>NZ_CP151650.1:0-5782500 GCF_038397775.1 Pseudomonas sp. RC10
ATGTCCCGACTCAATCCCCGGCAACAAGAAGCCGTGAACTACGTCGGCGGCCCTCTTTTGGTGCTCGCCGGTGCTGGCTCCGGCAAGACCAGCGTGATCACGCGCAAGATCGCTCACCTCATTCAGAACTGTGGCATCCGTGCGCAGTACATCGTCGCCATGACCTTTACCAACAAGGCGGCGCGGGAAATGAAGGAGCGGGTCGGCACCCTGCTGCGAGCCGGTGAAGGACGTGGCCTTACGGTTTCGACGTTCCACAACCTGGGCTTGAACATCATCCGCAAGGAACATGCGCGCATGGGTTACAAGCCGGGTTTCTCGATCTTTGACGAGACCGACGTCAAGGCGCTGATGACCGACATCATGCAGAAGGAATACTCGGGCGACGACGGCGTCGACGAGATCAAGAACATGATCGATTCCTGGAAAAACGACCTGATCCTGCCTGCAGAAGCCCTGGCCAACTCGCGCAACCCCAAGGAGCAGACCGCCGCCATCGTCTACACCCACTACCAGCGCACGCTCAAGGCGTACAACGCGGTGGACTTCAACGACCTGATCCTGCTGCCGGTGAAGCTGTTCCAGGAACATGCCGACATCCTCGAAAAGTGGCAGCACAAGGTCCGTTACCTGTTGGTGGACGAATACCAGGACACCAACGCCAGTCAGTATCTGCTGGTGAAGATGCTCATCGGCACCCGCTGCCAGTTCACCGTGGTGGGCGATGACGACCAGTCGATTTACGCCTGGCGCGGCGCGCGGCCGGAAAACCTGATGCTGCTCAAGGACGATTACCCGTCGCTGAAAGTGGTGATGCTGGAACAAAACTACCGCTCCACGAGCCGCATTCTGCGCTGCGCCAACGTGCTGATCGCCAACAACCCCCACGCGTTCGAAAAACAGCTGTGGAGCGAGATGGGTCACGGCGACGAAATCCGCGTCATCCGCTGCAAGAACGAAGACGCCGAAGCCGAGCGCGTGGCGGTCGAGATTCTCAGTTTGCACTTGCGCACCGACCGGCCTTACAGCGATTTCGCGATCCTCTATCGCGGTAACTATCAGGCCAAGCTCATCGAGCTGAAGCTTCAACACCACCAGATTCCGTATCGCCTGTCGGGCGGCAACAGCTTCTTCGGGCGTCAGGAAGTGAAAGACCTGATGGCCTATTTCCGCCTGCTGGTGAACCCGGATGACGACAACGCTTTCCTGCGCGTGATCAACGTGCCGCGTCGCGAAATCGGCTCGACCACGCTGGAAAAACTCGGCAATTACGCCACCGAGCGCAAAGTGTCGATGTACGCTGCCACCGACGAGATCGGTCTGGGCGAACATCTGGACAACCGCTTCACTGACCGCCTCAAGCGCTTCAAGCACTGGATGGACGGCGTGCGTCAGCAGTGCGCGACCCAAGACCCGATTGCAGCCCTGCGCAGCATGGTCATGGACATCGATTACGAGAACTGGATTCGTCAGAACAGCTCCAGCGACAAGGCCGCCGATTACCGCATGGGTAACGTGTGGTTCCTGATCGAAGCGTTGAAGAACACGCTGGAGAAAGACGAAGAAGGCGGCATGACCATCGAAGAGGCCATCGGCAAGCTGGTCTTGCGCGACATGCTCGAACGTCAGCAGGAAGAGGAAGACGGCGCCGAAGGCGTGCAAATGATGACGCTGCACGCCTCCAAGGGTCTGGAATTTCCTTACGTGTTCATCATGGGCATGGAAGAGGAAATCCTCCCGCACCGCTCCAGCATCGAGGCCGACACCATCGAGGAAGAGCGCCGTCTGGCCTACGTGGGCATCACCCGCGCCCGTCAGACGCTGGCGTTCACCTTCGCGGCCAAGCGCAAGCAATACGGTGAGATCATCGACTGCCTGCCCAGCCGATTCCTCGACGAACTGCCCCCGGATGATCTGGCCTGGGAAGGCAACGACGACACACCGACCGAAGTGAAAGCCGTTCGCGGCAATACGGCACTGGCGGACATTCGCGCCATGCTGAAAAGATAAACCGACATTTCGCGCATTTGCGCCCTGAGGAACAGCAACGTGGAAGCACTGCACAAGAAAATTCGCGAGGAAGGCATCGTACTTTCCGACCAGGTCCTGAAGGTCGACGCGTTTCTCAACCATCAGATCGACCCGGTCCTGATGCAGCAGATCGGTGACGAGTTCGCCACGTTGTTTGCCGATTCGGGCATTACCAAGATCGTCACCATCGAAGCGTCGGGCATCGCCCCGGCGGTGATGACCGGCCTGAAACTGGGCATTCCGGTGATCTTCGCGCGCAAGCACCAGTCGCTGACCCTGACCGAAAACCTGTTCTCGGCGACGGTTTACTCGTTCACCAAACAGACCGAAAGCACCATCGCCATTTCCACCCGGCACCTGACCAGCAGCGACCGCGTGCTGATCATCGATGACTTTTTGGCCAACGGTAAGGCGTCTCAAGCGCTGATTTCGATCATCAAACAGGCGGGCGCGACTGTGGCCGGTTTGGGCATCGTGATCGAGAAGTCCTTCCAGGGTGGCCGCGCGGAGCTGGACGCGCAGGGCTATCGTGTAGAGTCATTGGCACGGGTGAAATCGCTGAACGGCGGCGTGGTGACGTTCGTCTAAACACTGGCCCATGGGCGGCAGGCATTGGTCATTGTACGAGTGAGCTTGCTCGCGATTCCGGTTTACCAGACACGTCTTCATCAACTGGCACACCTTGATCGCGAGCAAGCTCACTCCTACAGGTAGCTGCCAACAAACGGAGATAAGCATGAACATCGGTGAAAAACTGAGCGTAGAAGCGTTCTTCGACCTGCACACCTGGACCATCAGCTACCTGGTTGTGGACCGCTCGACCCTCAAGGCCGCGCTGATCGACAGCGTGCTGGATTACGATCACAAATCCGGGCGCACCAAGACCGAGTCGGCGGACAAGCTGATCGCCCGCGTGCGTGAGCTGGGCGTGTCGGTGGAATGGATTCTGGAAACCCACGTCCACGCCGATCATGTCTCCGCAGCGGCGTACTTGAAGGAACAGCTGGGTGGGACGGTCGCCATCGGCAGCCACATCACCCGCGTGCAGAAAGTCTTCGGCACGCTGTTCAACGCCAAAGGCGAGTTCGCCCGCGACGGCAGCCAGTTTGACCGGCTGCTGGAGGATGACGCGCATTTCCAGATCGGCACCCTGCACGCCCGCGCGATGCACACCCCCGGCCACACCCCTGCGTGCATGACCTACCTGATCGAAGTGGATGGCGAAATCGTGGCCTTCGTCGGCGACACGCTGTTCATGCCGGATTACGGCACGGCGCGCTGCGACTTCCCCGGTGCCGATGCGCGCATGCTCTACCGTTCAATTGGCAAGATCCTCGCCCTGCCGTCGCAAACCCGCCTGTTCATGTGCCACGACTACCTGCCAAACGGGCGCGAGTTGATGTACATGACCACCGTCGCCGAGCAGCGCGCCAACAACATTCATATTCACGAAGGCATCGACGAAGATGCCTTCGTGCAGATGCGTGAAACCCGCGACGCCACCCTCGACATGCCCGTGCTGATCCTGCCATCGGTGCAGATCAACATGCGCGGCGGCCACCTGCCGGAGCCGGAAGACAACGGCGTGCGGTATTTGAAAGTGCCGATTAACGCGTTGTGAGTGCTGATGCGCTCGCAACCCCGACCTGTAGGAGCGAATTCATTCGCGAATTGATGGTTCAGCCGCTGCATCTTTATCGGATGTACCGGCCAATCGCGAATGAATTCGCTCCTACAGAAGATTTCCGCTCGGTCCATCCACCGATTCGCTCCCACCGGGACCTGCTAGAAGGCGCTTTTCCCAGATGAATGAACACGAACTGATCGGAGCCGGCCTCGGTACGGTCATTGGAGCGGTACTCGCGCTGACGGGTGCGGGCGGCGGCATTCTTGCGGTGCCGTTGCTGGTATTTGGTCTGGGTCTGACGATGGTTGAAGCCGCGCCGGTCGGGCTGTTGGCGGTTGGCCTGGCGGCAGCGGTGGGCGCGCTGTTGGGGTTGCGTCAGGGCATCGTGCGGTATCGCGCAGCGTTGTTCATCGCCGGGATCGGCATCTGCCTTTCGCCGGTCGGATTGTGGCTCGCGCATCGTCTGCCCAACACGCCCCTGGCGCTTGGGTTCTCGCTGGTGTTGCTGTACGCCTGCGGGCGCATTTTCAGGAAAGCCACGCTCGAACTGCGCCACGGCAAACCCGCCGAACGCGCAGCGTTTCTGCCTTGCGTGCTCAACCCCCTCGAAGGCCGTCTGCGCTGGACCCTCCCCTGCGCCCGCTTTCTGGCGATCACCGGGATGCTGTCCGGTTTGCTCTCGGGACTGTTGGGCGTCGGCGGCGGTTTCGTGATCGTTCCGGCACTGACCCGCTACACCGACCTGAACCTGAAAAGCATCGTCGCGACCTCACTGGCCGTGATCGCGCTGGTGTCCACCGGCAGTGTCATCACGGCCAGCGTCACGGGCGCGATGCATTGGGCCGTGGGGTTGCCTTTCGCCGTGGGTGCTGTTGTAGGGCTGGTGGCGGGTCGGCAGGTGGCAGGATTTCTGGCAGGGCCTCGCTTGCAGCAGCTGTTCGCGATCAGCGGGTTCTGCGCGGCCGCGTTGTTGATCGTCAAGACTGTCTCCTAACGCCCCTGTAGGGATGCACTGATCTATCGCGCCTGACGCAACTTCATGTAGGAGTGAGCTTGCTCGCGATTGCGGTGTGTCAGTCACTGAATAAGCGGCAGACCACGCGTCATCGCGAGCAAGCTCACTCCTACAGGAGGATCGCATGTGACGTCGGATAGCTAACCAACCGTCGCCTGCAATCCCGCCAGCAACAGCCGCTGATACAGCTCCTCCCGCAGCCCTTGTGGATCATCCAGCCCCATGCGCCGCAGGTGTTCAGGAAACGCCTTCGGCTCCGGCGCCTCAAGGGTCGCCTTGCCCAATTCGATAATCTCCGTGAGCTTGAACTTGCTCTTCAACCAGTTCAGCGCCCGCAGCAAATCACGCTCTTCAGCACCGAAATCACTGCCCAGCGGGTATTCGACGAACAACGCCGGGAAACGGTCGCGAATGTCTTTCAATCGCTCCGGCGTGTTTTGGGTAAACAGCGGGTCGAGACGAAAGCCCTTCGGCAGCTTTCCGGCCTTCTGCGCCTGATCGATCAGCGCAGGCTGAAAGCGTGAATCAGTAATGTTGAGCAACGCTTCGATCACCGCCGCGTCAGTCTTGCCGCGCAAATCCGCAATGCCGTATTCGGTGATCACAACGTCCCGCAGGTGTCGGGGAATGGTGGTGTGGCCGTACTCCCAGACGATGTTGGAGCTGACCTCGCCACCGGATTCTCGCCAGCTGCGCAGGATCAGGATCGAACGCGCATCCTCTAGCGCATGGGCCTGAGCGACAAAGTTGTACTGGCCGCCGACGCCACTGACGACGCGACCGTCCTCCAGTTGATCGGAGACCGCAGCACCCAACAGCGTCACGGTGAACGCGCTGTTGATGAACCGCGCATTCCGACGTTGCAGGCGCTTCAGGGTTTCGTCGCCGTACAGCTCGTTGATGTAGCTGATCGCCGTCATGTCGATCTGCGCCATTTGCGCGGGCGAAAACTCGCGCAGGCGCTCGTAAAAACTGCGCGGTCCCAAAAAGAACCCGCCATGAATCAGCACGCCGTTGCTGTGGATCGTTTCGTCCAGCTCGCCCTCGTTGGCCAGCGTTTGCAGTTCGGCAGTGGGATAGACCTTGCGTCGAATGATGCCCGCGTCGAGCAAGACCAACAGGCCGTTGACCAGCATTTCGCTGCAGCCGTACAGACCGGCCGCAAACGGCATGACCCCGCCTTCGGCCTCGATCAGCGGCTTCCAAGTGGAAATACCGTCCAGCTCCGCCAGACACGCGCGATAGGTTTCATTATCGGCCTGACGCGCCAGCAAGGCTGCGGTCAATGCGTCGCCCATCGAACCGATGCCGATCTGCAACGTGCCGCCATCGCGCACCAACGTGCTGGCATACAGGCCAATAAAGTGATCCTGAACGCCCACTGGCATGTTCGGTGTCGAGAACAGCGTGCTGCGCTCTTCGTGCTCGATCAGCAGGTCAAATGTGTCGGTGCTGACCTCGGCGTTGCCCGGCATATAGGGGAGATCAGCGTGCACATGACCCAGCACCAGAATGGTTTCCCCTGCGGCGCGGCGCTTTTCCAGCATCCGCAAGAGGTCGAGAGTAATGTCCGGGTTGCAGCTGAGGCTCATGTGCTCAGGGCGCGCCGGGTCGTGGGCGATCAATTGCGCAATGAGGTTCAAGCCGCTGGCGTTGATGTCCCGCGCTGCGTGGCTGTAGTTGCTGCTGACGTAGTCCTGCTGCGCCTGCGCACTGCCCAGCAGACTGCCCGGCTGCATGAAAAACTGCTCGACCTGGACGTTCGGCGGCAGGCTGCTTTTGTGCAAGTCGGCGAGGAAATCCAGCTCGGGGTAATCGCCGAACACGCGCTCCAGAAAAGGCTCAAGAAAACGCCCCTGCAAACCATCGCCCGCTTTAGGGCGCCCCAGACACAGCGCGGTGTAAATCGTCAGTTGCCGGTCCGGCAGGGATTTGATGCGGGCATACAGCGCGTTGGCGAAGCGATTGGGCTTCCCCAGCCCCAAGGGCATCCCCATGCGAATGTGCGTCGGCAGCTCGGCCAACACGTGATCGACGGCTTGCTCGATCGAGCAGGAATGCGGCATCCGGCCTCTCCTGGTTTGTTATTCGATGGAGCTTGGACCGGGGATGAGCGGGAATTGCTGCATGAATGCCGTAACCCGTACCTGTAGGAGTGAGCTTGCTCGCGATCAAGGGCGATCAGTCAATGCATTTGCGCGTGATACCCAGCCATCGCGAGCACGCTCACTCTTACAAAAATCCGATCAGTCGCGGCGGGTATCGATATTCACGAGTTTGTCTTCAATGAACTTGAGGTGCTGAAACGCGCCGTTGCGCGGTCCGTAGACCCATAGGCTGACTTTGACGGCGTTCAGGCGAGGTACGCCATTGACGCGCGCCGCGGACATCTGATCAACGCTGCTATCAGGCGGCCCGCACTTGTCGCGCACCACCGCAGCCGTGTCGCCCAGGCTGATTAGCGCAGTACCGCAGCGCATCGTAGCGTTCGCAGTCCCCGCGAACAGCAACAGGGAAAACCCCAGCAACCACGACGCTCTGAACATCCAACGGTATTTCCCTGAATCGTGACTTACCGCCATCAAAGCCCCGACATTTTCTTGATCGCGCCCTTCAGCTCGTCATCCGAGCAGTCCGCGCAAGTGCCTTTCGGGGGCATGGCGTTGATGCCGGTGATCGCCTTGGCGAGCAACCCATCGAGGCCGCCCTGCTCCTTGGCGCGTTTGCCCCAGTCAGCGCTGTCGCCGATTTTTGGCGAGCCTAGCAGACCGGTGCCGTGGCAGGCGTTGCAGTGTTTGCCGATCACATCATCCGGAGATTTGGCGCCGCCCGCTCCCCCTGCTGTGGCGGCAACGTCCATGCCCGGACATTCCTTGCCTTGAATGCAGACTTGTCCGACCGGTTCCAGTCGTTTGGCGAGGTCATCCTGAGTGGAGGCCTGGGCGGCGAACACCCAGTAGGCGAGCAGTGCAAGGGCCGTCAGGATCTTATTGGTATGGTTCACGCTCTCACCCTCATGGTGGCTATCACGTCCCTGCCGTCACGGTAGTCTGCAGGTGGCGAAAGTATAGCTCGTTGGTCGTCACATCCCTGTGCGAAGCAGGGCTGTCGGCGCGTCGACCTTGGCTTCGAGCTGAACCGCTGTCCCCCGCCTTACGCAGGGGATGGGTGTCACCGATCAGAAATTCGCGGGCGTTGCAGCGCTGATGAGTCGCGCTGGCACGTCGAACGGATTACGAAAGCGATGAGGTCGTGTGCTTTCAAAATAGTAGCTGTCGCCCGCTTCGAGCACATAGGTATCGAGCCCGACCACCAGCTCAAGGCGGCCTTCGACCAGAATCCCGGTTTCTTCGCCTTCATGAACGAGCATTTCCTCGCCGGTGTCGGCGCCTGGCGGGTAGACCTCGGTCAGAAACGCAATCGCCCGGTCGGGGTGGGACTTGCCGACCAGTTTCATGGTGACAGCGCCGTCCGAAATATCGATCAGTTCGCTGGCCTTGTAGACCACTTGGGTCGGATTCTCAGGCTCCAGCTCTTCGGAAAAGAACTCCACCATGGACATCGGGATGCCGCCCAGCACCTTGCGCAGTGAGCTGATCGAGGGGCTGACGCTATTTTTCTCGATCATCGAAATGGTGCTGTTGGTCACGCCCGCTCTTTTGGCGAGTTCACGTTGCGACAGACCTTTGAGTTTGCGAATGGATTGCAGTCGTTCACCGACGTCCAATGCGGGGGTCCTCCTGTTAATCAAGCACGGTCAAGTGGTCGCCATGATGGCAACAGCGTTCAGTATTTACAACACTTGAGCCCATTGCCAGATTAGCAAAGAGACTGGCGGCCACCAGGGGCCGCAACGGGATACAGCGAGCGGTGCGCTCAGCACCCGGAATAGAGCCTTGGCACGCGTTTCAGGTTGCAGAAAATCTGATACGGAATGGTGCCTGCATGGGCCGCGACGTCACTGGCCAGGATGTTTTTGCCCCAGAGCTCGACGCGACTTCCCAGACCGGCACCTGGCACGTTGGTGAGATCGACACAAAGCATGTCCATTGACACACGGCCCAGCAACTGGCTGCGATGGCCGTCGATCAAAACCGGCGTACCGGTAGGCGCTTGGCGCGGATAACCATCGGCATAACCCATCGCGACCACGCCAATGCGCATGGTGCGGTCAGTGACAAACGCGCCGCCGTAGCCCACCGGCTCACCGGCAGGCAGTTCGCGCACGCAGATGACTTTCGACTCCAGGGTCATGACCGGCTGAAGACGATCGGCCACCGACTGCGGCTGATCGAAAGGGGTCGCGCCGTACAGCATGATGCCCGGACGCACCCAGTCGCTGGGCACGCTCGGCCAACCCATTACACCCGGCGAGTTGCGCAGACTCAGTTCTGCCCCCAGCCCTGCGCGAGCCGACTGGAATATCGCAACCTGTTCATCGGTGCGCACGCTGTCCAACTCATCAGCACGAGCAAAGTGAGTCATCAGCACGACCTTGCCGACTGTGTTCGTCGCCAGCAAACGCTGATAGGTCGCTTGATATTCAGCCGGGTGAATGCCGACGCGGTGCATGCCCGAGTCCATTTTCAGCCAGATATTCAGCGGCTTGCCGACCGCAGCCTTTTCAATGGCCTCCAACTGCCACAGCGAATGCACCACGCACCAGAAATCATGCTCGACGATCAGCGCCAGTTCATCCGCTTCGAAAAAGCCTTCGAGCAGCAGAATCGGCGCACCGATCCCGGCCTGACGCAGCTCCAGCGCTTCTTCGATACAGGCCACGGCAAAACCGTCCGCTTCGGCTTCCAGCGCCTGCGCCACGCGCACCGCACCATGGCCGTAGGCGTCAGCCTTGATCACAGCGAGGGCCTTGGCGCCGGTGGTTTCACGAGCCAGTTGGTAGTTGTGGCGAAGGGCTTGAAGATCGATGAGGGCGCGGGCTGGACGCATGGGGGTGGGGCTCAGGTCTAAAGGTATTCGGATGGTAGGAGTGAGCTTGCTCGCGATCGCGTTGTGTCAGCCAATGATCCAGCACAGATACAACGCATTCGCGAGCAAGCTCACTCCTACAGGGACGGTGTAACGGCGGCGATTTATGGCAGTGCAGCGATCACCGACATCTCGATCAGCACATTGGGCGCGGCCATCTTCGCTTCGACGGTGGCACGGGCAGGCGCGACCCCTTTTGGCAGCCAGGTGTCCCAGATGCCGTTCATGGTGGCGAACTGTGAGCCGATGTCATTCAGGTAAATCGTCACCGACAACAGGCGGCTCTTGTCGGTGCCCGCAAGATCCAGCAGGCGCTCGATGTTGCCCAGCACTTCGCGGGTTTGCTGCTCGATCCCTGCGGTCAGATCGTTACCCACTTGCCCCGCGAGGTACGCGGTGCCGTTGTGCACGACGATCTGGCTCATGCGTTCATTGGTGAGCTGGCGCTGTACTGACATGTTTGGCGATCTCCTTGGAACTTCCATAGCGGGAAATATCGAGGCCTTCGGCGCTGATCTGCGGTTGTTTGCGGGCGATCAGATCGGCCAGCAAACGACCGGAGCCGCACGCCATGGTCCAGCCCAATGTTCCGTGGCCGGTATTGAGGAACAAATTGCGGAACGGCGTGGCACCGACGATAGGGGTGCCGTCTGGCGTGGCAGGACGCAAACCGGTCCAGAAACTGGCCTCGCTCAGATTGCCGCCCTGAGGATAGAGATCGTTGACGATCATCTCCAGCGTTTCACGTCGGCGCGGGTTGAGCGACAGGTCAAAACCGGCGATTTCCGCCATGCCACCCACGCGAATGCGGTTGTCGAAACGGGTGATCGCGACCTTGTACGTCTCGTCGAGAATGGTCGACGTCGGCGCCATCGCCGGGTTGGTGATCGGCACCGTCAGCGAGTAGCCCTTGAGCGGGTACACCGGGGCCTTGATGCCCAGTGGCTTGAGCAACTGCGGCGAGTAGCTGCCCAGTGCCAGCACGTAGCGATCAGCGGTTTCGAGTTTGCCGTTGATGCGCACGCCGTTAATCCGGTCGCCCGCAAAATCAATCGACTCGATGGACTGGCCGAAACGGAATTCAACGCCTAACTTCACACACATCTCGGCCAGACGTGTCGTGAACAGCTGGCAGTCGCCAGTCTGGTCGTTTGGCAGCCGCAGGGCACCGGAGAGAATATTGCTGACGCTGGCCAGTGCGGGTTCGACGCGGGCGATGCCTTGGCGGTCGAGCACTTCGTATGGCACACCGGCTTGTTCGAGGACGGCGATGTCTTTGGCGGCGTTGTCCAGTTGTTCCTGTGTGCGGAACAGCTGAGTCGTGCCCAATGTGCGCTCCTCATAGGCGATGCCGGTCTCGGCCCGCAGCTCGTCCATGCAATCGCGGCTGTATTCGGACAGGCGCACCATGCGCTCTTTGTTCACGGCATAACGGCTTTGGGTGCAGTTGCGCAGCATTTGCGCCATCCATAGGTACTGATCGATGTCGCCGGTGGCCTTGATGGCCAGCGGCGCGTGGCGTTGCAGCAACCATTTCATCGCTTTGAGAGGAACGCCCGGTGCGGCCCATGGCGATGCATAGCCCGGCGAGACCTGCCCGGCGTTGGCGAAGCTGGTTTCCAAAGCGGCGGCGGGCTGACGATCGACGACCGTCACCTCAAACCCCGCGCGGGCCAGGTAGTAAGCACTGGTAACACCGATTACGCCACTTCCAAGGACCAGAACGCGCATGTTGATTTCCTCATCGCGGATATCCGCTGACGTTTTGAAGTTTCAAGCCAGAATGTGCGCAGTATAAAAAGCAATGAGCAGTGCTTTTCACTATATAAATGCCTATATTCGGCGGTAATTCTCGGCAACCAACCCATTCGCAGAGGGGGTTTCAATGCGCACCCAACACCAGTCAAAACGTGAGCTGGATAAAATCGACCGCAACATCCTGCGCATTCTGCAAGCCGACGGCCGAATCTCGTTCACGGAACTGGGAGAACGCGTGGGCCTGTCCACCACGCCATGCACGGAGCGAGTCCGCAGGCTTGAGCGCGAAGGCATCATCATGGGCTACAACGCCCGCCTCAATCCGCAGAACCTCAAGGCGAGTCTGCTGGTATTTGTCGAGATCAGCCTGGACTACAAATCGGGCGACACTTTCGAGGAATTCCGCCGAGCGGTCCTTAAACTGCACCACGTGCTGGAGTGCCACTTGGTGTCGGGGGATTTTGACTATCTGGTGAAGGCGCGCATTTCCGAGATGGCGTCTTACCGCAAGCTGCTGGGCGACATCCTGCTCAAGCTGCCCCACGTGCGGGAATCGAAGAGTTACATCGTGATGGAAGAGGTGAAAGAGAGCTTGAATCTGCCGATCCCGGAATGACGGCGATCAGACCAGGACCTGCCGCGTTGTGGCGATGAAATCGTGCACCTGCTTTTCGACGCGCGGGTGGATCAAGGTCTCGGGACGGCGCCCGTTCGGGCACGGTAAGCTCGCCGTGGTGCCGAACAGACGGCAGATCAGGGGGCGTTCGTCGTAGACCGTGCAGCCGTTCGGCCCCAGGTGCACGCAATTCAGCTCATTGAGCGCCGCCTCCTGTTCCGCCGCGGTCTTGCGCGGCAAACGCGCCATCTCTTCGGAAGAGGTGGTCACGGGTCCGCAGCAATCGTGACAGCCAGGTACACATTCGAACGACGGAATCTGCCGCCGCAAATCGCGGATTTTCTGGCTGTTGCAGCTCATCGCGTGAGATTCCCCTGTGAAAGCCGACATTGTGCCCCAGGCGAATCGCAAACCAACAGCGATGTACCAACCTGTAGGAGCGAATTTATTCGCGAGGCGCCGGTGCAGACAACACATCTCAATCGTCCGGCCTATTTTTCGCGAATGAATTCGCTCCCACAGGTTAATGCACTGCGTTGCCCTAGCTCAGCGCCCGAGTGCCTTGCCCCGCCTGCCCACCCCCGCTACCCTCCGTAAAATTTTCCAAACAGTCACGCAGGGACCGACCGCATGAATGCTTCCCGCCATGCCGCATCGTATTACGCCGCCAGCAGCCACGCTCAGCCTGACCACCCGGCCCTCGCAGGCGAACTGACGGTCGATGTGTGCGTGGTCGGCGGCGGGTATTCGGGGCTGAACACTGCCATCGAACTGGCCGAGCGGGGATTGAGCGTGGCGCTGCTGGAAGCGCACAAAATCGGGTGGGGCGCGAGCGGACGCAACGGCGGCCAGTTGATTCGCGGGGTGGGTCATCACGTCGAGCGCTTTCGCGATGTGATCGGTGCCGAAGGCGTGCGACAGCTCAAACTCATGGGCCTTGAGGCGGTAGAGATCGTCCGCGGGCGCGTCGAGAAATATCAAATCGACTGCGACCTGACGTGGGGTTACTGCGACCTGGCCAACAAGCCCAGGGAATTCGAAGGTTTCGCTGAAGATGCCGAAGAACTGCGAGGCTTGGGCTATCGTCGCGAACTCAAGTTGATCCAGCCCGAGGACATCCGCAGCGTGATCGACTCTGGCAACTACGCGGGCGGCCTGCTCGACATGGGGTCGGGCCATCTTCATCCGCTGAATCTGGCGCTCGGAGAAGCACGTGTCGCGCAGTCTCTCGGTGTGCAATTGTTCGAACACTCGGCCGTGACCCGTCTGGAATACGGCCCTCAAGTGAAGGTGCACACGGCCCAAGGTGTGGTGCGCGCCAATACGCTGGTGCTGGGTTGCAATGCCTACCTGAACGGCCTCGATCCAACGCTGAGCGGCAAAGTTCTCCCGGCCGGCAGCTACATCATCGCCACCGAGCCGTTGGGCGAAGAACTCGCTCGGCAATTGCTGCCCCTCAATACAGCCATGTGCGATCAACGAGTGGCGGTGGATTATTTCCGGCTTTCGGCAGACCGCCGACTGCTGTTCGGCGGCGCCTGCCACTACTCCGGTCGCGACCCGCAGGACATTGCGGCGTACATGCAGCCGAAGATGCTCAAAGTGTTCCCGCAGCTTAAGGACGTGAAGATCGATTTTCAGTGGGGCGGAATGATTGGCATCGGCGCCAATCGGTTGCCGCAGATCGGGCGGCTCAAGGAGCATTCGAACGTGTACTACGCGCAGGCGTATTCAGGCCACGGCGTGAATGCCACGCACTTGGCGGGCAAGTTGCTGGGCGAGGCCATCAGTGGCCAGCAGAGCGGCGGATTTGATCTGTTTGCAAAAGTCCCGCACATGACTTTCCCGGGCGGGAAGCATTTGCGTTCGCCATTGTTGGCGTTGGGGATGCTGTGGCATCGGATGAAGGAGCTGATCTGAATCTTCGTACCATACTGTAGGAGTGAGCTTGCTCGCGATAAGGCTGTATCTATCACAGTACCGTTGGCAGCAAGAACCCTATCGCGAGCAAGCTCACTCCTACAGAAGCCGCGTTCAGTGCCTGACTTTTCACCCCCTCCAAAACGGTTTCATCCCTTCACGCCTCGCTTGCTCATAGGTGAGGCCGACATCACGCAACTGATCATCCGTCAGCCCCAACAGCGCCTGCCGTGTACGCCGACGATGCTGAAACAGACCCAACAGGCTCAGCCCTTTCGGCGCATTCACCCGTACGGTCGCTTCCTGTTGCTGAACCAGCTCCCGCGCATACAGCGTTAACCGAACATCGCTCATCCCGCTCATTTCCAGACACCTCATCATGGGTTTCAAGTGAGTCCATGATGCGTCTGTATGGAAAACCATTACAGATCCAAAGATTTCAAATTTTTTGCATACAAAAACGTCACTTCTCTGCCTGAATGCTGTATTTTCGCCCCATCTGTATCGGTCAACCGACGGAACTGCGCGGGAGTACGCCATGACCCTCTACGTTAATCTTGCCGAACTGCTCGGCACACGCATCGAGAACGGCTTTTATCGGCCGGGCGATCGCCTGCCATCGGTTCGGGCGTTGAGCCTTGAACACGGCGTCAGTCTCAGCACCGTTCAACAGGCGTATCGCTTGCTGGAAGACAACGGCCTGGCCTCTCCCCGTCCCAAATCCGGTTATTTCGTGCCCGCTGGCCGTAAGACTCCGGCCCTGCCCGCTGTGGGACGTCCGGCGCAAAGGCCTGTGGATATCTCCCAATGGGACCAAGTGCTGGAGCTGGCGCGCGCCGCGCCAAGCCCGGACGTCGTGCAATTGGCGCGCGGCATGCCGGACATCACCAGCCCGACGCTGCGCCCGCTCACCCAAGCCCTTGGCAAAATCAGTCGTCGCCACGACATGCCGGGGCTCTACTACGACAATATCTACGGCACCGAATGCCTGCGCGAGCAGGTGGCGCGCCTGTTGCTGGATTCGGGCACACGCGTCGGCCCTGACGATCTGGTGATCACCACCGGCGCACAGGAAGCGTTGGCGGTCAGCATTCGCTCGATCTGCGAGCCCGGCGACATCGTTGCCGTGGACTCCCCAAGCTTTCACGGTGCCATGCAGGCACTCAAAGGCTTGGGCATGAAGGCGCTGGAAATCCCCACCGACCCCATCACCGGCATCAGCCTCGACGCGCTGGAACTTGCGCTCGAACAGTGGCCGATCAAAGCCATACAGTTGACCCCGAGCTGCAATAACCCCATGGGCTACAACATGCCCGAAGAGCGCAAACGGGCGTTGCTGACCCTCGCGCAGCGTTTCGACGTGGCGATCATCGAAGACGATGTGTATGGCGATCTGGCGTATACCTACCCACGCCCGCGCACGATCAAATCCTTCGACGAAGACGGACGCGTCCTGCTTTGCAGTTCGTTTTCGAAGACCCTGGCGCCGGGTTTGCGGGTTGGCTGGATTGCACCGGGCCGCTACCTGGACCGTGTGCTGCACATGAAATACATCAGCACTGGTTCTACGGCGACCCAGCCGCAGCTGGCAATTGCCGACTTTCTGAAGAACGGCCACTACGAACCCCACATGCGCCGGATGCGCGGCCAATATCAGCGCAGCCGCGACCTGATGACCGATTGGGTCACGCGCTACTTTCCAGAGGGCACGCGGGTCAGCCGTCCACAAGGCGGGTTCATGCTGTGGATCGAAATGCCTGAGGGCTTCGATTCCCTGCGACTGAATCGTGCACTGGAGGGCCAAGGCGTACAGATCGCGGTCGGCAATATTTTTTCGGCGTCGGGCAAGTACAGAAACTGCCTGCGCATGAACTTTGCCGCCAAGCCTACGCCGCAGATCGAGGACGCCGTGCGCAAGGTAGGGGCCACGGCGGCCCGGTTAATGGCCCACGCTGAAACGCCAGTGACTTAACCTTTGGCGGAAAATGCGGTCATATCGCCATGACGTGACTTCCGGATGACGCCGTTGACGAAAACATGGGCACTGCCCCTCCTTTTGGCCTTTGCCCTCGGCATCAGCGGCTGCGCGAGCAGGTCTTCGCAGCAGGACGGCCCGAGCCAGGCATTGCCCGCGTCGGCCTCGCCTTTCGGGCGCTCGATCCTGGCGGAAGCGGCGCCCTATGGCGGGCGCTCGGGTTTCCGGCTGCTGCCCAACAGCACTGAGGCCTTCATGGCCCGTGCCGAGTTGATTCGAAACGCCAAGACCAGCCTCGATTTGCAGTACTACATCGTCCACGACGGACTCAGCACCCGGGCGCTGATCGATGAATTGCTCAAGGCCGCCGACCGAGGCGTGCGCGTGCGCATTTTGCTGGACGACACCACCAGCGACGGGCTGGACGAGGTCATTGCCACCCTCGCCGCCCACCCGAACATCCAGATTCGGCTGTTCAACCCGCTCAATCTGGGGCGCAGCACCGGGGCCACGCGCTCGCTCGGCCGCCTCTTCAATCTGTCCCAGCAGCACCGGCGCATGCACAACAAGCTATGGCTGGCGGACAGCGCCGTCGCCATCGTCGGCGGACGCAATCTTGGCGACGAGTATTTCGACGCCGAACCCAACCTTAATTTCACCGATATCGACATGCTTAGCGTCGGGCCCGTGGCCGAGCAGTTGAGCCACAGTTTCGATCAATACTGGAACAGCACCCTGAGCAGGCCGGTGGACGATTTCATCTATTGGCCGCCCGACACCAAGGACCTCGCCGAAGCGCGCAAGCGGCTGGACGCGTCGCTGGAGCAGGCTCACGTCGAGAAAAAAGCGTTATACGAACGGTTGATGGCCTACAAAGATCAGCCGCGTTTGAAGACCTGGCTGAACGAGCTGATCTGGGCGCACAACCAAGCTCTGTGGGACGCGCCGACCAAGGTGCTGTCCCGTGGCGATCCCGATCCCCACTTGCTGCTGACCACGCAGCTGAGCCCCGACCTGATGAACGTGCATCAGGAGCTGATGATGATCTCGGCCTACTTCGTGCCGGGACCGGAAGGTCTGACATACCTCACGGGCCTTTCCGACAAAGGCGTGTCGGTAAACCTGCTGACCAATTCGCTGGAGGCGACGGACGTGCCCGCCGTCCACGGCGGTTACGCACCCTATCGCAAGGCGTTGCTGGCCCACGGCGTGAAGCTGTTTGAACTTCGCCGTCAGCCTGGCGACCCGAGCAATGCGCGAGGCAGCGGCCCCCGGTTTCTGCGCACCAAAACCCTTAAAGGCGGTTCCGAATCCAGCCTGCACAGCAAGGCGATGATTTTTGACCGGCAGAAAATCTTCGTCGGCTCATTCAACTTCGACCCCCGCTCCGTGCTGTGGAATACCGAGGTCGGCGTGCTGGTCGACAGTCCCGAACTCACTGAATACCTGCGCGAACTGGCCTTGCAAGGTATGGCGCCTGCGATCAGCTACCAGGCCAAATTGGAGAATGATCGCGTGGTCTGGGTCACCGAGGACAACGGCAAAATACACACGCTGTACAAGGAGCCCGGGGACTGGTGGCGCCGACTGAACGCGTGGTTCAGCAGCGCCGTGGGACTGGAGCGGATGCTTTAAGCAGCGACCGGCTGCGCACCGAACGCCTGTGGGCGTTGCGACAGGATCACCAGACCCAGCGCGCCTGCGGCCATCAGCAAGGGCAGCGCCTGACCGCTGATCCACTGGCTGCCGGCTCCCGCTGCCAACGGCCCCAACAGACAGCCGATGCCCCAAAGCTGCGCGACATGGGCATTAGCCCGCACCAGCGCATCATCGCGATAACGCTCGCCGATCAGAATCAGCGACAGCGTGAACAACCCACCCGCACTGGCGCCGAACAGCACCCACAGCGGCCAGATGGCGATGGTGTCGACCAGCAACGGGATCGCCAGACTCGACAGCATCAACGCCAGCGCACAGCCCGAGAACAGGCCCCGCCGAGAAATCTTGTCCGCCAGTGCGCCAATCGGAAGTTGCAGCAACGCATCGCCCACCACCACGGTACTGACCATCGCCAGCGCAATCTCGGGCGTGAAGCCTTGCTGCAGGCAGTACACCGGCAGCAGTGTCAGAATCATCGCTTCGAAACCGGCGAACAGCGCGATGGCCCACGCGATAGCGGGCAGCTTCTGACAGAAACCACCGAGGTCTCGCAGGGAAACGTGGCTGGATTCTGCGCTTGGCGCGCCGGATCGGCCCAGAAGCAAAAGAGGTGAAGTCGCGAGCAGTGCGGTGCCGACCCAGAAGCCGTAATCGTGCTCAGTGCCAATCCCGCCGAGCAGCAACGGGCCGCCCAACTGACTGAGGGCGTAGCAGCTGCCATACAGCGCAACAAGTTTGCCGCGCAGGTTTTCGGTTACCAGTTGGTTGATCCAGCTTTCGCCGAGGATGAAGACCATGGTCAGGATCACCCCGAGCATCAGGCGCAACACCAGCCAGATCCAGTAATGGGGCAGCAGCGCCAGCAAACCGACCGATATCGACCCTCCCCACAAACACAGACGCATCACGTTCGCGGTGCCAAGGGCGGACGCCAACCGGCTGGCCAGACTGGCCCCCAGCAATACACCAATGGCAGGCATCGCGGCCATGACGCCGATGGCAAAGGCGCCGTAACCCCAGGCTTCGAGGCGCAACGACACCAGCGGCATGCTCACGCCCAGCGCCAGACCGACGCTCAACACGGACGACAGCACCGCGAAATAAGTACCCCAACGCATCACCACGCTCCTGTGGCTTAAAGGGAAGAGACGAAACAGCCGGGCTTTTGGGAAGCCCGGCTGTCCTGAAAAGCGAGTCGTTTGAATAACCAAAGGGCAGTGGTAACACCCTGTAGGAGCGAATTCATTCGCGATTGGCCGGTACATTCGATGCATCTTCACCGGATCTACAGCCGCATCGCGAATGAATTCGCTCCTACAGTTGAACTCGTGTCCGCTCGAATCGCGCTTACAACTTAATCCACGTCGCCTTCAACTCAGTGTACTTGTCGAACGCATGCAGCGATTTGTCGCGGCCATTGCCGGATTGCTTGAAGCCGCCAAATGGAGCGGTCATGTCGCCGCCGTCGTACTGGTTCACCCACACGCTTCCTGCACGTAACGCGCGGGCGGTCAGGTGGGCCTTGGACAGATCGGAGGTCCACACCGCCGCCGCCAGGCCGTACGGCGTGTCGTTGGCGATCTGCACCGCTTCTTCTGCGGTGTCGAACGTCAGCACCGACAGGACTGGGCCAAAAATTTCTTCCTGAGCGATCTTCATGGCATTGGTCACGCCGTCGAAAATCGTTGGCTCGACATACGTGCCGCCCGTCTCTTGCAGAATGCGCTTGCCACCCGCGACCAGCTTGGCGCCATCGGTATGGCCCGCCTCGATATACGACAGCACGGTGTTCATCTGCTGCGTGTCCACCAGCGCGCCGACGTTGGTGGCCGGGTCCAGCGGATTGCCCGGCTTCCAGACCTTGAGGGCCTCGATCACCATCGGCAAGAATTTATCCTTGATCGAACGCTCCACCAGCAGACGCGAACCTGCGGTGCACACTTCGCCCTGGTTGAAGGCAATGGCGCTGGCAGCCGACTCGGCAGCAGCCTTGAGGTCCGGCGCGTCGGCGAACACGATGTTCGGGCTTTTGCCACCGGCTTCCAGCCACACGCGCTTCATGTTCGACTCGCCCGAGTACACCAGCAGTTGCTTGGCAATCTTGGTCGAGCCGGTGAACACGACAGTGTCGACGTCCATGTGCAGCGCTAGCGCCTTGCCGACGGTGTGACCGTAGCCAGGCAGCACGTTGAGTACACCTGCCGGAATACCAGCTTCGATGGCCAGTTTTGCAACGCGGATGGCGGTCAGCGGGGATTTTTCGGAAGGCTTGAGCACCACCGAGTTACCGCTCGACAGCGCAGGGCCGAGTTTCCAGCACGCCATCATCAGCGGGAAGTTCCACGGCACGATGGCCGCAACGACGCCAATAGGCTCACGGGTGACCAGACCCAATTGATCGTGGGGAGTGGCTGCGACTTCGTCGTACAGTTTGTCGATGGCCTCGCCGCTCCAGCTCAACGCGCGTGCGGAGCCCGGAATGTCGATGCCATAGGAGTCGCTGATCGGCTTGCCCATGTCGAGGGTTTCAAGCAGCGCCAGCTCTTCTTTATTTTCATCGAGCAATGCGGCGAAGCGAATCATCGCAGCCTTGCGCTTGGTCGGGGCCAGACGTGACCAGACACCGGACTCGAATGTGGCGCGGGCGCTTTCTACTGCACGCTGGGCATCGGCGACGTCACTGCTGGCCACTTTTGCGAGGAAACGACCGTCGACCGGGCTGATGCAGTCGAAGGTGGCGCCGGACGCGGCGTCAGTGTATTCACCATTGATGAAGGCACGGCCTTCGATTTTTAACGCCTGGGCGCGTTTTTCCCAGTCAGCGTGAGTCAGGGTGGTCATGAAACGTCCTCCTCCAATGAATGTGCGCGCCCTCGCGCTCGTGGTCCGTGCTTCAGAGGCGTCGCTTGATGAGCTGCCGGATCGGCCAAAGGCATCCGTCCACCCTAAACCAGCGCCAGGGGAATTTCCAATATATTGGACAAAAAGACCTAAAACGACGTTTTATCGTGCATTTTATTCAACAGACCAGTTCAATAGTGACCAAACGAGCGCGGCACTATCGCCGACAGTACCTATCCAATCACCCTCTTCCACCGCTGTTTCAGGAGCCAGGACATGAGCATCGAGAGCATCGTCGACTTCAGCGAAGCCAACACCCACGCCGAGCGTTTCAAGCCCGCCGCAGAAAAGATCCTCAAGGGCGACCCGGAGCAGACTGTGTACAACCACTACGACAGCCCGTGCGGGCAAATGAACGCCGGGGTGTGGGAAGGTGAAATCGGGCAATGGACGGTGAACTACACCGAACACGAATACTGCGAAATCGTGCAGGGCGTGTCGGTGTTGCGCGATGAGGAAGGCAACGCCAAGACGCTGCGCGCAGGGGATCGCTTTGTGATCCCGGCGGGGTTCAAAGGCACATGGGAAGTGCTGGAGCCGTGCCGCAAAATTTATGTGGTGTTCGAACAGAAGGCTTGAAGCCCCACCACCTTGTAGGAGGCAAGATTCCAGATCGCGCCCACAAAAAAGCCCGCATCGCTGCGGGCTTTTTCGTAAGAGGCGAAAATCAATTACTTGATCTTGGCTTCTTTGTAGATCACGTGCTTACGAGCAACCGGATCGAATTTTTTAATTTCGATTTTGTCCGGGGTAGTGCGCTTGTTCTTGTCGGTGGTGTAGAAGTGGCCGGTGTTAGCGGTCGACACCAAACGGATCAATTCACGCATGATTTTCTCCCTTAAACCTTAGCGCCATCACGGCGAATTTCGGCCAGAACGACATCAATGCCGCGCTTGTCGATGATACGCATGCCTTTAGCAGATACGCGCAGACGTACAAAGCGTTTCTCGCTCTCAACCCAGAAGCGGTGATGCTGCAGGTTTGGCAGGAAACGACGACGGGTTTTGTTGTTTGCGTGGGAAATGTTATTCCCGGTTACCGGACCCTTACCGGTAACTTGACATACTCTCGACATGCCTCAGCCCTCTAAAACCACATGCCCAACCCGGCATGGGTTGGCCGCTTAATCTCTCAGTCATGGCGCTAGGCGCCGCGTTTCTTCAGGGGTCTTACCGGCCACACCTACGAAGAAGGAAGCGGGCCCCTAGAAAAGAGCGCTGCTTTATACCAGAAAGCCTTTCACGCAACAACACAAACGACGCATGACCTGCAAGAAACGCCCGAATTTCCGGCTGACAAGGCCAGCGGCAAAGGGCGGGAGGCGAAATATACCACTCGTCGCGCCAGATAGATTGTCCTCTGTCTATCCGTGGTCTAGGGTAACTCCCTCTCCAGACTGCGCCGGCAGATGGGCTATCTCTGAAAGGAAAATCGCCATGCGCCTAGCTGTTTTACCCTTTTTGCTTGCGTCCCTGGGCGCGCCTTTGATGGCACAGGCCGCCACCAGCCTGAGCGTGTGCACCGAAGCCAGCCCGGAAGGGTTCGACGTGGTGCAGTATAACTCGCTCACCACGACCAACGCCTCGGCCGACGTGCTGATGAATCGTCTGGTGGACTACGACGCCCAGACAGGCAAGCTGGTGCCCAGCCTGGCAGAGAGCTGGAGTGTCTGGCCGGACGGCCTGACCTACGACTTCAAACTGCGCTCGGGCGTGAAATTCCATCACACTGAGTACTTCACGCCGACCCGCGGCTTCAACGCTGATGACGTGGTGTTCAGCTTCCAGCGCATGCTTGACCCGGCCAATCCGTGGAACAAGGTCGCGGTGCAGGGCTTTCCTCACGCCCAGTCGATGCAATGGCCCTCTCTGATCAAGAAGATCGAAGCGCCTGACGCCAACACCGTACGCATTACCCTGGACCACCCTGACGCCACCTTCCTTGCCACCTTGAGCATGGGTTTCGCTTCTATTTATTCCGCGGAATACACCGCACAACTGATGAAAGCTGGCACACCCGAGAAGCTCAACAGCGAGCCAATCGGCACCGGACCGTTCGTTTTCAAACGCTTCCAGAAGGACTCGGTGGTGCGTTACACCGCCAACCCTGACTACTTCGCAGGCAAACCGGCGGTCGATACGCTGCTGTACGCGATCACGCCGGACGCCAATGTGCGCCTGCAGCGGATCAAGCAGAACGAATGCCAGATCGCCCTCTCGCCCAAGCCTCTGGATGTCACCGAAGCGGCCAAGGATTCGAACCTGCAGGTCGAAAAAACGGACGCGTTCATGACCGCTTTCCTGGCGATCAACAGCCAACATCCTCCGCTGGACAAGCCGGAAGTGCGTCAGGCAATCAACCTCGCGTTCGATAAGGATACGTACCTCAAGGCGGTGTTCGAAGGCTCGGCGCGGGCCGCCAATGGCGTGTATCCGCCTAACACATGGGGGTATGCCAGCGATTTGCCGGGGTACAAGCATAATGTCGCCAAGGCGAAGGAGTTGCTGGCGAAGGCGGGTCTCAAAGACGGCTTCAAGACCACGATCTGGACGCGTCCGTCCGGCAGTCTGCTCAACCCGAACCCCAGTGCAGGTGCGCAGTTGCTGCAAAATGACCTCGCGGCTGTCGGTATCAAGGCCGAGATCAAGGTCATCGAATGGGGCGAGCTGATTCGTCGCGCCAAGACCGGCGAGCACGATCTGCTGTTCATGGGTTGGGCGGGCGACAATGGCGACCCGGATAACTTCCTGACGCCGCAGTTCTCGTGCGCGGCGGTGAAATCCGGCACCAACTTCGCGCGCTATTGCGATGAGGGTCTGGACAAGCTGATCAGCCAGGGCAAGGCCGTGACCGATCAGGGGCAACGCAGCAAGCTCTACCATCAGGTGCAGGAGCAGATTCAGAAACAAGCGCTGTGGCTGCCGCTGGCTCACCCAACCGCCTTCGCCCTGGCTCGTAATAACGTGCTGGGGTATGACGTCAGCCCGTTTGGGCGGCAGGACTTCTCCAAGGTAACGGTGAAGTAACGCGCGGCATAATCAAACAGGAAGGCAAACCGTAGTAGGAGTGAGCTTGCTCGCGAGACGTCTTTTCAGACCTCCATATCTTCGTCGTCTGAGATACCCATCGCGAGCAAGCTCACTCCTACAGAGGGACCCGGACAGAACCTCTCTCTTACATCAACCCCAATTCCACCAATGACATCGGGTCTCCATCCCCGACGATCAGGTGATCGACGACCACCACATCGATCATCGCCAAGGCATTTTTCAGCAGCTCCGTCAGTTCAACATCCTCTTCACTCGGCTCGCACACGCCGGACGGGTGGTTGTGGCAGAGGATGACCGCCGCCGAATTATGCGCCAGCGCCCGTTTGACCACCTGTCGCGGGTGAACATGCGCGACATTGATCGACCCCTGAAACAGCGCTTCGAACGCCTGAACCCGGTTTTTGCTGTCCAGAAACAAGCAACCGAACACTTCATGAGGCTCGTCTCTCAGCAACGCTTTGAGATAGGTGCGAACTTGTCCAGGGCTTTTCAGCGCAGACCCACGCTTGAGATTCTCGCCCATATGCCGCTTGGCCATTTCCATGACCGCTTGCAACTGAGCGTATTTGGCGGGCCCTAGCCCCAATTCGGCGCTGAACGCGGGCAGGTTGGCCTCCAGCAACGCACGCAGGCTGCCGAACTGCGTCAGTAGGTGACGCGCAAGGTCCACAGCGCTCTTCCCTGATACGCCGGTGCGCAGAAAAATAGCGAGCAATTCGGCGTCGGAAAGACTTGATGCCCCCCGCTCCAACAGCTTCTCCCGAGGCCGCTCCGCTGCAGGCCAATCACGAATACTCATAGCACCTCCCTGACTGTGGGCGCCGCTGTTCCCGTGCGGTCGCTGTGCTATCTTAGCCATCTTTTTTACGCGTCGACCCGGCCTCGGAAGGCCACATGATTGCCGCGTGTAACTCGACTGAAAGGCAGGCCTATGCAGCGGCTGTATCGGAAACGCATCGTTCTCGGCGTAGGCGGTGGCATCGCGGCCTACAAAAGCGCAGAGCTGGTCCGTCGGCTGAAAGACCACGGGGCCGAAGTGCGGGTCGTCATGACCAAAGGCGGCGCCGAGTTCATCACCCCGCTCACCATGCAGGCCCTGTCGGGTCATCCCGTCCATCTCGACTTGCTCGACCCTGCCGCCGAAGCGGCCATGGGGCACATCGATCTGGCGAAATGGGCCGACATGGTGCTGATCGCCCCCGCCACCGCCGACCTGATCGCGCGCTTGGCCCAAGGCATCGCCAATGACCTGCTGACCACCGTGGTGCTCGCCACCGACGCCATCGTCGCCGTCGCACCGGCCATGAATCAGGCCATGTGGCGCGACCCTTCCGTCCAGGCCAACCTGCAAACCCTCGAAAGCCGCGACTTCCGTACCTTCGGTCCTGCCAGTGGCAGCCAGGCCTGTGGCGACGTGGGTTATGGCCGGATGCTCGAACCCAACGATCTGGCGCAATCCGCTGCCGATTGCTTCCAGCGCCTGAGCCTGACCGGTAAACACGTGTTGATCACAGCCGGGCCGACTCAGGAAAACATCGACCCGGTGCGTTACATCACCAACCACAGCTCGGGAAAAATGGGCTTCGCGCTGGCGGAAGCTGCCGCCGAAGCGGGCGCTCGCGTCACGCTGATCACGGGCCCGGTCAACCTGCAGACCCCTGACCGGGTGTCGCGTATCGACGTCGTGAGCGCACGCGACATGCTGGCTGCGTGCGAGGCCGCAATGCCGTGCGATCTGTTCATCGCGTCTGCCGCTGTCGCGGATTACCGCCCGGAGGTCGTCGCGCCACAGAAATTGAAGAAAGACCCTACGACCGGTGATGGCCTTTTGCTGCAAATGGTCCGCAACCCGGATATTCTCGCCACCATCGCCCAGCGTCCGGATCGTCCATTCAGTGTCGGTTTCGCCGCCGAAACCGAACATCTGCTCGACTATGCTGCACGCAAGCTCAAGGACAAGAACCTCGACTTGATCATCGCCAACGACGTTGCCAATCCCAGCATTGGCTTCAACAGCGAAGAAAACGCGTGCAGCGTAATCGACCGAGCGCTGCAAGCAACGCTCTTCACCCAGACCAGCAAGGCCAAGATCGCCCGCCAGTTGGTCACTTTTATCGCCGAACGTTTGAACCAGGTTTAATCACGTATGCATGCTCTACAAGCCAAAATCCTCGACCCACGCATTGGCGGCGAATTCCCGCTTCCGGCCTACGCCACCACCGGTTCCGCCGGTCTGGACCTGCGCGCCATGCTCAAAGAGGAAACGGTACTGGAACCCGGTCAGACCCTGTTGATTCCTACCGGCCTGTCGATATACATCGCAGACCCTGCCCTTGCCGCGCTGATTCTGCCGCGCTCGGGCCTGGGCCATAAGCACGGGATTGTGCTGGGCAACCTTGTCGGCCTGATCGACTCCGATTATCAGGGCGAGTTGATGGTGTCCTGCTGGAACCGTGGCCAGACCGCTTTCAAGATTTCTGTGGGTGAGCGCATCGCCCAACTGGTGCTGGTGCCGGTCGTGCAGGCGCACTTCGAAATCGTTCAGGAGTTTGACGAAAGTCAGCGCGGCGCAGGCGGTTTCGGCCATTCGGGCAGCCACTGAACCGCGTAAAACCTCTTGGCACGGATGTCGCTAAACGCTTGAGTCGCCCCACGACCTACGTAAACAACCTCAGGCAGTCAGAGCAGGGAGAGTCCAGTTTGAAAGGCATCAAGCGCACAGCGAAGGCGGCTTCTCGCCCAGAAACGACTGATGCACCGGTCAAGGACTCGAACCTGAGCCTGGCAAGTCCAGGCCTTATCCCTGCGATCATTGGCTTGATCGCGGCTGGCATTCTCGTCTGGTTGGGCTTGCTCAGTCAGCCTCAGCAGAAAGATCAGCTCGCTCAAGCCTGGGGTACTGCGCAAGCTGGCGCCATAGGCAAGACACTGCGTCAGCTCAGCGCAGGTACGCAGGCCGCCGCGACGGATGCAGCGCTGGCTCAAGCGCTGCAAAGCAACGACCCGGTGCAGATCCAGAACGCACAAAACCGTTTGTTGTATCGCGACAGTGTGATTGGCGCACGCCTGAACCCATTGGGTTTCAACAGCGTCGACAATCAGGGCCCGTTGCCGATCAGCTTCGCCACGCTGGACATGCTCGCCCGGGCCAGCAAGGGTGAAACCCCTGCCCCCGAAGCCCGAAAAGTCGGCGACAGCTGGATGATCTACAGCGTCGCGCCGCTGCGGGCCTCAGCCGACACCCCTGTCACCGGGACGCTGCTGCTGGCGTTCAAACTTCAACGCGTGACCAATGCCTTGCCGGAAGCGCCACCGGAAGTCGGCCAGACTGTCCTCAGCCAGCAATTCGGCGACGCTACCGCTCAGAGCTTTTTGACACGCGGCCAGTCTGACGGTGGCCGTGGCACTGACTTTCCCACGGGTTACCCCAATTGGAAGCTGACGTTTACACCAGGGCCCGCGCTTAACTCGTCCCCACCGTCGCTGATGTTGCTTCTGGCAGCACTGGTGGCACTCGGCAGCATGCTGCTGGGCCTGTATCTGAACGAAAGCGCGCTGAAACGGCGTGTTGCCGCCGATGCCCGACAGTTGGAGCAACTGCTGCAAGAACTCTCGGGCGGGAAAGCCGTCAAAGCCTTCGGCCTGAGCATGCCGGCCCTGAACGGGTTGGCGCAGAGCCTGGCGAGGTTTTCGTTGCGCAATCAACCGACCCCGCCCGTCACGGCAGCCCACCCCGGCTCGCCCACTGCCACGTCAGGTTCGACGACCAGCAGGGCCGTGTTTGAAGCTCTCGATCCAGCAGAGACCGAGTTGACCGACCCACTGTTCCAGGACACTGACATTCTCGATCTCGACATGCTCGATGAATCTCAAGACTTTCAGAAGTCGGAGCAAGCCCACGTAATGAGCAGCACCGTATCCATCGCCCCCAGTTTTCCCGACTCGATCTTCCGCGCCTATGACATTCGCGGCATCGTCGGCGAAACCCTGAGCGGGGAAACCGCCTACTGGATTGGCCGTGCCATCGGCGCACAAACCCTGGCCCAAGGTGAACCCAACGTTTCTGTTGGCCGCGACGGCCGCTTGTCCGGCCCTGAACTCGTGGCCCATTTGATCAAGGGCCTGTACGACAGCGGCTGCCACGTCAGCGATGTCGGCCTCGTACCGACCCCTGCGTTGTATTACGCCGCCAACGTGCTGGACGGCCGCACGGGGGTGATGCTCACCGGCAGCCACAACCCCAAGGATTACAACGGCTTCAAAATCGTCATCGCAGGCGACACCCTCGCGAACGAGCAGATTCAGGCGCTGCACGATCGCATCAAACGTAACAACCTGCCGCCGGGCAAAGGCAGCGTGAGTAAAGTTGACATCCTCGACCTGTACGCTGGCCAGATCACCAGCGATGTCGTGCTTGCACGCCGCCTCAAAGTGGTGATCGATTGCGGCAACGGCGCAGCAGGCGTGATCGCCCCGAAACTGATCGCCGCATTGAATTGCGAAGTCATTCCGCTGTTCTGCGACGTGGACGGCAATTTCCCGAACCATCACCCTGACCCGGGCAAGCTGGAAAACCTGGAAGACCTGATTGCCAAGGTGAAAGAGACCGGCGCCGATCTGGGCCTGGCGTTCGACGGCGATGGTGATCGAGTAGGTGTCGTCACTAACGCAGGCAGCGTCGTATACCCTGATCGCCTGTTGATGCTGTTCGCCCGTGATGTGGTCAAGCGCAATCCGGGCGCGGATGTGATCTTTGACGTGAAGTGCACGCGCCGCCTCATCCCGTTGATTCAGGAATACGGCGGTCGCCCGGTGATGTGGAAGACGGGTCACTCGCTGATCAAGAAGAAGATGAAAGAAAGCGGCGCGCTGCTGGCTGGCGAAATGAGCGGCCACATTTTCTTCAAGGAACGCTGGTTTGGATTCGACGACGGCATTTACAGCGCTGCGCGCCTGCTGGAGATCCTCAGTCAGGAAAAACTCAGCGCAGAAGAACTGTTCCAGACGTTCCCGAACGATCTGTCGACCCCGGAAATCAACGTCAAGGTCACTGAAACCAGCAAATTCAGCATCATCAAGGCGCTGGAGCAGGACGCGCAATGGGGCAACGCCAACCTGACGAACATCGACGGCGTGCGTGTCGATTACCCGAAAGGCTGGGGCCTGGTGCGCGCTTCCAATACCACCCCCGTGTTGGTGTTGCGCTTCGAAGCCGAGACCGAGGACGAGTTGCAACGCATCAAGGACGTGTTCCGTACCCAGCTTAAAAACGTAGCACCGGACCTAGAACTTCCTTTTTGATCAACCTTTTTTGAGTGGAGCCCAAATGACCCTCGAACGCGATGCCGCAGCCAATGCCGCCAAAGTCCTTTCCGAAGCGTTGCCCTACATCCGACGTTTCGTCGGCAAGACGCTGGTGATCAAGTACGGCGGCAACGCCATGGAGAGCGAAGAGCTGAAAACCGGCTTCGCGCGCGACATCGTGCTGATGAAGGCAGTGGGCATCAACCCGGTCGTCGTTCACGGCGGCGGCCCGCAAATCGGCGACCTGCTCAAGCGCCTGTCCATCGAAAGCCACTTCATTGACGGCATGCGCGTCACCGATGCGCAGACCATGGACGTCGTGGAAATGGTGCTGGGCGGCCAGGTCAACAAGGACATCGTCAATCTGATCAACCGTCATGGCGGCAGCGCTATCGGCCTGACCGGTAAAGACGCGCAGCTGATCCGCGCAAAAAAAATGAACGTCACCCGTCAGACGCCGGAGATGACCAAGCCAGAAATCATCGACATCGGTCACGTGGGCGAAGTGGTGGGCATTAACACCGACCTGCTGAACATGCTGGTAAAGGGTGATTTCATTCCGGTGATCGCGCCGATTGGCGTGGGTGCGGACGGCGAGTCCTACAACATCAACGCCGACCTGGTCGCAGGCAAAGTCGCTGAAGCCCTCAAGGCCGAGAAGCTGATGCTGCTGACCAACATCGCCGGCTTGATGGACAAAGAAGGCAAGGTGCTGACGGGTCTGACCACCGAGCAAGTCAACGGCCTGATCGCCGACGGCACCATCTACGGCGGCATGTTGCCGAAAATCCGTTGCGCGCTGGAAGCCGTGCAGGGTGGCGTGACCACCTCGCACATCATCGACGGTCGCGTCCCGAATGCCGTGTTGCTGGAAATCTTCACTGACACCGGCGTGGGTACGCTGATCAGCAACCGCAAGCGTCACTGATTCCGCCAATGCAATGAACAAGGCCCCACCGGCGCAAACCGATGGGGCCTTTTCAGTGGGCGGAGCTTATTGTGAAAGCAACTGCTGCAACCGAGCGCGATCCTGCGCGAAACCCTTGTCGGCCTGCTGCTTGGCGCTCTGATAACGCTGAATCTCATCGTTGAGATGCTGTTGCTGATCGGTGGTGTCGTTCATCTGATCGATCAGGCTTTGAGACACCACGCGGCCAGCACGCTCCTGATCCGCTGCCTGACTCTGGAGCGACGCCTGTTGGCTTGCCAGCCCTTGAATATTGCTGCGGGCTACGGAGATGAGCGAATCCAGCTCGGCGAGCTTGCGCGCGCGGGCCCGATCAATATCGGTCACGCTGCTGTAGAGACGCGTCAACTGGGCATCCGCATCGGCTTGAGCCTTGGCGGCTTGCGCGGCAGCCTGGGCTTCTCGTGCCTGGTCGCCGGTGAGCGCGGGCGGAATGACTTGAATCACGCGACCGCGCATATTCAAGACTTCATAGCCCTTGCCCGCATATTCTGCGGGCACGCCTTGACGGTCGAGCACGGTCACACCGCGACTGTCGATGTACCGATAGAACACCATGCCGGAGGTGTCGTCGGCGTGAACGCTCGCGATACACCCCACTCCCAGCGACAAACAAAGTCCTACCGTGCCCAGCTTGAGCATAACAACGCGATCCCCTGACCCTTCAGATGCCGTACTGCGCCCGATACGCTTCCACGGCGGGCAAATGCTGCTTGAGCTGAGGATCGTCTGCCAGGAACTCAAGGACCTGATTCAACGAAACGATGCTCACGACCGGAATGCCGAAATCACGCTCGACTTCCTGAATGGCCGAAAGCTCGCCATTCCCACGCTCTTGGCGATTCAATGCAATCAACACGCCAGCGGCGGTCGCGCCCTGAGCCTGAATGATCTGCATGACTTCACGAATCGCAGTGCCTGCAGTGATCACGTCGTCGATGATCAAGACGTTGCCGGTCAACGGTGCACCGACCAGCGTGCCGCCCTCGCCGTGAGCCTTGGCTTCCTTGCGGTTGAAACACCACGGCAGGTCAAGGTTGTGACGATCGGCCAATGCCACGGCCGTCGCAGCCGCCAAAGGAATACCCTTATACGCAGGCCCGAACAGGACATCGAAGGAAATACCGCTCTCTACAACAGCCGCCGCATAGAACTTACCCAGTTGGGCAAGTGCCGAGCCGCTGTTGAAAAGACCGGCGTTGAAGAAGTAAGGACTGGTGCGCCCCGACTTCAAAGTGAACTCACCGAAGCGCAAAACCCCGCGATCGATGGCAAAACGAATGAATTCGCGCTGATACGCCTGCATGAAAAAAGCCCCGAATACCACGGATTTAGCTAATTAGGTAGAGCTCGGGTATCATACACGCACGTGATTTTTGGGGCCATTTATGCGGATCATCAGTGTGAACGTTAATGGTATTCAGGCTGCAGTCGAGCGCGGGTTGCTCAGTTGGCTGCAAGCCCAGAATGCCGACGTCATCTGCCTTCAGGACACCCGTGCCTCCGCCTTTGAAATGGATGATCCAGCCTTCCAACTGGATGGCTACTTCCTGTATGCCCGCGATGCCGAAGTTCCCGCCCAAGGTGGCGTGGCACTTTACTCGCGACTGCAACCAAAGGCGGTGATCTACGGTCTTGGCTTTGAAACAGCCGATCGTTATGGGCGTTACCTGCAAGCAGATTTCGATAAGGTCAGTATCGCAACTTTGCTGCTCCCGTCCGGGATGAACGGCGATGACGACTTGAACCAGAAGTTCAAGCTCATGGACGATTTCGGCAAGTATCTGGACAAGCAGCGTCGTAAACGTCGTGAGTACATTTACTGTGGCTCGCTCTACGTTGCGCAGCAGAAACTGGACATCAAGAACTGGCGCGACAGCCAGCAATCTCCGGGTTTCCTGGCACCGGAGCGTGCGTGGATGGACGAGATCGTTGGCAACATGGGCTATGTCGATGCCTTGCGCGAAGTCAGCCGTGAGAGCGATCAGTACAGCTGGTGGCCCGATAACGAGCAGGCCGAGATGCTGAATCTGGGATGGCGGTTCGACTACCAACTACTGACCCCGGGCTTGCGCCGTTTCGTACGCAGCGCACGCCTGCCACGCCAGCCGCGCTTCTCGCAGCACGCACCGCTGATCGTGGACTACGACTGGACGCTGACCATCTGACGTCCAGTTGCTCAAAAAAAAGCCGACGTGAAGTCGGCTTTTGTTTGTCTGGCAGTTGGCACGCCCCTACAGACGTAGCAAAGCCCCTGTGGGAGCGAATTCATTCGCGAGAGGTCGGTACATCCGACGCATTACCTTCGACCGTACCATCGTCTCGCGAATGAATTCGCTCCCACAGAGTTGCCCAGCGCTGGCAGATATTACTTGATCAACCGCCAGGTGAACGGATACCGGTAGGCAACCCCGTCATTTGCCTTGATGCCCGCAATGATCGTCAGCACCAGTGCGCCAATTCCCACCAGCATCAACAGCGGAAAGCCGATGACGATCACCATCAACAGAAAGCAGACCATCGCCGCAATGGCGACGGTGATCTGAAAATTCAGTGCTTCCTTGCCCTGGCTGTCGATGTACGGATCGGTTTCTTTCTTCAATTGCCAGACGATCAGCGGCCCCAGCAAATTGCCGAAGGGAAAGATCAACCCGAAAAACGCCGCGAAGTGGCACAGCATTGCCCACTGACGGACTTCCTTGCTCGGTGCGGATAACGGCGTCTGATCAATCATCATGCTTTCCCTGTTCTGACGGTTGTGAAGCGAGCTGTGAATAAAACTGCGCGTGTAGCGATCAGTCCGCCAATGCGGCTTTTTGCAATTCGAAGATTTCGTTCATGCCCTTCTGCGCCAAGGCCAGCATGGCGTTCAGGTCTTCAGGCTGGAACGGCGCGCCTTCGGCAGTGCCCTGAACCTCGATGAAACCGCCTGCGCTGGTCATGACGACGTTCAGGTCGGTTTCGGCAGCGGAGTCTTCCAGGTAGTCCAGATCCAAAACGGGCTCACCCTGGTACATGCCAACGGAAACGGCAGCGATCATCTGCTTAAGCGGGTCGCCGCCCTTGAGACCACCGCGCTTCTTGATGGTTTTCAGTGCATCGACCAGCGCCACCATGGCACCCGTGATGGAAGCCGTGCGAGTGCCGCCGTCGGCCTGAATCACGTCGCAGTCCACGTACAAAGTAATGTCACCCAGCTTGGACATGTCCAGCGCGGCGCGCAGAGAACGGCCGATCAGCCGCTGGATTTCCAGCGTACGTCCGCCTTGTTTGCCCTTGCTCGCTTCGCGCTGGTTACGCTCGCCGGTCGAGCGCGGCAGCATGCCGTACTCGGCGGTCAGCCAGCCTTGGCCCTGGCCTTTGAGAAAACGCGGGACGCCGTTTTCGACGCTGACGGTGCAGATCACCTTGGTGTCGCCGAACTCGACCAGCACAGAACCCTCGGCGTGCTTGGTGTAGTTGCGGGTGATGCGGATCGAGCGGAGCTGATCGGCAACGCGACCACTTGGACGTTTCATCTGGGATACCTGTGCTGAGACGGAAAACTGACGTGCATTATAGAGGCGCACGCCCTGCCTTGGGACAACTTGTAACGCTTCAATGATGATTGGCGCACGCCCAAGGTTACAGAAAGGCGCTGTAAGGCAGCGAAACAGCGACATTCTTTCACGGCTGCGACAATGCCACATTTGGGCGCGCCCCCTGCTCTGAGCTACAATCTTGCGCCTTTATAGCCTGCCGTTTCTTCACGGCAACTTCGGGCGGCACATCGCCCCGTACGCCTGACTTTTTAGAGGTATTTTCCCATGGTGCACAGCATGACGGCTTTCGCCCGTGCCGAACGAGCCGGCACCCAAGGCACGCTGAGCTGGGAATTGCGCTCGGTCAATCATCGTTATCTCGAACCCCATCTGCGCCTGCCGGAATCCTTTCGCGATCTGGAAGGGGCCGTGCGTGAAGCGCTCCGCCAAGGGCTGTCTCGCGGCAAGATCGAATGCACCTTGCGCTTTACCGAAGAAACGACCGGCAAGCCGCTGCAAGTGAACCGCGAGCGCGCCAGTCAACTGGTGGCTGCCGCTGAAACCGTCGCCAGCCTGATCAAACAGCCCGCAGCGCTGAACCCGCTGGAAGTCCTGGCATGGCCCGGCGTGCTGGTGGCCGACGCAGCTGACCCACAGGCGCTCAACAACGACGCATTGGCCCTGTTCAATGAAGCGCTGGACGAACTGAAAGCAGGCCGCGCTCGCGAAGGCGCCGATCTGGCCAAACTTCTCGACGAACGGCTGACATCGATCAAGACCGAAGTCGCTACCCTGCGCACCCTCGTGCCCCAGATGCTCGCCACCCAACGCCAGAAAGTGCTTGATCGCTTCGCCGACATGAAGGCCGAGCTCGATCCGCAGCGTCTGGAACAGGAGATGGTGCTGCTCGCGCAGAAGAGCGACGTCGCCGAAGAGCTCGACCGCCTGAGCACCCACGTCACCGAGGTGCGTCGTGTGCTCAAGGCCGGCGGACAGGCGGGGCGCCGCCTGGACTTTCTGATGCAGGAACTCAACCGCGAAGCCAACACACTGGGCTCCAAAGCCTTCGACCCTCGCAGCACACAAGCCGCGGTCAACCTGAAGGTGTTGATCGAGCAGATGCGCGAACAAGTGCAGAACATTGAGTAAGGCCAACCACGACATGACCCACAGCACCGGCACTCTCTACATCGTTTCCGCCCCTTCGGGCGCGGGCAAGACCAGCCTGGTCAAAGCCCTGATCGATGCGCAGCCACAGATCCGCGTCTCCGTTTCCCACACCACGCGGGCCATGCGTCCGGGTGAGGTGGACGGCGTGAATTACCACTTCGTCGACCGCGCCGAGTTCGTGCGGATGATCGAGCACGGTGATTTTCTCGAACAGGCGGAAGTGTTCGGCAACCTCTACGGCACCTCGCAAAGCCGTCTCCAGCAGACACTGGACGAAGGCCATGACCTGATTCTGGAAATCGACTGGCAGGGCGCCGAGCAAGTGCGCAAGCTGTTGCCCCACGCCCGCTCGATCTTCATTCTGCCGCCGACCCAACAGGCGCTGCGTCAGCGTCTGACCAACCGCGGCCAAGACAGTGACGACATCATCGAAGGCCGCATGCGTGAAGCGGTCAGCGAGATGAGCCACTACGTCGAGTACGACTACATCGTCATCAACGACGATTTCGCGACCGCGCTGGAAGACTTGAAAGCCATCTTCCGCGCCAACCTGCTGAGCAATGAGCATCAACAACAGCGTCATGCCGGGCTGTTGTCACAGTTGCTCGCATAATCACACCACTGCCCGCGTGGTGACACCGCGAACCTGTAGGAGTGAGCTTGCTCGCGATGCGTCAGATCAGGCACTGCATTCGCCTGATGGATAGCTATCGCGAGCAAGCTCACTCCTACAGGGGCCGTGTGAAACACATCGAAAAAGCGCCAAAACCGACCGCTCGTGGCGTGCCGCTTGAAGCTTGTGGCCGTCCACTTGTAAACTACCGAGTCCGCTCGCCCATCCGGGCACCGCGCATACGCATTTGCTACGAGGAATACCCATGGCCCGCGTGACCGTTGAAGACTGCCTGGAACATGTAGATAACCGCTTTGAGCTGGTCATGCTCGCCACCAAACGTTCGCGTCAACTGGCGACCGGCGGCAAAGAGCCAAAGCTGGCCTGGGAAAACGACAAGCCTACCGTTGTTGCCCTGCGCGAAATCGCAGCGGGCCTGATGGATTACGCTGTTATTGCAGAAGCCGAAATCGTTGAAGATGAACCACTGTTCGCTGCGTTCGAGGACGAGTCCAACGAGGCCGTCTAAGCCTATGCCCGGTCGACGTAGCAACGCGCAGGGTCACCCGCTTCGGCAAGGAGTTCTCCCTTGCCGAGCATAGATGCCCTCGCCGATCGCCTCTCGACCTACCTCGGCGCCGACCAGGTCAATCTGGTTCGCCGAGCGTATTTCTACGCCGAACAAGCCCACGATGGCCAACGCCGTCGAAGCGGCGAAGCCTACGTCACGCACCCGCTGGCGGTGGCCAATATCCTTGCCGACATGCACATGGACCATCAGAGCCTGATGGCTGCGATGCTGCATGACGTGATCGAAGACACCGGTATCGCCAAGGAAGCGCTCTGTGCGCAGTTCGGCGAAACCGTGGCCGAACTGGTCGATGGCGTCAGCAAACTGACCCAGATGAACTTCGAGACCAAGGCCGAAGCGCAAGCCGAAAACTTCCAGAAGATGGCCATGGCCATGGCCCGCGACATTCGCGTGATCCTGGTCAAGCTCGCCGATCGCCTGCACAACATGCGCACCCTGGAAGTGCTGTCTGGCGAAAAACGCCGACGCATCGCTAAAGAAACCCTCGAAATCTACGCCCCCATCGCCAACCGCCTGGGCATGCACAGCGTGCGGATCGAATTCGAAGACCTGGGTTTCAAAGCCATGTACCCCATGCGCTCGTCGCGCATCGGTCAAGCCGTCAAACGTGCGCGCGGCAACCGCAAGGAACTGGTCAACAAGATCGAAGAGTCGCTGAGCCACTGCCTGGCAGTGGACGGCATCGAAGGCGAAGTCAGTGGACGGCAGAAGCACCTCTACGGCATCTACAAGAAGATGCGCGGCAAGCGTCGGGCCTTCAACGAAATCATGGACGTTTACGCGTTCCGGATCATCGTAGACAAAGTAGACACCTGCTACCGCGTGCTAGGCGCTGTACATAATTTGTACAAACCGCTGCCCGGTCGCTTCAAGGACTACATTGCAATTCCCAAAGCCAACGGCTATCAGTCGTTGCACACCACGTTGTTTGGCATGCATGGCGTGCCCATCGAAATCCAGATCCGCACCCGCGAGATGGAAGAGATGGCCAACAACGGCATCGCCGCGCACTGGTTGTACAAATCGTCGGGCGACGAGCAGCCGAAAGGCACCCATGCTCGCGCACGTCAGTGGGTCAAGGGCGTGCTGGAAATGCAGCAACGCGCCGGCAACTCGCTGGAATTCATCGAGAGCGTGAAAATCGACCTGTTCCCGGACGAGGTCTACGTCTTCACCCCGAAAGGCCGGATCATGGAGCTGCCCAAAGGCTCCACGGCGGTCGACTTCGCTTACGCGGTACACACTGACGTCGGTAACAGCTGCATTGCCTGTCGGATCAACCGTCGTCTGGCGCCACTGTCCGAACCGTTGCAAAGCGGCTCGACCGTCGAGATTGTCAGCGCTCCGGGCGCACGTCCGAACCCGGCCTGGCTCAACTTCGTGGTCACCGGCAAGGCGCGCACGCACATCCGACACGCCCTCAAACTGCAACGCCGCTCCGAGTCCATCAGCCTGGGCGAGCGCCTGCTGAACAAGGTGCTGAACGGCTTCGACAGCACGCTGGACAAGATTCCGAACGAGCGCCTGCAACTGATCCTAGCCGAATACCGGGTAGAGGTCATTGAAGACCTCCTCGAAGACATCGGCCTGGGCAACCGCATGGCTTATGTCGTCGCTCGCCGCCTGCTGGCCAGCGAAGGCGAAGAGCTGCCGAGCGCCGAAGGGCCGCTGGCAATTCGCGGCACCGAAGGCCTCGTGCTCAGCTACGCCAAATGCTGTACGCCAATTCCGGGCGACCCGATCGTGGGCCACTTGTCGGCGGGCAAAGGCATGGTCGTGCACCTGGACAACTGCCGCAACATCAGTGAAATCCGCCACAACCCGGAAAAATGCATCCAGCTGTCCTGGGCCAAGGACGTCACCGGCGAATTCAATGTCGAGCTGCGGGTCGAGCTGGAGCATCAGCGCGGGCTCATTGCCCTGCTGGCGAGCAGCGTCAACGCGGCCGATGGCAACATCGAGAAAATCAGCATGGACGAACGCGATGGTCGTATCAGCGTGGTCCAACTGGTGGTCAGCGTGCACGACCGCGTGCATCTGGCCCGAGTGATCAAGAAACTGCGCGCCCTTACTGGCGTGATCCGCATCACCCGCATGCGCGCGTAGCCAACCGCCAACAGGAGTTTTTCATGAGCAAGACCGTTATCTCCAGCGACAAAGCCCCTGCCGCCATCGGCACGTATTCTCAGGCGATCAAAGCTGGCAATACCGTCTACATGTCCGGCCAGATTCCTCTGGACCCGAAAACCATGGAACTGGTCGAAGGCTTCGAAGCCCAGACCGTTCAGGTGTTCGAAAACCTGAAGGCCGTGGCTGAAGCGGCAGGCGGTTCGTTCAAGGACATCGTCAAGCTGAACATCTTCCTGACCGACCTGAGCCACTTCGCCAAGGTCAACGAAATCATGGGCAAATACTTCGAACAGCCTTACCCGGCCCGTGCTGCCATCGGCGTTGCCGCGCTGCCACGTGGCGCCCAGGTCGAAATGGACGCTGTGCTGGTCATCGAGTAAATCCCTCGCGGAGCGCCTACACGCTCCGCCACCCTCTCAGAGCAACGGAAGGACTCCGCCATGCGTATGCGCGTCGCGTTCGCTTTCTCGCTGCTGGCCGCAATGCTGACCGGTTGCGCCAGCCACTCCAACAAGACGCCCGAGGGTGTCTGGATCAACCAGGCGGCCATCGATGCTGCAGCCGAAGGTGGCAATCTGCGCCAGTCGTTGTTGGCTTACGGGCCGACGCTGGAGTGGAATATCAACACGGCAGCGGGTCAGGCGACGTCTTATAACGGCTTTGAGCTGACCGAGGGCAAGATTGCCAAGGACCCGAAAGGCGACTGGAAGGTCAACGTCTACGGCAGCGCCTCCGACGATTTGAAGCTCAAAGGTGATGAGCTGGTGCAGGCTGCCAGTGACACCGGCCCCGAGCAGCACTTTCGCACTCCCAAGGAAGCCGCTCCAGCAGGCGCCCAGCCAGGAACCAGCTTTGAACGTGCGCTCTACACCGCTTATCTGGGCGGCAAGTGGACCATCGTCAACGGCGACGGCCAGGGCAGCGTCGTCGAATTCGAACCCGATGGCAGCGTGAGCGGATTGCCGGGCAATGACCGTTATGCGCTGTGTCTGGCAGGCGACTGCGCGGCCATGAGTGGCGAATACGACAGCATGTGGCTGGAGAAAAACGAGCGCGGCAACCCGTGGGTGTTCGTCCGCCAAGGCAAACAGCTGGAAATCTTTCAGGCGGTGAACAATGCCCAGGCGACCGAAATGCCGGACCTTCGTCCGGGCGAGCGGCACTGGGTGCTGGAGAAGAACTAGCCTCAATCGCCTACCAGGCTGTGTCCGTCGCTAGAGCGAACCCACCTGTAGGAGCGAATTCATTCGCGAAAATCTCCCAGCCGATAGAGATGTATCGTCTGGGTCGATCATTCGCGAATAAATTCGCTCCTACAGGCTGAGTTCACGTTGGCTGTTACGAGGCTTCCCCCGCCAACAGCGCCTCATACCCCTCTTTATAACTCGCGTACTGCGGCACCCAGCCCAGCGCTCTTGCCCTGGCGTTGCTGCAACGTTTGCTGCCCGTGCGGCGGACGGTGTTTTCGTCCGACCACTGCGTAACGCCCAGCCGCTCACGCATCCAGTCCACCACCTCCGCCAACGGCGCGGGGGCATCGTCGACACCGATGTAGCAGTCCTCCAGCACCCTCCCGTCAGCATCGGCCTGGAGCAGAAACGCCAACAGATTTGCCGCATCATCGGCGTGAATTCGGTTGCCATACAAAGGCGGCTCGACAGCCACGCTGTAGCCTTGACGTACCCGGTTCATCAAATCACTGCGACCCGGCCCGTAAATGCCGGTGAGACGGACGACACTCGCAGGCCAGCCGCTGGTGAGCGCTACCTGTTCGGCCTCGCGCATGATCTGTCCGGAAAATCCTGAAGCCTCGGCTGGAGAGGTTTCGTCAATCCATTCTCCATGCTGCTGCCCATACACACTGCTGCTTGATACGAACAGCACCCGCCGTGGTTTCTGCCCGCTGCGCGCGATCCAGCCCAGCACGTTGCGCAATCCCTGCACGTACGCCGCCCGGTAACCCGCTTCATCCCGCTCCGTGGGAGTTGCGCAATACACCAGATAATCGATTCGCCCTTCAGGCCATTGCTCCGGAATCCGCGCATCGAACAGATCACCACTGACGCCCCGCACGCCTTGCGGCAATTTCGCCACGTTCCTGCGCAGTCCATACACCGACCATCTCTGTTGCAGCAACCGGGAGGCCAGACGCCCTCCGATGTCGCCACATCCGGCAATCAAAACGGATGGCGTTGCCATGACAATCTCCACATCAAAAATAGGTTTGAGCCCATGATTCCGGGCCTAAAAGCGACCACCGGGACGCGTTCGTGTTAAAAAAAGATACTCTATTACTTTTGTTAACAAGAATTACTTGCAATAATACCGGCCCTTTGTTCTCCTCCGCTCGCCTCGCGCCAGCGTGACGCACTTAGAACGAAACACCTTTTCAATATCAGGTCGGGCCAGCATGACACGCACTCAATCCCCCGCTTCCCCCACTATGTCTTCAGGTCTGCCACGCGCAGTTCGTGCACTCGCAGCGGTGTTGTTCAGCCTGATGCTGACACCCATCGCCTTCGCCGACTCCAATGCCCCCGCGCAAACGCCTGCCGTGCAATCGGCCGCGCCAACCGCCACCCCAGTGGACACCTCGGCAGCGCCTGCCGTTCAAGACCCTGCCGCACCGACCGAGTCGCTTGAAGCCGCTGCACAAGACAACAGCCTGGGTATGTCCCATGACCTGTCGCCGTGGGGCATGTACAAAAACGCCGACATCGTCGTCAAAGCCGTGATGATCGGCCTGGCCATCGCCTCGATCATCACGTGGACCATCTGGATCGCCAAAGGCTTCGAACTGCTGGGCGCCAAGCGTCGCCTCAAGGGCGAAATCGCCGCCCTCAAACGCGCGCGTACTCTGGACGAAGCCAGCGCCGGTGCCAAGAAGCAAGGCACGCTCGCCAATCTTCTGGTTCATGACGCCCTCGAAGAAATGCACCTGTCGGTGAACAGCCGCGAACGCGAGGGCATCAAGGAACGCGTCAGCTTCCGTCTGGAGCGTCTGGTTGCCGCGTGCGGTCGCAACATGAGCATGGGCACCGGCGTACTCGCCACCATCGGTTCCACCGCGCCGTTCGTGGGCCTGTTCGGCACCGTGTGGGGCATCATGAACAGCTTCATCGGCATCGCCAAGACTCAGACCACCAACCTCGCCGTCGTAGCGCCAGGTATCGCCGAAGCCCTGCTCGCTACGGCACTGGGTCTGGTCGCCGCGATTCCGGCGGTGGTGATCTACAACGTCTTCGCCCGCTCCATCGCAGGCTATAAGGCGCAAGTGTCCGATGCCTCGGCACAGGTTCTGTTGCTCGTCAGCCGCGATCTGGATCACCAGCCCGCCGTTGAACGTGCCCAACAGCCGCACATGGTAAAAATGGGGTAAACCATGGGCCTGCATCTTAACGAAGGTGGCGACGACCTCGCCGAGAACCACGAAATCAACGTGACGCCGTTCATCGACGTCATGCTGGTGCTGCTGATCATCTTCATGGTGGCGGCGCCTCTGGCCACGGTCGACATCAAGGTCGACCTGCCCGCCTCCACGGCGAAACCCGCGCCCCGACCCGAGAAGCCTGTCTTCCTGAGCGTCAAGGCCGACCAGAGCCTGTACCTGGGCGACGAAAAGGTCGTCCGCGAGCAGATCGGTCAGGTGCTGGACGCCAAGACAAAGGGCAAGAAGGACACGACGATCTTCTTCCAGGCCGACAAAGGCGTGGATTACGGCGATCTGATGGAGGTGATGAACCTCCTGCGCGGGTCCGGTTACCTGAAAGTCGGCCTGGTGGGTCTTGAGACGGTTGGTAAGAAATGATCAATACGCGCCAAAAACTGACGCGCTATAGCGGTAGTCTGTTGTTGGTGCTGGCGGTCCACGCCGTGGCGATTCTCGTCGCCCTGCGGTGGTCCTCTCCGCAGGCCGTCGAACTGCCACCGGCCGCGATGATGATCGAGCTGGCGCCTGTTCCCGAGCCAGCACCGCCGCCACCGCCGAAAGTCGTTCAACCGCCGCAGCCCCCTGCGCCTGAAGAGCAACTGCCGATTCCGCCTATCGCCGAAGCGCCAAAACCCGAAATCGCGATTCCGAAACCGGTCAAGCCGAAGCCCAAGCCTCAGCCGCCGAAGCCGGTGAAGAAAGTCGAGCCGCCGAAGGAAGAGAAGCCTGCCGATGAAAAACCGGTAGACACTCAGCCGTCCAACGCCAAGCCGGAAAAATCCGCGGCACCCGAACAGGCCCCGCCTGCGCCGCCGAGTACCGCATTGCCAAGCTGGCAGGGCGACTTGCTGCGTCACCTGAGCAAATTCAAGAAGTACCCGGAAGACGCGCGCCGTCGCGGCATGCAAGGCATCAACCGTCTGCGCTTCGTCGTCGATGGTGAAGGTCGCGTGCTGTCGTACGAAATCGCGGGGGGGTCGGGCAGTGCGGCACTGGATCGGGCGACGCTGGAAATGATCCGTCGCGCTCAGCCGCTGCCCAAGCCGCCACCGGAATTGCTCAACAATGGCACGCTCGAAGTCGTTGCGCCGTTCGTTTACTCGTTGGATAAACGCTGAAACGACGTTTTTACAAAGACAGAGTGCCTGATAACGTGCGTCTATCGATTGCACCCGCTATGCTGGGGCCGCAACTTCATGGACGCACGCTATGACCCTCACAGAATTGCGCTATATCGTTACCCTCGCTCAAGAGCAGCATTTCGGCCACGCGGCCGAGCGCTGCCATGTCAGCCAGCCGACGCTGTCGGTGGGCGTGAAGAAGCTGGAAGATGAACTCGGTGTGCTGATTTTCGAGCGCAGCAAGAGTGCGGTACGTCTTACGCCGGTTGGCGAGGGCATCGTGGCTCAGGCACAGAAGGTGCTCGAACAAGCTCAAGGCATCCGTGAACTCGCCCAGACCGGCAAGAACCAACTGACCGCCCCGCTCAAAGTCGGCGCGATCTACACCGTCGGGCCTTACCTGTTCCCTCATCTGATTCCGCAACTGCATCGCGTCGCCCCGCAAATGCCGTTGTACATCGAAGAGAACTTCACTCACGTGCTGCGCGACAAGCTGCGCAACGGCGAACTCGACGCGATCATCATCGCTCTGCCGTTCAACGAAGCCGACGTGCTGACCATGTCGCTGTACGACGAGCCGTTCTACGTGCTGATGCCAGCCGACCACGCGTGGACCCAGAAAGCCACCATCGACGCTTCGGCGCTGAACGATAAGAGCCTGCTGCTGTTGGGCGAAGGCCACTGCTTCCGCGATCAGGTCCTCGAAGCCTGCCCGACGCTGGTCAAGGGCGGCGACAGTGCCAAGCACACCACGGTCGAATCCAGTTCGCTGGAAACCATCCGTCATATGGTTGCGTCGGGGCTTGGGGTATCGATTCTGCCGATGTCCGCTGTGGACAGTCACCACTACGCGCCTGGCGTGATCGAGGTCCGTCCGCTGTCGCCACCTGTGCCGTTCCGCACAGTGGCCATCGCCTGGCGTGCCAGTTTCCCACGGCCTAAAGCCATCGAAATCCTGGCTGACTCGATCCGCCTGTGCTCGGTTGCGCGCCCTAAAGCCCAGGCCGAAGCGAGCTAAGTGGCGGTATGACTGAGCTGTCCCACGTCTCGGTCACGGCGCTCAAGGGCGTCGGCGAGGCCATGGCCGAAAAGCTGGCGAGGGTCGGCCTGGAAAACATTCAAGACGTCCTGTTTCACTTGCCCCTGCGCTATCAGGATCGCACCCGTGTCGTGCCCATCGGCGCGTTGCGGCCGGGGCAGGACGCGGTGATCGAAGGGGTGGTCAGCGGCGCTGACGTGGTGATGGGCAAGCGTCGCAGCCTGTTGGTGCGACTGGGTGATGGCACAGGTGTGTTGAGCCTGCGCTTCTATCACTTCAGCAACGCGCAGAAAGACGGCCTCAAGCGTGGCACCCACGTGCGCTGCTACGGCGAAGCAAGGCCCGGGGCGTCGGGGCTGGAAATCTATCACCCGGAATACCGCGCCATCACCGGTGAAGAGCACGTCGCCGTGGAGCAGACGCTCACGCCGATTTATCCCCTGACCGAAGGCCTCACACAGCAGCGATTGCGCCAGTTGTGCCAGCAAAGCCTCGGCATGCTCGGCCCGAAAAGCCTGCCTGACTGGCTCCCCGACGAGCTGGCGCGGGACTACCAACTCGCCCCGCTGTCGGACGCCATACATTATCTGCACCACCCACCGGCAGACGCCGATGTCGAAGAACTCGCACTCGGCCATCACTGGGCCCAGCACCGGTTGGCCTTCGAAGAACTGCTGACGCACCAATTGTCCCAGCAACGCCTGCGTGAAAGCCTGCGCTCCCAGCGCGCGCCCGCCCTGCCCCTGGCTAAAAAGCTACCGAAGCAGTTTCTGGCGAACCTCGGCTTTCCACCGACGGGGGCCCAGCAGCGGGTCGGCAAGGAAATCGCCTACGACCTCAGTCAACAGGAACCCATGCTGCGGCTGATTCAGGGCGATGTGGGCGCGGGCAAGACCGTTGTCGCGGCCCTCGCTGCGTTGCAGGCCCTGGAAGCGGGTTATCAAGTCGCACTGATGGCGCCGACCGAGATTCTCGCCGAGCAGCACTTCATCAATTTCACCCGCTGGCTCGAACCCTTGGGCATTGAAACCGCGTGGCTGGCAGGCAAGCTCAAAGGCAAGGCCCGGGCCGCGTCACTCGAACAGATCGCCAACGGGGCGCCCATGGTGGTCGGCACCCATGCGTTGTTTCAGGACGAAGTGCAGTTCAAGAACCTGGCTCTGGTGATCATCGACGAGCAACACCGTTTTGGTGTGCAACAACGTCTGGCCCTGCGCAAGAAAGGCGTCGGCGGTCGGATGTGCCCGCATCAGCTGATCATGACGGCGACACCCATCCCGCGTACGCTGGCGATGAGCGCTTACGCGGATCTCGACACGTCGATCCTCGATGAGCTGCCACCTGGTCGGACGCCAGTCAACACCGTGCTGGTGGCTGACAGCCGCCGGATCGAAGTCGTCGAACGTGTTCGAAACGCCTGCGCCGAAGGACGCCAGGCTTATTGGGTGTGCACGCTGATCGAAGAGTCTGAAGAGCTGACCTGCCAAGCCGCCGAGACCACGTTCGAAGAACTGACCAGTGCCCTCGGCGAACTCAAGGTGGGGCTGATCCACGGTCGCATGAAGCCGGTCGAGAAAGCCGCCGTCATGGCGGAATTCAAACAAGGCAATCTACAGTTGCTGGTCGCCACCACTGTGATCGAGGTCGGTGTGGACGTGCCCAACGCCAGCCTGATGATCATCGAAAACCCCGAGCGACTGGGCCTGGCGCAATTGCACCAATTGCGCGGACGAGTGGGACGCGGCAGTGCAGCCAGCCATTGCGTGCTGTTGTACCATCCACCTCTGTCGCAGATCGGCAAACAGCGATTGGGGATCATGCGCGAGACCAACGACGGTTTCGTGATTGCGGAAAAAGACCTCGAACTACGCGGCCCGGGCGAGATGCTCGGTACGCGACAAACAGGCCTGCTGCAATTCAAGGTCGCCGACCTGATGCGAGATGCTGACCTGCTGCCGGCAGTCCGAGACGCTGCCCAGGCATTGCTCGAACGCTGGCCAGCACACGTGAGTCCGTTGCTGGAACGCTGGTTGCGCCACGGCCAGCAATACGGGCAAGTGTGAAGTGGTCGGCAATCGGAACGTGTCTCACCTATAGAACAACCAAGCTGGTTATACTTCAGCAATTGTAGGAATCTGGATACAGGCCATGACAGAAGTTGCCCAAATCGACGCAACCCAACACGCCCCGTCTGTCATTCGACAGTTGCTTGGCAAAGCTGCCATCAGCTTCCGCGAAGTCATGGACGACGACACACTTCCCACTGCGCAAAAGGTGCAGGCCATCTTGGCCCATGACACTGTCGGCGCGCTGCTGGTCCTGTTTCCGCAAAACCAACTGCTGGACCTGAATCGCATTACCGAGTTGACCGGCCGCAAACTGACAGCGGTTTCGCAGGATCATCTGGACCAGATGCTCAGCAAGAACAACCTGCGCAGCCTGCCTGCCCTTCCCGCCTTGACCAGCTCACCGTGCCTGTACGACGAACGCCTCCTGCTGGAGCCGACCGTACTGATCGAGTCTGGCGAGCCGGGTTTGTTGCTGGAAATCAGCAGCGATGACTTCAAGACTCTCCTGAGCAAGGCCAGCGCCGCCACGTTCGGCCACCTGGTCTCGACCGTCACGCCGAACCTCAAGCGCCCGGACGACGATCGCGAGGAAATCACCAAAGCCGTGCAGAACTTCACTGCGCGCCGCATCCAGCAGCGCTTGGAAGCGACCGTGGAAATCCCGCCGCTGGCCGACACCGCGCAGAAGATCATCAAGCTGCGGGTCGACCCGGATGCCACGATTGACGACATCACCGGCGTCGTCGAAACAGACCCGGCGCTGGCCGCCCAGGTGGTGAGCTGGGCCGCGTCGCCCTATTACGGCTCGGCAGGCAAGATTCGCTCGGTTGAAGATGCCATTGTTCGCGTGCTCGGTTTCGATCTGGTGATCAACCTGGCCTTGGGCCTGGCGCTGGGCAAAACCCTGGAATTGCCGAAGGATCATCCGCAGCACGCGACGCCTTACTGGCAGCAGTCGATCTACACCGCGGCGGTCATCGAGGGCCTCACCCGTGCGATGCCGCGCGCAGAGCGTCCAGAAAGCGGCCTGACCTACCTGGCGGGCTTGCTGCATAATTTCGGTTACCTACTGCTGGCCCACGTGTTCCCGCCACACTTTTCGCTGATTTGCCGCCAGATCGAGGTCAACCCGCACCTGCACCACAGTTTCGTGGAACAGCACTTGCTGGGCATTACCCGCGAACAGATCGGTGCGTGGCTGATGCGTAATTGGGACATGCCGGATGAACTGGCAACGGCCCTGCGCTTCCAGCACGACCCGCATTACGACGGTGAACACCACAAGTATGCCAACCTGGTATGTCTGGCGGTGCGCTTGCTGCGCAAGGAAGGCATCGGTTCTGGCCCGATGGAAAGCATTCCGGATGAGCTGTTCGAGCGTCTGCAATTGCCGCGCGAAAAAGCTGAAGACGTGGTGCAGAAAGTGCTGGAAGCCGAAGTGCTGCTGCGCGAGTTGGCGTCGCAGTTTCATTGAGCCGAATACTTGCTGCGCCCTACATACTGTAGGAGCGCGGCTTGTCCCGCGATCTGTCGGGCACCGACAGTAAAACCGGCAGACTCTGACTGCCTGAGAGACCGCATCAGCTGATATCACGGCGACTGCGTCACCGATCGCGGGACAAGCCACTCTCCTACAGAATTACGCCTTCTTCTTCCTCGGCTTCAAATACTTCGTCAGGCCCTGAAACCACATCACCAATCCGGTGTTGCCGGTGACCTGAATGTTCTTGTCCTGAATCCCCTGCATGAACGCCAACTGCTTGTTCTTCGCCTGCATCGTGGCGAAACCGTAGGCGGCATCCCTGAACGAAATCGCAAAAGCGGGCGCGGCCACCGCGCCACTCTGGCTGCTGACGCGCTGATCGCGCACCACAAAATGCCGTGCAACCTTGCCATCCTGCGTCTGCAACTGAAACGTCAGGTCTTTGCCCGCCAGTTGTTGCTGAAAAGCCGGGTTAGTGCGACTGGCGCGCGCCATCAACAGGCCCAGCATCCAAAGAAGAAAGCGAAACTTCATGTTCAAGGCCTCTACCGACACGTGCGAATACAGCGTTGAGCGCCAGTGTAGCGAGCTTGAAGACGAGGTGAACGAACAGAACCTGCTGGTCGCAAAATGGCGGGATAGACAGCGCTCCGTATATCGCGGGCAATAAAAATGGGCATCCCGCTTTTGCAGGTATGCCCATTGGCTGCCGTTCGCCTTCCGCAAGGCGTCCAGCGATTTATTACGGGTTAACAGTGTCTTTCAGAAGCTTGCCTGGCTTGAACGCTACGGTGTTGCTGGCTTTGATTTTCACCGGCTCGCCCGTCTGCGGGTTTTTACCCGTGCGTGCGCCACGATGGCGTTGCAGGAAAGTGCCGAAGCCCACGAGGGTGACGCTGTCCTTTTTGTGCAAGGCGTTGGTGATTTCATCCAGGACGGCATTGAGGACGCGATTGGCTTGTTCTTTGGTGAGATCTGCTTTTTCAGCAATAGCAGCTGCGAGTTCTGGTTTACGCATATGAAGCCTCTTTTACGGTTTTTTGTTTTTATGTCCCGTGCGGCCCTGGCGGGCAGCGAGCAGGTGCCGCGACGGCTCTACGTAGCGGCAGACCGGAATGAGGATGGCATGCTGCAGAATCCCGCGCCAGTGCAGGAGCGACGTTTGTAGCAACAAAAACGTGCCTTATCCGACAGAACGACAAGTATTTACGCCAAGAGTGGCGGGAGTGCCTTGTTGAGCGCCAGTTTGTCCAACACCGCCGCCCCGGTGAGCGCGTAGCCCAGCAGGTTGCCGCTCGCGTCGTGGCACAGCGCCTTGATGTCAGCGCCTTGCCCTTCGACGCTCCAGACACCTTCCAGGCCTTTAGGAACCGGTGAAACCACCAACGGGCATACAGGGGTTTTAACGGTCACGGGCATCGGGCCGTACTTCACGGCAGTCGGCGTCCCGGCGAGGGTTTGTGCCAACGCACGGGCGCAACTCATCAGCGGCATCACGTACAGCAAGTTGAGGCCATCGACTTCGGCGCAATCGCCCAACGCATAGATATTGGCGTGAGAAGTTTTAAGGTGACGATCGACCACCACGCCGCGGCCGATCTCAAGACCCGCTGCCGCCGCGAGATCGACACGCGGGCGCAACCCAATGGCCGAGACCACCAGATCGCACTGCAACACTTCGCCATCGGACAGGTGCGCTTCGAGGCCGTCTTCAGTCCGGGCCAGGCGACTCAGTACAGGCCCCAAATGGAAACGCGCACCGAGACTTTCCAACCCTGCCTGCACGGCAGCCGCAGCCGCTGGATGCAGCAAGGTCGGCATGACTTGCTCGCACGGCGCGACCAAGTCGACCTCGTAACCGCCAAGAATCAGATCATTGGCGAACTCGCAGCCAATCAGGCCAACGCCCAAAATCAGCACGCGACGCTTGCCCGACGCGGCTGCACGAAAACGCGCGTAGTCTTCCAGATCGTTGATCGGGAAGATCACATCGCTCGCGTCACCTTCGACTGGCACGCGCACGGTTTCCGCGCCCCACGCCAGGATCAGGTCGCGGTAGTGAACCGACTCTTCGCCGATCCACAGGCGTTTGTGGCCAGGGTCGATGCCGCTGACGTGGGTGTGGGTGCGCACTTCGGCCTTCAACTGCTCGGCCATCGCGCCGGGTTCGGCCATGCTCAGGCCGTCGGCTTCCTTGTTTTTGCCAAAGCCGGTGGAAAGCATGGGCTTGGAATAGGAACGACCGTCATCGGCGGTGATCAGCAACAGCGGGGTTTCGCCATCGAGCTTGCGAAATTCGCGGGCGAGGTTATAGCCCGCCAGGCCAGTTCCGATGATCACCACAGGCGCGTTCATTCACTTCTCCACAGTCAGTCAGAAAACAAAAATCAGGCGATTTCGATCATCTCGAAATCCATCTTGCCGACGCCACAATCAGGGCACAGCCAGTCTTCCGGCACGTCTTCCCAGCGGGTACCGGGTGCAATGCCGTCATCGGGCCAACCGTCGGCTTCGTTGTAAATCAGGCCACAGACAATGCATTGCCACTTTTTCATCAGTCGGTTCTCTCGGTTCTCAGGCTGGACGGGCCCAGACGTTTGGCGGTCGTCGCACTTTTTCGAATGGGTCAGGGCGTTTTACTGATCGGAGGGCGATGACGCAAGTTTCATCGACGCTTATGGCCCGCTCCGGTCGTCGGCCAGCATCGTCAATCATGCTAAGCTCGCCGCCTCGATTGCTGCCAATATCTGCTCACTGTGATCCAGCAAAATCCTGCATGCCCTTCCCCTCACTGGCTGACGCGCGATCAACTGATCGAAGCGCCTGACACCGTCGTCCTCGAATGGCTGTTCCACGAAGACTCCCTGACCCGCCGCCTGACCCGGCTCTCTCACGATGGCTTTAGCGTCATGCCCTTGTTCGAGGGCTGGCAACGTCTGCGTGCCGACGAATGCGCGGCGTTGGACTTGGCCGATGGCAGCGAAGGCTGGGTGCGCGAGGTGTACCTGCTGGGCCATGGCGAAAAATGGGTGTTCGCCCGGAGCGTGGCCGGTCGTGCCGCGCTGGAGCGGGACGGTCTGCACATGGACGAACTCGGCACGCGATCGTTGGGCGAGTTGCTGTTCAGCGACCGCGCGTTCGCACGCGGTCCGTTGCAAATCTGCCAATACCCCGCGCTGTGGCTGCCCAACGCCGATGTCGCGCCCGGTCTCTGGGGGCGACGCTCCTGCTTCAGCCGCGGCCCGTTAAGCATTCTGGTGGCTGAAGTGTTTTTGCCGACGGTCTGGCACGCCATCCATCACATTGCCGATTCCCATCAGGAGCGCCGCTGATGTACCTGTCGCTGCTCAAAGCCCTCTCCCGTCTGCACCCTCGCGCTTGGGACTTCATTCAACTGATGCGCATCGAGAAGCCGATCGGCATTTACCTGCTGCTGTGGCCGACGCTGTGGGCGTTGTGGATCGCGGGCAAAGGCTCGCCGTCGCTGGGTAATGTGCTGATTTTCGTAATCGGCGTGTTCCTGATGCGCGCCGCAGGCTGCGTGATCAATGACTTCGCGGACCGCAAGGTCGATGGACACGTCAAACGCACCGAGCAACGCCCGCTGGTGAGTGGCAAAGTCACGTCGAAGGAAGCGCTGGCGCTGTTCGCGATTCTGGTGGCGCTGAGCTTTGGTCTTGTCTTGCTGACCAACGCCACCACGATCTGGCTGTCGTTCGGCGGCCTGGCGCTGGCGGCGACCTACCCATTCATGAAGCGCTACACCTATTACCCGCAAGTGGTGCTGGGCGCTGCGTTCTCGTGGGGCATGCCGATGGCGTTCACGGCGCAGACCGGCGATCTGCCCGCTGCGGCGTGGCTGCTGTACATCGCTAACCTGCTGTGGACCGTGGGCTACGACACCTATTACGCGATGACCGACCGCGAAGACGACTTGAAGATTGGCGTGAAATCCACGGCGGTGCTGTTCGGCGACGCGGACCGGGTGATCATCCTGACGCTGCAGGGCCTGGCGCTGTTCTGCCTGATGCTGGCCGGATCACGCTTCGAGCTGGGGCTGTACTTTTTCCTCGGCCTGCTCGTAGCCGCCGGGTGTTTCGCCTGGGAGTTCTGGTCGACGCGGGACAAAGATCCGCAAGCCTGTTTCAAAGCCTTTCTGCATAACCACTGGGCGGGGCTGGCGATCTTCGTCGGAATTGTCGTGGACTACGCGCTGCGCTGACCCGTTGCGGGACAGCGCAGGTTCAAGCCTCAGATCAAGGCTTGGCCACGTGCCAGACGTCGCCCTTGCCATCGCCGGTTTTGTCACCCTCGGCTTTGTCGGCCTTGAAGGTGTACAGCGGTTTGCCTTTATAGACCCACTGGGAAGCGCCGTCGTCACGCTTGATGATGGTCCAGTCGCCCTCGGCTTTATCACTAGCGGTGGCGGTCAACGGTGGCCAATTGGTTGCGCATTGGTCGTTGCACACCGACTTACCGGCTGAGGTGTCTTTGTCGAAGGTGTAGAGAGTCATGCCTTTGTGGTCTGTCAGCACGCCCCCAGTGGTCATTGCCGGCGCGGCAGCGAACGCCAGTCCGGACGAGGCCAGGGCGGCAGCAGCCAGAAGGCTCATGAAGGCGGAAGAAATTTTAGCCATCGGTACATCCTCTTTTTGTTCGTCGTTATTTAGACATTTGTTGTAGGACAGGACCGACAGTCTAGCGCGAGGCCAGACTTCGCGCCTCATTCGAACTAACCTGTCACACGACTGCAATAATTCCGTTATCTAATGCGCCCCAAGACAGTTAAATGACATGAGGTTCGAGGCATGGTTGGCAGGAGCATTCTGATCGTCGACGACGAAGCGCCGATTCGCGAGATGATCGCCGTCGCACTGGAAATGGCCGGCTATGACTGCATGGAGGCAGAGAACTCTCAACAGGCTCACGCCGTCATCGTCGACCGCAAACCCGATTTGATTCTGCTCGACTGGATGCTGCCTGGCACTTCCGGCATCGAGCTGGCGCGCCGTTTGAAGCGCGACGAGCTGACCGGCGACATCCCGATCATCATGCTCACCGCCAAAGGCGAAGAGGACAACAAGATCCAGGGTCTTGAAGTCGGCGCCGATGATTACATCACCAAGCCTTTCTCCCCCCGCGAACTGGTCGCGCGCCTCAAGGCCGTGCTGCGTCGTGCGGGTCCGAACGACGGCGAGTCGCCGATCGAAGTTGGCGGTCTGCTGCTCGACCCGATCAGCCACCGTGTCACCATCGACGGCAAGCCTGCCGAGATGGGCCCGACCGAATACCGCCTGCTGCAGTTCTTCATGACGCACCAGGAACGCGCCTACACCCGTGGTCAGTTGCTCGATCAGGTCTGGGGCGGCAACGTTTATGTGGAAGAGCGCACCGTTGACGTTCATATCCGTCGTCTGCGCAAAGCCCTCGGCGATGCCTATGAAAATCTGGTACAAACCGTCCGCGGTACTGGCTACCGTTTCTCCACCAAAAGCTGAGCACGCTTTTGGGAGCGGATTCGCCATTCGCTGAAAACAAGGACGCGTTAATTGAATCACAACTGGCATGGCACCCTGATCCGCCACCTGCTGCTATTGGTCACGGCCGCGCTGCTGGCCGGGTTGATCAGTGGGCACTACGGCGCGTGCCTGGCTGTCGCTCTGGGTCTGTACTTGGCCTGGACCCTCAAACAATTGCTGCGCCTGCACGATTGGTTGCGCCATCACAAACCCGACGAGCCACCGCCTGACGGCTACGGCCTGTGGGGCGACGTCTTCGACAGCATTTATCACCTGCAACGCCGCGACCAACGCGTGCGGGGGCGTTTGCAAGCGGTCATTGATCGTGTGCAGGAGTCCACGGCAGCGCTGAAAGACGCGGTGATCATGCTCGACAGCGATGGCAACCTGGAATGGTGGAACCGCGCGTCTGAAACTCTTCTGGGCCTGAAAACCCCTCAAGACAGCGGCCAGCCGGTCACCAACCTGGTGCGCCACCCGCGCTTCAAGGAATATTTCGAGCAAGCCAATTACGCCGAGCCGCTGGAGATTCCATCGCCGGTGAATGATCGCTTGCGCATTCAGATGCTGATCACTCGCTACGGCAACAACGAGCACCTGATGCTGGTGCGTGACGTCACCCGCCTTCATCAGCTGGAGCAGATGCGCAAGGATTTCGTCGCCAACGTGTCCCATGAGCTGCGAACGCCACTAACGGTCATCTGTGGTTATCTGGAAACCTTGCTCGATAACGCTGAAGACGTGAACCCTCGCTGGCTGCGTGCGTTGCAGCAGATGAACCAGCAAGGTGGCCGCATGCAGACCCTGCTCAACGACCTGCTGTTGCTGGCGAAGCTCGAAGCCACTGATTACCCGTCGGACAACCAGCCCGTGTCGGTCCCCGCCCTCCTGCAATCCATTACCAGTGACGCGCAGGCGTTGTCCGGCAGCAAGAATCAGCAGATCACGCTGGACATCGAAGACCACGTGAACCTCAAAGGCAGCGAAGCGGAGTTGCGAAGCGCGTTCTCCAACTTGATCTTCAATGCCGTGAAATACACCCCCGCCGACGGCAGGATCCGCGTGCGCTGGTGGGCTGACGGACGTGGCGCACACCTGAGCGTGCAAGACTCGGGCATCGGCATCGACCCCAAACACATCCCACGCCTGACTGAACGTTTCTACCGGGTCGACTCCAGCCGTGCGTCCAACACCGGCGGCACCGGATTGGGGTTGGCCATCGTCAAGCACGTGCTGTTGCGCCATCGGGGCGCAATGGAGATCAACAGTGTGTTGGGCAAAGGCAGCGTATTTATCTGCAACTTCGCTCCCGCGCAAATGACCAAGCCCTAGCAAAGCATGTGGATAGCCGCTAAATTGCTGCGCTTATGCCCCCGATTCGTGGGGGTTTATGACGTCCCTTATCAAAACGGAACCTGCAAAACTCCATCATGGACCCTTCCCCTGGTATTAGCCTCGCTTCGATTTTCGCCGACTTCGGCATGATTCTCTTCGCAATGATTCTGGTCCTGCTCAACGGCTTCTTCGTTGCGGCAGAGTTCGCCATGGTCAAACTGCGCTCTACACGCGTGGAAGCCATTGCCGAGAAAAACGGCTGGCGCGGCCGCATCCTGCGCACGGTTCACAGTCAACTCGACGCCTACCTCTCGGCCTGTCAGCTGGGCATCACCCTCGCCTCCCTTGGCCTGGGTTGGGTCGGTGAACCTGCGTTCGCGCATTTGCTGGCGCCGCTGCTGGAAATGCTGGGCGTGAATTCGCCGGAAGTCGTCAAAGGCGTGTCGTTCTTCACGGCCTTCTTCCTCATCTCTTACCTGCACATCGTGGTCGGCGAGCTGGCACCCAAATCCTGGGCCATTCGCAAACCAGAGCTGCTGTCGCTGTGGACGGCGGTGCCGCTGTACCTGTTCTACTGGGCCATGTACCCGGCGATTTACCTGCTCAACGCCAGCGCCAACGGCATTCTGCGCATCGCAGGTCAGGGCGAGCCTGGCCCGCATCACGAGCACCATTACAGCCGCGAAGAGCTCAAGCTGATCCTGCACTCCAGCCGGGGCCAGGACCCAAGCGACCAAGGCATGCGCGTGCTCGCCTCCGCTGTTGAAATGGGCGAGCTGGAAGTGGTGGACTGGGCAAACTCCCGCGAAGACCTCGTCACGCTGGATTTCAACGCGCCACTCAAGGAAATCCTCGCGCTGTTCCGCCGCCACAAGTTCAGCCGCTACCCGGTGTACGACGCCGAGCGTGGCGAATTCGTCGGCCTGCTGCACATCAAGGACCTGCTGCTGGAACTGGCGGCGCTGGATCATCTCCCGGAAGCGTTCGATTTGGCCGAGCTGACCCGTCCGCTTGAGCGCGTGTCCAAACACATGCCGCTGTCGCGCCTGCTGGAGCAGTTTCGTCAGGGCGGCGCGCACTTCGCTCTGGTCGAGGAAGCCGATGGCAAGGTGATCGGCTACCTGACCATGGAAGACGTGCTGGAAGTGCTGGTGGGCGACATCCAGGACGAACACCGCAAGGCCGAGCGCGGCATCCTCGCGTACCAACCGGGCAAACTGCTGGTGCGGGGTGATACACCTCTGTTCAAGGTCGAGCGGCTGCTGAGCATCGATCTGGACCACGTCGAGGCCGAAACCCTTGCCGGCCTGATTTACGACAGCCTGAAGCGCGTGCCTGAGGAAGAGGAAGTCATGGAAGTCGAAGGGCTGCGCATCATCATCAAAAAGATGAAAGGCCCGAAGATTGTGCTGGCGAAGGTGTTGAAGCTGGATTGATGTAAGCCCGAACGATATGGAAAACCTGTGGGAGCGAATTCATTCGCGAAGCGGCGACACATCCGACGGGGATGTGTAGGCTTCACCGGCCTCTCGCGAATGAATTCGCTCCTACAGAGACACGCCCCGCCGCACCGATATCAATTCCCGCCAATCGCAAAATTCGGCAGGCTCTGCACTGGCTGGGCGAATTCGTAGGGGATCGACTCCAGCGCCAGCCCGACGTTGCGCTGCACCACGAAGTGCAGGTGCGGCCCAGTGCTGTTGCCGGTGTTGCCGGAAAGCCCCAGTGGCGTGCCCACCACGATGCGCTGCCCTTCCTTCACGCTGACCGACCCTTGCTTCAAATGCAGGTAAACGCCCATCGTCCCGTCGTCGTGCAAGATGCGCACGAAGTTGCCTGAGGGGTTCGCGCCTCGGCCTGTCTGGCTATTCTCGGTCTTGATCACGGTCCCGCTGCGCGCGGCGATGATCTGTGTGCCTTCCGGCATGGCGATGTCGATGGCGTAGCGGCTTCTCGCACCCACATGGCTGTAGGCGCCGTTGGGGCCCTGGCTGATGCGGAATGGCCCGCCGACCCACGGCAGCGGATAACGATACCCGCCCACGTTGCTCACAAGGCCCCGCTGCGGGTCGCCGACAATCGAGCGCAAGCTCGGCTTGTAGGCCATGGCCTTGCTCGGGATTTGCGGGCTGAGGGCGATCAGCCGTTCGCTGCTGCGGGCGGGAATCGTGCGGCGAATGACCTGATCGGCGACGCCAACGACGTTCTTCACGCCTGACAGCTTGAGCTCGATTTCCACCGGCGCATACAGGTCGTTGCGCACGTAAAGACTGTCGGTGCCTTTGGCTTTTTTGACGTTCAGGCGTACCTGACTGTCGATGTGCTCGACCATGCGCTCGCGCAACTTCATCGCCTGGGCGCCTTTGACGGGTTGGTCGGTGAACGAGACCACGCCGTTAGCGTCGGTGAATCGATAAATGGTGATGGCGGAGGCCGACTGCGCAGCCAGTAGCAATGCACACACGACCAGCAAGCGCTCTAACATCGGGATAGGCCTGGCGTAAGGGACGATTGGCGCCCAGCCTAGCAGCGAAGCCGATAGAACGGGACTTATCCGTATCAATCGGCAATAGACGAAGCGTCAAGGAAATCGCGTCAGGGTCAGGCGCGAGGGGTTTTGCAATTTCTATGCTGAGTTGGGAATGCGTTTGGTCAGCTTGTCGGGCTGCAACGACTCTGTGGGAGCGAATTCATTCGCGATGCAATCGTACAGCCGATACATCTGCTGCGACCGCACCGACCTTTCGCGAATAAATTCGCTCCCACAGGTTTTGTGACCGCCCTGTAATTGCGGTCAATTGGATTTACTTACGCCCCAGGCACGAAGTGCTTGAGCGCTGTGCCGCGAGCAATCAGGCGCGACAGGTAGTCGAGCTTCTGGGTGTCTTGGTCGACGAAGCGGAAGGTCAGTTGCAGCCAGTCGCTATCTGGTTTCTGCTCGAACGCGGCGATGGCGTGCAGATAACCGTTCAAACGGGCAACCTCGGCGTTCTCGCCTTGCTCCAGATCGAGCACGGCGCTGTCCAGAATCTGCGGCAGGATTTCGCTGCGTCGTACGACCAGCGACGCCTCTTTCAGCGTCAAGGCCTTGATCACGCATTGCTGAGTGCCGCTGGACAGACGCAACTGGCCCTGACCACGGCCGGTGGGCTCGGTCGACGCCGCGGCCGGAGCGGCAGGCCTGATCAACGGTTGCGTCGGAGCAGACACCGCTGGCGTGGCGGACACGACTTCCGGACGATTGCCCGTCAGCGCGCTCAGGGAGTCGTTGGCGAACGCCGCTGCAGCACGAGCCGGGCCGGACGACATCAAGGCCTCCAGCTTGCCGACCTTGTGCAGCGCCTTCTTCACTTTGGTCAGCAACTGTTCATTGGTGAACGGCTTGCCGATGAAATCGGAAACGCCCGCCTGAATCGCCTGAATGACGTTTTCCTTGTCACCACGGCTGGTCACCATGATGAAAGGCATGCCTTTCAGGCTTTCTTGCTGACGGCACCAGGTCAGCAATTCAAGCCCGGACATCTCGGGCATTTCCCAATCGCACAACACCAGGTCGAACACCTCTTTGGTCAGCAGGACCTGAGCTTTTCGGCCATTGACTGCGTCTTCCAGCGTGACGCCGGGAAAGGCGTTACGCAGCCCTTTCTTAACCAGGTCGCGGATGAACGGCGCGTCATCCACCACCAATACACTGACTTTACTCATCGACGCTCCTGATGGCGTGTTCACCGCAAATGGCGAGCATATCGCTGGCTGGTGGCCAACTGCCAAAATTGTTTGACGACACCGGGACATTTATTCGCGGGTGACAGAAAAATAGGCGGCCTGAAAGGACTGAATCCCCAAAAAAAACGCCCGGCGTTCGCCAGGCGTTTTTTCTCAGGCAATCTTACTTATCGTCAGGCGAGGCCGGAACATTAGGTATTTCGGCGGACAGACCTTCGACTTCTTCCTGCATGCGCTTGAGACCCAGGTGACGCACATCGGTACCGCGCACCAGATAGATCACCAGCTCCGAGATGTTACGAGCGTGGTCGCCGATACGCTCCAGCGAACGCAGGACCCAGATCACGTTGAGCACGCGAGAAATCGAGCGCGGGTCTTCCATCATGTAGGTGACCAGCTCACGCAGCGCGGTCTTGTACTCGCGGTCGATGGTCTTGTCGTACTTCGCGACCGACAGCGCCAGATCGGCGTCGAAACGGGCGAACGAATCGAGAGCGTCACGGACCATTTTGCTCACCTGGTCACTGATGTGGCGCACTTCCACATAACCGCGTGGCGACTCGCCTTCTTCGCACAGCTGAATGGCGCGACGGGCGATCTTGGTGGATTCGTCACCGATGCGCTCCAGGTCGATGACCGACTTGGAGATGCTGATGATCAGACGCAGGTCGGAAGCGGCAGGCTGACGACGGGCCAGAATGCGCAGGCACTCTTCGTCGATGTTGCGCTCCATCTGGTTGATGCGATCGTCGACTTCACGAACCCGTTGGGCGAGGCCCGAATCGGCTTCGATCAGCGCGGTGACCGCGTCATTGACCTGCTTCTCGACCAGGCCACCCATTTCCAGCAGGTGGCTGCGAACCTCTTCCAGTTCAGCGTTGAACTGCTGGGAGATGTGATGTGTGTGGCTGTCTTTGATCATGCTGAGTGTCCGTCCGATTGATTGCGCGGTGGTTCAGGGCTGACGAAACACGTGCTAGCCGTAACGACCGGTTATGTAGTCTTCAGTCTGCTTTTTGGTCGGATTGGTGAACAACGTATCGGTGTCCCCAAACTCGACCACCTTGCCCATGTGCATAAAAGCGGTGTAATCCGATACACGCGCCGCCTGCTGCATGTTGTGGGTAACGATCACAATGGTGTATTTGGATTTCAGTTCGTAGATCAGCTCTTCGACTTTTAACGTCGAAATCGGGTCGAGCGCGGAGCACGGCTCATCCAGCAGCAGCACTTCAGGTTCGACGGCGATAGTGCGGGCGATCACCAGACGTTGCTGCTGACCACCGGAAAGCCCGAGCGCCGACTCATGCAGGCGGTCTTTGACCTCGTCCCACAGCGCCGCGCCACGCAGTGCCCACTCGACCGCCTCGTCGAGCGTGCGCTTTTTGTTGATGCCCTGAATCCGCAAGCCATAGACCACGTTTTCATACACGGTCTTGGGGAAAGGGTTGGGCTTCTGGAACACCATGCCCACGCGACGGCGCAGTTCGGCAACGTCTTCACCCTTGGTGTAGATGTCGTGGCCGTACAGCTTGATCTCGCCCTGCACCCGGCAGCCGTCCACCAGATCGTTCATGCGGTTGAACGTGCGCAACAAAGTCGATTTGCCACAGCCCGACGGGCCGATGAACGACGTCACCCGTTGCTTCGGGATGTTCATCTGAATGTCGAACAGCGCCTGCTTGTCGCCGTAGAACAGGTTCAGGCCCGGCACTTCCAGCGCCACGTCTTCGCTGGCCATGTCCAATCCCTGGCGCTTGCGCCCCAGGGCCGACATGTTCACGCCGTGTGTGTGTGGATCTTTCTGCATCTCTCTCTCACATCGTTTTTAGCGGCAGGCGTTAAGCCGTGAGCTACAAGTGGAGCAATCGGGGAGCGGCTTGTAGCTTGCCGCTTGAAGCTCGTCGCTGCGGTCATCCATCGAGGGCGCGATACTTCTCGCGCAGCCGGTTGCGAATGGTCACCGCCGACAGGTTCAACAGCGCAATCACCAGCACCAGCAACAGCGCCGTGGCGTACACCAGCGGCCGTGCAGCTTCGACGTTGGGGCTCTGGAAGCCCACGTCATAAATATGAAAGCCCAAGTGCATGATCTTCTGATCGAGGTGCAAATACGGGTAGTTGCCGTCCACGGGCAGCGACGGCGCAAGCTTGACCACGCCCACCAGCATCAACGGCGCGACTTCACCCGCTGCGCGAGCGACAGCCAGAATCAGGCCGGTCATCATGGCCGGGCTGGCCATTGGCAGCACGATCTTCCACAGGGTTTCAGCTTTGGTCGCGCCGAGTGCCAGCGAGCCTTCGCGCAGGGTCAGCGGGATGCGCGCCAGACCTTCCTCGGTCGCCACGATCACCACCGGCACCGCGAGCAGCGCGAGGGTCAACGACGCCCAAAGCAGACCCGGCGTGCCAAATGTCGGCGTAGGCAGCGCTTCGGGGAAGAACAGCCGATCCAGCGAACCGCCGAGCACATAGACGAAGAACCCCAGGCCGAACACGCCGTACACAATGGCCGGCACACCCGCCAGGTTGTTCACGGCAATGCGGATCAGCCGCGTCACCAGCCCCTGACGGGCGTATTCACGCAGATAGACCGCCGCCAGCACGCCGAACGGGGTCACGATCACCGCCATGATCAGGGTCATCATTACGGTGCCGAAGATCGCCGGGAAAATCCCGCCCTCGGTGTTGGCTTCGCGCGGGTCGTCGCTGAGGAATTCCCACAGCTTCTGGAAGTAGAAGCCCAACTTGGTCGCAACGCCCATGGCATTGGGCTGATACGCGTGCACAACCTTGCCAAGGCTGATTTCCACTTCTTTGCCGTTGGCGTCACGGGCGGTCAGGCTGTCGCGCGCAAAATCAGCATGCAAGGCAGAGAGGCGCGACTCGATATCCTTGTAACGCGCGTCGTACTCGGCGCGCTCGGTCGCCATGTCGGCCTGGGCCTCGGCGTCCAGTTGACCGTTAAGCTCCAGCTTGCGAGCCTGAAGGCGCAGGCGTTCGATGCCGTGGTTGATCGCGCCGATGTCGGTCTTTTCCAGACTGTCCAATTCATCGGAGATCGTCTGCGCCCGCTCGATGCGCTCGCGCAACTGTGGCCACGCGGCCTCGCCCTCGGCAACGACCTTCCCGTTTTCTTTGACGTTGACCAGATAGCCGTAAAAATTGCCCCACTCCCGACGCTCGATCGTCATCAGCTCGGCGGGTCTTTTCTGGTCCTTCAGCCACTCACCGATGACCCAGCTGAAATCGCTGGGGTTGAGGTCGCGGTTTCCGACCTTGAACAGGTCGCGGGTCATGAACTCTGGCCCTTGATCTGGCACCGGCAATCCGGTCGCCTTGAGGCGGGCACGTGGGACTTGCTCGGACTGCACCAGCTCGCCGACCAGCACGTGTTTTTCCTGGCCGGGAACGTCGTATTGGGCGGAAATCACGTCCGCTGGCCAGAAATGCCCCAGCCCGCGCACGGCAATCACCGCCAACAAGCCGATGGTCATGATCACGGCAATCGACACGGCACCCGCGCTGATCCACACGCCGGGGGCGCCGCTGTTGAACCAGCTCTTGAGGGAGGTCTTTTTCATCTGCATACCTGCCCTAGAGAGATGAATACTGCTTGCGCAGGCGCTGACGAATCAGCTCTGCCAAGGTGTTCATGATGAAGGTGAAGACCAGAAGCACCAGCGCCGCGAGGAACAACACGCGGTAATGGCTGCCGCCCACCTCGGATTCCGGCATCTCTACCGCAACGTTGGCCGCGAGCGTGCGCATGCCTTCGAACAGGTTCATGTCCATGATTGGCGTGTTGCCCGTGGCCATCAGCACGATCATGGTTTCGCCCACCGCGCGGCCCATGCCGATCATCAGCGCCGAGAATATTCCGGGGCTGGCCGTGAGCAACACCACGCGCATCAAGGTCTGCCAAGGCGTGGCGCCCAGCGCCAGGGAGCCGAGTGTCAGGCCGCGAGGCACGCTGAACACGGCGTCTTCGGCAATCGAATAAATGTTGGGGATCACGGCAAAACCCATCGCGATACCGACGACCAACGCGTTGCGCTGATCATAGGTGATGCCCAGATCGTTGGTGATCCACGAACGCATGTCGCCGCCGAAGAACCAGTTCTCCATGTGCGAACTCATGCCCAACGAGAACCAGCCCACCAGCAGAATGACCGGAATCAGGATTGCGCTTTCCCAGCCGTCGGGCACGCGCAGGCGAATCGAATCAGGCAAGCGCGTCCACAGATAACCCGCCAGCAGAATGCCGATGGGGGTCAGAAGCAGCAGGCTGAAAATCCCCGGCAAATGCCCTTCCAGATACGGCGCCAGAAACAGCCCCGCGAAGAAGCCAAGGATGACGGTCGGCATGGCTTCCATCAGCTCGATGACCGGCTTGACCTTGCGGCGCATGCCCGGTGCCATGAAGTAGGCCGTATAAATCGCAGCGGCAATGGCCAGCGGCGCGGCCAGCAGCATTGCGTAGAACGCGGCCTTGAGCGTGCCGTAGGTGAGCGGGGCCAGGCTGAGCTTGGGTTCGAAGTCACTGTTCGAGGCCGTGGACTGCCAGATGTATTTGGGTTCGTCGTAGTTCTCGTACCAGACCTTGTCCCACAACGCGCTCCATGAGACTTCCGGGTGCGGGTTGTTAAGGGTCAAAGGCAGCAGCTTGCCGTTGTCTTCGACGACGATGCGATCAGCGCGCGGCGACAGGGCCATGACCGACGGGCCGCTGGCGACCGGATCGATGAGTAACGTGCGATGGGCCGTGCTGTGGAACACGCCCAGCTTGCCGGAGGTGTCCATGGCAATGAAGCCTTTGCGGCGTTGCTCGGCGGTGATCTGCGAGATGGGCGCGCCGCTCATTTTGAAGTCGCGGATATGCTGCAAGCGCATCTCGCCATCGACGTCGCGGGCCATGAACCATTGGGCGATGTTGCCGCGAGAACTGCCGATCATCAGGGAAATGCCGCCCACCAGCTGCGTGCTGGCGGTGGTTTCAGCGTTGGCGTCTTCCAGCAGTTTGTAGCGACCGTTGAGCGTACGGTCTTGCAGACTGAACACGTCGGCCTGGGCGCGACCATTGATGACGTACAGCCACTGCTGGCGCGGATCGACGTAAATCGCTTTCACCATGGCCGACAGCTGTGGCAGCGCAATGCGGTTCTGTTCGCGGGTGGTTTCGCCGGTCATCAGGTTTTCGGACTGGGTCAGCGACAGCACGTGCAGTTCCGCGCCGGTGGCACCCGCCAGAATCAGCGTGGTGTCGTTGGCGTTGAGGCTGACATGCTCAAGTGCACGCCCCGCGTCATCCAACACCAAGGGGGTTTCGCCGTAGGGCCACGTGATAGCCGGGGTGATGGTCTTTTTGTTGCCGGGGTAGCTGATCGGGTAGGCGTGCTTGAACACCAGCACCTGGCCATTGGACAAACCTACCGCCATTAGCGGCTTGCCAGGCTGATCCTGCGCCACCGACGTCACGTGCGCGCCAGCAGGGATTGGCAGCGCCACACGGGTCAGCTCGCTTCCGTCTGCGATATTGAAGAACAGCGCTTCGCCCTTGTCCGAGACCCGCAGGCCGACCTGATTCTGCTCTTCGAGGACGAGCACCAGCGGTTTGCCAGCGTCCTGCATCCAGGTGGGAGTCTGTACGGTCTGGGCGGTCAGCTTCGCGCCCTGAAACAGAGGGGCGACGACGTAGGCCAGATAAAAGAAGATCAGCGTGATTGCCGCGAGAACGGCGAGGCCACCCACCAACACGTACCAGCGCGTCAGTCGGTCCTTGAGCGCACGAATACGACGCTGGCGTTGCAGCTCCGGCGCATTGAAATCAATGCGCTCAGGCGAGGACTTCTCGGTCATTGATGAATTGGCCAAATCATTCATGCGCACACCCTAGCGGCAATGTATGACAGATACATGACAGCATAGTGACGCAAAAAAGCCCGTCGCCTCGGAACCGTGGCAACGGACTGTTCATGTTTCGCAAGCCTCGTTCCATAAGGCCCTTGGGTTCAGCGGCGGGACGAACCTGTCACCCCGCGCAGGGTTGTCTGGCAGCGCTTCGCACTGCCGCGTTCTTATAGCCCCAGATCAGCCAATGCTTTGCTGACAACCTTGGCTGGTAGAGGAATGTACCCGTCTTTCGTGACAACTTCCTGACCTTGTTTTGACAGGATCAGTTTGACGAACTCGGCCTCCAGCGGGTTGAGCGGCTTGTTGGGCGCCTTGTTCACGTAGACATAAAGGAACCGCGCCAGCGGGTACGTGCCATTCAGCGCGTTGGCTTCGTTGTCTTCGATGAAGGCATCGCCCTCTTTCTTGGCCAGCGGCACGGTGCGCACGCTGGACGTTTTATAACCAATGCCCGAATAACCGATGCCGTTCAGCGAGCTGCTGATGGAGCTGACCACCGAGGCGGAGCCGGGCTGCTCGTTGACGTTGGGCTTGAAGTCGCCCTTGCATAGCGAGACTTCCTTGAAGTAGCCGTAAGTGCCCGAAACCGAATTGCGGCCAAACAGCTGGATCGACTTCCCCGCCAGATCCCCGGTCACGCCCACGTCCCCCCAGGTTTTTGCGTCCGTCTTGGCACCGCAAAGACGAGTGGCCGAGAAGATCGCGTCCACTTGCTGCAAGGTCAGGCCCTTGATCGGGTTGTCCTTGTGCACGAACACCGCCAACGCATCCACCGCCACCGGGATCGCGGTTGGCTTGTAGCCGTATTTCTGCTCGAAGGCCGACATCTCGCCGTCCTTCATCTTGCGACTCATAGGGCCAATGGTTGCAGTGCCTTCGGTCAGTGCCGGAGGCGCCGTGGACGAGCCCGCCGCCTGAATCTGGATGTTCACCGTTGGGTATTCTTTCTTGTAAGCCTCGGCCCACATGGTCATCAGGTTGGCCAAGGTGTCCGAGCCAACGCTCGACAGATTGCCCGAGACGCCGGAGGTTTTGACGTAAGGTTTGATCGCCGGATCAACCGCAGCAACAGCGCTTGCGGTGGCAACGCTGGCTGCGACAAAGGTGAGTGCAGTCATCAAACGCTTGAATGTCATGCCTGGCTCCTGGCGAGGTCAAAAATCTGGCCGGGTGAATGATGGCCATGTGACTACTGTATGACCAAGTTGTGACAATTAAATGAAAGGCCGCCAGCCTTTTCAGGTGGCGGCCTCACATCGAGCCGATTAGTTGCTACGGGCTATTTCTCATGCATCAGGCGCGTTTACTCTTCAGCAAATACACCCCAATCACCATGCCCAGCGCGCACAGAATCGCGACATACCAGGCAGGCCCCATCGGGTTGGCCTTGAGCATCAGAGTGACGACCATCGGGGTCAGGCCGCCGAAGATCGCGTAGGCCAGGTTGTAGGAGAACGATAGCCCGGAGAATCGGACGACAGGCGGGAAGGCTTTTACCATCACGAACGGCACAGCGCCGATGGTGCCGACGAACAGACCGGTGATGGCGTACAGCGGATAGAGCCAATCCGGGTAAGCGCCGACGGTGTGATAGAAGGTCCACGAGCTGACCAGCAAACCCAATGAGCCGAGCAGGAAGACTAAGCCTGCACCAAAGCGGTCGGCCAGCGCGCCTGCGCCAATGCAGCCCAGACTCAACATCACGATCGCCAGGCTGTTGGCCTTGAGTGTGACCGCGGGTGCGAAGCCATAACTGGTCTGCAACAGCGTCGGGGTCATGAGAATAACCACCACGACGCCCGCTGACAGCAGCCAGGTCAGGGCCATCGACAACACGACGGCACTGCGATGATCACGCAGAACGGCCTTGAGCGGTACTTCCTCGGCCAATTGCTTGCGCAGTTGCAGCTCGGCAAACACCGGTGTCTCGTGCAGCCAACGGCGCAGGTACACCGACATCAGACCGAATACCCCGCCGAGCAGGAAAGGAATACGCCAGGCGTAGTCCGAAACCTCGGCAGGTGTGTAAATGCTGTTGATCCAGGTGGCGACCAGTGAGCCGAGCAAAATGCCTGCGGTCAGACCCGAGGTGAGCGTGCCACAGGCGTAACCGACGTTACGTGCGGGAACGTGCTCGGAAACGAATACCCACGCACCCGGCACTTCGCCACCAATGGCGGCGCCTTGAATGACCCGCATCAGCAGCAACAAAAGCGGCGCCCAGATGCCAATCTGCGCATAGGTCGGCAGCAGGCCCATGATCAGGGTCGGCACTGCCATCAGGAAAATACTGAGGGTGAACATTTTCTTCCGGCCGAGCAGGTCGCCGAAATGCGCCATCACGATTCCGCCCAGCGGACGCGCCAGATAGCCCGCGGCAAAAATGCCAAACGTTTGCATCAAACGCAGCCATTCCGGCATGTCCACGGGGAAAAACAGCTTGCCCACCACAGCGGCGAAGAACACGAAGATGATGAAATCGTAGAATTCCAGCGCGCCGCCCAAGGCAGAAAGCGACAGGGTTTTGTAATCGTTGCGGGTCAGCGGACGCGAAGATTGCGCGGCACTTGAAGACACAGAGGACATGACAATGGCTTCTCTTTTGAGACTCTTTTGGGACGAGTGATCGGTAGCAAGGCAGCCAGGGGTAGCGGCTGTGCACGCGATTTATCGACTCGACATGTTAATCGGGCATCAAAATTGCGTGCCAATTTTGGCGGAGTGGGCCAAATCGGTTCGGCACGATAGCAAATTGCGCGTCGCTGCACATTGATTGCAACGAGCGTCGGGCAAAATGGAAACCCGGCGGTCGTTTCGTCGGACCTTGACCGATATACTGCCCGGCCGTGACTCAACCGGTCTTTCGGGGAATTTGTGCGAAACCATTTACCCAACGTTTTCGCAGAACTTCCCCCTTTAAACGTAGTGAAGACTGAGCGTGATGGGTCAGAGGGACCCCTTGATGAATGAGTTAGAGCAAGAAGATCCAATCCCGCAGGGCGACCTCGCCTTGCAAATCACTGCCTTGCCGCGCGAAACCAACGGTTTCGGCGATATCTATGGCGGGTGGCTGGTCGCACAAATGGACTTGGCCGGCACAGCAATGGCCAGCAAAGTCGCAGGCGGACGTGTCGCCACCGTCGCGATTGACCGCATGGCATTTCTGGTCCCCGTGGCCGTAGGCGCGCAGCTGTCCTTTTATACCCAGACGCTGGAAATCGGCCGCAGCTCGATTCAGATGATGGTCGAAGTCTGGAGCGACGATCCGCTGTCCAGCGAATGGCGCAAGGTGACTGAGGCTGTCTTTGTGTTCGTTGCCATCGACGGCAGCGGGCGCACCCGGTCGGTTCCAGCCCGGCGCTGAACATCGGGTCAGCGCCTCATTGCACTTGGCAGCGCGCAGTAAACTCATCAAGCTTGGCACAGTCTGATTCAGTCACTGTCCTTTGAGTGAGTACCCGTATGCCTACGCCAGAAGTCGAATCCATCCAGCTCGGTGAGCTGAACTGCTGGCGCATTCGCCACGGTCAAGCCGAACTGGTGGTCGCCCAGCAGGGCGCGCACGTCGTCAGCTATCAGATCGACGGCGATGAGCCGCTGATCTGGTCCAACCCCGGTGCGGTTTTCAAACACGGAAAAGCGATTCGCGGCGGCATGCCCGTGTGCTGGCCGTGGTTCGGCAATTTCCAGCGCAACCCGCAAAGCGTGCAGGACATGCGCCAGAGCAGCGAACCGGCGAACGCCCACGGCGAAGTCCGGGCCATCGACTGGGAGTTGATGGGGATGGGCGAAGACGGCGACGCGCTGATCGTCGAGTTCATTCAACCCAAGGCCGAAGGGCATTTACCGGGCTGGCCGCACACGGTAGGCGTGAAGCTGCAGATCCGCATGGACGCTGCGCTGAACGTCAGTCTTGCCAGCTTCAACGCGGGCCCTGAAACCGTCACGTTGAGCCAGGCGCTGCACAGCTATTTCGCGGTAAGCGACGTGCACCAAGTGAGCATCGAAGGTCTGGACGGCGTGAAGTACCTGAACACCTTGGAAAGTTGGGAGACGCTGAACGTGCAGGCCGGTGACATCACGTTCAGCGGCGAGACGGACCGTATCTATCAGGACACACCGGACTTGGTTTCCATCGTCGACCCTGGCTGGAAGCGTCGGATTCAAATCCAGACGCAGGGCTCGAAATCCTCCGTGGTCTGGAACCCGTGGATCGAGAAGACCAAGACGTTCAGTGACATGCAAGCCGACGGCTGGAAGAGCATGGTGTGCGTCGAGACCGCGAACGTCATGACCGACATCGTGACGCTCGCGCCGGGTGAGATGCATGTCATGGGCGTCAGCATCTGGGCTGAGCCTTTGGGCGAAGAATAACCAAACGCTGATCTTGCCCTGTGGGAGCGAATTCATTCGCGATGGGATCTTACAGTCGACACATTGTTGTGCATGTGCCGGCCTATCGCGAATGAATTCGCTCCCACAGGTGATTTCAGGCATTACGCAACATTCGCAGCGTGATCGATGCAGAGGGCGGATCAGCTTACAAATCCGCCTCAGTCACCACCCGCACTTTCCCTGCATCCAGCGCATAAGCCGCGTCGGCCAAGTCATTGCTGACCTTCTCGACCTTCAACGTGCCAATGACCCACAGCGGTGTGTAGATGTCATCGATCTTCAGGCCTTTCGGATAACGCACGAGCACCAATTGATTAGGCGGCGGTGGCGGCACGTGGATGCACGCGCCTGGGTACGGCACCAGGAAAAACAGCGTGGCGTGACCCTTGGCATCGGTTTCCAGCGGGACCGGATAACCGCCCAGGCGAATGTGCTTGCCGTCCATGGCCGCGACGGTCTTGGTCGAATACATCACGGCGGGCAAGCCCTTGCTTTGCTTCAAACCACCCTTGCTGTCGAACGTCCCTTGGGCTTCCGGGGAGTTGTGATCGATTTCGGGCATGGCTTCGAGGGCTTTCTGATCCGACTTGGGCATGAGCTCAAGCCAGTCGGTTTCAGGAATGTCAGCGGCGCGTGCCAGTCCGCAGACCAGCAGCAGGGAAATGAGAAGAAGACGACGCATCGAAGGGCTCGGCAGGAGGAATTGAATGCCGCGCATTCTAGCCCCCTGCGCGGCAATAGCGCAGAGGGCCAGACTCACATTCATTTCTTTTTGATCAAGCCGTAGATCACCAGCAGCACAATCGCGCCTATTAGTGCGCCGAGGAAACCTGCGCCTTCGCCTGCTTGATAGATGCCCAGCGCCTGACCACCGTAGGTCGCCACCAGCGAGCCGGCGATGCCCAGAATAATGGTCATGATCCAGCCCATGCTGTCGTCGCCTGGCTTCAGAAAGCGAGCCAACAGACCCACGATCAGGCCGATGAAGATGGTTCCGATGATTCCCATGCCATTTCCCTCTGTTTGAATGAATATGCCAAAGCCTAGTCGGCAATTGGCAACACGCTATGAGAGGGGTGTGGGGGACGAATGGTTCAACTGGAAGATATGGACGTCTAACTTTGCTTTCACACCGCAAATCACACGGTGCGCAAAACACCTGTAGGAGCGAATTTATTCGCGAGGCGGCGGCACATCCAATAGAGCTGTATCGGATGTACCGGCCAATCGCGAATGAATTCGCTCCTACAGTCGATAGCCGTTTACATCACGCAACCTGGGGCGCTCAGTTTTTGATCAACGCTTCAACCAGCTTTACTTGGCGATCCAGTGTCGCGCGGTCATGGCTGCGAACAGTCGCATGCCCGACCTTACGGCCGGTCTTGAACGCCTTGCCATAGTGGTGCAAATGGCAGTCGTCGATGGCGATGACCTTGTCCACGGCAGGCACTTCACCGATGAAGTTGAGCATCGCGCTCTCCCCCACTTTCGCAGTCGAACCCAGCGGCAGGCCAGCGACGGCACGCAGGTGGTTTTCGAACTGGCTGCACTCGGCGCCTTCGGTGGTCCAGTGGCCGGAATTGTGCACGCGTGGCGCAATTTCGTTGGCTTTCAGGCCGCCATCGACTTCGAAGAACTCGAACGCCAGCACACCGACGTAGTCGAGCTGCTTGAGGACGCGACCGGCGTAATCCTCGGCCAGCGCCTGCAACGGGTGATCGGTGCTGGCGATGGACAGGCGCAAAATGCCGCTGTCGTGGGTGTTGTGCACCAGCGGGTAGAAGCGGGTTTCGCCATCGCGGGCGCGCACGGCAATCAACGAGACTTCACCCGTGAACGGCACGAAGCCTTCCAGCAGGCACGGTACGCTGCCCAGCTCGGCAAACGTCTCGACCACGTCTTCGGGTTTGCGCAGGACTTTCTGGCCCTTGCCGTCGTAACCCAGCGTGCGGGTTTTCAGCACCGCAGGCAGGCCGATGCTGGCGACAGCAGCGTCGAGATCGGCTTGGGACTGGATGTCGGCGAACGCAGGCGTCGGGATGCCCAGGTCCTTGAACATGCTTTTCTCGAACCAACGATCGCGGGCGATACGCAAAGCTTCGGCGCTCGGGTAGACCGGCACGAACTGCGACAGGAACGCCACGGTTTCAGCGGGTACGCTTTCGAATTCGAAGGTCACCAAGTCCACTTCGTCAGCCAACTGACGCAGGTGGTCCTGATCGCCGTAATCGGCACGCAGGTGCTCGCCCAGTGCAGCAGCGCATGCGTCTGGCGCAGGGTCCAGAAAGGCGAAGTTCATACCCAGCGGGGTGCCCGCCAGTGCCAACATGCGACCCAGCTGGCCGCCACCGATTACGCCGATCTTCATGAAAACCTCAGGCCTCGCGTGGGTCTGGATTGTCCAGAACGCTGTCTGTCTGCTCAGTGCGGAATTTTTTCAGCACTGCGTGGAATTGCGGGTGTTTGGCGCCCAGGATGCTGGCGGACAACAGCGCGGCGTTGATCGCGCCCGCCTTGCCAATGGCCAGCGTCGCGACCGGAATGCCCGCAGGCATCTGCACGATGGAGAGCAACGAATCGACACCCGACAGCATCGACGATTGCACCGGCACGCCCAGCACAGGAAGGTGGGTCTTGGCGGCGCACATGCCCGGCAGGTGAGCAGCACCACCGGCACCGGCGATGATCACCTCGATGCCACGGCCTTCGGCCTCTTCAGCGTACTGGAACAGCAAATCCGGGGTGCGGTGGGCCGACACCACTTTGACTTCGTACGGAATGCCGAGCTTTTCCAGCATGTCGGCGGTGTGGCTAAGGGTGGACCAATCGGACTTGGAGCCCATGATCACGCCAACCAGTGCGCTCATCGTCGTGCCTCTTCATCGGGCGCCCGCAGGCGCGTCTAAAAACAACAAGCCACGCGGGAAAACCGGCGTGGCTTGTCGTACGAATTATGACCAGTGCAACCGGCCAAAGGCCGCGCAGTATACCGCAATGACAGTCGTTTAACAGATCAGCGGCGACCATCTGTCAACTGCGTCAAGTGCGCCCCTTTTTTGACAATAAAAAGCGAAAAATCCCTCCAGCCCACGCCCTCGCTCTGACTGACATCCTTAGCGGCTTCTGTTCAGCTGTGACTGCGCAACATCCATCCACTCTCAAGGACGAGAAAAGACCATGAACGTATTTATCGCAGCGCTGGCGATCGCCTTTCTTGGCGGCGCCATAACCACTTCAACCCTGGCGGCAGGCAACGACGCCACAGAGGCGAAAATGCCCATCGTGCTGACACTCTTTCTGCATGACGAACTCAACGATGAGGACATCCGGAATCTGGACGCAAAATACCTGAGGTGGTTTACCGAAGACCTCGGCGCCATGACCGAACGAAACGTGCAGATTGTTCCCATACTGCGTAAACCCGGCTACACCGATTTTGACTATCGCCTGGGCGACGCAGACAAAGCGCTTTATGAATGGGACCAGCGCGTAATCGATTACGTGATTGACGAAAACAAACCCCGCGACAAGCGCCACAAATACCTATTGATCACCAAGGACAATCTGACGCTTTTCGTACAAGGCGTCGCAGGACTCGGCAAACGCTCGGCCATAGCGTCGATGACGGCCTATCGCACCCTTGCCCACGAAGTCGGGCATACGCTCGGTGCCACACACAGTGATGGCGAATTTCACGCCACTGCAGCCCCCGCGCCGTGCATCACTAACATGTTCGTGGAGGATGTTTTCTTCCTCAAGAATTGCTACCGCTACAGTGAGAAATCGGCGCAGGCGATTCGGAATTACCTGCAAGACATCCCCTGATCCGGGCATTACCGGCCGCCGGGCTCACTGACTCGAATCAGCAGCCCCGGCAGCCGTTTCGAGCTTGCGCCACAACAGCCGTACATTGGCCTTGCGCACCAAGGCGCAACGGTAGAGCCGAATCTCCAGTGGGACATGCCATTGCGGGCCGCCACAAATCACCAGTTCGCCGCGCTCCAGTTCCGGCGCAATAGAAAGACGTGGCACCCAGGCGATCCCCAATCCCTGTAACGCCATGCCTTTAAGGCTGTCGGCCATTGCCGTCTCGTAAACCGTGGTAAAGCGCACGGTGCGCTGGCGCAGCAACAGGTTCACCGAGCGCCCCAGAAAGGCCCCCGCGCTGTAGGCCAGTAACGGCACGCTCTGTTCGCCTTCCAGATCGAACAGCGGCTTGCCGTCCGCGTCCGCCGAGCAGACGGGCAGCATTTCCGTCACGCCCAGGTGCAGGGACGGAAAGATCTCGGCGTCCATCTGCAACGCGGCGTCGGGGTCGTAGAACGCGAGCATCAGGTCGCAACCGCCTTCACGCAAGGCATGCACCGCGTCGCCGACGTTGGTGGCCACCAGGCGGGTCGCAATGTTCAGGCCTTCGTTACGCAACTGCGCGATCCAGCGCGGGAAGAAGCTCAGCGCCAGGGAGTGAGCGGCGGCGATTTGCATGACTTCGCCCTGCCCGCTTTCCAGATGGTGCAGATGCCGCAACACCTCACCCAGTTGATCAACCACGGTGCGCGCTGTCACCAGAAACAGTTGGCCCGCTGCCGTCAGTTCAATGGGTGTGCGCGAACGATTGACCAGCGTCAGACCCAAAGCGGCTTCCAGGCTGCGAATCCGCCGACTGAACGCCGGTTGCGTCACGAACCGACGCTCCGCCGCTTGGGAGAAACTCCGGGTGGCCGCCAGCGCGCTGAAGTCTTCCAGCCATTTGCTTTCCAGATTCATGGTGTTCTCCAGGGGCTCTCAGCCTTGGCGAGTCGGCTGCACGCCACGTAATTCGGTCGGCCCTATGTGGGAGTGAGCTTGCTCGCGATGGCGGCAGGCCAGATAACGAACTCGTCACGGGCAAACAGCAATCGCGAGCAAGCTCACTCCTACAGGACGGCAGACCATTCGGAATACCTCTTCACACGCTCATCACAATCCGAACGTCACATCGACATTATGCCGTTTGTGCATAGGCTAGCGCTTAACAGCATTGGTTCGCAATCGCCCGCAAGCCTAGTATTAAAGGCGTTCCGGCTTAGTCCGTGCCTCTCTTGAGACTTTCTCTATCATGTCCTCCGCTGCATCATTTCGCATCGAAAAAGACCTGCTTGGCGTTCTCGAAGTACCCGCTGAAGCGTATTACGGCATTCAGACCCTGCGCGCAGTGAACAACTTTCACCTCTCCGGCGTTCCCCTTTCGCACTACCCGAAACTGGTGGTCGGTCTGGCCATGGTCAAGCAAGCGGCCGCCGATGCGAACCATCAGTTGGGCCACTTGAGCAGCGAGAAGCACGCAGCGATCAGCGAGGCCTGCGCCCGCTTGATCCGTGGCGATTTCCACGAACAGTTCGTGGTCGACATGATTCAGGGTGGCGCCGGGACGTCCACCAACATGAACGCCAACGAAGTCATCGCCAACATCGCCCTTGAAGCGATGGGCCATGCCAAAGGCGAATACAAACACCTGCACCCGAACAACGACGTGAACATGGCGCAGTCGACCAACGATGCTTACCCGACGGCGATTCGCCTGGGTCTGCTGTTGGGCCACGACGCCCTGCTCGCCAGCCTCGACAGCCTGATTCAAGCCTTCGCGGCCAAGGGTCAGGAATTCAGCCACGTGCTGAAAATGGGCCGGACCCAGCTGCAAGACGCCGTTCCGATGACCCTCGGCCAGGAATTCCGCGCCTTCGCCACCACGCTGACCGAAGACCTCAACCGTCTGCGCAGCCTGGCGCCTGAGTTGCTGACCGAAGTGAACCTGGGCGGCACCGCCATCGGCACCGGCATCAACGCCGACCCGGGCTACCAGCATCTGGCAGTCGAGCGTCTGGCGATCATCAGCGGGCAGCCATTGGTGCCAGCCGCTGACCTGATCGAAGCCACCTCCGACATGGGCGCCTTCGTGCTGTTCTCCGGCATGCTCAAGCGCACCGCCGTCAAACTGTCGAAAATCTGCAACGACCTGCGCCTGCTGTCCAGCGGACCGCGCACCGGGATCAACGAAATCAACCTGCCAGCGCGTCAACCCGGCAGCTCGATCATGCCTGGCAAGGTCAACCCGGTGATCCCGGAGGCCGTGAACATGTGCGCCTTCGAAATCATGGGCAACGACCTGGCGCTGACCGTCGCGGCCGAAGGCGGCCAACTGCAACTGAACGTGATGGAGCCGCTGATCGCCTACAAGATCTTCGACTCGATCCGCCTGCTGCAGCGCGCCATGGACATGCTGCGCGAGCATTGCATCGTCGGCATCACCGCCAACGAACAGCGCTGCCGCGAGCTGGTCGAGCACTCGATTGGCCTGGTCACCGCGCTGAACCCGTACATCGGTTACGAAAACGCCACCCGTATCGCCCGCGTTGCGCTGGAAACAGGCCGAGGCGTACTGGAACTGGTGCGCGAAGAAGGCCTGCTCGACGACACGATGCTCGCCGACATCTTGCGCCCCGAGAACATGATCGCTCCCCGATTGGTGCCGTTAAAGGCCTGATCAAACCGCAATCGCGTTATCTGCAACACGCTCACCAGGCTGAGGGCCTAGACACCCCTCATCCTTTTGAGGGCCGGAAGTAGACGCTTTCCGGCCCTTTTTTTTGCCCGGAATCTTTGCGGAACGGGCTGATCTCAGACCCTGGTGCTCAAGGAACTGACTACCCAAAGAACACCACTGCTACAGAACGGTTCTCTTGGGACGCCCATCGGAAACCGACGAAACGGGATTAAAAAGCAGAAACGGTTTACAGACTCCAATAACGCGCACCGGTATAGTGCGCCCCCTCTAAAAAAGCGAGGAAACATCAATGCTTGAAGTCATCAACGACTTCCTCTCGGGAAAACTGCTGATCGTGCTCATTGTCGGGCTCGGTGGATATTTCACGATTCGCTCGCGCTTCGTCCAAATGCGTCATTTTTTCCACATGTTCGCGGTGTTTCGCGAAAGCCTGCGCAGCAGCTCCGGGCAACTGAGTTCGTTCCAGGCCCTGATGCTGAGCCTCGCGGGTCGCGTGGGCGCCGGTAACATCGCCGGTGTTGGCATCGCGGTCACCCTCGGCGGGCCGGGCGCGGTGTTCTGGATGTGGGTCACGGCCCTGGTCGGCATGGCCAGCAGCTTCTTCGAATGTTCCCTCGGCCAGCTCTACAAGCGCTGCGACTCCGAAGGCCAGTACCGCGGCGGCCCCTCCTTCTATATTCAGCACGGCCTGGGCAAGCGCTGGCTGGGCATGGTCATGGCGGTGCTGTTGCTGGTGACGTTCGGTTTCGCGTTCAACGGCCTGCAATCCCACGCCGTCACCCACTCGCTCAATAATGCGTTCGGCGTATCGCCAGGCTACGCCGGTATCGGTCTGGCCGTGCTGCTGGGTCTGGTGTTCATCGGCGGTATCAAACGTATCGCAGCGGTCGCTGACCTGTTGGTGCCGGTCAAGACGCTGGTCTACATCGCAGTTACCCTCTACGTGATCGGCGTGCAGTTCGAACACGTCCCACACATGCTGGCGACCATCGTCAAAAGCGCGTTCGGCGTAGACGAAGTGTTCGGCGGCCTGGTCGGCAGTGCCATCGTCATGGGTGTGAAACGCGGCGTGTTCGCCAACGAAGCCGGTCTGGGCAGCGCGCCAAACGTCGCTGCGGTCGCTGAGGTGCCACACCCGGTGGCGCAAGGCGTGGTTCAGGCGTTCAGCGTGTTCCTTGACACCTTCGTCATCTGCACCTGTACCGCTTTGTTGATTCTACTCTCAGGCTTCTACACCCCCGGCTTCGAAGGCGACGGCATCGCACTGACGCAGAACTCGCTGGCGGCGGTCGTGGGCGACTGGGGCAAGCTGTTCATCAGCGTGGCACTGTCGCTGTTTGTCTTCACCTCGATTCTCTACAACTACTACCTGGGCGAGAACAGCCTGCGCTACCTGCTCGGCGAGAGCCGCAAAGCGCTGATGGGCTACCGCGCACTCGTGCTGGCGTTGATCCTGTGGGGCGCTGTGGAAGACCTCGGCACCGTGTTCGCCTTTGCCGACATCACCATGACCCTGCTGGCGTTCGTGAACCTGATTGCATTGGCCATGCTGTTCAAGATCGGTTTGCGTATCCTGAACGACTACGATGCCCAGCGTAAGGCAGGCATCAAGACGCCGGTGTTCGACTCCAGCCAGTTCCCCGATCTGGACCTGGACCTGAAGGCCTGGCCAAAGCCGGTCGATGGGCAGCCTGCCGCCAAGCCTGCGACGGCCACCGGCAAACCGGCCATCGACACACCTTGACCCTCTGAAGTCTGTCCAGGGAGACACGCATGAATCGCGACAACCACGCACCGGCCAGCCACATCATGGTGCTGTACACCGGCGGCACCATCGGCATGCAGGCCAGCGAAAACGGTCTCGCGCCAGCGTCCGGTTTCGAGGCGCGCATGGCCGAACAACTGGCGAGCCAGCCCGCGCTGGTGGTGCCGCAGTGGCAGTTTCGCGAAATGTCTCCCTTGATCGACAGCGCCAACATGACGCCCGCCTATTGGCAGCGTCTGCGTGAGGCGGTCGTCGAGGCGGTTGCGGCTCAAGGCTGCGATGCCGTGCTGATCCTGCACGGCACCGACACTCTGGCCTACAGCGCAGCGGCCATGAGCTTTCAACTACTGGGGCTGGACGCGCCTGTCGTGTTCACCGGCTCCATGCTGCCCGCAGGCGTGCCGGACAGCGATGCCTGGGAAAACGTCAACGGCGCATTGCAGGCGCTGGGCAAAGGATTGCCGTCCGGCGTGCACCTCTACTTCCATGGTGAACTGATGCAACCGACCCGCTGCGCGAAAATCCGCAGCTTCGGTCGCAACCCGTTTGCCGCGCTGAACCGTTCTCGCGGCGGACAGACCGTTGGCACCTTGCCCACGGCACTGGCCTACAACCAGCCCAAGAAACTCGCCAACGTCGCCGTGCTGCCGCTGTTCCCCGGCATTGGCGCGGCACAACTCGACGGCCTGATCGACAGCGGCATTCAAGGTCTGATCCTGGAGTGCTTCGGCAGCGGCACCGGCCCCAGCGACAACCCGGCCTTCCTTGACAGCCTGCAACGCGCCCACCAACGCGACATCTGCGTGATCGCCATCACGCAATGCCACGAAGGCGGCGTCGAGCTGGATGTCTACGAAGCGGGCAGCCGCCTGCGCAGCGTCGGCGTCCTGTCCGGCGGCGGCATGACCCGCGAAGCTGCCTTCGGCAAACTCCACGCCCTGCTCGGCGCGGATTTGGCGGTGGAGGAAGTTCGGCGGTTGGTGGAGCTGGATGTGTGTGGGGAGTTGCGTTAAAGCAATCACGTCAAATGATCGCCTGCAACCCCTTGTCGGCGATCACGTTCAACAGCTTCAACGCCGGTCCTGCGGGTCGGCTTTCACCTTGCTCCCACTTGCGGACCGTCGATGCGGTGGTGTTGAGATGCAGCGCGAAAACGGGCTGGCTGAAACTCAGAGCCAACCGCAGATCCTTGATATCTGAAGCGCTCAGCTCCCGAACGGGTGTTGGGCAGACCGCTTCGAATTCGCGCATCGTGATTTTGCTGATAGCACCTGCCTGATGAAGCTCAGACAGATCAGCCCGTAGCGATTCGATGATTTTACTGGTCACAATGGACCTCCTCTAACGTTCCAATCTGCAGTGCCAATCGGAGTTGCTCTGCGGACAAGCGCAAGAAAATATCTCCCGCACAACGCAACCCTTTCTTTTCCTCCGCGGAGATATTGGCCCGAGCGCTTTTTGCAAAGCCAAACAAAAATACGTAGCGTGCGCCCACCCGTGCCGAGAGCAACGTCCGGTAACCCGTGCTCTTGCCTCTACCTTCTCGCGCAATCCGCTTTTTGTAGAGACCACCCCCCAAGTCCGCATCAACTAGACCGCTTTCCATTTCTAAAACCGCTTTGCATAACGCGCTGTCCGCTAGCTTTTCACCCGCTTGCCACTTGGCGAAGTCCCTTCGCTTCAAAACTGCCATCCATCAAGTCCTCAATATATACCCGTAACGGGCATGATTTGTAGACGTCGGTCACTTGTACCCACAGGTGTCGGTAACCGTAGACTCGCTTACGGCATGCGCGATCAGATAACGATGTCCAATTGATTCAACGCGTAGCACTGTCCTCAACGGCACATCTCTTGCTCCCCCTTTCCGATCAAAAAAACAATCGGAATGCCCTCATGCTCCATTCGCACCTCACTACCCTCAACGCCGTCTCGCTGGTGCTGGAGACGTTTTCGGTCGAGGGGTGGGGCAGTGAGGCGTTGCTGGCCGGGAGTGGGATCACGGAAGCGGACCTGAGTCGGCCGGACATTCGCATCACCACGTTTCAGGAAATGCAGGTCTGTGCCAACGCGGTGGCGTTGCGTCGGGAAATCGGGTTGCCGCTGGGGCGGCGCATGCATGTGTCGTCTTACGGGATTCTTGGTTACGCCCTGCTCACCAGTGCCACTTTCGGTGACGCCCTGCGCCTGGCGCTGGAATACCCGGCGCTGCTCGGGACGCTGTTCGAGTTGCAGTTGATCGAAGACGGCGACCGCGTCTGGTTCAGCGCCAGCGATTATCGGGACGACGAGGGCTTGCGGGTCTTCAACGCCGAGCTGTGCATGGCGTCGCTCAAAGTGATCTGCGATGACTTGCTTGGCAAACCGCTCCCTCTTATGGCGGCACGGTTCGCTCACGACGCGCCGGATTACCAGGGAAGCTACCGCGACAGCTTCGCCTGCGAAGTGCGCTTCAACGCAGAAGACAACGCTTTTGCCTTCGAAAGCCACTGGCTCGATCAGCCGCTGACCCTCGCCGATCCCGTCACCCATCGCGACATGCGCGAGCGTTGCCGTCGGCAGAACATCGAGTTCACCGGGCGGCAGGCATGGCTAGGGCGCATTCGTCATTTGCTCGCGGATCAACTCGACAACTCCCCAAGCCTGCGGCAGCTCGCGCAGAAGATGAACTGTTCCGAGCGCACGCTACGCCGTCATTTGCAGGCCACCGGCAGCAGCTATCAACAGCTGCTCGACGAGCTACGCTTCGAGCGAGCCAAGCAGCTCTTGCAGGATGACCAGTTGCCGATTCACCACATCGCCGAAGTGTTGGGATTCAGTGAAACGGCGAGTTTTCGGCATGCGTTCATTCGCTGGAGCGGCGTGGCGCCGAGTCAGTTCAGGCTTTGAATACCTGATTTGCCGCATGTCCCCTGTAGGAGTGAGCTTGCTCGCGATACCGGTATGTCAGTCCCCCCTGCGGTGTCGGACAGACCTCGATCGCGAGCAAGCTCACTCCTACAAAGGAATATCACCGGCCAATCGATTTGTGATCCGCGCCTCCAAACAGGGCGCATCGCCCTATTCAGGGGCGATATTCGGACAGCTTTTATGGCCGAATACATCCCCTTTTGGCCGTTTCCGTCGTTCTCCGAAAAGCCGTCCGCCTCAAGAATGTCGGACACCGATGCCCACAGGAGAACAAGAAAATGCTGACGATCTATTCAGACGATCACCATCTGCACCATGGCCGTTGCGAGTTGATCGACGGGCAACTGATGCCCTGCTTCGAGATGCCCTCCCGCGCCGACCACGTGCTGCAACGGGTCAAGGATCGCGAAATTGGCGCCGTCGAAGGCCCGCAGGATTTCGGCATCGAGCCGATCAAGCGCATTCACACCGAAGCGTTTCTGGAATTCTTCAAAGGCGCATGGGCTCGCTGGGCCGCGACCAACCCCCAAGGCGACCTGCTGCCGTTCACCTGGCCAGCACGCACATTGCGTTCGGTCATCCCCACCAGCTTGCACGGCCAGCTGGGCTATTACACTTTCGATGCCGGAGCACCGATCACCGCGGGCACCTGGCAAGCCGCGTACAGCGCTGCGCAAGTCGCTCTCACTGCGCAGGCCGCGATTCAAAACGGAGCGCACAGCGCCTTCGCCCTGTGCCGCCCGCCGGGACACCACGCCGCCAGCGACGTCATGGGCGGGTATTGCTACCTGAACAACGCTGCCATCGCTGCGCAGGCCTTTATCGACCAAGGCCACAAAAAGGTCGCCATCCTCGACGTCGATTACCACCACGGCAACGGCACGCAGTCGATTTTCTACGCGCGCAGCGACGTGCTGTTCACCTCGATTCACGGCCACCCGGAGGCGGAGTTCCCGTTCTTCCTCGGCTATGAAGACGAGTTGGGCGAAGGCGCGGGGGAAGGTTTCAATTTCAACTATCCACTGGCCGCAGGCAGCGATTGGGCGGCCTGGAGCGCTGCGCTGGAAAAAGCCTGTGACGAGATCGACCGCTTCGGCGCGGACATCGTCGTGGTGTCGCTGGGCGTGGACACCTTCAAGGACGATCCGATCTCGCAATTCAAGCTCGACAGCCCGGATTACCTGCGCATGGGCGAACGCATTGCACGCCTGGGCAAACCCACGCTGTTCGTGATGGAAGGCGGCTACGCCGTCGAAGAAATCGGCATCAACGCCGTGAACGTGCTGGAAGGTTTCGAAAGCGTCTGACCCCTCCGACTTAAAAGAAGAGAGACAACGATGAACAGACTCAAGCGCTTGATCGCCCCCGCCCTGTGCGCCGCCATGCTCGGCGGCATGGCCCACGCCGATGAACAGAAAACCCTGCGCGTTTACAACTGGTTCGACTACATCACGCCCCAGACCCTGGAAAACTTCAAGAAGGACACCAAGGTTCCGCTGATCTACGACATCTTCGACACCAACGAAGCCCTCGAAGCCAAGCTGCTGACGGGCAACTCCGGTTATGACGTGGTGGTGCCTTCCAACGTGTTTCTGGCCAAGCAGATTCAGGCCGGCGTGTTTCAGCCATTGGACAAGAGCAAGCTAACGAACTATTCGCACCTCGACCCGAGCCTGATGAAACTGCTGGAGGCCAACGACCCGGGCAATAAATTCGCCGTGCCCTACATGTACGGCACGATCCTGATCGGCTTCAACCCGGACAAGGTCAAGGCCGTGCTGGGCGACAAGGCGCCCGTGGACAGCTGGAATTTGATCTTCAAGGAAGAGAACATCAGCAAACTGAAGCAGTGCGGTGTGACGCTGCTCGATTCGCCTTCCGAGATTCTGCCACTCGCCCTGCAACACCTGGGGCTTGATCCGAACAGCAAGAATCCGAAGGACTACGACAAGGCGGAAGCCTTGCTGATGAAGATCCGCCCCTACATCACCTATTTCCACTCGTCCAAGTACATGGCTGACATCGCCAACGGCGACATCTGCGTGGCCGTGGGTTATTCGGGCAGCTTCTCGCAAGCGGCCAACCGGGCGAAGGAAGCGAAGAATGGCGTGGTCGTGGACATGCGCCTACCGAAAGAAGGCGCACCGATCTGGTTCGACATGCTGGCCATCCCGAAAGGCGCCAAGGACGTGGAGGATGCGCATACCTTCATCAACTACCTCCTGCAGCCTGAAGTGATCGCGCCGATCAGCGATTTTGTCGGCTATCCAAATCCGAACAAGGACGCGACGGACAAGGTCGATCCCGCGATTCGTAACAACCCGAACCTCTACCCGACCGCCGAAGCGATGAAAACCCTCTACACGCTGACGCCGTTGCCACGCGAAGCCGAACGCGCGCGGACGCGGGTGTGGACCAAGATCAAGTCCGGCACCTAGAAACAGCGGCAAGCTTCGAGCCGCAAGCTGCAAGTGGCGTACACCCGCTTGAAGCTTGCAGCTCGTCACTCATCGCTGCTTCTCTGTGGCATCGCGAAGCATCGAGTTCAAATTCCCCGAAATATTCGCGCACAACGCCTTCATCTGAATCTCATGCTCGGACGCCTTGAACGGGCTTTGCAGGTCGGTGCCAATGCGTTCGATCGCCAGCAGCATGAAACCCACCACCGTCGATGCAAGTGGCGTGAACCAGCCCAATGTTTCCACCAACCCGATCGGCACGATGATGCAGAACAGCGTGATGAACAGTCGCGGGAAGGTCACGTAGGGATAAGGCAGCGGCGTGTTGGCGATGCGCTCCATGCCGCCCTGGCAGTTGGAAATCTCCACCATTGTCGATTCGAGCCGCGCCAGACGAATGCTGTCCAGCCGACCGGCTTGGTATTCGCCCGCGATGATCGCGGCGGACTCGTTGAGGATGTCATTGGGAAAGTTGTTGGTGCGCGTGCGCCGATCGTATTCCTCTCGGGAAATCATGGCCGTGACGTCCTCACCGCATTGCTCGCCCTTGAGGTGCGCCGACAGGTATTCCACGTAGGCCACGTGCCGACGCAGCAGTACGGCTTTGACCGGATTCAGCTCGGTGCCGTCGTCGATCAGTGTCAGCACTTGCCGCGCGAAGCTGCGGGAATTGTTGACCAGCGCGCCCCATAACGTGCGGGCTTCCCACCACCGGTTGTAAGCACTGGAGTTACGAAAGCTGGTCAGCACCACCAGCGCCGAACCCAGCAACGTGAGAGGCATCGACGGCAGTGTGATCTTGCGTTCCAGGTACAGCATGAAGTCGACCGTGACAACGATGTCCCAAATCAGCAGCCAGAACAGCGACCAACCGATGTAGGTAAACGTCCTGATCATGGCGCGGTATTTCTTGATGAGCGTTTCCTGCAATGGTCACCCCCTGTTTGCAACCGTCGACCCCGCAACAAGCTGGAATCGCAAAGGGGTTCGAATACAGTTGTTACAGATCGTTCGGGCTGCCCACCAGTGGAAATGTAACCAAATGCCTTAAAAGCGCGACCCGCCTTCGTCCGCCAACAGCCAGTCAGGTGACGGATTATTCATGGAACGAACCCGCATCCTCCGCGCTCAACACCTATCTGGAAGCTTCAGCCACACGTCACGAGGAGAATGTTAATGAGCGCGTCTGCCACCTCCACCGAACGACCTGCACCCCACACCGATCGCGACCAACTGACCATCAACACCATCCGCACTCTGGCCATGGATGCCGTGCAAAAGGCCAACTCTGGCCATCCCGGCACGCCGATGGCACTGGCGCCGGTCGGCTACACGGTGTGGAAAGATTTCCTGCGCTATCACCCGGAACATCCCGACTGGCCCAACCGCGACCGGTTTGTGCTGTCAGTCGGTCACGCCTCGATGCTGCTCTATTCGCTGCTGCACTTGGCGGGCGTGGTTGAAATTGACGAACACGGCAAGCCGTCCGGCAAACCGGCGATCAGCCTGGAAGACATCAAGCAGTTTCGCCAAATGGATTCGAAAACCCCCGGCCACCCTGAATACCGCATGACCACTGGCGTCGAGACCACCACCGGCCCGCTGGGTCAGGGCTGCGCCAACAGCGTGGGCATGGCGATGGGTTCTCGCTGGCTGGGTGAGCATTTCAACAAACCCGGCGCGACGTTGTTCGATTACAACGTCTACGTGCTGTGCGGCGACGGCGACATGATGGAAGGCGTGACCGCAGAAGCAGCGTCGCTGGCCGGTCATTTGAAGCTGTCGAACCTGTGCTGGATTTACGACAACAACACCATCAGCATCGAAGGCCATACCGAACTGGCCTACAGCGACGATCCGCTGAAACGCTTCGAAGGCTACGGCTGGAAGACCCTGCACGTGAAGGACGCCAACGATGCGGCCGCGCTGGCCCAAGCAATCCAGACCTTCCAGCAGACCGATGACGCGCCGACGCTGATCGTAGTCGACAGTGTGATCGGCTACGGCTCGCCGAACAAACACAACACCGCTGCCGCCCACGGCGAACCGCTGGGCGAAGATGAAATCAAGCTGACCAAAAAAGCCTACGGCTGGGACGAAAACAGCAGCTTCCTGGTGCCTGAAGAAGCGCGCCATTACCTGCGCGACGCCCTGCTGAAACGCAACGGCAGCGGCTATGACGCTTGGAAGGAAACCTTCGCCCGCTTCGAGAAAGAGCAGCCTGCACTGGCCGATGAACTCCAACGCATGCGTCAAGGCGAGATGCCCGAAGGCTGGCGCAACACGGCGGTCAGTTTCGATACCGACGCCAAAGGCATCGCGACCCGGGCGGCAGGCGGCAAGGTGCTCAACGGTTTCGCCCAGCAGATTCCCTGGCTGATCGGCGGCTCGGCGGACCTTTCGCCATCGACCAAAACCAACCTCACGTTTGAAGGCGCTGGCAGTTTCGAGGCTGGGAGCTACAGCGGCCGCAACCTTCATTTCGGTATTCGCGAACACGCCATGGGCTCGATTGCCAACGGCCTGGCGCTGTCCTACATCCGCCCGTACACCTCGACATTCCTGGTGTTCAGCGACTACATGAAGCCGCCGATTCGCCTGGCGTCGATCATGGAGCTGCCGGTGATTTTCGTCTTCACCCACGACTCCATCGGTGTCGGCGAAGACGGCCCGACTCACCAACCCATCGAACACCTGACCCAGTTGCGCGCTACCCCCGGCCTGCTGACCCTGCGTCCGGGCGATGCCAATGAAACTGCCGAGGCCTGGAAAGTCGCCTTGGCGCAAACCCATCGACCCACGTGTCTGGTGCTGTCACGCCAACCGATGCCGACGCTGGATCGCGCTAAATACGCCAGTGCCGAGCACGTCGCACGTGGTGCGTATGTGTTGGCTGACGCGGTCGAGGGCAAAGTCGAAGTGATTCTCATCGCCACCGGCAGCGAAGTCGGCATGAGCGTCGAGGCGTTCGAAACACTCAAGGCCGCAGGTATCGCGGCTCGCGTAGTGTCGATGCCGAGCTGGGAGTTGTTCGAGGATCAAGATAAGGCGTATCGCGACGAAGTGCTGCCACCGAGCGTGAAAGCCCGCGTCGTGGTGGAGCAGGCCGGGCCTGTGGGTTGGGATCGGTACGTCGGCCAGACCGGCGCGAAGATCGTGATGAACACGTTCGGGGCCTCGGCGCCGATTGACAAGCTGCAGGCGAAGTTCGGGTTTACGGCTGAGAACATCGCTAAGGTTGCCAAATCCCAACTCGGGAAATGAAGCTGACTTTCGTTATCTGACAAGCATCGGCTTGGCACACGATGATCACCTGTAGGAGCGAATTCATTCGCGAGAGGCCGGTACATCCGACGAAAATTTTTCGGATGTACTACCGCATCGCGAATGAATTCGCTCCCACAGGGGCTTTATGAGTGCCGCAAAACTGCGGCAGTGCTGTCAGGCAGTGATCAACACCCGCTCAATACCACCGGACGACGCTCGCCTTCAAAGAAGAACGGCCGAATCCGTACGCCCGCCGCATTCCCCGCAAACGCTGCGATCAGCCACAGCCAGCCGTGCAGGCTGCCCGAAGCGATGCCGCTGAAATACGCGCCAATGTTGCAGCCATAGGCCAAACGCGAGCCGTACCCCAACAACAAACCGCCCAACACGGCCGCAATGAGCGAACGGGTCGGGATCTTCAGGCTTGGCGAGAAACGTCCTGCAAGCCCCGCCGCCACGGCCGCACCCAACATGATGCCGATGTCCATGACGGTGGTGATGTCTTCCCACACCGGCGCGGCCAAAGCCTTGGCATTGGCTGGCATCTGCCAGAACACCCAACTGCCGACGTCCACACCCAGCCCGCTGGCGGCTTTCGCGCCCCACAAGGCAAACGCCGAGGTGATGCCCCAAGGACGCCCCGCCAACGCGAGGGTCGCGTAGTTGAGCAACGCCAGCGCAATCGCACCCCACACCAGCGGCCACGGGCCTCGTAGGAAGCGACGCAGGCCCACGTGCTCACTCGTCACAGCGGCTTCGAGTTCGCCATGACGGCGTTTTTCCAGTTTGACTGTGATCAGGGCGATCACAGCGAACAGCGCCAGACTCATGATCAGCGCGGGCATCACGCCGAAGGTTTTGACGATAGAGGTTGCCGGGAACGACGGCAGTGAGAACCACCAGTCGGCGTGATGGGTGGCAATCACCGAGCCGATGATGAAGAACAGCAGCGTGACCAGCATCCGCGCATTGCCACCACCGACGGTGAACAGCGTACCGGACGCGCAACCACCGCCCATCTGCATGCCGATACCGAAAATGAACGCTCCGAACACGACGGACACGCCGGCAGGTGCGACCAGCCCGGTGACCGGCGTGCCGAACAGCGTGCCCGCGCCCAAGGCCGGAAAGAACAACACGACCGCAATCGCCAGCATGACCATCTGCGCCCGCAGACCCGCGCCGCGTCGCTCGTTGATGAACACGCGCCAAGCCGAGGTGAAACCGAAGGCCGCGTGATAAAGAGTCAGGCCCAACGCGGCGCCGACGATCAGCAACAAGACCTGCTTGCCGCCGACGGCGGACTGAAGAAACAGCGCGCCGATAACCAACAGGATGAAAGCGATCAGCGGCGTACCGAGCTTGCGCTCAGGGGCGGCGGAAAGAGGGAGGCTCATGGATGTGTCTCAGGGTATGTTTGCGATGGGCGCGAGTATAACCCCGCCCAGTTGTTTTTGATTCTGGCCGCAGCGCCGTAGGACTGCCGGGGTGGCGTGGTCAAGGCTTTTGATTCTGGCCGCAGGCCGTAGGAGCTGGCTTGCCTGCGATCTGGCGCGAAGCGGCAGTAAATCCTGCCACCGTGACTGCCCTGACACGACTAGGTCGTCTGGTTTTACTGCTGCTTCGTAGCAGAATCCGTCTGTTGGGAAACTACTCTCTCCAAACACCCCGCAACCGCTCAAGTGCCGACGCAATGTCTGCCTCGGGTACCGCCGCAAACCCCAACACCAACCCCGCCCGTTTATCCACAGGGGTTTCGGAATCCGGGAGCCAATAATCACTCAACGCCCCGATCTCGACCCCCACGCTGTCGGCCTTGGCCACCAGTTCTCTTTCTCGCGCCAGGCTCTCGACCGCCACCGACACGTGCAACCCCGCCACCGGCTTGGGCATGGGACTGCAGCCCCGAACATCCTCGGGCCAGCCCGCCAGCAACGCATCCCGCCGACTCAACGCCGCTCGGCGCATGCGCCGAATGTGCCGCTGGAAATGTCCCGCCGCGATGAACTCGGCCATGACCGCCTGAGTGCCAATCTCCGAATGCCGCATGTCCACAGCACGCCGCTGGCTGAACGGCTTGACCAGATTGCGCGGCAACACCAGATAGCCGAGGCGCAGCGCCGGGAACGCGACCTTGCCGAAGGTGCCGACGTAAAGCACCCGCCCATGCCGGTCCAGTGCAGCCAAGGGCGCGAGCGGTGCGCCGCTGTACCGGTACTCGCCATCGTAATCGTCCTCGACGATCCACCCTTGGGTGCGCTCGGCCCAGGCGAGCAACTCCAGTCGCCGCGCCAGGCTCATGGTCACGCCCAACGGGTATTGGTGAGACGGCGTGACGTAGGCCAGTTTGCAGGCTTTGCCCTGAAAATCCGGACTGCGCATCCCCTCCTCGTCCACCGGCATGCCGCGCAATGTCGCGCCCGCCACGGCGAACGCATGCCCAGCGGCGCGGTAGCCGGGGTTTTCAATCGCCACGCCGTCGCCATCGTTCAACAGCAACTGTGCACAAAGGGCAATTGCCTGCTGCGCGCCACTGGTGATCACAATTTGCTCAGCGTCACACTGCAAGTCACGAGATGTTCTTAAATACACCGCTATCAGCTCGCGCAGCCGCCACTCCCCTGCCGGGTCGCCGTAGCCCAACTGATGCAACCCCGGTTTGCGCCAGAAAGCCGCGTGCAGCTTGCCCCACACGTCGAACGGGAACAGATCGAATGCAGGAATGCCGACCCGAAACGCCCTCGGCAAACCCTGCAAATGGGGCTTTAAATGATGCTGTTCCAAACGCTCCATAGACGCACTGTGGATAACTTTACTGGATAAATCACCAGCCTCACTTGGCAGAAATGTGGATAAAGCTGTTGATAAGCCTGGTGATAACCCTGTGGACACTTTTGTGGATAGTTTTTTGGCGGACACGGGTTTGTCCGGCAGTTGAGCGACGTAAGTACCGTCACCAATTCGCCCTTCGATGAAACCTTCGGCGTACAACTGGTCGTAGGCGCGCATCACGCTGTTGCGGGAAATCGAAAGCGCCAGGGCCAAATCACGGCTGGCGGGTAAGCGCGTGCCGCTGCCCAAACGCCCGTCAAGGATTCGCTGGCGCAACGCCTGATACAGCTGGCGACTGAGGCCCTGTTGGCGGTCCAGCTCAATCCCGGCGAAATCGAAGGTTAGCGATGGCGTCATTGGCATGAATTGGCTCTACAAAATTGACCATTAATGGTTCTTACAACAGACCAATAGGCTGCCTAGGATGGGGCCAATCGCCAAGGAAAATCTCATGTACACACCCAGCTATTTCAAAGAAGAGGACCTCGCCAGCCTGCATCGACAGATCGAAGGTACGCGCCTGGCGACCTTGATCAGCGTTGACGAAACAGGCCTGCATGCGAGCCATGTCCCGCTATTACTCGACCCGAACCAAGGGCCACATGGCACACTGTTCGGCCATCTGGCCAAGGCCAACCCGCAGTGGAAAGCCTTGACATCTGGCGAAGCGCTGGTGATTTTCCAGGGTCCAGACGCCTACATCAGCCCGTCTTTTTACGCTGCCAAGGCCGAACACGGAAAAGTGGTGCCGACCTGGAATTACCTCGCCGTGCATGCCTATGGCCGCGCGGAGGTCTTCACCGACCCTGCACGCCTGTTGCAGCTTGTCAGCGACTTGACCGACAAGCACGAGGCCAAGCGCGCCGAGCCTTGGGCAGTGAGCGATGCGCCTGCCGATTACGTCGAGAAAATGCTCAACGCCATCGTCGGGTTCGCCATTCCCATCGAGCGCCTGGAAGGCAAACGCAAGCTCAACCAAAACCGCAGCGCCGAAGACATCGCCGGCGTCAGCAAAGGCCTGGCCGCCAGCCAGGATCAAACCGATCAGGAAATCGCTCGTTTGATGAGCCAAGGAGAAACCCGTGTCTGACGTACAGATCCGCCCTGTTACCGCCGACGACCACGCTGCCTGGCTGCCGCTGTGGAAAGCCTACCTGACCTTCTACAAGACGGAATTGCCGGACGCGGTCACCGAAAGCACCTGGAAACGCTTTCTCGACAGCAATGAGCCGACCAATGCTGCCCTCGCCTGGCAGGACGGCAAGGCGGTGGGCATGGTGCACTTCATCTACCATCGCTCCAACTGGAGCATCAATTGGTCGTGCTACCTGCAAGACTTGCTCGTCACCCCGGACCAACGCGGCACCGGCGTCGGGCGCCAGCTGATCGAACATGTGTACGCGACAGCCAAGAAAGACGGCGCTGACAAGGTTCACTGGCTGACCCACGAGACCAACACGACCGCGATCCAGCTGTACGAACGCATCGCCGAACGCCCTGGCTTCATTCAATTCCGTAAACCACTTTGAGCTCTGGAAGTCTGAACATGTCGAACCTCGAACATTGGCAACCGGCCCAACTGCCGGACGCGCGCACCCTGAATGGTCGCTTCATCCGTCTGGAAAAACTCGATGCCACACGTCACGCGGACGGCCTGTGGACAGCACTGGAAGGCCCCGGTGCGGACCCGAAACTATGGGACTACCTGGCCATCGGTCCGTTTACCGAACGCGCGGTTTTCAATGACTACCTGGCCGGGCTGCAAAACTCGACCGATCCCTGGTTCTACACCGTGATCGATCAGCAAACGGGCGCCATCGACGGGTTTCTCAGCTTGATGTCGATCGTGCCGAGTGCGGGCCGAATCGAAATCGGCCACGTGACGTTTGGCGCGTCTATGCAACGCACGCCGAAAAGCACTGAAGCGGTTTATTTGCTGGCGAAAGAATCGTTTGCGCTTGGCAACCGCCGTCTGGAGTGGAAATGCAACGGCGACAACGCCCGCTCCAAGCGCGCGGCAGAGCGCTTTGGCTTTAGCTTCGAAGGCACGTTCCGCCAGCACATGATCGTCAAAGGCCAGAACCGCAACACCGCGTGGTTCTCGATCATCGACAGCGAATGGCCCGAGTTGGAAAAGGCGTTCTTGGCATGGCTGGCTGTGGATAACTTCAAGGATGGCGAGCAAATCAAGACGTTGGCGGATTTGCGCCACGCATGAGCGAATTCACTCTTTAATCTGGCTGGAGAGCATCAAACCTGTGGGAGCGAATTCATTCGCGACTGGCCGGTGCAACCGACACATCTCTATCGCCTGACCCTTTTTCGCGAATGAATTCGCTCCCACAGTTGAACCCGCGCCAGGCTCAATTTACGTGGCTCAGACCAACTCCTGTAGGAGCGAATTCATTCGCGATTGGCCAGTGCAGCTGACACATCTCTATCGCCTGAGCCTTTTATTCGCGAATAAATTCGCTCCCACAGTTGAACCCGCGCCATGCCCAATCTACGCGGCTCAGACTAACTCCTGTGGGAGCGAATTCATTCGCGATTGGCCAGTGCAACCGACACATCTCTAGCGCCAGAGCCTTTCTTTCGCGAATAAATTCGCTCCCACAGTTGAACTCGCGCCATGCCCAATCTACGCGGCTCAGACCAACTCCTGTGGGAGCGAATTCATTCGCGATTGGCCGGTGCAGCCGACGCATCTCTATCGCCTGACCCTTTTTCGCGAATGAATTCGCTCCCACAGTTGAACCCGCGCCATGCCCAATCTACGCGGCTCAGACCAACTCCTGTGGGAGCGAATTCATTCGCGATTGGCCGGTGCAGCCGACACATCTCTATCGCCTGAGCCTTTTATTCGCGAATAAATTCGCTCCCACAGTTGAACCCGCGCCATGCCCAATCTACGCGGCTCAGACCAACTCCTGTGGGAGCGAATTCATTCGCGATTGGCCGGTGCAACCGACACATCTCTATCGCCTGACCCTTTTTCGCGAATGAATTCGCTCCCACAGGGATTGTGTTCATTCAGCCACGCTGCACGACATCAGCAACAAATCTGCTGCAGAAACAGCTCCTGCAGGACAAAAAAAAGAGGAGCCACGAGAGCTCCCCCAGAGGTAATCGTCCAGCCTGCCGCGTCTGTGCGCGTCAGGCTGTTTCAGCTTGATGAATCGCGATCATTCGATCTCGACCAGAATCTCACCCGGATTCACGCGGTCGCCTTTGGCCACGTGGATCGCCACGACCTTGCCTGCGACGGCTGCCTGAACCTCGGTCTCCATCTTCATCGCTTCGGTGATCAGCACTGCCTGGCCGGCCTTAACCGTGTCGCCTTCCTTGACCAGCACATCGACGATGTTGCCCGGCATGGTGGTGCTGACGTGCCCGGGTTTGCTGGCCTGGGCGCGCTTGCCAATGCCACCGCCGACGAACTCGTTGAGGGGCTCGAACACGACTTCTTCGGGCATGCCATCAATGGACAGGTAGAAGTGGCGCTTGCCCTCGGCCTTGACGCCTACACCGGTGATGTCGACGCGGTAGCTTTCGCCGTGAACGTCGATGACGAACTCGGTCGGTACACCTTCACCGCCCGCCCGCGCCACAGCGCCCGGCTCCGGAATCGGCAGCAGTGGCTCCGGCGCCAAGGTGCCCGCTGCGCGTTCTTCGAGGAACTTGCGGCCAATGTCCGGGAACATCGCGTACGTCAGTACGTCTTCTTCAGATTTGGCCAACGCGCCGATTTCACCGCGCAGCTTGGTCATTTCCGGCTTCAGCAGGTCTGCCGGACGCCCGTCGATAACCTCTTCGTTGCCAATTGCCTGACGACGCAGCTTCTCGTCGACCTGACCCGGCGCCTTGCCGTAGCCGCCCGTGAGGTAGAGCTTCACTTCGTTGGTGATGGTCTTGTAACGCTCACCCGCCAGCACGTTGAAGAACGCCTGAGTGCCGACGATCTGCGAGGTCGGAGTCACCAAAGGTGGGTAGCCCAGGTCCTTGCGAACACGGGGGATCTCAGCCAGCACTTCGCCCATGCGGTTCAGCGCGCCCTGCTCTTTCAGCTGGTTGGCGAGGTTTGAAATCATGCCGCCTGGCACTTGGTTGACCTGCACGCGGGTGTCGACAGCGGTGAATTCGCTCTCGAACTGGTGATACTTCTTACGCACGGCGTAGAAATACAGGCCGATTTCCTGCAGCAGCTCCAAGTCCAGACCGGTGTCGAATTCGCTGCCTTTGAGCGCGGCAACCATCGACTCGGTGCCCGGATGGCTGGTGCCCCACGCAAAACTGGAGATCGCGGTGTCGATGTGATCGGCGCCGTTTTCGACCGCCTTCAGCTGGCACATCGCGGCCAGACCTGCAGTGTCGTGGGAGTGGATGAACACCGGCAGCGACTGCTCGGCTTTCAGCGCCTTGACCAGCTCGCCCGCCGCGAACGGCGTCAGCAGACCGGCCATGTCCTTGATCGCCACGGAGTCGCAGCCCATCGCTTCCATCTGCTTGGCCTGAGCAACAAAGGCCTCGACGGTGTGTACCGGACTGACGGTGTACGCAATGGTGCCTTGGGCGTGTTTGCCCGCAGCTTTAACGGCTTCGATGGCCACACGCAGGTTACGCACGTCGTTCATGGCGTCAAAGATGCGGAACACGTCGATGCCGTTGACGGCAGCCTTGGCGACGAAGGCTTTGACCACGTCGTCGCTGTAATGGCGATAGCCCAGCAGGTTCTGGCCGCGCAACAGCATTTGCAGGCGAGTGTTCGGCAGGGCCGCACGCAATTGGCGCAGGCGCTCCCACGGGTCTTCTTTGAGGAAACGCACGCACGCGTCAAACGTCGCGCCGCCCCAGACTTCCAGCGACCAGTAGCCGACTTTGTCGAGCTTCTCGCAGATCGGCAGCATGTCTTCGGTGCGCATGCGGGTCGCCAGCAGCGACTGGTGAGCGTCACGCAGGATCGTATCGGTTACAAAGATCTTCTTCGTCATTCTTATCTCCTCACAAGCTTCAAGCTCCGAGCCACAAGCTACAAGTCACCGCGAACGGCTTTTACTTGAGGCTTGACGCTCGCAGCTCGACGCTGCTTTTAAATGCCTGCGTGGGCGGCGATGGCGGCGGCGATGGCCAGGGCCAACTCTTCGGGTTTGCGCTTGATCGAGTAGTTGGTCAGTTCAGGGTGGCTCTCGACGAAGCTGGTGTTGAACTGGCCGCTACGGAATTCCGGGTTGCGCAGGATTTCCTGGTAATACGCTGCAGTGGTCTTCACGCCTTGCAGGCGCATGTCGTCCAGCGCGCGCAGGCCCCGGTCCATCGCTTCTTCCCAAGTCAGCGCCCAGACGATCAGCTTCAGGCACATCGAGTCGTAGTACGGCGGAATGGTGTAGCCGGTGTAGATCGCCGTGTCGGTCCGCACGCCAGGGCCACCCGGCGCGTAGTAACGGGTGATCTTGCCGAAGCTTGGGAGAAAGTTGTTTTTCGGGTCTTCGGCGTTGATGCGGAACTGCAACGCGAAACCCCGGTGAATGATGTCTTCCTGCTTCACCGAGAGCGGCAGGCCGGACGCGATGCGAATCTGCTCGCGCACGATGTCGATGCCGGTAATTTCCTCGGTGATGGTGTGTTCCACCTGCACCCGAGTGTTCATTTCCATGAAGTACACCTCGCCCTCGGCGAGCAGGAACTCCACAGTGCCCGCGTTCTCGTAACCCACGGCCTTGGCGGCGCGCACCGACAGGTCGCCAATGTAGGCGCGCTGTTCAGGGGTCAATTGAGGGCTTGGGGCAATTTCGATGAGCTTCTGGTTGCGACGCTGGATCGAGCAATCACGCTCGAACAGGTGCACGACGTTGCCGAAGCTGTCACCGAGGATCTGCGCCTCGATGTGCTTGGGATTGACGATGCACTTTTCCAGAAAGACTTCAGCCTTGCCGAACGCCTTGGTTGCCTCGGAAATGACCCGAGGGAATGCCTGCTCCAGTTCTTCACGGCTGTTGCAACGACGAATGCCGCGACCGCCACCACCCGAGGTGGCCTTGAGCATCACCGGGTAGCCGATGCGATCGCCTTCGGTCAACGCTTCGGCGATGTCGGCAACGTTGCCTTCGGTGCCAGGGGTGACCGGCACGCCGGCCTTGATCATGCTGCGGCGAGCTTCGGTTTTGTCGCCCATGCGGCGAATCACTTCGGCGGAAGGGCCGATGAATTTGATTCCGCGTTCGGCGCAAATCTCTGCCAAGTCGGCGTTTTCCGAGAGGAAGCCATAACCGGGATGCAACGCGTCGCAACCGGTTTCCACAGCCAGGTTCACCAACTTGCGCGGGTTCAGGTAACCCTCCAGCGGTTCGGAACCAATGCCATAGGCCTCATCCGCCCGCTTTACGTGGAGCGCATGGCGGTCCGCGTCGGAGTAGATCGCCACGGAACGGATGCCCATTTCGGCGCAAGCGCGCACGATCCGGACAGCAATTTCCCCACGGTTGGCGATCAGGATTTTTGTTATCACTGGCATTTCCTCGACCGATGAACAGACGGACCGGAAACCCGGTCAGTACGGAGCGACATAGCGTTACAACATGTTGCGTCGCAGCGATGGCTCACCCTATGACGAATCAGCAATTAACAAAAATGAGTAAAAATTGGGTTAAACATAAGTAAAACCTTATAGTTGCGCTTTCAGCCATGAGCAGAGGAGTCGAAAGATGCGTAAGTCATTGATGCGTATGACATTGCGTCAGTTGCGAATCTTCAATGAGGTTTGCGATCTTCGGTCCTACAGCCGTGCGGCTGAAGAAATGTCCCTCACGCAACCTGCTGTCAGCTTGCAGATTCGTCAGCTCGAAGAGCTCATCGGCCAGCCGTTGTTCGAGTATGTCGGCAAGAAGCTTTACCTGACCGAAGCTGCCGAAGCGCTTCAAATGGCCAGTCGCGACATCTTCGGGCGCCTTGAAAACCTCGACATGCAGCTGTCCGACATGCAGGGCTCGCTTCAAGGCCAACTGAAGCTGGCCATCGAATCGAGCGCGAAATACTTCGTTCCCCACCTGTTCGCCGCTTTTAAACGTCAATATCCCGAAGTCATGCTCAACCTCACGGTGGTCAATCGGGCGCAGGTGATTCGACGGCTGTCCGACAACCGCGATGATCTGGTGGTGATGTCGATGGTCCCGCAGGACATGGGGCTGGAGTTTCTACCTTTCCTCAATAATCCCATCGTGGCGGTGGCGCGACCGGACCATCCGCTTTCACAACGGCCAAATCTGTCGCTGAAAGATCTGGAAGCCTACACGCTGGTGGTACGCGAGCAGGGGTCAGGAACGCGCAAGGCGTGCGAGGAATATTTCAAGGAGAAGCGCATTCACTTCGAGCATTCGCTGGAGGTGTCTTCGGCGGAAGCTCAACGGGAGTGTGTCGTGGCCGGGCTGGGGGTGGCGCTGCTGACGAGGCATGCGCTGAGTCTGGAACTGGCCACTGGCACGCTCAAGGAGCTGCCCGTGGCCGAACTGCCGCTTTATCGCAGTTGGTGCGTCGTACACGCTCGGGAGAAACGTCTGTCACCAGTGGCGCATGCCTTCCTGGCGTTCATTCGCACCGAGCGTGCACAGATCAGCGAGCTGGTCGCGCGCTTTGACGGGCACCTTCCGAAACGCTAGCGCTCTGCCAAAAGCTGGCGGAGTCTGCGTCCAGGTAGTCATCGAATTCGAGGGTCAGGCGACGGTCTTCGGACCGCGTTTCAATCGCACGCCGAAACGCCATGCGGCGCTGGTCTTCCTGCTGACGGCGGGTTTTGGCGCTGTTGCTTTGCTGCTGCGAGTCATCGTAGTGCCGAGGCATATCCTGTCTCCCATTGCGTGTGCGGGAGTACAGAGTGGCGGGACGCGGTGACGATCAGGCGTCGGAAGCGTTACAAGTTGGTGAAGGTTGAGTCGCAAGCCCAGACGCTGTGGTCACCCCTGTAGGAGCGAATTTTTTCGCGAGGCGGCGGTTTGGCCGATGGAGATGTGCCGGATGTAAGGCCCTCTCGCGAATGAATTCGCTCCTACAGAAGAGCGTAGGCGGGCCTGATATCAATCCTCAGCCGATTTGATCGACTTCGGCGACAGCCGCAAGCTACGCAAGCTGCGCTTCACGCTCTTCAGGTGATTGACCAGGCTCGGGCCGCGGGCCATCGCTACGCCCATGGCCAGCACATCGATCACGACCAAATGGGCGATACGCGAGGTCAACGGCGTGTAGATTTCGGTGTCTTCGTGCACGTCGATCGCCAGGTTGACGGTCGAGAGTTCGGCCAAGGGGGTCTGGCTCGGGCACAGGGTGATCAGATTCGCGCCGCTCTCGCGTACGAGGTTGGCCGTGATCAGCAGGTCCTTCGACCGGCCCGACTGTGAGATGCACACCGCGACGTCTGTAGGCTTGAGCGTTACCGCCGACATGGCCTGCATGTGCGGATCGGAGTAGGACGCCGCCGTCAGCAGCAGTCGGAAGAACTTGTGCTGGGCGTCAGCCGCGACCGCGCCTGACGCGCCGAACCCGTAGAACTCCACACGATGGGCCGCAGCCATGACGGTCACCGCAGCCTGCAACGCGTGAGGGTCGAGCTTTTCCCGAACTTCCATCAGCGTATGGAGCGTGGTATCGAAGATTTTAAGGCTGTAGTCCGCAACCGAGTCGTCTTCATGAATCGCGAACTGCCCAAAACTCGCGCCCGCCGCAAGGCTTTGCGCCAGTTTGAGTTTGAGGTCCTGGAAACCGGTGCAGCCAATCGCACGACAGAATCGCACGATGGTCGGCTCACTGATCCCGACACTGTGGGCCAGATCGGCCATGGAACTGTGCATCACGGCCGCAGGATCAAGCAGCACATGGTCGGCTACCTTGAGCTCCGACTTACGCAAGAGATGGCGAGACTGGGCGATGTGCTGCAACAGATTCAAAGGACAGGACTCAATAGGAGGATGGGTCGGGCTGTAGCTTTCTTGTAGTTATACTACATGACCTGCAAACCGCACAGCTAAACGAGTTTGATGATCCCAAACGAAAAGCCCGGAGCGACGGGTCGCCATGCAGTGTAGGACTTTTCACACAGGACTCCAGGCAACCGCTTCACAATCACGTAGGACAGTGCCCATCGCATTGGCCTCCACTGGCCGACTGACCAGGTAGCCTTGCACCTCGTCGCATGCATGGGCTCGGAGAAATTCCAGCTGTTGCTCGTTCTCTACCCCTTCGGCGACCACCTTCAATTCAAGGCTGTGAGCCATGGCGATGATCGCCCGCGTGATGGCGGCGTCTTCGGTGCCCTCGTTCAGGCCTCTGATAAATGCTTGATCAATTTTTACGTAGTCCACGGGGAAGCGCTTCAAGTAACTGAGTGACGAATAGCCTGTGCCGAAATCATCGATAGCCAACTTCACGCCCAACTCACGCAACTGCTGGAAGGTGCTGATGATGTGCTCGACGCTGTCCAGCAGCTGGCTTTCGGTCAGTTCAAGCTCCAAGTATTCAGGCAGCAGCCCGCTTTCATCGAGCACTTGGCGCACCAGACTGACGAGCTTGCCCTGCCGTAATTGATGCACAGACAGATTGACTGACACCCGAATGGGCCGCAGCCCGCTGGCTTGCCATTCGCAGGCCTGTCGGCAGGCGCGGCGCAGCACGAACTCGCCGATGTCGGCGATCAGCCCGGACTCTTCGGCCAAGCCGATGAATTCGCTGGGCGGTACCATGCCGAGCACCGGATGCCGCCAACGCACAAGGGCCTCGGCAGAACTGAGCTGACCCGTCGCCAGTTCGAGCTTGGGCTGATAGAAGACCTCCAACTGACCGTCTTCAATCGCTCGGCGCAGTTGAATCTCCAGCTGCAAACGCTCAAGGGTCCGGGCTTGCAGGCTGTCGGTGTAGAACTGGAAGTTATTACCGCCCAAGTGTTTGGCGTGCTGCATCGCCATGTTGGCTTGGGTGACTAACGCAGAAATGTCTCTGGCCGAATCCGGCAGCAAGGCGATGCCGATGGACGCGCTGACCACCAGTTCGTGCCCAGCCACCAGAACCGGTGAACGCAGTTTGTTCAGCAACCGGGTGGTCATTCGCGTCAGTGTCGTCAGGTTGCCGAAGGTGTCGAACAGCACCGCGAATTCATCGGCGGACAAGCGCGCCACAGTATCGGCGTCTGCCAGCTCGGCGCTGATGCGGCGGCCTATCTGACGCAGCAATTGATCGGCAACCTCATGCCCAAGGCTGTCGTTGAGCAGCTTGAAACGGTCCAGATTGATGTGCAGCAGCGCCAGGGTTTGCCTGCCGTGGCGTACGCGCTGATTGGCTTCGCGCAGCCGCTCGTTGAACAGCGCGCGGTTGGCCAGGCCTGTCAGCTCGTCATAGTGCGAGAGGAATCGGGCCCGCTCTTCATATTGCCGCGTCAGCTCTCGATTCAGCGCTTCGCTTTGGGCTTGAGCCTGTTGCAGGTGCTCAATCAAGGCCTGATTCTGAAAGCGCCGGGTCAGACCTCGCTCAATCAACCGGTTGACCTGCGCCGCCACGACAATCAGCGCCAGCAGCAGGATCAACCCCAGCCAGCCCCAACCACGCAACGGCACGTCGCCACCCCAGAACAGATAGAGGATGGGCGGCAGCAGGCAGGGCACGGTGAACGTCAGGAAGGCTGGAATGCTCGCGGCGTAGGCCACGCTGGCCGAGAGCGTGGCCGCGCCGATCAGGCCGAAGACCCACGCCTGTTGCACGAAGCTTTCCACGGGAACCAGCACCAGCGCCGCGCTGGAGAGCGTGAACCCGCTGACACAGGCGCCCGCCAGAAACATCCGCGTCCAGACCGGATGCGCCTGACGCTCAGGTGGCGCCGCACGAAACGCCGCCACCTGAAGCACCCGTAGGCACACCAGCGCTGACAGCCAGCCCACCCAAATACTGACGAGCACGTACCGCTGCGGACTCCAGAGCAGCCAGGCGCAGAGCAAACCATTGATGAACATGAACAGAGTCGGCAGCAGCGACCCCTGATAAAGAAGGCGTGTGCGCTCGACGGCAAGCTGGGTGGCGAACTGTCTGCGGATGACACGTCGTGTCGCCACAGCATCGGCCGGGGCTTTGGAGCTGGTGGTCATGGCGATTCTTATAATTAGTGAGCCTTGAACGTGCACGGAGCATACACAAGCCACCGAAGAGACCAAACAGTCAGGGAAATAAATTGCGTGAATGGTCGGCATACGTGACGGTTTTCCGCTCCGACAGGCAGAGGGCAACAGCTTTTCACGACCGACCAGCGTTAGAGTTTGCCCGGCATCCGTCGGCACCCTAGAATGCCCCGATGCATACTGATGACCTCTCCCTTCTGCTCAACTCCCTCAACGATGCCCAACGCCAGGCGGTCGCCGCCTCCGTGGGTCGTCAGTTGGTTCTCGCTGGCGCAGGCTCCGGCAAAACCCGCGTGCTGGTGCACCGTATCGCCTGGTTGATCCAGGTGGAGAACGCGTCGCCCCACTCGATCCTGTCGGTGACGTTCACCAACAAGGCGGCCGCCGAGATGCGCCATCGCATCGAGCAGCTGATGGGCATCAACCCGGCAGGCATGTGGGTCGGCACCTTCCACGGGCTGGCGCACCGTCTATTGCGTGCGCACTGGCAGGAAGCCGGGCTGAACCAGAATTTCCAGATTCTCGACAGCGACGACCAGCAGCGTCTGGTCAAGCGCGTCATCCGCGAGATGGGTCTGGACGAGCAGAAATGGCCTGCGCGTCAGGCGCAATGGTTCATCAACGGCCAGAAGGATGAAGGGCTGCGTCCCAAGCACATTCAGGCGTCCGGCGACCTGTTCCTCAGCACCATGAAAGGCATCTACGAGAATTACGAAGCGGCGTGCCAACGGGCCAGCGTCATCGACTTCTCGGAACTGCTGCTGCGTGCGCTGGACCTGTGGCGCGACAACCCTGGCCTGCTGGAGCATTACCAGCGCCGTTTCCGCCACGTCCTTGTAGACGAATTCCAGGACACCAACGCCGTGCAGTACGCCTGGCTGCGTTTGCTGGCCAAGGGTGGCGACAGCCTGATGGTGGTCGGCGACGACGATCAGTCGATTTACGGCTGGCGCGGCGCGAAGATCGAGAACATTCATCAGTATTCCGATGACTTCCCGGACACCGAGACGATCCGACTGGAGCAGAACTACCGCTCCACCGCGAGCATCCTGAAGGCTGCCAACGGCCTGATCGTCAACAACAGTGGCCGTCTGGGCAAAGAGCTGTGGACCGATGTCGGCGACGGCGAACTAATCAGCCTGTACGCCGCCTTCAACGAACACGATGAAGCGCGCTACGTGGTCGAGACCATCGAGAGCGCGATCAAGACCGGCATGTCCCGCAGCGACATCGCGATTCTTTACCGCTCCAACGCCCAGTCCCGGGTGCTGGAAGAGGCCCTGTTGCGCGAGCGCATCCCGTACCGCATTTATGGCGGTCAGCGCTTCTTCGAACGGGCAGAAATCAAAAACGCGATGGCCTATCTGCGCGTTCTGGAAGGCCGTGGCAACGATTCGGCCCTCGAACGCGTGATCAACGTGCCGCCCCGTGGCATTGGCGAGAAAACCGTCGAAGCCATTCGCGAGCATGCGCGCCACGCCGATGTGTCGATGTGGGAATCCATGCGCCTGCTGGTGGCTAACAAAGGCGTGACCGGTCGGGCCGCCAGCGCCTTGGGCGGGTTTATCGAACTGATCGAGAACCTCTCGGCCAAGGTCATGGAGATGCCGCTGCACCTGATGACCCAGACCGTCATCGAGCAGTCCGGGCTGATCACCTATCACCAGGAAGAAAAAGGCGAGAAAGGCCAGGCTCGGGTAGAAAACCTTGAGGAATTGGTCAGTGCCGCCCGCGCCTTTGAGAACAGCGAAGACGAGGAAGACTTGACGCCACTGGCCGCGTTCCTCGGCCATGCTTCACTGGAGGCAGGCGATACCCAGGCCGATGAGCACGAAGACAGCATCCAGCTGATGACGCTGCACAGCGCCAAGGGTCTGGAATTCCCTTACGTGTTTCTCGTTGGCATGGAAGAAGGGCTGTTCCCGCACAAGATGAGCCTGGAAGAACCGGGCCGTCTGGAAGAGGAACGCCGCCTGGCTTACGTCGGGATCACACGAGCGATGCAACATCTGGTGCTGACGTACGCCGAAACCCGACGTTTGTACGGCAGCGAGACCTACAACAAGGTGTCGCGCTTCGTACGTGAAGTCCCGCCGAATCTGATTCAGGAAGTGCGCCTGTCCAACAGCGTCACGCGTCCTTTCGGTGGCTCCAAGACCATGGCGCCGAGCCGGCTGTTCGACGGCGAAGGCATTCCACAAAGCCAGTTCTCGCTCGGCCAACGCGTGCAGCACGCGGTGTTCGGCGAGGGCACCATCCTCAACTTCGAAGGCTCCGGCGCCCAGGCTCGGGTGCAGGTGAACTTCTCCGAAGGCAGCAAGTGGCTGATGCTGGGGTACGCCAAGCTGGAGCCGGTTTGATCAGGCCCTGTCTGGCATCCGTTGATACCAGGTGACGCTGCGTTGAAAACCGCCTTGATCGAGAGCCAGGTCGGAACGTTCATGTACAACACGGACACTCAAAGCGGGCCCGGCAGCCGATCGCGCCCCGGTCCGCTTTCTCGGCCGTTTTTGCCGTGCCGGACCTTCGTCTCAATACTTTTCATACAGAGCCTAATTTCTACATGGCTTATTACTGGAAAACATCACACTAAATAGCGCGATTCGCCCTGAGAGACTTGAAAGTAGCGTATGCTGCGGGGTTCGACCTGACAAAGCGACCGTAAGTGTCGGCGTTTGAGAGCAGCACTTTACTCCTGATTTTTTCGTCCCCGATGAAGCGTTCAAGCGGCGTTCTTTTGGAAAATACCGAAACTATCTTTGATCGTTTGGCAAGGTCGTCGAAGGCTTCGCGATTCAAGCTGTGGGCGTTTACCAAGATGGGGCCGCTGGCGGCAATCTTGACTAGATTACCGGCCACGAGCCTGGCGTTTTCAGACAGCTCCTCATCGCTCACATTACGCCCGGAAAACGGGATATTTTTATTATAAAAAACATCCCTGGTGTTATGAGAAGCATGACTTGCTTCATGTATCAGCGTGTCAGCGACTTCAAGAGGATGAGCATCCATGACGTGATCTTCACGCAGGGCCATCGTTTTCTGTGGTGCATATGGCCTGACGCCGAATGTAACGCCCGCTGCTGAAGCACCGCTATATAAGCTCACCTTCCAGCCATTCTCACCATTAAGACTTTGCAGGTAATCACGTTGTTGTTTGTAATTACCGCGCAGTTTCTTGATGACTGATTTTCTTTGCTGGTTTGATAATGTGCCAAATGCTGCTTCAAGCGAGGCTTCCGTGCCTTTGTCCAGCGACGAAGAAGATAATCCAGCGATTGCATCGTCTAGCAACGTTGTCGCCAGGACCAGCGCCTCCTCGAACGCCACGTTCTGAGCCGCACTGAACTCACCTCTCCCTCGGGCAACAAACTTGAAAGGCACCCCATTGGCCCCATGCATTTCGCCTTCATGCAAAACGTCGTAAGGCGCAGCGCCGAGCACGTCGCCATAGCGCACCGGCGAATTGCTCGCGAACCGATACCGATTCAACCCGTCCATCTCCCCCGCCGGGTCTGGATTGATCCAGCGGCATAGCCACGGTGCGTAATACCGAAGCCCGTAGTCATACAAGCCAGTGGCATCGCGCTCCCTGCCTGAGTAGCGCACGAAACGATACTTCACCTCGGTGGCGCTTCTGGCAGCACTCCAAGCGGTGCCGCCGTAGGGGTAATAGATCTCTTGGCTGATCAGTCTCGTCTCGGAATCGAGTTCCAGCGTGGTCGAGCCCAAGTGGTCGGTCAGTAAATAGCGCGGCTGATTGTTTGTCAGTTCGGCAGGCCTGCCTTGCACCCAATGCAGCACGCGCACGCCGCAGACGTCGAGCACATGCAATGTCTCGCCCGTGGCGCTGTTATTGCGAATCTGGAGGTCAGGCAGGTACAGCACGTCTTCAACCAGCGAATGGCTTCCCGCCTTGGCATGACGCGTCTTGCATGCACGCAGGTTATCAGCGCCATAAAGATAACGCTCGTAGTCGTCATTGCCGTCATCACGCTGCACCGGACTCACTCCGCTTAGCCGGTTGTGGCTGTCCCACTGCAACGACTGGCCAGGCTGCAGTTGCTGCAGGTTGCCGTTCGCATCGAAGTCCGGTGGGTTGTCCTTGAGATGGGCGCGGTTGCTACTGCCACACACCTGCCAGGTGCGTGTGAAATTCTTTGCGCCAACATGCACCAACTGCAGCATGTTGCCGCCCAGGTCGTAGTCGTAGGTTTCACTGTAGATAGCGATGCCTTGATTGTCCGCCGCTTCATAGCCGGTGGCTTCGATCAGTTGGTAGTGGATATCGTAGGCGAAGGTGCGCACCGGCTCGACGCGCTGGTTGTTGAAGTGCCGAACGGGCTGCGCAGCGTCTTCGATGCGCAGTGGGTTGCCTACGGGGTCGTAGCGGTAGGTCAGGTCCTGCAGCACCGTGCCGTCTGTGCAACGGCTGCGCAGTCGGGCCAAGCGACCATCGGCAGGATCATACTCACGCTCGGTGCCTACACCATTGCCTAAGGTTTGCGCCTGAAGGCGGCCTTCGGCGTCATAACACGTGCTGCTGATCATCAACCGACCCATGGCCTGCGCAGTATCCGCCTCGCCGCTCACGGATGCCGTGAATCGGCGTAAATGGCCGCCGGCATCAGTCTGCTGCTGAACATCCCCAAGTGGACCATACGCCCAATGCGTGCGCAGCATCGCTGTGGGAGCGATTTCAGTTGCAACAACCTCTCGCCCTTGAACCAACACCTGCCCCCCCAGCGCATAGTGTTCATTTACCAGCCTACCTGCCTGATCCCGCTGCTCGGTCAGGCGCCCGCAACGGTTGCCAGCAGCCTCATCGGCGGCGCCATAGGCATAACACTCAACACGGATACCGCTTTCAAACACTGCAATGGGCCGCAAAAGCGCGTCATGTTCGACACGCCGGACAAGCCCCCGGCCGTCGCGCTGCTCGACTGTCTGTCCGGCCTCACCAAGCAGCGAAAGCTGCCAGCCAGCGTCGGCACATTCGGCCGACAGCTCCGTTCCAGAGAGTGCGTAGAGAGATCGACGGCTAAAAAGACGACGGGCGTCGAAACGCTCGATCACTCGCGCGGCGTTATCGAATACGTCGCGCTCGCGGCGGGCACCACGAATCGTCAAAACAACCAATTGCCGAGAGTCGCGCGCAGTGATGCTGGCGGTACGCGCATGCAGAAAAGCATCCATATGGGCATCCATGTCAGATGAAGCGCTGCGGCCAATCCCGCAGCCACAGCGATGTAATTAGGTCTAGCCCAGCTTCAACTGGGCGCAAGGAGCGCCGCTCAACGGCGACACGCAGACCCTGCGTCAACAGTTCGAAACCAGCGTGCATGTGGGTTGAAGTAACCATGGCCGCGTAGCTCATCACCCGGTGGTCGAACCGCGCGACGACACGGCAGTTTTCCTTCAACCAGCCAAACATGCGTTCGATGATGTCGCGCTCCCACAGAGGATTTGCGTGATGGCTGACCTCCGGTATTGCATTCCTACATCTGGCCCCCATCTTTCCTACAGAACTTTCTCAATCGCCCTGCAGCCCAAGTAGTACGCGGGTGATTGAGATCCACGCAAAAGCCAGAAACATATGGTCGCTGGTCAGACACATTTGTCCTGTTCAATATGGCGCGCGTGCAATCCACAAACGGGAATTCCCAATATGCAACGTTTTCTAAGCATCGCTTTGGCGCTGGTCATCGGACTCACCATGAGTCTGGATGCCAACGCCGCGCGTTTCGGTGGCGGCAAGAGCATGGGCTCGGCGCCAAGTCACCAAGCGCGTCAGACAGCTCCTTCTGCTCCTGCCGCTGCACCTAACGCTGCCGGTCGTCCTGCGCCTGCTGCGGGCGGTGCTTCCAAATGGCTGGGCCCTCTGGCCGGTATCGCTGCCGGTGGCCTGCTCGCCTCCATGTTCATGGGCGGCGGCTTCCAGGGCATGCAGTTCTTCGACATCCTGATTATGGCGGTCATCGCTTTCGTGATCTTCCGTTTCATCGCCGCCCGTCGACGCAAGCAGCAGCCAAACATGGCTCCGGCTGGCGCGCCGTTCCAGCGTGAAACCTTCGAACAGCAGCCTGCGCAAAACGCCAATTCGATGTTCGGCGGTTCGCCTGCCGCGTCGGCTCGCCCGGTCATCAACGCACCGGCATGGTTCAACGAAGAGCGCTTTATCGAGGCCGCGCGTAACCACTTCCAGTCGCTGCAACAGCACTGGGATGCGAACGAGATGGACAAGATCTCCGAGTTCGTGACCCCGCAAATGCTGCAGTTCCTGAAAAAAGAACGCGCAGACCTGGGTGATGGCTTCCAGTCCACCTATATCGACAACCTGAACGTGCAACTGGAAGGTGTCGACGACCGCGCCGACAAGACCATTGCTACCTTGACCTTCAGCGGTGTGTCGAAAACGTCGCGCTTCGACCAGGGCGAAGTGTTCAGCGAAAGCTGGAACATGGAACGCGCTCCGGGCGAGAACCAGCCTTGGCTGGTGGCAGGTATTCGCCAGAACGGCTGAAACTCTTTGCCGCTTCGCTAATCCAAAACCCCGACTGTGTTCGGGGTTTTGTTTTTTGTGGGCCGCAGTTAATTTGGTGATGTCTTTGAGCTACTGTATAAACCGCGAAAACCGTTAGAGGATCCACGTCGTGGAAGAAGTCATCGAACAACTCCGTGAAGCCAATGAGCCGGTTCCCGTCCCGCTTGAGCTGCCGGACGAAGATCAGCTTGTCGAAATCGAAGAGCAGCTGTTCATCAACATTCCTTTCGTCTTCAAGGAATTCTTGCTGACCGTCAGCGACGTGGTGTATGGCAGCCTGGAGCCGGTGACTGTCACCGATCCGCAATCTCATACCTACCTGCCGGACGTGGCGGCAAATGCCTGGGACATCGGTGTTCCGCGCGAGCTCATCCCGATCTGCCAAGATGGCGAAGATTACTACTGCGTTGAAGAAGACGGCACTGTGGTGCTGTGGTCCGGCGAAGAAGAACTCGTCACCGAAGAAAGCTGGGAATCGGTTTGGCACTGGGCGCGGGACGTCTGGCTGGAAAGCTGAGACATTTCCCACGCACGCAGGGAAGCCTTCAGCCGCTTAATGCTCTGAAGGCTCCTGATGATTCCCCAGTGTTTCCAGCAGCGCGATCTGCATGCGGGTGTGCACCCGGATGAACCAGCGCCACAGCACCGCCGCCACCACCGCTGCCACGATCACGATCAGCAGCAACCATTCGTGGGTCGGCAGCATGCTCGCCGACAGCAGGGCGATCAGCAGGAAAATCACCACCAGCGACAGCAACGGGATCACCTCCGCAATCACTCGGCGTACGCGTGCGGTATGCCTGCCCGCCATCTCTGGCTTCACACTCATCTCGGCCAACAGCATCGACAGCGCTTTCAGCTTGCGATAGGCCGCGATCAGAAACGGTAGCGACAACAGTAAAGAAGCGCCCCATATCCAGGCCTTCTGCTGACCGACTTCGCTGACCCATTCGCTGAAGTAATCCCCAATGCGCTCGGCGAAATAAGCACCGCAGAAGAAGATCGCCACCACCAGCGCCAGGTTCACCCCCACTTGCAGCAGGATCTTGCGAATCATCGAAGCCAGTAACGCCCCCTGCCCCTGTGGCTGAATGCTGCGCAGCCACTCTCCGTACAGACCGAAAACCCGGGCCACTCGCGTAGGCATGATCCTCGCCAACGTGTGGGACAGTGGATCGGCAGCCCGAATCAGATACGGCGTGAGCAGTGTGGTGATCGCCGACACCGCCACCGCAACGGGATAGAGAAAATCGCTGGTGACCTGCAATGTCATCCCGAGCGCGGCAATGATGAAAGAAAACTCGCCAATCTGTGACAGCCCCATTCCAACACGGAGCGAGGTTTTTCCGTCGTTACCTGCGATAAACGCTCCCAGGCCGCAGGACAGCATCTTGCCCAGCACAACGGCCACGGTGATCACGGCGATGGGCCATGCGTAGGCAAGCAGGATCTGCGGGTCGATAAGCAAGCCGATGGCAACAAAGAAAATTGCGCTGAACATGTCGCGAATGGGTTCGATCAAATGCTCGATCTTCGCCAGTTGCTTCGATTCGGCCATGATCGCGCCAATCAGAAAAGCCCCTAGCACCATGCTGTACTCGAGTTTGACCACCAGCAGACAGAAGCCGAAACACAGGCCCAGGACCGTGACCAGTAGCATCTCGTTGCTTTCGAATTTCGCGACGTAGGCCAGCAAACGCGGCACCAGCAGAATCCCGATCACCAGCGCGACGATCATGAACAACGAAAGCTTGCCGACGGTGGAGAACACTTCACCGGAACTCACCGAGCCGCTGACCGCAATGCCCGACAACAGCGCGATGATGCCGATGCCGAGGATGTCTTCCACGATCAGCACGCCAAAGATCAGTTGGGCGAAACGCTGGTTTTTCATTTTCAGGTCGTTGAGCGCCTTAACGATGATCGTGGTCGAGGAGATGGCCAAAATCGCTCCCAAGAACAGCGAATCCATGGTGCTCCAGCCAAAATACTGGCCGATTTCATAGCCGATCCAGATCATCAGCATGATTTCGAGGAAGGCGGCGACGAACGCCGTAGCGCCGACCTTGAACAATTTGCGCAGACTGAATTCCAGTCCCAGACAGAACATGAGGAAGATCACGCCCAGTTCAGCAAGAATCTTGATGGTGTCTTCGTCGTGGATCAGGCCGAATGGCGGAGTGTGCGGCCCGATGATGAACCCGGCGACGATATAGCCGAGGACGACCGGTTGTTTGAGTCGATGGAAGAGAACGGTGACCACGCCAGCCACCAGCATGATGACTGCCAGGTCCTGAATGAAACTGATGGCATGCATGGCGCGGCTCCTTGTGACGACTAAAGATGCGCGTTCATGCTGAAAAGGAGACGGCTGCGGTGCGAAAGATCGCCAGCAGAGTCAGAAATTTCTGAGCGGAACGCAGGAAATACCCCATCCAAGAGTTTTCGCAGGTTAACACCGCACAAAAGCCGATGAAGCCGGTGCAATATATGGAAACAGATCGACCTCAGGCGTGACGGCAGCCCGGCTGCCAGCGTCCCGATAGTGTTGGTTTTGATAGCCGATTTTATTTCGAGCACCCACCCGAGGTGCCAATTGACCCAACCAGACCGTGAGCACGCTATGGAACCCGGAAACGCCCAGCTGTCGATGACTGTATTGATGACCCCGGACATGGCCAACTTTTCTGGCAACGTGCACGGCGGCACGCTTCTTAAATACCTCGATGAAGTCGCCTACGCGTGCGCGAGCCGTTACGCCGGTCGTTACGTCGTGACGCTGTCGGTGGATCAGGTGATTTTCCGCGAGCCGATTCACGTCGGTGAACTGGTGACCTTCCTGGCGTCGGTGAACTACACCGGCAACACGTCCATGGAAGTCGGGATCAAGGTGGTGACGGAAAACATCCGCGAGCGCTCGGTGCGTCACACCAACAGCTGCTTTTTCACCATGGTGGCGGTGGACGACCAACGCAAACCGGCCAGCGTTCCGCCGTTGGATCCGCAGACCAGCGAAGACAAGCGCCGCTACGTACAGGCCCAGCAGCGTCGTCAGCTGCGTCAGGAGCTGGAAAAACGGTATCGCGAAATTCGCGAAGACGGCGTGTAAACGGAATAGGCAATTTGTAGGAACGTGGCTTGTCCCGCGATCGGCTGCGCAGCAGTCGCAGATCGTGCGATCCCATTGTGTCTGATGGACGGCATTGATTTAGTTTGCTGGCGCTGCGCGCCAGATCGCGGGACAAGCCACGCTCCTACAGAATCAGCATTACAGCCGAACGGCCTCGAACTTCACCCTTGGGTGCGCAATGCGGTCCTGCGCCCGGATCAGCTCAAGCTCGTAACTCCCGCACGCCTGGGTCTCCAACAGCACCTCATGCACCGCCGAAGCCGCGTATTCGAAGGCGCTGCGCAGATCCTCCCCGAGCAAGACCTTCGCCAGAAACAGTCCGGACGTCAGATCACCCACGCCCACCGGCTGACGCGGAAACGCGAGCAACGGGCGTCGCAGGTGCCAGCTTTCCTGCTCGGTCACCAACAGCATTTCAAAGCTCTCGGCGGGTTTGCCGGGGTAGCTCAGATGTTTGACGACAATCGCCTTCGGTCCTCTGGCCAGCAGCGCACGGGCCATTGCCAGGCAGTCGAGCAAAGATGTCGGCTTGCGCCCTGAAAAACTGTCCAGCTCCAGCTGATTCGGGCAGAGAAAATCGGCCACGGCAGCGGCGTCTTCCAACAGAAAGTCGCTGACTTCCTGGGGCACGATGCAGCCTTTTTCCGGATGCCCCATCACCGGGTCACACAGATACAACGCACGCGGGTTGGCCCGTTTGATCTGCGCGACCGCCTGCAAAATCGCCCGCCCTTGCGCTGCGCTGCCCAGATAGCCGGACAACACCGCGTCGCAATGGCCCAGTTCTCCGATCGCCGCAATGCCCTCGACCAGTGCCGGAATCTGCTGCGGCGGCAGCACTTCGCCGGTCCAGTGGCCGTACTGAGTGTGATTCGAGAACTGAACGGTATTCAGCGGCCAGACATTGATGCCGATACGCTGCATAGGGAACACGGCAGCGCTGTTGCCGGCGTGCCCGAAGACGACGTGGGACTGAATGGCGAGCAAATGGGGCGAACGTTTCATGACAGGTTCCTGAAGCCGGGAAAGCACAGTAGTAGCGAAGCCGGACGAAGTGAAGCGAAATTAAACGGACGCACTATGGCTGTCAGTGACCTGACGCAGTTAAGCTGGACACCTTCTGTTGGAGCTCTCTTTCCATGCTGACCCTGGGCAATATTTTCGTCCTGATGCTGCTGGCGACTGCTGGCGCTTGGCTGTGGCACTCCCATGGTCTACGTGAACGGGCGCTGGAGCGTGTCAAACAGCACTGCGCCAAGCTCGACATCGAATTGCTCGACGGCAACGTGGCACTGCGCCGTATCGCGTTCAAGCGCGACAACGAAGGCCGCAAGCGCCTGGCCCGGGTGTACAACTTCGAATTCACGGTAACGGGCGAGCAACGTCACCCCGGCACGATCACGATGTTTGGCGCACACACTGCGCAGATCGAACTGGCGCCCTACCCGTTCGAAATCAAGGACCCCAAGCCCACGGCTGAGATCATCCAGCTCGCCGAATGGCGGCAGGAACACAACAAGTGGAAGCAGTAAGCCGCTGTGGGTAAGCAGCGCTAGGTCAGACAGTTCGCTAGCTGCGCCGTCAGTTGGGCCTCGGTTTGGGGCTCGTCGAAGATCAGTTCAAGCCTCGAATCCTTGCGCCATTCGCTCGGTGCCCATTCAAACTCGGCCCTCTCCAGCGCATTGCCCGAAACCCACCCCGATCCGCTGTGGATAACCAGCTTGGCACGGCGCCATTCATGGCTTCGCAGCCACGCCCGGACTTTGGTCGCATCGAAGATACGCTCCGGGTGCCAACGCCAGCCAATGCTCCAGCCTTCAGGCTGAGCCTGACTCAGACAAATCGGCGTCATCGGGTCGACCCAAACCGCTGGCAATTGAGCAAGAGATCGGGGCGCAACGAACTTATCCACACCCTCATTGGCCTTTGCATCGATGCCGGGCAAGCGCTGCAGCGGCAGCGCGCCAGATTCAGTCCAGCACACAGCGCGTTCGGGCAGCATCGTGACGAGGGTGTCTCGGGCCGCGGCGTTCAGCCCCTCCGATTTGTTAAGCACCAACAGACCGGCGTTTCCCACAGCCTCTTGTTGAGTCGGCGGGAGGGGTTTTCCGGCTGCAAGGGCCTGAGCGTCCAGAACGATGACGCTAGGCTGAACGGCCAACACCCCGAGCCACGGCGCCTCTCGCAATTGCTTCAACAGCTGGACGGGATGCCCAAGACCGGACGGCTCGATGAACAGTCGGTCCGGCCGAGCCTTGCGCAGCAATCGACCCAGTCCGATCTGAAACGGCGCACCGTTGACGCAGCACAGGCAACCACCAGCGACTTCACCAAGTGCGATACCATCTTGCGCCGTGCTGAGCAGTGCCGCGTCCAGACCGATCTGGCCGAACTCGTTGATCAGAATCGCCCAGTGTTCATTCGGCGGTTTCTGTGACAGCAGGTGCTTGATCAGGCTGGTTTTGCCTGCGCCCAAAGGGCCAGCAATGACATGGGTGGGGATGTTCTGCAGCATGTCCGGCCATTCTTGAACGTCGCTCCCGAGAACGAGCGCAGACGGAGGTAATGAATGCGAGCAATCTGGCTGCCCACGCGGCTGGCGTTGGTGCTGTTGGCGGTCACGTCGGGTCAGGCGTGGGCCGAATCCTGTGTAGTCCACAGCCAGGCCGAGCGGCTTGACGTGAAAGTCTGTCAGGAAAATCTCACCATTCCGCCCGATCTGTTCCATAACGGCTTCTGCAAACCGCAGTTGAAGGATCAGAAAATCGAAGTGACCTACGCCGAACAGTGCCCGAGTGGGTCATTCGGCCAGTGCAGCAACGCGCAAGTCGCCAATATGCCTTATCGGCAGAACATTCACTATTACGGCGTGGCCAGCGATGCCGCCTTCCTCAAACCGTTCTGCGAGGAGCAGAGCAAAGGGGTGTGGAAGGCGCAGTGAGCTGACGGATAGCGGATCACCCTGTGGGAGCGAATTCATTCGCGAGGCGGTTGTACATTCGATAGATATGCATCGGATGTACTGGCCAATCGCGAATGAATTCGCTCCTACAGATGTTTCAGGTGTTCGGGGGCGTTATGCGGCCTCACCATGCCAATCACCAAACGGATCATCCAACTGAGCCCAGGCTTCAACGCCCGCGGCCATCTCGATGTCGGTGAGCAGACAGGCATCCAGATCAGCGGTCATCTGCGCGAAGTCGATGTTTTGGCCAATGAACACCAACTCCTGACGGCAATCCCCGGTCTGCGCCAACCAGCTGCGCATGATGACCTCGGTACTTTCCTCGTCCTGCGGCCAATGAGCTTTGGGCACGAAACGCCACCAGCGACCCGCAAACCCGTGGCGCATCAGCCCGCCCGCCTGGGACCAGCTCCCCGCCTCCTGATGCTTGTTCGCCAGCCAGAAGAACCCTTTGGAGCGCAACAGTTTGCCGTTGGTCCACGGTTGGTTGATGAAATCGAAGAAGCGTTGCGGATGAAATGGGCGACGCGCGCGGTACGCCGTCGAGGCGATGCCGTATTCGTCGGTTTCCGGTGTGTGTTCGCCACGCAATTCCTTCAGCCAGCCCGGCGCCTGAGCTGCCCGCTCAAAGTCGAAACGGCCGGTATCGAGAATCTTGCACAAGGGCACCGCGCCCATCACCATCGGCAAAATCTCGGCCTGGCTGTTGAGGCTTTTGAGGATGGCCATTAGCTCAAGGCGGTCGCTGGTGCTGATGAGATCGATCTTGCTGATCAGAATCACGTCGGCGAACTCGACCTGTTCGATCAGCAAATCGGTGATCGAGCGCTCGTCGTCTTCACCCATCGTTTCCCCGCGTGTATCCAGACTTTCGGCGGCCTGATAGTCCTGCAAGAAGTTAAGGCCATCAACCACCGTTACCATGGTGTCGAGCCGCGCAATATCGGCGAGACTCTGTCCTGACTCATCGCGAAAGGTGAACGTCTCGGCCACCGGCAGCGGCTCGGAGATGCCCGTCGACTCGATCAGCAGATAATCGAAGCGCCCATCCTTGGCGAGCCGGCTGACTTCTTCCAGCAGGTCTTCACGCAGGGTGCAGCAGATGCAGCCGTTGCTCATCTCGACGAGTTTTTCTTCGGCGCGATTGAGGCTGACGTCGCGCTGGACTTCGCTACCGTCGATGTTGATTTCGCTCATGTCGTTGACGATCACGGCGACGCGCAGGTTCTCGCGGTTGCGCAGGACATGATTGAGCAGCGTGCTTTTACCGGCACCGAGAAAGCCGGACAGGACGGTTACGGGGAGGCGGTTCATGGAGGTCTCATCAGGTAGCAGGTTCAGGTGCTTTTTACGTTATAGTATAACAATACAAACCTGCTAACACTTTTTACAAGGTCCGCTCGATGGTCAGGGTTTCCAACGTGTTCGCCGGGTTTGTCGCTCTGCTGCTAGGCACACAGGTGTGGGCTGCACCTCCGTCGCCGAGGCTGGATCGGGCGTTATGTACGCGCAGCGCAACGTTGCTGGCGTGCATCGACGCCTATAACAACCAGTACAGCGTGGCGATGTCGGGCACGACGATGTATTTGCGCGGGTACGAAAGCGTGGGCAATCGCACGTGGGCGCAAACCAACAGCCGTTATGGCTCGATGACGTTTTTCACGGGGTTGGCCTCGGATGGCGAGGCCTGGGTGGGGTACATCCAGAAAGTCGGCTGGACGACGATCAGCCGGGTGTCCAGTTCCAGCGGCAGCCGGAGCAAGATCACCTGTGATCGCGTGATGGGCTGTCGCTGAGTGCACGCAGCCCAGCCTGACACAACGCACCCCTTGTGGGAGCCGGCTTGCTGGCGAAGGCGGAGTGTCAGAAACGAATGTGCAGACTGACCCGCCACATTCGCCAGCAAGCCGGCTCCCACAGAGGTCGCGCCTCACTCAAGACAGATGCACGGCGTCAGACGACAACCTGTTCCGCCGCCTTCTGCTCCTGCCGCCAAGCGATGAACGAGCCTGCAGGTGGGTTGGCCTCGAAGTACTGCTTCATCCCGGTGAACAGCCCATCCGCCACGGCCTGTTGATGGCGCGCCGTCACCAGACGCTGGCTGTCGCGGCTGTTGGAGATAAACCCGGTCTCGACCAGAATCGACGGCACGTCCGGCGATTTCAGCACCGCAAACCCGGCCTGCTCGACGCGTTTCTGATGCAGCGTGGTGACGCCTTCCAGACTGCCGAGTACGGTGTGACCCAGTTGCAGGCTCGCCGCGATGGTCGCGTTCATCGACATGTCGAGAATCACGCCCGCGAGCATCGGGTCCTTGTCTTTCAGGTTCAACAGGCTGGTCGCGCCAATCAAGTCCGCGCCATTCTCGCGCTGAGCCATGAAACGGGCCGTGGCCGAGGTCGCGCCGTTTTCAGACAACGCGAACACCGATGCACCCGAAGCTGTAAGCCTTGGCGCCGCGTCAGCATGCACTGAGATGAACATGTCAGCGTTGTATTTGCGAGCGATGTCGACGCGTTTGCGCAGGGGCACGAAGAAGTCGTCGTTACGCACCAGACGCACGTCGAAGCCTTTCTCACGCTTCAACCGCTTAGCGAGCAGTTGCGCGATGGACAACACTACGTCTTTCTCGCGCTCACCCTTCGAGCCGACGGCGCCAGGGTCTTTACCACCATGACCGGCATCGACCACGACCATGATGTCGCGCTTCGGATGCGCTTTGTCCAGCACGGGTGGAGGCGGTTCCTTGACCAGCGCGGCGGGCGCAGCTGCCAGTTGCACCGGCACATGTGGCTTCAAATCGTTACCGAGATCGACCACCAACCGGTTGCCTTGCGCACCTTCTGGACCGAGCAGGAAACTGTTGAGCTGCACGGGCGATGCGAGGTCTAGCACGATGCGTGTGTCGCCCTGTCCGAAATGGCCCGAACGAATCGCTTTGATCGGCGTGTTTTCCAGCGCCAGCTCAGGGAAGTTGCCTTCCAGGCGCGCGCCGCTCACATCAATGATGATGCGTTCAGGGGCGCTGAGGGTGAAGGTTTTGTACTGCACCGGACCACTGAGGTCGAAGACCAGTCGCAGCTTGTTATCGGAACGCCAGAGACGGGCGTTGCGAATTTGCGCGGCATTGGCAGCATTGACAGAGAAAGGGAGCGCGAAGGCGGCGCTGGCCAAAAGCATATTGAGCAGCATTTGACGTCGATGCATGACACGTTCCGAAAAAAGATGAGCATCCCAGCCCAGATAGAAACGACATTCTTCGTAACAATATAACATGCAGGTCATTCGGTGAAGATGAAGCTTTTTACAGAAATGCGTTGAGTTTTCCGCTTTAAAACAAGGGGTAACAGGCGAAAACTCATGTGAAACAACAAGATGTTCCACGTGGAACATGGACACGAATCTGGCGCTGAAAATGAAAACGCCCCGATAAACGGGGCGTTCAGACGAACGGTCGTACCGCAGCGAGTTAAGTGCGCGGTTTGACCGTTCCACAGTTCTGGCCCAGCCACACGGCTTTAGTGTCCATGCTGCCATTCTGCTGCTGGCCGGTGGCATTGAACGAGCCAATGACGTGGGTGGTGAACTGGCGATCACTCAAGAACTGCGCAGTGCCGGTGCCTTGCGCACGTGGGCAACTGAATTTGAATTTCCAGGTCGGCCCGTTGCGGTCAGTGATTTGCTGAGTGCAGCCTGTCTTGGGATCGGTCAGCGGAATCTGCTCGTTCTTCACCTGTTCAGGCGTCAGACACACCCGAACGCCTTGACCGCCCAAGGTAATCCCTTGTTTTGCCAGCATTTGTTCCATCGCCGCACGCTGTTCAGGGGCCATCATTTGCAGTTGAGCGAGCATGATTTGCATGTCCGGCATCTGCTGGCCATCGACCTGCATGTTGCTCGACGTCAGCTCCCACAAGCCGGGCTGAAGCACTTGCGCTTGAGCGAAGGGCGCAGCCAGACAAACCATCAACGCCAATACGCGCTTTTTCATGAATCTGTTTTCCTTTTTTGCCTGAAACAGTGTGATTGCGGCATGCCAGCAAGACCAAGCGCGGCCGCCAGACGATGACGCTTAGACGACGAATCCGATAACCAGTTGCAGCCAGAATAAAATAGCGACAATCCCCGCCCGCTGTGGTCTGTTAGACACCTATACGCCTCGAACACAAGGTTGCGCATGGATTACCACAGCCCGTATTTCTTTGGCTATCTGCTTGGTTTTACTCACCTGCTCGGCATCGTAGCAGCGATTCACGCTCTGCTGACCGTGCGCACCGCACAAGGCTCGATTGCCTGGGCGATGCCGCTGATTTTCATCCCCTACATCACCCTCATTCCTTATCTGGTCTTTGGCCGCAGCACCTTCGACGCCTATATCAAGGCTCGTCGTCAGGCCAACAACGAGATGCGCAATGCCATCGTCGATTTCAACTGGAAACCCTGGATCGAAGAAGCCGTCGCGGCACGGCGCTCGGATGCCTATGAGTCGCTGCGCGCCATGCCCAAGCTCGGGCGGATGCCGTGCCTCGCCAACAACGAAGTGAAACTGCTGATCAACGGGGACGCCACGTTCACGGCCATTTTCGATGCGATACGGGCGGCGAAGCGCGTGGTGTTCGTGCAGTTTTTCATCATTCATGACGACGGGCTCGGGCGCCGGTTGCAGTCGCTGCTGTTGGAGAAGGCCGCCGAGGGCGTCGAGATTTTCGTGCTGTACGACCGCATTGGCAGCCACTCGCTGCCCGCCAGCTATGTCGAAAAACTTCGGGCAGGCGGCGTACAAATCAAAGCCTTTGCCACACGCGGCGGATGGCTCAATCGCTTTCAAGTCAACTTCCGCAACCACCGCAAGATCGTCGTGGTGGATGGCGTGAAGGGGTTTGTCGGCGGCCATAACGTCGGCGACGAATACATGGGCCTCAAGCCACCGCTGGCGCCGTGGCGAGACACGCACGTGTCCATCGTCGGCCCGGTGGTGGCATGTTTGCAGGAATCGTTTGCCGAGGACTGGTTCTGGGCAACCCGCGAACTGCCGCCGCTGATCCTGCCGGAAAGCTACCCCGAAGACGGCGTGCTGTGCCAGTTCCTCGCCACCGGCCCGGCAGACTCGCAAGAGACCTGCTCGCTGTTCTTCGTTGAAGCCATTCATGCCGCAACCGAGCGCGTGTGGATCACCACGCCGTATTTCATCCCGGACGAAGCGGTGTCGGCGGCGTTGCGACTTGCGGTATTGCGCGGGGTGGACGTACGCCTGCTGCTGCCCTCGCGGCCTGACCATTACACGGTTTACGCAGCGTCCAGCCTGTTCGCGTTCGAAGCGGTGCGCGCGGGCGTGCGGATGTTCCGCTACAAGCCGGGCTTCCTGCACCAGAAGGTTGTGCTGGTGGACAACGAGATCTCGGCCATTGGCAGCGCGAACCTCGACAACCGCTCGTTCCGCCTGAATTTCGAGCTGATGCTGCTGACCGTGGATGAGGATTTCGCGCGGGAGGTTGAAGCCATGCTCAGCGACGACTTCGCCCAGGCCCATGAGATTTCCATTGAGGAAAGCAAAGAGACCCACCACTTACAGCAGCTGGGGATGCGCGTGGCGCGGTTGATCTCGCCGATTTTGTGAAGGCATCGCACCACTTTGTGGGAGCCGGCTTGCTGGCGAAAGCGGTGTATCAGTCAACATGTGTGTGACTGAACTGACGCTTTCGCCAGCAAGCCGGCTCCCACAGGAAAGCGTGGTGCTCTGTCAGCGCTTAAGCGTAAAGATCATCCCGCGTCAGCGGCAGGTCGTGGCTGCCATCGGCTCGGGGCTTCACGGCCAGAATCTGATGCAGGTTGATCCACCCCTTCGAGAACGCATACGCGCAACCCGCCAGGTACAGCCTGAAAATCCGCAAGGCCTGTTCCGGCACCATCGCCGCCGCCACGTCGAGCTTCTCTTCCAGACGCGCGCTCCAGTGGTCGAGGGTTTTGGCGTAATGCAAACGCAGACTTTCCACGTCCACCACTTCCAGCCCTGCTTCGCTGATGAACCCGCTGATCATCGCCAGATGCGGCAGCTCGCCGTTCGGGAACACGTAACGGTCAATGAAATCTCCGGCGCCGCGCCCCACTGGACGGCCATCGGTGTGCTTGGCGGTGATGCCGTGGTTCATTACCAGACCGCCCTCCTTCAACGCGCCGAACAGACATTTGGCGTACAGCTCAAGGTTGGCGTGGCCCACGTGTTCGAACATGCCGACGCTGACAATCTTGTCGAAGCGGCCATCTTGCGGCAGGTCGCGATAATCCAGCAGTTGCAGCTCAACCCGGTCTTCCAGCCCTTCGGCTTTCACGCGCTCCCGCGCCAGCGCCAGTTGCTCGCGGCTCAGGGTGATGCCGAACACTTTCACACCGTACTCACGCGCGGCGAAGCGGGCCAATCCGCCCCAGCCACAGCCCACGTCGAGCAAGTATTCCCCAGGCTTCAGGCGCAGTTTCCGACACAGATGATGGAATTTGTCCTGCTGCGCTTGCTCCAGCGTCTCGGTGCCGGTCTTGAAGTAGGCGCAGGAATACACCATTTCCTTGTCCAGCCACAGCCGGTAGAAGTCATTGGAAAGGTCGTAGTGGTAGGAGATCGACTTGGCGTCGGTTTCTTTGTCGTGCTCGGTGCGCACCGGGACGACGTCGTCATCCTCGTCCACCAGCGCGGCGGTCAACTCGTCGCAGACGCGCATGACTTCGCTGATCGAGCCTTCGAGCTCCAGACGGCCTTCAACGAAGGCGCTCCCCAGCAGGTCGAGACTTGGGTGAGTGAAATCGGACACCAGCGAGGGGTCCTTGACGACAATCGTGACGCTGGGGTCTGCCCCCAACTCGACTTCATTGCCATCCCAGAGCTTGAGTCGCAGTGGTAAGTGAAGCTTCTGTAACGCCGGTGGAAGTTGCGCGAGCATTGAGAAAAACCCCTGATCCAGAAACACGGAAAAGGGTAGTCCAAAACCGGTTCCAGAGCAGGAACCGCCAGGCTATCGGCTTTTATGAATGACAACGTGGAACCTACTGCCGGGTACTTCCATGCCCCCAGGTTTCGAGCCAATTTGAAGCCTGCAATGGAGCACCCTCTGCATGACTGATAGGTAATTTGTTACAGAGTTCTTCAAAGCTCAAGCGAATTTTTATACTTAGTGCAGGCGTCTAATCCGGCGCTCTCAGAGAGGGCGCCGAATCAAAGACTTACGACGGCATGTGAAATTTCGCGATGGGTTCGTGAAAGCGCAACAGGCGCCCCGCGTTGCCCAAAACCAGCAGCGTGCTGAGGTTGTGCAGCACAGCGGCGATCATCGCCCCCGCCGCACCGAGGACGCCAAAGGCTGCCAGTGCGACAATCGCCAGCGTCCATCCCAGCCCGATAATCACGTTCACCTGCAGCGTGGAGCGGCATTGGCGGCTCAGACGCACGCATGTGCCCAGACGACGCAAGTCACTGCCGATCAGCACGATGTCGGCAGAGGCCAGCGCAATGTCCGCACCACCCGCCCCCATCGCCACGCCGACGACGCCTGCCTTCAGCGCGAGGGAGTCGTTGATGCCGTCGCCCACGACCATGGGCCGGAAGCCACTCTTGATCTCGCCCATGACACGGTTGAGTTTGTCTTCGGGCAATGCCTGCGCGTGGATGTCGCGGATGCCGACCTCCGCGCCGAGGCTGTCCGCCACGCTCTGACGGTCGCCGGTCAGCAGCAACTGACGCCCCATTCCCAGCTCGCGCAGTTCGCTCAACGCCTGACGCGCCTCTGGTTTGAGGCTGTCCGCCAGCAGCAGCCAGGCCAGGAACACGCCATCGACCGCCAGCCCCGCAATCGGGCCGTCATGGTTTGGCACGGGCGAGGTTTCGATTCCCAGTTGCGCGAACAGCTCGGGACGGCCCATCGCCGCTTCGCCACGACCCGTTTGCGCGATGACCCCCAGCCCCTGACGTTCGCGAATGTCTTCCAGCGCCAGCAAATGATCCTTCTCCACCAGCCCTGCCAGCGCGCGACTGACCGGGTGGCTGCTGGCCGACCCGAGACTGGCCGCGAGCGTGATCACGTCATCGCCCGCGCCCTCTTCGGCTTGCACCGATTGCAAACGCAGACTGCCGTAGGTCAGCGTGCCGGTCTTGTCGACCACCAGGGAGGTCAGGTCCGCGAGCTCTTCAAGAAACGCCGAGCTGCGAATCAGAATGCCGTGGCGGGCCGCGACTGCGATCCCCGCGATGGCTGTGGCAGGTGCCGACAACACCAGCGCACAAGGACACGCCGCCACCAGCACAGCAAGCATCGCCTGCGCGTTGTTGGTAATGAACCAAGTGACCGCCGCGATCAGCAACACCAGCACCATGTAGCTGCCCGCGTAGCGCTCCAGCAGGCGCGTGATCGGCGGCTTCGAACGTTCGGCGTTCTGCATCAGCGCGATGACTTTGCCGAGCGTCGATTCGTTGCCGATGCGCGTCACTTCGATGCGCAGCAGACCGTCGAGGTTGATCGCGCCACCGAACACTTCCATGCCCGCACGCGCTTCGAGAGGCACTGATTCTCCCGTGATCGGCGCGGTGTCGAGACTGGCCTGACCCGACATCACCAAACCGTCAGCAGGCACCCGATCACCGGCGCGCACTTCGACGCGATCACCCGCGACGAGGGAGCCGTTGTCCACTTCCCGAATCGTGCCGTCTGCCCCGATCAAACGCGCATGGCTGCGGGTGAGTTTGCCGAGGGCCTGAATCGCCTCTTGCGAGCCGATGACGCTGCGCTCTTCCAGCACGTGGCCGAAGATCATGATGATCGGCAGCAGCGCGGCGGTCATCAGGTCGCCCGTGGCCCATGCACCGAGCATGGCCAGCGCGATGAGCTGATCCGTGATGCCGTGCAGGCTCGGGTAACGCAGGCTGTACCAACCGGCGCTGACCACGGGGATCGCCACCAGCAGCGAGGCGACGCCCAGCAGCAATTGGCTGACGCCGACCTGCTCAGGGGCGAAGAATCGCCAGACCAGCCCCAGCGCCAGCAAGCCCAGGGCGAGCATGGCCAAGGTCAGTTGTCGCGCAGCGCTGCGCTGTTCGTTGCTGGTCAGCATGCTGCCGGGCGCGGGCGCTTCGGCGTGGCCATGATCGTGCTCGTGGGTGTGGTCGTGGTTATGTGCGGCGTCGGCACTCATTTGTCGGCTCCCTGAATGATCAGGCGTGAATCGTCATGGGGATTGACCGTCGTCACGGAACCGGCCTGCTTGAGAATGCCCGGCACGCGCTCGCGGTAGATCCGCAGCAGCAGACCGGGGTCGCTCTTGTTCTGGATCGATTGCGCCAGACCGGTGACCGCAGCGGTGTCGGTCTGCGCCTTGGCCAGTCGCTCGGACGCCTGAGCATGGGCGACCTGCAAGGTGCGGTCGGCCTGCTGATTGGCAGTCTGGTTTTGCTTTTCAGCATCTGTGCGGGCGTTGGCCACGGCCTGGTCGGCTTGCTGGCTGGCGGTCAGCACGGCGTTGAAAGCGTTGACCGCAGCGGGTGGCAGGCTGGACTGCACGTCCACCCGCACCACTTCCACACCCAGACCAATGCCGGTCGCGGTCAGGTCTTCGAGGCGGGTATTGATGCCCTGCACCAGATCACCCCGCAGACGCTCACGGCGCTCGGCCGCCTGACTGTCGGAGCCTATCAGTTCGGGGCGCGCCACCAGAATCGTGTCCAGATCCCGCGCTGCCGTCAGGCTGACCGCGCTGCGATTGACCAGACGATCCAGCGCAGGCAACACGTGCTCACCCTGCAACACGAACTCACGGGGGTCGGTGACCTTGTAGTACGCCGTCACATCCAGCTGTACGACACCGGCATCGCCCGTCAGCAGGTAGCCCGAACCGGCCAGCGCGTCACTCATTGGCGTCGCGAAGCTGGTGACTTTGTCAGCGGCCTGGGCCGTGGGCGAGCGCAGCAGCGTTTCCACATGGCGTTCGATCACGCGATCCGCTGACGGCAGCAGCACCACTTGCTCGAAAGGCTGCGGCCAGGCGAGCAAGAGACCGGCGTTCTGCACGCGATCCAGCTCGCCAAAGCGGAAGACCACGGCGCGGTTTTGCGGATCGATCTGGCGCACGTTGGACACCGCCCAACCCAGTGCCGCCAACAACGTCACGACATACAAGCCCATGAACGCCAACCGACTTGCTTGCAGCCAAGGGCTGCTCACCGCCGGGCGCTCGATCGGGGTCGAGTCCTGCTCACTCATGGCTGCGTTCCAGCTTTGCCATCCGACTTGCCATCAAGGCTCGGCGGGCCATCCACCAATACGCGGAACGGCGCGGCGTCTGTGCGCAGGATCAGCTTGGTGGTCGGGCCGACCACGGTGCCGAGGGTGTCCAGCGAGCGCAGCAGGTTGTACAGCTGCGGCGAGCTGGCGTAAGCGCGGCCGTAGATGAGAGCGGCTTCGACGCGGGATTGCGCTTCGATGTCGGCAGCTTTGACGGTGGCGTCCGCTTCGACGATGCGCGCATCGCGTTCGGCTGCCGAGCGGATCTGCGCGGCTTCACGCTTGCCGATGGCCGTGCGTTCGGTGGCGATGGTTTCACGTTCGGCGCGCATGCGGTCGACCGTCGCGTTGAGGGTCACCGACGGCAGTGTAAGACGCTCGACGCCCACTTGCAGGACGCGTACGCCATAGGTCGTCAGCAATTGCTTGTCGATCTGCTGGCGCAGTTGGTTTTCGAAGTCGCCGATCCGCACTTGATTGGCGTCGGTGTTGATCAGGCTCGACAGGTCGAAGCTCGCGGCCGTGGTTTCCAGCGCCGAACCGACGAAGGTGCGGATCTGCCGCGCCGCTTCGTCCGGTTCGTTCTGCACCGCACGCATGAAGCGCTTCACGTTGTCGGGGTCGCCCTGCACCTGCCAGGCGACGTAGGCCTGCACGATGATGCGCAGGCCATCGCGGGTGCCCACGTCCTGCAAGCCGCTGGAGGTGGTGCGCAGCCTCAGGTCCACTGGAATCGCTGCCTCGAATGGCGCAGGCCAGCGCCAGCTCAAACCCGGGTCGAGCAGCACGCGGGACGGGTTACCGAAACGGGTGATGACAGTGGCTTCGCCAGAACGCACCTGCACCAGGCTCGCGGCTGCCACGGCAAACGCGATCAACACCGCTGCCAGCCCGGCGCGACGCCACGGAAAACCCACCGGCCCCGACGCTTCGCCGTGGTGGTGGCCATGGTGATGACCGTGACCGCCGTGGTCGTGACCTGAATGGTCGTGATGGTCGTGGGAATGAAACAGACTCAAGGGACGACTCCTTATTCAGCCATTGGCTGTTCAGCCGACTTTGGCGACGCCGCAGGGTCGACCGGGAGGGTGAAAGAACGCAGATCGATAGTGGGGGCGCTGGTGCCGCCCAGTCGATGATCCAGAACGAGCAATTTGGCGTGGGTCATGCCCAGGGTCAGTTGACTCAGATACTGCTCCAGCAGAAACGCCTGACCGGCCTTGGCGTAGCCTTGTTGTTCGGCGCTGAAACGCAGGTCCGCGCTTTGCGCCGTGGCCATGACTTCGCGGGACGTGGCGGCGGCTTGATCGTGCGCTACGCTGGCGTGCAACTGCGCCAGGTTGGCCTGATCGGCAGCGGCGCCTCGTTCGCGGGAAATGAGCGCTTGAGCGCTGATCTGCGCCGCTTGAACGGCGTGATACGCGTTGGCGGCACCGGCTGGCGGGTGAATCGATTCGACGACCGTCGCGAGGATTTCCACGCCGCTGTCGAGTTTTTTCAGGTCCCGCGCCACAGCAGTGCCAATGTCGGCGGCCAGATCAGTGCGCTGCTCGCCGAGCAATTCATCAAGGGTGCGCGAAGCGAAATCGTGGACCAGCACGCGGCTGGCGGTGCTGCGAATCAGGCTCGGAATGTCGGCGCTGTTGTAGGTCGCGGCCATAGCGGACTGATCGTCGAGACCGATACGGTAGACGAAGCGCACGTCCATGTTGACGATCTGGAAGCTCTGCTTGTCGCCCGAACCGCTGGCGATCACTTGGGATTTGTCGTTGATGTGGGTCGCGTCCCACAGTCGGTTCGCGACGGCAGGCGGTGGACCTTCAGCCGGATCGCGCACCTGTTCCGCGTCGTTGTTTTTGGCGTTGGTGCCCTCGGAAACGCTGGTCGCCAACTCGTGCACGACGCCATTCTCTACCGGCAACACCGTCCCGAACGGCCATGGCAGCCCGGCGTGCAGGCCCGGTCCCATGACTTCGACGGGCTTACCGAAACGCTCGTAAATGCCTCGCCCCTGCATCGGAATTTCGTGCACGCCGCTCAGGGCCCAACCCAACGCGACGATCACGGCCATGACGGGCAAGAAGGCGCGGCGCATGTAGGTAAACGCCCAGATCTGCCGCAGGTCGATGCCGAAGCGGTTGTGCAATTCGTTCTGCAGCGCAGTCAGCGGACGCGGCGGCCAGCGCAGGAGACCAGCAGCGAAACTGCTGGCGACCAGACGCGGCTCAAGCCGGTCGTTGCGCGGGCTGAAGACTGAAAGCAGTGCGCGGATCAGCAATTCCACCGCCACCAGTCCCGGCAGCAAGCCGATCAACACGGCCAGTCGTGCAGGCCAGACCCGCTCAACCGACGAAAAGAACAGACAGAGCGCCGCAATCAACAGCGTGCCAATGGCCATGCGCGTGATCTGCGCCAGTTGCTCGGCTTCAGGCCAGGACGCTTCGGATTCGTTGCTGAACTGGCGTTCCAGCACCAACAGACCAAAGCCGATCAGCAGCAAAAGACCGCCCACCACACTGCCGGTCAGGCCGACGTTGGTACCGATTAGTGTGAGGTTCCAGACCAACGAGATGCTGATCAGCGCCAACAGTGACCAGCCCGCGAGCCAGAACACCGACGCCCCGATCTGACCAACCATCGAGGTTCCGGCCCCGCCGATGCGACCGAGCATGCGGTCGTACCAGCCCTGCTCGTCGGCAACGACGTCTTCGTCCGGCACCACCGCCACGTCGTCAGGCGCGATGACACGGGCGCGCCACAAGGCCACCACCTGCGCCGACTGCATCGCCGACGCCAGCACCAGCAGGCTCGCGGCGCTGTTGGTCAGCACGGCGGTCCAGAGGGAATTAGGGGAAAACAGGTCAACGAATAACGAGAGCACCAGGCCGATCACGCCCATGGCGCCCAGCACGTAGGTCAATCGCGACAGGCGTCGAGCGTGAAAGCTCGCGCGCTGAAACCTCGGCAGACTTGCAGGCGTTGCACCTTCAACATCCAGATCAACCCGCATCGACACTCCACACCTTGCTGAACGCTGTAGTCATTACCCTGCCTGTCCACGTCGTGGGATACGCATCCCGAAACACAGTTTAACGGGGCGTTACGATATAACAGAAGTCGTGAAATTTTCGTCTGATCAATACGCCGGAACATGACGAATTATTCACTCAGACAGCCAGCAGACAGGTTAGCCCGCAAAGGGCGCCCCCACGACGTCATTTTCTGCGCGCGGGCCTTGCATCGGCGTGCGCCACAGCGTCAGATACCTCCTACAAAATTCCTCTAAAAACACACACCGTTGACCCGCCTTCTTCGATCCGCTCGACACGAGACGAGTGGCCGCTTGAAGGGTCAGCGCTGGAGCCCGTTTGATGCGTCAATTGCCTTCGCTGAACACCTTGCGCATCTTCGAAGAGGTCGCTCGGCATCGCAGTTTCAACAAGGCCGCGGAGTCGCTGAACGTGACACAAGGCGCTATCAGTCGGCAGATCAAGCAGCTTGAAGATTATCTGGGCATCACGCTGTTCATTCGCACGCCGCGAGGCCTGTCACTCACCGAGTCGGGTGCCGCACTGTCGCCGAATCTGGCCCAAGCGTTCGATCACATTGAACGTTCGCTGCAAGCCGTGCGTGTGCCGAACCTGCGCCAACGCCTGCGCATTCTCGCGCCGCCGACGTGGGCCACGCGCTGGCTGTCGGCGCAACTGCGCACCTTCGTGCAGCGTTATCCGGACATCAGCCTGAGCATCACCAACCAAGCGAATCACGACGGATATGCGGAAGTGGATTGTCACATCCGCTTCGGACTGGAGGCGGACACCCACTGTCATAGCCAATTGCTGGTCATGGAGCGGCATATCGCGGTGGCGAGTCCCGAGTTATTCGACAACGGTGAAGCGCCAGACCTGCGGCGTTTTCCGCTGCTGCACATTCTCCACGAAGGCAAGCGCCTGAAGGTGTGGGAGAACTGGCTGAGCGCGGTAGGAAGAGTCGACGTCGATGCGACGCAAGGGCTGGAATTCAGCACGCTGGATCAGGTGATCAACACCGCGCTGTCAGGGGGCGGACTGGCGGTGATCGACCGACAGATGATCGAGCGCGAGCTGGCCAATGGCAGCCTGCTGCCGATCACCCCGGTCGAAGTGATCGGCCCGTACGGCTATTGGCTCGACATCCCGAACGACAAATTCGGGCTGTCCAAGGTGCAGCTATTTACTGAGTGGTTGAGTTTGGTGAGTAATCCCTGATTCCAGCAGATCTCTCCATCTCCCATAAACATCCAGACAACCCAAAACGCTACGCCGAACGCTGTTCTGTAGGAGCCGCCTTGGTGGCGAAGGCGGTACACCTGACAGAGAAGTGTTGCCTGACACTCCGCTTTCGCCAGCTAGCCGGCTCCTACAGGACCGCGTCCGCCGCAGAGCGTCGAGGTGTCTGGGTTTTCTGTGGGAGACGCAGGAGGTTACGACGGCAGCGAAGGCGTAGCGCCTGACACTCCGCCTTCGCCAGCAAGCCGGCTCCTACATAGATTGCGTTACGCCTGAGACGTCAGAGGAGCCTCGGCAGAGGCGACGCTCGGACCCTCCTTCACCGTACACGCCTGATTCAACGTCAACGCTTTGGTTTCCGGCGCCCACGCCCAGGAGATGATTGCGCCCAGCGCCAGAATCGCCGCGAGAATGCCCATGGTCGGGCTCAAACCAATACCGGCGACGCTCACCGGCAACAGGAACGTGCTGATCGCCGACCCCAGACGGCTGACCGCCGTGGCCAAACCAATCCCGCTGGCGCGCACTTCGGTCGGGAAGCTTTCTGCCGGGAACACGCCCACCAGGTTGCTCACCGCTGACAGCACCACCGTGAACAGCGCAAACGCCAGCACCATCAGCAGCGTCGAGGCACTTGGCAGCACCGCCAACACAAACAACGCGATCGCCAGAATGATGAACGAGTTGATCAAGAAGCCTCGGCGGGTGAATTTCACCGTGCACCAGATGCCGATCAAGGCCCCTGCGATCAGCAGCATGTTCAGCATCAGCTCGGTGCCGAAGCCTTCCGCCAGGCCCATCTTCTGCAGAATCGACGGCAGGAAGGTGTAGATGGCGAAATACGGCATCACGATGCACACGAAGAACAGGCAGTTGAACAGCGTGCGCGTGCGGTACTCGGGGCTGAACAGAATCGCGTAACCCGAACGACGGTCGCTGGAGCGCTCTTCGTCCATGACTACGTGGTCGCCCAAGTGCTTTTTGACGATGGCGCGCGCTTCGGCGACGCGGCCCTGATTGATCAGCCAGCGAGGCGATTCGGGGGTGCCGATGCGCGCGATCAGGATCAACGCCGCCGGAATGGCCGAGGACGACAGTATCCAGTGCCAGGCGTCCTCGCCCAACGACAACATCGCCGTGCCCACGAAGGTTGCCGCCACGTAGCCGAAGGTCCAGATCACGCTGAACGAACCCAGCAGCACGCCGCGATGTTTCTTCGGCGAGAACTCGGCGAGCATGGCGTGGCCGACGCTGAAGTCGCCGCCCAGACCGATGCCGATCAGCACCCGACACAGGAACAGCTGCATCGCGGTTTCGGCGTAGAACTGCAGCACTGATGCCGCCGTGATCAGCACGAAGCTGACGAGAAAGATTTTCTGGCGGCCCAGCCGATCGGAAATCCAGCCGAAGAACAGACTGCCGAGAAACAGGCCGATCAGCGCCGACGCCCCAATCAGGCCCTGCCAGAACGCATCCAGGTGCAGCTGCGGGCTGAGCAGGGTAAACGCGATGCCGATCAGACCCAGAATGTAGCCATCAGTGAAGTGCGCACCGAACGTCAGGCCTGCAATCTTGATGTGAAATTTACCGATGGGCAGATCATCGATTTGTACCGGTTGAACAGACATGTTTGCCTCCAGTTATTGTTATTGACGGAGAAGCGAAACCAGAATTTTCCCGCTGGCTACCCAGCCGGCGGGATTCGACTGTAGGAGTGAGCTTGCTCGCGATGGCGGAGGGTCAATCACCACCTCAGCGAAAGACGAACCTATCGCGAGCAAGCTCACGCCTACAGAAAGGGGTAGCGAGACGGGTGCGTTCCCGCGCAGAGCGTGGGAACGATCAGCCGTCTAGAGCCCACCCATCAGCAGGTATTTGATTTCCAGATAGTCTTCCAGACCATACCGCGATCCTTCGCGCCCCAGGCCCGACTCCTTGATGCCGCCGAAAGGCGCCACTTCGGTGGAGATGATCCCTTCATTGATGCCCACCATCCCTGCTTCCAGCCCTTCGGCCACTCGCCACACACGTCCGATGTCGCGGCTGTAGACGTACGCCGACAGGCCAAACGGCGTGTCGTTGGCGCGGCGCAGCACTTCAGCTTCGTCCTTGAAGCGGAAACACGCGGCGACCGGGCCGAAGGTCTCTTCCTGAGCGATCAGCATCTGATCGTTCACTTCAGTAATCACGGTCGGCTCGAAGAACGTGCCGCCCAGCGCGTGACGCTGACCGCCACACAACAGCTTGCCGCCCTTCTCCAGCGCATCGCCGACGTGTTGCTCGACCTTGCCCAGTGCGGCGTTATTGATCAGCGGACCTTGCTCGGTTTCGCCTTCCAGGGCGTTGCCCACGCGCATCTTCGCCACAGCGTCCGCCAGCTTGCGGGTGAAGGCGTCGTACACGGCGTCTTGAATGAAGAAGCGGTTCACGCAGACGCAGGTCTGCCCGGTGTTGCGGAATTTCGAGGCCATGGCGCCTTTGACGGCGGCGTCCAGGTCGGCGTCGTCGAAGACAATGAACGGCGCGTTGCCGCCAAGTTCCAGCGAGACTTTTTTCAGCGTGTCGGCGGCCTGACGCATCAGCAATTTGCCGACGCGGGTCGAGCCGGTGAACGACAGTTTGCGCACCACAGACGACGCTTGCAGCGCGCCGCCAATGGCCACCGCATCGCCCGACACGACGTTGAACACGCCCGCTGGAATGCCTGCCTGTTCGGCCAGCACGGCCAGCGCGAATGCACACAGCGGGGTTTCCTCGGACGGCTTGAGAATCATCGTGCAGCCCGCCGCCAGTGCCGGGCCAACTTTGCGGGTGACCATCGCCAGCGGGAAGTTCCACGGAGTGATCGCCGCGACCACGCCGATGGCTTCCTTGGTGACGACGATGCGCGCATCGGCCTTGTGGCTCGGAATCACGTCGCCGTAGGCGCGCTTGGCTTCCTCGCCAAACCACTCCAGAAAGCTTGCGGCGTAGACGACCTCACCCATCGCTTCAGCAAACGGCTTGCCTTGCTCGCGGCTGAGCAGCGTCGCCAGCTCACGTTGATTGCTCAGCATCAGCTCGCTCCAGCGCTTGAGCTTCACGCTGCGTTCCTTCGCAGTCAGCTTGCGCCAGGCGGGCAGTGCGCGTTCAGCCGCGTCAATGGCGTGATTGGTTTCCTCGGTCCCGCCCTTCTGCACCTGAGCGATCAGCTCGCCGGTGGCGGGGTTGGAGACGGGGTACGTCGGGCCGCCCGTCGTCCATTGACCGTCGATGTAATGCCCGTTTCGGATCAGCGCGCTCATGCCACGGCCTCGGTCAGGCTGAACACATCAGTCGCAGGGCGTGCACTGCGCAGGATGCGTTTGCCAGCGGTGTAATCGTTGATCACGTCGCACGGCGTGTAGTTGCGCTCCAACTCGTACAGCTCATCAGCATCCAGTTTGGTTTCCAGCGCGGCCAAGGCGCTGTCGAACTGTTGCGTGGTGTCGGCGCCGACCAGCATGCAGTCGACACCCGGATGGTTGGCGACCCACGCCTGTGCGATCTGCGCGTTGGACACGCCACGACGCTGGGCCACGCGCTGCACCGAGTGCGCAATCTGGAACGAGGCTTCGTCGCTGTACATCTGTTGCGTGAAGAAGTCGGTCTGGTTGCGGGTCGATTGCACGTCGCCGGTCAACAGGCCACGCGCCAGCGGGCTGAACACGGAAACGCCCAGGCCCTGATCGCGGCAGAACGGAATCATCTCGCGCTCTTCTTCGCGGTAGGCGCAGTTCAGTTGCAGCTGCATGTTGATCGGCTTGACCCAGCCGTTGCGTTCGCAGGCCATGAAGATCTTCGCCAACTGGCCGGTGAGCATGGTCGAAACGCCGATGTAGCGTGCCTTGCCGGAGCGAACGATGTCGTTCATCGCGCTCATGGTTTCTTCGACGGGGGTGTTCACGTCGAAGTAATGCAGCATGAAGACGTCGACGTAATCCATGCCCAGACGGCTCAGGGAGGCGTCGATGCTGTCCATAATGTGTTTGCGCGAATGACCGCTGGCGTTTTTGCCGGAGCGGGTGCCGTAGCCGACCTTGGTGGTGATCACCAGGTCTTCGCGACGGGCCAGGCGCTTGACGATGCGGCCCACCACTTCTTCGCCGACGCCTGCGGAATAGAAGTCCGCCAGGTCGATGAAGTTGACGCCGTTTTCCAGCGCGTGACGCACGATCGGCTCGCTTTTCTTCTCGTCGAAGATCCACGGTTTCCAGTCAGGCGTGCCCATGTTCATGGTGCCCAGGCACAGCCGCGACACTTCGAGGCCCGAATTTCCCAAACGAATGTATTGCATGGCGCGGACCTTAGGCTTTTGGCGTGTAGAACGGGTTGCTGATGCGGTTGACCACGTCGGCCAGTTGCGAACGCTCAGGCTTGCCGGTCAGGGCTGCACGAATCGCGTTGCGGCAGGCGTTGTAGTTGTTCAGGTAGACGGCATCCAGATCGTCACAGGCCGGGTTGACCCAGTTGGCGGTGACGATGGCCCACTCGTCTTCGGCTTCGGCAGGCAAGGTGCCGTCGAGCAGCGCTTCAGTGACGGCCTTGGCGATACCGGCCTGAGACGCGCCCCACGTGGCGTTGCCGTGCAGGTCGCTGCCGATGGCGGCTTTGTTCACATAAAGCGTCATCGGTTTGACCGGGATGTTCGGCTGAGCGATGACCATGAACGGGCAGTGGCCCTGGCTTGGCGAGGCGAGGCTGTTGGCGAAGGCTTGTCCCGCAGGGCCGTTGCGCGGGCCGATCATGATGTTGATGTGGGCGGCGTTGACGCCTGGGCCTTCGAAGCCTTCACCGATGTACAGGTCGAGTTTTTTCATGGGGTGTTCTCCGGAACGGAAAAATGCGGGTGATCAGAACCGCACGCAGATGCCGGGCATCGCGTGGCGAATGAAGGAAGTCGGAGAGCGCCGCATGGGGCTGGACGGAATCGGGGCGTGCAGAGAGGTCATATCGCAAGCGCTCTTTGTTGTTGTGGGTGAGCTGTGATGCGATTTGTATCACCGGGGATTTCGGGGCCAGTAACCATAAAAACTCATGGGGGTATGAGTGCAGGTCATACCCGAACTTATCTATGTAGGAGTGAGCTTGCTCGCGATAGCAGTCTCTCGTTCACTGAAGGGGTGTCTGGATAAACGCATCGCGAGCAAGCTCACTCCTACAAGGTCGTGGCAATCTTCAGACCTCAGCACAACCCCAAACTTGCACTATGCTCCCAGAAAGTTATCCACAGGGGAGCGGCCCGCGATCATGCTGACCACACTCAAGACCTGGCTGCTCAAAATCCTGCATCCGGTGGCCAAGGTTCTGTTCGATGACGGCGTGCGCGCTATTCACGTGACGTCATGCGCGGGGCTCATTTCCGCGGCCGTCGGGATGCTGGTGGCCGCGTTTGCCGCGTACCCGCCGATCTTCCTGTTGATTCCGATCTGGATGCTGATTCGGATGCTGTTCAACGCGGTGGAAACGTTGCTGGTGACAGAGTTCGGACAACACTCCAGATTCGGCACCTGCGCCCGCGAGTTGAGCCGAGTTGTCGCCGAAACCGCTCTATTTCTGCCGTTTGCAGTGATTCCCAAGGTCAGCCTGTTGCTGGTGCTGACGGTCACGCTGCTGGCGATTTTCAGTGAATTCGCCGGTTTGCTCGGGCCGTTGATTAAGGCGTCTCGTCGGCGGGATGGCCCCCTGAAAAGCCACGTGCGCATGCTGTGTTTTGGTCTGTTTGGCGTAGGCATCGCCTCGGAGCGCGTCCTCACAGCGCCGATCAACATCATCATGGCAGTGATGGCCATTCTGCTGCTGGTGACTATCGTCAGACGCATTCGGGGCGCAGTGGCTGAAGTGACAAACCCTGCCACCACCCCTATCGCCAAGGTTTATGCACAAGATTGAAGAAAGTGTTTCAACAGCTTTACACACAGACTGCCAACACGTTATCCACAGGGCTCATTCCGTGCACCTATTCTTTTAGGAGACGCCGGAGCTCTCGACGGCAGCGAAAGCAATCATCCAGGCTTAAACCGTTTCAGCCTTGTAAAACCCTGGCCTTGACCTCACCTCACTCCTGAGTCGATATTACGGACATAATTTTTCTCTGATAGGGTCCATCGAGACATTCGCGGAGAGCGGACTACGCTTCCTCCACTGTTATTTCTTCATTCAGGAGTACGCTCATGAGTCACTACGACGTTGTCATTATTGGCGGCGGCCCAGGCGGCTACAACGCGGCCATTCACGCCGGTCAGAAAGGCTTGAAGGTCGCCTGCATCGAAGGCCGCGAGACCTTGGGTGGCACCTGCCTGAATGTGGGATGCATCCCGTCCAAATCCCTGCTGCACGCCTCTGAGTTGTACGAAGCGGCGACAGGCGATGAATTCAAAAAGCTCGGCATTGAGGTCACGCCGACCCTGAATCTGGCGCAGATGATGGCGCAGAAGGTCGAGAGTGTGACCGGCCTGACCAAGGGCATCGAGTTCCTGTTTCGCAAGTACAAAGCCGAGTGGATCAAGGGCTGGGGGCGTCTGGCCGGGCCGGGCAAGGTCATCGTCACCGATGCCAGCGGCGCCGAAACCGAGCTGACGGCCAAGGACATCATCATCGCCACTGGCTCCGAACCGACCCCGCTGCCGGGCGTGACCATCGATAACCAGCGCATTCTCGATTCAACCGGCGCGCTGTCCTTGAGCGAAGTACCCAAGCACTTGGTAGTGATTGGTGCAGGTGTGATCGGCCTTGAGCTGGGGTCCGTCTGGCGTCGTCTGGGGGCCAAAGTCACGGTCGTGGAATTCCTCGATCACGTGGCCCACGGCTCGGATCTGGAGACTGGCAAGACCCTGCATCGCTCACTGTCGCGCCAAGGCATGAATTTCAAACTCAGCTCCAAAGTAACGTCGGCCGTCGCCAGTGACACAGGCGTGAGCCTGACAGTCGAACCCGCCGCCGGTGGCGAAGCCGAAGTGATCGAAGCGGACTACGTGCTGGTGTCCATCGGCCGACGTCCGGTCACGAAAGGTCTGGGGCTGGAAACAGTGGGGCTTGAAGTCGACAAGCGTGGCGTCCTGGCCAACAAGGGCCATCGCACGTCAGTGGACGGCATCTGGGTGATCGGCGACGTGACCTCCGGCCCGATGCTCGCGCACAAGGCCGAAGACGAAGCAGCAGTGTGCGTCGAGCGGATCGTCGGCAAGAAGGGCGAGCTGAATTACAACCTGATCCCCAACGTGATTTACACCTGGCCGGAGCTGGCCAGCGTCGGTAAGACCGAGGAGCAATTGAAGGAGGAAGGCCGCGCCTACAAGGTGGGAAAATTCCCGTTCAGCGCCAACAGCCGGGCCAAGGTCAATCACGAAACAGACGGCTTCGCCAAAGTGCTGGCTGATGAAAAAACCGACGAGATTCTGGGCGTGCATCTGGTTGGGCCAAGCGTCAGCGAGATGATTGCCGAGTATTGCGTGGCGATGGAGTTTGCAGCGTCGGCGGAAGACGTCGCGCTGACCTGCCATCCGCACCCGACCCGCTCCGAGGCCTTGCGCCAGGCGGCGATGGCAGTGGGTGGGCATACGACGCAGGCGTGAGCCCAAGGTCGACGATTGAACCGCGGCCTGTTGATGACCCTGTGGGACTGAATTTATTCGCGATTGGCCAGTGCAGGCGATACACCTCTGTCGTCTGCCTCATTTTTCGCGAATGAATTCGCTCCCACAGAAATTCGAGGCTGCCACGGCATTTGAAGTCCGATGAAGGCTCAACTGTGGGAGCGAATTTATTCGCGATTGGCCGGTGCAGCCGATACACCTCTATCGTCTGCCCGATTTCTCGCGAATGAATTCGCTCCCACAGAAATCCGGGATCGGTCTGTCACACCGGCAAATGCCCCAAAGGCAACGGCCCTTGCTGCTTGAGGGTGCGAATCGCGAAGTTGCTGCGAATGTCCCGCACGCTGGGCATTTTCAGCAGCGTGTCGGTGAGAAACCGGTCGTAGCTGCGTAAGTCTGGCACCACGACGTGCAGCAGAAAATCTGACTCGCCCGAAACGATGTGCGCTGATATCACCTCAGGCAACACCGACACCATCTGTTGAAATTTCTGCGCCTCGTCTTCGTGATGGCGGTCAACTTTCACCCCGATGAACACCGTCAACCCTAGCCCCACTGCATCGGCATCCAGCGTTGCCTGGTAGCCGCTGATCACCCCCGCCTCTTCCAATTGCCTGACCCGTCGCAGGCATGGCGAAGCTGACAATCCGATCTCATCTGCCAGTTGAACGTTGGTCAATCGACCGTCCCGTTGCAAAGCATTGAGAATGCGGCGGTCATAGGCGTCGAGCTTCACATTTGACGGATTTGGCACAAAAGACCCCATTTCAGCATGGCTATAAGCAGAAGATGCCAATACTAAGCCGTTCAGGGGTCAAACACGCAAGCACCTGCCCCACCCTCTCGCCTTAGAATTTCCTTCCATCACCCCTTCATCCGAGAGCCGAACCATGGAAAACATCGCGCTGTTTATCGCCGCCCTGTCGATGATCCTGCTGGTGCCGGGCCCAGACATGATTCTGCTGCTCCAGACCGGCGCCCGTCACGGTCGTGGCAAAGCACTGGCGACGGCGCTCGGATTGGCCATCGCCCGTGGCGGTCATGTGGCGTTGGCTGCGCTGGGGCTGGCAACGCTATTCAAAGTCTCGCCCTGGACATTCGAAGCGGTGCGCATCATCGGCGCCGCATACCTGCTGTGGCTGGGGCTCAAGATGTTCAAACCGGGCGCGATGAGCATGACGGCCCAAGGCGGCGAGGGTGGGACGGCGCTCTCTTGGCGCGCAGCCGTCGGGCGCGGGCTTTTGACCAACCTGCTCAACCCCAAAGCCCTGCTGTTTTGCTCGGTACTGCTACCGCAATTCATCGACCCACACGCGGGTTCGGTGGCCGGGCAGTTCGCTGCACTGGGGGTAATTCTGGTGCTGGTCGGCCTGTCGTTCGACAGCGTGTACGCAATGGCAGGCGGCTGGATCGGTCGATGGCTGGCCCGCTGCACGACCGCGCAACGCATTCAACAATGGGTGTTCGGCACGATGCTGATCGGTTTCGCCGTGCGTCTGGCTTTTATCCAGCAGGCGTGAACACCTCACCTGAAACACAACCCGCAATACTCTGAATGCTCACAAGTAGCCCTCTGAAACGATTTTTTCTCTTTTTTGCGAACAAGATGCCGAGATTGTTATCTGTTTGTTGGTAATTTGCGTTCGGCAAGGATTGGGAAAGCGCACTTTCATGTGCAGGAAGGCACGGCATTTCTTCAGAGGCTTCACCTTATGAATCGCAGGAATCTACTGAAAGCTTCCATGGCGCTGGCAGCCTATAGCGCGCTGCCAGCCACGGGTCTTTATGCAGCACGCGCCCTGGCGGCAGCAGCAGATGGCGACATCGAACATTTCGACTTCAAAACGTTGCAAGACCTCGCCAAACAGATGGCCGGCAAAGCCTACGTCAGCACCAAGCAAAACTTGCCGCCCACGCTGGCAAATATGACGCCTCAGCAGTTCAACGCGATCAAATACGACGCAGGCCATTCCCTTTGGAATGACGTCAAAGGCCAGTTGGACGTGCATTTCTTCCACGTCGGCGCAGGCTTCAAGACGCCGGTGCGCATGTACAGCGTGGACCCCGCGACGAACGAGGCGCGTGAGGTGCATTTCCGCCCCGAGCTGTTCAACTATGAAGCCAGCCGCATCGATCAGACCCAACTCAAGGGTGATCTGGGCTTTGCTGGCTTCAAGCTGTTCAAGGCCCCGGAAATCGCGATCAACGACATTCTGTCGTTCCTCGGCGCCAGCTACTTCCGCGCTATCGACAGTAACAAGCAGTACGGCCTGTCGGCCCGAGGCCTGGCGATCGACACCTACGCTCACAAGCCCGAAGAGTTTCCTGACTTCACCAAGTTCTGGTTCGAAAAACCCACCAAGGACGCCACCCGCTTCGTGGTCTACGCGCTGCTGGATTCGCCGAGCGCGACCGGTGCCTACAAATTCGATATCGATTGCCAGGCTGATCGCGTGGTCATGGACATCGACGCGCACATCAACGCCCGCGCCGACATCGAACAAATGGGCATTGCGACCATGACCAGCATGTTCAGCTGCGGCACTCATGAACGCCGGATGTGCGACACCATTCACCCGGAAATCCATGACTCGGACCGCCTGGCCATGTGGCGGGGCAACGGCGAGTGGATCTGCCGTCCGCTGAACAACCCGGCGAAGCTCCAGTTCAACGCCTTTGCCGACAAAGACCCGAAAGGTTTTGGCCTGGTACAGACCGATCACGAGTTCAAGACCTATCAGGACACCGTCGACTGGTATCACCGTCGACCCAGCCTGTGGGTCGAGCCGACGACGGCCTGGGGCGAGGGCTCCATCGATCTGATGGAGCTGCCGACCACCGGCGAGACGCTGGATAACATCGTTGCGTTCTGGAACCCGAAAGTGCCGATCAAGGCCGGAATGTCGATGAATTACGGCTACAAGCTGTATTGGAGCCCGCTGCCGCCGGTGAGCACGCCATTGGCGCAGGTACACGCGACACGTTCGGGCATGGGCGGCTTCATCGAAGGCTGGGCACCCGGCGAGCATTACCCGGATGTCTGGGCACGCCGCTTTGCGGTGGACTTCAATGGTGGGGGCATCGACCGGCTGCCGGAAGGCTCGGCCATCGAGCCGATGGTTACCGTGTCGAGCGGCAAAGTGCAGGATTTCAACGTACTGGTGCTGCCGGATATCAAAGGCTTCCGCGTGAGCTTTGACTGGTACCCGACCAGTGATTCGGTGGACCCGGTGGAGATGCGCATGTTCATCAAGACTGGCGACCGTACGCTGAGCGAGACCTGGCTGTATCAGTACTTCCCGCCTGCGGCTGATAAGCGTAAATACACCTGAGTTCGAGGTCCGGACTCTGATCCGGTGATGAACCCTTTGTGGGAGCGAATTCATTCGCGAAGTTCGGTCAGGCGATAGAGATGCGTCGTCTGTACCCGCATTCGCGAATGAATTCGCTCCTACAGTTGAATCCGCGTCTGTCTTTCGTTTCGTGGCGTTGATGAACTTCTGTAGGAGCGAATTTATTCGCGAAGGTTGTTCAGGCGGTGGCGATGGGTCGAACGAGGCGGATATGTAACGAAAATGAGCCATAGGATTGAAGAACAAGGCTCATCTTTTTCCTCCATTTATTAGCGTCAATTTTTACACTCTCAGTAATTTCAATAAGTTACACACTCTGATTTTTAAGCCTTATTCAAACTGTCCGAAAATTTGACTATTTCATTGACAGCCCTTTGATCTGCGGCTGATATATCCCCTGTCACGCCGCTTTGAGAGGGACCCCATTCGGCAATTCCCTCCCGTCACGGCCCTCCAGCACACAAGGATTTACCGGTTTCATCGACGGCGTTTGCCGACGTCGGTGAGCGGTAGCGTGGCCACGATGCTTCTTTCATTTGTCACCCCATATTCGATCCAGCGCGCCTGAGAGGCTGTTCCCATGATGTCGCCTACCCCCGCTTACGTTGAAAAGCCGTCGATCCTGTCCTTCGACAAATCGACGGCCATCGTGCTGGTCGCGATCAGCCTGATTCTGGTCGAGACCTTCTCTGGCGCCTTGCGCTTCTACCTGGACAAAGCGGGCATCTCGGTGTTGCTGTACGCCCCGAAAGTCGCCTGCCTGCTGTTCTTCGCGCTGGAACTCGGCCGGTTCAAGGCAGGGCCTGGTGTGTGGCTCAGCTTCATCGCCTTGTTACTGTCGTCTGCATGGGCGGTGCTGAATGGCGCGGGGGCAGGAAACTTCGCTTTTGCCTTGTACGGCATCAGCCCGTTGCTGTTCGGACTGGCGTGCGGCGATCAGATCACCAAGCACAAACGGCTGTTCATGTGGGCCATCGCCTTTGCACTGGCGGCCTCGCTGGCGGGCATCGCGATGGACAAGTACACCGACCTGCCGTGGAAGGGCTACAGCTACAGCATTGGCGGCACCGAGCTGAGCGCCAACACAACCTGGGCCTCCGAAGACGCCGACCGACCTGCCGGGTTCGCCCGGATTTCCAGCGCGCTGGCGATCATCATCTCGATTTTCAGCCTGTACCTGATGACCACCGTACGTTCGAGAATGCTGGCCATCGCCATCTGCGCCGCCGGGCTGGCGGGGGTGATTCTGACCACCAGTAAAGCGCCGGTCCTGGCCTTCGCGGGCGCCGTTGGCCTGCTGTTGATCACTCGCTTTCGATGGACCACCCGCGGTGCCATCGTGGTGGCGGTGTTGCTCGGGATGGCGTTGCCGTTCGTGGCGATGATGTACGACTTCGACCCCAACAAAATCTCGACTGGCAGCTCGCTGTCATCGATTTACGACCGCCTCGTCAACACTTGGCCAAACGTGATCCGCGAGCTGGTCAGCGAAGACCGCGCCTACACCGGGGCAGGATTTGGGCTAGTGGGCAGTTCGGTGGCGGCATTCCCTGTGATCGGTGCAGACCTGTTCATGGTTTCCGACAGCACCGTCGTTTACCTCTGGGCGGCCTTTGGCGTGGCGGGGTTGTTCCTCTACGCGCTGCACATCCCGCTGTTCATCACTCTGGCTGACATCACGACCCGCTATGGCCGGGCGATGCTGGCCACCAGCTTCTGCATCTGCATCGTCAGTTGGACGACTGACACACTTGAAGTAACGCTGGCGAACCTGTTCCTCGGCATGGCCATCGGGCATGCCATGGCGGCGAGGTCGCACGTGAAGGCCGTCGCCCCAAAGCCGGTTGAAGCGGCACCCTGGGTCGGTCTCCCCGGCCTGAGCTGATCCCACAAAGGAATGCGTGCGCATGAGCCTATTGCGTATTGGCCGTGGAAGCCTGTTGCTGCTGTCGTGCCTGATCTCTACTTACGTCACGGCTGCCGATTCATTCATCGTCGGTGTCGCCACCCACTCGATGAACAACGTTAACCAGCCACTGCGCAGTCTGGAGCTGGCCAGCCTGGCGGGCGTCACCTCGGTGCGTGATGACGGGTTCTGGTCCACGGCTGAACCGGCGCCCAATCAGCTGCAAATCATCCCGCCATGGCGGGCGTGGCTCGCCAAGGCCAACGCGTTGAACCAAGCACCGATGGTCATCCTGGGTTACGGCACGTCCTTCAATGGCAACGCCAAGCCGCGCACGCCCGAGGTGAAGATTCCGTACCTTAAGTACGTCGATTACCTCACCCGACAGTTGGGCAATCCGGTGAAGTACTACGAGGTTTGGAACGAGTGGGACATCGAGGGGCCAACCGACTCACGCCTTAGCCGGGATTACGTCGCCATCGTGAAGGAAGCAGCACCGATCATTCGCAAAAACAATCCGCAGGCCAAAGTGCTGGCGGGTGCGGTGACGTCCACGGGCATCAAGGGTGGTTTCGTGGATCGCCTGCTGACGGCGGGCATCATGAATTACGCGGACGGCATTTCGCTCCATCCTTACGTGCACTGCGAGGGACGCGACCACAACACGCCGGAAAGCTGGATCAACTGGATGCGCGATCTGGACCGGCGCTTTACTGGTCTGGCCCATAAGCCTGTGCCTCTGTACCTGACCGAAATGAGCTGGCCAAGTCATGAGGGCAATTGCGGCATCGACACTACGCGTCAGGCCGCTTACCTGGCCCGGGCCTGGTTTCTCGCTCGCACTGTGCCTTCGATCAAGGGCATCTGGTGGTACGACCTGATCAACGATGGCAACAAGCGCGACGATCAGGAACACAACTTTGGCCTGCTGAACGTGGACCTGAGCCCCAAACCGGCCTACTCGGTGCTCAAAGCGATCAGCCCCTACCTGAAAGACTTCGAGTACGACGCCAGCGCCAGTTTGCAGTCTGACGGCCTCTACAAACTGGTGTTCAGCGATGGACGCGAGCGGATCATCGTGGCCTGGGCCACGGGACGCACCCGGGAAGACCAAGTGGTCAGCCACGCGATGAACAACGCGCCGTTGCGGGTGCTCGATACGCAAATGGCGAGCAAGGGGATGGTAACCAGCGAGCAACGCTGGAGCTGCACCGGCGACCGTTGTACAGCGTCTGTCAGTCTTAACGAGTTTCCAAAAATCATCCGGCTAAGCCCCGGCGCCTGACTCAACCACCCTGAAAAGCCCGCCTGACCTCGTCTGCGCGGGCTTTTTTCGTGGTTTTTCGTGAAACGACCTGCAAATAGTGGCATTACGACACATGCCCGACATTTTCCGCTGCTAGGCTTGGGCTCCTTCATGGATGCCCATGATCGGGGGAAGGTATGGGGTTACGGTGCAGACTGCTCGCTGTGTGCTTGCTCTATTTGATCGCGCTGCCCGTTGCCGCAGAGGCCTTCGTGGCAGGCACTGCACAGTGGAAGCCCTATGCGTTCGAGGACGATAACGGTCGCCTGCGCGGCTTGGCCGTGGACATCACCCGCCGAGTGATGCAACTCGCAAACGTGGACGTCACTTTCGTCACGTACCCCGTCAACCGTCTGCAATCGATGCTGCAAAAGAACGAAATCGACCTCAACTACGCCGATGCGCTGATCTGGAACACCCCTGAAGAACGACAGCATTATGTGTTCTCCAAACCCTACTCCATCGTCAGCGAGCACCTGTATTTCCTCGCAGACCATCCCGCGCTCGGTCAACCCATCGAGAAGATGGATCACCTCACCATCGGCACAGTACGCGGTTACACCTACGCGGCGTTGGAACCGGCCCTTGAAACTCACCGTCTCGACCGGCTTGAGACCTCTCAGGACGACGCCTTGATCAAGCTGCTGCAAAGCCGACGCGTCGATGCGATTGCCATGGTGGACGATATTTTCGAAGGTTTGATCAACACCACCCACCTCGATCCTACCCAGTTCCGCCAGGGCGCCAAGCTCAGCGAAGCACCGCTGGTAATCAAACTCCAACCGGCGCACGCGAAATGGCTCGGGCGAATCAACCAGGCCATCGACACCCTGCGCCGCACCGGAGAGCTGGATAGCATCAGACGGCGTTATCTGCCGGGGAACACTGCCGTGGCGTGCGTGGGGGCGGGGAAAGGGTGTTGAGTTGAGGTCTCGGGGGGCTGGTTGAGACGGTGATCTCCAGCATTTGCCGTGCGATACGGTCCGCATTGAGCACGTATAATCTCACCCCGAAAAACAAGAAACCCCGCCAAAAGGCAGGGTTCCTGTTTACTTCGTCTGTCCTCGGGGGGAGGTGCTTGCACCCGCGTTTCCCGTGGCTAGTGAGCAAAACTATATGGATATAGGTCTTTTCAGTCAATGCAGATTGCGTGCGCGGTAAAATCCGCCTTGTCTCCCGCTCGAATGTCCACCTACGAAGCCAAAGCGTTGGCAGAGGGGTTTGAAGCAGCCGCAGGGCTGAAGCTGTATGCGTGGAATGCGCGGGTCAGCGGCACGTTGCTCGTTCCACTACACATCTGTGAGGTGGTTATTCGGAACGCGGTTGCAGACGCGTTGGAGGCGATGCACGGCCCGCAATGGCCATGGAACCCTGGCTTCGAACGCAGTCTTCCACGTCTGGGCGGTCCTGGGTACGACGCTGTGAGCGATCTTCAGAATGTTCGCAAAAAAGTCGCCACGACAGGACAGGTTATTGCGGAACTCAAGTTTGTATTCTGGGAAAAAATGTTCACCAGTCGGCATGACCACCGCATCTGGAACGCGCATCTACGACGCGTGATGCCAAACTTGGATGACACTAAAACAATCGCCGAAAATCGAAAAAGAATTTTCGAGGATTTGAACAAAATTCGGCTACTAAGAAATCGGATCGCCCATCACGAGCCCATTTTTGCGCGGGATCTGCGAGGAGATTTTCAACGTGTTCAGCAGTTAATAGCTGCGCGCTGTGAGATTTCCGCCAGTTGGCTGTTCGTTGAGCAGCAAGTGATCGACACCCTCAAATGCAGACCATTCTGAGTCACGTCCCTTGTCGGCGCAGATGCTCTTAGGGCGCACTCAAGCCATCACCGACAAACCGAGCATCTGCTTGGCGATACGATCCGCATCCACGAACGCTCGCGAATAACTGCCGGACGACGGCACGTAGTGGTTGTAGTACGTCGCTCCCTCGACGATAGGGCCGGTTATCCACAGCCGGTGCTGCGCCTTGCCGTGACTGTCCACATACACATCCTCACCATTTTCAGCCGCACTGTGGATAATTCCGGCGGCGTGTAGTTGGCGGATGATTGCTGAGTGGCCATCGGCTTTTCGGGCGTCACTGCCATGGGCGTGCACGCAGGCGTCCAGCACTAAGGTATGTCCATCTCCCAATGCGACTGAAACGGCGCCATTGTCAGCGTTGTAAATAACATGGGCGCTATGAACCCACTGAATGACGCCTGCCTCGGCCAGCGCCAGCAACTCTTGATGCCGTTCTTTTTGCGGTCCAGCGACCATGCGGTTGACCAGTGGAGCGTATTCGTTGAAGAAGATCGTATGTGAGGTCGGCGTTAGGCCTCTGTTATCCACAACTCGCCTGAGCTGCTCGCGGCAGCTCCTCCACACCTCAACGGCTGCCTTTATCGGGCTGTGGTCCAGATCGAGAATGCTCTCTTGGAGATCATCGCGAATAAACGCTTCGATCCACCCCTGATAATTATCCACAGGGGCAGCCATGCTGCGAGGGTTGTACACGCTGTCAGCCAGAAGCGGGACCTCAAAAAGCTCGGCAAGCTCGTGATGTTTGGCTTCGATCTCGCCCAGGTAAAACGCAGTGGCGACCTCCGATTTGATGCTCAGAGCCGAGTCGCCTTGCAGCGCTGCGACCATGCCGAAGTACTCCGCGAGCATCTCGGCCTTGAGCAGCGGTAGCACGTGAGCTTCGAAGTCCAGCCCGTCCGGGTGCCGGGCGCGAAGATCGGCCACCGCAGACAGCGTGAAGATCAGCGCGGGCGCTCCCACGCGATGGGACGTGATGTCGGGGCGTGTGCGGTAAGGCAGACCGTTGCGGGAGTACATGAATACCTGCGGTTCCTGACCTGACGTCAGATAGCGCAGTCCCTTGGGTCCTTGCACAAAGCGCCCGCCTCTACCGACCGTCAACCCGGCGACAACATCCATTGCGGCCAGGCCTAGCCCCTCAACGCCCACCGCATCTGTGGATGAAATCGTTTGAAGCGAATACGGCTGTGGATAAGCGTGTAGACGCGCCGTTATCTGGGTAATCGGAGCCGCTGAAGGCCGATTTTCAGCGTGACCGACCGTGATCAAAAGCCAGTCGACGCGGTGCTTTTTATCCCCTGTGGACAATTCAAAACGCCCCTGATCGGTGTAGTCGACCTTATCCACAGCGCGCGCATGATGAATCACCCGAACCTGCTCGGGCAGCGTCCGAATCACCTCGTCATAAGTCCACGCGAGGTATTCGCCTAGCCAGGAACGGGGCAGAAACTCATTGGGTTTCACCACACGTTCAGCGGATTTGAAACGCAGGCACCACTCGTAGAAATTCGGCCCTTGTCGGCCCCTCAACCCGCCCAGAGCAGCCTGATCAGGGAACATGGAAATCTGCGACGCCACAGTGTTGAGCATCAAATACTCCGGCTGCTCAACCGAATGCAGGCCCGGCCCCGGCCGATGGGGATCGAACACAATGATCTCCACCCGCCGCTCACCCTCGCCCGCCAGCGCGCAGAGACGCTCCAGGACGGTCAGTCCACGTGACCCACAGCCGACAATGCCAATTTTGATCGCCGGTTTTGGCCCGACTTTATCCACAGGGTTCGTTTCTATGAAGGACCTATCAAGGCGCAGATCGGCACTCAATTCCATCTCAGCGTTTCTCCGAAGAACGAGTCGATGGCGACGGCGCGGCCATCCGCTAGCGCAGTGTCTACAACGAATTTGCTCAACGCGAGGTCCAGCACACCCAGCCCGAAAGGCGAAAAGATCGAGGGTTTGCGCGGATCAAGCTGTACCTCGCCGCGAATCAACCCGGCCAGCGTGCCGTTCATGAATTCACGGTTGCCAGTCACTTGCTCCGCCAAATGCGGCGAGGTATTGGCCTTCATACAATGCTCGACGTCATCGCACAGATTGTTAGCCGTCAGCAGCAGTTGAGGGGCAAGGTCGCGCAACGAAATGTTCAGCACCACCTGACCGGCGCGGAACGCCATCGGCGGCTTCACGTACGGCTCGCCCGCCGTGGTGGCAAAGATCACGAGATCCGCCGCTAGCGCGTCTTCCAATGAGCCTGTGCGGGTTGTGCATAAGTCGGTCTGCTCAATGAATCCCTTCAACGCCAGGGCCGACGCGTCGTCGAAGTCATGCACCACCGCTTGCCCGATCTCCCAACCTTCCACCGCCAGCATCCGAGCAATGTTGCGGGCGATAACGCCTGCGCCGATAAATCCCACAGACTCCGCCTGACGCGACTGACTATTGAGCCAATAAGCGCCTGACACCGCTGACGCCGCTGTTCTGACCGCGCTGATCTGAGCGCCTTCAAGGCAGGCATAGGGGTAGCCCGTTTCGCGATCATTGAGAATCACCACCGCCGAGGCGCGAGGTTTTTGCTGGGCGACGTTACCGGGAAAGCTGGAAATCCATTTGATGCCCGCGACAGCGTCCTCGCCCTCCAGCGATGCGGGTAGCGCAATGATGCGGTTGGCCGGTTGTTGTGGAAAACGCAGGAAGTAGCTGTCCGGGTTGAGGGTCTGACCGTCGTGGTGTTGCAGATAGACCTGTTCGACGCGCGCGACCATGGTGTGCGCCTGGCTGTCGAGGATGTCTTTGATCACAGCGCCCGGGATGACATGGAATTCAGACATTCAACGCTTCCCCCTCGAAGGTGTGGACGTAGGTGTTCAGATAGCGGCTGATGGGCTGCGACGACAGCGCGGCCAGCTCGGCTCGCCCGAATTTCTGCATGACCCATTCATCGTTGTAGATCGTTTCGAGGTAGCGCTCGCCAGCGTCGGGGGAGATCGCGACCACCACCGCGTCTTTAGGAATCTCCAGAGATGGCGCCGCCAGACCTGCGACCACCGTGCCGGTCGATCCCCCCGCCAACACGCCGTTGGACTTCGCCAACCATCGGCACATGGCAACCGTGGCGCGCTCATCGACCACTTGCTGTTTGTGCAAATGATTGGCGCGAAAGATCGGCGGGATCTGGCTTGATCCAAGGCCCGGAATGAAGCGCTTCCCCGGCGCCTGACCGAAGGTCACCGAGCCGGCACTGTCCACAGCAATGATCTTGGTGCGTGGCGAATGCTTGCGGAAATACTGCACGCAGCCCATCAACGTGCCCGTGGTGCCCACGCCAACCACCAGGTAATCCAGCGCCGGAAATGCGATGTGAATCGAGCGCGCCGTGGTTTGCTCATGGGTGCGGGCGTTGGCCGGGTTGCTGTACTGGTTGAGCCACAGATAACGCGGATCGCGGCCCACGGTGTCGCGGATGTAGCGAATGCGAGTGCCCAGGTAGCCGTCGTTATCGTCGCGCTCGGTGACAATCACGATCTGCGCGCCGAAGGCTTCCATCATCTTGATGTTGTGCAGGTTGGTGTTGGGGTCGACCACACAACAAAACTTGTAGCCTCGCTCCGCGCAGATCATTGCCAGGGCCACACCGAGGTTGCCCGAAGATGACTCGATCAACACCGTGTCCCTGTGGATAAGTCGGCGCTCGGCGTAGGAGTCGATCAGGCCGATGGCGGTTTTCATCTTGATCGAACCGGCTGGGTTACAGGACTCCAGCTTGAGGTGCAGATTCTCGAACCCTAACCCCTTGAGCCGGACGAAGTTCGAATCGCCCACGATATGCGAGATGAAGTTCATGGCCGTGCCTCAGCCCGTGCGGCCATTGAGCGCTTGGGATGTGCCACCACCGGCGCCAGTTGCCGAGGTTGCGTGGCGAGCAAGGCGTCGGTCAGTTGCTGGGCGCGCAGTGCGACCATGGAAAACGACTGCGCGTCGCTAATGCCGTGGGTTTTTTCTGACGTGCCGTTGGCCAGAATCTGCACGCCCTCGCTGTGTTGAAGGCCCACGCGGTAGTGGCGGTCCACGGCCAGATGGCCGTCTTCTTCGCGCAGCAACCAAGGTTGCAGCAAGGTGAGCAACGGCGGCACCGCGAGCTGTTCATAACCGGTGCCGAGGACGATGCCATCGACATAAAGCGTGGTTTCAAGCCCCGTGTTGCTGTCGCGCAGGACGACGGAATACGCGTCGCCCACCTGCTCCACCGAGATGACGCTGGACCACGTGTGCAGGTTCAAACGCTGATGCCCGCTGACTTCGCCTTCGTACATGAAGGAGTACAACGCCTGACTTTCGTCAGCGTCGATGCCTGCGTAGTTGGTCGAACGGATCTCGTCGAACACCTTGCTGCGACTGGACGGGTCCAGTTGGTGGAAGTAATCGACCTGCTCTGGCAAGAACGCCATGTTCGGAAACTGCCCCAGTTGCCCGACCCGGAAACCCACGCCCCTGTGGACAGAATGCACTTGGGTGGTTGGCGCGGCACCGAGCAGATGCGCCACCGCCTCGCCTGCACTTTGGCCCGACCCCAGCACCAGCCAGCGCTGGGCAATCGGGCCGCCGCCCAGGTGAATGTTCTTCAGGTACTGCGAGGTGTGGAAAACCCGCCCGCCCAAGTGAGGGCTGAACGCTTCGGGAATGTTGGGCAAACTGCCGTGGGAAAGCACCAGCCGCTTTGTACGATAGGTCCCTTGAGCGGTGACCACATCCACTGCGCGCAAGATGCCTTTTTCCGCAACGGGCAACACATCCAGCACACCTTCATCGTAGGAGACGTAGTCTTTTAATTGCGCGGCGACCCACCCGATGTAGTCTGACCATTCCACACGGCTTGCGGGACGTCCCAGCAGACCGAACTTGTACAGCCGCCCTTTTTCCTTGAGGTACATCGCGAAGGAGAAACGGCTGCGGGGATTGCGCGGCGTCACCAGGTCGCGAAAGACGTGGTGGTTGATGTCAGTGCCCGCAAGCAGGAAGGCGCCGTGCCAAGTCGAATCGCGCCCTTTCTCAAAAAAACGGACGCGCTGAAACGGCTTCTTGCCGTTGTCCTCCGCTTCGTCTTCCAGCGCACAGGCCAGTGCGATACCGGCGGGACCGAAGCCGACCGACACAACGTCCAGCTCCTGACGCAAACCCTCGATTTCAAACTGATTCATGGTGGTTCTTCCTGAAAGGTTCAAAGACTTGGCGAGCCGAGAGCGGCCCGATTCAACACAGCAGCCGTCTTTCATGGACGCGCTTGTCGGCGTAGACCCAAAGCGAAACCCGGGCGTGATCGTTTTCCCCATCGCTGAAACGGATAGGGCCTGCGGGTGTGGAAAACTCATCCGAACGCAGCGCCGTTAGCAGCCTGCGGTGCTGGCGAACGGCGAGGTCTATCAGAGAGAACGCGGCCAACGTCTCGATGGCGTAGACCGGCGCCGATTCGCCGTAAATCCGTTGGTACGCCCGATCCACTGATTGGGCCTCGGGCAGATCGCTGGCGATGGGAAAGCTGACCACGTAAACGACGCCGGTCTGCGGTAATCCGCTCACCAACGCAGGTGACGCAGCATCGTCGGTGAAAAACAGCGGTAATCCACAACCGGAAAGGCGGTTTTCCACAAGGAACTGGCGGCTGGCTTTCAATCGTCCACAAAACACCAGCGCGTCGGCTTGAACGGTGTCTTGAACAATCTGCACTGTGGATAACTTTGCGGCGTTCTCAAGCTCTTTTAACTGGCGCTGACCGTGCAGGCTTTGATCGGCGTACAGCGCAAGCTTGAACAGGCCCTGAGTTTCAGCAAACGCCAGCAGCCGTTTTGCCAACACCTTGTCTGATGCACATACCCTGAACGTCGTGCGGCCCTCTTCGGTCAGGGCCGCAGCGGTCGAGGCCGGGAGGATCAGCGGAATGCCAGCCTGTGCATAACTCTCCACTACGGCGGCAGCGGACTCGGACGCGAAATGGCCGATCACCGCGTCCACCCGCGCCTCGATTAAACGCTCGGCCGCCGCACGACCGCCATCAGCCGTGGCGCCATCGTCGAAATAAAAATGCTGCGCACGCCGGATGTGGCTGAATAAATGGCTTGAGAGGTATACGCCACGCAAAAAGCTGCGGGCATGCAGCGTGGTGCCGACGTCCAACGCGGCGCAGATACCCAGGCGCATCATGACAATGCCACCTCGGTGAACCGGCTGGGGTTGAACGCTTTCATGATCGAGCGATGGTCAGCATCCATCGACACACCCGCCGTCAAACCGCGGAGTTCGAAAGACAGCAACTCTGCGACGCTAGGCGCCATCTTGAAGCCGATGCCACAAAAGCCTGTGGCCAGATAAATGTGGCTGTTGGCGCTGGAACGACCCACCAGCGGCCGACCGTCATCGGTGTAAGCGTCCCACGCGACCTGGGTGACGACCGGAAGGCTGTGTTGCGTGTCAAAGCCCAGCTTGGCGATACGGGCCATCACGTCCTGTTCGTTATCCATCACAGACAGGTTCAAGTGGCTTGCGTGGTCCGCGCGATGACGACGCTGCCCGCCCACTTGCATCAAGGTGCGTCCAAGCGGCAGCAAATAGGTGTTCAGATGATGCGCGATGACCGGCATGCTCGGGGCTTCGTCGCAACTCACCCGAGTAAACGGAATGGTGCGGGCGTGCACCACGCCAGGCGGCCTCGGCAGCGGACCATCAGCACCGCAGGCGTCGACGACCCAGGTCGCCTCCAGACACAATTTGCCCGCGTGCACTTGGACTGAGCCTTCGAGTTCGACGCATTTATCCACCGCGAGATGATCGAGAAACGTTGCCTTCTCACTGACGTAACGGCACAGGTTCGAGACCGCCGACAAGGCATCGACCATGCCGCCATCACGCTCGATGAGCAGGCATTCGTCATCGCAAAAGGCGCTGAAGCGACCGTTGTCCAGCGCGCTGACCGACGCATGCAGCTCGACGTTTTGCGTGCCCACGGCATCGAGATAACGGCCGCAGATTTCAGAATTGGCAATGTACGCGACGCCAGTGCGTTTCAGGGCCTGTTCGAACACGGCATGAACGATCCCGGTCGTGCCGTGATGCGCGCCGCGTCGAGTCAGCGGGCGCAACGCGGGGTCCAGCTCCAGAGCCCGAACGATGCCGCCGGTATCACGCGTTGCCCCTTGGCCGCCGCCGATGCCCTTTTCCATAAGGGCAACGTCGAGGCCGCTTTCGACGAGCGCTGCGGCAATCGACGCGCCCATGACACCCGCGCCGATCACGATCACATCGAATGACGTCTTCATCAGCGTCTCCTGATCAGATCTCGTACTCAACGGCGCTGACGTACACCAGCTGATGAAATACTTCGTTCTCCGTGAAACGGCAGTAGCGCAGAATCTGCTTGGCCAAATCCGGAAACACTGGCGCACCAATCGCCCCGATCAACGCCATGTAAGGGAGGATGCGTTTGCCAAGCAATTGGCGATCACGGGCCGCGTTGATCACGTCGCTAAGCAAGACGGCCAGGCCTTTCATGCTGAAGTGATCCACCGAAGTCACTTCGAACCAGCGGGCCACCAGCAGCTTGATCGCCGCAGCATCAGCCGACGTGACCTTCAGGCTGTCGCCCTCCACGCGCTCCCGCTCGGCCTGCGCGGCGAGTTTCACCAGCACCTCGTTGAAAGTTTGCTCGCGCCAGGCGGCGAATTTTTCGACATCGAAGTCATCGGTGTCTTGTTCCGGCGCAATCAAAGCCAGATAGAACCGGGCGCTGTCGGTGCAGGCGTCGGCCACCAGGTCCCGGGCCCAGATCGCGTAATTGCGGCTGGTGGAGAGGTTTTTGCCGTTCAGGGTCAGGAATTGATTGGTATAGAAGGTCTGACGCATGCGGTAGCTGTGCATGGTTTGGAGCAGCGCGGGGTAAACCATCATGTGGCTGAACGCGCAGTCGTAGCCAAGGAAATGCACCAATCGGCCTTTGCCCGAGCGGCAGTACTCGTCGTATTCCCAAGGCGCGTGCTTGTGTTCGTTGAGGTATTCGCGGAACGCGCCGAGATAACCCGACAGGCCCATCACCCACGTGTGAATGCGTCGGCTGCCGTCGGGCTTGAGGTCTAAGCCGCCGTCGTGAGGACGTGTGATGCCCCAATCAATCGGCCCGATTTCGAACTCTTCGTTGAGGAAGCGGCGAATGAAGGGGCGCAGCGGAGCGTGTTCGAAAGTGCTCTGTAGATGGCTGCGGAAGTTGGACAGCGCCAGGAACTCACGCTCGACCGGTCGCCAGATCATCTGGGACGAACACAATTTGCAGCGAAACTCGGTCATCTTCGACGCGTTGGGCGTGTGGGCGCATTCCTCGCACTGGCTGGCGTCGGAGTCAGAACCGCAATGATCGCAATTGCCCCGCCCAAACGCCTCATAGCCCCATTTTTCGCACTGTTCACAGTAGGGTTCCTGGCTGACTTTTCTGTAAATGGCCCCCGCCTTCATCGCCGATTCGTAGGTTTCTTCGACCGCCTTCTTGAAATAGTTATTGCGATAAGGGCGCATCCAGAAATCAACTTCAATCCCCATCTTTTTCAGGGTGTCGTTGATCTTGTCGGTGTTTTCCAGCGCCAGCTCCTGGGGCGATCGGTCCAGTTCGATGCCACGGCGCAGCATGTAGGACTGATAGTCATCGGAATAGGAAACCAGCGTGCAATCATGCCCGCGCTGGCGTTGTGCGCGGGTGTAGATGTCCGCAGCCAGAAACGGCCCGGCCATGTGACCGATGTGCAGGTCGCCGTTCGGGGTGGGCGGTGTAATGGTGACCAGGAGCTTGCCCATTACGAAGCCCTCTGATCGGACACGTCATGGATCGTCGCTTTTTGCAGCGCGAACTCGTTCAGGGCGACGGCCTGTTGGGCGTCTTCGTCGAGGAAACGGTTGGCCGAATCGCGGTCCCACCAGACCACGTAGAAGTGAAAATCTTCGTCGGTGTCGTTAAGGACGTAATGGTCGGTGTGTTTCGGAATGGCGGCGATATCGCCCATGGTGAAGGGGTAGGTCTGATCGACAACGACCAGCTTGGCCGTGCCTTTTATGCCGATGAAGAACTCTTGATCGATCTGGGTGTGGGACAGGGACTTGGTGCCGGGACGGACAACGCACCAACCGCCGCCAATCGGGGTCGGATAACCGTCCCACGGCAACAGCCGGGACCCGTCCAGATCGTATTCATGAACCAGTTTGTCCCACGCCATGGGACGGAAAATTTGAAAGCCTGTCATGAAGTGTCTCCTTCAACCCGGAGCATCCTTGCTCGTTGTTTTGCCGGCGCTAGCCAAGGCTTAACGACGCCGTTGAGTTGAGGGATAAGCTGAAGAAATTCGGGAAGGGGAGCAAACAAGAAATATGCAATCAGTGGTTAAGTTTGACTTAACTCAAGTTTGCTTAATCATCATGCTTATCAAGTGGTTAACAGATTATTTGGCGCGAAATGTTTGCTCAATTGACGCTAAAGCAGGGCTTAACTGTCGCGATAAAAAGGGGCGGATGTATTGAAACCTGAGAGAGCGAATTCATTCGCGAAAAATGGATCAGTCGCTATAAATGCATCGTCTGAACTGACTTTTCGCGAATGAATTCGCTCCCTCAGGGGGGCCGCGATTCTCCAGCAGGTAGCATGTGAACGGTATAGCCGCCGTGGATAGGCACCCCACTCCTCAGCGCGTCGTGAATTCCCGTTGGCTGGCTATCGCCTGGGACACCAGCCAATCCCGGAACTGACGGCTGGATTTAGGCAGGATGGCGGTCTCGTCGTAGACCAGGTAATACGCAATGGGCGTGTCGATCGTCGCGCGAAACGGCACCACCAGCCGCCCAGACGCCAGCTCCTCGCGCACCAGCGACCGACGCACCAGTGCGATGCCCATGCCCGCCAACGCAGCCTCGATCACCCCGTTGGAATCCACAAATACTGAGCCCCTGTGCACCGCAGCTTCAGCGTCCTCGATGCCCACCGCCCGCAGCCACAGCGCCCAGTCTTCACGGTGTTCGTCGTGCAGCAGGTTGTAATTCTTCAGATCGATGGGCGATGACAGAAAGCGCGACTCCGGCAGCAGGCTCGGCGCGCATACCGGCTGCAAACGGTCGTTGATCAGCATCTCGACCTCCAGACCCGGATAGCGTCCAAGCCCGTGGCGCACGGCGAAATCCACCCCGTCGCCCAACAGGTCAACCAATCGATTGGTCGTGCTGATCAACACTTCGATGCCAGGGCAGATCGCCTGAAAATCCGGCAGGCGCGGCAACAGCCATTGCATCGCAAAACCGCTGGTGCAACTGACCGTGATGGTATTAGGGCCGTTGTCGCTCATCAGCCGCTGAGTCGCGTCTGAGATCTGGCCTAATGCGGGGCGGATCGCGCGTAAGTAAATCTTACCTTCGGGGGTCAGCTCCAGACGCTTGGTGTTGCGGATGAACAGCGTGACGCCCACGGCTTTTTCCAACTTGGCGATCTGTTGGCTGATCGCCGCCGGGGTGACGAAAAGCTCGCCCGCCGCGCTCTTCATGCTGGCGTGACGCCCCGTCGCTTCAAAGCAAAGCAACGCGTACAAGGGCGGGAATTTCATGCCGGTCCTTAGTTAAGAAAATCAGTTAAGAAAATCTAATGTGCGTTAGAAAAGCTCGCTTGAGCACGACTGGAGAGACTGCTCAAATCATCACACCCCGGCTCGACAAGCGTCAATCCACAACTTTCGCGCCGTCCGTTTCAAGCATTGGATTTGGGAAGGAAGTGCTATGCGTCCATCTGATTATGTTCGACTGCTTCTCCTCGCTGCGATCTGGGGAGCAAGTTTTCTGTTCATGCGCGTGGCCGCCCCGGTATTAGGCGCATTGCCTACCGCATTCTTCCGGGTATCAATCGCCGCCATCGGTTTATTCGTCATCCTGGCGATGTTTAAAACCCGCCACGATTTCCAGGGCAAACTCAAAGCGACCATGGTGCTGGGTATCATCAACTCGGGTATTCCGTTTTTGATGTACAGCATGGCGGCGTTGCTATTACCCGCCGGATACTCCGCCATTCTCAATGCCACCACGCCGTTAATGGGCGTCTTGATCGGGTCCATGTTTTTCAATGACACGCTGACTCCGAAAAAAGCAGCGGGTGTATTGGTGGGCTTGTTGGGGATCACCTTGTTGACCACCACCGGCCCGATGACCTTCACCAGCACGGTGGTGATGGGTGCTCTGGCCTGTTTGGTCGCAACCACTTGCTACGGCGTGGCAGGGTTTCTCACCCGCCAGTGGATTGCCGACAAAGGCGGTCTCGACGCCAAACTCGTCGCGTTTGGCAGTCAAATCGGCGCTACGCTGTTTCTCGTGCCGTTCTTCGGCATCTCGGCCACCGTCAACCCGCCCGTCAGCTGGGGAGATTCAACGGTCTGGTTGTCCCTTCTCGCGGTGGGTTTTGTGTGTACGGCCTGCGCCTACATTCTGTATTTCCGGCTGATTGCTGACATCGGCCCCGTCCGCTCACTGACCGTCACCTTTTTGATCCCGCCATTCGGGGTGCTCTGGGGCGTGATGTTCCTGGATGAACATTTGTCGGCGGGTCATCTGTACGGTGGCGGGCTGATTTGTCTAGCCGTGTGGTTCGTGCTCAGCAAGAGCACGCCCAAACCGTTACCCGAATCACGGGACAACCCCGCCACTACCTGATTCACGCACTTATCCACAGCTGAATCCGTAACGAGACTGTCTGGTGGCGACCGCCAGACTCGGCCTTTCTTCGCCCGGCATTTACTCATGGATCTGCCGGACCGGAGATAACGACACGTTCTGGAATGACTGACATGGCATCACTCACACACGCGTTCACCCTTCAGCTTTCGGGCTGTGGCATCCGGGCGGAGTCAGTACGATGAGCAGAGCGATTCCCTTGATTGCCCTTCGCACCTTCGTCGAGGTGTGCAAGGTGGGCAGTATGAAACGCGCCGCCGATCACCTGTGCGTCTCCCCCGCCGCCATCAGCCAGCAGATCAAAGGGCTGGAAGATCAGATTGGAAAACGCCTGTTCGAACGCGACGCCAAAGGCATTCAGCTCACCACCAGTGGCCGCAGCCTGTTCGATGAGCTGTCCGACACCTTCGACGTGATCGAAAAAGCCTGGTCTGGCGCGGCCCTCAAACAGCCTCGCCAGACCCGCCTGGTCATCAGCACCACGTCCACCATCGCCAGCTCCTGGCTGATCCCCGCGCTGGGAAGTTTCAAAGAGCGGTGCCCGACCATCGAAATCTCGATACAGATTTGCAATGGCCTCTCGGATCTCAAGCATGGCCATGTGGATATCTCTATTCAGCGAGAAATGGCCAGCAGCCCGGACAACCATGCCACCCGCCTCTGGTCGTCTTATTTGATCCCCGTGTGCAGTCCAAACTTGCTTACCAAACAACGGACCATCGACAGTCCACAAGACTGCCTGACTTATCCACTGCTCCAAGACACCGAACGCAACTACTGGAAGGTGTGGATGAATGCGTTCGGTGTGAACAACCGCAAAATGATCCAGGGATCGAGTTATGGCGATGAATCCCTGTTGATAAGTGCCGCTTGTGCGGGCCAAGGGATTGCCTTGGTCAACAACGTGTTTGCGTCCGAAGCCCTGCGCTCCAAGCGCCTGGTGCAAGTGACCAACGCTACGTCCGAACTGAAATTCGACTATTTCGTTTACTGCGCCAAAGAGCGGCGTGAGGAATGGGCGATTGTCGAGTTCATGAAATGGGCGGTGCAGCAGGCAGGCAAGACGGTAAAGGGGCATGTTTGTGAAGCAGCGAGTGTGCACAAGGTCGCGTGAATTCAAACACCTGCGAGGTTTGACCGGCGTCTTATTTACACCCTCTTTTTAAACCACTTACGAGTGGTTTTTTTCCTCCATTCATTCCTGTGAACGATAGTACGTCAGCCTCCAGACAGGCGGAGCGGGATACAGTGAATGGCATTCAAGTCTTCACGTATGATGCGGCGCCTGCGCTCGGGTGCCTTTTGCGCCCAATCCCATACCCCCGTTTTCGCCCTGTGACCGTCAGAGGTTTTCCTCGCGATACCTGAGGCAGAAAGGCTTTTTAGAATAATCAGAATGCAAACGATCAAAACCCTCAGTCGGCGCTTCAAACAAAAAAAATACCTGCTGGTCGCCATCGCTGTCCTCGTCGCATTGGCCGTTGCATGGGCGGTCCACTCTCACTCGGTCGTTGAACGAAAGGCTCGCAGAGCCATGCTGCCACGCGTCTTACCCACCGTGCAGACTCACGACCTCGGCGGCTCGTCGACGCTGACGCTGTTCGTGCCCAATGTGTCGAAAAAAACCATCGTCATCGCTGTGCCTGTGGACAACGACCTGGAAACCAAGCGCCTGCGCAAACTGAGTTTCGATGCCTCCGCCACCGTGGTGAAGATCGAACTTTCACCTTCCGATTGCCTGCAGGCCCTTCGCAAATTCGACGAGTCCTTGCGACGCTTCGCGCCGACTGCCGATATTGTCGTAGGGCTCGATGAAGAGGCCATGCTGGCGCAGCGTTGGCTCTCACTGCAAACAAATGAACGGGCAATCGCCGTTTCGCTGACGACCGATGGCATTGGGGAGGCCAGTAAGGAAGTCTGCGCAGACCCCGCCACCGTGCTCCCGTCAAAAGGGACATGGCACAACCTGACGTCGAACAAATTGACTGTTTGGGAAAACGGCGTCGCCACTCACGTCACAACACCGATGACGCCGAAAAAGCTGATTTCCGAGGAACTGGAAACGTATCTGCGTCATACGATTCTCAACATCCCCGAACTGAACATGCTCAACAAGCTGCCGTTGATTGAACTGCCTGCCGCCAGCCCCGGCGATACACTGACGCTCTTTTATTCAGGTGATGGCGGTTGGCGGGGACTGGACAAACGCGTTTCGGAACATCTGTCCGACGCCGATATCGCCGTCGTCGGCGTCGATGCGCTGGAGTATTACTGGGACTTCAAAAGCCCGGAAAAAAGCGCCCAAGAGTTGTCCCAAATGATGGAGCACTACCGCCAGAAATGGGGCATCAAACACTTCATCCTCACCGGTTATTCGTTTGGCGCTGATGTACTTCCCGCGCTCTACAATCGCTTGCCTGTTACCGATCAGGCCGATGTTCAGAGCATTGTGCTGCTGTCGTTCGCACGTAGCGCCAACTTCGAAATCCGCATCGAAGGCATGATGGGAAAAGACACCGGCAAATACCCGACAGGCCCGGAAATGGCAAAGCTGCCCGCCAATAAAGTGTTCTGTGTGTACGGCACGGATGAAGCGCGCAAGAGCGGATGCACGGACGCCACCGTCGTCGGAAAGACCCTTGGGATTCCCGGGAACCACCACTTCAATGACGATTACGACACGTTGTCCACCTACCTGATCGACTTCATCAAGAGATCATAAGAGGGGTCATCACGGTATATCCGTCATAACACGCGGGTCAGGGCTCTGCGCGACCGGGCGCATGATGCACCAGATTGGCGAGTTCGACCTTATCGGTCAGTCCCAGCTTGGCGTAAATCTCTCGCAGGTAATGCCGTACCGTTGCTGGCGACAATCCCAGAGAGCGCGCGATTTCCTTGTATGACTGCCCGCAGGCAAATGCCGCGGCTACTTGCGATTCGCGCGGGGTCAGACTGTCCAGGGCTGATACGGCCGAAATGCTCAACAGGCTAAGACCACCCGCCGGTTTCAAGGTAAAACCGAGTCTTGCAAATCTCACTGCCGAGCCGCGAGGCACATTGAGCAGACCCTGTATCAGCGGCTCAGGCAGCGTGGGGCCGCACCAGTGCGGCCAGACCGAACGAACGAGCTCACGAAAGCGCGGTGGCGGATCCAGCACGGCAAATTGCAGGTCGACGAACACGCAACTCATGACGGTCGAGGCGTCGGCTGCCCCCGCATAATGGTCCTGACGTCGCGAAAGATTGTGGCGCCACGCCAAATTGACGTGAGGCATCAGAAACTGTTTGGCCCACACATCTGACTTGTCGAAGGCGGCGCTTCGGCCGCATCGAAACAATGAAAGAAACAGGAAGTCGTCGTCTCGTCCCGGCAATCTGTAGGCCGTACACAGGGCGTACTTGTTGCCAACGTCGGCATTGATCTCGTAAAGCCCCTCAGTGCTGTGCAATTCCTGAGTGCCGAAACGCACGGTGCGCGTCGGCGCATCGTTCACACTCATCGCCAATCGGTCATCGCCGGTACACGTTTGCCATTTCTCGACATACGAGTCGGGGAGATTGGCCTGGTATGAACTCAGCAGGGTAAAGCCCGCCGCAGTGGGGGACATGATGCCCCACCAGGCTCGATCGAAGCCGATCACCTGATCGATCTGGTTCAACACCTGCTCTTGAAAGACTTCCGCGTCCGCTTCAAAGGCTGATGTGTTGATGTTCAAAACCACGTCGCCGCAATCTGTGAGCGTTTTCAACATGGGTGACTCCTGGGACGCTGTCGTCCGGTGGCTGCAAGCGGCAGAACCAAGCAGTCGCACTCCATTGCGTCAATCAGGCCTCCTCGTGGCACGTCACACTGGCTTGAAGCACACCCCGTTCATTTGAACGATGGGATTACCCAATGGGCGCTCCTACAGTGGCCGCGTGCCTTACATTTTTATGTCAGGCAATTCCTACCACCTTTCTTTGGGTTTTACCAAAGGATTCCACGGACGCCTGCCATGCCTACATCACAATTAATTCGCGGCTCCTCTCTCATTCGGCTCTGGTTCGTGGCCAACGCGATCGTGTTGATGCTGCCACCGCTTCACTGGTTAGTGAACGATCACCAGACACCTATCGCTGGCCTTGCGCCGACACTCTTTTATTTCATCGCGATCTGCATCTCGATCACGGCCAGCGTCGTGGCGGCATACATGCAGGAATCCGAAGCGGGAGAACTTCAATGATTGTCACTTTCGGAATGCTTCTGATCTTCTTCGCGATGATCATCTACGTCCTTCAACGCAGCCACGTGAAAGACAAGAACTTCACCGACTATGCCGTCGGCGGCCGATCATTCGGCGCGAATTACCAGGCGATGTCGTTCCTGAACACTTGGTACCCAGGCGCGATGTTTACTGCATTTGCCGGGCTAGCGGCCGGCGCCGGGGTGATTTCGTTCTATGTCCTCGCGTACAGCCTGCTGACCGTGGTGCTGATGTACGCCATGGCCAAAACCGTGTGGGTGTGGGGCAAGAAATTCGACCTGCACACACAGCCCGATCTGTTCGCCCTTCGCTATGACTCACGGCACATCCGTACCATCGCCGCGTTAATTGGCATCGTGTCCGGATTTCCATGGCTGGTCTTAGCCATGCAGGCGATGGGTGGCTTGTTTCACTTCATGTCATTGGGCGCGTTGCCCTTCTCTGAAGCTGTGATTCTAGGCGTCATCGTGGTGGCCATACGGCAGATCTGGACCATTCGCATGGGTATGCGTGGTGTCATCATCTCCGATATGTATCAAGGCATCGTCGCTTACGTCTTCGGCAGCGTGATGCTGTGTGCATTGATCGCATGGCTGTGCTTCTCCAAAGGGATCACGCTGGGCTCACTTGACCCCAAAATGTTCGCGCTTCCTGGCATTGGCTCGAAGGAAGGCCCGCTGTATCTGTTCAGCCTGCTCTTTACCGGGACGATCGGGGGCTGGTGCCTGCCGTTCATCTTCGTGCGGCTATTCACCGCCGAGGGCGTGGTTGCCCTGAAAAAGTCGGCGGCGCTGGCCATGCCGCTGTCGCTGATCTTCGGCGTCTCACTGTTGATTTTCGGGATGCTCGCGTCGCAGCTCCCAGGAATCGCCGGTCACGAAGAAGACGTATGGTTCCTCGTCAGCCAGCAGGCCGGAGGCTTGGTGTTACTCGGATTGGCGGGGGTTGTCTTGCTGGCGGCGTCCATCGGTCACACCGACGGCAGCATTCAAGCGACAGGCGCTCAGTTCGCCAACGACCTCATCGGGAACTACGTCGATCTCACGCCGCGCCAACTCGTCACCGTCTCCAAGCTTGCGATGGTTGTGCTGACTGCATTGGCTGCATGGGTGGCCTGTCTCTCGCTCCCCGCTCTGTTCACCCTGGCTGTGCTGGCCTATCAAGGGGTCATTCAGCTGGCTGTGCCGCAGTTCCTCGGCATCTTCTGGAAGCGCGGTAACAAGCAAGGGGCCATCGCCGGAATGGTCGTGGGTTTCGTGCTGGTGATCATGCTTGAACTGTTTTTCAAAGAGACGCTGGCTGGGGCCTATGGGTTGTCATCGGGCGTGCTGGCGCTGGTCGTCAACCTGGCGGTTTATGTGGGTTTTGCCTACTTCAAGCCCCACACAGCGCAAGAAAGCGAAAGGGTCGAGACGTTGTTCGCGGTGGCTCGCGATGCGCAGCCCGAAGCGATACCCATGCCGATTGCGGATCTGCCTGTACGCGGCTGAACCACCTACAACGCCACGTCATCAACGCTTTACTGTTGAGTAGCCATCATGAACATGTCCGCCTCGCAACATTCACCGTTTCCCGCTGAGTTCACCGCTGCCGTGGTCCAGGCCGCACCGGGTTTTTGCGATCTTCAGTTGTCCGTTGAAAAAACCCTCCATTACATTGCCGAAGCGGCGCGTCAGGGTGCGTCAATCGTCGCTTTTCCCGAAGACTGGATTCCCGGTTATCCGTGGTGGATCTGGCTCGATGCCCCCGCTTGGGGTTTCTCCAAGGGCTGGGTACGTCGCTTTTATGAGAACGCCTTCACCTATGAAAGCGAAGGTGCAAGGCTAATCGCCGCCGCTGCCCGGCAGCACAAAATCCATGTATCGCTGGGCGTGGTCGAGCGTATCGGCGCCAGCCTTTACGTCGGTAACTGGATCATCGACGACAGCGGCGAAAGCGTCTCCCGACGTCGCAAATTGAAGCCCACACACATGGAGCGAACGGTATTCGGCGAGGGCGACGGCAGCGACCTGGTCGTCAGCGAGACCCCACTGGGGCGCATCGGTGCACTGTCGTGCTGGGAGCATCTGCAGCCGCTGACCAAATTCGCCATGTACAGCCAGAACGAGCAGCTGCATGTAGCAGCGTGGCCCGGCTTCAGCTTGTACAAAGACGTCGCCTATTCGTTGAGCGCCGAGGCGAGTCTGGCCGCCACCCAGACCTACGCGTTGGAGGGTGGATGTTTCGTTCTGGCGCCGTCCTCCGTCACATCGCAGTCAATGGTGGATCAAATCTGCGACGCGCCGGAAAAACATGCGCTATTCACCACCGGCGGAGGGCACTCCGTCATTTATGGCCCTTATGGCAACCTGATTTCAGAGCGCATGCCCGACACATGGGAAGGCGTGATCTGTGCGCCAATCGATCTCGGTGAAATCGCTGTGGCAAAGGCCGCTGCCGATCCCGCGGGCCATTACGCGCGGCCTGATGTGATGCGCCTTCTGCTTAATCGGACCCCTGCTCATCGGGTGCATGCTTTCGAACCCGGCCTGCAAGAACAGCGTGGGCCATTCCCCGCAGCAGAGGGTGCTGTCGCATCAGCTCATGCAACTACGGAATGGTCATCAACAGAAGACGTCGAAGGATAAGGTCGTTGCATTGAAGGACGGGATTGCCCCCGGATCGACGTGAACAGGCACATGGCTCCGATTGCATGTGCCCGTCGATGCAACGCTTAAAAAGGACAGCCGAGAATAACAACATGCCTTCATTTCAAGACGCACCCACTTCTTCGCTCATGGACCAAGCCTGCGCCTGGCGCCGTGACTTTCACGCTCATCCAGAATTGGGCTACCACGAACATCGCACCAGCGAGCAGGTCGCCCGGTTGCTGGAAAGCTTCGGCCTTACCGTGACTCGTGGGGTCGGTGGGACGGGTGTCGTCGCGACATTACAACGAGGAACAGGGCCCGCCATCGGCTTGCGTGCCGACATGGACGCCCTGCCTATGCAGGAAAACAGCGGCTTGGCGCATGCTTCCACCCATGATGGCTGCATGCACGCCTGCGGCCACGACGGTCACACCACCGTGTTGCTCGCCACCGCTCAGCATCTTTGCGAAGCGACGGACTTCACGGGCACGGTCCACTTCATCTTTCAGCCTGCTGAAGAAACAGGGGCTGGCGCGCGGCGGATGATCGAAGACGGGCTTTTTGAACAGTTTCCCATGCAGGCGGTGTACGGCTTGCACAACTGGCCTGGCCTGCGCCAAGGTTCGCTGGCCGTGAATCCGGGGGCGATGATGGCGTCCCAAGACACGTTCAACATTCTGATTCAGGGCTCCGGCTCACATGCGGCCATGCCTGAGAACGGCATCGATCCCATTGTCGTGGCGACCCAGTTGGTGTCAGCGCTGCAAACCATCGTTTCGCGGCGAATCTCTCCGCTGGACGCTGCCGTGCTGAGCGTCACCATGATTGAAGCCGGCACGGCCTATAACGTCATTCCTCACACCGCGACGATCAGGGGGACAGTCCGGTGCCTGTCCAGGGATGTGCGCAGTCGGATACAGGAAATGATCGCCACAATGGTCAATACTTTGCCGAGCGCCTTTGGGGCAACAGGTACAGTGGCGTTTCGAGAAGGTTATCCGGTTACTCAAAATGACCCGGCCTGTGCCGAGCGCGTGCGGGATGTCGCGGCGTCTATTTTGGGTGCCGAAAACGTGCGTTGGGATACACGAGCGTCCATGGCATCGGAAGATTTTGCATACATGCTTCAGTCCTGCCCGGGCGCGTATTTTTGGTTAGGCGCTGATGGCGCCGAAGCCTCAAGGCCCCTGCACCATCCCGCGTATGACTTCAACGATGCGCTGATTCCAGTTGGCGTGCGACTTTTCTGCGGCATTCTGAAGTCGTATCAGGCAGCCTCCGTCCATCAGACATAAACGCCGCAAGAATCGGAGCGTACAGATCCCGAACGGGCCGCACCATGAGTCATCTGACCATGGAGAACCCACTGATGAATGCGCCCCACGTTGTCGCCGAACCCCACATCCTTTACCTCGGCACCCCCGTTGTTCTGGTGAGTACCGTCAATGAAGACGGTACTCACAACCTTGCCCCCATCTCTTCGGCGTTCTGGCTGGGGTGGCGAGGCGTGCTGGGTATCGCGTCCGGCTCGCAGACCGCGCAAAACCTGCTGCGCACCAACGAATGCGTACTGAACCTTCCCTCCGTCAACGAAGTGAGCGCCGTAGACCGCATCGCCAAAACCACAGGCGTGTACCCCGTTCCAGCGTTTCGAGAAGCGATGGGCTATGTGTACGAGCCCGACAAATTTGGCCGCGCGGGCATGACCAAGGTGGCATCCGACACCGTCGAGGCCGCACGAGCGCTGGAATGCCCCATACAGCTTGAGGCAGTCGTCGCGGCGGCTCATGGAATAGGCGAAGACAGCGACGTGCTGCGCGGCTTCATCAGCCTCATCGAAGTCCGGATCAACCGCGTGCACGTCCACCCGGATGTGCTCATGGACGGCCACGCCAACCGGATCGATCCGGACAAATGGACGCCATTGATTATGAGCTTTCAGAAATTCTATGGCCTGAGCGGACAGGTGCATGCGTCGAGACTATCCGAAATACCGGAACAGGCGTATGAACCGCTGGCGAAGGTTTGAATTTTTTCAGAGAAGAGGCCGCGTGATAGCGGCCTCTTTTTTCTCCAAGCTGACGCGTGACTTACTCGACAGTGACAGATTTCGCCAAATTCCGCGGCTGATCCACGTCGGTGCCCTTCAACACCGCGACGTAGTACGACAGCAGTTGCAGCGGGATGGTGTAGAGGATCGGGGCCAAGGCATCGACGATGTGTGGCATTGAGATGACGTGGGTGCCTTCGCCGTTGTTCAGGCCGGCTTGTTCGTCGGCGAAGACGATCAGCTCGCCGCCACGGGCCCGGACCTCCTGGAGGTTGGATTTCAGCTTTTCCAGCAGCTCGTTGTTCGGGGCGACCGTGACGACGGGCATGTCGCTGTCGACCAGGGCCAGCGGGCCGTGTTTCAGCTCGCCTGCGGGATAGGCTTCGGCGTGGATGTAGGAAATCTCTTTGAGTTTCAGCGCACCTTCCATCGCCACCGGGAATTGCGCGCCACGGCCAAGGAACAGGGTGTGGTTCTTCTCCGCGAACAGCTCGGCCACTTTCTCCACGGTGCTGTCCATGGCCAGCGCTTCGCCCAAACGGGTCGGCAAGCGACGGAGCTCCTCAACCAATTCGGCTTCCACGCCGTCTTCAAGCGTGCCTTTGATCTGACCCAACGAAAGGGTCAGCAGCATCAGCGCCACCAGTTGCGTGGTGAATGCCTTCGTCGACGCCACGCCAATCTCCGGACCTGCCTGAGTCAGCAGGGTCAGGTCTGATTCCCGCACCAGCGAACTGATGCTGACGTTGCAGATGGCCAGGCTGGCGAGAAAGCCCAGCTCTTTCGCGTTGCGCAGTGCAGCAAGCGTGTCAGCAGTCTCGCCTGATTGCGAGATCGAGACGAACAGCGTGTCCGGCTGAACCACGACCTTGCGGTAGCGGAATTCGCTGGCCACTTCGACCTGACACGGAATGCCCGCCAGCCCTTCGAGCCAGTAACGCGCGACCATTCCCGCGTGATAGCTCGTGCCGCAGGCAACGATTTGCACGTTGCGCACTTTAGCGAACAGCTCGGCGGCTTGTGGGCCGAAGGCCTGGACCAGCACCTGGCCGTGGCCGAGGCGGTTCTCCAAAGTGCGCTGCACGACTTTTGGCTGCTCGTGGATTTCCTTGAGCATGAAGTGGCGGAACTCGCCCTTGTCCGCCGCTTCTGCGCCTTCACGGTACTGGACCACTTCGCGCTCGACCGGCTGGCCATCGGCGGTCCAGATCTGGACGCTGTCTCGGCGGATTTCAGCGATGTCGCCTTCTTCCAGGTACATGAAACGGTCGGTTACCTGGCGCAGCGCCAGTTGGTCCGATGCCAGGAAATTTTCCCCAAGGCCCAGGCCCACCACCAGCGGGCTGCCACTGCGGGCAGCGATCAAACGATCCGGTTGCTTGGCGCTGATCACGGCCAGACCGTATGCACCGTGCAGTTCTTTGACGGTGGCTTTCAGGGCAGCGGCCAAATCTGGTGTGTCCTGCAACTTGTGGTGCAGCAAATGGACGATGACTTCTGTGTCAGTGTCGGAGGTGAACAGGTAGCCCAGACCTTTCAGGCGCTCGCGCAGTGGCTCGTGGTTTTCGATGATGCCGTTGTGGACGACAGCCAGCTCGCCACTGGAAAAATGGGGGTGGGCGTTGTGTTCCAGCGGCGCACCGTGGGTGGCCCAACGTGTGTGGGCGATGCCCAGACGGCCTGCCAACGGTTCGCCCGCCAGCGATTGCTCAAGCTCATTGACCTTGCCCACACGACGACGGCGCTCAAGCACACCAGCGTTGCTAAACAGCGCGACACCGGCGCTGTCGTAGCCGCGGTATTCAAGGCGCTTGAGGCCCTCCAGCAGGATGGCTGTGACATTACGTTCAGCGACGGCGCCGACGATTCCACACATGGTCTTCTCCTAGGAAACAGCGGCGCAGATCAATGTCACGCCGCGAGCCTGAATTTGGTCGCGAGCCTCTTGGGGCAGGCGATCATCGGTAATGAGGGTGTGGACACTGCTCCATGGCAGCTCCAGATTGGGAATCTTGCGACCGACTTTGTCGGCCTCGACCATCACGATCACTTCCCGGGCGACTTCCGCCATGACGCGGCTCAAGCCCAGCAATTCGTTGAATGTCGTTGTACCGCGCTGTAAATCGATACCATCCGCACCGATAAACAGTTGATCGAAATCGTAGGATCGGAGCACCTGTTCGGCGACTTGACCCTGAAAGGACTCGGAGTGAGGGTCCCAGGTGCCGCCGGTCATCAACAGCACCGGCTCATGCTCCAGCTCACCCAAGGCGTTGGCCACGTGCAGGGAGTTGGTCATGACCACCAGGCCGGGTTGCTGGCCGAGTTCCGGGATCATCGCGGCGGTGGTGCTGCCGCTGTCGATGATGATGCGCGCGTGTTCACGAATGCGCGTAACCGCCGCGCGAGCGATGGCCTGTTTGTGGCGAGACACCGGCTGGCCGGGTTCGCCGATCAGCTCTTGGGGCATCGGCACGGCGCCGCCGTAGCGACGCAACAACAGACCGTTGCTTTCAAGCGCTGCCAAATCTTTACGAACCGTAACTTCGGACGTTTCGAAACGCTTCGCCAGCGCGTCCACACTCACTTCGCCCTGCTCATTCAACAACGCGAGAATATTGTGGCGACGCTGAGGTGTATTGCGTTTCGACATGGCTGACCTTAAGTTTCGTTTCGAAAGATAACGGCCGCAATAGAAACCTATCGAAAGATTCTCGTCAAGAGGCGGCTGTGAAATGAGCGGCTCAACTCGCAGCCGGTGCATACGAATCGCAAGCAGGGTGGCACATGAGGACTGAATCCGGCCTGAACGCCGTCATGGACGTTCAAGCCGGCTTCGACTGTGGATAACTCAGCTCTTTTTGGTTTTTACTGGACGCTTCCACCCATCGATGTTGCGCTGACGCGAACGCGCGACTGCTAATTGCTCGGCAGCCACGTTCTGATTAATGGTGGAACCGGCAGCCGTCGTAGCGCCGGATGAGATATCCACAGGCGCGACCAGTGAGTTGTTGGAACCAATGAACACGTCTTCGCCCAGGACCGTCTTGTGCTTGTTGGCGCCGTCGTAGTTGCAGGTGATCGTCCCAGCGCCAATATTGGTACGCGCGCCGATAATAGCGTCACCCAGATAAGTCAGATGGCCCGCCTTGGCGCCCTCCCCCATCTCGGCATTCTTCAACTCGACAAAGTTACCCACATGGGCGCGAGGACCCAGCACGCTGCCAGGACGCAGACGCGCGAACGGGCCTGCGTCGGCCGCTTCACCCACGATGGCGCCTTCAAGGTGGCTGTTGGCCTTGATGATGGCGCCTTTGCGCAGGGTGCTGTCCTTGATCACGCAGTTCGGACCTATGGACACGTCGTCCTCAATCACGACACGGCCTTCGAGGATCACGTTCACGTCGATCAGCACGTCGCGGCCCACGGTGACGTCGCCTCGCACATCAAATCGCGCAGGATCACGCAGCGTCACGCCGAGGCCCATCAGTCGGCGGCCTTCACACATCTGATAGTGGCGTTCCAGCTCCGCGAGTTGTTTGCGGTCGTTGGCGCCTTGCACTTCCATCGCGTCCAGCGGCTGCGCCGTCGCCACGGTCAGACCATCGTTCACCGCCATGGCGATAACGTCGGTGAGGTAGTACTCGCCCTGTGCATTGTTGTTCGACAGACGACCAAGCCAGTCCGCGAGACGTTTGCCCGGCACCGCCAGAATGCCGGTATTCCCTTCCTTGATAGCCTTCTGTGCCTCGGTGGCGTCTTTGTGCTCGACGATGGCGCTGACACGGTTATCGGCGTCGCGGACGATGCGGCCGTAGCCGGTGGGGTCATTCAGATTGACTGTCAGCAGGCCAAGCTGTTGGTCATTCACAAGGGTCAAGAGGCGTTGCAGTGTTTCCACCTCGATCAACGGCACGTCGCCGTAGAGGATCAGCACGGTGTCAGCACTCAGTACAGGTACGGCCTGCGCTACGGCATGGCCGGTGCCCAGTTGCTTGTCCTGCAGCACAAAGCTCAGGTCGTCAGCGGCAAGACGCTCCCGTACCAGATCCGCGCCATGGCCAATCACGACTTGAATGCTCTGCGGAGAAAGCTGGCGGGCGCTGTGGATAACATGGCCAAGCATGGAGTTGCCGGCGACCGGGTGCAGCACCTTGGGCAGCGCCGAACGCATGCGAGTGCCCTGACCTGCGGCGAGAATGACGATATCGAGAGACATGAAGGGATTCCAGGCGGACTAGCCTCAGCCTTGGCCGGGCAGGTGGTTCAGGAGAAAGAGCCGAAAAAAGAAAAAGGGTAGCCGAGGCTACCCTTTTACTCAATCGCGCATGAGAGCCGCCGACCTTAGCCGCCGAACTTCTTGCGAATTTGCTGAACGGTACGCAGCTGGGCTGCGGCTTCCGCCAGACGTGCAGCAGCAGATCCGTAGTCGAAATCTGCGCCTTTTTCATTCAGGGCTTTCTCGGCAGCCTTGACGGCTTCCTGAGCAGAGGCTTCGTCCAGGTCGGCAGCGCGTTGCACAGTATCGGCAAGCACTTTGACCATGTTCGGTTGAACCTCAAGGAAACCACCGGAGATGTAAAACACCTCGGCTTCTCCACCCTGCTTGATCAGACGGATAGGACCTGGCTTCAGATCAGTGATCAGCGGCGCGTGACCTGGAGCAATACCGATATCACCCAGGTTACCGTGTGCAATCACCATCTCGACCAGACCGGAGAAAATCTCCCCTTCCGCGCTGACGATATCGCAATGGACTGTCATAGCCATTTGCTTGCCTCAACCTGATTAGCGCCCGTTGCCGGGCGCCTGGATTACAGTTTCTTGGCTTTCTCGATCGCTTCTTCGATGCCGCCGACCATGTAGAACGCTTGTTCTGGCAGATGGTCGTACTCACCGGCGAGGATGCCTTTGAAGCCAGCAATGGTGTCTTTCAGGGAAACGTATTTACCCGAAGCACCGGTGAAGACTTCAGCCACGAAGAACGGCTGCGACAGGAAGCGCTGAATCTTACGAGCGCGGGATACCAACTGCTTGTCGGTTTCCGACAGCTCGTCCATACCCAGGATCGCGATGATGTCTTTCAGCTCTTTGTAGCGCTGCAGAACATACTGGACGCCGCGAGCGGTGTCGTAATGGTCCTGGCCGATAACGTTCGGGTCCAGCTGGCGCGAAGTCGAGTCCAGTGGGTCAACCGCCGGGTAGATACCCAGGGAAGCGATGTCACGGGACAGAACGACGGTGGCGTCTAAGTGGGCGAAAGTGGTCGCTGGCGACGGGTCGGTCAAGTCGTCCGCTGGTACGTATACCGCCTGGATCGAGGTGATCGAACCTTCTTTGGTCGAAGTGATGCGCTCTTGCAGCACGCCCATCTCTTCAGCCAAGGTCGGTTGGTAACCTACTGCGGAAGGCATACGGCCCAGCAGTGCGGATACTTCGGTACCGGCCAGTGTGTAACGGTAGATGTTGTCGACGAACAGCAGAACGTCGTTACCTTCGTCACGGAACTTCTCGGCCATGGTCAGGCCGGTCAGAGCAACGCGCAGACGGTTTCCCGGCGGCTCGTTCATCTGGCCGTATACCAGGGCTACTTTGTCCAGAACGTTGGAGTCCTTCATCTCGTGGTAGAAGTCGTTACCCTCACGAGTACGCTCACCCACACCAGCGAACACGGAATAACCGCTGTGCTCGATGGCGATGTTACGGATCAGTTCCATCATGTTTACGGTCTTGCCGACACCGGCACCACCGAACAGACCGACTTTACCGCCCTTGGCGAACGGGCAAACCAGGTCGATAACCTTGATGCCGGTTTCCAACAGGTCGTTGCCGCCTGCCTGATCAGCGAACGAAGGCGCTGGGCGGTGAATGCCCCAACGCTCGTCGGCGTCGATCGGGCCCGCTTCGTCGATCGGGTTACCCAGGACGTCCATGATACGGCCCAGGGTACCTTTACCAACCGGTACGGAGATGGCTGCGCCGCTGTCGATAACGTCCAGACCGCGCTTCAAGCCTTCGGTAGAACCCATCGCAATGGTACGAACCACGCCGTCGCCCAGCTGCTGCTGAACTTCCAGAGTGGTTTCCGCGCCTTGTACTTTCAGCGCGTTGTAGATGCTCGGTACGCTGTCGCGTGGAAATTCCACGTCGATCACGGCGCCGATGATTTGAACGATACGTCCGCTACTCATTAGCTGGATCCTCTGAATATTTGAACCGTTAAACCGCGGCAGCGCCGCCGACGATTTCCGAGATCTCTTGGGTGATCGCTGCCTGACGCGCCTTGTTGTAGATCAGCTGCAAATCGCTGATCAGGTCGCCGGCGTTGTCAGTAGCGTTCTTCATCGCGATCATCCGCGCGGCTTGTTCAGCTGCGTTGTTCTCGACCACCGCCTGGTAAACCTGCGACTCCACGTAACGGACCATCAAGCCGTCCAGCAGCTCTTTGGCGTCGGGTTCGTACAGGTAATCCCAGTGGTGCTTGAGTTCTTGATCCTGGGTGGCGACCAACGGAATCAACTGCTCGACCGTTGGTTGCTGAGTCATGGTGTTGATGAACTTGTTGGATACCACGGACAGGCGGTCAATACGGCCCTCCAGGTAGGCATCCAGCATCACCTTGACGCTGCCGATCAAATCGTTGATCGACGGCTCTTCGCCCAAGTGGCTGATCGCAGCGACGACGTTACCGCCGAAGTTGCGGAAAAACGCCGCACCTTTGCTGCCGACCACGCACAGATCGATCTCTACGCCGTTTTCACGGTTCTTCGCCATGTCCTTGACCAAAGCCTTGAACAGGTTGGTATTCAAGCCACCACACAGACCACGGTCACTGCTTACCACGATATAACCGACGCGCTTGACTTCACGGTCGATCATGAACGGGTGGCGGTATTCCGGGTTAGCGTTGGCAAGATGACCAATCACCTGGCGGATGCGCTCCGCGTAAGGACGGCTAGCAGCCATGCGCATTTGAGCCTTGCGCATTTTGCTGACCGCCACTTTTTCCATGGCGCTGGTGATCTTTTGCGTGCTTTTGATGCTCGCAATCTTGCTGCGAATCTCTTTTGCGCCTGCCATGTAACACCTATCAGGTTAGCAAGCGGGAGCCTCGCGGCTCCCGCTGCGGCTTACCAGGTTTGGGTGGCCTTGAACTTCTCGATACCGGCTTTCAGGCCAGAATCGATTTCGTCATTGAAGTCACCCTTCACGTTGATCTTGGCCATCAAATCGGCGTGATCGCGGTTGAAGTAAGCAATCAGCGCTTGTTCGAAGCTGCCGACTTTGGCGATTTCAACGTCGGTCAGGAACCCACGCTCAGCGGCATACAGCGACAGCGACATGTCAGCGATCGACATTGGCGCATATTGCTTCTGCTTCATCAGCTCGGTAACGCGCTGACCATGCTCAAGTTGCTTACGGGTCGCTTCGTCCAGGTCAGAAGCGAACTGGGCGAATGCCGCCAGTTCACGGTACTGAGCCAGAGCGGTACGGATACCACCGGACAGCTTCTTGATGATCTTGGTCTGAGCGGCACCACCCACACGGGATACCGAAACACCGGCGTTCACTGCCGGACGGATGCCGGAGTTGAACATGGCCGATTCCAGGAAGATCTGACCGTCGGTGATGGAAATCACGTTGGTCGGAACGAACGCGGAAACGTCGCCAGCCTGGGTTTCGATGATCGGCAATGCGGTCAGCGAACCGGTTTTGCCGGTTACTGCGCCATTGGTGAACTTCTCTACGTATTCTTCCGAAACGCGGGATGCGCGCTCCAGCAGACGGGAGTGGAGATAGAACACGTCGCCTGGATAAGCTTCACGTCCTGGTGGACGACGCAGCAACAGGGAGATCTGGCGATAAGCCACAGCCTGCTTGGACAGATCGTCATAAACGATCAGCGCGTCTTCACCACGGTCGCGGAAGAATTCGCCCATGGTGCAACCGGCATACGGAGCCAGGAATTGCAGCGCAGGGGATTCGGAAGCACTGGCAGCCACGATGATCGTGTTGGCCAGAGCGCCGTTTTCTTCCAGCTTGCGAACAACGTTGGCGATGGTCGATTGCTTCTGACCAACTGCTACGTATACGCAAAAAATGCCGCTGTCTTTCTGGTTGATGATCGCGTCGATCGCCAGAGCGGTTTTACCGATCTGACGGTCACCGATGATCAGCTCACGCTGGCCACGGCCGACAGGGATCATGGCATCGACAGCCTTGTAGCCAGTCTGTACAGGCTGGTCTACCGACTTACGCCAGATAACGCCCGGAGCAACCTTCTCGACCGCATCGGTCTCGGTGTTGTTCAGGGGGCCTTTGCCGTCGACCGGGTTACCCAGTGCGTCGACAACGCGACCCAGCAGTTCCTTACCAACCGGAACTTCCAGGATGCGGCCGGTGCACTTGGCACTCATGCCTTCAGCCAGCGATGTGTAAGCGCCCAGTACCACCGCACCCACGGAGTCTTGCTCCAGGTTCAGTGCCATACCGTAGACGCCGCCCGGGAACTCGATCATTTCGCCGTACATAGCGTCGGCCAGACCGTGAATCCGCACGATACCGTCAGACACGCTGACGACAGTGCCTTCGTTTCGGGCTTGGGAGGCTACATCGAGTTTCTCGATGCGGCCCTTGATGATTTCACTTATTTCGGAAGGATTGAGTTGCTGCATTGCTCTGCTGCCCCTTCAAACTCAAGATTTCAATGCTTCGGCTAGTTGCGCGAGTTTGCCGCGAACTGAGCCATCGATAACCAGGTCGCCGGCGCGGATGATGACACCACCTATCAGGGCAGCATCCTCCGCAGCGTGCAGGCGCACTTCCCGGCCGAGCCGTGCACTGAGAACCTTGGCGAGTTTGTCTTGCTGTTCTTGGTTCAATGCGAAAGCACTGGTGACATCCACATCTACCGATTTTTCCTGCTCGGCCTTGTATAGCTCGAACAGTTCGGAGATCTCCGGCAGAAGCTGGAGACGGTCGTTTTCAGCAACGACGTGGATGAAATTCTGTGCCTTGGCATCGAACTTGTCGCCGCACACTTCAATAAAAGTGGCGGCCTTGTCTGCGCTCGTCAGTCGCGGGGCCTTGAGCAGGCGCTGCATTGTGTCGTCTTGCGACACTGCAGCAGCCAGGCCGAGCATGGCTGACCAATTGGCCAGTTGCTGGTGGGCCTGGGCATGCTCGAAGGCTGCCTTAGCGTAAGGTCGGGCCAACGTGGTCAGTTCTGCCATGATCGCCCTCGCTTAAATTTCTGCTGCCAGTTTGTTAACCAGCTCCGCGTGCGCGTTTTGATCGATTGTGGCACCCAGGATCTTCTCTGCGCCGTTGACTGCCAGGCTGCCCAGTTGGGCGCGCAGCGCGTCTTTGACGCCATTCAGTTCCTGCTCGATCTCGGCCTGAGCCTGAGCCTTGATGCGGTCAGCATCGACACGGGCCTGTTCACGGGCTTCGTCGACAATCTGGTTACCGCGTTTCTTGGCTTGCTCAATGATTTCAGCTGCCTGAGCTTTCGCTTCGCGCAGTTGCTGACCCGCTTTATCTTGGGCCAGCTCCAGGTCGCGAGCCGCTCGTGTAGCAGCGTCCAGTCCATCCGCGATCTTCTTCTGACGTTCGTGCAAAGCCGCGATGACCGGAGGCCACACGAACTTCATGCAGAACAGCACAAAAATGAAGAACGCAACGGACTGGCCAATCAGGGTTGCATTAATGTTCACGCCAACACCTCGCTCGTTCGTTGTCCATCACACCAATCAACTCGAAAATTCGAGCGATTAGCCAGCGAGTTGACCAACGAAGGGGTTCGCAAAAGTGAAGAACAGAGCGATACCAACACCGATCATGGTTACGGCGTCGAGCAGGCCAGCCACGATGAACATTTTAACTTGCAGCATTGGAACCATTTCTGGTTGACGCGCAGCGCCTTCCAGGAATTTACCGCCCAGCAAGCCGAAACCGATTGCAGTACCCAGTGCGCCCAGGCCGATCAGCAGTGCAACAGCGATAGCAGTTAGACCAACTACAGTTTCCATCTTTCCTCCCGACTTTTACGTCGTATTGGTTAGGTTTTTTTAGATTAAAGCGGTAAAGCAAAATCGTTTTTTACATCCGCCCTTGCGGGCGCCCCCTCACCGCAATGAGGGGATCATCAGACTCGCCAGGCGAGTCTTAATGGTTATCTTCGTGAGCCATCGACAGGTAGACGATGGTCAGCATCATGAAGATGAACGCTTGCAGGGTGATGATCAGGATGTGGAATACAGCCCACGCCCACTGCAGAACCACGCCCAGACCGCTCAGCCAGAGCAAGCCGCTGCCGAACATGACCGCGATCAGGATGAACACCAGTTCACCAGCGTACATGTTGCCGAAGAGACGCAGGGCCAGAGAAACCGGTTTGGCGATCAGCGTCACGAATTCAAGCAGGAAGTTCACAGGAATCAACAGCGCCTGAACCAGAACATTCTTGCTACCGAACGGGTGAAGTGTCAGCTCGCCAATGAAACCGCCGATGCCTTTGACCTTGATGCTGTAGAAAATGATCAGTGCGAAGACCGACAGCGCCATACCGATGGTGGCGTTCGGGTCGGTGGTCGACACGGCGCGGAACGGAATGTGGTGGTCACCGGAAATCATGACGGCCAACTGTGGAATCCAGTCAACGGGTACCAGGTCGACCGCGTTCATCAGGAATACCCAGACGAATATAGTCAGTGCCAGCGGAGCGATGACCGCGCTGCGACCGTGGAAGCTGTCTTTGACGCTGCCGTCGACGAACTCGATCAGGACTTCAACGAAGTTTTGCAGTGCACCTGGTTGACCAGAAGTCGCCTTTTTGGCGGCCATGCGGAAAATCAGGACGAAAATCAGACCCAGAGCAACCGACCAGCCGAGAGTATCGAGGTGGAAAGCCCAAAAGCCCATTTCTTTTGCTTCTGCTGCGGAATGCGCGAAGCCCCAAGTGCCGTCAGGCAAATGACCGAAGGTCAAGTTCTGCAAGTGGTGCTGGATATAGCCCGAAGCTGTTTGCTCTGCCATGGTTGCCTCAAACGCCCTAAGGTCTCAAAAGTCTTGTTCTCATTAGCAGGGGTGCGAACCAACTGACCAACTGAGTCAGTATGAACACGCCGAAGACCGCCAGCGGGGCCAGCGGCTTCACTCCTGCGAAGGTCAGTGCAAAAAGCACTGCCGTGAAAATCAGTTTGCCCGCCTCGCCGGCATAGAACGACCGAACGATGGCTTGCGCTGCCCTGGCACCGGAATACCGAAATGCCTTATGAGCAAAGTACAAATTGGGCAGCCACGCTATCAGGCCTCCGCACAGCCCTGAATACCCAGCTACGACTCCATGCCACTGCCAAAGCGTCACCGCCGTCAGTAACAGGAAAATAAATTGAGCCAACAGTACCGGGAAAACAGCCAGGCGATGGAATGGCAAGCGGTTTGGCGTGCGTGTCTCCATCACATGGGCTCCTCGTATGCCAGCCGCCAAAATCAATAACTTGGCATAATTTGTGCCGACAAAATGCGCGCAGAGTATAGGGGCGGTTCAGCCCCTATTCAACTGCTGGGTAGTGATTTCCGACTACACGCTACGGACTATTTGTTTCAGCGAATGTGGGCGAGGACACCCTGCAACTCATCGAGCGAGTTATAGCGAATCACAAGCTGGCCTTTTCCCTTCTGCCCATGGCGAATCTGCACGTTAGAGCCTAGCCGCTCGGCCAGACGCTGTTCGAGCCGCGTGATATCCGGGTCGGCTTTGGCGGGAGCGGCAGGCTCTTGTTTACCACTCAACCACTGGCGCACAAGTGCCTCAGTCTGGCGCACGGTAAGACCGCGTGCGACAACATGTCGCGCCCCGTCCACCTGCCGTTCTTCCGGCAAGCCCAACAATGCACGGGCATGACCCATTTCCAGATCACCATGGGACAACATGGTCTTGATCACCTCAGGCAGCGCGATCAGACGCAGGAGGTTGGCAACGCTGACGCGCGACTTGCCCACAGCCTCGGCCACCTGCTGCTGGGTCAGTTGAAATTCCTGCTGCAGACGTTGCAGTGCAATAGCCTCTTCGATCGGATTCAGGTCTTCACGCTGAATGTTCTCGATGAGCGCCATGGCGATGGCGGCTTCATCCGGCACATCGCGCACCATCGCTGGAATGGTGTCCACGCCGGCCTGCTGACTGGCACGCCAGCGGCGTTCACCGGCAATGATCTCGTAGCGGTTATCAGCGATCGGCCGCACCACGATGGGCTGCATGACACCCTGCGCTTTGATCGAGTTGGCCAGTTCTTCCAGCGCTTGCGGGTCCATGTCCCGACGCGGCTGGTACTTGCCGCGCTGAATCAGGTCCAGTGGAATGTGTTGCAGCTCACGCTGATCAGCCTTGACGGCCTGTTCTTCCAGCGCGCTGACGGTAGGACTGCTCAGAAGTGCGTCCAACCCACGTCCGAGTCCTCGTTTCTTGACGGCCATGGGATTTCCTTAAGTGGGCTGGGCTGCGGCGCGTGACGTACCGCGACGTTGACGACGAACCATTTCGCCGGCCAGGGCCAGGTACGCCAAGGCGCCTCGGGATGTCTTGTCATAGGCCAGCGCCGGCATGCCGAAGCTCGGCGCTTCTGCCAGACGGATGTTGCGCGGGATCACCGTGTCGTAAAGCTGATCGCCGAAGTGTTCCTTCAGCTGCGCGGAAACGTCGTTGATCAGGCTGAGACGCGGGTCATACATCGTCCTCAGCAGGCCTTCGACTTTGAGCTGTGGATTCAGCAACTCGGCGATGCGCTTAATGTTATCCACAAGGTCGCTCAGACCTTCCAAAGCAAAGTATTCGCACTGCATGGGAATGATCACGCCATCGGCCGCAACCAGTGCGTTGAGCGTGAGCATCGACAATGATGGTGGGCAGTCGATGAGGATGTAATCGTAGTTTTCCCGTATCGGTCCCAGCGCGGTGCGCAAACGGGACTCTTTCATCTGCATTTCCAGCAGAACGACTTCGGCGGCGGTCAGATCACGGTTGGCCGGCAGGAGCTGATAGCCGCCGTGCTCGGAAAAATGCATCGCCTGATTCAGATCACATTCGCCGATCAGCAGATCGTAGACCGAATGTTCCAGCGCGTGCTTATCCACACCGCTGCCCATGGTGGCGTTGCCCTGTGGATCAAGGTCGATCAACAGCACCCGACGCTTGGTGGCAACCAGCGACGCTGCGAGGTTGATGCAGGTGGTGGTTTTACCCACACCCCCTTTTTGGTTCGCTATCGCGAATACCTTAGCCATTATTGCGTGTGTTCCCTGTCATGCCGTGCGGCGCAGTATCAGCAGATGCCGTTGACCTTGGCAACCGGGGACGGCCAAGGCTTGCGCGCTTTCCAGATGAAAATCTGCGGGCAATGCTACCAGTTCGTCCGCAGGATGCAGACCTTTCATCGCCAGCCAGCGTGTTTCGGTGTCGCCCATGTGCCGCGTCCACTGCGTGAAGTCTTCAAGGCTGCTGAAAGCGCGGGAGATGATCCCGGTGAACGGCACGTCTGGCTGGAAGGCTTCTGCGCGGCTGTGGATAACTTCCAGATTGTCGAGCTTCAGCTCAAGTTTGACCTGGGTAAGGAACCGGGTTTTCTTTCCGTTGCTGTCAAGGCACATGACTTTCATGTCCGGAAACAGGATCGCAAGCGGAATGCCTGGCATGCCTCCGCCGCTGCCGACGTCCAACTGGCGATTCCCTTCGATGAAAGGCACCACGCTCAAACTGTCCAGCAGATGCCGGGACACCATTTCATCAGGATCACGGACGGCGGTCAGGTTGTACGCCTTGTTCCATTTGATCAACAGCGCCAGATAACCCAGCAGCTGCGTGTGCTGGATTTCGGTCAGCTCGACGCCAAGCTCGCGGGCGCCGAGGGTCAATTCTTCTGCATGTTGCGGGGTGACCATAGAACTCAAGCGCTTTGCTCCAACTGACGGCCCGCGCCGCGTTTTTTCAAATGAATCATCAACAATGAAATCGCTGCCGGAGTAACGCCCGGAATGCGGGATGCCTGGCCGAGGGTCTCTGGACGAGTTATCCCCAGCTTGCTCTGAATTTCTTTCGAAAGCCCGGAAATGCCGGTGTAGTCGATGTCCGCTGGAAGCTTGGTGTCTTCACTGGCGCGCAGACGTGCAATTTCATCCTGCTGGCGGTCGATGTATCCCGCGTATTTGGTCTTGATCTCAACCTGTTCAGCGACCTGTGGATCAATTGATCCATTGCCTGTGATGGCTACAAGACTTGCGTAGTCCACTTCCGGACGGCTGAGCAGATTCAGCAGATTGTATTCGTGGGTCAGCGGCGTACCGAAGTGGGCCGAGACCGCATCGCCCTGTTCCGTACCTGGTCTAATCCAGGTGGATTTCAGGCGCTGTTCTTCCAGTTCGATGCCTTCGCGCTTGGCGCAGAACGCTGCCCAACGTGCATCATCGACCAAGCCCAGCTCGCGGCCTTTTTCAGTCAGGCGCAAATCGGCATTGTCTTCCCGCAGGATCAGCCGGTATTCGGCGCGGGAAGTAAACATCCGGTACGGTTCTTGGGTGCCGAGGGTGATCAAATCATCCACAAGCACGCCGATGTAAGCCTCATCGCGGCGAGGGCACCAGCTTTCTTTGCCTTGGGCCCGCAGCGCAGCGTTGGCGCCGGCGAGCAAACCTTGCGCACCGGCTTCTTCGTAACCGGTAGTGCCGTTGATCTGGCCCGCGAAGAACAGACCACCAATCACCTTGGTTTCCAGACTGTATTTCAGGTCCCGCGGATCGAAGTAGTCGTACTCGATGGCGTATCCGGGGCGCACGATGTGGGCATTTTCCATCCCGCGAATCGATCGCACGATCTGCAATTGCACGTCAAAAGGCAAAGACGTCGAAATACCGTTCGGATACAGCTCGTGGGTCGTCAACCCCTCAGGCTCAATAAAGACCTGATGGCTTTCCTTGTCCGCAAAGCGGTGAATCTTGTCTTCAATCGACGGGCAGTAGCGAGGACCGACGCCTTCGATCTCACCGGCAGCGGAATACATCGGCGAGCGATCAAGGTTGGCCGCGATGATTTCGTGGGTGCGTGCGTTGGTGTGTGTAATCCAGCAACTGACCTGGCGAGGATGCTGTTCCTTCGAACCCAAGAACGACATCACCGGAATCGGCGTGTCTCCCGGCTGCTCGGTCATCACGGAGAAATCAACAGACCGACCATCGATGCGAGGCGGCGTACCTGTTTTCAAGCGGCCAACGCGTAAGGGCAATTCTCGAAGACGCCTCGCCAACGCGATTGACGGAGGGTCGCCGGCGCGACCGCCTGAGTAGTTCTGCAATCCAATGTGGATAAGTCCACCGAGGAAGGTTCCGGTAGTCAACACGACGGAATCTGCCATGAAACGCAGGCCCATCTGTGTGACTACACCGCGCACCTGATCTTGCTCGACGATAAGGTCGTCGCAGGATTGCTGGAATATCCACAGGTTCGGCTGGTTTTCAATGATCTCGCGGATGGCAGCCTTGTAGAGGATGCGATCTGCCTGGGCACGTGTCGCACGCACCGCTGGGCCTTTGCGACTGTTCAAAACGCGAAATTGAATACCGCCCAGATCAGTGGCGGTAGCCATTGCGCCGCCAAGCGCATCGATCTCTTTGACCAGATGGCTTTTACCAATGCCGCCAATAGCGGGGTTGCAACTCATTTGGCCGAGGGTTTCCACGTTGTGCGTGAGCAGCAGGGTTTTCGCACCCATGCGAGCAGACGCCAGTGCTGCCTCGGTACCGGCATGACCGCCGCCGATGACGATCACTTCAAAACGGGAAGGGAAATCCACCACGCACCTCGTGCCTGTTAATGGGGGAATAGGAAATTGGCGGCAAGTATAGGGACTTCGCCCCCCTGAAAGGAACCTTTTGCACAAAATTTAACCAGCTGTGGATGAATGGCAGATAGAAAAATAAAAAGAAGAGAAATTTATAAAAGCTTTGTTTTTATGTTTATGTTTAGAGGACCACCTTTCTGTGGATAGATTCATACAGCCCACATTCTACTTGCTGTACAGATGATCATAACTCTGTGATCAGGTACCAATGAGCGCGTTGGATAACCCGTTTAAGCCTGTGGATTAAATGGTCTGTTACCCACAGGAGGGATTATCCTCAGGTCAAAGGCCTACTTATCAACTGAGCTGGATGTCGGTTATGCACAGGGCTCATCTCGCATCTCACAGTGCTATCGCGGTTAAAAAGGAGCCGCACGACGGCGATCCGACGACCTGAACGGCACGGATGGAAGGAATGTGGGGGAGAAAAAACAGGCAGACCGCGGAAAAAGGGTCCGCCTGTGGACAAGCGAAGGCGTTATTTACCGATGCAGAAGCTGGAAAAGATGCGTCCCAGCAGATCATCTGAGCTGAACGCGCCTGTAATCTCGTTCAGGAACTGCTGTGCCAGTCGCAAATCTTCAGCCAGCAACTCACCGGCGCCCGCCAGTGTCAGCTGTGAACGACCGTGTTCGAGGGAGGCGCTGGCCTTGTGCAGCGCTTCCAGATGACGCCGACGGGCGCTGAAGCTGCTTTCAGAGGTCTGTTGATAACCCATGCAGGCTTTCAGGTGCTCGCGCAGCAGCTCCAGGCCGTCTCCGCCAGCCTTGGCACTCAGGTTGATGGTGACGTGGCCGTCGGCGCTCATCTGTAGCCCTACGATGTCTCCGCTGATATCGGTTTTGTTCCGGATCAATGTGACGTTGGCAGGATCAGGGCGTTCATCAAGAAATTCTGGCCACAGGGCGAACGGGTTCACGGCCTCAGGCGCAGTGGCATCAACCACGAGCAAGATGCGATCGGCCTCACCAATCGCTTTCAATGCTCGTTCGACACCTATCCTCTCTACTTGGTCGTCGGTATCGCGGAGCCCCGCAGTGTCAACGACGTGAAGTGGCATCCCATCAATGTGGATATGTTCCCGAAGCACATCTCGCGTGGTGCCTGCGACCTCTGTAACGATTGCAGCCTCACGACCAGCCAGCGCATTCAGCAGGCTGGATTTTCCAGCGTTCGGACGGCCAGCGATTACCACAGTCATACCATCGCGTAGCAGCGCGCCTTGATTGGCCTCACGCTGCACTGTGGACAACTGTTCGCGAACGTCATCAAGCATGCTGAGCACATGGCCATCCGCAAGGAAGTCGATCTCTTCTTCGGGGAAGTCGATCGCGGCTTCAACGTAGATACGCAGCTTGATGAGCTTCTCTGTAAGGCTATGCACACGTTGGGAAAATGCACCTTGTAACGAACGCAGCGCATTTCGGGCCGCTTGTGCAGAACTCGCTTCGATCAGGTCAGCAATGGCCTCGGCTTGAGCGAGGTCGAGTTTGTCGTTGAGAAATGCACGTTCGCTGAATTCTCCCGGGCGGGCCAGGCGACTACCGAGTTGTACACAGCGCTGCAGCAGCATATCGAGCACGATTGGGCCACCGTGGCCTTGCAGTTCCAGCACATCTTCGCCGGTGAAGGAGTTCGGACCCTGGAAATACAGCGCGATGCCTTCATCGATGATCTGACCGTGTTCATCTTGAAATGGGCCGTAATGGGCGTGCCGTGGCTGCAGTTGCTTGCCAGTGATGGCTTGCGCTGCGGCACTCGCCAACGGGCCGGAGATACGCACAATCCCAACGCCGCCTCGACCTTGAGCAGTGGCAATGGCGGCGATGGTTTCACGAGGGACGTTCATGGTCCGGCTCCTGAATAACTGACGGATAGCAAAACGCCCCACGAGGGGGCGTTCTGCATTACTTATTCACAGGGTAGATCAAGCAGCGGCTTTCTTGGCCTTGGCCTCGATGCTACGCGTGATGTACCACTGTTGAGTGATGGACAGGGTGTTGTTCACCACCCAGTACAGCACCAGGCCTGCCGGGAACCACAGGAAGAAGAAGGTGAAGATGATCGGCATCAGCTTCATCACCTTGGCTTGCATCGGGTCCGGAGGCGTAGGATTCAGACGCTGCTGGATGAACATGGTCGCGCCCATGATGATCGGCAGGATGAAGAACGGATCCTTGATCGACAGGTCGGTTATCCACAGCAGCCAAGGCGCTTGACGCATCTCGACGCTTTCCAGCAATACCCAGTACAGCGACAGGAACACCGGCATTTGGACAAGAATCGGCAAGCATCCACCCAACGGGTTGATCTTCTCTTTCTTGTACAACTCCATCATCGACTGCGAAAGCTTCTGACGGTCATCGCCATGTTGCTCTTTCAGAGCAGCCAGACGCGGCGCTACGGCACGCATGCGCGCCATCGACTTGTAGCTGGCGGCAGACAGAGGGAAGAAAAGCCCTTTGATCAGCATGGTGAGGAAGATGATGGACCAACCCCAGTTACCCACAATGCTGTGGATATGTTGCAGCAGCCAGAAGATGGGCTGGGCAATGAACCACAGAATGCCGTAATCGACCGTCAGTTCGAGACCTGGGGACAACTCTTTCAGAACAGCCTGGCTCTTCGGACCCGCATACAGCGTGGTCGTTGTTTCGGCTCTTGCACCCGGAGCGATCGTTACTGCTGGGCCAGTGAAACCGATGATGTAGTTGCCAGCGCTGTCTTTACGGGTGGTAACGGTGTTGCTGTCAGCCTTGTTCGGGATCCATGCGGTCACGAAATAGTGCTGCAACCAGGCCACCCAGCCACCCTGAACGGTGTCTTTTACAGAGCCTTTATCAATGTCCTTCATCGAAACCTTTTTGTAAGGCTCCGAAGGTGTCCACATCGCCGCTCCCAAATACGTGGCAGTACCGGTCGCAGTAGTCGACGAAGGGTCAGCACTGGCATCGCGTTTCAGCTGAGCGAACAGGTTGCCGTTCCAAGGCTGTGTGCTCTGGTTGTCGATCAGGTAGCTGACGGTCAGGTCGTACAAGCCGCGTTTGAATGTGAAACGCTTAATGTAATTGACGCCGGCATCGCTGAATTTCAGGTCGACGACCAGATCATTCTGACCATCAGCCAGTTGGAAGCTTTTCTGTGTGGTCGAGTAGACCGGACGACCACCCGCGCGTGCATCGGGACCGTTTGCACCCGTCAGGCCGCTCTGTGCGAGGAAAGTACGCTCGCCACCGTTGTCGAACAGCTGGAATGGGATCTCTGGGTGGTCTTGACGACGAGGATAAAGTGGCAAGCGAAGTTGCACCACATCACCGCCCACCGGGTCGATTTCCAGATTCAACACATCGGTTTTGACCTGAATCAGGTCTTTACTGGCGACAACCGGGGTCTCGACAGGCGCGGCTACTTCACCTGTTGCACTTGGAACGTCTGCATTGGCAGCAGCTGTACCTTGCGGGGTGTCAGGGAGCGCGGATGTGTTGGTGTTGGCGGCAACATTCTGAGTCGGCAAAGCAGCCTGACCATAGTCCTGGTTCCATTTCAGGACACCGACATAGGTCACGATTGCCAGGGCGACGATCAGGATCGTGCGTTTAATATCCATGATTACTCGGCCATCGAAGAGGAACGGGAGGTGGGAGCTGATGGAACCGGGTCGAAACCACCGGGATTCCAAGGATGACAGCGGCCTAAACGGCGTAAGGTCAGCCAGCCGCCGCGTACCAGGCCATGATGTTCAATGGCTTCGTACGCATAGCAGGAGCAACTGGGGTAGAAACGACAGTTTCTGGCCATCAGCGGACTAATGGCGTAGCGGTAAAACTGGATCGAAGCGAGCGCCAGTTTACGCATCTGGACTGTCTACCCCCGCAGTTTCGGTTTTGACTTCTGGAGTGGGTCGGCTGCGCGCCAGACGTTTCCAGAGCTTGCCGAAATGCTGAATCAATTCGGGGTTTTCAATGTCACCCAAGCCTTTACGCGCGACAACTACGATATCCCATCCAGCCAGGTTGTCCTGGTGGAGACGAAACGATTCGCGCATCAGGCGTTTCAAACGATTGCGCTCAACGGAAAGCTTGACGCTCTTCTTACCGATCACCAAACCCAAGCGGGCGTGATCCAGGTCGTTGTTGCGCACAAGGAGCAGGAGATTTTTCCCCGGAACCTTGCCGGCGGGGGAGTCAAAGACTGCCTTGAAATGCCGGGGTGTCAGCAAACGCTTTTCCCGACTGAAGTCCTGACTCACCACCTGTGCCGATTAATCAAACTGCCAGACGCTTACGGCCTTTGGCGCGACGACGCGACAGAACTGCACGGCCGTTTTTGGTAGCCATACGAGCACGGAAACCGTGGGTGCGGGCGCGCTTGATGGTGCTCGGTTGGAAAGTACGTTTCATGGTGTGTTACCTGGTTCGTCCACAACGGGCCGGAATGACCCCGTTTTAAGAGAGCGGGGATTCTAGAGAAAGCAAGCTCGCAGGTCAATTTCCAACCAGCGTTTCATGCATTTACTTCATGGATGGATTTTCAGCGCTGTTGGCAAGGCTTCTCGGAGAGCGCGAATGATTAGACATAGAAATAAAGAAGGAAAGTATTTAAAGCTTTTCTGTAAAGCTTGTAAAAGCTAGGGCTCTAGGTATCTGTGGATAAAGTTCTGAAGGCCACGTTTTTCCTGCTGTACAGAGAATTTAAAGTCTGTCGAAAAACCGTGCTCCACCTGTGCTGCACCCTCGGAAAACCTGTGCGTGAAATGCCTAGTTATCCACAAGAGGGTTGTCCACAGATTTTCGGCCCGGGTTATGCAAAGAGGTCCCTTGCCGTTATCCACAGGGCTTATGCACAGATACGGTACCGACTTTCATAACCATAAGATCTTGATTTTGAGATGCCTGTCAGCCTGCCACATGTGGATAAGTCGGTCGGGGCTGGGTACAATGGCCGCTTGTTTTTGCCTCACCGGCTTTCGAAACTTAGGGGATATCCGTGTCAGTGGAACTTTGGCAGCAGTGCGTGGAGCTTTTGCGCGATGAACTGCCTGCCCAGCAATTCAACACCTGGATCCGTCCACTACAGGTCGAAGCCGAGGGCGACGAGTTGCGCGTCTACGCGCCTAACCGGTTTGTGCTCGACTGGGTGAATGAAAAGTACCTGGGCCGTATGCTCGAACTCTTAGGTGAACAAGGCCAGGGCATTGCACCTGCGCTTTCTTTATTAATAGGCAGCAAACGGAGTTCAGCACCTCGTGCCGCGCCGAATGCTCCACTGGCAGCCGCAGCCGCGGCATCTCAGGCTGCTCAGAACTCGGGTAGCACTCCTACACAAGCCCAGCAGCCTGTTGCCGAACCGGCGTCAGCGCCCTCGCCCGTTGTGCAGGCCATACTGGAGGTCGACGACGAGCCATCACGTGCCAGTTTTGATCCCATGGCAGGCGCGAGTTCTCAGCAGGCACCTGCCAGGGCCGAGCAACGTAATGTTCAGGTCGAGGGTGCGTTAAAGCACACGAGCTATCTGAACCGTACTTTTACGTTCGAGAATTTCGTTGAAGGTAAATCCAACCAGCTGGCCCGCGCTGCGGCCTGGCAGGTAGCGGACAATCCCAAGCATGGCTACAACCCGCTTTTCCTTTATGGAGGGGTTGGTCTCGGTAAGACGCACTTGATGCATGCTGTGGGTAACCACCTGCTCAAGAAGAATCCGAATGCCAAAGTCGTGTACCTGCACTCTGAGCGTTTCGTGGCTGATATGGTCAAGGCGTTGCAGCTCAACGCGATCAACGAATTCAAGCGTTTCTATCGCTCGGTCGATGCATTGCTGATCGACGACATTCAGTTTTTTGCCCGTAAGGAGCGTTCGCAGGAAGAGTTTTTCCACACCTTCAACGCACTGCTGGAAGGCGGACAGCAGGTCATTCTCACCAGTGACCGTTATCCCAAAGAGATCGAAGGTCTTGAAGAACGTCTAAAGTCGCGCTTTGGCTGGGGCTTGACCGTGGCCGTCGAGCCACCCGAGCTCGAAACACGCGTCGCGATCCTGATGAAAAAAGCGGATCAGGCGAAGGTCGACCTGCCTCACGATGCCGCATTCTTCATTGCCCAGCGTATCCGCTCAAACGTACGTGAGCTTGAGGGCGCGCTGAAGCGTGTCATCGCTCACTCGCACTTCATGGGCCGTGATATCACCATTGAGCTGATTCGTGAATCGCTCAAGGACCTGCTGGCGTTGCAAGACAAGCTGGTGAGTGTGGATAACATCCAGCGCACCGTCGCTGAGTACTACAAGATCAAGATATCCGACCTGTTGTCTAAACGGCGTTCCAGGTCGGTCGCGCGGCCGCGCCAGGTAGCGATGGCGTTGTCCAAGGAGCTGACGAACCACAGCTTGCCAGAGATTGGCGATGTGTTCGGCGGTCGGGACCACACCACGGTGCTGCACGCCTGCCGCAAGATCAACGAACTTAAAGAATCCGATGCGGACATCCGCGAGGACTACAAGAACCTGCTGCGCACGCTGACTACGTAATGCCAGCGCAGCTTATCAAGGCAAGGGACTAGACCATGCATTTCACCATTCAACGCGAAGCCCTGTTGAAACCCCTGCAACTGGTCGCCGGCGTTGTCGAACGCCGCCAGACCTTGCCGGTTCTGTCTAACGTGTTGTTGGTTGTCGAAGGCCAGCAGTTGTCCCTGACCGGTACCGACCTGGAAGTCGAGCTGGTCGGTCGCGTGCAGTTGGAAGAGCCGGCAGAGCCGGGTGAAATTACTGTGCCTGCGCGCAAGCTGATGGACATCTGCAAGAGCTTGCCCAACGACGCACTGATCGATATTAAGGTCGACGAGCAGAAGCTGGTCGTCAAGGCGGGTCGCAGCCGTTTCACGCTGTCCACTTTGCCGGCGAATGATTTCCCGACAGTCGAGGAAGGTCCAGGCTCGCTGACGTTCAACCTGGTGCAGAGCAAACTCCGCCGCCTGATTGAACGCACCAGTTTTGCAATGGCTCAACAGGACGTCCGTTACTACCTCAACGGGATGCTGATCGAGGTTCAGTCTGGCGTATTGCGCGCTGTTGCCACTGACGGGCACCGTTTGGCGATGTGTTCCATGGCCGCAGAAATCGAGCAGGCTGATCGTCATCAAGTGATCGTCCCGCGCAAGGGTATCCTTGAGCTGGCGCGTCTGCTTACCGAGCAGGATGGTCTGGTCAGCATCGTGTTGGGTCAGCATCACATCCGTGCGACGACGGGTGAGTTCACGTTCACGTCCAAACTGGTTGACGGCAAATTTCCTGACTATGAGCGCGTTCTGCCCAAAGGCGGCGACAAGTTGGTGGTCGGTGATCGCCAAGCGCTGCGTGAAGCGTTCAGCCGTACGGCGATTCTTTCCAACGAGAAGTACCGTGGTATCCGCCTGCAACTCGCCAGCGGTCAACTCAAGATTCAAGCGAACAACCCTGAGCAGGAAGAAGCAGAGGAAGAGATCAGCGTCGATTACAACGGCGGCTCGCTGGAAATCGGTTTTAACGTGAGTTATCTGCTTGACGTTCTCGGTGTCATGACCACCGAACAAGTGCGCCTCATTCTGTCCGACTCCAATAGCAGTGCACTGGTGCAAGAATCCGGCAACGATGATTCTGCATATGTCGTCATGCCGATGCGCCTGTAACCAGCTGCCACTCGATGTCTCTCAGTCGCGTCTCGGTCACCGGGGTGCGCAATCTGCACCCGGTGACCTTCTCCCCTTCTCCCCGAATCAACATTCTTTATGGTGCCAATGGCAGTGGGAAAACCAGTGTCCTGGAAGCCATACATCTGCTCGGGCTTGCCCGCTCGTTTCGCAGCGCTCGATTGCAGCCAGTCATTCAGTACGAACAACCTGCCTGTACGGTATTCGGTCAGGTTGAACTCGCTGAAGGCGGCCACAGTAACTTGGGCATTTCCCGTGACCGTCAGGGCGAGTTTCAGATTCGTATCGATGGTCAAAACGCCAAAAGCGCTGCTCAGTTGGCGGAGACGCTTCCACTCCAGTTGATCAACCCAGACAGTTTCCGTCTTCTGGAAGGGGCTCCGAAGATCCGTCGGCAGTTCTTGGACTGGGGAGTGTTCCACGTGGAACCTCGTTTCATGGCCACTTGGCAGCGTTTACAGAAGGCGTTGAGGCAGCGGAACTCGTGGCTTCGGCATGGTACACTTGACGGCGCTTCGCAGGCTGCCTGGGACCGTGAGCTGTGTTTAGCCAGCGACGAAATCGATGAGTTTCGGCGGGCCTATATCAAAGCTCTGAAACCCGTCTTCGAGCAAACTTTGAGCGAGTTGGTTCAGCTTGAAGGTTTGACCCTGAGTTACTACCGCGGTTGGGATAAAGAAAAAGACCTGAGCACCGTGCTCGCCTCTTCTCTTCACCGCGATCAGCAAATGGGCCACACCCAGGCAGGTCCGCAACGCGCGGATTTGCGGCTCAGGCTAGGTGGCCATAACGCAGCCGATATTCTCTCGCGCGGCCAGCAAAAGCTGGTGGTGTGCGCGTTGCGCATCGCGCAGGGACATCTCGTAAGCCAGGCCCGACGTGGCCAATGTATTTACCTCGTCGACGATCTGCCTTCAGAGCTCGACGAGCATCACCGCAGCGCGTTGTGTCGCTTGCTGGAAGAATTACGCTGCCAGGTTTTTATCACCTGTGTAGATCATGAATTGTTGAGGGAGGGCTGGCAGACGGAAACGCCAGTTGCTTTGTTCCACGTGGAACATGGCAGTATCACCCAGACCCACGACCATCGGGAGTGAATGCATGAGCGAAAATCAAACGTACGACTCGTCCAGCATCAAGGTGCTAAAAGGACTCGACGCCGTGCGCAAGCGTCCCGGTATGTACATCGGCGATACGGACGATGGTAGCGGCCTTCACCACATGGTGTTTGAAGTCGTGGATAACTCTATTGACGAAGCGCTGGCTGGCCATTGCGACGACATTAGCATCATCATCCACCCGGATGAGTCCATTACGGTACGCGACAACGGTCGCGGCATCCCGGTCGATGTGCATAAAGAAGAAGGCGTGTCCGCGGCCGAGGTCATCATGACTGTGCTGCACGCAGGCGGTAAGTTTGACGACAACTCTTACAAGGTATCCGGCGGTCTGCACGGCGTCGGGGTATCTGTCGTTAACGCACTGTCCGAAGTGCTGAATCTGACCGTTCGCCGCAGCGGAAAGATCTGGGAACAGACCTACGTCCATGGCGTGCCTCAAGAGCCGATGAAAATTGTTGGCGATAGCGATTCGACGGGTACCGAGATTCACTTCAAACCGTCGGCCGAGACTTTCAAGAATATTCACTTCAGCTGGGACATCCTGGCCAAGCGGATTCGTGAGCTCTCGTTCCTGAACTCCGGCGTTGGTATCGTTTTGAAGGATGAGCGCAGCGGCAAGGAAGAGCTGTTCAAGTACGAAGGTGGTCTGCGTGCTTTTGTTGAATATCTCAACACCAACAAAACGCCGGTCAACCAAGTGTTCCACTTCAACATCCAGCGTGATGATGGTGTGGGCGTCGAGATCGCGTTGCAGTGGAACGACAGCTTCAACGAGAACCTGCTCTGCTTTACCAACAATATTCCTCAGCGTGATGGCGGCACTCACCTCGTGGGCTTCCGTTCCGCACTGACGCGTAACCTGAACAATTACATTGAGCAGGAAGGTCTGGCGAAGAAGCACAAGGTTGCGACCACTGGTGACGACGCACGTGAAGGTCTGACCGCGATCATTTCGGTCAAAGTGCCTGATCCAAAATTCAGTTCGCAGACCAAGGACAAGCTGGTTTCGTCTGAGGTGAAAACTGCAGTGGAACAGGAGATGGGTAAATACTTCTCCGACTTCCTGCTGGAAAACCCGAATGAAGCCAAGGCTGTTGTCGGCAAGATGATCGACGCTGCGCGTGCTCGTGAAGCTGCGCGTAAAGCGCGTGAGATGACCCGCCGCAAAGGCGCGCTGGACATCGCTGGCTTGCCAGGCAAACTCGCTGATTGCCAAGAGAAAGACCCTGCCCTCTCCGAGCTGTACCTCGTGGAAGGTGACTCTGCTGGCGGGTCGGCCAAGCAGGGGCGTAATCGTAAGACTCAAGCAATTTTGCCACTCAAAGGCAAGATTCTGAACGTTGAAAAAGCCCGCTTCGACAAGATGATTTCCTCGCAGGAAGTTGGCACCTTGATCACGGCGTTGGGCTGCGGCATTGGTCGCGAAGAGTACAACATCGACAAGCTGCGTTATCACAACATCATCATCATGACCGATGCCGACGTTGACGGTTCGCACATCCGTACGCTGTTGCTCACTTTCTTCTTCCGCCAACTGCCGGAACTGGTCGAGCGTGGTTATATCTACATCGCTCAGCCGCCGCTCTACAAAGTGAAGAAAGGCAAGCAAGAGCAATACATCAAAGACGACGAGGCCATGGAAGAATACATGACTCAGTCGGCTCTTGAAGATGCGAGCCTGCACCTGAGTGAATCGGCCCCTGGCATTTCCGGTCCTGCGCTGGAAAAACTAGTTAACGATTTCCGTATGGTGATGAAGACGCTCAAGCGTCTGTCACGTCTGTATCCGCAGGAGCTGACCGAGCATTTCGTCTACCTGCCACCCGTGTCGATGGATCAGCTTTCTGACCATGCCGCCATGCAGGATTGGCTGGCGAAGTTCGATGAGCGTCTGCGTGTCGGTGAAAAGTCTGGCTTGGTCTACAAGGCGAGCTTGCGTGAAGACCGCGAGCGTAATGTCTGGCTGCCAGAAGTCGAGCTGATCTCCCACGGTCTTTCCAACTACGTCACGTTCAACCGCGACTTCTTCGGCAGTAACGATTACAAGACCGTTACAGCCTTGGGCGCGCAGATCAGCACGCTGCTTGAGGAAGGTGCTTACGTACAACGTGGCGAGCGTAAGAAGCCTGTCACCGAGTTCAAGGAAGCCCTGGCTTGGTTGATGGCGGAAAGCACCAAGCGCCACACCATCCAACGATATAAAGGGCTGGGCGAAATGAACCCGGATCAGCTGTGGGAAACCACGATGGACCCGACCGTCCGCCGTATGCTGAAAGTCACCATCGAAGATGCAATCGCAGCCGACCAGATTTTCAACACGTTGATGGGCGACGCTGTAGAGCCTCGCCGTGACTTCATTGAAGCTAACGCGCTGGCTGTATCGAATCTCGATTTCTAACGCGGTCATTGCTGTATCGCTGGGTGATTTAAGCCCGGCAATAAAAACCGGCCATGTGCCGGTTTTTTTTGAACACTTCATTCGTATGTTCCACGTGGAACATTGCGCGGGCGTTTCAGATCTGGACAGCGTTTGATCCAGATATCGAACAGGAGATAAAGCTCACGAACGGAGACACCCGATTTAGAGGACCCGCTCAAGTATGACTGTATTGATGAATTTACACTCTCAGTTGGCCGTGTCTCAATATTGTTACGGGCTTATGGACCGTCCGTCGATAGACTCCCACAAGTCATATTCCTCAAGCATACTCAGTCCGTCGAGCGATGCCGTCGGAGACATATCCTATTGTCCCGACGCACCCAATGGTCGCCGACGCAGTTCCCCGGATGCGACTGAAGTCGTGACGGATCAGCAGTCATCGGTTGTCCCGTGCGTCCCCGCTTTACGCATGGTTGATGTGAGAAATCCCATTTTGGTTTGCCACTTCCGAGTCACCTCGGTGCGGTAGCTATACCCAAAATTTGAATCCTGCCTGTTGTACCCGCTGCCATCGGACGAACCGAATGAGCAGTACGCCATCTGCCCTGCGACACGCCTCGGCATGACTGGCTAAAAATCCCAGATCAAGATCGGCCCTACCGGAATGTCCGGACGTGCTACGGCTTCGCTTTGCTCTATTTCCATGTCCGTTTTTTGGCCCTGTCGCGTGAAAGGATGTGTGAATGATCAACCGCAAAAATCTCATGACGTTGCTCGTTTTTGTCCCCTTCCCGGTGGTCGCCATGGCGGGCAAACCTCAAAGCGTGGAACTGGGCGGATTTGATTTCACCCCAACGCTGAAAGTCAGCGAGTTTTACGACGACAACTTTCGAACCCTGCCGGACCACGAGGAGGCGTCATGGATCACCTCCGTGCGCCCGACGTTTGTGCTGGAAACCCAGACCCGTACCAGCGGTTATCAGCTGGAATATGCCGTTGATAGTCGTACCTATCAGGATCACCCCGAAGCTGATCATGTTGATCAGTCCCTCATCGGTCGTAGCGTCATGGAATTCGACGCGCGCAATCGGCTGAGCGGAGAGCTCGGTTATCGACGTGCCGAAGACACGGTGCAAACCGCCGAGCCGCGCGAGAACGACAAGTACACCCTGAAGAATGGCAAGCTCGGCTACACCTACGGTGCGCGAACGGCGATGAACCAGCTTGAGGTCTCGGCGGAGTACCAAGAGCTGCGCTATCGCAACAGCGGCACGCTCAACGACGACAAAGAACACGACACCAGGACTTACATCGGCACCTGGTATCACCGCCTTGGCGGCCAGACTCGAACGCTGGTGGAGATACGCCACAGCGATTTCGATTACGTCCTCTCTGACAGCCCGCGCAACAGCACCGGCGACGCGGCCCTTGTCGGTGTGACGCGTGACATCACCGCCAAGCTCAGTGGCAGCGTGCGCGTGGGCTACGAGCGCAAGAACTTCGACAACAGCGACGTGAACGACTACAGCAGCCCGACGTGGGAGGCCAACGTCGAGTACAAGCCGCGCACGTATTCCACGTTTTCAATCAAGGCGAGCAAAGCCTTCGAGGAAGGGGACGATGGCGCAAACACCGTTCACGACACCAGTACGCGTTTGGGTTGGCGACACACCTGGACGCCTTGGGTTGCCACTGACGTGCACTACCGCTACGCCGACCTGGAATACCTGGGCGTGGGAGGCCGTGACGACAAGCTGAATGACTACGGCGCATCGGTTATCTACTCACCCACCCGATGGGCCGAGGTCTCGCTCGGGTATCAGCGGTGGAAGAACGACTCTGATCTCAGCGATCAGACCTACACCCGCAACGTGTACATGCTGACGGTCGCCCTGAGTCTATAGGGGCACCCGGTCGCAAGCGTTTCATTCAGGAAAGGAGGTGCCCTCATGTCTGTACGTCAAATCATGATCGCCGCGATGTTGCTGGTCTGTAGCGCATCGACGTGGGCGGCGGCGCAGTACCAACTAAGCTCCGGCGATACGATCGCCATCAACGTATTCGGGGAAAACGACCTCACTTTCAAGGAGATCGTCCTTAACGATGCCGGCGCGTTCAGCTACCCGTTTCTCGGGGAAGTCGTTGCGAAGGGCATGACCCCAACGGCCGTCGAACAATTGATCACCACCAGGCTCAAGGACGGCTATCTGGTGAATCCGCGAGTGTCGGTCAGCGTGCTCAAGTACCGGCCGTTTTTCATTGGCGGCGAGGTCAAGTTGCCAGGCGGCTATCCATTCCAGCCAGGGCTGACGCTCGACCGGGCAATTGCACTGGCAGGCGGCTTGACCGAGCGGGCCTCTGACAAACGCATCACGTTGGTCCGTGGCTCCGACTTAAAACGCAACGAGATCAAGGCAACGCTGAGCACCCTGGTTGAACCAGGTGACACCATTAACATCGATCAGGGGTTCTTTTGATCATGGGCCAGATCAGCATTAGCAGAAGAAACGATATTCCACGGTATCCCGCCGGCATGCCCGATGAGGACAAGGATTTCATCGATTCGCGCAAGATCGGTCAGACGCTGTGGTCGAGCAAATGGAGCATTCTGACCCTCACCCTCCTCGCGGTAATACTGGCCGCAGCGTTGATGCAGACAGTCACGCCTATGTTTCGCGCGGTGGCATCCCTGGTGATCGAACCCAAGGGCACGTCGGTGATCACTTTTCAGCCGCCTGCCGATCCCAACAACCCCACCAGCGATTACCTGCAAACGCAGCTGAGCTTGATCCAGAGTCGCGGCGTGGCAGAACGCGCGGTGCGCCAACTCAATCTGACGCAACACCCCGAGTTCGACCCGCGCCAACGGCCTTACCTGATGACGCGCTTCAAGGCGATGGTCTCTTCACTGTCGCCGGGGATGTTCCCGGCGACGTGGAGCAAAGGGGAGGTGCTGACCCCGACGCAAGTGTTCGATGCCGCCGTGGCGGAATTGATGGAACACACGTCGGTGGGCTCGGTGGGCAAGAGTCAGTTGGTAACGATCGGGGTCACGCTGGAGGACAAGCAAACGGCAGCCGCAGCGGCCAACGCATTGGCTCGGGGCTATCTGGACAGTCGGCTGGACGCGCAAGTGAATGACTCACTCAATGCCAGTCGCTGGATGGATTCGCGCGTGATCGAATTACGCACGCAGTTGCAGGAGGCCGAGAACAAGCTTCAGGCCTACAGGGATGCCGAAGGATTGGTGGACGTGGGGGGGGTCACAACGCTGACCGCCAATGAGTTATCCCGCACCAGCGATCGCATGATCGATGCACGCCGTGAACGCGCCGAAGCCCAAAGTCAGTACCAACAAGTTCAGTCGATCAATGGCAAGGGGGCAGGTCAGCTTTCCACACTGCCCGCCGTGATCAACAACCCGGTGGTGCAGCAGTTCCAGGCCGATGTGGCGAAGGCGCAAGCGAAGGTTGATGAGCTGTCGAAACGCTACGGGGATCTGCACCCGAGCATGGTCGCCGCGCGCTCCGATTTGGCGGCCGCCAAGGCGAGCATGGCGACGCAGGTGAATCAGGTCGTTGCCGGTTTGCAGAACAACTACCAACTGGCACAAGCCAACGAGAGCGCACTGAGAACATCGGTGAATACCAGTCGTGCACAAATCCAGGACATCGCACGCAAAGAGTTCAAGCTGCGCGAATTGCAGCGGGACGTGGACAGCAATCGCTCGCTGTACGAAACCTTCGTCAATCGCCTGCGGGAAACCACGGCGACATCCGACCTGGGTTCGACCAATGCGCGCATCGTCGACGACGCCATCCCGCCGTTGATCCCGAACATGCCGCGCAAGTCACTGATTCTGTCGATTGCCGCGATTCTTGGCTTTGGCTTCGCGTGCGGGTTGTCACTGGTGCGTGACGCAATGAAGAACACCGTCAAATCCAGCGACGACGTTGAGAAGAAACTTCGCCTCCCGGTGCTGGGTGTGGTGCCGTTGCTGCAAAAGAAAAATCGCGCACGGATCGCCCGGCAGTTCGAACACAACGACGATTCGGCATTCAGCGAAGCCATTCGAACGGCGCGAACGGGGGTCATGCTCAGCGACATCGAGGTGCGTCGCAACGTCGTGGTGATCACCTCCTCCGTGCCCGGTGAAGGGAAAAGCGCCATCGCAGTGAATCTCGCTTGCGCACTGGGACGCCTTGAGCGCGTGCTGTTGATCGAAGCGGATCTTCGTCGGCCAACGCTGGCGAAAAACCTCGGCTTGAGCAATGGCCATATTGGCCTGGCGAATCTGGTGAATGGCAGCGCTCGCAGCGGCGAATGCATTCAGCAAGTTGGCGACATGGATGTCCTGCCTGCCGGTGCCGTGCCGTCCAACCCGCTGGAGCTGCTCGCCTCTCCCCGCTTCAACAGTTTTCTGGAGTGGGCCAAGCAGCGTTACGACCGCATCATTATCGACTCCCCCGCCAGCCATTCGGTCAGCGATGCGGCGCTGCTGTGTGCATTGGCGGATGCGGTGTTGTACGTCGTGAAGTCCGACAGCTCGGCCACGCCCGTGGTGCAGCGCGGGGTCGGGCAATTGCTGCGCAATCGGGCGCCGGTGATTGGCGTAATTCTCAACCAGGTCTCGGCGGTCAATCTGCGCTACGACCATCAAGGCTATTACGGCTATCTGCCGGGTGAGGCCTATCAGGCAACGGTGTAACGGGATAACGGCGACTGTCGCTACTGGAAATCATCAGCTCAGCCTGGGCAACGAATTACAGGCCACGCGACGAACGCTTGGGAGTACCACCATGCTTGCTCGACGCTTACATCCTTCGGTCAACCGGAGAGGCTTGACGTTCTGGGGTCAGTGGATCAGCGCCACGGCCCTGTCCAATCTGACCATCTGCTACCTGGTCTACGATCACTTCGGCCACATCCCCATTCCCTACCGCGTCCTTCTTCTGCTGGGGATGCTGGCGTCGGTGCCGATTTATTCGGCCCTGCACGTCTATCACAAGCGCTACGGCTACGGTCTTGGACTGCTGCGGTTGCTGGCTGCCTGGCTGGTGCTGATGGTGTCGCTGTCAGCCGTGGTGCTGGTCTGCCTCGACTATGCCAATCTGGATCAGCCGCTGTTGGCGAAACTCGTCGGCTTTGGCTTCCTGGCGCAAGCGTGCAGCTACTTGCCATTGCGCTACCTGACCAATCTCCACGCCCGCTGGTTGCGTTTCGAACGCACGGCGCTGATCGTCGGCACCTGTCCCCTCGCCTACAGCCTGGCTCAGCAATTGCGTGAACGAGTGCCTGTGCTCGGCATGGTCGCGACCGGGGATGATGTCCCTCACGCCCCTGACGACGATGATCTTCCGGTGCTGGGCTCGTTGGAAGACCTCAATGATCTGGTGAGCCGAAGCAATATTCGTCGCGTGTACATCGCGATGCCATTGAGTAGGGCGGCACAGATAGAGGCGATTTACCTGGCCCTGCTCGACCTCAGCGTCGACGTGGTGTGGATTCCTGATTTCAGCAGCATGATGCTGCTTAATCAGTCCATCTCGCAGATCGAGCGTTTCCCTGCGATCTACCTCAACGAAACCCCAATCAGTTCGCACCCGGCGGCAGCCTTGGGCAAGGAATTGTTCGACCGTTGCATTGCGTTGATGGCGTTGATCGTCCTGCTGCCCGTGATGCTGAGCGTGGCCGTTGCGGTGAAACTGTCGTCTCCCGGTCCGGTGTTTTTTCGTCAGCCGAGGCATGGATGTAATGGCCTGATCATCATGGTCTGGAAGTTTCGCTCCATGCGCTTACACGACGACACATCAGTGAAACAAGCGACGCAAAATGACTCGCGCGTCACCCGCGTGGGTGCGTTCATTCGACGGACCTCCATCGACGAACTGCCCCAACTGATCAACGTGCTGCGCGGAGAAATGGCACTGGTCGGGCCGCGTCCTCACGCGGTCGCCCACAATCACTACTACGGCGACAAGATCCTTGCGTACATGGCGCGGCATAGGATCAAGCCGGGCATCACCGGCCTGGCGCAGATCAGTGGCTTGCGTGGCGAAACCGAGACCTTGGAAAAGATGCAGATGCGGATCGAAAAAGACCTCGCCTACATCAATCACTGGTCGCTCTGGCTCGACATCAAGATTCTGCTGATCACCCCTTTCACCCTGTTCTCACGCAACATTTATTAAGCGCCTGCTGGCGAAGGAGAACGGCATGGCTGATCCCGAATTCACCGCTTCGGGTTTGCCCGGTACTGGGTGGCGCGGCGCGGTTCGACAGGTATGGCAGGCGCGGTTGGTGCGCAACATCGCCACCACTATTTCCGGGAGCGCGGGGGCGCAGGCGATCAACCTGGCGTTGATCCCGGTGATCATGCGGATCTACGGGCCAGAGGCCTTTGGCGTGGTCGGCACCTTTCAAAGCCTCACTATCATCCTCATCCCGTGGTGTGCCCTCACCTACCCGATGTCGATCGTGCTGCCCCAATCGGAGCGCGATGCCCGGGGTTTGATTCGCTTGTCGCTGTGGGTGGCGGCGCTGATCTGCGGCATCACGGCCCTGCTCTTGTACGGCTGGGGTGAACAGGCCTCCCATGCTTTGGGCATCGATCTGCTGATCCCCTACCTGATGTGGCTGCCTGTGGTCATGTTCAGTTCGGCCGTGCTGGAAATCACCCAGCAGTGGCTCTACCGAAATCAACGCTTCAACCTCACCGCCCGCGCCGCTACGTTTCACGCCTTGATCTATAACGCGACGCGCACGGGCGCCGGTCTGATCATGGCGACGGCGCCGGTTCTGGTGATCACCAGTTCGCTCTATTACGTTATCCACAGCGCGTTGCTGCTGATCGGCATTCGCCTGCGACGTGAGCCGGGTTTGTTCAAGGCCTCGCCGGAAGCGTCGGACGAACCCCATAAGACGCTGCGTCAGCTGGCGTCCGAATACCGGGACTTCCCACTCTTCCGTGCGCCTCAAGTCTTGATCAATGCCCTGTCGGTGCACATGCCGACCTTGGTGCTGGCGTCCGCCTTCGGCGCCGTCCCGGCTGGCTTTTTCGCGCTGTGCCTGCAAGTGCTGGCCATGCCGAGCAACTTCATCGGCAAGGCCGTTGGCAGCGTGTATTACCCGCGCATCACCCAGGCGATTCATGCCCGAGAAGCTGTAACCGGTCTGTTGCTGCGTGGCGTGATGGGCATGTCGCTGGCGGGTTTGGTGCCTTTTGCGGCGCTGGTGATTGCCGGGCCATGGCTGTTCGATCTGGCATTCGGCGGGCAATGGCACACTGCTGGGGAGTACGCACGATGGCTGGCGATTTCTGAATTTGCCGGATTCATCGGTGGCCCTTGTCTGGTGGCCATCCCCGCGCTTTCGCTGCAAAAAACGTTTCTGGTGTTCGAAATCGTCAGCACCAGTCTGCGTATTTCGGCGGTGATGGCGGGTGCGTTTTTCTTCAAGGATGCACTGGCAGTGGTCACGGCCTTCGCCGCCGCGAACGTGCTAATCAACCTGTCGATGATTGTGATCGTGCTGATCGAAGGGCGGCTTTGGCATCGCCGTCTTCAGGCGGCACACCCCTGACCTAAAAAAACGGTTTTTTCCGATTCGGGCGGCAGCTACGCCTGCCGTTCGCTCATCCCTCTTGAGGCTCTGCACCCATGAATACTGAAAAGGTTTGCGCGATCATCCTCAACTGGAACGGCGCCGAGCAGACGCTCAATTGCATCCGCTCGATTGAGGCCTGTGGTTCGATTCCGGTGATCGTCATCGATAACGACTCCCATGCTTCCGATTACAAAAAGTTGCTGAGTGACATGGTGCAGCGGGATGTCACCGACACGCTCATCACCACGCAAGATGAGATCGCTCACGAATCCCGCCGGTATGACCGCTGCTTGATCCGGAACAACGGCAACCACGGTTACGCCGGAGGCAATAATGTCGGCATCGCTTACGCGGCCCGCGCCGGGTACGACTATTTCTGGATTCTGAACAACGACATCACCGTCGAACCCGGTGCGCTGGAACGGCTGCTCGACACGATGCACAGCGATCCTTATTGCGGATTCAGCGCGTCCGTTCTGGTCTACGCCGACAACCCGGACATGGTTCAGTGCGTGGGCGGCGGCACGGTGTACCCATGGTTGGGCAAGACCAAACTGATCGGCAAGAAAGCCGAACGCTCCCAACTGCCGCAGCTCAATTTGCCCACACCCGATTATTTGATGGGGGCGTCGATGCTGGTGTCCCGCCGGGTGGTTGAAGAAGTGGGCCTCATGGACGAGCGCTACTTCATGTACTCCGAAGAAGTGGACTGGCAACGGCGTGCAGCGGCCCGAGGTATTTCTTGCCAAGTCGCGCTGGGCAGTTTCGCCCGGCATGGCGACAGCGGCAGCACCAAAGGTAAAAGCCACCTGTACCATTTTTACCGGAACCGTGCCGCCATCATGTACAACCGCAAATTCCACTCCACTGCATGTTGCGTCGTTTCCTCGCTGGCGCTGGCGTCGATCACCGTGCTGCAAAACAGCCGTAGTCTGAAAAACATTCGCTATGGCCTGAAAGGCATCAGCGAGGGGTTCGCGTTTTCCTGGCGCTGAAGGGCTAACCCGCTGCCTTGCCTGGCTTCTCCCATGAAGGTATTTCGTCGTGACCAGAGCGCTTTTTTCATACCGGACGTTGCTGTTCATCCTGCTGTTTCTGAATTCGGCATGCCTGTTCCTGACCGACAACAAAAAAGCCGGACTGCCCTACGTGCGCGAGCTGTTCATCGTTGCAGTCGTGGTGTCCGCGCTCGGCTTGCTGTTGGTCTGGAAGCGGGCGCATCAGTCGAGAGCGGCGCTGTGGATCGTGTGCTTCGGCCTGCTGTTGCCATTGCTGTCAGCGTTCTTGGCCAACGCAAAATTCGGACAGCCCCTTCTCTACGGCATGCTCGAAGAACGTCGCAGCTTTCTTTACCTGCTGTTCTTCCCGGCCCTGTTTCTGATGATCCGGGCGAAACCGACTCAGGACGAACTGGAACGGTTTTTCCTGATCTCCGGCCTGGCCTGCGTGCTCGTTGGCTACCTGTATTACTTCGGCGTGCTGCCGGAAAACAACGACGTCACGTTCAACGTCGATGACAAGGATTATGGCCTCAACCCGCTACGTCCCAATCGCTTCAGCATTGGCGCGGCGTACGTCAGCGTTTGTGCCTACATGCTGATGTACCGCATCCGACGCGCCTACTCGCTGGGATCGGTCTTGCTGCTGTTGCTGTTCGCGTCCTATCTCTGGCTGGTGCTGCAAACACGCAACACCATGTTGATGTGGGTATTGGGCGGCGTCTGGATCTTTCGCACACGTTGGGGCGTGTTGCTGAAAACCGGCGCAGCGGTGATCGGGATTGTGTTGGTCGCGTACTTCATCGCGCCTGATTTTTTCGAGGACCAATACCAGCAATTCAACGCGCTCATTGGCGAAGCCACCACCGAAGGCGGCGTGCGCGTGACCACCTCAGACATCGTTCTCCGAGAAGTGCCCGCGAATTATTACGTCGGCATGGGCGCCTTGTCGTTGCAGTGGCAGAGCGGTTTTGCGCGGCTGTACAACGCCTACTTTTACCTGTCGGACGTGGGGCTGTTGGGGGTGTTGTACCGCTTCGGCTTTCTCACCCCGCTGATCGCCGGGTTCTACTACTTCGGTTACTGGCGAATCATGCGCAAGTGCCGACGCAAGGGGGATCTGCTCAGTGGCTTGCAGCTGGATTTCGCCCTGAACGCGTTCAATTTTTTCCTGTCGACTTCGATCATGTACGGCGGCGATCTGACGGGGCTGGCCCTCGCGGCATTCGTGTACTTTGCGCGCGCCTCGGCGGTGCGCGAGTCAAGCGTGGGTCGGCCGTTGCCGGAATCGGTATTTCAGTCACCCATCCAACCACACCGCTGAGTCAGCGGCGGGCAGCGCCTGGGCCGTATTGTGTGCATGTGGGCGTGTCCAGGTATTTGGCCATCACCTGCCATTGCGGCCGGTCCTGGCCATCGATCGGTTCCAGGTTCATCGGCTCGGGGCCCCAGCTCTCGCCCGACGTCCAGTACGCCAGCGGCACGCAATACGGCTGCAAGTATTTGAGCAGTCGGTCCGCGGCTACCGCCCAGCGAGGATCGTTATCCGGAAAACCCATTTCACCAATCTGCCCACGACGACCGTTTTTCTGTAGCCATTGAATAAAGGGCTTGGCGCGGTTCACGCCAATATCAGGATCAATAGGACGGTTTTTCGGGTCCGTGTAGGTCCCGCCGCCGTTGCTGTCCAGATAGAGATGGGCTGAAAACACCAGGTTGTTGGCCGGGTCTTTCAGCTTCAGTAAGGCGTCGTTGTTCTGCGGCCAGCGGGCAGCGCTTGCCCAGTCACGACCCTCGACAATGATCAGCCGCTTGCGGTCCACCTTGCGAATGCCGTCGATCCCGGCCTGCGCGGCCTGCGGCCAGATGGCGTCGGAGTCATCGTGGGGTTCGTTCATCAAGTCGTACGCATACAGCGCTGGCGCGTCGTGCCAGCGTTCGGCAATGCGCTGCATCAACTGACGGTAATGGTCGACGGTCACGTCGCGGCTGCCGATCACCTGCTGTCGATACCGAGCATAGTTATGCACATCGATGATCACGCCGATGCCTTGCTGGTTCGCCTGCATGAGCATCTTGTCTATCAACCCGGCATACGTGGGGTCCAGCCCATCGCCCAACACCGGCTGTAATCGCTCCCACTTCACTGGAAAGCGCACGGTGCGTATGCCCTTGGCTTTCCAGCGGGTGAAATAGCCTTCGCTGGGGAAGAAGTAGTCCGTTCCGTTTTCGCCCGGAAACTTGCCTTCCGACGACTCGGCCCCCGAGACGTTGATCAGCACCATGGGCAAGGTGGCCGCCTGGGCGGGGATGTATAGCCCCTGAAAGACCGTCAGCGTCAGGCCGGCCAACACCGATCTGCGCAACCACCTCATAGCGCGACTCATCCTCACCGTTTTTTCACCGCGGAAATCTCCCGGACGGAATTCGTGTTGTTCAGGCAACGCGCGGCTTTGCCGTGCCTGTTTGTTTCGTCGCTCCCGATGTTTGCCGCTGGTACCCGAGAGGGTCGCACACGCCGGATTCGCGCTGCTGTTCAGTGTGGTCCGGCACTGCACGCGATTATTCATTAGCAGGAGCCCGCCCTATGAAAGTGTTTGGAATCGAGTTCTATCGTGGACGACAACGGGAGCTCATCGACGAGCTGATCAACCTCACGGACGCCCCTTTTAAATACTTGGTGACTGCCAACGTCAATCACATCGTATTGCTCGAACATGACGAGCAGCTTCGCGAAGCCTATCGGTATGCGGGCCATCGGTTGTGCGATAGCCGAGTGCTCTACCCCGTGCTACAGCGCCTGAATGCGGGGATCGCCGAGCCCATTCCCGGTAGCACACTGACCAGAGCCATGATGAACATCGCCCAGCTCAGGCAATGGGACGTCACCGTCCTGGGGTGCGAGCGAGACGTCATCACCACGCTCAAGCGCAGTTATCCCTCCGTGACCTTTCATCACTACAACCCGCCTATGGGCTTCATTGACGACCCGCAAGAGGTCGAACGCTGCGTTGATTTCATCCAGCGACAGCATTCGCGTATGACCGTGTTTTCCGTCGGCTCGCCACGCCAAGAGGTTCTCGCCTGCGAGGTGTACAAGCGTGGCGGTGCCACCGGAGTCGGCTTGTGCACGGGGGCGTCGCTGATGTTTCTCTCAGGCAAAGTCAGGCGAGCGCCGATGTGGGTCCAGAGGCTTTCACTGGAGTGGCTGCATCGGCTGTGCACTGAGCCCAAACGGCTGGGTCGACGTTACGCGGTGGATGCCTACCGCATTCTGCCGATCATCGCTCGGCAGTTCCGTAATCGTTCGGGGACTTGATCCCGTCCAGGTGACTCAACCCCTTCTGTAGGAGCGAATTTATTCGCGATTGGCCGGTAGGGACGACACATCTCTATTGCCCGAACGATTTTCGCGAATAAATTCGCTCCTATAGTGGCCAATGCTCTTCGTCAGGAACCCCGGTCGATTTACATCGTCCGGGGTTTTTTGCGTTTTACGCCGTGCCTTTTCCCATCGCCGCCCAATACGCTTTCAGGCCGCTGAACGAATGGGTGATGTGCGCAGCCAACGCATGCCGTCGCGCCATCGCCGGTTTCTCGATGAAGTGCCAGGAGAACACCGCCGCCGCCAGCACAATCGGGAACGCCACCAGCATCATGGTCACCGGCCCGATGCCCTTGAACTGATGAGCAAGGATTTCTTGCACCGGAAACGCATAAATGTAGACGCCGTACGAGTAATCGCCCAACCGGTTGTAGCGGTCGATCAGCGGGTGGGTCGCGAAGCCGAGATAGAAGATCAGGTAGGTCCAGGCCAGCACGAAACACTCGCTGAAATATGGCGTCTTGTATGACCCGACCGCCAGCGCAGCCAGCGGCACAAACCAAATGAAGCGGTGTGGGATGTGCTGCCGATAGCGATACAGCGACATGCCCAGTACGAAGGGCAAACCCCACGTGAAGAAGTATTGCAGGCGGTGCATGTCCGCCAGCAGCGTGGTGTTGGCCGACACCACTTTGAACGTGACATAAGCAATCGCGTACACCAGCAGAAACACGGCGAAGCGTCGGTTTTGCCCGTAGCAGGCGAACACCCCTAGCCCGCCGACCAGCACGTACAGCATCACTTCGTAGAACAGCGTCCACAGCGAGCCATTGATGCCAGGCCATGGGTTATCTTCGAACAGCCCCGGCAATTGAAACTGCATGCTGAACAGCGTCAGGTTGTGGCTCAGGTAACCGTATATTGCGTTCGAGCGGAAATATTCTTCCGCGCCGAGTGTCGTAAAGAGCGGGCCGATCAGAAACACGCTAATCAACAGCACCAGCGTCAGCCCAGGGTAGATGCGCAGGAAGCGCGCAGAGACAAAATCAATCGTGCCGGGGGCGCGGTCACGGCTCAGCGAAATGAAAAAACCTGACACGCAGAAGAAGGTGATCACGGCCAGCTCGCCCAGCGAGAGGCCCAGCCAAGCGGACAAAGGCTCAACGGCCGTGCTGCCCTGCGACAGTGGGTAACTGTGCGAAATCAGCACGGCAGTGGCGGCGAGCATCCTGATCAGGTTGAAATTGTTGTTTCGTCTGGACGCCAGATCACCCAATGTATTCATACCGCCTCCGCCCGTTAAACGAGCAACCACGCGAGATCCTTCTGTTTCGTGTCCGACGCCAAGATAGGCGATGGACTTAATGTGGGAGCCGGTTTGCTGGCGAATGCGGTGAGTCAGCGCGTGAATCGGTAACTGGCCGGACGCATTCGCCAGCAATCCGGCTCCCACACTGATGTTTTGTCGGACTGGCCTTGAGCGTATCCCACGGTGGAACCATACGCCGACCGTGTACAGCGTCTAATTGCCATCACTAATCGGCCTGTGAATAACCCGGTTGCCAAAATATTGACAAAAGCTGCGGCGCGATAGATTTCTCTGCATCCTGCGCCGGTTTCCAGCCGTTTCCACGGCGTTAATTCTGGAAGTGAACATGCCTGCCGACTCTGCCAATGCGACACCGCTGCACACCACCGAAGGGCTGCGAATGCAAGGTGAGACTGCCGAGCAGTGGCGCGAATGGGGGCCGTACCTGAGCGACCGGCAATGGGGCACAGTGCGCGAGGACTACAGCGCAGACGGTGATGCGTGGGCTTTTTTCCCCCACGATCACGCTCGCAGCCGGGTGTATCGCTGGGGCGAAGATGGCTTGGCGGGTTTTTCCGACAAGGCCCAGCACTGGTGTCTCGGGCTGGCGCTGTGGAACGAGCGTGACCCCATTCTGAAGGAACGCTTGTTCGGCCTGAACAACGCGGAAGGCAACCATGGCGAAGATGTGAAGGAGCTGTATTTCCATGTCGATGGCGTGCCGAGCCACGCCTACATGCGCATGCTGTATAAGTACCCTCACGCTGTTTTCCCTTATAGCGATCTGGTGGAAGAAAACGGGCGTCGAGGGCTGGACGACCCTGAATACGAAGTGCTCGACACCGGCGTGTTCAACGACAACCACTACTTCGACGTCAGCGTCGAATACGCCAAACACACGCCCGATGACATCTTCATGCGGGTCACGGTGGTCAACCGTTCGGATCGGCAGGCGCGTTTACATGTCCTGCCGCAACTCTGGGCGCGGGACATCTGGAGTTGGGGCGACGAGGTCGAGCGCCCTGCCCTGTCGCGTGTGGATCACGTGGTGACCGCTCGGCATCCCAAGGCGTCCGCGAGAGAAGCCACGGCCTGGGGGCATGAAACGGCCGAATGGGTCTTTTGCGAAAACCGCACCAATGCGCCGAAGCTGTTCGGTCGTCCTGAAGCCGGCCCGTTCAAAGACGGCATTAATGACTGGCTGATTGGCGTAAACCCGGACGCGATTCATCGAGACTCGGGTACCAAGGCCGCCGCTCATTTCGTCCTGACGCTGGAAGGCGGCGCCTCCCAAGCGGTGTACCTCCGGTTTGCGCCCGCCGGTTCAGCCCACGTGAATGCCCGCGCGCTCTTCGATGAACGCCGCAGGGAAGCCGACGAATTCTATGGCGCCCTGCAGCACAAGCTGGAAGACGCCGACGCCCGCAATGTTCAGCGTCAGGCGCTGGCCGGGTTGCTCTGGTCGAAGCAGCTGTATTACTTCGACGTTAAGGCCTGGCTCGCGGGTGACCCCGGACTACCCCCTTTACCTGAAGGACGCTCGCACATTCGCAATAACCAATGGCGCCACCTGTGCAATTTCGACATCGTCTCGATGCCCGACAAGTGGGAATACCCGTGGTACGCCTCGTGGGACCTGGCGTTCCAGGCCGTGGCCTTCGCTTTGATCGACGTCGATTTCGCCAAGGATCAACTGCTGCTGTTGGTCAAAGACCGCTTCATGCACCCCAACGGCCAGTTACCCGCTTACGAATGGCGTTTCGACGATGCCAACCCGCCCGTTCATGCCTGGGCGTCGTGGCGCGTGTACCAGATGGAAAAGGCGCAGAAGGGCCAAGGCGACGGGGTGTTTCTTGAAAAAATTTTCCACAAGCTGCTGCTGAATTTTTCCTGGTGGGTCAATCGCAAGGACGCCGAGGGCCACAACATCTTTCAGGGCGGATTTCTCGGCTTGGACAACATCGGTCTGTTCGACCGCTCAGCGGCCCTCGCCCCCGGTTATCAGCTTGATCAGGCGGATGGCACGGCGTGGGTTGCGGGCTACGCGCTGGACCTGATGCGCATCGCATTGGAGCTCGCGCAGCACAACGAGGTGTACGTCGACATTGCGGTGAAGTTCTTCGAACACTTCCTTTATATCGCTGGCGCGATCAACGAAGTCGACAAGGACGAAGTCGAAGGCCTGTGGAACGATCAAGACAGCTTTTTCTACGACGTGTTGCACCGGCCGGATGGTGTGCGTGAGTCCGTGAAACTGCGTTCCTTCGTGGGCCTGATCCCGCTATTCGCCGTCCGCGTGTTGGAGCAGCGCGAACATGAAGGCCTGAAAGGCCTGCGTGAACGGTTGCTGGGTTTTCTGCATCACCGCCCTGATCTGGCGGCGCTGGTCTCGCGCTGGACCGAACCGGGCAAAGGCAATCGGTTGCTGCTGGCGCTGTTGCGCGGCCAACGCACCAAAGACCTGATCAAACGCATGCTCGATGAAAGCGAATTCCTTTCGCCTCACGGCATCCGCTCTCTGTCTCGGTACTATGGCCAAACCCCATTCAGCATGAAGATCAACGGCAACACGCTGTCGGCGGATTACGAACCGGCGGAGTCCAACTCCCGTCTGTTTGGCGGCAACTCCAACTGGCGGGGGCCGGTGTGGATGCCCTTGAACTACATGCTGATCGAATCGTTGCGTGAGTTTCATCGCTATTACGACGAGAACTTTTCGGTCGAATACCCCAGCGGCTCGGGCTATCTGGCCTCGCTCGACGAAGTGGCTGACGGACTCAGCCATCGCATAAACAGACTTTTCCTACGCGACGAAGAAGGCAACCGGCCTTCCATGGCCGGTTATCCACAGCTTGAAATAGACCCGCAGAGTCGGGATCTCGTGCTGTTTCACGAGTACTTCCACGGCGAAAATGGCCGTGGCCTTGGGGCATCGCACCAGACGGGCTGGAGCGCGCTGGTGGCCCTTTTGCTTCAACCGAAGGCATAAACTCGCCGGCTGACTCGGCAAGACGCGCTGTATCAGGACAGGGACGGGGTTAAAGGAGCGGTAACCGGATGTCGTTTCGCAAGTACCAGAAAGTGCTGGCCATCCCTCGGGTGCTGCCAGCGACGCTGTTCATGTTTGTCGCCGGCTTGCCGCTGACGATCATGACCCTCACGCTCAGCCTGCATGTGCTGAATGAAATGGGGCGCAGTTATTTCGATGCCGGTGTCGTCGCGACCGCCACGGCGTTGGGGTTTGCCGTGGGCTCGCCGCTGTTGGGGCGCAAGATCGATTCCCACGGTCTGCGCCCGGTGGTGGCCGTTAGCGGCACGATATCCACCGTCGCGTGGCTGGGCCTGCCGCTGGCGAGTTATCCCATCTACGTTTGCTTAGCTTTTATTGCAGGCGTATTTACGGTGCCGACGGGTTCGCTGGCTCGTCAGTTCGTGGCCAGCCTGGTGCCTGAAGACCAGCGTCGCCCGGCGTATTCGCTGAACATGATGTTGATGGAGCTGGGGTTCGTCATTGCGCCTGCCACCGGCATTCTCCTGATCACGTCTTACTCGGCCACAGCGACCATCATTGGTATCGGCGTGTGGCGGGCGCTTTCGTACATCGTGCTGTACAAGCTGAACTGGCCCACGCGTTCTCTCGACGAAGCCGCTCAGAAGATACAGCGTGTCCGACCCAAGTTGAGGACGTGGATGAGCGGCCCACTGCTGTCTGCAATAGTTTGTCAGCGCGGCGGCTTTGTTTGTGCTCTACGGGACTGAGCTGGCGCTGATTGCCGTGCTGCGCAGCAATGGCGAGATCGCGTTTACGGGATATGTGATCGCGGCCATGTCCGTAGCATCGATCACGGGCGGATTTGTCCATGGCATTGTTCGGCGGTCGTGGTCGCAGGCCCGACTGGCGTTGGCGATGAGTTTGCTGCTGCTGCCAGTGGCGCTGTTCGATCAGGTCTGGTGGTGGCTGATGCTGGCGCTGTTGCCCACCAACCTGTTGTGCACGCCTACGCTGGCAGCGGGATCGGAAGCTGTCGCCAAACTGGCGCCTTCGGATGTGCGAGGCGAAGTGATGGGGCTGCACGACTCGGCGTATCGAATAGGCCAGACGCTGTCTGCCCCGCTCGTTGGCTTTGCCATCGACAGCCTTTCCCCTGCGATGGGGTTCGTTGCGGCAGCTAGCGGAGGGCTGGTTTTGATTGGGATGGCGGCGCTTTGCAATCTGTGGATATCCGCGCCGAAAGCGCTTCCGTAAAAACGACATCGGTCTTGACCGTGAAGGCTCAAGACCGATGTTTTCAAGCGTAAAAAATGTCTGTCAGAAAAAACTTATGCACGTTTTTGGTTCGACCATCGCCTCTGGAAATAAGCAACAAAATCAGGAGGTTATGAACGATTCTCAAAAATTTCACACATTTGGTGCACAGGTTATCCACAATTCACGCCGGTGATTTTTCCGGTGTGGGCGCTGGCATGACAGGCGAGCCTAGCGCCTTCTGCGTGGCCTCGTTCCAGGCGGACACCCGATCATTCAGCGCGGCAATCGCCCGCGGGCCAGTGCCTTCTGCATACATCGGCTCACCAATCACTACTTCGATAGTGCCGGGCTTCTTGGCCCACCCTTCTTTTGGCCAATACCTGCCCGCGTTATGGGCGATGGGCAGGACCGGCAATTCCGCATTTACTGCCATGGCCGAGCCGCTGCGTGAGAACTTGCCGATCTGACCGTAGGGCACCCGCGTTCCTTCCGGGAAGATCAACACCCACACGCCGTCCTTGAGCAGTTCGTCACCCTTCTTGGCCACCACCTTGAGCGCGGCCTTAGGGTTGTTACGGTCAATGGCGATAGGGCGAAGCATCGCCATCGCCCAACCGAAGAATGGCACATACAGCAGTTCACGTTTGAGGACCTGACTCAGCGGCTGGAAATGCGCCGACAGGAAGAAGGTCTCCCACGTGCTCTGGTGATTGGACACGATCACGCACGGCGTCTTTGGCACGTTTTCCTGGCCGGTGACGTTGACCTTGATGTTTAGGAACACCTTCGTCAGCCAGACCGCACAGCGACACCAATACACGTTGATGAAGCGATAACGAACGCGGAAAGGCAGAAAAGGCGCAACGAAGAAACTCAGCGAACACCACAGCAGGGCAGTGGTGCCCAGCAGCAGGTAAAAGATGAAGATCCTGATGGCCTGCACTATCGACATAGCTGCTTTTACCGTTACGGGCAGTGCCCGGATGGAGCGTACCGTTGGACGACCGGTCAGTCGTTCGTTGATGCGCTGTTGTGAATAAGTTTTGCGGCAACCGCCGCCAGATCGTCAAAAATCAACGTTCCTGCGGGCAACGGGTTGCTCCGCGTCTTGTGTCCTTTGCCGGTCATGACCAGAACAGGTTGAGAGTCGACGGCCACCGCCGCCTCCAGGTCACCCTTGCTGTCACCGACGAACCAGATTCCGCGAAGGTCCACGGCGTAATGGCTGGCAATGTTGCGCAGCATGCCCGGCTTGGGCTTGCGGCAATCGCACCCCGCGTCCGGGCCATGCGGACAATAAACGATCAGGCCGACTTCACCGCCCTGCTCCGCCACCAATGCGCGTAAACGTGCGTGCATGGCGTCCAGCGTGGCGAGGTCGTAATAACCGCGAGCAATACCGGACTGGTTGGTGGCCACGGCCACGGTCCAGCCCGCCTTGCTCAACTGCGCGATGGCCTCGATCGAGCCGGGAATCGGAATCCACTCCTCCACCGACTTGATGTAAGCGTCGGAGTCTTCGTTGATCACCCCGTCCCGATCGAGAATCAGCAGTTTCAAATCATGCGCTCCGGCGTTAGCCCAACAGGGAGATGTCAGCGACGCCGAGGAACAGATTGCGCAGACGCGCCAGCAACGCATAACGGTTGGCGCGCACGCTGGCGTCTTCGGCGTTGACCATCACGGCCTCGAAGAAGGCGTCCACCGGCTCGCGCAGTGCTGCCAGACGGGCCAGCGCTTCGTTGTACTGACGGTTGGCCGACATCGGCGCGACGGCCTGGTCTGCCTGCTGAATCGCCGAGTACAGCGAGAACTCGTTGGCGTTGTCGAAATATTTTGGCTCGACGGTCTGGGCGATGCTGCCCTCGGCCTTGCTCAAGAGATTCGAAACGCGCTTGTTCACGGCGGCCAGTGCAGCGGCTTCCGGCAATTTGCGGAACGCTTGAACGGCTTGCACGCGCTGGTCGAAGTCCAGCGCCGAACCCGGTTGCAGGGCACGGACCGACAGGTAGACCGAGACATCGACGCCTTCGTCTTCGTAACGCGCACGCAGGCGGTCGAAGATGAACTCAAGCACTTGCTCGGCCAGGCCGGCCGGTTTGACCTTCGTGCCGAACTGAGTGACGGCGAATTGCACGGTCTTGATCAGGTCCAGGTCCAGCTTCTTCTCGATCAGAATCCGCAGGATGCCCAGCGCGGCGCGACGCAGTGCGTATGGGTCTTTGCTACCGGTTGGCAGCATGCCGATGCCGAAGATGCCGACCAGGGTGTCGAGCTTGTCAGCGATGGCCACCGCTGCACCGGTCAGGGTGCTTGGCAACTCCGCGCCCGCGCCACGCGGCATGTACTGCTCGTTCAGCGCCAGTGCGACGTCTTCCGGCTCGCCATCGGCCAGCGCGTAGTAGTAACCCGCCACGCCCTGCATTTCAGGGAATTCGCCGACCATCTCGGTCGCCAGGTCGCACTTCGACAGCAGACCGGCACGGCCTGCGCGCTGAGCATCGCCACCGATGCGTGGCGCGATGAACGCGGCCAGCTTCGACACGCGCTCGGCTTTGTCGAACACAGTGCCCAGCTGGGCCTGGAACACGACGTTCTGCAGGCGCTGGTTGAAGGTTTCCAGCTTCTGCTTCTTGTCCTGTTTAAAGAAGAACTCGGCGTCGGTCAGGCGGGGGCGAACGACTTTCTCGTTACCCAAGACGATCTGCGACGGGTCTTTGCTCTCGACGTTGGCGACCGTGATGAAGCGCGGCAGCAGCTTGCCTTCAGCGTCCAGCAGGCAGAAATACTTCTGGTTGTCCTGCATCGTGGTGATCAGGGCTTCTTGCGGCACTTCGAGGAAACGCTCCTCGAACGAGCACACCAGCGGCACCGGCCACTCGACCAGCGCGGTCACTTCGTCCAGCAACGCAGGCGGCACGATGGCGGTGCCTTCGTGTTGGGTCGCCAGTTCGTCGACACGCTTGCTGATCAGCGCACGACGCTCGTTGAAATCAGCCAGCACGTGAGCAGCACGCAGGTCGCTGGCGTAGTTCGCTGGCGAGGTGATGCGCACGCTTTCCGGATGATGGAAACGATGGCCACGGGATTCACGGCCAGCGGTCTGGGCGAGGATCGTGCAGTCGATGACCTGGTCACCGAACAGCATTACCAACCATTGGGTCGGACGCACGAACTCTTCCTTGCGCGCACCCCAGCGCATGCGCTTCGGGATCGGCAGGTCGTTGAGCGAGTCTTCGATGATGGTTGGCAGCAGGCTCGCGGTCGGTTTCCCGGCAATGCTCTGGCTGTAACGCAACTTCGGGCCGCTCTGATCGATTTCGCTCAGGTCGACGCCACATTTCTTGGCGAAGCCCAGGGCTGCCTGGGTCGGGTTACCGTCGGCGTCGAACGCGGCCTGACGTGGCGGGCCGTCCAGATTGACGCTGCGGTCCGGCTGTTGGGTTGCCAGCTCGGTGATCAGCACGGCCAGACGGCGCGGCGCGGCATACACCTGCTTGGCGCTGTAGGTCAGACCAGCGGCTTGCAGGCCTTTTTCGATACCGGCCAAGAACGCGTCGGCCAGGGTGTTCAGTGCTTTGGGTGGCAGTTCTTCGGTGCCCAATTCAACCAGGAAATCTTGAGCACTCATTGTGCAGCCTCCAGCTTCGCCAACACTTCGTCGCGGATATCAGGTGCGGCCATCGGGAAGCCAAGCTTGGCCCGGGCCATCAGGTACGCCTGGGCGACGGAGCGGGCCAGGGTGCGTACGCGCAGGATGTATTGCTGACGCGCAGTCACGGAAATCGCGCGACGGGCATCCAGCAGGTTGAAGGTGTGCGAGGCCTTGAGGACCATTTCGTAGCTCGGCAGTGGCAGCTCGGCTTCGATCAGACGCATCGCTTCGCTTTCGTAGAAGTCGAACAGTTCGAACAGTTTGTCGACGTTGGCGTGTTCGAAGTTGTAGGTCGATTGCTCCACTTCGTTCTGGTGGAACACGTCGCCGTAGGTCACTTTGCCGAACGGGCCGTCGGTCCAGACCAGGTCGTAGACCGAATCGACACCTTGCAGGTACATCGCCAGACGCTCAAGCCCGTAGGTGATTTCGCCGGTGACCGGGTAGCACTCGATGCCGCCCACTTGCTGGAAGTAGGTGAACTGCGAGACTTCCATGCCATTGAGCCAGATTTCCCAGCCCAGGCCCCAGGCGCCCAGGGTTGGAGATTCCCAGTTGTCTTCGACGAAACGCACGTCGTGGACCAGCGGGTCCAGGCCGACATGTTTCAGGGAGCCGAGGTACAGCTCCTGGAAGTTGTCCGGGTTGGGTTTCAGAACCACTTGGAACTGGTAGTAGTGCTGCAGGCGGTTAGGGTTCTCGCCGTAACGGCCATCGGTAGGACGACGGCTCGGTTGTACGTAGGCGGCGTTCCAGGTTTCCGGGCCGACGGCGCGCAGAAACGTGGCGGTGTGGAAAGTGCCGGCGCCCACTTCCATATCGTAGGGCTGAAGTACCACACAACCTTGCTCAGCCCAGTATTGCTGGAGGGCGAGGATCAAGTCTTGGAAGGTACGCACGGCTGGCGTAGGCTGGCTCACGAAATTCACCTGTACTGGGGGGCTGCGATTTAAAGAGCGGGAGTATACCCGATTCGGCAGCGCCTCCACCCTTGGGAGCCCTATGCCACGCTGCTTTTGGTGCAACGAAGAGCCAATTTATATGGACTACCACGACCAAGAGTGGGGTGTGCCGTTGCGCGACGCGCAGAAGCTGTTCGAGTTTCTATTGCTCGAAGGGTTCCAGGCCGGCCTGTCGTGGATCACCATTTTGAAGAAACGCGCCCGCTACCGTGAAGTGATGTTCGACTTCGACGTGCGCCGGATCGCGGCCATGACTGACGCTGAAATCGAAGAATTGATGCTGGAGCCGGGCATTGTTCGCAACCGCCTCAAGCTCAACGCCGCCCGCAAGAATGCACAGGCCTGGTTGCGCCTCGAAGACCCGGCGGCGTTTGTCTGGTCGTTCGTCGGTGGTCAACCCAAGATCAATCACTTCAAGGGCCGCAGTGAAGTTCCGGCGATCACGCCTGAGGCCGAGGCCATGAGCAAGGCGTTTAAGAAAGCCGGGTTCACGTTCGTGGGGCCGACCATCTGTTATGCCTATATGCAGGCGACCGGAATGGTCATGGACCACACGACCGATTGTGATCGGTATGCCGAGTTGGCGAACGCGTGAGAGATGAACATCTGTGGGAGCGAATTCATTCGCGATTGGCCGGTACAGTCGATCCATTTCTGTCGTTTGTACCGACGCCTCGCGAATGAATTCGCTCCCTCAGGGGATATTCATTCAGCTCAGCGGGCGACAGTGCATCGTTGTGCGAACGCTTGTGCTGAATGGTTACAATGCCCGCCTCATCGATTCAGGAGTGATCTGTGGATAAGTTCAAAGGCGCCATGATGGTCGGGGCGTTGCGATTGTTTGCATTGTTGCCTTGGCGCGCCGTGCAATGGGTGGGCACCGGCATTGGTTGGTTGATGTGGAAGCTGCCCAATCGCTCTCGCGAAGTCGCGCGGATCAACCTTTCCAAGTGTTTTCCCGAGCTGAGTCCAAGCGAGCTTGAGGCGTTGGTCGGTCGCAGCCTGATGGACATCGGCAAGACCCTGACCGAAAGCGCCTGCGCCTGGATCTGGCCTGCGCAAAAATCGATCAATCTGGTGCGTGAAGTCGAAGGGCTACAGGTGCTGAAGGACGCGCTGGCCTCCGGCAAAGGCGTGGTCGGCATCACCAGCCACCTCGGCAACTGGGAAGTGCTTAACCACTTCTATTGCAGCCAGTGCAAACCGATCATTTTCTATCGCCCGCCAAAGCTCAAGGCGGTGGATGAACTGCTGCGCAAACAGCGCGTGCAACTGGGTAACCGCGTCGCGGCATCGACCAAGGAAGGCATTCTCAGCGTCATCAAAGAGGTGCGCAAAGGTGGCTCGGTGGGCATTCCGGCTGACCCGGAGCCAGCAGAGTCGGCGGGTGTCTTCGTGCCGTTCTGTGGGACGGTGGCGCTGACCAGCAAATTCGTGCCGAACATGTTGGCCGGTGGCAAAGCCGTCGGTGTGTTCCTGCACGCGATGCGCCTTGAGGATGGCTCAGGCTACAAGGTGGTCCTGGAGGCCGCGCCGGACGACATGTACAGCACCGACACCGAAACCTCGGCGGCGGCGATGAGCAAGGTTGTGGAGAAATATGTGCGGGCGTATCCGAGCCAGTACATGTGGACGATGAAGCGCTTCAAGAAACGACCCGAGGGCGAGAAGCGCTGGTATTGAGCCAGGGCAACCCCCTGTAGGAGTGAGCTTGCTCGCGATCACGCAATGACTGTCATACATGCTCTGACTGACACACTGCTATCGCGAGCAAGCTCACTCCTACAGGGATCACATTTCAATATGGGATGGCGTTACGCCTTGCGATCCAGCTTTTTGAGAAACACCGTCATTTCCTTCTCGGCCTGCTTGTCACCATGGCCGACCGCGGCTTGAATCCCCTGCTCCCACGCCTGACGAGCCTTCGCCTTATCCCCTGAAGCGAGCCAGGCCTTGCCGAGCAGCTTCCACGCCGCCGAGTATTTCGGGTCGAATTCGACACAGCGCTGCAAATGCTCCGCTGCCTTGGCATGATCCCCGGCATCGAGATAGCCCTTGCCCAGACCGAAGCGCAGCAAGGCGTTGTCCATGCCCTTGGCGAGCATCTTTTCCAATGATTCGAGCACGCGGACCCCTCCTTTAGAAAAAGCTCAATCCGACCTGAAACAGCCGTTCCACGTCGCGGATATGCTTTTTATCCACAAGGAACATGATCACGTGGTCGCCGGATTCGATGACCGTGCTGTCGTGAGCGATCAGCACTTTGTCCGCACGCGTGATCGCGCCAATGGTGGTACCGGGCGGCAGGTTGATGTGCATGATGGCCTTGCCGATCACCTTGCTCGACTTGGCATCGCCGTGGGCCACGATCTCGATGGCTTCCGCCGCGCCCCGCCGCAATGAATGCACGCTCACGATATCGCCGCGCCGCACGTGGGCCAGCAACGTGCCGATGGTCGCCAACTGCGGGCTGACGGCAATGTCGATCTCGCCGCCCTGCACCAGGTCCACATACGCCGTGTTGTTGATGATGGTCATGACCTTTTTCGCCCCCAGCCGCTTGGCCAGCAGCGAGGACATGATGTTGGCCTCATCGTCGTTGGTCAGCGCGAGGAACAGGTCAGCGTTGTCGATGTTCTCTTCCATCAGCAGGTCGCGGTCCGAAGAGCTGCCTTGCAGGATCACCGTGTTATCGAGGGTGTCCGACAGGTAGCGGCAACGCGCCGGGTTCATCTCGATGATCTTCACCTGGTAACGGTTTTCGATGGCCTCGGCCAGTCGCTCGCCAATCTGCCCGCCCCCGGCGATGACAATGCGCTTGTAACTGACGTCCAGCTTGCGCATTTCGCCCATCACCGCACGAATGTCCGCCTTGGCGGCGATGAAGAAGACTTCATCGTCAGCCTCGATCACCGTATCGCCTTGAGGAATGATCGGACGATCACGACGGAAGATGGCTGCGACGCGTGTATCGACTTCCGGCATGTGGGCGCGTAACTGGCGCAGTTGCTGACCCACTAATGGACCGCCGTAATAGGCTTTCACGGCCACCAGCTGCACCTTGCCGTCCGCGAAGTCGATGACTTGCAGCGCGCTCGGGTATTCGATCAGGCGCTTGATGTAGTTGGTGACGACCTGTTCGGGACTGATCAACACGTCCACCGGAATGGCATCGTTGTCGAACAGACCCGAGCGGGTCAGGTACGCCGACTCGCGCACACGGGCGATCTTGGTCGGGGTATGAAAGAGGGTGTAGGCGACCTGGCAGGCGACCATATTGGTTTCGTCGCTGCTGGTCACGGCGACCAGCATGTCGGCGTCGTCTGCCCCGGCCTGGCGCAGTACGGTAGGGAACGAGCCGCGGCCCTGAATCGTGCGAATGTCCAGACGGTCGCCCAGCGCTCGCAGGCGATCCGGGTCGGTGTCCACGACGGTGATGTCATTGGCCTCGCTGGCCAGATGCTCCGCCAGCGTGCCGCCCACCTGGCCCGCACCGAGAATGATGATCTTCAATCAGCCTCTCCTTAGGAATTCTGCACAATCCTGTGGGAGTGAGCTTGCTCGCGATAACGGTAGGCCTGTCACAGATTTGTCGCCTGACACACCGCTATCGCGAGCAAGCTCACTCCTACAGGTCTTATATCAACCCGCAGAAATCTTGATCAACTTCGCGTAATAAAACCCGTCATGCCCGCCCTCCTGCGCCAACAACTGCCGACCGTGCGGCTGTTTCAGCCCCGGCGGCGGGTTGCCTTGCTGACCGGCGATGTCCAGCTCTCGCGCACCGGGTGTGCGGGCGAGGAAAGCGTCGATCACTTCAGTGTTTTCAGTGGGCAGCGTCGAACAAGTCGCGTACAGCAAGATCCCGCCCACTTGCAGCGTCGGCCACAGCGCGTCGAGCAGTTCACCTTGCAGGGTCGCCAAGGCGGGAATGTCATCGGCCTGACGGGTCAGCTTGATGTCCGGGTGACGACGGATCACACCGGTCGCCGAACACGGCGCATCGAGCAGGATGCGCTGGAACGGCTTGCCGTCCCACCATTGATCGGTGGCGCGGGCGTCGGCGGCGATCAGTTCGGCGCTCAGCCCGAGACGGTCGAGGTTCTCTTTCACACGCACCATGCGCTTGGCTTCAAGGTCCACCGCGACGACGCCGGACAAGCCCGGTTGCACTTCCAGCAGATGGCAGGTCTTGCCCCCCGGCGCGCAGCACGCGTCGAGCACGCGCTGACCCGGCGCCAGCTCCAGCAGGTCGGCGGCCAGTTGCGCGGCCTCGTCCTGAACGCTGATCCAACCCTCGGCGAAGCCCGGCAGCGAGCGGACGTCGCCGGGTTCGGTCAGCACGATGCCGTCCTGGCTGAACGCGCTGGCATTCGCGGCAATGCCTGCGTCTTGCAGCAGCTGCAGGTATTGCTCGCGGGTTTTGTGGCGGCGATTGACCCGCAGAATCATCGGCGGGTGCGCGTTGTTCGCGGCGCAGATGGCTTCCCAATGCTCGGGCCATGCAGCCTTCAAGGCTTTTTGCAGCCAGCGCGGGTGAGCAGTGCGGACTACCGGGTCATGTTCCAGCTCCAGCAACAGCGCTTCGCCTTCACGCTGAGCGCGGCGCAGCACGGCATTGAGCAAGGCTTTTGCCCACGGCTTCTTCAGTTTGTCAGCGCAGCCGACCGTCTCGCCAATGGCAGCGTGAGCGGGAATACGCGAATAAAACAGCTGATAGAGGCCCAGGAGCAGCAGCGCCTGAACGTCGTTGTCGGCGGCCTTGAAGGGCTTTTGCAGCAGCTTGGCGGCGAGCGCCGAAAGACGAGGCTCCCAACGCGCCGTGCCAAACGCCAGGTCTTGCGTCAGGCCGCGATCACGATCATCCACCTTGTCGAGTTGCGTGGGCAACGAGCTGTTCAGCGAAGCCTTGCCACTGAGCACGGCAGCCAAAGCCTTGGCGGCGGCCAGACGCGGGTTCATGACGCGTCAGCCGAGAGACCCAAAACGGTCCCGGTCGCGAATTTCTCACGGCGGCTGTTGAACAGGTCGGCGAACCCCAGCGGTTTACCGCCCGGCAGTTGCAGGCGGGTGAGGCGAAGGGCCTGTTGCCCACAGGCGACGATCAGGCCGTCTTTGCTGGCGCTCAGGACCGTACCCGGCTCGCCCTGCCCTTCAGCGACCTGCGCGCCCAGCACTTTCAAGGCTTCGCCGTTGAGCGTGCTGTGGCAGATCGGCCACGGGTTGAAGGCCCGCACCAGTCGCTCCAGCTCATCAGCCGGACGCGACCAGTCGATGCGCGCTTCATCTTTATTCAGTTTGTGAGCGTAAGTTGCGAGGCTGTCATCCTGCACTTCGCCCACCAGCGTGCCTTCCGCCAGACCGGCAATGGCCTGCACCACGGCAGGCGGGCCAAGTTCCGCCAAGCGATCATGCAACGTGCCGCCGGTGTCTTCGCCCGTGATTGGCGTGACGACCTTGAGCAGCATCGGGCCGGTGTCCAGCCCTGCCTCCATACGCATCACGGTCACGCCACTTTCGGCGTCGCCCGCTTCCACGGCGCGCTGAATTGGCGCCGCACCGCGCCAGCGAGGCAGCAGCGAAGCGTGGCTGTTGATGCAACCGAGCCGTGGAATGTCGAGGACCACTTGCGGCAGGATCAGGCCGTAGGCGACGACAACCAGCAGATCCGGCTTGAGCGCGGCCAGTTCGGCCTGGGCTTCGGGGGCACGGAGGGTCGGCGGTTGAAAAACGGGAATGGCGTGTTGCAGAGCAAGTTGCTTGACCGGGCTTGGCATCAGCTTTTGGCCGCGACCCGCCGGGCGATCAGGCTGGGTGTAAACCGCGATCACGTCGTAAGGGCTGTCGAGCAGGGCTTTGAGGTGTTCGGCGGCGAATTCCGGGGTGCCGGCGAAGACGATGCGCAATGGCTCAGTCATGGGCTTCTCGTTGTGTAAAAAAGAAAAGGCCTCAGCAAGAGGCCTTTTGGGTGAGGGATCAAGCGTTCTGCTTGTGCTGTTTTTCCAGCTTTTTCTTGATCCGGTCACGCTTGAGTGTGGACAGGTAATCGACGAACAGCTTGCCGTTCAGGTGATCGCATTCGTGCTGGATGCACACGGCGAGCAGGCCTTCGGCAATCAGTTCGTAGGCCTGGCCGTCGCGGTCCAGCGCCTTGACCTTGACCCGCTGCGGGCGGTCGACGTTCTCGTAGAAACCGGGAACGGACAGGCAGCCTTCCTGATACTGGTCCATTTCTTCGGTCAGCGGCTCCAGCTCCGGGTTGATGAAAACCCGTGGTTCGCTGCGGTCTTCCGAGAGATCCATTACAACGACGCGCTTGTGTACGTTAACCTGCGTCGCCGCCAGACCGATGCCAGGCGCTTCGTACATGGTTTCAAACATGTCGTCGACCAACTGGCGAATGCCGTCGTCCACAGCAGCCACCGGCTTGGCGATGGTACGCAGGCGCGAATCGGGAAATTCGAGAATGTTTAAAATGGCCATATACGTAAGAGATGCACTTGTAGGGTAAAGTCAAAATCGGCTGCTAGGCTTGGGGGCGTTACAAGACAAGCGGGCAGCCCTTGTAAAACAGAAGTCTCGCAAGACTCCACGTTTCACGCGAAGCCAACATGATAAAGGGATTCACCGCATGAGGAAATCACTACTCGCCCTGCTGCTGTTGGCCGCGACAGGCCTTGTCCAGGCGCAAGTACAACTCAAGGAAGGCCATCCAGAGCGCTACACCGTTGTCGCCGGTGACACGCTTTGGGACATTTCAGGAAAGTTTCTCAGTCAGCCATGGAAATGGCCGCAGCTCTGGAGAGCCAATCCGCAGGTTCACGACCCGGATCTGATCTACCCCGGCGACACCCTGACGCTGATCTACGTGGACGGTCAACCGAGGATCGTCGCCAATCGTGGCGAGTCTCGCGGCACCATCAAATTGTCACCGCGTGTGCGTAGCACGCCGATTGCCGACGCGATTCCCACCATCCCGTTGGGCGCGATCAACGCGTTTCTGCTGAACAACCGCATCATCGACACCCCTGAAGAATTCGAAACCGCCCCGTACATCGTGGCCGGCAACGGCGAGCGCGTGCTCAGTGGCGCCGGGGACCGCATCTACGCCCGTGGCCAATTCAGCCCGGACCACGTGTCGTACGGGGTCTTCCGTAAGGGTAAGACCTACTTTGATCCAGAGACCAACGTTCCGCTGGGCATCAATGCCGACGACGTGGGCAGTGGTGAAATCGTGGCGGCTGAAGGCGACATCGCAACCGTGCAGATGCAGCGCTCTACGCAGGAAGTCCGTCTGGGTGACCGCCTGTTCGTCAGCGAAGAGCGTGCGATCAACTCGACCTTCGTCCCAAGCGAGCCGCAGCGGGAAATTCGCGGCACGATCATCGACGTGCCACGGGGTGTGACGCAGATCGGCGAGTTCGACGTGGTCACTCTGGACCGGGGCAAGATGGACGGTCTGGCCGATGGCAACGTGTTGGCGATCTACAAAGCGGGTGAAACCGTCCGTGACCGCATCACGGGCGAACAGGTAAAGATTCCCGACGAGCGCTCCGGTTTGCTGATGGTGTTCCGCACCTATAACCACCTCGCTTACGGCATGGTATTGCACGCAACCCGATCGTTGGCGGTCAACGACCGGGTGCGCAATCCGTAATCCTATGTATCAGCTCTAAAACACTTTTTTCCACCGGCATGCTTCACTTATCTAAACGTTGTCAACAGAGTTATCCACAGGTTGGCCCACCTGTCGAGGTGGGTCGCCGGTTAAGGAAGATCTCATGCCGATGTTCGAAAAAGTGGGGCAGTCGCCTGCCGAACTGGAGGCGCGGCTGCGTCTCCATCGCTTGCCTGAAATTGGTGGCAAGCGTTTTCAAACCCTCATCAATGCCTTCGGCAGCGCCTCTGCGGCCCTGAGTGCGCCAGCCTCCGCCTGGCGTTCTTTGCGTCTGCCCGCGATCAGTGCCGACGCCCGTCGCGACCCAACCGTACGCGATGGCGCCAGCGCCGCATTGACCTGGCTAGAGCGTCCGGGCCAGCATTTGTTGATGTGGGACGACCCGGACTACCCCGCGCTGCTGGCCGAAATTCCTGATCCGCCGCCACTCCTTTTCGTCGCCGGTAATCGCGCTTTGCTTGATCGCCCACAGTTGGGAATGGTCGGCAGTCGGCGTGCATCCCGACCCGGGCTCGACACCGCAGCCGCGTTTGCACGAAGCCTGGCGGGCGCCGGATTTGTTGTCACAAGCGGCTTGGCGTTGGGCATTGATGGGGCTGCTCATCAGGGTGCACTGGACGTTAAAGGCGCCACGATTGGCGTCTTGGGAACGGGGATCGAAAAACTTTATCCACAGCGGCACCGTCAGCTCGCGGCGAACATGATGGCTCACGGTGGTGCGGTGGTTTCGGAGCTGCCGTTGGATGCTGATCCTCATGCCAGTAACTTTCCGCGTCGGAACAGGATTATCAGCGGCCTATCGCTGGGCGTACTGGTGGTAGAGGCGAGTGTTGCCAGTGGTTCGCTGATCACGGCGCGGCTGGCAGCGGAACAAGGCCGCGAGGTGTACGCCATTCCGGGGTCGATCCATCATCCCGGTGCGCGGGGCTGTCATCAGTTGATTCGGGAAGGCGCGACGCTGGTCGAAACCGTCGATCATATTCTTGAGGGTTTGCAAGGTTGGAAGAACCTGGCGCCCCCTCCAGCGCCTGTGGAAAACCCCGGCAAGCCCGACCATCCCCTGCTGGCGCTGCTGCACGCTGCGCCGCATACCAGCGAAGGGCTGGCTGCCAGTAGCGGGTGGTCACTGCCGAATGTGCTGGTGGCGCTGACGGAGCTTGAGCTGGACGGTTGCGTGGCGAGTGAGGCGGGACGATGGTTTGCCCGGGCACGCTGAGGTTAAACTGCCGACCAGCGTTTATTCGGAGAGCGAGTGATGGTCAGCAGTTGGCGTGTGCAACAAGCCGCACAAGAAATTCGTGCCGGGGCGGTGATTGCCTATCCAACCGAAGCGGTCTGGGGTTTGGGCTGTGATCCTTGGGATTTCGAGGCGGTGTACCGTTTGTTGGCGATCAAGGCGCGTCCTGTGGAAAAGGGCCTGATCCTGATTGCCGACAACATCCGTCAGTTCGACTTTCTGTTCGAAGACTTTCCAGAGCTGTGGATCGACCGCATGGCCAGCACCTGGCCGGGCCCGAACACCTGGCTGGTGCCGCACCAGGGCCTGCTGCCCGACTGGATCACCGGCGGGCGCGACACCGTGGCCCTACGCGTCAGCGACCATCCGCAAGTCCGCGAACTGTGCGCGCTCACCGGCCCGCTGGTCTCCACCTCCGCCAACCCCACCGGCCGCCCGGCTGCCCGCTCCCGCTTGCGGATCGAGCAGTATTTCCATGGGCAGCTGGACATGGTGTTGAACGGCGAACTGGGCGGACGCCGCAATCCGAGCGTGATTCGGGATTTGGTGACGGCTGAAGTGGTGCGTGCAGGCTGAGGCAATTCTCTGATCGTTCCCACGCGGAGCGTGAGAACGATCAAGAGCCAGCGGCGTTAAGGCACCAGGATGATCGACCCCGTGGTGCGCCGACCCGACAGGTCGGTGTGCGCCTGGGCTGCGTCTTTCAGGGCGTATTTCTTGATGTCATCGACCTTCACCTTGCCACTGGTGACCATCGCGAACACTTCATCCGCCATCGCCTGCAAGGCTTCCGGGCTGTTGGCGTAGGAGCCCAAGGTCGGACGGGTCACGTACAGCGAGCCTTTCTGCGCCAGAATCCCCAGGTTCACACCCGACACCGCGCCCGAGGCATTGCCGAAGCTGACCAGCAGTCCGCGCAGTTCCAGGCAATCCAACGACGTTTCCCACGTGTCTTTGCCGACGCCGTCGTATACCACCGATACTTTCTTACCGTCGGTCAGCTCCAGCACGCGCTTGGCCACGTCTTCCTTGCTGTAGTCGATCACTTCCCAAGCGCCGTTCGCCTTGGCGACAGCGGCTTTTTCCGGGGAGCTGACGGTGCCGATCAGCTTCACGCCCAGCGCAGCGGCCCATTGGCAGGCAATCGAGCCCACGCCACCGGCAGCCGCGTGGAACAGAATGATTTCTTCAGGGCGGATTTCATACGTCTGGCGGAACAGGTACTGCACGGTCAGGCCCTTGAGCATGATCGCGGCGGCCTGTTCGAAGCTGATGTCGTCCGGCAGTTTCACCACGTTGGCGCCTTGCGTCAGGTGCAGATCCGCGTAGCTGCCCAACTGGCCAGTGCCGTAACCAACACGGTCGCCCACCTTGACGTGAGTCACTTCGCTGCCGACGGCCTCGACCACGCCCGCACCTTCATTTCCCAGTCCCGACGGCATCGAGGCGACGGGATACAGGCCAGTGCGGAAATAGGTTTCGATGAAGTTGACGCCAATCGCTTTGTTGCGCACGACGACTTCCTTTGGACCCGGTTTGGCCGGTTCGAAATCGACATATTCAAGGACTTCAGGGCCGCCGTGGCTGCGGAACTGGATACGCTTTGCCATTTGCTTTCTCCGTCATGGATCGAAACTGCTGGAACAAAACTGTGGGTGCGAAAGGGCTCTATCGGACTCCTTCGCTCGGACTTCGTCAACTGCGGCCGCGCGCGAGCCGGTGTATGCTACGCGCCACTTTCAGGATGTCGTTCACGCCAGCGGTGCCATTGCCGAATGCACGCCAGAAGCGGAACGACGCTCAAAATACCGCTTACACGTTACTTCAAGGTATGCCCATGTCCTCACGCACCGATGCCGTCAAAGCCTACCTGCTCGACCTGCAAGACCGGATCTGCGCCGCGCTGGAGCAAGAAGACGGCAGTGGCCGTTTCGTCGAAGACGCCTGGGAGCGTCCGGCGGGCGGCGGTGGTCGTACTCGCGTGATCGAGAACGGTGGCCTGTTCGAAAAAGGCGGGGTCAACTTCTCCCACGTCTTCGGCGCCGGTTTGCCCCCTTCCGCCAGCGCTCATCGCCCGGAACTCGCGGGTCGCGGCTTCGAAGCGCTGGGCGTGTCGTTGGTGATGCATCCGCACAACCCACATGTTCCGACCTCACACGCCAACGTGCGTTTCTTCATTGCTGAAAAAGAGGGCGAAGAGCCGGTCTGGTGGTTCGGCGGCGGGTTCGACCTCACGCCTTATTACGGCGTCGAGGAAGACTGCGTTCATTGGCACCGTGTGGCCGAGCAGGCCTGTGCGCCGTTCGGAGCGGACGTCTACCCGCGTTACAAAGCCTGGTGCGACCGCTATTTCCACATCAAGCACCGCAACGAGCCCCGGGGCGTCGGCGGCCTGTTTTTCGATGACTTGAACGAATGGGATTTCGACACCAGCTTTGCCTTCCTGCGCGCCATCGGCGATGCCTTTGTTGAGGCGTACCTGCCGATCGTTCAACGCCGCAAGGCCACGCCGTTCACGCCGCAGCAGCGCGAGTTTCAGGAATTCCGCCGTGGCCGTTACGTGGAGTTCAACCTGGTGTACGACCGCGGCACCCTGTTCGGGCTGCAATCGGGCGGGCGTACCGAATCGATCCTCATGTCGCTGCCGCCGCAAGTGCGCTGGGGCTACGACTGGAAGGCCGCGCCGGGCAGTGAGGAGGCGCGCCTGACCGAGTATTTCCTGCAAGACCGCGACTGGCTGGCCGAAGGAGCACAAGCATGACTGATCACTACGTTGTCTTCGGCAACCCTATCGCTCACAGCAAGTCGCCACTGATTCATCGCTTGTTCGCGGAACAGACCGGCGAATCGCTGGATTACCAGACCGCGCTGGCGCCGCTGGACGGTTTCCCGGCGTTCGCCAAACAGTTCTTCGAGTCAGGCAAGGGCGCAAACGTCACGGTGCCGTTCAAGGAAGAGGCGTATCGACTGGCGGATCAACTGACCGATCGCGGCCGTCGCGCCGGTGCCGTGAACACGCTGGCGATTCAGGTGGATGGCACGTTGTTGGGCGACAACACCGACGGCGCCGGTCTGGTGCGGGACCTGACGGTGAACCACGGTGTCACTCTCAAAGACAAACGCATCCTGTTGCTAGGGGCCGGTGGCGCGGTGCGTGGTGCGCTGGCGCCGTTGCTGGCGGAAGAGCCTTACGTGCTGGTGATCGCCAATCGTACGGTGGAAAAGGCCGAGCAATTGGCGAAGGAATTCGCCGAATTGGGACCTGTTTTGCCTGCGGGGTATGACTGGCTGGAAGAGCCCTTCGACGTGATCATCAATGCCACGTCAGCGAGTCTGGCGGGTGAGTTGCCACCGATTGCACCGAGCTTGATTCAGCCGGGCGAAACGTTTTGCTACGACATGATGTATGGCAAAGAGCCGACCGCGTTCTGCCGTTGGGCGACCGAGCATCAGGCCGGGCAGGCGGTGGACGGTTTGGGGATGCTGGTGGAGCAGGCGGCAGAGGCTTTTTATGTGTGGCGCGGCGTGCGCCCGGATTCGACACCGGTGCTGGCGGAGTTGCGGCGGTTGATGGCCGAGGCCTGATCCCAAGCCGTCACGAATCTTCCTGCTAACGATGCCCTCCTGTAGGAGCGAATTCATTCGCGATAAGCCGGTACATTCGGCGCGTTTGTGTCGCCTGTACCGACGTCTCGCGAATGAATTCGCTCCTACAGGGTGAGCAGAACCTGTAAGCACATCGTGCATCTGTAGGAGCGCGCTTGCCCGCGATTGCGTCAGTTCAGACGCCGTGGGAGTGTCTGACTCAACGCATTCGCGGGCAAGCGCGCTCCTACAAGGTCATCGCACGGCGTTTACAACTTCGCTTTAACCGCCGCCAGCGCATCTTTGTCGTCGATGGTTTTCACGCCGTCGAGCCATTTTTCAAGCACGGCAGGGTTGGCCTTGATCCACGCCTTCACCGCGTCGGTGTTGCTGATCTTCTTGCTGTCCACTTCCTGCATGATGCTGTTTTCCATGTCCTGGGTGAACGTCAGGTTGGAGAACAGTTTGGCCACGTTCGGGCACGCGTCGGCGTAGCCTTTGCGGGTCACGGTGTAGACGCTGCCGGTGTCACCGAAGTATTTCTCGCCGCCCTTCAGGTAGTGCATACCTTTGATTTGCACGTTCATCGGGTGCGGGGTCCAGCCGAGGAAGACCACGAAGTCTTTCTTCTTCACGTTACGCTTCACTTCGGCCAGCATCGCCTGTTCGCTGGACTCGACCAGCTTCCAGTCGCCCAGGTCGAACTCGTTCTTTTTGATGATCTCCTGAATCGACGCGTTGGCCGGCGCCCCCGAGCCGATGCCGTAAATCTTCTTGTGGAACTTCTCGGCAAATTTGTTCAGGTCGGCGAAATCATGCACGCCCGCGTCGTAGACATAGTCCGGGACCGCAAGGGTGAACTCGGTGCCTTCCAGGTTTTTCTTGTACTGCGTCACGTCCCCCGTGGCGATGAACTTGTCATAGAACCCCTGCTGCGCAGGCATCCAGTTGCCCAGGAACACGTCCATTTGACCGTCCTTGAGACCACCATAGGCAATCGGCACTGCCAGCGTATCGACCTTGGTCTTGTAACCCATGCCTTCGAGCAGGAAACCCGCCGTGGCATTGGTTGCAGCGATGTCGCTCCAACCTGGATCGGCCATCTTGACCGTACTGCAGCTCGCGTCAGCGGCGTATGCAACGACGCTGCCCAAGCTCATCACCGCAACCGCCAGCGTTGTGAACAACTTCTTCATGGTGTGCCCCTTTTTGGTTTTCTAGGTGTTGGCAGGGTTCAAGGTTGTGGATAACGGGCCTTACGCTCCAGATCGTCGAGATCGATATGGTTGCGCATGTATTGCTGACTGGCGTCTACCAGCGGCTGGTGATCCCAACTCTTCAGCTTGCCGAGCGCCAGCGACTCGGCGACGAAACGCCGACGACGCTGGCTGGCGAGCACCTGGTGGTGTATCGCCGGAATGTCCCATTTGGCCTTCGCTTCAGCCAGGAACGTGTTGAACAGGTCGCGATGGGCCTCGGATTGGCTCAACTCTTCCTGCTCCTTCGGATCGTTATGCACGTCGTACAGCAGACATGGGTCCTGTTCCGAATAAATGAATTTGTAGGCGCCGCGACGAATCATCATCAGCGGGCTGTTGGTGCCTTCGGCCATGTACTCGCCAAACACTTCGTCATGGCCGCCCTCGCCTTGCAAATGCGGCAACAGCGAGCGACCGTCCAGTGGCAGACCGGCTTCCAGATTGCCTTCTGCCAGCGCCACGAACGTCGGCAGCAGGTCGGCGGTGGACACCGCAGCCTTCACGCGGCCAGCCTTGAATTGCCCCGGAGCGTACACCAGCAGCGGCACGCGGGCAGACATTTCAAACCAGTGCATTTTGTACCAGAGGCCACGCTCGCCGAGCATGTCGCCATGGTCGCCCGAGAACACGATGATCGTGTCATCGGCCAAGCCGGTGTCTTCGAGGGTCTTCAGCAGTTTGCCGACGTTGTCGTCGATATAGCTGCACGCGCCGAAATACGCGCGGCGGGCGTCACGGATCTTGTTCTCCGGCAGCGGCTTGTCCCACAGGTCGTAGACCTTGAGCAGACGCTGGGAGTGGGGGTCTTGATCAGCCTGGGCAGGGGGCGCAGGCGGCATTGGAATCTCGTCATCGTGGTAGAGATTCCAGTATTCCTTGGGGATGGTGTACGGGTCGTGGGGGTGAGTCATCGACACGGTCAGGCAGAACGGCTGATCGCCGTCTTCGCGCACGTGATCGAACAGGTATTGCTGAGCCTTGAACACCACCTCTTCGTCGAAATCGAGCTGATTGGTGCGCACGCATGGGCCGGCTTGCAGCACCGACGACATGTTGTGATACCAGGTCGGGCGCACGTCCGGCTCGTCCCAGTTCACCGCCCACCCGTAGTCGGCGGGGTAGATGTCGCTGGTCAGGCGCTCCTCATAGCCGTGCAGCTGATCCGGGCCGCAGAAATGCATCTTGCCCGACAGCGCGGTGCGATAGCCGAGACGACGCAGGTAGTGGGCGTAGGTCGGAACGTCGGCAGGAAAGTCGGCAGCATTGTCGTAAGCGCCAATCTTGCTCGGGAGCTGGCCGCTGACCAGGGTAAAACGCGACGGTGCGCACAGCGGGCTGTTGCAATAGGCAGCGTCGAACACCACGCCCTCAGCGGCGAGGCGGCTCAAATTGGGCATCTTGATTGGAGATGAGGCGTAAATCGGCAACATCGGCGCGGCCATCTGATCGGCCATGATGAAAAGAATGTTCTTGCGCTTCATGTCTTCGCGGCATTCCATAGTGAATATTTATGCGAAATTGCTGGTCCAGAGAATGAGACCCATGGATTCAGCGGTAAAGCCCATAAAACGCAATGCCTAGGATAAGCCACGCTTATGTTTGAAGCCCTCGGTGACACGTCGTTGGACCTGCTTCGCGGTTTCGAGTCCGCTGCCCGCTTGCGCAGTTTCACAGCGGCAGCCATCGAACTGGGCACCACTCAACCGGCCATTAGCCAGCAAATCAAAAGGTTAGAAGAACAACTGGCAACGCGCCTGTTTGATCGCATTTATCGCGGCATCGAACTCACCGACGCCGGAGAGATTCTGTTCAATCACGTGCAGGCCGGTTTGCAGTCGATGGACGCCGGATTGAGCCTGATCACCGAGCAGCATCAGCATGAGGTGTTGCAAGTGGCGACCGACTTCGCCTTCGCCGCGTACTGGCTAATGCCGCGCCTGCATCGCTTTCACAAGGACAACCCCGACGTTGACGTCAGCCTGGTCACCAGCGAACGCAGCCACAGCATGCTGCGAGCGGATATCGACGTGGCGGTGCTGTTTGGTGACGGGCGTTTCAAGCAGGGCGAGAGCCACTGGCTGTTCAGCGAAGAGGTGTTTCCGGTGTGCAGCCCCAAGCTGCTGGCCGGGCGTGATCTGCCGCTGCGACCCGAAGCGCTGAAAGAGTTTCCGCTGCTGCACCTGCGGGGTGAAGGCGGCAACAACTGGTTCGATTGGGGCGGCGTGTTTCGCGCCCTCGGCATCGCTCAAGCGCCTGCACCGGGGCAGTTGAGATTCGACAATTACACACTGTTGATTCAGGCCGCGATTGGCGGGCAAGGCGTGGCCATCGGCTGGCGGCATCTGGTGGATGAGCTGCTGGAGCAGGGGTTGTTGTGTCGGCCCATCGAGGCCACCGCCATTTCCGCCTACGGTTATTACATCGTGCTCCCGCAACGCAAACGTCGTGTGCAAATCGTGCAGCGGTTTGTTGATTGGTTAAAAAGCGAGCAGGCGTTAAGCGGGGATTCGCTGGTCGGCAAGCCGTTGCCGTCCATCGCGGTGTGATCACGGCCGATCTCTGTAGGAGTGAGCTTGCTCGCGAGAGCGGTGGGTCTGTATGAAGGTGGAGACTGACACGCCGTTATCGCGAGCAAGCTCACTCCTACAGGTTGTCGTTGTCGGCGGTCCCGGGAAATGAATTCAAGAACATTGAGGAATTAGGTATGCCATCCATCGAGGGCTACCACGCCCACATTTACTTCGACGCCCAGACAATCGAGCAGGCGCGAGCCCTGTGCGAGACGGTTGCGGCGAAATTCGATATCCGCATGGGGCGTGTGCATGAACGGCCTGTCGGACCGCATCCGGACTGGAGTTGCCAGTTGGCATTCGCCCACGAGCAATTTGCGGATGTGATGTTGTATCTGGCGCTGAATCGCAGCGGGCTGGTGGTGTTCACCCACCCTCTTACCGGGGATGACCTGGCGGATCACACCGAGCATGCGATCTGGATGGGAGCGATTCGGGAGTTGAATGTGGGGATGTTCAGGTAGTCGTTGTCTGGCGCCGATATCAACTGTAGGAGCGAATTCATTCGCGAAGCGGTGGCACATCCCACAGATATCTGTCGGATGTACCGGCCATTCGCGAATGAATTCGCTCCCACAGGTTTGCCCCTTTTTGCCAGGGGGAACCTTAGTTCAGCACACCATCCAGAATCTCATACACAATCCCGCTGCCAATCGCGACGAGCACGACATCCGGGCCCAGGCGGCGCCATTCGTAGCCGTCGTAACGTGGCAAGAATTCCTGCGATCGGGCGTCGAGGCGGCGGCCGTAACCCCGTGGCAACGGATGGCCCTTCACGATGTGCACGTTAGGTGGCAACGGCTGGCCGCGACCGATGACCTCGCGATGCTCTTGAATCGTGCGACGAACGTCGCCGAAATCAGCTGGCGGGCGACCACCTCCGCGATGATCATTGCCCCGATTATTCTGTGGACCCCCTTGTGGCCCATGATCCTGATGTTGGCCTTGGCCGTGATCATCGTGACCGTCACGTTGATCCGGCGGTGCCGCGTGCACCAAGGCACTGGCGCTGAGCATCAGCACGCCCAACCCGGCGATCAGACGATTCGAGACTTTCATGTAGCGCGCTCCTGGGCGAATTCGAGGCAGCAAAAAGGGGTTCAGAATCAGGCTCTGAACCCCTTTTGCTGTACTGCTTAGTCTGCTAACGAACCCGTTGATTCCTCTGTATCAGAAACTTTACGTTCAGGACACACGGGCCTTACGAACGCCTTCTGACAGCTCCGAACACAACTTCAGCACGTTGCTCACCGCCTGGTCTGGCGATTGCGCGTTGGCGATGTGGTCGATCAGTGCCGAACCCACCACCACGCCATCGGCTACGCGGGCAATCGCGGCGGCCTGTTCCGGCGTACGAATCCCGAAGCCGACGCTGATCGGCAGGTCCGAATGACGGCGCAGACGCGTAACGGCTTCCTTGACGTGCTCGATGGTCGCCGAACCCGCGCCTGTGACACCGGCCACCGACACGTAGTAGACGAAGCCCGAGCTGCCGTTCAAAACGGTTGGCAGACGCTTGTCGTCAGTGGTCGGCGTGGTCAGGCGGATGAAGTCCAGATCCGCGTCTTGCGCCGGGTCGCACAGCTCGCCGTTATGCTCGGGCGGCAGGTCGACCACGATCAGGCCATCGACGCCGGATTCGTGTGCTTCAGAGATGAAGCGCTCAACGCCGTAGTTGTGAATCGGGTTGTAGTAACCCATCAGCACCAGCGGCGTGTTGCTGTCTTCAGCGCGGAACTCGCGAACCATTTGCAGGGTTTTTGCAAGGTTCTGCCTAGCGTCCAGCGCGCGAATGTTCGCCAGCTGAATCGCCGGGCCGTCGGCCATCGGATCGGTGAAGGGCATGCCCAACTCGATCACATCGGCACCGGCTTTCGGCAGGCCTTTGAGGATTGCCAGCGAGGTGTCATACGCCGGATCGCCTGCGGTGATGAAGGTCACCAGGGCGGCGCGGTCTTGTTCTTTCAGCTCGGCAAAACGGGTTTGCAGGCGGCTCATCAGTGTTTCTCCTGCTTGGACAGATCCAGGTGATGCATGACGGTTTGCATATCCTTGTCACCGCGACCGGACAGGTTGACCACCATCAGATGATCTTTCGGCAGTGTCGGCGCGCGTTTGAACACTTCGGCCAAGGCGTGAGCACTTTCCAGCGCCGGGATGATGCCTTCCAGACGGCAGCACTGGTGGAACGCGGCCAAGGCTTCGTCGTCAGTGATCGAGGTGTATTCCACGCGACCGATGTCATGCAACCACGCATGCTCAGGGCCGATGCCGGGGTAATCCAGACCGGCGGAAATCGAGTGGGCGTCGATGATCTGGCCATCGTCGTCTTGCAGCAGGAAGGTGCGGTTGCCGTGAAGGACGCCTGGCACACCGCCGTTCAGGCTGGCCGCGTGCTTGCCGGTTTCGATGCCGTGACCGGCCGCTTCGACGCCGATGATGCGCACGCTGGTGTCATCCAGGAACGGGTGGAACAGCCCCATGGCGTTGGAGCCGCCGCCGATGCACGCCACCAGGCTGTCTGGCAGGCGGCCTTCCTGTTCTTGCAACTGCACGCGGGTTTCCTTGCCGATCACGGCCTGGAAGTCGCGGACCATCGCCGGGTACGGGTGGGGACCGGCCACAGTGCCGATCAAATAGAACGTCGTGTCAACATTGGTCACCCAGTCACGCAGCGCTTCGTTCATCGCGTCTTTCAGGGTGCCGGTACCGGCCACGACCGGAATCACCGTGGCGCCCAGCAGCTTCATGCGGAACACGTTCGCCTGCTGGCGCTCGATGTCCGTGGTGCCCATGTAGATCACGCATTCCAGGCCGAAACGCGCAGCGACGGTGGCAGTCGCCACGCCGTGCATGCCCGCGCCGGTTTCGGCGATGATGCGCTTCTTGCCCATGCGGCGGGCCAGCAGGATCTGGCCGATGCAGTTGTTGATCTTGTGCGCGCCGGTGTGGTTCAGCTCTTCGCGCTTCAGGTAAATCTTCGCGCCGCCGCAGTGTTCGGTCAGACGCTCAGCGAAATACAGCGGGCTTGGACGTCCGACATAATCGCGCTGGAAGTAGGCCAGTTCCTTGAGAAACGCAGGGTCTTCCTTCGCCGCTTCGTATTCGCGGTTCAGATCGAGGATCAGGGGCATCAGGGTTTCGGCGACGTAACGACCGCCGAACGCGCCGAACATGCCGCGATCATCCGGGCCATTGCGGTATTGGGTCTCTGTCTGGGACATAGGAACCTCCAAGGTGACGAATAGGGTGAGCCGTTGAGGCAGTGAACACACTTTAACCAGCGCCAAAGCCGATGAAAACCGATAAGATCGCCGCAACCTGTCAGAAAAACTCACAGATACCATGAGCCGCGACCTTCCTCCCCTAAACGCTTTGCGCGCCTTCGAAGCCACCGCCCGCCTGAACAGCGTCAGCCAGGCCGCGGAACAGCTACACGTCACCCATGGTGCAGTCAGCCGCCAGTTGAAAGTGTTGGAAGAACACTTGGGCGTGAGCCTGTTCAGCAAGGACGGGCGCGGCCTGAAACTCACAGATGCCGGCGTCCGTTTGCGAGACGCCAGTGGCGAGGCGTTCGACCGACTGCGCAGCGTGTGCGCCGAGTTGAGTCAGGACAGCGCCGATGCGCCGTTCGTCTTGGGCTGCTCGGGGAGTTTGCTGGCGCGCTGGTTCATTCCGCGATTAGGCCGACTGAATGCCGACCTGCCCGATCTGCGGTTACACCTGTCGGCAGGTGAAGGCGATCTCGATCCTCGGCGCCCTGGTCTGGACGCACTGCTGATCTTCGCAGAGCCGCCGTGGCCTTCCGACATGCAGGTATTCGAACTGGCGAGCGAGCGCATTGGGCCGGTGCTGAGCCCTCGTTTTTCGCGATACGAAACATTGCGGAACAGCCCCGCACAGGCATTGCTGCATGAGCCGCTGCTGCAAACCCTGTCGCGTCTGCAAGCGTGGCCGAGCTGGGCTAAACAAAACGGCATTGATCCCGACGCGCTGAAATACGGCCAGGGTTTCGAGCATCTGTATTACTTGTTAGAGGCAGCTGTCTCGGGCCTTGGCATTGCCATCGCCCCGGAACCGTTGGTGGCCGATGACTTGAAAGCCGGACGCCTCGCTGCGCCGTGGGGCTTCAGCGAAACCCCGGCGCAACTGGCGTTATGGGTGCCTAAACGCGCCGCCGATGGGCGGGCCCGGCAACTGGCTCAATGGCTCAAGCAAGAACTGGCGCATTCAGGTCGGGCCTGATCAGGTGTGATCAGTTGCCGCGCTTGCACAGCAGATAAGCGGCCAACAGACCCACTGCACCGACGGCCACACCGGCTGTGGTCCAAGGATGCTCTTGCGCATAGTCACGGGTTGCGACGCTGGCTTCGCGGGTCTTCACTTTGGCGTCTTCGTAGACATCGCTCAACAAGCTGCGCGAATGGCTCAGCGCGCTTTCAGCGTTGGCTTTCAGCGTCTTCAGGGTTTTCCGCGACTCGTCCGAAGCGTCCGACTTCAAGCTCTCCAACGACTTGAGCAGACTTTCGATCTCAGCTTCCATACTTTGCAAAGACGCTTTACGGGATGACGTGAATGCCATGATTTGACTCTCCTGCAGTGATGAGTGGCGTGTGATGATTCCGACTACAGGGTTTTCAGAAAGTGCAGTGCGGTTTTACCGTGTGGTTATTTGTGAACTTTTGTGGGCCTTCCCCCGCCAGAGCTAAAGAGCTTTTCACTGCTACGCTCCCTTTGGAGTCCACTTGGAGAACTGCCATGTCTGATCATCACACTTACAAACTGCTTGAACTGGTCGGCTCGTCGACCACCAGCACCGACGATGCAATCCAGAATGCCATCGCTCGTGCCGCCGAAACCGTGAAGCACCTGGAGTGGTTCGAAGTGCTCGAAACCCGCGGCCACATCAAGGACGGCAAGGTCGCGCACTTCCAGGTGACCATCAAAGTGGGCTTCCGCCTCGAAAACAGCTGATGAACTTTTACGCTGGCTGAATGCCACAACCTTCGCTATACATACCGCGCCGTTCGTGAATTCGGACGCGAGGATCATGTGAACGGGCCGCTCCTTTGGGCGGCCTCTTACGCTTGAAAAGCGCCTGACGAGGGAGTGTGACCGATGAAGAAGATTCTTTTGGCGGTAGGGTTGTTGAGTATTGCGGGCACCACCTTTGCAGCCGGGAAATCGTGCGATGACGTGAAGGCGGACATCGACGCGAAGCTCAAGGCCAAGGGCGTCGCGTCTTACACGCTGGAAGCGGTGGACAAAGGCAGCGCGGCAGACGGAAAAGTCGTCGGCACCTGCGACGGCGGCAGCAAGGAAATCGTCTACAAACGCGGTTGATTCTGCTCGCTTCAATAAAAAACCGACGCATCACGCGTCGGTTTTTTTAAGCCCGGCCGACGCTGAAGGATGATCTCGAACGGAAGCTCTGAGGGCGGCACGGCTTGCAAACGGTGATGATTTGATTGGCACCACTAACCCTGTGGGAGCGAATTCATTCGCGAGATGGCCTTACATCCGACACCTCTTTATCGGCAGTACCGCCGCATCGCGAATGAATTCGCTCCCACAGGTCGAGTCACGTACTGGCCTTAACCTCTGGCCACCTGCGCCAAAATCTCATACGAGCGCAACCGATCCGCATGTTCATACATGTCGCACGTGAAGATCAGCTCATCCGCGTCGGTCTGCTCTAGCAGCACGTCCAGCTTGGCGCGGATTTTCTCGGGGCCGCCGACCATCGCCAGTCCGAGGAAGTCCATCACCGCTTCGCGTTCGTGTGGCAGCCACAGGCCGTTCATGGTTTCCACCGGTGGCTTTTGCATCAGGCTTTGGCCACGCATCAGGTTGAGAATGCGCTGGTAGACCGACGTCACCAGATAATCCGCCTGCTCATCGGTATCTGCCGCAGCGAGAGGCACGCCGAGCATCACGTAAGGCTTGTCCAGCACGGCAGAGGGCTGGAAGTGATTGCGGTACACACGAATGGCCTCGTGCATGAATCGTGGCGCGAAGTGCGAAGCGAAGGCATACGGCAACCCGCGCTGACCGGCCAGCTGTGCGCTGAAAAGGCTCGAACCCAACAGCCAGATCGGCACGTTGGTGTTGGTGCCCGGCACGGCGATCACGCGCTGATGGGGCTGACGCGGTCCGAGGTAGCTCATCAGCTCGGCGACGTCGTCGGGAAAGTCGTCTGCGCTTCCGGAGCGTTCGCGGCGCAGGGCACGCGCGGTCATTTGATCGGAGCCCGGTGCACGGCCCAGACCCAGGTCGATGCGGCCTGGGTACAAACTGGCCAAGGTGCCGAACTGCTCGGCAATGACCAGTGGCGCGTGGTTCGGCAGCATAACGCCGCCGGAGCCGACGCGAATGGTCGAGGTGCCCCCCGCCAGATAGGCCAGCAACACTGAGGTCGCGGAGCTGGCGATGCCGTCCATGTTGTGGTGTTCAGCGACCCAAAAACGGTTGTAGCCCCATTTCTCGGCGTGTTGCGCCAGATCCAGCGAATTGTGCAGCGACAAGGCCGGGCCTTTGTCTTCGCGCACCGGCACCAGATCGAGCATGGAAATTTTCACATCAGCTAGGCGTTTCATAGGCTGTGGTGAGTCCTCTTGAGGGCCAAGTCGGACGCCCGAGGTGGATGGGCGCGAGAGCAAAGCCTGCGTTAAGCCTAAATATTTGCGTTAAGGCCCTAGGATACGTCTGGATTCTCAGGTTGCAATGGGCAAAGCGAAATTTCCTACTAATTTGGTCGGAAATTGCTTTTCAAAAAATCGGCAAATAAAGCACGTGCGTCACAACCGTTGAACTTAGTCCCGCCTACACTCCTCAGACTTTTGGTCAGCGTGCGAGTCCATCGCACTTATTCAACAAGGAGACACCATGAGCATCGTCAAGAAAGCATCCGCCCATTGGGAAGGTGACCTGAAGTCCGGCATCGGTAGCATCTCCACGGAAACCGGCGTGCTGCGCGAAGCACCGTACGGCTTCAAGGCCCGTTTCGAAGGCGGCAAAGGCACTAACCCTGAAGAACTGATCGGCGCGGCCCACGCGGGTTGTTTCTCGATGGCCCTGTCGATGATCCTCGGCGGCGCGAACCTGAAAGCCGACAGCATCGACACTCAAGCCGAGGTCACTCTCGACCAAGATGGCGAAGGGTTTTCGATCACCGCCGTGCACCTGATCCTCAAGGCCAAAGTGCCAGGCGCCACTCAGGCGCAGTTCGATGAGCTGACCGCCAAAGCCAAAGAAGGCTGCCCGGTCTCCAAAGTGCTGAATGCCAAGATCACGCTGGATGCCACTCTGTTGAGCTGACCCCGCGCTGACGCAACACCCCGATGACCCGCCCATGCGGGTCATCTGCGTTTCAGGGCCACGAGAACCGGTTCAGGCCTGCAAGGTCATATGAAGGGCCGACGCGATCCGCGCGGCATCGAAGGAGTCGAACATGAAACGTATCGCTACCACCCTGATCCTCGCTGCACTGACCACCAGCGTGTTCGCCGCTCCCAAGCCTTGTGATGAGCTCAAGGCCGAAATCGAGGCCAAGATTCAGGCGCAAAATGTCAGCTCGTACACCCTTGAAGTCGTCAGCAACGAAGAGGTTCATGACCAGAACATGGTCGTGGGTACGTGTGAAAACGGCACGAAGAAGATTATTTATCAGAAGAATGATCGCTAATCCCCGAGCCAGCGACGATCCCCTGTAGGAGCGAATTCATTCGCGATTGGCCGGTGCAGACAATGCACCTTTTTCGCCTGACCCATTTTCGCGAATGAATTGGCTCCCACTGGCCATCAACCCCCCTGTGCAATCGCGTTTGATCTTGATCACGGAATACAAAAAATCTGCCCCTCTTCCGCCAGCACCTTGCGTTGTTCATCGCGCAATTGCGCGTCGATGCTGTTGGCGATGTGGCGCACGTCGAGCCTGTAACGGTGGCCCGCTTCGAAATGGTCATAGTTGATCGTCACGTAACAAGTCAGCTCGTTGTAGATGTCCATCGACAACCCCAACCCGCCCGGCGCGTATTCATAGTCGTAGCGCACTTCGAGCTTGTGCTTGCCCGGCGTTACCTGGAAATAGCGGCCGTCTTCCGTTCTGACGCCGTCGAGTTTGTCGGCCATCAGGGTCTTGCCCGTGAACGTGTGCAGATCCACCCACGCCTGTTGCGGGTCAACCGCAGGCAACGGGCCTGCGCATCCGGCCAGCAAACTCAGGGCAATGATCGACAAGGGCAGGCGCATGACAAACTCCGCATTCAGGGAAATAACAACAAGGTTGCGACGAAGGTCGTCTCTCCGGCATAACGCTGGGGGCAACCCTTTATTCCGACGTTAAGGCCGCTGCATGAATCGATTGAACATCTTGTGGTTCCGGCGCGGCGTGCCGATGCTGGCGATTTTACTCCTCAGCGGTTGCTCCAGTCTTTCCTATTACACACAGTTGGCGGGCGGCCAATTGGCATTGCTGCGCGCCCGTGAACCGGTCGCCGACGTGATTGCCGATCCGCAGCGCGACCCCAAACTGCGCGACCGTCTGCGCACGTCGCAGCAGGCCCGCGAATTCGCCAGTCAGCACCTGCATCTGCCGGACAATCAGAGCTATCGACTCTATGCCGACATTCATCGGCAATACGTGGTCTGGAACGTTTTTGCCACGGGCGAGTTCTCGCTCGACCCCGTGACCCACTGCTTCCCCATCGCAGGTTGTGTCGCCTATCGCGGCTACTACGACCAGAACGCCGCGCGGGGCGAAGCGGCGTTGCAAAAGCTCGACGGCAAGGACGTTTACGTCAGCGGCGTGGAGGCGTACTCGACGCTGGGCTGGTTCAACGACCCGATTATCAGTTCGATGATGACCTGGGGCGATGAACGTCTGGCGACGCTGATCTTCCATGAGCTGGCGCACCAGCGTTTTTACGTGAAGGACGACAGCGAGTTCAACGAGTCCTACGCCACCTTCGTGGAGCAGGAAGGCACACGACAATGGCGTGCAGCCCGTGGGATGTCGCCTGAAACAGCGTCATCCGAAACCCTGCGTCGCGATCAACTGACGCAATTGTTACTGGATACGCGAGACCGGCTGAAAACGTTGTATGCCGAACCGTTGAGCGCGGACGTCATGCGTCAGCGTAAGGCCGCCGAGTTTGAGCGCTTGCGTGGTCAATACAAGCAATTGCGTGACAGGCAGTGGGGTGGCGACAAGCGTTTCGATGCGTGGGTGTACGCACCGATGAACAACGCGCGGCTGCTGCCGATTGGGTTGTATGACCAATGGACACCAGCATTTGCGGCGCTGTTCAAACAGGTGGACGGGGATTGGCCAGCGTTTTTCACCGCTGTGGAAACGCTCGGCAAATTGCCCCAAGAGGAGCGCAAGGCGGCATTGGAGCGGTTGCTGAAGAGGTCCTGAGCGACTGCCCCTGAGCTGCTCAAAGAGACTGGGCAGAGATCGGAGTCACGGGGTGAGCAGAAACCCAAAAACAACAAACCCCAGCCAAGGCCGGGGTTTGTACTCAGACGGTGCAGTGATCAATCAACCGCTGACTGCGCCGCTGGCAACGACTCCTTGCTGCGCCAATGGGGCAGAGAGTTCCAGTAGCGCTGACCCTTGGCGTCGTCGTACATGCCTTCCCAACGGGCGATGACCAGGACGGCCAAGGCGTTACCGATGACATTCAGTGCGGTACGCGCCATGTCCATGATCCGGTCAACGCCAGCGATGAACGCCAGGCCCTCCAGCGGAATACCCACGCTGCCCAGGGTCGCCAGGAGCACCACGAACGACACGCCCGGCACACCGGCGATGCCTTTGGAGGTGACCATCAGCGTCAGCACCAGCATGATCTGTTGGCTGATGGGCATGTCGATGCCATAAAGCTGCGCGATGAACAGCGCCGCGATGCTCTGGTACAGGGTCGAGCCGTCGAGGTTGAACGAATAGCCGGTCGGCACCACAAAACTGCTGATAGCCTTCGGCGCGCCGTAGGCTTCCATCTTTTCGATCACGCGCGGCAGCACGGTTTCAGAACTCGCGGTGGAATAAGCCAGCACCAGCTCATCCTTGAAGATGCGCATGAGCTTGATCACCGAGAAACCGAACAAACGGGCGATCAGTCCCAGCACTACGAAAGCAAAGAAAGCGATGGCGACGTAAACCAGAATCACCAGCTTGGCCAGGGGCAGCAGCGAGGCGAAACCGAAGTTGGCGACGGTCACGGCGATCAGCGCGAACACGCCGATGGGCGCGTAGTTCATGATCATGTGAGTGACCTTGAACATCGTTTCCGAGACGCCCTGGAACACCTTGACCAGCGGTTCACGCACTTCTGCGTTCAGGCTGGACAGGCCCAGGCCGAAGAAGACGGAGAAGAAGATGATCGGCAGCATGTCGCCACGAGCAACGGCGGCGAAGATGTTCGACGGGATCAGGTTGAGGATCGTCGCGATAAAGGCGTGATCATGTTGCACCTCGGCGGTGGTCTTCTCGTATTGCGAGATGTCCACGGTGCCCAGCGTGCTCATGTCGATGCCAGTGCCCGGATGGAAAACGTTGGCCAGCAAGAGGCCGACAACGATGGCGATGGTGGTGACGACTTCGAAATACAAAATGGTCTTCAGGCCGATGCGACCGAGCTTTTTCGCGTCGCCCACCCCTGCGATGCCGACGATCAACGACGAGATGACGATCGGGATAACGATCATCTTGATCAGGCGGATAAAGATATCGCCTGCGGGCTGCAGAATGTTGCTGATCCACCAAGCCTTTTCAGCGCTGAAGTGGTTGAGCACAGCACCCAGCGCGATGCCCAGCACCAGACCGATGAGGATCTGCCAGGCGAGGCTGATTTTTGCCTTCTTCATGTCGTTAACCTTGTTGTAGTTGGCGTGGACATTTCTCACCGACACTTTCGGGGTCGCTCTTGTGAAGTCGAATCGAAGCGCGGATGCCCTTGGATCTGTCCAGAAGGTCTCTGCAAACGAGCGTCCAAGCTCTCGGCAGGCGGAAAAAGGGCGCAACTATTCCCATCCAGACCATCAGCGTCTAATGCCGTAAACGACTACCTCATGCGTAATCGGCATGAGGAAAATCAAAGACTTACTGTGAAACGCCCTGAAACAGAGCATTAGCCGATGCGCACATTTGTGCTGAGAAGTGGCTAAAACGTCGCCTGCAGCCCAGTGGGAGGTGTATCAGAAGAGGCAAGTGACAAAATGGTCACCCACGACCGAGACGTCATCTGAGGGGGCAGATTTATCGATATACGGTCGTAGGGCTTAGAGAATTAGAAACAGGGGGATTGAAGCGGAGTGATACGAACATATCATTTGCGCGTCGCAAGCCCACTGTCGGCTCGCCACTCAAAGGCGATCGGACGATGGACTTGCGGTGCGGCTTCCTGACCCGGCCCACGAGTGGGAGTACTCCCTGTACACCTGGCGCGCTGCAACCACTCCATTGGTCAGAGCGCCCCGGCCCCTTGGTCACGCGCCGACCCTCCTCGGGTTGCGCGGCTTTCAGGAAGACCCAACTGCATTTGGTCTTCCATCATTTGAATCAGTACCAGTTTGGATCTTTCTTCAGCTGCTCTTTGAGAAGGCCTTGCATGCCCTCGTCCGGCTTGCCGATGAAACGGTATTCAGCATGGCGCGTTGGGGATTTATCCGCCGGCAGGCCCGCTGGAACCTCGACCAACATGGCATAGGCATGTGACTTGTCGAGACTGAACGCGACGATGAGCCGTTTGTTGATGCACGTGTCCTGGGTTTCGCAGAGAGGCCCTACCAGGTATGTGTCACCATCCTCGGTCACCGCATTCATCTGGTCCGATGCGCCGGACAGATTGATCACCCAATCCGGCAACCGTTCCTCTTTCTTCACAACGCTTGACCAGGTCTGGCGATACTCGGGATCAGAGCTCAACAGCTCGTTCACCCGCGCCTGACCATCGTTGGCTGCCATCGCCATGGCGCTGGCGCTCGTCAGGAGCGCCAGCGTCATGGCATGGAAGTGCTTGCGGATCATTCTGGTTAGCCTCGACCACGACGGCCGAAGAAGAACGACACGACGAACATCACCAGGAACACGATAAAGAGAATCTTGGCGATACCCGTGGCGGTGCCTGCGATGCCACCAAAGCCCAGAACTGCAGCGACGATAGCGATGATCAGAAATGTGATAGCCCAGCTCAACATGGTGATTCTCCTTACTGTTTTTAATTTTCAGCTACAGCGAGGTATCGGATAGGAACCTCGGCATAGATTGCGTCTTCGCCATTGCTGGTCAGAAAACCCAACTCTGTTGACGCGGCGCTTGCTCAATGGCGGCAGCGGCGTCTTCAACCGGTTGCAGACTCAGGCCTACATCAGTTGCCTTGAGCGCGCTCGCTTTGGCGAAAGGCGCTGCATGGCTATAGGTGTGGTGAATCTGGACAACCTCTTGCTGTTTCTGGGTCCAGTGTGCGAACTGCTGAACGGCGATCAGCGTGATCATCAACGCCAGGCTGGCGAACAAACCTTGCTGCAGGTGCAGTGGAGAGATACGCAGAGTGGCGAGGCGTTGAGTGTTCATGCAGTGGGCTCCAGGCAATCTTGTCGGTCGACGGTTCAGACCTTGTTGCTAGAGATATTGCAGCCTGTGTGCCAGCTTTTTTGATCAAATAAAGTTGTTTTAAATCAAGCGCTTAGCATCGGTAGGATGAAGTTTCCTACGAGCAAGCTGCACGATTGAACATTTGACATCGTGCGTATTGCACGAGAGGGTGGGGCAAAGTGTCGCGACGTGTAGCGGCGGGCGGGCCGGCTGCGGCAGGCGTCAAGGACGCCGCCGCCGACAAACCCGCTGCTCTGGAGAGGCTGGCTATCAACCGGCACTGCGGGTCATCACCCGTAAGGTATCGGCATCCACGCCTTTGACCCCTCGAATGTTGCGAGCAATTTCAACGGCCAGCTCTTTCTCGGCGTAGTTGGCCACCACGCCATCCAGGCTCACCACGCCGCCTTTGGTTTCCACCTTTATATTCAGGCCATCGAGATTGCGGCTATAGATGAGGCTGGACTTCACCTTGCTGGTGATCCACGCGTCGCTGAACTCTTCACGCACGCTATTGGCCTGCGCTTCGCTCTGCTCTTTGATGGCTTGGGTGTCGCGTGCGCTGACGCTGATGAGGTTATTCACTTCCGTGACACCGTCAGTGTTGCTCGCCAGGCTGCCCGCCAGTTGCTTGGCCTCGGCATCTTTTGCCTGACCCTTCAACGTCACCACGCCCTTGGCGGACGCTACATCGATGTTCAGTCCTTCTGTGACGCTGTTCCACAGCAGCTTGGACTTGATCGTCGCGGTCAGCGTGGCGTCGTCGAAGCGCTGTGCCATGTTGGCTTTGGTGCCGGGCTCCGCAGCGACCCCCGGATCGATCTGCAGCTGATTGTCGACCTTGTTGATGCCTTGCGTGTCGCCGGCGATTTGCGTGGCCAACTCCTTGTCCACCTCGTTCTCGACCTTGCCGGTCAGAATGGCTGTGCCTTGCTCAACCTTCACGCCGATGTTGAACGGGCTCAAATGGCGATTGAGTGCGAAGGCCGTCCATATCGAGCCTTCCTGACGCGCTTCGGCCAGTTGCGTTTGCACATCGCTTTGCGCGGCGTGCGCGACCGGCATCGTCGCGAGCCAGCCGGTGGTGGCCACAGCCAAGGCGATTTTCTTGAGCGGGTGCATGGCAATTCTCCAGACAGTTCCAAAAGGTGCTACTGGAGAGACTTTCCATTCGCCCAGACGTTCTACACCCGAGGAGATGCAGATCACGATCCCTGCACCAGACAGAGAGTCGACGCTGTAGGACGTAGATCAATCTGTTGTCTGAAATTTCGCCAGATAACTACCCGGCATCGCATTGAATCAATCAGAATGAACCATGCAACTTGCCCGATTTTTCCGGGACTAACCAAGATCATTCATTTAGGAGCGTAGGAAAAATGGAAGCAGCCACTGAGAATCAGGGCCGTATTCTGCTTGTGGATGATGAATCCGCCATCCTTCGCACCTTCCGCTATTGCCTGGAAGATGAAGGCTACAGCGTCGCCACCGCCAACAGTGCGGCCCAGGCCGAGGCGCTGTTGCAACGTCAAGTGTTCGACGTGTGCTTTCTGGACCTGCGTCTGGGTGAAGACAACGGTCTCGATGTGTTGGCGCAGATGCGCATTCAGGCGCCGTGGATGCGCGTGGTCATCGTGACCGCACATTCGGCGGTGGACACTGCCGTGGACGCCATTCAGGCCGGTGCGGCGGATTATCTCGTGAAACCGTGCAGCCCTGATCAGTTGCGTCTGGCGACCGCCAAACAATTGGAGGTGCGTCAGTTGTCGGCGCGTCTGGAAGCGCTGGAAGGCGAAGTGCGCAAACCCAAGGACGGTCTGGATTCCCACAGCCCGTCGATGATGGCGATTCTGGAAACAGCTCGCCAAGTGGCGAACACCGACGCCAACATCCTGATCCTCGGCGAATCCGGAACCGGTAAAGGCGAGCTGGCGCGGGCGATTCACGGCTGGAGCAAACGGGCGAAAAAAGCCTGCGTGACCATCAACTGTCCGTCGCTCACCGCCGAGCTGATGGAAAGCGAGCTGTTCGGTCACAGCCGCGGCGCCTTCACCGGGGCGAGCGAAAGCACACTGGGCCGGGTCAATCAGGCAGACGGCGGTACATTGTTCCTCGACGAAATCGGAGATTTCCCACTGACATTGCAGCCCAAACTGCTGCGTTTCATTCAGGACAAAGAGTACGAGCGCGTAGGCGACCCTGTTACCCGCCGTGCCGACGTGCGCATCCTTGCGGCCACCAACCTGAATCTGGAAGACATGGTTCGCGAAGGCCGTTTCCGCGAAGACCTGCTGTATCGCCTGAACGTGATCACGCTGCACCTGCCACCGTTGCGTGAGCGCGGCGAGGACATCCTGACGCTGGCGGACCGCTTTTTGGCCCGTTTCGTCAAGGAATACGGTCGCCCAGCCCGTGGTTTCAGTGAAGAAGCCCGCAGTGCGCTGGTGAACTATCGCTGGCCGGGCAACATTCGCGAACTGCGTAACGTGATCGAGCGGGCCAGCATTATCTGTCCGCAAGAGAAGGTCGAAATCAGTCACTTGGGCATGGGTGAACAACCGACCAACAACGCACCACGTGTGGGTGCCGCGTTGAGTCTGGACGAACTGGAAAAAGCGCACATCGGCGCCGTGCTGGCCACCAGCGATACCCTCGATCAGGCTGCGCGCACGCTGGGCATCGACGCCTCGACGTTGTACCGCAAACGCAAGCAGTACAACTTGTGACAGGGCGCCCATGAAGTTCGCGATGAAGTTGCGCACCCGACTGTTCCTCAGCATTTCGGCGCTGATGACGGTCGCGTTGCTGGGGCTGATACTGGGTCTGGTCAGCGTCATGCAGATGGCCAAGTCCCAGGAGGATTTGATCCACCACAACTTCATCACGCTCGATATCGGCCTCAAACTGCGCCAGAACCTCGGCGATCAGTTGGTGATGCTGCTCAAGGACCGTCCCGATCAAGTGGCGCTCAAGCAGAATCAGGCGCAGTTTCAGGATTTGCTCGATCAGGGCATCGATCACGATCAGCAGACCAACACCCACAGCGGTTTCGAGAAAGCGCGGGTGGATTACGAGCGATTCCTCAAGGCGCTGGAAGAGGCGGGCGACTCGGCCGATGCACTGAATGATGACAAGACGGTCACGGCGACCTTCAACGCATTACGCAACGGTTTGCTCGACGCCCATCGTCAGGCGCTGGAAAACATCAGCCAGGCTGAAAGCGCCTCGCGAACTCGCGCATTGTGGGTGGCTGCTTTATTAGGGCTGGTCGGGTTGGCGGTGCTGGCCATCGGTTTCGTCACGGCCCACGGCATCGCCCGCCGTTTTGGCGCCCCTATCGAGGCGTTGGCCAAGGCGGCGGACAACATCGGCCAAGGCAACTTTGAAGTGCTGCTGCCCATTTCATCCTCTGCCGAAATGAATTTGCTGACGCGTCGCTTCGGCATCATGGCCGAGGCCCTGCGTCAGCATCAGGTCACCAACGTGGATGAGTTGCTCGCCGGTCAGCAGCGGCTGCAAGCGGTCCTCGACAGCATCGACGACGGGCTGTTGATGATCGACCGCCAAGGCCGACTCGAACACCTGAACCCGGTCGCGCAGCGGCAGCTGGGTTGGGAAGAGGGACGTTTGGGCCAAGGACTGGGTGAAGCGTTGCAGCGTCCGGAACTGGACGAGCAGTTGTACCTGGTGCTGCGCGGCGGAACGCTGGAGCGAGCGCCGGAAGACTTGTCTATCGAGGTCGACGGCGAAACCCGCCTGCTGACCTACAGCCTGACCCCTGTCAGCCACACCAAAGGCCACATCCTCGGGGCGGTGATGGTGTTGCACGATGTGACAGAGCAGCGGGCCTTCGAACGGGTACGTAGCGAATTCGTGCTTCGCGCCTCCCACGAATTGCGCACCCCGGTGACCGGCATGCACATGGCGTTCGGGCTGTTGCAGGAGCGCGTGCACTTCGCCCCCGATTCCCGGGAAACGGACTTGCTGAAGACCGTCAATGAAGAGATGCAGCGGCTGATGCAGCTGATCAACGACCTGCTGAATTTCTCGCGCTACCAGAACGGCCTGCAAAAACTCGCGCTGGCGCCCTGTGATGTTAATGACCTGCTCACTGAGGCGCGTCAGCGCTTTGCCGAAACCGCGCAGGAACAGGACGTAATGGTCCTGCTGGAAATGCAGGAACCCTTGCCACGTCTGCAGGCCGACAAGGTCCAGTTGGACCGCGTATTGGACAACCTCCTCGACAATGCCCTGCGCCACACGCCGCAATCCGGGCTTATCCGGCTCCAGGCGCGTCGACACGGGGAGCGGTTGATCATCAGCGTCGAAGACAACGGCGAGGGCATCGCGTACGGCCAGCAGGCCCGGATCTTCGAACCGTTTGTGCAGGTCGGGCGCAAGAAGGGTGGCGCGGGATTGGGCCTGGCGCTGTGCAAGGAAATCGTCCAACTCCACGGCGGACGCATGGGCGTGTACTCACGGCCGGGGCAAGGCACGCAGTTTTATATGGCGTTGCCGTTGTAGGCATCGCTCGCAAGCCTGGACGCTGCTTAACCCTCGCAGAATAAACACTGCCCCATGTGGGAGCGAATTCATTCGCGATGCGGTGGTACAGACGAAAGACATCTGTTGGATGCACTGGCCTCTCGCGAATGAATTCGCTCCTACAGAGGGCCAGTGCTGACTCCGTAACCACTAAACCCATCACGCCACATCATCGGCCCTGCGTCCGGTATTACGCCGCCCACCCGTCACCAGTTCGGTGAATTTGGCTGCTGTCAGAGGCCGGGCGAAGAGCCAGCCTTGGCCGTAGATCACGCCCTCGCTCTTGAGTAACAGGGCTTGAGATTCGAATTCGATACCCTCGGCGATCACTTTCAATTGCAGGGCGTGGGCCATGCGGATGATGTGTGGAGCAACGCCGCTACTGGCGGCGTCATGACCAAGGGCATCAATGAAGGCCTTGTCGATCTTCAAACAATCCACCGGCAAGGTTTGCAAGTACGCCAGGCTGCAATACCCCGTCCCGAAGTCGTCGATCAGCACCTGATGCCCGCGGTCACGCAACGCTTGCAGGTGATTGCGTGCGACCACCACGTCCACTAACCCCCGCTCGGTCACTTCAAACGCAATCTGCCGGGCTGCAACGCGATGCAATGCCAGCAGCTTTGCGGTCACTCGACCAATCCGAGGTGCCATCACATCGCAGGCTGCCAGGTTTACCGACACGTACAAATGCGGATTGGCGCGCAGCAGTTGCCCGAGCTGCTCAAGCAACTGCTGCAACACGAAATCAGTGATCTGACGAATCTGCCCGGTATTTTCGGCCAGCGGAATGAAGAGGTCGGGGCTGGTTAGCGTGCCGTCGGGTCGTCGCCAACGCACCAGTGCCTCAGCGCCCACGCACAAGCGGGTATTAAGGTCGAAGATGGGTTGGTACAGAACCTTCAACTCGCCCCGACGGAGCGCGCCATGCAATTCCCCACCCAGCGACTGGCGCTGCCGAACGAGCTGCAACACCAGAATCCCGATGCACAACGAGACCAACACGCTGGCGGGAACCAGCAACCACCAGGCGCCGGTGATTTTCTGCTGCAAGCCGTTACGCGGCGTGATCAGGACCAACTGATATTCCGGACTCTGCGTGGGCATCCGGTAGACCAACTTGTCCTGAGTGGTGATCAATGTCTCGATGGTCGTTGGCGACCAGTCGGGCGTAGGCGGCCACGCTTGGGGCGGCCCAAGCACCGGAACGGCTTTTTTACCCTGATCGAGCACCACAACCAGGCTCCCGCCTGCAGGCAGATCGACCACGTCGGTCAAATGGCCGCGTGACGTTGATACGCGAAAATCACCCCTGCCCAGCATCAGCGAGGCGAGGTTATCGTCCGGTTGAGTCGAGGTGTTGAGCCAGTAATCGTAGATGGGGCCGCGAATGTCCGGCGCTCGCGGCTTGCCAATCATGCTCTCGCGCGTCCAGCTGGAACAGGTTTGAGCCTCGCTGACGTACGCGACTTCATAAATGAAGCGGTAGCGCGAGTTTACCTGACGCAATTGCTCGACCATTTCCGGACTGCAACCACGCAAGGGCTGGGCTTCGAGCTGATCAAGGCCAGCGCGGAGCTGGTCGAAAAGCTGCTCCAGACGCACCAGAAAACGCTCGCCCTGAGCATTCATCTGCGCGCTTTCTTCCTGCTTGGCCTGATGCATCGCCAGCCCGAAACTGCCCGCCAGCAGCACGACCGCACTCAACAACGCTGCCAGCAGAGCCAGGAGCGAAGGGCGGTAGAGGACTGAGCGCAATTGCGGTGAAGCCGTGAACATCGGCCAATATCCAGTGGAATACCCATGAGGTATAGCAACAAGCGCAGAAATAGCCCGTTAAAAAGCGGCCCTAAGAAAAATTTAGTGCTTTGAATTCAATACCTGCAGGATCGCCGCGCTTTGCAGGTCCGGCTCGCCGTCAAATTTCTGCGGTCGATAGTGCATCTGGAACGCCCCCAGCACGTGGCGCGTCGCAATATCCCACTCGCCCGTTTGCGGGGTCGGATAACCCAGCATCGCCAATTGTTGCTGGAACCAGGTGACGCTCGGCACCACGCCCGTCATCTGCGCCTGCTGTTGGGCGACCTGCTGCTCGTCCGGCCAGATGCCAAGCCCTTCCTGAGCCAAACGCTTCCACGGGAACAACGGCCCCGGATCAAGTTTGCGTAAGGGCGCAATGTCACTGTGGCCGATCACATGACGGGGTTCGATCTTGTTGCGTTTGACGATGTCTTTCAGCAGCACGATCAGCGCTTGAATCTGCGCTTCGCTGTATGGGTACCACAGGCGCCCGGTCGGTGTGTCGCGATAGCCCGGATTGACGATCTCGATGCCGATGCTGCTGGAATTGAGCCAGGTGCGGCCGTCCCATTCGCTTTCACCGGCATGCCAGGCGCGCTGACTTTCATCCACCAGTTTGTAGGTCGTGGCAGGGCCATCGCCGATCAGGTAGTGAGCGCTGACTTCGCCATGGGTCAGCAACGCGAGGGAGCGATCCAGAGAGGCAGAGGTGTAATGGACCACCACGAACTGGGCGCGGCTGTCGAAATTTGCCGAAGGATGGCTGGTGTCCAGCTTCGGTCCGCTGGAGCAAGCTGTCAGCAGCAGGGCGAGGAAAAGTACGCAATAAGACTTCATAAAAAGGCAGAACACTGAGGCAAGTAATGCAACAGTGTAACGTAATGCCAGCGCGGCGCCCAAAGTTGCGATAGGCCGAAACTGAACGCGTGCTGTCTCACCCTTGCTCGATGCGATTCCGACCGCTGTCCTTGGCCCGGTACAGGGCCTCGTCTGCCCGTTTGAGCACCAGATCACTGCGTTCACCCGGTTTGAAGAGGGTGACGCCCATCGAGACCGTGATTGTCACCGGCTCGCCTTTGAAGTGAAACGGGCATTGTTCGACGGCTTCTCGCAGTCGCTCCAGCAGCGCCACGCCATCGGGCAACTGAGTGTCAGGAAGCAGCACCACGAACTCTTCACCGCCAAAACGGGCGATGAAATCCGAGGACCGCAAACGCTTCTTCAGCTGTGCGGCGACGATCTTCAACACCTTGTCGCCCGCCAGATGACCGTAGCCGTCGTTGATGCGCTTGAAATGGTCCAGATCGAGAATGCCGAGCAGCAAGTTGGAGCGCCGCTTCTGCAATTGAGCGACTTCGTGCTCCAGGCGCTCATTCCAGGCGGCACGGTTGGGCAACCCTGTCAGCGTATCGATCAGGGCTTTTTGCCGCTGCTCTTCAAGGTGCGCACGGAAGCCAACCGCTTCCTGCTCCATGGTCGCCACGCGGCTGGCGAGGGACTGCAACCGCGATGCGACTTCCTGCTCGCGCTCATCGCGTTGCTGCTGATGCGCGTCCATGGTGCCCAGCAAACCTTCCAGCCGGGTTTCCAGAATCGTTTTCAGGCTGGTGAGATCAGCCGCTTCCTGCACACTGCTCTGCAAATCACCGACATGCTCGCGCAACTGATCACTCATTTCGCGGGAGGCGGTCTGCTGCCCTGCGTGATCGTCGCTGGCCGCTTGCAGATTCGCCTGGAATGACTCCAGACGCTCGTTCAGTTGTTTGAGATAAAGCTCGAATTCGTGCTGGCCGCTGTCGGTGATGGCCAGCATCAGCACGGCAAGGTCATCGAGGATCGGCAGCAGTTCGTACCAGTTCAGCCCATGCTCAAGCCTGACGCGCATGGCTTCGGCCTGGGGCCGGTGGTGCTCGGGCAGGGTCAGATCGTTGAGAAGACCCAGCAATGTCTCTTCAATGTGCGCGGCGACAGAGCTGTAGCTAGGCTCGGGAGAGGACGGCAGCGCATAAGGACCCTCCTCTTCAGTCTCATCGGCCTCTTCATTGGCACGGTCGTCGATCGCTTCCTGAGCGACCTCGTCTTCCACCCTCTCAGCCTCGGCAGCCTCAATGGCTTGTTCTTCGCTGGACGTCTCTTCGCCCGTTTTGTTTTCGTCGCTCAGCGGCCCTTCACTGACGACATCCGCAGGCTCGGGCTCGGCGACCGCAGGCGACTCGACCACTGCCACGGGCGATGGGGCTGCCTCGGCGATAGGAACTTCACTCTCCAGTTGCTCGACCGAACGAGGCTCAGGGGCAGGCTTGACCTCGTGGGACAGGGCCATCGCCACTGTCTCGGGGGCCTCGAGTGGCGCAGCAGCATCGGCGCGCGCGACAGGACGCTCAACCATGGCTGCCAACTCGGCGGGAGGGGCTTCGTTAGTCCACTGCGCCGTTTGCGCGACCGGCGCGGCAGGCACCTCGTCATCGTCGTCATCATTGTGAGTCTTGACCGGCGCAATCGGCTTGGGCGCATCGGCAACGGAGTGATCAGGCAGGTGCGAGACGTCAGTGCCGTCGGCTGCCGAATCACGATTACCGAACAAACGCTGCAAGAAGCCTGGCCGGCTCGCGCCTTCCGGGTGTTCGACCTGCGACAATGCCTGGCCTTGCAAACCGCTGAGCTCACTCAGCAGCAACGGCAACTCACGGGCTTGATTGACGCGGTCTTCGAGGTTCTTGGCAAAGCGTTTGAGTGGTTTGGCGACTTCCCGAGGCAGAGGCAAAGACTGCAATTGAGTGACCAGCGAAGTCAGCGCCGTGCCCATTTGCTCGATACGCTGTTCGCGGCGCTGTTCGGAATCCAGCACCGCCTTTTCGAGCCGTGGAATCAGTGCCGCCAATCCGGCGTCCATGTCGTCTCTGCGCACGATTTCGCGCATTTCTTTCATGCACTGATCGACTGCCTTGTCAGCGCCTTCTGCCGCCAGGCTGCTGCGCACGAGACCGCGCCGCAGCAGGTCGAGACGGGCATTCCAGCGCTTTTCGAGCTTGTCCTGTTGCTCGATGCTCTTGAGGTATTTTTCTTTCCAGCGTTGGGCTTCGTCGCTCATTCCGAGGGCTCACGGGGAGATGTGCTTGTTATCGGCAGGGAGTCACCGATTAATGAGGCCGGCAAGCGAATCTCCACCGCAACCGGCAGATGATCGGAAATGGGCTGAGCCAGCACCTGCACTTTTTCAAGCGTCAGGGTCGGGCTGAGAAGAATGTGGTCCAGACAGCGCTGCGGGCGCCAGCTGGGAAATGTGGCTTCGATCTGAGGCGCAAGCAGGCCCAGATCGCGCAGGGGGGAGGTTTCCAAAAGGTCCGCTGCGTGGGTGTTCATATCACCCATCAGCACCTGATGCTTGTAGCCACCGATCAGCTCGCGGATGTACGCCAGTTGCCGGGTTCGGGTGCGCGCCCCGAGTGCGAGGTGCATGACGACCACGACCAACGCGTCTTCACCTTCACCGAAGCGGACCAGAATCGCGCCGCGACCCGAGGGGCCGGGCAACGGATGATCTTCAATGTCCCAAGGGCGCAGACGACTCAGCACGCCATTGCTGTGCTGGGCGAAACGTCCCAGGTTGCGATTGAGCTGCTGATGCCAGTACGGGAATGATCCGAACTGGGCAAGGTGCTCGACTTGATTGACGTAGCCCGACCTCAGGCTGCCGCCGTCGACTTCCTGCAACGCGACCAGATCATAGTCGTTCAGCAGGTTGCCGATCTTTTGCAGGTTGCCAGCCCGACCGGTGTGGGGCAGCAAATGCTGCCAGCCACGGGTCAGGTAATGCCGATAGCGCTCGGTACTGATGCCCACCTGAATGTTGAAGCTGAGCAACCGGAGCCGGCCATCGGCAGGCAATCCGGTTTCTTGCAGGTGTCGCTCGTTGACCTTGGGGATATGCCGGGCAACGGTGCGTTCAGTACCCCAGCGCGTCATGATCGGCGCTTACTTGGCAAGCGTTGCGCGTTCTTTGGCGATCAACTGATCGGCCACATCCAGCGCTTGCTCAGCACCACCGGCCGTGCCCAGGTCGAAACGGTATTTGCCGTTGACGATCATGGTAGGGACGCCAGTGATTTCATACTTCTTGGCCAAGTCCTTGTATTGGGCGATCTTGCCCTTCACCGCGAACGAGTTGTAGGTTTCGAGGAATTTCTGCTTATCGACACCTTGAGTGGCGACGAAGTCAGCCATGTCGTTCGGGTCGGTCAAACGCTTGCCGCCTTTCTGGATGGCATCGAACACGGCGGTGTGAATCTTGTGCTCTACACCCATGGTGTCCAGGGTGATGAACAGTTGGCCGTGGGCATCCCATGGGCCGCCGAACATCGCCGGGATGCGGATGAAGTGAACGTCAGCCGGGAGTTTTTCAACCCATGGATTGATGGTCGGCTCGAACGCGTAGCAGTGTGGGCAGCCATACCAGAACATTTCAACGACTTCGATCTTGCCTGGCTCGGCGACCGGAACGGCGCTGCTCAGCTGGACATATTGTTTGCCAGCTTCGATCGGCTCTGCCGCTTGAGCGGTCAGACCGAACAGACTGGTGAACACCAGAGCGGCGCTGAGAATCAGATTACGCATGCTTAACTCCTGGGCATGAAAAGTCACCACGATGGCCGCAGTTGGACCGGGCGGGGTGATGTGAGTTCGCAAGTGTAACGCTTGCGCGCACAAAAAAGGGCAGCCGTTCGCTACCCTTTTTAGCCCGTCTGCACGATAAACGCGAACGACGTTTTCCGGCCGTCGAATGGCCCTGAATCAAGGCTTTAGCGTTAATCCAGACTTAATGAAGACCCTGTATGTAGGCCGCCAACGCGTCGATATCCTTGTTGCTCAGTTTGGATGCAATGGTGCGCATGACCATGGTGTCGCCATCGTTCGTGCGGTCACCTTCGCGGAAGGCCGTCAGCTGCTTTTTCACGTAGTCCGCATGTTGCCCACCCAGATGCGGAAAGCCTGCCGCCGCATTACCAGCGCCGTTGGGTGAATGACAACCGGTACACGCGGGCATTCCCTGATCAATCTTGCCGCCGCGAAACAGTGCTTCGCCCCGCGCCACCAGGTTGGCGTCCGCCGCGCCGACGCTGCCTTTCTGGCCGGAGAAATAAGCGGCGATGTCCGCCAGGTCCTGATCATTGAGGGCGTTCAGCATCCCGGTCATTTCGAGCACGGTGCGCTTGCCGTCTTTTATTTCGTGCAGTTGTTTAAGCAGATAGCGCTGGCCCTGTCCGGCCAGTTTCGGAAAATTGGGAGCCATGCTGTTACCATCCGGGCCATGACAGGCACCACACACAGCGGTTTTCGCCTGGCCAGCGGCGGGGTCTCCCACGACCACATCAGCGGCTCGCGCTGCGCCGGTAATGCCCAGCAGCAGGAGCAGACTCACCAATAGCTTGTTCATCGGCTGATCCAACTCATTTTTGTTGTTGATGTAAGGTTAGTCCGACTTCTGCGAACTTCACCCTGTGGACGGGACAAGCACACACAAAATCTGCGGCAATATATACTTGCGCCCATCGAACGGAAAATGACACACGTTGCCGCACCCTCGCCGCAACGCCTCACCGGATATCCCATGCAACTCAAGAACCCGATCCTCGGCCTGTGCCAACAAGCCAAGTTCATGCTCAGCGCCGCCAAAGTCGACCAATGCCCCGATGACGAAGGTTTCGAAGTGGCCTTCGCCGGTCGCTCCAACGCCGGTAAATCCAGCGCGCTGAACACCCTGACCCACGCCAGCCTGGCCCGCACCTCGAAAACGCCCGGTCGTACGCAACTGCTGAACTTCTTCAGTCTGGACGACGATCGCCGCCTGGTCGACTTGCCGGGTTACGGTTACGCGAAAGTGCCGATTCCGCTCAAGCAACACTGGCAACGTCACCTGGAAGCGTATCTGGGCAGTCGGGAAAGCTTGAAAGGTCTGATCCTGATGATGGACATCCGCCACCCGATGACGGATTTCGACCTGTTGATGCTCGACTGGGCCATCGCCAGCGGCATGCCGATGCACATTCTGCTGACCAAGGCCGACAAGCTGACTTTCGGCGCGGCGAAGAACACGCTGCTCAAAGTACAGTCGGAAATCCGCAAGGGCTGGGGTGATGCCGTGACCATTCAGCTGTTCTCCGCGCCCAAGCGCATGGGACTGGAAGAGGCCTACACCGTCCTGGCCGACTGGATGGAACTGGAAGACAAAGCGCCTGCGGCCTGAATCGCAGGCAAAAAAAACCCCGGACTTCATATGGGGAGGGGAAGTTCGGGGTCTAAGTCCAGACCTTTAGGGAAAAGTCCGGATATCTGCCAACACTTAACACAACATAGGAGCATGAATGGCTACGTCAGCCATTCGCAACCTCTGACCGGGGTATGGACGAAGAAGTTCAAAAACCGGGGAAATTTAATGTTGGCAGCGCAGGTAGAAGGCAAGACTCAGTGCACCCAGTCCTCGTAGGACAACTGCGCAACCCGGCTGAACTCTCTCACATTGTTGGTAACAAGCACGCACCCCTTGGCGATGGCATGCCCGGCGATGGCGGTGTCGTTTCCACCGATGACAAGACCCGCTTCGGTCAATTGGCGCTTGACCTCGATGGTGGCATCAACGGCATGCCTGTCCCACGGCAAAACCTCGTCCAGACGCTTCACGAACTCGTCGACCAGCGTTTTATGCCTGGGCGACGCTTTTTTGCCGATCTGCCCGTAGCGCATCTCGGCGTAGGTGATTGCAGAGATCACGATCCGGTTGCTACGTGAGACTTCCGCAGCCAGGCGTCGCAAGACTGACTCGGGACGCTCGCGCATGATGAAGGAACAGATGCAGGTATCGAGCATGTACACCGTCACAGCTCGAACCTGCCTTCGTCATCGACAACCACCGGGCGTTCTTGCAGGAAATCGTCGTCGGCAACCGGCAAGTCGGCCAGCGAAAGCCAGCTTGAGCGAACCGGGCGCAGCGTGATGGTATCGCCCTCGCGGGTGATCTCCAGCTCACCGACACCTTCGTAAGCCATATCGGTGGGAAAGCGGATTGCCTGATTCTTGCCGTTTTTGAAAATTGAAACCGTGCGCATGATCTGTCCCCTGCATATGCCTGACCTATGCAATATAAGCACGCCGTCAGACCTATGCAAGACCTATGTCTGGCGTGAGATCAATGCGCCTCATCCCAGTTGTTGCCCACGCCCACTTCTACCAACAACGGCACGTCCAGCTTCGCAGCACCGCTCATGTGCACGCGGATGTCCTGGCTGATCTGCTCGACCAGATCCTCGCGCACTTCCAGCACCAATTCGTCGTGAACCTGCAGGATGACCCGTGCATCCAGCTCTGACGACTCCAGCCAGCCATTCACCGCGACCATGGCGCGTTTGATGATGTCCGCCGCCGTGCCTTGCATCGGTGCGTTGATCGCCATGCGCTCGGCGCCTTTGCGCAGGGCCTGGTTTTTCGCGTTGATATCCGGCAGGTACAGGCGACGACCGAAGATGGTCTCGACGAAACCCTGCTCGGCGGCCTGGGTACGAGTGCGCTCCATGTAGTCGAGTACGCCCGGGTAGCGCGCGAAGTAACGGTCGACGTACGCCTGGGATTGCTTACGATCCACGCCGATCTGCTTGGCCAGGCCAAATGCACTCATGCCGTAAATCAGGCCGAAGTTGATCGCCTTGGCACTGCGGCGCATGTCGTTGGTGACATCGGCCAGTTCAACGCCAAACACTTCACCGGCCGTGGCGCGGTGCACGTCCAGATCGTTGCGGAAGGCGTGCAGCAGGCCTTCGTCTTTCGCCAGATGCGCCATGATCCGCAGCTCGATCTGCGAATAGTCCGCCGCCAGCAGCTTGTAGCCTTTGGGCGCGACGAACGCCTGACGAATCCGGCGGCCTTCGGCAGTGCGGATCGGGATGTTTTGCAGGTTCGGATCGCTGGACGACAGACGCCCGGTCACCGCCACTGCCTGATGATAAGAAGTGTGGACCCGGCCGGTGCGCGGGTTGATCTGCTCCGGCAGCCGGTCTGTGTAGGTGCTTTTCAACTTGCTCATCGAGCGGTACTGCATCAGCACCTTGGGCAGCGGGAATTCCTGCTCGGCCAGTTCTGCCAACACCGCTTCTGCTGTTGAGGGCTGGCCGGTGGCGGTCTTGCTGATGATCGGCATGCCGAGTTTTTCGTAAAGAATCACCCCCAGTTGCTTTGGCGAGCCGAGGTTGAATTCTTCGCCCGCGATGGCAAACGCCTCACGCTCCAGCTCGGTCATCTTGTTGCCGAGCTCGACGCTCTGAATCCCCAGCAGCTTGGCATCGACATACGCGCCCTGACGCTCGATACGCGCCAATACCGGCATCAGGGGCATCTCGATGTCGTTCAGTACCGGCGCCAGACTTGGCGTCTTCGCCAGCTTCTCTTGCAAGACTTCGTGCAGGCGCAGGGTCAGGTCCACTTCTTCAGCGGCGTAGATGCCTGCCTGCTCCAAGGCAATCTGGTCGAAACTCAGCTGCTTGACGCCTTTGCCCGCGATGTCCTGGAAATTGACCGGCGTGTGGTCCAGGTATTTCGCAACCAGGCTGTCGCGGTCGTGGCGGGTGGCGGTCGAGTCCAGCACGTAGGATTCGAGCATGGTGTCGAATTTCACGCCCTGCACGTCAATGCCTTGGGCCTGATCACCACCAATGGCGCAGTTTGCCAGCAGGTTGATCGCGAATTTGGCGTGCTGACCAACTTTGACCTTGCTCGCGTCTTCGAGCATCGGCTTGACGGCGTTGAGCACCGCGTCGCGATCCAGCTGCTGCGGCACGCCCATGTAGGAGTGGGTCAGCGGGATGTAGCAGGCTTCGTGGGTCTTGATGGCGAACGACAGGCCGACGATCTGTGCGCGCTGGGCGTCGGAGCCGTTGCTCTGCACGACAAAGGCGAACAGCTTGGCGGCCTTGAGCTTTTTCAGCCAGTCGTCGAACTGGGTCTGCTCCAGAATCAGTTCGTATTGGGCTTCGATGACGGGGGCAGGCTCTTCAGGCGTGGCGATTTCCGTGCCTTCCTGCTTGGCGTCCCGTTGCAGGTCATTGATCCAGCTCTTGAACTCCAGCTCGGTGTACAGCGCCAGCAGCGCCTCTCGATCCGGCTCGCCGCAGTGCAGGGCATCCAGTTCGATGTCCAGCGGCACATCGATCTTGATGGTCGCCAGTTGATAGGACAGAAAGGCCATCTCCTTGTGCTCTTCGAGTTTGGCAGGCAAAGACTTCGCGCCGCGAATCGCCAGCGTCGGCACCTTGTCGAGATTCTCGTAAAGCTCTTTGAGGCCGCCGTTGATACCCACCAGCAGGCCAGCGGCGGTCTTTTCGCCTACGCCGGGAACGCCGGGAATATTGTCGACTTTGTCGCCCATCAAGGCTAGATAGTCGATGATGTGCTCAGGACCGACGCCAAATTTCTCCTTCACGCCAGCCACGTCCAGCACGCTACCGGTCATGGTGTTGACCAGCGTAATGTGCCCGTCCACCAGCTGCGCCATGTCCTTGTCGCCGGTTGAAATGATCACAGGTCGGTCAGCCGCCGCACTGCTGCGCGCGAGCGTGCCGATCACGTCGTCAGCTTCGACGCCTTCGACGCACAGCAGTGGATAGCCCAAGCCACGCACGCAGTTGTGCAGGAAGTCGATTTGCACGCGCATATCATCAGGCATGCTCGGACGATTCGCCTTGTATTCGGCAAACATCTCGTCACGGAACGTGCCGCCTTTGGCGTCGAAAACCACGGCAAACGGGCTTTCTGGATACTGTTTGCGCAGGCTCTTGAGCATGTTCAGCACGCCCTTGACCGCACCGGTGGGCAGGCCTTTGGACGTGGTGAGTGGCGGCAGCGCATGGAAGGCGCGGTACAGGTAAGAAGAACCGTCCACCAGGACGAGAGGCGCTTGACTCATGTGAGGGATCAACCTTTTCGGCGGGGTCGGCGCTAGAATGCGAGGACCGTTGACGACAAAGGAGCAAGGTTATCATGCGTACACAAATTCGCTTGTTACTGGTCGCTCTCCTGGTTGCCTGTCCGCTGATCGCGGTGGCGGCCGAAGACGAGGCTCCGTCGGCCGAACCTGACGTCACGATCCAGAAAGATGGCGACAATTTCGTTCAGGAATACAAGGCAAACGGCTTCGTCTACGCGGTGAAAATTACGCCGAAACATGGCAAGCCGTATTATCTGGTGCGCGCCGACGGTACGAGTGGTCAATTCATTCGTTCGGATCAACCGGACATGCTGATTCCCCAATGGGTATTATTCAGCTGGTAACGCCCTACATTCACTTTTTGCTGGCAGTGTTCATATGTCCGTTTTTACCCCCCTGGCTCGGCCCGAGCTGGAAGCTTTTCTCGCCCCGTACGGGCTCGGCCAACTGCGTGATTTCCAGGGCATTGCCGCCGGAAGTGAAAACACCAACTTCTTTATCAGCATGGAACAGGGCGAGTTCGTGCTCACGCTGGTCGAGCGCGGCCCGGTGCAGGAGATGCCGTTTTTCATCGAACTGCTGGACGTGCTGCATGACGCCGACCTGCCGGTGCCTTACGCCCTGCGCACCACCGACGGTCAGGCACTGCGTGAGCTGAAAGGCAAACCGGCCCTGCTGCAACCACGGCTCTCGGGCAAACACCCGACCGATCCGAACACCCAGCATTGCGTGCAGATCGGCGAGCTGTTGGCACACATGCATCTGGCGACCCGCGAGAAGACCATTGAGCGCCGCACCGATCGCGGCCTGGACTGGATGCTGAAAGAGGGTGGCAACTTCATCTCGCACCTGAATGAAGCCGAAGGCGCGCTACTGAAAGCGTCAGTGGAAGAAATCGCCCGCGAACAGGCGAAGATCATGGCCCTTCCACGGGCCAATGTGCACGCCGACCTGTTCCGCGACAACACGCTGTTCGAAGGCACACACCTGACCGGCGTGATCGATTTTTACAACGCCTGTTCGGCGCCGATGCTGTACGACGTGGCGATTGCAGTGAATGACTGGTGTTCGTTCGAGGACGGCAAGATCGATGCGCCACGGGCCCGTGCCTTGCTGGGCGCCTATGCGGCACTGCGCCCGTTTACAGCGGCTGAGGCTGAACTGTGGTCGACGATGTTGCGCGTGGGTTGCGTGCGGTTCTGGCTGTCCCGTTTGATCGCGGCCGAGAGCTTTGCCGGGCAGGACGTGCTGATCCATGACCCCGGCGAATTCCGCAAGCGTCTGGAACAGCGTCAGGTAACGCACATTCCGCTGCCGTTTGCGTTGTAAAGATTAAATCCGCCAGCACCAACCACTGTGGGAGATTCTATGTTTGGGGGGCAACCCCCAAACGTTTCGTAGAGTCGTACTCTTCCCGTTTCTTCATCAGCGAGAAGGCCACCCCTGCGAGCTTCCTGCTCAATATCGTCAACGCTTCAGTTCTGGCTTTCCCCTCGCCTATTTTCTTCTCGTAATACGGTTTCCATGTCGCCGATCGGCAGGCGGCCATTGAAGCGTTGTAGCCTAGCCGGCGTACCTCGGGGTCGCCTTTCTTGCTTAGCCGGCGGCGACCGGATTTGTTCCCGGAATCCGACACCCGCAAATCCAGCCCCAGATAGGCGATGTACGCATCTACGTTTTTGAATTCGCCTCGAAGGAATGCCGCAAACAGCGCTGTGGCGGTCAGGAACCCGACGCCTTCGATGCCCTGGCAACGTTTGACCTGATCCATTTCACCGGACTTGATCAGCACTTGCTTGAGCTGTTTCTCGATATCTTTGATCAGATGGCTGAAGCGACGCATCAACTTCTCGAACCCCTTCCTGAGGTCTTTTTCATCCTTCCAGCCTTGGCGCAGTGACGTCTGGCTATTGACCAGCGAGGCCCTGCGATGCAGCAGATGCTTGAGCTGGGTGTGCAACTGGGGTGGCGGGCTCCACTGACGCAGCTCGTCACCTTCCTTTTCCAGATAGCGAGCCAGCAGATGTGCATCGCACGCATCTGTTTTGGCGCGCTTGCCCAGACTTTCTCGATATTTGCTTACGCGTGCCGCATCGACGACAAACACCAGGTGCCCCATGTCATGGGCCATTTCCACTAGGTCCAGATGGTAGGTATTGGTCGCCTCGAGGGCGATGGCACTGCCTTGAGGCAATGTCTTGAGCCAGTGGTGAATCGAAGTTCGCTCATTGACCAAACAATGAGTTTTATCCACACCACGCTGAGCGGTGACAAGTTCCGCCATCGCCACATCGACACCCACAATCGCCGCTGCATCAAGGATTGCCATGTCACACCCTCCGAGTTAGGGTTGAAGAGCTTGCTGGGGGTTCACCGTAAGCGCTGGCTTGCTTCTATCGTCGGTCCAGGCCGATGCATTCCATATCGGCGCTTGTAGGTGACAGGGTGGGGCTGGAAGTCTCCCAACGGTCTGTACTGGCTAGAGTCAGATTCGGCTTTCCGTCCCTCCCACCCCATCAAGTCTAAACATACAAGCCGGCTTGCTGGCGAATGCGGTCTGCCTGTACCTCATCAGGCGACTGACACGACGCCTTCGCCAGCAAGCCGGCTCCCACAGGATTTGCGCTCCCCAGAAGTTTTGTAGGAGCGCTTGCCCGCGATGTCGCCGCTGCAGACGCTACAAACTCTCCAGACACCCCGCCAGATCATCCGCCAGTTTGCTCAACAACTGCTCATATCCTTGCGCCGTCGCAGGTGTGTAGCCGCCCAAACCGTCCAGCTCCGCCAGTTTCACCGGTAATCCGGCGCTCAGCGTGTCGGCCAATTTCGGGCGCAGAGGCGGTTCGCTGAACACGCAGGTCTTGCCGTATTCGGCCAGCCGCGCACGCATGGCCGCGACGTGCTGGGCGCCGGGCTGGACTTCGTGGCTGACCGCAAACACACCGGCATGCTTCAAGCCATAAGCCTCTTCGAAATAATCGAACGCCTCATGAAACACGAAATACTTCTTGTCGGAGATGCCCGCCACGCGCTGTTTGATCTTCGCGTCCAGTGCGTCCATCTGCGCGTCGAAAGCTTTGACGTTGCTGTCATAGCGAGCGGCATGGGTGGGATCGATCTGACTCAAGTCGGCCGCCATCTTCGCGGCGATCACCCGCGCATTGACGGTCGAGAGCCACAGGTGCGCATCGACGCTGCCAGGGCGGTGATCATGATCGTGCTCGTCGTCATCGCCATCATCATCGTGATGCTCGGCATTGGCGGTGAACGTCCGCAGGTGCATGCCTGGCAACGACTGAACCGGCACAGAGGCTTTGGTGCGGCCCGCCAGGACCCGTGGCAGGAAAGTTTCCATGTCAGGACCGATCCAATAGAGCAGATCGACCTCTTGCACGCGCCGTACGTCGGAAGGGCGCAGCGCGTAGTTATGTGGCGAAGCCCCCGGTGGCAGCAACACTTCCGGCACGGCGATTCCGTCCTGCACCGCTGCTGCGATCAGCTGTAGCGGCTTGATGCTGGTTAGCACTCGAACGTCGGCCTGGGCGGGGGTAATGGCGGAAAAACCGGTGATAAAAACGACAAAAAGTAAAAAAAGTCGGGACACGATGACCACTCATGGGGGCAGGAACGGGTAACATAATAACGTCTCTCACAAAAGCCGTCGCCGCCCATGTCTAAAACACCGCTGGCCAGTCGCCCCCACGATCACTCTCACTGCGTGCACAGCGCACTCACTGAAGCCGATGCGCTCTGCACTGGCAAAGGCTTGCGCCTGACCGCTTTGCGTCGTCGCGTGCTGGAACTGGTCTGGCAAAGCCATAAGCCATTGGGCGCGTACGACATCCTGGCCGTCCTGAGCGAAGAAGACGGCCGTCGTGCCGCGCCGCCGACGGTTTACCGTGCGCTGGATTTCCTGCTGGAAAACGGCCTGGTGCATCGCATCGCATCGCTCAACGCTTTCGCTGGCTGCAACCATCCGACGCACGCGCATCAGGGCCAGTTCCTGATCTGTCGCGCCTGCCACGCCGCCATCGAATTGCAGCACGGCGCCATCAGCTCAGCCATCGTCAGCGCCGCCAACGAAGTCGGCTTCGATGTTGAAACCCAGACCGTCGAAATCGTTGGGGTGTGTGCTGGCTGCAAGGCCGCTTGATGAGCGACGTACTGATCCGTCTGCAAGGCGTCAGCGTCACCCGCTCTGGCCAGAATGTGCTCGACAACATTCAATTGAGCGTCAGCTCCGGCGAGATTGTGACCCTGATCGGCCCCAACGGGGCGGGCAAAACCACGCTGGTGCGCGCTGTTCTCGGGTTACTCAAGCCGGACGCGGGCGATGTCTGGCGCAAGCCAAAGCTGCGTGTGGGCTACATGCCGCAAAAATTGCACGTAGACGCAACGCTGCCGCTCTCGGTTCTGCGTTTTCTGCGTCTGGTGCCGGGGGTTGATCGCAGCACCGCACTCGCCGCGTTGGTGGAAGTCGGCGCCGAAAAAGTCATCGACAGCCCGTTGCAGGGCATTTCCGGCGGTGAGATGCAGCGGGTCCTGCTGGCCCGTGCGCTGCTGCGTGAGCCCGAATTACTGGTCCTCGACGAACCCGTGCAGGGCGTGGATGTGGCCGGACAGGCTGAGCTGTATGCGCTGATCACTCAACTGCGTAATCGTCACAAATGCGGCGTGCTGATGGTCTCCCACGATCTGCACCTGGTGATGAGCACGACCGATCAGGTGGTCTGCCTCAATCGCCATGTCTGCTGCTCCGGCCATCCCGAGCAAGTCAGCAACGATCCGGCGTTCGTTGAGCTGTTCGGCCAGAACGCCCCGAGCCTGGCGATTTATCACCATCATCACGACCACGCTCACGACCTGCACGGCGAAGTCTGCCAGCCCGCCGAGCCCGCACACGATCACGCCCAACCACACGCTCACAACCATGACCACGGGGACAGCTGCAAGCATGGCTGATTTTCTTCTCTACGCCTTGCTCGCAGGCCTCGCACTGGCCGTGGTTGCAGGTCCCTTGGGTTCGTTCGTGGTCTGGCGGCGCATGGCCTACTTTGGCGATACCCTGTCCCACGCCGCCCTTCTCGGCGTCGCGCTGGGGTTTCTGCTGGACATCAGCCCGACCATCGCGGTGACCGTGGGCTGCCTGCTGCTCGCGATTCTGCTGGTCACGCTGCAACAGCGTCAGCCCCTGGCCTCTGACACCCTGCTGGGGATTCTCGCGCCGAGCACATTGTCTCTTGGGCTTGTGGTGCTGAGTTTCATGCGCGAAGTCCGCATCGACCTGATGGGCTACCTGTTTGGCGATCTGCTGGCGATTACCCCCACCGACCTGGCCTGGATTCTAGGTGGCAGCGCGGCCGTGCTGGTGTTGATTTGCGCGCTGTGGCGCCCACTACTGGCGATTACTGTGCATGAAGAACTGGCGACCGTCGAAGGCCTGCCTGTCGCCGCGCTGCGCATGACGCTGATGTTGTTGATTGCCGTGGTGATCGCTGTGGCCATGAAAATCGTCGGTGTGTTGCTGATCACCTCGCTGTTGATCATCCCCGCCGCTGCGGCACAACGTCACGCCCGTTCACCTGAGCAAATGGCCCTCGGTGCCAGCGTGATCGGTGTTCTGGCAGTCTGCGGCGGACTGGCGCTGTCGTGGTTCAAGGATACGCCCGCAGGCCCCTCGATCGTGGTTTGCGCCGCTGCGCTGTTCCTGCTCAGCTTCCTTTTGCCCAAGCGGTAGAACCTTGTTCCGAAAGTCGAGTCATACTCCGCAATCATTGAATGGCGGCAATGTGCAATGATTCGGTTCAGCGCCGCCGATGGTGATCTGTTATTTTCGGTGCAAGTCACTTATGTGTAGACTTGCTCGTTTTTTGCGCAAATAGAGAATCGCAGGAATGAAGCCGTACGCATCCCGTTATCTGCTGCTTGCTGCATTTTCCATTCTGTTGGCCGCTTGTCAGAGCAAGCCCGTCGAGCAGCCCGCGCCCGTCGCGGCGCCTGACGCCTATCAACAGTTGGAACAGAACATCGCCAGCAGCGAATTGGCCACCGCTGAAGATCAGCTCGCCGCTCTGCAAAGCAAGAATGCCGATGATCCGCGTCTTGAGCAGTATCAACGTCAATTGGCCGAGGCTTATCTGAGCCGCAGTCAGATCGTCTTGCAGAAAGGCGATGTCAACGCTGCCGCCACTGCCCTGAGCCGCGCCCGTGCGCTGATGCCGAAGGCCCCGGCGCTGACCAGCGGCGTCAACGGCGCCATCGCCAATGCGCGCAAAGCCGAGCTGGAGAAAGCCGAAGCTGAGCTGCGTGCTGCCGAAGCCAAACGCAGCGCCAAAATCATCGACCCGACCGTTGAAAGCACGACTATTGCGCTGAAAATCACCGATTCGAAGCAGCTCCGTCGCCAACTTAACGACATCGCCGCCGATGTGACTGCGTTCAACTGTGACGTGACGGTCCAGGTGCCACGCACCGACGATTACCCATGGCTGGCAACGCTGTTGACCAAGCGCGTGGCGAAGATCAACCCGGATTTCGAATTGCAGATTCAGCGCGAGATCGAGAAGACCGAGCCTGCGCAGATCATTTTGAAACCTGCGAAGCTCTGATCGCTTTTTGACCAAGCGAGAGGATCAAAAGAAAGGCGTTGCCCTCGCAGGCAACGCCTTTTTTATTGGATTAACACAACCACTGTGGGAGCCGGCTTGCTGGCGAAGGCGGTGTGTCTGACCCCTATCAGTCGACTGACATTACGCCTTCGCCAGCAAGCCGGCTCCCACAGGTTCGGGGTAGATCAGCCCCACTTCACGGCGCGATCACGCTGGAATCGCCTTTGCCTTTGGCTCGCGTGCCCAGACCCGATGCTGTTTGATCGCATCGAAGAAGGCGTTGAACGACTTGCTGTCCGAAACCGCCAACAGCCCCGCATCCGCTTCAAGACGCAGCAGGTCGATCAGCTCTTTCGCTTCCCCTGCGTAGGAAATGGCCTTGAGGTGTTTGTACGCCTCCAACACGTAATGCAGCGCCACCCCGCTGCCGCTCAACGCCTTGATCGACGCCGCCCCTCCCGGAATGAATACAGCATCGAAGGCAATCGAAGGCAGCCCTTCGATCGACGCATCCACCGCCAGGGTTTTGCCGCCCGCCGTTTTGACCGGCGCAGAGGTTGGGCCAAGGATCTTCGCATGGGCCGCTTCTGCTTCAAGCGCTGCTTTCATCGCTGCGACCGCTTTGTCGTCCACGCCGTCCGCGACGATGATCGCCACTTTGCGCGAGGCGATGTCGCCCGACAGCAGATTCGTCTGACTCAGCAGCGGAGATTTATCCACTGTCGGTTTGCCCGTTTTCTGAGCTTTGACGGTCGGGCCTTTCGGCGCGGGCAGACCCAGGTTGGCCGCTACACGGCTCGCCAAGGTCATGTCGATGTTGGCCAGAATCTCGTTCACCTGACGCGCACGAATATGTTCGCGCTCGACCTTGCCCAGTTCGAAGCTGTACGCCGCGATGATGTGCTCTTTCTCGTGCTCGCTCATGCTGTTGAAAAACAGCGTCGCTTGGGAGAAGTGATCGGCAAATGACGGGCTGCGCTCGCGGACCTTGTGCGCTTCGACGCGCTCCTGGTAGGTCTCGAAGCCGCCATCTTCCGGGCCTGCGGGGGTTTCTTTAGGCCAGCCGCCATCGATGGAATTCGGCTCGTAAGCAGCACGGCCCTTGTCGATGGTCATGCGGTGTTGCGCATCACGCTGACCACTGTGATTCGGCGAGACCGGACGGTTGATCGGGATCTCGTGAAAGTTCGGTCCACCGAGTCGGCTGATTTGCGTGTCGGTGTAGGAAAACAGACGACCTTGCAGCAGTGGGTCGTTGGAGAAGTCGATGCCCGGCACCACATGACCCGGGCAGAACGCGACCTGCTCGGTTTCGGCAAAGTAATTGTCCGGGTTGCGGTTGAGCACCATTTTGCCCAACGGCGTTACAGGCACCATCTCTTCAGGGATGATCTTGGTTGGGTCCAGCAGGTCGAAGTCGAACTTGTGTTCATCCTCTTCAGGAACGATCTGCACACCCAATTCCCACTCGGGATAGTCGCCTGATTCGATGGATTCCCACAGGTCGCGACGGTGGAAATCGGTGTCTTTACCGGCAAGCTTTTGCGCTTCATCCCACAACAGCGAGCAGGTGCCGTACTTGGGTTTCCAGTGGAATTTCACGAACGAGGATTTGCCCTCGGTATTGATCATGCGGAAGGTATGAATGCCGAAACCCTGCATGGTGCGCAGGCTTTTCGGGATCGCACGGTCGGACATGGCCCAGATCACCATGTGCGCCGACTCCGGCACCAGCGAAACGAAGTCCCAGAAGGTGTCGTGTGCCGAACCGCCTGTAGGAATCTCGTTGTGCGGCTCGGGTTTTACGGCGTGCACGAAGTCAGGAAACTTGATCGCGTCCTGAATGAAAAATACCGGCATGTTGTTGCCGACCAGATCGTAGTTACCTTCGGCGGTGTAGAACTTCACGGCGAAACCGCGCACGTCACGCACGGTATCGCCCGAACCGCGTGGTCCTTGAACGGTGGAAAAGCGCACGAAGACAGGCGTCTTTTTCCCCGGATCACGCAGGAGTTCGGCCTTGCTCAGCTTCGAATGGTTTTCATAGCTCTGGAAATAGCCATGAGCCGCCGTGCCGCGAGCGTGGACGATGCGCTCCGGAATGCGCTCGTGGTCAAAGTGCGTGATTTTTTCACGCATGATGAAGTCTTCGAGCAGCGACGGGCCGCGATTGCCGACCTTGAGCGTGTTCTGGTTATCGGAGACCTTCACCCCCTGATTGGTGCGCAGGGCCTGGCCCGTGGCATCGGAGCGAAACTGTTCGAGGCTGTCGAGCTTTTCGTTGGTGTTGCCCCGATCCAGAGTGTCGGTGCCCGCCATTTCGCTTTTTGGGGTGCTGCTTACAGGTGTCGTTTTTTTCGTAGCCATCAGTCAAAAACTCCTCGGTTCAGGCAGCTCTTTTCTCGTTCTTCCGTGGGGAAAGGCGGTGTGAGCTTGGTAAGCAGGAAATTTCCTGACAAAAGACAGGGGGAAATCCCGGCGCTTACTTAGTGACTGATGATAAAAAGGGCCGTTCCGTGTTTTTTCGGACCTTTGGTCTACCGTTGCATCATCTGACCGATCCGCGCGATATGACCGTTCGGCAGGTGACCCACCAAATAAATGCTAAGAATTCTCGGCCCAACCCCGGCCCGACAGGCTAAAATGCGCGCCCGGTTTATCCAGCCGAGGCGATAGACGGCACCATTTCGCGTATCGCCCAGTAGCGTTCGAGACTGTTCTCACGCTGAATTTCCAACGCGCCCCCACAAGGTTCGCTACGTGATCGAGTTTCAAAACGTCCATAAAACCTATCGGGTCGCCGACAGGGAAATCCCAGCGCTGCATCCCACCAGCCTGCGAATCGAAAACGGCCAGGTCTTTGGCCTCATCGGCCATTCCGGCGCGGGCAAAAGTACGATGCTGCGCCTGATCAACCGCCTGGAGGCCCCAAGCGGCGGCACGATCCGCGTCGATGACGTCGATGTCACCGCACTGGACGCAGACGGCTTGCGAGGCTTTCGCCGTCAGGTCGGGATGATCTTCCAGCACTTCAACCTGCTGTCGTCCAAGACCGTGGCCGACAACGTCGCCATGCCGCTGACGCTGGCCGGGGACATGTCCCGGGCGCAGATCGACCAGCGCGTAGCCGAATTGCTGGCGCGAGTTGGCCTGTCCGACCACGCGAAAAAGTACCCGGCGCAGCTGTCGGGTGGTCAGAAACAGCGCGTCGGCATTGCCCGTGCGTTGGCGACCAAGCCGAAAATCCTGCTGTGCGACGAGGCCACCAGTGCCCTCGACCCGCAAACCACCGCCTCGGTCTTGCAACTGCTGGCTGAGATTAACCGCGAGCTGAAACTGACGATCGTGCTGATCACCCATGAGATGGACGTGATTCGTCGCGTCTGTGATCAGGTGGCGGTGATGGACGCGGGCGTGATCGTTGAGCAAGGCGCTGTGGCCGACGTGTTCCTGCACCCCAAGCACCCGACCACGCGCCGTTTCGTGCAGGAAGACGAACAGGTCGACGAAAACGACCAGAACTCCGACTTCGCCCACGTTCAAGGCCGCATTGTGCGTCTGACGTTCCAGGGCGACGCGACCTACGCGCCGCTGTTAGGCACTGTCGCCCGGGAGACGGGTGTGGACTACAGCATCCTGGCGGGTCGTATCGACCGCATCAAGGACACTCCCTATGGGCAACTGACGCTGGCCATCACTGGCGGCGATATGGACGCCGCGTTCGCCCGCTTCACCGCGGCTGACGTTCACATGGAGGTCCTGCGCTGATGGAAACTCTGGCTGCTCTGTTTTCCAACGTCGACTGGTACGAAATCTGGGTCGCGACCGGCGACACGCTGATCATGCTCGGCATTTCCCTGGCTTTCACCGTGCTGCTGGGCCTGCCCCTCGGCGTGCTGATGTTCCTCACTTCCCCGCGCCAACTGCTCGAAAACAAGCCGGTCTACGCCACCATTGGGCTGATCGTGAACATGTTGCGGGCGCTGCCTTTCATCATTCTGTTGATCGTGATGATGCCGTTGACCGAAATCATCACTGGCACTTCGCTGGGGATTCTCGGGACGCTGCCACCACTGATCGCAGGTGCGACGCCGTTCTTCGCCCGTCTGGTAGAAACTGCGCTGCGCGAGGTGGATCGCGGGATCATCGAAGCGACGCAAGCGATGGGTGCCACGACGCGGCAGATCATCGTCAAGGCGCTGCTCCCGGAAGCACGTCCGGGCATTCTGGCGGCCATCACGGTCACCGCCATTGCGCTGGTCTCGTTCACTGCCATGGCGGGTGCAGTGGGTGCGGGCGGCTTGGGCGACCTGGCGATTCGCTACGGTTACCAGCGCTTCCAGAACGATGTGATGTTCGTGACGGTCGTATTGCTGCTGGTGCTGGTGCAGATCCTGCAAACCGTGGGCGACCGTCTGGTTGCGCACTTTTCACACCGTTAACCGTATTCGCCGGTCCTGCACGGACCGGCACATGCGCGCCGCCCGGCGTGCATTTCAAGGAGTCGATACACATGAAGAAGCTGTTGGCCGTATTCGCTGCTGTGGCTGCACTGTCCGCCCACGCCGATGAAACCCTGACCGTCGCGGCCACCGCCGTGCCTCACGCCGAGATTCTGGAGTTCGTGAAACCGGCGCTGGCCAAAGAAGGCGTGACGTTGAATGTGAAGGTCTTCAACGACTACATCCAGCCAAACGTGCAGGTCGATCAGAAGCGCATGGACGCCAACTTCTTCCAGCACCAGCCGTATCTGGATGAGTTCAACAAGGGCAAGGGCACGCACCTGGTAAGCGTGGCCAAGGTCCACGTCGAGCCGTTTGGCGCGTACTCGGACAAGATCAAGAACCTGGCCGACCTGCCAGATGGCGCGACCGTGGCACTGCCGAACGATGCCACCAATGAAGGCCGTGCGTTCCTGCTGCTCGTGAAAGCCGGTCTGATCACCCTGAAAGACCCGACCAGCATCACCGCCAAGCCGAGCGATGTGCTGCAGAACCCGAAAGCCCTGAAGTTCCGCGAGCTGGAAGCGGCGACCCTGCCGCGTGTGCTGACTCAGGTTGACCTGGCGCTGATCAACACCAACTACGCACTGACCGCCAAGCTAGATCCGACCAAGGACGCGCTGATCATCGAAGGTCAGGAATCGCCGTACGCCAACATTCTGGTGACCCGCGAAGATAACAAGGACGCGCCAGCGATCCAGAAACTGGTCGCCGCGCTGCACAGCCCCGAGACCAAAGCGTTCATTCTTGAGAAGTACAAAGGCGCTGTGGTTCCGGCGTTCTGATCAAACCCGCGTTAGATAATGAAACACAAATCCACTGTGGGAGTCGGCTTGCTGGCGAATGCGGCGTGTCAATCGCAATCAATGTGCCTGACCTGAAGCTTTCGCCAGCAAGCCGGCTCCCACAGGTATGACGCCGGTCGCAGATTTTATGACCTATGCATGACCTTGTAGGAGCCGCCTTGGTGGCGAATGCGGTTTGCCAGTCAACATAGAATCTCCCACAGTCAGTGGGCGCCGCATCATTTGCGCCGAAACTTCTTGTTATTTCCTTTCAACCAACCTCGGCAACTGCGCCGTCAGTTTCTGGTTGTTGATCGGCGCGCGGATGAAGCCGCGCTGGGTGCCGTCCGGGCCAAGGATGGCCAGATTGCCGCTGTGATCGACTGTGTAATTCGGCTTGCTGGTATCGGCCGGAATGAACGGAATGCTCATGGCATTGGCGAGTTTCTGAATGGTATCCACCGGCGCGGTCAGGCCGAGGAACTGCTTGTCGAAATACCCCAGATACGTCTTCAACTGCTGCGGCGTGTCCCGATTGGGGTCAACGCTGACAAACACCACGCGTAATTTATCCACCGCTTCTTTTGGCAGATCACTCTTGATCTGGCGCAGTTGGGCGAGTGTGGTGGGGCAAATGTCCGGGCAGAAGGTGTAACCGAAAAACAGCAGTGTCCACTTGTCCTTCAATGAATCCAGCGACACCGGCTGGCCGTCCTGATCGGTCAGTTTCAGGTCCGGTACGTTACGGCTTTGCGGCAACAGGATCACCCCGGCGTCGATCAGCGCGGTCTGGTCGCCCTGGCCGCTGCCGGACAATACGCGGTTGACGGTCAGGCCCAGTACCAACGCGACGATGGCCACAAGGATGAAGACGGTTTTTTGGGTTCGGGTCATGAGTTCAACATCGAAAAGTGATCGTCAAGCAGCGCGACCCACCACGGGAAAAGCTCCAACGTGTCGATCACGGCATGCGGCCGGGCTGCCACGGTACAACACCCTTGGCCTGGGCAGAAAGTGAATCGCGCCCTGGGATTCACATCTCAGCGATGCGGCCCGAGGTGAAGGCGCACATGGGCGTGCTGCCAGAAGCTCGACACCCGCCTGGAAGCCACGACGAACGGGAGCCGGATGCGGTAATTGATCAGGCACAGCGTCAGCACCAACCCCGCCGCTCCAGCGTTGTGCGCCACAGCCAATTCAAGCGGCAGATGAAAGATCACATTGCCCAACCCCAGCGTAATCTGCGTACCCAGCGCGATCACCAACAGCTTCGCCATCCCACCGAGCCCTGCGCGATTCAGTCGCCACGCCAACGACAGCAACGAAAGGCTCACCAGCACCGCGCCGACACGGTGGGTCAGGTGAATCGCCGTGCGCGCTTCACTGTCGAGTTTTCCCCCCAGGTAATTAGGGCCGATGTGTTGGGTCAGATGAAAGCCATTGGCGAAGTCCGCGTCGGGCCACCACTGGCCCTGACAGGTCGGCAGATCTGTACACGCCATGGCGGCGTAGTTGGCGCTGACCCAACCGCCCAGCGCGACTTGTATCACCACCAATGCCAAACCGACGGCCGCCAGATGCCGCACGCGTGGGTGCAACTGTGGCATCGGTTTGAATCGCCCGCTCAAACGCAAGGTCAGCAGAAACAGCAGGCTCAGGGTCGTCAGCCCGCCCAGCAAATGCGCCGTGACCACCTGCGGCCAGAGCTTGAGCGTGACGGTCCACATCCCGAAGGCCGCTTGGGCGAACACCACGCCCACCAGCAGCAACGGCAAGGCAACCGGCTGATCGGCCATGTGGCGCCGATGCCAGGCCTGTACGCCGAGAATCATGATCAGCAGCCCCAACCCACCGGCGAAATAACGATGCACCATCTCGTTTCGGCCCTTGTGTTCGATCACGGGCGAATCCGGGTAGTGCAACTCGGCATGGGCCAATTGCGCTTCGGTCTTGGGCACGCTGATGAAGCCGTAACAGCCGGGCCAATCCGGACAGCCCAACCCGGCATGGGTCAGACGGGTGTAGGCGCCGAGCAGCACGACCATGAGCGCCAAAAGCGTTGCGCAGAGGGCGAGACGAAATCCGGGCTTGGTCATCATGGCCTCCCCTTTATCCGATGTTCGACAGTTTCAGCAGTTGGCGCAGGTCGTTGAGCAGGTCCTTGCCGTTGACCTCCGCCCCATATCGCAGCACTAGATTGCCGTGGGGATCGACGATCCACAGCTGCGGCAGTTCGATGCCCGGGGCCATCCGTTGGTAGCGCTTGAGGTCGAGGGGGTAGCGCTGCAATTGAGGGTATTCGTGAGTGAGTTTGGCGTCGTATTCGCTGGTGATCGGTTGTGCCGTGGTGAGCGCGTGGCTGGCGCGAGACGCATCGCGCCCCAAGCCGATCTGCACCTGCCGCGCCAGATACACCAATTGCTGGCAATCGGCGTCGCATTCCCGAGGCGCTGTCACCAGGAGCTGCCAGCGCTTTTCGTCCGTCTGCACGCCCAGCTCGGTGCGGCTTTCGCCATTGCCGATCAGCTCGCCATGGTAGCTGCGACTCTCGGGCACCCAGAACTTGAGCTTGTACATGGCTGTTGCGAGCACCATCGGACCAATCGCCACGAGAAACACCAGGATCAACTGCACGCGCCCGCGCCGCCGACTTTTCCGAGGACGAGCTTCAGACGTGCTGGCTGGATTCATCGCCGTTCCCATGAGCGGCCTCCTTCTTTTTATTGTGTTTTGTCGGGCTGGGCGGCCTGAAACTCAGGTACAGGTAGAGCCCGGTCAGCGCCGTGGCCATGGCGAACCACTGCACCGCGTAGCCCATGTGTTTCTCCGGCCCCATGGCGACAACGGGCCAGTCGGTGCGATACGCGGCAGGACCGGCCTCAAGTCGCAGCTCATGGGCGAACCCCTCACGGTTCAGCTCGGGCCAGACCTTCGCTGGATCGATGGCCGTCACCAGCTTCGGCCACACATCGCTCTGCGCATCCGGGTGCAGCTGAAACGTTGCGCCGGGGGCAACGTAGACCCAGGCGTCGAGGTTCAACGGCTGAGTGGGTGTGTCGAATGTCGGAGGAGTGCGCCGATCCGGCCACGGCAGCCAGCCCCGATTGACCATCAGCCACAGCCCGCCCCCTTGATCATGGAAAGGCTGGATCAGCTCGACCCCGACCTTTCCCTCTCGGGTGCTGTTGTCGAGGATCAGGCTGTGTTCGGCATCAAAGCTGCCGCGCAACTGGACCCGGCGATAGGCTGGGTCAGGCGTGTTCGGCAGCAACTCCGCCGACATGGGCGGGGCCGCACGACGTTCGGCGTAGTGGGCGAGCATGACGCGCTTCTCTTCCCCACGCCCCAGTTGCCAGCCGCCCAGCGAAATCAGGACCGGCAGCAGCACAAGGATCACCAGCGTGGGGGCGATACCGGGCCGAAAGCGTCTCATCACGCCTCCTGCGTCAGCTGTTGCGCGACACCTATACTCCTTTGCATAGCGTTCGCTCCCCGGAGTCACCCGATGCTCAAAGCCGCGATTGTCTTCATGCTTCTGGCCACTGTGGTGAGTCTGTTCAGCGGCCTGTTTTTTCTGGTCAAGGACGACGCGTCATCCACTCGCCTGCTCAAAGCCCTGACCGTCCGCGTGGGCTGCGCCGCGATTACCCTGGCGTTGATTGCCTATGGGTATTTCAGCGGGCAGTTGGTGTGGCATCCGCCTTGGTAGCCCGCACGGCCCCTGTAGGAGTGAGCTTGCTCGCGATTGCGGTAGATCAGATACATAGATGTCAGCTGACACACTGCAATCGCGAGCAAGCTCACTCCTACAGAGGGGGCCTCGCAGCCGGCAATTCGATGTTCACAACACATACACAAAAACAAACAACCCTACCCACACCACATCCACAAAGTGCCAATACCAACTCGCCGCCTCGAAACCGAATTGATGCTCGGCATCGAAATGCCCGCGCATGACCCGCATCAGCATCACAAACAGAATGATCGTGCCGATGGTGACGTGGGCGCCGTGGAATCCGGTGAGCATGAAGAACGTCGCGCCGTAGATGCCTGAACCCAGGGTCAGCCCAAGCTCGGTGTAGGCCTCGTGATACTCAATGGCCTGTAGCGCAAGAAAAGACAGACCCAGAAGAATCGTCAGCCCCAACCACAGTTTCAACGCAGCGCGATGGCCGCTCTTCAGCGCATGGTGGGCAATGGTCACGGTGACGCTCGAACTGACGAGCAATACAGTGTTGATCAAGGGCAGGTGCCAAGGGTCGATGACCTCTTTGGGCGGCGGAAACAGCTTCGGATCGGGCGTATGCAGCAACGGCCAAGTGTTCTGAAATTCCGGCCAGAGCATGTGGGCGATGGCCTTTGTGCCCTCGCCACCCAAGGCAGGCAAGCTGACGTGGCGCACGTAAAATAGCGCGCCGAAGAACGCCACAAAGAACATGACTTCCGAAAAGATGAACCAGCTCATGCCCCAGCGGAACGAGCGGTCCATCTGACTGCTGTACAGCCCGGCCCGACCTTCGCGCACGACAGTGCCGAACCAGCCGAACATCATGTAGGCCACCATCAGCGCGCCCATACAGAATATCCACGCACCGTGTGTTTCGCGGCCCGCTTTCAGGTCCACCAGCCAAGTGCCCAATCCGTACATCGTGACGAACATGCCGACGGTGGCGATGATTGGCCACTTGCTCTGCGCCGGGACGTAGTAATGCTCATGGGTTGCCATCTTCCAGATCTCCTCAGGCCGTGGGGCCTAACCGCCATTGGCCGCGACAGGGCGGACGATGGGCGGCATGCGCGCGGTGATGTCGAACAGCGTGTAAGCGAGCGTCAGGTGTTTCACGTCTTTGGGCAGGTCGCGGTCGATGATGAAACGCACGGGCATCTCGATGCGCTCGCCCGGTTGCAGCATTTGCTGGGTGAAACAGAAGCATTCGGTCTTGTGGAAATACACGGCGGCGGTGCTGGGGGCGATGCTTGGGATCGCCTGGGCAGTCATCGCCTTGCTGGTCGGGTTCTGCGCGACGAACAGCATCTCGTTGACCGCGCCGGGATGAACGTTCAGCTCCTCGCCTTTGGGATAGAAGCCCCAGACCATTTCTGCCGAGTTGGTGGCCAGAAACTGCACGCGCACCTCACGACTGGCATCGACCTGCTGACTTTGGGTGTACTGATCGCCGGTCTTGCCGTTGATGCCCAGCGCTTTGCACATCACGTCGTACAGCGGCACCAAGGCGAAGCCGAATGCGAACATTGCCGCCACCAGCACCAGCAGGCGAATGACGAGTCGCGTGTTCGGACGCTCTGCGGAAGTCATGTCATTCGACGTCCGGCGGCGTGACGAAGGTGTGATACGGCGCCGGTGAGGGCACGGTCCACTCAAGGCCATCGGCGCCATCCCAAGGCTTGGCCGGCGCAGGCGGGCCGCCGCGAATGGTCTTGATCACGATGAAGAGGAAGAAAATCTGCGTCGCGCCAAACGTGAATGCGCCAATCGACGAGACCATGTTGAAGTTGGCGAATTGCAGGTTGTAGTCCGGCACACGGCGAGGCATTCCGGCCAGCCCCACGAAGTGCATCGGAAAGAACGCCATGTTCATGCCGACGAAGGACAACCAGAAATGCAACTTGCCCAGGGTTTCGTCGTACATGTGGCCGGTCCATTTCGGCAGCCAATAGTAGGCCGACGCGAAAATACCGAAGATCGCCCCCGGCACCAATACGTAGTGAAAATGCGCGACGACGAAGTAGGTGTCCTGGTACTGGAAGTCGGCCGGCGCAATCGCCAGCATCAGCCCGGAAAAGCCGCCGATGGTGAACAGGATCACGAAGGCCACGGCGAACAGCATGGGCGTCTCGAAGGTCAGCTCGCCTTGCCACATGGTGCTGATCCAGTTGAACACCTTCACGCCCGTGGGGACTGCAATCAGCATGGTCGCGTACATGAAGAACAGCTCGCCCACCAACGGGATGCCGACCACGAACATGTGGTGCGCCCAGACGATGAACGACAGGAACGCAATGCTCGCTGTGGCGTAAACCATCGAGGTGTAGCCGAACAGCGGCTTGCGCGAGAACGCCGGAATGATCGAACTGACCGCGCCGAACGCGGGCAGAATCATGATGTACACCTCGGGGTGGCCGAAGAACCAGAACACGTGCTGGAACAGTACCGGATCGCCGCCGCCCGCCGCGCTGAAAAAGCTGGTGTGAAAATGGATGTCCATCAGCATCATCGTCACGCACCCGGCCAGCACCGGCATCACGGCGATGAGCAGGAACGCGGTGATCAGCCACGTCCATACGAACAGCGGCATTTTCATTAGGGTCATGCCGGGGGCGCGCAGGTTGAGGATGGTGGCGATGACGTTGATCGCGCCCATGATCGAGCTGATGCCCATCAAGTGAATGGCGAAGATGAAATAGGTGACGCTTTCGGGGGCGTACGTGGTGGAGAGCGGGGCATAGAAGGTCCAGCCAAAATTTGGCCCTCCGCCGGGGGTGAACAGGGTCGAGACCAACAGCAGGAACGCAGCAGGCAGGAGCCAGAAGCTGAAGTTGTTCATACGCGGCAGGGCCATGTCCGGCGCGCCGATCATCAGCGGGATCATCCAGTTTGCCAGCCCGACGAACGCGGGCATCACGGCGCCGAATACCATCACCAGGCCGTGCATCGTGGTCATCTGGTTGAAGAAGGCGGGTTCGACGATCTGCAGGCCGGGCTGAAATAGCTCGGCGCGAATCACCATCGCAAACGACCCACCGAGCAGAAACATGCAGAAGCTGAACCACAGGTACAGCGTGCCGATGTCCTTGTGGTTGGTGGTAAGCACCCAGCGCATCAGGCCCTTGGCGGGACCGTGGGTGTGGCCGGCGTGGTCTTCGTGACGGGGATCGTCAATCACTGCGCTCATGTTCTGTCTCCTGCGTAAATCCCGCGCCAAGCCTGAAGCTGTCTAACGCCACTGAAACCTGTGGGAGCGAATTCATTCGCGATGCGGTCGTTTGGCTGATAGAGATGTGTCGGATGCACGGTCCTTTCGCGAATGAATTCGCTCCCACAGGTCAAAACGCGTACATCTGGCAAACGGTTCATTTCGCACCCGCCTGTTTCAGCGCCAGCACGTCTTTTGGCGTGACCATGTCGCCTTTGTTGTTGCCCCACGCGTTGCGTTCGTAGGTGACGACGGCGGCGATATCGACCTCCGACAGCTGCTTGCCAAACGCCGCCATGGCAGTGCCCGGCCGACCGTTGAAAACGGTGGCCAGGTGTTCTTCTTTAGGTCCGGTGACCGTCTTAGAGCCCTTGAGCGCCGGAAACATCGGCGGCAGGCCCTGACCTTCGGCCTGATGACAGGCCACGCAGGTGGTGTGATAAACCTTGTCGCCCTGGGCCACGAGTTCTTCCAGCGTCCAGTCCTTGCTGGTCAGCTCTTTGAGCTTGGCGGCTTCAGCTTTACGATCGGCAAGCCAGGTGTCGTAATCGGCCTGGGTCTTGGCCTCGACCACAATGGGCATGAAGCCGTGATCCTTGCCGCACAATTCCGAACATTGGCCGCGATAGATGCCGGGCTTTTCGATCCGGGTCCAGGCCTCGTTAACAAAACCGGGGATGGCATCGCGCTTGACGGCAAACGCGGGGACCCACCAGGAATGGATGACGTCAGCCGCCGTCACCAAGAAGCGGATTTTCACCCCGACCGGCACCACCAGCGGCTGATCCACTTCCAGCAGGTAGTGTTCGCCCTTGGCTTCCTTGTTGTGAATCTGATCCTGAGGTGTCGCGAGGTTGCTAAAAAACTCGACGTCCTGACCCAGATATTTGTAATGCCACTTCCACTGGTAGCCGGTGATCTGGATGTCCAGCCCCGACTCCGTGCTGTCGTACATCTGGATCAGGGTTTTGGTCGCGGGGATCGCCATGACGACGAGGATCAGCAGCGGCACGATGGTCCAGAGGATTTCCACCGTGGTGCTTTCATGGAATTTGGCGGCCACCTGCCCGGTCGAGCGGCGATGCAAAATCATCGACCAGAACATCGCGCCAAACACAATGATTCCGATCACCACACATATCCAAAAAATGGTCATGTGCAGGCCGAAGACTTCGTGACTGACCTCGGTCGCTCCCGGCGCCATATTCGTGGTCCAGGCGCCGTGCGCCGGACTGAATACCGACCACAACAGGAGCGCCATCCAAACGTGTGGATGTCGCTTCATTGCGGGTTTCCCTCATTGTTCTTCTTATTTTCTGCCACAGCGGGCGAGGGAGCGGTCATCAAAGTGCGGTGGACCGGGGCCAGGCCAGCAAATCCGGTGGAGCTACTGCATCACAGACCGAGTATAGACACGCTGTCGCGCTCAGCACGCGGTGGCGTTTTCGCAAAACCGGGCTATACAAGCACGCGTGTAACAAGTTTTTGGCCGGAAAAGCCGAGAAAGTGGCGTTTTAATAGCCAATGCACATAACCGTGAAGTTGTTATGACAATTACGTCTTAGCGCCTTTCATAAGCCAGCTAACGTATGACTTCCCTATAATGACAGCCTGGTTTTATTTCCCTATGGAGCATTCATGAACACCGCCGCGTTGCGCGAGCAGATCACACGAGCACAGGAACACGAGACCCAAACCGGTCAGCTATTGCGCCAACTCGAAGTGCAACTCCCCCATCTGCACCCTGCCATTCACCTTCCTGACGTTGATGCGCGGGGTGTTTTGGCACGTTTTGTCGTGGCCTACATCGATCAAGTTCCGGACTTGCTGGACGCCGCAAACGACGTCGCCGTGCAGGCCGGTATCGAAAGCCAGATCAAACCCGTGCTGAAAATCGCCGAACAATTCTTCAGCGCACCGCCCGCCATCATGGACGGGCACGAAGGGCTCGACAGTCTGTTGGACGAGGCCTACTTGGCTCATCGTCTCGTGGAGGAAGTAAACGACCTCTACATCGTGCACTTCGCTCAACCGCTGATCCCGGTGAACACCACCGTGGCCAGCGTCATCGCTCATCAGTTGATCGGTGAAACGTTTGCGAACCAGCTCGATGAAGTGGTCCACCACGCCATCGACCAATTGCTGGACGAAGACAGCTTTTCGCTTGAGTCAGTGGAAGCCTATCGCGACAAACTCGCCAGCCCCGACACCGATGCGGCGTGGAAACGCTGGCCAAGCCTGTCCCGGCAACTGGGCGTGGGGCTTGAGATGGAATGCGCGAAGGTTTGATTCGCCGGCAGACTCTCACATAACACCTGTAGGAGTGAGCTTGCTCGCGATAGCGTCCGGCCTGACAGCCCAGATGCGTCAGACATGCCTGATCGCGAGCAAGCTCACTCCTGCAGAGGGGACGCCGACCTACACATCAATGCAACGCCGCGCCTCCAATTGACGTGCGTATGCGCCCTTCAACCCTCCGTTTCAACAGGCGCTGCTCCAGCAACAGGCGCGAACCCTGTGCTGCATTGGCACGACCCCATTCCTCCAGCAGCTCCAGGCAGGAATGGTCGATGTAGCTGAGATTGCTCAGCGGCACATGTAACGTCGTGCCGGGCGGAACGTTGCCCAGTGCCTGAGTCAGCGCTGGGACCTTCAGGAACGTCGCGGCGCCGTTCAAACGCAGTTCCATCTCCCCCTCCGCTTCCAGATCCACCAGATTGATCTTCAACCGCGATGCGTTCAGCGCCAGTTTCACCAGCGTCAGACTAAAGCCGATGAGCACGCCCGTCAGCAAGTCGGTCAGGATGATTGCACTCGCCGTCGCGCCATAAATGAACATCGGCATACGCCCATAACGCCCCAGCCCGCGTAGCGCCTTGAGGTCCACCAATTTCACGCCGGTGTAAACCAGCACACCCGCCAGGCTCGCCACCGGAATGCTTTGCAGCACGCTGGACAGCAGCAACACGAACGCCAGCAACCAAAGCCCGTGAAACATCGCCGACATCCGCGTCTTCGCCCCGGCCTGAACATTGGCCGAGCTGCGCACGATCACACCGGTCATCGGCAATGCACCGACCAGAGCGCACAGCATGTTGCCGACGCCTTGGGCGCTGAGCTCCTTGTCGAAGTCCGAGCGCGGACCGTCATGCATGCGATCCACCGCAGCGGCCGAGAGCAGGGTCTCGGCGCTGGCAATGAAAGCGACGGCAATGGCGGCGATGAGAATCGCCGGATCGGTGAGATTCAGCAGGTCAGCCGGACGCAGCCAGTCGATGGCCTCTGCGAGGTTGGCCGGGACTTCGACCCGTTTCACGTCGAGGGCCATCGCCAGGCTCACGGCCGTGGCAATCCCCACACCGAGCAAGGCGCCCGGCACGAACCGCAGTGCGTGAGGCCGCCGTTTTTCCCACAACCACATCACGGCGATGGTGCCCAACCCCAACAGACCCGCTTGCATACCGCTGCCGGGGCCGATGGCGCCGAAGAGGGTTTGCGGAAAGGCGATCAGGTTGTCCAGACCGGACGGCTTAGGGCCGCTGTCGAACATCACATGGGCCTGGGAGAGCACGATCAGCACGCCAATCCCCGCCAGCATGCCGTACACCACGGCTGGAGCGGTCACGCGAAACCAGCAGCCCAGTTTGAGGCGACCGGCCAGTAATTGCAGCAGACCCGCTAACAGCAGAATCGGCCCCAGCATCGCCATCCCATGTTCACGCACCAACTCGAAGACCAACACTGCCAGCCCCGCTGCAGGACCGCTGACCTGCAATGGCGAACCCGCCAACCAACCCACGACGATGCCGCCGATGATGCCCGTGATCAGTCCTTTTGCCGGAGGCATGCCAGACGCGATAGCGATCCCCATGCACAACGGCAGGGCCACCAGAAACACCACCACGGAAGCCAGCAGCTCCCGTGGTAACAAGGATTTCAGATCTGTATTAGCCATGACGACTCTCCGCAAAAACTTCAGACGTGACAAAGCCGACAGCACGCGCAGTGCGCGGCCGTAAAGGGCTTGATAGAGGGTTGAACCGTCAGGGATGGCGCAGCGTCACGGGTGTGGCGCTGCGCTCATCCAGTGATCAATCAATGATCAGTAACGTCCGCGAGGCAGCGTGGCCATCGGGATTTTCTGGTCGCCGTCCAGCGGCAGAAAGCCGTCCTGTTCAGCGTCGTAAGCGCGGATTTCGCTGGTCTCGATGTCGTAGACCCAACCGTGGATGAACAGTTGGCCGCTCGCCAGTTTCGACGCCACCGACGGGTGAGTGCGCAAATGTTGCAACTGGGCGATGACGTTCTCTTCGGTGAGGACGTGCATGGTTTCGTGTTCGCCGGTGCAGTTGCAGTTGTCCTGAACGACCGTCTTGGCAACTTCGGCATGGCGCAGCCAGGCTTTGACCGTGGGCATCTTTTCCAGCGTGTCCGGGTTCAGCACCGCACGCATCGCGCCGCAATCGGAGTGGCCACAAACGATGATGTGTTGCACACCCAACGCCAGTACTGCGTATTCGATGGCCGTGGAAACGCCGCCGTTCATCGGGCCATAAGGCGGCACGACGTTACCGACGTTACGGGTCACGAACAGGTCGCCTGGGGAGCTTTGTGTAATGAGTTCGGGAACGATGCGCGAATCCGCACAGGTGATGAACATGGCTCGCGGATGCTGGGCGGTCGCCAGCTTCTTGAACAGCTCTTCCTGCTGAGGGAAGACGTCATGACGAAAATGTTTGAAGCCGTCGACGATATGCTGAAGCGCCTCGTCAGCGGATTCAGCCTTGGCCGAGGCTGGGGCCGTGGAAGCTTGAGGTTGTTTATCCCTGTTGCTCATGTCTCATCCTCTCTGTCGGATTGAAGTGGAGTTTCCAGTGATTCCCGTGGATGTCCCACTTTTTTCTGGCATGACGGACAATTCCATCTGTGCGCGACCAGCTGGTCACTTGCGAAACACCTTAGCGATAAAAACTTAATTGAAACTGAATGCATCGCTCTAGATCGCGGGTCTGGCTTTAGAAAATCTAAAGCGATAGCGATACACGCTCCTGTATCAGCTAATGAGACGCCACCCGAGTCACAACAGCGACATCTGACCACCGGGCGGGCAGAACGCTTCACAATCGAGCTTGAAGCTCTCGCGCTGATTCAGCCCCAGTTTCTTCACCGCCATACTGTAGCGTTGCGCCAGCAGTTCAGCGAATACCCCTTCTCCGCGCATTCGAGAACCGAAACGGCTGTCATACACCTGGCCTCCACGGCTCTGCCGAACCAGACTCATCACATGTTCGGCCCGTTGCGGGTAATGCGCCTGCAACCACTCCTCAAACAGCGGCGCGACCTCCAGCGGCAGCCGCAGCATGACGTAGCTCGCGCTCAATGCGCCGGCAGCCTTGGCTTCGGCCATGAGTTTCTCCAACTCCATGTCGTTGATCATCGGAATCATCGGCGCCAGCAGCACCCCGACCGGCACCCCGGCATCGCGCAACACTCGAATCGCCCGCAGCCTGGCCCTGGGAGCGGCGGCCCGGGGCTCAAGGATGCGTTTGAGCTCATCGTCCAGCGACGTAAGGCTGATGAACACCGACACGAGGTTCTGTTTGGCGAGTTCTGACAGCAGGTCCAGATCCCGCAGGATCAGCGAGCCTTTGGTGATGATCGTTACGGGATGGCGATAACGCAGCAGCACTTCCAGCGTGGCGCGGGTGATTTTGTATTCGCGCTCGATGGGCTGATACGGATCGGTGTTGGCGCCCAGAGTGATGGGGGCCACGCTGTAGCCGGGCTTCGACAGCTGCTGTTCGAGCAGCGCAGCGGCGTTGGTCTTGGCGATCAGCTTCGTCTCGAAATCCAGCCCCGGCGACATGTCCCAGTACGCGTGGCTGGGGCGTGCGTAGCAATAAATGCAGCCGTGCTCGCAACCGCGATACGGATTGATCGACCGGTCGAAGGGAATGTCAGGAGACGAATTGCGCGCGATGATGCTTTTGGCGGTTTCCAGCGTGACAGTCGTGCCTTGTGTCACGGGCACTTCCTGATACCAGCCGTCGTCTTCGGCCACCGAACGATTGGGGGCAAACCGATTGTGGGGATTGGTGGCGGTGCCGCGACCGCGGGGTGGCAATGGCGTGGACATGCGAGCATTCCCGATTACTGTTTATGCATACAGTATCGCGAAATGCATGGCGTCTCTACGCTGCGGCCGGAAAAACCACGCGCCGCCGATCAATGGCGCTCAACGAAGTTTTGACATTTGCCTCACATTGCCTTGACCCCGTAGCGCAGACACTCGCCGCACTCCCTTTCCTGCACGCTTGAACGGTACTGCTCAATGCGCCTTCAATTGATCGCTCCGCTGCTTGCCACGCTGTTGGCGACTTCTTTTTGCGCGCTCGCTCAGGCTGACGACGCGCCCTCACCCACGCCGCGCCCCAGCGAGTGGGCCCAGCCGGTCGACACGCATTACAACCTCTATCAAATGACTCCAACGCTGTATCGGAGCCGTCAGCCCGACGCTGCTGCTCAGCCGCTTTTGAAACAACTGGGCGTGGCGACGGTGGTGGATTTCATCAAGGAAAGTGACAGCAAGTGGCTGTCCGACCCGTCAGTGGCGCAGGTGCAGATTCCGCTGCAGACCGTTCATGTCGACGACGCGGACATTATCCAGAGCCTGCGCGCCATTCAAACGGCGCAAGAAAAAGGGCCAGTGCTGATGCACTGCAAACACGGGCTTGACCGGACGGGCCTGGTGGCCGCGATGTACCGCATTGTCGTGCAGGGTTGGACCAAGCAAGCCGCGCTGGACGAGATGGAACATGGGGGATTTGAGGATGAAGACAGCCTCAAGCATGGCATCGATTACATCAACAAGGTCGATGTGGATGCTTTGAAAACTGCGCTCAACAGCGGCGCATGCAGCACCAGCGCGTTTGCAAGCTGTGCGATCAAAGGCTGGTTTCAGAAGACAGATGTGGTGGGCGTTCAGACGATTCTCTGGCGATTGTAGCCCGCCTATCAGCACGGCTTGCCGACGGCGGATTTGAAATCGCCACCGCCCGCAAGCCGGACTGCTTCGGCTTCAGAGAAGAAGACTACTGAGGATCTACCGGCTTCTTGAGCTTCGGATTCGGGAAGAACTGCACCCCTTGCACCTTCGGGTCCGCCGGTTTCACCGCAGGTTTGTTGACCCGCGTGCCCAACTCTTTTGGAATTGACTGCCCTTGTGCGTTCAGCGTGTCGGAGTACCCGCAATTCACGCATTCGCGGTGCGGGACGTCGTCTTCGCTCCACATCATCAACTTGTCAGGCTCGCTGCACGCCGGGCACACAGCCCCGGCGATGAAGCGCTTTTTAGTAACCACGTGCGGTGTATCGGTCATGCTGCCGCGTCCTCGCTCAAGCCGGAATGGCGCAAGAGTGCGTCAATCGAAGGCTCGCGTCCGCGGAAGTCGACGAACAGCACCATCGGCGCTTGCGATCCGCCACGGGCCAGAATCGCCTCGCGGAAGGCACGGCCAGTTTCGGCATTGAGCACGCCGTCTTCTTCGAACTTCGAGAAGGCGTCCGCCGACAGCACTTCAGCCCACTTGTAGCTGTAGTAACCCGCTGCGTAACCGCCTGCGAAAATGTGCGCGAAGCTGTTCGGGAAGCGGTTGTACGCCGGTGGACGCATCACCGAGACCTCGTCGCGCACGCCTTCGAGCACTTGAAGGGTGGTGCGACCATCACCGTGGGTGGCGTGCAGTTCGAAGTCGAACAGCGAGAATTCCAGCTGGCGGACCATCATCAGGCCGGACTGGAAGTTCTTCGCGGCGAGCATTTTCTCCAGCAAATCTTGAGGCAGCGGCTCGCCGGTTTCGTAATGACCGGAGATCAGCGCCAGGCCTTCCGGCTCCCAGCACCAGTTTTCCATGAACTGACTTGGCAGCTCGACCGCATCCCACGCCACGCCGTTGATGCCCGAGGCGCCTGCGTGTTCAACGCGGGTCAGCAGGTGGTGCAGACCGTGGCCAAATTCATGGAACAGGGTCGTCACTTCATCGTGGGTCAACAGGGCGGGTTTGCCCGAATCGGCCGGAGTGAAGTTGCAGACCAGATTGGCGACCGGGCTTTGCAGCGAGCCGGCCGAGGTGCGGCGACGGTCGCGGGCGCCGTCCATCCACGCGCCGCCGCGCTTGTTGGCGCGGGCGTAGAGGTCGAAGAAGAAGCGACCGACATGCTGACCGTTTTCCTTGATTTCGAAGAGGCGAACGTCCGGGTGCCAAGTGTCGAAACCTTTCTGCTCGGCGATTTCAATGCCGTACAGTTTTTGTACGATGGCGAACAGGCCGCTCAGCACTTTGTCGATCGGGAAGTAAGCGCGCAGGGTTTCCTGGGAAACGCTGTAACGCTGCTCGCGTAGCTTCTCGCCGTAGAAACCGCTGTCCCAGCTTTGCAGGTCCGGGCAGCCTTGCTCGGCGGCATAGGCGTTCAGCTGTTGCAGGTCCTGCGCGGCGAACGGCTTGCTGCGCTTGGCCAGATCACGCAGGAAGCTCAGCACCTGATCGCTGGACTCGGCCATCTTGGTGGCCAGGCTCAATTCGGAGAAACTGGCGAAGCCCAACAGTTTGGCCAGTTCCTGACGCAGGTCGAGGATCTGTTCCATCACCGGACCGTTATCATTCTTACCGGCGTTCGGCCCTTGGTCCGACGCACGGGTGCAGTACGCGGCGTAGACTTCTTCACGCAGCGCGCGGTCCTGGGCGTAGGTCATCACCGCGTAGTAGCTCGGGAACTCCAGAGTGATCAGATAACCGTCGAGCTCTTTGGCTTGGGCGGCTGCGGCCATTTGCGCCTTGGCTGAATCGGTCAGCCCGGCGAGAGCGGCTTCATCGGTGATGTGCTTGGTCCAGGCCTGAGTCGCGTCGAGCAGTTGGTTGGAGAACTGGCTGCCCAGCTCCGACAGCTTGCTCTGCACTTCGGCATAGCGCTTCTGCTGCTCGGGTGGCAGGTCGATGCCCGACAGGCGGAAATCACGCAGCGAGTGTTCCAGAATGGTTTTTTGCGCAACGTCGAAACCGGCAGCTTCCGGGCTGTTCGCCAAGGCTTCGAAGGCCTGGAACAGCTCACGGTTCTGGCCCATTTCGGTCGAATACGCGCTCAACGCAGGCAGGCACGACTCGTAGGCTTCGCGCAGTTCGGCGCTGTTGCGCACGGCGTTGAGGTGGCTGACCGGGCTCCAGGCGGCGCCCAGACGATCATTCAGCTCGTCCATCGCCAGCACTAGGCCAGCCCATGTAGGCTGCGCACCTTGCTTGGCGAGGATGTCGGCAATCGCGGCGCGGTTGTCGGCGAGAATCTGGTCGATGGCAGGTTTTACGTGCTCGGCGCGAATCGCCGAGAAAGGTGGCAGGTCGTAGGGTTGCAAAAGAGGGTTGTTCGCGCTCACGGTTTGGCACCTTGGCTGGAAGAAACACCCGAGCATCTTAATTACAATCGGCGCTGACCGCAGCTACCTAACAGGGATAGTCCAGCTATCAATGCCAGAGAAGGAGCCTATCGTGGCCATTCGCACGTTCCAGAATCACACGCCAGCCCTTGGCGAACGGGCCTTTGTCGATTATTCGGCGGTTGTCATCGGCGATGTCGAAATCGGCGCCGACAGTTCGGTCTGGCCGCTGACGGTGGTTCGAGGCGACATGCACCGCATCCGCATCGGCGCACGTACCAGTGTTCAGGACGGCAGCGTGCTGCACATCACCCACGCCGGGCCGTTCAACCCGGACGGTTTTCCGCTGCTGATCGGCGATGAAGTGACCATTGGCCACAAGGCGATGTTGCATGGCTGCACGGTGGGTAACCGCATTCTGATCGGCATGGGCACGACCATCATGGACGGTGCTGTCGTGGAAGATGAGGTGATCATCGGTGCGGGCAGTCTGGTGCCGCCAGGCAAACGTCTGGACAGCGGCTTTCTGTACGTGGGCCGTCCGGTGAAACAGGTTCGCCCGCTGACGGAAAAGGAAATCGCCTTCTTCCCTTACAGCGCGACCAATTACGTGAAGCTCAAGGATCAGCATTTGGCTGAGGGTTTCGACAAGCCTTGATTGACAACGTCAATGTCCCTGAACACTGATTAACCTGTGGGAGCGAATTCATTCTCGATACGTCGGTACAGCCAAAAAATATCTATCGGATGTAACGGCCTCTCGCGAATAACTTCGCGCCCACAGGGTTGTGTGGTCCCACAGGGTTCGTGCGCCACCAAGCGATTCACCTCACGCTTTTGAGAGACGACATGCATTACCAGAATATTCTGTTCGACCTGGACGGCACTCTGACCGATCCGCGCGAAGGCATTACCCGCTCGATTCAGTTCGCCTTGAGCAAACTGGGCATCGACGAACCCGACATCACACAGCTTGAACACTTCATCGGCCCGCCGCTGTTGCAGCAATTCATGCGCGCCTATGACTTTGACGAGGCGAAGGCCTGGGAGGCGGTGGGGTTCTACCGCGAGCGCTTCAAGGTCACCGGGCTGTACGAAAACCTCGTGTTCGATGGCGTGTTCGAACTGCTCGACCTGCTGTCGGATCAAGGCCGCACGCTGTTCATCGCGACGTCCAAGCCGTGGGTGTTCGCCCATGAGATCGCTCGCCATTTTGACTTCGCCCGGCACTTCAAGCTGATCTACGGCAGTGAGCTGGACGGCACCCGGACTGACAAGGTCGAGTTGATCCGGCATGTGCTGGACGAGGAAAAGCTCGATCCCAAGCAGACCTTGATGATCGGCGACCGCAAACATGACCTGATCGGCGGCAAGCGTAACGGGCTGGATGTGGCGGCGGTGGGGTATGGGTTTGGCAGTCGGGAAGAACTGGCGGCCGAAGCGCCGACGTTTCATTTCGAATCGTTGAAAGCGCTGCACGAAGCGTTTCTCAATTCCCGGTAAGGCTGCGTAACTGATAACACCGCAGAAGCGCAATCTCGGCAGCCAGAGGAATCGGCAAACAACCAGAGGTTTGTTGTTTGCGCCCCCGCCGCTATCATCCCTCGCATCTTGCGAGGGGATTGACTGATGCTTAACGGCCTATGGCTTGGTTTTTTTGTGGTCGCGGCCATTTCCGCGCTGGCGCAATGGCTGGTGGGGGGGAACGCCGGGATCTTCGCCGCGATGGTCGAAAGCATCTTCGCGATGGCCAAGCTCTCGGTCGAGGTCATGGTTCTGCTGTTCGGCACCCTCACCCTCTGGCTCGGCTTTCTCAACATCGCTGAAAAAGCGGGAATCGTCGATTGGCTCGGTAAAGTTCTCGCGCCGCTGTTTCATCGTCTGATGCCCGAAGTCCCTCGCGGCCACCCGGCCTTGGGCCTGATCACCCTCAACTTTGCGGCCAATGCGCTCGGTCTGGACAACGCGGCAACGCCCATCGGGCTAAAGGCCATGCGCTCGTTGCAGGAACTGAACCCCAGCCAGACCGTCGCCAGCAATGCGCAGATCCTCTTTCTGGTGCTCAACGCCTCTTCCCTGACTCTGCTCCCCGTTACCATCTTCATGTACCGCGCCCAACAAGGCGCGCTCGATCCGACCATGGTTTTCCTGCCGATCCTGCTGGCCACCAGCGCTTCGACCCTCGTCGGCCTGCTCTCGGTGGCGTTCATGCAGCGACTGCGTCTGTGGGACCCGGTGGTGCTGGCTTATCTGATTCCCGGCGCGCTGCTGTTGGGCGGTTTCATGGCGATCCTCGCCGGTTTGTCGGCCACGGCGCTGTCGAGCCTGTCGTCGATCCTGGGCAACGTCACGCTGTTCGGCATCATCATGCTGTTTCTGGTGGTCGGCGCGCTGCGCAAGGTCAAGGTGTACGAAACCTTCGTCGAGGGCGCAAAAGAAGGCTTCGACGTGGCGAAAAACCTGCTGCCGTATCTGGTGGCGATGCTCTGTGCAGTAGGCGTGTTGCGTGCATCCGGAGCGTTGGACTTGATTCTGGAAGGCATCCGCCATGGCATTCAGTGGATGGGCCTGGACACCCGTTTTGTCGATGCCCTGCCCACCGCGCTGGTCAAGCCGTTCTCAGGCAGCGCGGCGCGGGCGATGCTCATCGAGACCATGAAAACCCAAGGCGTGGACAGCTTCCCGGCGCTGGTGGCCGCAACCATTCAGGGCAGCACGGAAACCACCTTCTACGTGCTGGCCGTGTACTTCGGCGCGGTCGGTATCCAGCGCGCCCGTCATGCCGTGGGTTGCGCCTTGCTGGCGGAGCTGTCCGGTGTGATCGCGGCCATCGCGGTCTGCTACTGGTTCTTCGGCTCGGCAGCGTAACGCCGCTGGCCCTGCTCCACGGTCCATTGCAGCACTTGGGCGGTCAGCGTATCGCTGGCCTGCCCGAAGCCTGCCACCACCGCTGAGACGGGCTTGTCGGCCACTGGCTGATGCGCCTCGAAGCGGCGACTGGCGATGATGCGCTGATGATCATCGACAAGCCGCGCGTCCAGACGAATCACCACGTCGACGGCGGTGCCCCGGTATTCGCTCTGAAACGCCTGCAACTCTCCGCCCAGCTCGAAATCTGCCTGCAAGTTGCTTTCGTCAGTGCTGATCGATTGCACGCGACCATCGCGGTAGAACGCATCGGTCAGCCGGTTGCGCAGCAGCACAGGGGCCGGATCGCTCCAGCGCGCGCCTTTATAGCTGCTGATCACGTCGCCTTGGGGGATAACCGCGATGCGCGGGCTGTCCAGCGTCTCGCTGGCTTTGGGTCTCGCCACGCGCAATGACCAATCGACAGGGGCCGTAACCTTGCTGGCGGTCGAGGCCGTGGGCAAGCGATAGACGTCCGAAGGCTCCTGTTTGGGCAGGATCGAACAGGCCGTCATCGACAAGGCCGAGGACAGCAGCGCACTTGCGAGCAACAGCCGGGTAAAGGAATGACGGGCAAGCCTCATGGCTCGAACTCCTTGTTCTTGTCGCTACCAAGCAGGTAGCCGCTGGGGTTGGCGTTCAGGCTGCGGGAAATGGTCTTGAGCGAGGCCAGCGTTTCACGCAACTCGCGAATCGCCGGACCCAGTTCGCCCAGCCCCTGAAGCCCGCCATCCACTGACCCTTTATTCGCCTTGATCAACTGGTTGATGGTATCGGTGCTCTGCTGCAACGACACCATCGCCGCCTGCCCGGTGGCGATGGCTTGCTTGCCATCGACCGTGAACAGAATGTTGGCGTTGCGCATGGCGGTGGAGGTTTGATCCAGCGTCGTGCTGGCCTGCTTGCTCAGCGCCAGCAATTGCTTGAGCGTCTGACGAATGTCGTCGCGCTGGTCAGCAATCACCGCCGTGGTCTGCTCCAGATGATCCATGGTCTTGGTCAGCGCCTGAACGTTCTTGGACGACAAGAGCTCGTTGGCGTTGTGCAGCAGCGTGTTGATTCCGGTGAGCAGGTCGTTGCTGTCATTTAGCAGACGCGAGATGGGCGACGGCGAGGCAATGATTTCCGGCAAATGGCCGTCTTCGCCCTTGAGCGGTTCGCTCTGGGGCGTGCCGCCGCTGAGCTGAATGATCGACGTGCCGGTGATCCCGGCGAGGGCCAGTTTGGCGAAGGTGTCGCGCTTGATCGGGGTTTCTCCGGCGACGCGAATCTGCGCCAGCACGCGGCGTGGGTCTTGCGGGTCCAGCCGCAGATTGACCACGTCACCCACTTTGATCCCGCTGTACTGCACGGGGCTGCCCCGAGACAGGCCGGTGACGGCCTCGTTAAACACCACCTGATAATCCTTGAACGCCGTGTCCACGCTGGACTTGGCCAGCCACAGGCCGAACAGCAAGGCAGCGGCGACCACGATCACCGTGAACAGGCCGATCAAAACGTGATGGGCGCGGGTTTCCATCATGAGACCTCGTGTGGGTGGGTGGCCGCTGCATAGGCCGAGCGGCCGCGCGGGCCGTGGAAGTATTCGTGAATCCAATCGTCTTTGTAGGCCGACACCTTGTCGATGTTGTCGGCCACCAGCACCCGTTTCTGGGCTAGCACGGCGACCCGGTCGGTGATGGTGTAGAGGGTGTCCAGGTCGTGCGTGACCATGAACACGCTCAAGCCCAGCGCATCACGCAGGGTCAGGATCAGTTGATCGAAGGCGCCTGCGCCAATCGGGTCGAGCCCGGCGGTAGGTTCATCGAGAAACAGAATGTCCGGGTCCAGCGCCAACGCCCGGGCCAACGCGGCACGCTTGATCATCCCGCCGGACAGCGACGCCGGGTACTTATGCGCCGCCGACAAAGGCAAGCCGGACAGGGCCATTTTGATTCCGGCGAGATGTTCGGCTTCTTCACGACTCAACCCCGCATGCTCGATCAGCGGCAGAGCAACGTTCTCAGTGATGGTCAACGAAGAAAACAACGCGCCTTTTTGAAACAGCACGCCGAAACGTCGTTCAACCTGCGAGCGCGCCTTATCCGGGAGATTCAGCAAGTCCTGACCCAATACTCGGACATTTCCCTCAGCCGGTCGCTGCAAGCCGACGATGCTGCGCAGCAATACCGATTTGCCACTGCCGGAGCCGCCCACCACGGCGAGGATTTCACCGCGATACAGGTCCAGATCGAGGTTTTCGTGCACCACCTGCGGGCCGAAGCGGTTGCACAGGCCGCGCACCTGAATCACGGCTTCGGTGGGTTGAACGCAACGTCGGGTCACCAGCCAATCTCCATGAAGAACATCGCCGCCAATGCGTCCAGCACGATGACGACGAAAATCGACTGCACCACGCTTGAAGTCGTGTGAGCGCCCACCGACTCCGCGCTGCCCTCGACCTTGAAGCCTTCCAGGCATCCAATCGCGGCAATGAAGAACGCGAAGATCGGCGCTTTGACGATCCCCACCAGAAAATGCTGCACGCCGATGTCCGCCTGCATCAGCGACAGAAACATCGCGGGCGAAATCCCCAGCGAGAGCGCGCACACCACACCACCGCCGACGATGCCGCAGATCATCGCCAGAAAGGTCAGTATTGGCAGCGAGATGAGCAAGGCAAGCACGCGGGGCAAGACCAGCATTTCTGTAGGACTCAACCCCAGTGTCTGTAGAGCATCCAGTTCTTCGTTGGCCTTCATTGAGCCGATCTGCGCCGTGAAGGCGCTGGCGGTGCGCCCTGCCAACAGAATCGCCGTCAGCAGTACTGCGAACTCCCGCAGGAACGAGAAGCCGATGAGATCGACGGTGAAGATCGTCGCGCCGAAGGCCTTGAGAACGGTAGCACCGAGGAACGCCACCACTGCGCCAACCATGAACGTCAGCAGCGCGACAATGGGCGCCGCGTCCAGGCCGATTTGTTCGATGTGGGCGATCACCGAGGTGGTGCGCCAGCGTCGAGGGCGGAACATCGTCGCGACGAAGGTTTGCAGGATCAGCCCAATGAAGCCGAGCAGTTGCAACGTGTCGCGCCACAGCACCTCCACCGCCGAACCGACTCGCGCCAGCAGTTGAGTGCCGACGGCGACTTCCGGGTCTTTCAGTGGCTGGCAATAATCGTGAAGGGCGCTCTGGATCGTCTGCATCAGGGCGCGGCTGGACTCTGGAAGATTGGGAGCCTGAACCGCCAGAAGCCGCAAGCGTTGCGCGCCCAGCAACTCGACCAGCAGCGACGCCCCGGCTGTGTCAAGAGCGCCCAACCGGCTCATGTCCACGTGCGTTGCGGGGCTGAAACCGTCGCTCAAGGCATCGGTCTGCCGCTTGAGATCGTGGTAGTGGGCAAGCGTCCAGTCTCCGACAATCCACAGCTGCGTGGGTTGAGTCGAAGTATCCAGTACGGCGCTGCCCGGTGCCTTGGGCGTGTGGGTAACCAGGTCGGTCGTTGGGGTCATGGGCACGAGCTTAGTTGGTTTTGGCCGGTGCGGGCGAGCTCGATGATGGCTTATCGTCATCGGCCTTGTCGTCATCCGAATCAGACGACCCCAACGTATCTGCATTGGGCTTCAAACCTGCTGGTTTGATCTTTTTTCGAGTCACCGCAGGCTGATCGGTGTCGGTCACCTGGAAGCGTAATACGCCGATCATCTGGCCATCCTCTGTCAGCACCCTCACCTGCCATTTGCCGAGCACGTCCGGCGGGAAATTCTGTTTATGTGTCCACGCCCGATAGCCTTCCTTACGTCCGCCGTGAATGTCTAGAGCGATTCGGTCCACTTCTTCGCCGTTGTGGCGCCAAACGTGATAAATCCGCTCGTCCAGACCGCGAGGCGCGTTGATCGAGGTGTAAGCGTAAAGGCCGCTGCTGCGCAGTTGGTTGACGCCGATCTCCTGAATGCTTTCGCCGGGGGTGCGGTTCTGGTTGTCGAACTGAGTGCTCACGGCCACTTCGGTCATCCACAGCGTCGCCGGTGGCACCCACGATCGCAGCAACCAGCCCGCGCCGCCGATGGCCAGCGTCAGGATCACCAGGCCGACGCCGCGCTTCCAGTTGGTGACAGGGAAGCTCGACGCGAGACTCGGAATGGACAGCAGCATGGCGGTCGCCAACGCTAATTTGTAACTCTCGGCGGTGGTCAGGTGCAGGATGATCGGCAGCGCGGTGAGCATCGCCGCGAACAGCGTCAGGGTGTGCAGCGCCAGAAACAGCCAGCGCCGGGGCGCCAGCCATTTGTAATACAGCGGATCGATGATCGAAATCAGCCCTGCCACCGCTAGCAACCCAGTGAACGCGAGCTGGCCGCTGTTCCAGGTCGTGGTGATGGAAAAGAACGGCAGGACAAAAAACAGACTTTCCTGATGGATCATCTGCGTGGCGTAGCGCAACAGCGGCTGAGGGATTTCGCGTTTGAGGAGTTTGGCGATGAGCCTGACAGCGCTGTTTTCCACCATCAACCAAAGCCAACTGATCAGCAGGATGATCGCGATCCAGCTAGCGGGCCGTGCCTGGCGATCAACGAGGATAAAGCTGCCAACACCAGAGCAGAACCCGAACAGCGCGATCAGGCCCGGATAGCGTTTGATGAACTCCAGCACACGCTGTACGAGGGAGTTCTGCATCAGAGCGTTGAGGTCCGGCATCTCGGTGATCACTTTGGCTGTAGGAAAAAAATCCTTGGCAGGATACCAATGCTGCAAGGCTGAAGCTTGCTCTTGGTTCTGCCGAAGGCGTAGGAGCGTGGCTTGTCCCGCGATCTGCCGGGAACCGGCAGCAAAACCGGCAAGCGCGGGATGTTTGAAACAACCGAGGTGCCTGATTTACTGACGCTTCGCGCCAGATCGCGGGGCAAGCCACGCTCCTACGGCCTCCGGCCAGAAGCGGCCTGCATCAAAGCGGTCGTTTTCTGTACACCCGCCAGCGCCACGCGATCAGCAGCGCGGCCAATACCGCTAATGCGACGCCGATCTCGTACAACTCGTCATAACTGACCAGCGGTTCCTCGATGCGCAGATACCCTGGCTGTGCCAACAGCTGGCGCATGGCCCTGTTCGCCAAATCCAGGCTCACGCCGCGCAGGCGTTTGGTCGGGTCGTCGAAGCGGCCGTCGTCGTAATCGTTGATCGCGCCCCAGTAATAATCCGCTAACGCGCTGTTGCCTTGAGCGGCCCACGCCTCCTTGGCGATAGCCGCCTGCTGCAACCGGGCAAACGTCGCCGGGTCCATGCCTTCCTTGCGCAGCCGCTCCAGCATCCCGCGCACAGCACTGACGGCCGCGTCGACATCATCCCGATCCAGATCGGCGTTCAGGCTGAGAAACCCCGTGTCGCCAAACGCTTCGCGATCCGCCCACGGCCCATACGAATACCCCTGCTTCAGACGCAGTTCGCTGTAGAGCGCCCAGTCCAGGTAGGCCTTCACCAAGTCCAGGGTCTCATCATGCTGGTCGCCCAGGTCCGGCTCAGTAAACAGCAAGTGGAGCTTCGCGCCGTCGCCCAATGCCCCGCGAATCAATGTGCGCTCCGCGTCGGCTTTTTCGGTAATGGTTGCCAGCGGCGGATGCTCGGTCGGGTCCACGGCATTCAGCTGGCCGAAGGTGCGTTCCAGATAGGCGGGTAGCAGCTTGTCGAGGTCACCGACGATGATCAGCGTCATGTTGTTGGCCGCGTACCAGTTGTCGTGGATGGACTCGATCTGGTCCAGCGTGATGTGATCGACTTCCGGACGCTCAGCGCATTTGAGGCCCAGCTCCACCGCCAATTGACTGCTGGCGCTGTGGCCGAGGTCGCGCTTATCCAGCCAGCGCTGCAAATGCGAGTAATGCCCGCCGTCTTCGCGCTCGACGATGCGTTTGACAGTGTCCAGATTGGCTTGGGTAATCTGCGTGTGCGTCAGCACACTGATCAGCAGGTCCAGCACCTTACGCTGATTTTGCGCGGGCGCCTCGATCACGAACGTGGTGTCGGTGTTGCTGGTGAACGCGTTCCACTCGCCACCCAGCGCCTGCATCTGCTGTTCAAGCCCGCCTTCGCCGGAATCGTCGACGCCGCTAAACAGCAAGTGCTCCAGCAAGTGCGGCAATTCTTTGTCGGCGCAGGGGAAATCATCGAAGCCAATGCCCACGACCAGGCGAATCGACACATGACCCTTTTCGGCAGGCTTGAGCACCAGTTGCAAACCGTTCGGCAACACATAGCCTTCCACTTGAAAGCGGTCTATCGCCATGGACGGGAGGGATATCAGAAACAGGACAGCGAACAGCAGGCAACGCATAAAAACGGGCTTCCTTGCGGGCCGGTATGTGTAACAGACTGCTGACCGGCCCCGGCGTTCACCGCGATTACTCTGGCTGGCTTTCGCTGGACAAGGCGCCAGTGTCTGAGGTTTCGAGGACGACATAGGCGCTGCTGCAGAACAGTGAGTTGAGTCGTTTCATGTCAGCGATCAGCTCAAGGTGTAACGAACTGGTCTCGATACTCTGCACGATTTTACGTTGCAGTCTGCTGACATGGGCATGGGCCAGGCGTCGCTCCTGTGCCCGGAAACGACGTTTCTCGCGCAGCAACTGACGAGCACTTTCCGGGTCGCCGCTGAGGAACACCGACAGGCCCAGACGCAGGTTTGCCATCAATTGCTCGTGCAGCCCGGAGAGTTCTTCCAGTCCCACGTCGGAAAACGACCGGCGTTGTGACGTCTTCTGCTGCTGCACCTTACGCAGCATACGCTCGATCAGGCCGCTGGCCAGTTCGAGGTTGATCGCCAGCTCGATGATTTCGGCCCAACGGCGGTTGTCCTGATCACTCAAATCTTCGCGCGGCATTTGCGCCAGGTAAAGTTTGATGGCGTTGTACAGCACCTCGACTTCGTCGTTGAGGCGGCGGACTTCTTGGGTGACCGCTGTCTGGTTACCGCGCAGCACCTCTTGCATCGCATTGAGCATGCTGTCGATCAGGTCGCCCATGCGCAGGGTTTCTCGCACGGCGTTGGCCAGCGCCAGGCTCGGCGTTGCCAGCGCGGTCAGGTCCAGATGACGAGGCTTGTTTTGACCGTTGACCTCGGCCGCTTGAGGGAGGAGCGACGCGCACAGTCGCCCCATCGGGCCAACCGTGGGCAGCATGATCAGGCAGCGCAGCGAGTTGTAGATCACGTGAAAACTGATGACCAGGCTCGACGGGCTGGCGTCCAGCGTTTCCATCCAGTGCACCAGTGGTGTCAGCACGGGGAAGATCAGCAGCAGGCCGATCAGCTTGTACAGCAGGCTGCCCAGCGCGACCTGACGCCCGGCGACGTTCTGCATGCTGGTGCTAAGGAAGGCCAGCAAACCGCTGCCGATGTTGGCGCCGATCACCAGACCAATCGCCACCGGCAAGCCGATGATTTCAGCGCCTGCGAGCGTGGCGGTCAGCAGGACAGCGGCGAGGCTGGAGTAGGAAATCAGCGCGAACATCGCGCCAACCAAGGCGTCGAGCAGCAAGTCGCCGGTCAGCGAGGCGAACAGCACTTTCACACCAGCCGCTTGGGTGATCGGCGCGGCGGCAGTGACGATCAGCTGCAATGCCAGAATGATCAGCCCCAGGCCGATTCCGACGCGGCCGAGCTGACCGACGCGGGTCTGTTTGCGCGACAGGAAGAGGATAACGCCGAGAAAGATCAGCAGCGGCGAGAGCCACGACAGGTCGAACGTCAGGATTCGCGACATCACCGCCGTGCCGACGTCGGCGCCGAGCATGATCGCCAAGGCAGGCGTCAGCCCCATCAGGCTTTGGCCGACGAAGGACGTCACCAGCATGGCGGTGGCGTTACTGCTTTGCACTAGGGCGGTGACGAGAATCCCGGCGACGAAGGCCAGCGGGCGTTTGGACATGTTCTGGCTCAGCACGCGGCGCAACTGCGTGCCATAGACGCGCAGAATGCCGGTCCGAACGATGTGCGTGCCCCAGATCAACAGCGCGACGGCGGAAAGCAAATCGAGCAGGGTCAGCATACGGAAAGCCCCCTGTTGGTAGCCCGGCGGGCCAGCCTGGCCGGCACTCATGGGCAAAGGATTGAAAGTGCAGCGTGTAGCGAGCGAAAGCGCGTGCCCATCTGACGTGGTCAGCACACTCAACTAAAGCTTTTAGTCGGCTTGGAGCCTTAATGCCAGCATGGCACAGACGATTATTTCTTGAAACAAATCTGTCACAAATCAGCCATTTGGCAAGTCGTCGCCGAAACAAACTGTAGGAGCGAATTCATTCGCGATGGGTTATGACATCCAACACATTTGTATCGGCTGTACGTCCGCATCGCGAATGAGTTCGCTCCCACGGGATGTTATTGACCCGGAACGTCCTTGCGAAGTTTCACCGGCTCTTTCATCGCCTTCTTCTTGGCCATCGAGGTGCGCATCTTGATGTTGATCGCTTCCACCGCCAGCGAGAACGCCATGGCGAAGTACACATAGCCTTTAGGCACGTGCACGTCGAACGACTCGGCGATCAGCACCGTACCCACCACGATCAAGAACGACAGCGCCAGCATCTTCAGCGAAGGGTGCTTCTCGATGAAGTCGCTGATGACCCCTGCGCACAGCATCATGATCAGCACGGCGACGATGATCGCAGCGACCATGACCGGCACATGAGACACCATGCCGACCGCCGTGATCACCGAGTCCAGCGAGAACACGATGTCGATGATGGCGATCTGGATGATGGTGTACAGGAACATGCCGCCCTTGCCTTTCGGCTCGTCGATCTCCTCCTCTTCGCCTTCCATGCCGTGGTAGATCTCTTGCGAGCTTTTCCACAGCAGGAACAGGCCACCGAAGAACAGGATCAGATCGCGGCCCGAGATGCCTTGGCCGAGCACCACGAACAGGTCGTCCGTCAGGCGCATGACCCAGGTGATCGACAACAACAGCAGGATGCGCGTGACCATCGCCAGCGCGAGGCCGAAAATCCGGGTGCGCGGTTGCATCGCCTTGGGCATGCGGCTGACCAGAATCGAGATCATGATGATGTTGTCGATCCCCAGAACGATCTCCAGGGCAGTCAGGGTGAAGAAAGCAACCCAGATCTCAGGGTTGGTCAGCCATTCCATTAGGTTTTCCTTTGAGCTTGTCAGATCCCGCTGTCACTCGCGCGCCAGCGGGGGAGTAATGAGCCTTATAGACTGCTGAAGACCGGGAATATCCCCATCAGCAGCGCTGCGACCATTATGCATACGCACACCAGCACGGCCCACTTGAGGGTAAAGCGCTGGTGATCGCCAAATTCGATACCCGCCAGGGCCACCAAGAGATAAGTCGATGGCACCAGTGGGCTCAACAGGTGGACGGGCTGGCCGACGATCGAGGCACGTGCCATTTCCACCGGGGTGATGCCGTAATGCGACGCGGCCTCGGACAGTACCGGCAAGACACCATAGTAAAACGCATCGTTGGACATGAAGAAGGTGAACGGCATGCTGACGATCGCGGTAATGACGGCGAGATACGGCCCCATCGCGTCCGGAATCACCGCCAGCAGACTTTTGGACATCGCATCGACCATACCGGTGCCGGTCAGGATACCGGTGAAAATCCCCGCCGCGAAAATCAATCCGACCACTGCCAGCACGCTACCGGCATGGGCGGCGACACGATCCTTCTGCGCTTGCAGGCAGGGATAGTTGACGATCATCGCAATACTGAACGCGATCATGAACAGCACCGGCAGTGGCAACAGGCCCATGATCAGCGCGACCATCAGCGCCAGGGTCAAGGCACCGTTGAACCAGATGAGTTTGGGACGGCGAGCGTCGGGGAATTGCGAGACACTGATTTCACTGTGATCGACCTCATCGCCTGGGAGATGCAATTCGCCCAGACGTGCGCGCTCGCGTTTGCCGTAGAAATAGGCGATCACCAGAATCGCGATCACACCGGCAAGCATGGCCGGAATCATCGGCACGAAAATATCGGAGGGGTCGACATGCAGAGCGCTGGCGGCGCGAGCGGTCGGACCACCCCACGGCGTCATGTTCATCACGCCACCCGCCAGGATGATCAGGCCCGCCATGATGCGCGGGCTCATGCCCAGGCGGCTGTACAGCGGCAGCATCGCTGCGACACAGATCATGTAGGTGGTTGCACCGTCGCCGTCCAGCGAGACGACCAACGCCAACACGGCGGTGCCGACTGACACTTTGACCGGGTCACCTTTGACGAGCTTGAGGATCTTGCGCACGGCCGGGTCGAACAGGCCTGAGTCGATCATCAGCGCGAAGTAGAGAATGGCGAACATCAGCATCACGCCGGTCGGCGCGAGTTTGGTGATGCCGGCGAGCATCATCGGGCCGATACCCGCGGCAAAGCCGCCGAACAGCGCAAATACGATAGGTACGATGATCAAGGCAATGAGCGCGGACAGGCGTTTGCTCATGATCAGGTACATGAAGGCAACGACCATGGCGAAGCCGAGGAAGGTCAACATAGAAATACTCCGGACGTGACGCGACGTGGGAACGGACCAGAGTGTGTAATAACTACTGCGCTCGATGATGCTGCGTTAAAAACAGGCGAAAAATGCTCATTTAGAACACCTAGACTCCGCTTTTTCGCCTGTTTTTGCCTTGCCTCATCTTCGCTCGTGACGTTCTTACACCCTCTGGGACGTTATGAGGCGATCAGTTCAAGACGAGCTGCGCGTGGCGTTGGAGAGCGTGCGAGGGGTACTGCGGAGCGAAAGCGAGCATCAGAATCACCGAATTGTTGTTGTAGATGGGCCGGGCCGCTTTTAAAGGTGCGGCCCTGGCTTGGCCGGTCTGTCGCCGGCGGTGGGGGGATGCTAAAGGGCTTAGCTTTCAGCCAGCTTTCGACGCCTTTCCGCTGATCGCTGTAGGAAAGATGAAGTAAAACGCCCCTGCGAGAGTCAGACGTTAAACACGAACGGGAGATGCGACATGAGTGAAAGGCACACAGGCGGATGCCATTGCGGGAACCTGCGCTATCAACTCGACGCGCCTTTGCGGGACATCGCTCATTGTCACTGCTCGATCTGTCGGCGGACGTCGGGCGGGATCGTGGTGACCTGGATCACCGTGCCGATGGAGGTGTTCACGTGGACGGCAGGCAGTCCGGCGGCGTACGACTCAAGCCCGACGTGCGTGCGTTATTTCTGCAATAACTGTGGGGCCCAGGTCGCGCTGTTCACCCGAAACAGCCCCGAGACCATGGACGTCACCATCGCCACCCTCGACCAATCCGAACTGGCCGCTGCCGAACGGCATATCTGGACCGACAACCGCTTGCCTTGGCTGCATCTGGATGAGCATTTGCCGGGGGAACGGGGCGAGTCTGTATAAGCTCGCCGACCTTTGTGGCGGTCAGGCTCGCCGTCGACAGCGATTTTGAGGAACCCGCCGCGGCCAAGCCCGCTGTTACAACGTGACCATCACGGCAATTCCAACCCACCCGCCGCTTTGTGCAGCGCCCGCAGGTGCTCGCCGACCTGCTTGAGGTTTTCCTCGGTCGCTGCAATCTCGGCCGCGCGGTCTGGCTCCAGCAGCGCCCTCACCTCTTTGTCCAGATCACCCGTCAGCCGTTGCAACTGCTGCTGACGCTGGGTGCTTTCCGCTTCCAGACGTCCCCACTCGCCTTCTTGCGGCAGGCCATAACCGCCGCTGCCGAGCAATTCAGCCGGGCGACTGAGGAAGCCGCTGTTCGCGAGAATGTCCTGCAACGTGCCAGTCGCCTTGGAAACGCCTTTGTCCTTCTGTTCCACCGCGCTGAGGTAACGCTGCTTCACCTCGTCCTGTGCGAGCAGCAACTGCCGGCGCATGCTCGCCTGTTCCAGCAGCAACATCGCCGCGCTGGTGCGTAAATCCGCCTTGGCGAAATACGGTTGGCGTTCTTTCGCGGGCAAGCCCAGCCAGTCTTCCACCGTTGTTTCCTTCACGTCGGTGGTCTTGCGCAGCACGTCGAACATCGCCTGATAACGGTCGCGATAGGAGTCGAATCGGTAGCCCATCCGCAAGGCCTTCTTCGGATCGTCCAGCACGCTGGTGTCCGCCAGTCCCCTGCCCTTCAGCACCTCCAGCAAGCCGTTAGGCAAAATGCTGTCCAACCCGACGAGCCTTGGATCGTCAGTACCGCTGCGCAGCAACTTGAGGTTTTCAACCGCACAGTTGTTGGAGATGAACCAATAGTTGCCGTCGTAGGCCCAGTGCATCTCGGCAGCGTGCTGCACCAACCCGTTGATTTGCTCACGGGAGAGTTTCAACGGCACCGACGCCAGGCTGCGCAGTTCGGTCTTGGTGTACTCATCGATGACCTGCCCTAGCGGCAGCACGAACAGACGCGACGGATAGGCCCCGGTCAGGCCGCTCCAACTGGACAGCTGCAGGTCATTAACGAACGCGCGGTACGACAGCACCAGATGCTGATCCAGATCCAGTCGGCAATCCGGCCCACGGGGGCGACCCGGTTTGCAGATCACCAGCCGTAACATGCTGTGGCCCCAGCGACTCACCAGATTCTGGTTGGCTTCGGCGAGCAGGTAGTCGACCTCGTACACGCGTTCGGGATCGAGTTTGCCGAGTGGCTCGCGGGCGAAGTCGTTGCCTGCGTTGAGGTATGGGTAAGACGTCGGGCATTCGTCCTTGGACGCAGGCGCCCAGTTGAACAGCTTCTTGTAGTAGTCATACAGCGAAGGCCGACGGCAGGCATACGCGGGGTCGAGCAGGAAGTACTCCATGTTCACTGCAACGAATTCAAGCGGGCTGCTGATTTCGTAGATGTCCGGGCTGCGCGCGACTTGGCCGTTGCGCTCTTCGCGCTCCCCTCGCCGACCCACATATTGCGGCCAGCCTGCGAGGTCCAGCAGACGCGGATCGTCGCTGAAGGTGAAATGCCGATCCGTCTGGCCGCGACAACTGTCGCGCAGGCCGACTTTGCCCATGCTGTTGGCTTGGCGGGTGCAGGCGATGATCAGCTTGCGCTCTTCCGGTGACCACAATTGGGCATGGTCATAAATGTGGGTGAGCTCGTGCAGCACAGTCGCCAGCATTTCTTCGCGCACGGTGCCGTGTGGGCGATTGGTCCGGGTGGTGGCAGCAGTGCCGTCAGTCAGCCCCGCCAGCAGGTGTTGATTCAGATCGAGTCTGTAAGGCCCGTCAGCGCGGCCATAGGCATTGGACGGCATGTCATCCGTCCAGTGGACTTCGACCTTGCGGTCCAGCTTGCTGATGAACATTGGCGGCAGGTGCGCCATGGCTTCGTCGAGCAGCGTCTGGCTGGCTTTCTGTTGCGCGGCATCAAGCCCGTCGGTGTGCAGCGACAGGCTCAGATCGGCGAAGGCGCTTGTGCAGATCAGCGAAAGCGCCGACGCCAGCAGCCAGGCGGCCAGACGGCTCACAGTGCGAGGATGGCCTCGGCGAGGTCCTGATCGGAGGCATTGCGGGCTTCAGGCAGACGCTCGCGCAACGTAACAAACGCAGCGTCCAGACGAGCGCCATGGATGTTGCCGTTGCTGGCGACGTAGCTGGCGGCGTCGTCTTGAGCTTCGACGATCAGTTTCCAGTTGCGAACGGAGGATGTGGTATCGGAAGTGAAATCGACACTGCGGCCCAAGGCGCGGACAACAATGTTACTGGTGGCCTTGAGGGTTTGAGCCTGTGCCATATCGGTCAGCAGCAGCAAACCAAGGGCAGCGGCGATCAGCGGGGTACGCATGGAACGTCTCCAAAATACGGGGATGCAAAAAGTGACTATTGGACGAGGATTGCTTGCGCCAGTTCAAGGTCGCTTGCATGAAGTTTTGGAGAGGTTTGACGTAGGTATATCAATGCCGACTCCAGTTGTGCTCCTCGCAGTTGGCCATCAGTGGCAATGAACGCTGCTGCATCATCCTGGGCGGCAAGTATCAGTTTGTTCTCGAAAGGCCCGGTCGTCACTTGGCTGGTGGCGTACCCGCTTTTGATCAAGCTTTGAGTGGTTGTGTCGAACGCATGAGCCTGGGTGCTACCCATCAGGCTGACAGTCGCTGCAAACAACAGGCGAGACAATGAACGCATGAGTCTTCGGTATTCGGAAAACGAGTCGCAAGGCTAGCGCAAATGCCCCGGCCAGAGCCAGTGAAGGTGTCGGGGCAAGCGGTATGAAAGCTGTCGCGGGGCTGAATCAGATCGCCAGAATGGCTTGAGCCAGTTGTGCGTCAGTGGCGTTCAGGCCGGGGCTGACTTCGCGAATGTGTTGAAACGCGCCTTCCAGATGCACGCCACGAATATCGCCATTGCTTGCCACGAAGCTGGCGGCATCGTCACGTGCGGCCAAAACGATTTTGTCGTCATGGAAAGACGACGAAATTTTCGACGTGGCGTTGGACGAAGCGTCCAGTGCACGCACGAGGGTATCGGTAGTGACCACGAAGCTGGACGCCTGAGCGCCAGTGGCCGCAATCAAAAGGGCTGCAGCGCTCAGCAGGCGAAGACGTGACATATGTGAACTCCAAGGAAGGGGAAATCTAAAACCACATCGGCGAATGAGCGGAACGGTCTGACAGCGATGGGTACAGAAAGTGGTGCAAGACTAGCGTATGCGGGACCGGGAGAACCAGAACGGCTAAATGCCAGCTCGCAAAGAGTGGTCCTCCCGCACCGCTGGAAGCCGCACGGCTACGGCACTGTACCTGTACTCATATGATTTTTAAAAACTGTACCTGTTGGCAGTTTTTCGTCCTTGGCGCCAAAGCTTCTCTACGGCGGCATCATCCAAAAGACTGTTGCTGGCAGGTCGAATAGCTATGGCGGCCCTTTCCCGGATATCAAGACCCAGAAACGACGAAACCCGTCAGCAGTCACCTGCGACGGGTTTCGTTTGAACAATTCGGGTTGCTGGTGAGAGGCTCGTAGCCTGGGACCAGCAGACGCTAACTTAGCGCCAGAACGGCTTGCTCAGCTCTTCGTAACGCTGGGATTCGCTGATACCGGCGTCAGCCAGCAGACGAGCATCCAGACGTGCCAGCTGGTGGCGGCTGGACAGACGGCGCTGCCAGAGCATCAGGTTGGCGAACATGCGCAGCGGCAGGGAGCCTTGAGCGGATTTTGCGGTTTCTTCGTAGAACAGTTCGGAACTTACGGTGCGTTCCATGGTGCTTCTTCCTTCCGCTTGTGGCGGGATTAGATAGTGACTTGATTGGTGCCCATCTTCCTCTCGTTGCCCTGCTCTCTCCAGACACAGTTCACTTGTATTGTGCTGCTCCAGTTAACTGTGAAGGGGCACTGTTTTGTTCATATATGGGGCAACTGTACCGGTAAGCACCGAAATGGGGCATTTTGTGCGTTGAAATGGTGAGATCTGTGTTTTCGACCCTGAAAACAACCGGTACAGCAGTACAGTTTTTGCCAGAATGGCGTTCAGCCCGCCAGAAGCGGCGACGAAAGGTCATCGCCAATTCCAAACTGTTTTCTCAAACCGCCAGCATGCGGCCGGTTTCTTCGAGGTTAAGGTGCCAACTGAGTGCATCGCGCAGCACGTGAGGGGTGTGGCCACCCATGGCGCAAGCTCGACGGAAATAATCATTCAACGCCTCGCGGTATGCGGGGTGCACGCAGTTATCGATGATCACGCGAGCGCGTTCGCGAGGGGCCAGACCGCGCAGGTCGGCGAGTCCATGTTCGGTGACCAGAATGTCAACGTCGTGCTCGGTGTGATCGACGTGGCTGACCATCGGCACCACGCTGGAAATCGCACCGCCCTTGGCGATCGACTTGGTAACGAAGATCGCCAGATGCGCGTTGCGGGCAAAGTCGCCGGAGCCACCGATCCCGTTCATCATCCGTGTGCCGCCAACGTGGGTGGAGTTCACGTTGCCGTACAGGTCGAACTCCAGCGCAGTGTTGATGCCGATGATCCCGAGGCGTCGAACGACCTCGGGGTGGTTGGAGATTTCCTGCGGGCGCAATAACAGTTTCGGTCTGTACTGCTCAAGGTTGTCGTAGACCGCATTGTGCTTGCGTTCTGACAGGGTCATTGAGCAACCCGAGGCGAAGTCCAGCTTCCCGGCTTCGAACAGATCGAACGTGGAATCCTGCAATACCTCCGAATACATTGCCATGCCGTGGAACGGCGAGTCGATCAGGCCGGTCATCACCGCGTTGGCGATGGTGCCGACGCCCGCTTGCAGCGGCATCAATTGATTGGTCAGACGGTTCTGGCGCACTTCGTTTTTGAAGAATTCCACTAAATGCCCGGCGATGGCCTGAGTTTCCTCGTCAGCAGGCAGTACAGTTGAAGGTGAGTCAGCCTGATCACTGAACACGATGCCTACGATCTTAGCCGGGTCGATTTTCACGGCGTGGCTGCCAATTCGGCTGTCAGCCTTGAGCACCGGAATCGGCAGGCGCGTCGGGCGGTAAGTGGGTATATAGATGTCGTGCAAGCCTTCGAGCGCCAGAGGCTGTGCGATGTTGATCTCAATGATCACTTGCTCGGCGAGGATTGCGAAGCTGGCCGAGTTGCCCACGGACGAGCTCAGCACCAGATGACCTTCTTCGGTGATCGCCACGCATTCGATGACCGCAATGTCCACCGGCTTGATCTGGCGATTGCGCAGCTGCTCGACCGTGTCGGAGAGGTGTTGGTCGATGAACATCACCGAGCCATCGTTGATCGCCTTGCGCAAGGTGCTGTCGACTTGAAACGGCATGCGGCGGGACAGCACGCCCGCTTCGGTCAGCTGCTTGTCGAGATCGTTGCCCAGGCTGGCGCCGGTCATCAGGCTGATCTTCAGTGGCGACACCTTGGCGCGCTCAGCCAGCGCCTTGGGTACGGCCTTGGCTTCGCCTGCGCGGGTAAAGCCGCTCATGCCGACGGTCATGCCGTCTTTGATCAGGGAAGCGGCGTCGGCCGCGCTCATTACCTTACTCATCAAAGACGGCAGGCGAATACGTTCACGGTGCATGGTGTTCTTATCTCAAGACAAGGATGCGAGCAGCAAAGTCTAGAGAGTTGGGTATGACGCGTCCCATGACTTAGGTCGTATTGGAGGCTCTAAACGGCGGCTCCCAGCGTAAAACACTGTTACAGAAGATGTAAAAAACCCTCGACCGATACACGCGTCGAGGGTTTGTTTAGCCGCAGGCCAGAGCCTTATTCGACGGCTTTGACCATGTCTTCGATGACCTTCTTCGCGTCACCGAACACCATCATGGTTTTGTCGAGGTAGAACAGTTCGTTGTCCAGACCGGCATAGCCGCTGGCCATCGAGCGCTTGTTGACGATGATGGTTTTAGCTTTGAAGGCTTCGAGGATCGGCATGCCCGCGATCGGCGACTTGGGATCGTTCTTCGCTGCCGGATTGACCACGTCGTTGGCACCGAGCACCAGCACCACGTCGGCCTGACCGAACTCGGAGTTGATGTCTTCCATCTCGAACACTTGGTCGTAAGGCACTTCGGCTTCGGCGAGCAGGACGTTCATGTGGCCCGGCATCCGCCCGGCCACCGGGTGGATGGCATACTTCACGGTCACGCCAGCGTGGGTCAGCTTCTCGGTCAGCTCTTTCAGGGCGTGCTGGGCACGTGCCACTGCCAGACCGTAGCCAGGAACGATGATTACGGTGTCTGCGTTGGTCAGCAGGAAAGTCGCGTCATCAGCCGAACCGGATTTCACCGGACGGGCTTCTTTCGCACCGTCGGCTGCACCTGCGTCTGCCGCGCCGCCGAAGCCGCCGCCGATCACGTTGAAGAACGAGCGGTTCATGGCCTTGCACATGATGTAGGACAGAATCGCACCGCTTGAGCCCACCAGGGAGCCTGCGATGATCAGCATCGAGTTGTTCAACGAGAAGCCGATACCGGCCGCTGCCCAGCCCGAGTAGCTGTTGAGCATCGACACGACCACGGGCATGTCCGCGCCCCCAATCGGGATGATCAGCAACACGCCGATCACGAACGCCAGGATCAGCATGACGCTGAAGGCGAACAGGCTGCCGGTGAACATGAACGTCAGGCCGAAGAACAACGTGGCCAGTCCCAGAATCAGGTTCAACTTGTGCTGACCTGCGAACTGCACAGGAGCGCCCTGAAACAGGCGGAACTTGTACTTGCCCGACAGCTTGCCAAAGGCGATGACCGAACCCGAGAAGGTGATCGCGCCGATGGCTGCGCCCAGGAATAGCTCCAGGCGGTTGCCGGTCGGAATCGATTCGCCCAAGTGCGCAACGATGCCCAGCGACTGCGGTTCGACCACGGCCGCGATGGCAATGAACACTGCCGCCAGACCAATCATGCTGTGCATGAAGGCCACCAACTCCGGCATCTTGGTCATTTCAACGCGCTTGGCCATGATCGAACCGGCGGTGCCGCCGACCAACAAGCCCACGATGATGTAACCGATGCCTGCGCTAGCGCCGTCGGTGGACAGCGCTGCCAGTTTGAACACCAGGCCGATCGTGGTCAGCACCGCCAGTCCCATGCCGAGCATGCCGAACAGGTTGCCGCGACGCGACGTGGTCGGGTGCGACAGGCCTTTAAGGGCCTGAATGAAGCAGATCGCTGACACGAGGTACAACAGGGTGACGAGGTTCATGCTCATTACTTGGCATCCTCAGCTTTGTTCTTCGGAGCCTTCTTCTTGAACATTTCCAGCATGCGGCGGGTGACCAGAAAGCCACCGAACACGTTAACGGCTGCCAGTGCCACCGCCAAGGTGCCCATTGTCTTCCCCAGCGGAGTGACGGTCAGTGCGGCAGCGAGCATGGCACCGACGATGACGATCGCCGAAATGGCGTTAGTCACGGCCATCAGCGGGGTGTGCAGCGCAGGGGTGACGTTCCAGACCACGTGGTAGCCGACGTAGATCGCCAGCACGAAGATGATCAGGTTGTAGACGCCGTGAGAGATCAGCATGTCTTCCATTGTTTTTATCCTCAGCCGTTCTTGCGGACAATCTGGCCGTCGCGGCACATCAGGCACGCGGCGACGATGTCGTCTTCGAGGTTGATCTCGAACTGGCCTTCCTTGGTGAAGACCAGCTTCAGGAAATCCAGCAGGTTGCGTGCATAAAGAGCGGACGCGTCAGCCGCAACCATTGCAGGCAGGTTGGTGTGGCCGACGATGGTCACGCCGTGCTCGATCACCACCTGGTCCGCGACGGTCAGCGGGCAGTTGCCGCCCTGGGCTGCCGCGAGGTCAATGACCACCGAGCCTGGCTTCATCTGCGAGACCGTTTCTGCGCTCAACAGCACCGGTGCCTTGCGACCGGGAATCAGTGCGGTGGTGATCACGATGTCCGCCTGCTTGGCACGCTCGTGAACGGCCACGGCCTGGCGCTGCATCCAACTGGCTGGCATCGGACGCGCATAACCGCCCACACCGACCGCCGCTTCGCGCTCTTCATCAGTCTCATAAGGCACGTCGACGAACTTGGCGCCGAGGGACTCGATCTGCTCCTTCACCGCAGGCCGGACGTCAGAGGCCTCGATCACTGCACCCAAGCGTTTGGCGGTGGCGATGGCCTGCAGACCGGCAACGCCTGCACCGAGGATCAACACGCGGGCAGCCTTCACCGTACCGGCAGCGGTCATCAGCATCGGCATGAAGCGCGGGTAGTGATGCGCGGCCAGCAGAACCGATTTGTAACCGGCAATGTTGGCTTGCGAGGACAGCACATCGAGGCTTTGCGCGCGCGAGGTGCGCGGCGCTGCTTCAAGGGCAAAGGCGGTAATCCCGCGCTCGGCCATCTTGGCGATGATCTCGTTGTTGAAGGGGTTGAGCATCCCGATGACAACGGTCCCGCTCTTGATCAGAGCCAGCTCGCTGTCGCTGGGCGCGACGACCTTGAGGATCAGCTCGGCGCCGAAGGCATCGGCAACGCTGCCAATCGAAGCCCCGGCGGTTTCATAGGCACTGTCCGTGACGCTGGCAGTGATGCCGGCGCCTGACTGGACGGTGACCTTATGACCCTGGCCAATGAGCTTCTTGATGGTTTCCGGAGTTGCAGCAACCCGAGTTTCACCGGACTGGGTTTCTAGAGGGACTCCAATGTGCACGTCAAATCTCCTGCGTGATCTTTTTATCTTTTGAAAATAGGCCAGCGCGCTGCGGATGGCGCGTCTGGGGCAGCGATCACCACGTCCCCGCTAGACAAGACGGGGGCGCGGCATTTTGCAGGCGGAATTCGGGGGCTTCAAGGAATTCTGTAACGCGACGCGTACTTAACTACAAGTCACCCTGTGACCGTTTGACGCAATAAACTGCTACAGGCCACATATTTAAAGGCCTGTAGCGATACAGGAGAATTTTTGACTTTTTTTAAAGACCCTCATGAAAGTGAGGGGTAATCAGGCTGAAAGCCACGCACATCAAAGCCTTCAGCGTGTTTTGTATAAAGAACAGAGGTGTTTCTTAAATGCGACATTCGGAGATATCTGTAGCGCTTTAGATTTGCTAACTACAGAGTCAGCATTTGAGTAGAATCAGGCGCAAATCAAGGCAGGGCGTAGGTTTCAGCCTGTTGCACCAGCCAGTCCCGAAAGGCTTTCAATGATGCGGATTCGACTTTTCTCTCCGGAATCATCAGGTAATAGGCTTTTAAGCTTGAGAGTGCATGCGGGTTCGCTATCACCAGTCGCTTTTCGGCCAGTTCTCGCTGGATCAGAAAAGGTGGAATCAGCGCGACTCCCATGTCATGCATGGCCGCCTGAGCGAGCATGGAGAATAGCTCGTATCGCGCGCCTGTCATGTCGCGGGCCACATTCATGTCTGCCGAGCCAAACCACTGTCGCCATGCGTAGGGCCGCGTGGTCTGTTGCAGCAACGGCATTTCCGATAATTCACGTGCGCTGAGTCGGGATTTGTTGCCCAGCAAAGCAGGACTACAAACCGGCATGGGGTTTTCGCTCATCAAACGATGAGATTCCGTACCGGACCAGTCGGCATCGCCGAAATAGATGGCGGCGTCAAAGTCGGTGTCCGCGAACAGGAACGGCCGCGTCCGGTTGGTCAGATTGATCGTGACGTCGGGGTTCTGTTGCTGAAAGTCCTTGAGGCGAGGCAGCAGCCATTGAGTTCCGAAGGTTGGAACCACGGCGAGTTCAATCACGTTCGCGCCTTGATGGCCCATGACGGAGAGCGTGTCCCGTTCAACTGCATCGAGTTGGGTCGCGACACGGCGGCTGTAGGAAAGGCCTGCTTCTGTCAGCTTCACGCCCCTTCGTGAGCGTCGGAACAGTTCCACATTCAAGAATTCTTCCAGGCCGCCAATCTGTCGGCAAATGGCGCTTTGCGTGAGCGAAAGCTCATCCGCAGCCTTGGTAAAGCTTTCATGACGCGCTGCAGCCTCGAAGCTAACCAGTGCGGCGGTGCTGGGGATTTTGCGGCGCATGTACCTGAACCTCACTCATTGGCTTGAGATATGGCGCTTTGCACATTCTCGGAGTGAGAAATTAGCACAAGAGTATGCAAAATCGTCGTTTGCCTATGGGCTGATCCGCGCCTAGCATCAACCCACGACTTTTCCCGGCAATGTCCGGGAACATCATTTAGCGAGGAGAACGTCATGGGCGGTAAGGCAAGCTTCAACTGGATTGATCCCCTGTTGCTGGACCAGCAGCTCACTGAAGAAGAGCGCATGGTTCGCGACAGCGCCGAGCAGTTCGCCCAAGACAAACTCGCCCCCCGCGTCCTTGAAGCGTTTCGTCATGAGCAAACCGACCCTGCGATCTTTCGCGAAATGGGCGAGGTCGGCCTGTTGGGCGCGACTATTCCTGAGCAATACGGTGGTAGTGGCCTGAACTACGTCTGTTACGGCCTGATTGCTCGCGAAGTGGAACGCGTGGATTCTGGCTATCGCTCAATGATGAGTGTGCAGTCATCGCTGGTGATGGTGCCGATCAATGAATTCGGCACCGAAGCGCAAAAGCAGAAGTATCTGCCCAAGCTGGCGTCTGGCGAGTGGATTGGGTGCTTCGGCCTGACCGAGCCGAACCATGGTTCCGATCCGGGTGCGATGATCACCCGTGCCCGCAAGGTCGACGGCGGCTATCGCCTCACTGGCAGCAAGATGTGGATCACCAACAGCCCGATTGCTGACGTGTTCGTGGTTTGGGGCAAAGACGATGCCGGTGATATCCGTGGCTTCGTGCTCGAAAAAGGCTGGCAAGGCCTGAGCGCTCCGGCTATCCACGGGAAGGTCGGTTTGCGTGCCTCCATCACGGGTGAAATCGTGATGGATAACGTGTTCGTCCCTGAAGAAAACATTTTCCCGGATGTGCGCGGCTTGAAGGGGCCGTTCACCTGCCTGAACTCTGCGCGTTATGGCATCTCTTGGGGCGCATTGGGCGCGGCTGAGTTCTGCTGGCACACCGCTCGCCAGTACACGCTGGATCGTCAACAGTTCGGGCGTCCTCTGGCAGCCAATCAGCTGATCCAGAAAAAACTCGCCGACATGCAGACTGAAATCACGCTCGCCCTGCAAGGCTGCCTGCGTTTGGGACGTATGAAGGACGAAGGCACTGCGGCGGTGGAAATCACGTCGATCATGAAGCGCAACTCCTGCGGCAAGTCGCTGGACATCGCACGCATGGCTCGGGACATGCTTGGCGGTAATGGTATCTCTGACGAGTTCGGCATTGCCCGTCATCTGGTGAACCTGGAGGTGGTGAACACCTACGAAGGGACGCACGACGTGCATGCGCTGATTCTTGGGCGTGCGCAGACTGGCATTCAGGCTTTCTATTAAGGAGCCAGTCATGGGCGCGCTATCGCATTTGCGGGTGCTGGACCTATCTCGCGTTTTAGCTGGTCCGTGGGCGGGCCAGATACTCGCAGATCTGGGTGCCGACGTGATTAAGATCGAGCGCCCTGGCAATGGGGACGATACGCGGGCCTGGGGGCCTCCTTTTTTGAAGGACCCAAGGGGCGAGAACACGTCCGAGGCTGCCTATTACCTGTCGGCCAATCGGAACAAGCAGTCCGTCACGATCGACTTCACACGGCCGGAAGGTCAGAAGCTGGTGCGTGAGCTGGCGGCAAAGTCAGACATCCTCATTGAGAATTTCAAGGTCGGTGGGCTCAAGGCGTATGGCTTGGACTACGCGTCGCTGCAAGTCGAGAACCCGCGGCTGATCTATTGCTCGATCACAGGGTTCGGGCAGACCGGCCCTTACGCAAAGCGCGCGGGCTATGACTTTATGATCCAGGGGCTCGGTGGATTGATGAGCCTGACCGGTCGACCTGAGGGCGAAGACGGTGCCGGGCCCGTGAAGGTCGGGGTCGCTCTGACCGACATTTTGACTGGGCTGTATTCGACGTCAGCCATTCTGGCCGCCCTCGCCCATCGGGATCAGGGTGGCGTTGGCCAACATATCGACATGGCTCTGCTGGATGTTCAAGTCGCGTGCCTGGCGAATCAGGCCATGAATTACCTGACAACGGGCACACCACCTCGCCGTCTGGGAAATGCGCATCCGAACATCGTGCCGTACCAGGATTTTCCCACTGCCGATGGCGACTTCATTCTTACCGTAGGAAACGACAGTCAGTTCCGTAAGTTCGCGGAAGTTGCTGGTCAGGCGCAATGGGCTGACGATCCGCGCTTCGCCACCAACAAGCAGCGTGTGGCGCATCGGGCTGAGCTGATTCCCCTGATCCGCCAGGCGACAGTCTTCAAGACAACGGCTGAGTGGGTGACTGCGCTTGAAAGGGCGGGTGTTCCGTGTGGCCCCATCAATGGTGTGGCTCAGGTGTTTGCCGACCCGCAGGTTCAGGCGCGAGGTTTGAGGATTGAGCTGCCTCACGCCTTAGGTGGAACAGTGCCTCAGGTGGCCAGCCCTATTCGGTTGTCGGGTACGCCGGTGGAGTATCGCCGAGCGCCACCGTTGTTGGGGGAACATACGTCGGAGGTTCTGACCCATCTATTAGGGCTATCGGGCGAGACTGTTATGGCCTTGCGTGAGGCTGGCGTGCTTTAGCGACTCTTCTATATAGGGCGTCAGGAGTGCTGCCCTATATAAACAGAAGGAACTCGCTGATTTTGCTCATGTTTTGGTTTTTTGACATAAATTTGAAATTAAGTGTTGACGCCCCTCCGGATGTGTCTATAATTCGCCCCACTTCCGGCGCAGTCGGAACCGAAAACTTCTTGAAGATCAATGAGTTACAGGTTCAGGATGGCGAGGAAGTGCTTCGGTTCTGGTGTCTGAATCGACAGCGGTGAAAAAGGTGGTTGACAGCAGGTTGTAACGCTGTAGAATTCGCCTCCCGCTGACATGAGACGCCAAGTCGAACGAAGCGCAAGTGGTTGAAGTTGATAAGGAAACTTTGAAAACTTCTGAAAATAACCGCTTGACAGATTGAGACGCTGCTGTAGAATGCGCGCCTCGGTTGAGACGAAAAGCTCTTAACCAACCGCTCTTTAACAATTGAATCAAGCAATTCGTGTGGGTGCTTGTGCTGTAAGACTGAAGTCAACTGATTATCAGCATCGCAAGTTACTCCACGAGAAATCATGGTTTAACCAACGATTGCTGAGCCAAGTTTATAGGGTTTTCTCAAAACCCGATTGCAGTATTGAACTGAAGAGTTTGATCATGGCTCAGATTGAACGCTGGCGGCAGGCCTAACACATGCAAGTCGAGCGGATGAAGGGAGCTTGCTCCCTGATTCAGCGGCGGACGGGTGAGTAATGCCTAGGAATCTGCCTGGTAGTGGGGGACAACGTTTCGAAAGGAACGCTAATACCGCATACGTCCTACGGGAGAAAGTGGGGGATCTTCGGACCTCACGCTATCAGATGAGCCTAGGTCGGATTAGCTAGTTGGTGAGGTAATGGCTCACCAAGGCGACGATCCGTAACTGGTCTGAGAGGATGATCAGTCACACTGGAACTGAGACACGGTCCAGACTCCTACGGGAGGCAGCAGTGGGGAATATTGGACAATGGGCGAAAGCCTGATCCAGCCATGCCGCGTGTGTGAAGAAGGTCTTCGGATTGTAAAGCACTTTAAGTTGGGAGGAAGGGTTGCTGATTAATACTCTGCAATTTTGACGTTACCGACAGAATAAGCACCGGCTAACTCTGTGCCAGCAGCCGCGGTAATACAGAGGGTGCAAGCGTTAATCGGAATTACTGGGCGTAAAGCGCGCGTAGGTGGTTTGTTAAGTTGAATGTGAAATCCCCGGGCTCAACCTGGGAACTGCATCCAAAACTGGCAAGCTAGAGTAGGGCAGAGGGTGGTGGAATTTCCTGTGTAGCGGTGAAATGCGTAGATATAGGAAGGAACACCAGTGGCGAAGGCGACCACCTGGGCTCATACTGACACTGAGGTGCGAAAGCGTGGGGAGCAAACAGGATTAGATACCCTGGTAGTCCACGCCGTAAACGATGTCAACTAGCCGTTGGAATCCTTGAGATTTTAGTGGCGCAGCTAACGCATTAAGTTGACCGCCTGGGGAGTACGGCCGCAAGGTTAAAACTCAAATGAATTGACGGGGGCCCGCACAAGCGGTGGAGCATGTGGTTTAATTCGAAGCAACGCGAAGAACCTTACCAGGCCTTGACATCCAGTGAACTTACCAGAGATGGTTTGGTGCCTTCGGGAACACTGAGACAGGTGCTGCATGGCTGTCGTCAGCTCGTGTCGTGAGATGTTGGGTTAAGTCCCGTAACGAGCGCAACCCTTGTCCTTAGTTACCAGCACGTTAAGGTGGGCACTCTAAGGAGACTGCCGGTGACAAACCGGAGGAAGGTGGGGATGACGTCAAGTCATCATGGCCCTTACGGCCTGGGCTACACACGTGCTACAATGGTCGGTACAAAGGGTTGCCAAGCCGCGAGGTGGAGCTAATCCCATAAAACCGATCGTAGTCCGGATCGCAGTCTGCAACTCGACTGCGTGAAGTCGGAATCGCTAGTAATCGCGAATCAGAATGTCGCGGTGAATACGTTCCCGGGCCTTGTACACACCGCCCGTCACACCATGGGAGTGGGTTGCACCAGAAGTAGCTAGTCTAACCTTCGGGGGGACGGTTACCACGGTGTGATTCATGACTGGGGTGAAGTCGTAACAAGGTAGCCGTAGGGGAACCTGCGGCTGGATCACCTCCTTAATCGAAGACTCAGCTTCTTCGCAAGTTCCCACACGAATTGCTTGATTCATTGAAGAAGACGATAGAAGCAGCTCCAAGCTTTGAGCTACAAGCTTCAAGCTTGATCGCGGTTTGCATCAAGATTTAGGTCTGTAGCTCAGTTGGTTAGAGCGCACCCCTGATAAGGGTGAGGTCGGCAGTTCAAATCTGCCCAGACCTACCAGTTTCCCGGGGCCATAGCTCAGCTGGGAGAGCGCCTGCCTTGCACGCAGGAGGTCAGCGGTTCGATCCCGCTTGGCTCCACCATACTGCTTCTGAAATCGCAAAGCTTAGAAATGAACGTTTGGTTCGAACGTTGATTTCTAGTCTTTGATTAGATCGTTCTTTAAAAATTCGGGTATGTGATAGAAAGATAGACTGGGCACCTCTTTCACTGGTGCGTGTCCAGGCTAAGGTAAAGTTTGTGAAATGCAAACTTTCGGCGAATGTCGTCTTCACAGTATAACCAGATTGCTTGGGGTTATATGGTCAAGTGAAGAAGCGCATACGGTGGATGCCTTGGCAGTCAGAGGCGATGAAAGACGTGGTAGCCTGCGAAAAGCTTCGGGGAGTCGGCAAACAGACTGTGATCCGGAGATGTCTGAATGGGGGAACCCAACCATCACAAGATGGTTACCTTGCACTGAATACATAGGTGCATGGAGCGAACCAGGGGAACTGAAACATCTAAGTACCCTGAGGAAAAGAAATCAACCGAGATTCCCTTAGTAGTGGCGAGCGAACGGGGACCAGCCCTTAAGTTGATTTGAGATTAGCGGAACGCTCTGGAAAGTGCGGCCATAGTGGGTGATAGCCCTGTACGCGAAAATCTCTTGTCAATGAAATCGAGTAGGACGGGGCACGAGAAACCTTGTCTGAACATGGGGGGACCATCCTCCAAGGCTAAATACTACTGACTGACCGATAGTGAACCAGTACCGTGAGGGAAAGGCGAAAAGAACCGCGGAGAGCGGAGTGAAATAGATCCTGAAACCGTATGCGTACAAGCAGTGGGAGCCCACTTTGTTGGGTGACTGCGTACCTTTTGTATAATGGGTCAGCGACTTATTTTCAGTGGCGAGCTTAACCGAATAGGGGAGGCGTAGCGAAAGCGAGTCTTAATAGGGCGTCTAGTCGCTGGGAATAGACCCGAAACCGGGCGATCTATCCATGGGCAGGTTGAAGGTTAGGTAACACTGACTGGAGGACCGAACCGACTACCGTTGAAAAGTTAGCGGATGACCTGTGGATCGGAGTGAAAGGCTAATCAAGCTCGGAGATAGCTGGTTCTCCTCGAAAGCTATTTAGGTAGCGCCTCATGTATCACTGTAGGGGGTAGAGCACTGTTTCGGCTAGGGGGTCATCCCGACTTACCAAACCGATGCAAACTCCGAATACCTACAAGTGCCGAGCATGGGAGACACACGGCGGGTGCTAACGTCCGTCGTGAAAAGGGAAACAACCCAGACCGTCAGCTAAGGTCCCAAAGTCATGGTTAAGTGGGAAACGATGTGGGAAGGCTTAGACAGCTAGGAGGTTGGCTTAGAAGCAGCCACCCTTTAAAGAAAGCGTAATAGCTCACTAGTCGAGTCGGCCTGCGCGGAAGATGTAACGGGGCTCAAACCATGCACCGAAGCTACGGGTATCACCTTTGGTGATGCGGTAGAGGAGCGTTCTGTAAGCCTGTGAAGGTGAGTTGAGAAGCTTGCTGGAGGTATCAGAAGTGCGAATGCTGACATGAGTAACGACAATGGGTGTGAAAAACACCCACGCCGAAAGACCAAGGTTTCCTGCGCAACGTTAATCGACGCAGGGTTAGTCGGTCCCTAAGGCGAGGCTGAAAAGCGTAGTCGATGGAAAACAGGTTAATATTCCTGTACTTCTGGTTATTGCGATGGAGGGACGGAGAAGGCTAGGCCAGCCTGGCGTTGGTTGTCCAGGTTTAAGGTGGTAGGCTGGAATCTTAGGTAAATCCGGGATTTCAAGGCCGAGAGCTGATGACGAGTGTTCTTTAGAACACGAAGTGGTTGATGCCATGCTTCCAAGAAAAGCTTCTAAGCTTCAGGTAACCAGGAACCGTACCCCAAACCGACACAGGTGGTTGGGTAGAGAATACCAAGGCGCTTGAGAGAACTCGGGTGAAGGAACTAGGCAAAATGGCACCGTAACTTCGGGAGAAGGTGCGCCGGTGAGGGTGAAGGACTTGCTCCGTAAGCCCATGCCGGTCGAAGATACCAGGCCGCTGCGACTGTTTATTAAAAACACAGCACTCTGCAAACACGAAAGTGGACGTATAGGGTGTGACGCCTGCCCGGTGCCGGAAGGTTAATTGATGGGGTTAGCTAACGCGAAGCTCTTGATCGAAGCCCCGGTAAACGGCGGCCGTAACTATAACGGTCCTAAGGTAGCGAAATTCCTTGTCGGGTAAGTTCCGACCTGCACGAATGGCGTAACGATGGCGGCGCTGTCTCCACCCGAGACTCAGTGAAATTGAAATCGCTGTGAAGATGCAGTGTATCCGCGGCTAGACGGAAAGACCCCGTGAACCTTTACTATAGCTTTGCACTGGACTTTGAATTTGCTTGTGTAGGATAGGTGGGAGGCTTTGAAGCGTGAACGCCAGTTTGCGTGGAGCCATCCTTGAAATACCACCCTGGCAACTTTGAGGTTCTAACTCAGGTCCGTTATCCGGATCGAGGACAGTGTATGGTGGGTAGTTTGACTGGGGCGGTCTCCTCCTAAAGAGTAACGGAGGAGTACGAAGGTGCGCTCAGACCGGTCGGAAATCGGTCGTAGAGTATAAAGGCAAAAGCGCGCTTGACTGCGAGACAGACACGTCGAGCAGGTACGAAAGTAGGTCTTAGTGATCCGGTGGTTCTGTATGGAAGGGCCATCGCTCAACGGATAAAAGGTACTCCGGGGATAACAGGCTGATACCGCCCAAGAGTTCATATCGACGGCGGTGTTTGGCACCTCGATGTCGGCTCATCACATCCTGGGGCTGAAGCCGGTCCCAAGGGTATGGCTGTTCGCCATTTAAAGTGGTACGCGAGCTGGGTTTAGAACGTCGTGAGACAGTTCGGTCCCTATCTGCCGTGGACGTTTGAGATTTGAGAGGGGCTGCTCCTAGTACGAGAGGACCGGAGTGGACGAACCTCTGGTGTTCCGGTTGTCACGCCAGTGGCATTGCCGGGTAGCTATGTTCGGGAAAGATAACCGCTGAAAGCATCTAAGCGGGAAACTTGCCTCAAGATGAGATCTCACTGGAACCTTGAGTTCCCTGAAGGGCCGTCGAAGACTACGACGTTGATAGGTTGGGTGTGTAAGCGCTGTGAGGCGTTGAGCTAACCAATACTAATTGCCCGTGAGGCTTGACCATATAACACCCAAGCAATCTGCGACCCGAGAGGGCATCAGATTGCGGTGACTGTGAAGACGACAGCAACCGAAAGTTTGCAGCACAGACGAACGACCTGATCACATACCCGATTTGCTGAGGCGAGGCCGCTGGCCACGACTTGGTACCCGAATTTCTTGACGACCATAGAACATTGGAACCACCTGATCCCATCCCGAACTCAGAAGTGAAACGATGTATCGCCGATGGTAGTGTGGGGTTTCCCCATGTGAGAGTAGGTCATCGTCAAGATTAAATTCCAGAACCCCATTTGCGAAAGCAGATGGGGTTTTGTCTTTATAAGTGAAGGTCACTCATTTTCGCTGACACGTTACCTGGTAACGGATCGGCTACAGAATTTCTTGACGACCATAGAACATTGGAACCACCTGATCCCATCCCGAACTCAGAAGTGAAACGATGTATCGCCGATGGTAGTGTGGGGTTTCCCCATGTGAGAGTAGGTCATCGTCAAGATTAAATTCCAAAACCCCATCTGCTCGCGCAGATGGGGTTTTGTCGTTTCAGGGTGCAAATAACAGAACCCCAGCCATCAAACGAAAAGCACGCTCTGGCGAAACCGAAGCTGGCCGTGTATTCAGAGCAGATCAGCCAAACAGCTTCTGCACATTGCTCATCGCGTCATCTGCGAAGCCTTGCAGGAATGTCTGAAACTCCATGGCGCTTGCAGTGTTCCCCTCATCCGGCTCGGCAATGATGGTCCAGGTCGCAACACAGCTACTTTCGCCAGCGGGCAGCACGGTCATTGAAGCCCACAGATTTCCAACACCCAGATTGTTATAGATCGTAGTCCAAGTCATCGAATACGCTTTTTCATTCCGCGAGTTGAGCTGCTCGACCACTTCCAGCCCTCCCTCTTTGAAGCGCTTGTGCCGGATCGAACCAACACCGCTACCAATCACTTCAATGTTGTCCAGGGCCGGAATGAATTTCGCGAATCCTCCGAAGTCGCCCACGACTTGCCATACCTCGTCTGCTCGCGCTGCGACTTGGACTGACGACACCACAGGCGTGCCTGTCGGATTGGCGATCAGCGTGTCGGGTTTCAGTGCGTCGATTTTGTTGATTGCGTTCATGTCGTTCTCCATTACGTACGTGGGTGTTACGGTTAGATGAAGTCGATTTCTTTCAAGTAGTCGCAGCCTTTGCGCAGCAGCGCCGGGGTTTTCTGCGGATAGCGTTCGCCCATTCGCTGCACGCCGGCGAGCGCGTTTTGATAGGCGATCATTGAGATGTCGCCGATGTCCTCTTCGAAGCCGTCGAGATAGAAGCCGAGCACGCCGAACAGCGCGTTCTGGCTGTCGACCCGATTGAGCTGGGTCTGCCAGTGCGCCACGCTGACCATCTCGAATTCGCGACCCGCTTCCCGAAACGCATCGACGTAGCCGCTCCAACTCAGAGGTTCAGGGTTGTGGAGATTGAATACGGCGCGAGCAGGCTGATAACGGCTGCTATGGAAGCTGATGAAGCGGGCGAGGAAGTCGACGGGCATCAGGTCGAAGGTCATCGAGAAATCAGGTACTTGCCCCAATTGCATCGAGCCCTTGAGCATGAGCATCAAGCGGTTCTTGTGAGGCTGGCAGACGCCGGTCAGGCTGTTGAACGCGATGTTGCCCGGCCGGTAGATGTTGACCCAAACCCCCTGCTCGCGAGCCTTTTGCAGGACGCGTTCCGCGACCCATTTGGAGAGGTTGTAGCCGTTCTTGATGTAGATCGGCGGTGTGTCAGCAGCAGGCGCCTCCAGCACGCTGCCATCGGCGTCAACGGCACTCGACGCTGACAGCGTTGAGACGAAGTTGAACACCTTCTTGCTGCGTCCTTCGCACAACCGCAGGCATTCAAAGATTGGCGCGACGTTGTCCTTGGCCAGCGTTTCGTAATCCTGCACGTGGTTGACGTTGGCCGCGTTGTGCACCAGCGCGCCAAAGTCGCGGTCGAGCCGTTCGTACACCTCATCGCTCAATCCCAACTGCGGTTGGGTAATGTCGGCGGCATAGACACGCACCCGGCTCAGGTCCAGATGCTCCAGTCGATTTTCACGCAAGGATTCGACGAATCGATCCTGGGCCGTCGACCCATTGCCCTCGCGCACCAGACACGCCACCTCCGTCGCGCCCCACGCCAGCAGCGCCTCGACGATGTGCACGCCGAGAAAGCCGTTGGCACCGGTGAGAATGACCTTGTGCACGTCTCCGAGCTTGCCCACGGGTAACACCGGCAGATCCAGTGGCGTCATTGCATCCTTGATCGCCTGCGGGCTGACGGTCCAAGAGGAGGCACCGTCGTTGTCGATCAACGAGGCCAGAGTGATCAGGGTCGGGGCTTCGATGAAGCGGTTGATGGGAATGCTCCGCCCAAACTGCTCGCGGATGCCCAACAACATCTGCGACAGCAAAATCGAGTGTCCTCCGAGATTGAAGAAGCTCTCTTCGGTAGAAATATCCCCCGGCGGCAGCTCCAGCAGATCAGCCCACAATGTCAGCAAGAGGCGTTCGTTCTCGGTTTCCGGTTGGCGACGTGGCACCTGCTCGATCATGTTTACCGGCAATTGCAGCAACGCCTTGCGATCAACCTTGCCGTTGTTGGCGAAAGGCATGTTCGCCAGTTCGGTATACGCCGCAGGTCGCATGTAATCGGGCAGCAAACGTTCTACATGGGTTTTCAACAGGGCGCGTGCAGCATCGGGCTCGGCGCCATGGGGCTGGGCCAGAAACGCCAGGATTCGACGTTGCTCATCGACGACCACCGCGACTTGGCGGTACAGCTGACTGCCGCGCAAACAATGCTCGATCTCTTCAGGCTCGACGCGGAAACCCCGAATCTTCACCTGATTGTCACGGCGCCCCGCCAGCTCGATACCCGCGTCAGTCCATTTACCCATGTCGCCGGTGCGATAGGCGCGCAGGGTTTTTCCGTCACCCAGTGGAATCTGCACGTAACGCTCGGCCGTCAGAGTCGGGTTGTGGATATAACCCAACGCCACGCCAGGCCCGACAATGTAAAGCTCTCCCGCCGTCTGCTCGGCTACAGGCTGCATCTGCTCGTCGAGAATCAGCAACTGGCTGTTGGCGATCGGGCGTCCGAGGTTGCGATTGCTGCTGCCTGGCTGAAATTGCCCGGCAGTGATCAGCACTGTGGCCTCGGTGGGGCCGTATAGGTTGTGGAACTGACACTGCGCAGCCAGACGCTCAATGACATAGGGTTCGCAGACATCACCCCCGGTGCACAAGTGTTCAAGTTTTAGCGGTTTTTCAAGAGGGAGAATGCTCAGCAGTGCGGGCGGCAGAAAGGCGTGGCTGAGGTTTTGATCCAGTAGCTCCACCAACTGCAGTGGATCACGTCGCTGATCCTCACTGGCAACCACCAGTTCAGCGCCGCTGAGCAGGGTGGGGAAGATGTCGATCACCGAGGAGTCGAAGCTTAAGGTCGAGAACTGCAACACCCGACTGCGCTCGGACAGGCTGACATAATCGGCGTACCAAGCCGTGAAGTGGCTCAGGTTGCGCTGACTGAGCATCACGCCCTTCGGATGCCCGGTAGTGCCCGAGGTGTACAGCGCCATGCAGGGTGCATCAGGGCCGACCGCCTGGCGCATCAGCGATTGAGGCGATTCAGTGACGTCTATCTGGCTGATGTCCAGCCCCGGCACGCACTGTCCGGCAAGCGGGTGCTGGCCGTCATGCAGCAACAGCACCGCTTTGGCGTTCTCCAGGATGTACTGCTGACGCGGAGTGGGCTGGCTGGGGTCAAGCGGCAGATAGACCGCCCCATATCCCAGAATCGCGAGAATCCCGGCAAACAACGCTGCTGATTTCGGCAGGCAGATGCCAATGACCGGCGGCTCATTGCCTGACACACCCGGCAAAAACGGTTGCATCAGTGCCTGAATGGCGACGCTGTGGGCGCGCAGGGTGTCGTAGCTGATGTGTTCGCCGTCGATGTTCAACGCTCGACGGTCAGCGAACGTAGCGAAAGCGCGATCCAGCCGCGCTATCAAAGGCTGTTGCGCAATCCCGAGCAGGTGCGGCTGTGCCGTGCGATTGAAGCGATGCTCGAAGGCCAGCCGATCCAGCGCGTGCAGGCTCTCCTGCCATTCGCTTTGGGGCGGTTCAACCCGCTCATCTCGCTCGAAATGTTCGAGATCACGGGAGAAACGACTGACCAATAGCGCCACATGATCGATCAACGTCGCCACTGCACGGTCGCGTAGCATGCGTCCATTACCAGAGGGCTCGGTGGGCACGGTATCGCGCACGATCAGGCGCTGCGCAACGGCCGACCCGTACCAGCAGAGCAATTCGACCTGCGGCAATCCGGATTGCACATCGGGAGTCAGCCCCGCGCGAAGCCCCAGATGCACGCTTGTCTGGAACGCTTGTAGGCGCGCGCTCGCCAGATCCAGCGTGCCATCCTCAATGAGCATCGATGAGCCCGTCAGTTCACTGTCTTCCAGAGCCTGAGCATCAATGAGTCGATTAAGCAGATGGCCATGGCTGTCGAGTTCGGCGCCTAGCTCGGTGAGGGCCTGACTGTGGCCGATAAGCACAATGTCCAGACGTTTCATTGCACTCCCCCCACTGGCAAGTAGTCGGCCAGAGCGTGTTGCACGCAGGGTGAATCAAGCATTGAGCTGGTCTTGAAGAAACGCACGATGTTGCCCACCAGCGGGTGATGGCGATTGATCGGGAAGCTCATCGCTTGGGTTTCGTCCCGAAGGGCTTGCTTGACCGGCTCGGACACCGGCAGATGCTCGATCAACACGAAATCAAAGGATTTCTGAATGTCGTTGGTCAAATATTGAGCAATGAACACCGGCATGATCTGTGCGATGGTCTGGCGGTCTTCTTCGGGCGCGGCATTCCAGTAGATGCGCACCAGGCGCGCCCAGAATCCGGAATGCCGGCCTTCGTCGAGCAAGTGATCGGCCATCAGCCCCTTGATCGATTGCTTGACCGTGTCGTCCTTGGCGAACGCCGCGACATCATTGGTCACGGTGTTCTCGGCGATGGCCACGCAGATCAGTTCTACGGCGCTGTGCAGAGGGTCAGGTGCTAGGGCCAATGCAGCGGGAATCGCACGGCTCAATTCGATTTCCAGCGGCAGATGAATCGGTTGAATACCGGTCAGGGCGATGGTCTGTTGCATGAAGTCCATGGCCACCAGCGCGTGGTAGTCCTCGTCTACCACCACGGTCATGGCGTCGTAGCGGCAGGCGAACGGGAAGCGGATCGCGAAGTTGTCCTTGGCGATGCTGCGAGCGGTCTTGTCGACGATTTCCGTCTCGAAGATCACCACATCGTTGATGAACTTGTACAGGCTCTGGATGAGCGCAAAATCTCGCAGGTGCGGGCATTCGCGGGTGAAGGTGTCGCTGAGCACCAGCGGCTGGCGGCTCAGGGGATAGATGAGTTTTTCGTCGTTTTCGACGATGCGGCGCGGGCGGGTGCGGATCGTCGCACGGCCTTCCCAGGCATCGGCAAAGGATAAATAGTCTTCGGCTTTCATGATGTCGTCCTTGTGTGGGCTGAAGGGGAGTCGAGGTGCTGCGACAGGCTCATGCACTGACCTCCAACGCCGGTTCGCGCATGCTCACGCGCAGGGCATCCCACAGCGCGATGCGGCTTTCCACGGCGGCGATGGCGGCTTCGTAGACTTGCTGCTCGCGCTGTTCGTCGCCATCGACCAGGCGTGCCAGCAGCGACTCTGCAGCGGGACCGTGGTCTTCCGAATCGACTTCAATGTGGCGTTCCAGGTAATAGCGGAAGGTCGGCGCCTGGCTGGCCGTGATGCCCCAGTCGTCGAGGATGCGTTGAAACATCTGCGGGATGACGCTTTCACGGCCATGCAGGAAGGCAGCGGCGACGCTGTGAGCGGGCGCATTGAGGGCGATGTCGAGGGTGTCCCGCACGAAACCTGCTTCGGCGCTACCTGCGTTAACGCGGTTCAGCGCCGCTTCGTACGGAACGCCATCTTTTTGCAGCTCGACGAAGCGTTCAATGCGCGTCGTGCTGGCGCCGACTTCGCGCATGGCATCCAGATACAGCTCGAAATGGCTGTAGTGACCATGATCGAGTCGATCGTCTGATTCCTCGCCCAGCACGATCTCGTTGATCAGGCGAGCGGCCTTCGGGTCTTTGGGCGGCAACCACGGAAGCCGGGTACAGGTCAGCTCCTGTTGCAGTCGCTTGGTGAGTGACATGAAGTCCCAGACGGCGAAAACATGAGCCTCCATGAAACGTCGTAATACATCCAGAGAATCAATTTCAGAAAATATCGGGTGGGCACTTAGTTCCGATTTCTTACGGTTCAATAGTTGTTTTTGAATGTTCATGATGACGTCCTTGAAAAGTGTGAGTTCGAACGCTTTGTTCTAAGTGTGATGCGAAACAGCGGCGCTGGGATCGGTGTTTGTTTCACGCGCTGTTGAAAATCAGGCGAGCACGGACCGCGAACAAAACGTCGTCTAAGAGTGAAACGTGTCGGAGACAGCCGCCCAGGCTGCGGGGGCTGTCGCTTTGTTGCCCTTGAAAATCGATGCCTTTGGCGTCGTTCAAGCGGCAACGAGAAAACGTTAAAGCACTTTTTAATTGGGGCGCAATTACTTTTTAAGAATATTTACTTGCACTAAAAACGGAACGTGACGTGGCCTGATAAAACACGCGCTCAATGTTTTATTTGGATGCAAGCAACCCTTCCAGCTCAATAGAGTCAGAATCGATAATAATGAACGAATGCCTCGTTCAGCGTTGCTCTTACACTGAATAATCGGTTAGGAAGAATTTTGTGGGCGACGTTGATAGAAGTCCGTCATTCGTCTCCGCCCTGTGCACAACTCCTTTCGTTGCTCCATGAGAATCGCGTTTACGAAACCGACTGTAGGCGTGTTCTTGAGCCGAGTTTGCCTGAAGCACAGCAAAGTGCTGCGTTAACGCAGAGAGAATTACGAGCGTGAGGAGAGGGGGTTTATGCAGGCAGGAAGGGCTTGAATACGATCACGCCCCCAGCAATCCCAGGTGTGTATTGATGATGTGCAGCAGGCGGTGGCGCTGCGATTTGAGAAAGTCATGACGGCCACAGACTTCGATGAGCTCGAATTCGCGGCGGGTGAAGGCGCGCCAGTTCATCATGCTGACGGCGGTATCGACCGGATCATCGCTGCCGTAGAGGGCGGTCAACGGAATATTTAGCCCGCCGTCGGGACAATGCGACCACAATTCCGAGAGCTTAAGGTCGCTGCGCATCACCGGTTCAAAGAGGCGCATGAGCTTTTTGTCGTGCAGGATCGAGTCTGGCGCTACGCCGAGCTTGATCAACGCGTCGATGAAGTCGTTTTTGGGGAGCGTGTGCAGATAGGGCTCTGGCTGCTGGCTGTCAGGACTGCGGCAGCCGGAAATGAACAGGTGGCGTGTCAGGTCCGGGTAATGTGCCTGGGTTAATCGGGCCATCTCGTACGCGACACGGCCACCGAAGCTGTGGCCATAAAAAGCATGGGGCTCGGTCAGGTAAGGTTCTAACGCAAGAAAGGCGTCTTCAAGCAAGGGCGCCCATTGATCGTACGGCGTTTCCTTGAGGCGGCTGCCGTGCCCCGGCAGACGGAGGGTGACCAGTTCGATGTGATCCGCCAGGCCCTCCGACCAGTCACGAAATTGCTCTGGATCGCCGCCCGCATGGGGAAAGCAGATCAGGCGTGTTTTGATGGGTTGCCCGGAATTGACAACCATCAGCCATTTGTTTTTCTCGGCGTACACTCAGGTTTTCCCAAGCCTGCAAGCGCGGGCTACTGATAACCGTGGGGCCGGGTCCTTCGGCGCTGGCATCGCACATTACGATGCTCGATCAGCCCCATGCCTCGTCTGCTCGCTCGCGGCGAACACAGGCAGGGGTGCGAATGCTGGACCGTGCACAGTCGCTGTCCACGGTCTTTGAACCCTCACGGAACGAGGGCGCGCTTCCTTGACGCCGGGGCGGAGTTGGCGACTTCCGCTGGACGGCTTTTCAGATATCCGTTGATGGCTTCGACGCCACGGTTCAAGTGGTGTGCGAGGGCGCTGACGGTCGACTCGATGGCGCCAGCCTCAGCCATCTGCAACAGTTCCAGGTGGTCGTGCTGGGACAGCTTGCCCAGCCCCATGTACTTGAGGTTGAAACGCAGAAAACGTTCTTCCTCGTTAAGCCCGTCCTCGACCAGCTTGAGTAGGCGTTTATTGGACGCACGGGAATAGAGTGTCATGTGGAACATTCGGTTGAGCGTGCCGATCCGCGTGTAGTCGGTTTCAACTTCAAGCTGTTCGATGAAGTCCCGGGCAGTTGCAATGTCCTGAGCGGTGAGGAGCGGGATCGACTGCCGCAGGGCTTCAGACTCCAACAAAATGCGCAGCGCGTAGGCGTCGGTCGCGTCCTCATTGATCAGTGGTGCAACGACGGCGCCTTTATGGGTTTCGACGCGCAGTAGCGATTGAGCCTCAAGCTGGCGCAACGCTTCACGTACAGGCATACGGCTGACACCGAACAGTGTGGCCAGCTCCTGCTGGCGCAAGGCAAACCCGGCTGGCAAGCGGCCATCGAGAATCGCGCTACGCAGTTTCTCTTCAATAACGGCGCGCGCCATGTGCGCGGGCGGTTGTTCATTCCCTAGAATTTCTCGGAGAAACTGCTCTTTCTCTGTCCTGCGCATCGTTATTTCTTCTTCACTGATCGGGCATTGGATCCAATGGAACACTAGAGGCCGTGTCTGGCGTTGTCAAACTTTGCAAAGTCTTTGACTCGGCCGAGGCGGCCCGCATTCTACAAGGCTTTCTGACATTCATGTGCGTACGGTGATCTATCCTGACATCGACACGGGGCGTCGGAAAACGGTCGCCTGGACAAGGCATTTCCACGCGCATGCCAGCAGTCGATCGAAGTCGTTGAATCGCAAGGCAATGATCGCCAGATGCCATTATTTTCCTCGGTTGGAGGCTCGACAGCGAGTACCTCCGGTCGATCCCATGGACTGACTGCCTTGGCGATCCGATTCGTCCTCGACCGCCCTGTACGCACGCTTTGTCAGATTCTGCTGACGGGTGTCGTGTTGGCGAGTCTGGCGAGTACCGACTGGGATTTCTCGCTGATCACCCGCCGGGCGACTGCGCTGTATGGCGCTTCGATAGAGGGGCGCCACCGGGTCGATGAATGGCGGGCGATGCTCGATGGGCGCAGGCCTGCCACCGACCTAGAGCTGCTGCAGCGGGTCAACCTCTTCTTCAATCGAGAGCTGCGTTACGTCGAAGATATCGATTTATGGGGCGTCGACGATTATTGGGCCACGCCTGTCGAGGCGCTGTGGAAGGGCGCTGGCGACTGTGAGGATTTCGCCATTGCCAAGTATTTCAGCCTGCGGCAATGGGGTATGCCCGCCGACAAGCTGCTGATCACGTACGTCAAGGTCCTCAACCCCGAGCGCCCGCATATGGTGCTCACGTATTACCCGGACGGGGATGGCGAGCCGATCGTGCTCGACAGCCTGACCGACAGCCTCGAACCGGCCGACGCCCGCAAGGACCTGCTGCCGGTGTATGCCTTCAACGGTGAGGGCGTTTGGTTGCCGGATGCCACGGACGCCTCCATAGGGAGCAACAGTATCGCGGGGGATATCAAACAGCTGTCCCGCTGGCAGGACGTGTTGAACAAGATGAAAGCCGAAGGTTTTCCGGTCGAGGGCAACACGCCCTGATCCATTCGACAGAACAAGGAATCGCCCATGACCCTGTTCAAACAGCTGTTGCTTGCCATCTGCGTGTTCATGCTTGTCGCGTTCAGTGGCGGCTTCATGGTCAGCCTGGAAAGCTCCCGCGACCAATACGTGAACCAACTGCGCTCCCACGCTCAGGACGCGGCCACTGCGCTGGCACTGTCCCTGACACCGTCGGTGGATGACCTGACGATGATGGACCTGATGGTCAGCTCGATCTTCGATAGCGGCTATTACGCGCGAATTCGCGTGGTAAACCCTGCAACGGGCAAAATCCTCGTCGAGCGCAGCGCCGTGCCTGCAGCGACCGCGCCGGACTGGTTCATCGAACTGATCGCCTTGCAGCCCGCAGGAGCCAGCGCAATTGTCAGCCGTGGCTGGCGGCCTGCGGCCCGGGTCGAGGTGGTCAGCCACCCTATGTTCGCCATCGGCAAGCTATGGCAGTCCGCGGTGGGCAATCTAGGCTGGCTATTGCTGTGTGGGGTCGTGAGTTTTCTGTTGGGGGCGTGGCTGCTGCGGCGTCAGCTCAGGCCGCTGGATTATCTGGTCGAGCAGTCTCAGGCGATTGGCCGCCGCGAATTTCTCAGCGTGCCGCAACTGCCGATGACGCCTGAGCTGCGCAGGGTGGTGCAGGCCATGAACCAGATGGTCGACAAGCTCAAGGCGCTGTTTCTCGAACAGGCCGAGCGCACCGAAAAGCTGCGCATGGAATCCTACGAAGACAGCCTGACGGGGCTCGCCAATCGCCGCTATTTCGACATGCGTTTGCACGCGCACGTCAGTCAGGTCGAGGACGCCCGCTCGGGCTATCTGCTGCTGATGCGGGTCAACGACCTGACAGGGCTCAACGAGCGCTTGGGCAGCCACAAAGCCGATGCGCTGCTGGTGGCCGTCAGTGATGTGCTGGTGCGCCAGTGTTTCAATCACGCCGAAGCGCGGCATCTGATCAGCCGGATTCGCGGGGGCGAGTTTGCCGTGCTGGCGCCGGGGCTGGTGAAGGAAGAAGCGCTGCAATTGGCCTACGAACTGGAAACGGCGTTGTGCAGCCTGCGTGGCACCGGCGCGTCGGACGTTAGCCCCGCTGCGTATATCGGCCTGGCGCCGTACAGCCCTGGCGATTCAGCGCAGACCTTGCTGGGCCTTGGTGATCAGGCGCTTTCCCAAGCCGAAACCCAGACCGACCGCATCTGGTATTGCATCGAACACAGTGCGGTCGGAAGCCTCGAAGATGATCATCACGTGTGGTACGAGCTGTTGGATCAAGCCCTGACCGAACGCCGCTTTCAGCTGTTTTTCCAGCCGGTGATGGATGCCCGCGACGTGAGCCGCGTGCTGCATTTCAAGGTGTTGTCGCGGGTGATCGATGACGAATCGCAGACCCTGCCCGCGGGGCGACTCCTGCCGTGGATCGAGCGCTTCGGCTGGTCGGCGCGGCACGACCGGGTGATGCTCGAAACGGTCTTCGACCAGCTCCCTCGACATGACCAGAAGCTGGCGCTGAACCTGTCCGCTGCGACGCTTTCCGACGCGGGCGCGTTGAACGAGGTCATGGACCTGCTCAAGCGCCACGCGCATCTGGCCCCTCGATTGATTCTGGAAATCGGTGAGGAGCAGGTTCCTGATCAGCAGACCCTTGAAGCACTGACTCGCCGTCTCAAGGATTTAGGCTATTCGTTGGCGCTGCAGCACTTTGGTGGGCGGTTCAGCATGATTGGCAACCTGTCGAGCCTGGGATTGGCCTACCTGAAAATCGAAGGCAGCTACATCCGGGCCATTGATCAGGAGCGGCACAAACGGTTGTTCATCGAGGCGATTCAACGGGCGGCGCACAGCATCGATCTGCCGCTGATTGCCGAGCGGGTGGAGACGGAAGGGGAGTTTGTCGTGCTGCGGGAGATGGGGATTCAGGGGGTGCAGGGGCAGTTGTTTGGTGATCCTGCGCCTTGGAAATGAGGCGACCGACCAGAGCTCGCCTAACAACCTGTAGGAGCGAATTCATTCGCGAGAGGCCTGTTCAGTCGACATGAATGCGTCGCCTGTACACAGTTTCGTCGGGATGCCGCCCAGAATGAATGTGCTCCCACAGGGATTCAGAAAACCGGAGGAGTTACAGATACCGGCCCGTCACAAAATGCTGCACATCATTGAACCCCGGCGTCGAAGCATGACCCGGCGTGACCAGCGAATCGATGAACGCCTCATCTTCCGCCGTGATCTGCACGCTCAGCGCTTTGGTATAGCTGTCCCACTGTTCTTCGGTGCGCGGGCCGACGATGGCCGAGGTCACTGCCTGGTTGTTCAGCACCCAGGCAATGGCGAACTCCACCAGGCCGACGCCCTTGTCCTGGGTGTACTGCTGCAATTTCTGCGCGATGTGCAGCGACTCGGTGCGCCACTCCGTTTCCAGAATGCGCTTGTCCTGACGGCCTGCGCGGCTGCTGCTGTCGGGCGTAACGTCCGGCGCGTATTTGCCGCTGAGCACGCCGCGCGCCAAGGGGCTGTAAGGCACCACGCCCAGGCCGTAGAACTTGGCGGCGGTGATCTGCTCAAGTTCTGCCTGACGGTTGACGATGTTGTACAGCGGCTGGCTGATCACGGGTCTGTCGACCCCCAGACGCTCGGCGACATTGACCACTTCAGCGATGCGCCAACCCCGAAAGTTGGACACGCCCCAGTAACGGATCTTGCCCTCGCGAATCAGGTCGCCAATGGCGGAAACCGTCACTTCCAGCGGGGTGCTGTGGTCTTCTTTGTGCAGGTAATGAATGTCGATGTAATCGGTGTCGAGACGGCGCAGGCTGGATTCGATTTCATTGAAAATGTGCTTGCGGTTCAGGCCGCTGGTGTTCGGCGCAGTGTTGCCTGAACTGCTGCCGACTTTGGTGGCCAAGACCCATTCGCTGCGGCGGGAGGCAATGGCTTCGCCGACGATTTCTTCGGAGCGACCGGCGTTGTAGACGTTGGCGGTGTCGATGAAATTCACGCCTTCATCCCAGGCCTTGTCGATGATGCGCAGCGACTCTTCGGTGCTGGTCTGCACGCCGAACATCATGGAGCCCAGCGTCAGTGTCGAAACCTTGAGGCCGGATTGGCCAAGAATGCGGTGGTTCATTGCTCGATATCCTTTTCGTCAGGGAGATAGAAATAAGGACAGCTCTAGGCCGGACATACTCGCCTGTTTATGACGGATTTGAAAAGTGACAATTTCGGCACGGCGAGGTAGACGCTTATTGCCGCACGGGTTTCACAGGAATGCCTGATGTACGCCATCCACTGTAGGAGTGAGCTTGCTCGCGATCGCGATTTACCAGTTGATGTATTCGTTTCTGACACTCCGCAATCGCGAGCAAGCTCACTCCTACAGGTATTCATTCGCATGAGGGCGAGGGGCAACGAGCCGCTGGTTCAGGGAGCGATGTCAGCGGTTGTGAGCCTCGCATTGCGCCCCGCCAAAAAACATAACGTGCCACCCACCGCCGTCAGCCCCGCCAGCACGTAAAACATCGTTGGCGCAGGCGAGTTGATCAATAAATAACCACAGATCACCGGGCTCATCGCGCCACCGAAGGCCGCGAGGTTTTGTGCGCCCAGGTAGCTGCCCCGCAGGTGTTCCGGGGCGATGGTGTCGACGAACAGGTACTCGGCGGGGTAGATGATCATCTCGCCCAGCGTGAACACGAACATTGCCGCACACCACGCCACCGTCGTCTGGGCGAAGCTGAAACCGAACAGTCCGACGGCAAACAACGCAGTGCCGAGGCAAATCCAGTACGGCAGTTGTTCGCGCTTGAGAAAACGGCCGATCTGGTACTGCATCAGGATTACTGTGATCGCGTTGCAGGCCAACACCGCAGAGAGGATTTTCAGGGCTTGCGCCGGGGTGTGGGTGACCAGCAAAAACTGCGAGAGGTACAGCGTGTAACGGCCGTGAACGATGGTGCTGAGCAGGCTGCCGCCGGTGAACAGGATCAGCGTACGGTCGCCCTTCAGCGTGGCGAGGGTGTCGAGAAAACTGCGCGGCTGGTTTTGATTGTCCGCCACGGTCGGCGGGATGCCGATCATCAGAAACATGCTGCCGAACGCGATGGCGCTGGCAATCAGAAACGGCGCCAAAGGCAGTTGCCCGGCAATCAGCACGCCAAGCATGGGGCCGGTGGCGTAGCCGATGTTGGTCAGGGTGTAGCGCAGCGAAAACACCTTGGCGCGCTGACCGATGGGGAGGTTTTCGCTGATGATCGCTTTGGAGCCGATGAGGAACAGCGCCGAGGCGGTTTCGGTGATCACCAGGGTCAGGGTGGTCAGGTAAACGTTCTGGGCGAAGGTCAGCAGCGTGAAGCCGATGGCACTGGAGAGCATCGCCAGAATGAGCAGCTTGCGCTTTTCCAGCCGATCGATGATGTACCCGCCGTACAGCCCCAGCAGCGTCGCGAGGAACACCGCGATGCCCATCAACAGCCCGACGTCCTGCTGATTCAACCCCAGCTTGGTGCTCAGGAACAGTGTGAGTAACGGGCTGGTCATCGCGCGGCTCATGACGATGGTCAGTGAACAGACCATCAGGCGGCGGATGACGAGGGAGTAGGTGGCCACTGTTGTTTTTATGTCCTTGTTTGATCGTGACCCGGAGCCTGTAGGAGTGAGCTTGCTCGCGATGTCGGTCGAACAGCCATAGGGATGCTGACTGACAGATCGCAATCGCGAGCAAGCTCACTCCTACAGTTTGTCGGCGTACCTATACAAAGCGGCGAATCATTTGCCCTGATCCATCCCGACCTTGGCCACTGCACCCTGTTCCAGCTCCCACTTCTTCAGGATCTTGCCGTAGGTGCCGTCATCGACCATCGCTTGCATCGCTTCGGCAATCGCCTTCGCCAGCTCAGGATTGGACTTGTTCACGCCCAGGCCGGTGAACTGCTTGGAGATCGCCAGGCCGATGGGCTTGTAGGTGTCCTTCTCCTGCGACATCAGGTAAGGAATGGTTTCGCTGCCTTGCATGGCCGCGTCCAGACGACCCTGACGCAGTTGCGCGCGGGCGTCGGCCGAGCCTTCGGAACCGCTGACAACGATGGCAGGTTTGCCCTTGGCCTCGCAGTTTTCCTTGCTCCACGCCGCGATTTCCGCAGGCCAGGTGGTGCGGCGGCTGGTGCCGACTTTCTTGCCGCACAGGTCTTCAGGCTGATTCAGCTCGGTGTTTTTGGTGAGTGTGTACAGCTGTGGGCCGCTGGTGAAGTAATCGATGAACGTCACCGACTTCTGGCGTTCGGCGGTATCGGTCATGCCCGACAGAATGATGTCGAAGCGCTTGGTGACCAGGCCGCTGACCATCTGCTCGAAAGCCGTTTCCTGCCATTTGATTTTCACGCCAAGACGCTCGGCCAGCGCGTTGCCCAGGTCCACGTCAAGACCGGTCAGCGTGTTGGTGCTGGTGTCCTTGAAGTCCATCGGTGGGTAGTTCGGCACGATGGCGGCGGTGATTTCGCCTTTTTCCTTGAGGCTGGCGGGCACGTCAGCGAAGACCGCGGAGGAGGCCATCAGGCCTGCGAGTAACGTCGGGAGGATCATTTTTTTCATGGTCGTTCTCGTTTGTTCTGGTTTAGGTGCGAACGGCAGAAATGAAGCTTTGGGTTCTTGGGTTTTGTGGGCTTATTAGAATGTCTTCCGGGCTGCCGGCCTCCACAATCTGGCCCCCGTCCATGAACACCATGCGGTTGGAGACTTCGCGAGCGAAGCCCAGCTCATGGGTCACGACGATCATGGTCATGCCGCTGTGCGCAAGGTCGCGCATCACCGACAACACTTCGCCCACCAGCTCCGGGTCGAGGGCGGAAGTGGGCTCGTCGAACAGCATCAGCTTGGGCCGCATCGCCAGCGCGCGAGCGATGGCCACGCGCTGTTGCTGGCCGCCGGACAGTTCGACGGGATAGGAATGGCGCTTGTCCGCAAGGCCGACGCGGGCCAGCAGTTCGACTGCCTCTTCGTTGGCTTCCTTGGGCGAACGCTTGAGCACCTGGATCGGGCCTTCGATCACGTTCTGCAACGCGGTCATGTGCGGGAACAGGTTGAAACGCTGGAACACCATGCCGGTGCTCAGGCGCTGACGGGCGATCTGCGCGTCGTTCAGCTCATGCAGTTTGTTGCCGACGATGCGATAACCCACCAGCTCGCCATCGACCCACAGGCCGCCCTTGTCGATCTTTTCCAGTTGGTTGACGCAACGCAGCAGCGTGCTCTTGCCGGAGCCCGAAGGCCCGATGATGCACAGCACCTCGCCTTGCTCGACCTCGATGCTGACGTCTTTCAAGGCATGAAACTGGTCGTAATATTTGTTCAGGCCGACGGCTTTGACGATGCTTCTCATGGCGATTCTCCAGGGCCTGACTTACGAGCGCTTGCCAGCGCCGCGCGCGAAGCGCAGCTCCAGACGGCTCTGACCGAACGACAGCACCGTGACCACCGCCAGGTACCAGATACCGGCGACGATCAGCAGCTCCATGACGCGGGCGTTGGCGTAGTAAATGTTCTGAGCGTTGTGCAGCAACTCGGAGTATTGGATGACGCTGGCCAGGCTGGTCATCTTCACCATGCCGATGAATTCGTTGCCCACCGGCGGAATGATCACGCGCATCGCCTGGGGCAGAATCACCCGACGCAGCGCCTGCAAGCGCGGCATGCCGATGGATTTCGCGGCCTCGTACTGGCCGGTGTCCACCGACAGCAGACCCGCGCGCACGACCTCGGCGGTGTACGCGCCCTGATTGATGCTCAGGCCCAGCAGCGCGGCCACGAAAGGCGTCATCAGGCTCACAGTATCGAGCTGAAACAGGCCGGGAATGCCGATGACCGGGAAGATCAGCGCCAGGTTGAACCACAGCAGCAATTGCAGAATCAGCGGCGTGCCGCGAAACAGCCAGGTGTAGGTGATCGCGACGTAGCGCAGAATCGGGTTGGCGGACATGCGCATGATCGCGGTGATCACGCCGATCACCACACCGAGCGCCATCGCCAACACTGACATGATGATGGTGTTGAGCAGCCCCCAAAGAATCGCTTCGGAGGTCAGAAACTGGCCGATGTAGCTCCACTCGATCTGGCCGTTGGCGAACGCCCGGGCAAGACCCGCCAAGGCAATGACGATCAGCGTTGCGAAGAAAATGCGCCCGTAGTAGCGACGCGGGACGTGTTCGTACTGAGTGATGTCGAACTCGTTTTCGGCCTTTTTGCGCTCGGCTTGCAGACGTTCTGCCGGATTCTGGTTCATGGTGTCTCTCCGAAGCTGTTCAGGCCGCGCATGTTCGATTTCAGCGAGTGCACTTCAGGCGGATTGGCGAGTGTTCGGGCACGCATCCGAGGCTGGATATTCGCTGAGAGTGAGGGGCAGTGTCGCGTTAAAAGTCCTGATCGAAGTGTCAGGTTTTATTCTCTGATCGCAGCGACCGGGTCACTGATCAGGGCGTCGTGCAGATGGTTGCCAATCGCCATTTTCTGTGTTCATTATTATCAATCGGGCATGTTTTTGTTGTGGGTCAAAGCCTGTTGAATATGACGGGCGAGGTAAATAAGCATTATGGAAACTCCACTTTCCACTTCTGGAAACGTGCCGCCGAAACCGGGGATTCGTCCCCCTTTATCGCTCAGTGGAATGGACTTCAAGCTCCTGCGGGTTTTTCAGGCTGTGGTCGAGGCAGGCGGCTTCAGTGCCGCGCAAAACGAGCTGAACGTGGGGCTTGCAGCCATCAGCAAGCAGATTTCCGACCTCGAAATTCGTATCGGCATGCGGCTCTGCACACGCGGGCGTGAAGGTTTTCATCTGACCGAAGAGGGCAAGCTGGTCTATCAGGCGGCCATCGAATTATTTGCCTCGGTGGACACTTTTCGCGACCGGATTAGTTCGGCACAAAATGAACTGATCGGCGACCTGAGTATTGGCGTTATCGACAACACGATGTCCGATCAAAGTTCGCCGTTAATTGCCGCGCTTCGAACAATGCACGATGACGCGCCCAAAGTAAGACTGCGCCTCCATGCCTCGCAACTCGACGAAATAGAGCGGGGCGTGGTCGAAGGGCGATTGAGCGTCGGCCTCGTGCCGGTGTATCAGCGTCGTGAAGAGTTTGATTATTTTGAGCTGTATGAAGAATTGTCCCACGCGTATTGCGCGGTCGGGCATCCGCTGTTCAACGTCGATGACCGAGAACTGGACATCGACAGCCTGCGTCATTCCCAAGTGGTGAACCACCGCTATGCCATTCACCGCGACAAGGCCAGTTTCGTCAATGACGACAGCCAATCGGCGTCGGCCTCACAGGTCGAAGCGGTCGCGATGCTGATCCTCACCGGGCGCTTCGTCGGTTTCTTGCCCGAACACTTCGCGCGCAACCTGATCCGCGACGGCCAGCTCCGCGCACTGCGTCCTGACCTCATTCACCTGCGCACCCCCTTCAACCTCATCCTCCGCCAAAACGCCCCGAGAAGCCCGCTGGTCAAGGCGTTTGCGCAGGCGTTGGGGGTGGATTTGAAGCGGGTGATTTAAGTTGCAGCGTCACGCAATGGCGGCGAACGTCAAACCCGTGGCATGCACGACCTGACGCATCGTTTTCAAGGTGGGATTACCACTCGGGGACAACGCTCTACGGAGGCTTTCGCGAGAGAGTCCTGTTTTCGCTGCGATGACCGTCATCCCTCCGCGCGCCTCGACTACGTGTCTCAGGGCGGAGATAAACGCAATGTCTCCTCCTTCTTCGTCCAGCTCTTCGAACGCAATTCGGAGATACTCTGCTGCAAATTGCGGATCGTCCCGAATCATCGCAATGACTGTTTCGTCGTGATCACGTGATCTGGTCATGGCTTTCTCCACTGGTAATCGCCCCAGCACGCTATCGCTTTGTGGATATCCGCCTGCTGGCTACGCTTGTCGCCCCCTAGCAACAGCAAGATCAATTGCTTGTCGGCCAGGGCATAGTAAACCCGATAACCTGGGCCGTGATCGATCTTTAACTCCCAGACACCCTGGCCTACGGGTTTGCAGTCCCCGAATGCGCCTGCAGCGATTCGGTTGACGCGCATGGTGATTCTGGCTTTGGCGGTTCTGTCCTTCAACCGCTCTAACCAATGTTGGTAAAGATCTTCGCCGTTGGAGGACAGATAGTGTGTGACGTTATTCATGTGGGCGACTTTAGCGCCGCGGAATGTGTGGTGATGCCCGCTATCCTCGTTACAGCCGGTAGGAAATCGCGACAAGTTCTGTAGCGCTTATGAGTCCACCCTAGCCGTCACCCTAGTCGGCACTTAACGTCCGTGGCTTGCTCCAGAACAATGTGGATCAACGGCGATACCCCGGCAGCCCCCAATCTTCCAGCGGAAACTCTGCCAGCGACCCCAGTATCAGGTCCGCGTGGGCGTATTGCGCCACTGGCATGTGCGAATCCGGGACAGCCACCGCGTACATCCCGGCTGTCTTGGCAGCGGTCACGCCAAACGGCGAATCTTCGAACACCAGGCAGTCTTTCGGATCGACGCCCAACAACCGGGCAGCCGTCAGGAAGATATCCGGCGCCGGTTTGGCGGCCTTGACGTCCTGATGGTCAGCGGTCACCACGTGGCGGAACAGCTCGAACCACGCGCCATGATTATCCGTCTTCACCTTGAAATAGTGCAGCGACGAACTGGTGCCCACGGCAATCGGAATATTGTGCTCGGCGAGATGACGCACCAGCGCTTCGGCACCCGGCATCGGCGTTGCGTGAGGGAAGCGCTCGTCGAGCATTGGCTGACGAACCGTGAGAAATTCCTCGGCGGACATCGGCAGTTGCAGCGCGCTGATCACATACTCGGCGAAATCCTGCGAGCCACGGCCGATGGAGTGCTGCTTCACCGCCCAGTCGAACGTCTTGCCGTGCCATTTGGCGATGGTGTCAGTGACTTCGGTGTAGATGCCCTCGGTGTCCAGCAACAGGCCATCCATGTCGAAAATCACGGCCTTGATCGGCCCCTTCGGCGTTTGCACGTTGCTCATTTCATCGATCCCGTTTGCAGAGTGACGCCCAGCCTAACGCCTCGGCAAAGGCCGTGGCTAGGCGCAACGGCTGCAAAATGACCTCGTCAGGTGCTACTCTCGCCGGGCTCTGGGCAGCGCAAGGTGCTGCTCGGCGCCCCTGTTGTGGCGCCGGAACCCTCCGGGGTCAGGGACGACATCACCTCTCTTCAAGAACGGACATCTTCGAGTCGACACATGAAAAAATCAGTCAACATTGCCGTAGGCGTGGTCATAGTCGCAGGCGCTCTCATCACCGCTGGCGCCTGGTACACGGGCACCCGCCTCGAAGGCGTGCTCGGCGATGCCGTTCAGCAGGGCAACCAACAGATCCAGACCGCCTTTGCGGGTCACGAAGGCAGCGCGAGTGTGCAGCTGCTGTCGCTGGATCGGCATTTTTTCACCAGTACCGCCCACTACAAGTTCACGATTCAGAACCCCAAGCTGAATGAAGGCCAGCCGATCGAATTGCTGTTCGTGGATAACATCGAACACGGGCCGTTCCCATGGAGCCGCGTGAAATCGTTGAATCTGGTGCCGGTCATGGCTGCCAGCAACACCGAACTGGAAAAGAACGTCTTCTCCGAAAAATGGTTTGCCATGACCAACGGCCAAGCGCCGCTGACCGCCCATTTCAGCATGGGTTACGACCGCGCAGGGCAGGGCCGGATCGACTTCCTGCCGTTCCAGTTCGACGATCAGAACGGCTCGTTCAAATTCTCCGGTTTCACCCTGAACGCGTCGGGCACCGCCGACGGCGAAAAGCTCGAAGCCAACGGCGTGCTGGGTAGCCTGGACGTGACCGCGACCTCCGAAGAGGGCCCGGTGCACTTGACCCTCAACGACGTGACCTTCAACACGGGCGGCACCAAAGGCAAGTCCGGCTTCTACCTGGGTCACAGCGACGCGAAGGTGTCCTCGGCCACGTTCCAGGCCGCTGGCCAGCCGCCGATCCAGTTCAAGGATTTCGTCAACACCAGCCTGTTGCAGGAAGTGGAAGGCAGCCTGAACGCGCAAGTGAGCTACGACATCGGCAACATCAGCGTCGCGGGCAAAACCATCGGCTCTTCGCAGATGCTGTGGAAGTTTGCCAACTTCGACATCGCCTCCACCAAGAACCTGCTGCAGATCTACAAGGACAAAATCCAGCCGCAAGCCCAGGCGGCAGCGGCAATGGGCGAGTCCTACACGCCACAGTTGAGCGCGGCAGACCAAGCGCTGGTGCAAGCGGAAGTCGGCAAAATGCTGGCCGCCAAACCACACATCGAGCTGGAAAAACTGTCGTTGAAGACGGCCAATGGCGAGAGCCATTTCAGCCTGACGATGGATTTGGGGAATCCGACGTCCTTCGACCAGCCAGGCGCTGCGTTGCTCAAACAACTGCTGACCCAGGCCGACGCCAAGCTGGTGCTGTCCAAACCGATGATCCGTGACCTCGCTTCGCTGCAAGCGCAGTCGGCCGGCCTGACCGACCCGGCCGCCATCGCGCAACAGGCGCAGGGCGCCGCTGAAACGGTGGGCGGCATGGCGATCATGCTGCAAGTGGGCAAGGTCGAGGGCGACAACATCGTGTCCAACCTGCACTACGCCGACGACGTCGTAGACTTCAATGGCGAAAAAATGACCGCCCAACAATTCGCCGCCGCCATGATGGGCAAAGTAGTGATGTTCAATCGCGGGTATTGATTTCTCGTTGCCTGACAGGCCGCTTTCGCGGCCGTCGCACAGCTCCGGCAGCTCCCATAGGCTAAGCGTCGGCCGCCTTTCCGGGGTCGACCCGCATCCCGAATTTGATGTCAGTCGCAACGCTTCGCCCTGCATCAAATCCTGTGAGAGACGCTATCACGGCCGTCGCGCAGCTCCGGCAGCTCCCACAGGTTAAGCGTCGGCCGCCTTTTCCGGGGCCGACCTGCATCCCCGGATTTGATGTCAGTCGCAACGCTTCGCCCTGCATCAAATCCTGTGAGAGACGCTATCGCGGCCGTCGCACAGCTCCGGCAGCTCCCACAGGTTAAGCGTCGGCCGCCTTTTCCGGGATCGACCTGCATCCCGGATTCGATGTCAGTCGCAACGCTTCGCCCTGCATCAAATCCTGTGAGAGACGCTATCACGGCCGTCGCGCAGCTCCGGCAGCTCCCACAGGTTAAGCGTCGGCCGCCTTTTCCGGGGTCGACCTGCATCCCGGATTCGATGTCAGTCGCAACGCTTCGCCCTGCATCAAATCCTGTGAGAGACGCTATCACGGCCGTCGCACAGCTCCGGCAGCTCCCACAGGCTAAGCGTCGGCCGCCTTTTCCGGGGCCGACCCGCATCCCCGGATTTGATGTCAGTCGCAACGCTTCGGCGTGCATCAAATCCTGTGGGAGACGCCGGAGGTACGACGGCAGCGAAGCGATAGTTCAGTCGCCGAATGGATAACTGACGCTACAGCGCACGCGAACTCGTAAATGCTGGGTAAGCACCGCTCCTCGGTCGCGTCTCCAGCAACTGCGACAGCAACTGATCGATGAACAGGGCGCCGGAATCCACGCGGGTGTCCACAACATATTCCGGCTCAGTCGGTGGCTCGTACGGGCTGTCGATTCCGGTGAAATTCCGTATTTTGCCCTCGCGCACCGCCCGATACAGTCCTTTCGCATCTCGACGCATGCACTCGCGCAATGGCGTGCTGACGTGCACCTCGATGAACTGCCCCTCGGCGAAATGACGTCGGCAGGCATCGCGGTCTGCGCGATAAGGCGAGATTGCCGACACGATCACGATCAACCCCGCGTCCACCATCAACTTGGCGACCTCACCGATGCGACGGACATTTTCCCGCCGACTCTCTTCGCTCATGCCCAGGTCCTGACACAGCCCGCGACGCAACCGATCGCCGTCGAGCAAGTAACTGTGCAGCCCGTGCGCCACCAGCGTCTGGTCCAGATGATTGCCCAGCGTGGTTTTCCCCGCGCCCGACAGCCCGGTGAACCAGATGCAACAGGCGCGTTGATGTTTGAGCGACTCACGCTCCAATTGTCTGACCGCGAGCGGTGCATCAATGATCATCGGGCGAGCCTCGTAACGGCCGTCAGTCATAGGAAAACAGCTCATAGTCGCGGGCGTACACCTCTCGGATACGCTTGCGCGAGGCATCGGAACACAAACCGTTCGTTCGATAGTGAGCACCGGGCGAGCGATTGAGATGGCGCAACGGGACGCTGATCCCGAGGTGTTCGCACAGCGCAGTGAAATCCGACTCCAGATGCTCCTGCCGCCCGATGAAATCCACCGCAATCTGCCCCATGCCGTTTTGCAGAAAATGATATTGAGGCGCGAAGTGTATTTGCTTCGACACATTCTCTGCGTGCAACCAGCCATCGACGAACGTATCGAACCGCGAATAACGGCTAACCAACTCAAAGGCCGCTCTATCTCGCGGCTGCGGGTTCTGCAATAAATAACGATAAGCCGACAATGCTCTATGTAATGGATCACGTACAAAGCCAAACTTGAAATACTGCTCATAACGCTCTTTGAACTGCTTCTCGTACCAGTACAATGGCAAATGCCCGGTGGGTGTGTCGCCAAAAATCGACATCGCTACACTGCTGCCTGCGCACTTTGGCACGTGAATGAAAATGCACTCGAAATGGTCGAAGGCCTCGGGAAACCGGGCCTTGCGCGACAGCGTCTTGTTCACCACCTGACGGTCCACGACGGACAGCCGCTCTAACAAAAACTCGCGCTGGGTCTTTGGAAATAACTTCCACAATAAATGGTTCATAGGGAGTGACCTGTAGCTGGGGATGGAGCAATGTTCAGACTACAGGCAGTTAAAAACGGACAGGGTGAACTTTGCAAATACTTTACGCAGGCGTGAATGCTGGTGGTTCAATGTATCCATTGTTTTGTAAGTGGATACATTGCGGTTATAAAAGTTAGCGAACTGCTGTAACTGCGCGATTTTAAACAGGGTGTTTAGTACGGTTTTGAAACAGGGGAATCAAGGGGCAGACTGCGCACGCTGATACTGATCCAACCCTCACGATTCAGCCCATCCCCAGCATCCGCTTCAAGCGTTGCAGAAATGCCTCGCACGCGACGTCCTCCCGGTCGAACGACTGCTCCTCAGTCCGGAGGCCCCGCTCGCTGTAGAAAATCTTCCATACCCCGCCCTCTTCGATCAGGCAAAGCGCTTCATCGCGGACATCGCCGATGGCGTAACTGTCCGCGGGGGCGTTCAGGGCTTTCAGCTGTTGGCCCAACTCAAGGCGATCCACATTTGCCTCCTTTTTTGACTTCTCTCAAATGTCCGGAGTCGAGGTACGACTGGACTGATTTCTCAAGCTCGAATTGCTGTCCGTAACCCAACTCGCCAAACCACGGCGCGATTTTGCTGGAGGATACGTTAGGAATCGGCTTCATGACTTCATAAACCGTGTAGGGCTTGAGGTTCGTGCCCGGCGGTAGTGCGCGCATGGTGTAAGGAATGCCCACCGGCGACGTGAACGTCCCGCCCGGATAGCCGTAACGGTCGATGATCGTGCCCGGTTGCAGCGTGATGTTGTCGATAGGGCCCAGAGCGCCACGGTTTGGCGGCCAGTAGGGGACGAGGGCGGTGCTAAGGCCCAGCGGGTCAATGTACGTGATGGGGTTCGGGGCATAGGCATAGAGGTTGAAACCACCCTGAAGGCCAATCGGGTCCTTGGTCGTGAAGCGCCCGATGTCCGGGTCATAAAACCGAAAGGTGTTGTAGTGCAGGCCCGTTTCACGATCCAGGTATTGCCCCTGAAACCGCAGGTTCTGCTCTTCCAGAAAATGCGCCTCACGGACCTCTTCAACGGTGTTGCCCCAAGTTCGATAGCGGGCGCGCCAGAGGGTCGTGCCATCCGGCTCCAGAAGCTGTTGCGGCGAACCGTTGAGATCGTTTTGGTAGTAACGAATGCGTTGTTGAGCGCCTGTGCCGTCCACGCGCGCCAACGGCTCTTGGCCGTTGTCAGCGTAGACATACAGGCTGCTCAGCCCGTGCTTGTGTTCTTGCAGCAGGCGCAAGCCGTCCCAGACAAACCGCGTTTCTCCCAGCAGGGTGCCTTGGGCGTTTCGCTCGACCTTGGCGATGCGCCGCCCCAATGGGTCGTACTGCATGTGCACAACCGTTTCACGCACACCGTCGCGCGTGCGGACCTCTGTCAATCGATGCTCGGCGTCGTAGCTGAAACGCTGCACCCGTGCTGAGCCGCTGCGTTTTTCGACCATTCGGCCAAAGGCGTCGTAGCGATAACGCTTGTCCTGATAGGTGAGCAGTTTGTTATGCAACACGTGGCGACTGCCCGATTGCGTGGCATCGAGCAGGTTGGCGGCCGGGTCATACGCAAAGATTTCATGCTGGCCTTGAACGACGCCCTGACTGGCCAGGATGCGGCCCGTGGCGTCGTAGTGCAGCAACTGGCGATGATCCTGACCGGCTTGACGTTGGGTCTCGCCCACCAGGTTGTTGCCGGGGTCGTACTCGAAATGCTGCTGGTCTGGCGCGGGCAGCTGAGCTGGTTGATCGCTGCGCCGACGCAGGCGAGTGTGCAGACGCCCGGTGCGGTCGTAGCGTTGATACATCGTGCTCTGGCCTTGGGTGCGCAGCACTTCGCGATGCAAGCGGTCGCGCTCGAAGTCGCTGATGACGACGCCGTCCAGGTTGATCTGGTGCAGGTGGCCGCCGCCGTAGTGCAGGCGATTCAACCAGCGGCCATCGGGCAATTGCGTTTGCGCCAGGTTTCCCAGTTCATCGTAAACGTGGGTCAGAGAGCCCGCGTCACTCTGCTCTTGCAGCAGCTGTCCTGAAGCGTTGTAGGCAAAGTTGAGGGACTGTCGCACGCCATCAGTGCCTGTGAAGCTGGCCGAACACATCTGGTCGCGCGCGTTGTACTGGTATTCGGTGCGACCGTCGTCAGTCACCTTGGCGATCAGCCGCCCCACCGAATCCCGCTCAAGCGCATGCACGATGGGCGCAGGCGGAGTGTCGGGCACCAATGCCAGACCCTCCCCAAATGGAGCCGGCCAATAGGCAATCTGGGTGACGTTACCCAATGCGTCGTAGCGGTAGCGACGGGCGCTGCCGTCCAGATCGAGCTGCTCGGTCAGACGATCATTGGCGTCCCAGGTGAAGCGATAATGTTCGCCGTTTTCGTTGGTCAGAACGTTCAGCCGACCAAACGCGTCGTGCTCAAAGTCGAGTCGCCGACCCTGCGCATCGACACGTTGGCGAATGGTGCCGCGTCTGTCGTAGCGGTATTGGCTCAGATGCCCAGCCGGGTCGAGATAGCCGATGAGCTGGCCGCTGGCACTGCGTTGGTATTGCTGAGTGCGGCCGTCCGCGAGTGTGCAGTGGTTCAGATGCCCCCGAGCGTCGTAGGTCAGTTGCGTTCGCTCGCCGAGGGCGTCGGTGATGCTGATCAACTGTCCACGTGCGTCGTACTGATAACGGGTCGGGTAGCCGGAGCAGTCGATGAGTTCGAGCAATTGCCCGAAGTCGTTCCAGCGCAGCGTCTTGCTCCTGCCGCTGGCATCGATGATCTCGATCACCCTGCCGAACGCGTCGTGTCGATAACGGGTCGCGTGCCCCGAAGGGTCGATTTCCTCTGTTCGGTTGCCGCGCTGATCGTAGCGGTAACGCCATGTGCTGCCCGCGCTGTCGGTTTCGGCCAGCGGCAACGCCCAGTGTTCCAGCCACACCGTCGATTCCCTGCGCCCTAGCGGATCGAGGGTGGAGCACAGGTTTCCGGCCTCGTCATAGCCGTACTCCCACCGGCCGTTCTGCGGATCAGTGGCGCTCAACAACTGGCGTTCGTTGTTCCATTCGAAGCGCCAGAGGTGGCCCAGGTTGTCGCGGTATTCAGTGATTTGATGCTGCGCGTTCCAGCAGCGCGTGCTGACCCGATTCAGGTTGTCGGTAATGCGCGTCACGCCCGCTGCCACGTCGTAATCGAAGCGGTACTCATCGCCCTGATCCGTCCAGTGATGCGCCACTCGCCACTTGCCGTCTACGCATGCCCACTGGTAGAAACAGCGCAGACCGGCCGCGAGTTGGTGCTCGCACATGCGCAAGCCTTCGTCGTAGGCGAAACGGCGTAGCACGATGCCCGACGCATTGCGAACCTCGATCAGTTGACCGCGCGCGTCGTAGTCGTAGGACGCCAGCAGTTCCCGCGCTTCGTGGGGGATCACCCGCTCAATACGCGCGACGCGGCGAGGGTGAGTCGCTGAATAACCCAGCACCAGACGAGGCTGCTCGAACGTGTCGCGCAGTTGGGTCAGGCGTCCAGCGTCGTCGTAGTCGAGGTAAATGCGGTTGTCGTTGCGGTCGCCCAGTTGCGTCAATCGAAGACGGGCCGGGGTCGCGGGCGTCGGCTCAAACAGTCGATAAAGGCCGTCCTCGCTTTCGATCAACAGCTGGCCGTTGCCGTGGCGCCTCACGCTCAACCCTTCACCGGCGCTGAATACCGCGCCACCCAATGGGATCAAGCCCATGTCGATGCGTCGGCCTTGCTCGTCGGTGTAAATCAGGCACTGGCCGCCATCGGGATGAGGCTCAAGCTCGACGCTAACCTCAAAGCGAACGTTCCAGCCCACGCCGAACAGCCCGTCGATTCGTTCGTCTCGACTGTTGTAAACGCGTTGCCAATGAATGGGGAGCAAGGCAGGCAGGACGGCGTCCAGCTCGTCTTCGCCACCCAGCACCTTGGCGCCAGTGGCGGCGTGAACCGGGTTTGGCGCGCCGCTGCTGGCGCGAGTCAGGGCGCTGACGGCCATGCTGGTGACAAACGATGTCGCACCGGCCAGCAACATGCACGGCAGATTGCTGACAAATTTTCCCTTGCCGCCCTTGAGCATCATCAACGCCGCGATGGCCAGGCCAATACCCGGCGTCTTGCCGCTGCGAATTTCCCGCACCACTACTTTGCCGCCGCCAATGCGCACGTTGGGTGAGATCAATCCGGACGAAACGACAGTGGCATCACACGTGCTGCGGTCGCCACTGCGAACGGCGGGTTGCCCGTTGATGGTGACCTTGTCCGACCCTTCGGCAAGAAACTGCGGCGGCATGGGCGGGTGCCGTGTGCAAAGCACCAAGTCCAGCGGTTTGGGCACGACGCCCGGCGCGGGAACGGCCACTGTGGGGCGCCACATTTGGGCGAAGAACCCCTTGGCCATGTCCAGATAGGTAGGTTCGGCAGCGGGCTCCGCAGTCTCGGGTGTACCGCTGGCTTCAAGGTCGGACGGCACAGCACCCGCGGCGCGCGCGGCGGGAATCCCGTTGATGAAAGTGTCGGTCGATCCAGTGAGGATGTTGGCCTGTACCGTCGGCGGGAACAGGCCATTGCCGATGTCCTCGCATAACTCGCTTAACCCTTTGTCCGCCCCGGTCTTGCTCATCGCCACGCCGACCACCACACCGACCACGACCCCCAGCACGCAAGCGCCGAGCCCGCCGGTGGCTACGGTGATGCCCGTCGCGGCCACGACCGCCGCAGTGGCGAGTGCAGTGATTGCAACGTTGGCCGCGACCTCAAGCACACCCCCGAGGATGTCCGCCATCATCGGGGTGTGGGAAAGGGCGTCGCCGAGGCGGGCTGCGTAGAGGGGGTCAGACATTTCTTCTTCACGCCACGTAAGCGGGGGTTAATGGGCTACGGCTTTTTTACCTTCCAAACCCGAGTTGCAGCGGTGAACGATATGCCTCTAAAAAACAACGCCAGTTGGTTTACCTCCTCCCACCTGTAGGTCTGGGCTGAACTGAGGATAACGGAAGCGTCTTGGTTGGAGACTTCCAGAAAGTAGTGATCTTTTTCATAGTCACCACCACCATCCGTATTCAGAGAGTAACGAGCTGGGCGCATTGTTATTACGCAGTCATCCGCAAGATAAACAGTCGTTTCAAACTCAGCCTCGTCTTGATTCCACGGGTTTTTCTCCGGATGTTCTGGTAACTCATTTTGCGCATGACAAACCGTGTACCAATAAGGCTTCACCCCGACATCCAGCGCATTCTCGAGATTCGAACTCCAGCGTATGGCGTTTTTTTTCATATCAGTAGTCCAGATGAAGGTTGGATGTGATGCCTTTTTCAGTGTTCCACGCATTTACGTGGGGTCCAGCACCCAGCTGAGGGTGACCCGGTGAGTCATCTCTCCATCCAGATGTTTCAGATTGATTTCTCATCCCGATTTTGGTTTGCGAGTTTTTCCAGGTAGGCGGTCCGCCTCGGAATTCTGCCTTTGTAAAAGGCACAGGTCTGGACCCCAAATTACCCGCAATCTCCGAAGCAGCCTGTCGCGCCGCGCGCCGATTAGGCATTTGATACCGGTTTTCAGCCGCCGCCACGCCGCCATGTCTCTTGATGATCGACTCAGCATGAGCTTGAGCTTTTGCGTCTCGGAAGCATGGTTTCCAACCCAGCGGATCCACCCACCCAATCGGATTCGGCGCATACGCATACAGATTGATCCCACCCGCCAGCCCAATCGGGTCTGGCGTGGTAAACCGGCCCACGTCCGGGTCGTAGAACCTGAAGGTGTTGTAGTGCAGTCCGGTCTCGCGATCAAGGTATTGGCCTTGAAAACGCAGGTTCTGCTCTTCAATGAAATAGGGCTCGCGAACCTCTTCGGCGGTGTTGCCCCAGACTTGGTAACGCGCCTGCCAGACGATGTGGCCGTCGGTCTCGGTCAGTTGTTCGGGTAGGCCGTTGAGGTCGTTGTGGTAATAGCGGATTTTCTGAAAGTCGCCGCTGCCGTCGACCCGCGCGACAGGCTCGTGGCCATCGTCCGCGTAGACATAAAGGCTGGTCTGGGCGTGACGATACTCCTGTAGCAGACGCAGGCCGTCCCACGTGAAGCGGGTTTCGCCGATCAGCAAACCCTTCGCGTTGTGTTCGCTTTTGCCGACGCGTCGACCCAGCGGGTCGTAGGTCATGCGCACTACATGACCGTTCGGATTGTGCACTTCGAGCAAACGGCTCTCGGCGTCGTAAACGAAGCGCTGTGTGCCCTGTCGCACGCTGTGTTTTTCGATCATTCGGCCGAAGCCATCGTAGCGATAGCGTTTGTCCTGCCAGGTCAGCAGCTTGTTATGGCGGACCCATCCGGCGTTGGGACAGGGACCGTCCAGCAGGTTGGCCGCTGCGTCGTAGGCGAAGATTTCATCGCGACCGTGAGCGCTTTCCTGAGTGGCGAGAATTCGCGCCGTGGCATCGTAGTGCAGCAGTGTGCGCTGATCGCCTTGACGATTCCGCTGCAGGCGGCTGATCAGATTGTCTGCAAGGTCATATTCATAGTCTTTTGCGCTCTCGGCCGGCAATTGAACCGGTTGACCGGCGAGGCGTTGCTGGCGCGTGCGCAACCGGCCGCTGCGGTCGTACTGGCTGCGGGTGTTGATTTGGCCTTGGGTGCGCAGCACCTCGCGATGCAACCGGTCACGTTCAAAGTCGCAGATGACTTGGCCGCCCAGATTGATCTGGTGCAAATGGCCGCTGCCGTAATGCAGACGATTGAGCCAGCGGCCATCCGGCAGCAGGGTCTGAGTGAGATTGCCCAGTTCGTCGTAATGATGCTCAAGCGTCCCGGAGGCAGAGTTTTCAGTCAGCAATTGGCCAAGGGCGTTGTAAGTGAAGCCCACCCTTTGCTGCGCGCCGTCCGGATTGGTGAAAGTGATCTCGGTAAGTTGATCCCGCGCGTCGTAGCGGTAATCCGTTCGACCATCGGCGGTTGTCTTGGCGATCAATCGTCCCACCGCATCGCGTTCCAGCAGATGGCTCATCGCGTCAGAAGCTGGAATGCCCGCGTCCAGTGAGGGCCGTTGTTCGACTCGAACCGGATTGTTCAGCGCGTCGTAGGTGTAGCGCTTTTGACTGCCATCCAGATCCTGCTGTGCGACCAGCCGATCCCCTGCATCCCACGCAAATCGATAGCGCTCGCCATTCTCGTTGGTCAGCGCGTCCAGCCGACCATAGCCATCGTAATGAAACTGCACCTGACGCTGATGAGCGTCGAGGCGTTGCAGCGCCCGGCCACGGCGGTCGTATTGATAACGGGTGGTATGGCCTGCGGGATCGGTGTAGCCGGTCAGTCGTCCGCTGCTGTCTCGCATGTAATGCTCGACGCGCCCTTCGGGCAGCTGGCGCTGCAGCAGCCGTCCCTGAGCATCGTGCTGATACACCGTGCGCTCACCCAGCGCATCGGCGATGAAGTGCAGGTGGCCGCGTCGGTCATAGCCGAACGCTGTGCGGTATCCGGAGCAGTCGATGTGTTCGGTCAACTGCCCGTGTTCGTTCCAATGCAGCCGTTTGATCTTGCCCGTGGCATCGACGATTTCCCGGACCTGTCCGCGCTCGTCGTGGCGGTACTGGGTGAGATGACCGAGCGGGTCGGTCTCGTGGGTGCAATTGCCGCGTGCATCGTAACGGTATTGCCAGCTATGGCCCGCCGCGTCGGTCTCGGTCAACGGCAGCGACCAGTGCTCCAGCCAGAGTGTTGAGGTGATGCGCCCCAACGGGTCCTGGGTTGAACAGAGATTGCCTGCCTCGTCATAGGCGTACTGCCACTGTCCGCCTTGGGGATCGGTGGCCCCCAGCAACTGACGCTCATCGTTCCACGAAAATTGCCAGGTATCGCCCAGATTATTGGTGTACTCGGTGATCTGGTGCTGCGCGTTCCAACGACGAAAGCTCGCTCGGTTCAGGCCATCGGTGATCCGCGTCACGCCTGCACTCAGGTCATAGTCGAAGCGGTATTCGTCACCTTCATCGGTCCAGTGACGCACGACGCGCCACTCACGATCATCGATCAAAGCCCAATCGTAAAAACAGCGCAGCCCTGTGGGCAATTGATGCTCGACCATCCGTTGAGCGCTGTCGTAGGTGAAGCGCCGCTGCACATGGCCCAATGCATCACGGACTTCGGACAGATCGCCGCGCACGTCAAATCCGTAGGTCGCCAGCGTTTCGACGGATTGATCGTCGAATACCCGGTCGATGCGCTCGACGCGCCCCGGCCATTGCGCCGAATAGACCAACGTCACCCGCACAACATCGAAGGTGTCGCGCAGCTGGATCAGCCGCCCGTCAGCGTCGTAATCCAGATAAAGGCGGTTGTCATTCCGGTCTCCCCATTGCGTCAGACGCAAGCGGGCTGGGTCGGCCAGCGTCGGCTCAAACAGCCGATACACACCGTCTTCGCTTTCGATCAGCAACTGGCCGTTGCCATGACGCCGCACGGCCAAACCTTCGCCTGCGCTGAACGTGGCGCCGCCCAGCGGAATCGATCCCATATCAATCCGCCGTGCTTGTTCATCGATGTAAACCAGCCGTTCGCCGCCGTCCGGATGCGGTTCGACCTGCACGCTGATTTCATGCGCGACACTCCAACCCGCGCCGAACAGGCTGTCACGTCGCTCGTCCCGGCTGCTGTAGAAGCGTTGCCATGCCAGCGGAAGGATGCCGGGCAAGACGAAATCCAGCTCTTCGGCGCCTCCCAGAACTTTCGCCCCTGTCGCCGCGTGGACGGGGTTCGGCGAGCCGGCGATAGCGTTGGTCAACGCGCCCATCGCAGAACTCACGACAAAAGAATTCACCCCACTCATCAGCATGCACGGCAAATTGCTGAGGAATTTGCCTTTGCTGCCTTTGAGCATCATCAACGCGGTAATCGCCAAACCGATGCCCGGCGTTTTGCCGCTGCGAATCTCGCGTACCACGACTTTGCCGCCGCCGATGCGCACGTTGGGCGAGATCAGTCCCGAGGACACGACCGTGGCATCACAGGTGCTGCGATCCCCGCTTCGAACGGCGGGCTGGCCGTTGATGGTGACCTTGTCCGAGCCTTCGGCAAGAAACTGCGGAGGCATTGGCGGATGCCGAGTGCAAAGCACCAAATCCAGCGGTTTGGGAACGACACCCGGCGCGGGGACGGCCACCGTGGGACGCCACATTTGCGAGAAGAATCCTTTGGCCATGTCGAGAAAGCCCGGCTCTTCACCTTGAGCCTCTTCGGGAATTGCCTCGGCCGAACCGGTGGGGGCGAGCATTGACGGCACCGAGCCTGCCGCTCGCGCTGCCGGGATGCCATTGATGAACGTGTCGGTAGAGCCTGTCGAAATCGTGGCCTGCACCGTGGGCGGGAACAGCCCGTTGCCGATGTCTTCGCATAACGAGCTCAGCCCCTTGTCGGCGCCGGTCTTGCTCATGACCACGCCCACCACCACGCCGACCACCGCCCCCAGCACGCAGGCACCCAGACCACCCGTGGCGACGGTGAGGCCCGTCGCCGCCACCACCGCAGCCGTGGCCAATGCGCCTATTGCTACGTTGGCGGCCACTTCGAGCACGCCGCCAAGAATGTCCGCCATCATCGAGGTATGTGACAGCGCGTCGCCTACCCTGGCCGCCCATAACGCGTCAGACATCCGTTTCCCTCATTCGCGGCGACCTCACTGAATGCCGTCGAACGTCAGGGACAGTTTTATCCGCGTCCAGTGTTCAGCCTCGGCATCGCCCAGCGGCTGAGCCTTGACGTAACTCAGCGCGAGCATTTTGCGGGTGCCAGGCAGCACCAGCGCCAGTTGGTACTGATACACGTTGTCGGCGGCCTTGCTGAATTGACTGCGCAATTCCAATGCCTCGATTTCTTGCGCCGGACCCACGCGGACGGCCTGCGGGGGCTGATAACGGAGGCCGCTGACCTGTTGCTCCAACCGCTTGAGCTGTGCATCGAAATTGCTGTGCAATGTCTCGTCATCGGCCAGAAAACTGCGGCTGATAATCAGGCTGGTCTCAAGCGCCGGAAACTTGAGAATGTTGATGGAGCTGTCTTGCAGCTCGGCATCTGGCAGCGCGAACTGGAATTCATTGATGCGGTAAGTCATGACAACGGCTTCTCTTCAAATAGGGTCACTGGCTGGATTTGGGTTCGGGAAACATCCCTTTGACGGCGGCATCGATGCTGCCCTTGTCGCCCTGGCCATCGGGCGTTGCGCCCGGGCCACCGCCGATGTTCAAGTGCAGCTTGCCGCCGGTGTTGATCTCGGCGCTGCCTTCGGTATTGAAATTGAACTGCACGCCCGTCAGGTTGATCTGGCCGCTGGCGTTGAGCTCCAGCACGCTCTTGCCACACACCAGACGCAGGTTGTCACCGACCTCAATCAGATAGCTGCGACTGATGCTGTCAGTTTTGCTCGACCCCACCAGCAACACATCGTCCTGTTTGACGGCGCGAACCCGGTTTCGACCAATCGTCACCTGCTCATCATTACCAATGCTTTTATGCCGGTCATGCCCCACCGAATGGCTCTCATCGACCTCGACCACGATGTCCTGATTACGCTCGGCATGGATGTACAGCTGCTCCTCGCCCTTTTTGTCTTCCATGCGGATTTCGTTGAAGTTCGCGGGCGTGCCGCCTTTGCTCGAACGGCTTTTGGTGCCGCTTTGCGTGGCGTTGGCGGGGAGGTCGTAGGGCACGGTCTGTTCGGCGTTGTAGACGCGCCCGGTGATGATCGGACGGTCGGGGTCGCCTTCCAGAAAACTGACAATGACTTCCTGGCCGATGCGCGGAATTTGCATCGAACCCCAGTTTTTACCGGCCCAGGCTTGGGACACCCGAATCCAGCAGGAGCTGTTTTCGTTGGACTGATCGTGGCGGTCCCAATAGAAGTGCACTTTCACGCGGCCAAAGGAGTCGGTGAAAATTTCTTCTTTCTCGGGGCCGACGACGAGGGCGGTCTGCGGGCCTTTGACGATGGGGCGCGGGGTGGCGGGCAGAGGACGGAAACTCTGGTGCGCGTCGATGCAGGTGAGGTCGCTTTCGAATTGCAGTCCACCATTGCCCTGACCGGTTTCCAGGCTTTCCTGGGTGACCGTGTATTCGGCGCGGACAATCAGGTATTCCCGGTTCTGATCCTGACGGCTGAAGCCGCTGAGGCTGAACACATGGCCGGCGCCAAGACCGCGTGCGTTGCTGTTCAGCTCGACCCGTTCGTGCAGGCTCTGAATCGCTTCGATGCGGGTGCGCGCGTAGTGTTCGCCGTCCTCACTCTGCACGTAGGTGCCGGGGTAGTCGAACAGCGGATAGTCGCCCGCGCTGTGTGGACGGGGCATGGCGGAACGCACGTCGATGCGCGCGCTGGGGCGTTGGAAATCGTAGTCGTTGAGTTCAAGAGAACCGGGCTGGACTTCCTGCGCGAGTTTCCAGCCGCTGATGTGATCCCGTTCCCGATGCTGGCCGTCGGGGTGATAAAACGGCACGGATTCGTAACCGGGTGCAGGTGCATGAGCGCCGTAGGCATCGGCCAGGACCAGCACGTGACGGTCCTTTTCCTGGCGGAAGAAGTAATAAATCCCTTCCTGTTCCATCAAGCGGCTGACGAAATCGAAGCTTGTTTCCCGGTACTGAACGCAGTACTCCCACTCCCGATACGGGCGGCTGAGGGCGTCTTCGAAATCGGAAAAGCCGAGGTCGCGAAACACCTGCTTGATGATCTGCGGGATCGTCAGGTGCTGAAAAATCTTGCAGTCGGACGTGCGGGTCAGCATCCACAGCCAAGGGCGCAAGGTGACTTGATAGCTGGCGAACTGGCCCGTGTCCACGCCCTGACCGCACCGCGCGACCAGCCCGTGAAAGTGACGGCTGCCGCCACCGTCCAACTGCACCGACACGCTCATGGGCTTGCCGAGCAGTTGGTTGAGGTCGATGGCGTCGTCGTGGGAGGTCAGTTGAAGCTCGTAGGTGAACAGCCGACCCAATTCGTCCGTGCCGGCCAGGCTTTTGAGCAGCAGAACATCCGGGCCGAGCGGGCTGCTGACTTGCGCCAAGCGGGTGAGTTGCGTGAATAGCATGATTATTCCGAATGATGTGTGGGCGCTTGTAGGAGCGCGCTTGCCCGCGAATGCAATGTGTCTGAAACCTATGCACTCACTGACACACCGCCATCGCGGGCAAGCGCGCTCCTACAAAAGCGAAGAGGTGCTTAACCTCGATCGCTAAATTGATAATCCAACTGGTTATCCCGCTCGCTGATCCTGACCCCCGCCATCGGCTTGCCGTCGAGCATGCGCGTCAGGAACTCGCGGCTCATGTCCGGCAGCAGGGTGTTGGTCAGAATGGTGTCGATCATTCGGCCGCCGCTTTCGGTTTCGGTGCAGCGCGAGACGATCAAATCGACCACCGCGTCGTCGTAGTCGAATGCGACCTTGTGCGTGTTTTCCACGCGTTTCTTGATGCGGTTCAGTTGCAGACGCGTGATCGCCTTGAGCATGGTGTCGCTCAGCGGGTAATACGGGATGGTCACCAGCCGCCCGAGCAGCGCGGGCGGGAAGATTTCCAGCAACGGCTGACGTAGGGCTTTGGCGATCTCTTCCGGATCGGGCACGTTTTGCGCGTCTTTGCACAGGTGTGAAATCAGCTCGGTACCGGCGTTGGTGGTGAGCAGGATCAGGGTGTTCTTGAAGTCGATCACCCGGCCTTCGCCATCTTCCATCACGCCCTTGTCGAACACTTGAAAGAAGATTTCGTGCACATCCGGGTGAGCTTTTTCCACCTCGTCCAGCAGCACGACGCTGTACGGTTTGCGACGCACCGCCTCGGTCAGCACGCCGCCTTCGCCGTAGCCGACGTAACCGGGCGGGGCGCCCTTGAGCGTCGAGACCGTGTGAGCTTCCTGGAACTCGCTCATGTTGATGGTGATAACGTTCTGCTCGCCGCCGTACATGGCTTCGGCCAGGGCGAGGGCGGTTTCGGTCTTGCCCACCCCCGAGGTGCCCGCGAGCATGAACACGCCGATGGGTTTGCTCGGGTTGTCGAGGCCCGCGCGAGACGTCTGGATGCGCTTGGCGATCATCTGCAGCGCGTGGTCCTGGCCGATGATGCGCTTTTTCAAGTGCTGGTCGAGGTTGAGCACGGTTTCCAGCTCGTTGCGCGCCATGCGGCCGACGGGGATGCCGGTCCAGTCGGCGACCACCGAGGCGACGGCCTGATAATCGACGGTGGGGAGAATCAACGGGCTTTCGCCTTGCAGGGCGCTGAGGCGTGATTGCAGGTCAACCAGCTTTTCCCGCAGCGCGTGGCTTTGCCCGGCCCCAACGTCCTGATCGACGACGCCCGCGATTTCGCGCAACTCGGCGCGTGTGGCGAGCAGCTCGTCCACCAGCGACTTCTCTTCGCTCCAGCGGCTTTCCAGTTCTGTCAGTCGTGCGCGCTCGCTGCTCAGCAGATTCTCGCTGTTGGTGCGGCGTGCGCCCGTGTCGATACCAATCGCATGCTCCCGCGCAATGATCTGCAACTCGGTTTCCAGCGCTTCGATCCGGCGACGGCTGTCGTCGACCTCCGCAGGCACCGCGTGCAAGCTCATGGCAACGCGGGCGCAGGCGGTGTCCAGCAGGCTGACGGATTTATCCGGCAACTGACGCGCTGGAATGTAGCGATGGGACAGCTTGACCGAGGCCTCCAGCGCTTCGTCCAGAATCTGCACCTGATGGTGTTTTTCCATCGTCGAGGCGACGCCGCGCATCATCAGCAGGGCCTTGTCCTCCGACGGCTCGCCGACCTGCACCACCTGGAAACGTCGGGTGAGGGCGGGGTCTTTCTCAATGTGTTTTTTGTACTCGGCCCACGTCGTCGCCGCGACCGTGCGCAAGGTGCCCCGCGCCAGAGCGGGCTTCAGCAGGTTGGCGGCATCGCCCGTCCCCGCCGCACCGCCCGCGCCCACCAGCGTATGGGCTTCGTCAATGAACAGGATGATCGGCTTCGGCGAGGCCTGAACGTCTTCGATAACCTGACGCAGACGCTGTTCGAACTCGCCTTTCATGCTCGCCCCGGCTTGCAACAGGCCGACGTCGAGGCTGCGCAGTTCGACGTCCTTGAGTGCAGGTGGCACGTCACCGGCCACAATACGCAGCGCAAAGCCTTCGACCACGGCGGTTTTGCCGACGCCCGCTTCACCCGTGAGGATCGGGTTGTTCTGCCGACGGCGCATGAGGATGTCGACCATTTGCCGAATCTCTTCGTCGCGCCCGACGATAGGGTCGAGCTTGCCGCTACGGGCCTGTTCGGTCATGTCCACGGTGAAACGTTTGAGGGCTTCCTGTTTGCCCATCGCACTCGGCGCGATTGCGCCGCTGGCCTCGCCGGGTGTCGAGGCGGCGTTGAAGCCGTCGTTGGCGCTGAGGGCGTTTTCCGGGGAATCGCCAACGTACTCGTCAAAGCGCTCACTCAGGGCTTCGGTTTTGATCTTGTCGAACTCGCCTGACAGGCCCAGCAACGCGTGACGCAGGCTTGGCGTCTTGAGGATGCCGATCAGCAGATAGCCCGTGCGCACCTGGCTTTCACCAAACATCAGGCTGCCGTAAACCCAGCCGCGCTCGACGGCTTCTTCGACATGGGACGACAGATCGGTGATCGACGTCGACCCGCGTGGCAGGCGATCCAGCGCTTCGGTCAAGTCGCGGGCGAGGCGCGCCGGTTCGACGTTGAATTGGCGAATGATGCGGTGCAGGTCGGAATCTTGCAGTTGCAGTAACTGATGAAACCAGTGCGCCAGTTCCACGTACGGGTTGCCCCGCAGCTTGCAAAAGACCGTGGCGGCTTCGATAGCCTTGTAACCAACACTGTTGAGTTTGCCGAACAGCGCCGCGCGACTGATTTCACCCATGTTCCGTGCTCCTTGCGAATTGGTGTGGTGAAGGCGCGACGTCAGGTTGCGCGGCACTCGCCTCATCGGCGTAATGTCGGGCGAGAATCAGGTCGTCGGCGTCTTCTTTCGGCTGTCCCAGCCAGGTGTTGAACCCCAGGCGAAACTGGCCGTTGAGTTGCAATGTGGGAATGTGCGGTTGTTGCAGGATCAGGTTCAGGTCCCAGTCCAGCTCATGGCCCAGGTATTCAGCGACCCACGCCACCAGGTGCTTGAAGGGCTCGCCGTCGGGCAGCATGCCCATGTATTCGTCGAGCGTGAGAGGACCGAGGCGGATGCGGAATTTGTGCTGGCGATCCCAGACATGGCTGCCCAGACAGAAATCGATCCCCAACTGGTTGGCGCTGACACCCACGCGGCTCCGCTCGGGCAATTCGAGCCACTGACCCACGTACTCTTCGATCGCCACCGGCAAGCCGAAATAATCCTCAAGAATCGCTTTCAGGCCATCGGGGTAGCGGGTTTGCGCGGACAGGTGACCGCTGAAGTGCAGCTTGGCGGTGTCGGGAATCAGCCCCTGATTCAGCAGGCTCGGCATGCCTCTGCCACTGAACGCGGCGAGCCGGGCGGACCAGTAATCATCATCAGGCCGGTCGTGGCTGACGGTGGGTCGAGCCTCCGCCCACGCCCGATAAAACAGACTGAGCAGGCGATGATGGAACACGTCCAGAAAGCGCTTGCTGGTGCTGTCGGCGTTATTGCGCTCGCGCTCGCGGACGTACTCGGTGAGGTGGAGCGGCAACGGGCCGTTGGGGCCGCCCAGACCGAAGAAATACTGTTCGAGCCGCGCTGGCCGTTCGTCGTCAGCAGGCGTCAGCGCTGCCAGGGTCGAAGGCGCGAAAGCGCAGTCGGGCTGCTGACCCAGTCTCAACGGGTCGTCGGCCAGTCGCACGGAATGCCCGAGGCGCGGCAGGTCCGGGGACTCGCACTCGATGCGCCGCAGCGCCTGGAAGAAATCGTACTCCCACGGCGCTTCGTGCATGTCGGTGAGCGTACTCACAATGTCGGACGCCGACCGGGCTGAGCTTTCCAGCGCATGATCTCGCCGCGCTCGCGGGTGCGAATTACCGTTTCGGTGAAGCTGTTGATGGACACGTAGCGCGCCAGAAAGCGCTGGAACACCGAGCCCATCAGAAACACGCCCGTGCCGCGAAAGGCGTTCTCGTCGAACTCCAGGGTGATTTCCAATCCACGCCCAAACACGATGGGCCCCGGCATCGGCAGGCGTCGGGTGCAGGGCTTGCTGCTCACGTCAATCAGCCCCTCGATCTGCAATTGCAATGCCGCGTCTTGAGCGTCGCCGTAAAGGCGCAGCAACTCGCGCAATGCCGCAGCGCCTTGGCCCTGCTCGCTGAGTGACAGGTAATTCAGCGAGAGTTGGCTGATCAGGCGCCAGGCTTTCTGATCGTGGGCGTGGCTGGCGCGAGGACGGCTTGGGCCTGCCAGGCAACGAATCGATGTTACGGGTGCACTGTCGGCGAGGGTGAAGTCGGTCTTGCCGCCACCCACGTTCATGAACAACGGCAGGTCGCGATTGGTGCACAACGCGCTGACGCCCAGTTGACGCAGATCATGACGATGCGGGGCCTGTTGACTGTCCACCAGGCTGACAAAGGTTTCGCTGCCGACGTAGGTTGAGCGCGTGCCGGTGCGGCGTTGTTCGCTGGACAGCACGCGAGGTTCGCGACGTAGTGTGTAATAGGCTTTGTCACGGCCATAACGCGATGGATCGCGCACCGCGTAGAACGGCAAAAAGGCCTGTTCGGGACCGGTGCCATGCCCTGTCACGCCAGTCAGCGAATGAATTTCAAAATCCATCGGGCGCGTGCGATCAGCGATCACGTGGTGTTCGTTGACCCGGTCAGACAGGTGAATCCGATCGACACGACGCGGAAACAGATTGATCGCCGGGGTGCAGAACGGCACGAACTGCTGAGACCCGACGCTGCCTTCAAGGCTCTGATCAAGGCGCTCGAACAGCACGATCAATTCCAGCTCTTGGCCTTCGCACCGTTGCACCGCACGACTCAGCCCGGTGAAGTCGACGAACAGGTAGCGCTGGGGCAGGGCGAAATATTCCTGTAAAAGCCGATAGCCCTGAAACGCCTGCGCGACCACGGGCATTGCGGCTTCCCGGTCGTCGAATCCACGAGGCTTCAGCGCGTCACTTGGCAGGCGCTCCACCCAATCGCTGCCGGGCTGTCGTGCAAACACCGCGCAGGCATTGCCCAACAACTGCTCGTAAAGATGAAACGGCAATTCATCCGCGCCATTAAGGTACAGCGGCAGGTTTTCCAGATTCAGCGAATTGAACGGCAGTTCGGCGCCGGTCTTCAGCGTGATCCGCAACCCGGCTTTCGCCTTGGGTTCGCTGGCGGCGAGGCGGCCCAATACAGTCGCGGGATTGCCGAAATATTCAGCGTGGCTGACCTTGAGCGGCCACAGGGTAACGGCATGGGCGCTGCGGTATTCACAGGATGTCTGAGAGTCCCGACCCAAGGTGGCGCGCAACACGCTGTCACGGGGCAGGGTAAAGCCGCTGCTCAGCGAGCCTTCGTTGGGGTCGATCTGCATCTGCACCACCGTCATCGACGGCGTCGGTGCGAGGTAATGCGGGTAGGCGATTTCCAGCAGATTGTGGGTGAAGGTCGGGTACTCGGCGTCGAGCTTCAACTGCACTCGCGCCGTGAGATAAGCAAATCCTTCCAGCAGACGCTCGACATACGGGTCGGCGCAGTCCAGCCCGGACAGCGTCAGGCGCCCGGCGATTTTCGGGTATTCCTTGGCAAACTCCGCCGCGCTTTCGCGTACGTGTTGCAGTTCCTGGTTGTACAGTTCCAGCAGACGCGGGTTCATGTGCGTCTCCGTTGTTCGGCTGGCACAACCTGCACATGACCGGATTCCAGATCCAGATCGGTGCGCAATAAGAGCGGCAGCGCCACCGGTTGCGCCCACAGGTCGCCTTCGATCTCGAAACTCAGGGCGTTGTGGTTCATCTGGTCGGGCAAGGTCTGGGCGCGGACACGCAAGGTGTGGCGCAGGATGCGTGGCTCAAATGTGGCGATGGCCTGATGAATCAAGCCCTCCAGAACACCGACATCAATGCTCGACGCGCTGTTGCCGGCCAGTGCAGGCAGACCGTAATTAATCACTGATGTGCCGGCAGGGGTGTGCAACGTGGCATCGGCATCGAGCAAGGACGTGGTATTGAGCAGCCAGGTCAGGTCTCGTAATACCGACGCCTTGAGCTGGGTGAGCGACAGCACGCGTTTGTCCGCACCTTCCTGCAGATTGCCGGGTTCATCATCGGTGAGACGGTCGAGCAGCGAGGGCTGCAAGCGTTCGCGAGAGGTCAGGGTGTTCACCAGTCGAACTGCCCAACGAAGATTTTCTGGTCCCACCGGCGGATATTGCATCTTTCCACTTGGTGTACCGGAGCAAGTTCCACGTGGCCTTTGAAATAGCGGATGGCCTGCAGATCCGTCGTGCAGTTTGTGTCGGGAGGTGCTGCGCGATTGCTGTGCTGAACCATAAATATGTCTGCCGAAAGGTAGTTTTCGAGAACTGCCTTACCCAGAAAGTTTTGGCTGAATTGGCAAGGCCATTTCACATCAAGGCGCAGCAACGAATCGTCTGAGCGTGCCAAGGCGCACTGACCTTCGTCGTTGACCAGGCTGATGTTCCGGCCATCGAAAGCGAGTTTGCGTATTTCCTTCTGATCTTGGGGTTTAGTGCCAGCGTACGCTGCGAAGGTCAGTAGGCTCAGAAGGATGACAGCAAGAGATTTCATCACGCGAGCTCCCAGAACCAGACGCTTTTGGATCGATGGAAGTAGTCGCTGCCCCTTGTAGCGGTAATCCCGCGGTCCCACAGATCAATGTGATCCCCGCTTGGATGTCCTTCTGCATCATTGGGCTGATAAAAGAAATCCTTGAAGAAAATGATCCCCACCTTGTTCAGGATTTTGTCGCGATCAGATGCGCCATTCGTATAAATCGCCGGACGCCCGAGCTGGTTTTTCCACAGCCAATTGGCCAGGGACTCTGCCCCTCTGGCGTGCTCATGGGCGCATTTGGGTTCGCTGTAGGTGGATTTGTTTACCTTGATCGTGTGCTCGGCATTGAGCGTAATGCTCATGCGAATCGCACACTGGTTGACCCATGGCCCATCACATGGATCGCCGGCGGGATGATCGGCCATCAATCTTTCGTAGGCATTCCACAAATTGATAAACGACGGCTTGGCCACGGCTACGGCTCCCTGCAAAAAATGTCCAATTGAGCCACGCGCCTGCTCCGCGATGAGCAGGCGCATGGAGACAATCACAGCTTGGTGTTGGTGCGGATGTTCCAGCCGTACTTGATCAGGCCGCCATCCTTGGTGCCGTCAGCTTTCTGAGGCTGGTAGTCGACACGAACCTGGGCGAAGTTCAGCGTCAACTTCTCGGTCAGGCGATCCTCTGCACCCGAGCCACCGGTGTCGTAGCCGGTCACGATGACTTCCTCCAGCGTAATCACCAGATACTCGACCTGGCTCTCGCCACCGGCCTTGCGCACGGTCAAGGTGACCTTGTCGATGTGCTTGCCGCTGGAGCACACCATCATCAGATTCGGCGTTGCCTTGTCGATGTACTTGGTGAACGACAGGTCCCGAACGCTGACCTTGCCCGCACCGCCGCCACCACCGGTGTGCATGTTGCCGGACTGAGTCATGCCCCAGCTCCAGTTCAGAACATCGATTTCGTCCTTGTGGGCCTTGTCCTGCGACTCGCCCTTGATGTCGCCAATCTTGATGAAGATATCAACAGCCATGTTTTCTCCAGTGTGGTCTTCACCACGATGTTGATGACCCGAATGCCCGGATTCGGTGGGCATTCAGGATTCGGGGTTCAATCTGTAGGCGCGAATTCATTCGAGAAGCGGTCGGACGGGCGATCCATTTGCGGCGCCTGCCAGTCAGTTCCGGAATAAATTCGCTCCCACAGTGTCGAGATCGCGCTATCAGGCGCCCTTCGCCGAAGGCAGCTTGGACACCAGGCGCAGCGACACTGTCAGCCCTTCAAGCTGGTAGTGCGGGCGCAGGAAGAACTTCGAGTTGTAGTAACCCGGATTGCCCTCGACGTCCTCGACCACCACCTCGGCAGCTGCCAGCGGTTGCTGCGCCTTCGTGGTTTCGGTGGAATGCGCGGGGTCCCCATCGACGTAGTTCAAGATCCAGTTCTGCAACCAGCGCTGCATCTCGTCCTTCTCTTTGAAGGAGCCGATCTTGTCGCGCACGATGCACTTCAAGTAATGGGCGAAGCGGCAGGTGGCGAACAGGTACGGCAGGCGCGCCGCCAGATTGGCGTTGGCCGTGGCGTCCGGGTCGTCGTATTCGGCCGGTTTCTGCAAGGACTGCGCGCCAATGAAGGCGGCGAAATCGGTGTTTTTCTTGTGCAGCAGCGGCATGAAACCGTTCTTGGCCAGCTCGGCTTCGCGACGGTCGGAGATCGCGATTTCGGTCGGGCACTTCATGTCCACGCCGCCATCATCGGTCGGGAACGTATGGGCAGGCAGGTTCTGCACTTCGCCGCCGGACTCGACGCCACGGATTCGCGAACACCAGCCGTAATGCTTGAACGACCGGTTGATGTTCACCGCCATCGCATAGGCCGCGTTGGCCCAGGTGTACTTGGCGCTGTCGGCACCGTCGGTGTCTTCTTCGAACGCGAAGGCTTCCACCGGATCAGTCTTGGCGCCATACGGCAGGCGAGCCAGGAAGCGCGGCATGGTCAGGCCGATGTAGCGCGAGTCTTCCGATTCACGCAGCGAACGCCAGCCTGCGTATTCCGGGGTGGTAAAAATCTTGGTCAGGTCACGCGGGTTCGACAGCTCCTGCCACGACCCCATGCCCATCACGGTCGGCGAGGCCGCTGCGATGAAGGGGGCATGCATCGCCGCGCAGGTTTTCGACAGCTCGGTCAGCAGCTCGACGTCCTGTGGCGACTGGTCGAAATAGTAATCGCCGACCAGACAGCCGTAAGGCTCGCCGCCGAACTGGCCATATTCTTCCTCGTACATCTTCTTGAAAACCGGGCTTTGGTCCCACGCCGTGCCCTTGAATTTCTTCAGGGTCTTGTGCAACTCCGGCTTGGAGATGTTCAGCACGCGAATCTTCAGTTGCTCATCGCTTTCGGTGTTGTTGACGAGGTAATGCAGCCCACGCCACGCGCTTTCCAATTGCTGAAATTCCGGGTGATGGATCACCTGATTCACTTGCGCGGTGAGCTTGGCGTCGATGGCGGCAATGATCGACTCGATCGACGTAATGGCGTCGTTGGAGACCAGATCGGTCTGCGCCAGTGCCTGCTCGGCAAGGGTGCGAACGGCGGTTTCAACGGCTTCGCGAGCACGCTCGGTCTTGGGTTTGAACTCTTGCAACAGCAGCGATGCGAACGCGTTGGCGTCTTCGGTCTGGGCGGCGGGGGCCTGGGTGTCACGCAGCAATTCAGTCATGGTCGTTCGTCCTGATCAGGCCTTCGGCTCGGTGTCTTGGGGCTGAGCGCCTTGCGGTTTCGGCGCGCTGGCCAAGGCTTGCAGCAGGGCCGGGTCCTTGATCGCCTTCATGATGATTTCTTCTGCGCCTGTCTTGCCGTCCATGTAGGTCAGCAGGTTGGCCAGTTGGGTACGCGCTTCGAGCAACTGATTGAGCGAATCGACCTTGCGTGCCACGGCGGCAGGGCTGAAGTCGTCCATGCTCTCGAACGTGATATCGAGGCTGAGGTTGCCTTCGCCGGTCAGTTCGTTCGGGACATGAAACGCGACGCGAGGCTGCATGGCCTTGAGACGCGAATCGAAGTTGTCGACATCGACTTCCAGAAACTTGCGATCCGCCACGGCGGCCAGCGGTTCGGCGGGCTTACCGGCGAGGTCCGCCATCACACCCATCACGAAAGGCAGCTGGACCTTCTTCTCGGCGCCGTACAGCTCGACGTCGTATTCGATCTGGACCCGCGGGGCGCGGTTGCGCGCAATGAATTTCTGAGAACTAGTGTTCGCCACGTTGCTCCTCCTGGTCGCTGCTGCGACGTGATTGGCGTCATCGGTCGAGGCCGGTAACGGGGTTGCGTGATCCTGGTCGGTATTGGTTCGCTGTCTGAGCGAACCGGGTTACTCGAGGTCGGGCCCGCGCAGGTTTTCGAATTGGGACATGCCGTCGGGAATCAGATTGCGCACGATGGTCGCGAAGTCAGCGTGCACCAGATTTTTCGCGCGATTCAGCAACACTGGCAGCGGGCTGGAAGGCTCGCTGCGGGCGTAGTAACTCAGAATTTTGTCGAGGCTGCGGACCACGTCATCGCGGTTGTTCACGTCCCCGGACATGCGCGGTGCGACGAGTTCAGCGCGTTCTGGTGACGGCTCAACGAATGCCTCGGTTTCGCGTGTTTCGCGGGCATTTGTCTCGGTCACGATGCCGCCCGGCGCGTACTCGGCGAGGATGTGCAGCGCCTGCTTGAGCGGTTGCTTCAGAGCGGACAAGTCCACGCCCTGCGCCGAACCCACTTGGCTGGACACGTAATGCTCGATGGCGTCGACAGCGCTGTGGGCTTCCTGCAATGCGGAGCGCACGGCGGACAACTGCTCGGCGTCGGTGTCGCGCAGTGCGCCTGCCAATTCGTCGGCGGTGAGGTGTTCGTCTGCGAAACTCTGCAAGCCGCTGGCGTTCAGCGCCGCTCGCAGGCTGACCGAGCCGAGCGCACGTGAGCGGGTCAGCAGGCTCTCACGCAACAGCCGAACGTTGGTGTCGCAGGCGATTCCGGACAGGGCGTTGATGCGTACGGTGGGATCGTTGTCGTCGTCCGAATCGAGCTGCGGGTAGAGCGTTGGCCAGTACTGTCCCAACAGGTCGTTGATCAGCGTCAGGGCGTTGGCCAGCCCCGAAAATCCGTCGAGGGCCAAGGCGCTTTGCAGGAGAAAATGGGTGATTCGCAGGTCTTTGCTGCGTTGCAGAAGTGCGATGCTGGACTGTTCCACACGTCGCCAATCAGGCGGCTCCGCCGGGTGAACGGCATCACCCATACTGCGCTCGGGCTTGCCTTGGGCGTCGCGCTCCAACTGCAAAAAGTCCGCGTCATACTCCAGGTCTTCGCCACAGGGAGAGTTCGCGGAAACTGCAGCGAGCAACAACGGAACATCCACCAAAATCGATCTCCTTATCGGGTGCGGATAACTCTGATAGTTAACGAGGAAATTTCCTACGCCAACTACGGAACATTCTTTGTTTTATATGATCTGTGATGTCACATGGACATCATTCATGTTCAGAAAGTTGTGCATTTTTGGTGTGGAAGTTATCCGTTGTCAAGGTAAGCTATGCGCCCTCTGTGACAGTTGTGATGTATGTAACAGCCAGCAGGACTGGCGAGTCAGTCTCTGTACGACTGTCACGGATGTGTGGTTAGAATCTTGAAAAAGCCACCGTTTGACCCGTTTAAAACTGTTTTTTGAGCGTTTTTGCACGACATTCCCCTGTCAGGCGTAGACCCCCGTGTCTGTGTCTGGAGGCCCTAAGTGCAAGCAAGGAGGCGCAGTGTCGCTCTGTCTGACTATCACCAGTTATCACAAGATAACCCCTGGCCAAGTTCCTGAAAAAACACTGGGAACCGGGGTGATGGCAATTGGCCGCAGTCAAGAAAATGACTGGGTACTTCCCGATCCCGAACGTCTTGTTTCTTCACGACATTGCGTCATTCAATATAAAGACGGCCGTTACTACATTACCGACAACAGCACTAATGGCGTCGAGCTCGTAAACGCGGGCGTCCGGCTCCGTCGTGGAAACAGCGAACCGCTCGAAAACGGCGAAGTTATCCGCATTGGTGATTACGAGATTCAAGCGCGTATTGATTCAGCAATGAAAGAGCCTGAAGTGGGACTTTCAAAAGTTGACTATTCCGACAGTTTCGAAGCGTTGATGGGGCGTCAGAACAGCTCTACGCCGGTCGCGCTGGACATTTCTCCTGCCGCGCATTTTCAAGGCGGTGCGGCTCAGGACACGTTCCCCGATTTGTTCGATTTCCTGACCCCGTCCAGCGTCCCGCCGGCCACCCAGTCGGATCATGTCCCGGCGGAACGTCATGATTTTCGGCCGCCCATGCCCAACATTCCGCCCGCACCGCCCAAACAGGTTTCGGCACCTGGCGTCATTCCCGAAGACTGGGATCTTTTCGCTGACACGCCCAAGGTCCAGGCGCCTGCTCCTGTCGTGCAGCCCGATCCTGTTCCCGTTGTTTCAGTGATTCATTCGGAGCCTGTTTCCACGGTGCCAAGCCCTCTTGTGGACAACCCACATGAGTCTGCTTCCTCCGTGTCAAATCCGGATCTGCTCAAGGCATTTCTGCGCGGTGCGGGTCTCGATCACCTGCGGATTGATTCGGCTCAGACCGAGGCGCAGATGGAATCCATCGGGCGCAGTTACCGGCTGATGGTTGAGGGGCTGATTGACGTGCTGCGGGCGCGCAGCAGCCTGAAGGGTGAGTTTCGCTTGCAGCAAACCATGATTCAGCCCGTGGAAAACAATCCACTGAAATTCGCGCCCAATGCCGACGAGGCGCTGATGTTGCTGTTGCGTCACGGCAATCAGGCGTTCATGGCGCCGGATCACGCGATTGCGGACAGTTTCAACGATCTGCGTGCCCACCAGCTTGCCGTGATGGCGGGCGTTGAGGCGGCAATCAAAGCGCTGCTCAAGCGTTTCGAACCTGGGGAGCTTGAGGCGCGGATGGGCAAGCCCGGCGCCCTGTCGAACCTGTTCGGCTCACGTCAGGCCCAGCACTGGCAGCAATTCACCGAGCTTTACACGCAGATTTCCCGCGAAGCCGAAGACGATTTTCAAGTGCTCTTCGGCCGTGAATTCAGCCGCGCCTACGAGGAACACAGCACGCGACTGCGCCGCTCTTGAGCGACACACCAGGAAAAACGGATAGACAGTCAGTACGTCACGAGGACGAAGGATGTTTCGAAGAGTGGTATCGGCAATGGCCATGGCGCTGTTGCTGGTTTCTTGTGCCAAAAACGCGGAACCGCCGCAGCCGGTCGACACGACCCCTGATGCTTCCACCGTCACGCTGCATTTCAGCGCCGCAGCCGGGTTAAACCCGGGTGCCAATGGCCAGCCTGCGCCTGTGCGGGTGCGGCTTTTCGAATTGAAAAACGCTGCCAATTTCGGTCGTGCGGATTATTTCGCTCTGGCCGAGCGTGCGCCAAGTGCATTGTCCGCCGACCTGATCGATCAGGATGAAGTGCTGCTGCAACCGGGACAGGACTTGACTCTGGAGCGCCACCTCAACGAAGCCACTCGCCAGGTCGGACTCGCCGTGGGCTATCGCGAAATCGATCAAGCCCAATGGCGCGCATTGCTGAGCGTCACGCCACGTCAGGCCAGCGAATACCAGATCCACCTTGACACCCATGCCGTCAGCGTGAGCCGCGCATCTGCCGCTCAATCTGTCCGCCCTGCCCAATAGACAATCGGAGAACCCATGGCCTGGAACAATCGTGTGGTCTGGTCGGAAGGCATGTTCATCGGAACACAGCACTTTCAGCAGCATGACCGCTACCTGGAGAATCTCATCGATGCGCGAAGCCGTCCGCTGTCGGCGGGGGCGTGGGGCTTTTCCGAGCTGTCGCTGGATCACGGACTGCTGGCGCAGGGCAAGCTGGCGATCACCTCTGCACGCGGGCTGCTTCCCGATGGCACGCCGTTCAACATTCCCCATGATGACCTGGCGCCCAGCCCGCTGAACGTCGAGGACGGTTTGCGCGATGGTGTGATTTACCTGGCCCTACCGCTCAAGCGTGCGGGGCAGCGAGACACGGTGGACGAGGGGGAAGCACCGGGCGGGGCGCGCTTCGTCAGTCAGGTACGTGAAGTCCGCGACGACAACGCGCCATTCGAGAATCGCGTACCCGTTGCCGTAGGTGCGCGGGCCTTTCGGTTGCTCACCGAGAAGGAGGGCTTGAGCGACTACGCTGCCGTTGGACTGGTGCGGATCAAGGAAAGACGCGCCGACCGCGCACTGGTGCTGGATGACAGTTACATCCCGCCGGTCCTTGATGTGGCGGCGTCGGCCTCGCTCACGGCCTTTCACAGCGAATTGTCGGGCTTGCTCCACCAACGAGGCGAGGCATTGGCGGGACGGGTGGTCGCGTCGGGCGCGGGCGGCGCTTCGGAAATTGCCGATTTCATGCTTCTGCAACTGGTCAACCGCGCTCAACCGTTGATCAGTCACCTCAGCCAGTTGAGTCCGCTGCACCCTGAGCGTCTTTACAGCGAACTGGTGAGCCTCGCGGGGGAGTTCGCAACCTTCTCGAACGCGGGACGCAGGCCGGACGCGTTCGTGCGTTATCAGCATGACGATCTGGCGGCGAGTTTCGCGCCAGTGATAGACGCGTTGCGTGAAGCCCTCTCGATGCTGATCGACAGCAAGGCCACGCCGATCCCTATCCTCGAAAAGGCGTACGGCATTCACGTGGGCATGCTCAAGGATCGCACCTTGATTGACAACGCCAGCTTCATTCTGGTGGTGCGCGCCGACATGCCCAGCGAGACGCTGCGTGGCCGCTTTGCACAGCAGAGCAAGATCGGTTCGGTCGAGCACATCCGCGATCTGGTCAACCTGCAATTGCCGGGCATCAGCCTGTTGCCGTTACCCGTGGCGCCTCGACAGATTCCGTTCCACGCAGGGTCGACTTATTACGAACTGGATCGTGGCAGCGAGCACTGGAAGCTGCTGGCACAGTCGGGCGGTTTCGCGTTCCATGTCGCCGGCGAATTTCCCGGGTTGAACCTGGCTTTCTGGGCCATCCGAGGATAACGCGCGATGCCTTCCCACGACGAACCCCTCAACCCGCCGATGCCCGGAAACGACCGCACGCAGTTCATGCCGCGTCCCGGTGGCCGCTCGCCGCAACCCCCTGCTCAAGCGAATCCGCCGCCGCCGCCACTGTCCGTGCCCGCTGCGCCGTTGCCGTTGGGGCAGGCGCAAGGTTTGAACCCCCTTGAAGCCGCTGCCGGTCCGCTGCTGGCGCTGCTCACCCGTCTGCGCAGCACCATCGCCCACCCGGCGCCCGCGAGTCTGCGGGCACAGCTGTTGGGTTATCTGCGCCAGTTCGAAGAGCGCGCCGAGGCAGCAGGCGTCGTCCGCAATGAAGTGCTGCTTGCGCGCTACGCCCTCTGCACCGCACTGGATGAAGCCGTTCTCAGCACGCCGTGGGGCAGCACCAGCGAGTGGGGCAAACAGAGTCTGCTGATCACGGTGCACAACGAATCCTGGGGCGGTGAAAAGGTCTTCCAACTGCTGGAGCACTGCCTGCAAAGCCCCCGCGAGCGTCTGTATCTGCTGGAGCTTTTGTACCTGTGCATGTGCTTGGGATTCGAAGGCCGATATCGGGTGATGAACGACGGTCGTAGCCAGCTGGAAGCGCTGCGTGAACGGACCAGCGCTGCGATTCGCACGGCCCGTGGGGAATTCGAGCGGGAGCTGTCGCCGCATTGGCGTGGGCTGAGTGTTGTTCGTGACCGGCTCTCGCAGTTTGTGCCGCCTTGGGTCGGATTCGCGGTGGGGTTGGCGCTGTTGCTGATGCTGCTGTTTGGCCTGCGCCTCAAGCTGGCGTCCGACGCCGAACCGGTGTTCAAGAACATTCACGCGCTGGGCGAAATTCCGGTCCAGGCCATCACGCCCGCTGTCGTTCAGCCGAGGGTCATCGAACGGCCTCGTCTTGCGGGTTTTCTGGTGGAAGATATCAAGGCCAACCGGGTCGCCGTGGAGGATGCGATGGATCGCTCGGTGGTGACGATTCGCGGCGACGAGATTTTCTCGTCTGGCAGCGCCACCATCGTTGACGATTTTCAGCCGCTGATGCTGCGCATCGCCGATGCCATTCGCCACGTCAAAGGCCAGGTCCGGGTTACCGGCCACAGCGACAACCGCCCCATCGCCACCCTGCGTTTTCCCTCCAACTGGGCGCTGTCCCAGGCACGGGCCGAACAGGTCCTGCACATAATGGCGGCCAAGACCGGCGAGCCTGAACGTTTTTCTGCCGAAGGGCGTAGCGACACCGAGCCTGTGACTTCCAACGCCACGGCCGAAGGGCGCGCGAAGAATCGCCGGGTTGAAGTCACTGTGTTGGCGGAGGGGGTCGAGTGAAGGCGTTTTTCGGTTTTGTGATTCGCTGGGTCGTGCCAGTGCTCGGGCTGATCGCGCTGAGCCTGATCATCTGGTTCGTCGGCCCGGTGCTGGACATGCTGGTGCCCGAAGGTCGGCGCTGGGCGTTGATCGTTCTGCTGTTCGCCATCTGGATCGCGTGGCGGGTCTTTCGTATCGTTCAGGCCCGTCGCCACGCGGCGAACGTCATGGCCAGCCTGGCCGCGGAAACCCCACCGGACCCTGCCAGCGTCGCCACTGCGCAAGAGTTGGCCACCTTGCGTCAACGCATGGACGAAGCCCTCACGCTCCTGAAAAAAGCGCGCTTGGGCGGGGATGAACGTCGCAACCTCTACGAGCTGCCGTGGTACGTGATCATCGGCCCGCCGGGTTCGGGCAAGACCACCGCGCTGGTCAATTCCGGGCTGCATTTTCCGCTGGCCGCACAGATGGGCGCGGGCGCGATTCGAGGCGTGGGCGGCACGCGCAATTGCGACTGGTGGTTCACCGACGAGGCCGTTCTGCTCGACACCGCAGGCCGCTACACCACGCAAGACAGCCACGCTCAAGTCGACAAAGCAGCCTGGCTGGGCTTTCTCGACCTGCTGAAAAACCAGCGCTCCCGTCGCCCCATCGACGGCGCGTTCATCGCCATCAGCTTGTCCGATCTGCTGCTGGGCAGCGAGGCCGAGCGCGCTGCTCATGCGACGGCAATTCGTGCGCGGATTCAGGAGCTTTATAGTCAACTGGGCGTGCGCTTCCCGATTTACGTGATGCTGACCAAGCTCGATTTGGTGCCCGGCTTCATGGAGTTCTTCGATGCGTTGAGCAAGGAAGAGCGCGCGCAGGTCTGGGGCATGACCTTCGCCCTCGACGATGGCAAGCAGGCTGACGGCCCGCTGACGAACTTCCTCAGCGAATTTGCCCTGCTGGAACAGCGCCTGAATGCACGGCTGGTCGAGCGCTTGCAGCAGGAGCGCGACCCGGCAAGACGGGATCTGATTTACGGTTTTCTTCAGCAATTCGGCGCGCTGAAAGAAACCCTGCAAGGCTTTCTCGAAGGCGTTTTCAAGCCTAATGCGTTCGAAGACCGGGCGTTGCTGCGCGGGGTGTATTTCACCAGTGGCACGCAGGAAGGCAGCCCGATCGATCGGCTGATCGGCGCCATGGCCCAGAGCATGAATCTGGACCGCCAGCACTTGGCACGCCAGACCGGCACGGGTCGCAGTTACTTCATCGAAAAACTGTTCACCGCCGTCGCCTTCGCCGAGCGCGGGTTGGTGGGTGTGAACCCGAAAGTCGAACGTCGTCGCAAATGGCTGACCCGTGGCGCGCTGGCGGCGACCGTTGCGGTGGTGTTGGTGGTCGGCACCTTGTGGGTGATCAGCTACCGCGCCAATCAGGCGTACATCGCGCAGGTCGATCAGAAAGTCGCACCCCTTGGCCAAAGCGTGCAGAGCCTGAGCCCTGCGCAGCGCGACGTATTGGCCGTGCTGCCGCTGCTCAACGCCGTGCGTCATTTGGCGGGCGATCCTCCGGGCATGGCGCAAGGTTTGGGGCTGTATCAGGGCGACATGCTGGAAGCCGAATCCGGCAGCGTGTACCGCAAACTGCTGATCGCGGTGTTCGCGCCGCGCCTGGTCACCCGAGTGGAAGAGCAATTGCGCAGCGGTGGCAGTTCGGATTTTCTCTATGAAGGTTTGAAGGCTTATCTGATGCTGGCTGACAGCGAGCATTACGACCCGGATTTCATCAAGGCATGGGTCGCGCTGGATTGGGATCAAAGCCTGCCTCGCGATCTGCCGCCTGATCAGCGTCAGGCACTGGGCGAGCACTTGCAGGCGTTGTTCGAACGTCATCCGCCTAATGCCCGTCTGGATCAACGGCTGATCGATGATTTACGTCGGCAATTGCAGCAACTGCCGGTAGCTCAGCGTGTCTACGACCGGGTCAAACGCCAGAAGCTGCCCGACAGCGTCCCGGATTTTCGCCTGACCGACGCTGCGGGGCGTGATGCTGCACTGGTGTTCGCGCGCAAGAGCGGCAAGCCATTGGGCGAACCGCTGAGCGGCTTCTTCACGGCCAAGGGCTATCGCGAGGTGTTTCTGGCCACCAGCCTGAGTCAGGCCGGAACCCTGGCGGAAGAACAGTGGGTGTTGGGGCTGGATCGTGCCGATCAACAGAACGTCGTCAGCCTCGCCGGGGATGTGCGGCGCCTGTACTTTCAGGATTACCAGCGTCAGTGGGATGCATTGCTGGCGGACATCGATTTCGTGCCGATCACCAGCGTGGCGCAGGCGGCTGACGTGTTACGGGTGATTTCGGGGCCGACCTCGCCGCTGAAAAAGCTGCTGGTGGCGGTAGCGAAGGAGACTGATCTGCAACAGGAAGACAAGCTGCTCGCCGATCAGGGCAAGAAAGTTGAGGGCGGTGTCGATCAGCTCAAGCAACGCCTGGGCTCGATCCTGGGTCAGGAACAGGTCAGTCAGACAGCCGCGCCTGCCGCTGTTGAAGATCCGGTGAGCGCGCACTTCGCTGAACTCAACGCGTTTGTCACGAAGGGAGAGGGTGAACCGGCAGCTGTCGATGGCCTGCTCGCGGACATGAACGCGCTGTACGTTCAGGTCAGCGCGATGGTCGGTGCCAGTGGCGATGCGTTGCTGGGCGAAGCGAAAAACTCCGCCAGCGCTGCGGCGACGCGAGTGAATCTGAACGCCGACCGGGAACCACCGGTGGTGCAGAGTCTGGTGAAGTCAGTCGTCAGTTCGACCACCAACACGATGATGGGCGGCGTGCGCAATCAGCTGAATGCGGCGTGGGTCAGCGATGTAGTGAACGTTTATCGCCAGTCCCTTAGTGGTCGTTACCCGCTGGCACCGGGCAGCGCACGTGACGCCACGCTGGACGACTTCGGTCAGTTCTTCGGCGTGGGCGGAGTGATGGACAATTACTTCCGCAAATACCTGCAACCCTATGTCGATACCTCAGCTTCCAGCTGGCGCTGGCAACCGGGCGCCGCGCAGAAGCTGGGCATCAACGCCTCGGTCTTGCAGACCTTCCAGCGCGCAGCGGCGATTCGCGATGCCTTCTTCCGTTCCGGTGGCGTGCAGCCGACCGTGCGTTTCGAACTGAAGCCCGTCGCGATGGACGCTTCAGTCACCCAATTCCTGCTGGACCTCGACGGGCAGCAGATCAGCTACGACCACGGCCCCAGCCGCCCCGTCGCCATGCAATGGCCGAACCCCGGCAGCATCGGCGTAGTGCGCCTGTCGATCTCGCCGCCTGCGGCCAGTGGTCGTTCCGGCATCACACTCGAGGGTCCTTGGGCGTGGTTCCGTTTGCTGGACCAATCGGACCTCGTCGCCGGTGGATCGCCCGACCGCTTCAACCTGCGATTGCGGGTCGACAACGCCAGCATTTCCTACGAGTTGCGCGCCAACAGCGCGTTCAACCCTTTCAAAAGCCGTGTGTTGAGCGGTTTCAGCCTGCCGGAGCGGTTATGACGACGCTTGGTTTTTACGGCAAGTTGGCCAGTCGTGGCGATTTTGTCAGCCGCGGATTGCCGCAGAGCTTCATCAAACCTTGGGACGCGTGGCTGGCGGCGGGGTTGCAGGTCAGTCAGCAGCAGCTCGGCGAAGACTGGCTCAACGCTTATCTGGTCAGCCCGTTGTGGCGTTTTGCGCTGGCGGCGGGGGTATGTGGGCCAGATGCGGTCGTCGGCGTGTTGATGCCGAGCATTGATCGGGTCGGACGGTATTTCCCGCTGACGATGGCGCAGACGCTTGAACCCGACCAATCGTTGGCGGCGCTTACGGCTGCGCCAGAGGCGTGGTTTGAGCAGGTCGAAACGCTGCTGCTGGGGACGCTGGAAGAGGGCGCGGATTTTTCCGTTTTCGACGACCGCGCGTCCACGCTCGGCTTCCTGCCCACCACACACCGCGAGCCCATCAGCCGCTTTGCCGGTTTGCAGCGCACCACCGCGAACGACCCGGACAGCCGTCATCGAATGCTGGCGGAGCTGGCCTGTGAGGGTGCGAGCCTGTGGTGGGGCAAAGGGTCCGAGCGTATTGCGCCGGGGTTGATGCGTTGTCAGGGTTTGCCCGATCCGGCCGAATTCGGCAGCTACCTGCTCGGACAAGGAGCGTCGATCTAGATGCCTGCATTACCCCCAAACCCTCTTTTGCGCTCTGCCAGCAAGACCCATGTCGGCATGGTGCGGCAGATCAACGAAGACGCCTTTCTCGAATTACCGGAAAACGGTCTTTGGGCCATCGCCGATGGCATGGGCGGTCACGCGGCTGGGGATTACGTCGCCAGCCTGATCGTCGACAGCTTGCGCCGTTCCCTACTCTTCACGCCGCTGTCGCTCTACTCCGACGGTATTCGCACGACCCTGGCTGAAGTGAACGCCGCCGTACGTGAAGAAACTCGCCGTCGGGGCTTGAGCATGATGGGCAGCACCGTCGTGGCGCTTTTGGTACAGGGCGATCAAGGCGTGTGCCTGTGGGCCGGTGACAGTCGGCTTTATCGCCTGCGCGACGGCGAATTGCAGGGCCTTTCCCGCGACCACAGCTACGTGCAGGACTTGCAGGACAGCGGCTTACTCAGCGAAGCGGAAGCGCGGGTCCATCCGCGCGGCAACATCATTACCCGCGCCATTGGCGTCGAGGACACGCTGGACCTGGCCATGATCCACCTCGACATCCTGCCCGGCGACACCTACCTGCTGTGCAGCGATGGCCTGAACAAAATCGTTGAAGACCATGAGATCCGCGACGTACTCGCCCACCCCGACCCTTGGCAAGTGGTTCGCAGCCTCGTGCACCTGGGACTGACCCGGGGCGCCCCCGACAACATCACGGCCATCGTCGTCAAGGCTGCCTGAAGACAGATATGGACATACAGATTCCCGGATTCGACATAGAAGGTGAGATTGGCGAAGGCGCCATGGCCACCGTCTATCTCGCCACCCAACGCTCGCTGGAGCGCAAGGTCGCTTTGAAAATCATGGCGGCAGCGCTGGCGGCCGACGCCACGTTCTGCGAGCGTTTTTTGCGCGAAGGCAAAACCCTGGCGCGCCTGTCGCACCCGCACACGGTCACCATCCACGACATCGGCAATGTCGGCGCGCTGTATTACATGGCCATGGAATACCTGCCCAACGGCACGCTGAAAGAACGCGTTGCGGCGGGCATGAGTGCCGAACAGGGCCTGACCTACATTCGCCAGATCGCCTCGGCGCTGGGCTATGCCCACGCGCAGGGGTTGGTGCACCGCGATGTGAAGCCTGCCAACATCCTGTTCCGCGCCAATGGCTCGGCGGTGTTGTCGGACTTCGGCATCGCCAAATCGCTGGACGACCGCACACAGTTCACCCAAGCCGGTTTCGCCGTCGGCACCCCGAGTTACATGAGTCCCGAACAGGCGCGCGGGCTGGAGATCGACGGTCGCGCTGACCTCTATGCGCTGGGTGTCGTGCTTTACGAAATGCTGGTCGGAAAGCTGCCTTACAACGGCACCGATGCGCTCTCGACAGCGCTCGCGCACCTGACCGAGCCGCTGCCGGAGCTGCCGATTCATCACGGGCGTTATCAGCACATCCTCACCAAGCTGCTGGCCAAGGATCGCGATGACCGGTTCTCCGACGCCGCCGAGCTGATCGCCGCGCTGGATAACCTGCCGCCTGACAACATCGACGCGACGCAGATTCGTGTCTTGCCGCTGCCGCCAGCAGACTTGCACGTCGAGCCTGCGCCGAAAACCGATTTGGCTGGCCTGACGCCTGTCTCCATCGAAATACCCGATTTGCCGCCGCAACAGCCTGTAACACCGGTGAGACCCACGCCTGTGGGCGAGGCGTCGAGTCAGTCCGGACAGCGCAAAGGCCCCGTGCTGGCTTTGCTTGGCGTGGCGATTGCGGCAGCACTGGGATTGGGTCTTGGCGGGTATTGGTGGTTGAGTGACGGCAAGCCTGTGGTGGCTTCAACCGCAACCGCTTCAACGACGTCTGCCAATAAGCCACCTGGCGCCAGCCCGTCAAAGACGCCACCTGCATCGCCTGAAAAAACGCCCGTCACGCCCCCTGCGCAAGCCTCAGTGGTGGAGGCTGATGGTGGGGATCGCCCATTGTTGATGGCGAACAAAAAGACACTGTTCCAGCGTGTGTTGAGCAAGCCGGGTGCGAAGTTTTCCGCAGACGCCGGGGCAATGGGCGATCAAGCGCTCCCAGCGTTTTCGGTGCTGTACGCCTATCAGCGCAAAACCGTGAATGGTAGCGAGTGGCTGCGCGTCGGCGCGAGCAGTGACGGTCATAGCGAAGGCTGGCTGCCAGCGGATCAAGTCAGCGACTGGAAGCAAAGTCTGGTGCTGAAATTCAGCGAACGTTCAGGGCGCGCTCCGGCGATGTTCATGCGTGAGCCAAAGCAACTGGAGAAGCTGCTGAATGACCCTGCGGCAGCGAAAAAACTGCTGCTGGAGGCGCAGAAAAACGCCGACGCCAGCCACCAAGTGCTGGCCCTTGAACCCGCAGCGAGTGCGGTACCGCAGAACCAGTTCTACCTGCTGCCGATCTTCGACGCTAAAGAGACCTTTGATCAGAACGGCCAGCCGGTCCAGTTGCTCAACGTCGCCTCCATTGATCCCGGCAACACCCCGCAACGCACGGCCTCGGGTGAACAGATCAAGACGGCTGCCAGCAAAGACGCCTTCCGCACCGGGGTGGTGCTGGTGGTGGACACGTCGGTGTCGATGCAGCCCTACATTGATCAGGTGCGTGACGTGGTCGCCGAGCTGCAAAACCAGATCGGCAAGCGCGGCGAGCTGGATAACGTCAGCTTCGGCCTGGTGGGCTTTCGCAATAACGTGAGCAAGACGCCGGGTCTGGAATACCTCAGCAAGACGTTGGTCACGCTGGAGCAAGGCCGCGATCCGCAGCGCTTTCTGGAGCTGGCCCGGCAGGTCAAGGCCACCAACGTTTCAAGCCACTCCTTCAATGAAGATGCCTTCGCCGGGGTGATGCAGGCGGTCAATGGCATGGACTGGTCGGGGTATGGCGGACGCCTGATTCTGCTGGTCAGCGACGCTGGTTCCCTGCGCAAGAACGATCCCTACAGCAGCACGCAGATGAACGAGGCTGAAGTACGGCAGGCCGCGCTGGGCAAGCAGATCAAGATTTACGCGCTGCACCTGAAAACCGACGCTGGCAAGAAAAACCACGCTTTCGCCGAACAGCAATACCGCACGCTGACCGCCGACGCCAACCCGCAGATTGGTGATTTGTACGTGCCGGTGCCGGGCGGCGATGTGCAGAAATTCGGTGACCGCGTGGCCGAGATCGGCTCAGTCTTCGCCGATCTGGTGCATCAAGTGCGTAGCAATCAACCCCAGCTCGCGCCAACGCTTCCGGCGGCCCCAACCGTCGCCGACAAATCGGCCGCCATCGGCTACGCGATGCGCATGGACTTCCTCGGTCAGCAAACCGGCGTGCGCGCGCCGCAACTGGTCAGCGCCTGGACGGCGGATCGCGACCTCACCAACCCGACGCTCCCCGCGTTTCAGGTCTGCGTGATGCTCAGCAAATTGCAGCTGAACGACCTTCAGCAATCGCTGAAACTGATCGTCGATGCCGCGCGTAAAACCCAAAGCTCACCCAAGGATTTTTTTCAGGAAATTGCCAGCGCCAGTGCCTATATGAGTCGCGACCCTTCTGCCTTGCGCAAGGGCGGCAACCTCGCGCAGAGCGGGGTGTTGGGCGAGTATCTGGACGGCCTGCCGTATCGCAGCAAATCCCTGAGCATGACTCAGGATCTGTGGTTGTCGCTGAGCGTGGCCGAACAGGAAGATTTTATCGACGAGCTGGATTCGAAAATTCGCCTCTACGAAACCTTCCACAACGATCTGGCGAATTGGGTCCGTTTCGGCGACGCCGAGCCGGGTGATGCGCTGTACCGCGTTCCGTTGTCGACGCTGCCGTGATGATGAGTCTGCGAGACGTGCGCAAGACGCGAGGCGAAGGCAGCCAGCGTTACAGCCTGGTGATTCCGCGACTGGAATTGGCAGCGGGCAGGCAGTTTGCGTTGGTCGGCCCCAGCGGGTCCGGCAAAAGCACCGTCCTCGACCTGCTGGCGCTGGTTCTCTCGCCCGATGGGGCGCAGCGGTTTGACTTCATCAGCGACCAGGGGCACGTCGATGTTTTCGGGCTGTGGCGTGCCGCGCGGCAGAATCAGCTGGCGCAATTACGCAGTCGGCAGATCGGCTATGTGCTGCAAACCGGTGGGCTGTTGAGCTATCTCGATGTGCGCAGCAACATCAATCTGCCGCGCCAATTGCTAGACCTGCCCGATGACGGCTCGGTCGAGCGATTGGCTGCGCAGTTGGAAGTCGGCGAACACTTGCACAAGAAGCCCCAGGCGCTCTCGGTCGGGCAACGGCAACGGGTCAGTTGCGCACGGGCGTTGGCTCATCATCCGCACTTGCTGCTCGCCGATGAACCCACGGCTTCGCTCGACCCGCTGAACGCCTTGCGTGTCATGCAATTGTTGTTGGGCCGCGTACGAGAGCAGGGCGCCTGCTGCGTGATCGCGACCCACGACGAAGGGCTGGCGCGTAATGCGGGTCTGCATCCGCTGCGGATTGCGTGTTCACGTGATGATGATGGTGGCGTGACCGCAACGCTGGAGGACGCGCGCTGATGCGTATGGCTCTGGTGATGTCGCTGGCCTGGCAGAATTTTCGCGCCGATGCGCGACTGTCGGCCTGTGCGGTGTTGGCACTGGTCGCGGTGATTGCGCCGTTGCTGGTGCTGTTCGGGCTGAAGTTCGGACTGGTGGGCAGCCTCACCGAGCGGCTTGAACGTGACCCCACCGTGCGTGAAGTGATCCCCATGGGCGGCGGTCGTTTCAATGCCAAATTCATCGATGCGTTGGTGAAACGTCCAGACGTGGCATTCGCGTTACCCCGCACCCGACAGATTGCGGCGACGGCGGACCTGTCGATGCCCGCGCAAGATTCAGTGCTCAATGTCGAAATGATCCCCACCGCAGTGGGCGATCCGCTGCTGGGTGCTGCCTTGGCCCCGACCGAACTGGACCGTGTACTGCTGACCCAGACCGCTGCGGAAAAGCTCGGCGCCAAAGCCGGGGATTGGTTGGACGCCACCTTCACCCGTCAGGTCGGGGGGCAACCACAGGCCCAGCGCACCCGATTGCAGGTCACTGGGATTTTGCCGCTTGAGGCGTTTGGCCGTGATGGAATCTTCACCTCCCTCGCACTGTTGGAGGCAGTGGAAGATTACCGCGACGGGCGCGCCGTGGAGGCCATGGGCTGGGCGGGCGAGAGGTCCGAAACCGTTCAAACACGCGTATTTCCAGCGTTTCGGCTTTACGCCCGCAACCTTACTGACGTCGAACCGCTGCGTGTGTATTTCGCTGAGCAGCACCTGTTGGTGTCGACTCAGGCACAGACCATCGCTCAGGTTCAGTCCCTCAGCCGCAACCTCACGCTGGTCTTCTGGATCATTGCTGCGCTCGCGGTCGCCGGTGCCATCGCCGCGGTGTTCGCCGGGTCCTTGGCGTCGGTCGAGCGCAAGCGTCGCGAGCTGTCGGTGCTGCGTTTGATTGGCTTCAGCACCGGGGCGCTGCTGTTGTTCGTCGTCCTGCAAGCGATCTACAGCGGGGTGCTGGCCGCGATCATCAGTTTTGCGCTCTACGGCTTGGCCGAGCGCGGCCTCAACCATCTGTTCGTGCAGGTGCCGGGCGAATACGCCAGCCATCTGCTGATACGTCATTACGGCGTGGCCCTGCTGGCGGTGCTCGGTGCCAGTGCGACGGCGGCGGCATTGGGTGGCTGGCGTGTGGCGCGCATCGAAGCTTCGGAAGGAATACGCGATGTTTAAGTGGTGCAGGGCGTTCAACATACGGGCTGCCGCAATGATATGCGCGTGCCTCGGCCTGTCTTCGGGACTGCTGGCTGCCGACGAAAACACGCTGGATAACCCCAAACCCTTGGCCGACGATGTGGTGCTGCCGTTGCCGTGCGATGGCGAGATGGTATTCCGCTACGTCTATGTGTTGGCTCAAGGTACGCTGGACGATCGCGAAGTCAGCCTCGGCTACCCGTTCAGCGAGGGCGAGGCGGGGTACAAGCAGTCGTTCATCTCCGGTTACCGGCGTGACTTCATCAACGGCCAGTTCACCCTCAACGACCTGCCCGGCGACTGGCGCAAGACCATCAGCCCGCAGTTGCCGAAGACCGACGCTGCCACGCCGCTTAAGCCGATGCTGTATTTCATCGGTAAGTACGAAGTCACGGCTCGGCAATATGCCCAGGTAATGTCACAGGCTCAGTCTTTGGCCAGTGGCGAGCCGGCCCCCGCCTGCGAGGCGCCGGAAGGCATTGCGGGCCGCTTGCCCAAGGTCAAGCTGTCGCGCTTCGAAGCCGAACGCTTTTCGGCGGTTTACAGCGCCTGGCTGATGAAACATCACCGCGATCTGCTGCCCGTCAGCGGACGGGGAAAAACCGAAGACGACGGCGGCGTAGGTTTCGTGCGCCTGCCGACGGAGGTCGAGTGGGAATACGCCGCCCGTGGCGGTCAGGCGGTCAGCCGTCAGGAGCTTGAAGGTCGGTTATTTCCGCGCCGTGTCGAAGGCAGCGAAACGGACGGCCCGCTGGGCGACTGGGCAGTCTTCAACCAGGTCGCGGGCGGCACCGGACAGGCCGCACGTCTGATGCCCATCGGGACCAAGTTGCCCAACCCCATTGGCTTGTTCGACGTGATCGGCAACGCCGCTGAAATGGTTCAAGAGTCATTCCAGCTCGTACACGCAGGACGGCGCCAAGGGGCGTACGGCGGCTTCGTGGCCAAGGGCGGCAATTACCTGGAAGGCGAGGGCACGCTGTTCACGGGCATGCGCCGCGAGTACCCGCTGTTCGCCGCCGACGGCACCGAGCAAAGCAACGAAACCACCGGGTTCCGAGTTGCCATCGGGGCGCTGTCTGCCCCGCGCTCCCGCTATAAAGAGCTGTTCGAGCAATGGCAGAAAGAAGGGCGACTGGCCTCGTTGACCGACGCCATCGACGACGCTCAAGACCCGACCAAGCGCCTCGACACCATCATCGCCGCCAGCACCGACCCTCGCCTGCAAGCCGAACTGGGGCTGGTCAACGAAGAGCTCAAGCGCAACGTCTCACTCATCGCCCAACAACGCGAAGAAGCAGCGGGCAACCTGATCCAGTCCTCGGCCCTCGTCGCTGAAACCATCAACAACTACAACATTCGCCTCACCAACCTGCGCAAGAGCCAAAAACAGGCCGCCGACGCCAAGGATGAAGCCAGCGCCAAGCTGTTCGCCGTGGCCATCGAAAACGGCAGCAGTGCGCTGGACGGGGCCGTCGCCATCTATATCGACAACCTTGCCACCGGCACGCGCTACACCGACGCGGTGATTCAGGCGCAGTTCCAGCGGGTCAAGGAAGAACTCAATCGCAAACCGGTGCTGGGCAAGAGCCTGGTCGCCCGCGCCACGTTATTCGTTCGCCATGTGAGCAACTACCGCCAGCAAAATCGCGCGGACCCACAGGCGATTCTGAAGGAATTGCTCGCTTCGACCGCTCAACCATGACGGTCGTTGTCCAGCGAGCTTAAAGGGAGTCCGGACGGTCATTCGCCTCCGGCGTTGTAAAACCAAAAAAAGAGAGCATCACCATGCAGTTATCCCGTAACCCTGCTGTTAACACTGTGGTTTCGAACTCCAAATGCCGTGGGCTGTTGTTGGTCGCCGCAGGATTTGGCTTCGTACTGATGGCGGGATGCGCCAACTCGCCTGTGTCCAAGGTCGGCGCCAGCACCAAGGTCGAGTACTACCCGACGTGCTACGAGCCGGTGCAGCACTTGCGTCAGACTGACTCTGATGTGAGCAAATCCGTGATCGGCGGGGCTGCTGTGGGGGCGCTGGGCGGCGCATTGGCCGGGGCCTTGGTCGGCAACTCCCAAGACCGCGCGCGCAACGTCGCCATTGGCGTCGCCGGTGGTGCTTTGGTAGGTGGCGCGGCAGGCTATTACACCGAGAAACAAAAACAGATCACCGACGACAACCAGCGCATCGGCTCCTACGCCACCGATATCGACAAGAGCGCCGCCGACATCGACCGCAGCGTCGGTTACGCCAAAGCGTCGCAGTCGTGCTATCAGGGTGAGTTCACCAAACTCCTCTCCGCGCGCAAAGCCAAGACCATGAACGACACCGAAGGCCGTAAGCGTCTGGCTGAAATCGTTGCAGGCCTCAAAGAATCCAACGACCTGATCACCGCCGTAAACGGCCGCACTGGTGAAAACCTCGACAACTACACCCAAGCGTACGAAAAAGACCTGCAAACCGTAGGCGTTCAACGCGCCGACGTGGCCACCGTCGCGGCTGCAGACATCACTCCTGTCACCCCTACAACCAGCAAAAAGAAAGCACCGGCGAAGAAAAAACTGCCAACCGTACCTCAAGAAGCAGTCGCCACCGAGAAGACCATCCAGGACGCGAAAACCAAACAGGCCGCAGGCCAGCAGGTCGCCGCGACCGGCCAGTCTCAAGTCAACGCCATGTGCAAAAACCCGGACCTCGGCGACTGGGCACCGGTGCCTTGCCCGAATGTTTGATTAGGGCATAAAGGCGGGTCAGATAGTCTTTTCTATCTGAAGCAGTTGTAAACTTCTGGTTTACAACTGCCCCTTCAGCCAGCTCTCCATCAGTAATCACCGCTTGAATGTGCTTACCGATATTCTGCTTGCTGGTCTGATAAAGCTCAGCCATTTCCAGTTGCGTCAACCAGACTTGACCGTCCATTTGGCGCAGCGAGAATTACGCAGGCCATCTTCCGTGCTGTAGAGGATCAGGTCGCTACCTGTCATTGGGCATTGCCTCCGCGTCTTGCCTCAAGTGCCGACTCTGGCTAATCAAGCCATCGTGAAGAGAAGGCGCAAGCTTAAACTTTCGCCCTGAACAGGACGCCCACAAAAAAGCCCGCGCATCGGCGGGCTTCTTTATAAAGCGGATCCCGGTCTGCTGTGCATGACTCAGGATCGAAGATGGCGCACCTGGCGGGATTCGAACCCACGACCCCTGCCTTCGGAGGGCAGTACTCTATCCAGCTGAGCTACAGGTGCAACGCGGGCGCCATGATACCCATCTCGGTCCAAAGCGTCCATTGCATTGACTTGCCGTTTGTTTCGCCCTGACAAATGAACCTCGGGCTTACGTCGTTCTGGTCATGCGCGGTCAGATTACCCCATTGCCCTTCCTCTTCTGCGATAGCTATGTACCGCATCGCTTCACGCGCCAGCTGCTTCCCTGACGGTCTTTCAATCAGCAAGGACTTTCAGGATGGCGATCGACCTCGAACACTTTGAGCGCAGTCTGCATTCGATGGCGGATGCGCGGGCGGTGATGGCGAAGGCACGTGGCTATTTAGAGGCGTGGCCTGATATTTATCAGCTGGCGCGCAAGACGGCGGGTGAGTACCTGCTCAAGCACACCGGCAAGCCGCTGGATCCGGATCGCGTGTGGTGGAACGTGTTCGACGGTGCGGCCAGCGCGCCGACGTTTACCGGTTGGCGTCACAGCGGGCCGCCTAAACAGTCGATGACGTTCACGCAGTTGCTTATTCACCGTTTCAACGACGGTTTTCAGGTCGCGCCCGATGTGTTGCCGGTTTATGGCGGTTTCTATAACCGAAGCAGCGGGGCCCGTGAATACGGTCAGCACAACGAGGTGCAGCTCGAACCGGGCAAGGTGATGGGCGATTTGTGGGCGATGGATTTTGCGTCGCTTCTGGCGCAGCGCACTGAACGCTTCTGGCGTGAACATGGCGATGATTTTGCGCTGCTGGCGAAAGTGCGGCTCCTCGCGAGTCTTGATGAGGCGGTAAATCAAGGCGCGCTCATGCCTTCTGATCGTCAGCGCCTGCGCGCGTGGCTGGGGCTGGCGCAAGACAGGGTCACGCTGACCACGCTGCAAGCCGCGACGACGGGCAACGCCTTTCATATCCGGCATTACGTCGTGACGGGCGGGGGCCATCTGATCACATTGCGCGCTGACGATGGCCGCACCGTGTTGTATTGCCCTGGTACCGAGTGGCTGCCGCGCGCGTTTGCCAACCACGGCGATCTGGTGCATTGGCTGAGTCGTCAGCTTCGCTCGCGTGAAGCCTTTGATGCGCTGTTTCGCGTACATCAGCAGTCAGGCGCTGAGGCGCATCAGCAGGCGATGAGCAACCTGATGAAGCGGTTTGGGCCCGCGGAAGCGCCGGCCTGGCCATTCGGGGTAGGTCGGCGGGTGACGGGCGATCTGTTTGCCGAAATGCGGGATTGGGCCAAGACGGATCTTGCCGTCAGCCACACGATGGCCGTCAGTAACGCCGATTTGCGCAAGTCGCTCTGGCGTGGGTATCTCGGAGCATTTCTTGGGGTGTTCGGAGGTTTTCCCGTATTGGCGTGGCCGCTGGGACTGGTGGTGCTGGGGGCGGGCGTGGCGCGCCTGTCGCTGGACATTGACGCAGCGGTGCGCGCTCGGTCTGTGGTCGAGCGCACGCAGGCGGTCATCTCGGCGGTGGCGGACACGGTCGCTGCGGTGTTCTCGATCATTGATGTCGGGCTGGGCGTCAAGGCGCTGCATTTCAAGGCCCCGCCCCATGAGCGGCTAATCGCCACTCGGGTGTTAGAGCCAACTGACCGGTTGAATGACGAGCTGGAGAGCCTGGACGGCAATCGCATCGTGCCTGAGCCGATGACCACGCCGGGAATGCTTGATGGCGTGAGCGTCGATGATGACGGTTCGACCTGGATCGAGATGAATGACCTGACCCTTAGGGTTCGGCACAGCCCAGAGGCCGAGGGATGGTTGGCGGTGGATGATGACGATCCGTACGCCTTCCTGCCGAACACCCGGATGCAAGTGGTGACCGATTTCATGTGGACGCCGCTCGAAGTCGCCCAGCCCGAACTGGCAGTGTCCGGCCAATTGGAAACGGTTGCTTCGGGATTCTGGGACACCTACATGCAGGCTAACTACGAGTCGCACTGGGAGATGTCGCAGGCGTTGCTCGAACGCCAGCGCGAAACGTTATCCACAATCGCGCTGCCCAGCCCTTCGATGAGCAATCCGTTGTTGGAGAACCCACGGCAGTTTCGTTATCTGCTCAAGGACGGAAAGCCGTTTTACACCTGGGTCGACGAGGAATACTTCAACAATGATCTGGTCGCTGCGTACACCGATGAGTTGACGCAGGCCAACGGCGTGTTCCGCCATGGCGTGGAGATCGACAGTGAGATGGTCGCTTACCTGAATGACCTGTTCGATTCGCTGGAGCAGTTGCCCCGCAGCGAAGCCGTGCGTTTATGGCGCGGGGGCAGTGGTGCGCGAGCGACCGGCGGCGGGCAGTTCCGTAATGGAGAGCTAAACGTGGGCGACGTGTTGGTCACCACGGACATTACGTCGTTTACGGAAAACCCCTACGCGTTACGCGATTTTGTAGCACCGAAGCAGGTAAAAGGGTTGAAGCGGGTCAACGTCTTCGACGACACCTCGGTGGTCTATGAACTGATTGGCAAGGGCATGAACAGTGGCGTTCCCATCGGGCCAATGTCGCTGAGCACCGCAGAGGCGGAGGTCGTGTTCACCCCCGGTCGCTATCTGCGCATCGAATCTGTGCGAGAAGTGCGAGGTGAGCACTATCACTTCGTCAGGGTAAGGCTGCGTGAAGTGGACAAACCGGATGTAGGCAGTGTCTATGACTTGCGTACGGGGGAACCCTTCGACCGTGTGGCGTATGTCAACCGCGTGCGGCATGCATCGTTGGTCGAGCGGTTCTTTCCCGCTGCCCAGTGGCCTTGATGAGGACCCGCTGATCCGGAACGTTTCGTAAATCGGGCGCGTTTGTTCTTTTTTTCGAACACCCTATTGTCCTTTGTTGTTCTTGAACCTAGGATTCGTTTGAGATTTCAAACGCTCCCGTACGGTCACCCGCGCTTTTCGCGATCCGTGCGTGCGGGGCCCGGCGAATGTTTTCCTGACGGCAGCCTCGGCAGAGGCGCCTTTGAACAATCAATAATTCGCTCCGCCTTGCGCGGTGCTGTTTAGGAGGCCGACATGCAGCTCAAAGATTCGAAGTTGTTCCGCCAGCAGGCGTACATCAATGGCGCCTGGGCCGATGCCGACAGCGGCCAGACCATCAAGGTTAACAATCCGTCGAACAACGAGATTCTCGGCACCGTGCCGAAAATGGGCGCTGCTGAAACCCGCCGTGCCATCGAAGCTGCCGACAAGGCGCTGCCCGCCTGGCGTGCACTGACCGCCAAAGAGCGTGGCGCCAAGCTGCGTCGCTGGTTCGAGCTGATGATCGAAAACCAGGACGACCTCGGTCGCCTGATGACCCTGGAACAAGGCAAGCCGCTGGCCGAAGCCAAGGGCGAAATCGCCTACGCCGCTTCCTTCATCGAATGGTTCTCTGAAGAAGCCAAGCGCATCTACGGCGACGTGATTCCAGGCCACCAGCCGGACAAGCGCCTGATCGTGCTGAAACAGCCCATCGGCGTGACTGCTGCGATCACCCCGTGGAACTTCCCGGCAGCGATGATCACCCGTAAAGCCGGTCCTGCGCTGGCCGCCGGTTGCACCATGGTCTTGAAGCCTGCATCGCAAACCCCTTACTCCGCACTGGCGCTGGCTGAGCTGGCCGAGCGAGCGGGCATTCCTGCTGGCGTGTTCAGCGTCGTGACCGGCAGCGCGGGCGACATCGGCAGCGAGCTGACCAGCAATCCGATCGTGCGCAAACTGTCGTTCACCGGCTCGACCGAAATTGGTCGTCAGTTGATGGCCGAATGTGCCCACGACATCAAAAAAGTCTCGCTGGAGCTGGGCGGCAACGCGCCGTTCATCGTGTTCGACGACGCGGACCTGGATAAGGCCGTTGAAGGCGCGATCATCTCCAAATACCGCAACAACGGTCAGACCTGTGTCTGCGCCAACCGCATCTATGTGCAGGATTCGGTCTACGACGCGTTCGCCGAGAAACTGCAGGCGGCAGTCGCCAAGCTGAAAGTCGGCGACGGCCTGGCTGAGGGCACCACCACTGGCCCGTTGATCGACGAAAAAGCGGTTGCCAAGGTCAAGGAGCACATCGCTGATGCGCTGGGCAAAGGCGCGAAAGTGCTGAGCGGTGGCAACAGCCTGGAAGGCAATTTCTTTGAGCCGACCATTTTGGTGAACGTGTCCAAAGACGCCGCTGTGGCCAAGGAAGAAACCTTCGGCCCATTGGCGCCACTGTTCCGCTTCAAAGATGAGGCGGAAGTGATCGCCATGGCCAACGACACCGAGTTCGGTCTGGCGTCGTACTTCTACGCCCAGAACATGAGCCGCGTGTTCCGTGTGGCCGAAGCGCTGGAGTACGGCATGGTGGGTATCAACACCGGCCTGATCTCCAACGAAGTCGCGCCGTTCGGCGGTGTGAAGGCCTCGGGCCTGGGGCGTGAAGGCTCGAAATACGGCATCGAAGACTATCTGGAAATAAAATACCTCTGCCTCTCTGTTTAAGGCAGCGATATCCGACCCGCGCAGCGCGAGAGCGACGTTGCGCGGGTGTTTGTAGCAGCAAAACCCATTCGCTGGCCGGGAGGCCGCGGCAGTCGATCATCGTATGCTGCCGCTGTTGACCCCCGCCGCCTGATCCTTGAACCACGCCGCCCGATGAGCGGTGAATGAGGAAACCATGAGCAAAACAAACGCATCCCTGATGAAACGCCGTGAAGCCGCTGTACCCCGTGGCGTTGGTCAAATTCACCCGATCTTCGCCGAATCCGCGAAGAACGCTACCGTAACTGACGTTGAAGGTCGTGAGTTCATCGACTTCGCGGGCGGTATTGCTGTACTGAACACCGGTCACCTGCACCCGAAAATCGTCGCTGCCGTTCAAGAGCAACTGACCAAGCTGACTCACACCTGCTTCCAGGTATTGGCGTACGAGCCCTACGTTGAGCTGTGCGAAAAAATCAACGCCAAGGTCCCAGGCAATTTCGACAAGAAAACCCTGCTGGTCACCACCGGCTCCGAAGCCGTAGAGAACGCCGTCAAGATTGCCCGCGCTGCCACTGGTCGTGCTGGCGTGATCGCATTCACCGGCGCGTACCATGGCCGCACCATGATGACCTTGGGTCTGACCGGTAAAGTCGTGCCGTACTCGGCTGGCATGGGCCTGATGCCAGGTGGCATCTTCCGCGCCATCTACCCGAACGAACTGCACGGCGTGAGCGTTGACGACTCCATCGCCAGCATCGAGCGCATCTTCAAGAACGACGCCGAGCCAAAAGACATCGCCGCGATCATTATCGAGCCGGTGCAGGGCGAAGGCGGTTTCTACGTCGCGCCTAAAGCATTCATGGCTCGCCTGCGCGAACTGTGCGACAAGCACGGCATCCTGCTGATCGCTGACGAAGTGCAGACCGGCGCTGGCCGTACGGGCACCTTCTTTGCCATGGAACAGATGGGCGTCACTGCCGACCTGACCACCTTCGCCAAATCCATCGCTGGCGGCTTCCCGCTCGCAGGCGTTTGCGGCAAGGCCGAATACATGGACGCCATCGCACCAGGCGGTCTGGGCGGCACCTACGCCGGTAGCCCGATTGCCTGCGCCGCTGCGCTGGCGGTGATGGAGGTGTTCGAAGAAGAGCATCTGCTGGATCGCTGCAAAGCGGTCGGCGAGCGTCTGGTCACCGGTCTGAAAGCCATCCAGGCCAAGCACCCGGTCATCGGTGAGGTGCGTGCTCTGGGCGCAATGATTGCGGTCGAGTGCTTCGAAAACGGTGACACTCACAAGCCGAACGCGGCTGCTGTGGCGTCCGTCGTGGCCAAGGCTCGCGAGAAAGGTCTGATCCTGCTGTCGTGCGGCACCTACGGCAACGTTCTGCGCGTGCTGGTCCCGCTGACCTCGCCTGACGAGCAGTTGGACAAAGGCCTGAAGATCATCGAAGAGTGCTTCGCTGAGATCGCCTGATGCGTCATTGAAGAAGGGTCGCATTGATCAAAATGTGACCACTTCGTCAGAAAAAACCTGCTTCGGCAGGTTTTTTCGTTTATTGACGTCAGAAAATTCGCTTAAAGCCTGTCTCGCACGCCGCTCTTTGACTAAGGTACGAAGACTGATGCCGGAGAGTCATGATGACCGTTGTAGAGGCACCTGCTGTTCCTCGTATTTTGATTGCCGAAGGCGATCCTTGGGCACGTGAGATGCTCAATGAGCTGGTTCTGGACGTGCGCTGCGACGCGCAACTGGATGTGTGCTCGGACGGCAAGCAGGCGGTGGAGCTGATGCGTGGCTACATCCCGGATCTGGTGATCGCTTCCCGAGAGCTTCCGGGCGTTGATGGCCTGACCCTGCTGCGTGGGTTGCGCCTGCTAAAACGCCAGCCACCGGTGCGTTTTATCCTGCTCAGCAACCGTAACGACAGTGCCAGCGTGCGCGAAGCCGTGCAGTTGGCGCCGACGGCCTATCTGACCAAGCCGCTGAACATCGAAAGCCTGCGTCAGCGGCTGGAAAATCTGTTGCTCAAGGACGGCGCACAGGTCGCCTGCGAGGTGCCTGCGCTGGCGCCTGGCGTCGGGCTGGATGCCTTCCTGGAAAAACGTCGAGAACTGGCGGACGGCGGCCCGTTGTACGTCGATGTGCGCGAAGCGCTGACTCGCTGTCGCACGCCTGCGGGCATCGACCTCAAACGTCTTGAACAAGAATTGACCGACGACCCTCACGTTACGGCGGTGTTGATTGCCGCGGCGAACAGCGCTTCGCAGCATCAAGGCAAGCCCCAGCAGACCCTCGGACAGGCACTGGCAGTGCTGGGCGCGACTCAGAGCGCCAATTTGATTCAAGGGCTGGCGCTCAAGCGGGGCGCGATCCTGACGGACCCGTCGCTGATCATTCAGGCGAGTCAGGTGTGGGACGTTTCACGGCGAACAGCGGGCTATGCGCGGATTCTGGCGCGCACATTGGATCTGGACCACGAGCGCTGCTATTGCGCGGGCTTGCTCAGGGGGTTGGGTGATCTGTCGGTGATTCGCTGCCTTCAGGAATGGCTACAGGCCGGAGGCGTGCTAGACGATGCGACCATCGCCCACGCACTGGACCAATATGCGGCCGCATTCGGCTCGGCCCTGCGTACGCGCTGGCGTATTCCGTTGGAGCTGCGCGAACTGATTGCAGCGGTGTATCAGTACACCACCGGGGTCTACACCCGCGAAGTGCTGGCCATGAACCTGGCGGGGCAGATGGGCCGTCTCGGTCAGGAAGACCCGCTGGAGGCGCTGGCCAAGAGCAAATCGGCGCGGTTGTTGAAGGTCAACGCGTCCGATCTGGAGCGGGTGCGAAACAAGCTCGTCGCCTGACTACGTCTGCAAGACTGGACGCAAACCTGTGGGAGCCAGCAAGCCGGCTCCCACAGGGATAAGGCGCGTCGGATGAATGTGCAGTTACACGCCACTCAACGATGCCTACACCAACACAATCTGATTCTTGCCCTGACGCTTGGCCTGATACATCGCCGCATCCGCGCGGGCGAAGAGGGCTTCGAGGCTCTGGTCGTTGCTACCCAGGTTGGTCAGGCCCTGGCTGGCCGTGATGCCGAACGTCTTGTCATCCCGCTGAAAGCTCAGCCGCTGGATTTCCCGCTGCAGCCGCTCCGCGATCTGCTTGGCCATGTCCGGCGCGCAGCCGATGAACACCGCCGCGAACTCTTCCCCGCCAATACGCCCGAACAGGTCGCCCCGACGCAGCGTCGTGCGGCCGCATTCGGCAATGCGCTGGAGCACGATGTCGCCCTCCTGGTGACCGTAGGTGTCGTTGACCAGCTTGAAGTCATCCACGTCCAGCAGCAGAAACGCCATGGGCGTGCCTTGCAAACGGGCCTGTTCGAACTCGCGCTGGGCGCATTCGAAGAAATGGCGACGGTTGCTGCTTTGAGTGAGGACGTCGGTGGTGGCCAAGCGTTGCAGCTCGTCTTCCAGCTGCTTCTTCTCGGTGATGTCTTCCGCGATGCCCACCACGACCAGACGCTGCCCGTGCTCGGCCTGATGGCTGACGAAGCATTTGTCGCTCAGCCAACGAACCTGGCCGTCGGCCCGGATGATCCGGTATTCGCGGTCTTCAATGGAGCCCTTTTCCAGCACTTCACTCAGGCTGCGCTCGGCGTAGTCGAGGTCATCCGGATAAATGCTGTCGCGCCATTCGTTGTAATCGGCCAGCAGCAGGCCAGCCGAACGACCGAAGATGCGCTCGTAGGCGGGGCTGACGTAGATCATGCGCTGGGTTTGCCAGTCGAATGCCCAAAGCACGGCGTTGACACTCACCAGCAGCGAGCTGAACAGCTGTTCACGTTCGCTCAGTCGGGCAACTTCCGCTTGGGCGTGCATCAGAGCCAGAAGGGTTTCTGCTGTGGCGGGTGTGTCGATAGAAGGCGTCTGGTTGTCCATGAGCACTGCATCTCAATATAAGGTGCGGCGCACAGCCACAACATGTCACACAGCATAGTGCGAAGGTGATAATGAGATCGGCGTAGTGGCACGAAGTTCCGACGGGCGCCCATCCGGATGGATGGGCGCCGATAAGCGGCCTAAACGTGAGAGGGGCGTAGCGAGTAGGTTTTCAGCTGGTCAGCGAAGTCGCGCAGGGACTGAATGCCGCTGGCTTCCGCTTCGTGGACCCAGTCTTTGATGGCGGCGAGCATGTCGTGGCCATTGCTGCTGGTGCGCGCCCAGATCTGTTGCAGCGCGAGGCGTTTTTCGTAGATCACTTTCAGCGCCTGGCTGTGTTCCAGCATGGTCTGGATGCGCGCCTGATGCTTGTCTTCCAGCAGGCTGGTTTCGCGAGACAGCAGCCGTTTGGCCCGACGGAACTGATGACGGACCGACTCGTCGGCCTTGGCGAGTTCCTGTTTGACCAACGGCGCGATCACCAGCTTGCGGTATTGGGCCATGATCTGGAACCGGTTGTTGAGGATGGCCATGGCGGTGTCCATGTCCACATGGCCCTTGCCTGCGACCCGGTGGGCAATCGGCGCCACGCGCTGAACCCTGGCCAGACGCAGCCAGCAGAACACCTTGATCCACGCCCAGCCCATGTCGAACTCCCAGCGTTTGACCGACAGCTTGGCCGAGTTCGGGTAGGTGTGGTGATTGTTGTGCAGCTCTTCGCCGCCGATCAGGATGCCCCACGGCACCAGGTTGGTCGCGGCGTCCCGGCATTCGAAGTTGCGATAGCCGACCGCATGACCCAGGCCGTTGACCACGCCAGCGGCCCACACCGGAATCCACATCATCTGGATCGCCCAGACGGTGATGCCGATGACGCCGAACAGCGCAAGGTCGATGGCGCCCATGATCATCACCCCCAAAAGCGGGTAGCGCGAGTAAAGGTTGCGCTCGATCCAGTCTTCCGGGCAGTTCTTGCCGTAAATGCGCAGTGTCTCGGGATTTTCTGCCTCGGCGCGGTACAGTTCGGCGCCTTTGCGCAGAACCGTGGACAGGCCTTTGATGACAGGGCTATGCGGGTCATCCGCCGTTTCGCATTTGGCGTGGTGCTTGCGGTGGATGGCCGTCCACTCGCGGGTGTTCTGCGCCGTGGTCAACCACAGCCAGAAACGGAAAAAGTGCTTGAGCCCGGCGTTGAGTTCCAACGAGCGGTGCGCGGAGTAGCGATGGAGATAAACCGTGACGCTGACGATGGTGACGTGAGTCATCGCCAGAATGACTGCGACCAATTGCCAGACGGACAGGTCGAGCAGACCGTTGTTCCACATAGGCTGAGTTGCCCTCGGTTGTAACGCATGCGGGGTGCAGGGGGTGAGTACCGACCCTGAGACGACAGCGCGCATTATCACTTAGCCACCAGATAAAACCAGTCGGTGTTTTAGATAAGCGTCGCAGGATGTTTCTTACTCTATAATCCCGTCCTTTCGTAAGGTTTCTGGTTTTCCATGTCAGCGATTACCCGAGATGCGCTCAAAACCGCACTGTTGTATGGGCTGCTGTCGATTTTCTGGCTGGCGTTCACCGACTATGTGCTCCCGCTTTTGATCGAGGATTCGATTCAGTTGGCCCGTGCTCAACTGATGAGCGGTTATGCCTGGCTGTCGCTCAGCGCGCTGTGCGTCTACTTCGCACGATTCCGGCTGTTGAACTTCATGGGGGTAAAGGCCCGCCAACGCCGAAAAGAGGACATTCAACGCCTGCGTCTCGCCGCTGCGGTCTTCGACAGCACGTTGGAAGGGGTGCTGGTGACCGATGCAAGCGGCGTGATCGTTCATGTGAACCGGGCGTTCATGGAAATCACCGGCTATCAGCAGGACGAAGTGCTCGGCCTGACGCCGCAGAAGTTCAAGTCCGGACGGCACGGTCCCGAGTTCTACGAGCGCATGTACAAGACCATTTCCAGCGCGGGCCAGTGGAGCGGCGAGATCTGGAATCGGCGTAAAAGCGGCGAGATTTATCCGCAATGGCAGAGCATTCGCTCGATCAAAGATGATCAGGGGGCGATCACGCATTACGTCGCGGTGTTTTCTGACATCACCTCTATCAAGCATTCCGAACGTGAATTGGTCCATTTGGCCCATTACGACGCCTTGACGGATCTGCCCAACCGGCTGTTGTTCAGCGACCGAGCCGAGCAGGCGCTCACCCATGCCCGGCGAAAGAAAGAGACGCTGGCGCTGTTGTTGATCGATCTCGACCACTTCCAGCACATCAACGACAGCCTCGGGCACAACTTGGGCGACGAAGTGCTAAAGGCGGTCGGGGAGCGGTTGGCGAGCTTTTTGGAGAAAGGCCTGACACTCGCGCGATTGGGCGGTGATGAATTCGCCGTGTTGATCGAAAACCCGAATCAGGCCGTGCAGGCAGCAGAACTGGCGCAAGGCATCCTCGACGGAATGCGCGAACCCTTCGTTATTGAAGGCCAGCCGCTGTTCCTTTCAGCGAGCATCGGCGTCAGCATTTTTCCCCACGACGCGATGAGCGCCGAGCAATTGTTGCGCAACGCCGATGCCGCGCTGTTTCTTGCCAAAAGCCAAGGGCGAGAACGCTACGCCCTGTACACCGAAGAACTCACGGCGCGCGCCCAGCGTCGAGTCGAGCTGGCGGTTGAATTGCGGCAGGCGATCGTGCAGAACGAACTGCGCGTGTTCTATCAGCCGATCCACAATCTGCGCACCCGCCGCATTGAGGGCGTCGAGGCGCTGGTGCGTTGGCAGCATCCGCAGCGCGGGATGGTCTCGCCCGGCGACTTCATTCCCGTTGCCGAACAAAGCGGACTGATCGCGGAGATCGACAACTGGGTGCTGACCGAAGCCTGTCGGCAAATGCGCCAGTGGCTCAAGGACGGGGTGGCCCTGTCGTTTGTGGCGGTCAACGTGTCCAGCCGCCTGTTCGGCCGTGGCGATCTGGATCGGAGGGTCGCTCAGGTGCTGCATGAAACCGGGCTGGCGCCGGGTTATCTGGAGCTTGAAGTGACTGAGAGCGCGATCATGGACGATCCCGAGCAAGCGATTGAGCAGATGCATCGCTTGCGGGAGTTGGGCCTCAAGCTTTCCATCGATGATTTTGGTACGGGTTATTCGTCGCTGCTGCGGCTCAAGCGGATGCCGGTGCAGAAGCTGAAAATCGATCAGGGGTTTGTCGCGGGCCTTCCGGAAGATGAAGACGACATCGCCATCGTTCACGCGGTCATCGCGCTGGCCCAAGCCATGGGCATGCGGGTGTTGGCTGAAGGTATCGAGCAGGCCGATCAGGCAAATTTTCTGCTGAACAGCGAATGCGAGTTGGGCCAGGGCTACTGGTTTGCCCGGCCTATGCCCGCGGCTCAGATCGATTGGCAGCATGCGCCGGTGTTTGCGTTGAGCTGACATTCCGGTAGTCAGGCATCGACCTGTAGAAGCGAATTTATTCGCGAAATGGCAGAGGCGATGGAGTTGTATTGTCTGTAGCGACCCTTCGCGAATGAATTCGCCCCTACAGCGAAAATCGCGGTGATCTTGTAGGAGTGAGCTTGCTCGCGATGGCGTTGGGTCAGTCTGTCGTTTGCTGACGGAAAAACGCTATCGCGAGCAAGCTCACTCCTACAAGGTTTCGGGCCACTCAAAGCACCAAATTCACTTTGGTTATATCTGCATTCTTAAATAGTATTTTTAAGAATAACCCTCCCTCTCTAATATCGCGCTTACGCCACGAGCAGCCGCCTTCCCACCGCCGCTGCGGGCAACTCTTTCAAGGAGCACGATAATGAGCGCATCTCTACGTAGCGTCGACGGCCAGGACGAAGCAAGCATTCTGCGAGAAATTCAGAGCGCTCTGCGTGACCTGCGTTTCGGCGCGGTTGAAATCACCGTGCACAACGCGCAGGTGGTCCAGATCGAACGCAAGGAAAAATTCCGTTTGCAGAACCCTGGCAAGCAGCAGGGTTGAATACTGCTGGGCTGGGATCCGCAGGCATACCTGTAGGAGCGTGGCTTGTCCCGCGATCGGCGACGAAGTCGTCGTAGATTCGGTAAAAGCAGCATGGCCGCCATGCCGTATTCGCAGGACCTACGGCTGCTGCGCAGCCGATCGCGGGACAAGCCACGCTCCTACAGTAAAAGCTTCACCAAAATTAGAAAAACGCCAACAACACACAATTTCCAGGAGCTTGATTCATGTCCATTCGTCGTTACGCGCTGGCTGCACTTGCCAGTGCCGTGTTTGCCGGTTCCGCCGTTGCCAAGGACTACACGCTGTTGAACGTGTCGTATGACCCGACGCGTGAGCTGTATCAGGACTACAACGCTGAATTCGTCAAATACTGGACCAAGGCCCACCCAGGCGACACGGTCAAGATCAACCAATCCCACGGTGGTTCGGGCAAGCAAGGTCGCTCCGTCATCGACGGCTCGCCTGCCGATGTGGTGACCCTGGCTCTGGCCGGTGACATCGACGAAATCTCGAAACTGGGCAAATCCATTCCGGAAAACTGGCAGACCAAACTGCCGGACGCCAGCACCCCGTACACCTCGACCATCGTGTTCCTGGTGCGCAAGGGCAACCCGAAAGGCATTCACGATTGGGCTGACCTGATCAAGAAAGACGTCGCGGTCATCACCCCGAACCCGAAAACCTCCGGTGGCGCACGCTGGAACTTCCTGGCTGCGTACGCCTATGGCCTGAAAGCCAACGGCGGCGACGAGACCAAGGCCAAGGCCTACATCAAGACCCTGTTCGAACACGTGCCTGTGCTGGACACCGGTGCTCGCGGCGCAACCATCAGCTTCACCAACAACGGCCTGGGCGATGTCCTGCTGGCGTGGGAAAACGAAGCCTTCCTGTCGCTGAAAGAAGACGGCGGCGCCGACAAGTTCGACATCGTTGTGCCTTCCCTGTCGATCCTCGCCGAGCCTCCAGTTGCGGTCGTCGAGAAGAACGCCGAGAAACACGGCACCACCGAAATCTCGACTGAATACCTCAAACACCTGTACAGCAAGGAAGGTCAGGAAATCGCCGCGAAGAACTTCTATCGTCCTCGCGACAAGGAAATCGCGGCCAAGTACGAGAAGCAGTTCCCGAAACTGGAGCTGGTGACCATCGACAAGGATTTCGGTGGCTGGAAAGAAGCTCAGCCCAAGTTCTTCAATGATGGCGGCATCTTTGACCAGATCTATATTCCGAAGTAACACGCCCCATAACCTGTAGGAGTGAGCTTGCTCGCGATTCATGCCGCCAGACACCGCCATTGGGCCTGGTAGATCGCAGATCGCGAGCAAGCTCACTCCTACACGGGGTGTCGCGGAATTTGATAAATTTCGCAGCTTTCCCATGGCAAAAACCGACCCGGACCCGCTCCGGGTTCTGTGTATCAACCAAGGACCTTTATGTCTCGACGCATATCCCCCGTCATACCCGGCTTCGGGCTGACGCTGGGCTACACCTTGGTGTACCTCAGCTTGATTGTGCTGATACCGCTCGCGTTCATGTTCATCCACGCGTCGCAACTGACTGCCGAGCAGTTCTGGAACATCGTCACCGCGCCTCGGGTGCTGGCGGCGCTGAAATTGAGCTTCGGCACGGCGTTCTACGCCGCCATCATCAACGGCATCATCGGTACGCTGTTGGCGTGGGTGCTGGTGCGTTACACCTTTCCGGGCCGCAAAATCATCGACGCGATGATCGACCTGCCATTCGCGCTGCCCACGGCCGTTGCGGGTATTGCACTGACTGCGCTGTACACCCCGGCCGGTCTGGTAGGCCAGTTCGCTACCGACCTGGGCATCAAGATCGCGTATACCCCGTTCGGCATTACCCTGGCGCTGACCTTCGTCACCCTGCCGTTCGTGGTGCGGACCGTGCAGCCGGTGTTGGCCGACATTCCCCGTGAAGTCGAAGAAGCCGCTGCCTGCCTGGGCGCTCGCCCTCTGCAAGTGTTCCGCTACATCCTCGTCCCTGCGTTGCTCCCCGCCTGGCTGACCGGCTTCGCGCTGGCGTTCGCCCGTGGTGTGGGTGAGTACGGTTCGGTGATTTTCATCGCGGGCAACATGCCGATGAAAACCGAAATCCTGCCGCTGCTGATCATGGTCAAGCTCGACCAGTACGACTACGCAGGCGCGACCTCCATCGGCGTGCTGATGCTGGTGGTGTCATTCATCCTGTTGCTGCTGATCAACCTGCTGCAACGTCGCATCGAAACCCCGAACTGAGGAGGCGCACTATGTCTGGTCCATCGCTCATTGCCGCTTCCTCCGCCAACGCTGCCCGTCGTGGCAGTGCGGTGTCGCGGCGTATTCTGATCGGCCTTGCCTGGCTGGTTTTTGCAATCTTTCTGCTTTTGCCGCTGTTCGTTGTGGTCAGTCAGGGCCTGAAAAACGGTCTGGGTGGCTTCTTCACGGCGATTCTTGAGCCTGACGCGTTGTCGGCGTTGAAACTCACGGTGTATGCCGTGCTGATTTCCGTGCCGTTGAACGTGGTGTTCGGCGTCTCGGCTGCCTGGTGCGTGAGCAAATATTCGTTCCGGGGCAAGGCGATTCTGGTGACCCTGATCGACCTGCCATTCTCGGTTTCGCCCGTGATCGCAGGTCTGGTTTACATCCTGATGTTCGGCGCCCGTGGCGTGTTTGGGCCGTGGCTTCAGGATCACGACATCCAGATCGTCTTCGCGCTGCCGGGGATCGTGCTGGCGACCATCTTCGTGACCGTGCCTTTCGTGGCCCGCGAGCTGATCCCGCTGATGCAGGAGCAGGGCACGCAGGAAGAAGAGGCGGCGCGCCTGCTGGGCGCCAACGGCTGGCAGATGTTCTGGCATGTGACTGTGCCGAACATCAAATGGGGTCTCATCTACGGCGTGGTGCTGTGTACCGCCCGTGCGATGGGTGAGTTCGGCGCGGTGTCGGTGGTGTCCGGCCACATTCGCGGCGTGACCAACACCCTGCCGCTGCATGTCGAGATTCTCTACAACGAGTACAACCACGTGGCTGCATTTGCCGTGGCGAGCCTGTTATTGATCCTTGCGCTGTTCATCCTGCTGCTCAAGCAGTGGAGCGAAGCGCGCATTAGCCGTCTGCGCCAAAGCGCGGCGGAGGAATAATTCATGTCGATCGAAGTCCGTAACGTCAGCAAGAATTTCAACGCTTTCAAGGCCCTCAACAGCATCAACCTGGACATCCAGAGTGGCGAGCTGGTGGCTTTGCTGGGTCCGTCCGGCTGTGGCAAAACCACGCTGCTGCGTATCATTGCGGGGCTGGAAACGCCGGATCAGGGCAGTATCGTGTTCCACGGCGAAGACGTCTCCGGTCACGATGTGCGTGATCGCAACGTCGGGTTCGTGTTCCAGCACTACGCGCTGTTCCGTCACATGACCGTCTTCGACAACGTTGCCTTCGGCCTGCGCATGAAGCCGAAAAATCAGCGCCCGAACGAAAGCCAGATCGCCGCCAAGGTCCATGAACTATTGAACATGGTGCAACTGGACTGGCTGTCGGACCGCTACCCTGAGCAATTGTCCGGTGGTCAGCGTCAGCGTATCGCCCTGGCGCGTGCCTTGGCGGTCGAGCCAAAAGTGCTGCTGCTGGACGAGCCGTTCGGTGCTCTCGATGCCAAAGTGCGCAAAGAATTGCGCCGCTGGCTGGCGCGCCTGCACGAAGACATCAACCTGACATCGGTGTTCGTGACCCACGACCAGGAAGAGGCCATGGAAGTCGCCGACCGCATCGTGGTGATGAACAAGGGCGTGATCGAGCAGATCGGTTCACCGGGGGAGGTGTACGAAAACCCGGCGAGCGACTTCGTCTATCACTTCCTTGGCGACTCCAACCGTCTGCATCTGGGCGAAGACAACCACGTGCTGTTCCGTCCGCACGAAGTGTCGTTGTCGCGTCATGAAGTGGAAGGGCACCACGCAGCGGAAGTTCGCGACATTCGGCCACTGGGCGCGACGACACGTGTAACGCTGAAAGTCGAAGGCCAGCCGGACCTGATCGAAGCGGAAGTGGTGAAGGATCACGACAGCCTGATAGGCCTGGCGCGCGGCGAGACGTTGTTCTTCAAGCCGAAGGTTTGGCAGAAGGTTGCCGACATCTAATCGGCGGTCCGCTCACTCGCGAAACCCTGTGGGAGCCAGCAAGCCGGCTTGTATGTTTAGACTTGATGGGGTGGGAGGGACGGAAAGCCGAATCTGACTCTAGCCAGTACAGACCGTTGGGAGACTTCCAGCCCCACCCTGTCACCTACAAGCGCCGATATGGAATGCATCGGCCTGGACCGACGATAGAAGCAAGCCAGCGCTTACGGTGAACCCCCAGCAAGCTCTTCAACCCTAACTCGGAGGGTGTGACATGGCAATCCTTGATGCAGCGGCGATTGTGGGTGTCGATGTGGCGATGGCGGAACTTGTCACCGCTCAGCGTGGTGTGGATAAAACTCATTGTTTGGTCAATGAGCGAACTTCGATTCACCACTGGCTCAAGACATTGCCTCAAGGCAGTGCCATCGCCCTCGAGGCGACCAATACCTACCATCTGGACCTAGTGGAAATGGCCCATGACATGGGGCACCTGGTGTTTGTCGTCGATGCGGCACGCGTAAGCAAATATCGAGAAAGTCTGGGCAAGCGCGCCAAAACAGATGCGTGCGATGCACATCTGCTGGCTCGCTATCTGGAAAAGGAAGGTGACGAGCTGCGTCAGTGGAGCCCGCCACCCCAGTTGCACACCCAGCTCAAGCATCTGCTGCATCGCAGGGCCTCGCTGGTCAATAGCCAGACGTCACTGCGCCAAGGCTGGAAGGATGAAAAAGACCTCAGGAAGGGGTTCGAGAAGTTGATGCGTCGCTTCAGCCATCTGATCAAAGATATCGAGAAACAGCTCAAGCAAGTGCTGATCAAGTCCGGTGAAATGGATCAGGTCAAACGTTGCCAGGGCATCGAAGGCGTCGGGTTCCTGACCGCCACAGCGCTGTTTGCGGCATTCCTTCGAGGCGAATTCAAAAACGTAGATGCGTACATCGCCTATCTGGGGCTGGATTTGCGGGTGTCGGATTCCGGGAACAAATCCGGTCGCCGCCGGCTAAGCAAGAAAGGCGACCCCGAGGTACGCCGGCTAGGCTACAACGCTTCAATGGCCGCCTGCCGATCGGCGACATGGAAACCGTATTACGAGAAGAAAATAGGCGAGGGGAAAGCCAGAACTGAAGCGTTGACGATATTGAGCAGGAAGCTCGCAGGGGTGGCCTTCTCGCTGATGAAGAAACGGGAAGAGTACGACTCTACGAAACGTTTGGGGGTTGCCCCCCAAACATAGAATCTCCCACAGATGCTTATGCAGCAGCCTTCTTCAAATTCCGCTTGTGCGTGCGCCCCACTTTCCCCTCGATGCTGTTCTGCAATTTCTTGCGCATCCCCATCAGAAACGCCGCTTCGGCGGTGACGAACAGCGGGCCGATGATCAGGCCTGTGACGTCGTCGACGAACGCGGGTTTACGACCTTCGTAATAATGACCAACGAACTGGATCGCCCAGCCGATCACGAACAGCCCGACGCCCGAGCCTAGCCAGACCAGCGTGCTTTGCTGCGCAAGGTGCGCGCCGATCCACAGAAACAGCGTCAGCACGACACCGAGGGCGATGCCCAACGGCTTGTCGAGGCGCAGGTAAAACAGCGTGGCGGCGACCGTCGCCAGCAAGGCGGGCGACAACCACAGTTCGCCCAGCGCCCAACTGCTCCAGCCAGGCCGCGACAGCAGCACCGACACGGCAAGGACGATCAGCGGAACACCGACGAAATGGGTAGCAATGTTGCGGGTATCGCGGTGGTAAGCCGCATACTGGCTGAGATGATCGATGAGGTTTTTCATTGTTATTCCTCCTGCGTGCGTTGATCATGCCGCTGCTTTTTGGGCCGGGGCCTGCCCGTTGGCTCAGCCTGCAATAAAACGCCTACGAGAAAAAGGAGATTCACGTGACGAATGGAACGCAATGGCGCTCATGGTTGGACAACGACCACTGGTTCAATGATTTGCCCGCTGCCTTGCAGGATAGCCTGCTGACCGGCATGCGGCAGCGGCGGGTCACCCCCGGCAAACTCATCATCAAGCGCGGCGAGCCTGCGTGTGGGCTGTATGCGCTGCTCGCGGGCTCTGTGCGCTTCAACGACGTCAAACAGCAACGTCACTGGCTATCGCCTCAAACGGCATCCAAGCGGCCGTACTGGTTTGGTGAAATCTCCCTCTTTGATGAGCGGCCCCGCCGGCACGATGTCTACGCGCAAGACCAGGTCATCCTCCTGCACATGCCGCAAGCCCCCCTTGATCACATACTCGACCACAACCCTCGCTACTGGCGCATGTTCCGGCAACTGCTGGGAAGCAAGCTCGGCCTGGGCGTTCCTGCGCGGGATGAAATGACCCTGCTGCCCACTGCCGAGCGCGTCGCGTTCCGGCTGCTCATGCTCAGCGAAGGCTACGGCGAACTTGACCGCTCCGTGCGCATCGTCTCCGTTCACGACATCCCCTCCAGCCGCTGCCTGGGCCTGACCCCGGACGTCATCGAACGCGTGCTGACCGATTTCGCATCACGAGGAATCATCCGTCGGGATCATGATTTCATCAGCGTGCTGGATTCGGAAAAGCTGCGCAGGACAGCGCGGCATCGGTTGACGCAGTTGCTCGCCTGAATTTTTCCGCAGATAAAAAATTCTGTAACAACCCGCCCGTATTCTTTCCCTATCCCCGGCGAGCTGGGGGCAGACAGCGTGATTATCAGGGCTACTCCTTAAGGCAGGGGGTGGCCCTCTTTTTTGGTCGCGTGATTGACTGTGTTTGCGGCATATGAATTTTGGGTATTAATAAATATCTTCTTATTCTTTTTCGAATATATGTCCCTTCCCTATACTCGCCGCCATGAACGCAAAAAGTGCAGGAGGCGAAGGCCGTGCATAACGAATCGATCCGTTACTTGATCGTGCCAGGCTGGCAAGGATCTGCCGAAGACCATTGGCAAACTCATTGGCAGAACAGCCTGCCCAACAGCGTGCGCGTGGAGCAGGCTGACTGGCTGAAACCTCGCCGCGAAGATTGGGTCGGTGAGTTGCAGCGAGCGATTGCCGTCGACAGTTCACCCGTGATTCTGATCGCCCACAGCCTTGGCTGTGTGACGGTGGCTCACTGGGCGCAACTGGCGCCATTGGAAACCTTGCGACAAGTGCGCGGCGCTTTGCTGGTGGCGCCTGCGGACGTCGAGCGACCGAACTGCCCGCCGGCGATTCGTAACTTTGCGCCTATCCCTGAGCACATGCTGCCGTTCCCGGCACAGGTGGTCAGTTCCGACAACGACTCCGCCGTCAGCGCCTTGCGTGCGATGGAAATGGCCCGCAACTGGGGTGCCGAGATCGGCATTCTGAGCGGCGCGGGTCATATCAACGTGAAATCCGGCCATCAACGCTGGGAACAGGGCTTCGCTTACCTGTATCGCCTGCAAGGCCGTATCGAACAACTCACACGACGCCGCGCATGAAGCCATGTTGCGTGGCGATGATCGCGTCAGAACGCACGCTGATCACGACCTTTTTCGCCGCAGTGAACCGACAGGCGCTGCGGCCTTTTTTTTAACGCTCAGGCTTTGATGGCTTGGGCGGGAGCCTGCCATGAGCCCATCAGACGTACCTCAACAACCCCTCCTGACTTTTCCCGACGCTGAAAAAAGCCCCCTGAGCATCCGTGCCAAGGCGCTGGTGTTTTTCGACCCGCGCTCTCGTCGCTTGCGCGAAGAAATGGAGCAGCTTGCCCCCCTGGATTTGCCGGTCTTGATCCGCGGCGAACCTGGCACCGGTAAAGAACTGTTGGCGCGGCATATCCACCGTGGCAGTGATCGTTCGGGGTTGTTCGTCTCGGTGAATTGCGGGGCGATCAGCCCGACCTACGCCGACGCCGAGCTTTTCGGCTACGCGGCTGGTGCGCACAGCGGGTCAGCGAGTAGCAGGGCGGGATGGTTCGGTTCGGCGACAGGCGGGACGCTGTACCTCGACGAGATCGCGGACCTGCCGTTGCCGATTCAGATCAAATTGTTGTCGGCGCTGGAAAATCACGAAGTCACCCGGGTCGGCGCCTCGCAGCCGAGTCCTGTGGACGTACGTCTTGTGGCGGCGACGAGCATTGATCTGAAACTGGCCGTTGCCGCAGGGAAGTTTCACGAGCGGCTTTATAGCTACCTGAGCGAAGGACGATTGGACCTGCCATCCCTGCGCGAGCAGCCGGGCAACATTCTGCCGTTGGCCGAGTATTTTCTGGGGATCTATAGCCAGCGCCTCGACTTCGACATGCCCCTGATCAGCGATGCCGCGCAGAAAGTGCTGGAAGCGCACTACTGGCCGGGGAATACACGGGAGCTGGAGAACGTCATTCATTTTGCGTTGCTGGTCAGCAGCGGGGCGGAGATTTTGCCGGAACATCTCAACCTTCCTTCCCGCTGACCGTTGAGCTAATCACCCGTGGGAGCTGCCGGAGCTGTGCGACGGCCGCGAAATCGGTGTGTCAGACAGACCGCATTCGCCAGCGTCGTAACCTCCGCAAGCTCCCACAGGACCGTGTTCGGGGCAGAATGTTGAGTTATCTGGAAAACGCCGACGGCCGCGAGAGCGCTGACGTAGAGCCATTTGGAGATCATGAGAGATGGCCAAAAGCCTTCTGAGAACCAAAAAGCATAACGATTCGCTTAAAAAGTATTGTCTCGGAATAAAAAATCTCGGTAATGTCCGCATCAGCCGCCACCCCCATGGGGTCGTACCCGCGGCACTATCTCGACAGAGTTGCCCACAAGGCGACCGGATTTTAAGGACATCGCATGAAAAAGACGTTGTTGTTTACCGCACTGGCGGCTGCCCTCTCCTTTGGCGTCAACGCAGCCCAGGCTGCCGAGAAACTGGTCGTCGGCGCGACGGCCGTTCCCCACGCCGAGATCCTGAACCTGATCAAGCCTGAACTGGCCAAAGAAGGCGTGGACCTGGAGATCAAGGTGTTCACTGACTACGTGCAGCCAAACGTGCAGTTGAACGAGAAACGTCTGGACGCCAACTACTTCCAGACCAAGCCGTACCTGGATGGCTTCAACAAAGGTAAAGGCGCCACTCTGGTGACCGGCGTGGGCGTGCACGTTGAACCGTTCGGCGGCTACTCCAAGAAGTGGAAGTCCATCGACCAACTGCCTGAAGGCGCCACCGTTGCCATTCCGAACGAAGGCAGCAACGCCGGTCGTGCGCTCCTTCTGCTGCAGAAAAACGGTCTGATCACCCTGAAAGACCCGACCAACGCGCTGGCGACCCCGAAAGACATCGCCACCAACCCGAAAAAACTGAAATTCCGCGAGCTGGAATCCGCTCTGCTGCCACGCGCTCTGGACCAGGTTGACCTGGACCTGATCAACACCAACTACGCGCTGGAAGCCAAACTGAATCCGAAGAAAGACGCGCTGATCATCGAAGGTGCCGATTCGCCTTACGTGAACTTCCTCGTCACCCGTACTGACAACGCCCACACCGACGCGATCAACAAGCTGTCGAAGGCGCTGACCAGCCAGGAAGTCAAAGACTTCATCAACAAGAAGTACGACGGTGCGGTATTGCCAGCGTTCTGATGTTGTAGCAGCAGCTGATATCTCTGTAGGAGTGAGCTTGCTCGCGATGGCGGCTGAAGAGTCATCATTGCAGTGCCTGACCTAACGGTTCGCGAGCAAGCTCACTCCTACAAAGTCCGCCGTATGCCGGAAAAGAGTCGAGCTCACTGACCCACGTTTTTCACGCCGACGGCTCGTACATGCGTCGGCGTTTTTGCATCCGCGTTCAAGGCTCGGCGCAGGGCGATGAGCAATTTCACATTGTCGTCCAGCCCTTTGTCGGACGAGTGATCGTTGAAGCCTACGCGTTCCGGCATGATCGTTCCTCTTTTTCTTATCTCTGGAGAGCGCCTCGGGTCGCAGCGAGCAAGGCTGCGAGGCAGGAGATAGACACGCATTTTGCCTTTCGGGTTCGTGGCTAAAGATAAGAATTTGGTATCCGGACCGTTACCGATACTGGCATTGCGCCGTCGCTAGTTCTTTCAGCGCTATCCATATGCCGTAACGATATTTAAATTTCCCTTCTTATATCTATAAAGTCCCGACTTCTCAGTCACACCATTCTGGAGTCGGAGTTCTCATGCCAGCAGCCTCCCAAGCTTCCACGTCCGCTCAAGCGCCGAGTCAGCAGTTCGATGTGCGTCCATTCGCCGAAAAGGTGGGCGCAGAAATCGTCGGACTGGACCTGTCCCGCCCGCTGAATGACGCAGACTTCGCCCGCGTACACCGCGCGCACCTGGATCACCACGTTGTCGTGTTCCGCGATCAGCAGATCACGCCGCAGCAACAGATCGATTTCAGCCGCCGTTTTGGCGTGCTGCAGATTCACGTGCTCAAGCAGTTCCTGCTCGCCAACCACCCTGAAATCCTGATCGTTTCCAACATCGTTGAAAACGGTCAGCCGGTGGGTCTGGGCGACGCCGGTAAATACTGGCACTCGGACCTGTCCTACAAAGAGCTGCCGAGCCTCGGCTCGATGCTTTACGCCCAGGAACTGCCGAGCGAAGGCGGCGACACATTGTTCGCCGACATGCATCAGGCATGGGAAACCTTGCCTGAGCACCTGCGCAAGGCCGTTGAAGGCCGCAAAGCCGTTCACAGCTACACCTCGCGCTACAGCCACGGCAAAAACGCCGAGAACTGGCGCCCGACGCTCAGCGCCGAGCAATTGGCCCAGGTCGCAGTCGTCAGCCACCCGATCGTGCGCACGCACCCGGAAAACGGCCGCAAGGCACTGTTCGTCAGTGAGGGGTTCACCACGCACATCGTGGACATCCCGGAAGACGAAAGCCGCGCGATTCTCGAAGAGATCTACGCCCACAGCGTGCGTCCGGAAAACGTCCTGCGCCACAAATGGCAGGAGAACGACATGGTGTTCTGGGACAACCGTTCCCTGATCCACCTGGCGGGCGGCACGCCTGACCATCTGCGTCGTCGTCTGCACCGCACCACCATTCAGGGCGATGCTCCGTTCTGATTCACACCGATTGAGGGAGCCCGCTCCATGAACGCTGTTCTGCAAAGCCACACGGCTAGCAATCGCTCGAACGCGCAAGAGGCCAATCAGCCTACCGCTGAAGCGCTATTGCAAGTCCAGGGCGTCAGCCTTGAATACCGCACCCCGGAGCGCGTGGTGCGGGCCACTCATCAAGTCAGTTTCGAAGTCGACCCGGCTGACCGCTTCGTCCTCCTCGGCCCATCGGGTTGCGGAAAATCGACGTTGCTCAAGGCCGTTGCCGGTTTCATCACGCCCAGCGAAGGGCAGATTCGTCTGGCCGGTCAGCAGGTCACAGAGCCGGGGCCGGACCGAATTGTCGTGTTTCAGGAGTTCGATCAGCTTCCGCCGTGGAAGACCGTGATTGAGAACGTCATGTTCCCGCTGCTGGCCTCGCGCACCCTCAAGCGTCGCGAAGCCGAAGAGCGGGCGCGGCATTATCTGGAAAAGGTCGGCCTGAGCGCATTTGCCGACGCCTACCCGCACACCCTGTCGGGGGGCATGAAGGCACGGGTTGCGATCGCCCGTGCGCTGGCAATGCAGCCGAAAATTCTGCTGATGGACGAGCCGTTCGCCGCGCTCGATGCCTTGACCCGTCGCAAGATGCAGGAAGAACTGCTGGAGCTGTGGGAAGAGGTGCGCTTCACGCTGTTGTTCGTGACCCACTCCATTGAAGAAGCGCTGGTCGTGGGTAACCGGATTCTGCTGCTGTCGCCGCATCCAGGCCGCGTGCGTGCCGAGATCAACAGCCATCAGTACGACCTGAAAAGCCTAGGCGGCGTGGATTTCCAGGCGTCCGCGCAGCGCATTCACCGGCTGCTGTTCGACGAAGGCGAAGCGCCTGCAGTCGAGCAGGATTTGCGGTTTCAGGATATTCGGATCGCTTACTGACAGCGCAGCGGATACGCGAATTGAACATCACCGAACGCCCGGATTGAACGCGCCTTGTAGGAGTGAGCTTGCTCGCGATAGCGGTGTGTCATTCACCACACCACTGTGTGATCTGACGCATCGCGAGCAAGCTCACTCCTACAGGGGTTGGGTCGAATTCAAAAGAGATTTCCACCATGAGCCTTTCACCCCCCATTCGCGAGGAATACGAAGTCGCGCTGGAGCCTTTCACTCAGGAAGACCTGGCCCGCGACATTCCTCTCGTGCAACGCATCTGGCAGCAAAGCTGGGTGCGCAAGACCGTGATCCTGATCGCCCTGGCGGTGATCTGGGAAATTGCCGCGCGCATTCAGGGCAATGACCTGTTGCTGCCGAGTTTCATCGACACCGCCAAGGCCTTCATCGACGGCATCGTCACTGGCGAGCTGCTGGCCAAGGTGTGGATTTCCCTGACCGTGCTGGTCAAGGGCTACCTGATCGGCATCGTGCTGGCGTTCTTCATGACCACACTGGCCGTGTCTACGCAATTGGGGCGCGACCTGCTCGGCACGCTGACCTCAATGCTCAACCCGCTGCCCGCCATCGCGCTGCTGCCGCTGTCGCTGCTCTGGTTTGGGTTGGGCGAAAACAGCCTGATCTTTGTGCTGGTTCACTCGGTGCTGTGGGCTTTGGCGCTGAACACCTACGCGGGCTTTCTTGGCGTGTCCGAAACCCAACGCATGGCCGGCCGCAACTATGGCCTGAAGGGTATTCGCTTCGTCTGGCACATCCTGATTCCTGCGGCGCTCCCGTCGATTCTGGCGGGCCTGAAAATCGGCTGGGCGTTCGCCTGGCGCACCCTGATCGCCGCCGAGCTGGTGTTTGGCGCATCGTCAGGGAAAGGCGGTCTGGGTTGGTACATCTTCCAGAACCGCAACGAGCTGTACACCGACAAGGTGTTTGCGGGCCTCGCGGCCGTGATCATCATCGGGCTGCTGGTGGAAAACCTGCTGTTCAGCAATGTGGAGCGCCTGACCGTGAAGCGATGGGGCATGCAGCGCTGAGGCCGGGACATAAGACTCATCCAACACTTTTCGCTTCTTTTGTGAGGAATTTATGGGGACTTCTTTCAAACGCCCGACGCTGACCGCGCTGGCCGTCACACTTGGTCTGACCGGCGCGCTGCTGAGCAGCGGCGCACACGCCGAAGGCAAGATCAGCATCGCCCAGCAGTTCGGCATCGGTTACCTGATTCTCGACGTCGTGCAGCAGCAGAAGCTGATCGAGAAGCACGGCAAGGAAGAGGGCATTGACATCAAGGTCGACTGGAACAGCATTTCCGGCGCCACCGCGATGAACGAAGCGCTGCTGGCGGGTGCGCTGGACGTGGTGTCGGCAGGCGTTCCGCCGATGTTGACCATCTGGGACCGCACCAAGGGCAAGCAGAACGTCAAGGCCATCGCCTCGCTGGGTTCGATGCCGAACTACCTGCTGAGCAACAAGCCGGACGTGAAGACCGTGAAGGATTTCACCGACAAAGACCGCATTGCCGTCCCGGCAGCGGGCGTGGGCTTCCAGTCGCGCACCTTGCAGATCGAGACCGCCAAGCTGTTCGGTAACGCCAACTACAAGAAATTCGACGACATCTCCGTCAGCCTGCCGCACCCGGACGCTACGTCGGCGCTGATTGCAGGTGGTTCGGAAATCAGCGCGCACTTCTCCAGCCCGCCGTTCCAGTACCAGGAACTGGAAAACCCGAACGTGCATAAAGTGCTGAGTTCGTACGATGTGCTGGGCGGTCAGGCCACGTTCAACGTGCTCTACACCACCCAGAAATTCCACGACGAAAACCCGAAGACCTACAAAGCCTTCTACGACGCGCTGGCGGAAGCCGAGAAGATCATCAAGGCCGACAAGAACGCCGCAGCGAAGACCTACATCGAGGTCGAGAAGTCCAAGCTGCCGTTGCCGCTGGTAGAGAAGATCGTCAACGACCCTGAAATCGACTTCACCATCGTGCCGCAACGCACTTACATCTATGCCGAGAAACTGAATGAGATCGGCGTGCTGAAGAACAAGGCCGACAGCTGGAAGGATTTCTTCTTTGAAGAAGCCCATGGTGGGGCGGGTAGCTGATCCGCGCTCGCAGGGTTTTTAGCCGACATCTCCTGACCGGTCACTGCGCGCTCCTACGTTTTTTTGATGTTTTCCATGATCTGCGCCAACCCGCGATCCCTGTAGGAGTGAGCTTGCTCGCGATTGCGTCGTGTCAGACGCTATTAATGGTTCTGATACTCCGCCATCGCGAGCAAGCTCACTCCTACAAAACGGTGATCGTCTCCATCCTCTGCGTGGGATTGATCAAGCGTTCTTCAATCCGGCCAATGCCAGGCCGGTTGATCCAGCATCCCCTGACCGACAATCCCGGTCTGTCCCAATTCTTTCTCCAACACGATGCTGTTGCATTCCGGGTCCTGCTCCAGAGCGGCGATCAAACGGCTGGCATGTGACACGACCCACACCTGACAACGCTGTGACGCGCGAATGATCAATCTCGCCAAGGCAGGCAGCAGGTCAGGATGAAGGCTGGTTTCCGGCTCGTTGAGTACCATCATCGTCGGCGGACGCGGTGTCAGCAGGGCGGCGATCAGCAGCAGATACCGCAAGGTGCCGTCCGACAGTTCGGACGCAGACAGCGGCCTCAATAACCCCTCTTGATAGAACTCCAATGAGAACAGCCCGCCGCCCTGCGCATCGATGGCGACCCGCGCCCCCGGAAAGGCATCGCTGATCGCGGCGTCCAGCGCCTCCGGTTCGCCAATCTCACGAATGGTCTGCAAGGCCGCTGCCAGGTCTCGCCCGTCGTGATGCAACACCGGCGTGCGCGTGCCCAGTTGCGGTTTGCGCGCAGGCGCGTCGGAATCGCTGCGGAAGTGATCATAAAATCGCCAACCACGAATGCTCTCACGCAGTTGCAGCACTTCCGGCGATGAGCGCAGGTTGCCCACCTGATCGAACACGCTGTCGAAGGTCGGTGTGTGTTGCGCCAGAACCTCCCAACTGCGCCCTTCGCGAGTCCGAACCATCGGCCCGGCGCGGTCCACCAGCAGACTGGCAGGGCGATACAGCGGCCCGGCCCAGATGCATTCGCGCTTGATCTCCGGGTCCAGGGCGAACGCCGTGGGCGCGTTCGACGGCGGAGGCAGCCCCAGCGAAATCGCGTAGCTGAAATCCTCGGCCGCAAACCCCAGGCGCAATCGAACGACCTCTTTGCGCGGCCCGCCCTGCACTTCGACTTCGCCGTTGCGCATGCGTCGGCTGATGCTCTCCGGCCCGGCCCAGAACGTGGACTTCAACCCGCCCTCTCGGGCCAGCGCATTGATAACCCCGCCTTGAGCCGTTTCGGCCAGCAAACGCAGGGCGCGGTAGAGGTTGGACTTGCCGCTGCCGTTGGGTCCGGTGATCAGGTTCAGGCGTGCCAGCGGCATCACCAGCGTGTTGATCGAGCGGTAATTGGCGACGGCGAGGGTGGTCAGCATCGGGCCTTCCTTGCGATGAACGTGTGCGACCGACGGGTCAGATTTCGCCGAGTTTAGCGGCCAAAGGAACCCTGATCTACGCTCACAGTCGCATGATCACACCACGACGACGCTCGGCGGCGCGGTGTACGCAACGGCAGTGGCACAAGGAGCTTGCATGCCCGCTCAACCCTCGGTTCTTCACACTGGCCTAACGGCCCTCGCGCTCGGCATGTGCCTGGCGCTGCTGTCTGGCTGCGGCAAGGAAAAGCCCAAAGACCCCGTGCTGCCGCGCGTGCAGGTTCAACAGGTCAAAACCGCCGAGTTCGCGGCGGCCGTCGCGCTGACGGGCGATATCCAGGCGCGGGTGCAAACCCAACTGTCATTTCGCGTCGGCGGCAAGATCATCCAGCGCATGGTGGATGTGGGCGACCGTATTACGGCCAAGCAGGTACTCGCCAAGCTCGACCCCAAGGATTTGCAGACCAATGTCGATTCGGCCAACGCCGCTGTCGCCGCCGAACAGGCTCGCGTGAAACAGACCGCCGCGGCGTTCGTGCGTCAGGAAAAGCTGCTGCCGAAAGGCTACACCAGCAAAAGCGAATACGACGCTGCGCAAGCTCAACTGCGCGGCAGCCAGAGCGCGCTGAAAGCCGCTCAGGCGCAGTTGGCCAACGCGCGCGAACAACTGGGCTACACGTCGCTGATCGCCGATGCGCCGGGCATCATCACGGCGCGTCAGGCCGAAGTGGGTCAGGTGGTTCAAGCGACCATGCCGATTTTCAGTCAGGCCCGGGATGGCGAACGCGACGCTGTGTTCAACGTCTACGAGTCGTTGTTCGTCAACCCGCCAACGGATCAGCCGGTCGAAGTCACGCTGCTGGATAACCCGCAAATCAAGGCCACCGGCAAGGTGCGCGAAGTCACCCCAGCGGTGTCTGCGCAGACCGGCACGCTACAGGTGAAGATTGCACTGGAGACTCTGCCTCAAGGCATGCAGCTCGGCTCCGTCGTCAGTGCCGCGCTGTCGGTGCCTGCGAAACAGAGCGTCGAACTGCCATGGTCGGCCCTTACGAAAGGGCTGGGCGATCAACTCGGCCAACCTGCGGTTTGGGTGGTCGATGACCAGAACAAGGTCAGCCTGCGTGGCGTGACGGTCGGGCGTTACCTGACGGGCAAAGTCATCATCATCGACGGTTTGAAGAACGACGAAAAAGTCGTGGTCGCTGGCAATCAACTGCTGCACCCGGACATGAAGGTCGAACTGGCTGACGTCTACAAGAACCCGACAGGAGCACCGCAATGAAGCGCCTGACGGGAGTGACGTTGATGGCATTGCTCATCAGCGCGTGCAGCAAGGAAGAGCCACCACCGGAGCCGGTGCGCCCGGTGTTGTTCGTCGAGGTCAAACCCCAGGCTGAGGAAAGCCTCGGACGTTTCGCCGGGAACATCGCCGCGCGTTATGAAAGCACCTTGGGTTTCCGCGTCTCGGGCCGCATCGCCCAGCGCAGTGTCGATGTGGGCGCTGAAGTGAAGAAGGGCGACATGCTCGCCGTACTCGACCCGACCGACCAGCAGAATCAGGTGCGTTCGACCCAGGGCGATCTGGCCCGCGTCGAGGCGCAGTTGATCAATGCCCAAGCCAATGCGCGGCGTCAGCAGGAGCTGTTCGACCGAGGCGTCGGCGCGCAGGCGGCGCTGGATGTCGCAGTGACCGACCTCAAAACCTCACAGTCTTCCTTCGATCAGTCCAAGGCCGCGTTGCAACAGGCCAAGGACCAGTTGAGCTACAGCGAGTTGCGCACCGATCACGACGCCGTCGTGACCCAATGGAAAGTCGAAGCGGGGCAAGTGGTCAGCGCGGGTGAACAAGTGGTGACGCTGGCGCGCCCGGACATCAAGGAAGCGGTGATCGACCTGCCGGGACCACTGGCGGAACAGCTGCCCAACGACGTGGTGTTCAAGGTCGCCAGCCAACTGGAACCAGACATCAACACCACGGCCACTTTGCGTGAACTCGAACCGCAAGCTGAAAGCACGACGCGCACCCGCCGCGCACGCCTGACGCTGGCCGACACGCCACCTTCATTCCGGTTGGGCACGGCGATCAGCGTAACCCTCAGTTCGGCCATCGAGCCGCGCATCGAATTGCCGCTCACGGCGTTGCAGGAGGTCGACGGCAAGCAGCAGATCTGGATCGTCGATACGCAGAACCAGACCGTGTCGCCGCGGCTGGTGCAGGTCGTCAGCCGTAACACCGACAGCGTGGTGCTGGCCGGTGGTGTGAAGGGTGGCGAGCGCGTGGTGACGGCCGGTGTGAACAGCCTCAAACCGGGGCAGAAAGTCAAAGTCGATAAGGACAGCCCACGATGAAAGGGAAGTTCAACCTCTCCGATTGGGCGCTCAAGCATCAGTCTTTTGTCTGGTACCTGATGTTCGTCGGCTTGCTGATGGGCGTGTTTTCGTACATGAACCTGGGCCGCGAGGAAGACCCCTCGTTCACCATCAAAACCATGGTCATCCAGACCCGCTGGCCGGGCGCGACCGTTGACGAAACCCTGGAGCAGGTCACCGACCGCATCGAGAAAAAGCTCGAAGAGCTCGACTCCCTCGACTACGTGAAAAGCTACACCCGACCGGGCGAGTCCACAGTCTTCGTTTACCTGCGGGACACCACCAGCGCGGCCGCGATTCCGGAGATCTGGTACCAGGTCCGCAAGAAAATTGATGACATTCGCGGGACCTTTCCTCAAGGGTTACAAGGCCCGGCGTTCAACGACGAGTTCGGTGACGTCTACGGCTCGATCTACGCCTTTACTGCTGACGGGCTGACGATGCGCCAGCTGCGGGACTATGTCGAGCAGGTCCGCGTGCAAATCCGCGATGTGCCGGGGCTGGGCAAGGTCGAGATGATCGGCCAGCAGGACGAAGTGCTGTACCTGAATTTCTCCACCCGCAAACTGGCGGCGCTGGGGCTGGATCAGCGTCAGGTTGTGCAAAGCCTGCAATCGCAGAACACCGTGACGCCTGCGGGGGTGATCGAGGCCGGGCCTGAGCGCATTTCGGTGCGCACGTCCGGCCAGTTCGCCTCCGAGAAGGATTTGGAAACGGTCAACCTGCGCCTCAACGACCGTTTCTATCGCCTGACCGATATCGCCGACATCAGCCGTGGCTACGTCGATCCGCCCAAGCCGCTGTTTCGCTACAACGGCAAGCCGGCTATCGGCCTCGCAATTGCGATGAAAAAAGGCGGCAACGTTCAAGAGTTCGGCAAAGACCTGCACGCGCGGATGGAGGCGGCGACTGCCGACCTGCCCATCGGCGTGGGCGTGAACAACGTGTCAGATCAGGCGCAGGTGGTTGAAAAAGCCGTCGGTGGCTTCACCAGCGCACTGTTCGAGGCGGTGGTGATCGTGCTGATCGTCAGCTTCATCAGCCTTGGTATGCGCGCGGGGTTGGTGGTGGCGTGCTCGATCCCGTTGGTGCTGGCGATGGTCTTCGTGTTCATGGAATACAGCGGCATCACCATGCAACGGATTTCGCTGGGCGCGCTGATCATCGCCCTCGGCTTGCTGGTGGACGACGCCATGATCACGGTCGAGATGATGGTCTCGCGGCTGGAAATGGGTGACTCCAAAGAGCAGGCGGCCACATTCGCCTACACCTCGACGGCGTTCCCGATGCTCACCGGTACGCTGGTGACGGTGGCCGGTTTCGTGCCCATCGGCCTCAACGCCAGTTCGGCGGGGGAATACACCTTCACGCTGTTCGCGGTGATTGCCGTGGCGATGCTGGTGTCGTGGGTCGTGGCGGTGCTGTTCGCGCCGGTCATCGGTGTGCACATTCTCAGCGAGAAGGTGAAAAAGAAAGACGAACACCACAAGCCGGGCCGCATCGCCCGAGCCTTCAACAGCTCGATGTTCTGGGCCATGCGGCATCGCTGGCTGACGATCATCGTCACGGTGCTGCTGTTTGCGACCTCGGTGTTTTGCATGCGCTTTGTGCAGAACCAGTTTTTCCCGTCCTCTGACCGACCGGAAATCCTCGTCGACCTCAATTTGCCGCAAAACGCCTCGATCAACGAGACGCGCAAGGCTGTGGACAAACTGGAAGCGAGCCTCAAGGACGACCCGGACATCGTGCGCTGGAGCACCTACATCGGGCAGGGCGCGGTGCGTTTCTACCTGCCGTTGGACCAGCAACTGGAAAACCCGTATTACGCGCAACTGGTGATCGTCAGCAAAGGCCTGGAAGAGCGTGCCGGGCTGATGGACCGCCTGAAAAAGCGCCTGCGTGATGAGTTCGTCGGCATTGGCACCTACGTGCAGCCGCTGGAAATGGGCCCGCCAGTGGGGCGTCCGATTCAGTACCGGGTGAGTGGCGATAACATCGACAAAGTGCGTCAACACGCTATCGACCTCGCGACGCTGCTCGACAAGAACCAGCACATCGGGGAAATGATTTACGACTGGAACGAGCCGGGCAAGGTCCTGCGCATCGACATCAATCAGGACAAGGCACGGCAACTCGGGCTGTCGTCGGAAGACGTCGCCCAGCTGATGAACAGCATCGTTACCGGTTCGGCCGTGACCCAGGTGCGCGACGACATTTACCTGATCAACGTGGTCGGACGCGCCGTGGACGTCGAGCGCGGCTCGCCGGAGACCCTGCAAAACCTGCAAATCGTCACGCCGCAAGGCACGTCGATTCCGTTGCTGGCGTTCGCCAACGTTCGGTATGAGCTGGAGCAGCCGCTGGTCTGGCGCCGCGACCGCAAGCCGACAATCACCCTCAAGGCAGCTGTGCGTGATGAGATGCAGCCGACCGATCTGGTGAAAGAGCTGAAGCCCGAAATCGACAAGTTCGCCTCGGCGCTGCCACCGGGCTACAAGATCGCCACCGGCGGTACGGTGGAAGAGAGCGGCAAGGCCCAAGGGCCGATTGCCAAGGTCGTGCCGCTGATGATCTTCCTCATGGCGACCTTTTTGATGATTCAGCTGCACAGCGTGCAGAAGATGTTCTTGGTGGCGAGTGTCGCGCCGCTCGGGTTGATCGGCGTGGTGCTGGCGCTGGTCCCGACCGGCACGCCCATGGGCTTTGTGGCGATCCTCGGGATTCTCGCGTTGATCGGCATCATCATCCGCAACTCGGTGATTCTGGTGACGCAAATCCACGAGTACGAAGTGGCGGGTTACCTGCCGTGGGATGCCGTGGCCGAAGCCACCGAGCATCGACGACGCCCGATTCTGTTGACGGCCGCGGCGGCGAGTCTGGGCATGATTCCGATTGCCCGCGAAGTGTTTTGGGGGCCGATGGCCTATGCGATGATCGGCGGGATCATCATCGCCACCCTGCTGACGCTGTTGTTCCTGCCTGCGCTGTACGTGGCCTGGTACAAGATCAAAGAGCCGACGCAGGAACAGCGGGATAAATCCGAACAGGAGAAAAAGCGCAGAGCCGAGGGCCACGGCGCGGACGATGAAGACGAGGACGAAGACGAAGACGAAGAGGGTGAGCCCACACCTACACGCTAAGTCTCATCGGCCTACGTTGCCGTGGGAAACGTCTGAACGACGTTTGTAGGCTCCCTGAGTACGGTCGACAGCCTTGATCACTCAGTGGGTTGTCGTCATGTGTGGTTTCATTTTGCGTGCCGTGGGAGTGCTGTGTGCGTTCGTTTGCGGCTCTGTTGTCGCCAGTGAAACCTTGGAAAATGAATTCTGGCGGGTCGAGCTTGAGCCGAAGACGCTGGCGATCAGGGTGCATCCCATTGGCCAATCGGCGGTTCACGTGTCGTCGGGCGTTGCGTTGCATGCCGTCGGTCACATCGAACGGACTTCGGATCGCCTGAATTGGCAATGGGATGACGGTGCCTGGACGCTTGAGGCTCGTCTCGAACGGCGCGAATTGCTGCTGACTGTCACCGCCCGTGAGGCAGGCACGCTGGCGTTCCTCAACCAATCTGCAAACGCGATGGGCCGCGCCTTGATCTGGCCACTTGCCGAGGGGCATTACGTGCCTCGCGGTCACGCGGTGTGGCAGCGGTTTCTGGCCGAGCAAGGGCCGCTCAATACCACGCAGGACCTGAGCCTGCCGCTGTGGGGCATGGACCACGGCGTATTCAGCCTCACGTGGTTGATGACGCAACCGTTCAATAATCGGCTGACATTCAAGGCTCAGGGCGATGGGCTGGCGTTGACTGCGGCTCACGAATTCACGTCCCTTGATCCCCATGCGCCTCTGACTTTTCGCCTTTACCTTGGGGATTCAGATCCGCTGGCGGGGGCGCGTCGCTACCGGCAATGGCTGATCGACAGCGGCGCCTATCAGACACTCGACGAGAAACTCGCCAAAACCCTCGAAGCCCGCAAATTGATCGGGGCGGCCCATGCGTACCTGTGGGGCAACGATTTGCTGGGGTTGAAAGATGTTCGATCCTGGTCGCGGCTGATCGACGCGCTGAACTCTTCTGCACCGCTCGCCGTACGGTTCAAGGGGCTCATGAATGCGGAGGCGCGCGCGATGCTTGACCCTTCGCGTCCGCCGTTGCAGCGCTGGGAGCAAGTCGTGGTGCTGCGCGATTTGAACGGGGCGTTCAACACAGCGGCTCGCGCACGTTGGCGCACAGGTGCTCAACCAGACATGGACGTTCTGGCGTCGAGTTACGGTGAGGTGCGAACTGCAATCGCCCGGTTTTTTGGGGATGCACTGACGGGTGACCCCTCGCGCTGGGGCGGCATGCTCACAGCGAAAAACATCGAGTTGTTCCGAGCAGCGGGTCTCACGCGACTGTGGCTTGGTCTTGGTGACGGCTGGGAAGGCGGGCTGTGGCATCCCGAAGCGGTGCGTGCAGCCGTGAAGGCCGGCTACCTGATTTCCCCCTACGACTCGTACGAAACGGCGCTGTCCGACAGCGAAAACCCGGACTGGACCACCGCACACCTGGGCAGCGACGCGCACCGCGACTGCGGCATCGTGTTGAAGAACGGCACAGCGAAGAGTGGCTTTCAGCAGTCCGGGCACTACACCGATCCTCGTTGCGTCAGGCCATTGCTCGAAGCCCGCGTTCAGGCCGTGCGCGGGGTTGCCGGTTTCAACAGCTGGTTTCTCGATGCCTACGCCACGGGCATGGTCTTCGACAGCTACCGCTCTGGCGCGACTCTCACTCAGTCGCAAAATGCTGCTGCAAACGAAGACGCAGCGCGTTGGGTGGGCGAGTCTCAGGGGCTGGTCGTGGGCTCAGAAGACGGCAATGCCAGCACCTCGCAGGGCATCTTCTTCGCCCACGGCATGCAGACTCCGGTGATCGGTTGGGGCGATGCGGACATGAGCACGCTCGCTCAATCCCCCTGGTTCGTGGGCAATTGGTATCCTCCGGAAAAACCTGCCGTGTTCTTCAAATCCGTGCCCATCAAAGAGCGCCATCGCGCCGTGCATTTCGACCCGACGACACGCCTTCCGCTGTACCAGGCAGTGTTCCACGGCTCGGTCATCACTACCCATCATTGGCTGTTCGACAGCTTGAAACTGAGCAACGTCAGGGCGGAGAACGAGCTGACTCAACTGCTCTACAACGTGCCGCCGTTGTACCACCTGAGCCAGGACACGCTTCAGGCCCGGTTGAAGATCATTCAAAAGCAGGACGCTTTCTTTCGCCCACTGCATGAGCGATTGGCGACACAGGCCTTGATCGGATTCGAGTGGCTGACGGCTGACCGGTTGGTGCAACAGACTACGTTCAACGACGGCACGCGGCTGGTGGCGAATTTTGATGAAAGGGTGCGAGAGGTGGATGGGCGTTTGTTTGCTGCTCATAGCGTGACGGCGATCAAAGGAGATAGCGGCGTGACCGCTTATCAAGCGACTCTGGACTAATCGCGGAATGCTCGGTCGATGCGTGAACCCTGTGGGAGCGAATTCATTCGCGAATAGCGTTCAGGCGATAGAGATGCATCGACTGTACTGCCTATTCGCGAATGAATTCGCTCCCACAGGTCTATCATTTGCCGTGAGATCGGTGGTGCCTCAAACCCTACGCCACACACTCGCCAACCACGGCTGCTGCTCCCTCGGCAGCCCTTCCGGCCGGTAATAATGCTCGACCTCTACGAACCCCGCTTCGGTCAGCAGTGCGCTCCAGGATTCCAGGTCATGGAACGAGCCATACCGCTCGCCCTTCCAGCCTTCCTGATTGTTGCCCCGAGGGTTGGAGCTGAACAGCACGCCACCCGGCTTCAACGCATTGCGCAGCTCGCCCAAGACACGCGGCAATTCCTGACGGGGAACATGAAAGAGTGACGCGTTGGCGAAAATGCCGTCGAAGCGCTCGGCAGGCAGGTCCAATGCGAGAAAGTTCTGGTGGAAGACTTCACAGCTACTGTCGGCACGGGCCATGTCGGCAAAACGCTCCGAGCCGTCCAGCCCGGTCGCTACGTGACCCAAGGCGGTAAACGTGCGCAAATCCCGCCCCGGCCCGCAGCCAAAATCGAGAATCTGAAACGGCGCAACGCCCCGGATATTGCGCAACAACGCGTCGATGTTCTGGCTGACATCATGATCCCGCGTGCCCTCACGAAACCCCTCGGCCACATCGTTGTAATTGCCCAGCGTGGTGGCGGTGATCTGAGCGAGGTCCTGCGGATCGAGTTTCATGGGGGCGGATTCTGAGCGGAGGAAGCGGCCAATATACCCTTGCTCGCCGTAAACGACGCAAATCTGTAGGAGTGAGCTTGCTCGCGATGAGGGTGTATCAATCGCAAACGACGTATCTGAACCTCCGCGATCGCGAGCAAGCTCACTCCTACAGAAGGGGGCGTGCCAGGACGATGATTTCATCGATACCGCAACCCCCGACAAGCCGTCCTGCGTTAGTTGAGGACAAGCAACCCGGATCAAATCACCGTTTATTCAACCGCAACGCCAACCGATCCCCGCCCAGTTGAATCACCGCCACCAACACCACCAGAAGCACGATCACGGTCAGCATCACTTGCGTGTCGAAGCGCTGATACCCGTAGCGGTAGGCGATGTCGCCGAGGCCGCCTGCGCCAATCGCGCCGGCCATGGCCGAGGAGTTGATCATGGTGACGAGGGTAATGGTGAAGCCGCCGACGATCCCCGGCAGGGATTCAGGCAGCAGAACATGCCAGACGATGTGCCAGCGGCGGCAGCCCATGGCCTGGGCCGCTTCGATCAGGCCGTGGTCGACTTCGCGCAGGCTGACTTCCGCGATGCGGGCGAAGAACGGTGTGGCGGCGATGGTCAGCGGCACCACGGCGGCCCACACGCCATAGGTCGTGCCGACGATCAGGCGCGTGAAAGGGATCAGCGCGACCATCAGAATCAGGAACGGTACCGAGCGAAAGATGTTCACGAACGCGCCCAGCACGCGATTCACGTTCGGCGCTTCGAAGATCCCGCCTTTGCCGCTGGTGACCAGAATCACCGCCAGCGGAACACCCAGCAGCAGCGCAATCAGTGATGAGACGCCGACCATGAGAAACGTGTCGAGCGTGCCTTGCCACAAGCGTTCAAACCACATAACCCAGCACCTTTGCGTGTTGCGCCTGTTTGCGGGCGCGGATGAGCAGTTCTTCGACAGACAACGACGAGTGGCTGATGGCGAGCAGCAGATGCCCCAGCGCACGTCCCTGAATGCGCTCGACGCCGCCGTGCAACAGGCTGACGCTACCGCCAAACGCACTGAACAGTGCCGACAAGTCCGGTTCGCTACCGTGGCTGCCGGTGAACTGCAAGTCCAGCACGACGCTCGCGTTTTTGTCTGTCGGCTGAGGCTGCAGACGGGCCTGGAGATCGTCGGGCAGCGCATGTTGCAGCGGCGCCAGCAGGGTTTTGCTCACCTTGTGTTGTGGATCGCCGAACACCTGCCACACCGGGCCTTGCTCGACGATCTCGCCTTTTTCCAGGACCACGACGCGGTCGCAGATTTCCCGGATCACGGCCATTTCGTGGGTAATGAGAATGATCGTCAGCCCTAGCCGCTGATTGATCTCGCGCAACAGGCCGAGGATCGATTGCGTTGTTTCCGGATCGAGCGCCGAGGTGGCTTCGTCGCACAGCAGAATTTCCGGGTCATGAACCAGCGCACGGGCGATCCCGACGCGCTGTTTCTGGCCGCCGGACAACTGCGCCGGGTAGGCGTTGTGCTTGTCTTGCAGGCCTACCAGTTCCAGCAATTCGGCGACCTTGCGCTGACGCTGTTCCTTGGGAACGCCCGCGACCTTGAGCGGCAGTTCGACGTTCTTCCAGACGGTCTTGGCCGACATCAGGTTGAAGTGCTGAAAGATCATGCCGATCCGTCGGCGCAGTTCCACTAGCTTGTCTTCGTTGAAGGCCGCAATGTCGATCTGATCGATCAGCACCCGGCCACTGCTCGGCTGTTCCAGCCGGTTGATGGTGCGAATCAGCGACGACTTGCCGGCGCCGCTGCGCCCGATGATGCCGAAGACCTCGCCGCGCTGGATATCCAGGTCGATGCCTTGCAGAGCCGCGACCGGCCCCTGCTGCCCTTCATACACCTTGCCCAACTGGCTGAAGCGCACGTGGGCGTTGGCTTTTTCCGGGTGCAGACGCGCCTGTGCGGCGGAATGCGGCGTGAGCTCTTCCAGTGGCAGGGAGCGTTGCACAGTGGCGCTCATGGTCAGTTCTTCCAGCCAGGTTGATAGAGCGTGCCGTTGGCTTTATCCAGCGCCGCGCGGACGACAGGGGAGTGTTGATAAATGTCGATGAACTTGGCCAGACGCGGGTCGTCCTTGTGGTCCGGCTTGATCACAAACTGAATCACGTATTCCGGGTGATCGAGGCCGTCGAACAGAATCGCCGAGGTGGCATCGAAGCTCTTTGCCGAGCGAATGTAGGCCGGGTAGCCCTGCACCAGATCGGCGTCGTCATAGGCGCGCACCAGTTGCACGGCTTCGACCTGGATCAGCTTGATCTTCTTCGGGTTGGTGAGGATGTCGTCTTCAGTGGCTTTGTAGCCCACGCCTGGCTTGAGGGTCAGCAGACCGGCCTTGGCCAGCAGTTGCAGGCCGCGTCCGCCGTTGATCGGGTCGTTGGCGATCGCCACGGTGGCGCCAGTCGGCAGTTCATCGAAGCTTTTGTATTTCTTCGAGTACAGGCCGACGTTGTTGATGATCCCCGGCGCATACGGCACCAGATCGAAGCCCGAAGCGGCTTTGGCATTTTCCAGGAACGGAATGTGCTGGAAGTAATTCACGTCGATGTCGCCCGCATTGAGGCTGACGTTCGGCGCGATCCAGTCGGTGAACTCCACCAGTTCGACTTTCAGCCCTTGTTTTTCGGCTTCGGCGACAGCCGTTTCCAGAGGAATGGCGAACGCGGCGGTGGTGCCGACTTTAAGCGGCTTGTCGGCCGCTTGAGTGAAGCCGGTGAACAGCCCGAGGGAAAGGGCCAGGGTGAGCAGGGTTTTTGTCATGGTGTTGTGTCCGGTTCGGTGTCAGTGGTCTGGTGTGAATTATTTGGATTGACGCAGGCCTCCTGTAGGAGCGAATTCATTCGCGATGCGGGTGTTCAAGCGACGAATCTCCATCGGCTGTACCGCCCAGAATGAATTCGCTCCCACAGTTGGGGCATCGTTCGTCGTTAAGTCGGTGTCGCGTTATCGAGCGTGTTTGCTGCTCTGTATCCCGCCCCCGCATGCCTCTCAGGCAACCGCGCATCCCCGTCGGCAAACAGCTTTTCGCGCAGGGTCCCGTGCTCGTAGGCGGTCTTGTACGAACCGCGCCGTTGCAGCTCGGGAATCACCAGATCAATGAAGTCCTCATAGCTCTCCGGGGTGACGATGCGCGTCAGGTTGAAGCCGTCGAGGCCGGTCTCGGCGATCCAGGATTCCAGCTCGTCCGCCACCTGCTCGGGCGAACCGATAACGTTGATGTAACGCCCGCCCAGCGCGTGCTGATCCAGCAGTTTTTGCCGGGTCCAATCGTTGTTCTTGAGAATTTTGGTCGCCGATTGAATCGCGTTGCTCTTCACATGCTGGATGGGTTCATCCAGTTCGTAATCAGCGAAATCAATGCCCGTCGACGCCGAGAAATGCGCGAGCCCCGCTTCCGGGCTGGCGTACTTGAGGTACTCGGCATGCTTGGCGCGAGCGGCCTCTTCCGTCGCGCCGACGATGACGTTCAGGCCCATGAAAATCTTGATGTCGTCCGGGTTGCGACCGGCCGCCACAGCGCTGGCGCGCACTTTATCCACCTGTTCGCGAGTCGCCGGCTTGTTCTGGCCGCTGATGAACACGCACTCGGCGTTGCTGCCCGCGAACTGCAGGCCGCGATCCGAGCTGCCTGCCTGAAACAGTACCGGCGTGCGCTGTGGTGACGGCTCGCAAAGGTGGTAACCCTCGACCTGATAAAACTCGCCGTGATGCCGTACGTAGTGGACTTTTTCCGGCTGCGCGTAGACCCGCGCTTCACGGTCTTCGATGACCGCGTCGTCCTCCCAACTGCCTTCCCAGAGCTTGTACAACACCTCCAGGTATTCGTCCGCCTGGTCATAACGGCGATCGTGTTCGATCTGCTCGCTCAGGCCCATGGCCTTGGCCGCGCTGTCCAGATAACCGGTGACGATGTTCCAGCCGACGCGGCCTCGGGTCAGGTGGTCGAGCGTGGACATGCGACGCGCGAAGAGATACGGCGCTTCGTACGTCAGGTTGGCGGTCAGGCCGAAACCGAGGTTTTTCGTCACCGCTGCCATGGCCGACACCAGCAGCAGCGGGTCGTTGACCGGCAGTTGAATCGATTCTTTCAGCGGAACATCAATGGACTTTTGGTACACGTCGTACACGCCGACGATGTCGGCGATGAACAGCCCGTCGAACAGCCCGCGTTCCAGCAACTGTGCAAGATTCGTCCAGTATTCGATCGTCTTGTATTGGGTGGACGTGTCCCGAGGGTGCGTCCAGAAACCATGATTGATATGCCCGATGCAGTTCATGTTGAACGCGTTAAGCAGGATCTTTTTCTTGCTCATCAGATCGTCCCCCGGCGCGGCGGATTGACGTCGTTCAGGTAAAAGTTGCCGATGGCGTGGTACTTCCAGCGCACCGGGTCATGCAGCGTATGAACCCGTGCGTTGCGCCAGTGACGATCGAGGCCATGCTCGGCCAGCGTCGACTGAGAACCGGCCAGTTCGAACAACGTGCTGCCAGCAGCGAGCGAAATCTCGGTGCTGATGGCGCGGGCTTCGGCCACGGCAATCGAAGCTTGCGCGACGTTCTGCGCGCTGCTGTCGGCCCGGGCGCGATCCAGAAATTCACCGGAGCGTTCGAGCAAGGCTTCAGTGGCGTGCAGGCGAATGCCGAGCTTGCCGAAGCTGTGCAGCGTCAATGGGTCATCTACGGCTTTTTCAATGCCGGAATCGATCCACGGACGGGTGCGGGTCCGCACGAAATGCAAGGCATCTTCATAGGCTGCGCGAGCGATCCCCGTGTCGATGGCGGCATGAAGAATCTGCGCCAGCGGGCCGACAGTGGTCGGGCGTTCGAAGGCGGTCTGGAACGGCACCACGTCTTCATCGCTGACGTAAACGTTGTCGAACACCACCGAGCCGCTGCCCGTGGTGCGCTGACCAAAGCCGCTCCAGTCGTCGATGACGGTCAGCCCCTCCGTGTCGGCAGGAACGAACGCCAGCTGTTGAATGCCGTCGTCATCGATCACCGACGTCGGAATGCGCTGGGCGTAGATCGCGCCGGTGGAGTAGAACTTCCGGCCGTTGATGCGCCAACCTTTTCCGTCGCGGCTCAGACGCGTGGTCCGGTCATGGGCAATACGGGTGCCGAGTTCCGCCAGCGCATTGCCAAAGCGCTGACCAGCGAGCACTTCGGCATACAGCCGCTTTTGCTGCTCGGGGCTGCCGTTCACGCGCAGCACTTCGAGGGCGTAAAAATGGTTTTGCGGAATCTGGCCCAGCGAGCCGTCGGCCGCCGAGATGATGCGAATGACTTCAGCCAGCGTGACGTACGAAACGCCCGCGCCACCGAAGGCTTTGGGTACGCTGATGCCCCACAGGCCCGAGCGGGAGAATTGTTCAAGTTCGACGTGGGGCAGGCGGCGTTCGCGGTCGCGTACAGCACTCTCTTGTTTAAAACGTTCAGCCAGCGAATGGGCGACAGCCAGCGCCTGGGCGTCATTTTCGATGATCGCGGTCACCGCCTGCGTGTCACGCGGCAAGGATTGAAGACTCATATGTGTGCTTCCAGTTGTCTGGTTCAGATCCAGGAATGGCGGGCAGGCAGGGTGCCGTTGAGGTTCCAGGCGCCGACGGCGTGGACTTTCCAGCGCACGGGATCGTGCAAGGTGTGCACGCGGGCGTTACGCCAGTGCCGGTCGAGGTTGAATTCGGCCAGGGTGGCGCGGCTGCCGGAGAGCTCGAACAGCTTTTCGCTGGCCTGAAGGGCGATTTCGGTGGTCAGCACCTTGGCTTCGGCGACCACGATGGATGCGCGGGCCGCGGATTGCGCGTCAATGGGCGCCGCCGCAATTTCATCGAGCACACGACCGGCCTTGTGCAGCAGCGCTTCGGCGGCGTGAAGTTCCAGCTTCAGTTTGCCGATGTCGGCGATGACATACGGATCATCGCTGGCGCGTTCGACGTTCGCTTCGATCCACGGACGCGAACGTTCCCGCACGAAACGGATGCTCTCGTCGATGGCTTCTCGGGCGATGCCAGCGTCGATGGCGGCTTGAATCAGTTGAGACACCGCGCCCTGAATGCTCGGCGCGAGCGCCAGCTTCCAGTTTTCGATGACCAGATCGCCGCTGATTCGCACGTTGTCCAGCAGCACGCTGCCGCTGGCCGTAGTGCGCTGTCCGAAGCCGGACCAGTCGTCGATGATGTGCAGGCCCGGCGTGCCACGGGGCACGAACACCAGCACCTGCTTGCCGTCGTCGTTGATCGCTTTGACCGCCACCCAATGGGCGAACAGCGCGCCGGTCGAATAGAACTTGCGACCATTGAGCAAAAATTGATCACCGTCGGCGGTCAGGCGCGTTTTCACGTCGAGGGTGTTTTTAGTGCCGCGCTCCGGCCCTCCGTTACCGATGCGTGCGCCGTTCAAAATGCTGTCGAACAGCACTTTCTTCTGTGCGTCCGTGGCGCTGCCGACCAGAGAATTGAGAATGCCGAAATGGTTCTGCGGAATCTGTCCCACAGCGGGATCGGCGGCGGACAGGATGGCGAACACCTGCGCCACCGTCGCGAATGACACTTGCGGGCCACCATACGCACGGGGCACGGCAATGCTGCCGAGGCCACTGCGGGTGAACTGCTCGATTTCAGCCCACGGCAACTGGCGCTCGCGATCACGCGTAGCGGCAGTGGGGCGCACGAACGCTGCGAGTTCATGGGCTGCGGCGATCGCTTCGGCGTCGTTGCGCAGCACCTTGGCAGGCAGCAGAGGAGGAGCGATGTCCAGGGGATGCTGGACAGAAAGTGCGTTCAGATCAGTCATGGTGGCGACCCATCCTTCCGCGCAATGCCCTGGCGTTATGCACTGGGGTAATTGTGTACGTGACCATTGGAACCTCGATTCAAGACCGCAAGGGCGGCAGGGAAACTAGCGATGGTCCGGTGGTCCGGTGCATATACCCTAAGCGTGTATAAAAATTAAATAAACTTGCATTTAGGAATAAGCATAGAAGGCGAAGAGGGCCTGCGGACTGCTCGTCAGCGGGTCGGTCCAGACGAGGCAGGAATTGAAGACCAGAAGCAGCGTGAAATACTTGACGATATGTTTGCAGTGCATGGCGAACGTCTCGTAAAGGGTTTCCACGAGGCTAGCAGCGAGCCGCGGGGCGTCCCGGGCGGGGTTTGTAGGAAGGGTTATTTCGAGCTGTCGGACTTTTCGCAAGAGGTCTGAAGTTGCAGACCGGCTCACATTTCAGTCGGGCCGCCATTCTGGAGGGCCGTCGCGGCAGAGGCCGAAACCGCGACGGAGCATTGAGTGACAAACGTGTCTTACCCCTTCGACATTGGAGCCTCGCCGGTGCTGACCCGGATGGATCGTACAGGCGCCCACCGTGAGTTGTTGCCGACACGGTCAATGACGCAGTAAGTGACTTCCTGATGTGAGTCATCCCCGGCTTCCTGAATCAGTGTGGCAGGCACATGAACGTCGATGTCCTGCCCGACTTGTTCTTCGGTCAGCGCTGGCAGGTCCATCCGGATATCACCCCAACGCAGGGTGATTTCGTCGTAGACCTCCATGTGTGGGTAGCACTCGATTGAAATGTGCACGCCGTTCACCCATTGTTCGGCGCTCAGTCCGTGACGCATGACCGTTTCGTCAAACATGACGGGTGCCAGGCCTTGATTTTCTTCACCGTCGGTACTGACCAAATGACCGCCGGGAATCTCCAGTTTGACCCACACCTTGCAACTTGGTGATCGCACCGATTCGCTGCCTATCTTCGTGACGCGATAGTAGGTTTTAACCTTCCCGCTTTGTAGGAAACTCTCAGGAATATGTAGGACTGTTGTGTATCCGATGTCGGACTCAGATAAAAGTGTTGACGCAACATAACAGTCTCCCCAGAACAGTTCGATCAAGTCACCGCTCTCCATTTCTGGATAAGGATCGATATTCACCCGCAAATCGCTTGCGGCCAAGGCACCTATTCCTTGTTTGTTCAACTGCGGTAAATAAGGGGCGAAGAGCTTGAGAGGCATACAGCTGATGGGGGTGTAAATCATTTTGGGTTCTCACTGAATGATGGACTTGAACAAAGCATGCACCGGTTTTTCTCGATGCAAGCCCTCTCTGGAAACGATGTCGTTAGTACACGCTCGATGCGCAGTGTTGGCAAACCATACAAATAGTGCCAAATACCAGCTTGCTAATTTTTCAAGGCGATAGTTAGTTTTCGATTCGAGCTAATTGTGTTACTGCATATCTGTCAATGGCTCAGGAGGCTTAACGGCGTTTGTGTCAATTAAACAGACCCTTCCTACAAAGTATCAAAGGGTAGGGGCGGGGAACCGGCATGATGCCTTACATGAATTGGGTAGCGTGTTTATCGCGATAAAGACGAGTGAGGCCACAGAGAGAGCTGGCTTTATTTGTAGGATGTCAGGAAGTCAATCGACGTTATAAGAAGTGAAGCGAATTGTTGAACGAAACATTGGATAAGCTGATGGAAAGCGCGCGAAAGTACGGAAAAATATTGGGGATGTTCGCTTGGTCCAAACTTTTCCAAATGTTGGACCCAAAGAAAACGGCGCCCAAGGGCGCCGTTCGATACTGCAAGTTTTGTAGGACTAATTCCTGCTGCGCTCCAGAAATTGCCGAGTGCGTTCTTCTTTAGGGTTGGCGAACAGTTCCTTTGCGTCGCCCTGTTCGACAATTACGCCCTTGTCGATGAACACCACGCGATTGGCCACGTCACGGGCGAATTTCATTTCGTGGGTGACGATGACCATCGTGCGTTTTTCTTCGGCCAGGGCACGGATGGCGCTCAACACCTCGCCCACCAGCTCCGGGTCCAGCGCAGAGGTCGGTTCGTCGAAGAGAATGACTTCCGGCTCCATCGCCAAGGCTCGGGCGATAGCTACGCGCTGCTGCTGTCCGCCGGAGAGGCGACGCGGATAAGCGTCTTCCTTGCCCGCCAAGCCCACCTTGGCCAACAGCGAGCGCCCCAATTCGATGGCTTGGGCACGTGGCACCTTCTTGACCACGGTCGGGCCTTCGATGACGTTTTCCAGCGCCGTGCGATGAGGGAACAGGTTGAAGTTCTGGAACACGAAACCAACATGCTGGCGCAGTTGCCGGATCAAAGCCGCCTGTTGGGTCAACGGTCGGCTGCCATCGATCTTGATGTCGCCCACGACGATCGTGCCGCTGGTGGGTTCTTCGAGGAAATTCAGGCAGCGCAGAAACGTCGTCTTGCCGGAGCCGCTGGGGCCGATGATGGCCACCACTTCGCCCGGCTCGACTTTGAGGTCGATGCCCTTGAGGACCTGATTGCCCTTGAATTCCTTGGTCAGTTTTTCAACGGTGATCATGGCTCAGGACTCCACGTCGTGGCGGTTGGCCCGGGCTTCCAGACGGTTCTGAAAGTGCGCGAGCACGGTGCACAGGACCCAGTAAATCACCGCGACGGTGAAATACATGGTGAAGACTTCCAGTGTCCTCGACGAAATCAGCTGCGCCTGACGGAACACTTCCGGCACCTGAATGGTGGCGGCCATGGCCGTGTCCTTTACCAGCGAGATAAAACTGTTGCCCAGGGGGGGTAATGCGGTTCGCGCAGCTTGCGGCAGAATCGCCCGACGCATGGCCTGAGCGCGGGTCATGCCGATACTGGCGGCGGCTTCCCACTGACCCCGATCCACCGCGCCGATGGCGGCACGCAGGATTTCACAGGCGTAAGCCGCCATGTTCAGTGACAAACCGATGAGCGCTGCCGTGATCGCATCGAGTTCGATGCCCAGATCCGGCAGGCCGTAATAAATCATGAAGAGCTGAACCAGCAGGGGCGTGCCGCGAAAGAACGACACGTACACCCTGGCGATGGCGCTGATGAGCCAGACTTTCGACAAACGCATCAGTGCCAGGCCGAAGCCCAGCACCAATCCGAAAAACATCGATCCGAGACTCAGACCCACCGTGTAATACGCGCCCTTGAGCAGAAAGGGCGCGGAGTCCAGCGCGAGCTGTAGGCTCTCTGGAATCATTTGGTCACGTCAGCCTTGAAGTATTTCTGCGACAGCTTGGCGAGGGTGCCGTCAGCGCGCAGCTTGTCGATGGCCTTGTTGATCGCGGCCAGCAATTCAGGCTCGCCTTTGCGCAGCGCGATACCCGCTTCCTGACGGGAAAACGCTTCGCCGGAAACGGCCAGTTTGTCCTTGGTTTTCGCGACCAGCTCCAGTGCCGCGAGGCGGTCGACCAGAATGGCGTCGATACGGCCTACGCGCAGGTCCTGATATTTGGTTGGATCATCGTCGTAGGTTTTGACGATGGCATCAGGCACGTTGGTTTTCAGCCATTCTTCGTAGTTGGTGCCCAGGCCAACACCGACTTTTTTGCCTTTCAGGTCGGCGGCGGTCTTGATCACGCCAGCGTCCTTGGTTTGCACCAGGGCCTGGATACCGGAGACGGTGTACGGCTCAGAGAAGTCGTATTTCTTCTTGCGCTCGTCGGAGATGGTCACCTGGTTGATCACCACGTCCAGACGCTTGGACTCCAGTGCCGCCAGGATGCCCGCCCATGGGGTGGCGGTCAGCTTGACCTTGACGCCCAGCTCCTTGGCCAGCGCTTCAGAGAACTCGACCTCGAAACCGGTCAGCTTGCCGTCTTCGCCCACGAAGCTGAACGGCGGGTAAGTGCCTTCAAGGCCGACGTTGAGGGTGCCGTTCTTTTTGATGGCGTCCAGCTGTTCACCTGCGACGGCGTGAGTCACCAGGCCAGTGCCCAGCACCAGGCTGAAGGCCGACAGCAAGAAGGTGCGGCGAATTGCAGACATGTTCATGTGAGTCCCCTGTTTTAATTGGAATGTCAGGTGCGATTCAGACCTGACGAAACTACTGTGACATCGCCGCTTTATCCAGCTTTTTCAGAGGTCTGCCGGATTTTGTAGGAGCGGCTCGCGGCGATGATATAAGCAGTCTTTTAGTTTTAAAAATAATTAAAAATCGATTGCTTAGTTGATGTTGTTCTATGTGCTTCGGGTTGCCTGCACTGCTCTACCTGTGGGGGCCGGCTTGCTGGCGAATGCGTAGGGCCAGCACATGGAGGGTGACAGACCTGACGCTTTCGCCAGCAAGCCGGCTCCTACGCCTTCGGCAGAAGCCAGCGCCGAGCGTAACGTTCACTGCCCCGAAAAAATACCCGGATACGCAAACAAGGCAGGACCGCCGCCGGTGTGCAGGAAGATGACCGGGCCGTCGTCCAGACGCTGCCGACCGATGCCGTCCAGCAAGCCGGCCATTGCCTTGCCGGTGTACACCGGATCCAGCAGCAGCCCTTCCTGACTGGCAACCAATCGGATTGCTGCGAGGGTGCCAGCGTTCGGTTCGCCGTAACGCGGGCCGTAATATTCGTCCCACAGGTTGACCTTGAACGCGGAGGGCAGTGACTCGCCCAGCAGCTCGACGGTGCGTTCGGCCAGTCCTTGTACCTTCGGCGCCTGGGTTTCCTCAGGGCGGGAAACCGTCACGCCGATCACCGGCAAATCCGGCAAGGCCTCTGCCAACGCCAGACCAAGGCCGCTGTGGGTGCCTGCACTCCCGGAAGCCAGCACGACGGCGGCGAATTCCAGTCCCGTCTGATGGATCTGTTCCGCCAATTCAAAGCCCGCCCGCACATAACCCAGCGCACCCACCGGACTGGAACCGCCAACCGGCACGAGATACGGCTTTTTGCCGCTGTTGCTGAGGCGAGCGGCCAAGGCCTGAAGAAGCTCGTCCGCGTTGTCCAGGTTTTCCACCAACTCGACCTTGGCGTCGAACAGGTCCAGCAGCAGACGGTTGCCGTTGCCGAGGTAATTGCTGTCTTCGGTGCCAATCGGATTTTCCAACAGCGCGATGCAACCCAGCCCCAGCTTGGCGGCCAGCGCGGCGGTCTGGCGCACGTGGTTCGACTGGATGGCACCCGCCGTGATCAGGGTGTCAGCGCCTTGGGCCAACGCGTCGGCGGCGAGGTATTCGAGCTTGCGCAGCTTGTTACCGCCCATGGCGAGCGGCGTGATGTCGTCGCGCTTCACGTAAATGTCGCGACCGGCCCAGGCCGACAGACGTTCCAGCTTCTCCAGCGGCGTTGGAGCACCCAGCAGGTCCAGGCGATTAAAACGGTCGAGCTGTTGTTTGATCATGGTCGTGTCGAGGTATCCGCGAGTGAGTCGCTGGACTATAGGCAGACGTTTCCCACAGGGCAACCTGATGCTTTCCTGCGCTCGGCGGATGAAAACCTCACGAAAATTGTTATTTTTTTGCGGCAACGCTCGCCGTAGAGTGGTTTCACTTTCGGCCATGTCCAGCCTGACGAGCCGTTGAACTGAGGAGAAATCTGCGTGAGCACTATTCCCGAACTGTCTCCGAAAGACTGCGCGGAGGGGTTGACCGGCCACTGGCAGTTGCAGCGGATCGTGGGTGAGCTGCGCGCCGCGCGTGACGACTGGCGCACCCGCAACGGTCGTGTCAGCGGTGAGAAGGGTGGCCGAGAGCTGCCTTCCCGAGAAGCCATGCGCGACATTCTTGAGGCCCTGAGCGGTGCGCTGTTCCCCATGCGTCTTGGGCCGGTGGACCTGCGCGAAGAGAGCGAAGATTTTTACGTCGGCCACACGCTGGACGTGGCGCTGAATTCGCTGCTGGGCCAGGCGCGACTCGAGTTGCGCTATGTCGCCCGCCAACGGGGCGAAGATGCCAGCTGTGCCGATGTGCATGCCGAGCGATTGATTCAGGACTTCGCCAGCGCATTGCCCAACATTCGGCGCGTGCTCGACACCGATGTGTTGGCGGCCTATCAGGGCGACCCGGCGGCGCGCAGCGTCGATGAAGTGCTGCTGTGCTATCCGGGCATTCTGGCGGTGATCCATCATCGTCTGGCGCACCACCTCTATAACAATGGTTTGCCGTTACTGGCGCGGATCAGTTCCGAGCTGGCGCATTCGGCTACGGGCATCGATATTCACCCTGGCGCACAGATCGGCCTGAGTTTTTTCATCGATCACGGCACGGGCGTGGTCATCGGTGAGACGGCCATCATCGGCGAGCGCGTGCGCATCTATCAGGCCGTCACATTGGGCGCCAAGCGCTTCCCGGCGGACGAAGATGGCCATCTGCAGAAAGGCCACGCGCGGCACCCGATTGTCGAAGACGACGTGGTGATTTACGCGGGTGCGACCATTCTGGGCCGTATCACCATCGGCAAAGGTTCGACCATCGGCGGCAACGTCTGGCTGACCCGCAGCGTGGCGCCTGACAGCAACGTGAATCAGGCGAGCCTGCAACACGACGACGGGACGCAGAAGTAATCATCCCCGGCCCCTGTAGGAGTGAGCTTGCTCGCGATGGCGTCAGAATGGTCACCTTAATGGGGTCTGACCCACCGCGATCGCGAGCAAGCTCACTCCTGCAGGTCAGCATTTAAGCGGGGTTGATGTGTGCCTGTCGGTCCCTGCAATTGGTCCTTTCACCCCTATCCATGTTTTAATTGAACGTTCAATCAAGTTAAACCGGTGGTTCGCTGCCCGCTTGCAACAGGAGGCCTACCCTTGCCGTATCCGCTTCAGACGAACGTTTTCACCCCGCTCACGGCGGTATGCGCATGAGTGTCCCGAGCGCGCAAAGCAACGCGCCGGCGCGCATGAACGCCCCCGTTTTCTACTTCGCCGCCAGTTTCATTCTGATCTTTGGACTGGTTGTCATCAGCTTCCCCGAGGCGTCCGGCCAGTGGCTCCTGGCCGCGCAGAACTGGGCCGCCAATACCGTTGGCTGGTATTACATGCTGGCCATGACCCTGTATTTGCTGTTCGTGGTGATCACGGCGCTGTCCGGCTACGGCAAGATCAAACTCGGCGCCGATCACGACGAACCCGAGTTCAGCTACCTGTCCTGGGCAGGCATGTTGTTCGCAGCGGGGATCAGCATCACGCTCTTCTTTTTCTGCGTCTCCGAACCCTTGACCCACATGCTCCAACCGCCACAAGGCGAGGGCGGGACTACAGAATCGGCCCGTCAGGCCATGCAGCTGCTGTTTCTGCATTGGGGGCTGCATGGCTGGGGCGTTTTCGCCTTTGTCGGCATGGCGCTGGCCTACTTCGCTTATCGCCACAACCTGCCGCTGGCGTTGCGCTCGGCGCTGTACCCGTTGATCGGCAAACGCATTAACGGCCCTATCGGCTACGCGGTGGACGGTTTCGGCATCATCGCCACGGTCTTCGGCCTCGGCGCCGACATGGGCTTCGGCGTGCTGCACCTGAATTCGGGGCTGGACTATCTGTTTGGCGTGGCCCATACCCACTGGATTCAGGTCGGGTTGATCACGCTGATGATGGGCGCGGCGATTCTCGTGGCTGTGGCGGGTGTCGACAAAGGCGTGCGGGTCATGTCCGACATCAACATGTTGCTCGCCTGCGCGTTGTTGCTGTTCGTGCTGTTTGCGGGGCCGACTCAGCATTTGCTGAATACGCTTGTGCAGAACATCGGCGATTACCTCGGCGCGTTGCCCACCAAAAGCTTCGACGTGTACGCCTACGACGCGCCCAACAACTGGCTCGGCGGCTGGACCGTGTTCTATTGGGCCTGGTGGATCGCGTGGTCGCCGTTCGTCGGCCTGTTCATCGCCCGCATTTCAAGGGGGCGCACGATCCGCGAATTCGTCTTTGGCGTGTTGTTGATTCCGCTAGGATTTACCCTCGCGTGGATGTCGATCTTTGGCAACAGCGCCATCGACCAGGTGCTCAACCATGGCATGACCGCGCTGGGACAGTCGGCCATCGACGACCCGTCCATGACCCTCTACCTGATGCTGCACAACTACCCGTGGAGCAAAACCGTCATCGCCGTCACGGTGTTCATCAGCTTTGTGTTCTTCGTCACCTCGGCCGATTCGGGCACCGTGGTGTTGTCCACGTTGTCGGCCAAAGGCGGCAGTCCCGACGAAGACGGCCCGAAATGGCTGCGGGTGTTCTGGGGCGTGATGACAGCCCTGATCACCAGCGGGCTGTTGTTTTCCGGGAGCATCGACGCGCTCAAATCGGCGGTGGTGCTGACTTCGCTGCCGTTTTCGTTGATTTTGCTAACGATGATGTGGGGGCTGCACAAGGCGTTCCATCTGGAATCGCAGCGGCAGATCGCCCAGCTATATTCGCTGGCGCCTGTGTCGGGTGCGAGGCGTGGAGGCTGGCGCCAGCGTTTGAGTCAGGCCGTGCACTTTCCGTCTCGTGACGAGGTGTACCGGTTCCTCGACCAGACCGTGCGCCCGGCGATTCAGGACGTGACGGAGGTATTCGCCGAGAAGGGGCTGAGCGTGATCACTCAGCCCGATCCAGCGAATCACACTGTCGGCCTGGAAATCGGCCATGGTGAGGAACGGCCTTTTATTTATCAGGTGACGATGCGTGGCTATTTCACGCCATCGTTCGCCCGGGCGGGGATGGGATCGAAACAGCTCAACAACCGCCGCTACTACCGCGCCGAAGTGCATTTGAGCGAGGGCAGTCAGGATTACGACCTGGTGGGCTACACCAAGGAGCAGGTGATCAACGACATCCTCGACCAATACGAACGGCACATGCAGTTTTTGCATTTGGTTCGGTAGCCCGAAGTCCGCCTGATGACTTCTGTAGGAGCGAATTCATTCGCGATGCAATCGTATAGCCGATACACATGTGTCGCCTGACGCATCTTTCGCGAATGAATTCGCTCCCACAGATTTCAGTTAACGCCTACAGGGTGTGTACCGATTCGAGATCAGGGGCACCCTGCAAATGCCCGTGCAACAACCGCAGCGCCGGCACATCCAGTGCCTGCGCCGCGTAGCACAAGCCCACCCGACGAATCAGGTTGGGCGTGCGCGCCGGACGGGAAATCACGCCCGCGTGATGGCTCGCCATCGACTCCGGCAACATCGCCAGCCCTGCGCCCGCCGCGACCAATCGCAATGCCAGCGTCATCGAACCTGCGGTCGCCACCACTGAACCCGAGCTGCGGTTATACAGCTCCATCAAGCGCTGATGAGAGGGATGGGAAGGGCAGGTGATCCATTGCACGTTGGCGAGGTCGGCTTCATCCAGATGAGGCCGATCTGCCAATGGGTGGCTCGCTGAAAGGGCCAGCACGAAAGGCTCTTCCCACAGCGGCAAGAACAGTTCGTCCTCGCAACAATCCTCTTCCACCGACAATCGTGCATCGCCGCTGCACCCATCGTGCAAGGTAAGGAGCAGGTTGGGCACGACGCGATAGGCCATCGCCAAAAACGTCTCAAGATGGCTGGCAGCGATCTCGCTTTCGACGCCCATTTCCAGCGTCAGCCGATCATTGCGCTGGCGAAACTGATTGCTCAGTGCCTGAGCTTCCGCCAGCAACCGACGGGCCTGCGGATAAAGCGTGCGCGCATCGTCGGTAACCTCGACGCCCCGTGGCAGACGTTGAAACAGCGTCGTCCCCAGCGCGTCTTCGAGCTGGCGAATGGTGACCGACAGCGTAGGCTGGCTGGTGAACAGACGCTGCGCCGCCGAGGTGATGTTGCGCTCTTCGAACACCGCGATGAACGCATTGAGTTGACGCATATCCATATCAGAAACCGATGTCAGCAAGAGGAATAAAGCATTTTTCGAGCGTCACGAGGGCTGAATATACTCGCTTTATCGCTTCTGCTACGACGTATCCATCGACACTTCTTATCGCTCCCTGCCATTCAAAAAGAAGAGAGGACTGCATGACTTACATTGCTGCCGAAAATCGCTACGAGCGCGTTCCGTATCGCCGCGTGGGCCGCAGCGGCCTGGTGCTCCCAGCGCTGTCCATGGGCCTCTGGCACAACTTTGGCGACAGCACGCCGATGGAAACCCAGCGTGCCATGCTGCGCACCGCGTTCGACCTGGGCATCAACCACTTTGACCTGGCGAACAACTACGGCCCGCCCTACGGCAGCGCCGAGGTCAACTTCGGTCGTTTACTGCGCGAAGACTTCAAGTCATACCGCGACGAGCTGATTATCTCCACCAAAGCCGGTTGGGACATGTGGCCAGGCCCTTATGGCCAGGGCGGCGGTTCGCGCAAATACGTGCTGGCCAGCCTTGATCAGAGCCTGCAGCGCATGGGCCTCGATTATGTGGATATCTTTTATTCGCACCGCTTCGACCCTGACACCCCACTGGAAGAGACTGCCGGTGCGCTGGCGACTGCGGTTCAGCAAGGCAAGGCGCTGTACATCGGGATTTCGTCTTACTCGGGCGCCAAGACCCGAGAAATTGCGGGTTTGCTGAAAGAGTGGAAAGTGCCGCTGCTGATTCACCAACCGGCCTACAACCTGCTCAACCGTTGGGTGGAAAAAGACCTGCTGGACACGACAGACGAGCTGGGCTCGGGCGTCATCGCCTTTACAGCGCTGGCCCAAGGGCTGCTGTCGGACAAATACCTTAACGGTATTCCGAAAGATGCGCGGGTCAATCGCCCAGGCGGTGGTTCGTTGCAGGCGTCGCACCTGTCCGAGAAGAACATCGAACATGTCCGTGCGTTGAATGAGATCGCCAAACGTCGCGGCCAAAGCCTGGCGCAAATGGCGCTGGCGTGGACCTTGCGCGACCCTCGCGTGACCTCCGCGCTGATTGGCGCAAGCCGTCCGGAGCAGATCATCGAAAACGTCGGGGCGCTGGATAACCTGGTGTTCAGCCAGGAAGAACTGGCCGAAATCGACCGGTTCGCGGTGGAAGGCGGGATCAACCTGTGGGAAAAGCCGTCGTCGGCTGAATAACGCGCAGATCCGCTTGATTTGAAATGCGGACCCTGTAGGAGTGAGCTTGCTCGCGATGCGTTGGCTCAGTCACCTCGAAGGCGACTGACAGATGGCGATCGCGAGCAAGCTCACTCCTACAATGGCAAGGTGTTCCCGATGATTGAGGGCAGGACTTAACCCTCATCCCCCTCATCATCATCCCCACCATCGATCTTCATACCCAGCTCCTTGATCTTGCGGGTCAAGGTGTTGCGGCCCCAGCCCAGCAATACAGCAGCGTCGCGACGACGGCCTGCCGTGTGCTTGAGGGCGGTTTCGATCATGATGCGTTCGAACGTCGGCACGGCGCTGTCCAGCAGGCTGGACTGTCCGCGTGCCAGCGCCTGATCGGCCCATTGACGCAGCGCTTGTTCCCAGTTGGTCACAGGGGCGGCGTCTTGCGGCAGGCTCAGCAGCTCCGGCGGCAGATCGCTGATGTGCACTTCACGGCCCGAGGCCATGACTGTGATCCAGCGGCAGGTGTTTTCCAGCTGACGCACATTGCCCGGCCATGGCAGGTGCTTGAGGTATTCCTCGGTCTCGGCCTTCAACAGCTTCGGCTCGACCGCCAGCTCCTGCGCGGCGCGGCTCAGGAAATGCCTGGCCAGGGTCGGAATGTCCTCGCGACGGTCGGACATGCGCGGAATGTGGATGCGAATCACGTTCAGACGGTGGAACAAGTCCTCACGGAATTTCCCGGCCTGAACCAGCGTTTCAAGATTCTGGTGAGTCGCCGCGATGATGCGCACGTCCACCTTGACCGGCACGTGGCCGCCCACGCGGTAGAACTCGCCATCAGCCAGCACACGCAGCAAGCGGGTCTGGGTGTCGGCAGGCATGTCGCCGATTTCGTCGAGGAACAGCGTGCCGCCGTCAGCCTGTTCGAAACGTCCGCGACGCAGGTTCGCAGCGCCGGTAAACGCGCCTTTCTCGTGACCGAACAGCTCGGATTCCATCAGGTCTTTCGGGATCGCCGCCATGTTCAGCGCGATGAACGGCGAGGCCGAACGCGGGCTGTGGCGATGCAAGGCGTGAGCTACCAGTTCTTTACCGGTCCCCGATTCGCCGTTGATCAGCACGGTGATGTTGGAGTGGCTCAAACGCCCGATGGCGCGAAACACTTCCTGCATCGCCGGGGCTTCGCCGATGATTTCCGGGGTGCGGGTCAGGGTTGGCGCAACGTCCATGCCCTGTTGTTCCTGAGCGTGCTGATTGGCGCGCTTGACCAGCGAAACCGCTTCATCGACGTCGAAAGGCTTGGGCAGGTATTCGAAGGCGCCGCCTTGATACGAGGCCACGGCACTGTCCAGGTCCGAATGCGCGGTCATGATGATGACCGGCAGGCGCGGGTGCTGTTCGCGAATCCGCGCTAACAGGTCCAGGCCGCTGGCGCCGGGCATGCGGATGTCGGAAATGATCACGTCCGGCTGTTGACGCGCAAGACGACTCATCACGCCATCGGCGCTGTCGAAGCTCTGCGTGGTCATGCCTTCTTGCTGCAAGGCCTTTTCCAGTACCCAGCGGATGGAACGGTCGTCGTCGACGATCCAGACAGTTTCACTACGGCTCATGTCGAAGCTGCTCCTTGTTCCAGCGGCAGGAAGATCGAGAAAGTGGTGTGGCCAGGATGGCTGTCACACTCGATCAGCCCCTGGTGCTGACTGATGATGTTCTGGGTGATGGCAAGGCCCAGCCCGGTACCGTCCGGACGGCCACTGACCATGGGGTAGAAAATCGTTTCCTGAAGTTCCGGGGGAATGCCGGGACCGTTGTCGATGATTTCAATCTTGCTCACCAGCCGATGGCGCACATGGCCGATGGTGAACTGACGCATCGCACGGGTGCGCAGGCTGATCCGACCCAAGCGCAGTTCGTTCTGCCCGCTGATGGCCTGCATCGCGTTGCGCACGATATTGAGCACGGCCTGGACCATTTGATCCCGGTCGATCAACACATCCGGGATACTTGGGTCATAGTCGCGCACCAACGTGATGCAACCCTGGCTTTCGGCCTCGACCAGGCTGCACACACGCTCCAGCACTTCGTGGACGTTGGTCATCGCCAGCGACGGCAGCTTGTTCGAGCCGAGCATCCGGTCGACCAGATTACGCAGGCGGTCGGCTTCTTCGATGATGACGTTGGTGTAGTCCTTAAGGCTCTCTTCCGGCAGCTCACGCGCCAACAACTGCGCGGCCCCACGAATTCCACCGAGGGGGTTCTTTATTTCATGCGCCAAGCCACGCACCAGCATTTTGGTGGTTTCCTGCTTCGACAGCTGGGCCTCTTCCTTGGTGATGCGCAGCAGGCGATCACGGGGGTGAACCTCCAGCAGCAGCATGGTCTCGCCTTGCGACAAAATCGGCGTCACGGCGTAATCGACGGTCAGCGTTTGGCCGGTCAGCGCAGTCAGCATGGCTTCGCGCTTGGTGAACGGGTGCGCCTGTTCCACCGCTTGGCGCAGTGAACTCAGAGCCTCGGCGGACTCGGTGAACAACTCACTGATGAACTGCCCGTGACTGCGCTGGCCACTGATCGCCAGCAGCATTTCGGCAGCCGGGTTCATGTACTCCAGACGCAAGTCCGAGTTGAGCAAAATCGTGGCAGTGGTCAGGTTGTCGAGTAGCAGTCGGTGCAACGTGTCGCTGATTGTCATGAATCTCGTTGACCTCTTTTGGCTCATTGCACAAGGGAATAGGCCCAGACGTGCAGGCGCTGATTGGTCTTCGCCAGCGGTGGAAGACGGCGGATGGCGCTCAAATTCCTGCTGATTGTGTGAAAAATGCAAAAACCAAACCAAGCTCCGAAAAGAAGCGTCGAATGAAGTGTTTCGGGCGTTTTTTGGACGGCAGGCGCGCAGATTGAGCAGCTGCTTGCGAACCGTGAACCAAAATGGGGTTTTAATCGGAGCGCCCGTTCAGCTTGTGCACCATTATGGAGCTTAGCCGCTTTAGGGAGGGCGTTAGAAAAAAGGCAGGATGCTGCTCTCTTCAGGTGGCTTGTCCTTGATCGGACATTCTGGGCGCACGCCGTATTCCTCGTTCTTGCAAGGATTGGCGAGGCGTTTCTGTGCGAGTGAAATCCGCATCATGTGAAACGGCTGGTTGGGCGTGCGTTCGGCCACGCGACCGTACTGGTCAACGATCTCGATCGAGAGCAGGTGCGTCCCGCGATCAATGTTGGTCAGCGGAAACACCGGGCTGCGCCCCGCATCGCCATAAACCTTTCCGTCGAGCAGCAGCCGGTAGACGTGGCCGGGTTGCAGTTCAGGATCGTTGGTGACCGTCACGATCAGGTTGCCCTGGATGTCGCGAATCGTGCTGTCCGGCTCCGGCGCGAGAATGCGCAGCAACTGGTAGTGAAACAACGGTCCCGGTTTGGGCTTGGCGCTGGAGGCCTGGCTGGGCTTTTTAGGGGCTGACCTGATCTGGTTGCTCGGGGCAATATCGACCTTTTTCGCATTCTTGTGCGGCTGATCGGTGAAGACCCGATTCCCCTCTGCATCAATGTAGGTATAAACCTCGGCGACGGCAGAGTGGCCGATGAGCATCAGCACACAGATCAGCGGCCAATGCAGCCAGACGTGTTTAGGGTTTGCCGACATGAACTCGCTGCACGGTCAAGTTAATGGTCTGGCTCTGCTGAATGACCTGGGCGCCTTGCAGCACCTGAACGGACAGGCTGTGTTCGCCCCGGTCCAGGTCGGTGACCTGAATCCGCGGCACGTTGGTCGGTGAGCCGTAAGGTCTGCCGTCCACCAGCAATTGCAACTGATGCCCGGCTTGCAGACGTGGCTGAATCATCACGCCGACCAGAAAAGAGCCGTTGTTGGCCCGCAAGGCTTCGTCGTTTGGCAGATCGGTCAGTTGCAGCGTCTGGTAAGACGCGCTGACCGGCTGCGCCTGATTCTGGACGGGTGATGAGCTCGCGCGTGGTGCGGTGGTTCCGACTCTGTTCAACGGAGGCAGGTCCACCGTCTGGACCTTCGCCCCGTCCGGCGGCTGGTTGGTGAAAGCCGTATTGCCGTTGGCGTCGGTGTATTTGTAGATCTGGGCAGCTGCGGGCAGTGCCAACAACAGCAGCACAAAGGCAAGGCTTTGACGCATGAAAACTCCGTTACCACGATCAGGAGAACGACAACTGGCGCAGCGCAGACGAGGCTGCCGGGCACAGGCGCCAGCATAGAGCAAAACCCGAAGGGCAGTGTCACCCGCTGAGTGTGTCGAAACGTTAATCCGTCAGGTTTTCGGCTGTGCCTTGCACAACCCGTCAGTCGCCTGTTCCAGTGCCTTGAGCATGACGGGATCGGTGGTCTGGCGCTGAATCTCGGCGAGCAGCCAGCTTGAGCAGGCGCTGTCGTTTCGACGCGGCACGAATGCAGCCAGGTTTTTCATCATCTGCGGTTGCAGCGCATCCAGTTGCGTCCGGATTTCCGCCATCTGACTGGCCGCCGGTTGCGCAGGTGCCCGCCCGGTTTCACGCCACTGCGCAATCCGCCCGTACTGCACGACCTTGTTCGCTTCGATTTGCGCTTTCATGAATGCGCGGACATCGCCTGTGTCGAGGCGATAGGTGGCAGCCTGGGACTCGGCATTGGCAATCACCTGGCGCTCACGCTCAGAGTCCTGCACTGGCTTGCCGCTGTAGAACTTGCTCAGGGCTACGTCGTTGGCGATGTTGAGGCGTTGGGTGATCGTGTTCAGCAGTGCCTGTACTTCGACCGGGGTGGTGACAGTAGGAGACCCGCTGGTGCAGCCGATCAGCAAAAAAGAGAGCAGGAGCGTGAGCCAGAGCGATTTCAGCATTTGAAAGTCCTTGGAGGTGATGGCGGCATACAGCCTGCCGGCGAGCCGAGCAGTATCCAGAAAAATCCCCTGAAAGCGCGATAAACAAATACCACAGGCCCATTTTTCGCAGGCACAAAAAAGACCTCCCGAAGGAGGCCTCTTTTTTCAAGCCGCTGTCGCGACCCTACGGGATCAGACGCTGTAGTACAGGTCGTATTCCAGTGGGTGTACGAAAGTGCGTACTTTGATTTCTTCTTCCGATTTCAGGTGGATGTACGCGTCGATGAAGTCATCGCTGAATACGCCGCCTTTGGTCAGGAACGCACGACCTTTGTCCAGCTCTTCCAGGGCTTCTTTCAGGCTCCCGCACACTTGTGGGATCTCTGCAGCCTCTTCAGGTGGCAGGTCATACAGGTTTTTGTCAGCTGCGTCGCCAGGGTGAATCTTGTTCTGGATACCGTCCAGACCGGCCATCAGCAAAGCTGCGAAGGCCAGGTACGGGTTGGCTGCCGGGTCCGGGAAACGTGCTTCGATACGACGGCCACGTGGGCTGGAGACGTATGGAATACGGATCGAAGCGGAGCGGTTACGGGCCGAGTAGGCCAGCATGACTGGCGCTTCGAAGCCTGGAACCAGACGCTTGTACGAGTTGGTCGCCGGGTTGGTGAAGCCGTTCAGGGCCTTACCGTGCTTGATGATACCGCCGATGAAGAACAGAGCGGTTTCGGACAGGCCGGCATAGCCTTCGCCTGCGAAAGTATTCTTGCCATCTTTGGCGATGGACATGTGGACGTGCATGCCCGAACCGTTGTCGCCGTACAGAGGCTTCGGCATGAAGGTCGCGGTGCGGCCGTAGGCGTCAGCAACGTTGTGGACAACGTATTTCAGGGTCTGGACTTCGTCAGCCTTTTTAACCAGCGTGTTGAATTTCACGCCGATTTCGTTCTGACCCGCAGTGGCCACTTCGTGGTGGTGCACTTCAACGATCTGGCCCATTTCTTCCAGAGCGTTGCACATTGCGGTACGGATTTCGTGGTCGTGGTCGACCGGTGGCACTGGGAAGTAGCCGCCTTTGACGCCTGGACGGTGGCCTTTGTTGCCGCCTTCTACGTCCTGGTCGGTCATCCACGAACCTTGTTCGGAGAAGATTTTGAACATGGAGCCGGAGATGTCGGACTTGAACTTGACCGAATCAAAGATGAAGAATTCTGGCTCTGGACCGACGAACACAGTGTCACCGATACCGGTGGACTTCAGGTATTCCTCAGCGCGGTGAGCGATGGCGCGTGGGTCGCGATCGTAGCCTTGCATGGTCGAAGGTTCGATGATGTCGCAAACCAGGATCAGGGTCGGCTCTTCGGTGAACGGGTCCAGGACGGCGGTTTCGTCGTCTGGCAGCAGGATCATGTCGGAAGCTTCGATGCCTTTCCAGCCTTCGATGGAGGAACCGTCGAACATCTTGCCGACTTCGAAGAAGTCATCATCCAGTGCGTCACGCGCTGGCATGGTGACGTGCTGCTGCTTGCCTTTGGTGTCAGTGAAGCGCAGATCAATCCATTTAACGTCATGATCTTTGATGAGTTGAACCGACTTCGACATGTTGTCCTCCGGGGTGGATTAGGGCCGGGTAGTTGTTAGCCCCTAAATATGGGTGATGCCGGGCGCGATAGTCGGCCAAGGCAACCTGCCTCACAAGGGAGCAATTTGCATGCCAGTGCCCCGTGTTGGGTTTTCATCGGAAAATGCCGGGTTTTGGCGCGTTAAACGTCGCATTTGTGAAAAACAGCGCACCTTTATGGTGCTCTAGGATTGTATACAGTCCTATTTTGGTGCGCTGATGATCGGCTATACGATAACTGGTTAAACCTTGAGCAATTTCCGCTATAATCCGCGCCCCCCTTTTTCGACCGGCTCCTTGCGCGCTGTTTTCATGAAACTAATCGTTAAAGTTTTCCCGGAAATCACCATCAAAAGCCGGCCTGTGCGTAAGCGCTTCATCAAGCAGCTGGCCAAGAACATCCGTACCGTGCTCCGTGATCTGGACCCGGCGCTGGTGGTGGATGGCGTGTGGGACAACCTTGAGGTCGAAACCAAGGTCGAAGATGCGAAAGTCTTGCATGAAATGACCGAGCGCCTGAGCTGCATGCCGGGCATCGCACATTTCCTGCAGGTCGATCAGTACCCGCTGGGCGACATGGATGACATCTACGAGAAGTGCAAGCTGCACTTCGGTGATGCCTTGCCCGGCAAGATTTTTTCGGTGCGCTGCAAGCGCGCCGGTCATCACGACTTCAGCTCGATGGACGTCGAGAAGTACGTCGGCAGCAAACTGCGTCGTGAATGCAATGCGGCCGGTATCTCCCTCAAAGCACCCGAGGTCGAGGTCCGGATCGAGATTCGTGATCAGCGCCTGTTCGTGATCCACAGTCAGCACGACAGCATCGGCGGGTATCCATTGGGCTCACTTGAGCAAACGCTGGTGTTGATGTCCGGTGGCTTCGACTCCACCGTGGCCGCCTATCAGATCATGCGTCGCGGCTTGATGAGCCATTTCTGCTTCTTCAATCTCGGCGGCAGGGCGCACGAGCTGGGCGTGATGGAAGTCGCGCACTTCCTCTGGAAGAAGTACGGCAGCTCGCAGCGGGTGCTGTTCGTCAGCGTACCGTTCGAGGAAGTTCTGGGAGAAATTCTCGGAAAAGTCGATAACAGTCATATGGGCGTAGTATTGAAGCGTATGATGTTGCGCGCTGCGACCAACATTGCCGACAGGCTGGAAATCGACGCGCTGGTGACCGGCGAAGCGATTTCCCAGGTGTCCAGCCAGACGCTGCCCAACCTGTCGGTCATCGATTGCGTGACGGAAAAGCTGGTCTTGCGCCCGCTGATCGCCAGTCACAAGCAGGACATCATCGACCAGGCCGATCAGATCGGCACCGGCGATTTTGCCCGGCACATGCCTGAATACTGCGGTGTGATCTCGGTCAATCCAAAGACTGCGGCCAAGCGCCACCGCGTCGAGCATGAAGAAAAAGAGTTCGACATGGCCGTGCTTGAGCGTGCGCTCGAAAACGCCCGTCTGGTGCCCATCGATCGCGTGATCGAGGAATTGGGCCAGGACGTCCAGGTCGAAGAAGTCAGTCAGGCGCTGGCCGGGCAAGTGGTCATCGACATCCGGCATCCGGATGAAGCCGAGGATCGCCCGCTGGACCTGTCAGGCGTCGAAGTACAAACGTTGCCGTTCTTTGCATTGAACAGCCGTTTCAAGGAACTGGATGACACGCGCCAGTACCTGCTTTATTGCGACAAAGGCGTCATGAGTCGCCTGCATGCTCATCATCTGCTCAGTGAGGGGCATGCCAATGTGCGCGTTTATCGACCGAGCTAAGTGCCCGGGGCTGTTTGCCTGTGGCTTGCGTCACCGGCCCCCCGACACCAGTCGTCAGCCGTAACGGCTTTCGCCGGCTCCATTGTTCATAGCTGTCTAAGATTATTCAGCTGACCGAATCCTCTGATCGAGATACACAAGTGATCGAAAATCTACGCAACATCGCCATCATTGCTCACGTTGACCACGGTAAAACTACCCTCGTTGACAAGCTTCTGCGCCAGTCCGGCACCCTTGAGCGCAACGAGCTCAACGACGAACGCGTGATGGACTCCAACGACCAGGAGAAAGAGCGCGGTATTACCATTCTCGCGAAGAACACCGCGATCAACTGGAATGGCTACCACATCAACATCGTGGACACCCCGGGCCACGCCGACTTCGGCGGTGAAGTAGAGCGCGTGATGTCGATGGTTGACTCCGTTCTGCTGCTGGTCGACGCTCAAGACGGCCCTATGCCGCAAACCCGTTTCGTGACCAAGAAGGCGTTCGAAGCCGGCCTGCGTCCAATCGTGGTCATCAACAAGATCGACCGTCCGGGCGCGCGTCCGGATTGGGTTCTCGACCAGATTTTCGACCTGTTCGACAACCTGGGTGCGACCGAAGAACAACTGGACTTCCAGGTTGTTTACGCTTCGGCCATCAACGGCATCGCCGGTCTGGACCACACCGACATGGCCGAAGACATGACCCCGCTGTACCAGGCGGTCGTCGATCACGTGCCTGCTCCGAAAGTTGACCGTGATGGCGCTTTCCAGATGCAAATCTCGGCACTGGACTACAACAGCTTCCTGGGCGTCATCGGTGTTGGCCGTATCGCGCGTGGTCGCGTCAAGCCGAACACCCCGGTTGTGGCGATCAGCGCTGACGGCAAGCGTCGCAACGGCCGTATCCTGAAACTGATGGGTCACCACGGTCTACACCGCGTCGACGTCGAAGAAGCAGCAGCTGGCGACATCGTCTGCATCAGCGGCTTCGAAGAGCTGTTCATCTCCGACACCCTGTGCGACCCGACTGCCGTTGAAGCGATGAAGCCGTTGACCGTCGACGAGCCAACCGTTTCCATGACCTTCCAGGTAAACGACTCGCCATTCTGCGGTAAAGAAGGCAAGTTCGTGACGTCCCGTAACATCAAGGACCGTCTGGACAAAGAGCTGCTGTACAACGTTGCACTGCGCGTTGAAGAAGGCGACTCGGCTGACAAGTTCAAGGTTTCCGGCCGTGGTGAGCTGCACCTCTCGGTACTGATCGAAACCATGCGTCGCGAAGGCTTCGAGCTGGCCCTGGGCCGTCCTGAAGTGATCATCCGCGAAATCGACGGCGTGAAGCAGGAACCGTTCGAAAACGTCACCATCGACATCCCTGAAGAATCCCAGGGCAAGGTCATGGAAGAAATGGGTCTTCGTAAAGGCGACCTCAGCAACATGGTGCCGGATGGCAAGGGCCGTGTTCGTCTGGAATACAACATCCCTGCTCGCGGTCTGATCGGTTTCCGTAACCAGTTCCTGACCCTGACCAACGGTGCTGGCATCCTGACCTCGATCTTCGACCGTTACGCTCCAGTGAAGTCGGGCCACATGTCCGGCCGTCAGAACGGCGTTCTGGTTTCGGTTGAAACCGGCAAGGCGCTGACCTACTCCCTGGAAACCCTGCAGGCTCGTGGCAAGCTGTTCGTTGAACACGGCCAAGAGATCTACAACGGTCAGATTGTCGGCCAGAACAGCCGCGACAACGACCTGGGCGTCAACCCTACCAAGGGCAAGAAGCTCGACAACATGCGTGCTTCGGGTAAAGACGAAACCATCGCTCTGGTCCCACCTGTTCGCTTCACCCTGGAACAGGCTCTGGAATACATCCAGGAAGACGAGCTGTGCGAAGTCACGCCGAAGTCCATCCGTCTTCGCAAGAAGATCCTGGACGAAAGCGAGCGTACCCGCGCTGCCAAGAAAGCCAAGGTGTAATTAGCCCCGGCTGAACGAAAACGCCCCCGGTCGAAAGGCCGGGGGCGTTTTTGTTTGAGTGGCATTTAACTCTGTCTTTTCTGCGCCTGCGCACTCGCTTTTGATTCTGGCCGCAGGCCGTAGGAGCCGGCTTGCTGGCGAATGCGGTGTGTCAGCCGCGTCATGGGTATCTGGCACAACGCCTTCGCCAGCAAGCCGGCTCCCACAAAAATCCGAGTCGGCCTGTCAGAACTTCAACGGCACCCGGCCGGAGTTCGAGCTCAGCGTGCCGCTGCTTTCGCGCACGACTTCTTTCGGCTTGTACGCGCAATAGCCTGGACGCGGGCCGATTCTCGGGTGATTGCGGCAGGTGTCGGGACGCTTGTCGTAGATTGTGCACAGGCGGCTCTTGCGATCCAGGTACAGGCAGTCGTTGTTGCTCATGCGCTGCAACGTGAAGATTCCCGACTTCTGATTGAAGCGCTCGACAATGCCTTCCTTCTGCAAACGCTTGGCGATGTTCTTCGGGTTATCGCCCTGTTCGAACTCGTCCACGATGCCGATGCGGATCAGGTCCTTGATCTTCGCTTCCACAGGCAGGGTGCAGCAGCTGGACACGCAGCCCCCGCACATGTGGCTGGAATACTTCTGCCAGGTTTCGAGACGGTCGATTTCGGCGGCGGCGATCAAAGTGGGCTTCATGAGCGTGAGGTTCCGGGTGTATCGGGCGCGCGATCATACCGGGCTGCGCGCATTTCCCCTATCGCAATTTGATCGGCGCGACTGTCGGCAAACCGCCCGCCGCTGCCACGACTTGGCAACACAGGCCGAGTAGCTTAGGTGGCCAAGCGAACGAGTCCGAAACGGGGGTGGCTCATGCAACAGGCACAGCACGTGGTCAATGAGGTCTTTGATCTGTACCTGCAACGTGGCAGCGACGATTACATCGGCGAGCCGGTGTCGCAGATCGAGCACATGTCCCAGTCCGCGCAATTGGCGCTAAGCGAAGGGTACGACGACGAAGTGGTGCTGGCGGCGTTCTTTCACGACATTGGCCACATCTGCGATCACGAGCTGGACGTGTCGAGCATGGGCGGCTATGGCGTGGCGAGCCATGAGCGTGTTGGCGCCGATTACCTGCGCAAATGCGGGTTCAGCGAGCGCGTCGCCAAATTGGTCGAGTACCACGTTCAGGCGAAGCGCTACCTGACTCTGCGTCAGCCCGGCTACTACGCGCAACTCAGCGAAGCGAGCCGCCGCACCTTGGAATATCAGGGTGGCGTGATGAGCGAGGCCGAGGCGACCGCCTTCGAACAAGACCCATTGTGTAATGTGAGCCTGCGGATGCGGCAGTGGGACGAGAGGGCGAAAGAGATGAATGTGCCGGTGATCGATCTGAAAATTTTGAGGGAAAAGGCGCTGGCGCTGCTGATTGATGCTTGAGTGATTGACGCGGCCCTCTGTAGGAGCGAATTCATTCGCGATTGGCCGGTACATCCGCGAGGTATGTATCGGGATTACCACCGTCTCGCGAATGAATTCGCTCCTACAGGGCTGTCGCTTACGACAGTACCACTTGCGCCAACGCCTCAACCTGCTCCTGCCGCTCCGCCTGATTGAGCTTCGCATGCGGATTCAGCGACGACCATTGCGGGTGCGCCCGTGCTTTGCGCAGCGCGTCCGGCAGTTTGCCTTCGCGCCAGGATTTGTCCTGCGGCGCATCCAGTCTGATGCTGTCCATCGCTGCGTGGCCCCGCGCCTCCAGCGCCAGCAGCAGTTGCCGTTGACGCAGGGCCAGCAGTCGCAGCACCGCGTCATCTACCGTCAATTCACGTTGGCCCTTCAGTTTGCCGAGCAAGCGCCCGCCATAACTGCGCGCCGTCTGCAGGGCGCCTCCGGCAATCGCCCCGACCAACGCCGCCGCACCCAGCGTGATGCCCCCGACCAGTAGGTCTACGCCTGCGCCCGCCGCTGCACCGGCCGCGATGCCACTGCCAACCCGCACGCCCAACAGCTTCAGGGTTTCCGGGTTGAACAGGTCATCGCCCCAACGTCCATCCAGCAACGGTAGGTCGCTGGCCAAGGCATCTTCGCGACGAAACGCATAAAGCTTCAGCAGCGCCTCGACACAACGTTGCTCGCGCTGGCGGACTGACTGGCGAAGGTCATCAATGGCGGCCTGCATGCGATCGGCCTCTGTCGAGACGCTACGCCGACAGGCCGCGCAGTCGATCAATAACTCGGCGATCTGACGCGCGGCGCTGTGGCGACGAAGCTCGCGTTGAGCCTGTTGATCCGTGATCAGCCGCTCCAATTGTGGGCGCGAATTTTCCAGCAGCAGAGCCAGGCTTTCATACAGCCGCCGCTCGCCGTCTTCCGGGGGCGCCACGCTGTCGAAACGCACCAAAGCATGAAGGCCCAGCCGGGCTAGGGCTTCGCGCCAATCCGGCTCACGATGCTGCGAACTGCTGACGAAATTCAGCACCGGCAACAGCGGTTTGCCGCAACTGGCCAAGACTGCCAGTTCATCACGGTACTTAGCGAGGACCGGTTCGCGAGCGTCGATCACGTAAAGCCCCGCGTCCGACGCCAGCAACTGGCGCAACACCTTGGCTTCCTGTTCGAAGCGCTGTCGGGCTTCGCTCCCTTCGAGAAATCGGGCCAATCGCGCAGGGCCGTCGAGGCGTTCGCCGGGGCGATCCAGGCGCTCCAGAAAGTCGAGCAGGGCGATGGCGTCTTCCAGGCCAGGTGTGTCGTACAGTTCCAGCAACGCTTCGCCGTCCACCGACAAGCGCGCCCCTTCCACGTGCCGCGTCGTGCTGGGGCGATGGGACACCTCGCCAAAGCCGACGTCACGGGTCAGGGTCCGCAGCAGTGAAGTCTTGCCGACGTTGGTGTGCCCGACGACGGCCAGTTTCAGCGGGCGCGCTTTTGATCCTTCAGTCATGTCCGGTCTCCAGCCAATTCAATGGCGCGCGGTCGGTCCACGTCAGCTCCAGCTGTCCCAGTGCGACGTGCCAGTCGTCCAACCGGTCGGCGTCCAGCGCTTCCCCGTCGGGCGGGGGCAGCAGCCAGACCCGCGTGGCGGTCGCGCAGCGTGCCATCTCGGCGATGAGCGCAAGACTGCCGCGATCAGGCGAGCGGCGGGGATCGCAGGCAATCACGAGGCGTGCGGGCGGGTAGCGGGTCAGTTGGTCAAGCAGATTGCGGCGGGATTCGCGGCTGTCGAGGACGCCTGCGTCGGCCACGTTTTCGGGCAGCGTCGGCGGCCAGACGCGTTGATCATCCAGCTCGATGGCGACCAGCAACGCGCCTTCGCTGTCAGTGACCGAAGGGCCGGGTTGCACCGAGTGCAACGAGGCGGGCGCGGCGTCGTTGATCCCCAGCCGCTCGCTGCTCGGCATCAAGCGTTCGCGTAGCTCGACGAAGCCAGGCTCGCTCAGGTCCAGCGCCAATTGCTTGCGGCCTGCACGCCAGCGGCCATAGCAGAACAGGGCCAGCAGTAGACGAGGGGCAATGCCGTACACGACGAGAACGCCCACCAGCCAAGCTGCCCAGGCCTGTCGGGCGTTCTCGATCACCAGCGCACTGTCGCCGCTGGCGCGGATCATGTCCTCGGTCGGCACGCTGAAACCCAGCATCGACGGCAGCGTACCGAGACTTTGAGTGAGATTGACGAACGTATCGCTGCCGAGAATCGTGGTTTCCCAGACAAACCCGTAGCGCCGGGTCGCCATCAGCAACAGCAGTAAAGTGAGAGCACTGAGCAGGGCCAGCAGCCAGAGCCCGTTGACACAGGCGCCCAGCAGCCAGCGATTCAGTCGTTTGCGTTGCAACAGCAGGATCAGGGCGGGAGCCAGTTGCGCCGCTTGAGCATCGCGGGCGAGTTTTTCGCTGAGCCACCACCAAAGCCTTCCGAGGCTGGCCGCGCTTTCCCCAGCGAACAACAGGCCCAGCAGCCAGCTGATCAACAGAATCAGGTTCACGCCCAACAAACTGCCCAGGGCCCAGAACACGTTGACTGGGGCTTGGCCGTTGCCCAGCGCTGCGAACGCCAGGCCGGCCCCGCTGATCACCGCGAAAATGGCCAACACGATCAGCGATAGTCGCGCGCCCTGTTTCCAGTGCCGCAGCGCTGCAAGCATGCCGTCGCGCTCGGCCAGCCAGCGGGCTCTGTGTTTGATGCGGGTCAACAAGTCGCCCCCTGTCACGCGGGCGCGGCGATTGGCTTCGTCGTCATCGAGCGGGCCTGCGTGCTGCTCGCGCAGGCGCACCGCTTCGGTCAGCCAGAGTTCATCGAGTGGGGTCAGTGCAGTCACACGGCGTCTCGTTGGTGAAATCAGAAGTGAGCATAACCGCTGCGGCTGACTCGCGCAGTCAAGCAGTTGCAACTTAGGACAACCGCTGTCGCGAGCAAGCTCACTCCTACAACCGATCGCATCATATGCATCCGTGCATACCTGCATGCGTGTGTGCATGGGTACTGCTATCCTCGCCGCCATGAAAAAACATCTCCCCCTCAGCCTGATTGCCGCCCTCGGTGAAAACCGGGTCATCGGCGTCGACAATTCCATGCCCTGGCATTTGCCGGGGGATTTCAAATATTTCAAGGCCACCACGCTGGGCAAGCCGATCATCATGGGGCGCAAGACCTGGGATTCGCTGGGCCGTCCGTTGCCGGGCCGGTTGAACATCGTGGTGACCCGCCAGGCGGACCTTCAATTGGAAGGCGCCGAAGTATTTACCTCACTGGGCGCCGCCGTTGAGCGTGCCGAAGCGTGGGCGACGGAGCAGGGTGTGAGCGAAGTCATGTTGATTGGCGGCGCGCAGCTGTATGCGCAAGGGCTGGCGCAGGCAGATCGGCTGTACCTGACACGCGTGGCATTGAGCCCTGAAGGGGATGCGTGGTTCCCCGAGTTCGATCAGGCGCAGTGGCAGCTGGTTTCTAACATTGAGAACCCGGCGGTGGATGACAAGCCTGCGTACAGCTTTGAGGTGTGGGAGCGAAGGTAGAACAGGTCCTGCGCCTGCCCCCATCCAAACTGTAGGAGCGAATTCATTCGCGAAAAATGGATCAGGCGACAAAGATGGGCCTACCTGAAGGCCGATTCGCGAATGAATTCGTTCCCACAGATTTACCTCGCCATTGCCAGCAGGCTTGTAACAAATAGGTCGCTTTTACGTCATCTGTCGTGATCGGCAATGAACATGACGCCATCAGAACGCGCACCGTCGCTGACGCATTAAAACAGTCACTACTTTTTGTTACGGTCCAGCCTCGAATTTATAAAGGGGAGGATACCGTTATGAAGCTCGCACCAAAATTGTTGGCCGTTGCGGTCTGTCTGGGCCTTGCCGGTCAGGCGTTTTCGACGGAATTGAAGCACTGGCCGGAGCCTGCGGCCAAACAGCTGGATGCCATGATCGCGGCGAATGCCAACAAGGGTAATTTCGCGGTGTTCGACATGGACAACACCAGCTACCGCTACGACCTGGAAGAGTCGCTGCTGCCGTATCTGGAAAACAAAGGTCTGTTGACCCGCGAAAAGCTCGACCCTTCCCTCAAGCTGATCCCGTTCAAGGACACCGCTGAACACAAGGAAAGCCTGTTCAGCTACTACTATCGCCTCTGCGAAATCGACGACATGGTCTGCTACCCGTGGGTCGCGCAGGTGTTCTCCGGCTTCACGCTCAAAGAGCTCAAGGGCTACGTCGATGAGCTGATGGCCTCGGGCAAGCCGGTACCGAGCACCTATTACGAAGGCGATGTGGTCAAGACCATCGACGTGCAGCCGCCGAAGGTCTTCACGGGCCAGACCGAGCTGTACAACAAGCTGATGGAGAACGGCATCGAGGTCTACGTGATGACCGCTGCGTCCGAGGAACTGGTGCGCATGGTCGCGGCAGATCCGAAGTACGGCTACAACGTCAAACCGCAGAACGTCATCGGCGTGACCACGCTGCTGAAAAACCGCGAGACCGGCGAGCTGACCACCGCACGCAAGCAGATCACGGCAGGCAAGTACGACGAAAAGGCCAACCTCAACCTTGAGCTGACGCCTTATCTGTGGACTCCCGCGACCTGGATGGCGGGCAAGCAGGCGGCGATCCTGACCTACATCGATCAGTGGAAAAAACCGGTGCTGGTGGGCGGCGACACCCCAAGCAGCGACGGCTACATGCTGTTTCACAGCGTCGATGTGGCCAAGGGCGGCGTGCACTTGTGGGTCAACCGTAAGGACAAATACATGACCCAGCTCAACGGCATGATGAAGTCCAACGCCGAGGCACAGGCCAAGGAAGGGTTGCCCGTGACGGCGGACAAGAACTGGGTGATCGTCAAGCCGGATGAGATTCAGTAATCAAAGGCGTAGGTGCCGCAGCCTGACTGCGGCATTGAGGCACATAAAGAACCTGTAGGAGTGAGCTTGCTCGCGATAGCGTTGTGCCAATCATTGTATTTGAACCTGATACACCACCATCGCGAGCAAGCTCACTCCTACAGGTCATGTGCCGAGCATGAAACCGTGCAAAACAAAAAACCCGGCATCGCTGCCGGGTTTTTTCATTCGCAACCCAGGCGCCGATCACGGCACCAGCTTGTCCAGCAGCGCTTTGTCACGCACGGCGCCTTTGTCGGCACTGGTCGCCAGCAGGGCGTAAGCCTTCAGGGCGGTGGTCACCTTGCGTGGACGCGCTTCGACCGGTTTCCAGCCTTTCTTGTCCTGCTCGGCGCGGCGTGCGGCCAGCTCTTCGTCAGAGACCAGCAGGTTGATGCCGCGGTTCGGGATGTCGATCAGCACCTTGTCGCCGTCACGCACCAGACCGATTGCGCCGCCAGCAGCGGCTTCCGGCGAAGCGTGACCGATGGACAGACCGGAAGTCCCGCCAGAGAAACGGCCGTCGGTCAGCAGTGCACAGGCTTTGCCCAGGCCTTTGGATTTCAGGTACGACGTCGGGTACAGCATTTCCTGCATGCCCGGGCCGCCTTTCGGGCCTTCGTAACGGATGATCACGATGTCGCCAGCCTTCACTTCGTCGGCGAGGATGCCGCGCACGGCGCTGTCCTGGCTTTCGAAAATCTTCGCGTTGCCTTCGAACACGTGGATCGACTCATCCACACCGGCGGTTTTCACCACGCAGCCGTCCAGCGCGATGTTGCCGTACAGCACGGCCAGGCCGCCCTCTTGCGAGTAGGCGTGCTCAACACTGCGGATGCAGCCGTTCTCGCGGTCGTCGTCCAGGGTTTCCCAGCGAGTGGACTGGCTGAACGCGGTTTGCGTCGGGATGCCAGCAGGACCGGCCTTGAAGAAGTGATGGACCGCTTCGTCGTCGGTCTGGGTGATGTCCCACTTGGCGATGGCTTCTTCCATCGACTTGGAGTGCACGGTCGGCAGGTCGGTGTGCAGCAGTCCGCCACGGGCCAGCGAACCCAGGATGCTGAAAATACCGCCAGCGCGGTGCACGTCTTCCATATGGTACTTCTGGATGTTCGGCGCCACTTTGCACAGCTGCGGCACCTTGCGCGACAGGCGGTCGATGTCGCGCAGGTCGAAGGCGATTTCGGCTTCTTGAGCGGCCGCCAGCAAGTGCAGGATGGTGTTGGTCGAACCCCCCATCGCGATGTCCAGCGTCATGGCGTTTTCGAACGCTTTGAAGTTGGCGATGTTGCGCGGCAGTACCGAGTCATCGTTGTCGCGGTAGTAGGTTTTGCACAGCTCGACGATGGTGCGGCCAGCCTGAAGGAACAACTGTTCGCGGTCGCTGTGGGTCGCCAGGGTCGAACCGTTGCCTGGCAGCGCGAGGCCCAGGGCTTCGGTCAGGCAGTTCATCGAGTTGGCGGTGAACATGCCGGAGCACGAACCGCAGGTCGGGCACGCACTGCGCTCGTATTCGGCGACTTTCTCGTCAGAGGCGCTAGAGTCTGCGGCGATGACCATCGCGTCAACCAAGTCCAGACCGTGGCTGGCGAGTTTGGTCTTGCCGGCTTCCATCGGGCCGCCAGAAACGAAGATCACCGGGATGTTCAGGCGCAGGGCGGCCATCAGCATGCCGGGGGTGATCTTGTCGCAGTTGGAGATGCAGACAATGGCGTCGGCGCAGTGGGCGTTGACCATGTACTCGACGGAGTCGGCGATGATCTCGCGGCTCGGCAGCGAATACAGCATGCCGTCGTGACCCATGGCGATGCCGTCATCGACTGCGATGGTGTTGAATTCCTTGGCCACGCCGCCGGCTTTTTCGATCTCGCGGGCAACCAGCTGACCCAGGTCCTTCAGGTGCACGTGGCCCGGAACGAACTGAGTGAAGGAGTTGGCGATGGCGATGATCGGTTTCTTGAAGTCTTCGTCTTTCATGCCCGTTGCACGCCACAGGGCACGCGCGCCGGCCATGTTGCGGCCGTGGGTAGACGTTTTCGAGCGGTAATCAGGCATTGGAGCACTCCGGGCGGCTAATCAGGTTCAGTAAGGGAGTGAGCTTCTCTTGGTCCATTGCAACGGCGACAGGTCGCTGCCGTTACGGATGAGGTCGGCGACGTCACAGGATCACTGCGCGCTCGACCGGAGCTCATAAACCCGCCGGGGGATGATTGGCGATGAATAGGGCGATTCTACACCCCTGACCGCGGGATGGAATGGTTGGGATCGAAGCATCGTAAGCGTCCTGTGGTAACCCTGTAGGAGTGAGCTTGCTCGCGATGGCATTTCAACAGACACATTCTGACTTTCTAATATGGGAAGGGGTGACGTGCGCCTCCTAACCTGATTCAGACGGTTTTGGATGAGGTAAAGGAATGTCGGATCTCCCACGTTATAAATCTCTACGCAATGGTCGATACTCCGAATCAGGACGAATCTACCTCATCACCTCGGTCACTCAACACCGTAATCCTGTGCTCAACGATTGGCGTTTAGGACGGTTGGTTGTAAGCGAACTGCGCATGGCTCACGAATCCGGCGCCGCAAACTCATTGGCTTGGGTCGTAATGCCTGACCACATTCACTGGCTGTTTGAATTGAAAGACAGCCAGCTAACGTCGCTCGTTCAACGAATCAAGTCGTGCAGTGCTCGCGCAGTCAATCGCGCGAGGGGGGAGCATCAGCAGCTTTGGCAAAGAGGCTTTCATGACCGTGCCCTTCGACGAGACGACGATATTGTGAAGATGGCGAGGTACATCGTCGCCAACCCACTGCGTGCCGGGATGGTGAAAAAACTAGGCGATTATCCGCTTTGGGACGCTGTGTGGCTGTGACACCAGATCGCGAGCAAGCTCACTCCTACAGGTCTTACGCTAACCCGGTAGGAGTGAGCTTGCTCGCGATAGCGTCATGTCAGACGCCGCTTACTCAGCTATTCGGCAACAACCGGCAGGTGATGCTCTTGATATACCGCGTTTCCGGAATCGCCGGGTGGACCGGGTGATCCGGACCTTGGCCGCCGCGTTCCAGCAGCTGGATGTTGCGGTCAAGGTGGCGGGCGCTGGTCAGAAGGATGTTCTGCAGGTCGTCTTCCGGCAGGTGCATCGAACAGGAGGCGCTGACGAGGATGCCGTCTTTGCTGAGCAGGCGCATGGCCTGTTCGTTCAGGCGGCGGTAGGCGCCTTCGCCGTTTTTGAGGTCTTTCTTGCGTTTGATGAAGGCGGGCGGGTCGGCCACGATCACGTCGAAGCGTTCTTCAGCGTTTTTCAGCTCTTTAAGGGCTTCGAACACATCGCCTTCGATGCAGGTGACCTTCTCGGCAAAACCGTTCAAGCCAGCGTTGCGCTCCACGCCATCAAGGGCGAAGCCAGACGCGTCGACACAGAACACTTCGCTGGCGCCGAACGCGCCCGCTTGAACGCCCCAGCCGCCGATGTAACTGAACAGGTCCAGCACGCGCTTGCCTTTGACGTACGGCGCCAGGCGCGCGCGGTTCATGCGGTGGTCGTAGAACCAGCCGGTTTTCTGGCCTTCCATCACCGGCGCTTCGAATTTCACGCCGTTTTCTTCCAGCGCGACCCACTCCGGTACCAGACCGAACGCCGTTTCTACATAGCGGTTCAGGCCTTCGGCGTCACGGGCGGCCGAATCGTTTTTCAGCAGAATGCCGCTCGGCTTGATCACTTGAATCAGCGCAGCCAGCACATCGTCCTTGTGTTGCTCCATGGTGGCCGATGCCAATTGCACCACCAGAATGTCGCCGAAACGGTCAACCACCAGGCCTGGCAGCAGGTCGGAGTCGCCGTAGACCAAGCGATAGAACGGCTTGTCGAACAGGCGCTCGCGCAGGGACAGGCAGACGTTCAGGCGGTGCACCAGCAGGGATTTATCCAGTGGCAACTTGATATCGCGAGACAGCAGTCGCGCGCAGATCAGGTTGTTCGGGCTCATGGCCACGATGCCGAGCGGCTTGCCGCCTGCCGCCTCAAGAATGGCTTGAGCGCCTGGAGCGAAGCCATTGAGCGGGGTGGCGGCAACGTCGATTTCGTTGCTGTAAATCCACAAATGACCGGCGCGCAGGCGACGGTCGGCGTTGGGCTTGAGGCGCAAGCTAGGCAGGGACATGACGTCGCTCCGGGGAAAAAAGAGCGGGATTATACCGCTGCGCGCTCGCTCGGGTGAATTTACCTGTAGGCGGTCTGTCGGGACCGAAGAGTGTTTCAACGGTTGTCGAAGCATGGGCGGTAAGGGTTAGAATCGCCCCCTGACCTTGAGTGTGTACTTATGTCCCAAGAGCTTACTTCCGAGCAGATTCAGCAGGCGTTGCAAGGCATCAGCGTGCCGCCCCAGCCGCAAATCATGGTCGATTTGCAGATGGAGCAGTACATGCCCGACCCTGATCTGGGTGTGATCGCCCGGTTGATCGCACAGGACCCGGGGCTCTCCGGCGCCTTGCTTAAGATCGTCAACTCCCCTCACTACGGTCTCGCGAACAAAATCGCGTCGATTCAGCGTGCGGTGAACCTGCTGGGCAGCCGCTCGGTGATCAACCTGATCAACGCGCAGTCGATCAAGGGCGAGATGACCGACGAGACGATCGTGGTGCTCAATCGTTTCTGGGACACCGCCCAAGACGTTGCGATGACCAGTCTGACGCTGGCCAAGCGAATCGGCTCGCAAACTGTCGACGAATCCTACGCGCTCGGTCTGTTTCACGACTGCGGTGTGCCATTGATGCTCAAGCGCTTCCCCGAGTACATGAATGTGCTGGAAGAGGCTTACGCCAAGGCGGGGCCGGACCGGCGCGTGGTCGATACGGAAAACCACATTCTCAACACGAACCACGCGGTTGTCGGCTATTTCACGGCCAAATCATGGCGTTTGCCTGAACATGTGAGCAATGCCATCGCTAATCACCACAATGCGCTGGCGATCTTCCAGGAAGAGTCGGGCCGTAATGCGCCGCTGAAGAACCTGCTGGCGATCCTGAAAATGGCCGAACACATTTGCTCATCGCATCGGGTCTTGGGTAATCAGGCGGTGGACCATGAGTGGAACAGCATTGGTCACCTGGTTCTGGATTACGTGGGCCTGTCCGACTACGACTTCGAAAACCTCAAAGAAAGTATCCGAGAACTGAGCGCACACTGAGTTTGCGCGCTCGCGTTTCACCCGCCATCGAGCCGCCCCATGCCTGAATTACCTGAAGTCGAAACCACTCGTCGGGGCATCGCGCCCCATCTCGAAGGCCAGCGCGTCAGCCGCGTGATCGTGCGGGATCGCCGCCTGCGCTGGCCAATTCCGGAAGACCTGGACGTACGGTTGTCTGGCCAGAAGATCGTGGTGGTCGAGCGACGCGCCAAATACCTGCTGATCCAGGCCGAAGTCGGCACGTTGATCAGTCATTTGGGTATGTCCGGGAATTTGCGGCTGGTCGAGGCGGGGTTGCCTGCCCTCAAGCATGAGCATGTGGACATCGAGCTGGAGTCGGGGCTGGCGCTGCGTTACACCGACCCGCGGCGTTTCGGCGCGATGCTGTGGAGCCTCGACCCACACAACCATGAGTTGCTGATTCGGCTGGGGCCTGAGCCGTTGACCGATCTGTTCGACGGGTTGCGGTTGTATGAGCTGTCGCGTGGCCGTTCGATGGCGGTCAAGCCGTTCATCATGGACAACGCCGTGGTGGTGGGCGTGGGGAATATCTATGCGACTGAAGCCTTATTTGCGGCGGGCATCGATCCGCGGCGTGAGGCCAAGAGTATTTCAAAGGCCCGCTATATAAAGCTGGCGATTGAGATCAAGCGCATTCTCGCGGCGGCCATCGAACGCGGCGGCACCACGTTGCGTGACTTCATTGGTGGCGATGGGCAACCGGGGTATTTCCAGCAAGAGCTGTTCGCCTATGGCCGAGGCGAGGAGCCGTGCAAGGTCTGCGGGACGATCATGCGCGAGGTGAAGCTGGGGCAACGGGCGAGCGTGTTTTGCCCGAAATGTCAGAAGTAAAACGAGACGGAATTTGTGGGCAGGGTCTGCGTGGCCCCCTTGCGTAACCCCAATCCCTGTTTATAGTGAGCAGCATCACTTTCCCGCTGTGCCTGAAGGATCACGCCATGAGCCCGTTTCGCATTCTCGCTGCCACCCTGGCCTTGTTTTTCGGCTTGCAGATGACCCCGGCGATGGCGCAGGTCGAGGCATCAGGCAGCGGCGACCCCGTTTACGAAATCCAGAACCCCCCGGCCTACGCCATGATCGGCGACCTGTTGATCGCCCGCCCGCTGCTGATCGTCGCCACGGTCGCGGGTGCGGCGCTGTTTGTCGTGGCCTCGCCATTCGCGGCGGCAGGCGGCAATTTGGGTGCCACCGGTAAGGCTCTCGTGGTCGATCCCGGCAAGGCCGCTTTCGTCCGCTGCCTCGGCTGCACCACCAGCGGCTACGGCAAACACGACTGATCCGCGCAGGTCCGAACCAGACTCAGCGGTGCATCGGGCCTGAAGATCGCTGAAATCCCTACGCCGCGAGGATCGCTCGCGGCTTCCACGCTGGAGTTGTTCTTGCGCCACAGCAGCACTTGCTGGTTACCGAAATCGCGCTTCGTTTCCCTGAGCTTGTAGCCTCGTTCGCGCAGGTCACTCAATTCTTCGGCGGTAAACGCCCCCGGCTCGTACTCCATCACATCCGGCATGTACTGATGGTGGTAACGCGGCGCTGACACCCATTGGGCCACCGGCTGGTCGTCCAGGTATTCCAACATCGACAGCAGCACAATGCTCGGAATCCGGCTTCCTCCCGGAGTGCCGAAAGCGGTGAAGGTGTGCGGGCTTTCGATGAAACTGGGACTCATACTCGACAGCGGCCGTTTGCCCGGTTCGATGATGTTGGCCTGACTGCCCACCAATCCGTACGTGTTGCTGCCTTTGGGATCGACGGCGAAATCGTCCATCTCATCGTTGAGGATCACGCCGGTGCCGGGCACCGTAAACGTCGAGCCGAACGGAAGGTTCAGGGAGAGCGTCGCCGCAACGGCATTGCCTTCGTCGTCGAGCACTGAGAAATGGCTGGTGTTGTCGCCTTCCCGCCAGCGGGGCGCCGGTGGCAGCGCAGTGTTCGGCGTCGCCATGTGAGGGTCGACGCTGGTCGAGAGCTGGAGCAGATAATCAGGCGCCAGCACTTGGGCGATGGGATTGGGTACAAAGTCGGGGTCGCCAAACAACACCCGATCACGGTAAGCGCGGCGCAACACTTCGACGACGTAATGGGCGCGCTGCACCTTTTCGGATTCGCGCCACGGCAGCTGTTGCAGCATGTACAGGCTCTGCGCCAGCGCGATGCCGCCCGCCGATGGGGGCGGGGCGCTGATCAATTCGCGCTGATCCGCCAGTTGAAAGCGTAGCGGCGTGCGGGTGACGACGTCGTACTCTTCGAAATCGTGGTAATTCCAGATCCCGCCTGCCGCCCGATTGCCGTTGACCATGGCTTGGGCGGTCAGGCCGCTGTAAAAGCCTGATCGCCCTTTGTCTGCCAGGCGGTCGAGAGTTTGGGCCAATTCCGGTTGCTTGATGACTTCGCCCAGGTCCGGCACATCGTTGTTGCGCAAGAACAACCGGGCGCTCTCTTTGTTGGCCCGCAACGCGAAGAGTCGCCAACTGGCGCGTTCACGATAGATCTCATCCACCTTGAACCCGCGATAGGCGATGCGAATGGCGGGTGCCATGGAAATACTGAGGGGCAGTCGCCCATAACGTTCTGCGAGTTCGACCAGCGCGGCGGGCAAACCCGGAATGGCAGCCGCCAGCGGGCCGTTCAGGGACAAGTCCGGCTGCACGATGCCGTTGCGGGTGAACATCTTGAGTCTGGACTTCAAGGGCGCTTTTTCCCGCGCATCGAGAAACTGGTACTGCACCGGCTCTCCGGCCTGGCGGAGCAAAAAGAAACCGCCGCCCCCCAATCCAGAACCGTAAGGCTCAACCACGGCGAGGGTGGCGCTGATGGCAACGGCGGCGTCAAACGCGTTGCCGCCATCGACCAGTATTTCTCGGCCGGCGGCGGTGGCGATGGGGTGTGGGCTAGCAATGGCGGCCTGCCGGGGATGATCAGGGCTGCCGTGAGCCGAGAGGGCACACAGAAAGAGTGCGGTGCCAAACGAGGACGGTATCCACGTAAGCTTTGATGTCATGCGTATCTCGCTCGCTCAGGTCAACAGGCATTACAGCCAGTGTCTTCGGCGAAAGCGCGTATGCCGACAGGATATGCCTTCGTTTATGCCTTGCTGGTAATCAACTGGTACTTGGCCATCAGCTCGTCTTTGCTCTCGACGTGGTTTTCATCCAGCGGGATGCAATCCACGGGGCAAACTTGCTGGCACTGCGGCTCGTCATAGTGGCCAACACATTCGGTGCACAGGTTCGGATTGATCACGTAGATCTCTTCACCCTGGGAAATCGCTTCGTTCGGGCACTCGGGTTCGCAGACGTCGCAATTGATGCAATCGTCGGTGATGATCAGGGACATGGGAACTCCAGCCGCGGCCAATGCCGGGGCATATCTAAACTAATGCGGCGAATTGTGCCGCATTAGCGCTCGGTATGCACCTGAACATAGCTCACGTACCCGGCTGAAACCTCTCCTTGAGTGCCTGGGCGACAGCCGGATGCACGAACTTGGTGATGTCTCCCCCCAATGCAGCAATTTCTCTGACCAGCGTAGATGAAATGAACGAATAGCGTTCGGACGGCGTGAGAAAAAGACTCTCGACGTCCGGCGCAAGTTGTTTGTTCATGTTCGCCAGCTGGAATTCATATTCAAAGTCGGAGACAGCACGCAGGCCACGCAGCAGGATGTTGGCGTTCTGCTCCTGGGCGAAATGCGCCAGCAGGGTCGAGAAACCCACCACTTCGACGTTGTGCAGGTGCTTGGTCGCCTCGCGCGCAAGCTCGACGCGTTGCTCCAGCGAAAACAGCGGATTTTTCTTGGGGCTGGCGGCTATGGCAATGACCACTTGGTCGAACATGCGCGATGCGCGCTCGACCAGATCGCCATGACCCTTGGTGATAGGGTCGAAGGTGCCTGGGTACAACACTCGGTTCATCGCGTCGTCCTGGTCGGAGTCCGAAGGGATTCGGATGGTAGCGCAGCGGGGCGAGGCGGCCAAGCGCGGGCGTCTTCCACAGGAATCGCGGGCGTGGCGACATTCCGCGACGGCCCCAACCCCGTGCCTGGCCGCTGACTACCGAATGAACAGCTTGTAGATCAGTTTCTGAATCGCTTTCCCGTAAGGCGGATAAATCAGCCGCGCTGCGTTGAAACGCTGTTTGATGAACACACCTTTGGCCTTGCTGAATGTCAGAAAACCTTCGTGGCCGTGGTAATGGCCCATGCCGGAGGGGCCGATGCCACCGAAAGGCAAATCGTCCTGCGCGACGTGGAGCAGCGTGTCGTTCAGACAGACTCCGCCGGAATGAGTCTGCTCCAGCACCCGATTCTGCTCGGCCTTGTCGTACCCAAAGTAGTAAAGGGCCAGCGGCCGAGGTCGGCGATTGATGTAGTCGAACGCTTGTTCGATGCGCTCATACGGCACGATGGGCAGCAAAGGGCCGAAGATCTCATCCTGCATCACCAGCATGTCGTCGTTGACGTCGAGCAACAGACTGAAAGGCATACGCCGTCCCTGGCCCTGCTCATACAACGAAACGATCTGCGCACCTTTGCTGCTGGCGTCGGCGATGTAACCGTTCAGCCGTGCCATTTGTCGTGGATTGATAATGGCGGTGTAGTCCGGATTGTCCGTCAGTGTTGGATAAAACCTTTTGACGGCCTGACGGTAGGCGGAGACGAACTCATCGATCCGGTTCGCGGGTACCAGCACGTAGTCAGGCGCCACGCAGGTTTGTCCGGCGTTCATGGTCTTGCCAAACGCGATTCGCTCGGCGGCGTCCATGATCGGCACGTCCTGCGAAACGATGGCCGGAGACTTCCCGCCCAGTTCCAGCGTAACGGGCGTCAGGTTTTCGGCGGCGGCGCGCATCACGTGCCGTCCAATGCTAGTGGCCCCGGTGAACAATAAATGATCAAAAGGCAGCTTCGAAAACGCCATCCCCACCTCGGCTTCCCCGAGAACCACGGCCACCAGATCCTCTGGAAAAATCCTGGCGAACAGCGTTTTGAGCAGTTCCCCGGTCGCAGGCGTTGACTCGCTCAGCTTGAGCATCACCCGATTACCTGCCGCCAGCGCGCCGACCAACGGGCCAATGGCCAGATACAACGGATAGTTCCACGGGACGATGACACCGACGACGCCCAGCGGCTGATAGATGACTTTTGCTGACGCGGGCTGAAACGCCATGCCGACGCTGCGTCGAGAGGTGCGCATCCATTTCTTCACGTGGCGGCGGGCGTAGCGGATGTTGTGGAGGCTCGGCATCAACTCGGCGAGCAGCGTTTCATCAGCGCTGCGATGGCTGAAATCCGTGCTGATCGCCTCGATCAACGCCTGGCGTTCGTCGCTGAGCAATTGATGCAGGCTGTCGAGCCATTGCAGGCGCTGCCCGGCAATCGGCATGGGATTGGCCGCAAAGGCCTGACGTTGCAGGTCGAACAGGCGTTCGAGCGTATCAGGCGGTGTGGATGCCGCCTGGAGCGTTGGCCATTGCACGGATTCGACAGGCATTGCTGCGGTTCCTTTTGAAGTTATAGAGTGTTTCTAGAGTTGTAGCTCTACAAAGTCAAATGCCGCCTGCGAGCTTGAGTTTGGGCAGGTTTGCAGCGTTTCTGGTCACGCATGCGGCTAAATATTTTTCCGGGCGAGATTTCATTTAAATCCCGTTCCGCCGATAAGGCATTTAGTGCGTTCGCGGACCGTTTAGCGGGTAGATCATGCAAAGCTGCGTAAAGAATCTGATTGAGCAAGGCGCCCACCTGTTTGGTGAAATGCTGAATGTCGAGCAAGTCCAGGCGCTCTACCGCGCCATGGTCGCTGCACGTGCGTTTGATGGCAGCCTGTTCATGGACGAAGCGGAGTATCTGGCCCAGGAAAACCATTTCAACGCCAACCCGACCAAGGCGTTTAATTTTCTGAATCAGTTCGACGAGCAGTTGCAGTTCATCGAGCAGGACCCGCGCTTGACGGGCGCGCTCAGCGAGTTACTGGGCGACGATTATGAAGTGGTGATCAAAAAGGCGGTTTGTGGCGTCCCGGATTCGTGGCTGCCAGACTGGATTCGCGAGCGGATTCGCGACGTGAACGTGGCCAACCTTGGCCCATACATCAAGAAGCCTTACCGCGACATCACCTATTTTCGCGGCATCGATTTTCATCAGGACATCATCGATTGGCCCCAAGGGCGGGTCGAACTGGACCCCTCTACGTTTCTGACGCTGTATGTCTATTTGCATGACGTGACGGAGTACGATTCGCCACTGCACCTGATTCCTGGCTCCCACCAGTTTGGCGCCACGCTGTTTCCGCACAGCCTTGAGCCGTTGGGGGGCGATCAATGGATGTACGCCGATGACAACGGCAACGCGATCCGCTGCGAGGATCGCACCCTGCTGGGCGGTCCCGGCTATGTCGGGTTGTGGCACAACTGCACCTTGCACGGCACGCGACCCGTTGCGCACGAGTCTGAGCAATTTCGTTTGTCACTGCGTTATTTGGTGGGTAAGTCGAACGGCAATCAAACGAAGACCGCCATTGATGAGATCAACGAGACGCTTCAAGGGGATCTCAAGCCGATGCGCACGCGCCGGGACCTGGACGACAGAGGGGCTGCGCGGATGCGCGGCAATATCATCAATGCGAAAGGTTGAAGCGGCCAGATCCGGGGTTCGACTCTCCGGCAGCCAACTTCGGTACATCAACAGGTTGTCGACAGGCTGCAAGGGATTGCGCGAGTTCGCGAGCAAAACGTTATGAAAATCCAATTCCTGCAGTTGCAGACACATGGCGATGAGCGCGGCTCATTGATCGCACTGGAAGAGGGCAAGAACATCCCCTTCTCGGTCAAGCGTGTCTACTATATGTTCGAAACCGGGGAGGGGGTCCGTCGTGGCTTTCACGCCCACAAGTCGCTGAAACAGGTGGCCGTGGCCGTGCGAGGCTCGTGCCGTTTCATGCTGGATGACGGGACGGAGAAAATCGATATCCGTCTCGATCACCCGCAACAAGGGCTACTGATCGAGTCCTTCATCTGGCGGGAAATGTACGATTTCTCCCCAGACTGCGTGCTGATGGTGCTGGCCGACAATCTTTACGATGAGGCTGATTACGTCAGGGACTACGCCACTTTTCAGCAGATGGTTGCAGACGAGATGGCCCCTGATGCGTATCGACCTTTTTTGACCGCGGCACGAGGTTAGTGAATGGATATCCCGTTTCTCGATTTGAAAGCGGTCAATCATGAATACGCCGACGAGTTGAAAGCGGCTTGCGCCAGGGTCATCGATTCAGGCTGGTACATCGGTGGCGCCGAGTTGGCCCGGTTCGAAAAAGCCTTTGCCGAATACTGTGGTGTCCCCTTCGCTGTCGGCACCGGTAACGGCCTGGACGCGCTGATACTGGTGCTTCGCGCCTGGAAACAACAGGGCAAACTCAAGACCGGGGACGAGGTGCTCGTCCCTGCCAACACGTTCATTGCCACGGTATCTGCGGTGACCGAAACCGGGCTCGTACCCGTGCTGGTCGATATCGACCCCGCCACGCACAACCTCGATTGTGCAGCCGTCGAGGCCGCTATCACTCCTCGAACACGCGTGCTGCTGCCGGTTCATCTCTACGGCCAACTGGCGCCGATGCCACAGCTCATGGCCTTGGCGGAGCGCCACGGGTTGCTGGTGCTTGAAGACTGCGCCCAAGCGCATGGTGCTCAGTTGAACGGTCGCAAGGCCGGTAACTGGGGGCATGCCGCCGCCTTCAGCTTCTATCCAGGAAAAAATCTCGGCGCGCTTGGGGACGGTGGCGCCGTGGTCACGTCGGATGAAGAGCTGGCACGGATGGTCAGGGCATTGGGTAACTACGGCTCCAGCGTCAAATACCGGCACGACTATCCCGGCGTGAACAGCCGGCTGGACGAAATCCAGGCCGCGATGCTGTCGGTCAAGCTGGCTTATCTGGACGCCGATGCCGAGAGTCGTCGGCAAGTGGCCGAGCGCTACCTGCGAGGGGTCAACAACCCGCTGATCACGCTGCCTGGCGTTAGCGAGCGCAACGCTCATGTCTGGCATCTCTTCGTGGTCGAATGCGTTGAGCGCCACGCCCTGCAACAGCATTTGGCGCGGCGTGGCATTCAGACCGCCATTCACTACCCACTGCCAATTCCTGATCATGCACCCTACAAGACCTTGAAACTGAGCCTCCCCATGGAGAACGCGCGCTTGCATGAGCGAATTCTGTCGCTGCCGATTTATCCGACACTGACCGAAGGCGAGCAAGAACGGGTCGTGGCGGCGCTCAACGAATTCAGGCGGGAGAACGCGTCCGGACACGCTTGAAGAGTGTGCTCTTCACACCGGGGGCGTGTGATGTGCTGCCAAGACGCACCGAGTCGCGACCGCATGCGTTAAGATCCAGCACATCACTGTGACAACCACACGTTCGAGTCGAACATGGCGCCGCGCATCAAAACCCTACGCATCAAAACCCGTGAACGCATCGTGCAGAGCAGTCTGGAGCTGTTCAATCTGCAGGGCGAGCGTAGTGTCAGCACCAACCACATCGCCGCGCACATGGAAATTTCGCCGGGCAATCTGTACTACCACTTCCCCAATAAGCAGGCGATCATCGCCGAGCTCTTCAGCGAGTACGAAACGCTGGTGGACAGTTTTCTGCACCCGCCGAAAGGGCGTTTGCCGGATGTCGAAGACAAGCGCCATTACCTGATGGCAATCCTCGACGGGATGTGGCGCTACCGTTTCTTGCACCGCGACCTTGAGCACCTGCTCGACGCCGATCCAGAATTGGCGACGCGCTATCGCCGGTTTTCCCAGCATTGCCTGATCAAGGCCATGGCCATTTATGGCGGTTTCGTCGAGGCCGGGATCTTGAAAATGGACACTGTGCAGATCGAATCCTTGACCCTCAACGCCTGGATCATCCTGACGTCTTGGGTACGTTTTCTTTGCACGACGCGGGAAAACGCCGCGCACCTGAACGAAAACGCCATTCGGCGCGGTGTCTATCAAGTCTTGGTGCTGGAACTGGCCTACGTCACGCCGCTGGCACACGACGCCGTCCACGCGCTGTGCACCGAATTTTACGTGCCGCTGAACAAGGCACTGGAGGAGGCGACCCCATGAGCGTCTCCTTCAATCCAATGGTCTTATCGCTTTAGCCACTTTCACTGTCTGCAGGAGCCCGTCATGTCCATCGCGCAATTGATCAGCCCGCAACAACTGGCCGAACGCCAAAAACAGCCCGGCCTCGTGATTCTGGATTGCCGTTCCTCTCTTGAGGATCTGGACTACGGCCAGCGCAGCTACGCGGAGGGCCACATCGAAGGCTCGTCCTACGCCGACTTGCTCAATGACCTGAGCGGCCCGATCACCAAGGGCGTGACCGGTCGACACCCGTTGCCTGACCCCAACACGCTGATTGACCGTTTGCGTTTCTGGGGCGTCAACAATGACAGCGACATCGTGCTGTACGACGACGGCCCGGGCGCGTATGCCGCGCGCGCATGGTGGCTGCTGGCGTGGCTGGGCAAACGCGACGGCGTGTTCATTCTCGACGGTGGCCTCAAGGCCTGGCACGCGGCGGGCTTGCCGTTGAGCCTCGACCCGCCGCAGCACGTCGATGGGCGATTCGAAGGCAAGCCTGACGATGCGCTGGTGCTCAGCGCGGCCGATGTGCAGAGAAAGCTCGATAAACCTGAAGTGACCCTGATCGATGCCCGTGCCCCGGCGCGTTTTCGTGGTGAAGTCGAGCCGATTGACCCCATCGCGGGCCACATTCCTGGTGCGCAATGCGCAGCGTTCACTGACAACCTTGGGCCGGATGGCCGGTTTTTGCCTGCCGATCAGCTCAAGCAACGTTTCGCGGAAACCCTGAACGGCCGCCCGCCCGAAAAGCTCGTCGCGTACTGCGGTTCGGGCGTCACGGCCTGCCACAACCTGTTCGCACTTTGCCTGGCCGGGTATCCGTTGGGGCGTTTGTACGCCGGGTCGTGGAGCGAGTGGATCAATGATCCGCAGCGTGGCGTGGCGAAAGGGGAGTGATGCAAATGGCGCCGTTACGAGCCGCGGCGCCAGATGTCCCGTATCAGCGGACGAGTTTCTGGTCAGGCACCACGAAGCCTTTGTAGTTGGCCTCGATAAACTGCTTCACTTCTGGCCCGGTCAGGTACTTCGCCAATAGCGTCAGTCGAGGATCGTCCAGCATCTCGTTGCGGGCGTAGATGAGGTTGGCGTACGGGTTGTCGGCCGTGTGTTCTCGCACCAGCGCACGTGATGGATCGACGCCGTTCGACAGGGCAACGTCCCCGTTGATGAAGCTGGCATCGGCATCAGGCAAGGCTTTGGCCCGCAACACTGTGTCGGTCGGGATCAATTGCAGATGGCGCGGGTTGTCGATGATCGATTTTTCGCTCACCGAAATCGCCGCTGGCGAGCTGTCGAGCTTTTCCACATTGAGCTTGATCAGCCCCAAGTCCTGAAGAATGAACAGTGAGCGGGGCAGGTTGGTTTGCTCGTTGGGGACCAGGATTTTCGCGCCGTCCGGCAGGTCTTTGGGGCTGGTGTATTTCACCGAGTACAAGCCAAAGGCGTTCAACAGCACTGTCGCTTTGCCATCGAAATTGTTGAGCTTGGGGTGCGCCGCTTTCCAGGCGTTGACGTAGGGTTGGTGCCCCGTGAAGTTCACGTCGGTGTCGCCGCTGGCGAGCAACTCGTAAGAATCCAGCGCGCCACTGCCGCCGCTGGTGGTCAACTTGAGCTTCAGCCCGGTACCGTCAGCGTCCGCGAGCTTTTGCACGAAACGCACAATGTCGCCCTGAGGCGAAGCCGTCGCGTAAATCTTCAGCGGCGTGTCCGGGACGGTCGTGCCCTTGTTGGCGGTGGTCGTCACCTCACTGGCCGACGCGGTGGCGCCCATGAAGGCCGGAATGACCATCGCAACACTGGCAGCGATCGCGGTAAAGGCGGCGGCCAATACCACCGTGCGTCTGGATGTGGGGCGTGTGTTTTCCATGATTTCTCTTCGACAAGGTTGAGCGGGCAGCAGGCCTGGCGACCTGCCGATGAGTGTTTGCGGCTATCGCTTGTGGCTGCGGGCACGAATCCACACGTCGCCGGTGATCTGGATGAACTGGACGATGATGACCATCGAAAACACCGAGATGAACATCAGCTCGCCGTAGAAACGCTGGTAGCCAAACTCGATGGCGAAATCCCCGACGCCGCCTGCACCCACGGCGCCCGCCACTGCGGTGCCTTCCACGGTGCCCACCAGAATGATGGTCATGGCGTTGAGCAATCCTGAGAAAGACTCGGGCAGCAGCACCCGGAAAATCAGCTGAAAGCGGGTCACGCCCATGGAACGTGCGGCCTCGATTCGACCCTGATCAATCTCCCGCAGCACCGACTCCACGAGCCTTGAGAAGAACGGCGTGAAACCCAACACGAGCGGAATGATGGCCGCCACCGGCCCAAGCGTTGTGCCCACGGTGGCGCGGGTCACGGGGATCAGCAGCACGATCAGAATCAGGAACGGAATGGAGCGACCGACGTTGACGGCGGTGGTCAGCAGGTAATACAGCGCAGGTCTCGGTGAAATGGATTGTGGCGCGATCAGGTACAGCGTGGTGCCCACCGTGAGGCCAGCCAGGATGATGCAGGGTCCCGCGATGGCGATCATGTAGAGGGTCTGCGCCAGGGCGGCCCAGAAATCCGGAAGGTAGGTTTGCCAAGTCATGGGGTTCATGGGGCGCTCGAACGGGAATCAGAGGTTGACGGTGATCATCTGGTCGGTCAGCCATTGCCTGACCTGCCCCACATCGAGGTGGGTCTGCGGGTGGCGTGGGCGAAAGCGCACCTGAAACCGGGCAACCGGGGTTTTGCCGAGGTTGTCGACCCGCCCGGACAGGATCGAGAAGTCGAGACTCAGGGCGCCCGCGAGTGTGGACAGCAAGTCGGTCTGGCTTTCGGGATGCTCGAAAATCAGGTCAAGGGTGTCGGGTCCGTTCTGCCAGGCGGCATCTTTGTTCAGAGGCAGAAGGTGGTCCTTGAGGACCGAGTGCTCCCGCTGGATCACATCCTTGAGCGTGCCCGCTTCGGTGATACGCCCGTGTTCGATCAACACAGCGGCATCGCAGGCGTAGCGAATAACGTCCCACGCGTGAGTGATCAGGATCACAGTGAAACCGTAGAGCTGCTTGAGGTCCGCCAGCAAATCGAGAATGGTCTGAGTGGTTTGTGAGTCCAGCGCGCTGGTAGCCTCATCGCACAGTAAGACTTGAGGGTTGGTGATCAGGGCGCGGGCAATGCCGACGCGCTGTTTCTGCCCACCTGACAGCTGTGAGGGGTAATGCCCTTCGCGATCTTGGAGTCCGACTTTTTCGATCAACGCCCTCGCGCGCGCATACCGCTCAGCGGCTGGGACACCGCGAATGGCGAGCGGAAACGCGACGTTGTCGAGGACGGTCTTGCCGTGAAACAAATTGAAGTGCTGAAAAATAGTCGACACTTTCGACAGATATTCGCGCTGACCCCGAGCATCCAGCGATGCGAGGTCCTGGCCGTCGAACTCAACGGTGCCTGCCGATGGCGCTTCCAACAGATTGAGCAGGCGCAGCAGCGTGCTTTTGCCAGCGCCCGATGTGCCAACGATGCCGAGAAACGCGCCGCGCTCGATCTCCAGATCGACATCCTCAAGGGCGGTGGTGACGGTGTTGTCACGGTCGAAGGTTTTGCTGACGTGGGTCAGGCGGAAAATCGGATCGCTCACTGCAGCTGTCCTTGGTGATATTCGCTTGCGCGACAAATCAGACGTCGAAAACCGCCGACATCAGAAGTGCCGCCAATCATTCAAGAACTGCATAATCAGTGCTGTTTGTTATAGCTGAAAGGAATTTTTAATTCTTTGCTTATAACCTCGTTCAAATCTGCCCCATCGCCCAACGCAGCAAAAAGAACACCGCCAGCCCGCCGCCGATGGTCGCCAGCAGGTTGCGACTGAACGCAGCGATTGCAATGGCGGCGATCCCCGCCAGCAGGTACGCGTTGTGCCATGACACCTGCCAATGCTGGCCGTCCGGCAGGAGCATGCCCGGCACGACGATGGCAGTCAGCACCGCAGTCGGTACGTAGTGCAGCCCTTGGCGAACCACCGGCGGGAAACGCAGATTCGGCCAGGCGAACAGGCTGTAGCGCATCAGAAACGTGATTGCGGTCATGCCGAGAATCAGCCACCAATAGCTCATGAATGCACCTCATTGCTCGGGGTGTCCTGCGCGTTGGAAGACTGCCGACGTTCGAGAAGTACGCCCACGGCGATGCCACTGAACGCGGCCGCCATCAGCCCCAGTTTGTAGGGCCATGCCCACGTCATCAGCGCGACAGCACCGGCCGCCAGCGCAGCCGCGACCTGCGGTCGGTTGCGCAGAAGCGGGACGACGATGCCGATGAACGTCGCCAGCATCGCGAATTCCAGCCCCCAACTCGCCATGTCCGGCACGGCTTGGCCGAATAAAACGCCGACCAGTGAACTGCTGACCCAGCAAGCGTAGAGCGCGACGGTGACCCCCAGCCAGTACCAATGCGCCAGCGGGGTACGGCCATGAACGAGGTAAAAGCGCTGGACGACCGCGAAGGTTTCATCGGTCAGCCAGAACGCCAGCAGCAACCGCCAGCGCTGCGGCAATCCCTGAACTTGAGGCTGCATCGTGGCGCTGTACAGCACGTGGCGAAGGTTGACGATGAACGTGGTCAGCAAGATCACGACCGCGCTGGCGCCCGCGCCCATCAAGCTGACAACGATGAACTGCGCCGATCCGGCATAGACAAACATCGACATGCCGACCGCCTGCCACAGCGACAAGCCGCCAACGCCTGCGAGGGTTCCAAAGATGATGCCGAACGGTGCAATGCCGACCAGCATGGGCACGCTGTCGCGAAGACCGCGAACGAACAGTTGATTACGGGACATGGTTCTTCTCCTTATGTCCCGCAGGGTAGGCGTTCGGGGTGGGAGTGTCTTGAACGATCTTGCACGATGCCGCAATGCTGTTTGGCCGTGGATCGGTTTGCGAATGGTTTATTCGGGCTACCACACATCCTGTGGGAGACGCCGGAGGAACGACGGCAGCGACGAGGGTTTTTCAGTCAACGCATAGGTCTCAGTCTTACGCCCCATGCACCTCCACCAACCACTCCGGAATCCGCTGTTCCAGGTAATAGGTCGGTGTTCTGATCGTCCCGCCAACGAACCCGACATGGCCACCCTGAGCCTGAAAGTCGAATCGGGTACTGTCAGACAACTCGCCAGGCTCGGGCAGGCTGTGGCGAAACACGAACGGGTCGTCCAATGCCTGCACCAGCAGCGTCGGCGTGCGAATCGCGCCGAGGTAATAGCGGCTCGACGCTTTCCGGTAATAGTCGTGGGCATCGAGGAAACCGTTGAGCGGCGCGGTGACCTTCCCGTCGAAATCCCAGAACGTGCGCAGGTTGTCCAGCGAACCCAGTGCCGCGAGGACCGCGAGCCCGTCGCTCAACCCTTCGTGTTGAAAGCGGCGTTGTTTGTCCCGGATGTAACCGACCATCTCGCGCATGAAGTGGCGCTGATACACCTTGGAAAAGCCTAGCCCGATACGGTCCGCGCACTCGTCCAGCCGAAATGGCACCGACACCGCCGCAGCCCCTTGTAACTGGCTTTGGAGGCCGGATTCGCCGAGGTACTTGAGCAAGATATTACCGCCCAGCGAATAACCGACGGCATAGAGCGGCGCCAAGGGGCGGGCGGCTCGCAAGTGATCGATCACGGCGGCGAGGTCTTCCGTGGCGCCGGAGTGGTAGCTGCGAGGCAACAGATTGGGCTCTCCTGAACAGCCACGCCAGTTCACCGCAACGCTGGACCAGCCGCGCTTTTCCATCGCCCGCTGCAAACCTGCAACGTAAGGCGAATTGGAAGACCCGGTCAGGCCATGCAGCACAATGACGACCGGCACTTGGGCGTCATGAGGCCCATGCCAGTCGAGGTCGAGGAAGTCGCCGTCTTCCAGCCAGATGCGCTCGCGACGACGGTCGAGGTGAACGGTCTTGCGCCACAGCGGCCCCCACAAGGTTTGCAGGTGGGGATTGCCGAGGCCGGTTGCCGGAACGAAGGCCCGGCTGTCAGCTGGCGACGGCACTTCGTTCCCACAGCGCGTAATACACCTGCCCGGCCTTTTTCTCGCGGTGCAGTCGCCAGTTGCCCGGCATGGCCAAGGTGGAGGGCGCAGTTTCGCTTTCGGTGTAGATCCACGCGTTGTCCGCCAGCCACTGACGTTCTTCGAGCAACGTGCAGGCCGGTGCCAGCAGGTTTTGGTGGAACGGCGGGTCGAGGAAGATCACGTCGAACTGCTCTGCGGGCTGGGTCTCCAGATAACGCAGGGCGTCGCCGGTCGATGTCCGACCCACGGTGCAGCGCAGGGTGCCGAGATGCTCGCGCAGGTTGGAAATGGCGGCGGAATTGGTGTCCAGTGCCAGGCCCAGGCTGGCGCCGCGAGACAGTGCTTCCAGATACAGCGCGCCGCTGCCCGCGAACGGGTCGAGCACGCGGGCGCCTTCGATGTACGGCGCCAACCAGTTGAACAGGGTCTCGCGCACCCGGTCCGGCGTCGGGCGCAGGCCGGGGGCATCAGGAAAACTCAGACGCCGACTGCGCCATTCGCCGCCGATGATCCGCAGTTGGCCGAGGCCCGTATGGACTTTGTGCCCTTTGTGAATGCGCGGCGGCTTGGAAGTCGAGGTCATTAGTGCTCCGGAACGCCGAGGGGTTGCTCGGCAGGTCGATCAGTAGGGGGCGGCAGAGGTTTCTGCGGGACAGTAGGGCCAGCGGTCACGATGACCAGCTTGTCCACGTCCAGATGCTTGTTCATCACCGTTTTGATCTGCTCGACGGTGACGCTCTGAGACTGCGTCATGAAGTCTTCGATGTAGCTCAGGGGCAGATTATAGAAGCCGATTGCCCCCAATTGGCCAACGATTGCCGAGTTGCTCGCCGTGGACAGCGGGAAGCTGCCTGCGAGTTCGCGCTTGGCGTCGTCGAGCTCTTTCTGGGTGGGGCCGTTCTCGAGGAAGTCACGGGTGACGTCCTTGACCAGCTTCAAGGTGTTTTCGCTGAGTTCTGCACGGGTTTGCAGGCCGATGATGAACGGGCCTTGGGCCTGCATCGGCGTGAAGCCCGACGAAATACCGTACGTCAGGCCACGCTTTTCCCGTACTTCGGTCATCAAGCGGCTGCCAAAGCCGCCGCCGCCGAGGATCGAGTTGCCCAGCGAGAGCGCTGCATAATCCGGATCGGCCCGGTCAATGCCCAGCTCGGCCAGCATCAGGTGGGTCTGCTTGGAAGGAAACTCAATGTGAGTCTCGCCAGATTTCGGCTCGGTCGGCGCAACGGTCTTCGCCAATGCCGGGCCTTTCGGCAGCGACGCCGACACCTGAGCGGCAACCGCTTCGGCATCTGCGCGAGAAAGATCGCCCACCAATGCAATCACCGCGTTCCCCGCCGCGTAGGCCTTGGCGTGAAAGGCTTTCAGCTGCGCGAGCGTGATTGGCGTGATGCTTTTGGCAGTGCCCATGCTTGGATGCCCGTAGGGGTGATTCCCATACAAGCGCGTGAACAGCTCATCGCCCGCCAGTTTGCCGGGGTTTTGCTTTTGATATTCAAAGCTGGCGAGAAGCTGGTTTTTGATCCGGGCCAGCGAGTCACTAGGGAGCGTGGGCTTGCCCACCACTTCCGAGAACAGCTTGAGCGCCGGTTCGCGTTTCTCGGGCGCACTCAGGCTGCGCAGCGAAACCAGCGCCATGTCGCGGTAGGAGCCGTTGCCGAAGTCGGCGCCCAGCCCTTCGAAACCTTCGGCGATGGCGCTGACATTCTTGCCTTTCACGCCTTCATTGAGCATGGCGTTGGTGACCAGCGCGATCCCCGGGGTGGCGCCATCCTGACTGCTGCCAGCCGCGAACAGCAAGCGCATGTCGAACATCGGCAGTTCGTGAGCTTCGACGAACAGCACGCGGGCGCCTTCGGCGGTGTTCCACGACTGAATGTTCAATGAGCGACGGGCCGGGGCCTTGCCGTCGAGTTCTTTCAAGGATTCGAGGGTGTTCGCGGCTTTATCGATGGCTTTGGGCGCATCGGCGGGTGTGTCGGCCATGGCCGGTGCGGCGCTAAACAGCGCGAGGGTCGCCGCCAGCAGCATCGAAGGGGCCCGCGTTCGCCCCAGGCGTGTTTCGTTGCGCGGGGTCATTTGGCTTTCTCCTCAGGCAGAACGTGCGCGACGGCGAGGCGTTCGCGGGTGAAATAGGTGCGAGCGGCTTTCTGGATATCTTCCGGAGTGACGCTTTGCAGCGCCGCCAGTTCGCCGTCGATCAGGCGCCAGGACAGCCCCACGGTTTCCAGCTCGCCGATGGTGCTGGCCTGACTGGTGATCGAATCACGCTCATACACCAGACCGGCGATGACCTGCGCCCGAACCCGCTCAAGCTCTTCTTTGGTCGGCGGCTTGTTTTTCAGCTCGTCCAGCAGGCGCCAGATACCCGCTTCGGTGTCGGCGAGGGTTTTCTTCTTCTGCATGTTGGGCGTGGCGCTGATGGTGAACAGGCTGTCACCACGGGTGTAGGCGTCGTAATCGGAAGATGCACCGGTCACGAGTTCTTCACCTCGCTCCAGACGCGTCGGAATGCGCGCGCTGTAGCCGCCGTCCAGCAGTGCCGAGATCAGGCGCAGTGCGTTGACTGACTGCGGATCGTTCGCGGTGGACAGGCTTGGGACGTTGAAGCCGTACATCAGGCTCGGCATTTGAGTTGCAACATGCACGGTGATCTGGCGCAGGCCCGGTTCAGGCAATTCCAGCGGCTTTTTCGATGGCGGCACGTCACGCCGTGGAATTGGCCCGAAGAAGCGTTCGGCCAGCGCCTTCACTTCGTCGGGTTTCACGTCGCCCACGACGACCAGCGTGGCGTTATTCGGCACGTACCAGGATTCGTACCAGTGGCGCAGTTCTTCGACCTTCATGCGGTCGAGGTCCGCCATCCAGCCGATGGTCGGCGTGTGGTAGCCGCTGGCCGGGTAGGCCATGGCCTTGAAGCGTTCGTAAGCCTTTGCGTTCGGCTTGTCATCGGTGCGCAGGCGACGCTCCTCTTTGATAACTTCTATCTCGCGCGCGAATTCTTCAGGCGGCAGGCGCAGGCTGGCCATGCGATCGGCTTCCAGCTCTAAGGCCACGCTCAGGCGATCGCGAGCCAGCACCTGGTAGTACGCGGTGTAATCATCGCTGGTGAAGGCGTTTTCTTCGGCGCCAAGGTCGCGCAGGATCAGCGAAGCCTCACCCGGACCCGCCTTGGAGCTGCCCTTGAACATCATGTGTTCCAGCGCGTGGGACAGGCCGGTCTGGCCGGGCGTCTCGTAACTGGAGCCCACCTTGTACCAGACCTGCGACACCACGACCGGCGCGCGATGATCTTCGCGCACGACGACTTTCAGGCCGTTATCCAGCGTGAATTCGGAAGTGGGTTGAGGGTCGGCGGCGAGAGCAGCAAGGGGCAAACACAATGTGCCGAGCAGAAGGCCTGCGGCACGGCGGGCAATAGCATTCATTCGTCATTTGAACCTTCGAGACGGCCTGCTTGAACTTAGCGTCGGCGGGCGCGGGGGTGTTAGGATAGCGGCCAGTTTGCTTGCCGACCACGACTAAGATGTAGGAGTTTTCGGATAAGCCATGGCCTTAAGGCTGATTGGGGCGACAGTGGCTGAACGCTATGAAGCGGATTCACTGATGCCACGTGCCGGGGCAACTGATGAACAAGCGGACATAAAAGCAGTCTGTTTCGCATACAGAATTTTTCAGAGGCGCCGCTCTGGCGCGTCGCTACCTTGAGATAGCCGTCCTCCATGTTTGGTTCCAACGACGACAAGAAGACCCCAGCCCCGGCTGGCGAGAAAAAAGGCCTGTTCGGATGGCTGCGCAAAAAGCCGCAGGAAGCCGTTGCAGAGCAGCCACAGGATTCACCCGCCGCAGCGCCCGAGTCTGTCGTCGAGCCGACGCCGCCTGCTGCCGAGCCGCAAACCCCTCCGGCGATTCCGCCTGCTGTGCCACATGTCGCCACGGCTTTCGAAGCGCCAGCGCCAATCATTGAGCAACCAGCCGGCGAGCCTTGGCTGAAGCTACCGGTCGCCGAAGAGCCGGTGGCTCTGACGGATGAACAGGAGCCGCACGTCACCCCCGAGATTCCGGTGTACACCGCGTCGCACGTGCAATCCGAGATCGCCATTCCGCATCCGCCGGCTCAGCCTGCGGTGGTCGATACCCCGTCTTTTGAAGTGCCACCGTCCATCGAGCCAATCCCGGTTGCCCTGCCCGACCCGGTCGCTGGCGCTGACTTGCCTGCGCTGACCCAGCCTTCGCCTGTTCCCGCGCCGACAGTGGCTGTGCCGGTTGCACCCGTGATCGAGATCCCGCCAGCGCTAGTCGTCCCTGAAGCTCCGGCTCCCGTCGTGGAAGCCAGGCAACCCGGTTTCTTCGCCCGCCTGAAACAGGGTCTGTCCAAGACCAGCGCCAGCCTTGGTGAAGGCATGGCCAGCCTGTTCCTGGGCAAGAAAGCCATCGACGATGACATGCTCGATGAGCTGGAAACGCGCTTGTTGACCGCCGACGTGGGTGTTGAAGCCACGTCGTTGATCGTGCGCAACCTGACCCAGAAAGTGGCGCGCAAACAGTTGACCGACAGCGACGCGCTGTACAAGTCGCTGCAAAGCGAACTGACTGAAATGCTCAAACCGGTGGAAGCGCCGCTCGTCATTACCGCAGAACACAAGCCATTTGTGATTCTGGTCGTTGGCGTCAACGGCGCTGGCAAGACCACCACTATCGGCAAGCTGGCCAAGAAGCTTCAGCTTGAAGGCAAGAAAGTCATGCTGGCGGCAGGCGACACCTTCCGCGCTGCGGCGGTCGAGCAGCTTCAGGTCTGGGGTGAGCGCAACAAGATCCCGGTCATCGCCCAGCACACTGGCGCCGACTCGGCCTCGGTCATCTTTGACGCCGTGCAGGCCGCCAAGGCCCGTGGTGTCGATGTGTTGATCGCCGACACCGCCGGTCGTCTGCACACCAAAGATAACCTGATGGAAGAGCTGAAAAAGGTGCGCCGCGTGATCGGCAAGCTGGACGAAGCCGCGCCTCACGAAGTGTTGCTGGTGCTGGATGCCGGTACAGGTCAGAACGCCATCAACCAGGCCAAGCAATTCAATCAGACGGTGAGCCTGACGGGCCTTGCCCTCACCAAGCTCGACGGCACGGCCAAAGGCGGGGTGATCTTCGCGCTGGCCAAGCAGTTCGGACTGCCGATTCGTTACATCGGCGTCGGTGAAGGCATCGACGATTTGCGGACATTCGAGGCCGAACCCTTCGTTCAGGCCCTCTTCGCCGAGCGGGAGCGCACATGATTCGTTTCGAACAGGTCGGTAAACGCTATCCGAACGGACACGTCGGCTTGCATGAGCTGAGCTTTCGAGTGCGTCGCGGTGAGTTTCTGTTTGTGACCGGCCACTCCGGTGCCGGTAAAAGTACGCTGTTGCGGCTGCTGCTGGCGATGGAGCGTCCCACCACCGGCAAACTGCTGCTGGCGGGGCAAGACCTCGGGCAGATCAGCAATGCGCAGATTCCGTTCCTGCGGCGGCAGATCGGCGTCGTGTTCCAGAACCACCAGTTGCTGTTCGACCGCACGGTCTTCAATAACGTCGCCCTGCCGCTCCAGATTCTGGGGCTGTCCAAGGCAGAAGTGACCAAACGCGTCGATTCGGCGCTGGAGCGTGTGGCCCTGTCTGACAAGGCCGAGCTGTACCCTGGCGACTTATCCACCGGTCAGCAGCAGCGCGTCGGTATTGCACGCGCCATCGTTCACCGCCCGGCCTTGCTGCTGGCGGACGAACCCACCGGTAACCTCGATCCACGGCTGGCAGCGGAAATCATGGGCGTATTCGAAGACATCAACCGCCTGGGCACCAGCGTGCTGATCGCCAGTCACGACCTGGCCCTGATTGCGCGCATGCGCCACCGCATGCTGACCCTGCAACGCGGCCGCCTGATCGGTGACGGGGAGGCTGGCGTATGAGTGCCACTCGCAGCCCCAAGGTTTCCGAACGCGTGGCGCCAAAGGCCGCCGAGCCGGGCCCGCAGAAGAAAAAGAAACACGACGATGATGATGGCCCAAGCTTTGGCCAACTGTTCAACGCATGGATCGAAGCCCATCGCTCCAGCATGGCCGACAGCTTGCGGCGTCTGGGCAAGCAGCCAATTGGCAGCTTCTTTACCTGTCTGGTGATGGCCGTTGCATTGAGCCTGCCGATGGGCTTGTCGTTGCTGCTGAGCAACGTCGAGCGGCTGGGCGGTTCGTGGCAGCGCGCGGCGCAGATCTCTCTTTATTTGCAACTGAATGCTTCGCCGAGTGAAGGCGAGGGGTTGGTCGCTCAGATCAAAGAGATGCCCGGCGTCGCCGAAGCAGAGTACATCTCCCGCGATCAGGCGCTGAACGAGTTCCAGCAGCAATCAGGCCTGGGCGAAGCGCTCAAGGAATTGCCTGAAAACCCGCTGCCCGGCGTCGTGCTGGTGACCCCGCAGGAAGTTGACAAGCCGGCGCTGGAGGCATTACGTACGCGTCTCGCTGAATTGCCGAAAGTGCAGCAGGCGCAGCTGGATCTGGTCTGGGTCGAACGTCTGGCGGCGATTCTGAAATTGGGTGACCGCTTCGTGTTCGGCCTGACAGTGCTGTTGGTGGTGGCATTGTTATTGGTGATAGGCAATACCATCCGTCTTCATATCGAGAACCGCCGCACCGAGATCGAAGTCATTAAACTAGTGGGCGGTACCGATGCCTACGTGCGCAGGCCCTTCCTTTATATGGGCGCGTTGTACGGCTTCGGCGCCGGGATTCTGTCTTGGGGTGTGCTGGCGTTCGGCCTGGACTGGTTGAACGAGGCGGTGGTGCGATTGGCTGGCCTTTATGGAAGCAATTTCGCACTGGCGGGTGTGCCGGTTGCCGATGGTCTGTCCCTATTGCTTGGGGCGGTGTTGTTGGGGTATATCGGTGCGTGGATTGCCGTTGCACGCCATTTGAGAGAGCTGGCACCTCGTTGAGTTTTAATGTTCGGGTAATCTTTTAAGCGTAAATTTTGTTTCATCTATTGACTTTTCAGCTAAGGGAACTTGTTTAGCGGCTCCCGGTCAATTTCGCAGTGCTGAACTGCACGAGTCATGTGTCGGAGGTTTTTTCGTATGACCAATTCTTTGCAACCTGCTTATGCCTTGGTTCCGGGTGCAAACCTGGAAGCCTATGTGCACACGGTCAACAGCATTCCATTGCTGACGCCCGAGCAGGAGCGTGAACTGGCCGAGAGTCTCTATTACGAGCAGGATTTAGGGGCGGCTCGGCAGATGGTGCTCGCCCACCTGCGTTTTGTCGTGCATATCGCACGTAGTTATTCCGGTTATGGACTGGCTCAGGCTGACCTGATCCAGGAAGGTAACGTCGGTCTGATGAAGGCCGTGAAGCGTTTCAACCCAGAAATGGGCGTGCGTCTGGTGTCGTTCGCCGTGCACTGGATCAAAGCTGAGATTCACGAGTTCATTCTGCGCAACTGGCGCATCGTGAAAGTCGCGACCACCAAGGCCCAGCGCAAGCTGTTCTTCAACCTGCGCAGCCAGAAGAAACGTCTGGCGTGGCTGAACAACGAAGAAGTGCACCGTGTGGCTGAAAGCCTCGGTGTGGAGCCGCGTGAAGTGCGCGAGATGGAAAGCCGTTTGACCGGTCACGACATGGCGTTCGACCCGGCTGCTGAAGCCGACGACGACAGCGCGTTCCAGTCTCCGGCCAACTACCTGGAAGACCATCGTTACGATCCAGCGCGTCAGCTGGAAGATTCCGACTGGACTGATAGCTCGACCGCCAACCTGCACGAAGCCTTGAACGTGCTGGACGACCGTAGCCGCGACATCCTCTACCAGCGCTGGCTGGCCGAGGAAAAGGCGACGCTGCACGACCTGGCCGAAAAGTACAACGTCTCAGCCGAGCGTATCCGCCAGCTCGAAAAGAGCGCGATGAACAAGCTCAAACTGTCGATTGCTGCGTAAGCGGTCAACCGAAATGCAAAACGCCCCGAGATGATCGGGGCGTTTTTGTTTGTGAGCCTGATGATGACCTGTAGGAGTGAGCTTGCTCGCGATAGCGGCCTTTCAGTCACTGCCTGGGTGTCTGGTATGACGCCATCGCGAGCAAGCTCACTCCTACAGGTTTTGCGTGTGGCTCTAAAAGGTTTGGTTTACCACTCTCGCCGATTGTTTATCCCCACCAGATACTCATCCCCACCCAACTGGCGCATCTGTTGACGAATCCACCCGGCGCGGCGCGACACATAGCTGGTGGGGTGGCTGGCGCTCCATTCCCGAGGACTGGGCAGCACGGCGGCGAGGTAGCTGGCCTGCTGGGTCGAGAGCTGGCTGGCGTTGACGTGGAAGTGATGTTGCGCCGCAGCCTGGGCGCCGAACACGCCGTCGTCCCATTCCACACTGTTGACGTAAACCTCAAGAATCCGTTGCTTGGACCAGAGCACTTCGATCAGGCCGGTGAACCAGGCTTCCAGACCCTTGCGCAGATAACTGCGGCCGGACCACAAAAAGAGGTTTTTCGAGACCTGCTGGCTCAGCGTGCTGGCGCCGCGAATCGAGCCGCCACGTTCGTTATGAACCAGTGCGGCCTGGATGGCGTCGATATCGAAACCCCAGTGCTCGGCGAATTTCTGGTCTTCACCTGCGATGACGGCAACTTTCAGGTCGTCGGAGATTCTCTCCCACGGTTGCCAGTCCCGTTGCAGGTCGATGGGTTGGCCGTCGAGCCAGGACTCGACCTTGCGCTCGACCATCAACGCGGTGAACGGCGGAGGCACGAAGCGAAAGATCAAAACCAGCACGACACTGGCCGCTGCGAACCAGAGCAGGCCTTTGGCGACACGACGGAGAAGAAAACGCAGCATAGGGATGGCTTGGCCGAACCGGTTGAGCGGGCCATTATACAGACCACGCGCCATTGAACGACTTTGCCTGGAGTTTCACATGTTACGAACCTTTCTGATGTTGGCGGCTTTCTTCGGATTCACCGGCGTCGCCCTTGGCGCATTCGCGGCCCATGGCCTGAAAAACCGCCTGACGCCTGAGTACCTGGCGATTTTTCACACCGGCGTGCTGTATCAATTGATCCACACCCTTGCGATCTTTGGTGTGGCGATTCTGGCGACGCAGATTCAGGGGCGACTGGTCAGCTACGCGGGCATCGCCTTTGTGCTGGGTATTTTGCTGTTCTCCGGCAGTCTTTACCTGCTGACCCTCACCGGCGTCAGCAAACTGGGCATCATCACGCCGATCGGCGGGCTGTGCTTTCTAATCGGCTGGTTCATTCTGGGCTGGCTCGCCTGGCGTCTGGGGCTCGATACGCTCTAAAGAGAACCTGACCCGGCAGTCCGATGTGAGACGAATGGCACTGCTTTGCCTTGGTCCCATCGGCTGATCGGGCTAGAATGCTCGCCCCTAAAAATGATGGCTGCCTTTCGCATGCGCATTCAGTTGAACGGTGAATCCTACGAACTGCCCGATGGCGAGACCGTCGCGGCGTTGCTGAACCGTCTGGAGCTGACGGGGCGTCGAATCGCGGTGGAGCTGAATCTGGATATCGTCCCGCGCAGCCAACACGCTTCCACGGCGCTGAACGAAGGCGATCAGGTCGAAGTGGTCCACGCCATCGGCGGCGGCTGATTCGCAGCGCCGCAGCCGGCCCGATCCAGAAGAACTGCAAGAACCTCAACCGTAAAGAGGATTTCCGATGAGCAATGTTCGTAGCGACAAGCCGTTTACAGTGGCCGGTCGTACTTTCCAGTCGCGCCTGTTGGTCGGCACGGGCAAGTACAAGGATATGGAAGAAACCCGTCTGGCCATCGAGGCCTCGGGCGCCGAAATCGTCACCTTCGCTGTGCGCCGCACCAACCTCGGCCAGACCGAAGGCGAACCGAACCTCCTCCAAGTGCTGTCACCGGATCGCTACACCTTCTTGCCAAACACGGCTGGCTGCTACGACGCCATCGAAGCCGTGCGCACCTGCCGCCTCGCTCGCGAACTGCTCGATGGCCACAACCTCGTGAAACTGGAAGTCTTGGCTGACCAGAAGACTCTGTTCCCGAACGTGATCGAAACCCTCAAAGCCGCCGAAACGCTGGTCAAGGAAGGCTTTGACGTGATGGTGTACACCAGCGACGACCCGATCATCGCGCGTCAATTGGCCGAAATCGGCTGCTGCGCGATCATGCCGCTGGCCGGTCTGATCGGCAGCGGTCTTGGGATCTGCAACCCCTACAACCTGCAGATCATTCTCGAAGAATCGAAAGTCCCGGTGCTGGTCGATGCCGGTGTCGGCACAGCCTCCGACGCCACCATCGCCATGGAACTGGGCTGCGAAGCGGTGCTGATGAACTCGGCCATCGCCCACGCGCAACAACCGATCCTCATGGCCGAAGCCATGAAACACGCCATCCTGGCAGGCCGCATGGCTTACCTGGCTGGCCGTATGCAGAAGAAACTCTATGCCAGCGCGTCCTCGCCGCTGGATGGTCTGATCAAGTAAGAGCCTGTTGATGATTGATTCGCAAACGCCTGACCCACTTCCGGACGACGAAGTGATGAACGACGAAGACGGTAAAGCCCAGGGCGATGACAGCCACCATCGACGCATCAAGAGCTTCGTGATGCGCGCAGGTCGCATGACTGAAGGCCAGCAACGCGGTCTGGACCAGGGCAAGCCGCTGTTCGTGCTGCCGCTGGCGGACGCGCCGGTTGATTTCGACAAGGTGTTCGGTCGCTCGGCGCCGCGCACCCTGGAAATCGGTTTCGGCATGGGCCACTCGTTGCTGGAAATGGCCGCAGCCGCGCCGGAGCAGGATTTCATCGGCGTCGAAGTGCACCGCCCAGGTGTTGGCGCGCTGCTCAATGGCGTGCTGACGCAAGGCCTGACCAACCTGCGGGTCTACGATTGCGACGCGATCGAAGTGCTCAACCGCTGCGTGGCCGACAATAGCCTTGATCGTCTCATGCTGTTCTTCCCGGACCCGTGGCACAAGGCGCGTCATCACAAACGCCGCATCGTACAAGCCGAATTCGCTGAACTGGTGCGCACCAAGCTCAAGCCGGGCGGCGTTCTGCACATGGCCACCGACTGGGAACCGTATGCCGAGTACATGCTGGAAGTGATGAACGTCGCGCCGGGTTATCGCAATCTGGCCGAAGACGGCAAATGCGTCCCGCGCCCTGCGGAGCGCCCGATCACCAAGTTCGAACGCCGTGGTGAGCGTTTGGGGCACGGGGTGTGGGATTTGAAGTTCGAGAAGCTGGCCTGATTCAACCGCGTCCCACCCAATAGGGTCGGACGCGGATTCAGAGGTTGGCATGAACCTGTGGGAGCGAATGAATTCGCTCCCACAGTTCGTTTAGCGCCGGGGTTCAGGATCACTTCCTGTCGGCAACAACCCCGATCAGCACCAGCACCACCAACAGCACGGGCGCCAGACTGTAGTTGTTGAACTGGCTCAGCCCGCGCACGACCCAAGGTGTGGCGTAAATCAGCGCGGCGCCGCTACCGATGGTGCACAGGAGCGCCATGACCGGTACGCGCAATGCACCGGCAAAGCTGCTCAGGCGACCTTCAATCCAGCCTTTGATGTCTGCGCCGAACAGGATCAGCAGGCAGCCTACCAACGCCAGTGCGATTTCCGACAGGTTGCTGCGGCTCCAGCGTGAGACAGTGGCCAGCAGGTCGAGTACGAGGTCCATTCAGTTTCCTTTGCGTTAAGCCTTAAAGAAGAAAGTACTGCAGCAGGTCGTTGAGGAACAGTTGACCTCGGGCAGTGGCCGCCAGACGCGTTGGATCGGTTTCCAGCAAGCCCCGTTGTTCGGCCTGCTGACGCGCACTGGCGAGCGAATCGACGCTTAGACCCGTGCGACGCTGAAATAATGCAGCGTCCACACCATTTGTCAGGCGCAGTGCGTTCATCAGGAATTCGAAGGGCATTTCGTCCAGTGGCAGCAGCTTTTCCCCCGCCTGAAAAGGCTTCGCCGGATTCAGGTAATCCTTGGGCAAACGGGTCTTCCACGTGCGCAGGATGCGACCATCGGGGTGACTGAGTTTGCCGTGAGCGCCCGCGCCAATGCCGATGAAATCGCCAAAGCTCCAGTAATTCAGGTTATGCCGCGCAGGACGGCCTGGTTGCGCATAGGCCGACACTTCGTACTGCGCGTAGCCGTTTTCCCTGAGCAGCGTCTGCCCCGCCTCCTGAATGTCCCAGAGGATATCGTCCTCCGGCAGCGTTGGCGGCTGATTCCAGAACACGGTGTTCGGTTCGAGCGTCAGCTGATACCACGACAGATGCGTCGGGGCGAGGGCGATGGCCTGGCGCAAATCGCCCAACGCGTCGTCCTGCGACTGATCCGGCAAGCCATGCATCAAGTCCAGATTGAAGTTATCAAAACCGGCCTGACGCGCCATGTCCGCCGCCCGCACAGCTTCATCGCCGTTGTGGATGCGGCCTAGCGCCTTGAGTTTGGCTTCCTGAAAGCTCTGGATGCCGATGGACAGGCGATTGATCCCCAGGCCGCGATAGGCGCTGAACTTGACCTGCTCGAACGTACCGGGGTTGGCTTCCAGCGTGATTTCAATGTCTGGGGCGAAACGGATGCGTTGCTCGACGCCTTTCAGTAATCGTCCCAATGCGTCGGCGCTGAACAGGCTGGGCGTACCGCCGCCGAAGAAGATCGAACTCAGCTCGCGTCCGTAGACGTGGGGCAGGTCCTGATCCAGGTCAGCCAACAGCGCGTCGACGTATTCCTGCTCGGGCAGAACAGGGCTGGCGGTATGGGAATTGAAGTCGCAGTACGGGCATTTGCGCACGCACCACGGGATATGGATGTACAGCGACAGCGGAGGCAGCTCGGGCAATGGGCTTCGAGGCTGTTCGGAGCTGAAACCGGCCGCACCAACGATCAGCGGCCGGGTGGTTGAATCCTGGGTCATTTCCCCGCCACATCCAGGAGCAGGCGCTGACGCAGAATGGCCATGGCGCGGGCGCGGTGGCTGATCTGGTTCTTGTCGGCGGGCGTCAGCTCGGCGCTGGACAGGCCGCGCTCAGGCACCCAGAACAGCGGGTCATAGCCAAACCCATGCTCGCCACTGGCGGCGGTCAAAATGCGGCCATGCCACAGCCCTTCACAGAGGATAGGCAGCGGATCGTCGGCGTGACGGACCAGCGCCAACACGCACACGAACTGCGCGCCACGCTGCTCTTCCTGCACGTCTTTCAAAGCGTCGAGCAGCTTGGCGTTATTCGCCGCGTCGCCTTTGCCATCGGCGTAACGCGCTGAATAAATGCCCGGCGCTCCGCCGAGGAAGTCCACCGCCAGCCCTGAATCGTCGGCCAGCGCGGGCAGGCCGGAAATGCGTGCGGCATTGCGGGCCTTGAGGATCGCGTTCTCGACGAACGACAAGCCGGTTTCTTCAGGCTCGACGCTGCTGAACTCGCCAATCGAGCGCAGCTGCACGCTGCCGCCGAGCATGGCCTGGAGTTCTTTGAGTTTGCCGGCGTTGTGGCTGGCGAGTACGAGTTGGGAAAACGTCATCATTCGTCCGAGAAAATCTGTTGGTTGAAGCTGAGCGTGTGCGTGTCGTCGTCCCCGGTCTTCACGTTGATGGTAAAGACATAGGTCGCCGAGCTGTCGGGCTCAACCGCAAATTGCGCGAGATAATTCACCGCGCTGTTTTCGTTGAAGGGCTTGAAAGTCAGCGGCTTTTCGCGGCCCGTGAGGTCCTGGATCGTGCCGCTGACAGTGGCCGGAACGGTCTTGCCGTTCTTGACCGCCGTAATGTTGATCACGCCTTGGCCTTTGCTGCGAATCAGCCCGGCTTCCTGCGCGATGGCCGGTTGCAACAGGCCGGAGGCGAAGGCGTTGTAGTGAATGATCAGGTCGCCGAACTGTTCCTGTCGGTTCGGGCTGGCGCTGTTGGCGGCCATCAGCGGCGTCGCCAGCGTCATTAGCATGCCCAGCAGTGCAATCAGACGAGCCATGATCGTTCTCCTGTGAGTAGGAATCACACGGCGATCTGGTGGTCCTGCAAGCCGGGGCTGCTGACCCGATAGATGCCGATCTCACCCAACAGATTAGGCCAAAGCTTGCTCGCCCAACCGTGACGATGCTGTTGATCGACAGCCAGCCGATCAATGACCTTCGCCGAGCGGCCCCGGCACAGGTCTTCGAAGTCTTCGAAGGTGCAGAAGTGAATGTTCGGCGTGTTGTACCACGTGTACGGCAGGAATTCGGAAACCGGCATCCGGCCCTTGCTCGCCAGGTACCAGCGGCAGCGCCAGTGACCGAAGTTCGGGAAGGTGATGATGCACTGGCGACCGACGCGCAGCATTTCGTCGAGGATGCGGTCGGGGTAGTGCACGGCTTGCAGCGCCTGCGTCATGACCACAATGTCGAAACTGTTGCTGGCAAAGTTGCCCAGCCCTTTGTCCAGGTCCTGCTCGATGACGTTCACGCCACGGGCCACGCAGCGCGCGATGTTTTCGGCGTCGTTTTCCAGGCCGTAGCCGGTCACTTGCTTGTTGTCCTTCAGCCAGGCCAGCAATTCGCCGTCGCCACAGCCGAGGTCGAGCACGCGGCTGCCTGCCGGTATCCAGTCTTGGATGATTTCCAGGTCGGCTCTCATGGTGTCCTCAGAGTGCAATTCGGTTCATGTAGCTGGAGAAGGCCTGCAGGTAGCGCGGGATCGGCATCAGGAAGGCGTCGTGGCCCTGCGGTGCGTCGATTTCCAGGTAGCAGACGTCTTTCTTCGCTGCCATCAGCGCATCCACCAGTTCGCGGGAGCGGGCCGGGGAAAAGCGCCAGTCGGTGGTGAAGGACATCACGCAGAATTTCGCCGTGGCGCCAGCGAAGGTCGCCGCCAGGTTGTCGTCGAAGTTGGCCGCTGGATCGAAGTAGTCCAGCGCCTTGGTCATCAGCAGGTAGGTGTTGGCGTCGAAACGGCCAGAGAACTCTTCGCCCTGATAACGCAGGTAACTTTCGACCTGAAACTCGACGCTGTGGAAGTCGTAGTTGAGGTTTTCGTTCTTCAGGCCACGGCCGAATTTCTCGCCCATGGAGTCGTCGGACAGGTACGTGATGTGGCCGACCATGCGTGCCAGCATCAGGCCGCGCTTGGGGATCACGCCCATTTCCTGGAACGAGCCGCCGTGGAATTCCGGGTCAGTGAGGATCGCTTGTCGCGCCACTTCGTTGAAGGCGATGTTTTGCGCTGACAACTTGGGCGCCGAGGCAATGGCCAGGCAATGGCGCACGCGATCCGGGTACGTGATGGTCCACTGCAACGCCTGCATGCCGCCCAGACTGCCGCCGACGATGGCCGCCCATTGCATGATGCCGAGGGTGTCCGCCAGACGCGCCTGACTGTGCACCCAGTCCTCGACCGTCAGCACCGGGAAGTTGGCGCCGAAAGGCTTTCCGGTTTCCGGGTTGATGCTGCTCGGGCCAGTGGAGCCATTGCAGCCGCCGAGGTTATTCAGGCTGACGACGAAGAATTTGTCCGTGTCGATAGGCTTGCCGGGGCCGATACAGCTGTCCCACCAGCCGGGCTTGCGCTCATCTTCGCTGTGATAACCCGCAGCGTGATGATGGCCGGATAGGGCGTGACAGATCAGCACCGCGTTGCTCTTGGCAGCGTTGAGTTGACCGTAGGTTTCGTAGATGAGGTCGTAATCGGCCAGCGAACGCCCGCAGGCCAGAGCCAGTGGCTCGCTGAAATGCGCCATCTGCGGCGTGACTAGACCGACAGAATCTTCGGGAAAGACCGTGGACATCGACCCTGCTCTCACTGAAATGAGGCGTAAGTCTAAAGATCGCGGGGGGTAGCGGCAAGCAAACAACGGGGCGGCTGGTAGATGAGTACCTGTAGGAGTGAGCTTACTCGCGATTGCGGTGTATCAGACGCCATCTACGGTTCTGACATACCGCCATCGCGAGCAAGCTCACTCCTACAGGAGGGTGGCGGGTTTAGATCAACCGCCACAATTCCTGCGGCATGCCGGCGTAGGCTGCCAGCTCAGGCATGACATACGACTGAAGCACCTGGATCGCCAGGAAGGCGAAGATCGGTGAGATGTCGAGGCCGCCCAGGTTCGGGATGATGCGGCGGAACGGCGCCAGGATCGGTTCGCTGATCTGGTAGGCGAGTTCGGCAGCCGGGTTATGGGTGCCCGGCGCGATCCAGGACACGATCACCATGATGATCATCGCCACCCAGAAGATTTTCAGCAGCAGCGAGGTGATGCCGATGATCGACCACATCAGCAGATGCGGCACGTCGCCGATGGTGCCGTAGGTCATCATCAGCACGAACGCCATCAGCAGTGCCTGAATCACGATGGCCAGCAGCAGGGACGAGGTGTCCAGCCCCAGCACGCTTGGCACGATGCGGCGGATGGGCTTGAGCAACGGCTGGGTCGCGCGCACGGCGAACTGGCAGAGCGGGTTGTAGAAGTTGGCTTTGACCAGTTGCAGCACGAAGCGCAGCAGAACGATGGTCAGGTACAGGCTGATCAGCGTCTGGATGACGAAAATCGTGGCGCCAGTGAGTGCATTCATGAATTGCTCCTTTATTTGCCCAGCAGTTCGGCAAGCTCGGCCGAGCGATGCGCGGCGGCGCCCAGCGCTTTCTCGACAATCGCTTCAAAGCCATCGGCCTGGAACGATTTGATCGCGGCTTCCGTGGTGCCCGCAGGCGAAGTGACGCGACGACGCAACTCAGCCGCATCGACATCGCTGGTGGTGGCCATGCGGGCGGCGCCGAGCGCTGTTTCCTGGCTCAGCTGTTTGGCAACGTCCGGAGACAAGCCCAGCTTCACGCCTGCGGCGGTCATCGCTTCGATCAGCAGGAAGAAATACGCCGGGCCGCTGCCCGATACGGCGGTCACAGCGTCGATTTGGGCTTCGGTGTCCACCCACAGCGCGATGCCGACGGCGGACAGCAGGGTTTCGGCCTGCTGACGCTGGGTCTGGGTCACGTCATCGGTGGCGTACAGCCCGCTCACACCCTGACGCAGCAGCGCCGGGGTGTTGGGCATGCAGCGCACCAGCGGCTGATCGCCCAGCCAGGCTTTCATGCTGGCGCAGGTGATACCGGCGGCAATCGAGACGATCAATTGGTTCGGCTTCAGGGCCGGTTTGATCGCTTCGCAGACGGCTTTCATCATCTGCGGCTTCACCGCCAGCAGCACCACATCGGCGCCTTCGATGGCTTCGGCGTTGTCGGCGACGACAGTGATGCCGTGCTCTTTCGCCACGCGCTCACGGGTTTCCTGGCCGGGGTCGCTGGCGCGGATCAAATCGGCTGCGACGCCTTGGGCGCGCATGCCGCCAATCAGGCTGGCGGCCATGTTTCCGGCGCCGATAAACGCGATACGGGTTTTGCTCATGAACGGCTTCCTGTGAGGCAAAAGTTAAGGCTGCCCATAATTGCGGGCGCCAAAGAGGGCAGTGCCGATCCGCACCCAGGTCGCGCCTTGTGCAATGGCGGCTTCCAGGTCGTGGCTCATGCCCATGGAAAGAGTGTCCAGCGGCAGTTTCAGTTGGTCTTGCAGGTTGCGCACGGTCGCGAACGCGGCGTTCTGTTCGTCGCTGTTTTCGGTCGGTTCGGGAATTGCCATCAAGCCGCGCAATCTCAGATTGGGCAGGGCGCTGATGGCGTGTGCCAGCGCAGGCAGATCTTCAGGGGTGCAGCCGGATTTGCTCGCCTCGCCACTGACGTTGACCTGAATGCAGAGGTTGAGCGGAGGCAGTTCGGTGGGGCGTTGTTCGGACAGGCGTTGTGCGATTTTCAAGCGATCCACGGAATGTACCCAGTCAAAATGCTCGGCGATGGCGCGAGTCTTGTTTGACTGGATGGGGCCGATGAAATGCCAGATCAAGGGCAGGTCGCTCAATTCGGTCTGTTTGCCGAGGGCTTCTTGCAGGTAGTTCTCGCCAAAGTCGCGCAGCCCGGCGTCATACGCTTCGCGCAGATCGCTGGCGGGCTTGGTCTTGCTCACGGCCAGCAGCCGGACGGACGACGGGTCGCGTTGGGCCACCTGAGCGGCGTGACGAATTCGCTCTGCGAGCGTTGAAATGTTCTCTGCTATCGTGGACATTGATTTGCGCCAGCAGGGCTAAAGTCTGCGGCATTCTATGTGATGAGGAGCTGTATGGATATTACCGAGCTGCTTGCCTTCAGTGCCAAGCAAGGCGCGTCGGACTTACACCTCTCGGCTGGCCTGCCGCCGATGATCCGGGTCGATGGCGATGTGCGGCGGATCAACCTGCCAGCGCTGGACCAGAAAGAAGTCCAGGCGCTGATCTACGACATCATGAACGACAAGCAACGCAAGGACTTCGAGGAAGATCTGGAGACGGACTTTTCCTTTGAAGTGCCTGGCGTTGCGCGGTTCAGGGTCAACGCGTTCAATCAGAACCGTGGCGCAGGCGCCGTGTTCCGGACCATTCCGTCGAAGGTCCTGAGCATGGAAGACTTGGGCATGGGGGAAGTGTTTCGGAAGATTACAGACGTACCCCGTGGACTGGTGCTGGTCACCGGGCCGACCGGTTCGGGTAAATCAACGACGCTCGCCGCGATGGTCGATTACCTGAACGCCAACAAGCACCACCACATCCTGACCATCGAAGACCCGATCGAATTCGTTCACGAGTCCAAGAAGAGCCTAATCAACCAACGTGAAGTCCACCGCGACACCCATGGTTTTGCCGAAGCTCTGCGTTCGGCACTGCGGGAAGACCCGGACGTGATTCTGGTGGGTGAGCTGCGGGACCTGGAAACCATTCGATTGGCGCTGACCGCTGCGGAAACCGGGCACTTGGTGTTCGGCACCCTGCACACCACGTCGGCGGCGAAAAGTATCGACCGGATCGTGGATGTGTTTCCAGCTCAGGAAAAATCGATGATTCGCTCGATGCTGTCCGAATCGCTGCACGCCATCGTGTCGCAGGCGTTGCTGAAAAAGGTGGGCGGCGGTCGGGTCGCGGCGCACGAAATCATGATCGGCACGTCGGCAATCCGTAACCTCATCCGCGAGGACAAAGTGGCGCAGATGTACTCGTCGATTCAGACCGGGGGCGCGTTGGGGATGCAGACACTGGACATGTGCCTGAAAGACCTGGTGACCAAAGGGCTGATCACGCGGGAAAGCGCTCGCGAGAAGGCGAAGACGCCGGATAATTTCTAGCTTCTGGACCCCCGAAACAACTGTAGGAGTGAGCTTGCTCGCGATGGGTTATGTCAGTGACATCATCATTGTCTGACATAACCCATCGCGAGCAAGCTCACTCCTACAAAGTCGGTGTCGCTCTGAGACTCAGCGTTGCGCGATCCGCACGGTGCCTTTCTTGCTCGGTGGCTGCTTCGGCAGTACACGTTTGGCCACGACGTAGTGGCTGTCCCAGTACGGCTTTTTCAACGTGTCGATCGTCACGGCCTTGCCACGGCGAGGCGCGTGGACGAAGCGGTCATCACCCAGATAAATCGCGACGTGATTCACCTGACGGCTCTTGATGTTGAAGAACAACAAGTCGCCTGGCTTCAAGTCCTTGCGATCAACCTTTTGCCCGTGTCCTTCGGACATGGCATTGGAGGTGCGCGGCAAATCCACTTCGCTCACGTCGTTAAACGCGTATTTCACCAAGCCACTGCAATCGAACCCTTTTGTTGGGCTGGTGCCGCCCCAACGATAAGGTGTACCGATGGCCTTGACGGCCCGGTTGACTACATTGCTGCTTTGCTTGGTGCCCATCTGCCCCGTTGTGGCGAGGGCGACGGTGTGCTGCGAAATCTTGTGAGAACCGGCCTGGGCTTTTTTCCCTTTGGTGGTTCGGCTTTTCTTACCGGAGGTTTCGAGCGGCATTGCCGTTTCTTCGAGGGCCTCTTGGGTGACTTTTTTACTCGCTACCGATGTTGGCGAAGGATGACTGTTCGCTGTAAATCCGGTGAAGCTTGGAGGTAGCGGTTGCTCACGATTGGTGGCGTGGGCGGCCAGTGGCATAAATAGACAGATAGTCAGCCATGTCTTCAAAAATGGACGCATTAGGCAGGGCTCATGTAGGTCAGCGCGCAACTTTATAACAGCTTTTTCAACGGTTCTGATCCCACTTGTCGAACAATTTACTGCCCGGGAAGTCAGAATTGATCGCAAAAATGTCACATCACTGTGGCCTCCCCCTTGCAGAACAAGGGTTTGCAAGGATGGACAGAGGTTCAAGCCATACGTCGGACGGCATCACTAAAGTCACAAAACTTACGCATATTTTTTTCTATTGCCACAAAAGAGGTACCCAATGAACACCTATTACCCGGACGGCCGGCGGCCAGACACCCACAGCAAAGTCATGGGATACCTGTTATGGATTTTCGGTTTTACCGGCTCTCACCGGTTCTATTACGGCAAGCCGGTGACCGGGACGATCTGGTTTTTCACGTTGGGGCTGTTGGGGATTGGCTGGTTGATTGACCTGTTCCTGATCCCCTCGATGGACGAACAGGCGGACACGCGTTTTAGCGACGGACCGACCGATTACAGCGTCGCATGGATTCTGCTGACGTTTTTGGGCGTGTTCGGGCTGCATCGGATGTATCAGGGCAAATGGATCACCGGGATCATCTATTTGCTGACCGGAGGCCTGTTCTTCGTGGGGATTTTGTATGACTTCTGGACGTTGAATGACCAGATATCGGAGAGGAATGCCGAGCGGCGTTGAGATCACGAGGGACAATTGTAGGAGCCGGCTTGCTGCGGGCCGGCTCCTACAGGTTTTATGTCGCCAGTAGGGCCGGGTTTCTCGGCGAACGAGTCAGCCGATATAGCTCATCCGCCCATCCACAAAGGTGTATTTCACAGCGCCCGGCAAGCAGTGGCCGAGGAACGGGCTGTTTTCGCCCTTCGACAGCCATTTTTCGCCTGCCACAGTGGAAGCCGCGGGATCAAACAACACCAGATCTGCCGCCGCACCCGCTGCCAGCTGGCCCGCAGGCAAACGCAGGGCCGCTGCAGGGCCTGCGCTGAGACGCGACAGGAGCGTCGGCAGGTCCAACAGGCCGTCTTCCACCAATGTCATCGCCAGCGGCAGCAGCAGCTCGACGCTGCTGATCCCCGGTTCGGTCGCGCCGAACGGGGCCAGCTTGGCGTCACGTTCATGAGGCTGGTGATGGCTGGAGATCGCTTGAACCACGCCCGATTTGACCGCCTCACGCAGCGCATCGCGGTCGGCGCGGGTGCGCAGGGGCGGTTGCACGTGATAGAGGCTGGAGAAGTCGATCAGCGCTTCGTCCGTCAGAATCAGCTGATACAGCGCCACGTCGGCCGTCACCGGCAAACCACGGGCTTGCGCCTGAGCGATCAATGCCACGCCCCGTGCGCTGGTCAATTGCGTGAAGTGCGCGCGCACGCCGCTTTGTTCGACCAGCAGCAGGTCGCGGGCCAACGCCACGGTTTCAGCGGTTTCCGGAATGCCCGGCAGGCCGAGGAACGCTGCCGTCGGGCCGTCATGAGCCAGGCCGCCTGCTGCCAGATCGTGGTCCTGCGAATTGAAGATCACGGTCAGGTCGAAGGTCGCGGCGTATTCCAGCGCGCGGCACAGCGTGCGGTTGCTCTTGAAATTGGTCAGGCCGTTGGTGAACGCCACGCAACCGGCGTCGCGCAGGGCGATCAGTTCGGCCAGTTGCTCGCCTTCCAGACCTTTGCTCAGCGCGCCGATGGGGAATACCTTGCTGTGACCGGCCTCGCGGGCGCGGTCCAGAATCAACTCGGCAACTGCCGAGGTGTCCAGGACCGGCTTGGTGCGCGGCGGGCAGCACAGGCTGGTCACGCCACCGGCCGCAGCGGCGCGGGTTTCACTGGCGATACTGCCTTTGCGGCTATAGCCCGGTTCGCGCAGGGACACATTCAGGTCAACCAGGCCCGGCGCAGCCACAAGGCCTTGGCCGTCGATGGTTTGCGAAGGCGAGAAATCGGCGGGGGCCGCGCCCAGAGCGAGGATTTTGCCTGCCTCAAGGTGAACGTCGATGACTTGATCCAGACCGCTGACAGGGTCGATGACGCGAGCGCCGAGGATGCTGAACTTCACTGGGCGTTCTCCTGCTCGAACTGGCGTTGTGCGGTTTGGCCACTCATGGCCATGGACAGAACGGCCATGCGGATCGCGATGCCGTAGGTCACTTGATTGAGGATCACAGAGTGGGCGCCGTCGGCCACCGCCGATTCGATTTCCACGCCTCGGTTGATCGGGCCGGGGTGCATGACGATGGCATCAGGCTTGGCGCCAGCCAGACGAGCCGTGGTCAGGCCGAACAGGCGGTAGAACTCGCCCTCGCTCGGCAGCAGGCCGCCGGACATTCTTTCCCGTTGCAGACGCAGCATGATCACCACGTCCACGTCTTTGAGGCCCTCGGTCAGGTCGGTGTAGACCTTCACGCCATACTGCTCGACGCCAATCGGCAGCAGGGTTTTCGGCGCGACCACGCGGATGTCCGGGCAGCCCAGCGCCTTGAGCGCGATCATGTTCGAGCGCGCAACGCGGGAGTGCAGGATATCGCCGACGATGGCCACCGAGAGGTTCTTGAAATCACCCTTGTGGCGGCGGATGGTCAGCATGTCGAGCATGCCTTGCGTCGGATGTGCATGACGCCCGTCGCCGCCGTTGATGATCGCCACCTGCGGGCAAACGTGCTCCGCGATGAAGTGCGCCGCGCCCGAATCGCCGTGACGTACGACGAACATGTCGGCGGCCATCGCCTCAAGGTTGCGCAGGGTGTCGAACAGCGTCTCGCCCTTGCTGGTGGAGGACGTCGACACGTTCAGAGTGATGACGTCCGCTGACAGCCGCTGTGCCGCCAGTTCGAATGTAGTGCGGGTGCGCGTCGAGTTCTCGAAGAACACGTTGCACACGGTTTTGCCGCGCAACAGCGGGACTTTCTTCACCGCCCGGGCGCCGACTTCGAGGAACGAATCAGCGGTGTCGAGGATTTCGGTGAGCAGTTCGCGGGGCAAACCGTCGAGCGAGAGGAAATGTTGCAGCTGACCCTGATGGTTCAGTTGCAGCGGGCGCTTGGCGTCGAGAGGCGTCATCGCAAAGGACTCTTAGAGGGCGGCGGAATCGGTGGAAAGGTCTTGCAGCTCCAGCGTGAGCGGCGTCGGGCCGGACAGCTTGACGCGTTCGTCTGGAGACAGATTCAGCGTCGCGCCGGTCACATTCGGACGAATCGGCAGCTCGGCAGCGTCCAGGTCCAGCAGCGACACCAGCGTCACGCTAGCGGGGCGGCCATAGTCGAACAGTTCATTGAGGGCCGCGCGAATGGTGCGGCCGCTCATCAGCACGTCATCGATCAGCACCAGATGCTGGCCTTCGATCTCGAACGGCAGCTCCGACGGCCGCACTTGAGGGTGCAGGCCGTTCTGACTGAAATCGTCGCGATAGAAAGAAACGTCCAGCGTGCCCAGTGGCGACTGGCTGCCCAGCGCTTCGAGTAGGGCCTGCGCGACCCACACGCCGCCGGTACGGATGCCGATGAAGCGGGGTTCGCTGATGCCACGTTTGCTGAGGTGCGCGTTCAGATCGATTGCCATCTGGCTGATCAGGGCGGCGGGGTTGGGCAGGGTCATAGTGGCTCCTTCAAGAACCCGGCCGTGGGGTTGCGGACGGCAGGGCTAAAACTCGGATGTCGTGCAGTGTAAATCGCTCAGGTTTCAAACAGCGCGCCGTTGGCGTCCAGCCAGCCTTGCAGCAGCAATGCAGCCGCGATGGCGTCCACCGGATTGTCACGATAACTGCCACGCTGGCCGCCACGGGCCATGCGCTCGCCTTTGGCTTCGAAGGTCGTCAGACGCTCGTCGTGGGTGTAAACAGGAAGATTGAAGCGGCCATTGAGCTTGCGTGAGAACTTTTCGGCGCGGGCGCTCATCTCGCTGGGCGTACCGTCCATGTTCAGCGGCAGGCCGACGACGATGGCGTCAGGCTTCCACTCAGTGATCAGGGCCTGCACCTTGTCCCAGTCGGGAACACCGTTTTGAGCTTTCAAAGTACAGAGTTCCCGGGCCTGGCCGGTGATCACCTGGCCGACGGCAACGCCGATTTGCCGAGTGCCGTAGTCGAAGCCCAGAAGCAGACGCAATGCAGCCATCAGGCGTGGCCCGCCTGGCTGGTCAGCAGATTCAGGTTGATGCCGAGTTTGGCGGCGGCGGCGTCGAGGCGGAGTTCGCTGTCGACTTCGAACAGAATAGCCGGATCGAACGCGCAGTTGAGCCAGGCGTTGGCGGCGAATTCAGCTTCCAGTTGGCCTGCGTCCCAGCCCGCGTACCCCAGCGTGATCAAATTCTGATCAGGGCCGTAGCCGTCAGCGATGGAGAACAGCACGTCTTGCGAGGTGGACAGCGAGACGCCACCCAGGTCGACCGTGGCTTGGAAAATCTGGCCGGTCGGGTGCAGGACGAAGCCACGGTCGGTTTGCACCGGGCCGCCGACATGAATGGGGATGTGCTGACAACGGGCGGGCGGCGCCAATTCCGGTCGCAACTGTTCGAGAATATCGGCCAGCGACAGGCTTTGCGGTCGGTTAATCACCAGACCCATGGCGCCATTGGCGTTGTGCTCGACGATGTAGGTCAAGGTCTGAGCGAAGTTCTCATCGTGCATATGGGGCATGGCGATCAGAAATTGGTGCTTGAGGTACGACGGAGTGACGTTTTTCATGAGCCCTAGTGTGGCGCCGTAGGGCTGATGTGACAACTGGCAGAACCGACGCAGCGGGGGATAAATCGCGACGTGGGTCAGGTTTCATGTGTTGAGTCGCCGAGGCTGAAGCGATTTCACGGCGAATGACGCACCTGTAGGAGTGAGCTTGCTCGCGATAGCAGTATGTCTGCACCCAAGATGTTGATTGATCAACAGCAATCGCGAGCAAGCTCACTCCTACAGGTGTTGATGTCTGGACTCAATTACTGGAAAGCTTGTCCCCACGGGCGAATTTCCAGGTGCGGATGATTTCCAGTCGGTCGATGTCCGACAGGTCGCCGGTGAATGGCGCGAAGGGCGCGGCCAGTCGGACGATGCGCTGGGCTGCCTGATCCAGCAGCGGCTGCCCGGACGACTCCAGCACCAGCACTTCATATAAAGAGCCATCGCGGTTGATCGACACCATCATCCGCAGGCTGCCGTAGATCTGCTGACGGCGGGCTTCTTCGGGGTAGTTGAGGTTGCCGATGCGCTCGATCTTCTTGCGCCAGTCCTCTTTGTACCAGGCGCCCTTGTCGCGCATGGTCGAGGCCGCGCTCAGGCGATGAATCTTCGGACGCTTGGCGTACGCCTGCTGCTCGTCGGCCAGCTCGGCTTCGAGGCTGGCGATTTCGCTGTTCAGCTGCGTGCTGTCGAAGGTCGGCGCGGCTTTCTTAGGCTCTTCGGTTTTGACTTCGTCCCGTTTGGCGACGGTCTTTTCTTTCGCGGGTGCCTTGGTGGCGACGGCGGTCTTGGGCGCTTCCTGCTTCACCACCGGCTTGGCGGCAGGCGGCGGGGTCACCTTGTTGATCTGGGTGTCCTGATAAGGAGCGATTTCGGTGGTCTTCGGCACCGCTTTCTTGTCGAGGGTGCCGCTGCCCTGCTGGTTTTCCTGGGCAAGGAAGTCTGCGTCCTTCGGCTTGGTGTCGCTCTTGAAGGGGGCGAGAGTGATTTCCAGGGTCTGGCTGATGGTTTCGGGTTTGACGTAGGTGAATCCCACCCCAAGGATCAGCGCCACATGCACGAGGGCCGCGATCAGCAGGGTAAAACCCAGACGATCACGCGGGCGCACGTGGGTGCGGATCAGGGCCATCGGGAGATCACTGTCGACCGCCGCGTTCATCGGCGCTCCGGAATCACATGAACCAGCATTGCGAAAACCAACCTAAGGCGAAATTCAGGCCGCGCATGATAACGCAATGTCAGGGGCGTCTTGGGGTTTGATGACGGCGGGCCGATTAGTGGGCAGAGCAATCGACGCATAGCACGTGTAGGAGTGAGCTTGCTCGCGATGTCGTTGGGCCGGCCACACATTCATTGACTGACACACCGCTATCGCGAGCAAGCTCACTCCTACAGTGGAGAGGGTTACTTGGCCTTCAGCTTCTTGTCGATCGCATCCATCAGCAGCCCACCAATATCGGTGCCGTACGCATTGTCGATTTCGCGGATGCAGGTCGGGCTGGTGACGTTGATTTCGGTCAGGTGGTCGCCGATCACGTCCAGACCTACGAACAACAGGCCTTTTTCACGCAAGGTCGGGCCGATTTCGGCGGCGATCCAGCGGTCGCGGTCGCTCAGCGGGCGGGCTTCGCCACGGCCACCGGCCGCCAGATTGCCACGGGTTTCGCCCGCTGCCGGAATACGCGCCAGGCAGTACGGCACCGGCTCGCCATCGACCATCAGAATGCGCTTGTCGCCGTCCTTGATCGCTGGCAGGTAAGCCTGGGCCATGATCTGGTGCGCGCCGTTGACGGTCAGGGTTTCGAGAATCACCGACAGATTCGGGTCTTCGGCGCGGTGGCGGAAGATCGAGGTGCCGCCCATGCCGTCCAGCGGCTTGTAGATCACGTCGCCATGTTCGGCGGCGAAGGCCTTCAGAATGTCGGCGCGACGGCTCACCAGCGTGGGCGGCGTGCAGTGCGGGAATTGCGTCGCGAACAGCTTCTCGTTGCAGTCGCGCAGGCTTTGCGGCTTGTTCACGATCAACGTGCCCGCACGTTCGGCCTGTTCCAGCAGATACGTGGTGTAGATGAAATCCATGTCGAACGGCGGATCCTTGCGCATCAGGATCACGTCCAGATCGTCGAGGCCGTTGTCGATTTCGGCTTCGAATTCGAACCAGTGCTCCGGGTTCGCGAAGACTTTCAGCGGTTTCATGCGGGCGCGGGCCTGACCGGCTACCTGATACAAATCCTGCTGTTCCATGTAGAACAGCGACCAGCCGCGCGCCTGCGCCGCCAGGAGCATGGCCAGCGAGCTGTCCTTTTTATAGGAGATGCGCTCGATAGGGTCCATGACAATGCCAACGCGAACGCTCATGGGGTATATCCTCTGTCCGGTAATGGCCTGAGTGGGCCTGAAAATACGCGTCAGGGTGGCGCTGCGCTGGCTCGCGGTCAAGGGGCAAGCGTGGCGCATTTGCTTTATGGATTGCGCCTTTAGAGTGTGCTAAAAAGGCTCGGCATCTGACGTCAGGTCAGTTGTCATATACCCCTCTAGATGGGGTTCAGCGATTCAAACAGCACCAGAAGCCAGGCAGAAGGCAAACCCATCTGAATCGCCTTGGCGATGGTAGAGCAGATATGGAACAGCATTCAGCCCCACTGAAAGTCATGATCATCGACGACTCGCGCACGATTCGTCGGACCGCCGAGACGCTGTTGAAGAACGTCGGTTGTGAGGTGATCACCGCTGTCGATGGCTTCGATGCTCTGGCCAAGATCGCCGATAATCATCCAAGAATCATTTTTGTCGACATCATGATGCCCCGGCTGGACGGGTATCAGACCTGTGCGTTGATCAAGAACAACCGGGCATTCAAGTCTACGCCGGTGATCATGTTGTCCTCCAGGGACGGGCTGTTCGATAAGGCCAAAGGGCGTATCGTCGGGTCCGATCAGTTTTTGACCAAGCCGTTTAGCAAGGAAGAGCTGCTCAGTGCGATCAAGGCCCACGTGCCGGGGTTCGTGGCAGTAGAACAACAACTATCTTGATGCCGTGCCTTCCGTGAGGGGCGGCTGTTTCTATGGGGATGCACCATGGCTCGAATTCTGATCGTCGACGACTCGCCGACCGAAATGTACAAGCTGACCGGGATGCTGGAAAAGCACGGTCATCAGGTGCTCAAGGCTGAAAACGGTGCCGATGGCGTCGCCCTGGCGCGTCAGGAAAAACCCGATGCGGTGCTGATGGACATCGTCATGCCCGGCCTGAACGGCTTCCAGGCCACCCGCCAACTGACTAAAGATGCCGACACCAACATGATCCCGGTGATCATGATCACCACCAAGGATCAGGAAACCGACAAGGTCTGGGGCAAGCGCCAGGGTGCGCGGGATTACCTGACCAAGCCGGTGGACGAAGAAACCCTCATGAAAACCCTGAACGCGGTGTTGGCGGGCTGAAGGCCGGCCAGCGTCCATGGCTCAGTCACAAACTGCCTTTCAACTGCTGCTCGACATCGACCAGCGGTGCCGCTCGTTGGCGGCCGGACTTCCGTTGCAGGAAACCCGGCAGCAAGGCTGGAGCGGCATCGGTTTTCGCATGGGCGAGCATTTGTACGTCGCGCCGATGGGCGAAGTCGACGAAATCCTGCATGAGCCTCGTTATGCCGCGCTGCCAGGCGTGAAGCCTTGGGTTCGGGGCATCGCCAACCTACGCGGGCGGTTGTTGCCGATCATGGATTTGCACGCTTTCTTCGGCCATGAACTGTCGCCCTTGCGTAAGCAGCGCCGGGTGCTGGTGATCGATCATCAGGACGTGTTCGCCGGTCTGCTGGTGGACGAAGTGTTGGGCATGCAGCACTTCAATGAGCGCAGCCTGATGCCGGAATCCTCTGACGACAGCGACCCCGACATTGCGCCCTACCTCCAAGGCCGTTTCCTGCGCGAGCAGGCTTGGCGGGTGTTCAGCCCCAGAGCGTTGGTGCAATCGCCGGGCTTCATGAATGTCGCCCTTTAATCCGCTTCGCCAGTCGCATGGGAGCGGCTGTGGCTTTTCCGGGCGTCTGCGCGGAAACGGTGAGTGGCGATCCACCGCGAACCCTGTAGGAGCTGGCTTGCTGGCGAACGCGACAGATCAGGCGCACACACGTTGCCTGTCACTCCGCTTTCGCCAGCAAGCCGGCTCCTACAGTAGATCGTGTGCATTCAGGACCGCTGCCCTGTCCGATGCGTTAAATAACCGAACGTCAGGCGGAGCCCTGAGCAATGAGTAATACCGGCAAGTCACTGGAAGGCGCATTCAGCCGCTCGCAAATCATCGTGCTGTTCGTCTGCCTGATCATTTTCATCATGTTGCTGTTCGTCAACTTTGCGTACCTGAGCACGCAATCCAACTACGACAAACAGTACATCGGCCACGCGGGCGAGCTGCGCGTGCTGTCCCAGCGCATCGCCAAGAACGCCACCGAAGCGGCGGCGGGCAAGGCTGCGGCCTTCAAACTGCTGGCCGACGCGCGCAACGATTTCGACACGCGCTGGGAATATCTGAAAAAGGGCGACAAAAACACAGGGCTTCCTGCGGCGCCGATCGAAGTCAGCGATGAGCTGAAAGCGGTGCAGAACGACTGGGAAAACCTGCGAAAAAGCACCGATGTCATTCTCTCCCGCGAGCAAACGGTGCTGTCCCTGCATCAGGTGGCTGCGACGTTGGCCGAGACCATCCCGCAATTGCAGATCGAGTCGGAAAAGGTCGTCGATATTCTGCTGCAAACACGCGCCCCGGCCAGCCAGGTCGCGCTCGCTCAGCGTCAGTCACTGCTGGCCGAGCGCATTCTCGGCGCCGTGAACACCGTGCTCTCGGGCGACGAAACCGCGGTTCAGGCCGCTGACGCGTTTGGTCGGGATGCCAGCCAATTTGGTCGCGTTCTCAACGGCATGCTGGAAGGCAACGCAACGCTGAAAATCACCCAGGTCGAAGACCGCGACGCCCGCGCACGACTGGCCGAAATCGCCGAGCTGTTCCAGTTCGTGTCGGGATCGGTTGACGAAATTCTGGAAACGTCGCCGGAACTGCTCGATGTGCGCGAGTCGGCTGGCAACATTTTTACCCTGTCCCAAACGCTGCTTGACGAAGCGTCGGTGCTGGCGAACAGCTTCGAACACATGGCTGGCGGCCGGAAAGCCAACATCTACGTGGGCTATCTGTTGGGGCTGTTGGCGCTGGGGTCGATCATCCTGATCGGCCTGGTGATGGTGCGGGAAACCAACCGCCAGTTGCGCGAGACCGCCGAGAAAAGCGAGCGCAACCAAACCGCGATCATGCGTTTGCTGGATGAAATCGAAGACTTGGCCGACGGCGACCTGACGGTGGCGGCATCGGTCACCGAAGACTTCACCGGTGCCATCGCTGACTCGATCAATTACTCCATCGACCAGTTGCGCGAGCTGGTGGCGACCATCAACCTCACCGCCGAGCAGGTCTTCGGCGCGGTCAAGGACACTCAGACCACCGCGACCCAACTCGCCGCAGCGTCCGAGCATCAGGCGTTGCAGATTGCGGCAGCGTCCAACGCGATCAACGACATGGCGATGTCCATCGATCAGGTCTCGGCCAACGCAGGCGAATCGGTGGCCGTGGCCGAGCGCTCTGTGGAAATTGCCAACAAGGGCAACGAGGTGGTGCACAACACCATCAACGGCATGGACAACATTCGCGAACAGATTCAGGACACGTCCAAGCGCATCAAACGCTTGGGGGAGTCTTCTCAAGAAATTGGCGACATTGTCAGCCTGATCGACGACATTGCCGACCAGACCAACATCCTTGCGCTCAATGCCGCGATTCAGGCGTCTATGGCGGGAGATGCCGGTCGAGGCTTTGCGGTGGTGGCGGACGAGGTTCAGCGTCTGGCCGAGCGTTCATCGTCGGCGACCAAGCAGATTGAAACACTGGTCCGGGCGATTCAGAACGACACCAACGAGGCCGTCATCTCCATGGAGCAGACGACGACTGAGGTGGTGCGGGGCGCACGTTTGGCGCAGGATGCCGGTGTGGCGCTGGAGGAAATCGAAGGGGTCTCCAAAGTGCTGGCGGCGCTCGTCGAAAGCATCACCAACGCCGCGCAGCAGCAGGCCGCGCTGGGCCAGCAGATTTCGGCGACCATGACCGTGATACAGCAGACCACCACGCAGACCACGTCGGGCACCGCAGCCACTGCGCAGAGCATGGGCAATCTGGCGAAGATGGCCAGCGAGATGCGTCGTTCGGTGTCCGGTTTTACACTGCCGCCATCGCGGGACTCACATTGATCGTCAGGTCACAGGACTTGGGCAACTGGAGCCACCATGGCTGACCGTCACGACTACGTGGCCCTGGAGTGGGTCAAGGGCGAGATCGCCGACACCCTGAAGCACGCCCGGCAGGCACTCGACATTTTCGTCGCGCGTCCTCATGACCCTGCGGCCATGGACGTCTGCCTGGGCTTCATCCATCAGGTCCACGGCAGCCTGCAAATGATCGAGTTCTATGGCGCCGCACTGTTTGCCGAAGAGATCGAGCAGCTCGCGGTGGCGCTGCAAAACGGGCATGTGGGGCAAGAAGCCGAGGCCGTCCAGCTGTTGAATCTGGCGATGAGCCAATTGCCGGTGTACCTGGACCGCGTGTATTCCGCCCGACGCGACCTGCCGCTGGTGGTGCTGCCACTGCTCAACGACCTGCGCAGCGCACGAGGCGAAAGCCTGCTCTCGGAAACCAGCCTCTTTTCGCCGCAACTGCTGTCGATTCCGGAGCTCGACGAACAGGCGCTGGCTGAGCGCGACCTTCCCGAACTTCCCGTCAAATTGCGCAAGTGGCGCCAGAGCCTGCAGACCGCACTGGTCGGCGTGCTGCGCGAACAAGACATGCAGACCCAGCTCGGCTACATGAGCAAGGTCTTCGCCCGCCTCGAAGTGCTGTGTCGGGATGCGCCGCTGGAACCGCTGTGGCGCATCGCGTCCGCGCTGGTCGAGACCATGGCGGGCGGGCATTTCTCCAACAGCCCGGCCCTGCGCAGCCTGTTCAAGGATGCCGACAAGGAACTCAAGCGGCTGCTGGAGCAGGGCATCGCAGGCATCAATCAGCCCGCTCCGGATGAGCTGCTGAAAAGTTTGCTGTTTTACATCGCCAAATCGGACAGTCAGGCGCAAAGGATGATGGATTTGAAGGATCAATACGGCCTGGCCGAAGCCCTGCCTGAAAGCGCGCTCGTGGATGAAGAGCGCACACGGCTGGCCGGCCCTGACCGGGACGCCATGCGCTCGGTGATCATCGCCTTGTGCGATGAGCTGGTCGGCACCAAGGAGCGACTGGACGTTTTCGTCCGTGGCGACCGGCAGCACGTGAGCGAACTCAACGCCTTGCTGCCGCCTCTTCGGCAGATCGCCGACACGCTGGCGGTGCTGGGTTTCGGCCAGCCGCGCAAGGTCATCATCGATCAGCTTGCCGTGGTGCAAGGCATGGCCCAGGGCCAACGTGAACCCAATGACCCGACCCTCATGGACGTCGCGGGCGCGTTGCTCTACGTCGAAGCGACGCTGGCGGGCATGGCTGGAACCGTTGATCAGAGCAGCCCCGAAGAAAGCCGTTTGCCCACCACGGACCTGAGCCAGATTCACCAGTTGGTCATCAAAGAGGCCCGCGCCGTGTTGCAGCAGGCCAAGGACGCCATCGACGATTACCTGGATGGCGATCGGGATCGCGAGCGGTTGTCGCCGCTGTCTGCGCAGCTGACGCAAGTGCGCGGTGCGCTGGCGATGATTCCGCTGGCCCGCGCATCGGGGCTGCTGGCAGCGTGCAATGACTACATTGTCGAGCATCTGTTGAAGGACGGCGAGCGTCCGGCGTGGTCGCAACTGGACCATCTGGCCGACGTCATCATCGGCATCGAGTATTACCTTGAGCGCATGGCCGAAGACCCGGAAGCGCCGGGCGAGCATGTGCTGGACCTGGCTCAGGAGAGCCTGGCCAAACTCGGTTATTCGCCGGTCGCCGAGGCCGACGTACCGGTCCTCGAAGAGATCGTGCGTCAGGACGAGCTGCACGAGCCAGCTGTGTCCAATGATGGCCAGAGCATCGCCCAAGTTCTGGCCAGCCCGGTGTCTGCCGTCAACCCGCCTGCGCGTCACGTCCCCGCCAGTCTGCTGCCGCCGCCCAAGGACGAGCCGCCGGTGGACGATGAACTGCGCGACGTGTTCCTCGAAGAAACCGATGAAGTGCTCGAAGCGCTGCACGAATATTTGCCGCGCTGGCTGCACGATGCCGAGAATCTGTCGGCGCTGGGCGAGATGCGTCGAGCGTTTCACACGCTCAAAGGCAGCGGGCGCATGGTCCGGGCGCTGATCATCGGTGAGTTGGCGTGGTCGGTGGAAAACCTGCTCAACCGCGTGCTTGAGCGCAACGTTGAACCTACAACGCAAGTGCAGCAATTGTTGCGCGACGTACTGATGCTGCTGCCGGATGTCATCCGGGACTTCGCCGAAGACGTGCAGCGTCAGCGCGACGACGTGGACCTGCTCGCTGCCCGTGCCCACGCGTTGGCCCAAGGCGAAAGCGAAACCCCTGAGGTGGCGGCACCTGTCCCGATCGCAGAGCCGGAAGACGAGGGTTTCGACCCGCAATTGCTGGAGATTTTCCGTCAGGAAGCCCAGACCCATCTGGACGTGCTGAATCGCTACCTCAACGCCGCTCAGGGCGAAGAATCGCCCTCGTTCAGCGACGATTTGCTCCGCGCGTTGCACACCCTCAAGGGCAGCGCCTACATGGCGGGCGTGTTGCCGATGGCCGAATTGGCCAGCCCGCTTGATCAGTTGGTGCGCGAGTTCAAGACCAACCTGATCGCCGTCGGCTCGCCTGAAATTGATCTGCTGCGCTCAGCCGAACCGCTGTTTCATCAAGGGTTGGCGCAGCTGGATGTCGATCCGCTGATGCCCATCGAAGGCGCTGCCGCGCTGATCGCCGCCGCTCACGAACTGCTCGACGACCGGATGGCCGCCGCCTTGAGCGCCGACAACAACGGCCTGCGTATTCGCCGTAATCCGCAACTGATCGCCAGCTTCCTGGCCGAAGGCATGGACATCCTGCTGGACGCCGAAAACCTGCTCAAACGCTGGCGGCAGCATCCGGGGGAGCGGCAGGAGCTCAACGCGCTGCTCGATGAACTGACCATGCTCGGCCACGGCGCGCACATGGCCGATCTGCCGCAGGTCGATGAGCTGTGCGAAGCCCTGCTCGACCTGTATGGCGCGGTTGAAGAGAGCAGTCTGGCGGTCAGCGAACGCTTCTTTCATGAAGCCGAAAACGCCCATGAAGCGCTGATCAACATGCTCGATCAGGTCGCGGCGGGCCAGCAGGTTCAGGCCTGCCCCGAGCGTGTCCGGGCGCTGCGCGAGTTGCTGGAAGAGGGGCTCGACCCGTCTGCCATGGGCGTGATCAAGAGCGACGGCGGGCTGGCGACCCGCGTGACCGAACTGAGCGAGGCCACCGGTCATCTGGAGGCTGAGCCTATCGAGGCTAAGCCCGAGCGCGATGACATCGATCAGGAAATCGTCGACATCTTCCTTGAGGAGGCCGTCGACATCCTCGACAGCGCAGGCCATGCCCTGCAGCGCTGGCTGGACGACCCTGAAAATCCGATGCCGCTGTCTTCGCTGCAACGGGATTTGCACACCCTCAAGGGCGGCGCGCGGATGGCTGAAATCGGTCCAGTCGGCGACCTGGGGCACGAGCTTGAATCGTTGTATGAAAGCCTGATCGACCGGCGTTGCAGTCACACCCCGGCGCTGGCGGATTTGCTGATTCGCAGCCACGATCACCTGGCCCTGATGCTTGAACAACTGCAAAACCGCAGCGAACTGGCGTCCCCTCAAGGGTTGATCGAATCGATTCGGTCGTTTCGACAGTCCACGGGGCCTGTGCTGGCAGCCGACGCCGAGCCCAGAAATGTCGGCTCGATGATCCAACCGCTGGACGAGCGCGATCCCGAGCTGCTGGAGATCTTTCTCGAAGAAGCCGACGACATCATTGAGAGCTCCAGCACTGCGTTGGTACGTTGGCAGGCCGACCCGCAAAACACCGTTGAAGTCGAGAACCTCCTGCGTGACCTGCACACCCTCAAGGGCGGTGCGCGGATGGTGGAAATCGCCCCGATTGGCGACCTCGCCCATGAGATGGAGTCGCTGTACGAGGGCCTTGCGTCCGGCGCGCTGAAGAACAGTGCGCTGCTCAATGGCTTGCTGCAAAGCGGGCACGACATGCTCGCTGACATGGTCGATGCCGTGCGCGGTTACGAGCCGCTCCCCAACCCGGCGCTGCTGATCGAGAGCATTGCGCACTATTCCGCTTCGGGCGGCGTTCAGGAAGTCGTCGCCAAACCTGCGGAGATTTTGCCCGTTGTAGCACCGTCAGTCGCAGAGCCAGCCCCCGCCACGCCGGATGCCGAAGCCGAGCGCAGCGGCCCGGAAATGGTCAAGGTGCCTGCCGAGCAGTTGGAGGATTTGGTGAATCTGGCGGGTGAAACGTCGATCTTCCGGGGGCGCATCGAACAGCAGGTCAGCGACGCCCAGATCACCCTCGCCGAGATGGAAACCACCATCGAGCGGATGCGCGACCAATTGCGTCGATTGGACATTGAGACCCAAGGCCGGATTCTCAGCCGCGATCATCAGGCAGAGCGTGAGGGCTACGAGGAATTCGATCCGCTGGAAATGGACCGGCATTCACAACTGCAGCAATTGTCCCGCGCGTTGTTCGAGTCCGCGTCCGACCTGATGGACCTCAAGGAAACCCTGGAAACCCGCACTCATGAGGCCGAAACGCTGCTGTCGCAACAGGCGCGGGTGAACACCGAGCTGCAAGAAAACCTGATGCGCACACGCATGGTGCCTTTCGAACGCATGGTGCCGCGCCTTCGCCGCATCGTGCGACAGGTCTCGGGCGAGCTGCATAAAAAGGTCAAGTTCGACGTGGTCAACGCTGAAGGCGAAATGGACCGCAACGTCCTGGAACGCATGGTCGCGCCGCTGGAACACATGCTGCGCAACGCCATTGACCACGGCCTGGAAAGCACCGAAAAGCGCCTCGCTGCGGGCAAGTCTGAAACCGGCCACATCACCCTCAGCCTTGCGCATGAAGGCGGCGATATTGTCATCGAATTGAGCGACGACGGCGCCGGTGTCGATTTCGAAGCCGTGCGGCGCAAGGCGATCAAGCGTGGCTTGATCGCCCCGGATGCCGAGCTGAGCGAACACGACACCTTGCAGTTCATTCTTCAGGCCGGTTTTTCGACTGCTGAGACCATCACGCAGATCTCCGGGCGTGGCGTCGGGATGGACGTGGTGCACGCCGAGGTGAAAGAGTTGGGCGGCTCTATGGTCATCGATTCGAGAGCGGGGCAGGGGGCGCGTTTCCGCATTCGACTGCCGTTCTCGGTGTCGGTGAATCGGGCGCTGATGGTGCAGTGCGGCGACGAGCAATACGCGGTGCCGCTGAACAGTGTCGAAGGCATCGTGCGGGTCATGCCCGGTGAGCTGGAGGCGTATTACCAATCCACGCCGCCGCGTTATCAATACGGCGAGCGCACCTATGAGCTGCGCTACCTCGGTGAGCTGATTAACAATGGCCAACCACCGAAATTCTCGGGCCAGACCCAACCGCTGCCGGTGCTGCTGGTGCACGTGCATGACCAGTGGGTGGCCGTGCAGGTGGACGCTTTAATGGGGTCGCGGGAAATTGTCGTGAAAAACCTTGGCCCGCAGTTCGCGGGCGTGCAGGGAATTTCCGGCGCGACCATTCTCGGCGACGGGCGCGTGGTGCTGATCCTCGACCTGTTCGCCCACATCCGCCGCTTGCACGCACAGATGCTGGCGTTGCAAGTGTCGGGTCAGGCGCCGTCCCGTTATGTCGAACCCGAACAGACACGTCCGTTGCTGGTGATGGTGGTCGACGATTCGGTCACCGTGCGCAAGGTCACGGGCCGTTTGCTGGAGCGCAACGGCATGAACGTATTGACCGCCAAGGACGGGGTGGACGCCATGGCGCTGCTTCAGGAACACACACCAGACCTGATGCTGCTCGACATCGAAATGCCGCGCATGGACGGCTTCGAGGTGGCCAGCAAAGTGCGCGAGGACGAAGCGTTGAAGCACCTGCCGATCATCATGATCACCTCCCGCTCCGGGCAAAAACACCGGGACCGGGCCATGGCGCTGGGGGTCAACGACTACATGAGCAAGCCGTATCAGGAAGCAGCGCTGCTGGAGAGCATCGCTCACTGGAGCCACGTGCATGTCTGACACCACGACCCAAACCGCACGCCTGACCAGCCTCACCGGCCTGCTCATCCCCTTGAGCGACCGGCACCTGCTGCTGCCCAACGTGGCTGTCGCCGAATTGATCGACTATCAAGACAGCGTCGCCGACCCTGCCGCGCCTCAGTGGTACCTGGGCCCCATCAATTGGCGCCACCGCAGTCTCCCGCTGCTCTGCTTCGAAGCCGCCTGCGGCAACCGCGCCCGCGTTGGCGGCCGAGCACGCATCGTCGTCCTCAACGCATTGGGCGGAAGGCCTGACCTGAAATTCATCGCCTTGCTGACCCAAGGGATTCCACGGTCGTGCAAACTGGACAGCCAGTTGAGTTACGTCGATGTGCCGCTTGCCGAGCTGGAACTGGCGGCGGTGCAGGTGGGCGAGACGGTCGCGAAAGTGCCGGATCTGGTGGGGTTGGAGCAGTGGTTGGTGGATGCGGGGTTGGTGTAGGGGATTTGAGCCGAGCCCGGTATGTGGGTTCCCACTGCCAGCCCTATCGATTTGCGCGCTGGTGCAACACCCTTAAGATCTGGACTTGGTTGTTTTTTACTCGATAGGGCGCCACGTAGGGGAATCTTGGGAAAACGAACTCCCTGATATCTGGCGATTGAGAGGGGCGTCCTAATCCAGTGAATGTCATCAGAGGCGTCAGCGCTTCGAGCATCTCGATCACGATGCGGTTGGCCGCTTCATCCCCTGAATAGACTGCGTAGTATTCGTGTACGGCCTCCAGATCGCTCTGCGCTTTATCAGTCAGGGCTATTTTCAGCACGCTTCACCCATTTCTCTTTTACAAATTCCAGATCGGTCAGATGGCCGGCATCGGCGTCAGAGACTCCCTCCGCAATCGCCTGCAGATGCCAGAGCTCAGCCTCCAGATATCGGCTCAGCGCTCGTTTAAGGTGGTATTGGCGATCACGTTCGGTGGCTTCGGCCAGTTGGTCGAGTTTGCTCACCATTTCTTCATCGGCTCGAAATGACAATACGGTTGATGGCATGAGTCCCTCTGAGCTTGAGTGGTTGTATACGTCGTATACAGTCTCGACAACTGTAGGGGGGTAATGCGCAAAGGGCAATTCCGGCATGGTTGGCACAGGCTTCAGCTCGCTCACTCCAAAGGCAGAAGGTTAGCGAGCCGGTTCAATAGGAGGGTGGTACATATTTATCGCCGTTCACCGATGCCCAAGCTGGACTATGAGCCGAATAAATCGCATATTCGGCTCATTATATGAGCCGTATATCCACCATATTCGGCTCACCCCGCATTGAGGCCTTCTCTTGAATAACTCCGTGGAATGGATCTGGCAGCACCCCCACTGGCCCGCTTTCACGTGGAAAGTCGAGTCATTGGCGCCTTTGTTGCGTACCTGCACACAGGCGCAAGGGCAGTTGCTGGGCATGATTCGGGCTTCTGGAGAGGAAGCCAGTGCGCAGACCGAACTCGACGCTTTGCTGCAAAACACTATCATGTCGTCGGCGATCGAAGGCGAGCAGTTGAACGTAGGTTCTGTGCGGTCCTCGCTTGCCAAACGTCTCGGGCTGCTCAGCGATGAGCGGGTGAGCGCGCGCAGCGAAGGATTGGCAGAGCTGATGTTGGATGCCACACAGCGGCACGACCTGCCACTAGACTCTTCTCGACTGATGCACTGGCACCGTTTGCTGTTTCCCGAGACCGATTCGCTGCTGGCCCATCACGTCCGGGTTGGAGTGCTCAGGGGGGAGGAACCGATGCAGGTGGTGTCCGGTCGCATCGACCGGCCTGTGGTGCATTTCGAGGCTCCGCGCCGCGATGGACTGGAGAAACAGCTGGAGGGTTTTTTCTATTGGTTCAACACCAGCCGATCAGACCCGACCCTCGATCCTCTGCTGCGCGCAGGCATCGCGCATTTCTGGTTCGTCACATTGCATCCCTTCGACGATGGCAACGGTCGTCTGACACGTGCGATCACCGATCTGGCGCTGGCACAGGGTGAACATCAGACGATCCGTTTCTATGCCATGTCCGCAAGCATCCTCAACACCCGTCAGGATTATTACCAGATTCTGGAAGCCACCCAGCGTGGCGACGTCAATCTTACTTCCTGGCTGGTCTGGTTTCTGGAGACCCTGCTCGATACGCTTAAACAGGCGATGCAACGTATCGACCGCGTGCTGGCGAAGGCGCGTTTCTGGCAAAAGCACCGGGATGCTGGCCTTTCTCCTGAGCAAACCAAAGTCCTCAACCGTTTGCTGAACGGTGACGTGTTGTCCGAAAAAGCCGGTGGGGGATTCGTCGAGGGTATCAGTGCAGCGCAATATCAGGCCGTCGCCACGGTCAGCAAGGCCACCGCAACTCGCCATCTTTCAGACCTGCTGGAAAAAGGCTGCCTGATGAAACTTCCAGGAGGCGGGCGAAATACCCGTTATCAAATCAACGGGTGACGCACCCATCATTACTCCAACCGTAACGATCCGCGTCTCTGCTTGATTGATGCCCCCAACCCACTCGCCCTAATGTGACCCACGACAGCGAACTCGTGGAGTCAGCATGACGACTACAACAAAACTTGACCCGCGCTGGTCGCGTCGTCGCAGCGAAAAGCAGCGGCGGCTCGAGCAAGTGCGTTCCCTCGCCGATGGCGTGGTTCTGCCCACCGACAAGATCGTCGCGGCACTGGAGGCGTTGATTGCGCCCGGTGATCGCGTGGTGCTTGAAGGCAACAATCAGAAACAGGCGGATTTTCTTTCACGCTCTCTGGTCAAGGCCGATCCCGGCAAGCTCCATGACCTGCACATGATCATGCCCAGCGTCGGCCGCGCCGAACACCTGGACCTCTTCGAACGTGGCATCGCCCGCAAGCTCGATTTCTCTTTTGCCGGTACGCAAAGTCTGCGCATCAGCCAGTTGCTGGAAGACGGCCTGCTGGAAATCGGCGCGATTCACACGTACATCGAGCTGTATTCCCGCCTGTTGGTGGACCTGATTCCCAACGTCGTCTTATCTGCCGGGTTCATGGCCGACCGCGCAGGCAACATCTACACCGGCGCCAGCACTGAAGACACCCCGGCCCTGATCGAGCCTGCCGCGTTCAGCGACGGCATCGTCATCGTGCAGGTGAATCAACTGGTGGATGACGTCAGCGACCTGCCGCGCGTGGACATCCCCGCATCGTGGGTCGACTTCGTGGTGGTGGCCGACAAGCCTTTCTACATCGAACCGCTGTTCACCCGTGATCCGCGCCATATCAAGCCTGTTCACGTGCTGATGGCGATGATGGCGATTCGCGGCATCTACGAGAAACACAACGTTCAGTCGCTGAACCACGGCATTGGTTTCAACACGGCTGCCATTGAGCTGATCCTGCCGACCTACGGCGAGTCGCTGGGTCTGAAAGGCAAAATCTGCCGCAACTGGACCCTCAATCCCCATCCGACCCTGATCCCGGCCATCGAAAGCGGCTGGGTCGAAAGTGTGCATTGCTTCGGCACCGAACTGGGCATGGAGAATTACATCGCGGCCCGCCCGGACGTGTTCTTCACCGGTCGCGACGGCTCGATGCGTTCCAACCGGATGATGTGCCAGCTGGCCGGGCAGTACGCGGTGGATCTGTTCATCGGCGCCACGTTGCAGGTGGATGGCGATGGTCATTCCTCGACCGTTACCCGTGGTCGGCTCGCCGGTTTCGGCGGCGCGCCGAATATGGGCCACGACCCGCGCGGTCGTCGCCACAGCACCCCGGCCTGGCTCGACATGCGTCAGCAAAACCCGGACACCGATGCCTACCTCGAACGCGGCAAAAAGCTCGTGGTGCAGATGGTCGAGACCTTCCAGGAAGGCGGTAAACCGACCTTCGTCGAAACGCTGGACGCCATCGACGTGGCCAAGAAAAGCGGCATGCCGCTGGCCCCGATCATGGTCTACGGCGACGACGTGACCCACTTGCTGACCGAAGAGGGCATCGCCTATCTCTACAAGGCGCGCAGCCTCGAAGAGCGCCAGGCAATGATCGCAGCGGTCGCGGGCGTCACCTCGATTGGCCTGCGCCACAACCCCAAAGACACCGCCCGCATGCGTCGCGAAGGTTTGATCGCGCTGCCTGAGGACTTGGGGATTCGTCGCACCGACGCCAGCCGCGAGCTGCTGGCCGCCAAAAGCATCGCCGAGCTGGTGGAGTGGTCCGGTGGTTTGTACAACCCGCCTGCGAAATTCAGGAGCTGGTGATGCGTGCACTCAACGTTGCATTCAACGACGCGCCGCGTTCGCTGCCTCTGGCCGAGCGTCTGGCAGATCTGGCGGTGGACGCGCTGATCGACGAAGCCGATCTGTCACCCAAACCGGCGCTGGTAGACCGTCGCAGCAGCGGCGCGCACAAGGACCTGCACCTGGGCCTGATGCACGCGTCGGCGCTGTCGCTATGGCCTGCATTTAAAGAAATGGCGGAAGCGGCCATTGAGATCGGCGAGATTGGCCAGCCTTTGCGCGAAGCGATTGGCCGCATCGGTCGCGAAGGCGAAGTCGCAATGATGCGCACTACCGGGGGCGTAAACACCCACCGGGGCGCGATCTGGGCGCTCGGTCTGCTGGTCACGGCCGCTGCACTTGATGCGTCTGATCTGTCGCCTGCGGGGTTGGGACTGCGCGCTGGGTGTCTGGCCTTGATCGAAGACCGTAATCAGCCCGTCAGCAACAGCCACGGCGCTCAGGTCGCGCGCAAATTCGGCGCGATGGGCGCACGCGAACAGGCGCAGATGGGCTTTCCGGCAGTCACGCAAACTGGCTTGCCACAACTCAAACGCAGCCGCTCGACAGGTAATGGCGAGCAGAACGCACGGCTCGACGCGCTGCTGGCGATCATGACCACGCTGTCCGACACCTGCGTGCTGTACCGCGCGGGCGAGCAAGGTTTGCAGGCCATGCAGCACGGCGCGCAAAAGGTGCTGGACGCGGGGGGCAGCGCGACGCTGAGCGGTCGACGCGCCCTGCATGAGCTGGATCAGCAGCTGTTGAGCCTGAATGCATCCCCTGGCGGCGCGGCCGATTTGCTCGCCGCATGTCTGTTTGTCGATTGCCTGGAGCCTGCGCTCGGCAATGAAACGAGGAATGTCTGAAATGGAAACCTTGTCCTTTGAATTCCCCGCCGGTCAGCCGCCACTTGGCCGTGCGCTGGTGGGCTGTGTCGGCTCGGGCGATCTGGAAGTGCTGCTTGAGCCCGGCGTCCCCGGCAAATTGACGATTCAGGTGTTGACCTCGGTGAACGGCAGTTCGGCTCGCTGGCAGCACCTGTTCGACCGCATGTTCGACGGCCAGACCCCGCCTGCGCTGAGCATCGACATCCACGATTTCGGCGCGACCCCGGGCGTGGTGCGTTTGCGTCTGGAGCAAGGCTTCGAGGAGATCGGTCATGACTGACAGCACTCGCTTGTTGAAACAGCACAGCTTCGTCGAACTCGGCGCCCGGCAGCGCGCCCGCGCCTTGCTCGACGAAGGCAGTTTTCGCGAATTGATCGACCCGTTCGCCCGCGTCACGTCGCCCTGGCTGGCGAAGCAGGGCGTGGTGCCTCAAGCCGATGACGGCGTGATCGTCGCCAAGGGTTCGATAGGTGGCCAGCCGGTAGTGATCTGCGCCATCGAAGGCGCCTTCCAGGGCGGCAGCATGGGGGAGGTCGGCGGCGCAAAAATGGCCGGCGCGCTGGAATTGGCGGCAGAAGACAATCGTAAAGGCATCCCCACCGCAGCGGTGTTGCTGCTGGAAACCGGAGGAGTGCGCTTGCAGGAGGCCAATCTGGGTTTGGCCGCGATTGCCGAGATTCACGCAGCCATTGTCGATCTGCGTCGTTATCAGCCGGTGATTGGTGTGGTGGCGGGCAGCGTCGGTTGCTTCGGCGGCATGTCCATCGCAGCGGGGCTGTGCAGTTATCTGGTGGTGACTCAGGAAGCGCGCCTCGGATTGAACGGCCCGCAGGTGATCGAACAGGAAGCGGGCATCGAAGAGTACGACTCCCGCGACCGTCCGTTCATCTGGAGCCTCACCGGTGGCGAGCAGCGCTTTGCCAGCGGTTTGGTAGACGCCTACGTCCCTGACGATATCGCGGCCATTTCGCAGCAGGTGGAAACGTTGCTGCAAAAAGGCACACCCGAACATGAGCGCAGCAGCCAATACGGCGTGTTCCTGCAACGCCTGTCGGCGCTGGACACCACGTCGCAGATCGACCCAGCCGCTGTGCGCAGCCTGTATCAAGGAGAACAGCCATGAGTGCATCGAGCCGTGGTTTGAACTGGTTCAACGCGCTGAGTGCGGGCGCTGCCGAGGTCGTCGGCCTGCCTACGTCGGTGAAGGCCGCTGACGGTCAACTGGGCGATCAGCCTGCGCGGTTCCTGGCCGTTGTCGCGGATGCGGACAACCGTTTTCCTCGTGCGCAAAACGGTGAAGTCGGACTGCTGGAAGGTTGGGGTTTGGCGAAGGCTGTGGATGCCGCCATCGAGCTGGACCGCCAAAATCCACAGAAACGCGCTCTGATCGCGGTCATCGATGTGCCGAGTCAGGCGTATGGCCGTCGCGAAGAAGCCTTGGGCATTCATCAGGCGCTGGCGGGAGCAGTTGATGCGTACGCTCGCGCTCGTCTGGCCGGGCATCCGGTGATTGGCTTGCTGGTGGGCAAGGCCATGTCCGGCGCGTTTCTCGCTCATGGTTACCAGGCCAATCGCCTGATTGCCCTGCGCGATCCCGGCGTGATGGTGCACGCGATGGGCAAGGCATCGGCGGCGCGGGTGACATTGCGCAGCGTCGAGGAACTGGAAAAGCTCGCCGCGAGCATTCCGCCGATGGCCTACGACATTGACAGTTACGCGGGGTTGGGCCTGCTCTGGGAAACCCTGTCGGTGAGCCAGATTGAACAGCCTTCCGCTGGCGACGTAGCGGCCGTCGAGGAATGCCTGATCGCAGCGGTCAAAGACGTTCAAACCAGCGGCCATGACTTGAGTTCGCGACTGGGTGCGCCGAACCGGGCGGCTTCCTCCAAGGTGCGTGAACTGCTGCGGTCGCAGTGGTAATGAACGCTCATCTGCCCGTGCAGCCCCATGACTTGTTGTGGGGGCTGCCCTTGGCCGCTGTACCTGCCGACGCTCCGGCGTGGGTGGGCGAGGTGGTGAGCATGGGGCATCCGCTCGTGGTACGTCGGGCGCAGGTCGATGAGGGCTATGTGGCGGTGGGCGTGCGTGGGCGTTCTCGGGGTCAACGGTTCGCTGCGGTGATGAAGCTGTCCGCTATCACCCGGCAGGTCAAGCCAGAGCAATTGGTGGCCGCTGTTGATAAGGTCGAAACCGACTGGCCTGCCTTGCGTGCACTGAAGCAGATTCGCCCGGTGCTGGATGCCGTGGGCTTGCCTTGGGGTATCGCGGGCAGCGCGGGTTTTGAGCTAGCGACCGGCATCAAGGTGCTGCACCAGGACAGCGATCTGGATTTGATCCTGCGTGCCGACCGGTTCTTCAGTCGTGTGCAGGCGGCTGAGCTGGTGAAGGCGCTGGAAGACGCGAGTTGCCGAATCGACCTGCAACTGCAAACCCCATTCGGCGCAGTCGCTTTGCGCGAATGGGCAAGTTCGGCGCGGCAGGTATTGCTCAAGGCCGACGATGGCGCGCGGTTGGTGAGCAACCCTTGGCAGCCTCAGGAGCGCGCAGCATGAGCAGCTTGTGGGCATTTCCCGGTCAGGGGGCGCAGCAGGCGGGCATGTTGCACGCACTGCCGAGCGATCCGTTGATCGATGAATGCTTGCGCGAAGCCAGCGATGCGCTGAACGAGGACGTGCTCCACCTGGACTCCCACGAAGCGTTGCAGTCGACTCGGGCGGTTCAGCTCTGCCTGCTGATCGCCGGGATCGCGTGTTCGCGACGGTTGATGGCTCAAGACATCAAACCCGATTACGTCGCCGGCCTTTCGATTGGTGCGTATCCGGCGGCGGTGATTGCCGGGGCGCTGAGCTTTGCCGATGCCGTGCGCTTGGTGGCGCTGCGTGGCGAACTGATGCAAAACGCGTATCCACAGGGCTACGGCATGACCGCGTTGATCGGCCTGGATCAAGGCGCGGTCGAGTCCTTGGTGCAGCAAATACACGGCGAAAGCACGCCGGTGTACCTGGCCAATATCAACGCCGACACCCAGTTCGTCGTCGCGGGTAGTGATCAAGCGATGGCCAGCGTTGCGGCCTTGGCGAAAGAGCAGGGCGCCGCGGCGGCGAAACGGTTGGCGGTCAGCGTGCCGTCCCATTGCGAGCTGCTGAGTGAACCCGCACAGACATTGGCCGAGGCGTTCGCGCAGGTCTCGATTCAAGCGCCGACCCTAAAGTACCTGAGCGGCAGCACCGCCCGCCCGCTGTTCACGGCCGACAAATTACGCGACGACCTGGCGTTCAACATGTGTCGGGTCATCGACTGGCGCAGCACCGTGCAAACCGCCTATGAGCGTGGCGTGCGCCTGCACATTGAAATGCCGCCCGGGACCGTGCTGACGGGGCTGGCGCGAAAAACGTTTGAACAAGGGTCGGTTGTCGCTTTTCAGGGCGCCCGGCTGGACACATTGAGCGCCCTGTCGCGAGAGGAGGACCTTCGCCACCCATAGACCGGCTGCTTTCGAAGAACACAAAAACAACAACTTCGACGATGCACAGTGAGGATAAGAACAATGGTGATTTATGGCGTTGCGTTACTGGCTATCTGCACCCTCGCGGGGGTGATTCTCGGTGATTTGCTCGGCGTGCTGCTGGGCGTCAAATCCAACGTGGGCGGTGTCGGGATCGCGATGATCCTGCTGATCTGCGCCCGTCTCTACATGCAAAAACGCGGTGGCATGAGCGAAGGCTGCGAAATGGGCGTCGGCTTCTGGGGCGCAATGTACATTCCGGTGGTCGTGGCCATGGCTGCCCAGCAAAATGTTGTCACGGCCTTGAAAGGCGGGCCGATTGCAGTGATCGCTGCCATTGGTTCGGTGGTTGTCTGTGGCTGCACGATTGCGCTCATCAGCCGCATCAACAAGGGCGAGCCGCTGCCTCGGGAAGACGAGCCCGTCAACCAGGCGTCGGTGATTGCGCCGATCGTAACGCCAGCGGGAGGTCGTTGATATGTGGGATCTCATTCAGAAAGACCTGATCAGCCAGGGCCTGGTCACTGCCTTCGCGGTGGTCGGCGTGGTGATGTGGATTTCCGTGGTGCTGTCCAAGCGCCTGACCTTCGGGCGTATTCACGGCTCGGCCATTGCCATCGTGATTGGCCTGGTGCTGGCGTGGGTCGGCGGGGTGATGACCGGCGGTCAAAAGGGCCTGGCGGATTTGGCGCTGTTTTCCGGGATCGGCCTGATGGGCGCGATGCTGCGCGATTTCGCTATCGTCGCCACGGCGTTTGAAGTGCAGGCCACCGAGGCGAAAAAGGCCGGTTTGATCGGCGCGTTTTCGTTGTTCCTCGGCACCGTTTTGCCATTCATCGTCGGGTGCTGCGTGGCTTATGCGTTCGGTTATCGCGATGCAGTGAGCATCACCACCATTGGCGCGGGCGCTGTGACGTACATCGTCGGGCCAGTGACCGGTGCGGCACTGGGCGCAAGCTCCGACGTGATGGCGCTGTCGATTGCCACCGGGTTGATCAAGGCGATTCTGGTGATGGTCGGCACCCCGATGGCGGCGCGCTGGATGGGCCTGGATAACCCGCGCTCGGCGATGGTGTTTGGTGGGTTGGCCGGGACAGTGAGCGGCGTGACCGCAGGGCTGGCGGCGACGGATCGGCGGTTGGTGCCGTACGGCGCGCTGACGGCGACGTTCCATACCGGGCTGGGCTGCTTGCTCGGGCCGTCGTTGCTGTATTTCATCGTGCGCGGGATTTTGGGTTAAGCGCCCTGCGCCATAATCCTCTGCGCTCCCCATCTTCAGCGGCTGACGCGATCTTTGTGGGAGCAGCCGGAGGTTACGACGGCCGCGAAAGCGGTGGGTCAGACGACGGATCTGTACCTGACCCCGCGCTTTCGCTGCCGTCGTAACCTCCGGCGTCTCCCACAGGTCTGAACTGCCCCCCAAAAGTTGGACAGTTTACGCCGCAGCCTGAGTCCTGTATTCAACAGGACTCATGCCATTGAGCCTCAGCTTGATGCGGTCATGGTTGTAGTAATGAATGTACTCATCCAGGCCGACCTTCAATTCTTCCACACTCTCGAAACGCTTCAGGTAGAAAAACTCTGACTTCAGCGTGCCGAAAAAACTCTCCATCGCCGCATTATCCAGGCAATTGCCTTTGCGGGACATGCTCTGCTTCACGCCTTTTTCGCTGAGTGCGTGGCGATAGCGTGGCTGTTGGTAGTGCCACCCCTGGTCCGAATGAACGACCAGTTTGGGCGCGTCTCCCAAGCAAGCCAACGCCTTGTCGAGCATGTTCCCCACCAATTCGTAGTAAGGCCGACTGGCTGTTTCGTACGCGATGATTTCGCCGTTGTACAAATCCATCACAGGAGACAAGTAGAGCTTCTGCTGACCCACTTTGAACTCGGTGACGTCGGTTACCCACTTCTGTTTTGGCCGGGGTGCATGAAAATTACGCTCCAGCAGGTTCGCGGCGATTTTGCCAACAGTCCCCCGGTAGGAACGGTATTTCTTGGGCCGTACGACCGATTGCAAACCCTGTTCGGCCATCAGCCGTTCGATGACCTTCTTGTTGACCAGCGTTCCTTCCTTTCTGAGCGCAAGCGCAATACGCCGATAGCCATACAGCCCTCTCTGCTTGTGATATTCCTGCTGCACCCGTTCCTTGAGCGCCGCATGCCGGTCCGGTTTCTGCTCAGCCTTGACCTGGTAATAGAAGGTGCTGCGTGCCAGCCCGACCAGCTCAAGGAGGTCGGGCAATGGGAATCGGTGCTTGAGTTTGCGGACGATCAGGACTTTTTCCCCCGTGTTCGCTCCTTTTCCTCGCGCAGGGCCTTGAGCTCCTTTAGGACAGCGTTCTCCATGCGCATGTACTCAAGTTCAGCCATCAACTGCTCTCGTGGCTTTTGTGCATCGTTGGTGTCGGTGGGTTTGGCGGGTTTGATTTTCATGGGCGTGTCGGCTGGCTGGATGGCAGTAGGGGTGACAGGACTGTCACTGTAATACTGGCGTTGCCAGATGCCTATCAGGGAGGACCGCCCAAGGTCAAAATGCGCAGCGGTCTGGCGTAGCGAAAGTCGATGCTCATGCATGTAGGTCAAGACTTGGCGCTTGAAATCCTCGCTGTACCGCCGCGCATACGACATTGGCTTGATGCTGTTGCCAGTCCGATAACTGGCGACCCAGCGTCGAAGGAGACTGAAGTCGATGCCAAAATGTCTGGCCACTGTTCGGAAGCCGTTGGTGCCGTTCAGGTAGGCGGTGACCGCCGTGAGCTTGAACTGCTCGGTGTACTTGATCATAGATCCCCCAGGGGTTGGATGGGTGTCCAACTTCTTGGGGGCAGTTCAGGTCATCACTGCATCCGAAATGCGTTCTAACCCTGCTCCAGCCGATTCGAATACATCCGGCATTCCGCCAGCAACGCCAGCAGATTCGGGTCGCGCTCACGGGCTTTGAGGAACACCAACCCAATGTGCTGCTGCATGCGGTAACGCGCTTGCAGCGGTATCAGGCGCACGCGGTTTTCATAGACAGCTGCAATTCGCCCCGGCAGCAACGCGTACCCGACTCCTGAACTGACCATGCTCAGCAGCGTGAAGATGTCGTTCACTTGCATCGCCACCTTCGGCTCAAAACCCGCCTGTTCGAACACTCGCGTGCCGTCGCGGTGAGTGGCGAAGCCTTGGGTCAGGGTGATGAACGTCATTTCCCGCAGGTCAGCGAGGTCCACTTCCGCCTGTTGCGCAAACGGCGAATCAGCAGGGGTGGCGAGGAAAATGTCGTCGGAAAACAGCGGCAATTGCTCGCAATCCGGGTCGCTGACGCTTTCGTTCAGCGACACCAGAATCGCGTCCACTTCCATGTTCTTCAACTTGAAGAACAGGTCGATGTTCGATCCCAGAATCAGGTCGATATTCAGCTCGCTGCGGCGGAGCTTCAGGCCCATGATCAGCTGCGGCACAGTCTTCACCGTTAACGAATACAGCGCGCCCAGCTTAAACCGCGCCGCCGAAAACCCTGCCGCCGCGCGCGTCTGTTCAACCGTGCTCAACACGTCCTGCACCAGCTTTTGCGCCCTTTCTTCCAGCACGTAGGCGCTTTCCAGCGGCGTCAGGTTGCGCCCCTCGTGTTTGAACAGCGGGCAGCGCAAGGCGTTTTCCAGCGAGTGAATTGCCCGGTGAACGCTGACGGTGCTGGTCTGCAACTCCGCAGCGGCGCGGGCTAGATTGCCGGTGCGCATGAACGCCAGAAAAATCTCCAGCTTCTTGAGGGTCAGTTCTTCGTCGATCTGCATCGTGGCGCTTCCAGACCTTTCTTGTTGTTCGAGCCGCTGATTGTGCCCAACTGACACCCGACTGGCTGCATTAAATTCTCATTAACACTGACACATGCATTGCGCTTTTGGGTCATAAGCTGGAGCCTTGTCGAGTGTCGTACAACTGAGAGAGGTTTTTTGCGGATGTACTACGGAGAGAAATTCAACGCCTGGACCCACCTGGTGGGTGCGGTGCTGGCGTCCATCGGTGCGGTCTGGTTGTTGGTGATCGCAAGCCTTGCCGGTGATGTGTGGAAGATCGTCAGTGTCGCGGTCTATGGCGTGGCGCTGGTGATGTTGTACAGCGCGTCGACCGTTTATCACAGTGTTCGGGGGCGGGCGAAGGTGATCATGCAGAAGGTGGATCACTTTTCGATCTACCTGCTGATCGCGGGGAGTTACACGCCGTTTTGCCTGGTGACTTTGCGCGGGCCGTGGGGCTGGACGCTGTTCGGCATCGTTTGGGGGCTGGCGGTGATCGGCATCCTTCAGGAAATCAAACCCCGCTCAGAGGCGCGGGTCATGTCCATCGTGATTTACGCGGTGATGGGCTGGATTGTGTTGGTGGCGGTGAAACCCCTGATGGCCGCGCTGGGTACGGCAGGGTTTACCTGGCTGGCGCTGGGCGGCGTGCTGTACACCGTGGGGATTATTTTCTTTGCCTACGACAAGCGCTTTCGGCATTGGCACGGCATCTGGCATCTGTTTGTGATTGCCGGGAGTTTGCTGCATTTTGTGGCGATCACGCGCTACGTGCTTTGAGCGTCCGTATCCGGTCTCGCGGGCGGTCGCAAATCTGTAGGAGCGAATTCATTCGCGAGAGGCGGGTACATCCGACATGTTTTCATCGGATGTACTACTTTTTCGCGAATAAATTCGCTCCTACAGGGTTGGGGGGCGGATGTCGGGTTTGACACCCGGCCCTTTAAAAATCCCCCCACAAATGCTGCGCCACGCTCAACGCGACGACTGGCGCGGTCTCGGTGCGCAGCACGCGCGGGCCGAGGCGGGCGGCGTGGAAACCGGCGTCTTGCGCCTGATCCACTTCCGCGTCGTTCAATCCCCCTTCCGGGCCGATCAGAAACGCCAGCGTGCCCGGCTTTTCATGACTTACCAGCGGTTCGGCCACCGGGTGCAAGACCAGCTTCAGGTCGGCTTCGGTGTGCTTGAGCCAGTCGCTCAGGGTGACCGGCGGGTTGACCACCGGCACCACGGAACGCCCGCATTGCTCGCAAGCGCTGATCGCAATTTGTTGCCAGTGCGCCTGACGTTTCTCGGCGCGCTCATCCTTGAGGCGCACTTCACAGCGCTCGCTGACGATGGGGGTGATCTGCGTGACGCCCAATTCGGTGGCTTTCTGAATCGCCCAATCCATGCGCTCGCCGCGAGACAGGCCTTGGCCTAGGTGAATCTGCAAGGTCGATTCGGCGAGGCCCGCGAAGCTTTCGGTCACCTGAACGCGGACCCGCTTCTTGCCGACTTCCACCAATGTGGCACGAAACTCCTGGCCTGAGCCGTCGAACAGTTGCACCGCATCGCCCTCGGCCATGCGCAACACTCGGCCGATGTAATGGGCCTGGGCTTCGGGGAGTTCGTGCTCACCGATGCTCAGGGTGGCGTCGATGAAAAAGCGGGAGAGTCTCATGGTTGTTTCTCTGTATTCGTTGAATGCAACGCTATCTTCTGTAGGAGTGAGCTTGCTCGCGATAGCGGAGTGTCAGTCAACATCAAGATGTCTGAAACGACGAATCGCGAGCAAGCTCACTCCTACAGAGTTATCCGCAGAAAAGCGTCAACCCGGATCACGAAAATCCGGATGGAAGTTCTCACGCACCGCCACGCTGATGCTGCTGCGGGTCGCGATGTCGATGCCCTCGCTGGCAACTTCGGCGAGGAAGTCGATCTGTTCTGGCGTGATCACGTACGGCGGCAGGAAATACACCACGCTCCCCAGCGGTCGCAGCAGCGCGCCACGGGTCAGGGCGTGCTCGAAGACTTTCAGGCCGCGACGTTCCTGCCACGGATAGGCCGTTTTGGTGGCCTTGTCCTGCACCATCTCGATGGCGAGCGCCATCCCGGTCTGGCGTACTTCGGCGACGTTCGGGTGATCCACCAGGTGCGCCGTCGCGGTTTTCATGCGCTGGGCCAGCGCCTTGTTGTTCTCGATGACGTTGTCCTGCTCGAAGATGTCCAGCGTCGCCAGGGCTGCGGCGCAGGCCAGCGGGTTGCCGGTGTAGCTGTGCGAGTGCAGGAAGGCGCGCAGGGTCGGGTAGTCATCGTAAAACGCGCTGTAGACGTCATCGGTGGTCAGGCACGCTGCCAGCGGCAGGTAACCGCCGGTCAGGGCTTTTGACAGGCACAGGAAGTCCGGACGAATACCGGCTTGCTCACAGGCAAACATCGTCCCGGTGCGACCGAAACCTACCGCGATCTCGTCATGAATCAGGTGCACGCCGTAGCGATCGCAGGCCTCACGCAGCAGCTTGAGGTAGATCGGGTCGTACATACGCATGCCGCCCGCGCCCTGGATCAGCGGCTCGATGATCACTGCCGCGACGGTGTCATGGTTGTCCGCCAACGTCTGTTCCATCACCGCGAACATCGTGCGGGTGTGTTCTTCCCAGCTCACGCCCTCAGGCCGGTGATAGCAGTCCGGGCTTGGCACCTTGATGGTGTCCAGCAGCAGCGCCTTGTAGGTTTCAGTGAACAGCGGCACATCGCCCACCGACATCGCGGCTACGGTTTCGCCGTGATAACTGTTGGTCAGGGTGACGTAGCGTTTCTTTTCCGGCTTGCCGCGATTGAGCCAGTAGTGAAAGCTCATTTTCAACGCGACTTCGATGCAGGACGAGCCGTTGTCGGCGTAGAAGCAGCGGGTCAAGCCCTCGGGCGTCATGGCGACGAGGCGCTCGGAGAGCTCGATCACCGGCTGATGACTGAAACCGGCGAGGATCACGTGTTCCAGCTGGTCGACCTGATCCTTGATGCGCTGATTGATGCGCGGGTTGGCGTGGCCGAACACGTTGACCCACCACGAACTGACGGCGTCGAGGTAACGCTTGCCTTCGAAGTCTTCCAGCCACACCCCTTCACCCCGTTTGATCGGGATCAGCGGCAGGTTTTCATGGTCTTTCATCTGGGTGCAGGGGTGCCATAACACCTTGAGGTCGCGCTGCATCCAGTCGTTATTAAGGCCCATCGGTCATCTCCAGCTGGCGGCTCGCACTCGGCGAGGCAAAACAATCGCGCAAGCCTATGCAATGCACGGCAACGGGACAACCTTTGATGCCTTCTTTTCTCGGATAGCTGACGCCAGAAATAACGCCGACGGACATTGCTGGCGGGCCTCTCCCGGCTGGCGTATTCTTCGCGCTCTTTGAAGAATCGAGCGATAAAGCCCGACAATTCCTACGTTTTATTCCGGAGTTTGCTGAATGCTTTCTGGTTGGCTGCGCGCCTGTGCGCTGGTGATGGTTGGGCTGGTCAGCGCTTCGGCGCTCGCTGTGGATAAACCCCATACGGCCATCGTGGTCGGTGGCGGTCTTGCAGGTCTGACGGCGGCCTACGAGCTGCAAAACAAAGGCTGGCAAGTCACGTTGCTGGAAGCCAAACCCACGGTCGGTGGTCGATCTGGCTTGGCGGGCAGTGAGTGGATCGGCAATGCCAAGGCGCAGCCGGTGCTCAATCAGTACCTGGAGCGCTTCAAGCTCAGTCCTGTGCCTGCGCCAGAGTTCGTGCGCACGCCGGGTTATCTGATCGAAGGCGAGTATTTCTCCGCTGCCGATTTGGCCACCAAACAACCCGCGACTGCCGAAGCGATCAAGCGCTACGAAGCGGCGCTGGACGACATGGCGCGCTCGATCACCGACCCTCTGAACCCGGCCGCCAACAGCACGCTGTTTGCGCTGGACCAGATCAACGTCGCCAACTGGCTCGACCGTCTGGCCCTCCCGCCAACGGCTCGTCAATTGATCAATCAGCAGATTCGTACACGCTATGACGAGCCTTCGCGCCTGTCGTTGCTGTACTTCGCACAGCAGGCCCGGGTGAGTCGCGATATCGATGACCGCGACCGCCGTGCGGCCCGTCTGCCGGGTGGCAGTGCGGTGTTGGCCGAGGCGTTCGTCAAACAGCTGAAAGTGATCAAGACCAACTCGCCGGTTTCGGCCATCAACCAGGACAAAGACGGCGTGACCGTCAAAGTCGGTTCGGTGGGTTACGAGGCGGAGTATGTGGTGCTTGCGGTGCCGCTGCGCGCATTGAGCAAAATCACATTGACCCCGGCGCTGGATGCTCAGCATCAGGGCGCGATCAAGAGCACCAACTACGGCTGGCATGACCAGATCATGCTCAAGTTCAAGACTCCGGTCTGGGACAGCAAGGCCCGCATGTCCGGCGAAATCTACAGCAACACCGGACTGGGCATGCTCTGGATCGAGCCTGCTTTGAAGGGCGGCGCCAATGCCGTGATCAATCTGTCTGGCGACAATGCGCGCATCATGCAGGCCTTCGGCGACAAACAGATGGTGGATCAGGTGCTGATCCGTCTGCACGCTTTCTACCCTCAGGCGCGCGGTGCATTCACCGGTTACGAAATCCGTCGCTCCAGCGTCGATCCTTCCACGGGCGGTGCCTACCTGGCATTCGGCCCTGGCCAGATCAGCAAGTACTGGCGTCTGTGGGAAAAGCCGTTGCAACGCGTAGCTTTTGCTGGCGAGCACACCGACAGCCTGTACCCGGGCACGTTGGAAGGCGCGCTGCGTACCGGTCAGCGTGCGGCCAGCCAAGTACAGGATCTGGCAGCCGGCAAATCGTTCGAACCTGTGAAAGTCGCCCCACCGAAGGCACCTGAGCCTGCGAAAGAAAGCAGCGGCGGCATCGGCGGCTTCTTCTCCAACATGTTCGGCGGTTCCAAACCAGAGCCGAAACCGGCCGAAAAAGCGCCAGAGCCTGCTCCTGCGCCAGCCCCTGCCCCGGCTCCAGCGCCTGTCACGCCGCCGCCTGCGCCGGTGGTCGAGCCCGCCAAACCTGCCGAGCCTGCGAAAAAGGCTCCGGCGAAGAAAGAACCGGCTAAAAAGGAGCCTGCGAAAAAGGCCCCTGCGAAGCCAGCTTCCACCCACAAGGCACCTGCCAAAGCCGATGCCGCGAAGAAGGCCCCGGCCAAACCTGCCACCGACAAAACGGCAGCCCCGGCAACGGACAGCAAAAACTGATCGTTGAGATGAGGCAATGAGAAAGGCGCGGTTTGATACCGCGCTTTTTTTTGCCCGCGAATAAAAGCGACGTCTAGAGTGTTGTACACCCGGTGGGCGCGAATTTATTCGCGAAGGCATGTGGGCGCGGAACGCGTAGGAGCCGGCTTGCTGGCGAAAGCGTCAGCCCGGACACCCCAATATTGGCTGAACCACCGCCTTCGCCAGCAAGCCGGCCCCTACAGGAATGAGGGATTCCATAACGTTCCGTTAATCCACCCAAAGGAAAAATACGACGACACGTTTCTATCGCATTCCTTGATATTTCAAAGCAGTATTTTGCGCTTTCTTTCGATAGATAAACCGATAATCTTCCACTCAGCTTCTACAGGAAAGAAACCATGCAGTTACGCAACTCTTCTTCTCGATATGGCTGGGTCAGCATCGTTTTGCATTGGGGTGTCGCGCTGACTGTGTTCGGGATGTTTGCCTTGGGTTTGTGGATGGTCGGTCTCGGCTACTACGACACTTGGCGTAAAGCGGGACCTGATCTGCACAAGAGCATCGGTATCACGCTGTTTCTCTTTATGCTGATCCGCGTGGTCTGGCGTCTCATCAGCCCGCCACCGCCGTCACCGCATAATCACAGCCAGTTCGTGCGTATCGCTGCCAAACTGGGGCACGCGTTCCTTTATCTGGACCTGTTCCTGGTGATGTTTGCCGGTTACCTGATCTCCACCGCCGAAGGCGTCGGGATACCGGTGTTTGGATTGTTTGAAGTGCCTGCGCTGATCAGCGGACTGCCCGACCAGGCGGACGTGGCTGGCGAAGTGCACCTGTATCTGGCCTGGACGCTGGTGATTTTTGCGGGACTCCACGGGCTGGCCGCCTTGAAGCATCACTTCATTGATCGTGATGCCACGCTCATTCGCATGCTGGGCCGCAAGGCCTGAATTCGACTCACTAAACAGGAAGACGACGTATGTTGAAAAAGACTTTTGCTGCACTGGCTCTGGGTACCGCTCTGCTGTCGGCCGGTCAGGTCATGGCGGCTGACTACACCATCGACAAAGAAGGCCAGCACGCCTTCATCGATTTCAAGATCAGCCACCTGGGCTACAGCTTCATCCACGGTACGTTCAAGGACTGGAGCGGTAACTTCAGCTTTGACGCTGCCAAGCCTGAAGACAGCAAAATCAGCATCGACATCAAAACCGCCAGCGTTGACACCAACCACGCTGAGCGTAACAAGCACATCAGCAGCAAGGACTTCCTGGACGTCGCGACCTACCCGGACGCCAAGTTCGTGTCCACCAGCGTCAAGTCGACTGGCAAGAATGCTGACGGCAAAGACACAGCTGACGTAACTGGCGACCTGACCCTGCACGGCGTCACCAAGCCTGTCGTCATCAAGGCAACCTTCAACGGCGAAGGCAAGGATCCATGGGGCGGCTACCGTGCAGGCTTCAGCGGTACCACCACCATCAAGCGTTCTGATTTCGGCAAGATGATGGACCTGGGTCCACAGTCTGACACCGTCACCTTCGACATCTCGTTCGAAGGCGTCAAAGCCAAGTAAAACGGGCTGCAGCACCGAAAACGCCGACCTCAGGGTCGGCGTTTTTGCTGGACCCCGCCTCCCACAGAGGCGACGTTCACGACAAATGAAAACGCCCCGAACCAGTCGGGGCGTTTTCATTACAGCCTGTGCTTAACCTTCGCGGTTGCGGGTCAGCAGGGCGGGTTTCTCACCCCGTGGGCGGCTCGGCAACTGGTCGAGCAGCTCGGCGGACGGGAAACGGTCGCTCTTGGACTCTTTGTGCATGATCTTCGGGCCGGGCTGGCCGTCACGAGGACCACGAACGGCCGGCTCCTGACGAGCAGGCTGTTGATCGTCGCGAGCCGGACGACGGTTGCGTGGTTGGTCTTCGCGACGGGCCTGGCCATCACGACCGGAACCGTTGCGCGGGCCACTGCGCTTGGCAGGCGCGCCTGCACCTGCGGCGGCACCTGTGCTGGCGCCGCCACCGGAACCACTGCGAGGGCCGCTACGGCCCGGTGCCTGACCACGCGCTGCCGGAGCTGCGCCAGTGGCCGGGGCACCAGGACGACGGTTACGGCCCTGCTGGTTCTTGCCTTGATAAGGGCTCACGTAGTCAGCGCGGTTGCCGAAGTTGTCGACTTCGTCATCCAGAAACTCATCCGGTGCGCGGTCCGCACGAGGGGCTGGTGGCTGTTGTGCCGAACGCGCCTCGTTGGACGGCGTGCCCTGACGAGGCTTTTGCTGACGGGCTGGACGCGCCGGGCGTTCGCCCGAGGCTGCGGCGGCTGCCGGTTTTTCCTTGCCCTTGTCTTTGCCTTTGTCCTTGCGACCGCCACCACCACCGCCGCCGTTCGGACCGTCGCCACGCGGGCCACGAGCGTTGCGCGGGTTGCGCACGTCCGGACGCTCGCGAACTTCTGGCTTCTCGGCCTCGACGGCGTTGATGTCGAAGCCCATCAGATCACCGTCGGCGATCTTCTGCTTGGTCATGCGCTCGATGCTTTTCAGCAGCTTCTCTTCGTCCGGCGCCACGAGAGAGATCGCCTCACCGGTACGGCCTGCACGACCGGTACGGCCAATGCGGTGCACGTAGTCTTCGTCGACGTTCGGCAGTTCGAAGTTGACCACGTGAGGCAGTTGGTCGATGTCCAGACCCCGTGCCGCGATGTCAGTGGCAACCATGATGCGCACGGTGCCGGCCTTGAAATCGGCCAGCGCTTTGGTGCGGGCGTTCTGGCTCTTGTTGCCGTGAATCGCCACAGCGCTCAAGCCGTGTTTGTCCAGGTACTCGGCCAGACGGTTGGCGCCGTGCTTGGTACGGGTGAACACCAGTACCTGTTCCCACGCACCCTGAGTGATCAGGTGCGCCAGCAGCGAACGCTTATGGTTGGCGGGCAGGCGGAAAACGCGTTGTTCGATACGCTCGACCGTAGTGTTCGGCGGCGTGACTTCGATGCGTTCCGGGTTATGCAGCAGCTTGCCGGCCAGGGCGGTGATGTCGGCCGAGAAGGTAGCCGAGAACAGCAGGTTCTGGCGTTTTGCAGGCAAGCGGGCGAGGACTTTCTTCACATCGTGAACGAAGCCCATGTCGAGCATGCGGTCGGCTTCGTCCAGCACGAGGATTTCGACGTGGGACAGATCGACGCTGCCTTGGCCAGCCAGGTCCAGCAGGCGACCCGGGCAGGCGACGAGGACATCAACGCCACGGGCCATCGCCTGAACCTGCGGGTTCATGCCGACGCCGCCGAAGATGCAGGCGCTGACGAACTTGAGGTTCTTGGCGTAGATCTTGAAGCTGTCGTGAACTTGGGCCGCGAGTTCACGGGTTGGGGTCAGGACCAGTACGCGTGGTTGGCGCGGGCCGTGACGCTGGGATTTGTCCGGGTGGCCGGCGGGGAAGAGGCGCTCCAGAATCGGGAGGGCGAAACCGCCGGTTTTACCAGTACCTGTCTGAGCGGCGACCATCAGATCGCGGCCTTGCAACACGGCGGGAATGGCCCGCTGTTGCACCGGAGTAGGCTGGGTATAGCCAGCAGCCTCGATGGCGCTGACTAAAGCCTCGGAGAGACCGAGGGAAGCAAAGGACATGAGTAATCCTGTCTTAAGTTGGGGCCTGTGGCCCGAATAGGAATGAGCTGCGCGGCGCGAATTGGCATTCAAATGGCGCGATCCCGGGGTCTGTAAGTTCAACTCGTGGCATGAGCGCGAGAAAGAGAATGCGCTGCTGACGTGATCGAGAAGTCTTCTGTGAGACCGAGCATCCGGGCGATAAGCCTGGCGGGAAGGCCGGAGTATAACAGAGCAATCACAACGCGCTGCGTTCATGCTGCTCAACGGTTTTTTCTACGCTGATCGCTGACGAAACTGTCGGAGAATGCTGTGACGTCTGCAACGTTTCCCCGGTGTAGTGCGCCACCAATTGCGCATACGCCGGCTCGCGCTTGAAGCGTTTCAACTCGGCACCGAAACGTTGTACCAGCAAATCCATGCCTGCGTTACGGCGTACTGCAAGAAATTGCTCTCGCGTGCTCAATACAGTGGGCAATTGGCTGACCTGATCCCGGAGCTTGAGTTGGTCGAGCATCTGCTGGCCCAGTCTGCGATCGGTCACCAGCAGGTCGATGCGTCCCCGAATCAGCTTGCCGAAGTTCGCTTCGTGACTGGGGGCGGGCTCGCGGATAAAGGTCGTCGAGCTGTCGAATTCAGGCGAATACAGGTAGCCCGGCGAAACGCCCACCGTCAGTCCCTTGAGGTCGTCGAGGCTGTTAAAAGGGTGCGGGCGGGCGTTGGCTTGAAACAGCACCCAGTTGACGTCGGACATCGGCTCGCTGGGGTAGAGCAGCAAATCGTCGCGCTCGCTGGCCCTGAAGATATCCAGCGCGCCATCGGCTTCGCCTTGCTGGAGCATCATCAGACAGCGCTTCCAGGGCAGGAACTGCCACTGCACGTCGATCCCCAGTCGTTGAAAGACGATGGCCGTAGTGTCGTAGTCCAGACCAGACGCCTTCCCGTTTTCCACCATCACATAGGGGGCCCACGGCTCGGTGACGATGCGAATCTTCTCACCCATTGCGCTGAAACTCAGGCAGGCGAGGAGGGCAGCGAACAATAGGCGGAAGGCTAGAGGCATGGCAGGAGATTACGACGCTCGACCCGCAAATAGAAGAGGCGGCACTTGCGAGGCGGCAAAACCCGAGCGCTCTACCTCAATACTCAGCGCGTCGATCGGGCTTGAACCAGGTGCCGATATATCGCGACGCGCCTGAGTCCGAGTAACCGTTTCACCGCCCAGTGCTCCAGCCATTGATTCAGCTGTGATGGGGCAATCGAGCCTTTATGGCGTTTTTCAGCGTTGTGAAACGCCTTCTCCCACCAGACCGCCGAGCAGGCCCGGTCGAATTCGTTAGCGTGTTCGCAGCAGCCATAGAGCAGTTCACGGATGAACTGGCGCTGGGCCTTGGGAACGGCCAGTGTCGCGCCTTTGTACAGCAAGCGCTGCCATGTGCTGGGGCGAGGAAGACGGGCAGACACGTTGCGCGTATCGGCCAATGCTTCATGACTCAAGGGCGCCTCTTCGTGTTTGCGCAGCCAGGCGCGAACCTTGGCGCGGAACACTTGCTTGCGACTCCAGTAATGATGAATCACGTCGGTGCACTGATCGGTTTTCAGCGTTCGGTACGCGGCCACTCCCAGGCAGAACTCCTCCAGCGTCACGGCGCCCGGCGTGATGGGGTAGAACTCGTCCATCAGCGCGATGGACCGGTCGAGTATCGCGACGTTGGCGTGGGTCAGTCCGATCACACCTGAGTTCACCAGGCGCATATGACCGTCAGCCAGATCCCGCTGCGCCAGCGTTTCGGCCAGCGCGGTGTAGAGCACGGTTTCCTTGCAGTCGTCGTAGCGCAACTGGAAGGCATTGCAAAGGAGTGTGTCGGGCTGGACTCTTTCGAACAGCTTCATGGGGCTGTCCTGGAAGAACGTGTCAGTGTCGATCAGCACGACTTTTTCCGACTCCTGCAGCACCTTGCGGGCGACGACATGCTTGCAGCGGAAAGCGTATTGATGAGGACCGCTCCATTCGCGACGTTGATCGGCGTCGAGTGCCCGGACACGGACCGGCAATGGGCGATAGGGCGAAGGATTGTCGGTGAACACCTGGATGTCGAATGAGCGCCCGTCGCCCGCCTGCGCCAAAGCGCTCGCGATGCTGAACACGGCTTCCTGATGGTAGGTGTCGGCGCCGAAAACCAGGTAGACAAGCTGGGGGCGCGCAAGAATGGGTCTGAATGCAGTCACTGGATGTCCGTCTTAATCAAGGCTACAGCAAGCCTCGTCGTGACGAAGCCTGCTGGAAAAACATTGCCTTAATGTGACCGGAGCATCCCGATGGGATTCCGACGATTTAGCGGGGCAGTTGCAGGTTATTCCAGATGGCGAGGCTCGGTTCGGCCTGATTCAGCGTGTAGAAGTGCAAACCCGGGGCTCCGCCTTGCAACAAGCGGTCACACATCTCAGTGATGACCTGTTCGCCGAAGGCCTGAATGCTCGCCGAGTCGTCGCCGTAGGCTTCGAGTTGCTTGCGAATCCAGCGTGGGATTTCAGCACCGCACGCGTCGGAAAAACGCGCCAGTTTGCTGTAGTTGGTGATCGGCATGATCCCTGGCACCACCGGAATGCTCACGCCCATCTTCTGCACGCGCTCGACGAAGTAGAAATAGCTGTCGGCGTTGAAGAAGTACTGGGTGATGGCGCTGTCGGCACCGGCATTGGCCTTGCGCACGAAGTTCTTCAAATCGTCTTCGAAGTTGCGCGCTTGCGGGTGCATTTCCGGGTAAGCGGCGACCTCGATGTGGAAGTGGCTGCCAGTTTCTTCGCGGATGAAACTCACCAGATCGTTGGCGTGACGCAGCTCGCCGCTGGCCATGCCCATGCCGGATGGCAGGTCGCCGCGCAGGGCAACGATACGGCTGATGCCCGCCTCCTGGTACTGAGTCAACAGGCCACGCAAATCGGCCTTGCTGTCGCCGACGCACGACAAATGCGGGGCGGCGGGAATGTTCACTTCTTTTTCCAGCTGCAGCACGGTGTTGATCGTGCGGTCGCGCGTGGACCCACCGGCACCGTAAGTGCAGGAGAAGAAGTCAGGGTTATAGCCAGCCAGCGTACGAGCGGTGGCAAGCAGTTTTTCATGACCAGCGTCGGTCTTCGTGGGGAAGAACTCGAAGCTGTAGCGACGGTCTTGGGACATGGTCGTATCCTGGGAAAAGCCTACGCAAAACCCTGTAGGAGTGAGCTTGCTCGCGATAGCGTCGGGTCAGTCAATGATCCTTCTCAGATCTGACGCTATCGCGAGCAAGCTCACTCCTACAGGGGTAATGGTCGTTCTTGCAGGGGTGGCGTGCCCGAATCAACGGGCATGCCGTCCTGCAGGCGTATCAGTAACGATATGCGTGCGGCTTGAACGGGCCTTCAACAGTCACGCCGATGTAGTCGGCCTGAGTCTTGGTCAGTTTGGTCACGACGCCGCCGAAGCCACGTACCATTTCCAGGGCGACTTCTTCGTCCAGCTTCTTCGGCAGCACTTCAACGGTCAGGCGCTCGGCTTTCTGAGCAGGGCTCAGGTCAGCGTATTTCTGGCCGTACAGGAAGATCTGAGCCAGAACCTGGTTGGCGAAGGAACCGTCCATGATGCGGCTTGGGTGACCGGTGGCGTTGCCCAGGTTCACCAGACGGCCTTCGGCCAGCAGGATCAGGTAGTCGTCGTTCTGCGCGTCGAATTCGCCAGCGCCGGTGCGGTGGATCTTGTGCACTTGCGGCTTCACTTCTTCCCATGCCCAGTTTTTGCGCATGAAAGCGGTGTCGATTTCGTTGTCGAAGTGACCGATGTTGCAGACCACGGCGCGTTTTTTCAGCGCTTTCAGCATGTTCGCGTCGCAGACGTTGACGTTGCCGGTGGTGGTCACGATCAGGTCGATCTTGCCCAGCAGCGCTTTGTCGATGCTGGCTTCGGTGCCGTCGTTTTCACCGTCGATGAACGGCGAAACCAGTTCGAAACCGTCCATGCAGGCTTGCATGGCGCAGATTGGGTCGACTTCGGTGACCTTGACGATCATGCCTTCCTGACGCAGCGACTGAGCCGAACCCTTGCCCACGTCACCGTAGCCGATGACCAGCGCTTGCTTGCCGGACAGCAGGTGGTCGGTGCCGCGCTTGATGGCGTCGTTCAGGCTGTGACGGCAGCCGTATTTGTTGTCGTTCTTGCTCTTGGTGACCGAGTCGTTGACGTTGATCGCAGGGATCTTCAGTTCGCCCTTGGCCAGCATGTCCAGCAGGCGGTGAACGCCGGTGGTGGTTTCTTCGGTGACGCCGTGGATTTTTTCCAGCATCGCCGGGTATTTCTTGTGCAGCAGCTCGGTCAGGTCGCCGCCGTCGTCGAGGATCATGTTGGCGTCCCATGGCTGACCGTCCTTGAGGATGGTCTGCTCCAGGCACCACTCGTACTCGGCTTCGGTCTCGCCTTTCCAGGCGAAAACAGGGATGCCGGCAGCGGCGATGGCGGCAGCGGCCTGGTCCTGAGTCGAGAAAATGTTGCAGGACGACCAGCGCACTTCGGCACCCAGGGCAACCAGGGTTTCGATCAGCACGGCAGTCTGAATAGTCATGTGGATGCAGCCGAGGATTTTCGCGCCTTTCAGCGGTTGCTCACCGGCGTATTTGCGACGCAGGCCCATCAGGGCAGGCATTTCGGATTCAGCGATGATGGTTTCGCGACGGCCCCAGGCAGCCAGGGAAATATCGGCGACCTTGTAGTCGTTGAAATCGTTGGGCGTCAGTACAGCGCTCATAAGAGTCTCCATTCGTAGGGTGCGAATGGGCGCCGTTGTGCGTTTAAGGCTTGATCGGCGGAACGCCAGACCAAACAACGCCCTCTCCGAGCCTGACAGGTCTGACCTGCTGCAGCGCCCCTCGGACAGGTGGCGGGAAAACGGTATCAAGCGGTGATGACCGTTTTTTGAAGCGGTGCCGATTATAAGGCTTGGGCGGCAAGCTGCAAGCTGCAAGCGACAAGTGAAAGCGGATCTGCTTTTACTTGCAGCTTGTGGCTCGAAGCTTGAAGCTTGGGGGCACAAACGCCACGATTTCCCAAACGCCTTGGAGCCACCCATGAACTTCCACACTCGCAAATGGGTAAAACCCGAAGACCTCAACCCGAACGGCACGCTGTTCGGTGGCAGTCTGCTGCGCTGGATCGACGAAGAAGCGGCGATTTACGCCATCGTTCAACTGGGCAACCAGCGTGTGGTGACCAAGTACATTTCCGAAATCAACTTCGTCAGCGCCTCGCGTCAGGGCGACATCATTGAACTGGGCATCACGGCCACCGAGTTTGGCCGGACGTCGATCACCCTGACCTGCCAAGTGCGCAACAAGATCACCCGCAAAAGCATCCTGACGGTCGAGAAGATGGTGTTCGTGAACCTGGGGGAAGACGGCCTGCCAGCGCCGCACGGCAAGACCGAGATCACGTACGTGAAAGACCAGTTCAAGGATGAAGTGATCAACGAGTGATCGCCGCTTTTGGCTGAAAGCCATGGGAGCCGGGGGTGACAGACAGATCGCATTCGCTGCCGTCGTAACCTCCGGCGTCTCCCACAGAAATGGCGTCATGCCGAGAGGGTGAGACCGACACGACACCTGTAGGAGCGAATTCATTCGCGAGAGGGCCGTTCAGACGATACATCTCCGTCGCCGGGCCAATCTTTCGCGAATGAATTCGCTCCTGGAGAAATCACAGGCGCTCGCGTTTCCGGGCCGGTCGCCGTCCTCAAGCACGATCTGGCAGCAGAGAGCATCACTCCGGATTACTGGCCTTCCAATCCCGCAACCACTGCAACCCTTCGCTGGTGTCACCACGCGGGCGGTATTCGCAGCCGACCCAGCCGGTGTAACCCAGGCGGTCGATCTCTTCGAACAGCCACGGATAATTCACTTCGCCCATGCTCGGCTCGTGACGATCGGGAACACCCGCGATCTGGATGTGGCCGACGCCTGCAAAGTCGCGGCACAGTTTGCTGGTCACGTCACCTTCGACGATCTGGCAGTGGTAAAAATCGAACTGCACTTTCAGGTTGTCCGCGCCGACTTCCTTGCACACCGCCTGACCCTGATCCTGACGATTGAGGAAGAAACCCGGCATGTCACGGGTGTTGATCGGTTCGATCAGCACCGTAATGCCGACTTTGGCCGCTTCTTCTGCCGCGTGGGCCAGGTTCTCCAGGTACACGGCGTGGTGTTTCTGGCGCAGGTCTTCACTCGGGAGCAAGCCCGCCATCACGTGAATCCGGTCATTGCCCAGTACCGCCGCGTATTCGAGCGCTTTCTGAAAGCCGCTGCGAAACTCGCTCTGCCGACCCGGCAGCGATGCAATCCCGCGTTCGCCCTTGGCCCAGTCACCCGGTGGCGCGTTGAACAACGCTTGGGTCAGGCCGAAGTCTTCCAGGCGCAGTTTGATTTCGGCTGCACTGAAGTCGTACGGGAACAGGTACTCCACGCCTTTGAAGCCGTCAGTCGCCGCAGCGCCAAAGCGGGCCAGAAAGTCGTGTTGCGGATACAGCATGCTGAGGTTGGCAGCGAAGCGAGGCATAGCAATCTCCAAAAAATGCCAATCTGTCTGGAAGCGCCGCGAGCGCAGCAGCTTCCAGACAGGCCGGGTTATACGAAGGGCCAGAGCAGCAGCGTCATCAGGAAGCCGAGAGTCCCTAGAACGGTCACCAAAAAGGTCCAGGTGCGCAGGCCGTCACCGACGTTGAGGCCAGCCAGTTTAGTGAACATCCAGTAACCGGCGTCGTTGATGTGCGACATGGCCAGGCCGCCACCGCCCATGGCCAGACACAGCAGGGCCATGTGGTTGGCGCTCAGGTTCAGGGTCGCGATCAGCGGGCTGAGAATGCCAGCGGTGGTGACCAGCGCCACTGTGGTCGAGCCTTGAACGGCGCGCAACAGCAGGGTCAGGATGAAGCCCAGCGCCAGAACTGGCAGGCCGGTGCTGCGCAATGCTTCGGAAACGACCGCACCGATACCGGTGTCGACCAGTACCTTACCGAACACACCACCAGCACCGGCGATCAGGATCACCATCGCCACGCCCGGCAGCGCCGAACCGATCACGTCAGAGACCTGACTGCGGCTCCAGCCACGGCGCGAACCCAGCACCCAGGCGCACAGCAGGGTGTCGATCAGCAGCGCAACCAACGGTGCACCCAGCACGGTCAGGATGCTGCGCAGGCCGGAGTCGGCAGGCAGCATGGTGGTGGCCAGCGTGCCCAGCAGGATCAGGATGATGGGCAGCAGGATCAGAGCAACGATGAGGCCCGCACCCGGTGCTGGCGCCTTTGGCAAGCGAGCGGCCAGGCTGCTGGCGCTTTCTTCCAGCCCCAGTTCTTTGGTCTGAGTCGCTTCTTTGCTGGTTGAATAGTCGTTGTTCGCCCACGCCACCAGGTCTTCGTTGGTGATGTGCGGGCCGTAGACTTCACTGCGAATGTCGTCGGTCATCGGGTAGGTCTTGCGCGTCATGCGACCGGCAATCACATAGCCGATCAGGCACAGCACCGCGACGATCGGGATGCCGAACATCAGCACACGGCCCAAGTCCGCGCCCAATTGACCGGCAGCCGCGACGGCGCCCGGGTGCGGCGGCAGAAACGCGTGCACCGACAGCAGCGCAGCACACATCGGCAGGGCGAAAATCAGCAGAGGCTTGCGGGCCGCGCGAGCGACGCCATAGGCCAGCGGCATGAGGATAATCACGCCCACTTCGAAGAACACCGGAATGCCGACCATGAAGCCCGCGACCGTCAAGGCCAGCGGCGTGCGCTTGTTGCCGAAACGGTTGATCAGCGACTTGGCCAGTGCTTCCGCGCCGCCCGAGAGTTCGATGATCCGACCGATCATGGCACCCAACGCAATGATGATCGCGATGTGGCCGAGCGTCTTGCCCATGCCGCCTTCGATGGTCGCCACCAGATCAGCCGGTTTTACCCCGGCGACCAGCGCGACGATGATGCTGACCAGCATCAGGGCCACGAACGGCTGGAATTTGTATTTGAGTACCAGAAGCAGCAACAGCGCGATGCCGGCTCCGGCGATGATCATCAGTAATAGTGGGGTCATGTTATGTGTGGTGCCCTGTTGTTATTGTTTCCGGCATAACCGGGTCGCCGGAGACCGCCGCGACAGTCTCCGATCAAAACGCTGAGTGGATTACCAGGTCACGCCAAAGGTCTGGCGCAGTTCTTCCAGAGCCGTTGCGTCCAGCGGCTCGGGTTTGGGGTTGCTCATCAGCCACAGACGCGCGGTCTCTTCCAGCTCTTCCAAGGCGTAGGCCGCCTTGGCTACCGAGCTTTCCCAGACCACCGGGCCCAGCCGCTCAAGCATCACGCCGCGCACGCTGTTCGCCAGTTTTGCCACCTGTTCGGCGACTTTTGGCGAGCCGGGGCGCTCGTAGGCAATCAAGGGAATGTGCCCGACCTTCATCACCTGATACGGCGTGATCGGTGGCAGGATGTCGTTCGGCTGCCAGACACCCGCGAGGGTCAGGGCCACCAGATGCGTGGAGTGGGTGTGCACCACGCCGCCGACGCCCGGATTACGGTCATAGACTTCGCGATGCAGCATCAGGGTCTTGGACGGCTTGTCGCCCGACACCCATTCACCGGCCAGATTGACCTTGGCAATAGTGGCCGGATCGAGGCGACCCAGGCAGGCGTCGGTCGGGGTGATCAGCCAGCCATCGTCCAGTCGCGCACTGATGTTGCCCGCGCTGCCCACGGTGTAACCGCGACCGAACAGCAGACGACCGATGTCGCAGATTTCGTCGCGCAGTTTGTTTTCTGCGCTCACTTGGCTGTTCATTGGGCACCCCCTGCCAACTGCTTCAGGGCTTTGTCGAAGAAGTCACGGCCGCCGAAGTTGCCGGATTTCAGCGCCAGTGCCAGCGGTTGATCGCCGCTGCTGATGGTCGCCGGAACGCCCGGATCGATCTGCGCGCCGATCTTCAGCAGGCTCACGCCCAAGGCCTGAACCACCGCGCCCGAGGTTTCGCCACCTGCAACGACGAAGCGCTTCACGCCCGCGTCCAGCAGGCCTTTGGCGATCTTGCCCAGTGCATCCTCAACCATCGCGCCTGCGCGCTCGACACCGAGTTTTTGCTGCACGGCTTTGACTTCTTCCGGGCTGCTGGTGGCGTAGATCAGAACGGTTTGACCGGCATCACGGGCGAATGCCAAGGCGTCTTCAACCACCGGTTTGCCGTCGGCCAGCGCCAGTGGGTCAATGCGCAGGGCAGGGCGCTTGGCGTCGAGCCAGGCCGCGACCTGACCGTTGGTGGCCACAGAGGCGCTGCCGGCCAGGACCACTTCGCCGCCCTCGACTTGCTCCAGCTGAGCCGCGTCGATGTCGCGCAACTTGCCCGCCTTACGGAAGTTGCCCGGCAGGCCCAGCGCCAGACCCGAACCGCCCGTAAGCAGCGGCAGGTCGGCGCAGGCTTCGCCAAGGGTGTACAGGTCGGCATCAGACAGCGCGTCGGCAATCGCCATGGTTACGCCATCGGCACGCAGCTCGGCGATGCGCGCCCGCACGCCTTCCACGCCCTTGGCGATGCTGTCGTAGCGCAGTAGCCCGACTTTTTTCTCGGTCTGCGACTGCAGCACGCGCACCAGGTTGGCGTCGGTCATCGGCGTCAGCGGGTGATTCTGCATCCCGCATTCATTGAGCAGTTGATCCTGCACAAACAGATGACCGCGGAAGATCGTGCGGCCGTTTTCCGGGAACGCCGGGCAAGCGAGGGTGAAGTCGCTGTCCAGTGCCTTGAGCAACGCTTCGCTGACCTGGCCGATGTTGCCTTTTGCGGTCGAATCGAAGGTGGAGCAGTACTTGAAGAAAATCTGCTCGCAACCGCGATCACGCAGCCATTGCAGTGCTCCGAGGGATTCCTCGACAGCTTCGGCAGCGGGTGTGGTGCGAGATTTCAACGCGATGACGATGGCGTCGGCGTCCAGTTCAGCCAGGCTGTCGGCGCTTGGAATGCCGATGCTTTGCACGGTGCGCATGCCGCCGCGAACCAGCATGTTTGCAAGGTCAGTGGCGCCGGTGAAGTCGTCGGCAATGCAGCCCAGCAGAGGGCGCGGAGTGGTAGTGCTCATGGGCGATTCCTCAGTCGTTGGCGGCTTTGGCGACAGGCAGGGTGATGCCCGGGAAGATTTTGATCACGGCGGAATCGTCTTCGCGGCCAAAGCCTGCGGTCGAGGCCTGCATGAACATCTGGTGCGCGGTGGACGACAGCGGCAGCGGGAATTTGCTGGCGCGGGCGGTATCCAGCACGAGGCCCAGGTCCTTGACGAAAATATCCACGGCCGATAGTGGCGTGTAATCAGCCTTGAGGATGTGCGGCACGCGGTTCTCGAACATCCACGAGTTACCGGCGCTGTTAGTGATCACTTCGTACAGCGCATCAGCGTCGACACCTTCGCGCAGGCCAAGCGCCATGGCTTCGGCGCTCGCGGCGATGTGCACGCCCGCCAGCAGCTGATTGATGATTTTGACTTTCGAACCCAGGCCGTGAACGTCGCCCAGGCGATAGACCTTGCCCGCCATGCCGTTGAGGATAGCGTCGGCTTTGGCGTAGGAGTCGGCGGGGCCGCTGGTCATCATGGTCATCTGACCGGCAGCGGCCTTGGCAGCGCCGCCCGAGATCGGCGCATCGAGGTACAGCAGACCTTTTTCGGTCAGGCGCTGGCCCAGCTCGATGGCGAAGGTCGGGGCGACAGTGGCGCAACCGATGACCAGGCGGCCGGGCTTCAGCGCAGCCACGGCGCCGTTCTCACCGAACAGCACGGTTTCGGTCTGCTCGGCGTTGACCACAACGGTCACGATCACATCGCAGAGCGCGGCCATGGCAGCAGGAGAATCACAGGCAACGCCGCCTTCGCTGGCGAATTGCTCCGTCACGGCAGCGCGGACGTCGCAGGCATGAACATTGAAACCGCTGCGCAGCAGGGAGCGGGCGATGCCCAGACCCATCGCACCCAGTCCAACGACGCCGACATTCTTGTTATTCATGAAGCTCTCCTCGGGTTGAGCGCCATCGTTGCGTCAGGCACTCGAACGGTGTTTGTTCTGATCTGTTAAAGATAGTGAACCCGTGAGCGGATAATGTGAAGTGATTTTTGATTTAACAAATCTTAACATTGCTTGTTTTTTGATCAGGCACAAAAAAGCCCCGGTTTAGGGACCGGGCGTCGATCAAGCTGGGAACACCGCGCATTCATTGTAGGAGGCTTCGGAGGTCAGGACGGCCGCACAGGCGGTCGGTCAGACACAGAAATGTGGTCTGTGACATCGAATTCGCTGCCGTCGTAACCTCCGGCGTCTCCCACAAAATTTCGTGCCCGCCGAACATCATCTTTTCTCCGACGACGCCGAAGGCATTTCCCTGGCGCACACAGGTTTCCATCTGTCGTTCAGTATCTCAACGGGTACGTAAATAGGTTAAGTGGTTTATATATTGCTGTTCGCGATGTAAGTCGTGTGGTTAATTTCGGTAGCTTTAAGTAAATGGCCATATGGTTTTAATGGTTTATTGCGGATGCTTATCGAGGAGGTTTTTAGGAAGCCGTCCGTCCATATTTTCTATATTTAACGCCTGCAGACTTGATCTTTCATAGGCTGGGTTGATAGTGAATGTATGGCTGGCCGAACATCTCGGGAGTCATAATCAATATGGAGGTTATCGCCATGCCTGCGATCGAATTGAAACTGGATAAAACGTCTTTTGGATCTAAAGCTTATATTTCATTTGCTGTCGAGGCGGTGGGTAGCACTGGCTATAAGTTTTCTGGCACGCTCAAGGTCAGTTGCCCGTTCGACAGAACAAGAGAAACCTTTGCCAACACCGTACGGATCGGCCACGGTGGCGTTTCTGGAAAATATGAGCATTTGGATTTCGACCTCGGGAAAACAGCAGTGTCTGATAAGACGTTGACAGTTGAGGGCGAAGGAAAAAGAGCCTTTAACGAAAAGGTGGAGTTCTATGTGGCGGTAAATGAGGGGCTCAGCGGTCAATTTGTAGAGAGCCCTGAAGTGACCTGTGATTTGGGCGTGGTCGCGGATCCCGTGGACATTGGCATTGCCAACAAACCTGATGAATCGGTAAGCGCTAGAAACGCAGCATTGACGGGTAGTCAAACAGGCCCTGCCAGTTCTAAATCCAACTTTACTAATACCGAATCGGAGGGGCAGGACATTCGTCCCACTAAAACGGTAAGAGAGAGTGTATACGTCGATGGTAGTGAGAATAAGAAAAGTATTTAGCGCGTAAGCACAGGGCAGATAAATTTGCCCGACGATGGTGTGATCGTTAATTGGGTAGAGCCACTGGAAACCTGGATTCAGGCATCCGAAATGCGGCGTGCCAGACGCTTAGCAAGTGACTGGTACACCGCGTCCGTCGGGCCTGAAAATTCAGCGCTTCTCCACCGACGCCAGCATCAACTCCACCCCCTGCGCCCGAATGCTGTCAGCCGCTGCCTGCGCCAACCCGTCATCGCTGATGATCGCGTCGAACTGCTCAAGCCCCGCGACCTTGTACATGCCGAACGTGCCGTATTTCGAGCTGGTGGTCAGCAGCACACTTCGTGAGGCCGCTTGCATCGCTGCCTGTTTGACTTCGACTTTCAAAGCCGAGGGGGTGGTGGTGCCCCGTTGCAAATCCCAGGAGCTGGTGGACATGAAGGCTACGTCCGTCGCCAATTGGCGCAAGGTGGCAGCCGCTAAACCCCCGACGCAGGAACGGTTTGGGTGGTCGAGTTGGCCGCCGGTGTGAATCACTGCCACGTGGGTCGCGTCGGCCAATGCATTCACCACGCCGAAGTCGTTGGTGACCACGGTCATGCCTGACAGCGCGACGATGTACGGCACGATTTCCAGCGTGCTAGTGCCTGCGTCCAGGTAAACCGTCATTTCCGGGTGCAGCAATCCGGACGCAAGTTTCGCCATCGCCTGTTTGTGCGGCAGCTCGACCACGGCTTTCGATTGATGACTCGGTTCGCTGTGCACCTGACTGGCGATGCGCACGCCGCCCGTCACTGAATACGCTCGCCCACTCTGCTCCAGCAGGGCGATGTCTCGGCGGATAGTCATGTGCGAGCAGTCGAACATCTCCATCAGTTGATGCACGCTCAGCACTTGGTGCTTACGTAGCTGACGCAGCATCAACTCCCTGCGCTGGTCGGGAATCATGGGCGCTGCACCACTGACGGTGGTGTCTTCTTCGCTGGACATTCAGGCTCCTGAGGATCGGCTTACCGCGACGGTGGCAGGCATCTTAGCCAATCGTTCGGGTTGTGGCAGCAGCGAGAAACACAGGCACCCCCAAATGAGGCGGATGTCTTCTGTCATGAGAAATCCCTTATCCTCAACAGCCACGGGGCTTTGGCGGCTATCGATGACTGCGTTGCCCGGAAGAAAAATCGCTCGGCGCTTTCGCCAGGGCGGATAAGGAGTACACGTGCTCGCGACAATGCTGGTCCTGCTCGCAGCGGTGCTGCATGCCACTTGGAACACCCTCATCAAATTCAGCGGCGAGCGCCTGCTGGTCATCGCCAGCATGGACGTGGTCGCGTTCGGTCTGTCCCTGATCGCATTGGGTTTCGTGTCGCCGCCTCCGCTGCACATCTGGCCGTGGCTGGTGGCGTCGGCGTTGTTCGAGCTGCTGTATCGCGCGCTGCTGATCAAAGCCTATCGGGTCGGCGACCTTGGACTGGTGTATCCCCTGATGCGCGGATTGTCGCCTTTGGTGGTACTGGCGCTGACCCTGATCTTCGCGGGAGAGCATCTGAGCACTCAGCAGATTCTCGGGATTCTGTTGATCCCGTGCGGCATGGCCTGCCTGCTGTGGCAGGGCGGAGGGGGCGACCGTTTGCCATGGTCGATGCTGCCGGTGGTAGGGCTGATCGGGCTGTGCATCGGCTTTTACACGTGGATCGATGGTCAGGCGCTCAAGCGGGGTGTCGCGCCGCTGGATTATCTGGTGTGGCTGACGTTCATCAGCGCGTGGCCCTTCCCGTTGCTGGCGGTGGTCAACAAGCGTCCGGCCTTCATGCTGTTCTGGCGCGAGCAATGGAAACTCGGCCTGAGCGTCGGCTTTTGCGTATTGGCCAGCTATGCACTGGTGTTGTGGGCGATGCAGCTGGGCTCGGTCGCTGAGGCCGCCGCCTTGCGCGAAGTCAGCGTAGTGTTGGTGGTGCTGTTCGGCATGCGCTATCTGAAAGAACCTTTTGGCCGGCCACGGCTCTTAGCCTGTGGGTTGGTGCTGCTTGGAATGCTTCTGATGAAGCTCAAATTTTAAAAGGAAGATGTTCATGACCGTTGCCTTCTGGTGCGTGTTGATCGTGATTTTGCTGCCGCTGGTGTGTACGTCCATTGCCAAGTTCAGTGGCGGAAAATTCGGCGCCCGGCAAAACCACAATCCGAGGGACTTTCTCGACAATCTCGAAGGCCTGCCGCGCCGTGCCCACGCCGCACAGCAGAACAGCTTCGAAGCGATTCCAGGGTTCGCCGCAGGGGTCCTTATTGCCCACGTCGCCGGTGTCGCCCAGTTGGTGACCATTGATGTGCTCGCGGTGCTCTTCGTTACCAGCCGTCTGCTGTACATCATTTTTTACCTCGCTGATCTCGCGGCCCTGCGTTCGCTGGCGTGGTTCATTGGCTTGGCTTTGGTGGTCGCGCTGTTCGGGGTTTCCGTTTGACGGACACCCATCTTGGATTTTTCATGGCGGACGCAGATACTGGACGCCATTTTTCAGCCCAGAGCCGCCATGAAATCGAAGAGCGTTGCCGTGGAAAAACCGCGTGTACCCCCTACCCTGAAAGCCGTTGGCCTGATGCTGATGGTGGGTGTGATGCTCAGCGCGTGTAGCGGGGAAGATCCGAATTCGCCCCTGTCGCAACGCAAGGCGATTTTCAAGCAGATGCTCAAGACCAGCGAAGACACTGGCGGAATGTTACGTGGCCGCTTGCCGTTCGATGGACCTAAATTCGCCGAAGGCGCGCTGAAGCTCGATGCCTTGGCGCACGAGCCGTGGAAGCATTTTCCGGCAGTGAAAGAGTCCGAGCACACCAGTGCGAAAGATGCGGTCTGGGAACGCCAGGCGCGTTTTCAAGAGCTTGCCCGGGCGCTGGAGGCCCGGACCGGGGAGTTGGTGATTGCCACCCAAACCCTTCAACTGACCCCCGCGAACATGATCCCGCCGATGAACAACGTCGAGGACGCGTGCGATGCCTGTCATAAAGAGTTTCGCAACCATTGAAGAGCAGCTGGGAGTGTCGAGCTTTAAGCGGCAAGCAGATATTGCGCCGCGCCGACTCTGGCAGCTTGTCGCTTAAAGCTCGTGGCTGCTTCTAGTCGTCTTCATCCGGCTGCAATTGCTCCAGCTTCTGCTGCTCGTCTTGCAACTCTTTGCGTGACTCGGCGAGCTTGTCCTTGCGCTTGTTGATCTTGTCGGGGTCGCCTTTTTTCATGGCCTTGTCGAGATCGGCCTGGCGGGTGCCGACTTCGCGCTTGGCGTCGAGCACTTTCTTTTCTTGTTCCTTGAGCAAGCCTGCGTCGGTGCAGTTGGCGGTGACTTCACTCAAGGCTTTTTCAAGCCCGGCCTGTTGGTTGCTGTTGCCTGCGGCCTTGGCCTGTTCGAGCTGGGTGTTGATGTCTTGGCGCTTGGCGGCGCAGCCGGTCAGCGCGGGTGCCTGTTCTGCGGCGAACACAGGCGCGGCCAACAGACCGCATGCCGCGAACGCAATAAGAGATGACTGAAACTTCATGACGAATCCTCAAAATAAAGACCCGGCCAGTCGACACGGCTGACCGGGACACAATGCCTAAAATCCCTTGATACCTTGCTCCCGCAATTGCGTGCTTAATGCTTGCACCTGCGGGTCTTGGAAAAATGCATACAACTGCTTCGCACGAGCTGGGCCAATGCCCGGCTCGGACTGCCACTGATCGACGCTGCGAATCGCTAGCGTGTCCCACGAATCACCCAAATCCGCCCCAGCGGCGGGTGGTAAACCGATCGCTTTGAGCCACGTTTCGAAGGATTGTTCGCGCGCGACGTCAAAACTCTTCAACAGTTTAGCGCTGCTCAGCTCACCAAGGCCGGGAATGTTCGACATTAGTGCACTGTCCAGGTGCATCCAGTCCAGCAGGCCTGTTATCAGGCCGGCCTCGATCAGCTTGTCCCATGTGCCAGGTCCTACGCCCTTGAGCGCCAAACCCTTCTTGCCGCCTAGCCATTTCAGACGTTCGCGGAACTGGCTTTCGCACCCCTCAGTGGGCTGCCAGCAACTCAGCGCGTGAAACGCTGTTGCGTCTGGAACCTCCATGGACGTCCGTTCCGCGCTGCGTGAAACCACCCCGTCCAATCGGGGAATGGTCAATCCGGCCAAGCTGATCGCCACTTGATCACCCGGACGAATGTCCAGAGTTTGCCAGCGTTTAAGGGAGCCAACATTGATCCGGGACACGGTTCGGTCATCCAGTCGCACCGGTTCGATGTCCAGCACCGGTGTGATTTTGCCACTGCGACCGATGTTGAAATGAACCTTGCGCACATCGCCCAGCACCTGCGCGAACGGGTATTTCCACGCTGCGAGCCAGTAAGGCGTCTTGGCCTGCCAGCGATCCGCCGAGGGACGCTCACCCTGGCGCAGCACCACGCCATCGGTCGCGAACGGCAGTGGGTGGGTGTACCAGTGCTCACGCCATTGCTTCGCCTGCGCGAAGGTTTCCAAGGGCTCGCTGAATCGGGCGCTGTCGTCGAATCCCAGCGTCTTTAGGCGTTCCAGCCGCTCCTTCATGTTGCGGGGCCCCCTCGGCCAGTCCCAGACGAACAGTCCGATGTGCGCACCCTCGACCCCATCAATGCTGTTTCTCGCCAGCAACCCTGCCACCTGGCTTCGCGCGTTCAGGCTTCCCGCTTCAGCCTGCACGTGGTCTGAGAGGCGCCAATACAGCTCGCCTTGCAGCACCAGGTTTTCCTTTTCCGCAACGTGAGCGGGAATGCTTGAGATCTTCAAGGCGTGGGCCGTCCAGTCTTGCCCTTTGATTCCGTCGCCTCGGCTGATGGCTTGAACCAGCTTGCCATTCTCATAAGCGAGGGTGACTGCGACCCCGTCCACTTTGGGCTGAATCCACAGATCGCTTTTTCCTTTGAGCCATTGCTCGACCGCTGGCTCATCTGCCAGTTTGGCGATGCCGGTGTGAGGCACGGGGTGAAGGCGTTCACCTCTAGCTGTCTTGAGGGGGTTTTGAGCAGGTGGGGACGAGGGCGCGAAGCAAGCCTTCAGCTGCGAAAGGCGGTGTACGGACTGGTCGTACAGCTCGTCGGCCACTAACGAGATGCCTTGGCGATGATAGCTGTCGTCCCACTGTGTGATTTGATTTTGCAGCGTCGACAGCTCCCGCTTGGCCTGAGCAGGAGGCCAGTCTGGGCAGCTTTGCGCGTGGGCGACGTTCAAACAGAGGGCAGCCAATACACCTGCGACAACTCGGCGGGAGAGCAGCATCGAAGCATCCTTGCAGGGAAGTGAGACGTGAAAGGCTAGGGTTTGAAACGTCACTGTTCTCCTCTGCAGCCGTTACCGGGTTTGTCCGCACCCGTACAGTCGAGGCCCGTTTCGCACCATAGCTGTCCCTTGAGCGGTTTTCGGACGAGTGCAAAATGATGTTTCAACCAGCGCCCTACAAGGACAACCATCATGGAGCTGTCGACCCTCGCCGTTTTCATCCCTGCCTGCTTCGCGCTAAACATGGCCCCCGGTCCGAATAATCTGCTGTCGATCAGCAACGCCTCGCGCTATGGATTCGTCCGCGCGTGCACGGGAGGCCTGGGTCGTTTGCTGGGCTTCGCAATCATGATCGCGCTCGCTGGGGTTGGCTTGACTGCGGTCCTGCACACCTCGGAATGGCTGTTCCACGCGATCAAGATTCTTGGCGCGGCGTACCTGTTCTACCTCGCCGTTCAGCTGTGGCGTGCGCCGGCGGATTCCCATGTGGATGAAGGAGTGGTGGACGTCGGATCGGGCCGGCTGGCACGTCAGGAGTTTCTGGTGGCGATGGGTAACCCCAAGGCGATCCTGCTGTTCACCGCATTTCTGCCTCAGTTTGTCGATCATTCCGCCCCCATCGGCGGCCAATTCGCACAACTGGGCGCGATGTTTCTGGCGCTGGAATGCATCGCCATCGGCCTGTACTGCTGCATGGGCATTCATGCGCGTCGGCTGTTCGCCAGACCGAGCGGCAAGCGCTTGTTCAACCGGACCTGTGCGGGGTTGTTGGCGGGCGCTGCGTCGTTTTTGTTGGTGGCGCGGCGGGGGTAAGTTCTGAGAGCGGTCTGGAGCGGCCATGGCGATCACAGACACCTGCCATCGCCGCGCCAACCGTTCGTTGCAGTCAATACATCACTATTTCTTCTTGGCCGCTGCTGCTGCCGCTGCCGCCGCTTTTGCTTTGGCATCAGCGTCTGCCTTGGCTTTGGCGTCTGCAGCCGCCTTGGCTTTCGCGGCTGCATCAGCCGCCGCTTTGGCCTTAGCCGCTGCATCAGCGTCGGCCTTCGCTTTTGCGGCAGCATCGGCGGCGGCTTTGGCTTTCGCTGCGGCCTCAGCATCGGCTTTGGCTTTCGCCGCCGCATCGGCGTCCGCTTTGGCTTTTGCGGCAGCATCGGCGGCGGCTTTGGCTTTCGCTGCGGCCTCTGCATCGGCTTTGGCTTTCGCCGCCGCATCGGCGTCGGCGTCGGCTTTGGCTTTTGCAGCGGCCTCTGCATCGGCTTTGGCCTTCTCGTCAGCGTCGGCATCTCGTATCGACTTGGTGACAGGATCCGCACCGCCCGACGTTGACGTGTCAGAAGCCGATGAGTTCTCCTTGCTCTCGGACTTCGCAGGCACTGGTTTCCTTTTCTTCACCATCTCTGCCAGTGCTTCATCCGAACGTGCCGTATAGACCAGATTGATCTGGATGTCGCTGATGTTCGGCACGTTGGAGGCGGCATCGATCAACGTACTGGCGAATTCCGCGTCGGGAATTTGCAGCTCCCACTGCGAGATGGCGCCGGTGCCCTCGAAGGGCAGGTAGCGCCCATCGTGGAACATCAGTTCGTGGACCGACTCGCCCGGGTTGTAGCCCAAACCGTCTTCGTCCACCGCAGACGACAGCGCGATGGCCTGTTTGGCCCGCAGATTGCGCTTGATGCTCGAAGGCACGGTGTTGGCCTGACCATAAAAATAGTCCACGCCCTCCTGGTCAGGCTCCACCAACGTTGTGCTGCCGGTCTGGGCGAGGATCGCGCACAAACCATCGGTGCTGAAACCCTCCTCCTCGCTGACAAACGACACCGTCACGTAGCGCAACTGGCGAAGAAAATGTCCGGGGTAGTTCTTGTCAAAATCCTCAGCCTTGAACTCAAATGCCAACGGCTCGCCGCTGGAGAGTTTCAAAACAGCGTTCAGCCAAGGGTCAGCGGTTTTGTTTTTATTGGAGTCCTGGGCATCCAACAGGGGGCGCTCTGTCAGCACGGTTTTCAGGCTGAACGTTTTACGGATGGTCAGGCGCCGTTCGTTGGCGAGCAGAAACGCATTTTCCATCTCCAGAAGATCAACCAGCAGCGACTCGCCTGCAAGCATCCCCTTGTAGGAGTCACTCCATGCGCGGGTCTTGATGAAGGCGTGGCGTTTGTAATCGCCAATTTCGTAGCGCCAAGCGGCTTCGAGGCTCAGGCACAGAGAGAGCACGGCGTCGTAGGCTTTGCCGTAGATAACCTCTTGGCGCGCGACCAACCAGTTGCAGACAGGAACGTTCAAAAAGTCGGTTGTCATGCCGAGATAGACCTCCTCCAGATCCTGGCAAGCCTGTCTAGACTCTTCGAGACTGATCGTTGCAGCTCGCAGCTCAATATCCGTTTCGATCATTTCCTTATCGATCAGTCGAACGTCCCAATCGGCCAGACGCTCCTCAAGTTTCCATTCCGCCGCTGTTCTTTCGAATTCAGACTCAAAGAGCAACTGCTGAGCGACAAAGTCTGCCGCGGTGCTGGCCATTCGCATGGCATCAGCACCCAAGCGGGTGAGCTCCGCAGGTTTCATGCCGCCAAACGCCAGCCCGACGATGGTAGGCACTGTTCCGTCCATTACATCGGCGACGATTTCGATGGGTATGGCTGCGTATTGCAAATAGGCGGCCGTCCAGGTCAGCGCCGTTGCCGCCTCTTCTTTCGGTAGCTTGCCGTTATCTACCAGTTTGGCGTAATGATTTTTCCTGAATTCAGCGGCCTGTTTGCTCAACGCCAAGCCTTGTTTTTTCGCCAGGACGGCGTTGATGTTTTCTCTGCCTAAACGAAGCGCGAACTCCGACATTCGGATCTCATGAGCCTTTTCCATGAGGGCATCCCCCGTATCGTCATCAAGCTGGATCAGCTTCATGTAGTACCGACCCAAATCCAGCAACTGTTGAACGGCCGCGCGAGCGGCGGGCAGCAGTTGACGGAAGCGGTAGACCGGGATTGCAGTGTGGTCGCTGTTGTAGCGAGCCGGGATAATGTTCACGCCCCCCTTTGCTGAGGAAAACGGGTCTGTCTCCTCGTCGCTCCAACCGAGGTCGGGTAATGCTTTGCCATCGATCGTCAGACCATGTCGCAAGTTGTAAAGGCGGTTTTGCAGGGTCTTTCGTGCCTCGATGACGCGTTGGTTGATGGGCGTGCGAAAGCTTTCCTCGTCGACCTCTGATAGCGCAACAGGTGTCCAGCGCGACACGGCAGCACGCTCAGGCAACGGACCGATCAGTTTCAGCGCCTGCTGATAACACAGCCAGGCGTGGTTGAGGGTGCTGAGGGTCAGTTGGCGGTAATAATGGTCGCCCTGCAGTTGCCAGTTCTCCACCAGGCTCAAGAACACAGCCTGTCGGTAGAAGCGGGAAAGGATGAACGCACGGGCTGTTGGATCAACGGGTTTGCTCAACTCCGATTTGCCGGAGCCGACTTCTGCCAGAGGGCGTGTGTTCCAGTAAGCTGGGCGCCCGTCTTCCTCGCTTGTTGCACGGTAGGGATCGAACAGGTAGCGCAGGTACCAGCTTTCGGCGTCCTCGAATTGTTGCTGCTCAGTGAGGCGGGTTGCGATCAGGGCAGGGAGGTGCAGGAACAGCTCGCGGAAGTACAAACCGTTTGCGCCGTGGAAGTCTACGGGTGGGTTTGGGTTGGACTCGTCGATGGTGGGTTCCTGGATTTTTTGTGCCGCCCAGTCGAGGGCCTGTTCAACGCTATGGCTGGCGCGGGCGACGAGTTGTTTGCCGAAGAGAGTATTGAGCCGGGATTTATTCGACGCAACTTCAGGTAAATCGTCTTTTACCGAAGTGAGGTCCAGATATTGCGCCTGATCATCACTGCTCGCGATGAGGACGCTCCAGACCTCGTCGGTGGAGGCGGTTGAAATATCGTAAGTGTATTGGCTTGAATCAACGTTCCAACGGTATTGGGAGCGGGCACGCACGCGAAATGTATATTTTTCGGCTTTGCTGGGCAGTGTGTAGATTTTTGTTTGTGTGGGAAAAGGCTTGTCGTGGTGTTTGAGTATATAATTCGAATGTTCCAGTGTCGAAAATTCCTCTTCTTTTGAGGTTTTAACACCTAGAATAATAGACAATTCATCGCCATAATCTGTGTCACCATTACGATTGTATTTATATTCGAGATGGAGCGCAGTTTTGGTGCTGTTCAATCTTGCAGCGAATGAAAATGCGTGCTCTTTTACTTCATAGGCAGGGGATGCCATAATATGATTAATGTGGTCGTAGTGCTGCTCGCTGTCTTTCTTGATAAGTGTTGCGCGCCCGTCGTAGGCGTGTTGTATGTTCCTGATGTCGCAGTAAGAATGGTAAGAGGTCTTGTACAATTTCATTGTTTCGTCATCACTTAATTTTTTGGGTTCGATGAGCAGCAAGTCTCGCATTTCAACGTAATAACCCTTGTTTATCTCCTTGTGTTTTGCATGAGTTGGGTTGCTGTTATATAGAATGACGGTCAGCCAGGGATCCGTTTCTCGCTCACCCTCGGTGTTGACGAATACGATCAAGCCTGGAATCCACGCGTCTAATTTCATCCATTCGTTATCATCATCTTTTATGGGCTGTCCCATGTTGTCTTTCGGCCGCTCGCCATTGACAAACCCATCCAGTGCCATCAGTTCATTGGCCGTGCTCCAGAATCCGTCGCTTTGCAAATAAGCGTAATGAACCGATACTTTTTTGTAGGGGGTTGGGTCTTTGATTTTGGGGTCAGTACTGGGTAGACCAGTTGTGCCTCTTTCGACCCAGAACACATAGAGCCGGCCGGAGATCACCACCAGGCGAATGGCATCGCTTTTATGATTCGTTTTTATTGCCTTGACGTCTTCAATGTACAAGCTCTGTGCAATCTTGCCTGTTGTCGTCAAGCCGATTTTCTGCCACTCGCTCCACGCCAAAGGGCTCAACCGTTGCTGATCATCCCGTAACCCCATGTCCACCGAGCGCCAGTAATACTCTGACGGGGTGGTGTTGGTTTTACCGACCAGGTAATAGGTATCGTTCTTGGGGTCGCGACCATCCAAGTAGCCGCTGACGATTTGCAGGTTGCTGAGCCTTTCAAACTTGGTCAGGTAATTACAGATCGCTGTTTGCAGCAGCTCGGTGTCCAGTTTGCCCTGATTGACTTCCACCTCAAGTTCTTCAAACGCTTTGCTCTTTTTCGGGCGATTAGCGTAATAGATGAGGTTTTCCGGATGGTTGAACTGCGCTTTCCAGACCTTCCAGCTGCCGTATTGGCTTAGGTATTGTTCCCACGCGCTGTTGGCGTGTTCAGGCATTTTTGCCGCGTCATAGCCGGGTTCAAGGTGTGAGAACAGGCGGAACAAATAATGCTGCAGGCTGGAAATAGCCTGGTTGATGGGCGTGGTTTTCATCGCTTCCCACGTGGGGCTGATATCGGTCAGGAAGTAGCTGGAGAGGTCGTCGACCGTTTTGAGTTCGGCTTGTCGACTCGCATCCGCCGACGCCCAATAGCCGAGCAGGTAATCGGCCAGTGCGTCACGCCATTTCGCTTTTAGATAAGGTTCGATTGCTTCACGTGCTTCGTCCGAGCAAGCCCCCACCAACACCTGAGCGACAACCTGGAACTCCGAATGGCTGGACTCTTCGTTTAACCAGGCGAGGTCGAGCAAAGACTGGCATGAGAGGCTCGTGCATTTGCTCAGGTTCTGTAGCCGGAGTGCAAAGTCCACATCGGTCACAGTCGAATAGGCTTCGAGAGTGTGTTCGACCACTGTCTCGGTTGCCTCGTACTTCTGCAGCTTCAGAGGCTCAGAGATCGTGTAGTTAGTCGTCAGCGTTTTCCATTTGGCAGGCTGGGTCTCGGGCAAGTAGTCCTTGGCCTCGACCTTGAGCGGGCCGGGATTGTCTTTCAGAAACTTTACGAACTTGTTGTAGATGCTGTTGGCGTTGGGGTAAGTGCTGCCATTCTTGTTGAATTTCTGAATGAGGACTCCCAAGCCTTTTTGGTCGACGTGTTTATCACAATAGTTGTAATAATAGAGTTCATCGGAATCCAGCAATTCCAGAAAAGCTTCCAAAGAGCCTTTCTCGGTCGGTTTTTTAATACGGGTTATTTGAGTGAGGTAGGGCGTTGCAAGTAACGTTTCGCTGCTGCTCCAACCGATTAACAGGCCAAGTTGTGCGGCGGCAGCGTAGGCGTCTTCGGTTTTTTGGCTGGGACGTAATCCGGTCAGATAGGTGAGTGCCTCATCTTCGCCAAATTTGTTTTCACGGCATATGCCTACCCAATCGCGATAACGCATCAACTGGTACATCAGATCAAGGGACAGTTTGGTTGCGGAATTTGTATCTTCTGTCTTTTTAACCGATTTGGGCTGGGTGTTTTCTTCGAGGGCAAATCGCTGCGGATGGCTGATCAACGCCCCCAGCCCCGCAGGGCTTAACCCCGTCAGCCGAATCGCGAGGGCATAGCGCGTTATGTCACTCCAGAACTTGAAGGTCTGCGTGTCGACAGCGCCAAGCGCCTGATAATCCGCCAGCAAATCAGCAGGACCTTTGCCGATCCATTTCAGTAACGGCAGGGCATAAGCAGAGGCTGTCGCCGAGTTCCCCAACAGTTTGCCGAATGCTTTGCCGAAAATCCCCTTGGCCAGGTCTTCCTGTGCGATTCGGGCGTTGGTGATTGTCGATGCAAGGCTTTGGGCAATTCTGTCTACGTCCTGGATTCTTTTTTCTTTTTCTTTTTCTTTCTCTTTTTCTGAATCGGCGTCTTTGAGTGTGTCTGCCAGCAGCGTTTTCAACGCTGCGTAGATATCGCCCTCCACAGGCAGGTTAGAGCTGATCAGCCCTTGCGCTGACACGTAATCCTTGAGCAACGCCAGCCAAGTGCCCGTTTTGAGGGCGTCACCGGCCTGCAGCACTTTTTTGATCATATCTTCAGTCAGGCACGAGGCCACCACATCGAACGGTCTGTACTCAAGCAGGTTCTCGCGAGCTTTCTCGATGGCCTTAAGGTCAGCGTTTGTTTGTTCAGGCACGGTCAGCAAAGCGAGGACGGCAGAGGCGGAAAGTCCGTTGCGCTTGAGCCATTGCCGAACGTTGATGAAGGCGATCAGCACGTCGAGGGTATCGGCCTGATCCGGGTCGTCGCTGATCTGCCCCTTGCCCGCGACGATGCTTTGTACCTGAGGGTTGTCGAGCGCCAGCAGCGCGATCAGGTCGGCGCCTTCATTCAGGCTCAGCCCCAGCAAGCGCGGCAAGCGACTCAGGCGATAAATCGCAGAGATCAGTGGCAGTGACAGGCTGGGTTTCTTCTGCTTCAACGCCTGAGTGGCTTGAGCCAGATAGCGCCGCGTCAGGCGCTCGTCGGTGCCCATGGCGCTGCTCAGATGACCGATGATGGTGTTCGACGGGCTTCTTCCTTGTTCGTCAGCTGTGCCCGCCAGTTCGAACTCGCCGTCGTCGATGATCAGCCCGTCTTCGGTGTTCGCCAGCGCGCCAGCACCGGGGCCATCGAGCACGCGATCGAGCAGAGGCACCTTGCCTGAGACGGCATAGGGGGACACCTCGTGAATGAGCGCAGCGAATTGTTCGGCGGTGACTTCATGCACTTCATTGAGGTAGCGAAACACGCCGATGGCACGCAGGGTGTTTGCCGTGAGGTGAAAATCCTTGGTCTGCCCTTCGGCTCGCAGCGCGGACATCACCAGCAGGTCGGTTTGCGCGAACGACAGTTTCAGGGCGTGACGCAAATGGATGATCTGATTCATGCGGCCAAAGTGCGCAGCCGTAGCGTCCTTGATGCCGAGTGTGATGCCCGCTTCGGCGAGGGTGTCTTCCAGTGACACGGCGGCTTTGCCGTTGTTGATGAACGAGGCGCCGTAGACACTTCCGTCCACCGCCGATTTGCCCGAGGGTGAGTAGGCGGCCGAGCGCCGGACGCTGGTGAAGCCTTTGGCGGCGTTGTCGTCCACGCCTTCGATGGCCAGCATGTCCTGCACCTCTTCGGGTGTCAGGCCGGTTTTCAGGCAGAAAAATTCGACGTTGTTCAGCTGTTCGGCGACAGCAGTGTTCGTCCCCGTGACGCCAAAGCGTTTGGCGAGAAAATCATCTTCGTCCGCTTTACTGTCATCGAGCAGCAGTTTTTGCAGCGCCGGGCTGAAGCCGGTGGAGGTGCGCATCACCTGCCGTAATTCTTCGGTACGCAGGTTGCCGTAGCAGAAGTTGGGGTAGCTGTATTCCGCCTGTTGCAGCAGGTCGAACAGCGGGATTTTCTTGTGTTTCACCACCGCCTGGATTTGCTCGAATGGGTAATGAAAAGGCAACCCGGCGCGTTGGGTCGATTCGCTGATGACTTCGATGAGGCGCGTGTCTTCACCCACATGGGTTTTGGCCTGGCGGGTCAGGGCGTTGATCGCCAGTGTTAGAGGCGCGACTTTGGTTTCCAGCCCTGCGTCATCGAGCAACAGTTCGCCGATGTCAGGGCGACGATTGGCGAGGGTGAAGCGTTTATCCGATGTGCTTGTGGCTTCCAGTGCCAGCGCCTGTTGGTAAAGCGCGTGCAGATAGGCGATGGGACCGCTGTTGGATTCCAGCGCGTCGGGGGCGCAGCGGTCGGCGAGTTGTTCCGGAAATAGCTTGGCGTAAGTGGCGGCTTCAGGTGCGACGGCGGGAGCGTTTGTATCGGCCATGACGATGCTGTCCTTTGCATTGGGCGAGGAGGCGTCATCCATGAACTGCAAGGCATAACGCTCAGTGGGTAAGCGGTGTGCTTGGTCTCGCAGGAAAGGCTAGCAGCGGGGGATGGGGCTTGAGGGGGTGTGGCTAGTTGAGTTCGCGATAGAGCCGATTGCCAATCGCTCTATCCGATCCGGTTGTGATCCTGACTGCTACAGGGTGATCAAAGACAACCGGGCACGAAAAAGCCCCTGACGACTCACATCGTCAGGGGCTCTTCTCAACGCGATATATAGCTAACGCGTATTACAGACCAGCCGCCGCGCGCAGGGCGTCGGCGCGGTCGGTTTTTTCCCAGGTGAACGTGGTGAAGGTATCTTCGCCCACGGTCTTGGTTTGCGGCGTGCGGCCAAAGTGGCCGTAGGCTGCGGTTTCCTGGTACATCGGGTGCAGCAGGTCGAGCATTTTGGTGATCGCGTACGGACGCAGGTCGAAGTGCTCGCGGACCAGTTGGACGATCTTGTCGTCGCTGATCTTGCCGGTGCCGAAGGTGTTCAGCGAGATCGACGTAGGCTGTGCAACGCCGATGGCGTAGGACACTTGAATCTCACAACGTTCGGCCAGGCCAGCCGCGACGATGTTCTTCGCCACGTAACGACCGGCGTACGCTGCCGAGCGGTCGACCTTGGACGGGTCTTTGCCGGAGAACGCGCCGCCGCCGTGACGGGCCATGCCGCCGTAGCTGTCGACGATGATCTTGCGACCGGTCAGACCGCAGTCGCCGACCGGGCCGCCGATGATGAACTGACCCGTCGGGTTGATGTGGAACTGGGTGTCTTTGTGCAGCAGGTTGGCTGGCAGCACGTGCTTGACGATCAGCTCCATCACACCTTCACGCAGGTCGGCGTAGGAGACTTCCGGGTTGTGCTGGGTCGACAGAACGATGGCGTCGATGCCGACCACGATGCCGTTTTCGTAGCGGCAGGTGACCTGGGATTTGGCATCCGGGCGCAGCCATGGCAGCAGGCCGGATTTGCGCGCTTCAGCCTGGCGCTTGACCAGTTGGTGCGAGAAGGCGATCGGCGCAGGCATCAGTTCTGCGGTTTCGTTGCTGGCGTAGCCGAACATCAGGCCTTGGTCGCCCGCGCCCTGATCTTCAGGCTTGGCGCGGTCCACGCCTTGGTTGATGTCAGGGGACTGCTTGCCGATGATGTTCATCACGCTGCAAGTGGCGCCGTCGAAACCGACGTTGGAGCTGGTGTAGCCGATGCCGCTGATCACGTCACGAACGATCTGTTCCAGATCGACCCACGCGCTGGTGGTGACTTCACCGGCGACGATGGCAACGCCGGTCTTGACCAGGGTTTCCACAGCAACGCGTGCGTGTTTGTCCTGGGCAATGATAGCGTCCAGCACCGCATCGGAGATCTGGTCGGCGATTTTGTCCGGATGCCCTTCGGACACGGACTCGGAGGTGAAAAGGGAGTATTCGCTCATCTCGACGATTTTCCTGAGTGTTACCGATGGTGAGTGTTGCCAGATGGCCGCTGAAAGTGGCGGACTTGAATCTGGAAACCATTACGTAAACCTACATACAGACTTTCTCCGGGGACCAGCCCCGCAGCGATGGCCCAACGGGCCAGGTCTTCCTGTTCGAACCCCAACCACAGATCGCCACAGGCCTCCCTGGCCCAGCTCTGGTCGTGGCTGCACAACTCTGTGATCAGCAGGCTTGCGCCCGGTTTCAACAGGTTGGCCAGTTGTTTTAATGCTTCGGCCGGTGCCGCGAAATGATGAAGCACCATATTCAAGACGACGCAGTCACCGAAAACATTAGCGTCCGACAACGCATCGGCCAGCTTCAGCTCGACGTTGTGCAGCGCCTTCTGCTCACAGATGTTACGCGCCAGATCAAGCATGGCCGGGCTGTTGTCCAGCCCCGTGACATGCCGAAAACGCTGCGCCAGATCCGGCAGAAAACCGCCGTCACCGGGGCCGACTTCCACGGCCGTGGCGTCAGGCGCGAAGCTGAGTTTGTCCAGCAGCGACAACAGGCTGTCGCGGTACTGAGGCAGTCCTGCGATCAGGTCCTGCTGGGCACGAAATTTTTCCGCAGTGCGTGCGAAAAAGTCCTGACTGGCGGTGGCGCGCTGGCGATGAACCAGACCGATGCGGGCCTGAACGTCTTGCGGTAGGGCGAGACCGTCGACCTCTTCGAGCAGCGCTGCGTGCAGCTTGCCGCCCACCTGTTCGGTGTGGGGCAGGGCGCGGCGGTAGAAGATCGCGTTGCCTTCGCGACGGGTCGCCACCAGATCGGCCTGGGCCAAGACTTTCAAGTGATGGCTCATGCCCGACTGACCGATGGCGAAAATCTGCGCCAGCTCCAGCACACCGAAGGAATCGTTGGACAGCGCGCGCAGCACATTGAGCCGCAGCGGATCGCCACCGGCCTTGCACAAGGCAGCCAGTTCGTCGCTTTGATCGTGGTCAAGGGCAGGCGCGTGGAGATTCATAGGGTTGGCAGTCTAGTTATCGACTAGGTCCGCTGCAAGACCAATATCAAAAAGTTTTGATATTGGTGACGAGTGTCAGACGTTGAGCGCCGCGATTACGCCGTTTCAAGGCGCAAGCCGCGCATGGTTGGACGAAAAACGCCTGCAACTCAGGAAAAACGCGCATCAGGCCGCATCTGTCATTGCCCCGAAGCAGTGCCTGAGGGAAAATGGCCGCCTTTTTCAGATCCCACTTCTTTCTGCCCCCAGGAGATCAGCGATGCCAAGCCGTCGTGAGCGTGCCAATGCCATTCGTGCACTCAGCATGGATGCCGTGCAAAAGGCCAACAGCGGCCACCCAGGTGCCCCGATGGGCATGGCGGATATCGCTGAAGTCCTTTGGCGCGATTATCTGAAGCACAACCCGAGCAACCCGTCGTTCGCTGACCGTGACCGGTTCATCCTGTCCAACGGCCACGGCTCGATGCTGATCTACTCGCTGCTGCACCTGACCGGTTACGACCTGTCGATTGAAGACCTGAAAAACTTCCGTCAACTGCACAGCCGTACCCCGGGTCACCCTGAATTCGGTTACACCCCAGGCGTAGAGACCACCACCGGCCCGCTGGGTCAGGGTTTCGCCAACGCTGTCGGTTTCGCTGTCGCGGAAAAGACCCTGGCCGCCCAGTTCAACCGTCCTGGCCACAACATCGTTGATCACCACACCTACGTGTTCATGGGTGATGGCTGCATGATGGAAGGCATTTCCCACGAAGTCGCTTCGTTGGCGGGCACGCTGCAACTGAACAAGCTGATCGCCTTCTACGACGACAACGGCATCTCCATCGACGGTGAAGTCGAAGGCTGGTTCACGGATGACACGCCGAAGCGCTTCGAGTCCTACGGCTGGCTGGTGATCCGCAACGTTGACGGCCATGACGCCGACGAAATCAAGACCGCCATCGATACCGCTCGCAAGAGCGACAAGCCGACCCTGATCTGCTGCAAGACCACCATCGGCTTCGGTTCGCCGAACAAGCAGGGCAAGGAAGAGTGCCACGGCGCACCGCTGGGCAACGACGAAATCGCCCTGACTCGTGCAGCGCTGAAATGGACCCACGGTCCGTTCGAAATCCCGGCTGACATCTACAAAGAGTGGAACGCCAAGGAAAAAGGCCTGGCGACCGAAGCCGAGTGGGACCAGCGTTTCGCGGCCTACTCCGCTGCATTCCCGGCCGAAGCCAACGAACTCATCCGTCGCATGAGCGGCGAGCTGCCGGCTGACTTCGCTGAGAAATCGGCGGCTTATGTCGCTGAAGTCAACGCCAAAGGCGAGACCATCGCCAGCCGTAAAGCCAGCCAGAACGCCCTGAGCGCCTTGGGCCCGCTGCTGCCAGAGTTCCTCGGCGGTTCGGCTGACTTGGCCGGTTCCAACCTGACCATCTGGAAAGGCTGCAAATCGATCACCGGTGAAGACGCCAGCGGCAACTACCTGCACTACGGTGTGCGTGAGTTCGGCATGGGTGCGATCATGAACGGTATCGCCCTGCACGGCGGTTTCGTGCCGTACGGCGCGACCTTCCTGATCTTCATGGAATACGCCCGCAACGCGGTGCGCATGGCCTCGCTGATGAAGCAGCGCACTATCTACGTGTTCACCCACGACTCCATCGGTCTGGGCGAAGACGGCCCGACGCACCAGCCGATCGAGCAATTGACCAGCCTGCGCACCACGCCGAACCTGGACACCTGGCGTCCAGCCGACGCCGTGGAATCGGCCGTGGCCTGGAAACACGCCATCGAACGTAGCGACGGTCCTTCGGCGCTGATCTTCTCCCGTCAGAACCTGCCTCACCAGGCACGTGATGCGCTGCAACTGGAGAACATCAACCGTGGCGGTTACGTGCTGCGCGACTGCAACGGTGAGCCGGACCTGATCCTGATCGCCACCGGTTCCGAAATAGGTCTGGCCGTTCAGGCATTCGACAAGCTGAGCGCCGACGGCAAAAACGTGCGTGTCGTTTCGATGCCGTGCACCAGCGTTTTCGAATCCCAGGACGCTCTGTACAAGCAGTCGGTCCTGCCGCTGGAAGTCAGTGCGCGTATTGCCATCGAAGCCGCTCACGCGGACTACTGGTACAAGTACGTCGGTCTGGAAGGCCGCGTGATCGGCATGACCACCTTCGGTGAGTCGGCGCCTGCGAACCTGCTGTTCGAAGAGTTCGGCTTCACGCTGGAGAACGTCATCAGCACGGCTGAAGAGCTGCTGGAAGACTAAGAAGCCTGCGCAATCACTGTAGGAGTGAGCTTGCTCGCGATAGCGGTTTGTCGGTGATGAATTCGTCGACAGATGTACCGCAATCGCGAGCAAGCTCACTCCTACAGGTTCTCTAAACATCACCAAATATTTGAGAACCCCCCATGCCTCAGTCACGCCCTTATAAAGTCGCCCTTAATGGTTACGGTCGGATTGGCCGCTGCGTGCTGCGCGCGCTGTGCGAGCGAGGTGCGAAGGCGGGCTTTGAAGTGGTGGCGATCAACGACCTGGCCGACATGGCCAGTCTCGAATACCTCACGCGCTTTGACTCCACACACGGCCGGTTTCCCGGCGAAGTGCGGGTCGAAGGCGATTATCTGCACATCAACGATCACGTCATCAAAGTGTTCCGCAGCGCGACGCCGGAAGGCATCGACTGGAACGAGCTGGACGTCGATCTGGTGCTCGAATGCTCGGGCGTCTACAACAGCCGAGCTGATGGCGAACGTTTTCTGTCCGCGCGCGCGCCGCGTGTCCTGTTCTCGCAGCCGATGGCGAGCGAGGCCGATGTCGATGCCACGATTGTCTACGGCATCAATCAGGAAACGCTGACCGGCGACGAACTGCTGGTGTCCGCCGCGTCTTGCACCACCAATTGCAGCGTACCGTTGCTGCACCTGCTAAACCGCGAGCTGGGCCTGGAATACGTCACCATCACCACGATTCACTCGGCGATGAACGACCAACCCGTGATTGACGCCTATCATCATGAGGATTTGCGTCGCACGCGCTCGGCCTTCCAGTCGATCATTCCGGTGTCCACTGGTCTGGCGCGGGGCATCGAGCGGCTGCTTCCGGAACTTGCCGGCCGAATTCAGGCCAAAGCAGTTCGTGTGCCGACGGTGAACGTCTCTTGCCTGGACATCACGTTGCAGGTGGCGCGTGACACCGACGCGGTCGAGATCAACCGTATTTTGCGCGCGGCCGCCACCAGCGGCCCGCTCAAAGGTTTGCTGGCTTACACCGAATTGCCGCACGCCAGTTGTGATTTCAACCATGACCCTCATTCGGCCATCATCGATGCTAGCCAGACACGGGTGTCCGGCCCGCGACTGGTCAACGTCCTGGCCTGGTTCGACAACGAATGGGGTTTTGCCAACCGAATGCTGGATGTCGCTGATCACTATCTGCGCAGTATCCATAAACAACAGTAAAAACAGGGAACGCCTCATGACCGTGTTGAAGATGACCGACCTCGATCTGCAAGGTAAGCGTGTACTGATCCGCGAAGACCTCAACGTTCCGGTCAAGGACGGTGTCGTCACCAGCGACGCGCGCATTCTTGCTTCGCTGCCGACCATCAAACTGGCGCTGGAGAAAGGTGCAGCCGTCATGGTTTGCTCGCACCTGGGTCGTCCGACCGAAGGTGAATTTTCCGCCGAAAACAGTCTCAAGCCCGTTGCCGATTATCTGAGCAAGGCCCTGGGCCGCGACGTGCCGCTGGTGGCTGATTATCTGGACGGCGTCAGCGTCCAGGCCGGCGACATCGTGCTGTTCGAAAACGTGCGCTTCAACAAGGGCGAGAAGAAAAACGCCGACGAGTTGGCGCAGAAGTACGCAGCGCTCTGCGACGTCTTCGTGATGGACGCCTTCGGCACCGCTCACCGCGCTGAAGGCTCGACCCACGGCGTCGCCAAATTCGCCAAAGTCGCTGCGGCCGGTCCTTTGCTGGCCGCCGAACTGGACGCGCTGGGCAAGGCGCTGGGCAACCCGGCCAAGCCGATGGCGGCCATCGTCGCTGGCTCCAAGGTTTCGACCAAGCTGGACGTGCTCAACAGCCTGAGCGAGAAGTGCGATCAACTGATCGTCGGTGGCGGCATCGCCAACACTTTTCTGGCCGCAGCCGGTCACAAGGTAGGTAAATCGCTGTACGAACCGGACCTGCTGGAGACCGCCAAAGCCATTGCGGCCAAGGTCAGCGTGCCATTGCCGGTGGATGTAGTGGTTGCCAAAGAGTTCTCGGACAAAGCCGAAGCGACCGTGAAGTTGATCGCCGACGTGGCCGACGACGACATGATCCTCGACATTGGCCCGAAAACTGCCGCCCAATTCGCCGACTTGTTGAAATCTTCCAAGACTATTCTGTGGAACGGCCCGGTGGGCGTGTTCGAATTCGACCAGTTCGGTGAAGGCACCAAGACGTTGGCCAAAGCGATTGCCGACAGCTCGGCGTTCTCCATCGCGGGCGGCGGCGATACGCTGGCAGCCATCGACAAATACGGTGTGAAGGACGACATCTCTTATATTTCCACCGGCGGCGGCGCGTTCCTTGAGTTCGTCGAGGGCAAGGTCTTGCCAGCCGTGGAAATTCTGGAACAACGCGCCAAGGCCTGAATTCCAGGCTGAGGTGAAGGGGAGTGAGATGGTCAAGCCATTACCGCTGTTGATCATGGCGGGTTTGCTGGTCGGCTGCGCGAGCAAGCCCGAAGCCCAGACGGCGCTGAACGCGGCGCCGGAACAGCTTCAGGTCAGCTGCTATCAGGCGGGCTGGCAGGCGGAAACCGTGCCGATCGTGTACAAACGCGGCGGTCCTGAGGTCTGGGAAAAGTACGAGTTCATGCCCGCTGTCGGGCCGGTAGCCTGTCGCTGAATCTGAACTGACAGCGAACAGAAACATCAGAAACAGAACTGCCCCTGGGTATCGAAACGTCGATGGAAATCGTGTTTCGCAGGGGTTCCAGGAGTGGTAATGAAAGGCTTGATTGCCCTTGCGACACTGATGCTGCTGGGCGGTTGCGCCAGCATGAAGGCTTCTGAACCCGCTACGCCCTGGACCCATTGGGTCTGTGACAGCAAGGCGGAGATTTACTGGCGCTATGCTGACCCTGCGAAGAAAGAGGTCGATGTGCGCTTGAACCAGAGCGAGCAAGTGTTCCGTCTGCAGGCTGCACCCGGTGCTTCGGGTGCGCTGTACAGCAACGGGGTCTTGGCGTTCGACAACAAGGGTAGCGAAGGCCTGGTCTATTGGGACGCTACCAACGATTTGATCGGTCGCGGCTGCACGGCGCCTTGATGCGCTGAGCGGTTCGACCGATGCAACACCGGGCGGTGATCAGCAGTAACGCCCCTATAATTTGAATAGCCGCCGTTACGGCAGGCACACGCGATTAACGACCCTACCGGGAGAGAGACAGACAATGGCACTTATCAGCATGCGCCAGATGTTGGACCACGCCGCCGAATTCGGCTACGGCGTTCCAGCCTTCAACGTGAACAACCTGGAACAGATGCGCGCCATTATGGAAGCGGCCGACAAGACCGATTCCCCGGTGATCGTTCAGGCCTCGGCCGGCGCGCGTAAATACGCAGGCGCCCCGTTTCTGCGTCACCTGATCCTCGCGGCAATCGAAGAATTCCCGCACATCCCGGTGGTCATGCACCAGGACCACGGCACCAGCCCTGCCATCTGCCAGCGTTCGATCCAACTGGGCTTCAGCTCGGTCATGATGGACGGCTCCCTGCGCGAAGACGGCAAGAGCCCGGCCGACTACGAATACAACGTCCGCGTCACCCAGGAAACCGTCGCCATGGCTCACGCCTGCGGCGTTTCCGTTGAAGGTGAGCTGGGTGTTCTCGGTTCGCTGGAAACCGGCATGGCCGGTGAAGAAGACGGCGTTGGCGCCGAAGGTCAACTGGATCACAGCCAGATGCTGACCGACCCGGAAGAAGCCGCGGACTTCGTGAAGAAGACTCAGGTTGACGCCCTGGCCATCGCCATCGGCACCAGCCACGGCGCGTACAAGTTCACCAAACCGCCAACCGGCGACATCCTGGCGATCGAGCGCATCAAAGAGATTCACAAGCGCATTCCGAACACCCACCTGGTGATGCACGGTTCGTCGTCCGTTCCTCAGGAATGGCTGAAGATCATCAACGAGTTCGGCGGCGACATCAAAGAAACCTACGGTGTGCCGGTTGAAGAAATCGTCGAAGGCATCAAGCACGGCGTGCGCAAGGTCAACATCGACACCGACCTGCGTCTGGCGTCCACCGGTGCCATCCGCGAGTTCATGGCCAAGAACCCGAGCGAGTTCGACCCGCGTAAATACCTGGCGAAAACCGTTTCGGCCATGCGCGACGTCTGCATCGCCCGTTACGAAGCCTTCGGCACCGCTGGCAACGCCTCCAAGATCAAACCGATCTCCCTGGAGAAAATGTTCGAGCGTTATGCCAAAGGCGAGCTGAACGCCAAGGTCAACTGATCATTATTTGATCGGTAAGAAATACGAAGAAGCCCGCAGCGATGCGGGCTTTTTTGTGGCCTGGATTTATCGGATTCATACGATTCACCTGTGGGAGCAGTCGGAGGTTACGACGGCCGCGAAAGCGGTGTGTCAGACAAACTCCATTCGCCACCGTCGTAACCTCCGGAAGCTCCCACAGGGGCCTGCATTCAGCCTGATACCTGTGGGAGATGCCGGAGGTTACGAGGACAGCGAAAGCGGTGCATCAGACAAAGCCTTGACCTCGATGTGGCAACTCAAAACCACACTCCGTGAATCGCCCTGCCACGGTTTGCACGTTGTTTGGGGACAGGGCAGGTCTAGGATGAGGATCACTACAAAAACAAAACCGAACCGGAGAAACACCTGATGAAGCCTCTGATTGGACTTATGCTCGGTGATGTCACAGGCATCGGCCCTGAGCTGGTGGTGAAGCTGCTCTCGACTCCCCTAGCGCGTGAACGGGCTGACGTGGTGATCATCGGTGACGAACGTGTCCTCAAATTGGGGATGCGCGACGCAGGCTTGACCATTCCTTACACCGTTATCTCGACCCTCCGCGACGCCGATCACAGCGGCGAAGCCGTTCCCTTGCTGGACCTGCACAACGTCGACCCTTCGTTGTTCGAACGCGGCCAGGTTAACGCCGAATCCGGCCGCCTGACTGGCGAAACCCTCAAAGTGATGACCGACCTCGCGCTGGCTGGCGAGCTGGACGGCATCTGCTTTGCGCCGCTCAACAAGGCAGGCCTGCACCGTGGCGGCTGGAATTACCATGACGAACATCAGATGTTTGCCGCGTGGACCGATCATGTCGGCTACTTCGGCGAAGTGAACATCATCCCGCAGTTTTCTACCTTTCGTGTCACCTCCCACGTTGCCCTGCGCAAAGCGGTCGATATGGTCCAGCCGGATCGCATCGAAGGCGCGCTGCAACTGGCCCACGACACCTTGAAAGCGCTCGGTAACCCAGCGCCGCGCATCGGCGTTGCCGCGCTCAATCCGCACAACGGCGAGAACGGCCTGTTCGGCGACGAAGAGATCACGATCATCCGCCCAACCCTCGAAAAACTGCGTGCCAAAGGCTTGGCCAGTGAAGGTCCATTCCCGTCCGACACCGTGTTTATCAAGGCCCGCAACGGCGATTTTGACGCGGTGGTGATCATGTACCACGACCAGGGCCAGATCGCGACCAAGCTGCTCGGCTTCTCTCAAGGCGTCACCCTGACCGGTGGACTGAAAACGGTATACGCGACGCCCGCCCATGGCGTGGCCTACGACATCGTTGGCACCGGCAAGGCGGACGTGGGCGCGATGGCTGCTGCTTTCCGCGTCGCCACCGATAACGCCGCCGCCCGCAAACTCAAGCGCGAGGTGGCCACCGCATAAGGACAGGGAATTCATCTGGTTGGTAAAGGACGTTCGTACTCAAGAATAAAACCGATAAGAAAGAGGCTGGCGATATGTTCGAGAATTTCACCAAAACCACCGTCAAAACCAGCGGCGCCGAGATCGTCACCGTCGTCGGCGGCGAAGGACCACCCCTGTTGCTGATGCACGGCAACCCGTTCAATCACCTGTCCTGGCACAAGATCGCGCCGCGTCTGGCCAAGGATTTCACCGTTGTCTGCACCGATTTGCGCGGCTATGGCGACAGCTCCAAACCCGAAGGCGGTGGCGACCATTCGGCTTATTCGTTCCGCTCCATGGCGCAGGATCAGGTCGAAGTCATGCAGTCGCTGGGCTTCGAGCAATTCAACGCTGCTGGGCATGATCGAGGTGCCCGTGTGCTTCATCGCATGTGCCTGGATCACCCTGAAAAGGTGCTGAAAGCGGGGTTTGTCGACATGCTGCCGCAGCACCACTTGCTCAATAACGTCACCCGCCAATGGGGCAAGTTCTCGTGGCACTGGTTCTTCATGGCGCAGGACTACCCGACCCCGGAAACCATGATGAACGCCGACCCCGAGTTCTTCATTCTGCGCAAACTCTCGAAAACCGCGCAGGGCACGGCCTTTTTCGGCCCTGAAGCGCTGGCCGATTACATCCGCTGCATCAAGAACCCGGCCACCACGCATGCCATGTGTGAAGACTACCGGGCGACGTTCGGCATCGATCTGGACATGGACACCGCGGACTTCGACGCAGGCCGCAAGGTGCAAACCCCGTCGCTGATCGTGTGGGGCGAGAAAGGCGGCGTCGGCCGCAATCACAACGCCGCCGAAGTCTGGGGCCGTTACGCGACCAATATCGTGCAGACGGCCACCGTGCCCTCAGGGCATTACCTGCAGGAAGAATGCCCCGACGAGACCTACGAGGTGTTGCAGGGCTTCTTCAAATAAGTCGCAGTTGTCAGCAGTAGCGACGCGAGCGGCCTGACCCAAATCGGGAAGGCGGCTCGTTCCACGATAAAGATAAGAACAGGTGGAAAAAATGTTACCGACTCATGCGCAAAAGCGCAGGGCGACACTGACCTTCGTGTTGCTTTGCGTCATGGCTTTCATCATGTATGTCGACCGCACCAATCTGGCGGTCGCCGCCCCCACCATCAGTAAAGAGCTGGGTTTCAGCAACACCAACCTCGGCATGATGTTCTCGGCCTTCGCGGTGGCCTACAGCTGCTTCATGATCCCTGGCGGCTGGCTCAGTGACCGGATCGGCTCACGCAAAGCGATGTTGCTGTACGGCGTGATCTGGTCGGTGGCGACGATTGCGACCGGCCTGGTCAGCGGGCTGGTCGTGCTGGTCATTGCCCGATTCGTGGTCGGTATTGGCGAGGCGCCGATCTACCCGACCGCTGCGCGGATGATCGCGCGGGCCATTCCCATCACCCAGCGCGGCACGGCCCAGGGCGTGATGCATGCGTCAGGACGATTGGCCAATGCGCTGGCGCCGCTGATCGTGACTTTCCTGATCCTGCAGTTCTCGTGGCGTATGGCATTCATCATTCTGGGTGTGCTGACGCTGATCTACATGTTTGTCATGTACTTCATCCTCGGTGAGTCGAAGAAACAGGTCGAAGCCGTGGTCATGGAGCCAGTTCGTGCACCGACGCCGGTGCATTGGCCAACGATGTTGCGCAAAGTCTGGCCGGCTGCCGCGACGTGCTTTTGTCATGGGTGGGTGCTGTGGTTTTTTCTGAACTGGATTCCGTCGTTTTTCACACAGCGCTACGGGATGGATCTGTCGAAGACCGCGCTGTTTTCCACCTTTGTATTGCTGGGCGGGACGGTTGGTACGGCAGTGGGCGGAATGCTCTCAGATTGGCGGTTCAAGGTGACCGGCAACAAGCTGCGCTCGCGTCGTGATCTGATCATCTTTGGCTTTCTGGCGTCGATCATCGGGCTGATCCCACTGATGTTTACGCAAAACATTTACATCTGTGCGGCAGGCCTGAGCTTTTCGTTTTTCTGCTCGGAGCTGGCGGACTCGCCGTTGTGGGTGATCGGGACGGAGGTCTCTCACGAGCATTCAGCCACCTCCAGCGCGTGCACCTTCTTCGGCATGGCCGTGGCAGGGGCGGTGTCGCCGGTCGTGATCGGCTGGTTGCTGGACGTGACAGGCACCAACTGGATGGCGGCCTTCTCGGCGTCCATCGTCGTGGTGTTGTTGGGGCCGGTGTTGGCGATGTTCATCAAGCTGGACGATGAACCGGCTGTCAGCGCCGTTTCACCGTCCACCGGGAAACGGGTGGTGGCGTAGATCATCGATGGCCGTACGGCTCGTAAGCGGAAAGCGATTTTCACCCATGCCACCGCCGACGAGCCGCGCGGCTACAGAGACATCAGCGTTTCGGTAGACCGATCACTCGACCGACATACGTCGGAGACGGTTGGTCGTGCTGCGCTTCACTGAGCAAGCGCAATGCTTCCAGCGATTGCTCACTGAACGGCGCCGATTTGGGACCTGCTGCGAGGTCCACATGCAGCAGCATCTGATCGCTGGCCGCCAGTTCTTCGTCGCCGCCCGCTTTGTACAGGCTGTGATAAAGCTGCACGCGTTTGAGGTCGTGGGCAACGATTTGCGTACGCACCTCGACGTCTTCGCCAAGTTTCACTTCGTGCAGGTAGTTGATGTGCGCTTCCAGAGTGAACAGCGAGTTGCCGCTGGCATCCCGGTCGTCGCTGGCCAGGCCGATACGGTCCATGAACGCGTCGGTGGCATAGCTGAAGATCAGCAGATAGAACGCATCGCGAAGATGGCCGTTGTAGTCGACCCAATCCTGGAGGATCGGGGTTTTGTGGGTGATCAAAGTGGGCATGGCAAACATCCAGAAAGGTCACAGAGTGGCGGGCTAGCGCGATCCCCTGTAGGAGCGAATTCATTCGCGAGAGGCCGGTACACCCGACGCAGATCCATCGTTTGTACCACCGCATCGCGAATAGATTCGCTCCCACAGGTTGCGCGTTATTCAATCAGGCGCTGATCAGTCCTCAAACGCCATCCCGTGCTTGGCCTTGGTGGCCTTCACTGCTTCCAGCACCGCCAGCAGGCAGTCATCGCGATAACGCTCCAGCGCCGAGATGCTGTGCGTGCCGAGCTGATCGCTGGTGCCATCGACCACATCGTCGATCAGCTTGTCGGTCAGCTCAGGCGCTGGCAGGTACGTCCACGGCAGTTGAAGGGCCGGACCAAACTGCGCCATGAAGTGCCGCATGCCTGCATCGCCGCCTGCCAGGGTGTAAGTCAGGAACGTGCCCATGAACGACCAGCGCAGCCCGGCGCCAAAGCGGATCGCATCGTCGATCTCACCCGTGGTCGCCACGCCATCGTTGACCAGGTGCAGCGCCTCACGCCACAGCGCTTCGAGCAGGCGGTCGGCAATGAAGCCCGGGACTTCCTTGCGCACGTGAAGAGGGCGCATGCCAAGGGATTCGTACACTTTGATCGCCGCCTGAACGGCTTCGGGTGCGGTGTTCTTGCCGCCAACGACCTCGACCAGCGGCAGCAGGTAAACCGGGTTGAACGGGTGACCGACCACGCAACGCTCAGGGTGGGTCGCGCTTTCGTAGAATTCCGACGGTAGCAGACCCGAGGTGCTGGAGCCGATGATCGCGTTAGGCTTGGCCGCGGCGCTGATCTTGCTGTGCAAATCGAGCTTCAGGTCCAGACGCTCCGGGGCGCTTTCCTGAATGAAATCGGCATCGCGCACGCATTCTTCGATGGTCGCGACGAACTTCAGGCGATCTTGAGACGCGCCAGCGGCCAGGCTTTTCTGCTCCAGCGCAGGCCAGGCGTTGGCGACGCGTTTGCGCAGGGCGGCTTCGGCACCCGGTGCCGGATCCCAGGCGACGACGTCAAGGCCGTGGGCAAGGGCGCGGGCAACCCAGCCGCTGCCAATGACACCGCTACCCAGCGCGGCGAAGGTTTTGATTTCGGTGATGAAGGTCATGGTGATGTCCTGACAAGAATTCTGTGGTCGATGCGATCAACTGTGGGAGCGAATTCATTCGCGATGGGGCGATTCAGCCAATACGTCTCCATTGGATGTACTGGCGTCTCGCGAATGAATTCGCTCCCACAGGGAGATAGATGAAACTCGGAGTCAGAAGCGCTTCTTCAGGCCCATCTTCACGCGGCCTTCAGCCGGGGTCATGACCCGGGCACCCATGCGGCTGAGGATTTCGCTGGCCCGTTCGACCAGTGCGCCGTTGCTCGCCAGCACGCCCTTATCCAGCCAGATGTTGTCTTCCAGACCGACCCGCACGTTGCCGCCCAGCAGCACCGCTTGCGCCGCCATTGGCATCTGCATGCGTCCGATCCCGAAACCGGCCCAGACCACGTCCGCTGGCAGGTTGTCGACCATGGCCTTCATCGTAGTGGTGTCCGCTGGCGCGCCCCACGGAATGCCCAGGCACAGCTGGAACAGCGGGTTGTCGAGCAGGCCTTCCTTCATCATTTGCTTGGCGAACCACAGATGACCGGTGTCGAAGATTTCCAGCTCAGCCTTCACGCCCAGTTCCTGAATGCGTTTGGCGCCCGCGCGCAGCTGTGCCGGGGTCGACACGTAAATGGTGTCGCCATCGCCGAAGTTCAGGGTGCCGCAGTCCAGCGTGCAGATTTCTGGCAGCAGCGCTTCGACGTGGGCCAGACGGGCCAGCGGGCCGACGAGGTCAGTGTTCGGACCGAAATCGGTGGGACGCTCGCCCGGGCCGATTTCCAGGTCGCCACCCATGCCTGCGGTCAGGTTGACGATGATGTCGATGTCCGCTTCACGGATGCGGTCCATGGTCTCGCGGTACAGCTCGACGTCACGACTGAACTTGCCGGTCTGCGGATCACGCACATGGCAATGCACGACGGTCGCACCTGCTTTAGCGGCCTCGACGGCGGCAGCAGCGATCTGTTTCGGGGTGATCGGGACCAGATGGCTTTTCCCGGTCGTGTCGCCAGCACCGGTAAGTGCGCAGGTGATGATGACGTCGTGATTCATGAGTGAGGTTCCTTGCAGGCCAGGGTCGTGTGAGGCGCAGGCTTTTTAGCACCTGCTTTTGAGGTGCAAAGCTACGCAGCCCAAGGCCCCTCAAAACGCACAGCGGCGACAAGCTCTTGCACGGGAGCGACCTGTGTTATTGCCTCGGTGTCTGAACAGGCGTATCTCATACCGGCTATAGAGGCTTTGCCCGACAAAATCCCCAAGGAACGCGCCAACGATGTCCCAGGATTTCTATTTTCTGCTCATGCCCGGTTTCTCCATGATGGGCTTCGTCTCGGCACTGGAGCCTCTGCGCGTGGCCAACCGGTTTGGGGGCGAGTTGTATCGGTGGCATGTGCTGAGCGCCGACGGTGGGCCGGTGATTGCCAGCAACGGCATGTCGGTGAACGCCGACGCTGCGCTGGAGCCGCTGAAAAAGGGCGCGACGTTGTGCGTCATGGCCAGCGTAGACCCGCTGAAGTGTTACACCTCGACGTTGGAGCATTGGCTGCGACGCCTTGATCTGGAAGGCGTGACGTTGGGAGCCATCGACACCGGCAGTTTCGTACTGGCCGAAGCGGACCTGTTGGACGGCTACCGTTTGACCCTGCACTGGGAAGCGCTCGACGCCTTCAAGGAAACCTATCCGAAGGTGCAAGCGACCCAGGAACTCTTCGAAATCGACCGCCGCCGCATCAGCTCGGCAGGCGGTACGGCCTCCATCGACCTGATGCTCGACCTTATCGGCCAGGCCCACGGTCCGGATCTGGCGATCAAGGTGTCAGAACAGTTCGTGCTGGGCCGCATCCGCCAGCGCAAAGACCACCAACGCATGCAGATCGCCACGCGTTACGGCATCAACAATAAGAAGCTGGTGCAGGTGATTGGCGTGATGGAACAGCACACCGAGCCGCCATTGAGCACGCTGGAATTGGCCGAAGGCATTCAGGTGACACGCCGCCAACTGGAGCGGCTGTTTCGTCTGCATCTGAATGACACGCCAAGCAACTTTTACCTCGGCCTGCGCCTTGAGAAGGCCCGACAGTTGCTGCGGCAGAGCGACATGAGCGTGCTGGAGGTCAGCATTGCCTGCGGGTTTGAATCGCCGTCGTACTTCACCCGCAGTTACAAGGCGCGGTACGTGGTATGTCCAAGGGAGGATCGTGGGCGGGTGGCGCGGGAGCCCAAGGTCGTTTGACTCTGAATTATGGTCAATTATACTGACGACCATAAATTATGGTTGTAGCAATAATTGGGTATAAATTATGACAAAGCGCACCGGCTTTGTATTCAGACGCGACATCCTTGCCCTCTCCATTGCGCAGGGCCTGATCGGCGAAGGCTTGCACGATTATTCCTCAGGGCTGTTTTTGGCGGCTCCCCGTCGCACGGGTAAAAGCACATTTCTGCGCGAAGATCTGGTGCCTCAATGCCTGAAGCAGGATTGGGAGCCGGTCTACGTGGATCTGTGGGCGGATCGGGAGAAGGACCCTGCGGATCTCATCAGTGCAGCCATCGCCGCAGCGTTGGTCCCCTACGAGAAAGGCATACGTAAGCTCGCCAAATCAGCTGGCATCGAAAAGCTCAATTTCCTGCGCACGCTGTCTTGGGACTTCACCAAGCCGCAGTTGCCTGTTGGCGCAACGCTCACGCAGGCATTGGAGCTACTGCACAGTGCTGCACAGAAAATGATCGTGCTGATCATCGACGAGGCACAGCACGCGTTGACCAGCGAGGCAGGCGTCAATGCCATGTTTGCATTGAAAGCTGCACGCGATGAACTCAACCAAGGGGTCGAGCGCGGTATTGGCGGATTGCGGCTGGTCCTCACGGGTTCCAATCGGGACAAGCTGGCGCATCTGGTGTTGAACAAGAATCAGCCGTTCTATGGGTCGAGCGTCACGCCGTTTCCTCTGTTGGGCAAAGACTTCACCAAGGCCTACACCGCCCACCTGAACAGCCATCTCGCGCAAACCAACCAATTCTCGGCAGTTGATATCGACGCAGCGTTCGATTTGGTAGGACGTCGGCCTGAAATGCTGCGCACGATCATCGGTAATGTTGCGCTGGAGCTTGGAGAAGCGGAAAACCTTGGCGAACTGCTGCGCAACAGCGCCGAATCGCTGCGCGCTGGCGTCTGGGAAGAGTTTGAGAGCGCCTATAACGCGCTGACGCCTCCGCAACGCGGTGTGTTGGAAGTCATGGCTGATCGCACGCATGACAACCAACCGTTTGCGCCGTTTGCCGATGCGACGGTATTGGCAGTTGGTAAAGCGTTGGAGAGTCTCGGCAGTGACGTCGTGCCTGGAACGCAAACCATTCAGGCCGCCATCGAGTCCTTGCGTGAAAAGGAGCTGGTCTGGAAATCGAGCCGGGGCGCCTATGCGTTGGAAGACAAGGCGTTTGGCGAGTGGTTAAGACAGCGCAGAGCGTAGCTGGATTCATCAGGACCTGAGGGACCGATTCATTCGCGATGGCCGGTACCGCCGGTAGAGAGGTGGCGGCTGATCAATTGATTCGCGAATGAATTCGCTCCCACAGGGTAGAACGTTGACTCCAACTGTTACTTCAAGCCTTTCATCAACGCCGAACACGCCGCCTTGTACGCCTCATGCTGATACTTGTTCAGCGTCGCAGGCAGTTCGAAGTTGTGCTTTTTCATCTGGGCGTTGATGGTCTGGGGCGACAACAGCACGACGTCGCAGTCATCCAGCAGCTGAAAAATCGTTTCGATCTTGAACGTGGTCGGGCCACCTGCGAATTCGCCTTTTTTGCTGCGCTTTTTGATGGCGATGTGGGTGATGGCGTTTTCGTGAACGAAGGTCGAGATTTGGCGCCCGAACGCTTTGACGTTGGCGGCTTCGTCATCGTCTTCCAGGGCGATCTTTTTGGTTGCCAGTGGCAGATGTTCAGGCGCGCCGGAGGCGCGAGTGGCGACAGCGAAAATGGCTTCGCTGCCTTTGATTTCTACGCCGCAGATATTCATGTGCTGACCTTGAGCCTGTAAAAGGCGTCAGGGTAGCGCATTCGAACGTCATTCAGACTGGGCGATGCTTTCCAGATACTCAGACCGCTCGTCGCTCGTGCGCGCCAGGCAGTCGTTCTGGCCGATGTTGAATTCCTTGCTGCCGGGTTTGGCAGGGAAGACTTCCACGGCGCAGTCGGCGTCGCGCAGTTTTTTCCAGGCATCCTGGGCGGTTTTCAGCTTGGCGATGAATTCGTTGGCCTGTGCTTTGTTCGCACCGAACTGGGTGTTCACGCGCTCTTGCAGGTTGTCGAAGTTCTCGTCCAGCAGCTTCACCGCGGTGTCGCGGCTGTACACGGAACATTCCAGGGTCTGTTTGTCCTCGTCCACGCCGTCGCAAGGGGTGGCGTCCGGATTTGCCGCTGCATGTGCGCCTGTCGCGAATAGAGCCAGAGCCAGAAAAATCGTCTTCATTGGGGTTTCCCGATTCAGTGATGTCGGGAATTCTCGCCCAACCGGGCGGCAAAGAACAGTTATCAAACGCAGGCGGCAGACGCATGCGGTCGCCCTTTGTCGTTTCTTGACGCTTTCGGCAATTCCCCTGTCGTTTTTGCACCCGGCTCGTCCGACCCTCAGGCATATGCTGGCCCCAAAGCGCCGGCAGACGTTTCGGCGCGTGATTAACCTAGAGGGGACAGCCTGATGAGCCCAGCCGAATTGCACGCAGACAGCATCGTTATTGACGGTCTGATCATTGCCAAATGGAACCGTGAGCTGTTTGAAGACATGCGCAAAGGCGGCCTGACCATGGCCAACTGCACAGTGTCGGTGTGGGAAGGCTTCAAGCAGACTGTCGACAGCATCGCTGCCAGCCAGAAGCTGATCCGCGAGAACAGCGACCTGGTGATCCAGGTGCGCAACACTGCTGATATCCGCAAGGCCAAAGAGCTGGGCAAGACCGGCATCCTGTTCGGCTTCCAGAACGCCCACGCGTTCGAAGACCAGATCGGCTACGTCGAGATCTTCAAGCAACTGGGCGTGGGCATCGTGCAGATGTGCTACAACACCCAGAACCTCGTCGGCACCGGCTGCTACGAGCGCGACGGCGGCCTGTCGGGCTTCGGGCGTGAAATCGTCGCGGAAATGAACCGCGTCGGCATCATGTGCGACCTGTCCCACGTCGGCTCCAAGACCTCCGAAGAAGTCATCCTCGAATCGAAGAAGCCAGTGACCTATTCCCACTGCCTGCCTTCGGGTCTGAAAGAACACCCTCGCAACAAATCCGACGCTGAACTGAAGTTCATCGCTGACCACGGCGGTTTTGTCGGCGTGACCATGTTCGCGCCGTTCCTGGCCAAGGGCATCGATTCGACCATCGACGACTACGCCGAAGCCATCGAATACGTGATGAACATCGTTGGCGAAGACGCCATCGGTATCGGCACCGACTTCACCCAGGGTCACGGCCAGGAATTCTTCGAATACCTGACCCACGACAAGGGCTACGCCCGCCGCCTGACCAACTTCGGCAAGATCATCAACCCGCTGGGTATCCGTACCGTCGGCGAGTTCCCGAACCTGACCGAAACCCTGCTCAAACGCGGCCATTCGGAGCGCGTTGTACGCAAGATCATGGGCGAGAACTGGGTTCGCATCTTGGGCGATGTCTGGGGCGAGTAACCCTTTCTACTGAATTTCTCCCCCTCCCGTCCGCGGAGGGGGCATCCAAACAAAATTTTCTGGAGTTAAGTTTCCATGGCCAAGATCGCCCCGCAATTGCCAATCGAAGTCGACAGCGAGACCGGTGTCTGGACCTCCGACGCCCTGCCAATGCTGTACGTGCCGCGTCACTTCTTCGTGAACAACCACATGGGCATCGAGGAAGTGCTGGGCGCTGAAGCCTACGCCGAGATTCTTTACAAGGCCGGTTACAAGTCCGCCTGGCACTGGTGCGAAAAAGAAGCCGAATGCCATGGCATCGAAGGCGTCGCGGTATTTGACCACTACATGAACCGCCTGTCGCAGCGTGGCTGGGGCCTGTTCAAGATTCAGGAAATCGATCTGGATAAAGGTACGTGCAGCGTCAAGCTGGAGCACTCGGCGTTCGTGTACGTGTACGGCAAGGTTGGTCGCAAGGTCGATTACATGTTCACAGGCTGGTTCGCCGGCGCCATGGACCAGATTCTCGCTGCCAAAGGCAGTTCCGTTCGCACTGTAGCCGAGCAGGTTTACGGCGGATCGGAAGAGGGCCACGAAGATGGCCTGTTCGTCGTAAACCCAATTTAAACCGAGCCGTTTTAAAGCGTCGCGAGCGAAGGCCAGGCAAGGCGAACTCAAGCGAGAAAGCGGAGTTGACTTTAGTCAATGAGCATTTCGAGTTTGAGTTCAACGCAGCATCGCCGAGCGCAGCAGCTTTCTTTCGTCTTGAGGAGTTAGAAATGGCTTTCGAAGCAATGTTTCAGCCTATCCAAATCGGCAAACTGACAATCCGCAACCGCGTCCTCAGTACCGCGCACGCCGAGGTTTATGCCACTGATGGCGGCATGACCACCGACCGTTACGTGAAGTATTACGAGGAGAAAGCCAAAGGCGGCATCGGCCTGGCCATTTGTGGCGGCTCTTCCAGCGTGGCGATCGACAGCCCGCAAAGCTGGTGGAAGTCGGTCAACCTGGCCACCGACAAGATCATTCCGCACTTCCAGAACCTCGCGGACGCCATGCACAAGCACGGCGCCAAGATCATGATCCAGATTACCCACATGGGCCGTCGCTCCCGTTGGGACGGCGACCATTGGCCGACGCTGATGTCGCCATCGGGTATCCGCGAGCCTGTTCACCGCGCGACCTGCAAAACCATCGAGCCGGAAGAAATCTGGCGCGTGATCGGCAACTACGCCAGCGCGGCAGCTCGTGCCAAGGCCGGTGGCCTGGACGGCGTTGAACTGTCGGCCGTGCACCAGCACATGATCGACCAGTTCTGGAGCCCGCGCGTCAACAAGCGTACGGACGAATGGGGCGGCAGCTTCGAAAACCGCATGCGTTTCGGTCTGGAAGTGATCAAGGCTGTGCGTAAGGAAGTCGGTCCTGACTTCTGTGTGGGCCTGCGTATCTGCGGTGACGAGTTCCACCCGGACGGTCTCAGCCATGAAGACATGAAAGAGATCGCCAAGTATTACGACCAGACCGGCATGATCGACTTCATCGGTGTGGTGGGCTCGGGTTGCGACACGCACAACACCCTGGCCAACGTTATCCCCAACATGAGTTATCCACCGGAGCCGTTCCTGCACCTGGCGGCCGGTATCAAGGAAGTGGTGAAGGCCCCGGTTCTGCACGCGCAGAACATCAAGGACCCGAACCAGGCCACGCGTATTCTGGAAGGCGGTTACGTCGACATGGTCGGCATGACCCGCGCGCACATCGCCGACCCGCACCTGATCACCAAGATCAAGATGGGCCAGGTCGACCAGATTCGTCAGTGCGTCGGTGCCAACTACTGCATCGACCGCCAGTACCAGGGTCTGGACGTGCTGTGCATCCAGAACGCCGCGACCTCCCGTGAATACATGGGCGTCCCGCACATCATCGAGAAAACCACCGGCGTGAAACGCAAAGTGGTGATCGTCGGTGCCGGTCCTGCCGGGATGGAAGCAGCGCGTGTGTCAGCCGAGCGTGGCCACGACGTGACCCTGTTCGAGAAGAAGGACGCCATTGGCGGCCAGATCACCACGGCGTCGAAAGCGCCGCAGCGTGACCAGATCGCCGGTATCACCCGCTGGTATCAGCTGGAGCTGGCGCGTCTGAAGGTCGATCTGCGTCTGGGCACCGCGGCCGATGTCGCCACCATTCGCGACCTGCGTCCGGATGTGGTGGTGCTGGCAGTGGGCGGTCACCCGTTCATCGAACAGAACGAGCACTGGGGCGCTGCTGAAGGCCTGGTGGTCAGCAGCTGGGACGTGCTGGACGGCAAAGTTGCACCGGCCAAGAACGTGCTGGTCTACGACACCATCTGTGAATTCACCGGGATGTCGGTGGCCGACTTCATGGCCGACAAAGGCAGTCAGGTCGAGATCGTTACCGACGACATCAAGCCGGGCGTGGCCATGGGCGGTACGTCGTTCCCGACGTACTACCGCAGCATGTACCCGAAAGAAATCATCATGACCGGCGACATGATGCTGGAGAAGGTCTACCGCGAAGGCGACAAGCTGGTGGCGGTGCTGGAGAACGAATACACCGGCGCCAAAGAGGAGCGGGTCATCGACCAGGTGGTGATCGAGAACGGCGTGCGTCCTGACGAAGAGCTGTACTACGGCCTCAAGGAAGATTCGCGCAACAAGGGCCAGATCGACATCGACGCACTGTTCGCGATCCAGCCTCAGCCGTTGTTGAGCCAGGCCGGTGATGGCTACCTGCTTTACCGCATCGGTGACTGCGTGGCGCAGCGTAATACCCATGCCGCCATCTATGACGCGCTCCGGCTTTGTAAGGATTTTTGACGGCATAGCTGCGAGCTTTGAGCTGCAAACTTCAAGTTAAAAGCGCTGCGTTCACCGTTGCTCTTTCTTGCAGCTTGCAGCTTGTGGCTTGCACCTCGCAGAGGTGAGTCTGATGTTGAGTACCCTTCTTCCAATCCTGCTGTTCGCCGCTTTGGGCCTTGGTGTCCTCGGCGCCTTACGGCGGGTTGCCATGTGGCGTAACGGGCGTGCGTCCAAGGTCGATCTGCTGGGCGGCCTGCTGGCCATGCCCAAGCGCTACATGGTCGATCTGCACCACGTGGTCGCGCGGGACAAATACATCGCCAACACCCACGTCGCCACGGCTGGCGGCGCGGTTGCGTCGATCATTCTGGCGATTCTGGTCCACGGTTTCGGCCTGCATAACCGCATTCTCGGTTACGCGCTGCTGCTGATGACGGCGGTGATGTTCGTCGGCGCGATCTTCGTTTATATGCGTCGCCGTAACCCACCAAGCCGCCTGTCGAAAGGCCCGTGGATGCGCCTGCCGAAAAGCCTGCTGGCGTTCTCTGGCTCGTTCTTTCTGGTGACCTTGCCGGTCGCGGGCATCCTCCCGGAAAACTTCGGTGGCTGGCTGCTGGCAATCATCCTGGGGATAGGTGTGCTGTGGGGCGTTTCCGAATTGTTCTTCGGCATGACCTGGGGCGGCCCGATGAAGCATGCCTTCGCCGGTGCGCTGCACCTGGCGTGGCACCGTCGCGCCGAGCGCTTTGGCGGTGGTCGTTCGACCGGCCTGAAACCGCTGGACCTGGCCGACCCGACCGCGCCGCTGGGCGTGGAAAAACCCAAGGATTTCACCTGGAACCAACTGCTGGGCTTCGACGCCTGCGTGCAGTGCGGCAAGTGCGAAGCAGCGTGCCCTGCGTTCGCCGCTGGCCAGCCGCTGAACCCGAAAAAGCTGATTCAGGACATGGTCGTCGGTCTGGCGGGCGGCACTGACGCAAACTTCGCAGGCAGCCCTTATCCAGGCAAAGCAATCGGCGAACACAAAGGCAACCCACATCAACCGATCGTCAACGGTCTGGTCGATGCCGAAACCCTGTGGTCATGCACCACCTGCCGCGCCTGCGTGGAAGAGTGCCCGATGATGATCGAGCACGTGGACGCCATCGTCGACATGCGTCGTCACCTGACGCTGGAAAAAGGCGCGACCCCGAACAAGGGTGCCGAAGTGCTGGAAAACCTCATCGCCACCGACAACCCGGGCGGTTTTGCACCCGGCGGCCGGATGAACTGGGCGGCTGACCTGAACCTCAGCCTGATGAGCGACAAAAAGACCACTGACGTGCTGTTCTGGGTCGGTGATGGCGCGTTCGACATGCGCAACCAGCGTACGCTGCGCGCCTTCGTCAAAGTGCTGAAAGCGGCGAAAGTCGACTTCGCGGTACTGGGCCTGGAAGAGCGCGACAGCGGTGACGTGGCTCGTCGTCTGGGCGATGAAGCGACCTTCCAGATGCTCGCCAAACGCAACATTCAGACGCTGGCCAAATACAGCTTCAAACGCATCGTCACCTGTGATCCGCACAGTTTTCACGTGCTGAAAAACGAGTACGGCGCCTTTGACGGCAACTACCTCGTGCAGCACCACAGCACCTACATGGCCGAGCTGATCGGCGGTGGCGCGCTGAATCTGGGCCAGCACAAAGGCTCCAGCGTGACCTATCACGACCCGTGCTACCTGGGACGATACAACGGCGAGTACGAAGCGCCGCGCGACGTGCTCAAGGCGCTGGGTATTGAGGTCAAGGAAATGCAGCGCTCCGGTTTCCGCTCCCGTTGCTGCGGCGGCGGTGGCGGCGCGCCGATCACCGACATTCCGGGCAAACAGCGGATACCCGACATGCGCATGGAAGACATCCGCGAAACCGGCGCCGAACTGGTGGCCGTGGGTTGCCCACAGTGCACCGCGATGCTGGAAGGTGTGGTCGAACCACGCCCGATGATCAAGGACATCGCCGAACTGGTGGCCGACGCGCTGCTCGAAGACGCTGCACCGGTCAAACCGGCACCGACCAAACGTGAACCTGCGGAGGCGCATTGATGAGCGACATTATCCGCCGCGACCCTCGTGCCGAGTGGATCGCTCGCAACCGCTTGCACCCGCTGCACGCCGCCATGCAACCGGCGCAGTCCAGCTGGATGGGACCGAACGGTATCATCCGCAAAAGCCTGCATGGCATTGGTTTCATTGGCCCCAACGGCATCAAGCGCATCGACCGCAGTGGCGCACAGCAGGGCGGGACCACGAAGCGTTCGGCTTCCGTTGAAGTGCAATTGCCGCTGCATCAAGTGGCCGATCCGGCGTTCTTCATTGCGGTCGTTCCCGACATGGTCGGTGGTCGCCTGAGCAGCCACGACCGCGACTTGCTTGGCCTGGCCCACAGCCTTGCAGGCAAGGACGGCGCAGTATTGGCCGTGGTCTTCGGTGAGCACAAAGAAAGCGCGTTCGACACCGCAGGCGTTGATCGTCTGCTGGTATTGGAAGGCAGCGAATTTGCCGGTTATTCACCTGAGCAGCGTGTGCAGGGTCTGCGAGCTGTGGATAACCAGTTCGACCCGCATCACTGGTTGTTGCCCGACAGCCGCACCGGTGGCGGTGAGCTGGGCCGTCGCTTCGCCGCCAGTTTGGGTGAACGCCCGGCCACGCGCGTATGGCAGATCAAGGATCAACAGGCCACCGGCCGCGCAGGTGCGGGTCGTGAAGATATTTCGCGTACAGTTTCTCGCCTCATCCTGGCCGCCGCCGAGTGCGCCGAACCGGTCAGCGAAACCCGCCACGAAGCCCTGCCGGTCGAGTTGTCCACAACCATCGCCCGCAGCCTGCCACGCATCGAAGACCTCGGCGCGGTGGCGGTCGACCCTGCACTTATCCCCATGGCCGAAGCGGAGTTCATTTTCTCCGGCGGCAATGGCGTGAAAGATTGGGGCCTGTTCCACCGTACCGCTGCCGCGCTGGGCGCCACTGAAGGCGCCTCCCGCGTGGCGGTGGACGATGGTTTCATGACCCGCGATCGCCAGGTCGGCGCATCGGGCACCTGGGTCACGGCCCGGGTTTACGTGGCTGTGGGTATCTCCGGCGCGATTCAGCACTTACAAGGCATCGGCGCGTGCGACAAAGTCGTGGCGATCAACCTTGATCCAACGTGCGACATGATCAAACGTGCTGATTTGTCAGTCATTGGCGAAAGCGCTGAAATCCTCAACGCGCTCATCGAAGCCGTCGAGGCCTACCGGAACGAGGCGAAACGCGATGCAGCCTGAAAAAAAACTGCCTGTGGATAAAGCCGCCTTGCACGTCATCAGCCTCGTTTCCATCGGCGCGCACCCGACTTCCGGTCGTCCGCGCCGCGCCGAGCAGGATGCGCGCGCTGTCGAGCTAGGCTTGCAACTGGCTGGGGATAACTTACACGTGCTGCATGCCGGTAGCGCTGAGGAGCCCGCACTGCGTGCTTACCTCGGAATGGGCCTGAAAGAGTTGCACGTTCTCGACCAACCCCAAGGCGCCGACGCGCTGCCGGGGCTGGCTGATTACATCCGCGAATCCGGCGTACAGCTGGTGCTTGCTGGCACCCAAGCCGAAACGGGCGAAGGATCGGGCATGCTGCCCTACCTGCTCGCCGAGAAACTCGGCTGGCCGCTGGTGGTCGGCATGGCGGAAGTAGAATCCATCAGCAATGGCAGCGCCCAAGTGCTCCAGGCGTTGCCACGCGGTCAACGCCGCCGCCTGAAGGTGCGTCTGCCATTCCTCGCCACTGTGGATAACGCCGCGCCGAAACCGCGCCAAAGCGCCTACGGCCCGGCGCAGCGCGGCACGCTGGACGTGGAAGACATTGAAGTCACGATCGACGAGTTATTCACAGGCGCCGAACTGACTCCGGCCAAACCTCGGCCGAAACGGCTGAAAGTGATCAAGGCGAAGAGCGGCGCGGACCGGATGAAGGCGGCGACGGCAAAAGCCAGCGGCGGCGGCGGGCAAGTGCTTAAAGGTGTTAGCCCCCAGGAAGGCGCTGCGGCGATTTTGAAGTTGTTGGTGGAGGAAGGGGTGGTGCGTTAAGGCGCACCTCTTCAAACGCAAAAGGCGCCTGTTTGGCGCTTTTTGTGTTTAAGACTGCGGATCATCAAGCGCTACAGTCGTGTTGATGGAGGCCGAGTCGACGATCATTACGTCGAACACTTGCTCTATGACCTGGCGTGGGCCTTGTTTCAGACTCCAGGTAAAGAAGACGAGACAGCCTAACAGCATGATGAAGCATGCAGAGCCAATGACGCTTTGTGATACGCCAGTCCAGAAGCCCGGTCGGGCGGATCGTATCTCATGACTGGCTTTGGCCGCATATATCTCTTCCATCTCCCTTGTTTCATCCGCGAGAGATGCTTTCAAAAAATCCACGGCAAGCTGCGCTGCCTGACTTCGGTAGCTCTCAAGGGCTGACACGTTATTGCTCATGTCGTGGAACGCCGCAAGGTCAGCGTCGTTCGGGAGTTCTCCGTGCTTTTCCTTGAACGCCAGGATGTATTCGATTTTCTGACGTTTGTATTGCGAGTAGGCGAGTTTGCCAACGATGTCGTTATTGTCTGCGACCAATGCGTTATAGATGTGGTTGTAGTTTGCTTTTGTCATGCAAACTCAGTCTCACGCAGCTTTGCATACGCAGAGGCAAAGGCGCTGTTGATCTCTTCTATTGTTCTAGGCCGGAAGGTGACGACACCTAGCAGCTCTCGTGGCAGCTTTGCAGGGCGGCCTCCCTGTTCGATCAGATGGGCATTGGCTCTCAAGACGACGTCTCGCGAGAAGGGGGTTCTGATTTTCATGATGGAATCCTTCCGGTCGTGTTGCACAGGCGGCAAGTTTACAGTTCTTGCACTTATCGCTCTGTCAGACGTTTCCGAACATTCAGCAAGATGAATGTTCTTCGACCTCTCTTGAAAGCCAGCCTCGACACACGTGTACGCATGACGATTTCAGACTCTTCTCATAAGGGCTAAGCCAACCTATCCACATATCCACAGTCGCTGTTGATCCATTTGTGGATAAACTGTTCGGCCATTGCGCTAGGCGTTACGCTCCGTGGCTTACAAGCATCTGATCAAAAATCACCCAGCCTATCCCTCGGTTTTTTAACGCTTTTCTCCACAGTTGACCGGCCAACATGCACACATTTGCCCACAATCTCTGTTGGCGGCTATGTGGATAAGATGTTCGCTATCCTCTGTAAGCCCCATAAATACACGTTTTCAGGCGATTGGTTAAGTTTTGATCAATCCGACATTTCTTTGGCGATGTTATGTCTCGCCATGCTGGATATTGACGCAAATGTCAGTTTTCCACATGTCAAACTTTAATAGCACAACTTGCGCACAATCTCTGTGAGTGGTCCTGTGGATAAGGTGTTCGCGTTCCTCTGTGAGCCATGTATCGCGCGGCCTTCAGAGTTTTGATCAGAATATGATCAGCTATTTCTCCTTCACCTCAGTTTGAATAAGTCACGGTTTTTTCTGGCTTTTCGCACGGACGCGGATTGAGTTCCCCACCATGCACCGGATTGTGCTGTGGATAAGAGAAATGAAGAATCGCATAACTGTCAGAAATGACAGTGCAGGAAGACTCGGAGGGGGAATGCTGCGGGGTGTCAGGCGAAAAAACGCATCGTCCGGGACTAGCCCGGACGATGGTGTGGTTTCAAGCGTCGTAGCCGTAAAGCCTTACTCGTGATTAACCGCCACACCCTTCAAATAAGGCGCAGGCTCTGCGCCCATGTTTTCCAGCAACTTGGCGCTGTACCAGTCGATGAAGTTGACCACGCCGAACTCGTAGGTTTGCGAGTACGGGCCTGGCTGGTAGGCGACGGAGTTGATGCCGCGCTGGTTTTCTTCGGCCAGGCGACGGTCCTGGTCGTTGGTGGCGTCCCAGACTTCACGCAGGCGCGCGACGTCGTAGTCCACGCCTTCGACGGCGTCTTTGTGCACCAGCCATTTGGTGGTGACCATGGTTTCCTGTGCGCTCAGTGGCCATACGGTGAACACGATGACGTGATCGCCCATGCAATGGTTCCACGAGTGCGGCAAATGCAGGATGCGCATCGAGCCCAAGTCCGGGTTCTTGATGCGGCCCATGAGCTTCTTACTGCCTTGCTGGCCGTCCATGGTCATGGATACGGTGCCTTTGAGCAGCGGCATACGCACGATACGGTTACGCAGGCCGAAGCTCTTGTGCAGGTAAGGGATCTTCTCGGCTTCCCACGCAGCAGCGGATTCAGCGACGTGATCCTTGAATTTCTGGTCGGCGCGCGGATCGTTGGTGTCATCCCACTCCAGCAGGGTGTTCAACAGCTCTGGGTGCGAACCACTGCAGTGGTAGCACTCGCGGTTGTTTTCCAGCACGAGTTTCCAGTTGGCCTTCTCGATCAAGGTGGTTTGCACCGCCACCTTGGTGTTTTCCATGTCGTACGGTTCCATGTAGTGATTCAGCGTCTGCAGGAACTCGTCGATGGCCGGCGGGTTTTGCGCCAGGCTGATGAAGATGTAGCCGCCGGACACTTTGCAGTGCACAGGCTTGAGGCTGAACTTCTGCATGTCGAAGTCGGCGCCCATTTCGGTGCCCGCATACAGCAGGCGGCCGTCGAGCTCGTAGGTCCACTGGTGGTACGGGCACACCAGTTTGGCGACCTTGCCTTTCTCTTTGGTGCACAGACGCGAACCGCGGTGGCGGCAGACGTTGTGGAACGCGGCGACGGTGCCGTCAGGCTTGCGCACGACCAGGATCGGGTTCTTGCCGATTTCCAGCGTCAGGAAGTTACCTTTGGCCGGAATCTCGCTGGTCATGCCCGCGATCAGCCATTCCTTTTGAAAGATTTCCTGCATGTCGATTTCAAACAGCCGCTCATCGCTGTAGAAAGGCTGCGGCAGCGAGTACGTGCGCTCGCGGGTTTGCAGCATTTCGGCGGTTGCCTTGCGTGCGGGTTCCAGCGGATCGCCCAGGCTCAGAGTTGCGGTGACGTCCATCTTTCAAGTCCTCAGGTCGCGGTTTCAGCGGCCTACGAATGTGGCTAATACGGTTGTGTTGTGTGTCTGGCACGCGAGGCGACGGTGTTGGAAGTCGCTCATGTTTATTAGGTAAAAATCTGTATTCGATTGACGGCGAGTGTGTAGCCGGTCGCGACACGAACCTTATCCATGGGCGACATGGCCGAATCCGTTTCCGACTACGCAGCCCCTATAGATCGGGGCTGGTCGCCATAAGTATGTGAATGTCGCTGATAGGTAAATAGGCGGCTCGTGCGTTACGCAGAATCGCCACCATAAGAGGCCGACAGTCGGCCGTGGAGAGTGAGTATGTCCCAGAGTTTCCTCAGCCCGGTTACCACGCAGACCTGGGCCAATGGCCGCCACCTTGTGCGCGTCGTCAAAGTGATCCAGGAAACCTGGGACGTTCGCACTTTTTGCTTCATGGCCGACCAGCCGATCCTGTTCTTTTTCAAGCCGGGCCAGTTCGTCACCCTGGAGCTGGAAATCGACGGCGTGCCGACCATGCGCTCCTACACCATTTCCAGCTCGCCCTCGGTGCCGTACAGCTTCTCGATCACCATCAAGCGCGTGCCGGGCGGTAAGGTCTCGAACTGGCTCCACGACACCCTGCATGAAGGCCAAGAGCTGGCGGTTCACGGGCCGGTCGGGCTGTTCAACGCCATCGACTTCCCGAACCCGAAGATTTTGTACCTCAGCGGCGGCGTCGGCATCACGCCGGTCATGTCCATGGCGCGCTGGTATTACGACACCAACGCCAATGTCGACATGGTGTTCGTTCACAGCTCCCGTTCGCCAAAAGACATCATCTACCACCGCGAACTTGAGCAGATGGCGTCGCGTATCAATAACTTCTCGCTGCACATCGTCTGTGAGAAGCACGGTCTGGGCGAACCATGGGCCGGTTATCGCGGCTACCTGAACCAAAAGATGCTGGAGCTGATGGCGCCGGACTTCATGGAACGTGAAGTCTTCTGCTGCGGCCCGACCCCTTACATGAACGCGGTCAAGCGCCTCCTGGAAGCCAACGGCTTCAACATGGCCCAGTACCACGAGGAATCCTTCGGTGCGACGCCACCCGAAGCCCGCGCCGATGCCGTGGAACACGCCGAACAGGCCGCCGACGCGCCGGAAATCGACATTGCCGAACTGCACCAGGTCGAATTCACCGACACCGGCAAGAGCATCCGCGTGGCGCCAGGCGAAACCGTTCACGCCGCCGCTGCCAAGCTGGGCCTGATGATCCCGAAAGCCTGCGGCATGGGCATCTGCGGGACCTGCAAGGTGATGAAGCTGAGCGGCGAAGTCGAGATGGAACACAACGGCGGCATTACCGACGACGACGTGGAAGAAGGCTACATCCTGTCGTGCTGCAGCATTCCGAAGGGCGACGTGCGAATCGAGTATTGATGAAATAGGTAGCAGCACGGCTTGTCGGCGGTGGCGATTTCGAATGCGCGACCGTCGGCAAGCCGAGCTGTTATCCGAGATGGATCTCGGCCCAGTGCTCCTGCGCTGCCCAGCCATTCGGGAATCCCATAGGCTTCAGCCTTGAGGCGTCCTGATCTCCCAGCAACTTCAACGCTCGAGCTTTCCACTGAGCGTCCGGGCTGATCAGATCAGTCAGATAAGCGAGCATGGTCAACACCACGTATAGCCGCTGCGATGGCTGAGGCTGGTTCTGACAAGCCTTGGCGATCGTCCAGCTTTTCGGCAGCGCGGGACGAACAGGCAGCTCTCTGTTCCACAGGCGTGAGTGGTGCGCGCAACAGTTGCGAATGAACGTCAACGTGTGCAGCCAAGACTCAAGCACTTCAAACGGCAACTTGAACCGGGATGCGATGGCTTTTTTGTCGCGGCTTCGAGCAATGGCCCTGAACAGCGTTGACACTGTCCCCAGACTCATTTCCTCAAGCATCGCCCACGCGGGCGGTAGCTCAGGATCGTTATAGGTCGCACCATAAAAACGGAAGTAGTTATCGCGAGCGCGGTTGTCCATGTGTTGGCGTATCGCGTGCTCGGAACGCCCGCTGCGTTGGTTTCGTGTCAGTTCACGCTTGAGCTTTCTAGCCTCGTCAGCGAGCTTCAGCCTTAGGGGGCGCAACAGTTCGCCGTGTGCATAGGAAGAATGAAACGATTTGGGGTCGGTTATCCAGCTTGAGCCGAGCCTGGGACTCAGGTGATTGTTGATGGCTGCGCGTACGGCCACTTCGACTCTCTCTATTGCCTCCATGACCAGGCTGCGTAATGAAGAGTCGAAGCGATAGACCTCTACGATGTCTTTCAATGCGGAACCGGGCTTGAAGGCATGGTCCGGTCGTGTCTCCTGAAACGGCCGCATGTATGGGCTGAGCCGAAACAGCGTGACCACCTCCAGCAGACACATTGCCTTGTGTTCATTCGCGATGCGCAGGCCACGTTTTTTCAGCAGTTCCAATTGCTGATCGACGCTGAGGGCGGGTTTATCGAATGGCCTCATGCCACTTTTCTCCAGGCAAAAAAAACCCGCGCGATTTGAGCGTGCTGACCAGGTCAACCTAGGCTTGGCGGGTGTGTTGCGCTGGATTATAGGGACCTCAGGAACGCGGTCAACGTTGAGGTTTCAGCAAATTGTAACGGTGGTTTCTCCAGTTTCAGAGGGCAGGAATGTCGCGATGAACAGCATTCCCCTCCTGGATCTGGAACCCATTTACACCCTGAACCGCGCCACCATCCCGTTCAAATCCACCGCCAGTCGCGACAGTTCGTTGCTGGCTGCGCTGGTCTGGCTGGCGCCGGTGGTGGATTGCGCAGAGAGGTCGCGGATGTTGACTAGATTGCGGTCCACCTCGCGAGCGACTTGTGCCTGTTCCTCGGCGGCGCTGGCGATCACGAGGTTGCGTTCGTTGATTTCAACCACTGCGCCGTTAATGGTGTCCAGCCCAACGCCTGCGCCTTTGGCGATGTTCAGGGTCGATTCAGCGCGTTCGGTGCTGCTGCGCATCGAGTTGACGGCCTTTTCGGTGCCACCCTGAATACTGCCGATCATGCGTTCGATTTCGCTGGTCGATTGCTGGGTACGGTGGGCGAGGGCGCGCACTTCGTCGGCCACGACGGCAAAACCGCGACCGGCTTCACCGGCACGTGCGGCTTCGATGGCCGCGTTGAGGGCGAGGAGGTTGGTCTGGTCGGCCAGGCCACGAATGACGTCCAGCACCTTGCCGATGTCGCGGGATTCATCTGCGAGGTTGCCGATCAGGGTGGCGGTGCTTTGCACGTCTCCGCTCATGCGTTCGATGGCGCTGACGGTTTCCTGCACCAGATCACGGCCGTCGCTGGCCGAAGACGTAGCGTTCTTCGAAGCTTCCGAAGTGCTGACTGCGTTGCGGGCCACTTCTTCGACGGCGCTGGTCATCTCGTTGACAGCGGTCGCGGCCTGTTCGATTTCGTTGTTCTGTTGCGACAGGCCTCGGGCACTCTCGTCGGTCACGGCATTGAGTTCTTCAGCGGCAGACGCCAGTTGAGTGGCTGAGCCGGAAATGCGTTGCAGCGTGTCGCGCAGTTTTGATTGCATCTTCAGCATGGCCGTCAACAAGCGACCCGCTTCGTCCGAACCGTCCGCGACAATCGTTGACGTCAGGTCGCCCTCGGCGATTTCTTCGGCGGCCTTGAGCGCAGCGCCGATCGGGCGAGTGATGCTGTTGGTCAGCAGCCAGGCGAACAGCAACGTCAGGACCGTCGCAAGGATCAGCAACCCGACCACCATATTGAACGCCATGTTGTATTGCTCGCCCGCAGCAGCGTTGGCGGCGTCAGACTCTTTGCTGTTGATCTCCACCAGCTTCGACAGAACTGCATTCATCTTGTCGGAGTTTTCCTGCAAGTCGACGTTCAACAGCCGGGCGAGCTCTTCCGTTTTTCCGTCTTGGCTGAGGGCGCGCATGCGGTCTTCGAGCTGACGGTACTGGATCAGCAGCTGCTTGAATTCGGCATAGTTGGTTTTTTCGTCCGCGGTCGTCGGCAGCTTTTCATAAACAGCCTGGGCGATACCCATTTGCTGGAAGCGGGATGTCATGGCATCGAGGGTCTTCTGTTGAACGGCCGGGTCACGGTTGACCAGCAGCCGGAAAGACAGGACGCGTAAGCGCACGCTGGTGTCGATCATCTTGTCCAGGCTGCGAATGCTCGGCACGGTGTTCTTTGCGATTTCGTTGCCTTCAGAGCGAATCTTGCTCATCTGCGTCAACGAGAAGATGCCGAGAAACAACATCAGGGCGCCTATCAGGGCAAAACTGAAAAACGCGCGTGGAGCGATGTTCATGTTGCGCAGTGACATAACCGATCATCCGAGAAATGGGCGCAGACCTGCGCCCTGGCCGTTTTTAAACGAGTCTGGTTACTGCCTATCGGTCGTAAATCCGGGGCCTTGAGCGGATTTGCATTATTTTGAAATAAATAGCTTGCTGTCGATCCGAAGGTTTGCGAACCATCAGGGACGAAAAAAGGGGAATACGCATTGGCGCATTCCCCTTTTTTCATTGCTGTCAGCGGGTTACAGGCGGAAGCGGGCGACCATGCCGTTCAGGTCCACGGCCAGACGCGACAGCTCGTTGCTCGCGGCGCTGGTCTGGTTGGCGCCGGTGGCTGATTGAGTCGACAGATCGCGGATGTTGACCAGGTTGCGGTCCACCTCGCGAGCAACTTGAGCCTGTTCCTCGGCGGCGCTGGCGATCACGAGGTTGCGTTCGTTGATTTCAACCACTGCGCCGTTAATGGTGTCCAGCGCAACGCCTGCGCCTTTGGCAATGTTCAACGTCGATTCGGCGCGTTCGGTGCTGCTGCGCATCGAGTTGACGGCCTCCTCGGTCCCGCCCTGAATACTGCCGATCATGCGTTCGATTTCGCTGGTCGATTGCTGGGTGCGGTGGGCGAGGGCGCGCACTTCGTCGGCCACGACGGCAAAGCCACGGCCGGCTTCGCCCGCACGTGCAGCTTCAATGGCGGCGTTGAGGGCCAGCAGGTTGGTCTGGTCGGCGAGACCCCGAATCACGTCCAGGACCTTGCCGATGTCGCGGGATTGCTCGGCGAGGTTGCCGATCAGGGTGGCGGTGCTTTGCACATCTCCGCTCATGCGTTCGATGGCGCTGACGGTTTCCTGCACCAGATCGCGGCCGTCGCTGGCCGAGGTGGTGGCGTTTTTCGATGCTTCGGAGGTGCTGACCGCGTTGCGGGCCACTTCTTCGACGGCGCTGGTCATCTCGTTGACAGCGGTCGCGGCCTGTTCGATCTCGTTGTTTTGCTGGGAAAGGCCACGGGCGCTTTCGTCGGTGACGGCGTTCAGCTCTTCAGCGGCAGACGCCAGTTGAGTCGCGGAACCAGAAATGCGTTGCAGTGTGTCGCGCAGCTTCGATTGCATTTTCAGCATGGCCGCCAGCAGACGACCGGCTTCGTCATTCCCGTCTACCTGAATGGTGCGGGTCAGATCACCCTCGGCGATTTCCTCCGCCGCTTTCAGCGCAGAGGAGATTGGGCGAGTGATGCTGTTCGTCAGCAGCCAGGCGAACAGTAGCGTCAGCAGAGTGGCAATGATCAACAGCGTGACCACCATCGTGAAGGCCGTCGAATACTGGTTCGAGGCGTCTTTGTTGGTGTCGTTGAGCTGCTGGGTGTTGATTTCCACCAGCTTGCTCAAGACCACGTTCATCTGGTCCGAGTTGGTTTGCAGGTCGTTGTTAAGCAAAGCCGTCAGCTCGTCCAGCTTGTTAGCGCTGCTCAACGATTTCATGCGGTCTTCGAGCTGGCGATAGTCGCCCAGCAGTTTCACGTATTGATCGTACGTCACCTGCTCTTCAGGGGCGGAGATCAATTTCACATAAACGGCGCGTGCTTCTTCGATCTGCCGGTTACGGGTCGCCAGCAGGTCGAGCGTCTTTTGCTGGGTGTCGGCTTCGCGGTTGAGCATCAGACGATAGGACAGGACGCGTAGGCGAACGCTGGCCTCGGTCAGCTTATCCAGCGCCTTGATGCTGGGCATGCTGTTGGTGGCCATGACTTCGGTGGCATCGTTGATCTCGCTCATCTGCGCGAGCGCGAAGATGCCAAGCACCAGCATCAGCAAGCCGATGATGGAGAAGCCGAGAAAAGCACGGGGCGCGATGTTCATATTGCGAAGGGACATGACTGTTCCTGAATTGGGGCGCGATCCATGCGAAACAAAAGGGAGGTACGAAAAGGAATACTTGCTTATCGGTCAGGCATGCCAGGACTTGAACTGGTTGGTCCATAGTGCGCGCATCTGTCGCAGGCAGGTCGATCTGACGAACAGCAGGAACAAGAGGGGGAAAACGCAGTCAATCAGGTCCGTTATGCGTTTGCGGAATTGAAGCGGTATCTGTGCTTTTTGTGTCGGTGTTGTGGCGTGAATGCCCTGATTTCACTGGTAGCTGAAGTGACTTTTCTTTATCGTACGCGCCCTTTGAAATTTGCCTGAGAAATCAAAATGTTGGAAGCATCTCTAAGCCAGTTGGAAAAACTCGTCGGTGACCTCGTTCAGCAGAATCAGACGCTGCAGAACACGAACGTTCAGCTCGCCGAAGAATTGAAACAAGCCAAGGATGACAACGACAGTTTGCAGTTGAGCCTGCTGGAGCAGGAAGAAAAGCAGGGCGCCACGGCCGCCCGTATTCAGGCGTTGGTTGATCGCGCCACCAGCGCAAGTGCGGTCGGCGCATGATTCTCGACCGCGACACCACCAAGGTCATTTCCATTCTTGGCAACGATTACACGATCAAGGCGCCTGAAGGTCAGGAACAGACCTTGATGGATGCCGTGGTCATGCTGAAATCGGCGTTGTCTGAAACCAAACGTAGTTATCCGACTTTGATCGGTGATCGTCTGTTGGTGCTGGCGGCGCTGAACCTGTGTTCGAAGCAGATCGAACTCAAAGAGCAGCACGCCGAAGCGCTGAGCCGCTATGAAGACAAGGTCAGTGCGACGGTCGAGGTGATTGAGAAGGTGATTGCGCAGGGGTGAATGCTTCTGCAGGGATTGATCGGTCTGATTGCAGTGATTCCTTGTGGGAGCGAATTCATTCGCGATTGGTAGGTACATCCGACACATTGATGTCGGCTGTACCCTTTATCGCGAATGAATTCGCTCCCACAGTTATACGGCTATACGGCGCCGTTTCTCGGATCAGGCCCCCATCACCAGACGGATATCCGCCGCCAGCTCCCGCACGCGGGCTTCTTCGGTGTCCCACGAGCACATGAAGCGCGCGCCGCCGCTGCCGATGAAGGTGTAGAACCGCCAGCCCTTGGCGGTCAGTGCGGCGATGGCTGCCTCCGACAGTTGCAAGAATACGCCGTTGGCCTGCACCGGGAACATCAGCTCAACGCCCGGAATGTCCTTGACCAGGTCGGCCAGCAATTGCGCGCAGGCGTTGGCGTGGCGAGCGTGTTTGAGCCACGCATCGTTTTCCAGCAGGCCCACCCAGGGGGCCGACAGAAAACGCATTTTCGACGCCAGTTGCCCTGCCTGCTTGCAGCGATAGTCGAAGTCTTCGGCCAGCTGGTGGTTGAAGAACAGAATCGCCTCACCCACTGCCATGCCGTTCTTGGTGCCGCCGAAGCACAGCACGTCGATGCCTGCTTTCCAGGTCAGCTCAGCGGGTGAGCAGCCCAGAAATGCGCAGGCGTTGGCGAAACGGGCGCCGTCCATGTGCAGGTTCAGGCCGAGTTCCTTGCAGGTGTCGCTGATGGCTTTCAGCTCTTCGGGCAGGTAGACGCTGCCGACTTCGGTTGCCTGAGTCAGCGTCACGACACGCGGTTTCGGATAGTGGATGTCGGCGCGCTTGAGCGCGACTTCACGAATCGACGTGGGCGTCAGCTTGCCGTTCTCGCTGCGGGCGGTGAGCAGCTTCGAGCCGTTGGAAAAGAACTCCGGCGCGCCACACTCGTCGGTTTCGACGTGGGCGGTCTCGGAGCAGATGACGCTGTGATAGCTCTGGCACAACGACGACAGCGCCAATGAGTTGGCTGCCGTGCCGTTGAAGGCGAAGAACACTTCGCAGTCGGTTTCGAACAGCTGGCGGAATTGATCGGCCGCGCGTGCTGTCCACTGATCGTCGCCGTAGGCACGCTGGTGGCCATAGTTGGCTTGCTCCATGGCCGCCCACGCTTCCGGGCAGATTCCCGAATAGTTGTCGCTGGCAAACTGCTGGCTTTGGTCTGACATGGCCGGTTCCCTGTAATCGAAGGTTGCGACTGTAACCAGATTTCAATGCAGAGGTCATGCATTCTTGCGTCAGAAAATTCAGCAAACATGTGAGGTCCGATGATCGAGACGATTTCAGCGGTGCGCCCCGAGCGCGACCGGGCCTTGGACCTGCTCAAGTGGCTGGCGATGCTGAGCATGGTGCTCGATCACTTGCGTTATGTCGGCTGGCATGTCGATGGGCTGTACGTGCCGGGACGATTGGCGTTTGCGTGGTTCTGTCTGGCGATTGCGGCGAATGTCGGACGCAGCCTTTTGCGCGGGGTGACGCCTCGTCCGGACTGGAAATATCTGACGTGGCTGGTGGTGTTTTCCGTGGTCGCCGAGCTTCCCTATCGGCTGTACATGGCGGATGAGGTCACTACGCTGAACGTCCTGCCGACCTTGGTGCTGGGGCTGCTGGTGGCGCAGGGCGCGGTTGCTCGCTCATGGATGCCACGCATTGTGGGTGTTGTCGCACTCGGTCTGGGTGTCGCGTTTGGCCAGCAACTCATGTTCGGTGCTTACGGAGTGTTGCTGCCGACGGCCTTTCTATTGGTGTTGCGCGGGCCACTTTGGCTGGCGGTGGTTCCGGGGACAGTGTGCCTTTTAAGCAATGAATGGCCGAAGATCATCGACGGAATGATGTGGGGTGATCCGATTTCGATTGGGGCGTTGATCGCGTGTCTGCTGGGGCCGTTTCTGGGGCTGGCGCTGTTGCGGTGGCGGCCGAGGTTTGGCGTCTGGCCGATGCGCAGGTGGGCGTATCTGATTTATCCCCTGCATTTTCTGGTGCTGCTCGGTCTGCGCGATCTGCTCCTTTGACGTATTCAAAACGTCACGACGATTCTGTGTCTGGTGGCGAACCTGTGGGAGCGAATTTATTCGCGAAAGAGGCGTTACTTTCGATGGAGATGCGTCGCCTGAAAAACCCCATTCGTGAATGAATCCGCTCCCACAGTCGGAAATGTAGTCAGGCTGAAATCCCTGTAGACAAACCGCCATCACGCCCCTTATCTTCCGCACCAGGCCACCGCAGTGGCCAGCGTCGCTCGGACGGTTCCGGGCGCTTACGTCTTCTTGAGGTTTCCATGGCTGACCAAGGTTCGCCGCGCCGCTTTGCGCGCATCGATCGACTCCCCCCTTACGTGTTCAACATCACTGCCGAGCTGAAAATGGCTGCTCGTCGTCGTGGTGAGGACATCATCGACCTGAGCATGGGCAACCCCGATGGGGCAACGCCGCCGCATATCGTCGAAAAACTGGTCACCGTCGCCCAACGTGAAGACACTCACGGCTACTCGACTTCGCGTGGCATCCCGCGTCTGCGTCGGGCGATTTCCAGTTGGTACAAAACCCGGTACGAGGTCGACATCGACCCCGAAACCGAAGCCATCGTCACCATTGGCTCGAAAGAGGGCCTGGCACACCTGATGCTCGCCACCCTTGACCAAGGCGACACGGTGCTGGTGCCGAACCCCAGCTACCCGATCCACATCTATGGCGCCGTGATCGCAGGCGCTCAGGTGCGTTCGGTGCCGCTGGTGCCGGGCGTGGACTTCTTCGCCGAGCTGGAAAAGGCCATTCGTGGCTCGATCCCCAAGCCGAAGATGATGATTCTGGGCTTCCCGTCCAACCCGACCGCGCAGTGCGTCGAATTGGACTTCTTCGAACGTGTCGTCGCGCTGGCGAAGCAATACGACGTGCTGGTGGTGCACGACCTGGCCTACGCCGACATCGTCTACGACGGCTGGAAAGCCCCGTCAATCATGCAAGTGCCCGGCGCCAAGGACATCGCGGTGGAGTTTTTCACCCTGTCCAAGAGCTACAACATGGCGGGCTGGCGCATTGGCTTCATGGTCGGTAACCCCGAACTGGTGAATGCGCTGGCCCGAATCAAGAGCTACCACGACTACGGCACCTTCACGCCGCTGCAAGTGGCGGCGATTGCGGCACTGGAAGGCGACCAACAGTGCGTGCTCGACATCGCCGAGCAATACCGCCAACGCCGCAACGTGCTGGTCAAAGGTCTGCATGAACTGGGCTGGATGGTGGAGAACCCGAAGGCGTCGATGTACGTCTGGGCCAAGATTCCCGAAGCCTATGCACATTTGGGCTCGCTGGAATTCGCCAAGAAGCTGCTGCTCGAAGCCAAGGTCTGCGTCTCGCCGGGTGTCGGTTTTGGTGAATACGGCGACGATCACGTGCGTTTCGCCCTGATCGAAAACCAGGACCGGATTCGTCAGGCCGTGCGCGGTATTCGCGGGATGTTCCGGACCGACGGACTGCTCCCTGCAAAATCGGTCTGATTGCGACATTCGTTATTCCGCTTTTCACCTACAAGATCCCCGGCCCAGGCTGGGGATTCTTATTTGTGTGCTGCAATACGCCCTCTCTGTAGGAGCGTGGCTTGTCCCGCGACCTGCCGGGAACCGGCAGTAAAATCTGCTGACGCGACCTGTCTGGCACAGCGCATTCTGCGGATTTGCGACCGCTTCGCGCTCGATCGCGGGACAAGCCACGCTCCTACACGACAGGCGTCGCATCCAGACATTTCACACTCCCCGCAAAACCATGTCGTAAACGCGCCTTTGTGTGGCGTGCGTAGGCATCTGGCCTGTCTGCGTCGGCCCTACCATCGCTGCCAAGGGGTGATCCAAAAGCCCCAACACGACAATTCAGGCGCCGCGCCGCCGCTGGGAGAACCGCGATGTTCAGCAAGCAAGACCAAATCCAGGGTTATGACGATGCACTGTTGGCAGCGATGAATGCCGAAGATCAACGTCAGGAAGATCACATCGAGCTGATCGCCTCGGAGAACTACACCAGCAAGCGCGTGATGCAGGCTCAGGGCAGCGGCCTGACCAACAAATATGCCGAAGGCTATCCGGGCAAGCGTTACTACGGTGGCTGCGAGCACGTCGACAAGGTCGAGCAACTGGCCATCGACCGCGCCAAGCAACTGTTCGGTGCTGATTACGCCAACGTCCAGCCGCACTCCGGTTCGTCCGCCAACAGCGCGGTTTACCTGGCCCTGCTGCAAGCTGGCGACACCATTCTGGGCATGAGCCTGGCCCACGGCGGTCACTTGACCCACGGCGCCAAAGTGTCGTCCTCGGGCAAGCTCTACAACGCTGTTCAATACGGCATCGACACCACCACTGGCCTGATCGATTACGACGAAGTCGAGCGTCTGGCCGTTGAGCACAAGCCGAAAATGATCGTTGCCGGTTTCTCGGCTTACTCCAAGACCCTGGACTTCCCCCGCTTCCGCGCCATCGCTGACAAAGTCGGTGCCCTGCTGTTCGTCGACATGGCCCACGTGGCCGGTCTGGTCGCTGCCGGTCTGTACCCGAACCCGATTCCGTTCGCTGACGTGGTCACCACCACCACCCACAAAACCCTGCGCGGTCCACGTGGCGGTCTGATCCTGGCCAAAGCCAACGAAGAAATTGAAAAGAAACTGAACGCCGCTGTATTCCCGGGCGCTCAGGGCGGCCCGCTGATGCACGTCATCGCTGGCAAGGCCGTGTGCTTCAAGGAAGCCATGGAGCCAGGCTTCAAGGCTTATCAACAGCAAGTGATCGACAACGCCCAGGCCATGGCGCAGGTGTTCATCGATCGCGGTTATGACGTTGTGTCCGGCGGCACCGACAACCACCTGTTCCTCGTGAGCCTGATCCGTCAGGGCCTGACCGGTAAAGAAGCTGACGCCGCTCTCGGTCGTTCGCACATCACCGTGAACAAGAACGCCGTGCCGAACGATCCACAATCGCCGTTCGTGACTTCGGGCCTGCGTATCGGCACCCCGGCCGTCACCACCCGTGGTTTCAAAGTTACCCAATGCGTCACGCTGGCCGGCTGGATCTGCGACATTCTCGACAACCTCGGCGATGCCGATGTCGAGGCCAATGTTGCCAGCCAAGTCGCCGCGCTGTGCGCCGATTTCCCGGTTTACCGCTGAGTCAGGAGTCGCACCATGCAGCATTACTCGGGCTTCGGCCTCTTCAAACACTCCCTCAGCCACCACGAAAACTGGCAGCGCATGTGGCGCACGCCGACCCCTAAAAAGGTCTACGACGTGGTCATCGTGGGCGGTGGCGGTCACGGTCTGGCGACCGCGTACTACCTGGCCAAAGAGCACGGCATCACCAACGTGGCCGTGGTCGAAAAAGGCTGGCTGGGCGGCGGCAACACTGCCCGGAACACCACCATCGTGCGCTCCAACTACCTGTGGGACGAATCCGCTCACCTGTACGAACACGCGATGAAACTGTGGGAAGGCCTGTCCCAGGACCTGAACTACAACGTGATGTTCTCCCAGCGCGGCGTCTACAACCTGTGCCACACCCTGCAGGACATGCGTGATTCCGAGCGTCGTGTCAGCGCTAACCGCCTGAACGGCGTTGATGGCGAACTGCTCAACGGCAAACAGGTGGCGGAAGAAATCCCGTACCTGGACTGCTCGAAAAACACCCGTTACCCGATCATCGGCGCGACCGTTCAACGTCGCGGCGGTGTCGCCCGTCACGACGCCGTGGCCTGGGGCTTCGCCCGTGCCGCTGACGCTTTAGGCGTGGACCTGATTCAGCAAACCGAAGTTACCGGTTTCCGTAAGGAGAACGGCGTGTGCATCGGCGTTGAAACCAACAAAGGCTTCATCGGCGCCAAGCGCGTCGGCGTGGTGACCGCTGGTAACTCCGGTCACATGGCCAAGCTCGCAGGCTTCCGTCTGCCGGTCGAATCTCACCCGCTGCAAGCGCTGGTGTCCGAGCCGATCAAACCGATTATCGACAGCGTGATCATGTCCAACGCCGTCCACGGCTACATCAGCCAGTCCGACAAGGGCGACCTGGTGATCGGCGCCGGTATCGACGGGTGGGTTGGCTATGGTCAACGCGGTTCGTACCCGGTGATCGAGCACACCATTCAGGCCATCGTCGAGATGTTCCCGGTGCTGTCGCGCGTGCGCATGAACCGTCAGTGGGGCGGCATCGTCGACACCACGCCGGACGCCTGCCCGATCATCTCCAAGACGCCTGTGCCGAACATGTTCTTCAACTGCGGTTGGGGCACCGGCGGCTTCAAGGCCACTCCGGGTTCGGGCAACGTTTTCGCTGCCAGTCTGGCGAAAGGCGAAATGCATCCGTTAGCCAAACCGTTTTCCATCGACCGTTTCCACAACGGCGCACTCATCGACGAACACGGCGCTGCTGCCGTCGCCCACTAACAGGAGAAATCCCGATGCTTCATATCTTCTGTCCACACTGTGGCGAGCTGCGCTCCGAAGAGGAATTCCACGGTTCGGGTCAGGCTCACATTCCGCGTCCTCTGGACCCGGCTGCCTGCACCGACGAGCAGTGGGGCGACTACATGTTCTTCCGCGATAACCCGCGTGGCCTGCACCACGAGCTGTGGATTCACGCCGCCGGTTGCCGCCAGTACTTCAACGCCACGCGTGACACCGTGACTTACGAAATTCTCGAAACCTATCTGATTGGCACCAAGCCACAGTTCGTGAACCCTGTGCCTGCGGTCGGAAAGGGAGACAAAGCATGAGCCAGTCCAATCGTCTGCCCAATGGTGGCCGCATCGACCGCAGCAAGGTCCTGAACTTCAACTTCAACGGCCAGACCTATCAAGGCTTTGAAGGCGACACCCTGGCCGCAGCCCTGCTGGCCAACGGCGTTGATGTCATCGGCCGCAGCTTCAAATATTCGCGTCCTCGCGGCATCTTCGCGGCAGGTTCCGAAGAGCCGAACGCAGTGCTGCAGATCGGCGCGACCGAAGCTACCCAGATCCCGAACGTGCGCGCCACGCAACAAGCGCTGTACTCGGGCCTGGTCGCCACCAGCACCAACGGCTGGCCAAGCGTGAACACCGACATGATGGGGATTCTCGGCAAGGTCGGCGGCAAGCTGATGCCACCGGGCTTCTACTACAAAACCTTCATGTACCCGCAATCGTTCTGGATGACCTACGAGAAGTACATTCGTAAGGCCGCCGGTCTTGGCCGTTCCCCGACCGAAAACGATCCGGACACCTACGACAACATGAACCACCACGCCGACGTGCTGGTGGTTGGCGCAGGCCCTGCTGGCCTGGCGGCGGCACTGGCGGCTGCACGCAGCGGCGCCCGTGTGATCGTGGCTGACGAACAGGAAGAATTCGGTGGCAGCCTGCTGGATTCCCGCGAAAGCCTCGACGGCAAGCCCGCCGCTGAGTGGGTCGCGACCGTCGTTGCCGAGCTGAAAGGCCTGGCCAACGTGGTCCTGCTGCCGCGCGCTACCGTGAACGGCTACCACGACCACAACTTCCTGACCATTCACGAGCGTTTGACCGATCACCTCGGCGACCGTGCACCGATTGGCCAAGTACGTCAGCGTCTGCACCGCGTTCGCGCCAAGCGCGTCGTGCTGGCGACCGGTACTCACGAACGTCCGCTGGTCTACGGCAACAACGATGTGCCGGGCAACATGCTGGCCGGTGCCGTTTCGACGTATGTCCGCCGTTATGGTGTGGCACCGGGCAAGAAATTGGTCCTGTCCACCAACAACGACTACGCCTACCGTGTGGCGCTGGACTGGCTCGACGCCGGTCTGCAAGTGATTGCCGTCGCCGATGTGCGTCACAACCCACGTGGCGCGCTGGTCGAAGAAGCCCGTGCCAAAGGCATCCGCATCCTGACCGGCAGCGCCGTGATCGAAGCTCGCGGCAGCAAGCGCGTCAGCGGTGCCCGCGTGGCCGCGATTGACGTGAAAGCGCACAAAGTTACCAGCCCAGGCGAATGGCTTGATTGCGACCTGATCGCCAGCTCCGGTGGTTACAGCCCGATCGTTCACCTGGCCTCCCACTTGGGCGGCAAGCCGGTCTGGCGTGAAGACATCCTCGGTTTCGTGCCGGGTGAAGCCCCTCAGAAACGCGTCTGCGTGGGCGGGATCAACGGCGTTTACGCGCTCGGCGACGCGCTGGCTGACGGTTTCGAAGGCGGCGTGCGAGCAGCCACTGAAGCCGGTTTCCAACCTGTAGAGGGTGTTATCCCGAAAGCGTTGAGCCGCGTGGAAGAGCCTACCTTGGCGATCTTCCAGGTGCCGCACGAGAAAGGCACGTCCCGCGCGCCGAAGCAATTCGTCGACCTGCAAAACGACGTCACCGCCGCCGCCATCGAACTGGCGACCCGCGAAGGCTTCGAGTCGGTCGAGCACGTAAAACGCTACACCGCGCTGGGCTTCGGCACCGATCAGGGCAAACTGGGCAACGTCAACGGTCTGGCCATCGCGGCCCGTTCGCTGAACGTCACCATCCCTGAGATGGGCACCACCATGTTCCGCCCGAACTACACGCCGATCACCTTCGGTGCGATTGTCGGTCGTCACTGCGGCCACATCTTCGAGCCTGTGCGCTTCACCGCGCTGCACGCCTGGCACGTCAAGAACGGCGCCGAATTCGAAGACGTCGGTCAGTGGAAACGTCCGTGGTACTTCCCGAAAGCCGGTGAAGACATCCATGCTGCCGTGCGCCGCGAATGCAAAGCCGTGCGCGATAGCGTCGGCCTGCTGGACGCCTCGACCCTCGGCAAGATCGACATTCAAGGCCCGGATGCGCGTGAGTTCCTGAACCGCATCTACACCAACGCCTGGACTAAGCTCGATGTGGGCAAGGCGCGTTACGGCCTGATGTGTAAAGAAGACGGCATGGTCTTCGACGACGGTGTCACCGCTTGCGTCGCTGACAACCACTTCATCATGACCACCACCACGGGCGGCGCTGCGCGCGTCCTGCAATGGCTGGAAATCTATCAGCAGACCGAATGGCCGGACCTGAAGGTGTACTTCACCTCAGTGACCGACCACTACGCGACCCTGACCCTGTCGGGCCCGAACAGCCGCAAGCTGCTCGACGAAGTGACCGACATCGACCTGGGCCGTGAAGCCTTCCCGTTCATGACCTGGAAGGAAGGTCTGGTCGGTGGTGTCCCGGCACGTGTGTTCCGGATTTCCTTCACCGGTGAGCTTTCCTACGAAGTGAACATCCAGGCTGACTACGCCATGGGCGTTCTGGAAAAAATCGCTGAAGCGGGCAAGAAGTACAACCTGACCCCGTACGGCACTGAAACCATGCACGTACTGCGTGCGGAGAAGGGCTTCATCATCGTCGGCCAGGACACCGACGGCTCGATGACTCCGGACGACCTGAACATGGGCTGGTGTGTCGGTCGCACCAAACCGTTCTCGTGGATCGGTCAGCGCGGCATGAACCGTGAAGACTGCGTGCGTGATCAGCGCAAGCAACTGGTTGGCCTCAAGCCAATCGACCCGAACAAATGGCTGCCGGAAGGCGCGCAACTGGTGTTCGACCCTAAACAGTCGATCCCGATGACGATGGTCGGTCACGTGACGTCGAGCTACGCGGCGAACTCGCTGGGTTACTCGTTCGCCATGGGCGTGGTCAAGGGCGGTCTGAAGCGCATGGGCGAACGCGTGTTCTCGCCACAGGCGGATGGCAGCGTGATCGAGGCGGAAATCGTTTCCTCGGTGTTCTTCGATCCGAAGGGCGACCGGCAGAACGTGGAGTAAGCCTGCGGGCTTGTTGAAATCCCTGTAGGAGTGAGCTTGCTCGCGATTACGTCAGATCAGACCCAGATGCGGTGACTGACACAATGCATTCGCGAGCAAGCTCACTCCTACAGGGGCCGTGTTCACCGCTATAACAGAATTCAAGACAGGTGCTCTATGACCACAGCCAACGTTTACCAACAGCGGCCAACGACCGACGCTAAAGTCGAGTCGCCTCTGTTTCACGCCGACCTGAAAAGCCTGGTCGGCAAGGGCCGCACCAACCCAGGTGTGGTGCTGCGCGAGAAAAAACTGCTGGGCCACCTGACCATTCGTGGCGATGCCCATGATCCGGCCTTCGCTGCCGGTGTTCACAAAGCGCTGGGCATGGAATTGCCTGCCGCGTTGACGCTGGTTTCCAGCGGCGACAGTTCGATCCAGTGGATGGGTCCGGATGAGTGGCTGCTGATCGTGCCAACCGGCGAAGAGTTCGCTGTCGAGCAGAAACTGCGTGAAGCGCTTGCAGGCTTGCACATTCAGGTGGTCAACGTGTCCGGCGGCCAATCCATTCTGGAGCTGACCGGCCCGAACGTGCGCGACGTGCTGATGAAATCCACCAGCTACGATGTACACCCAAGCAACTTCCCGGTCGGAAAGGCCGTCGGCACGGTGTTCGCCAAGTCGCAATTGGTGATCCGTCGTACGGGCGAAGAGACGTGGGAGCTGCTGATCCGCCGCAGCTTCTCCGATTACTGGTGGCTGTGGCTGCAGGATGCGAGCGCCGAGTACGGTCTCGGCATCGCTGTTTGATTCTGTAGAAGCGCTCGCCCGCGATATGGCAGGTTTCACGAAAATCATTGGCTGGACCTATTGCTATCGCGAGCAGGCTCACTCCTACGGGGCATGTGATCACCTGTAGGAGTGAGCTTGCTCGCGAAGGCGTCATATCAAGCGCTATAGCTTCAACTGATTGACACAAACAGGAGCAACACCCCATGAGCCGCGCCCCCGATACCTGGATTCTGACCGCCGACTGCCCCAGCGTGCTGGGCACGGTGGATGCGGTGACGCGCTTTCTGTTCGAGCAGGGCTGCTACGTCACCGAGCACCATTCGTTCGATGACCGGCTGTCCAGCCGCTTTTTCATTCGCGTTGAATTCCGTCAGCCCGACGGCTTCGACGAGGCATCTTTTCGCGCGGGCCTGACCGAACGTGCCGCAGCCTTTGGCATGAACTTCGAGCTGACGGCGCCGAATTACCGCCCAAAAGTGGTGATTATGGTCTCCAAGGCCGATCACTGCCTGAACGACCTACTCTACCGTCAGCGCATCAATCAACTGTCGATGGACGTGGTCGCCGTGGTCTCCAACCACCCCGATCTCGAACCACTGGCGCGCTGGCACGACATTCCCTACTACCATTTCCCACTCGACCCCAACGACAAGCCTGCGCAGGAAGCGAAGGTCTGGCAGGTAATCGAGGAATCCGGCGCGGAGCTGGTGGTGCTTGCCCGTTACATGCAAGTGCTGTCGCCGGAGCTGTGCCGCAAGCTCGATGGCAAGGCGATCAACATTCACCACTCGCTGCTGCCGGGCTTCAAGGGCGCCAAGCCGTATCACCAGGCCTACAACAAAGGCGTGAAACTGGTCGGCGCAACGGCGCATTACATCAACAACGATCTGGACGAAGGTCCGATCATCGCCCAGGGCGTCGAGGTGGTAGACCACAGTCACTACCCCGAAGACCTGATCGCCAAGGGCCGCGACATCGAAGGCCTGACCCTGGCGCGAGCGGTGGGTTATCACATTGAACGGCGTGTGTTCCTCAACGCCAACAGGACAGTCGTCCTCTAACCTGTAGGAGCGAATTCATTCGCGATGCGGGAGTACAACCGATAGAGATGCAGGGGATGTACGGGCCTCTCGCGAATGAATTCGCTCCTACAGGGACAAGCGTTCCTTCAGATGGACGCGAATATTTTCAAACGAATCACCCAGAGCAACCATTGCGTTGCAGCAACACCCAAGCAACGCAGTTATCCGCTACACAGCTGTATCCATAACAACAATTCAGCGAGGTGAAAGCATGTCTGGTAATCGTGGTGTGGTGTATCTCGGCGCAGGCAAAGTCGAAGTACAGAAGATCGACTATCCCAAAATGCAGGACCCGCGTGGGAAGAAGATCGAGCACGGTGTCATCCTGCGCGTGGTGTCCACCAACATCTGTGGCTCCGACCAACACATGGTTCGCGGCCGTACAACTGCCCAGGTTGGTCTGGTGCTGGGCCATGAGATCACCGGTGAAGTGGTCGAAAAGGGCACTGGCGTCGAAAACCTGAAGATCGGTGATCTGGTTTCCGTTCCTTTCAACGTGGCGTGCGGCCTGTGCCGTTCCTGCAAAGAGCAACACACCGGCGTGTGCCTGACCGTCAACCCGGGCCGTCCGGGTGGTGCTTACGGCTATGTCGACATGGGCGACTGGACCGGCGGCCAAGCTGAATACGTCCTCGTTCCATACGCTGACTTCAACCTGCTCAAGCTTCCTGATCGCGACAAGGCCATGGAAAAAATCCGTGACCTGACCTGCCTTTCCGACATTCTGCCGACTGGCTATCACGGTGCTGTCACTGCCGGTGTAGGCCCAGGCAGCTCGGTGTACATCGCCGGTGCCGGTCCTGTCGGTCTGGCGGCGGCCGCTTCGGCTCGTCTGTTGGGCGCGGCGGTCGTCATCGTCGGTGACGTTAACCCTGTTCGTCTGGCGCACGCCAAGGCTCAGGGCTTCGAAATCGCTGACCTGTCCACCGACACCCCACTGCACGAACAGATCGCCGCATTGCTGGGCGAGCCTGAAGTGGACTGCGCCGTCGATGCCGTGGGCTTTGAAGCCCGTGGTCATGGTCACGCGGGCGTCAAGGAAGAAGCACCCGCCACCGTGCTCAACTCCCTGATGGGCGTCGTGCGCGTCGCGGGCAAGATCGGTATCCCTGGCCTGTACGTCACTGATGATCCGGGCGCTGTCGATGCGGCCGCGAAAATGGGCAGCCTGAGCATTCGCTTTGGTCTGGGCTGGGCGAAATCCCACAGCTTCCACACCGGTCAGACCCCGGTCATGAAGTACAACCGTCAACTGATGCAAGCCATCATGTGGGATCGCATCAACATCGCTGAAGTGGTAGGCGTGCAAGTCATCAGCCTCGACGATGCGCCACGCGGTTACGGCGAGTTCGACGCAGGCGTTCCGAAGAAATTCGTGATCGACCCGCACAAACTGTTCAGCGCGGCGTAAGCCAGCTCGCGGTAACTGAAAAGGCGACCTTCGGGTCGCCTTTTTTGTGCGCGATGAATGGCGCAAAGCCTCGCGGCGACGCTGTATTCGGCAGATGTTTCATGGTATTAACACGCACCTATTCAACAAGGATGTGAGTGGTTTCATGGTGATCGACGCGCTGAAGATGTCCCTGCAGGGTTACGCTGTTCTCGGCTTCGTGTTGTACCTGATTGGCGCGGTGGCGATCTTCTCGCTCTTCGCCGTCGCCTATACCCGCCTGACCCCCCATGCCGAATTTGCGCTGATCCGCGAGGGCAACACGGCAGCCTCCATCGCGTTGTCAGGCGCGCTGATCGGTTTTGCGATTCCGGTCGCCAGCGTCATCTCCCATTCGATTTCCCTCCTCGACTTTCTCGTCTGGGCGCTGATCGCGTCCGTTGTGCAATTGCTGGTGTTCGGCGGCGTGAGCTTCGTGCTCAAAGGCCTTTCGCGCCGTATCGAAAGCGGTGAGATCGCCGCTGCGGTGTTCGTCGCCGCCATCTCCATCAGCATCGGGCTGCTCAACGCGGCCTGCATGACGCCGTCTGCCTGAGGAGTCGCCATGAAACGCAGCAAAAGCATTCGGCTGGCCGCGCTGGGCAGCCTTTCGCTGGCGTTGACCGCGTGCGACAGCGGCAAGCGCCCGATGAAAACCGTCAGCGAAACCAGGCAATACGAAAACCTCGAAGCCTGCACCAAAGCAGGTGTGGCGACAGACGTTTGTATCGACGCGTACACCGCTGCGTATGAGCTGCATCGCAACCGGGCGCCGTCCTACGACAGCTACGCCGATTGTGAAGCGGACTACGACGTCGGTATGTGCACCGAGCGCTCGAACAACGGGCGGATCATGCCGGTCTCCAGCGGTTTTGCCGTGACGACGCAACGCGAAGTGCCCGCCGATGAGCCAGCGACCTCGTCCGGTGGCGGCAGTGGGGGCGGAGGCGGTGGGCATGGCTCCGGCGGCTTCTGGCGCTGGCTCAGTTACGGCGATGACGGCCCGCGTTATTACAGCGAGCCGCTGTACCGTGAGCGTGTCGGGATCGATCAATCGCGGCTGGTTTCGTTGAATCAGCAGCTCAGCGAAGGCAAGACGTTCCCCAAAGCCAAAAACGGGCGCTTCAAGGTCTCCAGTCCTGAGTCGTTCTCCACCAGCGTGAAGCTGTCCGGCGCTGAGCCCATTCGCGTGAGCCGGGGCGGTTTTGGCGCCCGTGGCGGCTCTGGCGGCTGAGGACGCGTTCGATGAAAAGAATCCGAATCGCGCCGCGCCCGGACTGGCGAGAGACCGCTGAGCAGTTTGGCTTCGGTTTCCACACGTTCGACGGCGAGCCTTACTGGGACGAGTCTGCGTATTACCAGTTCTCGCTGGCGCAGATCGAGAACGACCTGGAGGACCCCACGCGGGAAATCCATGAGATGTGCCTGGACCTCGTCGCGCGGGTGGTGGACAGCGAGGAGTTGCTTGAAAGGCTGGCGATCCCTACGCAATACCGCGACTTCGTTCGGCGTTCGTGGAAGGAACGGCAGCCTCATTTATATGGCCGGATGGACCTCAGCTACGACGGCCACGGCCCGGCCAAGCTGTTGGAGACCAACTACGACACGCCGACGTCGTTGTACGAGGCGAGCTTCTTTCAGTACTTGTGGCTCGACCAGCAGATTCAGCGCGGCCAACTGCCCTCTGAGTCGGATCAGTTCAACAGTCTGGAAGAAAAGCTGACTGATCTGTTTCGCGGCTTGCCCATCGAAACCCCGTTTTATTTCTCGTCCGTGAAAGGCTCGGTCGAGGATCGTGGCACGGTGGAATACTTGCGAGACATCGCCCGTGAAGCCGGGCTACAGACCCACCTGATCGACATCGAAGACATCGGCCTGGACACGCGTGGCAGATTCGTCGATGAGTCGAACGCGCCGATCAGCAGGCTGTTCAAACTGTACCCATGGGAGCACATGTTTCAGGAGCAATTCGGTGCTGCCATCGAGAAGAGTGGCACGCTGTTCATCGAGCCTGCGTGGAAGTCGATCCTCTCGAACAAAGGCGCGCTGGCGCTGCTGTGGGAATTGCACGAAGGGCATCCGAACCTGCTGCCGACCTTCTTCGACGCCGATCCGACTCAGCCACTGGCCAACGGCTGGGTGCGCAAACCGTTCTTCTCCCGCGAAGGCGCCAACATCGACATCCGCACGGACAATGGCCGCAGGGTTTATCAGAACGGCCCTTATGGCTCAGGCCCGAGCGTGCTGCAGAAATTTCACCCGCTGCCTTGTTTCGATGGCCATTACACCGTCATCGGCAGCTGGATGATTGGCGATCAGCCTGCCGGGATCGGCATTCGCGAGGATGATTCGTTGATTACCAAGGACACCAGCCGCTTTCTGCCGCACATCATTCGATGATTGTGGATGACTGAACAGGGCGACCTTCGGGTCGCCTTTTTTACGTCTGGCGTAGGGCGAAGCCTTGGGCGATGTAAGGCGTTTCTGTGATTGCCTCGGGAATTTTTGATTTCTATTCCCGCTTGTTTCTAGAGGTGTGATCGCGTGCTATTTGTCTGCCCGGTTTTTTCTGGGTGCGGATACAGCATGTCGATGGGGGCGTTGAAAGCAGGGTTTCTCGTGGGGATTGGCCTCGGGTTGATTGCCGTGCCCGCCGTGTTGGCCAAGGCGGATTCGGACGCGCAAGCGCCGCGCTGGATTTCCTCAGTGGTCTTCTTCGAAAACGCCAACGCCTGCCAGTGGGCGGGTGTGCCTGCGCAGATTTGCCAATCCGGTTATCGCTCTGCCTACCGCCAGCACGTTCGAATCGCACCGGCTTATCAGGACGAAGCCAGCTGTGAAGCCGATTTCGTTCCGGGGGAATGTTTTGTCGGTGGCGTGTCACGTCTGTGGACGCCGTGGCTGTCGGGATTTGCCTTGATCACTCACGCGCAATTGCCGCCTGGCAAAGCGCATGAAGCGTTTGCCAGCGTCAGTCAGTCGTGGTCACAGCGATTGCTGGGTGTGAGTGAAGCGCCGGAGCCTGCGACACAGGTGCGCTATTTCAGCGAGCCGCTGTACTGGGAGCGTGATCATCAGGGCGGCGCTCGCCTGACGACCCTGCGAGAAAAACTGCGCAATGGGGAGCGCTTCGCCAACGCCTTCAGCAAACGCCCGCCAGTCCAGTCGGGTTCGGTGTTATGGACCCGTCAGTTGGCGCGGTTTTTCGAGCCGCAACGCCTGATTGACGTTGCGATTCCCTGAGCCGCGCTTACAGCGACGCCAACTGGCCTTTGTACAGAATCGGTCCGGTCGGCTTGCCTGACGGCGAGCCCCCTTTCGGTTCCAGCGTGATCGCCATCGTCGTTTGCCCGCTCAGCAATTTGCGCTGAGCATCGCTCAAGTCCACGCGTCCTTTGCCGTCGTCGGGAATCACGCCCAGCGAGACAGGCACGCCATCCAGCGGAATCGCCCACAGCTCTAGACTGCGGCCCGGATCGACCGAGGCTACGGCCACTGGCTCCACTTTCAGATAGCGCTCGAACGCCTGAACGGTCAGGGCTGGCTGTTGGTCGTTGGCCACCAGTGTGGCGTTGAAGTCCGGTTTGTCGCGGGTGTAGATCACGCCCACGATGATCGCGACCAACAGCGAGCAGGCGACAGCGGCCACGCGCATCCAACTCCAGAACGAGCGTTTTTCCGGCACGTGCAGACGCTGCGGTTCAATGCGCGCGACGATCTGTTGCCACACGCGCTCAGGCACCGGTTCTGGCCGCAACTCCGTCGTCAGCCCGACCAGGCTTTCCTGCCACTGAGCGACTTCAGCGCGCAGGTTTGGATCGTCCAGCAGCAGGCTTTCGAAGCGCCTGCGGGCGGTCGAGGGCATCAGGCCGATGGCGTAGTCGGCGGCGAGGGCACGGCGCAATTCAGGCTGAAGGTAATTCATGATTCAAGGCACCTGCGCAGACGCTCCATGCCTCGGCGAATCCACGATTTGACCGTGCCCAGCGGCGCGGCCAGCTGCGTGACCAGATCGCCATGCGACGCGCCGTGAAAATACGCGGTGATAATCGATTGGCGCTGCATGCCGTCCAAGGTGTCGAGGCAGCGACGCAGCGCCGTGGCATCGCGCAGGCTTTCCATCTGCTCATGAGCCGATGGCGCCTCATCGAACAGGGCTTGCACTTGCTCGTCGGTCAGCGGGTCTTCACGGTGTTTGCGCAGTTGGTCGATGGCCTTGTTGCGCGTGATGCTGACCATCCAGGTCATCGGCGCCGAGAGGCTCGGCTCGTATTGCGACGCGCTGTTCCAGATACGCACGAAGGCTTCCTGCAACACATCCTCGGCCTGATCGCGATGGCCCATGCAACGCAACGCCACTGCGAACAATTGGCCGGACACCTTGCGGTAGAGGGTTTCGAACGCCCGGCGATTGCCCAGCGAACATTGCGCCAGCAGTTGCCGGAGTTCATCGGCGTCGACAGAAGAGATAAGCGTGCTCCCGGCATGGGTTCGGCGACGGCCACGCAGGTGGCCAGAATGCTGGCAGATTAGTCCAGGTTGAGCCGCAGTTCCATTCACCGTTTTTACTCGCGAAAAGGAATCGGGAGCGCCACCGCCCATCGGGCAGGACAGTGCGCGCGTTTTCGTCCATGCAGGGGATACGTCGCGGCGGATCAACTGGATGCACGGCAAACGCAGATATTTCGCAGGCTCTGCGGATTCTGGCGGGTTTGAACTTCCATCGGGGCAGCGGTCCAACGCGGAGTTACGCCGGCCCCGGCCGGTTCTTTTGCATGTGAGGTTGGCTCAATGAACGTTTCACTGAAAAACGCACGCGGCGCTGTTCTGGCGACCCTGATGGCACTGGCGGCAACCCCGGTTTTCGCTTTCAACTTGAACGATGCAGCCAATGCTGTTTCCGGCGCCACCGGCGGCCAACAAAAAGCCACCGCAGCCCCTGAGGCCGCCGGACTGCTCAACACCCTCGGCACCCAACTGAACGTCACCCCGCAGCAAGCCGTCGGCGGCACCGGCGCACTGCTGGGTCTGGCCAAGAACAAGCTCTCTGGCAATGACTACTCGCAACTGAGCCAGTCCGTCCCCGGCCTTGATCAACTCGCCGGCACCTCTGCACTCGGCAGCCTCGGCGGGTTGGGCGGCATGCTCGGCAACTCCGGCAGCCAATCAGCCGTCAACAACGCACTGGGCAACGTGCAAAGCATGGGCGACGTGACCAAAGCCTTCGGCGCACTGGGCATGGACGGCAACATGGTCGGTCAGTTCGTCCCGGTGATCCTGCAATACCTGGGTCAGCAAGGCGCAAGCGGCTCGGCGTTGTCAGCGTTGGGTGGGGTGTGGGGGGCGAAGTAGTTGTCTCTATGCCACCGCGCCTCTACGGCCGGATCTATGGGGCGCACGTAGTCGGGATCATCGGTACAGGCGGCACGCCTTTGTCGCCTGACCGTTCTTTCGCGAATGAATTCGCTCCCACAGTTAAGCCAGCGGCAGGCCTTCATTCCTCCGTTGCACAGACTTCTGTAGGCGCGAATTCAACCGCGATCGGGTGGTGGGTTCGGTAAATGTCTATCGACCTTCAACTCTGTGATCGATCCCCACGCAACTCAGCAATCCTCGCGTTTTTCTCGGTCCACAGCCGGTTCACCCAGTCCTGCACGTATTCGCGAAACACCGGGTCGTTTTCGTAATCGCCTCGCCACAGGGCGGGGTCGAGTTCGCGGGTTTTGATGTCGATGATGACCCTTGGCACTTGCCCTGAGATCAAGTCCCAAAAACCGGGAATGCGGTCGCCGGGGTACACGACGGTGACGTCCAGCACGGCGTCCAGCTGTTCACCCATCGCGGCCAGCACGAAGGCTACGCCACCGGCCTTGGGGCGGAGCAGGTAGGAGTGGGGCGATGCCTGTTCCGCGTGTTTGGCGGGTGTGAAACGCGTGCCTTCCAGGTAATTCACGATGGTGACGGGCTGGCGCTTGTACAGCTCGCAGGCCTCCTTGGTGATTTCCAGGTCTTTGCCTTTCAGCTCGGGATTCTTCGCCAGGAACGCCTTGGTGTAGCGCTTCATGAACGGGTAGTCGAGCGCCCACCACGCGAGACCGAGAAACGGCACCCAGACCAGCTCTTTCTTGAGAAAGAATTTGAAGAACGGCGTCCGGCGATTCAACGCCTGCACCAGCGCTGGAATGTCGACCCACGATTGATGATTGCTGATCACCAGATACGACGTGTCGTCGCGCAGGCCCTGGTCGCCGTTGATCTCCCAGCGCGTCGGAATGCACAGCTTGAAGATCAGCTTATTGACCTCGGCCCACGTCTCGGCAATCCACATCACCGCCCACGAACAGCGGTCTCGCATCTCGCTCTGGAACACCAGTTTCAGTAGCGCGAAGACCATCAATGGCCCGAACAGCACCAGGGTGTTGAGCAGAAGCAGGAGCGTGACAGCAATTCCGGTGAGCAGGTGACGCATAAATCACTCAGGGTCGAGGGCAGGGGTGGGCATGATAAGCAGCTTGGTTCAGGTAGCCAAATCCGGCCAGCGCTGACAAATGTTTCACTCGGTTATCGATAGCCTGACTTCTTTCTTTGTAAGCGAACGAACCCCAAAGTTGCGGTCTAAAATCGGGCTCGTGCAACGCCCACCCATTGCGAGGAACCTGTTACGTGAAATCCCTTCTGGCGCTTCTGTCTCTGCTGGCGTTGCCTGTCATGGCCGCCGAACCGACGTTGTACGGTCGCTACGAGTACATTCAGGTTTCGGAATTCGGCGAAACCTTCAAGGCCAAGATGGACACCGGCGCGCTCACTGCCTCGTTGTCGGCCAAGGATATCGAGCTGTTCAAGCGTGATGGCGATGACTGGGTGCGCTTCCGTCTGGCCACCAAAGACGCTGATAACAAGGTCTACGAACACAAGGTGTCGCGCATCAGCCGCATCAAAGGCCGGTCCGATGGCGATGATGACGATGAGCCGGTCGATCCGACCAAACGCCCGGTGGTGGACCTGGAGCTTTGCCTCGGCAACGTCAAGCGCACCGTCGAGGTGAACCTGGTGGACCGAAGCCATTTCAACTACCCGTTGCTGATCGGCGCCAAGGCCTTGCGTGAATTCGGCGCGGCCGTGAACCCGGCCCGTCGTTACACCGCTGACAAGCCCGAGTGCTGATGAAGCCGTAGCGCCGATTGACGTACGGACCTGATATCCGGCACCGTTCCGGCTTTACGCCAAGTGCTCGGATGCCATGCCCCACATTCTGATTGTCGAAGATGAAGCCGCCATCGCCGATACCCTCGTCTATGCCTTGCAGGGCGAGGGTTTCACCACCACGTGGCTGGCGCTGGGGCTGGCGGCCGTCGAGTATCAGCGTGCGACACCTGCCGATCTGGTCATCCTCGACATCGGTTTGCCCGACATCAGCGGCTTCGAAACCTGCAAGCAACTGCGCCGTTTCACCGAAGTGCCGGTGATGTTTCTGAGTGCTCGCGATGGTGAAATCGACCGGGTGGTGGGGCTTGAAATCGGCGCGGACGATTACGTCGTCAAGCCTTTCAGCCCCCGGGAAGTCACCGCGCGGGTTCGGGCGATTCTCAAGCGTATGTCACCACGCATCGATCCCTCGGCCTCCAGCAATGGTCATTTTTTGATCGACGCGGATCGCGTGCTCATCACCTATCGCGGGCAACCGCTTGGCCTCACGCGTCACGAATTTCGGCTGTTGCAGTGCTTGCTGGAACAACCCCAGCGGGTATTCAGTCGCGAGCAATTGCTCGACGCGTTGGGCGTGCCCAGCGATGCGGGCTATGAGCGCAGCATCGACAGCCACATCAAGAGCGTGCGCGCCAAACTGCGCATGATTGCGCCCGATGCGGAGCCGATCCAGACCCATCGTGGCTTGGGGTACAGCTACAGCCCGGAGCGCAGCTGATGCGCCTGAGCATCCGGATTTTTCTGGTCTATGCGCTGTTCATCGGCCTGACCGGCTATTTCGTGCTCAGTACCGTGATGAAGGAAGTCCGTCCCGGCGTTCGTCAGTCCACAGAGGAAACCTTGGTCGACACGGCCAACCTGCTGGCCGAAGTGCTGCGTGAAGACGTCAAGAACGGCACTTTGAGCCAGAGCCATTTCCCCGAGGTGTTGAAGGCCTATGGTCTGCGTCAGCCCGGCGCGACGATCTGGGGCTTGCCGAAGAATCAGGTCAACAACCGGGTCTACGTGACCGACGCCAAAGGCATCGTGCTGCTCGACTCCAGCGGCGAAGCGGTGGGGCAGGATTACTCGCGCTGGAACGACGTCTACCTGACCTTGCGAGGCGAGTACGGCGCGCGTTCGACGCGCCTCGATCCACACAATCCGGACTCGTCCGTGATGCACGTCGGCGCGCCGATTCGTGACGGCGGCCAGATCATCGGCGTCGTGACCGTCGCCAAACCCAACAGCTCGCTCCAACCCTATGTGGACCGGACCGAGCGACGCTTGCTCTGGTACGGCGCGGGGCTGGTGGTGTTGGGGCTGTTATTCGCCGCGCTGCTGTCGGGTTGGCTGAGCCACTCCTTACGTCGGCTGACGAGCTACGCGCAGTCTGTGAGTGAAGGGCGACGCGCCGAGCTGCCGCATTACCGGGGCGGCGAGTTGGCGCAACTCTCACACGCGGTGGAGCACATGCGCACACAGCTTGAGGGCAAGGCCTACGTCGAACGGTATGTGCATACGCTGACTCACGAGCTGAAAAGCCCGTTGGCCGCCATTCGTGGGGCAGCGGAATTGCTCCACGAAGACATGCCGTCCGAGCAACGTCGGCGTTTCATCTGCAATATCGACAACGAGAGCGCACGGATGCAGCAGTTGATCGAGCGGCTCCTGCACCTGGCGATGGTCGAGCAACGCCAGGCGCTGGAAGAGTCTGTCAGCGTACCTGTTGCGGAATTGATCGATGACGTTCTCGCGGCCCAAAGTGGGCGCATCGAGCGCAAACGGCTGAAGATCGAGCAGTCGATTGGGCCGGACGTCAGCGTCACGGGCGAACGTTTTCTGTTACGTCAGGCGTTCGCCAATCTGGCGGAGAACGCGCTGGACTTCACTCCGGGCGAGGGCACATTGCGCTTTTCTGCCGAGCGAGCAGGTGGGCGGCTGCGTGTCAGTCTGTTCAACAGCGCCGAAGCCATTCCCGACTACGCACTGCCTCGCCTGAGTGAGCGCTTTTATTCACTGCCAAGGCCTGACAGCGGCCGTAAAAGCACGGGGCTTGGACTCAATTTCGTTGAGGAAGTGGTGCAGCTGCACGGCGGTGAACTGCACATTGGAAATGTTGAAGGCGGCGTTCTGGTGAGCGTTCTTCTGTAGCCGATCTCCACACAAACTCCACATTCACCCCATCATTCCTCCACACGGGCTTCTCACACTCTTCCTATCAAAAACCGGGAGAGTCACATGAACAAAGGCGTGTCGTTGTACAAACTGGGGATGATCGGGCTGCTGATGCTGCTCTTGTTGATCCCGCTGATGATGATCAACGGGATCATTCAGGACCGGCAGAGTCGGCGCAATGTTGTGATCCACGACATCGCTCGCAGTTCCAGTTATAGCCAGCAACTGACCGGCCCTGTGCTGATCGTGCCGTATCGCAGGACCGTTCAGGCGTCTCGCCGCAGCGAGGTCACTCAACAACGTTACGAGGAGCCTGTCGAAGAGCGAGGGCGGCTGTATTTTCTCCCCGATGAATTCACCCTCAACGGCAAGGTGCAGACCGAGGTGCGCGCTCGGGGTATTTACGAGGCGCGGCTCTACCATGCGACCAACACGATCGCGGGCAATTTCGTTTTGCCTGAACGTTTCGGGTTAGGCGACGAATACAAGAATTACCATTTCGACGAGCCGTTCCTGGCGGTGGGTATCAGCGATGTTCGTGGCATCGAAAATGATCTGAAGCTCAACCTTGACGGCAAGACATTCGATTTCGTGCCCGGCACCGATGTCCCGCTGCTCGGCGAGGGCGTCAGGGTCATGCTGCCGACGGAAAATGGCGCTGAGAAAACGACACTGAGTTTCGCCTTCGACCTGCGCCTGCAAGGCACCGGGCAGCTTCAGGTCACGCCCGTTGGCAAATCCAGCCGAGTGGAGCTTTCTGCGGATTGGCCGCACCCCAGCTTCATCGGCAATTTCCTGCCCAGCGCTCGCAACGTGTCCGACACGAATTTCAATGCCACTTGGGAAACCTCATTCTTCTCAACCAACTTGCAAGACATTCTTAATCGCTGCCCGGCGTCGAAAATCTGCACTGAGCTCACGTCACGCAGCTTCGGCGTCAGCTTCATCTCGCCGGTCGATCAATACCTCAAGGCAGATCGCTCGATCAAATACGCGCTGCTGTTCATCGCGCTGACGTTTGCCGGTTTCCTGCTGTTCGAAGTGCTCAAGGGGTTGGCCGTGCACCCGGTTCAATACGCCCTGGTCGGTGCGGCGCTGGCGCTGTTTTACCTGCTGCTGTTGTCGCTGTCGGAGCACATCGGCTTTGGAGTCGCCTATCTGATCTCAGCAACGGTCTGCGTCGCGCTCATCAGCTTTTATGTCTCCCACGTGCTGGGTAGCGTGGCGCATGGGACGGGGTTCGGCATTGGGCTGGGCACGTTGTACGCGCTGCTTTATGGGTTGCTCAGCGCCGAGGATTACGCACTGCTGATGGGCTCGTTGCTGTTGTTCGGTTTGCTGGTGGTGTTCATGGTGTTGACTCGCAAACTTGATTGGTACGCGATCGCTCAGCGACCGGCTAAACCTGTCGAACCCGTGCTGGAGGTGGCCAAATGAGTCGCTGGTTGGGGTTGCGGGAGGATCAGCGAGTGGGCCGTGGGCTGTCCCTGGAAATCGGGCGTTGGTTGACGCTGGATACCTGTGGGGGTGAATTTCAACGCGAGAGGCCGGTACAACCGACGGGTTTACGGGCCACGAGCCTTTTTTCGCGATTGAACTCGCTGCCGCAGGGGCCGATTGATCTGCAAAGAGACTAAACGGGTGTCTGGGTCTCCAGCATCGATGGACGCTGGCTGATCTCGTAATACCAGCTGGCCAGGCGGGGATAGGTGCTGCGCCAGCCCAGGTCGGGTTGGCGGAAGTCCAGATAGCCCAACCCGCTGGCGAGGCTGATCGACGCGATGTCGAAACGCGCACTCAGCTCAGTTACCGCTTCGGTTTCGAAATAGGAAAGCGATCGGGCGATTTTTTCGCTCTGGTTTTCGAGCCAGTCATTCCACTGTTTCTCCTCGGGGCGAAGAAAGGTCTCGTAGCGGATCAATACAGCTGCGTCGAGAATAGCGTCGGCCAGTGACGCCAGTGTCAACCGTCGCCAGCGCGACGGGCCTTCGCGGGGGATCAGCGGGTTACCGACGTGTTGATGGTCCAGATAATCGAGGATCACCCGGCTGTCGTGGATGACGTTGTCGTCGGCGAGGACCAGCGCGGGGATTTTGCCGGAAGGGTTGTCGTGACACACCTCGGGATTGGGATTGACGGGCGTGACATTGACCGGCTTGAGGTGGACTCTCCCTGTCTGTCCCGTTTCGTGGAGCAGAATCAGCACCTTGCGCGAGAACGGCGAGGCCGGGTTGAAATACAGCGTCATGCTGGGGGACATGGACATTCCTCTGAGCGAACTGGCCCTAAGACTAGTCAGGGCCAGTGCCCCGCGCAATGTTCGACCGGGTTTCGCTGGATCGGCAGTCAAGCCCGTCGCCGCACCATCAATCCCTTGAGGCTCAACCAGGCCGGAATGCCCATGCCGACCCATGACAGCACGTCCCACGCGCCATCACCCAGCAGCGCGGCGAACAGGCCGGCGGCGGTGAGTGCGGCGATCCATGTCGGTTTGGCGAAGGTCTTCCAGAAGGCCGAGTGCTTCTTGTGCCGGGTCATGCTGCCTCCACTGCCTGATGAACATTGGCCGTTGTCGCCGCTTTACGCCGCACCCACCACAGGTACACGCCACTGCCCAGCACGATGATGGTCAGCACATCCAGCACGCCCCACAGGATTTTCATCGGCATGCCGCCGTAATCGCCGAAGTGGAGCGGTTGCGACAGCAGTAGCGCGTCCATGTACCACGGGCTGCTGACGATGGCTGTGACGGTCAGGTCTTTCGCGTCGATCAGCACGGGTGTCAGCAAGTGCGAGGTCAGGTGCGTGTCGCCCTTCATGAACACTGAGTAGTGGTGCTCGCTGGAAAAGCGCGAGCCGGGAAACGCGATAAACGAAGGCTCAGCGCCCGGCACCGTGGTCTTGGCGATGTCCAGTAAGCGCGTGGCGGGCGCGCGGTCGGTCAGCGGCGGGGCGTCCTTGTAGGGCGCGACCATCGCGGCGAGTGAGTCGTTGCGCCATTGCGCGATCACCAGGTCTGCGCAGGCGTTGAGCACGCCGGTGATGCCGACCACGGAGGCCCACGTCAGGGTCACCACACCAATGAGGTTGTGCAGATCGAGCCAGCGCACGCGGGTCGATTTGTTCGGGCGCACGGTGGCGAAATCCAGTCGGCGCATGAACGGCGCATACAGCACTACGCCTGAAATAATCGCTAATACAAAAAGCAGCCCCATGAAGGCGAGTAGCAGCTTTCCGGGCAGCCCGGCGTACATGTCCACATGCAAACGCAGCATCACCATCATGAAACCGCCGTTGGCTGACGGTGTTTCAACCGCTTCGCCAGTGCGGGCGTCGAGCATGAAGGTATGGGTATCGTTAGGGTCGCCACCCGCCGTCTTGCCCATGTACGCATAGATGCCGTTGGGCTCGTCTTCGTCCCAGCCGAAGTATTGGACGACCTCGCCAGGGCGATGGGCTTCGGCGGCTTTTACCAGTTGCTGGAGGTCCATGCGCGGCGTATCGGCGGGCATTTCCTTGATTTCAGGGGCATCGCCGAGCAGGTGATCGATCTCATGATGAAACACCAGCGGCAGGCCGGTGATCGACAGCATCAGCAGAAACAGCGTGCAAATCAGGCTGCTCCACGTGTGGATGAACGACCAGCGGCGGATGGTTTGGCTCTTCATGGTGCGGGTACCGGGTTTAAGCGAAAGCAAAAGGGCCGCTGTTGCGAGCGGCCCTTGTTGTACAGTTTCGAGAGTTTAAACGATTACCATTTGTAGTCCACGCTTGCGAGCACGCTGCGGCGATCGCCGAAGTAGCAGTAGAAGCCGTCGCACGTGGAAATGTATTCCTTGTCGAACACGTTGTTCGCGTTCACCGAGACGCTCACGCCTTTGAGGGAGTTGTTCATGCGACCGAGGTCGTAATGAACGGCCGCGTCATAAACGGTGTAAGCATTGCTGTGACCGTAATTCGAGTCAGCAACGAAGCCGTAGCTACCAATGGCAATGTTGTCGGTTTCGCCGATGTAGCGTGCGCCGAAGCCCAGACCGAAGCCGTCGAGCAGCCCGGTATGCCAGGTGTAGTCGCCCCAGATGGAAGCAGCGTTTTCAGGCGTCAGCGGCAGTGGACGGTTCTTGTCCAGCGGGTCGGTGACTTTGGTCATCTTGCTGTTGGCGTAGGTGTACGACGCGGTGACTTTCAGGTTGTCGGTGACGTTACCGACGGCTTCCAGTTCGAAACCACGCACCTTCGCTTCGCCCAGAGGACGCTGCACGCCCAGTGTGTCGCTCAGCACGATGTCGCGACGGGTCAGGTCGTAAGCGGCGGCTGTGAACAGCAGGTCGGTACCTGGAGGCTGGTACTTGATCCCTGCTTCGTACTGCTTGCCAGTGCCCGGTTTGAAGGCGTTGCCATTGGCGCCACCTTGTTCCGCCTGGAACGATTCGGCGTAGGAAACGTAAGGGGTAAAGCCCGAATCAAAGACATAGCTCAGTGCCGCGTTGCCGGTGAAGGCGCTGTCGGTGCGGTCATCAGACTGATTGGTGTTGTAGAACTTGGACTCGGTCTTGAGCAGGTCTTGACGACCGCCCAGGGTCAGGCGCCAGTTGTCCAGGGCCATCTGGTCCTGAAAGTAGGCACCGACGTCGTCCGTTTTCTGGTTGTAGTTCTGGAACGCCGTGTAAGCGACTTTGCTGAAGTCCTGACCATAGATCGGCGTAATGATGTTGCTGTTTGGCGCGCTGCCGAACAACCACTTGTAGTTGTGGTTGATGCGCTGGTAATCCAGCCCCAGCAGTAAGGTGTGCTTGAGCGCGCCAGTGTCGAAGTCAGCCTGGAAGTTGTTGTCCAGCGCAAACTGGCTCATGTCTTCGTTCACGACGTTGGCGCCGCGGGAAAGTGTGCCGTCGTCCGCCACCGAGCCGAAGAAGCCGCCTGCGGTAATGGTGTGGAATTCCAGATCACTTTTCGTGTAGCGCAGGTTTTGCTTGAACTGCCAGACGTCGTTCAGGCGCGTTTCGAAGGCATAACCCAGTGCGTAATAGGTTTTGTCGTAGTTTTCCCAGTGCGGATCGCCCAGGTTCTCGTGGTATTTCACATGACCGGCGGCCGACGGGTATTTGGTGCCCTGGATCGGCAAGAACTGGCTGGTGCTGCCGGTATCGTCGCGGTTGAACTGGCTGAGGAACGTCAGCTTGGTGTCCGGGTTGATGTTCCACGTCAGGCTCGGCGCAATGTTGTAGCGTTTGTCGTCAATGTGATCGACGGTCGTGCCGCTGTCGCGGACCACACCGCTGACGCGGTATTCAAACGTGTCCGCGTCGTCGATTTTGCCGGTGCTGTCGAAGCTGATCTGCTTGCGGTTGTAACTGCCGACCTGAGCCTGAATCTCATGGCTGGCTTCAGCTTGCGGGCGACGACTGACCATATCGATCATGCCGCCCGGAGGCGTTTGGCCGTAAACCGAAGAGGCCGGGCCGCGCAGCACGGCAACGCGCTCCAGGTCCCAGGTTTCCATTTTTGGCATGACGTAGGCGCCTTTCGGCAGCGGCAGGCCATCGAGGAACTGAGTCGGCTCGAAGCCACGGATTTTCAGCCACTCGGCGCGGCTGTCGCTGCCGTAGCTGCTGGCGACCACCCCCGGCATGTAACGCACGGCGTCGTCGAGGTTTTGAACGGCGCGGTCCTGCATTTGCTGGCGCGTGGCAACGGAGATAGAACGCGGTGCTTCGGCCAGCGCGGTATCCGTTTTGGTGCCCGCAGCGGTGCGAGTGGCGGCATAACCCTCAGCCGGACCCCATGCGCTTTCAAATCCGTCCTGGCGGCCTTGAATGCTGGTTTCCGGAAGCGCCATCACGCCTTCTGGCGCGGCGATCACGCTGTACGTGCCCGCTGACGTCTGGCTGAGTTGCAGACCCGTGCCACGCAACGCCTGGGCCATGGCGCCCGGCGCATCGAACTGACCCTGAACCGGTGCCGACGTGCGACCTGCTGCCAGCGACGGGTCCAGCGACAGCGCGACGCCCGCCTGGCTGGCAATCTGGGTCAGAGTCGTGGACAGCGATGCCGCAGGCAGGTTGTACGGACGAACGCTGGACGCCTGCGAGGCGGCCATGACGTGCGTGCTTGCCAACGGAACGGTCAGAGCAACGGCGACAGCCAACAAGCTCGGTCGCAGAAGGGTTTGAAGCGTGCGGGACATGGGCGGCTCCTGAGTGGAATTGTTCTCAATGCCTATGTGCCGCACGAGATTTCAAAAGTGATAGGGCCGAATCGAAAATAATTTAGATTTACAATTTCGCAGGTTCACCAGGTGTACAAAGGCTCAGCCCTGTGAAAGCGAATTGCCTTTGACCTACAGCTTGCGGGTCTGCCTCGCATCGTTGGCCACCACCGTCACCCACCAGTGCGTGCGCGCTTCGATGGCCACGGGCAGGGTGGGCATCAGGGCCTTCAGGGCGAGGTCGGTGTCGTTCAGCGGGAAGCTGCCGGTGATTCTCAGATCAGCTACTTCCGGCGCCACGCTCAAAAAACCTGCCCTGTATCGGCCAATCTCCGCGATGACGTCCTTGAGCGCGGCGTTGTCCACCACGAGCATGCCGCGCATCCACGCGTCTGCACCGGGCGCAATCGCGACCATCGGCCCCAGGCTGTGACGCTGGATCAGCATTTGCTGACCTTCACGCAAAATCATCTCGTTGTCGGACGCCTGGGGATGAGCCGCCACGGCGGATTGCAGCACGCTCACCAAGGTGCCGTCGTCCCGGCGCTTGACCAGAAATTTCGTACCCAGCGCCCGCATCTGGCCTTCGTCGGTTTCGACGATAAAAGGCCGTGGGTCTTCGTGGCTGCCGGTTTCGACGAAGATTTCGCCTTCCTGAAGAATGACCCGACGTTGTTTGGCGTCGAACTTCACATCAAGAGCGCTGTGGGTATTGAGACGAATGAGGGTGTTGTCCGACAGTCGAATGGTGCGTTGCTCACCGGTTGCCGTGCGTTGATCCGCCAGCCAGTAATTCATCGGCAAAAAGCGGTCGCCCAGAAACAGGGTCAACCCCAGGGCCACGGCAAAACCTGCCACTCCGCGCCCGACTTTACGCATCTGTCGGCCAACGCCTTCGCGGGAGCGCAGCAGCGCCGAACGGGCAGGGCCGGTAGTGCGTACGAATCGTTGATCCAGCATGCCCAGTTGCGACCATGCCCGGGCGTGTTCCTCACTGGCGGCGTACCACTTGGCGAACTCTTCACGCTCGGCCTCGCTGCCTTGTCCGCAGTCCAGGCAAAGCTGCCAGGCGATCGCGGCGTCCAACACGTGCGATGAAACCGGGCGCGTCGGAATGCTCATGTGGGCTCGCCATACAGTGCGACATAGCACTGACGCATGCCTTGGGCGAGGTATTGCCGGACGCGAGGGATGGAGACCCCCACTTTCTCAGCAATTTCTGCGTGGCTCAGGCCATCCAGACGGTTATAGAGGAACGCTGCCCGCGCCTTGCTCGACAGCTTGCCGAGCATGCGGTCGATGGCTTTGAGGTCTTCGAGGATCAGTTGCTGCTCTTCGAGCGAAGGGTGTTCGGCTTCGGGAATCAGCATCAACTCACTGAGGTAGGCCTGTTCCAGCGCTGCACGTCGGAAGTAATCGAACAGCAGCCCCTTGGCGACCTGCACAAGAAACGCCCGGGGTTCACGCGGTGCTTCCAGGTGCTCACGTCCCAGCAGCCGAATAAAGGTGTCCTGGCTCAAGTCCTCGGCACGGTGCGGGCAGGCGACGTTGCGCTTCAGCCAGGCCAGCAACCAGCTGCGATGGTCGCGATAGAGCGTTCCGACAAGCTGATGTTGAGAGCTTTGGAGTGACGACACGTACGCACCGAAGAGAACAAAGTAACTAACGAGAATTATTCGCGATTGTGTCAGAGCGCGTCGGTGCTGGCAATTGGCGCCGATCGGATTGGGCTGAGCGGTTGCTGTAGGAAATGGCGAGAGAGGATGTGCGAAACGAACTGTAGGAGCGAATTCATTCGCGAGGCGGTGGTACATCCAGACCTTCTCTATCGTCTGAAGTATCTTTCGCGAATGAATTCGCTCCCACATAGGAGCAACGATGCGGCGGTGGTAGCTGTAGGAAATGGCGAGAGAGGATCTGCGAAACGAACTGTAGGAGCGAATTCATTCGCGAGGCGGTGGTACATCCAGACCTTCTCTATCGTCTGAAACACCTTTCGCGAATAAATTCGCTCCCACAGGAAGGCATCTGTTCAGCCAGGCGACGTGTTCTCACTCAAAAAGAATGCGACTGCTGCCGACGCCGCCATTTCGCCAGACCTTGCTCAAGCAGCAATGGACTGTCCATTTCCTGCCGTCGCGCATGGCTCATCAGGATCAGCGCCAGTTCGGCCGTGACGAGCGCGTCGGCACTGGCGTGATGGCGCTCCTCGGCATGCAGTCCGAAAAAGCCGGTCCAGTCGTCCAGCCCCGCTTGCCGCAAACAGGCTTGGGGACAAAGCAGGGGTGCGATGTCCGCCACGTCTAAAAACGGGTGCTGCAGTTTGTAGCCGAGGCTTTCTTTTAATGCACGCCCGAGCATGTGCTGGTCGAAGGGCGCATGAAACGCCAGCATCGGGCTGTCTCCAACGAAGTCCATGAAATCCAGCAGTGCCTCGACCGGCTCGCTGCCCGCCGCAATCGCACTCGGCCCCAAACCGTGGATCAACACGCTGGGACTGAGTTTGTGATCAGGGCGCAGCAGGGTGCGCTCGAATTGCTGACCCAGGTCGATGGCGCCGTCTTCGATCACCACGGCACCGATCGACAGCACCTCGTCGCGGCTCATGTTCAGGCCGCTGGTCTCAAGGTCCATCACTACCCAGCGTTGTTTGCGCAGCGAATCAGCACCCAGCGCAGCAGCTCGGGGCAGGTTGTTCAACCGCTCTTTCTGTCCGGCGGTGAGGTCAGGCGCCTTTAGGCGTTTGGGTGGCTTGAGCCACTGGAACAGGTTCATGGCAAGTCGCTTAGAGTTGGTAGCGCAGGGTCAGACTGGATTGCAGGCGCTGTGCCTGGCGGAACGACTCGCGCAGGATGCGACGATCCAGATGATTGAGCACATCCGGGTCGATCCGGTTTGAATACGGCAGGTTTTGTCGGCTCTGCTGTTGGTGCTGCTGCATGCGGGTTTGCTGAATGAAGTGATAGGCCTCTTCATACGCCGCGCCGTCCAGGGGGTCGATCACTTCCTTCGTGACCAGTTGGCGCAGCCGTTCGAGGGTGTTGTTGGCGGCGATGCCGTTCGCCAATGCCAGCAGCCGTGCGCCGTCGACGAAGGGTGTCAGGCCTTGGGTCTTGAGGTCCAGCGTGTCCTTTTCGCTGCCTTTGCGCGCCACGACGAAATCCTTGAAGCGCCCGACTGGAGGCCGCTGGCGCAACGCGTTGTCGGCCAGCATGCGCTGGAAGAGTTTGTTGTCGGCCACTTGAGCCAGAATGCTCTGGCGCAATTGCTCGCCCCCGCTTTCGTCGCCCCAGACCACCCGCAGGTCGAAATAAATGCTGGAAGACAGCAGGTTTTCCGGCGTTGCCTCGCGGATGAACGCGCCAAACCGCCGCGCCCATTCGACCCGCGACAGGCAAAGCTCGGGGTTGCTGGCCATGATCCTACCCTTACACAACGCGAAGCCGCACAGCGCGAGACTCTGGTTGATGCGTTCGGCAATCGGCAGCAGGCGCCCGCGTATTTCAGCAGCTTCGGCGGCGTCCTTGGCTTCGAACAGAATGCCGTTGTCCTGATCGGTGTACAGCGTCTGTTCGCGGCGGCCTTCGCTGCCGAAACACAGCCAACTGAACGGCACGCCGGGGTCGCCTTTTTCTTCCAGCGTCAGCTCGATGACCCGGCAGACCATGTGGTCGTTGAGCAGCGTGATGATCTGGGTGATCTGTGTCGACGAGGCGCCGTGGGCCAGCATGCGATCGACGAGTTGCACAATGTCGCCGCGCATGTTGCTCAGCGAATCGATACGCGGGGCACTGCGAATGGTCCGCGCCAAATGCACCAGGTCCACCCGTTGCAGGGAGAACAGATCGCGCTCGGAGACTACGCCGCACAGGCGCTGATCCTTGACCAGACACACATGGGCAATGTGCCGCTCGGTCATGGCAATGGCGGCGTCGAAGGCGCTGGCGTCGGGACTTAAATAGAAGGGCGCCTGGATCATGCTGTGCCGGATCGGCCCGCCGAAGTCAGCGTTCACGTCGGCGACCACTTGGCGCAAGTCGCGCAGCGTGAAAATCCCCAAGGGCGCTTTGTCTTCATCGACGATCACGATGCTGCCGACCTGTTGTTCGTCCATCTGCTTTACGGCTTCGCGCAGCGGGGTGTCCGGCGAGCAGGTTACGGGGTGACGCATCGCCAATTCGCCCAGGCGGGTGTTCAACGAGTATTGCGTGCCGAGTGTTTCCACGGCCTTCTGCTTTACTTGCTGATTCACCTGTTCAAGCAAGCTGCTGACGCCCCGCAACGCAAAATCTCGAAAGACGCTGGAGAGCGCGAAGAGTTTGATGAAAGCCTGTTTGTTCAGTTGCAGGCAGAACGTGTCTTCGGCCGCCAGATGCTCGGTGCGCGTGGCCCGTTCGCCCAGCAGGGCGGCGAGGGGGAAACATTCGCCGGTGGTGATTTCAAAGGTGGTTTCGGTGCCGCCCTTCGCGGAATGCGGGCGTTCCCCGACGACGCGACCCTGTTTGACGATATAGAAGTGCTCTACTGGCCCATCGCCAGGCTTGATGATGCTCTCATCCGTAGCGTAGAAACGCAGCTGGCACTGTTCCACCAGATAGGCAAGGTGGGCGCTTTCCATCTGATTGAATGGCGGGAATTTTTGCAGGAACTGCATCGTGCCGTGAATGTTCTGCAGCACGGCTGTCTTGCCTGCTTGGGTGAAAGCGTCCGCTTTGCTCATGACCGATACCGCTTGTTTTTATGGCTCCATGGTCGACCGCTTATCGGGCAGTGCCCATTGGACGTAAGTCTTAGGTCGCATAAAAGGCGTTGGAGTGCGAGGGAGCGTGGTGTAAAACCGCATCACGCAGGGGCCGAAATGGCCAGGCATGAAGCCGACAAAGTGCGCAGCGTATTCAGTCTGTTTGCGCTGTCAGAATGAAGTCGACGGGAAAATGAGACGGGTATGTTCGATCACGACATTTTGAGTGATGAAGAGCGCGAAGCCCTCAATGAGGTCATGATGGCGCCGCCATCACAATCGCCACAACGGGTATTGATCGTCGATGACGACAAGGATGCTCGGGAAATTCTTGCCGAGATCCTCAGCCTCAACGACATCAGCTGCATTACCGCCGCAGGCGGGACCAGTGCCATGCACCTGCTGCAAACCCGACCGTCCATTGCGCTGCTGATCACCGATCTGCGGATGGCGCCGTGCGACGGGCTGGATCTGATTCGACAGGTCAGGGATTCCGACCGCGCCGCGCTGCCGATCATCATCGTCTCGGGCGATGCCCATGTGCGCGATGCCATCGATGCCATGCATTTGAGCGTGGTGGATTTCCTGCTCAAGCCGATCAATACCAAACAGCTGTTAAGGCTGGTGAAGCGGGAATTGGGGATGTCGTGAAGGCACCGCAGCCTGGACATTGTAGGAGCCGGCTTGCTGGCGAAGGCGGCGGGTTAGTTGAATGAATGATGAGGGACACTCTGCTTTCGCCAGCAAGCCAGCTCCTTGTATCTCGACTCTGGCGTTTCATCGCGCCATAGTTCTCGACTGATCATCGAGGGAGAGCCGGGAAGCTGTTCAGCTCCTAAGGCCTCAGAGCTTACAAAGTAGATAGAGCTCCGGTTCTCCAACCTCACTCGAAAAGTCCGAACGGTATCCAGTGCGCGCCTTCGGCGTGAGCACGCATGTACAAGGCAGGACCGGGTGACGCGATGATCGTGTGCAATCGACTCTGGAGAGCGCCATGTCTGCTTTTGTTGGCATCGATATCGCCAAAAACTCATTTGATATCGCCACCCCGCTGGATAACGGGAAGTTCAGGACCAAAGCCAGGCTGGCCAATAATCCCAAGGGTTATCAGGTGCTGCTCGACTGGCTTACCACCCACTCCGAGCCCCATGCCTGGGTCGTGATGGAAGCCACCAGCGTCTACCACCAGGGCGTTGCTGATTGCCTTCACGCTCACGGATACCGGGTGTGCATCGTCAACCCTGCGATCCTCCACCAGTACGGCAAGGATGAGCTGCGCCGGGTCAAAACCGACAAGGCCGATGCAAAGCTGATCGCCCGCTATGCGCAAGACAAGCACACCAGACTGCGCGAGTGGGTGCCGGAGCCCGCGCCACGTCGGCGCTTGCGCGCGTTGGTGCGTCGACTGGAAGATTTGCAGGAAATTCAGCAGATGGAAAGCAATCGTCTGGATGTCGCCGAAGACAAGGTCAAAGCGTCGATCGAGTCGGTGATCAGCCACGTCAAGCAACAGATCGACGAGACCAGGAAAGCGATCAAAGACAATATTGACGACGATCCTGACCTGCGCCAGAAGCGCGATCTGATCGTGACCATCGACGGGCTGGGGGATACGACCGCAGCGCTGATCCTGGCCGAACTCGGCGACCCATTGGATTACAAGGGCCCCAAATCTATCGTTGCCTTTGCGGGCCTGGACCCACGTTGTGCTAGCTCGGGAGAGTCGGTAGGCCCGACCCATATATCCAAAACCGGCTCGAAAAGGCTGCGCGCCGGGCTTTACATGCCAGGCATGGCTGGCCTAAAGCACAACGCGGTGTTGCGAGAGCTAAAGACCCGGATGCGCGCCAATGGGAAAGCCCCAAAAGAGATCATCTGTGCAGCAATGCGAAAGCTGCTGCATCTGGTCTATGGCGTGCTGAAATCGGGCAAGCCGTTCGACGCAGAAATTGCGCTTGCCCGGTGATGGGCAAGACGGTATCTACAGGTGGGTATGTGCGTGCCGCAGAGACCGCTAAATTAAAAAGGCGGTGTGTCCTGCGACACACCGCCTTTTTGGTTTGGCCCTCTTTTACAGCCCGTTCTTCGCCTTGAACTCCCGACGGCGGCGGTGCAGCACCGGCTCGGTGTAGCCGTTCGGCTGTTTGGTGCCTTCAATCACCAGTTCGACTGCTGCCTGGAAGGCGATGTTGCTGTCGAAGTCCGGTGCCAGTGGGCGGTACAGCGCATCGCTGGCGTTCTGACGGTCCACCACCGGCGCCATGCGCTTGAGGCTTTCCAGCACCTGCGCCTCGCTCACAACGCCATGACGCAGCCAGTTGGCAATGTGCTGACTGGAGATTCGCAGTGTCGCGCGGTCTTCCATCAGGCCAACGTCATTGATGTCAGGCACCTTCGAGCAGCCCACGCCCTGATCGATCCAGCGCACCACGTAACCGAGGATGCCCTGGGAGTTGTTGTCCAGCTCGTTCTGGATCTCCTCAGGCGTCCAGTTCGTGTTCGGCGCCAGCGGGATGGTCAGAATGTCATCGACCGACGCCGGTGCACGCTGAGCCAGTTCGGCCTGACGGGCGAACACATCGACCTTGTGATAGTGCAGCGCATGCAGGGCGGCCGCAGTTGGCGACGGGACCCATGCCGTGTTGGCACCGGCCAGCGGGTGAGCGATTTTCTGCTCCAGCATCGCGGCCATCAAATCCGGCATGGCCCACATGCCTTTACCGATTTGCGCGCGCCCTTGCAGACCGCATTTCAAGCCAATATCGACGTTGGAATTCTCGTAGGCACCGATCCATTTCTCGGCCTTCATTTGCGCCTTGCGCACGACGGGGCCTGCTTCCATGGAGGTATGAATCTCGTCACCTGTACGGTCCAGGAAGCCGGTGTTGATGAACACCACGCGCTCGCTGGCCGCCTTGATGCACGCCTTGAGGTTGACCGTCGTGCGGCGTTCCTCGTCCATGATCCCGACTTTCAGCGTGTTGCGCGGGAGGCCCAGTACATCTTCGATGCGACCGAACAGCTCGTTGGTGAACGCCGCTTCTTCCGGGCCGTGCATCTTCGGTTTGACGATGTACAGCGAGCCTGCGCGGCTATTGGCGCGCGAGGTGTTGCCCTTGAGGTTGTGGATCGCCGCGAGACTGGTCAGCAGGCCGTCGAGAATGCCTTCCGGCACCTCATTGCCCTGATTGTCGAGGATTGCGTCGATGGTCATCAGGTGACCGACGTTGCGCACGAACAGCAGCGAACGGCCGTGGAGCGTCACCGGCTCGCCTGTTGGCGAGGTGTAGACGCGGTCCGGGTTCATGGTGCGAGTGAAGCTGGCGCCGCCCTTGGAGACTTCTTCGGACAGATCGCCTTTCATCAGGCCCAGCCAATTGCGGTAGACCACGACTTTGTCGTCTGCATCGACGGCGGCGATGGAATCTTCGCAGTCCATGATGGTGGTCAGCGCCGCTTCCATCAGCACGTCTTTGATGCCCGCTGCGTCGGTCTGGCCGACGGGGGTGGTCGCGTCGATCTGAATTTCGAAGTGCAGGCCATTGTGCTTGAGCAGGAGGGCGGTCGGCGCCGAAGCATCGCCCTGAAACCCGATCAGTTGCGCGTCGTCACGCAGACCGGTGTTGCTGCCGCCTTTCAGGCCAACGATCAGCACGCCGTCGACAATCTTGTAGCTGGTGGAGTCGACATGAGAGCCAGCTGCCAACGGCGCGGCTTCGTCCAGGAAGGCGCGGGCGAAGGCGATGACCTTATCGCCGCGGACCTTGTTGTAGCCTTTGCCTTTTTCAGCGCCGCCAGCTTCGGAGATGGCGTCGGTGCCGTACAGCGCGTCGTACAGCGAACCCCAGCGGGCGTTCGAGGCATTCAGCGCGAAGCGGGCGTTCATCACCGGCACCACCAGTTGCGGGCCGGCCATGGAGGCTATTTCTTCATCGACGTTTTGCGTCGTGATCTGGAAGTCTGCCGCTTCTGGCAGCAGATAACCGATTTCCTGCAGGAACGCTTTATAGGCAACGGCGTCGTGGGCCTTGCCGGCGTTGGACTGGTGCCAGGCATCGATGCGCGCCTGGAAGTCGTCACGTTTGGCGAGTAGGGCTTTGTTCTTCGGTGCCAGCTCGTGGATGAGCGCGTCGGCACCGGCCCAGAACGCCGAGGCTTCAATACCGGTTCCGGGAATGGCTTCGTTGTTCACGAAATCCAGAAGGATCTTGGCGACCTTAAGGCCACCGACTTGAACGTGTTCAGTCATTGCTTGCCTCACTCTGCTCAGCTATCCGCGCCTCTTGGCGCTTTCTTGTTAAAGCCACCGACATCGCTGCTCACCCTCGCCAGAACATGCCTTCGCAGGCGGCTGGGCGTAAGGATTGACGAGCAGGAATGCCGAGTCAGGCATCATCCCAACGTTTATGTAGTGGACGCGGCGGAATACTACATGATGAGTCGCGGCGTGAAAATCAGACTAAATATGTCACCGAACGACTGGTCTCTCACAAATGGTCACGCTGGGGTTACATATGTTCTCAAAAAATAGGAGAATTGTTCCAGATAATTATAAAAACGGTACACAAATTGTTTCCCGAGGAAGCATTCAGGCGCACCTTTAGCCTTTGCCTATACTTGCCGGGCAGCCGCGCAGGCGCCGAGGTTCGGCCAGCGGACACATAAAGCAGAAGGAGTTCACAGTGCATCAGCTCATCTTTACCGTCACTGCCCCGGACAAACCGGGGCTGGTCGAACAGATCGCCTCGTGCATTGCAAATCACGGTGGCAATTGGCTGGAAAGCCGTATGGCTCATTTGGCCGGTCAGTTCGCGGGCATTGTTCGCGTTGATGTGCCCGCTGAATCGCAAAATGATTTGAGGAGTGCACTGCAGGGGCTCTCCCACGGTATTCGCGTGCAGTTCGCTGACGTCGGCGGCGAGCCTGTGTCGTACTCGAAACCCATCACGATGGAGTTGGTGGGCAATGATCGGCCGGGGATTGTTCGAGACGTGACTCGCCTGTTGAGCGAGCAGGGCGTTAACGTTGAACGTCTAGTGACCAGCGTCGAACCCGCGCCTATGAGCAATGAAACGCTTTTCCGCGCCCAGGCACTCTTGGGGCTGCCGGTGAACCTCTCGCTCGATGCGCTGCAGGAACGGCTAGAAACATTGGCGGACGAGCTGATGGTGGAATTGAAGATCAAGTCCGACGACTGAGCCGTCGCACAGTTATCCAGTTTTTCCATGAGCCTGCCTGTGGATAAGCTGCGGATACAGGCGGGCAGCCCTTACTGGTCAACGCTTTGAGACGGTTGATCAAAAAACCAGCAAATTCAGAGGCTTGTGCACAAATAACTTGAATCAGGCTGTGGATAACCTGCGCAAACATCTCTGTAAGCCACGGGCGGCGTGGCTTACAGAGGTTTGTTTATTATTTGATCAGTTTGCACAGGTGCTATCGACCGGTAGGGGGCGCGGTTCAAAACAGCTTCAACGGCTCTTCGTTCAATGCCGCCAGCTGCTCGCGCAGCGCCAGCACTTGATCGCCCCAATAGCGTTCAGTGCCAAACCAGGAAAAGCTGTGGGGGAACGCCGGGTCATCCCAGCGGCGAGACAGCCAGGCGCTGTAATGCAGCAGGCGCAAGGCGCGCAGCGGTTCGATCAGCGCGAGTTCGCGAGGATCGAAATCGTGGAATTCGTTGTAGCCATCCATCAATTCCGACAGCTGACTCAGACAATCCTGACGGTCTCCGGCGAGCATCATCCAGACGTCCTGCACAGCAGGCCCCATCCGGCAGTCGTCGAGGTCGACGATGTGGAAGATCTCATCGCGGGTCATCATGTTGCCGGGGTGGCAGTCGCCGTGCATGCGGATGTTCTGGTGCGGGGTTGCGGCGTAGGCATCTTCGACACGCTTGAGCAGATCTTTGGCAACCGACGAGTAGGCAGGCAGAAGGCTGCGCGGTATCACGTCATTTTCCAGCAGATAGTTCAGTGAATCGTGGCCGAAGTTCTTCACGCCCAGCGCCTCGCGATGTTCGAAAGGGCGAGTGGCGCCGACCGCGTGAATCCTGCCCAGCAGTTGGCCGAGGCGATAGAGCTGGTCGAGATTGCCCGGCTCCGGTGCGCGACCGCCACGACGGGGGAAGAGGGTGAAGCGAAAACCGGCGTGTTCGAACAGCGTTTGCCCGTTGTGGATAAGGGGTGCGACCACCGGGATTTCCACTTCGGCCAGTTCGGCAGTGAAGCTGTGTTCTTCGAGAATCGCTTCGTTTGTCCAGCGATTAGGGCGGTAAAACTTGGCGATGAGGGGCTGGCTTTCATCAATGCCAACCTGATAGACGCGGTTCTCGTAGCTGTTGAGCGCGAGAATGCGAGCGTCGCTGACAAAACCGATGCTTTCAACGGCGTCCAGGACAAGGTCGGGTGTGAGTGTCGCAAACGGGTGGGCCATGCTGACTCCTGCGCGCAGCAGGCTGCCGCGTCGGGCCCGTCATGGTAACTCAGGCATGGGATGGCCGACACAACGCGTTATGGTGAGTGCCGCCGATCGCCTGTAGGAGCGAATTCATTCGCGATGGCCGGTACATCCGATACAGATCTATTGGGTGCACCGCCGCCGCGCGAATGAATTCGCTCTTAAAGGTGAGCCTTATACCGCCTGGGGATGGCGCTGAATCAAGCCCCAATCACCCCGCCATCCTCCCGCGTGATCACCATCACCGACGACCGTGGCTTGCCATTGGGCAGATGTTCCGGGAAAGTCGAGCCGCCTTTTTCGCCGGGGTGCTGAATCCCCACGAACAGCGCTTTCTGGTCTGGCGCAAAACAGATGCCAGTCACTTCGCAACCTACCGGCCCGACCATGAACCGGCGAATCTCGCCAGTGGCAGGGTCGGCGCACAGCATCTGGTTATTGCCCATGCCCGCAAAATCCCCGGTATTCGAGTAATCGCCATCGGTGAGAATCCACAACCGCCCGGCCTTGTCGAAACCTAAACCGTCGGGGCTGTTGAACATATTCTGCGGGGTGATGTTGCTTGAGCCGCCTTGAGGCTTGCCCGCGTGCACCCCGGGATTGCCCGCGACCACGAACAGATCCCACGTAAAATCCATCGATGCCGCATCCGAACCGGTTTCCTGCCAGCGCAGAATCTGGCCGTACTGGTTTTTCTCCCTCGGGTTCGGGCCGCCCACTGGCTGGCCTTCCTCGCCACGCTTGACGTTGTTGGTCAGCGTGCAATAGACCTGACCGTCCTTGGGGCTGACCACGATCCACTCGGGCCGATCCATTCGCGTCGCTTTAACCACACTCGCCGCCAGGCGCGCATGAATCAGCACCTCTGCTTGATTGGCAAAGCCGCTCGACGCATCGACACCGTTTTTGCCGTGAGTCAGTTCCACCCACTTGCCTTGGCCTTTGGGGTGATCGGCATTGCTGTCGCCGTTATCGAACTGCGCAACGTACAGGGTGCCGTGATCGAGGATGTCGCGATTGGCTTTCAGGTTCTTGTGATTAACCTTGTCGCGGCTGACGAATTTGTAGATGAATTCGCCGCGCTCGTCGTCGCCCATGTAAACCACCGCGCGGCCATCCTTCGTTTCTGTGATCGCCGCGTTTTCATGCTTGAAACGGCCCAGGGCCGTGCGTTTGACAGGCGTTGATTTCGGGTCGAACGGGTCGATTTCCACGATCCAGCCGTGACGGTTGAATTCGTTCGGGTTTTTGGCGATGTCGAAGCGCGGGTCGTGGGGATGCCAGTTCACTTCCTTGCTGATGGCGACAACGCCGTAGCGCTTGGCAGCGGCATCGAATTGCTGCGCAGGATCACTGCTGCCGAAGCAGTCGGTGAAGTTCTCTTCGCACGTCAGATAAGTGCCCCAAGGCGTCTTGCCATTGGCGCAGTTCTGGAAGGTGCCGAGAACATTCTTACCGGTTTTATCGGCGGCCGTCTTCAGCCACTGGTGTCCGGCCGCTGGGCCACTAAGGTGAATCGGCGTGTTGCCGTGCACGCGGCGGTTGTATTTCGAGCCTTGCACGAACTTCCACTGGCCGCCTTCGCGCTTCACTTCGATCACCGAAACACCTTCGCTGGCCAATGCCTTGTGCACGTCATCGGCGGATTGTGGGTCTTTGCCGTGATCGAACAGGTAGCGGTAGTTGGTGTATTCGTTGTTGATGGCCATCAGCGCGCGGGTGGCGTTATTAACGTCGTCACCGGGAAAGGTGAACAGGCTCATGCCGTCGTTGTTATCGCCGAATTGAAGTTCCTGCGCCTTCGCCGTGCCCTTGCCGGACGGGTCGAAAGCGGGACCGCCCGCGTGAAGAGGCTGACCCCAGCTGATCAGGACGGAAGATGTGTAGCCGGGCGGCAGCGCAATGCTGTCAGCGGAGGAGGAGGCGATGCTGTCGAAGCCAAGCAACGTGCGGTTTCCCGCGCTGACACTGGCAGCCATCACACTGCGACTGAGCAGGTTGCCACTCAGAAACATCGCCGCACCACACAGAGCGCCCGCGCTGATGAAGCCTCGCCGGGTGAGGCCGACACTGTTTTGCTGCACCAGGGTTTCGAGGTCGGTGGACTGATGTTCTTCTAATAATTTCATCACGGGCTTCCTGCGGTTTTTGCGCAGACCTTATTCCCCCCGGATGACGCTATTGTGTCCGTCCGATGACGACGCTGGCTCCCCTGTGAGCCTTTTTCAAACGATTTACAGCGGCGTTCCGATCAATACATAAGAAGGCGCGAACTGTACTTTCACGTTGCTCCCCACCTTTAATTTCAAGGCGTTGAGACGATCGGGCTCTGCCACCGCGCACAGAATCTGGCTGCTCGACAGGGCGATTCGTACCTCACTGGGGCCGTCTTCTCCGTCGAGGATCTCCTCGATTTTGCCGTTTAGACAATTGTGACCAGGTGTTGCAGATTGGTCCGGCGGCAACAACTCCAGCCAACTGGCCTTGATCAGCGCGAACACGTCGGCACCTTTTTCCAGCCCCAGTCGTAGCGTGCTGTCATGGGTGATTTGCGCATTGATGGACAGGCCCCCGGCGAGGGTCAATCCGATCATATCGTTGCGACCCGATGGCGTAATGCTCGCGACCTGGCCGTGCAACTGATTGCGGGCGCTGGTGCGCAGCATTAAACGACTGAGCAGCGCCAAATCGCTCGACTCTTCAGGGGTTTCCAGCAACTGGGTTTGTAGCGCCTGCAAGCGCTGATAAAGACGCAACACTCGCTCGCCTTCCGCCGACAACTTCGCCCCGCCGCCGCCACGCCCGCCGACACTGCGCTCTACCAGCGGCTTCAGCGCCAGATTGTTCAGCTCATCAATGGCATCCCACGCCGCCTTGTAACTCAGCCCCGCACTTTTCGCCGCACGGGTGATGGACCCCTGCTCGGCAATATGCTGCAACAGCGCGATGCGATGGGGGCGACGGACCATGTGTTGCGAGAGAGAGGGCGGTAGGGACATGTCGGGTCGGATTTTTTGTGGTGATGACGGGCGGGAGTGTAAGCCAGAAAGGCTAGATGCCGCTTCACTCGTCTGCATCAGTGGGTTAGCCCTGGACAGGATTGTTTGATATAGTCTTCGCCGTCGATGCAGACCGGAACCTTCTTCGAAGGGGTATCGATTTCGGAGCGAAAGCTCTCCTAGCCCGTGAGCAGGATAAGGTGGCGACACCGAAAGGACAGGCCGATTTCAGATTCAGCAAAAGCCCCGGGTGCGAAAGCTCCGGGGCTTTTTGCTTCTTGCTATACCGACTTCCCTTCGTTACGAAGCTTAAGGATGTAGCGCACGTTATAGGGCTTGCCCTTGGGCAAGGAATGGCGGCCCCAGTTTTCGCCAGGCTCCGTCTTGAAACATTCAATCCCCAGGCTTCGCCGTGCGCGCCAGGCAGTACACATCCACCTTCTTCGCCCCGGCACTGATCAACAGCCTCGCCAGCGCATCGGCGGTCGCGCCTGTGGTGAGTACGTCATCAATGAGCGCGACGTGTTGGCCGACGATTTTCGCGGCGTCCGCCAAGGCAAATGCTTCACGCAAGTTACGCTTGCGGGCCTTGGCATCGAGGCCTTGTTGCGCTGGCGTTTCCTTTACGCGTTTGATCAGCCGCTCATCCACCGATAACCCCAATTGCGACCCCAGCCAGTGCGCGAGCATGGCAGCCTGGTTGTAACCCCGTTGGCGCAGCCTCTTGTTGGCGAGGGGCACGGAAATCATAACGTCGGGTCGGGCCAGACCTTCGTCGAATCGATGTTGCAAGGTCTGGCCGAGCAATTCTGCGAGCAGCCTGCCCAACGGCCATTTGCCCTGGTGCTTGAAGCGTGTGACCAGCGCGTCGATGGGGAAGTCGTAAAGCCACGGCACGATGACTTCGTTGAAGGCCGGGGAGTGTTGCGTGCACTGCGCGCAGGTCAGGCCCTCCATCGGCATGGGCAGCGCGCAGCGGTCGCATTGATCGATCAACCAGGGCAGGTCGCTTTCGCACGGGGTGCAGATTGAGGTGTCTGAATCGGTCTGTTCATCGCACAATAAACAGGTTTGTACGTTTTTTAACCAGATGTAAACCTGATGCCCGTTGTGTGGTTGACAGCGCATGTCGCTTCCTTAACTATGCCGAACATCCGTGTTGCGCCTGTGGACTTTCAGGTTTGGTCGATTGCCGAACCGCCCGGGTACTTGCCAAATACATGAAGGAGCCGCCCATGAGCGCCAGCATCAATGCCACTTTGCGTCACGACTGGACCTTAGCCGAGGTCAGGGCGCTGTTCACACAGCCGTTCAATGACCTGCTGTTTCAGGCGCAAACCGTGCATCGCGCTCATTTCGACGCCAACCGCGTTCAAGTCTCCACCCTGCTGTCGATCAAAACCGGCGCCTGCCCGGAAGATTGCAAGTACTGCCCGCAATCCGGTCACTACAACACCGGCCTCGAAAAAGAAAAGCTGATGCAGGTCCAGCAAGTGCTGGAAGAAGCTGCGCGCGCCAAGGCGATCGGTTCGACCCGTTTCTGCATGGGCGCTGCGTGGAAACACCCGTCCGCCAAAGACATGCCGTACGTGCTGGAGATGGTCAAAGGCGTGAAAGCCATGGGCCTGGAAACGTGCATGACCCTGGGCAAGCTCGATCAGGATCAGACCAAGGCGCTGGCTGATGCGGGCCTGGACTACTACAACCACAACCTCGATACCTCGCCGGATTTCTACACCAGCATCATCACCACCCGCACCTACAGCGAGCGTCTGCAGACCCTGGCGTACGTGCGGGATGCGGGCATGAAGATCTGCTCCGGCGGCATCCTGGGCATGGGCGAGTCGCTGGACGACCGCGCCAACCTGCTGATCCAACTGGCCAACCTGCCAGAGCACCCGGAGTCGGTGCCAATCAACATGTTGGTGAAAGTTGCGGGTACGCCGCTGGCCAATGCCGAAGACGTCGATCCATTCGACTTCATCCGCATGCTGGCCGTGGCGCGCATCCTGATACCGCAATCTCACGTGCGCCTCTCCGCAGGCCGCGAAGCGATGAACGATCAGATGCAAGCCCTGGCGTTCTTCGCCGGTGCCAACTCGATTTTCTACGGCGACAAACTGCTGACCACCGCCAACCCGCAGGCTGACAAGGACATGCTGCTGTTCTCGCGTCTGGGCATTCAGCCGGAAGCCCGTGAAGAGCATTCGGACGAAGTGCATCAGGCAGCGATCGAACAGGCGCTGATCGAGCAGAAGAGCAGCGAGATGTTTTACGACGCGGCGGTTTAAGACTGACGCTAGTTCACTGCCTATATACAACCTGTGGCATGCACAAAAACTGTAGGAGTGAGCTTGCTCGCGATTGAGATTTGTCTGTAACACATAACGTGACTGACACACTGCAATCGCGAGCAAGCTCACTCCTACAGGGAAATGCGCATTGCATCTGACCCGAGGCCTGCATGTCTTTCGATCTGAGCGCACGTCTCGCTGCCCGTCGTGCCGACCACCTCTACCGCCAACGCCCTCTGTTGCAGAGCCCTCAAGGCCCTGAAGTCGTCGTGGACGGCCAGCCCTTGCTGGCGTTCTGCAACAACGATTACATGGGCCTGGCCAATCACCCCGACGTCGTCGCTGCGTGGAAGGCAGGCGCCGAGCGCTGGGGCGTGGGCGGTGGGGCGTCGCATCTGGTGATCGGCCACAGCACGCCGCACCACGAACTTGAAGAAGCGTTGGCTGACCTCACTGGCCGCCCCCGCGCTCTGCTGTTTTCCAACGGTTACATGGCCAACCTTGGCGCCGTGACCGCGTTGGTGGGGCAGGGCGACACCGTGTTGGAGGATCGCCTCAACCATGCTTCGCTGCTCGATGCCGGTTTGCTGAGTGGCGCACGGTTTTCCCGTTATCTGCACAACGATCCCGACAGTCTGAACACGCGGCTGGAGAAGGCGGTCGGCGATACGCTGGTGGTCACCGACGGCGTGTTCAGCATGGACGGCGACATCGCTGACCTGCCTGCGCTGGCCAAGGTTGCCAAGGCCAAAAACGCGTGGCTGATGGTCGACGATGCTCACGGTTTCGGACCTCTGGGCGCCAATGGCGCAGGGGTCGTCGAACACTTCGGCTTGAGCATGGAAGAGGTGCCCGTGCTGATCGGCACCCTCGGCAAATCCTTCGGCACGGCCGGTGCGTTCGTGACCGGAAGTGAGGAGCTGATCGAGACGCTGATCCAGTTCGCTCGCCCTTATATCTACACCACCAGCCAGCCACCCGCGCTGGCCTGCGCCACCCTGAAAAGCCTTGAGCTGCTGCGTCGCGAGCATTGGCGTCGCGAGCACTTGCAGGCCCTGATCAAGCAGTTCCGAGAAGGCGCTCAGGCTATCGGGCTTGAGCTGATGGACAGCTTCACGCCGATCCAGCCGATCCTCATCGGCAGCAGCGACCGAGCCTTGCGTCTGTCGCAGATGCTGCGCGAGCGCGGCCTGATGGTCATCGCGATTCGTCCGCCGACCGTTCCCGCAGGCAGCGCGCGTTTGCGGGTCACGCTCTCCGCCGCCCACAGCGAAGCCCAGGTGCAGCTATTGTTGGATGCACTGGAGCAGTGTTATCCGCTGCTGGGAACGAGCGAATCGGTGGAGCCACAACATGCGTGATCGGTTGATCCTGTTGCCGGGCTGGGGGCTTGGCGTGACCCCTCTGGAGCCGTTGGCCGCCGCGTTGCGCGGTCTGGACGAACACCTGCACGTCGAGGTCGAGCCGTTGCCGGATCTGGACACTGACGACCTCAATGAATGGCTCGACGAGCTGGACTCGACCCTGCCCGACAACGCCTGGCTGGGCGGCTGGTCCCTCGGTGGCATGTTGGCGGCAGAGTTGGCAGCGCGACGTGGCGAGCGCTGCTGCGGGCTGGCGACCTTCGCCAGCAACGTCTGCTTCGTCGCCCGTAGTCAGTGGCCGAACGCGATGCCGCAAACCGATTTCGACGCGTTCATCGCAGGCTGCAAAGCCGATCCCGATGCCACGCTCAAACGCTTCAGCCTTTTGTGCGTACAAGGTGCTGAAGAGCCGCGCGCACTGTCTCGACAACTCAAGGCGGGTGCGCCTCATGGCACCAGCAATGGCCTGATCGAAGGCCTCAAATTGCTCGAACAGATGGACACTCGCGCTGCGCTGCAATCCTATCGCGGCCCGCAATTACACCTGTTCGGTGGCCTCGATGCGCTGGTGCCTGCCGAAGCGTCGGCTGATCTGCTCAACCTCTTGCCGGACATCGAAGTCGGCGTGATCGAGCAGGCCAGTCACGCATTTATCCTGGAAAACCCCCACGGCGTGGCTGCGGCGGTCCAGGCTTTTTTACATGAGTCCGGTGATGACTGATCTTTCCCACTGTGCGGTGTTGAAGGCCGTGAAACAGCAACAGGCAAAAACCGAAAACCCTCTACCTGACAAGCGTCAGGTGGCGGCGTCGTTCTCCAAGGCGGCGGCGAGTTACGACAGCGTTGCCGAATTGCAGCGTGCGGTCGGCAATGAGCTGATGTCGCGTCTGCCTGAGACGACGCCCGATCGTTGGCTTGATCTCGGCAGCGGCACCGGCTATTTCAGTCGTGCGCTGGCTCAACGTTTCCCTCTCGGCGAAGGCCTTGCGCTGGACATTGCCGAAGGCATGCTCAATCACGCACGGCCCTTGGGCGGCGCGGATCATTACGTGGTGGGTGATGCCGAAAACCTGCCGCTGCGCGACGCCAGCGTTGACCTGATGTTTTCCAGCCTGGCCGTGCAATGGTGCTCGGATTTCTCCTCGGTGTTGTCCGAAGTCCGTCGCGTGCTGAGGCCAGGGGGCGTGTTCGGCTTTGCCAGCCTGTGCGTTGGCACATTGTATGAACTCCGGGACAGCTGGCAGGCAGTGGACGGCATGGTCCACGTGAATCGCTTCCGTGAGTTCGACGAGTATCAACGGCTGTGCGCGGCCAGTGGCTTGCAAGTGCGCAGCCTGAGTGTGTTGCCCCACGTGCTGCATTATCCCGATGTCCGCATCCTGACCCACGAGCTCAAGGCGTTGGGCGCGCACAACATCAATCCGGGCAGGCCGGGAGGTTTGACTGGTCGAGCGCGGATTCAGGCGTTGATCGACGCCTACGAAACGTTTCGACGGGAAAAAGGCCTGCCTGCGACGTATCAAGTGGTTTACGCCGTGTTGGAAAAACCAGCGACTGTTTAAAAAATGACCGGTTTCATGAGCGTCGTTCGTGTGAGCGCTATAGTGAGTGAGCAATAGTTTGAAAAAATCTGAACGGATGGTCGCCAAGATGAGTGCTGCGTATTTCATCGCGGGAACCGACACCGATGTTGGCAAAACCACCGTTGCCACCGGGCTGTTATATGCGGCACGCCAATCCGGGCTGAGCACGGCCGCCGGTAAACCTGTTGCATCGGGCTGCGATGTGAGGCCGAAAGGGTTGCGCAATCCCGATGCCATCGCGTTACGCGCTGAATGTTCGATTCAGTTGACCTACGACGAGGTGAATCCGGTCGCGTTCGAGCCAGCCATTGCTCCACACCTGGCCGCTCGCGAGGCCGGTGTTGCACTGACCGTTGCGTCCCTACTTGGGCCAATGCGGCATATTCTGGAAAAACAGGCTGATTTCACGCTCATCGAAGGTGCGGGTGGCTGGCGCGTGCCGCTGGCAGATCAGGCCAATCTTTCTGATCTCGCTGTCGCTCTGAGGCTGCCGGTCATTCTGGTGGTGGGCGTGCGTCTTGGCTGCATCAGCCATGCCTTACTGACGGCCGAAGCCATTGCCAATGACGGCCTGCAACTGGCAGGTTGGGTAGCGAACATCATCGACCCGAAGACGTCTCGCCTCGAAGAAAACCTCGCCACTCTGGCCGAGCGCCTGCCTGCGCCCTGTTTAGGGCGCGTGCCGCACATGAAGAAAGCGACGCCGGAAATGATTGCCGAGCATTTGCATTTGGAACTGTTGGATTAGCGGAAACGGCCCGTCTTTACCGTGCCGTCTGTGACTTCTATCACAAGGCGCAATGCCATTAGTCTTTTTGCCGAGTGTTTCACGGCCTTTACTGGTTTAATGACGCTGTTCGTTTTATGAACAGAGGATTGTGATCATGCAAATCACGCTGAACAACACCCTGTACCCAGGCCTGAGCGCCATGCAGGTCGGGCAAGATCGTGTCGATCAGGCTGCTACTCAGTTGGCAAGCCCTGGCACCGAAGTGGCGGGTCGCAGCCAGTCCTCGGACTTTCAGCTTGAGCGACTGCGCTCGGTTGACCGCCCTCAGCGTTCCGACATGGCCACGAATGTCGTCGAGCTGACCCAAGGGCGCATTCAGGTTCAGTTGGGCGCGAAAGTTGAAAAAGCTTCCGACGAAGCGCTCGGCACGCTGATCGACACCTTCGCCTGATTATTTGCAAAACCTTTCTTCAGACGCGCACTTCTTGTGCGCGTTTTCGTGTGCGGCCCCCTCTCCGAATAACGCCCTATCACCCGACCGAATCGCGGCGCTCTGACGTCTGCGTCGCGGGTTTGCTCTACTAAACTCTACTCACTGAATCAGGGGCTCGGAGCCGTGCCCGCGTGCGCGCGCCCGTGACGATCGTCTCGGCGTCGATGAAAGGTTGGCGGTGCACCCTTGACATCAATTAGGCGTAAACGTATGTTTCAAACATCTGTTTGACCATCGAATAAAAAGACATCTCGGTGGAGGGGCAAGTCCCTACAGTGACCCTACGGTCATCCAATTCCAGGATTCATCAGCAGAGGTTTATCGCTATGCCTGACTACAAGGCCCCCTTGCGTGATATTCGCTTCGTTCGTGACGAACTGCTCGGCTACGAAGCGCACTATCAGAGTCTGCCAGCTTGCCAGGACGCCACGCCTGACATGGTCGACGCCATTCTTGTGGAAGGCGCCAAGTTTTGTGAGCAGGTATTGGCCCCGCTGAACCGTGTCGGTGACACCGAAGGTTGCACATGGAGCGAGTCCGGCGTTAAGACTCCGACTGGCTTCAAAGAAGCGTACAAACAATTCGTCGAGGGCGGCTGGCCAAGCCTGGCTCACGACGTTGCACATGGTGGCCAGGGCTTGCCTGAGTCGCTGGGTCTGGCCGTCAGTGAAATGGTCGGCGAAGCCAACTGGTCGTGGGGCATGTACCCAGGCCTGTCCCATGGCGCGATGAACACCATCTCCGAGCACGGCACTCCTGAACAGCAAGAGGCCTACCTGACCAAGCTGGTTTCGGGTGAGTGGACCGGCACCATGTGCCTGACCGAGCCTCACTGCGGCACCGACCTGGGCATGCTGCGCACCAAGGCCGAACCTCAGGCTGATGGTTCGTACAAAGTCTCGGGCACTAAAATCTTCATTTCCGCTGGCGAACACGACATGGCCGATAACATCGTCCACATCGTGCTGGCCCGCCTGCCTGATGCGCCTGCGGGCACCAAGGGCATCTCGCTGTTCATCGTTCCTAAATTCCTGCCAGCTGCAGATGGCAGTGTGGGCGAGCGCAACGCGGTGAACTGCGGTTCGCTGGAACACAAGATGGGCATCCACGGCAACGCGACCTGCGTGATGAACTTCGACGGCGCCACCGGCTTCCTGATCGGCCCGCCGAACAAAGGGCTGAACTGCATGTTCACTTTCATGAACACCGCGCGTCTGGGTACCGCACTGCAAGGTCTGGCCCACGCCGAAATCGGCTTCCAGGGCGGTTTGAAATACGCTCGGGAACGTCTGCAAATGCGCTCCCTGACTGGCCCAAAAGCGCCGGACAAAGCCGCTGACCCGATCATCGTTCACCCTGACGTACGTCGCATGCTGCTGACCATGAAAGCCTTCGCCGAAGGCACCCGCGCGATGGTGTATTTCACCGCCAAGCAGGTCGACATCGTCAAATACAGCGAAGACGCCGACGCCAAGAAACAAGCCGATGGCCTGCTGGCCTTCATGACTCCGATCGCCAAAGCGTTCATGACCGAAGTCGGTTTCGAGTCCGCCAACCACGGCGTACAGATCTACGGCGGCCACGGCTTCATCGCCGAGTGGGGCATGGAGCAGAACGTTCGCGACAGCCGCATTTCGATGCTGTACGAAGGCACCACGGGCGTTCAAGCGCTCGACCTGCTGGGTCGTAAAGTGCTGATGACCCAGGGCGAAGCGCTGAAGGGCTTTACCAAGATCGTGCACAAATTCTGCCAGGCGCAAGAAGGCAACGAAGCGGTCAACGAATTCGTCACGCCACTGGCGGCACTGAACAAGGAATGGGGCGACCTGACCATGAAGGTCGGCATGGCCGCCATGAAAGATCGCGAAGAAGTCGGCGCTGCATCGGTGGATTACCTGATGTTCTCCGGTTACGTCTGCCTGGCGTACTTCTGGGCTGACATGGCGCGTCTGGCGGCTGAGAAACTGGCTGCGGGCACCGGCGAAGAAGCCTTCTACACCGCCAAGCTGCAGACCGCGCGCTTCTACTTCCAACGCATCCTGCCGCGCACTCGCACACACGTTGCGGCCATGCTGTCGGGCGCGAATAACCTGATGGACATGAACGAAGAGCATTTCGGCCTGGCTTACTGAGTCAGCCGGGTAGCTTTACGTCAAAGCCGCTTGTCTTTCGGGACAAGCGGCTTTTTTGTGAGCGTCATTTTCAAGATGACAAATTAATGACGACAAAAAACAGTGATTTCTCTCACCATTTTCCTCATCAAATGAGTAAAGTGGCCGATACAGGCACAATGCCATTTGATTTGCACTTGCTCCACACGGGTAGGAGTCCGTCCTCTTGCTGCGCCCTTCAGCTGCACGCCTTAGCCATTTTCTACCGTCACTGGCGTTGTTGATCGCCGGGCTCGCGGCTGCATACGTGAAGGACTTGAACGTGTTCTTCACCTCACTGTTCAACGTACTGCCCACGTTGGTGCTGTTGCTGGGCGGTGCGTACTGCGGGGTTTACAAGCGTCAGCGCGAACTGTTCCTGATGATCACCGTGTACATCGCCTATTTCCTGCTCGACACCCAGACCGATTACTACCGTGACAATGGAAAAGTCCGAGAGGACGCCGCCGTGGTGTTTCACCTCTGCTGCCTTCTGCTGCCTGTGATGTTCGGGCTGTTCGCCGCTTGGGAAGAACGCACGCATCTGTTGCAGGATCTGGTGGCACGTCTGGCCGTCCTGGTCGCGGTCGGCAGCGTGGCACTGGGGCTGGAGCAAAGTTTCCCGGAAAGCCTCCTCGCCTGGCTCGCCGACATTCGCTGGCCTGCACTGCACGGCGAGTGGATGAGCCTGATCCAGCTTTCTTACGTGACGTTCCTGATTGCCTTCGGCGTGCTGATCACTCAGTACATTCGTAAACCTCGGCCGCTGCATGCCGCGCAATTGGTGGGCCTGCTCGGGTTGTTCTGGGCATTGCCGAAAACCTTCATCCTGCCGTTTACGCTGAACATCATGTGCAGCCAGGTCATGTTGATGATTGCTGCGAGTGTGGCACACGAGGCCTATCAGATGGCGTTTCGTGATGAGTTGACCGGATTGCCGGGTCGGCGAGCGCTCAATGAAAGGATGCAGCGTCTGGGGCGCAACTACGTGCTGGCGATGAGTGACGTCGACCACTTCAAGAAATTCAACGACACCCACGGCCACGATGTGGGCGATCAAGTGCTGCGCCTGGTGGCGAGCAAACTGTCGAAGATCACCAACGGTGGCGGTCGCGCCTACCGCTATGGTGGTGAAGAGTTCGCCATCGTATTCGCGGGCAAGACGATTGATGAGTGCATGCCGCACCTGGAAGTGATCCGCGAGACCATCGCCAACTACGCCATCCATTTACGTAATCAGGACAACCGTCCTCAGGACGATCTGCAAGGACGCCAGCGCCGTGCAGGCTCGCAGGCGTCCACGGTCTCGGTGACGGTCAGTATGGGCGTCGCCGAACGGTTGCCTGAACACCGCAATCCCGAAGAAGTGCTCAAGGCTGCTGACCAGGCGCTTTACGCGGCCAAAGGCGCGGGCCGCAACTGCGTGATCGCGCACGGCCAGACCAACAAACGCGGCGCCGTGCGAATGGCCGCTGCCAGCTAAGACTTCTTCCTTTCCAAGGGTAATCAAATGCTTCTGCTGCAAGGCGGGGGCTTTTTTAATGCCTTCATTTTTATGTGACTTAAATTTGATAAATGGTCACTACTTGACCCTATGTGTCGCAAATGGTGTTCCTGTACACTCGGCCTGACTGACACATTGATGCTGCACCCTGTCTGCAGCGTCTCTTTCCCCGGGTCTCTGTTGCTGTTTGCGAGGTTTGCCATGGCTGACTACAAAGCGCCGTTACGTGATATGCGCTTCGTCCTCAATGAAGTGTTCGAAGTCTCCAAACTCTGGGCCACGCTGCCAGAGTTGTCCGAAGCAGTGGATGCGGAAACCGTCGAAGCGATTCTTGAGGAGGCCGGCAAGGTCACCAGCAAATCTGTCGCACCGCTCAGCCGTGCCGCTGACGAAGAAGGTTGTCATTGGGCTGATACCGTGGTGACGACACCCAAAGGTTTCGTTCAGGCGTACAAAACCTACGCCGAAGGTGGCTGGGTGGGCGTCGGTGGTAACCCCGAGTTTGGCGGTATGGGCATGCCCAAGGCTGTCTCGGCTCAGGTTGAAGAAATGGTCAACTCGTCGAGCCTGGCGTTCGGCCTGTACCCGATGCTGACGTCCGGCGCCTGCGTGTCGATCAACACCCATGCCAGTGAAGACCTGAAAGCCACGTACCTGCCGAACATGTACGCCGGGATCTGGGCCGGTTCCATGTGCCTGACCGAAGCCCATGCCGGGACCGACCTCGGGATCATTCGCACCAAGGCCGATCCGCAAGCGGACGGTTCCTACAAGATCAGCGGCACAAAGATTTTCATCACCGGTGGTGAACACGATCTGACTGAAAACATCATCCATCTGGTGCTGGCCAAGCTGCCGGACGCGCCTGCGGGGCCGAAAGGCATCTCGCTTTTTCTGGTGCCGAAATTCTTCGTCAATGCCGACGGCAGCCTGGGCGCGCGCAACAGCGTTTCCTGCGGTTCCATCGAACACAAGATGGGCATTCAGGCGTCCGCGACTTGCGTGATGAACTTCGATCAGGCTGAAGGCTATCTGGTGGGCGAGCCGAACAAGGGCCTGGCTGCGATGTTCACGATGATGAACTACGAGCGTCTGGGGGTAGGCATTCAAGGCCTGTCGTCGGGCGAGCGTTCTTACCAGAACGCTATCGAGTACGCTCGCGACCGCTTGCAGAGCCGCGCGCCGACCGGGGCTCAATCCAAAGACACTATCGCCGATCCGATCATTGTCCACCCTGATGTCCGTCGCATGCTGCTGACCATGAAAGCCCTGAATGAAGGTGGTCGTGCGTTTTCCACCTACGTCGCCATGCAGCTGGACACGGCCAAATACAGCGAAGATGACGACGTTCGCCATCGCGCCGACGCGCTCGTCGCGTTGCTGACGCCGGTCGCCAAGGCGTTCCTCACTGACATGGGGCTGGACACCACGGTCCTCGGTCAGCAGGTGTTCGGCGGCCACGGCTACATTCGTGAATGGGGGCAGGAGCAGCTGGTCCGCGACGTGCGTATCACCCAGATTTACGAAGGCACCAACGGTATTCAGGCCCTTGACCTGATGGGGCGCAAAATCGTCGCCACCGGCGGAGCGCATTACCGGCTGTTCTCCGACGAAGTTCGGGCATTCATTACGGCGTCTGACGCGTCGCTGAGCGAATTCACCAAACCCCTGAGCGCCGCGCTGACAACTCTTGATGAATTGACGGACTGGGTGCTGGATCGCACGCGCAGCAACCCGAATGAAATCGGCGCTGCCTCCGTCGAGTACCTGCATGTGTTCGGCTACACGGCGTACGCGTACATGTGGGCCATGTCGGCCAGAGCGGCGCAGGGAAAAGAGGCTCAAGAAGATTTCTACGCCAGCAAAATGGGCACCGCGCGCTTCTACTTCGCGCGCCTGCTGCCGCGTATTCAATCGCTCGCGGCATCGGTTCGGGCGGGCAGCGAGTCGTTGTACTTGCTGGACGCTGCGCAGTTTTGATGGGGTAGACGTCGTGTAAGCTTTGGCTTACACGACGCGCTGACAATTGGCTCTATCGCGTTATGGGATCCAAAGTTAATCTACACACATGGACGTCGCGCAGGATGCGCAAACAGACAACATGGACACGTAGGGAATGCCTGCCAGGACGGTGGGAAGAAAGGGAAGTCAAAAGGGAAACAGTCTGGAAAACCTCGCTTCGGCGGGGTTTTCTTTTATCTGGCTTTTGTAAACGTCTGACCCCGCCTCAAGCGCCATCCGGCAAAGCAGGCTTCGGATTCTCCATCTCATCCAGTACCGATTTCAGCAGCTCCAGCGTGGCTTGCTGCCTTTGCGCGTCGCGATACACCAGCCCGATTTGCAAGGGCACTCGCGGTTCGCTAAGCGGCTTCCAGAGTAATTCCGCGTTGTCCTGAATATCCTGCGCCCGGCCCGGCAGCACCGTTGCCAATTTCATGTGCGTGAGGCTGTCGAGAATGCCCGCCATGTTATTCAGCTCAGCCTGCACATGCGGACGACGTCCGAGATTGCTCAATTGCGTCTGCCAGATCTGCCGCACCTGAAACTCTTCGCCCAGCAGCAACATCGGCAGTTCAGCCGCTTGGGTCATCGAGACCTTCTTGAATTCTCGCAGTGGATGATTGAAAGGGATGACGAGCTTCAGTTCATCTTCATACAGCAGCATGCCGTGTAACCCCGGTTGGCGGGGCGGCAGGTAACTGATACCGATGTCCAGCGAGCCGTTGAGCAAGCGGCGCTCGATCTCCATCGCACTCAACTCATAGATCTGCACCACCAGATGCGGCTGCGCCTTGCGCACATGCTCCAGCATCTGCGGCACCAGGCTTGAGTGCACGGTTTGCATCACGCCAATCGCCAGAGTGCGTTGCGACTGACCTTTGAAGTTACGCAGTGCATCCCAGGCGCGTTGCATGCCTTCGAGTAGCGGGACAGCGTGGTTATAGAGCGTGTGCGCCGCAAGGGTCGGAAGCAGGCGTTTGCTGCTGCGCTCGAACAGGCTGACATCGAGGCCGTGTTCGAGCAGGCGAATCTGCTGCGAAAGCGCGGGTTGCGACAACGACAGACGCTCGGCAGCGCGCCCCACATGGCCTTCTTCATAGACCGCGACGAAATAACGCAGTTGGCGGAAATCCATAAGTGATGCTTATCGAAATGGCTGGAAAATCGAAATGGTCGGTAGAGCGCTCGCGGCATAGTCTACGCCCAACTCATGAGGGTTGCAGGGGCATACGGTGCAATGAGCAGTGTCGTAACAGGCAGCATTTGCATAGGCAAAGCGGAAAATCGGATTCATGGCATTGAACAGGGGCAGCGCCTATGAACCTGTTCAACCGTCAGCGCCAAGCCAGTGCCGAGGGTATCGACGGTGCTGAATCGTTGGCATTGCTGTCACCGCTGGAGCGCCTCCGTCAACGCACGAAGAGCGACGAGGCGGGTTTGTTCTCTGCCGAGCAGGACGCCTGTGCGGCGGCCCTCACGCTGGCGCGTCGCTGGGGAGAGCTGCACCGACGGGGCGAGTGCGGCATCGTGGTCGCCAGTGGTGGACGGTTTGATCGGCTGATCGAATCGATGACCGCTGACGTCAGTCGCGTCCCTTTCAACGATCTGTCTGCGATGGAAGCGGCCGTGGATTCACGAACGGTCGCGATCATCCTGGAGCCGATTCAGGGTTCATCCGTCGTGACACCTGCTTCGCAAGTTTACCTGCAAGGTGTGGAAAGACTCTGTCGTGCGCTGAATATTCTGCTGATTCTCAACGAGGCGCGTGGCCCGATTGGGCAGCACGGCGGTGTGTTGTGCGAAGACAGCTACGGTGTGCGCGCCGACATCGTCGTGCTGGGCGACCACTCGAATCGGTGTCCGCGCAGTCCAGCGTTATTGGTTCGTGGCCAGGCCTGCGCCGGTCGGATCGACCAATTGCCGGGCTTCGTGCCAGAGCCGGTGTCGAGCCTTTCGGCGCGACGCCCGCCCGTCATAACCCCCCCACTGACGACCGTGTTCGACGGCCTGATGGCCTGAGCCTAAAACTACCGTCTGGCGTTCCGTACGCTTCGCCCTGCACCAGAAGCACTGGGTGCGGGGCGTTTTTTTGCAGCGGGTAGTGGCTCGATGATATGGGCCGTGGAACCCCTGACTCAACGCAGAGTCGATTAGCTGTGTGGCCTTGTCAGGCCATCCTCTTAATCTGGAGCATCACCCATGGACATCATTCGCATCATCATCGCCATCCTGCTGCCACCCCTGGGCGTGTTCCTGCAAGTCGGCTTTGCCGGCGCTTTCTGGCTCAACATTTTGCTGACGCTGCTGGGATACTTCCCCGGCATCATTCACGCCGTTTACATCATCGCCAGCCGGAAGTAAGCCCTGCACAGGTATTGCGATGTACGCCGTAATACCTGTGGGAGCCGGCTTGCTGGCGAAAGCGGTGTCTCAGTCGCCCTCGGCGTCACAGACAGATCGCCTTCGCCAGCAAGCCGGCTCCCACAAAAAGTCAGCGTTGCCCGCCAGAAAGCGAGCGCATCACCCCTCCATTACCTTCCGATAAAACGCCCATTCGGTTTCCAGCGCGTGGGCTTGGTTGCTGGCTTTGCGGAAGCCGTGGCGCTCGTCCGGGTAGAAATGCCCTTCAGCGGGGATGCCTTTTTCCAACAGGGCGTTGAGCATGTCGCGTGTCTGGGCGGGAACAACCACGGCATCAAGTTCGCCTTGGAAGAAGATCACCGGCACCTTGATCTGGTCAGCATGTAACAACGGCGTCCGTTCTTTGTAACGGACCATGTCGATGTCCGGATCGCCGATCAGCCAGTCCAGATAATCCGCTTCAAACTTATGCGTCGCCTCGGCGAGCGCGAGGGGATCGCTGACGCCGTAAAGACTCGCGCCTGCGCGGAACACGTTCTTGAACGCCAGTGCACAGAGGGTCGTGTAGCCGCCCGCGCTGCCTCCGCGAATGAACGCGTTATTCGGATCTATCAACCCCTGATTGCCCAGGTATTCGACCACCGCGCAGGCATCCTCCACATCGACCACGCCCCATTCCAGAAACAGCGCCTGCCGATAGGCGCGGCCATAGCCGGTGCTACCTCTGTAGTTAAGGTCGGCGACCGCGAAGCCGCGCTGCGTCCAGTATTGAATGCGCGGGTCTAGCACCGGGTAGCAGGCTGACGTCGGCCCGCCGTGGATGAACACCACCAACGGCGGCTTCGTTTCGCCGTTCATGGCCGGGTAGAAGTAGCCGTGTGCTTCCTCGCCACCACTCGGATAGCGCAAGGTTTGCGGACGGCTGATGCGCTCGATTGGAAGCGGCGCGACGCCACCGGCCAGCACCTGAACGCTTTTGTCCGAGCGGCTGATTGCTACGACGGCAGAGGGACAGATCGCCGATGCCGCGATGCAATAGATGTACTCATCGTCCATCGCCAAGCTGCGAAAGCGGCTGTAGTCGCTGCCGAATAGGCTCACCGTATTGTCAGCCGAGCGGATGCCCAACACGCCCATGCCGTCTTCCGACCATGTGGCCAGGTACGCACCGTCATTTAACGGCAGCCAGCTTGAACCGCCCAATTGCCAAGGCGCGGGCGCGTGATCAGCGTTGGCTGCCGGCAAGGCTTCAAACCCTTCCAGCGTCTCGACCCACGGTTGCCAGAACCCGGCGCGGTCTGTCAGGCAATACAAGCGGCCTTGAGCATCGAAGCGCGGTTGTTGCAGGGCTTCAAGCCCCAATCCGCCCGCCAGACAATGGGCCCGACCCCATGTGGCATCCGCTTGGCGCTCAACGCTCAGCAGCCGGGTCGAGGTCCACGGCTGATGCGGGCGCCACCATTCGATCCACACCAGCCGGTTGCCATCCGGGCTCAGCGTCGGTGATGCGTAGAAATCGGCACCTTCGGCCAAGACTTCGCGCCGGCCATCGATCAGGTCAATCGCTACCAACCGGTGAACGTCTTTTTCCTCCTCGACCGCCAGAATTTGCCCACGAGCGAATCGGACATCGCCGTAGTGCTTGTCACCTTGGGTCAGGGGTAGCGGGGTGCTGGAGTCGAAAGGTTGAACGTAGATCTGCTGATCTGCCTCGTTGACGAACGCCACTGCGTCGTCGGTGAGGCAGAACGATCCGCCGCCGTATTCGTAGACCCGACTGCGAACGCTGAAGCCGTCCGGGGTCAGGCAGGTAGTGGCGCCTTTGCTCCAGCGCCAAATGCGCGAAGCCGCGTCCTGCGGGCGAAATTCATTCCAGAAAAGGCCGGCGGGACTGACGCTCAGTTCAGCGAAATCGATGCCTGCCGCCACAGCCTGGGCGGCAGAGAACAGGTCAGGATTTTGCGATGAGGCGTGAGTTTCGTTCATTGCGGAAAGCCAGTTGCTCAATGGTCTGGCTAGCATACTCGGCTTCATCGCGCGCTTGGGTGATCAGGCTGTGTTGCGGCGATTTGCTGCATACCGGGTCGGCGTTGCTGGCGTCACCCGTGAGCATGAAGGCCTGACAGCGACATCCGCCAAAGTCCTTCTCTTTCTCGTCACACGACCTACACGGCTCGGGCATCCATTCGTACCCGCGAAAGCGATTGAAGCCGAAGGATTCGTACCAGATGTGCTGCATCGTGTGATCGCGCACATTCGGAAACTGGATCGGCATCTGCCGTGCGCCGTGGCAGGGCAGGGCGGTGCCGTCTGGCGTGACGGTCAGGAACAGATTGCCCCAGCCATTCATGCAGGCTTTCGGGCGCTCTTCGTAATAATCGGGCGTGACGAAGATCAGCTTGACCGGGTGATTCTCGGCGGCGAGTTTCACGCGGTATTCGTTGGTGATGCGTTCCGCGCGCACCAATTGATCCTTGGTCGGCAGCAGGCCTACCCGGTTCAGTTGCGCCCAGCCGTAGAACTGGCAGGTGGCCAACTCGACGAAGTCCGCTTCCAGTGCCACACACAGCTCGATGATCTTGTCGATTTTATCGATGTTGTGCCGGTGGGTGACGAAGTTCAGCACCATCGGATAACCGTGCTTTTTCACCGCCCGGGCCATCTCCAGCTTCTGCGCGAAGGCTTTTTTCGACCCCGCGAGCATGTTGTTCACTTGCTCGTCGCTGGCCTGGAAGCTGATCTGGATGTGATCCAGACCCGCTTCTTTGAAGTCGATAATTTTTTGCTCGGTCAGGCCGATGCCAGAGGTAATCAGGTTGGTGTAGAAGCCCAGTCGACGGGCCTCGGCGATCAGCTCAGCGAGGTCTTGGCGCACCAACGGCTCGCCACCGGAAAACCCGATCTGCGCCGCGCCCATCTGCCGCGCTTCGGCCATCACCTTGAACCACTGCTCAGTCGTCAGTTCCTGCCCCTGCTTGGCAAAATCCAGCGGGTTGGAGCAATACGGGCATTGCAGCGGGCAACGGTAAGTCAGCTCGGCGAGCAGCCACAACGGCAGCCCGACCGGAGGCGTAGGCGGAATATGCACCTTGGATTCAGCTGTCGTTGGCTCAGCCAAGTTCGATCCAGTGTTCGGCACGGGCGACCTCCATGAATTGCTCGACGTCAGTGCCAAGCTCGGGAACGCCAGGGAATTTTTCGTCGAGCAGCGCGATGATCGCGCCGACGCTGCGTTGACCGTCGATCAAGCCGCCGATCTCGCTGGCGCTCTCATTCAGCTTGATCATGCCTTCCGGGTAGAGCAGAACATGGCCATTCTGCGCAGGCTCGAACTGGAAGCGATAACCCCGACGCCAGCTCGGCACCTGTTCACGATTGAAGCTCATAGCGCGATTCCTTTATGCCAGACGCGTTGGTCAGTGACGCTGTGGTAAGGCGGGCGGTTCAGCTCGTAGGCCATGGTCATGGCGTCCAGCATGCTCCACAAAATGTCGAGTTTGAACTGGAGGATTTCCAGCATGCGCTGCTGGCCTTCCCAGGTCGTGTAGTGCTGAAGCGTGATCGCCAGACCATGCTCGACGTCGCGACGGGCTTGGCCCAGACGGGTGCGGAAATATTCATAGCCCGCGGGATCGATCCACGGATAGTGCTGCGGCCAACTGTCGAGGCGCGATTGGTGAATCTGCGGCGCGAACAGTTCGGTCAGCGAGCTGCTGGCGGCTTCCTGCCAGTTGGCGCGGCGCGCGAAATTCACATAGGCGTCGACGGCGAATCGTACGCCCGGGAGCACCAATTCTTGCGAACGCAGTTGGTCAGGGTCCAAACCCACGGCTTGACCCAAACGCAGCCATGCCTCGATGCCGCCGTCTTCGCCCGGGGCGCCGTCGTGATCGAGCAGGCGCTGAATCCATTCGCGACGGATCTCGCGGTCCGGGCAGTTGGCCAGAATTGCGGCGTCTTTCAGAGGAATGTTCACCTGGTAGTAAAAGCGATTGGCGACCCAGCCCTGAATCTGCTCACGGGTGGCGCGGCCTTCGTACATCGCGACGTGGAACGGGTGATAGATGTGGTAATACGCGCCCTTGGCGCGAAGGGCCTGTTCGAATGCGGCGGGGGACAGTGGCGTTTGCTCACTCATGTCGTCAGTCATCCTCAAGAATAGTGGCAGATCCCACAGGTGGACCTGCGTTTTCCTACAACTCGATGCTCATGCCATCGAACGCGACTTCAACCTCGCGGCGGGCCAGTTCGGCGCGCTCGGGGGAGTCTTCGTCGAGGATCGGGTTGGTGTTGTTGATGTGAATAAGCACCTTGCGCTGCCGTGGCAGTTTTTCCAGCACTTCCAGCATGCCGCCGGGGCCATTCTGCGCCAGGTGGCCCATCTCTGTGCCGGTGCGCGTGCCCACGCCGCGACGCTTCATCTCGTCGTCGTCCCACATCGTGCCGTCGACCAACAGACAGTCGGCGCCGCTCATTTTCTCCATGAGGGCGTTGTCCACTTTGCCCAGGCCCGGTGCGTAGAACAGCTTGCCGCCGGTGCGCGTGTCTTCGACCATCAGCCCGATGTTATCGCCCGGGTGTGGGTCGAATCGGTGAGGCGAGTAGGGCGGAGCTGCGCTGCGTAGAGGAAACGGCGTAAAGCGCAGGTTCGGGCAGGCCGGAATCACGAAGCTGCCTTCCAGTTCGATGCGGTTCCAGACCAGTCCACCGTTCCAGTGTTTGAGCATATTGAACAGCGGAAAGCCCGTGCTCAGGTCTTCGTGGACCATGTCCGTGCACCAGACCTGATGCGGGCAGCCTTCGCGCAGGCTCAGCAGGCCGGTGGTGTGATCGATCTGACTGTCCATCAGGATGATCGCGCTGATGCCGGTGTCGCGCAGGCCGCGATTGGGTTGCATCGGCGCGAAGCCTTGCAGCTGTGCGCGGATATCCGGAGACGCATTGCACAAAACCCAATTCACGCCGTCATCTGACAAAGCGATGGACGACTGGGTGCGAGCCTGTGCTCGCAAGCTGCCGTCGCGAAAGCCTGCGCAATTGGCGCAGTTGCAGTTCCACTGAGGAAAACCGCCGCCCGCCGCCGAGCCGAGAATCTGGATGTGCATGAGTGCTCCCTACCAAGTGAGGCCGCGAGGCCCGAGACGTGCGTGAACGCCGCGTCTGAAAGTCTTGAATCCTGTAACAAAAAAGCCCCGGCGAACCGAGGCTTTTCATCGCGCAACAATCAGCGGCTTGCGAAGTACATGGTGACTTCAAAGCCGATACGCAGATCGGTGTAAGCAGGTTTAGTCCACGACATAGGGAACTCCTTCCGGGTGAGTGCAGCGGTGGGTGGGTACATCTTTAGTACACCTGCAAGAGGAGACGTTCAAATGCTTAGGCAGCTATGTTACTAAAAATATCAGCTCTCCAATGATGAAAGTTTGGATAAAGCTTTTTGCATATCAGGCAATGATCGTACGGCGGAGAGTGGCTATCCGTGCGGGTTGGCGCGATTTGACAGCTTGAATACCGGGGTTTGAGACAGCGCTACCCGATTTGCGGCTTCAATCAGGCCCTCGTGACGAAGATGTGCAAATGAATGTTGCAGACGAGCGGCATAGTCGGTGCCATGTCCGGCCAGATGAGCCTGCCACAGCATCTCGGCTGATTGTTGAGGGTCCATGCCGGTTGGATCGAGTTGAGCTTGAAGGGCAGTCAGTTGTGCTGGCAGGTCAGCGTGTTCGATCCGCGCGGGCAGGTTTTTCATGAATTCTTCGATGTGCTCGACCAACTCACCGACGTTGGCGCTGGGGGATTGCACGCCGAACAGCATCCCGCCTCGCCCGGCAATCTGTCGGAAACCGCTGAATACCGCGTAGCCCAATTGCAACTCGACACGCAGACGCTGGTAGAACGGCCCCTGCACCAGATGAGAGAGAAATCGCCAGCTCGCCTCGTCTTCGATACTGTTCGTGGGCGTCGGATAGAACATCAGCACAGCATCTTCGGACGATTCCGACGGCTCGATTTGCCAGCGTTGATCGGGCATCTGCGCGGCGGTTTGCGTCGCCAGGGTTTTCGGAGCACTTGGGATGCGCGTCATCGCGTGGGCCAACGCGCGTTGGCCATTCTGCTGGAATCCGAAGGCTAACCCTTCCCATCGTGCCTGGGACCAGACGCCTTGCAGGTCGCGTGATTCGCCAGCAATGGGGCTGTTCAGAAAATGATCAGGCAAGGTCTTGAGCAACTGGCGGATCGGGATCGGCGTCGGCTCATGGGCTGGCAACCCGTAACGGGAGAGGGTTTCTTCAGACGGTTCGCCGAGGTGTGTCAGCGCTTGCTCCAGGACGGCAGGGATAGGGTCGGCGAAACCGCCCAGTTTGAGTTGCCAGTGAGCGCCATACGCATCAAAAGCCAGGATGACGCCCGCTTGTTGTGCGTCGGCAATAAGAGGCTTGAGGCTTTCGGTGAGCATGCGATGCAGCTTGGGCTGCGGTGACGGCAGCGTCCAGCTCAGGTAAATCGTAGCCTCGCCGGTTGCCGGGAGGGCATTGCTGATGGTCAATGCGGGTGGCAAAAACGCAGCGGTTTGAAACGGCTCGCGAGGTCGCAGGAACGGGTTCGGGCTGGGCAGGTGCCAGAGGATGTCAGTGATAGCGGTGGGCGTGATCGGATGCAGCAGGGCACTTGGCTTGAGTTGATCGAGCAGCGCGTCAATGGTCTTGGCTTGCAGGCCCGATGGAGCGTGATCAGCGCTGTAATGCCGTGCAAGTGCGAGTGCGTTGCTGACGTCCAGGTGGCGCTGTTGCAGGTGCCCGAACTCGTCGAGCAGTGCGTGGTAATTCGCTTTGAAAAATGCCAGCCAATTGAAGATCAGGTCATAGATTTGCGTGGCGTGCACCGACGTTTTCGCGAGCAAGCTCACTCCCACAGGGGACTGCGTACGGTCTGTAGGAGTGAGCTTGCTCGCGATGGGGTTTGTTAGAGCAATCTCGATCTCGAGTAAAACCTGCCCCGCGAACTCATACACGGCCTGAGCCTTCAGTGACTCGATCAGCCCCCGTTCCCGCAGCACCGCCATCAGGCCACCTGGCTGCGCATTGTTCATCCACGTGCACAAAAAGGCCGTTGCCTGTTCGTGCCCTTGCGACAGGCTTTCGCACGCAAACATCAGATGCATCCGACGCGGGTCATCTTCGCTCTGGGACTCACGGGGTTGTTCGTGCATCAGTGCAGGCGGTTTCTGCTGTTCGATCCTACGGCCAGCAATGAAAGAGCCGCCAAACGCCATGACCATCGCCTGCAACTCGTCCACCGTCTGCGGCCCGGCAAGGCTCAATGTCATCTGGCCTGCCTGATAAAACCTGCGGTAGAAATCCTGCAACGCGCGCTGAAAGATCGGACGCGGGACGGGCAGGCTGAAACGATTGCCCGCGTGAAACCCACGCAACGGGTGCAGAGGCGACAGAGGCTGAAGACGTTTCAGTTGATCGCGGGACGCCTCATCCCGCGACCATGCAATGAATTCTGCGTGCAACACTTCACGCTCACGCATCTGATCGGCCAGGCTCATGCGCGGATGAGCGAGCATGTCGCACAGCCGTTCCAGCCCACCTGCGAAGGCGGCGGGCCCAAGCTCAAAGAAAAAGTCAGTGGTGCGCTCGCGGGTGCTGGCGTTGACCTGCCCGCCGTGACGCTGAACGTAGGCCATCAGATTCTGGTCTGCGGGAAAACGCTCGGTGCCGAGGAAGAAAAGGTGCTCAAGAAAGTGCGCCAGCCCCGGCCATTGCGCCGGCACATCATGACTGCCCGCCGCCACCCGCAATGCCGCTGCACAACGCTTCAGACGCGGCGCGGAACACAGCGCCACACGCAAGCCGTTGGGCAAGGTCAGGGAACGACGTGTGGTTGAATTGGGCACTGGCATGAAGACTTCCGCGATTGCGTAGGAAAGTGATTCGTCATGCTAGCGGATTGGGAAGGCTATAACCTGAACGGCGCGCATTTGTTGATGGCACGCTCCTGAACTGTGGGAGCGAATTTATTCGCGATTGGCCGGTGTGGCCGATACATCTCCCCCGTCAGATCCATATTCGCGAATGAATTCGCTCCCACAGTTGAGTCCGGGTCTGGCTCAAGTTTCGCGGCGCAAAAACATCTACAGGAGCGAATAGGTCAGAGAAAAGCGGGCGTGCTTCAGCCTCTCGCCAACCCCGAATAAAACCCTGGCCGCCGATCCTTGAAGTAGGTATTGATCGCTTGTGATTCGCTCATCACCTGCCGATCCAGGTCCGCAATCACCAACGCCTCGTCCAGACCCGCCAGCCCGACCTGTTTGCCGTCCGGCGCGCAGATGCTGCTCAGCCCGCAGTACTGAATCTCGCCCTCGCTGCCGCAGTAATTCGCGTACACCAGATAGCACTGGTTTTCGAATGCCCTGGCTCGAACCGTCACTTCGCAGACGAAGTCGTAAGGCGCCATGTTGGCGGTCGGCACCAAAATCAGATCAGCCCCCGATAGCGCGAGGCGCCGAGTGTTCTCGGGAAACTCCACGTCATAGCAGATGAGGAATCCCAGCTTCCATCCGTTGAATTCCACCACCGGGAAGTGCTCATCTCCTGCGCTGAACATCGACTTGTCCAGCTCGCCATAGAGATGCGTCTTACGGTAATTACAGAGACGTGCACCTTTTGCGTCGATCAACTGCACAGCGTTGTAGACCTGATCCTCGGCACCCAACTCAGGATAGCCATACAGAATCGCCACGCCGGTGGCCTGAGCGATGGCCGCAATGGCCTGCGCTGCCGGGCCATCGCTGCGTTGCGCGAGCGCGCGCGCTGCCTGAGCGCCGATGTTGTAACCACTGAGAAACATCTCCGGGCACACCAACAACGCAGCACCCTGGGCGGCCGCTTCAATCGCCTGAGTGTTGAGACGTTGCAGATTGCCGCTGGTGTCCAGCGGCAGCGGCGGGCATTGATACAAAGCAACGCGCATGGCGGCCTCCTTATTCTGGCAGCACAACCGGGCCGATTTCGTGGAACACATCGCCGGGGCCAGGATTCTCGGCGTGAGTCTTGCCGCCGAAGTGGGTCATGATGCCCCACACGGCGTTCAGCGAGGTCTGTACTGCGCCCTCAACCCAGGCCGGGGTCCATGACACGTCATCGCCAGCGATGAAAATGCCGCGCTGTTCGTCAGGCATGTCCTTCTGCATGAAATGCGCGTACATCCGCTGGTTGTAGCGGTAGTGACCCGGCAGCGCACCCTTGAAGGCGCCGAGGAAGTGCGGGTCAGCTTCCCACGACACGGTGATCGGATCGCCGATGATGCGCGCGGCGATATCCACCTTTGGGTAGATTTTTTTCAACGCGCCAAGGGCCAGGCTTACGCGTTTCTCCACAGGATGCGGCAGCATTTTCAGCGCGTCGCTCATCCACGAGTACGACAGACAAATCACCCCCGGCTTTTCGGTGCCGTTGGAGTAGGTGCCGTTGTCGAACAGATAAGTGCCACGGGTCAGGCGGTCGGTGAGGGTCATGCTCATCAGGTCGCGACCGGTTTCCGGGTCTTTGTCCTTCCAGAATGGACGATCCACCATGACAAAGGTTTTGGACGATTGCATGTAGCGCGTGCGGTCCAGCGCCATCCACATCTTTTGCGAGAACAGCGTTTCTTCGCATTCGATCTGGGTGGTCAGCAGCCAACTTTGGCAGGTCGCCAGCACCGCGTCGTAATGGCGGGTGTCGCCCCAGTTATCGGTGACTGCGAACTTGCCGTCGGCGGCGCGGGCGATGCGTTTGACGCCAGTGCGTGGCGCGCCGTGGTGCAGAGTCGAAAGGCTGGTGCCTTCCGGCCAGTGGGCGCATCGCTCCGGGGCATGACGCCAGATGCCAAGCGGCACTTGCTCGACGCCGCCGACAATCAGGTGCTGATGATCGTCGCAGTTGGTCATGACCACGCGGAAGATTTCCAACATGGAGTTCGGGAAATCGGAGTCCCACCCACCGGTGCCGAAGCCGACCTGGCCGAACACTTCGCGGTGGTAGAACGACAGCTTGGCAAATGCCTTGGAGGTGGCCACGAAATCGTAGAACGTGCGGTCATCCCACAGCGGCACGAGCTTGTCCCACAGCTCTTTAAGCCGAGGCACGTCACGATCACGGATGGCTTGCTGAATGTCGGCGAACTGCGCGCCATCTTCCAGTGCGTCGGCCCAGGCGTCGGCCACTTCCTGAAACAGCGCAGGCAAGTCCGACAGCTTCTGTGCGTAATGAGTGGTGCCTTCCAGGTCGATGACCGTGCTGCCCGACGCGGCAGTCAGCGGGTTAGGGAAGGGCCTGGATTCAAGGCCGAGCTTGTCGACGTAGTGATAGAACGCCGTGGAAGAGACCGGAAAGCGCATGCCGCCCAGTTCGGCAATGATGCCTTCGGCGCCTTCGAACTGCTGCGAGCGCAATCGACCGCCCATTTTCGAGGCTTCATAAACAACCGGTTTGAGGCCCAGCTTCATCAGTTCATAGGCCGCGACCAGCCCGGCTATGCCAGCCCCGACAATCGCCACTTCCTTGCCGAGGTTGTCGCTCGGAATGCTGCCCAGTCCGGCGGGATGCTCGATCCAGTCGTCGAAGGCAAAGGGGAAATCCGGACCAAAAATCGTGATCGGTTTTTTGCCGTCGGCGGGGTGGCGATTGTTCTTCATGGCTGACCTTAATCGGCTGTGGCGCGAAAGAGGAAAGTCTAGATAACAGTTGAGACGTTAATAAGACGCAGAGTGTCGTCGTTTTGTAGAGAATTTGTGCTATGTGACGAGATAGTTGGTCCTAATGACGAATCAGACCGGCTGTCCACGATCAATTTTGCTGCTGAGGATGATGGAGGTTGTGGTCTTTTCGACGCCATCGACACTGCCGATCAGGTCGAGCAATTGGTCCAGTTGTTCGGGGGAGTCGGTGCGCAGCCAGGCCACGTAATCGAATTCGCCACTCACCGCGCACAATTGCTGCACTTGAGCCAGCGCACTCAAGCGACGCAGCACCTCTTTGCCCGAACGTGGTTGAACAGTAATGCCGACATACGCCTGCAAGCCGCCGTCCACCACCCGCTGACTGAGGCGCACGCCGTAACCGGTGATGATCTTTGCCTTTTCCAGACGCGCGAGACGTGACGTGACGGTCGTGCGCGCGATGCCCAACTGACGGGCGAGATTGGCGACCGGCTCGCGCGCGTTGATCTGCAGCGCGGCGATCAGTTGGCGGTCGACGTCATCGAGGGCAGGTGGGCGTAAATCGGACAAGGGGCTGATCTCCATCGGCAAGCGGGTGATGTTACCCGTTGCCGAGGATGGATGGCAGGCTGCTGCGCCTATAGCGGCCCGGCATAGTCGACGAATCTGCATTGCCCGCAACGGTCAATCGCGAATAAATTCGCTCCTACAGAAGGCCGGGAGCGCCGTGAGATATGTGCCTAAAACGGCCTAACTGTAGGAGCGAATTCATTCGCGAGACGATGGCATGTGCGACGAATCTGCATCGCCCGCACCGGCGAATCGCGAATAAATTCGCTCCTGCAGAAGGGCTGTCGGCTGTTGTCAGTTTTTGTAATCCGGCGCAACGCGGTCCAGCATTCTCAGCAATGCGGCCCAGGCGAAATCGACTGAATCCGTGTCGCTCAGCTCGCCTTCCGCCACCCCTTGGCCCGGCGCGTTGAACTGCCGCTCAGTACGCACACGCACGTCCTCGGGTGGCAATCGCAGCGTGCCGCCCGCCTGTGCCGCGATCTGAATCTCGCAGGCCTTCTCCAAGTAATACATCCGCAAAAACGCTTGCTTGACCGTGTTACCGACTGTCAACAAACCATGGTTGCGCAGGATCATCACCGAGTTGTCACCCAGGTCGGTAACCAGACGCTGCTGCTCGCTGAAGTCCAGCGCAATGCCTTCGTAGTCGTGATAACCGACGCGACCATAAAACTCCATCGAGATCTGATTCACGGGCAGCAAGCCAGCTTCCTGCGCCGCCACCGCGCACCCGGCTTTGGTGTGCGTGTGCAGCACGCATTGGGCATCTTCACGGGCGCGGTGAATCGCGCTGTGAATGACAAATCCTGCCGGGTTGACCGGGTAATGAGAAGCCTCGACTTTGTTGCCGTCGAGGTCGATCTTCACCAGATTCGACGCCGTGATCTCCTCGAACATCAGCCCGTAGGGGTTGATCAGGAAATGATGCTCCGGCCCCGGTATGCGCAGGGACAGGTGGGTGTAAATCAGATCGGTCATCCTGTAATGAGCGATCAGGCGATAGCAGGCCGCCAATTCCTGCCTAAGTTGCCATTCCTGCGGGCTGTACGCGTGTGTCATTTTTCCTCCGATGCTGTCAGTCGCTGGCCCGCTTAGCGTGCGAGCCAGGCGTTCAGACGTTCTTCAAGCTCTTCCCCATGATCGACCCAGAACTCGATGTTCAACGGCACGGCCACGGCCATGTTTTGTGGCGAAGTCGGAATCCATGGCGCTTTGCTCGGGTCCAACTTGTCGCTCAAGGCCTTGTTGGTCACGCCGTAGGCAATGGATTGTGAGAATGCCTGCTGCGGCGCGCTGTCGTTGGCGTAGGTGATGAATTTATTCGCCGCGTCTCTGTGCTGCGAGCCTTTGACGATGGTCCAGTAATCCATGCTGTACAGCGAGCCTTTCCAGATCGGCGCCACTTTCAGGCCTTCGCTCGCCGCCACTGCGCCACGGCCGCTGAAGGTGGTGGTCATGACGATGTCGCCCGAGGCCAGCCATTGCATCGGCTGCGATCCGGCTTCCCACCATTGAATGTAGGGCTTGAGCTTGTCCAGCTTGGCGAATGCACGATCGACGCCAGCCGGAGTGGCCAGCACTTTGTAGACATCAGCAGGCGCGACGCCGTCCGCTAGCAGCGCGTATTCGAGGGTGTACATGGCGCCTTTGCGCAGGCCGCGCTTGCCGGGGTATTTCTCGGTGTCCCAGAAATCGGCCCAGCTCGACGGCACGGTTTTGACTTTGTCAGTGGCGTACACCAACGGCATGCCCCACACCAGCGCTGCTGAGCCACACTCCTGCTGAGCGCCTTCGATCAATTGTTGGCCGCCCGCGAGCTTTGGCCACTCCAGCTTCTCGAACAGCCCCTCTGCGCACCCGCGTTCAAGGTCTGGCGCTTCGACCTGAACCACGTCCCAGTCCGCATGCCCGGTTTCGGCCATCACTTTGATCTTGGCCATTTCCCCGTTGTATTCGGTCTGCACAACGCCCACACCGGCTTTCTTGGCGAAGGGTTCAAAAATAGTGGTGTTCTGGATTTTCTGCGCCGCGCCGCCGAAGCCGACGATGACCAGATTTTCCGCCGCGAATGCGGACAGGGGGGAAAGCATCAATACCGCACACGCAATTTTCAGGTTCTTACTGTTCATCGACATTTTCCTTTGGCCGTAAGGCTCTTTTTTTCGCAGACGAAGGCGCACACAGGCCGACCCTCTGCTGCACAGGGGGTAAACGGATAGAAACAGGCAATGGTGTGAAAAACGGGAACGCTGGACTGCGACTTCGCGACGACTGCATGGACGGTCGCGTGGGGTGTTTCATTATTGTTGTTGACCCGCGAGATGGGAGGCGGGCGTGGCTAGAGACTAATCCACGTTTTCTGAAAAAAGAAGATGGGAATGATTATTTAGTGAAAAAAATAGATAAATTTTCACAATGAGTAAAAATTAACGGCATGAACCTCTCAGCGATTAGACTTTTTTCACCTTCAGCCGCTTAAACTGCGCCACGTTTCGAAGACTCAGCACACAGGCATCGGAGCAGCACGATGAGCGACGGAAAAATCAACGACAGCGCCAGGACGGCGGATTCAGTGGCTGATGACCTCACGGCTGGCGAGAGCTTTCTGGGTGAGCGCATTCGTGGCCTGCGCAAGCGACAAGGGCTGACCCTCGCCGAGCTGGCGAAACGGAGTCAGCTGTCAGTGGGCTACATCAGTCAACTGGAGCGCGACCTGTCTCGCCCGTCGGTGGATACCTTGCTGAAAATCGGCCGCTGTCTGGGCGTGAACATTCAGTGGTTTTTCTCCACCAGATCTGAGGCCAGCGAAGCCGATGCCGGGTACGTGGTGCGCAAAGACAGTCGACAAAACATCCATTACGACGACGGCATCTACGACCAGCTCCTCACGCCAAGCCCCAGTGGTCAGATCGAGATGGTCCATTCGCGATTTCCGCCGGGCGCATACAACCGCACCAGCTACACCCATGAAGGCGAGGAAGTCGGCTATGTGCTGAGCGGCACGTTTGAATTGTGGGTCGGGGAGCGACACTTCGAGCTTGGCGAAGGCGACAGCTTCCGGTTCTCCAGCAACGAGCCTCATCGCTACGGCAACCCCGGCGAAACCGATGCTGTCGTGCTCTGGGTGATCACGCCCCCAACGTACTGATCTTTCCGGGCGCTCTTTGTTGAAATGCTCAAATCGATCATTTGATTGATCGATTTGCGCAATTCGCGTCCTTGGAATAAGCTCGTTTGAGCAAATCGATCACCAAGATGATCATTTCGCTCAAATTCAGATGCTCCAATCGCACGCACTATAAAAACAAAGAGTACCCGCCATGGCCCAGATACCTATCAAGCGCAGTATCGAACGAGTACCCGGTGGCATGATGATCGTGCCGCTGCTGATCGGCTCCCTCGTCGCGACCTTTCTCCCTGACATGCCGAAATTCTTCGGTTCGTTCACCAATGCGTTGTTCACCGGTTCGCTGCCGATTCTGGCGGTGTTCTACGTGTGCATGGGCGCCAGCATCGACATCAAAGCCACGCCTTACTTGCTGAAGAAAGGCGGGGTGCTGTTCGGCACCAAAGTCGGCACCGCGATTGTGATCGGTGTGATCATGGGTCACTTCCTGGGCGAACAGCCGATTACGTCGGGCATTTTTGCCGGGCTTTCGACCCTCGCGGTAGTGGCCGCGATGAACGACACCAACGGCGGCCTTTATATGGCGTTGATGGGGCAATACGGGCGCTCCGAAGATGTAGGCGCGTATTCAGTGATGTCGCTGGAGTCCGGCCCGTTCCTGACCATGGTGACGCTGGGTGTTGCAGGTCTGGCGGCGTTTCCTTGGCCAACGCTGGTGGGTGCGATTCTTCCGTTGCTGCTCGGCATGTTGCTGGGCAATCTCGACCGCGAGATGCGTGACTTCCTGGCCAAGGCCGTGCCGGTGATGATTCCGTTCTTCGCCTTGGCGTTGGGCGCGAGCCTGGACCTGCACAAGGTCTGGCAAGCTGGCCTGTTGGGCATCGGCCTCGGCCTGGCGGTCGTGGTGCTGACCGGCATTCCGTTGTATTTCGCTGACCGCGTGTCGGGTGGTACAGGCGTGGCCGGGGTTGCCGCCGCGAACACGGCGGGCAACGCTGCGGCGGTGCCTGCGCTGGTGGCAGCTGCAAACCCGGTTTACACCGAGGCCGCCAACTCTGCGACGTTGCTGGTCGCCGCGTGCGTCGTGGTCACCGCTGTTCTGTCGCCGATTCTTACGGCCTCTGTCGCCAAACGCTACAAAGAGCGTCACGCTGCAAAGACAGTGGGCGTGAACGCGGAGCGGGAGGTCGTTCGATGACATTGCTGATCATCGCCGATGACCTGTCGGGTGCGGCGGATTGCGCGATCGCCTTCGCCGGTGCCGGATTGAGCACGGTGGTGACCCTTGATGCATCCCACGACACGGGCGACGCGAGCGTGGTTGCCATCGACACCGACACCCGTAGGTTGTCGATAGCCCAAGCGGGCGAACGCACGTTGACGGCATGGCAGACCCTGCGCAAACCCGGTCAACGGCTGTACAAGAAAATCGACTCGACCCTGCGCGGCAACTGGGCGGCGGAAGTGGCGGCACTACAACCGCAGGCCGGGCTGGCCATCATCGCCCCAGCGTTTCCTGCCACCGGCCGCACAACATTGTGCGGCCAGGTGCTGGTCAACGGTCAGTCGCTTGAAACCACCGACACCTGGAAGCTCGAACACGCCGATCGCTCGGCGGACATTACATCGATGCTGAGCGATGCCGGTCTGAGTGTCGCTAAGCTCTCCTTGGACATACTGCGCGGTGATGCAGCTGCGCTGGCGCAACACATCGCCGAAATGGCCCGCAGCGATACCAACGCGCTGATTATTGATGCCGAAACCACGAAAGACCTGCACACCCTCGCCGTGGTAACCGCTCAGATGAGTGAGCCACTGTTTTGGGTGGGTTCTGGAGGACTGGCCCGCGAGCTGGCGGGGCTGCCGGATCTGTTATCGGCGCCGCCCCGGACATCCACGGCGCCGCGTGAAAAATACGCGCCGACGCTGGTGCTGGTCGGCAGCTTGTCGAGCGTTTCGGAGCGGCAATGCGCCTTGTTGAAAGAGCGCGCAGGTATTGGCGAACTTGTGGTGCCGCCTGCGGTTCTGCGGCAAGGCGCCTCCCACCCCGATTGGGCGGGTTGGGAACTGCGTATTCGTGCATATCTGCGCGGCGGCGACGATTTGTTGCTGCGCATTGGCCGCGACGACGCGTTCAACCCTGCTGAAGGCGCTCAACTCTCGACCCAGCTGGCCGCCATGGTCCGTCCGCATTTCGCCCATGTCGGGGGGCTGGTGGCGACAGGTGGCGAAACAGCCCGCGCCATGCTCGGCGCCGTGGGCATCGGCAGCCTGCAATTGCTGTGTGAAATCGAAGCGGGTGTCGCGTTTGGCCATCCCATTTCAACCCGCGAAGGCCACCGCCCTGGCGTGGTCACCAAAGCCGGTGCGTTCGGCACCGACCATGCGTTGTACGCGGCCTGGCTGCACATGAATAACGCTGTAGAACCTGCGCGCTACAGCGCAGAACCTGTCCCGATTCCTGCTTCACAAGGTAAAACATCATGAGTAACTATTTGCCCATCATTGGCATCACCATGGGCGACGCGACTGGCGTTGGCCCGGAAATCATCGTCAAAAGCCTCGTTCACGACGTGGTGTACCAGCAATGCCGCCCGCTGGTGATCGGCGATGCCGGGCGTCTGGAATTGGCCAACGAGATCGTCAAAGGCAGCGTGAAGGTGCGTCGCATCAAAGAAGCGGCCGAAGCGCAATACCAGCCGGGAACCATCGACTGCATCGACCTCAACCTGATCCCGACTGGCCTGCCGTTCGGCCAGTTATCGCCGATTGCCGGTGACGCTGCGTTTCAGTACATTGCCCGCGCCGTTCAACTGGCCGAAGCCGGGCAGATCGACGCGATCTGCACCGCGCCGCTTAATAAAGAAGCGCTGCACGCCGGTGGCCACAAATACCCGGGCCACACCGAGATGCTCGCGCATCTGACCAACGTCGACGAAGTGTCGATGATGCTCGTTGCGCCGCACCTGCGCGTCATTCACGTCACCACTCACATCGGCATCATCGACGCGATTCGCAAGATCGAGCCGGGTCTGGTTCAGCGCACGATCGAACGCGGCAACGCGACGTTGATCAAGGCCGGCATCGCCAAGCCACGCATCGGCGTGTGCGGCATCAACCCTCACGCGGGCGAGAACGGCCTGTTCGGTTACGGCGAGGAAGAAGAGAAGATCATTCCGGCCGTGAAGTTGCTGCAAGAGCAAGGTCTGGACGTCACTGGCCCGTTGCCTGCTGACACGCTGTTCTTCCGCGCCGGTCGTGGCGATTTCGACCTCGTGGTGGCGATGTATCACGATCAGGGCCACGGTCCGGTGAAAGTGCTGGGGCTGGAAGCGGGCGTCAACGTGACCGTGGGTCTGGAAGTGATTCGCACGTCCGTGGATCACGGCACCGCATTCGACATCGCCGGTAAGGGCATCGCCGACGAGCGCAGCTTGCTGGAAGCGCTGCGTCAGGGCGCTGAACTGGCGACCCGTCGGGGGTGAGGCATGACGGCGCGGTCGTGTAAGATCACGGCCTTTCCGCAACGAGGCCGCCCATGAAAGCCACCGACCGTCATCGCGCCATTCTCGAATTGGTCCGCGCTCGCGACACCAATGTCGAGCAGTTGAGCGCGGCTTTGGGGGTGTCGGAAGCGACCGTGCGCCGCGACCTGACCATGCTCGCCAAGCAGCGGCATTTGGTTCGCACCCACGGCGGTGCGACCGCGCTGATTGGCGTGCATGAGCCGGAAGCCTCCCTCGACGAGCGCAAGTCTGCGCAGCGCGATCAGAAAGACGCCATTGCCAAGGCAGCGGCGATGCATGTCCAGGATGGCGACACCGTGCTGCTCGATGGCGGCACCACGTGCGCGGCGTTGGCGTTGCACTTGTGCTCGCGGCAAAACGTGCACGTCGTCACCAATAATCTACTGGCCGTGATGACCCTCGCCAATGCGTCAGGCATTCGTTTGACGTTGATCGGGGGTGATTTGCGCGGTTCAAGCATGAGCACGCTTGGCCCACTCGCCGAGCTGACACTCAGCCGTTTGAGCGTCGACAAAGCGTTCATGGGGGCGGATGGCGTGGTCGCTGAATTCGGTCTGTGTGAAGCCAGCGATCAGCAGGCCTATCTCAAGGAATGCATCATCAAACGCGCCGCGCAGGTTTTCGTTCTTGCTGACGCCGACAAACTTGGCCGCGCGCGCCAGCAACACTGGACGCCCATCGAACGGGAGTGGACGCTGATCACGGCGGCCGAGGCGGATGAGTCGTTGCTGGCGCCGTTCAGAGCGGTGCAACAGATCACGGTGGAAACCGCAGGCAATTGAGCGCGTGATGCCTCTGAGGGAGCTGTCTTGCTTAAGGTTGTGTAGCTCGTTCAACCCCTATTTGTAGGACTTTTCCCCGTTGTCACCGCGTTGTCATTCAGCTGTCACCCCCGGCGTGCCTAAATTCGGTCCCTGACCCTTCAAATCCACGCCGGGAGCTCTGTCATGACTCTGGATCTATCAGAAACCGCCCGCTACATCCAAGCCGACATCCTCGACAGCTTCGACGAAGAGCTGGAGATGGAATACGACGACGCGCGCCTGGATGGCCTGCTGTCCGATCTGGGCGAGGAAGTGCCGAAAGGCATTGATCGACGCGTGTATTTCCGCGAACTGCTGCGTCTGCAAGGCGAGTTGGTGAAGCTCCAGGATTGGGTCGTCAGCCAAAAGCTCAAAGTCGTCGTATTGTTCGAAGGCCGCGACGCGGCGGGCAAGGGCGGCGCTATCAAACGCATCACCCAGCGCCTTAACCCACGGGTCTGCCGAGTGGCAGCGTTGACCGCCCCGAGCGAACGCGAGCGCACGCAGTGGTATTTCCAGCGCTACGTTTCGCACCTGCCAGCCGCGGGCGAAATGGTCCTGTTCGACCGCAGTTGGTACAACCGCGCAGGCGTCGAGCGTGTCATGGGGTTCTGCAACAACGACGAGTACGAGGAGTTTTTCCGCACCGTTCCCGAGTTCGAAAAAATGCTCGTGCGCTCGGGCATCATCCTCATCAAATACTGGTTCTCGATCACCGACGACGAGCAATATCGCCGCTTTCTGATGCGCATCCACGATCCGCTGAAACAGTGGAAACTGTCGCCGATGGACCTGGAATCCCGCCGTCGCTGGGAAGACTACACCCGCGCCAAGGAAGAAATGCTGACGCGCTCGCACACCGACGTCGCACCCTGGTGGATCGTGGAGGCAGATGACAAGAAGCGCGCGCGTCTGAACTGCATCCATCACTTACTGGAGCAAATCCCGCGCGGCGAAGTGGAGTCGCCGCAGATCTTGCTGCCAGAGCGCGAATACAACGCCAACTACCTGCGTGCGCCGGTGCCGCGTGACATGGTGGTCCCGTCGGTTTATTGAGTGCTCATCAATCGGCGGTGCTTTCGGCCGACCTTTTTCCAGTCAGCCGCTCCTCTTGTAGGAGCCGGCTTGCTGGCGAATGCGGTGGGTCAAAGACACATTTATTGCCTGATACAACCCATTCGTCCGATCGCGGCCCGCAGCAAGCCGGCTCCCTCGGGTTGGGCGTCGACAGCAAGTAGTGACGGCGGAAATTTCTCGCGTTCACGGTCAGATCTTCCACTTCTTCGCCGTCTTCGCCAGCCGTTGCTGCAGCCCTTCGATGTTCAGCGCGAGCTGTCGATTCATCAACTGATACCCCAGCACGTCCGCCGACACCGCAGGCGCCTCCGGTCCGACCGCCAACGACTCGCTTGGCCGCGCCAGACGCTCAGTAGCACCGCTTTGCAACGCCCTCGCCATGCCGATCAACATGCGCCGAATCCGACGCTGCTCAGCGCTCATTCCCACATTCCCCAGGTCCGCCGGCCTGAGGTTGGAAAGGATCTCCAGCGTGCTCAGGCACATCCGGAAATGCCCCTGAATGGCGTCCAGTTCAACCAGCGATATCTTCACTTCCTTCGACACCGATGGCATCAGCGAGCGTAACTGCAACATCGTCGCGTTGAGCCGGGCCATCAGCTTCAAATGCTCGTCCGCCGCAATCGACTGGCCACTGCTGATACGCTCATACACCTTCGCGCAATCCCGCAAACCGCTGGCCAGGTTGTACCGCCACGAATACACCGCATAGAGCGGCAACGCGAAAGAGAACGCCAGCGCCAAAACGATCCCGATCAGAATATCCACCGTCCGCCACAGCCCGTCTGTAATCGGGTTATCGCCATGCCCCGCGACGATAAACAGCGTGATTGCCGACAACAGCGCCGTGTACCCGCCCTTGCCAATCGCGTGATACGCGAAGAACCCGCAAATCAACGACATGATCACGTACGTCAGCAGCGGCATGCCCAGGTAATTCTCCTGCGCCACCACCGCCAATCCCAACGCCGCACCAATCAGCGTCCCGTACGCCCGCTCCACCGACTTCTTGCCGATATTGCCGTGATGCTGGAGGCCGCCGATCACAATCAACATCGTCACCGACGCCCACTCGCCGTGGGGCAGATGGATGCCGGTGGTGAGCAGAATCGAGACCAAGAGGCCGACGACAATGCGACCCGCGTGAATGTAGCGCGCGTGGCGGTAACGGCGGTAAGGGTCCAGAAGTGGACGGAGGAGGCGGCGCAAGAACAGGGGGAGGGAAGGTGCGTTCATGGGATTACAGACCTCAGCGGGCGTGAATCTATCCTCACGTCAGGCCGGAAATTCGGGTGAGTAACGCTGCAATGTACGTGCTCGCCAAGCCTATGAGAATGATCCCGAGCGGACGCTCCCACCAGTTCTTGATCTCGCCAGGTGGCATCTGCAGCGACAGCACCGTGACGCTTGCGGGCTGGTTGATGACGGCAGTCGCCCGTTCTGGAGGGAGCATCGAACGTAACCAAAGCTCGTCCCTCGCCTTCTTCCGGATCGCAGCAATGTCATTAGAAAGCTGTATGCCAGCTCCGCGGATGTAAGCCCCTGTTGCAATGATGACCATGATTCCGACGAGCATCAGCGTGTCCAGGGTCAAGGGTTGATTGACGTCCAGACGCGGTGTCGCGTCCCACAAAACCTGCAGAAAACTTGTGGCTCGGTACACGATCAAGCTCAGATTCTGCAGTTCGTATCCCAGACCGTTGAGAAATGAAGCCTTAAGCTGCTCCCCAAAATCGTAAATCGAGAGCACTGCTGCCATCAGCAGTTGAGTGAATCCGATCAGCATCACCGCCAGGCCCAGCCACTTCATGCGGCGCGACTTCTTCATTGCTTCCCAAACTGTCATTTCGTCATGTCCTTGTGTTCATAAAAACTCAGTGTTTTCGCATCCTGCGAGCGATCAGGTGGGATAGCTTCCTCGGCAATAAAAAAGCCGCGCAATGCGCGGCTTTTGAAGGTGGTGGGCCCACACGGACTCGAACCGTGGACCAAAGGATTATGAGTCCTCTGCTCTAACCAACTGAGCTATAGGCCCTCAGTCAGGCGGCGGATTATAACGATGGTTTCCGTGCTGTGCTATCCGAAAAGTCTGAAACGGTTATACGAAGAAACGTCGCGCAGAATTCTTCCGGGCGCAGGGGCAGGCTGACGATGTAGCCCTGGATTTGTTCACAGCCTTCGTCGGCGAGGAATTGCTGTTGTTCAAGGCTTTCCACGCCTTCGGCGATGACGGTCAGTTGCATGCTGCGGCCCAAGGCGATGATGGCGCGGACGATGGCGGCGTCGTGCTGGTCGTCTGGCAGGCCGCGTACGAAGGACTGGTCGATCTTCAGGATGTCCAGCGGCAAACGTTTAAGGTAGCTCAGTGATGAATAGCCGGTGCCGAAGTCGTCGATGGCCAGTTGCACGCCGAGTTTTTTCAGGCGGTGCAGCACGGAGAGCGCCTCTTCGGTCTGGGACATGATGAAGTTTTCGGTGATTTCCAGCTGCAGGCAGCCTGGCTGCAGTTCGTATTGTTGGAGCAGGTGCTCAATGCGGGTGACCAGATTGGGCTGACGGAGTTGGGCGCCAGCCAAGTTCACGGAGAGGGGGCCGAAAACGTCGTAGGTTTGATTCCAGCGATACAGCTGTTGACAGGCCTTCTCCAACACCCACTCGCCGATCTGCAGGATCATGCCGTTTTCCTCTGCCAGAGGAATGAACCGCTCAGGTGGGACTTCTCCGAAAGTGGGGTGGGTCCAGCGAATCAGAGCTTCGGCGCCGACCAGTCGTTGTGTCAGAAGGCTGATCTTGGGTTGGTAGGAAAGCGTGAACTCGTTGCGTTCGATCGCTCTGCGCAATTCGTGTTCCAGCGCTATGCGCTCACTGGCCTGGGCGGTGAGGTCGCGGGTGTAGCTTTCGACCCGGTTGCGGCCTTTTGCTTTTGAGCGGTACATCGCGGCATCGGCGTTTTTGATGAGGGTGGCGACGTCGGCCCCATCTGACGGGAACAGCGCAGTGCCAATGCTGGTGCTGATGAAAAACTCGTGTTCACCCGCCTGGAAAGGGGCGGAGAAGCTATTGAGCAATTTGGTAGCGATGGCCTCCGCGTCTCTGTCGGTTTGCAGGCCGGGGAGCAGAATGATGAACTCGTCACCGCCCAACCGTGCGACGGTGTCGATGTCACGCAGGTTCTCTTTCAGGCGCTGGGCAATCCCTTTGAGCAACAGGTCGCCGACCGGGTGCCCGAGGCTGTCGTTGATGTGTTTGAAGCGGTCGAGATCGAGGAATAGCACCGCGCCGAGGCTGTTGGCCTCTTTGCTATGAGTCAGGGCCGCGTGCAGGCGGCTCTCGAACAGCGTCCGGTTCGGCAGTCCCGTCAGCGGGTCGTGATGGGCCTGATAATCCAGACGGGCCTGAGCCTGTTTGAGGCTGGAAATGTCCGCGAACACTGCGACGAAGTGGGTGATGAATTTGTCGCGGTTACGCACGGCGCTGATGGTCAGCCAGCTCGGATAAATCTCCCCGTTCTTTCGACGGTTACTGATTTCGCCTTGCCAGTGACCCTCTGCCGTCAGTTGATACCACATGGCGGCGTAGAACGCGCTGTCGTGCAGTCCCGAGGCCAGCAATCGAGGCGTCTCTCCGAGGGCTTCGGCTTCGCAGTAGCCGGTGATTTCACTAAAGGCACGGTTGACCGCATTGATCCGCTGGCGGGTGTCGGTGATGAGCACGCCCTCGGCCGTACTCTCGAAAACCGTTGCAGCCAATTGCAGCTTCTCTTGCATCTGGTGGCGGTCGGTGATGTCGCGGGCGATGGTCAGCATGCAGTCTTCACCGCCAATCGGCAGCGGGCGTGATGAAATTTCGCACAGTCGAATCTGCCCGTCCCTGCGGCGGATATGGCTGGTGAAATCTTTGACGAAGCCATCGCGGGCAAGTTGCTCAAGCAGTTGCTGCCGCTCGTTGAGGTCGACCCAGATGCCGAGGTCGAGCGTCGTGCGGTCCAGTGACAGCGAACTGTGATATCCGGTAATACGGCTGAACCCGTCGTTGATTTCCACTAATAGCCCGTCGCTCTGCCGGGAAATCAACAGGCCGTCCGGCGACGAGTGGAAAGCTTTGGCGAACTTCTCTTCGGACAACTGCAATTGCTGCTGAGCTTCTTTCAGTGGCGTGATGTCGCGCACGACCACCACTACCGCAGGCGTCGAATCCAGATCGAAGGGTTCAGCCGACAGTAAGCCGGTGAAGGTTCGGCCGTTGCTTCGACGGAACGGCATTTCAAGATTTCGAATACTGCCCTTTTGCAGGCGTTGAAGCAGGCTAGGCCCTATGTCCGGGATGCCCCAGATGTTCAATTCGCTAGGCGTGCGGCCCACGATATCGCCAGCACTTATTCCGATTTGCTCGACGAACGCCTGGTTCGCCTCCAGAAAGCAGCCGTCGGACAAGCGGGCAATCACCAAAATGTCCGGGCACTGTGCGAACACCGACGCGAATTTCCCTTCGGACTGCCGCAGTGCTTCCTCGGTCTGCTTGGCTTCCGTGATGTCGATCATCAGGCCGCGCATCACGGGTTCATGGCCATAAGTGATCAGCGTGACAATGTCACGTATCCACAACGTCCTGCCGTCGGCGCTGATCACGCGGTAATCAAGGCTGTGGTCGTTACCCAGCTTGGTTTGAACGTCGCAGTAGGCTTCAGCGGCGTCGAGGTCGGCCGGGTGGACGATGCTGCGCCAGAACCCCGGTCTCAGCCATTGATGCAACGGGTAGCCGAGCAGGTTTTCTGCGTGTGGGGAAACGTAGTTGTAGGAGTAATCGTGGGTGTTGGCTTCCCACGCAATGGCCGACAGGCTTTCGATCATGCCTCGGTAATGGTATTCGCTGCTGCGCAGTTCCTGTTCCAGCGCGACACGACGGGAAATTTCCGAGCTGAGGCGGCGATTGATTCGTACCACAATCAACAGGATCGTCGAGAGCAGAAGCAGTCCGGGCAGTCCGTAGAGCAGGAAGTCTCGCCAGAATTTCATGGGTTCGGGGGCGAGGGGAAGCGATGCCGAGCCGTCAGAGCGCGGGCTGTTAGCACTGGCATCGGATCCGTCGACGTAGGCCAAGGGCTGCGACGTGCGAAGGTCGAAACCTTGAAGATTGTCGCCTTCAAAGCCCCTGCCGGCTGAACGGTCGGTATCCGCCGACGCAGTATCCATACTCTGCATTGATCCCTCGTGCATGCCCTGCCAGGTCGTTTCCCCTGGAGGGAGAGCCTGTGCGTCGACGCTGGTCGACCCCATCAAGCATAAGAAAGCAATGGCCGGCATCCAAAACATGGCAGCCTCATTAGTTGCAGCGTTAAGAATGCTTCGAGTGTAGCTGTGCTGAGGGAAGGTGGCACACTGCCGATTTCTTATTCTCTGAAATGCAAAACCCCCAGCAGGGCTGGGGGTCTTGTTCTAGCGCGTTTCGCTTACTCGTCCAGGAACGAACGCAGGTGTTCGCTTCGGGTCGGGTGGCGCAGCTTGCGCAGCGCCTTGGCTTCGATCTGACGAATACGCTCACGGGTTACATCGAACTGCTTACCGACTTCCTCAAGGGTGTGGTCAGTATTCATGTCGATGCCGAAGCGCATACGCAGTACCTTGGCTTCACGGGCGGTGAGGCCCGACAGCACTTCACGCGTTGCCTCTTTCAAGCTTTCCACGGTCGCAACATCAATCGGAGACTGCATGGTCGAGTCTTCGATGAAATCACCCAGATGGGAGTCTTCATCGTCACCGATCGGCGTTTCCATGGAGATCGGCTCTTTTGCGATCTTCAATACCTTACGGATCTTGTCCTCAGGCATTTCCATGCGTTCGCCCAGCTCTTCCGGCGTCGGCTCGCGACCCATTTCCTGCAGCATCTGGCGGGAAATACGGTTGAGCTTGTTGATCGTCTCGATCATGTGCACCGGAATACGGATGGTGCGCGCCTGGTCGGCGATCGAGCGAGTGATCGCCTGTCGAATCCACCAGGTGGCGTATGTCGAGAACTTGTAACCGCGACGGTATTCGAACTTGTCCACCGCTTTCATCAAGCCGATGTTGCCTTCCTGGATCAGATCGAGGAATTGCAGGCCGCGGTTGGTGTACTTCTTGGCGATCGAGATCACAAGACGCAAGTTCGCTTCAACCATCTCTTTCTTCGCGCGGCGGGCCTTGGCCTCACCGATCGACATGCGACGGTTGATGTCCTTGATTTCCGCCACGTTCAGGCCGGTTTCTTCTTCCAGTGCGGTCAGCTTCTGCTGGCAACGCTGAATGTCAGCCTGCAAGCGGCCGATGGCTTCGGCGTATTTGCTTTTACCTTTGGCCAGTGCATCGGTCCAGCTCTGATCGACTTCATTGCCCGGGAACTGGCGCAGGAAGTCAGCACGCGGCATGCGAGCGTCACGAACGCACAGTTGCATAATGGCGCGTTCCTGTGCACGCAGACGCTCAAGAGCGCTACGAACACGTTCAACCAGACCTTCAAACTGTTTAGGAACCAGTTTGATCGGCATGAACAGCTCGGCCAGCGCCAGCAGCTCTTCATTAGCCTGCTTGCTACCACGACCGTGCTTTTTCAGGGCCTTGAGGGTGATCGCCATCTGATCGGAGACCGCACCGAAGCGCTGAGCTGCCACGACCGGATCAGGACCGCTTTCGGCCTCTTCCTCGTCGTCGCCGTCGGCGGACTCCTCGTCATCATCGTCAGCGACGTCGGTCTTTTCGGTTTTCTGATCGATCGGTGGCGGCACCTCGGCAGGCGGCGCGATGCCGTCGTCCGGGTCGATATAACCGCTGAGAACGTCAGACAGGCGACCACCCTCGGTGGTGACGCGAGTGTATTCGGAGAGAATGTGCTCGACCGTGCCAGGGAAGTGCGCAATCGCGCCCATCACTTCACGGATGCCCTCTTCGATACGTTTGGCGATTTCGATTTCGCCTTCACGTGTCAGAAGCTCGACCGTACCCATTTCGCGCATATACATGCGCACCGGGTCGGTTGTGCGACCGATGTCGGTTTCGACTGCTGCCAACGCGGCGGCTGCTTCTTCAGCGGCTGCCTCGTCAGTGTCAGCTTCGGCCAACAGAAGGGCGTCCGCATCCGGAGCACTCTCGAATACGTTGATCCCCATGTCGTTAATCATGCGGATGATGTCTTCCACCTGTTCCGGATCTGAAATATCCTCCGGCAGGTGGTCGTTGACCTCCGCGTAAGTCAGGTAACCCTGCTCACGACCGCGGCTGATCAACTCTTTGAGGCGAGACTGCTGTTGCGCTTTTCCGGACATAACACCCTATCCACTGAAGGTCTTGGCGGGCAAAAAACAAGCCGAGGATTATACCCGAGCTAGGACCTCACGCGCCAGTTGAGGTCGGGGTTTGTGCAGGAACTTTGCGATTTAACAGGTTGAGTAGCTGAACTTTTTCCTCAGCACTCAGACCGGTCTGCCGTTCCTTCCTGATCAATTGATCGAGACTTCGCTCGCGTTGGCGGGCGGACAAGCTAGTTATAGTGTCGAAAAACTGTTGTTCAAGGTTATCGGCCGAGATCAGCCATTCCTTTTCCGCCAGTTGTCGTAATAATCGTCCTTGATCGGTTCCGTGCCAGCGGGCGATCAATTGCAGCGACCGCAGCTTCGGATTCTTTTGCAGCGCTTCGAGCAAGGCCACCAGCAACTGCGAATACACATTATCTTCCGCCGCAAAGTGGCTGGTATCTTCCACCTTTTGTGACAGGTCCGGATGATGAAGCAGGGTCCGGAGGGCCGTCAGGGTCGGTGGCTCCACCGTTGCCGGTGTGCGTGGGGCGCGAGGTTCAAAGTCCGGCCGCTTGCCGTTCTTGTCCCACTTCTTGCCTTTGTCCCACGGCTTTTTTTCCCATCTCTTCTGCTGGCCGCCTGACGAGTTCGGCGTCCATTCTTGCTGTGGTTCGTAGGCGTCATGCGGCTGGTAATCGCCGTAATCAGGCACTGAGTCGTAATCAAAGCCCGGGTCATAAACCGGCGGTGCCTCGGCGGGAGCGCTTTGCACCAGCTGATTGACGGCGGCGGTGTCCAGACCGGTTATTTCCTTGAGGCGCCGACGCATCAGCTCCCGAAGGTTGGCCCCCGGCACCTTTTCGATCAGTGGAGCAGCCAGGGTGACCATGTGCGCTTTGCCTTCCAGCGAGCGCGGGTCTGCTTCCTTGATCAGCTGCTCGAAAAAATAATCGGCCAGCGGCTGTGCGTGCTGGTTGATCCTTGCCTTGAAGGCATCGGTGCCTTCGGCGCGTACCAGCGTGTCCGGATCTTCGCCTTCGGGCAAAAACAGAAACCGGGCGCGACGACCATCCTGCAAGCTGGAAAGCGTGGCTTCCAGTGCGCGCCAGGCCGCATTTCGGCCTGCCTGGTCGCCGTCGAAACAGAACAGCACGTTGGGCACGACGCGGAAAAGCCGCTTCAAATGCTCTTCGCTGGTGGCGGTGCCCAGTGTCGCAACGGCGTTGCGCAAGCCTTGTTGAGCCAGCGCGATGACGTCCATGTAGCCTTCGACAACGATGATTTCGTCAAGGTTGCGATTGTGTTTGCGCGCCTCGAACAGGCCGTACAGCTCTTGCCCCTTGTGAAACACCGGCGTCTCGGGCGAGTTCAAGTACTTCGGTTTGTCGTCGCCTAGCACGCGTCCGCCAAACGCGATGACTCGACCCCGGCTGTCGCGAATGGGGAACATCACCCGGTCGCGAAAGCGGTCGTAACGCTTGCCGGTTTCGGCGTTCTCGATCAGCAGGCCAGCGTCGATCATGGCCTTTTGCTGAAGCGTGTCGCTGCTGAGGTGTTTGTACAGATTGTCCCAGCCGGGCGGGGCGAACCCTAATCCGAAGTCGCGGGCAATCTCACCCGAGAGGCCACGGCCTTTCAGGTAGTCCACTGCGGATTTACGGGTCGGGTGGCTTTTCAGCGCGGCCCGGTAGAAATCGGCAGCAGCGGTCAGCAGTGGATACAGCGGCGAATCGGTGGGTTGTCTGGGCTTTTGGCCCCTGACGCCCTGTTCGCGGGGTACTTCCATGCCAGCGGCTTTGGCCAGTTCTTCGACGGCCTGGGGAAAATCCAGGTTGTCGTGGTCCATGATGAAGCCGAGGGCGTTTCCGCCTGCGCCGCAGCCAAAGCAGTAATAGAACTGTTTGTCGGGGCTGACGCTGAACGACGGTGTCTTTTCTTTATGGAAAGGACAGCAGGCGCTGAAATTCTTGCCGGTTTTCTTTAATTGAACGCGCGAGCTGACAACATCGACGATGTCGGTGCGGTTAAGCAGGTCGTCAATAAAACCTTGAGGAATCAGTCCGGCCATGGCGTTCTCATCATCAGGCGCCCCGCCAGAAAGATCGTGGCGAATCCAAAGCGTAACGACGGTTGCTTGGTCAGTGTAGACGGGTCAACGCTGCCTGAAGATCAGGCTGGAAGAGTCGACGGGGGTTGTATCGGTCGCAAAAGGACGTTTACAGCCTCTGTCTGTGTTGCTTGAGGCTAGATAGGCAACTGCCGACAGCCCGGCTTTAGGGCCGGGCAAGGCATAAGCTTGCGACAGACGTCTGTATTAATACAGACGAACGGCGCGGCGCTGTTCGCGCTGAACTTTTTTGGCGTGACGCTTAACAGCAGCAGCTGCCATACGCTTACGCTTCGAAGTTGGCTTCTCGTAAAATTCGCGGCTACGAACTTCGGCCAGAGTGCCGGCTTTCTCGCAGGAGCGCTTGAAACGACGCAGAGCTACGTCGAAGGGTTCATTCTCTTTAACTTTGACGGCTGGCATCCAGAGCTACCTTCATTCATTACCGGGGTCGGCGCCTCGTACAACGCTTGTATGAGTACGCCGGTTTTAAGGGTTGCGGATGTTAACCCCTCGGCGCGAGGAATGCAAAGCCTCTGATCGAAAACCACTGGTCGCAGGCATGAGCGGCGACTATTATGCGCGCCTTCGAATTCAGCCCCCAAGGCGTGCCCCATGTTAATACTGGGATTGGAAACTTCTTGCGACGAGACCGGCGTGGCGCTGTATGACAGCGAGCGCGGGCTGCTCGCCGACGCATTATTCAGCCAGATCGACTTGCATCGGGCCTACGGCGGCGTGGTCCCCGAGCTGGCGTCCCGCGATCACGTAAAACGCATGCTGCCCTTGATTCGTCAGGTATTGGCCGAGGCGGATTGCGCCGCGACCGAGATCGATGGCATCGCTTATACCGCAGGTCCTGGGCTGGTCGGTGCGCTGCTGGTGGGGGCGTCTTGCGCGCAAGCGCTGGCTTTCGCGTGGGACATCCCCGCATTGGGCGTGCACCACATGGAAGGCCATCTTCTGGCCCCTATGCTGGAGGCGCAACCGCCGGAGTTTCCGTTCGTCGCTTTGTTGGTTTCCGGTGGTCACACGCAACTGGTTCGGGTGGACGGCATCGGCCTTTATGAGTTGTTGGGCGAGACGCTGGATGACGCTGCGGGCGAAGCCTTCGACAAGACGGCCAAAATGATGGGCCTGAATTACCCCGGTGGTCCGGAGATATCCCGTTTGGCGCTCCAGGGGGTGCCGGGACGTTTCACGTTCCCTCGCCCGATGACCGATCGCCCCGGCCTGACATTCAGCTTCAGCGGCTTGAAAACTTCCGCCCTGAACACCTGGCAGCAATGCCAGAGCGCTGGGGACGACGGCGAGCAAACCCGTTGCGACATCGCACTGGCCTTCCAGGATGCGGTGGTGGAGACTTTGACCATCAAGTGCAAACGCGCCTTGAAGCAGACAGGCATGAAGCGTCTGGTGATTGCGGGTGGGGTCAGTGCAAACAAGGCGCTGCGTCAGTCTCTGGAGCAAATGCTTGGCGGGATCGGCGGCAACGTCTTTTACGCGCGTCCGGAATTTTGTACGGATAACGGGGCAATGATCGCGTTCGCCGGATGTCAGCGATTGCAGGCGGGCCAGAAAGAAGACCTGAGCATCACTGTGCAGGCGCGCTGGCCGATGGAACAGTTACCGGGGCTGTAAAGCCACACTGCTTGGAAAGAAAAAGGCTCGAATGAGCCTTTTTTATCTTTTGCCGCTAGAAATGCCGTTCGCGTCCTGCATAGAGGTCGCGTAAATTGCCGCGATGACGCCAGACGATCAGCAAAGTCAGCAGGCTCATGGGCACCAGCGCATGGGGTTCCTGCCAGGCCAGCAGCGGAAGGGTCAGCGGGGTGGCGATCAGCGAGGCGAGCGAACTGGTGCGGGTGAGATAAAACGTCAACAGCCATGCAGCGATTGCCAGCAGCGCAGCGGGTGGATACAGACCCAGTAGCATCCCCGCCGCCGTAGCGACGCCTTTGCCGCCCTTGAAGCGAAAGTACAAAGGAAACAGATGGCCGAGTACGGCGTAAAGCCCGATCCAGGCCTGTTGACGAGGGTCGAGTCCCGCCCAGGCAGCGATCAGCACTGGAATCATCCCTTTGCAGACGTCGCCGATCAGGGTCAGGATAGCGAGCTTCTTGCCCGCCAGACGCAGCATGTTGGTGGCGCCTGCGTTGCCCGAGCCGCTGGCGCGCGGGTCCGGACTGCCGGTCAGACGGCTGAGCAGGATGGCGAAGGACAGCGAGCCGAGCAGGTAGGCGAGAAGTGCCAGTAACCAAAACATGCTAACCATTCCGGGCGGGGAAGCCCTGATTCTAACGGCGCATTGCGCCCTTGTCGTGCAGCGGAGAGAAAGGCTTGGACAGAGTTTTCATTGAGGGTCTGGAGGTCGACACGGTGATCGGTGCCTACGACTGGGAACGCGGCATTCGTCAGTGCCTGCGTCTGGACCTGAGTTTTGCCTGGGACAATCGACCTGCCGCCGCGGGCGATGACTTGAGCAAGGCACTCGACTACGCCAGCGTCTCTGCGCGCATTCAGGCTTTTGCTGAGGTTTCGCAGTTTCAATTGGTCGAAACCTTCGCAGAGCGTCTGGCAGAAGTGCTGATGAGCGAATTCAACATTCCGTGGCTGCACCTGAAACTCACCAAACCCGGCGCCGTACCAGCGGCCAAGGGTGTGGGCGTGGAGATCGAGCGCGGATGCCGCTGACACGGATTTTTCTCGGCCTGGGGAGTAACGTCGACCGGCACCGGCATCTGTGTTCCGGGCTTGATGCTCTGGCCGGTTTTCTCACTGATATGTCCTGCTCGCCGGTGTTCGAAAGCCATCCGGTGGGGATCAAGAGCGGGCCATTCATCAATCTGGTGGTATCAGCGTTGACCGACCTGCCGTTGATCGAGTTGGACCGTCGCTTGAAATTCATCGAGGCCGACAACGGTCGTTATGCCCCTGACCGTAAAGGGCTGCCGCTGGACATCGACGTGCTGTTGTATGGCGAGCAGGTCGGCAATTTCGACGGGCTGGTGCTGCCCCGTGCCGAAATTCTGAAGAATGCATTTGTGCTGTGGCCGTTGTCGCTGATTGCGCCGGAAAGGCTTCATCCCGAAGTGGGATTGATGTTTGCCAAACTGTGGGAAGAATCGCAGATTGAGCAGCAGCTTTGGCCGGTTGCGTTTGAGTGGCAGGGTCAGCCATTGACCCCGGATTCAATGCTGTCCTCGGTTCAATAACCGCCGGATATCTCCTGTCGGGGCGAATTCATTCGCGATGCGGTTGTACAGCCGGCAGAGATGCATCGGATGTAATGGCCTTTCGCGAATGAATTCGCTCCCACAGGGCGATCAGACGTCTGCAAATTCAGCTCTGACTCTGATACGACGCCTTGTAAAACGTCAGCGTGTCCAGCCGTTCCCGCTTCAGCGCTTCGCCCAACTCCTGTCCTTGATAACCCTGATCCAGCAGCGGCTGGACCGCCACTTGCCTCGCGGCTTCCGCTGCGCCGCGCAGGTATTCAGCCTGTGGATAACTGCGGTCCTCGAAGCCCTTGCGACCTCGGGCGTCCATTTCACAGGCGACAATGAACTCCTCGAACCGCTGCGGGCGGCGATAGACGTCGAAGTTCTGCAGCAACTCCAGCAGCGTCGAAGGCTTGAGCTCCAGCGCTCGATGGCCATGGGTGTGGTATTGGCCCACCAGCAGCGCCAGTTCCTGACAATCTCTCGGCACTTTAAAGCGCTGACTCACCGCTTTGATCGCCTTGAGGCCTTTCTGCTCATGGGCGATATGGCGTGGCCAATCTGCTTCGGGCGTTAATCCTTTGCCCAAATCATGCAACAGACAAGCCCAGCGAACGCTCAATGGCTGCTTATGCACCGCCGATTGGTGCAGAACGCTCAAAACATGCAGCCCGGTGTCGATTTCAGGGTGATGCGCTTCCGGTTGGGGGATGCCGAACAGCGTATCGATTTCCGGCATCAATACCTTCAGCGCACCGCAGTCCTTCAGAACCTGGATGAACACCTGTGGCTCCCGCTCCATCAGGGCGCGGGAAATTTCCTTCCAGCTGCGCTCCGGCGTGAGGGCTTCCAACTCGCCCGACGCGCTGAGTTGGCGCATCAGCATTAGGGTTTCATGGGCAATGGTGAAACCGTCCGGTGCGTAGCGGGCCGCAAATCGCGCCACGCGCAAGACCCGTAAGGGGTCTTCCGCAAATGCCGGGGAAACATGGCGCAACACCCGATCCTGCAAATCGCGCTGACCGTGATAGGGGTCGGTCAGGTGGCCGTCCTTGTCTTCGGCGATGGCATTGATCGTCAGATCGCGGCGGATGAGGTCTTCTTCCAGCGTGACGTCGGGATCGGCGTGAAACACGAACCCGCCATACCCACGGCCCGTCTTGCGCTCGGTTCGAGCCAGCGCGTATTCCTCGCCGGTGAGGGGGTGCAGAAATACCGGAAAGTCCGTGCCGACCGGGCGATAGCCCTTGATCAGCATCTCATCGGTGGTCGCGCCGACGACGACCCAGTCGGTGTCCGCGACCGGTTTGCCAAGCAGGCGATCACGCACAGCGCCGCCAACTTTGTAGATCTGCATAAAAAAGCCTCCGTAAGCGCGACAGGATAAACCTTACGTCGCGCTTACGGAGGGCCATTTTTCAGATACGGCTTATCCCTCGGCTTATCCCCTAAAGGTGAACGACCGCCAAGTCGAGCCGGGGATATTCACTGTCAGCGTGTTCGCTTCTCGGTGGGACGTGGTGGGTTTTCATGATCTGGTCGCCCTGAAGCGTTTCGAGGTGAATGTCGAACCCCCACAGGCGATGCAGGTGTTTGAGCACTTCATCCGTCGAGTCGCCCAGCGGTTTGCGATCGTGCTGTTGGTGACGCAGGGTCAGCGAGCGATCGCCTCTGCGATCGATGCTGTAGATCTGCACGTTCGGCTCCCGGTTTCCCAGGTTGTACTGGGCCGCAAGGGTTTCTCTGATCGTTCTGTAGCCTGTCTCATCATGAATGGCAGGAACCAGCAGGTCGTCTTTTTGATCGTCATCCAGAATGCTGAACAGCTTGAGGTCGCGAATGACCTTCGGTGACAGGTATTGCAGGATAAAACTCTCGTCCTTGAAGCTGCTCATCGCAAACTTCACGGCGGTCAGCCAATCCGTCCCTGCCAAGTCGGGGAACCAGTGGTGGTCTTCTTCGGTCGGGTGCTCGCACATCCGTCGAATGTCTTGATACATGGCAAACCCCAAGGTGTAGGGATTGATGCCGCTGTAATAGGGGCTGTCGAAGCCCGGTTGGAACACAACGCTGGTGTGGGACTGCAAGAATTCGAGCATGAATCCGTCAGTGACCAGGCCTTCGTCGTACAGATCATTCATCAGTGTGTAATGCCAAAAGGTCGCCCAACCTTCGTTCATGACCTGAGTCTGGCGTTGGGGATAGAAATACTGGGCGATCTTACGCACGATGCGCACGATCTCACGCTGCCATGGCTCCAGCAGAGGCGCGTGTTTCTCGATGAAATAGAGGATGTTTTCCTGTGGCTCGGCAGGGAAGCGCGCGTTGTCTTCCTTGTCGTTCTTGCTGGCATTTTTCGGAATAGTGCGCCAAAGATCGTTGATCTGCTTCTGCAAATGCTCTTCGCGGTCCTTCATGCGGCGACGTTCTTCCTCCGCCGAAATCGGGTACGGACGCTTATAGCGGTCAACGCCGTAATTCATCAAGGCATGGCAGGAGTCGAGCAAGTCTTCGACCGCGTCGATGCCGTGGCGCTCTTCGCATTGCATGATGTACTGCTTGGCGAACACCAGGTAATCGATGATCGAACTGGCGTCGGTCCAGGTGCGGAACAGGTAATTGCCTTTGAAGAAACTGTTGTGGCCGTAGCAGGCATGGGCCACGACCAAAGCCTGCATACAGATGGTGTTTTCTTCCATCAGGTACGCGATGCACGGGTCGGAGTTAATGACGATTTCGTACGCCAGACCCATCTGGCCGCGGGAGTAGGATTTTTCCGTGCTGAGGAAGTGCTTGCCGTAGGACCAATGGTGATAGCCCAGTGGCATGCCGACCGACGCATAGGCGTCCATCATCTGCTCAGCGGTGATCACCTCAATCTGATTGGGGTAAGTGTCCAAGGCATAACGCTCGGCGATGCGACTGATTTCCCGGTCGTAGGCTTGGATCAGTTCGAACGTCCACTCTGAACCCGTGGAAAGGGGTTGGCGCTTCTGCTCTCTAGCGGTCATGTCACTAACCTGCGCTGGAAGAGTTCACGGAATACCGGATAGATATCACCGGCAGAGACCAGCTGCTGCTGGGCGAACGTGTCGGCGAAGGCTTCGCCGATGCGCTCGTATTCGAACCACAGTGCCTGATGCTCGCGAGGGGTAATTTCGACGTAAGTGTAGTACTGCACGAACGGCATGATCTGCTTGATCAGAATGTCGCGGCAGATCGGTGAGTCGTCGTTCCAGTTGTCGCCGTCGGAGGCCTGGGCGGCGTAGATGTTCCACTCGTTGGTAGGGTAGCGCTCGGCCATAATCTCCTGCATCAGTTTCAATGCGCTGGACACGATGGTGCCGCCGGTTTCCCGCGAATAGAAAAACTCTTCCTCGTCGACTTCGCGCGCGCTGGTGTGGTGGCGGATGAACACGACTTCGATCTTGTCGTAGTTCCGCTTCAGGAACAGATACAGGAGGATGAAAAACCGCTTGGCGATGTCTTTGGTCGCCTGCGTCATCGAGCCGGACACGTCCATCAGGCAAAACATCACCGCCTTGGAGCTGGGGTTGGGCTGTTTCACTAGCAAGTTGTATTTGAGGTCGAAGGTGTCCAGATACGGGACACGTTTGATCCGCGCCTGTAAGCGTGCTGCTTCTATTTCCAGCTCTTGAATGTCGCCGAAATTGTCGGGTTCTTCGCGTTTCAAACGCTCAAGTTCAGCGAGCACTTCACGGAGTTTGGCGCGGCTGCTGCCAGACAACGCAATGCGTCGTGCGTGGGCTGAACGCAGCGTGCGAATGATGTTGATGCGTGACGGGTTGCCTTCGTTGCTGATGCCTGCGCGCACGGTCTTGAAGGTGTCGGTGCCGCTCAGGTTGCGTTTGACGAGGTTGGGGAGTTCGAGATCTTCGAACATGAACTCTAGGAATTCTTCCTGAGTGATCTGGAACACGAACTCGTCCATGCCTTCGCCGGAATTGCTCGCCTTGCCAGGCCCTTTGCCCCCACCACCGCCCTGAGGACGGGCGATGTGCTCACCGGTGGTGAATTCTTTGTTGCCGGGATGCACGACGGTCTGTTTGCCGCCGCGACCATGATGCAGCACCGGCTCGTCGATATCGCGACCGGGAATGCTGATCTGTTCGCCATGTTCCATGTCAGTGATGGAGCGGCGGCTGACCGCTTCTTCCACTGCTTTTTTAATGTGGTCACGGTAGCGACGCAGGAAGCGCTGCCGATTCACCGTGCTCTTGTTCTTGCCATTGAGACGTCGGTCGATCACATAACTCATACGAGGGCCCCTTCGGGGAGCTGCAAGCCATAAGCCGCAAGCTGCAAGTTTTGACCGCAAACACCACACATCAAGCTACAAGCCTCAAGCCATGCGGTGGTCTATCGAACACGCCGGATCGCTTTTAGCTTGCAGCTTGAAGCTCACAACTTGTCGCTGCTTATTGTGATTTGCGGACGCGCAGGTACCACTCGGACAGCAGCCGCACCTGTTTGTCGGTGTAACCCCGCTCGACCATTCGGGTGACGAAGTCGTTGTGTTTCTGTTGATCCTCTTTGCTGGCTTTGGCGTTGAAGCTGATCACCGGCAGCAGGTCCTCGGTGTTCGAGAACATTTTCTTCTCGATCACCACGCGCAGCTTCTCGTAGCTGAGCCAAGTCGGATTTTTGCCGTTGTTGTTGGCGCGGGCACGCAGCACGAAGTTGACGATCTCGTTCCGGAAATCCTTCGGATTGCTGATGCCAGCCGGTTTCTCGATCTTCTCCAGTTCCTCGTTGAGGGCAACGCGGTTAAGGATTTCGCCGGTTTCAGGGTCACGGTATTCCTGATCCTGAATCCAGAAGTCTGCGTACAACACGTAGCGGTCGAAGATGTTTTGACCGTATTCGCTGTAGGACTCCAGATAAGCCGTCTGGATTTCCTTGCCGATGAACTCGATGTAGCGCGGCGCCAGGTATTCCTTGATGAAGCGCAGGTAGCGCTCGCGAGTTTCGGCCTGGAATTGCTCTTGCTCAATTTGCTGCTCCAGCACGTACAGCAGGTGAACCGGGTTGGCGGCCACTTCGTGCGGGTCGAAGTTGAAGACTTTCGAGAGGATCTTGAACGCAAAGCGTGTGGACAGGCCGTTCATGCCCTCGTCAACACCTGCGCTGTCGCGGTACTCCTGAATCGACTTGGCTTTCGGGTCGGTGTCCTTGAGGTTTTCGCCGTCGTACACCCGCATCTTGGAGTAGATGTTGGAGTTTTCCGGCTCCTTGAGGCGCGACAGAACGGTGAACTGCGCGAGCATTTTCAGTGTGTCTGGCGCGCAATGGGCCTTGGCCAGCGAGCTGTTGAACAGCAACTTGTCGTAAATCTTGATCTCGTCGCTGACACGCAGGCAGTAAGGCACCTTCACGATGTAAATACGGTCGATGAAGGCTTCGTTGTTCTTGTTGTTGCGGAAGCTGTGCCATTCCGATTCGTTGGAGTGGGCCAGCAGAATGCCGGTGAACGGAATTGCGCCCAGGCCTTCGGTACTGTTGTAGTTACCTTCCTGAGTGGCGGTGAGCAGTGGGTGCAGGACCTTGATTGGCGCCTTGAACATCTCCACGAATTCCATCAGGCCCTGGTTGGCCCGGCACAGCGCGCCTGAGTAGCTGTAAGCATCGGCGTCGTTCTGTGGATATTCTTCGAGCTTGCGGATGTCGACCTTACCCACCAGCGCCGAAATGTCCTGGTTGTTCTCGTCGCCGGGTTCGGTCTTGGCGACGGCGATCTGGTTGAGGATCGACGGATAAAGCTTCACCACCTTGAACTGGCTGATGTCGCCCCCGAACTCGGCCAGACGTTTGGTCGCCCATGGCGACATGATGGTATTCAGGTACCGGCGCGGGATGCCGTAGTCCTCTTCGAGGATCGTCCCGTCTTCGGTGGGTTTGAACAGGCCCAAGGGCGACTCGAAAACAGGCGAGCCCTTGATGGCGTAGAAAGGTATTTTCTCAACAAGCTGTTTGAGCTTTTCAGCCAGGGACGACTTACCGCCGCCGACAGGGCCGAGCAGGTAAAGGATCTGTTTCTTTTCTTCCAGACCCTGAGCGGCGTGGCGGAAGTACGAGACGATCTGCTCGATGCAATCCTCCATGCCATGGAAGTCCTCGAACGCTGGATAGCGCCGGATGACTTTGTTGGAGAAGATCCTGGATAGCCGCGAGTTGGTCGACGTGTCGAACAACTCTGGCTCGCCGATGGCCATCAGAAGACGCTCTGCGGCTGAGGCGTATGCACTGCGGTCGGTTTTGCAGAGCTCCAAGTACTCCTGTAGCGAGAGCTCTTCCTGGCGTGTCGATTCAAAGCGTTGTTGGAAGTGGCTAAAAATACTCATGACGTCACCTCGCTCGATACGTGGAGCCGGCGGCGGATCGTCAGTCGATGTTGGATGACAGCTATCAGTCAGCCGTCATTTACCCCCCAAACACCATAAAAGTAGCTACCGATGACCCACGCGCCGGTGTACCGGCTCTCCCCTGATTCGGATGGCCTGAGCACAAGGATAGTTCGGATTCGCACACAGAAAGAAGGAAGGCGTATGAATGTGGTGCAACCGTTCGTCAGTTAGCCTCGCGAGGCCGCGTAGCACGCGGCTTCGCGGCCTGAAAAAATATTTTCCGATCAGCCTTGCGCCGTTTCGGCCGGAAAAGTGTTTTTCCACAGCTCGAAACCGCCGTCCATGCTGTAGACCTCGGAGAAGCCCTGTCCTACAAGATAGGCCGCGGCGCTCTGACTTGAGTTGCCGTGATAGCAAACGACGACGAGCGGTTTATCCAGGTCGGCGTTACGAATGAAGTCGGCAATCGAGTGGTTATCCAGATGATGCGAATCGGGAATGTGATTGCTGGCAAAGGTCTGTGCGTCGCGAACATCGACCAGCACGGCACCGTTTTCACGCAGGGCCTGGGCCTGCTCCGGCGGGATGCGTTTGAAATCGGTCATGGCATGGGCTCCTGGGCCGTTGGGTTCCCGAACTGTCGAGAACTGAAAAAGGGATTCTAACGCTGGGCTGCGGTTTGGTCGCCAGCCGATGTGTCTGGAGATTTTGACGGAGCGAGGGAGCCACGTTCATCGCACTCACAGCGAATCAGTTCGCGGGTGTCGACGTTGAGCATGGTCATCGCGCCACCCCAGACACAACCGGTGTCGAGGGCGTAAACGCCGGGCTCTTCGCAACGGCCTTCAAGGGCGGCCCAATGTCCGAAGATGATGTTCAGGCCTTTGGTCTTGCGGTCCTTGTGGCTGAACCATGGCGCATAACCCGCCGGTGCGCTGTCCAGACCTTCTTTGCTCTTGAGGTCGAGCTTGCCGTCTGCGGTGCAGAAACGCATGCGGGTGAAATAATTGGTGATCACGCGCAGACGGGTGACGCCGTGCAGGTCCTTGTCCCATTTGGCAGGCTCATTGCCGTACATGCCATCCAGAAAAGGCTCAAGCAAGTTGTCGTCACGCAGGGCTTCTTCGACTTCTTCGGCACAGCGGAGGGCTTTTTTCAGCGTCCACTGCGGAGGGATGCCAGCGTGAACCAAGGCGATGTCACGCTCGGCGTCGTAGTGCATCAGTTTCAATTGACGCAGCCAGTCGAGGAGGACTTTGGCGTCAGGCGCTTCCAGTATTTCTCGCAGCGTGTCGCCTTTTTTCAGCCGCTCAATGTTGCGTCCCGCAGCGAGTAGATGAAGGTCATGATTGCCGAGCACGCTGACAACAGAGTCGCGCATGCCATACAGGAAACGCAGGGTTTCCAGCGACTGAGGTCCTCGGTTCACCAGATCACCCACCAACCACAGCTTGTCACTGGCCGGATCGAATGACACACGCTCCAGCAGACACTTCAACGGATCGAGGCAACCTTGCAGGTCGCCGACTGCGTACACCGTCATCAGTGAAGCGCCCCTGGCACTGCCAGCCGGAAAGGCGCGATAACGGCATCGAAGCGTTTGCCATCATCCGCCAGCATTTGATAAGTGCCCTGCATGTTGCCGACCTTGGTGGTCATGACTGTGCCGCTGCTGTAGGTGTGACTTTGTCCGGCCTGAATCAGCGGCTGCTGGCCAACGACGCCTTCCCCGCGAACTTCTTCGACGTGCCCGTCACCGTCGGTGATCACCCAATGGCGCGACAGCAACTTGGCTGGCAGCTCGCCATTGTTGTGGACGGTGACGGTGTAAGCAAAGGCAAAACGGTTCTGATCCGGCTGCGATTGTTCTGAAAGAAAACGGGTGACGACGCTGACGTCGATCTGATAACGAGGATCGGACATGCAAGAGGCCTTAAAAGCGGGAGCGGAAAAAGCCGGAAAAGCCCGGAGAAAGTTGAGTCTAGGACATGTCGCAGTGAAAAAACCAACAAGGGCTTTGACCGGACATGTCCCGAAGGGTTTAAGCGACGACAGGTTTGTCGGTCAACTTGTCGGCCAGACGCACGAACGCTGCCAGATCCAGCTGTTCCGGGCGCAGGCTGCCATCGACGCCCGCCTCAGTGATTTCCTCACTGGTGAGCAGAGCCTTCAGCGTGTTGCGCAACGTCTTGCGGCGCTGATTGAACGCTTCGCGAACGACGCGTTCCAGCGTGCGGTGATCCTTGGCCGGATGCGGCAGCGTCTCGTGAGGCACCAGACGCACAATGGCCGAATCGACCTTTGGCGGCGGATTGAACGCGCCAGGACCGACATTGAACAGATGCTCCACGCGGCAGTGGTACTGAACCATGATCGACAGACGGCCCCAATCACCGCCGCCCGGACCCGCGGCCAGACGCTCGACCACTTCTTTCTGCAGCATGAAGTGCATGTCACGAATCAGGTGTGCGTTCTGCAGCAGGTGAAAGATCAGTGGCGTGGAGATGTTGTACGGCAGGTTGCCGACCACACGCAGGCTGCTGGGCGCTGCGTTCAGGCTGGTGAAGTCGAACTTCAGGGCATCGCCCTGATGCAGGTTGAAGTTCGGCATGCCGCTGAACTGCTGCATCAGGATCGGTATCAGGTCCTTGTCCAGCTCCACGACGTCCAGTTGCGCGCCGCTGCCCAGCAGGCCTTCGGTCAGGGCACCCTGGCCCGGTCCGATTTCCAGCATGCGATCTTCGGCCTTGGCACGGATCGAGCGCAGAATCTTGTCGATTACGCCTGCATCGTGCAGAAAGTTCTGGCCGAAGCGCTTGCGCGCCTTGTGTTGGTATTGCTCAGTCATTAACGGGTCTCGGCCATCTGATAGGCGGTTTCCAGAGCGACCTTGAGGCTGCCGGTGTCGATCTTGCCGCTGCCTGCCAAATCCAGTGCAGTGCCGTGATCCACGGACGTCCGAATGATGGGCAGGCCCAGCGTGACGTTGACGGCGGCGCCGAAGCCTTTGTACTTCAGCACGGGCAGGCCCTGGTCGTGGTACATCGCCAGCACTGCATCACAGTGCTCCAGATATTTGGGGGTGAAAAGCGTATCGGCGGGGAGGGGACCACGCAGGTCCAGGCCTTCGCCGCGCAGACGCTCAAGGGTGGGTTCGATGATGTCGATTTCTTCGCGGCCGAGGTGGCCGCCTTCGCCTGCGTGGGGATTCAGTCCACAGACCAGAATGCGCGGGCGAGGGATACCGAACTTGTTCACCAGATCCGCATGCAGAATGCGCGTCACACGCTCCAGCTTATCGGGTGTGATGGCGTCAGCGATGTCGCGCAGCGGCAGGTGAGTGGTCACCAGGGCCACGCGCAAGTTGCCGGTGGCAAGCATCATCACCACTTGTTCGGTATGGGTCAGTTCAGCCAGAAACTCGGTGTGGCCAGAGAAGGCAATGCCGCTCTCGTTGATCACACCCTTGTGCACGGGGGCGGTGATCATCCCGGCGAAGTCGCCATTGATGCAGCCTTGTCCGGCGCGGGTGAGGGTTTCCAGTACGAAAGCGCCGTTGGCCTTGTTCAACTGTCCGGCCGTGACGGGCGCGTTCAGCGGCGTGTCCCAGACATACAGGCTGCCTGCAGGGGCAGGAATGTCGGGCCAGGCGGACGGTGTGACGGGAATCAGGCTGACAGCCACGCCCAGTTGAGCGGCCCGCTCATTGAGCAGGTCGCAACTGGTGATGGCAATCAGGGGGTGGGGCTGGGACTGCGCGGCGAGCAGCAGGCAAAGGTCAGGACCAATGCCAGCGGGCTCGCCGGGTGTCAGGGCGAAACGCTGGGGTTTCACTTGGCAGCCTGGTCAGCGCCAGGGAGCTTGATTTCAACGTAAGCTTCGTCGCGAATCTGACGCAGCCAGGTTTGCAGCTCTTCGTCGTATTTACGGTTACGCAGTACGGTCATCGCTTGTTGTTCGCGAGCCTGGTTGGTGCCGTCGGTGGCGCGACGACCCAAGACTTCCAGTACGTGCCAGCCGAATTGTGTCTGGAATGGCTTGGACACCACGCCTTGCGGCGTCTCGTTCATCACGTCACGGAACTCAGGCACCAGCGAACGTGGGTCTACCCAGTTCATGTCGCCACCGTTGAGCGCCGAACCCGGATCTTCGGAGAAGCTCTTCGCCAGAGCGCCGAAGTCTTCGCCGTTCTGGATGCGGTCGTAGATGCGCTGAGCCAGCGTCTTGGTTTCAGCTTCGCTGCGAATCTCGCTCGGCTTGATCAGGATGTGACGAACGTGAACCTCGTCGCGCATCTGGGTCTGATCTTCACCGCCGCGTTTCTCCAGCAGCTTCAGGATGATGAAACCACCCGGCGTACGGGCTGGTGGGGTCACCTGACCTGGGCTCATCGAGTTCAACATGTCGCCGAATGGAGGCGGCAGTTGAGCGGCTTTACGCCAGCCCATGTCACCGCCGTCCAATGCGCTTTCGCTGGCCGAAGAAGAAATCGCCAGTTGCTCGAAGTTCGCACCCTGTTGCAGCTTGCCGTAGATGTCCTTGGCCTTGGCTGCGGCGGCCTGGATCTGGTCCGAGGTCGCGCTGTCAGGGGTAGGCACCAGAATGTTGGCCAGGTGGAACTCTTCCGAGAACTGAGCCTTGCCTAAGTCCGAGGCGAGGAAGTTCTTCACTTCCTGCTCCGACACCTGGATACGCTCGGCAACGCGACGCTGACGTACGCGGCTGATGATGATTTCCCGGCGAATCTGCTCACGGGCGTTATTGAACGACAGGCCGTCATGGGCCAGTGCGGCCTTGAACTGGTCGATGCTCATGTTGTTGCGCTGAGCAATGGTGCCGACCGCCTGGTTCAGCTCTTCATCGGTGATGCGAATGCCGGAGCGCTCGCCAATCTGCAGTTGCAGGTTTTCGAGGATCAGACGATCCAGAACCTGCGACTCCAACGCGCTGGCAGGAGGAACGCCCTGGCCGCGCTTGGCGATGGTTTGCTGAACTTCGCGGGTGCGCTGATCGAGCTGGCTTTGCATGACCACGTCGTTGTCGACGATGGCTACCACCTTGTCGATGGTGCGCACTTCAGCGTGCGTCACCGTACCGATGAGCAGTGCGCCCAGTACTAGCGGGCGCAGAGAATCAGAAAGCTTGGTCTTCACGTTCACGATAACCTTGGATGCCTTTGTCGAGGAAGCTTTCAACTTTTTGGCCGACTACGCCACCAAGTCCCTTCAACACGATTTGTAGGAATACGCCGCGGTCGCCTTTCTCGTTCTGTGCAACCTCTTGAGTGGACTCGTCATAGTCGACCCAGTAACGGTTGATCAGGCGCAGCTTCCAGCAGCAGTTGTCATATTCAAAACCACCAAAGGCTTCGAGGGTGCGATCACGGTTGTAGTCATATTGCCAGCGACCAATGGCGCTCCACTGTGGCGCGACAGGCCAGATGACCGAGAAGTCATGCTGCTGGATTTTGTAGTAGTCCTTGATGACCGAGCCATCAGGCAGGGTTGCGTCGCCGCCGCCCACGGACCAGCGGCCAGTCGTCTGGTCGTAACGGACCTGGTCGTTGCGATAGCGGTAGCCAGCGTTGATGATCTTCCCGGGATTGTCTTCAGGCTGGTAATGCACCATCGCGCTGCCGGAGCGAGTGCTGCGGCTGTCCGGGTCCCAGTTGAAGTCCGACGTGGCACGCCAGTCGCGGTTGAAGCGGTATTCGTATTCCAGCGCGTACGGAGACACATCAGACTGTGCGTCTTTGCGGTCCTGGTAGCTGATGCCTGGCAGCTGCACCTTGCGATCGGCGAAGTAGACCGCCTGACCGAAGCTGACACGCTGACGTTCGAAACCGTTGTCTTCGATCCAGCGGTTGGTTACGCCCAGCGACAGTTTGTTCTCGTCACCGATGCGGTCAGAGCCGACGAAACGGTTGTCACGGAACAGCGACGCGTAGTTGAACGTCGTTTCGCCTGTGTCGAAAATCGGGATGTCGTCCTGATTTTTCTCAGGTACGTACAGGTAGTACAAGCGCGGTTCCAGTGTCTGGCGATAGTCCTTGCCGAACCAATTGGTGTTGCGGTCGAAATAGAGGCCGCTGTCCACGCTGAAAATCGGGACGGATCGATCTACGCCGCTATCGAAACCCTGACGCGTAGCGGAGTTCTGGTTGGCATCAGAGGCGATGAAGGCTTTACCTTGCCCGTCCAGGTCCAGATCGTATTTGGTGTAAACGTATTTGAGCTTAGGTGTCACGTAGCCGTAGCTAGCGGTAAGCGGCAAACTAATGGATGGAGCAAGGTTTAACCTGTTGCCGTTGGCGCGCTCGATCCCTTGGACGTTGTTGTCCAGACGGCCTGTTGGAATCCCATCTTCATCCACGAAATTGCCGTCGCGCAGATCACGTTCAAATCGCACCAGCTCCGACTCGTAGTCGAGCTTCAATCCGCCCGGATTGAAAGGCAAGGTGCCGTTCAGGGTCAGTTGAGGCAGACGGCCATACGGCGTGATCTGGGTAATGGTGGTCAGCTGATACTGCTGAACGTTCAGGCGTGCCTGATAACTGTCGCCACGGTAAGTCAGATCACCCTGCTGGTTCAGGAAGTTGTGCGTGCTGACGCCTTCCTGGCCGCTTTTCAGGTCCTTGAAGTAGTAAGGATCGCTGACTTTGGTGTAGTCGACGTGCGCAGTCAGGCGCTCGTCCAGACCACTGCGGTTCTGCCAGTTGATCATCCAGCGAGTGTCCTTCGAATCGGACTCAAGCTTGCGATCATCATTGTCGTCGTTCAGGTAGGCGGCGCCGAATTGACCTTCGCTGCTCTTGGTCAGGTAACGGAACTCGCCTTCAAGCAACAGGCCACGTTTGGCCATGTACGTCGGGTACAACGTGGCGTCGTAGTTCGGCGCCAGGTTGAAGTAGTAAGGCGTGAGCAACGAGAAGCCAGTGTCGCTGCTGGCACCGATGGTCGGTGGCAGGAAGCCGGACTGACGACGATCGTCGATCGGGAAATAGATGTACGGCGTGTAGAGGATCGGAATGTCCTTCACACGCAGGGTGGCGTTGGTTGCCGTACCGAAACCGGTGGCCGGGTTCAGGGTGATGTTGTTGCCCTTCACCGTCCAGGCGTTGCTGCTCGGTTCACACGTGGTGTACGTACCGTCCTTGAGGCGGATGATCGCGTTTTCTGCACGGCGGGCGTACAGCGCGTTACCCCGCACGTTGGACTTGTGCAGCACGTATTCGGCGTTGTCGACTTTCGCTTCACCGGTGTCCAGCTGGACTTCAGCGTGGTCGCCGACGATTAGGGCGCCGTTGTCGCGCAGACGGACGTTGCCGTTCAGCTCGCCACGGTTTTCCGCCTGATGCAGCGCCGCTTCATCGGACTCGACCTGCATGGAGCCCTGGCGCATGACGACGTCACCGGCCAGGCTCGCAATCTGTTCTTCCTGCTGATAACGCGAAGCCTTGGCGCCAATGAACGTCGGGGCGTCGCTTTTCGCGGTCTTGTCGTCCATGCCAGGACGAATCGGCTCGATGTAGGCGCCGGAGCAGTACGGACCTGTCTCTGCCAGTTGGGCAGCGGTCAGCTTCTCGCGTGGCACCCAGTCCAGATGGCTGTAGTCTGCGCTGCGCGATTGCAGGCCCCGGCCCTTGGCCTCGGTGACCAGCATCGTTTTAGGCACGACTTCACCACTTTCGGTGGTGATCGTGGACTCCGTCGTCCCGTTGCTGTTGGACGACACGCTGTTGGCGTCGTGCACCGGCCGCGGAGGCAACTGGGCTGCATTGGTTTTCGGGGAGCAATCCCACGCACCTGTTGCCGACACGGAGCAGTCATACTGCTCGGCCGCAACCACGTACTGGGTGGCCAGAGGTTGCATCGCCAGCAAACTGCCGGTTACGAGCAACGGAAATTTTTTACGAAACGCGGGGGATTTCAATGCCATCTTATTAGTCCGGGCTTCCTGCGCGCCATCTGCCCGCGGGGGGGCCGCACGCCTCTCGATGGGCTGAAAAAGATGTCGGATAATAAAGCATGACCCGCTTGACGGCTAGCGCCGTCGGAGACCCTTGCAATGCCAGATCAAGATGTACGCCTGCAACACCTGAAAGTTTGGCTCGATGAGCAACTGCCAACGTTGTTCGCGGCCCAAGGCTGGGGCGCCATACCCCCGGCCACGTTGACTGCGGCCAGCAGTGACGCGAGTTTCCGACGCTATTTCCGTTGGGAAGGTGAGGGGCGCACTTTTATTGTCATGGACGCGCCACCCCCCCAGGAAAACTGCAAACCCTTCGTCGACATCGCTCATTTATTGAGCGAATCAGGGATTAATGTTCCGAAAATTTATGCCGAAGACCTGAATCAAGGCTTTCTGCTACTCAACGACTTGGGCCAAAAAACGTATCTCGACGTGATCGATGAGCACAACGCCGATCAATTGTTCGCCGATGCCATCGAGGCGTTGCTGGCGTATCAGCAGTTGCCGATGGATGCGCCATTGCCCAGCTATGACGTCGCACTGTTGCGCCGTGAGCTTGAGCTGTTTCCTGAGTGGTACGTGAAGCGGCATCTCGGGGTGACGTTCGATGAGGCCCAGCAGGCCAGTTGGCAGCGGGTCAGCGAGTTGCTGATCGACAGTGCGTTGGCGCAGCCCAAAGTGTTGGTCCATCGCGATTACATGCCCCGTAACCTGATGCTCAGCGAGCCGAACCCCGGCGTGCTGGATTTTCAGGATGCTGTGTATGGCCCGGTGACCTACGACATCACCTGCCTGTTCAAGGACGCGTTCCTGAGCTGGCCGGAAGAACGCGTGGCGGGCTGGTTAAAGGCCTACTGGGAGAAAGCCGCTGGCTTGGGCATTCCCGTGCAGGATGATTTCAAAGAGTTTCGGCGCGCCAGTGATTTGATGGGTGTGCAGCGTCACTTGAAGGTGATCGGTATTTTTGCGCGCATTTGCCACCGTGATGGCAAGCCGCGTTACCTCGCCGATGTGCCGCGTTTCTTCTCTTATATAGAAGCAGTGCTGTCGCGTCGGCCTGAACTCGTTGAGCTGAGTAATCTGCTGACCAGTCTGCGTCAGCCGAAACCCGAAACGGCCGTGTGAAGGAATGGATGTGAAGACTGTTTTGAAGAGGGACGCATGAAAGCGATGATTCTGGCGGCCGGCAAAGGTGAGCGGTTGCGGCCGTTGACCCTGCACACGCCCAAGCCACTGGTGCGTGCCGGCGGTGTTCCGCTGATCGAATACCACCTGCGTGCCCTGAGAGCTGCGGGTTTCAGCGAGGTGGTGATCAACCACGCTTGGCTGGGGCAACAAATCGAAGACCATCTGGGTGACGGTCATCAATTTGGGCTGCGCATTCGTTACTCCCCTGAAGGCGAGCCGCTGGAAACCGGCGGCGGGATTTTTCGCGCGTTGCCATTGTTGGGTGACGAGCCGTTTCTGGTGGTCAACGGCGACATCTGGACCGATTGCGATTTTACGGCGCTGAAAGCGCCCATTCACGGATTGGCCCATTTGGTGTTGGTGGACAATCCACTGCATCACCCCTCTGGCGATTTTGCGTTGGTGGGCGGCGAGGTGCGGGACGAGTCCGCGCCTGCGCGCTTGACCTACAGCGGTATTGCGGTGCTGCACCCGAAGCTGTTTGCGGGGTGTAGCGACGGAGCGTTCAAGCTGGCGCCGCTGCTGCGCGACGCGATGGCGAAAGGGCAGGTGACTGGCGAACATTTCACCGGGCGATGGGTGGATGTCGGAACCCATGAACGGCTGGCGGAAGTCGAACAGATTGTCGCGGTGAAACCCTAGATGCTCTGGCCTTTCACACTGATCGGAGGCGGCGCCGGGTACGCAATTGCCAGCATTCCGGGTGCGATGCTCGGCGCTTTGTTGGGGCAGGCGCTGGATCGACGGCTGCATGTCCAAAGCCTTGCGGAGCTGCGCGAACGCCTCGCTGGTCGCAAGGTGCCACGGGATGACGAGCTGATTTTCATCCTGCTGGGTCGTGTCGCCAAAACAGATGGCCGTGTGGTCGACGGCCATATTCAGCAAGCCCGCGTGGAGATGCGTCGTCTGGACTTGAGCGAACCTGCCACGCGTCGTGCGATTGCGGCGTTCAACCGGGGCAAGGATGGCCGCGACAATCTGCGCGTGCACCTGATGCGGCTGAAAAACCAGCCTCATGCGGCCGAGGGTTTGCTGCGTGCATGCTGGCGCATGGCCTGGGCCGATGGCAGGGCGTCGAGGGGTGAGCGCGAGCTGATCGTGTCGTGGGGCAAATGGCTGGGCTGGACGGCAGAGAAAGTCGAGGCGTTGTCAGCGACCGAAGATGAACAGCGCAGCCGTTCGCCGGCCAGCAGCGGCGGTGAATATCAGGAGGCCTTACGCTTGCTGGGCGTGCGGTCGGATGCGGAGCCTGCACAGATCAAGCGGGCGTACCGTCGTCTGTTGAGTCGGCATCATCCGGACAAGGTGGCAGGGTCGGGCGCCAGTCCGGTGCAGGTGCGCGACGCCACCGAAAAAACCCGGGACCTGCACCACGCCTACGCGGTGGTGCGGGAGAGGCGCGGGTTTCGATGATTCGCCGGGCAGAATCAGACGTCGTTCGTGACCGCCGCTCGGCGCTTTGGATCACTGCCCCTCCAGCCACCCACGAACTCGACGAAACAGTTGTTCCTGTTCCATCGGCGCGTTGCCCGGAATAGCGTTCAGCGTCACCTGAGCGAAGCGCGCGTTTTTCACGCGCTTGCTGGCGTTGAGCCGGTCTTGAGCCTGTTGCCGGGGTACGGGTCGGTCCTTGCTGACAAAGTCTGCGGTGGCGACTTTGAGGGTCGGCAACACTTCCAGCAATGAAGGCGTGTCGGTTCCGGTGTCGACGGCGGTGATCATCACCAGCTTTTGAATCGCAGGCGAAGGGCGTTCACTCATGTATCGAGCTGCCCAGTAGGCCCCGGTGCCGTGACCCAGGAGCACGATGCTGTGCGCTTTGTTTTGTTGCGCGAACGCGATGGCACTGTCGATACGGGCGAAGATTTTCTCGGCATTGGCTTTGGCGATTTCTGCCTGAGCCGCCGCTTGTTCGGCGGCAGCGGCGGCCTCGGCTTCGGCGCTGGCGGCAGGATCAGCGGGCTTGGCGGGTGCGTCTTTTGCCTTGTCTTTGTCCGCAGCGGGCTTGTCACCTGTTGTCGGCGTATCGGCCGTGCGTGCGAAGACGCCGTCGTTGTAGGCATCGGGCAAACTCAGGCTCAGGCTGGACCAGCCCACATCTGGCAGCTTGCGGCGCAGCGGGCCGACCGCGTCAGGCCAGTCGGCTGACTCGTCGGCACCCGGCACGATCACCACCGCGCCCTTGGCTTCGTCTGCGTTGGCGGGTTTCCACAAGGCCAAGAAGTTTTGGTCTCCGGCCTGCAATTGCTGCTGCTCAGCCTTGGGCACCTGGCGTTCCAACGCCAGCGTGTCTTCTTGGCTTCGGGAGGGAAGCAAGGCGCGCTCGACTGGGGCTTCAGCGGGTTTGGCGTCTTTTGCGGGAGCGGGGTCCGCCGCCATTGCCATTGGATAGCAAGGTAATATCAGCGTCAGGCAAATCGCGGGAAACATTGCGCGAAGGGTGTAGGGCATCGGATATTCCAAAGGCCGGAAACAATTCCAGCAGCCTAATGGGTTGATGACGGTTTGTCAGGCCGGGTATAGCGCCTGAGATCAGAGCGGCGCACACGATTGATCGAGGATTCAGGGACGTGGAGATGACAGGTTGAGAATCCGCATGCAGTGCCTTTGGGTTATCGGCGGTCCGAGGGCACTCTTGATGTGTTTGCTGCTCGGCGTGCTGTCATCGAGCGTGCTGGCCGGGGTTCCCACTGCGCCGCCGGACACCCTGACCCGCGATCAGCGCGACTGGCTCAATCAGCGTGGACAATTACGCGTCGGTCTTGTGTTGCAGGCGCCCTACGCGCAATTCGACCGACGCGCCCAAGTCTTGTCCGGCGCCAACGTCGATCTGGTCAATCTCATGGCCAGGACCCTACAAGTCGAGCTGCTGTGGCGCAACTTTTCCGATCAGGCCGAGCTTGAAAAAGCCTTGAGCAAGGGCGAGATCGACTTCGCGCCGGGCCTTACGCAGACGCCCGCCGGGCTGCGCATGTGGCTGTATTCCGACCCGTACATGCGCGTTCCGCAACTGGTGGTCGGTGAGCGCGATGGCTCCGGTGCCGTGGATTTGGAGAAGCTCGACAGCAACGTCCGCGTAGCTGTGCGCATGCCCAGCGCCACGTCCGATTATCTGCGGGCCAACTACACCCACCTCAACGTCCAGGGCGTGCCGCTCGAACGCCAAGCCCTGCAACTGTTGCTCAGTCAGCAGGCGCGTTACGCGGTGGTCGATGAAGCGCAGCTGAGTCGCCTGTCGCGGGAAAGTGAGTTCGCCGGGTTGGCTGTGGTAGGCGACATCGGTTACCCCCAATTGCTGCGCGTGGCGTCACGGCGAGATGCACCGGAATTGGCGGACATCATCAGCAAGGCGCTGAATGTGATCGCGCCCAAAGACCTGGACCAGCTACACGCCCAATGGCTGCAGCCCAAATACCCGCAAGTCAGCCAGTCTCCCGGCCTGTGGAAAAACATCGCGCTGTTGCTGTTGGTCCTGTTGCTGGCCAGCGCGGCCATCGTGATGTGGCAGCGCAAACAACAGCAGTTGCTTGAGCGGGATTTGCTCGCCGCCCGAGAAGACATCACCAAGCGTCTGGCCAGCGAGGAGGCCTTGCGCCTGGCGCAGTTTTCCATCGACCAAAGCACCGTCGGCATTCTCTGGGTGAACTGGGACAGCCACGTGCGATACGCCAATCAGGCGGCCGAAGCCATGTTGGGTTACGCGCGAGGCGGAGTGGTTGACCGTCCGTTGATCGACTTCGAGCCGGGACTGAACATGGACCGTTGGCTGAATCTCTGGAAAAACGCACGCTCCAGCGACGAAGGCCCGCAGAACTTCGAAAGCAATTGCGTGCGCGCCGACGGCAGCATCCTGCCCGCTGACGTGTCCCTGAGTTTTCTGCGTTTTCGCGACGCCGAATACCTCGTGGTGTTCATCACCGACGTCACCGAGCGTCGCCGTTCCCTTGCCGCTTTGCAGGAAAGCGAGTCGCGATTGCAGGTGCTGGCTGAGCAGTTGCGCGAGCTGTCGGCGCATCTGGAAACGGTGAGAGAGGAGGAAAAGGCTCGCATCGCGAGGGAGGTGCACGACGAGCTGGGTCAGATGTTGACCGTGCTGAAACTGGAAACGTCGATGTGCGAATTGGCCTACGCCTATCTCGATCCGGGCCTGCGCGACCGATTGAACAGCATGAAGCGTCTGATCGCTCAGCTCTTCCAATTGGTGCGTGACGTGGCCACCGCGCTGCGGCCTCCGATCCTCGATGCGGGTATTGCGTCGGCCATTGAATGGCAGGCACGACGGTTCGAAGCACGCACGCAGATTCCGTGTCTGGTCGAAGTGCCGGACAACCTGCCGACGCTGCCTGATGCCACGGCGATTGGCCTGTTCCGGATTCTTCAGGAGTCGCTGACCAACGTCATGCGCCATGCCGAAGCGCACACGGTCGAGCTGAATCTGAGCCTGAGCGATGGCGTGTTGTGCATGACGATTGCCGACGATGGCAAGGGTTTCGATCAGCTTGAGGAACGCCCGGCGTCGTTCGGGCTGGTGGGCATGCGCGAGCGGGTGCTGATCATGGGCGGACGATTGCATCTGGACAGCACGTTGGGAGAAGGCACAACCTTGCGTATCCACATTCCGCTGGAACAGGTTGCGCAGGAGCAAGTGCAGTGATTCGTGTATTGGTTGCCGAGGACCACACCATTGTCCGCGAGGGCATCAAGCAGTTGATTGGTCTGGCCAAGGACCTGCAAGTGGCGGGGGAGGCCAGTAATGGCGAACAGTTGCTGGAGGCCCTGCGCCACATCGAGTGTGAAGTCGTGCTGCTCGACATTTCGATGCCGGGGGTTAACGGTCTGGAAGCGATTCCGAGGATTCGCGCGCTGAACAATCCGCCAGCGATTCTGGTGCTGTCGATGCACGACGAAGCGCAAATGGCGGCTCGTGCGTTGAAGATCGGCGCGGCGGGATACGCGACCAAGGACAGCGACCCGGCGCTGCTGCTGACGGCGATCCGACGGGTGGCGTCGGGTGGGCGTTACATCGACCCGGACCTGGCCGACCGAATGGTGTTCGAGGTGGGGCTGACCGACAGCCGTCCTCTGCACTCGCTGCTCTCTGAACGCGAGTTTTCGGTGTTCGAACGCCTGGCCCAAGGCGCCAACGTCAACGACATCGCCCACCAACTGGCGCTGAGCAGCAAGACCATCAGCACCCACAAAGCGAGGTTGATGCAGAAGCTCAATATCACGTCGCTGGCCGAGCTGGTGAAATATGCGATGGAGCATAAGCTGGTCTGAAAACGACCTGTGGGCCGGCACCGGATCGATCGGTAGGAGCGAATTCATTCGCGAGACGGCGGTCCGGACGGCGCAGAAGCAGCGTCTGAACGTCCGCCTTCCCGAATGAATTCGGTCCCACAGGTCCGGTGTCCTATCCCGCGATGTCATCCAGCTGACAAAACCCGCGGAAAGTGCCCTCAACGACACATACCTATCCCCGCCATCCGTGTAGGGCAATCCCTACAACCAACCTTCCATCCCGCCTAGCTCAATCTCTCCTGCGCCCCGATTTGCGTGGTCTGTAGCCTCATCTAGGCTTGTCCCCACGGTTGATTAAACAAAGGTGTGGGTAATGAGCAACGTCGATTCAAGCGCTGGGGCAAGTGATGTTCTGGTCAGCTTTCGTGGTGTGCAAAAGAGCTACGACGGCGAAGCCCTGATCGTCAAAGACCTCAACCTGGACATTCGCAAAGGCGAGTTCCTCACCCTGCTCGGGCCGTCCGGTTCCGGCAAGACCACCAGCCTGATGATGCTCGCCGGTTTCGAAACGCCGACGGCGGGCGAGATTCTGCTGGCCGGTCGTTCGATCAATAACGTGCCGCCGCACAAACGCGACATCGGCATGGTGTTTCAGAACTACGCGCTGTTCCCGCACATGACGGTGGCCGAGAACCTCGCGTTCCCGCTGTCGGTGCGTGGCATGAGCAAGACCGACGTCGCCGAGAAGGTCAAGAAGGCGCTGGACATGGTGCAGCTCGGCGCGCTGTCTCATCGGTATCCGGCGCAAATGTCCGGTGGTCAGCAGCAACGTGTGGCACTGGCCCGCGCACTGGTGTTCGAGCCGCAACTGGTACTGATGGACGAACCGCTGGGCGCGCTCGACAAGCAGCTGCGCGAACACATGCAGATGGAGATCAAACACCTCCACCAGCGCCTGGGCGTAACCGTGGTCTACGTGACCCACGACCAGGGCGAAGCGCTGACCATGTCGGACCGCGTCGCCGTCTTCCACCAAGGCGAAATCCAGCAGATCGCTCCGCCGCGCTCTCTCTATGAAGAGCCGAAGAACACCTTCGTCGCCAACTTCATCGGCGAGAACAATCGCATCAACGGCACCTTGCTCAGCCAGACCGGCGACCGTTGCCTGGTGGCCCTTTCCCGGGGCGAGAAGGTAGAGGCGCTGGCGATCAACGTTGGCCCGGCAGGCAGCCCGGTCACCCTGTCGATCCGCCCTGAACGCGTGAACCTGAATGGGCGCAGCGAAAGTTGTGTGAACCGTTTCTCCGGCCGCGTCGCTGAATTTATCTATCTGGGCGACCACGTGCGTGTGCGTCTGGAAGTGGCAGGCAAAACCGATTTCTTCGTCAAACAGCCTATTGCCGAGCTGGACCCGGCCATGAGCGTTGGCGACGTTGTGCCCATTGGATGGCAGGTCGAGCACGCGCGCGCGCTGGACCCGTTGCAGGACGCGCATTGATTCACCCGCGGTACGCGTAAATCGAGGCACCCAGAGGCGAATCGATCGCCCCATCGCTTAACCAACATTTGTTCGTGGAGAGAAAAATAAATGCTAAAGACATTGAAGCTCACCGCCTTATCGGTCGGCATGATGTGCGCGGCGCAAGCCATGGCGGCGGACCTGACCGTCATTTCCTTCGGTGGCGCGAACAAGGCGGCTCAGGAAAAGGCCTTCTACGCGCCGTGGGAAAAGACCGGCAGCGGCAAGATCATTGCGGGCGAGTACAACGGTGAGATGGCCAAGGTGAAAGCCATGGTCGACACCAAGAGCGTGACCTGGGATCTGGTGGAAGTGGAATCCCCGGAACTGTCCCGTGGCTGCGACGAAGACATGTTCGAAGAAATCGACCCCGCCATTCTGGGCAAGAAAGAAGACTACGTGCCGGGCGCCATTCAGACCTGCGGCGTGGGCTTCTTCGTGTGGTCGACCGTGCTGGCCTACAACGCCGACAAGCTGAAAACCGCGCCGACCGGTTGGACCGATTTCTGGAACACCGAAAAATTCCCGGGCAAGCGTGGCCTGCGTAAAGGCGCCAAATACACCCTTGAATTCGCACTGATGGCTGACGGCGTCGCGCCGAAAGACGTCTACAAAGTGCTGGCCACCAAAGATGGCCAGGACCGCGCCTTCAAGATGCTCGACAAGCTCAAGCCAAGCATCCAGTGGTGGGAAGCGGGTGCTCAGCCGCCGCAGTATCTCCAGTCTGGCGACGTCGTGATGAGCTCGGCCTACAACGGTCGTATCGCGGCCGTGCAGAAGGAAAGCAACCTGAAAGTGGTCTGGACGGGCGGCGTGTATGACTTCGACGCATGGGCCATTCCGAAGGGCGCCAAAAACGCTGAAGAAGCGAAGAAATTCCTTGCTTACACCCTCAAGCCAGAGCAGCAAAAGACCTACTCCGAGAACATCGCCTACGGTCCGGCCAACACTCAAGCGGTTTCGCTGCTGAGCGCCGACACCCTGAAAAACATGCCGACCACTCCTGAAAACATCAAGGATCAGGTGCAGATCGACGTGAAATTCTGGGCTGACTATGGCGAGAACCTGGAACAGCGCTTCAACTCTTGGGCTGCCAAGTAAGCGTCACGCGTCACGTTAAACCAGGTGCGTTTTCTTTCCCCTTGCGGGAAGAAAACGCACCCATCGTTGAAAGATTTTGGAGTTCACTATGGCCACCGCCGTGCCCCTGACTGAAGGCGCCAGCCCGACCTTGAAGCAACGCCTGGCCCGTGCCGAGCGCGTCAACCGCTGGAAGGCTCAGGCACTGATCGCGCCATTGGTGATTTTCCTGCTGCTCGTGTTTCTCGTGCCAATTGCGGCGCTGCTCTACAAGAGCGTGAACAACCCTGAAGTGGTCGGCGGCATGCCGCTCACTGTCACCGAAGTCGCGAAGTGGGACGGCAAAGGCCTGCCCTCGGAATCGGTGTACAAGGCGCTCAGCCAAGACCTGGCCGACGCACGCAAAAATCAGACCCTGGGCGACCTGTCCAAGCGCCTGAACCAGGAACTCGCCGGTTACCGCAGCCTGCTCGCGAAAACTGCACGCGCCGTTCCGTTCAAGGAAGAGCCTGCTTCCTATAAAGAAGCGCTCGAAGCCGTCGATGAGCGTTGGGGAGACCCAGCGTACTGGCAGGCGATCCGTCGCAACACCTCAAGCTTCACCCCCTATTACCTGTTGGCGGCCGTTGACCACCGCATCGATGACCTCGGTGAAGTGGCGCCGGCGACCCCCGATCAAGCGATCTACCTCGACATCTTCGCCCGCACGTTCTGGATGGGCCTGGTGATCACCGTGATCTGCCTGTTGCTCGCGTATCCGTTGGCGTACCTGCTGGCCAACCTGCCTGCCCGCCAAAGCAACCTGCTGATGATTCTGGTGCTGCTGCCGTTCTGGACCTCGATTCTGGTGCGTGTCGCCGCGTGGATCGTGCTGCTGCAATCGAGTGGTCTGATCAATGGCGCGCTGATGGCAATGGGCATCATCGACAAGCCGCTGGAGCTGGTCTTCAACCGCGTCGGCGTGTACATCTCGATGGTTCATATCATGCTGCCGTTCATGATCCTGCCGATCTACAGCGTCATGAAAGGCATCTCGCCGACCTACATGCGTGCGGCGATTTCCCTGGGCTGCAACCCGTTCGCCAGCTTCTGGCGGGTGTACTTCCCGCAAACCTACGCCGGTGTCGGCGCGGGCTGCCTGTTGGTATTCATCCTCGCCATCGGCTACTACATCACCCCCGCGCTGCTGGGCAGCCCGAACGATCAGATGGTCAGCTACTTCGTGGCGTTCTACACCAACACCAGCATCAACTGGGGCATGGCGACCGCGCTGGGCGGCTTGCTGTTGCTGGCGACTGTCGTGCTGTACCTGATTTATAGCTGGCTGGTCGGCGCCAGCCGTCTGCGCCTGAGCTGAGGAGAATGACCATGTTGAGCCCGTATTCCTCGCCCGCAGAACGGGTCTGGTTTTACACCCTGCGCATTATGTGCGGTCTGATTCTGCTGTTCCTGGTGCTGCCGGTGCTGGTCATCGTGCCGTTGTCGTTCAACTCCGGCAGCTTTCTGGTCTACCCGCTGCAAGGCTTCTCGCTGCACTGGTATCAGGATTTCTTCAACTCCGCAGAGTGGATGCGCTCGCTGAAGAACAGCATGATCGTCGCCCCGGCCGCAACGCTGCTGGCCATGGGCTTCGGCACGCTGGCGGCGATTGGCCTGACCCGGAGTAACTTCCCCGGCAAGTCGCTGGTGATGGCGCTGGTCATCTCGCCGATGGTGGTGCCGGTGGTGATCGTCGGTGTCGCGAGCTACCTGTTCTTCGCGCCCTTGGGCCTGGGCAACAGCTACACCTCGCTGATTTTGGTGCACGCGGTGTTGGGTGTGCCGTTCGTGATCATCACCGTGTCGGCCACGCTGCAAGGCTTTAACTACAACTTGGTGCGTGCTGCCGCCAGCCTGGGTGCTTCACCGGTCACAGCGTTTCGCCGCGTGACATTGCCGCTGATTGCGCCGGGCGTGATTTCCGGGGCGTTGTTCGCCTTCGCGACCTCGTTCGATGAAGTGGTCGTGACGCTGTTCCTGGCAGGTCCTGAGCAAGCGACCTTGCCGCGCCAGATGTTCAGCGGCATCCGCGAAAACCTCAGCCCAACCATTGCGGCTGCCGCGACGCTGCTGATTGGTTTCTCGGTGATCCTGTTGCTGGTGCTGGAATGGTTGCGTGGGCGCAGTGAGAAATTGCGTACGGCGGTGGAATGATCGGTCTGAGTTGAAATGCTTTCCCCTGGGGGAGCCGGCTTGCTGGCGAAAGCAGCGTGCCTGTGCCAGATGGCTTGACTGACACTTCGCATTCGTCAGCAAGCCGACTCCCACAGGTAAGACGCGTTTCTCAATGCCTATGTCGCCTCACCTATCTTCCGCGCAGCGTTTAAACTTCACCGCTCCTCACCCCGTCATGGAGCTCCTCGGTGAACGTCAACGACGCCAGTTTCGAAGAACTGCTCAATGCTCTGCACGACGGCGTCTACATCACCGATGGCGACGGCAAGACGCTCAAGGTCAATCGCGCCTATGAACGCTTGACCGGCCTCAGCGGCGCAGAGCTGGTAGGCCGTTCGATGCAGGAACTGGTCAAGGACGGTGTCATCTCCCAATCAGCCTCATTGCGCGTTTTGCAGGAAGGTCGCCCGGTGTCGGTGATGCAGAGCCTGAGCCAAGGCAAGCAGCTTCTCGTCAGCGCGACGCCGATTCTCGATGCCGATCACCGGATTTCCTATGTCGTCAGTACCGTTCGCGACATGACCGAACTGCTGCGCATGAAGCACGAGCGCGACGAGCTTCAGCAACTCAAGCAGCTGCGCAACAGCACCGCCAAACTCCATGCCGGTCAACGGGACAACCTGCTGCACTCGCCATTGATGGCCGATCAGGAAGTGTCCGGCCGGGTGTTCGCGCTCGCCCGGCAAGTGGCGGGCAGTTCGGTGAAGGTGCTGCTGCAAGGTGAAACCGGCGTCGGCAAGACCCTTGTGGCGCAGTTCATTCATAACGCCAGCCCCCGCGCCAGCGAGCCTTTTCTGGCCCTCAACTGTGGCGCGTTGCCCGAGAACCTGATCGAAGCCGAACTCTTTGGATATGCCCCCGGCGCATTCACTGGGGCGGGGCCGAAAGGCAAGCGCGGCCTGCTGGAACTGGCGCACCACGGCACGCTGTTTCTCGACGAAATTGGCGACCTGCCGCTCCCCGTGCAGGTCAAGCTGCTCAAGATCATCGAAGAAAACCGCTTTATCCCCGTGGGTGGGCTGGAGCTGAAAGAAGTGGACGTGCGCATCATCAGTGCGACTCATCACGACCTCAAACAGTTGGTGGCGGAAGGGACGTTTCGCGCCGACCTGTTCTACCGACTCAACGTGGTCCCCATCAGCATTCCGGCTTTACGCGAGCGCAGCGAAGAAATCCCGCCGCTCCTGCATTACTACCTCGACAGCTTTAATGCGCGTTATGAGCGGCAAATACAGTGGAGCCTTGAAGCGCTCGACCTCATGTGCGAGTACCCCTGGCCCGGCAACATTCGTGAGCTGATCAACATCGTTGAGCGGATGGTGGTCACGAACCAGAGCGGCACCATCGAGGCACTGGACCTGCCAGAAGAAATTCTCAACCTCGACCCGAAAAACACTGACGACAGCCGCTTGCCGCTGCGCAAGGTGCTAGAGAACGCCGAACGCTCGGCGATCCGCGCGGCGTTGCAGGTGCACAAGACCACGCGGCTCGCCGCCAAGGCGCTGGGCGTGAGCCAAGCCACGGTGGTGCAGAAGATGAAACGTTGGGAGCGGTCTGATTAGAATTTCAATCAGACCGCCTCAATTCGATCATAAAGCTGATCAAAACTGAGCGGTCAAACTCCCTTCTACCGACCTTCCTGTCACGCATGCCCTTATACCCAAAGGCTTTGCGAGGTTTGGCACAGCTTTCGCTATCTCATTCTGCACGTCTTCCAATAAAACTACGTACAGGACGAGCCCCGATGAGTCTCTCTGCCTCCACCATCAGCGCCTTTAAAATTGCCAACAAACTGATCACTGGCCAAGGCGCCATTGAGCAGCTTTCCGCTGAACTGACCCGCCTCAACGTCACCCATCCTCTGATCGTCACTGACGCCATTCTGGTGAAGTCCGGCACCGTTGACCTCGCGCTGGCGCAATTGGGTGGCCGTCGTTACGGCATCTTCGATCAGGTGAAACCCGAGCCGGAAATCTCAATCGTCGAGGACTGCACCCGCGCTTATCGCGAAGGTGGGCACGACGGTCTGATCGGTCTGGGTGGCGGCAGCGCCATCGATATTGCCAAAGGGGTCGCTGCGTTTGCCGGTCACGAAGGGCCGCTGGCCGAGCTGTTCGGCGTCGATCTGGTGAAACGCAAAGGCCCTGCGCTGATTGCGATTCCGACCACTGCGGGGACCGGTTCGGAAGTGACCAACGTCGCGATTTTTTCCGATAAAGAAGCGCAACTCAAAAAAGGCATCGTCAGCGATTACCTGCTGCCGGACGTCGCCCTGGTCAGTCCGGTCATGACCCTGACCTGCCCGCGCAGCGTGACCGCCGCGAGCGGTGTCGATGCGCTGGTACACGCGGTCGAATCCTACCTGTCGGTCAACGCTTCGCCGATCACCGATGCCATCGCGCTCGGTGCCATCAAGCTGATTGCCAAGGCGCTGCCCAAGGCCTACGCCAACCCCTCAAACCTGCAAGCCCGCGAGGACATGGCCACCGCGAGCCTGATGGGCGGCATGGCATTCGGTAACGCAGGCGTAGGCGCGGTGCATGCGCTGGCCTACCCGTTGGGCGGCCGTTACAACATCGCCCACGGTGTCAGCAATGCCTTGTTGCTGCCCTACGTGATGGAGTGGAACAAGATGGCCTGCGTCGAGCGCTTCCGCGACATCGCTGAAGCCATGGGCGTGCGCGTGGCTCACCTGAGCGACAAGGATGCCGCCGATCAGGCCGTCAAAGCCATGGCCGACCTGTGCGCCGCCGTGGACATTCCGACGGGCATGCGCAGCTTCAATGTGCCGGAAGATGCCATCCCGGCCATGGCCGAAGAGGCGAGCAAGATCGACCGCCTCATGCGCAATAATCCGCGCAAATTGACCGCTGCCGATATCGAGAAAATCTACCGCGCAGCGTACTGATCGAGAATGCTGGCTGTCTGACGCACCGTCTTCGCCACCGTCGTAACCTCCGGAAGATCCTACAAAGTTCACGGGAGGTCATGACTTCCGGGAAGCTGCGACATCGGTGGGAAAGTCCAAACGTCTCCGGCACGCCACACTCCCTGTCGGAGACGCCGGAGGTTACGACGGCAGCGAAAGCGGCCTATCTGACACATAACCCGCCTTCCAAACTCTGGAGTACAATGCGCGCCACCGTGATTTCGCTCAAAAAGGTGCGTCATGCAGCCCTTCGCTATTGCTCCGTCGATTCTCTCCGCCGATTTCGCCCGTCTGGGTCAGGAAGTCGACAATGTCCTGGCCGCTGGCGCCGACATCGTCCACTTCGACGTCATGGACAACCACTACGTCCCTAACCTGACCATCGGCCCGATGGTCTGCGCGGCCTTGCGCAAGTACGGCATCACTGCGCCGATTGACGTGCACCTCATGGTCAGCCCGGTTGACCGCATCATCGGCGACTTCGTCGAAGCGGGTGCGACCTACATCACCTTCCACCCGGAAGCGACCCAGCACATCGACCGCTCCTTGCAACTGATCCGCGAAGGCGGCTGCAAATCGGGCCTGGTGTTCAACCCGGCCACCCCGCTGAACCTGCTCGAATACGTCATGGACAAGGTCGACATGATCCTGCTCATGAGCGTCAACCCAGGTTTCGGTGGCCAGAAATTCATCCCCGGCACGCTCAACAAACTGCGCGAAGCCCGCGCGCTGATCGATGCGTCCGGTCGCGATATCCGTCTGGAAATCGACGGCGGCGTCAACGTCAACAACATCCGTGACATCGCCGCGGCTGGCGCTGACACGTTCGTGGCGGGTTCCGCCATTTTCAATGCGCCCGACTACAAAGAAGTCATTGAAAAAATGCGTGCAGAACTGGCGTTGGCCCGCGCATGAGCGGCTTCGAGCAGCTGTTTCCAGGTCGCCTGCCCAAACTGATCATGTTTGATCTGGATGGCACATTGGTTGATTCGGTGCCGGACCTGGCCGCAGCTGTGGACAAGACCCTCAACCAGCTCGGGCGCGCGCCAGCCGGTATCGAGCGTGTGCGGGACTGGATCGGCAATGGGGTGCGCGTCCTTGTGCGACGGGCCCTGGCCAACGACATGGACCATTCTTCGGTGGACGAAGCCTCCACCGAAGAAGCGCTGGCGATCTTCATGAACGCCTACGGCGACAACCATTCGCTGACCCGCGTTTACCCCGGCGTGCGCGAGACCCTGAAATGGTTGCAGAAGCAGGGCGTGGAAATGGCGCTCATCACCAACAAGCCGGAACGCTTCGTCGCGCCGCTGCTGGACGACATGAAGCTGGGCCGCTTCTTTCGCTGGATCGTCGGCGGTGACACGCTGCCCCAGCAAAAGCCCGATCCCGCTGCGCTGTTTTTCGTGATGAAAATGGCCGGCGTGCCCGGCTCGCAATCGCTGTTCGTGGGCGACTCGCGCAACGACGTGCTGGCCGCGAAAGCCGCTGGTGTTGCGTGTGTGGCGCTGAGCTACGGTTACAACCATGGTCGGCCAATTGCCGAGGAATCTCCGGCATTGGTGATCGACGATCTGCGCAAACTGATTCCCGGTTGCTTAGATGAGGGGGCTGAGATAACGTTGCCTCCAGTTGAAGCTCCCTCCTTTAGAGAATCCATCGTGGTGGTCACTCGCAATCTCTGGATGAAAGTCATGAAGGCCCTGGCCCGCTGGCGTTGGCGCGCCTGACTTGAATCTGGCCGGACGTCCGGCACGTTTGCACACCTGACCGTTTTACCCTCAGACCACGAGGCTGATCATGACCCGCGAAGAATTCCTGCGCTTGGCCGCTGAAGGCTACAACCGCATCCCGCTTGCTCTCGAAACCATTGCCGACTTCGACACCCCGCTGTCGATCTACCTGAAACTCGCTGATGAGCCGAATTCCTATCTGCTGGAGTCGGTGCAGGGCGGGGAGAAATGGGGCCGTTATTCGATGATCGGCCTGCCGTGCCGCACCGTGTTGCGCGTGCATGAGCACACCATCAGCGTGACCCACGACGGCGTCGAGATCGAGCGCCTGAAAGCCGAAGACCCGCTGGCGTTCGTCGAGACCTTCAAGGCCCGCTACAACGTGCCGACCATTCCCGGCCTGCCGCGCTTCAACGGCGGTCTGGTAGGGTATTTCGGTTATGACTGCGTGCGCTACGTCGAGCCGCGTCTGGGCAAGAGCCCGAACCCGGACCCGATCGGCGTGCCGGACATTCTGTTGATGGTGTCCGACGCGGTCGTCGTGTTCGACAACCTCGCAGGCAAAATGCACGCGATCGTGCTGGTCGACCCGTCTCAGCCGGAAGCGTATGAAGGTGGCCTCGCGCGTCTGGAAGCGCTGATGGAGAAACTGCGTCAGCCGATCACGCCACGTCGCGGTCTGGACCTGACCCGTCCGCAAGCCGCAGACCCGGTTTTCCGTTCGAGCTTTACCCAGGGCGACTACGAAAAAGCCGTCGACACCATCAAGGAATACATCTTGGCGGGCGACTGCATGCAGGTCGTGCCGTCGCAGCGAATGTCCATCGACTTCAAGGCCGCGCCGATCGATCTGTACCGCGCACTGCGCAGTTTCAACCCGACCCCGTACATGTACTTCTTCAACTTCGGCGACTTCCACGTCGTCGGCAGTTCGCCAGAAGTGCTCGTGCGAGTGGAAGACAACCTGATCACCGTGCGCCCGATCGCCGGGACCCGCCCTCGCGGTGCGACCGAAGAGGCGGACCACGCGCTGGAAGTCGATCTGCTGTCCGACGACAAGGAAATCGCCGAGCACTTGATGCTCATCGACCTGGGTCGTAACGACACTGGCCGCGTTTCGGAAATCGGCTCGGTGAAGCTGACCGAGAAGATGGTCATCGAGCGTTATTCCAACGTGATGCACATCGTGTCCAACGTCACTGGCCAACTGAAAAGCGGGCTGACAGCGATGGACGCGCTGCGGGCGATTTTGCCTGCGGGCACCCTGTCCGGCGCACCGAAAATCCGCGCGATGGAAATCATCGACGAGCTGGAGCCGGTCAAACGTGGCGTATACGGCGGGGCGGTGGGTTACTTCGCGTGGAACGGCAACATGGACACCGCGATTGCGATCCGCACGGCGGTGATCAAGAACGGTGAGCTGCACGTGCAGGCTGGCGGCGGCATTGTGGCTGACTCGGTGCCAGCGCTGGAATGGGAAGAAACCCTCAACAAACGCCGCGCGATGTTCCGCGCCGTGGCGTTGGCGGAACAGACGCCCGAGGCGTGATCGTCGACCTGTCGCCGCTCAATCGTGCGGCGGACACGGTTTTTCTGTAGGAGTGAGCTTGCTCGCGATCGGGGCCGATGGTTGACTCATTTATTGCCTGACACGACGCCATCGCGAGCAAGCTCACTCCTACAGGTCTGATGGTTGTTAGAAATCCAGGCTCAACGCCAGATTCAGCCCTTGCTGCGTCACGTCATCATTCTTGCGCCAGTTGTACCCCGCTCTCAGCGTCAGATCAGGCGCTAATCGCTGACTCAACCCCACACTCGCACGGTTCAAACTGCGCTGCGGCTCATATCCTTGCAGGTTGAAATCCACCCCCGGCACGCTGTTCAAGGCAATCGTCACGTCCTGCTGATCCGTGTCGAACTCCCGTTCGTGGGCCACTTCGCCGAAGAGCTGCGTCTGCGGCGTGACATCGAACTTGCCTTGCAGGCCTGCGCCCAGGCGTTTCGAGCGACGGGTTTGATCGTCATAGTTGAGCGCGGTGGCGCGAGTGCTGTTCTCCGAATAACCATCGACTTCGACGCGGGAATAATCAGCGCTAATGAACGGCGAAACATGCCAGCGACTGCTCTGCTCGGCCAGGTCGTAGCCGAGTCGGCCGCTGAGTGCCCACAGATTGCCGTCAGTGTCGCCTTTTTCTGCGCCTTCGCTGACGCCCAGCGCGAATTTGCGTTTCAGGTTGTCGTAATCGAGCTTGCCCCCCGATGCTGCCAGGTCGGCCCACCAGTGATTCGCCTGAAACTGCACGAAAGCCGTGGCGATGTAGCTGTTGAGCTTGTAGTCCGAATCCCGTGGCCCGGCTTCAAGCGTTTGCCGATAGGCCCCGGCAACCAGCCCTGCGCGCCAGTCCTCGGCAAACCGGTAGCTGCCGCCGACGGTGAGGTTGTAGCCATGACCGTCGCCGCTGGCAGAATTGCCTTGCGCATCGAAGTCCAGTCTCTGACCGCCCCCGGCGACAATGGCACGCCACTCTCCGACGGCCTGCCAGTTGCCCCAATCCGCCAGCCATTGACTGCGCAGTTCATCCTGCTGTGCGCGCAACGTGCCGTTGGCCATTTCCGGCAAGAGGGTGATTTCCCACGGCGCCGAGAGAATCGAGTACCCGTAGTCGGCAATCAGGCGCTGACCCGCGACAGTCGGGTGTACGCCATCGTTGAACAGCAACTTGGTCGGATCAGGCGAAGTGCCGTTGATGCCGTATACGCTGTTGGCGCGGCAGCCGTTGCCGCTGAAACAGGTGCCCACCAGATTCTGGTCCGCTGCCAGGCCGAATTGCGCGGGATTGTCGAGCACCTCTCGGACCAACCCCGGAACGTTCAGCGGGATTACTTCGGCGTTGATCTGCCCCAGACGGCTGACCAACTGCTGATTGAACACGCCGCTGAGCAAGGTCGATGGCCCTTGCAGAAAGGTCCCGGACACGGCGGGCGTTTGACCAATGTCGGGCAGCAGCCAGACCATGATGTAACGCGCTCCGGCCTGTGAGAGCACTTGCGCGCTGTCGGCCAGATTGTTGGCGGCGTTCACCGCTTGAGCCGGACTGATGACGCGTCCCTGCAAAAAGTCATTGCCCCCTCCCGTCAGGTAATACAGCGCGTTCGGGTCTGCGCGGAAATTGTTCTCCACCAGATAGCCCGGCCGGGTGCGGAACACCGTGGTCACGCCGGTCGACGTGTCCGTGTTCGCCACTTGCGACTGTGTGGTGATGGCTGCGAGGATCTGATCCGTCCGGTCGCCGCCGACCGCCCAGTTATTACCATCGGGCAAACCCTGAGCCGCACGGACCGGCGAGGTCGAGGCCTGCAAATCGCCTGGCGCAACCCCCAGCATCCCACCAAGCAACGTTGAAGAATTCAAACCAAAGGCTTCGCCGCTGCCGTCTTTGAACGTCGGCCCGGTGCGATTGGTGAAGCGCAACGTAGAACCCGGAGGTCCACCGGCATCGGGGAATTGGCCGGCGTCGGCAAGGCTGTCACCAAAGACGATCATCGTGGAGTAAGGGGAGGAGGCCGCGACTGCCGAGGAGCAGGCGAGGGAGAGCAGACAGGCAGCAAAAGGCCAGCGCAGAGTGGTTTTCAGCATCGAGAGGTCCCTTCTTATTGTGTGGTGCTGTACCAGAAGGTAGCAGCCTCGATACAGGATGACCTGCCTTGGGTCAGTTGGATGCGCCATTCTGTGTTGGCGTCGAGGTTTGCATCTGCCTCTTGCCAACCTCGAAATGCCGCCAAAAAGCGTTCAGGACCTGCCACCCGGGCACTACGATATTGCGCCACATGCGGCGGTACGCTACTGTGCGGCAACGTATGAACGAGACCTTTCCTGTGTCGATTGTCAGCAGCTTCTTGATGCGCGTTATCAAGGCTCACGCCCGTTGGCGTTGGCGCGCCTGACTATTTCCCTGCCGGCCTTGCCGGACCTGTATTGATATGCCTTCTGTACCTCGGTTTAGTGCCGTTTCGCCGGACAAGCGCCCGCGACTCATGTGTGCACAACTGCGGGTATTGAAAACGGAAGGCCACCCTTGAAGTCAGTTCAAAAGGTTAAGCGCAAAATGCTGCTGATGATCGATAACTACGACTCTTTTACCTATAACGTTGTGCAATACCTGGGCGAACTGGGTGCCGACGTTAAAGTGATCCGCAACGACGAAATGACCGTTGCCGAAATCGAAGCCCTGAATCCCGAGCGCATCGTGGTTTCCCCCGGCCCCTGCACCCCGAATGAAGCGGGCGTGTCCATCGACGTGATCAAGCATTTCTCCGGCAAACTGCCGGTGCTGGGCGTCTGCCTGGGCCATCAGTCCATCGGGCAAGCGTTCGGCGGCGATGTGGTACGTGCCCGTCAGGTGATGCACGGCAAGACCAGTGATCTGATCCACGAAGACAAAGGCGTGTTCGAAGGCCTGAAACATCCGCTAACCGTCACCCGTTACCACTCGCTGGTGGTCAAGCGCGAGACGTTGCCCGAATGTCTGGAAGTGACCGCATGGACTCAACTCGAAGATGGCTCGGTTGATGAAATCATGGGCCTGCGTCACAAGACATTGAACGTCGAGGGGGTGCAGTTCCACCCTGAGTCGATCCTCTCCGAGCAGGGCCACGAGCTGTTCGCCAACTTCCTCAAGCAGACCGGCGGCACTCGTCAGGGTTAAGGGCAAATCGACATGGCAATGGATATCAAAACGGCGCTGGGCCGGGTTGTGAATCAACTGGACCTGACCACCGATGAAATGCGCGACGTGATGCGCGAAATCATGACCGGTCAGTGCACCCAGGCGCAGATTGGCGCGTTCCTGATGGGTATGCGCATGAAGAGCGAGACCATCGACGAAATCGTCGGCGCGGTTTCGGTGATGCGTGAGTTGGCAGGTCAGGTCGAACTCAAGACGCTGGATCGCGTGGTCGACATCGTCGGGACCGGGGGTGACGGCGCCAACATCTTCAACGTCTCCACGGCTGCCTCACTGGTCATCTCGGCAGCAGGTTGCACCGTGGCCAAACACGGCAATCGCGCGGTTTCGGGCAAAAGCGGCAGCGCTGATTTGCTGGAAGCGGCTGGCGTCTACCTGAACCTGACGCCGGTTCAGGTGGCCCGTTGCATCGACGCTGTGGGCATCGGTTTCATGTTCGCCCAGACCCATCATCAAGCGATGAAACACGCCGCTGGCCCGCGCAAGGAGTTAGGCCTGCGCACGCTGTTCAACATGCTCGGCCCATTGACCAACCCGGCAGGCGTAAAACACCAAGTCGTCGGCGTGTTCAGTCAGGCGCTGTGCCGGCCACTGGCCGAGGTATTGCTGCGTCTGGGCAGTAAGCACGTATTGGTGGTGCATTCTCAGGACGGCCTGGATGAATTCAGCCTTGCGGCACCGACCTTCGTTGCCGAGCTGAAGAACGGCGCGGTCACTGAATACTGGGTGCAGCCGGAAGACCTCGGCATGAAGAGCCAGAGCCTGTTTGGCCTTGTGGTGGACAGCCCGCAGCAATCGCTCGAACTGATCCGCGATGCGTTGGGCCGTCGCAAGACTGAAAACGGTCAGAAAGCCGCCGAAATGATTGTGCTCAACGCGGGCGCAGCGCTCTATGCTGCTGATCATGCCTCGACGTTGAAAGAGGGCGTTGAGCTGGCGCACGACGCGCTGCACACCGGTCTTGCCCGTGAGAAGCTGGAAGAGCTGGGTGCCTTTACGGCGGTATTCAAACAGGAGAACGAAGGATGAGTGTGCCGACGGTACTGGAAAAGATTCTGGCCCGTAAGGCCGAGGAAGTTGCGGCGCGCCGTGCCAGCGTCAGCTTGTCCGAACTGGAAACCCTGGTCGCCACAGCCGGTGCACCGCGTGGTTTCGCCAAGGCGTTGATCGAGCAGGCCAAACGGAAGCAGCCCGCTGTCATCGCCGAGATCAAAAAGGCGTCGCCGAGCAAGGGTGTGATTCGCGAGAACTTCCAACCCGCCGAAATCGCCAAGAGCTACGAAGCGGGCGGCGCGACATGCTTGTCCGTGCTCACCGACATCGACTTCTTTCAGGGCGCCGACGCTTACCTGAAAGAAGCCCGTGGCGCATGCAAGCTGCCGGTCATTCGCAAGGACTTCATGATCGACCCGTATCAGGTCGTCGAAGCCCGTGCGTTGGGCGCGGATTGCATTCTGCTGATCGTTTCTGCCCTTGATGACGTGCAGATGGCCGAGCTGGCTGCCGTCGCGAAAGCCAACAAACTGGACGTTCTGGTGGAAGTGCACGACGGCGACGAGCTGGACCGCGCCCTGAAAACCCTGGATACCCCACTGGTTGGCATCAACAACCGCAACCTGCACACCTTCGACGTCAGCCTGGAAGTCACGCTGGACCTGCTGCCGCGCATTCCGCGCGATCGTCTGGTCATCACCGAAAGCGGCATTCTCAACCGTGCCGATGTCGAGCTGATGGAAATCAGCGAGGTGTATTCCTTTCTGGTGGGCGAAGCATTCATGCGCGCCGAGAAGCCGGGCGTGGAATTGCAGCGCCTGTTCTTCCCCGAGAAAGGTACTGCAGCGATCAAGTCCAGCACGCTGGATTGACGAAAAAGCGCGGTTTCGGCAGGCCCCTTCTCTGTAGGAGTGAGCTTGCTCGCGATAGCGTCGGTTCAAACAGTGCAGTGGTGTTTGATCCACCCCGATCGCGAGCAAGCTCACTCCTACAAGGGGCGTCGGGCCCATGAGGAGTTGAATGGCTATGACCGTTCGTGTGATAGACATCTGCGTTGAAGCCGGCCTCAAGGCCGAGCAGGATTTGCTGGCCTCTGTCTGCGCCGGGGATGCCGATTACGGCCTCTTGTTCTGGCGGCCCGATGATCACGCGCTGGTCATGCCTCGGCGCTCAAGTCGCCTTGACGGCTTTACCGAAGCCAGCGAAACCCTCGCCGATCTCGGTTGGCCGATTCTCCTCAGGGAAAGCGGTGGCGAGCCGGTGCCTCAATCCCCTGCCACGGTCAACGTGGCGTTGGTGTACGTACAGCCTCAATCCGAACCTGACCGCGATCGCATCGAAAACGCCTACCTGCGTTTGTGTCAGCCCATGCTTGATGTGCTGGGCGAATTGGGCGGCGCGGCCTCGTTGGGCGAAGTCGAAGGCGCGTTCTGTGATGGCCGGTTCAACGTCAATCTTGACGGTCGCAAGATGGTCGGCACCGCTCAGCGTTGGCGGCAGAGCCAAGGCGGCAAGCGGCCAGTGGTCTTGGCCCATGGAGCGATGTTGCTGGATAACGAACGGGTTGAAATGGTCAACGCCGTCAACCGTTTCAATCAGATGTGCGATCTTGACCAGCGGTGTCGCGCCGACAGTCACATCGCGCTGCACGAACAGTTCGCCGCCCCGGATTTCCTCGACCGGCTTGCCGAGCGATACGCGAAACTTTTCGCGGAACTGTAACGGCGATCAGCGCGTGCCGAAGACCACCATGGTCTTGCCGCGTACGTGAACCAGCTTCTGTTCTTCGAGCGACTTCAACACGCGACCGACCATTTCTCGCGAGCAACCTACGATTCGGCCGATTTCCTGGCGGGTGATTTTGATCTGCATGCCGTCAGGATGAGTCATGGCGTCAGGCTGTTTGCACAGGTCCAACAGGCTGCGTGCCACACGGCCGGTCACATCGAGAAATGCCAGATCACCCACCTTACGCGTGGTATTGCGCAGGCGCTCGGCCATCTGGCCGCCCATGGCGTACATCAGCTCTGGATCATGCTGGCTCAGCTCGCGGAATTTGGCGTAGCTGATCTCGGCCACTTCGCACTCGGTCTTGGTCCGAACCCAAGCGCTGCGCTGAGGCTCGGTGCTGGCCTGCTGGAACAAGCCAAGTTCGCCGAAGAAATCACCGCTGTTGAGATAAGCGACGATCATCTCCCGGCCATCAGTGTCCTCGATCAGAATCGTGACCGAACCCTTGATGATCAGGTACAGCGACTCGGACTGTTCACCTGCGCAGATAATGTTGGTCTTGGCGGCGCAGCGTCGTCGCTGTGCGTGGGGGAGGAGCTTATCGAGCAGTTTCATTTTGTTCGGTGGGGTCATGACAACCATCGGTGTGTCCCGTAAAAAACTGCGCCTTCCGGCATTCTTATAGGTATCGGCAGTATTTCCGATTTGTCGCAGTTCAGCAGCGGCAATTCCCCTTTTTTTCAGAAATTTCCTACATTTCTGTCGCTTCTCGACATTTCCGGTCCACTCAGCGACATCTCGGCCCTGTGCTAAGCTGGCCGCCTTTTTTCAAGCATCGGAGTCCTGGGGATGAAAGCGCGTATTCAATGGGCGGGTGAGGCCATGTTCCTCGGCGAGTCGGGCAGCGGTCATGTGGTCGTGATGGACGGCCCACCCGAGAGCGGCGGCCGTAACCTGGGCGTGCGCCCGATGGAGATGGTGCTGATCGGCCTGGGCGGTTGCAGTAACTTTGACGTGGTCAGCATCCTGAAGAAAGCCCGTCAGCCCGTTGAAAGCTGCGAAGCGTTTCTGGAGGCCGAGCGCGCCACTGAAGACCCGAAGGTGTTCACCAAGATCCACCTGCATTTCGTGGTCAAGGGGCGTGGGCTGAAAGAAACTCAGGTGAAGCGTGCGATCGAGCTGTCGGCTGAGAAATATTGCTCGGCGTCGATCATGCTGGGTAATGCTGGCGTCGAAATCACCCACGATTCCGAAATCATCGAATTGGGTTGAGGTGCTCTGTGTCGCAATGATTTGCTGGCGGGGGCAGCCATCACCGGCAAGCCAAAGCGCAGCCCAAAAACCTGTAGGAGCGAATTTGTTCGCGAGAGGTCAGTACATTCGACACCTTCCTGTCGCCTGTACCTACGTCTCGCGAATGAATTCGCTCCTACAGTAAAGCAGGCAACCTGCGGCAACGCTTAGATCAAACCCGATAGGTGCTCTTGGTCATGACCTTGGCCAGCAGGCTCATGCCAAACTTGACCGGCGCCGGGAACCGATAACCGCCCGCTTCGATGGCGCCCTCGGCATGTAACTCTTCGTCGGTGCGCATCTGCTGCAGGATCGCCCGGGATTTCTCGTCCTCGATCGGCAATTGCTCCAGATGCTCGTTCAGGTGCTTGCAAACCTGATCTTCTGTCGCCGCGACAAACCCCAGACTGACCTTGTCGCTGATCAGACCGGCCACCGCGCCGATGCCAAATGACATGCCGTAGAACAGCGGGTTCAGCACGCTGGTATGGCTGCCGAGCTGGCGAATGCGTTGTTCGCACCACACCAGGTGATCAATCTCTTCCTCGGCGGCGTGCTCCATTGCCTTGCGCACATGCGGCAGTTTCGCGGTCAGGGCCTGGCCCTGATACAGCGCCTGCGCACAGACCTCGCCGGTATGGTTGATGCGCATGAGCCCCGCGACGTGTTTCGCGTCGGTCTCATTCATCTTGGTGTCGGGTCGCACGATGGCGGGGGAAGGGCGATGAGCATGCGCGCTGGCGGGCAGCAGCGTTTTCATCGCGGCATCGGCCTGGAGCAGGAAGCGGTCGATAGGGGAGTAGTGACGTTCGGTAGCCATGGGCACCTCCGGATAAATCCACGGCGGCCAGTCTACCTCAATCGCCGTGACGAGGCTTGCCCTGCGTCAGCCCGCCGATGCCCGTGATAGACGCCCGGCGGGTGTAAGTCGTTGAAATCGCGACTCAGCCCGGCGGCCAAGTCATTTGACGCTTGCCCAACACGTGCATGTGAATGTGATAGACGGTCTGGCCGCCTTTCTCGTTGGTGTTCATCACCACCCGGAAACCGTCCTCGCAACCTTGCTCCTTGGCCAGGCGTTGCGCGGTGAAGAGAATGTGGCCCAGCAGACCTTTGTCTTCTTCGGTCACGTCGTTGAGGGTCGCGATGGGCTTTTTCGGGATGACCAGAAAGTGCACCGGCGCTTGAGGGGCGATGTCGTGAAACGCCAGGACCTGATCGTCTTCGTAGATGATCTTGGCCGGAATTTCCCGGTTGATGATCTTGGTGAACAGAGTCTCCACAGCCTTGTTACTCCGTTTTCGAGAGGGGTGAAGCGAGTGTACTGAGCGTGTCGGGTCACGCCCAGTCGTTTGTGAAAGGACAGCGTATCAGGCGGATGTGCGTGACTTGAGGATCGACCCCCAGATTTTCCGCGTCATCCAGCGCCCGGCGTAGCGAGGCAGGCGAGTCAGGAAGCGGTTTCGCCAGCCCGGCACGATCACCGCGCGGTTTTTGTCGAGCGCGCGGACGGTATACAGCGCGATCTCTTCGGCGCTCATGGTTTTATCGTTGGTGAACTTGTCCGCGTTGAGCTGCGCGGTTCTGAAGAACGAAGTTCGCGTGGGGCCGGGGCAGAGCACGGAGATCTTCACGCCGGTCTTTTTCAACTCTTCGCGCAATCCTTCGGAAAAATGCAGCACGAAAGCCTTGCTCGCGGCGTATGTGCTCATCCATGGCCCCGGTTGAAAGCCCATGATCGAAGACACATTGAGAATTTGCCCGCCACCTTGCACCGCCATCAGGTTGCCGACGGTGTGGCAGAGACGGGTAAGCGCCAGCACGTTGAGGTCCAGCAGATCCTGCTCCTGCGCCCATTCTTGCGCGAGAAACGGACCGCTGTTGCCGATGCCTGCGCAGTTTACCAACAGGTCGATCTGGCGTTCACCTTCTTCCAGCTCCAGCAAAAAACCCGACAGCCGCAGCGGCTCGCCCAGATCGCAGGCGCGGAACAGCACCTCAACGCCGAAACGCTGGGTTAACTCAAGCGCGATGCTTTCCAGCATGTCCCGATGACGGGAAACCAGAATCAGATTGCGGCCACGGCGAGCCAGGGCTTCGGCCATGGCCAGGCCAATACCGCTGGATGCGCCTGTGACCAAGGCGTAACGGGTCATGCAGTTCTCCAATGTTGCAAATGTCGAGACCGCTTCCATGCGATCAGGCAGTTATTGATCGTCGTCGCCGTCGCCTGCATCGGGAGGCGTTGCGGGGTCAACCTGTACATCGGGTGTGGCCTGGTCCGAGTCGTCGTCATAAGGCAACGATTGTTCATATTCGCCGGTTGTGGCTTTGACTTCCTCTTTGACTTTGTGGAAGCCGCCCAAGAGCGCTGCGACGAATACCAGAGAAAGGAAAACGACCCAAAGCACGGAGAGCACTTTCACCGCTCGGGTGTTTTTGGGAGGTGGCGGCCCGTAACGGTTAGGGCCCGCGTTGCCCGGGATCACCATCATGAGCAGCGGAAAAACGCTGTTCACCAGGGGTATCAGGTTCAGCAGCAACAGCCACGCGGACCAGCCTGCGTCGTGGAGGCGCTGAGCGCCCATCTGAATGCTCACCACAAGGAAGACGATAACCAGCACGGTGGCCAGCAGTCCTCCAGCCACCAGCGACATGCTCAACACCCCAAAACACAAGGCCGCAAGCAGCATCGCCACGAAGCTCAGCACCATTGACCACGCCAGATAACGCAGGCGTCCGATACGACCCTGAACAGTGAAGACTTTTAATTCGCCTTCGGTTGGCCACTCGGTGGTCACCGATGCACGGGGCGGCGCATAAGGCGACGCAGCGGGCTCGAACGCCGGCTTCGCCTGAGCGGGCTCTTCAATTTCCTCCAGCGTCCATGCGACGGCTGGTTCTGGCTCGATCCGGGCTTCGACACCGGCATCATTCAATGCCTTCAAATACCGTTGCGCATCATCACGGGTCAGGCCACGTTTGACCGTCATCGGTTTACCGGTGAATAGCCGATCGATACCGGACACATCACTCTTGAACAATTGCGCGAGATTGAGGCGAGCGGTTTCCAGGTCCACACCCGTTCGCAGCTGTCCTTCGAAAACGATCTTGAAGTGTTCTGCCATGCTTGGCTTCCTTGTCTTGGGTTAGAGGCGTCTAGTGCACTGGGATCAGAATGGCTTGACCACGACCAAGATGACAATCGCCAGCAGAATCAGTACGGGAATTTCGTTGAACCAGCGGTAGAACACGTGGCTGCGGCCATTCTCACCCCGGGCGAAGCGTTTGACCTGAGCGCCACACATATGGTGATAGCCAATCAGGATCACGACCAGTGTCAGCTTGGCGTGCATCCAGCCCTGTTGGAGGTAGCCGGGGATGAGTGTAATCAGCCAGATGCCAAACACCAGCGTGCCGATCATCGCAGGGCCCATGATGCCGCGATAGAGCTTGCGCTCCATGGTGCAGAATCGCTCACGGCTGACGGCGTCTTCGCTCATGGCGTGGTAAACGAACAGGCGGGGGAGGTAGAACAGGCCGGCGAACCAGCAGACCATCGAGACGATGTGCAGCGCTTTAATCCAGAGCATTTTTAAGTTTCCACAATCACGGTGGCGCAAATAGTAGTGGCATGGGTGCCCGTACGTCACGTTCACGGTTGTCCCGCAGGCTCTGGACTCCTATCATCTGCGGCTTTCCAGTGGTTTCGTTGAGGGGCACGTTATGGTCAAGGTCGGTATCGTCGGTGGCACGGGTTACACCGGCGTCGAGTTGCTGCGTCTTTTGGCACAGCATCCAGAAGCTGAAGTGGTCGCGATCACCTCGCGTTCCGAAGCCGGTCTGCCGGTGGCTGACATGTATCCGAACCTGCGCGGCCACTACGACGGCCTGGCATTCAGCGTGCCGGACGTGAAGGTACTGGGCGCGTGTGATGTGGTGTTCTTCGCCACTCCGCACGGCGTTGCACATGCCTTGGCGGGCGAGCTGCTGGCCGCGGGCACCAAGGTCATCGACCTTTCCGCCGATTTCCGCCTGCAAGACGCGGACGAATGGGCCAAGTGGTACAACCAGCCGCATGGCGCGCCGGAACTGCTGCCTGAGGCGGTGTACGGCCTGCCGGAAGTCAATCGCGAGAAAATCAAAGCTGCGCGGCTGATTGCTGTACCGGGTTGCTACCCGACCGCCACTCAATTGGGTTTCTTGCCGTTGTTGGAAGCGGGTCTGGCCGATCCATCCCGACTGATCGCTGACTGCAAATCCGGCATCAGCGGTGCGGGCCGTGGCGCCAGTGTGGGTTCGCTGTATGCCGAAACCAGCGAGAGCTTCAAGGCGTATGCCGTGAAAGGCCATCGTCACCTGCCGGAAATCAGCCAGGGCCTGCGTCGTGCAGCCGGTGGCGACATCGGCCTGACGTTCGTACCGCACCTGACCCCGATGATCCGCGGCATTCACGCCACCCTGTATTCGACTGTTGTGGATAAGTCTGTCGACCTGCAGGCGCTGTTCGAAAAACGCTACGCCAACGAACCGTTCGTGGACGTCATGCCTGCTGGCAGCCACCCGGAAACCCGCAGCGTGCGCGGAGCTAACGTCTGCCGGATTGCGGTGCACCGTCCTCAAGGTGGCGATCTGGTGGTGGTGCTGTCGGTCATCGACAACCTGGTCAAAGGTGCATCGGGTCAGGCGGTGCAGAACATGAACATCATGTTTGAACTGGACGAGCGTATGGGCCTGTCCCACGCAGCGCTGCTTCCATAACAGCAGCTTCAAGCGGCAAGCTCCAAGCCTCAAGCGTGAAGCCGGATCCCATGCTTTTCACTTGCAGCTTGTCGCTTGAGGCTCGTGGCTGCTTTTAGAATAGTTGACCAATTTTGTAGGAGAAGCGGATAATGCCCGTCATTACGCATTATGACGGCTTACCGCCGGGAGATATTGAGCATGAGTGTTGAAACCTTCACACCTACGGCTCTGGAATTCACGCACGGTGCAGCGCACAAAGTGAAAACCCTGGTCGATGAAGAGGGCAATGACCGCCTGAAGTTGCGGGTTTTCGTGACTGGCGGTGGCTGTTCCGGTTTCCAGTACGGTTTTACCTTCGATGAGGACGTTGCCGATGATGACACCATCGTTGAGCGCGAAGGCGTCAGTCTGGTGGTTGACCCGATGAGCTTCCAGTACCTGGCAGGCGCAGAAGTGGACTATCAGGAAGGTCTCGAAGGCTCTCGCTTCGTGATCAAGAACCCGAATGCCGCAACGACATGCGGCTGTGGTTCATCGTTCTCGATCTGAGTCATTCGCTGTAAACGAAAACGCCGCGCAGATGCGCGGCGTTTTGCATTCTGCCTTTTGGATCAGGCAGGGTAAATCGCACCCAACACACGCAGCCCTGCCGCACCTGTGACACTAGGGCGGTTGGCGGGAACGCTTTCCAGAGCGCAATGAGCCAGCCATGCGAATGCCATGGCTTCGACCCAGTCAGGATCGACCCCAAACTCGGCAGTGCTGGAAACTTTGGTGTTCGGAAGCAGAGCAGCCAAACGGGCCATCAGCGCCTTGTTGTGAGCGCCGCCACCACAGACTAACAACTCTTTGGTCTGGGCCTGGGCCGATTGCAGCGACTCAGTGATGCTCAATGCCGTTACTTCAAGCAGCGTTGCCTGAACATCCTCGGGCTTCAACGTCGGCAGCTGGAACAGGTGGTGATGCACCCAGCCGAGATTAAACACTTCGCGGCCTGTACTCTTTGGGCCCTTGGTCTGGAAGAACTGGTCGCTGAGCATTGATTTCAAAAGGTCGGCATTGACCGTTCCGCTTTCGCCCCATGCGCCATCCTTGTCGTAGCTCAAGCCGCGTTGGGCCTGAATCCACGCATCAAGCAACACGTTGCCCGGCCCGGAATCGAACCCGGAAACCGGCTTGTCGATCTCGATCAGGCTGAGATTGCTGAACCCGCCGACGTTCAAGACGGCGCGATAGTCCTTGTTGTCATCGAAGAGCGCTTCATGGAAGGCCGGAACCAGAGGTGCACCTTGGCCACCTGCCGCGATGTCACGCTTGCGGAAGTCACTGACGACAGTGATGCCGGTCAATTCCGCCAATAGGGCAGGGTTACCGATCTGGATCGTGAAGCCACGCGCGGGCTCATGCCGAATCGTCTGGCCATGGCTACCGATTGCGCGAATCTCGCCGGCCAGCTTGTTTTGCTGATCTAGGAGCGCGAGAACGCCTTGCGCGGCAAGACGGACCCATTTCTGTTCGGCGATACCGGCGCGGGCCAGCTCGTCCGGGCCGCTGGCACACAAGCCAAGCAGCTCTGCGCGCAGATCGTCGGGCATAGGAATGTAGTGGGTGCCGAGCAGACGCGGTCGGTCATCCTGTTCTACGAGTGCGAAGTCGAGTCCATCCAGACTGCTTCCGGACATTACACCTACATATAAAGTCATAGGTCAGCGCTTACTCGAGGCCAGCATGGTGGCCTTTTCCTGGTCCATGCGCGCCATCAGAGGTTGGCTTTCCTGCATGAACCGCTGTTTTTCGGACTTGGCGATCGGGTCTGCCATTGGCAGCTTCTGACCTAACGGGTCAACGTGAACGCCATTTACCTGGAACTCATAATGTACATGCGGACCTGTCGACAGGCCGGTTGTTCCAATATAGCCGATGACCTGGCCTTGCTTGACGCTAGAACCGTTCTGGATGCCCTTGGCGAATCCTTGCATGTGGCCGTACAGCGTGCGGTAAGTCTCGCCGTGCTGAATGATTACGGTGTTGCCGTAACCGCCACGGCGACCAGCCAGAATCACTTTCCCATCGCCTGTCGCCTTGATCGGTGTGCCCCGTGGTGCAGCATAGTCGATGCCTTTATGGGCGCGGATCTTGTTCAGGATCGGGTGCTTGCGGCCCATCGAAAACAAGGAGCTGATGCGAGCATATTCAACCGGTGTACGGATGAATGCCTTACGCATGCTGTTGCCATCGGCGGTGTAGTAGTTGGTATTGCCTTGTTTGTTGGTGTAGCGCACGGCGGTATAGCTCTTACCGCGGTTCGTGAAACGAGCAGACAGGATATTGCCGGTGCCGACGGTCTTGCCGTTGACAACTTTTTGCTCGTAGATCACGTCGAATTCGTCACCCTTGCGGATGTCCTGCGCGAAGTCCACGTCATAGCCGAAGATGTTGGCCATATCCATTGTCATGCTGTGGCTCAGGCCCGCTCGCTGCGCCGACTGCGACAGGGAGTTGCTTATGACGCCGTGGACATACGCGGTGCGTACGTTGGGTTTGCTGACATCACGGGTAAAGGTGTAGCCCTTGTCGGTTCTCGACAGACTGATGCTTTCGAGGTCGTTCAGCTTACTGTGCAGTTGTTTGAGCTTGCCTTCGGGGGACAGTTCGAACTGCAGGATTTGCCCATTCTTCAGTTGGCTGAATTGCTTGGCGTGCTTGTCGCTGGCAATCACTTCATGGACAGCGGCGGGTGGAAGGCCGACTTTCTCGAAAAGGGTAGAGAGGGTATCGCCCTTGGAGACCACGACTTCCCGATGAGTTGGGCTTTTTGCAGCCGCAGCGACTTCCTTTTCGGGTTTGTCAGGGGTGGCGGCTGGCGCAGTGCTGGCGGTGTCTTCCGGCTCATCTGCGTTGTTGTCGATCTGCGCAAAAGGGGAATCTGTGGAGGACTCTGTGGCTTGAGACTGCGTTTGAGCGTCTTCTTGTTGCTTGAGTTGATCGACCGGTGTGTCCAGTTCGAGGCTCAGGTTGGTTTTCTTGGCTTCGACATCACTGGATGGAAAAACCAGAAGGGCCAAGCTCAGCAGAGCAGCGATACCGCTGGCTGCAAGCAGGTGGCTCTTCGGATAAAGCGGAGGCGCTTTAGGCGGAGTGTCGTTCATAGGTAATTTTGACTTTGAAAAAAGATGAAATGGAAAAGATGAATGACATGATGAAGATGAAATAACTGTATAAAATATAACCAAATCCTGCCTGAGGCAAGCTTGCGTTCGGATCGTTCCCTGATTCGTCGAGCATCTGTTGCCAGAACTTGTATTTGGGCGGTGATCTTGTATGGTTGTTTCCCTTTGAAATAAGGCATTACGGGGCTGAAATGAAGTCGGTTGAAGAGCAGCTCGCGCTGATCAAGCGTGGTGCAGATGAACTCCTGGTCGAGTCCGAACTGGTCGCGAAGCTTAAGCGTGGTCAGCCACTGCGCATCAAGGCCGGTTTCGATCCTACGGCCCCTGACCTGCACTTGGGTCACACGGTGCTTATTAATAAGCTGCGGCAGTTCCAGGAGTTGGGCCATCAGGTCATCTTTCTGATTGGCGATTTCACCGGCATGATCGGCGACCCGAGCGGCAAAAGTGCCACGCGTCCGCCGCTCACCCGTGAGCAGGTGCTCGATTACGCCGAGACCTATAAGGCGCAAGTCTTCAAGATTCTCGATCCGGCCAAGACCGAGGTGGCGTTCAACTCCACCTGGATGGATCAGCTGAGTCCGGCCGATTTTATCCGTCTCTCGTCGCAGTACACGGTGGCGCGTATGTTGGAGCGCGACGACTTCGACAAGCGCTACAAGTCGAACCAGTCCATCGCCATTCATGAATTCCTCTATCCGCTGGTCCAGGGTTACGACTCGGTCGCGCTGCGTGCTGATGTCGAGCTGGGCGGCACCGATCAGAAATTCAACCTTCTCATGGGGCGTGAGCTGCAGCGTGCTTATGGTCAGGAGGCGCAGTGCGTGCTGACCATGCCGTTGCTTGAAGGTCTGGATGGCGTGAAGAAGATGTCCAAGTCGTTGGGTAACTACGTCGGCATCCAGGAAGCGCCGGGCATTATGTATAGCAAGCTCGTTTCTATTCCTGACGCACTGATGTGGCGCTACTTCGAGCTGCTGAGCTTCCGCTCCATGGAAGAGATCGAAGGCTTCAAGGCTGATTGCGAAGCCGGCGCGAATCCCCGGGACATCAAGATCAAACTGGCGGAAGAAATCGTGGCGCGTTTTCATGGTGAAGAGGCTGCTGCGTCTGCGCACCGTTCTGCGGGCAACCGGATGAAAGATGGCGAGCTGCCTGAAGACTTGCCTGAGATATCGGTGTCAGCGACTGAAGACATGCCAATCGGCGCCATCCTTAATAAGGCAGGGTTGGTGAAGAACGCTGCGGTTGCTCGCGACCTGTTGGCGTCTGGTGGTGTGCGTATAGATGGTGAAGTGGTTGATCGTGGCTTTGTCTTTAAAGTAGGCGCGACCCATGTTTGTCAGGCCGGGAAGAAGGCGTTTGGGCGTGTTACGCTGAATTTGGAATAAAGTTCAAATAAGTGCTTGACGCCCCTTTGGATGTGTCTATAATTCGCCCCACTTCCGGCGCAGTCGGAACCGAAAACTCCTTGAGGATCAACGAGTTACAGGTTCAAGATGGCGAGGAAGTGTTTCGGTTCTGGTGTCTGAATCGACAGCGGTGAAAAAGGTGGTTGACAGCAGGTTGTAACGCTGTAGAATTCGCCTCCCGCTGACATGAGACGCCAAGCCGAACGAAGCGCAAGTGGTTGAAGTTGATAAGGAAACTTTGAAAACTTCTGAAAATAACCGCTTGACAGATTGAGACGCTGCTGTAGAATGCGCGCCTCGGTTGAGACGAAAAGCTCTTAACCAACCGCTCTTTAACAATTGAATCAAGCAATTCGTGTGGGTGCTTGTGTTGTAAGACTGAAGTCAACTGATTATCAGCATCGCAAGTTGCTCCACGAGAAATCATGGTTTAACCAACGATTGCTGAGCCAAGTTTATAGGGTTTTCTCAAAACCCGATTGCAGTATTGAACTGAAGAGTTTGATCATGGCTCAGATTGAACGCTGGCGGCAGGCCTAACACATGCAAGTCGAGCGGATGAAGGGAGCTTGCTCCCTGATTCAGCGGCGGACGGGTGAGTAATGCCTAGGAATCTGCCTGGTAGTGGGGGACAACGTTTCGAAAGGAACGCTAATACCGCATACGTCCTACGGGAGAAAGTGGGGGATCTTCGGACCTCACGCTATCAGATGAGCCTAGGTCGGATTAGCTAGTTGGTGAGGTAATGGCTCACCAAGGCGACGATCCGTAACTGGTCTGAGAGGATGATCAGTCACACTGGAACTGAGACACGGTCCAGACTCCTACGGGAGGCAGCAGTGGGGAATATTGGACAATGGGCGAAAGCCTGATCCAGCCATGCCGCGTGTGTGAAGAAGGTCTTCGGATTGTAAAGCACTTTAAGTTGGGAGGAAGGGTTGCTGATTAATACTCTGCAATTTTGACGTTACCGACAGAATAAGCACCGGCTAACTCTGTGCCAGCAGCCGCGGTAATACAGAGGGTGCAAGCGTTAATCGGAATTACTGGGCGTAAAGCGCGCGTAGGTGGTTTGTTAAGTTGAATGTGAAATCCCCGGGCTCAACCTGGGAACTGCATCCAAAACTGGCAAGCTAGAGTAGGGCAGAGGGTGGTGGAATTTCCTGTGTAGCGGTGAAATGCGTAGATATAGGAAGGAACACCAGTGGCGAAGGCGACCACCTGGGCTCATACTGACACTGAGGTGCGAAAGCGTGGGGAGCAAACAGGATTAGATACCCTGGTAGTCCACGCCGTAAACGATGTCAACTAGCCGTTGGAATCCTTGAGATTTTAGTGGCGCAGCTAACGCATTAAGTTGACCGCCTGGGGAGTACGGCCGCAAGGTTAAAACTCAAATGAATTGACGGGGGCCCGCACAAGCGGTGGAGCATGTGGTTTAATTCGAAGCAACGCGAAGAACCTTACCAGGCCTTGACATCCAGTGAACTTACCAGAGATGGTTTGGTGCCTTCGGGAACACTGAGACAGGTGCTGCATGGCTGTCGTCAGCTCGTGTCGTGAGATGTTGGGTTAAGTCCCGTAACGAGCGCAACCCTTGTCCTTAGTTACCAGCACGTTAAGGTGGGCACTCTAAGGAGACTGCCGGTGACAAACCGGAGGAAGGTGGGGATGACGTCAAGTCATCATGGCCCTTACGGCCTGGGCTACACACGTGCTACAATGGTCGGTACAAAGGGTTGCCAAGCCGCGAGGTGGAGCTAATCCCATAAAACCGATCGTAGTCCGGATCGCAGTCTGCAACTCGACTGCGTGAAGTCGGAATCGCTAGTAATCGCGAATCAGAATGTCGCGGTGAATACGTTCCCGGGCCTTGTACACACCGCCCGTCACACCATGGGAGTGGGTTGCACCAGAAGTAGCTAGTCTAACCTTCGGGGGGACGGTTACCACGGTGTGATTCATGACTGGGGTGAAGTCGTAACAAGGTAGCCGTAGGGGAACCTGCGGCTGGATCACCTCCTTAATCGAAGACTCAGCTTCTTCGCAAGTTCCCACACGAATTGCTTGATTCATTGAAGAAGACGATTGGGTCTGTAGCTCAGTTGGTTAGAGCGCACCCCTGATAAGGGTGAGGTCGGCAGTTCGAATCTGCCCAGACCCACCAATTACCGGTGCACCCTGTAGCGATACGGGGCCATAGCTCAGCTGGGAGAGCGCCTGCCTTGCACGCAGGAGGTCAGCGGTTCGATCCCGCTTGGCTCCACCATACCGGTGTTCGGTGGTACAGACAGTTGTCATGCTAAAGCTTAGAAATGAGCATTTCCTTCGGAAGAAGGCTGAATGTTGATTTCTGATCTTTGTCAGAATCGTTCTTTAAAAATTCGGGTATGTGATAGAAAGATAGACTGGGCACCTCTTTCACTGGTGTGTGTCCAGGCTAAGGTAAAGTTTGTGAAATGCAAACTTTCGGCGAATGTCGTCTTCACAGTATAACCAGATTGCTTGGGGTTATATGGTCAAGTGAAGAAGCGCATACGGTGGATGCCTTGGCAGTCAGAGGCGATGAAAGACGTGGTAGCCTGCGAAAAGCTTCGGGGAGTCGGCAAACAGACTGTGATCCGGAGATGTCTGAATGGGGGAACCCAACCATCACAAGATGGTTACCTTGCACTGAATACATAGGTGCATGGAGCGAACCAGGGGAACTGAAACATCTAAGTACCCTGAGGAAAAGAAATCAACCGAGATTCCCTTAGTAGTGGCGAGCGAACGGGGACCAGCCCTTAAGTTGATTTGAGATTAGCGGAACGCTCTGGAAAGTGCGGCCATAGTGGGTGATAGCCCTGTACGCGAAAATCTCTTGTCAATGAAATCGAGTAGGACGGGGCACGAGAAACCTTGTCTGAACATGGGGGGACCATCCTCCAAGGCTAAATACTACTGACTGACCGATAGTGAACCAGTACCGTGAGGGAAAGGCGAAAAGAACCGCGGAGAGCGGAGTGAAATAGATCCTGAAACCGTATGCGTACAAGCAGTGGGAGCCCACTTTGTTGGGTGACTGCGTACCTTTTGTATAATGGGTCAGCGACTTATTTTCAGTGGCGAGCTTAACCGAATAGGGGAGGCGTAGCGAAAGCGAGTCTTAATAGGGCGTCTAGTCGCTGGGAATAGACCCGAAACCGGGCGATCTATCCATGGGCAGGTTGAAGGTTAGGTAACACTGACTGGAGGACCGAACCGACTACCGTTGAAAAGTTAGCGGATGACCTGTGGATCGGAGTGAAAGGCTAATCAAGCTCGGAGATAGCTGGTTCTCCTCGAAAGCTATTTAGGTAGCGCCTCATGTATCACTGTAGGGGGTAGAGCACTGTTTCGGCTAGGGGGTCATCCCGACTTACCAAACCGATGCAAACTCCGAATACCTACAAGTGCCGAGCATGGGAGACACACGGCGGGTGCTAACGTCCGTCGTGAAAAGGGAAACAACCCAGACCGTCAGCTAAGGTCCCAAAGTCATGGTTAAGTGGGAAACGATGTGGGAAGGCTTAGACAGCTAGGAGGTTGGCTTAGAAGCAGCCACCCTTTAAAGAAAGCGTAATAGCTCACTAGTCGAGTCGGCCTGCGCGGAAGATGTAACGGGGCTCAAACCATGCACCGAAGCTACGGGTATCACCTTTGGTGATGCGGTAGAGGAGCGTTCTGTAAGCCTGTGAAGGTGAGTTGAGAAGCTTGCTGGAGGTATCAGAAGTGCGAATGCTGACATGAGTAACGACAATGGGTGTGAAAAACACCCACGCCGAAAGACCAAGGTTTCCTGCGCAACGTTAATCGACGCAGGGTTAGTCGGTCCCTAAGGCGAGGCTGAAAAGCGTAGTCGATGGAAAACAGGTTAATATTCCTGTACTTCTGGTTATTGCGATGGAGGGACGGAGAAGGCTAGGCCAGCCTGGCGTTGGTTGTCCAGGTTTAAGGTGGTAGGCTGGAATCTTAGGTAAATCCGGGATTTCAAGGCCGAGAGCTGATGACGAGTGTTCTTTAGAACACGAAGTGGTTGATGCCATGCTTCCAAGAAAAGCTTCTAAGCTTCAGGTAACCAGGAACCGTACCCCAAACCGACACAGGTGGTTGGGTAGAGAATACCAAGGCGCTTGAGAGAACTCGGGTGAAGGAACTAGGCAAAATGGCACCGTAACTTCGGGAGAAGGTGCGCCGGTGAGGGTGAAGGACTTGCTCCGTAAGCCCATGCCGGTCGAAGATACCAGGCCGCTGCGACTGTTTATTAAAAACACAGCACTCTGCAAACACGAAAGTGGACGTATAGGGTGTGACGCCTGCCCGGTGCCGGAAGGTTAATTGATGGGGTTAGCTAACGCGAAGCTCTTGATCGAAGCCCCGGTAAACGGCGGCCGTAACTATAACGGTCCTAAGGTAGCGAAATTCCTTGTCGGGTAAGTTCCGACCTGCACGAATGGCGTAACGATGGCGGCGCTGTCTCCACCCGAGACTCAGTGAAATTGAAATCGCTGTGAAGATGCAGTGTATCCGCGGCTAGACGGAAAGACCCCGTGAACCTTTACTATAGCTTTGCACTGGACTTTGAATTTGCTTGTGTAGGATAGGTGGGAGGCTTTGAAGCGTGAACGCCAGTTTGCGTGGAGCCATCCTTGAAATACCACCCTGGCAACTTTGAGGTTCTAACTCAGGTCCGTTATCCGGATCGAGGACAGTGTATGGTGGGTAGTTTGACTGGGGCGGTCTCCTCCTAAAGAGTAACGGAGGAGTACGAAGGTGCGCTCAGACCGGTCGGAAATCGGTCGTAGAGTATAAAGGCAAAAGCGCGCTTGACTGCGAGACAGACACGTCGAGCAGGTACGAAAGTAGGTCTTAGTGATCCGGTGGTTCTGTATGGAAGGGCCATCGCTCAACGGATAAAAGGTACTCCGGGGATAACAGGCTGATACCGCCCAAGAGTTCATATCGACGGCGGTGTTTGGCACCTCGATGTCGGCTCATCACATCCTGGGGCTGAAGCCGGTCCCAAGGGTATGGCTGTTCGCCATTTAAAGTGGTACGCGAGCTGGGTTTAGAACGTCGTGAGACAGTTCGGTCCCTATCTGCCGTGGACGTTTGAGATTTGAGAGGGGCTGCTCCTAGTACGAGAGGACCGGAGTGGACGAACCTCTGGTGTTCCGGTTGTCACGCCAGTGGCATTGCCGGGTAGCTATGTTCGGGAAAGATAACCGCTGAAAGCATCTAAGCGGGAAACTTGCCTCAAGATGAGATCTCACTGGAACCTTGAGTTCCCTGAAGGGCCGTCGAAGACTACGACGTTGATAGGTTGGGTGTGTAAGCGCTGTGAGGCGTTGAGCTAACCAATACTAATTGCCCGTGAGGCTTGACCATATAACACCCAAGCAATCTGCGACCCGAGAGGGCATCAGATTGCGGTGACTGTGAAGACGACAGCAACCGAAAGTTTGCAGCACAGACGAACGACCTGATCACATACCCGATTTGCTGAGGCGAGGCCGCTGGCCACGACTTGGTACCCGAATTTCTTGACGACCATAGAACATTGGAACCACCTGATCCCATCCCGAACTCAGAAGTGAAACGATGTATCGCCGATGGTAGTGTGGGGTTTCCCCATGTGAGAGTAGGTCATCGTCAAGATTAAATTCCAGAACCCCATTTGCGAAAGCAGATGGGGTTTTGTTTTTGCGCGCGGAAAAACATCTCAACAGACCAAGTCGCGATTTGGCTTCTATGCATTGATGGTGCGCGCGGATATTATGCGTCCCTCATTGCAAGGCGTATGACAAATGCAGACGTTGTTGAGGCTTCTGGGGGATGGTGCGTTCCATTCTGGTGAAGACTTGGGGCAAGTGCTCGGGGTCAGTCGCAGCGCCGTATGGAAAAAGCTCCAGCAGCTGCAAGTCGAAACAGGAATCGAGATTCATAAGGTGCGCGGTCGGGGATATCGCCTGGCTAAACCCATTTCCCTATTGAACATGAAATGGCTCAATGACAATCAGGGTGTCGCTGGCTGGGATATTCGAGTCTACGAAACCATCGATTCTACGAACGCGGAAGCCATGCGGCTGGTGGCTCAAGGGGTGTCTTTGCCTTTGCTAGTTCTAGCGGAGCAACAGACAGCAGGGCGCGGTCGACGCGGGCGCAAGTGGGTCAGTCCTTTCGCCCAAAATCTCTATTACAGTTTGGCGCTACGGGTTGAGGGTGGGATGCGGCAATTAGAGGGCTTAAGTCTCCTTGTGGGGCTTGCCGTCGTGAAAATGCTCCGGGAAATGGGAGTTGAAGACGCTGGGCTAAAATGGCCCAACGATATTTTGGTAGGGCGACAAAAGCTCGCCGGTGTTTTGCTGGAGCTCACTGGTGACCCAGCTGATGTTTGTCATGTCGTGGTTGGCATTGGTATCAACGTCAATATGCAGTCTTCCGATCAGGTCGATCAGTCCTGGACTTCCATGGCGCTTGAGGCGGGAGTGGGTATGGATCGCAACCAAGTTGTAGCCCGCTTGAGTGTGGCCCTGGCCGAATATCTGGAGGCGCATAGTGAGAAAGGCTTTGGCGCTTTTAGAGATGAGTGGGAGCGCAATCATTTGTGGCAAAACAAACCTGTGACGTTGCTTTCGGGTCCAAACGCCATTGAGGGTACGGTGCTTGGGGTGGATGCGGTTGGCGGGCTCCGGTTGCGAGTGGGAGAGGATGTTCGCGTATTTAGTGGTGGGGAGTTGAGTCTGAGACTGCGTGAGCAGTCCTAGGTATGGCCGTAGTGCGGATGACAGCTGTCCTGGCATCTGAGGGTTTGTGAGGTCGTCATGCGGTGGGTATTTTTGCTGTTGGTTATGTTGAACGCATTTTATTACGTGTGGCATCAACAGGAGGCTCCTCTCAGACCCAAGGAGATCACGCCCCTGTCCCTCTATAAGGGCGCTCAGCAGGATATTCGACTCCTCAGCGAATCTGGAGCGGGTCGGCTGGAGGGGGGTACGAAAGCGGTGGGCGCCCGGTGTATCTACTTGGGTGGAGGGGTCTCGCAAAGTGATGCCAGGACAATGGAACAGCGACTAACGAGCCTTGATATACAGACCCAATTTGGTCGGTGGCAGGACGATTCGGGAGAGGTGTTTTGGTTGAAAGTAGCTCCTGAAAGTAGGCGTCTTGTGGATGATGTGCTGGTAGGAAGGTTAAGGCAGGATTTTCAGCAGTTAAAAAGTAAAATAATGTCGTGCGAAGGCATTGCAACTACAGAATAGTTTGCATAGAATGGCGCCCGCTTCGCAGTGCAAGACAAGTTGGAATGCACGCGAAGCTTGAGTCAACGTTTGTAACCTCAAGATTTTATTGAGAAAAAGGTTGACAGAAGGTCGGCATCATATAGAATGTCGGCTCGCTTAGGAGGGGTTCCCGAGCGGCCAAAGGGATCAGACTGTAAATCTGACGTCTACGACTTCGAAGGTTCGAATCCTTCCCCCTCCACCAAATTTGAGCGTAAGCAGCAAGCTCAGCGGGTATAGTTTAGTGGTAGAACCTCAGCCTTCCAAGCTGATGATGCGGGTTCGATTCCCGCTACCCGCTCCAGGTTTTGTTGGTTGTGCAATGCGTTTCGCTCTTGTAGCTCAGTTGGTAGAGCACACCCTTGGTAAGGGTGAGGTCAGCGGTTCAAATCCGCTCAAGAGCTCCATTACTAAGGCAGATATGAAAGTATCTGCCTTTGTTTTAGGTGTCGCGAGTCGCCTGGTTTCGTTGTATTTAGGTGGCAAGTGAAAGCCTGCGGTTGTTTGGTGAATCGCAAAAGGTTCGTCGAATAGCTGTTGAAATCTTCTTGTCAGGTCCGCATAATGGTCGGCCTGATTTTGCTTTTAGGTCAGTAGCTCAATTGGCAGAGCGACGGTCTCCAAAACCGTAGGTTGGGGGTTCGATTCCCTCCTGACCTGCCAGATTCGGTTCAACGTGTCTGGCTTTCTTTTCACAGGATTTTAGTAGATGAATCCAAAGGCTGAAGCCCAAGACTCCCGTTTTGATCTCGTAAAGTGGCTCGTGGTAGTCCTTTTGGTCGTAGTGGGTGTCGTCGGAAATCAATACTACTCGGCGCAGCCAATCCTGTATCGCGTGCTCGCTCTGCTCGTAATTGCTGCTGCTGCTGCTTATGTAGGGCTGCAGACGGGCAAGGGCAAAGCTTTCTTCGTGTTGGCCAAGGAAGCTCGCGCTGAGATTCGTAAAGTCGTATGGCCTACTCGTCAAGAAACCACCCAGACTACCCTAATCGTGGTGGCTGTGGTTTTGGTTATGGCGCTGCTGTTGTGGGGGCTCGACTCCCTGCTCGGCTGGCTTGTTTCCTTGATCGTCGGCTAAGGGTGTCCCGTGGCTAAGCGTTGGTACGTAGTGCATGCCTACTCGGGTTACGAGAAGCATGTTATGCGCTCTCTGATCGAGCGTGTAAAGCTGGCAGGCATGGAAGATGGTTTTGGCGAGATTCTGGTCCCTACTGAAGAAGTGGTAGAGATGCGTAACGGCCAGAAGCGCAAAAGCGAGCGTAAATTCTTCCCTGGTTATGTGCTTGTTCAGATGGACATGAATGAGGGTACTTGGCATTTGGTCAAGGATACTCCGCGTGTCATGGGCTTCATTGGTGGGACGGCTGATAAGCCTGCCCCAATTACCGATAAAGAAGCCGAAGCGATACTGCGTCGCGTGGCCGATGGCAGCGACAAGCCTAAGCCGAAGACGCTGTTTGAGCCGGGTGAAGTTGTTCGCGTGACCGACGGTCCGTTCGCGGACTTCAATGGTACGGTTGAAGAAGTTAACTACGAAAAGAGCCGGATCCACGTGGCTGTGCTCATTTTCGGTCGCTCCACTCCGGTGGAGCTCGAGTTCAGCCAGGTCGAAAAGGCATAGCTGAGCTGAAAATCCCATACCCCGCAGCCTTGGGCTGTGGGGTTTTGTCGTCACTGGGATAAACGCGCAAGTAACCGGGGAGCCTTTCGAGGCGTTTGAACCCGTAATTGGAGTGCCTCATGGCCAAGAAGATTACCGCTTACATCAAGCTTCAAGTGAAAGCCGCTCAGGCTAACCCAAGCCCACCTGTTGGTCCTGCTCTGGGTCAGCACGGTGTGAACATCATGGAATTCTGCAAGGCCTTCAACGCCCGTACTCAGGGTCTTGAGCCAGGTCTGCCGACTCCAGTGATCATCACTGTATACAGCGACCGTAGCTTCACTTTCGAAACCAAAAGCACCCCTGCTTCGGTTCTGCTGAAAAAAGCAGCTGGCCTGACCAGCGGTTCGGCTCGCCCGAACACCGTCAAAGTTGGCACTGTTACCCGTGCTCAGCTGGAAGATATCGCGAAAGCTAAAAACGCGGATCTGACTGCCGCTGACATGGAAGCAGCCGTGCGCACTATCGCCGGTTCTGCTCGTAGCATGGGCCTTAACGTGGAGGGTGTGTAATGGCTAAGCTGACCAAACGCCAAAAGGCAATCGCTTCGAAAGTTGAAGCTGGCAAGTCCTATAGCTTCAACGACGCGGCAGCTCTGCTGACCGAACTGTCCACCGTAAAATTCAGCGAGTCCGTTGACGTTGCTGTAAACCTCGGTGTTGACCCACGTAAATCTGACCAGGTTGTTCGTAGCGCTACCGTGCTGCCACACGGCACTGGCAAGACCGTTCGTGTAGCAGTTTTCACCCAGGGTCCGGCGGCTGAAGCTGCGCTGGCAGCGGGCGCTGATCGCGTTGGTATGGACGATTTGGCTGCTGAAATGAAAGGCGGCGACCTGAACTATGACGTCGTGATTGCCTCCCCGGATGCAATGCGTGTTGTAGGTCAGTTGGGTCAGATCCTCGGTCCACGTGGTCTGATGCCTAACCCGAAAGTTGGTACTGTAACTCCAGATGTCGCCACTGCGGTTAAAAACGCCAAGGCGGGTCAGGTTCGTTATCGCACTGACAAAAACGGCATCATCCACACCTCCGTTGGCAAAGTTGGCTTTGATGCTGACAAGCTGCGTGAGAACGTTGAAGCACTGATCGCAGACCTGAAGCGTATCAAGCCAGCTTCCTCGAAAGGTATCTATGTCAAGCGCGTTACCCTGAGCACCACTATGGGCCCAGGTTTGGTCATCGATCAAGGTTCGTTGAACGCGTAAGACCGCCGAGGTGCAGGGAACTGCGCCTTAGCAAAAAATTGGGGTCCCTGCCTGGCGGGGGCTATCCAAGACCGTAGGCGACGCAAGTCTTAAACCACAAGCCTACGCAGATGGTGCTCCCGGTTCCTTACCGAATCAGACACCAAAACGACATCCGGCTCCGGCCAGATGAAACGGTAACAAGCAGGAGTTAAACCCGTGGCAATTAAACTCGAAGACAAGAAGGCCATCGTCGCTGAAGTCAACGAGGCTGCCAAAGTCGCTCTGTCTGCTGTCGTGGCTGATGCCCGTGGCGTGACAGTAGGCGCGATGACCGGACTCCGTAAAGAGGCTCGTGAAGCTGGCGTATACGTACGTGTTGTACGTAACACCCTGCTCAAGCGCGCTGTTGCTGACACTGAATACAGTGTCCTCAACGACGCGTTCACTGGCCCGACCTTGATCGCTTTCTCCAACGAACACCCAGGCGCTGCTGCCCGTTTGTTCAAAGAGTTCGCCAAAGGTCAGGACAAGTTCGAGATCAAGGCAGCTGCGTTTGAGGGCAAGTTCCTCGCAGCTAATCAGATCGACGTACTGGCAACCTTGCCGACCCGTAACGAAGCAATTTCTCAGCTGATGAGCGTGATTCAAGGCGCTACCAGCAAATTGGCTCGTACTCTGGCGGCAGTTCGCGAACAGAAAGAAGCTGCAGCAGCCTAAGGGCTCGCACTCTCTCTCGCGTATTTTTGTTTATTTCGAAGGCCGCTTAGGCCCTCACACAATTCAGGAATTAGAGTCATGTCTATCTCTCAAGACGATATCCTCAACGCCGTAGCTGAAATGTCCGTTCTGCAGGTTGTTGAGCTGATCAAAGCTTTTGAAGAAAAATTCGGCGTTAGCGCTGCTGCTGCATCGGCTGGTCCAGCTGCTGCTGCCGCTGTTGTTGAAGAGCAAACCGAATTCAACGTCATGCTGACCGAAGCTGGCGAGAAGAAAGTCAACGTCATTAAAGCTGTCCGTGAGCTGACCGGTCTGGGCCTGAAAGAAGCCAAGGCAGTAGTTGACGGCGCTCCAGCCATTGTTCTGGAAGCAGTAGCAAAAGATGCTGCTGACAAAGCCAAAGCAACTCTGGAAGAAGCAGGCGCTAAAGTCGAGCTGAAGTAAGCATCGACCTTGCGTCTCCAGCCCAAGCGTTGAGCGAAAGGCTGATGGCTGGTGGCTTCTGCCACCGGCCTTTTTCCGTTATTGGCATCCGATCAGATCGGCGCCACTAACGTGCTTCAACCACCTCGAACGGTGGCGCAAACCATGGGGTTTGCACGATTTTCTGGTCGCTCCCGTCGGGGGAGGCCAAACAAGCAGGTGACCAAGCTGGGGAACGCTGATGGCTTACTCATATACTGAGAAAAAACGTATCCGCAAGGACTTTAGCAAGTTGCCGGACGTCATGGATGTGCCTTACCTCCTGGCCATCCAGCTGGATTCGTATCGTGAATTCTTGCAAGCGGGAGCGACTAAAGATCAGTTCCGCGACGTGGGCCTGCATGCGGCCTTCAAATCCGTTTTCCCGATCATCAGCTACTCCGGCAATGCTGCTTTGGAGTACGTCGGTTATCGTCTGGGCGAACCGGCTTTTGATGTCAAGGAATGCGTTCTGCGCGGTGTGACGTACGCAGTACCGTTGCGGGTAAAAGTGCGCCTGATCATTTTCGACAAAGAATCGTCGAACAAAGCGATCAAGGACATCAAAGAGCAAGAAGTCTACATGGGTGAAATCCCCCTGATGACTGAAAACGGTACCTTCGTTATCAATGGTACCGAGCGTGTTATCGTTTCCCAACTGCACCGTTCGCCAGGCGTGTTCTTTGACCACGACCGCGGCAAGACGCACAGTTCTGGCAAGCTGCTGTACTCCGCACGCATCATTCCTTATCGTGGTTCCTGGCTGGACTTCGAGTTCGATCCCAAGGACTGTGTATTCGTCCGTATCGACCGTCGCCGTAAGCTTCCTGCTTCGGTTTTGCTCCGCGCTCTTGGCTACACCACTGAAGAAGTGCTGGACGCTTTCTATACCACCAACGTTTTCCACGTACAGGGCGAATCCCTGAGCCTGGAGTTGGTGCCTCAGCGTCTGCGTGGTGAGATTGCCGTCCTGGACATCCTGGATGACAAGGGTAAGGTCATCGTCGAGCAAGGCCGTCGTATTACTGCGCGGCACATCAATCAGTTGGAAAAAGCCGGCATCAAAGCGCTGGAAGTTCCGCTCGACTACGTCATTGGCCGTACCACTGCCAAGGCGATCGTGCACCCGGCCACCGGCGAAATCATTGCCGAGTGCAACACCGAGCTGAACCCTGAAATCTTGGCCAAAATTGCCAAGGCACAGGTTGTCCGTATCGAAACGTTGTATACCAATGACATCGACTGCGGTCCGTTCATCTCCGATACGCTGAAGATTGATTCGACTGGCAACCAGCTGGAAGCGTTGGTCGAAATCTATCGCATGATGCGTCCAGGTGAGCCGCCGACCAAGGATGCAGCCGAGACGCTGTTCAACAACCTGTTCTTCAGTCCAGAGCGTTACGATCTGTCTGCTGTAGGTCGTATGAAGTTCAACCGTCGTATCGGTCGTACCGAGATCGAAGGGTCGGGCGTGCTGTGTAAAGAAGATATCGTTGCGGTCCTCAAGACCCTGGTCGATATCCGTAACGGCAAAGGCATCGTCGATGACATCGACCACCTGGGTAACCGTCGGGTCCGTTGCGTCGGTGAGATGGCCGAAAACCAGTTCCGCGTAGGTCTGGTGCGTGTTGAGCGTGCAGTCAAAGAGCGTCTGTCGATGGCGGAGAGCGAAGGCCTGATGCCTCAGGACCTGATCAACGCCAAGCCGGTCGCCGCTGCGGTCAAGGAGTTCTTCGGTTCCAGTCAGCTGTCGCAGTTCATGGACCAGAACAACCCACTGTCCGAAATCACCCACAAGCGCCGTGTTTCTGCACTGGGCCCTGGTGGTCTGACACGTGAGCGCGCGGGCTTTGAAGTTCGTGACGTACACCCGACCCACTATGGTCGCGTTTGCCCGATTGAAACTCCGGAAGGCCCGAACATCGGTCTGATCAACTCGTTGGCAGCCTATGCCCGAACCAACCAGTATGGCTTCCTTGAAAGCCCGTACCGTGTGGTGAAAGAAGGTCTGGTGACTGACGAGATCGTCTTCCTGTCCGCTATTGAAGAGGCCGATCACGTGATCGCGCAGGCTTCGGCGACCATGAACGACAAAGGTCACCTGATCGACGAACTGGTAGCTGTTCGTCACTTGAACGAATTCACCGTCAAGGCGCCGGAAGACGTCACTTTGATGGACGTTTCGCCGAAGCAGGTCGTTTCGGTTGCAGCGTCGCTGATTCCGTTCCTCGAGCACGACGACGCCAACCGTGCGTTGATGGGCTCGAACATGCAGCGTCAGGCTGTACCAACCCTGCGTGCCGACAAGCCGCTGGTAGGTACTGGCATGGAGCGCAACGTTGCCCGTGACTCCGGCGTTTGTGTCGTGGCTCGTCGTGGCGGCGTGATCGACTCTGTTGATGCCAGTCGTATCGTGGTTCGTGTTGCCGATGACGAAGTTGAGCCGGGAGAAGCCGGTGTCGATATCTACAACCTGACCAAATACACGCGCTCGAACCAGAACACCTGCATCAACCAGCGTCCGCTGGTGAGCAAGGGTGACCGCGTCCAGCGTAGCGACATCATGGCTGACGGCCCGTCCACCGATATGGGTGAGCTGGCTCTGGGTCAGAACATGCGCATCGCGTTCATGGCATGGAACGGCTTCAACTTCGAAGACTCCATCTGCCTGTCTGAGCGTGTTGTTCAGGAAGATCGCTTCACCACGATCCACATCCAGGAACTGACCTGTGTGGCGCGTGACACCAAGCTTGGTCCAGAGGAAATCACCGCTGACATCCCGAACGTGGGTGAAGCAGCGCTGAACAAGCTTGACGAAGCCGGTATCGTTTACGTAGGTGCTGAAGTTGGCGCAGGCGACATTCTGGTCGGTAAGGTCACTCCGAAAGGCGAGACCCAGCTGACGCCGGAAGAGAAACTGCTGCGCGCGATCTTCGGTGAGAAAGCGAGCGACGTTAAAGACACTTCCCTTCGCGTACCGACCGGTACCAAAGGTACTGTCATCGATGTTCAGGTATTCACCCGTGACGGCGTTGAGCGTGATGCTCGTGCATTGTCCATCGAGAAAAGCCAACTGGACGAGATCCGCAAGGATCTGAACGAAGAGTTCCGCATCGTTGAAGGTGCAACCTTCGAGCGTCTGCGTCAGGCGCTGGTTGGTCGTTCTGTCGAAGGTGGTGCTGGCCTGAAGAAAGGTCAGGAAATCACCAACGAAGTCCTCGACGGTCTCGAGCATGGTCAGTGGTTCAAACTACGCATGGTTGAAGACGCGCTGAATGAGCAACTCGAAAAAGCTCAGGCTTATATCGTTGATCGTCGTCGCCTGCTGGACGACAAGTTCGAAGATAAGAAGCGCAAGCTGCAACAGGGCGATGACCTGGCACCAGGTGTGCTCAAAATCGTCAAGGTTTACCTTGCCATTCGTCGCCGCATTCAGCCGGGCGACAAAATGGCCGGTCGTCACGGTAACAAAGGTGTGGTCTCCGTGATCATGCCGGTTGAAGACATGCCGCACGATGCCAATGGCACACCGGTGGATATCGTCCTTAACCCGTTGGGTGTACCTTCGCGTATGAACGTTGGTCAGATTCTCGAAACTCACTTGGGCCTCGCGGCCAAAGGTCTGGGCGAGAAGATCAACCGTATGCTCGAGGAGCAGCGTAAAGTCGTTGAATTGCGCAAGTTCCTGAACGAGATCTACAACGAGATCGGCGGCCGTCAGGAAAATCTGGACGACCTGTCTGATCAGGAAGTTCTGGATCTGGCGAAGAACCTGCGTGGCGGCGTTCCGATGGCAACTCCGGTATTCGACGGTGCCAAGGAAAGCGAAATCAAGGCGATGCTACGCCTGGCGGACATGCCGGACAGTGGCCAAATGCAACTGTTCGACGGTCGCACCGGCAACAAATTTGAGCGTCCGGTAACTGTTGGCTACATGTACATGCTGAAGCTGAACCACTTGGTGGACGACAAGATGCACGCGCGTTCCACTGGTTCTTACAGCCTGGTTACCCAGCAGCCGCTGGGTGGTAAGGCACAGTTCGGTGGTCAGCGTTTCGGGGAGATGGAGGTCTGGGCGCTGGAAGCATACGGCGCGGCATACACTCTGCAAGAAATGCTCACAGTGAAGTCGGACGATGTGAACGGTCGTACCAAGATGTACAAAAACATCGTGGACGGCGATCACCGTATGGAGCCGGGCATGCCCGAGTCCTTCAACGTGTTGATCAAAGAAATCCGTTCGCTCGGTATCGATATCGATCTGGAAACCGAATAACACGTGACGCGAATCGAGAGTGGGTCGGTATGACCACTCTCTGCTCCGCCAGGAGGAAAGGCCTTGAAAGACCTACTGAATTTGCTGAAAAACCAGGGTCAAGTCGAAGAGTTCGACGCCATCCGTATCGGGTTGGCATCGCCTGAGATGATCCGTTCGTGGTCGTTCGGTGAAGTTAAAAAGCCGGAAACCATCAACTACCGTACGTTCAAGCCTGAGCGTGACGGCCTGTTCTGCGCCAAGATCTTTGGCCCGGTCAAGGATTACGAGTGCCTGTGCGGTAAGTACAAGCGCTTGAAGCATCGTGGCGTGATCTGCGAGAAGTGTGGCGTTGAAGTTGCACTGGCCAAGGTCCGTCGTGAGCGCATGGCTCACATCGAGCTGGCATCGCCGGTTGCCCACATCTGGTTCCTGAAATCACTGCCGTCCCGTATCGGCCTGCTGATGGACATGACCCTGCGTGATATCGAACGCGTTCTCTACTTCGAGAGCTACGTCGTTATTGATCCAGGCATGACTACTCTTGAAAAAGGTCAGCTGCTGAACGACGAGCAGTACTTCGAAGCTCTCGAAGAGTTCGGTGATGACTTCGACGCCCGCATGGGTGCTGAGGCTGTCCGCGAATTGCTGCACGCTATCGATCTGGAGCACGAGATTGGCCGTCTGCGCGAAGAGATTCCGCAAACCAACTCCGAAACCAAGATCAAGAAGCTGTCCAAGCGCCTGAAGTTGATGGAAGCCTTCCAGGGTTCCGGCAACCTGCCTGAGTGGATGGTGTTGACCGTTCTGCCGGTTCTGCCGCCAGATCTGCGTCCACTGGTTCCGCTGGATGGCGGTCGCTTTGCGACTTCCGACCTCAACGATCTGTATCGTCGAGTGATCAACCGTAACAACCGTTTGAAGCGCCTGCTGGATCTGTCCGCTCCGGACATCATCGTGCGCAACGAAAAACGTATGCTGCAGGAAGCTGTGGATGCGCTGCTCGACAACGGTCGCCGCGGTCGCGCCATTACCGGTTCGAACAAGCGTCCTCTGAAATCCCTGGCCGACATGATCAAGGGTAAGCAAGGTCGTTTCCGTCAGAACTTGCTCGGTAAGCGTGTTGACTACTCGGGTCGTTCGGTAATTACCGTAGGTCCGACCCTGCGTCTGCACCAGTGCGGCCTGCCGAAGAAAATGGCTCTCGAGCTGTTCAAGCCGTTCATTTTCGGCAAGCTGGAAATGCGTGGTCTGGCGACCACCATCAAAGCCGCCAAGAAAATGGTCGAGCGTGAACTGCCAGAGGTCTGGGACGTTCTTGCAGAAGTGATTCGCGAACACCCAGTGCTGCTCAACCGTGCACCAACCCTTCACCGTCTGGGTATCCAGGCGTTTGAGCCGGTATTGATCGAAGGTAAGGCAATCCAGCTGCACCCGCTGGTTTGTGCGGCATACAACGCCGACTTCGACGGTGACCAGATGGCTGTTCACGTACCGCTCACGCTGGAAGCCCAGCTGGAAGCGCGTGCGTTGATGATGTCCACCAACAACATTCTGTCGCCAGCGAACGGTGAGCCAATCATCGTTCCGTCTCAGGACGTTGTATTGGGTCTTTATTACATGACCCGTGAGGCGATCAATGCTAAGGGCGAAGGCCGCGTATTCGCGGACCTGCAAGAAGTCGATCGCGTATTCCGCGCCGGCGAAGCCGCCCTGCACGCGAAAATCAAGGTTCGTATCAACGAGACCGTGAATGATCGCGATGGTGGCAGCGTCAAGAACACTCGTATCGTCGACACGACTGTCGGACGTGCGCTGCTGTTCCAGGTGGTTCCGCCGGGTCTGTCGTACGACGTCGTCAACCAGCCGATGAAGAAAAAGGCGATCTCAAAACTGATCAACCAATGCTACCGCGTGGTTGGTCTGAAAGAGACCGTGATCTTCGCTGACCAGTTGATGTACACCGGTTTTGCCTATTCGACGATTTCGGGTGTCTCGATCGGCGTTAACGACTTCGTTATCCCGGATGAAAAAGCTCGCATCATCGATGCTGCGACCGAAGAAGTTAAAGAAATCGAAAGCCAGTATGCGTCCGGCCTGGTTACTCAGGGCGAGAAGTACAACAAGGTGATCGACCTTTGGTCCAAGGCGAACGATGAAGTCTCCAAGGCGATGATGTCCAACCTCTCGAAAGAGAAGGTTGTCGACCGTCACGGCGAGACTGTGGACCAAGAGTCCTTCAACTCGATGTACATGATGGCTGACTCGGGTGCGCGGGGTTCCGCAGCCCAGATTCGCCAGTTGGCCGGTATGCGTGGTCTGATGGCCAAGCCAGACGGCTCGATCATCGAGACGCCAATTACAGCGAACTTCCGTGAAGGTCTGAGCGTACTGCAGTACTTCATCTCGACTCACGGTGCTCGTAAAGGTCTCGCGGATACCGCGTTGAAAACCGCTAACTCCGGTTACCTGACACGTCGTTTGGTAGACGTAGCGCAAGACTTGGTTGTCACCGAAGTCGATTGCGGTACGGAGCAAGGTCTGCTCATGACGCCGCACATTGAAGGCGGCGACGTTGTCGAGCCTTTGGGTGAGCGCGTACTGGGTCGTGTAATTGCCCGTGACGTGTTCAAGCCGGGTACTGAGGACGTTATCGTGCCGGCTGGTACGTTGGTGGACGAGAAGTGGGTTGAATTCATCGAGCTGAACAGCATCGACGAAGTCATCGTACGTTCGCCAATCAGCTGCGAAACTCGTTACGGGATTTGCGCGAAGTGCTATGGCCGTGATCTTGCACGTGGTCACCAGGTAAACATTGGTGAAGCTGTCGGTGTAATTGCCGCTCAGTCGATCGGTGAGCCAGGTACACAGCTGACCATGCGTACGTTCCACATCGGTGGTGCGGCCAGTCGTACTTCTGCAGCCGACAGCGTTCAGGTCAAAAACGGCGGTATTGTCCGCCTGCATAACCTGAAGCATGTTGAGCGTCTGGATGGCAATCTGGTGGCGGTATCGCGTTCCGGCGAGCTTGCCATTGCTGACGAGTTCGGTCGTGAGCGTGAACGCTACAAACTGCCTTACGGTGCAGTGATTTCGGTGAAAGAAGGTGACAAGGTTGATGCTGGCTCGATCGTAGCCAAGTGGGACCCGCACACTCACCCGATCGTTACCGAAATGAAAGGTACCGTGACCTACGTGGGCATGGAAGAAGGTATTACGATCAAGCGCCAGACCGACGAACTGACCGGTTTGACCAACATCGAAGTACTGGATGCCAAAGACCGTCCGGCAGCGGGCAAAGACATTCGTCCTGCGGTCAAGATGGTGGGTGTCGACGGTAAGGATCTGTTGCTGCCGGGTACGGACGTTCCGGCTCAGTACTTCCTGCCTGCGAACGCTTTGGTCGGCGTCGCGGACGGCGCTCAAGTGGGGGTGGGTGATGTTATTGCCCGTATTCCACAAGAGACGTCCAAGACTCGTGACATCACCGGTGGTCTGCCGCGCGTTGCGGACTTGTTCGAAGCGCGTCGTCCGAAAGAAGCGTCGATCCTGGCAGAGGTCAGCGGTACGATCGCGTTTGGTAAAGAGACTAAAGGTAAGCGTCGCCTGGTCATCACTCCGAATGACGGTAGTGATCCGTACGAAGAGCTGATTCCGAAGTGGCGTCACCTGAACGTCTTTGAAGGTGAGCAAGTTAACCGCGGTGAGGTTATCTCCGACGGTCCTAGCGATCCACACGATATCCTGCGCTTGCTGGGTGTCAGTGCGCTGGCGAAGTACATCGTCAACGAGATTCAGGATGTTTACCGTCTGCAGGGCGTGAAGATCAACGACAAGCACATTGAAACGATCCTTCGTCAGATGCTGCGTAAAGTCGAGATCAGCGAGTCGGGCGATTCAAGCTTCATCAAGGGTGACCAGATGGAGTTGACGCACGTACTGGTCGAGAACGAGCGTCTGGCGCAGGACGAGAAATTCATTTCGAAATTCACTCGTGTGCTGCTCGGTATTACCAAGGCGTCGCTGTCCACCGAATCGTTCATCTCGGCGGCTTCCTTCCAGGAAACCACTCGCGTTCTGACCGAGGCGGCGGTAACGGGCAAGCGCGATTACCTGCGCGGCCTGAAAGAAAACGTGGTGGTGGGTCGTCTGATCCCGGCCGGTACCGGTTTGGCCTATCACAGCGAGCGTAAGCGTCGTCGTGATGCTGACAAGCCGTTGCGTGTGAGCGCGAGCGAAGTTGAAGCCGCGCTGACCGAAGCGTTGAACTCAAGCAGTAATTGAGAGTAGGGCCCTGATTTTCATGTCCGCCCATCACTGACAGGCTGTTGCTGTGAGGGCGGGTGGTCATGAGGTCGGGGCTTTGCCTTGACTGGGGGAAGGATCGTCTTTAGACTCTTGTACCCCTAAATCTGGCGGGACAATGTCCTGCCATTTTGCTTTTCTTGTAAGACAATAGCGTCGCAAGACAACAGTGGAGCTAGTAGATGGCAACTATCAACCAGCTGGTACGTCAGCCGCGTAAGCGTATCGTCGAGAAATCCGACGTGCCTGCGCTGCAGAACTGCCCGCAACGTCGTGGCGTGTGCACTCGCGTGTACACCACTACGCCGAAAAAACCTAACTCGGCACTGCGTAAAGTATGCCGTGTGCGTCTGACCAACGGTTTCGAGGTTTCCTCGTACATCGGTGGTGAAGGCCACAACCTGCAAGAGCACAGCGTCGTCCTGATTCGTGGCGGCCGTGTAAAAGACTTGCCAGGTGTTCGTTACCACACCGTTCGCGGTTCGTTGGATACCTCCGGTGTTAAAGGTCGTAACCAGGGTCGTTCGAAATACGGTACCAAGCGTCCGAAGTAATTCGGCCGTCTTGCAGTTGTTCATAAATTTTATTGTGTCGATAAGAGTAAGGTCGGGCGATGCAGTTTCTGCGCTGTCCCGAGCGAACCTGAAGACCGTTTGAGGGCTTATCATGCCAAGACGTCGCGTAGCAGCAAAACGTGAGATTCTTGACGATCCGAAGTACGGGTCGCAGATTCTCGCCAAGTTCATGAACCACGTAATGGAAAGCGGTAAAAAAGCCGTTGCCGAACGTATCGTTTACGGTGCCCTGGACACAGTCAAGGCTCGTAAGGCTGGTACCGATCCCCTGGAACTCTTCGAAAAAGCACTCGACGCCATCGCTCCGCTGGTCGAAGTGAAGTCGCGCCGCGTTGGTGGTGCTACTTACCAGGTTCCGGTCGAAGTTCGTCCATCCCGTCGTAATGCTCTGGCAATGCGTTGGCTGGTAGACTTCGCGCGCAAGCGCGGTGAGAAGTCTATGGCTCTGCGTTTGGCTGGCGAACTGTTGGACGCCGCTGAGGGCAAAGGTGCTGCGGTCAAGAAGCGTGAAGACGTGCACCGTATGGCTGAAGCCAACAAGGCTTTCTCGCACTACCGCTTCTAATCTCAGCGTCACTATTTTTGCGAGGGCTTTATGGCTCGTACTACTCCGATTAACCGCTACCGTAACATTGGTATCGTGGCTCACGTGGATGCTGGTAAAACCACCACCACCGAGCGCGTCCTTTTTTACACCGGCGTGAACCACAAAATGGGCGAGGTGCATGATGGCGCCGCGACCATGGACTGGATGGTGCAGGAGCAGGAGCGTGGTATTACCATTACTTCTGCTGCCACCACTGCTTTCTGGCAGGGTTCTGTCAAGCAGCATAAAGACCGCTATCGCTTCAACATCATTGATACTCCGGGCCACGTTGACTTCACCATCGAAGTAGAGCGCTCGCTGCGCGTACTCGACGGCGCGGTCGTTGTGTTCTGTGGCACTTCGGGTGTTGAGCCGCAGTCGGAAACCGTATGGCGTCAAGCCAACAAGTACGGCGTCCCGCGTCTTGTTTATGTCAACAAGATGGATCGCGCCGGTGCAAACTTCCTGCGCGTCGTCGACCAGATCAAGAAGCGCCTGGGCCACACCCCGGTGCCGATTCAGCTGGCAATCGGTTCGGAAGACAACTTCCAGGGTCAAATCGACCTGATGACCATGGAAGCGGTTTACTGGGATGACGCCGACAAGGGTATGACTCCTCGTCGTGAAGCTATCCCTGCCGAGCTGCAAGAGTTGGCCGAAGAGTGGCGCAGCAACATGGTTGAGGCGGCTGCCGAAGCCAACGAAGACCTGATGAACAAGTACCTGGAAGGCGAAGAGCTGACTCTCGAAGAGATTAAGGCTGCTCTGCGTCAGCGTACTATTGCCGGCGAAATCGTTCTGGCAGTCTGCGGTTCTTCGTTCAAGAACAAAGGTGTCCCGCTGGTTCTGGACGCCGTCGTCGACTACCTGCCAGCACCTGTCGAGATTCCTGCGATCAAGGGTATCAACCCGGACGACAAGGAACTGGACAAGGACGATCCGGCTATTCGTCACGACGAACGTCATGCAGATGACAACGAGCCGTTCTCGGCTCTGGCGTTCAAGATCGCGACCGACCCGTTCGTGGGTTCGATCACCTTCGTGCGCGTCTACTCGGGTGCTCTGAACTCCGGAGACTCGGTTCTGAACTCGGTGAAAGGCAAGAAAGAGCGTGTGGGCCGTATGGTTCAGATGCATGCCAACACCCGTGAAGAAATCAAGGAAGTACTGGCTGGTGACATCGCTGCCTTGATCGGCATGAAAGATGTAACCACTGGTGAAACCCTGTGCGCACTGGATAAGCCGATTATCCTTGAGCGTATGGACTTCCCTGAGCCGGTGATCTCGGTTGCTGTTGAGCCGAAGACCAAAGACGACCAGGAAAAAATGGGTATCGCTCTGAGCAAGCTCGCTCAGGAAGACCCTTCTTTCCGCGTCAAAACCGACGAAGAGACTGGTCAAACGATCATCTCGGGCATGGGTGAGTTGCACTTGGACATCCTGGTAGACCGGATGCGCCGTGAGTTCAACGTCGAAGCCAACATCGGTAAACCGCAGGTTTCTTACCGTGAGAAGATCACTAAGAACTGCGAGATCGAAGGCAAGTTCGTTCGTCAGTCCGGCGGTCGTGGCCAGTTTGGTCACTGCTGGATCCGTTTTGCACCTGCTGACGAAGGTCAGGAAGGTCTGCAATTCGTAAACGAAGTGGTTGGTGGTGTTGTTCCTAAGGAATACATTCCTGCCATCCAGAAAGGCATTGAAGAGCAGATGAAGAACGGTGTTGTCGCCGGTTATCCGCTCATCGGCCTGAAGGCTACCGTCTTTGACGGTTCTTACCACGACGTCGACTCCAACGAGATGGCGTTCAAGGTGGCTGCCTCCATGGCGACCAAGCAACTTGCCTCCAAAGGTGGTGGTGTGGTGCTTGAGCCGATCATGAAGGTAGAAGTTGTAACACCTGAGGACTACATGGGTGACGTGATGGGTGACCTGAACCGTCGTCGCGGCATGATCCAAGGTATGGAAGATACGGTTTCCGGCAAGGTTATTCGCGCCGAGGTTCCGTTGGGTGAAATGTTCGGTTATGCGACCGACGTTCGTTCCATGTCTCAGGGTCGCGCAAGCTACTCCATGGAATTCTCCAAATACTCCGAAGCTCCGTCGAATATCGTCGAAGCTCTCGTTAAAAAACAAGGCTGATTCAGCCCCTTTAGGCTAGGAGTTCACTGTCGTGGCTAAAGAAAAATTTGAACGTAACAAACCGCACGTCAACGTCGGCACCATCGGTCACGTTGACCACGGTAAAACCACTCTGACCGCTGCTCTGACCCGTGTCTGCTCCGAAGTTTTCGGTTCGGCTCGCGTTGACTTCGACAAGATCGACAGCGCTCCAGAAGAGAAGGCTCGTGGTATCACCATCAACACTGCACACGTAGAGTACGACTCGCTTGCTCGTCACTACGCGCACGTTGACTGCCCGGGTCACGCTGACTACGTAAAAAACATGATCACCGGTGCTGCCCAGATGGACGGCGCGATCCTGGTTTGCTCGGCCGCCGATGGTCCGATGCCGCAAACCCGTGAGCACATCCTGCTGTCCCGTCAGGTTGGTGTTCCGTACATCGTAGTCTTCCTGAACAAGGCTGACCTGGTAGATGACGCTGAGCTGCTGGAACTGGTTGAAATGGAAGTCCGCGATCTGCTGACTACCTACGACTTCCCAGGCGACGACACTCCGATCATCATCGGTTCTGCTCGTATGGCTCTGGAAGGTCTCGACGACAATGAGATGGGCACTACTGCCGTCAAGAAACTGGTAGAAACTCTGGACAGCTACATCCCGGAACCAGTTCGTGCTATCGACAAGCCGTTTTTGATGCCAATCGAAGACGTATTCTCGATCTCGGGTCGCGGTACTGTTGTAACCGGTCGTGTTGAGCGTGGCATCGTTCGCATCCAGGAAGAAGTCGAGATCGTGGGTCTGCGTGAGACCACCAAGACGACTTGCACCGGCGTTGAAATGTTCCGCAAGCTGCTGGACGAAGGTCGTGCTGGCGAGAACTGCGGCGTTCTGCTGCGCGGCACCAAGCGTGACGACGTTGAGCGTGGTCAGGTTCTGGTCAAGCCAGGCAGCGTCAAGCCTCACACTCAGTTCGAAGCTGAAATCTACGTTCTGAGCAAGGAAGAAGGCGGTCGTCACACTCCTTTCTTCAAAGGCTACCGTCCACAGTTCTACTTCCGTACTACCGACGTAACTGGTAGCTGCGAACTGCCGGAAGGCACCGAAATGGTTATGCCAGGTGACAACGTTAAAGTTTCCGTCACTCTGATCAAGCCAATCGCAATGGAAGACGGCCTGCGTTTCGCCATCCGTGAAGGCGGTCGTACCGTCGGCGCTGGTGTCGTAGCCAAAATCATCGCCTAAGCGTTGATTTGCCAAAAGAGCCCCCGCCTTGCGGGGGCTTTTTTATTGGGTTGACACCCTGATTGCTCGTCTATAGAATTGCGCCTCCTTTTAACGGGCGTATTGCGCTCGCTGGGAATAGCAGCCGGAGTCTGAAATCCAATGCAAAATCAGCAAATCCGTATCAGGTTGAAGGCTTTTGACCATCGCCTGATCGACCAATCCACCCAGGAAATCGTGGAAACCGCGAAACGTACTGGTGCTCAAGTGCGTGGTCCAATTCCACTGCCTACCCGTAAAGAGCGGTTCACTGTTCTGGTTTCTCCGCACGTCAACAAAGACGCGCGCGACCAGTACGAGATTCGCACTCATAAGCGTGTTCTGGACATCGTCCAGCCAACGGATAAAACCGTTGATGCACTTATGAAGCTTGATCTTGCGGCAGGTGTGGAAGTGCAGATCAGCCTCGGCTAAGACTCGGGTCTTGGTCGTGTAACGCTCTGAAATGGGCGGCCATAGCGGGTGAAAGCCCCGTACACTTATGAGGTTTACAACATGACTATTGGTGTAGTCGGTCGAAAAGCGGGCATGACTCGTATTTTCACCGAAGAAGGTGTCTCCATTCCGGTCACGGTCATTGAGATCGAGCCGAATCGCGTCACCCAGTTCAAAACCGAAGAAAGCGATGGTTATCGTGCAGTGCAAGTCACTGTCGGTGAGCGTCGTGCTTCGCGCGTGACCGCTGCTCAAGCAGGTCACTTCGCTAAAGCGAACGTTGCCGCAGGTCGCACCGTTCTGGAATTCCGTCTTGAAGAAGGCGAGTACCAGGCTGGTGATCTGATCAATGCAGAAATCTTTGCCGCTGGTCAACTGGTCGATGTGACCGGTCAGTCCAAGGGTAAGGGTTTCGCAGGTACTATCAAGCGCCACAATTTCCGTGGTCAAGATAATACTCACGGTAACTCCGTTTCCCACCGCGTCCCGGGCTCTATCGGCCAGTGCCAGACTCCTGGTCGTGTATTCAAGGGCAAAAAAATGTCCGGTCATATGGGCGCTGAGCGCGTGACCGTGCAGTCCCTGGAAGTGGTGCGCGTGGACGCTGAACGCAATCTGTTGTTGGTCAAGGGCGCTGTTCCTGGCGCTACTGGCGGCAACCTGGTTGTACGTCCAGCAGCCAAGGCTCGCGGTTAAGGGGAAGCTGACATGCAATTAAATGTAAATGACGCTCAAGCGATCGAAGTTTCCGAACTGACATTCGGCGGCGAGTTCAACGAGACGCTGGTTCACCAAGCAGTTGTGGCCTACATGGCTGGCGGCCGTCAAGGTAGCAAGCAGCAAAAGACCCGTTCCGACGTTTCCGGTGGCGGCAAGCGCCCATGGCGTCAGAAGGGTACTGGCCGTGCTCGTGCCGGTACTATCCGTAGCCCAATCTGGCGTGGCGGCGGTACCACATTCGCAGCACGTCCTCAGGACCACTCTCAGAAGCTCAACAAGAAGATGTATCGCGCAGCATTGCGCTCCATCCTTGCTGAGCTGGTTCGTACTGATCGTCTGGTCGTGGTTCAGGATTTCGCCGTTGAATCGCCGAAAACCAAAGACCTGCTGGGCAAGCTGAACGACATGAGCCTGACCGACGTATTGATCGTGTCGGATGCTGTTGATCAGAACCTGTACCTGGCTGCTCGCAACCTGCCACACGTTGATGTACGTGATGTCCAAGGTTCCGATCCAGTTAGTCTGATCGCATACGACAAAGTGTTGATCACTGTGTCGGCCGTGAAGAAATTCGAGGAGCTGCTGGGATGAACCAGGAACGCGTATTTAAAGTTCTGCTTGGCCCGCACGTTTCCGAGAAGGCTACGGTTCTGGCAGACAAGAAAGGTCAGTTCGTTTTCAAGGTTGCTACTGATGCAACCAAGCTGGAAATCAAGAAGGCCGTCGAAAGCCTGTTCAGCGTGAAAGTAGAGCGCGTCACTACCCTGAATGTTCTGGGTAAGACCAAACGCACTGCTCGCGGTCTGGGCAAGCGTAATGACTGGAAGAAGGCGGTTATCTCCCTTCAGCCAGGCCAAGATCTCGATTTCAGCAGCAGTGCTGAGTAAGGAAGGGGTGCATCATGGCAATCGTTAAATGCAAACCGACTTCCCCTGGCCGCCGTTTTGTGGTCAAGGTGGTCAACAAGGAGCTGCACAAAGGCGCTCCTCACGCACCGCTGCTCGAGAAAAAATCGAAGTCTGGTGGTCGTAACAACAATGGCCGTATCACTACTCGTCACGTAGGTGGTGGTCATAAGCAGCATTATCGTCTGGTCGACTTCCGTCGCAACGACAAGGATGGCATCGCTGCCACCGTCGAGCGCATTGAATACGATCCAAACCGTACTGCTCACATCGCACTGCTGCTGTACGCAGACGGCGAGCGTCGTTACATCATCGCGCCTAAAGGCGTGAGTGCTGGTGACCAGCTGATTGCAGGCGCCTTGGCTCCAATCAAGCCAGGCAACGCTCTGCAACTGCGCAACATCCCGGTTGGTTCGACCGTTCACGGTATCGAACTGAAGCCAGGTAAAGGTGCTCAAATCGCGCGTTCCGCTGGTGCTTCGGCTCAGTTGGTCGCTCGTGAAGGTGTCTACGTGACTCTGCGTCTTCGCTCCGGTGAAATGCGTAAAGTCCTGTCCGAATGCCGTGCAACTCTCGGTGAGGTTTCCAACTCCGAGCACAGCCTGCGTTCGCTGGGTAAAGCTGGTGCCAAGCGCTGGCGTGGCGTTCGCCCAACCGTTCGTGGTGTTGCCATGAACCCGGTTGACCACCCACATGGTGGTGGTGAAGGTCGTACCTCTGGTGGTCGTCATCCGGTATCGCCGTGGGGCTTCCCGACTAAGGGCGCGAAGACTCGTGGTAATAAGCGTACCGACAAAATGATCGTCCGTCGTCGCAAGTAAATAGAGGGATACGACAGTGCCACGTTCTCTGAAAAAAGGTCCTTTTATTGATCTTCACCTACTGAAGAAGATCGAAGTGGCGGCGGAAAAGAACGATCGCAAACCGGTTAAGACCTGGTCGCGTCGTTCGATGATCCTGCCACAAATGGTCGGTTTGACCATTGCTGTGCATAACGGTCGTCAGCATGTTCCTGTTCTCGTGAACGAAGACATGGTCGGCCACAAACTGGGCGAGTTTGCCGGTACCCGCACTTATCGTGGGCACGTGGCAGACAAGAAAGCCAAGCGTTAAGGGGTAAGGAACGATGGAAGTAGCCGCTAAGTTGTCGGGCGCTCGAATCTCCGCCCAGAAAGCCCGCTTGGTCGCCGACCAGATCCGCGGGAAGAAGGTGGGCGAAGCGCTCAACCTGTTGGCTTTCAGCAGTAAGAAAGCCGCCGAGATCATGAAAAAAGTGCTGGAGTCGGCCGTAGCCAACGCCGAGCATAACGAAGGCGCAGACGTTGATGACCTCAAGGTCTCCACCGTTTTCGTCAACGAAGGGCGTTCGCTGAAGCGCATCATGCCACGTGCCAAAGGCCGTGCTGATCGCATCGTCAAGCGGTCTTGCCATATCACTGTCAAGGTTGCTGACAAGTAACGGAGTCGAAGAGATGGGTCAGAAAGTACATCCCATTGGCATTCGCCTGGGAATCGTCAAGGAGCACACCTCCGTCTGGTACGCAGACGGTCGGACTTATGCGGACTATTTGCTCGCAGATCTGAAGGTGCGTGAGTATCTCCAAGACAAACTAAAAAGCGCGTCCGTTAGCCGTATCGATATCCATCGTCCGGCTCAAACTGCACGCATCACCATCCACACCGCTCGTCCAGGTATCGTTATCGGGAAGAAAGGTGAAGATGTTGAGAAACTGCGTCAGGACCTGACCAAGCAAATGGGTGTGCCTGTGCACATCAATATCGAAGAGATCCGCAAGCCGGAGCTTGACGGTATGCTGGTTGCTCAGAGCGTAGCTCAGCAGCTGGAGCGTCGTGTGATGTTCCGTCGCGCCATGAAGCGCGCCGTACAGAACGCCATGCGCATTGGTGCCAAAGGCATCAAAATCCAAGTGAGCGGTCGTCTCGGCGGTGCTGAAATCGCACGTACTGAATGGTATCGCGAAGGTCGTGTGCCACTGCACACCCTGCGTGCCGACATCGACTATGCCAACTACGAAGCTCACACCACTTACGGTGTGATCGGTGTCAAGGTTTGGATCTTCAAAGGCGAAGTAATTGGTGGTCGCCAAGAAGAACTGAAACCACAAGCACCAGCGCCTCGTAAAAAAGCTGCTAAGTAAGGGGTACGCCAAATGTTGCAACCAAAGCGTACGAAGTTCCGCAAGCAGATGACCGGCCACAACCGTGGTTTGGCGCTGCGCGGTAGCAAAGTCAGCTTCGGCGAGTTCGCGCTGAAGTCTGTTGCTCGTGGTCGTCTCACCGCTCGTCAGATCGAGTCAGCGCGTCGTGCTCTGACTCGTCACGTTAAACGTGGCGGCAAGATCTGGATCCGTGTATTCCCGGACAAGCCTATTTCCAAAAAGCCCCTCGAAGTTCGGATGGGTAAAGGTAAGGGTAACGTCGAATACTGGGTTGCCCAGATTCAGCCAGGCAAAGTCCTGTATGAAATCGAGGGTGTTTCCGAAGAGTTGGCGCGTGAGGCTTTCGCCCTGGCTGCTGCAAAGCTGCCGCTCGCCACCTCCTTTGTTAAGCGGACGGTGATGTGATGAAAGCGAATGAACTTCGTGAAAAATCAGCACAGCAACTGAACGAGCAACTGCTCGGCTTGCTGCGCGACCAGTTCAATCTGCGTATGCAGAAAGCAACTGGCCAGTTGGGGCAGTCTCACCTGCTCTCGCAAGTTAAGCGTGACATCGCTCGCGTGAAGACTGTGCTCAACCAGCAGGCAGGTAAGTAATCATGGCTGAAGCCGAAAAAACCGTCCGTACGCTGACTGGCCGTGTCGTCAGCGACAAGATGGACAAGACCATCACCGTACTGATTGAGCGTCGCGTTAAGCACCCTATCTACGGTAAATACGTTAAGCGTTCGACTAAGCTGCACGCGCACGACGAAACCAACCAATGCCACATCGGCGACAAGGTCACTATTCGTGAAACTCGTCCGATGGCCAAGACCAAATCTTGGGCGCTGGTTGATGTTCTCGAACGCGCTGTGGAAGTCTAAGGGCTAGGGGTCGGAGAAATTATATGATTCAGACTCAATCCATGCTCGATGTGGCCGATAACAGCGGCGCTCGCCGCGTTATGTGCATCAAGGTGCTTGGTGGCTCTCATCGTCGTTACGCTGGTATCGGTGACATCATCAAAGTGACCGTCAAGGAAGCAATTCCGCGCGGTAAGGTGAAAAAAGGCCAAGTGATGACTGCTGTTGTAGTCCGCACTCGCCACGGTGTTCGTCGTGCAGACGGCTCCATCATCCGCTTCGATGGCAACGCTGCTGTTCTGTTGAACAACAAGCAAGAGCCGATCGGCACCCGTATCTTTGGGCCAGTGACCCGTGAACTTCGTACTGAGAAGTTCATGAAGATCGTCTCGCTCGCCCCAGAAGTGCTGTAAGGAGATCCGACATGCAAAAGATTCGTCGTGACGACGAGATCATCGTGATCGCCGGCAAAGACAAAGGTAAGCGCGGTAAGGTGCTCAAGGTTCTCGCTGACGACCGTTTGGTCGTTGGTGGGATTAACCTGGTGAAGCGTCATACCAAGCCTAACCCGATGTCGGGCGTACAGGGCGGTATCGTCGAGAAAGAAGCGCCACTGCACGCTTCCAACGTCGCCATTTTCAACGGCGCAACCAACAAGGCTGACCGCGTTGGTTTCAAAGTTGAAGACGGCAAAAAAATTCGTGTCTTCAAGTCGACCCAAAAAGCGGTTGATGCTTGAACACTGCTAGGTAGAAGACCATGGCACGACTGAAAGAGATTTACTGGAAGGAAATCGCACCGAAGCTTAAGGAAGAACTTAAGCTGTCGAACGTGATGGAAGTTCCACGCGTAACAAAGATCACCCTGAACATGGGTCTCGGCGAAGCAATCGGCGACAAAAAAGTCATCGAGCATGCTGTTGCTGACCTGGAAAAGATCACCGGCCAGAAAGTCGTTGTGACCTACGCTCGTAAATCCATCGCTGGCTTCAAAGTCCGCGAAGGCTGGCCGATCGGCGTCAAAGTGACTCTGCGCCGTGAGCGTATGTATGAATTCCTGGATCGTCTGCTGTCGATCTCCCTGCCTCGGGTTCGCGACTTCCGCGGCCTGAATGCCAAGTCCTTCGATGGTCGTGGCAACTACAGCATGGGCGTGAAAGAGCAGATCATTTTCCCGGAAATCGACTACGACAAGATCGATGCCCTGCGCGGTCTGGACATTACCCTGACCACCACTGCTCGTACGGACGAAGAAGGTCGCGCATTGCTGCGTGCTTTCAAGTTCCCGTTCCGCAACTGATTGGAGTAGGACCATGGCCAAGAAGAGCATGAAAAACCGTGAGCTGAAGCGTCAGCTCACCGTTGCCAAGTACGCCACCAAGCGTGCAGCACTGAAAGCAATCATCGTCGATCTGAACGCAAGTCCAGAAGCGCGTTGGGAAGCTACCGTTGCGCTGCAGAAGCAACCACGTGACGCAAGCGCATCGCGCATGCGTAACCGTTGCCGCCTGACTGGTCGTCCGCACGGCGTTTACCGCAAGTTCGGCCTCGGCCGTAACAAGCTGCGTGAAGCTGCAATGCGTGGTGACGTACCAGGTCTGGTTAAAGCCAGCTGGTAAGCCGAACTTCTCGTGTTATGAGGGCAGGTTTCTTCGGAAACCGACCGGCGTAACACTTGAATTGGAATCAAGCCCCTTTTGGGGCTTGATTCGTTTCTGGCGTACGTCTAGAATTGCCGGCTCGCCAGAGCCCGTGTCCGCACGTGGCCGTGTTTTTGTGGCGACAAGCAGTAGCCGTAAGGCTAATTATTTTGTATTAGGAGCGTCTAGCCCATGAGTATGCAGGACCCGTTAGCGGACATGCTAACTCGTATCCGTAATGCCCAGATGGCCGAAAAGCCCGTCGTAAGCATGCCATCCTCCACTTTGAAGGTGGCTGTAGCCAAAGTCCTGAAGGACGAAGGTTACATTGCGGGTTATCAGATCAGCAGCGAAACCAAGCCCTTGCTGTCTATCGAGCTGAAATACTTCGAAGGCCGTCCGGTTATCGAAGAAGTCAAGCGCGTTAGTCGTCCAGGCCTGCGTCAGTACAAGTCCGTCGATGATCTGCCAAAAGTTCGTGGCGGTCTCGGTGTGTCTATCGTCTCCACCAACAAAGGTGTGATGACGGATCGTGCTGCGCGCGCTGCCGGTGTCGGCGGCGAAGTGCTTTGCACAGTGTTCTAAGGGGGGATAAGCATGTCACGCGTAGCTAAGAACCCCGTTAAGTTGCCAGCAGGCGTCGAAGTTAAACTCGTCGGCCAGCAGCTTTCGGTGAAGGGTGCAAAAGGCACTCTGGACCTGAACATTCATTCGTCCGTTGAAATTGTTGAAGAAGCTGGTGAGCTGCGTTTTGCTGCTCGTAACGGCGATCAACAGACTCGCGCAATGGCCGGTACCACTCGTGCGTTGGTAAACAACATGGTCCAAGGCGTAAGCCAAGGCTTCGAGCGTAAGCTCCAGCTGGTCGGTGTTGGTTACAAAGCGCAAGCAAAAGGCACGGTGCTGAACCTGGCCCTTGGCTTCTCGCACCCAGTGGACTACGAATTGCCAGCAGGCATCACCGCTGAGACTCCCAACCAAACCGATATCTTAATCCGTGGTATCGACAAGCAGTTGGTTGGTCAAGTGGCCGCTGAGATCCGCGACTTCCGCCGTCCAGAGCCATACAAAGGCAAAGGCGTGCGTTACGCGGACGAAGTCGTCCGTCGTAAAGAAGCCAAGAAGAAGTAGGGCATAGCAAATGACCGTCAAAAAAGTTACCCGACTGCGTCGCGCTCGCAAAGCACGCCTGAAAATGCACGAACTCGAAGTCGTGCGTCTCTGCGTGTACCGCTCTTCGCAGCACATTTATGCCCAGGTCATTTCGGCCGACGGCAGCAAAGTCCTGGCAAATGCCTCGACTTTGGACAAAGAACTGCGTGATGGCGCCACTGGCAACATCGACGCGGCCACTAAAGTTGGCCAGCTGATCGCTGAGCGTGCGAAAGCCGCCGGTGTATCGCAAGTGGCTTTTGATCGTTCCGGCTTCAAGTACCACGGTCGCGTCAAGGCGCTGGCTGATGCTGCTCGTGAAGGCGGGCTGGAGTTCTAAGTTATGGCAAATAACGACCAAAAACGCGACGAAGGCTACATCGAGAAGCTGGTTCAAGTTAATCGCGTAGCAAAAACCGTAAAAGGCGGCCGTATCTTCACTTTCACCGCGTTGACCGTGGTTGGTGATGGTAAGGGCCGTGTTGGCTTCGGCCGTGGCAAGTCGCGTGAAGTGCCTGCTGCGATCCAGAAGGCAATGGAAGCTGCTCGCCGCAACATGATCCAAGTTGATCTGAACGGCACCACTCTGCAGTACGCCATGAAGTCCGCTCACGGCGCTTCGAAGGTTTACATGCAGCCTGCTTCTGAAGGTACTGGCATCATCGCCGGCGGCGCAATGCGTGCTGTCCTGGAAGTTGCTGGCGTTCAGAACGTTCTGGCCAAGTGCTACGGTTCGACCAACCCGGTCAACGTTGTTCACGCAACGTTCAAGGGTTTGAAGGCCATGCAGTCTCCTGAGTCCATCGCTGCCAAGCGCGGCTTGAACGTTGAGGAGATCATCTGATCATGGCTACCGTTAAAGTTACTTTGATCAAAAGCATGACCGGCCGCATCCCTAACCACAAACTGTGCGTTAAGGGTCTGGGTCTGCGTCGCATCGGTCACACTGTAGAAGTCGCTGATACCCCGGAAAACCGTGGGATGATCAACAAGGCTTACTACATGCTGCGAGTCGAGGGTTAATCGATGAAACTCAATGATCTGAGTCCTGCGCCGGGTTCCCGTCGCGAGAAGCATCGTCCGGGCCGTGGTATCGGTAGTGGTTTGGGTAAGACTGGTGGCCGCGGCCACAAAGGTCAGACCTCCCGCTCCGGTGGCACCATCGCTCCGGGCTTCGAAGGCGGCCAACAGCCGTTGCATCGTCGTCTGCCTAAGTTCGGCTTCGTCTCTTTGAAGGCTATGGATCGTGCAGAAGTTCGCACCTCCGAGCTGGCTAAAGTGGAAGGCGTCGTAACTGTGCAGTCCCTGAAGGATGCCAACGTGATCAACCAAAACGTACAGCGCGTGAAAATCATGCTGTCCGGTGAGGTTACTCGCGCGGTCACCCTCAAAGGTATCGCAGCCACCAAAGGTGCGCGTGCGGCTATCGAAGCAGCTGGCGGCAAATTCGAGGAATAAATGGCTAAGCAAGGTGCTCTCTCAGCGCTCAGCAAAAGCGGCGGGTTGTCCGAGCTCTGGGCTCGTCTGCGTTTTCTGTTCCTGGCGATTATCGTCTATCGGATCGGTGCGCATATCCCAGTTCCAGGTATCAACCCCGACCGGCTGGCGGACCTGTTTCGACAGAATGAGGGGACCATTCTTAGCTTGTTCAACATGTTTTCCGGTGGTGCGCTGGAGCGCATGAGCATCTTTGCGTTGGGGATCATGCCGTACATTTCGGCGTCGATCATCATGCAGCTCATGACCGCTGTCAGCCCACAGCTGGAGCAGTTGAAGAAGGAAGGTGAGGCTGGTCGTCGTAAGATCAGCCAATACACCCGCTATGGCACCGTTGTACTGGCCCTGGTTCAAGCTATTGGCATGTCCATTGGCTTGGCGGGTCAGGGCGTCGCTTTTTCTGCAGATATCGGCTTCCACTTCGTGGCGGTTACCACCTTCGTGGCAGGTGCCTTGTTCATGATGTGGCTGGGCGAGCAGATCACAGAGCGCGGTGTTGGTAACGGTATCTCGATGTTGATTTTTTCGGGTATCGTCGCCGGTCTTCCGAGGGCTATCGGGCAGTCTTTCGAGTCTGCACGTCAGGGTGATATCAACATTTTCGCTCTGGTCGCCATCGGTTTGCTGGCAGTAGCGATCATCGGTTTTGTGGTGTTCATTGAGCGTGGTCAGCGTCGTATCGCTGTTCACTACGCCAAGCGTCAGCAGGGCCGTAAGGTCTTTGCAGCGCAGACCAGCCACTTGCCGCTGAAAGTGAACATGGCTGGCGTAATTCCGGCCATTTTTGCGAGCAGCATCTTGCTGTTTCCGGCTTCGTTGGGTGCCTGGTTCGGTCAGTCTGAAGGTATGGGCTGGTTGCAGGACATCTCGCAGTCGATCGCTCCTGGTCAGCCGTTGAATATTCTGCTGTTTAGTGCAGGGATTATTTTCTTCTGCTTCTTCTATACGGCGTTGATGTTCAATCCGAAAGACGTAGCGGAAAACCTGAAGAAGTCCGGTGCCTTTATTCCAGGTATCCGTCCTGGTGAGCAGTCGGCACGCTATATCGATGGCGTTTTGACTCGTCTGACCATGTTCGGTGCTCTATATATGATGGCCGTGTGCTTGTTGCCCCAGTTTTTGGTGGTGGCTGCAAACGTGCCGTTCTACCTTGGCGGGACCTCGTTGCTGATCGTGGTCGTGGTTGTGATGGACTTCATGTCCCAAGTGCAATCTCACCTCGTTTCGCACCAGTATGAATCCCTGATGAAGAAAGCCAACCTGAAGGGCTACGGCAGCGGCATGCTGCGCTGAAGCACCCATAAGGTTCGAGGAGTTGGTGATGAAAGTTCGTGCATCGGTGAAAAAGCTGTGCCGCAACTGCAAGATTATTCGCCGCGAAGGTGTTGTTCGAGTAATTTGCAGCGCGGAACCACGTCACAAGCAGCGCCAAGGCTGAGTGTGATCTGTGCTAAAAGCCCAGCAGCTAGTGCGCTGCTGGGTTGATTATTTGTTATTACAGCGATATTATCTCGCGCCCTATTTCTTGGCTTCCGGGGCGTAGGTAGCTGTCAATTGGAGTCCCACTGAATGGCCCGTATTGCAGGCGTTAACATTCCAGATAACAAGCATACTGTTATCTCGCTGACCTACATCTATGGTGTTGGTCGCACGACTGCACAGAAAATCTGTGCTACCACCGGGGTTAACCCGGCGGCGAAGATCAAAGATCTGAGCGATGAGCAGATTGAACAGCTGCGTGGCGAAGTCGCGAAGTTCACCACTGAAGGTGACCTGCGTCGCGAAATCAACATGAAAATCAAGCGCTTGATGGATCTCGGTTGCTACCGCGGTCTGCGTCATCGTCGCGGTCTTCCAGTACGCGGTCAGCGTACCAAGACCAACGCGCGTACCCGTAAAGGTCCGCGTAAGCCGATCCGCAAGTAATCGCCCCAGCGAATCGACAGGAATTAAATCATGGCAAAACCTGCTGCTCGTCCTCGTAAAAAAGTTAAAAAGACAGTGGTTGATGGCATCGCCCACATCCATGCTTCTTTTAACAACACCATCGTGACCATCACCGACCGTCAAGGTAACGCTCTTTCCTGGGCTACCTCCGGTGGTTCGGGTTTCCGCGGTTCCCGCAAGTCCACCCCGTTCGCTGCTCAAGTAGCTGCTGAGCGTGCTGGTCAAGCTGCGCTGGAATACGGCCTGAAAAACCTCGACGTTAACGTCAAAGGTCCAGGTCCAGGTCGTGAATCTGCTGTCCGTGCTTTGAACGGCTGTGGCTACAAGATCGCCAGCATCACCGACGTGACGCCAATCCCGCACAACGGGTGCCGTCCGCCGAAGAAGCGCCGCGTGTAATCCAGGAGATTGTAAAGAATGGCTCGTTACATTGGTCCAAAATGCAAACTCGCTCGTCGCGAAGGCACCGATCTCTTCCTGAAGAGCGGCGTGCGCGCTATCGAATCGAAGTGCAACATTGAAGCAGCACCTGGTATCCACGGTCAGCGCCGCGGTCGCCAGTCCGACTACGGCACCCAGCTGCGTGAAAAGCAGAAAGTCCGTCGTATCTATGGCGTTCTCGAGCGTCAGTTCAGCGGTTACTACAAAGAAGCTGCCGGCAAGAAAGGCGCTACTGGTGAGAACCTGCTGCAACTGCTCGAATGCCGTCTGGACAACGTCGTATACCGTATGGGTTTCGGCTCCACTCGTGCCGAATCTCGTCAGCTGGTATCGCACAAGTCGGTTAGCGTAAACGGTAAAACCGTTAACGTTCCGTCCTACCAGGTTCGTGCTGGTGACGTAGTAGCTATTCGCGAAAAAGCGAAAAACCAACTGCGTATCGTCCAGGCTCTCGATCTGTGTGCCCAACGTGGCCGCGTAGAATGGGTAGAAGTAGACACTGAGAAAAAATCTGGCGTCTTCAAAAGCGTTCCAGCTCGCAGTGATCTGTCCGCCGACATCAACGAAAGCCTGATTGTCGAGCTCTACTCCAAGTAAGGGCTAGAAAATAGGTGCATCCATGCAGATTTCGGTAAATGAGTTCCTGACACCCCGTCACATTGATGTACAGGTTGTCAGTCCAACCCGCGCCAAAATCACTCTCGAGCCTCTCGAGCGTGGTTTCGGCCATACCCTGGGCAACGCGCTGCGCCGCATCCTGTTGTCCTCCATGCCCGGCTGTGCAGTAGTCGAGGCCGAGATTGACGGTGTACTTCATGAGTACAGCGCCATTGAAGGTGTACAGGAAGATGTCATTGAAATCCTGTTGAACCTTAAAGGTCTGGCTATCAAGCTGCACGGTCGAGACGAAGTTACGCTGACCTTGTCGAAGAAGGGTTCGGGGGTGGTTACCGCTGCCGATATTCAGCTGGATCATGATGTCGAGATCGTTAACCCCGATCACGTAATCGCTAACCTGGCGTCTAACGGCGCCCTGAACATGAAGCTCGTTGTAGCTCGTGGTCGCGGTTATGAACCAGCAGACTCGCGTCAGAGCGACGAAGACGAAAGCCGCAGCATTGGTCGCTTGCAGCTCGACTCTTCGTTCAGCCCGGTACGTCGTATCGCATACGTGGTGGAAAACGCCCGTGTCGAACAGCGTACCAACCTGGACAAACTGGTTATCGATCTGGAAACCAACGGTACTCTGGACCCTGAAGAGGCAATCCGTCGCGCTGCAACCATTCTGCAACAGCAGTTGGCTGCGTTCGTCGACCTCAAAGGTGACAGCGAACCTGTTGTAGTCGAACAGGAAGACGAGATCGATCCGATCCTGCTTCGTCCGGTTGACGATTTGGAACTGACCGTACGTTCGGCCAACTGCCTTAAGGCGGAGAACATTTACTACATCGGTGATCTGATCCAGCGCACTGAAGTGGAACTGTTGAAGACTCCGAACCTGGGCAAGAAATCCTTGACCGAAATCAAGGACGTTCTGGCTTCTCGTGGTCTCTCCCTCGGCATGCGCCTCGACAACTGGCCGCCTGCAAGTCTTAAGAAGGACGACAAGGCGACTGCCTGATCGTCGTAATCACCGAACGTTGTGTTTGGTAAGGAATGAACCATGCGTCATCGTAAAAGTGGACGTCACCTGAGCCGTACCAGCTCTCACCGCAAGGCCATGTTTCAAAACATGGCGGTGTCGCTGTTCGAGCACGAGCTGATCAAAACTACCCTGCCGAAAGCCAAGGAACTGCGCCGCGTTGCCGAGCCGCTGATCACTTTGGCCAAGATCGACAGCGTTGCTAACCGCCGTCTGGCTTTCGACCGTACTCGTTCGAAAGAAATCGTCGGTAAGCTGTTCAACGATCTGGGCAAGCGCTATGCGACCCGTGAGGGTGGCTATCTGCGTATCCTGAAGTGCGGTTTCCGCGCTGGCGACAATGCGCCTATGGCGTACGTCGAGCTGGTTGATCGTCCAGTCGGTGGCTCTGTAGAAGCTGCTGAGTAAGACATCAGTCTTCACAAAAAACCGGGCCTAGTGCCCGGTTTTTTGTTGCCTGTCATTTAGTTAAATACAACGCGTTATCAGTTGAGCGTGTGGTTATTGCGCTAATTCTTAGTGATAAAGAGAACTCACCTCATTTACCTGTATTTTTGGCACCAAATGTCACGTAATCGGTGATTTTCTTCAGTTTTCTGCTTCTTGAAAGGTGACCTGTCGCCAATGTTGGTCCAAACTATCGACTTTCATGAAGGAGATTCACGGCGATGCAAGGCCACCCGGACGTCATCGATTACCTCAACACGCTGCTGACCGGCGAATTGGCTGCACGCGACCAATATTTCGTCCATTCGCGGATGTATGAGGATTGGGGTTTCACCAAGCTCTACGAGCGTATCAATCATGAAATGGAAGAAGAGGCACAACACGCTGATGCGTTAATGCGCCGTATTTTGATGCTTGAAGGGACGCCGCGCATGCGGCCGGACGATCTGGACGTGGGCACCACCGTGCCTGAGATGCTCGCCAGCGATCTTCGTCTCGAATACAAGGTCCGCGCAGCATTGTGCAAAGGCATCGCGCTCTGTGAGCAGCACAAGGACTATGTGAGTCGTGACATCCTGCGTGTTCAACTGGCCGATACAGAAGAAGACCACACCTACTGGCTCGAAAAGCAGATGGGTTTGATCAAGTCCATTGGCCTGGAAAATTATCTGCAATCGCAGTTCTGATTCAGCTTAAAAAGCCCCTGTCATGCTCGCCATGACAGGGGCTTTTTCGTTTTTACGCGGTGATCAGGCTCGATCACGTTCGAGCAAAGGTTTGAGGTAATGCCCGGTGTAAGACTGTTTCATTTCCGCGACTTGCTCTGGCGTACCGGTGGCGATGATTTGCCCGCCTTTGGAGCCGCCTTCCGGTCCGAGGTCAACCAGCCAGTCCGCGGTTTTGATCACGTCCAGGTTATGCTCAATCACAACGACGGTGTTGCCGTGGTCCCGCAGGCGGTGCAAGACGTCCAACAGTTGTTGAATGTCGGCGAAGTGCAAACCTGTAGTGGGCTCGTCAAGGATGTAGAGGGTTTTGCCGGTATCTCGCTTGGACAGCTCGCGCGATAGCTTCACTCGTTGCGCCTCACCACCAGACAATGTGGTGGCCGATTGTCCGAGCTTGATATACGAGAGCCCGACATCCATCAACGTCTGCAGCTTGCGCGCCAATGCCGGAACAGCATCGAAGAACATACGCGCTTCCTCGATAGTCATTTCCAACACTTCGTGGATGCTTTTGCCCTTGTATTTGATCTCAAGGGTCTCGCGGTTATAGCGCTTGCTCTTGCACACGTCGCACGGCACGTAAATGTCTGGCAGGAAGTGCATTTCGACCTTGATCAGCCCGTCGCCCTGACAGGCTTCGCACCGGCCGCCTTTGACGTTGAACGAGAAGCGGCCCGGTCCGTAGCCCCGAGAGCGAGATTCAGGAACGCCGGAGAACAGCTCGCGAATCGGGGTGAACAGGCCCGTGTAGGTGGCAGGGTTCGAACGCGGCGTCCGGCCGATTGGGCTCTGATCGATGTCTACCACTTTGTCCAGGTGCTGAAGGCCATCGATGCTGTCGTGCGTGGCGGCCTCCAGCGTCGTCGCCCCGTTCAACGCAGTTGCGCTGAGCGGGAACAGCGTGTTGTTGATCAGCGTCGATTTGCCTGATCCGGAAACGCCCGTGACGCACGTCAGCAAGCCGATCGGGATTTCCAGATCGACATTACGCAGGTTATTCCCGCGCGCACCTTTCAGCTTGAGAGACAGCTTCTTGTTACGCGGGGTGCGCTTCGCCGGTACTTCGATCTTGACGCGACCTGACAGGTATTTACCGGTGAGCGAGTCCGGGTGGGACATGACCTCTTCTGGCGTGCCTTCTGCGACGATATTGCCGCCGTGCACGCCAGCTCCGGGTCCAATGTCCACCACATAATCCGCGAGGCGGATGGCATCTTCGTCATGCTCAACCACGATCACGGTGTTGCCGATGTCACGAAGATGACGGAGCGTGTCCAGCAGCCTGTCGTTGTCGCGTTGGTGCAGGCCAATGGAGGGTTCATCAAGGATGTACATCACCCCCACGAGGCCCGCGCCGATCTGGCTGGCAAGGCGAATACGCTGAGCTTCACCGCCCGACAGGGTGTCGGCGCTGCGGTCCAGCGTCAGGTAATCCAGGCCCACGTTCACGAGGAACTGCAACCGCTCGCGGATCTCTTTGAGAATCTTGTCCGCAATCTCGCCACGACGTCCTGTCAGCTTCAGTTCGCCAAAGTATTCAGTGGCGTCACCGATAGGCAGGTTGGTAACGGCCGGGAGCGTTTTCTCGCCCACCCAAACGTGCCGAGCCTCACGACGCAGTCGCGTCCCTCGGCAATCCGGGCAAGGTTGAGTGCTGAGGAATTTCGCCAGTTCTTCGCGCACAGTGGCTGATTCGGTTTCGCGATAGCGACGCTCAAGGTTAGGCACGATCCCTTCGAAGGGATGGGCGCGCTTGACGATGTCGCCACGGTCATTCAGGTAGCGGAAGTCGACGTTCTGGCTCCCGCTGCCGTTGAGCAGGACTTTTTGCAGATCGGCTGGCAGTTCCTTGAACGGCACTTCCAAACTGAAGCCGTAATGACTCGCTAAAGATCCGAGCATCTGGAAATAGTAAACGTTGCGTCGGTCCCAACCACGTATCGCGCCTTCGGCCAACGTGAGTTCGCTATTCACCAGTCGTTTGATGTCGAAGAACTGCTTCACACCCAGGCCATCGCAGGTCGGACAGGCGCCCGCCGGGTTGTTGAAGGAGAACAGCTTGGGTTCCAGCTCGCTGATGGCGTGTCCACAGATGGGGCAGGCAAACCGCGCGGAGAAAATCATCTCTTCGCCGGGTTCATCGTCCATCGGTGCGACCAGCGCGATGCCGTCGGCCAGTTTCAGTGCTGTTTCAAACGACTCGGCCAGACGTTGTTGCAGGTCGGCACGGACCTTGAAGCGGTCAACGACGACGTCAATGGAGTGCTTCTTCTGTTTGTCGAGTTTTGGCAGCTCGTCGAGTTCGCACAGCTTGCCGTTGACCCGTGCACGAACGAAGCCCTGAGCGCGCAGCTCTTCGAATACCGCCAAGTGCTCGCCTTTGCGCTCGCGAACAACCGGGGCGAGCAACATCAGCTTGGCGCCCTCCGGCTCCGCAAGCACCAGATCGACCATCTGACTGACGGTCTGCGCTTCGAGGGGGATATCGTGATCCGGGCAGCGTGGTGTGCCCACGCGGGCATACAGCAAGCGCAGGTAGTCGTAGATTTCGGTAATGGTGCCCACGGTCGAACGGGGGTTATGCGATGTGGACTTCTGCTCGATGGAGATCGCAGGCGACAGGCCTTCGATGGTGTCAACGTCAGGCTTTTCCATCATCGACAGGAACTGGCGCGCGTACGCCGAAAGCGACTCGACGTAGCGGCGTTGCCCTTCGGCGTACAGGGTGTCGAACGCCAGCGACGACTTGCCGGAACCAGAAAGGCCGGTAATGACGATCAGCTTGTCGCGGGGCAGGGTGAGGTCGATGTTTTTCAGGTTGTGGGTTCGTGCCCCACGAATCAGGATCTTGTCCAAGGTGGCCTCGCACGGCGGGCGTAAAACGCTGGAGTATACGGCCAAATACTGGATGGATGCACACTATTGAGCAGTCGGCCTACGTACAGGGGAAAAAGAAAATTCCCGCGATGCGCGGCAAAGCGTCGTATGTGCTGTACATCGATGGGACTGGTAGAATCGCCGCCGGTTCACATGAGGTTCTTCCATGCACGATTCTCACAGCGAGCGCATGAGTGGCAGCGAAACCCGCGCGGCGGGCGGTCTGGCGCTGGTGTTCGCGTTCCGTATGCTTGGCATGTTCATGGTGCTGCCGGTCCTGGCGACCTACGGTATGGACCTGGCAGGCGCAAGCCCGACGCTCATTGGTCTGGCGATTGGTGCATACGGCCTGACCCAAGCCGTACTGCAGATTCCATTCGGCATCATCTCCGACCGCATCGGCCGTCGCCCGGTGATTTATCTGGGGCTGGTGGTGTTTGCGCTCGGTAGCGTACTGGCTGCACAGTCCACGTCGATCTGGGGCGTTATCGCCGGGCGCGTCCTTCAAGGCGCGGGTGCGATCTCAGCCGCAGTCATGGCGCTGTTGTCCGATCTGACCCGAGAACAGCATCGCACGAAGGCGATGGCGATGATCGGGATGACGATCGGCGTGTCGTTTGCCATTGCGATGGTGGTTGGGCCGATCCTGACCAGTGCCTTTGGGCTTTCAGGTTTGTTCTTGGCGACAGGGGCCATGGCATTGATCGGTATCGTGATCGTCGCGTTTGTGGTGCCCAAATCCACCGTGACGCTGCAACACCGCGAATCTGGCCTCGCTCGTCAAGCCTTGGGCGCGACGCTCCGACACCCTGACTTGCTGCGCCTGGATTTGGGTATCTTCGCGTTACACGCGATGCTCATGTCCAGTTTCGTCGCGTTGCCGCTGGCGTTGGTCGAAAAAGCGGGCTTGCCCAAAGAACAGCACTGGTGGGTCTACCTGACCGCGTTGCTGATTTCATTCTTCGCGATGATCCCGTTCATCATCTACGGCGAGAAGAAGCGTCAGATGAAGCGTATCTTGCTCGGCGCGGTCTCCGTGCTGATGCTCACTGAACTATTCTTCTGGGAGTTCGGCAATACGCTTCGGGCGTTGGTCATCGGGACAGTGGTGTTTTTCACCGCATTTAATCTGCTGGAAGCGTCGCTGCCTTCGCTGATCAGCAAGGTCTCTCCGGCGGGCGGCAAAGGCACTGCGATGGGGATTTACTCCACCAGTCAGTTCCTCGGCTCGGCGGCGGGTGGCATCCTCGGCGGCTGGCTTTTTCAGCATGGCGGGTTGGGTGTGGTCTTCCTGGGAGGCGCGGCGCTGGCCGCCATCTGGCTCGCGTTTGCTGTTACCATGCGCGAGCCTCCGTACGTGACCAGCCTTCGCTTGCCGTTGTCGCCCGAGGCTCAACGCGACACAGGCCTTGCCGATCGCGTGTTGGCCGTACGTGGAGTAACAGATGCAGTAGTGGTAGCCGATGAGGCTGCCATCTATATCAAATTTGACAAAGAACTGTTGGATCGGGCGTCTTTCGACGAAGTGGTCAATCCAGCGTCGGAAACGGTTGAAGCCTAGGAGAACGTTATGGCCCGTGGGGTTAACAAAGTCATATTGGTCGGTACATGCGGCCAGGATCCCGAAGTTCGCTACTTGCCTAACGGTAACGCTGTGACCAACCTGAGTCTGGCGACCAGCGAGCAATGGACCGACAAGCAAACCGGTCAGAAGGTCGAAAAGACCGAATGGCATCGCGTTTCGATGTTCGGCAAGGTCGCAGAGATCGCCGGCGAGTATCTGCGTAAAGGTTCGCAGGTCTACATCGAAGGCAAACTGCAAACCCGCGAGTGGGAAAAAGACGGCATCAAGCGTTACACCACTGAAATCGTCGTGGACATGCAAGGCACCATGCAACTACTCGGCGGCCGTCCACAGGGTGATGCTCAACAAGGTCAAGGCGGTGGTGGTTATCAGAATTCCGCACCTCGTCCACAACAATCGCGTCCACAGGCTGCTCCACAACAACAGCCACAGCGCGAATCGCGTCCAGCTCCGCAGCAAGCGCCACAACCGGCTCCTGACTTCGACAGCTTTGATGACGATATTCCGTTCTGATTCATCCGAATCAAACGCAATAACGCATTAGAACGAAAGCCCCCGTACAGCTCAGCTGTCGGGGGCTTTGTTGTTTCATCGGCGAGGGCGTTTACAGCCCCAGTTCTGTCAGCCCCGGATGGTCATCCGGACGGCGTCCCAGCGGCCACAAGAACTTGCGCTCGGATTCCTTGATTGGCATGTCGTTGATGCAGGCAAAGCGGCGGTGCATCAGGCCGTCTTCGTTGAATTCCCAGTTCTCGTTGCCGTAGGAGCGGAACCAGTTGCCGGAGTCGTCGTGCCACTCGTAGGCGTAACGCACGGCAATGCGGTTGTCGGTGAAAGCCCACAGCTCTTTGATCAGACGGTAGTCCAGCTCCTTTTTCCATTTGCGGGTGAGGAAAGCTTTGGCCTCTTCGCGATTGGTCGCGAACTCGGCGCGGTTACGCCATTGGGTGTCGAGGGTGTAGGCCAACGAGACTTTTTCAGGATCGCGGCTGTTCCAGCCATCTTCGGCAAGGCGAATCTTTTGAATCGCCGATTCGCGGGTGAACGGAGGAAGCGGCGGGCGAGTTTGGGCAGTGGACATGGCAGAGCCTCCAGGCAAGTTGGATAGATCAGTGGGTGGAGCGTTCTTGAAGCTCAGGCCTCTTGGGGCAAGGCCTGTTTCAGCAACAGCTGCGCAACGTCTCTTGCGCTGTCGGCGGCGCTGTAGTCGCCCATGACGCGGGCCATGGTGATGGCGCCTTCCATCAGTATCAGCAACTGTCGGGCGAGTGCTGACGGTTGCTCGATGTTCAATTGCTCGGTCAGTTCTAGCGTGTAATCCAGCAATTTCTGTTTGTGCAGCTTGGCAATCAGGCGAATGGGGTCGTTTGGGTCACCGATTTCCCCTGCCGTATTGATGAACGCGCAGCCGTGGAACCCTTTCGATTCAAACCAGCCTTTGAGCACGTTGAACATGTTCAGGATGCGCGCCTGCGGGGTGTCCGCCTTGTCCGATTCGGTTCTGAACCATTGCATCCAGCGCACATCGCGGGCATTGAGCGCCGCGGCGGCGACCTCGTCTTTGGTCGCGAAATAACGGTAGATGCTTTTACGGGCGACGCCGGAAGTCTTCACCAGAAGATCCATGCCCATAGCGTGAATCCCGTTCTGATAGATGAGCTGCTCGGCGGTCGCGAGAATCTTGTCGCGTGTGTCGGTGGTCGTCGTATTCATGGGATTTAAGGTAGAACGATCGTTCTCCATCGTCAAGCGCGTTTATGAAAAGGACGTTTTCCGTTGGTCGGGCGAAGCTCAAAGCGGATGAAGGTTGCCGACCGCGCCGAACTTGCGTGGCGAATTTCGATCAGTTTCTGTGGGCCTTGATTTCGCCGTCCCTCATGACCGAAGGAGTGACCTGCGTTTTGTCGAATTTCAAATCTGTCCTGCTGCTGTGTCTAACGCTTTGTCTCGGCAGCCTCAACGCGCACGCAGCCAGTGCGCCTCCCACGAGCACCGCCCAGTCAACCGCGCCAGCCGATGCGGCACCAGCAGCCGAACCTCCTAAACCAGAGATCCTGGTAAAGGGCGGATTGCTCGGCGTCATCAGCACCAGTATCGACAGCGTCCAGGACAAGCTGGACCTGGACGGCCATTTGCTCGACTCCTGGCGTTTGCGTGCCGACCGTGCGGCTGATGAGCTGGGGGCGCTGGTTAACAAGCCGTCTTCCCGCTCGCCTTGGGCAATTGCGGGAGACTTCTTGATCCTGTCGGTGGTCTGGATCGGCGCGTTCCTGATCTTGAACCGAATCGGCACGTTCATCGTCAATCGCGTGTCGCGGCATCGGCTGCTGACCCGGCGAGAGCGTGTGCAAGGCGTGCTGAGTTACGTGCTGCCCTTCACGATTCCGGCTCTGATCTCTCTGCCGCTGACGCTGTACGTGAGTCATTTCATGCAACTGTCGATTGGCCGGGCGCTGGCACTGTGTCTGGCGTATTCGACGAGCAGCGGCATTTTCTCCACGTCGGTGCTGATGTCGGTGATCGTGCTCTTCAACTCGGGCCACAAGCGGCCGGCGGTTCGCATCATTCGTCACTACGCGCCGCATCCGCTGTTCATCATCGGGTTCTTCGCGGCCTTGAGTGACGCGCTGACCAGCCCGCAGATCTCCCGCCAGATCGGCGGTAACGTCACCACCAGCGTCGCAGCGTTTACTGGGCTGATGGCGTCGATCATGTTTTGCATTGTGGTGATTCGCATGCGCCGCCCCGTGGCCCATCTGATCCGCAACCGTCCATTGAGTGCACGGCTGTCGCGACCGGCGTTGCAGCAAACGTTGAAAATTTTTTCGAGCCTATGGCACCTGCCTATTTTGCTGATGATTCTGGTCTCGGGCGTCAACCTGATCGGCGCGGGCGAGGACAGCCAGGAAGCCCTGCGTTGCGCCTTGCTCACGACCGTTTTGCTAATCGGCACGGTGTTTCTCAGCACGTTGTTCCAACACATGTTCAAGCCCGCGGAGGAGCGCAGCTCAAGGGTTTACAAGGAGCGTTTGCTGAGCTTGTTGCACGCTGTACTGCGCATTGCGCTGGCGATTGGGTTCATTGAATTGTTGGGCCGGATTTGGGGTTTTTCGCTGTTCGAATTCGCGCAACGGAACGCGCTGGGCAAAGTAATCAGTGATTCCCTCAGCAGCATCGGGCTGATCTTTCTGGTGACCTGGCTGCTGTGGGTGGTGATGGACACTGCGATTCAGGAAGCCCTCAAGCCGCCGACCAGCACGCGCTCGTCCCGTCAGCCGAGTACGCGGGTCAAGACGATCCTGCCGCTGCTGCGCAACGCGATCAAAATCATTCTGGTGGTGATCTGCACGATCACGACCATGGCGAACCTCGGGATCAACGTCGCGCCGCTGCTCGCGGGTGCCGGGGTGGTCGGTCTGGCCATTGGTTTCGGTTCGCAGCAACTGGTGCAGGACGTGATCACCGGCCTGTTCATCATCATCGAGGACACCATTTCCATCGGCGACTGGGTGGTGCTGGATTCCGGCCACGCGGGCACCGTAGAGAGCCTGACCATCCGCACCCTGCGTTTGCGCGACGGCAAGGGGTTCGTGCATTCGGTGCCGTTCGGACAGATCAAAGCAGTGACCAACCAGTCTCGCCAGTTCGCTTACGCGTTCTTCTCGTTCCAGTTCACCTACGATTCGGATGTGGATTCCGCAACCTCGCTGATTCGCGAAGCCGGGCAGGCAATCACCGATGACTTCTTGCTCGCCAGCAAGCTGCAAGGGCCGCTGGAAGTGTTCGGGCTGGATCGCATGGACATGAACGGGATCGTCATCACGGCGCAGTTCCGCACGTCGTCGGGCGGGCAGTATGCGGTCAGTCGCGCGTTCAACGACAAACTCAAGCGCCTTGTGGATAAGTCCACGGATGTGCGATTCGCGCAAACTTATCCACAACTGGTGATGAGCCCGCACAACGGCCAGTATTCGCAGATGGAGGACGGTGACGAGCAGCAAGCGTTGCCGGGCAAGACGACGATTGTGAATAAAGACGGGTCAGAGAGCCCGGTTTGATCGCTGTATCCGAATGGTGCACCGATCATTGTAGGAGTGAGCTTGCTCGCGATTAGGGTGTTTCAGGCACTCATTCAGCGTTTGAGACGATGCCTTCGCGAGCAAGCTCACTCCTACAGTTTCCGGGTCGAGTTCATCTGAACAATCGATCCCGCACCTGCAGCATCATTGCTTCGTCCAGCTCGCCCCAATACTGCGGCTTGCCCGCCACGACCGCCGCGATGGGAACCCCGTCGCGGTAGACCAGCCGGTTGCCGACCACTGCCGCGACTTTCGACCCTGGCAACAGCGTGCCCGCCAGGTTCAGCGGGTCGACGCCGCTGACCCCGATCAAACTGCCATCCAGTGGGCGTTTGCGGACCTCCCGCAGCAGGGGAATCGCTTCGGGCAGCGCGAATTGCTCGCCCGCTAATCCGGCGATGAAGCGGCCGCCTCGAATGTCCCCTCTCGCTTCCAGCCGGTGGAAGGTCCGCAGCAGTTCGCGCCAGCTTGGCAGCCAATCGGCCTCTCGTTCCAACAGACGCCAGAAGACCACGCCATAGCGACGCAGCAGGGTCATGGCGATGTGTTCAAGGGTTTCGCTGTCCAGGCGTTGTGAAGCATTGGCAGGCGCCCGGCGCAGTAAAGCCCAGCGCCCGGCATCGTCCATCCCGCCAATGAACGCCCCGCGATTTCGTCGGCTGGTGTGCGCCGCGCGCTTGCTGGCGGGGGTGATCAGGGCGCGCAACCCGGCAAAGCTGTCGGCGTTAACCAACCCTGCACCGACCAATTCCTGTAGCGCGTTTTCCAGTTCAGTGCGCAGCAAGTGCGCCTCGATCATCAGTTCATCGAAAAACATCGCGCCTTGAGTCGATAGCACTTCGTGAACCCGTTGTGCCCGCAGCGACAGTTCGGTGGGCGCAGGTTGTTCGGTGAGACCGCTCCACAGCCGAACCTGTGGGCGCGGCAGCAACACGATCGGCGTGCTGCGCAACGCAGCGGCGCCAACCTTGTTGCGACTCGTCAGACGCATCCATACCACCTTACCGGACCGGCACAGGTCATCCAGCCAACTCTGGGAATAATCCTTCAGTCGTGCGGGAAGAATATCGCTGTCCCAAGCGCCAGCCGCCGCTGAAAACCCTTCGAGCTGATCGACCACCTCTGGTAGCGCGGCTTTGCCCTGGCTCTGGGTGGAGGTGGACAAGTGCTGCCAGTCGAACAGAAAACGCATGAAATCCTGCAGCGACACCGGTTCGATTTCTCGGCGCAGGCGCTTGACCGTGTAGCGATGGATGCGCGACAGCAAGTGCCGTTCGCACCACTGTTCGTCGCGGGCCCCGGGGCTGAAGCGACCGCGAAGGACGTACCCTTCGTTTTCCAGTTGCGCCAGCGCGTGGGCGACGTCAGCCTCGGGCAGCGCGAGCGGTTCAGCGATGGTGGATAAGCTCATTGGGCCGAACCCACTGAGCCGTGCGCGAACGACCTCGACTTTCGCGTCGTCCTCATTCCACGGCTCGTCGAACCCCGTCAGCGCTGCCAATGGCGGGTGCATCTCTGCGGTGGGGTAAACCGTTTGCAGGCAGGTGAGGCGTTCTAACGCAATCCACAACGCTTGCTCTGGCGTGACCTGCAAACGGGTGGCGCGACCCGAGCGAGCAAGGCTTTCCAGCCACTTCATCCAGTCTTTCTGATCCCGGGCTTCGGGGCCGCTGACACAGCCCAAGGTCATCAACGCTTCGTGCATTTCGTCGACGTTTTGCGGCTGCGGCCAAGCCTCTTCGGCCACCGCGACGATGGCGTCAGCGTCGAGCGCGCCAAGGTCATCGGCGGATTCCGGGTCGCTCCAGCGCCGATTCAACACGGCTTGGGTGCGGCGCTCTTCAAGGGGCGCGTCGTCAAGAAATGTGTAGGGCTTGGCGTTGAGAATCTCCGCAGCCAGCGGGGAGGGCGCAGGCAGGTCGCGGGCGATCAGGCGCACGTCGCCTGTTTCCATGCGGCGGAGCAGATTCAGCCAGCCTTCGGCGTCCATGGCTTCGTGCAGGCAGTCGTCCAGCGTTTGCTCGACCAATGGGTGTTCCGGGACGTCCCGCTCGCCGACGAGGTTTTCCAGGCAGGCAATCTGATCTGGAAACACCGTAGCGATGAGGTCTTCGCTCTTCATGCGTTGCAGTTGCGGCGCGACTTTTCGACCGCCCGCGTAACGAGGCAGCGCCAGTGCCACTCCCGCATTCCAGCGCCAACGCACGCCGAACAACGGGGCATCGAGCACGGCCTGTACCAGGATGTGCTCGGCGCTGTTGGAATGCAGGTAGCGCCAGACTTCGTCGAGCGCAAAGCTGTGGCTGGTCGAGAGCGACAGCACGATAGCGTCTTCGCTGGCGGCGGCCTGTAATTCGAAATTGAAGGTGCGGCAGAAACGCTTGCGCAGCGCCAATCCCCACGCACGGTTCATGCGGCTGCCGAATGGGGTATGAATGACCAATTGCGTGCCGCCGGATTCGTCGAAGAAACGCTCCATTATCAGCGTGTCTTGCGACGGCAATGCGCCCAACGCCGCGTGCGCTCGCGCCAGGTACTCGACCAGTTGTTCGGCACTGTCCGCGCCGAGGCCCAACGTGTTCATCAGCCAGTCGATGCATGGCCTGAGCTGGCCGGGGTGTTCGCTGAGCCGCTGATCAATGTCAGCCTGCAAGCGGGCCACGGCAAACGACAGCTCATCGCTGCGTCCCGGCGCTTCGCCCAGCCAGAACGGGATGTTCGGCGGCACCCCTTGCGCGTCCTCGACCCGCACGCGGCCGGACTCGATGCGCAGAATGCGATACGACGTGTTGCCCAGCTGGAAAATATCGCCCGCGATGCTCTCGACCGCGAAGTCCTCGTTGACCGTGCCGATGTTCAGCGCCTGGGGTTCGAGGATCACGCTGTAGTCGGCGTTGTCCGGAATCGTCCCGCCGCTGGTGACGGCCGTGAGCTTGCTGCCCCGTCGTCCGCGCAGGGTGTGGGTCACCGCGTCGCGATGCAGATACGCGGCCCGCACGCCCTGACGCCCGCTGTAGCCTTCGGCGAGCATGCTCAGCAGCGCTTGATAGTGCCGCTCATCGACGTCGGCGTAGGGTGATGCCTTGCGAAACATCGCGAGCAGCGCCTGCTCTTCCCATTCCTGGCAACTGACCTCGGCGATGATCTGCTGCGCCAGCACGTCCAGCGGCGCGCGGGGAATCTGCAAGGTGTCGAGTTCGCCGCGACGTACGCAATCCAGCAACGCGGCGCATTCGATCAGGTCGTCGCGGGAAATGGCGAACAGACGGCCTTTCGGCGTACCGCCCACATGGTGACCGGAGCGGCCAACGCGTTGCAGGAACGCCGCAATAGAGCGGGGCGAGCTGATCTGACACACCAGGTCGACGTCGCCAATGTCGATGCCCAACTCCAGCGAGGCCGTGGCGATCAGCACTTGCAGGTCGCCGCGCTTGAGCCGCTGTTCGGCATCCAGACGCTGCTCTTTGGCCAGGCTGCCGTGGTGCGCGGCCACGGCCTCTTTGCCAAGACGCTCGCTCAAATGGCGAGCCATGCGCTCGGCCAGCCGTCTGGTGTTTACGAATATCAGCGTGGTGCGGTGTTCGCGAGCGAGTTCCGCGAGGCGGTCATACACCAGTTGCCAGACGTCGTTGGCCATGACGGCGGTCAGCGGCACCGGCGGCACTTCAATTGCCAGGTCACGGGGGCGGGCGTGGCCGATATCGACGATGGCACACGGCCGACTGATCGGGTCGCTGCCCACCAGAAAACGCGACACGCGCTCGATGGGCTTTTGCGTGGCAGACAGCCCGATGCGCAGCAATGGTTTTTCGCACAGCGCCTGCAAACGCTCCAGGCTTAACGCCAGATGGCTGCCGCGTTTGCTGGCGGCGATGGCGTGGATTTCATCGACGATCACCGTTTGCGTGTTCGACAGCATGCGGCGGCCCGAATCGGAACCCAGCAACACGTACAGTGATTCCGGTGTGGTCACCAGAATGTGCGGCGCGGTCTTGCGCATCGCGTTGCGTTCTTTTTGCTGCGTGTCCCCGGTGCGCACGGCGGTGCGGATGCGCAACTCTGGCAGCCCTTGCTGTTTCAGTTGTTCGGTGATGCCCGACAGCGGGTTTTGCAGGTTGATCTGAATGTCGTTGGACAGGGCTTTCAGGGGCGAAACGTAGACCACGAAGGTCTGATCCGGCAGCTGGCCGCCCATCTCCAAGCCCTGATGCACCAGATCGTCGATCACCGCGAGAAAGGCAGTGAGGGTTTTGCCTGAACCGGTGGGCGCGGCGATCAGAGTCGATTGGCGCCGCTTGATCAGCGGCCACGCCTGAGCCTGCGCTGCGGTCACGGCGGGAAATGTCTGGCTGAACCACGCGCTGACCGCCGGGTGAAAGGCGTCGAGCACCGGATCGAGAGTCTGGGGAAGATTCATGCATGAATTTATGCGGGCGCAGGCGAGCAGATGCAAGGGCCGGTGATCGGTGAGGTCGGCGGAGCACGGGTTGGGACTTACCCGCCCAACGTGTTATGTTTGCGACCGTTTTTTCACCTATCTTTCTAACTTGAATTCCAAGACCGAGCCTGCTGACTCTATGCGAATGCGCCTTATGCTGTTGGGCGGCGGGAATGCCCTTGGGCAGGCGTTGATTCGTCTGGGTGCCGAGGAGGACATTGGCTTCCTCGCACCGCGTCCACCGCAAGACGGTTGGGACGCGGCAAGCCTGACGCAACTGCTCGATGACACCCGCCCGGATGCCTTGATCAATCTTGCCTATTACTTCGACTGGTTTCAGGCGCAGAGCGTGAGTGCGGAGAGGCTGGACACCCAGGAACGCTCCGTCGAGCGTCTGGCTGAGCTGTGCCAACATCACAACATCGTGCTGGTTCAACCTTCCAGCTACCGGGTGTTCGATGGCTCGCGGGCGACCGCCTACAGCGAGAAAGACGAACCCGTGCCGTTGGGCTCTCGTGGCCAGGCGCTGTGGCGGATAGAACAGAGCGTGCGCGCGACCTGCCCACAACATGTGCTGGTGCGTTTCGGCTGGTTGCTCGATGACAGCGCCGAGGGCGTGCTTGGGCGGTTTTTGAGCCTTGCTGAAACCCCTGATGAATTGCTGCTCGCCGATGATCGCCGTGGCAATCCGACACCGGTCGATGACGCGGCGCGAGTGATCATTTCAGTGCTGAAACAGCTGGATTGCGCGGCACCGCTGTGGGGCACCTATCACTACGCCGGTCACGAGGCGACCACGCCGCTGGCGTTGGGGCAGGCGATTCTCACCGAAGCCCGGTTAATGAAGCCGCTGGCCATCGAAGCACCGACCGCCCAGGCCCACGCCGCCAGCCCGGATGCCGCCGAAGAGCCGCAGAACGCGGTGCTGGCGTGCAAGAAAATCCTTCACACCTTTGGTATCAAGCCCCGCGCATGGCGTGCCGGTTTGCCCAGCTTATTGGACCGCTACTACCGTCATGTCTGATGCTCCTGTCCTCATCACCGGCGGCGCCGGTTTCATCGGTTCGCACCTGGTCGATGCCCTGCTCGCCAAGGGTTACGCCGTGCGCGTGCTCGACGATTTGTCAGCCGGTAAACGCAGCAATCTGCCGCTGGACAACCCACGGGTCGAACTGATCGAGGGCGATGTCGCCGATGCCGCCCTGGTGGCGCGCGCGGCGATGGGTTGCCAAGCGGTTGCGCATCTGGCGGCCGTGGCGTCGGTGCAGGCGTCGGTGGACGATCCGGTCCGGACGCATCAGAGCAATTTCATCGGCACGTTGAACGTCTGTGAGGCCATGCGTCAGGCGGGCATCAAGCGTGTGGTGTTCGCGTCCAGCGCGGCGGTGTATGGCAACAACGGCGAAGGCGAGGCGATTACCGAAGACACGGCGAAAGCCCCTTTGACCCCTTACGCGTCCGACAAACTGGCCAGCGAGTACTACTTCGACTTCTACCGTCGCCAGCACGGTCTGGAGCCAGTGGTGTTTCGCTTTTTCAACATCTTCGGGCCGCGTCAGGACCCGTCGTCGCCGTATTCGGGTGTGATCAGCATCTTCGCCGAGCGCGCCGTGAAGGGCCTGCCAATTTCAGTGTTTGGCGATGGCGAGCAGACCCGGGATTTTTTCTACGTCGAAGACTTGGTCGATCTCGTGGTGCAAGGGTTCGAATTGCCGGTGGTGGGCGAGGGTGCGGTCAACGTGGGGCTGAATGCCACGACGTCGCTGAACGAGCTGCTGGCGGCTTTCGGCGAAGTGGTAGGCAGTTTGCCGCCCGTGACCTATTTGCCTGCGCGCTCGGGGGACATCAAGCACTCCCGCGCTGACAATCAGCGTTTGCTCGAACGCTTCAACGTGCCTGAGCCGACGCCGCTGAATGTCGGGCTGGCGCGGTTGTTGGGGCGCTGAATCGCAGACAGCAAAAAGGCACCGATGAGGTGCCTTTTTTGTGCGCGCTGCTTCAGGTTAGTGGGGCGTCAGAATTTGTAACCCACACCCACCATGTACACCCATGGGTCGATGTCCACGTCCACTTTGGTTTTGCCGACGCTCAGGGCCGATGGCCCGTCGACACTGGCTTTGGTGTCGATGTCGATGTACCAGACCGACGCGTTCAGCATGATCTTGTCGGTCAGCATGTAGTCCATGCCGATCTGACCGGCCAGCCCGACGGAGTCCTTGAGTTTCAGGTTGCTGAAGCCCTGGTCCTTGCGATCACCGGCCAGGTCGGTGTCGAAGAATTTGGTGTAGTTCAGACCGACGCCGACATAGGGCTGGAATTTCGACGACGCTTCCATCGGGTAGTACTGCAGCGACAGGGTGGGCGGCAGTTGTTTCACGTCTGCCAGCTTGCCGTCGAGCCCAGGACCGAGGCCTTTGACGCCGATGGTGTGGCTGAACGGTGTCGCGGCCAGCAGTTCCAGACCGACGTGGTCGGTGAGCATGTAGGCGAAGGTCAGGCCCAGTTGGGTCGAGTTGTCAGCGGTTGCCTTGGTGCCCGCGACCTTGGCGCCGTCGAGTTTCAGGTTGCCGCTGTCTTCGTTGGGCACCACCCGCGCCGCGCCTGCGCGCACGATGAAATCGCCCGCCTCATGGGCGTCGGCAATGACCGGGGTACAGAGGGCGAGCGCAAGGACGGATGCGCCGAGCAGGGACTTGTTCATGGGGGCTCCAGAAGGGCATTGAAAAGGGATGCCCCCATGTTACGAACAGTACAGATTCGGGTTTTTGATGCAGCTCAACGAAAGGGCAGTTACGAGCGGCAAGTTACGAGCGACGAGCTTGAAGCGGATCGGCGGCGGGTCGGCTGGCAGAGTTCAGCTTGTAGCTTGCCGCTCGTTACTTGTCGCTGCTTTCAAGCTCGTAGATCAGGATCTTGTCCGCTTCCATCTGGTACCCGGCATCGGCCAGTTCGCTGGTGGTGGATTTGACCTGCATCGGGCCTTCGATCCAGTACGGCTGGTAGAGCTCGTCGACTTTCACGCCCAATTCGCTGGTGACGTGGACGATCTGGTTCGGCGGCGGGGGCGGGACGTGGATGCAGGCACCGAAGTATGGCACCAGCAGAAACTCCGTCACGCGGCCTTCTTCACTCACTTCCAGCGGCACGATGTACCCCGGCAAGCGCACCATTTGCCCGTCGAGGGATTTCACCACCGGGGCGTGGGGCGCCAGTTGGTGGGCGGCGGGGGCGGACTCCATCGCGAGGGTGTCGGCCATCTTCGACAGGTCGTGGATCGGCGCCGTAACCAGCTTCACCGGTGGCGCATCGGCCGGGATCATTTCCTGCCACGTCAAAACCCGCAGGTCTTGCGCCCACGATGAAGTAGCAACCAGCAACGACAACAACACCCACAACCTGCGCATCAGAACGTCCTCATAAGCGAATCGACAGACCGTCCGCCAGCGACTGGCGATAGGCGCGCCAGGCCGGCACGACGCCCATCAGCAGCGCAGCGCCAAGAATGCCGCCCAGCAGCGTCCATTCATACGCAGTAGGCAGCGACAGTGGCAAGTACAGACCGTAATTGGCCTGCACGTAACCCTGAGCCGACGCGATCCCGATGTACAGCAGCGCCAGACCGCTGACCGCCCCGGCGAAGGCCAGCGCAAAGGCTTCGAGGATCAACAGGCTCGCGACATGCCAGGGACGTGCGCCCACCGAACGCAGGATCGCCATCTCCCGACGGCGCTCGTTGAGGCTGGTGAGAATCGCCGTCAGCATGCCGATCAGACCGGTCAACACCACGAACAGCGAGATCACGAACAACGCCTTTTCAGCGGTGCCCATCAGGCTCCACAACTCCTGCAACGCTACGCCCGGCAAGATCGCCAGCATCGGCTCGCCACGGAAATCATTGATCTCTCGCTGCAGCGCGAAGGTGGAAATCTTGCTGTTCAGCCCGAGCATGAACGCGGTGATGGCCGTGGGCGTGAGGTCCATGTTGCGTGCCTGATCCGCGCTGATGCGGCCTGCGCCTTGAGCGGGCACGCCGTTGTGCCAGTCGATGTGGATCGCCTCCATGCCGCCAAGACTGATGTGCAGCGTGCGGTCCACGGGTGTGCCGGTGCGCTTGAGAATACCGACCACGGTGAACGGCTTGTCATCGTGTTTGACGAGGCTTACCACCGCCACGCCATGGGCCAGCACCAGCTTGTCGCCGAGCTTGTAATGCAGCGCATTTGCGACTTCGGCCCCGAGCACCACTTCGAAAGGGTCGGTGGCGAACGGTCGGCCCTCGGCCATTTCCAGGCGCTGCTGGCGTCCGTACTGGTAATGCTCGAAATACGATTCGTTGGTGCCCATCACTCGATAGCCGCGATGGCTGTCGCCGAGGGAAATCGGGATCGCCCACTTCACCTGCTTGCTGTTGGCGAAGTGCTGGAAGCTGTCCCAGCGGATGTTGTTGGTGGCGTCACCGATGCGGAACACCGAATACAGCAGCAGGTTCACCGAGCCGGAGCGGGCACCGACGATCAGGTCTGTGCCGCTGATGGTGCTGGCGAAGCTGGCGCGGGCTTCGGTGCGCACCCGTTCCACGGCCAGCAGCAGGCAGACCGACAGGGCAATGGCGAAGGCCGTGAGAAACGCGGTGAAGCGGCGGTTGGCGAGACTGGCCAGCGCCAGGCGAAGAAGATACATCTCAAACCTCGGGAGCGACGGCGGCGCGGTTGAGTTCGGCCAGCGACAGGTTGCGGTCGAACAGCGGCGCCAGGCTCTGGTCATGGCTGACGAACAACAGGCTGGCACCCGCCTCGCGGCATTCGGCGAACAGCAGTTGAATGAAGGCCTCGCGGGCGTCGGCGTCCAGCGCCGAGGTCGGCTCGTCGGCGATCACCAGCTCAGGTTGGCCAATCAAGGCCCGTGCGGCCGCGACCCGTTGTTGCTGGCCGATAGACAGCGAGTCGGCGCGACGTTCGAGCAGTTGCGGGTCTTTCAGGCCCAGGTGCGCGAGCAGCGTGGCGGCCGCTTTATCGACGCTGCCATGGCGCTGGGTTGCACGCTGGGCACGCAGCTTTGAAAAGTGACAGGGCAGTTCGACGTTTTCCCGCACCGAGAGAAACGGCAGCAGGTTGAACTGCTGAAAAATGTAGCCGGTGTGATCGACACGAAAACGGTCGCGGGCGCCTGCCGAGAGCTGTGTCAACTCCTGGCCGAGCAGGCGAATGCTGCCGCGATCGGGTTTCTGCACGCCGCCGAGCAGGCCGAGCAAGGTGGTCTTCCCGCTGCCGCTGGGGCCTTTGAGAAACAGCGTTTCGCCCGGTTCCAGGCGGAAGGCCGGGATGTCCAGCAACGGCGCGTGTCCTGGCCAGGCGAAGCCCAGTTCGGACAGTTCAATGAGTGCTTGAGTCATGGCCTGAGTCGCATTGGAAAGTGAACGACCGGGAAAGCCCCGGTCGCATGTGCAGGCGCAGGTTTAGAACTTGACGACCGGGTTGCTGGGACGCACTTCGGCGCCCATCTGACGTTTCGGCGTCACCAGTTGGACCTGAATGGTCTGGGTGGCGGGAAAGCTCTGGAACAGTTGCGTCAGGTCGAGTTTGTTCAGCACGGCGGGCACGCTGCATGTGAACTGGTAATGGCCGTGAATCTCGCTGTGTTCGTGTTCATGCTCGTCCGCATCACCGTCGTCATGATCGTCGTCCTTGTCACCGAACAGCGGGCTTTCCAGCTTGGCTTTCGTAACGGTGCAGCCTGCGGCTTCCGGAATGCTGAACAGACCGTGAGGCTTGAGCAAGGTTTCCCGGGCGAGCGCCAGTTTCATCTTGTCGGCATCGGTGGTGGCGGGGTGTTCGAACCCGACGATGTTCATCGCCGGGCTGTCCAGTTCCAGCTCCAGCGTGCGGCCATCCAGCGCCATGTCCAGACGCGCCACACCGTGCACATGCGCGCCGAGGCTGCCGTGTTCATGATCGTGGTCATGCTCGTCAGCGGCGTGGGCGATGGACAGGGGAAGCAGCGCGAAGGGCAAAGCGAGTAGCAGACGACGCATGAGGAGGGCTCCGGGAGGGGGTCGAAAATTTGTTATGTGATCTTATAACAATGTCTCGTGGCGTTTCTTAACTTTTTCAAGCGTTGCAGATAACTGTAGGAGTGAGCTTGCTCGCGATAGCGTTCTCGCTGACACATAAATGCCAGTAGACCGCAATCGCGAGCAAGCTCACTCCTACAGCGGTGGGTGCAACGCTTCAGGTCCTGTGGGACCATGCCCCGCAGAAAACCAGAGGACGCACACCATGCTGAGAATCCGTGGAACCGTCGGCGATGTGCCGGTGGACCTGACTGTGGAAATGGACGACAGCGATTGGGCAAAGTTGGGTATTCAACTGGGCGTGCAATCGGCAGAGGAGAAGCCAGACAGCGCGACGGCTGCCAAACCTCCAACCAGCCGCAACGACGCCGTGTGGGACATCGCGCAGGATTTGTTGCGCAAAGCCGGGCACATGAGCGGGCCGGATTTGCTGGGGCAGTTAGAGGGTTTGGCGGGAAGTACGGCAGCAGGCAAGCGCCTGATGGTGCGCATGCGCCACAGTTCCAGCGTCAGAGTCGAAAGTCATGGCGATGCGCCGGAGTATCACTGGGTGGAGTAATACTCGGCGCCGACGTTCCTCACCTGTGGGAGCGAATTCATTCGCGATAGGCCGGTACAACCGACACATCTCTATCGGCCATACGATTTTCGCGAATGAATTCGCTCCCACAGACCACGCCCGGCATGCCAGAACAGGGCGTGGCAGGGCGTTAAATCGCTGCGTTAATACAACGCAGCGAACAACTTGCGACGATAGGTCGTGACCAGCGGATGATCGTTGCCCAGCAGGTCGAACACTTGCAGCAGCGTCTTGTGCGGCTGGCCTTCGTTGTAGCTGCGGTTGCGAATGAACAGCTTGAGCAAACCGTCCAGGGCCGCATCGTATTGCTGGCGAGAGAGTTGCTGGATCGCCAGTTGATACGCCGCTTCGTCGTCCTGCGGGTTTTGCGCCAGACGGGTTTTCAAGTCGGCGGCGTCCGGCAGGGATTTCGCTTCGCCGAGGAACGTCAGTTGAGCCTTCGCACCGGCCAATGCGGCTTTGTGATCATCGCCTTTCACGGCGTCCAGCACGGCACGGGCTTCAGCCAGTTCACCGCGCTCGGCCAGGCAGCGGGCGTACAGAATCAGCGCGGCCGCGTTGGTGTTGTCTTCGGTGAGGATGGTTTGCAGCACCGCCTCGGCTTCCGCGAAGTGACTCTCGGCGAACATCGCCTGAGCGGTTTCCAGCGGATCGGCAGCAGCCGGTGGCGGCAGCTTCACATGAGGTTCGAGCAACTTGCGGATTTCGGATTCAGGCTGCGCACCGGCAAACCCGTCCACCGGCTGGCCATCCTTGAACAGCACCACGGTCGGCAGGCTGCGAATACCGAAACGGCCGACGATGTCCTGCTCGGCATCGCAATCGACCTTGGCCAGCAGCAGTTCGCCCTGATAGCTCTCGGCGATCTGTTTCAGCAGCGGCATCAGCACCTTGCACGGCGCGCACCACTCGGCCCAGAAGTCCACCAGCACAGGCTTGTGAAAGGAATTCTCGATGACCAACTGATCGAAAGTGGCAGTGGTCGCATCGAAGATGTACGGCGTGTCCTGGCTCATCGCAAGTCCCGAAAATAAGGCTTAATGGCGGCAACTATAAAGGGCTGGGGAGATTGTCGGAAGGCGCGTTGGGAATGTGACGCTGATTTCGGCCGGCGGACTTGAACCGCTTCTGGCCAAAGGCCGTGGGAGCCGGCTTGCTGGCGAATGCGGTGTGTCTGCGGTGAAGGAGGTGACTGACACCCCGCTTCGCCAGCAAGCCGGCTCCCACAAGGGGCTGGCGCCCGTCGTTAGACCTCCATCAACGCACCGCGTGATACAGACTCACCTTGCGAAACTCCCAAGGCTCGGCCAGATCTGGCAGGGTCAGCGCGTCTAGGATGCCGAGACGTTGGTAAGCCGGATGCTGAAAGTCCCGAACCCTCGAATCAGCCACCAACGCTTGCTTGCCACGGCTCAAAAACTGATCCAGCAACGGCAGGTTGGCGCGGTCGTACAACACGTCGGCCACCAGAATCAGATCGAAGCGGTCTTCCTCGGCGAAGAAGTCCGTTGAATAGCTCAGCGTCACACCGTTGAGCTGCGCATTGGCCTGGCATGCCTCGATGGCGATAGGGTCAAGATCGCAGGCCACCACTTCCAGCGCCCCGGCCATCACCGCCGCAATCCCCGCCACACCCGAACCTGCGCCGAAATCCAGCACACGCTTGCCCTCGACCCATTCCGGATGTTCCGCCAGAAAACGCGCCAGTGCCAGGCCGCTGGCCCAGCAGAAACTCCAGTAAGGCGGGTCTTCCAGAATGCGGCGGGTTTCGTCCGGGTTGAAGGCGCGGTCCATGTTGTCCGCGTCGATCAGCCACAGTTTCAGGTCTGTGCCCGGCAATGGCTCAGCGACCAATCGGGCATCGCCCAGCAGTTCGCTCAATGCCGCTTGCAGATGAGCCGGTGGCGTCATGGCATCTTGAAGAGTTGCAGTTGACCGACCGATTGGGTCTCAGGCCTGGCGATCAACACCGATGGCAGGTGCAGGATCAACTGGCCGGATTGGCTGGCCCGACCGCGCAGCTCAACCCGCGCACCCTGTGGGAACGCCTCCGGGTTGAAGCGCAGTTGAAACGGCAGCGACTGATTGTTGCCGGTGAGCTTGGTGCTGCTCAGCAATTTCTGCGGGCGATTGCGCTCGTCAATGACCAGCAACGCCAACTCGACCTCCGCGCCAGCGGGCACGCCCAGCAATTGACCGCTGATTTCGCGCTGATAAGGCAGCAGCGGCCCGGGGCCTTCCGGCAGTTTGATCGCGTTGGGCGCCGGTTTGGCGGGTGCGGCAGGCTTGGGGGGCTCAGTGGAGCTACAGGCGGCGAGCAGACCGAGCAGGCTGATGACAGCAAGCGAACGTAGCGACATGGACAGCTCCAGCAAAAACAGAATACGGGTGGAAAAACGCAGTATCGCCGAGGCTGACCGATTTCGCTGCACCGAATGCGCGTCTGTATACCTCAAACCCCGAGACTTGTCTTGCGAGCGGGATGCGCTACCATGGCCCTCCCTTTTTTTGTTGCCTGCCACCATGCACTGTCCCTTTTGCGGTGCCAACGACACCAAAGTCATTGACTCGCGCCTCGTTGCCGAAGGCGACCAAGTTCGCCGCCGCCGTGAATGCGTCGCCTGCGAAGAACGTTTCACCACGTTCGAAACCGCCGAACTCGTTCTGCCTCGTCTGATCAAGCAAGACGGCAGCCGTCAGCCCTTCGATGAAGAAAAACTGCGCGCCGGCATGCAGCGTGCGCTGGAGAAGCGCCCGGTCAGCGTTGAGCGACTGGAAGCGGCCCTGGCCCACATCAAGAGCAAGCTGCGCGCCACCGGTGAGCGTGAGGTCAAATCGCTGATCGTCGGTGAGCTGGTGATGGGCGAGCTGCAAAAACTCGACGAGGTGGCCTACATCCGGTTTGCGTCGGTGTATCGACGCTTCCAGGACCTCAACGAATTCCGCGAAGAAATCGACCGACTGGCCCGCGAGCCGGTTAAAGAGTGAGCATGTCCTCTACAGAGCAAAGCGTGCTCGACGCCTTCTACATGGCGCGGGCGCTGGAACTGGCGCGCAAGGGCGTCTACTCGACCCACCCCAACCCTCGTGTGGGCTGCGTGATCGTACGTGACGGCGAGATCGTGGGCGAAGGCTGGCATGTGCGTGCGGGCGAACCTCATGCCGAAGTCCACGCGCTGCGCCAGGCGGGCGACAAAGCCAAAGGCGGCACCGCCTACGTCACCCTCGAACCCTGCAGCCATCACGGACGCACCCCGCCGTGCGCCGATGCGCTGGTCAACGCAGGTGTCGGTCGCGTGGTCGCAGCGATGCAAGACCCCAATCCCGATGTCGCCGGACGCGGCCTGTTGCGTCTGATGAGCGCCGGTATCGCCGTGCAGAGCGGCGTGCTGGAGGGCGAGGCGCGGGCAATTAACAAGGGCTTCCTCAAACGCATGGAACATGGCCTGCCGTACGTGCGGGTCAAGCTGGCGATGAGCCTCGACGGCCGCACGGCGATGGCCAGCGGCGAGAGCCAGTGGATCACCGGGCCGGAAGCGCGCTCGGCAGTGCAGCGTCTGCGGGCGGAATCCAGCGTGGTCCTGACTGGCGCCGACACAGTGCTGGCCGACGACGCCCGCCTGACCGTGCGCCCGGACGAACTGGGCCTCAATGCTGAGCTGACCGCACTGGCCGTGGCCCGTCCGCCGTTGCGCGTGCTGGTTGATGGTCGCCTGCGAGTGCCCCTCGACGCGCCGTTTTTTCAGGCGGGCAACGCGCTGGTCGCGACCTGTGCCGCTGCTTCGGCGCGCGGGCGTTACCAGGATCAGGGCCACGAACTGCTCGCACTGCCGAGCAGTGGCGGCCATGTCGATCTGCGCAAGCTGCTGGTCGAACTGGCCGGGCGTGGGGTCAACGACGTGCTCGTTGAGGCCGGGCCGAAGCTGGCAGGTGCGTTCACGCGACTCGGGCTGGTCGATGAGTTCCAGATTTTCGTGGCGGGCAAGTTCATGGGTTCTTCCGCACGGCCTTTGCTGGACCTGCCGCTGGCGCAGATGAGTGAGGCACTGGAGCTGAAAATCGTCGAAATGCGCGCCGTGGGCAATGACTGGCGAGTCATTGCGATACCTGCACACGGCCCGAGCGTATAATCCCCCGCCATCGTATTAACGCTGGCTCTGTTCTCCCGGAGGACCCATGTTTACCGGCATCATCGAATCCATCGGCAGCATCCGCGCCCTGACTCCTAAAGGCGGCGATGTCCGCGTTTATGTTGAGACCGGCAAACTCGACCTTTCCGACGTCAAGCTTGGCGACAGCATTGCGGTGAACGGCGTCTGCCTGACCGCCGTTGAACTGCCGGGCGACGGTTTCTGGGCTGACGTCAGCCGCGAAACCCTGGACGTCACGGCGTTCATCGACCTGAAAACCGGCAGCCGGGTCAACCTGGAAAAAGCCCTGACCCCGACCACCCGACTGGGCGGCCATTTGGTCAGCGGCCACGTCGACGGCGTCGGCGAAGTGCTGTCCCGCGAAGAAAACGCCCGTGCGATCCAGTTCCGCATGCGCGCCCCTCGCGAGTTGGCCAAGTACATCTCGCACAAAGGTTCGATCACCGTCGATGGCACCAGCCTGACCGTGAACGCCGTCAATGGCGCTGAATTCGAACTGACCATCGTCCCGCACACGCTGGCCGAAACCATCATGGGCGACTACCGCCCAGGTCGTAAGATCAACCTCGAAGTGGACCTGTTGGCGCGTTACCTGGAGCGCTTGCTGCTCGGTGACAAGGCCGCCGACCCGACGCCCGCGCAGGGCGGCACCATTACTGAAAGCTTTCTGGCCGCCAACGGCTACCTCAAATCCTGAATGAAGGGGGTGCCGCGTGGCGCTCAATAGCATCGAAGAACTGGTTGAAGACATTCGCCAAGGCAAGATGGTCATCCTCATGGATGACGAAGACCGCGAGAACGAAGGCGATCTGATCATGGCCTCCGAGTGCGTCAAGGCCGAGCACATCAACTTCATGGCGCGTTATGCCCGTGGTCTGATTTGCATGCCGATGACGCGCGAGCGCTGCGAAACCCTGAAACTGCCGCTGATGGCGCCGCGCAACGGCTCAGGTTTCGGCACCAAGTTCACCGTTTCCATCGAAGCCGCCGAAGGCGTGACCACTGGCATCTCCGCCGCCGACCGCGCGCGCACCGTGCAGGCTGCTGCCGCGAAGGACGCCAAGGCCGATGACATTGTCAGCCCCGGCCACATTTTCCCGCTGATGGCGCAAGCCGGTGGCACGCTGTCCCGCGCCGGTCACACCGAAGCCGCGTGCGACCTGGCGCGCATGGCCGGTTTCGAGCCGACCGGCGTGATCTGCGAAGTGATGAACGACGACGGCACCATGTCCCGTCGCGCTGAACTCGAAGCCTTCGCGACTGAACACAACATCAAGATCGGCACCATCGCCGACCTGATCCATTACCGGATGATCCACGAACGTACCGTTCAGCGGATTGCCGAGCAGCCGCTCGACACCGAACAGGGCCACTTCAACCTGGTGACTTACCGCGATTCGGTCGAGGGCGACGTTCACCTGGCACTGACCTTGGGCAAGATTTGCGCCGAAGAGCCGACGCTGGTGCGCGTTCACAACATGGACCCACTGCGCGACCTGCTGATGGTCAAACAACCCGGTCGCTGGAGCCTGCGCGCCGCCATGGCCGCAGTTGCCGAAGCTGGCAGCGGCGTGGTGCTGCTGCTCGGTCACCCGCTCGACGGCGACGCCGTGCTGGCCCACGTGCGGGAAACTGCGGGCGCTGCGCCGGTGAAAACACCGACCACCTACAGCACAGTGGGTGCCGGTTCGCAGATCCTTCGCGACCTGGGCGTGCGCAAAATGCGCCTGATGAGTTCGCCAATGAAGTTCAACGCGATATCCGGTTTCGATCTGGAAGTTGTAGAATACGTGCCCTCCGAATAAACACCGGCGGGCTTTTATGCCCGCAGTGATCGATTCGTGGCCTAAAATCCCTGAAAGCGCGCGCCTGATGCGCGCTTTCTTGCTCTTTAATACGAAACACGAGACTCAGCCGAATGACCCTGAAGACCATCGAAGGTACCTTCATCGCCCCCCAAGGTCGCTATGCCCTGGTGGTTGGCCGCTTCAACAGCTTCGTCGTGGAAAGCCTGGTGAGCGGTGCCGTTGATGCCCTGGTTCGCCATGGCGTGAGCGAAAGCGACATCACCATCATCCGCGCACCGGGCGCGTTCGAAATCCCGCTGGTCGTGCAGAAAGTCGCTCAACGCAGCGAGTTCTCCGCCATCATCGCTCTGGGCGCTGTCATTCGTGGCGGCACCCCGCACTTCGAATACGTCGCAGGCGAATGCACCAAGGGCCTGGCCCAAGTCTCCATGGAATTCGGTGTGCCGGTCGCCTTTGGCGTGCTGACCGTCGACTCCATCGAACAAGCCATCGAGCGTTCCGGCACCAAGGCCGGTAACAAAGGCGCGGAAGCTGCCCTGTCCGCCATCGAGATGGTCAGCCTGTTGGCGCAGTTGGAGGCCAAGTGATTAACGACGACAGCGATCGCTTCAACCCACGCGATCCGCGCCCAGCGGACGCCGGCAAGCCATCGAAAAGCGAAAAGCGCCGCGCCGCCCGTCAATTGGCGACTCAAGCGTTGTACCAATTGCATATGGCCAAGCAATCACTGAACGAAATCGAAGCGCAGTTCCGCGTCGACAACGATTTCAGCGATGTCGACGGTGCTTACTTCCGCGAAATCCTGCACGGGGTTCCGACGAAAAAAGACCAGATCGACACCGCGCTGGCGCCATGCCTGGACCTGAGTATCGACGAGCTGGACCCGGTTGAACTGGCCGTACTGCGCCTGTCCGCCTGGGAACTCATGGAACGTATCGACGTGCCGTACCGCGTGGTCATCAACGAAGGCATCGAACTGGCGAAAGTCTACGGTTCGACCGACGGCCACAAGTTCGTCAACGGCGTGCTCGACAAGCTGGCTCCGCGTCTGCGCGAAGCCGAAGTGAAGGCTCACAAGCGCTGAGGCGTCTGGATTTCCAGAACCTCTGCGTTTGACGCCATGGGCGAGTTCGAGCTGATCCGCAATTACTTCGCCGCCGCGCCCTGCGCGCAGCCCGGTGAAGGGGTTGCATTGGGGATCGGCGACGACTGCGCCCTGTTATCGGTGGCCGCTGGCGAACAGCTGGCGGTGTCCACCGACACGTTGGTCGCCGGGGTGCACTTCCCCGACGTCTGCGATCCTTTCCTTTTGGGCCAGCGTGCCCTCGGTGTTTCTGCCAGCGATCTGGCCGCCATGGGCGCCAAGCCCCTCGCTTTTACCCTTGCCCTGACATTGCCCGAGGTTTCCGCCGCCTGGCTGGAAGCGTTCGCCCGTGGGCTGAATGAAATGGCCCAAGGCTGCTCGATGCGCCTGATTGGTGGCGACACCACCAAAGGGCGGCTCAGCCTGACTGTGACGGTGTTCGGCTCGGTTCCGGCGGGCGAGGCGCTGACGCGTGGCGGCGCCCGGCCGGCGGATTTGCTGTGTGTTGGCGGGCCATTGGGCGACGGGGCCGGCGCGCTGCCACTGGTGTTGAACCAGCGCAGCACCGAGGCGTCTACCACACAGGCTTTGCTGGCCCGCTACTGGTCGCCGCAACCGCAGCTTGAGCTGGGCATGGCGTTGCGCGGCAAAGCGACCTCGGCGCTGGACATCTCCGACGGGTTGCTCGCCGATTGCGGGCACATTGCGTTGGCATCGGGCGTACGCTTGCTGATCGAGCGGGACAAGGTGCCGATGTCTGACGCGCTGCTGGCCTTTTTCGGCGCAGACGAAGCGTTGAATGCCGCCCTCAGTGGGGGCGATGACTACAGACTGGCGTTCACACTCCCGGCATCATGGCTGGCTACCCTTGTCGATGCGGGTTGGCCTGTCTTTGTGATCGGTCGCGTGGTCGAAGGCCAAGGCGTGGCGCTTATCGACGAGCAGGGGCAGGACGTCACTCCGTTGACTCGGGGTTACCAACATTTTCGGGAGACACGGTGACAGATCATCCTAATCAGGTCCCGGCGGAAAACGTTCCGCCGTCGGTGTGGACCAATCCCTGGCATTTCCTGGCGTTTGGCTTCGGCTCCGGCACGTTGCCGAAGGCACCAGGCACCTGGGGTTCCATGGTCGCCGTGCCGTTCATTCCGCTGTGGCAGATGCTCCCGGACTGGGGCTACTGGCTGATGCTCGGCATCACCATGCTGTTCGGCTTCTGGCTGTGCGGCAAGGTGGCCGACGATCTGCGCGTGCACGACCATGAAGGCATCGTCTGGGACGAAATGGTCGGTATGTGGATCACACTGTGGCTGGTGCCCGAAGGCTGGGTCTGGCTGCTGGTGGGTTTTCTGGTGTTCCGGTTTTTCGACATCCTCAAACCGTGGCCCATCCACTGGATCGACAAACACGTGCACGGCGGTGTCGGCATCATGCTGGACGACGTCCTGGCCGGTGTTTTTGCGTGGTTGGCAATGCAGGGTCTAGTCTGGGTGTGGGGCGTCATATAGGAAACGGTTCATGGGTCGCGTGGGGATGAAATGGCTGCTGTGCCTGTCGATGCTGATGCTCGGCTTCGCGGTGGCTGCGAATCCTGTCCATGCTGACACGCTGTCCGACGTTTCTGAGGAGAAACCCGCCGATATCGTTCTGGTCAGTGAACACTGGAACGACTACACCGAAGCCAACGGCACGGGGCTGGGATGGGACCTGATGCGCGAACTGTTCGAATCTGCCGGGATCAAGGTCGAGCTGCGCACCGAACCCTACACCCGTGCAGTCGGGCTGGTGCAGCGGGGCGAAGCGGATGCGTGGGTCGGGGCCTACGAGAACGAGGTCGAGGGTACGCTGTACCCGAAATGGCATTACGACACTGATGAGATTTACGCACTGGGCCTGGCCTCCAATCCCGCGCCGACCCTCAAGACGCTCGGCAGTTACCGACTGGCCTGGGTGCGCGGTTACCAGTTCCAGAAGTATTTGCCCCATGTCGAGCATTTCAACGAGGTCGCCCGCCGCGAACACATCCTGTCGATGCTGGACCACAGCCGTGCCGATCTCTACATCGACGCCAAGCCGGAAATAGACTTCATTCTGAAGCAGACCCGAGAGCCGCAGCGATTTCGTACGACGTATCTGACCGACATCCCGTTGTATTTAAGCTTCGCTGATAACTCGCGAGGCCGTTTCCTACGAGACCTGTTTGATCAGCGCATGGCGCAACTGGTGCAGTCCGGAAAGCTGCGGCCTATCTTCGCACGTTGGAAACAGCCCTATCCGTTCGAAGCGGGTGATGGTCTCAGCAAGGCGAAGCGTGGGCAATGATCAAACTTCCTGATCTGAATGGCCGACAATTCGACCTAAGCGTCTGTCGGAACCTGCTGTTACAATGCCGCCTTGCTAATTTCCAGTCCTCATACTGATCAGGAGCACACGGTGCCCGTCGTATTTGTCGCGGCTTCCAAGCTGCCTACCCCCTTTGCCACTTTCAAAATGAACGGCTTTCTCGAAGAGGAAACCGGTCGCGAACACGTCGTTCTCAGCCTCGGTGACGTATCGGACGGCGCTCCGGTGTTGGGTCGCGTGCACTCCGAATGCCTCACCGGCGACGCGCTATTCAGTCAGCGTTGCGATTGCGGCTCTCAACTCGAAGCGGCCCTGCGTGCCATTGCCTCTGAAGGCCGTGGCGTGCTGCTGTACCTGCGTCAGGAAGGACGCGGTATCGGCCTGATGAACAAGATTCGTGCGTATGAATTGCAGGACGGCGGTGCCGATACGGTCGAAGCCAACGAGCGGCTGGGTTTCGCGGCCGATCAGCGTGACTACGCGATCTGCCTGCCGATGCTGGAGCATCTGGACGTGAAATCGCTGCGTCTGATGACCAATAACCCGCGTAAGGTCAAAGCCCTGACGGACATGGGCATCACGGTTGCCGAGCGTGTCCCGCTGCACACTGGCCACAACCCGCACAACAAACTGTACCTGGCCACAAAGGCAGGCAAACTTGGCCACATGATGGGCAATGAGCACCAAAGCGAGGTCGATCCTGCGTGACGCCTTCGCAGGCCCGTTTCCTTCATTCGATGACGCTCGCCCGATCTGCCGTGTTGCAAAAAAAATGATCCGCGGTGTCGTCGCGTGCCTGCTGTTGCTAACGGCCTGCTATGGCAACGCTGCATCGAGGGTCATCAGCCTGGCCCCTTCGCTGACTGAAATCGTCATTGAACTGGACGCTGCCGATCTGTTGGTGGGCGTTCAGGACGGCGGCGAACGACCTGCGGCGGTTGCGGCGCTGCCTTCGGTCGGGCGCTACGGGCAGCTGGAAATGGAGCAGTTGCTCAGCTTGCGTCCGGACCTGTTGTTGCTGTGGCCGGGGAGCGTCAGCGCGGCGCAGCGTGATCAGTTGCAGCGCCAGAACATTCCCACTTTCACCGCCGAGCCTCACACGCTGGATCAACTCGCCGATCAGATCGAGCAGATTGGCGAGCGTCTGGGGCGTGCGGAGCGGGGGAGGCAAGTGGCGAATGGGTTTCGTCAGCGACTGACAGAATTGAGAACACGCTACCACCGGGACGCACCGATCAGCGTGTTCTACCAAGTGTGGGATCCGCCGCTGTACACCGTGGGCGGCGGGCAGATCATCAGCGATGCGCTGAAGGTGTGCGGAGCGAAGAATGTGTTCGACGACCTGAAGCAGCCTGCGCCCCAGGTCAGCCTTGAGGCTGTTTTGCAGCGCAAACCTGAAGTCGTTGTTGCAGGCTCGACATCGCAGCTCGCGATGTGGAAAGCCTGGCCCTCGCTGAAAGCCCGCTTTGTGGTGGTGCCAGACAAAGGCATCGAACGGCCGAGCGGGCAGATGGTGGGGGCGGTGGCTAAGTTGTGTGAATCCCTCTCTTCAGAGCGTTAAGCGTGATGTCACCGGATCTTCCCACAGGGGGGGGACGGCGCTCAGACGATCTACAGCTCCGGCGTCCACGTCACGCCGAACATCCACGTCCGGCCTTCTTCGCGATAGCCATGATTGCTGCCGTCAAAGCTGTACAGCGTGCGGCTGTAGCGTGTGTCGAGCGCGTTATCCAGTTTGAATTCCAGCTTCACGTCGCGGCTGGCCTTCCAACTGCTGCGCAGACCGAACAGGGCGTAGCCGCCGATGTCCTGCGTGTTGGCCTCGTCGTTGTAGCTGCTGCTCACCGCCTGCCAACTTGCGCCAACGCCGAGACGGTCGAACTGACGGTCAAGGTCCAGGTTCAGCGTTCGGCGCGCACGGCGATTGAGGGTGTGGCCGGTGTCGCGATCTTCCGGGTCGATGATCGAAGCGCCGAGCTTGCCCGTCCAGCCGAACAGTTGTTGCTCCAGCGACGCCTCAAATCCGTTGATTCGCGCCGAGCCGATGTTCTGCGGGGTGAAGTCGGCATCCAGTGCGATGGCGTCTTTGAGGTCCGTACGGTACAGCGACGCTTCCAGTTTGCGGGTCTCGCTCAACCGGCTGCGCCATTGCACCTCGTAGCTTTTCGAGTGCTCGGGCTTGAGGTTCGGGTTACTGAAACCGGGGTAATACAGGTCGTTGAACGTCGGCGCCCGAAAGCCTTCGGTGTAGGAAAAAAGCACATCATTGGCGTCGTTGAGCGGGATCGTCAGCGCGCCGCTCCATGTGTTCTGGCTGCCGAATTGCTGGTTCTTGTCGTGACGCAGCCCCAGCTCAGTGGAAAACCCGTCGCCCTTGAAGCGGTGTTGAACGAACACGGCGCGGTTCCAGCGACTGTCTTCGTCGAACGCCGTGCTGCTGTTGACGCGATCCTCATACCCGTCCGCGCCGAGCGTCAGGCTGTTGCGGTCGTCGAGGGTCAGGTCGTTCTGCCAGTTCACCGAATCGCGGTAGGTGTTAAAGACGTAACGATCGTCGCTGAGCTTGTCGGCCGTCTTCTCGCGATTTTCGCTGTGGCCCACTTCGAGACGGGTTTTCCAGCGCTCGTTAATCCGTGCATCCAGGTACGTACCCAAGCTGCTCAACTCAAAATCGCTGTACTGCTGTTGCCCGACGCTGTTGAACGTGACCGGGTCGAACAGACCGAACGGGTTGTCGAACTCGGTCTTGCCCCTGTTATCCAGCACGTTGAAGCCGATTTCCACGTCATCGTTCAGCCAGTGGCTGAGGTTTAGGCTGTAGGACTTATTACGGTAGGCGTCGTGATCAGCGTCACTGGCGAAGGACGGGCCAGTGCGGTTGATGCCGTTGGTCTCGTCGAGGCTGGTGCTCAGGTTGAAATGGGTGCGCTCGTTGCCGCCGGACAGCCCCAGACTGTTCTGCGACGTGCCGCGATTGCCGAAACCCGTGTGCAACCGCGCTTGCAGGCCTTGTTCGGCGCCGCGTCGGGTGAAGATCTGGATAACGCCGCCAATGGCATCCGCTCCGTAGACCACCGAACGTGAACCGCGTAGCACTTCCACCCGTTCGATCTGGTCGACGTTGAGGTATTGCAGCGCGCTATCCGCAGACGTGGCGTTGGCAATGCGCTGGCCATCGACCAGCACCAGACTCTGCGCGGCCTTGGTCCCGCGAATGTAAATTCCCGGCAGACTGCCGCGCCCACCGCTCTGCGCCACCTGCACACCGGGCACCCGGTTCAGCAGGTCAGTGATGCTGGTGGGTTGCAGGCGTTCGATGTCGGCTAGGGTGAACACCGTGTTCGCCGCCGTGCTGGCGTCGCGCTGCTCGACTTGGCGATTGGCGCTGATGAGCACGTCGGGGAGTTTCAGGGCGTCTTCGCGGTTGGGGGTATCGGCGAAGGCGTGGGCGGATGGCAGCAGAGATAGAAGGAGAGCGACGCGAGAGAAATTCATGTTAGTTCGAGGGCAAAGTCTGTGGGAGCGAATTCATTCGCGAGAGGCCGGTACAGGCGACGCATCTCCATCGACAGAGATACCGCATCGCGAATGAATTCGCTCCCACAGATCATCTGGCATCCTGAATTAGCAGGGTGTCAGATGACCGGGGAGCGTATGGCGTTTAGATTTTGGCCAGACGTGCATTGATCGACGCTTCGATCCCGTCCGCGTCCAGCCCGCATTCCGCGAGCATCTGCGCCGGTTTGGCGTGTTCGACGTAGCTGTCCGGCAGGCCCAGGTGAAGCACTGACTTGAGAATGTTCTCCCGTGCCAGGAACTCGCTAACCGCCGCGCCCGCGCCACCCATGATGGCGTTCTCTTCAATGGTCACCAGCAGGTCGTGACGGGCTGCCATGTCGCGAACCAGTGCCTCGTCCAGCGGTTTGACGAAACGCATGTCGACCACCGTGGCGTCGATTTTTTCCGCAACGACCAATGCCTCGGCCAGTTGCACGCCGAATACCAGCATGGCGACCTTGCTGCCCTGACGACGGACGATGCCCTTGCCGATTTCAAGCGGCTCCAGGCCGTTGTCGATCACGGCATTCGGGCCAGTGCCGCGTGGATAGCGCACCGCCGCAGGGCCGTTGAACAAGTGGCCGGTGCTGAGCATTTTGCGCAGTTCGTTCTCGTCACTCGGCGTCATTACGAGCATGCCGGGGATGCAACGCAGGTACGACAGATCGAAGCTGCCTGCGTGGGTCGGGCCGTCTTCGCCCACCAGACCGGCGCGGTCGATGGCGAACAGCACGTCGAGGTTCTGCACCGCCACGTCGTGGATCAGTTGATCGTATCCGCGTTGCAGGAAGGTCGAATAAATCGCCACGACGGGCTTGGCGCCTTCGCAGGCCATGCCTGCCGCCAGCGTCACCGCATGCTGCTCGGCGATGGCCACGTCGAAATACCGCTCCGGGAAGCGCTCGCTGAATTCGACCAGGTCCGAGCCTTCTTTCATGGCCGGGGTGATGCCGACCAGACGCTCATCTGCGGCAGCCATGTCGCACAACCACTGACCAAACACACCGGAATACTTCGGCCCGCTGGCCTTTTTCGGCGCGACAGGGGCGTTGACCGGGTCGAGCTTGGTGATCGCGTGATAGCCGATCGGATCGACTTCGGCCGGGGCGAACCCCTTGCCCTTTTTGGTGACCACATGCAGGAACTGCGGGCCTTTGAGGTCACGCATGTTGCGCAGGGTAGCGATCAGCGTCGGCAGGTCGTGGCCATCGATAGGGCCGATGTAGTTCCAGCCCAGCTCTTCGAACAGGGTGCCGGGAACCAGCATGCCCTTGGCGTACTCTTCGGTGCGGCGGGCGATTTCCCACGCGCCGGGCAGACGCGACAGCACTTTCTTGCTGCCTTCGCGCATGCTGGCGTAGGTGCGGCTGGACAGAATCTTCGCCAGGTAATTCGACAGCCCGCCGACGTTGCGCGAGATCGACATGTCGTTGTCGTTGAGGATCACCAGCATATCGGCGTTGACTTCAGGAGCGTGGTTCAACGCCTCAAAGGCCATGCCTGCCGTCAGCGCGCCGTCACCGATCACGGCGATGGCCTTGCGACCGTTGCCTTGCAGGCGATTGGCAACGGCCATGCCCAGCGCGGCGCTGATGGAGGTGCTGGAGTGACCGACGCCAAAGGTGTCGTACTCGCTTTCGCTGCGACGCGGGAAGGCGGCCACACCGCCTTTCTGGCGCAGGGTCGCCATCTGCTCGCGGCGACCGGTGAGGATCTTGTGCGGGTACGCCTGATGGCCAACGTCCCAGACCAGCCGGTCGTCGGGGGTGTCGAAGACGTAGTGCAGGGCCACGGTCAGCTCAATGACGCCAAGGCCGGCACCGAAGTGCCCGCCGGTCTGGCCAACGGTGTAGAGCAGCTCCAGGCGCAGTTCGTCAGCCAGGGCTTCGAGCTCGGCTTCACCTAATCGGCGCAGGCCGTCCGGCGTCGCTGCCTTGTCGAGCAGTGGCGTGGACGGGCGCTCGCGGGGAATCTCTTTGAACGTCGTGGGCATCAGGCGAATCGTTATAAGTAAAAGAGGCGGCAGTTTACCTGATGCATCGCGAGCAGCGCACGCGAGACAGCAATGCGATGCTCAAGCCGGTCAGGTTTTTCGTGTAGGAGCGCGCTTGCCCGCGATGGCGTTGTGTCAGATAGCGCCTATGTAGCAGACAGATAGCAATCGTCGGAATGCCGCCCAGAGCAAACGCGCTCCTACAGATTGAGCCCGGCAGTACTGATCAGTTACGACGTTCGACGATATAGCGCGCCAACGCGCGCAATGGCTCGGCGGCCGCGTCGAAAGGTCGCAGCGCCACCAGCGCCTGATCGCGGAGTTCCAGCGCGTAATGTTTGGCTTCTTCCAGGCCCAATAGCGCAGGGTAGGTCGGCTTGTCGCGAGCGATGTCGGCGCCCTGGCGCTTGCCGAGGGTCGCGGTATCGCTTTCAACGTCGAGAATGTCGTCCTGCACCTGAAACGCCAGGCCGATGGCGCGGGCGTAGATTTGCAGCGAGTCGAGTTGCACTTGGCTGGCATGACCGCTGGCCAGCGCACCGAGACGAACGCTTGCTTCGATCAGTGCCCCGGTTTTATGCCGGTGCATGATTTCCAGCGCGGTCTGGTCCAGCTTGAGTCCGACCGAGCCAAGGTCGATGGCCTGTCCGCCAACCATGCCCGCCGGGCCTGCGGCCTGGGCGAGGGTGGCGACCATTTTCAGGCGGGTCTCGGCGTCTTGCGGGGTCAGCTTGCTGTCGCTCAACACGCTGAACGCCAGGCTTTGCAGACCGTCACCGGCGAGGATGGCACAGGCTTCGTCGAACGCCTTGTGGGTGGTCGGCAGGCCGCGACGCAGATCGTCGTCGTCCATGGCGGGCAGGTCGTCGTGCACCAGCGAATACGCGTGGATCAGCTCGACGGCGCAGGCCGCACCGTTCGCGTGTTCGGCGTTGCCACCCAGCGCTTCACAGGCTGCGTACACCAGCAGCGGGCGCACGCGCTTGCCGCCATTGGTGACGCTGTAGCGCATGGCTTCGTAGAGACGGTTCAGCTCAGGGGAGGGGGCGTTGAACAGGCTGTCCAGCGCCGCATTGACGCGTGCCTGACTGAGGGCCTGATACTCGGCAATCATTCTGGCTGTTCCGCGTCGAAGGGTTCCTCGGCCAGTTCGCCATCGCGTTCCAGCAACACTTGCACCTTCTGCTCGGCTTGCGCCAGCGCGCTCTGACACTCGCGGGTCAGACGGATGCCTTGTTCGAAAGCGGTCAACGAGTCTTCCAGCGACAGCTCGCCGTTCTCCAGACGCTCAACCAGCGTTTGCAAATCCGTGAGGGACTGTTCGAAATCCAGTGCAGCTTTCTTGCGGGCCATGGCGGCTATCCCGGTAGACGTTAAACCGGCGCGACACTAGCAGAGCGAGGGCATTGGGGCAAATGAGAGGTGCCGGGCGGAGGGCGTTCGGCGCCGGTCTATTGCCGCGACAATCACGCGATATGAGCATGCCACCGAACATTGTGGGCGCCGACATTGTAGCGGTAGCAGCATGGATTGCCGGTGATGGCGTGTTTGAGATCGTCGTCGCCAGTAAGCCGTGCGCTGATACCCCTGTGGGAGCGAATTTATTCGCGAAGGAGCGTCCGGGCGATGGAAATGTGCCGCCTGTACCGGCTTTTCGCGAATGAATTCGCTCCCACAGTGAGAGGGTGATCGTCCTGCAGCATGGCCTGCCGGTGGTGGCCTGTTTGAGGCGGCCACCGCTGAAAAACATGCTGCCACAGCGGATATCCGCCGAACGAGGGGTTAGAAACCTTCGAGAACGATCTTGCCCTTGGCTTTGCCGCTTTCGATCACGGCGTGGGCGCGGCGCAGGTTTTCGGCGTTGATGGTGCCGAAATGCTCGCCCAGCGTGGTTTTCAGCACGCCTTGGTCGATCAGGCTCGAAACCCGGTCAAGCAGTTCGTGCTGGGCGATCATATCTGGCGTTTCGAACAACGAGCGGGTGAACATCAACTCCCAGTGCAAGGACAGCGCTTTGCGCTTCATCGGCATCACATCGAGGGCTTTCGGGTCGTCAATCAGCGCCAGTTTCCCCTGCGGGCGCAGTGCCTCGATCAGTTGCGGAAAGTAACTGTCAGTGTGGGTGAGGCTTGCGACATGGCTGACCTGGCCCACGCCGATTTTCTCCAGTTGCGCCACCAGCGGCTGGCTGTGATCAATCACATGATGGGCGCCGAGGTCTTTGACCCATTCCTGGGTTTCCGGGCGCGACGCGGTACCGATCACGGTCAATTTGGTCAATTGACGCGCCAGTTGCACAAGGATCGAACCCACACCGCCGCCCGCGCCGATGATCAACAGACTGTCGCCTTCGCCCCCGCCTTCCTGAACACCAAGACGGTCGAACAGCAGTTCCCACGCGGTGATCGACGTCAGCGGCAGTGCGGCGGCGTGTGCGTTGTCGATACTTTTCGGTTTGCGACCGACGATGCGCTCGTCCACCAAATGGAATTCGCTGTAGTTGCCGGGCCGGGCGATGGAGCCCGCGTAGAACACTTCGTCACCTGCCTTGAACAGCGTGACGTCGCTGCCGGTTTCCCGCACGACGCCAACGGCATCCCAGCCGACGACTTTCGGTTCGGTGGTCGCCGAACCTGCGCGGACTTTGGTGTCCACCGGATTCACGGACAGGGCGCGGACTTCCACTAGCAGGTCCCGTGGGCCGGGGACAGGTTTAGGCAGGTCCATGTCCATCAGCGATTTCGGGTCTTCGATGGGCAGGCCGTGTTGGGTAAAGGCGATGGCTTTCATGGCGGTCTCTTTATGAATGCAAATGAATGTTCAGGTCGATGGGCGCATCTTGTTCTTCTCTACCGAAAAGAAAAACCGGCACACTCCACCAACACTTTCACAGCTGGAGTGAAAATGATCCGCATCGACGATCTGACGCTGTTCGTTCGAACTGCCGCGCTGGGCAGTTTTTCAAACGCGGCACGGGAGGTTGACCTGCTGCCAGGGCAAGTGGCCGCGGCGATCAAACGCCTGGAACGCGAATTGGACATTCGCCTGTTCGCCCGTTCGACCCGCAGCCTGCGCCTCACGGCAGAGGGCGAGCAATACCTGCCGACAGCGCGAGCGGTGCTCGATGCGTTGAAAGAAGGGCGCGAAAAACTTCGCCGCGAAAGCGCCGAGCTGCAGGGCACGCTGCAAGTGTCCATGCCGTCGGATTTGGGGCGCAATGTGATGCTGGAATGGCTGACCGGGTTTCGTCGGCAGCATCCTTCGTTGAACCTGCGCCTCTTCGTCTCCGATCAAGTGGCCGATATTTTCCGCGATCCAGTGGACGTGGCGATTCGCAGCGGCGTGATCGAAGACGCCAATTACATCGCGCTGCCGCTGGCCCCCTGGAATCGCCGCGTATTGGTGGCCTCCCCCGATTATCTGGCGCGCAAGGGGCGGCCTGCGGCGTCCGATGATCTGCTGCAGCACGACTGCCTGCTGTACATCATTCATGGCCGGGTTTATGACAAATGGCCGGTGGGCGGGCGGGTGTTCACGGTCGCGGGGCCGCTGCTGACCGACGATGCCGATCTGGTTCGTCGTTGGGCGGTGGCGGGCGAGGGCATCGCTTATAAATCGTGGGTCGATGTGCGCGAGGATGTGCTGGCGGGAAGATTGGAGCTGCTGCTGCCGGATTACCATGGCGAACTGGCGCCGCTGAATTTCGTTTATCCCCATCGTCAGCAATATTCTCCGGCAGTGCAGCAGCTGTATTCGATGTTGAAGAGCCGGTTTGCGGAGTCTGAAAGCGGGTTGCCGACGTTGTTGTAAGCGCAGTGCACATCTTGTCACTGGGCAAACACGGACTTCCTGTAGGAGCGAATTCATTCGCGAAAGGGTGTCCTGGCAACACGTCCTCGTCGTTTGGTCCACCTTTCACGAATGCATTCGATCCCACAGGTTTTGCCTTTCCACGCGATCAGGGTGTCAGCGAGCAGGTCAATGGGAATGCCGTGGCTCGCCGCTTCTGGCAATCACCCTCAAGTGCAACGTCGCGGGTTCCAGACACCCCCCTGTCGACAGTTGCCCCACCAACTGGCGATACAGCTCCTGCCACGGCGTTTGGGACGCAGGCATTTTCGGTTCGAAATGCGCGCGGCGCTCGGCCATTTCTTCGTCGCTGACCAACACATTCACGCTGCGGTTGTTCAAGTCCACCCGCAGCCGGTCATTGGTTTTCAACAGCGCCAAGCCGCCGCCCACCGCTGCTTCAGGCGACATGTTCAGGATGGAAGGGCTGGCCGAAGTGCCGCTCTGGCGGCCATCTCCCAGGCACGGCAAGGAGTCGATGCCGCGCTTGATCAGTTCGGCGGGAGGGGCCATGTTCACCACCTCGGCACTCCCCGGATAGCCCACGGTGCCTGCGCCACGAATCACCAGAATGCAGCGCTCATCGATTTCAAGCGCCGGGTCATTGATGCGCTCGTGGTAGTCCTCTGGCCCTTCGAAGACGATGGCGCGCGCGTCGAAGCTGTTCTCTGCGCCCGGCTCGGACAGATACGTCTTGCGAAACGCTTCGCCGACCACCGACATCTTCATGATCGCGCTGTCGAAGAAATTGCCGCTCAACACGATGAACCCCGCACGGTGCTTGAGTGGATCGTCGTAGGGGCGAATCACGTCGGCGTCGTGGGCGAGGGTGTTACGCACGATCTCGCCAATGGTTTTGCCCGACACCGAACCACAGTCCTCATGCAGTTTTCCGGCTTTTTGCAGTTCGTGCATCACTGCCGGTACGCCGCCTGCGCGATGGAAGCCCTCGCCGAGGTATTTCCCCGCCGGCATGCAGTTCACCAATAGCGGAATGTCCTCACCGATGCGCTGCCAGTCATCCAGACTCAATTCGACCCCCATGTGGCGAGCGATGGCGATCAGGTGCGGCGGGCAGTTGCTCGATGCGCCCAGCGCTGAGGCCACGGCAATCGCGTTTTCAAAAGCTTCACGGGTCATGATCTGCGAAGGCCGCACGTCTTCACGCACCAGGTCGCAGATGCGTTTGCCTGTGAGGTACGCCATCTGGCCCCGCTCGCGATAAGGAGCCGGAATGCTCGCGCAGCCGGGCAACGACATGCCCAGCGCTTCGGCCAGCGCGTTCATCGACAGCGCCGTGCCCATGGTGTTGCAGTGACCCACCGATGGCGACGCGGCGGTGGTCATTTCCATGAAACCTTCGTAGTTGATCTCGCCCGCCGACAACAAATTGCGCGCATGCCAAAGCACGGTGCCAGAGCCGATCAGCTCGCCCTTGTGACGGCCATCGAGCATGGGTCCGCCAGACAAGACGATTGCCGGGAGGTCAGTGGTGGCGGCGGCCATCAGGCAGGCCGGGGTGGTTTTGTCGCAGCCGGTGGTCAGCACGACCCCGTCCAGCGGATAGCCATGGAGGATTTCAACAAGGCCTAAATACGCAAGATTGCGGTCCAGCGCTGCCGTGGGGCGGCGGGTCTGTTCGGCCATTGGGTGCACCGGGAATTCCATCGGGATACCGCCCGCGTCTCGAATCCCCGCCTTCACCCGTTGCGCGAGTTCCAGATGATGACGATTGCAAGGGGCCAGATCACTGCCGGTTTGTGCGATGCCAATGATGGGGCGTCCAGATTGCAGTTCTTCCCGGGTCAAACCGTAATTCATGTAACGCTCGACGTAGAGCGCCGTCATGTCGGCGTGGGAGGGGTCATCGAACCATTGCTGGCTGCGCAGGGGGCGTTTGGGTGATTCGGACATGGTTCGGGCTTCTCTTGTCATTGGAATATCTGGCAACACGACTACAGCATGACGTCAGCGCGCGAATTAACGCGACAGTAATCCCCGCGCCGCCAGGTTGTGAAACAGCGCGCCGACCCCGAACGTCCACGGTGTTGCGTGGCTGCTGTGGGTGACTTCGTTATGCAGGCCGCCGAGCAACCGGCTGCTGATGCTGACCTGATCCAACAATTTGTGGGTAAAACCGCTGCCGACGGTATCCCGGTCTTCGGTCGGGGCGAACAGGGTGCCGAGAAACAGCAGGAAACCGTCCGGGTACTGGTGATTCGCGTTGAGGGTCTGGGCCGCGATGTCTTCCGGGTCGCGGCTGATCTGCGACATGGAACTGGAGCCCTTGAGAACGTAGCCGTCTTCACCTTTGACGCGCAGGTCGACCACGCAATGGCGCACGTCGTCCATCGAAAACGTCTCGTCGAACAATCGAATGAACGGGCCGATCGCGCAGGACGCGTTGTTGTCCTTGGCTTTGCTGAGCAGCAATGCGCTGCGACCTTCGAAGTCACGCAAATTGACGTCGTTGCCGAGGGTTGCGCCATGAATCTGCCCGCGACTGTTCACCGCCAGCACCACTTCAGGCTCTGGATTGTTCCATTCCGATTTCGGATGAATGCCGATTTGGCTGCCGCTGGCCACGGATGCCAATACGGGCGCTTTCGTGAAAATCTCGGCATCAGGGCCGATGCCGACCTCTAGGTATTGCGACCACATTTTCTGCTCGATCAGCAGTGCTTTGAGGGTTTTTGCCTGATCGGAGCCTGGCCTGATGTTGCGCAAGTTATCGCCGATGGCGCCTTGCACGATTGCCCGTACGCTTTCGGCCTTGGCCGGGTCGCCCGCAGCCTGCTCTTCAATGACGCGCTCAATCATGCTGGCGGCGAACGTCACACCCGCGGCCTTGATCACCTGCAAGTCGGCGGGTGCCAGCAGAAAGGCTTTGTCGAGGTCAGGGGTGGCGGTGGAATTGGCGAGCAGGTCTTCGAGGCTGGCAATCAACGTGCCTTGGGTTTCGCGCACCGCCTGGAGGGGGGATTGTGCCTCTAACAACTCGCTCAACGTGGCGAAGCGTTTGGACAGATCGAATACCCCGTCACTGCGCAAAACCACGGGTGAGGGTCCGCTGACCTTGCCGGGCACCCAGGCCCGACCAATCAATGTGCCGCTGAGGCCATCCGCAGGCAGCGTGTTCTCGGGAGTCAGTTGAATAGGCATGGCAGTCCTCGAAGGTTCTTGTGCTTTTGCTCCCGACCCTAATCAGCGACGGCGATAAACTCCAATGACATCTGCTCAATTATCGATAACACTGGGTTATCGAAAATTGAGGTTGCTCCCATGTCCGATCTGTCCTTTCAGACAGTCTGTAACTGGCTCAAATTCAAGCATCTGGTGTTGATTGACACCTTGGCGCGGACCCGTAACATGCACGCCGCCGCCTTGCACATGAACCTCAGCCAACCTGCCGTCAGCAAGATGCTCCGTGAAATCGAGCGGTTGCTGGGATTCGACCTCTTCGAGCGCCTGCCGCGCAACATGCCGCCCACTGCGTTGGGTGAACACGTCGTGCGTTACGCGCAAATTGCGTTGAATGACGCGAACAAGTTCGTTGACCAGATCAGCAGCCTGCGCGAAGGCGGTCACGGGTTTTTGAAGGTGGGCGCGATCTTCGCTGCCACCGCCGTCGTGCTGCCCAGCGCTATCGTGCAGTTGAAGCAGCGCTGGCCTTTGCTCTCAATCGAGATCGTGGAACAGACCAGCGATCACCTGATGGAAATGCTCGACGACAAAAAGCTCGACCTCGCTGTGGCCCGATACACCCATGAGAATCAGCAGCAGGTGTACGATTTTCAGGCGTTGGCGCCCGAGCCCTTCTGCATGGTCGTCAACAGTCAGCATCCGCTGAACGCATTGAAAGAAACGCCACTTGAGGAATTGGGAAACTGGCCCTGGATTCTCTACCCGGTGGGCACGCCGATCCGGGCGCGAATGGAGCAGGCCTTTGCCAAGGCGGGTATCGCGCTGCCGAGAAACACCATCGACACCATTTCGATGCAGACCTTCCTTCAAGTGCTGCAGTCGGGACCGATGATCGCCATGTTGCCAGCGCCGATGGCTCAGCCCCATCTGGAAAGCGGCCTGCTGAAGGTGCTCAACACTCCTTTGAAGCTGGCGCCCCAGGACTACGGAATCCTGACCCGCAAAGGTGAACCGCTGCTCGGCGCTGCGTCAGAGTTTGCTGAAATCCTGCTGGCGCATACGGAGAATGCTCGCGTGAGTCGATAACCTCGGGTTATCGATCAATGGAAACATCTCATTATTCTTCATCTGTCGGTTGTCAGTACCATCCGCTCGTGTCTTGACCCCCATAACAACAATACAGGCGCGTTCAGTGCCTGGAGGTCCCACCATGGCAACCGCATCCGCTCGCCTGCCCGAATCCTCGGGCGCCGAACAAGCCAGCTTCGAAGATCGCACTTACCGCAAAGTCATTCTGCGCATCCTTCCCGTCCTGCTGCTGTGCTACATGGCGGCGTACCTCGATCGTGTGAACATCGGCTTCGCCAAGCTGGACATGCTCAACGACCTGCAATTCAGCAACACGATCTATGCATTGGGCGCGAGCATCTTCTTCTGGGGCTATTTCATCTTCGAAGTGCCGAGCAACCTCTTGCTGCATCGCTTCGGCGCACGGTTCTGGATCGCACGGATCATGCTCAGTTGGGCCATCGTTTCAATGGCCGTTGCCTTCACGGTGCCATTGGCGAAGTTTTTCCACATCGAGTCGGAAACCATGTTCTACGTGCTGCGTTTTCTGCTCGGCATTTGTGAGGCAGGTTTCTTTCCCGGCGTCATCCTTTACCTCAACTATTGGTTTCCGACCCGTCGTCAAAGCCGGGTAATGTCCGGCTTCCTGATGGCTATGCCGATCAGTCTGACACTGGGCGGGGTGATTTCCGGCTGGCTGATGACTCGCATGCAAGGTGTGCAGGGTATGGCGGGCTGGCAATGGCTGTTGATCATCGAAGGCATTCCGTCGGTGATCATGGCCTTTGTAGTGCTGGCGTTCATGGCCAACAACATCGATGCCGCCAAATGGCTGTCCCCGCAAGAGAAGGCAATGCTCAAGGCCAACCTGCAGACCGATAGCACAGGTAAAGCGTCGAGCTTGCGCGAGGTGTTTTTCAACGGGCGAGTGTGGCTGCTGGTGCTGATTCTGCTGACCTTCAATACCGGCTTCTACGGCTTGGCGTTCTGGATGCCGTCGATCATCAAGAGTGCTGGCATCTCCAACCCGCTGGACATCGGCTTGCTGACGGCCATTCCCTACGGTATCGCCGTGATCGCCATGACCCTCAATGCGCGTCATTCCAACAAGACCGGTGAGCGCCGGCTGCACGCGGCGATTCCCGCGATCATCGGTGGCATCGGGCTGATCCTCAGCGCGTATTTCGCCAACAACGTCGTGCTGTCGATTGTCTTCCTCAGTGTGTCGGCGTCCGGCGTGCTGAGCCTGATGCCGATCTACTGGACGCTGCCCGGCACGGTGCTGTCAGGTGTCGCGGCCGCTGCGGGCATTGGCATGATCAACGCCATCGGCAATCTCTCGGGCTTCACCGGTTCGATGATTACGGCCGTTGCCGAGAACCTGACAGGCAACATCAACGACGGCACCTACGTGCTGGGGGCCTGTCTGTTCGTCAGCGCGGGCCTGATCCTGTCGATTCCCAAAGCCATGCTGGGCAACCACAAAACCGAGGCAGCGCAGCCTGTTGGTGAATTCTCCAACGCCTGACATCAACCTTGGACTTTTCTGACGCCTCTCTTTCTGTGGGAGCGAATTCATTCGCGAGAGGGGCGTTCGGGCGATGCATCCCTGTCGCCTGGCCATCTTTCGCGAATGAATTCGCTCCCACAGGGGCATAGGGTTCGGCCCGAAATCTGTGGCGCGCCACTGCTCACCTCATCCGCCTGCCATCGCCATCCGCGATGGCAGGCTCGCCAATGCCTGATATACGCCCCCACTCTGCACTCCTAACATCGGTCGCCTACCCGGTCGTTGCCGGCGAACTGAAAGGAGAACCCATGAAAAACTTTCGAATCGGCCAAATCGTTCCCAGCTCCAACACCACCATGGAAACTGAGATTCCGGCGATGCTGACCTCGCGTTACGGTCTGTTTCCGGAAGAGCATTTCACCTTCCACTCTTCGCGCATGCGCATGATGCACGTCAGTCCTGAAGAGCTGAAAAAGATGGACATCGACAGCGACCGCTGCGCGCTGGAACTGAGCGATGCGCGGGTGGACGTCATGGCTTATGCCTGTCTGGTGGCGATCATGTGCCAAGGCGCGGGCTATCACAAAGTCTCGCAGGAGCGTCTGGGCAAAACCGTTGTCGGCAACAAGTCCAGCGCCCCGGTGCTCAGCTCGGCGGGCGCGTTGATCGACAGCCTCAACCTGCTCAACTACAAGAAAATCTCGATCATCACCCCGTACATGAAGCCCCTGACCCAACAGGTCATCGACTACATCGAAGCGGCGGGCATTGAAGTGGTCGATTCCATCAGCCTGGAAGTGTCCGACAACCTCGAAGTTGGTCGTCTGGACCCGATGAACCTGGTGGCCCACGCCGACAAGCTCAACATCGGACAAGCCGATGGCGTCGTTCTGTCGTGCTGCGTACAAATGCCGTCGCTGCCTGCGATTCAGGTCGTACAGGATCGTCTCGACAAGCCGGTGCTGTCGGCGTCCGTCGCCACGGTCTACCAGATCCTGAAAAGCCTCGGTCTCAAAGCCCAGGTGCCGAACGCCGGCCATCTGCTGTCGGGCCAGTTCTGACCCACGACATGACGAGGTACTATGGCGGCCACGCAGGCCAACGCCCGGTACCTCTCATGAAGCTTGATCCCGTTTCGCTGCGCCTTTTCGTGAGTGTCGTCGAAGAAGGCACCATCGCAGCCGCCGCCCAGCGTGAACACATCGCAGCGGCGGCGGTGAGCAAGCGGCTCAGCGAGCTGGAAGAGCTGCTCGACTCCAGACTGCTCAACCGCACCAACAAAGGCATCACCCCCACCGATGCGGGGCTGTCGCTGCTGTTCATGGCCCGCAGCGCGCTGAACAACCTCAACGAAATCGTCGTGCAGATGCGCGACTATTCCCACGGGCGGCGCGGCTCGGCCAGCGTTTTGGCCAACATCTCGGCCATCACCCAATTCATGCCCGGCCTGATTCAATCCTTCATGGCCGACTACCCGCTGATCAACATCAGCCTCGAAGAACAGCAAAGCCTCGCCATCACCAAGGCTGTCGCCGAAAACCGTGCCGACATCGGCATCTTCACCCGGTTGCCACACGGCGCCGACATCGAAGTCTTTCCGTTTCGCACTGACCGCCTGGTCCTGCTCGTGCCCAACGACCACCCTTTGGCCGAGCGCGAAACCGTCGACTTCAACGACACCCTTGACCACCCTTACGTCACCTTGCGCAGCGGTACCCATCTCAATTTTCAACTGATCAAAGCCGCCAACGACCTCGGCCGCTCCCTGAAAATTCGCATGGAAGTCTCCAGCTACGATGCGCTCTGCCTGATGGTTCAGGCGGGTGTCGGCATCGGCATCATGCCCGAGGGCAGTGTCGGGATTTACAAACTCGATGGTGCAAAGGCGGTGCGTCTGGATGAAGCGTGGGCGAGTCGTGAATTGAGCGTTTGCGTGCGGTCGAGAGAAGGACTGTCGACAGCGGCAGGGCTGTTTCTTGAGCACATCCTAAAAGCCGAACCGCAGACGGATTGATGCTCCTGGGCTACAAAAAACCGTCTTCGCATCGAGCTTGATGCTCGCGAGCTACAACGTGTCCACTCTTTTCGATATCGCCGAGATGCTCAAGCACGCGCGCAGTGAGGCTCAACTGAGCCAGGAAGCCATCGCCAACCGAGCGGGCGTGTCGCGCTCGACCGTGGCCCGCATGGAAACCCTGGCCAAAGGCGATATGAGCGTTTCAGCGTTAGTCCGCCTGCTCGAAGCAGCAGGGTATGACTTGAGACTGGTGAAGGCCGGTCATCAACGGACGGTTGAGGACATCTTGGCGGAGCAGCGTTCAGGGGCTATGAAGTGACCTGTTCAGATTGGCCGTTCGGAATTGCTGGCACCCCGGCGACCCAAGTGGCTTGCACGAGCATCATGTAAGGAATGAATAGGGGGCCCATACGGACCCCTTATCAGTGCATCGGCTGCTTACATCGCTGTGCGGAAGATCTCTTCGATCTGGTCCTGGTTCGCCGGGCGTGGGTTGGTGAAGCCACAGGCATCCTTCATGGCGTTGGCCGCCAGAGTAGGGATGTCGTCGGCCTTGGCGCCCAGCTCGCCCAGACCACCCGGAATGCCGATGTCGCCCGACAGTTTGCGGATCGCCGCGATGGCAGCGGCGGCGCCGGCTTCGTTGTCCAGACGCTGCGTGTCAACGCCCATGGCCGTGGCCACATCTTTCAGGCGCGCCGGGCAGACGCTGGCGTTGAAGCTTTCCACGTGCGGCAGCAGCACCGCGTTGCACACGCCGTGGGGCAGGTCATAGAAGCCGCCCAACTGGTGCGCCATCGCGTGCACATAACCCAGCGACGCGTTATTGAACGCCATCCCCGCGAGGAACTGCGCGTACGCCATGTTTTCCCGTGCGGGCATGTCGCTGCCGTTGGCGACGGCGGTGCGCAGGTTGGCAGAAATCAGCTCGACGGCTTTCAGCGCACACGCGTCGGTAATCGGCGTTGCAGCGGTGGATACGTAGGCTTCGATCGCGTGAGTCAGTGCGTCCATGCCCGTGGCGGCGGTCAGGCCTTTCGGCATCGCGGCCATCAGCGACGGGTCGTTCACGGACAGAAGGGGTGTGACGTTGCGGTCAACGATGGCCATTTTTACGTGGCGGGTTTCGTCGGTGATGATGCAGAAACGGGTCATCTCACTGGCCGTACCGGCCGTGGTGTTGATCGCGATCAAGGGCATCTGGGGCTTGGCAGATTGATCGACGCCCTCGTAATCGCTGATCTCCCCGCCGTTGGCCGCGACCAGCGCGATGCCTTTGGCGCAGTCATGGGGCGAGCCGCCACCGAGGGAAATGATGAAGTCCGCGCCGCAGAGCTTCAGTTGCTCCAGGCCTTTCTCCACGTTGCTGACCGTCGGGTTGGGCTTAGCGCCGTCGAAGATCGTGGCATTGATGTCCTGCTGTTGCAGCAGCCCGGCCACCTTCGCCGCGACCCCTGCCTTGGCCAGCCCGGCGTCGGTCACGATCAATGCGTGACGAAACCCATACTTGCGGATCGCGTCTGTCGCCTCGTCGAGACTGCCGATGCCCATCATGTTCACAGACGGAATGAAGAACGTGCTGCTCATTGATTAATCCTCTTCTTATGGTTATTTGGCCGGGAGGCCGGAGGTCCACTCATCAAGTGAGGGTCATCCTAGGAGCATGAAGAGGGGGGCTAAATGGTTCTTTAGGGGGCAGGAGTGGGGGTCTTTGGTCGTAGTGGCGGTTTGGGTGCCATTGCAAAAGCGTAAATTTGGCAACACAAGCCAAGGCAGGTCGCTGGTCCTCGCAGCCCTGACCGGTTAAGGTTCTGACACCGATATCCAATCAACGCAAGACGGTTCCAATTTGATGTCCGTAAGAAGCCCTTGGTGTGTTCTGCTCGTTCAGAAGGACCTTCGTGTAAATCAGCAGAATCTAACCAGTTTCATTTTGAGCGTGGTCGATGTGCTGCCTTATGACTTCAAACAAGTGGAGGTTGGTTGCATCGCTTTGAGCACTGCAGCGGTCTGTGGCCAGCCTAGGGGCAATTCATGACTCTTGAGCGCAATGCTGAATACCTTGCCAGCCTCGTCCGAGAGTTGTGTAAGCTCCCAGCCGAAACACCTTGGCTAGAGTTCAAACACAACAACGCGGACCCGCAGGAGATAGGCGAATACCTCGCGGCGTTATCCAACGCTGCAGCGCTGGACGGTAAGAGCAATGCTTACTTGGTTTGGGGTGTGAGCGATAAAACTCATGAGCTTGTCGGTACGACCTTCAAGCCTCACAGCGCTAAAAAGGGCAACGAGGAGCTTGAGAGCTGGTTGTTGCGTCTTTTAAGCCCTCGCCTTCATTTTCGGTTCCATACCTTTGAAGTTAACGGTAGTCCTTTGGTTTTGCTTGAAATCCCGAGTGCGTACGGAAAGCCAACGACGTTCGAAGGCCGTGAACTGATACGTATCGGTTCGAATAAGAAACCCCTCAAAGATTTTCCTGAGCAGGAACGAACACTTTGGCGAGTATTTGACCAAACACCTTTCGAGGATCTGTCAGCAGCGAGCAATCTGGATGCTGCTGAAGCCTTGGCCCTCCTTGACTATCCCGCATACTTCCAGCTGTTGGGACTGCCTTTGCCTGCAGACCAGAGCGGTATCCTCAGTCGCTTGCAAGAAGATGGCATGTTGCGCTGTGATATCGCAAAACGTTGGGAAATCTCGAATCTTGGCGCGATTCTTTTTGCGCGTGAGCTGGAGAAGTTCAAGGGCTTGTCGCGAAAAGCAGTTCGCTTGATCGTCTATGAAGGTAAAGGGCGATTGAAGACGTTGCGCGAGCGGCAGGGGCACAAAGGCTACGCCAGCGGTTTCGAGGGACTGATTGAGTATCTCAGCGTCCTGTTGCCAAGAAATGAAGTCGTAGGCAAGGCGCTGCGCAAAGACGTCCCCATGTACCCAGATTTGGCTGTACGTGAACTCATCGCCAATGCCCTTATCCATCAGGATTTTTCAATATCGGGCGCCGGTCCGATGGTAGAGATATTTGAGGACCGTCTTGAAATCACCAACCCGGGTGAACCTCTGGTCGATGTAGATCGCTTTCTCGACAGCCCTCCCCGTTCGCGTAATGAGGGTTTGGCCTCTTTTATGCGCCGAGTAGGTATCTGTGAGGAACGCGGCAGCGGTGTAGACAAGGTCGTTTCCGAGACGGAGCTCTTCCAATTGCCACCACCTCGGTGGGAGCGACCAGTAGGGTCATTACGAGTCGTGCTCTTTGCTCACAGGGTTCTTAAGGACATGGACAGGCATGAACGAACCTACGCCTGCTACTTGCATGCTTGTCTGCGCTATGTACTTCGTGACCCTATGACCAACACGACGCTTCGCGAGCGATTTGGCATTGATGCCAAGAACAGTGCGATGGCGTCTAGGATCATTCGTGATGCCAAGGAAGCAGGGATGATCAAACCTTATGAGGAAGGGCAATCAAATAAAACCTCGCGTTATTTGCCCTACTGGGCCTGAGCCACGGCGTATTTGACTGGTATTTGACTGGGATGCCTTTCGTCTCATCAAAATTTAGCGTCTACGGGCCTAAATGGGGCCGCTTGAGGCCCTTGACCCTACGTTTTTTGTTTGATGGGTATTTGACTAGGGGTGAGATCTGCTATGGAACGACGCGACGCGCGGTCGTCATGACTTCAAGCCGACGGGTACTCGCCTGCCCTTGCAACAGGCGAGTATGAAAGTGCGGCTGAGCGTTAAGCGTTAGCCCGCAAAGCCCTGACCGACTCCTCAGCATTCGCCTTCCTCGCCATCTCGGCGACTTCCTTGGCTACGATGGTCTTCCCGATCGGTGCGAGAGCGATGCCAGCCAGTTTCAGATGCTGAATTCCGAAGGGGATGCCGATGATGGTGATGAAGCACGCGAGAGCCGACATCACATGCCCCAATGCCAGCCACAATCCACCGAGGACAAACCAGACGACGTTGCCCAGCAGGCCAAGGCCGCCGGTGCCAATGTCGTCTTTCAGGTGCAGTTCTTTGCGGCTGATCGCTTCTTTGCCAAACGGGAAGAAGGAAAACTGGCCGATCACAAAACAAGCTCTGCCCCATGGGATGCCGATGATGGTCACAAAGGCGAGGACGCCGATGATCCACCAGGCCAGGCCCATGAAGAGACCACCGAGGATGAACCACAGAAAGTTGCCGATAGCGCGCATTGCTTACTCCTTGTTTGAGAACTCAGTCCATTGAGATACAGCGGGGACGGAAGGCTAGCACGGTGCATGCATCTGGAAAAGATGCTGAAACGTGCAAAGTCTCAATAGGCGGGCATTAAAAAGCCGGCTTGTGGCCGGCTTCTCGGTGACAGGTTTGGTTAGTTTTTGGCTATCCGCACCCATCCGCAAAAGTGCGCGCTGCGTGCAGGCGCTTGTCAGGTAGACGAGGCGTCGCACAGGGCGGCGCCTGGTCGATCACCCATTAGCGGGTAGCCGATGGGTGTTGAAACGAAGGCGTGCAGGATACTCACTCTTGCTTCGTCTGCCCAGTCCTGGTGCGCTGCGATGAGTCGTTCAGGCGCCGCTTTTTATCCGTCATGGCAAGGTGGCGGGGTGGCGGCGGTTGTTGAGGGTGGACCACCAGAAGATCCAGCCCAGAATGTGGATGTGTTGGTCCTGTATCTGTTCGGCGCTGAAGATTTCATCGGGGTATTCGCTGGCGTTGTGGCTGCGCAGTCGCAGGCCACCGCCGGGAAGACGATAGAGGTATTTCACCCTGAGCATGCCGTCGTGTTCGAGGGCGTAAATTTCGCCGTCGATGACGTTAATGCGGCCGCGGTCTACGCCGATGAGCGAGCCGTCCTGAATCTTGTCGGCCATGCTGTTGCCGACCATGGCGACGCAGATGGCGTTATGCAGTTGGACGTCCATGGCATCGAGAACGCGGCGCGCCAGGCGCACTTTGTGACCATGGATTTCGCCGATGCTGCTCTGGCCGGGGGGCTGGGTCATGAGTTCGCTGTAGAACGGCATGTCCAGTTCATCGCGAGCACCTGTGCGTTCGGGCCGTGTTTTAGTCGAGACGTTCAGTCCGATGTTGCCGCCGTCTTCTCCGGGGTGTTTTGGACCTTCGCCGCTGCGCAGCCAGCGAACGTTGACGCTGAGCAGTTCGGCCACTTCTTCCATGCGCGCCATGGGGATGCCGCGTTTGAACCAGTTGTTCACGTGTTGCGGCGTTACCTTGCGGTTGGCGGCGAAGTCCGTTGCGGAGAGATGGCACTCCCGCAGAAGTACGCGTAGTCGATCACCTGATGTATTCATGGTGCAAAGTTTACGTGCGGTTCAAGTTTGTTTAAATGAACGAAGTGTTCAAATGCGCAGGCAGTCAAAGAGTTTGGGGATTATTTAAGTTATGACATCTGACTGTTTCTGTAGGGGGATTCATTCACTGTTTTGCAGTGGCTCAACAATGCCTGGAGAGCCTGAGTAGCGCGGCTCAGGGCTGTTCGGCCGAGAGCGTACGGAATAGAGCCGCAACTTCGAACATTCTTGAAAATTCTGTTGCCGAAAAGAGGCGTGCCGTTTGATGCGCTAAACAAAATGTTTGAAGGGCCAATGCTTTAAACATTTTTGTCGGCCGGACGGACGAAAAAAACAGAAAAAGACAAATATTGAGACACCGGGAGCGGCGTAGCGGGTATCGCGAGAAGGAAGTTGTTGCCACCTTCGAAGCGGCAGGCGCTTCGGAGGTGGCGAACCGGATCAGCCCTTGTAGGCAGCGACCGATTTGGTGATGGCTTCACGAGCGGCGTCTGCACCGGCCCAGCCTTCGATCTTGACCCATTTGCCTTTTTCGAGATCTTTGTAGTTCGCGAAGAAATGCTCAATCTGCTGGATCAGCAGCGGTGGCAGGTCGGTGTATTCCTTCACATCGACGTACAGCTGGGACAGCTTGTCGTGTGGGACTGCGATGACCTTGGCATCGCCGCCGCCGTCGTCGGTCATGTTCAGCACACCGACTGGACGGGCGCGGATCACCGAGCCTGGCGCAACCGGGTAAGGGGTCACGACCAGCACGTCGAGGGGATCGCCGTCGTCAGCCAGGGTGTTTGGGATGAAACCGTAGTTGGCCGGGTAGAACATCGGCGTGGCCATGAAACGGTCAACGAACAGAGCGTCGCTTTCTTTGTCGATCTCGTATTTGATCGGCGCGTGGTTGGCCGGGATCTCGATTGCGACGTAGATGTCATTCGGCAGGTCTTTACCGGCCGGAATCTTGCTGTAGCTCATTGGGCTTTGCCCCCCTTGGTTGACCATTCAGAATCTGGCGTCCAACGCCAAAAGTGGCCCGGATTATAGGCACATTCCAGACGCGATGCCACGCGTGGCGGGCGTCTTCCGGACGTTGGGACGAGCCTGATAGACCTGCGTTTGCGACTTAAGTGCCGGTCGGTAGCGCCATCAGTCGCGACAGAGGGTCCTGCCGATAAAAGGCCTTGAGTTGGGCGTAGACCTCGGGGTAGGTCTCAACCAGCAAGTCCGGCGCACTGAAGAAGTATTCGCTGGTGACGGCAAAAAACTCGGCAGGGTTTTCGGCCGCGTAAGGGTCAATGGCGGTTTCCGTGTCCGGGTTGGCGTCCAGCTGGCGGTTCATGTCATCGAACGCGGCTTGCATCACGCGCGCCCAGTCGGCGACGCGCATGTCATTGTGCAAAGGCGGATGACCATTGGCGTCGCCGTTGAGCATGTCGAGCTTATGCGCCAGCTCGTGGATGACCAGGTTGTAGGCCTCCCAGCCGCCACTCGACAGCACACCCGGCCATGCAAGAATCACCGGGCCTTGCGACCAGGCTTCGCCGCTGTGTTCGCCATCCCACTCGTGTTCAATGCCGCTGGCGTCGCGATGCCGCTGCGGGCTGATGAAATCGTCGCCGTACAGGACGATTTCGTGAAAGCCCTGATACCAGTTCAAATCCCCCAACGCCAGCAGTGGCAACTGCGCCTGCGCGGCCAGGAACAGGCGCGACTCATCGTCCAGCTCGACGCCTTCCAGCGCGGTGAGGTGTTTGGCGTGGAGAAACAGCACGCAGCTGTCGAGCAGGTAACGATCCTCTTCAGCGGTCAGGCCATCGAGGATCGGCAAGCGCTGACGGACCCGGCCCCACAGGTCCGGGTCGATCGGGTTCCGCGCCAGCGTGCGACGTTTGAGCCAGCCGCCCAATGACCACATGGTTTAGCGCGCGGCGGCGGAATTGCCCCGGCGGCTGCGGATCAGGCCAATGATCATCGGCAGCAGCGAGATCAGGATGATCGCGAGCACCAGCAGGGTCAGGTTTTTCTTGATGAAGGGGATGTTGCCGAAGAAGTAGCCCAGCGTGACCAGACTGCCGACCCAGAGGATCGAACCCAGCACGCTGAATCCCAGGAAACGGAAATAGTGCATTTTGCCCAGGCCTGCGACGAAGGGGGCAAAAGTGCGGATGATCGGAAGGAACCGCGCAAGGGTAACGGTCTTGCCGCCATGGCGTTCATAGAATTCGTGTGTCTTGGTCAGATAGTCGCGGCGGAAAATCTTCGAGTTGGGGTTCTTGAACAGTTTATCGCCGACCGTGCGGCCGATCACGTAGTTGGTGCTGTCGCCGATGATCGCAGCCGCCATCAGCAGGCAGGCCAGCAGAACAGGGTCCAGGCCGCCACCCGCTGCAACGGCGCCAGCGATGAACAGCAGTGAATCGCCCGGCAAGAATGGGGTGACCACAAGGCCCGTCTCACAAAAAATCACCAGGAACAGGATCGCGTAGACCCAAGTGCCGTAGTTAGTCACCAGCATGTCGAGGTAGACGTCGAGATGAAGAATGAGGTCAAGCGGGTTGAAATCCATGTACGGCACCTGATTGAGAGACCCGGACCGGGTCACGTGCGAGGTCGATAAGTACTGCTGATGTGGGGCGGCATTATAGAGGGAAGAAACGGGATGTTGCCGAGCGCCTTATGCAGATCGAAACATTTGGTAGTGATGGGATATGAGGCCCTGTAGGAGTGAGCGTGCTCGCGATGGCGGTTTACCGGCTACTGCACTTCAATCTGACAGATCGCAATCGCGAGCAAGCTCACTCCTACAGAGATAAGAGGCGGTGAGCCTTCGGAGAAGGTCCATTCACGCCACTGCCGGCAAGCCGGACTGCTACAGGGGCAGCACAACCCTTCAATTAATCGGCAAGGTGTAGTTCTTGAACTGCGTGTCTTCCTTGAAACCGATCGACTCGTACACCTTTTGCGCCACTTCGTTGTTCGCGCTGGTGGACACGCGCATGCGTACCGCTTGGGTTTCCCGGGCCATTTTCTTGGCTTTCTGCATCAGGTGATCGGCCACCAACTGGCGGCGCGCATCTTCGGCGACGTAGATGTCATTCAAAATCCAGACGCGTTTGAGGGACAGGGAGGAATAACTCGGGTACAGCTGACAGAAGCCCAGCAGCTTGCTGTCGTCATCGTCTGGCAGCGCCAGGTAAATCACCGACTCGTCGCGGCTCAGGCGTTTTTGCAGAAAGTCGCGGGAGGAATCGGGGAAGGGGTGTTCGCCGTAAAACTCACGGTATTTGACGAACAACGGGGTCAACAGGTCCAGGTGCTCCAGGGTGGCTTGGATGATCCGCATGGTTGGGCCTCAGCTTCATTTGCAATTCATGAAAGGGGGAGGACGCGCCTGGCACGGGGACAGACGATCTGGACTGTGCCTAAGCGGTTTAGAAAGCGCAATCCAAAAGCAGGTACAAGGTTTCCATACACCGCCGATCACTGTGGGAGACGCCGGAGGTACGACGGCAGCGAAGCGGTAGGTAAGCGATGGATGCGTTGCCTGACACACCGCCGTCGCTGCCGTCGTACCTCCGGCGTCTCCTACTGGTCCGGCGTATCCAAAAGCGTTGCCAATAAAAACGGCCTCCGAAGAGGCCGTCATTTGAAGCGCTATCGCCGAATCAGAAGAAGCCCAGCGGGTTGATGTCGTAGCTCACCAGCAGGTTTTTGGTCTGTTGGTAGTGCTCAAGCGCGACTTTGTGGGTCTCGCGGCCGACGCCGGATTTTTTGTAACCCCCGAACGCAGCGTGTGCCGGGTACAGGTGGTAGCAGTTGGTCCACACGCGACCGGCCTTGATGGCGCGGCCTACGCGGTAGGCGCGGTTGATGTCGCGGGTCCACACGCCAGCGCCCAGACCGAACTCAGTGTCGTTGGCGATGGCAATGGCTTCTTCTTCATCCTTGAAGGTGGTCACGCTGACCACTGGGCCAAAGATTTCTTCCTGGAACACGCGCATGGCGTTGTTGCCTTTGAGCAGCGTCGGCTGGATGTAGTAGCCGGTGGACAGGTCGCCTTGCAGTTTTTCCACCTTGCCGCCGGTCAGCAGCTCGGCGCCCTCGCCTTGAGCGATTTCGAGGTAGGAAAGGATCTTGTCGAACTGCTGCTGCGACGCCTGTGCACCGACCATGGTTTCGGTGTCCAGCGGGTCGCCGCGTTTGATCTTCAGGACCTTCTTCATCACCACTTCCATGAACTGCGGGTAGATCGACTCCTGAACCAGGCAGCGGGAAGGGCAGGTGCAGACTTCGCCCTGGTTGAAGAACGCCAGCACCACACCTTCAGCGGCTTTGTCGATGAATTCCGGTTCGGCCTTCATCACGTCTTCGAAATAGATGTTCGGCGATTTGCCGCCCAGTTCCACGGTGGACGGAATGATGCTGTCCGCCGCCAGTTTCATGATGTGCGAGCCAACCGGGGTCGAGCCGGTGAACGCAATTTTCGCGATGCGTTTGCTGCTGGCCAAGGCTTCACCGGCTTCGCGGCCATAGCCTTGCACCACGTTGAGCACGCCTTTTGGCAGCAGGTCGCCGATCAGCTCCATCAGCACCGCGATGCCCAGCGGGGTTTGCTCGGCAGGCTTGAGCACGATGCAGTTACCGGCGGCCAGGGCTGGCGCGAGTTTCCAGGCGGCCATCAGCAGCGGGAAGTTCCACGGGATGATCTGACCGACCACGCCCAGCGGTTCATGAATATGGTAGGCCACGGTGTTGCCGTCGATTTCAGCAGCGGTGCCTTCTTGCGCACGCAGGACGCCCGCGAAATAACGGAAGTGATCGACTGCCAGCGGGATGTCGGCGTTGAGGGTTTCGCGCACGGCCTTGCCGTTGTCCCAGGTTTCGGTCACCGCCAGCAGTTCGAGGTTCTGCTCGATGCGGTCGGCGATTTTCAGCAGGGTCAGCGAGCGTTCCTGAACGGACGTCTTGCCCCACGCATCGGCAGCGGCGTGGGCGGCATCCAGGGCTTTGTCGATGTCTTCGGCAGTGGAGCGAGGAAAGGTTGCGATCAGCTTGCCTGTGATAGGCGAGGTGTTTTCAAAGTATTGGCCTTTGACCGGCGGCACGAATTCGCCACCGATGTAATTGCCGTATTGGGACTTGAAGGTAACGATCGAGCCTTCAGTACCGGGATGGGCATAACGCATGGTGAATATCTCCTTGCTCTTGTGATTGTGTGGGGATAACGCGCTGCTTGCGCTTATGGAAAGCGTAGAGCAAAGCGCGGGCCATTGCCGTCTGGTGCCCGGTTTATAAGGGTTCGGTCGGAAAATCAGTGGCTTGGTGGCGCTTCCTGTTTCGATTGCGGCACAGCATGCGTGACACTTTGTATCGAATGTGGGACAGCCGAGGGGTTTGCGCCTTTGGAAGCATTGCAATGGCTTCGGGCGAGGAGGATGCTGGTTCGCAACTCCCCAAGCGCTCACCTTGGAAGAAGAATAAAAATGCACAGCAATCCTTTCGCTCGCCACGCCCAGCAAGTTCTGACAGTCGCCCAAGGCAAATCCCACCATCGTTACGGCCCCGGCGCCGACCCTTCCATCGCCCGCTCTTGGGTGCGTTGCCTTGAGGACTATCACCTCGACCCTGCCCAGGCGATGGCGCCGACGGTTCTGGAACACGCCCGTGTGCTGGAAAGTCGCGAGCGTTTGCAGCAGGTGCTGACCATCGCGGGCGGCGAGATGAACAGCCTGCATCAACAACTCTCGGGCGGTAATGCCGTGCTGTTGACTGACGCGCGGGGTGTGATCCTCAACTGCGTGACCGAGCCGGGCGAGCGCAAGATTTTCGAGCGTGCAGGCCTTTGGCTCGGCGCGGACTGGAGCGAAGCGCGAGAAGGCACCAACGGCATCGGCACCTGTCTGGTCGAGCGGCAATCGGTGACCATTCATCGCGACGAGCATTTCCGCGGTCGTCACACCGGCCTGACCTGCTCCGCCAGCCCGGTGTTCGATCCCCATGGCGAATTGCTCGCTGTTCTCGACGTTTCGTCAGCGCGGCACGACGTCTCGCGACAAAGCCAATTTCACACCATGGCGCTGGTGAACCTGTCCGCGAAGATGATTGAAGGCAATTATTTCCTGCGCCATTTCGATGATCAGTGGCTGCTGCGTTTTCATTTGCAGGCCGGATCGGTCGGGCTGTTCAGTGAAGGTCTGCTGGCGTTCGATGGCGAGGGACGGGTCAGCGCGTTGAATCAGAGTGCCTTGAACCTGTTGAGTCTGGCCCGTACCGATCTGATCGGTCAGCCGGTGGAGGCGCTGTTCGATTGTTCTCTCGACGAACTGATGAGCCGCGCGGCACCCGATGCGGCGGCCAGTTGGCCGTTGCGTACGCGGGATGGGCGCGGATTCTTCGCCGTGTTGCGTGGGCAATCTCGGCCCGGGCTGAAAGTGCTGTCGGCGCCTGTTGTGGACAAAGCCGTCGCGCAACCTGCATTGAGCGGAATTTGTCTGGGAGACGAAGGGCTGCGGACTCACTTTCGTCGGGCGTTGAAGGTCTTCGAACGGGACGTGTCGCTGTTGATCAATGGCGAAACCGGCTCCGGCAAAGAGGCGTTTGCGAAGGCGGTGCATCAGGCGAGTCAGCGTTCGGACAAACCTTTCGTGGCATTGAACTGCGCGGCGATCCCGGAAAGCCTGATCGAAAGCGAGCTGTTCGGTTATCGCGGTGGCAGTTTCACAGGGGCACGCAAGGAAGGCATGCGCGGCAAGCTGCAGCAGGCGGATGGCGGCACGCTGTTTCTCGATGAAATTGGCGACATGCCCGTGGCGCTGCAAACACGCCTGTTGAGGGTGCTGGAAGATCGGCTGGTGGTGCCAATTGGCGGCGAGCCGCAGCCTGTCGATGTAAGAATCATCAGCGCCACCCACCGGAATCTGCTGGGGCGCGTGGAAGACGGCAGCTTTCGAGAAGACCTTTATTACCGCCTGAACGGCCTGGAAATCGCCCTGCCGTCTTTGCGTGAACGGAGTGACAAAGCACAGTTGCTCGATTTCTTGCTAGAAGAAGAGGCGGGCGGTCATCCCGTGCAGATAGACACGGAAGCGAGGGAAGCCCTGTTGGGCTTCAACTGGCCAGGCAACGTGCGGCAAATGCGCAATGTGTTGAGGACGTTGGCGGCGTTGTGCGAAGACGATGTCATTGGCTTTGAAGATCTGCCTGCGGTCATTCGGCAAGGCGTTGTACAAACGAAGGCTGAAACTGACGACACCCCCGAATCTCCGCTGGACTGCGCCGAGCGTTCAGCCCTCATCGCCACCCTCGAAGCCCAACGCTGGCACATGACCCACGCGGCGCAGGAGCTGGGCGTGAGCCGCAATACCCTATATAGAAAGCTGCGCAAGCATGGGATTTCACGTTAGCGAGGCGTACAACAAACCACTGTGGGAGCGAATTCATTTGCGAGACGTCGGCACAAACGACGGGGGTTCATCGGCGGACATATCGCATCGCAAATGAATTCGGCTCGGATATGTGTTCGGCGACCCTCTCGCGATTCAATTGCCCCGTGCGCGCTGCCCACCTTCTACGCTAACCTGCGCCCATGTTTTAAGAGGTTGGTCATGCACATTCATATTCTGGGTATTTGCGGCACGTTCATGGGGTCGCTGGCGGTGCTCGCCAAGGATCTGGGCCATAAAGTCACGGGCTCCGACGCCAACGTCTATCCGCCGATGAGCACACAGCTCGAAGCGCAGGGCATTGAGTTAATGCAGGGTTACGACCCTTCCCAGCTCGATCCCGCGCCGGATCTGGTGGTGGTCGGCAACGCCATGTCGCGGGGCAACCCGGCTGTGGAATACGTTCTGAACAAAGGCCTGCCGTACGTTTCCGGCCCTCAATGGCTGGCCGATCACGTGCTGCGCGGTCGCTGGGTGTTGGCGGTTGCAGGGACCCACGGCAAGACCACCACCAGCAGCATGCTCGCCTGGGTGCTGGAACACGCGGGTATGGCGCCGGGCTTTTTGATTGGCGGCGTGCCGCAGAATTTTTCCGTGTCCGCCCGTCTGGGAGACACGCCATTCTTCGTGGTTGAAGCCGACGAATACGACAGCGCCTTCTTCGACAAACGCTCAAAGTTTGTTCACTACGGCCCGCGCACCGCGATCCTCAATAATCTTGAGTTCGATCACGCTGATATCTTCCCGGATCTGCCCGCCATCGAGCGTCAATTCCACCACTTGGTACGCACGATCCCGAGCGAAGGCCTGGTCATTCATCCGACCACAGAGCCTGCGCTGGAGCGTGTGATCAAAATGGGCTGCTGGACGCCGGTGCAAACCACTGGGCAGGGCGGTCAATGGCAGGCGAAGCTGCTCAGCGAAGATGGCTCGAAGTTCGAAGTGCTGTTCGAAGGCGTCGCGCAAGGCGTAGTCGATTGGGGCATGACCGGTCAGCACAACGTGGCCAACGCTTTGGCGACCCTGGCCGCTGCGCGCCATGTCGGCGTCGTGCCGCAGCAGGGCGTGGAGGCCCTGAGTGCGTTCAAGAGCGTGAAGCGCCGCATGGAGAAAGTCGCCGAGGTGCGCGGCATCACCATTTATGACGACTTTGCTCACCATCCGACTGCTATCGCCACCACGCTGGACGGCCTGCGCAAGAAAGTCGGCGACGCGCCGATCATCGCCATCGTCGAGCCCCGCTCCAACTCCATGAAGCTCGGCGCGCATCGCGACGGCTTGCCAGAAAGCGTCGACCAGGCTGATCAGGTGGTCTGGTACGCCCCGGCCAATCTGGGCTGGGACCTGGCCGCAACCGCTGCGCTGTGCACAACCCCGTCGGTCGTCTGCGACACGCTGGACGCCATCATCGAGCGCGTGAAGAGCCAGGCTCAGCCCGGCACTCACGTGGTGATCATGAGCAACGGCGGCTTCGGCGGGCTGCACGGCAAGCTGGCCGAGGCGCTGAAATGAGCGGCCCGGAACGCATCACGCTGGCCATGACCGGTGCGTCCGGCGCGCAATACGGGCTGCGTTTGCTGGATTGCCTGGTGCGCGAAGACCGCGAAGTGCACTTCCTGATTTCCAAGGCGGCGCAGTTGGTAATGGCGACTGAAACCGACGTCACGCTGCCGCCCAAGCCACAGATGATGCAGGCATTTCTGACCGAATACACCGGCGCGGCCGACGGTCAGATTCGCGTGTACGGCAAGGAAGACTGGATGTCCCCTGTGGCGTCTGGCTCGGGCTCGCCAGCCGCGATGGTCGTGGTGCCGTGCTCGACCGGCACGTTGTCGGCCATCGCCACCGGCGCCTGCAACAACCTGATCGAACGCGCCGCCGACGTGACGCTGAAGGAACGCCGCCAACTGATTCTGGTGCCTCGCGAGGCGCCGTTTTCCAGCATTCACCTGGAGAACATGCTCAAGCTGTCGAACATGGGCGCGGTGATTCTTCCTGCGTCGCCTGGCTTCTATCACCAGCCGCAGACACTCGATGATCTGGTGGATTTTGTCGTGGCGCGGATTCTCAATCTGCTGAACATTCCTCAAGACATGCTGCCGCGTTGGGGCGAGCATCACTTTGGCGCCGATGAATAAGAAACTGTTTGTCCTCACCCTCGGGTTGGTCATGGCCACCGGTTGCTCGACCGTTCGCACGCTGGACGCCAATCAACCGGGCGCGCCGGTGGTGTATTCCGGCACTCGGCTGGACCTGTACGCGATTAATGGCGGGTGCTGCGAAAAGGACCGGTTCGGCGCCGAAGCCCCGGAATACCCGATGCTGGACCTGCCCGGCAGTGCGTTGCTGGACACCGTGCTGTTGCCGTTGTCCGTGCTGACGGCGCTGGGCGTGGGGTATGGGGCGACAGGGGGGCTGTAGATGTCGCGACACTGTAGGGGTAAGTGGCCTGATTTACTTCCCTAGCCTTCGCAATTCATCCGACTCCACAATCCGCACCCCATCCTGTTCTTCCAGCGCCAGCCGCCACAGCGCGCGAGCCAGATTGCACGCTTCGATGCCGCCGTATTTGCCCGGAATCAACTTGGCGATGGGCGCCGCCAGTTGTTCCACCAGACGCTGATCCTCACGTTCGCCAATCAACAGCGAAGGGCGGGCGATGGTCAGTTGCGGCCAGTTCTGTTCCTTGAGCGCTTCCTCCATTTCGCCCTTTACGCGGCTGTAGAAAATGCTCGATTCGGGGTCGGCATTTACCGCGCTGATCACCAGCAAATGACGCGCGCCGAGTTCGCGGGCGCGTTTGCCGAAGGCGACGACCATGTCCATGTCCACCGCCCGGAAGGCGTCTTGCGAACCGGCTTGCTTGATCGTGCTGCCCAGGCAGCAGAAGGCGATATCGACCCGACCGCCCAATTGGGCCAGCAGCGAGGTGAAATCACCGACAGGGTTTTCCAAGTGGGGATGCTCAGCCAGCGGTCTGCGGCTGGGGGCCAATACACGGCTGACAGTGGGTTCGGCGAGCAGACGGTCGAGCAAGTGTTCCCCCGTCAAACCCGTCGCTCCGGCAAGCAGGATGTGTTGCGGCGTCAAGTACATGGTCGTTCTCCCTTGATACGCCACAAGCATAGGCGCTCTAACGCAACAGACTGCGCAGCGACCGGGCTGGTTTCACAAAAGCCGTGAAATATTCATCCAGACTGCCTGACCGTTAACGTTTGACGGTATTCAACGCTCGCTCTGCCTGGCTCTTGCGCAGCTTCTGCCAGTGGGCGATGACGCCTTTTGGTGCCCAGATCTGCGGTTCGGAGGCTTCGAAGTTTTCTTCGATTTCCCGCTGCGCGACGATGGCTTTGGCGCTGTCGAAAGCCTGTTGCAAATCGTCGGTTTCCACCAATGCCTTGCCGAACAACGCTTCGCCGAAGTACGTGAAATCGGCCTCTTCCGAGCAGCCAAACGACACGCGATCTTCCCGTGAGGCTGTGATGACCATGGTTTTGTCGTCTTTGATCGCGGGGATGAAGCCGCCGGAATAGCAGGCCGACACGACAACCACCTTGTCGCGATTCTTCAACGGGGCCAGGAGCCCCGCCATTTCGTTCGCCGGCAAGTCCGACAGCTCCAGTCGTGGCTGATCCAGCACCAGTTCGTGCTCATGCGTGCCGTGGCTGGTGAGGTAAATGAAGATCAAGTCTTCAGGGCCGCTGCGCTGCGCGAGGGTTTGCACGGCGCGGGAGATGTTCTCGCGGGTGGCCATTGGACGGTCGGCCATGTGGTCACGGTGATTGACCAGCTCGATCTGCCCAAATGCGCCGAAGCGGGAGGCCAGCAGTTTGTTGACGTAATCGGCTTCGCGCATGAACACGCTCTGCTTCCCGTCGCCGCCCACCACCAGGCTGTACAGCTCGACGGCAGGTGTCGAGGCCGGAACCGCCGCCAGGGTTTTGTCCAAAAGCGGGCCTTGGGCGAGCAATCCGGTTTCCAAAGGATCGGGCAGCAGCTTGCCCATTGCATCGCGCACGCGCTGGCCGTTGGACCAGGTGCCGCTTTGGACACTGCCGTCCGCCGAGGTCAGCACGCCTGAGCCTTGGTAGTTGTCGTTGTCGAATCGGCCCACGTAGACGCTTCCGTCAGGGAGCTGCAAACGGCCTTCGCCCGCGAAACGCCAGTTTTGAAACTGGCCCTGATAGTTGGTGCCGTCAGCGCCGATCAACTCGCCCTTGCCCGAAAAGGCGCCATCCTTGAACTGCCCGGACCACACGTCGCCATCGGCGTTTTCGTAGCGGCCGCGTCCGTTCAATTGGTTGTCGTGAAAGCCGCCGACGTACTGGTCGCCATCGGCGCTGGTGAAGTTGCCGACGCCCTGCAACTGGCCGTTGACGAACTTGCCGCTGAACTGATTCCCCGCGGCGTCGCTGCGCTGGCCTTCGCCGTTGGGTTTGCCGTGGGCGAATTCGCCTTGATATTCGCTGCCGTCTTCCAGCACGAGATGACCCGGCCCGTCGTACAGGTCGGCCTTGAACTGACCGCGATAGCTCATGCCGTGCTCTTTGAGCGTGCCTTCGCCGTCACGGCGCCCCAGTTTGTAGCCGCCAACGTAGCTGCCCGCGCTGGTGGTCAACTGACCCGGACCTTGAAACAGACCATCCTGAAAGCCGCCTTTATAGACGTCGCCGTTGCTGGCGTGCCACTCGCCCTGGCCGTTCCACTGACCGTTCCTGAACTCCCCGGCGTACCAGCTGCCGTTTGGGTAGTCGATGCGGCCCTTGCCTTGCAATACGCCATTGATCACCTCGCCGCGATAGCGACCGCCATCGGGCAGGCGTGCGTCAGGCGGCAATATCGATTCGCCGTCACCGCATGCGGTAATCAGAAGGGTCAGTGCCAGGGGGGCAAGCGCGCGCATGGTAAATCCCGAAAAAGAGGTATTTCGGCGTGATCGGACCGCGAACTTGTGTCCAGTCGCTCACACAGCCGCGCCGAGTATGCCGCAGCCGGGAAGCGTCATGAAACAGTCAGTTACGACTGTTTCATGTTTTGTGAGGTTTATACGAAGCAGAGCGACAGCGGTTCGGCGATGAAGGCGGGCTTGTCCTGACCTTCGATTTCCAGCGTTGCGGTGGCTTTGAGCAGCCACTGGCCGGGCTTCTTCTCGGTAACTTCGGCGAGGGTAACTTTTAGACGAACGCGCGAGTCGACTTTCACTGGCTGGATGAAACGAACGCTGTCCAGCCCATAGTTCACCGCCATCTTCATGCCTTCGGGCATCACCAGCAGCGACTCCATCAGTTTCGGCATCAGCGAGAGTGAGAGGAAGCCGTGGGCGATGGTCGACCCAAACGGCGTTTGCGCGGCCTTGACCGGATCGACGTGAATGAACTGAAAGTCGCCAGTGGCTTCAGCGAACAGGTTGATGCGCGCCTGGTCGATCAGCAGCCAGTCGGAACTTCCCAGTTCCTTGCCTTCATAGCGCTTCAGTTCTGCAACGGGTACATAGGGCATCGATACTCTCCTTGTGGATCGGTGGTGTTTTTCAATCTGACGCGGCGACCGGCGCTTTTATTGCTTCACTCTTTAAGAGTCGCAGCTGATTTTGTAGGAGTGAGCTTGCTCGCGATAGCGGTGTGCCTGTCACAGATTTGTCGCCTGACACACCGCTATCGCGAGCAAGCTCACTCCTACAGGGATGATGTGCTCCGGGCTAAAGATCAGCACGCCGCCCGAGGTTGGTCAAGAATCCTGCACCCCGCGAATACCGTCTCATAGGCCGGTGGGCGGCGTGCTTATAATGTTGCCGCGAATTGGCTGGAGTTTTTTATGTTGTTGAGAGGCCTGACATGGCTTGTGCTGTTCCAGTTGGTGGGAACCGCGTTGAATCATTTGTTTCTGTCGATACTGCCGGGGCCGATCATCGGTCTGGTGCTGTTGATGACTTACCTGATGATCCGGGGTGAGGTCAGCGAACCCATCAGTCTCGCCGCCAGTAGTCTGCTGCGCTATTTGCCTTTGTTGCTGGTGCCGCCCGCCGTGGGCGTCATGGTCTACGCCAGTCAGATCGCTGACGATTTCTGGGCCATTGTAGGGTCACTGGTGTTGTCGTTAATGATCTCGCTCACGTTTGCGGGCTGGCTGATGCAGAAACTCATTGACCGCCAGTCCGCGCGCCGGGAGCCATCATGAATCTGGATTGGCAAGGCGCCTGGCTGTCAGTGATTCACCACCCGCTGTTCGGCATCGCGATCACCCTGGGGGCCTATCAGCTGGTGCTGGCGGGCTATGAGAAAACCCGCTGGGTCTTTTTGCAGCCGGTGCTGGTGTCGATGATCGTTGTCATCGGCGTGCTGGTCGGGTGCGGCCTGGAATACGTTGAATACCGTAAAAGCACTGAAATCCTCAGCATCCTGCTCGGCCCCGCCACGGTGGCGCTGGCGGTGCCGCTGTACTTGAATCTGCGGCGGATTCGGCAGTTGTTCTGGCCGGTCTTGACTACGCTGGTGATTGGCGGCGTGGTGGCGACCGGTTTGTGCCTGATGATCGGGTGGGGGCTGGGCGCCAATCACATGATCCTGATGACCATGGCGCCGAAGTCGGTCACCTCGCCGATCGCCATGCTGGTGGCCGAGCAGATTGGCGGCGTGGCGGCGCTGGCAGCGGTTTTCGTGTTGATCACCGGCGTCATTGGAGGCATATTCGGCCCGGGCCTGTTGACCCTCGCGGGCGTGCACAGCCCTGAAGCGAGAGGCATGGCGTTGGGGCTGACGGCGCACGCGGTCGGCACCTCGGCCGCATTGCAGGAAGGCGAAGAGTGCGGGGCCTTTGCGGCGCTCGCCATGAGTTTGATGGGTGTCGCCACGGCGCTGTTCCTGCCGCTGGCGGTGTCTCTGGTTGCTTGAAGATGGGTGCTTGAGGGTAGGTCTATGTCGTTGCCGCTGTTTCCGCTGAACGCCGTGCTCTTTCCGGGGTGTGTACTCGATTTGCAGATTTTCGAGGCGCGCTACCTGGACATGATCAGCCGCTGCATGAAGCAGGGTGAAGGCTTCGGCGTGGTGTGCATCACCGAGGGCAGTGAAGTCGGTGACGTGCCTGAAGGATTCTCGCAGGTCGGTTGCGAAGCACTGGTGACTGACTTTCAACAGCAGGACAACGGCTTGCTGGGCATTCGCGTAGTGGGCGGTCGACGTTTCCGTGTTGTCAGCGCCGAGGCCCAGCGCGACAACCTGTTGTTGGCGGACGTCGAGTGGCTGGAAGAGCCGCAGGACAAGCCGTTGCAGGAAGAAGATGACGATCTGGTCGCGTTGCTGGCCGCTCTGGCCGAACATCCGATGGTGGCGGCATTGAACATGGGGCTCACGGCCAGTGGGCAGCAATCATTGTCGAACCAGTTGGCGTACCTGCTGCCGTTCGCGGAAGAAGACAAGATCGAACTGCTGGAAATAGACGACGCCGAAGAGCGGCTCGATGCGATTCAGGACCTGCTCGATGAGATGCAGGGGGATATGCAAGCCTGACTTGCATGCACTCCCCTGTGGGAGTGAGCTTGCTCGCGATGACGGCAGGTCATTCAATCCATCTGTGCCTGCCACACCTGATCGCGAGCAAGCTCACTCCTACATGTTCAGCGCTGCGTCAGTATTCGTACCTGATCAACCCATGGGTCAGCGAATGCGCCGCAAACCCACCTAACACCAGAACGATCGCTGGCAATATCAACCACCACACCCGCAACGGCAGCGCAGGCAACGACTGTTTGTTCTGCACGAATGCCAGGCTCGTCGCGCAGGTAAAAAACGCCAGCAGCATCCCCGCCAGCACATCCGTAGGCCAGTGCACGCCCAGATAAACCCGCGACACGCAAATCGACGCCGCCGGGATCACCCCCAGCGCCAGCCACGTCAATCGCAATCGCGCCGGTTGCCCGCGACCCGCCAGCACTGCCAGCGTCATGAACAGCGCAAACGAAGCCGAAGCATGTCCGCTGGGCATGCTGTACGTCACCAGTGGCTCGGCAAGAACCTCGGGGCGGGCACGAGCGAAGGTGTTTTTCATGGTCTGGTTGAGGATGGCCGCACCCAGCGTCGTCGAGCAGGCGAAGATCGCATGACGCCACTGGCGGGTGGCCACCAGAATGAGCAGCAGCACGGCAGCTGCACAAAACTGGGTTCTGAAATCCCCCAAGCCAGTCACCAGCACCACGAAGTTTTCCGCGGCGGCGCTGCGATGCTCCTGCACCAATGTCATGACGCCTTGGTCGAGGTGCGCCAGATACGGCCAGCCGAGAAACACCGCGATCAGCAGGATCAAGCTGAGCACGGCGATCAGCCGAATGGCGTAGGGCTTGCCTTGCACGCTGGCATGAATGGCGACGCCCAGGGACACCGCCAGCGCGGCAGCGACCACGCCGGCCTCGGGCCAGAAGCCTTCCGGCAGCGGCAAGCGAAAGGCTGCCCCGGTCGCCCAGCCGGGCAGGATGTACGCCACCGACCAGCCCGCCGCCGCGATGACGCTGACGGCCGCGAAGCGCACGAACGGCATGTCGCACATCCCGGCCACCATCGGCAGCATGGGGCGCAATGGACCAATGAAGCGACCGACCAGAAGGCTTGCGATGCCGTAGCGCTGAAAGTAGGTCTCCGCCCCCGCGATCCATTCGGGGTGATGCCTCAATCCAGGAAGCCGTCGAATGTTCTGGTGGAAACGTCGCCCCAGAAAGTAAGAAATGAAGTCACCCAGCAAACCGCCGAGGAAACCCAGCAGCAGCGCTTCGCTCAGGGGCAGGATGCCACTGCCCGCCAATGCGGCGATCGCGAACAGCGCGACGGTGCCGGGCACGATGATTCCAGCAATGGCCATGCATTCGAGAAACGACACGAGAAAGACCGCTGCGCCCAGCCAGGAGGGGTTGGCGCTCAGCCATGAAGTAATGCCGTCGAGCCATGAGCCCATGGGTCAGTTTCCTTGCTCGATGATGAAGTAGTCGCGGCCTTCGACTTGGCCACGTCGTAACGGGTTCCGCGTGCAGAAACGCGCGTACGCGGCATCCACGAAGCGGTACATCAGGTGTTCGTCTCGACCGGAGGGAATCCCGAGGCGAGTGGCCTGGATGATGCGCTCAGGCGGCTGGCCCACGTCTTCCACGAAAATCTGCTCGTGATCGAAGCGCTTGCCGTCCCACATCGGCACTTTCAGAACCAGTGCCTTGCACAGCAGCGTCTGCCCCGCGCACAGCCGCTCGGGTGCTCGCAGATTGCCGCTGGCGTCGGGATTGTTCAGCTGCATCTGCGCGAGGCTGTTTTCATCGGAGAAGGCGTCGACCCACGGATAGGCCGATTTGATCAGCACGGCGTTGCCTGGCCCTCCGGCGCTGAAGTTCAGCGAATCGCCACCCCTGGCGTAATACATATAGATGTGGCCGCCATCCAGAAACAAAGCCTTACGTTTTTCTGTGTAGCCCAAGGACGCATGGCTGCCTTTTTCCTCCAGGTAATAGGCCTCTGTCTCTATGATGCGTGCCGACAGCCATAATTCGCCGACCTTGTGCCGAACAACCTTGCCCAGCAAATCGCGGGCGAGGGTCTGGGCATCGCGGTTGAAGAAACTGTCGGGCAAGGCGCGGTGGGCGTGATCGGGCATGGGCGGGCAACGTGAAGGTGTGGCTGGCGATGATAGCAACCCCGGCCTTAATTGCAGCTGAATGGCTGCACGCCGTTCTCGCACGTTGATCGTTCCCACAGAAGCTCCGGAAACCGACTGCATTCCTTCGACAAATCCGGCCTATTTCGACCATCCGCCTGTCGCCGCTGTCGTTCGTCACGCCCGACAGCTATAATCGGCCGCTTTCTTCTCTGCCAAGACCTCTGAGACCATGACTGAGTCCGTTCTTGACTACATGACCCGTCTGGGTCGCGCCGCCCGCGAAGCTTCGCGCGTGATCGGCCGCGCCAGCACCGCGCAGAAAAACCGCGCCCTGGCCGCCACCGCCGCTGCGCTGGATGCTGCCCGCGACGAACTGACCGCTGCCAATGAGCAGGATCTGGCGGCTGGTCGCGCCAACGGTCTGGAACCCGCACTGCTTGAACGTCTCGCCCTGACCCCGGCTCGCATCGACAGTATGATCGCCGGTTTGCGTCAGGTCGCCAGTCTGCCGGACCCGATTGGCACTATTCGTGACATGAACTTTCAGCCTTCGGGCATTCAGGTCGGCAAGATGCGCGTTCCACTGGGCGTGGTCGGCATCATCTATGAGTCGCGTCCGAACGTGACCATCGACGCCGCCAGCCTGTGCCTCAAGTCCGGCAACGCCACCATCCTGCGCGGCGGCTCCGAAGCCATTCACTCCAACCGTGCCATTGCCGCCTGCATCCAGCGCGGTCTCGATGACGCCGGTCTGCCTGCCGCCGTCGTGCAAGTCGTCGAGACCACCGACCGCGCTGCCGTGGGCGCCTTGATCACCATGCCGGAATACGTGGACGTCATCGTTCCTCGTGGCGGCAAGGGTTTGATCGAGCGCGTCAGTCGCGATGCCAAAGTGCCGGTCATCAAACACCTGGATGGCATCTGCCACGTTTACGTCAGTGCCCACGCAGATCTCGCGGCCGCCCAGCGCATTGCATTCAATGCCAAGACCTATCGCTACGGCATCTGCGGTGCGATGGAAACGCTGCTGGTCGATCAGGCCATCGCCGCTGATTTCCTGCCGCAAATGGCTGCCCAGTTCCGCGAGAAAGGCGTCGAATTGCGCGGTTGCGAGCGCACCCGTGAGCTGATTGAAGCCATCCCCGCAACCGAAGAAGACTGGCACACCGAATACCTGGCCCCGATCCTCTCGATCCGCATCGTGACCGGGCTGGATCAGGCCATCGAACACATCAACCACTACGGCTCGCACCACAGCGACGCAATCATCTCCGACTCTCAGGCTCAGACCCGTCGTTTCATGGCCGAAGTCGATTCCAGTTCGGTGATGATCAATGCGCCGACCAGTTTTGCGGACGGCTTCGAATACGGCCTTGGTGCTGAAATCGGGATTTCCACCGACAAGATTCACGCGCGTGGCCCGGTCGGTCTTGAAGGCCTGACGTGCGAGAAGTACATCGTGGTGGGCGACGGTCGTCAGCTGCGCGGGCAGGGGCCTGCCTGACTTGGCCGACGTTCGGCAGCACGCAGGCAATGATGCGAACGCTGTGGCCGAGCCTGCCGGAGAAGGGGTTTCTGTCTCACGCACGCCGAGACGTATCGGGATGCTGGGCGGGACGTTCGATCCTGTGCACATCGGTCATTTGCGCGGCGCACTGGAAGTGGCCGCGTTGCTTGAACTCGATGAGTTACGCCTGACGCCCAGCGCCAGGCCGCCTCATCGCGACACGCCCAGTGTGTCGGCGCAGGACCGTCTCGCGATGGTCCAGAGTGCTGTCCAGGGCGTTTCGCCATTGACGGTGGATGACCGCGAACTGTTGCGGGACAAGCCGTCGTACACCATCGACACGCTGGAATCGATGCGCGCTGAGCTGGCCGTCGATGATCAGCTGTTTTTGTTGCTGGGATGGGACGCCTTTTGCGGGCTGCCCACCTGGCATCGTTGGGAAGAGTTGCTGGAGCACTGCCATATCGTGGTGCTGCAACGCCCGGACGCCGACAGCGAGTCGCCGGACGCCATGCGTAACCTGCTGGCGGCGCGCGCAGTCAGTGACCCGAAAGCCCTGAAAGGGCCTGGCGGACACATTACATTCGTCTGGCAGACGCCGCTTTCGGTGTCTGCCACCCAGATCCGCCACCTGCTGGCCAGCGGGAAGTCGGTACGTTTTCTGGTGCCAGACGCAGTACTGGCCTACATCGAGGCACACGGGCTGTACCGTGCGCCCAATTGAAACTGAATGAGTTTTTTATGACACAGCAAAAAATCACCCTTTCCGGCGAAACGCTGGTTGAACTGGCCAAGGCTGCGCTCGAAGACGTCAAGGCCCTGGACATCCTGGTCATCGACGTCAAGGACAAGCACAGCCTGACCGACTACATGGTGATCGCCACCGGTACGTCGAACCGTCAGATCAACGCGATGCTCGACAAGGTTCGCGAGAACGTCAAAGCCAAGGGCGCGCAGCCTCTGGGCGAAGAAGGCAAAGGCGAGAGCGACTGGGTGCTGCTCGACCTGGGCGACGTGATCGTACACATGATGACCGCCGCCGCTCGTCAGTTCTACGACCTGGAACGCCTGTGGCAGGGCGCCGAGCAGAGCCGTGCCGCCAGCGGCGCGCACCACAGCCCGGAAACGCCGCACGAGCATTTCGACAAGCTCAGCAAAGATCAGAACTAAGGGTTCGTTGTGCGCCTGCGTCTGATTGCTGTCGGTTCACGCATGCCCAAGTGGGTGGAAGAGGGTTGGCACGAGTATGCCAAGCGTCTGCCATCCGAGCTGGCCCTTGAACTGGTAGAGATTCCGCTCAACACCCGAGGCAAGAACGCCGACGTGGCACGCCTGATCCGACAGGAAGGCGAGGCCATGCTGGCGAAAGTGCAACCGGGCGAGCGGATCGTCACGCTTGAGGTTCACGGCAAGCCGTGGAGCACCGAGCAGCTGGCAACGGAGCTTGATCGCTGGCGACTGGATTCGCGCACGGTCAACCTTATGGTGGGCGGTCCGGAAGGACTGGCGCCAGAGGTGTGCGCCCGCGCCGAGCAGCGTTGGTCGTTGTCGCCGTTGACGTTGCCGCACCCGTTGGTGCGCATCCTAATCGGTGAGCAGATTTATCGTGCCTGGACGGTATTGTCCGGTCACCCTTATCACAAGTAGCGCTGCTGCCTTCACTGTGAACACGCCCTAAATGTCTCAGCCGATTCGCCTGAAAGACCACGAAAAGGACGCACGCCTTGTGCGCAACCGGGTCGTGGTCGGTGCTGTGATCGTGATCGTGCTGATCTGCGTGCTGGTGGCGCGTCTGTATTTTCTGCAGGTCATTCAGTACGAGTACCACTCGACGCTGTCGGAAAACAACCGGGTGCATGTGCAGCCGATCCCGCCAAGCCGCGGGCTGATTTTCGACCGCAACGGCGTGGTCATCGCCGACAACCGGCCCAGTTTCAACCTGAGCATGACCCGCGAGCGTTCGGGCGGGGAGTGGGCGAAGGTGCTCGACACCATCGTTGAGGTGCTGGAGCTCACGCCGGATGACCGGATCATCTTCGAGAAACGCATGAAGCAGGGGCGCCGGCCATTCGAGCCGGTGCCGATCCTGTTTGAGTTGACCGAAGAGCAGATCGCCCGCATCGCCGTGAATCAGTTCCGCCTGCCAGGCGTCGAGGTGGTCGCGCAATTGATGCGCCACTACCCGCAGGGCGCGCACTTCGCGCATTCGGTCGGCTACATGGGTCGGATCAACGAGAAAGAGCTGAAAAGCCTCGATTCGGTGAATTACAGCGGCACCCACCACATGGGTAAGACCGGCATCGAGCGTTTCTACGAACCGGAGCTGCACGGTCAGGTCGGTTACGAAGAAGTCGAAACCAACGCCCGTGGCCGTGTGTTGCGCGTGCTGAAACGTACCGATCCAGTCCCCGGCAAAGACATTGTCCTGAGCCTCGACATTCAATTGCAGGAAGCGGCCGAAGCCGCATTGGCCGGACGTCGCGGTGCGGTCGTGGCGCTGGACCCGAACACCGGTGAAGTGCTGGCAATGGTCAGTCAGCCGAGTTTCGACCCGAATCTGTTCGTCACCGGCATCAGCTTCAAGGCGTATTCAGAGTTGCGGGATTCGGTGGACCGTCCGCTGTTCAACCGCATTCTGCGCGGCCTGTACCCACCGGGCTCGACCATCAAGCCCGCCGTGGCCATTGCGGGCCTGGACTCCGGCGTCGTCACCGCCAGCACGCGGGTGTTCGACCCCGGCTACTACATGCTGCCCAATTACGATCACAAATACCGTAACTGGAACCGCACGGGTGACGGCTGGGTCGATCTGGACACCGCGATCATGCGCTCCAACGACACCTATTTTTACGACCTCGCGCACAAGGTCGGCATTGATCGGCTGTCTGCGTACCTGAACAAGTTCGGCATCGGGCAGAAGGTCTCGCTGGACATGTTCGAGGAGTCTCCGGGCCTGATGCCGTCCCGAGACTGGAAGCGCATCACCCGTCGTCAGGCCTGGTTCCCGGGCGAGACGCTGATTCTCGGGATTGGTCAGGGCTACATGCAGGCCACCCCGCTGCAACTGGCGCAGGCAACTGCGCTGGTGGCAAACAAGGGCAAATGGAATCGTCCACATTTGGCCAGGACCATTGAAGGCCAGAAGCCAGTGGATGAAAACCCGATGCCTGACATCGTGCTGCGCGATCCGTCCGACTGGGCGAAGGTCAATCACGGCATGCAACAGGTCATGCACGGCGCCCGGGGCACTGCGCGCAAAGCCGCGATTGGTGCGCAGTACCGCATTGCGGGCAAGAGCGGTACGGCCCAGGTTGTGGCCATTCGTCAGGGCGAAAAATACGACCGCTCGAAAGTGCAGGAACGTCACCGCGACCACGCCCTGTTCGTGGGCTTTGCGCCTGCCGACAACCCGAAAATCGTTGTGGCGGTCATGATTGAAAACGGTGAGTCCGGCTCCGGCGCCGCGGCTCCCGTGGTGCGACAGGTCATGGATGCCTGGCTGCTGGACCCGCAAGGTCGTCTGAAACCTGAATACGCCGCCAACACACAGCCTCCGGAGACCGCGGCCCGTGAAGAGTAATTTCGACCGCATCCTCTCAAGCGAAGACGTGATGCGCCGACGCGCCACGTTCCTGCAGAAAATCCATGTCGATGGCCCGCTGCTGATCCTGTTGCTCACGCTGGCCGCTGGCAGCCTGTTCGTCCTGTATTCCGCCAGCGGCAAGAGCTGGGACCTGTTGATCAAACAGACCACGTCGTTTGGTATCGGGCTGGTGTCGATGTTTGTCATTGCCCAACTGGAGCCGCGTTTCATGGCGCGCTGGGTGCCGATTGCCTACGTCCTCGGCGTGCTGTTACTGGTGGCGGTGGACGTGATGGGCCACAACGCGATGGGCGCGACCCGCTGGATCAACATTCCGGGGGTGATTCGCTTCCAGCCGTCGGAATTCATGAAGATCATCATGCCGGCGACCATCGCCTGGTACCTGTCCAAACGCACGCTGCCGCCGCACTTGAAGCATGTCGCTGTGAGCCTCGCGCTGATCGGCCTGCCGTTCATTCTGATCGTGCGCCAACCGGACCTCGGCACGTCGCTGCTGATTCTGGCGTCCGGGACGTTCGTGTTGTTCATGGCCGGTTTGCGCTGGCGCTGGATCATCGGCGTGATCGCGGCCGCCGTGCCAGTGGCCGTGGCGATGTGGTTCTTCTTCATGCACGACTATCAGAAGCAGCGAATCCTCACGTTCCTCGACCCGGAAAGCGATCCGCTGGGCACCGGCTGGAATATTATTCAGTCCAAAGCCGCCATCGGTTCGGGCGGCGTGTTCGGTAAAGGCTGGCTGCTCGGCACCCAGTCGCACCTGGACTTCCTGCCTGAAAGCCACACCGACTTCATCATCGCGGTACTGGGCGAAGAGTTCGGCCTGGTGGGGATCTGTGCGCTGCTGTTGATCTATCTGTTGCTGATCGGTCGCGGGCTGGTGATCACTGCGCAGGCGCAGACGCTCTACGGCAAGTTGCTCGCGGGTAGCCTGACCATGACGTTTTTTGTTTACGTTTTCGTCAACATCGGTATGGTCAGCGGTCTGCTGCCGGTCGTGGGGGTGCCGTTGCCCTTCATTAGTTACGGCGGAACTTCGCTGGTGACGCTGCTGTCAGCGTTTGGGGTTTTGATGTCGATCCATACCCACCGCAAGTGGATCGCTCAGGTTTGATTAAGGTGAACAACTCAATGCAAGTAGTGCGTGGCTGGGCTGCTCGATATGCGCCGCTGGTCGGTCTGATGGGCATCCTCGGGTCCGTGCAGGAATCGCTTGCCGGTGATTATGAAGGCTCGCCTCAGGTCGCCCAGTTCGTCAGCGACATGACCCGGGATTACGGGTTCGCGGGCGAACAGTTGATCGAAGTTTTTCGCAACGTCGAGCGTAAACAGTCGATTCTCGACGCGATTTCCCGCCCCGCCGAACGGGTGAAGCCGTGGAAGGATTACCGCCCGATGTTCCTCACCGAGGCGCGCATCGCACGGGGTGTGGATTTCTGGCGGCAGCATGAGGCGACCCTTGCACGCGCCGAGCAGGAATACGGCGTGCCGGCGCAGGTGATCGTGGCGATCATCGGTGTTGAGACGTTTTTTGGACGCAATACCGGAAATTATCGGGTGATCGATGCATTATCGACCCTGAGTTTCGATTACCCTCCGCGTGCTGACTTCTTTCGCAAAGAGCTGCGCGAGTACCTGTTGCTGTCGCGTGAGGAGCAGGTTGACCCGCTGACGCTCAAGGGCTCGTATGCCGGGGCGATGGGGTTGCCGCAGTTCATGCCGAGCAGTTTCCGGGCGTATGCGGTGGATTTCGACGGCGACGGCCACATCAACATCTGGAACGACCCGGATGATGCAATCGGCAGCGTCGCGAGTTACTTCAAGCGTCACGGCTGGGTCGCGGGTGAACCCGTGGTCAGTCTGGCGACCGTGCGCGGTGACCGTGCCGATGAGGGGCTGAGTCCCGGAATCGAGCCGGTAAAGACCGTCGGGGAGTTGCGAGCCTTGGGGTGGGCGAGTCATGATGCGCTGCGCGATGATATGCCGGTCACGGCGTTTCGCCTCGAAGGCGACAAAGGCCCTGAATACTGGATGGGTTTGAAGAATTTTTACGCAATCACGCGTTACAACCGCAGCGTGATGTACGCCATGGCCGTGCATCAGCTGTCTGAACTGCTTGTTCAAGCTCGGGGCGTCAAGTAATGCGGTCATTGCCGATCAAACAACCATTGAAGCTGATGGCCTTCACGGCGCTGACATTGCTCGTCGTCAGTTGCTCCACCAGTCGACCGACGCAGCAAGGCAACATCATCCGCTCGCAGCCGGGACTGGACATCAATCGGGCACACAAAGATGGCGCTCCGTGGTGGGACGTCGACGTTTCGCGCATCCCTGATGCCGTGCCGACCCTGCACACTGGCCCTTATAAAGCCAACCCATACACCGTGCTCGGCAAAACGTATTTCCCGCTGACCGATTCCGCGAGCTACAGCCAGACCGGCACCGCGTCGTGGTACGGCACCAAGTTCCATGGCCAGAACACCGCCAACGGCGAAGTGTATGACCTGTACGGCATGAGCGCGGCGCACAAGACCTTGCCGCTGCCGAGCTACGTTCGCGTGACCAACCTGGACAACAATCGCACGGTGATCCTGCGGGTCAACGACCGTGGACCGTTCTATTCAGACCGGATCATCGACCTGTCCTACGCCGCCGCCAAGAAACTCGGGTATGCCGAGATCGGCACGGCGCGCGTGAAAGTCGAAGGCATCGACCCCGCTCAATATTGGGCCCAGCGTGGCAAGCCTGCGCCGTTGATGCTGGATCAGCCGCAAGTTGCGATCAGCGGTCCGACCGCCAGGCCACAACCTGCTGCGCCGGTGATCACGGCATCGGCGGGTACCATCGAACAATGGACGCCACCACCGCAGCAGCACGCCGCACCCGTATCGCCTGTACCGATCGACGCAAAAAAAAACGCTTCCGGACAAGTGTCTGGGCTGTTTCTCCAAGTGGGAGCCTTCGCCAACCCGGACGCTGCGGAACTCCTGAGGTCGAAACTGAGCGGGATGGTTCGGGCCCCGGTTTTCGTGAGCTCGATAGCGCGCAATCAACAGACGCTCTATCGCGTGCGGATGGGACCGGTCGACACGCCGGGTGAAGCCCAGCAACTGCAGAACAGCGTCAGGTCGGCGAACCTGGGGTCGCCGAGCGTCGTGACGTCTGATCAGTAAAAAAAGGATCGATGATTCGAACCTTGGCAACGAGGCCGGATCAGAACTGGCCTGACGGACGACTGGCCGTCAGCGCGAGCGTTGTCAGCAGCATTTCACGGGGGCATCTGTAGAATGTCACCCCGTTCGCCAGGGTAGCCTGGCATTACCGCTTTGCCCGCGAGGGCATGTTTGCCCATTAGCAATTTCGAGAGACGGATGAACATCACCACCTTTGCAAAACGCCTTTGCCTTTTAATCCCGCTTTTCACCGCGCCTGCCGTGTTTGCGGCAGAGCAGATGACGCCATCGGCACCGCAACTGGCTGCCAAGGCGTACGTGCTGATGGACGCCAACAGCGGTAACGTGCTGGTCGAGAACAACGGCGATCAGAAGCTGCCTCCGGCCAGCCTGACCAAGCTGATGACCGCCTACATCGCGACTCTGGAAATCCGTCGCGGGCAAATCGGCGAAAACGATCCAGTGACCGTTAGCGAAAACGCCTGGCGCACCGGCGGTTCACGGATGTTCATCAAGGTGGGTAGCCAGGTGACCGTCAGCGACCTGCTGCACGGCATCATCATTCAATCCGGTAACGACGCCAGCGTGGCGCTGTCCGAGCACATCGCAGGCAGTGAAGACGCGTTCGCCGACATGATGAACAAGACCGCTGGCGACCTGGGCATGGTCAACAGCCACTTCATGAACCCGACCGGCCTGCCGAATCCTGATCATTACGCCACCGCCCACGATATGGCGCTGCTGGCCCGTGCGATCATCCACGAAGACCCGGCTCACTATGCGATCTACTCGCAGAAAGAGTTCTTCTGGAACGGCATCAAACAGCCAAACCGTAACCTGCTGCTGTGGCGCGACAAGACCGTTGACGGTCTGAAAACCGGCCACACCGAAGAAGCGGGCTACTGCATGGTGTCCTCGGCCGTCCGTGATGGTATGCGCCTGATCGCCGTGGTCTTCGGCACCAACAGCGAACAAGCCCGTGCCGCCGAAACCCAGAAGCTGCTGACCTACGGTTTCCGTTTCTTCGAAACCCAGACCTTCTACCAGAAGGGCACCGAACTGGCTCAAGCGCCGGTCTGGAAAGGCACCGAGCGTCAGATCAAGGCCGGCCTGGCTGAAGATCTGTCCATGACCATGCCTAAAGGCGAGATGAAGAAGCTCACCGCCAGCATAAGCATCAACCCGAAACTGGTTGCGCCTATCGCCAAGGGCGACGTGATCGGCCAGGTTGAAGTGAAACTGGAAGACAAGGTCGTGCGCACCGCTAATCTCATCGCCATGGACTCCGTTGAGGAAGGTGGTATCTTCCGCCGCCTGTGGGACAGCATTCGCATGTTCTTCTACAGTCTGTTCAACTGATCACGGGTTACTCACCGACTGACCGTTGACCCTATGCCCCTGCCGCTGATCGCGGTGGGGGACTGTCCGTTTTCCGGCTTACGAGGCCGTTACTGCCATGACAGATTCCGACGTTAAAGCACCAAAAATCGAATTTCCGTGTGCCGATTATCCGATCAAGATCATCTGCGATACCGGCGCGGGCAACAAAGACAAAGCCATCGAGATCGTTGGCAAACACGCCAAGATCAACGATGAGCGTGTGGACGAGCGCCAGAGCAGCAACGGCAAGTACACCACCGTGCAGCTGCATATCCTCGCCACCGATCAGGATCAGCTCTACAACATCAACAGCGAGCTGCGGGCCACAGGTTTCGTGCACATGGTGCTGTGATGGGCGAGCGTCTGGGCTTTCGCGATCTCGGATTGATCGACTACGAGCCTACCTGGCAAGCCATGCAACGCTTCACGGACGGCCGCACTCGCGAGACGCCCGATGAAGTGTGGCTGGTCCAGCATCCCCCGGTTTTCACCCAGGGGCAGTCTGGCAAACCCGAGCATCTCCTCCTTCCGGGTGATATTCCGGTGGTACAGGTCGATCGCGGTGGCCAAGTGACTTATCATGGGCCCGGTCAACTGGTGGCGTATCTGCTGCTGGATGTGCGTCGCCTTGGGTTCGGCGTGCGCGAACTGGTCACCCGGATCGAGCACAGCCTGATCGAGCTGCTGGCCAGTTATGGCGTCACGGCAGCCGCCAAACCCGAAGCGCCGGGGGTCTATGTCGACGGGGCGAAGATTGCCTCTCTGGGCCTTCGTATCCGCAACGGTTGTTCCTTCCATGGTTTGGCGCTCAACGTCGACATGGATCTGGACCCGTTTAAACGGATTAATCCCTGCGGGTATGCGGGGCTGGCGATGACCCAGCTGCGTGAACAGGCAGGCCCGATTGAATTTGCCGAGGTTAGTGCCCGGCTGCGTGCGCAGCTCGTCAAACACCTCGACTACGCTGAGCAGACGACCCTAACGGGCGGAATCGATTGATATGACTACTGCGCATGAGACGGCCGATGCCGTGCAAACCCTGATCCCCACTGTGAACGTGGTCACACCTGAGCGTGCGGCGCGTCCGAAAGTTGAAGCGGGTGTAAAGCTGCGTGGCGCGGAAAAAGTGGCGCGCATCCCGGTGAAGATCATTCCTACGGTTGATCTGCCGAAGAAACCGGACTGGATTCGCGTCCGCATCCCGGTTTCTCCCGAGGTTGATCGCATCAAGGCCCTGCTGCGCAAACACAAGCTGCACAGCGTGTGCGAAGAGGCGTCCTGCCCGAACCTGGGCGAGTGCTTCTCCGGTGGCACCGCGACCTTCATGATCATGGGCGACATCTGTACCCGTCGCTGCCCGTTCTGCGACGTTGGCCATGGTCGTCCGAAAGCACTGGACGTGGACGAGCCGAAGAATTTGGCTGTTGCCATCGCTGACCTGAAACTCAAGTACGTCGTGATCACTTCGGTGGACCGCGATGACCTGCGTGACGGCGGTGCTCAGCACTTCGCCGACTGCATCCGCGAAATTCGCGAGCTGTCGCCGAACGTGCAGTTGGAGACCCTGGTTCCGGATTACCGTGGCCGTATGGACATCGCGCTGGAAATCACCGCAGCGACGCCGCCAGACGTGTTCAACCACAACCTGGAAACCGTGCCGCGTCTGTACAAGGCCGCGCGTCCGGGTTCGGACTACCAATGGTCGCTGACCCTGCTCAAGCGCTTCAAGGAAATGGTCCCGCACGTACCGACCAAATCCGGCCTGATGCTGGGCCTGGGCGAAACCGACGAAGAAGTGATCGAAGTGATGCAGCGCATGCGCGAGCACAACATCGACATGCTGACTCTGGGCCAGTACCTGCAACCGTCCCGTAACCACCTGCCGGTTCAGCGCTTCGTGCACCCGGATACCTTCGCCTGGTTCGCCGAGGAAGGTTACAAGATGGGCTTCAAGAACGTCGCATCGGGGCCGCTGGTGCGTTCCTCGTACCATGCTGACGAACAGGCCAAGCTGACCAAGTCGTTGCTGACCGCGGGCTGACTTTTCTCGGTATTGCACGCAATAGAAAAAGGGCCGGATAGCGATATCCGGCCCTTTTTTTCGTGCATGACAAACGAACTGTAGGAGCGCGCTTGCCCGCGATGGCGATCGTTCGGATAGCCTGACGTGCCTGACACACCGCTATCGCGGGCAAGCGCGCTCCTACAAAGAGTCTCTTCAGGGTTTACGCAAACTCTCCAACAACTCCTGCGTCGGGTAACCGTCCGCTGGCCAGCCAAATGACTGCTGGGCGCTACGAATGGCTTTGCGGGTATTAGCGCCGATAATGCCGTCTGGCGCGCCTGCGTCATATTGACGGGCCGAGAGCAGGGTTTGCAGTTCGATGCGCTCAGTGCGGCTCAGAGGACGATCTCCGCGTGGCCACTGGCCAATCACATAACCGCCGCCCGTGAATCGCTCAGACAACAGCCCAATGCCCAGCCCGTAGGACGACGAATTGTTGTACTTGAGGATCGCCCGAAAGTTATCCATTACCAGAAATGCCGGGCCTTTATAGCCCGCCGGCAGCAAGAGTGCCGCCTGCTGTTGCAACAGGTTGGCGGGGAGGGGAGCGCCGTTGGGCAGCTTCAGACCCAACTGCTGCCACTCAGCGATGGTTTTGCGGGTAGACGCATCGGCCATGGCGTAGTCGAAGCCTTGCCGCAGTTGCACCTCAAAACCCCAAGGCTGGCCTTTCTGCCAACCCGAGCTTTGCAGGTAGTGCGCAGTAGAGGCCAAGGCATCGACGGGCGAATTCCAGATGTCGCGTCGGCCATCGCCATCGAAGTCCACGGCATGGGTGTTGTACGTCGTGGGAATGAACTGCGTCTGCCCCATCGCCCCGGCCCAGGAGCCGAGCATGTTCGGCGCATCGATGTCGCCGTGCTGAATGATTTGCAGCGCGGCGATCAGTTGATCCTGCGCGAACTGAGGACGGCGTCCTTCATAGGCCAGCGTCGCCAGCGAGCGGATCACCGATTGGGTGCCCTGGAACTGGCCGAAGCTGCTTTCCATGCCCCACACGGCGATCAGTGCCTGACGATCAACGCCATAACGCTGCTCGATGGCGTTCAGAGCGTCAGCGTACTGCGCAAGCAAGCCCTGGCCCTTGCGCACACGCACAGCCGATATGGCGCCGTCGAGGTATTCCCAGACCGGGCGCGTGAATTCAGGTTGGCTGCGATCGGCTTTGACCACGCTCATGTCCGGCGTCACGCCCGCGAAGGCACTGTCGAAGATGTCCGGGCGAATGCCCGCGCTCAACGCCTGATTGCGAAACATGGATTGCCATTCGGCGAAGCTCATGGCCGGCTGGATTTCAAAATTGGTGTCGTCGGGAGCGGCCACAGCGCTGGAAGGCGTGGGCGCAGCTTTCGCGACGTTCAGAGGGGCGGCTTGAAGCGGGGTGGCGACGGCAGCGGTGGGTTGCTCCGCACAGGCGACCAGTACGAAGAGACTGGAGGCGGCGATCAATTGGCGGACATGCCAACGACGGGGAAAACTAAAGGGCATTCTGGGGTCCACAGGGATAAACCGTAAGGTGCAGACCTTACCATGTCGGCCCTGTCGGCGGGGTGCCGGTCAGTCACCTGAAATGTTTCAAGCTGCCATAACGGAAGAAGCCTCCCAATCTCTCGACTGGAAGGCTTCGCGGCGGTAGCTGCCTTTGCCCTTGGAGGGTTGTTCCTGACGGCTGCGGAACAGGGGCTGGGCAATGATGGATTTGGCCTTGTTCGGCCGCTTTTTGGCTTTGCTCATGGCGATACTCTCTTTGGGTAGGGGGAAGCGGCGGGAATGATGCGACTGATCGAAGCGGGCGTCTAATTGATCTGTGCTATCACCGGAGCGAACGCCTTTGTAGGAGCGCGCTTGCCCGCGATGGCAATTGTTCAGACGATCTGACGTTGTCTGACACACCGATATCGCGGGCAAGCGCGCTCCTACGGGGGGGGCGATCTATTCCGACGGCAACGCCAATCGCTGGCCGGCCATCTGGATCGACAATCGGCTGAGGCTGTTCCACACCGATCCTTGCGCCTGACCCTTGATCTGCGCGTCGATGTGTTGAGCGTCCAGCAACAGCTGTGCCCAGCGTCGGGCGGAGTGGCGTTGCAGGGCCTTGCTCATCAGCGGTTTGCGCTTGTCCCAGATGGGCGGGCGGGCCTGGCTGAAGGCTTTGTCCAGCGGCACGCCTTGGCTGAACTGCAACGCCAGGTTCGCCAGCACCCGCAGCTCCCGAGACAGTGCCCAGAGAATCACCGGCGGCTCCACGCCTTCCCCGCGCAGGCCTTCCAGCATCCGTAGCGCGTGTGACGCTTCGCCATTGAGGATCGCGTCGGTCAGCCCAAACACGTCGAAGCGCGCACTGTCCGCCACGGCTGCCTGCACGGTTTCGACGGTAATCTGGCCTTGCTCGGCCATCAGTTTAAGCTTTTCGATTTCCTGAGCGGCCGCCAGAAGGTTGCCTTCCACGCGAGCAGCGATCAGCTCCACCGCGTCGGGGCTGGCGGCCAGCCCGGCCTGCGCCAGGCGCTGTCGAATCCATTGCGGCAACTGGCTGGCATCCACCGGCCAGATCTGCACGAACTGGGTTTGCGGTCCCTCGACCAGCGCTTTGCCCCATTTGGTCTTCTGCGCAGCACCGTCCAGCTTGGGGAGGCTGATCAACAGCAAGGTGTCTTCAGCCGGACGACCGCAGTATTCCAGTAACGCGGCGGCGCCTTTGTCCCCCGGTTTGCCGGATGGCAGGCGCAGCTCCAGCAGACGACGTTCGGCGAACAGCGACATGCTGGCCCCGGCTTGCAGCAGGGTGCCCCAATCGAAACTCGAATCGGCGCTGAAGACCTGACGCTCATCAAAACCCTGCTGACGGGCAGCAGAACGGATGGCGTCGCAGGCTTCCTGGCATTGCAGCGGGTCGTCGCCGCTGACGATGTAGACAGGCGACAACGCACCTTGAAGGTGTTTGGAAAGCTGGGCGGGGGCGAGTTTCATGGGTCAGAAATGATCAGGGCCGGCGAACCGGCCCTGATGCCATCACTTGGACGGGATTTCGATCGGAGACTGTTGAGGCGTCTCGTCGCGAACACGTTGAGCGGCGGCTTCGGCATCGGCCTGGGCACGAGCGGCGGCGTCAGCCTTGGCTTGCAGTTCGTCCAGACGCTGCGGCGACAGCTGCTGCAGGCGGGCAATCAGCTTCTGCACCAGGTCGCTGCGCATTTCCTTGCGGATCTGCTCGGCTTCCTGGTCGGAACCGATCAGGTTGTTGCCGTCATGCACATAGGTCTTGGTGGACTGTACGTTGTCATCGAGCAGCAGGACGTTTTTGGTGCCGTGGATTTCGTATTTCACCACGGTGGTCAGCTCATACTCGGCCGAGTTGCCGGAACCTGCGTAACTGGCGGTGCGCTGGGTCTCGTCCTCACGGGCCAGGAACAGCTTGTACTGAGCACCGGTGTAGACGTGCACGCCGCTGTTGGTCAGGGTGTTTTTCAACTCAGTGACCACCTGGCCGTAGACGTCGCGGGCGCTCACGTCCAGCTCCTTGATCGACAAGGCGTTGGTGCCAGTGCCGCGCAGCTGGAAACCGCAGGCGCTCAGCAATACCGCGAGGCCCATTACCAGCAGATTGCGTTTGATCATCTTGTTGCTCCCCTTGAATCCGTTTGAGCCCGAAGTGCGGGCTCTGGAGGTGTGTTGGGCGCCTGACGGTGTCAGGCGCCTGATCCAATCAGCTGGCGACGATGTTCACCAGTTTGCCGGGTACGACGATCACTTTGCGAATCGTCAGACCGTCGATGAAGCGCAGCACGTTTTCGTTGGTCCGTGCAGCGGCTTCGACGTCCTCGCGACTGGCACTGGCAGGCATTTCGATCTGACCGCGCAGCTTGCCGTTGACCTGTACCACCAGTTGCAGCGTGTCTTGCACCAGCGCGGACTCATCCACCACTGGCCAGCCTGCGTCGATCACCGGATCGGCGTGACCCAGCGCGTTCCACAGTTCATGGCTGATGTGCGGCGTGATCGGAGCGAGCAACAGGGCGACGGTTTCCAGACCCTCCTGCAACAGCGCACGATCCTGTTCCGACGCCTGCGGTGCTTTTTCCAGCACGTTCATCAGCGTCATTACCTGAGCAATGGCGGTGTTGAATTTGTGGTGCTGACCCACATCCTGACCGGCTTGCTTGATGGCCAGGTGGATGGCACGGCGCACGGCTTTTTGATCGTCGCTCAGTGTTGTTTTGTCCAGCGCGCCCGGCAGGCCAGCGGTGACGTGGGCCTGGCCCAGACGCCACACGCGCTTGAGGAAACGGTGCGAACCTTCGACGCCGGAGTCGGACCATTCCAGGCTCATGTCAGGCGGCGAGGCGAACATCATGAACAGACGGCAGGTGTCGGCGCCGTACTGATCGATCATCGATTGCGGGTCAACGCCGTTGTTCTTCGACTTGGCCATCTTCTCGATGCCGCCGATTTCCACCGGCAGGCCATCGGCGATCAGCTTGGCGCCGATGATCTTGGCCTTGCTGTCGCGTTCGAATTCAACGTCAGCCGGGTTGAACCAGGTTTTGCTGCCGTTGGCTTCGAGACGGTAGAACGTCTCGGCAACGACCATGCCCTGGGTCAGCAGATTCTTGAACGGTTCGTTGGAGCTCACCAGACCTTCGTCGCGCATCAGTTTGTGGAAGAAGCGCGCGTACAGCAGGTGCAGGATCGCGTGTTCGATACCGCCAATGTATTGATCGACCGGCAGCCAGTGGTTCGCGGCTTTCGGGTCGACCATGCCGCCTTCGTAATGAGGCGAGGCGTAGCGGGCGAAGTACCACGACGACTCCACGAAGGTGTCCATGGTGTCGGTTTCGCGCTTGGCCGGTGCGCCGCATTTCGGGCAGCTGCACTCGTAGAATTCAGGCATGCGCGCCAGTGGCGAACCTGCGCCGTCCGGTACGACGTCTTCCGGCAGCTTGACGGGCAACTGGTCTTCAGGGACCGGCACGTCGCCGCAGGTGTCGCAGTGGATGATCGGGATCGGGCAGCCCCAGTAACGCTGACGGCTGATGCCCCAGTCGCGCAGGCGGAACTGAGTGCGCGACTTGCCGAGGTCTTTCTTGGCCAGTGCGGCTTCGATGGCGTCGAAGGCGCCAGCAAAGTCCAGACCGTCGAACTCGCCGGAGTTGATCAGCACGCCGTGCTCGTTGTATGCGTCCTGCCAAGGCGCAGGGGTTTCATCGCCCGCGCTGGTGCGCACCACCGGTTTGACCGGCAGGTTGTACTTGGTGGCGAATTCGAAATCGCGCTCGTCGTGAGCAGGGACGGCCATGACCGCGCCGTCGCCGTAGTGCATCAGCACGTAGTTGGCGACCCACACTGGCAGCTTCTCGCCGGTCAGTGGGTGCTCGACGAACAGAGAAGTCGGCAGGCCTTTCTTTTCCTGCGTGGCGACGTCAGCTTCCGCAACGCTGCCGCTTTTGCATTCGTGGATGAAGGCTTGCAGCTCAGGATTGTTCTGCGAAGCCAGGGTCGCCAGCGGGTGCTCGGCGGCCACGGCCACGTAGGTCGCGCCCATCAGGGTGTCGGCGCGGGTGGTGAAGACTTTCAGGGCACCGGCTTCGCCGATGGAGGCCTGGTCGTACGGGAACTGCACTTCCATGCCGCGAGATTTGCCGATCCAGTTGCGCTGCATGGTCTTGACCTGTTCAGGCCAGCCCGGCAACTCGTCGAGGCTCTCCAGCAGCTCATCGGCGTAGGCCGTGATCTTGAAGTAGTACATCGGGATTTCGCGCTTTTCGATCACCGCGCCAGAACGCCAGCCGCGGCCGTCGATCACTTGCTCGTTGGCCAGAACGGTCTGATCGACCGGGTCCCAGTTCACGGTGCCGTTCTTGCGGTAGATCACGCCTTTTTCGAACAGGCGCGTGAACAGCCATTGTTCCCAGCGGTAGTAATCAGGCTTGCAGGTGGTGACTTCGCGGGACCAATCGATCGCCAGGCCCAGGCTCTTGAGCTGGGTCTTCATGTAGGCGATGTTTTCGTAGGTCCACTTGGCCGGCGCCACGTTGTTCTTCATCGCGGCGTTTTCTGCCGGCATGCCGAACGCATCCCAACCCATCGGCTGCAGCACGTTCTTGCCCTGCATGCGCTGATAGCGGGCGATCACGTCACCAATGGTGTAGTTGCGCACGTGCCCCATGTGTAGCTTGCCGCTAGGGTAAGGGAACATCGACAGGCAGTAGTACGTGTCCTTGCCTGGCTGTTCACTGACTTCAAAAGACTTTTGCTCTTCCCAGAAGGTCTGGGCGGCGGCTTCGATTTCGCGGGGCTGATAGAGTTCGTGCATGGCTACTTTTGACTAGAGATTGGTGACCCTTGACCGCTTCGCTGCCGTCCCGGACTGGAGGGGCGTCACGTGTCAGGCTGTGCCTTTGCCAACGCGACGGGTTCGAACCCGGAGGAGCGGAAGTGGAATAACAGGAAGCGCCGTAGCATACATGAGGGCAGACTATCGAGGGAAACCTTTGATTGCATGGTCAGGGCCCCCGAACCCCCGTCATTCGCCGTTGGTCGCGGCATCGCGCCGGTTTTTGCAGTGCCGCTAAGCTCATTGTCGAGGGTATGTGTTTATCTTCAGTGAGGTGAACGGATGGCAGAGCTGCGGCACCAAGTAGAGAAACCTGATCTGTATGACCGTTTGATTGATCGTCTGGGGCTGGCCCTGGACATGGCGAAAACAGCAGTCCGGCTTCGCAATGAGTACCCCACCGAACTGGAACTCCGTGGTTTGAGTCAGGCCGAGTTTCAGTTGATCGAGGCCTATCTGGATCGCAAGGACGTCGTTGTAAGAGAGGAATCACCGAACATCAAGAAAGGGAGTCTCAGCAGTTCCCGGGAGCCTTCGGAGTCGGCCCGCGGCCCGCAACTTTCAACCAATGTCATCTGGTTGAAGGACCAGCGTCGCGCCAAGGTGTCGGCAAAGTTGAGTCGCTACAGTTCCAGCAAACATTTCAAGCGGTAACGTTTACGGGTCCCAATCCCGTCTGATTAAGCATTGTTGCTTAGCGTCAATCCTTCTAGGCTTCGGGCATCTTCTGGAGATGCCCGATGCCTTTTCGTTACGCCATCAAGAACCTGCTCCTGCCGCCCGGCATCTTTCTGCTGCTCCTCTTATTCGCCTGGTGGCTGAGAACGGCCAGGCCACGGTTGGCGCGAGTGCTGTTTGTGATCGGCTTCGGTGGACTGCTGTTGACCAGCCTGCCGGTGGTGGTGGAGTGGACGGCTAAAGGCATCGAACGCATTCCGCCCCTGCAACAGGACCAGTGGGCAAACCTCGCCCAGCACGCTGACGCTATCGTGGTGCTCGGTTCCGGCCGTGAGCGCAACGACCCCAGTTGGGGCCGTGATATCCCGACGGGAACGGCCCTTGAACGGATGCGGTATGCGGCGCGTTTGTCCAAGGCCTCTGGCCTGCCGATTTTGACCACGGGCGGGTTGCATTACGGCGAGCCGCCGAGTGAAGCAGCGATCATGGCCGATTCGTTGCGCGACGATTTTGGAGTGACTGCCCGCTGGCAAGAAGGCGAGAGCCGGACCACGTGGGAAAACGCGACGATGACGGCGGCCGTGTTGCAGCCCTTGGGGATCAAACGAGTGGTCGTGGTGACGCAGGCCTGGCACATGCCGCGTTCGGTCTGGAGCTTTGAAAAGGCCGGTTTTGCGGTCGTGCCCGCGCCTGTCGGCTTTTTGAGCACGGACAACGCCAGACCCTTTGGTGGCTGGCTGCCAGAGTCCAAAGCCGTCTGGCAGATGGGCCAGTTGATCAATGAAGCGGCCGGGCTGGTGGGGTATCGGGTGTTTTATCGCTGACTTGAGTGCCCCGCGACTTTTGTAGGAGGAGCCGGCTTGCTGGCGAAAGCAGTGTGTCATCCAAAGTTGTTGCGTCTGGCACTCCGCTTTCGCTAGCAAGCCGGCTCCCACAAGGGAGCCGAGTTCTGGTCCTGCATCAAACCGTCTTGGAAATTCGGCTCGCGAGCAGCGCCCAGCCAATCAACAACACCGACAGAATGATCAGTGGCCACGAACGCCAGTGCAGGTACGGCGTCAGGTTGTGCATCGGGGTGACTTCGCCGTACATCACCGCCCGTTCGAACTGCGGAACGGTGGTGGTGATCTTGCCGAACGGGTCGATCAGTGCGCTTTTGCCATTGTTGGTGGCACGGATCATCCAGCGACCGGCCTCCAGCGCGCGCATCTGCGCCATCTGCAAGTGCTGCAGCGGGCCTATGGACGTGCCGAACCACGTGTCGTTGCTCACCGTCAGCAGCAGATCGCTCTGGGCGGAAAGGCTGGCGGCGAATTCGGGGTAGACGACCTCGTAACAAATGAACGGCGCGATCTGGTAACCCTTGGCCTGCAACAATGCCTGTTCGGCCGGGCCGCGTGCAAAGTCGGACATCGGCAGGTCGAAGAACGTGATCAGCCCGCGCAGCAGGTCCTGCAATGGCACGTACTCACCGAACGGCACCAGTTTCTGTTTCAGGTAGGTGCCGTCGCCTTCGCCGGTGACGGTGATGGCGTTGTAATAACGGAATTCGCCACGCCCGCCTTTCTGCCGCAGCGGCACGCCTGTGATCAGTGCTGAATCCCGATCTGCAGCAAACTTGCCCATCATCGTCAGGTAGCCCTCGACGGACTCTTTGAGCACCGGGACAGCGGTTTCCGGCCAAACGATCAGGTCGGCTTTTTGGGACGTGAACGTCATGTCGCGGTACAGGGCCAACTGAGCGTTCAGCGCAGCCGGGTCCCATTTCATGCTTTGTTCGACGTTCCCCTGCATCGCAGCAACTTTCAACGGCGCGCCTAAAGGTTCGGTCCAGGCATGGCTTTTCAGCGCCAGGCCCACAGCCCAAGGCGCCAGCAGCAGAGCGATGCCAGCAGCGAAGAAGCTTTTGCGTGCACGCAGTCGAGGCAGGTTGCACAGCAGGGCAGCAGTCAGCGCGAGGCTGAACGAAATCAACCACATGCCCCCCAATGGCGCCAGACCTTTCAGCGGGCCATCGAGTTGGCTGTAACCGGAATAGAGCCAAGGAAAGCCTGTGAGGAACCAGCCGCGAAACATTTCTTGACCGAACCACAGCGCAGCGAACGCCAGCGCATCGGCCAAAGGCGCTTCGTTGCGGCGAATCCAGCGAGCCCAGAGCCAGGCGGGCAGGGCGAAGAAGAAGGCGACAGAAGCGCAGAACAGCACCATCAGGAACCCGGCGAGCCAGACCGGCGCCTCGCCGTACGTGTGAATGCTGACGTAGATCCAGCTGGTGCCGCCGCCAAATAGACCGAATCCGTACGACCAGCCCCGCCACAACGCCTGACGAGGTGTCAGGTCGCGCAACCCGAGGTAGAAAACCACCAGCGCGACAATCGCCAGTGGCCAGATATCGAACGGCGCCAGGGCCAGGGTGACGAGTGCGCCAGCCGCCACGGCCAGCAGGTTACCGGGCCAGCCGGGGCGGGTGATCCAGCGCATTTACATTCCTTATGACAAACGGATACGACGTTACGAGCGCGAAATCGGACTCAGGCGCAGCAGGTGAATCCGGCGGCTGTCCGCGTTCAGGATGCGGAAACGATACGCGCCGATTTCGGTGATTTCATTACGCTTGGGCAGGTGCCCGAACGCATTCATCACCAGACCGCCGACCGTGTCGAATTCATCGTCAGAGAACTCGCTGTCGAAAAACTCGTTGAAGCTGTCGATGGGGGTGAGCGCCTTGACCAGGAAGTCGCCGCTGGGCAGCGGTTTGATGTAGCTGTCTTCCTCGACGTCGTGTTCGTCCTCGATGTCGCCGACGATCTGTTCCAACACGTCTTCGATGGTCACCAGACCCGCCACGCCGCCGTATTCGTCGATGACGATGGCCATGTGGTTGTGATTGGCGCGGAATTCACGCAATAGCACGTTCAGGCGCTTGGACTCCGGCACGAACGTCGCCGGACGCAGCAGGCTCTTGATGTCGCCGACGTCGCCGTTTTCCTTGAGGATCAAGGGCAGCAGGTCTTTGGCCAGCAATACGCCGAGGACGTCATCGTGGCTTTCGCCAATCACGGGGTAGCGAGAGTGGGCGGAATCGATCACGGCCGGGAGCAGCTCGCGAAGGCTCTGGCTTGCCTTGATGCTGACCATCTGAGAGCGCGGGACCATGATGTCCCGGACCTGGAGGTCAGCCACCTGAATGGCGCCTTCGGCGATGGCCAGCGCTTCGCTGTCCAGCAATTTGTTCTGATGGGCTTCGCGCAGCAGCTCTAGCAGCTCCTGGCGGTTCTTCGGCTCATGGGCAAATGCCTGGGTCAGTTTGCCCAACCATGACTTTTGCCCGTTGCTCGATCGGTCTTCGCTCATAGCCCTTACTCGTGGTCCTTGCCTGGTGTTTCTGTAGGTGGTGTGTCGACGATTTCGTCGTCGGCGTAGGGATCGGGGTAGCCCAGCTCTGCAAGCAACTCCCGTTCCAGTGTTTCCATTTCTTCGGCTTCGTCATCGTCGATGTGATCGTAGCCCAACAAATGCAGACAACCATGGATGGTGAGGTGCGCCCAGTGTGCGTCCAGCGCCTTGCCCTGTTCGGCAGCCTCGCGGGTCACGACCGGCACGCAGATCACCAGGTCACCCAGCAACGGAATGTCGAGGAGTTCGTCAGGCACGTCCGCGGGAAAGGACAGCACGTTGGTGGCGTAGTCTTTGTGACGCCAGGTGTGGTTCAGTTCCCGGCCTTCAGCCTCGTCGACCAGGCGAATGGTCATTTCCGAGTCGGCGACGCGCTGGCGCAGGCCCATCTCACACCAAAGGCGGAACTGGGCTTCGCTGGGGGCGCTGGCTTCACTCGCGACTTGCAGATCCAGCTCAAGCATCGCGGCGGTATTCCCGAGGGGCACTTTGCTCGTTGCGCTCCTCGAAGCGCTCGTAGGCTTCGACGATGCGTTGCACCAATGGATGGCGCACGACGTCCTTGGGCTTGAAGTGAGTGAAACTGATGCCCGGCACGTCCTTGAGCACTTCGATGACATGATTCAGCCCGGATTTGGTGCCTTTCGGCAGGTCGATCTGGGTGATGTCACCGGTGATCACGGCGGTGGAGCCAAAGCCAATACGGGTCAGGAACATCTTCATCTGCTCGACGGTGGTGTTCTGACTCTCGTCGAGAATGATGAAGCTGTTATTAAGGGTGCGTCCGCGCATGTAGGCCAGCGGCGCAACTTCGATCACTTGCTTTTCGATCAGCTTGGCCACGTACTCAAAGCCCAGCATCTCGTAAAGCGCGTCGTAGAGCGGTCGCAGGTACGGGTCGATCTTCTGCGCCAGATCGCCGGGCAGGAAACCGAGCTTTTCGCCTGCTTCAACCGCCGGACGCACCAGCAGGATGCGGCGAATCTGTTCGCGTTCCAGCGCATCGACGGCCGCAGCCACGGCAAGGTAAGTCTTGCCGGTACCGGCCGGGCCGATGCCGAAGTTGATGTCGTTGGCGAGGATTTCCTTCACGTACCGCTGCTGATTCAAGCCGCGTGGGCGAATCATGCCTTTCTTGGTACGCAGGGCTACGCCGACTTCGGCAGCAGGGTGGTTGTCCAGCTCTTCGACGCCAGATTCCTGCAAGAACAGGTGAACCATGTCCGGGGACAGCTCGGTACTTTTGGTTTCCCGATACAGTCGGCGTAACAGGTTTTCTGCCGAAGTGGTCTGTTTGCGCTCGCCGATCATCTCGAACTGGCCTCCGCGATTGCGGATTTCGATGTCCAGGCGCTGTTCGATCAGGCGCAAGTGCTCGTCGAATTGCCCGCACAGATTGGCGAAGCGGTGGGCCTCGATAGGTTCGAGGCTGAAACGATGTGGTTCGATAGGTGCGTTCAAAGTGGTTTTTAGCCGCCCGACGGCAATAAAGGTGAAATGAAGGATAACCCCTGTGGGCAGTGTCCGAAAGGGCTCACTTACTAATGGTTGAGTCGGCAGCCGCCATAACCTCTGTAGGAGTGAGCTTGCTCGCGATTGCCGACTGTCAGACACGGGCATGGTGGCTGAAGAAACGCAATCGCGAGCAAGCTCACTCCTACAGGGTTCGATGCAGCGTTAGATGAGGGCGTCTGGCCTTACTGCAACAACGACCCCCGCAGCGAGTGCGGTTGCGCGCTGTCGATGTAGACGTCGGCGAATTGCCCGATCAGCTTGGGGTTGTCGCAGCGGAAGTTGACGATGCGGTTGTTCTCGGTGCGCCCTTGCAGTTCGCCGGGGTCTTTCTTCGAATAGTCGGTGACCAGAATGCGCTGGACAGTGCCCGCCATTTTGCGGCTGATCTCGAAGCCCTGACGGTTGATCAGGTCCTGCAACTGCTTGAGGCGCTCTTTCTTGGTTTCTTCCGAGGTGTCATCGGCCAGATCCGCTGCCGGGGTGCCAGGGCGCGAGCTGTAGACGAACGAGTAGGAGAAGTCCATGCCGACGTCTTCTACCAGCTTCATGGTCTGCAAATGATCTTTTTCGGTCTCGCCGGGAAAGCCGACGATGAAGTCCGAGCTGATGCAAATGTCCGGCACCGCTGCACGCAGCTTGCGCAAACGGGATTTGTACTCAAGCACGGTGTGGTTGCGCTTCATCGCCGCCAGAATGCGGTCTGAACCCGACTGGACCGGCAAATGCAGATGTTTGACCAGCTCCGGCACGTCGGCGTGGGCCTGAATCAGGCTGTCGGAAAACTCCAGCGGATGCGACGTGGTGTAGCGAATGCGGTCGATGCCGTCGATGGCCGCTACCACGCGGATCAGTTCGGCGAGGTCAGCCACGCGCCCGTCGTGGGTCGTGCCGCGATAGCCGTTGACGTTCTGGCCGAGCAGCGTCACTTCACGCACGCCGTTTTCGGCGAGGTGGAAGACCTCGGTGATCACGTCATCGAAGGGCCGACTGACTTCTTCACCCCGCGTGTAAGGCACCACGCAGAACGTGCAGTATTTACTGCAGCCTTCCATGACCGAGACATAAGCGCTCGGGCCATCGACGCGAGGCTCGGGCAAATGGTCGAATTTTTCGATTTCCGGAAACGACACATCCACCTGCGGCAAGCGGGTGATGCGTGCGGCGTCGATCATGTCCGGCAGGCGGTGCAGGGTCTGGGGGCCGAACACGACATCGACGTACGGTGCCCGATCACGAATCGCCGCACCTTCCTGACTGGCGACGCAACCACCGACGGCGATCACCATCTCCGGGTTGGCAAGCTTCAGCTCGCGCCAGCGGCCAAGCTGGGAGTAGACGCGGTCCTGCGCCCGCTCGCGGATGGAGCAAGTGTTGAGCAGGATGACGTCGGCGTCTTCCGCGCGGGCGGTGACTTCCAGCGCTTGATGTTCGCCCAGCAGATCGACCATGCGCGAGCTGTCGTACTCGTTCATCTGGCAGCCGTGGGTTTCGATATAAAGCTTCTTGGCCATGCGGGTTCGGATTCATCAGGTGATTCGAAGAACCGCGCATTATAGGGACCCTGGCCTCGGGTTCCTAGCGTTGCCTAACCAGCGGCATGCTATAGTTCGCGCCCTTTTCAAAACACCGATCATTGCCTGCCTGTTATGACCAAACGCGAAGCTCCAATCTATAAGGTGATTTTTCTCAACCAGGGCCAGGTGTACGAGATGTACGCCAAGCAGATCTATCAAAGCGATCTGTGGGGGTTTCTTGAGGTTGAGGAATTCGTCTTCGGTGAGCGCACGACCGTGGTGGTAGACCCCAGCGAAGAGAAGTTGAAGCAGCAGTTCGACGGAGTGGTACGCAGCTTCGTGCCGATGCATTCGATCGTGCGTATCGATGAAGTCGAGCGAATGGGCACGGCGAAGATCAGTGAGGCGCGTCAGACTGGCAATGTCATGCCGTTCCCAATGCCGATGCCGGACAAATAAGGTCCGGCGACTCGATCAGGGTTTGCTGGTATCCGGGAAGGGCGCGAATGGCGTGCGCCCTTCGGCGGTTTGCAGCTCCAGAAGATACTTGCGGAAGATTTGCCCCAGCACTTGGGTCGCGACTTCCAGATCTTCCTTTTTCATTTGCCCCGAAACTTCGTCGGCCTGGTCGAGCGCATCTTCCGACCCGTTGACCGCCGCCATCTTCAGGACGATATAAGCCTGAATGTTATTGGCTTGCACACCCTCACCACGGAAGAACATCAGGCCCAATTGATACTGCGCCTGCGCATGGCCCTGCAATGAGGCCTGTTCGAAGTAGTTGAGTGCCTGAGTGAGGTCGCGCGGCGTGTTCTTGCCGTCGTAATAGAACTGTCCCAACTCGTATTGCGCCTGCGCATCCCCGCCTTTGGCCGCCTGCTGACACGCCGACAAGGCGGCTGGCAGGTTGTCTGGCTGGGTATTCAGGGTGCAGCGACCCACCGCTGGTATTAACAACGAGTTGCCACCTGCATTCGCCAGCAGGGGATGAAGAAGCAACAGGCAGCCCAATGCAAGGGTGCGGCCGGTGCGATTCATGGAAGTCGACTTACCTCTGAAAAAGGTGCGGGCATGCCCGTCCAGCTAAACGTGCTGGTTGCGCATTATGAAATAAGCGGGGCCTACCTTACAAAGTCTTTACTGATTTTCTGCTGCACGGGCTTGATTCGCCTGTATTCAGGGGGGCTTGAAGCGCCGCATACAACTAACGTTTAAACAAAATAGCCGAATAACACCGTCAATCAACTGTAGGAGCCGGCTTGCTGGTGAAGGCGTCAGTCCAGATACATCAATGTCGGCTGATAGATCGCTTTCGCCAGCAAGCCGGCTCCCACAGGGGGAGGGGCGTGTTACTTAAACTGCGCGAAGGCTTTTTCGGCGGCGTCGAGGGTCAGTTGCAGCTCCGCGTCGCCGTGGGCAATGGAGGTGAAGCCGGCTTCGAAGGCGCTCGGCGCCAGATACACGCCGCCTTCCAGCATCAGGTGGAAGAAGCGCTTGAAGCGGTCAGCGTCGCTGCTCATCACGTCCTGGAAGGTGACGATCTCTTTTACGTCGGTGAAATACAGGCCGAACATACCGCCCGCCTGAGTCGTCACGAACGGGATGCCCGCTGCGTCGGCACGCTGTTGCAGGCCTTCGAGGAGGCGCGTGGTGAACGTGCTCAGTTCATCGTGGAAGCCTGGGCGGCTGATCAGGCGCAGCGTGGTCAGACCGGCTGCCATGGCCAGCGGGTTGCCCGACAGCGTGCCCGCTTGATACACCGGACCCAGCGGCGCGATGTGGGACATGATCTCGCGCTTGCCGCCGAAGCAGCCCACAGGCATGCCGCCGCCGATGATCTTGCCGAAGGTGCTCAGATCAGGCTTCACGCCGTAATAGGCTTGTGCGCCGCCGAGGGCAACGCGGAAACCTGTCATCACTTCGTCGAAAATCAGCACCACGCCGTGCTTGTCGCACTCTTCGCGCAAACCTTGCAGGAAACCCGGCGCTGGCGGCACGCAATTCATGTTGCCTGCCACTGGCTCAACGATGATGCACGCCACTTCCTGGCCCACGTCCGCGAGCATCGCTTTGACCGCGTCGATGTCGTTGAACGGCAGAGTCAGCGTGTGTTTGGCGAACGCCGCCGGAACGCCCGGCGAGCTCGGCACGCCCAGGGTCAGCGCCCCCGAACCTGCCTTGACCAGCAAGCTATCGGAGTGGCCGTGGTAGCAGCCTTCGAACTTGATGATGCTGTCGCGACCGGTGTAACCACGGGCCAGGCGAATCGCGCTCATGGTCGCTTCGGTGCCGGAGCTGACCATGCGCACCATTTCCATCGACGGCACGATCGAGCAGACCAGGTCCGCCATCTCGGTTTCCATCGCGGTCGGCGCGCCGTAAGACAGTCCGTGCTCTAGCTGCTTGCGCACGGCGTCCAGCACGTCCGGATGGCTGTGGCCCAGAATCATCGGCCCCCACGAACCCACGTAATCCACATAGCGCTTGTCGTCTTCGTCGGTGACGTAGGCGCCTGCCGCGTGTTTGAAGAACAACGGAGTGCCGCCGACGCTCTTGAACGCACGAACCGGCGAGTTGACGCCGCCGGGGATGTGTTTCTGGGCGTTGGCGAACAGGGTTTCAGAACGGGACATGATGAAGCTCTCTGCTTGAATCGAATGAGGGTAAGTCGGCCCGACGAAGAGTCAGGCCGATTTGAACAGGTCGTTGAAGGCGCGAGCGCGACGGGTGACTTCTTGCGTGTTTTCCGCGCCAAACAGGCCATGCACCACCGCCAGCAGGTCGGCGCCATGGGCCACCAGCGGGGCCGCGTTTTCCAGCGTGACGCCGCCGATAACGGCAATTGGCAGCGAAATGCGCTTGCGTGCCTCGGCCAGCATTTCGAGGCTGCATGCAGGTGCGCCGGGCTTGGTGTTGGAGTTGAAGAAACGCCCGAACGCCACATAGGTCGCGCCGTCGGCCTTGGCTTTTTCTGCCAGTTCGAGCTGGGCGTGGCAGGTGGCGCCGACGATGGCCTTGTGACCGAGCAGGGCGCGGGCGTCGGGCAGCGAGCCGTCAGTCTGGCCAAGGTGCACGCCAACGCCGAGGCGTGCAGCCACCTCGGCGTCGTCATTGATGATCAGGCGGGTCTTGTAGCGCTCGCACAATTTCAGCAGTTCCGAGGCCTCACGCAGACGTCGGGTCTCGTCACCGGATTTGTCACGGTATTGCAGCAGGGTCACGCCGCCATCAAGGGCAGCCTCGACGTAGGACAGGAATTTGCCGGCCAACAGTTGGCTGTCGGTCACGGCATAAAGGCCACGCAGTTTCATCGGGGGTGCCTCTTGTTCGTGGCGTTACGAGCAGAAATCCAGCGGCAAACGACGAGGAACGAATTGGCCTTTGCCCAGTTGTTCAGCGTCGCGCAACGTGCGCCAAGTGTAGTCCAGGGCGGTTTGCACAGCGCTGATCACGTCTTGCCCGAGGGCCAGTCGACCGGCCAACGCACTCGCCAGCGTGCAGCCCGAACCGTGATAGCTGCCGGGTAGGCGCTGGCAGGTAAAGGTGCGCGATTCGCCGTTGCGAATGTACAGCCGGTTATGGACTTCGTGCTCGTCGCCATGGCCGCCGGTGATCAACAAATGTTCGCAGAACGGCAACAGCTTCTCGGCGCACTCGTCGGCGGTGCCTTCCGGCAGCTCGGCCAGAATGCGCGCTTCGGGCAGGTTTGGCGTGGCAATGGTGGCCAGCGGCAGCAACCGCTCGCGCATCGCATAGCCGACTTCATCCTTGCCCAGTCGCCCGCCGCCACCGGCACGCAGCACCGGGTCGCAGACCAGCGGCAGGTGCGGGTTCGCTTGCAGCAGTTCGACGACGGTGTCGACCATCTCCAACGAGCCGAGCATGCCCAGTTTCACCGCCGCGACCTGCGAATCGTTGAGCACGGCATTGGCCTGAGCCAGCACCCACTCGCGATCCAGCACGCGGAAATCGGTGACGTTGACGGTGTCCTGCACGGTCAGCGCGGTGACCGCAGGGGCGGCATGACAACCCTGAGCAAGCAGGGCTTCAATATCTGCCTGCAAGCCGGCGCCGCCACTGGGGTCGTGGCCGGAGAGACAGAGGACAACGGGGCGGGAGCTATAGATATTCATGGTGCGCGAGCTTACCACTAAAGCTTTTGCCGGGCCGCTGGTCGGCGGCAGATTTTTCTCCGGCAGCCCTGTACGGCCACAGGGGCAGCCCTTTCCTGCTGAATGACGATAATAATCCTAAAGAAAGTCACGAAAGTCTGACGTGTGACGATACAGATGGTATCACCCAGCTATCAGTGGCTATGCTGTCGGCTGTAAGTCTCATTTTTGTCCGAAGAGTAAATGCAAGTGCGTTGCCCGTTGCCTCCTTTTATTGCCTCAAACCTAGCGTCGTTTCCTACAGTCTGGGCGAACAGCATGGCCGCCCCCATGAATGTCGGCGGTGTTGTATGCGCGTTCTGCTGACGTTGTGGTTGATCCTGCTGCCTACGTTGGCTAGCGCGTTGGAGTTCGACGAAACCACGCGCACCTTGTCGCTGGGCCGCGCGACTCAGGTGTTCGAAGACCCGAGCGGTTCGGCGACGATTGAACAGGTAGCCTCGCCCGAAGGCCAGGCGCAGTTTCACGCGCTGGATGCCGGTGCGCTGAACGCCGGTTACTCCGAGTCCGCCTTCTGGTTAAAGGTGCAATTGACCTACAGGCCCGCGAACCCGGTGGCCTCGGCCGACTGGTTGCTCGAACTCGCCTACCCACCCATGGACCACGTCGATCTGTACATGGCCAGCGAGACCGCCGAGCCGAGCCTGACGTGGCGAACCGGCGACATGCTGCCGTTCCAGAGCCGTCAGATAAAACAGAACAACTACCTGTTCGACCTGAACCTGAAGGCCAACGAGACCAAGACCGTCTACGTTCGCGTCGCCAGCCATGGCTCCGTTCAGGCGCCGCTCAATCTGTGGGCCAGTCACGCCTACATCGAAGATCAGCCGTCGCGGCTGTATATCCTCGGCATGATCTACGGCGTGCTGTTGGTGATGCTGGTCTACAACCTGTTCATTTACGTGAGCGTGCGCGATACCAGCTACCTCTATTACATCCTCTACATCAGCTGTTTCGGGCTGTATCAGGTGTCGGTCAACGGTGCCGGTATCGAATACCTGTGGCCGGACAACCCGTGGTGGGCCAACGTCTCCACGACGTTTCTGATTGCGGCGGCGATCCTGTTCGCCAGCCAATTTGCGCGTAAATTCCTGCAAACGCCGGGGCTGGGGCGTTGGCTCGATTCCCCGCTCGTGCTGATGATGCTGTGCGCCGCCGTCATCATGATTCTGTCGTTGACCATGGATTACGGCATCGCACTGAGGCTGGTGACCGGGCTGGTTCTGTTGTTTACCCCGGTCATTCTGCTGATCGGCATCGTCGCCTGGCTGAAGGGGCGTCGGGTTGCCCGTTATTTCATCTTCGCCTGGTCGGCATTTCTGTTGGGCGGGGTGATCAACGCGACCATGTTGCTCGGTCACTTGCCGAACAATTTCTGGACCATGTACGCCAGCCAGATCGGCTCTGTCGTGGAAGTCGCACTGCTATCGCTGGCGCTGGCGGACCGCATCAACACCATGCGCGACCGGCAGACACAGATCATGGCGCAGTCGAGCAAGGAGCTGGAGACACTCAACCAGCAACTGGCGGTCAGCAACCGGCTCAAGGATGAATTCCTTGCCACCCTGACCCACGAACTGCGCACCCCAATGAATGGCGTGATCGGTTCCCTGGAGCTGATGCAGATGGAGGTCTGCGACGAAGAAATCGCGCTGTACCGCCAGACTGCTGCGGATTCCGCGCAAAACATGATGGGCATCGTTAACGGCATCCTCACCCTGACCGAGCTGCAAGCGGGGCGTATCGGCGTTCAGCGCGAAGCATTCAGCCTGCGGCATTTACTGTTTCAAGTGCGCAGTACGTTCGAACCTTTGGCTCGGAACAAGGCGCTGTCCCTGAGTGTCGAGCTGGACGAAACCTTGCCGGACAGCTTGCTAGGGGACTCGCTGAAACTGCGTCAATGCCTGGATTGCCTGCTGGACAACGCCATCAAGTTCACCAAAAGCGGTGCGATCAGACTGTGCGTGGGTGGACATGCTCACGACCAGCAAGTGCGTTTGCTGCTGGACGTGATCGACACCGGTATAGGCTTCGTGAGGCTGGACGAAGACACGCTGTACGCCAACTTCTATCAGGTCGACGGCTCCATGACCCGCGAGTACGGCGGCCTCGGGATCGGTCTGGCAATCTGCCGCAAACTGATCGAGCTGCAGGGCGGGCGCTTGAGTCACCAGTCCGAACCAGGCGTTGGCAGCCAGTTCCGGCTGAGCGTGGAGGTTGAGCGGGCGACGTTGTCGGTTACGTAGGACTGACTGATCCACCGCCGTCGCTGCCGTCGTTCCTCCGGCGTCTCCTACAGGATTTGTGGCGTATTGGAGTTTCGCGTACATCCCGGGTATTGCGGCGTTGGACGTAGATATCGCCGACGACAAGTCCGCTGCGGGAGACGTCTTCGCTGCCGTCGTTCCTCCGGCGTCTCCTACAGGATTTGTGGCGTATTGGAGTTTCGCGTACACCCCGGGTATTGCGGCGTTGGACGTAGATATCGCCGACGACACGTCCGCTGTGGGAGACGTCTTCGCTGCCGTCGTGCCTCCGGCGTCTCCTACAGGATTTGTGGCGTATTGGAGTTTCGCGTACACCCCGGGTATTGCGGCGTTGGACGCACATATCGCCGACGACAAGTCCGCTGTGGGAGCCGCCGGAGGCACGACGGCAGCGACGGCGGTGGATCAGGCGAAAGCAGACCACGCTCACCCCACGGCAAACCCGCCGTGATTTAGTCGGCTATGGCACTTTTTTCGATTTCGCGTGCGTGATTCACTGGCTCACATCTGCGCCATTGCCGTGCACCGATCCGAACCGGAGGCCGCCATGAACCTGCATCAGTTCGCCGAAACACACGACGTCACCAACCAGCCGCCCTCGCTGGACGGGGCGAACCTTTACCGCATTGACCTGCCGTTGCAGGAGTGGTCCAGACGCTACGGCGCGGGCTGGGCGGAATCAAAGATCGACGCGTATGGCGCGATGGCGGGCGGTCCGCTGATGGAGGCGGGCTTTCTCGCCAACCAGAACAAACCCGTGTTCGCCAGCCATGACCGCTACGGTCATCGCATCGACCTGGTGGAGTTTCATCCGGCTTATCACCAACTCATGCAAACGGCGGTCGAGCACGGCATTCCCTCATTGCCCTGGACCGATCGCCGGGAAGGTGCCCACGTCGCCCGCGCGTCCATGAGCTACCTGCACAGCCAGGCGGAAGCGGGGAGTGGTTGCCCGCTGACCATGACCTTCGCCAGCGTTCCCGCCTTGCGCTTGCAACCGGATCTGGCCGACATCTGGCTGCCAAAAATCCTCGCCACCCAGTACGACCCGCGCAATGTCGGCATCGCTCATAAAGCGGGTGTGACCATCGGCATGGCGATGACCGAGAAACAGGGCGGGACCGACGTGCGTGCCAACACCACTCGCGCCTATCCCGTCGGCCAGCCCGGCCCCGGTCAGGCGTATGAACTGGTCGGCCACAAGTGGTTCTGCTCGGCACCGATGTGCGATGCCTTTCTCACGCTGGCGCAGACCGACAAAGGCCTGACCTGTTTCCTGCTGCCGCGCCATCGTCCGGACGACACCCGCAACGAGTTCTACATACAGCGCCTGAAGAACAAACTCGGCAACTGGTCGAATGCGTCCAGCGAAGTCGAATTCCGGGGCGCGCTGGCGTGGATGGTGGGCGAGGAGGGGCGCGGTGTGCCGACCATCATCGAAATGGTCGCCATGACCCGCTTCGATTGCATGACCGGTTCCAGCGCGTTGATGCGTCAGGCACTCACTCAGGCAGCTCACCATTGCGCCCATCGCAGCGTCAGCGGGCGAGTGTTGAGCGAGCAGCCGCTGATGCAGAACGTGCTGGCCGATCTGGCGCTGGAAAGCGAAGCGGCGCTGGCGCTGACCCTGCGCATGGGCCGCTCGCTGGAGCGGCTGGACGACTCCCACGAAGCACGTTTTGCGAGACTGGTCACGGCGGTGGGTAAGTATTGGATCTGCAAACGCGCCCCGGCCATGATCAACGAAGCCGCCGAATGCATGGGTGGCGCGGGCTACGTCGAGGACACCATCCTGCCGCGTCTTTATAGAGAGGCGCCGGTCAACTCGACGTGGGAAGGCTCGGGGAACGTGCAGTGTCTGGACGTGCTGCGTGCCTTGTCGAAAGAGCCGGGCGTGCTCGACGCGTTGTTCGATGAACTGGGGGATGGCCATGGCGACGCTCGACTGGCCGCGCACATCGACCGATTGAAAACCGCGTTCAAGGACACCTCTGACATCCAATACCGTGCCCGGCAACTGACCGAAGACATCGCCATCGGTTTGCAGGCCAAGCTGTTGCTGGAAGCGGGGAACTCGGTGGTCAGCGACGGGTTTATCGCCGGGCGTTTGCAGCATCCGGGGCGCGTGTATGGCGCTCTCCCGCGAGGGGTGGATGTGGAAGCGCTGGTGACGCGTTCAACCCCAGCGATTTGCTAGGCCTGTAGGAGCGTGGCTTGTCCCGCGATCGGCGACGCAGTCGTCGTAAACCCGTATACGCGATGGGACTGACACACTGGTGGGGATGTTGTTGCGACTGCTGCGCAGCCGATCGCGGGACAAGCCACGCTCCTACAGAGACAGCGTTTTTCCGCTGCATCATTTCGTGCCTTCCCCCGCCGTTGCAGGCAAGATGGAGCCTTGCAAGATCAGAAGGATGCGCATCGTGACTGAAGCTTTCATTGTCGTAAAAACTGCCGAGCAAGCTGTGGACCGGCTTGCCGAGCTGCACGGACGTGCGACCACTGCGTTGAGCCAGGCGCTCAAGCGTTACCTCAAAGACCGCGTTGAACCGGACGCCGCCGAGCGTCTGCAGTTCCGCTACCCCGAATTGCGTCTGACCTACCACTGCCACGGCGAAGTGCCGCTGACCACCCGCGCATACGCCAAAGTCCAGCTGCCGGGCACCTACAGCGTCACCGTCACTCACCCGGCGGCGTTTCGCAAATACCTGATCGAACAGCTCACCCCGCTGATGAACGACTTCACCGTCACGGTCGAAGTGGGCGTCAGCGTGCAGAACATTCCGTATCCGTATGTCGTCGAGCAAGGCGATGAGCTGGCAGGCACCGGCGTGACCGCTGCGACCCTGGCTCGCGTGTTCCCGAGCACCGACCTGTCGGCCGCCACTGATGGCATCGCCGACGGTCTCTATGACTGGGCGAACACCGACCCACTGCCGCTGGCGCTTTTCGACGCCGCGCGCGTGGATTTCTCGCTGCGTCGTCTGGTGCATTACACCGGCAGCGATTGGCGGCACGTCCAGCCCTGGATTCTGCTGACCAACTACCACCGCTACGTTGACCAGTTCATCGTCCACGGCCTGGAAAAACTGCGCGACGACCCGCGTTTCGTGAAGATGGTCCTGCCGGGCAACGTCATCGTCGACAAGAGCATGGATCACGGCGAGGCGCAGGCCATCGTGTCCAGTGTGGTCTGGCACCGTTATCAGATGCCGGCCTATCACCTGATCGCCGAAGACGGCCATGGCGTGACGCTGGTCAACATCGGTGTCGGCCCGTCCAACGCGAAAAACATCACTGACCATCTGGCCGTGCTGCGCCCGCATTGCTGGCTGATGATCGGCCACTGCGGCGGCCTGCGGCAGTCGCAGACCATCGGTGACTACGTATTGGCCCACGCCTACATGCGCCGCGACGGCATTCTCGACCGTGTGCTGCCGCCGAACATCCCGATTCCGGCGTTGGCCGAGGTTCAACTGGCGTTGCAGGAATCGGCGGCACAAGTCACCGGCGAACGTGGCGACGACCTGAAAAAGCGTCTGCGCACCGGCACCGTGCTGACCTACGACGACCGCAACTGGGAACTCCGCTGGGCGCAAGAACGGCCGCTGATTAACCTGTCTCGTGCTGTCGCCGTGGACATGGAGAGCGGCACCATCGCGGCTCAGGGTTATCGTCTGCGAGTGCCGTACGGGACGCTGCTTTGCGTGTCCGACAAGCCACTGCACAGCGAAATCAAACTGCCGGGTTCGGCCAACGCCTTTTATGAGCGCGCCGTGACCCAGCATTTGAAGATCGGCATCGCTGCGCTGGACCTGATGCGCACGCAGCTCAACTCGCTGCACTCGCGCAAACTGCGCAGTTTCGACGAACCGCCGTTCCGTTGAGGCTAGGCGTTTAGCGAAAGGGCCACTAAAGTGGCCCTTTCTGTTTCCGCGTCTTGAGTTGTCATGTCCCGTCATCAACGCCCCGTTTCTCGCCGCCCTGCGCCCAGCCCTTCCAGCGCGTCTCGTCGCGTCGCAAAGGCCCCGCCTGCCGAGCCCCGTTTGATCCTGTTCAACAAGCCGTTCGACGTGCTGACTCAGTTCAGCGACGGAGAAGGGCGTGCGACCCTCAAGGACTTCATCGACATCCCCGGTATCTATCCGGCCGGGCGGCTGGACCGCGACAGCGAGGGGCTGTTGCTGCTGACCAACGACGGGCAATTGCAGGCGCGCATCGCCGACCCGAAATACAAACTGGCCAAGACCTATTGGGTGCAAGTCGAGGGCGAACCGAGCGACGAGCAATTGCAAAAACTGCGTGACGGCGTCGAACTGAACGACGGCCCGACCTTGCCTGCGCAGGCTCGGCAGCTGGACGAGCCTGAGCTGTGGCCACGCAACCCGCCCGTGCGGTTTCGCAAAAGCGTGCCGACGAGTTGGCTGGAACTGGTCATCAAGGAAGGGCGTAACCGGCAGGTGCGCCGGATGACGGCGGCGGTAGGGTTGCCGACATTGCGACTGGTGCGGGTGCGGATTGGCGACTGGAGCATTGAAGGGCTGGATCAGGGACAGTGGCGGGAAGTGCCCGCGAAGCTGTAATGCCGATTTTGGCCGTCACGCTGCTGCGATTGACATAACGCCGTCCATTGTAGGAGTGAGCTTGCTCGCGATACGGTCTATCAGACACTTTTTGTGTGTCTGGTGAACAGCATCGCGAGCAAGCTCACTCCTACAGGACCTGTGTTCAGCCGACCTATTTATGCTGCTCGATGTACGCAATCACCACGCTCTTGATCACAAACGCCAGCACGCCCAACCCCAGTACACCGAACAAAATGATCGTCCCGAAGCGTCCAGCCTTCGACTTCTTGGCCAGGTCCCAGACGATGAACCCCATGAAACCGATCAGCACGGTCACCAGAACGGTCATCATCCATTCTTCGAACACCTCGGGTTCCATGGTCGTCTCCTTCGAATCGGTAGTGCGGGGTGAATTGAACGGGAATCAGCTTCTCAGGTGCACCAGCGGTAATTCGGTGCTCGCCAGCACCTGATTGAGCACGAAGCTCGAACGCACGCTGGTCACGCCGTCGATACGGGTCAGGTGGCCCAGCAGAAATTTCTGATAGTGGTCCATGTCCGGCACCACGACCTTCAACTGATAGTCGGCATCGACGCCCGTCACGAGGCTGCACTCCAGCACTTGCGGCAAGCTGCGGATTTGCTGCTCGAAGTGTTCGAAGCGATCCGGGGTATGACGGTCCATGCCGATCAACACATACGCCGTGAGGCTCAGCCCCAGCTTCTTGCGATCCAGCAGGGCCACCTGACGAACGATATAGCCGTCGTCTTCCAGCTGTTTGACCCGCCGCGAGCAAGGCGATGGCGACAGACCGATGCGCTCGGCCAGCTCTTGGTTGGAAATGCGCGCGTCACGCTGCAGTTCGGCCAAAATACTCAGGTCATATCTATCGAGCTTGCTCACGACGGGTACCTTTATGAGATCGATTGCGCTGAATTATTCATCCGAAGGGAAAAATTGCGCAAGTGGTGTTTTCATCAGCAACATTCGCAATCCTGTGTCGCACGCTCAGGCCTATTCTTTTAACCAGAATCACTGCCCGGACACAGCGTCCAGCGCGGCCCGCCGAATCAGGCCAGCCGCGGCCTCCAATCCGACAGGGTTGACCAGGCCACCGGGCTACGCACTGTCTAGAAGACGATGCGAGGTGAGCCGGCGCCAAAAGCGTCGAGCCAGGACGAAGTATTCGAAAGAGGGCTCCCCAAAGGGCCCTCTTTTTTTGTGCACGCTTATAGAGTGCTGCGAACGGCGCACCCATAATGCAGTCCTACCATCAAGTATCCGCGCCGCAGTGAGGAAAGCATGAACATGCGCATCTGGCGTTTGGCAGGTGTCAGTCTTTTGGCCTTGAGCATCAGCGCTCAGGTGTTGGCCGACGATAACAATCAACAACAGCAGCGCAATGAGCAACGCCAGCAACAGCAGCGGGGCTTCGAACAGCGGCAGCAACAACAGCAGCAACAACAGAACCAACAGCGCAGTTTCAATATGGATCAGCAGCGCGAGCAGCAGCAACAACGCCAACAGCAACAGCAGCAATACCAGCAGCAGCGCCAGCAGGAACAACAGAACCAGCAGCGGCAGATTCAACAGAACCAGCAACAGCGGGCGGACCAGCAACGCCAGCAGCAGGACCGTGAGCGCAACCAGCAGCGTCAGGATCAGGTGCAGGAACAGCAGCGCCAACAACAGCGCCAGCAGGAGCAACAGCAACGTCAGCAGCAACAACAGTTGCAGCAGCGTCAGTTGCAAGACCGCCAGGGCAATCTGCCGATTCAGAGTCGCCCGGACACCGTGGTGCAGACGCAGCAGCCACGTCAGGGTTTCTATCGTGATCAACCTCGGGACAACAATCCGTGGCGCGGCGGTGATAACCGTCCCGGCAACAACGGTCGTCCCGGTGGGCACGGCGATGGATGGGGCGGCGGGCCGCGTTATCGTCCTGGCTATGAGATAGACCGGATGCCGGGCGGTTACTCCCGCGTGCCGTATCACGGCAGCGACTATTTCTACTCAGGCGGCTATTGGTATCGCCCGCAAGGTCCGCGTTATGTGGTCGTTGCCCCGCCACGGGGTGTGCGTGTGCGGTATTTGCCGGACTATGCTCAGCAAGTCTGGCTCGGCAGCGCGCTGTTTTTCGTCGCGGCGGGCACCTATTACACCTACGAGCAGAGCTCTCAGGAATACGTCGTCGCCGAACCGCCGCAGGGCGTGGAGCCGGTCTATTCGCCGGAACAGCAGGTGCAGCAACAGCAACCTGCCGATCCGTACGATGTGGTGGCCTACCCGGCGAATGGTCAGACGCAGCAGCAGGTCGAGCAGGACCGTTACGACTGTTACCGCTATGCCGTGCAGCAGAGCAACTTCGACCCGGCCGCCGCGACCTACCAGCCAGCGCCAGAGGTGGTCGGGATTTATCGTCAGGCCATGGCAGCGTGTTATGCAGGGCGGGGGTATAGCGTTCAGCAGTAACGGCTGAAGATCGGTGATGCCCTCAGGATGCCTGCTCGGTTGTCCCTGTGGGAGCGAATTCATTCGCGAAGCGGTGGTACATCCGACACTCATGTGTCGCCCATGCTGACGTATCGCGAATGAATTCGCTCCTACAGACAACACCCTCGGTTCGAGGGGGTTACCGCTTCAATTCATCACCGGGCTGTTCGCCCGATTCACCACTTCCTGCGGGTCGGCGTGCACCAGCACTTCGGCCTTGGGAAATTCGGCGATGATCGCCCGCTCGACCTGCTCGCACAGTTCATGCGCCACCAGCAGCGTCAATGCGCCCGGCAATTCCAGGTGCAGCTGCACAAACCAGTGATTCCCTGAAATCCGGGTGCGCAAATCATGCGTGCCCAATACACCTGGCACGCCTTGCGCCAACTCCAGCATCCGAGCACTCACGCCCGGTTCAAGCTCGGCGTCCATCAGCACCGACACCGTTTCTCGCGCAATCGAAATCGCGCTCCACAGAATGTAGAACGCGATCGCCAGACCGAAATACGCATCCAGTTGGTCATAGCCGAAATACGCCAGCCCTAGCGCGGCCATGATGCTGATGTTGAGCAGCAAGTCGGAGCGATAGTGCAGCGAGTCGGCACGAATCGCCGCCGAGCCGGTTTCCTTCACTACCTTGTGCTGCAACATCAGCAGCGCCACGGTCAGCGCGATGGACAGCAGCATGACCAGCATCCCCAGCCCCGGGGCTCCCAGCGCTTGAGGGTGTTGAATGCGCTCGATGGCCTGAAAGCCGATCAGAAACGCACTCACCGCGATGAACAATGACTGCGCCATGCCCGACAAGGCTTCGGCCTTGCCGTGCCCGTAGCGATGGTCTTCATCTGCCGGGCGCAGCGCGTAATGCACGGCCAGCAGATTGAGGAACGACGCTGCGCCATCGAGCAACGAATCGGTCAGGCCCGCCAGCAGACTGACCGACCCGCTCAACCACCAGGCAATCGCCTTGGCGAGGATCAGAATGCTCGCGACGGCCAGCGACGCGCGGGTTGCCAGGCGCAATAACCGGGCGTGTTCAGGGCTGCTGCTCATGGCGCTTCCTTCAATCTAACCTCGAAAACATCAGGCGGACGGCACCAGACCCAGCGACGCCAGCTGCTCGACGCTGCCCTTGTGCTGGATCAGGCGCGGATCGTCCAGCGGCAGGTTGGGGCCTAGTTCGGTCTTCAGAATGGCTTGCAGTCGCAGGTTGTCCACAGTGCCATCGGTGCGCACGGCCGGTTGCAACTTCTCCGGGTCGATTTGCGCTTGCTTGCCGTCTGGCAGGTAAATCGCGCCGGTGGCGAAGTCCACGCCAAACGCGATCACGCCGGGCAGGATGTAGAACAGCAGGCCAATGGCGTCGAGGACCACGATGGCCGGGTCCATGCGGCCGCTGCCTTGAATCTGGCCGCGACGGTCAGGGTAGAAAATACTGCCGCACGCGGTCAGTTGGGCCAGCAGGCTGACGACCAGGGCACCGCCAATCAAACGGGAAGGAATGCGCATGAAAATCTCCTCAGAGGAAGTCGCAACTATACAAGGCAAATGCCTAAGCAATAAGACTATCCAACGACGGAGACGGTTCTGTGTTGAGAGAAACAAAGCAGCGGCGCGCGCCCGTATAATCAGCGGTCTGTTTTGGAGCCCTCATGATTTCTCTGCCCATTGATGCCGTCCTGCCTGCCCTGCGCCAGGCCCTTGTCGACCGTGACGAAGCCGTCCTCGAAGCGCCGCCCGGCGCGGGCAAGACCACGCGCGTGCCGTTGGCGCTGTTGCAGGAGCCGTGGCTGGCGGGGCAGACGATTCTGATGCTCGAACCCCGGCGTCTTGCGGCCCGTGCGGCGGCGGAGCGGTTGGCGTCGGAGCTGGGCGAGAAGGTCGGGGAAACAGTCGGCTACCGGATTCGTCTGGAGAGCAAAGTCGGCCCGAATACGCGCATTGAAGTGGTCACCGAAGGGATTCTCACCCGTCGTTTGCAGGAAGACCCGTCGCTGGACGGCGTCGGCCTGCTGATCTTCGACGAATACCACGATTTGCTGATTGGTTCGCTTTTAGGCTTTTGCTTGTCAAGCTTTAGAGGCAACGCCCACAAGGCGTTGCCTGCTTTTGCTCTTGCTTGAAAGTCAAAGCCCACAAAGCTTTGATGCTCCTGCTCCTGCTCCTGCTCCTGCTCCTGCTCCTGCTCCTGTTCTCGCCTTGGAAAGAGATTCCCAAAGGATCTAACTGACTGGGAGTGCTCTAGGCAAGATCCTTCTGACACACCGCGATCTATGGCCAACCCCGGACGCCCTTTTTAGGTGCCAATGTCGATTCAGCTTGCCTCCGTTTCTGATGCTCTCCCCCCAGCCCGTCAAGATGGGCTAGACCACTAATCGCCCGTACTCTCGATTTGGCCCCAAAGGCGTCTTAGCGTGCTTTCCGCCATCCCTAGCTCTTTCCTGCGTGCGCTAGGGTGAAGCCCCTGAGGCGCAACTCTTTAACAGCCTGGCGCTTCCGAGCGGCTTCAATCGCACGGGCGAAGCCGCGAGGGACTAGAGCCGACTTGCCGCACTCGGTGGCTACCGGGTTTGAGAGGATAGATGCGCCTGTCATGATCAAGGGCTGGGCGACGGATTTTAGGAGCGGTGAGTGCGATGAAAAAGGCGCTGGAAAAATACGCCAAACGGCTTCAAAAAGACGCTGAGGTAGCTTACATCAGGCGAATGATGTGGATCGACATGGAAGCGCGCATCCGCGAGATGTTCAGAGAAATCGAAAGCTCGCCTCAAACTCGTTGGTACGGAGGTATGAGAATCCACAGCGGGCTACATCCTAAAGCCAACGAGATTCCAGTGAATAAGAAATTGAATCAACTCCAAGTCACTTGCATGACTAGGCTGCTTGGGCTTTCAAGCGTCAATGAAGTGGAGGAAGTCAGGGAGATTGAAGGTGTTGAGCAGAAGGTCAAAGTAACCAAGCGCACTACTCACGTAGAGAGTGATTCCGCAATGTGGTTCACGCAAACTCCAAGCGGGCGGGTCACGGTCTTGATGGCGCCCTACAGATCTGACCTCGTCTCTATGAATGAAAAGGAAATCGTCATTGGGATGTTCAAGGATCCTGTTCAGCTGACAGAGGGAAAACTCAGAAGACTATTCGCCAGGTATTTCAAATACGTGTCTATCACGAGTGCGCTTCACGACCACACTGTAATTGACTACGCCTGGAGGCTGCTGCTCATGTATTTCGACGTCCGCAATCGCCGGGTTTGGAAGACTTTTTGGCAATCAACGTGCTGGTCATCTTCGGCGCCGCGCTATTCACGATTTTGGGATATTTCATCAACTCACCAGCCCCATCACCGTAATTACCAACCCACAGGCATCTGCGCAGCAAGAGCCTGCCTACGTTAGGGCAGATCGGGTCAGAACCTGTTAATCAATCCCCTGACCAATGTTGTCAGACCTTGGACTGCGCTTGGTGGCACTCCAGCAAAAACAGGCCGAGCGCGCCGGCCACGTTGACGCACAGAGCTGCTTCAGCACTTGTGAGATCGGAGGAGGCGTCGCTTGGGCCATGGGCATCGCCATGCTTGTTCCTCACCTGCGCGATGCTCAGCAACAAGTTGTCGATGTCTTTGAGTAAGCCGGACATGGGAACCCCTTGGTCGGTCAGCCCGACTTGCTTAAGCGTCGCAAAAAGCAGCGTCTTACGATCTGAAGTCGAGATACCACCTTGCTCCAGAATCCATTTTTGAGTGGACTCCAGAAAGCTCCTCGCGGCTGTGATCGCTCCGCTAGGATCTGACTGGCGTCGACTCAGAGCCTTGTCCCATTGTGAGCGCAAATGTGGATCAGGAAGCTGCCCGAATGCGCCATTCAATGCTTGGTCAGTCGGTGTTAGCTGACCTTGGGCTTTTTCCAGCAGTTGTCTGCCTCGATGAGTGAGGTTGCCTGTGACAATAACCGTGCGGTACTCCAGTTTGCCTCCGTTGGATTCCTTTAGGGGCATGACTCCATCAACGTGACCTTGTCTTTGAGCTTCCACTAGCGCGCAAGCTAGGGGCTGGAAGTCTTGGAAAGCCTGCTTTGAGGTGTCTGCCGGATCGAATGCAGTATCTCCAGCTTCGATGCGTCTCAAGACTTCGACCAATTTCCAATCCAGTTCTTTACCCATCTGAACACACCTCTGTTCGGTCACTATGCTGATCATACTGGAGCTTATGGGTCTTGAGCTCGGCCCCCGGATGACAGTCGAAAAGCATTTTGGGTAGTGGCGTCGGGATACAAGAGGTCACTCCACCAACAAAGCGTGACCGGTCACAACGTCGATTTTTTTGACGTGAGAATCACGCTTAGGTACTATGAATTTGTCGCCACAGACCGGAACCTCGAAGGAGGGGTGGTGATGCCGGGAACGAGCTTAGGCGAGTTCCTCCCAGCCAGTGAGCGGGATTTGAAAGGCCAGGCCGATATCTGATTCAGCAAAAAGCCCTGTGGTGTGAGCCACAGGGCTTTTTTGCTTTATGTTTGTCCGATGAGCGACCGGCCTTAGAGTTTCACGCCTTCGTTGCGCTTCTCCAGCACGTAGCGCACGTTCCAGATCGGCCCTTTGGTGGGCAGACCCGAGCGACCCCAGTCGTTGACCTCGTACGCAGAAACCACATTCAGTCGAAGAAGATTCTCGACGTCCTGAGGTTTACGGATTTCGAAGAAAATCGCGTACTCGTGGGCGTCCAGACAAAAATAGCGCCTGTTGTCACCCGCAAAATGAGCCCTGACCTTCGACTCAATGAAGCGCCTGTCGATGTAGTCGAGGAGCTGCTTTGATAAGTCGTAACGTGTAGGGCAGAAATATCGCTCCTCCTTGGTTTTTGGATTAACGATCAGCGGCCCATTTTCCTTGTTGTCCGTAAAGCAATGGAATCCGAAGGTGAATTCAACGCTGACGCCGTGATCTCCTATCTGGAATGTCCGTACGGTCGGCTGGAGGTGTGCCATGCAGACTGTTCTTCCATTTATCGTCAAATCGTTCCAGCGCATACTCGTGGCCACATCTTTTCGACCCACGAGAATATTCGATTAAGGCATGATGTCAACGTACTGGCTCCTCAGTGGCCCAACGCTTGACGCAAACGCTTCGTGATGTGTTCTCAGGTATGCACCGGAACCAAGGAAGAGACCTGAATCTTATCGCTCGCTGGTGAGCACCCAAACCTTTAGGGGAGGAGTGCCCGCCGCCAAAATCCGGCTTTCAGGTGGACATTTAATGGACTATTCAAAAATCATCGGAAAGGACGATGGGCAAAGATTGTCTTTCGAGGAACTCGTCTGCCAACTTGCCCGGCGCGACCGCCCTGAGAACGCCGTAGAGTTCAGGCGGATCGAAGGCTCGGGAGGCGACGGAGGGATCGAGAGCTATTGGGTTCTTCAGGACGGTCCTGAGGTCGGTTATCAGGCCAAGTATTACCTTAGGTCACGGGATGTCGATTGGAGCAAAATCGACGAGTCGGTAAAGCAGGCTTTGAAATCTCACCCTGGGCTGAAACAGTATGTGATTGCCATTCCCTGCGACCTTACTGATCGCAGCGGGGCACAGGGCGCAGGGAAGAAAGGGTGGGAGCACTGGGATACACACAAGCTTGCCTGGGAAGCGCTTTGTGCTCAAAGCAGTATCCCCACGGTTGAGTTCGTGGCCTGGACGGCGTCTGACCTGACCGACAAATTGTTACACCCTACAGCTGAGGGCCTACGAAAGTTCTGGTTTGGCGAGTTGGAGATTTCTGGGCAATGGTTTCGCAAGAATGTAGAACTCGCCGTAGAGTCACTCGATGAGCGATATCATCCGGAAGATCACGTAGAGGTTGGAATCGAGAGCCTCTTTAAAGTGCTCCTTCGCGATGAGGAAGTCACCACCGAACTCACCTCTGCTTTTTCCACCGTAGCCAAAGCAGCCAAGCTCAGCAACTTCGTAAAGGATGACTCCGACGCCGGGCTCATCGCTGGTATCCAGCGTGTCGAGAAGGAAGCGTCCAAGGCTTCAGCATTCGGCAGCAGATTTCGCTCCGACTCTTGGGAGCCTTGGCCCATTCTCGATTGCGTTGCAGCCTTGTCAGACGCCTCTCATAGCGTCCACGAATTGAAGGGCTGGGCTTGGCAAAATATGCCTAAGTCTGAATCCAGAAGGGATTACTCCTCTTCGGACATGAACTATCTGAGCCATAAGCTGGACGAGCTTTCAAATGCTCTCTACGGCTTGATTTCGACGCTGGAGGGGAAATTCTATTCCGCTGAGCAAAACCGTTTTGCCCTTCTGACAGGGAAGGCTGGCACAGGCAAATCGCACACACTCGGTACTGTTGCTCAGAAAGCGATTTCAGATGGGCACCCGGTGGTTTTGATTTTGGGGCAGCAATTAGGCTCTCTGGGTTTTTGGAGGCAAGCGACAGAAACACTCGGGCTGGGGACTGTTGAGCCAGAGGTATTCTTGCAGGCCATGAGTTCTGCCGCTGAGGCCGCTCAAAAGCGCGGACTCATCCTGATCGATGCCATCAACGAAGGTGCCGGTGCACAACTATGGAGGACTGAACTTCCCGCTCTGATCGCCCGAGTCAACGCTTACGAGAACCTCGTTCTTGTCGTCACCTGTCGTACTGAGTACACGCCGTATGTAGTTCCGCCAAAAGTGATAGAGACGACAGTTGCCTTCTCCATTCGTGGTTTCGTGACGAATGTAGAGCAGTCGAGGGCCGCGAAGGTCTACCTGCACAAGAGAGGCATTTCCCAGCCTGATACGCCTTGGCTTTCCGCTGAATTTGTCAATCCGCTGTTTCTTCGCAGTGCGTGCGTTGCCCTTGCCCGAGACGGTTGTAAGCAATTCCCCAGAGGCCTGCATGGCACGAAGCAGGTTTTTGCATTTTACATCCGTAGTGTCGCGCGAAATCTAGGTGTCGGAAGAGACGGCAGCGACGATCTGCTCGCTCCTACTACAGCGGCAATCTCGGCCATCGCCAGGTTGATGGCCACCGACAGGCGCGATTACGTGCTTTTGGCCGATGCTGTGCGAATTTCGACGGAAGTGTTTTCGAGTTTTCCTTCGCCACCTTCCAAAACCTGGTTTGACGTCCTGCAGAAGAACGGAATTTTCCGACTCGACCCACCACCGCGCCAGCTTGAAATTGATCCATTTACTCCGGTCGAGGATATCGTGAGGTTCAGTTTCCAGCGACTCCAAGACCACCTCATGGCGGATGCGCTGCTCAAGGGGGTGACGGATCTAGGGCTCGAACTGGAGACTGGAGTTTTGAGCTTCATTCTTGACGGCGACAGATTCAAGTGGGAGTGGGCTGGTCTCGCTGAAGCCTTGTCTATCCAAGTGCCTGAGCGTTTCGGCTCAGAGCTTTTGGATGTGCTTCCGAGGGATATTGATATCTGGATCAACGACGACTCGGTCAGAGGCGCCTTCCTAGAGAGCTTGCGTTGGCGTAGCTCAAACGCTTTCACGGAGCGCACCTGGCGATATTACCAAGCTATCTTGGATGTCGATGACAGCCAACTCTATGTGCTGATCGAACTCTGTGCCAACGTTGATCACCCTTGGAACGCTAAACTACTCCACGACATTCTGATTACTAAAACGATGCCAGAGCGTGATGCTTCCTGGACGGTAAAAATCAACGACTTCGATATGGCGGATGGCAGCACGATCCGCCGCCTCCTGGACTGGTGCTTGACCAGTCAGACCGAGAAAACGGATCGACAGGTACAGCTTCTTTGCGGGCTTGCGGTCACGTGGCTGACGGCGTCATCGCATAGAGAAATCAGAGACAAAGCGACCAAGGCGCTATCCGCATTGCTGCTTTCGAAGGTTGAGCTCTACGGTGAACTGTGCGAGAGGTTCGCTGGCCTTGATGATCTCTACGTAATGGAACGGTTGCACGGGGCTGGTTATGGTGCATGTTGTATCGATCCATCTCCAATGCGGTTGAAGCATTACGCCCCGGTAGCTTACCGGATGGTTTTCTCTGAGCAGTGCGCTCCGCTATCGATCATGCTGAGGGACTATGCATCGGGGATTATTGAGCTGGCTGCCCACTATCGTTGCCTGCCTACCGAGGTCGATCTCAGCGCCTGTAGGCCACCTTATACATCTCAGCCTGTTCAATTAGCTGTTTCACAAGCTCTTCTCGATGATGTCGCCACAAAAGCTGGAGGTGACGAAATCAAGCGTTCTTGCACTGGCGGAATAAGTGAGTTCGCTGATGAGATCAAGCATCGTGTCAGCTCATTTTCGAGCGTTGCTTTGACTTCTCAAATGCCCCACACGCAATCCGAGATGAACGAGCGATTCGATACAGAGGTAATTGCCCCTTACCCAGACAGGCAAGAAATCGTCGATGCGATCAGTGCTCTTCAATTCAATCCATTCCGATTCTTGCTCCGCCCATTCGAAGTACTCGGGGAGCTTGAGGAAGCCGAGGGGGTAGAGGCAGTTGAGGAAGTCGAGGGGGTAGGGGCGGTAGAGGCGGTTGAGGAGTTCGAGGAACTGGAGACGCATGACCACTCCGAGGAACTTCAGCAGCTAGAGAAGAAGCTTGTTGATCTACTGAATGTTGACGAAAAAAGAAGATTTACCGACGAGTTCCGATGGTGCATCGCCCGCTCGGAAAAGTATCCGCGCACGTTGGAAGGTGTCGACATGGCGGCGGCCAAACGGTGGGTCGCAAAGCGCGCCTATGACTTCGGATGGACAGCAGAACTCTTCCCATCGGATAGCTCTCACCGTCACGGCTATTCCCGCGAGAGGCCACTCTTTGAGCGGATTGGTGCCAAATATGAGTGGCTTGCGCTCGATGAACTCCTTTGTCGGCTGGCCGATAGTAATTGGCTCGCCGAAGCTCGAGTCGATGGAACACGTGATTACCGTTCATCCATCGACCTAGGTTTCCATCGAGATATCGACCCTACTGTTCTTCAAGGGTTGTCCGACTCCAGTTTTGGTTCTGTAGATATCTCACCAATTGTTTCCGAGGAAACAGCCGAAGACTGCCTTCAGGAATGGCCTTTCAAGCTTGACCCGAGCCTCGGGATGCCAAGTCTCGTAGGCCGAACGGACAAGGTTGGGGAAAAGTGGCTTGTCCTTTACGAGCATCGCTCCGTGGCGAATCGTTACGACGATGGAGAGAGCCGAGAGCACGGGCTACGTCAGCAGGAATGGCGTTTCCTCATGCCTGTCGTCGTCAGGAAAAAAGATCAAAAACAGTTGATTCGCTTTCTGAGCACTCAGCGTTCCCTGGATGTTTCGAGGTGGTCGGGACGCAGTTGTACGGACGAGGGCTATCTGCTTGAGGCCCCATGGCGCTTTACCTGGGATCAGTTGATGTGGACACCTACCAGCTTTCATAATCAAGGAGAGCTCGAACTGGCCTTTCCCTGTTTTAGATATCATTGGGAGTCCCATTTGGATGCCTCACTTCCAGAAGGAGCGTCTGCACATTTACCAGCCCCTTGGCTGGCAAGTCAGCTATCCATTACCCCCATGCTCTCAGATCCACGAGTCTATGTGGATGCACTAGGGAAGCCCCAACTGATCAGCGGGACGGGCTCTGACGATAGCTCACACGCCTACATACGACAGGACATATTTGAGCGGCTGTTGAAAAATAAAGATTTGGCATGTGTGTGGACGTTTGTAGCAGAGCGGGGCGTGTGGCCAGGCGGAGGAAACTCTCATGCAGCATGGAGAAGATCTGAAGGTATAGTTTGGTTCGAGCGAGGGAGGCCAAAAATGGAATCATGGAAAGAAGATAAATGTAATGGTGCTGAAGATGGCTGAGCGTGGACGGTGTCGTTACTCTAGATCCCAACCTAGATTTCTAGGATTGGGCGTGTTGCTTATTGGCGTTGCGGTACCGATGCTGCATCCATGAAGAAATGGGGGGCGAAGAACCTCGCCATCTGATACATGACAGGTTTCAGCTCCCTCTCACTAATTCCGCTTTTCAATCTGCCGAGCATTGCTTTCGTGCTTGGCTCCTTCCTTTAAAAGTCGCTTCCAGCCCTGACGTCCCAGTCGCGTTGCTAGCCTTGCGTCTGACGCCAGAGCCTTCTCAACGTGGTCTCTGCCAACCCCAGCTCCTTTGCAGCCTGGGCCTGTGTGAGCCCTTTTGACTTCAGCGCCTGAACAGCTTGTCGTTTCCTTTCGGCTTCGATCATCGCCGGCGTCATCATCACTTCGGACTTGGATGGTAGTGCGACATCTGCGAGGCCAAGCTCCTCCAGTTCAGATAGGCAATCCATCAGCGTTTTCCGCGCAGTTTCTCCCTCAAATGAGGCGAGTGCCAGGACAAGCAATGAGATGCGTTGGACGTCCAACGCAGATGCCAGCTCACAGCTTACCTCGACTGTGGGACTCGTCTTGGCGGACTCCAGCTGGCTGATGTGGGATTGAGCCACGGTCTTTGAGATATCCCCTTGGGTCAGCCCCTTTTGTGTGCGAAGAAGCTGTAGCACCGCCCCAAACGATTCGCGCAGCGACATTTCAGAATCCCAAAAGGGGACGGTATGCCGCGTTTGCTTGCCGCCTCACAAATCTATATATTGATGCTGTCGGCGTTATGGCGCGATTGGCCCGTTCTTTCATGACTTGGCGCGGATTCGGGAACCCAGATTTTGAGATATTGACGAGCGAGGAAGAGGCAGATGGATAGCTCCGTAGACTACGGCCTACTCGGAGATCCTGGTGTGATCACCGCAGGATCCGACCTCTCCCTCGAGGACGTTCTCGCACACGCCAAAGCCCGCTACCGCTGGATGCCTTGTTGTGTTGTAGAGGACTGGATCATTTTCGACGTGATCGTGACTGAACAGGAGCTTGCGAAGGTTCATGCCGCCGGCTGTTTGCCCATGATCTTGTTCGCGCACAACGTTAGGCATGATGACAGCCGCAGGTTTGAACCAGGCCATTGGGTGAGGTCGACCATCGCCGCAGAGTTCAAGGAAGGCTTCCTATTCGTTACTCGAAATACTGTGTACGTCCTGAAGGGCAGTGGCCATCGTAAGCCGGCGTCCCTGCAGGCCATCTACGCCATTCACTAAATCACCGGCTTTTGAACGGTGCCTGAGGTTGAGACAGCTACAAAATGTTCTGCACGCACGAAAGCGAAATGGCCGGGTTTGTCGGGATGTTTGGTGACGGACTTGCGCATTGGCATGGCGTTTCCAGGGCGCTGAAGACCCACTGGTATCACGTAAGTGTTAAACGTTGGCAGGACGACCGGTTTGTCTCAGTCGAAGAGTTCGTTAATGATGAGACCCGGTTGTACGAGCTGCTCAGAAGACAGAACGATACCTTCAAAGTCTCTGAGGTGCAGGTCGTCACCCCGGCATGGGTCAATGGCGGAGAGTCTTGGCGCATGGAGCGGCTCCAATCGCTCGTGATGGGATTCGACTCCAATGACGTACCAACATGCGTTTTCCAGGTAGACAGCGGAGCTGTCTATCACGATTCACATCGCCCCGATTTTGACACCAACTCACTAAAAGTTGTCAGGAACGTGTACCGCGCCTCTAACTGATTATCTGCTAGCCAAGTACAAGCTGCCGTTTTGCTCATTATTAAGGAAGTTATATGGGTTTCGCTTTTAGTTACGTTGATGGTGTTGTTACCGGGATGCGTCATGGTACGGCGGATAACCTGTTTGACATATCATTAAACGGATATCGCTACAAAAACGTTTATATTGAACCGAGCGCGTACAATTATCTGCAGTACACTGGCGCTGGAACGAAAAATCGTCTGTATTTTGGCAGAAAAGGTAAGGCGCTCGTGCTAATGGCTATCAGAAACGAAGCAGGCGATACGCTTCGTGCTCCGATGGCCGGATCGCAGATGTTAGGCGCCACCGGTGGCGTATTGGCGATCAGTGTCCTCGTGACTGTGTTTTCCTGGATTCCATATGCGGTCATTTTCTCGATTTTGCGCGACGGTAATCTCGAAGCTGGCTGCGGTGACGCTGCGTATGCGTGTGTAGTAACCGGCATCTTTTATTTCATTTACAAATTGAAGCAGGTGTTTGCTTTCAAGGAGCAGATGACGAATCTGGAATCTATCTCTGAAGGCTCTCTGGAGGCATACGGCACTCATGAGTTCGGTGTCACGCCACAGAGAGCCTCCTAAAGTAAAGCTGCTGCTAGGGAGGTCATCTGCCATGGCCTCTCCTAGGCCCACGCTAGGCCTCAGCGCCATGTCACAGTGGCCTAGCTGAGACTCGCGGAAGAGGATTATCAAGCATGTCGCCAGAGCACCCCCAGCTTCCTCAGGATGAACACCGTGGATTGCGGCAACGAGAGACAGCCCGTCGCGAAGCACTCTGGCAGCTGACAGGAGTTCGTCCTGGAGACCCGGCGGCAACTGAGATTCTTCTCGTGCTTGATGAGGCCGACGCCGATGATCTCTCCAACCCTATAGGCAGTAGCCATGCTTTATCGGTGGAGGCGGTGCGCGATCTGGTTCCGCTGACCCAGATACGCAAGATGCTGGTGGTCAGGGATGAGGATATCCCGGAGCCATGGGCGGAGCGATTCCTACAAGCCTCGACGCTTTCCACCCGACTGGTTGAGGGCTCGTACAGCCACGACTGGTACAGCTTTTTGTCCCTCTGGATCAAGGAAATGGACTTCCTGGCCCACCATCGTGCTTGCCGCGAACTGTGGCATGTTGAAGGACGTAGATGGTGCATTCTAGAGCGCCTCTTGGCGTTAGAGCCACAAGATCCCGGTGCCATTTCTCTCTTGGCAGAGTTGTACGATCTGCAGGGGCTCGACGACAGCCAAATCCCCTCGCTTGCTGTGGTACGGGAAGCCATTCAACAGCGGCTCTCGGACGGGCATCTGACGGTTTGGGATTCGTGGCTGCCCCTACCTTGGAATTTGCGACTGGCCCATTACTTGGGCACGACCATCACTGCTCGGCGAGAGTGGCGGGTCGAAGACTGGGAGGAATTTGTGAGTGCTTGGGATGGTGCTATGTTGAAGCTATCAGCACATCAGACAGCGCAATCTCACATCCCGTACAAGCTGAGCGAGTGCTTGAAAAGACGACCAGGAGGCAGCGGATGTTGATCAGAAAGGGTGAAATCATAAGCATCGCCTCGGGAGCTTTTGAAGGGTTTGAAACCTCCGGGCCGTTCGTTGCGGAGCAGGATTTCGATTTTAGTGATTTTGTAGATGAGGCCAGGGCGACGTTGCCTGAGTCAGCTAGTCGTCTAGACGTTCAAGACCTGATGGATGCAATCCCTGATCAGTTGCTCAAGCGAGGCCTGATTGCAAAAGTACCTTGTCGAAATCTTCATCTTGGAGCGTTTGGGGACTGGGATCTCCAAGAAACGCTTGGCGATCATTAGCATGGCTTAACTCGGCAGCTCATACGAGAAGTAAGGGAGTTCACTGGTTGCCGACAACGATCAGTTGGTGGGCCGCTTTAGCGGACGGCTGTCTCGAACGGAGCCAGCGCGTTACCACTTCGTCTCGGCCCTAACGTGCTTCCATCCTCCCACCTGCGCGCTCCGCTTGCGCATGCGAGCATCCCACTGAATTAGGCTTGTTGGCCGTCTGAACGATGTCAGCGTTTAGCTTTATAGGCTTTGCACTCATACCACATTCTTTCAGCACTGATTGTCGGACGAGCTTCTACGCGATCTGAAGGATAGGCGCATTATGGCGTGAACATTCCAGCGATGATCCTGGCGTCGAGCAAGGCGTGGTGAGGCAGCACCGCCCCATCACTTTTGGGTGAAAGTGTCGTGGCATCGGTCGGATAATTTCGGACGTTCCTGGGCCATCGTCCATTGTCGTAAGCGAGCTCGCAAAACAGCTCCCAGTCGTATATAGGAGCGTCTGTGACAACCTCGAGCTCTTCGTCGTAGGTTGCCAAGAACCGGAGGAGTTCCTTCCTGGCCTCGATCATCGGCATGGCGTACTCATCACCCCACAGCTGCGGAAGCACGATGTCCTTAACGAAATCACTGCAATCATCGGGCTGCCACGTATCCTGCAATTCAACGTAGAATTCGCGCCCATTTTCAGCTATCAGTGCCAGCGATATCAGCTTCGCTGTCGCCGAGAGCTGGGTGAACTCGCAATCAAGAAAAAGCCTCATGCATTCAGAATCCTTTAATGACTAGAAGTCGCTTGGATATAGCGCAGGAACGCCAGCTGTGGGATATGGCGCTCGACCACCTGGGCCCAGAAGCCCTGCTCCTCGCGGTGGTAGAAATCTGGAGCAGCGCTTCTCCTCCTGCGAGGCGAATAGTTGAGCACCTGACCACCAAACAGGTCAGTCAGGATGTTCTGAATCTACTGAAAATTGCCCAGGAACAGGTCAGGGCCTTCGTACCGGGTCGAGCGCTAGTTGCGGGCACAGTGACCTTGTACGCTCGCCACGCCAGTGACCTAGCTGATGAGCTCATTACGCGACTGCCAAAGGAACTGCTTTCGCGGGCATGGAGAGGATCGTGTCTCGAAATCGACTTGGGCATTTGAAGTCCAGTCATGCTCCATAGGGCACCGTGGCGTAGCAATCCTACTAGAATTCCATTGAGCTAATTCCTGCTCCATTGAGATGTTTTATGAACGCTGATTTGACTGAAGAAGAAATGCGTCGTGCACTGTTTGGTACGGCTGAACGTGAAAGTCAGGTGCCTGCTGTTCCAGTTCAAGAGCCTGTGCCGGAAGTCGTATTCGCGAGGCCGGTGGCAGCTCCCGTAGCCAAGAAGAAAGTGGCGAAAGCATTCACGCAACGACTTAAGGTCACGCTACGGGTCGGGAACGTTTTCGAGGGGGAAACCTACGAGCTGATTCATGAGGCTGACACGTTGAGCTCGTTGCTTGCTGAGCAAGAAGCTGTGAAAGCTGCCAGGAAAAAGTACAAATACGTAGAGGTCGTCTCCGTCAAATCGATGTAGACGCAAACCTGAGCTAATGGTTACGAAAGGGGTGCGCCCGCCCCTACTGGCCTCCATTTTCATCAACGGGCGCTTCGCGAGGCTCAATCAGATGTGGGCCCTGATTGCGCACGTTGCCCACATCCTTGCCAACCTTGTACCAGTGGAAATCTGCGACGGGCCGGCAGTGCTCGACCGCGATCTCCGCTGCACGCTCGGGTGACGTCTGAGGATCTACCCATTCTCTCGCATGCTCAGGCGCAAGCACCAATGGCTTGCGATCATGGATATCGACCATGCCCTGGTCGCTCGCCGCTGTGATGATCACGAACCCATCAAGGTCATCCGGCTCAAGGCCTCCATGCACCTCAGCTAGGCCGGCGAAGAACATCGGAGTTTGCTCTCTCAAGGTGATGAAGTAGGGCTGCTTCTTTTTGGGATCAACTGGATCCTTGACCCATTCATACCATCCGTTCGCGGGCGCCAGAACTCGGCCATTGGGCCAAAGCTGTTTAAAAAACTTCCCGCTCATGACGGTCTCGACCCTGGCGTTGATCGGATCGGGTCGCTTGCCCTTGGCCCAGAACGGAGCCCATCCCCAACGAACCTTGTCGACGCTCAAGCCTTCCTGAACAGGGCGGATGATTTCTACCCGCGTGGTCGGTGCGACGTTGTAGCGCTCGATGGGCCAGAGGTCGTAGCCATTGATCACCAACTGCTTTGGAGCAAGCTCCTTGAGGTAGTGATCCATGGATTCGTAGATCGAGTAGCGTCCGCACATGATGTCACCTGTCGAATTTTCTCTCTTACGAGATTGACCGCAAGGCGAGGAGAACGTTAACTGTATATACGTACAGTAACTCACGACAAGGCTTGCATCATGAGCATCACAATCCTCGGCCCATTGGAAAACGGCGGCGAAAAGCTGCCTCTCTACTCGTTCAAGGTGCCGGCAGGCTTTCCATCGCCGGCTGCCGATCATATTGAGAAGCACATTTCACTGGATGAGCTTTTCGATGTCCGCGCACCTCACGTATACCTCGTGAAGATCGAGGGGGACAGCATGCAGGGGGCGGGGATCTACAACGGCGACATGGTGATCGTTGACCGCAGCCTGTATGCCGAGCACGGTGACATTGTCATCGCGGCGCTGAATAGCGAGCCGGTCTGCAAGCGCCTGGACATGCACGGTAACTCGGTGATCCTGAGATCTGAGAACCCGAAGTACCCACCTCGGCACGTGATGGAAGGCGACGAGTTGGTGATCTGGGGCGTCGTGAAATACAGCATCCGCGATCATGACAACGCCTGAGCCTGTCTTTGCCCTGATCGATTGCAACAGCTTCTACGCAAGTTGCGAGCGCGTCTTCCGGCCAGATCTTGCACGCACCCCCATTGTTGTTCTCTCCAACAACGATGGGTGTGTGATTGCCCGCTCATACGACGCCAAGCCTTTCGTGAAAATGGGCCAGCCGTACTTTCAGATCAAAGACCATCTGCGACGAAACGGCGTGGTTGCCTTCAGCAGCAACTACGCGCTGTACGGCGATATGAGCGAGCGCGTGATGACCATCATCGAGTCCATGGTGCCGGCGCTCGAGGTCTACAGCATTGATGAAGCTTTCGCAGATTTGACCGGCATTCCGGGCGACCTGACGGCCTTTGGCCGGAATATCCGCGCGACGATTTTCAAGCACACCGGCATCCCTGTCGGCGTCGGGATCGCTCGAACCAAGACCTTGGCCAAGCTTGCGAATCACACCGCGAAACGCTTGATCGATCAGACTGGCGGCGTGGTCGATTTATGCGATCAGTTCAAATGCGACTGGACGCTTCGCAACACCGAGGTTGGTGAGGTGTGGGGTGTCGGTAAGCGGATGAAAGCGCACCTTGAAGTCATGGGCATCAAGAGCGCGATGGACTTGGCCAAGGCCGATGCCTGGACGCTCAGGCAGAAATTCAGCGTGGTGATTGAGAAGACAGCTCGTGAGCTCGCCGGCACTCCTTGCCTGGAGCTCGGAGAGGCTGATCCGCCCAAGCAGGAGATTTGCTGCAGCCGGATGTTCGGCAATCGCTTGACCGACATCGAGCCGATCAAAGAAGCCGTGGCCACTTACACGCAGCGGGCGGCGGAAAAGCTTCGGGCGCAGAACTCTTTGTGCAAGAAGATCCGCGTGAGCATCCGCACCGGCATGTTCAATCCTGAAGAAGCGAAGTACGCCAACGGCGCGTTGGTTGAGTTGCCGTATCCCACCAACGACGTCCGGCTCATGACAAAAGCCGCGACGGAAGCGGTCAATCGCCTCTTCCGGCCCGGCTTCAAGTACAGCAAGGCCGAAGTCCTCCTCTTGGATCTACGTCAGCCAGGCGAGTTTACAGACGATCTGTTCGCGCATTCGCAGCCTGCTGTGGCTGACAAGGTGATGGGGGTGCTGGATGAGATCAATGGCCGCTGGGGGCGGGGCGTACTTCGTTTGGCCAGCGTCCCTTCGGCACCTGGATGGGCGATGCGCCGGGATCTCATGAGCCAAAGTTTCACCACGAGGTTGGATCAGCTATGGACTGTAAAAGCGAGGTGACAGTGAAAGACGGAGCCGGCATGCGGTGATACCGGTCAAGGCTTAGGGCGCCCGAAATGTTGGAGATGATCACCTCATGCCTCTCTCTGTTAACGCTGGTTCGACGCAGGGCGCCAAACCTTCCAGTAAAAGGTACACGCAAAAGCCATGGATACGACCAGCAAAGTCCACCAATTTTCGTTCCTTTGGGCCGTCGTAACCGCGACTTTGATGTTTTCACACTGAGGCCCTGAGGTGCATTTTGGAGTACAGAGCTGCTGACCATTTAGCTCACACGTCACGATTTGATCGTTGATGATCTGGAGGCTGAAGACCTTGCCCTTATCCCTATCAAATGACATCGCGGTGCGAGTGAAGAGGTCATACAGTTTTTTCAGCTTCCCCGTTTCAACGTCCACAAACAGATACTGTGATGGGGCATAGCGGGATTTTCCTGGCCCGATTACATGAGCGAATTTTCCATGCATCAGCCGAGGTTCCGCTTCAGCGTATCCGAATGGCCCGGGATGGCGACTATAGCCATATAGCGCCCAGGCGAGGAGGGACTCGACCAGAAGAAAAACGATAGTTATTGCGATAAACCCCGGACTCCTGAATTGCATCTCTCACCTCCTGTGGATGTGCAAAAGCGTAGGTGAGTCTGACGGACAGCGCACAGTTATCCCAATTCACTGCCGATAAAGCATTAGTGGAAACAGACAGGAGCGTCGAGCATGACCAGTAACAACCACACTCTTCAAAGAGATCTTCAAGGCTTGGCCGCAGATCTCAAATGGTCGGCAGTCGAGCTGGTCAGAATTGCTGACCGGTTGAGTCAGGCGGGTAACGAGCCTGACGCCCAAGCGCTTCATCGCATGATCGCGATGTTTCAGCGAGAGGAGAGCAAGCTCAGTTCTATTGTGACCGAGATTGTGGCTGGGCGGATCGTTCAGATAGACGAAGCGTCTGTGTGAGATGCGGCATCGAGTCTTTCGGCGTTCTCGTCGTATTGAGCAGCTAGTTGTCCGATCAGTCTGTTCACCTGGGCATTGAATTGCCCCAGTGTCCATAGCACTTCATTGATATCAACATCGGATGCTCCTTGCGACGCCTGATCTGAGACCTGGAACTCAATTGTTGAAGTCAGCTCGACTTGGTGTTGAACCACGTCGGCGAGGGCAGCGGTGAATGCGTCCTTCATCAGAAATCCTTTTCAAATCGCAGAGTTTGGGACTGGTTGAACGGTCAGTTTTGGAAGCATTTAACCTGAAGGGTTTTGAAGCCATTTTTTAACGATAGCTTGGTATGTGCCATCTCGCTTGATCCGATCCAGTTCTCCCCTGAACCGTTCTACAGTTGCGTCTGGCGTACCTGGACTGAAGGCCATGTACAGTCCTTCTTCACTGGATAGCTCGGGCAACGGCAGTGAACGCACCATCGTCGTTTCAGGATCATCCCCATTCTTGCGCATGAGGTGAATGGCGTTGAGCTCATTGGAGATCCACAGCTCAACGTGATCGACCTTGAGCTTGCGGTAATTATTCTCGTACATGCTGCTGGACTGTAACTCTTTACCAACTTGGAACCCGTGGGCCATCAGGTACTGCTCACCGACGTCCTGGTTGACGGTCGCGATGTGATACTGACGGGCATCGTCGAGGGAATTCAGCCAAACAGGTCTTTCGGACAGGCTGAACAGAAACCATGTCGTCGGTGCGATGGCTCCGACCCATTTGAAGAGATGTTCGCGCTCTTGGGTTCTTGCCATCGAATAGATTAGGACGTTGTCGGAGTGTTGCGCTAAATCAAAGGCGCGAGCCCAAGGCAGAATCTCGATCTTGGGGTTGAGCCCGAGACCGGCCATAACCGCTTGCACGATTTCCGTACTTAGGCCTGTGACCATTCCGTTTTCTGCCATGTTGTATGGCGGCAACTCCTCGGTGACTACTCGGATCGGAGCTGTAGCCGGATCTGAGGCGAAGGATAGGCCCGAGGCAGTGAGTAAAAAGACAACGCACAACTGCCTTAAAAGCTGGGAGACCATTTTGCACCTCTGTTCGCACCGAATACTGCCGGCAGGTCTGGCTGCGTGACCCTAGGGATTGTCTGTTTTATAAAGGTTAGGGCAGCCCTACTCGCTGGAGTTCATCCGCATGAAACCTAAGGTTTGGCTTGCGCATACCTTTGAGGGTTTGTGATCGAGTCATCCTCCCCATGTGGAGCACTGCCGCGAGCAGCACATCTCCTGTTACGGATGTCGTGAGCCCTGCAGGTTAAGTGCCCGCGCGCCAGCTTAAGAACCGCTGCCGTTTGATTACCTGAAGACGTGACTACACGAGCACGCCCATGACTGCACTCGCTAGGGCTACGGCCATGTTGTCTTTGCTGACTATGGCATCAGGATGGTCTCGCTGGATGACACTGATGGGCATGCTGGCTACGACCGCATCTTGCGGCTCCTGAACCAGGCACTTTCCACCAGCAGCTGCCACGGCGTTGGCTCCCTGGACGCCGTCGCAGTCCCCGCCTGAAAGAACAACGCAAATCACGCGTGGCCCAAATACCTCAGCCGCCGTCGTGAACAAACGGTCGGCTGCTGGCCGGGAATATCGAACCTTAGGCCCGTCGCTCAGGTGCAGCAGGCCTGGGGCAGCTATCTCTAAATGCCTGTCAGCGGGGGCCACATAGATCCGTCCCGACTCAATGTTTTCACCCTCTCTCGCATACTCAACTGGCAACGCCGTGTACCGGCCAATAATGTCAGCCAAATATCCGGGACTAGAAGGCCCAGAATGGAGAACGATCATGATCGCTGCGGGGAAATCTCGGGGCAGTGCACCTAGTAAGGTTCTCAAAACCTCAAGTGCGCCTTGAGACCCGCCGATGACAACTATGTCTCTTGCTGGTACTTCAACCTGCATATCCATGGGCGTCTCCTTTCACCTAAATCATGGACATAGACGGCCTTGGGATCGTTCAGTCTTATGGTGGTGCACGTTAACAATGCGCCAGGAAATGCTCGAAGGCCTAAGGGCTGCGGAGGTGGAATGAGCGCTAATTACTTTGCTCTTTTTGGGAGCGGTCATGGCTTCTGAAATTTTTTCTGAACCCGCGAAGATTCATCGCGAACAGGCATACCTGCAGGACGATCAATGCATAGGCATGAGCCGGAAGCCCCCAGATAATCCATAGGATATTGCTCAGGATGAAGCACCAGAACCCTGTCATTCTCCGCCGCGCTTGCTGCGAGCCAATGAGCCACGCCGCAAGGACGGTAACCAGCATCGCCGGCCACTGCACCCAGTCAACGCTGTTCACCATGCTGACTGCCCCTGAGGCCTGGGATTGAAACTAGCTTCAAAGCGCATTGGGCTCCCCTCGCTGAGTGGCTGTCCAGTTTTTCATAAAGCCCCTGATATTCATTCCACATAGTATTCCGTCCAGCAGAGCAAGGGCGTAAGCCTCTACATATACCCCCCAGACGATCCACAATAGGTTGCCGAGGATGAAGCCTAGGAAAGCGAGCTTTCGCCTTTTGGCACGCTGGGATGCTGCCAGCCATGATGCAACGAGTATCGTCACCATCGCGGGCCACTGAAGAAAATCCATAGGTTGCTTGGGCGCCTCGGTTGGGTTTGATGAGATGAGGGCGACGCCCATCAAGAAACTGGAGCACTGCGGTTATGAATGGTTTATGTGCGTGTTGCAAATGGGGACACAATACGGGAACGGAGATCGTGGTGATGCGACAGCACTCCTCAGGTAGACAGGCCTCGGCTGAAAGTGTTTTCGATTTGTCTCGGAACTCCTCGTTAACTATGGTGACAAATTGCCATCTTGGATTCTGAAGGTGTCATCCGATGCTGGAATCTCGTGCTCTAGATCTGCTTCTCACTTTCAGTGATGAAGTCTTCACTAAAATAGATCCCCTCGATTTCACGGCACTGCTGTATCTGAGTGAAAGAGGCTACGTGAATATCGATACGAGCTCTGGAAAGGTCTGCGCAGCGCGGACTCTTGCAGGGCGGCTGCTCTGTAGCCGACGCTTTGGTAGTCATCATGCGCCACCTAGCGGCAAGTGTTAGCGCGGATTGGGCTGATCATCGAGTTCGGCATTGTCGGGATCAGTGTCTGGCATCTTCTCCTGCTGACCAGCTTGATCGTCGGAGTCCTTTGGTGTGTCGCCATCGTTGTCTGGTAGCTCATCGACCCCTGGTGCATCGCTGGGATTGAGATCGGTTCGGCTTGGCGATAGAGGATCAGTCGTGCCTGGCACCGGGTCAGTAGCGCCCGTGCCGCCTTGCAGATCGATGTCATTGTTCATGGCGTTCTCCAGATAACTGTGGTGGTTGAGCCCGTCTATTTGATGCACGAAATTCTAGTGGGTTCGGGCCAAGCGAATTGCGGTCTTAACGTTGACGTTGTGCAGTACCGAGGCGCTGCCTTGCAGGATCCTCAAATTATCAACATGAGATTTTCGCTCTGTCGAACGTCCGATTAGCGTCCTCGGCGGGTTTCTAGAAGCCTGCCGACGATGTACCCAACAACGACCATGGCGGCAGTGGTCGCAATTAGGAAGGCTTGAGCTGGGTTTTGAATGGCAAGGCGCTGATTGGCTTGATCAAATGACTGATCTGCGGGGTCATCGACTTGGGCTGATACTTCAACCTCCGACAATGTGAGTGTTGTACCGTCCTCCAGATGGAGGTTCAGGTCGATAATTGTGCCTGCCAGCCCGCCTGGAAAAGCTGACTCCCCCACTGAGCTGACCTGATCAACCATAAACTGGTCGCCGTCCATCCAGCCGACGGCAGTTAAAAGCTCTGGATGAAGAAAGTATTTGCCGTCTAGAAAGAACCCCGTGAATTCTGGAGCACCATCTACGTTTTCGATGATGTACCGCTCACCTGCTTTCATGCCTGTGGGGTTGTTCATAAATCATTCCTCCAGTTAGTGAAGGATAGAGGTACTGCGTGGCGGGAACGTTCCCACTCCTGGATCAAGGGTGGTTCCAATGTCACTTTCGGCGCTAAGCCAGTCCGAGGAAAATGCTTGGCGTCACTGACCGAGGCAGATTTCGGTTGAAATTTAATTCGGAGTTCACGGCAACTTCAGGGCCTCCGACTTGATACCGAGGCGCCACAGTCCGAGCTCGACGAGGTGTCCACTACGGATGGCAATGCGCCGGACGTAGTGTTGTACCCTTCGTCTGCATGGCCGTCGGTCGGCCACGGGAAACGAGCTTCCATTGATCATCACTAAATGCATACGACAACCTGCGGATGTGATGTATGACGGCCACAGTACTCTTAGTTGAGGACGAGGAAATGCTGCGAGTACTGCTTAGCGAAGCGCTCTCGCTGATCGATCTGGAAATAGTCTGTTGCCGGAGTGCTGATGAGGCAATGATCACGCTTGAACAAGCCCATCCATTTTCGTTAGTAATTACGGATATCTGTATGCCCGGCACGCTTGATGGTATCGAGTTGGCCGAAAAGATCTGGCATCGTTGGCCTCATTTGCCGGTCATCATCTCCTCTGGGAACCGGGTAATTCGGAGAGAAAAGCTTCCTGATAATGCCTCGTTTCTACGCAAACCTTGGAGTCTTGAACAGTTACATCAAATCGTGCTGCACCACTTGGCGTCAGAATGACTCTTCAAATCATCTGAGAACGCTCGGCTACTCAACGGGTCAGATGTGAAATCCTTTTGAAGATCACCTAGTGGCTAATTGGTTTCGCCTGGAAGTAACGCGAGGAGTTGAAATGTTCGCCTGCCTTCGTCGGGTCAGACGACATATATCTTCCTCTCTCCCCACCGGGCAAAGCTGCACGGTGACTACGGGTGTTCATCGCTTTAGCGGAATCTCCTATATCTACGTTGATAACGAGACCGTCGCCACCTTGATCGGAGCAGTGCCTGCAAGGCCGCCCAGGGCATCGCCAGTATTCTTCGTTACCTATGGCGAAGATGTTTTCGGCGGCGGAGTTATTTGTGATTTTCCATGATCATGGCGACTCATCGATCTGCTGAACCATTGACGAGGCGGCACTCACCGCCGCGAAATATCAGGCTGGCGCCCAGTGAAGCAACGGAAGCCCAGTCCGGCTCAACGGGCGGTGCCCTGATCCCTTCACCTCCTCAATGGAGTCGTAGCCAATTACGCCAGACCTTTCTGATTCACCAGCTGTCGATTGCAGGAGTTTCGCACTTGGGCGGACAAGGGGGGCGTAAATGATCGGCGTGGTGATTCCTGCACACAATGAAGAAAATCACATTCACCAGTGCGTGCTTTCCATAATCGAAGCCGCCAATCACTCAGGCCTAAATGGCATGCCAGTCCGGCTGGTTGTGGTGTTGGATGCTTGCACGGACGCTACTGAGGGCGTGGCAGCTTCAGCGGGTGCTATGGTTCTGAACGTCCACCACAAAAATGTCGGAAAGGCTCGTGGAGCAGGTGCAGAACTGCTTCTAAAGCTTGGTGTGGGATGGCTGGCGTTCACTGACGCCGACACGATTGTCCCGCCGGACTGGTTGTTTCGGCAGATTGAAGCCAATGCTGATGCCGTGTGCGGAATCGTGGAGGTCGACAGCTGGCGTGGGTATGGTGACAGGGTGAGGGAACACTATCTGAACCTGTATCAATTTAAAGATGAACATCGCCATGTACATGGAGCAAATTTGGGCGTGAGTGCACAAGCCTACCGCCGGGCCGGCGGATTCCAGCCGCTTCCGAGCCATGAGGACGTAAGGCTTGTTGCAGATCTTGAAAGCACAGGGGCTCGCATCGCCTGGACATCTAGAAATCCAGTGATCACAAGCGCTCGGACGGACTACAAGTGTCGGGAAGGATTTGGTGAGTACCTTACGAACCTGGCGATTTCGTTGTGTTCCAACCCGTCTGCACTCGAATCTTCCAATCCAGTAAACACGCAATGGGGTGAGCCTTGACGGCTGGCTCCGTGAAATGGGACAGGGCTGACAGGTGCGTTTATGTTTCAGAAACGGAAGTTTAATGGAGCGAGCTAAATGGACACTCACGAACGAGAGATGCTCGACAGGCGTTATCCCGTTGAGGAGGACATCGCGCTTCAGCGGCGGATTTGGCGTTTTGAACGCATTGGCTGGTATGCCTTAGTCATCGTCGTCGCCCTGACGCTTTGCGGTCTGTTTTCGCATGGAGCCCTTAGTTCGGCCACGGCTACCTCCTCGGCAAAAGACCTAGTGGTCGAGTACGAGAGGTTCCACCGCAGCGGTGCGGTCAATCCAATGATCATCCATAGTCGTGGGGTTCCAGGCCAGACCCATACTGTCTTCATTTCTGAGGATATGCTTGAGGGCTTTAGCATTGACTCAATGCAACCCCAGCCCGTGGGTTCTACAGGTAGCCGGCAGGGGCTGCGCCTCCGGTTGATGGGAGACTCTCAAGGTGAAAGCGCTTTGTACTTGGCTTGGCGCAGCGACGGCGTAGGTGTTGTCAAAAGCGAGATCGCCATCGACGGCGGTGGGAAAGTTTCACTCACTCAATTCATCTATCCATAGGTACGAAATGGACGCAGTTTTGCGGGCAGCCGCCATTTATCTCGCACTGATGGTGCTCTTTCGGATTTCTGGACGAAGAGCCTTGGGGGAAATGACATCTTTCGACTTCGTCCTTTTATTGATTATTGGAGAAGCGACTCAGCAGGCACTCTTGGGCGACGACTTCTCAATCACTAATGCCGTTTTGGTGATCGTGACGCTGCTTTCCATTGATATCGGTTTCTCGCTTCTCAAGAGGCGCTCTAAACGCATCGGAAAGCTTATCGATGGTGGGCCAACAATCATCGTCGAGAACGGAGTGTTCCTGCGGCACCGGATGCACGAAGCGCGGGTGCAAGAGGATGACGTAATGCAGGCCGCTCGATTAGGCCCGGGGGTTGAAAGCGTTGATCAGATCAAGTTCGCGATTATCGAGCGCAATGGGAAGATTTCTATTATCCGCAACGAGTGACTGGCTGTCGCTCTACACTTCTCGAAAGCTATACGCGCACATCTGCAGCCTACCGCAGGCTGCAGAAGCATATCCTGGACAATCAGCCTTTACTGTGCTCTTTGGATGTAGGTGGTTCAGCGACGCCGCGTGGCCCGGCGATTCCCCATATGGCCAGCCCAATCACGGGCAGAATCAGGATGAGTACGGCCCACCCGGCCTTGGTGCCAGATGATTTGCTCGTTCGCCAGACGCTGGCGATTGCCCAAATATCAACCAGCAGGAGGACGAGTGCCAATATCCACCAGATAGCGGTCAGTTCCATTTAACACCTCCATTGCCTGATTAAACAGCGGGTATCGCAGCCGGGGAATCCGTTTCCGGCAGCACAACATCGTTCCTGCCCGGCGTAAGAATGACCTTGCGGCAATCTTCCTGCTTCTTGTCGAAAATCTTGTAGCCTTCAGCGGCCTGCTCCAACGACATCCTGTGGGTGATGATCGCTTCAGGAGAGATGTGTCCCAGCTCGATGTGCTCAAGCAGCTCTGGTAGGAAGCGCTGCACGTGAGTCTGGCCCATCTTGAACGTCAACCCCTTATCGAAAGCATCCCCAAACAGGAACCCGTGAATGAAGCCGGAGTAGACGCCCGGCACGCTGACGGTGCCCCCGCGCCGTACTGCAGCGATACATTGGCGTAGCGCCTTACCGCTGCTGCCTTCAAGTTTGAGGGTGGCGAGAATGGTTTCAGTGGTGCTGCCTTTAGCTTCAAAGCCGACTGCGTCCACTACGCCATCGACCCCACGCATGCCTGGGGTTTGCCGGATGATCGAGTCGGCAGGGTCGTCGTCTTCATCGAAGTTGATGGGAATAACATTGTAGGTCTGCTGCGCGTAGGCGAGCCGGTAGGGGTGGTGATCGACCATGAAGATGCGCTCTGCACCCAGCATTCGGGCGACGGCTGCGCACAGCAGGCCGACCGGGCCAGCGCCGTAGATGGCGATGCTCGAGCCTTGGCCGATGCCGGCGTTGGTGACCGCCTGATACGCGGTGGGCAGGATGTCCGACAGGAATAGCACCTTCTCGTCCGCCAGCGTGCCCGGAACCTTGAACGGCCCGGTGTTGGCTTTCGGCACACGCACATATTCGGCTTGGCCACCGGGAATACCGCCATACATATGGCTGAACCCGAACAGCGCCGCGCCCGGTGGGATGGCTTTCTTGTTCATGATCGCACCACGACCGGTATTGGTCGTTTCACAGGCCGCGAATAAATCCAGCTGGCAGAAGAAGCAGTCACCGCAGGCGATGACGAAAGGGATCACCACTCGATCCCCCGGCTGCACGGCGGTCACCGCCGAGCCCGTTTCTTCGACAATACCCATGAACTCATGACCGAAAATGTCTCCATGCTCCACGGTCGGGATCTTGCCGCGATAAAGGTGCAGGTCTGAGCCGCAGATCGCCGTCGCGGTGACCCGCAGAATGATGTCGTCCGGCGCTTCGATGATCGGGTCGGGAACGGTGTCGACCTTGACATCATGGGCACCATGATAGGTGAGAGCTCGCATATTGTTTTCTCCGCTGTTTAGTGTGGCTTCTAAGCAGCGGAGCCGGGCCGAACCTTTAAGTTCAGGACTTCGACAGCATATGGGATCAGTGGTTAGCAGTCGTGGCGCGCGGTTCATTAAATCTATCAGCGGTCAGAAATTTGAGAGGAAGGTCTGACGGCCAGGTCACAACAGTATTCGCGTTGCTGATTCAGCAATACTGAGGTGTCTCATGATCCCTGACGAAGCGGTTGCGTATTTGAAAGAGCACTCTTTGCTGCTGGCTACCGCTGAATCATGCACGGCGGGTCGCATCGTTGCGCTTTTGGCAGAGGTGCCAGGAAGTGGTTCGATGGTCGAATGCGGTTATGTGGTTTATTCGCCTGAGGCCAAACAGCGTCTCTTGGGCGTCAGCGCCGATACCATCGAGCGCTTCAATCTCACCAGCGTCGAGGTTGCCCGAGAGATGGCGCGAGGTGCATTGCAGGACAGCCCAGCTAATGTATCGATTGCCACGACTGGTTTGTGTGGAACCGAAGACGTCGACGGCATACCGGCTGGGACGGTTTGTTTCGCGTGGGGCTTTGTTCACGACGGGCGGATCAAGATTTTCACTCGAACTCAACGTTTCTTTGGAGACCGGCAGGCCATGCAACACGACGCGGCCATCCACGCGTTAGGCGCAATCTCGAGTTTTCATCAGCAGGTGGTGGCGGCTGAGCCGGTTGACCGTTAGAGAACGCCGATCACACACCGCACGGACGAAGAACTATGAAATTTAGCTTGATTGCTCGGGCACTTTCCAACTGGATGGGTAGCCCCAAGATGTTTTAACGGCTTTGTTTTTTGTATGCGTCTGGGCGGTTACGGGCCCCTGGTTTCACTACAGTGAGGCCTGGGAGCTAGTGATTAATACATCCACTACGATCATCACCTTTTTGATGGTTTTCCTTATCCAGAACACTCAAAACCGCGACACAGACATCATGCATCTCAAAGTGGATGAGCTGCTGCGCGCAACCAAAGACGCCCAAAATGCGTTGCTCAGCCTAGACAGCCTCGACGAGGACGAACTGCAAGCGCTTCGCAAGAAATACAAAGCGCTTGGCAGTGAGGAAGTCAACGATCCAAAAGTACCCCCAAATGATCACGTCGGACTTATTTCCTGAGTCGCTACCTGGCTGTCATGGTCGGCTTTTGACTTACCCAAAACGTAGCAAGGGTGAAGCTGACCGTTGGGATGCGTGGTCACTACCACGGTGAGCAATTTCCATCCTTCCTGCAGCTTGGTATTCGCGTCGTTGGTGTTCAGCGCTTCCATCACGTGATGGGCCTCGTACAAATGCATGGCAGTACCTTTGTTATGGCCTAAGTTGATGACGACAGGTCAGGTGCAATTCCTAGCCTTTTGTTTTTGCCGGATCCGCACGTCGCGGATAGGTGCGCTCCTCTTGAATCGTGCCGTCCTCCTTATGAATTTTCAGTGAGGCGGTTTTCCCCTCCAGAAACTCGCTGGCGAGCGAGGTGATCTCGGCTTTGGTCGAAGCGGTTTTAGAGGCGCGGCCAGCGCCTTGCTTCGTGAGTGCCCAGCCCTTATCGGTTTTGGTGATGTGGTAGTTATCCATGATGTTTTCCTCGAGTGATCCCGCTATTTGATGCCTACCCGCCGACGCATTTCGGCGGTGATGGTCTGCCGAGTTGTCGGCAAATCGGCCCACGGATCGCTATCAAGCTGCCCCAGGCGTTCATGAAGGTTGTGAATGTTCCAGACGTTGGCACCTTTGATCTCAAGCAGCTCCTCGCGAAAGATGGGTACCGAGACCGGAAGCCCCTCCCGCGTGCGCACTGAGTAAGCGCAGATCGTCGTGGCGCCCAGGCCATTTCGCAGGTAATCGATAAAGATGCGCCCCACACGGTTTTTCGGCCCCGAGACGGCTGAGAAACGATCCGGCAGCAGCTTGGCGATGTGTTTGACGATGGCGTGGCTGAAGCCCTTTACAGCCTCCCAGTCCGCCTTGGGTGTGAGCGGCACGACCAGGTGAATGCCTTTGCCGCCACTGGTCTTGAGGAAAGACTTGAGTCCCAGTTCATCGAGCACCGCCAAGGTCAATTGCGTGGCCTCCACCATGCTCTTCCACGGCAGCGCGGGATCAGGGTCGAGGTCGAGTACGAAACGGTCGGGGCGCTCCAGATCTTTGGAGACAGCGTTCCACGTGTGCAACTCCATCGCGGTCATCTGTACAGCCCCGATCAGGGCTTCGAGATTGTTGATAAGCATGACCGGATGGCCGGTGTACTCTTTGCCCATCGTCTCGATGCCCGGGATTGCCAGCCGATCAGCGTTCTTCTGGAAGAACAACTCGCCGGTGATGCCCTCAGGCGCCCTGACAAGCGCAACAGGGCGTTGCGCCAACTGTGGCAACAGCCAATCGGAGACGCTGATGTAGTAGTCCGCCAAGTCACGCTTGGTCGATCCGCTAGTGGGGTCAATGACGCGCCCGGGGTGGGTTAAGCGGATCTTTCCTGATGTCGACCCGGCAGCGGACTCTGATTTATGAGTTGGGGCACCCTTGGCGGCTTTGGCTCGCGTGGCTTTCGCATCAGCGCTCTTTTCGACGTCTGAGGGCGGGGTAGGGCGTTCTTCAGTGATGGACTTGGCCGGCTTGTCCGTGCGCAAGCCGTGGAACACCGCGTGTCTGACCGAGCCGTCCTTCGTGATCTCAGCGAATGCCACCTCGGCCAGCAACTGAGGCTTGAGCCAGTGCACGCCCTTGGCCTCGAAGCCAGTGGGTGGATTGACCACGGTCGCTTTCTTTACCTCCAGCGGGACGAGCTGATGGAAGATGGTGTTCAGTGTCGCTTCATTGAAGCCTGTCCCGACTTTGCCCGAAAACCGCAGTTCGCCGCTGTCGGCATCGTGAAGCCCCAGCAGCAGGGCACCGAATTTGCTCCGAGCGCCCTTTGGCTCGGTGTAGCCGACCACCACGAATTCCTGCCGGCGCTTGCACTTAAGTTTGATCCAGTCGCCGCTGCGCCTGGACACATAGGGGCTGCCTACGCGCTTTCCAATCAGGCCTTCCATCTTCATCTGACAGGCGCTGTTGAGCAGAGCGTCGGGGGCCTCCCCAAAGTCCTCAGAAAACCTGAGTATTTCGTCCTCGCTGGCTTCCAGCACTTTGGCCAAGGCAGCGCGCCTTTGCTCGACCGGCACCTCGCGTAAATCCATGCCGTTGAGGAAGGGCATGTCGAACAGGTAGTAAACGATATTGCCGCTGCGCTCGGATTCGAACGCGTTCTGCAATGCCTGGAAGTCAGGGACACCGTCCTCGTTGGCGACCACCATCTCGCCGTCCAGCCACGCAGAGGCCAGCCCGAGACTGGCGATGGCTTCGGCCTGGCGCGGGAGCTTGTGCGTCCAGTCATGGCCATTGCGGGTGAACAGTTGCACCTTCCCGTCATCCACTCTGGCCATGACCCGATAGCCGTCGAACTTGATCTCGTAGCGCCAGTCGCCGTCGGGGGCCGATTCCACCAGCGTCGCCAGCTCCGGTTTGATAGTGTCAGGGAGGTCTGCCGCCTGTGCCCCTTCAAGCTTGGCTTTCGCAGGCCTTATCTTGCGTGCTGGCACCTTCTCGACGGGTTTCGGCTCGGCAGCTTTGCCACCTCTTTTCCTGGCCACGATTGTCCGTTCGCTCAACACGCTGTCGGGCTGTTCCTTAACGATGTCGTAATCCGATTCGGCACGGGCAAACTCGTCCTGATGCTTGATCAGGAACCATTGCTCCTGTTTGCCGGGAATATGGGTCTTCACCAGGTTCCATACGCCGCCAAGCTTCTCACCCTGCAACTCGAACTTCAGTCGTCCCTTGGCGTAGGCTTCGGCGGGGTCTGACAATGGCTTCCAGATGCCCCGATCCCACACGATGACATCGCCAGCCCCGTAATGGCCCTCGGGGATGCTGCCTTCAAACGTCGCGTAATCGATGGGGTGATCTTCGACATGCACGGCCAAGCGTTTGGCTTTGGGGTCAAGGGAAGGGCCTTTGGGTACGGCCCAGCTCTTCAACGTACCATCCAGCTCCAACCGAAAATCATAATGAAGCCGGGTTGCATCGTGCTTCTGGATGCAGAACTGAAGCGCTTGATCGGAAGCTTTTTTCTTTGAGCCACGTTTGTGGTCGCTGCCGCCGGCTGGCTCGGACGTGGCGTTGAAGTCACGTTTGCGGTTGTACTCTTCAAGGCTCGAATGAGTTTCGCTGTGAGCTGGCAGCGAGGCAGCGGGTTGGCTTTTCTTCCGGGTTTTCTTTTCCGGCTTCTGTTGCGCATCCCCGATGCGAATCCAGGTGGGTGCGTGATCGCTCGCGTGCTCTTCGCCGCGCACCCAAGCGTCAACACCCGCATCTTGCAGACGTGGCGCCAGTACAGGGTTCAGCAGGAGGTGGTCGATGCGTAGGCCAGAGTTTTTCTGCCAATGCTGACGAAAGTAATCCCAAAACGTGTAGACGCGCTCGTCCGGATACAGGTGCCTAACCGAGTCGATCCAGCCTTGAGCCAGCAGCCGGCGGTAGCATTCGCGACTCTCGGGCTGAAGCAAAGCGTCCTTGAGCCACGAGCGTGGGTTGTAGATGTCTTCGTCAGTCGGCACCACATTGAAATCCCCGGCCAGCACGACTGGATGCTCACTGGCCTGCAATGACTTCGCGTGCTCGATCAGGTGTTCGAACCAACGGAGCTTGTAGTCGAATTTCGGGCCGGGCTGAGGGTTGCCGTTGGGCAGGTAGAGGCAGGCGACAATGACGCCATGCGCCGCTGCCTCGATGTACCGCGCCTGGGTATCGGCTTCCTCACCTGGCAAGCCCTTGTGAATCAGCAATGGCTCGGAGTCCCGCGCTAGAATGGCAACGCCGTTCCAGGAGGTCTGGCCGAGGTGCAGCGAGCCGTAGCCTGCGGCCTCAAGGTCTCGTGCCGGGAACGCTTTGTCCGGCGCCTTGAGTTCTTGTAGGCAGACGATGTCAGGCTGCTCACGGTCAAGCCATTGCAACAAATTGGGCAGTCGGGCGCCGATGCCATTCACGTTGTACGTGGCGATCTTCAGGTCTTGCACCTTTACGTACCTTCCAGCAGTCCGAGCCTACTCATGTGAGGGTTTGCAGGGGGAGGAGTTCGCGATTTATCACGAGGGAATGACCGTTCGAGAACTTCATCGAACGGGAAGCACAAAGCGATTTCGAAACCTGTAGATCGCGACTCTTTCGTGGTCGAGCGAGGTGCTTATGAACAGTTCCGCAATACCCGGTGATGACAGAGATGCCAATGATGCGATCAAGCCATTGGAACCAGGTCGTCCTGACGTCATGCCCAATCCTCCTCTTGGCAGCGACGAGGGTGATTCCAAGGACAACGAACCGGCGCCAATCCTCGATGGCGACATCCTGGTGGACGAGGACATGTCAGACGTAGAAGCCAATGACTCCGTGTCTCAGGAGCATCCACCGCAACGCTGATGGTGAAGGTGTTAATGATGGTTAAGGGCCGTCTTTCAAAGGCGGCTTTTTTTATCAGACCTTGATCGTCATGATGTGAATCAGCGCTGAGAACCCGCCGAGCAATATCCACAGAGTGAAAAAAATCCAAGGTGAGCGCATCGAAAACTTCAGTGCATCCCGGTACCCACGCTGATTGGATTCCCGTTTAGCGAACAGCGGGGAATCATCGTACGCATCGCTCATTTTGGGCTGGCTTTGCAACAGATTGCTTTGCTTCAGATACCAGTGGTCGATGATCTCGTACGCAGCCTTTATGCCCGACCAGGCATGCAGAGAAGTGATCAGGCCCAGAACTGACAAAAGAATTGAGACCACCAGCGAGAAAATGTTGCCCCATTGCGGATTGATGTTCGCCATGGAGGGGCAGTAGGCAATCACCAGAAACGACTGCGCCCCCAGATAGGCGTTTGTCCGACTGGAGAGCATGGTCGTTTCGTACTGAATTTCCTTCCGATAGAAGTCCAGCCGATCTTTCAGCGATCCGAACATGATCGCGTCAGAAGCATCCTGGACGACAGCCTCTGATCGCTGGGTGATGATTTGGCTCATGAGAGCCTGGTCACCGTCAGAACCACCGCCGCAATGCGTTCGGCCTGGGTATAGTTTTCAGTCTCAAGCTCTTCACCGAAGACGTCAGGGTCAACCTCGCGATACGACCAGGTGAAGCCTGGCAGATCCACAATAGGTCGGGCGTGCTCAAGGAACAGATCCACACCATCAATCCAGGGTGCGCCGGTGTAAAGCACGAGACTGCCGCCTGGCGTCAGACGATGTATGGCCTGTTCGACGATGCGGACGGAAAGAGCAGATCCCAGCCGCTCTCCGCCATGCCGGTAGGCTCGTTTCTGGGAGTCCTGCATGTACGGCGGATTGGCGACGATGAGATCGAAATCTCCCGATGCACTGTCGAGCAGATCGCTGTGCCATGCAGAGACGTTCTCTGTCTCAGCCAGTGCCGCATTCACTGCTGTGAACCTCAGGGCCGTGGGATTGATGTCCAATGCCAGTACCTGGGCGTCGTGCCTAGCCTTGGCGATGAGGATGGCGCCTGCACCGCTGCCGCAACCGATATCGACTGCCGTGCAAATGGGATGAGTCGAGATGCGCAAGTGTTCTTCGATGGCTTGGGCGAACCGATAGGTATCGGGGCCGAAAAATACCGAGTCCTGGGCCACGGTTGGAAAGCCTGAGTGGACAAAAAGTGAGTCTCTCAGACTCGACCATCTGACGTCGCTGATCCACAACCCGGCATGAGCCCTGATAACTCCGCTACCAAGCAATGCCTTGAGCTCGGCATCAGGTAGCAGCTGTGATTCAAACGGACGATTCCAGCCGAAAATGCCGCGCAGATCCCGGGCCTGCCGATTGTCTTCACGTTGGTTATTGCGTTGATGGGTCAGCGGCGTAACGGTCGTGAATTGATACCCATCTGCCTGAAGACGCCGGCCCAGTTGCAGCAAGGCTACGTCGTGTGTCTGGTCTTCCGATACAGCAGCATCGTTTGAGGTGGTAAATGCAGGGGACTGACTCATAGCGCTAACGATCCTTCGGCGAGTTGGCGGGCGTAGGCTCGGGTGGCGTGCAAACCCTCGGGCGTGCAGTGGTGGGCAGGCGAAAGCAGACTGATCAGACGAGATGTTGAGTGGGTGGCCTGCGCCGCAGGGGTAGTCTCAGCGGCCTCGGCTCGAGGGCGATTGCGGAATTGTGATCGGAATGGATTGGCTGGCTTGGCGGCGCCCGTTTCATTCCAGTTCCCGCTGATCCAGTCTCGCAACAGCTGCATTTCATACCCGCTGAACACGCCAAACATCACAGCACCCGGCCCGTCAATCAATTGCCAGAAACGACTCTGCGACGGGTCTTGATGGCGTTTGATCCAGCCCTTGTTTTCAAGCGCCGCCAGGAATGCCCTGCATTGCCCTGGCTTGGCCAGCCACTCATTGACCGTCAGGCCCTCAAGACGGCAGTAATCGGAGTGCATGTGCTGGCCGAACGAGCGCTTGCGCTCCAACATCGCCACCACTTCCTGTTCCAGATCGAACGAGCCAATGACGGCTTGGGTGCCTTTGCCCAATTCGTTTAACAGGTACCCGTTGCGCAGTCGCGCGATGAAGTCCGGTCTAGATTCGTCATTCGGGAGCAGATCGAGCACGGTCTTGACCGCTTTGTGCGCGTGGCCAGTGCTGGCGTTATCGATGGTGACGTGGAGGGTGAAGTAATAGGGGTCGATCCCCAGTTCGTTGAGTTCGAATGCCGTGATCAACAGATGCAACGGCAGCTGCTCATAGCCCAGGTTGTAGCCTAACAGCTCAGGCAGAAACTCATCGCCCAGATGCCCCAGTGCTAACTGGATGGCGCCTTGAAGGTAGTACTCATCATCAAGCGTTTCAGTTGGTGCACAGTCATGATCTGCCAATAGTTTGCGGTAGAGCACTACATGGTTCAGCGCCGGCTCACCATCCCCAAGCTCTTCCAGATAGGTTCGAATGAGGTCGCGATAGCGCCAGTCATCAGCGTGCGAGACCGAGCTGTACAGCCAGGCACCGTCTACCAGCTTGGTGGGGGCCACATGCTGCAGGAAGTACAAGGCGTGAGCTTTGTTGCTGAAGAATGTCCGGTCATGGCCTGCGCGCCGACCTTCCAGGTACTCGCGGTACGAAGCCGCCACCTTGATTGCATTCGCCTCAATCCATTGCGGGAGCCCATTGAGGTCGCCGGGAAACGCATCAGGAAAAGCATTCGCTGATTGCAGCTGCTTCTCCAGAAAAAGACGGAGCTGGGCCGTGTCTGCGCGATGAGGCTCATGCAAGAGCTTGTGATAAACGTCAACAGGTTCGGACGAACCTGCAGGAGTGGCAGTCAGGCGGTCAGCGACACTTCTAAAGGAAGTCATGAGGGGGCCTACATAGGTCTCTTAGTATGTAGGTGAGAGAGAGGGTTACAACGATTAATTCAAAGTAATTTGTTCGGCATGGACGGGTGACCGCTTCTTCAAGAGAGACGTTGATCAGCCGCTTTCCGTCGCTTCTGTGAGTGTGGCGAGCGTTTCCTCCATTTCCGACAGGCAGGCCTCCAGACGCTCGAAGCTAAGGAGAAGGCTCTGCCTCGAATCGACCGTCTGATGTCCCGACAGCTCATGAATCTGAGACAGGCGCAATTTAGCCAGGGCTCGAATCGTACGTCGTAGGGCCTTCAAATGCGTCGCGACGGCCTTTTCAGGGCCCACCTGTGTTGTGCTCATAAGACCCCCTGCTGCTCAACAATCAATTTTCGAGCCCTCTCTACCGCCGAAAGATTGAATCAAGACGTTCGCGTTGCAGTCCACCGCTCACATAACAAGGAAATCACCATGGCTATTTCACTGCTCGAATTACGTCACATCATCGAATCGGGTTTCTTGCCTCTTCAGTGTCGGTGTACCTCGCCTTCAGCCAACGAACTCACCATAGAGATTACTGACCGAACCACAGGCGCCAATTTCGTCGTGGGTGGGATTGATGTGGCCACACTGGGCACAAGTCGTGCGATCTCGGAGCTGATTGCGGAGCTGCGAACTGAATTCGGTGGCCTCTCACAATCCGATGAGCAGCTGTCTGCCAAGATCGCATGAGGGGATGAGTAGGATTGAAAGGAGAGGACACCTCATTGGTCATCCACCTCAAACCTGATCCACCCGCCGGTACCATGCTCCAAATAATCAGTGATCTCTCCGGTCACTGATGGGCCTGCAGACGTGCAGATCTGCACCTGCCTAAACCCAGTCGGTCGGTTCAAATGGCCGACGAAGTCCACTACCCCCAACCCTTTGGGATACTCGGCTCTGAGCTTGATAAACGCTATGGTGTGAAGACGGCGGAGGGGGATTTGATCATCGCCTGCGGACACGCAAAGCGACGCGATACCATCGTAGGAAATGACCATGGGCGAAATCCTTTTCTACATTGAGTAAAAGCGCCGCGCATTAAATGGCGGCGCATCTGGTCTCAGTTCGCGGCATCACCACCATGAGCTTTTGCCAAAGTCTTGGCATGCTCCAGATGGGCTTTCAACTTTGGTAGCGTCTCGGTGGCGAAGGCTTTGAGATCTGCATCCTTGCCATTGGATGCTTCCTCTTCGAAGAGAGCAATCGTCGCTTCGTGGGCCTTGACCTGATTATTGGCATAGGCCTGGTCGAAAGACTTGGCGCTGCGCAGTTCCAGGATCATCGCCTTAGCTTTGTCGACCAGCTCGGCACTGTCCGAAACTTCAAGCTTTTTCCTGTCAGCGATGGACTTAAGCTTAGCGTTCGCAGCTGTATGGTCTTTGACCATCATATCAGCGAAGGTTTTGACGTCGGCGGCAGTGCCCTTTTCCTGAGCCAGCTTGCCGGCTTCGACTTCAGCAACCCCTTTCGCGGAGGCGTCTTCTACGAAGTCGTCATTATCTTGTGCTGCGAAGGCGCCCTGTGCACCAAGCCCAAAAAGCAAGGTAATCGCGCATGCGCTTACGAACTTAGCCATATCGTTTTCCTCATTGTTCCATCAAAGGCGTGAGTGCCCAAATGTGGGAGAAAGCGGTGGCGGAAACGTTCAGTTGAATTGACTGATCGGGCGTGCGAGAGAGTGATTACTACCACTTGTCGGTAGCCAAGTTTTTTTTCTCGAACGCTTGCCGTCTGCGTCGGGTCGAGTATTTAGCAGTTCACAAAAAGCTTGCGTTCCGATAACTCAACGCCAGTAGGCGAGGACAGATAGCATGGCTACCAGAAAGACGGTTGATGATCTCTTCATCCATGAACTTTCCGACGTGTACAGCGCGGAAAAGCAAATCACTAAGGCCCTGCCACGACTTGCTCGTGCTTCTACAAATCCAAAGCTTGCCGAGGCCTTTACATCGCATCTCGAGGAGACCCAAGGGCAGATCGAACGCATTGATCAACTCGTTGAGCAAGCTGGACTGAAACTTAAGCGCATGAAGTGTGTTGCCATGGAGGGACTCGTAGAGGAGAGCAAGGAACTGCTTGATGAAATTGAGAAGGGTGAGGTGCTGGACGCCGCATTAATCGGGGCCTGCCAAAAGGTAGAGCACTACGAGATAGCGAGCTACGGCACGCTCATCGCGATGGCCAAACACCTTGGGATGAATGATGCTGCCAATCTCTTGGCCGAAACGCTGGCAGAGGAAAAGGCCGCCGATGACAAGCTTTCGGCCATCGCCGAAGAGGGCGGTAACCAAGCGGCGACGCTCGCTAAAAAATGATGTACTGCGTCATCGCGATTTTGGTGCCGCGAACAACTTTGAAACTGAACCTGTACAAAACCGGAACTATGTATAAGTCGAGCATGATGAGTTATGTGCCGGTTAAGCATTTTTGAGTTTGGAGTTGATTTCTGAATAGTAAACCGTGAGCGATATCGGGCTTCGGCTCGAACTCGCCTAATAATATCTAAGGATGGGAGTAACACTATGTTCTTACATAACAAACGTTTGCAATATACCGTGCGCGTCGCTGAGCCTAATCCGGGTTTGGCCAATCTGCTTCTAGAGCAATTTGGTGGAGCTCAAGGTGAGCTGGCGGCTGCCACCCGTTATTTCACCCAGGCGCTCGCCGAGGAAGATCCAGGTCGGAAGGATCTGCTCCTAGACATCGCCACCGAAGAGTTGAGCCACCTAGAAATCATCGGGTCGATCATCGTCATGCTTAACAAGGGCGCCAAGGGCAAGCTGGCGGAAGGCGTTCAGGCAGAGGGCGAGCTTTACCGCGATATCAATGGTGCCGGCAATGATTCACACATCACCAGCCTCCTATACGGGGGAGGCGCGCCTTTGGTGAACTCGGCAGGCGTTCCTTGGACTGCCGCGTACATCGACACCATCGGTGAACCGACGGCAGATTTCCGTTCCAACATCGCCGCAGAGGCCCGGGCCAAGATCGTTTACGAGCGCTTGATAAACGTCACCACCGACCCGGGAATCAAGGACGCGCTGGGTTTTCTCATGACTCGCGAGATCGCACACCAGCTCTCTTTCGAGAAAGCCCTGCACTCAATCCAGCCCAATTTTCCGCAAGGCAAACTGCCGGGCATGCCGGAGTTCAGCCGTACCTATTTCAGTATGTCCAATGGCGAACCGAACGTGCGTGGGCCCTGGAACAGCGATACCGAGTTTGAGTATGTCGAGAACCCACATCCAGCGGTGGACGGCGGTGACGGCACCGCATCGGTCACGCTGAATGAAGATGACTCGGTCACGCTGACCATGCTGAAGGAGCGCACTAAATCCGATCTCACCTCTGATCCGGTAACAGGCGCAGACCTAGGCTCTGGCTTGGGCCAAGGATCTGAGAAGGACATTGACCCCGCGTTGTAATCGACCGTGCCGGCAGGAACGCCAGTTGCTGCCGGCTTCGTTAATGATCAGACCAGGACATTATCATGGCCTCTGCATCCCGGAATCCATCAACGAAAAACCAAGGTGCCGAAACTATCCATTCACATATTTCAAATGAGCTTGGGCGTTGTGCTCGCAGCTTTGAGTCGCAGGCCAGTGCCTGTTCGCGAGGCCTGCACACTGCCTTGTTCATTCAGCGCTTTAAACAGGGATTGCTTGGTCGGTCGTAGCCAGAGCCAAGCTTTTGCCCGTGTCCTGCACGGGCTTTTTTTAGGCGGCGCTCACTGGCCAATCGAGCACCGGTCAATGCGGAAAACTCCCAGACTACTTGTTCACCATTTCCTTGATGGTGCCTGTAGGCACACTGATCAAGGCATATTTGCCTTTAATTTGTACCCACTGCTCGTGCTCACTAGGCGCCTTCAAGTGCCGACTTTTCCAGTCTTTGACTTCCATACTTTCACGTTGATACTCATCAGGTACGGGATCTCCAACCTTGTATTCCCTGTCCCCCGTTCCAGGGCGATCCAGAGTAACGGCAGGATCATCAGCTGCATGTGAAACGTTTGAAGCTGCGCAAAGTAGGGTGAGGGTTAAAGCTGCCATTGGTCGTTTGCACGGCATAGGTTATTCCTTCGGTGGGTAAATTTTGAAGATGTTCGGTCGTGAGCGTCGGTAACCCCGCACTGGAACGTAGGGGAAGGACACGGCAGTAGTTAGCGGTACAAGGTTGACGCGGCCTCGACCGTCAACAGGGTCACGCCGGCGCAGAAAATCACCATCCCCAACATTAGCCTTGGGCGCGAGATGAAGCTGGCCACAGCTTTGGAGTTTTTGAGGTCATCCATGGTTTGCATGATGTGTGCTCCACCTGATCGGATGCAGTGTTATCTGAACGTTGCCAGCGAGTCCTGGTGTTGACTCACTTAATAAAGTTGATCGACCCAGCCCGGTATCGTTCCGAGTAAAAGATCACCGGATCACCGCTACCAGCAGCCCGCGCTTTTCGAAGCAACCTCCTGGCTGTCCACTGACAAAGATGGAACCTTGCCGGGCCAGACTTGCCCATTCCCTGTGTGATCAGTTGAGACTCGACAGGAGAATGAGATGCCCAGCTCAGATGGAAAGATTCGGTACGCCGTTGTGGCAGGTGGTTCAATTTCTCAGGGCGCTTTCATGCCTGGTGTTGGCCAGACTGATAACTCGGTGATGACGGCCTTGGTCACAGGGGATTCGGTCAAGGCACAGGATCTGGCATCGATCTATGGCCTGAAGTCTTATTCGTATGATGAGTATCCCGAGCTTCTGGCTTCCGGTGAAATCGACGCTGTCTACGTAGCGACACCGAATTTCCTGCATACCCAGTATGTGATCCCCGCGCTTAACGCCGGTATCCATGTTCTTTTGGAAAAGCCTATGGCACCCACCGAAGCCGAGTGCCGGGAGATGGCAGACGCTGCAGAACGGACGGGCGCGAAACTCATGGTCGCTTACCGGCTGCATTGTGAGCCCGGGACGCTTGAGATGATTGAACGTGTGCAAAAGGGTGAGTTTGGTGACCCTCGGGTGTTCACTTCGACTTTCGCGCAAGTTGTTAAAGCCAGCAACCACCGCAACAAAAATGGTTTCGCCGCTGGCCCCGTGGCGGACATGGGGCCTTATCCCTTGAACATGGTGAGGAAGCTTTTCAACGCTGAGCCCATTGAGGTCATGGCATTAGGCTCAAAGACGCCAGGCTCCCCGCTTGACTCATGGGACACAGTGACCGTCTCGATGCGTTTCACGCAAGAGCGGCTGGCTCACTTCACCGTGAGCTACACGCTGCCGGACACTGAGCGCTTTCAACTCCTCGGCACCAAGGGCGAGATCGAGGCATCGCCATGCTTCGGGTACGGCAAAGGCGTGGCAATCAGTTACCGGGCGACGATCAACGGCGAGACCAGTGAGCATGTGCACCCGGTTGTTGATCAGTTCGGTGGCGAGACCGCGTATTTTTCCAGCTGCATTCTCAATGACCAAGCACCTGAGCCTGATGGCGAAGAAGGATGGCGGGACGTGCGGGTTGTGATGGCGATTGAGCGAGCGCTGGAAACCGGGCTGCCGCAAAAGTTGGAGCCATTAGCGGCAAGACGCTTGCCTCGGAGCACGCAGTGTCGAAAGTTGGCGCTGGCCGACGTGCCTCCCTTCATCAATACCGAATCGCCAACTGAGTGATCGGCGAAGCCGACGAGTGAGGCGCAGGTCATCACCCGTCGGCTTACCAATTGATAGTGTTGGACTCCTGGCCTTCGGTGCCCAGATCACGTCTCGGGGGGTGAAGCGATCAGTGATTGAGGCATGGTCTGCAGTTCGCCTACAACAGGTTTGGCAAAGAGGTAGCCCTGCATGAGATCGATCCCCAGCGCGAGCAGAGTGTCACGTTCCTCAAGCGTCTCGATGCCTTCCGCCACGACCGTGATTCCCAGCCGCTCAGATACCAGCACAATGCCTTCAACAATGGCGCGTCGTACTCCATCCCGGTCAATACCCCGTGTCAGCGCCATGTCGATCTTGAGAACATTCGGCTGAAACATCGCCAGGAAATTCAGGCCCGAATAACCTGACCCAAAGTCATCGATTGCGGTGGTGAAACCTTGGCGCTCGTACTCCTGAAAAATAGATTTCAGATGATCAGGGTCGTCGACTCGTTCACCTTCGGTTACCTCAAACATCAGGCGCTCAACTGGAAAATCAAACATTCGTGCAGCTTCCAATGTGGCACGAATGCAGGTTTCGGCCCTGTACACGGCATTGGGAAGGAAGTTGATGCTGAGCTTGCACTCTGGGATGGCGGGTAAGCCCAAGTCCGCTGCAAGCTCAATGGCCCGCACGCGGCATGCCTGGTCAAAGCGGTATCGGTTCTGGTCATTCACCAACCCCAGGATGCTGGCAGCGGACTCACCATTGAGACCCCGAACGAGGGCTTCGTAGGCATATGGCAAGCCTATCCTGACGTTGAAGATTGGCTGGAAGGCCATGGTGAAGCTAAAACCCAAATCATCCAGGTTACGACACTCTGCGCATCCTACTGATTTGAATGTAGTCAGGGATGTTTGTTCTGCCATAGGTTTTCCTGATACGGCCAGTCATAGCGCGCTTGCGTAGGATATTCAGGACTCTCACTGTACATACAAAAACGGCCTTAGGCATGCCTCTTAGCCTACACGCCCCATCCACGTGATGTGGCCGAGGGTATGTTCATACGCACATCAGCCTGTGACCTTGGGACTTGGGTCTCGCCGCTGCAAACCTAAGCTGATTGGCGGCCCTCTCAGTGATCAGTGTGAACGTCTAGATTCATGAGACTTCTAAAGCACACAAGTGGAGGAGTCAGCATGCAGCCAAAAACTGAAGGACTTGAAGAACAAGGCCCTAGCCGCGTTCCATTCATCAACGATCCCCAAAAGCCTTCTTCTAAGTCATCTAACAGGAATGGTGAGTCTGTTGAGGCGGACGACGAGGATATTGAGCCGGATCCCGATGGCGAAGTAGACACTGACCAGTAGAACAACCGACCGGGGCTGTAGGCATCGACTATCAAAGCCGGGTGCTTTTGCGCCCCGCTTGCTCCGATGGGAGCGGCGAAGGTATACGCATTGCCTGATGCCACGGCTAGGAATCGCAGCATGAACGACTCTTTTAATCTATCGCGATTTGTTGATGCGCAGCGCCCAGTTATCAGCCGAGTCATGGATGAACTGCGTATAGGCCGCAAGACGAGTCACTGGATGTGGTTCGTTTTCCCGCAGCTTAAGGGGTTGGGCAGAAGCGTAACCGCGATGCGCTTTGGCATCACCAATATGGAAGAGGCACGAGCCTATCTCGCCCATCCATTGCTCGGGCCGCGCCTTGATGAGTGCGTCCAAACTCTTCTTGAGCACAGCAATTTGAGCGCATTTGAGATCTTCGGCTCGCCAGATGATCTGAAGCTGCGCTCGTGCCTGACATTGTTCAACGAGGCGCAATCGGAGCCCATGTTGTTTCAGCGAGCGCTCGATCAGTTCTTTGAAGCACAGCCAGATGACAGGACAATCCAGTTGCTCAAGGGCTCCCGGATGTAACCTTGCTGAACCTCAGCGGCCTTACTGCATCTATCGATGATCATTGCGAAGAGTCGGGGCATTTACCCCGCGTGCGTCTGGGGCTTTCTGCCCAATCGAAACAGAGTCCGGCTGACTGACCCGTTCAATCGCCGCCACCCAAGCGTTCTTAAGTTCTGCCCGCATTGCCGCCTCATCCACAGCGGTCACGAGCTTGCTATCCACCAGATGTGACAACAGGGCAGAGCAGCGTCGAAAACAGTCGGCAGCCAGATGGGAATCACGGCTCAGTTGAAGTTTTAGAAGCGCCTGCCGCCATTGGGTATAGCTTGGCGCCGATTCAGCCTTTCGTAAATCGGGTGATTGTTCTGCCAAGTGCCGACTCTGCTGACCAGTCATTTTGGGCTTCTCATAGCTACTGCCTAATCGCTTAACCTGCGCTTTTTCGCATGGAAGCGAAAGAGAGGCATTAGGCCATCCCAATAGCCGGCATATCTTTTCTGGCTCCTCGGATCGAATTATTTAAAATTATGGCTCAGCCATAATTATTGCTGAGCCATAATTTTGCGAAGGAGGGCGCTCGTCAAAAGCAGCCTTCGGCACTAGCATCCACCCGCTATCACGGCATTCATACACGAGTTGGCACCCACCACAATTTTCAACGTGATTAGCGATCTCGTACTCTCGCCACTCCGTCATCGCGCGCCTGTCGATCTCCCCAGGCTGTCGCTCGATCAACCAGGCCACGGCATTGATGAACTGCCCATGCGAAAACACCGCAATGTCCTTCGCCGGATGTGCCGCGAGTTGCCCCAGAAACGCTTGTGCCCGCGTTAAAAACTCAAGGAATGACTCTGCACCATCACCGTCTACAAACGAGGGATTGGCCTGGTTCCAATACTCCCGCACCCAGTCCCGCCGCTGAGCCACTGAAGTGTTTACGCACCTTGCCGGCTCCAGGTACGTGAACTCCTGAATGGGCCAAGTCTCCATGGGGACAGACGGGAATGCGCTCGCCGTGAACTGAGCGGTGGCCAGAGCGCGAGAAAACGGCGAAGTGACGATCAAGTCTGGAGCTGTGGCGAATGAATGGGCGACTCGGCGAGCCTGATCAACACCATGCTCAGTGAGAGCAATGCTCGCGTGATCCACGGTGGCCGCACCGGCATTTGCTGCACTTTCACCGTGTCGTATAAGCCTGACCAACTTCATCATTTGCCATATTCTCAGAGAGGCTGGGAGAGCGCCGACCTACGCGAAAAGTCGATTCCAGTGCTAGGCGGCAGGCCAGATCCTAACACCCTCACAGCCAACCTTGGCCGGATGCCTCAGGGACTTACGAAGGGCAAAATCATGAAACCGTCTCACGCGATCCAAGGCAAAACCAGCGTGATCAAGTTGCTCATTGAGTCCTATGGATTCGTGTCCCCGGCCATATTTGGATCGGCAGCAAGGGGGACTGACGTGGAGGGCAGTGACCTCGACATCCTGGCGACAATCCCTGCCGGCATGCGAGGCAGAATCTCACTATTCGACATCCAGCATCTCGAAGAGGCGTTGGAAGCCCTGACTGGAGTGGCTGTCGATTTCAACGTCGAGAACGCCATGCCAGATCACTTAAGGCCGTCGATTGAGCGTGAAAAGGTCATGCTGTAGTTTGATGCCTCAGTGAATTGCTACGCCATGAAGAAGGCTCACAATGACCTCAAAACGGCACCTTAGCGCTCGAAAGAGTGCTCAATGTGCCGTTTCAGGGACACTAAGCAGCCGATATACATCAGAACCAAACATGAACGCTCATGGAGTCAGCCGCCCCAGACGAGCGCGCCTAGAGTCTCATTTTCTCAGGGAGTGTTGAGCATTCGCTCAAGAGTTTGATGTTCCCAGGTGCTGAGCAAGGCGACTGGGTCTGTTCCGTAGCGGTCGCCTGGATCAAATGCCCAGCGCCGGCCATCTGGGCAAAGCGCTTCCTCGCAATAGTCCAGGGTACCGCAGCCGTTGTGAAGGGTGACGTGCCACCCCTCGATGTCGACGATAAAGTGGCGCACATACACCTCATCCCGTGCCGGGCCATCTAGCTTACTCATTGTGCGCCGGCCAAACGTGACCTCGCGTAGCGCCTGACAGACCTCTCTCGCGGTTAGCTCTGACAATGGGGCGCTGTCTCCAGTCATAGAAGTCATCCAAGGTACTCATGATCGAGGGCTTGTTCGTTTCTGCGCAATGCCGGTGAATCCGCCAACCTAAGGTCTGCACTCGCACCACTGCTATGAGTAGCAGGAAGGATCATTCAAGCATGAAATCAGCTGCAAAATCCCAAGGCCATTGGCACGGGGCCGAGCTAAATGGTTGTGGCGCAAGAGGGCAGGATTGCGCAAGCGGAGCGCGCAGGGCCCAGGCCGAAGAAACGAGGATGGAAGCCCGCAGGGCCAAGATCGGCCATTTATGGCTGAGCTTGGTCTACGACAGCCGTCCCCGACAGGGGCGTTCCCGATCCCATTATCTGATCCTGTAGGCCTTCAAGCCCAAGCCGGTGGTGTCGTATGATCCTGATACCCACGATACCTGCCTCTACAGGAGAGCGCCCTTGAGCCTCCTTTCCCGCCTCTGGAACACCCTCTATCCCGACCGCCGATCCGACTGGGAGAAGAAGACGGAGCGTGAATTCATCGAGGCCATTGGCAACATCAAGACGCTTTCGGTGACTGACCGTGGCGGGGCCTCCTTTGACCCGGAGGAGATCCGCGAAAAAGTCATGACCTCACGCGAGCAATTGAAGCAGTTCGTCCATAGGCCAACAGCGACACCAAGGTCTTCTGAGTGCCTTAAGCATTGCTGCGAATAAGCGGGCTCCTAACGGCGCAGAGGTTCCTGCGGATACCTAGGATTACCTTGAAATAGAGCCGATGACGCCCAATGGCGAAAGGCGGGGCGGGGCCCACGTGTATCTCTGGCGAGGCTACTCATTCGCCAGCGCAACGGTGGCGCTTATACTTCTCGCCCAACCCAGGAGTCACCATGATTGCGTTACCTATCGATGCTGCCTTGCCAGCTCTCCTTCAAGCCCTCCAAGACCGTGATGAAGTCGTTCTCCAAGCGCCACCGGGTGCAGGTAAAACCACTCGCGTCCCACTTGCACTGCTGAAAGAGCAATGGCTGGACGGCCAGACGATAGTGATGCTCGAACCGCGCCGGCTTGCTGCCCGTGCAGCCGCCGAACGAATGGCTGCCGAACTGGGCGAGAAAGTAGGTGAGACTGTTGGGTACCGAATCCGACTGGAGAGCAAGGTGGGGCCAGCCACTCGCATCGAGGTGGTCACCGAGGGCATCCTTGCTCGCCGTCTGCAGGCTGATCCTTCGCTCGAAGGCGTAGGCCTGGTCATCTTTGATGAATTTCACCTTCGTAACTTGGACGCCGACTTGGCCTTGGCACTCACACTCAATGGCCGAGATCTGTTTCGGGATGACACGCCGCTGAAGGTGCTCCTGATGTCGGCAACGCTCGAAGGTGAGCGGCTTTCTCGAATGCTCGATGACGCGCCAATCGTGACCTCTGAGGGACGAATGTTTCCTGTCACGACGGTTTGGGGATCGCCACTTCAGCCTTCCGATTACATCGATCAGGCTGTCGTTTCAAAATGCCAGGATGCTCTGGACGAGCAAGACGGTAGTCTGCTGGTCTTCCTCCCTGGCCAGGCAGAGATAAGGCGTGTCCATCAAAGCCTCCAGGATCGCTTGGGAGATCGGGGCGACATTCTGCTGTGCCCATTGCACGGAGAGCTCGACTTGAGTGCCCAGCGCGCGGCAATCGAGGCAGCGCCGGCTGGCAAGCGAAAGATCGTGCTGGCCACCAACATCGCCGAGACCAGTGTGACCATTGAGGGGGTTCGCGTGGTGATCGACTCAGGTCTTGAGCGTGTCCCGCGATTCGATCCCCGCAGTGGCATGACCCGCCTGGATACCCAGCGAATTTCCAAGGCGAGTGCTACTCAACGTGCTGGCCGTGCAGGTCGACTTGAGCCTGGCATCTGTTATCGGCTGTGGTCGGAGACGCAACACGATCAACTACCTGCTTACTCCGCTCCTGAAATCCAACAGGCAGACCTTGCCGGCCTTGCATTGCAACTGACCAGATGGGGTGTCACGCCCAGCGAGTTGAGCTGGTTGGATGCTCCACCAAGCGCTGCCTACTCGCAGGCCTGTGACCTGTTGGTACGTCTGGGGGCGTTGGGTGAGGATCGGAAGCTCACCAAGCATGGTGGTGACATGGCGGAGTTGCCTGCACATCCTCGCATTGCTCATTTGTTGCTGCGCGGACATTCGCTGGGGCTCCGTGACCTCGCCTGCGATATGGCGGCATTGCTCGGAGAGAAAGACATCCAGCGGGGGGCAGGAGCCGATATCCACAGTCGTCTCGAGATTCTCAGTGGAGAGCAACGCGCCCAGCGTAACGAGCAGGGCAGTGTTCAGCGCGCTCGCCGTCTGGCGGCTCAGTACCGATCATTTCTGCGCCAACCCGTTTTGAACCAGCTCGCAGATCCGGAGCACCCAAGATGGGTCGGGGCGCTATTGGCTTTCGCCTACCCTGATCGAATCGCCCAGCAACGCCGTGATGGTGGCTCCGAGTATCGCCTGGCCAATGGCCGGGCTGCCTTGTTCGTTGAGAGCGATGCGCTAATGAAGCACCAGTGGCTGGTAATCGCAGATCTAGGAAGTCGCCAAGGGCAGCGCGAGGAGAGAATCTACCTCGCGGCAGATCTTGATCCTGGGCTCTTTGAATCCGTACTGCAGGAGCAAGTTGCTCAGGTAGAAGAGCTGGATTGGGATGAGCGTGATGGTGTGCTCAAAGCTGAACGACAGCGTAAAGTCGGTGAGCTTGTCCTGTCGTCTGCACCCTTGGCACACTTGGATGATGATCTGCGTGCCAAGGCACTCATCAACTATATCCGCCGTAAGGGCCTTGAACTGCTGCCTTGGACACCCGAACTACGACAGTGGCAGGCCCGTATTGAGCTTCTCAGGTGCCTGGAGCTTGAGGGCAATGGCGAGTCTCAATGGCCAGATCTCAGTGATCAGGCTCTTCTGGCGTCCATGGGCGAATGGCTTACCCCGTACATCGGGAGGGTTACGAGGCTGAGCCATTTCGGGCAGATTGATTTGACGACAATCCTGCGCACTCTCCTGCCATGGCCATTGCCACAGCAACTCGAGACACTGGCACCTCAGACGATCCCGGTGCCGTCAGGGTCGAACATTCGCATCGACTACGGAGAGCGGCCACCAGTTTTAGCTGTCAGGCTGCAGGAGCTGTTCGGGCTTTCGGACACGCCTCGAGTCGCCGGCGGAAGGCAGGTGCTCAAGCTTCATCTGCTGTCGCCTGCCCGACGCCCCGTGCAGGTTACCCAAGACTTGGCGAACTTCTGGAAGACGACCTACTCGGAAGTCAAAAAGGATCTCAAGGGCAGATATCCAAAGCATTTTTGGCCTGATGACCCATTGATTGCAGAGGCGACCGCCAAGGCCAAGCCTAGGAAGGCATGATGATCAACGCAACCGCTGGGCAGTGCTGCTCCAGCGGCGGGCTTGAGGGCTCATTCATGGTATCGTGAGAGCTCACGGTCGCGCAGCTCTTGGAGCTCCTCACGTTTCCGTCCGTATTCGTCAGGGGAAATCTTGCCTTCCTTCATCCGCTTGAACAGGGCATCGTCCTTCTCTTGATACAGCTTAAGAGTCTGGCTTTCGTGAACACCCTGTACTGCTTCATTGACGTTTTCATTGTATTTGAAGACTTTTTGTAAGTATGTTCTAAGCGAACGTAGGGACTTGTGACCAGTCCACTCTTGAACTTTTTTTAAAAAAACTTCGTCGTTTATAAGTGCTTGCTCGAATTCGTCTTTGCTGTTGAATTTGTGTCTCTCGATTAAGAGCGTAAATAAGTTTCCTATGAAAGCATGCCTGAACATATGTGCGCAGGCTTGTTCCGGTATGCGGGCTGCTTCCCTTAGGTCTGATATCGTCTTGGTGTGAGTTTCAATGGCTAGAGGTTTGCCAGTGGTTTCAGATATAAACAGGTAGTCATTTTTTTGTTTTGGGTGTTCTTTTTGGATATGTTGTCTTTCACTGATGTATTCTTTGACCTCGAGCAGGGCGATGGCACTGACGGGTACTTCTCGTATGTGGACTTCACCTCGCTTAACGGTGATCATGTTAAGCATTGGGTACTTCATGAGCTGTGCATTGCGTATGGATTTTAATGTTATTGATGCAATTTCTGCTCGACGCGCACCAGTATACTGCAGTAAAGCTATAAGAGCTCTATCTCTGGATTTTATAAAGTCTGACTTTTTAGACTCGTCAACTGCCGCCTCAAGCCGTTTTATGTTGTGTTGAGGGATTGGATCGCGTGTGTGTTCTCTGAATGGCAGCGGAAAAGAATGGTGCGTTTCCGTTGTCGTAACTTTGTGTTGGGCGTTAAAATTTGAGATGATTTTCTCTAGTGATGTTTTAATCGTTCCTTCGGGTGAGACAAATTTCGGATCTCCATGGAAATCGCCAACCCATTTCAGGAATTTTAGGCACTCTCTTCCAATGGCTCTGGTGGTTTGATCAATCCGCTTTTTCTTGTCGGTTCTTTTTTGGCTAAGCTCTTCAATAATGGAGATTATAAAGTCTTCAAAGAAACGGTCGTCGATTTGAAAAGGGTCGACTTTTTTTATCCAGCACCGCCTAATAAATTGGCTCACATAACTCGCGTATTGACCGAGGGTGCCCCCTTTCCTGTCAAGGAGTCGGCCATCTGCGGAGATCTGCGCATGCTTTCCTGAAAGGTGGAGCAGGTATAGGTTGGCGATAAGGCACGGAGTGCCGTTGGGCCAAGATATGTATGGGAATTTGTAGAAAGAGCTTAAGCGCGTTTTTCCGCTCGATATTCCATCGAAAAGTTCTACGTTATCTAGGGTTTCAACTAAGAACCTATCCGTTTTCATCGCCTTTTCTCTTAGGTTGAATGATTGATATCGAAGCGGAGGTTAGAGGTGGAATTTGATAGTTCTCAGGGTTCAGGCTTGTAATGGCCGTAATTCGTTTGACTAATTTGCTTGCCCTGTTTTTTCTGCTTAGGTCGTCAGGTGCGTCAAGTACACTGTCGATTTCAAATCTTACTTCGGATAATGTCTGAAGAAGAATAAGATTTGAACGTTTGAGGGCTTCAAGGCTAGCCGAAAGCTCGGTTATTTTTTCGGTGAGAGCCTCTCTAGTCCTTGAGTTTTTAGGGGCGGGCTTGTTGTTTTCGATTTCTACCGCTCTTAACGCGCTCCTCCGCAGGTGATCTACTGCCGCGAAGCCTCCAGGTATTCGCTCCTCGCACCTTGTTTTGAAGGTGTTTAAGCTCATGGATATGATATTTAGTGAGTCTCCATCAATTTCAATGTCGAGGCTAAGTTTGGCTATTGAGCTCTGGCTGGCCAATGCATTCGTGATGGTTGGCTCGCTGGCATATTTGCTAGGGTGTGCGATGACCGCTCGCAGAAGTTTTGTTGTGCTTTCAAGCGATACTGTTTGTTTGTCTTTCAGATCATTCCAGCTCATTTTTCTTTCTCAGGACGGCAAGGATTTCGACTTGGTACCCGGTATCATTTTGAAGGAATTCAGGTGTCAATTCTAGCTCACCAGTCTCCATGAGGAAGTCGAAGTAACCGGCGAGCTTCTCGGCGTCCATCACGGACACGTTCCGGGTACCAAACTGGCCTTCAATGAGATCGATAATGTCCGTGAAATGAGTGGCTCCCCCAGATGCCATGCGTTCACCTAAGGCCTGAGCCAGAGTGTTACGCAGCTCCTTACCAGGTAGCTCCTCGGTGATGTAATTCCAGATGTGAGCAGGATCGCCATGGCCAAACATCCACTGGAGAACAGCGACGCTGGATCCATAGCCGCAGTTGAGAAACACAAGGGCAAAGAACCTGCGAAGCTGATGCTGGCGTAGATAGTAGCGTCGGCCTTGGGAGTCTAAGCCCACTTGGAAATAGTCACAGAACAAATCAATGTTCTTGTAGTACAGGTAGATGTCGCAAGGTGTCAGGGATGACATCCCGAACACGCCGGGGGACGAAAATAGCGGAAGAGTCTCAGTGATGTACTCGCAGTTCAAAAGCTCTTGCTGAAAGCTTATGACCGTCGAAATCATTTCCGCTGCCAATGGATCAATCGGCCTAGCGTTCGTCGATCTCAGCCCTTTGCGCCCCTTGGATGATTTGGCGAGCGGAGCAATCAGCCATTTCTGATCCTTGCTCAAGCAAACCTTGGGATCCAAGCCTCGGAGTTCGGTACCGCGTTTTGCCATCGTGGCTCCGACCACAATTTGTATTGCCCCAAAATACACTCCGATGAGCTCGAGTAATCCGGCATTGTCCCTCAGGCGACTGAAATAAATGGCCTTGCCCTGTTTACGCTCTTCCGTTGGCGTTTTACCCAAAGAGCGAGCTGAAATCCCGAGTTGACTTACCCCTAACTCAGCAATGGCAGGCTCTAAGAGTGAGATCAGTTTTTTATGAGGAATGCTAGTGATGTTGATTTGCCGCTTGAGTGCGTGTTTCGCAACGTTGACGTAGCTCTGCAAGAGGTCAGCGCCGTGTTCCAAGTGAAGCTCAATTGCATCCCGCACGGCCTTGAAAATAATATCGGTGGGAACGTTCTTGAAGCGTCCCATTTGCGAGCCAGTGACCTTATAGATAGCTAGCTTCCTAAGGTCTTCAGCGCTTGGAAGTATCAACCCAGTCTGATTAAGCTTTTGCAGTGCGACGAAGCATGTCTTGTACAGTGTCAGATCCCTTTTGGTCATCCGGTCACGGTTGGTCGAAGTGACAGGGACACCTTCAAGCTCACGGGTAAATCTGTCTTCGTACTTGATGAACCCCAAAATTCGGTGCATCGGCTTGAGCCGCCAGCTGCCAGCCAGAGTATTGGAGTACAACTGTTGGCTGATTTTCACCGAGTTAACGTTGTACCCACCTGTTGGTATCGAGTGATAAAGCTTCTTGACGAAAAGTGCGGCCCTAACCTGTGGGACGAGTGCCAAGGGGATATCCAACTCATTAGTTTCAAGCTGCTCAGGGGTGATGACACTCAGGTAGGGATGGGCTTGGAGTGCTTGGCCTATTTCTCCGGCATCGCTCTGCTCCAGGAGCGACAAACAGAATTCCTTGAGCTTCCTGTTCCAGTCATAGGTGCTATTGGACACAATGCTACTGGTTCCAACCTGCGCTAAGATGCCTCGCATTTCATCGTAGGTTAGGCTGCCCAAGCCGCCCTCGCACAGCTCCAACGCTTCACCATTTTGAAGGATGTGGTCAATCAATGTCAGCGTGCGCCTGAAATCAGCTGCTTGGGCGTGCATGCTATTTGAATGCCGTTGGCTACCCGAATTTTGGGTACTCACGATCAGCCACGCGCGAAGTGCCTTCAAAAGATCGGCGTTCTTCTCGTCAGTAAGCAATGAGCCGTCGTACAGGCGGACTCCCCAATCAAGTGTCTGGTCTTTTTTATATTTGAAATTGTAGAGCCACACTCTGGAGTCGAAGCTAGACACCAGCCATGGCGCGGACATGAATCGGGTAATGTCGCGCCGGTTGAACAGGCTGGCGAACTGGGCGAGGTGCTCAGGATGTTGCATAGATCATCTTCTCAAAGGTGGACGCGTCGTGATTTTCGTACGCGAACTTCAAATGCTGTTGGAGCAGAGGCTTGGAGCTCTTGAGGATGAACTGCTCGACCTTGTCGCAGACCTGTGCCCAGTAGGTGGCTAGGCCTCGAACCTTCTCTGGCTCCGGGCTCTGTTTCACGGCAGCCCTCACAGAAATCAGAGCGGTCATGCTGGCGGGTGATACGGAGACACCAACTTCAACCACTTCACCATCGGCCACCTTGTTTTCCGCCATTGTCCGAAGATTTTCAGGGATTTCCTTGAGCGTGTACCGGCTTAAGAAATTATGGAGTTCTTCAAAGGTGTCAAACTTTGCGGCGCGCAGCAGGAGAGGGCTATCTTTCATCGCTTCACAGATGATTCCCTTCTGAAAAATTCGGATGTATCGAGTGGCGAAAAAATCGTAAATGGCTACCGGTAGGTAGGACTCCATCAGATCTTTGTTGTAGAACGCATGCCCTAGCTTTCTGGCTAACCGAGAGAGGCTTTGATGTTTTATGTAATCCGCAACTGCGGATTGAGCACGTATTCTACCGATTGATAATTTTTTTAGGAAAATTGTCAGTTCATCACCATGCTTTTCAGTAAAAGGGCCAACCTTCTCGATCAGCATCTTTCTAATGGGGAGCTGGCTCTCTATCTTGTCTGCGGTCAGTAAGTTTACGTTCGCTGACTTAGGGTAGCTAAAGCTGGTACCAGAGGTTAAAAATAATTTTTGCCAATTAGGATCGTTGTTGTTCTTCAGGTAATCTCGCAACGGCTGCGTGACCTGTTCAACTGTTCGCACCAGTGCGGCAGCTCTGGGACATAGAAGAATTTTCAGCTCTGAACTCTTGCTTCCCCGCCTGTCCTTGAATCCGACCAGCACGTAGCCTTTATCCGTTTTGTAGAAAGATACTCGTTTGGGGCCATCCCAGATTACCAGGTCTGCGAGAAAACCAGCCGTAATTTCGGGGTGATATATTGTTAGCAGGTACTGAATAGGAAGTAGTGCGTGGGCTGTTGGTAGACCTAGGAACTTTGCTAGCGCGGGAAGCCGTTCGCCATATCGCTGACGAGCGGCGACAGTAAGACTCATCCCCTCAGCCTCGAACGTATGACAGATGTTGTTCAATCCGGTCTTTTGAAAGTCATTGAAGTGACGAGATTTACGGTTCACGAAATCCAAAATGGTGCCGGAACGTGCCAGCAAAATCCTGTTGCGCTGAGCTCTGCGCAATTTCAATGCCTCAGAGATTCCATATTTTTCGACCGTCCTAAGATCTCGCTGAACTTCGCCATAAAGCAAGTCGATGGCTTGGATGTCCGTCACATGAACTGGTACTTCGGTGAGAAGTTTGTCTTTGACTTCAATGCCGTCCTTGTTCTGTATAATATTGCGGTCGGCACCTGCTTTGGATATTCCTGGTGGAATAACAAATGCGTCTTCGTCCGCATTCCAAATGCTTGTTTTAATCAAGGTGCGGACGATAATGAGTCGCACCGTACGGAACGTTTTCCCATTGAGGTTCGGGTCTCCGTTGCGCTCATATCCTTCATGTTGGTAATGCCAAAAGTATGCTTCGGCAAACTCTTCCATCAGTTCGCGGGATTGAAAAGCTTCTGGTGGGAAACGAAAAGCATTGTCGGTGATGAACGCTGCTAAGTTGTTAATCATGTCGGTCTGGCATTTGGCGCGTTTCAATGCATCGCGCCTCATCGCTTCATGGAACGCCTTTGTAAATTCGGAGCCATGTGTTTGATACATGCCTGCGAGGCGCAACCAAACTGGCTTTCCTTTCTTGGCTTGAACACGCCAGCCGGCCCAGAAATGAACGATCTCGGGATTCAACCGGCTTTTGTTCCGTTCCCAAACGTCGTCGTAACGGGTCGATGATTTGGAACACCAGTCGACGGGCTGGAGGCCTGGAATAGTCTTCGCCAGTTCGGTCACCATACCGACCATTACCCTAGAAAGCTTGTGGACATACTCCTTCGTTAGGTGGGCGAGATCTCCAGCATTCAGGCTTCCGAGAAATATCTTTGTGACCTCCTCGAGCTTGGCCGCTGACAGCGTTTCCATCGCCAGACGCTCATCTAGGCAATGGCACAGACAGTCGAACAACCGCAGGGCCATGCTCTTGTGGGCATCCACACCAAGCCCCGTGCTCAGCAGCATTCGGCGTGCGAGATCATCATCGAGAGCCTGTAAAGGGTAGTTCTGGATGTATGCGCTGCTTTTGATGATTGTCAAGGTTTAGACCTTCAACGTTAACCGCTTTGGTGCCATCAAGATATGCCTATTGCCTTTTCTTGACAAGATGTCAAATCAGCAAACTCAGCGAGCGCAGTCTCGACGCCGATCTCGCCCTGGCCTTGAGCCTCAATGGTCGCGCCCTGTTTCGCGATGAACAACCCCTGAAAATCCTGCTGATGTCGGCGACGCTGGAAGGCGAGCGGCTGTCCAGTCTGCTTGATGACGCCCCAGTGATCAGCAGCGAAGGCCGCATGTTCCCGGTGACGATGCAGTGGGGGCGGCCGTTTCAGCCGGGCGAGTTCATCGAGCCGCGAGTGGTGCAGACCGTACTCGACGCGCTGGGCAACGAGACTGGCAGCCTGTTGGTGTTTCTGCCGGGACAGGCGGAGATTCGTCGCGTCAATCAACAGCTCGCCGACGCTTTAGGGGAGCGCAGCGACGTGATGCTTTGTCCGCTGCATGGCGAGCTGGACCTGAGCGCCCAACGCGCGGCCATCGAACCGGCCCCGAGCGGCAAGCGCAAAGTGGTGCTGGCCACCAACATCGCCGAGACCAGCCTGACCATCGATGGCGTGAGGGTGGTGGTCGATGCCGGGTTGGCGCGGGTGCCGCGTTTCGATCCGGGCAGCGGCATGACCCGGCTCGACACCCAGCGCATCTCCCGCGCCAGCGCCACGCAACGGGCCGGGCGGGCAGGGCGTCTGGAGCCGGGCGTGTGCTATCGGCTGTGGTCCGAGGCTCAGCATGATCAACTCGCGGCGTATGGCACGGCGGAGATTCTTCAGGCGGACCTCGCGGGTCTGGCGTTGCAGCTCGCTCGATGGGGCGTTGAGCCTGCGCAACTGGTCTGGCTCGACACGCCGCCCGCTGCCGCGTACGCGCAAGCCCAGGATTTGCTCGGGCGCCTCGGCGCTTTGACCCGCAAGCCGGGCGAGGACTGGAAGCTTTCAACCCATGGTCAAGCGATGGCCGAAGTGCCTGCTCATCCGCGCATCGCACATTTGCTGCTGCGCGGCCAGGCTTTGGGGCTTGGCGCGCTGGCCTGTGACGTCGCCGCGCTATTGGGCGAGCGCGACATTCTGCGTGGCGCAGGTGCCGATTTACACAGCCGTCTGACATTGCTAGCAGGCACTGAAAAAGCCGGGCGCGGTGCGCAGGGTGGTGTGCAGCGGGCCAAGCAGCTGTCGCGGCAATATCGCGGCTATCTGAAAGGGGAGTCGACGCAGCCTGTTTCCGATCCCGATCATTCTCGCTGGCTGGGCGCCTTGCTCGCCTTGGCTTACCCCGATCGCGTCGCGCAACAACGTAAGGCGGGTGGCGGTGAATACCGCTTGGCCAACGGCCGCGCTGCGCTGTTCGCTGAGCCTGATGCGTTGATGAAAGAGCCGTGGCTGGTGATTGCCGACCTCGGCAGTCGGCAGGGGCAGCGTGAAGAACGGATTTACCTGGCAGCGGAGTTCGATCCGGCGCTGTTCGAGTCGGTCCTGTCGGAGCAAGTGACCACGTTCGATCAACTGGACTGGGACGAGCGCGAAGGCGTGTTCCGCGCTGAGCGTCAGCGCAAGGCTGGGGAGCTGATCATCAGCCGCGAGCCGCTGACAGGGCTGGATGAATCAGCACGCAGCCAGGCCTTGCTGGCGCTGGTGCGACGCAAGGGGCTGGAGTTGTTGCCGTGGACGCCGGAACTGCGCCAATGGCAGGCGCGGGTCAGCCTGTTGCGCCAACTGGACCTGCAAAAACAGAACAGCAGCGAATGGCCAGATATCAGCAACGAGGCGCTGCTTGAGCGTCTGGAGCATTGGCTGATGCCGTACCTGGGCAAGGTCACGCGGCTCAGTCATTTCGGCAATCTGGACCTCTCGTCGATCCTGCACAACCTGCTGCCATGGCCGCTGCCGCAGCGACTGGACGAACAGGCGCCGCATCATTTGAGCGTACCGTCGGGCTCGTCCGTGCGACTGGACTACAACGAAACCCCGCCAATCCTCGCCGTGCGCCTGCAAGAGCTGTTCGGCCTGTCCGACACGCCACGCATCGCGGGCGGCCGACAGATCGTCAAACTGCACCTGCTTTCGCCTGCGCGCAGACCGGTGCAAGTCACACAAGATCTCGCCAACTTCTGGCGCAGCACCTATGCCGAGGTGAAGAAGGATCTGAAGGGACGCTACCCCAAACATTATTGGCCAGACGATCCGTTGATTGCCGAGCCGACCGCGCGGATCAAGCCGAGGAAGTAGCGTTACCCCTGTAGGAGTGAGCTTGCTCGCGATAGCTATTTTTCTGACTGATCAATGCTAGAGGGTGTAACGCTATCGCGAGCAAGCTCACTCCTACAGGTGAAGGTTGAGTTATGGCGCACCCGGCAACAAAAACCGCCCAATCACCGGCAAATGATCCGAAATCAACAACGTATCTTCCTGCCGAACCTGCGCGTCGATTCGCTTAAGCGCCGGGCTGTAAAACAGATAATCCAGCGTGCGATCCGGCCCATTCACCCGTGGGTCGTTGGGGAAGCGCGTGTACCACTTTCGCGGACTCTCACCGTTGACGTCGTCAGCGCGGATCAAGCCGAGGAAGTAGCGTTACCCCTGTAGGAGTGAGCTTGCTCGCGATAGCGATCTTTCTGACTAACCAATGTTAGAGGGTGTAACGCTATCGCGAGCAAGCTCACTCCTACAGGTGAAGGTTGTGTTATGGCGCACCCGGCAACAAAAACCGCCCAATCACCGGCAAATGATCCGAAATCAGCAACGTATCTTCCTGCCGAACTTGCGCGTCGATTCGCTTCAGCGCCGGGCTGTAAAACAGATAATCCAGCGTGCGATCCGGTCCATTCACCCGTGGGTCATTGGGGAAGCGGGTGTACCACTTTCGCGGACTCTCACCGTTGACGTCATCGTTGCTGGGGATCATTGGGTATTTTTCCCACAGCGCATGCAGCTGACTCTCAGGCGCGTATTGCTCGCGTTGTTCGGCGGGCAGTCGCTGATACTGTCCTTGTGGCAGCAGATTGAAGTCGCCACCGCTGACCCACAGCGTTCCGTTGGCTTCGAGCGTGTCCAGCCGTTGCGTCGTTGCAGCCACCTGTCTTTGAACGGTGTCATCGCCGGGTTTGAAATCCCCCAAATGCGTGTTCACCACCGCCAGTTGCCCACCATCGCGAAGCGGCAGATAACTCACCAGCAAAGCGCGCTTGGGTTCAAATAGACGACCCAGCCAGTTGCCACTGGGTGAGGGCAGTTGCAGGCGCTCGGCCGTGTCCAGTCGATAGCGACTCAATGTCGCCAGCTTGGTGCCGACGCTGCCGTAGATGTGCGGGTTAGGCACGAAATCCGATTTCCAGTAAAACGCCTCGGTGCTGCACGGGTACAGATCTGTCACCCGCTCCTGCAACAGTGCCAGTTGATTGGTGTAGCCGGTGTTTTTGGCGCCGTCATCGACCTCCTGCAACAGCACGATGTCCGGCTGCTCGTCACGAATGACCCGCGCCACTTCATCCAGGTTGTAAGCAATGTCTTCGGGAGTCGGGCGTTCATCAGGGCCGCTGCCGTCGGAGAGGTCGTACCAGAACACATAGCGTTTGCCCGCGAGGTACTGAACATTCCACGTCATGACTTTCAGCGCCTGACCGGGGACGAGGATGGGAGGTGTGGCGTCCTTGGCGTTGCAGGTGACCGGCATCTGCTCTTGGCGGGCGGGGTGCCAGGTCACGTCGTAGATCAGGCCCGCCGCCAGAACGACCAACAGCGCAAAGGCGATGAGGTAGCGCAATGAACGTTGCATCGGCGCTCCTCAGGCCGGTCGGACGGGCTCGTCGATCAGCATGAACAGACGGAACATCACCACGCTAATGAACAGCTGCAAGAAGCTGGAAATGCTGTCCACTGCCAACGACAGCAGCGGGCTTTGCTGATCGGGCAGCACGTACAGGCTCAGGCCTTCAAGCACCGACAGCGGAATGTAAACGAACAGCACGCACGCCAGAATCCGTACCAGATGCCCACGCGTCATCTTGAAGCTTTCGCGCATCGCGTCCAGCGGCCCCAAGCCACGCAGCACCAGCAGGTACTCCGAGAACACCAGCTTGATCATCACCCACACGCCGGGAACGATGAACAGCGACAGACCGGCCATGATCAGCAGCGTACTCAACGCGGTCAGCACCGCGAAGGTCGGCCAAAGGCGCAACGTGGCGGCCAGCAGGTCACGCTTGGCGGGTGTTTCGCCACGGGTCTTGGCGGCGAGGAACAGAATCAGCGCGCCGGTGTAGAGTGGGTAAAAAAGCAGGCCAATCAACAATTGCCAGCTCGCAGAACCGTCCGGGCCCACAGCACTGGCGAGCAGTTGCTTAGTCAGGGCTTCGAGAATCACCAGTGGCAGGCACAGCGTCACGATGGTCGCGAAATGGCGGCGGAAAAAGTAAAGCGAGTCTTGAATGATCGTCAGCGGATTCATGAATGGGTCACAGGAAAAACCAGGCGGACACTTTAACGTATGAGCGGTCTTACGGGCCAATAAGGCAGGTCTGACCCGCTTCTTAACTTTTTCTACACTCTATTGAAACGCCCTTGAAACGCCCCATTACTGTTTGTGTCTGACCATTGTGGTCACGTCACAGAATTCTTACGGCAATCTAACGAGGTCGCCATGAACAGCGAAGAGCAAACCCTGATCGACGGCTTGTTTACCAAACTCAAACAAGCGGAAACCGAGTCGGCCCCCCGAGACGCCCAGGCCGAGGCGCTGATCAAGGATCACCTGACACGGCAACCCGGTGCCCCGTATTACATGGCGCAGGCGATTCTGGTTCAGGAAGTCGCTATCAAACAGCTGGAAGCCCAAAGCCGTCAGCGCGACGAGCAGATTCAACAGCTCCAGGCTGAGCTTCAACGCGCCAAAGCCCAGACACAAGCCGCGCCGGCCCAGAGCAGCGGCGGTTTCCTGTCGAGCATCTTTGGCGGCGGCTCCCGCGATCCGCAGCCACAGCAGCCGGCGTCGTCCTTCTCGCGCCCATCGAGCCCTCCACCGGCATCGGGCAGCGGCTGGCGCGACGGCCCTGCCAGCCCACCTCCGTACAACCCGCCCCCACAAGGCAACTACGCGCAGCCTCCACAACAGGCGCCCGCAGCCCCCATTGGCAGTGGCTTTCTCGGCGGTGCGTTGAAAACCGCAGCCGGTGTGGCCGGTGGCGTGATGCTCGCTGAAGGCATCAGCAGCCTGTTCCACCACAACAGCCAGCCCCAGGAAATCGTCGAAATCATCGAGCAACAGCCGGCGCAACCGGCTGCCGATCATGATCTCGGCAATGGAAACAGCGGCTGGGGCGACGACCAGCAGCGCGTGACCAGCAACGATGGCTGGGGTAATGACTCCGGTGGTTTCGCGGACACTGACTACAGCAATGATGACAGTGGTGGTTTCTTTGGTGGTGATGACGACGATTCTTACGTCTGAAGACTCATCCGTAACCGCATGTAGCCTTTCCGGCTGCATGCGGTTCCTTGTTTGATTGTTCGCAGAACATTCACGCCTCGCCCCTCAACAGGCACACAGACCTTCAATCCCCTTCTCAAACTGGCATACTGAGCGCCGATCCGGCGTTCGGGTCGAAGTCGCTTGTCAGCGCATCGAGGAGTTCCGGTGAGAAGAATCGCGGTGTTTGCCGACGTACAGAACCTGTATTACACCGTTCGTCAGGCTCATGGTTGTCACTTCAACTATGCCGCCTTGTGGGCGGACATCAGTCAGCGTGGGCAGATCGTCGAGGCATACGCTTACGCCATTGATCGCGGCGACGCCAAACAACAGCAATTCCAGCAGATCCTTCGCAACCTCGGGTTCACCGTCAAACTCAAGCCCTACATCCAGCGCAGCGACGGCTCGGCCAAAGGCGATTGGGACGTGGGCATCACCATCGACATCATGGACGTTGCTCCCAACGTCGACGAAGTCGTGCTGGCGTCGGGCGATGGCGACTTTGATCTGCTGCTCGAACGCATCATCAGCAAGCATGGGGTCGAAGCTGTCGCTTATGGGGTTCCGGGCCTGACCGCCAATTCACTGATCCGCGCCGCCAGTCGATATGTGCCGATTGAAGGCGGGTTGCTGCTTAAAAGCTGAGGACTGTAGGAGTGAGCTTGCTCGCGATTTGGGTCTGCCTGATACCACAGTGTTGAATAATCTGCCGTCATCGCGAGCAAGCTCACTCCTACAGGTGAACTGCGTCAAAACGTAATATTTAAAGGTTTTTCCATGCAAGAACGCATCGCCGTCATCGACTTCGAAACTACCGGCATTTCTCCCAACAGCAATTGTCGGGCGACCGAGATTGCCGTGGTCATCATGGAAGAGGGCGTCATCGTCGAGCGTTATCAGAGCCTGATGAACGCTGGCGTGCGTATACCGTCGTTCATCGAATCGCTCACCGGCATCAGCAACAGCATGCTTCGTACCGCGCCCCCGGCCGAGCGAGTCATGAACGAAGTGGCGGAGTTCGTCGGGTTGACGCCACTGGTCGCGCACAACGCCGCGTTCGACCAGAAATTCTGGGACTACGAACTGTCCCGTATCAAACGTAACCGCGAGCAAAGCTTTGCTTGCTCGATGCTGTTGGCGCGACGTCTACTGCCTGCCGCGCCGAATCACAAACTCGGCACGTTGACGTCCTGGGCGGGGCTGCCAGATACCGGCAAGGCTCACCGGGCCATGGCCGATGCCGAGATGGCGGCCAACCTCACGGCGCACCTGAGTCAGGAACTGCGCACCACTCACGGTCTGGCCGGGGTTTCCCACAAGTTAATGTGCACGTTGCAGAAGGTCCCCGCGAAAAAAATCGCTGAGGCAATCAGCAAGCATCGTGGGTTCTGAGGGTTGATCAGATCTGGCTGAAAAAGTGTATGGGTCTAAAAACCTTCAGTTGTTACTGATTCTGTCAGACCAATCTTCCTACAATAGTGCTCCAAAAATCCGAGTGACTGTCTTCCCCGCAGGACCAACACTCAGAATAAAAGTTGAGCCTTTCATGCCTGCTTCTCGCCGCTTTCCCTTGCTGCTCATCGGGGCCTTCTTCGCGCTGTACGTGATCTGGGGCTCGACCTACCTCGCTATCCGTATCGGGATTGAAACCTGGCCACCCTTGATGATGGCAGGTGTTCGCTTCACCATTGCTGGCTCGATTCTGTTCGCATTCATGCGCCTGCGCGGCGCGCCGATGCCCACGTGGAAGCAATGGAAAGCCGCAGGAATGATCGGTTTTCTGCTGCTTGCCTGTGGCAATGGCGCCGTGACCCTGGCCGAACATGCGGGCGTTGCGTCGGGGGTGGCGGCGTTGGCGGTCGCCGTAGTGCCGCTGTTCACCCTGTTGTTCGGGCTGATCTGGGGTCATCGCAACACCCGGTTGGAATGGGCGGGGATCGTGCTCGGGCTGATCGGCATAGCACTGCTCAACCTCGGCTCCAACCTGCAAGCCAGCCCCATGGGCGCGGCACTGGTCATTTTCGCGGCAGCCACATGGTCATTCGGCTCCGTGTGGAGCCGCTACCTACCACTGCCCGCTGGCCCCATGGCCAGCGCCTGTGAAATGCTCGTCGCCGGAGCCATGATGCTGATCGGCAGCTACGTCAGCGGCGAGCGAATGACCCAATCCCCCGGCCTGTCCGGCTGGCTGGTCATGGCCTACTTGGTGGTGTTCGGCTCCATCGTCGCGTTCAGCTCGTACATGTACCTCCTGAAAAACGTCCGTCCCGCTGCCGCGACGAGCTACGCCTACGTCAACCCGGCCGTCGCCGTCATGCTCGGCGTCCTGTTCGCCGACGAACACATCGGCCCGGCTGAATCCGCAGCCATGGCCGTGATCATCAGCGCCGTGGTGCTGATCGGGTTGCCGCAGTGGCGCAAGCAGAGTCCGGTGCAAGCAGGTTAAACTGCGCGCCATTGGCTCTTCACAGCCCTAATGCGCTGACTTTTTTCCAACGGTAATCCCATGACATTCGCTTCTCTCGGCCTGATCGAACCCCTGCTGCGCGCGCTTGATGCGCTTGGCTACCAGACGCCTACTCCTGTTCAGGCCAAGGCTATTCCTCCCGTGTTGGAGGGCCGTGATCTGATGGCGGCCGCGCAGACCGGCACTGGCAAGACCGCAGGTTTCGCTCTGCCGTTGTTGCAACGTCTGACAATGGAAGGCCCGAAAGTGGCGGCCAACTCGGTGCGGGCATTGGTGCTGGTGCCGACTCGCGAGCTGGCAGAGCAGGTGCATGAAGCGATTCGCCAATATGGGGAACACCTTCCGCTGGCCACCTATGCGGTTTATGGCGGCGTGAGCATTAATCCGCAAATGATGAAGTTGCGTCGCGGTGTCGATGTGCTGGTGGCCACGCCGGGTCGTTTGCTCGATTTGTACCGTCAAAATGCAGTGAAGTTTTCTCAGGTTCAGACGCTGATCCTCGACGAAGCCGATCGCATGCTCGACCTGGGCTTTTCGGAAGAGCTGCGCGATATCTACGCCGCGCTGCCGAAGCGTCGCCAGACGTTGCTGTTTTCCGCGACGTTCTCCGATTCGATCCGCGCGCTGGCGGGGCAGATGCTCGATAACCCGCTGAGCATTGAGGTCAGCCCGCGCAACGTTGCGGCTTCGTCGGTCAAGCAGTGGGTGGTGACGGTCGACAAGAAGCGCAAGAGCGAGCTGTTCATTCATCTGTTGAAAAAGCAGCGCTGGAGTCAGGTGCTGGTATTCGCCAAGACCCGCGTCGGTGTGGACCAGTTGGTGGATCGCCTGCAGGGCCTGAGCATCAACGCCGACGGCATTCATGGCGACAAGCCGCAGGCGACCCGTCAGCGGGCGCTGGATCGTTTCAAAGCGGGGGAAGTGCAGATTCTGGTGGCCACTGATGTGGCGGCTCGCGGTCTCGACATCGATGATCTACCGACTGTGGTTAACCTCGACCTGCCGATCGTCGCGGAGGATTACGTGCACCGCATCGGTCGCACGGGGCGTGCCGGGCAGACGGGGGAAGCGATTTCGCTGGTGTGCGCGGACGAAGTCGAGCTGCTCAGCGCCATTGAAGTGCTGACGCGCCAGACCCTGCAACGCCGCGAAGAGCCGGATTTTATTCCTGAACACCGCGTTCCCGCGACGGATGCCACCGGGCAGATCCTGAAAAAGCCGAAGAAGCCGAAGAAACCAAAAGTCAGTGGCAGCAAGCGCAATCTGGGCAAATGGGTCGATAGCGGCGAAGTGGCTGCCGACGTGCCCGCTGCAAAGCCCGTGCGAAAGGTGCCGGTCTTCAATACCGGTCCGAGGAAGCGCAAACCCTGATCCGGGAAGACGCCTCTATTCTGGGGGCTGGCGCAGTTGTATCTGTGGGAGCGAATTTATTCGCGAAGAGGGCGTGCAACTGATACCTCTCTGTCGCCTGTTGCATCTTTCGCGAATGAATTCGCTCCCACAGCTTCAGTGTGTTGCCGGACCATAGCGGTCGCAGGCAATCACTCAATGCGCGTTCAGGACTTCCTGATACAGCGCCGCATAAGACCGCACCATCTTCTCCGCCGTGAACACTTCCTCATAACGTTGAGCCGCCTTGGCGCCCATGCGGCTGGCCAGTTCCCGGTCATGCCACAGGGTGTTCATGGCCGCTGCCAACGCATTCGAGTCACGGGGCGGGACGACCAGCCCGGTTTCATTGGCGATGTTGATGAACGTCGTACCGCTGCCCATTTCGCAGGAAATCATCGGCTTGCCGTACATCGCGCCTTCCAGCAGCGAAATGCCAAACGACTCCGAACGCAGGTGAGACGGGAAGACGAACGCTTCGCACAGCGCGAGCAGTGCGTTTTTGTCCTCGTCACCCAGTCCGCCCAGGAAGGTCACGTTGCTCAGCCCAAGCGCAGCGGCCTTTGCTTTTAACTGCTGCTCTTCATACCCGCCGCCCATGATCACGACGGGCAGCTTCGTCTGATGTGCCGCTTCGAGCAGGAAGTCGAGGCCCTTGTAGTAGCGCAGTGCGCCTACGAACAGGAAGAAACGCTCGCCCAATTGCTGTTTCCAATGCGCGAGTCTGGAGGGCGAGGGCGCCTGGTAGGTCGCGCGGTCCAGGCCATACGGAATGATCTCGACCTTGTCTTTGAAGCGGGTCAGCACCTCACTGCTGGCGGCGTAATTCGGGGACGACGCCACAATCCGGTCAACGCTCCCGAGAAAGCGATTCATCAGCGGCGAATACAGCTTGAGCAGGGTTTTCTGTTTGACGATGTCCGAGTGATAGCTCACCAACGAGGGCTTCTTCATCCGTGTCGCGAAGTGCGCTACGTCCATATAGGGCCATGGAAAGTGGTAATGCACGACGTCTGCCTGAGCCGCCAATGCTTTGAAATCCTGAATCCCGGACAGCGAAAAGCCTGTCGAAGCAACATGGAAATCCTGTTTCGAGCGATGGGTAATGTGATTGCCCACGGTCTGATTGCGAGCCGAGCCGTTCGCGCTGAGGTACAGCACTTGCGGCTCGATGCCGTAGACCGCACTGCCTTGCGCCAGCTGAAAAATGACTTGCTCGATCCCGCCGCCCGGTGTTTCCGGGTAGTAGGTTTTGAAGAAGTGTAGAACTTTGATCATTGTTGTTCCGAACGTACGAATGCAGGTGCGTGGCCGGTGTCGTGCGCGAGAGCCGGCATCGAAGAACGCTTTTCACTGACAGGCAGAAAGAAGGCTTCGATTGAAGATGGGAGAGCCGGTTGCGCTCGTGACAGAGAGGCAACCGGCTGCGCGGTCAGAGAAAGGCAGACCGCATCCGATCAGTTGGCGCGACCGTAGACGTCTTCGAAACGCACGATGTCGTCTTCGCCCAGATAATCGCCGCTCTGCACTTCGATCAGCACCAGATCGATGACACCAGGGTTGCTCAGGCGGTGTTTGTGACCGGCGCGGATGAACGTCGATTCGTTGGTGTTGAGCATCAGTTCCTGGTCATCGTTGACGATCACAGCCATGCCGCTCACAACGATCCAGTGTTCGCTGCGGTGATGGTGCATTTGCAAGGACAGCGATGCCTTGGGCTTGACCACGATGCGCTTGATCTTGAAGCGCTCACCGTTTTCCAGCGTGGTGTACGTGCCCCACGGGCGGTGCACGGTGCGGTGCAGGAGGTGCAGGGTGTGGCCGGCTTTCTTGAGTTGGCCGACGATGTTCTTGACGTCCTGCGCGTGGTCTTTATGCGCGATCATCAGCGCATCGGGGGTGTCGACGACCAGCAAATCTTGAACGCCGACCAGCGCGGTGAGGCGATCTTCGCTGTTGACGTAGTTGTTCTTCGCGCCGTGAGACAGCACTTCACCTTCGAAGCGGTTGCCGTTTTCGTCTTCCGGTGTCAGCTCACTGACAGCGTTCCACGAACCGATATCGCTCCAGCCGATGTCGCACGCAACGGTCACGACCTTGTCGGAACGCTCCATCAGCGCGTAGTCGATGGAAATGTCCGGCACGTCGCCGAACGAGGTCGGGTCCAGCGCCAGGCAGCGATAGCGATCGGCCTGGGTCAGACGCGAACGCTCCATGGCAACCGCAACGGCGCTGAGTACGTCCGGTGCATGCTTGGCGAACTCTTCCAGCACGGTGCCCACCTGGAAGCAGAACATGCCGGAGTTCCAGAAGTAGTTGCCCGCCGCCAGATAGGACTCGGCCGTGGCCAAGTCCGGTTTCTCGACGAACCGGGCGACCTGCAGGCCGCCGTTCGAGTCGATCGGCGCGCCCGCTTCGATGTAACCAAAGCCGGTTTCAGGGTACTGAGGCTTGATGCCGAAGGTGACCAGAAAGCCTTTTTCCGACAGCTGCACGGCTTTGGCGACTGCTTGCGCGAATGCTGCTTCGTTCTGGATCAGGTGGTCGGCGGCCAGGACCAGCATGTGCGCCTCGGAGCCGTGGGCTTCTTTGAGTTGCAGGGCGGCCAAGGCGACGGCGGCGGCGGTATTGCGGCCGAAAGGCTCAAGAATGTAGCTCTGAGCGACGCCGCTGGTATTCACGGTCCGGTACTCGTCTTCTGTCTTGAAGAGGAGTTCGCGGTTAGTGACTGTCAGTACTTCCGAAACACTGTCCAGCGCCGCAGCACGCAAAAAGGTTTTCTGAATCAGGTTCTGTCCGTCAGGCAGGGTCATGAAAGGTTTGGGATGGGCCTCGCGCGAAACGGGCCACAACCGGCTACCAACGCCGCCAGACAAAATTACGGGTATCAATCCCATGGTTTTAGAGTCCTGATAGTGCTTTCGGGTGGCATAGCGAGGGCAGACGCATCCAAATGATTAAGTTTCATATCGTCGAAAACGTGAAGTTTCCGGCGACGATCATACGCGTAGATAAAATGTTTCAGAAGATCAATTGGACAATGTGCTGCTGTTTCGGTCCTGCCATCCGGTGCCGGGACGGACCTGCGATCTCATCATGCCATTGCCTTTCCTCCCACGACCCCTCACCATCGCTTTCCGGTTATCTGTTTGCCTGATGGACTCAACGAATTGGCAGTACGTTCAGCTCATAAGCGCCCAGGGTTGTGGTGGCTTTTGGCGCTTGCACTGGCGTGCACGGCGTGTACGAGCTATCTGACGGCTGATTGGGATTTCGCGCTGATCAGCAGAAGAGCCGAAGCGCTGTACGGTCCGTTAGGGGCTGGCAAGCAACGGATCGACGCTTGGCAGAATCTGCTGGCGACCGAGAAGCAGGTCAGCGAGATGGACAAGCTGACGGTGGTGAATCAGTTCTTCAATAAACAGATGCGTTACGAAGAAGACATCGACCTGTGGCATGAGGTCGATTACTGGTCCACGCCCATCGAGTCGCTGTGGAAGGGCGCGGGCGACTGTGAAGACTACGCCATCGCCAAATATTTCAGTCTGCGTCGGCTGGGCGTTCCAAGCGAGAAATTGCTGATCACCTACGTCAAGGCGTTGCGCCTCAACCGTGCGCACATGGTGCTGACCTATTATTCGAGCCCCAATGCGATGCCGCTGGTGCTCGACAGCCTCATCAACGAAATCAAACCCGCCAGCGAACGGACGGACCTGTTGCCGGTTTACGCCTTCAATGCCGGAGGGCTGTGGCTGCCGGGTGCGCAGGGCAACAAGAAAGTGGGCGATACCAAGCGCCTGTCGCGTTGGCAGGACGTGTTGAAGAAAATGGCCGCCGAAGGCTTCCCGACCGAGCCTGAGAATTAGGAGTACTGATGTCTCTGTTCAAACAGCTGTTGATCGCTATCTGTCTGTTTCTGGTTGTCGCGTTTGCGGGCAGTTTTGTCGTCAGCCTGGAAAGCTCGCGGGCGCAGTACGTCAATCAGCTGCAGTCTCACGCGCAAGACGCCGCGACGTCGTTGGCGCTGTCGCTGACTGCCAACATCGACGACCCGGCGATGGTTGAGTTGATGGTGACGTCGATTTTCGACAGCGGCTACTACGCCAGTATTCGCGTGGTGGACCTGGCGACCAATGCCGTGATCGTCGAGCGCAGCGCGGAGCCTGACAATCAAGGCGTGCCGCAATGGTTTATCAACGCCATCGGCTTGGCACCGGGAGGCGGCGAGGGGATCGTGAGTCGCGGCTGGCAACAGACCGCGCGAGTCGAGGTGGTGAGCCATCCAATGTTCGCATTGGCCAAGCTGTGGCAGAGCGCGTTGGGCAGTCTCGGCTGGCTGGTGTTGTGCGGCATCGTTAGCGCATTGCTTGGGGCGCTGCTGCTGCGTCGTCAACTCAAACCGCTGGATTACATGGTTGCGCAATCCCAGGCGATTGCCCGTCGCGAGTTTTTGACGCTTCCAGACCTGCCGCGCACGCCTGAGCTGCGTCGGGTGGTGCAGGCGATGAACCAGATGGTCGATAAACTCAAGGCACTGTTCAAGGAAAGCTCGGAGCGCAGCGAGAAACTGCGCGTTGAGTCTTATCAGGACAGCCTGACGGGTTTGTCGAACCGGCGGTACTTCGACATGCAGCTCAAGGCCCATGTCAGCAATCAGGAAGAACACCGGGCGGGCCATCTGCTGCTGTTGCGTGTCCAGGACCTTGCGGGTCTGAACCTGCGCCTGGGCGGCAAGCGCACCGACGCCCTGCTGATCGCGGTCGCACAGTTGTTGCTTTCGCGCTGTGAGAAATATCCGAAAATCCGGAACCTCATCAGCCGTTCGCGGGGCGGTGAGTTCGCGGTGCTGGCGCCGGGCATGGCCCGTGAAGAGGCGCTGGCGCTGGTTCACGATCTGGAATTGGCGCTCAAAACACTCGAAGCCACCGGGGCGTCCGACGTGTCGCCTGTCGCGCACATGGGGTTGGCGCCCTATGTTCCTGGCGAGGCGCCGCTGACGTTGCTGGGGTTGGCGGATCAGGCACTGGCACAGGCCGAAACCCAAGGCGAGCAAACCTGGAGTTACGTCGAGAATGGCGAAGTCGCGCCTAGCGGTGATGATCAGCACACGTGGCATCGTGTGCTGGATCATGCGTTGACTCATGGTGGCTTCGAGCTGTTCTTCCAGCCGGTGGTCGGCACGCGTGATATCACGAAGGTGCTGCATTACAAGGCGTTGTCGCGGTTGGTGAATGAGCAGGACGAAGCTGTTCCGGCGGGGCGTTTCCTGCCGTGGATCGAGCGGTTCGGCTGGTCGAGCCGGTTGGACTTGCTGATGCTGCACCAAGTGCTCAAGCACCTTCAGACCCACGACCAGTCATTGGCGCTGAACCTGTCTGCCGCGACGTTGAGTGACCCTGCGGCGCTGAACCAAGTGTTTGACGCGCTGCGTCAGCATCCAAAACTGGCGGGGCGGCTGACCATCGAGATTGGTGAGGAGCAACTGCCTGAACAGGCGGTGCTTGAAAAACTCACTCGTCGCTTGCAGGCCGCTGGCTTCACGTTGGCGCTGCAGCGCTTTGGTGGCCGCTTCAGCATGATCGGTAACCTGGCGCACCTTGGGTTGGCGTATTTGAAGATTGATGGCAGCTACATCCGCGCCATCGACGAAGAAAGCCACAAACGCCTCTTTATAGAAGCCGTGCAGCGGGCGGCGCACAGCATCGACCTGCCCTTGATCGCCGAGCGGGTCGAGACTGAGGGCGAGCATTTGGTGATTGCCGAGATGGGGATCGAAGGGGTGCAGGGGCAGTTGTTTGGTGATCCGGCGCCTTGGAAGTAATACCGTTTGTCGTTTGAAGATCCCTTGCCCTCGCCAAGGCGCCCAAAAAAATGAAAAGTGACATTCTTTTGGCAGTGACATGGATTGGATCCCTGAAATCGCTTAAAAATCCTTTGCTTACTAGCGTCGCGCTCAGCGGTCGAAATCCTACATGAATTTCTGCTCACGGACGCGATCTGAAAAGCGTCAACGAAACGTCCTACAGCTCAACCTCTTAGGGCCTACGTGATTAACAACCTTTTCATTTATCAGTGGTAGTGGCGATGTTACACTCGCGCGCTTTTCCTGATACCCATAGCGGCAGTAGTCAAATATGCGCAGCACACATGAAAACAGCTTGCAGGCTGCTCTGAAATCTTGCAGGAGCAGTTTCATCTCGGTCGGCTTTTTCAGCTTGTTCGTCAATGCGCTCATGCTGGTTCCCACTTTCTATATGCTTCAGGTCTACGGTCGGGTCGTGACCAGTGGTAACCTCACGACGCTGTCGGTACTCACCCTGATCATGACCGTCCTCGTCATCACCATGGGTTCGCTTGAGTGGATTCGCTCGCGGATTATGGTTCGTGTCAGTACGCGTCTTGATGTGTTGCTCAGCCGCGACGTCTACAAAGCCAGCTTCAAACGCGCCCTGGAAAGTGGCGGTATGGATGCTTCTGCCCAGTCGCTCAACGATCTGACCGGCCTGCGTCAATTCCTGACGGGTAACGGCCTGTTTGCGTTCTTCGATGCTCCTTGGCTGCCTATTTATGTGGCCGTAATGTTCCTGTTTCACCCCTGGTACGGCTGGGTTGCGATTGGCAGCGCCATCGTCCTGCTGATTCTGGCGTACTTCAACGAGCGCTTTACCGGTAAGGCGCTGGGTCAGGCAAACAAAGAGAACATCTCCGCGACGCTGTATACCACCAAAAACCTGCGCAACGCCGAAGTCATCGAATCAATGGGCATGCTCAACACGCTCATCGAGCGTTGGAGCCGCCGTCAGCGCAACGTCCTGTTGCTGCAATCCTATGCCAGCGACCGGGGCGGCATCATCAGCTCCATTTCCAAGACCTTCCGCATGCTGATCCAGTCCTTGATTTTGGGCCTGGGTGCGTACCTGGCGGTGAACCACGAAATCAGCCCTGGCCTCGTAATCGCCGGTTCCGTGCTTTTGGGTCGTGCACTGGCGCCTATCGACCTGATCATCGGCAGCTGGAAAGGCTTCATCGCCGCCCGCTCCCAGTACGACCGCCTGAACGACATCCTCGACAAACAGAAGGCCGAGCCAGAGCGCATGTCGCTGCCGGTTCCGCAGGGCAACATTCTGGTCGATAACCTTATCGTCGGTGCGCCGGGCTCGAAATCCCCGATCATTCGTGGCATCAGCTTCGCCGTACCTGCGGGCGCGGTGGTGGGCATTATCGGTCCGAGCGCGTCCGGCAAATCTACTTTGGCCCGAGCGCTGATGGGCGTCTGGGCGCCGCAGCATGGTGTGGTCCGTCTCGATGGCGCCGACATTGCCAATTGGGACAAGCACGAACTGGGTCCGCATTTGGGCTATCTGCCTCAGGACATCGAACTGTTCGAAGGCAGCATCAGCGAGAACATCGCGCGTTTTGCCGACGTTGATCCTGAACTGGTGGTCAAGGCCGCGAAAACGGCGGGCGTCCACGAGATGATCCTGCAACTGCCGGAAGGCTACGACACGGTCATCGGCGGCGACGGCGTCAACCTGTCGGGCGGTCAACGCCAGCGCGTAGGTCTGGCCCGTGCGATCTACGGTTCGCCGCGGCTGATCCTGCTCGACGAGCCCAACTCCAACCTCGACGAAGTGGGCGAGCGTGCGCTGGCCACCGCCATTCAGGAACTGAAGCAGACCGGCGCAACAATCTTCGTGATCACGCACCGTACGACGATTCTGTCCCAGCTTGATCGCCTGCTCGTCATGAGCGCCGGTGGCATCAGCATGTACGGCCCGCGCGACCAAGTGATGGAAGAGTTGAACAAGCAACAGATCGCCGCTCAACAGAAAGCCCAGGTAGGCACAGGCGCGACCGCTCGCGCCTGACAGGAAGATATCGATGACCCGCACGCTCAGTATCCAACCCGATAACTTCTCGGATTTACCCGTATCGGACACCAAGACACGCCGTCTGGGTTTCGGCATTTTGCTGGTGACCTTCGGCATCTTCGGTGTGTGGGCAGGTTTTGCCCCAATCGACGGCGCCGTTTACGCGCCGGGCGTCGTGACCGTACAGGCTTACCGCAAGACGGTTCAGCACTTGGAAGGCGGCATCGTTAAGGACGTGCTGGTGCATGACGGTGACATCGTCAAGGCGGGCGATCCGTTGATTGTGCTCGATGACGCGCAATTGCGCGCCGAGTACGACATGAACCACAACCAGTTGATCGCGGCCAAGGCGATGGAAGCGCGTCTGATCGCCGAGCGCGATAACCTGCCGTCCATCGACTTCGGCTCCATGGCAGAAGCCGATACCCCACGGGGTGTCGAAGCGCGTGCCGGCGAAACCCAGGTATTCAACGCCCGTCGTGGCGCGCGTCTCGGTCAAATCTCGGTCTTACAGGAGCGCATTGGTCAGCTGAATCAGCAGATCAAAGGTACCGAAGACATGATCGGCACCAAGAACAACCTCGAAGGCTCATACACCGGCGAGATTGGCGACCTGAAAGACCTGCTGTCCCAAGGCTTCGTCGACAAGCAGCGCATGCTCGAGCAGCAACGCAAGCTGGATATGCTGAAATCGGAAGTCGCGGATCACCGCTCGACCATCACCAAGACCCGTTTGCAGATCAACGAAACTCAATTACAGATCTTGCAGATCAACAAAGACTTCAACTCTGACGTCGCCAAGCAACTGGCTGAAGTGCAGACCAAAGCCTATGACCTGCAAGAGAAGACCGCTGCGCTGGCTGATCGTCTGACTCGAATCATTATTCGTGCGCCGGATGACGGCATGGTCATCGGCATGACCGTTCACACCATCGGTGGCGTCGTGCGTCAGGCCACGCCTCTGCTGGACATCGTGCCTTCGGTGTCCGATCTGGTGGTGGAGGCTCAGATTCCGCCGCAAGACATCAACCGCGTTGGCATCGACAAACTGGCCGACATTCGTTTCAGTGCTTTTAACAGCGCGACCACGCCTGTGATCGAAGGCATCGTCACAGCCGTCTCGGGGGACCGCCTGACCAACGAGAAAACAGGTCAGCCATACTACCTGGCCCGCGTCAAAGTGACCGAAGCCGGTGCGCACAAACTGGGTGATCGCAAGCTGTTGGTGGGTATGCCTGCCGACGTACTGGTCAAAACCGGCGAGCGGACCATGTTGCAATACCTCTTGCAGCCGGCGCGTAACGCCATCTCGCAATCGTTGATCGAGGAGTGACTGTGCGTCTGTTTCCATGTCTGATGTTGGGAATGCTGGCGCTGCAAGTCCAGGCCGCTGAGCCGAAAACAGCCGAACCCTCGAAACCCAAGCCCCCGGCGACCAGCATCAGCGCGAAGACCTATTCCGCTGACCTGATGCAGCTTTATCGTGAATCGCGTCTGGAGGACCCTCGGGTCCTCGCTTCATATTCCCGCGCCCAATCGAGCAAGGAACAGCAGCGCGAAGCATTCGGCGGGCTGCTACCGCAGGTGAGTATCAGTGCGGGCAAGAACCGCATTCACCAGGAAAACGAGCTGATCACTCAGTCGTACAGCAGCGAAAACTACGCGCTCCAGCTCAGCCAGCACATTTACAACAAGGCGGCCTGGGAAAACTACGAGAAGTTCAAGAGCCTGGCCAAGCAAGCGGGCGAGGAATCCAAGGAAGCTCAGGCAGAAGCCACCGTAGATCTCGCGCAGCGTTATTTCGCGGCGTTGGCAGCGGACGACGAACTGGAATTGGTGCAGGCCGAATTGCGCGCCACGCAAAAGAACCTCGATCGGGTCAATGCGCTGTACGCGAAACAACTGGCAATGATTACCGACAAGCTCGACATTCAGGCGCGGGTCGACTCGTTGACGGCGCAGGAAGTGGACGCGCGCAATCAGGTTCGCGTGACCCGTGCGGCGCTCTCGGAAATCATCGGCCGCCCGGTGACCGAGCGTTTGAGCCGCGTGCGTGACGACGTCGAGTTGAAAGTTTCGGCTGAAACCCTCGACAGTTGGGTGCAGTTGGCGACCGTCAATAACCCGCAGATTCTGGCGAGCCAACACGCTGTCGAAGCCGCAGAGGCCGCGCTGCGCGGGGGCAAGGGCGGGCATTATCCAACCGTCAGCCTGAACCTCAGCGCGCAAAATACCAACGAAGGTTACAACAACGCATTGGCGCCAAGAACCGATAGCTATGTCGCGGGCGTCAATGTGCAAATTCCGATCTATAGTGGTGGTTCAACCTCTGCGCGTGTTCGTGGTCTGTATCAGGACCAGATTACTGCGGAGGAACAAATGGAGGCGACACGTCGGCAAGTCGTCAAGGAAACGACGAACGCTTACTTGACCGCGGACTCCAGTGTCGAAAAAATACGCGCCAACCGGAACGCCCTGAGCTCTGCCGAGCAGTCCAGCATCGCGGCAGACAAGGCGTTTTCTTACGGGGTGGTGAATGCCGTGGATGTGTTGACTGCGACGCAGAACGAGTTCAAGGCTCGTCGCGACCTGCTCAAGACCCAATACGACTTCATCACGAATCTGTTCATTCTCAATCGTTGGGCTGGCAAGCTTTCCGAGGAAAGCGTGGATAGCGTCAACATCTGGTTGAGTAACAACAGTAAAACGGACTCTGTCCCACAGCGGAACATGAAGCAATGAATGCACCCAACAAATCAGTGATTATCACAGGCGTTACCGGTCAGGACGGCGCCTACCTCACCCAATTGCTTCTCGAAAAAGGCTACAAGGTCTACGGCACCTACCGCCGTACGAGTTCGGTCAACTTTTGGCGTCTGGAAGAAGTCGGCGCGTTGAACCACCCGAATCTGGAGCTGGTCGAGCACGATCTGACTGACCTGGGCGCAAGCATTCGCCTGCTGCAGAAGGCTGAGCCTTCCGAGATCTACAACCTGGCAGCCCAGAGCTTCGTAGGCGTGTCCTTCGAGCAACCGGTTACCACCGCAGAAATCACCGGCATCGGCGCGGTGAACCTGCTGGAAGCGATCCGCATCATTAACCCGAAGATCCGCTTCTATCAGGCCTCGACCTCCGAGATGTTCGGCAAGGTGCAACAGGTCCCTCAGACCGAAGCCACCGATTTCTACCCGCGCAGCCCGTACGGCGTCGCCAAACTCTACGCTCACTGGATGACCATCAACTACCGTGAGTCCTACGGGATCTTCGGTTCCAGCGGCATCCTGTTCAACCATGAATCGCCACTGCGCGGTAAAGAGTTCGTGACCCGCAAGATCACCGACGCGGTTGCCCGTATTTCGCTGGGCCAGCAGGACGTGCTTGAGCTGGGCAACATGGACGCCAAGCGCGACTGGGGTTTCGCCAAGGAATACGTCGAAGGTATGTGGCGCATGCTGCAAGCCGACGAGCCGGACACCTTCGTTCTGGCCACCAACCGCACCGAGACTGTCCGTGACTTCGTGTCCATGGCGTTCAAGGCCGTGGACATCGAGCTGGAATGGAAAGGCAGCGCTGACAACGAACACGGCATCGACACCAAGACCGGCAAGACCGTCATTCAGGTCAACCCTAAGTTCTACCGTCCAGCCGAAGTCGAACTGCTGATTGGCGACCCGGAAAAAGCCAAGCGCGTACTGGGCTGGGAAGCCAAGACCACGCTGGAACAGCTGTGTGACCTGATGGTCAAGAGCGATCTTGAGCGTGTGAAAACCGGTAAGTCGTTCTGATACAGCGCTGCGACTCGAATGCAAAGAGTGTGTGAAAGCAGGCTCTTTGCATGGCCCGCCATTACCTGATCTGTTGATCGACTCCTTCGACGCCACCTTTTCTGCTGCCCGGATGAACGGCCTCCAATTGCAGGCGGCAAGTGGCGCTCTTCTCTAAACCCCTGTTTCTAGCAAGCGCATCCTTGCGGCAGGCACGGTATCCAGTGTTCGGCTGGGGCGCTCTGGCCTGATAGACTTGCCCGCCTGGGCCACAGCAAATAAGGAAGCCGGGACCATGCAACGCATTCTCGTTACAGGCGCAAACGGTTTTGTAGGACAGGTGTTGTGCAGGACGTTGCAAGCGTCCGGGCATCACGTCGTTGCGATTGTCAGTTCCAGCGCCGAATCGCCTGCTCATGCAGACCAGACACTGCGCTGCGATATTCGTGACTCCGATGCGCTGACTCGCGCAGTCGCCGACGCCGCACCCACTCACGTCGTGCACTTGGCTGCAATCACCCATGTGCCTACTAGCTTCAAAGACCCGCAACTGACATGGCAAACGAACGTCATGGGCAGCGTGAACCTTTTGCAGGCAATGCGTCAGGCCGCACCTGAAGCATTCGTGATGTTTGTCAGCTCATCGGAAGTCTACGGCGCAGCGTTCAAGCAAGGCATCGCCCTGCGAGAGGACGCCGCCTGCCTGCCGCTCAACCCATACGCGGCCAGCAAGCTGGCGGCAGAAACAGCCTTCAATGAGTATTTCCGGCAGGGCCAGCCAGGCGTGATCGTAAGGCCGTTCAATCACATCGGTGCTCAACAGTCCGCTGATTTCGTCACCGCCTCTTTTGCCCGCCAGATCGCGCTGATCGAAGCCGACAAACAACCGCCGGTGCTGCACGTCGGTAACCTGGAGGCCGAACGCGACTTCCTTGACGTGCAGGATGTGTGCGATGCCTATTTGAGCCTGCTCGAACTGTCCAGCCAAGGCACAAGTTACCCGCGATGCTTGAATATCTGCAGCGGCCGCCCGCGCAGGATTCAACAGATCCTCGACACGTTGGTCGGATTGAGTTCCTGTTCAGTCGAAGTCGTTCAGGACCCTGACCGTATGCGGCCATCCGATATACCCAGCGCCACCGGTGAAAATTCGCTCATTCGGCAAATCACCGGCTGGGCCCCAGATATCGAGCTGGAGCAGACGCTGGCTAACATCCTTGCGTACTGGCGCTACCAGGTGAACATGGCGCAATGAAGTTACTGATCAATACAGAATCGCTGGCACCGCCCATGACGGGCATCGGTATCTACACCCTAAACCTGCTGAAGCAATTCATCGCTTCGGGGGAGTTCGAAGCCATCAAGTGCTTCTCCGGGCATTACTTCAGCGAAGCAAAAACTTCGCTGGAGAAAGCTGAAACGGACGTCCCGCCTGACATGGTGAGTGGAAGCAAAAACGGCCCTGTCATGGCTGCACTTCGCAACTCGATCCTGGCGTACCGCGCGCGCGAAGCCATGCGCAATACGTTGTTGCAGATGAGGTCCAGGCAGTTCAGCGATTTCGTCTACCACGAGCCCAACTTCATTTTGAAGCGCCATAAAGGGCCGGCCATTTCGACGATCCACGATCTGTCCTTTATCAGTTATCCCCAACACCATCCCTCCAAGCGTGTTGCCTGGTTGAATGCCAAAATGCCGGACACGCTGGCGCGAGCGGACATGATCATCACCGACTCTGAGCAGGTCCGCAGAGAGTTGATTGAGCGCTATCAGCTGCAGGAACAAAAGGTCCGGGCGATTCATTTGGGGGCTGCCGATCACTACGCCCCGCAGACCGCTGCCCAGACTCACGAGGTGCTAAGCCGCTATTCGCTGGTCCATGGTCAATACCTTCTCTTTGTGGGCACGCTGGAGCCCCGCAAAGGAGTGGACGTCTTAATGAAGGGGTGGGCCAACCTGCCTTCGCACTTGAAAAAGGCCTTTCCGCTTGTGTTGGCAGGTGCGCCGGGTTGGGGTAATAAAAGCTTGCAAGCCCAGATCGACGCGCTGCGCAACGAGGGCTTGCGGCATCTGAGCTTCGTCCCGGCCAGCGATTTGCCGTCCTTGTACGCCGGCGCCGGCACGTTTGTGTACCCCTCCTATTACGAAGGGTTTGGGCTGCCAGTACTGGAGGCGATGAAATCGGGTGTTCCGGTCATTTGTACTGGCGACACATCCATGTCGGAGATCACCGGTGAGCACGCTTTGCACATTCGGGCAGGTGATGTGGACCAACTGATCGACCACATGCAGTCCTTGCTTGAAGACGACATCCTCAGAGCCTCGATGTCAGTGGCCGGCATCACCCGTGCGCAGACGTTTTCCTGGGAAAAATGTGCGCGGCAGACGATGGGCGTATATCGCCTGTTTGGCGTTTGAATAGCCGCGTTTTGGGTGTGCCGGTGATCTTGGAGTGACCGGCACGCGCCGTCAGTTGATATCGCTGGGGCCGGGGTGTTTCATTTTCAGCAGCTCTAGCTCGAATCGGCGACGGTCCTGTTGCGTAATGGAGTCCAGGATCAACCCGATGGACGCCAATACTACGGCGACTAGTTCAAGCCCGGTAGCCAATATGGCCAACGGAACGTGGTGGATGTACTGCTCTCTGATCCAGTCGGCTGCGACCGGAAGGGCTGTCAGCAAACCCAGCAGCGCAACCAGCAGGGCCGCGCCGCCAAAAAACCAGAGGGGTCGGTAATAACGCAGGATGTTCCAGATCGTACTGAGCACGCGTATGCCGTCTTTCACCGTGTTGAGCTTGGAAAAGCTGCCGGTGGGACGGTCCCGATAGTCGCAAGGCACCTCGACGATACGCAAACGCTTGTCCAGCGCGTGCAGCGTCATGTCGGTCTCAATCTCAAAGCCTTCGACAAGGATCGGGTAGCTTTTGACGAAGCGACGATTGAACACTCGGTACCCGCTCATGATATCGGCCAGATTCGCTCCAAATAAGCCATTCACCAGGTTGCGCACCAGGCGATTGCCGAAGCCGTGCAGCGGGCGTTTGTTTTCTTCTGCGTATTTCCCGTGGCTGTGGCGGTCACCCACCACCATGTCAGCTTCGCCGCTGACCACAGGCTTGAGCAGCGCATGAATGTCGGATGCCGGGTAGGTCAGGTCTGCGTCCGCGAGCACGTAGATATCGGCATCGATATCCAACAGCGCCCGACGTACTGCATTGCCTTTGCCGGGGCGCGATTCGTTGATCACGCCACCCTTGCAGCCAAGCCGTTGCAGCGTTTCTTCCGCGCGTTGCTGCGTGGCGTCGCTGGAGCGGTTATTCACCACCCAGATAGCGGCGGACGGCAACGCGTTGTGAAAGTCCTCTAGGGTGGCGCCGACCGTCAATTCTTCGTTATAAGCCGGCAGGATGATTGCGGTCACACTCATTGTGGTTCCTTGATTATTTGTATCCGGGTGAACCCCAGGCCGAGATATCTCGGGTCGACACCAGGCTCTGGTCGTTTAAAAATCACTGGCGCCGGGAATCGCATGGTCAGCGAGTTGGCGCATTCTTGCGTGTTGGTGAAGTACAGGGACGTATTACTGAATGAGTCGTCGAAGATCGCGGTCTGTTGCTCGCCTCCCAGCACAAACTGGACGGGGTGCCCGATGTTTTCTCCGAAGGCGCGGGCGGTGATCGAAACTCTCAGGCGGCCTTGAGGCAAACAGGCCTGGAACCCCAGAACGGAAACCCGTCCGTCGCTCCAACGGCCCCACGATTCTTGATAACTGAATCCCTCCTCCCAAAGCACGCCGTTCTTCTGCGCGATATCGGCAGTACCAAAAGCTGCGTTGATGATCTCCCCGTGGTCCGCAAGCGTGGTGTGTCCGCCGGGCACCAATTCGCAGGATGAATATTGAGAGACCACGGTTGTCAGGTAGGTGCAATTGAACGAATGCGTTTCGCTGGTAATGGCGAATCGCGCCAGACTGCGCCAGATGCCGGGCAGGTCTTTATCTTCCGCCAAGACGCGCAGGGGCAGAGGGGACGGTTCACGAAGCTTCTGAGCAATCAGCCGCTCACTCTGTCTGGAAAAATTAAGCCCGTAGAACACGCTGTCGGCGTTCAAATAAGGTAATACATAGCCGATTGGCGCACCCATCACCAAATAGCGCGCGGGCGTTGTTCTCAGTTGTTCCGGTATCGCGATGGAAAAAGGGTTGCGGGAGCCGTTCTCGGCCTTTGCATGGCCCCAATCGGGCACTTTCAGCAACACCGCGCTCACCACTACTAACGACGCCAATGCGGCAACTCGCAGGGATTCACGGGCGAATATTCTTGCAATCAGCACCCAGGCGAACACCCCTAATACAAGCTCTACGGGAATGAGGTAGCGCTGATAGGCGAACAACCGCGCCCACAGGATGAAGCTCACGCCCACGAAAATCAGCAACGCACTGCTTGATCTACCGTGTTTCGTAGCGGGCCTTCGCAGGATTGCGAACGGCAACAGCACACTGATCAACAGGATGCGGGCATCGGCGAAGCGAACTTCCGAGGTTTTCACGGTGCCCACGGCGGACTGATACAGGTAATCCCAGAACTCGCTGAATTCGAAGAACTTCCAGCGCATGTCCCTGTAGTCCTTCAAGTCATAGAAAGGCGACTTGAAGATTGTGTTGTACAGCGGAAACAATGGGCTTTGCCATTCCAGCCACAAGTAGCCGTACCACCAGGCAGTCAGCAACGCACCGAAAACACCCCCAATAATGAACACCAGCGCCATGCGCAGCGATGCTCGGATATCGCCACGATGGAGCAAGGGCAGGGTGCACGCGGCGGCCACGGCAAACGGTGCGTTGGTGAGCTTAAGCCCGGTGGCGAAGCCCAATAAGACGCCAGCCATGAACAGGCTTCTGGACTGGATCAGCGGGGCGTCGAAGCAACGGACCAGCAGGTACACCCCCCACAGGAGCACAGGGGCGATCCAGGAAGAGAAAAACGAGGTGCCCAGTTCGCTCCACCACAGCGGGGAAAGCAGGCACAGTACCACCGCCAGCACCTGGGACAGGGACGGTTTTACATACCCCAGGCTGCGACCGACCTCTTTGGCGATCAGCGCGATGGCAGGCAGGCTGGCCAACTGAACCAGCAGCGTGCTCCAGGCGCTAAAAGGGAATGGTAGGTAGCGCAACGACAGGTACGCGAACACGTTGGTGGCGGGGTGCAGAAACGACTGCATGCCGGATGCGGCGATGTCGTGAGCGTACCGCCCGGTCAGCAACGCATAGCCGGTGTAGTAGTGGTAATTGAGCAGGTCCCAGTTCAGGTCCTGGCCGCGAAGGTACACAAAAACCGTTGCCAGCGCGGCGGCCACCACCATGACCACGGCGGTCAACCGCCCCATGGGCTGCTGATACCAAGGTGTGCTGTGTGTTTGATCCATCCCTTTCAATCAAGGTTCTCCTTTACTGCTGAATACGATAAATCGGGCATAGATGAAGCCGCACACTAGACTGACCGCCGAAAACACGACCAGTGTAACGATAGGTGGAAGTGCCCAGTGCTCGGCCAGAAAGCCGAAGGTGGCCGCCAGAGCACCCATGAATACGACGTACAACACATAGCGCGCGGCAGTGGCGTCAGCGCTGAAGGTGAATCGGGCGTTCGCGAAGAAACTGAACGTGACGGCAACCCCGAAGCCCAGGACGTTGGCCAGCGCCTGGCTTGCGCCCATCAGGTAAAACGCCAGCGCGAATACGCCCCAATGAATGAGGGTATTGACGACCCCCACACTGACGTAGCGAAAAAAAGTCGTTCCCACTCCCATTACTCCAAATGCACGCATCGAGTCGGCGTGTGACCGCCCCGTCGACTCTTTATTTTCTGATCAGGCGAGCCAGCTTGCGGCTGGCCCAGCGCAACGGCTTGGTTAGTTTCCACGACGAACTCAGGTACAGCGCAGCCAATTCATCCTGTTTCTGCTGAAGGCGCATTTCCAATTGCTGAAGACGCCCATCGAGTACCGAAATCTGCTCACTGTGTTGATACAGCACGGGCAGTTGTTCGTTGATGAGCACCGACCATTCTTCCAGGCGGCGAATCTTGTCCTCTGCCTGCAACTGATAGACCCGGCCGTTAGTGATGCCTTCTTCCAGATAAGCCATGTGCAGCTTTTGCGCCTGGATGACCTGTTCCATCGACGTGGCCCAGACATCGGCGGGGTAGACGTCTGTCGAGGGCGCCTCATGTGCAGGCCCTTGCAACAGTGCATCGAGCAATCCTTTGAACGTCCACTGCGCCAGCGGGGTGTTCCAGAAACTCACTGCCCAACTGCGCAGAGGCTCGTCCAGTGCATAGGGGCTGATGGATACAGCGCGTAGTGACGACGGGTCATCGACGCGACGGTTCGACAGCTCATGCACGAGGATCAAAAAGGCCAGGAAAATATCGTCCGGCCAGACGCAGTCGCGCGCCTGCGGTGCGATGCTGCCGAAATCGATCAGTTGTGTCTTGCCGTTGTCGAGCCGCATAAGGTTCCAGGTTCGAACGTCCTGATGATACAAACCGGCGGCTTCGAGGGCCGCCAACTGCTGCAGCACCTCGGTCAGCACGTTCACGGTGTCGAACGGCTCGTTCTGCTGTATCGCGTCAAGCAGCAACTGCCCGTCCAAGCGCTCCATGACCAGCATTCCCTCGTTAACCCCTAGGCTGTGTGACAGCAGAGCAGGCGCCTGGAAACCACTGGGCGGATGGCTCAAAAAGGCCAGCTCGCGCTCGTACTCGGCACGGTTGACCTCGCCACGCTCGCCGTCGAAGCGAATCACTTTGGCAAAAGCCCCGGCCGCCCAGTAGTAGCGGCGGCTGCCCTGATGCGTGCCGTTGGCCAGATTGTGCGGTTCGGTCGACCAGCGTTCGATGCGCTCAGCCACTGGGCCGGAAACCCAGTATTCATTACTGGCAACCAGCAACGGGCGTGCGATGCCGGACAAGTGCGTGCCAAACAAGCCAAGCTCGTGAATAAACCCGTAGCCCTGCAACAGCTCAAGGTAATGCGCCGGTTGTGACGGCCCCCAGTACAGCGGCTCTTCGCGCAGCGCCAGTTCGAACACGGCCGCCTTGCTCACCTGCGCGACATGGCGCAGCCAGTCTTGAACCTGTGGCACGCCGTGTTCGTGCACCACGTGATGCAACACGCTCAGCCCAAGAATGAGGTCATATTGTTCAGGTTGCAGCGCGGCGACAGTTTCTTCCAGCCGACCCACCGAGAAGGTCGCTTTCAGTGCCGGGTTTTCATGGGCAAGGGCCTGGCAGACAAAGATATTTTTGTCGAGAAAGTCCACCCCGTGCACCTCCGCGCCGCGTGCCGCCAGGCTCAGACTGAAAAAACCCTGTGCGCAACCCATGTCCAGCACGCGCAAAGGCCGGCCTAATTGCGCAGCGAGTGCATCGTAGACTTCAGCGATGTGGTCGAGGCGATCAGTACAGGCGCGCGACGTTTCCTGAGCGATGTCTGGGTGACCAAAAATGGCCTGATAGATCTCAGGCAGGTCCGATACCAATTCAGCGAGCGATTGACTCATGACTAATCCTTACAGTTATTGTCCTGCGACCTCGAAACTCGAATCCAGGTCGGCGATGCCCCAAAAGGGCCTCTCGCAGCCGACCTTCAACAGCACCGAGTCATAGCGACGGTCGAGCGGGACCAATTCGTCCCGGGGATCACCCGAGGACATTCCAAATGAAACCAAATAGTCGCCAGCGTTCAGTCGCAGTGGCATCGAGAAGCGGAAGACCTTTACTTCACCGGCTTTGGCCGACAAACGTTGGCCGGCGCCCCCCGCCAGATACGAGTTGGTGCCGTACAGGAACAGCCCCTCGATACTCTTGATCAGAAAACCCGCCACCACGCTGTCGTAGGCCTCATGAAACAGCACCTTCATATGGAAATCGGTCTGCACACCGCTGTCGATTCGTGACGGGTACACCTGACCGGCTGCGGCGATGCGATAGTCCAGAATCTCAGCGCCCCCGTGCCCCCATCGATATTCTTCTGGCCGGTAGCCAGGGCGTTGAGCGTAGACGTCGTCGTGCTCGTCGCCCATGACGGCCGTTGGTGCTTCGTTGGCTGCTTCTTCCGGTTGCACTGTTGGCGCGGCAGCCGGTGTTTTTTTCTTGCCAAACAGTTCGTCCAGATAGCGGTTGGTGACATCGCGGGACGAGCCGTCCATCTCGATCCGGCCGCCCTTGATCAAAATCGCCCGGTCGCAGTGTTTCACTACGTCATCGGCGCTGTGGGACACCAGCAGCAGCGTCGTGCCTTCACGGGTAAAGCTTGCGACCCGCTGGTAGCACTTGGCCTGGAATCGCACATCCCCGACCGACAACGCTTCGTCGACGATAAGCACGTCCGGGCGCGAGGCTGTCGCCACGGCAAACGCCAGGCGCACTTGCATCCCGCTCGAATACTTGCGCACCGGCTCATCCATGTACTCGCCGATCTCGGCGAAGGCTTCGATGTGCGGCATCAGCGCGTTGATTTCCGCCACGCTGTAGCCCAGCAACTGGCCGCCCATCACCGCGTTTTGCCGGCCCGTGAAGTCCGGGTGAAAACCCATCCCCAGTTCGAGCAAGGCCGCCACCCGGCCATTGATCCCCACACTGCCAGTGGTGGCGTGAGTGGTGCCGGTGATGATCTTGAGCAACGTGCTTTTGCCTGCACCGTTGACGCCCATGATGCCGACGGATTCGCCCGGTGCGATTTCGAAGTTGAGGTCCTGCAACACCCATTTGAGATGGTGGCGGGGCTTCTTGATCGGGCTCAGCCATTCCACCAGACGCGACCAGCGTGTGGGGTATTGTCGATAGGCCTTACCCAGGCCTCGTACACTGATACTGCCCATTACAATTCATCCATCAATTCGGCGTAGCGCTTTCTGAACAGCCGCAACGCCAGCAGGCAAAGCAGGACCCCGACCAGCAGCACCGGCCACAGGCCCGACCACTCTGGCCACTGACCGTGTACCAGCACCTGCTGATACGCGCCGATCAAAACGGCCATCGGGTTATAGGCCATCAAATGCTGAGCCATCGGCGGCAAAATGCTCAGTGGGTAAATGATTGGCGTCATCCAGAACCAGAACTGCAACACCACTGCGAACAACTGCCCGACATCGCGGAAAAACACGTTCAACACGCCCAGCACCATGCCCAGCCCCAGCGCGAAAATCACTTGCACCGCCAGGATGGGGAAGATGGCCACGAACGACAGCCCCGGAAAGTTGCCGCTGATCAGCAGGAACACCACGAACAGACCGAGGATGATTGCGAAATTCAGCGTGGCGCTGAGCACCAGTGTGAATGGCAGGCAAAACCGTGGGAAGCTCAGTTTCTTCAACAGGTTGGCGTTGTCGATGAAGATGTTCTGACCGCGTCCGACCACATCGCTGAAATACCCCCACATGATGATGCCCGCGCACAGGTAGATGCTGTAACCGAAGGTGCTCTCGACGCCCGGCAACTTGGCTTTCATGATCTGGGAAAAAATCACCGTATAGACGAAGATCATCGACAGCGGCTGGATCACGCTCCAGGCGGCGCCCAGCAGCGAGTTCAAGTACTTGGCCTGAAACTCTCGTTTGACGCTGCCCAATATGAAACTGCGGTAATGCCACAGCGCACGTAGCGTGGCCTTCATCGGGCAAGCTCCGCGTCAATGGCCGGGGGGCTGGCTTCAGGCGTCAGATCCTCGAACAGTCCCAGGCAATGGGCGACGAAATCCTGGCCGACGTTGCTCCAGTCATAAGCCTGCATCGTGTGTTGGCCGTTTTTGGCCAACTGCTGGCACAGCGCTTCATCGGATGCCAATCGCCATAGCGCCGAACGCAGGTTTTTCGCATCGACCATCAGCGCGTTGTGCCCGTCGATGGCCATGTCGTGGAATGCCGCACATTCGCTGTTTACCACCACGGGGCGTCCGGCCATCCAGGCTTCGAGCAGCACGATACCGAAGCTTTCGCTGGTGCTCATGTTGACGAGCGTGACGCATGACATCAGCGCGCCCCTCACCACCTCGCGAGGCTGGCGACCCAGATATACCGCGTGCGGCGAGTCGATCACCACGCCGTCGTCGTCCGGGCCGATCAACACCACCTGCATGCCGTACTCCACAGGGAGCGTGGCCACAGTGTCGATGATCTGCTGATAACCCTTGGCCCCGGCTTTGCGGCCGAGGACCAGCACGAACGGTTTTTCCGAGGTGTACAGCGCGCGGAACGCTGCGACATCGTCGGCGCCAAACGGCTCGCTGACATCAATGCCAGCGGGCAGATAGTCGACTTTGCACCCCTGCCGAGCATAGAACGCGCAGGCGGCTTTGGGGGCCGCCAACAACAGGCTCGCCTGCTTGGCGCAGTCCAGCACGTCGGGGAAGTGGTAGAAGTCGTCGTCCAAATGCGCGTGAGGGATCACGATGGTCGGCACGCCGTGTTGGCGGGCCTGCTCGACAGCAGCGATAGCGGTGCGGAATACCGTGTTGTGAGTGACCACCAAATCATACTGGCTGATATTCTCCTCCAGAAAACGCTCCAGTCCGCTGGACCAAGGGCCGCGCAGGTCGGTGAGGTTGATCCCCAACGGTCGGCGCGAGCGTTCGGCGGCGTTGTGCAGCAGGTCGAACCCTGCTTCTGGCGTCATGCCGGCCACGTCGCACAGCGGCTGAACGTTGAGGTTCAGGGGCTGATCGTCGATGCGCAATGCCTTGAGGATGAAGGCCAGCGGGCGCGGATCGTCGTACGACGGCGCAGGGCTCGAAGCCTGTATTTCCACCGTGCCACGTCTTGCGTGGAATTCGATGACGAATTCGCCTGACACCTGACCGCTGTACAACAGCCCGCCTTGGGCATCCTGTATCAGCAACGCGGTGGCCGAAGGCGCCGCGCCCTGCAGCGAGACGCGGGCATCGGTGTTCAAATGAATGGCACTGGAGGTGAGCGCCCAGCGCTCGAACCGATTTGCGCCGATGGCTTCAGGCGCACTCCATCCCCACGCAAGCCCATGGCGGCGAAGTTCGGGCACGCGCTGTTGATAAACCTCACGCTCAAATAGGCATTGCGCGCTCCACGCTGCGATCAATGCCTTGCCGCCCTGTTCGGGATGAGCGTTCTGGACCTCGAATCGGGCGAAGCGGGTATGGCGCAGGTCGGTGAACGCGGCGCTGTTGCCATCGAAAAGGTAGTGATCGCAAAAGCGGCTGGCGCTTTGCAGCGAAGTTGCCTGCGCTGCAATCAGGTCGATGTCGAAATGGCCAGAGGCATCCAGCGCACGCAGCAGGTTTTCAATCATCGACTCAGCGCCGCCGAGTGCCGGCGACACATACCGATACGTGACAAACAGCACCCGCTTGCGAGGCACTTCAAGGGATTGCAAAAGCTGCACGTAACCCTGGCCCAGCGCCTTCATCGACAAATGATCATCGAACACTTGCCGACGTGCCATGCGCGCATCTACGGCCTCATGGGTAACCCGGCCCATGGCCGTGTGCAGCGCAGTGGCGAACTGGTCGAGCGTGGTCACGCTGACATGAGGGGCAATCGCCGCCGGATAGCCGCGCTGGCCGAATTCAGTGGTCACGGTGAAAAGGCCGTTACCAAGGAAGTCCGCCAGCTTCACGTTCGAACCGCTGCCGTTGCTCATCGGGTTGACGGCCAGCGTGCAGACCCCCATGACCGCCGCCTTGACCGAGTCGTCGAGAACGCCCCACAGCTTGACGTTGCTGTCGGCGCGCACTGTCACGGCGCCGCACACCCCCCCGATGATGTGGAACTGAATCGAAGGGCAGGCCGGGGCCAACTGGTTGACGATGAAATAAACGGCTTCGATGTTCGGCGGATGCGCCGAACCAAGAAACACCGCAGAGGGTTGTTTGATCTGCATCCTGACGGCATCGAGGTCTTGCGGCGTGGGTATCGAGGGCACTTCGGCGCCGTTGCGCACCACCACCATCGGCCCACACGTCTGCACTCCTCGGGTGAGCGACACTGCGTCATCCTCAGCCACCGCGACTACCGCAGCGGCACGCTCTACGGCTGTTCTTTCCAGCAGGGCGACCTGAGCAATCAGCGACTCCCCCTCAGGGTGCCCTTCGAAAAGGCGCTGCTTGAGCAGGGTTTCGTTGTTCTGCGAGGAATAAATGAAGCGGTCGCCAAACAGACAGGGAATCGCAGCCAGATAGGGATGCTCGACCGCGATCACCCGCGCATTGGCCTTGGCCAACTGATAGATGGACAGCAAGAGCGCGTTCTTTACCGACTCGCTGCTGGCGACAATATCGTCAGCCGACGTCACCGACAGCGCGTTCACGCGCATTTGCTCGGTGATGTGGCCGGGCGTCTTCGGCACCGAAATCACAGTGGTCGCCGGGCCATAGTGGTCCACGCGCAACTCGTCGCCATTGGCAAAGCAGATGAACAGGACCGGGCACCACTGCGCCACGGCCGCATACAGGCCACGGGTGCGGGTCGCGCCGCCGCCCACCGCAGTGAACGAGTTGTAATCGTTGAGCACCAGGACCGGTTGCGCGAGGCTGCTGCGTTTGCTGATGACGCGGTCCAGATAATCCGCCATGCCTTGAGCGATATGAGCCCAGGTGTACTTTTCACGGCCCAGGGCGTTACCTGCAGCGCCGATCAGCAGCCAGTCTTGCTGACGCTCGCGCCAGCCGCGCAACACATGGGCGAACTCACTCATGGGGGCCAGCAGCACGTGTTCATTTTCAACCGCCGAGACACCGCGCATGCCAATCGACGTGGACAGCACAGGCAAGCTGTGGGCGAAGTAGTCGAATACCTTCACATTTGAGCCGCTGCCAGCGTCCATCGGGTTGAGGGCGACATTGGCCTGCTGCAACAGCTGCAATTTCTTTTCGACCGAGACCAGGCCGTGGCGCACGACGTTGCTCGGGTAGCGACCTTCCGGCAGGCAATTGCCGATGATGTCGAACACCACGTCCGGCACTTGTGGGGCCAGTTCGTTGGCAATGAACAGCGCTGCCTGGACATTGGGCGTATGCGAGCTGCCCATGAACACGGCCGAGCAGCGCTGTTGATCGGCCACGCGCACCGGGTTGATGGCCAATGCCAGTTGCCCATTGGGCACCGACAGGGCATCGAACGCGGCATCGGGCACCAAGCGCTGAAAGGCGGTCAGGTCATCTTCGTTGCAATACAACACAGCATCGACCGCCTTGAGCAGACGGCATTCGGCTTGCTCGACGAGTTCGTGCACCGGCTTGCTTCGCTCATGGGGGTGCAGCGCGCGATACAGGTCACTCTCGCAGTTGTACGCGTTGTACAGGCGCGGTTTGTGATCGACCCCGGCGAACAGGTCGTAATCCACGGTAAACGGCGAGTCGTGAATGATGATGTCGGCGGCTGCGTATTCTTCTATATATGCCCGGTGCAGCAGCGTGGGGTGACGTCCGCTTGCAGCAATCGACGGGCCGGACATGTCGCCACCGCCGTTAAAAGGGTCCAGCTCGCTCCAATGGCGGGCGAAGAAGTCATCCTTAGGGATGCGTCGCTCCACGAACTGGCTGCCGTGATTGATGACTTCTTCCTTCACACCCCGATGCCCGGAGGACAACAGCGTGACGTGGTGGAAGCGGCTCAGGGCCAGATAGAAATTGAACAGGCGCGCCTCGCCACCATTGGAAGCTGGCGCGAAGGCGGGGAAAAAACTGAGTGCGAGAATTCTTTTCACGTATCGAAAACCACTGCTACCGGTTGAACCAGGATTCGAGGGGGCTTTTGCGGGCGTCGTTATGACCCCTGCTGCACCATGCGGCGGGAAGCTCCCCGGCGATGTCGGAGGGTTGGATCGATGGGGGGGCAGGCGGGGGGCTGCCCGTCAGACCGAGCAGAATGCGCAGGCGATGATCGTAATAGCGATACCGGCGCAGTCGTGCGTTCAGCCAAGGGCTGCGGTGGGCGACCTTGACCACGAGCGAGCGCGTACGTGCGACGACCACCTGCAGGGGCGGCTTAGCCAGACGCAACATGCCTCTGGTCACTTTTCGAATGTAACGGATCGGGCTGGAATCACGCCACGCCATAGCTTTCGTACCTATTTGATGCCTGAGACCTCTGGAAAGAGACACCGGTGCTCATCGAACGTCACACGCTGGATCGAGCAGCCTCAGGGGCGCGGTTCAGGATGAGTGAACGCTGCGGCCAGGGTCGGAATAACACGCGTGCGATGGGGGTGCGGCACCGGACTGACCGGCGTGCAAACCCCATCACATGCCCATATTGCGGGGGATGGCATCATACGGGTTACTCCCGCGGGATGATAGACGTGGGCAAATGCACGCGCTGTACGTCAGGTGAAACTGATATTATTCGCGGTCGTTTTCTTATGCCTTTCCGAGAAAGTTCATTCATGAATAGACGCAACTTCGTGAGCCTGGCCGCCCTTGCATCTCTTGGCCTGGCCGCGCCAGAGCGCGTGCTGCAAGCCGCGCCCCGGAAAAAACCGCCGGTCACCAACTTCTCGCTCACCCACAACACCATTCGCTACTTCGGTGAGGCGTTCCACACGCCGACCCGGATCGTTTTCTTGTCCGATACTCATCTCTGGCAAAGCGACGAAAGGGAAGACCCGTATCGCCAATACAGCGGGCGGATGGCGGCGGCCTACAACCAGACCCAGCACTTTCAGACCGGGCAACCGACCAATCCGATGCAGGCGTTTGAAGAAACCCTCAAGCTTGCCGTGCAGCAGAAGGCCGATTTGTTGATTTTGGCGGGGGATATTTTCAGCTACCCGTCCGAGGCCGCGCTGGACTGGGCACAGGCCAAACTCAAAGAGGCTGGCATTCCTTACCTCTATATAGCGGGCAATCACGATTGGCATTACGAAGGCATGCCGGGCTCGCTGTCGCAGTTGCGTGAGACCTGGAGCGCCAAGCGCCTGATGCCGCTGTACCAGGGCGCGAACCCGTTGATGAGCTACCGCGACGTCAATGGCATTCGTTTCATCGCGCTGGATAACTCCACCTACGAGATTCAGCCCGAACAAGTGGCGTTCTATAAGAAGCATGTCCAGTTCGACGGCCCGGTGGTGCTGGTGGCGCACATTCCGTTCTATGTGCCGGGCAGGCCCATCGTCTTCGGCTGTGGCCATCCGCAATGGGGCGTGGTGGAAGACAAAGGCTACGAATTGGAGCGTCGGCCACAATGGCCGCGTCAGGGGCACACCAAAGTGACGCTGGACTTCCACGAGCGGGTGTTCAGCACCCCTAATCTCGTTGGTCTGCTCACAGGGCATATTCATACGCAGTCGTTGGACGTGTACCGGGGCATCCCTCAGTTCGTGGCGCCGCCGAACCTTGCCGGGGGCTTTCTCGACGTTCGTTTCGAGCCCGTTTGATCGCTTCTCTTCTATTTATATAGGCCGTGAATCGCTGCCTATCGGCCCGCCCCGTTTCGTCAGCCCAGCCGTCGCGTTAGAGGCGATGCGATGGATGGCCTGTGCGCGTCTTTTAGATGCCTGAATGCGCTGACACCGAAAGCACGCTCATGGCGGCTTAGGAGTGTGGCAGTGCAATCAGGCGGGAAGGGTAAGGCTAAATTCCGGGCATTAAAAAACCCGCCTTTTAAGGGGCAGGTTTTTTGATCAGCGTGCGAGGGGCCGAAGCCCATCGCAGTTATCGGTTACGAGGCAATTAAGCGACGTAGCTGATAACACCGTTGTTAACGGCCAAGTGCTCAGCGGTAACACCGGTCAGGGTGATTACGGTGTTGTCAGCAGTTGGTGCGATAACGTGGGTAGTAGCGTCTTCGGTAGCGGAGCCGCTGCCGAAAGCCTTGCTTTCGATAACAACTTGTACGCCGGAGTTGCTGTTTACCAAGAACACTTCCAGTTTGTTGTTGTCGCCAGTGGTCAGCGCGCCTTTGTTGAAGGTGTAACCAGAGCCCAGAACGATGCTGTCGCCAGCGCCGAAGTAGGTAGCAGCGGTGCCGTCGGTGCCGATTTTGAAGTCAGTACCAGCTTTAACGGCTGCGTCAGTAGCGAAGTAGAAAGTTTCTTTCAAGGTCGCGCTTGCATCAACGTTTGCAACAACTTTAGCCTGGGAAACAGTGTTGCCAGTGTTGAAATTGCCGATGGCATCGCTCGCCTTCTGAGTAGCATCTTCAAAGACTTTGTTAGCGTCAGTGATGACTTTGACAGCAGCGACATCAGCATCTGCAGCTTTAGCGTCGGCCAGAGCTTTGTCAGCATTTACTTTAGTTTGCAGCAGAGCAGAGAACTCTTTAGTTGGGTCTACGCCAGCGTCGTTGCCATCTTCTGCGTCGATTTTCGCTTTAGTAGTTGTAACCAGCTTGTCGGCAGTGTTGTTAACAACGTCAACAGTAGCGGTAGTTTTGAAGGTGGTAGCGAAGCCCAGAGCCTTCAGAGCATCGTCTACTTTCGTGCGCAGTGCTGGAGTAGTGTCTGCGTCAGTGTAGAAGCTGTACAGAGTTTCAGCCGATGCTGCTTTAGTGGTGGCGTCAGTGGCGTCCAGCGTGCTCAAAGCGGGGGCAATTGCTTTCAGTGCGGTCACTACGTCAGCTGTGAAGCCAGCGTCAGCTGCAAGACCTGCTTTGGCAGCAGCAACGTCTGCAGGCTTGGCAGCATCAACTTTAGCAGCAGCAGTCAGAGCAGCTTCATATGCAGATGCGTCGGCGCGGATTGCGTCGCTTGCAAGAGCTGCACGAGCGGAAGTAACAGCGTCACCAGCGATTTCTGCTTGAGTTGCCAGCAGTTTGGTGTCAGTAGGCGACAGGTCATCGGCAGCTTTGGCGTCTTTGCCAATAGCGACGATTTTATCAGCATACGAGGCGTCCGAAGCCAATGCTTTGGAATTAACACCATTAGCAGCAACAAACTTAGCTACCAGCGCGTCAACTGCAGTAGTATTGCCCACTTTGGCGGCAGCTTCTGCAGCTTGTGCAGTAGTCAGAGCGTTGATCAGGCCCAGAGCTGGTACTTGACCGGCCAGAGAACCGGAGTTGATGTTGTCGATTGCAGTGCTAACAGAAGCCGAAGTACCGTCAACATCAGCAATGGCAGCAGCAGCGCCAGCTTTGTCGAAGTTGGTGTCGCCAACAGTCGACGTGTAGGTGTTAGCTACGAAAACCTTGTTGTCGATCACTTTCTGGTCGTTGGCCGAAGCGAATTCCAGGAAAGCAGCAACCAGTTGGTCAGCAGGACGGGTGTCAGTCTGTGCCCAGTACTTGACTTCGTCAGCCGATGGAGTGCGTTCGAACAGGTTTTGGTAGATCGAGGTCACCAGGTCAGCGCGGGTAGCAGCTGCGCCGTAGGTAGTGGTGTACTCGGTGCTGGTTACGAACGAAGCGCGGATGTCTTCGATGGTTTTGCCACCGGTGGTGACTTGGTCAACCCACCAGTTCAGACCACCTTGGTCAGCAGCACGACCCAACAGGCCTACATACAGTTGTTGTACTTGAGTTGCGATGGTAGTAGCCATTACTCGTAAATCTCCAGTATTAAGTCGAATCGACATCCAGGCTTCCGTTTGCGGATGCAGAGCCCGTCGGCCCAGCCTGTTGCCACACCCCTAAGGGCCGTGGCCCCCGTTATGGGAAGTCAGCGAACCCGCCAACTGCGTTTAGAAGGTCATCACCGCTTTTTGAGGCGATTGGATAGATAACCTGCATTGCCCGGCGATCATACATGTCAAAATAGCGGCGTAACAATAGCTGGCGTGGGGCTTTTCCACGATTTCTGTAGGAATCTTTTCTTTTTCGTGTAGGCGGAATTATTTCCAATTTGTAGGATAAAGAATTGGAAAAGGCTGCCGACAGATTCCCGCAAACGCCCGACAGATCAGGCTATTAGCGTCAAAGCCCCGGTTTTACTGGGTCGGCATGTGTCGAGAAAAAAATGGAACCATCGGTGGGTTTTTGACTCGCGGCCATTTGCCATTGATAGGCCACCCTATGCCAGTTGCTGGAAATGAAATAATCGAATTTCGATAGACGATTTCAATCTGGTTAAACCGGACGACCGGTCATTTCGGCCTAGTTCCATGTGTTTCACGAACGGACACATTTCGCTTTGCAGACATTCGGCTGAGCGTCGATTTGGCTAAATCATCGCCAACAGTCAGGGGCAACTCGGCTCAGTGAGCGACGTTATAGAAGCCCTATGTAAAGGAAGCTCGGCGCCTGAACGCGAGGGGTTTCACACCAACCGCGTCTCTTCATCATCAATCAAATTGCTCAACCCGCCCAACGCTACCCTGGCGCGGTTTCGGTCGAGGAGTTTGGCTTGTGCGGCGGGGGGCAGGTCGGTAATGCACAGCACGCCCTTGTTGGTCAGCACCTGAATCAAGTCGTCGAGTACCCGAATCATTTCGATATCGCTGAGTTTCAGGGCATTGAGGCTGTTTTCCACGGATTCATTGGCGAACCAGGCCTGTATCTCATGGTCATCAGCGGGCAGTGTCGCTGTGGCTTCGGCAAAGCCTGAAGCTTCGACGCGCACCAACTCTCCCTGGGAATTGCGTTGAACGTAAAACATGGTTCGTCCTCGGTAATCCGAAAGCTGGCGACCGCCGAAGCGGTCGCCAGGGGTGCTATCAGTGGTGGTCGACCTTGATGGTTGCCGCGTCGCCGCCTGCGATCAACGAGTTGATTGTAGTCGACGGTGTGAAGTGAACGCCCTCCAGCTTGATGGTCACGTCCGCATTGGCCAGGCCGCCCGCTGCGTTCAGCTGACCTGTCGAGCTGACAGCCAGTTGAGCGGAACCGTCTGCGGCGGTCGTCAACTTCAGGAAGTTGTCGATGGTCGCGTCGGATTCGTTTTGCAGCAGGTCCTTGAGATCGATACGGTCACCTTCTTCTGGCTTGAAATCCTTGATGACATCAATACCGCCGTTGGTGTTGGTGTCACCGGACTTCCAGACGAAAGTGTCGGCGCCGCTGCCCCCGGTAAGGATGTCATTCCCTTTGCCGCCCATGAGAATGTCATTCCCCGCGCCACCGAGCAGGGTGTCGTTGCCGGTGCCGCCCAGGAGGATGTCATTGCCGTTGCCACCGTCGAGGGGGTCATCGCCCGCCTGGCCGAACAGGATGTCGTTGCCGTCGCCACCGAACAGCTTATCGGCGCCGCCCGTGGTGCCTGTAGTGCCAGCGGCGTCGAATTCCGAGTAATGCTCGGTGATGTACTTGTGCACGTCCTGCAGGCTGAGGCTGGCGGCCGCTGTACCGGTGTGGCTGGACACGTAGGCTTTGATGCCTGCGTAGCCCTCGACACCGCCGAAGCTGATGGTGTCGCCAAACAGGATGTCGTTGCCGCTGTTGCCGTAGAGCGTGTCGTTGCCGGCGGCGACGGTTTCGCTGGACTTGAGGATGGTATCGGCCAGGTTCGACGGCGTGGTTTTCACCGCCGCGCCATTGGTGTCGTAGTTGTTCAGGTTGGCCAGGCTGCTGCTGTCGGTGTTCAGGCCAATGGCTTCGACGTGCGAAACCCCGTTGAGCAGCAGGTAGCCCTGGGTGGCGCCATCAGCGGTGTTGGTTGGCGAGCTGCCGTTGCCTGCGCGAGTGGACACCTCGAACGTACCGTCGCCCTGAGCATGGATTTGGCCGATGACGGTGTCGGTGAAACCGTTGCTGGTCTGGGTGAAAACGTGCACCTGGCCGCTGCTGTCGATGACGTTGCCGGTCAGGCTGCCCACGGTCACGCTCAGCGTCTGTCCCATCTGGTAGTTGTTGGCCGTGAGCAGGGCGTCGAGGGTCACGTCGGTGCCGGACGTGTAGTCGATCACCACCGGGTTGGTTTTTTCGTTGGCCTGATAGAACGTCGGGTCGCCGTCGGTGATGAAGTAGGTCAGGTTGGTTGCGCCAACGTTGCTGGTCGCCAGGCTGCCTTGGAAGAAGTTCGCTGTGGTCTTGAACGCATCTTCGTAGTTGGTGCCGCTGCCGGTAGTGCCATCGCTGTTTTTCACGCCCGCTTCTGAGACGACCGAGTCCAACCAGGTTTTCAGCGTGGCGTCGGTCAGGTCGCTCAGTTTGATGCTCAGGGTCTTGTTGACCTGAGTGTCGAAGTCCAGGGCGAACAGGTTGATGGTGCCGCCGTAGGATTTGAGCGAGTTGAACAGCGAGGTCAACTGCGACTTGACGGTGTCGATGGAGCTGCTCGTCATGCTGCCCGAGCTGTCGACGATGAACGCCAGGTTGTAGTTCTGACCTTTGACGATGGCCACGGTGCCGGTGTCCCCGACGATGATGTCGTTGCCCGCGGTACCGTTCAGCGTTTCACCGCCGCCATGGCCGATAACCGTGCTGTAGGTGCCAGGGTGAACGGTCACGTTTATCGACTGTGTCGTGTCAGCCGACTGAGGTTTGCCGTCAGCCTTGAGCACCGGCGAGCCGTTGGCCATTTCGGTTGAGGTCGCGACCACTTGAATCGTGAAATTGGTGGACACATCCGCAGGCGGTGTGACGCTCAGCTTCGACAGGTTCCAGCCAGTGACGTCGATGTCGCCCGAGGCGCCGACAGTGGCGGTGTGGTTCTGATCGTCGCTGAAGAATGCGCCGGCCGGCGCCTTGATGTGCACGGCGGTCAGGGATTCTGAACCGTCCTTGTCCACCAGTTCCGTTTTGATCGAGACCAGCGCGATTGGGGTGTTTTCCGTGCCTTCGTTCAGCGCGTAACCGGTGTAATAGCCTTCGCCTTTGCTGGCGTTGGTACCTTGCAGCGCGCTCAGGTCGATGCCGGCCTTGAGCAGGTCAGTCGCCGAGGCGTAGGTCGGAATGCCGCTGATGCTCAGGCTCTTGGCGGTGCCACCAGCGACCGAGACGAGCAGGTTGTAGTTACCTGGGCCCGCTTGGTTGTAGTGGTAGATCTCCAGCGTGTAGTAGCCGCTGACAGGGGGCACGAAGTTGTTGTTGCCCACCGAGCCTGCTGCGCCCACTGCACCGCTGCTCTTGCCCCAACTGGCGGAGGTGACGTTGGTGCCGCCGATGTTGACCAGCAGGCTGTCGTCCGCTGTGCCGCTGAATTTGTAGCTCACGCCTGCAGTCAGGTAGATCAGGCCGGTCGTCAAAGAGGCGACGCCATCGGTCACGGAGGACGATTGCGCGTTACCGATCAGCTCAGTGGTGTGGGCCACGGTGCTGGTTGGCAGGTTCAGCTTGTCGATCTCGGTTTTTAGCGTGGTGCTGTCCGCGCCATTGCCACTGGTGCCCAACGTCGCCTTAACAGCACTTTGGTTGGCGAGATTCCAGGTGGTTTTGGTCAAACCGGTGGAGCCGAGGCTCGGCACATCGGTGACGATGCCGCCCGCTGGCGTGGTCGAGCCGAGGGTGATTGTCGGCGCGTCGGCAACGGGGGTGATGTCGACTTTGAGGGTCGCATTGTTGCCCGTGACCGTGCCGAACTGAGGCCGGAAGATCAGTTGCGCGTAGTCCGCGTTGAGGTTGCCAATGCCATTGCTGGACGGGCTCCCGTCGGCGTTCAGGTGCGCGTATCCATCAAAGCCTGCGCCATAGGCGGCTGGCTTGAACACCAAGTGGCCCTTGTCGATTTCCGACTTGCTAAGGATCTGGTCATTGCTGATGGCAACGCCGTTGTACAGGAATTGTCCGCCGCCAGGGACCGACGTCACCTTGATGCCGGTGGCTGCATCGCCCGCCGTGCTGATGCCCAGATCCGCCCAGTGCACCACCAGATCCTTGCCTTCGGGACCTGTGATCGCGCCGCCCGCAGCGCCTTGAACGTTGACGGTGGTGTACGCGTCTGGCGAGTCCGCCAGGCCATCGTTGACCACCACACTGATGGTGCGAGTCGTCGCCACATCCGAAGACGAGGTGCTGAAGGTGATCTTGCGAATGGCGTCCTGATAGTCCTGCAGTGTGTTGCTCGCCGTGCCCGTCAGGGTGATGACGCCTGTGCTGCTGTTCTGGGTCGCGATAATGCCTTTGCCCAGCGACGCGACGTCGCCGAAGTTCAGGGTGTCGCCCGTGACGCTGCTGGTGAACTTGATGGTTGCTGACTTCAGCGTGGTGCTGTCGTCTTTGATGTTGATGGCGTCTGCGGCAATCGACACTCTCTGGCTACCACTGAAATAGTTGGTGGTGTAGCCAGTGGTCGGGGTCGACAGGCCGTCCAGGTCCACGACCGGTGGGGCGTTGGCCGTCACGGTCACGGTGGTGATGGCCGAGCCGAGGTTGTGCTGCGAGCTGCCATCATCGGCAGTGACCGTGATCATGCGGGTGTCGTTAGGCGCCGTGGCCGGTGCCGTGGTACTGAAGGTGATTTGTTTGATCGCGTCGCGGAAGTCGCCCAGGGTGCTGGACGAGGTGCCGGTCAACGTGACAGTGCCGTTGCTGGCAGTGGTCGCCGTGATGCCATTGCCCAACTTGGCCACCCCGGCGGTGTCCAGCAAGTCGCCGGCTTGGGCCTTGTCGATGCTGATCGTGATCGACGACACGTGGTTCTTGTCATCAGTCAGGGTCATGGTGCTGGCAGCAATCGCCACACCCGCATGACCCTGGATCACGGCGGCGCTGTAGTTCAGGCCGTTTGGCGTGCCGGAGGTGTCCGGGCCATTGAGGTCGACCACCGGCGCCGTGTTGGCCGCAGGCACGGTCAGGTTGTGCACGACCGCCGCTGAGCTCTTCACGTCAACGCCGCCAATGCCGGTGTCGGTCACCTGAAGGCTCACGGTACGCGTGGCATCGGTAGTGGCCGTGGCCGATGGGCTGAACTTGATCGAATTGATCAGCGCCTGGTAATCGCCGCGACTGTGGTCACCGCTCAGAGTGATGGTCGTATCGGTCCCGTTCGTCGTCAGTGTGTAGCTGATGCCCAGCGAGGTGGTGCCCGAAGCGCCAACGTTGCCGGTGACATAACTGGAGGTAAACGTGTCGCCCGCCTGGCTGTTACCGACGACGATCGTGGCGCTCTTGAGGTTGCTGTTGTCCGCGTCGTCGAGCACCAGGTCCTTGACGATTGCCACTGGGCTGCCGCCCGTGGTGTAAGCGGCGTCGGAGAACGACACCGTTGGAGCATCGTTGGCCAATACCTTCACGGTCAGCGCCACTGGATCGGAATCCACTGAGGCAGCGGTACCGTCTTTGGCCGTGGCAACCACTTGCAGGTTATAGACCTTGTCAGGCCCGCCGTTGGTGGGCGGCGGCGTGAAGGTGATCGTGTCCCACGCCCAGTCTTTGACGCTGACGGTCGCGGTGCCGCTGGCATCGACGTTGCCGGCGGTTACGGTGAACGAGTGCCCGGTGTGACCGTCGCTGATCGTCGAGCCGACAGGCAGCCCTTTGATCTTCAGGTCAGTGATGGTCTCCGATTTATCAGTGTCGATGGTGCGCGGGGTGATGGTCGACAGCAGGATCGGGCTGTTTTCGATGCCGGTGTTCAACGACTCGGTGACTTTGATGTTGTCCATCACGCCGCCGAACGAGTTGTTGTCAGTGGCCTGGAACTCCAGCTTCGCCGGGCCGGTCGTGGTGACCGGCACCTGGAAGGTGTAGTGCTGCATGCCCAAAATCTGGCTGTCGAGCGTGCCGACCTTGACCCCGCCCCAGTACACGTCGATGACCGAGTCAGTCAGGTGCTTGTCACGTGGCGAGTAATCCAGCTCGATGGTGTACGTCGCCCCTGCACGGGTAGAAACGGTGGTGTACAGGTTGGACTTGTCACCGTCATTGCGCTCCAGCTCGATGACGTTGCTGTCACCCTTGGTGGTCACGCCATAGACCGAGCTGTGGTTGATCTCAACGCCGCCGCCCGGATTGCCCGTCAACCAGCCGTCGGTCAGGCCGTGCTCGAAGTCGATCACAGGCTTGACGATCACGTTATCGCCCAGCGAAACCGTTGGTTTGTCGGTGACCGGTGCAACCACGATGGTAGCTGCCGTATCGGCACTGGACCCGTTCGAGTTATCGATGGCGGTGAAGTTGAAGTCGGTGCTGCCGCTCCAGTCCGGGGTCGGCACGAAGTACAGGGTCGCGGTGCCGTCAGGGCCTGCCGCCACCGAGGTGCTGGCCAAGGTGATCGGGTTGTGTAACGCCTCATCGCTGTACAGCACGCCGTGGGTCGGCAGGCTGGTGACAGTGAACGACTTGATGCTGCCGTCGCTGTCGCTGGCGCTCAGGTGAACGGCGATCTTGGTCGCGTCTTCCAGTGCAGGTGCAGCGGTGGCAACGACGTGATCAGGCAACGCATTCGGCGTGATGCTGATGGTGGTGTTTGCAGGCTCCGAGGACTTGTCGCCGTCGTTGACCACCACAGTGATGGTGCGCGATGGGGCGGAGGTGTCCGTGGTGCTGAAAGTGATCGCTTTAATCGCTGCTTCATAAACAGCTTTAGTCGCGTCGCCCGAGAGGGTGACATTGCCATTGCCATCGTTATTAACGGTCAAACCGATGACTTTGCTGGTGTCCAGCGTATCGCCCGTTGTGAAGCCTTTAACAGTGATGGTGGCTTGCTGCAGGTTGTCGTTGTCGACATCGCCAACGGTCATGGTGCCGGCGGCGATGGAAACACCCGCATGGCCCTGGATCACGCTGGCGGTGTAGTCCACGCCGTTCGGGGTGCTGGTGGTGTCTGGGCCATTCAAGTCAACGGTTGGCTTGTCGTTGAACGGGTTGACGGTGATGTAGCTGTGCGAGGTCGATGCGCTGGTCGGCGCGTTACCGTCGTTCACGGTGACGGTGATGTCACGCACGACAGTGGTGTTCGGCTTGTCGCTGGTGGTGCTGAAGGTGATCGCCTTGATCGCGTCCTGGTAGTTCGCAAGCGTGGCGTCCCCGCTCAAGGTGATCTGACCGGCAACGCTGGTGTCCACCTTGATACCGGAGGTCAGCGTGCCGATGGTCAGGACGTCGCCATCCTGCGGGTTGGTCAGCTTGATGACCGCACCTTGCAGGTGGTCGTTGTCACCGTCAGTGACCGTGGCCGTTGACGCTGCGATAGCGGCGGCAGTGCCTTTTTCGGTGTAGGACGTGGTGAAGTCATTGCCGTTTGGTGTACCACCCGCTGCGTCTGGACCATTGAGGTCAACCACTGGCGCATCGTTGCCGGTGACATGGATGGTGCTGGTCGCAGGCTCCGAGGACTTGTCACCGTCGCTGACCACCACAGTAATAATGCGGTCCGCTTTGCTGGTGGTGTCCGTGGTGCTGAAAGTGATCGCTTTAATCGCTGCTTCATAAACAGCTTTAGTCGCGTCGCCCGAGAGGGTGACGTTGCCATTGCCATCGTTATTAACGGTCAAACCGATGACTTTGCTGGTGTCCAGCGTATCGCCCGTTGTGAAGCCTTTAACAGTGATGGTGGCTTGCTGCAGGTTGTCGTTGTCGACATCGCCCACGGTCATGGTGCCGGCGGCGATGGAAACACCCGCATGGCCCTGGATCACGCTAGCGGTGTAGTCCACGCCATTCGGGGTGCCAGGGGTGGCATCTGGACCATTCAAGTCAACGGTTGGCTTGTCGTTGAACGGGATCACCTTGATGGTGGTGGTCGCCGTCGAGCTAGAGGTGCTGGTGCCTGTCCCGTCGTCAACGGTCACGGTGATGGTGCGTGGGGTTGTATCGGGGGTGTGGCTGGTATTAATGAAGGTGATGGCCTGGATGGCCGTCTGGTAATCAGCCAACGACGCGGCACCAGTCAACTTGACCGCACCGTTTTCATAGGTGATGTCGATGTTGCCGACTTTGGCAGGGCCTTGGAGCTGATCGCCGTCATGGATCGTGGAGAGCTTGATCGTCGCGCCTGTCAGTTGATTGCCGTCGTGGTCGCTGATGCTGACCGGACCTGCAATCGATACGCCTTTGGTGTCGCCTTCATTGAAGGTGGTGCTGTAGTCATGACCCACCGTGGTGGTGTCCAAGTCCAGAACTGGCGCGGTGTTGGCCTGCGCATGCACGGTGACGTCGAAGGTCGAGCTCACTGATTTGCTCTGGTCGCTTGGCTGCGCCGCCGTGGCTTTTTCGGTCGACGTGGCGGTGACGGTGAGCTTGAAGTGGCTGGCAGTGTTCGAGGTGATGGTCAGCGCCGACAGATTCCAGCCGGACACGTCCACTTTGCCTTCAGCGTCTGGGGTGCCGTGATTGCCTTTGTCATCTTTCAGCTCCGCGCCCGCAGGCACGCCGCTGATCTCTACGGTGAGCGTTTCAGAACCGTCGGTATCGGTCAGTGCCGCGTTGATTGCCGCCAGCTTGATCGGCTGGCCAACGTTGCCTTCGTTGAGATCGTAACCGGTGTAATAGCCTTCGATGCTGGAGCCCAAGCCGGTGTGCAGGGCGCTCAGATCAATACCGGCGGCCAGCAGATCGGCAACCGAGCTGTACGTCGGAACGCCACTGCTGCTCAGGGGTTTTGCGGCGCCATTGTCGACCGACAGCAGCACCTCGTAATTGCCTGGACCGTTCTGGTTGTAGTGGTAGATCTCAAGGGTGTAATAGCCCGATGTCGTTGGCTGGAACGCCGAACCGATCGTGCTGATAGTGCCTTGGTTGTCTCCCCATGTGGCTTGGGCCACATCTGTGCCACCCAGATTGATCAGCAGGCTGTCATCGCCGTGACCGCTGAAGGTGTAGAACTTGCCGGCTTCCAGATACACCAGGCCGGTGGTCAACGAGCCGGTGAACTGCGCAACGTCGGAGTTCGCGGCGTCGTTGACGGCCGTGGTGGTGTGCGGCTGATTACTGGCGGCTGCGTTGTCGAGCACCTGTTTCAGGGTCGTGCTGTCCGCGCCCAGCCCGTTGGTGCCCAGGGTGTCTTTCTGTGCGCTCAAGTTCCATGTCGTAAGAGACAGCCCATTGGACGGCACGCTCGGTGTAGGGGTGGCTGCGGCGCCAGTAAGGTGCGGATTGTCCACCACCAGTGTCGGGGCGTTGGCAATTGGAGTTACGTCGATATGCAGGATCGTTTCGCCACCTGGGACGGCATCGGCACCAGTGCCGAAAACCGGTTTGAAGGTCAGCTGCGCGTAATCCGGGCTCACGCCTGAGGCGAATTCCGCGCCTTTGAACGTCAGCGCACCACTCGTGATGTCGCCCTTGCTGATGGTTAGGCCGTTACTGCCCAGATCTGCCGCCGTCAGCGCGTGGGCGTTCAAAAACAGCGTTCCCTCAGTCGGAAGGGCAGTGACAGTTATTGCAGAGCCCGCCGCGCCGGTTGAGCTGATGTGCAAGCTGTCCCACGTCACTGTGAATTCGTGATCTTCAGAACCGGTAATCGTGCCGCCGCCTGCGCCCTGCACATAAATAGTCGTGGTCGCGGGCGAGGAACTGACGATGCCATCGGTCGCCGTCACGGTGACGGTGCGAATGTCAGTGCTGGTCGACGAGCTGCTGAAGGCGATGGCTTGGATCGCCGCGGCATAAATTGCTTGCGGCGCGTCGCCGGTCAGCACGATATGAGTGGCGGTGCTGCTTGGGTCCAGCGTGATACCCGCTGGCAATGTGCCGACGATCGAAAGTAGATCGCCGTCCTGGGCATCGTTCAGCTTGATGCCGGCACCCTTGAGGTTAGGGCTGTCGATATCGGTCACTGTTCCAGCAGACGCGATGAAGACCGCAGCCCCTTTGTCGGTGTAGGTGGTGCTGTTGTTGATGACGCCATCGTCGGCAATGCCGTTGAGATCGACCACCGGCGCCTGGTTGTCCTTGATGCTGATGTGGGTCGTTGCCGAGCCAGTGTTGTGCAACGCCGTTCCGTCATCGGCGGTCACGGTAATGTCCCGTGTCCCCACGCCAGCGGATGTGCTGAACGTGACGGCTTTGATCGCAGCCTGGAAGTCGATCAGGGTGTTTTCTGGCGCACCTTTGAACACGATGTGCGTATCGTCGCTCAGGGCGTTATCGATATAGATGCCGGTAGGCAGCTTGCTTAGGTCGACGTTCAGCTTGTCGCCTGCCTGACTGGCGTTGACCACGATAGAAACGCTGGCGAGGGTGGTGCCATCGTCCTTCAGGGTCATGCTCTGGTCGGCAATGGCCACACCCTCGTGACCTTGAATGATGCTGGTGTTGTAGTCATGGCCCGTTGATAACAAACCGTCGAGATCGACTGTTGGCGCAACATTCGCATCAACCGTGATTGCGTTCGAATGGCTCGCTGGCAGGTTTTGCGAAGCGTCGGTGTTGCTATCGGTGACCTGAATCGTCACGCCACGCGAAGCCGGGGTCGCAGCAGGGCCGTTTTCGGCGAAGGTGATCGAGTTGATCAGCGTCTCGTAATTGCCAATCGTGGTATCACCGGTCAGCACGATGGTCGTGGTGTACGACCCATCCGCCTGCTGCACGCTGGTCAGGGTGTAATTGATGCCCAGGGTGGTGTGGCCATCGGCACTGGCAAACGGGGAGTCGATGATGTCATCGGCGCGCATGTTGGTCAGGGTGATGACCGCGCCACTGAGGCTGTGGTTACCGCCAGCGTCAACGGGGCCATCGGCGTCAGTGATCGACAGGTTGGTGACGATGTGAACCGCGCCGCCGTTTTCGTGGTACGCGCTGCCATCGAAGGTGATGGTTGGGGCAGCGTTACCCAGAGTGACGGTCAGTTCCTGGCTTGCGTGGTTGCTCTGGTTCTGCGCGCTGTTCGGGCTTACGTCGGTCACCGAGATATCGATGCCGCGTGCAGGCGCTGTCGCGTCATTGCCGGTTTCGGAGAAGGTGATCGACTTGATCGCAGTCTCGTAATTGGCAATCGACGCATCACCGGTAATGGTGATGATGATGGTGCCCTTAGTGCTGGTATCGACGGTGTAAGCGATACCCAAAGCTTTGATGGTTGCCTCATCAAGGGTCGAGCCGATGACGTCGCCAGCCTGCATATTGGTGAGCGTGACGGTTGCACCGCTCAGGTGTTTGGCGCCAGTGCCATCGGCGATGCCGTCCGGATCTGCGATGCTCAGGTTTTTGATCAGGCTGGTGGCTGCGCCGCCTTCCTTGAATTCGCCACCGGTGAAGCTGATGGTCGGTGCGGTGTTGCTGTCCGGTGTGCCTGGCGCGGTCGACGGAGTGACGGTCAGTTCCTGGCTTGCGTGGTTGCTCTGGTTCTGAGCGCTGTTCGGGCTTACGTCGGTCACCGAGATATCAATGCCGCGTGCAGGCGCTGTCGTGTCATTACCGGTTTCGGAGAAGGTGATCGACTTGATCGCAGTCTCGTAATTGGCAATCGACGCATCACCGGTAATAGTGATGATGATGGTGCCCTTAGTGCTGGTATCGACGGTGTAAGCGATACCCAGAGCTTTGATGGTTGCCTCGTCAAGGGTCGAGCCGATGACGTCGCCAGCCTGCATATTGGTGAGCGTGACAGTTGCACCGCTCAGGTGTTTGGCGCCAGTGCCATCGGCGATGCCGTCCGGATCTGCGATGCTCAGGTTTTTGATCAGGCTGGTGGCTGCGCCGCCTTCCTTGAATTCGCCACCGTTGAAGCTGATGGTCGGTGCGGTGTTGCTGTCCGGTGTGCCTGGCGCGGTCGACGGAGTGACGGTCAGTTCCTGGCTTGCGTGGTTGCTCTGGTTCTGCGCGCTGTTCGGGCTTACGTCGGTCACCGAGATATCGATGCCGCGTGCAGGCGCTGTCGCGTCATTGCCGGTTTCGGAGAAGGTGATCGACTTGATTGCAGTCTCGTAATTGGCAATCGACGCATCACCGGTAATGGTGATGATGATGGTGCCCTTAGTGCTGGTATCGACGGTGTAAGCGATACCCAGAGCTTTGATGGTTGCCTCGTCAAGGGTCGAGCCGATGACGTCGCCAGCCTGCATATTGGTGAGCGTGACAGTTGCACCGCTCAGGTGTTTGGCGCCAGTGCCATCGGCGATGCCGTCCGGATCTGCAATGCTCAGGTCTTTGATCAGGCTGGTGGCTGCGCCGCCTTCCTTGAATTCGCCACCGTTGAAGCTGATGGTCGGTGCGGTGTTGCTGTCCGGTGTGCCTGGCGCGGTCGACGGAGTGACGGTCAGTTCCTGGCTTGCGTGGTTGCTCTGGTTCTGCGCGCTGTTCGGGCTTACGTCGGTCACCGAGATATCGATGCCGCGTGCAGGCGCTGTCGCGTCATTGCCGGTTTCGGAGAAGGTGATCGACTTGATTGCAGTCTCGTAATTGGCAATCGACGCATCACCGGTAATGGTGATGATGATGGTGCCCTTAGTGCTGGTATCGACGGTGTAAGCGATACCCAAAGCTTTGATGGTTGCCTCGTCAAGAGTCGAGCCGATGACGTCGCCAGCCTGCATATTGGTGAGCGTGACGGTTGCACCGCTCAGGTGTTTGGCGCCAGCGCCGTCGGCGATGCCGTCCGGATCTGCAATGCTCAGGTTTTTGATCAGGCTGGTGGCTGCGCCGCCTTCCTTGAATTCGCCACCGTTGAAGCTGATGGTCGGCGCTTCGTTGGTCGGTGTCGTAGGTGTCCCACCCGAGCCGCCATTGACCGTCACGTGGGTAACGGCCGTATTGGAGGTGATGTCTGTGTCATCGGTGACCACGACGCTGATGTTGCGCGTGCCGCCGGTAGCGTCCGTGGTCTGGAAGGTGATGCTGTCGATGGCAGTCTGGTAATCGGCCTTTGACGCCGAACCCGTCAGGACTATATGCGTATCGTCGGACAGCGCTGTGTCAACGCTGACACCGGGCGGCAGCGAGCCGTACACCAATTTGTCCCCGGCCTGGGCTCCGGCGCTGATCGAAATTTCTACACGGCTAAGGTTCGCGCTGTCGGCATCTGTAACCGCTGCCCCATGGGCGATGGCAATGGCCGGCGCGCCGCCGGAGTAGCTGACACTGTAGTCATTGCCACCGGTTGCCGAATCCAGATCGATGGCCGGTGCGCCGGGTGGTGTCACCACCGGTGGCGGCGCATCATTATCCAGAATCGACGTAGTGACGCTGCCAGCGCTGCCGCTGACTGCCAGGTTTTCAAAGTTGCCACCGGTGGCCGAGACGATCTTCACGATCACGTCGCGAGCGCCGTCCTGGAAACTGTTATCAAGCGCGGTCAGTGTGAAATTGGCGCTGCTGGCGTTCGCCGGAATGGTCACGGTTTTGACAGCGGTGAAATCAGTGCCGTCTTTGGCGGTGCCGGTGTAGCTGAGCGTCACGTTGACGGTCGCGTGCGCCGGGTTGTCCAGCGAGAGGGTGTAAACCGCGGTGCCACCTTCAGTGACCGCCGAAGGGCCGGAAATGCTGATCAGCGTGGTGTCGCGCACGTCGGTGACGGCGGTGCTGACCGGGGTATTGCTGAAGGCGAGGTTTTCGTAGTTACCGCCGCTGACGCCGGTGATCACGGCAGTGACCGCTGGATGGCCGACATACACGTCATTGGTGGCGACGGCGGTGGTGCTGCCGCTGCTCTGGCCGACGCCGATGGTGATGGTTTTGCCGTTGTCCAGCGTGACGCTCACGGGGGAGCCGGTCACTGGGTTGGAGACGCTGGCGGTGTACGTGATGGTGCCGTTTTCAGCCACAGTGCTGGAAGCGGTCAGGGTCACGCGGGTGGTGTCGATGGAGTCGGCGATGGTGGTCGATGCGGCTTTGCCGTCGATTGCCAGCTGTTCGAAATTGCCGCCCGACGCGCCGGTGATGGTCGCGTTGACCGTGGCGGTGGTCTTGTAGACGTCGTTGGCCGGGGCATCGACTTTGATGGTGCCCACGGACTGGCCAGCAGCGATGTTGATGATCGCGCCGTTGGACAGGGTCACGGTGACGGCGGTCTGCGCGGCATTGGTCAGCGTCGCGGTGTAGGTGATCTGACCGCCTTCAGTGGCAGCGGCGTCCGCAGAGAGGCTGACGGTGGTGGTGTCGATCGTGTCCGTGACCTGGGTGTTGGCCGGTTGCGGATCAAGGGTGATTGCAATGCCGTCGCCGCCCGTGGTGCCGGTGACCGTGGTGCTGATCTGGCTCGGGTTGAGGTAGACATCGTTGACGCTGTTCATCGGCACGTTGACGCTGCCGCTCAACTGGCCTGCGTCGATATTGATGATCGCGCCGTTGGACAGGGTGACGGTGATGGCCGACTGCGCCGCGACGGTCAGGGTCGCGGTGTAAACGAGTACGCCACCGGCTTCGGTAATGGTCGGCGTGCCAGTCAGGGAAAGCGTGGACGGCGTCCGGGTGTTGGACGGGTCATCGAGCGCGGTACGTTGTGTGTCGGTGGCGGCACCTGAGCCGATAGGGCCGGTGGGGTAACCGATGGTTGGATCTACGACGCCTGCCGTTTCAGTCAGCATGACGACGCTGTGCCCGCCGCCCGCGTTGCCGCCGTCGGTGCTGCCGGTGGTCTGGCCTGCGGCGGTGGCTTCAAGGTCTTGCGTCGGGTCAGCGCCCGCAGCGATGGCTTGTTGCAATTCGGCGACCGACGGTGCGGCCTGCGCGGTGGCTTCTGCCAGGTCAGTTGTAGAGCTGGACGCCGGAGTGTCTGCACTCCATTGCGTGTCACGGCCCAGGTCGAGGTGGCGGCCGTCGGCCAGTTCGAGCGTGACCGCGCCTCCCGGGCCTGTCAGGACCTGTTCACCGGCCAGCAGCCGGTCACCCTCGATGAGTACACGACGAATCCCTTCAGCGGAGACTGCGACTACTTGGCCAACAATGCTTTTGACGATGGCAACAACACTGCTCATGGGGTGACTCTCCGGATCTACGTCTGTGGACTCCTTCATCGGCCATCTGGCGCTGGAATGAAGGGTCCGAATGTTTGATTTTTTTTACTTAAACACTAACTACTTGATTTTCTTGATGCTGGTTATTTGACGCCAATTTCAAAACTGCTACTTATCCGGTTTTGAATTAACTTTACGCCAAACTATTGACCTATTTCGCGCCATCCTAAACAATCGCACCCGTAATGTCACATTGATATTTTAAGAGATCGACAAATTCTGCTGTGCGGCCTCAAGCGTGCTCAGAACACTCCGATAACCCACACATCAATGGTCATTTTCTACGACGCGGCAATGTCCCTTTTGCCCGTTTGAACCCAGTCCGTTTTCGGGAAGTCACGAGCATGCGCCTGCCTTTTTACACCGCTGTACCTTTCGCTCTTTCAATCGGTTTCGTACAGGCACAAACCTTGCCAGAAGCCATGCAGAAGGCCATGGACGTGCATCCCGAGGTACAGGCAGGCGTCAACGCCCGTATCGCGCAGGACTACAACGTTCGGGCTGCGAAGGGTGGCTACCTGCCACGTGTCGACGTTCTGGCGGGGTATGGCCGCGAAGGCTCCGACAACCCGACCACGCGTGCCTCTGGCCGTAATAACGACTGGCAAACTTCGAACCGCGGCGAGTCCAGTGTTCGTTTGCGCCAAATGCTGTTTGATGGTTTTCAAACAACTAACGAAGTTGGGCGTCAACAAGCCACCGCCAATTCTCGGGCGTATTCGTTGTTGAATACTTCGGAGCGAACTGCGCTGACAGTTGCGCAGGTATATATCGATGTAATGACGCAACGCGAAATGGTCCGTCTGGCCGAGGAAAACCTCAAAAGCCACGAACGTATTTATGACCAGATCAAACTGCGCACCAGCCGGGGTGTGGGTCGCATGGCCGACATGGACCAGGCCGATGCCCGTCTGGCTCAGGCGCGCAACAACCTGATCACTGAACAGACCAACCTGGCCGATGCCCAGACCAACTTCCTCAGCGCCGTCGGCGACATGCCCGATCAGCTGGAAAGACCTGCTCCGTTCGCGCTGATGCCGGCCACGCTGGACGAAGCTCGCCGCCAGATGCTGGACAACAGCCCGGTGCTGCGTTCGGCCGAGTCGGACATCGCCGCTGCCGAGAAGCAGTACGAGACCGCCAAGTCCACGTTCTACCCGCGCTTCGATGCCGAGCTGGGCCGCAACGCCGACAACAACGTCGGTGGCGACCAAGGCCACAACAATGGCTGGGAAGCGATGGTGCGCATGCAGTTCAACCTGTATGCCGGTGGCAGCAACAAGGCTGACCTGAGCTCCAAGTCCTATCAGACCTCGCAGGCACTGGACATCCGCAACAACGCCCTGCGTCAACTGAATGAAGAGCTGGGTCTGGCCTGGAACGCCTACAACAACGCCACCGCTCAGGTGCCTATTGCGCAGCAATACGTTGATCGGGCCACCAGTGTCCGTACGTCGTATCAGCAGCAATTCAGTCTGGGAGAGCGTACCCTGCTCGACCTTCTCGACAGCGAGAACGAGTTGTTCACCGCGCAACAGCGTCTGGTGCAGCTGCAGAGCCTGAAAACCTACACCCAATACCGGATTCAGTCCGACATGGGCACCCTGCTGAAAAGTCAGGGCGTCGTGGCGCCGCTGGCATCAGTTGTGCAAAACGATATAAAGCCGTCGGTCAAACTGCCGGGTATGAACTGATTCTTGACGGAGCAAGCTTCCGTTAGGGCCCAGCTTCTTTTAACTGCTTAACGAAAGAGAGTGTCAGCGTGGATTTGGAATTACCTTCGGCTCAATTAGGTCATGATCCCCGCAGCCAGCATGATGACCCGTTGCTGGACGGCCTGCTGACACTCTGCGCCCTGCATCACAAACCGGCGAGCCGGGCGATGCTGACCACCGGCTTGCCGTTGCCGGACCAGCGCCTGACCCCGGATTTGCTGCCCCGCGCGGCAGCCCGGGCCGGTTTGCAGGGGCGTCTGCTGGTGCGCAGGCTCGACCAGATTCCGACCATCGCGCTGCCTGCGATGGTGCTGCTCAAGGAAGGCCGCAGCGCGGTGTTGCTCGGTTGGGAAGGCGACCTTGCGCGTCTGTTGATCAGCGAAAGCGACGGCGGCGAAGTCCGTGTCAAGCGCGACGTGCTGGCAAAGGATTACGGCGGCAAGGTGTTCTTCGCACAGCCGCAACATAAATTTGACGTAACCAAAGGCTCGCTCATCCCACGGGCGCGCTCCTGGTTCAAAGACACCCTCAAGCTGTCGCGCTGGCTGTATGCCGATGCGATTGCCGCCAGTTTCGTGATCAACCTGATCGCACTGGCCGCTCCACTGTTCGTGATGAACGTCTACGACCGCGTCGTGCCGAACCAGGCCACCGCGACCCTCTGGGTGCTGGCGACCGGTATTTGTGGCGCGTACCTGTTCGACCTGTTGCTCAAGGGCCTGCGCAGTCTGTGTCTGGACCTGGCCGGCAAAAAAACCGACCTGATCATCTCCGCCACGCTGTTCGAACGCATCGTCGGCATGGCGATGAAGTTTCGTCCGGCGCGGGTCGGCAGTTTCGCCCAGAACATTCATGAGTTTCAGGGCATGCGCGACTTTTTGACGTCGCTGACCCTGACCAGCCTGATCGATCTGCCATTCACCCTCATCATTCTGTTGGTGATCGCGCTGTTGGGTGGGCATCTGGTGTGGATTCCCGTCGTGGCGTTCCCGCTGGCACTGGGCATCGGTCACTTCCTGCAAAAGCCGCTGACCGCGACCCTCGAACGCACCATGGCGCTGGGTGCCGAGCGTCAGTCGAGCCTGATCGAAACCCTCTCCGGGCTGGACGCGGTGAAGGTGAACAACGCCGAGAGCGAGCGTCAGTACCACTGGGAACACACCATCGGCACCCTCAGCCGCCTCGAATTGCGGGTCAAGATTCTGTCCGGCCTGGCCATGAACATCACGCTGCTGATCCAGCAACTGGCGGGCGTGGCGATGATCTGCTTTGGCGTGTACATGATCATCGACGGCAACCTCAGCATGGGCGGCCTGGTGGCGTGCTACATGCTCAGTGGCCGAGCGCTGGGTCCATTGGCCGCGCTGTCCGGTTTGCTGACCCGCTATCAACAGGCCAAGGTCACCATGGTCTCCGTGGATCAAATGATGGAGCTGCCGCAGGAGCGCAACTTCGAAGAGCGCCCGCTCAGTCGTCAGGTCCTGCAAGGCGCCATGGAATTCCGCAACCTGGAATTCACGTACCCGAATCAACAGAACCTCGCGCTGAAGAACATCAACCTGGTTGTCCGCCCCGGCGAGAAGATCGGCATCATTGGCCGCAGCGGCTCGGGTAAAAGCTCGCTGGCCAAGTTGCTGGTGGGGTTGTATCAGCCAGATGAAGGCTCGTTGCTGGTGGACGGCGTGGACATTCGCCAGATCGACGTGAGCGAGTTGCGCCACAACATCGGTTACGTCGCGCAAGACATTCAACTGTTGGCGGGCACGCTCCGTGACAACCTGGTGTCCGGCGCGCGGTACGTCGATGACGAAATGGTCCTTCAAGCCGCCGAGCTGGCAGGCGTGCACGAGTTTGCTCGTCTCCATCCTCAGGGCTACGAGCTGCAAGTGGGCGAGCGCGGGCAGAATTTGTCGGGCGGCCAGCGTCAGAACGTGGCACTGGCCCGGGCTTTGTTGCTCGATCCGCCGATTCTGCTGCTCGATGAACCGACCAGCGCCATGGACAACACCGGCGAAGAGCGCTTGAAGCAGCGCCTGCAAGCCGTTATCGAGAAAAAGACCGTGATTCTTGTGACACACCGGGCCTCGCTGCTCTCTCTGGTCGACCGCCTGCTGGTGATCGACCGTGGCCAGATTCTTGCCGACGGCCCGAAAGCCGCCGTGATGGAAGCGTTGAAGAAGGGGCAGATCAGTGTTGCTTAAATCGGGTCCAAATTCCGGCGGTGGGTTGTTTGGCTATTTCAAAGGTTCGCCTTCCCTGGAAGGGCAGCCGATGCCCGAGGTGGAAAAGGCGCTGGTCGATGACGCGCCGCGCATCGTTCGGCTGACCATCTGGGCCGTCATCCTCTTCTTCACCTTTCTCGTGCTGTGGGCCAACTTCGCGGTCATCGACGAAGTAACCAAGGGCGAGGGCAAGGCGATCCCTTCGACCAAAATCCAGAAAATCCAGAACCTGGAAGGCGGCATCGTCGCGCAGATCTACGCCCGCGATGGGCAGATCGTGGACGCCGGTGCGCCGCTGATTCGTCTGGACGACACCCGCTTTGCCTCCAACGTCGGGGAAACCGAGGCGGATCGCGTGGCGATGGAACTGCGCGTTGAGCGTCTGAGCGCAGAGGTCGATGACCGCCCGCTGAACATCAGCCCTGAAGCACGCAAGTCGGCTGCCAATCAGGCCGCCAACGAAGAGTCTCTTTATAAGAGTCGTCGTCAGCAATTGGCAGATGAAATTGGCGGGTTGCAACAGCAGTTGATTCAGCGTCAGCAAGAGCTGCGTGAGTTCGGTTCCAAGCAGGAGCAGTACCGCAACAGCTTGAACCTGCTGCGTCAGGAGATCGGCATGTCCGAGCCGTTGGTGGCGCAGGGCGCCGTTTCGCCAGTGGACATCCTGCGCTTGAAACGCTCCGAAGTTGAAACACGCGGTCAACTGGACGGCACCAGCCTGGCGATTCCTCGCGCTCAGGCCTCCATTGCCGAAGTGCAACGCAAGATTGACGAGACCCGCGGCAAATTCCGCAGCGATGCGCTGACCCAATTGAACGAGGCGCGGACCAATCTCTCAAAGGCGCAGTCCACCGCCAAAGGCCTGGAAGACCGGGTCAACCGCACCATGGTCACCTCGCCGGTGCGCGGCGTCGTCAAGCAGATGCTGGTGAACACCGTGGGTGGCGTGATCCAGCCGGGCAGCGACATCGCTGAAATCGTCCCGCTGGATGACACGCTGTTGGTGGAAGCGCGGATTCGTCCGCAAGACATCGCGTTCTTGCATCCGGGGCAGGAAGCCATGATCAAATTCACGGCCTATGACTACACCATTTACGGTGGCCTCAAGGGCAAGCTGGAACAGATCGGCGCCGACACCATTCAGGACGAAGAGAAGAAGAACACCTTCTACGTGATCAAGCTGCGCACCGACCGCAGCCACCTGGGCACCGATGAGCACCCGCTGCTGATCATCCCCGGCATGGTTGCCTCCGTGGACATCATCACCGGCAAGAAGAGCATTCTCAGCTACCTGCTCAAGCCCGTGCTCAAGGCTCGCGCCGAGGCGTTGCACGAGCGTTGATTGATGCTAAATGCCTCGGTGGGAGCGAATTCATTCGCGAAGCGGTGTTTCGGGCGGTGAGGGTCTGTCGCCTGTAAGGTTTCTCGCGAATGAATTCGCTCCCACTGGGAAGCGCCCTCTAAGACGTTAATCTCACGTTTATCCCTTCGAGATACATCAATCAAATCGATACAGCCGGTCCCGCCATCATCCCCCATCAATCATGATGGCCTTGTAACATATTGCGCCCGTAATTTATCTTACATCTCCCCTAAAGATATGCGCGAAGTCAGCGATACGGTTATCTGAATCCTCCATTTAGATGACCGCTGCTCAGCAATGGCTTGCCGTCTTTCTATCAATGAAAATGATACTTCCGCCTACAAGGACGCCGACGTGACGTTGAACCTACGCCGTAAGGTCATTCTGCTTGCCATCATTCCGAGCCTTTTATTGGCTGCGGTCATTAGCTGCATCACGTGGGTGGTCCTGCAAAAGTTGGCCACGCAGGAAGTCGAACAGACCCGCGCGCTGCTGCTTGAAGAGCGCAAACTGTCGCTGAAGAACTACCAGCAGATCGGCGAAGCGGCAATCAAGCCGATCTACGACGCTTCTGCACCGGGCGACATGGACGCTCGCGACCGCGCCCTCAAAGTGCTGAAGAGCCTGCAATACGACAAGGCCAGTTACTTCTTCGGCTACAACTCGCAATACGTGCGCGTGTTCTGGGCCGACAAGGACCTGGATATCGGCAAGAATTTCTCCGACGCCAAAGACGCCAACGGTGTTTTCGTGATCCGCGGTCTGGTGGATCGGGCCAAAGACGGCACTCATTTCTTCCGCTACGACTGGCCAACGCCGGGCAGCGACAAGCCGATTCCGAAGCTGGGATACACCAACTACCTCGCGAAGTGGGACCTTGCATTCGGCACCCAAGCCAACCTCGACGACATCGACACGCAAGTCGCGGCTATCGAGGCATCGACACAGGGTCGCATCGGTTCTTCAGCGGCGTTGATCGTCGCCGTCGTTGCAGTCCTGTTGATCATCGTCGCGCTGATTGGGGTGTTCTTCGGCAATGGACTGGTCAAGCCGGTGCTGGTGATCAAACAGAACCTGGACGACATCGCAGCCGGCGACGGCGACCTCACCCGTCGTCTCCCGGAAACCAGCAATGACGAACTGGGCGCCCTGGCGAAATCTTTCAACTTGTTCGTCGAGAAGATTCACGGCCTGGTGCGGCAGATCGCCGAAATGACCAGTCAGCTGAACGGCCTGGTCAGTGATATGTCGGCTCAGGCCCAGCGCTCGGAACAGGCCATGGGGCGTCAGCGTCAGGAAACCGATCAGGTCGCGACAGCGATTCATGAAATGTCGTCGGCGGCGCATCAGGTGTCCATCAGCGCTCAAGGCGCTTCCCAAGCCGCTCGCAAGACGAGTGATGTCGGGCTGGACGCAAAAAACGTGGTGAACAGGAGCATCGACAGCATTCATGCGCTGATTGGCGAGATTGGCGACAGCAGCTCGTCCCTCGATCACCTGCGCAAGGACGTGCAATCCATTGCGACCGTGGTGGACGTGATTCGCTCGGTGGCAGAACAGACCAACCTGTTGGCCTTGAACGCCGCGATCGAAGCGGCCCGTGCCGGGGATGCCGGTCGGGGTTTCGCGGTCGTCGCCGACGAGGTTCGCGCCCTGGCCAGCCGCACGCAACAGAGCACCCAGGAAATTCACGACATGATCAACTCGCTGCAACGCGGTGCCGAAGAGGCAGTCGTGGCGATGAGTCGTTCCAGCGACACCGGCAAAACCACCGGTGAACTGGCGAATGAGGCGGGCACGTCACTGGACGCCATCGGACAGTTGATCGAGACCATCAACGACATGAACGCGCAGATCGCCAGCGCCTCGGAAGAACAGACCGCCGTGGCCGAAGAAATCAGCCGCAGCATGACCCAGATCGCCCAGGCCGTGGACACCGTGGCGGATGACGCACAAAGCGGCGCCTACACCGCACGCAGCCTGACGGAGTTGGGGGATCGGTTGGGTGGGTTGGTGAAGCAGTTCAGGATTTGAGGGCAGTGGTTGCACTGGGTTGGCGCTCAGGCAAGGTATTAGATTTAAGGCCGCTGGGCACTCTCACGAAAGATAGATGCAACCCCCGAACGCCAGATAGAGCCCTCGGGTTATCCGGGGGAGGACGTTTGGCTGGGCTCCTGCTCGGCAAGATCCGATACGTATGCGCGCTAGATACAACGCCCGAAAGTAACAATTTCAGTTATGGGACTATGGATTTTCAATGTAAAGTCGGCCTCCGTTTCGCCGCTTGATAACCCCTGTTCCGACTGGGGCGAGGCGAGTGATGTCATGGCTGCCATTGTTCCCATTGGCTGCTCTACCACGGATAGAGCAAAGCCTTGATGCTCTGTCAGACCTTCAAGGTAAAGAAGTTAGTGAAGATTTTAGTTACAGGCGGTGCTGGCTTCATTGGTTCAGCTGTTATACGTCATATCATTTCCAACACCCGCGACGCGGTCGTCAACGTAGACAAACTCAGCTATGCGGGCAACCTGGAGTCTCTCCAGTCGGTGGATCAAAATCCGCGTTACGTCTTCGAACACGCCGATATCTGCAATCGCGAAGATGTTGATCGTGTGTTTCGCGAGCACCAGCCTGATGCAGTGATGCATCTGGCTGCCGAATCCCACGTTGATCGCTCCATTACCGGCCCGTCCGAGTTTATCCAGACCAACATCATTGGCACCTACATTCTGCTGGAAGCGGCGCGCAGCTATTGGGCGGCACTCGACGAAGTGCGCAAATCCGCGTTTCGCTTTCATCACATTTCGACTGACGAAGTGTATGGCGATCTGGAAGGGCCGGACGACCTGTTCACCGAAACCACGGCCTACCAGCCAAGCTCACCTTACTCGGCCAGTAAAGCCAGTTCCGATCATCTGGTACGCGCCTGGGCTCGCACTTACGGGCTGCCCACGCTTGTCACCAACTGCTCGAACAACTACGGCCCGTTTCACTTCCCCGAGAAGCTGATTCCGCTGGTCATCCTCAATGCGATAGAGGGTAAGGCTCTACCGATTTACGGCAAAGGCGATCAGGTACGTGACTGGCTCTATGTAGAAGATCACGCTCGCGCGCTGTACAAGGTCGTGACGGAGGGTACAGTCGGGGAGACTTACAACATCGGCGGTCACAACGAGAAGCAGAACATCGAAGTGGTTCGGACCGTCTGCACGTTGCTCGACGAGCTGCTTCCGGACTCCGCGTTCAAGCCCCACATCCAATTGCTGACCTACGTGCAGGACCGTCCTGGGCATGATCTGCGTTACGCGATCGATGCCGGTAAAATTCAGCGCGAGCTGGGTTGGGTCCCGGCGGACACCTTCGAGTCGGGCCTTCGAAAAACCGTGCAGTGGTATCTGGAAAACCCTGAATGGGTGAGCCATGTGAAAAGTGGTAGCTATCAACAGTGGATCGACAAGCACTATGCCAAGCGTGCCAACAAAGCATGAGAATTCTGCTTTTGGGTAAAAACGGTCAGGTTGGGTGGGAGCTGCAACGGGCGCTGAACGTGCTGGGCGAGGTCATCGCCCTGGACCGGCAGCCGATTTCTACCTCCTATGGCACCCTGGTGGGTGATCTGTCGGATCTCATCGGGCTTCGCGAAACGATTCGCTGCGTTGCGCCCGCTGTCATTGTCAACGCAGCGGGGTACACGGCTGTCGACAAGGCAGAGACCGAGCGTGACCTTGCTCGGGCGGTCAACGCCCTGGCATCTGAGGTGATGGCTGAAGAGGCGAAACGTCTCGATGCGATTCTGGTGCATTACTCGACCGACTATGTATTTGATGGCAGCGGCACGCAGGCCTGGAAAGAAACCGACGCCGTCGCTCCGGTGAATCACTACGGCGCCACCAAGCTGGAGGGGGAGCAACTGATCGTCGCGTCGGGCTGCAAATACCTGATCTTCCGCACCAGTTGGGTCTATGCTGCAAGAGGTAACAATTTCGCCAAAACGATGCTACGGCTCGCCAAGGATCGCACTGCATTCAATGTAGTCGCCGATCAAGTCGGAGTGCCGACTGGCGCAGATCTTTTGGCCGATGTCGCAGTGGCTGCATTGCAACGTGCGATTCACAACCCTGAGTTGTGTGGTCTATACCATTTGGCGCCTTCGGGCGAGACGTCGTGGCATGCTTACGCCAAGTACGTTATTGAATTCGCTCAGGCCAACGGTGAACTGCTGGCGGTGGAAACAATCAATGCTATCTCGACCACGGAATACCCTACACCCGCTGGCCGTCCGTTGAACTCACGCCTTGCTACGGAAAAGCTTCGCGACTCCTTCTCTTTACACTTGCCCGATTGGCAATGTGGTGTAACCCGAATGCTCATGGAAGCTTTGAATAAATGAACACGACCCATCGTAAAGGAATCATTCTGGCTGGCGGTTCTGGCACGCGTCTGCATCCGCTCACTCTGGGCGTTTCGAAGCAGATGTTGCCAATCTATGACAAACCGATGATTTTTTATCCGCTGTCCGTGCTGATGCTGGCGGGCATGCAGGAAATTCTGATCATCTCTACGCCAGAAGACCTTCCGTGCTTCCAGAAACTGCTGGGTGATGGCGGCCAATATGGCATCAAGCTCACTTATGCAGAACAGCCAAGTCCGGATGGACTGGCTCAGGCGTTCATCATCGGTGAAGCATTCATCGGCAACGACCCCTGCTGCCTGATCCTTGGCGACAACATTTTTTACGGGCAACACTTCTCCGATAACCTTCGCGCTGCCAATCAGCAGACCGAAGGGGCGACAGTGTTCGGGTATCACGTCAACGACCCGGAACGCTTCGGCGTGGTCGAGTTTGATGACAGCGGTTGTGCCGTCAGCATTGAAGAAAAGCCAGCGAATCCAAAGTCTAGCTATGCCGTGACCGGGCTTTATTTTTATGACAACCAAGTTGTAGAAATTGCAAAAAGCATCAAGCCATCGGCGCGGGGCGAGCTTGAGATCACGGACGTTAACCGAGCCTACCTGGCGCAAAAGACCCTGACCGTTCAAAAACTGGGTCGCGGCTTTGCCTGGCTCGATACAGGCACTCATGAGTCTTTGTTGGAAGCCAGCCAGTTCGTGCACACCATCGAGCAGCGGCAGGGTTGGAAGGTTGCGTGCCTTGAAGAGATTGGTTACGCCAATGGTTGGATTACTGCGGATCAAGTCTCGTCGCAGGCAGAGAAATTAAAGAAAACGGGCTATGGGCAATATCTTCAGAAGCTATTGGAATTGGAGAGTTTGTAGGCTCGGCGCAGGGTAGCCAATTGATATATCAGTCTATGGATCAGCGAATGCCGCTTAAGCAGCCTAAGATTGCCATCCTGCTAGCTGCGCATGATGGTATGGCTTGGATTGAGGAGCAGCTTAATTCAATCCAGGCTCAGATCGACGTTGATGTGTGCATATACATCAGCGTCGATCCGTCAACAGACGGTACTGAGGCGTGGTGCGCCAATTATGCCGACGAGCACGCCAACGTAGTGCTTATGCCAAATGCGGGCCGGTTTGGAGGGGCTGCACGCAACTTCTTTCGCCTGCTCCGAGACGTTGATGTTTCGGCATTCGACTATGTCGCGTTTTCAGATCAGGACGACATCTGGCACCGCGATAAGTTGACTCGTGCCGTCAGCGTTTTGAGCACCGGCACCTACGCAGGCTACTCCAGCAATGTCACTGCATTCTGGGAGGACGGCCGTCGAATGCTCATCGACAAAGCCCAGCCGCAGGTCAAATGGGATTATCTCTTCGAGGCTGCAGGACCAGGTTGCACATATGTACTTACTCCAGCGTTGGCGGTTGGACTCAGGGCCTACATATCAAAAGAGTGGGACAACGTACAGGCGGTCGCGCTTCACGACTGGTTCTGTTATGCCTTTGCCCGCAGCAAGGGATTTAGTTGGTTTATTGACCCTTTATCCGGTTTGGACTATCGGCAACATAGCAGTAATCAAATTGGTGTCAATAGTGGATTGGCGTCAGCAATGACGAGGTTAAAAAGTGTGAGAAATGGGTGGTGGTTCACTCAGATCCGGCTTATTGCGTCGTTGCTCGATACCACTCGACCATCCATCGTCAGGGACTCCGAAGAGGGCGGTATTCTGAGCGTACTGAAGTTTTTGTTCGTCATCTCAAAGTGCAGGCGTCGTACACGTGACAGACTGGCGTTACTCCTTATTTGCCTCTTTCGGGGCGCACCGGGCCGCTAGCTACTCTCTGAACTACTAGTTGGGAGAATTCGATCAGGTTAAACTGGTCCAAATAGCTAGTGAGCGGGTGTGCGACCGACCTTTTGCCGGCACGCTTTTCTAACGTGATTGAATGAAATTCGTTTTGAGGTAATGTAATGAAGTCCACTCGTTTGGAAATTCCAGAGGTTATCGTCTTTGACCCCGTGGTCTTTGGCGATGAGAGGGGAAGTTTTTTTGAAAGTTTCAATCATCGTAACTTTGAGCGTGAGGTAGGTGCAAGCGTAAATTTTACACAAGATAACCATTCGGTTTCTCTAAAAAATGTGCTCAGAGGCCTGCACTATCAAGTTGAGCAGTGTCAAGGAAAACTGGTTCGTGTAGTAAAAGGGGAGGTGTTCGACGTTGCTGTGGATATTCGTGAAAGTTCACCGACCTTCAAGCAGTGGGTTGGCGTTACTTTAAGCGCAGAAAATAAAAAGCAGTTGTGGATTCCAGAAGGCTTTGCCCATGGTTTTTTGGTTTTGTCTGATACTGCCGAGTTTTTATATAAAACCACTGACTACTATGCGCCTAAGGCCGAGCGTTGCATTATTTGGAATGACGCCGATTTGAATATAGCCTGGCCGCTAGTAGAGGCACCGATTATTTCGGAAAAAGACGCGGCTGGTGTGGCACTAAAAGATGCTGATGTCTTCAGTTGAGTGAAGGGGGGGTAAAGAAGTGCAGAGGCGGAACCGAACCGTGAGATAGCGGTTCGGTTGTTCTATGTCGTGATATGAAATGCTAGATTTTTGTCGCGGGTCCCAGCTTGTTCGTAGTCCCGTGGTAAAGTCCCTTAATCATCATGCGGCCAGATTGGAGTCTGTCACGGTCAATCACGATGTTTGCGACGAAACGAATCAATAAGCCTAGAAACAGCCTTCTTTTCCATGCGGTGGGTGTATAGGATTTTTTTAGAATCGCGACGGTGTTTCGAAAGTAAAAATAGCGACGCAATGGTGTATATCGATAGAATGTTAGCTTGCCCCATTTTATCGGTGGCGAATCTGAAAGCGCGTGGCCCATTTTTATATGCGTGCATCCGTACGTAGTATAGCCCTTATCTCTAGCCCGGAAACACCACTCGGTATCCGTGAAATCCACAAACAACGATTCGTCGTACGTTAGCCCCATTTTCCAGCCTGAGGATTTAATGTACATACCCGAGGTGATCAGAAGGTCTGTTTCTACTAGCCCAGAACTATCGTCTGATTTAAAGGTCGGCGTTATCGTGTTTGCCACAGTCCGATAAAAAGGAGACATATTGATCTCACCTTCTCGTCGGTCATGAAAGGCCGGCCCCACCGCAATGCATTTTGGGTCTTTCGTGCGAGCATGGCACATTGCATTTTCCAGTTCTCTAATCAACGTCGGAGATGCACAGCTGTCCTGATCGAATGTGGCGACATACTCGCAGTTTTTGGAGATGGCCTTCGCAAACCCGGCGTTTAACGCGGCCCCCACACCGGCATTTCCACCCATGTCTATGTAGGCTACTTGATCGCTGATACCCATCGCTGACAACGCGGCGAGTGCGCCTCCATTGTCCACGACTATTAATGTGTCTACCTGTTCGAGTAATGATGCAGTCAGCTTTTGCAACACGTCCACATCAGGCCTGAATCCGACTATTATTGCTGCATTTTTTTTCATTTTCTTCTCGGATCAGATCGAACGCTATGCGGTTGTTGAGACACAGTTTTTTGACTAGCTCTGATAGAGCACTGTCACGTTGCGGCTATAGGGCAACCTCTGTCCCGCGCCAGAGGGGCAGCGCGGGATCAATCGATTCAGTCTTTGACGACCTTAATAAGGTGTTTAGAGTTTTGCCACGCAATTGTTTTTCCTACACCTTCTGCCAATGTGGTGTTGGTTTTAAAATTCAGCAATGTTTGGGCTTTTGTGATGTCAAGCACGTTGTACTTGATGTCAAATTGACGAGCCGGCAGAAATGCAATTTCGCTCACCGGAGATAGGATGAGCGAAATTTCTCCTATGATTTCCGACAACGACGACCCCGTCCCGGAGCCAATATTGAAAATCCTGTCAGGGCCCTGATGGTTCATCACCGCCAGAATGCCCTGTACGGCATCTTCAATGTATATATAGTCTCGCACATTGGAGCCATCTCCCCATATCTGGATGGGAAGCTGGTTTCTGATCCGTTCTATAAAGACTGAGATCGCGCCTTGAGCTTTGTTGACATCCTGGCCAGGGCCGTAAGGGTTAGCAAGCCTGATTATTTTATACGGCAGACCATGAAGGCGCTCGAACAGTGCCAGGTACTTTTCGATTGCCAGCTTCGTCACACCATACGAGCACGTAGGTTCAAGAGGGTGAGTTTCGGGAATTGGAGAGCACTGAGCTTCACCGTAGATCGTCCCTCCCGAGGAAATAAAGATCATATTCTTTATCCCAGCCTGCACAGCCTCTTCCATCACATGCAGGGAGTTACAAACATTCGTACTCACATCCCACGACGGATCTTTGTTTGAGTTGCTCGGAAGGGACGAAGAGATCAGATGAAAACAGACCTCATTACCCCTCAACAGTTTTTTGATGTCCTCCCTGTTTTGATAGTCACCTATCTGCCAGTTTGTATTGCGCAGGGCAAGCTCGGACAGAATGGTGTTCTGAGGAGGGGCGTGGCGGGTCAGCGACGTCACCTCATGCCCAAGGTCATTCAGGGCATTGACAAGGTGGCTTCCGATGAAGCCTGTACCGCCTAGTACGACGCACTTCACGAGCAGACTCCTTACCTGAGATCCATTTGAAGAAGAAGCTTGGAAGCGAATCTGTCTTCAGAAAAGTGACGGTCGAAAATATCTTTGCCTGCTATACCCACTTTAGTCCAGTCAAGCGAAGACTGAATCAATTCGGCCAATGTAGCGCTCATTTTATCGATGTCATGACTCGTAAACACATACCCTGACTGGTGATGATCAATATACGCGGATGTGCCAGTTGTCGAGGTACAGGCAAGGGGTACGCCAGCACTCAGGGCATGAAGTGATACCAGCGGCAGCGTATCGTCTCGTGAAGGTACTGTGACAAGATCACTGGACAGCACGAGTTTCGAATACGTTGCGTAGTCAACGTCCCCAAACAGCGTGATGTGAGGAATGTTATTTGAAATCTCTCTAATCCGTTGATGAAACACAGCGTCTAACGTGCGGCCGTAGAACTCGAATTGGCATCGACCTGCCAGTGCATCGGGTAGCCGAGCGATGGCGTGAATGAGCAGATCCTGGCCTTTTCGAGGCTCATAAGATCCGAATGTCCTGACGACTAGCTTATCCGTCGTTTTTATCGGCAGCGATTCGCCTTCGCACAGCGTTAATGCAGGAAAGCCGTATTCGAATACAAGTGTTTCCGAGTTATAGGACTTGACAGGGCCCGCGGCGAGCTTACTGCCTGCCCAGATTTGCTTGGGCATCTTTAGCGCATTTAAAAAATTGCCATCGGACCTCGCCATGTCAGTGAACAGACTGGTTTCGTGGATATACCAATAAGTATCCACCGTTGATGACATCTGCAGGACGACAGGGTAGGTGACGACGGTATTGCAGATGATGGCATCGAAATTACGGGCGAAGTCGAACACGGAGGGGTGCTGACTGAGCAGCAACTCATCCACGATTACGGTGACGCCGAGTTCGTTCAATGCTTCTCGGATGGGCCCATCTGATGGGGAGGCAACCACTACGAAGTGCCCGGATGCTCTGAGTATTTTTGCCAACTCAAACACCACCCTGGGAGCACCACTTTCGGTCAGGTCATGGGATACCAGCAGTATATCTTTTCCACCTTCGACACTTTTCATGTTCCCCGCATAGATATGGTAATGCTGGGGGGAATCGTGAAATAACTGTTCGCGCATAGGCTTGGTGTAGAACGGGTCCTCCGCGAGAAGACTGGCCCAGCGACGTAGAATGAAGATGTCAGCTTTATCTTTTTTCTTAGGTGCGCTTATTTTTTCTTTGGCATCCACTTTTGCCAGTGACATGTGGCCTATATGGGTGAGTGTCGAGTGCGGCGTATAGACGCATGAGTAGCCTTGCTCCCTGACTTTGAAGCATAAGTCCACGTCAGAATGGTTGATTGGCGTGTTGACGCTGTCGAACCCACCTATTTGCTCGAAGACGTCTTTGCGAATACCGAGGCAGGCGCCACAGATCAAAGACACCTCACGTACCGATTGTGCGAGGTTGTAGTGAGCGTTAGTGTTCTCAGGGAGGCAATGAAAAGCAGTACCTAACAAACGTCGAACGCCTGTCACCATGCCCGCATGTTGAATGGTGTTGTTCTCATAGACAAGCTTTGGTCCCACAATGCCCACCCCTGGCAGTTGCAGATACTCAACGACACTCTCCACCCAATCGCCGGTTTGTACGCGAACGTCATCGTTGAAAAAGATGACATACTCACCATGGGACTCTTTTGCGCCATGATTGCATTTATCAGAAAAGCTATAAGGCAAGTCATAGCGAAAAAATTTTATTTGCCCGTTTGGATAGTCGCGCTCAAGAGAATCCACAATGTTCGAGTTGGTGACTACAACAATTTCGTAGTGCTGCCATGTCGTTTTGTCTCGAACAGACGCAATGCTGTCGATAATATTTTGCGCGTTGTCCGATGGGATGACAATCGACACTAATGACTGTGTTTCACTGAGGTCGAACTTGAAACGATTAGCAGCAGGTAGTGCTACTGCGCTGCCTTTCCAGCCACGTCGGTCGCCGGCAGCCTGCAGCGCTCGGATATTTGATTCGCGCGCGTAGGGTTTGCCTCCAGCCGCGCCAGACGACTCAATCGCACGCCAGCCGTATAGAACTCGGTCGACATGATGAATACGTTGGGTTTTTTCAGCGACGCGCAAAGCAAGGTCATAATCTTGGGAGAAGTCGTATTCTGATCTCAGCCCACCCAACTCATCAATCAATGATTTACGATAAGCAGTCAAGTGGCCGGTATACATGCAGTTAAGGAGCAGGCTTGGGCTCCACTCCGGCTTGCTGAAGATTTCAAGAACTTTACCACTCTCGTCAATCTTGCACTCATCGGTGTACACCCAGTCCAAAGATGGGTCTTGCTCGACCGCCTCGGCAATCCAATAGAGGGCGTCATTGGTCAACACGTCGTCGTTGTCCAACAGGGCAATATATTCCCCTGTTGCCAGCGACAGGGCACGATTGGTGGCCGCAGCGATACCGGCGTTTTCTTCCAACGTATCGAATTTGATTCGGTGGTCTTGCGCAGCGTAACGGTTCAAGAGCGCTGTGATCTCTTCAGATTTAGAGCAATCGTCCGCTATACACAGTTCCCAGTTCGTATAAGATTGCTTTTGCACGGATTCAATTGCCAGCCTGAGTAGCGGCAGAGGCACTTTGTAGACGGGCATTATTAGCGAAATGCAGATACCTGCATCGTGAGTGTTGTCCGATACATCCTTAAGCCGTTGCTCAATCTCTACAAAGTTTGCCGCCTCTCGCGTTTTCAAGATGTCCTGAGGCGCTACGTAGGCAGGGCCTGGGTTGCTTCGCAGTTGGGTCAAGGCGGCCGCTTTCAGCGATTGGATTCCGCCAGTCTTGAGGGTGCTCGCCGCGCGGTTGTACAGCTGCATCCAGCCTCCGGCTCTGTCTTTCGCAATCAGGAGCCTGCGAGCAACAGTCTGTGCTTTTTTAGCCCTTCCAATTTGACGATGGCCCACCGCCGCTACGCGCCAAGTCTTTGAATTCATGATGCTGTGTATTTCATGATTTCGAATGGCCAGATCGTGACTAAGCTGGGCTGTGCGCTCGGCAACCTGATCATCAAACTCCTGTTTCAGTTGAGCGAGTTGCAGTTGCAGATCGATAATGGCTTGGTCTTTTGTAGCGCTAGCCGCTTCAGTCTGAGTTCTGTAGGCTTCGAATTGACTTTGTTCTACTGTCAACAGGTGTTTCGACTGTTCCACAGCAGCATTTTGTACCTCGAGCGCCTCGACTAATCGACGCTCGTGAATGAATACTGCTCCCAGCTTGGAGTAGAACTCCTTGACTCGAAATGACTGCTCGCTGTCCATTTCGAAGAGGAATTTCAGTCCCTCAGGCGTGTTCTTACCGATTGCGGCGATACCCAAGCCATGTGAGTGATCAAAGCGGAAGGTAGGGTACTGTTCAGCAATTTCGTCGAAAAGCTTCCACACGCCAAAATTTCGTTCAAGCACGTTGGTGTCGTGAAATATGACAACCGCTTGATCGCTAAGAAGTGGGAGCCATGTTTCAAAGTCGTGTTTGACTGCCTCGTAGGTATGCAGTCCGTCGATGTGCAGCAGATCTACAGATCTTGGAGAGAAATAGCTCGCAGCCTCATCAAACGTTTGGCGGAGTAGTCGAGAAAATCCTGAGTAATCAGCATCATGCTGGGATCTCACGAGGTTCAGAACGTCCTCGCCATAGAACCCGGCGTGCTCATCCCCCTCCCAGGTATCAACAGCATACGCCCTGCAATTTAATTCCGACTTACGTATGGCTTGGCAAAATGCGAGATACGAATCTCCATAATGAGTGCCCAACTCCACGAAAACTGAAGGTTTCAGCTTTTCTATCAGCATAAATGCCAACGGGATAAGTTCAGCCCACGCGCTTTTTCCTGAAAGGTAAATAGGGCGCTCAAAACACAGGTTGCCGGTATCAATTACTCGCATGCTTCTCTCAATGATGATCAAGTTCAGGGGTGGGTGCCAATGCCATACTGATTTCTTGCATTGGGATGCCAATCAACCCGGTGCTTGCACTGGTCGATTCTGATTTAAAAAATAGTGCGTCATGGATCCAGTGCATCTGGACGTGCTCGTCCTGAGTGCCTTCGGCGAGTGCCACACATATAGAGTAGTCACCTTTCGGGAGGATTGGCATGTAGAAGGTGAAATCGCAGCGCAATGCACATTCCTCCCCCACCTTGATTGGGGCATCCATATAAGAAAGGTAGGAGTTATCACCAAAAAGTGTCTGCCCTAGACGATCTTTTATATAAAAACCGACAATCGGGGATGCAAGCACTTGGTGAGAGATCGCCAAGACAGAAATCGTCACCAATTCACCGCCCACCAGCCATAGAAGTTTCTCCCCGTCCGCTGCGGTGAAAGAGACGTCGACTATCTGCGCTGTACCTAGACCAAACGAGCTGGATTCATGGTTGAACTCGAATATCTGCAAGTCGTTGCGATGCTGAGTGGTGTTGATGAAGTCGAGACGCTGGTCCTTCGTGGCAGCTTTTCGTTCGATCCGTAGCTTGGGCTTCATTTTTGTGGTCGTGCCCTTGCCCTGTTGCGCTTCGTAGAAGGCTTCCAGGTAGAATTCACTCACAACTTTTGGTAGCCCCTCCTGAATCACATTGCCCTTTTCAAGCCAGATTGCGTAAGAGCAGAGGTTTTTGACGGACCCTGTGTCATGGCTGACAAACAGGACAGTACCGGTTTTCATAAAATCTCTCAGAAAACGCATACATTTCTGCGTAAAAAATGCGTCGCCAACGGCCAAGGCTTCATCCACGACCAGCACGTCGGCGTCGACATGTGCAATGACTGCAAATGCAAGGCGTACCATCATCCCGCTGGAGTAGGTTTTAGTGGGTTGCTCGATAAAGTCTCCGATATCGGCAAATCCAACTATTTTTTCGAAGCGTTCATCAATTTGCTTGACGGTTAGACCGTAAAGTTGCCCGTTGAGATAAACATTTTCTCGGCCCGTATAATCAGGATTAAACCCTGAGCCCAACTCTAGGAGCGCCGCTACACGCCCATTAATGTAAGCATCGCCTTGAGTTGGGCTCAATGTGCCGCATATGATTTGCAGCAGAGTACTCTTGCCGGATCCATTGCGCCCTATGATTCCAACGGTTTGTCCTTTTTTGACTTCAAAGGAGATATCGTCGAGTGCTCGAAACTTGTTGGAACAACGATCGGCTTTATCCAAAAAATAGGCCTTAAGCGGTTTTGTAAACGCCGCCTTCGCCAGCACACGGAGCACCAGTTGTGCAAGACGCTTCTGGGGTTTATCGTAAGTTTCGAAAATTTTGCTGACGTTAGACACTTTAATCGCAATATCAGAGGACATCGGCAAACCCTGTTCTTAGCTTCTGGAACCATGCAAAGCCCAAGGCACAAAAAATGCTGGCACAGAGGAAATACAATGACCAGGTAGACCAGTCAATCTCGTTGCCGAACACCAGTAGGGCTCGGGTCTGTTCTATTGGATAAGTGAGCGGGTTATAGTTAGCCAAAAAGCGCCAGCGCTCAGGAAATGAAGTCGCAGGGAAAAAAATAGGCGAGATAAACATCATCCCCGTGGTGGTAATTCCAATCGTCTGACCGATGTCTCTGACAAACACGCCTGTCGCAGAGAGCCAGTACATTAAACCCAGTAAAAATATAATGAATGGCGCCAGCGCGACGGGCAGCCACAGCGTTGTCCAATGTAGACTGCCTGACTCAACTGCGATGAAAATCAAGAGAATGCCAAAGCTGATACCGGCTTGAAAAAGCGCAGAGAGCAGTGACACGATGGGCAGTATCTCCAGCGGAAACACGATTTTTTTAACGAAGTTCTGGTTGCTGATAATGATGGTCGGTGATTTTCCGAAGCACTCACTAAAGAGGTTGAAGACGATCAGTCCCGCAAACAAGATAACAGAGTAAGAGATAGGCCCGGAGTCAACGGCGACCCCCCACCTTGAATTGAAAATGTTGGTAAATACAAAAGTGAAAATAACTAGCATAAGCAATGGATTTAGTATGGACCACAACGATCCGAATAAAGATTCTTTATATTTTCCTACCGTCTCACGCTTAGCCAGATTCAACAGTAAGTAGCGGTGTGTTCTAGCTGTCAGTCCGAGCTTAAACAAAGATATGCTATGAATTTCCATTTATGTTTGTTTGCCCGTTAAGCCCATGTTGAAAAAAGTTCCTGCATCTATATTTTTATGTCAATTTGACATCGGTCAGTATTGGCTTCCACTGCGCTGACTTCCCACCTAAGGCGGGGCAGTGATGGTAGTCCAACGGCCGTCGTTTGTCAGCTTCCGATGTGGAACGAGCGCCTCCTCCTGGCCTCAGGGCGGCGCCCGAGTGCTTTGCTGGATGTGGTTTTTCAAAAATCTGTAAATCGCACTGCCGTAGATAGACAGATCATTTACAAATACACGAGGGGGTATCACAAAGTTACACTTAACGGGCCGGCTTCGCCCCGAATTTTGTATCAATCCATTTTCGACCGACTGCTCGTATCTCATGAGTTCTTCGTGGTCAAGGCTGGAGGGTTCTGCGTGCCGTCATCAGGCGAGCTCAGACAATCTGCGCGTAAGTCGCCTCGACCCATGCCTCGGCTAATGTTGCGCTGACGAAGGAAATATCTAAAAGCGTAGGAAAATTCCCTCAATTCCCCCGCTTGCTATCGATCCTCACCAGCCGCCCACCTTCGAAACGAAGGTACTGATACATCCCGCTGTTCGGGCCGTAGACCCATTCCTGGACCTGCACCTGATCGACCTGGCGGAAATGGTTGACGGTTTCTTTGTAGCCGACGATGTCCTGGCTGACCGGCTGGCCGCATTTCTGCTGCACTTCGAACATCCGGTCACCGACGCTGATCAACTGGCTGCCACAACGCAACGTATCGGCTTGGCTCAGACCACTCAACGCTGCCAGACCGATAATGGCCACGGTCCTGGTGAACACACTCTTCAAAAGTCTTTACTCGCTGTCCAGATGCAAGGGGCTGATGACGCGTCCGTCTTTTTCCGGCTGACCGAGGGAGGCGTCCACGAAATAGACCCGATCATCCGCCAATTGTCCCTTGTCCACCAGATAGTCCTTGATGCTGCCTGCCCGGGCCTGACCCAATTGGCGCAGCAGTAAAGCGCTGGAACTCCAGGATTTGAGCACGGCCTCGCGCAGCTTGTTTTGACGTTCTTCCTTCCCCAAGTCCACCCATTCCGCCGGTGGTTGCTGTTTTAGGCGTGTGCGATAAATGCCTTCGAGCATTGGTGCTTTCTCGTCATCAGGGACCTTCAGATCGCCCGCCTGTGCTGGCACCTTATCGCCGCGTCGCTGGAGAATTTTGTAGTACGTGCTCTGGTATTCACGCTCCAGACGCTGTTGCGCAATGAGCGGCCCATCGCTGGCCTCGGCGCTGGTGCCTTCGATTTCCAGCCGCAGGGCAGGGCGCTCTTTCAGGGCAGCGGCCAGCTTGTCCAGCGACGCCTGCGCCTCGCCACTCAAGTCGTCCGAACCGGGGGCGAACGCCACGGTGCCCAAATCTTCCGAACCGCCACCGCTGATCAAACCGCCGATGAATTTGAACGGCGCGGCGGCAGCCTTGACCACCAGGTTGCGCAGGGTCTGCCAGACAATCGGCATCACGCTGAACTGCGGATTGTTCAGGTCGCCGGTCACGGGCAGTTCGATGGAAATCTTGCCGTCCACATCCTTGAGCAGCGCAATCGCCAGTTTGAGGGGCAGGTTCACGGCATCGGGACTGTCGACCTTTTCACCCAGCTGCAATTGCTCGACCACCACCTTGTTCTCGGCCTTGAGCTGGCCTTTGGTGATCAGATAGTGCAGGTCCAGATTCAGCCGCCCCTTGCGAATGCGGTAGCCCGCGAACTTGCCGGAGTAGGGCGTCAATGTCGTCAGCTCAACGCGCTTGAAGCTGGTGGCGATGTCCAGACTGGCCAGCGGGTTGAACGGGTTAAGCGCGCCTTTGATGGTGACCGGCGCGTAGCGGTCGACCTTGCCCTGAATGTCCACCGGGGCCGGTTTGTCCTGCCGGTTATCAAGGGTGCCGATCTTACCGTTGAGCTGCTGCACGGCGGTCGCAAAGTTCGGGGTGAGGCTAAAGTCGGCAAAGTTGGCCGAGCCATTGTTGATGTTCACCTCGCCGATACGAATGCCCATGGGCTTTTCGGCAGACGCGGTTTTCGGTTTCGGTGCGGGTTTCGCCTCAGCTTTGGTCGTAGCAGGTGCCCCGTCGGCAGGCTGCGGAATCAGCAAGTCGTCGATGTTGGTGGTGCGGTCGTCAGCGATCACGAAACGCGCATAGGGCTGTTCAATGTTGATCTTGGCGATGCTCAGGCTGTCGCCGAGCTGGAAGTTCAGGCCCTCAACGTTCAGTTGCTGCCATTTCACGAAATCCCGGGATTTGAGCGTGTCCAGCGTGTGCAACTGATCGACCTGCGCTTTGCCGGTGATGCCCAGCGCCAACGGCTCGGTGCTTTTAAGGTCAACGGCCAGGTCGGTGTTGAGCATGCCGCTGCGCACTTCCAGGCGAATGAACGGCGTGACGTAGGACTGCGCGAGGCGCAGGTCGATGTCGCGGGTCGTCACGTTGAGCTTGGCGCGCACGGGGTCAAGATTGACTTCGCCTTCCGCCGTCAGCTTGCCTTGTTTGCCCAGCCCGGTGTCGAGTTTGATGTTGAAAGGCGATTTGTTGAGGCTGTCGAAGTTTGTCAGGTCCAGATTGAGCGGGCCGACTTCCAGCGCGACCGGTTCCTTGGGCACTTTGTCGGCCAGGTGCACGCGGTAATCGCGCAGTTGAGTGTCGCGCAACAGCACCTGCCAAGGCTTGCTCGGCACAGCAGGTTTTGCGCTGGCGGGGGTCTCGGCCCCAGAGGCCGTCGCGGGTTGCTGCTTTTCAGCGTCGGCTTTCTTCTGTTCGGTCTTCGAGGGCTGGCTGGCAAACAGCTTCTGCCAGTCGAGTTGGCCATCGGATTCGCGAGCGGCCCAGGTTTCCAGGCCCTGACTACGAATCTTCCCGACGGTGACCAACTGCTTCGCCAGATCAAGGGATGTGTCGCTGACTTCCAGGTTTTTCAGGCGCACCAACGGGCGACCGTCCGGTGCATCGATGGCGAAAGGCGCGACTTTGAGCGACGTGTTGTCCAGCCGCAGCTCGGTTTCCTTGGCCAGATTGAGCGTGTAATGGGTGCTGAGGTTGAGCACGCCATCCTTGAGCACCAGCGGCAAGGCGTCGCGCACATAGGGCCACCAGACTTTCATTTTGCCGTCGGTGACTTTCAGCGTGCCTTCGGAGCTGATCGGCACCAGGCTGATTTTGCCCACCCAGTCAATCTGACCGCCTTCGGGACCCGCCGCAACCAGCGTCATGTCGGCGTTGTCTTCGGGCAGAGTGCTGAGGTTTTTCAGTTCGAAATTCAGGGCGTCGTAGAGGAATTCGATGGGCTCGCTGGGGCGCTGGTCCTGGAAATGCACGAAGCCGTCGGACAGTTTGATCTCGCCAATGCGCAGCGGGAACGGCTTGCTCGGCGGTTCGTCAGGCTTGGCGGGTTCGCTGGGTGGCAGCTTGAACAGACCGGCCAGATTGAGTTTGCCGTCTTTGGAAAACAGCAATTCGGTCTTGGGTTTGTCGAGCTTCACGGCCTGAAGGTGCAGGGCCTTGGTCCACAGGCTGTCGATTTGCAGGTTGGCGTAAAGCCGTTCGAAGCCGACCTGTTCCTTGCCCGGTGCGCCAATGTTCAGGCCCCACAGGGTTACTTCCAGGGTGTAGGGATTGAGTTCGAGGCGGTCCAGCCTGGCGGGCACCGTGGCGTAATTCGCCAATTGCTGGTTGATCACCCGCAACGCAATGCCAGGCAGGATAAGGAACCCCAGCACGCTGTAAATGGCGAAGACGGCCAGCAAGGCGCCAATGGCGCGTTTCAATCCTTTGGGCATGTAGGTCGCCAACTCTCTCGGTCTGAGGTGCCTTTGAGTATGGCACGCCAATCTGGTTCCGAAGTCGCGGCTCTGCATTCCTTGTGGGAAATTTCCCTACTGCGGGTGGGAGATCAAAGCTGCAAGATCAAGGTCTTGAGTGGGGGCTGCTGATCCATCGACGGAAAATCGACGCCGGGCATCATCACCTGCCAGTCGCGAACAGGCCGACCGAGCTTGTTGGCGCAGCGCAGCACCTGTTCGCGCCATTCTTCCATGCTGACCTTTGCCAGATTATTGCAGCAGATCAGCACGCCGTTTTCAGCGGTGGTCAGCAGGGCAGGTTTGAGCAGGCTTTGATAGTCGCGCAGCAAGTCGACGGTACCGAAGGCGCTTTTCGCCCACGCAGGCGGATCGAGCAGTACGAGGTCGAATTGACGCTGTTCCAGGCGCACGTAGCTAGGGAGTTTCTGGCCACGACGGGAGGCAATCGGCAGGCCCGCCAGTTGGCGAATGGCCGGGAAATAGTCGGACTGGATGAACTGCATTTCTGGCAATTGCGGGTTCAAATGGCCGTTCTCGCGACCGACGGCGAGGTTGCCTTCGGCGAAGTCCAGATTGCAGACCTCCCGCGCGCCGCCCGCTGCTGCGCTCAAGCCGACGCCGCAGGTGTAAGCGAACAGGTTCAGTACGCTTTTACCCTTGGCGTGAGCCTGGACCCAGCCGCGGGTGTTGCGCAGGTCGAGAAAAAGCAGAGGGTCCTGACCGGCATGACGGCCACGCACTCGATATTTCAGCCCCCATTCGTGGCCGATCAGATCGTTCAGCGCGGCGTCGTCGGCTTTATAGACAGCGTCTGTGCGATCAATCCGCGAGTTGCCGTGGGAGCGGTCGTTGTAGACCAGCATCAAGTCCAGACCCAAACGGGCATTGATCGTGGCGTGGGCCGCCAGCAAGGTCTCGCGGTCCAAGCTGTTGTGAAAGCTCTGCACCAGCAACTGCGGGCCGTAGCGGTCGATGGTCAGTCCGCTCGCGCCTTCCTGGCTGCCATGGAACAGGCGATAGCAGTCGGTGCCATGAGCATGCAGCTCGGCGAGCAGGGCTTGACGGTTGTCGAGGGCGACGCTGAGCGCCTGATTCAAGGAAGACATGCTCGGCGCCTTGGGGCAGGAATAAGGCGCGCGAGTTTAACAGTTCGGTGTGCGGCAGGCCGAACAATCCAGGCGCCGCCAAACCCTGTGGGAGCGAATTCATTCGCGAACGATGGGTCAGGTGACAGAGATGTGTCGGCCGTACTGGCCCCTCGCGAATGAATTCGCTCCCACAGAGGGATCTCTATCGGCCGTGCTGAAGCGTTTTTCATTCCCATTGGATGGCCGCGTCGCCTGTAGGAAACGGCCTTCCTGAACCTTCCCTGAATCCCCGCGCAATAGTCTCGGCAGGCCCCGTGATGGCGGTTTACTCTCATAAAAGCCGGGCGTATTCTTCGCCCGTTTTCAACAGATGCGGAGACCCACAGTGGGTACTTGTTCGAGTGACAGACGTCAGCCGGTTCCGATGACCGGCCAATCCTCCGCGAGCTAACGCGCAGTCTTTTCACTGCCGTTATCTCGCTGATAAACGCGAGAAACGGCAGGCGATTCTTTTTCCTGTCCTTCCCTGACGCCCAGGCACCGCGCGCCGTTTTTCGGTCGCGCGGGCTTATCGTTGTGCGCCGTTCACACCTGAACGACGCGCAGTGCGCTCGGCTGTGCCTCCTGAATCTCCATGAGTAGTAGCCCTTCAGTCCAGGGGACACGGCCATGAAATTCAACACCCTGAAAGAGTTCTTCGCAGGCTTCCTGCGCACTCGCCACTTCGCCCGGCACTTCCGTCGGCTGGCGATGCTCGACAGCCTGACCGACGCCACCGTCAGCCGCGAAGTCCCGCCCACTCTGGCGCAAACCCTCACCCGGGGTGCCAGCAGCGACGTGCCTGAATTGCTCGCACGCCTGCACACCCACCACGACGGCCTGAGTGAGGACGAGGCCCTGGCCTTGCGCCAGCAACATGGCCTCAACGAAGTCGAGCACGAACAGCCGCTGCCATGGTGGGTACATCTGTGGCACTGCTACAAAAATCCGTTCAACCTGCTGCTGACCCTGCTGGCCTTCATCTCATGGCTGACCGAGGACATGAAAGCCGCCACGGTGATCTTCTCGATGGTGGTGCTCTCGACCCTGCTGCGCTTCTGGCAGGAAACCCGCTCCAACCAGGCCGCCGATGCGCTCAAGGCGATGGTCAGCAACACCGCGACCGTGCTGCGTCGTCAGGAAACCAAGTCGCAGCGCATCGAGCTGCCGATCAAACAACTGGTGCCGGGCGATCTGATCGTGCTCTCGGCTGGCGACATGATCCCCGCCGACTGCCGCGTGCTGACTGCCAAAGACCTGTTCGTCAGCCAGGCGGCGATGACCGGAGAATCAATGCCGGTGGAGAAATTCGCTCGCCGTCAGGAAGTCGATACCGGCAATCCGCTGGACCTGGAAAACATCCTGTTCATGGGCACCAACGTGGTGTCCGGTGCAGCGACCGGGGTGATTCTAGCGACCGGCAACCACACCTATTTCGGCGCCCTGGCTCAGCGGGTCAGCGCCACCGACCGCGCACCCACTTCGTTTCAGGCCGGGGTCAATAAAGTCAGCTGGCTGCTGATCCGCTTCATGTTCGTGATGGCGCCGCTGGTGTTGTTCATCAACGGTTTCACCAAAGGCGACTGGATGGAAGCGCTGCTGTTCGCGCTGTCCATTGCAGTGGGCCTGACCCCGGAAATGCTGCCGATGATCGTCACCTCGACGCTGGCCAAAGGCGCGGTGTTCCTGTCGCGCAAGAAAGTCATCGTCAAACGTCTGGACGCGATTCAGAACTTCGGCGCCATGGACGTGCTGTGCACCGACAAAACCGGGACGCTGACCCAAGACAAAATCTTCCTCGCCCGCCATGTGGACGTGTGGGGGGATGAGTCCGACGACGTGCTGGAAATGGCGTATCTGAACAGCTACTACCAGACCGGCCTGAAAAACCTGCTGGACGTGGCGGTGCTGGAACACGTGGAAATCCACCGCGAGCTGCAAGTCGGGACGGCGTTCAGCAAGGTCGACGAAGTGCCGTTCGACTTCAATCGTCGGCGCATGTCGGTGGTGGTGCAGGAGCAAGGCCAGCCGCATCTGCTGATCTGCAAAGGCGCGCTGGAGGAAGTGTTGGGCGTTTGCAACCGCGTGCGTCATGGCGAGGTGGATGAGGCGCTAACCCCGGAATTGCTGGAGCGCATCCTGCAAGTCACGGCGGAATTCAACGAAGAAGGCCTGCGCGTCGTGGCTGTGGCTGCGCGTGCGATGGACGCGGGGCGCGACACCTATGGGCTGGCCGATGAAAGCGACCTGACCCTGATCGGTTACGTGGCCTTCCTTGATCCACCCAAAGAAAGCACCGCGCCTGCACTGAAGGCGTTGGCTGAACACGGCGTGGCGGTAAAGGTGCTGACCGGCGACAACGAGCGCGTGACCGCGAAGATCTGCCGTGAAGTGGGGCTGGAACGCCAGGGCCTGTTGCTCGGCGGCGACGTTGAGCGCATGAGCGATGCTGAGTTGGCGGTAGCCGTGGAAACCACCAACGTGTTCGCCAAACTGACGCCTTCTCACAAGGAACGCATCGTGCGGCTGCTCAAGGCCAACGGCCACGTGGTCGGTTTCATGGGCGACGGCATCAACGATGCGCCTGCGCTGCGCACCGCTGACATCGGCATTTCCGTGGACAGCGCGGTAGACATCGCCAAGGAAGCGGCCGACATCATCCTGCTGGAAAAAAGCCTGATGGTGCTGGAGGAGGGCGTGCTGGAAGGGCGTCGTACCTTCGCCAACATGCTCAAGTACATCAAGATGACGGCCAGCTCCAACTTCGGCAACGTGTTCTCGGTGCTGGTGGCCAGCGCGTTCATTCCGTTCCTGCCGATGCTGCCGATGCATCTGCTGGTGCAGAACCTGCTGTACGACATTTCGCAGATCGCCATTCCGTTCGATAACGTCGATGAGGAGCTGCTGAAAAAACCGCAACGCTGGCAGCCTGCGGACGTGGGGCGTTTCATGGTGTTCTTCGGGCCGATCAGCTCGATCTTCGACATCACCACCTTTGCGGTGATGTGGTACGTGTTCGGCGCCAACACGCCTGAACATCAAACCCTGTTCCAGTCGGGCTGGTTCGTGGTGGGGCTGCTGACTCAGACACTGATCGTGCACATGATCCGCACCCCGAAAATCCCGTTCCTGCAAAGCCGCGCGGCCATGCCGTTGATGGTGATGACCGGAGTGATCATGGCCGTGGGCGTGTTCCTGCCGATGGGGCCGCTGGCGCACTACTTCAAACTGCAGGCACTGCCACCGCTGTACTTCGTCATCCTGCCGGTGATTCTGCTGGCGTATGTGGGGCTGACTCAGGCGGTGAAGGGGTTCTACGTGCGGAAGTTTGGCTGGCAGTGAGGTGACACCGACGTGACGGCGGGCCGAGATCAAACTGTGGGAGCGAATTCATTCGCGATGCTTTGGTACAGCCGACAGATATGCGTCGGGTGTACTGGCCAATCGCGAATGAATTCGCTCCCACCGGGGGCTGTGTTGTGCCTGAACCTACCGCGCCAGTGCTAAAGCCACGCCCTGACCCCCACCGATGCACAGGGTCGCCAGACCCTTCTTCGCATCGCGCTTGATCATTTCATGCAGCAGGGTCACCAGCACGCGGCAACCCGACGCACCGATCGGGTGGCCGATGGCAATGGCGCCGCCGTTAACGTTGACCTTGCTCGCATCCCAACCCAGCTCTTTGCCCACCGACAGCGATTGCGCGGCAAACGCTTCGTTGGCTTCGATCAGGTCCAGCTCGTCCAGCGACCAGCCCGCTTTGTCCAGGCAACGACGGGTGGCGCTGACCGGGCCGATGCCCATGATCGCCGGGTCGACACCGGCGTTGGCGTAAGCGGCAATGCGTGCCAGCACCGGCAAGCCCAGTTCTTCAGCCTTCTTCGCGCTCATCAGGATGACCGCAGCGGCACCATCATTCAGCGACGAGGCATTACCGGCGGTCACGGTGCCGTCTTTCTTGAAGGCCGGCTTGAGTTTGCCCAGGGATTCGGCGGTGGTGCCTGCACGGGGTTGTTCGTCGGTGGCGAAGGAAATCGGATCGCCCTTGCGCTGAGGGATCAGGATCGGGGTGATTTCATCGACGAAACGCCCGGCTTCGATGGCCGCAGCGGCTTTCTGTTGCGAGGCAGCGGCGAAGGCGTCTTGCGCCTCACGGCTGATGCCGTACTTTTCCGACAGGTTCTCGGCGGTGATGCCCATGTGGTAATCGTTGAACGCATCCCACAGGCCGTCGCTGATCATGGTGTCGACCATAGTCGCGTGGCCCATGCGCAGACCGGTACGCGCACCCGGCATCACATAGTTGGCCAAGCTCATGCTTTCCTGACCGCCCGCAATGATCACGTCAGCGTCGCCGCAACGGATTGCCTGAGTGCCCAAGTGCAGGGCCTTGAGGCCCGAACCGCAGACCTTGTTCAGCGTCATCGCGGGCACCGCGAACGGCAGCCCCGCTTTGATCGACGCTTGACGCGCCGGATTCTGACCGGCACCGGCAGTGAGCACTTGCCCCATGATCACTTCATCGACCTGCGCCGGGTCCAGGCCGGTCTGCGCCAGCAACTGACGGATCACCGCTGCGCCCAGATCAACAGCCGACACATTCGCCAACGAACCCTGAAAACTGCCGACCGCAGTGCGGGTGGCGGCAACGATTACGACGTCTTGCATGGTACGAATCCTCACGGTTGTGGGTGTAACGCCCGGGCCTGGAGACAAAGCTGAAAAGGGAGGCCCGTGGCGGGGAAATCAAAGGGGCACATGGTGGCATGAATGACGGTGGTAATTTAAGCGTTTTCTTGATTGCGCTGACTGTTCAAGATTGTTCCGTCCCGCGAGCCCTGTATCGGTAGTGCCGGCCCCTCGCGAGCAAGCTCACTCCTACAGGGGATGCGATCAACTGTAGGAGTGAGCTTGCTCGCGAATGCTGACGTCAGGACATCGAAATGTTTCGAATCTACCTGCCCTTTCGTGAGCATGCTCACTCCTACAGGGGATGCGATCAACTGTAGGAGTGAGCTTGCTCGCGAATGCTGACGTCAGGACATCGAAATGTTTCAAATCTACCTGCCCTTTCGTGAGCACGCTCACTCCTACAGAAGGATAGGGTGATGCCGGTCTCAGAGAACTCCCATCCTGCGCCGCGCCCGATGCACCGACGCATTGCGCACGGCCCATCTCAAGATCGGTGCCGTCCGGTTAACCCCCGCGCGGATCATTTGGCGTTTGAAATTCCCCATCCGGATATCGAACATCCCGCTCGCCCATTCCGGCATCAATTCAACCCCGGCCTGCATCATCAGACGCCCCATTGGCTTGGCCAGGCGGCTGGGTGCCGGGGCATTCTGCAGGACGCTGAACACCTCACGCGCTCGGTCGTCACACACCAGCTCCGGGCGCATCCGATGCAGGTAAGCGTCGATTTCAGCGGCCGAACGCGGAATGTCGCGTGCACCCAGACGCTCCGCCACGAGCGCGGTTTCGGCGTAATAGCGGTCTTGAGCATCGAGGGACAGATCAGGATTGAGGTATCGCAAATGTGCGGCCATGAAACTGCTGACTTCGGCCACATGTACCCACGTTAGCAGCGCCGGATCATCGGCCTTGTACGGGGTGCCGTCCGGGGCGATCCCGCTGATCTGCGAATGGATGCTCAGCACCTTGTCGATCAGCCAATTGGCGTCGTGGGTCGAACCGAATGTGGTGCCGGAGATGAACTGCCCGGTGCGCCGTAGCCGACCGAGCATGTCCTCACGAAAGTTGGAGTGATCCCACACCCCCGCCAGCACACGAGGGTGGAGCATTTGCAGCATCAGCGCGCAAATGCCGCCGATCATCATGCTCGGGAAATCGCCGTGCACCTGCCAGCACACCGCCTGCGGCCCGAACAGACCCGGATCGCCCTTGGGGTTCTCCATGTCCAGTTGGCCAAGGGCCAGGCCGGTCATGCTCATGACTTGGGTTTCGATGCGGGTGCGGATGAATTCCATGGGTGTCCAGTCGAAAGATGGAATGCCAATACTGTAGGAGCGTGGCTTGTCCCGCGATCTGCCGGAACGGCAGTAAAAGCCTGCGATCAGCAGTGCACCTGACACTACACGTATGGCGGTTTTACGACGGGTTCCCCGCCGATCGCGGGACAAGCTACGCTCCTACCTCTATCGGTTAAGGCGCTTCTCGATCAGCCCCTCCACGACACTCGAATCCGCGAGGGTCGAGATATCCCCCAAACTGTCGATTTCGTTACAGGCGATCTTGCGCAGGATGCGCCGCATGATCTTCCCGGAACGGGTTTTCGGCAAGGCCGGGGCCCACTGAATCAGCTCCGGTTTGGCGAAGCTGCCGATTTCCTTGCTGACCAGCGTCAACAGTTCCTTCTGCAACGCCTCGTCCGGCTCGATCCCGGCCATGGTGGTCACGAATGCATAAATGCCCATGCCTTTCACGTCATGGGGGTAACCCACCACCGCTGCCTCGGCCACGCTGTCATGCAATACCAACGCGCTCTCGACCTCCGCCGTGCCGATGCGATGCCCGGACACGTTGATCACGTCGTCCACCCGCCCGGTGATCCAGTAATGCCCGTCCTGATCGCGACGCGCGCCATCCCCCGTGAAGTAATAACCGGGGTAGGGTTTGAAGTAGGTGTCGATCATGCGTTGCTGATCGCCATACACGCCGCGAATCTGCCCCGGCCAACTGGCCTTGATCGCCAATAAGCCGCTGGTCGCGCCCTCCAGCTCATTGCCTTTTTCGTCGAGCAGCACGGGCTGTACGCCAAACATCGGCTGAGTGGCGCAGCCCGGTTTCAGGGGCGTTGTGCTGATCAGCGGGGTGAGCATCGTGCCGCCGGTTTCGGTCTGCCACCACGTATCGACGATAGGGCACCGGTCTTTTCCGACTTTATGGAAATACCATTCCCACGCTTCCGGGTTAATGGGCTCACCGACCGTGCCGAGAATGCGCAGGCTTTCCCGGCTTGTGTTCTCAAGCGGCTTCGCCCCCTCACGCATCAGTGCTCGCAACGCCGTTGGCGCGGTGTAGAAGATATTGACGTGGTGCTTGTCGATCACCTGCCAGAAACGCGAGGTGTCGGGGTAATTCGGCACTCCTTCGAAAATCAGCGTGGTGGCACCGTTGGCCAGCGGGCCGTAGACGATGTACGTGTGTCCGGTGACCCAGCCGACGTCGGCGGAGCACCAGAAAATCTCGCCCTCGCGATAATCGAAGACATGCTGATGGGTCATCGCCGCTTGCAGCAGGTAACCGCCGGTGGTGTGCAGCACCCCCTTTGGTTTGCCGGTGCTGCCCGAGGTGTAGAGGATGAACAGCGGGTCTTCGGCGTCCATCGGTTCGGGTGGGCAATCGTCGCTGATGCCGTGCAGCGCTTCGTGATACCAGATGTCGCGTCCTTCGACCCACTCGACCTGGCCTTCGGTGCGCTTGACCACCAGCACCGTGCTGACGTTCGGGCAGCTTTGCAGGGCTTTGTCGACATTCTGTTTCAACGGCACGTATTTGCCGCCGCGCACACCTTCATCGGCGGTGATGACAGTGTGGCAATCAGCGTCGAGAATCCGGTCACGCAGGGCGTCAGGGGAAAAGCCGCCGAACACCACCGAATGAATCGCGCCGATGCGGGTGCAGGCCAGCATTGCGTAGGCCGCTTCCGGAATCATCGGCATGTAGATGCACACCCGGTCGCCTTTCTTCACCCCGCGCTGCTTCAGCACATTCGCCAGACGGGCGACGTTGTGGTGCAGCTTCTTGTAGGTGATTTCGGCGGACTCCGAAGGATTGTCGCCTTCCCAAATGATCGCTACCTGATCACCGCGCTTTTCCAGATGACGGTCGATGCAGTTGTAACTCACATTCAACTTGCCACCTTTGAACCACTGCGCGCTGCCGGTCTTGATGTCGCACTGCTGGACCTGATCCCACGGCGAGAACCAGTGGAGAAATTTTTTTGCCTGCTCGGCCCAGAAGGTGTCGGGCTGCTCGATGGATTGCCGGTACAGACGCTGATAGTCATCGGCACTGAGTTGAGCGGCTTTGCGCGTCGCATCGGCGTGTGGGAAATCGCTGATATTGAACATGGCGTCTCCTGTTTTTCTTGTGATGTTGTGTAGCCACAATAGGACATCAGAGTCGATCGTGTCGGCAGGGTTCAGACGGGTCGCGTTGGGTGGCGCGCTTTTGATTCTGCCCTTCGGCTAGATGCGATGAGCCAGATACACAAAACCCGCCACCTCTTGCGAGGGGGCGGGTTTCGGGTGTTGCGCCAAGGCGGGATCAGCCGCGGTGACGACCGCGGAAGTAATTGATCAAGCCTTGAGTGGACGCATCTTCAGCAACGGTTTCTTCCGTGCCGACGAGGCGGCTGTAAACGCCTTTGCCCAGTTCTTTGCCCAGCTCGACGCCCCACTGGTCGAAGGCGTTGGTGCCCCAGACCACGCTTTGGACGAAGACTTTGTGCTCGTACATCGCGACCAGCGCACCCAGACGACGCGGGCTGATGCGCTCGACGACGATGGTGTTGCTCGGACGGTTGCCTGGCACGACCTTGTGCGGCGCGACACGCTGCACTTCGTCTTCCGACAGGCCTTTGGCGCGCAGTTCGGCTTCGGCCTCGGCGCGAGTCTTGCCGAGCATGAGTGCCTGGCTCTGCGACAAGCAGTTGGCGTACAGCCATTGGTGGTGGTCGGACACCGGGTTGAAGCTGACGATCGGCACGATGAAGTCGGCCGGAATCAGTTGGGTGCCTTGGTGCAGCAGCTGGTGATACGCGTGCTGACCGTTGCAGCCCACGCCACCCCAGATCACCGGGCCGGTGTCGGTCTTCACCGGCACGCCGTCCTGACGAACGCTCTTGCCGTTGGATTCCATGTCCAGCTGTTGCAAATGCTTGGTGATGTTACGCAGGTAGTGGTCGTACGGCAGGATCGCGTGGCTTTGCGCGCCCCAGAAGTTGCCGTACCACACGCCGAGCAGGCCCAGCAGCGCGGGCATGTTTTGCTCGAACGGTGCGTTCAGGAAATGCTGGTCCATGGTGTAGGCACCGGACAGCAATTCCTTGAAGTTGGACATGCCCACGGCCAAAGCGATTGGAAGACCAATGGCCGACCACAGCGAGTAACGACCGCCAACCCAGTCCCACATCGGGAAGATGTTTTCTTCACGAATGCCGAACGCCACCGCAGCGGCGTTGTTGCTCGACACCGCGATGAAGTGACGGTACAGCTCAGCCTCGGAGCCGCCCTGAGCCAGATACCAGGCGCGTGCAGCGGTGGCGTTTTTCAGGGTTTCGAGGGTGCTGAAGGTCTTGGAGGAGACGATAAACAGCGTGGTTTCCGCACGCAGCTTGCTGGTCAGTTCGTGCAGCTCTGTGCCGTCGATGTTCGCCAGGTAGTGGCAGCGAACGCCTTTCTGCGCGTAGGACAACAGCGCTTCGGACACCAGCTCAGGGCCGAGGAACGAGCCACCGATGCCGATGTTGACCACGTCAGTGATCGGCTTCTCGGTGTAACCGCGCCATAGACCGTCGTGAATGCGGCCCACCAGATCGGTGATCTGGTTCAGCACCTTGTGCACTTCGGGCATCACGTTGACGCCGTTCACCAACAGCTTGTCGCCCACTGGACGGCGCAGCGCGGTGTGCAGGGCCGGGCGACCTTCCGAGGAATTGACCAGTTCGCCGTCGTATTGCGCTTTGATCGCGTCTTTCAGGCCCACTTCGTTGGCCAGATTGACCAACAGCTGACGGGTTTCGGCGGTGATCAGGTTCTTCGAGTAGTCGAGAAACAGCCCGGCGCTGCTGAGGGTGAATTCGTTGAAACGCTGCGGGTCTTCGTTGAACGCGTCGCGCATGCTGAAATTCTGCATCGCTTTGCGGTGGTCGGAGAGCGCCTGCCAGGCGGGCAGGGTGGTGACGTCATGAGGGTTGCGGTAGTACGCCATCGCTGCGGGTTTCCTTGTACTTGAACTGCCTTTGGACGTTGAAAAGCCAGGGGCGGGTCGAATGCGTGCGTTCTCCGAAGCCTAATCCTCGGACGCGCCGATGTCTGCGCCTCGCTTTACCTTTGCTCGGTACTTTTTCTCACAAGGTAGTGTCGCCCGAGTGGGGCGACCTGTACCGGTATGGCATTGCGGGTGTGGCTAAGTTCATTGCCCGGAGCCAGATAGAGCCTGCGCGGGCTGAAGTTTCATGAAACGTTCCGGGACTGAGCATAGTTGCGAATCCCGAGACCATGGCGTTCCGTTTACGGGGCCGTGGTCAGGTGCAGATTGTCGATCAGGCGTGTCTTGCCCAGGAACGCGGCGCCGAGCACCACCAGATCCTGATCGCCCGGGGTCGCGGGGCGCAGGGTCACGGCCTGGCGGATTTCCAGATAATCCGGACGGAAACCCGCGCTTTCGAGGGCCTTCCTGCCGTCATCCAGCAATTGTTCGTGGTTCTGCTCGCCATTGTGCAGCGCGTCACCGATCTGTTTGATGACACGGTACAGCGCAGGGGCAGTCGCACGTTCCGCTTCGGTCAGGTAACCGTTGCGCGAAGACAGCGCCAGGCCATCGGCCGCGCGGACGGTGGGCTCGCCAATGATCTGGATCGGCATGTTCAAGTCGCGCACCAACGCACTGACCACGGCCAGCTGTTGAAAGTCTTTCTGGCCGAAGATCGCGATGTCGGGCTGAACCATGTTGAACAGCTTGCTCACGACCGTGGACACGCCGTCGAAATGGCCGGGGCGACTGCCGCCACACAAGCCTTCAGACACGACGGGCACACGCACGATGGTCTGGTCGGCCATGCCGTGGGGGTACATTTCTTCGACCGTGGGCGTGAACAGCAGATGGCAACCGGCTTGCAGCAGCTTCTCCTGATCGGCCGCCAGCGTGCGTGGGTAGGTGGCCAAGTCCTCTGTAGGACCGAACTGCAAAGGGTTGACGAAAATGCTCGCCACCACGAAATCGGCACGCTGCGCAGCCTTGGTCACCAGCGCGGTATGACCGCTGTGCAGATTGCCCATGGTCGGGACCAGCGCGATACGTTTGCCTTCGCTGCGGGCGCGGGCCACGGCGGCACGCAGTTCACGCACGGTTTTTACAGTGTTCATGCCGAGAATCCGTGTTCAGGGGCCGGGAAGCTGACGTCTTTTACAGCGCTGACGTAGGCGGCGATGGCCGATTGAATGTCAGGCTGGCCGATCATGAAGTTCTTCACGAACTTGGGCACGCGCCCGGTGATGGACAGACCCAGCATGTCGTGCAGGACCAGCACCTGGCCATCGACGGCGCTGCCCGCGCCGATGCCGATCACCGGAATCTTCACCGCTTGGGTAATCTCCTGCGCCAGCTCGCTCGGCACGCATTCCAGCAGCAGCATCGCGGCACCGGCTTGTTCCAGGGCAATGGCGTCAGCACGAATCTGCCGCGCCTGCGCTTCCTGACGGCCCTGCACTTTATAGCCGCCCAGTACGTTGACGGTCTGCGGCGTCAGGCCCATGTGTGCGCACACCGGAACGCCCCTTTCAGCCAGCAAGCGAATCGACTCGGCCAGCCAGCCCGCGCCCTCGATCTTGAGCATGTGCGCGCCCGCCTGCATCAACGTCGCGCTGCTGGCGAATAGCTGTTCCGGGGTGGCGTAGGACATGAACGGCAGGTCGGCGAGGATCAGTGCACCCTGATTGCCACGTTTGACGCTGGCCACGTGGTACGCCATGTCGGCGTTCGTCACGGGCAGGGTGCTGTCGTGACCCTGCAAAACCATGCCCAGCGAGTCGCCCACCAACAGGATTTCAACGCCTGCCTGTGAAGCTGCGTGGGCGAACGTTGCGTCGTAGGCCGTGAGCATGGTGATCTTTTCACCTTTCTGCTTCAGGCCCAGCAGGGACGTCACGGTGATATCTGGCATGAAAAAAGTCCTCATTACAGGCGCTGTGAATACGACGGCGAGCAACGCGTGATTCATTCTGCAAACGCAGGCACATCGTCGTTTCGCGATGTTTGAAAAAGCCTGTCTGGCACCTGGCAAGCCGGTCGTCCGGCTTTGGGACGCTTATCTTCGTGAGGAGGGGGCGGGAAGTCAATTCCGGGTGTTACCGGATGAGGTGGGGATGTTACCGAGAGATGTAACGGCGCGCAGTGCCTGCAAACGATCTGTAGGCAATGTCGCTTCGCTCGGCGCGACGCATTACCCCTGTAGGCGCGAATTCATTCGCGATTGGACGGGTCAATCCACACACCTTCATCGGATGTACCGAGGTCTCGCGAATGAATTCGCTCCTACCGGATTTGTACCGAGCTATGAATCGAGAGTGTGTCCGACTCGCGCGCGTCGGCATTCAACCCTAGAGTCTTTCCAGCCCTTCAAACGGGCAGTCGGCCAGCAGGTCATCCAGCGCGCGGCCATCAGCGAAGGTAATCCCGGGCGCCAGCTCGGCCAAGGGATACAACACGAACGCCCGCGCCTGCATGTGATAGTGCGGGACCATCAGACGGGGCTCGTCGATCAGCCGGTCACCGAACAACAGAATGTCCAGGTCCAGCGTCCTTGGCCCCCAGCGCTCAAGCCGTTCGCGCCCTTGACCGTTCTCGATACCTTGCAAGGCATCCAGCAGGACCAGTGGCTCCAGTGCGGTATCAAGCGCGGCGACGGCGTTGGTGTAGCGCGGCTGACCGGGCAGCAACGAATCGCTCACGTAAAAAGAAGACACGCCTGACAGGCTGGTGTGAGGCAACTGTCCCAACGACTGGATCGCCTCGCGCAGTTGTTCGGCTGGGTCAGCGAGGTTGCTGCCCATGCCGACATACACCCGTTCCATCACCATTACTCCGATGCGTCGGCGCCAGCGCGTTTGCGCTTGCCGCCACCGCTACGGCGACGCTTGCGCGGGCCCTGGCCGGTGGTGTCGGATTTACTGCCCAGATCACGAATCATGTCGCGGCGACCGGATTCGTTGGCGTCCTGATAATCGGTCCACCATTCGCCCAAGCCGTCGGTTTCCTCGCCCGCGGTTTCACGCAGCAGCAGGAAGTCGTAACCGGCTCGGAAACGCGGGTTGTCCAGCAACAGGTCGGCACGTTTGCCCGAGCGACGTGGCAGACGCTCCTGCATGTCCCAAATCTCGCGGATCGGCATGGTGAAGCGCTTGGGAATGGCAATGCGCTGACACTGCTCGGCGATCAGTTCATGCGCGGCTTCCTGCATGGCCGGGATCGGTGGCATGCCACGCTCTTGCAGGCGCAGGACGCGAGCGGGCAAGGCAGGCCACAACAGCGCAGCGAACAGGAACGCTGGCGTCACCGGCTTGTTCTGCTGCACGCGCAAATCGGTGTTGGCCAGGGCCTCGCTGATGAGCGTGTGCGTGTAGGTCGGGGTGTATTCAAGTGCCTTGGCACTTGCCGGGAACAGCGGGTCGAACAATTCGAGATCCACCAGCATCTCGAACGTTGGTTCGGCGTAACCCGACAAGAAAAGCTTGAGAACTTCCTCGAACAGGCGCGCTGCCGGAATATCGCGGAGCATTGGGGCCAGCGGGCGAATCGGCGTGGCGCTGTGCTTTTCGATGCCGAAATCCAGCTTGGCGGCGAAGCGCACGGCACGCAGCATCCGCACCGGGTCTTCTTTATAACGCTGCTGAGGGTCGCCGATCAGGCGGATCAGTCGATTGCGGATGTCGTGTACGCCGTTGGCGTAATCCAACACGCGTTCACTGACGGGATCGTAATACAGCGCATTGATCGTGAAGTCGCGACGCTGGGCGTCTTCTTCCAGCGTGCCGTAAACGTTGTCCCGCAGAATCCGGCCGCTCTCGTTGCGCGACGACTGATTGCTGTCTTCTTCCTCGTCATCTTGAGGGTGATTGGCGCGGAACGTGGCCACTTCGATGATTTCGCGACCGAAGTGGATATGAACCAGCTTGAAGCGGCGGCCGATGATGCGCGCATTGCGAAATTCTGCCCGGACTTGCTCAGGCGTGGCGCTGGTGGCGACGTCGAAGTCCTTAGGGGTGATGCCCAGCATCAGGTCCCGCACGCAGCCGCCGACCAGATAGGCCTGGTAGCCCGCGTTCTGCAAACGCTCGACGATGTTCACCGCATAACGGCTGAATTGAGCGCGTTGCAACGAGTGTTGGCTGCTGCTGAGCACTTCAGGCGTGGTGCGCGTATGTTGCTGCGGCTTGCGCAGGGGAGTACGGAATGACTGGAACAGCTTCTTCAGCATGGGATGCACTGTTTGAAGGAATATTCGGCCAATGACAAAGAATGACCGCATGATGGGCGGGGATTCTAGCATTTAGTCGAGGGATGGTGTAGGACGCCGCGCGAATGGGCTCTGGAGGCAGGTATGGCGGGGCTGAACGGCTGTTACGAAGGGTTTGGAGCGGTTTTTGGCGAACGCTACCGGAAAAGTGTTTTGTTGCGGAAGCTACTGGGGGAGCCGAAGCTCCCCCAAAGTGCGTGCTCTTATTTTTATTGTCTGTCGGGCTTTTTGTTTTTGTTGAGCGCCCAATTCACGGCTTTCGCCTGTGAAACCTCCCAATCGGGATTCAAGAGCAAACGGATTGCTTTGGTCGCTGTGCTGCAGTGATCAATCGATCCAACCAGTTCAGGCGCTACCTTAGGGTAGTTTTTTGTTGTTCTCAGCCTGGTTGCGGGACAAGTCCCAAATGCAACGCCTCTCCAAAAGAATCAGTTAGCTGCGCCTCCGCCGTGTTGTTTTTATTATGCGTGAGTCGATACGTCTTATTTTTATTATGGTGTTTTGCGGGTGACTGATTTTTGTTGTTCTTGTACTAAGGATATAGCAGAACGCGTGCCAACTTTTGTCGAAACGGCTACGGCCCTTTAAATCCGGGGGTGTGGCAAATCGACGCTATTTTTGTGTAGCCAAAAAAAACCGGGACTACGTTACCGTACGCCCCGGCTTTTGTTACGTGTTGCTGATGAGGTAACAGTTTTTTCACAAGTGCCGGAAGGCGCGTGCCAGAGCCTCGCGCCTGCTCCTGAGATCAGGTTTCGCTGGCTACACCGGTTTTGCGACGCGGGATGCCCAGCCGTTGACGACGCTCCCACAGGCATTTACGGCTGACGCCAAGCTTACGCGCCAGTTCGGTCTCGGTCATGTGGTCCTGATGCTCAAGCACGAAGTGCTGGAAGTAGTCCTCCAGGGACAAGTCTTCCGTAGGTTCATGAGCCGTTGAGCTGGATGAAGGCTGCTGCGGCGCCAGGCCGATGAACTCCTCGACGTCCAGATCGCTCAGCTCGATGTCGATGCCCAAAAGGTCGGCGGAAATTTCCGGGCTCTCGCAGAGGATGACGGCGCGCTCAACAGCGTTTTCCAGTTCGCGGACATTACCCGGCCACGAGTAATGGCGGATCGCCTGTTCGGCGTCCGGTCCAAAGCGCAAGTCGGTACGGCCAGCTTTGGCGCTTTGGCGAGCCAGGAACGCATTGGCGATTTCGTTCACGTCCGAGCCACGCTCGCGCAGGGCCGGCAGCTTCAAGGCAATGACGTGCAGACGGTAGTAAAGGTCTTCACGGAACTGCCCGACTTTGGCCAGGCTTTTCAGGTCTCGGTGGGTCGCGGCAATCAGGCGCACATCAACCTTCTGCGACTGTACTGAGCCAACCCGACGAATCTCGCCTTCCTGAAGCACACGCAGCAGACGGGCTTGAGCTTCGAGAGGCAATTCGCCAATTTCATCGAGAAACAGGGTTCCGCCGTCGGCGGCTTCAACCAGGCCTGCACGCCCGGCGCTGGCGCCGGTGAACGCGCCTTTTTCGTGGCCGAACAGCTCGGACTCGATCAGCGTTTCAGGGATCGCGGCACAGTTCACCGAAATCATCGGTGCCTTGGCGCGGCGGGACAGGTTGTGCAGCGCTCGGGCGACCAACTCTTTACCCGTACCTGATTCACCTTGCACCAGCACGTTGGAGTCAGTCGGGGCGACCTTACGGATCTTGTTGTAAAGGTCTTGCATCGGCGGGCAAGAGCCGATGATCCCGATCTCGCCATTGCTGTTGTCAGGGGCTGATTTGTCGGACCCCGACGCCTTGCCAGCCGAGGCCACGCGTTCAGCCTGGATGCTTTGCACGGTCTGTCGGTCTCGCAGAATGCGAGACACGGCTTGCAGCATTTCGTCGTGGTCGAAGGGCTTGGCGATGTAATCCACAGCGCCCATTTTCATCGAGTCCACGGCCGAGCGGAGGCTGGCGTAGCTGGTCATGATCAGCACCGGTTTGCCCTGGCCGAGCCGGATCAGCTCGGTACCGGGGGCACCGGGCAGGCGCAAATCGCTGACGATCAGGTCGAACGAGGGGATGCTGAAACGTTCCTGAGCTTCCTGCACGGAGCCGGCTTCACTGACCTGGTACTGATTACGTTCCAGCAGGCGACGCAAGGCAGAGCGGATAATAGTTTCGTCTTCGACGATCAGAATGTGCGGCATTGATTCGATACTCTCGACGGTCTCAGTTCACAGCGGACGTCGCTTCGACATGTCGCGGTAGGGTCACCCGAATGCGGGTTCCGCGCTGTTGCTCGGGGTCAGCCGGGCTGTCGATGGTGATTTGTCCATAATGCTCTTCAACGATGGAATAGACCAGTGCGAGCCCCAGTCCTGTCCCTTCCCCCGGGTCCTTGGTGGTGAAGAAAGGTTCGAACAAGCGGTCCATGATTGCTTTCGGAATTCCAGTGCCTTCGTCTTCGACGATCAAATCGACCGTATGTTCGGACGCTTCGCTTTTCACCCGCACCGCGCTGCCTGCAGGCGAGGCGTCACGGGCGTTGGAGAGCAGGTTGATCAATACCTGCGCCAACCGTTGCGGATCGCCATCGACCCAGTGGTTCGGGTTGCACAGGTTATAGAATTGCACTTCGAAGTTGCGGCGATTCAGCGCGAGCAGACCAATGGCATCCTGGGCGACCTCGGCCAGACAGACGGCTTCGTCGGCATGCTGGTGACCACCGGCGTGGGCGAAGCTCATCAGCGACTGAACGATGCGCGACACGCGTTTGGTCTGTTCGATGATCTGGCTGCTGATTTCAGTGAGTTCGCCGTCCTCTTCGCGCTCCTCGCGCAGATTCTGCGCGAGACAAGCGATGCCGGTGATCGGGTTGCCGATTTCGTGGGCCACCCCGGCTGCCAGGCGTCCGATGCTCGCCAGGCGCTCGGAGTGGACCAGCTTGTCCTCCAGCATCTGGGTGTCGGTGAGGTCTTCCACCAGAATCACCAAACCACTGTTGCCAGGTGCCAAGGGCTCGTCGATGGCTGCTTTGTGCAGGTTCAGCCAGCGTGTTTGTCCGTCCAGCGCCAGGCGCTGTTTGTGCAAATGCTCATCCGGCACGTTGATGAAACCGAGCAGTAACTGACGCCATGGATCGGCGATGGTCTCCAGGCGAGAACCCACCACGCGCTGGGCCCCGATGCCAGTGAGTTCTTCCATCGCCTTGTTCCACATCAGGATTTCCTGATCCTTGGCCAGCGAGCAGACGCCCATCGGCAACTCCTGCAACGTCTGGCGGTGGTAGCGACGCAGGGCGTCCAGCTCGGCGGCCAGCCCGGTGAGGCGCGAATGGTAGTCCTCAAGGCGGCTTTCAATGAAGTGAATGTCTTCGGTGACGTAGTTCTCGCTGCCCGATTTGTACGGCAGGAAGGTTTCCACCATGTCCTGAGCAACGCTGGGACCCATCAGGCCGGACAGGTTGGCCTCGATCCGGTCACGCAAACGGCGCAGTGCGTAGGGGCGGCGCTCGTCAAACGGCAGGTACAGATCGCGCAGGGCCTGTTCGACTTCCTTCTGCGCGGCTTTGGCGCCCAGCGGCTTGGCCAGTTGTGTCGCGAACTCCTGCGGAGAAACGGCGTGCAACTCCCGACGCTGCGGTCGACGCACGTTGTCCACCGCGCAGGCTTCGGCGGCGCTGGCCTCTTCAGGGCTGGGGTTGCTGAACAGCGAAATCAGGGTGAACACCAGCACGTTGGCGGCGAGCGAAGCAATGGCTGCCATGTGCCAGCTGGTGTCGTCGAGCACGTAGATCATGTTCAGCAGGGGGATGTAGAAGCCCTGGAAATTGCCGATCAGCGGGAACAGCATGCTGACCATCCAGACCACGATCCCGGCGATCAGGCCCGCCATGAAGCCTCGACGGTTGGCCGCTGGCCAGTACAGCACCGACAGCACGCCTGGCAGGAACTGCAAAGTGGCGACGAACGCGACGATGCCGAGGTTGGCCAAATCCTGCTTGGCGCCCAGCAGCAGGTAGAAACCGTATCCCGCCATGATGATCGCGACGATCAGGGCGCGACGGGTCCACTTCAGCCAGCGATAGATATTGCCCTCGGCGGGCGGCTGGTAGAGCGGCAACACCAGATGGTTGAGCGCCATGCCCGAGAGGGCGAGTGTCGTGACGATGATGAGCCCGCTGGCCGCCGAAAGGCCGCCTACATAGGCCAGCAATGCCAACGCCGGGTTGTGCGCCGCGATGCCGATGCCGAGGGTGAAGTATTCGGGGCTGGTGGTGGCGCCCAGTTTCAGTCCGGCCCACAGCACCAGCGGAACGGCAAGGCTCATCAGCAGCAAAAACAGCGGCAAGCCCCAGCTGGCGCTGACCAGCGAACGAGGGTTGAGGTTTTCGGTGAAGGTCATGTGATACATGTGCGGCATGACGATGGCCGAGGCGAAAAACACCAACAGCAGCGTGCGCCAGGGGCCTTCCTGCAACGGGGTATGCAACGCAGCGAGCGCGCTTTGGTTCTGTAGCAGCCATTGTTCAAGGCTCGCCGGACCGTCGAATACGCCGTACAGCGAATAAATGCCGATACCGCCGATGGCCACCAGTTTGATGACCGACTCGAACGCGATGGCGAACACCAGCCCTTCGTGTTTCTCCCGCGTGGCGATATGGCGGGAGCCGAAGAAGATGGTGAACAGTGTGATCAGGATGCAGAACGCCAGCGCGACGTAATTGCGGACCGGCTCGCGGGTGAGGATGCCGATGGAGTCCGCCACCGCCTGAATTTGCAGGGCCAACAGGGGTAACACCCCGATCAGCATAAAAATGGTCGTCAGCGCTCCGGCCCATGTGCTGCGAAAGCGGAAGGCAAACAGGTCGGCGAGGGACGAAAGCTGATAGGTGCGGGTGATTTTCAGGATCGGGTACAGCAGCACCGGCGCCAACAAAAATGCGCCGGACACCCCCAGATAACTGGAGAGGAAGCCGTAACCGTATTCGTACGCAAGGCCGACAGTCCCGTAAAACGCCCAGGCACTGGCGTATACGCCCAGCGACAGGGTGTACGTCAGTGGGTGGCGAATGATCCAGCGCGGAATGAGCCCGCGCTCGCTGACCCATGCAACGCTGAACAGCGCCAGCAAGTAGGCGGCGCTGACCAGAATCATCTGGGTCAGGCTAAAGCTCATCGGCATCTCGTTGGCTCTGCAGAATGAAAGTCACCACGATCAGGATCAGCCACAGCATGTAAGGCCGATACCAGGCGCCTGTCGCGTCGATCCACCAATCCATGATGGCTGGAGAAAAAAGGTAGATGCCTACCACCAGTAGCAGGACCAATCGATAAATGTACATTTGGCCTCCTGGATTGACTGACGCCGGGTGAAGGAGCGGCATGGTAACGGATGGCTATCAGGCTGCAAGCGACGTTTCGGCCACCTTCATGCCGCTATTGGCCTCAAGTGCTCTGGCTCAGTCTATTCGAGCTTCTTCGATACTGGCGACCCGTGGAATCAAATCGGCACGCCAGTGAGCGATTCCCCAGTCCAGAACCTCTCTCGGCGTACCGAACGAAAGGTCTTCCGGTGCCGGCTGGCCCAACGCGCGCAATGCCCGAAGCAGCAAAGGCGTAGCCTGATCGACGGGCAGGGGCGGGGAGCGGTAGGACTTGCCCAGCTTGTGCCCATTCGGCTGAGTGATCAGCGGCACATGCAGATAGCGTGGTTGTGGCAGGCCCAGCAATTCCTGCAGATAGAGCTGACGAGGCGTGGAGTCGAGCAAGTCAGCGCCCCGCACAATGTCGGTGACGCCTTGCCAGCCATCGTCGAGGACGACCGCCAGTTGATAGGCGTACAGGCCATCACGGCGTCGAATCACGAAATCGCCGACATCACGGCCCAAGTGCTGGCGGAAGGTGCCCTGAACCCGATCTTCGAACCGGTATTCCAGCTCCGGGACGCGAATACGGATCGCGGCGTTTTCAGGCGAGTGGCCCGCATTGCGGCAAAAACCGGGGTAGATGCCCTGGAAATCTTCCAGCTGCTTGCGTGAACAGGTGCAGGCGTACGCAAGCCCATAGCTGAACCAACGGTTGATGATGTCCTGATAGGCGTCGTGACGATCGCTTTGCTTCACACATTCGCCATCCCACTCAAAGCCGTAGGTTTCCAGTGTATTGAGGATGGCGGTCTGTGCGCCCGGTTCTTCCCGTGGCGGGTCCAGGTCTTCCATGCGCATCAGCCACTGGCCACCGGCGGAGCGGGCATCGAGATACGACGCCAGCGCGGCGACTAGCGAGCCGAAGTGCAGATAACCGCTGGGGGTTGGCGCAAAGCGCCCTATATAAGAAGGGGATTTCATGGGCGATGATGGTACTGGAAATGAGAAGTACGAAAAACCGGACGACGCTGGAGACTCTGTAGGACACCGCTTTCTCTGTGGGAGCCGGCTTGTTGGCGAAGGCAGTGTGCCAGACACAGAGTTGTTGGATGACACCGCAAGGTTCGCCAGCAAGCCGGCTCCTACACGGGTGGCGGCAGCCTTACAGGCAACAAAAACAACAAAAGACGCCGAAGCGTCTTTTGTCTTACTCGAAAAGCAGGATCATTTACCGATCTGTTTTTCTTTGATTTCTGCCAGCGTCTTGCAGTCGATGCACAGGTCGGCAGTCGGGCGGGCTTCCAGACGGCGCAAGCCAATCTCGATGCCGCAGGATTCGCACCAACCGTATTCTTCGTCTTCGATCAGTTGCAGCGTTTTGTCGATCTTCTTGATCAACTTGCGCTCACGGTCACGAGCACGAAGTTCCAGCGCGAATTCCTCTTCCTGACTTGCACGGTCAGCAGGGTCAGGAAAGTTAGCCGCTTCGTCCTTCATGTGATCAACAGTACGGTCGACTTCCTGCATCAAGTCCTGTTTCCACTTGTTCAGGATCTTGGTGAAGTGAGCACGCATGGGCTTGCCCATGTACTCCTCGTCCTTCGTCGGGACGTAAGGTTCGAACCCGCTAATCGTTTGTGTGCTTTTTTGCTTTTCTTCGGTGGGCATGAACGGACCGCCTCTCACTCTTCTAAGCCATTGCGCAGGGTAAAGATCCATCGCCGACACCTGCCGGCCCTGCGGCTGCAAGCGGGCGAACTTACCAGATCGTATCGGAGCGCGCTACTCCCGGTTGTCGAGCATGGCCCGGCAACGCGCCCGTGAACTATGACCACGGCCAAAGCGCCCGGTTTTATATTATTTTGCAGTGCCATCAGTCTAGTCCCTCCTGCGACATCATCCGTTTTTGCGGATCACCGGCATCACTCGTGCGCCGAACGATAAATCTGTAGCGGCGAAAGCGGTTGGGTAGAATCGGCCGATCGTTTCCGACACTGCTATTAAAGGAAGACTCATGCCTCAGCCCTACAGTGCGCGCAGTCGCGCCATCGAACCTTTTCATGTCATGGCGCTGTTGGCCCGTGCCAATGAATTGCAGGCGGCGGGGCACGACGTCATCCACCTGGAAATCGGCGAGCCCGATTTCACTACCGCTGAGCCCATCATCAAGGCCGGTCAAGCAGCGTTGGCAGCCGGAAAAACCCGCTACACCGCCGCTCGCGGCTTGCCGGAGTTGCGCGAGGCGATCTCGGGTTTCTACCAACAGCGCTACGGTCTGAGCATTGATCCGGGGCGGATTCTGATCACGCCGGGAGGCTCCGGTGCGTTGCTGTTGGCGACGAGTCTGTTGGTCGATCCCGGCAAGCATTGGCTGCTCGCCGACCCAGGTTATCCGTGCAATCGGCACTTCCTGAGAGTGGTGGAAGGTGCCGCGCAACTGGTGCCGGTTGGGCCCGACGTACGTTACCAGTTGACCCCCGATCTGATTGCTCAACACTGGAATCAGGACAGCGTCGGCGCCTTGGTCGCGTCGCCCGCGAACCCCACCGGCACGCTGTTGCATCGGGACGAACTGGCGGCGCTGTCGGCTTCGCTCAAGGCCCGCGACGGTCATTTGGTGGTGGACGAGATTTATCACGGCCTGACCTACGGCACTGAAGCGGCCAGCGTGCTCGAAGTGGATAACGATGCGTTCGTGCTGAATAGTTTTTCAAAGTATTTCGGTATGACCGGTTGGCGCCTCGGCTGGCTGGTTGCGCCCGAGGCGGCGGTCGGTGATCTGGAGAAGCTGGCGCAGAACCTTTACATCAGTGCGCCGAGCATGGCGCAAACTGCGGCGCTTGCCTGTTTCGAGCCGCAAACCCTGGAAATCCTCGAACAGCGTCGTGCCGAGTTCGGCAAACGCCGGGATTTTTTGCTGCCTGCGCTGCGTGAACTGGACTTCAACATCGCCGTCGAGCCAGAGGGCGCCTTTTATTTGTATGCGGACATCAGCGCTTTTGGTGGTGATGCGTTCGCATTCTGCCGACATTTTCTCGAAACCGAGCACGTTGCCTTCACGCCAGGCCTGGACTTCGGTCGTCATCAGGCGGGGCATCACGTTCGTTTCGCTTACACCCAAAGCCTGCCGCGCTTGCAAGAAGCGGTTGAGCGTATCGGCCGTGGGCTGCGGAGCTGGCAAGGCTGATGCGCTTTTCTCCCGAACTCGAAGAAGGACGCCTGCTGCAGCGCTACAAGCGGTTTCTGGCCGACATCGAAACGGCCAGCGGTGAGCGCCTGACCATCCATTGCCCCAACACCGGCTCGATGTTCAATTGCATGATGCCGGATGGGCGCGTCTGGTTCAGTCGCTCCACCGACCCGAAACGCAAGCTGCCCGGCACGTGGGAAATCAGCGAAACGCCTCAAGGCCGCTTCGCTTGTGTCAATACGGGCCGCGCCAACAAGCTGGTCGAAGAGGCACTGCTGGCGGGCGTGATCACCGAGCTGAACGGCTTCACGGCGCTCAAGCGGGAAGTGCCGTATGGGCAGGAAAACAGCCGCGTCGATTTTCGCCTCGACTACCCGGCAGGCCCGCTGTTTCTGGAAGTGAAGAGCGTCACCCTGGGTTTCGACGACAGTGCTGTCGCCGCCTTTCCCGATGCCGTTACTCAGCGCGGCGCGAAACATTTGCGTGAATTGGCAGCGTTGGCGCGGGAGGGCGTGCGCGCGGTGCTGCTGTATTGCGTCAATTTGACGGGCATCGAGGCCGTTCGACCTGCGGAAGAAATCGACGCTGCCTACGCCGAAGCGCTCAGAGATGCTGTCGCCGCAGGTGTCGAAGTACTGGCGTATGGCGTGCAGCTGACACCCGAAGAGGTGCGCGTCGATAGACGACTTGAGATTCACCTGACCGAAGCGCGTCCCGTCAGTCCTGTGTTGGCAAGCTGACCCAGATTCCCTGAGCGTTTTCGCGGCACGCAACGGTGCTCAGGGATTTGCCCTCGCACGGCCCAGCGATGCATTCGCCGCTCTCGATCAGAAACAGCGCGCCGTGCGTTGCGCATTGGATCAGGCTGGCGCTGGCGTCGAGGAACTGATCGGGGTGCCATTCCAGCGGCACATTCCGGTGGGGGCAGCGGTTCTGGTAGGTGTAGACCTGCCCCGCGCGTCGCACTGCCAGCAACCGAACGCCATCAACGTCGAAACCCCGGCTCATGCCTTCGCGAAGATCGGTTTTTTCACACAGGTATTTCAGCGGAGTCTCCTTGCTGCTTGACGGGTAAATGCAAATAATTATCAAATTGCCCGGTTGTTGTAAGCGGCTCAGTTTGACAGCTCCGCCATTGACGCGTCGATCCAACTGATCGCCTTTCCAGCGGATTCAGCAGACGCGCTTCTTCTATATAAAGGACTCCTCCCCCATGCGTTTTCTCGCCAAGCTGGCTGGCATCCTGATCGGGCTCTCATTCACTCATGTGGTATCGGCAGACACGCAGCGCTGGGTCAGCGCGGGCGGCGCACTGACCGAGTGGGTCGTGGCGCTGGGGGGTGAGGCGAACCTGGTGGGCATCGACAGTACCAGTCAGCATCCGGCGTCCATCAAATCGCTGCCGAGTATTGGCTACCAACGACAGTTGTCGTCTGAAGGCATCCTCAGTCTGCGTCCGAATGTTCTGGTGGGAACGGAAGAAATGGGGCCGCCTCCCGTGCTGGATCAATTGCGTGCAGCAGGAGTGAAGGTCGAGGTGTTTTCCGCCGGTGCTGACGTGAGTGCGCTTCAAAGCAACCTGCGAAAGCTGGGGGGCTTGCTCGACAAACAGGTGCAGGCGAATGAACTGAGCGAGCAGTATGCAAAACGTCTGGACGTCCAGCATGACTGGGTGGCTCGGGCGCAGCAGCATCAACCCGTGCCAGGCGTGTTGCTGTTGGTCAGCCATGCGGGCGCCGCGCCGATGGTGGCGGGAACGGGTACGGTCGGGGACTGGCTGATCAAACAGGCAGGCGGTCGGAATCTGGCGACCCATGCGGGCTACAAGGTTTTTTCTGCAGAAGCGATGGCTGGGCTGAGCCCTGATGTATTGGTGTTCACAGACCGCGCGCAAAACGGCGCGTCGTCTCGGGAGGCGCTGCTTCGGGAAAACCCATTGCTGGGCGCTACCCGTGCCGTTCAGCAGAATCGCCTGATTGAAGTGGACCCGACGTTGCTGGTGGGCGGTCTGGGGCCACGCCTTCCCGAGGCGATGCATACTCTCGGCAAAGCGTTTTACACCACGGATACCGATCTCAAGGCCAAGGTCTCGCCCGCTCAATGAAGGTCATTCTGCAGCCGCGCACGTTGTTCATCGTCCTGAGCGTCGTCTGTGTGGTCGCGATATGGCTATCTCTCTCTCTGGGGCCGATCAGCCTGCCACTCATCGACACCCTGCGTGCCGGGTTACGCCTGTTGGGGTTTCCCGTGGAGGGCGAGAATCTGCAACAGGCCGAACTGATCCTTGGTCAGATTCGCGTGCCCCGGACCTTGCTGGGCCTGGCAGTGGGGGCGGTGCTGGCATTGTCGGGCGTGGCCATGCAGGGCCTGTTTCGCAATCCACTGGCCGACCCCGGTTTGGTCGGCGTGTCCAGCGGTGCCGCGTTGGGAGCTGCGATCGCGATCGTCGCGAGTGCGTCACTGGGCGGTTTACCGGAAGCACTCGCCCCTTATCTGCTGTCGATCTGTGCCTTCGCAGGTGGACTTATCGTGACAGGTATCGTCTATCGCCTCGGTCGTCGGGACGGCCAGACCAGCGTGGGCGTCATGCTGCTGGCAGGTGTGGCGATGACCGCGCTGGCCGGCTCGATTATCGGTCTGTTCACCTATCTGGCAGATGACGCGGCATTGCGTACTCTGACGTTCTGGAACCTGGGCACGCTCAACGGCGCAAGTTACGCGAGGCTATGGCCGTTGCTGCTGGTCTGCGTGCTCGTCATCGCCTGGCTGCCGCGCCGGGCAAAAGCCTTGAATGCGCTGCTGCTCGGGGAATCGGAAGCCCGTCATCTGGGGATCGAGGTCGAACGGCTGAAGCGCGAGCTCATCCTCTGCATCGCGCTGGGGGTGGGCGCTGCCGTCGCTGCAGCTGGCCTCATTGGTTTCGTCGGGTTGATCGTGCCGCATCTGGTGCGGCTGATCGCGGGGCCTGATCACCGGGTCGTTCTGCCCGCGTCAGCGCTCGCAGGGGCGAGTCTATTGCTGCTCGCCGACGTGTTTGCCCGACTGGTGCTGGCACCGGCTGAATTGCCGATTGGTATCGTGACCGTTTTCATCGGGGCACCCTTCTTTCTGTTTCTGCTGGTGAGAGGGCGCGTCTGATGATGAGAGCCGAAAATATCAGCGTGCATCGCGATGGAAAATGCGTGTTGGCCGATGTTGATTTGACGATCAAGCCCGGCGAAATGCTAGGCGTACTGGGGCCCAACGGTGCAGGGAAAAGCACATTGCTCAGCGCACTGTGCGGCGAGCTGAAAACGATGCAGGGGCAACTGTGGCTCGATGATCAGCCATTGTCTTACTGGACGGGTCAGCAGCGCGCTCGGCGTCTGGCGGTATTGCCGCAAAGTTCGACGCTGAGCTTTGCGTTCAGTGTTCGGGATGTGGTGGCCATGGGCCGATTGCCTCATGACACCGGCCGGCAGCGGGATGCCGAGATCGTTCGGGAGTCTCTCGAAGCCGCCGACGCGTTGCACCTGATGGATCGCAGTTACCTTGCCCTGTCCGGCGGTGAGCGTCAGCGGGTGCATTTATCTCGGGTGCTGGCGCAGTTGTGGCCCGGAGAGGGAGGGCAAACGTTATTGCTGGATGAGCCGACCTCAATGCTCGACCCCTTGCATCAGCACACCACGTTGCAGGCCGTGCGCGGATTCGCGGATCGCGGTGGCGCAGTGATGGTGATCCTGCATGACCTCAATCTGGCTGCACGTTATTGCGACAGATTGTTAATGCTCGAATCAGGTCGCCCTTTTGCTCAGGGCACTCCGGACCAGGTGCTAGTGCCGGACGCATTGAGGGCAGTGTTTGGCCTTGAGGTCTTGGTGCAACGGCACCCCGAACGTGGGCACCCACTGATCATCGCTCGATGACGTGCAACCTTCCGCCCCCACTTTTTCGAAGGCAATTTCCTTAAGATATTTCTGATAGTCGCGTAGGCCCGCTCTCTGGTGCGCGCATGGCCGTTCACGCTGCCTTCGACTGGATTATCGTCGCTACCTTGAGTTCGCAGGTTGTCGAGGAGTGCGTGATGGACCGGGTGTATGAGAGTGACGAAGCCGTTGCTCAAAAAGCGATAGGCCTGCTGGAACTGACGTCGTTGAATCTCGATGACACGACGGAGCGCATCATCGCGTTGTGTGAACGGGCGCTGACGCCTGTAGGGAATGTTGCCGCTGTCTGCGTGCTGCCTCGATTTGCCGGGCTGGCCCGACGGACGCTCGATAGCCTGCTGGCGCGGGAAGTCAAGGTCGTGGCAGCGGTCAACTTCCCGAATGGCGGCGCTTCGGTCAGTGCTGCCGAGTCGGAAACACATTCAGCCATGCTCACCGGGGCCGACGAGATCGATCTGGTGTACCCCTTCCACGCCCATTTGAGTGGTGACAAAACGGTCGGCGCCGACATGATTGCTGCGTGCCGGGCCAAGTGTGGGCAACGTGGATTGCTGACGATTACGTTGGAGACTGGCGTTTTGCGTGATCCGCAAATCATCCATCAGGTGTGCCGCACGGCCATTCGAGAGGGGGCGTCATTCCTTAAGACGAGCACCGGCAAGCAGGCAGCGGGCACCACGTCGCAAGCGGCCCGGATACTCATCGAAGCGATTGCCGAGATGGGCGCGCAGGTGGGATTCAAGGCGTCCGGGAATGTTCGTACGTTTGATGAGGCTCGAACATATCTTGATGTCGTTCAACGCAAGTTCGGCCCGTTCTGGGCCGAGCCCACGCGGGTTCGGCTGAGTGGCGCAAGCCTGCTGGATGATCTGTTGGCGTACCTGGGGGTCCGGCCTTGAAAGGCTGGGCAACACGAACCGTCGGCCACGAACGTCCCAAACGGAAGGCAAAAAAAGACCCGGCAAAAAGCCGGGTCAAAAACCGTGATTAGCCTGATGAGGAGATAATCTGAGAGTCCGAACCAAGGAGCCTTTCAGGTTACCAGCCAGTCTCGCGACCGGATGTGATAATCATAGTGATTCTCATTTGTAAGTCAACAGGCAATCCCAAACTATTTTCAGGTTTGGCAATCTGCGTTCTTCGAATTGGGGCAGAGTCTGTTCAGTTCTCCGTCCAGCCGGGCTTTGTCTGCTTGGGTGAGGTCGCGCCAGTCCAGGTCGTTCAGTGCGCCTGCAATGTAGTACAGCAGGGCTTTGGACGTTCGAAAGTCGCGGGCTTTGACAGCTCTGTAGGCGAGGATGGGGCCGAGTCGGCGAAGGTCAGCAGCGTTGTGAATGCCCGCGGCGTGTAGCCACTGGGCGGTGGTTTTGCCCAGATTTTTCATCTGTAGCAGCTCGTCTTCCATGATGCCTCCTGCGGGTGTCGCTCCGTGTGTACAGCTCCCTTTGGGTACCTCCTGGCCTTGTAAAAACTGCAGATGCAAGACATGGAATGAGTGTAGATCCACTCAGCGCGTTGCTCGAATCGGGCGCGCGGAATTCGCGGATCAGCCGCCGAACGGTAGCGTGAGGAGACAGTGCGCCAGCGCGGGCCCGGCATGTCTGTGCATGCAGGGCAGGGGACAGGTGACTCGTTTGAAGCGTGCCGAATGTGTCAGCGAGTGCGATACCGCAGGCGAGTACCAAAGTTGACAGACATCAGTATCTCGTCAGCGCTCAATTCGGCCGGGAAATAAGCACCTGAGATTTGTGCGTGAGCGATGCTGGCGCCTTCCAGCGACGCGGTGCGGAAATCGACACCGCGCAAATCTGCGGAACGGAAGTAGGCGTCGCTGAAGTCGATTTCCTCGGCGTTGAGTTCACGCAAATCCAGCCCACGGAAATCACCGCCCGCGAGGTCAATGGGGCCGCCTTTCGGGCGTTGGAGATTAAAGGCATTGACGTCATCTTTTCGCAGAAGGGCGAAAAGCGGCGAGTCGAGCTGCTTGGGCTGGTTCATGTTGGCGTCACCTTGTTGGAATTCTGACGCCATTATAATGCCACTATCAACGAGCCGTGAAGTGACAGACTTCACGATTCGATGACTGGTGGCTCGGCCGCTTACAAGCCCGGCAGGTATTGGCGGATGTCATCCACCAATTTATCCAGATCACCACTCAGGTTGGTTTCGACGTGGCGACTGCGCAGCGTTTCGTCGGCGGTCAGCGGCTCACGATTCGCCAACTGAGCCTCGATGACTTCCATGGTTGCGTCGGAAGGGTCGCTGTTCTGTGCCTGACGTTGCGCCAGCCAGCCCTGAATGACGGCTTTCGGTGCGGCGCAGTCGAGGATCAGGAACGGCGCGCCGGTGGCTTCGGCTACCTTTGCTGTGGCCTGGCGTTGGTCGAGTTTGAGGAACGTGGCATCGATCACTACCGGGAAGCCTGCATGCAGGACGACCGCAGCCAATTCGTTCAAACGCTGGTAGGTCTTGCTGCTGACATCGGCCGAATACAGTTCCTGGCTGTCGCCGAAGAGCCGTTTGCGCTCCACGTCCGAGCGCAGGCGAACGGCGCCGAGCGCTTCGACCAGGCGCATCGCCACGTGGCTTTTGCCGACAGCCGAAACGCCGTGGGTGATGGCCAGGAAGTTCGACGGGATCGCGCTGTAGCTTTCCGCCAGATTAGCGTAGTTGCGGTACTGGCGCAGGGTAGTGGCGCGCTGCACATGATCGGCATCCCCAGACAGGCTGAACAGCGCCACTTTCGCCCGAACGAGTGCGCGGTATGCCTTGTAGAAATTCAGCAGCTCCAGACCTTCGTAATCGCCGGTGTGTTCGAGGTACTGGCTGATGAGGCGACGTGACAGGCTCTTCAGACCGCGATCTTCCAGGTCCATGGCGAGGAAACCGATGTCGGCATACACGTCGGTCATGCGGAACGGTTCGTTGAATTCGATGCAGTCGAAGATCACGACCTTGCCGTCGATCAACGTGATGTTGCCGAGGTGAATGTCGCCATGGCATTCGCGGATGAAACCGTCAGCCTTGCGGCGGCCCATCAACGGCTTCAGACGCTCGTAGCTGGCATTCGCCCAGGCTTCCAGTGCATTCAATTGAATCAGGTCAGCCTTCTCGGTGAGGAACGGCAGGATCTGTTCGAAGTTCTGAGTGACGGGGGCCATCGCATATTCAGGCGACCCCAGCGGGTTTTCCGACAGCACACGGGGGGTGCTCATGTGGAACTCGGCGATCTGGCGAGCGATGTCGTCAATGTGTGCCGTCGTCAGTTCGCCCTTGGCCTGCAGGGTGCTGAGCAGGCCGTCCTGCGGGAATTGGCGGATCTTCAAGGCGAATTCGATAGCTTCACCTTCACCGCCCAATTGCGGCGCGTCGGCGGTCCCGGTGATGGGTAACACGTCCAGATACAAATCATTGGTCAGGCGTTGATTGAGCTTCAACTCCTGTTGGCAGAAGTGTTCGCGCGCCGACAGGGTGGTGAAGTCGAGGAAACCGAAATTCATCGGTTTCTTGATCTTGTAAACGTAGGGGCCAGTGAGCAGCACCCAGGAAATATGCGTCTCGATGACCTGAAATTGCTCCACAGGGTGGGGGAATAGGGCAGGATTTTGAAGCGCGGCAATCAGTGTCTGGCTCACGGACGATCCTTGAAAGATGATAAGTCGAGAATGATGTGACTAAAGGTGGCCATTATGGCCGCTCGGCGCATTGCTGCAAACCGCCGTGAGGGTGGTCTGCCGGTGGCTTTGAAAGTGCGTATAATCCGCCGCCATGACTCGATCCCGCGCTTCGAAAAAATCCCCCAAACCCACCAACAGCCGCTTGCGCAGCCTGTTGGGCTGGGCTCTGAAACTCAGTCTTGTCGGGCTGGTGGTGCTTGCCTGCTTCGCTGTTTATCTCGATTCCATCGTTCAGGAAAAATTCTCCGGCAAGCGCTGGACGATCCCGGCTAAGGTTTATGCCCGTCCGCTGGAGCTGTTCGTCGGCCAGAAGCTGTCCCGCGACGATTTCCTGATCGAGCTCGATGCCTTGGGTTATCGGCGGGAAAGCGTGGCCAACGGCCCGGGTGCCGCGTCGGTCAACGGCAACAACGTCGATCTGAATACTCGCGGTTTTCAGTTTTATGAAGGTGCGGACCCTGCACAGCAGATTCACGTCAGATTTTCCGGCGATTATGTCGCCGACCTGACCGCTGCCAACGGCTCCAAGCTGGCCGTGGCACGGCTTGAGCCGCTACTGATTGGCGGTCTTTATCCGAAGAACCTCGAAGACCGCATCCTGATCAAGCTCGATCAGGCGCCGCCCTATTTGCTCGATACCTTGGTCACGGTGGAGGACCGGGATTTCTATCACCACTTCGGTGTGTCGCCCAAGTCCATCGCCCGCGCCTTCTGGGTTAACGCCTCGGCGGGGCAGATGCGTCAGGGCGGCTCGACGCTGACGCAACAATTGGTCAAGAACTTCTACCTGACCAACGAACGCAGCATCACCCGCAAACTGACCGAAGCGATGATGGCGATCCTGTTGGAGATCCATTACAGCAAGCAGGAAATTCTCGAGGCGTACCTCAACGAAGTCTTCGTCGGTCAGGATGGCCAGCGCGCGGTGCACGGTTTCGGCCTTGCCAGCCAATATTTTTTCAGCCAGCCGCTGTCGGAGCTGAAACTGCATCAGGTCGCGTTGCTGGTGGGCCTGGTCAAAGGTCCGTCCTATTACAACCCGCGTCGTAACCCGGATCGCGCACTTGAGCGTCGTAATCTGGTACTTGATCTGCTTGAGCAGCAGGGCGTTGCGTCGGCTGAAGCTGTCGCTGCAGCGAAGAAAATGCCACTGGGTGTGACCAAAAACGGCTCGCTGGCCGACAGCTCGTTCCCGGACTTCCTCGATCTGGTCAAGCGCCAGCTGCGTCAGGACTACCGTGACGAAGACTTGACCGAAGAAGGCCTGCGCATTTTCACCAGTTTCGACCCGATTCTGCAGATGAAGTCCGAGGCCGCCGTTCGCGAGAGCTTCGCCAAGATTTCGGGCCGCAAGGGCGCGGACGACATGGAAACGGCGATGGTCGTGACCAACCCGGAAACCGGCGAAGTGCAAGCGCTGATCGGCAGTCGTCAGGCCGGGTTCGCGGGTTTCAACCGCGCACTGGACGCCGTTCGCCCGATTGGCTCGCTGGTCAAACCGGCGATTTACCTGACCGCGCTCGAACGTCCGCAGCAATACACACTGACCAGTTGGGTGCCTGACGAGCCGTTTCAGGTCAAGGGTGCAGACGGCCAGATCTGGAAGCCGCAGAACTTCGATCATAAGGCTCACGGCAACATTTTCCTGTATCAAGGGTTGGCGCATTCCTACAACCTGTCCAGCGCCAAGCTGGGTCTGGACCTGGGCGTGCCGAATGTCTTCAAGACCCTGACCAAATTGGGTGTCACCCGCGACTGGCCGGCGTTCCCGTCGATGTTGCTGGGGGCCGGTGCCTTGAGTCCAATCGAAGTGGCGACGATGTACCAGACCATCGCCAGTGGCGGATTCAATACGCCGTTGCGCGGCATCCGCAGTGTCCTGACAGCCGAGGGCGAGCCGCTCAAGCGTTATCCGTTTCAGATCCAGCAGCGTTTCGATCCCGGCTCCATTTATCTGCTGCAAAATGCCATGCAGCGCGTGATGCGCGAAGGCACGGGCAAGTCGGTGTACAACGTGTTGCCAAGTACGCTGAACCTGGCGGGCAAGTCAGGGACGACCAACGATTCCCGTGACAGTTGGTTCGCCGGTTTTAGCCAAGACCTGCTGGCGATTGTCTGGATGGGCCGCGATGACAACGGCAAGACGCCATTCACCGGTGCTACCGGTGCATTGCAGATATGGACCAGTTTCATGAAAAAGGCCGACCCGCTTCCGCTGGACATGGCCATGCCGGACAACGTGGTGATGGCGTGGGTCAATGCGTCAACCGGGCAAGGCACTGATGCCAGCTGCCCGGGTGCCGTGCAGATGCCGTATATTCGTGGCAGTGAGCCGCAACCAGGCCCAACGTGCGGCGGGCCGACAGCGCCTGCCGAATCGGTGATGGACTGGGTCAAAGGCTGGTTGAACTAAGCGAAGAGGATGTGAAGTGAACAAGTGGTGGATTCCGGCTTTAACGGCGCTGGCTTTGCTTAATGGTTGCGCGACTCAAACGCGCGGCAATATCCCGGTGGTGGACTCGGGTTCCCGTGTGTCCAACAGCGAGCGAGTCTCAGCCAATCGCAATGCGGCGTATCGCGCTCCTGTGCAGGCCCCGACGCAAACGCAGTCGATCCAAGAGGACTCCGGCGTGACGGTGATGGTGCCGGGCGGTGCCAACGCCAGCGCCGCGCCGATTTCGACGTTCGTCCCGCCAACGTCGGCGCCGATCAATTCGGCACCGATCGACACGTCTCCCGTCAATCAGGCGCCCATCAACACCGCGCCGGTTAACAACACCTACACCCCGCCGGCTGCGACCAGCAACACCTACAACATGCCCTCGTCAGCGCCCACCGGCATTCCGTCGGCGTCCAGCGGTGGCTTGTCAGCGGATGAGCAACTGGACGGCCCGGTTCTCGCGCTGCTGACCACCGCTCAGCAACAGCAGAGCAGCGGTGATCTGAACGGCGCGTCGTCGAGCCTGGAGCGTGCTCAGCGCGTTGCCCCTCGCGAACCGCAAGTCCTTTACAAATTGGCACAGGTTCGTCTGGCCCAAGGGGACGCGCCTCAGGCGGAGCAGTTGGCTCGCCGTGGCCTGACCTATGCGAATGGTCGTGCGAGTTTGCAGGCCAGTCTTTGGGGATTGATCGCTCAAGCGCGTGAGAAGCAAGGCGACGCAGCGGGTGCCGCGCTGGCCCGGCAGAAGGCCAATGGATAAACGCTTCCCGAAGATCGCCGATCAGTTGTTGCTGATCGAGCGCGAATTGCGTGTGCTGGGATGGTGGAAAGAAGTGCCGCCCAGCGACGAGGCGTTATCGAGCCGCGAGCCGTTCTGTGTCGATACGCTGGATTTCGATCAGTGGCTGCAATGGATTTTCCTGCCGCGAATGAAGGTCATTCTGGAGCAGGACCACGCACTGCCAAACGCTTCGGGCATTCTGGAGATGGCGCAGATGGTTTACGCCAGCCGTGCTCAGGAAACGCGAAACCTGCAAGCGCTGCTGGCGCAATTCGACCGACTGATCACCGAGTCGGTCTGACGCTCAATTACACGTGTCGTCGATGGATTTCTTGACCTCGGCGATACGTGCCTGGCGCTCTTCTTCAGTGAAGCGCCTGAACTCACCGTTCACTTCCTCACGCACCCGCGGGTTGTTCTGCAACTGAGCAAGGTTGGTGCGCTGTGTCTCGCAGTATTCCTTGCGCTTGGCTTCCTGAGCCGCGATTTGTTTCTTGACCTTCGCGTCGACCGTTTGCTGTTCTTGCGAGGACTCGGTGCGAACGGGGGGAGGGGGTGGCGGCGTCACGGCTTTTTGCGTTTCGAGTTCCTGGGCGGATTGCCCGACCGGAGGCTGCGCATCAAAGTGCGTCACGCCCTGTGCGTCGACCCATTTATAGATCTGGGCGGCCTGACTGGCGGTCGAACCGGCTGCCAGCGTCAGCGTGGCGGCAAGAATCATCCAGCGCATACTGCTTCCTTAGAACTTCGTTTGCTGTACGGGTGAAACCTACCACAAGCCGACCGCAACGACCTCATTCGGTGCTTTTTCATAGGCTGTGAGTGAAGAAAGCGCATCGATGACTTGACTTGAGAGGGACGAATCAGAACAATCCAAAGTTCGCTGTAGAGGGACTGCCAGAAGCAGACCGTCTCGGTAGATCATGAGGCGCACACCCGCGTCGACCTGTTACACCCGCAACGCGTTACCTCGCGCTGGGTGGGATGACCCCGAAACACTTAGGGGAGCTCCCAATACTTGCTCAGTCAGTGCTGACGTAGTCGGCGACCACCGTCGCTCATGCTCTGCTGGCAGTAAACCTATTAAGACCCGTCTTCTCCTGTGTGGACGGTATTCTGGCGTTTTAGAGGTGAACAACGTGGAGCTTTTATCTGGCGCTGAAATGGTCGTCCGCTTTTTGCGTGACGAAGGCGTTGAGCATATCTATGGGTACCCCGGCGGTGCCCTCCTGCATATTTACGACGCGCTGTTCAAAGAACCGGCCGTGAGCCATATCCTCGTTCGTCACGAACAGGCTGCCACTCACATGGCCGACGGTTATGCACGTGCGACCGGCAAAGCTGGCGTTGTATTGGTGACCTCGGGTCCGGGTGCGACCAACGCCATCACCGGTATCGCGACCGCCTACATGGACTCCATCCCGATGGTCGTCCTGTCGGGCCAGGTCCCGAGCACCATGGTCGGCACCGACGCGTTCCAGGAAACCGACATGATCGGTATCTCCCGGCCGATCGTGAAGCACAGCTTCATGATCAAGCACCCGTCCGAAATCCCGGAAGTCCTGAAGAAGGCTTTCTACCTCGCGCAGTCCGGTCGTCCTGGTCCTGTCGTGGTCGATATCCCGAAAGACATGACCAACCCGGCCGAGAAGTTCGAATACGTTTTCCCGAAAAAAGCCAAGCTGCGTTCCTACAGCCCGGCCGTTCGTGGGCATTCGGGCCAGATCCGCAAGGCCGTCGAAATGCTGCTCGCGGGCAAGCGTCCGATCATCTACGCCGGTGGCGGCGTGGTCATGGGCAACGGTTCTGCGCCGCTGACCGAACTGGCACAACTGCTGAACGCGCCTGTCACCAACACGCTGATGGGCCTCGGTTCGTACCCGGGCACGGACCGTCAGTTTGTCGGCATGCTCGGCATGCACGGCAGCTACACCGCCAACCTGGCGATGCACCACTCTGATGTGATCCTGGCCGTCGGCGCACGCTTCGATGACCGTGTCATCAACGGCGCTTCGCGTTTCTGCCCGGGCGCCAAGATCATCCACATCGACATCGATCCGGCGTCGATCTCCAAGACCATCAAGGCCGACGTGCCAATCGTTGGTCCTGTGGAGAGCGTGCTGACCGAAATGGTCGCGACCCTCAAGGAAATCGGCGAAACCCCTAACAAGGAATCGGTGGCGACCTGGTGGAAGCAGATCGACGAGTGGCGTGCCGGCGGCGACCTGTTCCCGTACAACCGCGGTGATGGCAGCCTGATCAAGCCGCAGACCGTGATCGAAACCCTGTGCGAAGTCACCAAAGGCGACGCTTACGTGTCCTCCGACGTGGGTCAGCACCAGATGTTCGCGGCGCAGTATTATCGCTTCAACAAGCCTAACCGTTGGATCAACTCCGGTGGTCTGGGCACGATGGGCTTCGGTCTGCCGGCTGCCATGGGCGTTGCGCTGAGCTTCCCGGATGTGCACGTTGCCTGCGTCACGGGCGAAGGCAGTATCCAGATGAATATCCAGGAACTGTCGACCTGCCTGCAGTACAACCTGCCGGTCAAGATCATCCTGCTCAATAACGGCGTGCTGGGCATGGTCCGTCAATGGCAGGACATGAGCTACAGCGGCCGTCACTCGCACTCCTACATGGAGTCGCTGCCTGACTTCGTGAAGCTGGTCGAGGCCTATGGCCATGTCGGCATGAAGATCACTGATCTGAAAGACTTGAAGCCGAAGATGGAAGAAGCGTTCGCCATGAAAGATCGTCTGGTGTTCCTCGACATCCAGGTCGACGTTACCGAGCACGTCTATCCGATGCAAATCAGAGACGGCTCGATGCGCGACATGTGGCTGAGCAAGACGGAGCGTACCTAATATGCGGCACATCATTTCGCTATTGCTGGAAAACGAACCGGGTGCCTTGTCTCGCGTCGTCGGCCTGTTTTCGCAGCGCAACTACAACATCGAAAGCTTGACCGTGGCCCCAACCGAAGACCCGACCCTGTCGCGTCTGACGCTGACCACTGTCGGCCATGATGAGGTGATCGAGCAGATCACCAAAAACCTCAACAAGCTGGTTGAAGTGGTCAAACTGGTCGATCTGTCGGAAAGTGCTCACATCGAGCGCGAACTGATGCTGATCAAGGTCAAGGCCACTGGCGCCCAGCGCGCCGAGATCAAGCGCACCACGGACATTTTCCGTGGCCAGATCGTTGATGTTTCCAGCAGTGTCTACACCGTGCAGCTGACAGGGACGAGCGACAAACTGGATAGCTTTATTCAGGCCATTGGCACCACCGCCATCCTGGAAACCGTACGCAGCGGCGTCACGGGCATTGCCCGCGGCGACAAAGTGCTGAGCATCTAACCTACATACATTTAGCGAATGGCCTGAACAGCCAAGATAACAGGGGAATTTCATGAAAGTTTATTACGACAAAGACTGCGACCTTTCGATCATCCAGGGCAAAAAAGTGGCCATCATCGGTTACGGTTCTCAAGGCCACGCTCAAGCGTGCAACCTGAAAGATTCCGGCGTTGATGTCACCGTTGGCCTGCGTAAAGGTTCGGCTACTGTCGCCAAGGCTGAGGCCCACGGCCTGAAAGTGACTGACGTTGCTTCCGCCGTCGCTGCTGCCGACCTGGTCATGATCCTGACCCCGGACGAGTTCCAGTCCTCGCTGTACAAGAACGAAATCGAGCCGAACATCAAGAAGGGCGCCACCCTGGCCTTCTCCCACGGCTTCGCGATTCACTACAACCAGGTCGTGCCACGCGCTGACTTGGACGTGATCATGATCGCGCCAAAAGCGCCAGGTCACACCGTTCGTACCGAATTCGTCAAGGGCGGCGGTATCCCTGACCTGATCGCTATCTACCAGGACGCTTCGGGCAACGCCAAAAACGTTGCGCTGTCCTACGCCTCGGGCGTTGGCGGTGGCCGTACCGGTATCATCGAAACCACATTCAAAGACGAAACCGAAACTGACCTGTTCGGCGAACAAGCCGTACTGTGCGGCGGTACCGTTGAGCTGGTCAAAGCCGGTTTCGAAACGCTGGTCGAAGCTGGCTACGCGCCAGAAATGGCTTACTTCGAGTGCTTGCACGAACTGAAACTGATCGTCGACCTCATGTATGAAGGCGGTATCGCCAACATGAACTACTCGATCTCGAACAACGCCGAATACGGCGAGTACGTGACCGGGCCTGAAGTCATCAACGCCGAATCCCGCCAGGCCATGCGCAATGCTCTGAAGCGCATCCAGGACGGCGAATACGCCAAGATGTTCATCGCCGAAGGCGCGAGCAACTACCCATCGATGACCGCCAAGCGCCGCAACAACAAGGCCCACGGCATCGAAATCATCGGCGAGCAACTGCGCTCGATGATGCCTTGGATCGCCAAGAACAAAATCGTTGACCAGACCAAGAACTAAGTTTCTGTAGTCTGATTACGGTTTACGAAAAGCGCGGCCTTCGGGTCGCGCTTTTTCGTTATGGGGGCTCATCTGGTATAAAGCTGCATCGTTTGCTGGCGCAACGGCGCCACGAACACCTGTCGAAAATTCATAGCTGCAAGGTATTGTCCATGAGCGAACGTCCCGAAGAGCCGAACCAGGCCTCTGACGCCGAAAGCCTGCTACCGATCGATGAACACATAGAAGAAGGGCACGATGCCGAAGGGCGCAAAGTCCGCCATCGTGGGATTTATCTGCTGCCCAACCTCTTCACCACCGCCAACCTGTTTGCCGGCTTCTACGCCATCATCAGTGCCATGAGTGCGCAAAGCGCGATGAGCGCAGGTGATGCGGCCGGGGCGAGCAAGTATTTCGCGTTTTCAGCCATCGCCATCTTCGTCGCTATGGTGCTCGACGGCCTTGATGGGCGCGTCGCGCGGATGACCAACACCCAGAGCGCATTTGGCGCTGAGTACGATTCTCTCTCAGACATGGTCGCCTTTGGCGTTGCCCCCGCATTGCTGGCGTTCGGTTGGGCGTTGGGTGATATGGGCAAGGTCGGCTGGATGGTCGCTTTTATCTATGTCGCCGGCGCTGCATTGCGCCTCGCACGTTTCAATACGCAGGTGGGGAAGGCTGACAAGCGCTATTTCATCGGCCTGGCGAGCCCGGCGGCTGCGGGCGTGGTAGCCGGTACGGTGTGGGCGTTCAGCGACTACGGCATTCAGGGTTCCAAACTGTCGTTCCTCGTCGCGTTGTTGGTAGCGGCTGCCGGGATGCTTATGGTTAGCAACATCAAGTACAACAGTTTCAAGGAGCTGGACCTCAAAGGCCGCGTGCCTTTCGTGGCGATCCTGGCGGTCGTGTTGGTGTTTGCGGTCGTGTTCAGTGATCCGCCGCGCATTCTGCTGCTGATTTTCCTCGCCTACGCCGCGTCGGGTCCTGTTCAGTACCTGCTGCGCCTGCGTCGTCATAAATAGCACCACAGATTCATTTCACACCGCACTCCGCAGCCTATAAGGTTGAGCCATTCACCTTGGCTGCGGAGTTACCATGCTTATCAAGACACCTTCCGCGTCCGTCTGCAAAGAGTCGGATGTCACGCCCGAATCGGTTTATCTCTCCCGTCGTGCAATGCTCGGCGCCTCACTGGCCGGGCTCGCGATCAGTACGTTGCCTTCATGGGCACAAGCTGCCGACGCCTCACAATACGCCGGGGTTGAGGCTGGAAATGCGCCCCATTGGTTCAGTGACAAACTGCCTTCGACGAAATGGCAGGCGATAACGGTTCAGAACGAAGCCATTACGCCGTTCAAGGACGCCACGCATTACAACAATTTCTACGAGTTCGGCACTGACAAAGGGGACCCGGCTCAAAATGCAGGCTCGTTGAAGACCGAACCCTGGACTGTTGTGATCGACGGTGAGGTCGGAAAGCCGGGTCGTTATGCGCTCGAAGATTTCATCAAGCCTTATCAGTTGGAAGAGCGTATCTACCGTTTGCGCTGTGTAGAGGCGTGGTCGATGGTGATTCCGTGGATTGGCTTTCCTATTGCTGATTTGCTCAAGCAGGTCGAACCCACGGCAAAAGCAAAGTACATCCGGTTCGAAACGCTGCAGGACCCCAAGGCCATGCCAGGGCAACGGTCCGGTTTCGCGCTGATCGACTGGCCCTATGTAGAAGGGCTGCGACTGGATGAGGCGATGAATCCTTTGGCGATTCTTGCGGTAGGAATGTATGGCCGCGAACTGCCCAATCAGAATGGGGCGCCGCTACGGCTAGTGGTGCCGTGGAAGTATGGGTTCAAGAGCGTGAAGTCGATCGTGCGCATCAGTCTGGTCAGCGAGCAGCCGAAAACAACTTGGCAAAGCATCGCCGCCGATGAATACGGCTTCTACGCTAACGTCAATCCCACGGTCGATCACCCTCGTTGGACTCAGGCTCGTGAGCGACGACTGCCTAGTGGGTTGTTCAGCCCGAACATCCGGCCCACTGAAATGTTCAACGGCTATGGGGAAGACGTCGCCTCTCTTTATACGGGCATGGATCTGCGGAAGAACTATTGATGCGTTATCTGCTTTGGCGCTTCGCCGTCTTCGTTGCTGTCTGTATTCCTCCGATTTACTGGTTGAACCGGGCCTGGGTTCTGGACTTGGGGCCTGATCCCGGAAAGGCGCTGGTGGATCTTTTTGGTCTGGGCACGTTGGTGCTTCTGCTGATCACGCTGGCGATGACGCCGCTTCAGCGTGTGACCGGTTGGGCGGGGTGGGTGCATGTCCGTCGCCAACTCGGGTTGTGGTGTTTCACCTATGCGTTGTTGCATATGCTGGGGTATGGCTTCTTTATCTTGGGATTCGATTGGGCGCAGCTGAGCGTCGAGCTGGTCAAGCGACCCTACATTATCGTTGGCAGCCTGGCATTTCTGTGCCTGCTGACGCTGGCGATCACCTCTAATCGTTATAGCCAGCGTCGGCTGGGGGCGCGATGGAAGAAGCTGCACCGTTTGGCTTATCTGATTCTCGGGCTTGGATTACTGCACATGCTGTGGATTGTGCGGGCCGATCTCAAAGAGTGGTCGATATATGCGGCTGTGGGGGTATTGCTGTTATTGCTAAGAATCCCCGTGGTTGCGAGACGAATCCCGCGTCGCGTCCATAAAAAACCTACTGTTGTAACAAAAGCTTAAATAAGTGCTTGACGCCCCTCCGGATGTGTCTATAATTCGCCCCACTTCCGGCGCAGTCGGAACCGAAAACTCCTTGAGGATCAACGAGTTACAGGTTCAAGATGGCGAGGAAGTGTTTCGGTTCTGGTGTCTGAATCGACAGCGGTGAAAAAGGTGGTTGACAGCAGGTTGTAACGCTGTAGAATTCGCCTCCCGCTGACATGAGACGCCAAGCCGAACGAAGCGCAAGTGGTTGAAGTTGATAAGGAAACTTTGAAAACTTCTGAAAATAACCGCTTGACAGATTGAGACGCTGCTGTAGAATGCGCGCCTCGGTTGAGACGAAAAGCTCTTAACCAACCGCTCTTTAACAATTGAATCAAGCAATTCGTGTGGGTGCTTGTGTTGTAAGACTGAAGTCAACTGATTATCAGCATCGCAAGTTGCTCCACGAGAAATCATGGTTTAACCAACGATTGCTGAGCCAAGTTTATAGGGTTTTCTCAAAACCCGATTGCAGTATTGAACTGAAGAGTTTGATCATGGCTCAGATTGAACGCTGGCGGCAGGCCTAACACATGCAAGTCGAGCGGATGAAGGGAGCTTGCTCCCTGATTCAGCGGCGGACGGGTGAGTAATGCCTAGGAATCTGCCTGGTAGTGGGGGACAACGTTTCGAAAGGAACGCTAATACCGCATACGTCCTACGGGAGAAAGTGGGGGATCTTCGGACCTCACGCTATCAGATGAGCCTAGGTCGGATTAGCTAGTTGGTGAGGTAATGGCTCACCAAGGCGACGATCCGTAACTGGTCTGAGAGGATGATCAGTCACACTGGAACTGAGACACGGTCCAGACTCCTACGGGAGGCAGCAGTGGGGAATATTGGACAATGGGCGAAAGCCTGATCCAGCCATGCCGCGTGTGTGAAGAAGGTCTTCGGATTGTAAAGCACTTTAAGTTGGGAGGAAGGGTTGCTGATTAATACTCTGCAATTTTGACGTTACCGACAGAATAAGCACCGGCTAACTCTGTGCCAGCAGCCGCGGTAATACAGAGGGTGCAAGCGTTAATCGGAATTACTGGGCGTAAAGCGCGCGTAGGTGGTTTGTTAAGTTGAATGTGAAATCCCCGGGCTCAACCTGGGAACTGCATCCAAAACTGGCAAGCTAGAGTAGGGCAGAGGGTGGTGGAATTTCCTGTGTAGCGGTGAAATGCGTAGATATAGGAAGGAACACCAGTGGCGAAGGCGACCACCTGGGCTCATACTGACACTGAGGTGCGAAAGCGTGGGGAGCAAACAGGATTAGATACCCTGGTAGTCCACGCCGTAAACGATGTCAACTAGCCGTTGGAATCCTTGAGATTTTAGTGGCGCAGCTAACGCATTAAGTTGACCGCCTGGGGAGTACGGCCGCAAGGTTAAAACTCAAATGAATTGACGGGGGCCCGCACAAGCGGTGGAGCATGTGGTTTAATTCGAAGCAACGCGAAGAACCTTACCAGGCCTTGACATCCAGTGAACTTACCAGAGATGGTTTGGTGCCTTCGGGAACACTGAGACAGGTGCTGCATGGCTGTCGTCAGCTCGTGTCGTGAGATGTTGGGTTAAGTCCCGTAACGAGCGCAACCCTTGTCCTTAGTTACCAGCACGTTAAGGTGGGCACTCTAAGGAGACTGCCGGTGACAAACCGGAGGAAGGTGGGGATGACGTCAAGTCATCATGGCCCTTACGGCCTGGGCTACACACGTGCTACAATGGTCGGTACAAAGGGTTGCCAAGCCGCGAGGTGGAGCTAATCCCATAAAACCGATCGTAGTCCGGATCGCAGTCTGCAACTCGACTGCGTGAAGTCGGAATCGCTAGTAATCGCGAATCAGAATGTCGCGGTGAATACGTTCCCGGGCCTTGTACACACCGCCCGTCACACCATGGGAGTGGGTTGCACCAGAAGTAGCTAGTCTAACCTTCGGGGGGACGGTTACCACGGTGTGATTCATGACTGGGGTGAAGTCGTAACAAGGTAGCCGTAGGGGAACCTGCGGCTGGATCACCTCCTTAATCGAAGACTCAGCTTCTTCGCAAGTTCCCACACGAATTGCTTGATTCATTGAAGAAGACGATTGGGTCTGTAGCTCAGTTGGTTAGAGCGCACCCCTGATAAGGGTGAGGTCGGCAGTTCGAATCTGCCCAGACCCACCAATTACCGGTGCACCCTGTAGCGATACGGGGCCATAGCTCAGCTGGGAGAGCGCCTGCCTTGCACGCAGGAGGTCAGCGGTTCGATCCCGCTTGGCTCCACCATACCGGTGTTCGGTGGTACAGACAGTTGTCATGCTAAAGCTTAGAAATGAGCATTTCCTTCGGAAGAAGGCTGAATGTTGATTTCTGATCTTTGTCAGAATCGTTCTTTAAAAATTCGGGTATGTGATAGAAAGATAGACTGGGCACCTCTTTCACTGGTGTGTGTCCAGGCTAAGGTAAAGTTTGTGAAATGCAAACTTTCGGCGAATGTCGTCTTCACAGTATAACCAGATTGCTTGGGGTTATATGGTCAAGTGAAGAAGCGCATACGGTGGATGCCTTGGCAGTCAGAGGCGATGAAAGACGTGGTAGCCTGCGAAAAGCTTCGGGGAGTCGGCAAACAGACTGTGATCCGGAGATGTCTGAATGGGGGAACCCAACCATCACAAGATGGTTACCTTGCACTGAATACATAGGTGCATGGAGCGAACCAGGGGAACTGAAACATCTAAGTACCCTGAGGAAAAGAAATCAACCGAGATTCCCTTAGTAGTGGCGAGCGAACGGGGACCAGCCCTTAAGTTGATTTGAGATTAGCGGAACGCTCTGGAAAGTGCGGCCATAGTGGGTGATAGCCCTGTACGCGAAAATCTCTTGTCAATGAAATCGAGTAGGACGGGGCACGAGAAACCTTGTCTGAACATGGGGGGACCATCCTCCAAGGCTAAATACTACTGACTGACCGATAGTGAACCAGTACCGTGAGGGAAAGGCGAAAAGAACCGCGGAGAGCGGAGTGAAATAGATCCTGAAACCGTATGCGTACAAGCAGTGGGAGCCCACTTTGTTGGGTGACTGCGTACCTTTTGTATAATGGGTCAGCGACTTATTTTCAGTGGCGAGCTTAACCGAATAGGGGAGGCGTAGCGAAAGCGAGTCTTAATAGGGCGTCTAGTCGCTGGGAATAGACCCGAAACCGGGCGATCTATCCATGGGCAGGTTGAAGGTTAGGTAACACTGACTGGAGGACCGAACCGACTACCGTTGAAAAGTTAGCGGATGACCTGTGGATCGGAGTGAAAGGCTAATCAAGCTCGGAGATAGCTGGTTCTCCTCGAAAGCTATTTAGGTAGCGCCTCATGTATCACTGTAGGGGGTAGAGCACTGTTTCGGCTAGGGGGTCATCCCGACTTACCAAACCGATGCAAACTCCGAATACCTACAAGTGCCGAGCATGGGAGACACACGGCGGGTGCTAACGTCCGTCGTGAAAAGGGAAACAACCCAGACCGTCAGCTAAGGTCCCAAAGTCATGGTTAAGTGGGAAACGATGTGGGAAGGCTTAGACAGCTAGGAGGTTGGCTTAGAAGCAGCCACCCTTTAAAGAAAGCGTAATAGCTCACTAGTCGAGTCGGCCTGCGCGGAAGATGTAACGGGGCTCAAACCATGCACCGAAGCTACGGGTATCACCTTTGGTGATGCGGTAGAGGAGCGTTCTGTAAGCCTGTGAAGGTGAGTTGAGAAGCTTGCTGGAGGTATCAGAAGTGCGAATGCTGACATGAGTAACGACAATGGGTGTGAAAAACACCCACGCCGAAAGACCAAGGTTTCCTGCGCAACGTTAATCGACGCAGGGTTAGTCGGTCCCTAAGGCGAGGCTGAAAAGCGTAGTCGATGGAAAACAGGTTAATATTCCTGTACTTCTGGTTATTGCGATGGAGGGACGGAGAAGGCTAGGCCAGCCTGGCGTTGGTTGTCCAGGTTTAAGGTGGTAGGCTGGAATCTTAGGTAAATCCGGGATTTCAAGGCCGAGAGCTGATGACGAGTGTTCTTTAGAACACGAAGTGGTTGATGCCATGCTTCCAAGAAAAGCTTCTAAGCTTCAGGTAACCAGGAACCGTACCCCAAACCGACACAGGTGGTTGGGTAGAGAATACCAAGGCGCTTGAGAGAACTCGGGTGAAGGAACTAGGCAAAATGGCACCGTAACTTCGGGAGAAGGTGCGCCGGTGAGGGTGAAGGACTTGCTCCGTAAGCCCATGCCGGTCGAAGATACCAGGCCGCTGCGACTGTTTATTAAAAACACAGCACTCTGCAAACACGAAAGTGGACGTATAGGGTGTGACGCCTGCCCGGTGCCGGAAGGTTAATTGATGGGGTTAGCTAACGCGAAGCTCTTGATCGAAGCCCCGGTAAACGGCGGCCGTAACTATAACGGTCCTAAGGTAGCGAAATTCCTTGTCGGGTAAGTTCCGACCTGCACGAATGGCGTAACGATGGCGGCGCTGTCTCCACCCGAGACTCAGTGAAATTGAAATCGCTGTGAAGATGCAGTGTATCCGCGGCTAGACGGAAAGACCCCGTGAACCTTTACTATAGCTTTGCACTGGACTTTGAATTTGCTTGTGTAGGATAGGTGGGAGGCTTTGAAGCGTGAACGCCAGTTTGCGTGGAGCCATCCTTGAAATACCACCCTGGCAACTTTGAGGTTCTAACTCAGGTCCGTTATCCGGATCGAGGACAGTGTATGGTGGGTAGTTTGACTGGGGCGGTCTCCTCCTAAAGAGTAACGGAGGAGTACGAAGGTGCGCTCAGACCGGTCGGAAATCGGTCGTAGAGTATAAAGGCAAAAGCGCGCTTGACTGCGAGACAGACACGTCGAGCAGGTACGAAAGTAGGTCTTAGTGATCCGGTGGTTCTGTATGGAAGGGCCATCGCTCAACGGATAAAAGGTACTCCGGGGATAACAGGCTGATACCGCCCAAGAGTTCATATCGACGGCGGTGTTTGGCACCTCGATGTCGGCTCATCACATCCTGGGGCTGAAGCCGGTCCCAAGGGTATGGCTGTTCGCCATTTAAAGTGGTACGCGAGCTGGGTTTAGAACGTCGTGAGACAGTTCGGTCCCTATCTGCCGTGGACGTTTGAGATTTGAGAGGGGCTGCTCCTAGTACGAGAGGACCGGAGTGGACGAACCTCTGGTGTTCCGGTTGTCACGCCAGTGGCATTGCCGGGTAGCTATGTTCGGGAAAGATAACCGCTGAAAGCATCTAAGCGGGAAACTTGCCTCAAGATGAGATCTCACTGGAACCTTGAGTTCCCTGAAGGGCCGTCGAAGACTACGACGTTGATAGGTTGGGTGTGTAAGCGCTGTGAGGCGTTGAGCTAACCAATACTAATTGCCCGTGAGGCTTGACCATATAACACCCAAGCAATCTGCGACCCGAGAGGGCATCAGATTGCGGTGACTGTGAAGACGACAGCAACCGAAAGTTTGCAGCACAGACGAACGACCTGATCACATACCCGATTTGCTGAGGCGAGGCCGCTGGCCACGACTTGGTACCCGAATTTCTTGACGACCATAGAACATTGGAACCACCTGATCCCATCCCGAACTCAGAAGTGAAACGATGTATCGCCGATGGTAGTGTGGGGTTTCCCCATGTGAGAGTAGGTCATCGTCAAGATTAAATTCCAGAACCCCATTTGCGAAAGCAGATGGGGTTTTGTTTTTGCGCGCGGAGAAACTCAGAACTCAACCTCAATTTGCGAGAGAACCTGTAGGAGCGAATTCATTCGCGATTGGCCCGTACAGACGATAGAGATGCATGGCCTGAACCTCTGTCTCGCGAATGAATTCGCTCCCACAGGTTGGTCGACTCCTTTACGTCGCAGCACGGCTCGACAATGGCTGCGATCTCAATGGCGCCACCGCCGGCAAGCCGGACTGCTATAGAGATATGTGATTACATCAAGATAGAACTGCGCCCACAAAAAAGCCCTGCATCGCTGCAGGGCTTTTCGTTACCACCTGAATAAGGGCTATTCAGCAGCCGCTTCCGCCGCTTCCGCCGCTACCGCCGCTTCCACTGCCTTCACCGCACTCACCTCATCGCGACGACGAATGTATTTCCAGTCGGCCTCATCGATGTAAATACCAGCAGGGCCACTGCCGCCTTCAAGGTCGATCGCGACATGCGCGGACACTTGCGGCTTAACGCTCGCCAGAATTGGCACGAAGCCCAATTGCAGGCTGGTTTCCAGCAACGCTGCCTGGTTACGTTCGTCGATGTCTGCCGCTTCGTCGAGGTAGTAAGGCAGGCGCACACGACCGGCCAGATCGCGGTCCATCAAGTGCAGCAACAGGTACATGTTGGTCAGCGCTTTGATGGTCATGGTCGTGCCGTTTGACGCGGCGCCATCGATGTCGGTGTGGATAACCGGCTGGCCGTTGACCTTGGTGATTTCGAACGCCAGCTCGAACAGATCTTTAAGACCCAGCTGGTTATGGTTCGCTGCCACCAGGCGCGCCAGGTATTCCTTGGCTTCTTCGTTCTTGTTGTCCTGCTCGGCGCTCTGGCTCAGGTCGAAGACCGACAGCGTTTCGCCTTCTTCGTACTGACCGGCGCTGTGGATGATCTGGTCGATGTGCTTGAGCGCTTCCTTGTTAGGAGCCAGAACGATGCGGAAGCTTTCCAGGTTGGAGACTTGGCGTCGGTTGATCTCGCGGTTGAACAACGCCAGTTGATGCTCAAGGCTGTCGTAGTCGCTGCGAATGTTGCGCAGGGTCCGCGCAATGTCGGTGACGGCTGCACGACGTGCCTTGCCCAAAGTCAGCGCTTCATCAGTACGGTGCGCATAGGCGTTGATCAGCAATTGCAGACGGCGCTCCATATCGTCTTCGCTGTCGAACTTGGCCACCCCCTTCAGGCGTACCTGCGCATACAAGGCTTCAATCTGACCGTCGCAACGCAACAGACCTTGCCAGCTGTCCTGGTAGTCGTTGAGCAGGGGCAGCAGATTGTCCAGCGAATCGTCGACAGGCTCCATGAACGGCGTGCCGAATGGCAAGTCAGCAGGCAGCAGCTGACGGCGACGCAGCGCGTCATCCAGTGTGCGTTGTTTGGATTCCAGATCGCCGATCTGACGCCCTACCAATTGCAGCTTCGCCGACAGTTGCTGAACGCGTTCGGTGAAGGCATCGCTGGAGCGCTTGAGTTCGTCCTGTGCCGCTTCCATCTGAGCCAGTTGTTCCAGCTTCTCGCCTTCTTCGGCGCTCAGGGTCTGGGTGCGACGGAAATCTTCCAGCGCTTTCTGCGCATCCAGCACCTGCTGATACAGGGCCTCAGTCTGGGTTTTGCTCGCGGCGCGGTCAGCCGCAACGGCTTGTTGGGTCTTCAGTTGCTTGAGTTCTTTTTCCAGACGCTCTTTCTGATCACGTAACGCTGCGCGGTCGGCCAACGCCTGCAACGCGGGCGGCTCGATGTGCGACAGGTTGATTGACAGGCCCGGCACTTCAAAACGCTCGCCTTTGAACCCATCCAGAATGGCCTCCAGCGATTTGACCCATGCATCACCGTCATCCAGCGCGATGCCTTGTTCGCCGAGCGGCAGGCTAAAGAGTGAGCTGTTGAACAGGCGCATCAGGCGTTCGACGTCCGGTTGCGAGAACTCTTCTCGCAGTCGGGCGTAGCTGTTGTTGTCCGCATGATCGAGCTGCTGCTTCACCGATTTCAGACGCTTTTCCAGATCGCGCAGGCGTTCGTCCAGATCTTCAGCGCTGAACTGACGGGACTGTGCCAGCGCACCGGCCAGTTCGTCATGGGCATCTTTGGCGGCCAGCAGTTGCTGTTCGAGAACGCGAACGTCGTCCACCAGCGCAAAGCGGTTCTTCAGCACGGCCAATTCGCCGATCCAGCGTTGCAGGTCGCTGATCTCACGCTCAAGGCGCATCAGCTCCTGAGTGCCACCGCGCTGATCGTTTTGCAAGGCGTCCTGCTCGCCGCGGTAGTGCTCGGCCTGAATGACCAGCTCTTCCTTGCGTGCGTTGGAGTAGTCCTGCCATGTGCCAAGCAACGAGTCCAGCAAGGGCGACAGGCGATGCAACTTGCCACGCAGGATGTCGCGCTGTTTGACGCCGTTCGCCAGGGCTTCGACCAAAGGACCGGCAAGCACCAGCGCGTTGTAGTCCTGTTCCATGCGACGTACATCGCGGAAGGCTTCTTCGCACGCGGCGATGTAATCCACGCTACCGGAACGCAGGCTGTGCTCGAACGCGTCGAGGAACAGTTGCTTGAGTTTGGCAGCAGTGATTTCGCGCATGTGCAACAGGTTGATGAACAACGCGCGGAATGTTTTCAGACTCTGTTCGCTGGTGGAGCGCAGTGGGATCAGCGTCAGGTCCAGCGGGATCGAGGTATGACCACCGACCAGCAAGCGACGCAGTTCGTCCGGTTTCAGCTCGTAGGCTTTGAGGCCTTGGCTTTCCAGATTGGTAAACAGCTCTTTCTGCCGCAGGCAGGTGTCGTTCTTCTGGTAGTGCGCCAAATCCAGCTTGCCCGCATAGGCGAAAAACTGGTGACCAAAGCCGCCGCCCGGACCTCGACCGACCACGCCAATGACGTGCGGGCCGTGGGGCAGGGCGACTTCGACGAGGATGTAGCTGGTATCTGACGCAAAGTAGAAGCGGCGGGACTGGTCGAGGCTGTATTTACCGAAGGACATGTCCGACATGCGCGCCAGAATCGGGAATTGCAGTGCGTTGATCGAAGCACTCTTGCCGAGGTTGTTCGCGCCATACACCGACAATGGATGTTCCAGTGGAAACAGCCCGAGGCTATAACCGGCGGTATTCAGCAGGGCGAAGCGGCGGATGCCATAGCGTTCCTGGCTCATGCGTCATGTTCCTGTTCTTCGGCGATAGCGCGAGCCAAGGCCTGCTCTTCGCTTTCTTCGGTGTCGTCAAATTCCGCCAGGTCGAGCGGGTCATCGGTCTGTAGCAGCTTCTCGTCGCTGTCGTCGTCGATCAGCACCGGCGTTGGCAATGGCAGGTCGCTGTGCAGGCTGGCTGCCAGGTCGCGGTCCTGCTGAACCGACAGACATACATCCAGAAAACGGTGCATCGGCGGCAGGAAGCGATAGATACCCACTTCTTCGGAGGCAAACCCGAGCTGGGTCATGCGGCGCATGATTTTCTCTTCCAGCTCTTCTTGGGTCTGCACTTCGGCTTGCAAGAACAGGTCACGGTATTTATCCAGCAGTGAAGGCAATTCGTCACGGCCCAGACTGCCACCATCGAGGACGGCCACCGGGTCGCGGCCCTGGTCGGCCAAGTGCTCGACAAGGATGAATGTGAACAGGGCCAGACGCTGTGCAGTCTTGTTGACTTGCGCAGCGGCCAGGTCCGGTACGAAATAGTAGAAGCCACGGGTGTCGCAGATCAGCTCGAAACCCAGCGCCTTGAACAGCGTGCGGTACTGGTCTTGAAAGTTGGACAGTTGCGCGTACAGCTCAGGGTCGCGACGGCTAACGTGGTAGCCCTTGAACAGCTCGCGAAAGATCGGCGCAAGCTGGGACAGTTCGGATAGATCAAGATGCATGGGCGGTGCCCTCGGAATTCTCTGGGGTAGCGTCTTTGCTTGAGAGCAGGGCGAAGGAGCGCAGGCTGACACGGTGCTCCTGGGTCAAATATTCACGGCGTTCGAGACGCTCGCGTTTGAAGCGTTTTTCCCGCGACAGGCGCGAGAACCAATACAGCAATTCGTCGGTGGCGCCGGTCGGCTCCTGCTCCAGCAGCCAGACCATCAGGTCTGGCATCGGCAGGGCCTCTTCGCAACGTTCGACCATTTCCTTGACCGTGCGCGGCGCCCGAGGGGGCTCGCCTTTGCGGGTGATGTTGGCTTTGGGGAAACGGGCCGGTTTCGGCTCGAAACGGGCCAAAGCATAAACGTAAGCTTCTACCTGGTTTGCGCTGCCGAGGAAGGTGCTTTGCGGACGGGTGAACATCGGCATCGCGGCCTGGGGCACCGCGTCGATGCCCTTGCGGCGAATGGCTGACAGGGCCAGCGCGGCGCCACGGGTCACGGCATTGTGGCGACGCGCCTCTTCACGCAATGGCAGCAGCAGTTCGCGAGCATGACGCAGGGTCAGTTGCGCGCTGGTCTGCATTTCCAGAATCCGCGCGTGAGTGCGCAGCAGCATGTCGTCGTCGACCAGGTGCCCAAGGCGCTGCTGATCAGTGAGCATGCGTAGCAAGACGTTTTCGACCTTGCGCACGCCTTGTTCGAAGGCGCCGTCGGCGTTGACCAGCTGGATCATAGGCTCGACGTACTCATCCCAAGTCGCCAGCACTTCGGCATAGCGCTGACGCAGCGGGATCTGGCGGTCGCTGGTCTTGGCACGTTCGGCCACGGCGACCAGCGCCTGTTCATCGTTGGCGAGCTTTTTCAGCACGTCGCGCACGCGCATGTCGAGCAGGCGCAACTGGCGGGCGAGATCGTTGGCATCGCGGGCGTCGAACGCTTCCTGGATGTAACCGGCCAGTCGCTCCAGATGGCGCAGATAGGCTTCGATCTCCAGGCACAGGCCAAGGCGGTGCTCGCGGCGCAGGTACGACAGGAAGTCGTGGATCTGCGCGTTCAGCTCGAAACGGTTCGGGCTTTTGGCCACGGGAACCAGAATATCGAGACGAATCCACACGTCCAGCAGGTGGGTGATGTCCTGGGGTGTGCTTTCCAGTTGCTGGGCCGCCAGTTGCAGGCGCAATTCGCTCAGGCTCAGGGTGCCTTGGTCGAAGTGCTCGCACAGAGGCTCAAGAAGCGCCCAGTGTTCGGCAAGGGCGCGCAGGACGCGCTTAGGTTCGATCATCGGAGGGCCGCAGGTTGGCAAATAAAAGCGGCGATTGTACTGCATCGCGGCGGTTGGTTTTCACCCTCAGTCGATCAACTGCGGCGGGAAGCGTCGAACGTCTGTAGAATCCCCGTCCTGACTTTATCCACAGGTGGCTGTCCCTTGCTCAATGAGCCTCGCCGCCGCGCTTATTTGACCGCCATGCAGGTGGTCAGTTGGCTGCCGCGCACCGATCTGCCTTTTGCTGCGCCTTCGCGTCCGGAGTTGCTCGCGCCGTTGCTGGTGTTCGAGGACGAGGTTGCGCAGGCGCTGCCATCGGTGGCCCCTGCGGTCTCCCGCAACGAGGGCCCGAACGGCGCAGCCCCTGCGGCACGCACGGTGGAGCGACCGAAGATCGAAATGCCTCGTCCTTCCTCCGCTGCCAAACCAGCCGTCAAGCCGGTGGAGGATGAGCCAGCCCCGGAAGTCGTGAAAGCGCCGGTTGTGCCGCCGCCGCGCTTCTCGTTGCAATTGCTTCGTGCGGGCAGTTGTTTGCTGTTGGTTGAGCTGGCAACGGGCGAGCCTTTCCAGAGTCGCGATCCTTCTTATCTCTTGCTCAAGGACATGCTGCGCGCCGCCGGTTTGCCTGATAGTCCGCAGATCATCGGCGAACCTGTGCGATGGCCGCTGCTGGTACGCGGCCAGATGGATCAAGGCCCAGAGGCGGCTCGTGATTTCGTTCAGGGTTTTCTGTATGCCCGGACAGAGGAGGAGCCTTGCACCTGTTTGTGGCTGATCGGACTGCCGGCGATACGTTTTGCCGGGGAAGTTGACGCCGAATCCTACAATCTTGAATTCCAGGTCGAAGGTCTGGGATCGGCCTGGGCGCTGCCGGGTCTGGAACTCCTGATGGACGAGCCTCAGCGCAAGGCCGATGTGTGGCGTGCCATGCGTCAATTGATGGGACGTTGGAAGAGCGTAAATGACTGATGCCGTAACGTTTCGCCGCATGACCGAAGCCGATCTCGATGCGGTGTTGAAGATTGAATACGCGGCATTCAGCCACCCGTGGACGAGGGGCATCTTTCTGGATGGCCTCAAATCCTACGAAATCTGGTTGATGTTCGAAGGCAATCAGCAGGTCGGGCATGGCGTGATCAACGTGATCATTGATGAGGCGCATCTGCTGAACATCACGGTCAAGCCGGAAAGCCAAGGCCGTGGATTGGGGCTGTTGTTGCTGGATCAGTTGATGAAGCGCGCTTATGAGATGAATGGCCGCGAGTGCTTCCTTGAGCTGCGGGCGAGCAACCAGTCGGCCTATCGGTTGTACGAGCGGTACGGATTCAACGAGGTGGGTCGGCGTCGTGATTACTACCCGGCGGTGGGTGGCCGCGAAGATGCGCTGGTCATGGCCTGCACCCTGACGGATTGATCACCCGCGGCTGAGCTTCAGACTGTAGGAGCGAATTTATTCGCGAGACATGTGTACATCCGGCACCGTTGAATCGTTTGAAATGCCGTCTCGCGAATGAATTCGCTCCTACAGGGTTTCACCTGCCTGAACAGACGCGTCAAATCTCAGGTTTACCATCCAGCGGATCGAAAATCGCCATTTCCTCTTCATCCAGGCCGCCGCCCGCGCCGATTTCGTCTTCGTCGACGATGCTCAAATCAAAGTCTGCCGGGCCGCCTTCACCTTGCTCGCGGGCCGAGCGTGAGCCGTCTTCGTCGATCAGCGTTTCAGGACTCATGTCATCGTCTGTCGGATTGTGATCGTCCGTCGATGCGCCGGTCATGCCCGCTTCCCGCACGCGCTCGTCAGGAATGTACGTTTCCAGCTCATCTGCAGGGATGGTGTCACCGATCCGTCCGCTGGGTTCGTTATTGTCATTGAAGTTAAGCTCTTCCATCGAGCCCATGCGATCTTCGTTATCGTCGATGGGCTCGGGCTGGGTAGCGCCGAAAGGGCGGCGTGGATCGTTCATGGCAAATCCTCATTGTGAGCGGTCTTAATGAGGTGGACCGGGGGGCGTTATGAAGATTCACTCAGATTCTCCATCGGTCGTGGCGAAATGGCGTGACCCCGACCGTCGAGCGCCTGTCATAGCTGGGCATCATTTCCGAGGCATCAACGTATGAACGAATTACAAGATCTGATCGATAACAACGAACGTTGGGCAGCCGCCATCAAGGAAGAAGACCCTGAGTTCTTCGCCAAGCTGGCCCGTCAGCAAACGCCGGAATACCTCTGGATCGGTTGTTCGGACGCGCGCGTCCCCGCGAATGAAATCGTCGGCATGCTGCCTGGCGATCTGTTCGTTCATCGCAACGTGGCCAACGTCGTGCTGCACACTGACCTGAATTGTCTGTCGGTGATTCAGTACGCCGTCGATGTCCTCAAGGTCAAACATATCCTCGTCACCGGCCACTACGGCTGCGGCGGCGTGCGCGCCTCGATGCAGGACCGTCAGTTCGGCCTGATCGACGGCTGGCTGCGGACCATTCGCGATCTGTATTACGAGAACCGTGAGTTGCTGAGCAAGCTGCCGACCGAGGAAGAGCAGGTCGACCGCCTGTGCGAGCTGAACGTGATTCAGCAAGTGGCCAACGTCGGTCACACCAGCATTGTGCAGAACGCTTGGCATCGCGGGCAGAAGCTGTCGATCCACGGCTGCATCTACGGGATCAAGGACGGACGCTGGAAGAGCCTAAACACGACGATCAGCGGTTTTGAGCAGTTGCCGCCGCAGTATCGGTTGCGTCCGTTAGGGGAGTGACTCTTCTGATACAGCGGACCCTGGAATGCGACGAAATGCGTAAGACAGGACCGCTAAATTTGTAGGAGTGAGCTTGCTCTGGGCGGCATCCCGACGATGGCGGTGTGTCAGGCATGAATAGGTGTCGGACAGGTTGCAATCGTCGGGATGCCGCCCAGAGCAAGTTCACTCCTACAGGAGTCAGGCCTGCTTTTTCAGCATCTCGGGCAACGGCTTGCGCAACTGATCCAGCTGTCGACCCACCGATCCGGTCCGGCATTTTGATGCTGCCTGGTCAGGCGTCAGGTTGCGAATCGAGGTGTAGAACAGCTTGCAAGTCTCGACTTTGTTGGTCACCTGCCAGTTGGTCGTGCACTGGCTCAACAGGGCCGCTGCGTCCGAACCCGGTTTCTGCCCCATCCCCGCCTGCCAGCACGCAGCGCTCAAGTCCTGCCCCATGACTTTCAAACCCGCCGCGTCAGCCTTGGCTTCATCGCCGCCATAGTTGCTCTTGTCCGCCGCGTACCAGATGTAGCTCGGGTGGTTGGAGCCGATCACCGATACAGTCTGCCCCGTCGTCGGACTGATCGTCGCCAGGCCCAGCACCGGCACGTTGACGTTGTACTGCGCTTTCAGCCAGTTGCGTACTGGCGCACCGAACGCGACCATCGGCAGCGAGGTGCCCGCCGAACTCTGGCTGACGTCCTTGACCATGGTGGTCTGATAGTCATTGAAATAGCTGTAGACGCCTTCCAGATCGCTGCCTGCATTGGACGGCGCAGCAATTGGGGCGATGTCGATGATGGTCTGATACGCCGGGGTCTGATCCGCTGGAATACCGTTATCGGTCAGCAGTTCGGCCCAGCGGTCAGTGGTCGCCGAGCGCAGGTAATCCTGGGCTTGAGTCAGCGAATAATCGGGCGGGAAATGCAGCAGCTCGACACTTTTGCGATTTTCCAGCGCCATGCCCAGCGGCAGGAACAGGTACCAGTTGTAGGCAAATTTGCCATCCGCGTTGAGTTTGCTCGCGCCGGTGTAAGCCAGATCGCCCGCGTTCAACAGACTTGTTAGTGGCTTGTCATAGCCATCCGGTACGCCGGTGATCTTGGCGTGCAGCTGATCGTTGTCGTTGGTCACGCTGACGTTGGCGGTCGGGTAGCCGTCGCGCTGAACGCTTTGCGTCAGGTAATGCTCGACCGTCTGCTCCAGCGTCCAGTTACGGAAGCAAATGACATTGCAGTTATTGGGGTAGGCGAAGAGGCGGGTGACGCGGTCCTTGCTGCCCAGGCTGACGTCGACGTCTGCGTGGGCGGTCAAGCTGAGAGCGAAAGCGGTGAGTGCAACGCTCAATGCTGCGGTTTTCTTCATGCTCATGTCCTTGTTGGCGTGGGCACCCGTCTGCGCGGGTGTGTTTCAATAATGAAACATCTGGACATGACAAGAAATACATTAAATCTGAAATCGCTCATTAGCATTGAGGCCTGCTGGCATTGACGATTTGAAAGTCGCCACCGCCAACAGTCCATGCTCCTACGAAGCCCGGAAGGTTAGAGCACGAAGCGTTGCACCATCGAGTTGAGATCGGTGGCCAGCATCGCCAAGGCATTGCTGGCCACAGTGGTCTGCTGGGCACCCGAGGCCGATTGCGTCGACAGGTCGCGAATGCTGCTCAGGTTGCGGTCCACCTCGTGGGCGACCTGGGCCTGCTGTTCAGCGGCGCTGGCGATCAGCATGTTGCGGTCGCTGATGGTCGAGGTAGAGCTGATGATCACGGTCAGCGCCTGACTGGTGGCTGCGGCTTGCTCCAGTGTCTGACTGGCCTGGGCGGCAGTGACGCGCAGGGTTTCGGCGGTGTCCTGAGTGCTCTTCTGAACATCATTGATCAGGCCTTCGATTTCGGTGGTCGAAGCGCTGGTGCGTTGCGCGAGTGACCTGACCTCGTCGGCCACTACCGCGAATCCACGGCCCGCTTCGCCTGCACGCGCTGCTTCAATCGCAGCATTCAGCGCCAGTAGGTTGGTCTGGTTGGCGATGGCGCGGATCACTTCGAGAATCTTGCTGATGCTCAGCGTGCGCTCGGCCAGACCGTCGGCCTGATGAGACGAATCGAGCACGTTGTCGGTCAGTTCTCTGATTGAATCGATGGTTCCGGTCAGGCGCATGCGGCCTTCGGCGGCCGCTTCGTTCGACGCTTTCGACTCGGTCGACGTGTTGCTGGCGTTGTCAGCGACTTCCACCGCCGCCTGGCTCATCTGATTGACCGCCACCGCTGCCTGTTCGATTTCGTCGTTCTGCGCCTGCAGGTTTTTGGCGCTGGCCTCGGCAATCGCGCCCATCTCCTGCACCGACTGGCTCAACTGGCTGGCTGCCGCGTAAATCTGATCGATGGTGCCGTGCAAATTTCCGCGCATCTGGCCCAGCATTTTCAGTAGCTGCGCCGTTTCGTCCTTGCCTTCCGGGATCGGTTGCGGGCTCAGATCACCCTCGGCAATGGTGCTGGCGATCTGCAGCGATTGGCGCAGCGGCCGGATGATGCTCACGCTCAAGCGCCACGCCAACAACAGGGTCAATACCAAGGCAATCACGATGGCGCTGACCGCGATGATGCGCGTCTGCTGGAAGCGACTGCCCGCGCCGTCTACAGCGGCGGCGGCACTTTGCTTATTCAGTTCACGCAGCAATTGCACCTGCATGTCCATCAAGTCGCCTTGCAAGCTCAATGTCGTGTTGAGCAGCATCCGTGCATCGTCGAGTTTGCGTTGTTCGATCAAGCCGATTTCGTCATGCAGGCCCGGCATGAACGCCTTGTAAGCGTCTTGCAGGGCCTTGATGGAGTCGCGTTCCGTGCTGTCAGTCGCATGGGCGAGGTAATCGCTAAAGCTCTTCTCCACCTCGTTTTTCAGCTGCTCGACGTTGATCTTGCTGTTGACCACCGCGCCCGGATCGTCCGCGTTGGCAATCAGACGTGCGCTCTCGCCGCGCAATTTGATCAGGTCGATCGCGATGGCATCCGCCATGGCCATGCTCGGCATCGCGCCACTTTCCACCGCCGCGCCCTGATCGCGAATGCTCTGCATCTGCAACAGACAGAACACGCCCAACGCCACCAGCAACAGCGCGGTGATGCCGAAACACAGCACCAGACGCTGAGCAATCCGAAAGCGTCGCAGGAACGCTGGCTTGGACGAAGGACGGAACAACCCACGCAATGACCTTTTCACAACACGAATCTCATCGACGAATACACCGGAGACCCCGTTATAGAGATGTTCCGTGATGTCTTTATGACATCCGGTCGAAATATTTCAGATTTGTTGTGATTTGACGGCAGACAAACTAAGGGCAAATTCCGGCATTTCAGATTCGGCTTAGGCGGCTTCTGCTATCTCCGTAAGATTTTTCTGTACGGCTTACGGTCGGCTTGTTGGCGTCGATTCGGTCACTAAAATGTATTCCGATGGGTTTTGGAGTAGATGCAGTGGTTGAACAGGACGATTCAAATGAGCCCGTGTGGGTAGATACGGACGACGCTCCAGAACTTTCAGACGAGTTCTTCGACAATGCTGACGAGTACATTGGTGAGACACGGGTTGAACGTGCCCCACCTATTTCTGACGCAGTAGAAAGCGTTACTCACCCACCTCTTCCATAAACTCCCGCAAAAACCGCTCGGCGCGCTCGTGTCGGGTCTGTGCCATCTGTTTTCCCGTGCCCGTCTGGAAGCCTTGGGCGAGGGTAAAGAGTTTGGTTGTGAAGTGATCGGTAGCGTACCGTTTGTCGTCCAGTTCTCGGCTTTTCGCTTGAGGGTCGGTCGGGTCGTAGAGGTGGCTGCCCATGCGGCCCGAAACGTAGAAGAGGCGGGCAACGCCGATCATGCCGATGGCGTCGAGGCGGTCGGCGTCTTGCAGGATGCGGGCTTCGAGGGTGGTGGGCGCAATGTTCGCCGAATAGCTGTGGGCTTCGATGGCGTGTGCCACTGCATCGATTCGTTCCTCGTCCCAGCCCATTTCCGACAGCAGCTCCCCCGCTTTCGCAGCGGCCAGGCGGGACGCGCTGGAGCGAAAGGGCGAGTTTTTCTCCACTGACACGCAATCGTGCAATAAGGTGGCCGCGATCAGGATCTCGGGATCGCCCCCTTCTTTGTTGCGAATGGCGCAGACGTTGGTCCAGACACGATGCAGATGCGAGACGTCGTGAGAGCCGTCGGCCCGTTCGGCAATGGTGTGCGGCAGCAGCTTGTCAGCCAGGTCCTGGAACGGCGCGAAGGAGAGTGCGGTCATCAGTTGTCCTTGCAGGTGCAGTGCTGGCGAATAGGAGCAGCATAGAAGATGGACCTGAACCCGCGTGTGAAGGTCCTCGCGTTCGCTGCACGCAGGCGGCGGGTCATGGCCGCAACGGCAGTGCAGTCTTGTAGCGCACCTGCTTGAGCGACAGGCTGGAACGGATTTTCTCTACTTCCGGCATCGGCGACAGGCGTTCGATGATGAAATGTTCGAGCGCTTGCATGTCGGCCATGATCACGCGCAGCAGGTAGTCGGCATCCCCGGTCATCAAGTAGCACTCCATCACTTCTTCGCACTCGCACACGCGGCGCTCGAAATTCTGCAGGGCCTCGCGGCTTTGTTCTTTCAGGCTGATGGAGATGAACACGTTCAGGCGCAGTCCCAAATGTTCAGGGGCGAGCAGGGCGACGTACTCGCGGATGCAGCCCGACGCTTCCAGCGCCTTGACCCGCGCCAGGCACGGCGAAGGGGACAAATGAACCCGTTTGGCGAGTTCGACGTTGGACAGGCTGCTGTCCCGTTGCAGTTCCCGAAGGATTTTCAGATCAATGCTGTCGAAGTTCATCGTGCTTTCGTCTGCCGTTTTTGGAGTTTTTTATGCTGCCGATCAGCGATCGTGTCGGCCAAATCGGTCATTAAATCTGCGTGCGCAAGCATAGACTTTTCCTCATTGAACCGGAGGTGTCCATGAGCCATTTCGAATCTCGCATTCCTGCAGCCGCTGTCGAACGAAACCATGACGATCAGTTGGAGATGACCGAGTGGCACGACGCGCTGCTGTCGCTGGTCGAGCATGCCGGGCCCGAGCGCGCTCGTGAGATTCTCGACATGCTCACTCATTTGGCGCGTGATCCGAAGATCGGCTGGCAGCCGGCGCCGGGCACGCCGTATATCAACACCATTCCTGTCGAGCAGCAGCCTGCGTTTCCGGGCGATCTGGCCGTCGAAGAGCGCTTGGCCTCGCTGATGCGCTGGAATGCGCTGGCGATGGTGGTCCGTGCCAACCAGGCCTATGGCGAGTTGGGCGGGCATATCGCCAGCTATGCCAGTGCAGCGGACTTGTTCGAGGTCGGCTTCAATCACTTCTTCCGCGCCAACACCGGGCATGACGGCGGCGATCTGGTGTTCTACCAGCCGCATTCGGCGCCGGGCATTTATGCGCGGGCGTTTCTCGAAGGGCGATTGAGCGAAAACGATCTGGCTCACTACCGTCAGGAAATCGGAGGACCCAAGGCCAATGCGCGTGGGCTTTCAAGTTATCCACACCCTTGGTTGATGTCGGACTTCTGGCAATTTCCCACAGGCTCCATGGGCATTGGCCCCATCAGCTCGATTTACCAGGCGCGGTTCATGCGCTATCTGGAGCATCGCGGCTTGCAGGACACCTCGACGCGCCACGTCTGGGGCGTGTTCGGCGACGGCGAAATGGACGAGCCGGAGAGCATGTCAGCCCTGACGCTGGCCGCCCGCGAACGGCTCGACAATTTGACGTGGGTGGTCAACTGCAACTTGCAGCGGCTTGACGGGCCGGTGCGCGGCAACGGCCGGATCATCGACGAATTGGAGGCCTTGTTCAGCGGAGCGGGTTGGAATGTCATCAAGCTGGTCTGGGGCTCGGATTGGGACGCGTTGTTTGCGCGGGATCACGACGGGTCTCTGGTGCGTGCGCTGTCGCAGACCGTCGATGGCCAGTTCCAGACCTTCGCGGCAAAAGATGGTCATTACAACCGCGAACACTTTTTCGGTCAGAGCGACGCACTCAGCAAACTGGCGGAAGGTTTGAGTGACGAACAGATCGACCGGCTCAAACGCGGTGGTCATGACTTGGTGAAAATCTTCGCTGCCTATCAGGCCGCGACGCTGCACAAAGGCCGACCCACGGTAATCCTCGCGCAGACCAAGAAGGGCTTCGGCATGGGCGAGGCGGGCCAGGGCAAGATGACCACGCACCAGCAGAAGAAACTGGATCGTGAGGCGTTGATCAATTTCCGCGACCGTTTTCATCTGCCACTTACCGACGATGAAGCCGCCGATTTGAGCTTCCTCAAGCCCGACGCAAACAGCGCTGAAATGCGCTACCTGCACCAGCGGCGGCAGGCGTTGGGCGGGTCGATGCCAAGTCGCAGCAACGTCGCGCAAAATGTTGCAGTGCCTGATCGCGAACAGTACGCCAGCTTCGCGACTCAAGCCGATGGCAAGGAGATGTCGACGACCATGGCATTCGTGCGCATGCTCGGCAATCTGCTTAAAGACAAACAGCTCGGCCCACGCGTCGTGCCCATCGTGGCCGACGAAGCGCGCACGTTCGGCATGGCCAATCTGTTCAAGCAAATCGGGATTTACTCCAGCGTGGGCCAGCGCTACGAGCCGGAAGACATCGGCTCGATCCTCAGTTATCGCGAGGCCACCAACGGGCAGATTCTGGAGGAGGGCATCAGCGAGGCGGGGGCGATCAGTTCGTGGGTCGCGGCGGCAACCAGCTATTCCGCCCACGGCCTTCGCATGCTGCCGTTTTACATTTATTACTCCATGTTTGGTTTTCAGCGGGTCGGCGACCTGATCTGGGCCGCCGCCGATCAGCGTGCTCGCGGTTTCTTGCTGGGGGCCACGGCAGGCCGCACGACGCTGGGCGGCGAAGGGCTGCAGCACCAGGACGGCTCCAGTCATTTGATGGCGTCGACCGTGCCGAATTGCCGCGCCTACGATCCGGCGTTCGCGGGGGAGTTTGCGGTGATTCTGGACCATGGCATGCGCCAGATGCTGGAGCACGATGTGGACGAGTTTTATTACGTCACGCTGATGAACGAAAACTACGCACAGCCGACGTTGCCGGAGGGTGTCGAGGCGTCGATTATTCGCGGCCTGTATCGGTTTGACGAGCGCTCGGCGGAGGGCGCTGTCGGCAAGGTGCGGCTGTTGGGTTCAGGCACGTTGTTGCGTGAGGCGATTGCAGCGGCCGATCTGTTGGCGCAGGACTGGCAGATCGAAAGTGAGGTCTGGAGCGTCACCAGCTACACCGAGCTGGCGCGGGAATCGCGTGAGGTGGAGCGCTGGAATCGGCTGCATCCCCGGGATATTCCACGTCTCAGCCATCTTGACGAATGCCTGCCAACCGGCGCGCCGGTGGTGGCGGTTTCCGACTACGTACGAGCGGTGCCGCAGTTGATCGGGTCCTACGTGATGAGCGATTACACAGTGTTGGGCACGGACGGCTTTGGCCGCAGTGACACCCGTGCGAGGCTGCGCAACTTCTTTGAAGTGGATCGTTACCACATCGTGCTGGCGGCGGTGACGGCGTTGGTGGGAGAGGGGAAATTGGTGGCGGAAGTCGCGGCGCAGGTGATCGACCGGTATGGGATTGAGGTTGAAAACGACGCGTCGTGGAGCTGCTGAATGGCGGCGTTTCGACGATCACTTCGCGAGCAAGCTCACTCCTACAGGGTGAACGTGCTCCGCTGTAGGAGTGAGCTTGCTCGCGATGGCGGTCCCAAGGGCTTAAATCACTTCCCTTTCATCGCCGCTGTCAGCTTGTCGACGTTGTAGCGAAACATCTTCACGTACGTCGTGGCAGGCCCGTTCGCCGGGGACAGTGATTCCACGTACAACTCGCCCCCAGGGTGCGCGCCGCTGGCTTTGGCAATTTGCTGAACCAGGCGTGGGTCCCCAGAGTTTTCGAAGAAGTAGGCACTGACATGCTCCTGTTTGATCTGGTTGATCAGCTTGCCCACGTCCGCGGCCGAGGCTTCGGTCTCGGTGGAAAAGCCCAGGGGCGACAGGAAGGTCACGCCATACGCATCACCGAAATAACCGAAGGCGTCGTGGGATGTCAGCACTTTGCGCTGTGCGACGGGAATGGCATTGATCTGCGCGCGGGCGTAGGCGTCCATGTCCTGCAACTGAGCGATGTATTTCTCACCGTTGGCTTTGTAATCGGCTGCATTGTCTGGGTCGGCTTTCTGCAGTGCCTTGATGATATTTCTGACGTAGACGACGCCGTTCACCGCGCTGTTCCAGGCATGGGGATCGGTGATTTTCTCGCCGTCCTCTTCCATGCTGCGGGTCATGATGCCGTTGGACAGCACCACCGGTTCGCCCTTGTAGCCCGATGCCGTGATCAACCGATCCAGCCAGCCTTCCAGGTGCAGGCCGCTGACGAAGACCACGTCGGCCTTTTTCAGCGACTGGGCGTCGTTGGGGGTGGGTTCGTAGACGTGTGGGTCGCCATTGGGGCCGATCAGCGAGGTCACGTGCACGTGATCGCCACCGACGTTATGCACCATGTCGGCGATAACGGTGAACGATGCAACGGTTTCCAGGGTTTTTGCCTGGGCGAAGTTGGCCAGGCCCGACAACGCCAGAGCGGCGGTCAGAAGCGTCAAACGTTTCATGGTGTTTTCCTTGAGATGAGCGAACGATCAGCCGGACAGGTGAACCCTCGGGAACAGTCGGCGTAGGAAACCGCTGCGTCCAAAGAACAGTGAGAACAGGTAGAAGGCGCTGGCCGTCAGGACGATGGCCGGGCCCGATGCAACGCTGGCGTGGTAGGAAACGATCAGGCCGATGAAACCCGAAAGCGTGGCAACCACGGTGGAAATCACGATCATCCCGGTCAGAGAATTCGACCAGAAGCGTGCGACGGTGGCGGGCAGCATCATCATGCCCACCGCCATCAGGGTGCCGAGGGCCTGGAACCCGGCCACCAGATTGAGCACCACCATCAGCAGAAACAACACGTGATACAGCGAGCCACGCCCGCCGATGGCGCGCAGAAAACCGGGGTCGAAGCACTCCAGAATCAAGGGCCGATAGATCAGCGCCAACAGGATCAAGGTAAACGACGCGATGGCGCCGACCATGAAGATCGCCTGATCGTCGATGGCCAGAATCGTCCCGAACAGCACGTGCAGCAGGTCGACGTTAGAACCGTGCAGCGAGACGATCAGCACGCCCGCCGCCAGCGACGTCAGGTAGAAGCTTGCGAAGCTGGCGTCCTCTTTCAAGGTGGTGAAGCGGCTCACGAGACCCGACAGCAACGCTACGGCCAGCCCGGCGATCAACCCACCGAATCCCATGGCGGGCAGCGACAGGCCTGCGAACAGAAAGCCCACCGCGGCGCCCGGCAACACGGCGTGGCTCATCGCGTCCCCCACCAGGCTCATGCGGCGCAGCATCAGCAGCACGCCTACCGGGCCGGAGTCGATGCCCAGCGCGAGGCAGGCGACGAGCGCACGACGCATAAAGCCGAAATCGACAAAGGGCTGAATCAGCAAGCTATAGAGCGTCACAGCGTCTCCTCCTCGTCGACTTCGCAGGGCTGCGCGTCGGGATTCCAGTGCTCGGCCATGTTTTTGGCGCGGCGCAGGTTGTCGGCGTGAAGAATGTCGGCGGTGTTGCCCCAGGCGATGGTTTCCCGCGCCAGCAGCAACGTGTTGGGGAAATGCTGGCGCACCTGCTCGATGTCATGCAGCACGGCGATCACGGTGCGGCCCTGACCGTGCCAGCCGCTGATCAGCTTGAGCAGGTCACGGGTGGTACGGGCGTCGATGGCGGTGAAAGGTTCGTCCAACAGAATGACCGAAGCGTCCTGCAACAACAGGCGGGCGAACAGCACGCGCTGGAATTGTCCGGACGACAACGAGCTGATGCTGCGTTGCTCGAAACCTTCCAGGCCCACGGCCAGCAAGGCCTGGCGCGCCTGTTCGGCATGCTGGCGGGTGGCGCCACGAAACGCCCCGATGCTGCGCCAGGCGCCCATCATTACGGTGTCGGCAACGCTCAGTGGAAAGCTGCGATCGATCTCCGCCGCCTGAGGCAGATAGCCGATGTGCCGGGTTGCCAGGCTGCCGCGATCCACACGTCCGACGGCAGGCTTCAACGTGCCCGCGATGGCCTTGATCAGCGTGGACTTGCCCGCGCCGTTAGGCCCGACAATCGCCGTCAGGCTGCCCGCTGCAAAGCGTCCGCTGACGTGATGCACCGCTGGGCGGCGCTCGTACGTCACGGTCAGGTCATGCAGATCAATCGCTGCGCTCATGGAATCGCCACCGCCCACGCGATGCCAATCCACAGCAGCGCGAGCAGCGTCAATGAAACCAGCACCCGCTTGCCTGCGGACTGAGCGAGGGCGGACGACGCGATATTCGGAGAAAGTCGAGGTGCGGATTTCACGGGGGAAAATGCCTGAAATGTTTTGTTATAGTATTACATCATTATTTTCAGGCTCCAGGAAAGGCCTTTTTGGGGACGGTTCAGGATTGCGACAGTTTGGCGACAGGAGGGGAATGCCTGCGTTTTGCGGCGAGAACAAAACCCTGTAGCTTCAGGACATCGTTTGTATTTCAGGATCAGATTCATGTCCGCGACCCATCGCCGCTCCGTTCCCCTCGCCAAATGCTATCGCTTGCTCAACCACGGCCCTACCGTGCTCGTCAGCGCTGCCTACAACGGACAACGCAATATCATGGCCGCCGCGTGGGCCATGCCGCTGGATTTCCAGCCACCGAAGGTCACTGTCGTGCTGGATAAATCGGTATGGACGCGGCAACTGCTGGAAGGCTCCGGGACGTTCGTGATCAACGTGCCCACGGTCAGCCAGCTCGATATCGTCGAAACGGTTGGCTCGACCTCGGGACTGGAAATTTCCCGGGAAAATGAGCAGGACAAGTTCAAAGCGTACGGTCTCGAAACCTTCAACGGCGACATCGTTCAGGCGCCGTTGCTGGAAGGCTGTGCCGCATGGCTCGAATGTCGCCTGATGCCCGAACCGCACAACCAGAATCAATACGATTTGTTCATCGGCGAAGTCGTCGCCGCGTGGGCGGACGAGCGCGTGTTCTCCGACGGCCACTGGCACTTTGAGGGTCATGACGCTCTGCGCACTCTGCACCACGTAGCGGGCGGGCATTTTCTGGTGATTGGGGATGAGGTGGTGGGGAAGGTCCTGGAGCGTTGAGCTTGAGAGGCGTCTGTCAATCGCGGCCCATAGTTTTGCAGGAAGCCGCTGAAATCACATGAAGCAACGTTGAATGGCATCGGATAAATTCCCTGTCGCCGCGATGCCATCCCCTCCGCAGGAGCCCCCATGAACTCAGACGATCTCGCCCTCTTCGCTCAAGTCGCCAAAAACGGCAGCATCTCGCGGGCTGCGATGGAGCTGGGGGCGGACCAGTCAACGGTCAGTCGGCGGGTGGGGTTGCTGGAGGCTGAGCTGGGGGTGCGGCTGTTTCATCGCAGCGGGCGTGGGGTGACGTTGACCGCGCGGGGTCAGCAGTTGCTAGGTTACGCCACCACGTTGAACGAAACTCTGGCCGAGGCCGAGCGGGCCATGCGCGACAGTGCCGAGCAAGGCCCGGCCAAGTTGTGTATTGCCGCGCAGCCGACCATTGCACGGATTCTGTTTGGCAGCCTGGGGCATGCCCTGAAGGCGCGCTATCCGCTGACGCAGGTGCATTTTGTCGAGGGGCTGGCGGCGGACATTCTCAATCGGTTGAGCGATGGTGCGGTGGACATCGCAATCCTGTACCTGCCGGAGCATCCCGGCGCGTTGCAGTTTGATCCGTTGCTCAGCGAAGGCGTGCAACTCATCACTCCTGCCAATTATCCGCTCAAAGGCGACACGATTTCCGTGCGTGATCTGGGCGATATTCCGCTGATTTTGCCCAGCACCCATCACGGCTTGCGAATGATGGTCGAGTCGCTGGCGAACCGTTACGGCTTTTCGGCGAATATCGCGCTGGAATGCGATGGCTCGATCTCCATCACCAAGCGCCTGGTGCTGGAGAATTGCGGGTGCACCGTATTGCCGGAGGCGGCGGTGGTTGAGGAAGTGAAGGCAGGGCGGCTGAAAAGCTATCGTCTGGAGGACCCGGAAATCCATCGCACCGTGGCGATTGTCTGGCCGAAGAATCGCGTCACCGCCGACGGTCTGTGGGCGGTGACGCAGATTATCCGGCAACGAGCCGCTGACATGGTCGAGCAGGGCGCGTGGCCGGGAGCGACGCTGATCAATCCGTGATCAGTTGGCCGTTGACCAGACGCCAGGTGTGCAGCGGATTGCCTTGCTGCAACGCCGGTGGCAGCAGGGCGTCCGGCACGTTTTGATAACAGACGGGGCGCAGGAAGCGGTCGATGGCTGTCGCACCGACAGACGTGCTGCGGCTGTCCGATGTCGCGGGAAACGGCCCGCCGTGCACCATCGAGTAGCTCACCTCGACGCCGGTCGGCCAGTCATTGAACAGGATGCGCCCAGCCTTGCGCTCCAGCGTCGGCAGCAGTGCCTGAGCGATCGCGGTGTCGCCGTCGTCGAAGTGCAGCGTGACGGTCAGTTGGCCGTCGAACTTCGCGGCGACTTTTTGCAGGTCAGCGGCGTCCTTGCAAACAATCAATAGTGCGCTGGGGCCGAAGTTTTCGTCTTCCAGCCCCGGATTGGCGAGGAAGGTCGCCGAGTCGGTGCGAAAAAACGCCGGCTTCGCCTGGAACGCGCCTTCGGCTTTTCTGCCCTCGGCGACCAAGGTCACGCCAGCGGCCTTGTGCAGATTGTTCAGGCCGTTGCAGTAGGCGCCGTGAATGTTGGGCGTCAGCATGGTGCTGGGCGTTTTGTCAGACAGCGCCGTGGCAGCCGCAGATACAAAGCGTTCCAGCGCATCGCTTTCCAGGGCGAGCAGAATGCCGGGGTTGGTGCAGAACTGGCCTGCGCCTAGCACCAGCGAGTCGACGAATCCCCTGGCAATGTTTTCGGTCCGCGCAGACAACGCCGCTGGCAGCAAAAACACAGGGTTGATGCTGCTCATCTCGGCGTAGACCGGGATCGGCACAGGCCTCGCTTGCGCAGCGGCGACCAGGGCCAGGCCGCCGCGACGCGATCCGGTAAAGCCCACCGCCTGGATGAGCGGGTGGCTGACGAGCCCCTGACCCACGGCGATGTCCTTGTCGATCAGCATCGAGAACACGCCTTCCGGCATGCTGGTGTCCTTGGCGGCTTTCTGAATGACTCGGGCGACCAGTTCACTGGTGCCCAGATGCGCCGCGTGCGCCTTGACGATCACCGGACAACCCGCGGCCAAGGCCGATGCGGTGTCGCCCCCGGCCACCGAAAACGCCAGCGGAAAGTTGCTGGCGCCGAACACAGCCACCGGGCCTACGGCAATACGCCGCTGGCGCAAGTCAGCACGGGGCAGCGGTTGGCGATCTGGCAGGGCTGTATCGATCACGGAACCGTGCCAACGCCCGTCGCGAAGCAGGCTGGCGAAGAGCTTGAGCTGATTGACAGTGCGCATCCGCTCGCCTTCTAGGCGGGGCTTTGGCAGGCCGCTTTCCAGATGAACGCGCTCGATCAGCGTGTCGCCCAACTCCAGCAGACCCTGAGCGATCGCGTCGAGAAAGACGGCGCGTTGCTCATCGCCCAATTGCCGGTAGCGGTCGAACGAGGCCTCGGCCAGCTCGCATGCGGCATCGACATCTTGCGCTGTGCTGGCGCCGAAGGACGGGGTCAGTTGCTCGCCCGTCGTCGCGGCGAGGGCGAACACCTCGCCTGCCTGACCGCGTACGGCCCGTTGACCGATGATCGTTTCACCAAGAATCTGCATGTGCGCAACACCTCTTAATCAAGACGAGCCTGGGGGGTGATCTGCCGAGGGTCGACGCGCAACTCGATCAGCGCCGCGACGCCTGCTTTCTGCGCGCGCTGGAAGGCAGCAGGAAAATCTTCGCTGCGTTCGACCCGCTCGGCATGTGCCCCGAAGGATTGGGCCAGGGCGATAAAGTCCGGATTGGCCAGCTCGGTGGCTGATACGCGCCCCGGGTATTCGCGCTCCTGGTGCATGCGAATGGTCGCAAGCATGCCGTTGTTTACCACAATGACCACTATCGGCGCGTTGTATTGCAGCGCTGTGGCCAGCTCTTGAGGGTACATCATGAAACAGCCGTCGCCAGCGAAGCAGACCACTGTGCGCTGAGGGGCGTGCAGTTTCGCAGCGATGGCGGCGGGTAAACCGTAGCCCATGGCGCCGTTAGTGGGGGCCAGTTCGGTGGCGGGCCGGCGATAGCGGTAGAAGCGATGCACCCAGACCGTGTAGTTCCCGGCGCCGTTGGTCATGACAGCGTCGTCCGGCAGCACCTCGTTCAGGTGTGCGACCACCGAGCCCATGTCCACGCCCGCCAATTGAGGGTGCGGCAGCGGCGGGGTGGAGTGCTCCAGATAATCGGCGCGGGCGGCGTCGGTCCAGCTTTTCCAGGCGCCGCTGGCGACAGGTTCGAGGGCCGCAGCCGCGTGGGCGAAGGTGCCCAGTGAGGACAGAATCGGCAGCTGTGCACGGTAAACCCGGTTCAACTCCTGCGGGTCGGGATGTACATGCACCATCGGCTGTTTCGGCGTCGGGCTTTCGATCAGCGTGTAGCCTTGGGACACCGTTTCGCTCAGCCGCGAGCCGATCACCAGCAACAGGTCGCTGGTCTTGACCCGCTCCAGCAGCTTTGGCGAGGTGCCCAGACCGAGTTGGCCGACGTAGTGTGGATCGCGGTTGTCGAACAGGTCCTGCCGACGAAACGATGCGGCCACCGGCAAGTGATTGGCGTGAACGAAGCGCTGCAGGGCTTGCGTCGACTCGGCGTCCCATCCGGTGCCGCCGACGATCACCAACGGCTGTTTCGCCGCTGCGAGCAGATCGCGCAATTCAGCGAGCGCAGCGGCGTCGGGCGCAGCATGGGTGACGCGCACTGGCTGCGCGTCAGCGACATCGGCCGAGCCGAACAACACTTCTTCAGGCAGGGCGATGACCACCGGCCCCGGTCGGCCGGACAGGGCGATGCTGAAGGCTTTGCTGACGATCTCCGGGATGCGCTCGATGCTGTCGATTTCCGTGACCCACTTCGCCAGCCCGCCGAACATCTGCACGTAATCCACTTCCTGAAACGCCTCGCGCCCCTTGAAGCGGCTCTCGATCTGGCCGACGAACAGGATCATCGGCGTCGAATCCTGCCTGGCGGTGTGCACGCCGTTGCTGGCGTGGGTGGCGCCGGGGCCGCGCGTCACGAAGCAGATGCCGGGGCGCCCGGTGAGTTTGCCGTAGGCGTCGGCCATGTTCGACGCCGCGCCTTCGTGGCGGGTGACGATGGTGCGGATCGACGGGGTGTCGTGCAGCGCATCGAGCACCGGCAGGTAGCTTTCGCCGGGCACGCAATAGAGGGTGTCGACGGCATTGTGGATCAGCGCCTGGACGAGAATCTGGCCGCCGTTACGCGGTGCTTTGGAATCAGACATGGATTTCGAGTTCCTTGTTACGGGTTTCCGGCAGAACGAGAGCGACGAGGAAGACCAGCACATACGAGCACGCAGCCCATACGCCAATCGACGCCGCAAGCCCGAATGAGGCGCTGGTCAGGCCGACACCGGCCGGCACCAACGCTCCGATTCCGCGACCAAAATTGTAGGAAAAGCCACCGGCAGTACCGCGAATCTGCGCAGGGAACAGCTCGGTGAAACAGGCGCCCATTCCCGACACGATGCCGGACTGAAACAACCCCAGCGGGAAGCCCAGCAACAGCAGGCTCCACATCGGCAGGTGCAATTGGGTGTAGACCAGAACGGTGACGGTTGCACCGGCGGCGGACAGGGCGAAGGTCTTGCGCCGCCCCAGGTAATCGCTCAGGTACGCCATGCCGACGTAACCGCAGAACGAGCCAAAGATGTTCACGGCCAGGTACAACGTGGTCATGCTCACGGTCAGGCCCTGGGTCTCTCGCAGGTAAGTGACCAGCCAAGTGAGAATCGTGTAGTTGCCACCCAGTGCGCCTGCGGCCATCAGCGAGGCCATCGCCGTCAGCGGGAAGACCCCGGGCGAAAAGATCAGCGCGAAGTTGGTCCACAGAGACGTCGTCGCCCGGTATTGCGCAGCGGCTTCGAAAGCCTCGGATTCGGCGATGTTGCGGCGCATCCACAGCACCAGAAAGCCCGGCAGCAGCCCGATCAGAAACAGCACGCGCCAGGCGTCGTGTTCAGGCAACAGATTGAACGTCACCCAGTACGCCAAGGCGGCCAGCGCATAACCCACAGGCCAGCCCGCCTGGACCGATCCCACCGCGCGACCGCGAATGCGTTTATCGACCACCTCACCAATCAACACCGCGCCCGCCGCCCATTCGCCGCCAAAGCCCAGGCCTTGCAGGCTGCGGGTCAGCAACAGTTGATGGAAGGAGTCGGTGAAGGCCGAGAGGCCGGTGAACAAGGAAAACCAAAGGATTGCCAGCTTCAGGACTTTGACCCGACCGATGCGATCAGCCAACAGGCCAGCAATCACACCGCCGATGGCCGAAGCGATCAGCGCCGAAGTGCCAATAACACCCGCTTCCGCCTTGGTCATGCCCCAGAACGCGAGCAAGGTGGGGATCACGAAGGCAAACAGCTGGACATCCATCGCATCCAGCGCCCACCCCATGAAACACGCCCAAAACGTTCGCTTCTGGCTGGGCGCCATACTGCCGTACCACGACATAGATACTCCATTGCGCTGCTGCGCTGTTGTTATTGGAATCTGGATAGATGCCCACAGGCGGCGACATCATGGGGCGAGTATGTGAGAACGGTGGGGCGGGGCGAATAGCGTGGGGTGCATAGCTGGTATGCGGGGGATGGGGAGACAGATGCAGATCGCAACGACTCGGGTAGAGGGCTCAAGCCAGAACTCTCTACCCAGCTAATCTTAGCTATTGGTATTGCGCGATGGTGCCCGAGGAGGCGTCAACGCCGCTGACGGGTTTGGGTTAGCTGCTTTGAGCGCCTCTTGTTTCCACAGGGGCCACTGTTCTACTAGGCGTCGGGATTCGGCTAAATGATCGAGAAATGCTTGCTTTGACGTGGTCATGCTATTTGTCCTCTATGTACCTTGACAGCAGATTGGCTGCTATGGTTTCACGCTCCATGTACGAGCAAGGCAACATCTGGGTGCGTAATTTAGCATCAGATTCATCCCAGTCAACGGTCAGGCCGTCTGCTGATTTTCGGGTGACGGGATATCCACTCCCCAGATTCGTGGAGAATAGGTTGAAAAAGCTCCGTGGTCCAACTCCGATGAACGGTTCGAATATCACTGTTGAGCTGCCCTTTTCTAGCGATATCGAGTCGGAATGGAACTGTAACGCCTTGCTCTTAGGGTATGGCTCAACATAAACCACCCTCTTTATTCCCGCCGCTACGATATGTTTAGCACAGTTGTGACACGGGAAGGTCGTACAGTAGAGCTCTGCATTTGTGGTGCTGATTCCTGAGCGTGCACTTGACAGAAGAGCCTCCATTTCCGCGTGAACGACTCGACCATACTCGGTGATATCTTTAATCTTGCTTGAGCGCAAAGCAGGCTCAAGCTCTTTTTTTAATGGGGCTGGAATGCTCGCAAGAATACTATCTATGATGGCTTTTTTTTGAATTGCATTTGAGTCCTCACCTCTCATGTAGTCTCGGCCATCTTTGGCGTCGACAATCGAGTGTGTTGCTACATCAAGCTCTGGCCAGTATAATCCTCCGTGTGCTTTGGGTACGTCGTTGGCTCCAGTTGAAACTATGCTCAAGTTTTTCGTTAGGACTGCCCCTACCTGTCTTGATAAATCGGCAGACCTAAGTGATGCAGAGAACGCCATGAACATTGCGTACTCATCAAACGTAGGTGTTATGTATGGTTTCCCAAACAAAAGATCAAGAACCCGCCATACTTGGCTTTTTAGAGAGTCAGTATTTCCATCGCTGTTTATGAAAAAATCAGAAAGGTGATAGGTGTCCCTAGTGTGTTGCCCATAAGGCTCACTCTCGTCAGCATCCTTCTCTATGAGTCTGGAAGCCTCATCGTCGGACATGAATTTTTCTTTTATTAGAAAGCTTGAGCGTCGGCCATGGTCAGCGTGGACGCCAAGTAGGAAAAATCCTTCCGAATAGATTTTTCTGAGCCTTTGCACTTCCTCTGGATGTTTCAAAGACTTGATGATGAATGCTTTACGTCTAAGAGCTTCATTGCCGCTTCTTAGTTGGTTTATTTTTGCGGCAGCACCCAAGGCCAGTACCGAGTGGTCTCCGGTCTTTTCGCGTAGCTCATTTCCTGCAGCCATGAACGCATATATTCTGTCGTACTCGCTCGGGAATTCGCTAAAGGTTGACAGTGTGGCAATTATGTCTGTCGAGATTTTTATCGGTTGTGATGAGTATTTGAAAAGTTTTAGCCGTTCGCTGATGATTCTAGAAACTTCATCAAGATCTGTTCCTATCGCTCCAACTAATCCGATTACAATCTCTGAGTCGGAATAAGAGTTGTCTAGGAAGTAAGTGTTTTCTGTGGTGTCGGTTTTCGCAAGTATTGCGACTGTTTCAGTTGGTTCGTAATGGTTGTCGGATTTTCCGGGATTAGAGATAGTATCGGTAGATGATAAAAGTTTTTCAACTAATGGCTTCAATAATTCTATGCTGGCAGATTTTCCTTGAAAATTTATATTTCCCGTTGAGGGGTACCAGTTTAAAATCGCACCATTGTTCGTTCGGAATTGATGTTGGTTTGGGTTTGTTTCCTTCCACTCCCCAGCTTCAATCAGTTCTTTTAACTTAATTTTTAATTCTATTAAATTTCCGTTGAACCGCATAACTCACCCTGAGCGGATATCTACCTGTACGCTAGAATCTAGCACAGCTAACCCGCGCCAGCGCAAACCCTATACGTTACTGGATTACACCTGAAAATACGGAGGCGGGTTTGATGCGGAGAACCCACATTAGGCATGGAAACGGCTGCTTGCAGACTGGGCAACCGCTTGCATGGGGGCACGATAACTCAGGACCTATTACTGCTGAACCGCGCTAAACCCTTCGAACGCCGTCTGCTGCTGAATCGCACTGACGATGTTCTTGCGCGTGGCAGGCTGCTCGTTGCCGTCTTTGTCGACGAACATTTCGCTCTGCAATTCGGCTTCGTCGCCTTCACCGACGAACGAGAAACCGAGGAACTCGAACGCTTCGCGGTCGGCGTTAGCCTTGGAGCGTGGGGTGCGCAGGGGCAGGGTGACGCTGGCGCCGTCCTTGCTGATGATGAACACTTCGGCTTCTTTTTTGACCCGCGCGGCCTTGCTCTTGCCGCCGCTCGGGTTGCTGACAGCCTGATGCGTCTGGTTCAGGACTTTCAGCGCCAGGCTGTAGACCAACTCTTGAAAGCTCGGGTCATCCTTGTAACTGGACAGAATCCGGCTGATCGGGAATTTCGTGCTCAGGTCTTCCAGAGCGGCCATGTCGGCGGCTTCAGCGTCTTTCAACTGTTTCAGCTGACCCATCAATTCGTAGGCCTGATCGTCATCGAAACGGTCGTGGGCCTGACGGATGGCGGCGCGCAATTCACGAATCTGATCGCTTTCCTTGGCGCTATGAAAGGCGTCGAGGACCATTTCGCTGATGGTTTTCGCCTGCGGCACATGCTGTGAAAGATTGATGGCGTCTTCGTAAGCCTGCTTGGAGGAGAGTGCAGGCGCTGCTACGTCGGTGTGGGAATCAGACATTGAACATCCATTGCTTCATTAACGGGGTTGATCGCGAAACGCGCATCCGGCGTTTCGCGAAGGAGGGTAAATTATTTACCGCCCAGAGCACCACCCGCTGCGCCACCCAAACCTGCGCCGATGGTCCCGCCCGTGCTGCCGCCCAACTTGTTGCCAATGACTGAACCGGCCGCGCCGCCCAGGCCGCCGCCGATGGCTGCGCGAGTCTTGTGGCCTTTTTTCGCGCCGACGGCACTGCCCGCCGCGCCTGCCAGACCCGCACCGACGACCGCGCCATTGCTGCCGCCCATCTTTTGACCGACGACGTTCCCCAGCGCACCGCCCAGACCGCCACCAATCGCGGTGTTGGTGCTGCCTGCCATCGCGGCTTGGGAAATCAGAAGACCTAGAACCAGTGCAGGAAGTGTGAAGCGCATGAATTCGACCTCGGAAGAGACAGGGTGATGGGCTGATTGGACCAGAGATGTCTGGAACGACAGGGCCATGAGCAGCACGTGTCGGACACCCAGAAACAACAAAGCCCGCACGAGGCGGGCTTTGTTGAGGTACTTGGTGGCTACACAGGGACTTGAACCCCGGACCCCAGCATTATGAATGCTATGCTCTAACCAACTGAGCTATGTAGCCAAGTGGCGCGCATTATTCGCTCAGATTGAAGATGTGTCAAGCGTCTCTCCAAAAAATTTATGCGTGTGATCAAGCGGTTAGGGTTTTCAGTCCGAATCCTCTGCGCATAACGCTCAGCGGCCGTCACCGGGTGACATCTTTACAGCGCAGCTTGTGTGTTTTTGCCCCACTTTTGTGCATGTGAAGTGCACTGTCTTTGTTCGTGCGCCCATTTAGATGGCGTCTTGCTATCGGTCCGTTTCTTGCTTATGCCTGACCTATGGCTAGCCCCGCTGCGGGGCGTTGGCGCATTGATTTGACACCGCCAATCGATCCCCGGCATAGGGGACGGGCGGTTGTCGTTTTTGAAACAAAGACATGGCATTTTGCCGGTAAGAATGTGAGGCAGCAGCTGTAGTGGTCACAAGCCGCGACAGCGGGTTGTCCGTGAGGAGTCGTCGGACATGCAAAGTCTTTTGTCGCCAGGAATCCGCCTGCTCGGACGTTTCGGGTTTGCACGCAAGTTTCAGGTGCTTTTCTTCCTGTTCATGCTGCCGCTGGCTGGCAGCTTATGGATGATTGGACAGGATTACCGCAGCAAACTGGCGGTCATTTCCGGCGAGCAATCCGGGGTGCGTCAATTGCTGGCGCTGGATGCACTGGATGCGCAACTGACGTCTCAGCGCAATCTCGCCGCCCGCTGGAAGGCGGCCGACATCCTCCACGATCCAACCCCGGCAGCCAAAGCCGCCATGGCGGCGCTGGATGCGGGCAACCCGGTCCTGATGCAAACGCTTGCCAAAGTGGGCGATGAGCTCAATGCACGTAAGGCTGGCCCGGACACGCTGGCGCGCTTTCAGGCGTTGCAGGCGCTGGTGAAGGGGATGGATTCCGAATCTCTGCGGACCATCGGCTGGTGGCCGGACGGTTATGACCGCTTCACTTCCGCGTTGACAGGGTTGCAGAGCCTGCGTGAGCAGATCGCCATGGACAACGGCCTGATTCTTGATCCATGGCTCGAAACCTACCTGCTGATGCAAGTCTCCACGCAACAGGCGCCTGATTTGATCGAGCGTATCGGTCGCATGGCCAGTATCGGTCAGTCCTCCATCGCGTCGGGTCAGTTCACCCTGCAAAGCCGTTTGCAGATGCGCGATCTACGCGGGCGCATCACCGATGCTCGCGACCAACTGGTCAAGGCCGCTGCGTCGCTCCAGGCGAAAGCTTACCCCGGCATGGAGCCGTGGACCCGGGCCTACAACGACAGCCTCCAGCGCCTCGACACCGAGCTGAAAGTGCTCGATGACGGCGTCTTCGGCGGGAGCATCAAGCTCGACACCGCAGGGTTCGAGCGCAGTGTTGATAGTGTCCTCGAAGCCCTCTCGACGTTGCGCAATCAGTCGTTGAACGCCCTCGACAGTCGTCTGGATTACTACCACGACCGGGCGATCAAGCAGTTCATCCCGGTCGCGGCAATCTTCAGTGTCCTGGCGCTGGCCGCGTTGTATCTGTTCATGTGTTTGCAGGCGTCGATTCGTCGCAGCGCCAAAGGCATCACCACCCTGGCGGAGTCTCTGCGTGACGGCAACCTGTGTGTCGAAGTCGCTGTTGAGGGCCGTGACGAGCTCGCGGCCATTAGCACGGCGTTGAACGTGGCGGTGGTGCAGCTGCGCTCTAGCCTGCTGGGCGTCAACCACGAAACGCAGCAGTTGGGGTCGGCGGTGGTCACGCTCAACTCACAGGCGGGCAGCACGTTGAACGAAGTCGAAGATCAACAACAACAGATCAGCCAGATCGCCGCTGCCGCCACTCAACTCGCGGCGACTTCTCTGGGTGTCGCCAAGAGCTGTGAGGAAGCGTCTGGCAGTGCTCAGCAGACTCGCCGCATTGCCGAAGACAGCAGCCGTGACAGCGTGCGCACCACCGCCAGCATCCAGCAACTCAATCAGCGCCTGACCGATACCGCCAACGCGCTGGGCAAAGTCAGTGAGCAAGGTCAGCAAATTCAGTCAGTGGTCGACACCATTCGCGGCATCGCCGAACAGACCAACCTGCTGGCACTGAATGCTGCCATCGAAGCGGCCCGGGCGGGCGAGCAGGGCCGTGGTTTTGCGGTCGTCGCCGATGAAGTGCGCAGCCTGTCGCAACGCACGCAGGCCTCCACCGCGCAGATCGCCGGGACGGTCGACAGTCTGCGCGCCACGGTGAGCCAGGCGGTGAGTCTGATGGAAGCCGCCTGTGGCCAGGCGATTACCGACGCGCAATCGGTCACCGGTCTTGGCGAGCGTCTGGGCGAGATTGCCAGTGCGGTGCAGATCGTCACCGACACGCTGGCGCAGATCGCCACCGCCGTGGAGGAGCAAGCTGCCACGGCCGATGAAGTCAGCGGCAATATCCAGCAGGTGGACCAGGCCGCCGGGCGTCTGCTCGATGGCGCGCGGGCGGTGAATCACGCCGCTGACACCCTGAGCAAAGGCAGTCGGGCGTTGAGCGATAACACGTCGAGGTTTCAGTTGGGATGACCCGTCCAGTGTCCGGCCGACGCGACACGGCGAGGCTGAAATACAAAAAGTCTTGACGATGGGGGTGAGTCATCGGTTTTATCGCCGCTGACTCATTCATTCAAGGCTCCCCTCATGACTGACAGTAGTGCCGCCGGCGCAGCGGTGTATTCGCCGCTGACGTTGGCTCTGTATGACGCATGGGTGCTCGGAATTTCCAATCGCTATGCATGGCGTTGTCCGACCCAAACTGTGTTGCTGCCGTTCTTTCGCGCCAACGTGCGCCCGCGTCATTTGGACATCGGTGTGGGCACGGGCTACTACCTGGCAAAGACGCAACTCTCCTCGCAAACCCAGATCACCCTGCTCGACCTTAACCCCAGCAGCCTTGAAGCCGCCAAACGGCGCATCGCTCGACCGGGGACGCGCACGATCCAGCACGACGTCTTCAAGCCCATCCCGGGCGACGAGCGTTTCGATTCGATTTCCCTTTTCTACTTGCTGCATTGTCTGCCGGGGCCGCTGGATGCCAAGGCGGCGATCTTCGGCCACCTCAAGCACAATTTGCAGCCGGACGGCGTGCTGTTCGGCGCGACGATTCTGGGGGATGAGGCCGGGCACAATGCCTTTGGCCGCAAGCTCATGGCCGTCTACAACAAAAAGGGCATTTTTGGTAATCGGCACGACACCGAAGCTGGGTTCGAGGGCCGTCTGCGCGAACACTTCCGTGACGTGACCCTCAAGCGTGAAGGATGTGTATTGCTGTTTCGCGCAGCGCAACCGATTGTCTGAGCCATTCAATGGTGATGTCTCAAGAGCACAATAAAAAAATGAATGCTGTTACGATTCCGTCGATCCGGACCACCCTATTTCAGGGCTTTTCACTGGAGACGACCGCTAAAGACGCTGTGCAGATGAGCCGGGCCATGGCGGCTCTACCCCCTGGAACACCCGTCAATATCGCTTTCTTAGGGAGCGAGAATTTCGAGCAACGGCTGGCCGCTGTTCAGGCGTTGACCGCAGGCCGTGTCAGCCCAAGACCGATCATTTCTTCTCGACGAATTACATCGCATTCCGTGCTTCAGTCATTTCTGGAGCAGGCGATGGCCAGTGCGCCGTTAACGGGGATATTTCTGGTGGGGGGTGATCCGCAGGTGCCGCAAGGGCCGTTCAGTGACTCGCTGGAGCTGATTGGCAGCGGGCTCCTGGACGGGCTCGACGTGCAGACGGTCGGCGTGCCTGGCTATCCGGAAGGCCACCCGCATATCCGGGATGAGGTCTTGTGGGATTACCTGACGCGGAAAATCGCTGCGCTGCGCGAGAGAGGCTTCGACGTCGAAATCACCACCCAGCTGTCATTCGACAGCGAAGCAGTCGTCACGTGGATCGAAAAAGTCCGACAGGCTGGTCTGAATGTTCCGATTCGCGTCGGCATTCCCAGCCCATCGTCGCTGACTGGCATCTTGCGGTTCGCCAAACAATGCCGGGTCGGAACGTCAGCCCAGTTGCTCCAGCGCTATGGCTGGCACGTCACATCGCTGTTGGGCACCGAAGGGCCTGAACGCTTTCTGACTGAACTGATGCAAGCGCTGGAGCAGCGAAATCTCGGAGAGGTTCGCTTGCACTTGTATCCACTGGGCGATGTGCCCAAGGCCGTCGAATGGCTGCAAACGTTTGAGCGTCAGGCCTTGGGCTGAGCGACGCTGTCAGTCAGGTTTCGGCGCGTTCGTGGCAGTCTGGCCGAACAGAATCTTCTTGCCCTCTTCGGTGACGGAGGCGCGGTTTTTCGACAGGGCCTCCCCCTGTGCGTAGGCGCGAGCCGTGGCGGGGCGTGCCTGAATCGTCTGGAACCAGCGTTTCAGGTTCGGGGAATCATCCAGATTCTGTTGCTGGCGCTGCCATGGCACCACCCACGGGTATGCCGCCATGTCCGCGATGGAATACGCTTCCCCGCCAATGAACGCCCGGCCTTCGAGACGGCGGTTCAAAACGCCATACAAGCGGTTGGTCTCATTGACGTAACGGGTGATCGCATAGGGCAGCTTTTCCGGGGCATACACACCAAAGTGATGATTCTGACCCGCCATGGGCCCCAGCCCGCCCATCTGCCACATCAGCCATTCGGTGACGGTTTTCTTGCCGCGCACATCGGTAGGCAGGAATCGTCCGGTCTTTTCTGCCAGGTACAGCAGAATGGCGCCCGATTCGAAAACCGTAATCGGCTCGCCACCGTCGGCAGGGGCCGTGTCGATGATCGCGGGCATCCGGTTGTTCGGCGAGAACGCCAGAAAGTCGGGTTTGAACTGATCCCCGGCGCTGATATCGACGGGATGAATGCGGTATTCCAGCCCGACCTCTTCGAGAAATAGAGTGATTTTGTGACCGTTGGGGGTTGGCCAGTAGTAAAGCTCGATCATCGCTGAGATTCCGTGGCAAACGAGGGAAGGGGAGTTGCGTGTGTGTGGGATGTGTCTGCGTCGAGCAAAGCAAGCACGGGCCTTACGACGCTTTCCAGCAAGGGGCGCTGTGGCCGGGCGCGGGCCAGGACGCGGATGCCGAGCAATACGGCGAGCAACAGACCGCTGACATCCATAGCCGAAAGCGACCGGGAAATACTGCCGTCAGCCTGGCCCGCTGCCACGCAACGGTAGAAAAAAGCCTCGGCCCGCGTCAGGAAGTCATCGATGATTTCCTGTGCATCAGGCGCGTCTGGTACGGCTTCAAGGGCCGAGTTCACCATCATGCAGCCGCGGTGATGAACATCACTCATCGAGCGGTCGATGATTTCGACGAAGAAGGTTTCAATCGCCAGGCGCGGAGCAAGCGTGTTTTCCAGCCGCACCACCCGTTCACCAAAACTGCTTTCCAGGTAGTGCGCCAATGCCCTGCGGTAAAGGCCGCGTTTGTCACCGAATGCGTTGTAGACGCTGGCGCCGGTGATCCCCATGCATTCGATCAGGTCACGCATGGACGTCGCTTCGAAACCCTTTGTCCAAAAGCACTGGATCGCGGCGTCGAGCACAGCCTGTTCATCGAATTCTCTTGGTCTTGCCATCGCTGGTGTCCTCTCAGGCGCAAACGCAGGCGTTGCGCCTTGCTCCGTAGTTCGCCTAATCTAAAACAGTCGTTCTAAAACTAAAACCTGTTTTTTCCCACCTCGACTTTTCAGAGATGACCGCCATGATTCGTTTCTATTTTCACCCGACCCCCAATCCAGCCAAAGTTGCGTTGTTCCTGGAGGAGTCAGGTCTGGCCTATGAGGTGGTGCCGGTGGACACCAGCAAGGGCGAGCAGCATCTGCCCGAATTTCGCGCCGTAAACCCCAATGGCAAAGTCCCGGCGATCATCGACACCGACGGCCTGGGCGGCAAAGAAGTGCGCGTGTTCGATTCCAGCGCGATTCTGCTGTACCTGGGCGAAAAGACGGGTCAGTTCATGGGCGCTCCTGAAGACAAGCCCGAACTGCTGTCCTGGCTGTTCTTCATCGCGTCGGGCTTGGGGCCGTTTTCCGGGCAGGCGGTGCACTTTCAATACGCAGCCCCCGAGGGCAACGACTACGCCATAAATCGCTATCGCCGAGAAATAGAGCGTCACTACGAAGTGCTTGATACGCACCTGGCAGAGCGCGAATACATCGTCGGCAACGATTACACCCTCGCCGACATTTCCACGTGGGGTTGGCTGATCAGGGCGCCTCGTGTGATGAAAGGCTCGGAAGATGCGCTCGCTGATTTCCCGCATCTCAAACGCTGGTTCCAGCGCATCGACGCCCGCCCTGCTGCCCAGCGCGCGCGGAATGTGGGGAAAGAGTTGGCGTTCAAGAAAGACATGGACGAACAAGCGAAGCGCGCGCTGTTTCCGTCGAATTATCCGAAGGCGTGATGGGCGGGTAGAGACGTAAGGAAACGAGCAACAAAAAGCCCCCAGGCGGGGGCTTTCAAAGGCGTGCTAATCGGGCAGGAAGCCTCGGATCAAACGTTGAACCGGAAGTGCAGCACGTCGCCGTCCTTGACGATGTAGTCTTTGCCTTCCAGACGCCATTTGCCCGCTTCCTTGGCACCGGCTTCGCCCTTGTACTGGATGAAGTCGTTGTAGGCGACGCACTCGGCGCGGATGAAGCCTTTTTCGAAGTCGGTGTGGATCACGCCAGCAGCCTGTGGCGCGGTGGCGCCGACGCGGACGGTCCAAGCGCGGACTTCTTCGACACCGGCGGTGAAGTAGGTCTGCAAGTGCAGCATCTCGTAGCCCGCGCGGATCACGCGGTTCAGGCCAGGCTCTTCGAGGCCCAGGGCTTCAAGGAACATGTCCTTCTCTTCGCCGTCGTCCAGCTCGGCGATCTCAGCTTCGATCTTGTTGCAGACCGGCACCAGCATCGCGCCTTCTTCTTCGGCGATGGCGCGAACCACGTCCAGGTGCGGGTTGTTTTCGAAACCGTCTTCCGCGACGTTGGCGATGTACATGACCGGTTTGGTGGTCAGCAGATGGAAGCCTTTGATCACGGCTTTCTCATCGGCACCCATGTTCTTCATCAGGCTGCGCGCAGGCTTGCCTTCGGTGAAGTGGGCGATGAGTTGTTCCAGCAGGCCTTTTTGGACGACTGCGTCTTTGTCGCCGCCCTTGGCATTGCGGGTAACTTTCTGCAGCTGTTTTTCGCAACTGTCGAGGTCGGCGAAGATCAGTTCAAGGTCGATGATTTCGATGTCGCGTTTCGGGTCGACGCTGTTGGAGACGTGAATCACGTTTTCGTCTTCAAAGCAGCGGACCACGTGGGCGATGGCGTCGGTTTCGCGAATGTTGGCGAGGAACTTGTTGCCCAGGCCTTCACCTTTTGACGCGCCTGCGACGAGGCCCGCGATGTCAACGAACTCCATCGTGGTCGGCAGGATGCGCTTCGGGTTGACGATGTCGGCCAGCGCCTGAAGACGTGGATCGGGCATGGGCACGATGCCGCTGTTCGGCTCGATGGTGCAGAAGGGAAAGTTCTCCGCCGCAATACCGGATTTGGTCAGGGCGTTGAACAGGGTGGACTTGCCGACGTTGGGCAGGCCGACGATGCCGCAGTTGAATCCCATGGTGTTTCCCCTCAGTGATGTCAGGCCTTCTGGCTGTGCAGGACACGCATCGCTTTGGCGAAGTCGCCTGCGAGGACATCCGGCAGCGCGCCGAGGGCAAAGTCGATACTGGCGTCCAGTTTTTCCTGTTCGGCGCGTGGTGCACGACCCAGTACGAAGTTGGAGACCAGGCTGGCATCGCCGGGGTGGCCGATGCCAAGCCGCAGGCGATAAAAGCCGTTTTGATTGCCGAGCTGCGCGATGATGTCGCGCAGGCCGTTATGCCCGCCGTGTCCGCCGCCCAGTTTGAGTTTGGCGACGCCCGGAGGCAGGTCGAGTTCGTCGTGGGCCACCAGTATGGCCTGCGGAGGAATCCGGAAGAAACCCGCCAGCGCTGCGACAGACTGGCCGCTGCGGTTCATGTACGTGGTGGGAATCAGCAGACGAACGTCTTGGCCTTGATGGCTGAATTTAGCCGTCAGACCGAAATACTTGCGGTCAGCCGTCAGATTGACGCGCTGTGCGCTGGCGATACGTTCAACGAAAAGAGCCCCTGCGTTATGCCGGGTCTGTTCGTATTCGGGGCCGGGGTTTCCCAGGCCGACGATCAGTTGGATGGCGGTCACGTCAGGGGCTCTTCCTTGGGTCGAGTGTGATGGTGCCGGGCACCATCACGGGTTCAACCGGCTAGCGAGTAATGATTACTCTGCTTCGCCTTCTGCGGTGCCTTCTTCTTCCTGGACGACGCGTGGAGCGTGGACGTTTGCGATGTCCAGGTCCTTGCCGTGTGCCAGAGCGACGAATTCAACACCTTTAGGTGCTTTAACGTCGGACAGGTGAACGTTGTCGCCGATTTCCAGCGCGCCCAGGTCAACTTCGATGAACTCAGGCAGATCTTTAGGCAGGCAGGACACTTCCAGTTCAGTGGTAGTGTGCGAGATTTCGCCGCCTTTCTTGATCGGAGCTTCTTCGTTGATGAAGTGCACCGGTACGGTTGCGGTCAGTTTCTGGCCAGCAACAACACGGATGAAGTCAGCGTGCATGATGAATTGCTTGGCAGGGTGACGTTGCATCGCTTTAACGATCACGTTCTGCTTGGCGCCATCAACGTTCAGTTCGATAACGTGGCTGAAAGCCGCTTCGTTTTCGAACAGTTTGGCGATTTCCTTGGCCACGATGGTCACGGATTCAGCAGCTTTGTTACCACCGTAAACAACGGCAGGGATGCTGGCGGCGTGACGCAGGCGGCGGCTCGCACCTTTCCCCAGGTCAGTACGCGCTTGGGCGTTCAGAGTAAAGTCAGTCATTTTGTATCTCCAAAATAGCCATCATCGAGCGGCGTTTGCGACCAGCGCCAACTCGATATGGGCAAAAAAGCCCCGCCCCAACAGTCACTGTTGGGGCGGGGCGCTTTTCGTCAACGGAGGTTTCGAGAGGGCAGGGCCCTTAACGGAACATCGCGCTGATCGATTCTTCGTTGCTGATGCGACGCATCGCTTCAGCGACTACCGGTGCGATATCCAGCTGACGGATACGGTCACAGGCTTGTGCTGCAGCGGACAACGGGATGGTGTTCGTGACCACCAGTTCGTCCAGCACGGAATTTTCGATGTTTTCAATCGCACGACCCGACAGCACAGGGTGTGTGCAGTAGGCAAAGACCTTGGCAGCGCCATGTTCTTTAAGGGCCTTTGCCGCGTGGCACAGGGTGCCGGCGGTATCGACCATGTCGTCGACCAGAATACAGGTACGACCTTCGACGTCACCGATGATGTGCATCACTTCAGAGTGATTGGCTTTCTCGCGGCGTTTGTCGATGATCCCGAGATCAACGCCCAGGGACTTGGCTACGGCACGTGCACGCACGACGCCACCGATGTCCGGGGAAACGATCATCAGGTTTTCGAAACGCTGGTCTTCGATGTCATCCACCAGAACCGGGGAGCCGTAGATGTTATCCACGGGAATATCGAAGAAGCCCTGAATCTGGTCAGCGTGCAGGTCAACAGTCAGCACACGGTCGATACCGACGACGGTGAGCATGTCCGCAACCACTTTGGCGCTGATGGCCACGCGAGCGGAACGCGGGCGGCGATCCTGACGGGCATAACCAAAGTAAGGGATAACAGCGGTGATACGAGTAGCCGAGGAACGGCGGAAGGCATCAGCCATCACGACGAGCTCCATCAGGTTATCGTTGGTCGGCGCGCAGGTCGGCTGAATAATGAAGACGTCTTTACCGCGAACGTTTTCATTGATCTCAGCGGTGATCTCGCCGTCGGAGAATTTACCGACAGAGATGTCACCGAGAGGGATATGCAGCTGACGTACGACACGCCGAGCCAGATCGGGGTTGGCGTTCCCCGTAAAGACCATCATCTTGGACACGCGCAGTACCTGGAGGCTTAGGGTATGCCTGGATGACTATAGGAAAATGGCAGGGGCGGCTGGATTCGAACCAACGCATGGCAGGATCAAAACCTGCTGCCTTACCGCTTGGCGACGCCCCTGTATCTGTTGCACGAGTGCCTGGCACTCGGTTCTCTTAGAGCAGTGTCTGTAACGTTCGGTGCAACATCGAGATGTTGCTGCCTTTTGCCACAAACCCTGTAAGGGTCTCTGTAAGAAGGGCCGAGACTTTATCAGCTTCAGCTTTGCTTGGGAAGGCCCCAAACACACAACTTCCAGTTCCGGTTAACTTTGCTTCGGTAAATTTACCTAGCAAATTCAATGCGTTACGCACTTCTGGATAGCGCCTTGCTACAACCGGTAAGCAGTCATTTCGACTGTTTCCCTTGGGAACGGGGCGCACTTTAATGGGCGGCGTGTCACGTGTCAACAGTGGATCTGAAAAAATTTCTGCTGTACTTACAGAGACTTGCGGCACCAGCACGACATACCAAGGTTCTTCGGGGTCTTCAGGGGTCAGGATTTCGCCCACGCCTTCGGCAAACGCGGCGTGTCCGCGCACGAAAACCGGGACGTCAGCCCCGAGCTTGAGCCCCAGCGCTGCCAGGCGATCTTCATCCCAACCCAGATGCCAAAGGTGATTGAGCCCGAGCAATGTCGTCGCCGCATCCGAACTCCCACCGCCAATACCGCCGCCCATGGGCAACACTTTCTTGATCCAGATATCAGCGCCAAGTGGCGAGCCCGATTGCTCTTTCAGTGCGCGGGCGGCTTTGACAATCAGATTGCTATCGTGGGGGACGTCAGGGAATTCCGTTTGCAGGCGAACTTCGCCGTCTTCGCGCAGTGCGAAACTCAACTCATCGCCGTAATCCAGAAACTGAAACAGCGTTTGCAGTTCGTGATAGCCGTCCGGGCGACGGCCTAAAATGTGCAGCATCAGGTTCAGCTTGGCAGGCGCGGGGAGTGTCAATGGTTGCGGGGACATGATCATTGCCCCAGTTTGCGCGGTTGCCAGTCCTTGATGACCAGCGTGACGTCGAGATCCTGGCCGTGCAGTTTCATCCGCTCAGGCAGCCAGTAGCCGTTCTGTTCGGTGTAGCTCAGGTATTCGATTTTCCAGCCGTCCTGATCCAGATTGGACAGGCGACTGTCGCCGTCCAGGGTCAGGCTGCTTTTGCTGTCGGGTGCAGGAAGACCGCGAACCCACCAGACCAGATGCGAAACGGGCAGCTTCCAGCCCAGTTGGTCTTTGAGCAGCGTTTCGGGGTCCGGGGCGTCGTAACGGCCCTGATTGGCGACTTCCAGCGACACGGCGCCAGGGCGACCGGTCAATCGAGCGGCACCACGACCAAGAGGGCCGGAGAGGCGAATGTCGTAGTAATCCTGACGTTGCAACCAGTAGAGGGTCCCGCTGCCAGAGTCTTTCGGAGCGCGAATCCCCACTTTGCCGTTGACTTCCCAGCCGTCGAGGCTCGCGAGCTGTTGCTTGTTGGCTTGCCATTTGTTGGCGTCGCCGGGGCCCTGCACAGCTTCACGGGAGGTGATGCCGGCGCAACCGGCGAGCAGGACGATGAGGCTGAATGCAAGTACGTGGCGCAGTGACATAAATCAGAGGTTCTCGGAGCCGGTCAGGCGTTTGAGGGTGCTGCGCAGGACCGGGCTGTCAGGTTGTTGTTCGAGGGCCTTGCCCCAGACTTTACGGGCTTCGCGCTGTTGGCCTTTGGCCCAGAGCACTTCGCCCAGGTGCGCGGCGACTTCGTGATCGGGGTAGCGCTCCAGCGCCTCACGCAGCAGGCGCTCGGCTTCGTCGAGGTTGCCGAGGCGATAATTGACCCAGCCCAGACTGTCGAGGACCGCCGGATCATCCGGGTTCAACTGGTGCGCACGCTCGATCAATTCTTTCGCTTCGGCGTAGCGCGTGGTGCGGTCGGACAGCGTGTAGCCCAAGGCGTTAAGGGCCATGGCGTTGTCCGGTTCACGCTTGAGGATCGCCCGCAGATCGGTTTCCATCTGCTTCAGATCGTTACGCTTCTCGGCCAGCATGGCGCGGGTATAAAGCAGGTTCAGGTCGTCCGGGTACTGTTTGAGTGCCTGAGTCAGCACCTGCCAGCCACGATCGCTCTGATTGTTATTGGTCAGGGTTTCGGCTTCGATCAGGTACAGCTGAATGATGTAGTCGGGCTGGTCGGCACGGGCCTGGGCCAGTCGTTTCGAGGCTTCGGCGGTACTGCCGTTGCTCATCAGAATGTCCGCCTGGCGCAGTTGGGCGGGCAGGTAATCGTTGCCCGGACCCACTTGTGCGTATTCGGCAAGAGCGTTTTGGGGATCGTTGCGCTCTTCATAAATACGACCAAGGTTCACATGCGCGGCATCGACGTGGCTGCCACGGGCGACCAGGTCCTCCAGATAGCCCTGCGCTTCATCCCACGCCTTGTTTTCCAGACACACCAGCGCCAGCGAATAACGCAACTCGTCGTCGTCCGGGTATTGCTGTACGAGGCTGGAGAACTGCACCTTGGCGTCTTCCATGCGGTTCTGTTCAACCAGCATGCGGGCGTAGGTCAGGCGCAGGCGCTTGTCGTCCGGGTATTTCTTGATGCTTTTTTCCAGCAGCGGCATCGCTTCCTTGCCACGGTTCATGCTTTGCAGCAGACGGGCACGGAGGAGGATCGGCGCGACTTCGCCTTCGCCGGGCGGGTTGTCTTCGAGCAGTTTGAGCGAGGCGGCGCTGTCACCTTCCTGTTGCAGCAACAGGGCCTTACCGAAAATCAGTTGACCATTTTTCGGGTATTTGGCCAGCAGGCGATCAAAGCTGTTGAGCAAGCCCTTGCGCGTATTGGAGTCGGTTTCCGCTGCCGACAGCGCGAGGAAGTCGAAATGGGTATCACCCTGGCCTTGAAGCACCTTCTCCATATACCGCATGGAGTCGTCGTAGCGTCCGGCGCGGGCCAGTTGAATGGCGGCGGCGCGTTGTGCTTCAAGGTTGTCCGGGTCATTTCTGGCCCAGATCATCGAGGTGTCCAGTGCCGCCTGATCAGCGCCCAGGTATTCGGCAATGCGGAATGCCCGCTCCGAAATGCCGGGGTCTTGGGTCTGGATCGCCTGGGTCACGTAGTTATCCAGCGCAATGTCGAAGCGATTGCGTTGTCCGGCCAGTTCGGCGGTCAGCAGGCTGACGACCGTGTCCTGGGTAAACGATCCGTAAACCTGAGGCTTGGCCTCAGGAGCGGGCGTCGCTTCTTTCGTCGCAGCAGCAGGCTGTGGCGAAACGGAGGCCGTAGACTGGCAGCCACCAAGAACGACAAGGGCAAGGAACAACGCGGAGGATTTATTCATATAGGAGAGAGGGCGGCTTACCTGCGGTTTGAAAGCATCATGACACAAGGCAGGGAGCAAACCCACAGCCCACTTGAAAACCAGAACCCGCTATTTACAGCCCGCGCTTGGACAATTTGTCGCAGGGGCATCGCCGTAAAGCGAATCTCTATAGGGACAATAGACTGTCCCGGACGTTCTGAATGTATTGCGGTGGTTGTTCTGAATCTATTGAAGTAGGACAATTGCCGGCTTCACGTCACCATCAGCGACCTTGAATGGCCTTTCTTGCTCTGGGTATCAACCATAAGACTGCATCAGTGGATGTCCGCGAGCGCGTGGCATTTACGCCTGAGCAGCTGGTTGAAGCATTGCAGCAACTGTGTCGCCTGACCCAGAGCCGCGAAGCCGCCATCCTGTCGACCTGTAATCGCAGCGAGCTTTATATAGAGCAGGACCAGCTCACCGCTGACGTCGTGCTGCGCTGGCTGGCCGATTATCACCACCTCAATGTCGACGAACTCCGCGCCAGCGCTTACGTGCACGAGGAAGACGCCGCCGTGCGCCACATGATGCGCGTGGCTTCGGGGCTGGATTCGCTGGTGCTGGGCGAGCCGCAGATTCTCGGGCAGATGAAATCCGCCTACGCCGTGGCTCGCGAGGCCGGAACCATCGGTCCATTACTGGGGCGACTGTTTCAAGCGACCTTCAGCGCGGCCAAACAGGTGCGCACCGACACGGCCATTGGCGAAAACCCGGTGTCCGTCGCGTTTGCTGCCGTCAGCCTGGCCAAACAGATTTTCAGCGACCTGCAACGCAGCCAGGCCTTGCTGATCGGTGCGGGGGAGACCATCACGCTGGTCGCCCGACACCTGCACGATCTGGGGGTCAAGCGTATCGTGGTCGCCAACCGGACGCTGGAGCGCGCGAGCATTCTGGCGGAAGAGTTCGGCGCTCACGCGGTCCTGTTGGCTGATATCCCTGCCGAGCTGGTCAACAGCGACATCGTCATCAGTTCCACTGCCAGCCAGTTGCCAATTCTGGGCAAGGGCGCGGTGGAAAGTGCGCTGAAACTGCGCAAGCACAAGCCGATTTTCATGGTCGACATCGCCGTTCCCCGCGACATCGAGCCGGAAGTAGGCGAGCTGGACGACGTTTACCTGTATACCGTGGATGACTTGCACGAAGTCGTCGCGGAGAACCTCAAGAGTCGTCAGGGTGCAGCCCAGGCGGCAGAGGAACTGGTCAGCGTCGGCGTCGAAGATTTCATGTCGCGTCTGCGCGAACTGGCGGCGGTCGATGTGCTGAGGGCCTACCGTCAGCAAAGCGAACGCCTGCGAGACGAAGAACTGCAGAAGGCGCAACGCATGCTCGCCAACGGCAGCAACGCGGAAGAGGTACTGATGGCGCTGGCACGTGGCCTGACCAACAAACTGATGCATGCGCCAAGCGTGCAACTCAAGAAGCTGTCCGCCGAAGGCCGCGTCGATGCGCTGGCCATGGCCCAGGAACTCTTTGCCCTCAATGAGGGCTCCACGGATAAACCCCCGCAATGAAAGCTTCACTGCTCAATAAGCTGGATGTGCTCAGCGACCGATTCGAAGAATTGACCGCGCTGCTGGGCGACGCCGAAGTCATTTCCGATCAGACCAGATTCCGTGCCTATTCCCGTGAATACGCGGAAGTCGAGCCGGTGATCCAGGTCTATACGCAGCTGCGAAAAGTGCAGAGCGACCTCGAAGGCGCCCAGGCGCTGCTCAAGGACAGCGACCCGGACATGCGTGAAATGGCGGTCGAAGAAGTGCGCGAAGCCAAGGAACAACTGGGGGTGCTGGAGGGCGAACTGCAAAAAATGCTGCTGCCCAAAGACCCCAACGACGGCCGCAACGTCTTTCTTGAAATCCGCGCGGGCACCGGGGGTGACGAGGCAGCGATTTTCTCGGGCGACTTGTTCCGCATGTATTCGCGTTACGCCGAGCGCCGGGGATGGCGGGTGGAAATCCTTTCCGAAAACGAAGGCGAGCATGGTGGCTTCAAAGAAGTCATCGCCCGGGTCGAAGGCGACAATGTCTACGGCAAACTGAAGTTCGAGTCGGGTGCGCACCGCGTGCAACGAGTGCCCGAGACCGAATCTCAGGGACGCATTCACACGTCGGCCTGCACGGTCGCGGTGTTGCCTGAGCCGGATGAGAAGCAGGCGATCGAGATCAATCCGGCGGATTTGCGCGTGGATACGTTCCGCTCATCGGGCGCCGGCGGTCAGCACGTCAACACCACCGACTCGGCGATTCGTATCACGCACTTGCCAACCGGCACCGTCGTCGAGTGCCAGGAAGAGCGTTCCCAGCACAAGAACCGCGCCCGGGCCATGTCCTGGTTAGCGGCCAAACTCAACGATCAGCAAACGGCTGCGGCCGCCAACGCTATCGCCAGCGAGCGCAAATTGCTGGTGGGTTCGGGCGACCGTTCGGAGCGGATTCGTACGTATAACTTTCCACAGGGGCGGGTGACGGATCATCGTGTGAACCTGACCTTGTATTCGCTGGATGAAGTTTTGGCCGGCGGGGTCGATGCAGTGATAGAACCGTTGCTTGCCGAGTATCAGGCAGACCAACTTGCGGCACTGGGTGAGTAAATGACCATCATCGCCAGCTTGTTAAGAAACGCTGAACTGCCGGATTCTCCGACAGCCCGTCTGGATGCCGAACTGCTGTTGGCGGCTGCCTTGGGCAAGCCGCGCAGCTTTTTGCACACCTGGCCGGAGCGTATTGTCAGCACCGAAGCCGCCCAAGCGTTCGACGGCTATCTGCAGCGTCGTCGCACGGGGGAGCCGGTGGCGTACATTTTGGGGCAACAGGGTTTCTGGAACATCGACCTTGAAGTCGCGACGCACACGCTGATTCCCCGACCGGAAACCGAAATGCTGGTGGAAACCGCATTGGAGTTGCTGCCGGGCGCGATTCCCCATCGCTTGCTCGACCTTGGAACGGGCACGGGGGCTATCGCGCTGTCGCTGGCCAAGGACCGTCCGCAGTGGAACGTCACGGCGGTGGATCGGGTGAACGAGGCGGTGGAGCTTGCCGAGCGCAACCGACAGCGTTTGCACCTGGATAACGCCAGTGTCCTGCGCAGCCACTGGTTCAGCGCTGTCGAGGGCCAGCGGTTCGACCTGATCCTCAGCAACCCACCTTATATAGCGTCCAACGATCCTCACTTGGTAGAAGGCGACGTGCGTTTCGAGCCGAGTAGCGCTTTGGTCTCGGGCACCGATGGCCTCGACGATCTGCGTCTGATCGTGTCACAGGCGCCAGCCCATCTGGCAGCGAGTGGCTGGCTGTTGCTGGAACATGGCTACGATCAGGGCGCCGCAGTGCGCGATCTGCTCAACACCCATGGCTTCGAACAGATCCAGACCCGCCGCGATCTGGGGGATCACGAACGCATCACTTTCGGGCGCGTGCCGTGCTGAGCGACGAAGAACTGCTGCGCTACAGTCGGCAGATTCTGCTGCAACAGGTCGACATCGACGGCCAGATGCGCCTCAAGCAGAGCCGTGCGCTGATCGTCGGCGTCGGCGGACTGGGTTCGCCGGTCGCGCTGTACCTGGCCGCTGCCGGGGTCGGGGAGTTGCACCTCGCGGACTTCGACACGGTCGATCTGACCAACCTGCAACGTCAGATCATTCACGACACCCAGAGCGTCGGGCAGGGCAAAGTCGATTCCGCGATGGCCCGGCTGACCGCGATCAACCCGGCCGTGAAGCTGGTGCCCCATCGTGTGGCGCTGGATGAAGATTCGCTGACTGCGGCGGTCGACGCCGTGGATCTGGTGCTCGACTGTTCCGACAATTTCACCACCCGCGAGGCCGTCAACGCGGCATGCGTCGCTGCGGCTAAACCGCTGGTGAGTGGTGCTGCGATTCGGCTGGAAGGGCAGCTCTCGGTGTTCGACCCGCGTCGCGCCGACAGCCCGTGCTATCACTGCCTGTATGGACACGGAAGTGAGAGCGAACTGACGTGCAGCGAAGCCGGTGTCATCGGTCCGCTGGTCGGGCTGGTGGGCAGCCTGCAAGCCCTTGAAGCGCTTAAACTGCTGGCCGGTTTTGGCGATCCGATGGTGGGGCGGTTGCTGTTGATCGACGCCTTGGGCACGCGATTCCGCGAACTGAAAGTCAAACGTGATCCGGGTTGCAGTGTCTGCGGTGCAGCCCATGGCTAGAACGGTCGAACATGGCTAGAGACAACGACGCGCCGGTGGGTGTGTTCGATTCCGGCGTCGGCGGGCTGTCGGTGCTGGGTGAAATTCATCAACTGCTGCCTAATGAATCCCTGCTGTACGTTGCCGACTGCGGGCATATCCCCTACGGCGAAAAAACCCCAGAGTTCATTCGCCAGCGTTGCGTCGATATCGCAGAATTTTTTCGCGAACAAGGCGCCAAGGCCTTGGTGATCGCCTGTAACACGGCCACTGTGGCAGGGGTCGCCGATCTGCGTCAGCGTTACCCGGATTGGCCCTTGGTCGGCATGGAGCCTGCGGTCAAACCCGCTGCGGCAGCGACTAAAAGCGGCGTAGTGGGCGTGCTGGCAACCACCGGGACCCTGCAAAGCGCGAAGTTCGCGGCATTGCTGGACCGTTTCGCAACGGACGTTCACGTGATTACCCAACCTTGTCCGGGGCTTGTCGAGCTGATCGAAACCGGTGACTTGGTCAGCCCGGTCATTCGCCAGTTATTGCAAGGTTACGTGGACCCACTGCTGGCGGCGGGTTGCGACACCATCATCCTCGGTTGCACCCACTACCCATTCCTCAAACCGCTGCTGCGCGAGATGATTCCGGCGTCGATCACCCTGATCGATACGGGCGCTGCAGTTGCCCGTCAACTCCAGCGGCTACTCATTCAGCGGGACCTTCTCGCCAGCGGAAGGCCTCTGCCAACGCAGTTCTGGACGAGCGGCAGTCCGGATAATTTCAGAAACATCCTACCGTTGCTATGGAAAAAATCTGACAGTGTGCGAAGCTTCATCTCGTGAAAAAAACGTGAAGAGCGCTGCGTTTTGGGTGAACTTTCACTCATTCGAAGATTTCTATAGCCAGTCTGTTGATACGAAAAATTTCTAACTGCATTCGAAAATAGGATGTTTCAGATGAAGCGACTGTTTTGTTTGGCTGCGATTGCGGCTGCGTTGTCGGGGCAAAGTGCGATTGCACAGGCTGATGGGGTTGAGTTCTCAGTGGGGCACACTGGCGAGTCGACCATGACCTATCGTCTGGGCGCGCAGTTTGATTGGGATAAAAGCTGGTGGCAGACCAGCGTCGGTCGTCTGACCGGTTACTGGAGTGGCGCCTATACCTATTGGGAAGGTGACAAGAACGCGAGCAACAACAGCCTGTCGTTCTCTCCGGTGTTCGTTTATGAGTTCGCTGGCGACAGCGTCAAACCCTATATCGAAGCCGGTATCGGTGGTGCTGTATTCCAGCGCACCGAAGTCGAAGGCAACAAAATGGGCAGCGCGTTCCAGTTCGAGGACCGCTTGGGCTTTGGCCTGCGCTTTGCCGGTGGACATGAAGTGGGCCTGCGTGCCACTCACTACTCCAATGGCGGCATGACCAGCGACAACGACGGGATCGAAAGCTACGCCATCCATTACACGATGCCGTTCTAAGCGAGCCTCTCTTCACATCTGTAGGAGCGCGCTTGCCCGCGATGGCGGTGTGTCAGTCAACACTTCTGGCACAGGCCGAATGCAATCGCGGGCAAGCGCGCTCCTACAGGTCTACGGTGATCACACGTACGCCGTCGCAATCCCTTCCCGCTCGGTGATGCACTCCGGCGAACCCATCTCGAATTCCCTGCAGATCAGCGGCCTTCGGTCGTAGATCGTGCACCGCATCGTGTCGCGATCCAGTGCCGCGCACCAGCCGTCATCCAGGCGCAGCATCACCTCACCGCCCCAATCGTCAGTGTCGATGAAGCGTTCGGGCACGCCCGTGTCGGTGATCAGCATCACTTCCAGCTGACAGCAGCAAGCGGCGCAGGTTGAGCACGTTACGGCAGGCTCGACAGGCGTGACGGGGAGTTGAAGCAGGGGGATGGCAGTCATGGGCCGCAGTGTAAAGCAGCGGCTAGTGCATCGGGGACTGGTCTGACGGACGCGGCTTTCAAGCGGACGCTTCGTGGCGGTGTGCTTGACGGAACCAAGCCGCCAGCCAATGCAGCAACGGAAAAACCACCGCCCAGATTGCGCCGATGATGAATGCACTCGGCCACACGCCTAATGGCAAATGAACATAGGTCAGGTGAGACCCCGCGATGTAGGACGCCGGGCCGCCGACCGCCCCCAGCACACTGCCCAGCCACCACGGCCGAGCCGTCCATGCCAGGCAGTGCCCCAAGGTTGTCGCGAGCAAGGGCCAGAGCAAGGCCAGCCACAATGGAATGACGCGACCGGCTTCGCCAAAATCGAACACCCCGACTTTGATCAACGCACTGTCGATCACGCAGCCCAGCGCGAACACCGTCATCAGCAATTTGCCCTCGGCCTGCCAAGAGCCGATCAGCCACAAATGGACCAGCAAAATCGCAAGCACGAGCAACAGCCACCCGCTGTTTCCACCCAGCACACAGGTGAACCAGCCGATCTGAAACAGCGCCGCGTTGGCCAGCTTTTTAAGCATCGAACCGTCCCAACAGCGGCGCCGTCATCGCACGGGGTTTGGCCAGCAGCAGTTGCGCGGTGCCAATGGTGCGCTCCAGAAAACCGCCCTCGCAGTAGCACAGGTAAAACTCCCACAAACGCAGGAAGTAATCGTCGTAGCCAAGCTCGGTCAGGTAGCCGGCCGCGTGGCGGAAGTTGTCGTGCCACATGCGCAAGGTCCGTGCGTAATGCAGCCCGAAATCTTCCATGTGCAGCAGGTTCATGTCGGTGTCTTTGCTGACGATGTCCAACATCCGGGTGACTGAAGGCAGCGCGCCGCCGGGGAAAATGTAACGCTGAATGAAATCCACACTGCGCATGGCCTGCACATAACGCTGTTCGCGGATGGTGATCGCCTGCAGCAGCATCAGGCCGTCGTCCTTGAGCAACCGCGTGCATTGCTTGAAATACGTCGGCAGAAAGCGATGGCCCACTGCTTCGATCATCTCGATGGACACCAGTTTGTCGAACTGGCCCGTCAGGTCGCGGTAGTCGCTGAGCATCAACGTGATCTGCTCGCCCAGGCCCAGTTCGGCGATGCGCTTTTCGGTGTACGCGAACTGCTCTTTCGAAAGGGTCGTGGTGGTGACCTTGCAGCCGTACTGCTGCGCAGCGTAAATCGCCATGCTGCCCCAGCCGGTGCCAATTTCCAGCAGATGATCGGAAGGCTTGAGCGCGAGTTTCTGACAGATGCGTTCCAGCTTGTTCAGCTGCGCCTGTTCCAGCGTGTCGTCGGGGCTGAGGAATTGCGCGGCCGAGTACATCATCGTCGGGTCGAGAAACTGCTCGAACAGGTCATTGCCCAGGTCGTAATGGGCGGCGATGTTTTTCTGTGAACCCTTGCGGGTGTTGCGGTTGAGCCAGTGCAGACCTTGCACGAATGGCCGACTCAGCCGCGCCAACCCGCCTTCCATTGCATCGAGGACGTCCAGATTGCTGACGAACACGCGGACCACGGCGGTCAGGTCTGGGGTGGTCCAGTAGCCATGAATGAACGCCTCGCCCGCGCCAATCGAGCCATTGCTGGCGACCAGCCCCCACGCAGCCGCGTCCTGCACGTGAATTTCACCTTGCAGCGCCGCGCCCGCCGCACCGAACACGTGGCGGTTGTCGTTTTCGTAGACCACCAACTGGCCGTAGCGCAGGTGCTCAAGCTGCCGCAGTACGCCGCGTCGCAGCAGGTTGGAGGTCAGGCTGTTGGCGCCGAACCCGGCAGATACGCTACTGCTTTTCATGACGTCGTTCCTTCTGTTGAGCGGCGGCAATGCGGTACGAGCCTTCGGCGGCCTGATGGGAAAAAATCGGTATGCGTTTGATGAAAAGCCGCAGCGCCTGCCAGTAAATGGCGAGGCAGGTCTTGGCCGTCATCCACGGAAAGCTCAGCAGATGACGATGCAAGGCCGAGCGGCTCATCGTTTGGCGTTGCAGGTTGAGCGTGGCGTCGAACATCTTTTCGTCGCCCTGCCAGTCGGCCATGTGCACGCCGAGGCGCTCATCGGGCTGGCTGAAGCTCATGCGGTATTCCAGATCCCGCGGCAGAAACGGCGAGACGTGAAACGCCTTGGCCACGGCGAAATGCTGATGGCCCTCGGCGGCACTGGCGGGCAGCACGTAGTGATAGCGCTCGCGCCACGGCGTGTTGGTGACTTCGCAGACAATCGCGGCCAACGTGCCGTCCAGTTCGAAGCAATAGAAGAAGCTCACCGGGTTGAACGACAGGCCCCAACTGCGCGCCTGGGTCAGCAGGCAGATGCGGCCCAGCGGCGCGCGACCCAGGGATTGGCGAATGATCTCGCGCACGGCGCCGGTCAGTGAAATGCCCCGGCGGGTGTATTCGCGCAGGTAATCATTGGGCCGAAACGAAAACGGCGCCAGACGCCCCACCCCGGCGAACGGAGACAGGCGCATCACAGCGTCCTGTTCATCGAGGTCGAGGTACAGCATGCCGATGCGGTAGGTGAACGCATGGGCCTTTGGCGCAAAACGCCGATGGGTGATCAGGCCGCTGTAAAGGGCGCTGTTCATCGGCAGGCTGCTCACAGTGATTCCCCGAAGGCGGACGCCACGCGCAACGCGCTGACGACACCGTCTTCATGAAAGCCGCTGGCCCAGTAGGCGCCGCAGTAATAAGTGTGTTGCGCGCCGAACAGCTCTTGCCACCGGGCTTGGGCGGCGATCCCTTTGAGGCTGTATTGCGGGTGGGCGTAGCGATAGCGGGCAAGGATTTTGCTCGGGTCAATGGCGGGGGTCTGGTTGAGGCTGACACAAAACGTGGTGTCGCTGTCGATACCTTGCAGGATGTTCATCGCGTAGGTGACGGCGGCTGATTGATCGCCCGCGCCGCCTAGCCGGTAATTCCAGCTGGCCCAGGCGAGCGGGCGTTTGGGCAGCAGGCGGGTGTCGGTGTGCAGCACCACGTCGTTGTCGGCGTAGGGCAGGGCGCCGAGAATGTCTCGCTCGTTGGCGCTGGGTTCGAACAGCATCGCCAGGGCCTGATCGCTATGACAGGCGAAAATCACCTTGTCAAAACGCTCGCTGCCGCTGGCGGTGTGCACCGTCACCCCGTCGCTGTCGCGTTCGACGCGGCTGACCGGGCATTGCAGGCGAATGCGTTCCCGGAACGAGGCCGTCAATGGCTCGATGTAGCGGCTTGAGCCCCCTTCGATCACGCACCATTGCGGCCGGTTGCTGACGGACAGCAAACCGTGATTCTTGAAGAAGCGCACGAAGAATTGCAGTGGAAACCCCAGCATGTCTTTCAACGACATCGACCAGATCGCCGCGCCCATGGGCACGATGTAATGGTCGGTGAAGCGCTGGCCATAGCCTTCGGATTTCAAGTAGGCGCCGAGGGTGGTGTCGGCGGCGATGCGCTGGCTTTGCAGGTCGGCGAACGCCTGTTTATTGAAGCGCAAAATGTCCCGCAGCATGCCCCAGAAGGTCGGCGACAGCAGGTTGCTGCGCTGGGCGAAGAGGCTGTTGAGGTTGTTGCCGTTGTACTCGGTCTGGCTGTGCGGATCGCACACCGAAAAGCTCATCTCGGTGGGTTTGAACGCCACGCCCAGCTTGCCGAGCAGCTTGATGAAGTTGGGGTAGGTCCAGTCGTTGAAGACGATGAAACCGGTATCGATCGCGTGGGTCTTGCCGTTCACCGTCACGTTAACCGTGTGCGTGTGCCCGCCGATCCAGCTGTCAGCCTCAAACACGGTAATGTCATGCACGCGGTTGAGCAGCCAGGCGCTGGTGAGGCCGGAAATGCCGCTGCCGATGATCGCGATCTTCATTGCGCGCCCTCGCGTTGGCCGGGAGCCGAACCAGAAGCGCGCACCATGCGTTTGCTCAGCGCCAGTTGCAGACGACCGGGCAGAATCGCCACGGCCTTGAGCGTGAGGATCAGCAGGAACGGGAAGGAAATCTCCAGAGGGCGCCGGGTTTTCTCCAGACGCTGCGCAATGAAGTGGGCGGCTTTTGGAGCAGACCAGCGCAACGGCATCGCGAAATCGTTCTTCGCAGTGAGCGGCGTATCGACGAAACCGGGGTTGATCAACGTGACGTCGATGTTTTCGTGGGCCAGGTCGATGCGCAGCGACTGAAACAGGTAGCGCGAACCGGCTTTCGACGCGCCATAGGCTTCCGAGCGGGTCAGCGGTAGAAACGCCACCGAACTGGCGACACCGACGAGGTGAGGGCGTTTGCCCAGGCGCAACAGGATCAGCGCCTCTTGAACGCAGTAAGAGGTGGCGATGAGGTTGGTCTTCACCACCCGCTCGACCAGCCGCGCGTCGAAATGGTGGGTGTCGACGTATTCACAGGTGCCCGCGTTGAGGATCGCGGTGTCTAGCGCACCCCAGACCTGAGCGATGCGTTCGCCAATCGCCGTCACCTGTTGCAGGTCGGTGACGTCGCCGGGTGCGAGCAGTACCTGATCGGGGAATCGCTGCTCCAGTGCCTCCAACGGCGCGACGCTGCGGGCGGTCAGCGCGACCTCGTGGCCTGCGTTCAGCAGCTCTTCGGCCAATGCCAGGCCAATCCCGCTGCTGGCGCCGGTCAACCAGATGCGGCGCTTCATGCGAGCCTCCTTTTGAGCCAGCCGATCATGCGGCCCATCACCGGCAGATGCTCATAGAGCAGGGCGCCTGCGTCGAAATAGTCGCGGTGTTGAAACACTTTGTTCTCCGCCCACAGCAGGTGCGAGCAACCTTGCACGGCAATCGGCTCGCCCTGGTTGAGGCGCGGATGGCGGTAGGTCATGGTCCAGCGCAAGTAGCCCTTGCCCTCGCGCACTTGGTCGAAAGCGTGAAACTCGAACGACACATCCCGAACGTTGGCGTATAGCTCGGCGAAATACCGGTGCAGCTCGGGCAGGCCGTGGACCTCGTGCAGCGGGTCGGCGAAGTCAATGTCCGCGCTGTACAGCTCGTCCAGCAGATGCAGATTGTCTTTGTCGAGTTCGGCGAAGCGCCGGGCGTAATCGCGCAGGAATTCACTCATGGTCTTGAGTCTCTGCTTGTCGATGGGGCAGGGATTTGAACGCCGTGAGCGCGCGCTCGCGGCTGGCCTTCAGGTTGACGATGGGCGAGGGGTAGCCTTCGACGCCAAACAGCCCGCCGAGGGACGACGGGTCATGAATGTCGCGCTTGTTCAGGTCTTTCAGCTCCGGCACCCAATACTTGATGAACAGGCCTTCCGGGTCAAATCGCTCGGACTGGTTCAGCGGATTGAAGATGCGGAAATACGGCGAGGAATCAGTGCCGGTGGACGAACTCCATTGCCAGCCGCCGTTGTTCGCCGCCAAGTCACCGTCGATCAAATGCTGCATGAAGAACCGCTCGCCTTCGCGCCAGTCGAGCAGCAGGTTCTTGGTCAGAAACATCGCCACGATCATGCGCAGGCGGTTGTGCATCCAGCCGGTGTGCACCAATTGCCGCATCGCTGCATCGACGATGGGAATCCCGGTGCGGCCTTGTTGCCAGGCTTCCAGCTCCTTGGGCGCGTGACGCCATTTCAAGGCTTCGGTTTCAGGCCGGAACGCGCGGTGGCGGGAGACACGCGGGAAGCCGACCAGCACGTGCTTGTAGAACTCGCGCCACAGCAGCTCGTTGATCCAGGTCACCGAGCCGACGTTGCCGGTCTCGAACTCGCCGTTGTTGCTGCGCAAGGCCGCATGCAGGCACTGACGGGGCGAGACCACGCCCGCCGCCAGGTACGCAGAGAGCTGGCTGGTGCCAGGCTTGGCGGGGAAGTCGCGCTCGTCGTTGTAGTAATGCACTTGGTCGTCGGTGAAGTGTTCGAGACGTTTGCGCGCTTCGTCTTCGCCGGCAGGCCAGAGCTTGCGAACCGCGTCGGAGGGCGTCGCGAAGCCTTTGACGTGATCAGGCACGGCATCGCTTTTTACATGCACGGGCGCCTGTTTGCTTGGCAGGCGTATCACCGACGGCATCGAATGGTGCAAGCGCTGGTAACAGATTTTGCGGAACTGGGTGTAGACCTTGAAGTAGCCGCCGGTCTTGGTCAGCACGCTCCCTGGCGGGAAGAACAGTTGGTCGAGGTGGCGGGTGAAGCCGATGCCGTGTTTATCCAGCGCCGCTTCGACGGCCTTGTCCCGGTTATCTTCGTTGACGCCGTATTCTTCGTTGACGTGCACATGCTCGACGTCGTGGGCCGTGCACAGGTCCAGCAGCGCTTTCGGCGCCTTGTCCCACGTGTTGGCGTGCACGATCAGCAGCGGCACATTGAGGGCGTTCAGTTCGTGCTTCAACGCCTCCAGATTGCGCAGCCAGAAATCGACTTTGTTCGGCGAATCGTCATGGCTCTGCCACTGCGTGGGACTGATCATGTACACAGCCAGCGTCGGCCCCTGCTTCATCGCAGCGCTCAAGGCGGTGTTGTCGTGTACGCGCAGGTCGGTGCGCAGCCAGATCAATTGCATGCTCTTGAATCCTTAAATGATGTCCAGACGTTGCAGTGCGGTCTGGGCGGTCAAGGGGTCTTCGGCCAGAGTAAGTCCGGCGACCTCACTGACAGATACGGATAACTCGGCCGAATGGATGCGCACGGTCGGGCCAATAATCAATTTCGGGCAGTCAATGGCGTTCAACAGGCGGGGGAGCTGGCTCAGGTTCAGCGGCTTGCTGGAATAGAACAGCACCGCGCGCGGCTTGAGGTGCTCGCACGCCAGGCCCAATTCCGCCGCGGGCACCGGCCAATCGAAGACCTCCACCGGGCAGTCGGCGCTGCTCACCAGCCAGGCCGTCAGCCACAGGTGCGGTTCGAGTGGCACATCGGACTGATTGATCAGCAACACAGGGGCGCCGTTGACTTGACGATTGTTGTGGTAAAGCCGTGCCCCGAATTTGCTCCGTAGCCAGGAATAGAAAAACACCCGTTCCAACTGCGCGCCGAACTGGCCTTGCCAGCGTTGTTCCAGCGTCGCCAGCAACGGCAGCAACAGTTGCTCGCAGAGGGTGCGCGGCGGGTAGAGCGACATGGCCTGATTAAGCGTGTCGTCCAGTCGCCGTTCCGACAGGGTCGTGATCGCTTGCAAGAGCGTCTGTCGGAGCTGATCCCAATCACTTTCAATGCTCGGCGGCGGTGCCTGCTGATCGTCGATCAACTGCTTGACCTGACTGACCGACACGCCGCGATTGAGCCAGGTGAGGATGGTCAGCACCCGGTCCACATGGGCCGTGCTGTAGAGACGGTGGCCCTTGGGCGTTCGATGGGGAACGATCAGGCCATAGCGGCGCTCCCAGGCGCGCAGGGTCACGGCGTTCACCCCGGTCAGCCGGGCCACTTCGCGGATCGGTAGCCAGCCTTCTTCCAAAGCATGGGCGTAGTCCTGCGTGTCATTCAGCGGTTCGGTTTCTTTCATGGTTTAAATCGCGTTGCGCAGGCTGAGGTTCTCCGGATGCGGTTGCAGGTACACCTGCAGCGCGATGTACGGGTCCGGGTGTTGGCGAAAGTGGTGTTTGAGCAGCGTCAGCGGCACCACCAGCGGCACGATGCCCTGGTGGTACTGGTTGATAACGGCCTGGATTTCCTGCTTGTCGGCGGCACTGATGGTCTCGCGCAGGTACCCGCAAATGTGCTGCAGCACGTTGGTGTGGGTACGGCGCGTGGCTGGTTTTTTCAGGGCCGCCATCAGTTCGCTGAAGTAGCGCGGCGCGACGTCGTTGGGATCGCAGCGGCCCATGTTGCCCAGCAGGTTGCCTAACGCCTTGTATTGAATTGGGTCATTGGCCATCAGTTGGTATTTGTAGCGGGAATGAAATTCGGTGAGGGCGCGACGGGTAACGCCTTCTTTCAGCAACTGTTGCCAGGCGGCGTAGGCGTAGACGCGGGTGATGAAGTTCTCGCGCAGCACCGGGTCGTTCAGGCGGCCGTCTTCTTCCACGGGCAGATTGGGGTGTCGGGCGCAGAATGCCTGGGCGTAGATACCGCGACCTCCCGCATCGAACGGCGCACCGTTGTCGCGATAGACCTTGACCCGCTCCAGCCCACAGGACGGCGATTTCTGCATGAAGATGTAGCCGCAGATGTCGCTCATTTCCTCAGCCATGTGCGCGCCGTAATCGGCCAGTGGCTGGGTCACGTTCATGTCTTCGTGGACACTGCCCACGGCTTGCGGATGCTCCGGGTCGCCCACCAGCCGGATCGCCTCACGTGGGATGCCCATGCCGATGGCGACTTCAGGGCACGCGGGAACGAAATCGAAATACTCGTGCAGAGCCCGGGTCAGCAGGTGTGATTCTTTATGGCCGCCGTTGTACCGAACTTCTACGCCCATCAGGCAGGCGCTGACCCCCAATTTGGGTTTGGATTTCTGTTCCGGCGATTGATCGGCGGGTACGGACATAGACAAACCTCGATAAACTTTCTTGTACAGACTGACAGCGCTGTACAACTTCTGTTCATCATAGGTTTGAGGTTGTACAAGTCAAATGATTTGTACAGGTATTGCCGACTTGTAGGAGTGAGCTTGATCGCGATGCGTTATTTCAGGCGCTGCGATGCTGACTATGTCGACGCCTCGCGAGCAAGCTCACTCCTACAGAGAGGGAATGCTGCAAGGCTATTTCCAGCCCATCACCCAGCACTCGTCGTCCTGCAACGCTTGCCAGGCGAAACGCTCGCTGCGTTGGGTCAGCACCGCCTGCAACTCGATTTCCAGCACAGTGCCTTCTTCGTCGCGAAAGAGTTCGGTCACCAGAAAGTGTTTTTCGCGATGGCGAGGATGGGCTGCTGTCCATTTCGACAGCAGCAGTTTGCGTGGATTGAGGCGATTCACTTGAGGTGTTCGAGCAAACGGCGCGCAGCTTCTTGACCGCTGAGCCAGGCCCCTTCGACTCGCCCGGACAGGCACCAGTCGCCACACACATAAAGGCCCAGATCCGGATCGGACAGCGCGCCGACTTCACGTCCACCCGCCGGTCTGGCGTACAGCCAACGATGGGCGAGGGTGAATGCCGGGGCGGGCATCGCGCAGTTGATCAGCTCGGCGAACGCGCCGTGCAGATGATCGATGACCTGCTCGCGGGGCATGTCCAGATGCTGACGACTCCAGGCGCTGGTCGCATGCAAGACCCACGTGTCCATCGTGCTGTCGCGTCCAGGTTTGCTGCGGTTGCGGGCGAGCCAGTCGATGGGGCTGTCCTGCACGAAGCAGCCCTCCAAAGGGGTGTCCAGCGGTGTGTCGAACGCCAGTGCCACGGCCCAGGTCGGCTCCATTTTTACCCCGGCCACAACACTGGCCAGCTTTGGTGCAGCTGCCAGCAGCGCTGTCGCCTGAGGGGCGGGAATGGCGATGACCACCTGACTGAACGGCCCATGATTGCGGCCGTCAGCGTCGATCAGGTGCCAGTGCTCTTCGCCCCGGAAGACCTCGGTGATGCGGCAGGAGAACGTGACCGGCATGTCACTGAGCATCGCTCGTGTGATCGCGCTCATGCGCGGCGTGCCAACCCAGCGCACCTGCTCGTCCGGGGACAGGCTCAGCGCGCCATTCTGGAAGTTGTAGAGCTTGGGTTTCCATTCAGCGACGTGACCTTCGGCCTGCCACTGTTGAACCGCAGCGGCGAAGCGACGATCACGGGCCGTGAAATATTGCGCGCCCATGTCCAGGGCACCCGCATCGCTGCGCTTGCTGGACATGCGTCCGCCGCTGCCACGGCTCTTGTCGAAAAGGTGGATGCCATGCCCGGCAGCTTGCAATGCGCGGGCGGCAGAGAGTCCGGCGATACCGGTACCGATGATTGCGATGGGTACAGTCATAGGGGCCTCGTTACCTTGTCTGCACAGACTACGCCGACGTCAAAACCTGTACAATGCTGTTTTTCGGTATAACTTATCGTCCCTCGACGTTCAGGACGTTGATCGCCTCGCGATCCATCTTGAGTGTGATGTTCTTCAGTGTGACGCCTGCTCGGAATCGTTCAACTGCGCGAACGGATTAATCGAACGTACGGTTCAGAAGCCGTTCTCTATAGCGTGGCCTACTCTCCCTTCACAAGCGCGTTGTTTGTGAAGAAATAGACTACCGATTTGCGACGAACGCCACGCGAGGAAGACACTCATGCACATCTTGCTGACCGGCGGTACAGGCTTGATAGGCCGTCGCCTATGCCGACACTGGCTCGATCAAGGCCATCGACTGACAGTCTGGAGCCGCAAGCCCGACGATGTGCCGCGTCTTTGCGGTGCCGGCGTGCGCGGCATCGCTCATCCCGATGACCTTGGCAGCGAACCGGTCGATGCCGTCATCAATCTGGCCGGCGCCCCGATTGCCGACCGCCCCTGGACCCGCAAGCGCAAAATGCTGCTGTGGGACAGTCGCATCACCCTCACCGAACAACTCATCACCTGGCTTGAACGTCGCCAGCAAAAGCCCGGCGTATTGATCTCGGGATCAGCCGTGGGCTGGTACGGCGACGGTGGTGAGCGGGAGTTGGACGAAACTTCGCAACCCGTCAGCGAAGATTTCGCCAGCCGCCTGTGCATCGCCTGGGAAGAAACGGCCCAGCGCGCCGAGGCCTTTGGCATTCGCGTGGTGTTGCTGCGAACCGGTCTGGTGCTGGCCCGCGACGGCGGCATGATGCAGCGTCTGTTGCCGCCGTTCAAAATGGGCATGGGCGGACCGATCGGGAACGGACGCCAATGGATGCCGTGGGGCCATATCGACGACCAAATCGCCGCGATTGATTTTCTGTTGAACCGAGAGGACGCACAGGGCCCCTATAATGCCTGCGCGCCATCACCGGTTCGTAACCGTGATTTCGCCAAGACACTCGCCGGGATTCTGCACCGTCCTGCGTTCATGCCCATGCCGGCGATTGCGCTGCGGGTCCTGATGGGCGAACTGTCGATTCTGCTGTTGGGCGGCCAGCGCGCTCGCCCGAACCGGTTGCTGGAAGCCGGATTCACGTTCCGATTCACCGATCTGCACGCGGCCCTGGAAGACCTGTTGGGCCGCCACTGACATCAAGGTGTTGCATGACCGATCACGCGTTACTGCTGGTAAACCTGGGTTCGCCAGCCTCCACCGACGTTGCGGATGTTCGCCGCTACCTCAATCAGTTCCTGATGGACCCTTATGTTATCGATCTGCCGTGGCCGGTGCGCCGCTTGCTGGTGTCACTGATCCTGATCAAACGCCCGGAGCAATCGGCCCACGCCTATGCGTCGATCTGGTGGGACGAAGGCTCGCCCCTCGTTGTGTTGAGCAAGCGTCTGCAACAGGCGATGACGAAGGAATGGACCCACGGCCCGGTCGAGCTGGCGATGCGATACGGCGAGCCGTCGATTGAAACGGTATTGACCCGTCTGGCGGCGCAGGGCATCAAGAAGGTCACGCTGGCGCCGTTGTACCCGCAGTTTGCCGACAGTACGGTGACCACCGTCGTCGAAGAAGCCCGCCGTGTGATTCACGAGAAAAAGCTGAGTTTCGAGCTGGCGCTGCTGCCGCCTTTCTTCAACCAGCCCGAGTACCTCGACGCGCTGGTGCAGAGCGTCAGGCCACATCTGGAACAAGATTACGATCACCTTTTGCTAAGTTTTCACGGTTTGCCCGAGCGGCATATCAACAAACTCGACCCCACGGGGAGCCACTGCTTCAAGCACGGCAACTGCTGCGAAACGGCGTCACCCGACGTGCTGGCGGTCTGTTACCGGGCTCAGTGCATGCGCTCATCGGCCGAGTTCGCCAAGCTGATGGGCATCCCCGATGGCAAATGGTCGGTGTCGTTTCAGTCACGGCTCGGACGCGCCAAATGGATCGAACCCTACACCGAAGCGCACTTGGCCGAACTGGCGGGGCAGGGCGTGAAGAAGTTGCTGGTCATGTGCCCGGCGTTTGTGGCGGACTGCATCGAGACGCTGGAAGAGATCGGCGATCGCGGGGCGGAGCAGTTCAAGGAAGCGGGGGGAGAGGAGTTGGTGCTGATCCCGTGCCTGAATGACGACCCGAACTGGGCGAAGGCGTTGAATACGCTGTGCGAGCGTGCGCCTGCGATGGTTTGAGCTCGGCAGTTCTGTAGGAGCGTGGCTTGTCCCGCGACCGGCGGGGAACCCGCCGTAAAACCTGCCAACGCGTTATCCCTGTCATCCCGCAGACGCCGGGTTTACGACGACTACGTCGCCGGTCGCGGGACAAGCCACGCTCCTACAGTCATCACATGGGAAAAAACTACGGCAACTGATCATCCAGATGCTTGTTCTTCCAGCTGTCATTGCCCGGCAGGATCAGGTTCAGCAGGATCGCGGTCACTGCGCACAGCGCAATGCCTTTCATGCCGAAATCGTCAGGCCCGTTGCCAGTGCCGATCAGCACGCCGCCGATGCCGAACACCAACGTGACCGAGACAATCACCAGGTTGCGCGCTTCGGCCAGATCGACCTTGTGGCGAATCAGCGTGTTCATGCCCACCGCTGCAATGGAGCCGAACAGCAAGCACAAAATCCCGCCCATGACCGGCACCGGAATGCTCTGCAACAGCGCACCGAACTTGCCGATGAACGCCAGGGCAATGGCGAAGATCGCCGCCCAGGTCATGATTTTCGGGTTGTAGTTCTTGGTCAGCATCACCGCGCCGGTCACTTCGGCGTAGGTGGTGTTGGGCGGGCCACCAAAGGCGCCTGCGACTGTTGTCGCGATGCCGTCGCCAAGCAGCGTGCGGTGCAGGCCCGGCTTCTTCAGGTAGTCGCGACCGGTCACGCTGCCGACCGCGATCACGCCGCCGATGTGCTCGATGGCCGGGGCCAGCGCCACAGGGACGATGAACAGAATCGCCTGCCAGTTGAATTCCGGCGCTGTGAAGTGCGGGATGTCCAGCCAGGGCGCTGCAGCAATTTTCGCTATGTCGACCACGCCGAAATAGAACGACAGCGCAAAGCCCACCAACACGCCGGAAATGATCGGCACCAGACGGAAAATGCCTTTGCCGAACACGGCAACGATCAGGGTGGTCAGCAGCGCCGCCATCGAAATTGTGATGGCCGTGTGGTACGGAATCAGCTCCGCCGCGCCGTCACCCGTACGGCCCATGGCCATGTTGGCGGCAATGGGCGCCATCGCCAAGCCGATGGAAATGATCACCGGGCCAATCACCACCGGAGGCAGTAAACGGTCGATGAACCCCGTGCCTTTGATCTTCACGGCCAGGCCGAGGAAGGTGTAGACGAAGCCCGCCGCCATCACGCCGCCCATGGTCGCCGCCAGGCCGAATTGGCCTTTGGCGAGAATGATCGGGGTGATGAACGCGAAGCTGGAGGCCAGAAAAACCGGTACCTGACGGCCCGTCACCACTTGGAAGCACAATGTGCCCAAGCCTGCCGTGAATAGCGCGACGTTAGGATCGAGGCCGGTAATCAGCGGCATCAGTACCAGCGCACCGAACGCCACGAACAGCATCTGGGCCCCCGAGAGGATGGTGCGCCACAGTGGATCGTTGAACTCATCCTGTTTCATCAGGCGTCCTTTTGTTTGGTGCCGAAAATCTTGTCACCGGCGTCGCCCAGGCCCGGAATGATGTAGCCGTGTTCGTTCAGGCGCTGGTCGATGGACGCGGTGTAGATCTGCACGTCCGGGTGCGCTTTCTCGACGATGGCGATGCCTTCCGGCGCGGCCACGAGGACCATGGCGCGGATGTCGCGGCAACCGGCTTTTTTCAACAGGTCGATCGTGGCGACCATCGAGCCGCCGGTGGCCAGCATCGGGTCGATGATCAGCGCCAGACGCTGGTCGATTTCCGGTGCGAGCTTTTCCAGATACGTGTGGGCTTCAAGGGTTTCCTCGTTGCGCGCTACGCCCACGGCACTGACCTTGGCGCCCGGAATCAGGCTGAGCACGCCTTCGAGCATGCCAATGCCCGCGCGCAGGATCGGCACTACGGTAATCTTCTTGCCCGCGATCTTCTCGACCTGAACGGTGCCTGCCCAACCTTCAATATCGTAGCTTTCCAGTGGCAGGTCCTTGGTCGCTTCATAGGTCAGCAACGAGCCGACTTCCTGCGCCAGTTCACGAAAATTCTTGGTGCTGATATCGGCACGGCGCATGAGGCCGAGCTTGTGACGGATCAGCGGATGGCGGATCTCACGAATGGACATAAGGGGAAGGCTCCAGCGGGCGGGCAAAAAAAACGGCTTAGATTAATCTATTACGCTGTAACTTGTCTTACCGGTTAGGTTCGCGTTTCTTACATTAATGGGACGTAGGGTCTTCACGATAAAGTCGGCGAGCGAAGGCTATGTCGCAAAACAGGTGAGGAACGGCCGGGGTCGCGGTCGACTTTAGGGGCCTAAATGAGCATTCCGAGCCTGTTTTTAACGCGGCATGGGGCGCGTTACACCGAAGGTGTCCAGCCTGCAGCCACTTTTCGTGGAGACTCTGTGCAACGTTAGTCCAGAAAAACTTGCCCTGACCTGATCCGATGCGTACCTTTGCCCGCTTTTCCTTAAGCACCCCCCTGGAGAGCGTCATGTCCGCTGATCTCGATCATATCCGTCAAGTCATGCGCGAGGCTGACTGCCTGTACACGAACGACGAAGTCGAGGCGTCCATTGCCCGCGTCGGCGAGCAAATCAACAGCGTGTTGGCCGACCGCAACCCGGTCGTGTTCTGCGTGATGAACGGCGGTCTGATCTTCGCGGGCAAGCTGCTGACCCACCTGAACTTCCCGCTGGAAGCGTCTTACCTGCACGCCACCCGCTACCGCAATGAAACCAGCGGCGGCGAGCTGTTCTGGAAGGCCAAGCCTGAAGTCTCGTTCATCGACCGTGACGTGCTGATCATCGACGACATCCTTGACGAAGGTCACACCCTGGGCGCGATCATCGACTTCTGCAAACACGCGGGCGCCAGCGCTGTTCACACCGCTGTGCTGATCGACAAAGACCACAACCGCAAGGCGCGTCCTGACTTGAAAGCCGATTTCGTCGGCCTGCCGTGCATCGACCGCTACATCTTCGGTTATGGCATGGATTACAAAGGCTACTGGCGCAACGCTGCCGGGATCTATGCCGTAAAAGGAATGTAACAGACGCCCCGCTTGACCCTGGGAGCGAATTCATTCGCGAGACGGCCGACCAGGCGACAGATGTGCATCGCTTGTACCGACGAATCGCGAATGAATTCGCTCCCACAGGTTATGCAGTGTTCGGCAGAAGAACGATGCTCACATGCTAGAGTGCCTCCCACTTTTTCCGGGAGGCACCCATGACGTTCTCGTTTCGTAGTCAAGCTGCGTTGATGTTGTTGTTGTTGGCCCTGCCGCTCCCCGCTCTCGCCGAACCCATGCACGCCCAATACCTCCCGCCTGACGAACTGTCCGTGCGCGAAGGCGAGCCCGAGCAGCAGCAATTGCTGCAGATCACCGACTACACGATCGTTGTCGGCAGCCAGCGTCAATCGAATCAGCAGCCCATTCCTGTCACATCGCCCCTGAGTTTGCGCCTCAAAGGCAAACCCATGAACAAGGGCGCAACGATTTCGGAGGTGGTGATTCATTTCGACGGCGAAAGCAAAACCCTGAAAAAACCGGCCTATGACGAACCGAGCCGCACCCTGACCCTTTTCTACCCCGCCAGCCAATACCGCGTGCTGGTGGACCTGCTGCGCAACGAAAAGGTCTATTGCCAGTTCCTCAGCTACGCCAACGGCCACGTCTGGGCTGACTTGCACACCGGCAGCGTACGCGCGCGTTGAGCCAGTGGCCGGGCGAGGGGTAAACTGCCCGCCCGTGAAAATGTCCCGCAAGTCAGTTGGAGTCAGCAATGCGTAAAGATAAGAAGCAGGTGATTGGCGATGAAATCGGCGACGCCCAGATCAAGCTGTTCCTGGATTTTGAGCCGGTCGATGCCACGTCGCCATCGCTGCACAAGCTGATCAAAGGCTACCGCGGTCTGCGGGTCGATGATTTTGAGCGTTTTCTGGTGTTCTTCAAAGAAGCAGGCTACGACCTGGATGGCAAAGATGAGCACGGCAACGACTTCATTGCCTTGATCAAGGACCAACGCAACGCTCAGGACTACATTGACCTGATCGAAAAAGCCCGCGCCTGATTTCCTGCTCTATCGTGCCTGGCAACAGACACTTGCTCTAAATACGTGTTGGCCTGACGCAGAAACCAAAAGCCCCGCTGCGTGGGCGGGGCTTTTGGTTGTTCACAGATTCAGAAAGGGTTCTGAATCACGCGAAGCTTGTTGCTGCCGGACTGTTTGGAACCAGATCCAGACTCTCGTCGCTTTCGGCGCTCACACGCTGATACAGCTGCGCGTCAGTTTCCAGCGCTTTTTCCCGAGCCGGGAAGATTTCATTCAGTTTGGCAGCCCACTCGGTTTTGGTTTTTTCCGGGAAGCAGCGTTCGATCAGGTCGAGCATGATCGAAACGGTGACCGAGGCACCTGGCGAGGCACCCAGCAACGCCGCGAGGGTACCGTCTTTGGCCGAGACCAGTTCGGTGCCGAATTGCAGAACGCCGCCTTTCTTCGGGTCCTTCTTGATGATCTGCACCCGCTGACCGGCCACTTCCAGGCGCCAGTCTTCGGCTTTCGCTTCCGGGTAGAAGCGACGCAAGGCATCCAGACGCTGTTCCATCGATTGCCGCACTTCGCTGATCAGGTACTTGGTCAGGTCCATGTTGTCGCGGGCCACGGCCAGCATCGGCGCGATGTTGGCAGCGCGAATCGACAAGGGCAGGTCCATCAGCGAGCCGTGCTTGAGGAACTTGGTGGTGAAGCCGGCGTAAGGGCCGAACAGCAGGGAGGTCTTGCCGTCGACAACGCGGGTGTCCAGGTGCGGCACGGACATCGGTGGCGAACCCACCGCAGCCTGGCTGTACACCTTGGCCTGGTGGCGCTTGACCACTTCCGGGTTGTCGCAACGCAGCCATTGGCCGCTCACCGGGAAACCGCCGAAGCCTTTGCCTTCTTCGATGCCGGACATTTGCAGCAGCGGCAATGCCGCGCCGCCAGCGCCCAGGAACACGAACTTGGCGTCGATTTCGCGGGTGCCGCCGCTGTTGACGTCCTTGATGGTCACGCTCCAGCCGTTGCCTTTACGGCTCAGGCCGGTCACGCGCTTGCAGTATTTGACCTGCGCATCGGGCGCGCTCGACAAGTGCTTGAGCAGCTGGTTGGTCAGGTTGCCGAAGTTGACGTCGGTGCCGTGCATGACACGGGTCGCGGCAATTTTCTGATCGGCAGGACGGCCGGGCATCATCAGCGGCATCCACTCGGCCAGTTTCGCCTTGTCTTCGGTGTATTCCATCGAAGAGAACGCGTGGTGCTTGCTCAGCGCCTCGAAGCGTTTTTTCAGGTAGGTCACACCTTTTTCGCCCTCGACGTAGCTCAGGTGCGGAACCGGCGTGATGAACGAGCGCGAAGAACCGAAGGTGCCCTTGCGAGCCAGGTAGGCCCAGAACTGCTTCGAGACTTCAAACTGTGTGTTGATATGAATCGCTTTTTTGGTGTCGATGGAGCCGTCCGCCGCTTCCGGCGTGTAGTTCAGCTCGCACAGGCCTGCGTGGCCGGTACCGGCGTTGTTCCAGGGGTTGGAACTCTCGGCGGCACCGGAATCCATCAGCTCGACGACCTCGACTTTCAGGCTCGGGTCGAGCTCCTTTAGCAGTACGGCGAGGGTGGCACTCATGATGCCTGCCCCGACCAATACCACATCGACTGCTTCGTTCTGCGCCATTAACGCGTCTCCAAAAATCTGCTGCACCAAATTGACGGCATGAGATCCCGAGGTCAGTTGCCGGGGGCGGGCGGCGCGTTATCGCGCAATGCCTCGTACCACCCGACCGGGAGCGTCATGTCCGATTCTTCGCAATTTTTTGCATGTCAGCGCACGCCTTGAGAGGGCCTGGTTGATGCTTTTATGGAAAGCATGAACTCATTTTTCGGCCTGGACAGCCATTCGACCATCGTCAAGACATCCGGGGCATGCAACCAAATCCGTAGCGGACAGGCTTCAAGCTCCGGTTGTGGAGGCTGCGCGGCAGTCGGTCCTGTGCAAGGGGGCTGGGTCAGACGCTAATGGTGCATGTACAAACGCGTAACTATTCATTTGCTCGCCACACTCTTGTGAAGTTGTGAAAACCCGTTTTTTTCACGCTCTTTTGGAGACGCGAACCTCAAAAAGGGGCTGCGCGATGGCAGCTCCGACAGATCAGGTTCGGACCCAGTGTGGGCAATGGTGGGCAAGAAAGGTTCGAGTGCATCGACCATTTCACGCTCGCAAGGCGACATACCGGGCAGCACATGTCTGTGTGGAAGGCTCTCTGTGGGCGTTACGAAGGTGCTGATTTTGTGGATCAGCGGTGCTGCGAGGCCCGATCAGGAGACGTCCTTATAATCGGGGGGAGATTATAGCGATGAAACGCGCAGAATTGATCCAGAAAAAATGAGTTTTATTTGCCGTTCGGTCAGATGCTGAGCAAATGCCGGGCGGTAATCGCACGTGCGCGAGGCGTGACGCGAGCACTGGCAGGCAGTGGGTGATGCAGCCAGCTCAGTTTTGGTTGGTGTACTTCCACCCAGCCGTGCCCTTCCGGCGCAACCGCGCAGTGCTTGAACGAGAGGCAGACGCCAAGGTGGTCCAAGCGAGCGTAGTGGCGATAATGGCGGCGTCGCGAGAACAGAGACCAGAGAAAGTCCATTGCGAGGACTCCTTGTTTGGGTGGTTGTGAAAAGTATGTCGTGCGCCGATGACACGGCTGTGACGCTGGTGTTGCTCGATGATGTCTGTCATCGATGAGGCAGACCGGCGAACAGGAGGGTGGGAACCGCGACGATGGCACTTTGTCGTATCTTTACGCTAGTGAGCGACCTCCGGAGGTCGTTATACTGCGGCACAATTTGTGCCTTGGCCCATGGAGAGATGAGCATGTTGCGTCGTGTTTTGTTCGGTTTGCTTGCAGTCGGCAGTCTGACGCTGGTGGGGTGCGCCCACAGCCCGCAATCACTTAACCCGCAGCCGAAACTGAATGCCCAACTGGCGCCGGTCGGCCACGGCCAGCAAGTGACGGTCCGCGTGGTCGATGGTCGTCCTTCGCAGACCCTCGGAACCCGTGGCGGCCTGTACCCTGAAACCAGTTCGATCACCGTCAACGGCCAGCAATTGGTTCCGCAGCTGCAGGCCCAGGCCGAAGCAGCAGTGCGTTTGCTGGGCTTCACGCCGGTTCAGGGCGGCAATGGCCCTCAGTTGACTGTGACCTTGGCTGAACTGAAATACCAGTCGCCGAAAGAAGGTCTGTACGTGACTGAAGCCAACATCAGTGCGACGTTCCGTGCGGATGTGCAGAACAACGGTCGCAGCTACAACGGTCGTTACGCCGCTTCGCTGGATCAGCGTTTTGGCATGGCGCCGAATGAAGAGACCAACACCAAGCTGATCGGCGACGTCCTCAGCGACGCATTGACCCGCGTGTTCCAGGACCAGACCATCGGTCGCCAACTGGGTCAGTAACGCTTTCGGTTGATACGAAAAAGCCCCGGTATCGTGAGATGCCGGGGCTTTTTGTATGGGCCGGGAGGTGAGATCCGCACCCGCCCTCCCACAGGTTTCGGGTCGTTCGCCAGACGTGTATTTCAGGCGTGAGGCAATCTCACGCCGCCTGATAAAAATCCAGAAAGCTGAACCCGGTCACCAGGTCCACTTCAGGCAGGTCGTTATGCTGATGGCCGCCCAGTGCGCAATAGACCAGCCAGTGACGGTCCTGCACGTTGAACGCCAAGCCATCGATCAAGGCTTGTTGCTCGTCACTGGGGGCAATGAGGTAAAGGCGATCCTGGTTGTGGGCGTGCAGCATGACGGGCTCCGCGTCTGAATGGGGGCGTTCGAGGCGCTACACAGTGACCGGTTCAGGTGACGTTAAGGTGACAGGCGATACCGTATTCGGCAGATCCCACCGAACCCACGGCGCGCTATCGATCGCGTGCCATTGAGGCCCCATGTCGCTCATCCAGCACTCCCCCGGGATGGTCATCAATCTGTTCGCGCTGCTGGCGGCGGGCCCTGGTATCTGGCTGCTGTACACCACGCGCAGCCGTGAACAGCGAGAAACCGCGCACCTCAACAACCTGACCGAACAAGCCCCGATCGATGAGCCGATGCACCTGATGGACGTGCCAACGCTGCGCATGATTCGCCAGAGCTACCGGATCGGCGCCGGGTGCCTGGCGTTTGCGTTGGTGTTGTCGTGGGTGAGCACGAAGATTTAGCGGCTGATATTTGACCACCCTGACGCACGAAACCGTGTGGGAGCCGGCTTGCTGGCGAAAGCGCCGGGTCAGGCACCTCAATAGTCCTTGAAACACCGCTTTCGCCAGCAAGCCGGCTCCTACAAGTTTTGCATCGCCGGGGTGCCGTATGTCCGGGAATAAAAACGGCGCCTGATCAGGCGCCGTTTTTTTCATGGGACAGTCATCAGAGCGGCAATCCGGCCTTGACTCGATACTGATTGCGCACCGGGGTGGCGTATTGCAGCACCAGATAAGGCCGGTGCGTTTCAGGGCAGCCGTCCAGACGACGCTGCCATTCATCCTTCGCACGCTCCAGCTCATCCGCCGGAAACACCTCGGCGGCCGTCGGCACGTTCAGGCTCGGATCGGCATCGGCCCACTGCGCATACGCCAGGTAGTGCACCGGGAACAGGCGATAGCCGCCGAGGATCTGCTTGTCCATCTCAATCGCCAACTGCTTGGTGTCTTCGAACACTTCGGTGATCGGCGGCGCGAAGTTGACGTGCACGCGGCCTTTATAGCCTGTGATGCCCAAAGCAATGCTGACGTCGTCCTCGCCCGGCGCTTTCGTGTAGCTGCCGGTGGTGGCGCGGATGAACAGCTCGCGGGCCTTGGCGTGATCGCACGGGTCGTATTCGTAGCTGATGGACACTGGCGTCAGGTTCAACGACTGGATCACTTCGCCGAACGGCTCGTCCTTGCGGCTCATGTGGAACATCTTGAGGATCGCCGATTCAGTGCGGTCGTCGCCGTCCTTTGCGCGGCCTTCGGCCTGGGCGATCCAGATCGATGCGCAATCGTTGCGGATCGAGTGGTTGATGTACGCCGACAGCAACTGATATGCCGCCATTTTCTCGCGACGCCCGGCGATGGAGCGGTGCACGATGAAGCTCTTGTTCAAGCGCATCAGGTCGCTGACGAAAGGCTTTTGCAGCAGGTTGTCGCCAATGGCGATACGCGGGGTCGGCAAGCCTGCGTGGTACACGGCATAGTTGACGAAGGCCGGGTCCATCACGATATCGCGGTGGTTGGCGAGAAACAGATAGGCGATCCCGGACTTGAACTGCTCAACGCCGGTATAGGTCACACCATCGGTGGCGCGCTCGATCGTATGGTCAACGTAATGTTCGACCTTGTCCTGCAAAGCCGCGACCGAGTCGATGCCCGCGAACTGGCGACGCAGCTTGCGCGCGATGGCGGGCTGCAAGATCCAGCCGAGGGAGCCGGCCAGACGTGGAAAACGGAAATGCGTGAGAATCGCGAGGAACGCCTTGTCACCCAGCAGCCGATTGAGTACGGCTTTTACTTCGGTGTCGTCGTACGGTCGGATGGCATCAAATTCGCCCATCATGCTCTCTTGTTGGAAACGGCTAGGGTAATGGTAGGTCGGGCGAATACTGAAGAATGAAACCCGGCCTGCAAACGAGTCGGCGATTATACGCAAAACTGCTCTCGGAGACTGTGATGCACGAAATACAACCAGCAGCGCCTTACGAGTGCCCCTATTGCGGCGAGCCGGGAGAGACCCTTCTTGACCTCTCCGAGGGGGATCATCATTTCATAGAAGATTGTCACGTGTGCTGTCGCTCGATCGAATTTCATCTGGAAACCGATGGCGAGCAATGGGACCTGGAAGTCCGTGCCGAGAACGAATAATGCGCAAAATCTACGAGCCGGAAAACATGATGGAAGGGGAGTTGTTGCAGTCCATGCTCGCCAGTGAAGGCATCGAGTCCCATATCACCGGACGTCATTTATTGGGAGGGATCGGCGAATTGCCGGTGTTCGGTCTGTTGGGCCTCGCGGTGGACGATGAACAGGCCGAACGCGCGCGCCAGTTGATCACTGAGTACAATGGCGCCTTTCCGTTGTCGGGCGATGAGCCTGACAGCTACCCCGACGTGTTGTTGTGCTGAAACCGGCGCCGCGTCATTTGAATTGCTTTACAGACGAGTTGCCCTGAGCCCATGTGTGGACGTTATGCGCTGTTTCGTTGGACGCCCGCTTTTGCGGCCTTGCCCGGATTCCCGGCAGACCAGCAGGCGCAGTGGAACATTTCGCCTGCCGATTCGGTGCTGATGATGCGGGCAGCGCAAGGCGAGGAGGGCGGGCGTGAACTGGCGCGGGCACGCTGGGGGCTGACGCCGCCTTGGCTGACCGACATGTCGAAAACCCCTGCCCACGCACGGGCCGAAACCTTGGCCGAACAACCGATGTTTCGCCAGGCGTTTCGTGAGCGACGGTGTGTGCTGCCCGCCAACGGCTTTTACGAATGGCGTGGAACGGTGCGCAAGCGGCCTTTCTGGCTGACGCCGGGTGAAGGTTCGGCGCTGTTTTTTGCCGCGATCTGGGAAGCGTATCCGGTGGAGGGGCACGTGTACCTGAGTGTGGCGGTGGTGACGCAAGCGGCAATGAGTCAACGCAGGCCGCTGATTCTCGATGCCGAAGGGCAAGCCGCCTGGCTCGACCCCGAGGCCACGATGCCGACGTTGCAATCGCTGCTGGCCGCGCCGCAGATGCAACTGCGTGAGCGGCCATTGGCAAACCTGGTGAATGATCCGAAGCTCAACGCACCGGAGTGTTTGACCCCGCTCTGAATGTTGCGCTGACCCATAGAGCCCAGCCACAAGTCCTGTGGGAGCGAATTCATTCGCGAAGGGTCGGTACATCCGACACATCTCTGTTGCCTGACCCTTCTTCGCGAATGAATTCGCTCCTACAGTGAGTAATGCGGCGGGTCAGGCACGCCGCATTTTTTGCATCAAACCCTGAACTGATTGATCAACCGGCGCTGTTGCTCCGCCAGTTTGGTCAACTCGGCACTCGCCTGGCTCGATTCGTCCGCGCCGCCCGCCACTTCGTTCGCCACTTGACCAATGTTGATCACGTTGCGGTTGATGTCGTCGGCTACGGCGCTCTGTTCCTCGGCGGCACTGGCGATCTGGGTGTTCATGTCGTTGATCACCGACACGGCCTTGGTAATGCTTTCCAGCGCCTGTGCTGCTTCCGCCGCATGGCCCACGCTTTCGTCGGTCTTGGTCTGACTGTCTTCCATGACCTTGACCACTTGCCGCGTGCCGGTCTGCAGGGCCTGAATCATGCTCTGGATTTCTTCGGTGGCCTGTTGCGTCTTCTGCGCCAGATTGCGCACTTCATCGGCCACGACGGCGAAACCTCGGCCTTGCTCGCCCGCGCGGGCCGCTTCGATGGCCGCGTTCAGGGCGAGCAGATTGGTCTGCTCGGCAATCCCGCGAATGGCCGTCAGGATCGCGTTGATGTTCTCGCTGTCCTTGGCCAGCGTCTGCACCACGCCCACGGCGCGGCCGATTTCCACGGCCAGTTCGCTGATGGAGTTGGACGTGTTGTGGACGATGCGCATGCCTTGATTGGCGGCATCATCGGCATGGTTGGCGGCTTGTGCGGCCTGAGTGGCGTTGCGTGCGACGTCCTGAGCGGTGGCGGTCATTTCATGCACGGCAGTGGCGACGAGGTCGATCTCCGCCATCTGTTTATGCACGCCCTTGTTGGTGCGAATGGCGATATCAGCGGTGTGTTCGGACGAGTCGCTGACTTTCTGCACCGAGGTGACCACCTGGCTGATCATCACCTGCAACTTGCCCAGGAAGGTATTGAAGCCGGTAGCAATGGCACCGAGTTCGTCGGCACGGTCGCTGGTCAGGCGGCGGGTGAGGTCGCCTTCGCCCTTGGCGATGTCGTCGAGCATCACCACCATCTGTTTCAGCGGACGCGCAATCCCGCGACCCACAAACCAGACAATCAACAACCCCAGTGCGGCGATTAACAGGCCGACCATGGTCATGCCAAAAATGTCGGTTTCACGTTGGTGCGCCAAATCACTTTGCAGCTTTTGCAGGTCGGCCATGACGGCGTTGACGGGCATGCGAATCATCAGGGTCCAGCGCGCGTCGGTGTCGCCGATGCCGAATGGCATGTACAGCTCGATGTGGCCGTGTTCCTTGTCGATGTCGTAACGCACTTCGCCTTTGGTGATGGTGTTCAGGTTCGCGACTTCGTTGGCGTCGAGGATGTCGCTGGCCTTCTCGCCGAGCTTGCTGGTGTCCTGGGTGTAGGCGACCAGTCGACCATTGGTGGCGATCAGCGCCATGTCACCGGCGCCCTCGTAGAGCTTTTTATCAGCGCCATCGAGCATGTCCTGGATGAAGTTCACCGACAGGTCGGCGCCGACGATGCCCTGGAATTTGCCGTCCAGCATGATCGGCTCGATGAACGACGACAGCATGACCATTTTGTCGCCGACTTTATAAGGGGCCGGGTCGATCACGCAGGGTTTGCGGGTTTCTCGTGAGCACAGGTAGTACTCGCTGGAACGAATGCCCGTGGAGAGAATTTTGGTGTCTTCGAGGCTGGCGAGTTTTTCCAGGTTGAACGTGCCGTCCGGCTTGCGATACCACCAGGCCATGAAGCGGCCGTCCTTCGGATCGACGCCGGTGATAGGCGTCTCGGCGTACGCGGCATCGTTGTGATCCAGTACGTCTTTTTCCCAGCCAATGTAGGAACCGAGGATTTTCGGGTTCCGCACGACGGTTTCGTGCAGCACGTTGAGCAATTGCTCGCGGCTGACTTTCAGCAGCGGTTCGCCCTTGCTGTCTTTCATGCCCAGCGTGGCGTTCATGGTCGCGAGGCCGGCCGCGGTGTGCAGCGGCGCTTCCAGTTCGCGCTGGATTTCACTGGCCTGGGTGCGCGCAATCGCGGTCAGGCGCTGCTGGATAGCCTGTTCGAATTGAGCGGTGGTGCGCTTGTCCACCAGTTCCTGAGTTCGGGCCCCGGAAAACAAGGAATAAAGCACGAGGGCAGCCACGACGCTGAGCACGATGGCACCCGCCAGTGCCGCAACTGAAAACTGGATCGATTTGAACTTCATAGTGGCTCCGGACGTGGAATTACGCCTGAAGGAGATATCGCCTTGTCTCGCGCTTAATTGAGGCGAAACCGACGAAGTGGCCGCTTTTGAATCGCTGAGGTCGCAATTGGGTATGTCGCCTACAGCCCACGGTTTCTAAGGCCTTCGAACTTTTTGAAGCGCTGATGCCGGAACTAAGGGGAGTGTTTTATCTCTGTTACAAATGTGCGAAATTTTAACCGCTATTTATATGGCAATCGGCTGCTATATGGCACTCACCGGGCGTACGGCCTAGGATGAGCGCCTTGTTTCCAAGGAGATACAACATGCGTAAGGCCTTTACTCTCTGTTCCCTGAGCGCCGCGTTGCTGGTGGCAGGCTGTCAAGCCGTCAACACCACCCGCGGAGATTCGGTGGGCGTCGAGCGCAAGCAGTACATGTTCAGCATGTTGTCGACGGATCAGGTCAATCAGATGTACGCGCAGTCCTACCAGCAAACGGTCAGCGAGGCGTCGTCCAAGGGTGTGTTGGATAAGGACAGCGCCGAGGCCAATCGCGTCCAAGCCGTTGCCCAGCGGCTGATCGCTCAGGCGCCGAAGCTGCGTCCGGATGCCGCGCAGTGGCAGTGGGATGTGAACCTGATCAAGAGCGATGAGCTGAACGCCAACTGCGGCCCGGGCGGGAAGATCATCGTGTACAGCGGTTTGATCGATACGCTCAAACTCAGCGATGACGAATTGGCGGCGGTGATGGGGCATGAAATCGCCCATGCCTTGCGCGAGCACGGTCGTGAAGCGATGTCCAAGGCGTATGGCATCCAGATGGCCAAGACAGGCGCAGGCTCATTGCTCGGTCTGGGGCAGGACAGCCTGGCGCTGGCCGACACCGTGGTCAATTACAGCCTGACGTTGCCGAACAGCCGTGCCAATGAAAACGAAGCCGACCTGATCGGGTTGGAGCTGTCGGCCCGTGCCGGTTACAACCCCAATGCCGCGATCACCCTGTGGCAGAAGATGCAGGCTCAGGCGGGGGCGTCGCAGCCGGAGTTCATGAGCACTCACCCGGCTTCGTCCAATCGGATTGCCTCGTTGCAGGCGGCGATTCCGAAGGTGATGCCGCTCTACGAGCAAGCGCCGAAGGGGTGATCGGCTGAAGTGCGCCGCTTGATCTGAACTGGCCCCACCAAGGGGTTGGATGGGTGTCCAACTTCTTGGGGGCAGTTCAATCTGTGGGAGACGCCGGAGGCACGACGGCAGCGACTGCGTTGTGTCAGTCTCGATGAATTGTCTGGCACACCGCCTTCGCTGCCGTCGTACCTCCGGCGTCTCCCACAGGAAGGGTGCCGGGCCCGAGATCTCCAACAGACGCTGAGGGAGGAGTCGTGGGAGGGGGCTTACACCCAGCCGCTCACCTGCATCGCCTTGTACACCGCCACGATGGCGAGGATGAAGAACGCCCCCGCTGCCAGGCGACGGATCAAGGTGAGGGGCAGTTTTTCCGCCGCGAAGTTACCCGCCAGCACGACCGGTACGTTGGCCAGCAGCATGCCCAGCGTCGTGCCCAGAATCACCAGCCACAGGTAGGAATACTGCGCCGCGAGCATGACGGTCGCGATTTGCGTCTTGTCGCCGATTTCCGCGAGAAAGAACGCGATCAGCGTGGTCATGAACGGGCCGAATTTACGGGCAGTGTTCGCTTCATCGTCGTCCATTTTGTCTGGAACCAGCGTCCACAGCGCGGTGGCGGTGAAGCTCGCGGCGAGAATCCAGTGCAGCATCGCATCGGAGAAGAAACTGCCGAACCAGGCACCCACGGCACCGGCTGCGGCGTGGTTGGCGAGCGTGGCCGCAACAATGCCGGCGATGATTGGCCAGGGCTTGCGAAAGCGGGCTGCGAGGATAAGCGCGAGGAGTTGGGTCTTGTCACCGATTTCGGCCAGTGCGACGACCGCGGTGGGGACCAACAGGGATTCCAGCATCAGGGTTTTCCTAAGGGGCGGGTCAACACGGCTATGACACGTACAACCTCCCCGCCCCGGGTCAGGATGTTCGTGTCATAGGTCTTGTCAAACCACCGATCCGTCTGATGCGGATTCCGGGTCGCGCGCACCATGGTCTGAGGACCAAGTATGTTGATGCACGCCGGACGAGCATGGCGCTCGTGGGAGACTACTCCCCTAGGACGGAGCGGATTCTGCCTTCGAGAATCCGGTTCGGCAAGCGTTAATTTCAGGCACGTTTGGCGCGGTAAATCCGGAAGCCATTCCCCTCTGCCATGACGGCACATACGCCAAGATGCTGCTCGATGATCGGTTGGTAACGCAGGAAACTGTTGGCGACCAAGCGCAATTCGCCGCCTTTTTTCAGATGTTCGCGGGCTTTTCTCAGCAGGCTTTCAGTTGCAGCGTAATCAGTATGAACGCCGGTGTGGAAGGGCGGATTGGTCAGAATCACGTCCAGATGTTCCGGCGCGGCATCGATGCCGTCACCGGTAATGACCTCAGCTTCAAGACCGTTGGCGACGAGCGTCAAGCGGGTGCTGGCGGTCGCGAAGGCGTCGACATCGAGCATCGTCACTTTCATGTCGGGGTTGCGACGTTTGACCGCAGCACCCAAGACCCCCGCGCCGCAGCCGAAGTCGAGCAAATGGCCGGTGGGCAGGCGATCCAGATTGTCCAGCAACAGGGCAGAGCCGCGATCCAGACGGCCATGGCTGAACACGCCGGGCAGGCTGACGACTTTCAAAGGGCCGCCTAGGACTTCGATGTCGAAGTATTTGGCGAGGCTGTTCAATTCGATGGCGTGAGGGGCGTCCTCGACGGTGACCTGCCACAGCTGGCAATGACGAGCGCTATCGAGTTTGCGCGCACGGCCAAATGGGCTGAGCTGACGGGCCGCCGCTTCGATGCCTGCGCGCTTTTCGCCCACCAGGAACAGTTCGCGACCGGCCAGGCGCGAGGCGAGAGCGTTGAGCAGGTAATCGGTGAGGTCTTTGGCTTTCGGCAAGAACAGGACCGCTGCCTCTAAAGGCTCGGCGGGTGCTTCGGTCCCGAAATAGGTGCGACCGTTGAAGCGGGTGTCCAGCGCGGCGAAATCCCCGGCATGCCAGCTCCAGCCCCGGGCGTTCGGCAGCGTGCCTAGCAAGTCGTCGGCAGGCAGATTGGCAAGCAGCAACGAACCCTGAAAAAGCTCGGCCTGACGGAGTAACACTTCACTGCGCGGGTCCATCATCGGCTCCTGAAAAAAGAGCGGAGTTTAACAGGGGAAACGGCCAAACACCGATCTACTGTAGGAGCGTGGCTTGTCCCGCGATCGGCGGGGAACCCGTCGTAACACCTGGGAATGTGGTGTTCCTGCCACACCGCTGTCACCAAACTTACGACGACTTCGTCGCCGTTCGCGGGACAAGCCACGCTCCTACAGGTTGCGGGGCACTCAGCTGATCACCCGAATCGGCGCACCGGCATAGAACGCGCGGGCGTTTTCGTTGACTTGGCCGACGATGCGCTGGCGGGCTTCCTGGCTGCCCCAGGCGCTGTGCGGGGTGACGATCAGGCGTGGGATGTCGCCGGACAGCAGCGCGTTGCCGTTGACCGGTGGCTCGACAGTCAACACGTCGGTGGCCGCGCCGCCCAGATGGCCGTTGCGCAGGGCGTCGGCCAGCGCCTGTTCGTTGATCAATCCTCCACGCGCGGTGTTGACGATAAACGCCTTGGGTTTCATCAGGCTCAGTTCGTGGGCGTTGATCATGTCGCGGGTGTGTTCGTTGAGCGGGCAGTGCAGGGTCAGGGCGTCCACCTGCGGCAGCAATTCGTGCAACGGCACGCGATCCGGACGGGCAGGGCGGCCGGGAATCTGCCCCACGATCACGCGCATGCCAAACGCTTCCGCGAGTTTCGCCACCGCGCCGCCCAGTTCGCCATGGCCCAACAGGCCCAGCGTCTTGCCTTCCAGCTCCACGATGGGGAAGTCCAGCAGGCAGAACTGCTTCGACTTCTGCCACTGACCCTGTTGAATCGCTTGCTGATAGTCCGGCAGACGCGTGGCCATCGCCAGCAACAACATCAGGGCATGCTGCGCCACGGAGGGTGTGCCGTAACCCTGGCAGTTGCTGACCACGACGCCGTGTTTGCGCGCTGCGTCGAGGTCCACGTTGTTCACGCCCGTGGCCGTGACGAGTACCAGCTTGAGGTCAGGACACGCTGCGAACGTGGCGGCATCGATCATGATTTTGTTGGAAATCACTGCGTGCGCACCTTGCAGGCGTTCAATCACCTGATCAGCCGTCGTGCTGGAATGCAGGACCAGTTCACCAAAGGTTTCACGCCAAGGATTCAGGTCCAGATCGCCGAGATCCAGTGAGGTGTGATCCAGGAAAACTGCTCTGCGTTGACTCGACATCAGCTGTACCTTTTGTCCGTTGGATAGGAAGCGTAAGGTAGCGAACGTAACAGCGCATGTCATTGGCCAAAGCGCCTTGGAGACCCTTCGATGTACTGGACGGAATTTTTCACCGTAGCCCTCATTCACCTGCTCGCCGTGGCCAGCCCCGGCCCTGACTTTGCGGTGGTCGTGCGCGAAAGCGTGACCCACGGTCGCAAGGCGGGCACTTACACCGCCATGGGCGTGGGGACGGCGATTTTCCTGCACGTCGGCTATTCGCTGCTGGGCATCGGGCTGATCGTGTCGCAGTCCATCGTGCTGTTTAACGCGTTGAAGTGGGCCGCTGCGGCGTACCTGCTGTACATCGGCATCAAGGCCCTGCGCGCCAAACCGGCGAACGCATCGGACGCGCCGGTTGATCTTGCCAAGGGCGAGCGCACGGCGCGAGGCGCCTTTACCGCGGGTTTCGTCACCAACGGTTTGAACCCGAAAGCGACGCTGTTTTTTCTGTCGCTTTTCACCGTGGTGATCAACCCGCACACGCCGCTGCTGGTTCAGGCGGGTTATGGCGTTTATCTGGCCGTCGCGACCGGCGTCTGGTTTTGTCTGGTGGCGCGTCTGTTCAGCCAAGAGCGTGTTCGGGCCGGTTTCGCCCGCATGGGGCATTGGTTCGATCGGGCGATGGGCGGGGTGTTGGTCGCGCTGGGGCTGAAGCTCGCGTTGACCGAGATGCATTGATCTAAGTCGTTGTCATGCTGGATGCTTTTAATCTGTAGGAGTGAGCTTGCTCGCGATGGTGTCACGTCTGTCAGAGCAATCGGCACAGGCCCACCGCTATCGCGAGCAAGCTCACTCCTACAGGGAGTCTCTATCGCTTCAGCTGGCTCAACTGCCGCAACGCCCCCAGATACTCCCGGGGGCTTTCTCCCAGCAAACGACTGAACATGGCGCTAAACGCTCTCGCGCTGCCATACCCCAGATCATTCGCCACCCGCTGCACACTCTCGCCATCGAGCAGTCTCGGCAACGCTTCCATCAAGCGCACTTGCTGACGCCACGCGTTGAAACTCAGGTCCAATTCCTGTTTGAACAGCCGCGTCAGTGTGCGTGAGCTGGCGCCGACTTCCTGCGCCCAATCCTCCAGCGTGTTGCCGTGATCGGGGGCCTTGAGCACGGACACACAAATGCTGTGCAGACGCCGGTCGCGGGGCATCGGGATGTGCAGCGGAAGGTTTTTCAGCCCGGCGACTTCTTCCAGCATCAACTGCTGAATCAGCGGATTGGCCGCATGCTCGTCACCTTGAGTGGCCCGCACGATCAGCTCGCGCAACAGCGGCGTGACGGCCAGCACGCAGCACTGATTCAACCCCGGTGGGCAGTGTTCGCCCGCAATGAACAGCGAGCGCATCAACACCTCGCCGGACATGAACGTCTCGTGCTGCACCATCGGCGGAATCCACACCGCCCGCGTTGGCGGAATTACCCAGGCGCCGGTTTTGGTCACCAGCCGCATCATGCCGCTGACCGCATAGAGCAACTGCGCCTCGGCGTGAATGTGCCACGGGTGATAGCCGCCTTCGGGGTAGTCCGCAGGGTGAGCAGTCACGGGGCTGTGGCGGAGATGATTGATCAACATGGCGGGTTCGATGACTTTGTTGTCTGAAATGCGAATTGTCGCCAACTTAGCATGAGCATCCACCTTCACCGCAAGCCTCAGGATGCGCTGCCATGAGTCAATCCCAACGATCCAACTCACCCCGACGGGTGATCCATTTCATTAACGCCGCCCACGTCATCGATCACATGTTCATGCTGATTTTCCCGGCCGCCGTGCTGGGCATGACACAGGCCTTTGCGCTGGACTACGCCCAACTGATCGGCCTGTCGCTCGGCGGTTTCATTGCTTTCGGGGCTTGCTCGCTACCGGCGGGCTGGCTCGGTGATCGCTGGAGTCGGCGGCACATGATGCTGCTGTTCTTCTTCGGCATCGGCGCCGCTTCGATCATCACCGGGTTGAGCACCAGCACGACCATGCTGGCGGTCGGCATGACGCTGGTGGGCGTGTTCGCCGCCATCTATCACCCCGTCGGCACCGCCATGCTGGTGGCCTACGCGCAGAACCGTGGCCGCGAAATCGGTGTCAACGGCATGTGGGGCAACCTGGGCGTGGCGTTTTCCGCGCTGCTGACGGGCTTTCTCGTCGCGCAATTTGGCTGGCGCTCAGCCTTCATCCTGCCGGGCAGCGTGTCGATTCTGATCGGACTGGCGTTTGCCTGGCAGATCAAGGACGAGCCGATCCCGGTGCGGGCGCACACTGCGCCGAAAGGCAAATCCGGCCAGCGGATCTCCATGACGATGGTCTTCACTGTGCTGGCGATCGCCACGGCCACCGGCGGCGTGGTGTTCAACGCCACCACCATGACGTATCCGAAGCTGTTTCAGGATCGCTTGCACGACCTGTTCGCCTCGCCGCAAACCTTGGGTCTCATCGTCAGCTTGGCTTACGCCTTTGGGGCCATTGCGCAATTGACCATCGGCCGTTTCCTCGACCGGTTCAGCCTCAAATGGCCGTTCGTGATCCTGACCATCTGCCAGGCACCGTTTCTGTTCGCGCTGGCCTACGTCGACAGCTGGCCGGTGATGCTGCTGGGGGCGGGTTTCATGTTCGTGGTGTTTGGTCAGGTGACGGTTAACGATGCGATGGTCGCTAACTTCGTCGCGCCGCAATGGCAGTCGCGGGTATTCGCGTTGCGTTACTTCTTGTCCTTCGGTGCGAGCGCCACAGCGATTCCGCTGATTGCCTACGTAGAGCCACGTCAGGGGCTGGCGGGGCTGTATCTCATTCTTGCGGGCTTCGCGGCATTGACCTTCCTTGCGGCGGCCGTTTTCCCACGCACCCCGGCTGAAAACCCCTCGGCTCAGCTCGCTTAGGGCCGTTTCACCCTGTTAAATGGCGCAATGCCTGCATGGTCACTCGTCAATCGAATCATCCCTTTGGCTGATTTGGCTAGCGAGTGAAGGCTCTAGAGTGCATATTTTCAGCACCGCCCATGCATCTTGAAAAGGGATTCCTATGCTGCAGACTCGCGTGATTCCGCCAGCCGATGGCGCGTACCAGTACCCCCTGTTGATCAAAAGTCTGCTGATGTCGGGCAGTCGTTACGAGAAATCGCGGGAAATCGTTTACCGGGACCAATCACGCTATTCGTATCTGACCCTCAACGAGCGCATCTGCAGACTGGCCAATGTGCTGACCGAGGCGGGGGTGAAAGCGGGTGATACCGTGGCCGTCATGGATTGGGACAGCCATCGTTATCTGGAATGCATGTTTGCCATTCCCATGATTGGCGCCGTGATTCACACCATCAACGTGCGCCTCTCGCCGGATCAGATTCTGTTCACCATGAACCACGCCGAAGACAAGTTCGTGCTGGTCAACAGCGAGTTCGTCCCCCTCTATAACTGCTTCGCGAGCAAGCTGACCACGGTCGAGAAGACCCTGTTGCTCACCGACACAGCAGACAAGACCGCCGACCTTCCTGACCTGGTGGGTGAGTATGAAACACTGCTGGCGGCTGCCAGCCCGCACTACCGCTTCGAGGATTTCGACGAGAACTCAGTGGCGACGACGTTCTACACCACCGGCACCACGGGCAACCCCAAAGGGGTGTATTTCACTCACCGTCAGTTGGTGCTGCACACTATGGCCGTCGCGACGATCATGGGCAGCGTCGAAGGGCAGCTGTGCAGCGACAAGGTCTACATGCCGATCACGCCGATGTTCCACGTGCATGCGTGGGGTGTGCCGTACGCGGCGACCATGCTCGGCGTGAAGCAGGTTTACCCCGGTCGTTATGACCCGGAATTGCTGGTCGAGCTATGGCGCAAGGAGAAGGTCACGTTCTCCCACTGTGTGCCGACCATCATGCAAATGGTGCTCAACGCCAAGGCCGCCAAGGATGTGGATTTCACCGGCTGGAACATCATCATCGGCGGCAGCTCGCTCAACCGTTCGCTCTACGAAGCGGCCAAGGCCAAGGGCATTCAACTGACGGGTGCGTATGGCATGTCCGAAACCGGGCCCCTCGTTTCGGTGGCGCACTTGAACGACGAACTGATGGCGGGCAGCGAAGACGAGCGCATCACGTACCGGATCAAGGCCGGCACACCCGGTGTTTTGGTGGAGGCCGCGATTGTCGACAGCGAGGGTAATTTCCTGCCGTCCGATGGCGAGACCCAAGGCGAGTTGGTGTTGCGCGCGCCATGGCTGACCGAGAGCTACTACCGCGAACCGCAAAAAGGCGCCGAGCTGTGGGCCGGTGGCTGGCTGCACACAGGCGACGTGGCGACGCTCGACAGCATGGGCGGCATCGACATTCGCGATCGCATCAAGGACGTGATCAAGACGGGCGGGGAATGGGTGTCTTCGCTGGAGCTCGAAGACCTGTGCAGCCGCCACCCCGGCGTGCGCGAAGTGGCCGTGGTCGGGGTCGCCGATCCACAGTGGGGCGAACGTCCCTTTGCGTTACTGGTGGTGCGCGAAGGTCATGTGGTCGACGCCAAGGCCTTGAAAGAACACCTGAAACCTTTCGTGGAACAGGGGCACATTAACAAGTGGGCGATTCCGAGCCAGATCGCCCTTGTTACTGAAATTCCCAAGACCAGTGTCGGCAAGCTCGACAAGAAGAAAATCCGCCTCGACATCCTCGAATGGCAGAGCACCAACAGTACTTTCCTCTCGACTCTCTGAGTCATTTTGCTCGCATGCATCGCTCGGGTCCTGACCCGGGCGATGTGTCGCGAAGCCGCCGTCTAGACGTCCCGCTTGCCAAATTCCTAAATTCAGCCATCCTCCCTTTGCCGCACGCGTGAGTCCGTCGAAATCGGCGGATCAGAGGCGTCGACGCTGTAAATCACACTTTAGAGGGATCAAGCCGTTGTACCTGCTGGCTATAGTCGGCAGTAGGTAGGAACCGGAGAAAAACGCCGCCTCGTTTCGCAGCTTTACATGGGCTGCCCGACACGCGTTGACACCCAGGCATCGCGAATCTGTCTGCCTGAGTCGTTTCTGGAAGCACCCACTGCCATAAAAATAAAAGCACATGGAGTAGCGTCGATGACATCAGCAAACCCGTTCTGGCGCCGGGCAAGATTGCCCTTGGCCGTCAGCCTCGCTTCCACGCTCGCCGGTCCTGCGTTCGGCGTCAGTTTCAACATCGGTGAAATCGAAGGTAATTTCGACTCGTCGCTCTCCATTGGCGCCAGTTGGTCTACCCAGAACGCCAACAAGAACCTCATCGGTTCCAACAACGGCGGACACGGTCTTTCGCAAACCTCCGATGACGGCCACCTGAACTTCAAAAGTGGGGAAACCTTTTCGAAGATCTTCAAAGGCATTCACGATCTGGAGCTGAAATACGGCGACACCGGCGTATTCCTGCGGGGCAAGTACTGGTACGACTTCGAACTCAAGGATGAAGGCCGCGAGTTCAAGGACATCAGCGACTCAGGCCGCAAAGAAGGCGCGAAGTCCTCAGGGTTCCAGCTGCTCGACGCGTTCGTTTACCACAACTACTCCATTGCTGATCAGCCTGGTGCCGTGCGTTTCGGTAAGCAGGTGGTGAGTTGGGGTGAGAGCACCTTTATCGGTGGCGGCATCAACAGCATCAACCCTATCGATGTGTCGGCGTTTCGCCGTCCTGGCTCAGAAATCAAGGAAGGCCTGATTCCGGTCAACATGTTTTACCTGTCGCAAAGTCTGACCGAGAACCTGTCGGCTGAAGGCTTCTATCAGCTGGAGTGGGACCAGACGGTCGTCGACAACTGCGGCACCTTCTTCTCGCAGCCTGACGTGATCGCCGACGGTTGCCAAAACAACCTGGCGGTACTGCGCACTCGCAACAGTCTGAACGCTGCCTTGCCGGCCGCATTGCGGGGGCCGGTTCAAGCGACGCTGGCAGCACGTGGCGTCAACTTCGGCAGCCCTGACGAGGGCGCCATCGTGGCCCGTGGCCCGGATCGCGATGCCCGCGACAGCGGCCAGTACGGCCTGGCCATGCACTACAACTTCGAGCCGCTGGACACCGAGTTCGGCGCCTACTACATGAATTACCACAGCCGCTCGCCGATCTTCAGTGGCAAGGGTGGCCCGGCCAGTGCCTACAGTGCGGCCGGTCTGGTAGGTGGTCTGGCGAGCCGCGGCGTACCGTTGGGTGTGGCCACCAGCCTCGCGCCTACCCTGCTGCCGGTCGTGGTCGCGGCCAACTCCAGCTATTACGTCGAATACCCCGAAGACATTCACCTGTTCGGCCTGAGCTTCTCCACCACGCTGCCTACCGGTACGGCGTGGAGCGGCGAGCTGAGCTACCGCCCGAACGCGCCGGTTCAGCTGAACACCACCGACATTCTGTATTCCGGCCTGACGCCGCTGAACCCAAGCGTTGCGTTGCTGCAAGGCACGCCGGGCGCTGACCAGAAAGGCTACCGCCGCAAGGAAGTCAGCCAGGCGCAGACCACCTTCACGCACTTCTTCGACCAGGTGATGGGCGCCGAGCGTCTGACCATGGTGGGCGAGGTGGGCTGGACTCACGTCGGTGGCCTGGAAAGCACGTCCAAACTGCGTTACGGACGTGACCCGAGCTACGGCCCTGGCCCGTTGCCGAATGGTCAATGTACCGCGCTCAACGCCAGCACCCTGGCAGGCGCGCCGCTCAACAACCTCAGCCGCTACTGCGAAAACGACGGTTTCACCACCACCGATTCGTGGGGTTATCGCGCCCGTGCCATCTGGGACTACAACAACGTGTTCGCCGGTGTGAACCTCAAGCCAAGCGTGGCGTGGTCCCACGACGTCAAAGGTTATTCGCCAGGCCCTGGCGGCAACTTCGAAGAAGGTCGCAAGGCCGTGAGCCTGGGCGTGGAGGCGGAATATCAGAACACCTACACCGCCAACCTTTCCTACACCAACTTCTTCGACGGCAAGTACACCACAGTGGATGACCGCGACTTCGTGGCCCTCAGCTTCGGTGTGAACTTCTAAGGAATGACCATGAACATGAAAATCACGAAGGGGCTGCTGCACGTCGGCGTATTGGGTCTGTCATTGCTGGCGACCGGGGTGATGGCAGCGGTGTCCGCAGACGAGGCGGCCAAGCTGGGCACGACGCTGACGCCGATGGGCGCCGAGAAGGCCGGCAACGCCGCCGGTACCATTCCGGCGTGGACCCCGATGGCGACCAATGCGGGCGCGGTGGATGACAAAGGCTTCCTGGCCAACCCGTATGCCAATGAAAAACCGCTGTTCACCATCACCGCGCAGAACGTCGATCAGTACAAGGACAAGCTCGCACCGGGTCAGTACGCGATGTTCAAACGGTACCCGGACACCTTCAAAATGCCGGTTTATCCGTCGCATCGTGGCGCGACCGTGCCCGCCGATGTCTTTGCGTCCATAAAGAAAAACGCCACCAACACCAAGCTGGTCGGTGGCGGCAACGGTCTGGAAAACTTCGAAACCGCCGTGCCGTTCCCGATTCCCAAAGATGGCCTGGAAGTGATCTGGAACCACATCACCCGCTATCGCGGCGGCAGCGTGTCGCGTCTGGTGACCCAAGCCACGCCACAAACCAACGGCTCGTTCAACCCGGTGTATTTCCACGACGAGTTCGTCTTCCGCGACAAGATGAAGGACTACGATCCGAAGAACCCGGGCAACATCCTGTTCTACTTCAAGCAAGAAGTGACCGCCCCGGCACGTCTGGCTGGCACTGTGCTGCTGGTGCACGAAACCCTCGACCAAGTGAAAGAGCCGCGTGCAGCGTGGGTTTACAACGCCGGTCAGCGCCGCGTGCGTCGTGCGCCGCAAGTGTCCTATGACGGTCCAGGTACCGCCGCCGACGGTCTGCGCACCTCCGACAACCTCGACATGTACAACGGTGCACCGGATCGCTACGACTGGAAACTGATCGGTAAACAAGAGCTGTACATCGCCTCCGACAGCTACAAGCTTGACGATCCGAAGCTCAAGTACGCCGACATCATCAAGGCAGGCCACATCAATCAGGACCTGGCGCGCTACGAGCTGCGTCGCGTCTGGCACGTGACCGCCACCCTGAAAGAAGGCCAGCGCCACATCTACGCCAAGCGTGACTTCTTCATCGACGAAGACACCTGGCAAGCCGCTGTCATCGACCACTACGACGGTCGCGGCCAACTGTGGCGTGTCGCTGAAGCCCATGCCGAGAACTACTACGACAAGCAAGTGCCGTGGTACGCCCTCGAAGCCCTCTACGACCTCCAGTCCGGCCGCTACCTGGCGCTGGGCATGAAGAACGAAGAGAAAAAGGCCTACGACTTCGGCTTCACTGCCACCATCAGCGACTTCCAGCCTAACGCGCTGCGTCAGGAAGGCGTGCGCTGATCAGGCAAACGAATGGGCGCAGAGCCGTGCATTGTTGATCACAGCTACAGAGCACGGGCTGTCCTGCGCCGCTTTACCCTACGGCTGAACCCCGTGGTTGCACGTGAAAACACCCCGAATTTTCGGGGTGTTTTTTTGGGCGACGAATGAGTGTGGTTGAGGCTACTTTGGATTCGGACCGCAGATCATTCGGGAAATCCCTGTGGTTTAAACGACCTTCAGCTATTGAGGTTCTGCCAAACAGACCGTGTACGCCGCATTTGCTGTCGCTTCGCAACAGATCGCAGGCAAGCCAGCTCCCACGCCTTCGGCAGAAGCGAGTGGGTGGAAGGATCCAGGCCTTGGATTTGGACTAAAGGCCGTGGGAATGCGGGAATGACGCGATTCGGGCTTTTGATTCTGGCCGCAGGCCGTAGATACCGTCTTGCCCATCACCGGGCAAGCGCAATTTCTGCGTCGAACGGCTTGCCCGATTTCAGCACGCCATAGACCAGATGCAGCAGCTTTCGCATTGCTGCACAGATGATCTCTTTTGGGGCTTTCCCATTGGCGCGCATCCGGGTCTTTAGCTCTCGCAACACCGCGTTGTGCTTTAGGCCAGCCATGCCTGGCATGTAAAGCCCGGCGCGCAGCCTTTTCGAGCCGGTTTTGGATATATGGGTCGGGCCTACCGACTCTCCCGAGCTAGCACAACGTGGGTCCAGGCCCGCAAAGGCAACGATAGATTTGGGGCCCTTGTAATCCAATGGGTCGCCGAGTTCGGCCAGGATCAGCGCTGCGGTCGTATCCCCCAGCCCGTCGATGGTCACGATCAGATCGCGCTTCTGGCGCAGGTCAGGATCGTCGTCAATATTGTCTTTGATCGCTTTCCTGGTCTCGTCGATCTGTTGCTTGACGTGGCTGATCACCGACTCGATCGACGCTTTGACCTTGTCTTCGGCGACATCCAGACGATTGCTTTCCATCTGCTGAATTTCCTGCAAATCTTCCAGTCGACGCACCAACGCGCGCAAGCGCCGACGTGGCGCGGGCTCCGGCACCCACTCGCGCAGTCTGGTGTGCTTGTCTTGCGCATAGCGGGCGATCAGCTTTGCATCGGCCTTGTCGGTTTTGACCCGGCGCAGCTCATCCTTGCCGTACTGGTGGAGGATCGCAGGGTTGACGATGCACACCCGGTATCCGTGAGCGTGAAGGCAATCAGCAACGCCCTGGTGGTAGACGCTGGTGGCTTCCATCACGACCCAGGCATGGGGCTCGGAGTGGGTGGTAAGCCAGTCGAGCAGCACCTGATAACCCTTGGGATTATTGGCCAGCCTGGCTTTGGTCCTGAACTTCCCGTTATCCAGCGGGGTGGCGATATCAAATGAGTTTTTGGCGATATCGATGCCAACAAAAGCAGACATGGCGCTCTCCAGAGTCGATTGCACACGATCATCGCGTCACCCGGTCCTGCCTTGTACATGCGTGCTCACGCCGAAGGCGCGCACTGGATACCGTTCGGACTTTTCGAGTGAGGTTGGAGAACCGGAGCTCTATCTACTTTGTAAGCTCTGAGGCCTTAGGAGCTGAACAGCTTCCCGGCTCTCCCTCGATGATCAGTCGAGAACTATGGCGCGATGAAACGCCAGAGTCGAGATACAAGGAGCTGGCTTGCCTGCGATCTGCCGGGAACCGGCAGCAAAACCAACCGACCACGAAGCTTCAGGCGCTCCGCATAATCCGGATTCGCCTGGGGGCATGATCCAAATCTGAATTCTTGTGCAGATTCGCATTAACGTAAGGCCCCCCCTCCCCAAACATATAAAGCAACATTCGCCCTGTTGATGGGATACGTTTTCTTACAGTCTTTCGTCGAACATTCTTCAAAAGCGCTGACTTAGCCGCTAGTCTCCCGACATCTGAACGCCGAATAACAAGCACCTCTAACAAGAGCCGGCCATGACTGATCTGTCGCGTTTGCAAGGAATCGCAAATCACGCAGTCACTGCGTTGGAAGGACGTTTCTTCCGCCCACCCCTGCCTGAAGGCTATGTGCCCAGGCCCAGGTTGTGCGAGCGGCTGAGTGCGGGGTTGTCAGGACGGCTGTTACTGGTCAGCGCGCCTGCCGGATTTGGCAAAAGTTCGCTGGCAGTGGAGTTTTGCGAGAGTCTTCCTGGTCAATGGCAAAACCTCTGGCTGGGCTTGAGCCAGCGTGACAGCGATCCCGGTCGCTTCCTTGAACGTCTTCTTTCAGGCCTTCAACAATTCTTCCCTCAATTGGGCAATCAGGCGCTGGGTCTGCTGAAAATGCGCCAGCGGCATCAGCCCTTTGCCTTTGAAGAGTGGCTCGACGGTTTGCTGGACGAACTGGCGATGCACCTGATGTTGAGCAAACCGCTGCTGCTGGTGCTCGACGACTACCACCTTGTGCAAGGCCCGGTGCTCGACCGCTGCCTGCAATTTCTGCTCAATCACCTGCCTGCGGGCCTGATCGTCATGGTCACCAGCCGACAGCGCCCGGACTGGCACCTGGCGCGGTTGCGGTTGTCCCGGCAATTGCTCGAACTCTCCGAAAATGACCTGCGGCTGACCGACGACGAATCGATGGCCGTGCTGGATCAGCACAGCAGTTCGTTGACCGATGAAGCGCTACACAACCTGCTACAGCGCAGCGAAGGGTGGGTGGCCGGTTTGCGTTTCTGGTTGCTCGCCGCGACAGAGGCGGGCAGTAACACCCTGACTCAAGGGGTGAACGGCGGCGAAGGGCTGATCCGCGATTACCTGCTCGAAGAGGTGATCGACTGCCTGCCTGGTGACGTCCAGGCCTTCCTCTATGAAACCGCCTGTCTGGAGCGCTTTTGCAGCCCCTTGTGCGACGCGGCGCGGGACAGTCACGACAGCACGGAAATCATCGCTTTCTTGCAAGCGCATCAGGTTTTTCTGGTGCCGTTGGACGAGAACGGGCGCTGGTTCCGTTATCACCACCTGTTTTCCGATCTCCTGCGCGCCCGAGCGGGCAACACTGTCGCGCCGCAACAAAGACGTCTGCATTTGAACGCCTGCCGCTGGTTCAGCGAGCAAGGCCTGCTGGACGAAGCCATCGAACAAGCGTTACGCGCGGGTCATCACGATGTCGCCGCCAATCTGGTGCAGAACCTGTCCGAAGAGCAGTTGTTGGCCGAGCAAAACGTCGGCATGTTGCTGCGTTGGAAAATGGACCTGCCTGACAGCCTGCTGATCAGCACGCCGCGCTTGATCGTCTTGTACGCGTGGGCGTTGGGCCTGGCCTGTCAGCTCGATGCTGCCGAGGAGTTGGGCAATCACCTCAGTCGCTTTCTGCCTGCATCCTCGGCCACCGCGCAGAAATCCATGCTGGCGCAGTGGCTGGCGCTCAGCGGCATCATCGCCCGGGGCCGTGGCGACAGCGAAACTGCGCACCGCTATTGCAGCGAGGCGCTCGTGAGCCTTCCTCAAAAGCGCTATGGCCAGCGGCTGTTGTGCCTGTCCACCCTGGCCAATCTCGCCATTGCCGACGGAGACTTATGGCGCGCACGGGCATTGAACCGCGATGCGCTGGAACTGGCGCAACGCGTCGCCAATCCCCTCTTCGAGGCGCTGGCCCACTACGACCGGGCGCGCACGCTCTTGGCCAGGGGGGAAGCATTACGTTCTCTGGAAGAGGTGCGTCAGGGATTGCGTCGCTTGAACGGTTTGTCCTCGCAGCGGATTTACGCGGTTCGTGCGCGGCTGACGCTGTATGAAGGCTACTTGCTCGTTCAATGCCTGCAGTTCGACGCCGGGCGCAAACGACTGGATAGCGGACTGGTCGAAGCGCGCGCGTGCCGGGACATCAGCGTGCTGATCGGTCATTGCGTGATCGCCGGGATGGAGGGCCGGGAAGGGCGGTTCGCCGAAGCCTTCGCGGAACTGGCCGAAGCCGAGCGGCTGATGCACATCTGGGACGTACCGCCCGTATATTACCTGGCGATGATCACGCTGGCGAAATGCGAGCTGTGGCTGGCGCAGGGAAGAATCGACCTTGCCGACGCCTGGCTTTTGCGTCTGGGGCAAACCTATGGCGGTGACCATCCCGCCGCCGCGCCGGAATGCATGCCGCTCATGCCGCAACACATCGAATTGCTGCGTGCCATGCTGGATCAGATACAAGGCCGCACGGAGGCATCCGTCGAACGTCTGATGGGCCTGGAAACTTATGCGCAACAGATCGGCGCCGGTCTACTCGGCCTGAATGCAACGAGCCAGTGGCTCACCCTGGCGCTCGACACCGCAGACAAAACCCATGCCCAAACGCTGCTCGGCCGCAGTCTCCAAAACGCCACCGGTGGCGCGATCCTGCCCCTGCTCCCCGTCATTCGCCAACACCCGGACTGGCTGAGCGAGCAATTGCTGAAACGCCCCCGTTGCCGACTCGTCGATTACCTGCTCAATCAACTGTCGCCCCATGTCAGCAAAGACCTGCCCTGCGCGCGGGACATCAACGAAACCGCCCCATGCCCCGGCGCCGACGCGCTCAGCGCCCGCGAGCTCGGAGTGCTTCAGCTGATCGCTCAGGGCTGTTCCAATCAGGAAATCAGCGAACGGCTGTTCATCTCGCTGCACACGGTCAAAACCCACGCCAGCCACATCAACAGCAAGCTGGGCGTGGAGCGTAGAACCCAAGCCGTGGCGCGAGCGCAGGAGCTGGGACTGTTGGGTTGATCGGCATTAAAATGCTGATTATTTCGAGCGGAGCGCTATTTTAGGCATTAAGTTGCCTTTTTTGTGCTTTTTCTCTATGGTTTAGGCATTAAATTGCCGAGTCCAAACCATGCATCTGACCCTACAACTTTACGCCGCTGGCGAGTGGCAGGACGTTATGGGTCTGGAGTTCGAGAAGCCAGAGCAGGGTCAAGCCAGCCCTTGTAGCTTTGCTTATAACCAACCCTATTTGCTCGACCATCTCGACGCATTGGGGGCAACCACTGCACAGTCGGTCAGCGCCAAAATTCCGGTAACCTGGGATCTTCACCGAACCTCCACTGTCCCGGCGTTCCTGCTCGATATCTTGCCCGCTGGTGCGGCACGGCGTTTTTTGTTGGCGCGACTTACGATGCCCAAGGGCGCAAACGAAGCCGCGGATCTGGTGCTGTTGCAACGGTGCACGCCAGCGCCGATCGGGCACCTCAGGATCAAAGAGTCGGTCGAAGCGCTCGCGCAGGGACACAGCATTGGGTTTGACAGGAACGAGGTCATCGCCCGCGACAGCCGGTTTCTCGAATACGCCTATGAACAGGGTGCTGCAGTAGGTGGGGCAACGGGGGCGGGTGGTGAAGCGCCCAAGCTGTTGTTGGCCGAGGATGCTCAAGGAAGGATGCACCCGGATGCAACTCTGCTGGATCGGGATGTACGCCAGCATTGGTTCGTGAAGTTCTCCCGGAACAAGGGTAACGAGACGGATCGCACGATTCTCAAGAGTGAGTTCTGCTATTACCAGGCGCTGGAGCAGCTTGGCTTCAATGTTGTGTCCTGTGATGGCATGAGTCTGGAGGAGGCGCGAAAACCCAGCCTGTGGATGAAGCGTTTTGACCGCGGGGTGGACGGGCAAGCTGTTGTTCGGCTGGCGGTCGAGTCGGTTTATTCGTTGGCAGACATCACACGACCCGGCAGCTACATGTCTCATGTTCAGGCGCTGACCGCGCTCGCCGATGCCTGGACAGCCAACGGTCAGCAGGACGAGATTCCTCACTTGGTGGCTGAATACCTGCGTCGCGATCTGATCAATCAGGTGTTGGGAAACAGTGACAATCATGGGCGCAACACGGCCATTCTGCGAGATCCGCACAGGCTGACGCTCGCCCCTATCTACGATTTGGCGCCCATGGTCATGGATGAAGAAGGTGTGACGCGCACAACCAAATGGCCCGAACCCATCGAAAGGGCGGGCGAGGTCGACTGGCTCGGCGCCTGTCGATCATTGTCGCAGTGGGTAGATCCCGATCAGCTTTTCGAAGGACTCAAACTCGACGCGCGCAAACTTATCGCGCTCCCCGATGTTCTCAGCGACGTTGGCCTGCCTCAGCAAACGTTCAGGCATCCGAGGATTACCCTCTCTCGGCTTGAGCGCACGTTCATTTCATGGGGGCTTATGTGAAGGACGAAATACGTCAGCGCGGCATCCTTCTGGATGAACTTCGCGATCAATTGACGGCGGGCACTATCAGCATCGGAGGTGCTGTAAAGCGCTTGCGCACGGATGTGACGGGGCTGCGCCAGGAGCAATTCGCCGCGATGTGCAAAATATCCCTGCGTACGCTGCGCCAGATTGAACAGGATGATGGAAACCCTACGTTTCAGACACTCAACGCCGTGTTCAGGCCTTTCGGTATGCAGGTAGGCATCGTCCCGCTGCGGCGCGGTTGAGTGCGTACTGAACGAATCTTCAGAGACGCATCACGGCGCCGCATCACCCGCCCACATCGCGTCCACATCCCCCAGGCCCCAGTCTTCTGCCAATTCGAATTTGACGATGCCGTCCTGTGCACGGGGATCGCCCAGATTGACGATTTCCGGCTCGAAGGTGATGCGCGTGCGGGTGTACATGAACACCTTCACTTTCGGGTGCAGCAGCGATTTTTCGCCTTGCTCTATCACCACGCCCAGCCGTTCGCTTTTCAGGCGCACCAGTGCGCCGACGGGGTAGATGCCGACGGTCTTGACGAAGTGCTGGAAGATTTTCTCGTCAAAGTGGCCTTTCCACGACGCCATTTCGCGGATGGACTGCGCCGCATCCCACCCTCGCTTGTAAGGCCGGTTTGAAGTGACCGCATCGTAGACGTCACAGATCGCGCCCATTTTGGCGAAGATGCTGATCTCTTCACCTTTGAGGCCGTGGGGGTAGCCACTGCCATCGACCTTTTCATGGTGGTGCAGGCACACGTCGCGCACCGCGTTGGTGACCTGCTGGCAGTTTTGCAGGATTTCCAGCCCGGCCTGCGGGTGATGCTTCATCGCTTCGTATTCATCGAAGGTCAGGCGGTCGGGTTTGTTGAGAATGGCGGGGGAAATCATCATCTTGCCGACGTCATGCATCAAGCCCGCAACGCCCGCATCGCGGACCTGGTCTTCGCTCAGATTCATTTGACGGGCGAGCGCCACCATCAGCGCACAGACCGCCACCGAGTGCATGTAGGTGTATTCGTCAGACGTTTTCAAACGCGAAAGACTGATCAGCGCGTGAGGGTGGCGCATGATCGACGTCGAGATTTCTTCGACCAGCAAATCGACGTCTTCGGCGTTCATCGCGCGGCCCATCCGGGCGTCGGTGAACATGGTCATCACCGCATCTTTGGCTCGGCCGCAAATCATCTTGGCGCGCGCCAGCTCTTTCTCTATAGAACTCGCGGTGGTGTCAGGCGCGGGAACGTGGGTCGAGGCGACAGCCAGAATCGGCGTGTGCTCATCGGGGATCTTGCCGCGCCGGGTGTCAATCCACACCTCGCGCGTCGATTTCTGAATGCGCTGCAGCACGGCTTCGTCGCGCAGTTCGCGTTCTACGTGCAAGGTCCAGAATGGATCGTGAACACGAGGGCGGCAAAACTCATGGATGTACATACCCAGCGTCAGGTCGGAGACCGCGATTTTTCTTAGCATGGAGCTTGCTCGTTCTTCGCTTCGGGTCTGTGCTGCCTTGCGGGTTCATCGGGTCGACTTCTTATCATCCCGAACGCCACACATTCCAATGGTTGCGCAGTGCCAGTATATGAGCGGGTTTTTGAAAAATATATGAATTAAACAAACCCCTAAAAACAGGGTATTTTGGACTTTGTTCATACTAAACAGGCAGTTAGCGTGAAATGCTCATCTCCTCCGAAAGTTGGGCAACAAAAATAAATGGATGAGTTGTCCTGCCCCCTCGTTAAAACCCACTCGGGTGAGTGTAGAAGCTGAGCGAAAGACCGTCGGACCGTATGGAGAAAACCGGTGCTAGTTCAACCTTTTGCGCGCTTAGAGTCTTCTTGGTCGCGGGCATAGTGGCTGGGAGGACGACCGGTTAGACGACGGAACATGGTCGAAAAAGCGCCCGGGCTTTCATAGCCCAGCTCCAGCGCAATGCGGGTAATGGATTCACCGCTCGACAGCCGCGACAACGCCAGCACCACGCAAGCCTGTTGCCGCCAATGGCCGAAACTCATCTGCGTCTGCTCACGAAACAGGCGGCTGAACGAGCGCTCACTGACGAACAAATTCTGCGCCCAGTCCTGGGGCGATTGATGAATGTCCGGGTGTCGCAAGAAGGCCTGGCAGCGGGCGAGCAGGCGGTGATCATCGGGCAGGGGAATGTGCAACGGCAGCGTTCTGGCCTGCCCGATTTCCATCAAGGCCAGCGTTATCAGCGCCCCGTCGCGGCCGTCGACTGCGTACGTCAACGGCATCTCCACCGCCTCGATCAAAAGTTGGCGCAACAGGGGCGAGATTCCGATGACCTCGCAAGTCTGTCTGAAGACGGGCACCGCAGACGGTTCGATGTACAGGCTGCGGGTGCTGACCCCGAGCATCAGGACTTCGTGTTCCATCTTCGGCGGAATCCACACTGCCTGTTGAGGGGGCACCACCCAATCGCCCTGAGGGGTCGAGACTTTCATTACCCCCGTCGAGCCGTACAGCAATTGAGCACGGCGGTGATGGTGACGACGCAGCAGGTAGCCATCGGCGTAATCATTGCCAATCGCCACGACCGGGCGGGGGGTGTTATCGAGCGTTTCAATAGAGACGTTGCGCATGGCGTTTTTCCAGAGTCTGGCCGAAACACAAACATGAATGGCCCGAATCCTCAAGTTTGACGTGATCAGCCTGCTTATTGTGAACACCTCTTATTCGAGGGTTTCGGGCGATGACGTATCTCTTGCTGGCGCTGTTCGGCGGTCTTTCCGGGGTGACGACTGTGCTCTTCGGGTTCGGAGGCGGCTTCGTGGTCGTGCCGGTGTTGTTTGGTGTCCTGAACAGCGAGGCTGTCGGCGGCTTGAGCGCGCCCGTCGCGATGCACGTGGCCGTGGCAACCTCAACCTGCGTGATGATCGTCAACGCCTCATTGAGCACCCGCCGCTCCGCCCGCTCGGGCACGCTGCTCAAGGATTGGCTGTGGCCACTGGCCGGCTTCATTGGCATCGGCTCGCTGATCGGCGCCGTCGCGGCCGGCTTCGTCAACGGCTCGGTATTGCGCTTAGCGTTTATGGCTTATCTGGCAATCACCATCGCCGATTGCCTGCTAAGACGCGGATTCGTTTCACACGCTGCTGAAAGTGAACCACGCCCACTGAGCGCAATGACGCGCGGCCCCGGCGGCATTCTCATCGGCGCCATTGCGACATTCCTTGGCGTCGGCGGCAGCGTCATGACTGTCCCGCTTCTGAGGCGCTGCGGCCTGAGCATGACCCAGGCGACCGCCATGGCTAACCCGCTGAGTCTACCCGTCGCCCTCGTCGGCACGGCCACCTACATGGTCACCGGCGCATTGGACAACACACGTCTGGGCGCGGGCTACATCGGCTACGTCAACCTCATCGCCTTCGCCCTCCTGACCCTCGGCGCCTGGTTCGGCATGCGCCTGGCCGCCCGTTGGGTGGGGCGCATCCCGGATCGGCTGCACGCGTGGGCGTACGTGGGGTTGTTGGGGGTGGTGTTGGTGAGTATGGGGTGGGCGTGATGAGACTTACGGACTGACGCTTACTCGTCGCTGTCGGGGTCCGTCACTTTATCGACATAAGCGTTGACGAACCACTCCGGGATTTCTTCGCAGTGATATTGCAGATCGGTGCCGTCAGTGACCTCGGCCAGCAGGACGGATTTTTCAGCCGAGTTATCGAAGATGTAGGATCGGTTGGAAGCGGCTACGGCGGAAGGCAATAAATCAAGCGACCCACGATAGCGCTTTATGATTTTTTCCTCAGCGACGGGATGACCACCGTCATCGACTCGGTTTGCAACCCGGTTGATGTTGATCGTCACCGAATCGGTCGCAACGAAATACAGATAAGTGCGATAGCCCTGATCCTGCGCCCGCTTCATGAATTTGACCTTATCGTCTGACGACATCACCGTTTCGAAGGTGAAGCTCCTGTTCAGGTCGAGAAGTTTGTGGCGAATGAAATCCGAGATGCGGAGGAGTAGTAGGAGTTCATCTCGATACTACGAAAGTCGACACGTTGATCTTCCAGTCCAATCAAATGAGCCTGCTCGTGCAGTCGAGCTTTGTGGATCAGGGCATGGGGGATGATGAACGTGCGAAGTTCAGCCAGGCTGGTCTCTATGTTGAAGGGGTCTAAATCGAGAAAGCCGCTTTGCTTGACCTCTTTCTCGATCTCATCCGCGTTGACATAGGAGGAGATGAGGCCGGGAGAAATCTGGTCCTTGATCGTGCTTTTTCCTGAGCCATTGGGTCCGGCGAAGACCCGTAGCCTAGGCACTGGCATTGAGCCTGCGCACCTTGATGACTTTGCCTACGGTAACCTTGCGCCGAGGGCGGATGGCGGCGACGATTCGGACGCTGCCGTCGGCCTGCGCCTCAACCACATTCGATCCTTGCACTTGCAAGACAGTGTGGCCCGCGGCCAACGCCCGAAAATAGGCTGCTGATGTTGCGCCTGCAGCCATCTCCGGAATATGGCTTTCCAGATTTGAAATGGCTTCTTCGGAAAGCTCTGGAATTCTGGCGTCTGTCATGGCGATCTCCAACGTTTACTGTCAGGCAGTTAACAGCGTTTCGGGCATTTTAGCCATGATGGATATGTTTCTGAACCCCAAGATCATCTGGATCGCCTGATGCTACGATCACGCACTGCCACGCGTAGACCATCGAATCGTACGGATCAATCATGCAAACCCCAGCACCCACCCTCATCCGCGAAACCTTTCCCGTCGGCCCGTTGCAGTGCAACTGCACGATCATCGGCGACCCGGTCACGAAACAGGCCATCGTGGTCGATCCCGGTGGCAATCACGAGTTGATTCTGGCGAAGCTGGAGGCGCACGGTTTGAAGTGCGTGAGCATCATTCATACCCACGCGCATCTCGATCATTTCCTCGCATCGGGTCAGTTGAAGGAAAAGACCGGGGCGACGTTGCATCTGCACAAGGAGGACCAGTTCTTGTGGGACAACCTCGAAACCCAGTGTCAGGTATTTCGTGTTCCCTATGTGCCGGTGCCTTCGCCGGATCGGTGGCTGGAGCACGACGAAGAACTGGCCTGCGGGTGCGGAGTGGCGTTGCACACACCGGGGCATACACCGGGGTCGATGAGTTTCTGGTTCGAGGACGCGAAGCTGTTGATCGCGGGCGACACCCTGTTCAAGCGTGGTGTGGGGCGGACGGATTTGTGGGGTGGCGATCAGGCCACCATCGTGCGTTCGATCAAGGAGCGGCTGTACACGCTGGACGAGGCGGCGACGGTGGTGACGGGCCACGGGCCGGACACTCGATTGGGGGATGAAATGCGCGAAAACCCTTTCGTCAGGGCGTGAATCGTTCAGGCCGCGTTAAGGAATTTTTGACGGTCTCCATGCTCTAATCGCGCATATCGTCGGCCTCTGTGGTTGGCCGTAGACATGCAAAACAGGAGCTTTCCTTGATGTTGACCTTTCGCCGTTTGATCATCGCTGCTACCGCGTTGGCTGTCCTTTCGGGCTGTGCGACGCAGAATCCTTACGACAATCAGGGGCAGGCGCAAAACTCCGGTGGTGTGAGCAAAACCGCCAAATACGGTGGTCTGGGTGCGTTGGCCGGTGCCGTCGCCGGGGCTGCCATCGACCACAACCATCGTGGCAAGGGTGCGCTGATCGGCGCGGCTGTCGTGGGTGCCGGTGCGGCCGGTTACGGTTATTACGCTGACAAGCAGGAAGCCGCCTTGCGGGCGAGCATGGCCAACACCGGTGTCGAAGTGCAGCGTCAGGGCGACACCATCAAACTGGTGATGCCAGGCAACATCACGTTCGCCACCGACTCTTCCGCGATTGCCAGCAGCTTCTATTCGCCGCTGAACAACCTCGCCGGTTCGCTGAAACAGTACAACCAGAACGTCATTGAAATCGTGGGCTACACCGACAGCACCGGCAGCCGTCAGCACAACATGGACCTGTCTCAACAGCGTGCTCAAAGTGTGGCGACGTACCTGACGTCCCAGGGTGTGGATGCGTCCCACCTGTCGGTTCGCGGTGCCGGTCCTGATTCGCCGATCGCGAGCAACGCCGACGTCAACGGCCGCGCCCAGAACCGTCGTGTAGAGGTCAACCTCAAGCCGATTCCCGGTCAGCAGTATCAGCAGCAATAAGCTAAGCGCGTAACACCCAAAACCCCGGCCTGAGTGCCGGGGTTTTTGGTTACTGATTGATGAAAATTTCCTGTAGGAGCGAATTTATTCGCGATGCGGTGGTGCATCCGCAGGCTCTCTATCGGATGCACGATTTTTCGCGAATAAATTCGCTCCCACAGGGGCTGGCGGCGCCGCGAAGATGAGGGGCTGACGCGGGCTCATCTGTAGGAGCGAATTCATTCGCGAGGCAGTGGTACACCTGATGGCTCTCTACCGGGTGTACGATTTTTCGCGAATAAATTCGCTCCTACAGGGGGGCGGCGTCGCGAGGATGAGGGCCGGCGGGGGTGTCATTTACCGGGAATACCGCTCATGCATCTGCCCCAGCAGTGCATCCTTCTCTTCCCACAGCCGATTGATCCATTGCTGAAATTCGGCGCGATACGTTTCGTCCTGGTCGTAGCTTTTGCCAATGAACTGCTGCGGAATCTGCACTTCTTCAAAGTGCGCCACCACCTCGCGCACGTTGCCGCACAGCAAATCCCAATAGCCCGGCTGGCCCACCGGGTAATGAATGGTCACGTTAATCAACGATTCCAGTTGCTCGCCCATGGCATCCAGCACAAACGCGATGCCGCCGGCTTTTGGTTTCAGCAGGTAACGGAACGGCGATTGTTGTTGAGCGTGCTTGCCCTTGGTGAACCGTGTGCCTTCGGCAAAGTTGAAAATCCCTACCGGGTTGTTGCGAAACTTCGCGCAGGTGCGACGAGTGGTTTCCAGGTCCTTGCCTTTCTTTTCCGGGTGTTTGGCCAGAAACGCCTTGCTGTAGCGCTTCATGAACGGGAAGCCCAGCGCCCACCACGCCAGGCCAATCACCGGCACCCAGATCAGCTCCTGTTTGAGGAAGAACTTCATCGGGCGAATGCGCCGGTTGAGCACGTACTGCAAGACCATGATGTCCACCCAGCTCTGATGATTACTGGTCACCAGATACGAGTGTTGATAATCCAGACCTTCCAGCCCGCTCAGGTGCCAGCGGGTGTGGCCGAGCAGGTTGATCCAGGCGTTGTTGTTGCTGATCCAGGCTTCGTGAATGTGGCTCATCAGCCAGTCGGTGACTTTCTGCGCCGCCGGAAAGGGCAGGCACAGCTTGAAGATTGCGACGATGAACAGCGGCGTGCAGCAGACAATCGTGTTGAGCGCCAACAGCAGCGAGGCGAGGACACCGCGCAAAGGGGCGGGCAAGAAATCCATGGGGGATCGAACTCCGAAGGTAAGACAGCCGCCGGTGAGTTCCCGGCGGCGTTATTGTGAGTGACTGATATTGCAGACCGGCGTTATTGAGGCAGGTTCGCCGCTTGAATGGCCGTGAGGGCAATGGTGTAGACGATGTCATCCACTTGGGCGCCGCGCGGCAAATCGTTCACCGGCTTGCGCAGGCCTTGCAGCATCGGGCCGAGGCTCACGCAGTCTGCACTGCGTTGCACGGCCTTGTACGTGGTGTTGCCGGTGTTGAGGTCGGGGAACACGAACACGTTGGCACGACCCGCGACCGGGCTGTCCGGCGCCAGTTGCCGAGCCACGTTCTCGTTGGCTGCGGCATCGTATTGCAATGGACCGTCGATCAACAGGCTTCGACGGGTTTCCTGCGCTAGTTGCGTGGCCTCGCGTACTTTCTCCACCTCCTCTCCACTGGCCGAGTTGCCGCTTGAATAGCTGATCATCGCCACGCGAGGCGACAGGCCGAAGGCAACGGCAGAATCCGCGCTTTGCACCGCGATTTCCGCCAGTTCTTCTGCCGTCGGGTGCGGGTTCATGATGCAGTCGCCGTAGACCAGCACCTGCTCGGGAAACAGCATGAAGAACACCGACGACACCAGCGTGCAGCCTGGTGCGGTCTTGATCAGTTGCAGGGCGGGGCGGATGGTGTTGGCAGTGGAATGCACGACGCCCGAGACCAGGCCGTCCACTTCGTCCAGCGCCAGCATCATGGTGCCGATCACGACCGGATCTTCCAATTGCTGCTCGGCCATCGGCGCATTAAGGCTCTTGTTCTTGCGCAGGTCGACCATCGGCCCGACGTAGCGCTCACGAATGTCATCCGGGTCAAGGATCTCCAGCCCCATGGGCAATTCAATGCCCTGAGCGCGCGCAACGGCCAGCACCTCATCAGGCTTGGCGAGCAGTACACAACGGGCGATGCCACGGGCCTGACAAATCGCGGCGGCCTGGACAGTTAGCGGATCGGCGCCTTCCGGCAGCACGATGCGCTTGTTGGCCGCTTGGGCTCGCTGGATCAGTTGATAGCGGAACACGGCGGGCGACAGGCGCATCTCCCGAGGCGTACCGCAGCGCTGATGCAGCCAGTTGGCGTCCAGGTGGCTGGCGACGAAATCGGTGATGATCTCCGCACGTTCGCGGTCGTCAATGGGGATTTCCTTGTTCAGCCCGTTTAACTGATTGGCGGTGTCGTACGAGCCGGTACTCACCGACAACACCGGCAGGCCCGCTTGCAGGGCGCCGGCGCACAGTTCCATCAGGCGCGGATCGGGGCGGGTGTCGCTGGTCAGCAGCAAACCAGCCAACGGTACGCCGTTCATGGTCGCCATGCTCACGGCGAGAATGATGTCGTCGCGGTCGCCGGGTGTGACCACCAGCACGCCGGGTTTCAGCAGTTGCAGCGTGTTGAGCACGGTGCGGGCGCAGATGATGATCTTCGACATGCGCCGCTGTTCGTAGTCACCGGCGTTGATCACCTGAGCGCCCAGCAATTCAGCGACGTCACGGGTGCGCGGGGCGTTTAGGTCAGCCTGGAACGGGATGCAACCCAGCAGGCGGAAATCGCCGCTGCGCAACAGTGGCGAGTGTTCCTTGAGCCGCGCCGAAAACGCTTCCATGCTTTCGTCAGTGCGCACTTTGTTAAGGATCACGCCCAGCACTTTCGGGTCTTTCGGGCCGCCGAACATCTGCGCCTGCAACTCGACGCGGCCGGAGAGCTCCGTCAGCACTTCGTTTTCCGGCGCCGAGACCAGAATCACTTCCGCGTCCAGCGCCTTGGCCATGTGCAGGTTGACTCGCGCGGCATAGCTGGCGCTGCGGGTCGGCACCATGCCTTCGACGATCAACACGTCGCGGCCCACAGACGCTTCTTGATAAAGATTGATGATTTCTTCGAGCAACTCATCCAGTTGGCCTTCGCCGAGCATGCGTTCGACGTGGCCGAGGGCGAGTGGCTTGGGCGGTTTGAGGCCGTGAGTGCGGGCGATCAGTTCGGTCGACCGCTCCGGGCCGAGGTCGCCGGGGTGGGGCTGGGCGATGGGTTTGAAAAAGCCGACCTTGAGTCCGGCGCGCTCCAGGGTACGCACCAGCCCGAGGCTGATGGACGTCAAACCCACACCGAAGTCTGTGGGCGCGATAAAAAAAGTCTGCATGCGGGCTTCTCGAAGGTGAGCGTGCAAGGGTCTTGATTCGTCAGAATCAGAGGACCGGGTCAAACAGGACGCTGTTCAGTCGCAGCGTCTCAACGGGGCACAAGGTTATCGTCATCTACCCCCTGCGCGCACCAGCCACAACGAAACGATTGACCTATTTTTTCTTGTCGCGCCTGGGCATCGAGCACCCAGGCGCGGGATTGCCACGGCGGTTGGTGCCGCAAGTGCTGGGTGTGACCGCAGGCGAGTTCGGCGACCCAATGGCCATCCTCGTCCTGATGAAAGCCGATAATCGTGGTGTCGTTCTGAGGCATCGCAGGGTCGTGCAATCGGGGCCGTCCGTCTGAGTTGCGTTCGCTTTCGCGCGAGGGCTTGGTTAGACTTGCTCGCTCATATCTCTATTTGCAAAAGGTCTTGCCCCATGCCGATCGCCGCCAACAAGGCTGTCTCCATTGACTATACCCTGACCAATGACGCTGGTGAGGTCATCGACAGTTCTGCCGGCGGCGCGCCGCTGGTTTACCTGCAAGGCGCAGGGAACATCATTCCGGGTCTGGAAAAGGCACTGGAAGGCAAGGACGTCGGTGACGAGCTGAAAGTCGCCATCGAGCCTGAAGACGCTTACGGCGAGTACTCGGCTGAACTGGTCAGCACCCTGAACCGCAGCATGTTCGAAGGCGTCGATGAACTGGAAGTGGGCATGCAATTCCACGCTTCCGCGCCGGACGGCCAAATGCAGATCGTCACCATCCGTGATCTGGACGGCGACGACGTCACTGTCGACGGTAACCACCCGCTGGCCGGTCAGCGTCTGAATTTTCAGGTCAAGATCGTTGCCATCCGTGACGCCAGCCAGGAAGAAATCGCCCACGGCCACGTGCATGGCGAAGGTGGCCATCACCACTGATTTGTCCTGCTAAGCTCAAATAGCTGGCCAGGCGTCCTCGCGGGCTTTTGCGAAAACCGTCTTGGTTTCGCGGCCTGACAGGGCGCCTTTTTCGGCCGATAGTGTTTGTTTGGTGAGCAGGGGAGTTTCGTCATGAGTATATTTCACGACCTGAAATTAAAAGCTCTGGATGGCCAGGAACTGCCTCTCGCGCCCCTGAAGGGCAAAGTGGTTCTGGTGGTCAACGTGGCCTCCAAATGTGGCCTCACGCCACAGTACGCCGCACTCGAAAATCTCTATCAGAAATACAAGGACCGCGGTTTTAGCGTTCTGGGTTTGCCATGCAACCAGTTCGCGGGGCAAGAGCCAGGTTCTCAGGAAGAGATTCAAGAATTCTGTTCGCTGAACTACGGCGTCACCTTCCCTCTGGGTGACAAGCTGGAAGTCAACGGGCCTCATCGTCACCGCCTGTATCAGATGCTGGCAGGTGAAGGTGCAGAGTTTCCGGGGGATATCACCTGGAACTTCGAAAAGTTTCTCGTCGGGCAAGACGGCCGCGTGCTGGCGCGTTTTTCGCCACGTACCACGCCGGATGATCCGGCGGTGATACAGGCGATTGAAAAAGCGCTGCATTGATTGATTCGGTCATCCTCGACGCTTGAACGCTGCCGCAGATTCTCTGTAGGAGCGAATTCATTCGCGAGGGGCCGGTGCAGCCGCTGCATCGGCGTCGCCTGACCCACCTTCGCGAATAAATTCGCTCCCACAGAGCCTCGTGGCGTTCGGAAGGCACATGCATACGCCCCATCCCTAGGCGTCTTTTTCGCGACTTCTAAACCTTAATCACCCAAATCAATAGTGCTATGCATCCCGGCTCGCTCAGCTCATTCTGTATGACCTTCATAATATTTCCTGAGCCGAGGACGTGCGCATGCCAGTCAAAGCCTTGTTTAAACCTTTTCACCTGGGCAGCCTGGAATTGCCTACGCGGGTCGTCATGGCACCGATGACCCGTTCCTTTTCGCCGGGTGGCGTGCCAAATTCCAAGGTCATCGAGTACTACCGTCGCCGCGCCGCGGCGGGCGTGGGCTTGATCATCACCGAAGGCACGACCGTCGGTCACAAGGCGTCCAACGGCTACCCGAACGTCCCGCAATTCTTCGGCGAAGCGGCGTTGGCAGGCTGGAAAAAAGTGGTCGATGCGGTTCACGCAGAGGGCGGCAAGATCGTCCCGCAATTGTGGCACGTGGGCGCCGTGCGTCGCTTGGGCACCGAACCGGATGGCACCATTCCTGCGTATGGCCCGACTGAAAAACTCAAGGATGGTAACGTCGTCGTCCATGGCATGAGCAAACAGGACATCGCTGACGTTATCGCGGCCTTCGCTCAAGCGGCGAAAGACGCCAAGAACATTGGCATGGACGGCGTGGAAATCCACGGTGCTCACGGTTACATCGTCGACCAGTTCTTCTGGGAAGGCACCAACCAGCGCACCGACGAGTACGGCGGGGACCTGGCCCAGCGCTCGCGTTTCGCCATCGAACTGATTCAGGCCGTGCGCGCCGCCGTCGGCCCTGATTTTCCGATCATCTTTCGCTACTCCCAGTGGAAACAGCAGGACTACACCGCGCGTCTGGTGCAGACCCCGGAAGCGCTGGGAGCTTTCCTCAAGCCGCTGTCTGACGCGGGCGTGGACATTTTCCACTGCTCGACGCGCCGTTTCTGGGAGCCGGAATTCGAAGGTTCTGACCTGAACCTGGCAGGCTGGACTCGCAAATTGACGGGCAAACCGACCATCACCGTCGGCAGCGTCGGGCTGGACGGCGAGTTCCTGCAATTCATGGTCAACACCGACAAAGTCGCGCAACCCGCCAGCCTGGAGAATCTGCTCAAGCGTTTGGGGGATGAGGAATTCGATCTCGTGGCCGTGGGCCGTGCGCTTCTGGTCGATCCGGATTGGGCGGTGAAAGTGCGTGAGGGTCGCGAGGAAGACATCCTGCCGTTCAGCCGGGACGCATTGGGCAAGCTGGAGTAAACCACCGCCTGCGCAGGTGTGATTTTCGGTGGGAGCGAATTCATTCGCGAAACGTCGGTACAGACGACACGAATGTGTTGAATGTCCGATCATTCGCGAATGAATGCGCTCCCCCAGCGCTAGACCCCTAAAGCGACTCCATCCCGCCGCTCACTGGCCACCCGCAAATATTGCTCGAACGCCTCGATCACCCCCGCCCACCCCTGACGGCTGGCATGTTGCCGAGCATTCAGGCGAACCCTTCGCAGGGTCTCGTCGTCCTCAAGCATCCAGCGTGCAGCGTCAATAAAGCCCTCTTCATCGCCTGGCATCGCCACTGCGCCATTGTGGCCGTGACGAATGTGCTGGGCCGCCGCCGCTTCGTCGTACGCCACCACGCCGAGCCCTGAGGCCAGCGCTTCAAGAACGACATTGCCGAATGTCTCGGTCATGCTCGGAAACAGAAACAGATCCCCTGACGCATAGTGAGCCGCCAGCGCCTCACCTCGTTGGGTGCCGCAGAAGATCGCGTCCGGCACCTGCTGTTGCAGCGTTGCGCGAACCGGGCCGTCACCGACGATCACCAGCTTGAGCTTTTTGTCGGGATAAGCGCTGACCAGACCGTCGAACGCGGTGTTGAGCAGCCCCAGATTTTTCTCCGGGGCGAGCCGTCCTACGTGTAAAACAGCGGTGTCACCAGGCTCCAGGCCCCAAGTCTCACGCAGCACGTTCGAACGTCGGGATGGATGAAACAATTGGCAATCCACGCCCCTCGACAGCAGCTCCAACCGCTCGAAGCCGCGCCGTTCCAGTTCTGTCTTCTGGCTAGCGCTGGGCACCAGGGTGGCGTTCGAACGATTATGAAACCAGCGCAGATACGAGGTCAGCAGGCGGGTAATAAAGCCCATCCCGTACTGTCGGGTGTATTGCTGAAAATTGGTGTGAAAGCCGCTGACAATCGCAATCCGCAATCGGCGCGCTGCCCTCAAGGCAGACAGCCCCAACGGCCCTTCAGTCGCGATGTAGAGCACATCCGGCCGACTTCGCTGCCAGCGCCGCAGCAGCTTGTGCATCGACGACTGACCCCACTGCAACCCCGGATACCCCGGAATCGGCCAGCCGCGACACAGCATCAAATCATCACCCGCCGCCCGCAACTCGTCCTCGTTCTGCCGGGGACGAATCACTTCCACACGATGCCCACGCAGCCGCAAACCGTCGCACAACCGGCTCAGCGTGGTGGCCACGCCATTGATTTCAGGCGCGTACGTTTCAGTGATCAACGTGATATGCAAAGACTTACTCATAACCGCCAGTTTCAGAGTCTGGCGTTGCGCTTGTGTGGCGGTTGGGTGATGGATTTGTGACCGTTCATCTCAGCCTCCGACCGTGAACGGCACGATCCGTGATGACCCGATCTTTTCCAGTGCGGCGGCCTCGGGTGTGTAGTGGGTTTGAACGGGGTTGAGGCTGACCAGATTCAGATGGGAGCTTGGTTTCACGGGGCGGGCGAGTGTGGCCGGTTCAGCAGGTGAGGTGTTGGAGGTGGCTGTTTTCACTGCATCGGCCAATGCTTGCATGAACGCGGGTGCGTTGGGATCACGTTTCGCTTTTTGCGGCAGCAGCGACGGTTGGGTGTGATTCGCGGGACTGAGACGGCTGGTTTCCATGCGTTTGAACTCCCATTGATGAACGCGCCCGGAGTGGGCGTCACCATGGTTGAACAAGGCGGCTGTGGGACGTATGGAAGACCTTTGTAGGATCGGTCCTGATTTTGTGGGCGTGGCTCACGGTGGGGATTTACCTCATGTTCCAACCGTGATCAAAAAGGCCTCGTATGAGGCCTTCTTAATGCGATCAGCGAATCCTTTCCGCCAGCGTCTCCGCCCCCCGCTCTCGGACCCAGAACAACGTCGCTCCCGCCACGGCCGCCGGCATCATCAAAATGTTGACCACCGGAATCAGCAGCACCAGGTACACGATCCCGCCAAAGCTCATGCTCTGCCAGCGCTTGGCGCGCAGCCAGGCGAGCATGTCTTGCCAGCTCATTTTGTGGTTGTCGGCGGGGTAATCGATGTACTGGATGGCCATCATCCACACGCCGAACATCAGCCAGAGTGGCGCGGCGACGATGTTGACGACGGGAATCCAGGACAGGATGAACAGCCCGATGGCGCGGGGCAGGAAGTAGCCCAGCTTGCGCATCTCGCGGCTGAGCGTGCGGGGGACCATTTCGATCAGCTCGCCCCAACTGAACGCAGGGAAATCATCGGTGCCGCGCAGGACCACTTCGACTTTTTCTGACAAAAAACCGTTGAATGGTGCGGCGATGACGTTGGCGATCATGGTGAAGGTGAAAAACACCATCAGCGCGACCAGCACCACGAACAGCGGCCACAGGATGTAATTGAGGAAGCTCAGCCAGCTGGGCAGCGTCGGCATGAACGAATCGACCCACAGGCTGAATTCGTGACCTGCGAAATAGATCAGTGCGCTGAACAGCACCAGGTTAATGGTCAGGGGCAGCAGGACAAACAGCCGCAAACCGGGGCTGAGGACCAGTTTCAGACCTTCGCGCAGGTATTGCGGACCAGACAGGGCGGGTGCAGGCATACAAGCCTCCAAACATTGAAAACGCGCCGACCTTACCGGCTTTCCCCAAGCGGCGGAAGCAGGAACGGTATGGCGACATTCGCCGAAACAATCTGGTGAAGGCAGAGTCTATCGACGATACACGGGCCATCGATCATCGGGATAGGTACGGCCTATGAGCTGGATTGTGAAACGATATTTCCTTAATCTTCCCCGCCCCGATAAGCTTGCGGGCATCTTTTAGACCTCTTCCATTCACTTTGAACCTCTCAGGAGTCTTAATGAGCGTTCTGGTTAACAAACAGGCCCCGGATTTCACTGCTGCCGCCGTTCTGGGCGACGGTTCGATCGTCGAAGACTTCAAACTGTCTTCGCTGCGCGGCAAATACGTCGTGCTGTTCTTCTGGCCACTGGACTTCACGTTCGTGTGCCCGTCGGAAATCATTGCGCACGACAACCGCGTCGCCAAATTCCGTGATCTCGGCGTTGAAGTCGTCGGTGTCTCCATCGACTCCCACTTCACCCACGCTGCATGGCGCAACACCCCGGTTGAAAAGGGCGGCATCGGCCAAGTCCAATTCACTATGGTTGCTGACATCAAGCACGACATCACTCGCGCTTACGGCATCGAACACGACGACGGCGTTGCGCTGCGCGGTTCGTTCCTGATCGACCAGAATGGTGTGGTTCAGCACCAAGTGGTCAACAACCTGCCGCTGGGCCGTGACGTTGACGAAATGGTCCGTCTGGTCGAAGCACTACAATTCACTGAGCAGCACGGCGAAGTTTGCCCAGCTGGCTGGCGTCCAGGCCAGAAAGGCATGAAGGCTGACGCTTCGGGCGTTGCCGATTACCTGGCTCAGAACGCCAAGAGCTTGTAATACCGTCGCTGCGGCTTCGGTCGCAGCGTCACGATTTCAGGATGGGTGGGCGAATCTTCTCCAAGTGGCTCACCGATCCGTTTTATTCAACCGGTGCGCCGGTTCAGGCCACAGTGACTCCGACCACACGTAATGGCCGGTCAATAGGAGTGTGTCATGTCTGATGTACGTCATTCCCGAGTGATTATTCTCGGCTCCGGCCCTGCCGGTTACAGCGCTGCGGTCTATGCGGCCCGTGCCAACCTCAAGCCTCTGCTGATCACCGGCATGCAAGCGGGTGGTCAGCTGACCACCACCACTGAAGTCGACAACTGGCCGGGTGACCCCCATGGCCTGACCGGCCCGGTGCTGATGGACCGCATGCGTGAACACGCCGAGCGTTTCGAAACCGAGATCATTTTCGACCACATCAATGCCGTCGATCTGGCCGGTAAACCGTTCAGCCTGAAAGGCGACAGCGGCACCTACACCTGCGACGCGCTGATCATCGCCACTGGCGCCAGCGCCCGTTACCTGGGCCTGCCGTCCGAAGAAGCGTTCATGGGTAAAGGTGTTTCGGCCTGTGCGACCTGCGACGGTTTCTTCTACCGCAACAAGCCTGTCGCTGTGATCGGCGGCGGCAACACGGCCGTTGAAGAAGCGCTGTACCTGGCGAACATCGCCAGCAAGGTCACGCTGGTTCACCGTCGCGATACCTTCCGCGCCGAGAAGATCCTGATCGACAAGCTGCACGCACGTGTGGCCGAGGGCAAGATCGAGCTCAAGCTGAACGCCACGCTGGATGAAGTGCTGGGCGACAACATGGGCGTAACCGGTGCACGTCTGAAGAACAACGACGGCAGCAGCGCGGAGTTGAAGGTTGACGGCGTTTTCATCGCCATCGGCCACACCCCGAACACCTCGCTGTTCGAAGGCCAGTTGGCGCTGAAAGACGGCTACATGGTCGTTCATGGTGGTCGCGAAGGTAATGCGACTGCGACCAGCGTCGAAGGCGTGTTCGCGGCAGGTGACGTAGCTGACCACGTTTACCGTCAGGCGATTACCTCGGCGGGAGCAGGCTGCATGGCGGCACTGGACGTTGAGCGGTATCTGGACGGCCTGGCGAACGCTTCGTTCTGATCGGCTGCTGCACATAAAAAAACCGGCTCATTGAGCCGGTTTTTTTGTGCCTGCATCACGGCAAATTGCGTTAAACCCTGTGGGAGCGAATTCATTCGCGATTGGCCGGTACAGCCGATAAGGATGTGTCGCCTGACACACCGATCGCGAATGAATTCGCTCCCACAGAACCAGCGTGCGCCCCCATAACCGGCGTAGAGGCGATCAGGCTTTACGCGTCAACGGCTGAGCGCTGAACTTCACGCCTGCCAGACCGTGGGTGATCAGCGCCCGGATATTGCCGTGGTCGCTGCCTTCAGGCGTCGCCACCACCGAGCGATAGTGCTCGCCGAACGCCAACAAGGCTTCTTCGTCGCTCAGGCCTTCCAGCAGCGCCAGACCCAGCGTCTTGCACGAGCCTTCGTTCTGACCCGCCGCGTTCTCGACCGGGCCGTTGCTGAACGCCTGTGGCTGGTAGTCGTAATGCGCGGCGACGAACGCCAGCGTATCGGCGAACGCGTGTTCGCCGGATTTCAGGCTGGCGCGCAGGGTGTTCAGGTCAGTCATGCTTCTTTTCCTTGGCGAACGCCGCTTGCTGATCGGCGCTGGCTTCTTTCTGGTAAAGGGATTTCCACTCGCTGTAGGGCATTCCGTACACCACTTCGCGGGCGTCATCGAGGCTGATGTCGATCTGCTTCTCGTCGGCGGCGGCCTTGTACCACTTGGACAGGCAGTTGCGGCAGAAGCCGGAGAGGTTCATCAGATCGATGTTCTGCACGTCCTTTCGGCTATCCAGATGCGCGACCAGACGACGGAAGGCGGCGGCTTCGAGTTCCAGGCGTTGTTGCTCGGTCATGATGGACTCTGTGGGAGTTGAGGATGGGGCGGATGATAAGAGTGTGGGGCAGGGCGGGCAATGGTTCTTGTCAACCGGACGCATGACCTGTGGGAGCCGGCTTGCTGGCGAACGCGATATATCAGTCACTATGGATTGAACTGAACCGCCGCTTTCGCCAGCAAGCCGGCCCACAGAAGGTTATCGTTTGGCAATCAGACCGGCGGTGTCTGCCAGCGATTTTCAGCGCTCGGCGGCCAGCGTAATCGACACCGACTCGGCGAAGCGCAGCGCGTGGGGCTTGTCGACTTCAACTTCGGCGTATTGCACGGCTTCGTGGCTCATGACCAGATCCAGCACTTCCTGGGTCAACCGCTCCAGCAGTGCGAAACGATTGCTCTCGACGTGATGGATGATTGCCTTGGTGATGGTCCGGTAATTCAGCGCGTGATCGATGTCGTTGTCGCGCACCGCTTCCTGGGCGGCGTACAGGATTGTCAGGTTGATGAGGACATCCTGCTTGTTGAGGATTTCATCTTCGTTGATGCCGATAAAGGTTCGCAGGCACAGGTCCTTGACCCGGATGCGTGCGGTGCCTGGTTCGAGTCTTGCCATGGACTACTTGCTCCGTCCGATCAGTTGCAGGAATTCCATCCGTGTCGTATTGGATTCGCGAAAGGCGCCGAGCATCACCGAGGTATTCATGGTCGAATTCTGCTTTTCGACACCGCGCATCATCATGCACATGTGCTTCGCCTCGATGACCACCGCGACGCCTGCCGCATGGGTCACGCCCTGAATGGCGTCGGCGATCTGGCGGGTCAGGTTTTCCTGAATTTGCAGACGCCGGGCGAACATGTCGACGATGCGGGCGATCTTCGACAGCCCCAGGACTTTGCCGGTGGGGATGTAGGCCACATGGGCCTTGCCAATGAACGGCAGCAGGTGATGTTCGCACAGCGAATACAGCTCGATGTCTTTCACGATGACCATCTCGTCGTTATCCGACGCGAAGAGCGCACCGTTGACGATCTCGTCCAGCGTCTGATCGTATCCATGACACAGGTACTGCATGGCCTTCGCTGCGCGCTTGGGGGTGTCCAGCAAACCCTCGCGCTCCGGGTCTTCGCCCAGGCCAACAAGGATTTCGCGGTAGTGCTCTGGCAGTGACAGGGTCATCAAAGGGGTCCTCGGGGCGGCTTACTTGACGTGCCGTCCGCCGTTTACGGTCAATGTGGTGCCGGTGACGTACGGGTTATCCAGCAGATAGCGCAGGCTCTGGTAGATCACTTCAGGGCCCGGCTCGATGCCCAGCGCCGATTTGGCCAGCGTGCGTGCGCGGTACGCCGCGTCGTCGTCGGGTTGAAACATCAGCATGGCCGGAGCGATGCCGTTGACCTTTATAGAGGGGGCATAGCGGGCAGCGAACGACAACGTCAGGTTGTCCATGCCTGCCTTGCTCGCGCAGTAGGCAATGTGCTTGCTGCTGCCCTTGCGCGTGACGTCGTCTCCGATGTGAACGATGTCAGCGATCTCCGAGCGCTGTAGCAACTCGGCGCAATGCAAGTTGATCAGGTAGGGGGCGAGCATGTGCACGTTGAACATGCGCATGAACACATCGCCTTCATCGCCCTCGGTTTCTGCCAGCCACTCGGAGGCGTTGTGGATGATCGCGCGCAAGCGTGGGGTGTGTTCTTTCAATTGCGCGATGAAGGCCATCACGCTGTCCTGCGACGAAAAATCCGCCTGAATCGCGAGGGCGCCCAGTGCCTCCAGTCGCTCGACGCCAGGGCGTTCGGTGCGATAACTGATAATCACCGGCTGACCTTCGCCCAGCAGCCGTTCGGCGCAGTGCAGGCCGATGCGCTGGCTGGCGCCAGTGATCAGGACAGGGGCGGGGGAGGAGGCCATGGCAGCTCGTGGGTTATCAGGGAAGAGGACACCGGAAAGTCATTGGCGTATCGGCTCTGGGTTGCGGGCGCCGGTTGCTTTCATTGCGCCATCAGAGATCGAACGTCTGGGGCAAAGTTAACCCAATGGTCAGTGGTGTACAACTGTGGGTTCGGCGCTGGAGGTCGGGACGATATGGGATCAGCGAGTAGACGCCGATTCGGCGGACACTGATGGCGTCTGACTGTTGCTCTGCAACCACCCTGACAACAGATGCGTCGACAACGGAATGAACCAGAACACCATCAATGGCGTGAGAATGAGCGTGCTGATCATGATCCGCGGCAGCAACGCCAGCTCACTCAGCAAGGGCCCCAACACGTAGTTGAAGATCAATGAGACGGGAAAGAACGCCAACCAAATGGCGATGGCCTGTTTCCAGCGCGGCGGACGCTGACCGACGGTGCCGAACCAGCCGTCCAGACCGCGCACACGGTGCACGGAATTCTTGGCGAAAAGCCCGCTGCCACGCACCAACCAAGAGCGTCGAGACGCAGAATGCTCCCATGCGTGCATGGTGGCTTCATCGGCAAAGCGGAAAATGATCTGGAATTCGTCGTCTCCCGGAGGCGGCGCGAGGACGCCCGAGCCCAGGTAGCCGGGAAAGTCAGTGGCGAGGTGCTCGCCTTCGTGCAGCCAGGTAATGAGTTCCTCATAGCGGCCATGGGCAACGCGGCGGGCGACCATCAGCGTGACGGGTGAGGTAGACATTGTGTATCTCCGATAGACGAGTGAGCTTCCCGGGTAGGGAAATCACATGGCGCAGCGCCGGGGTGGTGGCGTCGCGTCAATTTCATTACGAAATGCAAGCAAGGATTATTCCTGATTCCGTGGACAAAGCCACAAGTCTTTGCAGATCGGTTTTCCTTGATTGAATCCCGGCAGATGTACAATCCTGTTTCTTAATCACTTCAAGACGGACACTTTCATGACTCAGTTGCGCAGTGCGTCATCTGAAAACGATGAGGAGCTGTTGCCCATTCGCGAGGTGTCGCGCCTGACCGGTGTCAACTCGGTCACGCTTCGCGCATGGGAACGCCGTCATGGCTTGATCACACCCATCCGTACCGACGGCGGACATCGGCTTTATACCCACGCGGATGTGGCGACGGTTCGGAGCATTCTCATGTGGACCGAACGCGGAGTGGCTATCAGTAAGGTTGGAAAAATCCTTGCCGATACCCGCGATCTGAATGCCAAGGCGCGAGGGCCGCTGAGTGTCGTCGACAGCGCGGGGAAAGAGGCGTGGCAAGGGCGGCTGCGTCAGGCTACCGAAAATTTCGACGAACGCTGGCTGGATCAGATCTACGATCAGGTCCTTTTCGCCTACCCCGTTTCGGTGGTCTTCGAAGACATCCTGATGCCGGTCTGGTACGACCTCGTCGCTCGTCATGACGCGTTTGGCCCCCTCAGCGAATGGCTGTTCTTCGACCACTTCCTGCGAGGGCACGCACTTCAGCGGCTCACTTCAGCGCGAGCAGACGCCGATTATCGGGTTCTGGTGGTCGCCATGCCCGGTGGATGCAGGGAGCTGGAACTGTGGGTTGCCGCTTTGCTGATGACCTCTGAGCGCACATCGATCAGTGTGCTGGCGCCGGGGCAGCCGCTGGAAGAGCTCGGGCTTGTTTGCGGCAAGATCAAACCTGACGCGCTGGTGTTGTTCTCTGATCAACTGCCCTCGACCGACTTCAACAGAAAGCTGGAAAGGCTCGCGCTGGGGCTTGCCTGCCCGCTGCTGCTGGCGGGTAAAACCGCTGACATGGCACAGGCCAGTTTGCAGGGTTCGATCATCGGGTGTCTGAGTAGTGACGCAGGCGTGATGCAACAACGCTTGCAGCAGTTTCTGGCGGGACGTCTCGATACTTGAGAGCCGCCGCGAGTTTTGAGCCTTACGCGGCAAGTGGGGCGGCACGGTCAATCTTGCAGCTTGCCGCTCAAAACTCGCCGCTGTTACAAATGCATGGAAGGATGAATCTTGCGATGTTCCTGAAGGATGTACTGCCGCAGGCGCTCGGTGTCTTCCTTGCTGTTCTGGCTCAAGCGGTACGCGGCGAGGCCCTGTTCGGTCAGGCGCTCAAAGGTGCCGCGCAGGGCGATGGGGGCAAGGCCGGCGGGGGTGAACCAGGCGGAAAAATACTTGGGCGGCTTGGTCTGTTTGCGGATTTCCAGCAGGATGCCTTTAAAGGAAATCTCGTGCACCCACAGGGCTGTCAGCGCGCCTTTCTCGGTTTCCAGCGCCATAGGCTCAGGCAAACTCAAACGCCACGGACGGATGCGCGGGCCTTCTTCAAAAATGCTGGGGGCGCCCAACTCCAAGTGCAGTGCGTGGAATTCGTCTTCAACCAGATGCAGCGGAAAGGTCATCTGCTGGTTGTCGAACTGGGCTTGAATCGTCACTTGCTCATGAGCGGCGAGGCGCGTCAGCAGGTCCTGAATCTGGACACCGCCGTTGACCACCAGGCTACGGGACTTGTCGCGCAGGTTCAGCTTGGGGTTGTGCTGCATATTCTGGATGAAGTCCAACTCATCCTGCGTGAGAATGTTGTCGCGCTGCATGGTCAAGCTCGATTAACCGGTTATTGAAAAAGCAGACATTAAATTCGCTTTTTGGTTGCTGCCGTTCGTCAGTTACAAGGTGTTACCGCTTTAACGCCGCTATTTCCAAGCGAGCTTGCGCCAGTTCGGCCTCTAATTCGACAACTTTTTGTTGCGTCTGAACGTGGTCGGTCACGTCCTTCTGTATGCCTATGTAATACATCAGTTTTTCAGCGTCGTTGTAGATTGGCGTGATCGACAGCTCGTTCCAGAACGCACTGCCGTCCTTGCGGTAATTGCGCAAGATCTGGCGGCATGGATGCCCATTTTTCAGGGCTTCGCGGATGGCCCGGCGCGCGAATTGATCGCGCTCGTCGCCCTGCAACAGGCGGCAATCCTGATAGAGCACCTCATCGGCGCTGAATCCGGTCAGCCGTTCGAACGCCTTGTTGGCATATATAAGGATGTTGTCGTCACCCTCATGCTCTGCGATCACAATCCCGTCGATCGAGGCGTCGATCGCCAGTTGCATCAGCTTTGCGTTGATCACCCACAGCCTCCGTGCGATTGCGCAAAGGGCGCATTCTAAGACATTGCGCTCGACTGGGGCATAATGCCGCACGATTTCAATCAGTCACAGGATCACACAATGAAAGTCGCCATTGTTTCGGGCTCGGTGTACGGCTCTGCCGAAGAAGTCGCCCGACACGCCCAGCAGATTATCCAAACGGCCGGTCACGAAGTCTTCTTCAACCCGCGCGCGACGTTGGCCGATCTTCAGGCATTTGCCCCCGAAGCGTTTCTGGCCGTGACATCCACCACCGGCCTGGGTGAACTCCCTGACAACATTCAGCCGCTGTACTCGCAGATCCGTGACGTGCTGCCCGCTGCATGGCGCGGCCTGCCTGGAGGCGTCATTGGTCTGGGCGACGCAAGCTATGGCGACACGTTCTGCGGCGGTGGCGAACAGTTGCGCGAACTGTTCATGGAAGTGGGTATTCGCGAAGTGCTGGACATGCTGCGCCTGGACGCCAGCGAAACCGTAACCCCGGAAAGCGACGCCGAGCCGTGGCTCGCGGAGTTCCTCGAAAAGCTCGGCGCCTGACCGGTCGGACGGGCGCCGAAGCGTTGCGGCTTACTTGCGCATCAGCGCCAGCCACGCCTGAGCGGCTTTGGACAGGTATGCGCCTTCACGCCAAATGAAGGCGATGTCCCAGCGCAAGCTTTCAGGTGCTTTCAAGGTGAGATGAGCCACACCCGGCCGCACCAGCGCTCGCGCGACGACCTGCGGCAGCAGCACGACGCCTTGCCCTGCCGCGACCAGCGCGACGAGGAAGTCTGCCTGTCCGCTGCGCCCGCCTTCTTTGGGGGTGAAACCTTCTTGCTTACACGCCTGCAGCAGCCGATCGTTAAGCACGAAGCTGCGTTGATACAACAGAAAGGGTGTATCGGCGAGCTGGCTCAATTCCACTTCCTTTAGATGCGCCAATGGGTGGTCGATCGGGAGCAGGGCATCCATGGGCTCGTCGCAGAACGGCTGTGAGGCGAACATCGGGTCATCGGGGGTCAGGCTCGCTCCGATCTCCAGATCGCCCGTCATCACAGCCCGCTCGATGGCGCGACTGCCGTCTTCGAGCAAATGAATGGTGACGTTGGGGTAAAGCCGCCGGTATTCAGCGAAAGCTTTGGCGAACAGCGTGTCACTGCCCAGCATCGGCAGGCCGAGGCGCAACTCACCGCGTGCCAGATTGCTGAGGTCATCCAGCTCTCGCAGCAGGCCGTTACGCAGGATGAGCATCTCTTCAGCCCGGTGCAGCACGACTTTACCGGCGGCGGTCAGGTTGACCTGTGAGCCTTGGCGATCCAGCAGGCTAACCCCCAGGCTTTCTTCCAGTTGTGCAACCTGTTTACTGACCGCTGACTGGCTGATGAACAGCGTCCTGGCGGCCTGGGTGAAACCGCCTTCACGCACCACTTCAATGAAGCTGCGAAGCTGTTTGAATTCCACGTTGAGCACTTTCTTTCAAGATGAGATATGCCGACAGTGTGAATGATGAGATTCCATATTGGAATCGCTAAAAGTCTTACAATTCGTTTTTGGGATGTTAAGTCAGTCGTTAGACTGGAGCCCTCAGAGGGCAGAATGACCATGAAACGATTGTCTCGACTCGCACGGCTGGTGGGCGAACTTGTTGCCTTGATCGCGATTTACCAAGTGGGTTGCGAGATCGTGTTGTGGCTTAACCTCCCCATCCCAGGTGGGGTTGTCGGCCTCGGACTGTTGCTGGTGGTGTTCGCCAGCGGCGTAGTCAAACCCGCGACCTTGCAAACCGGTGCGGGCCTGTTGCTGGCCGAAATGCTGCTGTTCTTCATTCCTCCGTTGATGAGCCTGCTGGACTATGGCGCGCTGGTCCGTCACGAAGGCTGGCGCATCATGCTGGTGATTGGGTGCAGTACGTTGATGGTCATGCTGGTCACCGCTTGCACGGTTGAAGTGGTCTGTCGACTGAAGGACCGAACTGCGGAGGGCGGGGCATGACTTTTGAGCCAATGCCGATCTTCTGGCTGCTGATCACGGTGACCGCGTATGTCAGCAGTCGCTGGCTGTACCGTCGGACCGGTCGGTATTTGCTGTCGCCGCTGATCCTTGTCCCTACGGTTCTACTGGCCATTGCTGCGCCCATGCACACAGGCTACGCCGAATATTCCGCCAACACCCACTGGCTGATGCTGGTGCTCGGCCCGGTCACCGTGGCTTTCGCCGTGCCGATCTGGCAGCAGCGTGCGTTGCTCGCCCGGCACTGGCCCGCCTTGCTCATTGGCATGTTGGCGGGAAGTGCTGCCTCGATTGCCAGTTCGTTCGGGCTTTCCAAGGTCATGGCTCTGGACACCTCGGTGGTGATGTCGTTGGTTCCTCGTTCGATCACCACGCCTTTTGCGATGCCCCTCGCACACGACTTGGGTGGCGTCCCCGAACTGACCGCTGTATTTGTGATGTGCACCGGTGTCTTCGGCGCGGCATTGGGTGGCGTGCTGCTCAAATGGCTGCCGCTGCGCACTTCATTGGCCCGTGGCGCGCTGTTTGGCGTGGGCGCGCATGGTGCTGGCGTGAGTCGCGCTCGGGAGGTGGGGGGTGAGGAGGGCTCCGTGGCCGGACTGGTCATGGTGCTCACCGGCATTCTCAATCTCTTTGCGGCGCCCTTGCTGGTTTGGATGCTCTGAAAGCTTTGCGCTAGAGCCATCGCAGTGCCTCTGACTCGCCGGGCCACTAACGTGGCTGCGAAGGCAAGTACCGCTTGTTCTCCGTCTGACTAGACTGCTGATCCATTAGAGCAGAATAACCGCCGAGGAACGCCGATCGTGAAAGTCGCCCAAGTAGCCGCCGATGGCGTCAGCCACATCCACCCCAGCGTCAAAGAGCGGGTCAGCCCCGAAGAGTGGCAGGCTCGGGTAGACCTTGCCGCGTGCTACCGGCTGGTGGCCCTTCACGGTTGGGATGATCTGATTTTTACTCACATCTCGGCGAAGGTGCCCGGCACCGAAGATTTTCTGATCAACCCCTACGGGATGATGTTCCACGAGATGACGGCGTCCAGCCTGGTCAAAGTCGATCAGTCGGGCAAGAAGCTCATGGACAGCCCCTACGACATCAACCCGGCGGGCTACACCATCCACAGCGCCGTGCACGAAGTGCGTCATGACGTGATGTGCGTCATGCACACCCACACGGCGGCAGGTGTGGCGGTGTCCGCGCAGAAACAAGGCGTGTTGCCGATCAGCCAGCAATCGCTGTTTGTGCTGTCGAGCCTGGCCTATCACGGGTATGAAGGCGTTGCGCTGAACCATGAAGAGAAGGCCCGTCTGCAGGCGGACCTGGGGCCCTCCAATTTCCTGATGCTCAATAACCATGGGCTTTTGACCTGCGCCTCCAGCATCGCGGACACCTTTCTGATGATGTTCACCTTTCAGCGCGCCTGTGAGATTCAGGTGCTTGCCCAAGGTGGCGGGGCCGAACTGATCCCTATCGACGGACAGATTCTCGCAGGCGCGAAGGCGATGGTCGCCGGCGTAACGCGCAGCGCCGAGGGCATGGGTGGCAAATTGGCCTGGCCTGCCTTGTTGCGCAAACTCGATCAATGCTCTCCGGGATACGCGCAGTAATGTGTCTCGCGGAAATCCCCCTCAGCGTTTGGCGCAGACGAGGCCACGACTTCGTGTTTCGCGGCCATCGCATTCGCTATTGGGCGGCCGGGCAGGGCGAGCCCTTACTGCTGATCCACGGTTTTCCTACGGCAAGTTGGGATTGGCACTACTTGTGGCAGCCGCTGGCCCGCCGCTACCGGGTCATCGCCTGCGACATGCTGGGATTTGGCGACTCCGCCAAACCTCGGGATCATGTGTACAGCCTTATTGAGCAAGCGGATCTGCAGCAGGCGTTGCTCGGCCATCTGGAGGTGAGCCAGCCGGTGCACATCCTCGCCCATGACTACGGTGACAGCGTCGCCCAGGAACTCTTGGCGCGGCACGCCGAGGGGCGGTTTGACATGGGCAGTTGCGCGTTTCTCAACGGCGGCCTGTTTCCGGAGGCGTATCGACCGTGCCGGGTGCAGAAAATGCTGCTTGGCCGCTTGGGCTGGGTGGTGGGGCGGCTGTTCGACCGCAACAGCCTGGACCACGACTTCAGTCGGACATTCGGGCCCGACACCCGCCCCAGTGAAAGCGAACTGGATGATTTCTGGAGCCTGATTTCAGCTGGCCGAGGCCATCACATGCTGTATCGCCTGATCAATTACCTCCCCGAACGCGTAGAGCTGCGCGACCGTTGGGTGCAGGCGATGCAGCGCAATCAAGTGCCGATGCGCTTTATCAACGGCGCCGCCGACCCGATTTCCGGGCGCCATATGGTGGAGCGCTATCGTGAGCTGATTCCCAACCCGGACACCATCTTGCTGCCGGATGTGGGCCGCTACCCCCAGACGGAGGCGCCCGCACGTGTCTTGAGCTGCTACGAGGCGTTTCGCGCTTCAGCCGCTGACTTCAGACCTCCAATTGTCGTGCCGCTGGCGATCCAGAACAGTAAGCCCGCCAATCATCCCTTTGTGTTATCGAGCACCATTCAGAACGGCTCGTATTGATTGTGACCCGCCAGCGACTGGTTGACACTCCATGACTGTTTCGCACGCCCTCGAACGCTCCAGCTGATTGGCGCGGACCTCACGGAATCGAGTGTGTGCCTCATCGTTGGGGAGTGCGGCATGAGTGAGTCCATACGTTTCGAAGACAAAGTGGTCATCGTCACGGGTGCCGGCGGCGGGCTTGGGCGGGCCCACGCCTTGCTGTTCGCCCGCCACGGGGCGCGAGTGGTGGTGAATGACCTGGGCGGTTCGGCCCATGGTGAAGGCGCCAATGCGTCGGCAGCCGACCGCGTCGTGGCGGAAATTCGCGAAGCGGGCGGCCAGGCAGTGGCCAATCATGATTCTGTGACCGATGGCGACAAGATCGTCCAAAACGCGCTGGATGCGTTCGGTCGCGTAGACGTCGTGGTGAACAACGCGGGGATTCTGCGCGACAAGAGTTTCGCCAAAATGGAAGACGCCGATTGGGAGCTGGTTTACCGGGTTCACGTCGAAGGCGCCTACAAAGTGACCCATGCCGCCTGGCCCCATCTTCGCGAGCAGAACTACGGGCGGGTCATCTTCACCTCGTCCACGTCCGGGATCTACGGCAATTTCGGCCAATCCAACTACGGCATGGCCAAGCTCGGCCTCTACGGCCTGACCCGCACACTGGCGCTGGAAGGGCGCAAGAACAACATTCTGGTCAACGCCATCGCACCGACCGGTGGCACGAGAATGACCGAAGGACTGATCCCGGCCAGCGTCTTCGAGCTTCTCAAGCCTGAACTCGTCAGCCCATTGGTGGTGTACCTGGGCAGTGAACACTGCCAAGAGAGCGCCGGATTATATGAAGTCGGAGGCGGCTGGATAGGCAAGGTCCGCTGGGAACGCAGCATTGGCGCCGGGTTCGACCCAAGGGCAGGGTTCTCGCCAGAGGATGTCGCCGCGCAATGGAACACCATCAACGACTTCACCGACGCGGCACATCCTGGCGACAACGTTGAAGCGCTGAAGGAAATGATGGCGAATCTGCAGAGGTTTGCGGGTTGAAGTAGAGGCTGGGCGTGACCGTTTCAGGGGAGTGGAACGGGTGAATTTTGTAGGGCGATTATTGGCTTATTTGTAGGAAGGGTCTCTTTATAAGGCAATGATTCCGTCTTCAGGTTTTTTGCCTCAAGCCCGGGTCCGCGCCCCCGATAGGACGAACGTAATCGTTCCTATCGTGGAGGTCGAAAATGCTTCAGAATTTTTCCGAAATAAATCGCCGGCTCAGTACTTATGCCGTCCTTCCAGATAACCGGTTCCGGACTCAATCAGGTGCTTCGGAGCAGGAAGAAAGCATCAAGCAAAAAGTCAGACAGTACTGGGCTGACGAAAGCATCTCCAATAAAGAGAAATTGAAGGGCTTCAACCTGGACCTGTCAGGTTTTGATCCCAGGAATACCACCAACCGACAATTGCGTGAGATTGGCAATGTGCTGGTTGACATGGGCATCATTGATTACGGCACGTCGGGGTGGCTTTCGGGCATTGATCTGGATTTTGATGCGCAGGGAAATGAAATCAGCCTTGATAAGAAAGTGGATATGTATGACTACTTTGAGCGTCAACTCGGGTTTCTCAATAACCACATATCGGAGGGGCACGGGTTTGCCAGCGATACGCTGACCAAGCTGAAAACGGTCATGTCGGTCACACTTGCGCTTGAGGAACATGCCAATACGCCTCGCGAGAGGTCCTTGGTCAACATCCGAACATGACCGAGATCATGAAGTCGGAGCGGTGAGTTCGTCACCGCTCCGGCGCCCCTTACAGCGGCACAGAGAAACTGCCGCGATAAGCGATAGGTGTTTTGCCATTACGATTGTCGAGAATCACCCGAAAGCTGCCACCGCCCCATTTGGCAGACGGGTCGTGTGCATCTCTTGCAACAGTGACCCAGCCACCGCCTTGTAGCTGTTCCACTGTCACAGGCTGCAGCGACCCCTGTTGAGTTCTCAACGTGATGTTGTGAAGTGTTGTTCCGCAATTGACGGTATAGCTGTGAACACTTTGTACTCGCCGGGCTTCGCTACGCCTGGTGACATCTGGTTGCTGTACCTGAAGCAGGGAAATGCTTGAGAAGACGGTGCTGCTGTGGCGGTGCTTGCAAGATGGGTCAGACTCAATGCCAGTATAAAAACAGCAATTTTTTATTATTCATGATCAAACCTCATTTATTTAAAAGTGCTCAAGATCGGCCGTAAACGTGGAATCCACATCGCACCGATAACTACCCTTTAAACATATGATCTTGTAGGACTGCTGCTCATAATTCCGTAAGGCATTTCTGATCGCACCCGAATCCCATGGTGCGTCCGCCGCTGCTTCATACGAAGCGCCGTCGCTACCGTAAACAGTCAGCCAAAAAAAAGCCGCTGCAAACGCAGCGGCTAAATATGACGTCAGATCCAGGAGCTTGAAAATCTACGTCAGGAAATCCATTGAGAGGCCTGAGGTAAAAACACCGTCAGACGAAATAAGAGGGATTTCCAGTTCGCGACGAGGGTGGCCGCGAAGTGAGTGAATGATAAGTTTTTCCCGATGGCTTAAACATCGTCGTTTACGACATGCAGTTTTACGTACGCGGCAACAATGTGATTTTTCCGGGCATCCCGTTGGACGGTTCCCACATAAGCCGTCGTAACCTAGGGGCGCATCATATAAATATGTACCGCTACCTCGGACGTTTGAACCCGTTTCATAGGCGCTCACTTTCGTCGTTTACCTGTGTTCCCAATCGGCTGGATGCCGTGAGGGGGTAAGCGAACCACCCTGGAGCTGTACTCATGAATGCCGTGCTTGACCCCAAAATCACCCCTGCCGCCTCTCAAACCTTCGATGAAATCACTCAACACCTGACGGCGCTGTCCGAAGCCAGTTCCGGCTGTCAGCAGGTACTCGCACAAAGCCAGACCCTGCGCGAATGGACTTCTGAGCGACTGCGCGAAGGGTTGAACCGGGCGCGTCCGCAGACTGGGCTGGATGTGTCGAACCCGGACGCGATCTTCTACACCCGACGCACTGAAAGTGGGTCAATTGTCTCTGTCGGCATGACCGATCTGCTGATTGACACCCTTCGCAACGGCTCGGCGCTTCCTTCCATTACCGATATCGGCTTCTATACCCGACACGGCACACTGGAGCGCAATCATGCACTTACAGGTACGCAAAACCGCAGCATGATCAGCGTTCTCACTGCGCTGATGCCGACGCTCTTCTCCGGATATGAAGGGTATCTTCGGGGTCTCTGGACAAAAATGATCCCTCACCCTATGGACCCGTTGCGCATCGAACCGGCCGATCACATTTTGATCGACCTGCAACGCAAGACACTGACCCATGAGATCGCGTTACGTATGTTGTGCCGGGCCATGTCGGTGCCGGAGCTCAACCGCTTATCCAGCGTCATTACCGGTGATTCGGTCGCCGGGGTGTACGAAGTGGCGTTCGAAAAGCGTGGGCGAGGCATCCCATTACTGTCCACCTACGTCGTCAGCCAATCAGGACAGCCCTCGGATGACCCATCGGGCGTCGTTTTCCTGGTCATGCCTCATCGGGGCATTGAGCGTTTCGAATCGATTGGCGTCTTGCGCGAGGCACTGAGCCGGCGCTTTTTGAACGATTCACAGGATGCCCATCTGGTCGCCGCCTTATGCCTGTCTGATCGCGGGCAATTGTTGACGACCGACATCCTTGCGCCGGAGGGTTGGCGGTTCGCAGCTGTCACCCGCCCGATGTTGGACCACCACCTGCAGTCGGTTAAAAGCAAAGCGGCTCAGGACTTCGCGTTCCTTCTGGAGCAAAAGGCGGCGGCCTCTGCCGCTTGGCATGAGCAAGTCGAGCTCGTTCAACTAAGCGCCTACCTGAATGACGCGATGGGGCATCGTTTCAATCTGCTCTCCGTCATGACGGATGCCTTCGTGGCGCCTCACTGGCGCAAGTACGCCAAGCCGTCCGACAAGACCCATTTGTTGGCCCTTGAGAGCAAACACCGAGCCTCGAAGGGGCGGTTGGCCAGTCGGCTCGCGGGCGTCGAATCGCTCACCGTATTCGCCCACCGTGAGCTGACGGCTTACATTCAGGAGCATCTCGGTTGCCTGATCGACCCCAGCAAGGTCGTGATCACACTCGACGATACGATCGCGCTCGGCCATGGCGACACGTTGGCAACCCAATACGCAAAGACCCTGTTCGAATTTGCCGTTGACGGGCTACCTGACACGGGTAAACCGCTTAGCTTCGCCCCCGCGCCGAATCACCTTCACACGGAGTTTTCTGAAGCGTTCGTCAGGACGATGCTCTCCGAGCTGAATCTGCATCATCGCTATGGCATCGCGCTTCGGCAGGCGTACGAGGACCCCGAAACCGTTCGCCAGATGGTCATCCATCGCGACAGTGCGCTCGCGTTGAGCAGTTTCACAGCGGGTCTGCGAGGGCATTTGATTCAGGATCGCAGCCATGAGCTTTTGCGCATGATTCGCGGCGACCAGCGCCAGGAGGGATCTAAATACAGCATCGGCAGCCTGTACCTGCTTGAATCCCACACGCGTTTCAACGACCTCATCGTGTTTGAAGAGAAAACCCGATCCGGCACCCATTACGTCCTTTATGCGCCTGGCGCACCAAACGGTCAGGACTTCTTCGAATACAGAACCTGGCAACAGCTGTGTTTCGGGGTAGGTGCCTGGCTGGCGACTGACGCCGGCCGATCCTACGTCCATGACCAATTGACCGGGCCGACCGAGCATGGGCATGCCGCCATCCTCAACAACGTTCACCTGAAGCCTTCGCTGTGGGGATTGAACAGTTGCCTGTTCGTTCGCTGTACGGGCGAGACCTTCCAAGCCAATATGGCGGATCTTGTCAGTCAGAAAGTGTCGCGTGCGGTGCAGGCGGCGGAGATGGCGGCCCCCCATACCGACAGCCAGACCTCGTTCGCCAGTCCGTCGATCCAGGCGTTGATGGATGCCCGGATCGAGGCGCTGAACGGCGAGTTCAAGTCGATCAGTACAGGCCTGGTGGATTATCGAAGCTATGTTCATCAATACACGACGCAGGTGCTGAACGAGTTTCTACGGCAAAACGGGTTTGATCGGTCCATCGACCCGGACACGCTTTACTTTGGCCTGGGGCAGCCTCGTCAGGAGACGCCGGACTTCGGTGAGCATAGCGAATTACATCAATTGACCGAGCTCATGATGGCAGGGAGTGAGGACATTCTTTCTCACCGCCCCCAGATTCATCTGTATGTCTCGACCGGGCTGGACTACAGAGAACTCCCGATCAAGCTGACGCATTTCATTGACAAGCAAGTGCGAGGCGCGGACCTGGGCGCCAAGTACATGGACTTTATCGAGTCGTCGTTTCTAGGGCGTAAAAGCCCGCAATACGCACGCCGCAAGCGCCTGATGGCGAAACGCATTCAATACCAGATGTCCCGCGGTGCCTTGAAAGAATTCATGCGCGGCCAGCTCAGCGGCACTCAGTATGCCTGGCTGCGGCGAACCGTCATCAGCCTCGATCAGGATGCGTCGGTCCATAACCTGACCAGTGCCGTTTCCGCGTTTCGGATCGCCAATCAGATCATTGAGGGCGTTTACATCTTTCGGGACTTCGCCAAAACCGACCCTGACTTCAATCTGCTGTACACCCCCAACGCTCCGGACGGGGTCGAGTTCCGGCGACTGTCGGACTACGCGCAGTTGCTGGATTCGTCGCCGATGCAAAACTATTACTACAGTCGCGTGGCTTACATGGGGCAGCCACAGGTAGGGTCGTTCTTCGAGCGGCTCGAACGCGGCGGGAAGTTCGATGAGAAGTTCATCCGCATCGTGAACCGTATTGAAAGTCGCATTCCTGACGCCGAGCTGATTTACGGGAACATGATCGAGCGAATGATTGCGGACGTGGATGCGCAGACCGAGAGCCTGGCCGAGGCCCGATTCGCGACCGCCTGGACGGTCATTCAGTGGCTGGGCAATGTGCTGTTGGTGCCGTTTCCGGCAGTGAGCATCGCCTGGGGGATATTCACCAGTGCGGTGAAGGTTTATCAGGGAATAGACGCCTATCTGTCAGGGGACAGAGCCGCCGCATTGCCATTATTGCTGGAAGGTGTGATGGGGCTGCTGAAGGGCGGGAATGCCGCCCGTAAGCTGTTCAATGCGGCGCAACTGGCCGCCAAAGGGGTTGGCGTGCCGGTGGGCGTCTGGGTCTGGCATAACCTGGAGTTCGAAGGAAAGCTGCAGGACGCGGTCAATGAATACCTCCGCGGGACGGCAGAGTCACTAGTCTTTGAGTGAGCCTGATCCGTTGAACAGGGTCTTCGCTCAACAATAGCGCGTGCTCCAGGTCGTAACGCTCGGCCTGCGGGCACTCCAGCGCCTGGTACAGGCTGGCGCGTGCGAGGTAATCGCTGGTGTTGGCCTGTCCCAGTTCAAACACCCGGTTGGCATCTTTCAGGGACGCGATTGCATCGTCGTTGATGTGATGCAGGTGGCGCAGGTTGCGTGACAGGCGCTGCAGCATGGCCTGGGGTGTCGCGGTACGCATGTGATCGGCCTTGAGCGGCATGTCCGGCCCGAACTGGCGCAGCAGCAGTTCGCGGCAATCCTTGGGATAGAGCCTGCGGCCGCCGCAAGGGTCGAGGGTGTGGTCGGCGCCCGGCACACGCAGCAAGAAGTGACCGGGAAAGTTGACGCCCTCAAGGGGGATTTCCAGACGGCGCGCCAGTTCCAGCGCAATCATCGCCAGCCCCAACGGCTGGCCTCGGCGACGCTCGACAATCTTGTCCAGCAAGGCAACCTGCGGCTTGGGTTGGGCGACATCATCCTGTTGAAATCCGATTGCCGTCATATGACGCAGAAGCGGTTGCGCCAGTTCAGTGGCAGGCAGCATCGGCAGAGCGGCGCTGACCTGGCGCTGAAGTTGATCGATCCATTCGAAAACCTGCCGAGGATCGACCAGCGCATCGTGTTCGACACCGATCCACAGCGCTGCTTCGAACGTTGCAGGCGGCACGCTGTGGAAGCAATCGAGGCATTTTTGGCGTGGATTCATCGACTTCTCCGACCGGACCAGGCGTCTGAAATGCTGTTCCGGGAAGCTTTGTTTTAGCCCCCCGCGTGGGGGTTCGTCCAGTGCCGAAGACCGATTGGCGGCTTCATGTCGGCAAGTTGTCAGGATGTTTCCGTCGCTGCCGCCGTTTTTTCAGCGAACGCCTATACTCGCAGTACAAAAAAAACGGGAGCACTGCCGATGTTCGCTCTCATGCAAAATTCACGCATTCAATCGCTGCACATGGTCGTCGATCCACAGACCTGCCTTAAAGCCGTGGTGGCGATTCACAGCAGCCGCAAGGGCCCGGCCCTCGGTGGCTGTCGCTACCTGTCCTATCCAAATGAGGACAGCGCCATCGAAGACGCCATTCAATTGGCGAGGAATATGAGCTACAAGGCAGTGCTCGCGGGCCTGTCGCTGGGCGGCGGAACGGCGGTCATTTTGCGGCCCGCTCATGTGCCGGACCGCGCCGCGCTGTTCGAGGCCTTTGGCCGCTTCGTCCAGACACTGGACGGCCGCTACATCACGGCCATCGACAGCGGCACGTCCAAAGAAGACATGGACTGCATCGCGCAATACACCCGGCACGTCACCACGACTACGAAATCCGGCGACCCTACGGCTTACACGGCGTTGGGCTTGTATGCAGGCATTCGCACCACGGCCATGGCCCGGTTGGGGAGTGACAATCTGGAAGGGCTGCGCGTCGCGATTCAGGGGCTGGGGCACGTGGGATGGGCGTTGGCCGAGCAGCTCCACGCGGCGGGTGCCGAGCTGCTGGTCGCTGATCTGGACAGTGGAAAGGTGCAGTTGGCGATGGAGCAAATGGGCGCCAAGCCGATTGCCATCGAAGCGCTGCTTAGCACGCCTTGCGACATTCTTGCGCCCTGCGGCCTGGGCGGTGTGCTGAACAGCCACAGCGTCACCAAACTGCGTTGCGCCGCGGTGGCCGGGGGCGCCAACAACCAACTCAGCTGCGCGGCCATCGCCGATCAGCTCGAATCCCGAGGCATCCTCTACGCGCCCGATTACGTGATCAATTCCGGCGGCCTTATCTACGTCGCGCTGCAACATCAGGGAGAAAGCCACAACACCATCACCGCACATCTGTCCCAGATAGGAACACGGCTGACTGAAGTATTTGCCCATGCCCAGGCCGAGAAGCGCTCACCCGCGCGGGTGGCCGACGCATTGGCAGAACGCCTGTTGAACCTTGAGTAGACGCCTTACCGGCATCGCTCAATCAAGGCTCGCCACCACAAGTGGCGAGTTGAGACCACCACGCGCGCGCTGTGCTACATGCCGCGCGTGCCAGGAGTGTGCAATGTCCCATAACAAGATCGATCTTGCGTACACCCGTTATCTGTCCCCCGACGGTCGCCTGACCGGAGAGCTTCCCCCTTGGGCCGATGACTTCAACCTACTCACCCGCCTCTACAAACATATGGTCCTGACCCGGCTTTTTGATCAGAAAGCCGTCGCCTTACAGCGCACCGGGCGCATCGGCACTTACGCCCCCACGCTTGGTCAAGAGGCTATCGGTGTCGCCATTGGCAGCCTGATGAAGCCGGAAGACGTGCTGATTCCCTATTACCGGGACACGGCCGTGCAACTGATGCGCGGCGTGCGCATGGAAGAAATTTTGCTGTATTGGGGCGGTGACGAGCGTGGCAGCGATTACGCAGAGCCCGCTGTCGCCCAGGACTTCCCGCTTTGCGTGCCCATTGCGACTCAAGCGTTGCACGCGTGCGGGGTAGCCAGTGCGTTCAAAATTCGTGGCGAACACAGGGTGGCCGTGACCACCTGCGGCGACGGCGCTACCAGCAAAGGCGATTTCCTTGAAGCGTTGAACGTCGCGGGCGCGTGGCAGTTGCCGGTGGTGTTCGTGATAAACAACAACCAATGGGCCATTTCGGTGCCCCGGCGCATTCAGTGTGGCGCGCCAACCTTGGCGCAGAAGGCCATTGGCGCGGGATTTCAGGGTGAGCAGGTCGACGGCAATGACATTCTCGCGGTGTATGACCGCATGCAGATTGCGCTGGAACGGGCGCGCAAGGGTAAAGGCCCGGTTCTGCTGGAGTGCCTGAGTTATCGGCTGGGCGACCACACCACCGCCGACGACGCTACGCGCTATCGGCCGGCCGATGAAGTAAAACAGGCATGGCAGGAAGAGCCGATCAAACGCCTGCAATCGTTCATGGCGAGTCAGGGCGTGTGGGATGAAGGCCGCGAACAGGCGCTCATCACCGAATGCCAAGGGTTGGTGCAGCGCTCCGTGGATAACTTCGAACGCGCCGGCAATCAGGCTCCAGAATCCGTGATTGATCACGTTTACGCGAAATGGCCGGTGCCGCTGGCGGATCAGCGCGAGTGGTTCCTCGAACGCGTGGCCCGTCGTAATGGGGGTGCCGATCATGGCGAATGATCAGTCTTCAGACAAACTCCTTACGGACAAGAAAGTCAGCCTGCTGGAAGCCGTTAATCTGGCGATGCACCGAGCCATGGGCGAGGACGACAACGTCGTGGTGCTGGGCGAAGACGTCGGCGTCAACGGCGGGGTGTTTCGCGCCACTCAAGGGCTGCGCGACACGTTCGGCTTCAAGCGCGTGATCGACTCGCCACTGGCGGAAACCATGCTCGGCGGCCTGGTCGTTGGCATGGCGGCACAAGGGCTGAAACCGGTCGTCGAGATTCAGTTTCTCGGCTTCATCTATGCCGCCATGGAACATCTGGTGTCACACGCCTCCCGCATGCGCAATCGCACACGGGGTCGCCTGAGCTGCCCAATGGTGTTGCGTTCGCCCATGGGCGCGGGGATTCGCGCACCGGAACACCACAGCGAAAGCACCGAAGCGATCTTCGCTCATGTGCCGGGGCTGCGCGTGGTCATTCCCTCATCACCTGCGCGAGCCTATGGGTTGTTGCTCGCGGCCATCGACGACCCGGACCCGGTGATCTTTCTCGAACCGACGCGCCTCTATCGCATGAACCCGCAACCCCTCATCGACGACGGGAAACGTCTGCCGCTGGACACCTGTTTCACCTTGCGAGAAGGCAGCGACATCACCCTCATCAGTTGGGGCGCCAGTGTTCACGAAACGTTGCAGGCCGCGAGCGCGCTGGCCGAAAAGGGCGTATCAGCCGAGGTGATTGACGTCGCCTGCGTCAAACCGCTGGACCTCGACACCCTGGAAGCCTCGGTGCGCAAGACCGGCCGCTGCGTGATCGTTCACGAAGCACCGCGTTCCGGTGGGCTGGGCGGGGACATCGCGGCGAGCCTCTATGAACGGGTGTTTCTGGATCTGCAGGCGCCGATTCAGCGGGTCACTGCGCCGGACATCCCGCCGCCGCTGTACCGGCTGGAGCAGCTCTACATCCCCAGCGTCGAAGACATTCTTCACGCCTGTGACAGCGCCCTGACTTTCGCCTGATGGCCGAGGAGGCTTGCGATGAAATATTTCAAACTGCCCGACCTGGGCGAAGGCTTGCAGGAAGCGGAAATCGTCGAATGGCACGTCAAGGCGGGCGATACGGTGAAGGCTGACCAACGGATGGTGTCGGTGGAAACCGCCAAGGCCATCGTTGATATTCCAGCCCCGTACGACGGAGTCGTGGCGAAAGTGTACGGCGGCGATGGCGACATCTTGCACGTGGGTGAACCGCTGATGGCGTTCGAAGGCGAGGGCGATGCGGGTACGGTCGTCGGACGTCTCGAAGGGGGCAGCAACAGTCAGGATGATCAGTTCTTTGTCGGCGCGGCGCCCTCGACCCGCGAGCATCTGTCGACACGCGCCACACCCGCCGTTCGACAATTGGCGCGTCAACGGGGTGTCGATCTCAACGCGCTGAGCGGTTCGGGCAGTGAAGGCCTGATCACCCGCGCGGATGTGGAAGGTGCTTCTCAGGCCGAGCGCGACAAGTTTGGCGGCGAGAAGCTGCGAGGCGTACGCAGGAGCATGGCGCTGAACATGGCCAAGTCCCACGCGGAAGTGGTGCCCGTCACGATCTTCGGCGATGCCGATCTTTACCGATGGGGCGCGGCGCGCGACCCGCTGATTCGCATCGGCAAGGCGATGGCAGCGGCGTGCAAGGTCGAGCCGGTCTTGAACAGTTGGTTCGATGGCAAATCGCTGTCGATCAAGCACCACGACACCCTCGATCTGGGGATCGCGGTGGATACGCCGGATGGCTTGTTCGTGCCGGTGCTCCGCGATGTCGGCAATCGCGAGTCGGCCGATTTGAAGGAAGGGATGAATCGTCTGCGCGCTGACGTGAAAGCACGCTCGATCCCACCTCGGGAAATGATGGGTGCCACGATCACCTTGTCCAACTTCGGCACCTTGTTCGGGCGCTACGCCAACCCGGTAGTCGTACCGCCACAAGTGGCGATCATCGGCGCGGGGGGCATTCGGGAAGAACCGGTGGCCATGAACAGTGAAATCGTCATTCATCCGATCCTGCCCCTGTCACTGACCTTTGATCATAGAGCCGTAACAGGAGGCGAGGCGGCGAGGTTTTTCAAGGCGCTGGTCGAGGCGCTCGAACAGCCGGAGTGATGAACACGCTGGCTGTCGTTTCGAGTGTGGGCGAATCAGCTTTCGCTGTCGGCTTCGCCAGGACTGGAGAGCTCGTTCAGCGCGGTGGCGTTGTTCTTGAACGCCGCCGCGAACACGGCGCGGTTTTTCGCCATGTAAATGCTCGCGTCTTCGGCATGCTTCTCTGACAAGCCCGGTACGTTTTTCATCAGCACGTCGGTGAGGAGCTCGGCCAGCTCAAGCATTTGATCATGCGCATCGGCGAGTTTGCGGTCCACGAACGTAGTCTCCAAATCACGGGTACTGCGGTAAAGGGTTTCAACAGCCATTTTGGCCTCGTCGTCATGTCCAGTGTGGTGAGGTTGGCCCCGCGCTCGGCGGCATCAATGGCCAACGGTAAGCTCATCGCAATTACTGTTTATTTATACAGTGCGCAGCATAAGGCAATCGTTACGATCTGGATAGTGGAAATTCACGCGCATTTCGAGCGCCAACCCGCTGCCTTGCGACAACCGGTCGCGTTCACAACCATAGCCGATGGCCTCTTTAATGCACGGCAATCCCAAGGTTCGTCGGGAATTGAGTGTGGTCGTAGCAGTGCTTGAACATTTTTGCCGGTTTGGCGAGCGATAGGGAGCAAAACGCATGAAATGGGCAGATCGGATGCGCATCAGGCTCCATGCCGGGGCGAACAGCCTGGGCAATCTTGGAGTGGAATTATTTCATTACCTTGCGCTGTTCGGGATTGGTGCAATTACTGTCTACGCGGGCATCACCGCGTTTATTGAAATGCTTCATCAAGACACGATTAGCGTCGACGACATTCTGCTGCTGTTCATCTACCTCGAATTGTTGGCGATGAGCGGCATCTACTTTCGCACCAACCACATGCCGCTCAGGTTTTTGCTTTACATCGGTGTAACGGCGTTGATTCGTTTGCTGATCAGTGATGTGTCGCATCACAAATCGCCCGATGAAGGCATTCTTTATTTGACGGGCGGGGTGGTGCTTCTTTCGGTGTCCATTCTGGTGGTTCGGTACGCTTCTGCCCGGTTTCCCTCGGTGAAAGAAAAAGCCGAGTGACGAGATTCAACGCGTCCGACGGGCTTCCTGGCGGGTTGTGCAGGCGCTGGAGGTCAAGGTAGGCTTTCGGGCATCAGGTGCACCACGAAATACAGCAGAGGCGATAAATGGAGTTGTCTTCGAAATCAATTCGGCTTCGACTGATAGAGGAATCGGACGCGGCGTTTATTCTCACGTTACGTCTGGACCCGCGATACAACACGTTTTTATCTGCCGTCGTTGCCGACGTCGCCGCTCAAAAGAAATGGATATCCCACTACAAAGAGGATGAAGCCAAAGGCGCTCAGTATTACTTCATCATCGAAAGGCTCGACGGGACGCCCTGTGGCACCGTCAGGGTCTACGATATGAGAGAGGATTCTTTCTGTTGGGGAAGCTGGATACTCAACGAAAACAAAACCCGTTATTCCGCCCTGGAAAGCGCGTTTCTGGTGTACACGTTCGGTTTTGAGCACCTCGGCTTTAACAAATGTCACTTCGATGTGAGAAAAGGAAATACCAGGGTTATTTCCTTCCATGAAAAAATGGGCGCCTACCGCACTGGCGAAGATGATGTGGATATTTTCTTCGAGATCACGCCCGATGCCGTGGCGGCGGCCCGAGAGCATCTCGCGGGCAAGATTGCGTAGTCGAGGTCGGCCGGCTTGGGCGAGCCGACCACGTTCGGATGATCAGACGGGGTTGCTTGTCTTTGAAGCGACCCACTCAAGGATGGGTTGTAAATCGAGGGTGTAGTCGTGAAAGTAGAGCGCCCGTGAATTTGAAGTGCCTGCGGGATACAGGATGTAATCCATCTCGACGCCGTTGATGTCTGCGATATTGGAAAAACAGGCCGTCTCGCCAAACTCCATCGGCATCCAGCACAACGCGCGGGTGCCTGGCGATGCAAATATCAAGTTAGTCCACGCAGCGCCTGTAGGGCCCATGATCAATTCGGCGTTGGCGATCACAGAAATCTGATCGGCGATATCAAGGTCGTCCATGTAGACGGGCTCGAAGCCATAGGGCTCAAGTAACGTAATCAATTCCCGTTGATTGTATTTGCGCAGGTAATCCTTACGGGCCAGCAAAATGCGAGTCGGCATTTTCCTGGGCGGGTGGCTGCTCGTGAGATGGGTGATGGTCTGGCGTAGAAAATGGATGGACTCTGGCCTGGCGAAGCTGTTCTCCGCACACCCTACAACGGGACCTCTGTAGTTGGGGACGAGATTGACAGCGGCGCTGATCATCAACAGATCGTCTACGTTGTAAGCGGTCATCGATTTCAGGAAAACGATGTCATGCCCCTTGGTAAGGCCATCCAGCATGAACCGTATCGCGGGTATTTTCTGGCTGCGTTCCGAGATCAGCAATGGGTAGTTTGAAAACGGCTGCGGTAATTCACGGATGAACTGTAATTGGGTCAGGGTTTCAGCCACCCAATGGTAGTAGTTAAGCTCGTTGACCCCGTTGATGATAATGCCTTTGGGAATGTGTTCGGCTGACTCACTCGGGCGAACCAGCGCCAGGTGTTCACCGTGATAGATCACAGGCCCCGCACAATAATCTGCGGTGGGCGTAGCGGTTGTGGTCACACGCTCCATGACCAAGAGGCCGTCAGGCAGTTGCACTGATCGTGAGGTGGAATACACGGTGGCTTTGTTGAACCGGTAGAGGGAAACCTCGGGAATCAACAGGCGTTTAGGCGGTGTATGAACCCCGAGTACTCTGGGCGGTTGTACAGAGCCCTGCATCGGCTCCCTGAAACGGTGCACTCGATAGGCCTCGCAGGTGTCTAGCCAAGCGAGATTCATGCGCTTGATCCCCGATGCTTTTCCGAAAATGAATGGGAAAATAGCGTCTGAGAGCACATCTCTTTTCTTGCACAGTCGATCGTAGAGGGCGAATAAAAATGTTTGCTTGATGCGCTTGAACCACGGGATGGCGGCACCCGCATGGAAAATGTTGATGATGTTGTCATCAATGTTCAGCGATGACACCAGCTGTTCATGTATTTCCAGGTAGTAATCGCTTGCGATCAGTATTTTGTCATAACGTAAATGAGGCAGTTCGGCGGGTGCGAATATCTTTGTTCCAAACAGGCGTTTTCCCTGCTTCTGCTTGTCGTTGTCCAGAAAACCCACGATGTTGTAACGGCCACTGTTTTGTCGATAACAGTTGATGCCCCCTGCGCCGGTGCCAAAGACTAAGACACGCGTTTTTCTAGACCATCGTTTCATTCGTTGTACATGCTTTTAATGGTGTGTGTTGAAGCTGTTGAGTTGTCAGGGTTTCGTCGTATATCGGCGCTTCGGCTGTGCGCTGGAAACACCAGAATGGTAGTGGTTGACGTATTAAGGTGCAATCCGGGATTGACAGGCTAATGCATACCAAGGCTGCGACGTTGGGAGCGTTGCGATCCGGCGTGATCAATACACTGGCGACAACGGTCACCAATGCGCACACGATCCTGGCGTTGGACGATGCGACGCGCAAAGCGACAGTCGAATGAAGTGAGAGGCCGCGAACGGGGAGGCGACAGGGAATCGCCTCCGTCAGGTTCGCGTCATGGTGTCAGATGCCCACGTTCAATTGAGGCCGGTTGAGAAAGTTGTTGCGCGCGGGCGGTGGCGTCAATTGCTTGAGGTCGCCATCGGTCATGGCGGCGAGAATCTTGATGGCGCTGTGACCTTGTTCGATGGCGATGCCGAATTGCACGCTCTCGATCAGGCGACGCAGGCGCTGGGGCGAATTGCGCTGTTCAGCGCTGATCAAGCGTTTGGCGACCACGCCCGACTCGTTGGAGAGTGTCAGCATGATGGTGCCGTCGAGGCCCTGGATGCTCAGGTTGACCCGGTAGTCTGGGTGAAATGCATCGGTGATCTGTTGAAAAGGATTGTCCATGGGCTGCTACCTGATTATCGATCTGCATAAGTTGACTTGGTGTTAGTCCCTTTAGTTCTCGACGCTGGATCAACGGTGAGTCGAAACGGCATCTGGGTTGGCGAGTCAGCTGCCCGTCGAGCCAGAAAGGGCGGGGCTTGCAGAGATAAAGGCTCGACGTTCGGATACTTGCAGGGTTCGGGCCATTCAGGACGAACGGCACTTTCAGGCGGTCCATAAGTCCTTTCAGCGATCAAACCGTGAAGGGGTTTACCGTTTCGAATGAATACTTAAGTAATAGCCATCTGCTGCTTTGGTTGTCTACAAGCACCATTAGCGCGCTCGGCGCCTGCTTTGTGTGCGCGTTGTTAGTCGCTGGATGAGGACCTGTGGGAGCGAATGAATTCGCGATGCGGTGGTACAGCCGATAGGAATCTGTTGGATGTAGGGGACAATCGCGAATGAATTCGCTCCCACAGGTTGAGTTCGTCGAACGTATTGAGCGGGGCACAAAAAAGGGCGGGCCTGTTTTCGCAGGCCCGCCCTCTGTGTCCTCTTTTCAAGTCGCCGGTTTAACCGTGCAAGGCCTCATCTTTCTCCAGAAATTCTTCCTGCAGCAGGGCATCCGGGTTTTCCGAATCGCTGCCTTGGGCACTGTCGATGGACGTCACACCTCCGCGCTTGCTGCGCAACTTGCCGAACAGGTGTTCCAGCGCGTGATCGAGCTTCACGGCGGCACCGTCCACGGCCAGATCCAGAGAATCAGCCTTGTGGGTCACGGAAATGGGTTGATGTCCTTTTGGCCGGGCTTCCATCTGGCAGCGGATGTCATGCGGGCCGGGTTTGTCGCCGTTCTCGTCGCGGATATGGACTTCGATACGGGTCAGGTCTTCTTCGTAGCGGTCGAGCGTGCTTTCAACGGTGGTTCGTACCCACTCCTCCAGTCGGATGCTGCTTTCGATGTGGTTATCGCTGTTGACCTGGATTTGCATAGTTCTTCCCTTACTTTGGCTTGCTCGGGAGAGTCTCGACGAAGGTGAATTTTCGTCTGCCCTCACTCACAGTGTTGGCGCCGAACGGAAAACAATTCAACCCCCAAAACGAAAGAAATATTTCATCGCAGAAATGGTTTTGCAGTTGGGCGGAAAGTGCGTCAGGAGCGCGGAACGTCCCGTGTTTTCGCGGGTCGTGCCGATAAAAGGTCTCACGAGCAGCGGTTGGATTCGCCGGATGATAAGTCAATTCAAGCAACGAACAGGTCGGCATCGGGCGCGAAATAACGTGGAACGTTGATTCAGAGCAAGGCTTTGGCTGTCGGTCGAAACCACCGGAAAAGCCCATTTTGTTAGAGTTCTTTGCACATGAGAATATTTATCATTAATATTGCGTTCTTTTAAGCGCGCCGGGTGTGTCAGGCCTGTGCGTCGCTTGGTTTCAGGATGATCCGGCTCATGTCGATTGCTTCAACGACCCCCTCCATTCCCGACCCATGCATCGCAGCGACCCTGTGATGGAGGCGATGTCGGTGACTGTGCCCGCGCCTGGAAAAAGGCCGAAAAAAAACCGTTCACATGGGGTATCGCTGAAAGGACGGCTAGCGGTGGCTTCTCGCGTGGTCGCGGCTTTGGTCGGCGGTTACCTAGTGACGGCGTTGTCGAGCATTTGTCTGGCGCAGTTTCTACCGCTGGCTCGCGCCGAGGCTGTGGTGCTGGCGATGACCCTTTCATTTTTGGTGTACCTGATCGCGGTGCTCTGGTGTTTCGCCTGTCGCTCGGCGTGGCGCGCCTGGTTCGGATTACTGCTGCCGAGTGCGGTTCTGGGCGCGATGTACGCCAGCGCGCGGTGGCTGTTGTGAAAGAGGGCTTTCGTCAAGCGATGGCCTGGTTGCACACCTGGGCGGGGTTGCTGTTCGGTTGGCTACTGTTCGCGATTTTCCTGACCGGCACGCTGTCCTACTTCAAGAACGAAATCACCCAGTGGACCCAGCCGGAAATCGTGCCTCATGAGGTGACGGCGGCGGATGGCGTCGCCCGCGCACAGGCGTGGCTGCAACTTAATGCGGCGGGTGCAAAACGCTGGTTCATTACCTTGCCGGACGAGCGCACGCCGGAGCTGAGCGTCGGTTGGAGCGATTCGGACGATCGCTATACGGAACGATCCCTGGACACCCTGAGCGGCACGCCGGTGCAGGCCCGCGAAAGCATGGGCGGCGAGTTTTTCTACCGCTTCCACTTTCAGTTGCAGATGCCTTACCCATGGGGCCGCTGGCTGGCGTCGCTGGCCGCGATGGTGATGTTCGTCGCATTGATCAGCGGCATCGTGACCCACAAGAAAATCTTCAAGGAGTTCTTCACCTTTCGTCCGCGCAAGGGCCAGCGCACATGGCTCGACGGCCATAACGCGGTTGCGGTGCTGGTGCTGCCGTTCCACCTGATGATCACCTACAGCAGCCTGGTGATTTTCATGACGATGATCATGCCGGTGAGCATTCTGACGACTTACGGCAAGGACACGCAGGCGTTTTTCAACGACCTGTTTCCGGCCTACAAAAACACCCCGGCAGCGACCGAAAAGGCGCCGATGGCCGCCATTGCACCGATGTTCGAGATCGCCGCCGACAAGTGGCCCGGCAGTCGCGTCGGCATGATCACGGTGAACAATCCGGGCAGCGCCAACGCCTCGGTGACGCTGACCCGGCACGTCGCCGATCACATTCCCCATGAGCCCGCGACCACGCTGGTGTTCGATGGCGTCAACGGCGCGTTGACGGACCAGAGCACGATGAGCGCGGCGTCGCTGATGTTGGCGGGCGGCCTTTATGGGCTGCACATGGGGCATTTCGCGGGGCCGTTGCTGCGCTGGCTGTATTTTCTGGCGGGCATCGGTGGCACGGCCATGATTGGCTCCGGCTTGGTGATCTGGCTCGGCAAACGCAAGCTCAAGCACGCCAAGGCCAGTGTGATGCCCTTTGGTCTGAGGCTGGTGGAGACGCTGAATGTCGCCAGCATGTCGGGGCTGATGCTGGCGGTGGTGAGTTTCTTCTGGGCAAACCGACTGCTCCCCGTGCGCCTTGCCGGGCGTGGCGACTGGGAAGTGAAGGTGTTCTTTTACGTCTGGGGCGCCGCCCTGTTGCACGCTTTTTTGCGCGTGTTTTTTCGCGACGGCCGCAGTGCGTGGCGGGAGCAACTGATACTGGGTGCGGCGTTGTATTGCGCCCTGCCGCTGTTGGACATGGCGACAGCGGGCGGCTATCTGCTGGCCTCGTTGAAACAGGGACACATGACCCTGGCCGCGTTGGATCTGACGGCGCTGGTGGCGGGGATTTTTCTGGTGTGGGGCGCCTACAGGTTCCGACGTGGCGCCAAACCCGTCATCGCGAATACGCCGCTCCCTGCGGTTTCCGGTCGTGAACCACGCACGGTCCGGGAGGCCAACTGATGCTCCTCGCGACCTTGCTCTGCTACCTCGGTTTCACGGCGCTGTGCCTGTCAATGAGCCGCCACTACTTGGACCTCGTCGGCGGTGTGCTGTCTCAGACCCGGAGCAGGGGATTGAAGCTGTTCGGCTGGGTCGCTTTGCTGGTGTCGCTGTGGGTAGCGCTGGTTTCAACCAGCATCGGCCAGGCCTTGGTGCAATGGTTCGCCGCGTTGATGAGCAGCGCATTTTTACTGATTTTCGTGATGTCTTACTGGCCAAGGCTGGCCTTGTCGTTGGCGGGGATCGGAGTGTTGCTGGCTCCGGTGGCCGCTTGCCTTCAACTGCTGGCCTGAGCCCGAGATGATAGACCTCACCCCACCGACGCCCGATGCGTCCTCACCCGATGGTGATCCGGACGCGCCCAAGGCCACCCGTGCGCATTTCCTCAAAGTGTTCCTGTCCCAGCGTCCACAGATGGAGGCGCTGGTGAACCGACGCGTCGGTTGTCGGGCGACGGCCGCGGACCTGGTTCAGGACCTGTTTTTGCGCTTCTGGCGGCGGCCGTTGGTGCAGGTCGAAGAACTCAACACGTACTTGCTCCGTTGCGCGGGCAACATCGCCATTGATCATCTGCGCAACGAAGGCGCCCGGGCACGGCTCAATGAAGGGCTGATGCCTGACGGAGCAACGCTGCACACCGACGAACCTCAAGCGGCGCTGGAAGCCAGCAACGACCTGCGTCACATCGAAGCGGCCCTGCGCGGGCTGCCAGAGAAGACGCGGCAGATCTTTCTGCTCAACCGCATCCACGGGCGTAAATACGGCGAGATCGCCAAGGCCGTGGGGCTTTCGCAAAGCGCGGTGGAAAAACATATGATGCGCGCCTTGCAAGCCTGCAAGGCGAGTCTGGATCAGGACGGTGCGCGGGTCATTCCCCTGCGTGCGAAGTCCGAGGACGCTCGTCGATGAAAGCGTCTCTGGATTCCACTCTGATGATCACCCCCGAACAACACGATGCCGCGTTGAGCTGGCTGAGCCTGCTGCACGACGCGCCGAGCGCGGCGGATCAGGTGCGCTTCAGCCAGTGGTTGCAAGCCGATCCTGCTCACGCCGAGGCGTACGCCCAGGCGCAGGTGATGTGGGAAATGAGCGAGGAACCGGCGGCGAAGCTCGCCGTAGAGGACGCTGTCGCGCTGCAAGCTTTGCTCGCGGCAATGGACGCACCGGTTTCCCGAAGGCGTTCGTTGCCGCGATGGAGCGTCGGGCTGGCGATGGCGGCGTGTCTGGTGATGATGGTCGGCGTTGGGCTGGGGTGGCAGCCGCAGCGTTGGCTGGATGATGTCGGCGCGGATTACGTGTCGGCACCGGGCCAGGTCCGCACGGTGACGCTGGTCGATGAGTCGCAGGTGACACTCGACGCTGACAGCGCGATCGCCGTGCATTTCGCCAAGGGCGAACGCCACGTGCAGCTGCGTCGCGGTGCGGCGTTCTTTCAGGTGACGCACACCGGCGAGCCATTTGTGGTTGATGGCGGGCGCGGCGAAACCCGCGTGCTTGGCACTCAGTTTGAAGTGCGTTTGCAGCCCCATGGGGCCCAGGTCACGGTGTTGTCAGGGCGCGTGGGCGTGAAGGCTGACGCCGACCTGCCGCAGCAGATTCTCACGGCGGGGCAGCAAGTCAGTTATGACCAGACCCGCACCACCGACCCTCGAACTGTCGACAGCGACAACCCGCTGGCGTGGCGTCAGGGCTGGCTCAATTACTACCGCACCCCACTTGCCGATGTAATCAACGACCTGAGCCGCTACTACCCCGGCCGCATCGTTGTGCTGAACGATCGACTGGCTGCGAAAACCGTCAGCGGCAGCTTCCCCAGCAAAGACCCGGTGGCGGTATTGGCGGCGTTGAAATCCGTGGTGGGGTTCGAGCAATACGAAGCGTTTGGACGGGTGATCGTGATTCGCTGAGTGAGTCCGCAGCCGGGGTGTATCCCTGTGGGAGCGAATGCATTCGCGATGCGGTGGTACAGCCGACCCATCTCTATGGTCTGCCCTATTTTTCGCGAATGAATTCGCTCCCACAGGCGAAAGTGCCAGTGCCCTACAAAGCATGCACATCAACAGGAGGCACATTGGGGTGAACGTCTGGCTCGGCCTATCCATCCTCACCGCCTGGACCTCATGCGTTCAGGCGGCGGAGCCTGCCTATGACTTTTCGATCCCTGCCAAACCCTTGCCCCAGGCCCTCAGCGATTTCAGTCGGGTCACCGGGCAAAGCGTCATTTACACCCAGGACACGCCTTACGGCATCGAAGCTCCGGCGCTGAACGGCTTGTTCAGCGCCGAACAGGCATTGCGGCAGTTGCTGAACAACTCCGGGCTGAATTTCCGCCGTGCGACCGACACTACGTTCACCCTCGAACCTGCCTCCCATTCCGGCGCAATCACCCTGGGCCTGACGCAGATCGACTCGCGCCGCAATGCTGCTGAAAGCTATCAAGCGCCCGCCATCTTATCGGTGACGCGCACCTCGACGCCGCAGCTGGAAACCCCTCAGGCCATCAGCGTCGTGCCTGCCCAAGTCCTGCGCGATCAGGCGCCGCGCAACCTCGACGATGCGTTGACCAACATCAGCGCCGTGACCCAGGGCAACACCCTCGGCAGCACCCAAGACACCCTGATGAAACGCGGCTTCGGCGACAACCGTGACGGCTCGATTTTGCGCGACGGCATGCCGGTGGTGCAGGGGCGCAGCCTCAACGCCACCGCCGACCGGGTCGAGGTGCTGAAGGGCCCGGCCTCGTTGTTGTACGGGATTCAGGACCCCGGCGGGGTGATCAACGTGGTCAGCAAACGTCCGGAATTGCAGTCGCACCATGAACTGACTGCGCGCGGTTCAAGCTTCGGTTCAGGCAAGAATGGCAGCGGCGGCACGCTGGACAGCACCGGGGCGCTCGGTGAGTCGGGCCTGGCCTATCGCATGACCGTCGATCACGAAGACGAGGATTACTGGCGCAATTACGGCGTGCACCGAGAAACGCTGGTCGCGCCGTCGTTGGCCTGGTACGGCGAGAACACGCAATTGCTGGGCGCCTACGAGCATCGCGAATTTCTCTCGCCGTTCGACCGCGGCACGGCCATCGATCCGCGCACCAACCGTCCGCTGGACATCCCCGTCACGCGGCGTCTGGACGAGCCGTTCAACAGCATGGAAGGGCGCTCGGACCTCTACCGCATCGAGGCCGATCATCAATTCGGCGACAGCTGGAAGGGCCATCTCGGCTACAGCTACAACCGCGAAACCTACGACGCCAGCCAAGTGCGGGTGACGGCCGTGAACCCGGACAACGGCACGCTGACCCGCTCGATGGACGGCACCGGCGATGCGTTGAGCACGGATCGGTTCACGACGCTGACGTTGAGCGGCGACGTCCGGATGGCGGGCATGCAGCACGACCTGCTGTTCGGCGCGGACGATGAATATCGCAAGATTTATCGCGGCGAGCTGATCCGGCAAAAGAGCCGCACGACCTTCAGCTATGTGAATCCGGCGTATGGGCAAGAGCCAGAAGGGACGCAGGTCAGCGTCCCGGACAGCGATCAGGTGGACATCCTGCGCAGCGACTCGCTGTTCGCTCAGGATTCGGTGCACCTGACCGATCAGTGGATTCTCGTTGCGGGGGCACGCTATCAACTGTTCGACCAGCAGGCCGGGAAGGGCACGCCGTTCACCCGCAACACCGACCTCAACGGCCAGAAATGGGTGCCCCGCGCCGGGTTGGTGTACCGCTACACCGACGCGCTGTCGTTCTACGGCAGCTACACCGAGTCGTTCAAACCCAACGCCAGCATTGCCCCATTGGCTGGGGGCACGGTGCTGGATTCGGCGACATTGCCGGAGCAGTCCAGGGCGTGGGAACTGGGCGCCAAATGGGACGTGGATGATCGCATCAGCGGGACGCTCGCACTGTTCGACATCCGCAAGCGCAACGTGCTGGTGGCCAATTTCGATTCGCTGACCGCCAATACCGTGTACTCCACCGCAGGCGGAGTGCGCTCGCGGGGGGCCGAACTGGACCTGAGCGGGCAGCTGTCGGAGCGATGGAGCGTGATCGGCGGTTATGCGTTCACCGACGCGTGGGTAGTGGAAGACCCGACGTTGAAGGGCAATCGGTTGCAGAACGTGCCGAGGCACAGCGGCTCGCTGTCGGCGGTATACGACGTCGGCAGCCTGATCGGCGGAGACCGTTTGAGAGTGGGGGCGGGCGCCCATTACGTCGGCGAACGCGCGGGCAATCCTGACAACGATTTCAACCTGCCGGGCTACACCGTCGCCGACGCCTTCGCGACTTACGAGACGAAGCTGGATGGGCAGAACGTGAGGTTTCAGCTCAACGTGAAAAACCTGTTCGACCGCACGTATTACAGCTCGGCGGTGAGCCGGTATTTCGTGTCGATGGGGGATTCGCGGCAAGTGATCATGGCGACGACGCTGGAGTTTTGAGATCCAAGACCTGATCGCAGATCCCCTGTGGGAGCGAATTCATTCGCGAAAAATAGGGCAGACGACAGAGATGCGCCTGCTGCACCACTGCATCGCGAATGAATTCGCTCCTACAGGAGATAGAGTGAGACCGTGACGGCGGCGGTGCGCTGGGGTTTTGAGGTACGTCACAAATCCCCTGTGGGAGCGAATTCATTCGCGAAAGAACGTCCAGACGCTGAAGATGTATCGCCCGATCTACCGCATCGCGAATGAATTCGCTCCCACAGGAGATAGAGTTGGACCGTGAAGGTGGGTGAGCACGCCGAACGTGGTTTTACTGAAACGCCAATCGATACGCCCGCGGCGTTGCGCCCATGGCCTGTTTGAAGGTGTTGCTGAAATGACTGGCGCTGGCAAAACCGCAATCCAGCGCAATGTCACCGAAGGGCAGGCGTGTCGTGCGCAAGAGCTGACGGGCGCGGTTCATGCGGCGGGCCAGCAGGTATTGATGGGGTGGAAAACCAAAGCTTTCGCGGAACATGCGGGCGAAGTGATATTCCGACAGCGCGCACATCGCCGCCAACTGGCCAAGGCTCAAAGGCTCAGCGAGGTTCGTCTCGATGAACTCCACCAGCCGCCGACGCACATGGGGCGCCAGCCCGCCTTTCAGGCGCAGGCCATCGCGCAGTCCCACCTGATTCAACATCATGTGGTCGAGCAGTTCGTGGGCCAGGGTGCTGGTCTGCAAGCGCTCGCCGGGCTCGCTCCAGTTCAGGCGAATCAGGCGATGAAACCGCTGCGCCTGCTGCGGATCGTCGATGAAGGTGTTTTCTTGCAGCACCATTTCCCGAGGCTCACGGTCCAGCAGCATCAGGCAATTGAGCGCGAACTGTTCAGGGCTGATGTAGAGGTGCGCCAGGCGAATGTCGCCGTTCACCACCCACGAGGATTGATGCCCGGCGGGGAGAACACAAATCTTGTCCGGTGCGCCTTTCAGGTCGGGTCGGTCGCGGCGGTAGGTTTCGGTGCCACCCCCGATGTAGCACGACAGGGTGTGATGACTCGGCCCGTGATAATCCTGAGCGTCATGCCGGTTGTTCCACAAAGCTGCCACAACGCCATCGCCCAGGGATGCGCTCTGCTCCAGCTGCGCGTGGGGCGAGCTGTTGAGCGATTGAAACACCTGGATTTGATCGAGTGACGACATGGGGTTCGGCAAGGCTGATGTTCTGTGCCTCGCATCCTACTCCGTAGACGGGGTGCTGCCACCGGGCCACCGATCAAATGCGCAAGATTTTGCAAATCATGTCAGCCGCGCAGGCCCAGACTGCAGGCTCATTGAGGAGCCTGTCATGAACATCTCGCTGTATCTGCTGACCGTTTTGATCTGGGGCACGACCTGGATTGCCCTGAAACTGCAACTGGGCGAGGTGGCGATTCCGGTGTCGATCGTCTATCGCTTCGGCCTCGCGGCGCTGATTCTGTTCGTCATGCTCCTGGCCAGTCGCACCCTGCAAAAGATGAATCGTCGTGGGCAACTGATTTGTCTGGCCCAAGGCGTCTGCCTGTTCTGTGTGAACTTCATGTGCTTCTACACGGCGAGTCGCTGGGTTCCCACCGGGCTGGTGGCGGTGGTGTTCTCCACGGCGACGTTATGGAACGCCCTCAACGCTCGCATCTTCTTCAAGCAGAAAGTCGCCCGCAACGTACTGACCGGTGGCGCGCTGGGGTTGGTGGGGTTGGGTTGCCTGTTCTGGCCCGAACTGTCAGGCCACAGTGCCAGCCGCGAAACCTTGATCGGTCTGGGTCTGGCCTTGCTCGGCACGCTGTGCTTCTCGGCGGGCAACATGCTGTCGAGCCTGCAACAGAAAGCGGGTCTGCGCCCGCTGACCACCAACGCCTACGGGATGTTGTACGGCGCGGCGATGCTTTGCGCGTATTGCGTGATCAGCGGCACGCCATTCGCCTTCGAATGGAATGCGCGGTATGTGGGCTCGCTGTTGTACCTGGTGATTCCGGGGTCGGTGATCGGCTTCACCGCCTACCTGACGCTGGTCGGCCGCATGGGCCCTGAGCGCGCCGCGTATTGCACGGTGCTGTTCCCGGTGGTGGCGCTGAACGTCTCGGCGTTTGCCGAAGGCTACCAATGGACCCTGCCCGCGTTGATGGGGCTAGTGCTGGTGATGATCGGCAACGTGCTGGTGTTCCGGAAGCCGAAGGCGGTGGTGCCGGTCGAGGCGAAGTTGGCGTAAAGCTGGTCGCTGGACTGCTTGAATTGTGATCATGCTCATGCCTGAGTGGGCATGATCAAAGAAGCATCGCGAGCAAGCTCACTCCTACAGGTCTGTGTCGAGCGCGCATTTCATGAACGACGCAATTCTGTAGGAGTGAGCTTGCTCGCGATTGGATCTCCCAGGCGATGACGTTGATCAGCCCTTCCACACCTGCTGATTCACCAAATCCTGCGGCTTCTCGCCCAACAACGCAGCGCGCAGGTTGTGGTACGCACGATCTGCCATGGCCTGACGGGTTTCGTGGGTCGCGGAGCCGATGTGTGGCAGGGTCACGGCGTTGCTCAGCTGGAACAGCGGCGACTCGGCCAGCGGCTCTTTCTCGTACACGTCCAGGCCCGCGCCGCGAAGGGTGCCGTTCTGCAACGCTTCGATCAGCGCCGGTTCGTCGACGATCGGGCCACGGGCGATGTTCACCAGAATCGCGCTCTTCTTCATCAGCCCCAGTTCACGGGTGCTGATCAGGTGTTTGGTTTTTTCGCTCAACGGCACGACCAGGCAGACGAAATCCGACTCGGCCAGCAACTGATCCAGCGTTCGGAATTGCGCCCCCAGTTCCTGTTCAATAGCGGTCTTGCGTGAGTTGCCGCTGTACAGGATCGGCATGTTGAAACCCAGACGACCGCGACGCGCAACGGCACCGCCGATGTTGCCCATGCCGACGATGCCCAGTGTCTTGCCGTGAACGTCGGTACCGAACTGCGGCGCTTCGATGCTACGGGTCCACTTACCCGCCTTGGTGTAGGCGTCCAGCTCCGCGACGCGACGGGCGCAGCTCATGATCAGGGAGAAACCAAGGTCGGCGGTGCTTTCGGTCAGCACGTCCGGGGTATTGGTCAGCATGATGCCGCGCTCGGTGAGGTAGCCGACATCGTAGTTGTCGTAACCGACCGAGATGCTCGACACCACTTCCAGCTGTTTCGCGCTTTCCAACTGTTCGCGGCCCAGCTTGCGACCGGCGCCGATCATGCCGTGGCTGTGGGGCAAGGCTTCGTTGAACTGCTCGTTCAGATCACCCTTTTTCGGGTCCGGGATGATCACGTTGAAGTCTTGCTGCAGGCGCTCGGCCATTTCCGGGGAGACGCGGCTGAAGGCAAGGACAGTCTTTTTCATCGGATAGCTACTCTCGGGCGGTTCAGAGGAAAAGTGCGTAGCACGCTAACATTCTTGTGGCGGGATTGGCAGGGCTGCCGGAGGAATGACATCGGAGTGAGATCTGTGGGAGCGAATTCATTCGCGAAAGACCAGTGCAGTCAACACATCTGCGTGGACTGATCCTTTTTTCGCGAATGAATTCGCTCCCACAGCTTCGCGGGTGTTTGCGAGCTACACGGTCTCCGGCAACACATGCGTCTGCAAATCCGCCTCATGGGCCGCCATGATTTCCGGCAGGGAACCGCGCAGGTATTCGACCCAGGTCTTGATCTTGGCATCCAGGTACTGACGCGACGGATAAATCGCATACAGGTTCAGCTCATGAGAGCGGTATTGCGGCAGCACGCGCACCAGCGAGCCGTTGCGCAGGCCTTCGATGGCCGAGTAGATCGGCAGAATCCCGATGCCCATGCCGCTGCTGATCGCCGCTTTCATAGCGTCGGCCGAGTTCACCAGAAATGGCGAGTTGCCGATGGTCACGGTTTCCTGGCCTTCCGGACCGTCGAACGCCCATTTCTCCAGCGGAAACACCGGGCTGACCAACCGCAGGCACGCGTGATTCAGCAAGTCGGCGGGCTTGTAAGCCATGCCGAACGCCTTGATGTACGCGGGCGAGGCACAGACGATGCTGTACGTAATGCCCAGACGCTGGGACACGAAACCTGAATCCGGCAACTCGCTGGCCAGCACGATGGAGACGTCGTAGCCCTCTTCGAGCAGGTCCGGCACCCGGTTGGTCATGGTCAGGTCGAAGGACACGTCCGGGTGATTGCGCCGGTAGCGGGCAATGGCGTCGATCACATAATGCTGACCGACGCCGGTCATCGAGTGCACTTTCAGCTGTCCGGCCGGGCGCGCATGGGCGTCGCTGGCCTCGGCTTCGGCTTCCTCGACGTACGTCAGAATCTGCTCGCAGCGCAGCAGGTACCGCTTCCCGGCCTCGGTCAGCGCGATGCGACGGGTCGTTCGGTTGAGGAGTCGGGTTTGCAGGTGTGCTTCTAGATTGGAGACGGCGCGCGAAACGTTGGCGGTGGTGGTATCCAGCTGAGCTGCGGCAGCGGTGAAGCTGCCCGCCTGTGCCACGCAACTGAAGGCGCGCATGTTTTGCAGAGTGTCCATTGGCCGTTCTCTGGAGAGATAGCAAATTGTGACATGAAGTTACTGATCCATGTCAGCCATACCAAAGGATTATCTCTGGTTCCGTAATAAAGATTCACAGAAGTCCCAGCTTATCGCCGTAACGGGCGCCACCTAGAATCGCGGCTCGATCCCCATCCTCCTCATTCGGGTAATTGCAGCTGTGCCGCGTCGCATCGTCAGAGGGCTGAAACCCCTCAGTGTCTGGGCTTTAACGTTACTCATCAGCGGCTGCATCGGAACCGGCGGAATCGCACCTCAAGGCACCTCGATGTCGCCAGACGCATTGGCCACCGACGACGCCATCAAGGCCGCGGCCAAGGACGCCCATTGGCCGGACGGGCAGTGGTGGCGCGCCTACGGCGACGACCAACTCAACCACTGGATCGAACTGGCGGCTCTGGGCAGCCCAAGCCTGGCCATCGCCGCTGCGCGCGTGCGACAGGCCAAGGCCATGGCGGGTATCGCCGAGTCGGCGGAATCCCTGCACGTCAATGGCGAGAGCACCCTCAAACGCCACAATTGGCCGACGGATCAGTTCTACGGGCCGGGCGAGCTGTCCAACACCAGCACTTGGGACAACAACGCCTCCCTTGGCTTGAGCTATTCCCTCGACCTCTGGGGCCGGGAAAGCAACAACACCGAGCAGGCACTGGACCTGGCGCACATGAGCGCCGCCGAAGAGCGCCAGGCACAGTTGGAATTGCAGGACAACATCGTCCGCGCCTACATCCAGCTGTCGCTCAACTATGCCCAGCGCGACATCGCCGAAGCGACCCTTGCCCAGCAACAGCAAATTCTCGATCTGGCGCAGCGTCGTCTGAAAGGCGGCATCGGCACGCATTTCGAGGTCAGTCAGGCTGAAACGCCGCTGCCCGAAACCCATCGTCAGATCGATGCGCTGGACGAGGCCATTGCCCTCAGCCGCAACCAGATCGCCGCGTTGGCAGGGGAGGGGCCGGGAGACGGCGCGAGCCTGCAACGCCCGACACTGTCGCTCAAGACGGCGTTGACCCTGCCGTCCGCCTTGCCCGCGCAATTGCTCGGCCAGCGCCCTGACGTCGTCGCCAGCCGTTGGCGCGTGGCGGCACAGGCCCGTGGCATCGATGTCGCCCACGCCGGTTTCTACCCCAACGTCGATCTGATCGGCAGCCTGGGCTACATGGCCACCGGCGGCGGCATGCTGGAATTTTTGACCGGCAAGAAATTCAACTACAGCGTGGGTCCGGCGATCAGCCTGCCGATTTTTGACGGCGGCCGTTTGCGCTCGGAACTGGGCGTGGCGTCGGCGGGGTATGACACAGCCGTTGCGCAGTACAACCAGACGCTGGTGACCGCGCTCAAGAGCATTTCCGATCAGTTGATCCGTCGTGAGTCGATGAACAAACAGCAGGTGTTCGCCGATCAATCGGTGGCTGCGGCGCAGAAGACCTACGACATCGCGATGGTCGCCTACAAACGCGGCCTGACCGACTACCTCAACGTGCTCAACGCGCAAACCCTGTTGCTCCACCAGGAACAGGTGCAGCAGCAGGTTCAGGCCGCGCGTTTGACCGTGCACGCAGAATTGGTCGTCGCGCTGGGCGGCGGGCTGATGGCAGGCAATGATTCGCCAGCGGCTGACAAGACCGTGGCGCCGAAACCCCCTGCTTTGTTGAACGTGCTGAGTCGGTGATCCAGATGCGCATCTGTGGCCTGGTCGGGCGCTATCGCGAGCAAGCTCACTCCTACAGGTTATGTGGCGGGTCGCTGATTTCGCTCACGACGAATTTCGGCTGTAGGAGTGAGCTTGCTCGCGATAGCCGTCCTGCGGCCAATGCAGGTCTTGAATTGAAATGACCCAAGCCCTGCACTGGCTCAAATCCCTCGAATTTCGTCGCGAGCTCAACGGCTGGGCGCGCAGCGACGGGGTGACGTGGATTTACATCTTCAAAGTCCTGATGGCCGCGTTCCTGACCTACTGGGTCGCGATGCGTCTGGAACTCCCGCAACCGCGTACGGCCATGATCACGGTGTTCATCGTCATGCAGCCCCAGAGTGGCCACGTGTTCGCCAAGAGTTTCTATCGCCTGATCGGCACGCTGGCGGGCTCCGTCGTGATGGTCACGCTGATGGCCCTGTTCGCCCAGAACAGCGAGCTGTTTCTCGGCAGCCTGGCCATCTGGGTTGGCCTCTGCTGCGCAGGCGCCGCACGCTACCGAAACTTCGCCGCGTACGGTTTTGTGCTCGCCGGCTACACGGCGGCGATGACCGGCCTGCCTGCGCTCGCTCACCCTGAAACTTCGTTCATGGCGGCGGTGTGGCGGGTGCTGGAAATCTCCCTCGGCATCGTCTGCTCGACCTTGGTCACCGCGGCGATCCTGCCGCAAAGCTCTGGCGCGGCGATGCGCAACGCGCTGTATCAGCGCTTTGGCGTATTCGCGCAGTTCGTCGTGACCGGGCTGCGCGGTGAGGGCAATCCGGCGGCTTTCGAAGCCAGCAACGTGCGTTTCATCGCCGATGCGGTCGGGCTGGAAGGCCTGCGCGCTGTGACGGTGTTCGAAGACCCGCACATGCGCCGGCGCAACGGTCGCTTGAACCGCTTGAACAGCGAATTCATGACCATCACCACGCGCTTCAACGCCTTGCATCAATTGCTGGAGCGTCTGCGTAGTCGTGGTGTGACGCCTGCCGTCGCGGCCATCGAGCCGGGCCTCAATGCCTTGGCCGAGCTGCTTCAGGGCTTCGCCGGTCGTGCGCTGACCAACGCCGACGCCGCGCTGCTGGCCCGTCGGCTGAGCGACTTCAAGGCCGACCTGCCTGAACAGGTGCGCAGTCTCCGCGCTGAATTCCTCAAGACCGCGCCCAGCGACAACGACCTGCTGGATTTTCACACCGCCTACGAATTGATGTATCGCTTCGTCGATGACCTGCACGACTACGCCGAGACCCACGCCTCGCTGGCCGACCATCGTCACGAGCGGGAGAACTGGGTCGAACCGTTCGTCTCCACCACCAACTGGATGTCGTCTGTAGCGTCGGGCGTTCGGGCGACGTTCATTCTGGGCGTGATGTCGGTGTACTGGGTCGCGACCGCCTGGCCCAGCGGGGCCTCAATGACATTGGTGTCAGCGGCGACCGTTGCCTTGTCGGCGACCACCGCGAACCCTCGGCGCATGTCGTTCCAGATGGCTTGCGGCACGTTTTTGGGCGCGCTGCTCGGCTTCTTCATCACCTTCTTCGTGCTGCCCCGCATCGACGGCTTCCCCTTGCTCTGCATGGTGCTGGCGCCGGTGTTCGTGCTCGGGACATTTCTGACCACGCGCCCGCAGTGGGTCGGCTATGGGTTGGGTTTGCTGATCTTCTTCAGCATCGGTTCGGCGCCAGACAACCTCACGGTCTACAACCCGTATACGTTTATCAACGATTACATCGCGATGGTCATCGGCATGCTGCTGTGCGCAGCGGCCGGGGCAATCATTCTGCCGCCCAACAGTCGCTGGCTGTGGCAACGGCTGGAAGGGGATTTGCGTCAGCAGGTGGGATTTGCGATCAGCGCGCCGTTGCGTCGGATTCGTTCGAGTTTCGAGAGCCGCACCCGCGACCTGATGCATCAGGCCTACGGTCTGGCCGCAGGCAAACCCGAGGTGCAGCGCAACCTGCTGCGCTGGATGCTGGTGGTGCTGGAAATCGGCCACGCGATCATCGAATTGCGCCGCGAGCAGGACGTGCTGCCTGTGCATCCGAGCTATGCGGAATCCCAGCCGTGGCGTCAGGCGATCCGCGCCATGGGCCGCTCGCTGGTGCGCCTGTTCCTGCAACCCGACCCCCACAATCTGGCGCGCAGCCTGGCGGCCGTGGACCACGCGATTGTCTGCGTGCAGAACACCGACGAGCCGTTCGCCCCGCATTTCGACACCTCGGCGCTGCGTCGAGTGAAAAGCTACCTGCACTTCATCCGCACCTGCCTGCTCGACCCGCAATCACCGTTGGCCTCGTCGCCCCCCGAGCACGCCGTGCAAGGACTTTCCCATGCCACGTGAAATCGCCTTCCACGGCGTTTACATGCCGACCGTGACGCTGATGTTCCTGGTCGCCATGGTGCTTTCCTGGGCGCTGGACCGCTTCATGTCTGGCCTCGACCTGTACCGTTTTTTCTGGCATCCGGCGTTGCTGCGCCTGAGCCTGTTCAGCTGCATTTTTGGCGCGATGGCGCTGACCGTTTACCGTTGAGGCACATGTAACCCGAGATGAAAAAGCTCATCAGTCTGATCGCGACGTTATTGATTCTGGCGCTGGCCATCTGGATCGGCCGCCTGCTGTGGATTCACTACATGGACACGCCCTGGACCCGCGACGGCCGCGTGCGCGCTGACGTGATCAACGTTGCCGCCGATGTCAGCGGCGTGGTCATCGACGTGCCGGTCAAGGACAACCAGCCCGTGAAAAAGGGCGACCTGTTGATGCAGATCGACCCCGAGCATTACCAGTTGGCGGTCAAACAGGCCGAAGCGCTGGTCGCGTCACGCAAAGCTACGTGGGAGATGCGCAAGGTCAACGCCGCCCGCCGCAAGGACATGGACGCGCTGGTGATTTCTGCCGAAAACCGCGAAGACGCTTCCAACGTCGCCAACTCCGCTCAGGCCGATTACCAACTGGCCGTGGCGCAACTGGAGGCTGCGCAACTCAACCTGCAACGCACCAAAGTGCTGGCGGCGGTTGATGGCTACGTCACCAACCTCAACGTGCATCGCGGGGATTACGCACGCATCGGCGAAGCAAAAATGGCGGTGGTCGACAAGAACTCGTTCTGGGTGTACGGCTTCTTTGAAGAGACCAAGCTGCCCCACGTGAAAATCGGCGACCCGGCGGACATGCAGTTGATGAGCGGCGAAGTGATGAAGGGCCACGTCGAAAGCATCGCCCGTGCGATCTACGACCGCGACAACCCGGAAAGCCGCGAACTGATCGCTGACGTCAACCCGACCTTCAACTGGGTGCGTCTGGCCCAGCGCGTTCCGGTACGCATCCACCTGGATAACGTACCGGACAGCGTGGTGTTGGCGGCGGGGATCACCTGCACGGTGATCGTGAATCCGCAGCCGTGATCAAACACTCTCGGGAAGCGGTGGCTGGACGGCCGCCGCCTTGCGCGAGGTCGATCTGGAGGAACGGTGCTTGGCGATCTGCGGGTGTATCCGATGCGAGATGGATTACAAAGGCCCCTGCAGTTTGAAGCGCTTGCTTAGAATCTTCTCCAGCAGCGACTTGGGTAGCAGTCGTGCCATCAACGGCAACGCACGGCTGCCGTTGCCCGAGCGCAACAGGCGAGGCGGATTTGGGTGTTGCACGGCGTTAAGCACATCGCGGGCAAACTCGTTAGCGGGAGTGGGATGAGTCTGCGAAGCATTGGCGCGGGCGCGGATGCCTTCACGCAACGGCCACCACGGCGAGCCTTCGTGGATAACCTGCTCGGCTTCATGGCTGGCATTCTTGGCGAATTGAGTATCGATGGCGCCGGGCTGTACCTCCATCACGCGGATGCCAAAGGGCGCCAGTTCCATCCGCAACGCGTCGCTCATCGCGCTGACTGCCGCTTTCGACGCGCAATAGGCGCCGCCGAACGGCGTGACTAACACCCCTGAAACGCTACCGATGTTCACCAGCAGCCCCTTGTTGCGGCGCAGCAGGGGAAACAGCGCGCGGGTGACGCCGACGATGGAAAACACGTTGGTTTCGAATTGCCTGCGGATGGCTTCGACGCCGCCATCGAGCAGCGGCCCGATGCCGCCGTAACCGGCGTTGTTGATCAGCACATCGAGCCCTTTGCCGTGCGCTTCGAATTGAGTGGCGAGGCGTTCCAGTGCAGCGCCGTCGTTGACGTCCAGTTCCACCGCGTTGAAGCCCGCCGCAGTCAGTGCCTGCACATCGGCTGGCTTGCGCGCCGTTGTCCAGACTTCATGGCCTGCGCCCTTAAATGCGTTCGCCATGGCGCGGCCGATGCCGCTGGAACAACCGGTGATCAGAACGACAGGCATGTTTCATTCCTTGAAGAGTGAGTGACGGTTCAATCGGAAAATGTGCCTTGGAGGCGCTCGGCGCGGAATTCCAGGGTTTGCGCGCGATAGCCGTTACGCAACGGCGGCAGCGGCAGGCAGTCCTGCCATTGGCTGCCTGGCAACAGTTCGCCGGGCCCGCGATAGCGCGGCGCGGTGTAGGTGTCGTCGGCGAGATTGACCGTATCCCCCGATGCGTACGCCGCGACTTTCCAGCGCAATTCCTTCAGGGGCACGTCGTTGCTGTTATCGATCAGCACCAGCAAAGGTTTACCCACAGGGCACTGCTGCGGCGCGTAATTCACCCGCAGTTGGAGTCGCTCCAGTCGCGATGCGTCACGCTTGTCTTCCCACACCACGAACCCCGCGACAACGGCCAGCCCGATGGCCGCCGCCAGCGAAACCGGTAAGGCTTTAGCGGGGTAACGTAGCAGCAGAATCAGCCAGGTGAAGATCAGTACGGCGCCGATGATCATCGTTCGATCTCGAAAGGGCAGGTGAGCTGCATCGTACCGAAAGGGGAGCAGGAGACCAACGGGCGATTGGCCATTCATGTGACTGACCAGCGGTCCTGTGTGGAGCTGACGGCCCACTAGGCTTCAGAAACAGAACATCGCAATGGAATGCACCTGTCATGTCTCCGTTCTCGTCCGCTCACCTGAAAACGCCTGCCCTGAGTGTCGTCGATCCTCGCGGCCTCGCGGTGCGTCAGGTTGCGTTCTACCGTGCCGATGCAGCGAACTTGCCGACCGAGCGGGTCAATCGATCCGCCTACGATACCGCTGGCCGACCCGTACGGCGCTGGGACCCGAGGCTATGGGGGGCAGCGAATAACGATGCCGATGCCCCGGCGAATCTCGACGCCATCTATTCCCTTACCGGGCAAACCCTGTGCACCCAGCATTCTGACCCAGGGTGGCGTGCTGAATTACTGGGTGAGGCAGGGCAGCGTCAGGTTCGCTGGGATGCCGAGCATCGCAGGCAGCGCGTTGAATACGACGTTCTGTTGCGCGCGCTCGCGGTCTTCGCAACACATGAAGGTCAAGAGACGTGCCTTGAGCGGTTGATCTACGGGGGCCCTGATGAGCGACATGCCAATCGATGTGGGCAATTGACTCGTCACGATGATTCGGCCGGTTCAGTGGTCAACGCTGCGTTCAGCCTCACTGGGCAGGCGAACGAACAAACGCGGCGTTTCTTGAGTGAACTCATTCCTCATGAATCGCCTGAAGTTGAGGGCAAGCGCGATTGCGCACTGGAGCATGGTTCAGCATCAATGACTCGCTGGCGATTCGATGCAACCGGTGAAGTTATTGAACAGACCGACGCCATGGGAAATACACAGTGCGTTAATCACACTGTTGCAGGTCAACTCAAGCGCACACGCTTGCAGTTGCGAAATCAGGATTTGAGAACGCTGGTCAGCGACATCCGCTACGACGCTCATAACCGGATCGAGTCGGAAACAGCGGGAAATGGCATCGTCACCACCCTCGATTACGACTCTGTCGATGGCCGCTTGCGCAACTTGCGTACGGATAACGGGCGGCTTCAGGATCTGGATTACCGCTATGACCCTGTCGGCAACGTCGTGAGTATTGAAGACCGTGCTCAGCCGACGCGGTACTTCGCCAACCAACAGGTCGAGCCACTACGAACATTCGTTTACGACTCGCTTTCTCAACTGATCGAGGCGACGGGGTACGAGTCGTCTACGGCGAATAAAGGCCCAACCGGCCAGTCATTCGCTACGGCCGATGCGTTGAGCAATTACACCCAGCGGTACGAGTACGACGCTGGCGGCAACCTGCAAAAGCTGATTCACAGCGGTACGCGTCATCACACTCACCACTTCGCGATCGCTCAATTCAGCAATCGCTCGCTGCTGCAAACAGGCCCTCATTTACCAACAGAAGAACAGATTGCAGCGGGTTTCGATGCCAACGGTAATTTGCGCGAGCTGTCGCCGGGGCAGGCCTTGAGTTGGACTCCGCGCAATCAACTGAGCGAAGTCACGCCCGTGGAACGTGAGACGGGCGCGAATGATCAGGAAATCTATCAATACGATGCCGCTGGCAAGCGTGTTCGCAAGGTGCGTTTCACACTAACGAAGGCTCTGATTCATCTCAGCGAAGTACGTTATTTACCAGGGCTGGAAATCCGCAGCCGCGAAACCGGTGAAGTGCTGCACCTACTGACTGTGATCGCGGGGCACAACCCCATCCGTGTACTGCACTGGGAGGCTGGGCAACCGGCTGAAGTTGATCATCCCCTGATTCGCTTCAACGTTGTCGACCCTATTGGGTCCTGTACGCTGGTGCTTGATCAGGGTGGGAAGTTGATCAGTCAGGAGGTTTATCACCCCTATGGCGAAACAGCGTGGTTTGCTGGTAGAAGCAAGGTGGATGCCGTGTACAGAACGGTTCGCTATTCCGGAAAAGAGCGAGACGCGACGGGACTTTACGATTACGGGGTGAGGTATTACGCCCCGGTTTTGATGCGATGGTTGAACCCGGATCCCGCAGGCGATATCGATGGTTTGAATCGTTACGCCTTCGTCACGGCAAATCCAGTCAGTGGATATGATTCGAATGGCGCCATGTTTACGTGCGCGAGCCGCTCACGCGACACCTTGATCTCAGCTCTCAAGTCCGACGGTTATCGGGTGCGGTATCAGGGTGTGGACAAAATGAAAAAGGCTTCTGAGACCGACCTCGTTTTTGCCATTGACGCTGCGTTAAATTTAGCCAGGGAGCTCATACAGCTAGAGGTAGACAGTTTCAAAACGGAAACTGACCGTCTGGAGGCATTTCTCGCCTTGGCACCCCATTCGCTCCCTGAAGGGATGGCGGTTGCGGTGAGCGAAAACTATCAGTCGATCGCAAAGGGTCTGTCCAGTTATCAGCAGGGCGGCCATTTGCGTAACCGATTGATTTACGTTGAAACAACTAACGCAACGCCCCTTACGTTCGCATTTATCCAACCCGGTGACCTCAAAAAACGCGTGTTCATAACCGATCATTTTCGCCGGCAAAGTGTCATTGCCAACGCTTCAGTGCTCGTTCACGAGATGTCCCACAGCGTCTTGAAGACTCAGGATTATTTTTATTATGAAAACTGGGGGCTCGGCGCTGAACAGGTGCCTTGCTACCTCAAAAGCCGACTCGCACTGCTGTCCGAACTTGCGGTAGGCAAAAATGGAGAACTGCGCCGGACCGCGACTTCAAACACGATGCTGAACTACCCCAAACACGTACTGAGCAACGCGGATTTCTGGGGGGCTTATCTTCTATCCCGCCCTTTGTCTCTCGCCAGGCATGAAGCCCTTTACCTTGATGCGCGGGGGCAACGCGAATGGATGGATCGTGAAAGAAAAGCATCGTCTCGATCACGCCATCCCAATCAGTTCAGCTGAGATAGCGGCATCTGGTTGCATCTGTTGGGTGTGAACGCAAAGGAGTGAAAAATCATGGCTGAGATCTGCGCCTTTCACGCAAAAACTCCAACGCTGACCAGCCTCGATGCGCGCACATTGCGGGTCCGCACGATTGATTTTTATCGGGCGCACGCCGATGAGCTCCCTTCTGATCGAGTTGACCGCTTGGCTTACGACTGCGCAGGCAGGCGTGTCAGTCGCTGGGATCCTCGGTTGTGGGCAGCAGCGAATCAATGGCCGGATACGCCAGGTAATTTGAGCACCGTGCATTCTCTGTCAGGCCAAGCGCTTTTCACTGAAAGCGCAGATGCCGGATGGAGCGCCGAGTTGCTGGGTGACGGCGGGCAACGGATTTGTCGATGGGATGGCGCAGGGCATTCGCAGTGGGTTGAGTATGATCAGTTGTTGCGAGCAAAAGCTGTGTTTGAAAACGATGGCGCTCGTGAACACTGCACCGAACGACTCATCTACGGCGGCCCTGATAACGCCTCTGCCAATCAATGCGGACAGCTGATGCGTCACGATGACCCCGCAGGCTGTGTGATCAGTTCAGCCTTCACCCTGACCGGGCAAGTGGCCGGACAAACGCGCTGTTTTCTGAACGAACTTGCTGGACCTGACTGGCCTGTACTTGAAAACGAGCGTGATTCATTTCTTGAACCAAGTGCGGGAGCCACAACGTGTTGGCGATTCAATGCATCTGGGGAGGCAGCAGAACAGGCCGACGCTGTGGGAAATACGCAGCGCTTTGGTCACACCGCTTCAGGTCAGCTGAAAAACACTCAACAGCAGTTGCTGAGCCAGTCCTTGCAAACCGTCGTCAGTGATATTCGCTATGACGCTCGTAACCGGATCGTGTCGGAAACAGCGGGAAACGGCATTGTCACCACACTCGATTACGACCCTATCGATGATCGCTTGCGTAATCTGCGCTCTGATAACGGACGACTTCAGGATCTGCATTACCGCTATGACCCTGTCGGCAATGTGGTGAGTATTGAAGACCGTGCTCAGCCAACACGGTACTTCGCCAATCAGCAGATTGAGCCTCTTCGAACGTTTGCTTACGACACGCTTTATCAACTGATCGAGGCGACGGGTTATGAGTCGGCCGATGAAAATAGAGGCCCTGCAGCTCAACCTTTTGCAACTGCCGATACGCTGCGGAACTACACCCAATGCTACGAGTACGACGCTGGCGGAAACCTGCAAAAGCTGATTCACACCGGCGCCCGCAATCACACGCGGGTTTTCGCGACAGCGCGATACAGCAACCGGTCGTTGCTGCAAATAGGCGATAACCCACCGACAGAAGAGGAAATTGCAGCGAGTTTCGATGCCAACGGGAATTTGCGTGAGCTGTCGCCGGGGCAGACGTTGCGTTGGGATTTACGTAATCAATTGAGCGGGATCACGCCGGTCGAGCGGGCGTCTGGCGTCAATGATCGAGAGATTTATCAATACGACGCTGCGGGTGCGCGGGTTCGGAAAGTGCGTTCAACCCAAACAAAAATGCTGACCCATCTAAGCGAAGTGCGCTATCTGCCGGGGCTGGAAATCCGCAGCAACAGCGCAACCGGCGAACTGCTGTACGTGGTCATTGCAAACGCGGGGCGCAGCGATGTACGGGTATTGAATTGGAAAACGGGACGCCCGACCGATATCGAAAACACTCAAGCGCGTTACTCCCTCATCGACCACCTCGGCTCAAACACCCTCGAACTGGACCAGAACGGGCAACTTATCAGCCACGAGGTCTATTACCCCTATGGAGAAACGGCTTGGTTTGCGACGCGAAGCGAGATAGAGGCCAAGTACAAGGCTGTCCGTTACTCAGGTAAAGAACGCGATGCGACGGGGTTTTATTACTATGGGTTGCGGTATTACGCGCCGTGTTTGATGAGATGGATGAGTCCGGATCCTGCTGGGGATGTTGATGGCCCTAACCGCTTTGCATTTGTGAAAGGTAATCCGATCACTGCATATGATTCGAAAGGCACGATGCTCCGATGGCTAAATGATCTCAGCGATCCCCCCATTCTCAAGATGGACGCTGAGGGGTACAAGGTGCCTTACCGCAGTGTTGATGAAATACTCAAAGCTCACGAAACCGGTTTGGTGTTTGCCGTGGATACGGCCCTGAGCACCGCCAAAGAATTGATTGAGGAAGAATTACAGTCGCTGGAAAACGGCAACACTCAGCGCCTAAATGAGTTCCTTGCGATGGAGCCCGGCGCTGTGATCCCCGAAAGTGTGGTGGAAGGGGTGAAGCACGGCTATCAAAAGATTCACCATGAACTCTCCAGGTATCAACATGGAGGTGACCTGCGCAGTGAGCTGAATCTAGTGAAGCCTCACTCGCAAACGGCGGTCAAAGCTTTCGCTATGGTCGTTCCCGGTGATCAAAAACGAAGGATTTTTTTGACTGATTTGTTCCAGACCAGAAGCGTGATCGCAAATGTATCCACGCTGGTTCATGAGATTTCCCATATCGTCATGGATACGAAGGACGAGTTCTACTACCGCAAAGGGAATCTGGCTGCCGAGCGCGAGCCCGCTGAAATCAAAAGCGAGCTGGATACCATCGCTGCTCGTGCTATCGCGAGGAACCTAGAGCACCGCAACCAGCGCACATTTGCTGACTTCGGCTATAAAACGCTGGAGTTATGGACGCTGGGGACCGCAGACTTTTGGGGGCACTATCTGATTGCCAGACCTTTAAGCGATGAGCGACATCAGGAGTTTCATTTGTATTCCACAGGTCAAGGTCGCTCCTCCCGTAGAAACTAAACCAAGCGATAAGCAATAAAAAGCCCCCACCCACCCCCTGCGGATGGGGATACGCAGGAGGCGGGCGGGGGCAGTACAACGGGTTTAGCGGATGTATCAGCGTGCGATGGTCTGGGTTCTTACACCGGCTTCAATGCCCGGCGTCGAGCGGCCGTAGACGTCTTCGAAGCGCTCGATGTCGTCTTCGCCCAGGTAGCTGCCCGATTGCACTTCGATGATTTCCAGCGGGATCTTGCCTGGGTTGCGCAGGCGATGGACCGAGGCGATCGGGATGTAGGTCGACTGGTTTTCGGTGAGCAGGAACACGTTTTCGTCGCAGGTGACCTGCGCGGTGCCCGACACGACGATCCAGTGTTCGGCGCGGTGATGGTGCATTTGCAGCGACAGGCTGGCGCCCGGTTTGACCGAGATGCGCTTGACCTGGAACCGGCCGCCCATGTCCACGGAGTCGTACGAGCCCCACGGGCGATAGACTTCTAGGTGGTTCTGGGTTTCGGTGCGGCCCTGCTCGTTGAGGGTGTTGACCATCTGCTTGACGCCCTGAACCTTGTCTTTGTGGGCGATCATCATGGCGTCTTTGGTTTCGACGACCACGATGTTGTCCAGACCGATCACGGTGACCAGTTTGCCGTTGCCCTGAATCATGCAATTGCGGCTGTCCTGAATGACCACGTCGCCTTTGGTGACGTTGCCGTTTTCGTCTTTTTGATGGACGTCCCACAGCGAAGACCAGCAACCCACGTCGCTCCAGCCGGCTTCCAGCGGAACGACGCAGGCGCGCTGGGTTTTTTCCATCACGGCGTAGTCGATGGAGTTGTCCGGGCAGCAGGCAAAGCTGGCCTGATCCAGTTCGATGTTGTCGCCGTCGTGCTTGCTGCGCTCAAGGGTCAGCAGGCAGTTGTCGTAGATGTCCGGATCGTGCTTTTTCAATTCTTCCAGGTAGCGGCTGGCGCGGAACAGGAACATGCCGCTGTTCCAGTAATAGCCGCCCGCGTCGACGAATTCGGCGGCGCGTTTTTCGTCAGGTTTTTCGACGAACTGGGCCACGCGGCTCACGCCTTCCGGCAGCAGGGCGTCGGCGGTGGACTTGATGTAGCCGTAGCCAGTTTCCGGCTTGGTCGCCGGTACGCCGAACAGGACCATCTCGCCACGCTCGGCGGCGACGGTCGCCAAAGCCAGTGCGCGTTGCAGGGATTTCTGGTCGTCGATGACGTGGTCGGCCGGCAATACCAGCATCAGTTCGTCACGGCCTTCGTTGGCCAGCATCATCGCGGTGATGGCGACGGCAGGGGCAGTGTTGCGACCGAACGGCTCCATGATGATGGCCTGAGTGTCCAGGCCCAAAGCATCGAGCTGCTCGCCCACGATGAAACGGTGATCCTTGTTGCAGACCACGACAGGGTGCTGCATGCCATCGAACTGCAAGCGCTCGAGGGTCTGCTGGAAGAGGGTGTGTTCGCCGGTCAGCGCCAGGAACTGTTTTGGAAACTGTTTACGCGAAAGAGGCCAGAGTCGGGAACCGCTGCCACCTGACAAGATCACTGGAATCATTTTGTTTCTCCAAAATTTCGATAGCGTTTGTTTGGGCTATACGTCGGTTATGTCTGTCGTTTCGGGTGTTTCTAGTTGTGCTGATTCCTGTAGGAGTGAGCTTGCTCGCGATAGCGGTGTGTCAGTCGAAACTGAAGCGTCTGGGAGGACGCCATCGCGAGCAAGCTCACTCCTACAGGGGGGTAAACCGAGTTGCCTTACTGAGTCGACGTCGGGCGCTTGACCCAGACTGGCGACAGGTTGCTGCCGTTGCCGGTGATGTACAGCACCGCTGCCTCACCACGTTCCAGCGCGACCGGTTTCAGGTCGCTGACTTTCTTGTCGCCGTCGAACAGCGCGAAGCTGACTTTCACCGGGTTGATTTCGCGCTCGCCGGTGCCTTTGGCTTTTACCGAATCGACCACGGCGGTCTTGCCGTCGGCGGTTTTCAGGGTCAGCGGCTTGTCGCTCAGGTTCTGCACACGCACCAGCGACTTCTGTTTGTTCTTGAACGGTGGCTCTTCCACCAGTTGCGGCGCGCCGGAGGTGTTGTTGACGATGGTGTAGTAGTGATCGCTCGCCAGTTTCACCGGCAGGGTGTTGCTGCCGATCTTGGCGCTGTAGTCGCCCTGCGGCATGAAGCTGAAATCACTGCTGGCCAGCGGGCCGACTTCGTTGAGGCTGGTGTTGCCGACACTGGCGCTGACTTCCGCGTTGCTGGCGTTGTAGACACGCACGAAGGCCGAGCCTTTCGGAGCGGTCGGGCCGTACAGGGCGGCGTCGCCACCGGCGAAGGCCGAGAGTGATACGAAGCCAAGGCTGGCGGCCAGGACGCAGGTTTTCAGCAGACCGGTTTTGGCCGAACGGGTAGGCATGCGAGTTGGGTTCTGTAAGGTCATTTTGGGTAGTCCTCTCAGTTTTGCGCCCGATCGGGCGACTCGGAATTGACGTTGGAGTTAGAAGCGTTGGCGTTCTGAGCCAGATTTTGTTGAGGGTCACGGGCCTTCTTGAGTTCGGCGATCCACTGCGGATCGAACTCGGTCAGGTCGTTGTGGGCCGGCAGATAGCGCTCCGGGAATTCCCAGATGAGCACCTGCGGTGGGCTGCTCTTGAAGGCATCGGTTTGCAGATATTTGAGCATCGGCAGAATCGGGCCGTGGCCGTCTTCGGCGTAATTCACCACGTCGCTGTGCAGGGCCTGTTTAAGCGCACCGGCGAAGTTCCAGTTTGGGTTGGCGCTGTAGCTGGTGCCGACCAGACCGACCGCCACCGAGTTGTCCGCAAACAGCGCATCGCCACCGTCACCCTCGGCTTGCGCCGGATTGGTGCTGCGCTGTTGCAGGTCATCCGGCTTGGGCAGCAGGTTGCTGAACAGCGGGTCCAGCGGCAGGAAGTTGGTCAGGTCGCCCTTGTACGGCGAGGTGGTTTTGGCTTCAGTGATGAAGGTCTGTGGGTCGCCACTGAGCGGAGCTTCTTTCGAGATCGCCTCGCCCAGTTGCTGCGCCACGACTTCAGCCCCCATTGGCGTCCAGTGGGTGTCGGTGCGCAGGAAGACCTGGCCCTTGTCCTTGGCGCTTTGCAGCGGTGCCAGCAGGTCAGGGGCGAAGATGCCGGCCTGGCTGACTTGCGCGTGGAACTGTTGATACAGGTCGGTGTGCAGCGCAGCAGGTTTGTTGTCGCCGACGTGCTCAGGGTACAGACGGGTCTTGGCCGGGACGATGGCGAGCACCAGCTGCGTGCCCTGTTTTTTCAGGGTGTCACGCACGCCTTTGATGATCGCCAGGTTGTCGGCTTCGTTCTGCTCGCCGTTGGCCACCGCGTCGAATTCCTCGTCGGTGTACAGCCACTGGTCCTTGCCGAGAATCACCCCCGGACGACCTTCGTTGAACACCTTATAATCCAGCGCGGCCCAGAGGTTGGTGCCCAGGCGCTTGATCGGAAACGCCTCGTCGTAGTGGGTTTCCACGGCCTTGGTCCAGTGACCGTTGAGGACCGTGGTTTCCTTGGATGTCGAGAAGCCGATGAAGCTGCGCAGCGACCACAGGCCCAGCGCCAGCAGGATGGCCAGGAACAGGAAGATGTAGAGGAAACGTAATGAACGGGTCATATCAGGCTCCTCAGAACTGGAAGTACAGGAACGGCGAGAAACTGGCCGCCGAGAGTTTGAGAATCGAGGCCACGAACATCAGCAGGATCAAGGCGCGCATGACGTAGCGCGACCAATCGGCGGTCCAGTACGCAGGCTGAACCTGCGCATCGGTGCCGACGATGTAACCCGGTTGATGAATGCTCCCCGGCGTGTTGCCCGGTACGGCTTTGATCAGGCCTGGCACTGCCGAAGCAGGGCCGTCGGTTTGAACAGGCGCATCGCTGTTTGGTTTCTCCGGTGCGCGGTTGCGGTAGAAATCGCGCAGACCGAAGAACGCCAAAGTGATGTACGCCACGATCAGCGTCGCCACTTGCAGGCCGGTGAGGCTGGCGCGGTTCAGGTCCGACAGCTGCCACTCGCTGAAGCTGAACATCGCGCCGTACATACGGGCGGCGACGTGCAGGTTCTCGGCGCGGAAGATCACCCAGCCCATCACCACCAGCAGGAAGGTGAAGGCCCAACGCACGACGTTAAAGGTCTTGGGCGCCGTGTTGATGCCCAGCGCTTTTTCGATCGCCAGCCACACGCCGTGCCATGCACCCCAGACGATGTAGGTGATGTTGGCGCCGTGCCACAGACCGCCCAGCAGCATGGTCAGGAACAGGTTGCGGTAGGTGGCGACCTTGCCGCCACGGTTGCCGCCCAGGGTGATGTAGAGATAGTCACGCAGCCAGGTGGACAGGCTGATGTGCCAGCGACGCCAGAACTCGGTGATCGACTGGCTGACATAAGGCTGCTTGAAGTTTTCCATGAAGCGGAAACCCATCATCAGGCCCAGGCCGATGGCCATGTCGCTGTAACCGGAGAAGTCGAAGTACAGCTGCGCGGTGTACGCCAGTGCGCCGAGCCAGGCATCGCCCGTGGTCGGGTTTTGCAGGGCGAAGCAATGGTCGGCAACGACGGCCAGGGTGTCGGCGATGAAGACCTTCTTGATGAAACCCTGCATGAACCGCGTGCAGCCTTCGCTGAACTTGTCCAGGGTGTGGGTGCGGTTGTTGAACTGGTCCACCAAGTCGCGGAATCGCAGCACCGGGCCTGCGATCAGGTGCGGGAAGATCGCCACGAACGCAGCGAAGTCGATCAGGTTGCGGGTCGCCGGCGTGTCGCCACGGTAGACGTCGATGATGTAGCTGATGGACTCGAAGATGTAGAACGAGATCCCGATCGGCAACAGCACGTGGGTGAGGATGAACGGCTCAAGGCCGATCGACGTCATCATCGCGTTGATGCTGTCCACGCCAAAGTTGGCGTATTTGAAATAGCCCAGGATGCACAGGTCAACTGCGACACCCAGCAGCAGCCAGCGCTGCGCGGGTTTGGTCCTGACCCCGGCTGCACCGACGCGCAGGCCGATCCAGTAGTTCCACAGCGTTACACCTGCGAACAGTGCCAGGAAGTCCACTCGCCACCACGCGTAGAACACGTAACTGGCCACCAGCAGCAGCAGGTTGCGATAGCGTTGCCCGCTCAAGTAGTACAAGCCGAGAAACACCGGCAAGAACAGGAACAGGAACACGTTGGATGAGAAAACCATCCTTATCTCTCCGTTTGTCCAACATCAAGGGCCGCAGCCCCCCCAAACCCCCCATGAGAAATGGAGGGGTGAAACATATCCAGCCTCACCGCAGCCCTGTAGGAGTGAGCTTGCTCTGGGCGGCATTCCGACGATTAGCGGTGTGTCAGGCTCATCATGTTGATCGGGCTGACGAAATCGCGAGCAAGCTCACTCCTACAAGGGAGGTGGTGTTTTTAAGAACCGCCTTTCTCACCCTTCTCATGACTCGGGTCATACGTGCGAGTCATGTCGCCGCCGAGGCGGAAGTTCTTGAACGGTTGCATCTTGTGCTTCTGTTCCAGGACATCCGGGCCGCAGTCATAGAGCGAGCAGTAGGGTTCCAGCCAGGCGAATTTCATGTCGGTCTTCAGGTCCGTCATGTCTTGCTTATCGCCATCTTTGGCCTGGAATTCGTTACCCGAATCCTTCACGCCTGCCAGCACCCGATCACCCAGACGCTTGAGTGCGCCGTTGTTTTCAGGACGCAGATCGACGCCGTTGGCCTGGGCGAAACTGGCGATCATCGCCAGCGGCGGCAGGGCGTAGTTGTGGTACGCCAGTGCGCGCTGCTTACGCTTGAGTTCGTTCGGCAGGAAGCCCTGTTGGTCGACCTGATTGGCCGCGACCTTGAACTCCTTCACCGACCAGTCGAACAGGTCCTTGCGGTTGGTCGCCACGGCGGTAGACATCACCGACCAGGCCGCCCAGTACGAGTGGTTGTTGGTCTTGTCCAGCGGCAGGTTGTTCCAGTCGCTGACCACTTGGTCCGCCAGCTTGCTGAACCAGGCTTCGATCACTTGCGCGTCCTGCTGACGGGTGGCCAGCGGGTGCGACTCGGAGAATTTCAGGCGCAGGTAGGACGAGGACATGCTGCCCAGTGCCCATTTGCGCATCGACTTGCCGGTGTGGTTGAAGTCCTTGGACTCCAGCGCATCGGCCTTGGCCCACGTGGTGAGCATGCCGAGTGCGCAGTCGAGCTGTTCAGGACGCCCGTCACGCATGTACTGCATCACCACTTTGCTGGTGTTGCGCTCCATGGTGGTGATGTCCTTGGTCGTGTCGCGGAAGGCTTTTTCCGAGGCCACGTTCAGTGTTGCCCGGGCTTTGTCCGAGCCTTCGTACTTGCTGCGAAATTGCAGCGAGCCGGTGTAGGGCTGCGGCGTGGCATCACAGCTGAATTTGCCTTCGCTGCTTTTGTATTTCTCAACCCCTTCGTAGTACCCCTGCGGCGGCACGAGCGTGGACGCTGCGCTGGCGCTGGTGGCGAACGATGACGCGGACAACATGGCCAGCGACAGAAGGGTAGGGAGCATCATTTTTGGAGTGTGCATAGGAGCCTCATAACCCGGCTTGCGCGGTTTGATGCGCGACATTCGGGAACACGTTGCGTTTGCATACTTTCGCTTCGACTTCCTGCGGCGCAGTGCCCGCTTCAGGACCCTGCACTTCCACGGCGAGCAGTTGCTGGTCAGCCCAGTCCTTGTCGTCGCGCAGTTCGAAGGCGAAGCGCCCGTCGGTTTCGGATGTTTCAGGTTTTTCGATCTTCAGGTCTTCGTGGCGACCGTTCATGTACCAGAGGCGCGCATGAAGGGCTTTTACCGAGGTGTCAGCGAACTTGATGTCGACCTGATTACTGCCGTTACGCACGTCCTTGATGCCTGTTTTGCCGTTGACCAACAGCTCGTTGGTGCCTGGCTTGAGGGAGGTTTTGGTGGTCATCAGCGCGGGCTTGCCCTCGCAACCGTTGTCCAGCAGCGACATCATCTGGCGATAGATGGTCTCCTGGTCCAGGCGGTATAACGGCGAGAATTCCCAGATGAGAATCTTCGGCGGATGTTTCTGGAAGTCGTCGCTGCCCAGGTACTGCAGCATCGCCCCTTCAAGTCCGCCGCCAGGGAAGGCGACGTTCAACACGTCAGCACCCATGTATTCCTGCAAGAAGCCGGCGAAGTTGTAGTTCTTGCCGCTGTGACTGGTACCGACCAGGGTGATTTCCGGGGTGCCGGAATCGCCAAACAGGTCGCCGTCGGCTGCTTCGCCTTTCGGTTCGGTCTCGAACTGATCCATGTACTGGATGGCGTAGCTGGAGCCGCACAATTGACCGGCCATATTGTGCAGAGTGCCCTTCTTGCCCATGCGACCTGACAGATGGGTCTCGAATTCGCGCTTTGGAATGCCCGCGAACTCAGGCATTTTCTTCACCGATTCGGCGACGATTTTCGCGGTGCGCTGGGCGCCGTAGGGGGTCCAGTGCTGGTCGCCGCGGAAGTAGAAGTCGTGGACCTGCTGCTCGTTGGTCAACGGCGAAAGGTCCGGCACGGTGTAGCCCATTTTCGCGAAACGACCGAGCATGGCCTGGTAGTTACGCAAGGCGGTGTTGTAGTCGAACTTGTCGCGGTCGGCCGGGAACAGCTTGTTGCGGTCCACCAGCCCACGGGTCGGTTGATACACCACAACCAGCTCGACGCCCTTGCTCTTGAACGCGTCGTGCAGCTCTTGCATGCGACGGTAGCCTTCAGGCGTGGTGTCGAATTCGGTGCGCAAATCTTCGCGGGTCCGGAACAGCCAGTCGCCCTGGGCCTGCACCAGCGTGGTGAAGTTCTGCTGGTAGCGGGTGACGTAGTTCTTCTCGTCATGGGCTTCCGGGCACAGGCTGCAGCAAGGCTCGGCGGTAAACTTCGGCGCGCTGGCGTCGTCGGCGTAAGCGGCGTTGCTGGCAGCGAACAGTGCTGCGGTCAGGCCGGAGAGGCTGAGTAATTTAATCAAATGTGCGTGCATAGAAATGGCTTCCTCAGTCCCGGAGTTGTTTCTGGCTTTCGACCGGGTCGATCAACACGGCTTTTTGTTGGCGCACCAGCAGATCGAGGATTTCGTCCTGACGATCACCGAGCACGCCGTTGAAGCTGATCCCAGTGCTCTTGGTTGGCGCGAGCATCGACACCTTGTACAGCTCGACGCTGAGCGGCGAGTCGATGGAGAGCGGGCCGGAGCCGTTGGAGGTCAGTTCGCCACCGACCATGATCAGCGACACTTCGGCGTCGAACGGGTCGAGCTTGATGTCGCGGTCGGTGTCGGACAGGTCCTTGATGTGGCCGTAGACGCCCATCAGGCCGTTGCCGATGGCCAGGTTCTCGTACAGCTTGATGTTGGTGCTGTTGCGAACCCGAATGCCGTGGCGTTTGTTGGCGAAGACACGGTTGCCCCACAACAGGTTGTCGGCGCTCTCGTACAGCGTGATGCCGTCGGAGTGGTTGCGGTAAATCTGGTTGTAGGCCACCAGGTTGTTCACGCTGTTACGGTCCAGCACGATGCCGGAGAGGTGATTCTCGTAGCTCTTGTTGTTGATGATGAAGCTGTCGTTCACCTCACGGGAAACGATGATCCCGTGCTTTTTCTTGGTCCCGTACACCGTGTTCTCGGCAATGATCAGACCGTGTGAACGGTCATGCGGGTCGATGCCGTAGATGATGTTGTCGCGGTAGGTGTTGCCCTTGACCACGAAGTCACGGGTCTCATAGCAGTAGTAGCCGTACCACATGTCCGAGAACTCGGAATTGACGATCCAGCCGGTCGGGTCCGGGCGGTTCATCTTGACCTTCGTCATGGGCGTGTACTGCGAAATACTGACGCCGTACGACTTGCTGTTGTTGTAACCCATGCTCGCCATCTTGGTGTTGAAGATGTAGGTCTGGGTACCGCCCCAGGACAGCAGGAACGGACGGAATTCCTTCGGCGCCTTGAACGTCGACGGCCCATTGGCTTTCTCGCTCCAGCCGGTCAGCTTGGTGTCCTGCATGAACAACTGGTTGTCGTTGATCAGAAACGCACCGGCTTCCTGAGACAGGCGCAGTTCGGTGGTTTTCTTGTCGACTTCGAAGATGCCTTTGTGGCCGACCACGATCGGCAGTCGCGCCAGAAAAACGCCCGGTGAGGTTTCGCTCAAATACTGCTTGGGTACTTTTTTCGCCAGGTCCTGAAGGGTCATGTAGCCGTCGTCGACAAAGATCGCCTGGGGGATGCCGTGCTGGCGTGCCACCCATTCGGCCATCTTGTTATCGCCGCCAATGAACTCCTTGAGCGAGTCTTCCTGCATCATGCGGCGGATCGACACCTTGCCCGGCTTGCTGCGCACGATCTTTTTCTGCATCGCCTGCTGGGTGTAGCCCGACAGGTCCGGCAATTTGGGTTTGTCCATCTTCAGCGGCCCGGCGTCGGGGCTGCTGATGGTGTACGTCTTGGCCTGATGCAGGCCCTTGACCACTTCTTCGCCACTGGCCGGTTGCGCGGCAGCTGCGGTGGGCAAAGGCACCGGGGTGTTCGCCATGGCCTGGGTGCTGGCCAGCAGCAGTGCGCTGCTGAGCACCGCGCTTTCGAGCAGGGCGTGGGGCCATGCCCGATGCCGTAAGTTCGCTTGGCTGTTCATCTCATTGCACTCCTATAGCGGCTTGCATCAGAAGCGCCAGATGACGTCGACGATGGCGCGGTGCATGTAGTTGTCCACGCCGCTGCCATACGCATCGCCGGGTTTGAACACGCCCGCACGCAGGCGAACCAGCGCCGACGGCTCGTCGAAGGACTGGCTGACCGAGGTCGGCAGCAGGCCTTGGTTGAAGTATTTGGTGACCACCAGGTCCATCTCCTGACCCAGGTCCTTGTTGCCGTCTTGCAGCGGCAAGGACGTGAAGGTGGAAACGCCATCGGCGTCGACACTTTCGCTGGCCGGGTTGATGCCTGCGCCACCGATGCCTGCATGGCCATCGACACGACGGAACTTGTGGTAGATCAGCGAGGCGTCGTACTCGTCCTGCATTTGCCAGGATGCGAACAGCGAGCCGGATTCCACGTTGGCCATTTCGCCCTGGAAGGCTTCACCGAAGCGATGCACGCGTGAGCGGGTGCCGGTCCAGTTTGAGCGGTTGCTCTCAAGGCCGTTCTGCTCGTAGTTCTTGCTGGCGCGGGAGTAAGCGCCGCCGACCTGCCATTGCGGGTCGAGACGGAAACGCAGGCCCAGATCGGTCGCCCAGCCATTCACGTGACTGCTGTCTTTCTGACCGGCCAGGTATTGATCGGTGGCGGCGTCGTAGGTCGAGCCGATCTGATCGCGATTACCGGTCAGCCAGGTCAGGCTGCCCCAGTAATTGACGTTGTTCAGGTTGCGGTAGTTGTACGCATCGCTGTTGGCCTGAAGGCCGAGCCAGGTGAGGTCGCCACGGCTGGTCTTGTCCAGATCGTCGATGGCTTCGCCCTGATGTTTCAGGCTGCCGTCGTCGTGGGTGTGGTGCGCACGAATGCCCGCCCATTGGCCCGGCATCCATTGGTACTGCACGTCGCCGAACAGGTGTTGGCGATCTTTGTCCTGGGCCGACAGCTCGGTCAGGTCGGTGCGGTATTCGCTGAAGCGTTGCGCCGCGCCGAGTTCAGCCTTGAGCAACGTGGTGTCGAAGGTCCAGTTCAGGGCTTCGATGTTGGTGTCGTGCCACTGGCCATCGTCGTTACGCAGGCGCTGGCGACCGAATTTCAGAATCTCGCCGGGGTAAGGTGTGAAGCCGCTATAACCGATCCAGAACTCACGCAGCGCCGCGTAGCTGTCGTCCACTTCGCGGCTGCTGGAGGTCTTGCGGGCACGCTGGCTGGACTGGCCATCGGCATTGTTGACCTGCTGGTCCAGCGGGTCGGTCTGGATGGTGTCGGTGGCCGTGACCACTTGCCCCATCGCGTAGCCGCTCCAGTTGCCCCATTGGCCATAAGCCCATGGACGCAGGTCCAGACCGAGACCGTTGACGTCGCCACCGCCACGGGTGCCGAGGTCGCGGTCATCTTCCATCTGGCCGGTCGCCTTCACTTCGATGCCGAAATTCTTTTCTTCGGTCAAGGCCGCCAGGGTCGGTGTGGCCCAGATCAGGGTGAAGCCCAGGCCAAGCCCGGCCGCCATCAGAGGGTTCAACTTAAGCTTCATAGAGGTGCGTCCTCGCCGTCTTTTTCTTCTTGCAGGGTCTGCAAGGCCAGCGCGTTTTGCGCTGAGGTCCCACGGACCTGCTGTTCGCGTTGGAGAAGACTCTGTGCCTGGGCACGCTTCTCAGGCGGCAATTGATCGTTCAGCTGCTGCATCAGGTCCGCCGCCTGCGGGGTGCCCTGACTTTGCGCGAGCTGACCGAAGACCCAGGCATTCACCGGGTCGGGTTTGATGCCCTTGCCGCCGGAGAACAGCTGCGCGAGGGCGAAGTCGGCGCTGGCCTGACCGCCACGCGCGGAGGTCAGCAACTCGTCTACGGCGCGCTGGGCGTCGGGGTGGCCAAGGTAGCCACGGCGGTACAACTGACCGAGGTAGTAATGCGCGGAAATCTGCGTCGGCGCGGCCTTGGTCAGGTGCTCCTCGGCTTTCTTCGCATCCGGCAGGACCAGCTTGCCCTCGTAGTACAGCTTGCCCAGCAACAGCTCGGCACGGGGCTGATCCGCCGCACGACCGTTGTCCAGGTATTCCATCATCTTGTTGACGTCGCCCAGTTCGGGGTAGTCGTACAGCAACTGAGCGAGGCTGACCCACGAGGCCGGATAGCCCGGGGCAACTTTTTCCAGCAGTCGCTGAGCGGTCTTCTCGTCAGGCTTGCCGAGGGTCGCGTCGGCCAGCACGCGGGCGACGGTGTCGACCCGCATGGCCGGGACGCTGCCGCTGGAATAGCCGCTTTCCATCTGCTTCAACAACGCCGCCTGTTTGTCGGCGTCGCCGCGTTTCTGATAGACCGTGGCCAGTTCCATGTAGCAAACGTCGTTGGTGCGCAGGGCCTGTTTGCAAATGCTTTCGACGTCAGCCAGATGCTGATCGTAGGTGCCTTGGGTGCGATACAGCAGCACCTGCGCCAGACCCGCTTCCGGATAACCCTGGGCACGCCATTCATCGATCTTCTGCTGCGCGTTCACGTTGGGGAACGTGTGCGGGTATTGCAGATAGAGCAGCGCCAGCGGCACCAGCGTGCCGGCTTCACCGTTGGCGAAGGCTTTCTTCAACAGCCCCTCGGCCTCGTGTTGCTCGGCCGGGGTCGAGTTGGGCTTGACCGCCAGCAGCTTGCCCAGGCGCGATTGCGCGCGAGGCGAGGTTGCAGCGGCGGCGCGGTAAGTCGCTTCGGCCTGTTTGATCAGTTCCGGGTCGCGGGTGCCGACCTGAATGTCTGCAAGACCGACCTGTGCATCGCTATAACCCAGGTCCGCCAGTTGCCGATAGTTTTGCTCCGCCACGGCGGTATCGCCGCGTTGCAGGGCTTCATTGGCCAGGCGCTGGTCGGGCAGGTTGATGCCACAACCCCCCAGACCCAGGGCAATCGCCAGGCTCAACAACGTAGGGGCTGACAAGCTTCGTAGTGGGCTAGCCATGTTTAGAGACCTGCGGCCGTGGCTTTGTCGATCAGCCAGTTCAGCGAAGGACCGCGATCACTGACCACTTCCACCGGCAGACCGGCGAGGCTGCTGTTCAGCGATTCGTCAGGCTGGATCTGCACCCGAATGTCGGACGACAGATCGGCAGGGCTCAACGCGGTGGCGCTGACGATCTTGCCGCGATGGGTAGTGTCGTCGCCTGCAACGGTGAAGTTCACGCGAGCACCCGGCTGAACGTCGGCGAACTGGCGATAGGTGAAGCGGGCATCGACGTTGGCGGCGATGTTGCGAGGGATCATCTGGAAGATCACCTGGCCTTTGCTGGCGTATTGACCGTCGGCCACCAGTTGCTTGCCGATGATGCAATCGCAAGGGCTGGTCATGGTCCCGGCCAGTTGGCGACCGAACAACTCTTCGATTTTCGCCGGTTGCATCTGATCCGGGTCGAGGTTGCCCTTGAGCATGTCGAGCATGCTGGTGTTGAACGTGGCCAGTGGCGCGCCTTTGGCGACCGGGCTATTCGGGGCGACGAGGCTGGTCAGGGTGCCTTCGCGAGGCATGGTCACGTCCATGGAAGGAACGCTGACCAGACCGGACGTGGAGTGGCTGACGAAGTACATGCCGTACACCGACTTGGCCACGAAACCGAACGCCACCAGACCGACCACGAAGATACCGGCGCTGAAAGTGACTGCACGCAGACGACCGAAGGCGCTCAGGCCGCTGCCGCTGTCCTTGACCTTGCGCGCCTTGGTGAAGTTGTCGCGCTGCAGGGTCGCCAGCACTTCGCCCATGCTGACGATGTCGCCGGACAGATGCGAGGTGATCAAGTGACGCAGGGTCGCGATGTCCTGGGCTTCAAGGTGCTGGAACTGGCAACCGACGCGACCACTGGCGGCGTCGTAGGCGCGAATCTGCAATTCGACGTCCATCGCCAGGCCGAGGTTGTCGACCAGAAACTGCAGGCGGGCCTTGATGACCTCACCGACAGTCGGCTTCAGGTTTGCTGGCGTGATGTAGCTCAAGCCGCCAGCGGACAGGTCTTCGACGCGCACCAGTGGGGCATTGGGCTGACCATTGAGCAGGCGCAGCTTGGCGGGAATTTTGATCCGGGCATGCTGACGCTGAGCTTCGGATTCATGGACGACGTTTGCATTCACGGCTGGGTTCATGGCTGTGTTCATGGCGTAGTTTCCTGAGTAATCGAGTTGATCCATTAGTGCGGTCAGACCATTGTCAGCAGCACGGCAACGAAGATGCTGCCAGCCGAGAAAGTCATGGTTCGAGACGACCAGGTGTTGAACCAACCCTGGAAGCTGGCCATGTCGCGGCTCAGTTTGGTGTCTTGGCGGGTCCAGGACTGGCGGTCGAGGCGGAAGAAGACGTAGATCTTCATCAGCGCGCCGACGATCTGGTTGTAATAAAGAATCGCGGGGTAGGCCGGGCCAATGGCGTGTCCCGAGCAGGACAGCAGCAGCGTCAGGATCAGGCGGGTGATGCCGATCCAGAGCAGGTAAGCGAGCAGGAAGCTCACACCGTATTTGAGGCTGGCAAGAATCGCGACGGTCAAGCCGAGGATCGACGTCCACATCGACACACGCTGGTCGAACAGCACGATGCTGGTGAATACGCCAAGGCGACGAACACCCAGGCCCAGTGCACGAGAGTTCTGACGCAGGTTGTTGCCATACCAGCGGTACATCAGCTTGCGGCTGGCCTTGAGAAAGCTCTTCTCGGGCGGGTGCTCGACCGTGTTGATGGCGGCGTCCGGCACGTAGAACGTGTCGTAGCCGAGGCGCATCAGGCTGAACCAGCTCGACTTGTCATCGCCGGTCAGAAACTTGAAGCGGCCCAGGCGCCAGTGTTGCAGCGAGTCGCTTTCAACGTCGGCGATGAAGTCGGGGTCGGTCACGACCGTGGCGCGGAACACCGACATCCGGCCGGTCATGGTCAGCACGCGTTTGGACAGGGCCATCGAGCACATGTTGATGTGGCGCTGGGCGAAGCGCAGCTTGTGCCACTCGCTCATGATGTAGCCGCCGCGCACTTCACAGAATTCGTTGGTGGTCAGGCCGCCGACATTGCCGAACAACTGGAACCAAGGGACGGTTTTCTTCACCACGCCTTCCGCCAGCACGGTGTCGCCATCGATCACGGCTACGACGGCACGGTCGTCCGGCATGTGGCGCGAGATGGCGCGGAAACCGAAGGCCAGGCCATCGCGTTTGCCGGTCCCGGCGATGCGCACGAAGTCGAGGGTCACGTGCGGCGGCGGGTTGTGTTTGGCCCACAAGGCCTTCACTAGCAGTTCATCCGACATCTCGACCAGCGAGCAGACGACGGTGGTCGGGTAGCCGCAAGCGATGGCTTCCTGGATGACCGAGCTGTAGACCTGCGCGGTGGTCAGCGCGTCGATACGAAAGCTCGTGACCATCAAGAACACGTGAGACGGATCAGCGGCCTTGCCCAACTTGCGAACTTTGCGGCGCAGGTGGGGATAAACGATGTAGAGAAAAATCATGCCGCGCACAAAGTGCGTTGCGCCCATCGAGTAGCGCCAGATACCGACGATACCGACCAGGAAAATAAAGTCTTTCGACTGGGAGTCGAACAATGTCGCTGGCAGTGCCATCGCAATGGCCGCCAACACACACAAGTAAAACAGCCAACCGGCGGCTTGAAGAAAGCCGTGTCTTAGCCCGTTCATAATCTGCATCCCTAAATCAGTTGCAAGCCGCAAGCTTCAAGCCCCAAGCCCAGGCAGAATGCGCTGGACTCGAGACCTGGAGCTGGCCATTAGCTTGTCGCTTGAAACTTGCAGCTCGCCGCTGCTCTTACCAGCAGATGCCTTCGGTCTGGCCGTTTTCGGTGGTGGCGCCGGTCATGAAGCCGACGAGGTCGATGACCTTTTTACCGGCCGGGGCGTTGTTGGCCAGCGCGCGGAAACGCTCGTCACGGTTACCGAGGATGATGACGTCAGAGTTGTCGACCACGGCGTCAAAGTCGGAGTTGAGCAGGGACGAGACGTGGGGGATTTTCGACTCGATGTACTCTTTGTTCGCGCCGTGAACACGGGCGTACTCGACGTTGGCGTCGTAGATGCTCAGGTCGAAACCTTTACCGATCAGCATTTCTGCCAGTTCGACCAGTGGGCTTTCGCGCAGGTCGTCGGTGCCGGCCTTAAAGCTCAGACCCAGCAGTGCCACTTTGCGGTTGTCAGTGGCCGCAACGATGTCGAAGGCGTTCTGCACCTGGGAAACGTTGCTGCGCATCAGGGAGTTGAGCAGTGGCGCTTCGACGTCCAGTGAGCTGGCGCGGTAGGTCAGGGCGCGCACATCTTTCGGCAGGCAGGAGCCGCCGAACGCGAAGCCTGGACGCATGTAGTACTGCGACAGGTTCAGGGCTTTGTCCTGGCACACCACTTCCATCACTTCACGACCGTCGACACCGACTGCCTTGGCGATGTTGCCGATTTCGTTGGCGAAGGTGACCTTAGTCGCGTGCCAGACGTTGCAGGTGTACTTGATCATCTCGGCAACGGCGATGTCCTTGCGGATGATCGGCGCGTCGAGTTCTTCGTACAGGGATTGCAGGACGTCGCCGGAGGCTTTGTCGAACTCGCCGATAACGGTCATCGGTGGGTGATCGTAGTCTTTGATCGCGGTGCTTTCACGCAGGAACTCAGGGTTCACCGCCACGCCGAAATCAACACCCGCCTTCTTGCCCGAGCAGTCTTCCAGAATCGGGATGACCACATTGGCGACGGTGCCCGGCAACACGGTGCTGCGCACGACGATGGTGTGGCGAGAGGTTTTCTCACGCAGCACGAAACCGATTTCGCGGCAGACGGACTCGATGAAATCCAGCTCCAGGTCGCCGTTTTTCTTGCTTGGCGTGCCGACGCAGATCATCGACAGGTCAGTGGCGCGAATCGCTTCGGAGAAGTCAGTCGTACCGCGCAGTTTGCCGGTCTTGATCCCGTTCTCCAGCAGCTCGCCCAAGCCCGGTTCCACGATTGGAGACTTGCCCTGATTGATCAGGTCGATCTTGGCGCTGGAGATATCCACACCGACCACATCATGACCACGTGCCGAGAGGCAACCAGCACATACTGCACCGACATAGCCCAAACCAAAGATGCTGATATGCATCGTAATCTCCTCGATTTTTACGCCATTAGTTGGCTGGATATAAGTACTGTCTTTCAACTTTCGCGCACTCGTCCGCACGGCAAGTTAATGTCGTGACACAAGCACAGGCAGAATTTAATAGGGGCGGCGTCGTGTTAAAGGCGGGCCCGAATATTACAGGTTACAAGCGTCGAGTGACCCATACATATGTATGTGGGTTCCCGATCTGGGATATGGCATAACACTCCACCGGATGATTGTGAGTCGCTGCCGCGCCTCTGGCTCAGGGCTTTTGGCCATGATTCAGTATGGTCCTGCTCGTCAGTGGCTTTACAGCACCCGATTGGTGCTTGCTCGATCTACTTCAACTAGTTTGGTGCGTTCTCTCCTTGCACGTACCACATAGACCGACGGGTCTAACTACGTTGACTAGTAACTTCCAGATCTGTCCTTATGCCATGTAAGAGATGTCTCACAAGGTGGACGAGAATTGTTACGGGATGTAGGAGCATGAGGTTTCCCCAGAAGTTCCTGGCCGCTCGTCCTCTTTTCGAGAATTTTCGATACAGGTTCGTTTTTTACGGTAATTGCACTTTGATAGCACTTTCGATTTAGTCCTTTATATTAAGGGGTTTGCGGCGACAACATGTAACTGTGCCACTAGTACAAAAAAGCGATAGGCCACTACAAAAAAATGTTGTTAATTTTTTGAGAAAAACCAGGCGGCATTTGCGGGTGATCATAAATTGGCGCCAATAACATGGCCTTTAAACCGTTCGTCTGCCAGAACAGTCCTACGGGAACTTCAAAAATCGTCCTACGTGTTTCCTTTCTTCTGTGGATCGAGATGCCCTCTGATCGCGCGCACTCTTCGCGCCTTCATTTTTTGGGGCATTTTTCTTGGGTATCTGGATGCGAACCGGGCTGGTCATTGCCGGTTTAGGGTTAATCAGCACGGCATATGCCGCACCGGGCGCTAACCCTGGCGACCGAAGCGTTATCACCGACCGGCAGGAACGGCTGCTTGAGGACCAGCGGCGCAAGTTGGAGCAGCTCCAGCACTTGCAGACGCCGACCATTACGCCGACACGCCAGTCAAAACCGACTTCCAGCGCTTGTTTTCCCATTCGGCGTATCACGCTGAAAGGCGCGGCTCATTTGAGCGTTGCGGACCAGCGACGGCTGGTCGAACCCTTTCATAATCAGTGCCTCGGTGCCGCCCAGCTCGATGGCCTACTTCGCGGCGTCACAAACCATTACCTGAACAAGGGGTGGGTCACCAGCCGGGCGTATTTGCCTGAGCAGGACCTGTCCGGTGGGACGCTGACGGTGCAAGTCGTCGAAGGTCAGTTGGAAGCGTTGGGCGCAGAGCAGGGCGCCTTCACTGCGCAGGAATTGCGCATGGGGTTTCCGGGTCAGGCTGGTGAAATCCTGGATTTGCGAACGCTCGAACAGTTGGTCGATCAACTCAACCGTCTGCCCTCGAATCGGGCGCGACTGGAACTCAAGCCCGGCAAACAGGTGGGCGGCAGCGATGTTCGCGTGCTCAATGAGCCACTGAAACCGTGGCGCGCGCAGCTCTCGCGCAGCAATGCCGGGCAAAAAAGCACTGGCGAGCAGCAATGGGATTTGGGGCTGGAGTGGGACAATCCGCTGGGCCTCGCCGACCGTCTCAATCTGCGTAGCGGCGCAGATGCGGTCAGTGATCACCAACGCCATTCTGAAAGTTCGATGCTGTATTACGAACTGCCCTATCAGTGGTGGAACGTCAGCTACGCACAGAGCCGCAGCCACTATCGATCCTGCGTTCAGGCGAATGACTTTGCCTTCGCGCAGACCGGGGACACGGTCAGTCATCAGGTGCATGCCGAACGCGTGTTGCACCGTGATGGCGTCGGCAAAACCTCACTGCAACTGGGCGTCTCTCATCTGCGCAGCAACAGCTATATCGAAGGCAGTCGCCTGCTCGGCAGCAGCCATCGTCTGAGCGAACTGCAAGTGGGGCTTAGTCACGGACGGCGCATCGGCTCGGTCTTCACCAACCTTTCGCTGGGCATGCAAAAAGGCGTCGGTGCATTCGGTGCGCAACGTACGACGCCGAATAATCCTGCGCGCCCGGACGATCGCCAACCCCAGTCGCGGTACCGCAAATACGGCGCGACGCTGAGCGTGCTCGCGCCGTTTCAGTTGGCAGGCGAGGCGTTCATGTTCAGCAGCATGGCCACCGGTCAGTACAGTCAGGACGTGCTGTTCAGCCCACAGCGCATGAGCTTGGGAGGCGAGTCGTCGGTGCGGGGTTACAAGGAGCAATTCCTGTCCGGCGACAGCGGCGGTTACTGGCGCAACGACCTGCGCTGGACCCGGCCCGTGAACGTCGATTGGCTGCGTCCGGTGGTCTCCGGCTACGGCATCAACCTCGGCTATGACCGGGGCGTCATCCGACATCACGGGTTTGACGGCGGCCAGCATGGTCGCCTTTCGGGGCATTCCACCGAGCTGTTCGCCGGTGGTGAACATGCCTCGCTCAGCCTGACATTTGCTCATTCCCTCGAACGGCCCGACGCCCTCGCCGAGCGCGAGACCCCGGTTTACCTGCGCCTGAAACTCTTCCTGTAACCGCATTCGTTTCTCTGGATTTTTTTGAACATGGATTTTCGCCACCTGCTTTTTCTGGCGCGCCAGCCTTCGGCCGCGCTGACCCCTCGTGACCGTTTCTGCGGTCTTCCCAAGCGCGGCTTGGCGCTGGTTCTGGCCAACGCGTTGTTCTGGCAACCGCTCTGGGCACAGGCCCAGGGCATCGTGGGCGGTCCCGGCCAGCAACAGGCGGGCAACGGCGTGCCCATCGTCAACATCGCCGCGCCCAACGCGCAGGGCCTTTCCCACAATCAGTTTCGGGACTACAACGTGGGCCCCGAGGGGCTGATCCTCAACAACGCCACCGGCCCGATCCAGTCCACGCAACTGGGCGGGCAGATTCTGGGCAACCCCAATCTGCGCGGACAAGCCGCCGGGGTCATCCTCAACGAAGTCACCGGCAGTCACCCGAGCCAGTTGCGTGGCGCCACGGAAGTCGCCGGGCAAGCAGCCCATGTCATCGTCGCCAACCCCCACGGCATCACGTGCAGCGGTTGCGGTTTCATCAACACACCGCGCGCGACGTTGACCACAGGCACGCCGGTGATCGAAGGCGGCACTGTCGGACGCTTTCAGGTCGAACAGGGCGAAGTCGCGGTGGACGGCGCGGGGCTGGACGCAACGGCGGTGGACCGCTTCGACATCATCGCCCGCTCCGTGAAGATCAACGCGCAGATCAACGCCCGCGAACTCAACGTCGTGGCCGGTCGCAATCGAGTCGATGCGCAAAGTCTGGACGCCCAGGCGCTGCCCGACGATGGCAGTGAAAAGCCGCAGGTCGCCATTGACTCCTCGGCGCTGGGCGGGATGTACGCCAACACCATTCGATTGGTGGGCACCGAAGCCGGGGTCGGCGTCCGTCTGGCAGGCGATGTGGCCGCCAGCGCCGGGGATCTGCACCTGGACGTGAACGGCCATCTGACCTTGGCCAACGCCTCGGCGGCGTCGGCGATTCGCGTGCAAGCCCAGGACGTGGCCCTCGAAGGCGAGCGGGTCAACGCGCCTATCGTCGAGATTCGCAGTGCCGGGGAAGTGACGAATCACAGCACACTCACCGCGCGCGACCGGATCGCAATCACCGCCCAGAAGCTTAAAAACGAAAGCGACATCCGCGCCACCGATGTTGCCGTCAACAGCAAAACGCTCACCAATCGCAAGACCCTCGCGGCCGAGCGCGCCCTGACGGTCAATGCAGAGCGCGTTGACAACCAAGGCGGCACGTTACGCGGTCAGCAGATCGGAGTCGTGAGCCGCGACCGTCTCGACAACCGGGGTGGGGTGATTGCGGGCAGTCAGGTCTCGGTGTCGACCGCGCTGCTGGACAACGGGCGACTGGGCGAGGCCGCCGGGCAACTGACGAGTCTGGTCGATGACCTCGTGCTGTCCGTCGATACGCTGCTCAATCAGGCCGGTTCGATCTTCGCCAAGGGCGCGCTGCGTTTCGAGGGCTCGACCTTCGACAACCGCGAGGGTCAGGTCGCGGGTGGAACGCTGGACCTGAAGGTTGGCGAACTCTTGCTGAATCAACGGGGGATTATCGAAGCCAACGGCGATTTTAGCCTGCGCGCCGCCGCACTCGACAACAGCGGCGGAATGATCAACGGCCTGGGCGACAGCCATCTTGCGCTGGGTTCGGTGACGGCGCTGGGTGTTGTGCAATTCGCAGGCACGTCCCGCTTCGACGCCGAACACGATCTCACGTTGAATGCCGGAGAGCGCCTGTTCAGTGGCAATGGCTTGGCGCTGTCGGCCGCACGCTTGAACAACGCAGGCGAGATTCTGAGCGACGGCGATCTCAACCTCGCGTTCCTTGGGGACCTGCGCAACAGCGGCCTGATTCAGACGCTGCAACGCCTGACCCTGTCCGCTAGCGATTTGCAGCAGACCGGTGGCCGCCTCGCCAGCGCGGGAGACGCGACGCTCACGCTCAGCGGTCTGCTCAATAACCTCGGTGTCCTGACCGCCAGCCAAAGCCTGCGGATCAACGCTGCGCAAATCGACAACCACGGCACCCTCGGCGCTCAGGGCGCGGTGACGCTTCAGGCGCAAACCGGCATCACCAACCACGCTGACAGCCTGCTGTTCAGCGGCGGCGACATGGCCTTGTTCGGTCCGCGCTTCAGCAATCTGTATGGCGACGTCTACAGCCAGGGAGACCTCCATTTCAGGGGGCTGGACGGCGGTTTTGCGGAGGCGTTCAGCAACCGCTCCGGCACGGTTGAAAGCGAAGGCAATCTCTCGCTCAAAGCGCGACTGGTGGAAAACGCCAAGGCCGAATTCGAACTGGGACGCGAGCTGGTGGCCGGTGACCTGGACTGGGTCTGCGGCCAGCACTGCGGCGGCCACGACAGTTTCAAGCGCGGCCTGATCACGATTCTGCAAACCTGGATCGAGCGCGCCATCGAGGATTCGGCATCGGCGCGTTTGGTTGCCGGGCAATCGATGAACATCGAGGCTGATCGGGTCGAAAACCGCTACAGCCTGATGGCCGCGAATGCGGATCTCACCATCACGGCACAGCACCTGCTCAACCTCGGCGCGAGTGCCCGCATCGGCGAAAACATCACGCAGATCGGCACGCCAGGACAGATCGACACCGCGTACTGGGACCAGATGGAGTTCATCGACATTCCTGCGTTCAAGGCCGCATTGGCTGCCGGAAATTTCGATCTGGCGTGGTTCGAACTGCTCAAGTCACGCTCCGGCGACGACCGATTCGAAGAACTGAGCAACATCATCGAATGGCGCGACAGCGGCGAGACCTACGCTGCGATGCTGCAATCGGGCGGCAAGATGACGCTCAACGTCGCCCACAGCGTGCAGAACGGTACGGTCCGGGAAAACACCCTTGCGCAGTTGACCGGGCAGGTCGGCGACGACGCGCTGGGTGCCGTGGACATCGATTTGAGCAAGCGCGTTGCGGATGGCGACGTACTCAATACAGCAGGTTTCGACCCGACCTCGGCCAGCGGTTTTCGCCTGCCTCAAGGTGACTACGGTCTGTTCATCAAGAGCCAGGACCCGAGCGCCCGGTATCTGGTGGAGCGCAACCCGAACCTCACCGACCTCGGCCAGTTTCTCGGTTCCGATTACCTGCTCGGCCTGCTGGGCTACAGCGCGGACGGGGCGTGGCGTCGACTGGGCGACGGGTTTTACGAGTCGCGTTTGATTCGTGACGCAGTGGTGGCGCGCACCGGTCAGCGCTTTCTCTCGGATGACCTGACCAGCGATGAAGCGCAGTTTCGCCACCTGATGAACAACGCCGCCGCGAGTCAGGAAGCGTTGAAGCTGAGTATGGGCGTGGGGCTGTCTGTCGAGCAGGTCGCTGCGCTCACGACCGACATCGTCTGGATGGAAAACCGCGTTGTCGATGGCCAGACCGTGCTGGTGCCGGTGCTGTACCTGGCGGATGCCGAGAAGCGCAATGTGCGTGGCAACGCGCTGATTCAGGGACGCGACGTTGAGTTGCTCAGCGGCGGTGATTTGCTGAACACCGGCACGTTAAGAGGCCAGGAAAATCTTGCCGCGAGGGCCGGTGGCAGCCTCTACCAAGGTGGGCTTGTCGAAGCGGGCGAGCACCTGACGCTGCTGGCTCAGGACAGTATCCGCAATGCCTTGGCCGGAGAAATCCGTGGCAGCGACGTCAGCCTCTTGGCCATCAGCGGCGACATCGTCAACGACCGCACCGCGATTCAGGTTCGCGACGGCGCGGGGATGCGCACGGTCATTGACGGACCAGGCGTCATTCAAGCCAACGCTGGCCTGTCGTTGATCGCGGGGCAAGACATCAGCAACCGGGGCACGATTCGGGCGGGCACCGATGCGAGTCTTCATGCCGGTCGCGACATCAACCTGCTCGCCACGGTCAGCGCGCGTGAGCGACATGACCTCGCGGACCGCGGCCATCGCTACACCGTCCGCACCGACATCGAAAACCTCACCTCCACGCTCCAATCGGGCGGCCACCTCAACCTGACCGCTGGGCGCGACATCAACGTCGTCGCCAGCCAGGCCAACGCCGCCAACGACCTGACCCTCACCGCCGGTCGCGACATCACGGTTGCTTCCGCCGCCGACGTCCATAGCGTGGAAACCCGCAGCAAGGACGGCCACACACGCATCACCGAACGCGACGAGCGTCAGACCCAGGTCGGCAGCCTGCTGCTCGCCGGTCAGGACGTTCGCTCTACCGCTGCTCGCGACACCACGCTGATCGCCAGCCAGATAGAAGCGGGGCGCGACGTCCAGATTCACAGCGGTGGACGGCTCGACCTGATCGCCGCGCAAAACAGCACATCGACCCTGTACGACATGCAGGAGAACGGCGGCTGGGGCGCCAAGAAAAGCCAGCGCGACGAAGTCACCAACGTCACCCACGTCGGCAGCGGCATCAAGGCGGGTGGCAACCTCAGCCTCGTCAGCGGCGGCGACCAGCGCTACCAGCAGGCAACGCTCGACGCAGGCGGCAACCTGACCCTCGACAGCGGCGGGGCGGTGACCTTCGAAGCGGTCAAGGACCTGCAGCAGGAAAGCCACGCCAAGAGCAAAAGCGATCTCGCCTGGTTCAGCATGAAAGGCGAGGGCCGCACTGACGAAACCCTTCGCCAGAGCGAGCTGACCGCCAAAGGCGCAGTGGTCATCAACGCCGTGCAGGGCCTCAAGATCGATGTGCAACACGTCGATCGGCAAACCGTCGGTCAGACCATCGACGCGATGGTGGCGGCCGACCCGCAACTGGCCTGGCTCAAAGCGGCCGAGGCGCGCGGGGATGTGGATTGGCGGCAGGTGGCCGAGATCCACGAGTCGTTCAAGTACGACAACTCGGGGCTGGGGCCTGCGGCGCAGATTGCCATTGCGATTCTGATGGCATGGGCGGTGGGGCCTGCTGCGTTTGCTGCCGTTGCCGAAGCTGGCGCTGCCGCGAGTGTTGCTGCAGCCGCAAGTGCCGTCGCGACCAGTGCCAGTACGACGGCCGCTGTTTCGGCCGTAAACAATCGCGGCAACCTCGGCGCAGTGTTCAAGGACGTCACGTCCTCCGACAGTCTCAAAAACTATGCCGTCGCGGGCCTTACCGCTGGCCTGACGTCCGGGTTGTTCAACGAGTGGACCGGCACTCACACCGACCCCGTCACCGGGAAGGTCACCGGCCCCGCCCTCAACACTTGGCAAGGCATCGGCCAGTTCGCCGCCAATCAATCCCTGCAAAACGTCACCTCCGCCGCGCTCGCCAAGGCACTGGGGCAGGGCGGGAACGTCAGCGACGGTCTCAAGAGCGCGCTGTTCAACACCCTCGCTGCTGCCAGTTTCAACCTCGTCGGCGACTACACCACCGGCGCCCTCGAAACCGGCAGCGCCAGCAAAATCGCTATCCACGCCATGGTCGGCGGCCTGCTGGCCAAAGCCACCGGCGGCGACTTCAAAACGGGAGCCCTCGCCGCTGGCGCCAACGAAGCCCTCGTCGGCCACCTCGACGGCCTCGTCCAGGGCAATGAGGCGCTGCTGACCCTCAGCAGCCAAATGATCGGCCTCCTCGCCGCCGCCGCCCAAAAAGACACCGACGCCGAAAAACTCCAGCAAGGGGTTTGGGTGGCGAAGAACGCGACGGAGTACAACTACCTCCTGCACAAAGACCTGGAGGCCATGCGCGGCGAACTGGCCACCAGCAAAACCGACGCTGAAAAGCGCCAGATTCACGAGAAATACGCGCAGCAGAACGAAGACAAAAACGCCGCGCTTGCCAACCTCTGCAAAACCTCGCCAGACACCTGCCGACAGATCTCCGCACAGCTCGAAGCCGACGACCCGAAGCTCCAAGCCCTGGCCAAAGAGCTTTACGCCCAAGGCGAAATCAAGGAAGGCACCATCATCGCGGCGTTCTTCCAACAGGAGAACCTGACCGCAAGGCTGGAAATCGCCAGCGAACTCGGCGCGATCAAAAACGGAGAAGGCAGCCGGTTCTGGAACGAACTGGGCGCGGTGATGCTGGGGGCCGGGGGTGGAAGCTCGACGGCGAAGCCCGGCAAGACGAATGATGGCCGGGCTGACGCTTCGGGCGGGGCACACCGAGATACCTCGCGACCTGTTAATGACGGCTTCGATTCTCATCATTGCCCGGCACATGCGTGCTACTCCGGCGCTCCCATCAGTAAGTGGGATGGTCCCGCTATTAAGATGGACCCACGTGACCATGTGCAAACAGCGAGTTTCGGTAATTCGGCAGATGCAAAGGCGTATCGAGCGCAGCAACAAAAATTAATAGAGTCTGGGCGAGTGAAAGAAGCCATTGAAATGGATGTTGCTGATATTAGGGAGAAGTTCGGATCGAAATATGACGACGCAATTAAGCAAATGGAGGCTTATGCTGATAAGCTTGATGCTAGCAGTTTCATAAAGGGTAGGTAGGATGGAGTTCTTTTATTCCGATCAAAACTTGCTCACGGCTTTTGATGCAGGTTTGACACGTGATGAAGTCAGGCAAGCTTTGGGATGGCCATCGAAGGTGCTTCCTAAGACTCCGTTTAATAAGAATGAAGTTGATGTATTTGGCGCAGCTATGATGAGAGTTTGGTATGACGAGAAATGGACAGTAGAAGAAGTTGAGTTGTATTCGCCCGCTGCTTCGCTTGTCTACCGAGGGGAGCAGGTTCTCGGAGTTAGCATGGGATGTCTCAAGTTGGCGCTGTCGAGCATTGGCGAAGAATGGATAATAAGCGAAAGCGATGAGTGCCTTACAATTGCGGGAGGGAGGATTAAATTTACTGTTCCCGATGTCGCTGAGGATGCATTGAGTACTATCGTGCGAGCAGTCTGTATTTCAATAACTCCATGACGCGAGTCGCTGTGGAATAAAAGTGGCACAGTTATTGTAGGGTGACGTAGTGACTTGCCCTAATGTTCTCCGTGATGCATTACATCGGAGTGACGCAGTCATAATGGCCTGCTTCTAAAGCCGCGTTAAAGTGGACGTTGAAGCAGTGCTGGTCGGGTGCTGCTGTCGGGGGAAGTAAGAACTTGTAGATAGGGCGTTTGAGGCTGTTGTCAAGTATGAATTTTATCTTTTCAAGGGGGGGAGCACGCTAACAACAAGGCACGGACGCAGCACCAACGAATACTAAAACGTTAAAAAACATTAAGGATCGATGTGAAAAAATTAATCGCTGTTCTCTTCTGCGCGCTCGTACTCACCGGCTGCGCCGGGCAGAAATTCTCGGCTGAGCACCGAGCGCAAATCAAAACGGTGAAAGTGCTTCCCGTCCAATGGCAACCTGGCAACATCAGTTATTTCGGTCGTGCCCAAAATACCGGAATGGCGTTCGGCGGTGCATTGGGGGTTGCCGTCGCAAATATGCTTTCAACGTCCCCACAAGCGGAGATCGTCGAAATGGTCGATAACGAGAAAATCGATCTGGGTGAGCTTGTGAAACAGCATTTTGTTGCGGAGCTGGCCAAGAACTCTTCGTTCAAAGTGGTGGACGATGACACGACTGCCGATGCAAACATTCAGCTGACGGTTGACCACTGGGGGTTTCATATATCCCATGGTTTCAGCAGCGTGATTTATCCGGTGGTCAGAATAAACGCCGTAATGAAACGTGGAACGGAGCGCGTCTGGCAGCATGCCGAAGGCGTATCGCCATTCACTGCCGGAAATGATCATGGTTATGAGCCGGACAAACTCGGCACTGACGCCGAAATCTCACGCTTGGCGCTCGACAAGGTCAGCGAACTGGCAAGTCAATCGCTGGCGAAAGAGCTGTTGTAACGCACTCATATGAAGGGGCCAGTCATTCAAACACCGGCCCCACCGCCCCTCACTCCGCCCCTTCATCCCGCAAGAACACCAACTTGTCCGCCGTCGACAGTTCCTTCGCGTAGCGATACCCCTGCACATCGAACTCCTTCAGTTGTTCAGGCTTTCCAATGCGTTCGGAGATGACGAAACGGCTCATCATGCCGCGGGCTTTTTTGGCGTAGAAGCTGATGATTTTGTATTGGCCGTTTTTCTGGTCGCGGAATTCGGTGTCGATGACGCGGGCTTTGAGGGTCGGGCGTTTGACGGCGGAGAAGTATTCGTTGGAGGCGAGGTTGAGCAGGACGTCGTCGCCCTGTTCGGCCAGCGCTTCGTTGAGCCATTCGCTGATGCGGTTGCCCCAGAACGCGTAGAGGTCTTTGCCGCGGCTGTTGGGCAGTTTGGTGCCCATTTCCAAGCGATACGGCTGCATCAGGTCCAGCGGGCGCAGTAGGCCGTAGAGGCCGGAAAGCATGCGCAGGTGTTGCTGGGCGTAGTCGAGGTCGGCGTCGGCGAGGGTTTCGGCGTCGAGGCCGGTGTAGACGTCGCCTTTGAACGCGAGGATAGCCGGCTTGGCGTTCTTCGGTGTGAATGCCGGGGTCCAACTGCCAAAGCGGGCGGCGTTAAGGCCCGAGAGTTTGTCGGACAGGTGCATCAGCTCGCCGATCTGTGCCGGGCTGAGTTCGCGCAGCTGGGTGATCAATTCCTGGGAATGATCCAGGTATTGCGGCTGGGTGAAGCGCTCAGTCGTCGGCGGCGTTTCAAAATCGAGGGTTTTCGCTGGGGAAATCACCATCAGCATGCGGTCGTCTCCTTTAATCGTGGGGGCGATTCTAGGGGTTGCGGGCGGAGGACTCCAGCTATGGTCGTGATAGGCCGCATCGGTGGGGGGGATTTTCTGTGGGAGCGAATTCATTCGCGAAAAAGGGTACAGGCGATAAAGGGGCGTCGGCAGTACCACCTATCGCGAATGATTTCGCTCCCACCGGGGTTCACGGCAGGCCCGAAAGCGGGGTATCAAACAGAATGCCGGGCCACTCAAATCCGCTATAGTGCCTCGCCGGTTTCGGCTTCTTCGTTCAAGGATTGGGAGCACGTCGTTTTGCGCATGTTGTTATTGATCGGCGCCTGCTTGTTGGGCCTGAATGCCCAAGCGGCGACCGGGGATATCGCGACGATGGATCGCAGTGTCTGGCCCGAGGTGTTGGAAACACCACAGTTATTCGATGTGGCGTCCCGTGCCGAGATCCTGAGTTTCGCCCATCAGTTGCTGGAAAGTGAAAACCTCAGCGACGTTCAATTGGCGGATCGGCTAGGGCTGCGGCAGCTCAACCTGGCGTCGATGAACCTGATCCGCAACCGGATGTGGATACGCCTGTTCGAAAACTGGAAGGCCGCCGAGCAATCCTGTGAGGCCGATGCGTCGTTCTGCGTGTTGGTCGATGACGTGCCGATGCTGCGTCAGCGTGCGGCGGAATACAAAGTCGCCGACGATTCCTTCTATGCCCGCTGGGCAGCGCCTGCCGATGCGTTCAACCAGCGCTACCTGAGCGAACTGTTGCGCATGGCCGCGCTTTTTCCTCAGACCAGCAGCGAGATCGAGCGCTACAACTCTGACGAGTTGAGTGGCGACGAGATGCCGGATCGCACCTTCCTGCTCAATTTCGAGAGCGGTCCGACAGTTGCTGATGGCGCCACCGACTGGCTCGCGGATTTCATGCGCCAGCAGAAGATCAACGCCACGTTCTTCGTACTCGGCAAGAACCTGCAAAACCGCATTGACAGCAGCTCACCCCAAGCGCTGCAAACCCTCTATCGCCAGCAATGCGTGGGTTTGCAGGGCTGGGAGTATCGCTCCCACGCGCACTGGAACGGCTGGCAGGATTCCATTGAGCGCAGCGCCGCGCTGGTCCAGCAAATGCTGCCGGACAACTTCGTGCCGCTGTTCCGTCCGCCCTACGGTCATCGTCGCGCCGACAGCGGGCAGTTTTTCCGCGACCAGCAGCTGCGAGTGTCGCTGTGGAACATCGACTCCCAGGACGCCACCGGTCGCATCAGCGTTGAACAAACCGCCAATCGCGTGCTGACCCTGATGCTGCTCTGGCGTCGTGGCAATGTCGTGTTCCATGACAGCACCGACAAGGCGCAGCAAGCGGTGCCTTGGTTGATGGCCAACACCGCGCAGACGGGAATTGTCTGGGAGGACTGTCATATCTATCCGCAGCAATTGTCGGACGAATCCGATCAGGACGAGCCCGAGGATGAGGATACCGACGAGCCTGCCGACGAGCCATCTGCGAATCAGACGCAGGAGTCCGCCGAACAAGCTGAAAAGCCCGAAACACAGGGAGAGTAGGGCGTTTTACGAGGGGCGCGGTGGGATTTTTCCGAGGATTTCTCGCCGACCGGACTTCCGACTGTAAACGCGTGAGGGGCATCCGCCAAGGGCTATTCGTCATGCTGTGAAATAAACTTCAAATTCCACTCAAAACGCTTTTTTATGTCATCGGTTTTGCGGTATTACGACAACAGACCGCCGAACCCTGCAACACAGGTGGCGTCCCCCAGACTCCACTTTGCGCAATTTCCTCCTGCCTCAAGGGGGAAGCCTCGGCGGCCTTTTCGTAGCGCGGCATCACTGTGTGTCGCGTTATCTGGCTACTACAAAGGTGAGCGAGTATGGATGACCACGGACGCACCCCTTCCTCTAACCAGCCAATCCTCTATGTGCTCGATACCAATGTATTGATTCACGATCCAAACGCTCTGCTGAATTTCGAAGAACACCACGTTGCAATCCCCATGACGGTCCTCGAAGAACTGGACAAGCTCAAGGCGGGCAAGCACTCGGTCGCCGCAGAATGCCGCCAGGCTATTCGGTTGATCGACAAGACACTCGGTGAAGCGACCCCGGAGGAGGTCGAACAAGGCGTACCGATCGATCGCGGTACAGGTGTATTCAAGGGTTATCTGTCCATCCTGATGAGCAAGCGCGAAGAGCCCAACAGCCTTCTGCCCGAGCACCTGAACGACAACATCATCATCAACCAACTCATCGACATGCACGCGCGCAGAAAGGAAGTGCGCATCGTGCTGGTCACCAAAGACATCAACATGCGCCTCAAGGCGCGCGCCTGCGGCATTGAGGCTGAGGATTACAGCACCGACCAGTTGGTCGACGACGTATCGATGCTGTCTCGTGGCTATCACACCATGACCGGCTCCTTCTGGGACCGCGTGAGCAAGGTCGACACCCGTCAGGATCACGGCCGGACCTGGCACAAAGTGCAGATGACCGAGCAGATCCCGGCGGTCCACATCAACGAGTTCATCATCGACGAGCAGGGTTTCGTCGGCTGGGTCAAAGGCGTCAAGCCTGATGAATTGCTGCTGCTGGACATGCACCAGGAACCCTTGCTGCATCAGGAAGCCTGGGGGCTGAAACCACGGGATATCTATCAAGGGCTGGCGCTGTTCGCGCTGCTCGATCCTGATATCCATCTGGTCAACCTGTCTGGCGCGGCGGGGTCGGGCAAGACCATTCTGGCGCTGGCGGCTGCCATCGAGCAGACCATGGTCAGCAAACGTTATCGCCGCATCATTGCCACGCGTAGCGTGCAGGGGCTCGACCAGGAGATCGGCTTCCTGCCCGGCACTGAGGCGGAAAAAATGGAGCCATGGCTCGGCGCGATCACCGACAACCTGGAAGCGCTGCACATGGATGACGAAAACACCCATGGCAGTGTCGATTACATCCTCAGCAAAGTGCCGTTACAGTTTAAATCCCTCAACTACATACGGGGTCGCAGTTTCCAGCAGAGCCTGATTCTGATCGACGAGTGCCAGAACCTGACGCCGCACCAGATGAAAACCATCATCACCCGTGCCGGTGCCGGTTCCAAGGTGGTCTGCCTGGGTAACCTGGCGCAGATCGACACCCCTTACCTGTCGGCCACGAGTTCCGGGCTGACCTACCTGACGGAGCGCTTCAAAGACTTCCCGAATGGCGTGCACATCACCCTGCAAGGGGTGCCTCGTTCTATCCTGGCGGAGTACGCAGAAAGCCATCTGTAAATAGCGTCGAGCTTTGAGTTTCAAGCTGCAGGTGTTGGTCCGGCGTAGGGCTAATGCTTGCAGCTTGTAGCTCGAAACTCGCGTCTTGCCGCTATAATGCGGGCTCCTGTCCAGGAGTCATCCCGTGCTTACTCATCTCGATTCCCAAGGTCGCGCCAACATGGTCGACGTCACTGAAAAGGCCGTGACGTCCCGTGAAGCCGTGGCTGAAGCGCGCGTGCGCATGCTGCCCGAAACCCTGCAAATGATCGTCGCCGGAGGCCATCCGAAAGGCGACGTGTTCGCCGTGGCGCGTATCGCCGGGATTCAGGCCGCTAAAAAAACCAGCGACTTGATCCCCCTCTGCCACCCGTTGATGCTCACCAGTGTGAAGGTCGAGCTGAACGCCGAAGGCGCGGACATCGTTCACATCGTTGCCCGCTGCAAGCTCTCCGGTCAGACCGGCGTAGAAATGGAAGCCCTGACGGCGGCCAGCGTCGCGGCGCTGACGATCTACGATATGTGCAAAGCCGTGGATCGCGGCATGGTCATCGAACACGTTCGGTTGCTGGAAAAGCTCGGCGGCAAGAGCGGGCATTTCGTGGCCGATGAGACGGTGGGCGCGTAATGAGCATTCATGTGCAGGTCCAATATTTTGCCCGGTTTCGCGAGACGCTCGGCACCGAAAGCGAAACCCTCGAAGGCGAGTTCGCCACCATTGACGCAGTGCGTCAGCATTTACTGCAACGCGGCGGTGTGTGGGACGTATTGAGCGAGCAAAGCATCATGTGCGCGCGTAATCAGGAACTCTGTTCGTTGAATGAGCCGGTTGAACAGGGCGACGAAGTGGCGTTCTTCCCGACCGTCACCGGAGGCTGAACATGGCCATTCGAGTGCAGGCCGGTGCGTTCGATCCGGGCGCTGAGGTCAACGCCATGCACGACGCTGATGTGGGCGTCGGTGCGGTCGTGACGTTCGTCGGCTACGTGCGCGACTTCAATGACGGCCGCGAGGTGTCGGGGATGTTTCTGGAGCACTATCCAGGCATGACCGAGAAGGCGTTGGGCAAGATCACCGACGAAGCGCAGCAGCGCTGGCCGTTGCTCAAGATCGAGGTGCTGCATCGGGTCGGAGCGCTGGAGCCGGGCGAACCGATTGTATTCGTCGGCGTGGCCAGCGTGCATCGTCAAGCGGCATTTGAAGCCTGCGATTTCGTGATGGATTATCTCAAGACCCGCGCGCCGTTCTGGAAGAAGGAAAACACGTCGCAGGGCCCGCGCTGGGTGGAAGGGCGGGAGAGCGATCACCAGGCGGCGGATCGCTGGAAGTCACGTTGATTCACCGCTGGGCCCTGTAGGAGCCAGCTTGCTGGCGAATGCGTCAGGTCAGTCACATCATCGTTGATTGACACGACGTATTCGCCAGCAAGCTGGCTCCCACAGTTTAGCGGCCGTTATTCAGATTCGGCCGCAGGCTGTGCCTTTTGCTTGCGCACCACCGCTCTGAGCAACTCGGTCGGCGGCATTTCGCAGCTGATCTTGCGGCCCAGTTTCTCTTCGATGGACGGCAACTGGTACGAATCGTCCTCACCCGCGAAGCTGATCGACACACCGTCGGCGCCAGCACGGCCCGTACGGCCAATACGGTGCACGTAGTCGTCCGGCACTTCCGGCAGGGTGAAGTTGATCACGTGGCTGATGCCATCGATGTGAATGCCGCGACCGGCAACATCCGTGGCCACCAGCACGCGAATCTTGCCCTCGCGGAAACCTTCCAGCGTCTTGATCCGCTTGTGCTGCGGGACGTCGCCCGACAGCTGCGCAGCATTAACGCCGTCGCGCACCAGACGCTCTTCGATGCGGCGCACTTCGTCCTTTCGGTTGGCGAACACCATCACCCGCGACCAGCCGTTGTCGTTGATCAGGTTGTACAGCAGCTTGTATTTGTCGGCCGCAGCGACCGCGTAAATGTGCTGCTCAACGTTATCGCTGGCGACGTTCACGGATTCGATTTCGACAATGGCCGGGTCGGTGGTCCACTGCTTCGCCAGGTTCATGACGTCATCGGTGAAGGTCGCCGAGAACAGCAGTGTCTGGCGCTCGCCTTTGTGCGGTGTCTGACGAATGATCGAGCGGACTTGCGGGATGAAACCCATGTCCAGCATGCGGTCGGCTTCGTCGAGCACCATGACCTCGACCATGTCCAGGTGCACTTCGCCGCGCTGGTTGAAGTCCAGCAGACGGCCAGGGGTGGCAACCAGAATGTCGCAGTGACGGGCTTCAAGCTGCTTGAGCTGCTTGTCGAAGTCCATGCCACCCACGAAGGTCATGACGTTGAGGTCGGTGTATTTGGTCAGCGCGGCGGCGTCTTTCGCGATCTGTACCACCAGTTCACGGGTCGGCGCGATGATCAGCGCACGGGGTTCGCCCATGTAGCGTTCTTTTGGCGGCGGCGTCTGAGTCAACTGCGTGATGATCGAGATCAGGAACGCGGCGGTCTTGCCAGTGCCAGTCTGTGCGCGACCGATGGCGTCCTTGCCCTTGAGCGTGAAGCCCAGGACACCCGCCTGAATCGGCGTGCAGTAAGGGAAGCCCAGGTCCTGAATGGCGTGCATCAATTCTGGGGCGAGGGGGAAATCATGAAAGCGGGTCTTGCCATCTTGGGGTTCCACCACGAAATCTTCGATTTTCCATGGCACTGCGACAGGCTTGGGAGCGCGTTCACGGCGTGGACGCTCGGCCTTGGGACGTTGCGGAGTGGGCTCGTCGCTGGCGTGCGATGGCGCGGATGGCGCTACCGGTGTAGAGGCTTCCCGAAAAGCGCTTTCAGTCGGACTGGCGGAGGCGGGGAGAGGCGCAGCGGGCGCGAGCGGCCCAGCCTCGCTTTTACCGAACATTTTTTTAAGTGCTTTGAGCACGGTCATCTCATCGATTGATTAAGGAATGTACGCCGGGCAGTGTAATGCAAGAATCGGGCGCGGCGTAGTGCCATACCAAATTCGCCAGACAAAGGAAAGGATCAAAATGCGCTGTTTAACGCAGCCGATCCCCGAGCCAGACGCCTATATCGGCGATTTCCTGCGGTAACACTTCATGGCCCATTGGGTATTCCTGCCATGTCACGGTGACGCCTTGGGCTTTCAGATGCTCGTACGCGGTTCGGCCCATGGCGTTCTGCACCACCTCATCGTGTTGTCCGTGGAGGCAGTACGCCGGAATGCGCTGCTGACTGGCTGAAAGGGTCATGTCATCGCTGAAAGTCGGCGCATAGGTGGACAGCGCAAGCACCCCGCCCAGTGGGCCTTCCCAGCGCAGGAATGCCGCGTGCAGCACCACCGCGCCCCCTTGTGAAAAACCCGCCAGAAAGATTCTCGCCGGGTCGATGCCGCTGTCGCGCTGCCCTTCGATCAGTGCCAGCACGCGTTGGGCCGACCCTTCCAGTTGGTCACGATCAATGGCTCGCGCCGGGCTCATGGCCTTGATGTCGTACCAACTGGGCATCTCATAGCCGCCATTCACCGTCACTGCGCGAGTTGGCGCCTGCGGAAGAATGAAGCGTGTGGAGAGCAATGATTGCTGGAGTGTCTCGGCGACTGGCATGAAGTCGTAACGGTCTGCACCGAGGCCGTGCAGCCAGATAACGCAAGCATCGGCCGCTTTTTCGGGCTCAAGGATCAAAGGCTCGCTCATGTGTGCTCCATTTGTGTGCGGGCGAAATTCGGACCTGCATCAACGCAGTGCGCAGGGGATGTCATAAATGAAAGAAGATGTCGCAAGGTTACAAGTTTTGATCTTGACCTGTCGCTAATTCGAGTTTGCCACCATGGTGGTACGCGCTTTGCTACAAAACCACCGGAGTGAAGGCGCTCACCTTGCGCGGTAACACTAGTAGGCTAGGCGTCACGCCGCCTATTGTTATGCCGAGGCAGCATGGAGTCCATCGAGAGGATCTCCGGCACGATTCGCCCCGTACCTTTGGGTGCAGGGACATCATGGGGCTTCAGTCCATTTGACCCGCCAATCCGATGACGCCGATTGCGAAATGTTTCGCGCGGGTCCCGGGTCACGGTTCAAACGTCGCATGACCCAAAAACAAGCCAGCACGGTCATGTATGCCTCACAAGGGTGCGACGGGCTAAAGCTCCCACACAACAAAGAGCAAACTGGAGGTTTGAATGAAGATGTTGAAATCCACCCTGGCTGTAGTGGCCGCCGCAGCAGCGCTCGGTCTGACCGGTTTCGCTCAAGCGGGCGCCAAACTGGACGCCATTCAGAAGAAAGGCTTCATCCAGTGCGGCGTGAGTGACGGTCTGCCAGGTTTCTCGGTACCGGACAAAAGCGGCAAGATCCAGGGTATCGACGCTGACTTCTGCCGCGCTGTTGCCGCTGCTGTCTTCGGTGATGCGACCAAGGTCAAATTCAGCCAGCTGAACGCCAAAGAGCGCTTCACCGCGCTGCAATCGGGCGAGATCGACATCCTCTCGCGTAACACCACCTGGACCAGCTCCCGCGACGCGAGCATGGGTCTGGAATTCCCTGGCTTCGTCACCTACTACGACGGCGTTGGCTTTCTGGCCAACAACAAGCTGGGCGTGAAAAGTGCCAAGGAACTGGACGGTGCGACCATCTGTATTCAGGCCGGTACCACCACCGAGCTGAACGTCTCTGACTACTTCCGCGCCAACAACCTGAAATACACCCCGATCACCTTCGACACCTCCGACGAAAGCGCCAAGTCGCTGGAGTCCGGCCGTTGCGACGTGCTGACTTCCGACAAATCCCAGCTGTACGCACAGCGCTCCAAGCTGGCTTCGCCGAGAGACTACGTCGTTCTGCCTGAGACCATCTCCAAGGAGCCTCTGGCACCGGTTGTGGCCCGTGGTGACGACGAGTGGACCTCCATCGTTCGCTGGGTTGGTTACGCACTGCTGAACACCGAAGAAGCGGGCATCACTTCGAAGAACGTTGAAGCCGAAGCCAAAGCCACCAAGAACCCGGACGTAGCCCGTCTGTTGGGTGCTGATGGCGAATACGGCCCTCAGCTGAAACTGCCGAAGGACTGGGTCGTGAAGATCGTTGCCCAAGTCGGTAACTACGGTGAAATCTTCGAGAAGAACCTGGGCAAATCCACTGCTCTGGAAATCGAGCGTGGTCAGAACGCCCTGTGGAACGCTGGCGGCATCCAATACGCCCCACCAGTACGTTGATTGACTTGTGCCCGGCTGCGTACCCCGCAGCCGGGCGCTTCGTTGCATTTTCTCTGGGGCACTCCCATGCAAAATCAGATCAGCGCACCTAAGCAGAGGCTATCCCTCAGCGATCCCAAAGTGCGTGCGTGGCTATTTCAGATAATCACGGTTATCGCCGTAGTCGCGATGGGTTGGTATCTGTTCGATAACACCCAAACCAACCTGCAACACCGGGGTATTACCTCAGGTTTCGGTTTCCTGCAAAACAGCGCCGGTTTCGGCATCGCGCAACACCTGATTCCTTTTACGGAGTCGGATTCGTACGCGCGCGTGTTCCTCATCGGTTTGCTCAACACCCTGCTGGTGACTTTCATCGGCGTGATTCTCGCGACCCTGCTCGGCTTCATCGTCGGCGTGGCGCGGCTGTCTAACAACTGGATCATCAACAAGCTGGCGACGGTTTACGTTGAAGTCTTCCGTAACATTCCGCCTCTGCTGCAGATCCTGTTCTGGTACTTCGCCGTGTTCCTGACCTTGCCAGGCCCACGTGCCGCTCACGGCTTCCTGGGTTCGTTCTTCGTCAGCAGCCGGGGTCTGAACATGCCGGCGGCGATCACCAACGATGCTACCTGGCCGTTCGTGATCAGCATCGTGGTGGCCATCGTCGCCATCGTGATCATGGCCAAATGGGCGAACAAACGCTTCGAAGCGACGGGCGTCCCTTTCCACAAGTTCTGGGCGGGCCTGGCCCTGTTCATCGTGATCCCGGCGCTGTGTGCCACGATCTTCGGTGCGCCGGTGCATTGGGAAGTGCCGGTGCTCAAGGGCTTCAACTTCGTCGGCGGCTGGGTATTGATCCCTGAACTGCTCGCGCTGACCCTTGCCCTGACCGTCTACACCGCCGCGTTCATCGCGGAAATCGTGCGTTCGGGCATCAAATCCGTCAGCCACGGCCAGACCGAAGCCGCACGTTCCCTGGGCCTGCGCCCCGGACCGACGTTGCGCAAGGTCATCATCCCGCAAGCCCTGCGGGTGATCATTCCGCCGCTGACCAGCCAATACCTCAACCTGGCGAAAAACTCCTCGCTGGCGGCCGGTATCGGTTATCCGGAGATGGTTTCGCTGTTCGCCGGTACCGTGTTGAACCAGACCGGTCAGGCCATCGAAGTCATTGCCATCACCATGAGCGTGTACCTGGCGATCAGTATCAGCATTTCCCTGCTGATGAACTGGTACAACAAGCGCATTGCGCTGATCGAGCGGTGAGGAAACGCGCATGACATCCCATATTTTCAAACCCGACATGCCGCCGCCGAGCAAAGTCTTCGGCCCGGTGGCATGGATGCGCCAGAACCTGTTCTCGAACTGGATCAACACGCTGTTGACCCTGTTCGCGATCTACCTGATCTGGCTGGTCATTCCTCCGCTGCTGAGCTGGTCGATCTTCGACGCCAATTGGGTCGGCACCACGCGCGCCGACTGCACCAAGGCCGGTGCGTGCTGGGTCTTCATCGAACAGCGCTTCGGCCAGTTCATGTATGGCTACTACCCGCAGGAACTGCGCTGGAGGGTTGACCTGACCGTCTGGCTGGCGATCATCGGCGCGGCGCCGCTGTTCATCAAAGCCATGCCACGCAAAGCCGTTTACGGTCTGAGCTTCCTGGTCATTTACCCGATCGTGGCGTTCTTCCTGCTGCATGGCGGCATCTTCGGCATGACCGAAGTGGCGACCAGTCAGTGGGGCGGCCTGATGCTGACACTGGTCATCGCTACCGTCGGTATCGCCGGTGCCTTGCCGTTGGGTGTAATCCTGGCGCTGGGGCGTCGCTCCGACCTGCCGGCGATTCGCGTGCTCTGCGTGACGTTCATCGAGTTCTGGCGCGGCGTGCCGTTGATCACCGTGCTGTTCATGTCGTCGGTAATGCTGCCGCTGTTCCTGCCAGAAGGCATGAACTTCGACAAACTGTTGCGCGCCCTGATCGGCGTGATCATGTTCCAGTCGGCCTATGTCGCCGAGGTGGTGCGTGGTGGCATGCAGGCCATTCCGAAAGGCCAGTATGAAGCCGCTGCGGCCATGGGCCTGGGCTACTGGCGCCGGATGGGCCTGGTGATTCTGCCGCAAGCCCTGAAGCTGGTGATTCCGGGTCTGGTGAACACCGTGATCGCGCTGTTCAAGGACACCAGTCTGGTGATCATCATCGGCGTGTTTGACCTGCTCAACAGCGTCAAGCAAGCCGCCGCCGACCCGAATTGGCTCGGCATGGCGACCGAGGGCTATGTGTTCGCGGCCCTGGTGTTCTGGATCTTCTGTTTCGGTATGTCCCGCTACTCCATGCATTTGGAGCGCAAGTTGGACACAGGCCACAAGCGTTAGGAGTTATGAGATGAGTGAAGCTATCAAAAAGCCCCTGGGCGCCGAAGGCATGATCCGGATGGAAGGCGTACACAAGTGGTACGGCCAGTTCCACGTGCTGAAAGACATCAACCTGAACGTGCGTCAGGGCGAGCGTATCGTGCTGTGCGGCCCGTCGGGCTCGGGCAAGTCGACCACCATTCGCTGCCTGAACCGTCTGGAAGAGCACCAGCAAGGTCGCATCGTTGTCGATGGCACCGAGCTGACTTCAGACCTGAAGCAGATCGAAACCATTCGCCGCGAAGTCGGCATGGTGTTCCAGCACTTCAACCTGTTCCCGCACCTGACCATCCTGCAGAACTGCACGTTGGCACCGATGTGGGTCCGCAAGATGCCGAAGAAAAAGGCCGAAGAAATCGCTATGCACTACCTGGAGCGCGTACGCATTCCAGAGCAGGCGCACAAATACCCGGGCCAACTCTCCGGCGGTCAGCAACAGCGTGTAGCCATCGCCCGTGCCCTGTGCATGAAGCCAAAAATCATGCTGTTCGATGAGCCGACCTCGGCCCTCGACCCGGAAATGGTGAAAGAGGTATTGGACACCATGGTCGGCCTGGCGGAAGAAGGCATGACCATGCTCTGCGTGACCCACGAAATGGGCTTCGCCCGCACCGTGGCCAACCGCGTGATCTTCATGGACAAAGGCGAAATCGTCGAACAAGCCGCCCCGAACGACTTCTTCGACAACCCGCAAAGCGACCGCACCAAGCTGTTCCTCAGTCAGATCCTGCACTGAGTTAATAGCTGCGTTCACCAGAAACCCGGGCCCTGTGCCCGGGGTTTTGCAAATAAGGGCATAGGTTTGCTGATTTAAAGACCCGCAACGGATGCCTTATCAGTCACCAAGGGAACGAAAGCTGAATATCTTCTTGTATGTTTTTCTTGATTTTCACTGAAAGTCCTATCAATCGAACCGCTCTCCCTTCCCTGCGAGTCTCCCACAACTTCCTACAAAGCGTGTTGAAGGTGTCACCGCAAAGCCGGTTGGACGATACCTCTGTGGATGAGGTGGAAAAATCAGAAAATTTGAGCTTCACCAAGTTTTTGATTATTTGATAGCCATCCCCAATTTCGGTAATACGCTCAGCCAAGCCATTAAGCAAATTCTCCAGATGCAACAGGCATTCAGGGAGTGTATAACAGTCTTGATGAAAAGTTGTCTCAATACCTACCGACCTGATATTACTGCGCTCTTGATGGTCTATCTCGATACCTTGGCATCGCTCCCAAACATAGTATCCGTGGACACCGAGGTACTGAACCAATGCAGGAATTTTATCTTCTGTGATATCTTTGCAGTACCGGCACCCCAGATTTTCAAGTACTGCATCTGTCTTAGGACCAACTCCTGGGATTTTCCGAACATCAAGGTCGCGTAAAAAGTCACGAACTGAATTAGGCGATATGACGAACATACCATTGGGTTTATGAACTTCTGAGGCGATTTTCGCCAGATATTTCAGCGGCGCCACTCCCGCTGAAGCGGTCAAGTTAAGTTCCCGATGAATTGTGGCCCGGATATCTGCGGCCATATGAGTAGCAGACCCGTTGAAATGTTGCTGGCCGGTCACATCTAGAAATGCCTCATCTAAAGACAAAAACTCGACATGATCGGTATAGCGTCTGAAAATGCTATCCAGTTTTTTCGTGACCTCTTCGTATATTTTAAACCTCACCGGCAACAGCACTAGATCCGGGCATAAGCGATAAGCTTTAGCCGTCGCCAAACCGCTCCGTACGCCAAAAGCTCTAGCAATGTAATTCGCCGTGCTAATGACTCCCCTCTCAGAAGCTCTGCCGCCTACTGCGACAGGTCGATCGGCCAGATCGGGTGAATCAAGAAGCTCAACGGAAACAAAAAACGAGTCCATATCTATATGAATGAACTTGCGATGCTTCGCATTTTTTGAAGGTGCTATCATTTATGTAGTCATCTATATTTCAGGCTTTTACATCATCTAAAACATTGACGAAGATGGACAGTTCACCATTGATACCTTGAGCGTAATGTATCCCTTGAACATGAGGAGCAAATTCAGGGTATAAGTCGATGAGTTTCTGAATTACGATGAGGTAGTCAACCACTACTGCAGTCCAAGTTTCGCCAGGTGCGATGCACATGATCCCCGGAGGATAAGGAATCACACCTTCGGCAGCCACGCATCCTAGGGCTTCAGAGAGCGGAACGACTCTTATCTGCCCACGGATTAATGCTTGATTGGCTTCGTATGGAGTTAAATTGGGAGCTACCGAGGTGTCTAAGCTAAAAAGATCGGATTGAAGCCTCTGGATGTTTGAATCATGGAATAAATTATTAATGTTGTTGCACAATTGCCGCAGTGACAGGTCGGAGTAGCGGCCGTCGGAGATCGCAAGGGAAGGAAATATATCTATTATCTGAGTGTCATTGATAAGGTGTAGTTCCAGTGAGGACAGTGCATGTGCTAATTGATCGAGTACCGTTTCTTTTGAAGCAGGGGAGATTAACAGCGTGAAATTGTAGAAGTCACACTTCTCTGGCGTAAAATTCATTTCTCTAAGGTACTGAATCACTACGCTTGCGGGAATCGACATAAAGCCTGCTTGTTCCAACTTCGTGCTAGCGTTTGTGGTGAGGATAATTTTACAAGGGTCGATGAAATGAAGATCAGCTTCGATAGGTGAAGAACGATTATTGAACGGGGTAAATTCAGTTGGGCGCGACTGAAGCTTGGAGTGGCTTTGCAAGGGATGCGAGCGCCGAGATTGGCCGCCAGAATAGGTCTTGATTAGCTTGCAACTGTGATCAATTTTTTGTCTGAATTTATTAGCTATACAGACCGCAGAACCCCATATCTCTCGACCGTGGCCATTGGCATGAATAGCCGCGTTTACTTCTAATGACATAAACAAAGGATAAAATGGGCTTGTGGACGAGTGGAGCATAAAGGCGCTATCGAACAAATGTCGAGAGCAGTAGCGAGACTGGTCCCGGATGTGATGATCTTTTTTATGTATTTGAGAGGTCTGGGAGAGCCCCGCCATTTGCTTATGTACTGACTGGGTAACAATCACACCTGGTGCATTAGCTGGGAGGTCTCCAATTAGAGGGGATAAATGGGCAAGTTGATCGACAAAGGGCTCGTAACCAAGCCAAGCAGAGTCAAACAGTACGTAATCACATAGGTGGCCGATCCGTTGTAGTAGAGCAGCTGCGTTCACTACAACACCGTCACACGTAGCGTGCTGCACAATTGCCAAGCGAAAAGGCCTTTCTTGTTTTGCTATTGTACTGTCGATTCTAGATACCCTGGCTCTGAGCATGTCTTCACTAAGAGCGCCCTTGCGGTAGCCGCCAAGCACACCTAACTCGTCGCGATGACTGTCTAAGAACACCGCTCTGGCTCCGCATTGAATCAATGCACCTAGGTATACAGATTTGTGATTGTTTCGGTCCATCAGCACGATGTCCCCAGCGCTGAGTAGTGCGCTTGCTACGATTTTGTTCGCCGTGGAAGTACCGTTTAAGACAAAATAGGTCTCGTCAGAGTTGAATACTTCTGCGGCAAGGTTTTCAGCTTTTCGTATTGGTCCTTGGTGGCTAAGCACATCCCCCAGTTCAGGGGCTGCATGTGGAACATCTACGTTGAAAACGTTTTCTCCCAACAATTCCTTGAAGCGCAATCCCGCAGGGTGGAGGTCTAGATAATGGCCGCCCTGGTGTCCTGGGCACGCGAAGGTGGGCCTTTGCATAGAAATGAATTTGGAAACTGCCGCGGTAAACGGAGGAAGCGCTTTTGATTCAAACTGACTGCCTGCATTTAGTATTTTCGCCAATATTGCATCTGACAACGGCGTATTCAAGATAAATAGTTCATACTTTGCTAGAGGCGTTTGATGGAGTTCTTGCACGCATATGTCTGTTAAAAAAAGGGGTGTTCCCCACTGGTCGATGCAGTTGATCACATTGTCGTTGAGTGCATCCTTTTTGTTTAGAACCAATACTGAGGCGACCTCCAAGTGTAAAGATTTTTCAAACTTTATTACCTTCACTTGAGTGTGCGGATGAAAAATCATTTCTATGCTAGATACAATTTTTATTTGCATTTTTTTTCTTCCAGGCTAAAGGCGAAATGCATAGCAGTGAAGCCATACCGATGAATGTCGCAGGTCCTGCTATCAGGAACATTAGACTTGCTATGATCCCGGACAGTCCGTCGCCGATGACGGCGGTGAAATAGTAGAGAGAGTAGTTTCTGCCCACATTTTTCGGGTGCGACAGGCGCTGGATGTTTGTGACGATTGCAATGTCAACAAATGCACCAACGAACCCTACGAACGCTAACAGTGCTAAAAAAATATAGTTGCTAAACGTAAGCGAAATTGCTGTGGCTAAAAATAGCGAGCCATAGATAGACCAGTACCTGACTACCGCATCTGCGGTAGTGGTAGGGTTGAATCGAACATATGATAAACTTCCTAACACAGTTCCGGCTGCTAATATCGAAGCAGTGTATCCAACTGCGGCTTCTGATTCAAATGCATCCATGACGGCGGCCGGTAAAATAAATCGTATCAAGGATGTGGCAAATAAGGCGCACAATGTTGTGCAAAAAATGACTTTAAATAAAGGTTTGTTCATGTGTTTAATGCTTTGGAGTCCATTAATCGCATCTTTTAAGATGTATTTAAAGCTAAAGCTACCCATTTCCTTTCTGGTAGAAGATTCCAGTGTAAGTATGTATAGCGTAGACATAAGCGAGCTAATTGAAAAAAATGCAAAGGCGTGAAGGGGGGTGAACATGATTGTGATTATTGAAAATATCAGTGGTCCGGCGATTGACGCGCCATCTTCGATAACTTGTAACCGGCTATTGACTAAAGTTAAGCTCTCAGAATCTATAGTTTCTGGAAAAAATGCTCGAAAAGAAGGTGTGTGAAGACAGTCCAGAGCGGTCAAGCACATAGCAGCAATTGCAATCGCTTGAATACTTAGGCTGGAGTATATTCCAACTGAACACAATGATATGGCTACTGTGAGTTTTAGTAGGTCTACGGTGATTAATGTGTATTTCTTGTCAGCGTAGTCTGCTAACCATCCTCCCACGGGTGAGAAGAGTGCGCTGGGCATGAAGCGAAGAAAATAAATCAGGCCTACGTCGAGTAAATTTCCCGTAACGAGTGACACCACCGTCACAGCAAAAGCTATCTCAAATGTAAACTCTCCGACTTTCGTAAAAAAAAAAGAATATGAAAGTTTTTGAATTTGATGGTGTGATCGCGCGGTTTTCATATTTTAGTTAATCCAGAGCTATACAGTCGAATAGATAATTTCATCTTTTGTAATATCTCTTCCTTTGGCGCTGAGCTTCTCAAATACTAATTTTTTTAGAATGTTTTGCTCGCTTTGAGGGCATAAGTAGAACATGATATTGCTATACCATAGCCAGCCCAGCTTGGTTAACTCATATGTCTTTTCCGTTTCGCATATTAGACCTGCTCTGATCATCTCTTCCAGCTTAGTAAACAAGCCGCTGGGAATATCACTAAACGCGATTTTGTCTTTTTCTATTTCTCCATGGTAAGGAAGCCTTAGTACAATAGGTTTTACTAGATCAAGAACAGATGCATGTTGGCTAACATTGCATTCGTATATGCCAGAAGTCATTTTAATAGTGTATTGCTCTCTGAGAGATGTATTAGTGATGACATTCTCAGCAAGGGACGAAATTCCGCCGACACCAAAACCTAATACATCATGATCAGCGTAGCCGTAAACGTGCTCGTGATAGATAAATGAGTAGTTACTAGCGAACAGTTTTTCCCTTGACAGTCTCTGGCGGATATAACCGTGGCCATTATAAGGCAAATAGCCTTTCTGACGCATGTGTTCATCGATCATAAGCCTCATGTTCAACTTTCGCATTGCTGGGAAAATTTCACTTGTATGCTGTTTGATTTGTCTGTGAAGTTTAAGCGATGTTACGACATTGTTGATGGGGTAGATATCGATGTTCGTGACGCCTAGGTCAACGGCTTTGTCAATGTCAGTTAAGGTTTGCGATTCATTGCTTCCATTCATTCCATAGAGAATATCGCAGAGGACATGCTGGAAAGAGGATACCAGTGTTTCTGCTGCACGTTCTATTTGAGTAATATCTTGAGAGAGATTGAATAGTTTTCTCCAGGTAGGGTCTATCGTTTGCAGTCCAAATCGGGCATGGGTAACTCCGATGTCGGCTAGAGCTCTAGTGCGCTCCTCCGAGACACTCGTGATGTGAAATTCGAACGAAAATTCTTCAACATTAGACATGTCGAAATAACGGTGTAGTGCCTCTCCAATATCATTGATGTTTCGGGGGGAAAGCAAGGAGGGCGTTCCACCACCAAAAAAGATTGCACGAACTGGAACCTTTTTTAGGTCCATAACTCGCGATTTGTATTCGATCTCTTTGATCAACGCTTGCGTATATCTATCTATTTCCTCACTATTTTTGTAGAATCCTCGAGTAAACGGGCAGAATGAGCATATCGCTTCGCAAAATGGGATGTGAAAATACAAAGCTCGAGACGTTGCACTGTTATTTGCAGTTTCGAAGACTTGCGATAGTTGTGTACGGTTGGGACGAAATACTTCGTGACTTTGAGAGGGGAAAAAGAAATTATAGAGTGGAAATTGATAATCGAATTTTACTAGTCCGTTATTAAGTATTTTCACGATCTAAGCTCGCTAGTGATATTTCGCTTCCGCGTACAAGTGTGCGCATTGCTATGCGTATTTCGTTACCGAAGAATATTTTTAGCTCTTCCTTCAGTCTCAATTTCTTTGTGCCGCAGGTGTATACGTCTACGCTGATATAGCAATTTTCTGGGTAGGTGTGGTAAGACAGGTGCGACTCAGATAGTAAATAAAGACCTGTAACTCCCTCGCCATTCGAGATGAATTTGTGCGTCAAGTGATTGATGACGTTGAAGCTAGAGCGCTCCAGGGTGTTTAAAAAGAAATCGTGTAGTGCGTGTGCGTTCTTTAGCAAAGCTGCGTCTGCGCCGACTATGTCTAAAATTGTATGATTTCCCAAGTCATCCATGGTGATTGCTGCTCCTTCCTCCAGTGAAGCTATACTTTTTAGAAGGGGAAGGCGTCGACCTTCCCCTTCTGCTTTCAAATCACCACAGGCATACACCTTTGGTTGTTACCCCGATTACATCAGTTTCGAACAAATCAATAGCAGATTTCATATGTATTTCCTTTTCTCGTTTTAGATATCCCTGCCTTAGCAGGTGAGATAAGTATTAGCATTTCGAAATTGCTTTTGAACATCAGCAAATGTAAACCGATTTTTCCGCGCTGCGAATCATTGCTTATTATGCGTACAGTTTTTTAGTAAAACTCATTTGAAAGCAGATGATTGCAGTCCTTAGCGCGTAAGCGATCTTAAACTCACTTTCTGAATCCATTACCGCGTGCCTAACGTTCGCTTTGTGTTCTTTGAGTAAGCTATCTTTGCCCAACCGCGTGATCTTCATGGACAAAGGCGAAATCGTCGAACAAGCCGCCCCGAACGACTTCTTCGACAACCCGCAAAGCGACCGCACCAAGCTGTTCCTCAGTCAGATCCTGCACTGAGTTGATAGCTGCGTTAACCAGAAACCCGGGCCCTGTGCCCGGGTTTTTGTTTGCGGATTCGTGAATGGTCCAAACGGTTAAAACTGTACCCAATCCTCGTAAAACTTGTGTTCTCTGCTGATCTCCAACAGGATTACGTCTTTGCGCAATGCGCTGTTACACATCCTGCCCCCCACGAGAATCCCATGACGACCAAGGCGCCTACGGCGAGCGACACGCTATCCCCTTCCCGAAAACATCATGAAATCGACGAGCTGCTGATTGACGCGGAGGCTGATGACGATGAAGTCCAGCAGCACCGGCCTGTCCTGAAGCGCCCGTGGTTTCTGCTGTTGGGGCTGGTGCTGGTGGCGTTGAACCTGCGTCCGGCGCTGTCGAGCATGGCGCCGGTGCTCAGTGAGGTGTCGAAGGGTCTGGGTCTGTCAGCGGCCAAGGCGGGTTTGCTGACGACGCTGCCGGTGCTGTGTCTCGGTTTGTTCGCGCCATTGGCGCCGATCCTGGCGCGGCGTTTCGGCAGCGAGCGCGTGGTGCTGGGGATTCTGATGACCCTGACGTGCGGCATCCTGTTGCGCAGTTCGTACGGTGAAGTCGGCTTGTTCGCGGGAAGCATCATGGCGGGCGCGAGCATTGGCATCATCGGCGTGCTGCTTCCGGGTATCGTCAAACGCGATTTCGCCAAACAGGCTGGCACCATGACCGGCGTATACACCATGGCTCTGTGTCTAGGGGCTGCGGTGGCGGCGGGTTCGACGGTGCCGTTGAGCCAGGTGTTTGGAAACGAAAGCGGCAGCGACTGGACACTCGGCCTTGGGTTCTGGATCGTCCCGGCGGTGATTGCCGCGATCTTCTGGTGGCCACAAACCCGTCAACGCCAGGGTCAGCATCAGGTGGCCTATCGGGTGCGTGGGCTGTTCCGCGATCGTCTGGCGCGGCAAGTTACCTTATATATGGGGCTGCAATCGTCGCTGGCCTACATCGTTTTCGGCTGGTTGCCGTCGATCCTCATTGGCCGTGGCCTGACACCTACAGAAGCGGGTCTGCTGCTGTCGGGGTCGATCATGGTGCAACTGGTCAGCTCGCTCACTGCACCCTGGCTGGCTACACGGGGTAAGGATCAACGACTGGCGATCCTGTTGGTCATGCTGCTGACACTGGGCGGTTTGTACGGTTGTCTGTACGCGCCCCTTAATCAACTGTGGCTCTGGGCCGTGGTGCTCGGGTTGGGGCAGGGCGGTACGTTCAGCCTGGCGCTGACCCTGATCGTGCTGCGCTCCCGGGATTCTCATGTCGCCGCCAACCTGTCGAGCATGGCTCAGGGCGTGGGCTACACGTTGGCCTCGCTGGGTCCGTTCGCGGTTGGCGTTGTGCATGACTGGACGGGCAACTGGAGCGCGGTCGGCTGGATCTTCGGCATCATTGGCGTGGGTGCGATTCTGGCAGGGATGGGCGCCGGGCGTGCGCTGTACGTCGACGTGACCAGCGAGAAAGTTTGAGTCGAGGTATTTGCCCGGCGAATGTCCGTGGCAAAACGCTCCGCCGCCGCTTATCGTGCAAGCATCTTTTTCCATGGACGACACTGCGTATGAGCGATCTGCACACCACCGAACAGCCTGGCGAACACAACAGCGCCTTGATCCGTCGTTTCTACGAGGCCTTCAATCGGCTCGACGCCGAGGCCATGGCGGCCTGTTACACCGACGACGTGCTGTTCAGCGACCCGGTGTTCGGTGAGTTACGGGGAAGCGAGGCCGGTGACATGTGGCGCATGTTGACGTCGCGGGCCAAGGAATTCTCCATCCGCTTCGATAATGTGCGCGCCGACGAACGCTCCGGCGGCGCACATTGGCTGGCGACCTACCTGTTCAGCCAGACCGGCCGCACCGTGGTCAACGATATTCAGGCGCGCTTCGTGTTTCGCGACGGCAAGATTTGCGAACACCACGACAACTTCGACCTGTGGCGTTGGTCGCGGCAGGCGTTGGGTGCGAAAGGCGCGTTACTGGGCTGGACGCCGTTCGTTCAAAACGCCATTCGTGCCCAGGCGCAAAAGGGTTTGAAAGCCTTCCGGGCAGGCCGCTAAGGCTCTGCTAGAATCGCGTCTTTCGCGTTTCAGCTCTCAACCTGCCATGACCGATACCGCTGTTGCCCTTGAGTCTGCGCCTCAAACCCTCACGCCAAAGCCGTGGTTCGTGTACCTCGTACGCGCTGCCAACGGCTCGCTGTATTGCGGCATCAGCGACGACCCCCATAAACGCTTCACCAAGCACCAAAACGGAAAGGGCGCGCGATTTTTCTTTTCCAGCCCTGCCGTGGCGCTGGTGTACATCGAGGCGTGCCGCGACAAGGGTGAGGCGCTGCGTCAGGAGCGGCTGATCAAGAAACTGCGCAAGCGGGCAAAGGAAGCGCTTGTGGCCAGTTTTGTCCTGACCCCTTCCGAGTAACGACTTGCTGCTGTGTAGGCCGACGCGCGGAAGCGGGTAAGAACGTGTGCACAGAGATGTCAGTAATTTCGCATGTGAATTACCTGTTTTATTTTGTGCGTATGTGTACTAGCCTGATTGTCAGATTCGATGAGCAGGAGCGGTATTCATGACAGCCTTGGCGATCACCCGCAACGATGGCGTTGGTGTCGATACCCCGGAAGCAGGACGCGTAGCCCTGACCTTCTTTTTCAATCTCATGGCGCATTGGGGATGCTCGGTCGAGGACCAGCGAACACTGCTGGGCGCTGTGAGCAACACGACCTTTTACAAATACAAACGGACCCCCGACATCCGTTTGCCGCGCGATACGCTGGAGCGAATTTCCTATTTGATGGGCATCCACAAAGCGCTCAGCATCATCTTCAGCAATCAGTTGGAGCGCGCTTACGAATGGGTCGCAAAACCCAACACGGCGGCACCTTTCAACGGCCAATCCGCATTGCAATACATGTTGGCCGGTCGGGTGGTGGACATCGCGGACGTGCGTCGGTATCTGGACGGAGTCCGGGGCTGATGAAGCATGCACAGACTGTGATCCCGGCCTGGGATGCCGCGTTCAGGATGATCAACAGTGCTTTTCCTCCGATCACGCTGTTTGAGGATGTGCTCAACCCGGCCGACCTTGAGATGGCGTATGCGCTAGAGTCGATGACCAACGATCGTCTGCTGGATCAATGCGGTGTATTGCGCAGAGTCGCCGTCGAGGACCGTGTTTCCGGCCCCGGCTCTACCCCCGTCATGGCTGCGTTTACCCACATCGGCAAGGCCAGCCGGTTCACGGACGGGACGTACGGTATCTATTACGCCGCGAATAGCCAGGCTGCGGCTATTGCAGAAACACGCTTTCATCAGGAGCGCTTTCTCGCGGCGACGAACGAGCCCGACATCGAGCTGACGTTGCGCACCTACGTGAATCAGGTCGTGAAGCCGGTGCATGATGTACGTGAGGATTTTCCTGAACTGCATGACCCGGACCCTTCTCGTTACGGGACCTCGCAAGCCTTCGCAAGCGCATTGCGGGGAGAAGGGGCGTGGGGACTGCTCTACAAGAGCGTGCGCCTTGACGGGCATGAGTGCGTGGCGGCGTTTCGTCCGCCGACGGTCTCGCTCCCGGTGCAAGGCAAGCATGTTCGGTATGTCTGGGATGCCAAGAGCCAGACGATCTCCCACGTATTCGAAATCAGCCCGCTCTAAGTAACGTCTCCGAACTTGGCCTGTTCGTCACTTGTGATCATCACTGGCAACGCTCAACTTAAGCCACTGTCTGAATACCGTGGCCGGGGGTGCGACATGAGGTCGTCACGCCCGGATTCAATGCCTTCGTTCCAGAGGTCGAAACATGAGTGAGTTGATCCTGCACCATTACCCAACGTCCCTGTTTTCCGAGAAAGCCCGATTGATGTTGGGCTTCAAGGGGCTGTCGTGGCGCTCGGTGATCATCCCGCCGATCCTGCCGAAACCGGACCTCACGGCGCTGACCGGCGGCTATCGCAAGACACCGGTGTTACAGGTCGGCGCCGACATCTATTGCGATACGGCGTTGATTGCCCGGCGTCTTGAGGCTGAGAAGTCTTCGCCAAGCTTTTACCCGGAAGGGCAGGAGTTTACGTCGGCGAGTCTGGCGAACTGGGCGGATTCGGTGCTGTTCCTGCATTCGGTCAGCCTGGTGTTTCAGCCAGCGTCACTGGCCGTGCGTTTTGCCAAAGTGCCCCCTGAGGGCGTGAAAGCATTTGTCGCCGACCGCGCGGCGTTCTTTGACGGAGGCAGTGCGACGCGTGTTCCGCTGGAACTGGCGCAGCACCAGTGGCCGACGTTGATGGGGCGTCTGGAAACTCAACTCGAGCGCAACGGCGACTTCCTGCTCGGTGGGCCTTCAATTGCTGACTTCTCGGTTGCCCACACCTTGTGGTTCTTGAAGCAGACCCCGGTCACTGCCTCATTGGTAGATGATTACCCTGCGGTCCTGGCGTGGTATCAGCGCGTCATTGGGTTCGGGCATGGGGCGGCGAGTGAGCTCAGTCCGGCGGATGCCATCGAGATTGCACGCAACGCAGAACCAGCTCCGCTGCCTGACGAGGCGTTCAAGGACCCGAACGGGTTCGAGCCCGGTCAACAGGTCAGTGTGTCGGCAGTCGATTACGGTGTGAATCCCGTTCACGGTAAGTTGGTGTTCAGCGGGCGCGAAGAAATCATCGTTCGCCGTGAAGATGAACGTGCGGGCGTCGTTCATGTTCACTTCCCGCGTTTCGGATTTCGTATCAGCAAAGATTGAAGTCTGACTTCGGTTCGAGAGAAGAAAACGCTGCGACCCTTGCAGCGTTTTTTTTCGCCTCTCGGATAATGCCATTCTCGATTAGCAAGCTGACGGTAATCGCCAATCGATCTCGGCATCCTTCAATAACTGTCATTTCTGCCAGTTGCCAGCAATGTGCACGGCGCTACTATCTGGATTCACTGTTTAAACGCAATCGCCTGATGTGTTCCGTTGCCTTCTTTGTCGAGAGGTTGGCGTCGCCGTGGCTGAGAAAAAGGGAACAGGCTCCATGGAAAGGAGTGTTGAAAATGAAGAAACCTCAGTTATGGGCGGTGTCTCTGCTGGCGCTGGCCATGCAGGCACCTTATGTCTTGGCAGCAAGTTGTGCGGATACTGCCAAAGCACTGACCGCTCAATACAACGACACGCGGGACAATTGTGGAAAAAACACCTCCCCGGCGTTTCTCTGCAATGGCGTTATATTCAGGGCGACTGTGCCTTCCGATGATTACAGCTCCTGGGACCCCAGCCCCAACTCGGTAAAAAGCGGCGGTACTTCATTCTCATACCTGCGTAAAGATGCGAAGTTTTCCAGGCTTGTGCGCTACGAGAATAACGGCTACATCCTGTTTCCTGTTCAGAACGTCCCACCCGGCAAAAGTACCTACAACGTGCTGTGCGCATTCCCGATGGATGGCGGCACTGATGCGCGTGAGGACAAGGGGTGTGGGGCATGGACGGGTTCGAAACCCAGCGGGCAAGGCGCTCCTTGTTATTCCCGGCAACCGAACAGAATTACCACGGGGCAGGAGTGGGCCGATCATTACAAGGCATTCGTCAACGGTGATAACCGCCGGGAGTGCGGATTTGATGTCAGGGACAATCTCAACAGCTATGCGGTGGATAACTTCAATGCCAGTTTGAGCGCACAGCGGCGAACACCCGAAGCGTTCAGAAAGCAGAATGAATTACGGCTCGATACATGGAAAAGTACAACGCCTGCGGGTGAGTTACCTATCCAGGCATTCTTTTATCTGCCGGAGCCCACAGGCGGACGGGATGATGCTCAGTTCGATCAACAGCGTTATTACGAAAAGACCGGTGTGTGGGTGCCTGTTATCGCGATGACCTTGCCGAGCCGTTTATCGGATGATGCCACTTTCAAATGCAACGCTGACGATCAGGCAGTGGCAGAGTCGGGCAAGACGATTGATCGGTACGTCAAATCCGCCACCTGGGTTTCGCGCTTTGACCCTGGCACAGGGCAAAATGAGTGGTCGTTGTCAGTGGTATTGACTGATCTAGGCCGTAAACAAAGCGGTTCTGCAGGATCGGATGCGGTGTATGCGGAGTTAGTCCGCAAGTATAAGAACGACTATCAGTGGAAACAGAACGGAGGAGTGGGCATGCGCCGACAATTGGTGTGCCACTTCGTCATTGCTCGTGGGAAGGCCGAGTTCAATCTTGAACCCTTCCGACCCGATGCGACGGAGGCCGAGGCAGAGAAGGTAGGCTGCAACGTACTGCCCTCTGATCTCAGTGTGGCGACGCAGTAACAGCTCTGCTGAACGGGAAGACCACCATTCTGGGGAGATCAGTGCCTCCCCAGTTGGCTTTATTTCAACGCTGCAAGAATCTCATCCGGCGAGAACCCTCTGATCAGCGTGCCGTTCACGTCGATCAGAGGGATGCCACGGCCGCCCAGCGCCTCATACGCCTTGCGGCCTTCTTTGGACTTCTCGATGTCGTACTCGGTGTAAGGGATACCCTTGCTGTCGAGGAAGCGGCGCGTCTGTTTGCAGTAGCCGCACCAGTCGGTGGCGTACAGCACGACCTTGGCCTGCGACTGTACTTGCGTCGAGACCGCCTGGGAGGGATTGACGAGGTGCTCGATCTTGCCCCAGTTCTGGTAGACCACGACCACCAACATGATCAGCGCGAATTTCTTGAGGGTACGCCCGAGCATGACGATCAGCGCCTCTTCAGTTGATCGGTCAGTTGAGTCGGCAAACCCTTGATGATCAGCGTGCCTTTCTCTTCGTCGTACTCGATCTTGTCGCCCAGCAGGTGCGCTTCGAAGCTGATCGACAGGCCTTCGGCACGGCCGGTGAAGCGGCGGAACTGGTTGAGCGTGCGTTTATCCGCCGGAATTTCCGGCGACAGGCCGTAATCCTTGTTGCGAATGTGTTCGTAGAACGCGCGCGGACGGTCTTCGTCGATCAGACCGGACAGTTCTTCCAGCGCAATCGGCTCGCCCATTTTGCTCTGGCTACTGGCGTAGTCCACCAGTGCCTTGGTCTTCTCTCGGGTCGACTCTTCTGGCAGGTCTTCGCTCTCGACGAAGTCGCTGAAGGCCTTGAGCAAGGTGCGGGTTTCGCCGGGGCCGTCCACGCCTTCCTGGCAGCCGATGAAGTCGCGGAAGTATTCGGAGACCTTTTTGCCGTTCTTGCCTTTGATGAAGGAAATGTACTGCTTGGAAGCCTTGTTGTTCTGCCACTCGGAAATGTTGATTCGCGCCGCGAGGTGCAGTTGGCCGAGGTCGAGGTGCCGCGAGGGCGTGACATCCAGCGCTTCATTCACCGCCACGCCTTCGCTGTGGTGCAGCAACGCGATGGCGAGGTATTCGGTCATGCCCTGCTGATAATGGGCGAACAACACATGGCCGCCCACTGAAAGGTTAGATTCTTCCATCAGCTTTTGCAGGTGCTCGACAGCGGTGAGGCTGAACGCCGTGAAATCCTTGCCCTCATCAACGTACTCCTTCAACCAGCCGCTGAACGGGTGCGCGCCGGACTCGGCATGGAAAAACCCCCAGGCCTTACCTTGTTTGGCGTTATAGCTCTCATTGAGGTCGGCCAGCATGTTCTCGATGGCCTGGGACTCCGCGAGTTCGGAGTCGCGAGCATGGAGGACTGCGGGCGTACCGTCGGGTTTTTTGTCGATCAGGTGAACAATGGCATGACGGATCGGCATGGATTTCTCGGCTGCTGAGGTGGAACTGAACGGGTGCCTGCGTGACCCGTGCGAAAGTCGGCAAGTGTACCGCAGACTGGGCCAGAACGTGCTGGAGAGGCCATAAACACTGCTCCGCCCCCATTAATCTGACTTTTTTGGCTTTTAACCACGATAAAGCTGACCAAATGGCTAGGTAGGGGCGGATATTTGCGTGGCTCTGTGCTAGTTTTGCCCGGTCTTGCGCACTGAAGCGCGCCAAGCATGCAGTTTGTGGGCGTTCGGCCGAACCAAAGGCCGATTTCGGTATCTACATTTCGCGTCTGTACACACTCTGCAAACCATCTGAATTTGATAGGGAAGGAACACCACCATGGCTCTGACTAAAGACCAATTGATCGCCGATATCGCAGAAGCTATCGACGCGCCAAAAACCACCGCGCGCAATGCTCTCGACCAATTGGGCCAAATCGTCGCTGATCAACTGGAAAATGGCGGCGAAATCACCCTGCCAGGCATCGGCAAGCTGAAAGTAACCGAGCGTCCAGCTCGCACTGGCCGTAACCCTTCGACCGGCGCTGCCATCGAAATCCCAGCCAAGAAAGTGATCAAACTGGTTGTGGCCAAGGGCCTGACTGACGCAGTCAACAAGTAAGCAAAACGCTGCTTGTAGGAGAACCGTGTAACGGAGCGATCCGGACACGGTTTTTTTGTGCCTGCTATTTGGCGACCGGATTACACCCGGCAGCTTTCGCCTCACTGGCTGAAACCAATGGCCGGAAGGGCTCAAGGTTCCAGTCAGCACGGTCGGGATAGTTGTTGATGATGCAATTGAGCTGGCTTTCCATGCTGCCTGGCATTTTCTCCTCGTCACGCCATTGCTTGTCCGCCCCTTTGAACTGCTGCAGCTCAAGGTAGATGGCTTTGCGGTCATTGACCTGATACGTCTTGCCGCGCGCAGTGGGGATCACTTTCAGTGACGACACTTTTTGCCCAGTCACGTTGTCGGTGAACTGCGACCACGTCGCCGAGTCGATGTACTGACGTGGAACACCGCTGCCTTCGCCCAACCAGACGAACTGATCGACCGGGTTATAGCTGAAGCGTTGCTGCGCGGGCTTGCTGAAGTCGATCCTGAGCACTGGCACGGCATAGCCCTCCTGATACAGCTTGAGCTGGAAGCGGCGGGCGTTGTCGATCCCGCTTTGCTGCGCGGCGGCTTTTCCGTTATCGCCTCTGACGCCGAAGTTCTGCGCACCCGTCGGCAGGTAGATAATGGCCGCGATGTAGCGTTTCATCTCGCTGCCGTCACTGCCAGGAAGGTTCTTGAGCATGAATTCGTTGAAATATTTGCGTTCGGCAAAATAGTCCGACGCGGTTGTTGTTGCCCTGGCTTCGTGTGCTGCAATCATGGCGTCCCACTGCGCGGGCACCTCGGCGTTCCAGGAGCATTGGGTGGTTTGAATCGGCTGTTGTGGGCCGCCGGGGTATTTCTGTTTCCATTGTTCGGCGTTGGTGACGTTTTGCAGGGCGCAGGTGCCGAAGGCCCATTCCTCGTTCTTGTTTTGCGTGGACGGCTGGGTGGGCGGCGCAAAGGATTTGTCGTTGAACGGACCGCAGCCATACCAGTTGCGGTCGGGGCCGGTGAAACCGTCAAAGGTGTAAATGCAGGTCCAGCCCTTGTCCAATGCCGGTAGGCCAAGGGCCTGAGCGTCTGCGGGTGTATTCAGGACGAAGCCTGCCGGATGCGCCAGCACGCTAATGCTCAGGTCCTTGCGGATCCATGTCCAGGATGTCGCGCCGGTCTGCAGGGCGTAGGGGCTGTACGTCCACGGCAGAAAAGGGCCGTCGTTGACCATGCGCAAGGTGACGCCGCTGCAGTAGTAATGGCCTCGTGTGGCGCCTGTGTCGGGTTCTTTGCAGTCGTTGACCGTCCTGTTGTAGCTGTCATTCAGACGCTGGGCGGTTGCCTGAGGATTGGGGTCGACTGCCAGCTCAAGGGCGCAAGCCGTGTTGATGAACGTGACGAATAGCGCGATGACGCAGACGATGCGGCGCATGGCTGGCCTCCCTGGCAGACGATGCAAGAAGGTTCCAGATTATGGGCCTGAAAAAATGCCCGTCTACTGTCAAAAATGACAGTGGACGGGGTAGGCGTTATGCCTTGGTCTGCCCCCAACGCTCTGCGCGCCAGGCTTGTTGTTGCGCCTTGTCGTGGAAAGTCCAGGCCACGAAGCGGCTTTGTTTCTGCCCTTGTGACATCTCGACCACGCGGCTTTCAACAGCGCCGGCTTTTTTCAGCGTGCTTTGAATCAGCGGGAGGTTGGACGCCTTGGACACCAGCGTGCTGAACCACAGCACCTGTGTTGGCACTTGGGCGCTTTCGGTAATCAGCTGCGCGACGAAACGCGCTTCGCCGCCTTCACACCACAGTTCTGCGGGTTGACCACCGAAGTTCAGCACCGGCAGTTTGCGCTTGGGATCGGCCTTGCCCAGTGCTCGCCATTTACGCTGGCTGCCGCGCAACGCTTCCTCGGCGGAGGCGTGAAAGGGCGGGTTGCAGAGACTGATGTCGAAGCGTTCGTCTGCTTGCAGTAGCCCGAGCAGGATGTATTTGCGATTGCCCTGCTGACGCAAGCTGATAGCCTTGCCCAGCGCGTTGGCCTTGACGATGGTGGTGGCTGAAGCGAGAGCGACCGTGTCGATGTCCGAACCCACGAAGTGCCAGCCATATTCGCTGTGGCCGATGAGGGGGTAGACGCCGTTGGCGCCTGTGCCGATGTCCAGCGCCTTGATCGCGGCGCCACGGGGAATGACGCCAGCGTTGTCCTCGGCGAGCAGGTCGGCCAGGAAGTGCAGGTAATCGGCGCGACCGGGAATCGGTGGGCAGAGGTAATCCGCCGGAATGTCCCAATGGGAGACGCCGTAGAACGCTTTGAGCAATGCGCGGTTGAACACGCGTACCGCCGCCGGGTTGGCGAAGTCGATGCTTTCCTTGCCATAGGGGTTGGTGATCACGAATTGACCCAGCTCGGGGCTGCTCTTGATCAGGCGCGGAAAGTCGTAATGGCCCTGATGGCGGTTGCGCGGGTGCAGGCTGGCCTTCTCGCGCGGCTCGGCAGGTTTGGCTGACTGAGCGGGTTTCGGTTTCTTGCGAGGCGGCTTGGGCTGCTCGGGTTTAGTCATTGCGGGTCTTTTCCGGTTAAAACACAAAACCCTGTGGGAGCGGGCTTGCTGGCGATAACGGTCTGTCCGTGACGAATGCTTCGCCTGACACACTGCTATCGCGAGCAAGCTCACTCCTACAGGGTTCGTGTGAATCAGCCAGCCCGGGATTCAGGCGGGCTGAGTCGGTCGTTACAAACTCGCGATCCGTGCGTGCTGTTCGGCCAGCTTGCCCAGTGCCTGCTCGGCCTCGGTCAGCTTGGCGCGCTCCTTGGCGATGACGTCAGGCGGTGCCTTGTCGACGAAAGCGGCGTTGGACAGCTTGCCACCCACGCGCTGGACTTCGCCCTGCAGGCGCTGGATTTCCTTGTCCAGACGCGCGAGCTCGGCGCCCTTGTCGATCAGGCCAGCCATCGGCACCAGCACTTCCATCTCGCCCACCAGAGCCGTGGCGGACAGCGGTGCTTCGGCGCCTGCGGCCAGTACGGTGAACGATTCGAGCTTGGCCAGCTTCTTCAGCAGGTGCTCGTTTTCGTTCAGGCGGCGCTGGTCTTCGGCGCTGACGTTTTTGAGGAACAGTTGCAGCGGCTTGCCCGGGCCGATGTTCATTTCGCCACGGATGTTCCGCACGCCCAGCATCAGGCCCTTGAGCCATTCGATGTCGCCTTCGGCAGCGGCGTCGATCCGCGCTTCGTTCGCCACCGGCCATGGTTGCAGCATGATGGTCTTGCCCTGCGCACCGGCCAGCGGCGCGAGGCGCTGCCAGATTTCTTCGGTGATGAACGGCATGAACGGATGCGCCAGGCGCAGGGCCACTTCCAGCACGCGAACCAGCGTACGGCGAGTGCCGCGCTGACGTTCGATCGGCGCGTTCTCGTCCCACAGCACCGGCTTGGACAGCTCCAGGTACCAGTCGCAGTATTGATTCCAGATGAACTCGTACAGCGCCTGCGCGGCGAGGTCGAAACGGAATTGATCCAGCTGGCGGGTCACTTCGGCTTCGGTGCGTTGCAGCTGCGAGATGATCCAGCGATCCGGCAGCGACAGCTCGACCTCTTCGCCGTTCTGGCCGCAGTCTTCGCCCTTGTCCAGCACGTAGCGAGCGGCGTTCCAGATCTTGTTGCAGAAGTTGCGATAGCCTTCGACGCGGCCCATGTCGAACTTGATGTCACGACCGGTCGAGGCCAGCGAGCAGAAAGTGAAGCGCAGGGCGTCGGTGCCGTAGCTGGCGATGCCGTCGGCGAATTCGGCGCGGGTCTGCTTCTCGATTTTCTTGGCCAGTTGCGGCTGCATCATGCCGCTGGTGCGTTTCTGCACCAGGGCTTCGAGTTCGATACCGTCGACAATGTCCAGCGGGTCCAGGACGTTGCCCTTGGACTTCGACATTTTCTGGCCCTGACCATCGCGGACCAGACCGTGCACATAGACAGTCTTGAAAGGAATCTGCGGGGTGCCGTCTTCGTTCTTCACCAGGTGCATGGTGAGCATGATCATCCGGGCGACCCAGAAGAAAATGATGTCGAAACCGGTGACCAGCACGTCGGTCGGGTGGAAGGTCTTCAGGAATTCGGTCTGCTCAGGCCAGCCGAGGGTGGAGAAGGTCCACAAGCCGGAACTGAACCAGGTGTCGAGAACGTCGTTGTCCTGTTGCAACGCAACGTCCGGGCCGAGGTTGTGCTTGGCACGCACTTCGGCTTCGTCGCGACCGACGTAGACCTTGCCCGACTCATCGTACCAGGCCGGGATGCGATGGCCCCACCACAACTGACGGCTGATGCACCAATCCTGAATGTCGCGCATCCAGGAGAAGTACATGTTCTCGTACTGCTTCGGTACGAAGGCGATGCGGCCGTCTTCCACGGCGGCGATGGCAGGCTCGGCCAGTGGCTTGGTGGACACGTACCACTGGTCCGTCAGCCACGGCTCGATGATGGTGCCGGAGCGGTCGCCTTTCGGCACTTTCAGGGCGTGGTCATCGACGCTGACCAGCAGGCCAGCGGCGTCGAAGGCTGCGACGATCTGCTTGCGCGCTTCGAAACGGTCCAGGCCTGCGTATTCAGCCGGCAGGGTGCCGTCGACGGTTTCGTTCAGGGTGCCGTCGAGGTTGAACACCTGAGCAGCGGCCAGCACGTTGGCGTTCTTGTCGAAGATGTTCAGCAGCGGCAGGTTGTGGCGCTTGCCGACTTCGTAGTCGTTGAAATCGTGAGCCGGGGTGATCTTCACGCAGCCGGTGCCGAATTCAGGGTCGCAGTAATCGTCGGCGATGATCGGGATGCGACGGCCTACGAGCGGCAGCTCGACGAACTTGCCGATCAGGGCCTTGTAGCGCTCGTCGTTCGGGTTCACGGCGACAGCGGCATCACCGAGCATGGTTTCCGGACGGGTCGTGGCGACGATCAGGTAATCCAGACCTTCGGCGGTCTCGGCGCCGTCGGCCAGCGGGTAGCGCAGGTTCCACAGGTTACCTTTCTCGTCGTGGTTTTCCACTTCAAGGTCGGAAATCGCGGTGTGCAGCTTGGTGTCCCAGTTGACCAGACGCTTGCCACGGTAGATCAGGCCGTCTTCATGCAGGCGCACGAAGGCTTCTTTGACGGCTTCGGACAGGCCGTCGTCCATGGTGAAGCGCTCACGGCTCCAGTCCACGGAGGAGCCCAGGCGGCGGATCTGACGGCTGATGTTGCCGCCGGACTGATCCTTCCACTCCCAGACTTTTTCGAGGAATCTTTCGCGACCCAGGCCATGACGGTTCTGGCCCTGAGCTTCGAGCTGACGCTCGACCAGCATCTGGGTGGCGATACCGGCGTGGTCGGTGCCTGGCTGCCACAGGGTGTTGCGACCCTGCATGCGGCGGAAACGGATCAGGGCGTCCATGATCGCGTTGTTGAATCCGTGGCCCATGTGCAGGCTGCCGGTGACGTTCGGCGGCGGAATCATGATGGTGTACGAGTCGCCCGCGCCTTGCGGAGCGAAATAGTTTTCGGACTCCCAGGTCTGGTACCAGGAAGTTTCGATGGCGTGCGGCTGGTAGGTCTTGTCCATGCGCGGCGGGAACCTGATCTGCTTTCAGTCGGAAAAGCCGGTCAGTATAGCCACAGGGGCAGCGGCAAGCCACCAGTGACGAGCCGCAAGCGGTGGACGGTTTTGTCTGCCCTGTAGCAGTCCGGCTTGCCGGAGGGGGCGATTTTAACGGCCCAACCGTTGGCAAGCCGAAGTGCTACAGAAGCTTGCAGCTTAAAGCTTGCCGCTTGTAGCTCCTGCGAGCAACCGCTCCAGTCGCGCTTCAAGCCGACGCTTGATTTCGTTTTCGATGTGCGGGGCGAAGTCGTCGATGACGTCTTGCATGATCAGTTGCGCGGCGGCGCGCAGTTCGCTGTCGAGATGGAGCAGGTCGTCAGGGTTCGGTGCGCGAACGGTTTCCGGCTCGGGCTGCGCGGCGGCAGGCGCCGGGGGGGCCAGAGCGGCGACAGGCTCGGCCGTCAGCACCGGGATGTCGTCGGCGCGGACCTCGTGCTCGTCGGTAGCAATCACTTGACCGCTGACCACGTCGAACAACAAGGGGATCTGGCCTTCGCTCTGGACCGTGTCGGTCAGCAGAGGCGGTTGCAGGGAATCATCGCCGAGCAACTGGCGGATGGACTCAAGGTCATCCAGCAAATGCGCGGAGTCTTTCAGGTGTTTTGTATTGTCCATCGTGTGCTCAAAGACGCTGCAGTCGGTGATCCTGGAGAGGATAGCCCTGTTCACGGTAGAAGCGGAAACTCTCTCGCGCCGCCAGCCGGATGGACGGTTCCTCCACCACGATCTCCGCGATGCGGGCGAAACGTTTGAAGAATTCGGGGATGCGCAGGTCCAGATTGACCAGCAAATCCTGATGAGGGCCGGGATCGTCACCGATGCCCAATGCCACCGGAGCGTCGTGATCGTCCTCGACCGCACCGTGGGGCACGAAGGTTTCGCCTTTGAAACGCCACAGGCGGGCGTCCAGTTCGGCACGTTGCTCGGCGTCGCTGCAATGCAGGTAAACGCGATGCCCGAGGCGCCAGGCTTTGTCCGTGAGTTTGCAGGCGAAGTCCAGACGCGCGAGCGGGTCGGCGCTGGGCAGGATGTAAAAATCGACTTGAGTCATGAACGTTCCAGAGCGTGACCCCCGCCGGGACCTTTCGAGAAGGGCAGCGGCGGGGTCCAGGGCGTTTTACACGCCAGCGCGGTCGAGCAGGTATTGGGTCAGCAACGGCACCGGACGGCCTGTGGCGCCCTTGTCCTTGCCGCCGCTCAGCCATGCCGTACCGGCGATGTCCAGGTGCGCCCACTCGTAGGATTTGGTGAAGCGCGAGAGGAAGCAAGCCGCCGTGATGGTCCCGCCTTTCGGGCCGCCGATGTTGGCGATATCTGCGAACGGGCTGTCCAGTTGCTCCTGGTATTCGTCGAACAGCGGCAGTTGCCACGCACGGTCGTCGGCGCGTTTGCCGGCTTCCAGCACTTGGTTGATCAGCGCATCGCTGTTGCCCAGCAAACCGGAAGTGTGGCCGCCCAACGCCACGACGCACGCGCCGGTCAGGGTGGCGATGTCGATCACCGCTTGCGGCTTGAAGCGTTCGGCGTAGGTCAGGGCGTCGCACAGCACCAGACGGCCTTCGGCGTCGGTGTTGAGGATTTCAACGGTCTGGCCGCTCATGGTCTTGACGATGTCGCCAGGGCGGGTGGCATTGCCGCTCGGCATGTTCTCGGCCGCCGCAATGATGCACACCAGGTTGATCGGCAATTGCAGTGCCAGCACGGCATTCAGGGTGCCGAACACGCTGGCGGCGCCGCACATGTCGAACTTCATTTCGTCCATGCCCAGTCCCGGTTTCAGGCTGATGCCGCCGGTGTCGAAGGTGATGCCTTTACCGACCAGCACGAACGGCTTTTCGCTTTTCTTGCCGTTGTTGTACTGCATGACGATCAGGCGTGGCGGTTGGGCGCTGCCCTGGCCAACGGCGAGGAACGAACCCATGCCCAGCTCGGCGATTTTCTTCTCGTCGAAGACTTCGACCTTCAGGCCCTTGTGCGCCTTGCCCAACGCCTTGGCCTGTTCGCCCAGGTAGGTCGGGTGGCAGATGTTCGGCGGCATGTTGCCCAGATCACGGGTCACGGCCACACCGGCCGCGATCGCTTGTGCATGCTTGGCGGCGCGCTCGACATCGGCCACGGTCGCCTTGGCGGTCAGCAGGGTGACTTTCTTCAAGGCACGCGGATCGACTTTCTGGCTCTTGAATTTATCGAACACGTATTCGCCATCGACCAGTGTCTCCACCAGCAGGCGGTTCTTGCCGTAGATGTCGCGGCCTTTGACGTTCAGGTGATCCAGCGCAAAGGCTGCATCGGTGCCGCCCAGGCTTTTCAGGGTGTTCAGCACGCCGCTGATGAGTTTGCGGAAAGGGCGGTCGCCCAGCTCAGGCTCTTTGCCGGTGCCCACCAGCAGGACGCGTTCGGCCTTGAGGTTCGGCAGGCTGTGCAGCAACAGGCTCTGGCCCACTTTGCCGGCCAGGTCGCCGCGTTTGAGCACGGCACTGATGGCGCCGCCGCTCAGGGTATCGATACTTTGTGCGATGTCGCTCAGGGTACGGCCTTCACCGACAGCGACCACCAGTGTGGCGGTCTTCAAGGTTTCTGCACTGACGCTCTTAACAACCAATTCCATGTCGGGGTCCCCGAATAAACTGTGGGTTATCGCAAATGAATGCGCGACGCGACGGCTGCCAATGCCTTGCAGCACGGCGCTCGCGGCAAGGCCCGCAGTTTGACCCCGCTGACGGACGGATGACAACCCCGATAACTGCCCCCGTGTCAGCTTGGGTTAAGCAAGTATCCGGCGCGCTCAGTGACAGACACACCCAATCACAGGATAATGCCGCATATTTTTTCGCTGGTTCGCGGTCGCGCGTCCCATGATTGACCCATTTCCTTGTCAGGCTGTCTGAGCGTGACGACCCTGGAGTGTCTGGTTTGATTGTCTTCCGTTACCTGTCCCGAGAAGTGCTGGTTACCTTGAGCGCTGTGAGCGCCGTGTTGTTGGTAATCATCATGAGTGGCCGTTTCATCAAGTACCTCGCTCAGGCGGCCTCCGGTGCGCTCGATCCAGGCGTGCTGTTTCTGATTATGGGCTTCCGCCTGCCAGGTTTCATGCAGCTCATTTTGCCGCTGGGGCTGTTCCTCGGCATCCTGCTGGCCTACGGCCGTCTGTACCTCGAAAGCGAAATGACCGTGCTGGCCGCCACCGGCATGAGCCAGCAACGTTTGCTGTGGATGACCCTCGCGCCTGCCGCGCTGGTGTCGCTGCTGGTGGCTTGGCTGAGTTTCAGCCTCGCGCCTCAGGGCGCGACCCAGTTCCAGTTGCTGATCAACAAGCAGGACGCCATGACCGAGTTCGACACTCTGGTGCCGGGCCGTTTCCAGTTGCTGCGTGACGGCAGCCGCGTGACCTACACCGAGACCATGACCGACGACCGCATCAACCTCGGCGGCGTGTTCATCTCCGAAAAGAAGCTGGAAGAAAAGAAAGACCACGGCATCACCGTACTGGTGGCCGAGAAGGGCAAACAGGAAATCAAGCCTGACGGTAGCCGCTACCTGATCCTCACCAACGGCTATCGCTACGACGGCAATCCGGGGCAGGCCGATTATCGCGCGATCAAGTACGACACTTACGGCGCCCTGTTGCCGAAGCCAGATATCAGCGACGAAATCACCGACCGCGACGCGATTCCGACCACCGAGTTGCTCACGGGTGAGAGCAGCCTGCGAAACAAGGCCGAGCTGCAATGGCGCATCTCGTTGCCGATTCTGGTCTTCATCGTGACCTTGATGGCCGTACCGCTGGCGCGGGTGAACCCGCGTCAGGGCCGCTTCCTCAAGTTGTTGCCCGCCATTCTGCTGTACATGGCCTACCTGACCATCCTGATCGCCGCGCGCGGGGCGCTGGAGAAGGGCAAGATTCCGGGGCCGCTGGGGTTGTGGTGGGTCCACGTGATCTTCCTCGCCATCGGACTGGGGCTGCTGTACTGGGAGCCGATGCGCCTGAAAATGAAGAGTCGCCGCGACGCGTCGGAGGTGGCTCATGGTTAAGCTCGATTGGTATATCGGCAAAAGCGTGTTCATGGCCATTCTGGCCGTGCTGGGCATCATTCTCGGCCTGGCCTCGTTGTTCGCGTTCATCGATGAGATGGCCGACATCAGCGACACCTATACCTTCTGGGACGCGGGCAGTTTCGTGGTCATGACTGCGCCGCGTCGTCTCTATGACATGCTGCCGATGGCGGCGCTGATTGGCTGTCTGATCGGCCTCGGCGCCCTGGCCAGCAGCAGTGAGCTGACCATCATGCGAGCGGCGGGTGTCTCCATTGGCCGGATCGTCTGGGCGGTCATGAAGCCGATGCTGATCCTGATGGTTGCGGGCCTGTTGATCGGCGAATACGTCGCGCCTGTCACCGAAGCGTCCGCCCAGGCGGCCCGTTCGCTGGCCCAGGGCACCGGTGACGCACAGAGTGCCCGGCACGGTCTGTGGCACCGTCAGGGGGATGAGTTCATCCATATCAACACCGTACAGCCCAATGGCCTGCTGTACGGGGTGACGCGCTACCGTTTCGACGATCAGCGCCACATGCTCAGCGCCAGTTTCGCCAAGCAGGCGAATTACAAGACTGATTACTGGGAGCTCAAGGACGTCTCGACCACGGTATTCCATGAAGGCCGCACCGAGGTAGTCAACACGCCGGACGAGCGCTGGAACATCGCCCTGAGCCCGCAGCTCCTGAGCACCGTGGTGCTGCCGCCAGAGTCGCTGTCCATGACAGGGTTGTACGGGTATGCGCATTACCTGGCGGATCAGGGCCTGGCGAACGGGCGTTATTGGCTGGCGTTCTACACCAAGATTTTCCAGCCGCTGGTGACAGTGGCGCTGGTGTTGATGGCGATTTCCTTCATCTTCGGTCCGCTGCGTTCGGTGACGCTGGGTCAACGGGTGTTCACCGGCGTGCTGGTGGGCTTCACCTTCCGCATCGCCCAAGACCTGCTGGGCCCGTCGAGTCTGGTGTTCGGCTTCTCGCCGCTGTTCGCAGTGCTGGTGCCTGCTGGTGTGTGTGCGCTGGCGGGTGTCTGGCTGTTGCGCCGGGCGGGTTGATCGCAGGACTGCAATGAAAAGCCGACCTCTGGGTCGGCTTTTTTGTGCCTGCCTAGGTCTTCCGTTTCGGAATCCGCACCAGTTGCGTCTCGGAATACAGGTCGTGCCAGCTGCGGTTCTGCTTGTCGATCAGGCACCAGAAAAAACCCATTCCGACGCACAACCACGACGCGATGGCCACCACGAAGCGCAGCAGCGCCTGCCAGAGGCTGATTCCGGTGCCGTCGGGGTTTTGCACGCGGATACCCCAGACCTGCATGCCCAGCGTCTGCCCGGCGTGGGTCCAGAATTTGGCGAAGAACGCGAAGAGGGTGAACAGCAGAATCGTCGAGAGCAGCGGGTCGCCATCCAGCGCGCCGGACTCGGACAACTGACGCAATTTCGCCTCGCCGACGAAACCCATCCAGATCAGCTTATAAAGGAAGGTCGTCACCATCAGCAGTGCAACGCATAACAGTCCGTCATAGCAGATGGCAGCGAAGCGGCGGCCCAATCCGGCAGGGGGGAAATCGCCTTGGGGATGCAATGGATGTCTGGGCACGGGCAGCGCTCATTCGGCGAGGTGCAGCCAGTTTACTGAATCGCAGGCATAAAAAAGCCCCTGATGGTGACATCAGGGGCTTTTCGTTTTGCGACTTAGGCTTCGGCTTGGACTTCGTCGGCCTGCATGCCCTTCTGGCCTTGCACAGCGACGAAAGTCACTTTCTGGCCTTCTTTCAGGCTCTTGAAGCCGTTGCCCTGAATAGCGCGGAAGTGGACGAACAGATCCGGACCGCTCTCTGGAGTGATAAAACCAAAACCTTTTTCGTCGTTAAACCACTTAACGGTACCGCTCTGACGTTGAGACATTTTCTTATTCCTTGGAGCATAAATTAATGACAGTCTCTTTCACACGAAAGAGTACTGGGCTGGTTGCAGGAAGAAGAAACGTAGAGCGGGATGTAGCATTGCTTTTGGCGCTACTGCCCAGGTCACGATCCCAGCGACCTATGCAAACACAGTCGAGAAACTCTACGCTAACTCCCGCAAGAAAAACAAGCCCCGGATAAGCCCGGTTTCAGGGGCTTTCGGCCATTTTTTGAAAACTTTTACCAGGGGCGGCGAATCGATAGTTTTTACTGTTGAGACGTATCTGGAAGTGCAGTTTTCTGACAGTTTGATTGCTGTTTGGGGAGCGCCAGACTGCGGCATTCGAACAGTGACTTGCACTGTTGCGGTGCCGCAGTTTTTTGACGGGTGTATCAGCCGCGGAAGTAACGTGGCGCAACGAAAGGCATTTTGCTCACTAGCATAGGCACTTTCTTCCCACGGACGATGGCCCAGACCGGCGTTTCGAGTGCGGTGAATGCAGCGTCCACATAACCCATAGCCAGCGGCGCCCCCAGCGTCGGGCCGAAACCGCCGCTGCACACTGCGCCGATCACTTTGCCATCGGCATCGACGATTTCCGCGCCTTCGCGCACCGGCGTGCGTTCTTGCGGAAGAAGGCCAACACGCTTGCGAGCTGCACCGCTTTGGTGCTGGGCGAAGACCTGTTCTGCACCCGGGAAGCCGCCCGCACGGGCGCCATCAGCGCGACGAGTCTTGGAAATGGCCCACAACAGACTGGCCTGAATTGGCGTGGTCTCAGTGTTCATGTCGTGGCCGTAGAGACAAAGGCCTGCTTCCAGGCGCAGCGAATCCCGAGCGCCAAGGCCAATCGGGGCGACTTCCGGTTCCGCCAGCAGACGACGCGCCAGCGATTCAGCCTGATCGACGGGTACGGAAATTTCGTAGCCGTCTTCGCCGGTGTAACCCGAGCGGCTGACGAAACAGTCGATGCCATCAATCTGGACAGGGGCGTATTGCATGAACGTCATTTTTGCGACGGCGGGCGCAAGCCGTGCCAGTGCGGTCACGGCCTGCGGGCCTTGCAGGGCCAACAAAGCACGTGCTTCGAACAGCGGCGTGATTTCACACTCGCTGCCGATGTGCTGACGCAAGTGCGCCAAGTCTTCGTTCTTGCACGCGGCGTTGACCACGAGCATCAGCGTGTCGTCGCCCAGATTGGCGACCATCAGGTCATCCAGAATCCCGCCGGTTTCATTGGTAAACATTGCGTAACGCTGCATGCCCACCGGCAAGTCTATGATGTCCACCGGCACCAGGGTTTCCAGCGCCTTGGCGGCATTGGCGCCTTTCAGCAGAATCTGACCCATGTGCGACACGTCGAACAGCCCGGCTTGATCGCGGGTGTGCAGGTGTTCCTTCATCACGCCTGCCGGGTATTGCACGGGCATGTCGTAGCCTGCGAACTCGACCATCTTGGCGCCCAGTTCCCGGTGCAGGGCGTTGAGCGGGGTTTTCAACAGTTCGGTTGTGGACATCGTTGACTCCTTCAATGCGATTCCGGACGCGTGGCGTTGACCGCACGGCGCCCGATGAAATTCAGGCTGAGATCAGCACTCGATAATGTTCACGGCCAGCCCGCCACGGGCGGTTTCCTTGTATTTGCTCTTCATGTCGGCGCCGGTCTGGCGCATGGTGCGGATCACTTTGTCCAGCGAGACGAAGTGCTGCCCATCGCCGCGCAGGGCCATGCGCACGGCATTGATCGCCTTCACCGAGCCCATCGCGTTGCGCTCGATACACGGCACCTGAACCAACCCGCCAATGGGATCGCAGGTGAGGCCGAGGTTGTGCTCCATGCCAATCTCGGCAGCGTTCTCGACCTGGTGCACGTTGCCGCCCAGCACTTCACACAGCGCGCCCGCCGCCATGGAACAGGCCACGCCGACTTCGCCCTGACAGCCCACTTCAGCGCCGGAAATCGAGGCGTTTTCTTTATAAAGGATGCCGATGGCAGCCGCCGTCAGCAGAAAGCGCACCACACCGTCTTCGCTCGCACCGGTGATGAAGCGCATGTAGTAATGCAGAACGGCTGGAATGATCCCTGCCGCGCCGTTGGTAGGGGCCGTGACCACGCGCCCGCCGTTGGCGTTTTCTTCGTTGACCGCCAGTGCGTAGAGGTTGACCCAGTCCAGCACGGACAGCGCGTCACGCAGGGCCGCCTCCGGGTTTTTGCACAGCTGCCGATGCAGCGCTGCAGCCCGACGTTTGACCTTCAGACCGCCCGGCAGAATGCCCTCGTTGCGGCAACCGGCTTCGACGCAATCCTGCATGACCTGCCAGATTTTCAGCAGCCCGGCGCGGGTTTCCGCTTCGCTGCGCCAGGCAGATTCGTTGGCCAGCATGACCTCACTGATCGACAGCCCGGTGCTTGCGCAGTGGGCCATCAATTCCTTGCCGGTCTTGAACGGGTAGGGCAGCGGAGTGCTGTCCTCGACGATGCGATCAGCGCCCGCTGCGTCTTCGTCCACCACGAATCCGCCGCCGACGGAGTAGTACTCACGGCTGCGAATCTGTAGGCCAGCGCCGTCGAAGGCACGGAAAATCATGCCGTTTGGGTGGTAAGGCAGTGGCTTGCGGATCATCGCCAGGTGTTGTTTTTCGATGAACTCGATGTCGTGTTCACTCAACAGGTTGATGCGCCCGCTGCCGCGGATGCGCTGCAAGCGGTCGGCCACGTGTTCGGTGTCGACGGTGTCGGGGTGTTCACCTTCCAGGCCCAGCAGCACGGCCTTGTCGCTGCCGTGGCCTTTGCCCGTCGCCCCGAGCGAGCCATACAGCTCGACCTTGACGCTGGCGGTGGAGGAAAGCAGGTCATCACGGCGCAAGCCCTCGACGAACCGCGCAGCGGCACGCATCGGGCCCACCGTGTGGGAACTGGAGGGGCCGATGCCAATCTTGAACAGGTCAAACACGCTCAGGGACATGATCAGGCTCCGGTGAAAAGCAGTAGCGAGGGACGAGCTGCAAGCGGCGAGCTACAAGCCAAAGCAGATCCGCTTTCACTTGTAGCTTGCAGCTGACAGCTCGGGGCTGTTTTTTTACGCGTAATCTTCGATCGACGGACACGCGCAGACGAGGTTGCGGTCGCCAAACACGTTGTCCACACGACCGACCGGCGGCCAGTATTTGCCTTCGATCAACGAGGCAACCGGGTACACGGCCTGCTCGCGACTGTACGGATGGCTCCACTCGCCGACCAGCTCCGCTGCGGTGTGCGGGGCGTTTTTCAGCGGGTTGTCTTCCTTGTCCAGCGCGCCACTTTCGACCGCGCGGATTTCTTCGCGGATCTTGATCATGGCGTCGCAGAAGCGGTCCAGCTCTTCTTTCGACTCACTTTCGGTCGGCTCGATCATCAGCGTGCCAGCGACCGGGAACGACATGGTCGGCGCATGGAAGCCGAAGTCGATCAGGCGCTTGGCCACGTCATCGACGCTGATGCCGCTGGTTTCTTTCAGCGGACGCAGATCGAGGATGCATTCGTGGGCCACCAGACCGCTGGTGCCGGTGTACAGCACCGGGTAGTGCTCTTCCAGACGACGGGAAATGTAGTTGGCGTTGAGGATCGCCAGCTGCGAAGCGCGCTTCAGGCCTTCGCCGCCCATCATGCGGATGTACATCCAGGTGATCGGCAGGATGCTGGCGCTGCCGAAAGGCGCCGCGCAGACCGCGCCTTCCTTGCGCTCCATCTTGCCGTGACCCGGCAGGAATGGCGCCAGATGCGACTTCACGCCAATCGGGCCAACGCCCGGGCCGCCACCGCCGTGAGGAATGCAGAAGGTTTTGTGCAGGTTCAAGTGGGACACGTCGCCGCCGAACTTGCCCGGCGCGCACAGGCCGACCATCGCGTTCATGTTGGCGCCGTCGATGTACACCTGGCCGCCGTTGTCATGAATGATGCCGCAGATTTCGCGGATGCCTTCTTCGAACACGCCGTGGGTCGACGGGTAGGTGATCATCAGCGCCGCGAGGTGTTCGCGGTGCTCGATGGCCTTGGCACGCAGGTCTTCGATGTCAACGTTGCCGCGCGCATCGCACGCCGTCACCACCACGCGCATACCGGCCATGTTGGCGGTCGCCGGGTTGGTGCCGTGGGCGGACGACGGGATCAGGCAGATGTCGCGACGCTCATCGCCACGGCTCTGGTGATAGGCGCGGATCGCCAGCAGGCCCGCGTACTCGCCTTGCGAACCGGCGTTCGGTTGCAGGGAGATCGAGTCGTAACCGGTGGCGGCGCAGAGCATCGCTTCCAGTTCGTCGGTCAGTTGCTGGTAGCCAGCGCTTTGCTCGGCCGGCGCGAACGGGTGCAGATTGCCGAATTCGGCCCAGGTCACCGGGATCATTTCGCTGGCGGCGTTGAGCTTCATGGTGCACGAGCCCAGCGGGATCATGGTGCGGTCGAGCGCCAGGTCCTTGTCGGCCAGACGACGCAGGTAACGCATCAGCTCGGTTTCGGAGTGGTAACGGTTAAACACCGGGTGGCTGAGGATTGGCGATTGACGCTTCAGCTCAGCAGGCAGGCGCGCTTCAATGCTGTTGGCCAGTGCGGCGAAATCAGGCAGGGCCTGACCGTTGGCCGCGAACAGTGTCCACAGCACTTCGACGTCGGCTTGCTGAGTGGTTTCGTCCAGCGAAACGCCCAGACGCTCGGCGTCCACTTCGCGCAGGTTGATTTGCAGGGTGCGTGCCTTGTCGTGCAGTTCGGCGGTTTTTGCGCCAGTGTTCAAGGTGACGCTGTCGAAGAAGAACGCTTGCTCGACGTTCAGGCCCAACTGGCTCAGGCCTTTGGCGAAGATTGCGGTCAGGTGGTGAACGCGGTTGGCGATGCGGGTCAGGCCGACCGGGCCGTGGTACACGGCGTACATGCTGGCGATGTTAGCGAGCAGGACCTGCGCGGTGCAGATGTTGCTGGTGGCCTTCTCGCGACGGATGTGTTGCTCGCGGGTCTGCATGGCCAGACGCAGCGCGGTCTTGCCGAAACGGTCGATGGACACGCCCACCAGACGGCCCGGCATGTCGCGCTTGTAGGCGTCTTTGGTGGAGAAGTAAGCGGCGTGCGGGCCACCGAAACCCAGCGGCACACCGAAGCGTTGTGCGCTGCCGATGGCCACGTCGGCGCCGAACTCGCCCGGCGGCGTCAGCAGGGTCAGGGCAAGCAGGTCAGCCGCAACAGCCACCAGCGCGTTGGCGGCGTGGAAGCGCTCGACCAGCTCGCGGTAGTCGAACACGTCGCCATTGCTCGCCGGGTATTGCAGCAGGGCGCCGAAGAACTCGCTGACATCACTCAGCTGGCTTTCGTCCGCCACGACCACGTCGATGCCCAGCGGCTCGGCACGGGTGCGCAGCACGTCGAGGGTCTGCGGATGGCAGTGAGCGGAGGCGAAGAATTTCTGGCTGCCTTTGTTCTTGCTCAGGCGTTTGCAGAACGTCATGGCTTCGGCGGCGGCGGTGGCTTCGTCCAGCAGCGAGGCGTTGGCGATCGGCAGGCCGGTCAGGTCGCTGATCAGGGTCTGGAAGTTCAGCAGCGATTCCAGACGGCCTTGGGAAATCTCCGGCTGGTACGGGGTGTACGCGGTGTACCAGGCCGGGTTTTCCAGCAGGTTGCGCAGGATCGGCGCCGGGGTGTGGGTGTTGTAGTAACCCTGACCGATGTAGGTCTTGAACAGCTGGTTCTTGGCGGCGATGGCTTTGATGTCAGCCAGCGCATCGGCTTCACTTTGACCTGCGGACAGGCCCAGCACGCTGGTGCCTTTGATCGATTCAGGGATGACGCTGGCGCTCAAGGCCTCCAGTGAGTCGAAACCCAGGGTGGCGAGCATCGCTTGCTCGTCATCGGCGCGCGGGCCGATGTGACGGGCGATGAACTCGTTGGCGGTACTCAATTCGATGCGATCAGTCATTGCGCGTTCCTCAGGCTTCGGCGTTGGCTTTGATCAGACGGTCGTAGGCGTCCTGATCCAGCAGTTGGCCGACAGCAGCGGCGTCGGAAGGGATGAAACGGAAGAACCAGCCTTGGCCCATCGGGTCTTCGTTGACCCGTTCCGGGTTGGCGTCCAGCGCAGGGTTGATCTCGACGATCTCGCCAGTCAGTGGCATGTACACGCCGCTGGCGGCTTTGACGGATTCAACGGTAGCGGCCTCTGCGCCTTGGTCGTAAGACTGTAGCTCAGGCAGTTGAACGAAGACCACGTCACCCAGTGCGTCCTGCGCGAAAGCCGTGATGCCGACCGTGACGCTGCCATCTGCTTCAGCCCGCAGCCACTCGTGATCTTCGGTAAAACGCAACTCGCTCATGGAAACTCCCCTGAATGAAAGATTGCTCGTCGTTGGCGCGAGCATGATGGGTAGGTCATAGCAAGTTTGCGGCCAACCTTGTGCGAAGGCCGTAGATCAAGGGTTTTGGCGTGATTCCAGGTTTGGCTCTGGTGCGAGGTGTAGCGAAATCGCTACGGCTAAGCGGGGTTTGAAAACCGTAGGGGGATCAAGGCCTTGTCAGACGCGGGGAAAAGGGATTTGGAACGAAAACGTTACGACGTTGCGAATTCGTTCCAATCTTCTCAGTAGAGTGATTGCCCACGGGCTTCACCGTGAATTCTCTAAAGAACCGGAATTTCTCTGTGGGAGCGAATTCATTCGCGAAGGGCCGGTACAACCGATACACATCCTTCGTCTGTTCAGCCGCATCGCGAATGAATTCGCTCCCACAGGTTTCGGCGTCCTCAGGCGCCAGCGGTTATTCATCAACGCGGGATGTGCGACGAATCAGTGCTTCCCCGGAATCCCGTATTTGCGCAGCCGATGGGCGATGGCGGTGTGAGAGGTTTGCAGGCGCGCGGCCAGTTGTCGGGTCGAGGGGTAATGGCTGTAGAGTTTTTCCAGTAATGATTTTTCGAAATCTTCGACAGCCGCTTCCAGGCTCTCGATCTCGCCGTCATTTTCTCGGGCCACCGACGTGCCCGCAATATCCAGATCACCAATGTCTACCAGCGCACTCTCGCAAATCGCGGCCGCACGGAAGATCACGTTCTGCAATTGCCGCACGTTTCCGGGCCAGCGGTTGCCGAGCAGCGCGGGGTAAGTACCGGGCGCGAGGCGGCAGACGGGGCGCTGAATCTGCGTGCAGGCCTGTTCCATGAAGTACCGGGCGAGCAGCAGGATGTCCTGACCCCGTTCGCGCAGGGGCGGGACTTCAAGGTTCAGCACGTTCAGGCGATAGAACAGGTCTTCGCGGAAGGTGCCTTCGGTGACCATTTTTTCCAGGTTGCGGTGGGTCGCGCTGAGGATGCGTACGTTGACCTGCACTTCCTTGTCCCCACCCACTCGCCGGAAGCTGCCGTCGTTTAAAAAGCGCAGCAGCTTAGCCTGCAGGTAGGGTGACATTTCGCCGATTTCATCGAGAAAAACCGTCCCTTGGTTCGCCAGTTCCATCAGCCCCGGTTTGCCGCCCCGTTGTGCGCCGGTGAACGCGCCGGGGGCGTAGCCGAACAGCTCGCTTTCGGCGAGGCTTTCCGGCAACGCCGCGCAGTTCAACGCCAGAAACGGCGCGCTGTGACGGGCGCTGACGGCGTGGCAGGCACGGGCCACCAATTCCTTACCGGTGCCGGTTTCGCCCTGGATCAACAGCGGCGCATCCAGCGCAGCGACTCGCTGGGCGCGGGCCTTGAGGGTGCGGATTGGGGTGGAGTCGCCAAGCAGCGCGTCGAAACCTTCGGCATGATCGTGGTGCAGCGCTGAGAGACGTTCCCCGATGCGGCTCGGCAGGTACAAGGTCAGCAGCGCGCCCGCATCGGTGATCGGCGTGGCGTCCAGCAACAGCGCCTCGCCATTCAGGGTGACCTCACGCAATGGCAAGCGGAAGCCGTTTTCCAGCAACGCCGCGTGCAGGGCCGGATCGGAAAACAGGTCGCCCACGGATTCGCCCGCCGGCTCTCGACCACACAGTGCGATCAGCGCAGGGTTGGCCAGCAGCACATGACCCGCGCTGTCCAGGGCCAACACGGGGTCGGTCATGGCGGCGAGCAGAGCATCGAGTTGCAGGTGACGGCGCTGGCCGGGAAGGATGTCGACAACGGTGATCGCTTCCACGCCGCGCACGCGAAACAGCCGATCCTTGAGTTCTTCGAGCACTTCGTGGCTGAGGGTCGGGGCGTCGATGTAGACGTTCGGTGGCACCATTTCCACCGCGTCGAGGTTCAGGTTTCGCCCACCCAGAATCGCCAGCACTTCCTGAGTGATGCCGACGCGGTCGATGAACGTAACGTGGATGCGCATGGGGTAGGCAGAAGTTCGGGCGGAAGACGGGGGCGATTATGCCAGTAAATGGCGTGACATCGTGCGACCGGGACGGCCCTCGTGGTGTGCCTGCCATGCACCGACCTGTGTGAGCGAATTCATTCGCGAGACGTGGGTCCAGACGACCCGTCTACAGCGCCTGAGCCATTCTTCGCGAATGAATTCGCTCCCACAGATCAAGGCGTGCCCGCCTGTATGAGGGCGGCAGGCGATTGGCAGCGCTATTCCAGATGTTCCGGTTTCACCGCATCACCCGATTTCATGTCGAGCTTGTCGCGGATGTCTTCGAACATGGCGTCGTAATCGCCGTGCATGTCGTGCAGGTCGACGTCTTTGGGCAGACCATATTTCTCGGCGATGCGTGAGGCTTCGCTGGCGAAGTTGTAGGCCTTGTCTTTGGGAAGGTCGAAGACTTCGTTCACCGGCTTGCCGTTGATCTCACCTTCTAGGGTGAAATGCATCCCGGCACCGGCGTCGGTCTGGGCGATTTCGTAGCGAATGTGGATGTCGTAGCCGATGTCGTCTGGCTGCAGGGCGGGTTGGGCAATGTGCAGATGGCCTGGTTCGAACATGTGACTGCTCCCTCAAGAGACGATGATCGTAAGGAGGAGACCGTGTGCCATGTCAGGGGTTCACCTTTGGCCCAGACCGTGTAAAAACTACTGCAGGCTGAACGCCTTCGGCGTCACGCGCATGATGCTGCGTTAAAAACAGGCGAAAAATGCTCATTTAGAAAACCTAGAGTCGATCGCGACCCCGGCCGTTTTTCACCGGTTTTTGCCTTGCCTCATCATCGCTCGTGACGTTTTTACACACTCTGGGCCGGAGGACTCCGAGCATTCGGCGTTTCGCGCCACTGGTTCAGGCCGCGACCAGATCCAGACGTTCACCAGCACCATCCCCGTGACCGCGAAGTAGATCCACCAGTTGTGTTTCAGTACCACCAGCATGACCACCGCACATATCAGCATCGTGACCGTTGCGCTGATTTTGGCGCTGCGGGCGATGAGTTTGCCGTTGCGCCAGTTGCTCAGCATCGGGCCGAACAGGCGATGGTTTTCCAGCCAGGCGCTCAGGCGTGGCGAGCTTTTGGTCGCGGCCCAGGCGGCCAGCAGGATGAACTCGGTAGTCGGCAGGCCCGGAATGAAAATCGCGATGATGCCGATGGCCAGGCTGACGTAGGCCAGGATGCCAAAGAGGATGCGGGACAGTTTGCTGCCTGGGGGTGTGTTGGTCATGGGTCTCGGGTGCGGCAGTGTGACGATGTTTTTCAAGGGAGGTGGTCCTCGAAAAGGCGCCCAGCTTAACAGCGCTGGGCGGCAAACGCTTCGTTTCAGGCGGGTTCGGCTTCGGCAGCCGACGTATAGGCATGGTTCAGCAGCACGTTGAAGCGCTCGAACGCTGCGATAGCGCCCTGGTCGATCTGGCGTTCCTGCTCTTCGCTGAACGGCAGATCATCGAGGATGCGGATGAAGCGTTTCCAGCCTTCGGCGCGGCCCCCGACCGGTTCGCTCAAATGACGAGCGCCGAAGGTTTCGCTGAGGTTCAGAGCGGTGGCGCGCTTGATCAGGAACGCCGCGCCCAGCTTTGAGCCTTCAGACACAAACAGCCAGCCCAAGGCTTCGGCTTGCGATGGGCCATCGACCGCACCTGCCACGGGGCCAGGGAGGGGCGTGTCAAGATCATCAAGATCCGCCTTGGCCTGTTCGGCGCGGCAACGTTCAGGCAGGTCGGCGATCAGCTCGATCAGTTGCGGGGCGGTGTACAGCGCTTTGAGTTCCTGTTGAAACAGGTACTGAGCACTCAAGAAACGGGTGTAGCTGGCCAGGGTGTCGAACGGCGCGTTGGCTTTGACGGCCTTGTCCAGTTGCTCGTGAGGGGCGTGAGTGATCTGGTTCAGACGCTGTGAGCGACGAATCGGGTCTTGAGACATGGTGTCTTCCTTGGAAAAAGTGGCGCATGTAGACGAGACGGTTGAAACAGTCCAAAGCGTAAAAAAGACGAGTTGTGGGAGCCGGCCAGCAGCAAGGCGGCTCCCACAGAGCGTGCGTATCTGTCAGATATCCCACACCACATTGATCGCGAAGTTGCGACCCGGTTGGGTCAGGCGATCCAGATTCGCAGGTTGCGTGACAGCGGCTTCACCCACGCCGTCGTAACCGCGCACGTCATCCCAGAGCCAGTATTTCTTGTCGGCCAGGTTGTACAGGCCGCCGCTGACGGTCACGTCGTCGGTGACTTTGTAGAAGCCGGTCAGGTCCACCAAACCGAAACCTGGCGTTTTGAACTGGCTCGACGAGCCGTCCGGTGCATGGAAGTTGCTGTCGTCCACCCGGGTCTTGCGCTTGACCAGCGTCCAGCTCAGCAGACCACCGTAGTTCTCGCGGTCGTAACCCAGACCGAACACGCCGGTCAGCGGGTTGATGCTGTTGATCGGCTGACCGGTGTCGTCGTTGCGGCCATGCAGATACGCCAGCGAGCCTTGGGTGTAGAGGCCTTGCGGCGCGCCGAACGCATCCAGGTTCAGACGGCCTTTCACCTCCACGCCCTTGATGGTGGCATGTTTGATGTTGTTGGACTGGAACACCGCGTTGTTCGACGACGCAGGCTGGATGGCGTCTTCATTAATGAAGTCGCGGTATTTGTTGTAGAACATCGCCACGTCGAAGGTGCCCTGATCGAAGCGACCGCGCAGGCCGGTTTCATAGCTGCGGCTCTTCTCCGGCTCAAGGTTGGGGTTCGGCTCGACGATGTAGCCCGTCGTGCGGTTTTCGAAGCGGCCGTACAACGCCTTGGCGCTCGGTGTGCGGAAACCTTCGGCGTACTGGCCGTACCAGGTGTAGGCGTCGTTGAACGCATAGGTCACGCCCAGTTTTGGGGATAGGCGATGCCATTTCTTTTCTTTATCGTTGAACTGATCAGCGCTGGTCAGGCTGACGGCACGCAGGAACTCCTCGGTCGCATGGGGGTTGAGCGTGGTGTAGTCGTAACGCGCGCCCGGCGTGAAGGTCCAGTCGCCCCATTTGATCTGGTCCTGGGCGAACAGGGCGTAGGTATTTACGGTCGGGTCCGGGAAGTCGCTGTTAGGCGCCAGGCTGTCAGACGCAGTCGGGCTAGGGGCACCGATGGTGCGGCAGGTGCCCAGCGCGGCAGCGCAGGTCGCGGTGCCGCTGCGGCTGCCGGTGACTTTTTGCTGCTTGATCGTGGTGCCGTACGTCAGCAGGTGATCGGTGTCAGCGAGGGTGAACGCCTTATCGAGCTGTGCGTCGAAAATCCACTGGCGTTCTTTATACGTGGTGTCGCGGGTACGCCAGACGTCGCGGCTGCCCGGCACATAGCGCTCGATCGTGTCCTGATCGGTCTTGGCGATCTGGTAGTTCAGGGTCCACTTCACGTTGTCGACCAGCACGCTATCCAGCGCAAAGGTGTTTTCCAGACCGAAGCGCTCGCGCGTGATCACGTCGTTGCCTTCGCGGCTTCTGTACATGCCGGATGCGCCCCGGCCAGGAATGAACGGCCCGCCCACCGCACTCTTCTGATTGGTATGGGTGTCGTCCTTATATTTTTCGTAGGTGAACGCCAGTCGGTCGTTATCCCCATAGTCCCAGCCCAGCTTGGCCAGCACGTTGGTGGCGCGAACGTCTTCCGGGTTGGCGGCGGTGCGATTCAGGCCTGTGCCGCCATGCTCGCCGTAGGATTCGGTTTCGCGGCCGTTGCGCTGGCTGACGTGCAGCATGGCGTCGAAATCACCTTCGCGGCCCGCGACGGTCGCCGAGTTCAGCCAACTGTTGTCCGCCGAGCTGTAACCGGTCTTCAAGCGTGCGCCGACGTCCTTGCCCGGTTTGATGATGTCTTCCGGGTCGAGGGTGTAATAGCTGACAGCGCCGCCGATGGCGCTGCTGCCGTACAGGGCCGAAGCCGGGCCGCGCAGGATTTCAACGCTTTTGACGATTTCTGGATCGACGTAGTTGCGATGCGTGTTGGCGTACGGGCCGGAGAAATAATTGTCCGGGACTTCGACGCCGTCGACCTGGGTCAGAATCCGGTCGCCATCGATGCCGCGAATGTTGAAGCCGCTGGTGCCCGCGCGCTGACCAGCGCCGCCTACGGAAACGCCCGGCTCATGCCGCACCAGATCGCGAATGCTGTTGACGTTCTGCCGATCCAGTTCAGCGCGATCGTGCACGGTGACGGTGCTGGGGACGGAATCCACCGATTGGGCCTGACGGGTCGCGCTGACGGTGACCTGTTCCAGCGCCAATGCGCCTGCCGTGTTGCGCTTCTCCAGCACAACATTGTTGTTGCCCAGGTTGCGATAGCTGAGGTTGCTTCCCGCGAGCAAACGCTCCAGCGCTTTTTCTGCCGACATTGTGCCGCTGACGCCGGGCGAGGTGACGTTCTTCGCCAGGTCCGACGACATGCCGACTTGCCAGCCCGTGGTCTTGCTGAATTCGTTGAGCGCCGACACCAGCGGTTGCTGTTTGATCGAGAACGCGTAGTTGCCCGCGACCCGTGCAGGCTGCTCGGCAGCGGCGACCGGCGCGGTGTGCAGGCTGGCGCTGAACATCGCCACGGTCAGCAGCGAAAAGGTGAAGTGGCGGGTGGTCCTGGGCGAGTCGGATGTGGCGGGGGTGAACGTGGACGGCATCGATAGCGCTCCCTGTCATGCGGGTCGTTGTAGTGTTGGCAAGTGCTTTATGAATAGGAATCACTTGCATTGGCTATAACGAGACGTACGACAGACAGCTATCGCGTAAAAATAATTGTTCTCAATTGAGAATCACCACTGCAGGCAGCTCGTGTAATCGCGCCGAGGTGATTTGCGCCAGTGAGCGCACGACGTCGAGAGGGTTATCCAGCCGGTAATTGCCGGTCACGGCGACTTGATCCAGTTTCGTATTAGTGTTGACGATCCAGCCAGGGTAATAGCGCCGCAGCTCGGCCAACACTTCCTTGAGCGGGCAGTTATCGAATATCAGCCGACCCTTCACCCACGCCAGGTCTTTGTTCTGATCGAGCTTTTCGCGATGACCGAAGCCTTCAGGCCCAATGCGCAAACTGTCACCCGCGTTCAAGCTAACTTGTGACGTGCCTCGGGTGGCCTGCACGTTCACCGCGCCGCGCTCAACCTGAATCTGTGCCACGCCATCCAGATACCGCACGGCAAATGACGTGCTGCTGGCGCTCATGCGCACTGGACCGGCCTCGACTTCCAACGGCAGGCCTTTGGCTGTGGGCACTTCAAAGAACGCCTCGCCCTCGTAAAGCCGTGCAACACGTTGCCGATCATCCAGCTCGCTTGAGAACGCAGATCTGGTATTGAGTAGCACCTTCGAACCGTCGCCAAGCTCCAGCCGCTGGCGTTCTCCGGCCACTGTCAGGTGGTCCGCCTTGAGCCGCATCGGCAAGTCGCTGAAGTTGAAAAGTCCGAGCAGCACGATGGCCGCAGCCGCCAATGGCACCCAGTGCGGACGCAGACGGCGCAGCGCCGATGGTTTTTTCGGCGTGGCCAGTGTGACAGCCGCCTCAAGCACCGGCTGGGAATTCCAGACAGCCTCGGCCTTGGCAAAGGCTTCGCCATGGGCAGGGTCGGCCGCCAGCCAGTCCTGGAAGCGTGCCCGTTGCTGGGCGTCAGCGGTTTCCAGTTCGATCAGCCAGTTCAAGGCCTGATCCATGGCGCTGTCGGTCACAGGACCAGGTGAGTGAGAGTCCGTCAAGGAGCGTCCTCGGCTACAGGGTGTGAAGCACGGTCAAGGGCGGGAGTGTAGCGAGATGTGAGTTCGCTGCCGCCGGTTTCTTATCGATTATGGATCAAGCCGCTCTCATCAACGTTCAAGCCGGGCTGCCACCCCGACGCAAATCGCCATGATCAGCTTGAGTTCCTTTTGTACGGTACTGGCCGACACGCCCAGTTGCTCGGCGATCTCCAGATAACTGCAACCGTTGAGTCGGCTCAGGGTGAAGATTTTCTGCTGGCGTGGGGTGAGCTTTTCAAGGCTTGCGTTGAGGCTCTGCAGCAGCTGATTGGCGTGGGCGGCGTCCTCCAGCGTGGGATTGGGGGCGACAACGTTGTGGAGTTCGGACAGCGGTGCATCGTCGACCATGGTGCGTGCGTGAATGCGTCGTGCACGCAGATGGTCCAGCGCCAGGTTGCGGGCAGTCTGGAACACGAAGGGTTCGAGGTGATCGATGGCGCGCTCGCCGAGTGCACGGGTCACCCGCAAATAGGTTTCCTGTAGCAGGTCTTCGGCGGTGCTGGGGTTGCGTACCATGCGTTGCAGGGTGCGCAGGAGGATCGTTCGCCTCGCGAGGAAAACGTCATTGAAGTGCGACTGACTCACGGGGATACCCGACCAAAAATTCAGCGAATGATAATGATTGTCATCTGCTGTTCAGGTCAAGGCTGTAAGTTGCAAAGATGGTGTAAATCAGAAGTGTGCATAAACCGTTGTAGGAGTGAGCTTGCTCGTGATGGCGTCAGGTCGGACATTGGGACATCACTGACACATCGCCATCGCGAGCAAGCTCACTCCTACACGGTCAAACGCGCCAGCAGCCATGAAGCTGGCGCAACTGTCACTCCGCGTTCATCAACGCCAGGCAGTTATCCAACATGCGGTTGGAGAAGCCCCATTCGTTGTCGTACCAGGCCAGCACTTTCAGCAAGCGGCCGCTCACTTTGGTGTGATTGGCGTCGAAAATCGACGACAGCGGGTTGTGGTTGAAGTCGTGGGACACCAGCGGCAGCGTGTTGTAGCCGAGGATTTTCGAATGCTTGGCCGCTTCTTTCATGATCGCGTTGACTTCATCAGCCGTGGTATCACGCTTCAGTTGAATGGTCAGGTCCACCAGCGACACGTTGATCACCGGTACACGCACCGCCATGCCGGTCAGTTTGCCCGCCAGTTCCGGCAGCACCAGGCCGACGGCCTCGGCAGCGCCGGTTTTGCTCGGGATCATCGACTGCGTGGCCGAACGCGCGCGGTACGGGTCGGTGTGATAGACGTCGATCAGGTTCTGGTCGTTGGTGTAGGCGTGGATAGTGGTCATCAGACCGCTCTCGATGCCCAGCTCACGGTTCAGCACCTGTGCAACCGGCGCGAGGCAGTTGGTGGTGCACGATGCGTTGGAGATGACTTCGTGAGACTGGCGCAGCACGTCGTGGTTGACGCCGTACACGACGGTCGCGTCAGCGCCTTTGGCCGGTGCCGAAATGATGACCTTTTTTGCGCCTGCGGTGATGTGAGCCGCCGCCTTGTTGCGGTCGGTGAACAGGCCGGTGCATTCGAACACCACATCGATCTTTTCCGATTTCCACGGCAGCTCGGCCGGGTTGCGAATGGCGCTGACCGAAATACGGTCACCATTCACGGTGATGCTTTCCTTGTCATGCTCGACGGTCGCGTCGAACGGACCGTGCACGGTGTCGAACTTCAGAAGGTGGGCGTTGATCTCGCTGTCGCCCAAGTCATTGATGGCGACGACCTGCAAATCCTGACGATAGCCTTGGGTATAGAGTGCACGTAGGACGTTGCGGCCGATGCGGCCAAAACCGTTGATTGCGATGCGGAGAGTCATACACCCGTCCTCAGTGAATTTGTTGTTGGAATTACAAGATTATTCTCATAAAAATAGAAAACAAGCCTTTTTAGTGGCAGTATTTTGTTTTATCTACAAATAGAAACCCGTCGAGCCCACACAACTGTCTGAAAAGTCTAGCCTTTGCTGAAGCGTTTCTCTTGGGCCATGATTCGATAGCCGGTTTTTGAAAGCGCCTGAACGGGTGACCCATCCGCTAGCCTGGAGTTCATCACAATGCATCCCCGCGTCCTTGAGGTAACCGAACGGCTGATCGCCCGCAGCCGTGAAACACGTCAGCGCTATCTGCAAATGATTCGGGGCGCGGCGAGCGACGGCCCGATGCGCGGCAAATTGCAATGTGCCAACTTCGCCCACGGCGTGGCCGCGTGCGGCACCGAAGACAAACACAGCTTGCGGATGATGAACGCGGCCAACGTGGCCATCGTGTCGGCCTACAACGACATGTTGTCGGCGCATCAGCCTTACGAACATTTCCCTGAACAGATCAAAAAAGCCTTGCGGGAAATCGGCTCTGTCGGTCAGTTCGCGGGCGGCGTGCCGGCTATGTGCGACGGCGTCACCCAGGGCGAGCCGGGTATGGAACTGAGTATCGCCAGCCGAGAAGTCATTGCGATGGCAACGGCGGTCGCGCTGTCGCACAACATGTTCGACGCGGCGCTGATGCTGGGCATCTGCGACAAGATCGTGCCGGGCCTGCTGATGGGGTCCCTGCGTTTTGGCCACTTGCCGACGATCTTCGTGCCGGGCGGGCCGATGGTCTCGGGCATTTCCAACAAGGAAAAAGCCGACGTGCGGCAGCGTTACGCCGAGGGCAAGGCAACGCGCGAAGAACTGCTGGACTCGGAAATGAAGTCCTATCACGGGCCGGGCACCTGCACCTTTTACGGCACCGCCAACACCAACCAGTTGCTGATGGAAGTCATGGGGCTGCACTTGCCGGGTGCCTCCTTCGTCAATCCCTACACGCCGCTGCGCGATGCCCTGACACGCGAAGCGGCGTTTCAGGTGACGCGTCTGACTAAACAGAGCGGCGAATTCATCCCTCTAGGGGAAATTGTGGACGAGCGTTCGCTGGTCAACTCGATTGTTGCCTTGAACGCGACCGGCGGTTCCACCAACCACACACTGCACATGCCGGCGATTGCCCAATGCGCGGGTATTCAATTGACCTGGCAGGACATGGCCGACCTCTCGGAAGTCGTGCCGACCCTGAGCCATGTCTACCCGAACGGCAAAGCCGACATTAATCACTTCCAGGCGGCGGGCGGCATGTCGTTCCTGATTCGCGAACTGCTTGACGCCGGTCTGCTGCACGAAGACGTCAACACCGTGATGGGCCGTGGTCTGCGTCGCTATACCCAAGAGCCGTTCCTTGAGGATGGCAAGCTGGTCTGGCGCGAGGGGCCTGTCGAAAGCCTGGACGAAAACATTTTGCGACCGATTGCCCGTCCGTTCTCCCCGGAGGGCGGCCTGCGCGTGATGGAGGGTAACCTCGGGCGGGGCGTGATGAAGGTGTCGGCTGTGGCGCTGGAGCATCAAATCGTCGAGGCCCCGGCCAAGGTTTTCGAAGATCAGCAGGACCTGGCGGACGCATTCAAGGCGGGCGAGCTGGAATGCGATTTCGTCGCGGTCATGCGTTTTCAGGGCCCGCGCTCCAACGGCATGCCTGAGCTGCACAAGATGACGCCGTTCCTCGGCGTGCTGCAGGACCGGGGTTTCAAGGTTGCGCTGATCACCGATGGGCGTATGTCCGGCGCGTCCGGAAAAATCCCTGCCGCGATCCATGTGTGCCCCGAAGCCGCAGATGGTGGCCCTTTGGCACTTGTCCGAGAGGGGGACCTCGTTCGGGTAGATGGCGTAAAAGGGACGTTGCAAGTTCTCGTCGAACCGGCAGAATTGGCGGCCAGAGAACCGGCAATCGGACGTTTGTCCCATAACGTGGGCACCGGCCGTGAACTGTTCGGTTTCATGCGCATGGCCTTCAGCTCGGCAGAGAAGGGCGCCAGCGCCTTTACTTCGAATCTGGAGACGCTCAAGTGACATTGGCGATGGTGGGTGATATCGGCGGCACGAATGCTCGTTTTGCCATATGGGAAGACGATCAATTGCACTCGATCCGGGTGTTCCCGACGGTCGATTACGCCAGTCCCGAAAAGGCCTTGCAGGTTTACCTCGAAGACCTCGAATTGCAGTTGGGCGATGTCGGCTCGATCTGTCTGGCCGTGGCAGGCCCGGTGACCGGTGACGATTTCCACTTCACCAACAGCCACTGGAAGATCAATCGGCAGGCGTTTTGCGCTGCGCTGAAGATCGACAGCCTGATCATGGTCAACGATTTCACCGCCATGGCGCTGGGCATGACCCGTCTGCGCGACGACGAATACCTCACCGTGCGCCACGGCAAGGGCGATCCGAAAGGCGCTCGCGTGGTGATCGGTCCCGGCACTGGCCTGGGGGTCGGGACGTTGATTCGCTCCGGCGAAAATCACTGGACCGCGGTGCCAGGGGAGGGCGGCCATGTCGACCTGCCCATCGGCACCGCGCGCGAAGCGCTGCTGTGGACGCGGCTGATGGCCGAACACGAACACGTCAGTGCTGAAACGATTTTGAGCGGCGCTGGTCTGTTGCTGCTGTATCGGGTCAGCTGCGCGCTGGACGGGATCGATGCCGAGCTGAAATCCCCGGCGGCCATTACGTCTGCGGCGCTCAAAGGCGATCCGGTGGCCTGCGCGGTGCTGGAGCAGTTCTGCGTGTTCCTGGGCCGTGTCGCGGGCAACAACGTGTTGACCGTGGGAGGCCGTGGCGGCGTGTACATCGCCGGTGGCGTGATCCCGCGTTTCGTCGACTTCTTCATGCAGAGCGGCTTCAACACGGCGCTGGCGGAAAAAGGGCTGATGAAGGATTACTTCAACGACGTGCCGGTCTGGCTGGTGACGGCGGAATACCCTGGCCTGATGGGCGCGGGTGTGGCACTGGATCAGGCGGCAAGCCAGCTTTGAGCCTCAAGCTTCAAGCCGCAAGTGGGACTGCGCACGCCTCTGCTTTTTCTTGAGGCTTGAAGCTCGAAGCTTGCAGCTGCTCTCCTATAACAATAATTTCAGTGCCAACAAGGACGACCAAAGTGAACACTGTCAGTAAATCGATTCTGGTGGTCGACGATGACCAGGAGATTCGGGAACTGCTGCAAGCCTACCTGAGCCGTTCGGGGTTTCAGGTGCGCACGGTGGGGGATGGCGCGGAGTTTCGCCAGGCGTTCAACGACGAGCCCAGCGACCTGTTGATTCTCGATGTCATGCTGCCCGACGAAGACGGCTTCAGCCTGTGCCGCTGGGTCCGGCAGCACCCGCGACAGCCCCATGTGCCGATCATCATGCTCACCGCCAGTTCCGACGAGGCCGACCGTGTCATCGGTCTGGAGCTCGGCGCTGACGACTACATGGCCAAACCGTTCAGCCCTCGCGAGCTTCAGGCCCGCATCAAGGCATTGCTGCGTCGCGCCCAGTTCGGGCAAGAGCGCGCTGGCGGCGAAGTGCTGGTGTTCGACGAGTGGCGACTGGATATGGTCAGCCATCGCCTTTTCCACAGCGATGGCGAAGAGGTGATTCTCTCGGGCGCCGATTTTGCGCTGCTCAAGCTGTTTCTCGACAACCCGCAACAGATCCTCGACCGCGACACCATCGGCAATGCCACGCGAGGCCGTGAATTGATGCCGCTGGAGCGCATCGTGGACATGGCGGTGAGCCGCTTGCGCCAGCGTCTGCGGGACACCGGCAAGGCACCGCGATTGATCCGTACCGTGCGAGGCAGTGGTTATCTGTTGGCAGCCAATGTGTTGCCGCAAGCCAGCAACGGTTACTGACCGGCGATGGTGACCGAGAAGAAGCGCCGTCTTCCCGTCCCGCGCTCGCTGCTGGGACGCATGCTGCTGCTGACCCTGTTGGCGGTGTTACTGGCCCAGACCCTGTCGAGTTTGATCTGGCTCTCGCAACTGCGCGCCACCCAGATGGAGGGCCTGATCACCAGCGCGCGCAGCCTTGGGTTTTCCATGTCTGCGAGCGTCAGTTACTTCCGCTCTCTGCCTGTCGCCTTTCGCCCGTTGGTTCTCGATCAACTGCGCAGCATGGGCGGCACGCGCTTCTTCGTCTCGCTCAACGACCGCCCGCTCGACATGCAAGTGCTGGAGCCGACCGTGCGCAAAACGGCGGTGATCGACGTCGTCGGCCAAGTGCTGCGGCAGAACCTGGGCGCAGACCCCGACATCCTCGTTCGTTTCGTGCGGCCCGAAGACCTGCGGATTTTCAATAGCGGCCTCAAGCTCGATGAACTGCCGCGCTCCTGGGCGCACTACGCGTTGACCCTCGAACCGGTGAATCCGCCGGTTCTGGTCACGCAGATCGAGCTGTCCCCCGGCGAATGGCTGTACATCGCCTCGCTGCTGCCCGAGCCGTACACCATGCTGGAGGAAGAGGGCCTTCCGTCGCAGCAGGTCTGGTTCATCGGGCTGACGAGTATTTTCCTGCTGGTGTTCATCGGCCTGCTGGTGCACTGGCAAAGCGGCCCGCTGAAACGCCTGGCCCGCGCAGCGCGGGACCTGTCTTTGGGTGCAGATGTAGAGCCAGTCGTGGAGGGTGGGGGCAGCGAGGTCATTGAGGTGACCCGCGCGTTCAACACCATGCGTGATCGCATCAGCCGTTACCTCACCGAACGTGGTCAGTTGTTCAGCGCCATTTCCCACGATTTGCGTACGCCGATCACGCGACTCAGGTTGCGGGTCGAGTTGCTGGAAGATGAAGCGATGCAGGTCAAATTCACCCGGGATCTGGACGAGCTGGAGCTGCTGGTCAAGGGCGCGTTGCAGTGCGTGAAGGACACCGACATTCACGAGAACATTGAGCCGGTGGACCTCAATCACGCGCTGGATTGCCTGATCGAGCCGTATCTGGCGGCCAATGGCGGCGGGCGTGTCACGGTCGAAGGCAAGGCCATGTCGATGTTCTACGGCAAGCCGTTGGCCTTGCGACGTTGCATGGGCAACCTGATCGACAACGCCATCAAGTACGGTGACAAGGCCCATCTGCGCATCGAAGACGACGCGGATGCGTTCGTGCTGCACGTCGAAGACGAAGGCCCCGGCGTACCCGAACAGCGCCTTGAGCAGGTGTTCGAGCCGCATTTCCGGCTGGCGGGCAAACAACAGCAGGGCTATGGCCTGGGGCTGGGCATCGCTCGCAACATCGCCCACAGCCATGGCGGTGAAGTCAGTTTGCAGAACCTGCGCGAAGGCGGTTTACGCGTGACCCTGCGCCTGCCGCGTGGGGTGGAATAATCCCGTTAATCCCGTTAATCCCGGTTAAGGCGGATTTCTGTGGGAGCGAATTCATTCGCGAAAGGGCTGTACAGTCGCCGTATGCGTGCTGGCTGAAACACCGATTCGCGAATAAATTCGCTACCACAGGATTCAGCGTCCGCTCACCTTATTTCGAATGTCACCAACCTGTGACACTTGCGCATCCCTTCGTTACCGTCCGCTCTAACCCGTTGTTTAGAATCCATGCAGCGCAAGCACCAAGACTTGCTCATGCATAACAACAATAAGGTCAAATAGATGAATTCGATCTCCCGTCTCGCAGCACTCATTTCTCTCGCCTCGTTGTTCCCTCTGAGCGCCATGGCCGCCGATTCCAAAGGCACTGTCGAAGTTGTCCACTGGTGGACGTCCGGCGGTGAAAAAGCGGCTGTCGATGTGCTGAAAGCCCAAGTTGAAAAAGACGGCTTCACCTGGAAAGACGGCGCCGTTGCAGGCGGTGGCGGTTCGACTGCCATGACCGTGCTGAAAAGCCGCGCCGTCGCCGGTAACCCGCCTGGCGTTGCCCAGATCAAAGGCCCTGACATTCAGGAATGGGCGTCCACTGGCCTGCTCGACACGGACGTGTTGAAAGACACCGCCAAAGAAGAGAAGTGGGACAGCCTGCTGGACAAGAAAGTCTCCGACACCGTGAAGTACGACGGTGATTACGTGGCCGTTCCGGTGAACATTCACCGCGTGAACTGGCTGTGGATCAACCCGGAAGTCTTCAAGAAAGCCGGTATCGAAAAAGCCCCGACCACCCTCGAAGAATTCTACGCCGCTGGCGACAAGCTGAAGAAAGCCGGCTTCATCCCGCTGGCCCACGGTGGTCAGCCTTGGCAGGACAGCACCGTGTTCGAAGCGGTTGTCCTCTCGGTCATGGGTGCTGACGGCTACAAGAAAGCCTTGGTCGACCTCGACAACGGCGCGCTGACCGGTCCTGAAATGGTCAAGTCGCTCACCGAACTGAAGAAAGTCGCCACCTACATGGACCCGGATGGTAAAGGCCAGGACTGGAACCTGGAAGCTGCCAAGGTCATCAACGGCAAGGCCGGCATGCAGATCATGGGTGACTGGGCCAAGTCCGAATGGACCGCTGCCAAGAAAGTTGCAGGCAAGGATTACCAGTGCGTGGCCTTCCCGGGCACCGACAAGGCGTTCACCTACAACATCGACTCGCTGGCGGTGTTCAAAGTTAAGGACAAGGGCACTCAGGCCGGTCAGCAAGACATCGCAAAAGTCGTGCTGGGTGAAAACTTCCAGAAAGTCTTCAGCATCAACAAAGGCTCGATCCCGGTTCGGACCGACATGTTGGCTGACATGAACAAGTACGGCTTCGACTCCTGCGCGCAGACCGCTGCCAAGGACTTCCTCGCGGATGCCAAATCCGGCGGCCTGCAACCGAGCATGGCGCACAACATGGCAACCACGCTGGCCGTTCAGGGCGCGTTCTTTGACGTCGTGACCAACTACATCAACGACCCGAAAGCCGACCCGGCTGACGCGGCGAAGAAGCTGGGCGCTGCGATCAAGTCGGCTAAATAGTCCGTATCACCGCTCCCCTGTAGGAGTGAGCTTGCTCGCGATGCGTTTGACCAGACACCAGATTCGTGTCTGACACAGCTGATCGCGAGCAAGCTCACTCCTACAGAGAGCACGCTCGTACTCTTTACTTTTCTGTACTGGATTTCCCCATGAGTTCTGTTGCTGTGTTCAGCAAAGCCTCGCCGTTCGATGCACTGCAGCGCTGGCTACCCAAACTGGTGCTGGCGCCCAGCATGTTCATCGTTCTGGTGGGCTTTTACGGCTATATCCTGTGGACGTTCGTTCTGTCGTTCACCAACTCGACTTTCCTCCCGTCCTACAAATTCGTAGGGCTGGCGCAATACGCCCGACTGTTCGATAACGATCGCTGGTGGGTCGCGAGCAAGAATCTCGCGGTCTTCGGCGGCATGTTCATCGGCATAAGCCTGGTGGTCGGCGTGTTGCTGGCGGTGTTCCTCGATCAGCGCATTCGTCGCGAAGGTTTCATCCGCACCATTTACCTGTACCCAATGGCGCTCTCGATGATCGTCACCGGTACGGCCTGGAAATGGCTGCTCAACCCTGGCATGGGCCTGGACAAACTGCTGCGCGACTGGGGCTGGGAAGGCTTCCGCCTGGACTGGCTGATCGACCCGGATCGCGTGGTCTACTGCCTCGTCATCGCGGCGGTCTGGCAAGCGTCGGGTTTCATCATGGCGATGTTCCTGGCCGGTCTGCGGGGCGTTGATCAATCCATCATTCGTGCCGCGCAGATCGATGGCGCTAGCATGCCGAAAATCTACTGGAAAGTGGTGCTGCCAAGCCTGCGTCCGGTGTTCTTCAGTGCGGTGATGATTTTGGCGCACATCGCGATCAAAAGCTTCGACCTGGTCGCTGCAATGACCGCCGGTGGCCCGGGCTATTCGTCCGACCTGCCTGCGATGTTCATGTACTCGTTCACCTTCAGCCGCGGCCAGATGGGGATGGGCTCGGCCAGTGCGATTCTGATGCTCGGTGCGATTCTCGCGATCCTCGTGCCTTACCTGTATTCCGAGCTGAGGACCAAGCGCAATGACTAGTCTCGCCGCCAAACCTTCCATCAGTTTGAGCCGCATCGCGATCTACGCGGTGCTGATCGGCGCGGTGCTGATCTACCTGATCCCGCTGGTGGTCATGCTGCTCACCAGCTTCAAGTCTCCGGAAGACATCGGCACCGGCAACCTTTTGAGTTGGCCCGCCGAAGTCACGGCCATTGGCTGGATCAAGGCCTGGGCGACGGTGAAGGGCTACTTCCTGAACTCGATCCTGATCACCGTTCCCGCGGTGCTGATCTCCACGGCCATCGGCGCGTTGAACGGCTACGTGCTGTCGATGTGGCGCTTCCGGGGTTCGCAGATGTTCTTCGGCTTGCTGCTGTTCGGCTGCTTCCTGCCGTTCCAGACCGTGCTGCTGCCGGCCTCGTTCACCCTCGGGAAAATGGGCTTGGCCAGCACCACCACCGGCCTCGTTCTGGTTCACGTGGTCTACGGCCTGGCGTTCACCACGCTGTTCTTCCGCAACTACTACGTCAGCGTGCCGGATGCGCTGGTCAAGGCGGCGCGTCTGGACGGTGCCGGGTTCTTCACCATTTTCCGGCGGATCATTCTGCCGATGTCGACCCCGATCATCATGGTCTGCCTGATCTGGCAGTTCACGCAGATCTGGAACGACTTCCTGTTCGGTGTGGTGTTCTCCAGCGGTGATTCGCAGCCCATCACCGTGGCGCTGAACAACCTGGTCAACACGAGCACCGGGGTCAAGGAATACAACGTTGATATGGCGGCGGCGATGATCGCTGGTCTGCCGACCCTGCTGGTCTATGTGGTCGCAGGCAAGTATTTCGTGCGCGGGCTGACGGCCGGCGCAGTCAAGGGGTAATCATGGCAACGCTCGAACTTCGCAATGTAAACAAGACTTACGGGGCCGGCCTGCCGGACACCCTGAAGAACATCGAACTGTCGATCAAGGATGGCGAATTCCTGATCCTGGTCGGTCCTTCGGGCTGTGGTAAGTCGACCCTGATGAACTGCATCGCGGGCCTGGAAAACATCACGGGCGGCGCGATCATGATCGGTGATCAGGACGTCAGCGGCATGAGCCCGAAGGATCGCGACATCGCGATGGTGTTCCAGTCCTATGCGCTGTACCCGACCATGAGCGTGCGCGAGAACATCGAGTTCGGCCTGAAGATTCGCAAGATGAGCCAGGCCGACATCGACGCCGAAGTTGGCCGTGTCGCCAAGCTGCTGCAGATCGAACACCTGCTCAACCGCAAGCCGGGTCAACTCTCAGGTGGTCAGCAACAACGCGTGGCCATGGGCCGAGCGCTGGCCCGTCGTCCGAAGATCTATCTGTTCGACGAACCGCTGTCCAACCTCGACGCCAAGCTGCGGGTCGAGATGCGCACCGAAATGAAACTGATGCACCAGCGCCTGAAAACCACCACGGTCTACGTGACCCACGACCAGATCGAAGCAATGACCCTGGGCGACAAAGTGGCGGTCATGAAGGACGGCATCATCCAGCAGTTCGGCACGCCAAAACAGATTTACAACGATCCGGCCAACCTGTTCGTTGCCAGCTTCATCGGTTCGCCGCCGATGAACTTCATCCCGCTGCGTCTGCAACGCAAGGAGGGCCGTCTGGTGGCGCTGCTCGACAGCGGTCAGGCCCGCTGCGAGTTGCCGATGAGCATCAACGATCCAGGCCTCGAAGACCGTGAGGTGATTCTGGGCCTTCGCCCTGAACAGATCGTGCTAGCGTCCGGTGAAACCTCAGGGATGCCGACCATTCGCGCCGAAGTTCAAGTCACGGAACCGACCGGTCCTGACACGCTGGTGTTCGTCACGCTCAACGACAGCAAGGTCTGCTGCCGTCTGGCGCCCGATGTGGCGCCAGCGGTGGGCGAAACCCTGACCCTGCAGTTCGATCCGTCCAAGGTGTTGCTGTTCGACGCCAAGACCGGCGAGCGATTGGGCGCGCTGTCGACGCCACAGGTGAGCGAAGGCATGGGCAACGTCACGCGGCTCAACCGCAACTGAATTCCATGCGCAGGAGCACTGCGCCAACGAGCACCTCTGTCGGGGCTATTTCTGCCGTAAAAAAGCCCCGGCAGGCACACGAAGCAAGTGGTTACAACGCTGTTTAGCTAATAACAATAAAACGAGGATTTAAGGGATGAAGAAGGTAAAAGGCAAATCGCTCAACCAACTGCAGCTCATCGGCGGGCTGTCAGTCTTGAGCGCATTGACGATGTCTGGAACGGCCTCCGCCATGGAGCCATTCAAGGCAAGCGAGCACTTGACGGGCGACTGGGGCGGTCTGCGCCAGGAACTGTACGACAAAGGTTATGACTTCCCGATCGAGTACGTGGGTGAGGCGGCTTCCAACCTCAATGGCGGTTACAACGACGACAGAACCGGCCGCTACAGCGACCAGTTCGCGTTCGGCGTTCAGATGGACCTGCAAAAAATCCTCGGTTGGCACGATGCGGAATTCAAGCTGGCGATCACCGAGCGTAGCGGTAACAACATCTCCAACGACCGTATCGGCGACCCGCGCGCTGGCACGCTCAGTTCCTCGCAAGAAGTCTGGGGCCGTGGTCAGACCTGGCGTCTGACGCAAATGTGGTACAAGCAGAAATTCTTCGACGGCGCGCTGGACATCAAAGTTGGCCGTTTCGGCGAAGGCGAAGACTTCAACAGCTTCCCATGCGACTTCCAGAACTTGACGCTCTGCGGCTCGCAGGTTGGTAACTACGTGAACACCTGGTACAACTGGCCTGTCAGCCAATGGGCCGCTCGCGTGAAATACAACATCACGCCAGAGTTGTTCGCACAGATCGGCGTGTACGAGCAGAACCCTTCGAACCTCGAAACCGGCAACGGCTTCAAGCTGAGCGGCAGCGGTTCCCAAGGTACTGTGGTGCCGGTAGAAGTGGTGTGGTCGCCGACCGTCAATTCGCTGCCAGGCGAATACCGTCTGGGCTACTACGTCAGTAACCCGAGCGCGCCTGACCTGTACGAAAACACCAACGGCCAGCCACAAGCCATCGCAGGCGGTGACTTCAAGTCCCACAAGGACAAGCACGGTTGGTGGGTCGTGGCTCAGCAACAACTGACCAGCCACAACGGCGACGCATCCCGTGGTCTGAGCATCTTCGGTAACCTGACCGTTCATGACAAAGCCACCAACTTCGTCGACAACTATCAGCAGATCGGTTTCGTCTACAAAGGCCCGTTCGATGCCCGTCCGAAGGATGACATCGGTATCGGTGTCGCTCGCATCCACGTCAACGATGATGCCCAGGACAACCGTCGTCTGGTCAACGCCGTCAACGGTATCGACGACTACGACAACCCGAACTACCTGCCAATCCAGAAGACCGAATACAACTCGGAAATCTACTACGGCGTACACGTCACCGACTGGCTGACCGTGCGTCCCAACCTGCAATACGTGAAGAGCCCGGGCGGTGTGGACGAAGTCCAGAACGCGCTGGTCGCAGGTATCAAGATCCAATCGAAGTTCTAAACGCTTCATCGTTGTGCGGACCGCTCCTCCGCACATCGCTCTCTGATGTGCTTCACAAACGATCAAGGGTCGTGTGTGCTTTACGGGCAGCCTGGCTGCCCGTTTTTTTTGTGCGGTACTCGCTCCGGAATCGGGGCTTTTTTATCGTTTGCAAGGCTCGCCGCTGAATACGGCCGTGCGCGATCTCCCACCACCCATAGATGGACACACTTATCCCATCGAGAATGTCATGGCGATCAGGGACACAGGATCATTCGAACATCCCCTTCAGCGCTTCTTCACCGCCACGCGGCCGCAGCCGACCTTCCAGTGGGAGCGGCATCAGCAGCGTGACGTGCTGGTGATCAACCACCCGCGCTGTCATGCCGTGTTCAGTCGCCAAGGCGCGCAGTTGTTGCATTTTCAGCCAGTCGGCCAGAGGCCGTGGCTGTGGTGCGCGTCGCAATGGCCGCAGGTGGGCGCGATTCGGGGCGGCGTGCCGGTGTGTTGGCCTTGGGTCGGGCGTCATCCGGGAGAGGGCGGCTGGCCCGTCAATGGATGGGGGCGTTTGCTCGACTGGAAGCTGATCGACAGCCAGGAACACGATGAAGGCGTTTCGCTGCACTGGCGCTTGAGTCTGTGGGACTGGCAGGCCGATCTGCATGCTGAATTGGGGCAATGCATGGACCTGCGTCTGGAAACCCGACATGACGACAGTGAGCCGTGCCAGTTCGGTCATGCCTTGCACGCTTACTGGCGCATCAGCGACATCGCCGACGTGGCACTGGAAGGTCTCGACGGCGCACAGGGTTACGACGAGCTCAGTCGCAGTGCCTGTGAACAAAAAGGGGAGTTGCGCGTCTCGGGCAGTTGCCAGCGCGTTTTCGAGCACACCGGTCCAGTTGAGTTGCACGACGACACGTGGCGGCGCCGTTTGAACATCAACACCCACGACAGCGCCAATACTGTCGTCTGGCATCCCGGCAGCCGGCCGTTGCTGGGGGTGGCAGGTCATGAGGCAACGGGGTTTGTGCGGGTCGAGGCGGTGTCCGGGGTGGATGATTGTCTGAGCCTGGCCCCAGGACAGCAGGCGCGATTGAGTTTGCAGGCCACTTTGGTGGGATGAACGACGCTCCCGCAGGGTGTCTTTATCAATCCCGGCCTTCGGGGCCGTATCGCGCTCGTTAGTTCAACTCATCATCCACCGGATACCGGCTGGCATTGAGGCTTTCCTTGATCTTGCGCAGGTGCGGCTGGAAATCCACGCCACGGCGCAGCGTCATGCCGGTGGCCAGCACATCGAGCACGGTCAATTGGATGATCCGTGACGTCATCGGCATATAAATGTCGGTGTCTTCAGGCAGAGGGATATTCAGGCTCAGCGTACTGGCTTTGGCCAGCGGCGACCCAGCAGCGGTCAGGCCCAGCACCGAAGCGCCGTTCTCGCGGGCGATCCGGGCCACTTCCACCAGTTCGCGAGTGCGGCCGGTGTAGGAAATGATCACGAACAGCTCCCCCGTGTGCGCCACCGATGCAAGCATGCGTTGCACCAGCACATCGGCATGAGCCGTCACAGCGAGGTTGAAGCGGAAGAATTTGTGCTGCGCATCCAGCGCCACCGGGGCCGAGGCGCCCAGGCCGAAGAAGTGAATCTGCCGCGCCTGAATCAGCAGGTCCACGGCCTTGCTGATCAGGTTCGGGTCCAGCACCTGGCATACGCTGTCGAGGGAGGCGATGGCGCTGGCGAAAATCTTGCGGGTGTAGGCTTCCGGATTATCGTCGGCTTCCACCGCGCGGCTCACGTAGGCGGCGCCGCTGGCCAGGCTCTGGGCCAGTTGCAGTTTGAGTTCAGGGTAGCCGCTGACGTCGAACGAGCGGCAGAAGCGATTGACGGTCGGCTCGCTGACCTTGGCCGCCTGGGCCAGCGCCGCAATGCTGAAACGCGTGGCTTGCTGAGGGTTGCTCAGAATCACCTCGGCAACCTTGCGCTCGGCCTTGTTCAATTCTTCGAGTCGACTCTGGATCTGCTCCAGAAGATTGCGTACGCGGTCCATTCAAAGTCCTTCTCGTGAAGCGGTAACAGGCTGTTCTGTGGGCCTTTCTGCAAAAGGTGCGCAACTGGGCCTTTAGCCTGTAGCAAAGGTGGCCTATCGTACTGAGGGCCTGTAGTGATCACCACTGTAATGTGTTTTTTGGGTAAATGTTGTGGTTATTACTACATTTGGCCTTGAGTAACGCCTTTAAAAAAGGTATTTGTAGCCTAACTTGATAAAAGAACCAACATTATGCTCTCGATTACGGTTGAACCGTGCACTTTTGCCTTGTTCGGCGCCTTGGGCGACCTGGCTGTGCGCAAACTGTTCCCAGCGCTGTATCAGCTGGACCGTGCTGGCCTTCTGCATGCCGAGACCCGAATTCTTGCGTTGGCTCGCGAGGCGGGAACGCCTCAGGAACACTTGGCTTATATCGACAAGAGCCTGCGTCGTTTCGTCCCCGAATCCCAGCTGGAAAGTGAACATGTGGAGCGTTTTCAGGCACGCCTGAGCTACCTGCACGTGGATTTCCTCAAGGGTGAAGATTACGTTGCGCTGGCCGAAGCAGTGGGCGACGCACAAACCATGATTGCCTACTTCGCCACACCGGCGTCGGTGTACGGAGCCATCTGCGAGAACCTGGCGCTGGTCGGCCTGACTGACCGCACCCGCGCCGTCCTGGAAAAACCGATCGGCCACGACCTCGCGTCGTCGCGTCGGGTCAACGACGCCGTGGCCCGCTTCCTGCCGGAAAACCGCGTCTACCGGATCGACCACTATCTGGGCAAAGACACCGTTCAAAACCTCATCGCGCTGCGTTTCGCCAACAGCCTGTTCGAAACCCAATGGAACCAGAACTATATTTCTCACGTCGAGATTACTGTGGCGGAGAAAGTAGGGATCGAGGGCCGTTGGGGCTACTTCGATCAGGCGGGTCAGCTGCGCGACATGATCCAGAACCACCTGTTGCAGCTGCTGTGTCTGATTGCGATGGACCCTCCGAGCGACCTGTCCGCCGACAGCATCCGTGATGAAAAGGTAAAGGTGCTCAATGCGCTGGCGCCGTTCACGCCGGAGCGCCTGGCCACCCAAGTGGTGCGCGGGCAATACATCGCCGGTTACAGCGAAGGCAAACCGGTTCCCGGTTACCTGGAAGAGGAAAATTCCAATACCGCGAGCGACACCGAAACGTTCGTTGCCATTCGTGCCGACATCCGTAACTGGCGTTGGGCAGGGGTTCCGTTCTATCTGCGCACCGGCAAACGCATGCCGCAAAAGCTGTCGCAGATCGTCATTCACTTCAAGGAACCGCCGCACTACATCTTCGCCCCGGAACAGCGGATGCAGATCAGCAACCGCCTGATCATCCGCCTGCAGCCCGATGAAGGTATCTCGCTGCAAGTGATGACCAAGGATCAGGGGCTGGATAAAGGCATGCAATTGCGCAGCAACCCCTTGCAACTGAGCTTCTCTGACGCCTACCGCAGCGCCCGTATCCCGGACGCGTACGAGCGGTTGTTGTTGGAGGTCATGCGTGGCAACCAAAACCTGTTTGTCCGCAAAGATGAGATCGAGTATGCGTGGCAATGGTGTGACCAGTTGATCGCTGGCTGGAAGAAGGCCGGCGATGCGCCCAAGCCTTATGCAGCAGGCTCCTGGGGGCCAATGAGCTCCATTGCGCTCATTACTCGTGACGGGAGGTCCTGGTATGGCGATATGTGAACTTGAATTTCCGGCTGGCCTTAAAGCCAACGAATTCGATAACCCCGAGCTGTTGGCCAATGCATTGGCCGATCATGTGGCGGAACGCCTCACGGCGGCCATCGCGAATAACCCTCACGGCATCGCGACGCTGGTCGTCTCGGGGGGAAAAAGTCCCGTGGCGTTCTTTCAGGCATTGGCGCAAAAGCCCATCGAATGGTCGAAAGTCGTGATCAGCCTGGCCGACGAGCGCTGGGTGCCGACCGAGCATGCCGACAGCAACGCGGGGCTGCTCAAGCGTTTCCTGTTTCAGGGACCGGCCGAGAAAGCGGGCTTCTTCAGCCTCTACCGTCCGACCCAGACGTTGGAAGAAGCAGCGGCAGCGACCGACGAAGCGCTCAAGGAACTGCCGAAGATCGATGTGTTGATTCTGGGCATGGGGGATGACGGCCACACCGCGTCGCTGTTCCCTGACAGCCCGAATCTGCCTGAAGCGTTGGACTTGAACGGCGAACGTCGCTGCCTGCCGATGCTGGCGCCGAGCACGCCTCATCAGCGTCTGACCATGACGCGCTCACTGTTGGCGTCCGCCGCGACGCCGATCCTGTCCGTTTCCGGGCAGGCAAAACTGGAAACCCTGCGCACGGCGCTGGCCGGCGATGACCTCGCCGAAATGCCGATCCGCGCGTTCCTTAACCCGTCTTTAGAGATCTACTGGTGCCCATAAGCAAAGGATCAGCCGCCATGGAAAATACCCAAGTGAAACAGCCGTTGAATAGCATGGCGAGCAAGATTGCCCAGATCGACGAACTCTGCGCGAAAGCGAAGATTCTGCCGGTCATCACCATTGCACGCGAACAGGACGTGCTGCCGCTGGCCGATGCGCTGGCGGCAGGCGGCCTGAACGCGCTGGAAATCACCCTGCGTTCGGAGTTCGGCCTCAAGGCCATTCGTATTTTGCGCGACGCACGACCTGAACTGTGCGTTGGCGCGGGCACGATCCTCGACCGTCACATGCTCAAGGCAGCGGAGGAGGCGGGCTCGCAGTTCATCGTGACCCCAGGCAGCACTCAGGATCTGCTGGAAGCAGGCGCGCAAAGCGAATTGCCGTTGCTGCCTGGCATCAGCAGCGCGTCGGAAATCATGATCGGTTATGCCTTGGGCTACCGCCGCTTCAAGCTGTTTCCGGCCGAGATCAGCGGCGGCGTCGGCGCGATCAAGGCGCTGGGCGGTCCATTCCCGGAAGTGCGTTTCTGCCCGACTGGCGGCGTCAGCGCTGCCAACCTGAAGAACTACATGGCGCTGCCTAACGTGATGTGCGTTGGCGGCACCTGGATGATCGATAACGCGTGGGTCAAGAACGGCGACTGGGGCCGCATCACTGAGGCGACCGCCGAAGCGATTGCGTTGTTCGACTGAAACCTGCGTTAAGCGCCCATGCTTGATCCTCGACAGCTCCCGTTCATGAGGTGGCTGTTTTAATCGTTTCAGATGATTGGATTCGGGCGCTGAGGCGCTGCTACAGAAGTCGTTGTTGCATGGCTGTTTAACGGTGTTCCCTTGGTCCGGAACGCCGTTTTTTTTTGCGCGATGCGAATGTAGAAAGCCGGGCCGCGTGCACCGCGACTCCAGCCGTAGCGTTGAGTTGAGAAGGAGCGAGGAGAGAGATCAGCGATTTTTCTTCATGTGCACTACATATGTATCGCACCCGACTCGGTTTCAGCGCGTATCTTTACCGCTCGTGATTTACAGATGTTCCATTAAAGTCTTTGCGGCGCCGCCTTATCCACGGTCGCCGCTTTTTTTTGCCTGTCTGCAAGCGTTTATGGGCTCAGGCCAAAGCGCGCAATGCAACGATCAACCTTGCTACATCGTCGGCGGAGGTCACAAAGCCGGGGGTGACCCGAATGCATGGGCCGCAGGCGGAACCGGTTCTGGCCACCACGAAAACGCCATGTTCGTCGAGCAGGCGCTGCGTCATGAGCGACTGATCTTGATGGCGCGTAAAGCGCAGTGACGTGATCCCGCAGTACAGCCGTGGATCATCCGGTGTCAGCACTTCGATTCCCGGCACATCTCGCACTTCACGAACCCACAGGTCCCGTAGATAGGCCAAGCGTGCGCCTTTGACGGCAGACCCGCCTATGGCTCGGTGTTCTTCGAAGACCTTGGTCAGCGTCAGCAGCGCGGGAATGTTCGGCGTGCCATACGGCACCCGCCCCAAAATGTCATCGACGGCGTATCGCTCGTCGCCCATGTCGGGGTCGATGGCAGACAATCGTTCCTGTTTCACATAAATGAAACCCAGGCTCAACGGCGCCCCCATCCACTTCTGCAGGTTGAACCCGGCAAATGCCACGCCGAGTTCGTCCAGCTTGAAGTCCAGCTGTCCCAGGGCGTGAGCACCGTCCAGAATCACATCGATGTTTTGCGCCTTGGCCAGCGCAGCAATGGGCTCAACAGGCATGACCAGTCCCGTGCGGTGCGTTACGTGGGTCAATGCCATCAGCTTGAGTCGTGGATGGTTCGCGAAGGCGTCACGATAGGCATTGACGAGGGATTCATAGCTGGCCGGGTGAGCATGCCGAATCTCGATCACTTCGACCCCGCGGTGCTTCGCCAGCCAACGCATGGCCGTTTGCACGCTGTTGTAGTCCAGATCGCTGATCAGCACCTGATCCCCCGGCTGTAAGCCGTTGTAGTTGCGGATCAGGGTTTGCAATGACTCCGAAGCGCAGCGAGTCAGGGCGATTTCGCCGCTCGGCACGTCCAGCAGTTGAGCCAGGTCGGCGCGGAGGGTCTCGCTGTCCTCAGTGTCGAAGCGCTGCCGGACATAGACCGAATTGCTGCGGTTTACGTACGCCAGATGCTGTTCGTACGTGCGCAGCACTTCGCGGGTCATGCGCCCGAAGTAGCCATGTTCGAAGTTGATCGGCCCCGGCTCCACGTCGTACTGGCGGGCGATTTCACGCCAGAACGCTTCGTCATGGGCGCGGTGCTGTGCAACGGATTGGGCAGGGGTCATCACGTCGTTCATCTCGTCAAGGGGTCAGGAAAACCGGATCGGTGTTTTTAGAGGGCTTTCTCGCAAAGGCTCACGGGGTTTGGTTCGCAAGGGATCGAGGAGGGCCGACAGCCCGTTGTGGTCGATCTCATGCATCAGCGCCAGCAGACTGCCCAGCTCGCCCGTGGGGAAGCCTTTGCGCGCGAACCAGTTAAGGTAGTCACCCGGCAGGTCCGCCAGCAATCGCCCCTTGTATTTGCCGTAAGGCATTTCACGGGTTACCAGAAGTTTGAGTTTCTCGGGATTCATAACACCGCCGTTGGTCTTTCCGTGTGAACTAGCAAGGTACGTGCATTTTGCATACGTGCAAACGAACAGATCATGCAAAAAGAGAGAATGGGCTGTGTCTTGATAAATATAACCTGTTGATAAATATCGGTTTATTCTGTTTTAAAAAACTGGCACGAGCTCTGCAATATTCAGGTTATCGAGTGTAGAAATATCAACTCTTCGATTAACCTGCCAGAAAGGAACTGCAAAATGACGGATATCAACAAAGAAGCGATCTCGGTACTCAATGATCTGATCGAGACCAGCATTGACGGCGAGAAAGGTTTTCACACCGCTGCTGAAGACGTCAAGAACCCAGAAATCAAGGCGTATTTCCTTTCCCGCTCTACCGAGTGCGCGACGTCTGTACGTGAACTTCAAGCTGAAGTCCGTGCACTGGGTGGCGATCCAGACAAATCGTCCAGCGCCGCGGGTGCCGCGCATCGTCTCTGGGTTGAGCTGAAAGCGGCCGTGACCGGCAAAAGCGATGAGGCTGTATTGAACGAAGTAGAGCGCGGTGAAGACCACGCCCTGAAAGCGTACAAAGAAGCTTCGCAAAAAGCGGTCGAGAAAAACCTGCCTGCTAACGTAGTGACCCTGATTCAGCGCCAGCTGCCAGGCGTCCAGGCGAACCACGACAAAGTCAAAGCGCTGCGTGACACCGTTCGCAGAGCAAGCTGATCAGCGTAGCTGAGCCCGTTTACGGCTCGGTCCTCTGATTTGAAAACGCCAGACGTGTCTGGCGTTTTTTTATGCCGTTTTCGAAGGAGGGTTGAACTCAGTGCGATTACGGCCATTGTGCTTCGCCCGGTAGAGCGCTTCGTCAGCATCACTGAACAGTTGTGCCTGCTTGTCGCCCGCATTGGGCTGGCGCGAGGCGATACCAATGCTGACGGTGACGGAATGCCTGTCTCCGGCATAGGGCGGGAGCGATTCAATCGCAACCCTGATCTTTTCGGCGATGATTCTGGCGCCCTGCAAATCTGTTTCCGGTAAAACCACCAAAAACTCCTCGCCGCCATAGCGCGCCGCCAGATCACCGGGTCTACGAATTGTATTGGCCAGGGTTTGGGCCACGTTGCGCAACGCCACGTCCCCACCGTGATGGCCGTGCCGGTCGTTGAATGCCTTGAAGTGGTCGACATCAATCATCAGCAATGACAACGGTTTACCGGAGCGCATGCCTCTGGACCACTCCTGTCGAAATACCTGATCCAGTCGCCGCCGGTTTGCCAGCCCTGTCAGGCCGTCCGTCGAGGCCAGCTCAGCCAACTCCCGTTCTGCGAGGTGTCGCAGCTTCAACTGTTTACCCAACAGGTACGACAGCCACAGGATGCCCAGGCACAAAAGGCTCGTCGCGCCCGCCACCAGCGCCGCGTTGCGTTTCCAGACGGCGTACACCACGTCTTTCGATTGGGCCACGATGACGATCAGCGGCAAGTCGCCCACGCGTGAGAACGTGTACAGCCGAGTTGTTCCGTCCAGGTCTGATACGGCCGTGAAGCTTCCGCTGTTTGTCTTGAGGATTCGCTGAAAGTTGGGAAGCCCGCTGAAGTCCCGGCCAATTGCGTATTTGTCGGGTTGCTCGGCTTGTCGGGCCAGCAATATGCCGTCTGCGCTGATCAAATTGACGGTGCTTCCTTTGCCGATGTCCAGCCCACGAAACAGTTGGTTGAAGTACGTCAACCGCATCGATGCACTGGCGATGCCGATGAATCGGCCATCGGGCGAGGGGAGGCGGCGGCTGAAACTGATGCACCAGTCCTTGAAGCCCCAGCGTGCCTTGAACGGGCCGCCCACGCGCATGGTCGTCGAAGCGCTCTCGCGGTGCTGTTGAAAAACGGGGCGGTCAGAAAAATTGTCTTCTCGGGGGATGACGGACAGCGAGTCCGCCACGATGTCACCGGTTTCGTCCAGAATCACCAGATCGCCTTTATACGGCGCTGCGGTCGAGCGATCAAAGATGACCAGCTGACGAAGTTGAGGCGCTAGCGCAATGACTTCAGGGTCTTGCCAGGTTGCAATCATGCCTTGCAGCGACGTGTCGTACAGCTCGGCATTACGCTGCACGTCCGCGTCGATCAGCTGCACCACGTTATTGGCCGACTGCACGGCGCTCTCGGTGGCGCTTCCGTGCTCGCGAATCAACAACGAGGCCACGATCATCAAAATCGCCACCACCGCCAGTACACTGCCGGACATCAGCATTTTTTCCGGGCGAGACCAGGCTCTGTGCACCGAGGCGGGGGTGAATGTCATCGATCAGCTCTGTCAGCAATTCAGCTATTGATGCCCGTTGACGCAGGCGTTAGCAGTCTGTCCAAGCCGGTCCATGCTTGAAGGTGAATGGGTCGGTACGTGGTGCTTCAAAGCGTTGGATTAAAGATGCTTCGGGGGGATTGATCAAGTCCGGCGAGGATTGAAAAGTCCGGAAGTGATTGCCAGCAGTGTTCAGGCGCGAAACGAAGGGGTAATGCTCGATCCTGAGAAGCCCGGCTTACCGTCGGGCTGTGTTTCAGGAATAACGGATCTGGCGAAGGTCGGCCAACCTTCATTCCCCTTCATCAAACTTGTTGTTGATCAGTTCGATCAAACCTTCCAGTGCGGCGTGTTCGTCGTCGCCTTCTGTCAGCAGGTGTATTTCGGTGCCTTTCCCTGCAGCCAGCATCATGACGGCCATGATGCTTTTACCATCGACCATGCTGTCCGGAGTGCGGCCCACGCGGATCTGGCAGGGGTACTTGCCGGCAACGCCGACGAATTTGGCGGCAGCGCGGGCATGCAGGCCCAGCTTGTTGATGATGGTGATTTGGTGAGCGGGCATCGCGTTGGGGGTCCTTAGCTTAGGTCGCGGTGGCGAACCTGAACATTCTTGAGCGATTGTTGCAGGACCTGACCCAAGCGTTCGGTCAGGTAGACGGAGCGGTGGTGTCCGCCGGTGCAGCCAATGGCAATGGTAACGTAGGCGCGGTTGCTGGCAGCGAAGCGCGGCAGCCACTTGGTCAGGTATGACGAGATGTCCTGGAACATCTCTTCGACATCGGGTTGCGCGGCCAGATAGTCCGCCACCGGCTGGTCGAGTCCCGATTGCTCACGCAGTTCGGGTTTCCAGTAGGGGTTGGGCAGGCAGCGCACGTCGAACACCAGATCCGCGTCCACGGGCATGCCGCGTTTGAAGCCAAAGGATTCAATGAGGAAAGCGGTGCCGGGTTCGGGTTTGTTCAGCAGACGCAGCTTCAACGTGTCGCGCAGCTGATAAAGGTTCAGGTGGGTCGTATCGATGGTCAGATCGGCCAGGTCGATGATCGGCCCCAGTAAGGTTTTTTCATCTCGAATCGCTTCGGCCAGCGAGCGCGTGGCATTGCTCAGCGGATGGCGGCGGCGCGTTTCAGAGAAGCGCTTGAGCAGTGTGGACTCTTCAGCGTCGAGGAACAGCACGTCGCACTGAATGTGGCGAGCGCGGACCTCTTCGAGCATTCGCGGAAAACGGGTCAGGTGGCTGGGCACGTTCCGGGCGTCGATAGAGACCGCTAACAACGGCTCAGCGAGTTCGGTATTGATCAGTGCGCGCTCGGCAAGCTCGGGGAGCAGGCCTGCCGGCAGGTTATCGACGCAGTAGAAACCGCTGTCTTCGAGAACATCGAGGGCCGTGCTCTTGCCGGAGCCGGAGCGACCGCTGACGATGATCATGCGCATGATCAGTGACCGTTCTGGACGTTGAGCACGACGTTGTAAAGCTCTTCGCTGCTCTTGGCACCACGCAGGCTGGCGCGCACGTCAGCGCGGTCAAGCATGCTGGCGATCTGACGCAGCAGTTCGAGGTGGGCGTCGGTGGCCGCTTCCGGGACGAGCAGCACGAACAGCAGATCCACAGGCGCGCCGTCGATGGCGTCGAAGTCCACCGGGCGTTCCAGGTGCAGCACCGCGCTCACAGGCGCCGTGCAGCCTTTCAGGCGGCAATGGGGGATCGCGATGCCGTTACCAAACCCGGTGGAGCCGAGTTTTTCACGGGCGATAAGGCTTTCGTAGACGGTTTGCCAGTCGAATTCGGGCACTTGTTGCCCGATCAGTTTGGCAATCTCTTCGAGAACGGCTTTTTTACTGCCGCCTGGCACGTTCACGAGGGAACGGCCAGGGGTCAGGATATTTTCAAGTCGGATCATGGATGGGGAGTGTCAGCGAGCTGCCGCACCTTTGAGGATGCTTTGCTGCTTTTCCTTATGCTTGAGCAATTGTCTGTCGAGCTTGTCAGTGAGCAGGTCGATCGCCGCGTACATGTCATCATGTTCGGCATTGGCAACGACCTCTCCACCGTGGATATGCAGGGTGGCCTCGATCTTCTGTTTGAGCTTCTCGACGGCCATCGTCACCTGCACGTTCGTAATCTTGTCAAAATGCCCTTCGAGCTTTTTCAGCTTCAGCTCGATGTATTCGCGCAGGGGCTTGGTCACTTCCAGTTGGTGTCCACTGATGTTGACTTGCATACAGCTTCTCCTTCGTTGCCAGTGCATTAAGAGGCAGGCTTGGTTGCCTGCCACTGGAACGCTGTGGCTTGTGACCTCTACATCAGTCGCTTGCGTTCGCTGGACGGCGCGATTCCTAAGGACTCGCGGTACTTGGCGACTGTGCGACGGGCCACTTGAATGCCTTGTGCCTCCAGTAAACCAGCGATCTTGCTGTCACTCAACGGCTTTTTCTGATTTTCCGCAGCAACCAGTTTTTTGATGATTGCGCGAATGGCAGTGGACGAGCATTCGCCGCCTTCGGAGGTGCTGACGTGGCTGGAAAAGAAATACTTCAGTTCGTAAATACCACGGGGTGTATGCATGAATTTCTGCGTGGTGACGCGTGAAATCGTCGATTCGTGCATGCCCACCGCCTCGGCGATGTCGTGCAGCACCAACGGCTTCATCGCCTCATCGCCATACTCCAGAAAGCCCCGCTGATGCTCGACGATTTGGGTCGCCACTTTCATCAGGGTTTCGTTACGGCTTTGCAGGCTTTTGATGAACCAGCGGGCTTCTTGCAACTGGTTGCGCATGAAGGTGTTGTCGGCGCTTGTGTCGGCGCGGCGCACGAAACCGGCGTATTGCGGATTCACCCGAAGGCGGGGAACGGCTTCCTGATTGAGTTCGACCAGCCAGCGCTCATTGTGCTTGCGCACGATGACATCTGGCACTACGTATTCGGCTTCGGTGGATTCGATCTGCGAGCCAGGGCGTGGGTTGAGGCTCTGGACCAGTTCGATGACCTGGCGCAGATCATCTTCCTTGATCTTCATGCGCCGCATCAGCTGCGCGTAGTCACGGCTGCCAAGCAGGTCGATGTAGTCGCTGACCAGTCGCTGGGCTTCGGCGAGCCATTTGGTCTTGGCCGGAAGCTGGCGCAGTTGCAGCAACAAGCACTCGCTAAGCGTGCGGGCGCCGACGCCAGCCGGCTCGAATTGCTGGATGCGGTGCAGCACGGCTTCGATTTCGTCCAGCTCGATGTCGAGTTCCGGGTCGAAGGCGTCCAGCAGCTCTTCCAGGGATTCGTCGAGGTAACCCTGATTGTTGATGCAGTCAATCAGCGTGACGGCGATCAAACGATCGGTATCCGACATCGGTGCCAGGTTCAGTTGCCAAAGCAGATGGCTTTGCAAGCTCTCGCCCGCCGACGTGCGCGTGGTGAAATCCCACTCGTCATCGTCATTGCTGGGCAGGCTGCTGGCGCTCGTCTGGTAGACATCCTCCCAGGCCGTATCGACGGGCAGTTCGTTGGGAATACGCTCGCTTTCGCTCCATTCGCCGTCTTCGAGATTGTCGACGGTGGGCGCGGATTCCTGGTAGGTCGGTTCCTGTACGTCAGGGTTGGGCTTTTGCTCGATATTGTCGGCCATGGGGTCGGCATTATCGAAATCGTCGCCTTCTTCCTGGCGCTCCAGCATCGGATTGGACTCCAGTGCCTCCTGAATTTCCTGTTGGAGATCCAGCGTCGACAGTTGGAGTAAGCGGATGGCCTGTTGCAGCTGCGGTGTCATCGTCAGCTGCTGGCCCATTCTCAAGACTAGCGAAGGTTTCATGGCAGGGGCTTAACACCTTATTCGCCGGCGCACATGGGCGCCATCCACTACTAGGGGCGCCGAGGCGCCAACTTAAGCAAATTATATGCCTGAACCCGGAGTGTTTGCCTAGGGTGTAATGACAATTTATGCGAGGTTGGCGATGAGGCGCATGCTGCGTTCGCCGACCAACCCCTTGCCATTGCGTGGTTTACAGGCGGAACTCGTGACCGAGATACACTTCCTTGACCAACTGGTTGGCCAGGATGGTTTCGGAATCGCCTTCTGCAATCAGTTGCCCATCGTTGACGATGTAAGCCGTTTCGCAGATGTCGAGTGTCTCACGGACGTTGTGGTCGGTGATCAGAACGCCGATACCCTTCGCCTTGAGATGGTAGATGATCTGCTTGATATCGCCCACGGAGATGGGGTCGACGCCCGCGAAGGGTTCGTCCAGCAGAATGAATTTCGGCGACGTCGCCAGTGCGCGTGCGATTTCCACTCGGCGGCGTTCGCCACCGGACAGGCTCATCCCGAGGTTGTCGCGGATGTGTGTGATATGGAATTCCTGCAGCAAGCTTTCCAGCTCTTTGCGGCGTCCTGCGCGATCGAGCTCCTTGCGGGTCTCGAGGATCGCCATGATGTTGTCCGACACCGACAGCTTGCGGAAGATCGACGCTTCCTGCGGCAGATAGCCGATACCGGCGCGAGCACGGCCATGCATCGGCTGGTGGCTCACGTCCTGGTCGTCGATCAGCACGCGGCCCTGATCGGCCTGAACCAGGCCGACGATCATGTAGAAGCACGTTGTCTTGCCTGCGCCGTTAGGGCCCAGGAGACCGACGATCTGGCCGCTGTCGATGGACAGGCTGACGTCACGTACGACTTGGCGGCTTTTGTAAGCCTTGGCCAAGTGTTGGGCTTTCAGCGTTGCCATTAAGGGGCCTTCTGCTGGTCGGTTTTCTTTTTCGGCTGGATCACCATGTCGACGCGAGGACGCGCTTCGGTCACCTTACTGCCGGTGGCGCGGCCAGCGCTGGCAAGTTTTCTCACCGTGTCATAGACGATCTTCTCGCCCTGAGTCACGTTGTTGTCCTTGTCGACTACCTTGGCCTTGTCGATCAATACGATGCGGTTTTGCGGCGCATGGTACTGGATCGTCACGCCCCAGCCCTGCACGGGTTTCGGGTCGCCGGCGGTCTGCAGTTGCTCGAAATACGCAAGGTTGCCGACAGAGGTCACGACATCGATATCACCAGCAGGGGTGCGAGTCATGGTCACCTTGTTGCCGGTAACCTTCATCGAACCCTGGGTGATGATCACGTTACCGGTGTAGGTGGCGATGCCTTGCTTGTCGTCCAGTTGGGCGTCATCGGCTTGAACACGGATGGGCTGATCCTGATCGTTCGGCAGAGCCCAGGCGCTCACGCTTCCCAGTGCTGCGCCCAGGCCAAGCAAAATAGGGAGGGTTTTAAGGAGCCTCATACTGTCCTCTTGCGTTCGATAGCAGGTGTATCCTGCTTTCTTTTAGATAGGCTTTCATACCCGTACCGGTGCTCACACCGTTGAAACCGTCGATTCTAACGGGTTGCGCGGTTTCCGCATATTGCTTCTGAGGGAAGACAGTCATGCGGGTGCTGGTGATGATCGTGGTGCGGTTCTTTTCGTCCGTGCGGTTGATGCGAACCTTGTCGATCAGCTCGACATGATCGCCTCCTGGCGACACTTCGGCGCGCACGCTCTGCACGTGCCAGGGAAACTCCGATCCGCGAAACATCTGCAAAACCGGGGTCGTCATCAGGGTTACGTCGGTGGCCTTGAGGTGCTCGACCTTGTCGGCGGTCATGTCATATTGCATTGACCCATCCGGCAGGTACTGGATGCTGTGCGCGTTCATCGCGTAATAATCGATGGCGTTCTCATCCACGGCCGCTTTGGGTTGATCCATGAAGCTTTCCGGGCTGATGTTCCAATAGCCGGCCGCTGCAAGCAGTACCGCCAGCACACCGAAGATCAGGAACGTACGAATTCTTTTGCTCAGCATAAATGCACTTCTATAAGTAGGCGGCGTGGGCCGCTTCGAGGTTGTCCTGAGCTGTCAGGATCAACTCGCAGAATTCCCGGGCGGCGCCTTCGCCGCCTCGTGCCTGGGTCGTGCCATGCGCATGCTGGCGGACAAATCCGGCGGCATTGGCCACAGCCATGCCCAGACCGACACGGCGGATCACCGGCAGGTCAGGCAGGTCATCACCCAGATAGGCGACCTGTTCGTAGCTTAGGTTCAGTTGCTGCAAAAGCTCGTCGAGCACCACCAGTTTGTCTTCGCGTCCCTGATAAAGATGCGCGATGCCCAGGTTTTTGGCGCGGCGTTCGACCACCGGCGTCTTGCGGCCGCTGATGATAGCGGTGATCACCCCCGAGTTGATCAGCATCTTGATGCCCTGGCCATCGAGGGTATTGAAGGTCTTGAACTCGCTGCCGTCTTCCAGAAAATACAGTCGGCCATCGGTCAGCACGCCATCGACATCGAAGACGGCCAGCTTGATGCCTTTGCCGCGCTGCATCAATTCGCTGTTGTTGAGGTTGTCGGCGCTCATTTACATCACTCCCGCACGCAGCAGATCCTGAAGGTTGAACGCACCCACCGGGCAGTCGTTCCCGTCGACAACGATCAGCGCACTGATCTTGTTGTCTTCCATGATTTTCAGCGCTTCGGCTGCCAGCATGTCGGCACGGACGGTTTTACCGTGAACGGTCATGACGTCATCGATGGTCGCTTGGCGGATGTCGATGTCGCGGTCCAGGGTCCGGCGCAAATCGCCGTCGGTGAAGATCCCTGCCAGTCGGCCATCGGCTTCGACAATGGCGGTCATGCCCAGGCCCTTGCGGGTCATTTCCATCAGCGAATCACGCAATGGCGTGCCGCGGGCGACTTTCGGCAGTTCGGCCTCAGTGTGCATGACGTGCTCGACCTTGAGCAGCAGGCGGCGACCCAGCGCGCCACCGGGGTGCGAGAATGCGAAATCTTCAGCCGTGAAACCGCGCGCATCCAACAGGGCCACGGCCAGCGCATCGCCCATGACCAATGCAGCAGTGGTCGAGGAGGTGGGCGCCAGGTTAAGTGGGCAGGCTTCTTTTTCGACTCGGGCATTGAGGTTGACGTCCGCCGCCTTCGCCAGCGTCGACTCGGGGTTGCCGGTCAGGCTGATGAGCTTGATGCCCAGGCGTTTGATCAAGGGCAACAGCGTCACGATCTCTGCGGTGGTGCCCGAGTTGGACAGCGCGAGAATGATGTCGGCGCTGGTGATCATGCCCATGTCGCCGTGGCTGGCTTCGGCAGGATGGACGAAAAACGACGGGGTGCCGGTGCTGGCCAGTGTGGCCGCGATCTTTTTGCCAATGTGGCCGGACTTGCCCATGCCGACCACGACCACGCGGCCTTGGCTCGCAAGAATCATCTCGCAAGCGTTCACGAAATCCGCATCGATATGTGCCAGCAGACCTTCGACGGCCTCGATTTCGAGGCGGATGGTGCACTGGGCAGATTGAATCAGGTCGCGGGCGTTGGTCATGTCGAGAATAGGGTCGGTCGGGTGAAAAGGCGGGGATTATAGCGACAATGTTGAAAACCCTCACGCTTCATCGTCGCTGTTTGTTTAATAGAAGCTTGCGGTCCGTCAGTTCTCGTTCAGCAAAGGTGTGTTGGCGGTGCAGGAAAATTCCTCGGCGTCTGAAATATCTGTCCCTATTAACGACTTGCCGTGTTGGAGCTTTGGCGGCGTTCGACAGCGGTGTTATAGTTCGCCGCTTGTTCGGCCCCTCCAGACAGTGTGTCGTTCGTCAAGGACGCGGCATCTGAGAGACAGGCTGTATCGCAAGGAGTTTAGATGAGCGCCGATAACGCCTACGCGGTCGAATTGAAGGGAGTGTCCTTCAAGCGCGGCTCGCGCAGCATCTTCAATAATGTCGATATCCGCATCCCCCGGGGCAAAGTCACCGGCATCATGGGGCCGTCGGGCAGTGGCAAGACCACGTTGCTGCGCCTGATGGGCGCACAACTGCGTCCGAGCAGCGGCGAAGTCTGGGTCAATGGCCAGAACCTGCCGAAGCTTTCACGCAGCGATCTCTTCGATGCACGTAAGCAAATGGGCGTGCTGTTCCAGAGTGGCGCGCTGTTTACCGACCTCGATGTCTTCGAGAACGTTGCGTTCCCGCTCCGAGTGCACACCAAGCTGCCAGAAGACATGATCCGCGACATCGTGCTGCTGAAACTACAGGCGGTCGGGCTGCGCGGCGCTGTCGAGTTGATGCCCGATGAGCTGTCTGGCGGCATGAAGCGTCGGGTCGCGCTGGCCCGGGCAATTGCGCTCGATCCTCAGATTCTCATGTACGACGAGCCCTTCGTCGGGCAGGACCCGATTGCCATGGGCGTCCTGGTGCGCCTGATCCGCCTGCTCAACGATGCATTGGGCATCACCAGTGTCGTGGTCTCTCACGACCTGGCCGAGACGGCGAGTATCGCTGACTATCTCTATGTCGTCGGTGACGGGCAGGTGCTGGGGCAAGGTACGCCCCAGGAACTGATGCAGTCGGATAACCCGCGCATTCGACAATTCATGACAGGGGATCCAGACGGCCCCGTGCCTTTCCACTATCCGGCACCGGATTATCGCGAAGATCTTTTGGGGAAGCGCTGATGCGCAGAAAGTCATTGATGGATCGTGTTCGCCTGATGGGGCGCTCCGCGATCGATATTGTTGCAGTGTTGGGGCGTTCGGGGATTTTTCTGGTTCATGCCTTGTTGGGGCGAGGCGGAATCGGCGGCGGTTTTCAATTGTTGGTTCGCCAGTTGTATTCGGTCGGTGTCATGTCGCTGGCGATCATCGTCGTGTCGGGCATTTTCATCGGCATGGTGCTCGCTCTGCAGGGGTTCAGCATTCTCGCCAAGTACGGTTCCGAACAGGCCGTGGGGCAGATGGTTGCCTTGACGTTGCTGCGTGAGCTGGGCCCGGTCGTCACAGCGTTGCTGTTTGCTGGCCGTGCGGGTTCAGCGTTGACCGCCGAAATCGGCAACATGAAGTCCACAGAACAGTTGTCCAGCCTGGAAATGATCGGCGTCGATCCGCTGAAATACATTGCCGCGCCTCGCTTGTGGGCCGGTTTCATTTCGTTGCCGGTGTTGGCCATCATCTTCAGCGTGGTCGGCATCTGGGGCGGTTCATGGGTCGCCGTTGACTGGCTGGGCGTCTATGAAGGCTCCTTCTGGGCGAACATGCAGAACAGTGTTTCCTTCCCGAACGATGTAATCAACGGTGTCATCAAAAGCGTCGTCTTCGCCTTTGTGGTCACCTGGATCGCCGTGTTCCAAGGTTATGACTGCGAGCCCACTTCAGAGGGCATCAGTCGCGCCACGACCAAGACCGTGGTCTACGCCTCATTGGCCGTACTGGGCCTGGACTTTATTTTGACCGCCTTGATGTTTGGAGACTTCTGATGCAAAACCGCACCCTCGAAACCGGTGTCGGCCTGTTCCTGCTGGCCGGGATTCTGGCTTTGCTCTTGCTCGCCCTGCGCGTCAGCGGTCTGAGCGCCAGCACGACCAACGACAGTTATAAACTTTATGCAAATTTCGACAATATCGCCGGTTTGACTGTCAGAGCGAAGGTGACCATGGCCGGTGTGACCATCGGCAAGGTCACTGCAATCGATCTGGACCACGATACTTTCGCGGCGCGCGTGACCATGGACGTGGATAAGCGGGTGAACAACCTGCCTTCGGACTCCACTGCGTCCATCCTGACCGCTGGCTTGCTGGGCGAGAAATACGTCGGCATCAGCGTGGGTGGTGATGACCAGTTGTTGAAGGATGGCGGCACGATTCATGACACCCAGTCGTCGCTGGTACTCGAAGACCTGATCGGTAAATTCCTGCTTAATACGGTCAATAAAGACGCCAAATGAGGAAGCTGTTCATGATCTCTAACTTGCGACGTGGCCTGTTGGTACTGCTTGCAGCGCTGCCCTTGATCGCCAACGCGGCGGGCTCCGCGCACGATCTGGTGCAGGACACGACCAACAAGATGCTGGCCGACCTGAGTGCCAACAAAGAAAAGTACAAGCAGGACCCCAGCGCGTTTTATAGCGCGCTGAACACCATCGTGGGCCCGGTGGTCGATGCCGAAGGTATTTCCAGGAGCATCATGACCGTCAAGTATTCGCGCAACGCTACGCCAGCGCAGATGCAAACCTTCGCGGACAATTTCAAAAGGGGGTTGTTTCAGTTCTACGGCAATGCCCTGCTGGAATACAACAACCAAGGTATCGCGGTTGACCCGCCGAAAGATGAGTCAGGTGATCGGACCAGCGTCGGCATGACCGTCAAGGGCACCAACGGCGCGGTTTATCCCGTGCAGTACACACTGGAGAAGGTCGGCGGCGAATGGAAGTTGCGTAACGTGATCATCAACGGCATCAACATTGGCAAGCTGTTCCGGGATCAGTTCGCTGACGCCATGCAGCGCAACGGCAACAATCTGGACAAGACCATCAATGGTTGGGCTGGTGAAGTCGCCAAGGCCAAGCAGGAGACCGAGAACTCGCCTGACAAGGTCGTCAAATGAGTGATGCATGTGTCACCGCCGTCGGTGGCGGCGAACTGAAGCTGTTCGGTGTGCTGGACTACCGCACCGGCCCGGCCCTGCGCGAGCAAGGTGCCGAGCTGATCAAAGCCAGCGATGCGCCGACACTGGTGCTGGATTGCTCGGCGGTGGAAAAATCCAGCAGCGTGGGCCTGGCCCTGCTGCTGGCGTTCATGCGCGATGGGCAGGCGGCCGGCAAAACGGTGAGCGTGCGTGCATTGCCTGCAGATATGAGAGAGATTGCACAGGTATCGGGTCTGACCGAACTGTTCGAACAACACTGAAGGCTGTCGTCGATCAAGCCCCTCGTCCGGCACCTGCACAGCAGGGTTCGCAACGAGAGGGCTTTTTTGTATGATGGCCGACCCGCGCGCGTAGAGCGCCGATTGAGGTTAAGCATGCAGGCCGTAGAAGTTAAAAGCTTCCTTGAAGGTAAGCTGCCAGAGATCCAGGTCGAAGTTGAGGGCGAAGGCTGCAACTTCCAGTTGAACGTGATCAGCGATGAACTGGCTACACTGAGTCCAGTCAAGCGCCAGCAGCAGATCTACACGCATTTGAACCCGTGGATCGCCGATGGCAGCATCCACGCGGTCACCATGAAATTCTTCAGCCGCGCTGCATGGGCCGAGCGCACCTGAGCCAAACTGGCGTCGAGATCCTAATGGACAAACTGATTATTACTGGCGGCGTTCGTCTTGATGGCGAAATCCGCATTTCCGGGGCGAAGAACTCTGCCCTGCCGATTCTTGCTGCAACGCTGCTGGCCGATGGGCCAGTCACCGTTCAGAACCTGCCGCACCTGCACGACATCACCACCATGATCGAGTTGTTCGGTCGCATGGGCATCGAGCCGATCATTGACGAGAAGCTCAGCGTCGAGATCGATCCTCGCACCATCAAGACCCTGATCGCGCCCTACGAACTGGTGAAAACCATGCGTGCGTCGATTCTGGTGCTGGGCCCGATGGTTGCCCGTTTTGGCGAGGCCGAGGTGGCGCTGCCAGGCGGTTGCGCCATCGGTTCGCGTCCGGTTGACCTGCACATCCGTGGCCTCGAAGCCATGGGCGCGGTCATTGAAGTCGAAGGCGGCTACATCAAGGCCAAGGCGCCTGAAGGCGGCTTGCGTGGTGCCCACTTCTTCTTCGATACCGTCAGCGTGACCGGTACCGAGAACATCATGATGGCCGCTGCCCTGGCCCGTGGCCGCAGCGTGCTGCAGAACGCCGCCCGCGAGCCTGAAGTCGTCGATCTGGCGAACTTCATCAACGCCATGGGCGGCAAGGTCTCCGGTGCTGGCACCGATACCATCACCATCGACGGCGTCGAGCGTTTGGGCAAGGCGACCTATCGCGTCATGCCTGACCGTATCGAAACCGGCACCTACCTGGTCGCCGCTGCCGTGACCGGTGGCCGCGTCAAGGTCAAGGACACCGATCCGACCATTCTCGAAGCTGTTCTTGAAAAGCTGCGTGAGTCCGGTGCCGAAATCACGACCGGCGCCGACTGGATCGAGCTGAACATGCATGGCAAGCGTCCGAAGGCCGTGAACCTGCGCACCGCGCCGTATCCGGCATTCCCGACCGACATGCAAGCGCAGTTCATTTCGTTGAACGCCATTGCCGAAGGCACGGGCGCGATCATCGAGACCATCTTCGAAAACCGCTTCATGCACGTTTATGAAATGCACCGCATGGGCGCGCAGATCCAGGTCGAAGGCAACACCGCCATTGTCACAGGCTGCGAGAAACTCAAAGGCGCGCCTGTGATGGCGACCGACCTGCGTGCTTCGGCCAGCCTGGTGCTGTCGGCGCTGGTGGCCGAGGGCGATACGCTGATCGACCGCATTTACCACATAGACCGTGGTTACGAGTGCATCGAAGAGAAGCTGCAAATGCTGGGCGCGAAAATCCGTCGCGTACCGGGCTAGCAGCCCTCGGGGTTCCGTTGCCCGGACTCATCGGGCAACGGGGCCGCCGTTTGAAAGTTTGACCTTTTGAATCGTTTCACTTCGAGTCCAGCTGTCGCGACTCGAAGGTTGCCGGGCGCCCATTGCGACCCGACATGCGCATGCTGATAAGGACTGACGTTTCCCATGTTGACCATCGCACTGTCCAAGGGCCGAATCCTTGACGACACCCTGCCGCTTCTCGCTGCTGCGGGCATCGTGCCGACCGAGAATCCGGACAAGAGCCGCAAGCTGATCATTCCGACGACGCAGGACGATGTGCGCCTGTTGATCGTACGCGCGACGGACGTGCCGACCTACGTTGAGCATGGTGCGGCAGACCTGGGGGTGGCGGGCAAGGACGTTCTGATGGAATACGGCGGCCAGGGGCTTTATGAGCCGCTGGACCTGCAAATCGCCCAGTGCAAGCTGATGACGGCAGGTGCTGTCGGCGCGGGCGAGCCCAAAGGCCGTCTGCGTGTGGCCACCAAGTTCGTCAACGTCGCCAAGCGTTACTACGCCGAGCAGGGCCGTCAGGTCGACATCATCAAGCTGTACGGCTCGATGGAGCTGGCGCCGCTGGTGGGGCTGGCCGACAAGATCATCGATGTCGTCGACACCGGCAACACGCTGCGTGCCAACGGCCTTGAGCCTCAGGAACTGATTGCCCATATCAGTTCACGTCTGGTGGTCAACAAGGCATCGATGAAGATGCAACACGCCCGCATCCAGTCGCTGATCGACACACTGCGTACTGCCGTGGAGTCGCGACACCGCGGCTGACTGTTTCGCGTGACGTTACACAACGTCGCGCCCAGCTATCCGTGTCATAGCCAAATTTCTCAGGTGCCTGCGCGGATGGCTTGGTAGCTTAGGCTCTTGCCTTCGCATCAGGCTCCTGAGAAAACGCCATTTATAGAGGCTCACGCTATGACCACTTCCAACACCATTCGCCGACTCGACGCTGCTGCCCCGGATTTCGCTCGACATCTGGATCATCTGCTGAGCTGGGAAAGCGTGTCTGACGATTCGGTCAATCAGCGTGTGCTGGACATCATCAAGAACGTGCGCGAGCGCGGCGATGCGGCATTGGTGGAATACACCCAGCGTTTCGACGGGCTGGAAGTGGCGTCGATGGCTGACCTGATCCTGCCTCGCGAGCGACTGGAACTGGCGCTGACACGCATTACTCCGGCTCAGCGCCAGGCGTTGGAGAAAGCCGCTGACCGAGTGCGCAATTACCATGAGCGTCAGAAGCAGGACTCCTGGAGCTACACCGAGGCCGACGGCACCGTGCTGGGCCAGAAAGTGACGCCACTGGACCGTGCCGGTCTTTACGTGCCAGGCGGCAAGGCGTCCTACCCATCCTCAGTGCTGATGAACGCGATCCCGGCGAAAGTGGCGGGCGTTGGTGAAGTGGTGATGGTCGTGCCCACCCCACGTGGAGAGATCAACGAACTGGTGTTGGCGGCGGCCTGCATCGCCGGTGTGGACCGCGTGTTCACCATCGGCGGCGCTCAGGCGGTCGCGGCACTGGCTTACGGCACCGAAAGCGTTCCGCAGGTGGACAAAGTCGTCGGTCCGGGCAACATCTATGTCGCCACGGCCAAGCGTCATGTATTTGGTCAGGTCGGCATCGACATGATTGCCGGCCCTTCGGAAATCCTCGTGGTGTGCGATGGTCAGACCGACCCGGACTGGATCGCCATGGACCTGTTCTCCCAAGCCGAACACGACGAGGACGCTCAGGCGATTCTGGTCAGTCCGGACGCAGCTTTCCTCGACCAAGTGGCTGCCAGCATCACCAAGCTGATGCCGACTATGGAGCGCGCGGAAATTATCAACACCTCGATCAACGGCCGTGGCGCGCTGATCAAAGTGGCTGACATGGCTCAGGCCATCGAAGTTGCCAACCGCATCGCGCCGGAGCACTTGGAGCTGTCGGTGGCAGACCCTGAAGCCTGGCTGCCGCAGATCCGTCACGCAGGCGCTATCTTCATGGGCCGCCACACCTCCGAAGCGTTAGGCGATTACTGCGCCGGGCCAAACCACGTCTTGCCGACCTCCGGCACTGCGCGCTTCTCGTCGCCACTGGGCGTCTACGACTTCCAGAAGCGCTCCTCGATCATCTTCTGTTCGGAGCAGGGCGCATCGGAATTGGGCAAGACCGCTTCGGTGCTGGCGCGGGGTGAGTCGCTGACCGCCCACGCCCGCAGCGCCGAATACCGGATCGTCGACAACCAACAAGAAGGCAAGTAAGCATGAGCAAGTTCTGGAGTCCTTTCGTTCGCGACCTCGTGCCTTACGTGCCGGGCGAACAACCCAAACTGACCAAGCTGGTGAAGCTGAACACCAACGAAAACCCCTACGGCCCGTCGCCCAAAGCGATTGAAGCGATGCGTGCCGAAGTCAACGACGACCTGCGTCTGTATCCCGATCCGAACGGCGACCTGCTGAAGCAATCGGTTGCCCGTTATTACGGCGTCGAGACGAACCGCGTCTTCCTCGGCAATGGCTCCGATGAGGTGCTGGCCCACGCGTATCACGCGTTCTTTCTGCAAGAAAAGCCGCTGCTGTTCCCGGACATCAGCTACAGCTTCTACCCGGTGTACTGCGGCCTGTATGGCGTCGAATACGAGGCCGTGCCACTGGACGAGCAGTTCCAGATTCGCGTCGAAGACTACGCCCGTCCGAATGGCGGGATCATCTTCCCGAACCCCAACGCCCCGACGGGCTGCTTGATGCCTCTGGACGCTGTCGAAGGCATCCTCAAAGCCAGCCCGGATTCGGTGGTGATCGTCGATGAGGCGTATATCGACTTCGGCGGCGAAACGGCCATCGCTCTGGTGGACCGTTATCCGAACCTGCTGGTAACCCAGACCTTGTCCAAATCCCGCTCGCTGGCGGGCCTGCGGGTCGGTCTGGCAGTGGGGCACCCCGACTTGATCGAAGCGCTGGAGCGGGTGAAGAACAGCTTCAACTCCTACCCGCTGGATCGCATGGCTATCGTTGGCGCGGCAGCTGCGTTCGATGATCGCGAGTACTTCAAGAAGACCTGCAATCGGGTCATTGCCAGTCGCGAGAAGCTGATTGGGCAACTGGAAGGCAAAGGGTTTGAAGTATTGCCATCGGCGGCGAACTTCATCTTCGCCCGTCACCCGAAACACGACGCGGCGGGTCTTGCGGCCAAGGTGCGTGAGCAGGGCGTAATCGTTCGTCACTTCAAGCAAGAACGTATCGCGCAGTTCCTGCGTATTTCAATCGGCACGCCTGAGCAGAATCAGGCGCTGATTGATGCGTTGGGCGATCTCTAGCAGCCCAGTCCTTCGGAGTCCCGCAATTGGAGGCCGAGCACCAGGCCGCTGTGGGAGCGAATTTATTTGCGAAAGATGGTTCAGGCGAAGTAGATGTGTCGCCTGCGCCGGCCTCTCGCGAATGAATTCGCTCCCGCAGGTTTGTTCACCGCCCGCCCATTCAACCAGGCGGGCGATCCTCCGGGATCACTCGTCAGCCGCAGGCGGCGGTGTCTGTGGCGGACGCAACCCTACCTCAGCCATCAGCTTCAATTCCTTGCCGTTGCGCATCACCTGAATCGCAATCTTCTCGGAAGGCTTGGTCCGCGCCACCTGATTCATCGACTTGCGACCATCGCCCGCGGGCTCGCCGTTGATGCTCAAGATCACGTCGCCCAACTGCAGACCTGCTTTCTGCGCAGGCCCGTCGCGGAAAATCCCGGCGACTACGATGCCCGGACGGTCTTTCAAACCGAAGGACTCCGCCAGTTCCTGAGTCAGCGGCTGCACTTCGATGCCCAGCCAGCCACGAATCACCTGACCGTGCTCGATGATCGACTTCATCACCTCCAACGCCAGCTTGGTCGGAATCGCGAAACCGATGCCCTGCGAGCCGCCCGATTTGGAGAAGATCGCGGTGTTGATCCCGGTCAGGTTGCCGTTGGCGTCCACCAGCGCGCCGCCGGAGTTGCCGGGGTTGATGGCGGCGTCGGTCTGAATGAAATCTTCGTAGGTGTTAAGCCCCAACTGATTACGGCCCGTGGCGCTGATGATGCCCATGGTCACGGTCTGGCCGACGCCGAACGGGTTGCCAATGGCCAGCGCGACGTCACCGATACGAATGCTGTCGGAACTGCCGAGGGTAATGGAGGGCAGGTTTTTCAGGTCGATCTTCAGCACCGCGAGGTCCGTTTCCGGGTCGCTGCCAATCACGCGAGCGATGGTTTCCCGGCCGTCCTTCAGCGCCACGACAATCTGGTCAGCGCCGGAAGTCACGTGGTTGTTGGTGAGCAGATAGCCCTCGGGGCTCATGATCACCGCCGACCCCAGACTCGACTCCATTCGGCGCTGCTTGGGCAGGTTATCGCCGAAGAAGCGGCGGAACTGAGGGTCTTCGAACAGCGGATGATTCGGTTTGTTGTTGACCATCTTGGTCGTGTACAGGTTGGCCACGGCCGGGGCCGCGCTGCTCACGGCGTCAGCGTAGGACACCGGGCCCTGTTGAATGAACGCGGTCTGTGGCGCCTGTTGAAGGTTGACGTCCTGACTGGGCAGGCCGACCCACTGGGGGTAGCGCTGGATAATCAATAAAGCGATAAGCACACCAGCGAGCAATGGCCAGCCGAGAAAACGCAGCGCTTTGAACATTGAGCAAGGTCCTGAGGGTAGATACGCAGCTTACCTGCGCCATAATGGCGGGCATTATACGAGGACCGGGACGGTCTGAACTGCAAATTTAGGAGACTTTTATGGCTGTTTCTCTGAGCACTCTGGTCGAGGAGGCCGACCGCTATCTGGGCAGCGCCCGGGTTCAGGATTATTGCCCCAACGGTCTGCAGGTCGAGGGACGCCCACAGGTCACCCGAATCGTCTCCGGTGTGACGGCCAGCCAGGCACTGCTTGATGCTGCGGTTGAGGCGAATGCCGACCTGGTACTGGTGCATCACGGCTATTTCTGGAAAGGCGAAAACCCGTGCATCACTGGCATGAAGCAACGGCGCCTCAGGACCCTGCTCAAGCACGACATCAGCTTGCTGGCCTATCACCTGCCGCTGGATTTGCATGCCGAGGTGGGCAATAACGTGCAACTGGCGCGGCAGCTGGACATTACGGTTGAGGGGCCGCTGGACCCGGACAATCCCCGCATCGTCGGGTTGGTGGGTTCGCTGTCCGAGCCGATGACCCCACGGGATTTTGCCCACCGCGTGCAAAGCGCGCTGGGGCGTGAACCCCTCCTTATAGAAGGCAGCGAAATGATCCGCCGCGTTGGCTGGTGCACGGGAGGCGGGCAGGGCTATATCGATCAGGCCGTTCTGGCGGGTGTCGATCTGTACTTGAGTGGTGAGGCCTCAGAGCAGACTTTCCACAGCGCGCGGGAGAACGACATCAGCTTCATCGCTGCAGGGCACCACGCCACCGAGCGTTATGGCGTGCAGGCCTTGGGTGATTACCTGGCGCGGCGTTTCGCGTTGGAGCATTTGTTCATCGATTGCCCGAATCCAATTTGATGAATCAACCGAATCCCGAGCTATATGGTTAGACCGTTTCGATCTATAGGGGTCGCTGATTAGAATCGGGCCTCATGATAAAGTGCCTCGCTCGACAGAGCCCGCAGGCTCTCCACACAAGTACGTTATCCCGTGAGTAACCATGGTCGACAAACTGACGCATCTGAAACAGCTGGAGGCGGAAAGCATCCACATCATCCGCGAGGTCGCCGCCGAGTTCGATAACCCGGTGATGCTGTACTCGATCGGCAAGGACTCCGCCGTGATGCTGCACCTGGCGCGCAAGGCGTTCTTTCCGGGCAAGCTGCCGTTCCCGGTGATGCACGTCGACACGCGTTGGAAATTCCAGGAAATGTACCGCTTCCGCGACAAGATGGTCGAGGAGATGGGCCTTGAGCTCATCACCCACATCAACCCGGAAGGCGTGGCGCAGGACATCAACCCGTTCACCCACGGCAGCTCCAAGCACACCGACATCATGAAAACCCAGGGCCTGAAGCAGGCGCTGGACAAGCACGGCTTCGATGCCGCCTTCGGTGGCGCCCGCCGTGACGAAGAAAAATCCCGCGCCAAGGAGCGCGTGTATTCCTTCCGCGACAGCAAGCACCGCTGGGACCCGAAAAACCAGCGCCCCGAGCTGTGGAACGTCTACAACGGCAACGTCAACAAAGGCGAGTCAATCCGCGTGTTCCCGCTCTCCAACTGGACCGAGCTGGACATCTGGCAGTACATCTATCTGGAAGGCATCCCGATCGTCCCGCTGTACTTTGCGGCCGAGCGCGAAGTCATCGAGAAGAACGGCACCCTGATCATGATCGACGACGACCGCATCCTCGAACACCTCACCGACGAGGAAAAGGCGCGCATCGTCAAAAAGAAAGTGCGTTTCCGCACCCTGGGCTGCTACCCGTTGACGGGCGCTGTCGAGTCGGAAGCCGAGACCCTGACGGACATCATTCAGGAAATGCTCCTGACGCGAACTTCCGAGCGCCAAGGCCGAGTCATCGACCACGATGGTGCGGGCTCGATGGAAGATAAAAAACGTCAGGGCTATTTCTAAGCTTCGAGTTACAAGCGGCAAGCTGCAAGCCAGAAGCGGAATGCGTAGCTTCTGAGTCTTGTGGATGGCTGCCTGCACTGCGGGCGCGTTTGGAGGGCTCGCAGTGGATTTTGAGAAGTTGCTGGTTTGGCAGAGAAGCAAGCAGTTGGCCGTCGAGTTATTCAGGGCTTTTGCCGGATGCCGCGACTACGGGTTCAAGGACCAGATCACCCGCTCGGCCGTCTCGATACCTTCCAATATTGCGGAGGGCATGGAGCGTCGAGGGCATCGGGAAAAGGTCTGGTTTCTCTCTGTAGCGAAAGGCTCCTGTGCCGAGTTGCGCACACAGCTGATGATCGCGGGCGAGATTGGTTATCTCCCAACTGAGCTGGCTAACGACTGGATTCATGAATCCCGTGAGATCTCCAAGATGCTCGGCGGGCTGATCAACAAAATTTCTAACTAGCTGTACGCCGACAAGCTTGCCGCTTGAAGCTTACAGCTTGGAGCTTGAATGCAATGAGCCACCAATCTGATTTGATCAGCGAGGACATCCTCGCCTACCTGGGCCAGCACGAACGTAAAGAGATGCTGCGCTTTCTGACCTGCGGCAACGTCGACGACGGCAAGAGCACGCTGATCGGCCGCCTGCTGCACGACTCCAAGATGATCTACGAAGATCACCTGGAAGCCATTACCCGTGATTCCAAGAAGTCCGGCACCACCGGCGATGACGTCGACCTGGCGCTGCTGGTGGACGGTCTGCAAGCCGAGCGTGAGCAGGGCATCACCATCGACGTTGCGTATCGCTACTTCTCGACGTCGAAGCGCAAGTTCATCATTGCCGACACTCCCGGCCATGAGCAGTACACCCGCAACATGGCCACCGGTGCGTCCACCTGTGACCTGGCGATCATCCTGGTCGACGCCCGTTATGGCGTGCAGACCCAGACTCGCCGTCACAGCTACATTGCATCGCTGCTGGGCATCAAGCACATCGTGGTTGCCATCAACAAGATGGACCTCAATGGCTTCGACGAAACGATCTTCGAGCAGATCAAGGCCGATTACCTGAAGTTTGCCGACCGTATCGCGCTCAAGCCGACCACCATGGAATTCGTTCCGATGTCGGCGCTCAAGGGCGACAACGTCGTGAACAAGAGCGAGCGCTCGCCGTGGTACACCGGCAAGTCGCTGATGGAAATCCTCGAAACCGTCGAGATCGCGGGCGATCGCAACCTCGACGACCTGCGCTTCCCGGTGCAGTACGTCAACCGCCCGAACCTGAACTTCCGTGGTTTCGCCGGTACGCTGGCCAGCGGCATCGTGCGCAAGGGTGACGACATTGTCGTGCTGCCGTCGGGCAAGACCAGCCGCGTGAAATCCATCGTCACCTTCGAAGGTGAACTGGAGCACGCAGGCCCGGGTCAGGCCGTGACCCTGACCATGGAAGACGAAATCGACATCTCCCGTGGCGACCTGTTGGTGCACGCCGACAACGTCCCGCAAGTGGCGGATGCTTTCGACGCCATGCTGGTGTGGATGGCCGAAGAGCCGATGCTGCCGGGCAAGAAATACGACATCAAGCGCGCCACGTCCTACGTGCCGGGTTCGATTGCCAGCATCACCCACCGGGTCGATGTGAACACGTTGGAAGAGGGCCCTGCCAGCGCGCTGCAGCTGAACGAAATCGGCCGCGTGAAGATCAGCCTCGACGCGCCCATCGCGCTGGACGGCTACGACAGCAACCGCACCACCGGCGCGTTCATTGTCATCGACCGTTTGACCAATGGCACCGTCGCGGCAGGCATGATCATCGCCAAGCCGGGCACTGCCGGTCATGGCAGCCATCACGGCGCGCTGGCTCACGTCTCGGTCGAAGAACGCGCCCAGCGTTTCGGCCAGAAACCTGCCACCGTGCTGTTCAGCGGCCTGTCGGGCGCTGGCAAGAGCACGCTGGCCTACGCCGTGGAGCGCAAGCTGTTCGACATGGGGCGTGCGGTGTATGTCCTTGATGGCCAGAACCTGCGTCACGACCTGAATAAAGGTCTGCCGCAGGACCGCGCCGGTCGCACCGAAAACTGGCGTCGTGCCGCCCACGTGGCACGTCAGTTCAACGAAGCGGGCTTGCTGACGCTGGCAGCGTTCGTGGCGCCGGATGCAGCAGGTCGTTCGAACGCCAAGGGGCTGATCGGTGATGACCGCCTGATCACCGTCTACGTTCAGGCGTCGCCTCAAGTGTGCCGCGAACGCGACCCACAAGGCCTGTACGCGGCGGACAAGGACAACATCCCGGGTGAGTCCTTCCCCTACGACGTGCCGCTGGACGCCGATCTGGTGATCGACACCCAAACGCTGAACGTCGAAGACAGCGTCAAGCAAGTGCTGGACCTGCTGCGGGCACGCGGCGCGATCTAAGCGTTGTTCGATTCACAAAAGACCCGCCAGTGATGGCGGGTTTTTTGTTCGAGTCATTCCAGGTGCAACGCATTCCACCTGTAGGAGCGAATTCATTCGCGAGCGGTGGCGCATCCGACAGAAATTCATCGGATGTACTGGCCTCTCGCGAATGAATTCGCTCCCACAGGAGACCGGGCAAACCCGCTTCCACTGTCCGCATCAACGACGATCACAACGCCAACCGCGAAGGCGAGCGCCCCTCACACCGCTGATCGAACGTGTGCTTCTCGCACAGCTGTTCCCACTTCATCTCATACTCCTGTTGCTCCGTGATGTAGCAATCCCTGACGCAATCCGCTGAAACGCAACCTGTCAGCGCGACGCATGCCGCGACTGTTTTGATGATGTCCATGATCCCTCCCGAAAACCGGGGGCGAGCTTAGGGGTTATTGCGAAACGTCGGAACCGGCTGGGTCCGGTAAATGCGTAAGGCATTTCCGAAAGCCCACAAAAAAGCCCGCCCCTGATCACCTCAGGGGCGGGCTCGTGATTGCAGACCCGCTTACTTTTTCAGACCGTAATGCTCGTCCAGCATGCCCGGTGTGTTCGGCGCTTTTGGCGCGTAGTCACGTGGAGGCTCTGCGGCAGTGCGCGGCGGTGTCAGGCGGTCGCGAGGCGCTTGCAGTGCATCCGGGTGCAGCGCAGCGAGCAGACGTTGACGAGTGATGTCGTCGGTGGCCAGACGGTTCGCGCCTTCGGCCAAATGTTCCTGAACATCCTGATAGCTCTGGGACAGCTTCTGCACCAGGTTAGCCGTGCTGTTGAAGTGAGTGACCACCTCGTTCTGATACGTGTCGAAACGCTCCTGAACGTCATCCAGCTGGCGCTGAGTGCTGTTAGGCGCGGCATTGGGCAGCGCACGCGCCACGAAGAAACCGATGGCCACACCAACGATCAGGGCGATAGTCGGCAGCAACCAAACTAAGAGCGAGTAATCCACGAGTCCTTCCTCTATAAACGGCTTTGCTTTACGTTAACGGCTCGAACCTGCGCTGTATAGCGGCGACGCGTCGCCGACATGCCAGCCACAGACAATCAGCTAGACGAGTCGACCCAATTGAAGGTCACGGAGTTCATTCTTGCTCATGCGTGAAACCCCTGTATTCATCGACGGCCCGGTGGGCCAACTCGAAGCCCTGTACCTTGATCTGGAAGGGGCCAAGGGCCTGGCGCTGATCTGCCATCCTAACCCGGTTCAGGGCGGCACGATGCTCAACAAAGTCATCTCGACCCTGCAACGGACCGCTCGCGACGCCGGATACATTACCTTGCGTTTCAATTATCGGGGCGTTGGCGCCAGCGCTGGCAGTTCGGACATGGGGCAGGGCGAAGTCGATGATGCTGAAGCCGCTGCCACCTGGTTTCGCGAAAAACATCCGGACCTGCCCATGACGCTGTTCGGGTTTTCCTTCGGCGGTTTCGTCGCGGCCACCCTCGGCGGGCGCCTTGAAGCCAAGGGCGAAACCCTGAGCCATCTGTTCATGGTTGCGCCTGCTGTCATGCGCATTGCCGACCCGAGCGCCCTCCCGCAAAAAGGGCCACTGACCCTGATTCAGCCGGAAACCGACGAAGTGGTTGACCCACAACTCGTATATGCCTGGTCTGACGCACTCTCGCGCCCCCATGAGCTGCTGAAAGTGGCAGAATGCGGACACTTTTTCCACGGCAAGCTGACCGACCTCAAGGATCTGGTCCTGCCGCGCCTTTCGAACTGATTGCTGCACCCAGAATAAGCGACCCGCCATGACCACTCGTATCCTGACCGGTATCACCACCACCGGTACGCCCCACTTGGGCAACTACGCCGGAGCCATTCGCCCGGCCATTGTCGCCAGCCGCCAGAGCGACGCTGATTCGTTCTATTTTCTGGCCGACTACCACGCCCTGATCAAATGTGATGACCCGCTGCGCATCCAGCGCTCGCGCCTGGAAATCGCCGCGACCTGGCTGGCGGCCGGTCTGGATGTCGATCGCGTGACCTTCTACCGCCAGTCCGACATCCCGGAAATCCCGGAACTGACCTGGCTGCTGACCTGCGTGGCGGGTAAAGGCCTGCTCAACCGCGCCCATGCTTACAAGGCGTCGGTGGACAAGAACGTCGAAGCCGGTGAAGACCCGGATGCGGGCATCACCATGGGCCTGTTCAGCTACCCGGTGCTGATGGCGGCTGACATCCTGATGTTCAACGCCCATCAAGTGCCAGTGGGGCGTGACCAGATTCAGCACGTTGAAATGGCCCGTGACATCGGCCAGCGTTTCAACCACCTGTTCGGTCAGGGCAAGGAGTTCTTCGTCATGCCGGAAGCGCTGATCGAGGAAAGCGTGGCGACTTTGCCGGGCCTCGACGGTCGCAAGATGTCGAAGAGCTACGACAACACCATTCCGCTGTTCAGCAACGCGAAGGAGATGAAGGACGCGATCTCGCGCATTGTCACCGACTCGCGCCTGCCAGGCGAAGCCAAAGACCCGGACAATTCGCACCTGTTCACCTTGTACCAGGCGTTCGCCAGCAAGGCCCAGAGCGACGAATTCCGTGCCGACCTGCTGCAAGGGTTGGGCTGGGGCGATGCCAAGCAGCGTCTGTTCCAGTTGCTCGACAGCGAGCTGGGCGAGGCCCGTGAGAACTACCATCGTCTGATTGAACGCCCGGCGGATCTGGAAGACATTCTGTTGGCCGGTGCTCAGAAGGCTCGTCGTATTGCTACGCCGTTCCTGGGCGAACTGCGTGAAGCGGTGGGCTTGCGTTCCTTCCGCGAGACCACGCAAACCGTTGCCGCGACCAAGAAGAAAGCCAGCAAGGGCGCACGCTTCGTCAGTTTCCGTGAAGACGACGGCAGCTTCCGTTTCCGCCTGTTGGCCGCCGATGGCGAGCAATTGTTACTTTCCGAGCCCTTTACCGATGGTAAAGCGGCTGGGGCCGTCATGAAAACGCTGCAGCAGTTGGACAAGCTCGACGCAAGGCCTGCTTCTAACCAACGGCAATTTGATGTTTGGCTAGACAATAGAATCGTTGCTAAGAGCCCCATCTACGACACTAATGGCGTAATGATTTCCGCATTGTTGACGTTACCTCAGATGAAAAATCCACAAGACTGAGCAGCTACGGCAGCTGAAGTCTAATTGCCATTCCAACGGGCCATCGCTACAGTGGCGGCCCGTTTTTGCTCCCTAGCTAAAGACCATGACGCCCCTAGAAAGCTACCAGAACGACCTTAAAAAGCCCGAATTCTTCCACGATGCCGCTCAGGAAAACGCTGTGCGCCATCTGCAGCGTCTGTACGACGATCTGGTCGCAGCACATGAAAACAAGCCTGGCCTGTTCGGCAAGCTGTTCGGCAAGAAAGAAGTCACGGTGATCAAGGGCCTGTATTTCTGGGGCGGCGTAGGCCGTGGCAAGACGTACTTGGTCGACACCTTTTTCGAAGCGCTGCCGTTTCAAGACAAGATGCGCACGCACTTTCACCGCTTCATGAAGCGTGTGCACGAAGAAATGAAGAACCTCAAGGGCGAGAAGAACCCGCTGACGCTGATCGCCAAGCAGTTCGCGGGCGAGGCTCGGGTCATCTGCTTCGACGAATTCTTCGTCTCCGACATCACCGACGCCATGATCCTCGGCACGCTGATGGAAGAGCTGTTCAAGAACGGCGTAACGCTCGTGGCCACCTCGAACATCGTGCCGGACGGTCTTTATAAGGACGGTCTGCAACGTGCGCGTTTCCTGCCTGCCATCGCGCTGATCAAGCAGAACACCGACATCGTCAACGTCGACAGCGGCGTGGACTATCGTCTGCGCCACCTGGAGCAGGCCGAGCTGTTTCACTTCCCGTTGAACGAAGCGGCCCAGGACAGCATGCGCAAAAGCTTCCGCGCGCTGACCCCGGAATGCACCAAGGCTGTCGAAAACGATGTGTTAATCATCGAAAACCGTCAGATCAAGGCGCTGCGCACCTGCGACGACGTGGCCTGGTTCGACTTCCGTGAGCTGTGCGACGGCCCGCGTAGCCAGAACGACTACATCGAACTCGGCAAGATCTTCCACGCCGTGCTGCTCAGTGGTGTGGAGCAGATGAGCGTCACCACCGACGACATCGCTCGCCGCTTCATCAACATGGTCGACGAGTTCTACGACCGCAACGTCAAGTTGATCATCTCGGCCGAAGTCGAGCTGAAAGACCTGTACACCGGCGGACGCCTGAATTTCGAATTCCAGCGCACGCTGAGCCGCTTGCTGGAAATGCAGTCCCACGAGTTTTTGTCTCGGGCGCACAAGCCTTAGGAGCAGCGGCGAGTTTTGAGCTGCAAGCTGCAAGAGGGCGCGGTGATTCTTCTGTAATCGTCTGTCATGCCGACGGTAGCGATTTTCGGACGCTACCGTCGATTGGCCGGACAGATTCGGCGAACCCACTGCTGATCCCTCTTGCAGCTTGAAGCTCGCAGCTTGAAGCTGCTCTTAGGCCGCCTGCTGGAACTGCTGCCGATACTGATTCGGCGACAGCTCGGTATGTTGCCGGAACAGCCGTGCGAAGAAGCTCGCGTCGTCGTAGCCGACTTCATAGCTGATGGTTTTGATGCTTTTGCGCGAGCCCGACAGCAGGCCTTTCGCTGTTTCGATGCGCAGGCGTTGCAGGTAGTGCAGCGGCTTGTCGCCGGTAGCGGTCTGGAAGCGGCGCATGAAGTTGCGAATGCTCATGCCGTGTTCCCGCGCCACGTCTTCGAAACGGAATTTGTCGGCGAAATGCTCTTCGAGCCAGTGCTGAATTTGCAGGATGATCACGTCCTGGTGCAGCTTCTGCCCGCCAAACCCCATCCGACCCGGTGAGTAGCTGCGCTGCACTTCGTACAGAATGTCGCGGGCCACCGTCTGTGCCACGTTGGCGCCGCAGAAGCGCTCGATCAGATAGATGTACAGATCGCACGCCGAAATCGTGCCGCCTGCGCAATACAGGTTGTCGGCGTCGGTCAGGTGCTTTTCCTGATTGAGCAAGACGTTCGGGAAACGCTCGGCGAACTCATTGAAGAAACGCCAATAGGTGGTGGCCTCCTTGCCATCCAGCAGGCCGGATTCAGCCAGCCAGAACACACCGCTGGCTTCACCGCACAGCACGGCGCCCCGGGCATGTTGCTCCCGCAGCCACGGCAAGATCTGCGGGTAGCGAGCGCGCAAGGTGTCGAAATTGTCGACGAAGGCGGGGAGGATGATGATGTCGGCGTTTTCGAGCGCGCCGTCCACCGGCAACACGACTTCACTGAAGCTGCGCACCTGTTGTCCATCGGGGCTGACGAGCCGGGTTTCAAACGCGGCTTTGAGGCCCTGGCCCAGTTGTTTGCCGTAACGCAGGCTGGCCAGATGGAAGAAGTCCTTGGCCTGGGTCAGTGTAGAGGCGAAGATCCCGTCGATCGCGAGGATGCTGACGCGCCGCAACGGCACGTTTTGTTGAATAGACATAATCTGTTGTTCTTATATGGGAAAGTGGTCAAGCAACGGCGTGATCGTCTTATTTTTTGTCGGATGTGTCCAGTGTCGTCGTCAATCGACACGGCATACGCTCTCGCAGCAACCCTGTCCGACAATCCCTCACGCCAAGGTGTCCCATGCTTCCAAGAACACTCTTCAGCTCCGAGCATGAGCTTTTCCGCGACAGCGTCCGCAAGTTTCTGGAACAGGAAGCCGCGCCGTTTCACGCGCAATGGGAGAAGCAAGGACACATTGACCGCACGCTCTGGAACCGCGCGGGAGAGCAGGGCATGTTGTGCTCGCACCTGCCTGAGGAATACGGCGGCATGGCCGCTGACTTTCTCTACACCACGGTCGTGATCGAAGAAATCTACCGACTCGGCCTGACCGGCATCGGATTTTCCCTGCATTCGGACATCGTCGCGCCCTATCTCCTGCATTACGGCAGCGAGGCGTTGAAGCAGAAATATTTACCGAAGATGGTCTCGGGGGAGATCGTGACGGCCATCGCGATGACCGAACCGGGCGCGGGCTCTGACCTGCAAGGGGTGAAGACCACAGCGGTGCTGGACGGCGACGAGTACGTCATCAACGGCTCCAAGACCTTCATCACCAATGGTTTTCTCGCGGACCTGGTGATCGTCGTCGCCAAAACCGATCCCAAAGCGGGTGCGAAGGGCATCAGTTTGTTTCTGGTAGAGGCGGGCACGCCAGGCTTCGAGAAGGGCAAGCGCCTGGAAAAAGTCGGCATGAAGGCTCAGGACACATCGGAGCTGTTCTTTCAGGACGTCCGCGTGCCCAAGGAAAATCTACTGGGCCAGCCGGGAATGGGCTTCGCGTATCTGATGCAAGAGTTGCCACAGGAGCGTCTGACCGTGGCCATTGGCGCGATTGCCTCGGCCGAGGCGGCCTTGCAGTGGACGCTGGATTACACCCGCGAGCGCAAAGCGTTCGGACAGGCGATTGCCGATTTTCAGAACACCCGATTCAAGCTGGCGGAAATCGCCACCGAAGTGCAGATCGGCCGGGTCTTCGTTGATCGCTGTCTGGAATTGCACCTGGAAGGCAAGCTGGACGTTCCCACGGCGGCGATGGCCAAGTACTGGGCCACAGACCTGCAGTGCAAGGTGCTCGACGAATGCGTGCAGCTGCACGGCGGTTACGGCTTCATGTGGGAATACCCGATTGCCCGGGCGTGGGCGGATGCGCGGGTGCAGCGGATTTACGCGGGGACCAACGAAATCATGAAGGAAATCATTGCGCGGGCTTTGTAGGCCAGAAGGTTAGCCTGTGTAGGAGCGTGGCTTGTCCCGCGATCGGCGGGGAACCCGTCGTAAATGCGATAAATGCGGTGTGCATGAAAAACCGCATTTGTCGGGTTTACTGCCGGTTCCCGGCAGATCGCGGGACAAGCCGCGCTCCTACAGATGACGTTTCTGGTTACGGCGCAGGGTTTGGCTGATCCTTGTGAATCGCCTCGATCCCCGCCAGCACTTCTTCCGACAACACCAGTTCCGCGCTCGCCAGGTTGCTGTCCAACTGCTCCAGCGTAGTGGCGCCGATGATGTTGCTGGTCACGAACGCACGGCTGGTCACAAACGCCAGCGCCATTTGCGCCGGGTCCAGACCATGTTCACGGGCCAGTGCGACGTAACGGGCGCAGGCCGCTTCCGATTGCGGATTAAAGTAGCGGGTAAAACGACTGTAAAGGCTCAGGCGGCCTTTCGCTGGGCGGGCGCCGTTGGCGTATTTGCCCGACAGCAAACCAAACGCCAGCGGCGAATAGGCCAACAGACCGCACTCTTCGCGAATCGCGACCTCGGCCATGCCCACTTCAAAGCTGCGGTTGAGCAAGTTGTACGGGTTCTGGATGGACACCGGGCGCGCCAGACCATGAGCGTCGGATTCCGCCAGGTACTTCATCGTGCCCCACGGCGTTTCATTGGACAGGCCGACGTGGCGGATCTTGCCCGCTTTCACTTGCTCGTCAAGCACCTGAAGGGTTTCCAGCAGCGGGGTGAAGGTTTCATCGCTGTGGGTGTAGCCCAATTTGCCGAAGAAGTTGGTGCTGCGCTCCGGCCAGTGCAGCTGGTACAGGTCCAGATAGTCGGTTTGCAGGCGTTTCAGGCTGGCATCCACGGCGGCCACGATGTGGTCACGGTTGAATTTCAGATGGCCGTCACGGATGTAATCGATGCCGTTGCCGGGGCCGGCGATCTTGCTGGCCAGAATCCAGTTGGCGCGATCACCGCTTTTCTTGAACCAGTTGCCGATGATGGTCTCGGTGCTGGCGTAGGTTTCTTTCTTGGGCGGGACCGGGTACATCTCGGCGGTATCCATGAAATTGATACCGGCATCTTTGGCCCGTTGGATCTGGGCGAAGGCCTCGGACTCGCTGTTTTGCTCGCCCCAGGTCATCGTGCCGAGGCAGATAGCGCTGACATTCAGGTCGGTTCTGCCCAGTTTGCGATAGTCCATCTGGCTCTCCTTTAGAAAACAGCCATAAAAGCAGGTTGAAATTTTTTTCGCAATCTGGATAATTCCGCGTCTCTTTGTCGTGGGAGTGATGCCCCGCGCCACAGACACCGCTGCGATCGAACGCGCTGACCCGAGCCCCCTATAGCGTTCGTGCCCGGCGGCCTTTGACTTGTCAAAGACCGTACTAATGAGTATGCTCCGCCGTCTATTTTTCAGGGCGGCCTTTGAGGCTATAAAGAATGAAAACTTTTACCGCTAAACCGGAAACAGTAAAGCGCGACTGGTTCGTCGTCGATGCTGCTGGTCAGACCCTGGGTCGTCTGGCCACTGAGATCGCGAGCCGTCTGCGTGGCAAACACAAGCCGGAATACACTCCGCACGTCGACACTGGCGACTACATCGTCGTGATCAACGCTGAGCAAATCCGCGTCACTGGTGCCAAGACCACCGACAAGATCTACTACTCTCACTCCGGTTTCCCGGGCGGGATCAAGTCGATCAACTTTGAAAAGCTGATCGCCAAAGCTCCTGAGCGCGTGATCGAGACCGCGGTCAAAGGCATGCTGCCCAAGAACCCGCTGGGTCGCGACATGTATCGTAAGCTGAAAGTCTATGCGGGCGCTGCACACCCTCATACTGCTCAGCAGCCCCAAGAACTGAAGTTTTAACGGAATAGTTCATTATGTCGGCGACTCAAAATTACGGCACTGGCCGTCGCAAGACCGCAACCGCACGCGTTTTCCTGCGTCCAGGTACCGGTAACATCTCCATCAACAACCGCTCGCTGGATTCGTTCTTCGGCCGCGAAACTGCCCGCATGGTAGTTCGTCAGCCGCTGGAACTGACCGAGACTGTTGAGAAATTCGACATCTACGTCACCGTCATCGGCGGCGGTGTGAGTGGTCAAGCTGGCGCAATCCGCCACGGTATCACCCGCGCTCTGATGTCCTACGACGAAACCCTGCGTAGCGCACTGCGCAAAGCAGGCTTCGTGACTCGCGATGCTCGTGAAGTTGAACGTAAGAAAGTCGGTCTGCGTAAAGCGCGTAAGCGTCCGCAGTACTCGAAGCGTTAATTCGCTTTCGTTCAAAAAGAACGCTCAGTTTCCTCAAGGAACTGGGCGTTTTTTTATGGACGTCTATTATTCAGTGTGACGAGACGAATCAACCGTGGGCGCCGCGTTATACAAGGCCTCCCGGTTTAAACCGAAAGGTAATCCCCTTTTGACCTGGAGGGGCGTTGGTTACCCATCGGCAGGACGTTTGGCAGCTAGATAATAATGCACAGGGAAGCCTGACCAAGCGGGCTTCTACAAGCTGATGGGAGAGGACGGAATGAGCAATGACGGCGTGAATGCAGGCCGGCGTCGCTTCCTCGTCGCAGCCACCTCTGTGGTGGGCGCCGCAGGAGCGGTTGGAGCTGCGGTCCCGTTCGTGGGGTCATGGTTCCCCAGCGCGAAGGCCAAGGCGGCAGGCGCGCCCGTCAAGGTCAACGTCAGCAAGATTGAGCTGGGTCAGCAAATGATCGCGGAGTGGCGTGGGCAGCCCGTGTTCATCGTCCACCGTACCCCTGAAATTCTCAGCAATCTGGGCAAGCTCACCGATCAGCTCTCCGACCCGGAATCCAAAAATTCAACCCAGCCCGCTTATGTTGACCCGGTCGTTCGCTCGATCAAGCCGGAAATGCTGTTACTGATCGGGATTTGCACCCACCTCGGTTGTTCTCCGACCTTTCGCCCGGAAATCGCCCCGGCTGACCTGGGCAAGGACTGGGTGGGCGGTTATTTCTGCCCTTGTCACGGCTCCCATTACGACCTGGCCGGACGCGTCTACAAGGCGCAACCTGCACCGCTGAATTTGCCAGTGCCGCCGCATTCCTACGAGTCGGACTCAATCATCGTCATTGGTGTCGATCAGGAGAAAGCGTAATGAGCAAATTCATGGACTGGATCGATGCACGGTTTCCTGCGACGTCAATGTGGGAAGACCACCTCAGCAAGTATTACGCCCCCAAGAACTTCAACTTCTTCTATTTTTTCGGCTCGCTGGCCCTGCTGGTGCTGGTCAATCAGATCGTGACCGGCGTCTGGTTGACGATGAGCTACACGCCCTCGGCCGAAGAAGCGTTCGCGTCCGTCGAATACATCATGCGCGACGTTGAATACGGCTCCATCCTGCGTCTGCTGCACTCCACGGGCGCCTCGGCGTTCTTCATCGTCGTCTACCTGCACATGTTTCGCGGATTGCTCTATGGCTCGTATCAGAAGCCCCGAGAGCTGGTATGGATCTTCGGGATGTTGATTTACCTGGCGCTGATGGCCGAAGCGTTCATGGGCTATCTGCTGCCCTGGGGGCAGATGTCGTACTGGGGCGCGCAGGTGATCATCTCGCTGTTCGGTGCGATTCCGGTGATTGGCAATGACTTGACCCAGTGGATTCGCGGTGACTACCTGATTTCCGGCATCACCCTCAACCGGTTCTTTGCCTTGCATGTGGTGGCGCTGCCCATCGTGATTCTCGGGCTGGTGGTGCTGCACATTCTGGCGCTGCACGAGGTCGGCTCGAACAACCCGGACGGCGTCGACATCAAGAAATACAAGGACGAAAACGGCAAGCCGCTCGACGGCATCGCGTTTCACCCGTACTACACCGTCAAGGACATCGTTGGGGTCGTGGTCTTCCTGTTTATTTTTTGTTCGATTGTGTTCTTCTTTCCCGAGATGGGCGGGTACTTCCTCGAAAAACCCAACTTCGAGCAGGCCAATGCGTTCAAGACACCGGAGCACATCGCACCGGTCTGGTACTTCACCCCGTTCTACGCCATTTTGCGGGCGATCCCTGACAAGCTGATGGGGGTCATGGCCATGGGCGCGGCGATTGCGGTGCTGTTCGTTTTGCCGTGGCTGGACCGAAGTCCAGTGAAGTCCATGCGTTACAAGGGCTGGCTGAGCCGGGTCTGGCTGGTGTTGTTCTGCGTCGCGTTCGTCATCCTTGGCATTCTGGGAGTGCTCCCGCCCAGTCCGGGTCGCGCCTTGCTGTCTCAGGTGTGTACGTTCGTGTACTTCGCCTACTTCATTCTGATGCCGTTCTACACGCGGATGGAGAGGACCAAGCCGGTTCCGGAAAGGGTGACAGGCTGATGAAAAAGCTACTGGCTGTTTTTCTCCTGGCGGCCTTGCCCCTCGTGTCGTTCGCGGGTGAGCACGGGCCAGACCTGGAAAGCGTCGATATCGATGTCTCCGACAAGGTCGCGATGCAGGACGGGGCGCGGACGTTCGTCAATTACTGCATGGGCTGCCACAGCGCCAAGTTCCAGCGCTACGAGCGGGTGGCCGACGACTTGGGCATTCCTCACGAGCTGATGCTCGACAAGCTGGTGTTCACCGGGGCCAAGATTGGCGATCACATGGTCGCCGGGATGCAGCCTGCTGACGCCAAGGTCTGGTTCGGCGCCGCTCCGCCCGATCTGACCCTTGTGGCGCGGGTGAGGGGCACTGACTGGCTCTACGGCTACCTGCGTTCCTTCTATGAGGACCCTGCAAGGCCTTGGGGCGTGAACAACAAGGTCTTCCCGAACGTGGGCATGCCTAACGTGCTCGTCGGGTTGCAGGGGCGTCAGGTGATCGGTTGCAAGCAGGTGCAGGCGGTCGAAGACGGCAAGAAACAATACGACCCGCTCACCGGCTCGCCGCTGACTCACGAAGCCTGCGATCAACTGACCATCGTGCCCAAGACCGGTACGTTGACCGAGGAGCAATTCGACGAAAAAGTGAAAAACCTGGTGACCTTCCTCGCGTACTCGGCCAACCCGGTCAAGCTTCAGCATCAGCGCATCGGGACTTATGTGCTGCTCTATCTTGCGGTCCTGTTCGTCTTTGCGTACCTGCTCAAACGCGAATACTGGAAGGACGTGCACTGACGGCAGGCGAATCCGGCGACGACTGTCACGCGCCCTGAGGCGCCTCATTCGGGTAATGGCCCCAGAGCGGGTATAGTGGCGGGCGAAAGATTGCAGAATTTACTTTGAGTAAATGAGCTATCTTGTCGCCCGCGACGAACACCTGCTGTTTGTGGATGTTGCCGGAGGCGCCTTCAGGGCGCGTTCGTTTTTTGTGCTTTCGAAAATTCAACAAGCGAGGAGGACCGCCATGGGCGTGACCAATCGGTTGGCCTGTTACTCCGACCCCGCCGACCACTATTCCCATCGCGTGCGCATCGTGCTCGCCGAGAAAGGTGTCAGCGCCGAGATCATCGATGTCGCGGGAGGTACCCAGCCTGCCAAGTTGATCGAAGTCAATCCGTACGGCAGCGTACCCACGCTGGTCGACCGGGACCTGGCGCTGTACGAGTCGACTGTCGTGATGGAATACCTGGATGAGCGTTACCCGCATCCGCCTTTACTGCCGGTGTACCCCGTCGCCCGTGCCAACAGCCGTTTGCTGATTCACCGCATTCAGCGTGACTGGTGTGGGCTGGTGGATATCATTCTGGACCCTCGCAGCAAAGAAGCTGCCCGTGTTCAGGCGCGCAAGGAGCTGCGCGAAAGTCTGACCGGCGTGTCGCCACTGTTTGCGGAAAAGCCTTTTTTCCTCAGTGACGAGCAAAGTCTGGTCGACTGCTGTCTATTGCCCATACTCTGGCGCCTGCCGATTCTGGGTATCGAATTGCCGCGGCCCGCCAAGCCGCTGCTTGATTATATGGAGCGCCAATTCGCGCGCGAGGCATTCCAGGCAAGTCTGTCTGGTGCCGAACGCGACATGCGCTAAGGCCTAAGGAACCGTTCGATGAACTCCAGTCGCCCCTATCTGATCCGCGCGCTCTACGAGTGGATCGTGGATAACGATTGTACGCCGCACATTCTGGTCAACGCCGAATACCCGGCGGTGCAAGTCCCGCAAGGCTTCGCCAACGACGGTCAGATCGTCCTCAACATTTCGCCAAGTGCCGTGCGTCATTTGCACATGGACAACGACGCGGTGAGCTTTGAAGGCCGCTTCGGCGGCGTTCCCCATAGCTTGTACGTTCCGGTTTCTGCGGTGATGGGCATTTACGCTCGCGAAAACGGGCAGGGCATGGTCTTCGACCTGGAGCCTGCCGTGGATGATGACGAAGACCTGGACGTGGATGACGACATGCCGCCACCGGACGACGAGCCGCCACGCCCGACCGGCCGGCCGAGTCTGAAAGTGGTCAAGTGAGTTGACTGCGTGTAATGAAAAAGGCGATCCCGAGGGATCGCCTTTTTTGTATCCGGTGTCTCGTCACCGACCCCTGTAGGAGCGAATTCATTCGCGAGAGGGCGTCACTGCCAATGCATCTTTATCGTCCGTGCTGCCGCCTCGCGAATAAATTCGCTCCTACAGATATCCGACATCACCCCTAGGCCACCTACAGGTTGATAGTTCGTAGACGCCTTAATCAATGTACTCAAACAACTTCACGATCTTCTGCACGCCGCTCACGCCCTGCACCAGGTTGGTGGCGCGGGTGGCTTCGGCCTGGGTCAGCAGGCCGAGCAGGTAGACGATGCCGTTCTCGGTCACGACCTTGATGCGCGAGCCGGGGATGGCGCTGTCGGTCAGCATCTGCGTCTTGATCTTGCTGGTCAGCCACGCGTCGTTGCTGCGGGCCAGCACCGAGGAAGGCTCGATGACTTGCAGCTCGTTGTTGACCTTCTTGACCTTCTGCACCTGGCTGGCGGTTTGTTCGGCCAACTGCTTGAGGTCGGCACGCGGGGTCTGGCCGGCCAGCAGCACGACGCCGTTGAAGCTGGTCACGACGATATGCGAGGCGTTGTCCAGGTCCGGGTTGGCCTTGGCGATGTTCACCGCGACCTTGGTTTCGATCAGCGAGTCGTCGATCTTGCTGCCGAAGGTGCGGGTGCCGCGGTCGTCGTCGATCGGGGCTTCGCGGCTGGCGTTGATCACCGAGCTGCATCCGCTGATGCCCAGGCAGAGCGTCAGGGCCAGCAAGCTGAGGCGTTTGGATATCATTCTTCACTCCCGAAAATTTGGCTGTCGATCAAATAGCACAGGCAGTGGATCACCAATAGGTGGACTTCCTGAATGCGTGCGGTGACTTTGGCCGGGACGCGGATTTCCACGTCCTCAGGCAGCAGCAGCGAGGCCACGTCGCCGCCGTCGCGACCGGTCAGGGCCACGACAATCATTTCCCGATCATGTGCGGCCTGAATGGCCTGAATGATGTTGGCGGAGTTGCCGCTGGTGGAGATGGCCAGCAAGACGTCATTGGACTGGCCCAGGGCGCGGATCTGTTTCGAGAAAATTTCGTTGTAGCTGTAATCGTTGGCGATCGAGGTGATGGTCGAGGTGTCCGTGGTCAGCGCGATGGCTGGCAGGCTCGGTCGCTCACGCTCGAAGCGGTTGAGCAGTTCGGACGAAAAGTGCTGTGCGTCGCCGGCCGAGCCGCCGTTGCCACACGCCAGGATCTTGCTGTCGCTGAGCAGGGCGCCGACCATCACCTGGCTGGCTTGTTCGATGTAGGGTGCAAGAACGTCCATCGCCTGTTGCTTGGTATCGATGCTGGCCTGAAAAAGCTGGCGAATTCGGGATTGCATGTCCATCAATGAAAACCTTAATAGGGGCGGCTGGTCGGGCGGCGTTTGACTCAGGTCATCGGCATCCCGGCACAAAACTGTGCGGCCCGCAAAGCAAAAAGCAAAAAAAACGGTGTGGGTTATGTGTGTCGGTGAGCGTGCTGATGCTGGGCCTGGGGGTCCCGTCAACTGTCGAACGCGTTCTGTAGCCAGTTCAGCGCAGGTGCCGTGCCTGGGTCGCCATTGATTGCCACGACGTCGAAGCGGCACGGGTAATCGGACCATTTCGACTCGCTTTGCAGAAACCACTGTGCGGCCAGGGTGAGCTTTCCCTGCTTGCGAACATCGACGCTCTCCAGTGCGCCACCCCATCCGGCGTGGCGCCGATAGCGAACTTCGACGAATACTACTGTATCGCCGTCGAGCATGACCAGATCAAGCTCGCCGCGTTTGCATGACCAGTTCTGCGTGATCAGCTGTAAACCGTGTTGCTGCAGGTGCCGCAGGGCGTAGGCTTCGGCCTCGCGCCCGGCGGTTTGTCGCGGGTTGCCTGAGGTCAAGGCGCGGTGTCCGGCAGGCGCTGCACCTTGCCATCGACGAACTGAGCCCACGGCAATTGACGCTCGATACGCTGGCCCTGACCGATGGTCAGGCTGCCCGACAGGCCGTCGATGCGGCTTTCCGGCAGGGTTTTCAGCTGGGTGAGACGAGGCGCCAGGCGATAGGCGTCGATGCCCATGGCGTACAAGCGACCAAGGCTACCCGCTGCCTGTGGCCATTGCGCGGTGACTTGTTGACGCAGTGGGTCATTCGCGTTCAGCAGCCAAGGGGTTTCACAGAAGCGTACACCGGCCAGGTCGTTGTACATCGCCTGATCATTGCTGTTGGTGAACAGGTGCGACGTGGCGTAGACAGGGACGTCACCTGCGTACTGGAAAACCATGGTCGGTTTGATCTGTTGCGCCTGCTGCGGCGTAGCGGCCAGGAACATGAAGTCGACGTCCTGACGGCGGGTCGGTTGAGCGGCGGCCTGGGCTCCGGTGGTGCTTTGCAGGCGCTGGGCACGACCTTCGCTGTTACGCAGTTGGAACAGGTCGGCGACTTGCTGAGCCAGTTGTACCGGTTGATCGATGCGTTCGACGCCCAGCAGGGTGCCGCCCTTGGCTTGCCAGCTCTGACGGAAAGCATCGAGTACGCGATCGCCCCATTCGCCTTTCGGCACCATGGCCACCGCGCTGCGCTTGCCATCGGCCCAGGCGCGACGGGAAACCTCGCGGGCTTCGTCTTCGGCGGCAAGGCCGAACTGGAACAGCTCGGCCGGGCCTTGAGCGCCGGAATCGCTGTAGTTCAGGGCGAGGGTGGTGATCGGCAGTTGTGGGTGAGCGCTCAGTTGTTTGACCAGCGGCTTTTCCAGCGGACCTACTACCAGTTGAACCCCAGCAGCTTTGGCCTGGGCGTAGAACGCATCCATGGAGGTCACGCGGGAGCTGTCGAAGACTTCAATCGCAGGCGGCTTCTGACCGGCCTGTTGCGCTTGATAGTGAGCCGCCATGAAGCCGTCACGCAGGGCGCGGGACACCGAAGCCAGCGGACCGTCCTGCGGCAGCAGCAGGGCAATCTTGGTCAATGGCTCGCTTTTCAGATCGCGCAGTTGGGCGAGGGTGGTTGGCAATTGGCGGGCGGCAGGGTGCTGCGGGTTCTGCGCCTTCCAGTTGTCGATGGCCGCCTGTTGCTGTTCCAGCGTGCCCGCACCTTTGACCGCGCGTGCCAGGCTCAGCCAGCCGCCCATGTCATCATTGGCGGTGCTTTGCAGTTGCTCAGGTGGCAAGGCTGCAACCAGCGCCCAGATGGCGTCGTTGTTGGCGCTCAAGGCATCGCCTTGCAATAGCGGGCCCATGAACACACGTTCGCTGGCGGCTGCGAGGGTCTGGCCGTCGGCTTCGAGGGCGCGGGCGCGAACGGTATGGGTGCGGGTTTGCAGATCGACCGGCATTTCGCCGAGATGCTGCAGGCTCGGGTGGTTCAGGGCGGTCAGCGCAGCCTTTGGCTGACTGCGGCCCAGCGCCAGTTCGGCAGACAGGGTGTTGGCGTAGATTTGCTTGTCGGTCTTGAGCTGGTCCAGCTGGACCTGTTCGAGAATGCTGGCAGCGCGGCCGGGGTTATTCTGGCGTGCGGCCAGGTCGGCGGCGGTCAGTCGCAAGAGCGCGGCCTGATCGGGTGTTTTCGCCGCAGCGGCTTGTTCGAGCAGCTGCTCGATGCTGGCGTCGGGTGTGCGTGGCAGTTCGCCAAGACTGGAGGAGGGCGAACCGGCACAAGCGGCCAATAAGGCAGCCAGGCAGAGGGCAGAGAACAGCCGCAGGCAAGCGATCATGTGTGTGTTCCTGATACTCAAGCAAATAAGCGTGGAATTGTACCCAAGCACTGGCCGGGGCGCGATGTTGTCGGCGTTAATGCCGCGATATGGGTCGCCTTCAAGCGCAACCGGGCGTTTCAGTCGGTGTGTTTCCCTGATTCACAGCGACGACAGGAATCGCCTCGCGAATACCTCGGTCCATTTTTCAATCTCCCTGTTTGGGTCGCCTTAACCTGTACAATGCAGGCTTTGACTGAACATGAGGTGTGCGCTTTGACTGCTCCGGGTGCTTTGAATTCCACTACAGGCTCGCTTTATGTGGTGGCCACGCCGATCGGCAACCTGGATGACATGAGCGTGCGAGCCTTGAAGGTGCTGCGCGAGGTGTCGCTGATTGCCGCTGAAGATACCCGGCATTCATTACGACTGATGCAGCATTTTGGCATTTCGACCCCCTTGGCCGCGTGCCACGAACACAACGAGCGGGACGAAGGCAGCCGTTTCATTGCGCGTTTGCAAGCGGGCGATGATGTGGCGCTGATTTCCGATGCGGGTACCCCGCTGATCTCAGACCCGGGTTATCACCTGGTGCGCCAGGCCCGTGCGGCGGGGATTCAAGTTGTCCCGGTGCCAGGGGCGTGCGCGTTGATCGCGGCACTGTCGGCGGCGGGGCTGCCGTCCGACCGTTTTATCTTCGAAGGCTTTCTTCCGGCCAAGTCGGTGGGGCGCAAGGCTCGGCTCGAATTGCTGAAAGAAGAACCGCGTACCGTCATTTTCTATGAAGCGCCGCACCGAATTCTTGAATGTCTGCAAGACCTTGAAGGAATCTTCGGCGCAGACCGTCCGGCAGTGTTGGGGCGTGAATTGACCAAAACCTTTGAGACACTGAAAGGTCTGCCATTGGGTGAGCTTCGCGCGTTCGTGGAAGGCGACAGCAATCAGCAGCGCGGTGAGTGCGTGGTCTTGGTGGCAGGCTGGAGCGAGCCGGAAGGCGAAGATGCGATTGGTGCCGAAGCTCGCCGCGTGCTGGATCTGCTGCTGGAGGAAATGCCCCTCAAGCGTGCAGCGGCGCTGGCTGCGGAAATCACCGGCGTGCGCAAAAACCTTCTGTATCAGGTGGCACTGGAGAAGCAAAAAGGGGCGTAAGGGATACCCGTCAGCCTGTCACATAAATTGGCGAGAGGCTTATTAAAGCTTGTTCTTGTGCCGCCCTGCCATTAACCTTGGCGGCGGAGAGTCGATTGGACAGTCGCTGCCTTTCATTGTTCCGCAATGAAGGGGGGAGGAAAGTCCGGGCTCCATAGGGCGGAGTGCCAGGTAACGCCTGGGGGGCGCGAGCCTACGGAAAGTGCCACAGAAAATAACCGCCTAAGCGCTTCGGTGCCGGTAAGGGTGAAAAGGTGCGGTAAGAGCGCACCGCACGTCTGGCAACAGTTCGTGGCTAGGTAAACCCCACTCGGAGCAAGACCAAATAGGGTTCCAAGGCGTGGCCCGCGCTGGAACCGGGTAGGTTGCTAAAGATGTCCAGTGATGGCCATCGTAGAGGAATGACTGTCCTCGACAGAACCCGGCTTACAGATCGACTCTCCACCTTTCCCCACTTCCTGCTTTTTTCTCTCGTAGAACCCCTCCTCGTAATACCGAAAAAATCTTAAACCTCATAAATCACATTAACTTCAAACCTCATCTTTTTGAGTTCGCTCGGATTTATCTGTCAGACCATTCCGAATTTCCCCAAAACTCATCTGTTACCCGTCGTAAATCTCCGTCCTGTAAGGGTTTTCCTTAAGAAGTCGCCTTGACGGTGTGGTGGGCGCATTCCTATAGTGTGCGCAAGTGGCGGAAAGTGGCGTGAAGTGGGTTTTTTGACCGCAAAACGATAATATTCGGAGAAAGCGCCTGTGTTCCGTGGTGCAAACGCAATCAATCTCGACGCAAAGGGCCGTCTCGCTATGCCGAGCCGGTACCGTGACGAGTTGGATTCGCGTAGTGCCGGCCAATTGATCGTGACCATTGATACCGTCGACCCATGCTTGTGCATCTATCCACTCCCTGAATGGGAATTGATCGAAGCCAAATTGCGTGAGTTGGCGACATTTCGTGAAGAGAACCGTCGTCTGCAGCGACTGTTGATCGGGAATGCAGTGGATCTGGAACTCGATGGCAGTGGGCGTTTTCTGGTACCGCCGCGTTTGCGCGAGTACGCCAAGCTCGACAAGCGCGTGATGCTGGTCGGCCAACTGAACAAGTTTCAACTGTGGGATGAGGACGCGTGGAACGCACTTGCTGATGCGGACCTCGCGGCCATTCAAAAACCGGGCGCGATGCCTGATGAACTGCGTGATTTGATCCTGTGACTATGAATAGCGGCTTTACCCACATCACCGTACTGCTCGAAGAAGCCGTCGAGGCTCTCGCGGTGCGCGCTGATGGCTGCTATCTGGACGGGACATTCGGACGGGGCGGGCACAGCCGTCTCATCCTCCAGAACCTCGGGCCGGATGGACGGCTCCTCGGATTCGATAAAGATCCTCAAGCGATTGCCACCGGGCAAGCGCTGGCGGCCGAAGACGGCCGCTTTGTCATTGTGCAGCGCAGCTTTGCCGAGCTGGGTTCGGAAGCTCTGGAACGGGGCATTGCCGGAAAAGTCAGCGGCATCCTGCTGGACCTTGGCGTTTCCTCGCCTCAACTTGACGACCCTGAGCGCGGCTTCAGTTTCATGAATGACGGCCCGCTCGACATGCGCATGGACCCGTCCCGTGGGGTCAGCGCCGCCGAATTCGTCAACACCGCACCGGCCGAAGAAATCGCCCGCGTGTTCAAGGAATACGGCGAAGAGCGTTTTGCCAAACGTATGGCGGGCGCTGTCGTCGCACGTCGCGAAACCCAACCCTTTGAACGCACCGGCGACCTGGCCGAAGTGCTGAAAGTCGCCAACCCGGCGTGGGAAAAGGGTAAGAACCCGGCCACCCGTGCGTTCCAAGGGCTGCGCATTCACGTCAACAACGAACTGGGCGATCTGGAAGCCGGCCTCGATGCCGCGCTGGAAACGCTGGAAGTGGGCGGCCGTCTGGCAGTGATCAGCTTTCATTCGCTGGAAGACCGCATCGTCAAACTGTTCATGCGCAAACTGGTCAAGGGCGAGGCAGACAACATGCCGCGCAACTTGCCGATCCGTCATCAGGCCTTCGAGCCGCGCATCAAACTGATCGGCAAGGCGCAGTTCGCCTCCGATGAAGAGACCCGCGCCAACCCACGTTCGCGCAGTGCTGTCATGCGCGTTGCGGAGAAACTCCGGTGAGCCGCGGTTTCTTCAAGCCATTGCCAGGCGGCAGCTTCTTCATGCTGCTGCTGTTCATTGCCGTCCTTGTGTCGGCAATCGGCGTTGCCTACAGCGCTCACTGGAACCGTCAGTTGCTGAACTCGCTGTATTCCGAACTCAGCGTGCGTGACAAGGCCCAGGCTGAGTGGGGCCGTCTGATTCTGGAACAAAGCACCTGGACCGCTCATAGCCGCATCGAAGCGCTGGCGACCGATCAACTGAAAATGCGTATCCCGAACGCCGCCGATATCCGGATGGTGTCGCCATGATGAAACTCGAAGGGGCACTCTACCCTTGGCGGTTCCGCGTCGTGGTCGGCCTGTTGTCGGTGCTGGTGGCGGCAATTGCCTATCGCATCGTCGACCTGCAGGTCATCGATCACCGTTTCCTGATCGAACAGGGCGATGCACGCAGCCTGCGTAACGTTTCGATTCCTGCGCACCGTGGCCTGATCACTGACCGTAACGGCGAGCCGTTGGCCGTCAGTACGCCGGTGACCACCATTTGGGCCAACCCGTCCGAAATGCAGGCTGACAAGAGCAAGTGGCCGCAACTGGCGCAGGCACTGGGTCAAGACCCGAAGGCCATGGCTGACCGGCTGAACGAGCAGGCCACTAAAGAATTCATCTATCTGGTTCGCGGGCTGACCCCGGAGCAGGGCCAGTCAGTGCTCGACCTGAAAGTACCGGGTGTGTACGGCAAGGAAGAGTTCCGCCGTTTCTACCCGGCGGGCGATGTCACTGCACACATGGTCGGCTTCACCGACCTCGACGACCACGGTCGCGAAGGTGTCGAGCTGGCCTATGACGACTGGCTGGCCGGTGTGCCAGGTCGGCGGCAAGTGATCAAGGATCGACGCGGCAGGCTCATCAAGGACCTGCAAGTGAAGAAAAACGCCAAGGCCGGGAAGACCTTGGCTTTGTCTATTGATCTGCGTCTGCAATATCTGGCGACTCGCGAGCTGCGCAACGCGATTCAGGAAAACGACGCCAAGGCGGGCAGCCTGGTGATCATGGACGTGAAGACCGGCGAAGTGCTGGCGATGGTCAATCAGCCGACCTACAACCCGAACAACCGTCGCACCATGGTCCCGGCCGCCATGCGTAACCGCGCGATCATCGACGTGTTCGAACCCGGTTCGACCATGAAACCGATCTCCATGACCGCCGCCCTCGACAGTGGCCGCTGGAAACCCAGCGACAAGGTGGAGGTGTACCCGGGCACCCTGCAGATCGGCAAATACACCATCCGTGACGTGACCAAGACCGAAGGCCCGATCCTCGACCTGACCGGCATCCTGATCAACTCCAGTAACGTCGGCATGAGTAAGGTCGCGTTCGACGTCGGCGGCGAAGCGATCTTCCGCGCCATGCAACGTGTAGGTCTGGGCCAGTACACCGGCCTGGGCTTTCCGGGCGAACGCGTCGGCAACCTGCCGAATTATCGGGAGTGGCGCAAGGCTGAAACCGCAACGCTGTCCTACGGCTACGGCCTGTCGGTGACCGCGCTGCAACTGGTGCACGCGTATTCAGCGCTGGCCAACAACGGCAAGATCGTCCCGCTGACCATCCTGAAAACCGACAAGCCATCGGACTCGGTTCAAGCGATTCCAGAGGCGACCGCCAAGACCCTGCAAGGCATGCTGCAACAGGTGATCGAGGACCCGCGTGGCGTTTACCGTGCTCGCGTTCCGTCGTATCACGTCGCGGGCAAGTCCGGTACTGCACGTAAGACCTCGGTCGGCACCAAGGGCTACGCCGAAAACTCCTACCGCTCGCTGTTCGCTGGCTTCGGCCCGATGAGCAATCCGCGTTACGCCATCGTGGTGGTGATCGACGAGCCGAGCAAAGGCGGCTACTTCGGTGGTCTGGTTTCCGCGCCCGTGTTCAGCAAAGTCATGTCGGGCACGTTGCGTCTGATGAACGTGCGTCCGGACAACCTCGCGCCGGTCCCGCCTGAGCAGCAAGCCAACGCGGCACCGCTGGTCGTTCCGGTCAAGGGAGGGCGCGGCTGATGCCTTTTAACCTGAGCAAAATCTTCGCCCAGAGCGACCGCGACCTGCTGATTCGTGAACTGACACTGGATAGCCGCAAGGTGCGTCCGGGCGATCTGTTTCTGGCGATTCCGGGCTTGAAGGTCGATGGGCGCGATCACATCACCGACGCCATCGCTCACGGTGCTGCGGCTGTGGCCTATGAAGTGGAAGGCGCCAAGGTGCTGCCGATCACTGACATCCCGATGATTCCGGTCAAAGGGCTGGCGGCGCAGCTGTCGGACATTGCCGGTCGTTTCTACGGCGACCCGAGCCGCAGCATGAACGTAGTCGGTGTGACCGGCACCAACGGCAAAACCAGCGTTACCCAGTTGATCGCTCAAGCGCTCGACAAGCTGGGCGAGCATTGCGGTCTGATCGGCACGCTGGGCACCGGCTTCTATAGCGAATTGAAAAGCGGGATTCACACCACACCTGATCCGATTTCCGTGCAGTCGACCATTTACGACCTGAAAAAAGCCGGTGCCAAGGCGCTGGCCATGGAAGTGTCGTCCCACGGTCTGGATCAGGGCCGCGTGACCGCGCTGGCGTTCGACGTGGCAGTGATGACCAACTTGTCCCGCGATCACCTGGATTACCACGGCACCATGGAAGCGTATGGTGCCGCCAAGGCCAAGTTGTTCGCCTGGAATGACCTGCGTTGCCGCGTGGTCAACCTCGACGACGCGTTTGGTCGCGAACTGGCTGCCAAACCGCACGATTCGCGGCTGATCACCTACAGCCAGGAAGACAACAGCGCTTACCTGTTCTGCCGCGATGCGCATTTCGATGACGACGGTGTTCGCGCCACGCTGGTGACGCCGCAGGGCGACCACGTATTGCGCAGCAGCCTGCTGGGCCGTTTCAACCTGAGCAACGTGCTGGCTGCGGTCGGCGCGCTGATGGGGCTGGATTACCCGCTGGACGAGATTCTCAAAGTGCTGCCGAGCCTCGAAGGGCCGGTCGGTCGTATGCAGCGCTTGGGCGGCGGCACCCGCCCGCTGGTGGTGGTCGATTACGCCCACACCCCGGACGCGCTGGAAAAAGTGCTCGACGCCCTGCGCCCACACGCGAAAGGCGAACTGACCTGCCTGTTCGGCTGCGGCGGTGACCGTGATCGCGGCAAGCGTCCGCTGATGGCCGAAATGGTCGAGCGTCTGGCCGACAAGGTGCTGGTCACCGACGACAACCCGCGCACCGAAGACCCAGCCCGCATTTTCGACGACATCCGCGCCGGTTTCAGCGCGGTGGACACGGTCGAATTCGTGGCCGGTCGTGGTCAGGCCATCGCACAAATCATCGCCCAGGCCGACGCCGCCGACGTCATCGTGCTGGCGGGCAAGGGCCACGAGGATTACCAGGAAATCGATGACCAGCGTCATCCGTTTTCCGATCTTGAAGAAGCCGCCAAGGCACTGGACGCATGGGGGGCTGCACATGCTTAAGCCACTTTCGTTCAGCGAACTGCTCCTGCCGCTCGACGCCCGACGTGTCGGCGACGACGTGAGCTTCAACGGCGTGAGCATCGACAGCCGTGCCATCGAGCCGGGCCAACTGTTCGTTGCGCTGACCGGTCCGCGCTTCGATGGCCATGATTATCTCGATCAGGTCGCCGCCAAAGGCGCAGTCGGCGCGTTGGTCGAACATGAAATTCCAGGCAGTGCGTTGCCGCAACTGATCGTCCGCGACACCCGTCAGGCGCTGGCGCAGTTGGGGGCGATGAATCGCAACGCTTTTGTCGACAAGCCAGTGGCCGCGATCACCGGCTCCAGTGGCAAGACCACGGTCAAGGAAATGCTCTCAAGCATCCTGCGCACGCGTGGCCCGGTGCTGGCGACCAAGGGCAACCTGAACAATGAATTGGGTGTACCGCTGACGTTGCTGGCACTGGCGCCAGAGTTCGACGCCGCCGTGATCGAGCTGGGCGCGAATCATGTGGGCGAAATCGCGCTGACTGTCAGCCTGACCAAACCGCATGTCTCGGTGTTGACCAACGCCGGGACTGCTCACGTTGGTGAGTTCGGCGGCCCTGACAAGATCGTCGAAGCCAAAGGCGAGATCATCGAAGGGCTGAACAGTCGCGGCACCGCCGTGCTGAACCGGGATGACAAAGCCTTCGGCATCTGGGTCGCCCGTGCGGGTGAGCGCCAGGTGTTGAGCTTCTCGATACACAACCGCGACGCTGATTTCTATGCCAGCGACCTCGGCATCGACGCCCGTGGCTGCCCGACCTTCACTTTGCACAGCCCAAGCGGCTCGGCACAGGTACAGCTGAATCTGCTCGGCGCGCACAACGTGGCCAACGCGCTGGCAGCGGCGGCAGCGGCGCATGCCTTGGGCGTTTCGCTGCCTGGCATCGTCACCGGTCTCAATAACGTCCAGCCGGTCAAGGGCCGCACCGTCGCGCAACTGGCGACCAACGGTATGCGCGTGATCGACGACACCTACAACGCCAATCCGACCTCGGTTGCAGCGGCCACCGACATCCTCACCACGTTCCCGGGCCGCAAGGTGCTGGTGCTGGGTGACATCGGTGAGCTGGGCGACTGGGCGGAGCAGGGCCACCGTGACGTCGGCGCTTACGCGGCCGGCAAGGTCGACGCGCTGTATGCCGTCGGTCCGCTGATGGCCCATGCCGTGAAGGCTTTCGGGCAGGATGCCCGCCATTTTGCAAGTCAGGCTGACCTGATCGCGGCGCTGGGCGCCGAGCAAGACACGAACACCACCCTTTTGATCAAAGGTTCCCGCAGTGCCGCGATGGAAAACGTCGTCGCCGCGCTGTGTGGCAACAGTCTGGAGAAACATTAATGCTGCTGCTGCTGGCCGAGTATCTGCAACAGTTCTACAAAGGCTTCGCGGTCTTCCAGTACCTGACCCTGCGCGGGATTCTTGGCGTGCTCACTGCACTGTCACTTTCGCTGTGCCTCGGTCCATGGATGATCCGTGCCCTGCAGAACAAACAGATCGGTCAATCCGTCCGCAACGACGGTCCCCAATCTCACCTCTCCAAGTCTGGCACCCCGACCATGGGTGGCGCGCTGATTCTGTCCGCCATCGGCATCGCGACGCTGCTGTGGGCCGATCTGACCAACCGCTACGTGTGGGTGGTGTTGATCGTGACGCTGCTGTTCGGCGGCATCGGCTGGGTCGATGACTACCGCAAGGTGATCGAGAAGAACTCGAAAGGCCTGCCAAGCCGCTGGAAATACTTCTGGCAATCCGTGTTTGGCCTCGGCGCGGCGATCTTCCTTTATATGACTGCGCAATCGCCGGTCGAAACCACGCTGCTGATCCCGATGCTGAAGGACTTCAGCATTCCGCTGGGCATCGGCTTCGTGGTCCTGACCTACTTTGTGATCGTCGGCTCCAGCAACGCGGTCAACCTGACCGACGGCCTCGACGGTCTGGCCATCATGCCAACGGTCATGGTCGGCGGCGCGCTGGGCATCTTCTGCTACTTGTCGGGTAACGTGAAATTCGCGGAATACCTGCTGATCCCTTATGTGCCGGGCGCGGGCGAGCTGATCGTGTTCTGCGGCGCGCTGATCGGTGCGGGCTTGGGTTTCCTCTGGTTCAACACCTACCCGGCACAAGTCTTCATGGGCGACGTCGGCGCGCTGGCGCTGGGCGCGGCCCTGGGCACCATCGCTGTGATCGTTCGTCAGGAAATCGTGCTGTTCATCATGGGCGGTGTGTTCGTGATGGAAACCCTGTCAGTGGTCATTCAGGTCGCATCCTTTAAATTGACCGGCCGCCGCGTTTTCCGCATGGCGCCCATCCATCACCACTTTGAACTCAAGGGCTGGCCCGAGCCGCGCGTGATCGTCCGTTTCTGGATCATCACCGTGATTCTCGTGTTGATCGGCCTTGCCACGTTGAAACTGAGGTAAGCAGAGTGTCACTGATCGCTTCTTCTCACTTCCGCATTGTTGTCGGTCTCGGCAAGAGCGGCATGTCCCTGGTTCGCTTCCTGGCGAACCGGGGCGTGGCGTTTGCCGTCGCCGATACGCGGGAGAATCCTCCGGAGCTGGCGACCCTGCGTCGCGACTATCCGCAGGTTGAAGTGCGCTGTGGCGAGTTGGATGTCGAATTCCTCTGCCGCGCCGACGAGTTGTACGTGAGCCCCGGGCTGGCGCTGGCGACCCCTGCGTTGCAGCAGGCGGCAGCCCGTGGCGTGAAACTGTCCGGTGACATCGAACTGTTCGCGCGTAACGCGAAAGCCCCCATCGTCGCCATCAGCGGCTCCAACGCGAAAAGCACCGTGACCACGCTGGTCGGTGAAATGGCGGCGGCGGCAGGCAAGCGTGTGGCGGTCGGCGGCAACCTCGGCACACCCGCGCTGGACCTGCTCAGCGACGACGTCGAGTTGTACGTTCTTGAGCTGTCGAGTTTCCAGCTGGAAACCACCGATCACCTCGGCGCCGAAGTCGCCACCGTGCTGAACATCAGCGAAGACCACATGGACCGTTACAGCGGCCTGCCTGCCTACCACTTGGCCAAGCACCGGATTTTCCGGGGCGCGCGGCAAGTCGTGGTGAACCGTCAGGACGCGCTCTCGCGACCATTGATCGGCGAAGGGGTGCCGTGCTGGACCTTTGGTCTGAACAAACCTGACATCAATGGCTTCGGTCTGCGAGAAGAGAACGGCGAAAAGTACCTGACTTTCCAGTTCGAGAACCTGATGCCGGTCAGCGAGCTGAAAATCCGCGGTGCGCACAATCAGGCGAACGCGCTGTCGGCTCTGGCCCTCGGCCATGCCGCTGGTTTGCCATTCGAGCCAATGCTTCAGGCCCTGCGCAGTTTCGGTGGCCTGGTGCACCGTTGTCAGTGGCTGCGTGAACGTCAGGGCGTCAGCTATTACGACGACTCCAAAGCCACCAACGTCGGCGCCGCTCTGGCCGCCATCGAAGGATTGGGCGAAGACATTCCCGGCAAGCTGATCTTGATCGCAGGCGGCGAAGGGAAGGGGGCGGACTTCTCCGGACTGAAAGCCCCGGTGGCCGCTCATTGCCGCGCCGTTGTCCTGATTGGACGCGACGCTGAACTGATCGCCTCCGCGCTGGGCGACTCGGTGCCTCTGCTACGCATTAAAACTTTGGAAGAAGCTGTGCAACGTGCTGCCGAATGGGCTCAGGAAGGGGACGCCGTGCTGCTGGCCCCTGCCTGCGCAAGCTTTGACATGTTCAAGAACTTTGAAGTCCGCGGACAGATGTTCGCCCAGGCCGTGAGGGACTTGTCATGATCTTTGGCGTGATCAAGCCTTACCCGTCGCCGATCATCAGCGGTCGTGGTGTAGACGTCGATTTCCCGATGCTCGCTGGCTGCCTTGCGCTGCTGGGCCTGGGCCTGGTGATGATCACTTCCGCGTCGTCGGAAGTGGCCGCCGTGCAGTCGGGCAACGCGTTGTACATGATGACCCGTCACCTGATTTATCTGGTGCTGGGCCTCGGCGCCTGCGTCGCCACCATGATGATTCCGGTCGCGACCTGGCAACGCCTTGGCTGGCTCATGCTGATCGGCGCCTTCGGCCTGCTGATCATGGTGATCGTGCCCGGGATTGGGCGTGAGGTGAACGGTTCGATGCGTTGGATCGGTTTCGGCATGTTCAACGTGCAGCCGTCGGAAATCGCCAAAGTGTTCGTGGTGATTTTCCTCGCCGGTTACCTAATTCGTCGTCAGACAGAAGTGCGCGAAAGCTGGATGGGCTTCTTCAAGCCGTTCATCGTGTTGCTGCCGATGGCGGGCCTGCTGCTGATGGAGCCTGACTTCGGTGCCACCGTCGTGATGATGGGGGCGGCAGCGGCGATGCTGTTCTTGGGCGGCGTCGGCCTGTTCCGTTTCAGTCTGATGGTGGCGTTGGCCGTTGGCGCGGTGTTCGTGCTGGTGCAAGCGCAGCCTTATCGGATGGCGCGTCTGATCACCTTTACCGACCCGTGGTCGGATCAATTCGGTTCCGGCTACCAACTGACTCAGGCGCTCATCGCCTTCGGTCGCGGCGAGTGGTTTGGCGTTGGTCTGGGCAACAGCGTGCAGAAGCAGTTTTATCTGCCGGAAGCGCACACCGACTTCGTGTTCTCGGTGTTGGCCGAAGAGCTGGGCGTCGTGGGGTCGCTGGCCACCGTGGCGCTGTTTATGTTCGTGAGCATTCGTGCGATGTACATCGGCATGTGGGCCGAGCGCGCCAAGCAGTTCTTCGCCGCTTACACCGCCTACGGCCTGGCGTTCCTGTGGATTGGTCAGTTCCTGATCAACATCGGCGTGAACGTCGGCCTGCTGCCGACCAAGGGGCTGACCCTGCCATTCCTCAGTTACGGCGGCAGCTCGTTGATCATCTGCTGCGCGAGTCTGGGCCTGTTGCTGCGCATCGAGTGGGAATCGCGCAACAACATGGGCAGCGAAGAAGCCGAATTCAGTGAGAGCGATTTCGCCGAGGAGCCAAACCATGGCCGTCGGTAATGTCTTGATCATGGCAGGTGGCACCGGCGGGCACGTGTTCCCGGCGCTGGCCTGCGCACGCGAATTCCAGGCTCGTGGCTACACCGTGCACTGGCTCGGTACGCCGCGCGGCATCGAAAACGAACTGGTGCCTGCGGCCGGTCTCCAACTGCACCTGATCAATGTCACCGGTTTGCGGGGCAAGGGCCGTCTGTCGTTGCTCAAGGCGCCGTTCATGCTGATCAAGGCGTTGTTGCAGGCGCGCAAAGTGGTGCGTGAATTGAAGCCTGTTTGCGTCGTCGGTTTCGGGGGTTACGTGACGGGCCCCGGTGGTCTCGCCGCGAAACTCGCGGGTGTGCCGTTGATCATTCACGAGCAAAACGCCGTGGCCGGAACCGCCAACCGCAGCCTGGCCTCGTTCGCCGCTCGCGTGTGTGAAGCGTTCCCGCAGACGTTCGCAGCCTCGGCCAAGCGTCGCACCACCGGCAACCCGGTGCGTGCCGAGCTGTTTTTCGAAACACCGCGTCAGGCGCTGGCCGGACGCAAACCCCGGTTGCTGGTGCTGGGCGGAAGCCTCGGCGCCGAGCCACTGAACAAGCTGTTGCCAGAAGCGCTGGCTCAAGTGCCAGCGGAACTGCGGCCTGAAGTGTTCCATCAGGCGGGCAAGAAACACGATGAAATCACCGCCGAGCGTTATCGCGCAGCGGGTGTCGAGGCGCAGGTCGCCCCGTTCATTAAAGACATGGCTCAAGCCTATGGCTGGGCGGATCTGGTGGTTTGCCGCGCGGGTGCGCTGACCATCAGTGAACTGGCGGCCGCTGGCCTGCCGTCGTTGCTGGTGCCGCTGCCCCATGCGATCGACGACCACCAGTCGCGTAACGCCGACTATCTGGCCCGTGAAGGCGCTGCCTTCGTGATGCCACAAAGAACAACTGGCGCGGCCGAGATGGCCGCTCGCCTGACAGAGGTTTTGATGCAACCCGAACAATTGAAGCGCATGGCTACCACGGCTCGCCAACTGGCCAAGCCGGATGCCACCAACACTGTCGTCGATGTCTGCCTGGAGGTGGCCCATGGTTGAGAACCAACGCGCCATGCCACAACCGGAAATGCGCCGCATCCGTCGCATCCATTTCGTCGGCATCGGCGGTGTGGGCATGTGCGGGATCGCCGAGGTGTTGCTGAACCTGGGTTACGAAGTCTCTGGTTCCGACCTCAAGGCCTCCCCGGTGACCGAGCGCCTCGAATCGTTCGGCGCGCACATCTTTATTGGCCACCGCGCTGAAAACTCGGCAGCGGCAGACGTGCTGGTCGTGTCCAGTGCCGTCAACACCTCCAACCCGGAAGTGGCGACAGCCCTTGAGCGACGTATCCCTGTGGTGCCTCGCGCGGAAATGCTGGCTGAGCTGATGCGCTATCGCCACGGCATCGCGGTCGCCGGCACCCACGGCAAAACCACCACCACCAGCCTGATCGCTTCGGTGTTCGCGGCCGGTGGTCTCGACCCGACTTTCGTGATCGGTGGCCGACTGAACGCAGCGGGCACCAACGCCCAGCTCGGCACCAGCCGCTACCTGATCGCCGAGGCCGACGAGAGCGACGCCAGCTTCCTGCACCTGCAGCCGCTGGTGGCCGTGGTCACCAACATCGACGCCGACCACATGGCGACCTACGAGGGCGACTTCAACAAACTGAAGAAAACCTTCGTCGAGTTCCTGCACAACCTGCCGTTCTACGGCCTGGCTGTGGTCTGCACCGATGACCCCGTCGTGCGCGACATCCTGCCGGCGGTGAAGCGCCCGGTCATGACCTATGGCTTCAACGAAGAAGCTGACGTGCGCGCGATCAACGTGCGTCAGGAAGGCATGCGCACCCACTTCACCGTTCTGCGCCGCGACCGCGAGCCGCTGGACGTGTCGGTGAACATGCCGGGCAACCACAACGTTCTCAACTCGCTGGCGACCATCGCCATCGCGACGGACGAAGGCATCACTGACGAAGCCATCGTTCAGGGCCTGTCTGGCTTCCAGGGCGTGGGCCGTCGCTTCCAGGTCTACGGCGAACTGCCCGTGGAAGGTGGCAACGTGATGCTGGTGGACGACTATGGTCACCACCCGCGTGAAGTCGCTGCCGTCATCAATGCCGTGCGCGGTGGCTGGCCGGATCGTCGTCTGGTCATGGTTTACCAGCCGCACCGTTACAGCCGTACTCGCGATCTGTACGACGATTTCGTGCAGGTGCTCAATGACGCCAACGTCCTGCTGCTGATGGAAGTCTACCCGGCGGGCGAAGAGCCGATTCCGGGCGCGGACAGCCGTCAACTGGCCCACAGCATTCGTCAGCGTGGCCAGTTGGACCCGATCTACATCGAGCGGGGCGTTGAGCTGGCCCCGCTGGTCAAGCCGCTGCTGCGCGCGGGCGACATCCTGCTGTGCCAGGGCGCCGGTGACATTGGCGGACTCGCACCGCAATTGCTCAAGAGCCCGCTGTTTGCGGGCGCCATCGTGGCCTCAACCGAAGGTAAGCTGAAATGACAGCCGCCGCGCCCGTCTCCCTGCTCTCGACCCTTGAGCCAAAAAGCTTCGGCCGCGTTGCCGTGCTTTTTGGCGGCAAGAGTGCGGAGCGGGAGGTTTCCCTCAAATCCGGCAACGCAGTGCTTGAAGCGCTGCTGAGTGCGGGCGTCGATGCCTTCGGGATCGATGTGGGCGACGATTTCCTTCAGCGACTGGCCAGCGAGACCATCGACCGCGCGTTCATCGTGCTGCACGGTCGCGGCGGCGAAGACGGCACCATGCAGGGCCTGCTCGAATGCCTGGAGATCCCGTACACCGGCAGCGGCGTGCTGGCGTCTGCACTGGCGATGGATAAGCTGCGCACTAAGCAGGTCTGGCAGAGCCTGGGCCTGCCGACCCCGCGTCACGCGGTGCTGGCGAGCGAATCCGGCTGTATTTCTGCGGCGACGGAACTGGGCTTTCCTTTGATCGTCAAACCCGCTCATGAAGGCTCCAGTATCGGTATGGCCAAGGTGACCCGCGTCGACGAATTGATCGCCGCCTGGAATGCCGCCAGTACCTACGATTCAAACGTGTTGGTCGAACAATGGATTCAAGGTCCAGAGTTCACTGTCGCGACGCTGCGTGGGCAAGTCTTGCCCCCGATCGGCCTGGGCACTCCCCACACTTTTTACGACTACGACGCCAAGTACCTGGCTTCCGATACCCAGTACCGGATTCCGTGCGGCCTCGATGCAAACAAAGAACAGGAACTCAAGGCGCTGACCGCACGTGCCTGCGAAGCCGTGGGTGTTGCCGGATGGGCACGCACCGACGTCATGCAGGACGCCAATGGCGAGTTCTGGCTGCTGGAAGTCAACACCGTGCCCGGCATGACCGATCACAGCCTGGTCCCCATGGCAGCGAATGCCGCAGGGCTCGATTTTAAACAGTTGGTGTTGGCGATTCTGGCCGACAGTGTCCAGGTGCGGGGGTAAGTCATGCTCGGCGCAACGGTACGTCATCAGCAATCCACTCCTGGCCGCAAGCCGGTGCCTCGCGGTGCCAGCCGGATGGTGGCCAAGGAGCCTCTGTCGGCGCGCATGCCGAAACCGAATTTCGGTTTCCTGCGCGGCCTGATGTGGCCCGTCCTGCTGGTGGTGCTGGGTTTTGGCACTTACGAAGCCGCGCAGCGTCTATTGCCGTACGCCGACCGGCCGATCTCGCGGATCAACGTTCAGGGCGACCTGAGCTACATCAGCCAGCAAGCCGTTCAGCAGCGCATCGCGCCTTACGTGGCCACCAGTTTTTTCAACATCGACCTGGCCGGGATGCGTACCGAGCTGGAACAGATGCCCTGGATCGCCCACGCCGAAGTGCGTCGTGTGTGGCCGGATCAGGTGGTGATTCGCCTCGAAGAACAATTGCCGGTTGCGCGCTGGGGCGATTCGGCCCTGCTGAACAACCAGGGCCAGGCGTTCACCCCGCGTGAGCTGGCCAATTATGAACACCTTCCGCAGTTGTTCGGGCCTCAACGGGCTCAACAGCAGGTGATGCAGCAGTACCAGGTGCTGAGCCAGATGTTGCGCCCGCTGGGCTTCTCCATCGCTCGCCTGGAATTGCGCGAACGAGGCAGTTGGTTCCTGACCACCGGCGCAGGCAATGCAGGTCCCGGCCTGGAACTGCTGCTGGGACGAGGCAACCTGGTTGAGAAGATGCGCCGCTTTATCGCCATCTACGAAAAAACGCTGAAAGAACAGATCACGAACATTGCGCGAGTAGACCTGCGTTACAACAACGGCCTGGCCGTTGGGTGGCGTGAGCAGGCGCCAGCGCCAACGACGGACAAACCCGCCGTCGCGAAGAATTGATAAGAGGCAGGACCCATGGCAAACGTGCAAAGCGGCAAAATGATCGTCGGATTGGATATCGGCACCTCCAAGGTGGTGGCGCTGGTAGGCGAAGTCGCGGCTGATGGCACGCTGGAAATCGTCGGTATCGGCACCCACCCTTCACGCGGCCTGAAGAAGGGCGTGGTGGTGAACATCGAGTCGACCGTGCAGTCGATTCAGCGCGCGGTGGAAGAAGCGCAGCTGATGGCGGGCTGCCGCATTCACTCGGCGTTCGTCGGTGTCGCGGGCAACCACATTCGCAGCCTGAATTCCCACGGTATCGTGGCGATTCGCGACCGCGAAGTGAGTTCGGCTGACCTGGAGCGCGTCCTTGACGCCGCTCAGGCGGTGGCGATCCCGGCGGACCAGCGCGTCCTGCACACCCTGCCGCAGGATTACGTGATCGATAACCAGGAAGGCGTTCGTGAGCCGCTGGGCATGTCGGGCGTACGTCTGGAAGCCAAAGTGCACGTCGTGACCTGCGCCGTGAACGCCGCTCAGAACATTGAGAAGTGCGTGCGTCGTTGCGGCCTGGAAGTCGACGACATCATCCTTGAGCAGTTGGCCTCGGCGTACTCGGTGCTGACCGACGACGAGAAAGAGCTGGGCGTGTGCCTGGTGGACATCGGTGGCGGCACCACCGACATCGCGATCTTCACCGAAGGCGCGATCCGTCACACTGCTGTGATCCCGATTGCGGGCGATCAAGTCACCAACGACATCGCCATGGCCCTGCGCACCCCGACGCAGTACGCCGAAGAGATCAAGATCCGTTACGCCTGCGCCCTGGCCAAACTGGCCGGCGCTGGTGAAACCATCAAAGTGCCGAGCGTGGGCGACCGTCCACCTCGCGAACTCTCCCGTCAGGCGCTGGCCGAAGTGGTCGAGCCTCGCTACGACGAGCTGTTCACCCTGATTCAGGCCGAACTGCGCCGCAGTGGCTACGAAGACCTGATTCCGGCCGGCATCGTGCTGACCGGTGGTACCTCGAAAATGGAAGGCGCGGTCGAACTGGCCGAGGAAATCTTCCACATGCCGGTGCGCCTCGGCGTGCCGCACAGCATCAAGGGTCTGGCGGACGTCGTTCGCAACCCGATTTACTCCACCGGTGTTGGCTTGCTGCTGTACGGACTGCAAAAGCAGTCCGACGGGATCTCGCTGTCAGGCCTTTCCAATTCCGGTAGCAGTTATAGCGATGAACCTAAGGCACCCGTGTTTGAGCGTCTCAAGCGCTGGGTCCAGGGGAATTTCTAAGATTTAAAAAGTGGTAGGCAGGCAACAGGCGACATAAAACTAGAGAACTGAAGGAGAGGGAACATGTTCGAGCTCGTAGACAACATCCCACAAAGCCCGGTAATTAAAGTTATCGGCGTTGGTGGCGGCGGCGGCAACGCGGTCAATCACATGGTCAAGAGCAACATCGAAGGCGTCGAGTTCATCTGCGCCAACACCGATGCTCAAGCACTGAAGAACATTGGCGCACGTACCATTCTGCAACTGGGTACCGGTGTGACCAAGGGCCTGGGTGCAGGTGCCAATCCTGAAGTCGGTCGTCAGGCGGCACTGGAAGATCGTGAGCGCATTGCGGAAGTTCTGCAGGGCACCAACATGGTCTTCATCACCACCGGCATGGGTGGCGGTACCGGTACCGGTGCAGCCCCGATCATCGCCGAAGTGGCCAAGGAAATGGGCATTCTGACCGTTGCGGTCGTGACCCGTCCGTTCCCGTTCGAAGGCCGCAAGCGCATGCAGATCGCCGATGAAGGCATCCGCGCGCTGTCCGAAAGCGTCGACTCGTTGATCACCATTCCCAACGAGAAGCTGCTGACCATCCTGGGTAAAGACGCAAGCCTGCTGTCGGCTTTCGCCAAGGCAGACGATGTACTGGCCGGTGCCGTTCGCGGTATCTCCGACATCATCAAGCGTCCAGGCATGATCAACGTCGACTTCGCCGACGTACGCACCGTGATGTCCGAAATGGGCATGGCGATGATGGGCACTGGCGCTGCCAGCGGTCCGAACCGTGCGCGTGAAGCCACCGAAGCCGCAATCCGCAACCCGCTGCTCGAAGACGTGAACCTGCAGGGTGCCCGCGGCATTCTGGTCAACATCACCGCCGGTCCTGACCTGTCTCTGGGTGAGTACTCCGACGTGGGTAGCATCATCGAAGCGTTCGCCTCCGAGCACGCCATGGTCAAGGTCGGTACCGTTATCGATCCGGACATGCGCGACGAGCTGCACGTGACCGTGGTTGCCACAGGCCTGGGTGCAAAAATCGAGAAGCCTGTGAAGGTCATCGACAACACCATGCAGACCGCTCAAGCCGCACCTGTGCAGCAACAAGCCGTCCGCCAGGAGCAGCCGTCGGTGAATTACCGCGATCTGGACCGTCCTACCGTGATGCGCAATCAGGCTCACGCAGGCGCCACTGCTGCGGCAAAAATGAATCCGCAAGACGATCTGGATTACCTGGACATTCCAGCGTTCCTGCGTCGTCAGGCTGATTGATGAGTTCTATCAGGGGTATAAGGGTGATTGGTGTTCAGCAAAGGCGAGGTCTGCTATCATCGCCAGCCTTTGTTGATACTAATTCGCGATATGCGCTGAAGCGGCCAATGCCATGATTAAACAACGCACCCTGAAGAATATTATCCGTGCCACAGGTATCGGCCTGCACTCGGGGGAAAAGGTTTACCTGACCCTCAAACCTGCACCTGTGAACGCTGGCATTGTGTTTTTCCGTACCGACCTCGAGCCGGTTGTCCAGATCAACGCACACGCGCTGAATGTGGGCGACACCACGCTTTCCACAACGCTGTTCAATGGCGACGTGAAGGTCGATACGGTTGAGCACTTGCTGTCGGCCATGGCCGGCCTCGGCATCGATAACGCCTACGTTGAACTCTCTGCCTCCGAAGTTCCAATCATGGACGGCAGCGCAGGTCCCTTCGTATTCCTGATCCAGTCAGCTGGCCTGGAAGAACAGGACGCACCGAAGAAATTCATACGCATTCTGAAAGAAGTCTGCGTAGAGGAAGACGGCAAATACGCCAAGTTCGTGCCGTTCGAAGGTTTCAAGGTGAGCTTCGAAATCGATTTCGATCACCCGTACCTGAAGAACCGGACACAGACGGCGAGCGTCGACTTTTCCAGCACTTCGTTCGTAAAAGAAGTGAGCCGTGCGCGTACCTTCGGTTTCATGAAAGACATCGAGTACCTGCGCAAACACAACCTTGCACTGGGCGGGAGCGTTGAAAACGCGATCGTCGTGGACAAGGACGGCGTGTTGAACGAAGACGGCCTGCGGTATGAGGACGAGTTCGTCAAACACAAGATCCTGGATGCCATCGGTGACCTGTATCTGCTGGGCAACAGTTTGATCGGCGAGTACCAGGGCTTCAAATCTGGCCACGGTCTGAACAATCGTCTGCTGCGTGCGTTGATCGCACAGGAAGACGCTTGGGAAGTGGTGACCTTTGCTGATGCCAGTACCGCACCGATCTCGTACATGCGCCCTGTAGCGGCGGTGTAACAGTCTCTTCTTCTCAGTTTTAATATTTAAGGCCACCTGATCAGGTGGCCTTTTTTTATGGCTTTTTTGGGACCGTCAGGTCCGGGGCCATCAAACCGAATCTTTAGGTCGGGCATGCGCCGCCAATCGTTCGAGCGCCGCTTTCAGTTTCGGATCGCTGATTCCCTCAGCCGTTTCATTGATCGCATCGGCGGCGGCCACCGACAAATCCCGTGAAGGCCCGACCGGTGCCCGATGGATCGTCGCGGGCTGCACTTTCAACTGCAATCGCGTGAGGTTGGCGAATTCCTTGAAGACCACCAATTGCCGTTGCAGCCGCTTCTGTTGATACCGCAACCGCGTCGCCCAGTGGCCGTCGGTGACCACCAGCAGCAGTGTTCCTTCTCGCCACGACGCCACATGACAATGCTCGCGCGCAGCGGGTTGCAACTGGCTTTCCAGCAAACGCTGCAAATGGGCCAATCGCTGGGCATGATTGAAAATGGCTTTGAGCGGCCTGGCTTCGCGCAAAAGCACAGCCGGAGCGCGAGCCTGCAAGGGACGAAAGGCCATGAAAGTCGCCTGTGGTTACAAGTCCGTGATGTTATCAGAAAGCAGTCGCTGGCCCTGTAAGTGCCGATCACACCCTTATTCTATTGGCCGATTCGTGAAGAAACATTAATCAAACTTCTGCCCCGCACGGGTTGAAGTCCGAAGAAATGCCCCTATTGTACTTCTGCCCCGTAACATTGCTGTGCCAGCATCGTGGAATAACGCCACTTTCCTCACCACCATTTCCGGGTAGAATGCTCGTTCGCATGCGGCCATGAGGGCTGCACGGGCGACTCACGGGGCCGCCCTCCATCCCTATGTGTGGAAGATCCTGTCGATATGTTTGCACCTTTGTTAAAAAAACTTTTCGGAAGCAAAAACGAGCGCGAAGTGAAGCGCCTGCTCAAGACGGTCCAGTCCGTTAACAGCTTCGAAGAGCAAATGGTGGCCCTTTCGGACGAGCAACTGCGCGCCAAGACCGAAGAATTCAAGGCCCGCTTCGCCAAAGGTGAGACCCTCGATAAGCTCCTGCCTGAAGCCTTCGCGGTCTGCCGCGAAGCCGGTAAACGCGTCATGGGGATGCGTCACTTCGACGTTCAATTGCTCGGCGGCATGACGCTGCACGAAGGCATGATCGCCGAGATGCGTACCGGTGAAGGTAAAACCCTGGTGGCGACACTGGCGGTGTACCTCAATGCGCTGTCCAGCAAGGGCGTGCACGTTGTCACCGTCAACGACTACCTGGCCCGTCGGGACGCCAACTGGATGCGTCCGTTGTACGAATTCCTCGGTCTGACCGTAGGTGTCGTGACGCCTTTCCAGCCGCCTGAAGAAAAGCGTGCTGCGTATGGCTCCGATATCACCTACGGCACCAACAACGAATTCGGCTTCGACTACCTGCGCGACAACATGGCGTTCAGCCTGGAAGACAAATTCCAGCGCGAGCTGAATTTCGCCGTGATCGACGAAGTGGACTCGATCCTCATCGACGAAGCCCGTACCCCGCTGATCATCTCCGGCCAGGCCGAAGACAGCTCCAAGCTCTACACCGAAATCAACAAGCTGATCCCTAAACTCGAACAACACATCGAGGAAGTGGAAGGCGTGGTGACCAAGCAGGGCCACTACACCATCGACGAGAAATCCCGTCAGGTGGAGTTGAACGAGTCCGGTCACCAGTTCATCGAAGAAATGCTCACCGAAGTCGGCCTGCTGGCTGAAGGCGAGAGCCTGTACTCGGCGCACAACCTGGGCCTGCTGACCCACGTTTACGCCGGTCTGCGTGCGCACAAACTGTTCCATCGCAACGTCGAATACATCGTTCAGGACGGCGGCATTCTGCTGGTCGACGAACACACCGGTCGTACCATGCCGGGTCGTCGTCTGTCGGAAGGTCTGCACCAGGCCATCGAAGCCAAAGAACACCTGAACATTCAGGCCGAAAGCCAGACCCTGGCCTCGACCACGTTCCAGAACTACTTCCGTCTGTACAACAAACTGTCCGGCATGACCGGTACAGCCGACACCGAAGCGTTCGAATTCCACCAGATCTACGCCCTGGCCGTGATGGTCATTCCGCCGAACAAGCCGTTGGCGCGTAAAGACTTCAATGACCTGGTGTATCTGACCGCCGAGGAGAAATACCAGGCGATCATCACCGACATCAAGGCCTGTCTGGCCGAACAGCGTCCGGTGCTGGTAGGTACAGCGACCATCGAAACTTCTGAGCACATGTCCAACCTGCTCAAGAAAGAAGGCATCGATCACAAGGTTCTGAACGCCAAGTTCCACGAAAAAGAAGCAGAAATTATCGCGCAGGCCGGTCGTCCGGGTGCCCTGACCATCGCCACCAACATGGCCGGCCGTGGTACCGACATCCTGTTGGGCGGTAACTGGGAAGTTGAAGTCGCCAGCCTGGAAGACCCGACCCCTGAGCAAGTCGCGCAGATCAAGGCCGACTGGCAGAAGCGCCATCAGCAAGTGATTCAGGCGGGCGGTCTGCACGTGATCGCGTCCGAGCGTCATGAATCCCGTCGTATCGATAACCAGCTACGCGGTCGCGCCGGTCGTCAGGGTGACACCGGTTCGAGCCGTTTCTACCTGTCGCTGGAAGACAGCCTGATGCGCATCTTCGCCTCTGACCGGGTGAAGAACTTCATGAAGGCGCTGGGCATGCAGTCCGGTGAGGCGATCGAGCACCGCATGGTGACTAACGCCATCGAGAAGGCCCAACGCAAGGTCGAAGGCCGTAACTTCGACATTCGTAAGCAACTGCTCGAATTCGACGACGTTTCCAACGAACAACGTAAAGTGATCTACCACATGCGCAACAGCCTGCTGGCTGCGGTGAACATTGGTGACACCATTGCCGAGTTCCGCGAAGAAGTCCTCGACGCCACCATCAGCGCACACATTCCGCCGCAATCCCTGCCAGAGCAGTGGGACGTCGCCGGTCTGGAAGCCGCGCTGAACAGCGATTTCGGCGTGAAACTGCCGATTCAGCAGTGGCTGGACGAAGACGATCACCTGCACGAAGAAAACCTGCGTCCGAAACTGCTGGAAGCCATCATGTCGGCTTACACCGAGAAGGAAGACCAGGCGAGCGCCGAAGCCCTGCGCACCTTCGAGAAGCAGATTCTGCTGCGCGTACTGGACGATCTGTGGAAAGACCACCTGTCGACCATGGACCACCTGCGTCATGGTATCCACCTGCGCGGCTACGCTCAGAAGAACCCGAAACAGGAATACAAGCGCGAGTCCTTCACTCTGTTCCAGGAACTGCTCGATTCGATCAAGCGCGACACCATTCGTGTGCTGTCTCACGTCCAGGTTCGCCGCGAAGACCCGGCCGAGGAGGAGGCGCGCCTGCGTCGCGAAGCCGAAGAACTGGCTCAGCGCATGCAATTCCAGCACGCCGAAGCACCGGGTCTGGATCAGCCAATCGCACTGGTGGGCGAAGAGGGTGACGACGTCGCTGTCGCCGCTGCCGCGCTGTCGCCGGTTCGCAATGACCAGAAATTGGGTCGCAACGAGCTGTGCTGGTGCGGTTCAGGCAAGAAATTCAAGCATTGCCATGGCCAGATCAATTAACGGCTGACGCTTGCTTTGACGCAACACCACGCCGCGACCGGCTCAGCCGTCGCGGCGTTTTTCAATCGATTGCGCCGCGCCGGAACACCGGGGGCGGCATGACTACTTTTCAAGGAGCGCATTTCATGGCTGTTGGTCTTGGTCCTCTGCCGACGTTGCACCCGGTTCCCGGTTTCGAACTGGGCATTTCCTCTGCCGGTATCAAGCGCCCGGGGCGCAAAGACATCGTGGTCATGCGCTGCGCCGAAGGCTCCAGCGTGGCAGGCGTCTTCACCCTGAACGCGTTTTGCGCCGCGCCGGTGATTCTGTCCAAGCAACGTGTGGGCGGCGCCGTGCGCTACCTGCTGACCAACACCGGCAACGCCAATGCGGGCACCGGTGAGCCGGGCCTGCGCGCTGCCGAGCGCACCACCGCCAAGCTGGCCGAGATCAGTGGCGTCGATGCCAGCGCCGTGCTGCCGTTCTCGACCGGCGTGATCGGTGAGCCGCTGCCTGTTGAGAAAATCGAAGGCGCACTGCAAGCCGCGCTGGATGACCTGTCTGTGGATAACTGGGCGGCTGCGGCCACCGGCATCATGACCACCGACACCCTGCCAAAAGGCGCCAGCCGCCAGTTCCAGATCGACGGCGTGACCGTCACCGTGACCGGCATCAGCAAGGGCGCGGGCATGATTCGTCCGAACATGGCGACCATGCTGGGTTACATCGCCACCGACGCCAAAGTGTCGCAAAGCGTGCTGCAGGACCTGGTCCGTGACGGCGCGAACAAGTCCTTCAACCGCATCACCATTGACGGCGACACCTCGACCAACGACTGCTGCATGCTGATCGCCACCGGTCAGGCCAACCTGCCCGAAGTCACCGAAGCCAAAGGCCCGCTGTTCGAAGCCCTGAAAAAGGCCGTGTTCGACGTCTGCATGGACGTCGCTCAGGCGATCGTGCGTGACGGCGAAGGCGCGACCAAGTTCGTGACTGTCGAAGTCAATGGCGGCGGCAACCATCAAGAGTGCCTGGACGTCGGCTACACCGTCGCCCACTCGCCGTTGATTAAGACCGCGCTGTTCGCCTCCGACCCGAACTGGGGCCGCATCCTGGCCGCCGTGGGCCGTGCGGGTGTGCCGAATCTGGACGTTAGCAAGATTGACGTGTACCTCAGCGGCGTGTGCATCGCCAGCCAGGGCGCTCGTGCCACGACCTACACCGAAGAGCAGGGCTCGGCGGTGATGGCCGAGGAGGAAATCACCATCCGCATCGAGCTGGGCCGTGGTGATTGCAGCGAAACCATCTGGACCACTGACCTGTCCCACGAATACGTGAAGATCAACGCGGAATACCGCACCTGATTGAGTGAATCGCGTCGTACGCAGTTTTTCTGTACGACGCTGTTCTCACCCTGTGGGAGCGAATTCATTCGCGAATGATGTATCAGGCGCCAGAGATGTATCGGTTGTTAAGGCGTTTCGCGAATGAATTCGCTCCCACAGTGATTCGTGTGCGCATTTGGCAGAAGTGCCCGGCTCACGTCCGCACCGTCAGGTTTTAGAGGAAGCTTTAACGTGAAACGCATCCATGTAGCCGCCGCGGTCATTCGCGGCACCGACGGCAAGATTCTCATTGCCCGGCGCGCTGACAAGCAGCATCAGGGCGGCTTATGGGAGTTTCCCGGTGGCAAGGTCGAGCCTGACGAAACCGTCGAAGCGGCTTTGTCTCGTGAGTTGAAAGAAGAACTGGGCATCGTGGTCGCCAAGGCGCGGCCACTGATCAAGATCAAACACGACTACCCGGACAAACAGGTGTTGCTGGATGTCTGGGAAGTCTCGTCGTTCACGGGCGAGCCCCACGGCGCCGAAGGCCAGCCATTGGCCTGGGTGTCGAATCGGGAGCTGGCCAGTTACGAATTCCCTGCCGCGAATCAGCCGATCGTCGCTGCCGCCCGGTTGCCAGGCGAATACCTGATCACGCCGGACGCACTGGAAACGCCCCAACTGCTGAAAGGCATGCAAAAGGCGATTGCAGACGGCATCAAGCTGATTCAACTGCGCGCCCCGAACGGTTACGACCCCAAATACCGCGATGTCGCGGTGGACGCGGTCGGGCTGTGCGCGGGCAAGGCGCAGTTGATGCTCAAAGGCCCGCTAGAGTGGCTGGGCGACTTTCCAGCCGCAGGTTGGCATCTGACCAGCGAACAACTGCGTAAATACGCCAGCAAGGGCCGCCCGTTCCCGGAAGAGCGCTGGTTGGCGGCGTCGTGCCACAACGCTGAAGAGCTGTCCCTGGCCGAACAGATGGGCGTGGATTTCGTCACCCTGTCGCCTGTGCAGCCCACGCAAACCCACCCCGATGCCCAGCCTTTGGGTTGGGAACAGGCGCGGGCCTTGATCGAGGGGTTCAGCAAACCGGTTTATCTGCTGGGCGGCGTTGGCCCTGCGGAGCGTCAGCAGGCGTGGGAAAACGGCGCGCAGGGCGTGGCGGGGATTCGCGCGTTTTGGCCGAAAGGGTTTGAGTGAGCCTAATCGTTGGACTGCGTAAACATCCCAGCCTGACCCGTTCCTTGTAGGAGCCGGCTTGCTGGCGAATGGGGTGTGTCAGTCAACGTATCTGTCACTGACCTGACGCCTTCGCCAGCAAGCCGGCTCCTACAGAGGATCGCGTTCATCCGGGCGAAGGTAACTCAGTCGGGCTTTTTGGCCGGCTGCCACAAAATCTCCGCCACCCCCTGACGTTTCGCGATGATCCGTGCCGCGACGAAGAGCAAATCCGACAACCGATTGATGTACGCCAATCCCACCCCGGCCAGCGGTTCGACAGCGTTCAAGTGCTGACAACGGCGCTCGGCACTGCGGGCCAGGCTTCTGCACACATGGGCCTGAGCGATCAACGCGGAACCGCCCGGCAGAATGAAATTTTCCAGCGGCCCCACTTCCTCGTTCCACTGATCGATCGCTGTTTCCAGCCGCTCGACCTCCGCCGCATTCAACGCCTGGTATTCCGGCATCGCTAGCTCGCCCCCAAGGTCAAACAAACGGTGCTGACACGGGGCCAATACGTCGATGATGCCCTGCATCTCAGGTACCGCAGGGACGACACCTTCAAGGCTCGCCAGCAACAGGCCGAGTTGGCTGTTCAACGTGTCGACCTCGCCAATGGCTTCAACGCGCGGGTGATCCTTTGGCACCCGACGGCCGTCGCCCAGGCCGGTTTCGCCCTTGTCGCCGGTGCGTGTGTAAATCTTCGACAAGCGAAATCCCATGGTCTTACTCCCGGTCGTTCTGACCAATGATCTGTGGGGCGGGCACGTTCATCGGGTTGCCCACCAGCGGCAGGCGCAGCGTGAAACAGGTGCCCTGGCCGAGCGTGGAGTGCACCTCCATCTGGCCCTTGTGATTGTTGGTAATGATGAAGTACGACACCGAGAGGCCCAGCCCTGTGCCCTGACCGACTTCCTTCGTGGTGAAGAACGGCTCGAAGATGCGCTTGCGCACGCTCTCCGGCATGCCGACGCCATTGTCTTCCACCTGAATCTCCGCCCACGGCGGGTTCAGGCGGGTGCGCAAAATGATGCGGCCGGGCTCGGTTTCGTGTTCACGCTGATGGATGGCCTGCGCGGCGTTCTTCAGCAGGTTAAGCAGCACCTGTTCCAGCTCGTTGGCAGTGCCCGGAACGGGGCCGAGGTTGGTGTCGAACTGACGCAGAATGTTCTGGCCCTTGAAGTCGAAACCGATGGTCAGGTCGAAGTCGTTGCTGGCGATTTCCACGGCCTGATCGATCAGCGCAGGCAGGTCGCACGGCGCCATTTGCCTATTGCTGCGACGGCTGAAGCTCAGCATGTGGCTGACGATCTTGGCCGCCCGGGCCCCGGCCTGCTGAATCCCGTCCAGCAACTGCGGTACTTCCCGCGCGCTGAGGTACTGATTCACCGTGGCCAGTTCGATGCCTTCCTGCTCGGCCTGTTGCAGATTCTTCGGCAGCTCGGGGGAGAGGCGCCGGCGAATGTTCTGCACGTTGTGCATGATCGCGCCGAGGGGGTTGTTGATCTCATGGGCCATGCCTGCGGCCAGACCGCCCACCGAGAGCATTTTCTCGGACTGCACCATCATGTCTTCCAGCGACAGACGCTGGGTGATGTCGTCGATCCGGATCACCGCGCCGCGCCCGGCGCCCCCGGTCAGCGGGTAGAACGTCAGCGCGAAGTGCCGGGTGAGATCACCTTTGACCCACGTGACGCGCTCGATCTTGGTCACGGTGTGGCGCTCGACGGTCTGTTTGATCTGCGGCAAAAACGCTTTCATCGGGGGGAAAGCGAGAAAAATCGGCTGGTTGAGGGCCTCATCCAACGGCGTGCCGGAGAGGGCGCCCGCTTCCTGATTCCATTGCGTGACGTAGAGCTGTTCGTCCAGTGCAATGAGCGCTGACGGCATAGAGTCGATAATGCTGTTCAGGTAATTCTGAAAGCCGGTGAGCTTTTTCTCGATTTTGCTGCGAACCTGGACTTCCAGTTCCAGCTTGCGGTTGGTGTGGCGGGTTTCTTCGGCCAGCCCTTGCGCTTGATCGTAGGCTTCCTGAGAGTCATCGCGCGCGCGCTTGAGCTGCTGTTCCCGAGCCTCCATGCGCGACAGCATGGTGTTGAACGCTTCAGCCAGCGAGCCAATTTCATCCTGATTGCCGGGCCCGGCGCGCAAGGCGTAGTTCTCTTCGCGGGTGACGCGGCGCGAGAGTTCTTCGAGTTGATAGATCGGCTCGGTGATGAAACGGCGAATCTGCCGCGCCACGCCCGCCCACAGCAAGATGCTGAAAATTAGAATGCCCAGGCTGGCCGTCAAGGTGCCGGTGTAGAACGCGGTCGGCAGCTCGCTGCTCGCCACCAGTAGCAAATGACCCGGCGACTGGCCCTGTTTGGGGATCGGGATCACCTGGGTGTTGCGAAACTCGGTGATGCGCCAGCTTTCGAGGTTGCGGTAGTGGTCAGGTAGACGCAGTTTGTCGCCCTGTTGCACTTGCGAGAGGCGGGTGCCCGAGCTGTCGTACACCGCTGCAGCGCGCAACGGGCCGTAGTTTTTCAGCTCCTTGAGCAACGCCTGAGCGTTGTAGGGGGAGGAGAGCGCCTGTTCCGACAGGCTGGGGTTGCTGATCAATCGACCAATCGTCTGAAGGGCCTGGGGTGCCATCGCCTCTTGAGAGATGTAATAGGCCGCACTGATGAACGTCAGGTTGGCGACCAGCAGAACGGTGGTCAGCAAGACCAGCAGGGCCGCCAGGAGCTTCTGGCCGACCGGCAGGTTTTCGAGGCGCTGGCGCAATGGCATGGGGCAGGGTCACTGACAGATGAGGAACAGGCAGGTTAGCGCTGTTCAGGGCAGGAGCAAACCCGCAGCGCAAACTATGGACGAACCTGTGGGAGCGAATTCATTCGCGAAGGGGAGGTACAGGCGATACCTCTCAGGTGCCTGACAGATTTTCGCGAATGAATTCGCTCCCACAGGTCGGGCTCAGTCGCCGGGCAGACCTCTGGACGCCAAATGCCGTACCAGTCGCTGGCGAAGGGCGTTCAACCGGGGAGCGTCTATGCCGTGCTGCATCGCAGCGTTGAACGCGTATCCCAGCAAATAACTGATCTCAGTCCGCCGACCCTGCGCGACATCCTGATACATCGACGAATAATTGGCCGCGGTGGCGGTAATCACGCGATTCACTTCGTCATGCAGTCCCACGGCCGCTTGCGACTGACCGCAGCGCTGCAACACCACGACCATCTCGTCACACAGCCCCTTCACCTCGTCGGCGTGATGCTGCAACTCACCGTTCCGGCAGTCATACAAAACGGTCAACGGATTGATGGCGCAATTGAGCGCCAACTTGCGCCACAGCCGCGGGAGGATATCCGGGGTCCATTCGCCCGGAATCCCGGCGTGCGCGAGTGTTGCCAGCCAGTCAGGCGCGCCACTTGAGCGACCATCGCCGAGCCAGTTGAAACCTTGCCCGGCGAATACCACGCTGAAGTCTTCATCACAAAAGGCACCTTCGGTGCTGGAGATGAAGATGCAGCGCGCATTCGGCAGCAGATCGGCCACTGCTTGCTGACTGCCCAGACCGTTTTGCAGCAACAGCACGTCGGCGCCAGGCGCGAGTCGGGCGGCAATACTGGCCACTGCGCGTTCGGCATCGTAGGCCTTGCACGCCACCAACAGACGGTGAATGGGCTCCGGGTCGCTCAGTGTTTGCGCGGGCACCTCAAACCGCTGGCGCTGGCCGTGTTCGCTCAGTGTCAGGCCACCTTTGGCCTGATAGGCCTCCAGACGCGCTGCATCCCGAAGGATCACACGCACCGGCTGCCCAGCGCGAAACAGTCGGGAGGCCCACAAGCTGCCGAGGCTGCCTGCGCCGAGGATGTGCCAGGGGATCGAATTCACAGCACTCTCATCGGGCATAAGCGACCGCTTGGGGTGAACGTTGAGCGAAACCTTGTGGGCGCGAATTCATTCGCGAATGGCCGGTACATCCGATGGGTAGGTGTCGGATGTGACGCCGTCTCGCGAATGAATTCGCTCCTACAGGAGGATTGTGTTTGGCCTGTGACGGAGTGGTGCACCCGCGACGGGTCTCTGCTGGACGAAGCTTCACATCGCGGGCGCGGCAATGTCGAAGAGGGAAAAACCGAAACGACATCGCAAGCTCGCATGAAGGTGGGAAAAGTCTCGTTATAATGACCGGGCTTTCATACCGTCAAGTCAGGCGTGCTCCTTCAACATGTCGAGCCGCGCCGTATCAATTGGAGAATCTACATGCCCTCGTTCGACGTAGTGTCCGAACTGGATAAGCACGAAGTCACGAATGCCGTCGATGGCGCGATCAAGGAATTGGATCGTCGTTTCGACCTCAAAGGCAAAGGCAGTTTCGAGTTCAAGGAAAAGGAACTCACCGTGAACCTGACCGCCGAGGCCGAGTTTCAACTGGAGGCGATGATCCAGATCCTCAAACTGTCCCTCGTCAAGCGCAAGATCGACGTGCAGTGCCTGGAAGTGAAGGATGCCTACGCGTCCGGCAAGCTGATGAAACAGGAAGCCACCCTCAAGGAAGGCATCGACAAAGAGTTGGCGAAGAAAATCGTCGCTCACATCAAGGACGCCAAACTCAAGGTGCAAGCCGCCATTCAGGGCGAGCAGGTGCGTGTGACCGGCAAGAAACGAGACGATCTGCAGGAAGCCATTGCGGCCCTGCGCGGTCACGAATTCGGCATGCCGCTGCAATTCAACAACTTCCGCGACTGATCCTCTCCCACTGCATTTTCGGACGACGCAGGAACCTGAAAGGGTTGTGCGCGTCCGATTGCAGGTCACGTGAAGCGACGGTGCGACTAGGTGTCGTCGTTTCAGTCTTTCGTTTCACGCCCACAAGGAGCAATCAATGGATCTGGATTTGAACGGCCAGGTGGATCATCTGGTCAAGGCTTCCCAAGCCTGGATTCCCATGGTCATGCAGTACGGCAGCCGTGTGCTGCTGGCCGTCGTCGTGTTGCTGGTGGGGTGGTGGCTGATCAACAGGCTCACCTCCAAGGTCGGCGCGCTGCTGGCGCTGCGTCATGTGGACCTGGCGTTGCAGGGCTTCATCAGCAGCCTGGGCAACATCATTCTGAAGGTCCTGCTGATCGTCAGCGTCGCCTCGATGATCGGGGTCGAAACCACCTCGTTCGTGGCCGCTATCGGTGCCGCCGGTCTGGCCATCGGCCTGGCGCTACAAGGCAGCCTGGCGAATTTCGCGGGCGGGGTGCTGATTCTGCTGTTCCGTCCGTTCCGCATCGGCGACTGGATCGAAGCGCAGGGTGTCGCGGGTACGGTGGACAGCATTCAGATCTTCCACACGATCATTCGCACCGGCGATAACAAGACGGTGATCCTGCCCAACGGCAACCTGTCCAACGGCATCATCACCAACACCAACCGTCAGCCGACCCGCAAGATCACTTTCGACGTGGGCATCGACTACGAAGCCGACCTCAAGCAGGCGCTGGGTGTGTTGATGGAAATGGCCGACGACCCTCGCGTGTTGCAAGACCCGGCACCCCAGGCGGTCGTCGCCGCATTGGGTGACAGCTCGATCACGGTGTCGCTGCGGGTCTGGACCAAGACCGGCGACTTCGGTGAAGTGTCGAACCGCTTCAACGCCGAGATTCGCGACCGTCTGCGTGCGGCCAACATCGACATCCCGTTCCCGCAGCGGGTGATTCGTGTGGTGCAAGACCAGCAGCAGGAAGCGACCGTTCAGCGTTGATACCCAGCGCTGAAAGACAAAAGCCCCGACGCGTGAGCGATCGGGGCTTTTTGTTGGGTGGCAGACACCGATGATCCCTGTAGGAGCCGGCTTGCTGGCGAATGCGGCGGGTCAGTCACCCAGGATGTTTCTGAACTGACGCATTCGCCAGCATGCCGGCTCCTACAGGTCCGCGTCAGGACCCTTTGGTCATGGCCGTTCGGGCGCTGGCACTTCGGCAGGCTTGTCGTCTTCCGCCGACTTTTCCTTGCGCAGCTCCTGCGCCCAATGCAGGGCAATCATGAACAGGGTCGGGACGCCCATCACCGCGGTGGCGAGGAAGAAATTGTGATAGCCCAGCTTCTCGACCATCACCCCGGAATAGCCGCCGATCAAACGCGGCAACAAGAGCATGATCGAGCTAAGCAGGGCGTACTGGGTGGCCGAGAACTTGAGGTTGGTCAGGCTCGACAAGTACGCCACGAATGCAGAGGTCGCCAGGCCCGAGCTGAAGTTGTCCAGCGAGATCGTGACGATCAGCATCTTCAGGTTCGGGCCCATGTCGGCCAGCATCAGGAACAGCAGGTTGGTCGCCGCTGACGTCGCACCGCCGATGAACAGGATCGGCAAGATGCCGAAGCGCACGATGGCCAGACCGCCAAACGCCGCGCCCACCAGCGTCATCACCAGACCGAAAATCTTGCTGACGCTGGCAATCTGATCCTTGGTGAAGCCTTGGTCGATGTAGAACACGTTGGCCATGACGCCCATCACCGTGTCGGACATGCGATAGGTGGCGATCAGGCCAAGCAGCAGGAAGGCCTGCCAGCGATAACGCAGGATGAAGTCGTTGATCGGCGTGAGCACCGGCGCCAGGCCGCGACGGCCCATCGACGACAGGCACGCGACAGTGAGCAGGGTGTAGAGGATGGCGCGCAGGAACGCGCGGTCTTCCATCAACAGGCTCTTCCACGTGGCGTCCTTGAACAGCACGCTGGCGAAATCGGTGTTGTACAGCTGGGTGAACATCGCCGGGACGGACACCAGCAGGATGATCAGCACGAACACCGAGGCCAGTTGATGCGCAAAGCCGTAGCGAGCCGCTGACAGCTGCGTGCGCAGCGGAACGGCGGGTTCGCGCATGATCAGCGAGGTGATGAGCGCAGGCAGCATCAGCAGGCCAAACAGCACGTAAGTGCCGGTCCAGGCCGAATGTTTGTACGCAAAGCCGGTGGAGCCGAAACCTTCCGCGAAATACAGCGCACCCGCAGTCGCCAGCAGAGCAGCGACGCGATAGCCCGCCATGTAACTGGCGGCCAGCGTGGCTTGCTGGCTTTCGGAGGCGATTTCGAGACGATAGGCGTCAATGGCGATGTCCTGGGTCGCGGACGAAAACGCCACGAGCACGGCAATCGCGATCAGCCAGGAGAGATGCTGCTGCGGGTCACAGAAACCCATGCCGATCAGGCCCAGGGTCACCAGCGTCTGAGAGAGCACCAGCCAGGAGCGTCGGCGGCCCAGTTTGCCCAGTAATGGCAGGCGCCATTGATCGAGCAGCGGCGACCACACCCATTTAAAGGCATACGCCAGGCCAATCAGGCTCGCGTAGCCAATGGTTTCACGGGCGACACCGGCTTCACGCAGCCAGACCGAGAGGGTGGAGAACACCAGCATGTAGGGCATGCCCGCTGCGAAGCCGAGCAACAACAGCACGAATGTCGAGGGACTGGCATAGACGGCGAGCGCGGCGCGCCAGGTTTTGCGGGGCATGGGCTGGAATCTGCCTCAGTTTACGTAAACAAAGCGCGCACTCTAACCGTTGTGCTCTGTCGGACGCCAGCCATGACGCTCCATATCCACACGATTGTTACGGATGGTCACGCCTTCCGCCCGCAAACGCGCCCGCTGCTCTTCGCCGGACACCGTTCCCGCCATCAAACTGAGCTTTCCGCCTGCGCCGACAACGCGATGCCAGGGCAGGGTGCTGCCGTCTGGTAGCTGGCTCAAGGTTCGCCCCACGAAACGTGCCGCTCGTCCTAAACCCGCCAGATCGCCCAACTGGCCGTAACTCACAACCTTGCCTTCCGGTACTTGATGCAAGGTGAGGTAGAGCGCCGTCCGCCGGGCCTCTAAAGAAGTCATGCCGGTGGGGTCTGCCGAGAGGGAGGAGTGTTCGTTCACGTATTCGTTCCTGTTTAAAGGGCCAGTGGGAATTTTCGTAAAGGAACTCAGGAAATTTCCTACGGTCAGTGATACCTGTGCCGGCGGTCCACGGATTGCCTCGATGTTGTCCCGAGGGATAATGCCCGATTTTCCGCCAACCAGAGCCCTGTCGTTGCTTATGTTGTCCAGAACCCTGTTGTGCCTAGCCATTACCAGCGCTTCCACCCCTTTGCTCGCCGATACCGTCTGGTTGAAGAACGGTGACAAGCTGACCGGGACCATCAAGGTCTTCGACGGCGGGAAGCTGCTGCTCAATACCAAATATGCAGGCGATATTCCGCTGGACTGGAAAGAAGTCAAGACGCTGGAAAGCGATCAGCATCTGCTGGTGAAGCAGGACGCGTATACCGGCGAGATTTCCAAGTCGCTGCATGCCGCCGACGATGGCAAGGTCACGTTGGCCAACGGCGATGCGCCGAAGACCGTGGACCTCGCGAGCATCCAGCAGATCATGAAGCCCAAGCCGGTGGTGACGGATCTGGTGTGGAAGGGCAACATTGATGCGGCCCTCGACTTCCAGCGCGCGGACAAGGACACCGACGACTACAACATCGACTTCAAGACCACCGCGAGTCATGGCCGCTGGCGTCATAACGCCAAAGGCGAGTACAACCGCGAAACCCAGGACGAACTCACCACGACCAACAACTGGAGTGCCGAGTACTCCCTCGACCGCTTTATCACAGACAAATGGTTCTGGGACGGTCGTGTGACCTACAAACACGACGGCATCGAGGATTTGCGCAGTCAGCGCACCGTCGGTACAGGTCCGGGTTACCAGTTCTGGGATGACGAACTCGGTGCGTTCAAGGTCGGCACGCTGCTTAACCGCACGGATTACGAATATTCAAACGGCGAGAAAGACAATTTCTACTCGATCTCCGGGACGTGGGACTACAACCGCTACCTGATCGGCAAGAAAGTCGAGTTCTTCACCAACGGCGAAGTCGGCAAACCCATCAGCGGCGTTGCGGACTACAGCCTCGATACCGAAGTGGGCCTGCGCTACAAGGTCACCGAGTGGGCGTCGCTCAACGTCAAGGCCGAGAAGAACATCATCAGCGGCTCCGACGATGGTGACCTGGACAAGACCCGGTATACCGCCGGTTTCGGTGTGGCCTGGTAACCGCTTCTTTATATAGCTGACCATTCCGGATTGTTGCCGGGCTCGATTTCTGTGGGAGCGAATTCATTCGCGAAAATTATTCAGGCGATAAAGGTACGTCGTCTGTACCGCCCTATCGCGAATGAATTCGCTCCCACAGAGCATGTTCCACCCGTCATGCCTGAAAAATTTACGCAAAAACCCCGCAAAATCGTCACGTCTCCTCAATCTGGCACCCTTCAGCGATAACGATTATCGTGTGGCTCATCCGCTGCGCATCCTTGCGCGCCCTCTGTGTTTTGATTTCAGGAGCCCCACCATGAGCACCAAAGCCAACCGGCAAGCCCGAGCATTGTTGCTGAAGGAATATCGCGGCGTGCTCTCGACACATTCCAAGTCGATGCCCGGTTACCCGTTTGGCTCCGTGGTGCCGTACTGCCTGGACGACCAGGGTCGCCCGCTGATCCTGATCAGTCGCATCGCTCAGCACACCCACAACCTGCAACTCGATCCCAAGTGCTCGATGATCGTGGGCGAGCGCGAAGCCGAAGACGTGCAGTCCGTGGGCCGCGTGACAGTCATGGCCGAAGGGCAGAAACTCACCGACGAAGCCGCCATCGACGCCGCCGCCCAGCGCTATTACCGCTATTTTCCCGAGTCGGAAAGCTACCACCGCGCCCACGATTTCGATTTCTGGGTGCTGAACCCTGTGCGCTATCGCTACATCGGCGGCTTTGGCGCGATTCACTGGCTGGACGACGTCGCGCTGGCCAACCCGTTCGCAGGTGCGGCAGAAACCAGCATGGTCGAACACATGAACGACGACCACACCAAGGCCATCGCCCATTACGTCGAGCTGGCCGGGTTGCCCCAAACCGAACCGGCAGTTCTGGTGGGCATCGACAGCGAAGGCATGCACCTGCGCATCGGGCAGAGCCTGTACTGGTTGCCGTTCGCTGAACCTTGTAATACGCCGACACAAGTCCGCCAAGCCTTGGTTCAGCTGGCTCACGCTGAAAAATGGCCGACCGTTGAAGCCGTAGGAGCTTGAATTAACGACTTTGCGACTTCACCTAGTGTCTACTGGAAGCCTACTTCCGTTGAGGAAACTATTTGATGCGCGCTTTTCTACTGCTTTTATTGCTTTTTCCGGTGCTTGAGCTGTTCGTGCTGGTGAAAGTCGGGATGTCGATCGGCTTTTTGTCGACCTTCCTGCTGGTGGTTGCCGGGTCCATGCTCGGGATTTTCGTGGTACGGGTCGCGGGCTTCGCGACGGCCATGAGGGCTCGTGAAAGTCTGGCGCGGGGCGAATTGCCCGCGCAGCAGATGATGGACGGTCTGATGATGACGGTCGGCGGCGGCCTGCTGGTTCTGCCCGGTTTTATCAGTGACGTGCTGGGGCTTATCTGCCTGATGCCGTTTACCCGTCGGCTGCTGGTGAGCAAGGTGCGCCAGCGTGCCGAAGCTTCGGCCAGCCGTCAGCGTGCGTTCGCCGACGATTTGCGTTCAGCGGGTTCGACGCACCCGGGCGCTGGCCGTCCGGGCGCCCGACAACCTGAGGTGATCGAAGGAGAGGTCATCGAAGGCGAGTACGAGCCCGTCGATAAAAAGTGATTTCGTTCTACACCGCCACGGCACCTTCGGGTGCCGTTTGCGTTTTCGTGACCGCGTTCGGCTTAAAAAATTTCTCGAGTGAGCCTTGTAATCAGCTTGCTCGCCCTTATGTATGGGTCACCGCAAGGTTTCTGGCGCATTTCGTCAGACCGTATTCTGCGGTTCGCCTGCGAACCGCAACCGGCAAGCCCGGATGCTTTAACCACCCGGTGCCAACATCGGGCGTTCAAAAACCATAATTAGGAGATCGACAATGAAGCTTCGTCCTCTGCATGACCGCGTCGTAATCCGTCGCAGCGAAGAAGAAACCAAGACTGCTGGCGGTATCGTTCTGCCGGGTTCGGCTGCCGAGAAACCAAACCGTGGCGAAATCATCGCCGTCGGTGCTGGCCGCGTCCTGGACAACGGTGAAGTACGTGCGCTGGCCGTGAAAGTGGGTGACAAAGTGGTGTTCGGCCCTTACTCCGGCAGCAACACTGTGAAAGTAGACGGCGAAGACCTGCTGGTGATGAGCGAGAACGAAATTCTCGCGGTCGTCGAAGGCTGAGTTGATACCCCGCATTTCCCGTTACTACAAAGTATTTAAGGAATAACGATCATGGCTGCTAAAGAAGTTAAATTCGGCGACGCTGGCCGTAAAAAGATGCTGGCTGGTGTAAACGTCCTGGCCGACGCCGTCAAAGCGACCCTGGGCCCGAAAGGCCGTAACGTCATTATCGAGAAAAGCTTCGGCGCTCCGCTGATCACCAAAGACGGTGTATCGGTCGCCAAAGAAATCGAACTGAAAGACCGTTTCGAAAACATGGGCGCGCAGCTGGTCAAAGACGTTGCCTCCCGTGCGAACGACGACGCTGGCGACGGCACCACCACCGCAACCGTTCTGGCTCAAGCCATCGTCAACGAAGGCCTGAAAGCCGTCGCTGCCGGCATGAACCCGATGGACCTGAAGCGCGGCATCGACAAGGCGACCATCGCCATCGTTGCTGAGCTGAAGAAACTGTCCAAGCCTTGCACCGACACCAAAGCCATCGCTCAGGTCGGCACTATCTCGGCCAACTCCGACAACTCCATCGGCGACATCATTGCCGAAGCCATGGAAAAAGTGACCAAAGACGGCGTTATCACCGTTGAAGAAGGCACAGGTCTGGAAAACGAGCTGTCCGTCGTCGAAGGTATGCAGTTCGACCGCGGCTACCTGTCCCCGTACTTCATCAACAAGCCGGACACCATGGTGGCCGAGCTGGACAGCCCGCTGTTGCTGCTGGTCGACAAAAAGATCTCCAACATCCGCGAAATGCTGCCAGTCCTGGAAGCCGTTGCAAAAGCTGGCCGTCCACTGCTGATCGTTGCCGAAGACGTTGAAGGCGAAGCCCTGGCGACGCTGGTTGTGAACAACATGCGTGGCATCGTCAAAGTCGCTGCCGTCAAGGCACCAGGCTTCGGCGACCGTCGCAAGGCCATGCTGCAGGACATCGCTGTCCTGACTGGCGGCACCGTGATTTCCGAAGAAATCGGCCTGAGCCTGGAAACCACTACCCTGGAACACCTGGGTAATGCCAAGCGCGTCGTGTTGAACAAAGAAAACACCACCATCATCGACGGTGCTGGCGTTCGTACCGACATCGACGGCCGTATCGCTCAGATCCGCCAGCAGATCGGCGACACTTCTTCGGACTACGACAAAGAGAAACTGCAAGAGCGTCTGGCCAAGCTGTCGGGCGGCGTTGCAGTGATCAAGGTCGGCGCTGGTTCCGAAGTTGAAATGAAAGAGAAGAAAGCCCGCGTTGAAGACGCCCTGCACGCAACCCGCGCAGCCGTCGAAGAAGGCGTGGTGCCTGGCGGTGGTGTTGCGCTGGTTCGTTCGCTGCAAGCGATCTCCGAGCTGCGCGGCGACAACGCTGATCAGAACGTCGGTATCGCGCTGCTGCGTCGCGCTGTTGAAGCGCCACTGCGTCAGATCGTTGCCAACTCCGGCGACGAGCCAAGCGTTGTGGTCGACAAGGTCAAGCAGGGTTCGGGTAACTTCGGTTACAACGCTGCTTCCGGCGAATATGGCGACATGATCGAAATGGGTATCCTGGACCCGGCCAAAGTGACTCGCTCTGCTCTGCAAGCGGCGTCCTCGATTGCCAGTCTGATGATCACCACCGAAGCGATGATCGCTGACGTGGCAGAAGACAAACCAGCTGGCGGCGGCATGCCAGACATGGGCGGCATGGGTGGCATGGGCGGCATGATGTAAGCCAGCCTTACCCGGATGCACAAAAACCCCGCTTCGGCGGGGTTTTTTATGAGCGGGTTTCGGGGATTGGGAGTTGGCTCAGCTAACCCGACATCTACCCAGAAACCGTCGCCCCTTCGACCACTTTCTCTTTCTTGCCCATCGGTCGGTACAACACCGCGTAATAGGCCCCCAGGCAAATCAACCAGCAGAACACTGCCGTCCAGATGTTATGGGAAAAGAAGTGGGCGCCCTGCAGCATCCGCCCCACTGAGAACACCGTTCCCAATCCAAAGGCGAAGATCAAACCCGCCTTGGCCAGACGCGGCTTGCGATCACGGAAAACGAAGAACAGCGCGAACAGCGTGAAGCCTGTCGCAGCGTGACCACCGGGCCAGCAACGGCCTGGCTTATCGGTAGGAGGGCGAGGGCTGAGCAGCTCGCTGTAAGTTTCCTGACCACCGAACTCCGTCAGGCTCCATGGGCATTGCACTGAGGTCACCACCTTGACGGGGGTGACGAAGCTGGTCGACAACGCCATCGACAGCACCATGCAGCCCAGCTCCCGTTTCCAGGGCTTCAGCCGTCCCACGAAGAACGACGCGATAAACCCCACGAACGACAGCACCCCCAGCGCGATCACCACTTGCTTGGCGCGGTCATGCAGGACGTTTTCCAGAAAATAGCTGTGCTTGCCAATGAACCCGCCCGTGGCCGGGTCGTACGCCAGCTTGGCAATGTCCATGTCCAGGGATGTCAGCTCCAGCAACAGCAAGGCAATGGCGGTCACCGCCGGAATGCCGAGATAAACCCACAGGTTGATCGGGCGCGAGGCGGGCCGTTCGAAGACTTCAGACATGGTGAATCCCGTGTGATGGCAAGGAATAAACGAGGGTGGACCGAAAGCGTTTGGGAGTCTGTGCGCTGGCCTGTCGCCGAGCTGTGAATCGGGAGTGAAAAAAACGTTATGTGCAGTGGCGCTGGCCCTTGAGCGAACTTGGCCTTAAGCTGCCGCCAACTCTGACCCATTACTCAAATATTTCGATACCGTCCGGGTCATGCCGACAACCGCATATGGAGACATGCACCCATGAGAATTCTGCTGGTTGAAGACAACCGCGACATCCTCGCCAACCTGGCGGACTATCTGGGCCTGAAGGGCTACACCGTCGATTGCGCGCAAGACGGGCTGTCCGGGCTGCACCTCGCTGCAACCGAGCACTACGACCTGATTGTGCTGGACATCATGCTGCCGGGCATCGACGGCTATACCCTATGCAAACGCCTGCGCGAGGATGCCCGCCGCGACACACCGGTGATCATGCTCACGGCCCGCGATCAGCTCGACGACCGTCTTCAGGGCTTCCGCTCCGGCGCCGACGATTACCTGCTCAAGCCGTTCGCGCTCTCGGAACTGGCTGCACGCATCGAAGCCGTATTGCGCCGGGCGCAGGGCGGTGGTCGCCGGACCTTGCAGGTCGCTGACCTGATCTACGACCTCGACACCCTTGAAGTGACCCGCGAAGGCCGGATGCTCAAACTCAACCCGGTCGGGCTGAAATTGCTGGCCGTGCTGATGCAGAAAAGCCCTCACGTGCTGCGACGCGAAGTCCTTGAAGAAGCGTTGTGGGGCGATGATTGCCCGGACAGCGACAGTTTGCGCAGCCACGTTCACCAATTGCGCCAAGTGATCGACAAACCGTTCGACAAGCCGCTGCTGCAAACGGTGCATGGCGTCGGTTATCGCTTGGCCGAGGGCCGCGATGGAGTTTAAGCAGAGCCTTGCCCAGCGGATCATCATCGCCTTTGCGCTGATGAGCGCGCTGGTGGCCGGCTCGTTCGCCATGGGCATTGTCGCGACGGTGCACCTGGTTGAAGAAAAGCTGATTTCGGCAGGCTTGGGCGGTGACCTGACGCGCCTGTTGTTGATGGACAGCGTCGAGGACTGGAGCCACCGGCCCGAGCCCGATCAGCTGTTCTATTTCAGCGGCGGTCCGGGAGATTTCGAGCTGCCCAAGGACCTGCGCCACCTGGAGCCCGGTTTTCACGAGGTGTTCCGAGGTCCGCTGTCGTATCACGCGATGGTCGAAGTGGTCGACGGCCGCCATTACGTACTGCTGCAAGACCAAAGCGACTTCGAAGAGCGCGAGCGCGTGCTGTTCGCCGTGGTGCTGGTGGGCTTCGTACTGGCACTGGCGTTAGCGATTTTCCTCGGCTGGGTATTGGCGCGTCGGGTGATGGCGCCGGTCGTGAGGTTGGCGCGTCAGGTGCGTCATCGCGATCAACTGCTGGGCCTTGCCCCGCCGCTGGCCCCCGATTACGCCGCCGACGAAGTCGGTGAACTGGCCGTGGCCTTCGACGCGACATTGGGGCGTCTGCGCGATGCCTTGACCCGCGAGCGGATGTTCACCAGCGACGTCAGCCATGAATTGCGCACGCCGCTGATGGTGCTCGCCAGTTCCTGCGAACTGCTGCTTGAAAATCCGGCCCTCGATCAACGCGCCCGTGCGCAGGTCGAGCGGGTGGGGCGCGCGTGCGAAGAAATGCGCGACCTGGTCCAGACCTTCCTCATGCTGGCCCGCACACAGCGCGACGACGCTGGCATGAATCCCCAGCTGTCGCTGCAGGGTGCCGCGCAACAACTGCTGACGCTATGGCGTGAGCCGATTGAGGCGAAGGGGTTGCTGCTGGAGTATCACCCCGAGGCCGCCTCGCAGACGCCTCATAACGCGACGTTTCTGTATGCGGTCATGGGTAACCTCCTGCGCAACGCATTGCATTACACCGACCATGGGTTCATTCGTCTGACGTTGTTGCCCAACGGCTTCACGGTAGAGGATTCCGGCGTCGGTATTCCCGAGGAAAAACGCGAGGCCATGTTCCAGCCGTTCGTGCGCGGAAGCGAAAAGCGCGGTGAAGGGCTGGGGCTCGGTTTGTCACTGGTGCAGCGCATCTGCGAGAACCAGGGCTGGACCGTCAGCCTCGATACGATGGAGCCGAACGGCTGCCGTTTCAGCGTCGATTTCGGCAAGGCGAAAGGCTGATCGCGTGAGATGAATAATTGCTAAGCAATGTATAGACAATGTAAATGTTGCTGCGATTTGGCGAGTTATGGCCCTATGCTAGCCCATCTTCTGGAAAAACCTCGTAACATTTGCGCACAGAAAGGCACGTTTTTTTCACATCATGGTGACCTGACGATGACGTAAATCCACTTAATTTTGGCTGCATCACCTTACGGAGATACAGCCATGAGCAAGCGGATCGAGTTAGATTTCTCGCGCAAATACGACGACGCACACGCCAGAAAATATTTGCACAAACATCGGGACGGATTAGCGCGGCGGTTGTCAGATCGTCGCGACAAGCAGCTGGCAAGGCATGCGCTGGCCCTCGCGGGCGAACCGGGTCTTGTGCTGGACCTTCCCTGTGGCGCCGGTCGTTTCTGGCCCGTGCTGGCTGAAAAAGCCAATCGCGTGATCATCGGCGCCGACAATTCGGCCTCGATGGTGAAGACGGCATGCGAGTCGCAACCGGCCGACGTGGTGAAACGGGTACGACCCTTGCAGACATCTGCATTCGCCATCGACATGCCAGATAACGCCGTCGACAGCATTTTTTGCATGCGTCTGATGCATCACATCGGCAAGGCCGAAGACAGAGCGGTGTTGTTGAAAGAGTTTCACCGCGTGACCCGCGACAGCGTGATCATTTCACTCTGGGTGGACGGCAATTTCAAAGCCTGGAAGCGCAAGCGTGCAGAAAGTACCCGCCAGCAGGAGGGCTACCAGAACCGCTTCGTGTTACCGGCAGCCACAGTGGAAGCCGAATTCGAGAAGGCAGGATTTCGCGTTCAGGAACGCTTGGATTTCCTGCCGTTGTACGCCATGTGGCGTGTGTATCTATTACGTAAGAGGTAACAGGATGGCCGTGGATTTTGCAGCAGAGTTGACCCTTCCCGCCAAGGACCGTTTCGCCTATTTCTGGAATACCAAAGGTGACTGGGTGGAAGAACCCAATGTCCGCCGTGGTGGTGAAAGTGGCGTGCAACGCGTCGTTTCGGAGAACGGTCGGCTGCTGTACGTCAAACGGCAAGTCGGTCACATCTACCGCAGTTGGCTGCATCCGTTCGGTCGTCCGACGGTGTTGCGCGAGCGGGACGCGCTGGAAGGGCTGCGACAATTGAACGTCAGCGTTCCGCGCATGGTGTTCTGTGGCGCCGAACGTGACGAGAACAACGAATGGCGTGCGCTGTTGGTGACGGCGTCGCTGGACGGGTTCGACGAGTTCGAGAACTGGCTCAAGGCCGGTGGGCGCGAGCAGTACGGCGAGGCTGTTTACGAGCAGATGCTCAAGGAACTGGCCGTCAATCTGGCGCGCATGCATAAAGGGCGCTGGCAACACAGCTGCATCTATATCAAGCACGTTTTCGTGCGTGTGGTGGGCGAGGGCGCCAATGCCAGACCCGAAGTCGCGCTGATCGATCTGGAGAAGTGCCGTCAGCGTCTAACCGCCTACGGCGCCGCACAACACGACATGAAACAACTGCGTCGCCATTCGTCGTTTGCATCAGCGGATTGGAGCAAGCTCGTCTACTTTTACGAGACGGCGTTTGGCAGCCCCATCAAAGGTTTAGATCGATGAAGTTAGAACTGGCGCGAGGTTTGTTTTTGGTCGGGGCGTTGGGCATCACGTCCATCGCCATGGCTGCCTGGGAGCAACCCAAGGCCCAGATTCTGAGCGCGGTACACGGTGAGGGGCGCTGCCCTTTGCCGCGGGTGGCGAAGGCCGCTTTGCCCGTACGCCCGGATCACGATCTGCTGTTGCTGATGTTCGGTTTGGCACAAGGGACGGGGCCGCAGCATTGAAATCACCCTCTGACTGAAAAGCCCCGATCATTCGGGGCTTTTTTTCTGCTTTGGCTGTTTACGCGGGTGCCTTCGCGTCCTCCTTCCCCGCCAGCACCGTATAGACACACGGCAGCACAAACAGGGTGAACAACGTTCCCACCGACATCCCCGTCGCGATGACCAGGCCGATGTCAAAACGGCTCACCGCACCGGCACCGGTTGCGAGGATCAGCGGCACCATGCCGAACACCATCGCCGCGGTCGTCATCAACACCGGACGCAAACGAATCGCCGCTGCCTCCTCTACGGCCTCGCGCGCGTTTAACCCCTTGTCACGCCGCAATTGGTTGGCGAATTCCACGATCAGAATCCCGTGTTTGCTGATCAAACCGATCAGCGTCACCAGCCCGACCTGCGTATAGATGTTCAGTGTCGAGATCCCGAGGAACAACGGAATCAGCGCCCCACAGATCGACAGCGGCACCGTCACCAGAATCACCAGCGGGTCGCGGAAGCTCTCGAACTGCGCCGCCAGCACCAGGAAGATGATCGCCAGTGCCAGCCCGAACGTCACCCACAGCGCGTTGCCTTCCTGCACGAACTGCCGCGATGCCCCGGCGTAGTCATAGGCAAAACCGGCCGGGGCTTCTTCGCTGGCGATCTGCCGGACCGTCTCGATGGCTTCCCCCATGCTCACCAGCGGGAAACCCGAGATGATCGCTGAGTTGAGCTGCTGGAACTGGTTGAGCTGACGCGGTCGTGCGCGGTCGCTGACGGTGATCAACGTCGACAGCGGCAGCATCGTCCCTTCGGCGTTTTTCACATAGTAGTTGGACAGCCATTGCGGGTTGTCGCGATAGGCCCGCTCTACTTGAGCGATAACCTTGTAGCTACGGCCATCGATAGTGAAACGGTTGATTTCCGCCTCGCCCAGCAACGTCGCCAGGCTGCCGCCCAAATCCTGCATCGACACGCCCATCTGCGCGGCCTTGGCGCGGTCGATGTCGACCACCACTTCCGGCTTGTCGAAGGCCAGATCAAGGTCCAGAAACGCGAACTTGCCGGACTCGGTCGCCCGTTTCTTGATCCGGTTCACGACCTCAAGCAAGGCGGCGTAATCGTTGGGCGTGTTGATCACGAACTGAAACGGCAGCCCCTCACCGGTGCCCGGCAGCGATGGCAGGTTGAAGCCGAAAATCTGCAACCCGGTGATGCCTTCGAGCTTCGCCTGCACTTCGGGCAACAGCTGCATTTGCGTGCGGCTGCGTTCGTCCCACGGCTTGAGCAGAAAACCGCCGACGCCGGTTTGCACGCCATTGAAACCGTTGATCTGGAACGACGAGTAATACTCCGGGAACGCCTTGAAGATGCTGATGAACTGGTCGGTGTACTTGTTCATGTAATCAAGGTTGGTCGGCTGGGGCGACGTCGCCATCATGAAAATGATGCCCTGATCTTCGTCCGGCGCCAGTTGCGACTGGCTGAACTTGAGGAAGACCGGGATCAGGCACAGCACCAGCACCGCGAAGACGATCACCACTGGCCGGGTGTTCAACGTGCCGTGCAGCACCCGCTGATAACGCACTTTCAGGCCGTCGAAAATCTGATCGAGCTTGTGGGCGAGGCCGCTGGGGTTTTCGTCGTGGCGCAACAGCACGGCGCACATCATCGGCGAGAGCGTCAGCGCGACCACGCCGGAAATCACCACCGCGCCCGCGAGGGTCAGCGCGAACTCCTTGAACAGCGCCCCGGTCAGCCCCTCCAGAAAGCCGATCGGCGCGTACACCGCCGCCAGGGTGATGGTCATCGAGACCACCGGCATGGCGATTTCTCTAGCGCCTTCGAGCGCAGCGTTGAGCGGCGTTTTGCCTTCTTCGATGTGGCGATGGATGTTCTCCACCACCACGATGGCGTCGTCCACCACCAAGCCAATCGCCAGCACCATGGCCAGCAACGTCAGCAGGTTGATCGAGTAACCCATCATCTGCATGAAGAACAGCACGCCGATCATTGACAGCGGAATCGTCACCACCGGGATCAGCACCGAACGCAAAGCCCCGAGGAACAGGAACACCACGACGATGACGATCAAGACCGCTTCGATCAGGGTTTTCACCACCTCATGGATCGAGGCCTGAATGAACAGCGTGGCGTCGTAGGCAATGGAGGCTTTCAGGCTCGGCGGCAGCTGGCTTTCCAGTTCCGGCATGATCCGCCGGACTTCCTTGATCACGTCCAGCGGGTTGGAGCTGGGCGTGCCCTTGATGCCGATATAGACCGACGGTGTGCCGTCGAACGAGCTGACGGTGTCGTAGTTTTCCGCACCCATTTCCACCCGGGCCACGTCACCCAGCAGCACGCGGCTGTCGCCCACGGTCTTGAGCGGGATGGCCGCGAAGGTTTCCGGGGATTTCAGGTCGGTGGTGGCGTTGACGCTGGTGACCACGTATTCGCCTTTCACTTCGCCCGCCGCCGAGAGGAAGTTGTATTTGCGCACGGCGTCGGTGACGTCGTTGGCTGTGAGGCCGAAGCCCGCGAGCTTGACGGGGTCCAGCCACAAGCGCATGGCGAACACCTGATTGCCGAGGATCTCTGCCTGCGCCATGCCCGGCAGGGTCGCGAGCTTCGGCTGGATGACCCGCGACAGGTAATCCGTGATCTGCGGGTTGTTCAGCTCCGCGCTGTAGAAACTGATGTACATCAGCGCCGAGGCGTCGGCCGCCTCCTTGGTCAGCACCGGGTCTTCGGCGTCCTGGGGCAGCTTGTTTTTCACCTCGTTGGCCTTGGCGAGCAGCTCGGTGTAGAGGCGGTCGCTGTTGGAGCCGATGCGCGCGTAGATGGAAATCACCGAGAAGTTCTGACGACTGACCGAGGTCATGTAGTCGATGCCTTCCGCGCTCGCCAGACTTTGCTGCAGCGGTTGTGTGATGTAGCCCTGAATGGTTTCGGCGTTGGCACCGGGGTAAGCCGTGGTCACGGTGATCAAGGCGTTTTCCATCTGCGGGTACTGGCGGATGGTCAGTTTGCTGAACGCCTGGAACCCCAGCAGCACGATCAGCAGGCTGATCACGCTGGCGAGGACGGGGCGACGGATGAACGGGTCTGTAAATGCCATGCAAGCTCCTTCGACGATCAACCAGGGTCAGTCAACCTTGGGTTGGCCGCTCTGTTCGACGGGGGCTGCCGGATCGGCACTGATGGCGACGCTCGCGCCGTTGTCCAGTTTCAGCTGGCCACCGGTCACCACTTGCTCGCCCGTTTTCAAACCCTTGCGGATGATTACCAGGCCACCGCGCCGCTCGCCGGTTTCGACGAAGCGCCGCTCCACGGCCAGTTGCTGCTCGCCTTTGGTGGTCTTCTCCGGTTGCCCGTCGGCGTTCTTTTTCGGGACGATGACGAACACCGAGTTGCCGTACAGCGTGTAAGTGATGGTGCTTTCCGGCACGACCAACTCCCGGGTGTCCTGGCCGAGCATCACTTGCAGATTGGCGAACATGCCGGGCAGCAGTTTGCTGTCAGGGTTGGGCAGGGTCGCGCGGACCTGCACATTGCGCGTGGCGTCTTCCACTTTGGGGTTGATGGCGCTGAGGCTGGCGTTGAACGTGCTGCCGGGATAGGCCCCGACGCTGACCTGCACCTGCTGTCCGAGGGCCAGTTTTGGCAGGACCTGCTCGGGCACGAAGAAATCGACGTAGAGGCTGCTCAAGTCCTGCAACGTGGCAATGACGGTGCCGCTGGCGAGGTAGTCGCCGACGTCCACCTGGCGAATGCCGATGGTGCCGCTGAACGGCGCGAGAATGCGTTTCTTGGCCAGCGACGCGTTGAGCTGCGCAACGGTGGCGGCGGCTTTTTTCTGGGTGGCGGCGAGCTTGTCGAAATCGCCTTTGGAGATCGCCGCATCGCCCACCAGCTTGCTGCCGCGCCCGTAATCTAACTGGGCCAGCCCGAGGTCGGCTTCGGCGGTGCCCAGCAGAGCTTTTTCCACGTCGCTGTCGAGTTGCAGCAACGGTTGACCGGCCTTGACCTTTTGCCCGGATTCGAACTGCAACGCCTTGACCGTGCCCGCCACTTCGAGGCTAAGGTTCACGCCCTGCAAGGCTTTGAGGCTGCCGATGGCGGGCAGGCGATTCTGCCACGCCTGCTCGGTCACGACGGCGACCGCCACGTTGATCGGAGGTTTTGGGGCGGTAAATTGCTGGATCTGTTTGTAGACCGAAAACGCCTTGTACCCGCCCAGGGCCAGGACCACGATCAACACCATTCCCAGCATGATCAACATGCGGCGACGCAACATATTCCACTTCCTTGGAAAAACAGATGAAACAGGCGAGCACGTTAGTCGTGTCTCGGTTTTGTTGCCAGGGTGGTTGGCTTGAGACTCTTACTTTGATGCCCTTCGGGCCTATTCGCCACCAAGGCGGCTCCTACATTTGCTGCAACGTGCCATGGCCTGACAGTTCCCATTGTTCGCCTGTGTGCCCGCCTTGATATCGCGTCGAACACCCGAGGCGGACAATGGGATCTTCCAGACTGTGGCACGTTGCAAAAAATGTAGGACCCGCCTTGGTGGCGAAAAAGCCCGGAGGGCGTCCATGTAGGGCCCTCAAGTCAACCCAGCCCAACGCCCCCATCACACCAAATGCAAATGGTTGTCCCACAGCCCCGCTGGCAGCTCCAACGGCTGGGGCACCAGTGTGCTCTGACGGCAATCATAGAACCGGCAACGCCCTTGGCCGGACGTGACGACAAACCCGTCCTTCACCGCCCCGACCCCAGCGCAATCGGGAAGCGGTGCATCGAGCTTCACGGTGCCGTTGTCCAGGTCCCATATGAAGAAACGATTGCCACGCGGCGCCGTTAAGGCTACGAGACGCAAATCGTTGTGGATTGCCACGCTGGCCGTGTAATGCGCCATGGCTTGCAGCTGTTGATCAGCCACCGGAAACGCCTGAAACGGCTGCCCCGGTCGTTTGATTGCCAGCAGTTCTGCGGATTCGTGAGAGGGCCCCATGAACTGTTGACCCGCCACAATCGTGCCGTCGGTGGCAATCGCCATGTGCCGCACGCTGTTCATCTGCTGCGACAAGGTTTCCTTGCTCAAGAGCGTGCCGTCCCGTTTCATCAGCACAAGGCTCGGCTCCATGGCATCAAGGTTCATCTCGACGCGGCTTTCCGCTTCGGTGCGAATCCCGCCGTTGGCGACCGCCAGCGTTTCGCCGTCGGGCATCCATGAGACCTGATGCGGCCCGATGCCGTGGGTGGCGATTTCGCCCGCGTGTTCCAGACGCTCGCCAACGAACCGATAGACCCCCAACACACCGCGCCCCGGATCGGTGGTGTCGTTTTCGGTGGCGTACAGCCAGTCGCCGCTTTTGTGGACGACGGCGTGGCCGTAGAAGTGTCGGTTCGGTCGGGACGTGAGGGTCTGCAACAGACGTCCGTCGCGCAGGTCGATCAAATAACTTTCGGTGCCGGGACGTCGGGCAACGAACAGCGCGATGGGCAGCTCAGGGTGATTGATGATGTCGTGGCAACGCTGGGCGACGTGGGTGGCGAACACCTGCGTGCCGTCCACGCGATAGCCCACGGCATAGTGCTGGCCGTTTGCATCGTCACGGGCAGAAAGCAGCAGCGGGCTTTCCCCCTTTTTCTTGAACAGCGTCCAGCCGCCCAGCGTGCAGGCGCTGAGCACAAGGCTGCCGAGGGCAAGGGCCTGTCGTCGCAACATATCAGTCACCATCGTTGGCGTTGAAACCCAGTTGAATGCCCAACGCCTTGGCCAGCTCGCCTTCGTGCAGGCGATGAACCACGTTGAGACTGTCGTAGAACGCGTTCAACTGCTGACGGCCTTGCTCGGAGGCCAGTAGGTCTGCAAGCGGCGGCTTCAGGGCGGCCAGCTGTTTGCGGCTCTCGGCATATGCCGCATCGATCTTGTCGGCCAATGGCTTTTGATCGGCAGTCAGCAGGCCACGCAGGCCTTTGTTGTCCACGCCCGCCCACACGGTTTCGGCGCTCGCCAGGCTCGCTTGCAGGCTGCTCAGCGACGCCTTGCTGCGCCAGGCCTCGGCCTGGAACGGCTGTGGCACACCCTTGGATTGACGACCCAGCGGCGTGCCGAGTTTCTTCTTCAAGGTGTCAAGGGCCGTGACCTGCACGCGCAGTAATTCGGCAATGGCTTCATGAGAGTCGGCGTAGCGCTGATTCGGAAACTTGCTCAACTGCGCGAGCATGCCGTCGGTGCTGTTCCAGCTGTTGAGGATGTCTTCGGCCAGCGACTTCTGGCGTTCGCCAATGGCAGTGAGCAGCGGGCAGTAACGGGCTTTCTGTTCGGCGGTCGCCATGTCGATCTCAGCGTCGAACAAAATGTATTCGTAGGCCGAAAGGCCTTGAACCACGACGCTGGATTTGGACAGGGCGTCGGCACTGATCTGCGGCTGCGCGGTGACCAGTTGCTCGACCTGACGCCCGACCAGGTTCTTCTTGTCTGGCCAGAACTGGACTTGCCACGAACGGTTACCTTCGGCGAGCGGCCCGATCAGTAGTGGCTGCAATTCAGCCCAGGCTTTTTGCGCGTGAAGGAAGTCGGCGCGGGCGGTGTCCAGGTCGGATTTGCCTTCGCAGAACGCCAGCGCGCTCACGGCCAGTTGCCGGTCGGCATCGACCCAACGGCTGTAGGTCGGCAGGATCACTTGCTTGGCGATGGCGGCGGACGTCACGGCCTGTGGGTCCGATGGCGTGCAGGCACCCAGCGCGAGCGCGGCGAGGCTGGTGAACAACAGCTTGGGACGGAACATGTCCGGCTCCTTATCGTTTGAAAATTGCGTTTATAAAGAATTCAGGAACGCCAGCAGCGCAGCGCGCTGTTCGGCGTCGAAGGCCAGCACGTGACGCTGCGCGGGTAAGGCTTCGCCGCCATGCCACAGCACTGCTTCCATCAGATCGCGGGCGCGCCCGTCGTGGAGAAATTGCGTATGGCCGCTGACGGTCTGAGTCAGACCGATGCCCCACAGGGGCGGCGTTCGCCACTGCTGGCCGGTGGCCTGAAATTCACTGAGGTTGTCGGCCAGTCCTTCGCCCATGTCGTGCAGCAAGAGGTCGGTGTAGGGGCGAATCACTTGATTGGCCAGCTCGGGTTCGGCCGCATCGGCAGCGGTGGTGAACTGCGGCGTGTGGCATTGCTGACACCCGGCCTTGAAGAACAGGTTCTTGCCTTGCAACACCTGCGCATCGCCGACGTCGCGACGGGCCGGGACTCCCAGGTTGCGGGCGTAGAAGGTGATCAGCCGCAAAATGTTGTCGCTGACTTCCGGTTCGCCGTTCGGGCCTTCACCACTCGGAGCTTCCCGGCAGGCGGTTTGCGAAGGGGTGCAGTCGTCAGCAGGTTTCAGGTGGGACGTCAGGCCCATGTCCCCGGCCAGCGCGTGGGCGTTCTGTTGATTGACGGTGGGCTGTGCGGCCTTCCAGCCGAAACGCCCCAATACGGGCTTTTGCTGCGCGTCGTCCCACACCCAGTTGGGCGTGCCGGTAATGCCGGTCCCGTGTTTGTCATCGGGGTTGGCGTTGGCCAGGATCGCCGCGTCGGGAATGGCTTCGAGCAGACCCAGTCCGATCATCGGCGGCGCGATGCGTGCGGACGCGCGGGTTTGAGGGTGCATCGGCCCGTAACCGAGTTGGGTGATTCGCAGCGTCGGGCGACGCAGGTGAGCGGGGGTGCCGTCGCGAAAATGCACGGTCATCGAGTCGTATTCGACGCGCACCTTGGCCTCGGGGGTGACGCCGGGTATCGCCATGTCTTGCAGTTGTGTGCCGTAGACCGGCTCGGGCGTCAGGCCCAGCCGTTTGATGTGTTCGGCATAGGCGGGCGCGTCGGGAATCGACAGGCGCACCAGCATCGACACGGCGTTATCAGCGCCCGGCTCGGGCGGATGACCGCGGCCGTCCTTGATGTGGCAGTTCTGGCAGGCGTTGGTGTTGAACAGCGGCCCGAGGCCGTCCCGCGCGGTGGTTGTCGCTGGCGCGATGACCCACGGGTTGCGAAAGAAACTGTTACCGACGCTGAAATCCAGGCGTCGGCTGGGGGAGAGATTGGCGGAAGGCAGCGAAAACGCGTTGCGGTCGCTCTTGTTGACGGTGGTCGCGCCACCGGACAACGCTTCACCGGGTTCCGCAGACGTGAAACGCGGGGCGTCATCGCACCCGCCAAGGGCCCAGGCCATCAGCAGGAAAAACGAAAAACGGAACCGCGCAGTCATACAGATCCTGCAAAAGGGGTGGAAATCGGGGCGAGCAAGCTTACCAGCCCCGTCTGTGAGGAATAAGAGGGATTAGCGTTTGTAAGCGCCTCTCGAAACGTGTTGTAACCAATTTGCTGGCAGAGCGGGTGTCTGACCAGACGGCCTCGTCAGAAGCCTGAAATATCCAGTGAAGGGTTCTCCACCAGAAGCTGCATCATGCGTTTTTCACCTTCGATCACTTTGAAACATCGGTAGTCGCCGATGCTGTCGAGTTGGCGTTCTCGTTCGCGAATCGCCAGCTCCTTGGCACGTTCATACCCGTAGTGTTCGACCCTGAACGACTTGGTCACGCTGCTGCCGTTGCGCAAGGTGGTGCGGGCGACCCAATAGGCGATCCCGGTGTAGCAGCGGTAATGCACACCGGGATAGCCGCTGGTGTTGGTGGCGATGATGCGTTGGCGGATGTCGCGGCTGAGCTTGGGCAGGTACGTGAGCAGCAATTCGTCCCGACAGGCGTCAGCCGCCTTGCGGGCCTCTTCACGGCCGCCATAGCGTGAGAATGAGAAAAGTCGGTTGAGGGTCTTGCCATCGCGATAGATCGTCACTTTCCAGGCACGGGGCCCTTTGATGCCGACCAGCAAATGGATTCCGTAGTTGTTGGTTTTGAGCTTGCTGACGCGGCGCCTTTTATTGTTTCTCTTGGGCACTGTCTGTCTCCTCCTGGATGGGATGGGGTCAAGGAAGTGCGCATGATCGGTGGCGAATTCGGGGTGTTCAATCCGACAATTAATGAACAGGAAAAGACCTACAAAACTTACAGATCGGTCCTCAGAAGCCCTTTATTTGCTGGGGTTTTACGCTTTTTATGACGCACAAAAAAAGGCCAATCCGAGGGAGGATTGGCCTTCATTTGACGTTCATGCAGACGCGCTCCGAAGAGCGCTTCTTTTGCGTCGATCAGAACTCGTGATCGGCGTTGTCAGGGTTCAGATCGGTGATGCCCAGCTTGCCTGCGGCCTGTTCGATGGCGCCGGTCTGCTTGACCAGTGCCGCGATGGCATCACGCACGACCTGATTGCCCGCAGTATTGCCTGCGGCGATCAACTGATCGAAATGCTCGCCCTTGTTGGCGTGGTCGACGATCACTTGCAGCTTGGCCTGGGTGTCGTCCAGATCGGCGCGCAGCGTGGTGTCGGTTGCAGCATCGGCTTTTCCGACCAGCGACGACAGGCTAGGACCGCTGACCTTGCTGCCGTCCACGCGGGTGTATTCGCCCAGATAAACATTGCGAATACCCAGGCCGTTGTAGAAGTGCGAGTGGTGGGTGTTGTCGCTGAAGCAGTCGTGCTCGTCTTCGCTGGAGTTGGCTTCCAGTGCGACCTTCATGCGCTCACCTGCCAGCTCGCCCAAGGACAGGCTGCCCATGCCGAACAGCATCTTGCGCAGCCCGCTTTCGCCCGATTCGGCTTCCAGCGTGGCGCGGTAGTTGTCGGCGACGCTTGGCTTCCAGTTGCCGACCATCTCTTCCAGATCGCTCACCAGCAGGTCGGTGGCGGCCTTCAGGTAGGCGCGACGACGGTCGTTATGACCGCCCGTGCCGCCGTTGCCTTCGATGTAATCGCTGGCGGGACGCTCACCGGCGCCAGGGCCGTTGCCGTGCAGGTCCTGGCCCCAGAGCAGGAATTCAATGGCGTGATAACCCGTGGCAACGTTGGCCTCGGCGCCGCCCAGTTCGTTCAGGCTGGCCAGTTTTTCAGGTGTGATTTCAGTGACGTCGACTTTGTCCTCGCCAACCTGAATCGAGGTATTGGCGATGATATTCGCCGTCGCGCCAGGGTTGCCCAAGGCATGCTGGTAGTCCTTGGCAACGTAGTCGATCAGGCCTTCGTCCAGCGGCCAGGCGTTCACCTGACCTTCCCAGTCGTCGATGATGGTGTTGCCGAAGCGGAACACTTCGGTCTGCATGTAAGGCACACGCGCTGCAAGCCACGCGTCGCGAGCGGCTTTCAGGGTCTGGTCGTTCGGGGAGGCAAGGAAGGCGTCGACGGCAGTGCTCAGTTTCTTCGCAGTGGATTCGGCGTCGCTGAACGCGGCAAATACGATGTTCGCGTAGTTGGCCACCACGGCCTTGGCCGCGGCATCGCTGGTCTGCGCGGGCGCAGCAGCCGGTTGGGCAGCAGGCGCTGGGGCGGCAGCGGCGGGTGCGGGAGTCGGAGCGGCGGCAGCGGGCTTGTCCTTGCCTTGGTCACAACCAGCCAAAGCGATAGCGATGGCCAGCAGACTGGCGGTTGCCAGGGGCGTACGAATCATGACGGAATCCTGCGTCGAGAGGTGTGTGAACGGTGGCGAGCGCCAGAAAATCCGCGCAATGATGCGAAAGATTTGCATTCGGTGTAAAGGCAAAATGCCCAGAGCCGACGGAGGAGATATTTCAAGCTGTTACAGAATTTGAGCCCAACGCTGTAGCCGCATGGATTGCCAGCGGCGACGATCTTGAGGGGCTCACCGCCGGCAAGCCTGACTCAGACAGCGTGTGGGTGGTTAGAGCACGCCCATATGGGTGCGATGCGCTTGCTTCAGATACGACAGCAACTCACGGGCAGGCAACGGCTTGCTGTAGAAATAGCCCTGACCTTCGTGGCAGCCCTCGGAAATGATGTAAGCCTCTTGCTCGGTGGTTTCCACGCCTTCGGCGATGACCTGCATGCCGAGGCTTTTGCCGAGCTGGATAATGGCGCGCACGATGGTCGCGTCGTCATCGTCGTCGATCAGGTCCTGAACGAAGCTCTTGTCGATCTTGATCTTGTCCAGCGGCAAGCTCTTGAGGTAACTCAGGGACGAATAGCCGGTGCCGAAGTCATCAATGGCGATCAGCGCGCCAGAGCGGCGGAGGCTGAGCAGGTGTTGGGCAGCGGTGCTGATGTCTTCCATCAGGCCGGTTTCGGTGACTTCCAGCTCAAGACTGCGCGGCGGCAGGCGGTAGATCTGTAGCAGATTGTTGACCACGCGCGGCAGTTCGGAGTGATGCAGTTGAACGGTGGACAGGTTGACCGCCATGCGCAGGTCGGTGAAGCCTTGATCGTGCCATTCGCGCAGTTGTTTACAGGCTTGGTCCAGCACCCATTCGCCGATGGCAATGATGGTGCCGTTCTGCTCGGCCAGCGGGATGAACTGGTCGGGCGGCACGAAGCCATGCTCGGGATGCGTCCAGCGAATCAGTGCTTCCACGCCCACCACCCGTTGATCGCGGTAGCTGATCTGCGGCTGGTAGACAAGGTGAAACTGATTGCGGACCAAGGCTTCGCGCAGGTCTTTTTCCAGTTCGCGGCGGCGACGCATTTCGCTGTCGACGCTGGCGATGTAGAACTGGTAACGGTTGCGCGATCGGGTCTTGGCCAGGGTCATGGTCTGTTCGGCTTTCTGCAGCAGCTTCTCGGTGCTGTCGCCATCTTCCGGGAACAGGGTGATGCCGATGGTGGCGCGCAGGCGGATTTCTTCCCCGTCCACGGAAAACGGCGCCTCCAGGTCATCGAGGATGTTCTGTGCCAGTTCGGCGGCTTCGTAGGGCTGCTCGATGTCGGCTTGAACCAGCGCGAACTGGTCGCCCCCCAGCCGTGCCAGCGCGCCAAGGCGGCCGCTGTGGCTGCGCAGACGGTCCGCCAGTGCCAGCAGCAGTTGGTCGCCGGCCTGATAGCTGAATTGTTCGTTGATGCCTTTGAAATCGTCCAGACCGACACACAGCACGGCGACACGATGCTGCACCTTCCCGGCGTCGATCAGGATTTTGTCCAGCTGCTGCTGCAATTGCTGGCGATTGGGGAGGCCGGTCAGAAAATCGTATTGCGCCATGCGCAGCAGGCTGGATTCCGCTTCGTGACGCAGATGGGTATTGCGTTCAATGGAGGCCAGCAACTCGTTGGCGGTATTGACCCAAATCCCCAGCTCGTTTTTCTCGTGGCCCTTGAGCAGCGGCAACTGGTGCTCACTGGGGCGATCGGGATTGATGCTGGTCAGGTGTTCGATGATGCGCGACAGCGGTTTGGTCAGCAGCCAGTGATAGACGAGATACAGCACGAGGCCCATGGCCAGCGCTCGCAGCACGCCAGAGATGAAAATGATCATCGAATTGATCAGAAAGCCTTCGCCGTAAGTCGCGGTGTCCAGCGTGATACGCAGGTCGCCGTAGTATTCGCTGTACGGGCTGCGGCCGACCAATTGGGTGGTGAAGCTGCGTTCCTGGCCGAGAATCGGGTCGGTCAGCCAGCGCGTGGGAGAGGGTTTGAGGTCGCGGGTTTTTTCCGCGAGCAGCGTCTCGTTGGGATGACCAATGGACGCCATGCGCACGGCCTTGTCCTGGAACAGGCCTTCAATGACCTGCATGCCCATTTCCCGGTCCAGGCTATAGACAGCCTGAGTCGACGGGTCCCGGAACATGTCGAGAATCCGCTCGGCGTCAGTGGCAACCGCCTGACGCGTTTTGTAGGCGTCGTACACGATCTGCGCGCAGCTGAGCACAACGCCCACGACCAGCGCCGACAACAACACCACACGCAGCAGCTTCACCGACAAGCTGTTTTTGAGTTCCAGCTTCAAATGGGCATTCCTTCATCCATGCTGGGCGACTGCTTGCAAGCATTGGCAATGCAGACCTTCGGGTCAAGGTCTTGATACACCTCTGACCTGTTTCATTTGGATAACGATTCACATGCAGGCAAGTAAGGCTATCAACACTGTGTCGGTAAACAGGAGGCGGAACTTGAGCCTCGCTTCGTCGATTTCCGGCGGAAACTGATATTAGTCCGCTATCGTTTTCTGACAATACATAAAGGATGAACAGAAGGCGAAAAAAAACCCGGACAGGCCGGGTTTTTCTTCAAAGCAGCGTTCGATGCCGTAATCAGGCAGTGAAAGCCTTGCCTTCGAACTGCTCAGCGACGAACTTCCAGTTCACCAGGTTCCAGAACGCCTCGACGTATTTTGGACGCAGGTTACGGTAGTCGATGTAGTAAGCGTGTTCCCACACGTCGCAGGTCAGCAGCGGGGTGTCGCCGCTGGTCAGCGGGTTACCGGCGCCGATGGTGCTGGCCAGTGCCAGGGAACCGTCAGCCTTCTTCACCAGCCAGCCCCAGCCGGAGCCGAAGGTGCCAATGGAGGTCTTGCTGAATTCTTCTTTGAACTTGTCGAACGAGCCGAACGCAGCGTTGATGGCATCAGCCAGCGCGCCGGTCGGTTGGCCGCCAGCGTTAGGCGCCAGGCAGTTCCAGTAGAAGGTGTGGTTCCAGACTTGGGCTGCGTTGTTGAAGATGCCGCCCGAAGAAGATTTGACGATTTCTTCCAGCGTCTTGCCTTCGAACTCGGTGCCTGGGACCAGGTTGTTCAGGTTCACGACATAGGTGTTGTGGTGTTTGTCGTGGTGATATTCCAGCGTTTCCTTGGAGATGTGCGGTGCCAGAGCATCGTGTGCGTACGGCAGCGGCGGCAATTCGAAAGCCATGGTAATTCTCCTAATCAGGTCAGGTTGCGGTTAGCGCAAGGCCGATCACGGACGGCCAGACAAAATACGCCGGCGAGTTTTTACTCTTTGCGGCGTAGGGGCTGGATCATAGCACCGGCCCCGGCCCATAACCACGCAACAACTGTGTGGGATAGAGGTTCCCATGGAATCGGCTGGAAGCGGATCTGTGGCAAGGTTCGCGTCTTGATGCTGGCCGAAGGCCGTGGGAGTTGGCTTGCCTACGATCTGTTGCGAAGCAACAGCAACATCCGACAGCTCGGTTGTGTCAGGCACACCGCATGTACAGATTCTGCTGCCGCTTCGCGCCAGATCGTAGGCAAGCCAACTCCCACGGCCGTTGGCCAGAATCAGCGGCTGCAGGCGGCTATGGGGCGGTATCACGCGGTTCTGATTAACTGCACCGCCACGCTGAACATCATCACCGCAACCATCAAGTCAAGCAGTCGCCAGGTGGCAGGCCGGGCCAGCCAGGGGGCGAGCCAGGCGGCGCCGATGGCGAGGGTCGAGAACCACAGCAGCGACGCGCTGGCGGCGCCGGCCACGTAGGCGCTCGGTTCGGTCTGTTGCGCGCCGAGGGAGCCGATCAGCAACACGGTGTCGAGGTAGACGTGGGGATTGAGCAGCGTCACCGCGAGCGCTGTCAGCAATACGGCGCGACGTGAGCGCTGACCGTTGGCGTCGCCTTCCTTCAAGCTCTGGGGCGACAGCGCGCGACGCAAGGCCTTGGCGCCATACCACAGCAGAAACACCACGCCGCCCCAGCGCGCCACGGCCAGCAACGTCGGGTTATGAGCCAGCACGTTCGCAAGCCCGAAGACCCCGGCCGCCACCAGCACCACATCACACACGATGCACAGCACGGCCACGGACAGGTGATGCTCGCGACGCAGACTCTGCGCCAGCACATACGCATTCTGGGTGCCGATCGCCATGATCAGGCCGAACGCGACCAGCAGTCCGTTGAGGTAGCTTTGCCACATGATGAGGTGCTCCGAGATGGCGGTGATGCGAAGAAGATGTGGCGATTGTCGGCGCTGAGGCTGTATAAGAAAAACCAATAATCCTGATCACTCATTAGGAAAAGTGATGTTCGATTACAAGTTGCTTTCCGCGTTGGCGGCCGTCGTCGAGCAGGCCGGGTTCGAAAGGGCGGCGCAGGTATTGGGGTTGTCGCAATCGGCGGTCTCCCAGCGGATCAAACTCCTGGAGGCGCGTGTGGGGCAGCCAGTGTTGGTGCGGGCCACGCCCCCGACACCCACCGAAATCGGTCGGCGCTTGCTCAACCATGTGCAGCAGGTGCGCTTGCTGGAGCGCGACTTGCAGACCTTGGTCCCGGCACTGGACGAAGGCGGCGCCCCCGAACGTCTGCGCATCGCGCTCAATGCTGACAGCTTGGCAACCTGGTGGGCGCAGGCCGTGGGGGATTTTTGCAGCGAGCATCATCTGCTGACTGAACTGGTGGTTGAAGATCAGGAAGTGGGCCTCAAACGCATGCGCGCCGGGGAAGTGGCAGCGTGTCTGTGCGGCAGCGAGCGGCCGGTGGCCGGGGCACGCAGCTTGCTGTTGGGCGCCATGCGCTATCGTGCGTTGGCCAGCCCCGCGTTCATTGCCCGGCATTTTCCGAACGGCGTGACCCCGCAGGGGGTGGCGCAGACCCCGGCGCTGGTGTTCGGGCCAGACGATTTCCTGCAACACCGGTATCTGGAATCGCTGGGCGTCGAGGGCGGTTTTCAGCACCACCTTTGCCCGTCGTCAGAGGGTTTCATGCGCATGACCGAGGCCGGAATGGGCTGGGGGCTGGTGCCGGAATTGCAGGTGCGTGAGCAACTTGCCAGCGGAAAACTGGTGGAATTGTTGAGGGATCGCTGCATCGATGTGCCGTTGTACTGGCATCATTGGCGCAATGGCGGGCAATTGCTGACGCAGCTGACCGATCACCTCGCAAAAAAAGCCGGGCAATGGTTAGTGCCGCTGGCAGCGGACTGAGCGTCACTGCCGGTGTTGAATAAGCGGGACCTACAATTGACCGTCCGACGCCATCACGGCGGCGCTCGGTGCGAAATGTATAGATGAGATGGAGCGGTAAATGAAGATTCTGGTCACCGGCGCGAGCGGCTTCATCGGCGGACGCTTTGCGCGTTTTGCGCTGGAGCAGGGGTTGAGCGTTCGGGTCAACGGCCGTCGTGCGCAAGGCGTCGAGCACCTGGTACGTCGGGGTGCCGAGTTCATTCAGGGCGACCTGAACGACCCGGAGCTGGTGCAGGCTTTGTGTGACGACGTCGAAGCCGTGGTGCATTGCGCCGGAGCGGTGGGCAACTGGGGGCGTCGTCAGGACTTCCATCAGGGCAACGTGCAAGTCACTGAAAACGTGGTCGAGGCCTGCCTCAAACAGCACGTGCGGCGTCTGGTGCACCTGTCATCGCCTTCTATCTATTTCGACGGCCATTCGCACCTGAACATCCGCGAGGAGCAGGTGCCCAAGCGTTTCCACAATCATTACGCGGCCACCAAATACTTGGCCGAGCAGAAAGTATTCGGCGCCGAAGAGTTCGGCCTCGAAGTGATCGCGCTGCGGCCCCGTTTCGTCACGGGGGCGGGCGACACCAGCATCTTCCCGCGCCTGATGCAGATGCAGCGCAAGAAGCGCCTGTCGATCATCGGCAACGGGCTGAACAAGGTCGACTTCACCAGCATCCAGAACCTCAACGAAGCCCTGCTCAGCAGTCTGCTGGCGACGGGGTCGGCGCTGGGCAAGGCCTACAACATCAGTAATGGCACGCCGATTCCGATCTGGGACGTGGTCAATTACGTGATGCGCCAGATGGAGTTGCCGCCTGTCACCCGCTATCGCTCGTACGGCCTGGCGTACAGCGCCGCTGCGATCAACGAGGCTGCGTGTCTGCTCTGGCCCGGCCGACCTGAACCGACGCTGTCGAGAATCGGAATGCAGGTGATGAGTCGAGATTTCACGCTTGATATCAGCCGCGCCCAGTATTATCTGGATTACCAGCCCAAGGTCAGCGTCTGGACCGCGCTGGACGAGTTCTGTGGCTGGTGGAAGGCCCAACACGGCGCCGAGCTGTAAAACACCCGGCGATTCGGGTGGTCCTAACGTTCGGCGGAGCGAATCCGCCCTTCAAGATTCAACGGATTTCAAAGGGAAACGCATGCGCAAAGATCCGTATGACGACGTCGATGACGTCCCAAGCCTCAGCGCCAAAGATGATGACGACGATTTTATTCCGACCACGGCGGGCGCTCGCGAGCGCACCACGGTGTATTCGCGCACCACGCCGGTGGTGAAGGTGAAAGCGCCGGGTACAGGCGCGTTGTGGGCGTTGATCGGCGCGCTGTTCATCGCGTTCTGCGGCCTGGGCTGGTGGAGTTTTCAGCAGGTCTCGTTGATGGAACAGCAACTGGTCGCCACGCAAGAAAGCTTCGCGCGGATCAGTGAGGAAGCGGCGGGGCGTCTGCAGGACATTTCCGGCAAGGTTGTAGCCACTGAATCGGTTGCCAACAGCGGCGGTGAAGCGCTGAAAGCTGAAATCAAGGCGCTGCAGGATCAACTCGCCGAGCAGAGCAAACAGCAGCAGGGCGCGGCCGGGGTGCAGGGCGGTCTGGACAAGCGTCTGGAAACCATCGCCACGCAAGCGACGCAGCAGCAGGCCACGAACCAGCAATTGCAGGATCAGCTCAAGGCCGTGATCACGGAGTTGGCGGCACTAAAAGCCGCGATGCCGGATGGCAAGTCGGCGCAGGCCGATCAGGATCGTCTGGATTCGCAGCTCAAAAGCTTGAGCGCGGACGTGGCAAATCTGAAGAAGAGCAACAACAGTCAGACCATCGAGCGTCTGGAGCAGGACATGATTGTGCTCAAGAGCGAGCAGGACAACCGTCCGGCGCAGGCGGCGTCTTCAGGGGCGAGCACCCAGGAATTCGATGCGTTCCGTGGGCAGATGACCCGCAACCTGAACACGTTGCAAAGCCAGATTCAGACGTTGTCGCAGCAGATCAATTCGCGGGCTCAGTAGCGTGTTGGCTTGGGACCGTCACGCTGATGCCCTTCGGGCCTATTCGCCACCAAGGCGGCTCCCACATGTGTTGCAACGTGCCACGGCCTGAAAGTTCTCATTGTCCGCCTTGGGATCGTGTCGGATATACAAGGCGTACAACGGGGTCCTTCAGAATGCGGCACGTTGCAACCGATGTGGGAGCCGCCTTGGTGGCGAATAAGCCCGCAGGGCATCAGAGTATCGATCCAAAGCCCTAAGACCCTGAAGCCTTACAACGCCGGATAGTCGATATAACCCACCGGCCCTTTGGCGTAGAACGTCTCTGGATGCGGCTCGTTCAGCGGCGCATCCGTCGCCAGGCGCGCAGGCAGGTCAGGGTTGGCGATGAACGGCACGCCGAATGCGACAGCGTCGGCCTTGCCACTTTCCAGCCATTCGTTGGCGCTGTCTTTGGTGAATTTCTCGTTGGCGATGAACACCCCGCCAAACGCTTGTTTCAGGCGCGGCGACAGGCTGTCGTCGAGTTCGCGTTCGCGGGCACACAGGAAGGCGATCCCGCGTTTGCCGAGCTCCGTCGCGACGTAGGTGAAGGTCTCGGTCAGGTTGTCGTCGCCCATGTCGTGCAGGTCGGCGCGTGGCGAGAGGTGCATGCCTACGCGGCCAGCGCCCCAGACTTCCACGACGGCGTCAGTCACTTCCAGCATCAGGCGTGCACGATTTTCTACGGAACCGCCATAAATGTCGGTGCGCTGATTAGTGCTGGTCTGCAGGAACTGGTCGAGCAGGTAACCGTTGGCGCCGTGGATTTCCACGCCGTCAAAACCGGCAGCCTTGGCGTTCTCTGCGCCCACGCGGTAGGCCTCGACGACGTCTTCGATCTCAGCCAGTTCCAGCGCACGTGGCGTCGGGTAGTCGGCCAGTGGGCGAACCAGGCTGACGTGGCCTTTCTGTTGAACGGCGCTCGGTGCGACCGGCGCTTCACCGTTCAGGTAGATCGGGTGGGAAACACGGCCCACGTGCCACAGTTGCAACACGATCTTGCCGCCCGCCGCGTGAACGGCCTTGGTGATGTTGCTCCAGCCACGGACCTGATCGTTGGACCAGATGCCCGGTGTGTCGGGGTAACCGACGCCCATTGCGGTGACCGAGGTGGCTTCGGTGATGATCAGACCAGCCGAGGCGCGCTGCACGTAATACTCGGCCATCATCGCGTTGGGCACGCGGCCTTCGTCGGCGCGGCAGCGGGTCAGCGGGGCCATGACGATGCGGTTGTTCAGATCGAGTTCGCCGATCTTGATCGGGTCAAAAATCGTGGTCATCGGAAGGTATCCTCAGTGAAGTCTGTAAAGGTTGAATCCGCAGTCTTTTAACGCATGTCGCTGAAGCGCTGACTCTAGAGGCTCAGTTCGCCACAGCAGCCAGCTCGGCATCGCCGCGCTGACGGAAATTGATCAGAGTCACCACCAGGGCCAGCACCGCCAGGGCGCCAGCGGCCAAGGGCACGCTGGTGAGGCCAAAACCGTGGGCGATGACACTGCCGCCGACCCAGGCGCCCAAGGCGTTGCCGACGTTGAAAGCGCCGATGTTCAGGGTGGAGACCAGATTTGGAGCGTCCTTGCCGAAGGTCACGACGTTGATCTGCAACGCAGGCACGGCGGCAAAACAGGCGACGGCCCACAAGAACAGCGTCACTTCCGCCGGGATCAGCGCAACAGCGGTCCAGCTCAGGACAGTCGAGACCACGGCCATGGTGATGAACACGCCGATCAGCGTGGCGGCCAAACGACGATCCGCCAGCTTGCCGCCGATGATGTTGCCGAGGGTCAGGCCCAGGCCGACCAGCATGAGTGTCCAGGTCACGCCATGTGGCGATACCCCGGTGATTTCACCCAGCAACGGTGCGACGTAAGTAAACAGGGCAAATACGGACGCAGCGAACAAAGCGGTCATGCTCAGCGAAAGCCAGATACCGGCGCCCTTGAGCACTGCCAGTTCGGCACGCATGTCGAGTTTTTCTTCGTCACGTTTGGCGGGCAGGAAGCGGATCAGGCCGATGAACGCGATCACGCCGATCACGGTCACCGCGTAGAACGTCGAGCGCCAACCCGCCTGTTGACCCAGTGCCGTACCGAGCGGCACACCCAGCACGTTGGCCAGGGTCAGGCCGGTGAACATCAAGGCGACGGCGGAAGCGCGGCGATTGGCGGGCACCAGACCGGCAGCGACCACGGAGCCGATGCCGAAGAACGCACCGTGACACAGAGCAGTCACGACGCGGGCGAACATCAGCACGTTGTAATCAGTGGCGACGGCGCAGAGCAGGTTGCCGATGATGAAGATGCCCATGAGGATCACCAGCGCCGCTTTGCGTGGTAACCGCGAAGTGGCCATCGCCATGAACGGCGCGCCGATGGCGACACCCAATGCGTAACCCGTGACGAGCCAGCCCGCCCCGGGAATGCTTACGCCCAAGTCAGCGGCGACGTCGGGCAACAGGCCCATGATGACGAACTCGGTCGTCCCGATGGCAAAGGCGCTCAAGGCCAGAATAAGTAGCGAAAGAGGCACGGGGCGTCTCCTGAAAGTGTTCAGAGCTGACGCGTCAGCTCCTGCAAAAACGCCTGAATGGCGTCTTCGTTACGTTTGAAAAAATGCCACTGACCGTGCTTTTTGCTGGTGATCAGCCCGGCACGTTGCAGCGTCGCCAAATGGGCAGAAACGGTCGATTGCGAAAGGCCTGCGCGCTGGTCGATCTGACCGGCACAGACGCCGCCGTCGAAGGTGTGTTGCTGATCCGGAAAGCAGGCTTCAGGGTCTTTCAACCAGGAAAGAATCTGACGCCGCACCGGGTGCGACAGGGCTTTTATGATGTCGTCGAGGTTGATAGGCATGTCGTTCTCAATCCGCGTGTAGCGGTATATCGCGATGGGGCGAACTTTATATCTGTGCATCGCGATATACAAATATGAAAGGGTGCTAAGGAGCGTGTGAATCGGTATATCGGGTTATAACGATATGGAGTTTATGCTTTATCTCGCGACTGCTCTAACGGGTTACGGTCCTGGCAAAAGCAGGCGCACCGCAGTGCATCTGTGGTAGCGAATTCATTCGCGAAAATCGTTCAGTCGCTGAGATTACTTGTCCGCACCGACCCTTTCGCGAATAAATTCGCTCCCACATGGAGATCGCCGTTATAGCTGGGGGCGTGCAGCTGCTTTAGGGATCGTGTTTATGTCTGATACATTCTTCCCATGAATTACCTCGCACACCTCCATCTCGGCGGTCAGACGCCTGCGCAACTGCTCGGCAGCCTGTACGGCGATTTCGTCAAAGGACTGTTGCCGGGACGGTTTCCTGCGGACATCGAAGACGCCATCCGACTGCATCGACGCATCGATGTGTTCACCGACGGCCATCCCGTGATCAAACAGGCGATGGGGCGATTCCCGGCGGAGCGCAGGCGTTACGCGGGGATTGTGCTGGACGTGTTTTTCGATCACTGCCTGGCGCGGGATTGGGCGCAGTATTCGGACGTGCCGCTGCCTGTCTTCACTGACAAGGTGTACCGGGTGCTGGCCGATCAGCCGAACTTGCCTGAGCGCCTCGCCTACATCGCTCCGCGCATGGCGGCGCAGGACTGGCTCGGTTCGTACGTGGACTTCGAGGTGGTAGGCGATGCGCTGGCCGGGATTGCCCGACGCCTGTCACGCCCCGAGGGACTGGCCGGCGCCATGCAGGAACTGCAGGCGCTTTATCGGCCGTTGAGCGACGATTTCCGTGCTTTCTACCCCGAGCTGCAAGGGTTCGCTCAGGCCGCTCTGGCAGCAGGGCGTGCCTCGGCGGGCTTGGCAACATCGCCGGACTGAGTCGCTTCGCCAAACAGTGCCGTCTGCACCGCTTGCTGAGCTTCAAACGCCAGTGCTGCGCGTTCCTTGCCTTGAGACTCAATCGGCGTCAGCAACTGGATGTGTACGTCGCTGACTTCGTTGGCGAACAGGCGACGCAGGTGCGACAGCAGGTCGTCATCGCCAATGAATGGCGCGATCTGATCCGTCTTGCCATCACGCAGGTACTGAATCGCGACCGGTTGAATCGCCACGCCAGTCTCGATTGCACTCGACAGCAAGCGACCGTGGAATGTGCGCAGGCTGCGACCATCGGTGGTGGTGCCCTCGGGGAAGATCACCAGCGAATGATTGCCCTGCAGGTGTTGGCCCATTTGCTTCTGGATCAACTTGCTGTCGCCCGACCCGCGACGAATGAACAGCGTGCCCGCTTTCAGCGCCAGCCAACCCGCCACGGGCCAGGTGCGCACTTCAGCCTTGGACAAAAACGACAACGGGGCGAGTTGGCCCAGCAGGGCAATGTCGGTCCACGACACATGGTTGCAGACCCACAGCGTCGGCTGGCCCGGCAAATGGCCGCTGACCTTGACGCGGAACGGCAGGGCACCGGTCAGGCGCGCCATGAACCAACTGGTCCAGCGCTGACGACGGGCCATGGAGTTGCCGATGCGCAGGCGTTCCATCAGGGCGAAGGTGCCCGCGATAGTCAGGCCCAGCGCGATGACCCCGAGCACGCGGATGACTCGCGCATGACTGCGCAGCGTGCTCATCACACGGCTGCCTTGAAGTGGCGAGCGTAGCGCGGGCACAGCTCGTCGCGCTTGAGCAGGATGAACACGTCGGCGACCTGGAAATCCTCGTCCCAGCACGGCTCGCCGCAGATTTTCGCACCCAGGCGCATGTAGGCCTTGAGCAGCGGCGGCATTTCGCAGATCACGTTGTTTGGAAGGTCGAGGTTCGGCAGCGGATTTTTTGGCTCTGCACGCAGATGCTCGGTGCTCAGATAACGCTCGCGCAGGCGCTGCATGATGGCGTGGGCCTGAATGCCGCCGTCTTGCATCGGAATGCTCGCGCAGCCCATCAGGTAGCTGTAGCCGCCTTCGTTGAGGACTTCGGCCAGCTCGCTCCACAGCACGGCGATGGTGCCGCCGTTACGGTAGGCCGGATCAACGCAGGTGCGACCCAGTTCGAGGATCGGGCCTTGCAGATGGCCGAGGCCGTGGAGGCTGAATTCTTCTTCGCTGTAGAACCGGCCCAGGGTGTTGGCAGCCTTGTGGTCCAGCAGGCGCGTGGTGGCGACAAGGCGACCGCTGTTGAGGTCGCGCACACCGATGTGCATGCAATGTACGTCGTAATCGTCGATGTCGAGGCCCAGTTCAGCGCCCTTGAGTTTGGCGTTGAATTCGCCGCTGAACACACTGAAGCGCAACGCCTGTGCTTCCTGCATGGCGTCTGGCCCGATCAGGCGTTCGGCCTGCAGGCGACGGTCGGAGGAGGTGTCTCGAATGCTGGCAATCTGAGTCATGTGGCGTCTCCGTGGGCCAGCCTTGGTCCAGGCCGGTCGACTGATGATTCGAAGCATTGCTGTACGAATGCAGGCTAGGGAGGGCCGATGTCATGACTATTAAGCTTTGGTGATGGTTGCGTGACAGGGTTCGAGACGCATGGAGAAGGGCTGGCTGCACGCACGATCATCTGTGGGAGCGAATTCATTCGCGAAAGATTTCACAGGCGACGCAAATGTGTCGCCTGCGCTAGCGGCTCGCGAATGAATTCGCTCCCACAGGAAGATTGCGTGCCGCTGCTGATGCCGCGGCGGTCGCGTCGCTACGGGAATACCCTGCGCTGTCATCATTGCCTGCTAGGGTTTTGAGCATCCTGCATTCGAGACCCGTTCATGCGCCGTCTGCTGTTCACGCTTTTCCTTTTTCTGATCGCCTGCCAGACCGCTGCCGAAACGTGGCCTGATGAGCAATGGCCCGCGCACCCCTTGGCCCCAAGCGCGGCGCTCAATGATCTTGAGGCGTATGCCTTCCCGCCCCGCGACGAGCAAACGCGCAAGGGCATTCGCACCGACGCGTTGTTGATCATTCGCAACGGCGAGGTGGTCTACGAGCGCTATGCGGGCGTCACCAAGGCCGAGACGCCACACCTGACCTGGTCAATCAGCAAGAGCATTCTCGCGACGGTGCTCGGTGTGGCGTTCGGTGAAAACCGCTTCACGCTCAGCGATCCAGTCGCTAGGTTTTACCCGCCGTTCAACACTCACCCGGACATCAAGATTCAGGACCTGCTGCACTGGGCCTCGGGCCTGGACTGGCAGGAGGATTACGAATACGCGCCGCTCAACTCGTCAGTGGTCGCGATGCTCTACACCCGTGGTTGCGGCGATATGGCGCGTTTCACCGCCGAGCATGATGTCGCCAGCGCCCCCGGCACGTCCTATCGCTATTCAAGCGGCGACAGCATCGTTCTGGCCGCAGCGCTGAAAGGCATGGTCGGCGACGCCGCTTACCCGGATTATCCCTGGACCGCGCTGTTCGACCCCTTGGGCATTAACAGTGCCGTCTGGGAAACCGACGCCACTGGCACCTTCGTCGGCTCGTCTTACGCTTACATGACGGCCCGCGATCTGGCGCGCATCGGCCTGCTGATGCAGCAAGGGGGTCGTTGGCAGAATCGTCAGTTGCTGCCCAAGGCATGGGTCGATTTCAACCTCACGCCGTTCGCTTCACAGACGGCCACTCACGAAGCCCCCGGCGGCCATTGGTGGTTGAACAAAACAGCAGGCGGCCAACCTGGCCCCTGGCCCGACGCGCCGCCCGACACCTTCGCCGGGCTCGGGCATTGGGGACAGGCGCTGTACGTGATCCCAAGCGCTGGCCTCGTGATCGTGCGTTACGCCGACGACCGCGACGGCAGTTACGACCACGATGAGCTACTCAAACGGGCCCTGAAAGCCGTCACCGGGGAGGGCGTCCAATGAGCGCGCGTAAAGGCTTACTTCGGCGTCGCCCGTTCAGCAGTGCCGCCATCCTGATCCTGCTGTTTTTGCTGGCCATGATCTGGCCCTGGCGCGTTCAGTTAGAGGCGTTCCCCACCATCATCAGCGCCTACACCGCCAAGGAATATTGTTCGTGCCGGTATGTGATGAACTACCCCGCGGACTATTGTCAGGGCTACGTGAAACAGTGGCTGCCGAGCACGCTGACCGAAAGCCTGAATGACAAGCGCATCACCGCCACCGGCATGGGGCGTGAGAGCCGCGCGCAGTGGCAGGGTGTGCGGCAGGGGTGCCGGCTTGCTTCTGAAGTGCATTGATATCCAGCTTCCAAAGTTCATCATTTCAGGTGTTGTAACGCTTCGCTTTTTGCGTAGTGAAATGACGGGGGAAGCGGATTTCAGGTTTGAATAATGTGTTTGTGAGCAGGTGTATTTCGTCAGGCGTAGACATTGCCAGTATTTTGGTTCGATCTTCTTTGGGAAGCTGACGCGCCTGCAAAATGATCGACAATGCCAACGCGTCCTTCGCTTGGGTTCCCGCGAACATGTGAGCAGGCCGTAATCTGGCAAGATCTCTGTTCTCAAGAATGAACTCTCCGAACTCGCTTAACTCAAGTGGGAAGGCAGAACGCGTCTCTGGTTCAAGCTGATCAACCAGGACCATGTGTGAAGATTTGAAGTCTTCATCAAAAGGAACACGGAAAACGGTCTTACCATACTGATTTTTCCGCTCTATCAAGTTTTGGCCTGTTTCTAACGCAAAGAATACATAACCAAAATTTTGGAACTCGGTTAAGTCTTTATCGAAAGAGTGTCCGGTAACCGGTATGTCATTTGCTTCGAGCCAGCTGCGAGATCTCAACGTCAAACGCTGTTGTTGATCCAGAATGTCAGGGTTGTCAGTGGCATGAGTTAAGTGGAATTCGGTCGTTTGGTATCCCTGATAGAATTGCTTTTCATCGTCGGTCAGGGTTTTTAATGATCTCCTTAGGTTGCTGATGTTTTTTTTCATCAGACCTTCTAATGATTCAGGAGCGCGCCCTGCGTTACGCTCCCTGAAACCTGTGAAAAAAGTGCCCTCGTCATACATAGTACGAGCTTCTCTAAACGCATTATTCTTGTAGCTCTTCATTCTTATCGCATGAGTAATAATCCGGGCGGCCTGATCGGGCGTCATGCCTTCACCACCCGTGAGATCCATTCTGTTGATCGGGTTATTCATCACGAACGCAAACTGATTCAATCCATCAGCGGTGCCCTTGGGATCGGGGTTTATCCACCGGCTCAACCATGGCGCGTAATACCTGAGCCCGTAGTAGTACAGTCCTGTCGCATCGCGTTCTTTACCGGAATACCTGACAGTCTTGTATTTGGCTTCGATTGCGTTGCGCGCAACCCAGTAGGCTGTGCCGCCAAAGGAGTAGTAATTTTCCTGACTGAGCAACGCACTTGCGTGATCGAGTTCGAGTGTCGATGAATTCAAAACGTCAGCGATACTGAAACGAATCTGATCGTTAGCAATGCCCTCAGGTTTTCCTGCTCGCCAGTGCAGCACTCGCACGTGGCTATGTCCCACCTGGATTGAAGCGATATGCAGCAGCTCTCCACCGGGTTCGCTGCGGATCTCCAGGCCCGGCAGATAACGCACTTCGGCGATCAGCCTTCTGTTTTTTGCCAAGGTGTGACGAATTTTGCGGCAGCGCAGAGCACTACCGCTGTAAACATACACTTCATCGTCTTCGCTGCCGTCCTGATGCTGCACCGCTGTCACACGCGTCAGCTGATTGTCGGGGTTCCAACTCAATAATTGCCTGCGCATCAAGCGTTGAAGATTGCCGTTGGCATCAAACCCTTTTTCAAAATCTGCGTCGCTGTCATCTGCTGAAAGACTGCGATTGCTGTTCGGAGCGATCAGCATGTTTCGAGTGAAAGAGTGCGCGCCGACGTGGCGCATCTGCAGCAGGTTGCCACCCTCGTCGTACCGAAACGTCTGGGTGTAGTTGCTCAGTTGCTCTGGATTGAGCGGTAGACTGCCCAAGTCTGGCAAGGCAGGGCCGTGGCTAGCTCCATTCGAGACTTCACGCCCAGTCGCCCCTATGAGTTGGTACAGACTGTCATAGGTGTAACGGCTCACCGGCTCGGTTTTCTGATTGGCGAAGAAGCGTACTGGCTGAGCTCTATCCTCGATTTCGATAGCGTTTCCTACAGGGTCAAATTGATAGTTCAAATCCTGTAGCACGGCTGCGTCGCTTCTTTGAGTGCGAATCCTCACCCTTCGTCCAGTCTCGGGTTCGTACACATGGAGCGTCTTTACACCATTGCCCAAACGCTCGATTTCAATCTGGTCTTCTGCGTTATACCTCGCCTCCGCGAGCACTGATTGAACGCTATCCCGTCCTGCCAATTGCAAGCGGATTTCTTTGGGCAAGCCGCAGATAGTCTGCGAATACCAGCGCTGATTGCCGACGGCATCTGTCTGGCCGGTAATAGAGGAGGTGGCATCGAATCGTGTCGAGGTGACAAACGCCTCAACGGGCTCATGCAGCGCATCGCGCTGGGTCATATCCGCGGGCCAATCCGGCGCGTGCAGTTCACTCAGAAATTGCCGTCTCTCGACCATCGTGTCTGCGCCCAGGCTGTACTCAACAAAGGTCGAGGTGCCTGCCGAATCGTCGTGGCGAACCAACTGGCCGCAGAGGTTACCCCGCGACGATTCATGGGAGGCATCGCCGTAAGTGAGGCGCTCAACAATTTTCGATTCAGACTCGCTGGAATGTGCGGTGATTTGAATAAGGCGAAGGCACTCATCATGATCGGTTCGGTGATAGCTGCCGCGTGCATCCCAGCTTTCAAGGGTTTGCGCGTCTGCACCTGGCAGGTGCAGGCGCCAGCCCGCGTCTGTGCTGGTGTCGAGGATGCAAGTGCCTGCGAGCGTGTGGGTGAATGTTGAGTGGGGGGGCAGCGCGTTTGCCCATAACCGAGGGTCCCAATCTGCGCCCGGGTGTCCGGAGAGGTTCCACATGTGACGGGTCACGCGTTCATCGGCGATGCCAGCCCCTTCACTCCGGCAGTAAGAAATGTCTCGCACCAGGAGCGCACGTGGATCGCTTACGCGCAGGTTCGGCGTTCGAGTATCGATGTTCATGATCCAACGTCCCTGTCAGTCTTGATCCTTTGAGTATAGGGGGCCTGACTCCGAAACCAGTGACGCCGACGGAAGGTTCGTCAAGCCAGGGCGGGCAACAATCGTCTTGCATGCACCCGATTCAGAACATCCCCGTTTGCCTGCGGTCAGACAGCCGGATAAGGTTGCTTCAATCGCGCCGCTGGAGTTCTCATGCCCACTTTCCCCCGCCTGCTGCTGGCCTCGCTCGCCGTTCTGGCGCTGCCTGCGCAGGCGAATTGGTATCTGGATAACGAGTCGTCGCGACTGTCGTTCATTTCCACCAAAAATGCTGATATCTCCGAGGTTCACCGTTTCCTCAACCTTCATGGGAAGGTCGACACCAAGGGTGTGGCCGAGCTTGAGGTCGAGCTGGATTCTGTCAGCACCGGCATTCCTCTGCGCGATGAGCGACTGCGCAAGCAGCTCTTCGACATCAAGCAATTTCCCGAGGCGACTGTCACGGCGCAACTGGACATGCGACCCATCAACGCCCTTGCACCCGGCGCGCAGCTCGAACTTCGCCTGCCGTTGAGGGTGCAGTTGCACGGCCAATCGCAACGCTACAGCGCGCAATTGCTGGCGACCCGGCTGGATGAGCGACGCTTTCAGGTGGTGACGCTTGAGCCTCTGGTGTTGCACGCCGAGGACTTCGGCTTCCTGCCGGGCCTCGACGCATTGCGCAGCGTCGCGAATCTTTCCGCCATCAGCTTCTCGGTGCCCGTCGGCGCCGTGCTGATCTTCACGGCGCGCTGAGCATGAGAGGCGCGATCTTTCCGTGGCGTGAAGACAACCGGTTCAACTTGATGATCGACGGCCCCGCGTTCTTCCCCCGCATGATCACGGCCATCGAAAACGCTCAGCAGCAAGTAGAGCTGGAGCTGTATCTGGTGGAAGCGGGCGCCTGCGCCGAAGCGGTGGTGCAGGCGCTGGTGAATGCCGCGAAACGTGGCGTCATTGTGCGCTGCCTGTTCGATGACTTCGGGTCGCTGGCGTTTACCCTCAGCCTGCGCACGCGCCTGACCGAAGCGGGCGTGATCCTGCGTTTCTACAACCGCGTGCATTGGCGGCGCGGCATTCGCAATTTTTACCGCGACCACCGCAAACTGCTGCTGGTAGACAAGGCACTCGCGGTGGTCGGCGGCACCGGGGTCACTGACGAGTTCTGGCGCCCCGATCAAGACGCCAGCGAATGGCACGAAGTCATGGTGGAAATTCGTGGCCCGATGGTGCTGGATTGGCAAGCGCTGTTCGACCGCCAGTTCCACGCGAATCCTCGCCGCCGCGCGTGGCGACCGGCTGAAAACTTCGGCCTGCCGCGCTTGCCTAAAGCCCCTGTCAGCGGAGAGGGGCTGGGCCGTGTGGCGTACGCTGATTCACGGCAACACCGCGACATTTTGCAATCGCTGATCCGTTCGCTGAACACCAGCAGAAAGCGTATATGGCTGGCGACCCCATATTTTCTGCCCACCTGGAAAGTCCGCCGCGCCTTGCGCCGAGCAGCCTCCCGAGGCGTTGACGTGCGCTTACTGCTCACCGGGCCGCGCACCGATCACCCGTCGGTACGCTACGCCGGGCACCGCTACTACCCCCGTCTGCTCAAGGCCGGGGTAAAAATCTTCGAATACCAGCCGTGCTTCCTGCACTTGAAAATGGTGCTGGTGGATGACTGGGTCAGCATCGGTTCGTGCAACTTCGACCACTGGAATTTGCGTTTCAATCTGGAAGCGAACCTTGAGGCGATGGACCCGACGCTGACGCGGGCCGTGCAGGAGAGTTTCGAGCGGGACTTTCTGGTGAGTAATGAAGTGAGCCTTGAGGACTGGCAGCGCCGACCGCTGTGGCGGCGAGTCCAGCAGCGGTTGTGGGGTTGGGTCGATCGGCTGGTGGTGAATGCGCTGGATCGTCGGGGTTAATTGGCTCTCACACGGGCTAAACATTCACCTGCGATGAAAAGACAGGAAGTTCCCGATGGGCCTGGCGGGTCTGGAGGCTCTTGAGTTGATCTTCAGTGTATTAACTCGCATCACGTGCGCGCCGCTGTCATCAATGACCCCGAGCGTTGATGAGTCTCCGCCGTCCAGATTCCAGGATGACGCTGCCGCAAGCCCTGGTCCACCGTTAACTGGACTGTCATTCAATGCGTCAAGGCGAGTCATGACGGTGGTCCATTCGAGCATGGTAAAGCCCGGTTCGTCGGCTTTACGTGCGTAGGAACCTCGACCGGGATTCAGAGCCATTGCCAGCCGTGTTTTTGCCGTGTCCCCTGCCGCCAGGCTGATTCCTGAGCGGGCATTGGGATCGCTGGCATGACCCAACGCGCCAACATGTGATGTCTCGGCGCTGTATTGGTTTCGCTCAAGATCACTGTCCTGCCTTGTGAAGCGAGGTCTCCTGTTCATTGTCAACTTGGGGGCTACATGAATAAACGACCCATCTTGCAGCGTCAGCTTTGTATAACTGTCGGCATAGCTCGGGGGAATCGGTATGGATGCCTTGTCTCGGCCGTCAATGAGGTTCTCGCCTACCGAGGCGTAGTCAGCAATGCCTTGATTGGGCGCGGGGCTTCCCATGTTGAAGTAGCTGCCATTTATATAGGCGGTCGGCATGGAGCCGCTGGCATTGGCAATCTCCGCACTTGAGGCTGAGCTCAGGCGTATTGATGCATCACCGCCAGAAACCTTGCCCTGCAGACTACTGTCCAGAGCAAGATAAAAAATTTGTCGGGGGGCTTTCGCTTGACGGTCGAGAGCAATGCCCACACGGTCAAAGACTGAGCTGTCGCCTTTGATCGAAACACTGATGACGCCTTGGGTGGGGGTCTGGACTTTGACAGGAGACAGAAACCTTCTGACGTGGCTCTGGATGAGAGTGGCGGCCTGATTGGGGTCCACTCCGTTCATTCCCTGTGCGTCGAGCTTGCGAACCGGTGTGTTGCTGACGAAGCAGTATCGGTTCAAGTGATCGACACTGCCTGCCGGATCGGTGTTTAACCATCGCATCAACCACGGCGCGTAGTACCTGAATCCGTAGTAATACAGCCCGGTTGCATCGCGCTCTTTGCCTGAGTAGCGAATGGTTTTGTATTTAGCGTCCACCGCATTTCTCGCCGCCCACCAGGATGTGCCGCCGAATGGGTAGTAGCTTTCCTGGCTGATCAAGTCGCCAGTGTCATCCAGTTCCAGTGTGCTAGAACCCAAGTGATCGGTCAGCGAGTGGCGCACTTGATCGTTCTCAATCTCCTCGGGTTTTTTAGCTTGCCAGTGCAAAATCCGCACGCTGTGACTGCCTGCCTGAACCGTGCAGACGTTCAGTGTTTCGCCAGTCGACGCCGTGCGGATCTCAAGCGCCGGCAGATAGCGCACCTCGTACAGCAGCGTTCTCGTGGCGGCCTGGGAGTTACGAGTCTTGCGACAGCGCTGCCCGTTGCCGTCGTACACGTAATATTCGTCATCGTTCTTGCGGTCGTTGCGCTTGACGGTGTTGATCTGGCTGAGTTGATTGCGCACGTCCCAGTACAAATCCTGCCCCCGAATGAGCTGTTGCAGATTGCCGTTGGCATCGAAGCCCTTGTCAAAATCCGGATCGACATCGCCTTCAGGCAGGCTTCGATTGCTGTCTGGGGCGACAAGCATTGTTCGAGTAAATGACTGCGCGCCGACATGGCGCATTTCCCGCAGATTACCCCCTGCGTCGTAGTCGTAACGCTGGGTGTAGTTGCTCAATTGGTTGGGGTCTTGAGGCACGGATTGAAGCGCTGGCAGGGTAGGCCCGTGGCTGGCACCTGTAGCAACTTCGCGGCCAGTAGCTTCGATCAATTGGTACAGCGTGTCGTATTGATAGAGGCTGACGGGATCAATGCGTTGGTTGGCGAAAAAACGAGTGGCCTGAGCGGCGTCCTCGATTTCGACGACGTTGCCCACCGGGTCGTAGCGGTAGTTCAGGTCTTGCAAGACTGTGCCGTCGGCTCGTGAAGAGAAAGTGCGTGTCAGCCGCCCGCTTTTCGCCTCGTAGGTTTTTTCGCTGATGACGCCGTTGCCCATACGCTCGCTTTCCACTTGGCCATTCGGGTTGTAGCTCAGGTCGCTGATCAGTGCCTGAAAGCTTTCTGCATTGCCCACCCGAAGCCCTGTTTCGCGAATCTGCCCATCGTAGGAGTGAGCGTATCGGGTGCGGTTGCTGGCGGCATCTATTTGAAGGATGAGCGTTGCAGTTGCGTCGAAAACAGCAGTGGTCGTGTACCCGGCGCCGGACTCAAGCAGTGCTTCCCTTGAAGACAGTTCCAGTGGCCAGTCAGGTTGTTCGACTGTCTGCAAAAACCTTCGATTCTCGATTAGCACACCCCCCGCCAGCCCGAAGTCTTGAGCACACCACGTCCCAGCCGGGTCGTCGTGGCGAATCAGTCGCCCGCATTGATTACGCAAAGCGAAACCGTCCGAAGCATCGCCATAGGTATAGCGTTCGACTACGCCCGCCGTTGCGCCGATCAGCTTTTCGGTGATGGAAGCAGGCCGCAGGCAGTTGTCGTAATCCGTCCGGGTGAAACTTTCCCGGCCATCCCAACGCTCGACCGATTGCCCGTCAGCGCCCGCCAGCATCAGCCGCCACCCAGCATCGACGCTTTCATCGAGCAGCGTTTGACCTGATAACGAGGGAATCTTTCTGCTGTTAGCCGTTGCAGCCATTGCCCACAGGCGAGGATCCCAGTCTGCGACGGGGTGACCGGCCAGATTCCACGTGTGACAGGCGACGCGCTCATTGGCGGTGCCAGCCTCTTCGCATCGGCAGTAAGAGACGTTTCGCACAATGAGCGTACGTGGATCGCATACGCCTAGGCTTGGCGTTCGAGTATGGAGGTTCATGATCCCAACGTCGTGGCTACTTGGTGAATGAGAGGTATTTAAAGCTGGTGGCTAGTTTTCTAATTTGGTTCTGCGGAGCAGAGGTCGGGATGACATCCTGCTGTTGAGACCCCATCGCGACATCGAGCAGCTCTTGAGTTGATAGACCAAATACGCGGGATTGTGAAACGTAGCTGGGCGCCCCGTCCGACGACAGAAGGACGGAGCCTGATGCTCGAGAGAGCGAACTCTCGGGTGTTGAGACAGGGGTCGAGCCTGGCGTCGAAGTGGGGGTTGAGGCGAAATTGAAGCGTGATCTTACTGGACTAGAGGGCGAAGAAGATGTTGCGCTATCGCTCCTTATCAAAGAGGGACGAGAGGCCGAGCGCTTCAACGAGCCATAGAGCGCAGCCGATGCAACTTCGGTTTGGGCAATGCCGTTGCCGGTTGCCACGCCAATCGCGCCCGCTAGCTGGACGACCGGATTAGGCGAATGCATGGCTATTCCTCCCACTATTTTAAAGGTCGAACTGACCACTTGACGGTTTCGGTCCAATTCTTCCTGAGGTCGGTCGGGACCATTGAATATATCGGATAACGGTCCCATTACCTTGCTCGTCATTTTCTCGCCGACGACGGTATTTAACGTGCCTGAAATGATCTCTCCACCGTGATACATAACGGCACCTGACGGGCGCGATGTATCTGTCCTGACAGCCGCCAGTATATGAGCGTCTCCTGTCACCCGGAAATCCTTACGGCCTTGGGCGCTCAGGTCCTGGATGGCCTCGGGTATCGCTTCACGATACGCTGCGGCGGCTGGAGACAGGTCCGGCCTGCTTCCCCAGTAGTTCCTGATTGGAGCCATACCTCTGGCCTGTATCGGATTAATGATGTCTTTATCCGCTAATCGTTTGTAGGTGTCGTCGGTGAGCGCCGGTCGTATTTTCGGTGATTTCTTTCTCTCGCGCTGGGGCTGGGGCATCCGACCATCGGGATCGTGATATGTGATTGGATTCTGATTCATCGCGGCGAAGGCGTTTAGCCCGGTCAGGTGGCGAGTAGGGTCGGGATTGAGCCATCGCATCAACCACGGTGCGTAATACCTGAACCCGTAGTAATAAAGTCCCGACGCGTCCCGCTCCTTGCCTGAATACCGCACCGTCTTGTACTTCGCTTCTGTTGCACTTCTGACCGCCCACCATGCTGTCCCGCCGAAGGGGTAATAGCCTTCCTGGCTGATCAACCCGCCCTGTTTGTTGAGTTCCAGTGTGCTTGAATCCAGATGATCGTTGAGGTTGTAACGCACCTGATCGTTCTCGATGCCGTCGGGTTTGTTGGCAACCCAGTGCAGTGTATGAACAAGGTTGTGCGCGATAGGTGTCGTGCAGACGTGCAGGATTTCTCCATTGGGTTGCGTGCGGATTTCGAGACCAGGCAGGTAACGGGTTTCGGCAATCAATGTACGGTTTTTGGCTCGTGTGCTGCGTACCTTGCGACAGCGCTGGTCGTTACCGTCGTAGACATATGTTTCGTCGTCATCGGCGGCGGCGTCACGTTTTACGCCGGTGACCTGCGCCAACTGATTGCGTAGATCCCATTCGAGTCCTTGGCCCCGCTGCAGATGCAGCAGATTGCCGTTGGCATCGAATCCGCTGCAAAAATCCGCATCCAATTCATCCATTGCCAAACTGCGATTGCTGTTGGGGTCGACCTGCATACGGCGAGTAAAGGGCTGCGCGCCGACATGGCGCATTTCCAGCAGGTTCCCACCTGCGTCATAGTCGTAGCTCTGGGTGTAGTTGCTCAGTTGATTGGCGTCTTGCGGCAGGTTTCGAAGCGCTGGCAATGCTGGACCATGGCTGGCACCGGTGGCGACCTCACGGCCGCTGGCTTCGATCAACTGATACAGCGTGTCGTAGCGATAGCGGCTGACAGGGTCGATGCGTTGGTTGGCGAAAAAACGAGTGAGTTGGGCGGCGTCCTCGATTTCAACGATGTTGCCCACCGGGTCGTAGCGGTAATTCAAATCCTGCAAGACTGTGCTGTCGGCTCTTGAAGAGAAGATGCGTGTCAGTCGTCCGGTTTCAGCTTCGTAGGCTTCTTCACTGATGACGCCGTTGCCCATACGCTCGCTTTCCAGTTGGCCATTCGGGTTGTAGCGAGGGTCGCTGATGAGCGTCTGAGCATGCTGCGCGCTGGCCAGTTTCAGGCGTGTCTCCCGTAGGAACCCGCCGACGGTTTTGCGGTGCTCAGTGCGATTGCCGACCGCATCGGTCTGAAAGATGAGCGCTGCGGTGGCGTCGAAAACGGCCGTGGTGGTGTGCCCGACGCCAGGCTCTAACACGGCGTCGCGTTGGCCTGAATCAAGGGGCCAGTCAGGTGGTTCGTCCGTCTGCAAAAACCTTCGATTCTCGGTTAGCACACCACCCACTAACCCGAACTCGTGCGCGCACCAAGTGCCTGCAGGGTCGTCGTGGCGAATCATCCGGCCGCATTGATTATGTTCAGCGGATAACGCAGAAGCATCGCCATAGGTAAACCGCTCAACCACGTTCGGATGCGCATCGATCAATGTTTCAGTCACCGAAACCGGCCGTAGGCATTCGTCGTAATCAATCCGGCTGTAGCTTCCCCGACCATCCCAACGCTCGACCGATTGCCCGTCGGCGCCAGACAGCTCCAACCGCCAGCCCGCGTCAACGCTCTCATCGAGCAGGGCCCGACCCGATAAGGAAGGCGTTTTTCTGCTATTCGCGGTTGCAGCCATTTCCCACAAACGAGGGTCCCAATCGGCCACCGAGCGTCCGGCCTCATCCCACGCATGACGCGTCACACGAGCCTGAGCCTCATCAATCTGATCGATTCGATGCCAAGCCACTTCACGAGCCAACAATCCGCGAGGCTCGATGGCGTGCAAGTGGGGACTAAAGGAATGGAGACCCATGCTCATGACGTCCTTGTCGGCTGATCATTCAAGGTTAGAAGCCGTTTGACCGGGCGAGCGGGACTCGCGACCAATGGCGCGCCGGTCATACATCTGCCGGATGTGTCACGCCTGCGCTGTAGTACTAGGCTGTTACCCGGAACTTGAGCGCTGCGCGAATACTCGACGGCATAAAATAGAAGGAGATTGATCATGGCTGCGAAGAAAATCCTCATGCTGGTCGGCGATTACGTCGAAGACTACGAAGTGATGGTGCCGTTTCAGGCGCTGCAGATGGTCGGTCACACCGTCCACGCCGTCTGTCCCGGCAAGAAGAAGGGTGACGTGATCCGCACGGCGATTCATGACTTCGAAGGCGATCAGACCTACAGCGAAAAGCGCGGACATAACTTCGGGCTGAACTTCGACTTCGACAGCGTGAAATCCGCCGACTACGACGCGCTGCTGGTGCCTGGCGGGCGTTCCCCGGAATACCTGCGGCTTAACCAGAGGGTGCTTGAGTTGGTGCGCGAGTTTGGGCGCGACAACAAGCCCATCGCTGCGGTCTGCCATGGTCCGCAATTGCTGGCCGAAACCGGGGTGTTGAAGGGCAAGTCGTTGAGTGCCTATCCCGCGTGTGCGCCCGAGGTCAGGCTGGCGGGGGGCGAGTATGTCGAGATAGGGATGGACGAAGCGCACACAGACGGCAATCTGGTAACCGGTCCCGCCTGGCCTGCGCATCCGGCGTGGCTGGCGGCGTTTTTAAAGGTCCTCGGCACCCAAATCATTTTGTAAGACGGAGGTTTTGACCATGTGCGAACTCTACGTTAAAGCTGATCCGATCCTCTACGAGTCCCGCTCGCGCTCGCTGCGCATTTGTGGCGTGGTAACGACGCTTCGGCTGGAAAATCAGTTCTGGGACATCCTCGCCGAGATTGCCGGGCATGACGGCATCACCACCAATCAACTGATCAGCAAATTGTATGAAGAGGTCATGGATTATCGCGGTGAAGTGGTGAATTTCGCATCGTTCCTGCGGGTCAGTTGCATGCGCTACCTCAGCCAGCATCGAGCGTTGGTCACACCCTTGAGCCTGGTGCGCAACAACGCTTCGGCAGGGGAAGCCCTGCCGCTCAGCGGGTAAAAACGCATCCCCACGAGCGTCATTCGCGATAAGCCTCATCGCGATAAGTTCTAATTCGTACACCCCATGCGACCTAATCTTACGAACAGTCATGGCACCGCGCGATCCACTCGCGCGATGCCAGCGTTCAAGGATCGAAGGGAGCATGATCATGGCCGATCAGGAGCAACAAGTCGGTATCTCCGCGCCCTCGCTGCCCAAGGGTGGCGGGGCGATTCAGAGCATCGGCAAGGGCTGGGGCGCGGTAGGGGCTACAGGCTCGGCGTCGCTGGAAATCCCGCTGCCAATCACGCCCGGACGCGGCTATGCACCAGCGCTCGGCCTGAGCTATCAGAGTTCGGTGGGCAATGGCCTGTTCGGTCTGGGATGGGGGCTGAACGTGGGGGCGATTGCCCGACGGGCGAGCAAGGGCGTGCCGCTGTACACCGATGAGGATGTGATGCTGGGCCCCGATGGCGGAGTCCTGCTGGCTGAGCGTGATGCACAAGGCGCACTCATTGAAACAACCGTCAGCGACTATGGCGGCCTCACACTGGATCAGCCCTACAAGGTCGTTCGCTACTTCGCGCGTGCCGAAGGCGTCTTTGCTCGCATCGAGCATTGGCGCCATGAGAGTGACCCCGCAGGCTTCTGGCTGATCCACGGCGCAGATGGAAGCCTGGCAATGTTTGGTCGTCAACCGGCCTCCCGCCTGCGCGACCCCGATGACCCGAACCGCGTGGCTGAGTGGTTGCTCGAAGAAACGGTCAACCCCATCGGCGAGCACGTGCTGTACGAGTACAAGGCCGAGGATATGCAAGGGCTTGTGGCCGATACGACGCCCAGCCCCGGGCGCAACTTCAGCGCCCAGCGTTATCTCTGGCGGGCGCGCTATGGCAACTTCAAGGCGCATCCCCATCTGTATTTGTGGGCTCCTCAGCAGTTGGCCGGACTGCAATGGCACTTCGAGCTGATCTTTGACTATGGCGAGCGCACGTTCGCCAATGATCAACTGGCTTATGACGGCGACAAACCCTGGGAAGGGCGCGCAGATTTTCACTCATCGTTTGGCTACGGCTTTGAGCTGGGTCACCTGCGCTTCGTGCACCACGTCATCATGTTTCACTACTTCCCCGCTGAGCTCGATCCCGATAAGCCGACCCTGATCAGCGCGCTGAAACTCAACTACGAGGACCTTCAGCAGGGGGGCAAAGTACTCAGCTCGGTGGAAAGCCTGGCGTGGGGGGAGCGCATCCAGCCCGCGCTCAGCCGTCGGCCGCCTGTGGTGTTTACCTATCAGGATTTTGACGTAGCGCAGGGGGCATTCAAGCCGTTCGAGTCCATGCCTGGCCTGGATGATGGCCAGCCGTATCAGTGGGTGGATCTATACGGTGAGGGGTTGTCCGGGGTGCTGTATCGCTCGGACAAGGGCTGGATGTATCGCGAGCCCGTACGTGACGTCGAAGCCGATGACCCTGACGCCGTGAAGTACGGCCCTTGGCAGTTGTTGCCGGGTAATCCTGCCGCTGATTCGCAGACCGCCGTTCGCCAGTCACTCGCTGACATGACCGGGGATGGCCGTCTCGACTGGATCGTGGCGCAGCCAGGCATCGCGGGTTTCTTTACCTTGAATCCAGAACGAAGCTGGACCCGATTCACGCCGTTTTCCGCCTTCCCGCCGGAGTTCTTCCATCCCAAAGGGCAGTTGGCGGATCTGGTCGGGGACGGGCTGTCTGATCTGGCGCTGATTGGTCCTCGCAGCGTGCGCTTGTACGCCAGTCGGCGTGATGACGGCTTCGCTAAAGGGCATGACATCGCCCATGACACCGAGGGTGATTCGCTGCCGACGCTCAGCAACAGTTCGTCCGAGCTGGTCGCTTTCTGTGACATTTTCGGCAGCGGTCAGCAACACCTTGTGCGCATTCGTCACAATGAGGTGCGTGCCTGGGCGAACTTGGGCAGAGGGCGATTTGGCAAAGGGCAGCTGTTCGCGGCACTGCCGTTTTCGTGGGATGAATTTGACGCCGGGCGCGTTCGTCTGGCGGACATGGACGGGTCCGGTGCGGTTGATCTGGTGTATCTGAAGTCTGATGGCTTTCAGTTGTTCATGAACCGCTCAGGCAACCACCTGGCCGAACCGGTCACACACCCTTGGCCGGACGGGATTCGCTATGACCAGCTCTGCCAGGTGAACATCGCCGATTTGCAGGCGTTGGGCTGTTCGAGCCTGGTGCTGACCGTTCCGCACATGAAGACCACGCACTGGCGCTTCGACCATCCGCCGGTCAAACCGTATCTGTTGTACAGCACTCGTAACGGTATGGGCGCGTCGGGTTCCATCGACTATCGCAGCTCCGCGCAGGAGTGGCTGGATGAGAAAGTCGAATTGCAGGAGGCCGGACTGGCAGTGGAGTCGGGCGTGCCGTTCGCGCTGCACGTGGTCACCCGACAGACTCAGCTCGATGAAGTGACGGGCAATCAGCTGACTCAGCACTTCAAGTTTCGTCAGGGCTATTACGATGGTCACGAGCGCGAGTTTCGCGGCTTCGGGCTGGTGTGTCAGACCGACAGCGAGGCGCCACACGCCACTCAGAAAGAACAAGGCTTCACGGCCCCCGTGCTGACCAAAACCTGGTATCACAGCGGGCGACATCCGGCGAACAAAATCATTGGATGTGACGAGAGCGACCCAGATGCCGTGGTGTTGGGCAACGATCTGCTGACCACCTTTGCCAATGGCGACGATCAGCTTATCGTTTCACCCACCGACGATGATTTGCGCGAGATGGCCCGCTCACTGGCGGGGGCTGTGCTGAGGGTTGAAGTCTTTGGCCTGGAGGCAGAAACGCCCAATGGCGTGCCGTATTCGGTGCAATCGTCGCGTTATCTGGTGCGCCAGCTGGCGCCGGTCAGCACACATCAGCCCTATGCGCGGCAGTTGTCGTTGCAACTGGAGTCGATCGGTTATCAGTACGAGGGCCACGCGGACGATCCTATGTGCCAGCGCGCCATTAACCTGACCTGGGACGAGTACGGTGTGCTGACCCACGGCGTCAGCGTCAATTACGCTCGGCGCAAGTCGGCAGGCGATACACCGCCGTTCGACGACGAGCACCAGCAGCGCTGGTGGAAGGCCGCGCACGATGACGCTCAGCAGAACTTCTATCTGACGGAAGCTCGGGCCCGGCCGATTCATCTGGACGCAGCACAGAGCTGGCGGCTGGGCTTGCCCTATCTGAGCCGAAGCAATGCGATGGTGGCTGAGCGCGCGACGGTCAGCCCTGAAGACATCAGCTATGAGGCTTTCAAGGCGCCGCAAGGCTGGTTTGCGTCGCTGCCTCGCACGCTGGTGGCGCTCAGCAAGCAGCGTTACGTCAATGCGGGGGAGGGCGAGGCGACCTTTGAGGCGTTGACCGATGCCGTGGAGCTGGCCGAGCTGGATGACCACGCGCTGACGGCGTACGACCGGGTGATGACGCCTGAGGAGCTGACCGCGAAGTTGATCGAACTCGGTTACCACCGCATGACGTGCATGCTGCCCGAAGAGCCGGAACGCACCTTGTGGTCGGTCAAGCGGGGGTTCAACACCTATGCGGGCGCTGAACAGTTCTATCGGGTGGAGACATTCAGGCCGACGGCGAGCCATGGATGGAGCACCGTTGAATACGATGACTACAACCTGATGGTGAGGTCGGTGACTGCACCCGATGGTTGCACCACGTCGGCAACTTACAGTTATCGCAACATGCAACCGGTCAAGATCGTCGACCCCAATCGCAATTCTCAGGAAGCGCTGTATGACGGTTTTGGAGTCCTGCGCATGACCAGTTTCTATGGCACGGAGCTGGGCAAGGAGGTCGGTTTCCAGCCGCTGGTCGATGCTGTGATGGAGGAAGAAAAACCGGTGGACGCGATCGCCTCTCCCTCAACAATCGACTTCGCCACCGTTCATTACTACGACGCGTTCAGTTGGGTCGATCACAAGGCGCCGGTCCATAGCCTGGCCATGCAGTGGGACCGCTATCCCGATGACCCTGAGCGGCAATTGCGCAAGAGCCTGGCCTCTGTCGATGGATTCGGCAGAACGTTGCAAACCCGCCAATTGGTCGAGCCGGGCAAAGCGTACGAGGTCATCGACGGGCGATTGAACGTGGGTGAAGACGGCAAATTGATCGAAATCGAAGCCGACCCTCGCTGGCGCGTCAGCGAGCGCGTCGAATACAACAACAAGGGACTGGCGGTGCGGGTCTACCGTCCTTATTTCACCAATACCGAAGGCTACGTGGATGACGGCTCTGCCCGGGAGCACTGGTATCACGACGAGCAGTTCTACGATCCGCTGGGACGCCCGACTGTCACCATGACCGCCAAGGGATGGATGCGGCGGATCACCTACGAGGGCTGGTACACCATCAACGAGGATGAGAACGACACGGCCGAAGAGGTCAACGTGCGCAGGGCAGAGCAGGGGCTACCGCTGCTGGACGACGGCTCGCCTCGCAAGCGGAAGAATCCGTTTCAGCGGTGAGCCGTCCAGAAACCAAAAAGCCCGGCACACCGGCCGGGCTTTTCGTGACTGCCAGCGGAGCGCTTACTGCACTTCGACTGCCAGGCTCTCACTGATCTTTTTCTGCCAGATGGCAGGACCCGTGATGTGAACCGACTCGCCTTTGCTGTCAACCGCGACAGTGACCGGCATGTCTTTGACGTCGAACTCGTAGATCGCTTCCATGCCCAGTTCCGGGAAGGCCAGGACCTGGGATTTCTTGATCGCCTGAGCGACGAGGTAAGCAGCACCGCCGACGGCCATCAAGTAAACGGCTTTGTTGTCCTTGATCGCGTCGATGGCGGTCGGGCCGCGCTCGGATTTGCCGATCATGCCCAACAGGCCAGTTTGCTCAAGGATCTGACGGGTGAACTTGTCCATACGGGTGGCGGTGGTAGGACCGGCTGGGCCGACCACTTCGTCACCGACCGGATCGACCGGGCCGACGTAATAGATGAAGCGCCCTTTCAGGTCTACCGGCAGGGTTTCGCCCTTGTTCAGCATCTCGACCATGCGCTTGTGCGCCGCGTCGCGACCGGTGAGCATCTTGCCGTTGAGCAGGACGGTTTCGCCCGGCTTCCAGCTCTGCACGTCTTCCGGGGTCAGGGTGTCGAGGTTGACGCGACGAGCCGACGGGCCGGCTTCCCAGACGATTTCCGGGTAGGCGTCCAGCGGTGGCGCTTCCAGCGAAGCAGGGCCGGAACCATCGAGCACGAAGTGGGCATGACGGGTGGCGGCGCAGTTCGGGATCATGCAGACCGGCAGCGACGCTGCGTGGGTCGGATAATCCATGATCTTGACGTCGAGCACGGTGGTCAGACCGCCGAGGCCCTGGGCACCGATGCCCAGTTGGTTGACCTTCTCGAACAGCTCCAGACGCATTTCTTCCAGGCGGTTCGACGGGCCACGAGCCTTCAGCTCGTGGATGTCGATGGAGTCCATCAGGACTTCCTTGGCCATGACCGCCGCTTTCTCGGCGGTACCGCCGATGCCGATGCCGAGCATGCCAGGCGGGCACCAGCCAGCGCCCATGGTCGGCACGGTTTTCAGTACCCAGTCGACGATCGAATCGGACGGGTTGAGCATCGCCATCTTCGATTTGTTTTCCGAGCCGCCGCCTTTGGCCGCCACGTCCACTTCCACGGTGTTACCCGGAACGATGGAGTAATGGATGACCGCCGGGGTATTGTCCTTGGTGTTTTTACGAGCGCCCGCCGGGTCGGCGAGGATCGAAGCGCGCAGGACGTTTTCTGGCAGGTTATAGGCCTGACGCACGCCCTGGTTGATCATGTCGTCCAGGCTCATGGTGGCGCCATCCCAGCGCACGTCCATGCCCACACGAACGAATACGGTCACGATGCCGGTGTCCTGGCAGATCGGACGGTGGCCGGTGGCGCACATGCGCGAGTTGATGAGGATCTGAGCCATGGAGTCGCGCGCGGCAGGCGATTCTTCGCGCAGGTAGGCCTCGTGCATGGCCTGGATGAAATCGACGGGGTGGTAATAGGAGATGAACTGCAGCGCGTCGGCGACGCTCTGAATCAGGTCATCCTGCTTGATCACGGTCATGGGTGTTCTCCTCGAATCAGGCGGGAACATTTATAGGGCGGTTTGCGCAAACAGGCACGGACCTGCGTGCAAACGGCCATCGGCTCGGCTACCGCTCAGGCGCAGCGGCAGGAAAAAGGCGCGGCAGTATACCGCGTGGCACTCGGCGCGACACCCTGCCGCAGCGTAAACGTTAGTCGTGAAGGGCAGGGGGCGCTGAACGGTCATGGAGGGGAGCAACCCTGAGATCACTACCCTCGGCTCGCTGCGTGATTGCAAAAACGATGACTAAACCGGCTTATAGAGCTGAAAAGAGGCGAGTTCATACTCGACGCCATGGGCGAAGTAGTGAGGTCCGTGCACCCCTGTCAATCCTTTCAAATGGGGAATCAGTTGAAGTGCAAGCGGCGTTCTGACGCCTTCTTTCGTCACGAAGTTCGCTGACTGCTTCATCCACTCGACGGTGCCGACATAAATATTCTCATGAAACCCCACCACGGGCCTGCGCAGGACGTTGGCGACTTCTTGTGCCGCACCGCTGGAGCCTCCCTGACAGGCAAGCAGTACGAACGGCCTGTTCGGGTCCATGTTGACCAGGTGTGGGGCGATGTCCGTTTTCGCGACATTGGCGGCGGTGTCATACAGACCTTTTGAGTTCATCAGGTAGCCTTCGGGAGAACCGTGGGTTTCGAACCCCGTGAATTTGTCTCCCCACAACTGTTTGTGAAATGAGACATCGTGGCTTCCAAGCCTGCGTTCGAAGAGGATAGAACTGTCGCGTCGCTGCATCGCTTGTTTCGCAGCGATCTTGGCGCTGGCGTGCCCTATGGCGGTCAGTGCACTGGCGGCGATGCCAGTGCCCAGCGATACCCAGCCCAGTATGTTGGCCGCGCGCTTGTCGCCTCCGGTCATTTCAATGCCCAGGGCAGCGGCGCCGGTGCCCACCGAGGCCACGTTCAGAATGCCCGCGCTGATGATCATCACCGCGCTTGGCGTCAGCGCTTTCAAGCCAAACATTGCGATAGGTGTGATGAGCGCCGAAGCCGCGCCCAGGCTGGCAATGGTGCCTGCGATTCCAACCGCCAGCCCCACCCCTGCGAGCGCATAGTTCACCCAGCTGTGCCCGTCCGGGTCGATGCGGTTGACGGGATCCCCTGCGCAATAGACATAAGGGTTGATGCCGCCTCGGCCAAACGGGCTCTCGCTGTCAGGACTGAGAAAGCACATCAGTACCGGGTCGTAAGGTCGGTAGTCCCCCAGTATCTGCCAATGCGTGACCGGCTCGACGCGCTGGCCGGTAAAACCGATCGGCAGGTGCTCGGCGTTTTCACGTTCTGTTCCGTAGGCGCTGTACTGACGCGTGCGGGTCGTCGTATCGGCTTCAAGGCGGACGCTGCCTTGTGCATCGGCCCCCAGCAATGTCGTTTGACGGACCTTATCGGTCATGGTGTGGATGGCAAACACGCCTTGCTCACCCGAATAAAATTGCAGGCTGTCGGTTCCTGTTCGTTCATGCGTTACCTCTTCCCCACTGAAGAAGCTGCGACTCAGCGTGTCGTCTATACGACGATCCGTGAGGTGACCGCTGGCGGTGTAGCCGTACTCGCAGTGATGGCTTTCGTGGTCGACCCTCGTCAAGCGACCTTGGGCATTCCAGCGCATGCTGCGGCCCAGACTGTCGCCGATCACCCGGCCACACTCGTCGTAGGTCAGCACCACTTCGCTCGGCCATGTGGGATGGCTGTGGGTGACTTTCGTCACGCGAACCGGGTCGTCGCTGGCATAGCTGAACAGCGTCTCGTTGGTACTGCCGTCGACGAAGGTAGTGAGCACACGCTCATGCCCGTTAAGCGCGTTATAGGTAAAGCGCTGTTCGACAATGGGGTTGCCGAACGGGTCTTCAGGAGCGATGTCGGCGTCGGCGGTGTACAGCACCAAGCGCCTGCGAAGATCGTACGCGAAGGTTTCCTCGCCCTCTTGCTCGCCATCGCTCCAGTGCCGCGAGGTGATCTGATCGAGCGCTGAATACCCGAGCGTTTGCTTCAGGGTTCGAGTGGCATGATCGCCGTCAGCGTCCTGCGTCGTGGCGATGAAGGTGCGGGTGTGCTCGCGACCTATGCTGTCGTAGGTGAGCACCGTGCTCAGCGTGCTTCCCCTGTCCTGGTCCTCCACATCAATGTGAGTCAGGCGCGACAACGGGTCATAACGATAACGGCTCATCAGATGGCCAACGTGAACTTCTTCAACCCGACCTTGGTCGTCCAGACGACGTCGGTGCCGAGTGCCTTGGACATCGTCAAAACCCTGCAACAGTCGGTTCAGCGAGTAATGCCAAGTGGTGACGTGTTCTTCATCTTCGACCGCCCATATGTCCTGACTGGGTTGGCCCGATGCTTTGAATTCGAAGGACTCATCGCCCAACGCCCCGCTGGCTGATTGGGGCATCCCCAACGGGTGATAGCCGAGAAACTGAGCAACTTCGCCTTCGGCACTGACACTGAGCAACTGATTGTTCAATGCAGACTCGTAGGTGAATTCGATGCGCTTGCCGTCGGCCAGGGTGTTGGCCGAAGGAGGGAGCTGCCCTGCGCGATAGTGAAAGTTCGTGATGTGCCCGCCGACATCGACTGAGAGATGCCGGCCCAGGCCGTCGAAGGTCTGCCGACCTATCATCATGGGTGTATTCATGGTTTCCAATCCGTGGAAAAGGGTTTCATGGCGCCGCTCGACGAGCTGCAGCTGCCGTCGGGTGAGTGGGACGGAAGGCAGCCGCAGCATCAACTCGTCCTACAAAGCAGCGGTTATCGTTCCGTCAGGGTGAAAAATCTTTGCTCCCGCTTCTCTGAATGAAGTCTTCCAGGCCTTGAAAGGATTGCCCGTCGCTCGCAAACGTTCGAGGTAGGGCACTGCTTCCAGCGGAGCATTGGCCACATTGCCTCCGAGCTGAAGGTTGGCGAAACCTTTGACGAACGTCTTTTCAGTGAACCCTTTGACGGGGCGCCCCAGCTCCTTGGCAATCTCCAGTGCTGCTCCGTTCTTGCCGCCCCAGCACGACAGCAGTACGAAGGTTTCGTCCGCTGGATAATTCAGCGCTTTCAGCCTTGGCGCGATGAAATCCCTGGCAATGTCCGCTGCCCTTGCGACCTTGCCATCAGGCCCCATCAACAGCGCGCGGAATGGGTCCCCATGGGTAAGCAATGCCGCTTGGTTCGTTCCTCGGTAGGTTTCGATGAATCCCACGTCCACGGCCCGGGATGTGCCCTGATAGATCACTTCGCTGTTGCCGAGCCGACCGGGTTTGGGGGACCAGTTGGTTTTAAGGTCCATCGCCCGTTGCTGCGCGCCCGCATTTCGCAAACTGTGCATCTTCAGGCCTATCCCTGCGCCAGCCAGACCGGTGACCAGCGAGATGCCCCCCAGAATCCCTGCCGCCGATCCCCCATGCCCACTGATTTCCAGCGCGAGGCTCGCGACGCCGGTGGTGAGGGACACGACATCCAGTGTCGCAGCGGCAAGGCAGGCGATCTGCGCAGTCGACAGCGTCGAGGTCGCGCTGAATAACGCACCCGCAATCGGCAGCGCTGCCTGAAGACCGGGAATGAGTGCTATCGCCGAGAGGGCAAGACCCGCCCCCGCCAGTGCATAACTCACCCAGCTGTGTCCGTCGGGATCGACACGATTGACCGGATCGCCGGCACAGTAGGCATAGGGGTTGATCCCACCCGCACCGAAGGGGCTTTCGCTGTCCGGCGCCAGGAAACACATCAGCACAGGATCGTAAGGGCGGTGCCCGCCGGGGATGTACCAGCCCGTCAGCGGCTCGCGTCGTTCTCCCGCAAAACCGAACGGCACTTGCGCTGCATCCAGGGCTTGAGCACCATGCGCGGTGTACCCCAGGGTTCGAATGGCACTGTCGGCTTCCATACGCACGGTGCCCTGACCGTCGGTGCCGAGAAGGGTGGTCTTGCGCATTCCTTCGGTGACCTTGTTCACCGCGAACAACGAGTGGTCGTCGCCGATGAGCTGCAGGCTGTCTTCACCCGTCTGTTCATGCGTGAGCTGGTCGGCGCTGAAGAAGCTGCGGGTCAACGTGTCGTCAAGCTGCCGGTCGACCAGTCGCCCTCGGGGATCGTAACGATAGGCGCAGGTGCTGCCTTCGTGGCTCACTTCAGTCAAGCGGCCCTGGGTGTCCCATTTCATGCTGCGACCCAGGCTGTCGCCAATGACCCGGCCACATTCGTCATACGTCAGCGTGACCGAGGACGGCCAGGATTCATGAGTGTGCGTGACGCTCACCACTTTCGTCGGATCACCGTCGGCGTAGCTGAAGACGGCTTCATCCTGGGTGTCGTCGGCAAACGTGTTGAGCACCGTTTCGTAGCCATTCAGCGCATTGAAGGTGAAGACCTGCTCGACAATCCGGTTGCCGTAGGGATCTTGGGGGGCCGCTTGCGCATTGGCGGTGTAATGCACCAGCCGGTCACGGTTATCGTATTCGAACGTTTCTTCCCCGACGTGCTCGCCGTCGTTCCACGTGCGCGAGATGACTTGGTCCCGTGCCGAATAGCCCAGCGTCTGAGTCACGGCACGAGGTGCACCGTCTTCAGCGTCAGGGTCGGGGGTGATGGCGAACGTCCGGGTGCGTTCCCGTCCGAGCGTGTCGTAAGTGATGGAAGTGGTCAGGGTGCGCGCGGTGTCAGGGTCCGACACCTCGACACTGATCAGACGAGAGAGTCCGTCGTAGGCGTAGCGCGTTTCGATGCTGCCCACCCGGGTGAACTGCACACGACCGGCCTCATCGAATTCGCGTCGATGAGCGATGCCCTGCGCGTCGTCAAAACCTTGCAGCAGACCCGCGACTGAATATTTCCAGTGGGTGGTGTGGGTGGTGTCGTCGATGACCCACTCATCGCTCAAGGCTTGCCCTGACGGGGTGTAAGCGAACGACTGAACGCCCCGTTCTCCGCTGGCGCTGGCGAGTTGGCCGATGTCTGCCTGATACGCCATCTGCACGGGCGTTTCATCCTGCCCCAGAACGCTCAGCAGTTGATGATTGAGGTTTTTTTCGTAGGTGAAGGCGATTTCCCGGCCGTCGGCCAGAGTGTTGCCCGACGGGGCAAGCTGTTCATTGATGTAACGAAAGCGTGTGGTATGCCCCCCGACCTCTACGGTGAGCTGACGGCCCAGGCCGTCGAAGGTCTGCCGACCTATGATGATGGGTGTGTTCATGGTTTCCGATCCTTGGAAGAACGAGGTCGATGCGGGTGGCACCTCCCCGACTGAACGTAAAGGGATGTCGATTCCGCTCACGCCTCCGACGCGGTCACGGCAACGGACTCTGGATGGTTATCATCGCTGTGCTGCGCGTAGGTCCAGTTGACGACCGTACCGTCCGGCAGTGTTTGCTCAAGGGGGCGACCGTAGAAGTCGAGGCGTTGGAGGGTGAGACGGTCGTCTTCACCTTCGATCTGAAGGCAAGTCTCGAACACTCTGTCCAGTCCGTCCCGAGCCCACCGGGTGGTGCGGATCAGTGTATCGTCCGTGTCATACAGCTGTTCCTGAATCACGCTGCCCGCGGCGTTGAACACGCTGACCTTGCTTGGCCCCTTTGTGTCGCCATTTGCCTGCCACTGTTTGACGGTCAGTTTCGCCGGATTATGTTCGGTGTGCGTTTGCACACCATCGGGTGTCGTGACGCAGCGTATCTGGCCCCAGTCGTCGTACTCGGTCGTCGTGGTGAGAGGCAGCGCGGTCACGGAGGCGGGATCGTTTTCATCGCGTAGCCAGTCGGTGTGGGTTTCGCTGGTCACTCGGCCCTCGACGTCAAACACCGTGCGTACGATCTCCCGAAATTCGCCCGGCGCATGGTCGAGGTCTTCCAGTTCGACCCGAACGGTGCGGCCTTCGCCATCGAGCCATTGGCGGCGGCGTTGGCCGGTGGCATGGGTGTGTTCGATCATGACCGGTTTTTCGGCACCGGTTCGTGCGGCCAATGCGACCTTGTCACCGACGTGATAAGTGGTGGTACGCGTGGCTTTATAGCGGCTGTCGTCGGCGGTAACCGCCAGTGTGACGCGCCCCAGTTCGTCGTACTCATAACGGCTCAGCACGCCCGCCAGGGAGCGGTCCCGGGTCATTTGGCCAGTCGTCAGGGAGCGCGCGCTGTCCTGGCTCTGGCGCACGGTTTCTGTACCTTCGAAGCCTGTGATGCTGACATGTGTGCTCAGTTCGTCGCCGGTCAGTTCGTAGCGGTAGTGGGTTGTGGTGGCTTTGTCGTTGAGTGTCGTCACGGTGCGTTTCAGTCGCGCGTAACCATCGCCTTCCGAGACGTAGGTCTGCACGGTGGTTTCCATCAGCCGGGCAAGGGTCTCGTCACGGGTGTGCTCGCTTTCCACCAGCACGAGAGCCGGTTCGCCTTCGATCAGCGAATTCAGCGAGGTGTACGTGTAGGCCGTGGAGACTTCGCTCGCGCCGCCATGACCTCCATCTTCGAGTGGTGCGGGTTTTACGGTTTTCTTCTTGAGGTACCGGACCATGCCCAATGCATTGGCTGGGCAACCCTCAGCGCCTTCGGCCGGATAATACTCGCTGTGCTCTTCGACGCCTGAGGGTGAGCGAGTCAACACCAGATTGCCGGATTCGTCGTAGCGGTATTCAGTCGTTTCGCTGCGTTGCGCGCCGCGTTCATCGGTAAACGTGACGGTCTGTGCGTGGGGGAGCTGGCACCAGGCAGGTTGGTCTTCCCAGCTTTTATCCGGTTCGATGCCGAAGGTGGTTTGCGTGTGGACTTCGCACTGCCCTCGCTTGACGACTTCCGAGGTCAGCAGGTGGAAACGGTTCCAGGTGCGGGTGATGGTCGAGAGGGTTCTGCCTTCTGGATCGGTCTGGGTTTCCACCACCTCGTAATCGTAATCCTGTTCGACCTCGTAGAGGTTGTCGCGGCCTTGTTGCCAGTCGAATGCCTGATCGCTGCCATAACCCAGATAGTTATGCGCGCTGGACCACTCATAACTGCGGGTCAGCTCGGTATCGGGGTTCCCGGCTGAGTGTTTCCACTCGGCGACACGAGGCAGAACGGCAAAAGGCGCGCCCTCTGGAAGCTGATGACCGAACTCTCCCGTGGCCCAGGTCACGGCGTCCGAGGCGCCCAACGGGCTGGTGAGTGCTGTAGGGAGCAGCAGGTGGTTCTGCTCGTCCAGGGCGTGATGCTCGTATTCGATGCCAAACGGCACCTCGATGCCTGGCAGATACACATCGCTCAGCGTGTCGTTGGCCAGTTGCAGACGCAGGCTCCGGGCTTCGGACTCCGGCACGATGAAGCGCACCTCACCCTCGTCACTTTCGACCTGCAGCAAGGTGCGGGACTCGTCACGGATGCGGTCGAGGATGAAGTCTTCGTTGGCGAACGCCGACCACTCCACGAACAGGCTGCGACCTTCGGGGCTGCGGATTTCGCTGACCAGAAAGCGCGAGCTGTCCTGTTGCTGTGTCAGGAATTCGGTTTGACCGGTTTTATGATCGATCCGAAAAACGCTCTCGCTTTCACAGGTCACGACCATGGACTTGATCTTGGCATCGAGCAGCACCAGCTCGCTGCCGGTAGAGAGGTCGGATCTTTCCATGTCAATGGCGAAACGCTCGCCTGATGAAAGGCTCAACGTGGGCGCATCCTGATGGAGGTTGATTTCGCTCAGGTCCAGAGACCAGCCAAATCCATAGCCCCGATTGCGGGTGGAACCCAGCACACCGAAGGACAGGGTGGGCGACAAGGCAGGGCCGGCGAGATGATTGGCGGGGATCAACGGCAGTTTAAACGCCAATGTGAATTGACCGGTGCGAGCATCGACACCGGTTTTGATAAAGTCCATGAAATTCGTGGCTTGGGTGTGCAGTGTGTCTAGAGACATATTCTGGTCACTCTGAAGTCGGCTTGAAAGTTGGGGGCGTGCGTGCTCCGCAACAGGAGAAGCACGCACGCGTTCCTGAACTTAAAAATGATCAGATCACAATGAAGTCAATGAGATTTCCATTGCTTGCCTGGGTCATTTCGATGGTGTGTTCATTGCCATACTGATCAAGAAGGCCCCACCGGGACGTCGCGTTTTGCGCGCCACTTAGTGTCGCGGGGCCAAAGGTCATGATTCGGATAAAGACCATGCTGCCGGGGCGCCGGTGTACGGAGAGGTCAGTCGTGGGGGCCTTGAATTTTCTGCGGTCGCTGACCTCGAAAGCCAAGTGGGTATAACTTCTGGGTTCACCGTCAGCGAACCAGCCGTTATCTTGTATCGTTTCCTGATAGTAAGGGTTGCCTGATCCAGGGCCATAAGGTATTGACGCGACCAGTCGCAGATTGCGGCCTTTGAGATACAGCTGATAGACGTCATAGTCCCAGCTGGTGGCATTGACGGTGTGTTCGTAATTGTTTTCATCCTCAAATGCAAAATCATCGCGGTTCAGCCGCAGAGGTGTCAGGGTCTCCAGGGTGACGGACGAGTTGAACTTGCTGGTATGGCTGACGTATTGCGTTTCGTCATCCTTACTGATCGAGGCATAGACTACGTCCAGAGAACCCCCGGATCGGGTCGATGAAACGTAGAATCTGCGACGTCGTGAGTTGGCTTCAAGCAATGCACTTGGGGCCAGCCCGGTGTCTGCATAATATTCAAAGCGTTTGTCACGCTCGGTAGACATCTGCAGTTCGCCGCTCAGTTCCTGATACTGGCCATCGTCATCGAGTGTGACCAGGCGAATGCTGTCCAGTTGCTCTTCAGAGATGATCACGCCAGCTTTGGGGGTGAGGCTCACGGACACTTCAAGTTGATGGCGTCCATTGCCAAAGACCTTGTTCGAGTTCGAGCTGACTTTGACGTCGAATCGGGTAATCCAATGGGTATCGTTTGCAGGGTTCATTTTTAACCTTCCTTGGTTATTGAAGACGACTGCTGAGCAGTCAGTGTGAGCGGTGAGAAATGACACAGGCGCTCATGGAATTCTTGCGCCCAGCGTGTGTCATGCTTGTGAGAGATGAAACGCGCTGAATGCGATGAAGCTGGGCTTAATTCGTGACTGTAAAGTCAAGCAGGTTGCCGCCGCCTGTTTGAGTCATATCGATTTGATAGTGATTGCCGTATTGATCGAGCAAGCCCCAACGGCTGCCGCTATTCCTAAAGGAGATCGGGCGGTCTTCACCGATCAACTTAAGCCGTACAAAATTCATGGTGCCTGCAGTTTTGTTGACGGTAATGCTGGCGCCTTTGTAGGTCAGGTTGATTTCAGGCCCGACTGCTATAGCAACGTGGTAGTAGGTTTTGTAGCGGCGCCGGTGCGCATGAATGGGCCCGGAGAAAGAGGGGGGCGGTGTGACATCGATACTTTTACCGTAATAAGCCTGGCCACTGGCGACGCCGTAGGCAATGGAGTCGACGATTTTGTACTGCCGATCCTTGAATCTCAGGTGGTAAATGTCCAAGTCGACGGCAACGTTACCTTGGGTCACATTGAGCGTGTCGTCGCCCCAGAACGTGAAATCCTCGCGTGTCAGCCGTGGACGCGCGACCGTTTCAATGAGCACTTCGGAGTTGAACCGGCTGGTGCCCGTGACGTAGTGAGTCTCGTCGTCCTTGCTGATGCGCGCATAAAGGGTGTCATGTGTGCCAGCGGGGCGAGTCGATGACACGTAGATTTTTCTGCGAAACGTGCCCGACTCAAGCTCCAGCTTCCTGAAAGATCTACTGCCTGGGAAGTATTCGAATCGCTCGTCACGTTCATTGGAAGCGCTCAACTCGCCTTCGAGTTCCTTGTAGTGACCGTCATCGTCCAAAATGACCAGCCGGATACTGTTCAGTTGCTCCTCAGTGACTTCCTGCCCCGCTTTGGGCGTGACGCTGACCGAGATCTGCAGTTGCTGAAAGCCATTGTTGAACACTTTGTTCGAGCTGTTGGTAATACGAACTTTGAAACCAGTGAGCCAGTTTGTGTCGTTTGCTGGAGTCATGCTGTCAACCATCCATGGTTGGTGAGGTGACTACAGAATAGGCAGGGAGGCGCCTGCTCAGTGATATACATATTTATATCGGGGTGCAGGCTTCATTACCGGATATTTCATATGCGCCCTGCGCAGGCTGCGACCCTTTTTTGTGCTCCGGCGCACGCCGCACATTGCTCTGACGGCTAAATGCCATCAACATCCACACCGGACACATTGGCGAACGTCCCCGTTTCCTCTACATTGGAAGCCTTGCCAGACGATTGAGATGCCTGCCGTTTTCCACGGCAGGCACGACCGGCCAGCGGTGCGCCGCAGATTGACCTTGCCGGACAGGACGACCTTCACCCCATGATGAACCAACCTCATATAGACGGATCTATCCAGCGCCTGCGGTTCAAGCGGTTTGCATTGGCCGCAGGCACGTATGTGTTGCTGATCGCGCTGGTCTGGGTGGCGTATTGCGCGGGTTACTACGAGGCCAATTTCTTCAGCCTTTGGCTTGCCACGGTCCTGGTGCTGCTGTCACAGGGCGTCATGAGCCTGGTATTTTTCGGCGAGTACAACAAACGCTTCAAAGACCCCAGCCTGACCGAGTTCCAAGTGCTGATGGGGTTGGGCTGGCAAACCTTTCTGTTGGCGCATCTCGGCCCGGCCCGGGGCACGTTTCTGGTGCTTTACGTACTGGTGCTGCTATTCGGCCTGTTTCATCTCCCGCCGAAGGTCTTCACTCGTTGCGCCGTCCTTGCCTTGACGGGCTTCATCGGGCTCAACCTGTGGGACGCCTTTCAGGATGACCTGGCCGATCCAGGCCTGGCGGCCTTGCAAGCCTGTGCGTTGTTCATCGTGCTGGCGTGGCTGTGCCTGTATGCGCGTTTCGTGCAGAGTTCGCGGCAACGCATGCATCAACACCGCATCACCTTGCAGGCCCACCAAGAGACCTTGCGCGGGATGATGTTTCAGCTGGAAGAGCTGGCATCCACCGATGAACTGACCAATTTGTTCAATCGGCGTCACTTTCTGCGTCTGGCCACACGAGAGCTGGAAACGATGGACGGTTCGTACACGGAAGGGTTGGCCTTGATCGACATGGATCATTTCAAGCGGGTCAACGATGTGTTGGGCCATGCCGCAGGCGACCGGGTGTTGCAGGTGTTCGCGGCTACCGCGACGGAATGCCTGCGCGCAGATGACATTCTGGCCCGCTACGGTGGCGAAGAGTTCGTGTTGTTGATCCCCCGCTGCACTCGGACCCAGTTGGTCGAATGCTGTGAGCGCGTACGTTTGGCGTTCGAACAGGTGGTCATTCCCGAGTTGCCAGGACTGGAACTGAGCCTCTCGGTCGGCATGACCCTCGTCGAGCGCGATGATGATATGGACAGCGCCTTGCAGCGTGCCGATCAGGCGCTCTATCGCGCCAAGCATCAGGGTCGAAACCGTTGCCATGGCGCATGGGAATCTGTTGATGCCTGATCTGCGTGCGGGAGATCGACAGTGGTCGGTCGCCTCGGGGAGCAATTTGCTCGACTCGCTGAATCAGGCAGGGCTGTCCGTTCCTTACAGCTGTCGGGCGGGCAGTTGCCACGCCTGTATCGTGCGCTGTGTCCGGGGTGAGCCACACGATGCGCTGCCTGAGGCGCTTGACGCCCGCAAGCGCGAGCAGGGCTGGCGCCTGGCGTGTCAGTGTCGGGTCGTGGACGATCTGGACGTTGAAATCTTCGACCCGAAACGCGACGGTTCACCGGCTCGGGTCAGCGGGGTGGACTGGTTAAGCCCCTCGGTCTTGCGCCTTCGCCTTGAACCCGAGCGGCCCTTGCGCTATCGCGCCGGGCAGCATCTGGTGCTGTGGACCGCGAGCGGCATTGCGCGCCCTTATTCGCTGGCGAGCGTGCCGGGAGACGCCGCTGCGCTGGAGTTTCATATCGATTGCAGCAAACCCGGCGCTTTCGCTGACGTTGCTCGCACCCTGATGCCGGGCGACGTCATCCGACTGGGCGAACTGCGGGGTGGGGCCTTGCACTACGACCCTGACTGGCAAGCACGGCCGCTCTGGCTATTTGCTGCCGGGACCGGGTTGGGGCCTTTGTGGGGGATTTTGCGCGAAGCGTTGAACGCCGGGCATCAAGGGCCGATTCGGGTCATGCACGTGGCGCGTGAGCATTACCTGGCCAAACCCCTTCAAGCACTGACGGCTATGCACGCGCAATTGCAGCTGGAGTGGGTCGAGGTCGAGCAGTTTCAGGCGGCGTTGTCCGGGTTGCGCGTCACCTCGCGTCAGACCATCGCCCTGGTGTGCGGATCGCCCGCGAGCGTGGAGGGCTTTTCGAAACGCCTGTTCATCGCCGGGGTGCCAAGGGGGCAGGTATTCGCGGATATGTTTTTGGAGAAAGTGTGATCGATTGAGTGCCATGCAAGGGGTGCAGCGACCTACTGTCATTTCTGACAGTAGAAAGCTTCCGGCCGACGGTGTATCAGACAGATCGAGGGCTGTTTTTCAGGCCTATACCGGACGGATGCGTCAGCACCATGACCAAGGAGGTCTGTATGCCGAACTCTTCTGTACACACGCATACTCCGCGTTTAACGGTTCAAGACCCACGTGGGGCCGTTGTCAGGACGATCGAATGGTGTCGAGCGGCGTCCGACGACGGGGGTGAAATACGTCCTGCTCGCCAGCGCTTCGATGCCGCAGGGCGTCATGTTGCCAGTCAGGACTCACGACTGGGACAGGCCTCGGGCATCATCGAGAATCGGGTCGATCACCTTAGCTTGTCCGGGGCCGGATTGGCCTCGCGCAGTGTCGACTCCGGCTCGCAGATCAATCTCCCCGGTTCAGCCGGTGAACCCTGCATTCGCTGGGACGGGCGGGGGAATGTGCGTCATACCCTCTTTGATGAGCTGCTCAGGCCTGTGGTTGTCAGTGAGCAATCACCTGAAGGGATTAGGCGAGTGGTTGAGCGCATGACCTACGGCGGTGCTGATGAACATGGGCAGAACGGTTGTGGGTGTCTGACCCGCCATGACGACATGGCAGGCAGTTTGTCGGTGTCGGACTATGGCCTCACCGGAAAAACCATCGTCGAGCAATGGCGATTTCTGGCGGAGCTGGACGACCCCGACTGGCCGCAGGAGATCACATCCAGAGATGCGTTGCTTGAACCTCAAGCTGCGATCACCCGTCGGCTCGACAACGCATTGGCCGAGCAACTGCAATTGACAGATGCGCGACTGAACACTCAACGCTTTGCGCATGGGGTCGATGGCCATGTCCGCGAAGCCTGGTTGCAGGTGCCAGGTGCTGAACCTCGATTTGTCGTGAGCCAGGTGGGTATCAACGCATTGGGTCAGATAGAGCGTGAAACCGCAGGAAACGGGATCGTGACGTCTACGGCTTACTGCCCTCGCGATGGTCGCTTATTGCGGCTTGAGTCTGCACTGCCTGGCAAGCCTGCAATTCAGCATCTGAGCTATCAGTACGATCCGCTCGGCAATGTGACGGCCATTGAGGATCTTGCGCAATCGACGGCGTTCTTCCGTAATCAGCAGATCGATCACACAAACACCTATGTGTATGACTCGTTGTCTCAACTGATTGAGGCCACGGGCTTTGAGTCGGTTCGATCCGAAAGCTGGCAGGGGATGACAGCGTCCTACAGGGTGCAGCCAGACCCAGGGCAACTGGCCAACTACCGCGAACAGTACGCTTACGACGCAGCGGGCAATCTGCAGACGTTGACTCACGTCGGTGGCCATTCATTTACGCGGCGCACTGTCACCTCGTTATCGAGCAACCGCAGCTTGCAGGTTCAGGACGACTGGGTGCCGGGGGAGCCGGACATCGCTGAAGGCTTCGATAGCAACGGCAATCAACTTGAACTGCTGCGCGGGCAGCGTCTGGAATGGGGGGCGCGCAACCAGCTACGGCAGGTGACGCCTGTGACAAGGGAGTCTGCTGCTGACGATTGCGAGCTTTACCACTACAACAGCGCAGGGCAGCGAGTACGCAAAGTCCAGCTGTCACAAGGTGCACGTCATCTGCGCACGCGAGAAGTGCGTTATCTGCCGGAACTGGAACTGCACGTTGATTCGGTGGGCGACAAGGCGTGGCATCGCGTACACCTTCAAGTTGGCAGAACCACCCTGTGTTGGGAACAGTGGGAGCGGGGCACACCCGATGGCGTTCACGAGACCGCTGCTCGTTACTCCCTGAGCGACCATTTGAACTCGGCAACGCTGGAGCTTGATGACGCCGGCGTGTTGATCAGCCAGGAAAGTTACTACCCCTATGGCGTGACGGCTTGGTGGGTTCAGGCCAATGCAAAGGGCTACAGCTTCAAGTCCCTTCGCTTTGCAGGCAAGGAGAGAGACGCTACCGGCCTCTACTATTACGGCATGCGCTACTACGCACCGTGGCTGGCGCGATGGATCAACCCCGACCCCGGTGGCGATGTCGACGGACTGAACCGTTATCGGTTCGTCAGGAATAACCCGGTCACGATGACCGATCCGGATGGGCGGGTGCCGAGGGTGGCGTTGCTCTACGGGTTTCACGGCGTACGCCAGGCGCTCTCTCCAACAGTGCGAAACGTTCTACCCGGCATGAGCGAGCTCAATCTGATCATGATCGACAGCCTGAATAACGCCATTGGTATTACCGGCGGGGATTTCTGGGACGATTTTCCGCGCACGATGGATCGGCTAAGAACCGGAGCTGCGGTAGAACGCAAGACTGTCAGAGCCTTCCTGGCGGAGGAACGCGATACTTTCACGGGTACAAGTGCCCAGGCTGAGGGCCTTCTTAATAGCTGGAGCCGTTTTCTGGCAGATCATCAACACGAGGTAGATGTCGCAAAGAAACTCAAAAGTTATGAAACTCCGGATAAGCAACCAAAGATCATGGGGTTTTGGAGGAAAAATCTTGCTGGTGAAAAGGGTTGGGAGGACAGCGACACGCCCACTTATTTTGGGCTGCTGACGGAGTCTCCTGAGGAGGTCGACCGGACTCGATCGCAGTCGCCAGCCGCTAGAAAAACGGCACTGGCCAGACTTACCTGGATCTTTCGGAACACCTCAAAGTTGGGGCTTGAGTGGGTTGCGAGTGATTATGAGGGCAAACCCGAAGAAGTTTTTTTTCTGGAGCTTCTTGAAAAGTCTGATGTTCCTCAGACCCAGTGGGAGGACATGACCGAGCAGCATTACACGCGTCAGTCATATAAAAGCGCAGAGCCCAATACGACGGCCTATGAACCCATAACATTTTCTGAGAGGCGTCACGTAGACCGTAAACCTAAAGTTTTGTCCAATACTCGGCTACTCAAGCGACACGACTTAAGGTTGTGAACGGGCACCGGAGAGCCGTGCAATCACGCCAACCCTCGTGCCAAAGAAAAGCCCCACGTGCATCACACAGGTAGGGCTTTTTCATGGCAGCGGCGTCTTACACGATCGGGTCACCAACGTGCAGGATCTTCATGCCATTGGTGCCACCGATGGTGTGGTAGCTGTCACCCTTGGTCAGGATGACCCAGTCGCCTTGCTCGACCAGACCGCGCTTGACCAGTTCATCCACAGCCGATTGGCTGACCTGACCCGCTGGCAAAGAAGCCGGGTCGAACGGAATGGTATAAACGCCACGGAACATGGCGGCGCGAGCCTGGGTGCCACGGTGCGGGGAGAACGCGTAGATCGGCACCGACGAGCGGATGCGCGACATGATCAGCGGGGTGTAGCCGCTTTCGGTCAACGCGATGATCGCTTTCACGCCCGGGAAGTGGTTGGCGGTGTACATGGCCGCCAGCGCGATGCTCTCGTCGCAACGGGTGAACGAGTGACCGATGCGGTGGCTGGAGGTCTTGCCGGTCGGATGACGTTCGGCACCGACGCAGATGCGCGCCATGGCCTCGACGGCTTCGACAGGGTAGGAACCGGCAGCACTTTCGGCAGACAGCATCACGGCGTCGGTGTAGTCGAGCACGGCGTTGGCCACGTCGGACACTTCGGCGCGGGTCGGCATCGGGCTGGAAATCATCGATTCCATCATCTGCGTGGCCACGATCACCGCTTTGTTGTGGCGACGTGCGTGCAGGATGATTTTCTTCTGGATGCCCACCAGTTCGGCGTCGCCGATTTCAACGCCGAGGTCGCCACGGGCCACCATGACGGCGTCACTGGCGCGGATCAAGGCGTCGAGGGTTTCGTCATCGGCCACGGCTTCGGCGCGTTCGATCTTCGCCACCAGCCAGGCGGTACCGCCCGACTCGTCACGTAGCTTGCGGGCGTATTCCATGTCAGCGGCGTCGCGCGGGAAGGAAACGGCCAGGTAGTCCAGGTCCATTTCAGCGGCGAGCTTGATGTCTTGCTTGTCTTTTTCGGTCAGCGCCGGTGCGGTCAGGCCACCACCGCGACGGTTGATGCCTTTATGGTCCGACAGCGGGCCACCGATGGTCACGGTGCAGTGCAGGGCGTCGGCGGTTTGCGTGTCGACACGCATGACCACGCGTCCGTCGTCGAGCAGCAGTTCGTCACCTACGCCGCAGTCCTTGACCAGATCGGGGTAGTCGATACCCACGACTTCCTGGTTGCCGTCCGTCAGAGGATGGCTGGTGGAGAAGGTGAATTTGTCACCAACTTTCAGCTCGATCTTCTTGTTGGCGAATTTGGCGATACGAATTTTCGGGCCTTGCAAATCCCCAAGCAACGCAACGAAGCGGCCGTTCTTGGCGGCGATGTCACGAATCAGCTTCGCGCGAGCCTTGTGCTCGTCGGGCGTGCCGTGGGAGAAGTTGAGGCGGGCAACGTCCAGGCCCGCAAGAATCAGCTTCTCGATGACTTCTGGCGAATTACTGGCTGGGCCTAGTGTGGCTACGATTTTGGTGCGGCGAACGGACATGCACAAACTCCTTAAATGAAGCGCAGCGGAAGGCTACTACTGTATTGCGCTGTAGTCATTGTTCCTTTGCACTACGTGTTGTCTCTTCAATGTGCGATTGGCCCAGTCTCTACAGGCCGTCGGCGAGCAAATCGCACTTGAAGAAATTCTGTGAGGCGCCGATACAATGCTGAGCACAGGAGACTCTCATGCGAATCGTGATGATATTAGTGGCGCTGGCGGCCTTGAGCGGTTGTACGCGCTGGGCGATGAACAGCCATTTGAACAATGCCAACCGTGCGTACGCCCAGGGCGATTGTGACGCGGTGATGTACAACCTGTCGAAAGTAGACCGCGAAAGCCGCGCCCGTCGCTACGTGCAGCCGGAAGTGTCCATGCTGCGCGGACAGTGCCTTGAACGCCAGAAAATGTACGTCGATGCCATTCAAACGTACCAGTTCATCCTGACCCAGTATCCCTATAGTGAATACGCGTTTCGGGCCAAAGCGCGGATTGATACGTTGCACCAGTTGGGTCATGACAACATGGCGCCTGCCGCCATACCGAGACCTGCTTCACTGTAATTACACCCGCTTGGATAGACGGTCTTCTTTTTGGGTGGCCTTTGCCAAAGCTTCAGCTAGTCTGGAATCGGTAGGGACCTAAAGATTTCATCACAGGAGTGGCGAAGGGCACTCTGATATTCGAACGCGTTGATCACCTGAACCCGGTGGTTAGCACGAAATCGAATAATCGGATCAGTGACTTCGGTTATGGCTGGTGAGTCAGATGACGTCCCTGTTGTAATGAACAGGTGGGTTCGAGCGTTTCGTCGTCTGTGCCGTTCACGTGCGACCGGACCCCTTTGCTTTAGCAAGGCCATGCTCAATGGTCATTCGAGGACCTTTGTCCAATGCTCAACGAAAGACGAATCGAGCGTCACCAGCTCCCGTATTACCTTCAGGTATTCAATCGGTATACCGATAAGCCGCTGGGTTGCCTGGGAAACGTTTCAGAACAAGGCCTGATGTTGATCAGCGATCTTCCTATTCTGGTGGGCGCGGACTTCCAGTTGCGCCTGAAAGTGCCGGACGGGAAGAACGGGCTGTACAACATCGACATCAACGCCAGTTGCTTGTGGTGTCAGGAAGATGAAACGCCGGGTGTCTACGACTCGGGCTTCAAGCTTCAGGCTGCGCCTCCCGAGTATTACGACCTGATTCAGGCGTTGCAGCGTTATTTCAGCTTTTACCCGCTGGAGGCGTCCGCCTGACCAAGGCGCGCTTATAACGTACCTGCCTTCTTCCAGCTTAAATAGCGACTCACCAATTGCGGCCCCAATTCGCCGGGCCGCACATCCAGCACAGGAATACCATGGGCGGTCAAACGCTCATGCAAGCTCGCGCGTGCGTTGAGAAACTCCACCGTGCCGCAGTAATCGAGGGCCTGTTGCCAGGTCTGCACGGGGGCGTGTCGTTGTTCGTCCAGCACGTTTTCCCGAAGGCTGGCGATCAGCACCCGGTGATGGCGGCTGAGCTGTTTGACGGCGCCGAGCAACGCTTCGTCGTCCTCATCCCGCAGGTTGGTCACCAAAACGACCAGGGCGCGACGCTTTTGCCGGATCAGTAACTGTCGGACGGCGGCGCTGTAGTCGGCAGGCCGCTGGGTGCTGTTGAGATCGTAAACGTGGTTCAGTAACACATTGAGCTGCGCCGCGCCCTTGACCGGTGACAGATGCCGATTCGCGTCAGCGGCGAAGGTCGAGACTCCGACGGCATCACCTTGTCGAAGCGCGACGTAACCCAGCAACAGGCAGGCGTTGAGGGCATGGTCGAAATGCGTCAACTCGCCGTCCTGGCTGCGCATTCGGCGTCCGCAATCGAGCAGGAAGACAATCTGCTGGTCGCGCTCGTCCTGGTACTCCCTGGCGATCGGCGTGCGTTGGCGCGCCGTGGCTTTCCAGTCGATCTGCCTCAGGCTGTCGCCCTCTCGAAACTCGCGCAGTTGATTGAATTCGAGCCCCAACCCCCGACGCTGGCGCTGACGAATACCGATCTGACTGAGCCAGTTGTCCACTGCCAGCAACTGGCCGTTGTGCAGCCGGGCAAAATCCGGGTAGACCCTGGCGGCATTGCTGACAGGCAGATAGCGTCGCGACAGCCAAAGGCGCAGCGGGCTACGTAGCTGAACTTCGATGCGTTCGAAGGCGAAGTGTCCGCGGCTGGTGGGACGAAGGCGGTAGGTCAATTGGGCTTTGCGCTGCGGGCGCAGAACGATGTCTTGAGGCAGATATTCAGTTTCGTACTGGTTGCCTGGCCCTTGAGGGCCGTGGTCGAACAGGGTCAGTGGCACGCTGCGCAGAAAGTCATGTTCGAGTTCCACGCGGACCTCGCTCCAACGTCCCAGCGCCAGACTGCCCGGTACGTGGCGTTGCAGGCGAGGCGAGGGGAGCCGCCAGAGCCAGAAGGCGTCCAGCGCGATCAACACACCCATCACGCAAAACACTGCCCAGAACAGCCCGTCGAACTTGGCGACGGGTCCGCGCCCCAACGCCTGAAACACTCCCAGCAGCAAAGCGACGGCGGCCAGGATGGCCAGCCACCACAACAGGCGTGTCGAGGGCTTGAGCAGTTGTTTCATTGGCGCGGCGCCGCCACCTGATCCAGCAACTGTTTGAGCACTTGATCCACCGAGAGACCTTCGATGTCCAGTTCCGGCGACAGCCTGACCCGATGGCGCAAGACAGCCAGCGCGCAGCCTTTGATGTCATCGGGAATCACGAATTCACCGCCGCGCAGCAAGGCCCGGGCCCGACCGCCGCGAACCAGTGCAATCGACGCTCGCGGGCCTGCGCCCAAGGTCAAACCCGGCCACGTCCGGGTAGCTCGTGCCAGGCGTACGGCGTAATCCAGCACGTGTTCGTCGACGGGCAAATCGCTGGCAATGCGTTGCAGCGCCTGAACGTCCTTGGCCTGCATCAAGGTTCGAAGGGGCTGAACGTCGAGCATGTCCGAGCGGGTGGAACGCGTGACCTGGCGCACCATGTCCAGCTCCTGCTCGGCCTGGGGGTAGTCCATGCGCAGCTTGAGCATGAACCGGTCAAGCTCGGCTTCGGGCAGCGGGTAGGTGCCTTCCTGTTCGATAGGGTTTTGTGTCGCCAGCACCATGAACGGCTGCGGCACAGGCAGGGCGCGACCTTCGAGGGTCACCTGCCGCTCCTGCATGGCTTCCAGCAACGCGGCCTGGGTCTTGGCGGGGGCGCGGTTGATCTCGTCCGCCAGCAGCAGGTTAGTGAAGAGCGGCCCTTTGCGGAGCTTGAACTGCTCGGTCTGCATATCGTAAACGGCATGGCCGGTGACATCGCTGGGCATCAGGTCGGGGGTGAACTGAATGCGGGCGAACTCGCCACCGAAGCAGCGGGCAAGGGCGCGAACGAGTAAGGTCTTCCCAAGACCGGGAACGCCTTCGAGCAACACGTGGCCGCCGCCGATCAACGCCGTGAGGACGTCATCGATGACCGCATTCTGGCCGATCACGGCTTTCTGCAGTTCATGCCGGACTGCCTGGGCAAGATGGATGGCACGCTGTCGCTGCTGCGCCGGATGGCTGGCGGGAGGTAACTGCGCGTCGGTGGTTTTCGCCTCCCCGTGTTCCAGAGTGGCGGCGGGTTCGGCATGTTCCGGAACGGTGTCTACGCTGCTCGACGGCGGTGTCGGATGATCGCTCATAAGGCATTCCTGAGGGTTTGCAGGTAGGCAACCTGACGGGTGAATTCGGGGCTCGACAGACGCTCTTCAAGGCGCGGACGCAGGGCTTGACCGATGGCACTGGTGGGCTGTCGGGTGATGCGTGCCAGCCATTGCCATTGTTCGGTCACCGGCAGCGCTTCGAAGCCGGGATGACGTTGTCGGGCGCGGCGCAGGATGTCCTGCTGCAAGGCACGTAGCAACGCATGTTGTCCCTTGCGCCGCAGAATGAAGTCGGCGCTGGCGCGTAAATGCTCGCCGAGTTGACGTCGGGCACGAGAAGGTTCTGGCAGCAACGGCCCTTGCCGCATGCCGCTGTGCCACAGCCCGGCACCGATGCACAGGGCCAGCGCGAAGAGCGCCTGGGGGAAGTACTTCCACAACAGGCCGAAGACGTCTTCATGATCGGTGCGCAGCAGCAGGGTCACGGCGCTGTCCTGGCTCAAATACCACATCAGCCAGGCGTTGTCGTATTTACCAATGGCGCGGGTTTTCCACAGGTCGGCGTCGGTGAGGACCGTGATCAGGCCACTGCCGTAGACCATCTGCAGCATGTGCGTGGCATCGGCACTGTTGGCCCATGACTGTGCATGATCCTGAGGATCGTCCAGATGGAAGGCCGGGTCGAAGCTCATGTAGGCCGGTTCATTTTCGTTTTGTACGTAAAGCCGGGTCAGTTCTGGCCACGGCGTGTCCGGCGCCTTGATGTCAGGCGTGGTCAGCGGAATGATCGGCTTGATCTGCTCACGTTCGCGCCGTCGATCCTGCTCGCGCACATCGCGGGTCATGAACTGGCGGATCTGCAGCTGGTCGAGCAGCAGGTCGCCGCTTCGGCCCTTCTTCTCATCCCATAACTGTTCGGCGACGAACAGCAGCCGCCCTCCCGCCCGCACCCAGGTCAGCAGGCGCGTCACTTCAGCAGGTGTCATCTTTTCGCGGGTGTCCAGCAGCATCAGGGTCTGTGGCTTCTCCTTGATGTCGGGAAGCGTGGTGAGCGCCTGGGTGACGTTGACGGTGAGCCCGCGCTGACGCAGAAACGTTTCGGCGGCGAGATAAGGGTTGGCCCGCACTTCAGGCGATGGCCCTTGGTCGACGACTTCTTCGTAGTGTTCAAGTTGCTTGAACAGCGGCACGCCGGCGCCGACGAGGCCAAGCACCACCACGGCGATGACAAGCAGCCACGTGCCACGGCTCATGATGGGACCCCGTGCGCGAACAGTCGCCGCCAGTCTTCACAGAGCGTCTTCTGCACATCGCCCGGAGGAAGTTGATGGCCGTAGGCGAGGTTCTGCCAGTGGCGTGTCAGTTCATGGCTAAAGGCGTGCAGCGGCGGCTGATTCAGTGCCGTGACGCGTTCCAGCACCTGACTTTCCGTGTCGGCGTTTTTCAGCGGCAATTGATAGTCGTTGATCAATCGGCTCAGCAGCGCGCGATACAACAGGCTCAGGGCTTCGCGGGGGGATTGCGCCCAGAGTTTTTCCGCTGCCGCTGCAACATCGTTCGGCAGGCTTTCTGCGTTCACTTGCAGGCCAAAGAGTTGCCGGGGCGCGTCACGTCGAGGGCGCAGGACGGGTTTGCCCTTGCTGACAAAGGTGCCGAACCATGCCCGATAACGCCAAACGACCCACGCGACGATCAGCGCGACCAATGTCCACAACAGCACCTGAAACACCGTCGACAGGGTTTTACCGATGTTGAGCAGATTCATCACCAGCTTCACCAGCCATGGCGGGGTATCGCCATTTTTGCCAGTTTTTGTGCCGTGCTTTTGATCGGCCAGACGCCAGCCCGACCCCGCCTTCGGATTCTTGAAGGGCGGATTGTCCAGCACCGCTTTGATCGCGGCTTGCGACGCTTCGCTGGTCAGTGGTTGATTCAGGAGTCGCGGCGTGCCAGGTGCTGCGACCTGTTCTTCCGTCTGGGGCAGATCCAATGGCGGCAAAGGACAGCTGTAACCTGATTCGTCAACGGGTTCGGCGGCCATTGCGGGGGAGGGTGAAAAACCGAAGACCAGAGAGACGCCCACCAACAGCACGTAGGCGCTGCCGATCACCCGTTGCCGCAAGCGGCGGAATGCCAGTTCGATGTCCCAGGATTCCAGTGTCGTCCGACGGTTGAGGTAGAGGGTAAAGCCGCATGACACGTAAATCGGGCCCCACAGCACCAGGACCAAGGCATAGAAACCATTGGTCAAATGTTCCAGCCAGTTCCAGTTGCCCTCAATGTCCAGCAGGCTGCGCCACGACCAGTCCAGTTCGACCTGCTGCGGGATGAGTGCATAGAACAGCAGCATCAGACCTATCCAGAAGCACATTTCGAGTGTGCTGCCCAAGGAGGTCAGGCAGCGGACGACACGCAGATTTTTCTCGCCCAGCACCGCGATGCGTTGTGCTCGCTGAAGACCGTCCAGTCCTTCCAGTTGCTGCACCGGTAGATTGATGCTGCGACTGAGGCTGAATCGCCGCCAGGTGAGGCTGGCAAGCAGTTGGGGTTTAAGCGCGCGCGGCCAGGCTTTCAGCGCCTCTTTAAGGGTGGGCGGGGTGCCGAACAGCGCTTGTGACAGGATCAGCAGCGGCAGTCGTTCGTACGCGGGCTTCAACCACCAGAACAGCAGGACAGCGATGGAAGGGTAATCCCAGAGCAGGGCTGTCAGCAGCGCGAAAAGTGGCAGCGTGACGATCGCCCAACTGGTCATCAGCAAACGCCGATGCTCACGTGCCAACAGCACGCCGAGGTCGACGGCTTCCCAGGGGTTGCGCGGGCGTATGGCGACGCGGGCTTCAGTCAGGCGCATGGGCGGTGCGTCCGGCGAAGATCAGGTAAGCGGAAACCAGCGCCCACAGCACAGCGCCCACCAGGTATTTGGTCGTGGGCTGAGGCCATGTCATAGACGACCAGTACGCCTCTATAAAGGCGGCAATGAGCAAGAACAGCATGACGCCCCCGATCAGGCGCACGCTGGTTTTGGCCGCCACTCGCAAGGCTTCGCCTCGACGCAGCGGCCCGGGCGCCAGCAACGCCCAGCCGAGCTTCAACCCGGCGGCACCTGCCAGCGCGATGGCGGTCAGCTCGAAGGCGCCGTGACCCACGACGAACGGCCAGAAGGTCTCGCCAAAGCCCACATCAGTGAGGTGTCCCGCGACCGCGCCGATCATCAGGCCGTTGAAGAACAGGAAAAACAGGCTGCCCAGTCCGAACAGCAAACCGCTGGCGAAGGTCTGAAACGCGATGCCGATGTTGTGCATGATGTAGTAGCCGAACATCAGCCAGTCGGTGCTCGATGCACGTTCCGCCGCCTGGCCGATACGCCGCGCTGCCGGGTCGTACATGCTTTCCATTTCCCCGACTTGAGCGGGGCTGACCACGCTGTAGATCAGGTCCGGCCAGGTGTAGACCAGCACACCCATGAGGATCAGGCTGCCGAAGAAAAGGGCGCCCGCCAAGGCGACCAGCCGCCACTCCGAACGCACCAGACGAGGGAAGTCCGCCAGCACGAAGCTCAGCAGCTGCGCGGCGAACTGGCTGCGATGGCGGTACAGCTGTTGGTGCCCGCGCATCGCCAATTGCTGCAAAGGGTCGATCAGGTAGCTGCTGTAGCCACGCTCCTGAGCCAGCGCCAGTTGCTGACAGATTTGCCGGTACGCTTCGGCGAAACCGTCGCCCGCTTCGTTCTTGCGCCGACTGCGTTCCAGCGCATCCAGACGTTCCGCGAAACGTTGCCAGTCACCCTGATGGCGTTGTTCGAACTGGCTCTGTTTCATGCCGAACCCGCCAGACCGCGAGCGATGCCGTTCACTTGGGTCACGGCGTGTTCGGGCGGGAGGTGCGTGGGCATTTGCAGGACGGGAACGAGTATCGCCGCCAATTCCTGGCCGCGAGCAGGGGAGAGGTCATGCTGTCGTTCAGCAAAGGACAGCACCGCCCGCTGTTCTTCAAGTGTCAGGATCAAGGGCGCAGCGACGGCGGGAACGTCGGGCAGTGAGGGACGGGAAATCGACGCGTCGCGGTAAATCACCAGCGTACCTGCCGCCAGATCACCGAGCCGTTTGAAGAGGGGGTGCTGAAGGCAGGCGAACGCGCCTACGCTGTAGCCGAAGGGCAGCATGTCGACGAATCGCAACAGATTGCGCAGCAGTGAAGCAGACCAACCGACCGGCGTGCCGTCATCGTGGACCACGCGCAGCCCCATGAGCTGTTTGCCAGGCGTGCGGCCTTGGTGCAGGACTTCGAACAGCACCATGTACCACCAATTGATGAGAAACAGCGCCAGCACGAACAGCCCGGTGCCGAACTCCCCGAAGGCGTCGAGCAAGAAAAACAGCCCCACCAGCAGGACGCCGCGAATCAGCAGGTCAAACGCGAACGCAAGTGACCGCGACAGCAGCCCAGCCGGTCTCAACACCAGGTCGATGCCTTCCGGGGTTTCGAGGCGGATGCGGGTGTCCAGTGGAGCAGGCTGCGCAGCATTCCTTGGCCAAGCGTGCGAAGAGGACATTGTCGGTGGGGGTACGCCAGAAAATAAAGCCTGATGCTAGCCAGCACGGCAGTCCTAAGCAACCGGATGATTCGGAAGCATCGTGTGGGAAATGTCTTTAAACACTTCTGACCGGCCTTAGGGTGGGCAGGGCGTGGAAGTCGATCTGGTAGACTTCGCCGGTCTTCTGCTCAGGATCAGCCCGTGACTTCCAGCATTTTCTGGTACGACTACGAAACCACCGGCATCAATCCGCGCAACGACCGGCCGCTCCAGGTGGCGGGAGTTCGCACGGACGATCAACTCAACGAGATATCCGAGCCGGTCAATCTTTACTGTCAGCCCAGCGATGACATCCTTCCACACCCGGCTGCGTGTCTGGTCACGGGCATCACGCCGGCGCGGCTGGCGGAAAAGGGTTTGTGTGAGGCCGACTTCATGACCCGCGTGCATGCCGAACTGTCGCTGCCCGGTACGTGCGGTGCTGGCTATAACACTCTGCGGTTCGACGACGAGATGACGCGCTACAGCCTGTACCGTAACTTTTTTGACCCATACGGTCGGGAGTGGCAGGGGGGCAATAGCCGTTGGGATCTGATCGATGTCGTGCGCACGGCTTATGCGTTGCGTCCGGAGGGCATTGTCTGGCCGGAAGAGGAAGGACGCGTCACGCTCAAACTTGAACGGCTGACCGCTGCAAATGGTATCGACCACGGGCAGGCTCACGACGCGCTTTCCGATGTTCGTGCCACCCTTGCACTGGCGCGGCTTATCCGTGACAAGCAACCCAAGCTTTACGACTATCTTTTTCAGTTGCGCAGTAAACACAAGGTGCAGGAGCAGATTCGTTTGCTGCAACCGCTGGTGCATATATCGGGGCGTTTCTCGGCGGCGCGTAGTTACCTGGGTGTAGTGCTCCCTTTGGCGTGGCACCCCACCAATCGCAACGCGCTGATTGTCTGTGACCTGTTTCACGATCACCGCCCGTTACTGGACGAAGACGCACAGACCCTGCGTCAGCGTTTATATACCCGTCGCGAGGATTTACTGGAGGGGCAATTTCCGGTTCCCCTTAAACTACTGCATATAAACAAATGCCCGGTAGTCGCGCCATTGAGTGTCTTGCGTGAAGAAGACCGTCAGCGCCTGCACATCGATCTGAGCGTCTACAAAGAGCGCGTTCATCAGCTGAACGGAGGTCAGGCGATCTGGGTGGAAAAGTTGAAAGAGGTTTATGCCAGTGATGATTTCGCTGTCAGCGAAGACCCGGAACAACAGTTATATGATGGATTTATTAACGACAGGGATCGCCGTCTTTGTGAACAGGTTCGCATGGCAGAGCCCCAACAACTAGCGAGCGACCCGTGGCCCTTCGATGATCCGCGACTTCCCGAGTTGTTATTTCGCTACCGGGCTCGCAACTTTGCTGAAACCCTGACGGTCACCGAACAGCAGCGCTGGCTGGGGTTTTGCCAGGAGCGTCTCGTCGATCCCCAGGCAGGGGCGCCCAATACCCTGAAAGCCTTTACCAAGGCGTTGATAGAGCTGTCGTTGAAAGCATCGCCGGAGCAGCTCAAGGTGCTGTCCGAGTGGCAGGATTATTCGATACAACTCAAGCACCGCCTGGGAATCTGAGTGCGCGGTTGAGATAAAAAACCTGCCATAAAAAACGCCAGCTTTCGCTGGCGTTTTTGGGTCGCACATCACTGCACAACGGCTGTTGCAATACGCGAGCTATTAGCCCAGCAGAGTTGCCCAGCTTTCAACCTCGTCACCGCCCCACTTGGCTTTCCACTCTTTCAGCGTCTTGTGGTTGCCACCTTTGGTTTCGATGATTTCGCCGTTATGCGGGTTCTTGTATTGCTTGACCTTGCGCGCACGCTTGGTGCCGGTAGTTTTGACTGCGGCGCCGCCACGTGGGGCTTTCAACTTGGAATCTGGATCCAGCAACGCGATGATGTCGCGCAGTGATTTTTGATATTCGCCCATCAGGGTGCGCAGTTTGCCTTCGAACTCAAGTTCCTTTTGCAGTTTGTCGTCCTGTTGCAGATTTTGCAGACGAGCTTGCAGTTCTTTGATGGCTTCTTCTGTTGCGCGGTATTCGTTGATCAGGGACATGAGGGCTACCTGTGTGGTGATGGGCAGGGTGTAATGACGCAATAATAGTCACAGTATTTGCGCAAGTAAACATTTAAGAAATGTTTTATCTGTCGCATTTTGAAATAGCCCACTCACATGCAGGCGACCATCAAACAAGTGTCGTGGACAGGTAGCGTAAAATACCGGGGCTATTTAGTAGGTTTATTGACGCCGAGTTTCGTGTCGGGCTGTGCAGCGCAGGAACAGCTACCCATTACCGCTGATCGGCATGGGTTTCGGGGGCTGTGAAATCAGTGCAAGGAGGCTGCTGCACAGCGGGCGGGTAATCGCTAGAATAGCCGCCTTTGCGAAGTTCTGGAGTTTCCCCTCATGCGCACTTTTCGTCTGGTGATTGCTTGCCCGGACCGTGTCGGTATCGTTGCCAAAGTCAGTAACTTTCTGGCGACCTACAACGGCTGGATTACTGAAGCGAGTCATCACTCTGACAACCTCAGCGGCTGGTTTTTCATGCGCCATGAAATCCGTGCCGATACCTTGCCGTTCGATCTGGAAGGATTCCGTGAAGCGTTCACGCCTATCGCCGAAGAATTTGGCATGGACTGGCGCATCACCGATTCGGATCAAAAGAAGCGCGTCGTACTCATGGCGAGCCGTGAATCCCATTGCCTGGCCGACCTGCTGCACCGTTGGCACAGCGACGAACTGGACTGCGAGATCGCCTGCGTGATCTCCAACCATCAGGACCTGCGCAGCATGGTCGAGTGGCACGACATCCCTTATTACCACGTGCCAGTGGACCCAAAAGACAAGGAGCCAGCGTTCGCCGAAGTTTCGCGTCTGGTCAAACAGCACGACGCCGATGTCGTGGTCCTGGCGCGCTACATGCAGATTCTGCCGCCGCAACTGTGCCGCGAGTATGCGCATCAGGTGATCAACATTCATCACAGCTTCCTGCCATCGTTCGTGGGCGCCAAGCCTTATCACCAGGCATCGCTGCGCGGTGTGAAGCTGATCGGTGCGACGTGCCACTATGTGACCGAAGAGCTGGACGCGGGCCCGATCATCGAGCAGGACGTCGTGCGTGTCACCCACCGCGACAGCATCGAGAACATGGTGCGTTTCGGCCGTGACGTGGAAAAGATGGTGTTGGCGCGTGGCTTGCGCGCTCACCTGGAAGACCGCGTGTTGGTGCACGACAACAAGACTGTGGTGTTTGACTAAACTCGAACGGCGCTACTCTTTGAGGGAGCGAAATCATTCGCGAGGGGTCTGCCAGGGCGATACATCTCTATCGTCTGGAAGATTTTTCGCGATGAATTCGCCCCCACAGAATCCATCCCCCGAACCCTGAAGGGTTGCTGCAATGGTCAATCCACTCGACAAAGCCACCTCCAAAGCCCCACCGACGCTTGGCGAAGGCTGCCTCAGTCGCTATGACCCCGACGCCTTGTCGCCTGATGACGGCACCGAGTTCGAGGGTGCTGAGCAACTCTGGGAGCAGGTCAAGCCCGACGCCGAAGACGAATCAAGGCGTCTTGATCCGCAATAGTTTCATGAGCAACGGCTTGCCGACCATCAGCAAGAAAACCGGACCGCCTGCGACGAGATAAAAGTAATAGGTCACGATTCGCCAGATCAGAATCGCCGCGGCTGCGGTCGATTTTCCCACCATGGGCGCTAACAACGCCGCTGACGTTAATTCCGCCGCCCCGGCGCCACCCGGCGAGAGGCTGAATTGCCCCGCGCTCAACGACAGCATCTGGACCAGAAACGTCCAGGCCCAGTCGATGTCCACGCCGAGCCCGAGCAACGCCAGGTACAGCACGCTATAGCGCAACCCCCAATGCACGCACGTCAGCAGGAATACCTTGAACAGCACGCGATGGGGCATCTTCCAGGTTTCGGCCAGCGCGTCGCGAAAATGCAGGAGCTTGCGGGCCCAACGGATGCGCGAAGCGTTCTTGCGTTTGAGGCGCTTGAGCAATCTGCCGTTGAACAAAATGATCCGGCGGTGATATCGGGCGAATCCTGCACAGACACACAGCCCGGCCCCTATCAGCAGGGCGCTGGCGATGAGCATCCATTCCAGGTTTTCACTGAGTTTGTGGAACACCGCATAGATGAGGATGCCGATCAGGGCGAGCAGAAAAAACACCAGGTCATTGAGCTGGTCGGTGGCAAAGGCTGCCGTACTTTTGGCCGGACCAATGCCGCAGCGTGACAGCAACGCTACGAGGGTGAGCGGTGCGCCGCTGCCACCCGGCGTGGCGCTGTAGGCGAATTCGGTGGCCATGACCACGCCCAGACTCTTGCGCATCCCCAACCCGTTTGCGCTCTCGCCGAGCAACAAACGTAAGCGCATGGTGTTCGCGCACCAACCCACCAGCACCATGCCGAACATCGCCAGAAATAGCGGAAGCGGGAAGTTGCGCAGGCGATGGAACATGTCCATGCCGCCCATGAACAACGGAATCAGCAGGGCGAGGACCAGCACCGCTGCCAGCCAAAAAAGTCGCTTCACGCGCAGAACCTGCTGGGGCGTCGCACAAAATGGCTGCGCAAAAGGGATAGCCACAGAGCGCGCGCCTTGGCGTCGGGTCGGGCTGCATTGAGCATCTTGGGCGTATCCTCCATTTTTCGTCCTAGATTGACCGCTCGCACAGGCGGGTGTTCGGTGAGCACCGATGGCCTCGTTGGGTGAACTAGAGTGAAGGGGCCGACTCGGGTTGGCAATCTTCGATGCAGAAGAGTCGAGTGCGTCGCCTCGGTTTCTCTGCACACAAACAATGCGATCTCTGGGTGAAGACATGCCGGATTCTCAAGACATTCTTATCGGCGCCGGTCTGGACGGTCAGCCCATTGGGCAGGCGTTGCGTCTGGCTAACCGTCATGGGCTGGTGGCGGGCGCGACAGGCACCGGGAAGACCGTGACGTTGCAGCGCTTGGCAGAAGCGTTCAGTGATGCGGGCGTGGCCGTGTTCGCGGCCGATATCAAAGGCGACCTTTGCGGCCTGGGGGCAGCGGGCAATCCTCAGGGCAAGATCGCCGAACGCATCGCCGGTATGCCGTGGTTGAACCACTCACCTCAGGCATACCCTGTCACGCTGTGGGATGTACAGGGGCAGTCGGGTCATCCTCTGCGCACGACGCTGTCGGAAATGGGCCCACTGCTGCTCGGAAGTCTGCTTGAGCTGACTGACAGCCAGCAATCGGCCCTGTACGCAGCGTTCAAGGTGGCTGACAGAGAGGGCTTGTTGCTCCTGGATATCAAAGACCTCAAGGCGCTGCTCAATTACCTGCGTGAACAACCGGCAGCGCTGGGCGAAGACAGTGCGTTGATGACCACCGGCTCCAGCCAGGCGCTGTTGCGTCGGTTGGCCGTGCTGGAACAACAGGGTGCCGAAGCTTTGTTTGGCGAGCCCGCTTTGCAATTGGAAGACATCCTGCAGCCAGCAAGTGATGGGCGAGGGCGCATTCATTTGTTGGACGCCAGCCGTTTGGTGCACGAAGCGCCAAAGGTGTACGCGACGTTTCTGTTATGGCTGCTGGCCGAATTGTTCGAGCAACTTCCGGAACGTGGCGATGCCGATAAGCCTTTGCTGGCCCTGTTTTTCGACGAGGCGCACTTGTTGTTCGCGGACACGCCCAAAGCCTTGCAAGACCGACTTGAGCAGGTGGTGCGGTTAATTCGCTCCAAAGGGGTGGGCGTGTATTTCGTCACGCAGTCGCCGGGGGATCTGCCGGACACCATCCTGGCGCAGCTCGGTTTGCGCATTCAGCACGGCCTTCGAGCATTCACCAGCAAGGAGCAGAAATCCCTCAAGGCGGTGGCTGACGGGTTTCGACCCAATCCCGAGTTCGACGCGTTGACGGTGCTCACTGAACTGGGCATTGGCGAAGCGTTGGTCGGGACGTTGCAGGAAAAAGGCACGCCGGAGATCGTCAGACGGGTCCTGGTGGCGCCGCCGCAATCGAGAATCGGCCCGTTGACCGAGTCGGAGCGGGCAGGGCTGATCGCTCAGTCGCCGCTGGCCGGACGCTATGACAAGCCAGTGGATCGCGAGTCTGCCTATGAGATGTTACTGGCCCGCAAGGGGCCTGCGGTCGATCCGGCGCATCCCGCTGCGACCGAGGAAAAGTCGGAAGGCGGATTTGCGGATATGGCGGGCGGGTTTCTGGGGGGATTGGCGGGGCAGGCGGTCAAGAGCGCGATGCGACAGGCCGCGAATCAGATCGGCCGGGAGTTGGTGCGCGGCTTGATGGGGTCGTTGCTGGGTGGAAGCAAGAAACGGCGTTAAGCCTTTAGGTCACTGCGGAAAACGAAATGCCCACTGTGGGAGTGGGCATTTTCATTTCTATCAAGTCCTGGTCACGCCAGCGCCTTGGACGCTAGCCAGAACAGGCCCGCCGACAGCGCGACGGTGGCGGGCAGAGTCAGCACCCAGGCCAGCAGAATGTTGCGAACGGTGCCACCTTGCAGGCCGCTCTTGTTCGCCACCATGGTCCCGGCCACACCGGACGACAGAATGTGCGTAGTCGAGACGGGCAGACTGAACACGTTGGCCAGGGCAATGGCGCTGGCGGTGGTGATCTGAGCTGACATGCCTTGGGCGTAAGTCATGCCCTGTTTGCCGATCTTCTCACCGATGGTCAGTACCACGCGTTTCCAGCCCACCATGGTGCCGATACCCAACGCCAGTGCCACAGCCAGAATCACCCAGAACGGGGCGTATTCCGTGGTGGTGGTCAGGTCCTTGCGCAGTTTTTCCAGATCGGATTTTTCACGGGCGTCGAGCGCTGGAAGTTTGCCGACCTTGCGCGCGGTGTCGTCAAGGCACAGCAGATAACGGCGGACTTCGATGCGGTGCTCAGGGGCCAGGCTGTGATAGTCGGTCACGCCTTTAAGGGTGTTCAGCAGCGCGTCGATGGTCGGCTCGGTCTGCTCCGGGTTGCAGCTGAAGCGCTCCGGCAGGTCGCCCGAGGTCGACTTGCCCAGTGCCAGGTATTCGCCCAGTGTCGCGTTGTTGCGCTGGTAGAACTGGCTGAGGTGTAAAGTCGCGTCGCGGGTGCGCTCGATCTGATAGGTAGTGGTGCTGAGGTCCAACACGAATTGGGCAGGGACGATACCGATCAGCACTAGCATGATCAGGCCGATGCCTTTCTGGCCGTCGTTGGAGCCGTGCACGAAGCTCACAGCCATGGCCGAAATCACCAATACCAGACGGTTCCAGAAGGGCGGATGCTTTTTGTCATCGACAGTGCGGCGCTGTTCGGGCGTCTTGTGCATTTTCGATAACGGACGCCACGCTTTCAGACCGATCAGCACCAAGGCTGCGACGATGAAACCCATTAGCGGCGAGAACACCAGCGAGGCGCCAATGTCGATCGCTTTCTGCCAGTTAACGCCTTCGCCCAGCGGGATGTGGTTGATCAGCGCGTTGGCCAGACCCACGCCGAGAATCGAGCCGATCAGCGTGTGGGAACTGGATGCAGGAATACCGAAATACCAGGTTCCGAGGTTCCAGGTAATCGCCGCTGCCAGCAGCGAGAACACCATGGCCAGGCCATGACCGGTGTTGACGTTGATCAGCAACTCGACCGGGAGCAGGTGGACGATGGCATAGGCCACGCCGACACCGCCCAGGAGAACCCCGAGAAAGTTGAATACACCCGAGAAGAACACGGCCAGATGAGGCGGCATGGCCTTCGTGTAAATGACTGTCGCCACCGCGTTGGCGGTGTCGTGAAAGCCATTGATGAACTCGAAGGTGAGGACAAACGCCAGAGCGAGCAGCAGGCTCACAATCACCCAGGCATCCAGTCCGCTGAATAAATCGATCATGGAAGGTTTTCTGACCCGGTATTAAGGGGGCGGGATTATGACAGAAAAAAAACATATCGATAGGCGCGCTGCCAACCGGTAGCAACCTGCAACGAAAATTCTGTCCAGCCACCCCCGTTGACTTCCTGTCAGGAAGCGAGATGCAACGGCACTCGCTACAACCTTGGCCCAAGCGGGGAACGATCCACCGGATGTTCAGGCATCACCTCGTCAAGAAGCGTGCCCGGAGAAGCGGTTCAAGGTTCTTCCTTGAGCTCGCTTTCCATCTTCTGAAGTTCTTGCTTGAACGCCTGATCGAGCAAGCTGGCCCGCTTGCGCCATGGCTTGCGTTCCGGCTCGGGTTGGGCGGCGTAAGTGGTCACTTCGCCACCGTATACATCCTTGTAACGTTGTTCCTGGCGCTCTAGTTCTGCGCGCAGTTCATCTTTGGTCACGTTATTACCTGAGGGTGTCAAGTTAGATTCTGGCGTTAACGCAGTGTCCGGAAGTGTTGAACGTCATGGACTGATCGGTGACGGGCAAACGTTCGCGATCAGCTTTCAACGAAAGTAGTAAGCACTTCCGCCACCTGCGGCTACGCACACCAGAACGAAAAAACTGTCGTAGCGACATTCATTTTTGGGTGGTGCCAGTCGGCTGGCGAATTGACCAGGCTTCTGGCCTGTCTATCGCCGGCGCTGCACTCGGGTAGTGCGAGCGGCGTGTTGATTGGATCCACGCCCGATGGGGCCGCGGACGTCACCCACGCCTTGGCGTTATAGCACGTCAATTGCCGTTACTATCTCCAAGAAGATCACAAGAGTCAACGGTGGGGGGCGCTGTAATTCAATAAGAACGGATAAATACTGTTTTTGTGTACGAAGGTTCTGAAGTTCTTGCCAGCAAATGTATGGGCTAACTTTGTTAAGCATAAGAACGAACGCCTGAGACAGAATTCTGACGACGTAATTCCATGACAATGCGCAGGCGCCGATAAACGCAATTGTATTCGGATGCTTACAATTGAACGCGAGAGGGACAGAGCAAAGATAAAAACGGCCTTGCGGGTAGCAAGGCCGTGCCTGGGACTTCTCAGTGGGTACCTGACCAGTATTTCCAAGAAGCCACATGGTGGCGTGTGAAAGGTATAAGCAACCGGGCCGGTGGTCAATTGCGATTATCGGTCAGTCGTTCGATAATCGCCCAAACCGCCCTTGCCGTTGCACACAAAAGAGGCGAGAGTGGCGCTATAGAAGGCCTGCAAGGCCACGACGAACGGTGTGAAGATGAACGATCAACTGCGCAATTCCTTTGCTTCGCTGGCCCCGCCAATCGTGGCGTCACCGGCCAAGCGGATTCAGGCCTTCACAGGTGATCCGGATTTCATGACCTCGCTGGCCCGTGGGCTGGCGGTGATTCATGCCTTTCAAGAGCGCAAACGCCACCTGACGATAGCCCAGATCAGTCATCGCACCGAGATTCCCCGTGCTGCCGTCAGGCGCTGTTTGCACACGCTGATCAAGTTGGGATACGCAACCACCGATGGCCGAACCTATTCGCTGCTGCCAAAGGTGTTGACCCTGGGTCATGCCTATCTGTCCTCCACGCCGCTGGCTGTCTCTTCGCAGCCGTATCTCGACAAGATGAGCAGCCAGTTGCATGAAGCCTGCAACATGGCGACCCTTGAAGGTGATGACATTCTCTATATCGCGCGTTCGGCGACGACCCAGCGTCTTATCTCCGTGGACTTGGCCGTGGGAGGGCGTCTGCCTGCCTATTGCACCTCAATGGGCAGGATTCTGTTGGCCGCGCTGGACGACGTTTCGCTGCAGGAATACCTCGATCACGCGGACCTTCAGCCCAAGACCAGCCGCACGCTGCACACCCCTGAAGCGTTGCTTGAATGCCTTCAACAAGTGCGTCAGCAAGGCTGGTGCATTGTCGATCAAGAGCTGGAGCAGGGTTTGCGCTCGATTGCGGTGCCTGTCTATGACGCATCCGGTCAAGTGCTGGCAGCGCTTAACGTCAGTACCAGCGCCGGGCGGGTCACCCGCAACGAACTTGAGCAGAAATTCCTTCCCATCATGCTCGATGCCAGCCGGGATCTGAGCACACAGCTGTTTACCTGATCTCGGCACCGCTTTTAACTGTTCGATTATCGAACGGTTAGTCGATTACCGAATTGCCCCTTCTCCATGCTCAGGCATAACCTGACAGTCACTTGCGCGCCTCTCTGCGCGCCGATCATGACGCATGTGGAGAAACCTGATGCGTGACGTATTTATCTGCGACGCGATCCGTACCCCGATTGGCCGTTTCGGCGGCGCATTGGCGACGGTCCGCGCCGACGATCTGGCAGCATTGCCGATCAAAGCCTTGATGGAACGCAACCCCTCTGTGGACTGGAACGCGCTCGACGAGGTCTTCCTCGGTTGTGCCAACCAGGCCGGTGAAGACAATCGCAATGTGGCCCGCATGGCGGCGTTATTGGCGGGCCTGCCGGTTTCGGTGCCTGGCGTCACGTTGAATCGTCTGTGTGCGTCGGGGCTGGATGCCGTGGGTTCGGCGTTTCGGGCGATTGCGTCCGGCGAAATGGAGCTGGCCATTGCAGGCGGCGTTGAATCCATGTCCCGCGCCCCGTTCGTGATGGGCAAGGCTGAAACAGCATTCGGTCGCGGGCAGAAGCTTGAAGACACGACCCTCGGCTGGCGCTTCGTCAACCCGCAAATGAAAGATCAGTACGGCGTTGAGACGATGCCGCAGACCGGTGACAACGTCGCGGAGGACTTCAACGTCTTTCGCGAAGATCAGGACGCCTTTGCGCTGCGCAGTCAGCAACGTGCCGCAGCCGCGCAGGCCAGCGGTTTTTTTGCCGAAGAAATCGTGCCGGTACGCATTGCTCACAAAAAGGGCGAAACCGTCGTCGACAAAGACGAACATCCTCGCGCCGACACCAATCTCGACGCGTTGAGCAAACTCAAGCCCGTCAATGGCGCTGGCAAAACCGTCACGGCGGGTAATGCGGCAGGGCTGAACGACGGCGCGGTGGCACTGATTCTCGCCTCGGCCGATGCGGTCAAGAAGCACGGCCTGACGCCACGGGCGCGTGTCCTGGGCATGGCCAGCGCGGGCGTGGAACCTCGCGTGATGGGCATCGGACCTGTGCCCGCAGTGCGCAAGCTGGTCGAGCGTCTGGGGCTGGCGGTGTCGGATTTCGATGTGATCGAACTCAACGAGGCGTTCGCCAGCCAAGGCCTGGCGGTCATGCGTGAGTTGGGGATTGCGGATGACTCACCCAAGGTCAACCCGAACGGCGGCGCCATCTCCCTTGGCCATCCGTTGGGCATGAGCGGGGCGCGTCTGGTGCTGACAGCGTTGCATCAATTGGAAAAAACCGGCGGCAGCAAAGGACTGGCAACAATGTGCGTCGGCGTAGGACAGGGCCTGGCCCTGGCAATAGAACGATAAGCGACACACGCCTGAAACCCATCGCCCGAGCCGTTGTTTGCCTTCACTAAAGGCAATCGACGGCTTGGGCGGTTGTCCTTGTGATGTCTAAGTGTTACTGCTTAAGTCTAAGTGTTTCAGGTTATGTCGTAGAATCCTGCTTTGTGGCTGGTCTTTATAAAAATTGGGGAAACAATAATGACAACGACTCACTACACCGGAGAAGAAAGGAGCAAGCGGATTTTCGCGATCGTGGGTGCCTCTTCGGGCAACCTCGTTGAATGGTTCGACTTCTATGTCTACGCCTTCTGCGCGATCTACTTCGCACCGGCTTTCTTCCCGTCCGACGATCCCACCGTGCAACTGTTGAACACTGCTGGCGTATTTGCCGCAGGCTTCCTGATGCGTCCGATCGGGGGCTGGCTGTTTGGCCGAGTCGCCGATAAACACGGCCGCAAAAACTCGATGATGATTTCCGTACTGATGATGTGCGGTGGCTCGCTGGTCATCGCCTGCCTGCCGACGTATGCCGCCATTGGTGCCTGGGCGCCGTTCCTGCTGCTGGTCGCACGCCTGTTTCAGGGCCTGTCCGTGGGTGGAGAATACGGCACCACGGCGACCTACATGAGTGAAGTCGCGTTGCGGGGGCAGCGGGGTTTCTTCGGCTCGTTCCAGTACGTGACGCTGATTGGCGGCCAACTGCTGGCCGTGCTGACCGTGGTGATCCTGCAGCAATTCCTCAGTGCCGATGAGCTGAAAGCCTACGGCTGGCGGATTCCGTTCGTGGTCGGCGCGATCGCCGCCGTGATCTCGCTGCTGCTGCGCCGTTCGTTGAAAGAAACCACGACCGCTGAAGTGCGTCAGGACAAAGACGCTGGCAGCATGAGCGCGCTGTTCCGCAACCACACTCGCGCCTTCATCACCGTGCTGGGCTACACCGCTGGCGGCTCGCTGATTTTCTACACCTTCACCACGTACATGCAGAAATACCTGGTGAACACGATGCACATGGACGCCAAGACCGCCAGTTACATCATGACGTGCGCGCTGTTCTTCTACATGTGCATGCAGCCGCTGTTCGGCATGCTGGCCGATAAGATCGGTCGTCGTGCATCGATGATGTGGTTCGGTGCGCTGGGCACGATCTGCACCGTACCCATTCTGATGACCCTGAAGACGACCACCAGCCCGGTCGTGGCCTTCGTGCTGATCACCCTCGCGCTGGCCATCGTCAGCTTCTACACCTCGATCAGCGGCCTGGTGAAAGCCGAGATGTTCCCAGTCCACGTTCGCGCCTTGGGCGTGGGTCTGGCCTACGCCGTTGCCAACGCCATCTTCGGTGGTTCGGCTGAGTTCGTTGCTCTGAGCTTCAAGAACATGGGCTCGGAGAACATCTTCTACTGGTACGTGACGGGGATGATGGCGATTGCCTTCCTGTTCAGCCTGCGTCTGCCTAAAAAGCCAGATTACCTCCACGAAGACCATTGATCGGATTTCGCGCGCCTGTCACCGGGCGCGCGTTGTCCATACCTTTCAACGACTCTCTCGCGCGCTCGATTAAGGAGCTGTCATGGCAGTGGTACAACTTCAAAGCGGTCAGGTGCATTACGAGATCGAGGGACCTGCGGATGCGCCGGTCCTAGTCCTGTCCAATTCGCTCGGAACTGACCTGCATATGTGGGATGCGCAGGTCGCTTCCTTCAGCAAATCGTTTCAGGTTTTGCGTTACGACACGCGGGGCCATGGTCAGTCCGTGGTGAGTCACGGGCCTTATTCGATCGAGCAATTGGGTCGTGATGTGCTCGACCTGCTCGATGCCTTGAAGATTAAGCGCGCGCATTTCTGTGGCCTGTCGATGGGCGGGCTGATCGGTCAGTGGCTGGGCATTCACGCCAGTGAGCGGTTGCTTAAGCTGGTGCTGTGCAACACGGCGGCAAAGATTGGTGGACCCGAGACGTGGGGTCCCCGTATCGAAACGGTCGAGAAGGGCGGTGAAGCGGCGATGAAAGAACTGGGCGCTGGCGCGGTAGAGCGTTGGTTCACCCCGGATTTCGCCCGCGATCACGCGGATAAGGTGACGGCAGTGACGAGCGTGCTGGCGGCGACTTCGCCGGTCGGGTATGCAGCCTGCTGTGCAGCAGTGCGTGACGCGGATTTCCGCAAGCAGTTGGGATCGATCACAGTCGATACGCTGATCATCTGCGGCAGCCATGACCCGGTGACAACGGTCGCTGACGGGCATTTTCTGCAGAACCATATTCCCGGTTCGCAACTGTCGGATTACTACGCGGCGCATCTTTCCAGCGTTGAGCTGGGCCAGACGTTTACGTTGCGTGTCAAAGAGTTTCTGTTGAGCTGAACGGGATGGGCGTTCGACCCCGGTGCCTGACACGATTCCTGTAGGAGCCGGCTTGCTGGCGAATGCGGCGGGTCGGTTACAGCCGCGTTGCCTGACACGCCCTCTTCGCCAGCAAACCGGCTCCTACAATGGTCTCGGCGTTCAACCACCAGGGATCCGATGCTCCCAGACCCGCCGACAGGCATAAAAAAACCCACCGGACGATGACCGTACGGTGGGTTTTTTATTGGGCGTTGAATCAGAACATCCGCATTTCCGGCACGTCGCCCGAGGTCGGCTGTTTCTGACCGGTCGGGGTCTGTTCGTACCAGCCGCCACCCAGCGCGCGGTACAGGTTGACCTCGCTGCTCAGTTGCGACAGACGATCGGTGATCAACGATTGCTGCGCGCTGAACAACTGACGCTGGGCGTCGAGGAAGGTCAGGTTGCTGTCGATCCCGATGCGATAACGACGCTCTGCCAGACGGTAGTAGTCCTGGTTGGCGTTGACGAAATCGTTCTGCGCCTTGAGCTGATCGGTGAAGGTCTTGCGTGCCGCCAAACCATCGGAGACTTCCTGGAAGCCTGTCTGAATCGCCTTCTCGTAGTTGGCGACGCCGATGTCCTTCTGAATCTTCGAGTAGTCCAGGCTTGCCCGCAGGCTGCCGGCGTTGAAGATCGGCAGGTTGATCTGCGGCTGGAACAGCCAAGTGCCTGAGCCGCCCTTGAACAGACCGCTCAGATCGCCGCTCGCAGTCCCGGCACTGGCCGTCAGGCTGATGCTCGGGAAGAACGCCGCGCGTGCGGCACCGATGTTGGCGTTGGCCGCTTTCAGTTGGTGTTCTGCCTGGAGAATGTCCGGGCGGCGTTGGAGCAGCTCAGAAGGCAGACCGGCTGGCATCTCGTTGAGCATGTCGGCGCTCAACGGTTGCGATGCAGGCAGGTTGGCTGGCAGACCGGTGCCCAGCAGCAGAACGAGGTTGTTCTCGTCCTGCGCGACCAGACGCTGATACTGCGCCAATTTCACGCGAGCGCTTTCTACCGAGGTCCGCGACTGCGCCAGGTCCAGCGCCGATGCCACACCGACTTCGTTGCTGCGCGAGGTCAGGCGGAAGCTTTCTTCGAAGGCACCGAGGGTGTCCTGGGTCAGCTTCAGCAGCTCCTTGTCGGCCTGCCAGGTCAGATACGCGTTGGCGACGTTGGCCACCAGACTGATCTGTGTGCTGCGACGGGCCTCTTCGCTGGCGAAGTAGGTTTCCAGCGCTTGCTCGCTCAGGCTGCGAACACGGCCGAACAGGTCGAGTTCATAGGCACTGACGCCCAAGCCCACAGAATACTGGCTGGTGATCCCTGCCTGGCCGGTCTGGGACAGGTCGCCGGGCACGCGCTGACGTGTACCAGAGGCATCGGCGGCGACGGCCGGGAACAGATCCGCACGCTGGATGCGGTACTGCGCCCGGTAGGCGTCGATGTTCAACGCCGCGACACGCAGGTCGCGGTTGTTGCTCAGCGACGTCTGGATCAGCTGTTGCAGCGCCGGATCGTGGAAGAACTGGCGCCAGCCCTGTTCGGCGGCCGCCTGGTTGGCCGCGTCGGCCGGCGAATACGCCGGGCCTTGCGGATACTGGGCGGCCACCGGTGCCGCAGGCTGCTTGTAATCGGGGATCAACGAGCAGCCGCTCAGCACGAACGCGGTGACTGCCAGAGAGATCAGGGACTTGCTCATTGGCCAGCCTCATCGTGTGGGATGTGTTTCTGTTTGCTCTTGAACAAACCGGATACCGATACGAAGAACAGCGGTACCCAGAAGATCGCCAGAATGGTGGCGGTAATCATACCGCCAATCACGCCTGTACCGATCGAGTGCTGGCTGCCCGAGCCCGCGCCGGTAGAGATCGTCAGCGGCACGACGCCGAGGATGAACGCCATGGACGTCATCACGATCGGACGCAGACGCATCCGGCAGGCTTCAATCGCTGCATCCGCAAGGGATTTGCCTTGCTCATGCAGTTCTTTGGCGAATTCCACGATGAGGATCGCGTTCTTCGCCGCCAGACCCACCGTGACCAAGAGACCGACCTGGAAGAACACGTCGTTCGACAGGCCGCGCAGGCTGGTGGCCATCAGCGCACCGATGACACCCAGCGGAACGACGAGCAGAACGGCGATCGGAATCGACCAGCTCTCGTACAGCGCTGCCAGACACAGGAAGACCACGAGGACCGAGATCGCATACAGCGCCGGGGCCTGCGAGCCGGAGAGCCGTTCTTCGAACGACAGACCGGTCCAGGAATACCCGATGCCTTGTGGCAGTTGCTGCGCGAGTTTCTCGATTTCCGCCATCGCCTGACCGGTACTGTAGCCGGGCGCCGGTGTCCCCAGAATCTCTTCGGCGGGAACACCGTTGTAACGCGACAGTTTTGGCGAACCGAAGACCCACTCGCCACCGGCAAAGGCGTCGAACGGAACCATGGTGCCGCTGGCGTTACGCACGTACCACTTCTTCAAGTCTTCAGGGCTCATCCGGGATTTCGGATTACCCATGATGTACACCTTTTTCACCCGACCACGGTCGATGAAGTCGTTGACGTAGTTGCCGCCCATCGCCACCGACAGGGTGGTGTTGATGTCGGTTTGCGTCACGCCCAGGGCGCGAGCTTTCTCGTCATCGATGACCAGTTGGTACTGCGGTTCGTCAGTCAGGCCGTTGGGGCGTACGCCTGCGAGAATCTTGCTTTGCGAAGCCAGACCCAGCAGCTGGTTACGTGCCTGCATGAGCTTGTCATGGCCCAAACCTGCCTGATCCTGCAAATAGAGGTCGAAACCGGTGGCGTTACCCAACTCCAGTACCGCGGGTGGAACGACGGCAAAGGACATTGCATCGCGGAAGCCGAAGAAGTGCCCTTGAGCGCGCTTGGCCACCTCGAACACGCTGTTGGATGAGTCACGCTCTTCCCACGGCTTGAGCAACACGAACGCCAGACCCGAACTCTGACCACGGCCCGCGAAGTTGAAGCCGTTGACGGAGAACACGGACTTCACGCCCGGGTCGGTCAGCAGGAATTCGCGCATCTTGTCCAGCGTGTTCTGTGTCCGCTCGGCGGTCGAGCCCGGAGGCGTCTGCACCTGAGCGAAGATCACACCCTGGTCTTCTTCCGGCAGGAACGCGGTCGGGATGCGGGTGAACATCCAGATCATGCCCGCGAAGATTGCCAGGTAGACCAGGAACGCCGGGAATTTGTGGCGAATGATGTTACCGACACCGCGCTCGTAGCTGAGAACGCCACGGTCGAACGTACGGTTGAACCAGCCGAAGAAACCTTTGCGCGGCTGACCGTGTTTGTCGGCGTCGATCGGCTTGAGCAGGGTGGCGCAGAGGGCAGGGGTGAAGACCAGCGCGACCAGTACCGAGAGCGCCATCGCAGACACGACGGTAATCGAGAACTGCCGATAGATCACACCTGTGGAACCGCCAAAAAAGGCCATTGGCAGCAGAACCGCCGACAGCACCATGGCGATACCGACCAGGGCGCCCTGGATCTGCTCCATCGATTTGCGCGTGGCGTCCCGAGGCGATAAGTGCTCCTCGGCCATCACCCGCTCGACGTTCTCCACCACAACGATGGCGTCGTCCACGAGCAAGCCGATGGCCAACACCATGCCGAACATGGTCAGGGTGTTGATGGTGAAACCGGCCGCCGCAAGAATGCCGAAGGTCCCGAGCAATACGACCGGCACCGTCAACGTGGTGATAATGGTGGCGCGGAAGTTTTGCAGGAACAGGTACATCACCAGGAACACAAGGATGATCGCTTCACCCAGCGTGTGGACCACACCGGTAATGGATTCCTTGACCACTGGCGTCGTGTCGTACGGGTAAACCGCTTTCATGCCAGGCGGGAAGAACGGCTCCAGACGGCCGATGGTGTCGCGGATCGCCTTGGACGTGTCCAGCGCGTTGGCGCCGGTGGCGAGCTTGATCGCCAGACCCGATGCAGGTTTACCGTTGAACTGTGCGTCGACGCTGTAGTTCTCGCCGCCCAGACCGATGCTGGCGACGTCTTTCAGGCGAACTTGCGAACCGTCCTGATTGACCTTGAGCAAAATGTTGCCGAATTGCTCAGCGGTCTGCAGGCGCGTTTTGCCGATGATGGTGGCGTTGAGTTGTTGGCCTTTGACGGCTGGCAAACCACCGATCTGACCGGAAGACACCTGAACGTTTTGCGCCGTGATGGCGGTTTTCACGTCAACCGGGGTCAGCTGGTAATTGTTCAGCTTGTCCGGGTCGAGCCAGATGCGCATCGCGTACTGGGCACCGAAGACCTGGAAGTCACCCACGCCCGGTGTACGGGCGATCTGGTCCTGGATGTTGGAAACGATGTAGTTGGACAAGTCTTCCTTGCCCATGCTGCCGTCTTCCGACACCAGACCGATCACCAACAGGAAGTTCTTCACAGCCTTGGTCACGCGCAGACCCTGTTGTTGCACTTCTTGGGGCAACAGCGGAGTGGCGAGGTTGAGCTTGTTCTGAACCTGAACCTGCGCGATGTCGGGGTTGGTGCCCTGGTTGAAGGTCACCGTGATGGTCATGCTGCCATCTGAGTTACTTTCCGACGAGATATAGCGCAGGTTGTCGATGCCGTTCATCTGCTGTTCGATAACCTGAACCACGGTGTCCTGCACGGTTTGTGCGGACGCGCCTGGGTAGGTCACCTGAATCGCGATGGCCGGTGGCGCAATGGCCGGGTACTGGTTGATCGGCAAGTTGAGGATCGATAAAGCCCCGACCAGCATGATCACGAGGGCAATTACCCACGCGAAAATCGGTCGGTCGATGAAAAACTTCGACATGAATCATTTACTCCCTTGAGCGGGAGCCGGGGCGGCAGCTGGCTTGACGTTGGTCGCGTCCGCTACGGTAACTTGGGCGCCCGGCTTGACGTACTGCAGGCCTTCGGTGATGACGCGATCGCCAGGGCTCAGGCCCTTGTCCACGACCCAGTCGGCGCCGCTGGTGCGGCTGGCCACAAGGGTGCGCAGTTCGACCTTGTTGTCCTGATTCACGACCAGCGCAGTCGGCGTGCCTTTCAGGTCGCGGGTGATGCCTTGTTGCGGCACCAGAATCGCCTGTTCATTCACACCGGATTGCAGACGTGCATGCACGAACATACCGGGCAGCAGGGTGTGGTTCGGGTTCGGGAACACAGCGCGCAGGGTCACGGAACCCGTGGTCTGGTCGACCGACACTTCGGAGAATTCCAGCTTGCCGTCAGCCGGGTACTGGCTGTTGTCTTCCAGGGTCAGCTTGACCTTGGCGGCGTTGTCACCGGCTTTCTGCAGCTTGCCGCTTTCCAGTTCGCGACGCAGGCGCAGCATCTCGGACGAAGACTGAATGACGTCCACGTAGATCGGATCGAGCTGTTGAATGGTCGCCATCGCGTCGGCCTGGCCATTGCTGACCAATGCGCCTTCCGTCACCAGCGAACGGCCGATACGGCCAGAAATCGGCGCGTACACTTTCGTGTAGCGCAGGTTGATTTCGGCGGTCTGCACAGCGGCTTGCGCTTCGCGCGCATTGCCCACGGCAGTGTCGTATTCCTGACGGCTGACGGCTTGCTCGTTGATCAGCTGCTTATAGCGGCCTGCCAGGGAACTGGTGGCGTCGTAGGTCGCCTTGGCGCTGTTCAGGTTGGCTTCGTACACCGCAGGGTCGATTTGATACAGCTGCTGACCGGCTTTGACGTCTGTGCCTTCAGTGAACTGCCGCTTGAGAATGATGCCGTTGACCTGAGGACGGACTTCAGCCACGCGATAGGCGGTGGTGCGTCCGGGCAAGTCGGAAACCAGCGTGTAAGGCTGGGCTTGAATGGTCACTACGCCGACCTGAGGAGGCGGTGGTGCAGCCGCAGCCGCTTCTTCCTTTTTACTACATCCGCTGAGCAGCGATGCCAGGGCGGCGGCAGTGACCAGTACGGTAACAGCTGGCTTGAATTGCATGAAGATCCTCGGGTCAGGAGCCTGGGCTCATGAGAAGTGGAAAGGGCGTATAGAAAGTTTCCGGCTGGATAAGTAGCAAGCTAATGAATATACTTACGTTCACGGTTGTTTGTAAACACCCGTGGCTGCGACTGATAAACGCACCAAGGGGATCGATTGTAGGTCCGGGACGACCGGAAGTGCTGGCGATGCTGCCAAGGCTTTTTTGCCCGAAGATTGCCGGTTTCTTGCGAATCGGTCGCTTTGTTGCCGGATTGAAAAACAATACAAAGGCCGCTCGGCGTGCTGGTCAAGGCGCTCCACCGAAGAGGCTGAAGCATTTTCATTGAGGTTTTACTGCCATGGTTCGTCGCACGAAAGAAGAAGCTCAGGAAACGCGCAGGCAGATTCTGGAAGCGGCCGAGCAGGCGTTTTTCGAGCGAGGCGTTGCGCGCACGACCCTGGCGGACATTGCAGCACTGGCTGGCGTGACGCGCGGGGCGATTTACTGGCATTTCAGCAACAAGGCGGATCTGGTGCAGGCGATGCTCGACAGCCTGCATGAACCGCTGGAGGAAATGGCCCGTGCCAGCGAAAGCGCGGACGAAATGGACCCTTTGGGTTGGACGCGAAAGCTTCTGGTTCATTTGTTTCAGCAAGTTGCCAAAGACCCGAAAACCCGCCGCATCAATGAAATTCTGTTTCATAAATTCGAATTCACCGATGAAATGTGTGACATGCGGCGTCAGCGCCAATTCGTCTGGCTCGATGCCAACGAACGTATCGCGCTCGCGCTGAGCAACGCCTCCCGCAAGGGGCAATTGCCCGCCGATCTCAACCCCCGCCGAGGGGCCATCTGTCTGCATGCTTATATCCACGGCATTCTGGGCCAGTGGTTGCTGGTGCCGGACAGCTTTCCGCTGTTTCAGGACGCCGAGCGTCTGGTCGATACCGTTCTGGACATGCTCCGCTACAGCCCTGCCTTGCGGGACGCCGTTCCCGCGCTGGCCTCAGGGCAGGACTGAAAGACGCAAACGCCGGAATTCGTGCAGGGCACGCTGGCCGTGGGCTCCGGCCAGTGACTATAACCGTGTGGCGCTTAGCCTGCATCTATACATTTCTTCATGAAGGTTGAACAGGTGGTTTACCCAGCCTTTACGTAAATCCCTGTGCGCATTCAGCTTAACGACAGCCTGATCCGATCCAGCGGACGAATGCTTTCCTATTGCCATCTCCCGACTAAGCTTGCTCGCAAACCAACAAGAACGGGATGCGCACGATGCCAGTCGTTTCTAAACGTAGAACGTGGAAAACACTCCTTTTCGCGGCGTTTGCCTGCATCGGGATGAGCCAGGTCATGGCGGCTGACGATGCGCAGGAAGCGGCGTCTGCCAAAGCTTTGCTGGAGAAGGCTGTGACGCACTATCGGCAAGTCGGCGACAAGGCCTTGGCCGAATTCAGCCGACAGGGCGAATTCGTCGACGGTGAGCGGTACGTCTTCGTGACGGACACCAACGGGGTGATGCTCGCCAGCGGCGGTCCTTCCGTGGTGTTGATCGGTCGTGACATTTCTTCAGTGCTGGACCCCGACCTGCAAAAAGGCTTCAAGGAGGTGCTGCAGACGCCCGAGAGCGCGGGCATCCAGCAAGCCGAATACCGCTGGCAGAACTGGCGCGACGGCAAGGTCGAGCGCAAGCGCGTGTACTTCCAGCGGGTCGGCAATCGCATTCTGGCGGTGGGTTATTACCTGCCACGCGCCGCGCCAGAACAGGCCAGAGCGTTACTGGACAAGGCCTCCAAAGCGTTGGAGCAGGATCAGGACGGGACTGTTCAGGCCATCAACAGCCTCAAGGGTGGGTTCTTGCAGGATGATCTTTACGTCTTCGTGGTGAATGTAGACACCAAGCGCTACGTCGCCCATGGCACCAACCTGCGGCTGGTCAATACCGATTTCAGCAAGATCAAAGATCCAGAAGGTAAACCCGTCGGGCGGCCGATGCTGGAGATGCTCAAGAAGCAGCCCGAGGGCGAGTACGAATACCGCTGGCGCAACCCGGTGACCGGGAAGATCGAGCGCAAGCACGCGTACATGCGCAAAGTGGGAGATTTTCTGGTGGCGGTGGGGTATTACAGCGGTTGAGTGAGTCGAAAACCCACCAGGTTTGTGGCGTGTTGGCGATCGCGCCTCACCGATCCTTGTCGTCGCGCCCGCGCAACAGGTTGTTCGGCATTGCCAGTGCGGCAGCGAGTCCCAGGACCGACACCCCGGCGCTGGCCATCAACAGGTGCTGGAAGGTCATCGACAGTTGCCCACGCAACAGCTCCAGTGCCGGGCCGCTGACCGCGTGCAGGCTGTCCATCAACAGGTTGCCCGAGCCACCTTCTGAGGTTAGTGAACCGCCGTCGATCCCGCCCAGCCCCGAGCCCGTCAACATAGCCAGCAGCAGCGCCGACATGCTGGCCACGCCCACGGCACCGCCGAGAGAGCGGAACAGGTTTGTGGTGCTGGTCGCGACGCCCATGTCTTTCATCTCCACTGAGTTCTGCGTGCCGACCAATGACGTCGGGAATTGCAGACCGCTGGCGATCCCGGTCAGCACCATGAACAGGCCGGTCAGTATCGCCGATTGCGGTGGCGTGAACGCGATGCCGAGAATGGCCAGCGGCATCAGCAAGGCTCCCGCCAGAATCATTGGCTTGTAGCGCCCGGTCAGCGAGGTGCGACGCCCGCCGAAATAAGCGCCCATGGGCATGCCGATGGCCAGCGGCATCAGGTGAAGGGCCGCGCTGTCCGCACCGCCTCCCGTGACGGTCTGAAAGCGCAGTGGCAGCAGCACGATCAGCGAAATCGCCTGAAAGCTGGTGAAGAAAATCGTGCACCAGCAGAGCACCGCGCTGCGGTTGGCGAACAGGTGCATCGGCAGCAGCGGCTCACGGGTGCGGCGTTCATACGTCACGAAAATCACCAGCGCCAGCAACGCCACGCCCAATTGCGCCAGCACATGCTGATCGCGCCAACTGTGACCTTGGCCGATTTCCGTGATGCCGAGCAACAGCGCGGTCAGGCCGACGATCATCAGGATCGTGCCCAGATAATCAATGACAGGTTTGCGTTGCGGAACCGGCAGCCCCACCAGTGTCTGGCGGGCGACCCACCAGGCGAGAAAACCCAGCGGCAGGTTGATGATGAACACCCAGCGCCATGACAGGTACTCGGTCATGAACCCGCCCAGCACAGGACCGGCGACGCTGGCGGCGGCGTACATGCCGCTGAAGTAACCTTGATAGCGACCCCGCTCGCGTGGGGGCACGATGTCGCCGATGATCGCCTGACTTACCGACACCATCCCGCCCGCACCAATACCCTGAAGCACCCGCGCCAACACCAGTTGCTCCATGCTTTGCGCCATCGCGCAGAACAGCGAGGCCAGCGTGAACAACCCCAACCCGAATAGCATCAGGCGACGACGGCCGTAGAGGTCACCGAGCTTGCCGTAGATGGGCACCGCAACGGTCAACGCGACCATGTAGGCCGAAATGACCCAGGCGAGCAGGTCAAAATCCTTGAATTGGGCAGAGATGGCGGGCATCGAGACCGCCACGATGGTCTGGTCGAGGGCGCTGAGAAACACAGCCATCATCAGCGCGAAGAGAATGCTGCGAATGTCCGGGCGGGTCTGATTGAGGCTGGTCACGGAAAGAGACTCGAACTGGCAGGTTGACCCGCCGAAGGCTCGGCGGGAAAAGTGCGTCCAGTCTAATCCGTTAGCTTGCTAATCGATAGTTGGCTTAATCGATTCACTCAAGCCTGAGATTTGGGAATTCAGCGAAGGGCGCTGAAGCTCGCATCCGTCGGTACGCAATGACCGAAGGTGCAAACCACCGCCATGCGCGGCGATTGCCTCAGTTGTTCGATTCGGTACGCGCCTGCGGCATAAATGCTCAGGACGGTGGCGACAGCGACGACATAAACGCATTGTCTTTTCAGCGTGGTTTTCATGACGCGTACCTCGATCCGGATAAAAATTATTTTTGTCGGACAAGGTGAGTGTAGGCCGCTCTGGGCCGTGCAGTGCACTCATCGGGGATTGTATGTTTTTATCGGGCGCACTCCCGTAGTGGCCATATGATTATGGAACTATCTATCGCGCCAAGGCTTGGGCCTGAAGCCAATCCAGCAGTTCGCGCATCGGCGGCGTGGGCTCAGTGCGTTTCGGGTAGACGAAAAAGTACGACGCGCCGGTTTTAACCTTCAGATCGAACGGCGTCACGAGCCGCCCGGCACTCAGGTCCTCGCCGATGAGCGACCAGTCGCCCATCGCCACGCCCGAGCCTTGAGACGCGACTGTCATCGCCAGGTCCATCGTGTCGAAATGCTGCCCCTTGCCGACGTTGCTCAGCCGCGTGCCCGCCGCTTTGAGCCATTGTCCCCAGTCCTGCTCATTCAGCGTTGGGTGCAGCAGCATGTGTTGTTCCAGATCGCTGAACTGCTTCAAGGGATAGGACCCTTTCAAAAGAGACGGGGCGCAGACCGGGGTGAGTTGTTCGTCGAACAGCGGATGAATGTGCATCGAATCGTCGGGATGCCCACCGTAAACGACCGCCGCATCGAAGCGTTCCCGGCGAAAATCCACGCCATGGGCAATCGTCGTGGTCAGTTCGACAGGGGCATCGGGCCGTTCTTTTTGCCATTGCATGAGTCGGGGCAGTAGCCAGCGCGTGATGCAGGTCGGGGCTTTCAATTGCAGAGGGCGTTGTTCGGTACCGAGTTCGTCCACTGCGGTTTCGATCAACCCGAACACCTGCTCGATACGGGGCAAGAAAGCTCGGCCCTCCGTCGTCAGACTCAACCCTCGCGCCTCGCGATGAAACAGACGATGCCCCAAATGACTCTCCAGCCCGGAAATCTGCCGACTGACGGCACCTTGAGTGATGTGCAGCGTCTCAGCCGCCCGCGTGAAATTGCAGCAACGCGCCGTGATGAGAAAGGTGTGAAGCGCGGGCAGGGGCGGCAAACGTTTCATGAGTCAGTGCAGCCATGATCTGAGGACATGGCTAAGCATGACATTTTTTGCGTTGTCACCGATATGGCCTCACGGTCCAATGACGCCTCTGAGTGGCTCCCGGCGCAAGCCTGGAGAGCTGCATTCACGACGATGTTCAACAACGAAGAAAAGGTCCTGACACATGGCGACGTGCGGCGAGGTATTGGTCAAGTTACTGGAGGGCTACGGGGTCGAGCAGGTGTTCGGCATTCCCGGTGTTCACACCGTGGAGTTGTATCGCGGTCTGGCCAGCTCTTCGATCAACCACGTCACGCCGCGCCACGAGCAGGGCGCCGGGTTCATGGCTGACGGTTATGCACGCACGAGCGGCAAACCGGGCGTGTGCTTCATTATTACGGGCCCCGGCATGACCAACATCACCACGGCGATGGGGCAGGCCTACGCCGATTCGATCCCGATGCTGGTCATTTCCAGCGTTCAGTCCCGCAGCCAGTTGGGCGGCGGCCGTGGCAAGCTGCATGAACTGCCAGCCCAGGGCGCGTTGGTCGCAGGCGTTGCCGCGTTCTCGCACACCCTGATGTCAGCGTCCGAGCTGCCGTCGGTGCTGGCGCGCGCCTTTGCGCTGTTTCAAGCGGGACGACCGCGTCCGGTGCACATCGAAATCCCACTGGACGTGCTGGTGGAGAACGCCGATCACCTCCTCGACAGCCAGCCAGTGTCGATCACCCGCGCGGGTCCGGCGCCTGCTGCGATCAAGCAGATGGCGACTCTGCTGGCCAATGCCAGGCGCCCATTGATTCTGGCCGGTGGCGGTGCCATCGACGCAGCCGCTGCGCTGACTCAACTGGCGGAAACCCTCGACGCGCCGGTGGCCTTGACCATCAACGCCAAAGGCATGCTGCCGTCGAACCACCCGCTGCTGATCGGCTCCACGCAATCCCTCGACCCGACCCGCGAAATCATCGAAGGCGCCGACGTCGTGCTGGCCATCGGCACTGAGCTGGCTGAAACCGACTACGACATCACCTTTCAAGGGCACTTCAAGATCCCTGGCACATTGCTGCGCATCGACATCGACCCTGACCAGACCGTGCGCAATTTTCCGCCGAAGGTCGCGCTCGTGTCTGACGCGCAGACGGCTGCTGAGGCCTTGGTGGCCGCGCTCGCCCAGGAGTCGTTGCCCGAACGCGCCAGCGATTGGGGCCATAAACGCGCCGCAGCCTTGAAGGCCACGCTCGATGCGTCGTGGGACGAACCGACTCGGGGGCAGACGCTGTTCCTGAATACGGTGCTTGAGGTGCTGCCTGAGGTCGTCATCGTCGGCGACTCCACTCAACCGGTCTACACCGGCAACCTGACCCTGGACCTGGACAAACCGCGCCGCTGGTTCAACTCGTCCACGGGCTACGGCACCCTCGGCTACGCCCTGCCCGCAGCGGTGGGTGCCTGGCTGGGGAGTCAGGACGCTGGCGAGCGCAACCCGGTGGCCTGTCTGATTGGCGACGGCGGTTTGCAGTTCACCCTGTCGGAACTGGCCAGTGCGGTCGAAGCGCGCACGCCGATCATCGTCCTGCTGTGGAATAACCAGGGCTACGAAGAGATCAAGAAATACATGGTCAACCGGGCCATCGAGCCGGTCGGCGTGGACATCTACACCCCCGATTTCATTGGGGTCGCCAAGGCCTTGGGCTGCGCGGCCGAAGCGGTGAACGACGTGGAATCCTTGAAGGCGGCCTTGCTCGCGGCGAACGACCGTCAGGGGCCGACCGTCCTCGAAATCGACCAGCGCGGCTGGATGAATGGGTTGAAAGCATCATGAGTGAGGCGACTGTGTTGAATCCGGTTTTGGCAGGTCTGTACATCGATGGCACATGGCGTTCGGGTGGCGAACAACTGACGGTGATCAATCCGTCGAATGAAGAGCGGCTGGCCATCGTCACGGGCGGCGACGCCGATGCCGTGAACCAAGCGGTGCAGGCCGCTCAGGCAGCGTTCGGAGCCTGGTCGAAAACCACCGGCGCGGCGCGGGCGATGATTCTGCGCAAGATCGCCAACGGGGTCACGGCCCGCCGCGAACGCTTGATGGAATTGCAATCGAGCAACAACGGCAAACCGGGCTTCGAGGCCGCCATTGATGTGGACGACGTGATCGCCACCTTCAGCTATTACGCCGATCTGGCAGAGGCCTCTGACGGTCAGCAAAACCGTTCGGTCGAGCTGCCCACCGACGATTTCACAGCACGTTTGCGCCGTGAGCCGTGCGGCGTGGTGGGCTTGATCGTGCCGTGGAATTTCCCGATGGTCACCACCGCGTGGAAACTCGCCCCGGCGCTCGCCGCTGGCTGTTGCGTCGTGCTTAAACCCTCGGAAGTGACCCCGCTGGCCGAACTTGAGTTGGCGCAGATCATTGCTGACAGCGGCCTGCCAACGGGCGTGTTCAACGTGGTCTGCGGCACCGGGCTGTCCGTCGGCGCGCCGATGTCCGCGCATCCCGGCATCGCCAAAGTCTCGTTCACGGGCAGCAATGCAGTGGGCGTTCAGGTGATGCAGCGGGCGGCGGAGACCATCAAGGGTGTCAGCCTGGAGTTGGGCGGCAAATCTTCGTTGCTGGTCATGGCGGACGCGGATCTGGACCTGGCGGTCGAACTGGCCAGCGGCGGCGGTTATTTCAATGCCGGTCAGATGTGTTCGGCCACCAGTCGGGTGTTGGTGGCGCAAGAACTGCTGACGCCGTTTCTGGAACGCATCGTCGCCAAGGCCCGGTCGATCAAAGTCGGCGGTCCGCAGGACGACGGCACGGAGATGGGGCCACTGGTGAATCAGGCGCAATACCGGCGGGTGCTCAATCACATCGAGGCGGGCAAAGTGTCAGGGGCTCGTCTGCTGTGTGGCGGCCAGCGTCCCGCCGATCTGACGCGCGGTTATTTCCTGGAGCCTGCGGTGTTCACGGACGTGCCGCTGGACAGCACGCTGTGGCGGGAGGAGATTTTCGGTCCCGTCCTGTGCGTGCGCGGGTTCAGTTCAGAAGCCGAGGCGATCGCGCTGGCCAACGACAGTCAATTCGGGCTGGTGGCCAGCGTGGTCAGTGGCAACAGCGAAACCGCCGACCGCGTGGCCAACGCGCTGCACGCCGGTATGGTCTGGATCAACGCGCCACAGGTGATCTTCCCGCAGACGTCGTGGGGCGGCTACAAGCAGAGCAGTCTGGGGCGCGAATTGGGGCCGTGGGGCATGCAGGCGTTTCAGGAAATCAAGCACGTCGTCCGGGCGGTTTGATCACACCGTTTTGCGCAGGCGCGCCAAATCCCGCAACGGGGGCGCGCCAAACAGACGGCTGTACTCGCGGCTGAATTGGGACGGGCTTTCATAGCCCACCCGATAACCCGCCGCCGACGCTTCCAGCCCGTCCGCCAGCATCAGGCGGCGGGCTTCCTGCAACCTCAATTGCTTTTGATACTGCAACGGGCTCATGGCGGTCACGGCCTTGAAACGGTGGTGCAAGGTTGAAACGCTGAGGTTGACCTCTCGCGCCAGTTCTTCAATGCGCAACGGCTGATGAAAATGAGCGTTCAACCAGGTGATGGCCTGAGAGACGCGATGGGTCTGACAGTTGGAAATCGCGATTTCGTACAGCCGATAGCCTTCGCTCCCACGCAGCAAGCGGTAAAGAATCTCCCGCGTGATCAGCGGCGCCAGCATCGGGATGTCCTTTGGGGTGTCAAGCAGGCGAATCAGGCGAATCACGGCGTCCAGCAACGATGAATCGATGCGCTCCACGTACATCCCACGACCGCTGGGGCGCGTCGGCACGCTCATAGGGCCTGCCTCGGCGATCAAGGCGTTGATGTCAGCCGGGTCGATGTCCAGACGCATCGCCAGGTGCGGCTCTTCTGGCGTGGCATAAATGACCTTGCCACTGATCGGCAGCGCGACCGACAACACCAGATAGTTCAGGGGGTCGTACGTGAACAGTTCGCCGCCGAGGGTCACGTCTTTCCGGCCTTGAGCCATGATGCACAACGCGGGCTGCACCAGCCCCGGTACCGACTGCGTGGGCTGGTCGTGACGCACCATGAACAGCGATTTGATCACCGTCTGAAAGCTGCCATCACGGGGCGCGTGACGACGGATCAGTTCCGCCAACTCGGCACGCTGTTGCTCCATCTGCGTGCTCAATTCAGGCGCAGGTCGGGCTTCAGGCAGGCGGTCCGGCAATCCAGGAATGGCGGCAGTGGGCAGCATGGGAAAGTCCTCTGGCGAAGCGTCGATGCAGCACAGCTTATTTTTGTGCAAGCGCGAGCGTTAGGCGGATTCTGTCGGATGATTGCCTGATTCTGCCGTGGCTTCATCCGTTGTGCGACGAAGGGCCCTGTTCATCGGGGCGAATTGCTTGAAAGTCCGTTCGTAGGCCCGTGTGATTGTCGCCTCCCGGCGCCTCCTTATACGTACATCCGCGCAGAATCAGGCAATAACCGGGCAGTAATTGGCTAACGGCTACTGCGCTGTGCCCACTAATCTTCACTTCCAGCCGCTACGTCTATTCCGATCGCGGCTGTTCCAAAGGAGCACAGACCATGCACAGCACTTCCGTCGTGAGCCATCTTGTATCCCTGCGCGCCAGTGCCGGAAACAGTGCGCAACTGGGCGCACGTCTGAGCGCATTGATTGGCCCCACCTCCCGCACCGCAGGCTGCCTGAGTTTCACCTTGCAACATTCCATGACCGAACCTGACATCTGGGTGCTCAGCGGCACTTGGGCGGACAGGTCGGCGATGAATGACTGGTTTTCGGCGCCGGAGCTGAAAATCTTCTCTGATCTCATGGTTGAACGGTTGGTCCGTAGTCTGGATTTTCAGACCTTCGCCAGCGTGACTGCGGCCCAGGCCCAGGCGGCCTATGTGTCGCCGAGCGTGAGGATGGCGGGGTGATCACCGCTCCCCATTTGCCCTGCGCAGATTCCAATCCAAACGTTTAAAATCCTCGCCTTTCCCTTTTCAAGGCAGGACTTTCCTCCCATGGCACGCAAAGAATTTCAGCATCACGAAGCCGTTTCAGCCGCCGTTCCGGGCGAGGGTGGCTATAGCGCCGCGATTGCGGTGAAGGGATTGGGCGCGGGCGGTGCACCGACGTTTCATCGCGTGTTGGACGAGCAGAAATTCAAGACCGCACTGGCTGCCGATCAAGCCGCTGTCGAAGAACTGGAGCGGCTGATCGACGTGACGTCCGAAGGCGAACTGATGTTCGCGCAGGATTGATCAGGCTTTTGGCCGGTACATCTTGAACAGCGACTCCGGGCCCAGCTGGAAATAATCCGCAGGGCCACCCCCACGCAAGATCGGCTCCCCGGCCAGCGTGTCGTACACACCGTCTTTCAGCAGTCGCTTGGCGATGTGAATCGCCACCACCTCTCCCAGAATCAACCAGCTCGGCACCACTTCCTTGTCGGCCCGCTGCAGCTGGATGATCTGCGTCACTTTGCATTCGAACGCCACCGGCGTCTCTTTCACGCGAGGCACCGAAACAATGCGCGAAGGCTCGGCGGTCAGGTTTGCCAATTCGAATTCGTTGACGTCTGACGCCACCGGCGCGCAGCTCTGGTTCATCTGCTCGGCGAGCGGGCGAGTCGCCAGGTTCCAGACGAATTCGCCGGTCTGTTCGATGTTGTTCAGGCTGTCCTTGCGACCGATGCTGCAGAAACCAACGATCGGCGGCACGTAATTGAACGCGTTGAAAAAACTGTAGGGGGCGAGGTTGAGTTTGCCTGCTGCGTCTTGCGACGAGATCCAGCCGATAGGGCGCGGACCGACAATGGCATTGAACGGGTCGTGGCGCAGGCCGTGGCCGTTCGCGGGTTCGTAGAAGTGAATCTCGTCTGACATGGCGAAGTCCTGAGGAGTAATGAGGCCGGGACAGGGTGGCAGCCAGCCCTTTGAGTCGAGGCGTCATAGTGCAAGGCATTGAATCGGGACGCCATCCCCGGGCGGGTCGCAGGCAAAAAAAAGCCCGACATCAGTCGGGCTACAAAGGGAGTTCGGGAGGTGGAACGTAAACGTGAATCCGGTATCAGCTGACGCGGTTGGCGCCTACGCGGTCGGCACCATCAGAGGCCAGGCGGTTGGCACCCACGTGGTCCGAACCATCGGCAGCCTGACGGTTATTGCCGACGCGATCAGCGCCGTCAGAGGCGAGGCGGTTGGCACCTACGTGGTCGGAACCGTCGGCAGCCTGGCGGTTATTGCCGACGCGATCTGCACCGTCAGAAGCGAGGCGGTTGGCACCCACGTGGTCGGAACCGTCGGCAGCCTGGCGATTGTTGCCTACGCGGTCAGCACCGTCGGAGGCCAGACGATTTGCGCCGATATGATCAGCACCATCGGACGCTTGGCGATAAGTACCGGTGTGCGACGCATTAGTGTGAGAAGAGCCGCCTTCAGCCACAACAGTACCGCTGACAACTGCGTGTTGATCAGAAGAAACAGGCAGAGCAAATGCGCTCGATGCCAGAATGGAAAGACTAAGGCCAAAAATAAGGTTCGAAGTTTTCATGATGTTGACTCCAGGTGTAAGTTCAAATTTTCTTTAACTTGGGTATGGAGTCAATTCTACGCGCGCCTGCATTAAGTAGAAGTTAACAAGCTTGCTAACGACCATCGCCGAAAATGATAGTAGGGCGCAGCGCCCGGTTTTAAAGCGCTCCAGCGGTTTCTGATCCGTGATGGGGCAATTTCTGTCGAAACAGACAGATTTGACTCTTGACTGATTTTGGTTTTTGTGGGTCGTTCTTTTTCGTGGGTGGGCTCGCGTTATTCGTCGACATTCACGAGGTTTATGTCGGCAGCACGCGGGCCGCAACAAGAAATGACCTAAGCCAAAGAAGAAGGCCCTGACTACGCGGGTTTGAGGGAAATTGAGCGAGCTGAAAAAATCAAGCCCGGCGAGAGCCGGGCTGGTAGGGAACTGCCTTTTGATCAGCTCAGGCGATTTGCACCTACGTGATCAGCGCCATCAGCGGCCAGACGATTTGCACCAACATGGTCAGCGCCGTCAGCAGCAACGCGGTTGGCACCAACATGGTCCGCGCCATCGGTCGCAACGCGGTTGGCACCTACACGGTCAGCACCGTCGGAGGCAACGCGGTTGGCACCTACACGGTCAGCACCGTCGGAGGCAACGCGGCCGATGTTAGTGTGAGAAGAACCGTTTTCAGCGACAACAGGTGCGTTCACTTGTTGGTGTGCATCCACAGTTGGAAGTGCAAAAGCGCTTGAAGCCAGAAGAGAGAAAGCGAGGCCGAAGATCAGTTTATTAGTTTTCATGGTAGTTGCTCCAGATCGATTCAATGTAGTGGTAACTCGGTATGGAGCTAACTTTACTCGGCTCAGGATTAATAAAAAGTTAACAGCGTTAGTACCGATCATCGCTGAAATTGATATTGGAAAAAGCCGTTGATGTTTCAGCCACTTAGCTGCCCTGGCAGTGAAAAAAAGGGGCGACCACTCGCGTGGTCGCCCCTGATTTTTCTGCTTGACTGGGCAGATTGAGGACCTCAGCCCGTCAGTCCGTCTCGATCCGCGAGTGTTTGCGGGTGTCTTTCATGAACACGTACACCAGCAGCGAGCAGGCGATACAGGCTGTGACGTACCAGTAGTAACCGGTTTCCATGCCGATGCTCTTGAACCATAGCGCGATGTATTCGGCAGTGCCGCCGAAGATCGACACGGTCAGCGCGTAAGGCAGGCCCACACCCAGCGCCCGGATCTCGGTGGGGAACAGTTCGGCTTTCACCACAGCGTTGATCGAGGTGTAGCCGCTGACAATGATCAGTGCGGCCATGATCAGGAAGAACGCGCCCCACCAGGTCTGAATGGTGTGCAGGGTGCTGAGGATCGGCACGGTGCACAGTGTGCCGAGCACACCGAAGGCGATGAGGATCGGGCGACGGCCTATCTTGTCAGACAGCGCGCCGATCACCGGTTGCAGCACCATGAACAGGAACAGCGTGGCCGCCGAGATGGTAGTGGAGTCGGTGATGCTCATGCCGACCGTGTTCACCAGGTATTTCTGCATGTAGGTGGTGTAGGTGTAGAAGGCGAGCGTGCCGCCCATGGTCAGGCCGACCACGGTCATCAGCTCTTTCGGATGACGCATCAGCGTGCGCATCAGGCTCTCTTTTGGCGCTTCCTTCTTCTGAGTGAAGGACTCGGTTTCTTCCATGCCGCGACGCAGGAACAGCGCGACCACGGCACACAGCGCGCCGATGGCGAACGGAATACGCCAGCCCCATGCGTTCAACTGCTCGGTGGTGAGGGTCTGTTGCAGCACGATCAGCACGCCCAGCGCGATGAGCTGACCGGAGATCAGCGTCACGTACTGGAAGCTGGAGTAGAAGCCGCGGCTTTTCTTGGTTGCCATCTCGCTGAGGTACGTTGCCGAGGTGCCGTATTCGCCGCCGACCGAGAGGCCTTGCAGCAATCGGGCGAGCACCAGAAGGATGGGGGCGCCGACGCCGATGGTTTCATAGCCGGGCGTCAAGGCAATGATCAGCGAGCCGAAGCACATCAGCAGTACCGAGGCCATCAGCGCTGCCTTGCGGCCTTTGCGGTCTGCGTAGAGGCCCATCAGCCAGCCGCCGATCGGTCGCATCAAGAAGCCGACGGCGAAGATCGCAGCTGTGTTGAGCAATTGCGCGGTGGTGTCGCCCTTGGGGAAGAAGACTTTGGCGAAATAGAGGGAAAAAGCGGCGTAGACGTACCAGTCATACCACTCGACCATGTTGCCGACCGAACCGCTGAAAATGGATTTCAGGCGACTTCCGGTGGTCTTTTCGGCAGCAGGTGCGGCGGTGGCGCCGTTTGAGGCAGTGTTGGGGATAGCCATGGGTTTTCCTGCAAGTCATTGTTTTTAGAGGGAGCGCAGTGATGCGGTCTGGCGACAGTGATAGCAGGAGGTGTGCCAAGGCTCTGAAGGCCCGGTTTAGAGGGGGAGGCAGGGTTGCGGTGAGCGGAAATCCGCTTATTGAGTAGACGCAGGTGAGCGGAAAGTCGCGCATTGCTGCAAGAGCGAGGCATGTCCCGCGATCGGCGGGGAACCCGTCGTAATACGGTTGGACGAGCTCTATCTGAAACACCGCAAATGCCGGGTTACGACTGCTGCGCAGCCGATCGCGGGACAAGCCACGCTCCTACAGTGTTCAGCTGTTGTCCGGGAGATAGTCTTCGCGCACCAACCCATGGCGCTGCATCTTTTCGTTCAGGGTGCGGCGGGGCAGTTGCAGTTCATTCAGCACGGCCTTGATATCGCCTTTGTGCCGACTCAAGGCCGAGCGCAAACAATGGGCTTCAAACGCTTCTTGTTGGTCCACCAGCGACTGACCCACTGGCAAATCAACGGACGCCGGATTCTCCAGCCCCAGCACCTGCCGCTCCGCCGCGTTGGCAAGCTCACGCACGTTGCCCGGCCAGTCGTGGCTCAGCAGATGGCTCAACTGGCCACCACTCAAGGTCGGCACGGGGCGGCTCAGTCTTTCTGCCGATTGCCGAGAGAAATGGCCGAATAGCAGCGGAATGTACTCGCGCCGTTCGCGCAGCGGCGGCAGACGAAGTTCGGCAATGTTCAGGCGATACGCCAGGTCTTCGCGAAAACGCCCGGCACGCGCCTCGTCCAACAGGTCCGGTTTGGTCGCCGCAATGATCCGCAAATCAACCTCGATGCTCTGGTTCGAACCGAGCCGCTCAAGACGCCGGTCCTGAATCACCCGCAGCAATTTCACCTGTTGAGCGAGGGGCATGCTTTCGATTTCGTCGAGGAACAGCGTGCCGCCGTCGGCGTATTCCAGCTTGCCGATGCGCTTGCCCTGAGCGCCGGTAAAGGCCCCGCTCTCGTGACCGAACAGCTCGGCTTCGAACAACTGCTCGGGAATAGCCGCGCAATTGACCGCCACGAACGGTTTCTTCGCCCGGGGCCCGAAATCATGCAGGCAGCGAGCGACCATTTCCTTACCGCTGCCGGTTTCGCCGCGGATCAACACGTTGACCGGGAGTTGGGCCAGATCCTGCACCTGCCGTCGTAAGGTCTGCATCGTGGGTGACAGGCCCAGCAGCGTAGCGTCGAGTCGCGTTCGGGTGTCAGCCTGTTCATGCAGGCGGCGGTTTTCCAGGACCAGGGCGCGTTTCTCCAACGCACGACGCAGGCTGCTCAGCAGCGTTTCGGGGGTGAAGGGCTTTTCCAGAAAGTCGTACGCCCCATCGCGCATGGCCTCGACCGCCATCGGCACGTCTCCATGACCGGTCAGCAGAATCAAGGGCAGGTCGGCATCACGGGTCTGCAATTCAGCGAGCAATTGCAGACCCCCCATGCCGGGCATCCGCACGTCGCTCAGAATCACGCCTGGAAAATGCGCGGGCAACCTGGCGAGGCAATCTTCGGCGCGGCTGAACAGCTGCACGTCGAATCCGGACAACGACAACCATTGTTCGACGGCCTCTCGGATGGGCGCCTCGTCATCGACCACAATCACCGAGTTCAACATGCGGGTTCGGCCTCCGGGGCCTGCGTGAGGGAAAAGGAGAACTGTGCGCCATTGTCGCGGTTTTCGGCGCACAGGCGACCGCCGAGCTCGTGCACGATGGCGTATGACACAGCCAGGCCCAGACCAAGCCCGTCGCCGACCGGTTTGGTGGTGAAGAACGGGTCGAAAATATTCGCCAGATGCTCATCGGCAATCCCGCCGCCGCTATCGGCCACGGATAAACGCCACTGTCCATCTTTGTCCTCGATACGGATTTCCAGACGTTTGAGCGGTTTATCGCTCATGGCGTCCAGCGCGTTGCGCAACAGGTTGATCAGCACCTGTTCCAGGCGGATCGCGTCGCCGCGCACCCAGGCCGGGCGAGTCATGTCCAGCACGCAACTGACGCGTTCCTCACGAATGCGCGCATCCAGCAACAGCATCGCCTGATCAACCACGCACGCCAGGTCCACCCGTTCGCGCAGTCCGCTGGGGCTTTTGCGGGCGAAGGTCTTGAGATGGCCCGTGAGGGCGGCCATGCGCGTCAATTGCTGGTCGAGCGGGGCGAGCGCCTTGTAAGCGTCATCGACCCGGCCGTGGTCCAGCAACAGACGCAGCGTCGCCAGTTGCATGCGCTGCGCGGTGAGGGGCTGATTGATTTCGTGAGCCAGCGCGGCCGACATCTGGCCCAGCGCTGCCAGTTTGGTCGATTGCACCAGCCCGTCCTGCGCGGTTTGCAAGTCGCGGGTGCGTTCATCTACCAGTCGCTCCAGCTCTTCGCGGCTGCGTTGCCGAAGGCGGGCAAGGCGCCAGCGTTGATAAAGGAACAGCCCCAGAAACACCAACGTCAGCCAGATGCCCGCAGCGGCTAGCGCAGCGTTGCGGACGTCTTCAGTCGCGGGTTGGGGTTTGCGCAGCAGGTGCAGCGTCCAGCCTTCGGGCTGCAGCGGCAGCGATTGCCAGAGGAACTCCTCCGCGCCATGGGGGCCGACGATCCGGCTCAAGTGGCTGTTGTCGGTGAACTCACGCAGGGGCTCATGGATAAGGGGCGACAGCGGCTGTTTGTCGTACTGGCGCGTGCGGGTCAATTCGGCGCGGTCCCGCTCGGACAGCGGTCGAAGCGCGCGATAGCGCCAGCCTGGCTGATTGGCGATGAACACGATGCCTTTGGCGTCGCTGACCAACAGCAGATCGTCGCCTTGCGCCCAAGTGTGTTCAAGGTCCGGGAACTCAAGTTTGACGACCATTGCACCGATGAAATGCCCTTCATCGTCGTAGACGGCACTCGACAAGAAATAACCTGGAATGCCACTGGTCACACCCACGGCGTAGAAACGCCCGACGCCATTGGCTTTGGTCTGGGTGAAGTAGGGACGAAAGCCATAATTGTGGCCGACGTAGCTGCTGGGCAGCCGCCAGTTACTGGCGCCGATGGCCAAGCCGTTGCGGTCGAGCAGCTCCAGCGTGGAGGATTGTGCCGCGCCGTTGATCTGTTCCAGCTTCAGGTTGAGGGTCTGAGTGGTTTCAGGGCTGACCGGGCCTTTGAGCGCATCACGCAGTTGCGGGTCCAGCGCCAGAACGGCGGGCAGGGCGCGATAGCGTTCGATCAGGGTTTGCAGGGTGTTGGCGTAAAGCGACAGCTGGCCTTGCGCCCGTGCGGCGTCGTCTTCCAGTGAGTGGCGTTGCGCCTGATGCATGGCCAGCGTCGCGGCAATGACTGCGCCTGCGAGAATCAGGATGGTCGATAAGAGAAGACGGGCGGAGCGAGGCATAGCGAAGGGCCTGTCTACCTGAATGGGTTGACGCGTCGGGGCTGTTAACGCCGGACCCTGTGGGAGCGAATTCATTCGCGAAGCTCAGTTTCAAGCAATGCTGCTGCATCGTCTGAAACACACAATCGCGAATAAATTCGCTCCTACAGAACGGGTCTATTGCAGGGTGAAAGTGGTCTCTTTCACGTCTTCAGAGTCAAGACCGATCATTAGCTTGAAGTCACCTGCCTCAGCAGCGTATTTCAGCGACGGGTTGAAGAACTTCAAGTCTTCCTCGGTCAGCGTGAAGCTCACGGCTTTTTCTTCGCCCGGCTTCAGCATGATCTTCTGGAAGTTCTTCAGCTCTTTCACCGGACGGCTCAACGACGCTGCCACGTCACGCAGGTACAGCTGGACCACGGTTTCGCCCGCGACCTTGCCGGTATTCTTCACCTGAACCGTGGCGGTCAGCTTGTCTTTGCGGGTCATCTTGTTGATCGACAGCACGATGTCCGAAACGCTGAACTGGGTGTAGCTCAGACCGTAACCGAACGGGAACAGCGGGCTGGTCGGCTCTTCGAAGTAGTTCGACGTGTAGTTCGAATCATTCGGGCGATACGGACGGCCGGTGTTCAGATGGTTGTAGTACGCAGGGACCTGACCCACGGAACGCGGGAACGTCATCGGCAGTTTGCCCGACGGGTTGTAATCGCCGAACAGCACGTCTGCCAGCGCGTTACCGCCTTCGGTACCGAGGAACCAGCTCTCGACCATCGCATCAGCCTGTTTGTTTTCTTCACCCAGCGCCAGTGGACGGCCATTCATCAGCACGATAACCAGCGGTTTGCCGGTGGCCTTGAGCGCTTTGATCAGGTCGCGTTGACGGCCCGGGAGCACCAGATCGACACGGCTGGCGGCCTCGTGGGACATGTTGCGGGACTCACCGACCATGGCAACCACCACATCCGACTGCTGAGCGACCTTGACCGCTTCATCGATCATGTCCTGCTCGGGACGGCCGTCGATGTGAATCTGGTCGTCCATTTTGTCCAGGTAAGCGATGGCTTCCTGATTGTCCGTGACATTGGTACCCGGTGCGTAAAGCAGCTTGGCCTTGTCGCCGACGGCATTGGCCAGACCGTCGTAAGCGCTGACGGTCTGACGGGCCAGGCCCGCAGCCGACCAGCTGCCGAGCATGTCCAGCGAGCTTTTCGCCAGTGGGCCGACCACGGCGATGGTGCCTTGTTTCTTGAGGGGGAGGGTGCCGTTGTCGTTCTTCAGCAGGACCACGCTGCGGCGCGCAACGTCACGAGCCTCGGCGCGATGCAGGCGGTTTTCGGCATCGCGGTCGGCCGGGTCGTCGACTGCGGCGCCAATGCGCAGGTACGGGTTGGCGAACAGGCCCATTTCCCATTTCGCGCCGAGGACTTCACGCACGGCATTGTCGACTTCCTGAACCGACACTTCGCCGCTCTTCACCAGCGCGGGCAATTCTTCGCCGTACGCCTTGTCGTTCATGCTCAGGTCGACGCCAGCCTTGATCGCCAACTTCGCGGCTTCGCGGAAATCCTTGGCGACGCCGTGATCGATCAGTTCCTTGATGGCGCCGTGGTCGCTGACGGTCACACCTTTGAAACCCCAGTCCTTGCGCAGCACGTCTTGCAGAAGCCATGCGTTGGCGGTGGAGGGCACGCCGTTGATCGAGTTCAGCGCGACCATCACGCCACCGGCGCCCGCATCAATCGCGGCGCGGTACGGCGGCAGGTAGTCCTGTTGCATGCGCACCGGGCTCATGTCCACGGTGTTGTAGTCGCGGCCGCCTTCGACCGCGCCGTACAACGCGAAGTGTTTGACCGCCGCCATGATGCTGTTCGGCGCCTGGGTGCTGGTGCCCTGGAAGGCGCGGGTCATGGTGGCCGAGAGGCGCGAGACCAGATAGGTGTCTTCGCCGAAGCCTTCTGAACTGCGGCCCCAACGGGCGTCACGGGTGATGTCGACCATGGGCGCGAAGGTCATGTCCACGCCATCGGCGGCGGCTTCGATAGCCGATACGCGTCCGGCTCGGGTCACCGCGTCCATGTCCCAGGTCGATGCCAATCCCAGGCTGATCGGGAAAATGGTGCGCTGGCCGTGGACCACGTCGAAGGCGAAGAACATCGGGATTTTCGTGCGGCTGTGAAGCACTGCGGCATCTTGCATCGCGCGGTTGTCTGGCAGTACCACGGAGTTGAACGTCCCGCCGATCCGGCCCGCCGCGATTTCCTTGACGATTTCCGACTTCGGCATTTCCGGTCCGATGCTGATGAGGCGCAATTGGCCGATCTTCTCGTCCAGCGTCATCTGCTTCATCAGGTTGGCGATGAACGCATTCTTGGCTTGCAGCGTGGAGGCATTACTGGCGGGTTTGACGGCGGTTTCAGCCCAGGCGGACTGACTGGCCAGACCGATGACAAGACTCAGTAAACACAGCTTATTCATGAATGATTTTCTCAAGGCGTGGACCGGCAACTCGCGCGAAATACCGGGTGGCCTTTGTTTTGGAGTGAAACCTTTGGTTTTTATTGTCATCAGGACGGGGCGGTCGCTGAACTCCTGGCGCATCAGGGCATCAGTAGCGCAGCGAGTTTTATCCGATTGCAGCCCGGCAATCCAGAGCCTGACGACGTAATGGGCCAAGATTATGCCGGGGATCGTCTGATTTGGCTAAAGTCATGTCTGACGGGACGACCAATGAAGGCATACCAAGGAGCGCGCAGGCCATGCAAATCGAGCGTTATGGGCACATTAGGGGCAGTCGTTACAATTTGTCACTGGCATTGCTGATGCTACTGAGCACCCTGCTGGCGGGGTGTGGCATCAACAACATTCCGACCTACGACGAACAGGTCAAATCGGCCTGGGCGCAAGTGCAGAACCAGTACCAGCGTCGAGCTGATCTGATTCCCAACCTGGTGGAGACCGTGAAGGGCTACGCCAAACAGGAGCAGGACACCCTGACCGCAGTGATCGAAGCGCGGGCCAAGGCGACGTCGATTCAGGTGGATGCCAGCACGTTGAATGATCCGGCCAAACTCAAGCAGTTCCAGGACGCCCAAGGTCAGCTCACCGGCGCGTTAAGCCGGTTGATGGTGGTCTCCGAGCGCTACCCGGACCTGAAATCCAACCAGAACTTCCTCTCATTGCAGTCGCAGCTCGAAGGCACGGAAAACCGCATTGCTGTGGCCCGTCGTGATTTCATCGCTGCCGTCGAGAAATACAACACGGAAATCCGTACCTTCCCCGGTCGCATCTGGCATTCGGTGATGTACAGCGATTTGCCGATTCGTCCCAACTTCGAAGCCACTGCCGCGGACGCCGACAAGGCCCCGCAAGTGAAATTCTGATGCAGTGGGCGCGGCGGGGCGTCGCGGTCGCATTGCTGGCAATGCTGGTGGGTGTGTTCGCCCAGCAGAGCGTCGCCGAGATCAAGTTTCCACCGTTGAGCGGCCGCGTGGTCGACACAGCGGACATGATCGACAACCCCGGCAGAGAGCATCTGTCCCAGATGCTGCGGGCGCACGAAGAGTTGACCACCGAGCAGGTCGTGGTGGTCACGGTGCCCAATCTCCAAGGCAGCACGATCGAGGACTATGGCTATCAGCTCGGGCGCTACTGGGGCATCGGCCAGCAGGGCAAAGACAACGGCGCGCTGCTGATCGTCGCCAAGGAAGAGCGCAAGGTGCGGATTGAGGTCGGGTACGGCCTGGAAGATCGTCTGACCGATGCGCAGTCATCGGTGATCATCAATCAGATCATCACGCCGGCATTCAAACAGGGTGATTTTGTCGGCGGCATCAACAAAGGCACGGAGGCCATCATTCAGGTCTTGGGCGGTGATCCGCTCGCCGAGCCGGTGGTGGGCGCGACGGGCGGGGATGACGTGACCGACTGGCGCATGAGCCTGCTGTTCTTCGTGCTGTTCGTGGCGGCAGCGTATATCAGCATCCGTTGGGGCGGAGGAATCGGCTTCATTGGCTCGGGCGGTTCAGGCGGCTTCGGATCGGGGGGCTCAAGTTCTCGCGGCTCGGGCTCCGGCGGCATGAGCGGAGGTGGTGGCAGTTTTGGTGGGGGCGGCGCCTCCGGTGGCTGGTAGTCGATGGCTCTTTATAAGGCATGACCCATGGCATTACTGACGGAAGACGAGCAACGGCAAGTCGCAAAGGCGATTGAGGCGGTCGAGCACGACACGGATGCTGAACTGGTGACGGTGCTGGCCGCCAGTGCTGACGATTACGCGTATGCCCCGTTGATTTGGGCGGGGCTGGTCGCGCTATTGCTGCCGGGGTTGATCAATTTTTATCCAGGCTGGCTTAACGCCAATGAGCTGCTGTTGACCCAGATTGCGACCTTCATCGTGGTCGCATTGCTGTGCCGATTGCCGGCAATCAGCACGCGACTGGTTCCGGCTTCGGTTCGGCATTGGCGTGCGGGCAGCCTGGCTCGGCGGCAGTTTCTGGAGCAGAATCTCCATGCGACGCTCAACGGCACCGGGGTCTTGATCTTCGTCAGCGAGGCCGAGCGTTATGTCGAGATCATCGTGGACGACGGGATCGCCCGGCACGTGGACGACATGGTCTGGCGGTCGATGGTTGACGTGTTTACGCGGCAAGTCAGCGAGGGCCGGATTCTCGACGGGTTTTTGGGGTGCATACGGTCCTGCGGTGAGGTGTTGAGCGATCAGGTGCCGGTGACGCAAGCACGCAATGAATTGCCGAATCGGTTAGTGGTGCTGGAGTAGTCTGATCCGATCTGCGGGCATGAGGTGGTAAATATTTATATCCACCTCAACCCCGTACCCGCCTAAAATACCGGCCTTGCATTTTTCGCTTCCCGAGGCTTCACCCGATGTCCGCTACTGCCCCCGCCGTCTTGTCTGCGCAGGATCACCGCGCCCAGTTCCTGAGCCTGCTCGACACCTGCCTGACCCAGAACTCGCTGATCAAGCTGGTGCTGGCCAAGTATGTCGGCAGCGAGGCCGACCTGCAGCGGATCATCATCAAGCCGACCACGATCAAGGATCAGCCATGCCTGTCCTTCGTCTATCGATACAGGACCCGCGACATCACCAAGAATCACCCCCTGACTGAAGCCCAGGCACTGATCGCCAATCTGCTGCCCGAGGCCTTCAAGAACGCCCATTTGCTGTCGCTGACTGACGAAGTGCAGCTGGAATTCAGCAAGAAAGGCAAAAGTACGCTGTTTCGCAACACGTCCCAGCAGCAGCGTGAAGCGCCCTCCGCCGAGCACGATCGCGAGAAGAAGCGCTATTTGGAGTTGAGCCGTCCGTTCCTCACCGACTTGGGTGTCACCAATAAACAGCACGAGCTGATTCCGGCGATGTCGCGCAAATGGAAGCAGATCAACAAGTTCATCGAGGTGTTTTCCCATGCCCTGGCCAACTCGCCCATCGCGCTCGACAAGCCAGTAACGGTTGCCGACTTCGGTTCGGGGAAGGGCTACCTGACCTTCGCGATCCACGATTACCTGCGCAACACGTTGCAGGTAGAGGGCGAAGTGACCGGCGTCGAATTGCGTGAGGACATGGTCACCCTGTGCAACAACGCCGCCGAGCGGCTGGAGCATCCGGGGCTGGTGTTCAAATGCGGTGATGTGCGCTCCGTCGTGCCGGGAGAGCTGGACGTGATGATCGCGTTGCACGCCTGCGATATCGCCACCGATTATGCGATCCATACCGGCATTCGCTCCGGTGCGTCGATCATCATGTGTTCGCCGTGCTGCCACAAACAGATCCGGCTGCAGATCCAGAGCCCAAGCCTGCTCAAGCCGATGCTGCAATACGGTTTGCACATGGGGCAGCAGGCGGAAATGGTGACCGACGCCTTACGGGCGTTGTTGCTGGAAGCCTGTGGTTATGAGACCAAGGTGTTCGAGTTCATTTCGCTGGAACACACCAACAAGAACAAGATGATTCTGGCGGTTAAACGCGCCACGCCAGCGGACCCTGTCGAGTTGCTGGCGAAGATTCGGGAATTGAAGGCGTTCTACAACATTCAGGAGCAGTGCCTGGAGACGTTGCTCCAGGCAGATGGCCTGCTCGGCTAGACTCGGGTGGCGACCACGGGTTTCGGCGCGATGACGGCGGTCTTGCGTCCGATGGCCAATGTCACGACGACGCCAGCGGCAAAGAACCATGTTATCGGGTCGATGTGCTCACCGAAAAACAGCGCCGAAAAGGCCATGGTGAAGAACAGCTGCACCAGCTGGATCTGACTCACCCGTGCAATCCCGCCCATTGCCAACCCGGCATACCAGGCGAAGAAACCGATGAACTGCGAGAACAGCGATACATAACCGAATGCCCACCATGTGCCCATGGAAATGGCCCCTTGGTGCTGAGACGCCAGGTAGCCGACAGGGATGATCAGTACCGGGATTGAAATCACCAGCGCCCAGCAGATCACTTGCCAGCCTCCCATCTGCTTCGCCAGCCGGCCGCCTTCGGCATAACCCAGTCCCCCCACCGCCACAGCGCCGACCATCAACAAATCCCCGGCTTGCAGATTCCCGGCACCGCTGATCAGCGCGTAGCCCAACACCAACACGCTGCCCATCGCCGCACAGATCCAGAATGCACGGGAAGGGCGTTCATGGGACAGCCACGCGGCGTAGATGGCGACCAGCAACGGTTGCAGCCCGTTGACCAAGGCGCCGTGGGAAGCTGGCAACGTCTTCATCGCCCAAGCCGACAGGACCGGGAAGCCGATGATCACACCCAGCGCGACGACCAGCAGTGCCTTGAATTGTGCGAAGGTCGGCAGCTTTTCCCGTCGCCACAGCAAAAGGGCGGCTGCCGGGATCGCCGCGACGAGCGCTCGGCCCAGGCCGTTGAGTAGCGGGTGGATTTCCTGAACGACGATGCGGGTCATGGGCAGGGTAAGGCTGAAGATCACCACCCCGACCAATCCGAGGATCATGCCGGTGTTTTCGCGAGAAGACATGCTGAATCGTGCCTTGTTGTTATAAGTGAAAAGAAGGCATTCATTCAGCCACAGATCGCACGTTTTTCCCCTTAACAGCTGGCGACAGAATCAGCCGTACACTTTGGTTTCAGGGGGGAAGCGCCGTTTGTGGGGATTTTTTCAACGGCCCGCTTCTGAGCATGAATCTTGGTGCAGAAATTGAATGCCATCTTCCTGCAACAGTTTGAGGGTCAAATTGCTGCCATAGAAAACCAGCCAGGAGAACCATCGTGTCGGTCATCGGAAAGTGGGCGTTGCAAGGTGTCGTAGTATTCGTGTTCGCATGGATGGCGACCGTAGCGGCTCAATGGTCAGGTAGCATCGTCAAATCGACGAGCAGCGACCGCCTTGCCGCGCTCAGCAGTGTTCGGCTATCAACCGAATCAGTGGCCGCCAGCGTTGGGAAAAAGGCGCAGGGCAATGCCGTCGCCGTGGGGGCGTTGTCGGAAAGTAACGAGTAAGCGTGCGCGGTTGGGAAGATTGGGAGCGGTGTGATTTTGCATGGTAAATGACCGGGCCTTAATGGTCCGGTTTGCTTTTAACGCCCCAAACGAGTTTGTCATAAGACATATTGCGTAGTGAGGTGGGATCTTTCTGATTTGTCAGGAGAGCGTTGAAACGCAACGCTTGCTTGCTCATACTCGCCACGTCATCAGCGAAAGCTGAAAGGAGTCTGGATCTCTCTTAGGAGATTGACCCAGCGGCGCAGATGGAGCGATGCAAGTTCTGCTGCGTGTCGATAGAAGCCGCCTTCGGGCGGCTTTGCTTTGACTGGAAGTGGATCATCCCCTCTTCAACTCCACCGTTTCCTTCAACCGAGCCACCGGCATCGACAATTCCGGTTTCCCTAGTGGATGGCTCGTTGCATCAAAAAACTTCAGCTCAATGTTCTGCCCTTCGAACAGCGCGCTGTAATGCCGCTTGCGGTGCTGAATGAACGCTTCACTGCGGGGCAGCACGGAGATGGCGAGGGTTTTCGGTCTCGCTTGCAGGATGGCATTGAGGATGTGCCTATCCTGTTTGCCCAGCGTATGGCCAAAGAGGCATAAGTCACCCTGATGCCGGGCCAGTTGCGCGTGGCAGTAGGACAGGTAATCCGAGCCGCGGATGATCTTCATCTTGTCTTCGCTACGGCCTTCGCAGACGAACAGGGGCACGTCGTCCAGCGCGTTGACGGCGAAACTGCCCAGCAGCGTGCTTTCCGAGGACTGCAATTTCCGCGCGGTGCCATCGAAGTTTTTCACCAGATGCATCCCGCCGTGCAGGTAGAGGATGCGGGTGGCGTGGCTGTCGGTTCGGTGAAGGTTGAATTCGGCGTCTTCGTCGAACAGGTCGTCGAACGGCTGGGCGCCGTGCATCACCGCCCAGTAGGCCAATAGATCGTAGTTGGTCGAGTAGACGGTGGTGTACTGGCTCAGGGCCTGGCTGATGTGAGCGATAGTAGAGGGCTCCATCAAACGCCACGGGATGTGCGCCGAGCGGATGCCGTGAATCAGCGCTTCCTTGATCGCGAAATAGCGATTGCGAGGTGATGACGAGCCAATGGTCAGGGCCGCGTTCACCCGCATTGCGACCTTGAGGCCACTGAGCACCGGTTCGAAGTTTTCGGTCTCCATCGATTTGAACAGCGCCAGTTCGGTGGGACTCAGGGGCTTGTTCCGGGTCGTCTGGGCCAGTTCGAACAACGAGTCATAGGCGAAGTTTTTCCACACGGCCAGACTGGCGCCGTTACCCAGCAGCAATCCTGTGCAGGGATGGTCTGTCTGCAACTGGCTCCAGTCGGCCAGTTCGGCATCAAAATCGGTGAATTCCATCGTCTCGCTTCGCTGTCAGGTGAGCAGGTGCTGACCGGGGTCAGAACGGAGTGGACTTATAGGAACACAGGCCGGGCTTGTCAACGGCGCATCCTCTAACCTTGGCTCAACCCACCGCTCGGCAGAAAATTCGAACCCGCCCAACCTCGGCTTCTCTAACCTCATGAACCCCACATCCGGTTCGCTGAGAGGTGTACATGACAACCGATCCAGTGAATACCCCCGCCGCGCAAAGCCCCGGCCCCAACCCCAATCCTATGGAAAAGGCCCGTGGCAGCGAGGCCGAACGACGGGCGCAAGAGTTCGAACGGGTTGAAAACACAGACGATAAAAAGCGCGATACCCCTCCACCCCAAACCTGGAAACATCCGGACGACGGGAAAAGCCTGTCGGAAAAAGACGAAGAAATCCCTTTGAAACCCTGAATCGCTGGTTGATCACTCAACAACACTCTCTGAATGAGAGGGAGGTTCCCATGCAAAGCACGGTACTCAAAACGCATCTCAACGGTTACGACGTCATCAACGTCAACAACGGGCCGTGGCGGGTTTGCACCCATCACGACCGGCTTGGCTCATTCGACACGCGCGAGGAGGCCATGGCTTACGCGGCCTCGTTGCCTGTGTACAAAGAAAGGTCTGCGCCGAGTGCCGACGCTGATGACATGACCGAGAAGAAAGGGGCGGGAGCGGAGGGAGAGACGAAGCACTAAGTCGGCCTCCACATCGGGAGCCCCTCGAAAGTCGGGCTCCACTTGTGAGGCTTTCACGCAAAGCCTGCAAACAGGCTTTCATAAGGGATGTGCAGTCCGTCGTGAAGCCGTTTGATCATCCCCAAACTGAGGCTCCGCTTGCGATTCAACACTTCAGACACCCGCCCGCTAGGCCCTATGTAGGGTTCAAGGTCTCGCGGTGTGAGCCCCTGTTGTTCCATTCGAAATTTAATGGCTTCAACCGGGTCACTGACATGGATCGGGTAATGCTTGTTTTCATATACCTCGATCAGCGTGACGAGGATCTCCATTTCATCCGCCTCAGGCGTTCCCTCCTCAGCCTGAAATACCACCTCGAGCCGGGTAAGCGCTTGGCGCAGATCGTCGTCATTACGAATAGGCTTAATATTCATTGATTGTCTCCACATCAATCTCGTCATACCGCTTATGCGTTCCGATGAATTTCACCCAGACGATGCCAGCCCGGTACTGCATTTCTGTCACCAGGCGGTATTTATTGCTGCTGATGTTGAAGACCACTCGATTGTTACCGCAGATGCTAGCAGTGCCAAAATGATCTTTGACGTCTTGCGGGGTTCGCCATTCAGCTCTCGCCGTTTCGTCGTGCCAGCTTTCGAGGGACGATCTCGAATCCTCTTTTCCAGGCTCCTGCCAGAATCTGACCAATGAGCTTTTAGCAATAATCCGCATTGTCCAGCTTTCTCCCGTTTTGGGAGATTCTAGGCGATTCGCCAAGCATCAGCAATTCAACGGAGACGATAGTCCGATAGGCGAAATTTAATGCTTTGTATCAACCCCCCAATCCCACGCATCTCCATTACAAATCCCTGGAAATTCGCCAAGCCTCGGTTGATAGACTTTCGCTGTACTTGATGCGATTTATTATCTTCCACGTCAGCTACGCCAACGCCAAACAACCCTCCCAAAACGCGCTCAACCTCTGGACGACGTACAAACTGCCGCTGGACCTGTCGGTCAGCTACGGCGTGCGCTATGTCGATGAGGTAAAAATCTGTCGTGGCCAAGGCGCTGCGCTGACCCGCAACGGCGAGACGACTGTGCCGGACTACGTGGTACACGACGCGATGGTCAGTTGGCAGGCCACCCGCGATCTCGATGTGCGGATGAACGTCAACAACCTGTTCGACAAATACTACTGGTCCCCTACAACGGCGGCGGCCGCGGCTACGGGGTGCCGGGCGCGGTACGCGGGCTGATGTTGAGCGCCGATTATTCGTTCTGATCACGGCAAGGTAACGGCGCGGGCGTCTAACCGGTACTCTCCGATGGGTCAGACGTCGGCGCTTTCTTGTCAGCGAGGTTTATCCTACATAATCTCGAAAGCAAATGGCCGAGCGGCCAGGTTCCTACTAATCGAGATAGCAGGTGAGCTTGTGGACGTGATTGATCTGAAGGTCGTCGACGCCGTCGCCCGGCATGGCAGCATGAACAAGGCGGCGGTGGAGTTGAACACGGTGCAATCGAATGTCTCGTCGAGAATTCGCTCGCTGGAAGACGAACTGGGCGTTTCGCTGTTTCAGCGCAGCGCCAAGGGCGTTCAGATCACCCCGGCAGGGCGCCGTGTTTTGCCCTATGCCGCCAGGCTTGCCAAGTTGCTGTCTGACGCGTCGGCCGCCGCCCGGGACGACGGAAAGCCCACCGGCGTGTTGGAAATCGGCACGCTGGAAACCACCCTTGCACTTCGTCTGCCATTGCTCATCGCGCGCTTCGCCAAGGCTTGGCCTGAGGTTCGCCCTGTGGTGCGCACCGGAACGACCAGCAGCCTGATTCAGGACGTTGTCGACTGCAAGCTCGAAGGCGCGTTTGTGGCCGGGCCGGTCAGCCACCCGGAATTGCAGGCCGACACCGTGTTCAATGAGGAACTGGTACTGGTGACCTCCCGCGCGGTTCGCACGCTTGAGGGCGTCGCCGCTATCTCGCATTTGAAAACGGTGGTGTTCCGCGTGGGGTGCTCTTATCGCCAACGGTTGGATGGGCTGTTGGCGAGCCTGGGCATGGTCGCGCCGGAGCCGCTTGAGTTCGGATCGATCGATGCGATCATCGCCTGCGTGTCAGCGGGGGTAGGGATCACGCTGCTTCCAAGAGGGGTGGTCGCCCACGCATGGCAGGAAGGTCTGGTCGCGGTTCACGAAATCCCGCCTGCCTTCGCGCAGGTCGAGACTGTGTTTGTGCGACGTCTCGATGGCCACTTTTCCAGCGCGCTGGCGACCTTTCTCGACAGCGTGCACACAGAAGGGCAGGCGCGAGGGTCGAACATTCGGCAGCTCGCGTGATGCTTAGCGAGCGGTTTCAACCGGGCTGCGCGCTGCCACGATGTCGATCAAGAACGCGAGTGCAATGGCCCCCGTGCCGATCACGAACAGCAGCGCGTAGTTGCTGCCGCTGTAGGCGAACAGGTACGAAAAGCCGTACGCCGCCACAGCCTGAAACAGGGCGAACCCCACCGTTGCGGTGCGCCACGCTGCAGCTTGCTGAGCCGGGTGGTGTACGAGCAATTCGTGCACGCGGCCCAATACCAATGGCACCGTCCCGGTGACGAAAGCGCCGACCACGACACTCGACGCCATCAGCCAGGGTGTGCCGAGCCCCAGCGCGGGAATGCACACGCACACGCCTTCCAGAATGAACGACAGGCGCAGCGCCAGACCGAAGCCTACCCGGTCCGCCAACACCCCGGCGAGCAAAGGCCCGAGGGTCGCGCCAATGCCAAACAGCACCCAATATTGCGCGCCGACTTCGAGCCCCTTATTCAGGCCATGGGCAACGAATGCCACCAGAAAAATCATGTGCGGCACCCAGCCCGCCGCGTTCAGCGCGTATTCGGCGTACAAGGCTTTGAGTGTGGTGTTCTTCGATTGGCGAGGGTGATGAGTGGCGTTAACGGGCGTCGCTTCGTGCGTCGGCCAACCTTTCCAGGCGAGCGCCGTGAACACCAGACAAATCAGGCCCAGCCCCAGCCATGTCTGCTTCAACCCTTGCTGCAGCAAGAGCGGCACGAGTGTGCCCGACGCCGCGATACCGACACCGACGCCCATGAAGATGATCCCGCCCGCCAGCCCTCTCTTGGCGGGTGAAACATGGGCCAAGACGGCGGGCGCGGCCAACACCATCAACGCCCCGCCGGAAATCCCCGACAGCAGACGCCAAACAAAGAACCACACGTAGGAAACCGGAAAACCGCAAGCCAGAAACGCAACACTGGCGAGTAGCATCATGGCCCTGAGCGTGAAGGCTGTGGACGATTTGTCTGCCATTACCCGACCCGTCAGCGCGCCGATCAAATAACCCGCAAGATTGGCAGCGCCCAGATAGGCGGCCTTGGACGCATCGAACCAGCCCGCATCAATGATGGCGGGCAACAGAGGTGTATAGGCAAAGCGCGCCAGACCGATCCCGACCAGCGTCGCGAGAAACCCCGCCGCGATCCCCCATCTGGTGTTATGGGAACGATCTTGAGCCGTTGCAGCGAGGGAGGGTGCGTGAGCCTTTTCCATCTTCGTCGCCTGTTGAGTTCAGATGAGCCCACCCTACGCGCGACGTCGATATCTGGAGAAGCGAAAATAATGGATCGCGGCTATCTCTCTAAGAGATATCAGCAAGTGCCTGGTACGGCCGTGTGCTCACACGCAACGTGGCTCCGCTCGTGTGGTCACAAGTGGCCGAACCAGACTGATAAGTCCCAAACTGGCCATGGCTGCGCCGACCCAGAGGGGAGCCCGCAATCCAAACCCGGCATCAATGGCTGCGCCGCCCGCCCAACTGCCAAACGCCAGTCCGGCGGTGATCACCGAGGTGTGAAGGATGTTCACCAGCGCAGCGGGCTCTGCGGCATTCATCACGCGCGCCACCATGGCGGGGTTCAGTGCGACACCGGTTAGCCCGAGCGCAACGAAGCAGATCAGGTTCAGCCACTGGTGATCACCTGCGAGCGCGAATCCCGTGAGGGTCAAGACCATCAGCCCAAGCCCCCAACCCGTGACCGGTAAAGTGTGCCGGTCCGCAAGGCGGCCCACGATCATGTTGCCGATCAGGTTCGCAACGCCATATAACGCCAGCAGAGGCGCCACGAAGCGCGGTGCGACCCCGACTTCCTGGATCAGGATGGGCGTGCAATAGCTGAACGCAGCGAACGTTGCACCGATGATCAGGCCGCTGGTGAGATAGGCCGCCCACAGATGGCTGTTCTTCAATTCAGCCCACTGCTGGCCCAGTGTGGGTTCACTGCCTTTGACACTGGAAGGCAAGCGACTGGCGGCGAGGGCCGTGCAGAGCAGCGCAAGGGCGACCACCAGCCATGAGCTCGCCCGCCAGCCGACATGCTGCTCGACCCACGTGGTTATTGGCACGCCGACGACGGGGGATAACATCAGCCCCGCCAGTACGACCGAGACCGCTTTGCCCCTTCGCTCGGGTGCCACCAGGCCCGCGCAGACCGTCATGCACAGCCCGATGCAGACGGCGCTCGACACCCCCATTACCACTCGCGCGACGGCCAGCACGAAGTAGCTCGGTGCGGCCGCCGCGAGCGCGCCCGCTGCCACATAACAGGCCAGCAACGTGACCAACGCCCGTTTGTTGCCGACGTTTCGCGACAACAAAAAAACCGTCACCGGCGGGCCACCCAACGCCATCCCCAAGGCGTAGAACGCGATGAGGTTGCCGACTTGCGCAAGGCTCACCGAGAAGGCTTCGGCGAGCGAGGGCATCATGCCTGCCACCATGAATTCGGCAGTGACCAGGGAAAAGATCGTGAGCCCTAACAGGTAGACGGTTGGAGGCAGTTTGGAGGGGCGGGACATTAGACTTCCATCGGGAGAATATGGCCGTTCACCCTAGGGAATAGAGCCTTCGCGGTCAAATACCCCTTGGGCATACGGTCATGCCAAACAAGGTCATTAGCGAGTAGTGGAGGCGTGGTTTCAGCCACCCGGCATATTGAGCCAGGCACGGCGAAGAGGGCTGGGAACGTGTGAACGTGGGAAGATGTGGCGTAGAAAACTGGAGCGGGTAGAGGGAATCGAACCCTCAACTAAAGCTTGGGAAGCTTTCGTTTTGCCACTAAACTATACCCGCTTTTTTAGTACGTCTTTTTGCTCACGAGAGGAGGCCACTGTGTCGAACCTTCATGTGAGCTTTCACGGGAGTCATGCCGTTTGACGACACCCGCTACCGACGCTTTCAGCGGCTGACTTTGTACCAGAAGCGGGCATTGAATTGAAGCGTTAAATGCCTTGTAGCGGAAATAGACGGGCATTGCGCAAAGGCTCGGGATTCATTCGCCAGTCGTGTAGAACGGTTGATGGCGAATGAATCCGATCCCGGAGACCTTCACGGTCAGATGGCAAATGCATGGTTCGACTGCACCTGTCGGTATTGTAGGCGGGTGGGTTCTGGGGCCGGAGTGAGAAAGCTCATCAGCGCGTTCTGGGATTCCAGGCATGCCGCTTTGTTTTCCATGTCCAGAAAATGCCCCGCGTTGTTGATCGTGGTGAAGTGGCAGTCGCGGATGTGGTTCGCGAACAGTCGGGCGTCAGGCGCTGCGGTGTATTCGTCCCACTCGCCGTTCATGAACAGCACCGGCACATTGATGCGCTTGGCGGCTTTGATCTGGCCATGGGTGGTGGTGTCCAACACATGGTTGATGTGGTGGTGCATCTGCGCATACTCATGCAGGTCCAGTGAGCTGACGTGCCGATAGTTGAAGCGCTTGAACAGCGACGGCAGGTGCTTGCCGATGGTGCTGTTGATCAGCGTCCCGACTTCGTACCGGTCGAATGCGCCCAAATGCTGCTGACCCCGCGTGAGGTAGTCGTGCATGTGCTCGTTGATGACCGGCGAGAACGAGCTGATGACGGCCTTCTCGATACGCTTGGGCCGGTGTGCCAATGCCACCAGTGCCGCTGCGCCACCCCAAGAAAACGACATGACGTGTTCGGCATTGAAGTGGTCGATCAGCTCCAGCAGGATCTGGCCTTCGACTTCCTTGGTCAGCGGTTTTTCGTGCACGTTGTGAGGCTTGGATTTTCCCGCATAAGGTTGGTCGTAGAGCACGACGTTGAATTGCGGATGCAGATTGCGGACGGTTTGAGCGAAAGATGCTGTCGTGGCCAGTGAGCCGTTGACCATGACGATGGTCTTTTCGGCGGCATCTGCGCGATAGAACTCCGTGTAAACCCGAAACTGGCCCTGTATATCAAGCACAGCGATTTCTGGCCTCATATCCATGTCTCCTGACGTTAAAACAGGTGTGCGCGCAACCACGTTGCACGAGTTTCGTGACAGGTAGGCAATGCCTTCAAAGGGGGCCCATGTCAGTCCGGAACGGTCTGGCCGACAGGTGTTGTTATTGGCGGGCGGTTTGCCGACCCGGTGCCTGAGGCGCCTGGAGCCGACAAAAGGTTTCTTGGAATACGTGCGTGACTCTCCGGTCACATGGGGACCGACGGTTGGATTCAAGCAGCCGATCCGGGAACCCGCAAGTGCCGTTCGGGAATTGTCTTACACGATCTGCCGGGCGGTCGAAAGACGTCAGATGAGCTGAATCTCTTCAGCTGTCAGTGGGCGGTATTCACCGGGTAGTAACAGGGGATCGAGCACGAGCGGCCCCATGCTCTCGCGATGCAAGCCCACGACCTTGTTGTCGAAAAAGCCGAACATGCGTTTCACCTGATGGTAGCGGCCTTCCATGATGCTCAGTCGCGCGTGATGAGCGTCGAGGATGATCAGATCCGCTGGAAGGGTCGTCAGGTCTTCGAACGCGAAATAAAAGCCCTCGGTGAATTTCTCGACGTAATGCGCGCCGATTGCCTGTTCGGTTTCCACGTAATAGACCTTGGGCAGTTTGGTGGTGGGCTCGGTCAGACGGCGCGACCATTGGCCGTCATTGGTGATCAGCATCAGGCCCGACGTATTGAAATCCAGACGCCCGGCAATGTGCAGGTCATGCTTGTCGGGTTCATGCAGCAAGTCCAGAACGGTGGGGTGCTGCGGATCGATCGTGGCGCTGACGCAACCGGGCGGCTTGTGCAGCATGAAATAGCGGGCGGGCTTGCCGATTTGCAGGGTGTCGTCGTCGACCATCACGTGATTGAATTCACGCACCTCGTGCAACGGATCCTTGGTGATCAGCCCATCGACCCTGACCCGACCCGCGAGCAGGGCCAGGCGCACGTCCTTGCGGCTGAAGCGGGGGAGGTTGCTGAGGAAGCGGTCGAGGCGCATGGCGAGTCGGCGTGCAGGAAAGGAGGGCATGTTATGTCAGGCGGGCCTGACGCTGAACCAGAGGCAACAAATTCATTTGCGAATGGGCGGTACAGCCGACGCATCTGTGTCGCCTGATCCATCTTTCGCGAATGAATTCGCTCCCACATTGAGGTCTGTGTCAGACCGCAACTATCGCGGCGCCGTTGGACTCCTGTGGGAGCGAATTCATTCGCGAAGGGGTTATCAGGCGATCAACGTTGCGTGGTCATGACCTCTTCCACCAGCCCGGCGCAGCGCGGGCACAGGCAGGCCTTGTTCCTAATGTCGTCAGGCAACGCCGCCAGCACCGTAGGATCAATCGTTTCGGTGAAGCACCAGCAGGCCCGATCCGCCGTCCGGGGATCGGCCAGCGTGCAGCGATTGCTCTGGCCGCACACTGGGCAGATGTCAGCACTGTTAAACACAGGGTTCATGCCGGTTCGGCCTCTTCGGTACAGACCCGATTGCGTCCGCTCTGCTTGGCGCTGTAAAGCGCCTGGTCGGCACGGGCAATCAGGCTTTGCAGGGTGTCGTCGGGGTGCAGCTCGGTCAGGCCCAAACTCACCGTGACTTGCAGGGCGGAACCTGTGAACACGTAGGTGTGCTGCTCTGCCAGCAGACGAATTTTCTCGGCGACGCGTTGGGCACCGCTGCTGCTGGTGTCCTTGAGCAGGATGATGAACTCCTCGCCACCCCATCGGCAAATGATGTCACTGTCTCGCAAGCAGCGCCTGACATCGTCGGCAAAGCCAGACAACACTTCGTCGCCTGCGAGATGGCCGTGGGTGTCGTTCAGCCGCTTGAAATGATCCAGGTCCAGCAGCATCGCCGACAGCGCCTTTTGATCGCGGCGGCATTCGGCAATGGCACTCATCGCGATCCGGTCGAAGCCCCGACGATTGGGCAGGCCTGTCAGGCTGTCGACCATGGCTTGTGTCTCGATGCGTACCTGAAAGCGGCGAACCACCCGGTTAAGCAGTACCAAGACCAGCAGCATCACGGCCAGACAGATCATCAGATTGAGATAAAGGGACTGGCGGATGTCGGTCAAAGCGCCGTCTTCACGCTTGTCGACGAACAGGTACCAGTTCAGCTCCGGGATGTAACGCACGTTGAGAAAATGGGCGTCGCCCAGCGAGTCATATTGATAGCTGCCGCTCACCGGTTTGGGCATCTGATTCAGCAGGTCCTTGAGGTCTGGAAGGTCGCGCAGCACCTGACCAATCTTCGCACCCTGCGGCCCGCCCCCGGCCCCTGTCAGCACCAGTCGCCCGAACGCATCGACGAAATACACGCTGCGCTGGTAACGCTCCTGATAGCGATCCATCAGCTTGATCACGGCGTCCACTGTCAAACCGACGCCTGTGGCCCCGATGAAGTTATCGCTGTAATCGAACACCTTGTAATTGATGAAAAAGGTCAGGTTGTCCTTGTTCGCAAGGTCTGGATCGACGTTGATTTCGTACGGCTCAGCCATGTCGCGCACCCGGTAATACCACGCATCGCGGGGCTCATCCGGGCGGATTTTTTTCAACACGCCTTTGGCCTGGTAATAAGTCAGGCTGTGGTTGGAGACGAAAAACGAGGTGTAGGCGCCGTAATGGTCCATCACCTCTTTCAGATAGCGGGTCATTTGCTGTGTGTCTTTTTCCCCAGCCACCACCCAATCGCGCACAAACGTGTCGCGCGCCATCATCGACGAGATCAGCACCGGGCGGACGAGGTCTTTCTGAATCTCGGAATAAACCGTGTCGGACGTCAACGGCAGCTCGGTATTGACGATGCTGTCGCGGATGGCATTGCGCGAGGCGATGTAGCTGAGCAGCGACGTCGCCAGAAAACCGCTCCCCAAGAGAATCACCAACGTCAACAGCAGGGAGCGTTGTGGATGGAGCGTGGAACGAAGGGGCATGACCAGTCCGATTGAATAAGGGGTCCACTAGGCGAGACATGCTAGCCTGATGCCACACTGTTGCGCCATGGGCGCGTCACAGTTAGCGATTGGCCGTTTACAGAATGCAGTTGAATGCCATTTTTCAGAGGCTTCGTCATGCACTGTTGCAGGGCGCCGTCTGGCAGTTGGCAAGGGGATCGGGGCACTCGATGGGGATTTTGCAGTCTGATATTTCGTTCTCGGCAGTTTCGGGAACGCCGACCAGCGCCGCTGGTTTGAGCTCTATCGCGGTCCAGGAGGCCGCTATGTATCGACGAAGCTTGCTTACCGTGTTGATGACGTTGTCTCTCGCAGGTTGTTACGGAGGAGGCTATTACGAACAGGAAACCTACACGCAGCCCGTTTACAGCAGCGGATACGTGTATGACGGCTATCGGGCGGTAGGCCCGAGTGGCTATTCGGGAGGCTACGGCCCCTCTATCTATTACTCGCCGCGTTATTACTCGGCGCCTCGCTATTACGCGCCGCCACCGCGTTACTACGGCCCAGGTCCTGGTTATGGCGGGCGTCCAGGCTACGGCGGACGCCCCGGTTACGGCGGCGGGCACTGGAATGGCGGCGGAGGCGGTTACCATGGCGGTGGTTCAGGTTATCGCCCACCACCCCCACCTCCCGGCCCAAGACCTGGCGGGGGAGGCTGGCATGGCAACCCCGGCGGCGGCCCCGGCCCTGGCAGACCGGGCGGCGGCGGCAACTTCCATCGCGACGGCGGGTTTGGTCGGGGTGGACACGACAGCCAAAGCGGTGGCAGCCGGTAGAAGCAGCCACGAGCCTTAAGCTTCAAGCACGGTCGAGGTGGCCGTGCTTTTTTCTTGTCGCTCGAAACTCCCGGCTCGTTGCTGTTTCTTCAGTATTCGGAGAGATCCGCCAGCGGATGCCGTCCTTCCCACGCCTTTTCGAAATGTGCCTCCACCACCGCCAGTGGAATGCTGGCGATGTCCTGCCAGTGCCAGTGCGGCGTGTGATCCTTGTCGATCAACCGCGCGCGCACGCCTTCGGCAAACTCGGGATGACGACAGCAGTTGAGGCTCATGCTGTATTCCATCTGAAAGACTTCAGCCAGCGACATGTGCCGCGCACGCTGGATCTGTTCCCACACCAACAACGCCGTCATCGGACAGCCTTCGGTCAGCGTCTTCGCAGCCTTCGCCAGCAGCGCGTCCTGCGAATGCAATTGATGCTTGAGCGCATTCCACGCACAGATCGCGTCGCCTACATCCAGCCATTCGTCGATCTGCTGCCGACGGGGTAGCCATTGCGCGGGAGGCAATTGCTCTGTCGCCTCCTGCTGGAGCGCCTTGAACAAGCTGTTGAGCTGAACGGCGGTCTGTTCCTGCCAGTTCAGTTGCAACAGGCGATCAATCATTTCTTCCTGCTGATCGTCCAGCAGAAAACGGTCCGCAAGGTCCAGGTCCAGTGCGTCGCGGCCATTGATGTGCGACCCCGTCAGCCCCAGAAACAGCCCCAGTTTTCCGGGCAGCCGCGACAGAAACCAACTGGCGCCGACATCCGGGTACAGGCCAATGTTGATCTCCGGCATGGCGAGTCGGCTGCTCGGCGTGACCACGCGAATGCTGGCGCCCTGCAGCAAGCCCATGCCGCCGCCCAACACGTAGCCGTGGCCCCAACAGATGACCGGTTTCGGGTAGGTGTGCAGCGCGTAATCCAGTCGGTATTCAGCGGCAAAGAACTGCGCTGCCAAGGGTGGGACTTTTCCCGGTTTGCCGTGAGCCGCTTCGACCAACGCCCGGACGTCACCGCCCGCACAAAAGGCTTTCGCGCCATTGCCTCGCAGCAATACACAGACGACTTGCGGGTCGCTGGCCCAGACGTCGAGCCTATCTTGCAGTGCCAGAATCATCGGCAGCGACAGTGCATTCAGTGATTTTTCAGCGTCCAGCGTGGCAATGCCCAAGCGGGCGCCGTCGGTTCCGGTCAGCTCTTCGAATTGCAGATTCATCGTGACCTCATGTTTGTGGGACAGGTGTCTATCCAGGCTGTGAGTCTCCCGGTTGACGGGAAGTTGCACAGGGTCGATGCAGTGGAGTGTAGGAAACCCCCGATGCGCTGCGCTGGAAATAATTGGCCACAGCCCCTAAAGTCCGCGCATTGATTTTCCGGATATGAACATGACTGACGACGATCGCATCAAGCTGGAGCCCAGTTGGAAACAGGCTCTGCGCGAAGAATTCGAAAAGCCCTACATGGGCGAACTGCGCGAGTTTCTGCGCCAGGAGCACGCGGCAGGTAAAGAGATTTATCCGCCAGGCCCGCTGATCTTCAATGCCCTGAATTCGACGCCGCTGGACACCGTGAAAGTGGTCATCCTCGGTCAAGACCCTTACCACGGGCCGAATCAGGCCCACGGTTTGTGCTTCTCGGTGCAACCGGGAGTGCCTGCGCCGCCGTCGCTGGTCAACATCTATAAAGAGCTGAAACGTGACCTGAACATCGACATTCCCAACCATGGCTACTTGCAGTCGTGGGCCGATCAAGGCGTGCTGATGCTCAATACCACCTTGACCGTCGAACGGGCCAACGCAGCATCACACGCGGGTAAAGGCTGGCAGCACTTCACTGACAAGATCATCGAAACCGTCAGCGCCCATCAGCCGCATCTGGTGTTCCTGCTGTGGGGGTCTCACGCACAGAGCAAGAAGAAGCTGATCGACGCGTCGAAGCACCTGATCCTGACCTCCGTCCACCCGTCGCCGCTGTCGGCCTACAAAGGCTTCCTCGGTTGCGGGCATTTCGGCATGGCCAACAAGTACCTGCAGCAGAATGGCCTCACACCCATTGAATGGCGATTACCCGCGGTTGTGTAAGGCCTTTGTCAGTCGTCGAGGTCTTCGAATAAGAGTTCTGCGATCCTTTGGGCCCTTGCAGAATCCGCCGACCACAGTGTACGGAAGGCTCTGGAACAGGCACTGAATGCGCTTTTCGGGCTGCACAGGGCCTCCGCGATTTTCATTTTTTTGCGTTGATAGGCGTCAGAACCTCTGGGGTCAAGTGCAAGACAGAGCCCGCGCAGGCAATCGGCGCGTCTGGACGTCAAATCCTGGCTGTTGAGCTGAAAGAACTCAATGTTGGTTATCGCGCGCTCATAGGCGGGACCTTGTGGGTGCGCCGGTATGGCGAGTACCCCGTCGAAGGTGATGATGTCCTCGGGATCATCGGGGTCTACCGACGATATCGGGTAAAGCAGCAGCGCAGCCTCACCCTGCATGGTTTGGGGTGACTGGCTGTTGAAGTCACGGGGGCCACGAACCGGAAAGTAGTTGGCCTTCAGCGTCGAATTGCAGCGGGTACAGGCGATCGCGTAATTCAGGTGATGGTAGGCGAGGCGGAAATACCCTATGGCACTGGCCGTTCCGGTTGGCCAGTCATGGGTGAAGTCTTTCCAGTGGGCGATCGCTCGGTTTGGCCATGCCTTGACGCTCGACTTGGGGCGATAATGCTCGACTTCATGCACCTTGCTCGCCAGTGCAGAGCCTTGGAGCCTGGTTTCGCAGTACGCACATTTTTCATGTTGCAACTCGATGTAGACCTGCTTGATCGTGCCCCAGAAGTCATTGCCACCCAGGTACTGACCCGCGTCGACAAATGCTTGAGTCCGTTCCGCCGCCGCGCCCATCCATTTGGGGGAGAGCAGGTTGATGCGTGCTATCAGTTCCTGTTCGGTGATGGGGTAGCGGATCACTCTTTGGATTCCGTCGTTTTTTTGAGCGCCCGGTTGATGGCCGCAGCAGGCAACCCACTGGTTTTTGAGGCTGAACGGGTATCACCTCGTTTCGCGGCCATCCCACGAGACATCACTTTCAGATAATTGAGCGCCGCGTCCGGGTCTCCTGCCTCCGCGCGTCTGGCCAACTCACTGAGGGTTTCGGCGGCCAGGGCTGAGCGCGTGGTGTCCAGCCCGAAATAAGGGGAAAGCAGGATCTGATCAGAGTTTTTGCCCTGAACGATTTCCGGCAGGCGTTTGATCACACTCGCCGCTTCCTCTTGATCGTATTCCAGTACATAAAGATTGTTCGACGACAGCGACCCCACGACCAGCGGGCTGTGGGTCGTCAGAATGAACTGGATGTTGGGCAGCGCTGCGGCAAGCGTAGGCACCACCGTGCGTTGCCACTCGGGGTGCAAATGCAGGTCGATTTCATCGACCATTACCACCCCTCGTGTCTGATTCAACCGCTCACCGGACCTGACACCCTGGCAGATGTGAAACAGCATGTCGCCGATCCAGCCGATGTACCCACGGAATCCGTCCGACAGCGCACGGAACGGCAGGGCGATGCCGTTCATTTCAAACAAATGCTCAAACCCGTCTCGGGTCCGCGATGCCGCAGGCTGAATCTGGCAATGGTCGGGCAGCAGCTTGTTGATCAGGGTGATCACTTGCTTGTAACGCCCTTTGTTCTGCTCGGCAAAAGCAGGCAGCCAATAGGAAAGCGGCATCAGCGACATGTGCTCCTCGAACAAGCCCGCGACCCGTTCATAACGCCGCAGCCTGGACTTCATCCGCGCACTGCCATCGACTTGAGACGAGGCTTCAACCCGGCGCGTGGCGCCATAGCCCACGACGAAAAATGCTGGGCTAGCCTCATCAAATTGAAGGTTTTCGGCTGATTCCGCCGTGGAATTGGGAGAGACCGACCAGTCGAGCTTTTCAGTAGAGCTCAGCGTGCGAATGTGTGTCGTCATCGAAAAGTGGCTGGGCATTGGCCAGTCGCCCGCGTTCGACAGTTCGCTCTCGGTCGAACGGACGGTTGCCGTTAGCTCTGCCGGGTCCGGACGGTCCAGATCGACCTTGCCAGCCTTTCTGGCAGGTGGACGCCGTACGAGGCCTTCAGAAACGAAACCAGAGGAGCCGCTGAGCAAAGGCCCCAGCGTTGCCAGTGCTACCGCTCGCAAGACGCTGGTCTTGCCCAGTCCGTTGTCGCCCAGCAACACGTTCACATTTGGAAACTGCACGCCCTTCGTCTCAGGCAGATTGAATTCGATCTCGGCTTCTTTGAACGAGCGAAGGTTCTCTATCTGGAGTTTTTGAATGTGCATGGGTCACCTCTGGCGAAGGTCCGGATGTTAACAAACTCTGTCCCAGTGGGCATGTGAGGCTACGGGGCAGCCTGCCGATTCCAATATCGATACAACGGCTCCGCCAGAAACAACACAAACAACAACCGCATCACCTGCATGGCCGTCACCAGCGGCACCGACAGTTGCAGCACTTCAGCCGTCAGGCTCATTTCCGCAATCCCGCCGGGCATCATGCCCAAGGTCAGCGAACGCAGATCAAGGTGCGTCGCGGCACTCAGTATCCATGCGCATAACGCGGCGATGCTCATGGTCAGCGCCGTTCCAATCAGGGTGCGTCCCATGAAGGAGGGCGCACGACGGAAGAAGGCCCGGTTGAAGTGGCAACCCAGCCCGCTGCCGATCAGCCATTGGCCGATCTGACTGCCACCATTGGGCAACCCAATGTGCAGGTCGAAGCTGACGCTGACGATCGCACTCACCAGCAACGGGCCGAATAGCCACGGGTTGGGCTGCTTCAAGCGTTGCCAACCCCACGCGACCAACGCGCCGAGCGGGAACAGCAGCGCCAGCCAGGTCCAGTCCACCACCGTTGCGTGCGCGGGCGGTCCGCCGTTACCCATCAGGTATTTGAAGATCGCCGGTACGCACAGCACCACCGCCAGGACCCGCAGGCTCTGCCCCGCCGCGACGTTGCTGAGGGTTGCGCCATTGCGCGCGCCGAGGTTGACCATCTCGCCCGAACCCCCCGGCATGCTGGAAAAGAACGCTGTGGCGCGGTCTTCCCCGGTACGCAGCATCAGCCATACCCCGACCACGCTGGAGACGCTGGTCACCAGTGCGCCGATGAAAATCAGGCCGAAATGCGAGAGGACTTGTTCGATGACGACAGGAGTGAAGTGCAGGCCGATACCGATGCCGACCACCCATTGGCCGCATTTGCGGCCGCCTGGGATTTCAGCCAGCTGCCACGGGGTGAGGCAGCGGACCAGGATGATCGCCAACAATGAGCCGACCATCCAGGGCAACGGCCAGCCGACCTGACTGGCGAGGTAGCCCCCGAGCAGGCCGACCAGCGGCGTACCCCACCACGTTTTGAACGGCCGGTCAGACATCGGCCAGTGCGCGACGCTGAACGCTGCGCTTGCGCCAGATGCGGATCAGCGGCAGCACCAGCATGAAGGCGGTCACGACCCACACGCCGAGGGTGATCGGGCTGGACCACAGAATCTCCAGCGAGCCGTTGGAGATCGACAGCGCGCGACGCAGGTTCTGCTCCATCAAACCGCCGAGAATGAAGCCCAGCAGAATCGGCGACAGCGGGAAGTCCAGCTTGCGCAGGATGTAACCGAAGATGCCGATGCCGACCATCAGGAACAGGTCGAACGTGGTGGCATGAACGGCGTAGACACCGATCCCCGTGATGATCGCGATGACCGGCACCAGCGCCCAGTTCGGCACGGCCAGGATGCGGGTGAAGATGCGGATCATCGGAATGTTGAGGATCACCAGCATGATGTTGGCGATGAACAACGATGCGATCAGGCCCCAGACGATGTCCGGTTGCTGTTGGAACAGCAGCGGGCCCGGCGTGATGTTGTACAGCGACAGCGCGCCGATCATCACGGCGGTGGTGCCCGAACCTGGAACGCCCAGGGTCAGCATCGGCACCAACGCGCCACAGGCAGTTGCGCCGATGGCAGTTTCAGGGGCTGCCAGACCGCGCATGTCGCCCTGTCCGAATTTTCCGCTCGAGCCCGCGATGCGTTTCTCGGTCATGTAGGTCACGGCGCTGGCGAGCGTCGCACCGGCACCTGGCAACACGCCCATGATGAAGCCCATCAGGCCGCAACGGATGTTGACGGTGAACACCGACGCCGCTTCCTTGAAGTTGAACATCATGCGCCCGGTGGCTTTTACCGCTTCCTGGCCGCGATGGGTTTTCTCCAGCAACAGCAGGATTTCGCTGATCGAGAACAGGCCCAGCACCAGCACGACAAACTGAATGCCGTCAGCCAGGTGGATGTTGTCGCCGGTAAAACGGTACACACCGCTGTTGGCGTCGATGCCGATGCTCGACAGGAACAGGCCGATCAGCGCGGCGACGAAGGTCTTCAGCGGTCGATCACCGGCCATGCCGCCGAGGCAGACGATGGCGAAAACCATCAGCACGAAATACTCCGCAGGCCCAAAGGCAATCGCCCATTTGGCCAGCAGCGGGGCGAACATCACCATGCCGCAGGTGGCAATGAAGGCGCCAATGAACGAGCTCCACGCCGACAGCGACAACGCCACACCGGCCAGGCCCTGACGCGCCATCGGGTAGCCATCCAGCGCGGTCATCACGGTGGAGGCTTCACCAGGGATGTTCAGCAAAATCGAGCTGATGCGCCCGCCGTATTCGCAGCCCAGATAAACCGCTGCCAGCAGGATCAATGCCGACTCAGGCGGCAGGCCGAGGGCGAACGCGATGGGAATCAACAGCGCCACGCCGTTGATCGGGCCAAGGCCCGGCAGTAGGCCGACGATGGTGCCGATCAGGGTGCCGGAAAGGGCGGTGACCAGGTTGTACGGGGTCAATGCGACGCCGAAGCCCTGGCCGAGGTAACCGAGAGTGTCCATATCAGTTCTCCAGAACGTCGAGCAGGCCGAGGGGCAGAGGCACATCCATCACTTTGTCGAAGAGCACGTACAGCAGAATGCTCATCAACGTGGTGATGACGATGCTCGGCAGCCAGCGACCGCCGTACAACCGGGCCATGGGGATGCCGATCAGGATGCTGCTGAGCACGAAGCCCAGCGGCTCGAACAGACCGGCGAACACCAGCAACAGCACCGTGCAAATCGAAATCTTGATCAGGGTCGGGCGATCCAGCGGCGGCTCGTCGTCGGAATGCTTGATCGGGGTTGGGCGAATCAACATGTACAGCAGCGAGAGGCCCATCAGCCCTAACATGAGCAGCGGAAACGCTCGCGGGCCAACGGGTTCGTAGGAAAACGGGGCCTGATAAGGCCAGGCCATCAGCGCCAGGCCGATACAGGCCAACAGCAGCACGAAGGCAAACAGTCGTTGCAAGACCATAGGAAGCTCCTGGTCGCGCCACCGCGCAGGCGGCGCGACACGTAGTCAGTCAATGGAGAACCAGTCGTAGGGGTTCAATCACTGAATCAGGCCGAATTCCTTGGCCAGCATTTTGTAGTCGGCGACCTGCTTCTTCACGTAGGTGTCCAGCTCGGGGCCGGTCATGGCGAAGGGGAACAGTTCACGCTGGTCGCGCAACTTGGCGAAATCTTCGGAAGCCAGCAGCTTGTCGAAGGAAGCTTTCCACCAGTTGTACTCTTCGTCGGTCACTTTTGGCCCGAGGTAGAAGCCGCGCACCACGGGCCAGACGATGTCGTAGCCTTGCTCTTTGGCGGTGGGGATGTTCTTCATCTCCGGCTCGTCCAGACGCTGCTCGGAGAACACGGCCAGCAGACGCATGTCGCCGCTGAGGATGTGCGGCATGGAGTCGGAAATGTCGGTGGAGCCGACCTGGATGTGGCCGCCAAGCAGGGCCGTGGCGATTTCACCGCCGCCTTCCAGCGCGACGTAGCGCAGGTCACGCGGGTTGATACCTGCGGCCTTGGCGATCAGCGCAGTCTGCATCCAGTCCTGGCTGCCGACGGTGCCGCCTGAACCGATCACCACTTTGCTCGGGTCGGCTTTCAGTGCTTTGACCAGATCGTCGAGGTTCTTGTAAGGCGAATCGGCTTTCACGGCGATGGCGCCGTAGCTGGTGCCGACGGCCGCGAGCCAGCGCACGGCGTTTTCATCGAAACGACCAAACTTGCCTTGCGCCAGGTTCAGCAATGAGCCGCTGGACCACGCCACCAGCGTGCCCGCGTCGGCGGGGCGCTGAGCGACTACCGCGTTATACGCCACTGCGCCCACGCCGCCCGGCATGTAGGTCACGCGCATCGGTTTGCTCAGCAACTTCTCGTTGACCAGCGCGCTTTGCGCCAGTTTGCAGGTCAGGTCAAAGCCGCCGCCGGGCGAAGCCGGGGCGATGCATTCAGGGCGGTTAGGCTCGGCAGCCCACAATTGAGTGGCCACCAGCATGCAGCTGGCGGCGACGCTGATACGGCGCAGTGAAAGGTTCATGGTCAGTCTCCGGCGGAGTTGTTGTTTTTGGGTATGAGTCGATCAGGCAATCGTTTCGCAGCGTGACGAGCCTGCGAACAGCAAAAACGGGGACGTGACGATGCACAGCGCCAAGCGGCGAAGTGTACTCAAAACAGGACGGGGTTCAGGCGGCGCAATGGCCGGGATGTGCAGTGATGGCATCACCGATGACTCCGATATTGTTTTTATTGTTGAAAACGCATCGAGGCGTTTTTCGTCACGACCCAGCGTTACGAAGGCAGCGCGAGGTGCAATCGTAACGAGGCGTGACCGAATCCTAATCAGCGAAGCTTTCAGCAACCTTTCAACTACCTTTCATGAAACTTTCAGTGATTGTGTTTCCACTTTCATCGGTGGATTTTCAGACATTTCGCATCTCCACACCGGGTGCTGCGCCTGTAAACTCCGCCACCATTCAACGCCCCAAGGGAAGACATCCATGCGTGTCCTGCTTGTCGAAGACCATTTGCAACTGGCTGAAAGCGTCGCGCTGGCGCTCAAGGGCAGCGGGCTCACCGTGGACGTATTGCATGACGGCGTGGCCGCTGACCTGGCGCTGAGCAGCGAGGAATACGCCGTGGCGATTCTCGACGTCGGCCTGCCGCGCATGGACGGTTTCGAGGTGTTGGCCAAACTTCGCGCGCGGGGCAAAAACACCCCGGTTCTGATGCTCACCGCCCGCAGCGACGTCAAGGATCGCGTGCACGGCCTGAACCTGGGGGCCGACGATTACCTCGCTAAACCTTTCGAATTGTCCGAGCTCGAAGCGCGAGTAAAAGCCCTGCTGCGGCGCAGCGTCCTGGGCGGCGAACGTCAGCAGCGTTGCGGGGTGTTGGTCTACGATCTCGACACGCGGCGTTTCACTCTGGGTGACGACGCCATGACCCTGACTTCCCGCGAGCAATCAGTGCTCGAAGCGCTGATCGCCCGACCCGGCCGGGTCATGAGCAAAGAGCAACTCGCCGCGCAGGTCTTTGGCCTGGATGAAGAGGCGAGTGCCGACGCCATCGAGATTTACGTGCACCGCCTGCGCAAGAAGCTCGACGGGCATCCGATTGCCATCGTGACCTTCCGTGGGCTGGGCTACCTGCTGGAAAGCCGCGATGCTTAACCCGTTTCCTTCAGCGGAAAACAGCCTGCGCTGGCGCCTGCTGTGGAACCTGGGTTTGCTGCTGGTGGTGCTAATGATCGCCAGTGGCATGAGCGCTTACTGGAACGGGCGCGAAGCGGCAGACACGGCCTACGACCGGACGTTGCTGGCGTCGGCGCGGACCATCGCGGCGGGGTTGTCCGAACGCGACGGCTCCCTCAGTGCCGACGTGCCGTACGTTGCCCTGGACACCTTCGCCTACGACAGCGCGGGGCGAATCTATTACCAGGTCAACGACATCAACCAAAAGCTGATTTCCGGTTACGAAAACCTGCCTGCACCGCCCCCCGGCACGCCGCGTACCGACGATTATCCCGCCTTGGCCAAGTTCTACAGCGCGCGTTATCAGGGGCAAGATGTGCGCGTGGTGAGTCTCCTCAAGGCGGTCAGTGAGCCGAACATGAACGGCATTGCCGAAATCCGCGTGGCCGAAACCGAAGAGCAGCGGGTCAACATGGCCCGAGGCTTGATGGCCGACACCTTGCTGCGTCTCGGCATGCTTGGCAGCGGCGCGCTGCTGCTGGTGTGGTTCACGGTCAGTGCTGCGTTACGCCCTCTGGACCGGCTGCGCACGGCCGTGGAAGAGCGTCAGCCCGACGACCTGCGTTCATTGCCAATGGTGCAGGTGCAGCATGAACTGCGTCCGCTGGTGAGTTCGCTCAATCACTTCACCGAGCGGCTGCGCATGCAATTCGAGCGTCAGGCGCAGTTCATCGCCGATGCCGCCCATGAGTTGCGAACCCCGCTGGCCGCGCTCAAGGCCCAGGTTGAGTTGGGGCTACGAGATCAGGAACCCGCTGCCTGGCGCAGCACGCTGGAAAGCGCCGCGTCCGGCACTGACAAGCTGACCCATCTGGCGAATCAATTGTTATCGCTGGCGCGGATCGAAAACGGTGCCCGGGCCATTGCAGAAGGTGGAGCGCAGTTGCTCGACCTCAGCCAATTGGCTCGTGAACTGGGCATGGCGATGGCTCCGCTGGCACACAAGCGAGGTGTTGCGTTGGCGCTGGAAGCCGACGAGCCGGTGTGGATGAAAGGTGAGCCCACGTTGCTCAACGAGCTGTTGAGCAACCTTGTCGACAACGCGCTCGCGCACACGCCGCCGGGAGGCAATGTGGTGCTTCGCGTGCATTCGCCGTGCGTGCTGGAGGTCGAAGACGATGGCCCCGGCATACCGCTGCACGAGCGTGACCGGGTATTCGAGCGCTTTTATCGGCGCAATCAGCAAAGCGCGGGATCAGGCTTGGGGTTGGCGATTGTCGGCGAGATTTGTCGAGCGCACTTGGCGCAGATCACGTTGCATGACGGGGCAGAGCGGGGCTTGAAAGTGCGAGTGACGTTCGCGACGTCAGAGCTTGAAACACGCTGAACGTCTGAATCGATACGGCTCTGTGGGGGCGAATAAATTCGCTCCCACAAGTCTTTGTCCCGCAGGTCGATCAGCGGCTAGTAAAGCAGCGTCATGGCGTCGTTCATCTGCCCGATCAACCCGCCATCGGCCATGTTCAGCCCCAGCTGTTTGACGGCTGGCATGTTCTGCACATCCAGATTGGGGTAGGGACGGCTGGTGGCTTCATGCACGTGCACGGTCGCGACCTGGACCAAATCCACGTAATCGGCCTGTTCTGATATCCGGCCGAAATTCTGGAACTGTCGCGGCACGATGGCCAACGCCTCTGGAAAATCCCATGACCGCAGTAGTCGCTCGCCAATGATCGGGTGAATGCGTTCAATCACATGATTGAGGCTCACGGCGTCGGCCAGCAGTTCGAAGTTGTCTTCGGCATAAGTCAGGATCGGCAATACACCAATGAGGTGAATCAAGCCGGCGAGGGTGGCCTTGTCAGCCTTCAAATGACCTCGCTGATGGCTCAAGAGGTTGCTGACCCCGGCAACTTGCAGGCTCAGTTTCCAGATGTCACGCATTTTGGTTTCAACCACTTCGGACTTGGCGTGAAACATCTGCTCCACCACAAGGCCGATCGCCAGGTTGCAACTGTAGTTGACCCCCAGCCGGCGAACCGCAGTCAGCACGTCGCTGACCTCGAAGCTCGGGCGCAGCAATGGACTGTTGACGACTTTGATCAGGCGAGCGGAAAGGGCGGTATCGCTACCGATGACCTTGCTCAAGGCAATGATGCTGATTTCCGAATCTTCGGCAGCCAGACGAATCTTCAGCGCAACTTCAGGAAGCGTCGGCAGAAACAGGGCGTCCTTGTCGATCGCCCGGATCAGGTCCCTCTGCACCTCGTCAGCCATACTACTCATATTGGATCTCTGGATAAGGCATTCCGGTCAGCACCCCGTAAACGCGACGGCAAGGGGCAGACAACGACGGCTCAACGCTGTGTCTCCAGTTTGGCATCCAAAGTGTACGGGAGTTCGCCGAGTTGCAACGCAATACCGTCCGCTGTGCCGAGACGGATATTGCCGTCTTCCACGGCGTCCGCCTGCAAGACGGCCAGCAGCTCGATGCCCGAGGCTGATCGGGCCGCCATGACCACGTTACCGACTGCGCTGGCGTGAACCGGAGAAAACAGCGCAGCGCCTGGCTCAGGCACTTCGCTGCCGTCGAACGACAGGCGATATTGACGACGTTTGAGTTTGCCCAGGTACTGCATCCGCGCCACGATTTCCTGTCCGGTGTAGCAACCCTTCTTGAAGCTGACGCCACCCACGGCCTGCAGGTTGATCATCTGCGGGATGAATTCTTCCCGAGTCTGCGCGAACACTTGCCCGATACCGGCACGAATCTGACCCAGCAGCCAGTCATTGAGCGAACCTTCGGACAGTTGTTCCGCCAGACGACCGCGTACATCCGACGCCTGATCAGCCCGAACCCAGAGTTCGGCGCGGCCAAGGGAGACGCGAATAGCGATCAGGTCATTGGCCCGCGCTACCGAATCGGTCGCCTCAGGCAAATCCAGGCCCAGGCTGCCCAGCGCGTTGTCGGCATGGCTCAGGCCGAAACGAACCCAGGCGGCGCTTTCGTCATTTAACTTGGATTTGGAGAAAACGGCGTATTTTCTCAGGTCGAGCAGCTGCGGCTCGATCAGCTCGCTGGCCATGGCCAGCAGCACGCCATCACCCTCCAACAGAATGCGGAAGCTGGACTGCATACGCCCTTTTTGCGTGCAGCGGGCGCCCAGCGTGGCAGTCGCCTCGCTCTGATAGTCCATGTTGCAGGTCAATTGGCCCTGCAGGAATTTACTGGCGTCCACGCCGCGAACGGCCAGTACACCTTCGTGGGAGAGTGGGCAGAAAAAAGCTGAATCGGCCATGGTTCATCGCAGGGGTAAAAGTCTGGGGCACCATCATAGTGCCCTGTCTCGTTTATGGGTATATGCAATGCATTGCGACTAAACGCGGGTTCGCCGCTCGCGGGCTCCCCTGTATACTCGCCGCCAAATTCGAGGAGCGCCCCATGGTCGAAGAAATTGAACTCAACCGCCTCTTCTGGCATAGCCGCCGCGGCATGCTCGAACTGGATGTGCTGCTGGTGCCGTTTGTCAGAGAAGTCTATCCATCGCTCAACGACGTTGACCGTGCGCTCTATGTCCGTCTGCTGACGTGCGAGGACCAGGACATGTTCGTCTGGTTCATGCAGCGCGGGGAATCGGAAGATCCGGAGTTGCAGCGCATGGTTCGCATGATTCTGGACCGTGTCCAGCCGAAGTGATTGCTTCGAATGCCGTTGGCAGCGCTCCCGGGCCTTGCTGACGGCATACCTCGGCGCTCAGGCGCTCGCGTTGATCTGCCTCTTTTTCCTGAGTCTCCCCGTTTGGGCCATTTTGCTCGGCGCTTTGCTGTGCGTGCTTCATGGCTTTCATTGCGTGCCGACGTCGATTCTGTTGAGCGGTGCCCGAGCGTTCACCGGGCTGCGTCGGGACGATACCGGGTGGCATTTATGGAACGAACGGGCAGGGTGGCAGCCAGTTCAGTTGCGTCCGGACAGTCTCGCGTTACCTCACTTAATCGTGCTGAGGTTTCGCCTGCCGGGCGGTGGTTGGCTGAGTCGTTTGTGGGTCAGGAGCCTGTGCATTCCCAGCGACAGTCTGGCGCCGGACACCCACCGACGCCTTCGTTTGCGCTTGAAATTCAGTCGGCGAAGGTGGGTGGCACCAGAATAGTGTCCACGGCCTCGGGCAGCATGTCCGGGTAATCCAGCGTGTAATGCAGCCCCCGGCTTTCCTTGCGCGCCATGGCCGAGGCAATCATCAGTTCGGCGACTTGAGCCAGGTTGCGAAGCTCGATCAGGTCGCGACTGACTTTGTAATTGCTGTAGAACTCGTCGATTTCGTCCAACAGCAATCGCACCCGGTGCTGGGCGCGCTGTAAGCGCTTGTTGGTGCGCACGATACCGACGTAGTCCCACATGAAGCGGCGCAGCTCATCCCAGTTATGGGCGATGATCACGTCCTCGTCCGAGTCCGTCACCTGACTCGCGTCCCAGAACGGCAAGTCCGCTGGCTGCTTGATAGCCCCGAGCTGCGTGATGATGTCGTTAGCCGCCGAGCGGGCATAGACGAAGCATTCCAGCAGCGAATTGCTGGCCATTCGGTTGGCGCCGTGCAGACCGGTGAAGCTGGTTTCGCCTATGGCATATAAACCCGGCACGTCGGTGCGGCCGTGCTGGTCAACCACGACGCCGCCGCAGGTGTAATGGGCGGCCGGCACCACCGGAATGGGTTCGCGGGTGATGTCGATACCGAATTCCAGACACCGTTCATAAACAGTCGGGAAGTGGGATTTAATGAAATCTTCGGGTTTGTGGCTGATGTCGAGATAAACGCAGTCGACCCCCAGACGTTTCATTTCATGGTCAATCGCCCGTGCGACGATGTCTCGTGGGGCCAGCTCGGCGCGCTCGTCGAACCTCTGCATGAAGCGTTCGCCATTCGGCAACTTTAAATACGCCCCTTCGCCACGCAGGGCCTCGGTTACCAGAAAACTCTTGGCCTGCGGGTGATAAAGGCAGGTCGGGTGAAACTGATTGAATTCCAGATTGCCAACCCGGCAACCCGAACGCCACGCCATGGCTATGCCGTCACCGCAGGCCCCGTCAGGGTTGCTGGTGTAGAGATAAACCTTCGCCGCGCCGCCTGATGCCAGAATCGTGAAGCGCGCGCTGTGCGTATCGACTTCGCCAGTGGCGCGATCCAGCACGTAGGCGCCCAGGCAGCGATCACCGTCCTGCCCCAATCGACGCTCGGTGATCAAGTCGACGGCGACCCGCTGGTCCAGCAATTCAATGTTCGGGCGCGCCTGTGCTTGTGCCAGGAGGGTACGAAAAATAGCAGCGCCGGTCGCGTCAGCGGCGTGGATGATGCGGCGATGGCTGTGGCCGCCTTCCCGGGTCAGGTGAAATTCGAAACCGCCATCCACGACGGCCGACTGATCGTCGCGGGTGAAGGGCACGCCCATGTCGATCAGCCATTGAATGGCCTCACGGCTGTGTTCAACGGTGAATCGCACCGCTTCCTCTTTACACAGGCCGCCACCGGCATTGAGGGTGTCTTCAACGTGGGATTGAACGGTGTCAGTGTTGTCCAGCACCGCCGCCACGCCGCCCTGCGCCCAGAAGGTCGAGCCATTGGCCAGATTGCCTTTGCTCAAGACCGCGATGCGCAAATGATCGGGCAGGGTCAGCGCCAGGCTCAATCCGGCGGCACCGCTGCCGATCACCAAAACGTCGTGCTGAAAGTGTCGGCTCATTTCTTCTTATCTCGGCTTCTATATGGCCACTAGTATGTAAGGAGTGGTAACGGCACAATGGCTGGGATTTTATGGCAATTGTGAATCACAGCGGGGGCGGATTGTGCGCTACTCCGCAGCATCGTGCATACCGTTTGGAGGGCGAATTCAATGTCAGCATTGCGTTCGAATTGGATCCTACAAACTCGCGGTGCGTGTCTTACAGCCCTCAACGAAATATGGGAACTTTTCATGAAGCCCCACGTTCAATAGAGGGTTGCCGATAAAGGGACAGCGTCGGCGCAGCGCAAAGAGGGTTCATCCCTCCGCGCAAGCGCTTTCGACGAAAAGATTATTCACGCAGCCGACCTGGTTCGAGCTGCGTTTTTCGTGCGGGCTACCGACGCTCGCCGGAAACTTGCTTGAAGGGGGGAGAACTTTTGCGAAAAGCCCGAGTCTATGTTTGCAAGCCTGTGAAGCAGCCTCTGCGACACTCCTTTGAGCTTTATGAGGAGTGTTCATGCTAACCCAGGAAGAGGATCAGCAACTGGTCGAACGCGTACAGCGCGGCGACAAGCGAGCCTTTGATCTGCTAGTGGTGAAATATCAGCACAAGATTCTTGGGTTGATCGTGAGGTTCGTTCACGACACCCACGAAGCCCAGGATGTCGCGCAAGAGGCTTTCATCAAGGCTTACCGTGCGCTTGGGAATTTCCGCGGCGACAGTGCGTTTTATACGTGGCTGTACCGCATCGCCATTAACACGGCGAAGAATTATCTGGTGTCGCGAGGTCGGCGACCGCCGGACAGCGATGTCAGATCTGAAGACGCGGAGTTCTACGACGGCGATCATGGCCTCAAGGACATCGAGTCGCCGGAACGTGCATTGTTGAGGGATGAGATCGAGGGCACTGTCCATCGGACCATCCAGCTACTGCCAGAAGATTTGCGTACAGCTCTAACTTTGCGTGAGTTTGACGGTCTGAGTTACGAAGACATTGCGAGCGTGATGCAATGTCCGGTTGGTACCGTGCGCTCTCGCATTTTCCGCGCTCGGGAAGCCATTGATAAAGCCCTGCAGCCTTTGTTGCAGGAAACCTGAGACAGCGGCGATAGCCATATGAGAGGAACCGCCATGAGTCGTGAAGCCCTGCAGGAATCGCTGTCCGCGGTGATGGATAACGAAGCGGACGAATTGGAATTACGTCGGGTGCTCAACGCAATCGACGATGCGGATACACGTGCCACATGGTCGCGTTATCAAATTGCTCGTGCAGCAATGCATAAAGAACTGCTGATGCCTCATCTGGACATCTCGGCTGCTGTCTCCGCCGCGATTGCCGACGAAGTCAGCCCGCTGAAGGCCGGACGTGGTCCTTGGCGTACGCTTGGACGCCTGGCGGTAGCCGCTTCGGTCACTGTCGCCGTGCTGGCTGGCGTGCGTCTTTACAACCAGGACGAAATCGCTGGTGCACAACTGGCGCAGCAATCGGCACAGCCGACCAACATCGCAATGCCTCAAGTGAAGGGTCCTGCGGTACTGGCGGGTTACACCGAAAGCGAGCAAGCCCCGGGGCCGATGGCCAGCGGAGTGTTGCAGAATCAGGCTGGCTGGCACGATCAGCGTCTGCCTGGGTATCTGCGTCAACATGCTCAGCAAGCTGCGTTGAAAGGCACTGAAAGCGCACTGCCATACGCACGCGCCGCCAGCCTGGAAAACCGTTAAGGAGGATCATGCGCGCCATCCCTCTAGTGCCGCTTCTGCTTGGTGGATGGCTGGTCCTTCCCGTTCATGCCGATGATGCGCAAGACCAGCTCAAGCGTCTTGCGCAGGCAGAACAGCAGCAAAGCTTTCAAGGCACCTTCGTTTACGAACGCAATGGAAGTTTCTCCACTCACCGGATTTGGCATCGCGTTGCAGATGGCAAGGTCAGTGAGCATTTGCTTCAGCTCGATGGTTCCGCTCAAGAGGTGCTGCGCGTTGATGGGGTAACCCAATGCGTCAGCGGTACCCTTGAAGCGGGTGTGTCGAACCTCCCGGATTCTCCTGCTCACGCCTTCGATGCTGCAAAGCTGTCGGCGTGGTATGACATGAAAGTGGCTGGAAGCTCCCGTGTCGCGGGACGTCCAGCTACAGTCGTCACGTTGACGCCCCGCGATCAGCATCGCTATGGCATCGAGCTTCATCTGGATAACCAGACCGGATTGCCTCTCAAATCGCTGTTGTTGAGCGACAAAGGGCAGCTGCTGGAGCGTTTCCAGTTTACCGAGCTCAATTCGGCGGACCCATTGACCGACCAGATGCTTCAGCCCAGTGCTGATTGCAAAACTGTTACGGTGGCGAAAACCAAACCGGAGCCGCAAAAGCAGCAAGTTGCCTGGCATTCCGACTGGTTGCCGCCCGGCTTTGAGCTCAGCAACGCCGCTGCGCGTAAAGATCCGGACTCCAAGACGCTGGTCACCAGTCTCATGTATGACGACGGCTTGGCCCGCTTCTCTGTATTCATCGAGCCCGTGAGTGGCGCGGCGGTGACTGACATTCGCACCCAATTAGGCCCGACTGTCGCTGTCTCCCGTCGCTTGACCACCCCCAAGGGTGACGCAATGGTGACTGTAGTGGGCGAAATCCCGATCGGTACGGCCGAGCGTATTGCCCTGTCGATGCGCAATGATGCTGCCACCTCCTCTGCTGGCAGCAAGGCGTCCGGGGCGACCAGCAAGAACTGACCCCAACCGGTGTATGCCCTGCATGAAAAAGGTTTCATGCAGGGCGTTATCATCCGCCAGCCACGCAAACGCGGGCTTTGATCGAGACGCTGAAATGTTTGGTCAGCTTTGCAGGTTGCAATCCCACTCTTTTTTTTCTATAGGTCACAGCCTCTTGGCTCTGGCCTTTTGTTGTTTCAGCTTTCAGAAAGCTGAAACAGCGTAAAACTGGCTGAGAGTGATGCTCTGAGCAACACTGCCAGATGCAGATGCTCCTCGAACCTGTTGGGTTCGTACCGCTTAACCATGCTCGTTGTGAACGGGAGCCGTATGTCGATACCACGCTTGAAAACTTATCTGTCCTGGATGGCCGCCGTGCTGATGCTCGGTCAGGTCCTCACTGCGCAGGCCGAAGCCCTGCCGGACTTTACATCTTTGGTGGAGCAGGCTTCGCCTGCCGTCGTCAACATCAGTACCCGCCAGAAACTGCCAGACCGCTCCGTGGCGAAGGGGCAGATGCCTGACCTGGAAGGCCTGCCGCCGATGCTCCGTGAATTCCTGGAGCGCAGCATGCCGCCGGGGTCGCGTCCACCAGGATCAGGCTCGGGCAAAGGCGATCGTCAACGTGAAGCGCAGTCCCTGGGCTCGGGCTTCATCATCTCCGCCGACGGCTTCATCCTGACCAACAACCACGTGATCGACGGTGCCGACGAAATTCTGGTGCGCCTGTCTGATCGCAGCGAAATGAAGGCCAAGCTGATCGGCACTGACCCACGTACCGACGTGGCCGTCCTGAAAATCGACGGCAAAGACTTGCCGACCGTCAAGCTCGGTAACTCTGACAAGCTGAAAGTGGGCGAGTGGGTGCTGGCCATTGGCTCGCCGTTCGGTTTCGACCACTCGGTCACCAAAGGCATTGTCAGCGCCAAGGGCCGCAGCCTGCCGAACGACACCTATGTGCCGTTCATTCAGACGGACGTAGCGATCAACCCCGGCAACTCGGGTGGCCCGCTGTTCAACATGGCCGGTGAGGTCGTGGGGATCAACTCGCAGATTTTCACCCGTTCCGGCGGCTTCATGGGCCTGTCATTCGCGATCCCGATCGACGTGGCCATGGACGTTGCCAACCAGCTCAAGGCTAACGGCAAGGTCAATCGCGGCTGGCTGGGCGTTGTGATTCAGGAAGTGAACAAGGACCTGGCCGAGTCGTTCGGTCTGGACAAGCCGGCCGGTGCCCTGGTCGCGCAGGTGCTGGATGACGGTCCTGCCGCCAAAGCCGGTCTGCAGGTCGGTGACGTGATTCTCAGCGCCAACGGTACGCCTATCGTCATGTCCGCAGACTTGCCACACCTGATCGGCAACTTGAAAGACGGCAGCAAAGCCGAACTGGAAGTGATCCGCGACGGCAAGCGTCAGAAACTGACCGTGACTGTCGGCGCGCTGCCAGCAGAAGGCGAGGAGATGGGCGCTTCCGAGTCAGGTGTCGAGCGCAACAGCAACCGTCTGGGCGTTTCGGTCATTGACCTGACCGCCGAGCAGCTGAAATCGATGGACCTGAAAGGTGGCGTTGCTATCAAGGATGTTCAGGACGGTCCTGCTTCGCTCATCGGCCTGCAGACGGGCGACGTGATTACTCACCTGAACAACCAGGCCATCACCTCGGCCAAGCAGTTCACCGACGTGGCCAAGGACCTGCCGAAGAATCGTTCGGTGTCGATGCGGGTGCTGCGTCAGGGCCGTGCAACGTTCATCACATTCAAACTGGCGGAATAATCAGCCAGACAGGGAAAAGGAGCGGCCTGGCCGCTCCTTTTTTGTATCCCGCTGTCGGAAGGCTCTCTGTCCTCGTGTGCAACGTGACGCCCCAGCCTTCCTTCAGGTACAATTCCCGGCTATTTTTCGGCGGGCAGTCTGCCTGCAACCTTTTTCGAGTGTTGATCCGTGAGTGATTTGAGTCATATCCGCAATTTCTCCATCATCGCCCACATTGACCATGGCAAGTCGACGCTGGCTGATCGTTTCATTCAAATGTGCGGTGGCCTCACCGAACGTGAGATGGAAGCCCAGGTACTTGACTCCATGGATCTGGAGCGTGAGCGCGGCATCACGATCAAGGCCCACAGCGTCACCCTTTATTACAAGGCGCAGGACGGGATCACCTACCAACTGAACTTCATCGACACCCCCGGCCACGTCGACTTCACCTATGAAGTCAGCCGTTCGCTGGCCGCCTGTGAGGGCGCGCTACTGGTAGTCGATGCCGGTCAGGGCGTGGAAGCGCAGTCCGTCGCCAACTGCTACACCGCCATCGAACAGGGCCTGGAAGTCATGCCGGTCCTGAACAAAATGGACTTGCCGCAAGCCGATCCGGACCGCGTCAAGGACGAAATCGAGAAGATCATCGGCATCGATGCCACCGACGCCGTGGCCTGTAGCGCCAAGAGCGGCATGGGCGTCGACGAAGTGCTGGAGCGTCTGGTCAAGACCATCCCTGCGCCGACGGGTAACATCGAAGACCCGCTGCAAGCGCTGATCATCGACTCCTGGTTCGACAACTATCTGGGCGTTGTTTCCCTGGTGCGCGTACGTCATGGCCGCGTCAAGAAGGGCGACAAGATCCTCGTCAAGTCCACCGGCAAGATGCACCTGGTCGACAGCGTGGGCGTGTTCAACCCGAAACATACCGCGACCGCTGACCTGAAGGCCGGTGAAGTGGGCTTCATCATTGCCGGTATCAAGGACATTCACGGTGCGCCGGTGGGTGACACGCTGACCCTGAGCTCGACGCCGGACGTGGAAGTGCTGCCCGGCTTCAAGCGCATTCAGCCACAGGTTTACGCCGGTCTGTTCCCGGTCAGCTCCGACGACTTCGAGGATTTCCGCGAAGCGTTGCAGAAACTGACGCTGAACGACTCGTCGCTGCAATACACCCCGGAAAGCTCTGACGCACTGGGCTTCGGCTTCCGCTGCGGCTTCCTCGGCATGCTGCACATGGAGATCATTCAGGAGCGCCTGGAGCGCGAATACGACCTGGACCTGATCACCACTGCGCCGACCGTAATCTTCGAGCTGCTGCTTAAGACCGGTGAAACCATTTACGTCGATAACCCGTCGAAGTTGCCGGATCTTTCCGCGATCGAAGACATGCGTGAGCCTATCGTGCGGGCGAACATCCTTGTGCCTCAAGAGCACCTGGGGAACGTCATCACACTGTGCATCGAGAAGCGTGGCGTTCAGCACGACATGCTGTTCCTCGGCACACAGGTGCAAGTGACCTACGATCTGCCAATGAACGAAGTGGTACTGGACTTCTTCGACCGTTTGAAGTCCACCAGTCGCGGTTATGCCTCGCTGGACTATCATTTCGACCGTTATCAGTCGGCGAGCCTCGTGAAGCTGGATGTTCTGATCAACGGTGACAAGGTCGACGCGCTGGCGCTGATCGTGCACCGGGACAACGCGGCTTATAAAGGCCGGGCGTTGACTGAAAAGATGAAAGAACTGATTCCTCGTCAGATGTTCGACGTGGCAATCCAGGCCGCCATCGGTGGCCAGATTATCGCGCGTACAACCGTCAAGGCGCTCAGAAAGAACGTACTGGCCAAGTGTTACGGTGGTGACGTAAGCCGTAAGAAAAAACTGCTCGAAAAGCAGAAGGCCGGTAAGAAACGCATGAAGCAGGTCGGTAACGTGGAGATTCCACAGGAAGCCTTCCTTGCAGTGCTCAGGTTGGAATAGTCAGGCCCTATGTCACTAAATTTCCCGCTGTTGTTGGTCATTGCCGTATTCGTTTGCGGTCTGTTGGCCTTGTTCGATCTGATCATACTGGCGCCGCGTCGGCGGACCGCGATAGCGAATTATCAGGGCAGCGTGAGCCAGCCGGATGTCGCTGTCGTCGAGCAGTTGAACAAGGAGCCGTTGCTCGTCGAGTACGGTAAATCGTTCTTTCCAGTGCTGTTCATCGTTCTGCTGCTGCGCTCGTTTCTGGTCGAGCCGTTCCAGATTCCGTCGGGTTCGATGAAGCCGACGCTCGATGTGGGCGATTTCATCCTGGTCAACAAGTTCTCCTACGGCATTCGCCTGCCGGTGATCGACCTCAAGGTGATCCCGGTGAGTGACCCGCAGCGGGGCGATGTGATGGTGTTCCGCTACCCAAGCGACCCGAACGTCAACTACATCAAGCGTGTCATCGGCCTCCCGGGCGACGTGATTCGCTACACTAACGACAAGCAGTTGTTCATCAATGGACAGTTGGTCGCCAAGCAACTCATAGGCTCAGAGCCAGGAACGCTGGGCAGCGCCGATTTGTATGACGAAAAACTGGGCGCGGTGGAGCATCAGATCCGTCAGGAGATGAGCCGTTACCGCGCGCCACCTGACCACGAGTGGACGGTGCCGGCGGGTCACTACTTCATGATGGGTGACAACCGCGACAACTCCAACGACAGCCGTTACTGGGATGACCCCAATATTCCCAAGGACGAGCTGGGCATGGTGCCCGACAAGAACATCGTCGGTAAGGCCTTTGCCGTCTGGATGAGCTGGCCGGAGCCGAAACTGAGCCACTTCCCGAATTTCTCACGGGTTGGCTTGATCAAGTGACACTTATGCGGCGCTGTCTGACACAGCGCCGTATGTCATTTCAGCGAGCTATGCTGCAGGGCTCACCTTGCTGACAGCAGGGACGGACTATTCTTGAGGGCAAACATGACTTCTGCCGGTTCGCAAAAAGGCTTGTCGTTCATTGGGTGGCTGGTGTTGCTGGCCCTCGTTGCATTTGCCGCGAGTACTGCAGCCAAGCTGGTGCCGCATTACCTCGATTACATGTCGCTGAAAAAGATCATCGAGGCCGCGGGGACGGACAAGACCGCGGATATCAACAACAGCAGTGAGTTTTATGACTATGTGGCCAAAGGCATGCAGGTCAACAACATTCGGGATTTGGATTTGAACAAGGCGTTAAGCGTGACGACGGAGAACAACAGGTTCCTCGCCCATTTGAAATACGAACAGCGTGAGCCACTGATCCAGAACATCGATCTGGTGGTCAAGTTCGACCGCGAATTCAGCGTGGGTAAACCGTGAGCGTGTCATTGAGTCGCCTGGAGCGTCAGCTCGGCTATACCTTCAAGGACCAGGAATTGATGGTCCTGGCATTGACCCACCGCAGTTTTGCCGGGCGCAACAACGAGCGTCTGGAATTCCTCGGTGATGCCATCCTCAACTTCGTGGCAGGCGAGGCGCTGTTCGAGCGTTTTCCGCAGGCCCGCGAAGGTCAGTTGTCCCGTTTGCGCGCACGTCTGGTGAAGGGCGAGACCCTCGCCTTGCTGGCCCGCGGTTTCGATCTGGGTGAATACCTGCGACTGGGCTCCGGGGAGTTGAAAAGTGGCGGTTTTCGTCGCGAATCGATTCTGGCCGACGCCCTCGAAGCGTTGATCGGCGCGATCTATCTGGATTCCGGCATGGACATGGCGCGCGAACGCGTGCTGTCCTGGCTGGCCAGCGAGTTCGACAGCCTGACGCTGGTGGACACCAACAAAGACCCGAAAACCCGACTGCAGGAATTCCTCCAGTCCCGCGCCTGTGAATTGCCGCGCTACGAAGTGGTGGATATTCAGGGCGAGCCGCATTGCCGGACGTTTTTCGTCGAATGCGAGATCACCTTACTGAACGAAAAAAGCCGGGGACAAGGTGTCAGCCGTCGCATTGCCGAACAGGTAGCGGCAGCCGCAGCCCTTATTGCCCTGGGTGTGGAGAATGGCAATGACTGATTCAATTGCAACACGCTGTGGCTATGTCGCCATCGTTGGCCGGCCAAACGTGGGCAAGTCGACGCTGTTGAACCACATCCTTGGCCAGAAACTGGCGATCACCTCGCGCAAGCCCCAGACCACTCGTCACAACATGCTGGGCATCAAGACCGAAGGCGCCGTGCAGGCGATCTACGTCGATACCCCCGGCATGCACAAGAACAGTGACAAGGCGCTCAACCGCTACATGAACAAGACCGCTTCGGCGGCGTTGAAAGACGTCGACGTGGTGATCTTCGTGGTGGACCGCACCAAGTGGACCGACGAGGACCAGATGGTGCTGGAGCGTGTGCAATACGTGACGGGCCCGCTGATCGTCGCGTTGAACAAGACCGACCGCATCGAGGACAAGGCTGATCTGATGCCGCACCTGTCCTGGTTGCAGGAGCAACTGCCTAACGCGCAGATCATCCCGATTTCCGCGCAGCAGGGGCATAACCTCGACGCGCTGGAAAAAGTCATCGCCGAGCAGTTGCCGGAAAACGATCATTTTTTCCCGGAAGACCAGATCACCGACCGCAGCAGCCGATTCCTGGCCGCCGAACTGGTGCGTGAGAAAATCATGCGTCAGCTGGGTGCCGAGCTGCCGTATCAGATCACGGTCGAGATCGAAGAATTCAAGCAGCAGGGCAAGACCTTGCACATCCACGCGTTGATTCTCGTCGAGCGTGATGGCCAGAAGAAAATCATCATTGGCGACAAGGGCGAGCGCATCAAGCGCATCGGTTCCGATGCCCGTCGCGATATGGAAGTGCTGTTCGATTCCAAAGTGATGCTCAACCTGTGGGTCAAGGTCAAAGGCGGCTGGTCCGATGACGAGCGCGCGTTGCGTTCGTTGGGTTACGGCGACCTGTAATAGGGTGACGCTTCTGCGCGGCATCAGGGCTCGCACCGATGCCCGTTCTGTGGGAGCGAATTCATTCGCGAAAAATGGTACAGGCGATGCAGATATGTCGTCCGTACCGGCCTCTCGCGAATGAATTCGCTCCCACAGTGTTATTCGGCGATCTGACATCCGCGCTCGTTGATTGAGAAACCCATGTCCCAAACCCCACCCGTCGGCCAACGCGCCTATGTGCTGCACAGCCGGGCCTATCGCGAAAACAGCGCACTGGTGGACTTCATCACGCCGCAAGGGCGTTTGCGTGCCGTGTTGCGCAGCGCCAAGGGCAAGGCGGGCTCGCTGGCCCGGCCGTTCGTGCCGCTGGAAATCGAGTTTCGCGGGCGTGGCGAGCTGAAGAATGTCGGGCGCATGGAAGGTGCGGGTATCGCGGCCTGGCTGGAAGGCGACGCGCTGTTTAGCGGCCTTTATCTCAATGAACTGCTGATTCGCCTGTTGCCTGCGGAAGACCCCCATCCCGGCGTGTTCGAGCATTACGCCGCGACACTGGTGGCACTGGCGGAAGGTCGGGCGCTCGAACCCTTATTACGATCTTTCGAGTGGCGCCTGTTGGACGACTTGGGTTACGGTTTTGCCCTCGACGCGGACCTCAATGGCGACCCGCTGGCCGCCGACGGCATGTACCGCTTGCAAGTGGATGCCGGGCTTGAGCGGGTGTATCTGTTCCAGCCCGGTCTGTTTCAGGGCGCCGAGCTGTTGGCGATGTCCGAAGCAGACTGGACCGCGCCGGGTGCGTTGTCCGCTGCCAAACGGCTGATGCGTCAGGCGCTTGCCGTGCACCTGGGCGGTCGCCCGCTGGTGAGTCGAGAGCTGTTCCGCAAACCCTAGCGACACGACTTTTTTATTCAGCGACAGGCCTGTTGCCTGTCCGGATCACGTTTCAGGAGACCAAAGTGACCCACAGCACCCGCATTCTGCTCGGCGTGAACATTGACCACGTGGCAACCCTGCGTCAGGCCCGTGGTACCCGCTATCCCGACCCGGTGAAGGCCGCGCTGGATGCCGAAGAGGCGGGGGCGGATGGCATCACCGTTCACCTGCGTGAAGACCGTCGTCACATTCAGGAGCGCGACGTGCTGCTGCTCAAGGATGTGTTGCAGACCCGCATGAATTTCGAGATGGGCGTCACCGAAGAGATGATGGCGTTCGCCGAGCGCATTCGTCCGGCGCACATTTGCCTGGTCCCGGAAACCCGTCAGGAGCTGACCACCGAAGGCGGTCTCGATGTCGCCGGTCAGGAAGCGCGGATCAAGGCAGCAGTGGAACGTTTGTCGGCCATTGGCAGTGAGGTGTCGTTGTTCATCGACGCCGACGAGCGCCAGATTGAAGCGTCCGCCCGCGTGGGCGCGCCCGCCATCGAGCTGCACACCGGTCGTTATGCCGATGCGGAAACGCCGACTGAGGTGGCGGAAGAGTTGCAGCGTATTGCGGACGGCGTGGCGTTTGGCATCCAGCAGGGCCTGATCGTCAATGCGGGCCATGGCCTGCATTACCACAACGTGGAAGCGGTCGCCGCGATCAAGGGCATCAACGAGCTGAACATCGGCCACGCGCTGGTGGCTCACGCGTTGTTCGTGGGGTTCAAGTCGGCGGTGTCGGAGATGAAAGCGTTGATTCTGGCGGCGGCTGCCAGCAAGGATTGATCCACCGCAAGACCTGTAGGAGTGAGCTTGCTCGCGATCAGCGGTGTGTCAACCATGGAGACATCGTCTGACACACGGCTGATCGCGAGCAAGCTCACTCCTACAGAAGAGCGGTATTGCGCAGGCTCTGTTCAGGCCTTGCGCCCTACGATCACCGCCCGACGTGGCGCAGGCAAACCTTCCACGGTTTTACTGGGGTCATTGGGGTCGAGGAAGTCGCTGAGGGACTGATACTTCATCCATTCGGTACTGCGCTGTTCTTCAACGGTGGTGGTGCTCACGTCCACACAGCGCACATCGACAAACCCGGCGCGGCGCAGCCACAGTTCCAGCGCAGGCACCGAGGGCAGGAACCACACGTTGCGCATCTGCGAGTATCGGTCTTCCGGGACCAGCACCTGGTGCACATCTCCTTCGACGACCATGGTTTCCAGCACCAGCTCGCCACCCTTCACCAGGCAATCCTTCAGTGCCAGCAAATGGTCGATGGGCGATTTGCGGTGATACAGCACGCCCATCGAAAACACCGTGTCGAAGCCTTCCAGCCGTGCAGGCAAGTCTTCCAGCGCGAACGGCAGGTGCCACGCCGGCAGGTCGGGCAAGTAGCGCTGCATCGCCTGGAACTGGCAAAAAAACAGCCAGTTCGGGTCAACGCCGATCACGCTGTCCGCCCCGGCGCCGAGCATGCGCCATTGGTAATAGCCGTTGCCGCAGCCGACATCCAGCACGCGCTTGCCGACCAGATCCAGATGCGGCGAGACCCGCGACCATTTCCAGTCCGAGCGCCATTCGGTGTCGATGTGCACGCCGAACACGTCGAACGGCCCTTTGCGCCATGGCGACAGGCCCATCAAGGCCGCTCGGGTCTGCTCGCGGGTGGCGTCGTCGCAATCGGCTTCCAGCGTGAAATCATTCTTGAGCTCGACGCGGTTCGGGATCAGGTCGGGCAGTGCGTTCAGAGCGCCTTGCCAGCGTTCCAGATCGCCGTGGCCTTTCTCCATTTTCGCGTCAAGTTGCGCCTGCAGGCCTTGGGCCCAGCCGTACAAAGGTGTGCCCGCCAGACGGCGAACGAGCGGTGCGAGATCAATCATGGGAGGGCAATCAACGAGGCGAAGTTAAGGCACTGGAACCACGGCACGACTTTGGAGAAACCGGCGGCCAACAGGCGTTCGCGATGCTGGTCGAGGCTGTCGGGTTTCATCACGTTTTCGATGGCGCTGCGTTTTTGGGCGATTTCCAGCTCGCTGTAGCCGTTGGCGCGTTTGAACGCCACATGCAGGTCGGTCAGCAGATCATGTTCTTCGCCGTCGTCGAAACGCAGTTTTTCGGAGAGGATCAGCGCGCCGCCTGGCACCAGCGCCTGGCGAATGCGACCCAGCAGTTCCAGACGTTGCTCGGGGGCAATGAATTGCAGGGTGAAATTCAGCGCCACGACCGAGGCGGGCTGGAACTCAAGGGCGAGGATGTCGCCTTCGATCACGTCGACCGGCAGCAGCTCCTGGAACATGGAGTCCTGCGCGTTGAGGTATTCGCGGCAGCGTTCGACCATCGCCGTAGAGTTGTCGATGGCGATGACGCGGCAGTCTTCGGTGCGCACGTGGCGGCGCAAGGACTGCGTGACCGCACCGAGGGAGCTGCCGAGGTCGTACAGCACGCTGTGAGGCTGCGCGAACTGCGCCGCGAGCACACCGACGTTCTCGACGATGGTCGGGTAGCCGGGCACTGAGCGCTTGATCATGTCCGGGAACACCCGCACCACGTCTTCGTTGAACGCGAAGTCGGGCACTTGGGCCAGCGGTTGGGCGAATAGGCGGTCGGGTTCTTGGCTCACGGCGGTTCCGAAGGGAAAACGAAAAGTGCGGCATTTTAGCGATTGTGTCGCGATGCCGAAACCTCAACTCATCGTTCGGTTTGAAGCGTCATTTCACCGTGATCGCGCAATCGAACGTGCGCTCCGGCCGTACTTCCGGCGCCCAGGGTTGTTGATACACCATCATCAAATGGCCCGTCCCCGCATTGGCGGCCTTGTAACGCCAGACCGACTGCCCCGAGGTGCCGACCATATTGACCGCTTCCGGGGTGTTGAAGACTTCCGGGCCGAGGGCGTTGAGAATCGAGGGGGCGGGGTTCTGCATCAACCAGCGATGGCCGGTGGTGGGATTGCTGGGGAGCATGAGCATGAGGGTCTGGCCGGTCGTGAGGGTGATCGGGCAGTCTTTCTGGTCTTCAAGGGAGACGATCTGTTTGGGTTGCTGGGCGCAGGCGGCCAGCAGGGCCAGGCTGAGTGGGACAAGCAGGCGGGCAAGGGTCATGAGGGCTCCGGTCGTAGGCGACATGGGGCTGAGCATAACCGAAGAAGACATTGCTGAAACCCTGTAGGAGTGAGCTTGCTCGCGATGGCGGCAGGTCAGTCGCTGTCGAGGAGACTGACCAGTCGCCATCGCGAGCAAGCTCACTCCTACAGGCCTGGTCCTTTCGTGAGCAAGCTCACTCCCACAGGTATTGCATCTAGCCTGTGAAAGCGGGGGGGCGGGTGCTTAGAACAGCACCTTCGCCACGTCCGAGAAGCGTTTGGCGAAGTGCGCGGTGATGCCTTCCTTGAGGTAATCGGGGAGTTCTTCGAAGTTGCCGCGGTTGGCTTCGGGCAGGATCAGTTCGAAGATCTTCTGCCGACGCGCCGCGATCACTTTTTCCCGAACCCCGCCAATCGGCAACACGTGCCCAGTGAGGGTCAGCTCGCCGGTCATGGCCACGCCTTTTTTCGGTGCCTGGTTGCGAGCCAGCGAGAGCAGGGCACTGGCCATGGTCACGCCCGCGCTAGGGCCGTCTTTCGGCGTGGCGCCTTCCGGCACGTGCAGGTGAACGAACGCTTCATCGAAGAAGCCTTTGTCACCACCAAATTTCGCCAGATTGGAACTGACATAGCTGTAGGCGATTTCCGCAGATTCCTTCATCACATCGCCCAGTTGCCCGGTCAGCTTGAAGCCGCGATTAAGGGTGTGGATGCGGGTCGCTTCGATCGGCAGGGTCGCGCCGCCCATGCTGGTCCAGGCCAGCCCGGTAATGACGCCGGTGCCCGACAGCACTTGCTCGTTGCGGAACACCGCCATGCCAAGCGAGGCTTCCAGGTCTTTCGGGCCGATCTTGACCACGGTGTCCGGGTTGTCCAGCAGCTTGACCACGGCCTTGCGCACCAGTTTGCCCAGCTGTTTTTCCAACTGCCGCACACCGGCTTCGCGGGCGTAGCCATCAATCACGGCGCGCAGGGCGCTGTCGCTGATGGTCAGGCTGTTTTTCGAGACACCGGCCTTATCCAACTGTTTCGGCCACAAGTGGCGCTTGGCGATGGCGAGTTTTTCTTCGGTGATATAACCCGACAGGCGAATCACTTCCATCCGGTCGAGCAGCGGGCCGGGGATCGAGTCGAGGGTGTTGGCGGTGCAGACGAACAGCACTTTCGACAGGTCCAGACGCAGGTCCAGATAGTGGTCGAGGAATTCGACGTTCTGTTCCGGGTCGAGGGTTTCCAGCAGCGCCGACGCCGGGTCGCCTTGATAGCTCTGACCCATCTTGTCGATTTCGTCGAGCATGATGACCGGGTTCATCACTTCCATGTCTTTCAGCGCCTGTACCAGCTTGCCCGGCTGGGCGCCGATATAGGTGCGGCGGTGGCCCTTGATTTCGGCCTCGTCGCGCATGCCGCCGACGCTGAAACGGTAGAACGGACGCCCCAGAGATTCGGCGATCGACTTGCCGACGCTGGTTTTACCCACGCCCGGCGGGCCGACCAACAGCACGATGGAGCCTGCGATCTCACCCTTGTAGGCACCGACCGCCAGGAATTCGAGGATGCGGCTTTTAATGTCATCAAGCCCGGCGTGGTGCTGATCCAGCACTTTGCGCGCGTGTTTCAGGTCCAGCTTGTCTTCGCCGAAAACTCCCCACGGCACCGAGCTGGCCCAATCAAGGTAGTTACGGGTGACAGCGTATTCCGGCGAGCCGGTTTCCAGCACCGAGAGTTTGTTCAGCTCTTCATCAATGCGTTTGCGGGCTTGAGGCGGTAAGGTCTTGCCTTCCAGACGCTGCTCGAACTGTTCGATGTCGGCGCTGCGGTCGTCTTTGGTCAGACCCAGCTCTTGCTGAATGACTTTGAGCTGTTCTTTCAGGAAAAACTCGCGCTGGTGCTCGCCGATCTTGCGGTTCACTTCGGCGGAGATTTCTTTCTGCAGGCGCGCGACTTCGACTTCCTTGCGCAGCATCGGCAGGACTTTTTCCATGCGCTTGAGCACAGGCACGCAATCCAGCACTTCCTGCAGCTCGTTGCCTTTGGCAGACGTCAGGGCAGCGGCGAAGTCGGTCAGCGGCGACGGGTCGTTGGGGCTGAAGCGGTTGAGGTAATTCTTCAGTTCTTCGCTGTACAGCGGGTTGAGCGGCAGCAGTTCTTTGATCGCGTTGATCAGCGCCATGCCGTAAGCCTTGACCTCGTCGGTCGGCTCGTTGGGCTGATGCGGATATTCGACTTCCACCAGAAACGGTGGGCGGTGGTGCTTGAGCCAGGTCTTGATGCGCACACGGCTCAGGCCCTGGGCGACGAATTGGAGTTTGCCGTTTTCGCGGCTGGCGTGGTGCACCTTCACCAGCGTGCCGTATTCGGGCAGGGCCTTGGTGTCGAAATGGCGCGGGTCGTCGGGGGGCGTGTCCATGAAGAACAGGGCGAGCGAGTGGTGATCGGATTTGCTCACCAACTCCAGGGTTTCGGCCCACGGCTCTTCGTTGACGATGACAGGCAGGACTTGTGCCGGGAAGAACGGGCGGTTGTGAATCGGGATGATGTAGACCTGGTCCGGAAGGTTCTGGCCGGGCAGGGCGAGGCTTTTGCGATCTGAGCCGATGACTTCGTGTTCGTGGTCGTCATCGGACGAATGAGTGCTGTCTGCTTGCTGGTCGCTCATGGGGCACCTGCATGAATGGAGATGAGGCTTAGATGGGGCGGTGGGGCTCAGGTTTCAATAGTTATGGTCGATAGCATTGAATATGGAGGTCGATTGGAAGATCTGTGCGATTTATGCCTTTCATCGGTTAGCCATGTATGATGGCGTTGTGCCTGTTTTTATCGCGTGATCTTCCGGTAAGCGCCGGTTAATCTCGTGGGGACGTAGCAATGTATTGCCAGGGCCGGCGCTTTTTTTTCACCGACCAAGCGTTCTGGATTCTGCGTATGAAGCCTGTTGTCTCATCGTTGCTGGTGGCTGCCTCTCTTTTTTTGAGCTCGGCTGCCTACGCCGCCACCCTGACTGCCGAATTCGTCGACGCGCAGGGTAAATCGCTGAGCGATGTGGTGCTGACCCTTCAGGGCCCGGCGGGCAAACCCGATCCTGCGCCCAAGGCCGACATGGACCAACGCGACCAGCGTTTCGCGCCGCATGTCTTGGCCGTGCGCACCGGCACGCAGATCAAATTCCCCAACAGCGACGACATTCGTCACCAGGTGTACTCCTTTTCCCCCGCCAAACGTTTCGAATTGCGTCTGTATGGCGGCACGCCGTCTGAGCCTGTGCTGTTCGACAAGCCTGGCGTGGTCGTACTGGGCTGCAACATCCACGACTGGATGCTCGGCTATGTTTACGTGACTGACGATCCCTGGTTCGGCGTGAGCAATGACAAAGGCACGCTGACTCTCGACCAAATGCCTGCAGGCCACTATGTGGCGACGCTGTGGCATCCACAGGCGCCTGACATGCAGCCTGTGCCAGGAGGCGAAATCGACATTCCGGCCGCGGGTCTGCACAAGCGTTTCAGCGTTACCGTGCAGCCCAAGGGTGATGACATGCCTGCAACGCCACCGCCCAGCGCGTTCGGCGATGCCTTTCATAAAGCCGCCCATGAATGAAACGACGAATTAGCTTTCAGGCACGCATTGCCGGCGTGCTGATCCTGCTGTTGTTGATCGTGGTCAGCGCCGTGTTCGTGGCCGTCCGGGCCGCGACGCAGGATGCTGTGCGCAAACAGGCCCAGGCTCAACTGGACGTGGGTACGCGAGTGTTCGAGGGTTTGCTGGAGATGCGCGGCAAACGGTTGCGCGACGCCGTGCAACTGCTGTCCAGCGACTTCGGTTTCCGCGACGCGGTGGCGTCGGCGGACTCGGCGACCATCCGCTCGGTCCTGCAGAATCACGGAGCACGCATCAACGCCAATGACATGTTCCTGCTGGGCATGGACGGCAAGGTGCTCTCCAGCACGGTCGAGCAGATTCCCGAAGGCTCGCCGTTTCCGTACACCCAGGCGTTGCGCGACCTGAAGTCCCATAACCAGTCGATGCTGATCGTGCCGTTGCAGGGCAAACCGCACTTGCTGGTCGAAAGCACCGTCATGGCGCCGCTGCCCATTGCTCGCGTGGTCATGGGTTTCAGCATGGATGATGACCTCGCCCAGGAACTGCGCTCGCTCAGCGGTCTGCAAGTCTCGTTTCTGTCGGTGGTGCATCGGTTGCCGGGGCAAATCATCAGCACCCAGCCGCAGCCTTTGTACGACAGCCTTCGCGGGGTGATGCTCAGCACCGATCGCGGCCAGATGGTGATGACCGAACACGGCAACCAAAGCTTTCTCAGCAAACGTCTGGAATTGGGCAACACGGGCGACAGTAATGGCGATCAGGTCGTGGCGCTGCTGCAAAGCCCGCTCGATCAGGCCATGCAAGCCTTCGCGCCGCTGGATGAAAAGCTGTTCTGGATCACCCTCGTGGCGTTGGCCGGCTCGCTGATTGGCGCGTTATTGCTGGCGCGCAGCGTGTCGCATCCGGTTCGTGCCCTGGCCCTGGCCGCCGAGCGCATTGGCGAAGGCGACTACGGCACGCCGGTGACTCTTGAACGCAGTGATGAACTGGGTTTGCTGGCGGGCGCGATCAATTCGATGCAAAGCGGCATCGCCGAACGTGAGCAGCAACTGGCGCACAACGCGCTGCACGATGGCTTGACCGGCCTGCCCAACCGGGCGCTGGTGATGGAGCGTCTGGGCAGTGCGATTGCGGCCGAGCGGGCCGTGGCTCTGCTGTACCTGGGGATCGAGAATTTCCGTGCGATCAACGACAGCATCGGCCCGGAAGGCATTGAAAAGTTGCTGCAAGTGATGGGCGAGCAATTGCAACTGCCGCTGCGCCCCGGCGATACCGTGGCGCGTTTGTCGGGCAATGAATTTCTGTTGCTGGTCCACAATGCCGAAGTGGACAGCGCTGTTGCCGTGGCCGACCGCTTGCAGCGTCTGCTCCTGAAACCGCAACGCATTCACGATCATGATATTTCGCTGGACGCCTGCATCGGTATTGCCGCGTATCCCGCCAACGGTGACTCGCCGTCCGAACTGGTCAGGCGCGCTTCGATTGCCCGTCAGGACGCCACCCAGATGCCGGGTCGTCTGCAAGTCTACGAAGACGGCCGCGACCTGGCGCATCAGCGTCAGATCAGCCTGATTCGCGACCTGCGCCATGCGGCCCGTAACGGCGAGCTGATGCTGCATTACCAGCCGAAACTGGACATCCGCAACGGTCGCACGCGTCAGGCCGAGGCCTTGCTGCGCTGGCAGCATCCGCAGTTTGGAAACGTTTCGCCCGCCGAATTCATTGTGTTGGCCGAACGCACCGGCAGCATTCAACTGCTGACCAACTGGGTGATCGAGGAAGCGATGCGTCAGTTGGCAGAATGGGGGCGCCGTGGCCTGCACGTGCAGCTGTCGGTGAACATTTCGGCGGACGACCTGCTCAGTGGTGATCTGGCGGACCGTGTGTCGGATCTGCTCAAGCTGTACCGCGTACCCGCCGAACAACTGATATTCGAGATCACCGAAAGCGCCGTGATGCGCGAGCCAGAGCATGCCTTGAAGGTGCTCAATCGCCTGCGCGAATGCGGCATCAGTCTGTCGGTGGATGACTTCGGCACCGGCTACTCTTCACTGGCGCACCTCAAGCGGCTGCCGGTGCAGGAACTGAAGATCGACCAGTCCTTCGTGCGCAATCTCGATGAGACGAGCGAGGACGCGGTGATTGTCCGTTCCACCATCGAAATGAGCCACAACCTGGGGCTGAAGGTGGTCGCCGAAGGTGTCGAGTACGAACACAGCCTGCGGCTGTTGGAGCGGTGGCACTGCGATACGGCACAGGGTTATTTGATCAGCCGCCCGCTCACGGCGGTGGCATTCGAGGCCTGGATTGCCAAGGCTCACAGTTCACCCAGCATGATGATTCACTGATCGGGTTCAAGGTTATGACACGTCGTCTCTCGGCTGTTTTCAGCCGTGTGGTGTTAGCAAGTGTGGTAGGCGGTGCCGGTGGCGTGATTGCGCCGGTGGTCGAGGCCGAGCAGGGGCGCCTGATTGCGACCGGGGGTGCGAGCAGCATCGAAGGCGCGGCGGGCGGCGGGATCATCCCGTGGGCGGTGATTGGCAATTACGACGAGAAAGGCGAATGGGGGGCGAACCTGTTCGGCACCCATATCAACCTTCCGGACTACACGCTGGACGTCGCGGGTATGGCAGCGTCCTACGGCAATCGCGTGGAAGTGTCCTACGCCCATCAGCGATTTGACTTGGGCTCGCTGGTCCACAAACTCAGCCTGCCGGAAGACAACCTCACCCAAGACATTTTCGGGGTCAAGGTGCGTCTGTTTGGTGACCTGATTTATGACCAATTGCCGCAAGTCTCGTTGGGCCTCGAATACAAACATCAGAACGATTTCCTGATCCCCAGCCTGGTCGGGGCGAAACGCGATTCCGACGTGGAAGGCTATTTGACCGCCAGCCGATTGTTCATGGGCGCAGCGTTTGGCTACAACGTGGTGGTCAACGGTGGCGTGCGTTACAGCCGGGCCAATGAAACCGGTCTGCTGGGGTTCGGCGGCGACCGCCGCGACACCCGCAGTGTTTTGAAGGAAGGCTCAGTGGTCATGCTCTTCAACCCGCGCTGGGCCGTGGGCGTGGAGTACCGCGAGAAGCCGGACAATCTATCGTTTGCCGGTGAGAGCGATTGGGCTGACGCCTTTGTCGGCTGGTTCCCGAACAAGCACGTGTCGGTGGTGCTGGCCTACGCGCGTCTGGGTGAAATCGCCACGCTGGATAACCAGAACGGCACCTACTTGTCTGTGCAGGGGAGCTTCTGATGAGGCGGCCTTTGCAGTGGTTGGGGATGTGGGGACTGGCTCTGCTGGTTGGGTGCGCTCAACAACCGCCCAAGGATGACAGCCTCTATCACGCGTTGGGTGAGCGTGCCGGGATTCAAAGGATCGTCGAGGGGATGCTGTTGCATGTCGCCCAGGACGAGAGGATCTACAAGTATTTCGCCAAGGTCGACATCGTTCGCGCGCGGGACAAACTGGTGGAGAAGTTCTGCGTGGAGGCCGGTGGGCCGTGTACCTATTCGGGGGACCCGCTGCCTGAAGTCCATAAAGGCATGAACATCAGTCGGAGCGATTTCAATGCACTGGTGGAGAATTTGATCGACGCAATGGATGAGCAGCATATCCCGGTGCCGACACAGAATCGGCTGATCGCCCGATTGGCGCCGCAGCGTGGCGAAGTGATCGAGAAGTAGCGCGGCGCCGGCTGCGAACGTGGTGGATCAGTTACAGATGAGTTGCCATACATGCCGTCTTCGCTGCCGTCGTTCCTCCGGCGTCTCCCACGTGATGTATGGCGTGCGCACGAGCGGGGCTTGACTGACGACCAGAACGCGTCGGTTCGGCGTGTACCGCAGATTTTGGACCCGACGGTGTACCTGTGGGAGACGCCGGAGGAACGACGGCAGCGAACGTGGTGGATCAGCCATACCTCAGTTGCCTGACACTCCGCGGTCGTCTGATCGCGTTCCGGGAGTCTCACCGCTCCGGCCGCCCCACAGGTACAGCGCGAGGCTTGAGTGGGGGACCCGAATGAAAAAGGCGGTCACCTCTCGATGACCGCCTTTTTCATTCACATCATGGCTGCGCTAACCGATCACTCCGGCAACTTGTAGGCAATGATGTAGTCGCCCATTCGGGTGCCCAGCGAGCCGTGGCCGCCTGCAACGATCAGCACGTATTGCTTGCCATCTTTGCCGGTGTAGGTCATCGGGGTCGCTTGGCCGCCTGCTGGCAGACGCCCGGCGAACAGCTCTTTGCCGGTTTTCACGTCATAGGCGCGCAGGTATTGGTCCAGCGTACCGGCCAGGAAGCCAACGCCACCGGCAGTCACCATCGAACCACCCATGCTCGGCACGCCCACTGGCAGACCGATAGGCACTGGCGTGTTGTCGCGGCTGGTGCCGTTTTTGTGTTTCCACACCACCTGATTGGTGGTCAGGTCCACTGCGGCAACGTTACCCCACGATGGCGCCTGGCACGGCATGCCGATCTGCGACATCAACGGGTGCATGATCACGGCGTATGGCGCGCCGGTGTTAGGCTGCACGCCGCTGGTTTCGCTTTCGCGCTTGCTGCCCGCTTCCACCTTGGCGCGTGGCACCAGCTTGGAGACGAAGGCCATGTAGTTCGGGCTGGTGAACATCAGCTGGCGCACCGGGTCCACCGACACGGCGCCCCAGTTGAACACGCCCACGTTGCCCGGGTAGATGATGCTCCCCTGTTCAGACGGCGGCGTGTACTGACCTTCGTAACGCAGCTCCTTGAACTGAATGCGGCAGAGCATCTGGTCGAACGCGGTCGCGCCCCACATGGATTTCTCGGTCAGCTCGGGCGGCAGCATGTTCAGTTGCGAACGGGCCTGGGTCGGCGAAGTGTGGTCGCCTTGCGCGGCACCGGTCGGCGCCGGGACTTCGTCGATCGGCACAATCGGGGTGCCGTCACGACGGTCCAGCACGTACAGGCTGCCTTGCTTGGTCGGCTGAATCACGGCCGGCTTCACGCCGTCCTTGGTTTTCAGGTTGATCAGCGTTGGCTGGCTCGGTACGTCCATGTCCCACAGGTCGTGGTGGGTGAACTGGTAATTCCAGCGCACCTTGCCGGTGTTGACGTCCAGCGCGACCAGACCGGCGCTGAATTTCTCGGCGCCAGGGGTGCGGTCACCCCCGTATTGGTCAGGCATCTGGTTGCCCAGCGGCAGGAAGACCAGGCCCGATTTCTCGTCGACGCTGGCCAGCGACCACATGTTCGGCGCGTTGCGCGAGTAGAACTGATCGGCCGCGATAGGAGCCGTGGCGTCCGGGTTGTTCGGGTCCCAGTTCCACACCAGCTTGCCGTCGTGCACGTCGTAGGCGCGAATCACACCCGATGGCTCGTTGGTCGACTCATTGTCGGTCACGTGGCCGCCGATGATGATCAGGTTGCGCGTGATCGCCGCAGGCGAGGTGGAGTAGTAACCCCCGGCGGTGAACGGGCCGATGTTGGCACGCAGGTCGATGGCACCTTTGTTGGCGAAGTCTTCGCAGACTTTACCGGTGTCGGCGTTCAGCGCGATCAGGCGGGCGTCGGCAGTCGGCAGGTACAGACGACGCGGGCAGGACGCAGCAATCGCGGTGCCAGCAGCTGACAGCGCTGCGGCTGAGGCGCCGACGTCGGATTTGGCGTAGGCCGCTTCGTCATAGTACGAAACGCCACGGCAGGTCATGTGCGCCCAACCGGTGAAGTTCTTCGCGCCTTCCTTGGAAATCTGCGGATCGTACGACCAGATGGTCTTGCCGGTGTCCGGGTCCAGCGCCAGCACTTTGCTGTGCGGGGTGCAGGCGTAGACCATGCCGTTGACCTTCAGCGGCGTGTTCTCGTTGGTCAGCTCGACCGGGTCTTCGGCGCTGGGCAGATCACCCGTGCGAATGCGCCAGGCTTCCTGGAGCTTGCCGACGTTTGCAGGGGTGATCTGCTTCAGCGGCGAGTAACGGTTGCCGTGTTCGGAGCGACCATACGCCTGCCAGTCGCCATCGGGCATCGGCTGCGGGTCGTACGCCACGCCCGCGTCATCGCGGTCCAGCGTGCCTTTGATTTCACCGGGGCTGGTGAACTGGCTGGCGATGGCGGTCAGGCCGGCCAGGACGACAGCGATGCTCAGCGCCACGGTCGGCAGACCGCCAGGCTGGCCGCGCAGGACCGGGCGGCGGAACCATGGCAGCAGCATCACGATGCCGAGCACGAACCACAGCGACAGACGTGGCACCAGTTGCCACCAATCCAGGCCGACTTCCCACAGCGCCCAGACCGTGCTCGCGAACAGCACCAGCGCAAACAGACCCAGTGCCGAACGACGGCCCTGAATCAGCAGAATGCCGGTGATGATGAAGCCGATCCCGGTCAGCAGGTAGTACAGCGACCCGCCCAGTGTCAGCAGCTTGATACCCCCGGCCAGCAAGGCCAGGCCCATGATCAGAATCACCAGTCCGAGCAAGCTCGGCAGCAGGCGACCCTTACCGAAAGCACCGTCAGTGCTCATAGTGTCGTACTCCGTAACGATTAAGTGGTTGACGCTAAATCCGTTGTAGCGTTGAGGCTTGGAAGCCAGGGCCTTAACGCTAGTTCCTCAACAGGGATACAGAAAGATTAAAGAGGCCGATCAGAACGAGGATTGGATCTTCAGACCGGCCACCAGCGCGTCGTCTACATGATTCACACCGCCTGGATGGCGGATGAATTGCAGGTTGGGCCGCACGGTCAGCCAGTTGGCGACATGCACGCCGTAATACAGCTCGGCGTTGTATTCGGTGTCTTGCACAGGCAAGAAGGCCGGGTCGTTGTAGTCGCTGATGTCGTTGGCCTGATTCAGCAGATGGGTGTTCTTGCGGTACGCCGGGTTGACGTGGATGCGGCCGACCGCCAGACCGAGGTCGTCTTTGGGACGCGCGTCGAACGGGCCGGTGTAGGTGGCGCCCAATGCGACGTAGTTGTCGATCATGTTGGTCTTTTTGTCATGGAGGGTGCCGTTGGCGAACAGGCTCAAACCACGGCTGTTGTCGCTGGCCTGGCTTGTCACTTGTTGGCGCAGGGTCAGCCACATGCCGTGTTTGCTCGACGACGAGGCATAGTTTTCGCCGCTTAGCGCGGCATAGCGACCACGGCTGTCTTTGTAGACGTCGGTGCTGTCGGCGGTGCTGTAGTAGTAACCGAGGCGGTATTCGCCCGGCAGGTCGTTGACCTTCGGTGACCAGACCAGCTCGACCGGCAGCACCGCGCCCTGGGTCCCGCTGCCACTGAGCTTGAAGGCGTTGTCGTTTTCCAGGTTCGACGGGTTCTGTTCGAACGCGCCCACTTGCACGAAGAGTTCGGAGGTGAGCTGGTATTTGACCCGCATCGCCCATTGGCTGACGGGCCAGTTGTACCAGATGCCGCCGCCCCAGTTACCGACCTGCGAGCCGCACAACGCCAGGTTCTGGAAGTCGCAGGGGAAGGTGTTGAAATCTTCCCCTTCGTTGAAACGGCCGACTTTGACGCTCAGTTTCTGGTCGAGAAATTTCTGCTGATACCAGAGGTCGGTGAGGCGCGTGATATTGCCTCGGCCCCAGACTTCCTGGGACGACGAGATCGTGCCCACACGCGGGTCGCCGACGCGGTCGTTGCTGATGTTGTCGCCGTTGCGGTTGGTCAGCGTGACCTGGAATTCGGCGTCGTGCCAGCCGAAGATCTTTTGCAGGTCCATGTGCGCGCCGAGGGCAAATTGGTCGGCGTAGCGGGTCGCCTTGTCGTGATCGTAGCCGCCGTGCAGGTTCGAGCCGACTTCTACCACAGTGTCCAGCTTGAAGTCATAACCCTGTTGCGACTGCTCGGTGCGCTTGCCTCCCCAATCCCCCAGCATCCACGGCGACTCGCTGTCGAACGCGGGCGTCGCCTGAGCGCACGTCGCCAGGCTCAGGGCCGCAAGCCCCAATGCGTGGTGATGATGAAAGGGGCGAAGACGGGGGCAACGTTTCGAATGAGCAGGCATGGGTGATGAGTTCTTCTTGGTGATGTGGATTCGGCGCAGGCGGTTGCTGCGTCGATACGTCGCGTGGCATTGATTGACAGATCGACGGATTAAACGTTTCAGCTTTATGAGTGGCGCGATGATAGGGGGCTAACGAATTTTTAAAAAGACGATTTTGCGACATGAATAGTTACGATTAACGCAACAGTCCCGAAAAGATGGGGTAGCGCTGTCTCTTATATGGGGTGAGGGTTGCGCGGACATTGCGGATCGGATGAGCGTGGTCAACCCTTGCAGTGAGCGTACAGATAAGTTTTTTGAGATTTTTATGCAGCCGTGCTGAATACAGGACCCATAGGGTTTTGCGTATTCGGCCATATTTGGGACCTGACGCGAGACCAACTGTGGGAGCGAATTCATTCGCGAAAGATCGGACAGGCGATACCTATGCGTCGTCTGAACGGCCCATCGCGAATGAATTCGCTCCCACAGGTTCTATGTCGTTTGAATGTCAGCGCTCGACTATCAGAACGTCGTGCGCAACCCCACTTCAATGCTTCGGCCTTGCGCCGGTGCGATGTCGCGCAGAATCGAGCTGGCGTAGCGCACGGTCTGGTTGGTCAGGTTTTCGCCGTTGACGAACGCCAGCCACTGACTGCCGCCGACGTTGAACTTATAACCTGCACTTGCGCCGAGGGTGGTGTAGCCGTCGGTGCCAGTTTCGTTGTCCGGCACGCGACCTTGAGACGCCGCATGTTCGACATCAATGCGCGCCTGCCACTTGTCCAGCTCCCACAACAGGCCGCTGTTCAGGCGCAGCGGGGCGATACGGGGCAGGGCTTCGCCGGTGTCGAGGTTGGTGGCGCGGGTGTAATCGCCCGACAACTCCAGCGCGAATTTTCCATAGCGGCTTTCGCCCAGTTTCCAGTGGTCCTGCGCCTCGAATCCTGCAAAGCGCGCCCGCACGCCGGAGTAGGTGTATTCCGGAATCCCGTCGGCATCTTCCTCGCCGTCGTCGTTCAGCGTACGACCTGTTCCCAGCAAGCCGATGTAATTGGAGAAGTGGCTGTAGAACACACCAACACTGCCTTTGTGCGTGCCATTGTCGAAGCGCAGCGCCAAGTCGCTGGAGACCGCTTTCTCTTTCGACAGACCGGCATCGCCCACTTCATAAGTACCGGTCGCGACGTGGGCGCCGTTGGCGTACAGCTCGTAGAACGTCGAGGCGCGCTCGGTGTAGCCCAAGGTCGCGGCCAGCGACCAGATCGGCGTCAGGGTGTAGACCGCGCCAGAAGACAGGCTGCCTGCCGTGAAGCTGCTGGAGCGATCCGCGTTGGCGAAGCGTTCGTTGCCTTTGCCGTCCGGATCAACAGTGGTGTGTTCCAGGCGACCGCCCAGACTCAGCTTCAGACGATCAGTGGCTTGCAGCTCTTCGAGAATGAACAGCGCACCCGCATCGGTATCGGTCTGGGGTACGAAAGCTTCTTCGCCCAGCGCCGAGAATTCTGTGCGCGTTACTTGGGCACCTATCACTCCGTTGAGCGGGCCAATCGGCTGATGGCGCGCTTCGACCCGGGCTTCGTAGCCCTTGTTCTTGAACGTGGTGCCGACTTCGCCGTCCTCGATCTCCATGTGCTTGTATTCGGTGTAACCGGCGTCGAGCTTCACCGAGCTGAACGGTCCCGACAGGTTGCGGATTTCTGAAGCGAAGGCGTAGTGGTCCTGCTTCATGCGTATGCGCACGTCTTGTTCGGCGGGCGATCCGTAGTTGGAGTCGTAATTGCTGTAGGAAAGCCCCGCGTAACCGTCGTCCCACGTGTAGGAACCACCGACAGCGCCGCCGTCCTGACGCCCGTCGCTGTTGCCGAGTCGGTGCTTCTTGTCGCCGCCCTCCGGGTCACGAGCACGTTCATCGGCGGTGCGGGCGTAGCCGGGGATTTTCAGGTCGTTGAACTCGCGCGCGTTCGCGTCCAGGTGCAAGGCGAATGTACCGTTGCCCGCTTCCAGCTTGCCCGCGCTGCTGCGCGTGGTGTCGGCGCCGCCGTAGCGCAATTCGCCCGCGCCCTGAATGCCTTCGATGGCCTCGGTGGGGATGCGATTGTCAAAGGTGTTCACCACGCCGCCGATGGCACTGCCGCCATAGAGCAGGGCAGCCGGGCCGCGCACGATTTCGATGCGGTCAACGTTGACCGGGTCCAACGGCACCGCGTGGTCGTAGGACAGCGATGACGCGTCCAGCGCACCGACGCCGTTACGCAGCAGACGAATCCGGTCGCCGTCCTGCCCGCGAATGATCGGCCGACTGGCGCCCGGCCCGAAATACGACGACGACACGCCTGGCTGCTTGTTCAGGGTTTCGCCGAGGCTGCCTTTCTGTTGCACGGTTAACTCATCGCCGGTCAATACGGTGCTGGGCGATGCCAACTGGTCGCTGCCTAGCGGATTGGCGGTGATGGTTTGTTGTTCCAGTTCGATGGCGTACACCGGGGAGGCAATGAGCAGCGAAGTGGCCAACGGCGTCAGTCGCCAGAGTGAGGATTTGGAGAAGCGGGACATGCTGCATTTTCCTTGGCAGGGTGAGACTCAAGTGTTCAGCCTGTTAGTGTTATAACATAACAATAAAAATGCAATCATTTTGGAATTGGTTGTGTAGGTTGGCGACGCTGACCGAGGTGACGCGCACGGTCTGTAAGCGTGACACGCGCACTTGTACTTCACACTGAACAGCACCTCCGCTAAGGTGCGCACCTCGCGAACATGACTCCCCACCGATGACACATAGGCCCGCCATGACCACACCCAACGACAATCCGCTGCATGGCGTAACGCTGGAGCAGATCCTCAACCGGCTGGTCGAGCATTACGAATGGTCGGGACTGGCGGAGCGAATTGATATCCGTTGCTTCAAGAGCGATCCGAGCATCAAGTCGAGCCTGACGTTTTTGCGCAAGACACCTTGGGCGCGGGAGAAGGTCGAATCCCTGTACGTGAAACTGGCGCGCACCAAACGTTGGTGATCGAGCGCTTTCACCTTCCAGGATCGATCAAACAATGCACAGCTCCACATTGCACCTCACGCCCGGTCAGCGTCGTTACGCGACCGTCGCCGCGCTCCTCGGCTGGTTCGCGCTGGCGGTGCAGCTGTACCTGATTCTCTGGGGGCGATGGACCGATCAGGCGAGTCTGATCGGCGGTTTGGTGAAGTTCTTAAGTTTTTTCACCGTGCTGACGAACACGCTGGTGGCGACCGCCTTGACCTGCGCCATCACGGACCGGCATTCAAGCGGGCACCGGTTTTTCAGATCGCCTGTCGTGTGCGCGGGCATCACCACCAGCATTCTCTTGGTGGGCATCGCCTACAACGTGTTGCTGCGGCATTTGTGGAGCCCGGAAGGCTGGCAGAAGCTTGCCGACGAATTGTTGCACGACGTCATGCCCCTCGCGTTTCTCGGCTATTGGTGGCTGTACGTCAACAAAGGTGAGTTGCGCCTGAAGCATGTGCTGATGTGGATGCTATACCCAACGCTGTACTTTGGTTACCTGCTGTTTCGCGGGAACATGTTCGGTGATTACCTCTACCCGTTTCTGGACATCGGCACGTTGGGGACCGAGCCCGCGTTGATCAATGCGTTCGGTGTATTGGCGGGGTTTGTGGGGATCGGGTTAGTGATTTGGTTGATCGATCACGCAAGGTCAGACTGACGGACATTGTGGGGGCCAGCAAGTCGGCTCCCACAAATGTGTGGTGCTTACTCTTCCTCTGAACCTGCAATACGCCAGTAACCCGCAGCTTTCACCGCCGCTTCATCGAGCTTGAACTCGTCGAGCAACACCCGGCGAACCTTGCGTGACAGCGTCGATTCCGTTGCGACCCAGGCGTATAGATCACCCTCGGGCAGGGTCAGTTGGCGCGTGACCTCAAGCAGGTCTTGCTCGCCCCGTACCAACCAAATCACCTCGACCTGCGCCTTGCTCACCAACGCCTGCCGCTCAGCCTCGTCTTCTATCTCGACCACCACCAGCGCTCGACGATTGCTCGCCAGTTCTTCAAGACGGCGGGCGATGGCGGGCAGGGCGGTTTCGTCGCCGATCAGCAGATAGCTGTCGAACATGTCCGGCACAATCATCGAACCCCGTGGACCCGCGATGTACAGAAACTGTCCCGCCTCAGCCTGCGCGGCCCAGGTCGCGGCAGGGCCATCGCCGTGCAGCACGAAATCGATGTCCAGCTCGCCCGTTTCTGCGTCGTAACGACGAGGCGTGTAATCGCGCATCGCAGGTCGCGGGCCGTCTGATGCACTTGGGCCGGGAACGAAGTTGTCCAGCGCCGCCTGTTCTTCCGGCGTCGTCGCGAACAGCAGTTTCACATGATCATCCGTGCCGAGGCTGATGAAACCGGTCAGTTCCGGGCCATGCAGGGTGACGCGGCGCATGCGGGGGGTGATGTCGCTGACGCGCAGCACTTGGAGTTTGCGGCGCTTGATTTCGTGGGTGACGCGATGGATCGATTGCGGTGCATTCATACGGATTTCTCCGAAGCAGTGTGGGGGCCATCGGCGACGGCTTTTGCGGTTTCGTTCAACAGGTCGCTCACGCGGATGATTTCTTCCGGGGTCCAGCGGCCGTGGTGCATTTGCAGGGCGTGACGCAGGTTGTGAACAGCCTCGTGAATTTCTGGCGGACGGTCGTGCCCACGCAGCGAACGTTTGCTGACCTGGATGCGCATCTTCACGCCGTCGAGGGCAACCGCCTGCTCGACCAGAAACTGCTGGCCGGCTTCGGTGATCCGGTAGCGCTTCTTGCCGCCTTGGGCGTCACCGATGACCCATTCGCTTTCTTCGAAAAAGGTCAGCGTCGGATAAATCACGCCCGGACTCGGGCTGTAGGCGCCATCGAACAGGCCTTCGATCTGGCGGATCAGGTCGTAACCGTGGCAGGGCTGATCGGCAATCAACGCCAACAGCAGCAATTTCAGATCGCCCGGGGCAAACACCCGAGGGCCGCGTCCGCCGCGTTCCCGGCCAGTGCGTTGTTCGAATCCATCGCGACCGTCGCCGTGTTCACCGAAGTGAGGGCGATGATGATGGGGATGGTGGTGTGAGTGGTCTCTCATCGTTTGTCGTCTCTCGTTACATGTTAGATATACCTTAAGATATATCTTAATGTGTCTGCAAGAGGGGTTAAGACGAACGGTTCTCATCTGAGAGGCGTGTGAGGAATGCGATCCTTGGAAGTGTGTCGCTGAAAGCGGGATTGTCTCTATGGGAGCGAATTCATTCGCGAATCGATTGTTCAGCCGTTGCATCTCCATCGGATGTACCGGCCAATCGCGAATGAATTCGCTCCCACAGGTTATCTCGTGCGTGCCGGGGGGGCTTGGTTTTAACGTGCGCTCGCCACCTGCGCCGCAGGCGGTGCCTTGCACTGGGTGTACGTTCCCGGTTCAAGGTAGCGGTTGAGAATCGGCGCCATACCCTTGAGCACCTGCACCGGCAAGGCGGAGGTGAATTTGAAGGCTTCGGCGGCGCGTCCCGGCACATAGGCCGTCAAGGTGCCGAAGTGGTTGTCGCCGATGTAGAACACAAACGTGGCCGTGCGATTGATCGCCTTCGACGCCAGAATCCGGCCGCCCGAACCAAAGCTTTCGATGCGGTTGTCACCCGTCCCGGTCTTGCCGCCCATGGCCAGTGCCGTGCCATTCTCAGTCTTGAAGCTGCCCGACACGCGCCGTGCAGTCCCGGCATCCACCACCTGCGACAACGCCTCACGCATGGCCGTCGCCACCTCTGACGGCAACACGCGTTTGCCCAGTTCCGGGTTGTTGTTGAGAAGGGTTTCATAAGGCGTGTCGGCGGCGAAATGCAGGCTGTCGATGCGCAACACCGGCAGGCGAATGCCGTCGTTCTGAATGATGCCGATCAGCTCCGCCAGCGCGGCCGGACGATCCCCCGAGCTGCCAATCGCGGTGGCCAGCGACGGCACCAAATGGTCGAAGGGGTAGCCCAGCTTTTGCCAGCGCTGATGAATGTCGAGGAACGCTTCGATCTCCAGCATCGTCCGGATACGGCTGTCGCGGGCACTTTTGTGACGGCTCTTGAACAGCCAGCTGTACACCTCCTGGCGCTCGAACCGGCTGGCGGCGACCGCATCCTTGAACTTCGCGTCGGGGTTTTGCAGCAGGTAGCCCACAAGCCACAGATCCAGCGGGTGAACGCGGGCGATATAGCCCTGATCCGGCAGGTCGAACTTGCCCGGTCCGTAGGCGAAGTACAGTTCATCCAGCCGTTTCTCGGTGACGGGTGGCTGAGATTTATCCGCAACGGTGTGCGCGCGAACGAAGGCGTTGAACGCACTTTGACTGGCGTTCGGCAGCAGGTAGCGGTGCACGGCGGCCATGCGACTGGCCGAGGGGTGCACGCCGTCAAGGAAGGTATCGAGGCGGTCTTGCGTGGTTTTGTTTTTGTAGCGTTTCCAGAACCGCAGCAAAAAAGACGTGCCTTCGCGGTCGGCGAAGTCTGCCAGGTATTCCTGGCGGCGGGGGTCGCTGTCGTCCTTCATCAATACCGCGCTGTTGTTCGGCCCTTGATAAGTGACGTAGCGCACCACGTCCCGCATCAGTCGAATGAACGGCAGGTTGATCGACTCCCGCAACGCATCACGCAAGGTCGGGTTGCGCTCGTTGTCTTCGCGCCGAAAATTATTGAAGTGATGCATGCCGCCGCCCGTGAAGAAATTCTCGCCGGGGCTGGCCGAGTATTTGCGGTCAAGCGCGGCGGCGAGCATTTTCGACAGGTCGCGATCCGGATTCTGCATCAGATAATCCAAGGCCCAGCGGCTTAGTCGATCAGGTTCTTCGACCGGCACTTTCTTGAGCTCGGCGTTGCTCATGCCCGCGTACTTGTCGTGCAGTTCGGTGATGATTTGCAGATAGGTCGTCAACACCCGCATTTTCGCGGTTGACCCCAGCTCCAGCTTGCTGCCTTCGTTGATGTCGAACGGCTGATCGGTGCTGTCGGTCTGCACTCGCACCCGCGAGCCATCAAGGTCACGTTCGAACAGCGTGAAGCTGTAGCGCACGGCTCGCGTGCTGGCCGGGGTCAGCAGATGCTCACCGAGTAAGCCCAACTTTGCCGCGTATTCCGGGTTGGCAAGGTCACGCAAATATTGGCCGACGCTGGCTTGCAGGTCGTTTTGCAGGGTGCTCGTCGCTGACAGATCGAGGCGATCCAGATCGTACAGCGGACGGTTGAGCATGTTGGAAAGACGCGTGCGCGCCACGGTAATGCCCTTGTTGGTTTCGATGGGCTGCACGGTCGGCTGCTGCACCCAATCGCGATAGGTCACGGTGGCATTCAGCGCAGCGTCAGCGAGGGTCTGGTCGATCACTTTGTTCTGCGCCAGCAGACGGATATGGCTGTCGGTCAAGTCGGCCAATTCCTTGCGACCCTTGGCCAGATAATGCGAAGGCCTGCGTTGCGCGATCACCAAAGACAGCACTTCACGCAGGGCCAGGCCCTGCGCTGCGAGGGTCTTCGCGTCCTTGGCGGGAGACGCCAGCAGTGTGTTGGTGCGGTCAAAATCGGCGTCGTACCAGACGCGCAGTCCTTCCGCCATGCCATGCACTTCGCCATGCCCCGGAACAGCGGACAGCGGCACACTGTTGAGGTAGTCACGGACCACACGCTGGCGGGCTTCCAGCGTTTCCGAACCTGGCTGATAGGCGCGCACGCTGGCGGAGACCATCTGACGAATCTTTTCGCCGCCCGATTGGGTCAGGCCATCCGGCGAGTGGCGGTACTTTTCCAGTTGCGTGGCGAGCGTACTGCCCCCCGCCGACTGGCCTGGCAATCCGACCATCTTCGCCACTTGGGACACTGCGGCCTTGAGGAAGCGCGGCCAGTCCACGGCAGGGTTGGCGAGGGGCTGCCGAGGGTCGAGCAGGTCGCGGTTTTCGATGAACAGCAGGCTATTGACCACCACCGGTGGGATCGACGCGAAAGTCGGGTACAGCTGTTGGGGGTAGGTGAACTGATAAAGCGCGTCGCCTCGGCAGTCGGCGATGGTCAGGCCGGATTGGCTTTTTTCTTCGTAAGGCACGAAAAAGCCGCGTTTGGCGTAGGCGAGCAGATCAGGGGAAAATTGCGACTGTTCCGTGATGCGGTAATCGCGCTTGAGCAGTTTGGGCAGGAATTCGCCCAGCGATGAATAGCCCAGGCGTTTGTCGAACGGGCCGTCGCCGGGATAGAGAATCGCATCGCTGGCGCCAGGCTCGACTGTGTATTTGAGGTCGTGGGCCAACCGGGTGAACTCTCGCGCCTGAAGCCTCGAACTGCGCACTTCCGAAGCGACGGCAAATCCCAGGATCACCAATCCCGCCAGCACCAGAAGCAACAGCACTCGCCACACATGACGCCAGTGGCTCGGGCGTGTTGGTTCTGGAACGTTTCCCTGACTGTCAGCCGTGACTGCAGCTTTCTTCGCATCGGAATGCCACAAAGCGCCCATATCGCTGGCCCGGTTAAACCTGTTAATCGCACCTGACTACAAGCTTAGACGCTGGGCGGGGAGGGGGAAAAATTTGTGAGCAGAATGAATCCGCTCCCACAGAAATCGTCACCCTTGGCAAGCCGTGCGGCTACAAGGTCAAACCCCCGCGACTTGGGGCACTTTCGGGGTGCCGAGTCGCTTGTTCAGTTCGAGCCAATTGGACAATAGCAACATCAGGCCCAGACCGACCCATGCCGTGATCACGCGCATCTGCCAGACGTCACCCGCCAAGGCATTGACCCCGTCGGCCAATGGCGCGAGCAGCACGCCCAGGCAGAACACTTCGAGCGAGTAGCGGCCCATGCGGCAGGTTTGTTGGGCGGGCCAGTTGTTGAGCCAGGCCTGTGAGGACGGCAGCGCTTTCGCCACGACGTACACCAGCGCGACGAAGTGCAGCAAACGCAGGGGCGACAGGTCGGTTTTGCTGATCGGGTAGATCAGGTCGGTAAAGGCCTTGGGCAGCAGGGCGTCGTGAATCGCGGGAAATTTCCACAGAAAAGTGATGGTGCCAGCGATCAGCAGGTAAACCCCTGCGATCAGAAACAGCGGCTGGCGCCAGAGTGGGCGTGGTTGAAGGGCAGGGGGCGACGGCCGTTGCGTGTACATCGCAAACGCGCCGCCAAGGACGAAAATCAGTTGCCACGCCACGGGGTTGAAGTACCAGTAACCGCCGCCCTCGTAAGCGCGCAAGTTCCACCCGAACAGCGGCACCATCATGTACAGGGCAATCGACAGGCCAACCGCGACAGCTGCATTACGCAGCATGATCGGCAGCACCAGCGGCAACGTGCCCATCAGCAGGATATACAGCGGCAAGGGGTCGGTCAGGTTGGGTTTGAAGCGCAGCAGCAATTCGTCCGCCAAGGCCTGCTGAGGGTTGCTGACGAAATACTCAAGACCCATCTCGCGCACCATGTCACGGGTGTCGACATGGTTGTTGGCGACGAAGACGATCCCCATCAGCAGCGTCAGCAGAAAGATATGCGCCACGTACAACACCCACGTTCGGCGCAAGATGCGGATGCACGCGACCACGTAACCGTCACGCTGAGCGACTTTTCCGTAGGCCAGCACAGCGGCGTAACCCGCCAGAAAAACGAAGACCTCCGCCGCATCGCTGAAGCCGAAGTTGCGCAGGGTCAATTGCGCGAAGGGGTTTTCCGGTACGTGATCCCAAAAAATGAAGATCAGCGCCAGACCTCGAAAGAAGTCGATTCGATGGTCGCGTCCGTTCGTCATGACGGTGAGCTCTTTGAAAGTCTGTTTAAAGAAGAGGGCCATGCCTGGCCTTGGTTCCGCACCGCCAGTGGGGGCTGATCGGCGGCGCGCAGGGTGGCGCTTTCGGGCATGAAATGCAAAGGGCGGGTATTACAGAATGTTTACAGTAACAGGAGAGATCGCTGGACCAGAGCGGCCGATCAAGACCTCGCGTCCGACCATCGGTCATGCAGTGGGTTACGAGAGAAGCTTCACTTGAGAAAACGGAGGTTCATGACTCGCAGCCGGTGCGGGTCTGCAGTGGCCAGGACGGTATGGACACGGATTGTCGCTCATGACGACACTGCATCGAATCACCCGCTATTGCCTGGTAGGGTTAGTTAACAGTGCTGTTCACGCTCTGATCTTTTTGGCGTGCAACCTGCTGTGGGGGATGAACCAGACCAGCAGCAATCTGATCGGATTTCTTGCAGCGGTGTCGCTCTCCTTCTTGCTCAATGCCCAGTTTACTTTCGACAGTCATCGCTCTTGGCGACGTTACTGGCTGTATGGCGCGTTCATGGGGATGGTCAGTCTGAGTGTCGGCGCCCTGGGTGATGGGTTGGCGTGGTCGCCGCTGGTGACGCTCGTCGTGTTCTGCGCCGTGAGCCTGGTGCTGGGGTACACGTTCGCCCGGCATGTCGTGTTTCAGGACCGCATTCTGTGAACGTCTCGCTGGTGGTGCCGCTCTACAACGAGGAACGTTCCATCGGCCTGTTTTACCGGGCTGTCCGCGAGGATGTGCAACTGCGGCGTTGGACGGTCGAGATCGTGTTCATCGACGACGGCAGCCAGGATCAGACAGGCCGGATCGCGAAGCGCATTGTTCAGCGCGACCCTCTCGTCGTGCTGCTGACGTTGTCGCGCAACTTCGGCAAAGAGGCGGCGCTGTTCGCAGGCATCGAACACGCCACGGGCGACGCAGTGATTCCGGTAGACGTCGATCTTCAGGACCCGATCAGCGTCATCGCTCAACTGATCGAAGCGTGGGGTGACGGCGCGGAAGTGGTGCTCGCCAAACGTCGGCATCGCAGCATGGATAGCGTTTTCAAACGCTGCTCTGCGGCGCTGTTCTACAAAATCCTGCGTCGGATTTCAGCGACGCGAATCGATGAAAATGTAGGTGATTTCAGGCTGCTGGATCGCAAAGTCGTCGAGGTCATCAAAGGCATGCCTGAACAGCAAATGTTCATGAAAGGCCTATTGTCATGGGCCGGATTCGATACGGTTACAGTCGAATACGATCGCGCGCCAAGGGCGGCAGGCAGCAGCACATTCAATGTCTGGAAGCTGTGGAATCTGGCACTGGACGGCATCACGTCGTTTAGCACGGTGCCCTTGCGAGTGTGGACCTATGTGGGTGGCGTCATCTCACTGCTCACCTTGGCGTATTCGGTGTACCTGATCCTGAATTTCGCCCTCAATGGCAATCCAGTGCCTGGGTATTCCTCGCTGATGGTGTCGATCCTTTTTCTCGGCGGTGTACAACTGATCGGCATCGGCATCATGGGCGAGTACATCGGCAGGATTTACCTGGAGAGCAAGCATCGGCCGCGGTATGTGGTGAAGCAGATCATCAGGCATGAGGACGCAAATGGATGACGGCGTCGTGGTGAGACCTTCCTCCTCCGGCGACCTGCGCGACGCCTGCCTGTGGGGGTTGATTTTAGCTGCCGCTGCAGCAGTGCGCCTGTATCGGCTGGACGGGGCTGCGCTCTGGTATGACGAAGCGTTCAGCAGGGTGATGAGCACGCATTCGCTGGGCGAACTCTGGTCGATTTCAGTCTCGGACGTGCACCCCCCGCTTTACTATTTCGTGCTCAAGGGATGGATCGCGTTGTTGGGCGACGGCCTGATAGCCATGCGTGGCTTAAGCGCTTTCGCGAGTGTGCTGACGGTGGGCATGGGGATGTGGCTGACCCGTCTGGTAAGCACTCGTCGCGCTGCAGTTTTCGCCGGGATTCTGCTCGTCATGCTTCCCATCGCGGTCCGATACAGTCATGAAGTTCGCATGTATGCGCTGTTAGCCGTGTGGATGACGGGGGCGATGATCGCACTGGTGTACTGGATGAAAGCGCCGTCGCGGTACATGCCTCTGGTGGTTTACGCGCTATTGATTACGGCCGGGCTATACACCCATTACTTTGCGATTCTCGGCATACTGTCGCATTGGTTGTTCTTGCTGGCCATGCGCCCAATGCCCAATGAGACTGCCCCTCGACTCATTCTGCGGTCGGCGTGGTGGTTGGCCAATTTGACGATTGCATTGTTGTTTCTGCCCTGGCTTCCAGTGTTCGTTGCTCAACTCGGTCAGTCCAGCAATCTTGGCTGGATTCATCCCGTCACGCTGGCGGCAATCCCGTCGGCGCTCTGGCAGTACCTGACGCTGGTGAATGGCGCGCAGTGGCCTGCCCTGGTCCGCTGGGCACCGGTGCCGGTGCTGGCAGGTATCTGCGTCCTCTGTCTGCTGCGCGATATGCGGCCCGGACGCCTGAGTTTACTGTTGGTGATCTACCTGTGGGCGCCACTGCTGGTGATTTTCGTCGTGTCATGGCAGTTGCCCCTGTTCGTCGCCCGTTACTTTTTGTTCTCGGCGCTTGCACTGCCGATTATTTTGGGAATTGCGCTGGACGAAGTGGCCCGCAAACGGACGGGGCTGGCGGCGATCGGGTGCCTCATATTGATCGGCATTGAGGCATTCGGCATGCGCAACCTGTACGGGGAGTACGACACCACCAACGCCGACGGCCGTGAGACTCAAGAGCGTATCAACCTGATCGCCGAATGGATCGACCACCGCTACCAGCCGACTGATCAAGTCGTTGTCTTGAATTACTTCTGGTATCCAAGCCTCGTTTACTACAGCCGTCACGCCGGTAAACCGTTGCTGTATGCGCCTCGGGTACAGGGAAGCGGAGCGGAGTGCGTGGTGTATTGCCGGTTCAAGGCGCCTTACGCTTCCGGCCAGGACGATTTCTATCTCGAAAGCCTCAATCACCTTCCGGCAGGCACCGCCCGTGTCTGGCTGGTGGATGGTGCTGATGCCACCGATTTTCAGCTGACGCTTCCCTGTCAATGGCGATGGGCGGACACCCAGATCAGAGGCGATAACCGGCTGCGGCTCTACGACGTCGGGCAGGGTGGCTCAAGGCCCTGTCCGACGCCTTGAGCGGTTTTAGATCTCGTTCGCCTCGAAGCTGTCCGGCCTTGCCATGCGCCACATGCGGGAATAGAAGCTGTCGTCGACGATGCCGTTAAGCAGTTGGCCCGGTTTCAGGAACACGTGGGATTCCGAAAACAGTTTCACTTCCGTGGCGGACTGGCGGCGAACCAGGTGTCTGGCTTCCAGTTGCGACGGCGAGTCCAGCCCCGCAGCGGCGATCATCTCCGCCAAAGCGTGCAGGGTGCTGCGGTGGAAGTTGTAAACGCGCTGCGCCTTGTCGGGCACGACGAGGGCACGCTGGCGCAGCGGGTCTTGGGTCGCGACCCCGGTTGGGCACTTGTTGGTGTGGCAGCTCTGGGACTGAATGCAGCCGATGGCGAACATGAAGCCCCGCGCCGAGTTGGCCCAGTCAGCACCGATGGACAACACGCTGGCGATGTCGAACGCGCTGACGATCTTGCCGCTGGCGCCGAGCTTGATCTTGTCCCGCAGGTTCAGGCCCACCAGCGTGTTATGTACGAACAGCAGTCCTTCGCGCATCGGCACGCCCATGTGGTCGGTGAATTCCACCGGTGCCGCGCCTGTCCCGCCTTCCGTACCGTCGACGACGATGAAGTCAGGGAGGATGCCGGTTTCCAGCATCGCTTTGGCAATGCCCATGAATTCCCACGGATGGCCCAGGCAGAACTTGAATCCCACCGGTTTGCCGCCTGACAGCTCACGCAATTGAGCGATGAATTGCATCATCTCGAACGGGGTGGAAAACGCGCTGTGGCGCGACGGCGAGATGCAGTCTTCGCCCATGGGAATCCCACGAGTGTCGGCGATTTCTCGGGTGACCTTGTGTTTCGGCAAGATGCCGCCGTGGCCCGGTTTCGCGCCTTGGCTCATCTTGATTTCGATCATCCGTACCTGCGGGTCCTGTGCCTGTTTGGCGAACTTCTCGGGGTCGAAGCGGCCATCTTCCGTGCGGCAACCGAAATAGCCGCTGCCCAGCTCCCACGTCAGGTCGCCACCGTTTTCACGGTGATACGGGCTGATGCTGCCCTCGCCTGTGTCGTGGGCGAAGTTGCCCAGCTTGGCGCCTTTGTTCAGCGCGCGAATGGCGTTGGCGCTGAGCGAACCGAAGCTCATCGCGGAGATGTTGAAAATCGACGCCGAGTACGGCTGCGTGCATTGGGGCCCGCCCACTGTGACGCGGAACAGATTGGGGTCGGACAAGGGCGCGGGGCGCATGGAGTGGCTGATGAACTCGAAGCCCGGTTGGTACACGTCGATCAACGTACCGAAAGGCTTGTCGGCTGATTCATTCTTAGCGCGGGCGTAGACCAGCGAGCGTTGTGCGCGAGAAAAGGGCAGGGCGTCGCTGTCGGACTCCAGCAGGTACTGGCGAATTTCCGGGCGAATGGTTTCAACGGCATAGCGGATATTGCCCAGGATCGGGTAGTTGCGACGGACCGAGTGCGGCACCTGAATCAGGTCAAAAATACCGACCAGGCTGAGCAACGCGGTGACGAGGGTGAAGGGCCACAGCCATTCGTGATGCAGGAATGGGAGACTCAAAAGTGTAAACAGCACGCAGCCGACAAAAAAAGCGTAACGGCTTAGAAGGGACAGGCTCATAGGCGATCCTTTAGGTCTTTCCACGGTGATTGGGGTAGCGCTGTGCCGCGCCTTCGTTCGGCAAGACTTTGCTTTGCTTCAAGCGCTTTGGGCCTGAAGGAAAATCGAAAACAGCTCGGATTGCGATTTGATCCCCAGTTTGCTGTAGATATGTTTCTTGTGTACGCGCACGGTCTCGGCGGATATTTCCAATTTGCGCGCAATTTCCTTGCTGGAGCAGCCGCTGAGCATCAGGCGCCCCACATCCAGTTCCCGGGCCGTCAATTGCGCACCCCGGCTCTGTTGCACCGACGCTTCCAATTGCGTACGCCAGTCAGTGACCGGCAGCTGCGCGGCAGGTGGTTCGTGGTCCGACACCGGCTCTGTCAACTCCAAGGGCAGCCGCTGACGCAGCAGCGCAATGACCCACGGTTGAATCATCGACAGCAGGGCGATCTGTTCGGCGCTGAAGCGTTGCTTCGAACCGAGAGACAGGCAGAGGGTGCGGTCGCCATCGAGCTGGCAATTGAACTGGATCTCGTCGGCCACGACGTTCAAACGAAAATAGCGCTGGTAATACTCGGTCAATTCGAAGTGTTCAGGCGCCACCTCGGCCAGGCGAAACAGGCCGCTTTGCGAGCGCTCGCGACTGGCGATGTAGAAGGGGTCGAGCAGGTACAAACCCTTCAGGTAGTCCTGAAACAACTGGTCGGGGCTGCCGTCCTCGCCGGGGGATTCCGCAAAGACCAGAGGGCGTTGGCCAGCGCTGAATTGCAGCACGACCCAACTATCGAAACTGACGTATTGATCGAGCAGGCGCACCAGTTGCGCCCAGAAGTTCGGCCGGTCCAGCGCTTCGATCAACTGCGCGACCGAGCGATGCCAGGCGATGTCCTGAAGTGCGATGGTCATTGAACTACCCCTATTGGGTTACTACAGCTGCGTAATACCCCGTAACACATGCTGATGCGCATACTGCCCGCAGAGCCAATGATCAGGCCAGCATTTTTCGCCGGATCGGCAGCGTGACTCGATAAGGAGAACCCATGAAGGTCGAATTTGCCCAATTGTCGGGCCGGGACAGTGACACAGCCCACAACTTGCAACGTGCCCTTGCGGCGATCGACGCTTGCGATCCAGACACCCAACTGGTGGTGTTTCCAGAAACTTACCTGATGGGTTTTCCCACCGTGGAGACGGTGGCTGCCGTTGCCGAACCGGTGAGCGGTCCGACCGTGCAAGCGGTGCAGGATGCCGCTCGCGCCCGAAATATCGCGGTTGCCATTGGCTTCGCGGAAAACGATGAAGGCCGGTTCTACAACACCACCTTGCTGATCACGCCCGAGGGAATCGCGCTTCGCTACCGCAAGACCCACCTGTGGCCGTCGGAGCGAAACGTGTTCCTTCCGGGCGACCGTTACGCCACCTGTGAGTGGAACGGTGTGCGCGTAGGGCTGCTGATTTGCTACGACATCGAGTTCCCGGAAACAGCACGAGCTTTGGCCCAATTGGGCGTCGATCTCCTGATCGTCACCAACGGCAACATGGACCCTTACGGTCCTGTCCACCGCACCGCAATCATGGCGCGGGCGCAGGAGAATCAGACGCTGGCGATCATGGTCAACCGCGTAGAAGCGGGTACGGGCAGTCTGGTGTTCGCGGGTGGAAGTGCGTTGGTCAACCCCTTCGGCACGCTTCTGCATGAAGCCGGGCGTGAAGAATCCCAATTCAGTCTTGAACTCGACTTCAGCCAACTGCAGGCGGCGCGTCAGGACTATCGGTACCTGGATGATCAGCGCATACGCCTCCCTGGCGAAGTGATCGAGCATGCCAACGGTCTACGGGAGCTCTTGATCCCCTGAGGCCTGACTTCAATCGTCCGTCGCTCTCACTCCGAGGTGAGAGCGATGAGTGTCCACCGATAAAAATAACGTTTTTGTTCCGCCGAAGTTTTCTCTGCCATAAAACCAATAATCCCGGAGTAACAGCTCATGGCTCGTCTGCAACGCACTCTCTCATTGGGGGCGGTGGTGCTTTTTGGCATCGCCTACATGACCCCTACCGTCGTTCTGGCAACATTCGGCATTCTCGCCACATCAACCAACGGCATGGTGCCGGCCGCTTATCTGGCCGCATTGATTCCGATGTTTTTCACCGCCTTGAGCTATGGCCACATGGCCGCTGCGTATCCAGTGGCGGGATCAGCCTATAGCTACGTGCGAAAGGCCATCAGTCCCAAACTGGGCTTCCTCGCTGGCTGGGCCGTTCTGCTCGATTATCTCTTCCTTCCGATGGCGATTTGGCTCATCGGCGCCGCTTATCTGGGGTCTGCGTTTCCTTCAGTGCCTCAGGCCGTTTGGGTCCTTGCGTTCATTATCGTCACCAGCGTCATCAACATCGTTGGCTTGAAGTTGGCCAATAAAGTCAGCGCGTTGTTGATGCTCATCCAGATGCTGGTGTTGGTAGCGTTCGTGGTGCTGTGCATTCACTACATCGCCGGAGACGCGAGTACGCCTCTTTGGACATTGTCCCCATTTATCTCGGGCGATATGAAGTTGCCCCTGATCATGGGCGGATCGGCCATTGCCTGTTACTCCTTCCTGGGCTTCGACGCCGTGAGTACGCTCACCGAAGAAACCAAAGATCCGGTTCGCACCATTCCCCGGGCCATCATGCTCATCACGCTGATTGGTGGCTTGATCTTCATCGTCGTTTCTTACTTCGTACAACTGGCGCATCCCTCCATCGTGTTCGAAAACTCGGACTCAGCGGCCTACGAGATCGCGAAGAACATCGGCGGTGACCTCTTCGTCAGCTTCTTCATGATTGGCATGGTGGTTGGACAGTTCGCGTCGGGCCTGGCTGCTCAGGCGAGCGGATCGCGGTTGCTGTACGCGATGGGCCGGGACGGCGTGCTCTCGACTTCTTTCTTTGGCCGCGTCAGTGAGCGCTTCGGCACACCGGTCAACAGCATCGTATTGTGTGGCGTGGTGGCGCTGATGGCGCTGAAACTGGACGTAACGACATCCACTTCCTTCATCAACTTCGGCGCTTTTCTCGCTTTCACACTCGTCAACGTATCGGTGATCTTCCACTACTGGATCGGCGCCAAGAACCGCGGTTTACGTGAGTTCGTGCTGTTTTTGATTTTTCCACTCATCGGTGCGGCGGCGTGTCTGTGGCTGATGGTCAGCCTGGATAAGATGGCGCTTATCCTGGGCCTGAGCTGGCTGGCGCTGGGTTGTCTCTACCTGGCGTGGCTCACAGGCGGTTTCCGCCGCCAGCCGCCCGAGATGGACTTTCAGGAAGCGGCATGATTTAGGCAAGGCGCGCTGCAATGGCGCGCCTCGTTGCTTTCAATGTCTCCTCTGCGGGTTATAGGCGTGACTAACGGGATAAGCTCGAACGCGATTACTGAGGATCAGGCTGTGCCATACGATCCTGAATTTCGCTGATCATCGCGTAGATTTCTTCTCTCCCTTCTTCGGTGCAGCTGCGTATCTCTTGCAGGACTTCGTGCTCCTGAAGGGACAGCATGATGTAGTTCAGCCTGCAGACTTCTCTCGCGAACGCATCCCTTCCGTCCACCGGACGTGTTTCATCAGACGCGTCGTGAAGCGCTTCGACCAGTGGCTCCAGCTTGTCAGCCAGCACCTTGCTGTCGATCGGGCCATCGGCATCATGAATAAAGCGCTCCAGATAATTCAGCGCGCTTCGTGCATCGATCAGCCGCATGTGGCCGGGAAGGGACAGTTCATAGCGATCAATCATGGGCATTACACAACCTCCTGGTAACTCATCTATTCCATTCCCGAGGCAGTATCGGGGCGGTGCTTTTGACAGCGGCGCGAACCTTAGCGGCACTGGCGGCCTCAGCAAAGACGAAAGTTGTAACCGTTACAAAAAAGTTGCGATTGAACTTTTGGTAGTTGTTACTGTATAACGTATTACATGATTACTTACATTTGGAGAGCAGCATGAAGCCGAACATTCATCCCGAGTACCGTCAGGTCCTGTTCCACGACACCGCTGCCGACGTGTTTTTCCTGATCGGTTCCACGGTCGACACTGACCGCACGCAGAAGCACAGCGACGGCAACACTTACCCATATGTCGCTCTGGACGTGTCCAGCGCTTCGCACCCGATGTACACCGGGCAGACCCGTAAAACCACGACGGAAGGCCGTATCGCAGGCTTTAACAAGCGTTTCGGCACCATCAGTTCCAGCGCGAAAAAAGATTGATGACCGTAGTACCTCTCGTGCGTTGGGCGTCAGAATTATCTGACGCCTGACACGCGGGATTGCTTTGGCTTGCGCATCCGCAACATCGGATACGGGCGTCCCAGCCCATCCACTTCCGAGCGTCCCACGACCTCGAATCCCTGCTTCTCATAAAACCCCAACGCTTGCGGATTCTGTTCGTTCACGTCGAGTTCAGTCACCTGAAAATGCTCGATGGCGTAATCCAGCAGCTTTTTGCCCAGCCCCATCCCTCGATACTCTGGCGCAATGAACAGCATCTCCAGCTTGCCGGGGGTGGTGCCGCCAAAGCCGGTGATGTGCAACTGGGAGTCGCGGGTGCAGAACAGGTTCACGGCGTCCAGGTACTGGGTCTCCAGAAGATTCCTGAGCAGTGTGATGTAATTTTCCGGCAGAAAATCATGGGTGGCTCGAACTGAAGCTTCCCAGACGCGGGTCAATTCGGCGTAGTCGTGCTTTTTCGGCAGGTAAATGACCGAGTGGTGGGTCATGTTGCCTCTTCTCCTCTTCTTGTCGTTTTCCTGATGTGGTGACGATAGCCAGAAAAAACAAACCCCGCCGTTTGAAGGGCGGGGTTGTGTATGAGGCAGGGAGCGCGGAGGGGCTTAGACAGGCTCGGCCCAGAGGTCGTATTCGTCGGCATCGATCACGCGGCACAGGACCTTGTCGCCCGGCTTGAGGTCGCGGTCGCTTTCCACGAACACGTTCCCGTCGATTTCAGGCGCGTCGAAGAACGAACGGCCCACGAAGCCCTGTTCGTCCACTTCGTCGATCAGCACTTCGATTTCCTTGCCGATCTTCATTTGCAGCCGTGCAGCGCTGATGGCTTGCTGGTGTGCCATGAAGCGGTCCCAGCGATCCTGTTTGACGTCGTCCGGCACGATCGGCGCATCCAACAGGTTGGCAGGCGCGCCTTCGACTGGCGAATACTGGAAGCACCCTACGCGGTCCAGCTGCGCTTCGGTCAGCCAGTCCAGCAGGTATTGGAAGTCTTCTTCAGTCTCGCCCGGGAAGCCGACGATGAACGTCGAACGGATGATCAGGTCCGGGCATTGCTCGCGCCATTTCTTGATGCGCGCCAGGGTCTTGTCTTCGAAGGCCGGGCGCTTCATCAGCTTGAGGATTTTCGGGCTGGCGTGCTGGAACGGGATGTCCAGGTACGGCAGGATTTTGCCCTCGGCCATCAACGGGATGATTTCATCGACGTGCGGGTACGGGTAGACGTAATGCAGACGCACCCAGACGCCCAGCGAGCTGAGTGCCTGGCAGAGCTCGGTCATGCGGGTCTTGACCGGCTGGCCCTGCCAGAAGCCGGTGCGGTATTTGACGTCGACGCCGTAGGCGCTGGTGTCCTGAGAGATCACCAGCAGTTCTTTCACGCCGGCCTTGACCAGACGCTGGGCTTCATCGAGCACATCGCCCACCGGGCGGCTGACCAGCTTGCCGCGCATCGACGGGATGATGCAGAAGCTGCAACTGTGGTTACAGCCCTCGGAAATCTTGAGGTATGCGTAGTGGCGCGGCGTCAGCTTGATGCCTTGCGGCGGCACCAGGTCAATGAGCGGATTGTGATCGAGCTTCGGCGGCGCAGCGTCGTGCACGGCGTTGACCACTTGCTCGTACTGCTGCGGACCGGTCACGGCCAGTACGCTCGGGTGCACGTTGCGGATGACGCTTTCGTCCACGCCCATGCAACCGGTGACGATCACCTTGCCGTTTTCCGCGAGGGCCTCACCAATGGTGTCCAGGGATTCGGCCTTCGCGCTGTCGATGAAACCGCAGGTGTTGACCACCACCACGTCGGCGTCTTCGTAGGTCGGCACGACCTGATAGCCTTCCATGCGCAGCTGAGTGAGGATGCGTTCGGAATCGACCAGAGCCTTCGGGCAACCAAGGCTGACAAAGCCGACCTTGGGGGCGGCAGACGTGGGGACGGTGGACATTGACTAACCTCGGCGTAGGTACGCCCCGGCGTGTGGCCTGGGCATTGACTGGGCGCTTGGTGCGCCTCTGATCAAAAAGTGCGCAATTCTAGCGATGACTCCGGCGATTGACCAGCGTTATACCGAGAATTACGACGAGTGCTGCGCTATGCTTCGCGGCGTCGAACCCGGTGGCCCTTGTCGGCCGGGTGAATCGGAATTTACAGGTGCGCTGTGGGTCAATCTGACAGCAGCGCGCCGCGGTGCTCGGGTCATGGTTTCAGGAGTGGTAAATGGGTCACGCAACGAGTCAGGCAGAGGCCGGGCATTCGTCGGTCAAACCGTTGAGTCTGCTGGTGGGAGCGGTGGGGGTGGCGTACGGCGATATCGGTACGAGCCCGTTGTACACGATCAAAGAAGTCTTCGTCGGCGGATATGGCGTGCAAGCTGGCCACGATTCGGTGTTGGGGATTCTCTCGCTGATTTTCTGGGCGCTGGTGTGGGTCGTTTCGTTCAAGTACATGGCCTTGGTGCTGCGCGCTGATAACGACGGCGAGGGCGGCATCATGGCGCTGACGGCGCTGGCCCGACGCGCCTCCGCCAAATTCCCGAAGCTGCAAGCGACGATGATCGTGTTTGGTCTGTTTGGCGCTGCTTTGTTCTACGGCGACAGCATGATCACTCCGGCCATCTCGGTATTGTCAGCGGTCGAGGGGATGGAGCTGGCGTTCGACGGGCTTGATCATTGGGTCGTGCCCATTGCATTGATCGTGCTGGTGGCTCTCTTTCTCATTCAACGTCACGGCACGGCGCGGATCGGCGTGATGTTCGGCCCGATCATGGTCCTGTGGTTCGTCACCCTTGGCGTGCTCGGTATTCACGGCATCGTTCAGCAGCCCGAAGTGCTGCACGCGGTGAACCCGGCTTGGGCCGTGCGGTTCTTTATCGATCATCCCGGCATTGGTGTGGCCGTTCTCGGCGCTGTGGTGTTGGCGCTGACCGGTGCTGAAGCTTTGTACGCGGACATGGGCCACTTCGGTCGCAAACCGATTTCCCGCGCCTGGTTCGGTCTGGTGCTGCCAGCGCTGGTTCTCAACTATTTCGGCCAGGGTGCCCTCGTGATCGAGGACCCCGAGGCCGTGCGTAACCCGTTCTATCTGTTGGCGCCGAGTTGGGCGCTGTTGCCATTGATCGGTCTGTCGACGCTGGCGACCATCATCGCCTCGCAGGCGGTGATTTCCGGCGCGTTCTCCATGACGCTCCAGGCCATTCAACTGGGTTACATCCCGCGCATGTACATCCAGCACACGTCCAGCGATGCCCAAGGCCAGATTTACATCGGCGCGGTGAACTGGTCGCTGATGGTGGGTGTGATCCTGCTGGTGCTGGGCTTCGAATCGTCCGGCGCGCTGGCATCGGCCTACGGCGTGGCTGTGACCGGCACCATGCTGTGCACGACCATTCTGGTGTCGTCTGTGATGCTGCTGGCGTGGAAATGGTCGCCGCTGGTGGCGATCCCGATTCTGTTGGGCTGCTTGTTCGTCGATGGCCTGTTCTTCGCCGCCAACGTGCCGAAAGTGGTGCAGGGTGGGGCGTTCCCGTTCCTGGCGGGTATCGCACTGTTCATCCTGATGACCACCTGGAAGCGCGGCAAACAGCTGCTGGTGGACCGTATCGACGAAGGCGGGCTGCCACTGCCGATCTTCATCAGCAGTATTCGTGTGCAGCCGCCACATCGCGTGCAGGGTACCGCCGTGTTCCTGACCGCACGTCCGGACGCTGTGCCCCATGCATTGCTGCACAACCTGCTGCATAACCAGGTGCTGCATGAGCAGGTTGTCCTGCTGACTGTCGTCTACGAAGACACCCCGAGGGTTCCGGCCGCGCAACGCTTTGAAGTCGAGGCGTACGGTGAAGGCTTCTTCCGGGTCATTCTGCACTTCGGCTTCATTGACGAACCCGATGTGCCTGCCGCGCTGAAGTTGTGCCACTTGCCTGATCTGGACTTCAGCCCGATGCGCACCACCTACTTCCTCAGCCGTGAAACCGTGGTCTCGACCAAACTGGCCGGGATGGCGCGTTGGCGCGAAGGCTTGTTCGCGTTCATGTTGAAGAACGCCAACGGCAACCTGCGCTTCTTCAAGCTGCCGTACAACCGTGTGATCGAACTGGGTACGCAGGTGGAGATGTAAGCCATCAAGCGTGAGTGCAGCGCTGCGGTGCAAAAAAACCGACGCTGTACGCCTGTGGGAGCGAATTCATTCGCGAAAAATGGGGCAGGCAATAGAGGTGTATCGGCTGCGCTGGCCAATCGCGAATGAATTCGCTCCTACAGATGATCAGCGCCACTCATGGGGCCTGACTCATGGGGCTTGTCGCTGAACCATGGAGCCTTTCGCGGCCATAAAAAAAATCCCCGCAGTCTTTCGAGTGCGGGGATTTTTTTGCGCCCTGGATTACTCGTTGGCAGCCGTCGGTGGGGCTTCCTTGCCTTTCCACTTGTCGATGACTGCGATCAGACGTTTAGCCAGGGACGGGTAGTTCTCGTCGAAGTGGTGACCCCCTGGCAGCTGGATCTTCTCGCCGGGGGCAGTGGCTTCGGTACAGCCGCTCTCGTCCTTCTCTTCCACGCCGTACACGCACAGCACCTTGTCGCCTGGCAGCTTCGCCATCTCCGGACCGGTCGCCGCTTCTTTGCCGGAGGCACCGAGCCAGCCCTCTACGGCGATTTCGAAGCTGCCGCTGCGGGCGAAGGCGAGCAGGATGATGCCGTCCACACGCCCTTTGTCGTCTTCCGGCAAGCGGTTGTAGATCGCTGGCAACACGTCAGCGCCGAACGAATACCCCGCGAGTACGAAATGCTTGGCACCCCATTTTTGCCGGTAGTGGGCCATCAGTTCGCTCAGGTCGGTCGCGGTCTGTTCTGGCGACTTGTGTTCCCAGTAATAGCGCAGTGTGTCGATGCCGACCACCGGATAGCCGCCGGACTTGGCCATGTCGCCAGCGACATCCTTGTCCAGGTCGCGCCAGCCCCCATCACCGGAAAGGAACAGAGTGACGGTGTCCGAGGGTTGGCTTGAAGGCACTTCCACCACTGGAATGTTCAGACCGCCGTTGGCGTCGTCGGCAATCAGCAGGTGGCGGACTTCGGTATTCAAAATCTGCGGGTACTTGATGTCGTAATCGCTGATTTTGGTTTCGGCGTTGGGCGTATCGCGAACGAATACAGCGGTCTCGTCATCCGGGCCGTCATTCCACGCCACGGTCCATTTGCCATGGGCGGCGGCTTTCGGCGGCGGAACCTTGCAGTCCGGCTGATTGAGCACGAAGTTCACCGAGATGGCCTGGGCCTTGTCGTTGTTCTGACCAGCCAACCAGTTCCAGGCGACCGAACCGCCTGCGCTGATCCCTGCGACCACGTCCGGTGTGCCACCGAGGTTTTGCAGCGCGCTGGTGAAAGTCTTCTCCTGCAGCTGGCAATCGTCTTTCGGCAAGATGACTTGAATGACTTGCGCCGAGGCGTCGTAGCTCAAGGCGAGGACTTGCTTATCGGTCAGCGAATCCTCGGTCGTTGCAGCCAAGGCGACGCGCGCCTTGATCTTCGTGGACGGGGTTGCACGGATCAGGGCCGAACCATCTCCAAGCGTGATGCGTTCCAGCGTGGGCTGAGCGGGCGGGCGGTTCCACAGCCAGAATCCTAATGCCACCACCAGAATTACCAGGGCTGCGAGCAAAAAGCGCCAGTAGCGTTGAATCATTAGCGTTTCACCAATCCAGTCAGGCCGCCCGCGATAAGGGCGGCAGTGTCTGCCAGTGCCACCAGCGGATCGAGTCCTGCGGGCACGGCCATATAACGAGGTTCCCAGTCAGGCTGGAATTTGTCTTTGAAACGACGCAGGCCCTGGAAGTTGTAGAGTTGCTCGCCGCGACTGAACACCATCGAACCCAAACGCTGGGTCAAGGGCGCCCCACGCCGAGGTTGCAGACCTGACAACGGCACCATACCCAGGCTGAAGCGGGCGTAGCCTTCCTTTTTATAATGAAGAATCAGGCCGACCATCATGAATTCCATGGTCAGCTTCGGTGCGTCGGGGTGCGAGCGCATCAAGTCCAGACTGGCGAGATCCTGTCGGGATGTTTCCAGCAGGTTCGAAAACGCCACGGGCTTGCCTTGGAAGTGAACGATGGCGATGCGGAAATGCTTGAGGTAATCCAGGCTGAAGCGGCCCAGCGAGAACCCTTTTTCCCGTACGTTCTTGCCCGTGAGCCAGGCATCGGAAATCACTTTCAGCTCATCCATTGGCGCTTGGCCGACTTCATAGATTTCCAGTGACAGACCGTCGCGACCACCCCGATTCCAGGTGTAGCGCAGGTCCTTCATCTCCTTGCCTTTGGCTTCGATGTCGAACGCGTGCAGGTTGACCCGGGCCTCTTCGCCTAACTTGATCGCCGTCAGACCGATGTCCATGTAGAACGGCAGGTTCTCGGCACGCACCTGATAAAACACAGGCCGGGCGTGATGCACGTCGCAGAGGTCGCGGAATTGCCAGATCAGCTCGGCGCGTTGTTGGGTCGGGCCGATAGGGTCATACAACGCCACCAGACTGCGGCCGCGGTGGGCGTACATGAGAAACGCGTTGCCATCCGGGTGCAGCAAGACAGCCTTGTCGCCTGTCAGCACCAACCCGCCGTCTGGCTGATTGGACGCTTTGATGATTTCGGCGGCCTTGGCCAGCTGCGCTTCATCCGGCAGATCGATCTGCGGGCGGGCAGTGCGCAGCAGCCACGTCAACGAAACGATCACCAGCAGCACCGCACTGCCGAGTGCCGAGCGCAGACCTCGCGGGGCATCGGCGTCGAGGGTGAATTGCCACCACAGCTGATGGCTGTAGGGCACGTCTTGATAGGCGAACAGCAGCAGCCAGAACGAAGCCCCCAGCACGCAGATGCTCGCCACCAGATACAGGGGCGAAAAAGGCAGTTCGAACAAGCGGCTCGGTCGGTAGAACGAACGACGGAAGATGGCGAGCAGACACGCCGTCAGCAGCAGAAGGCTGGCTTCCGCCCAGTCGAAGCCTTTAAGGATCGACAGGATTGAACCCACGAACAGCAGAATAGTGGTCAACATCCAGGCCGCTGACAGTCGCCGACGCAGGCCTTGCGCGAGCAACAGGCAGAGCACGCCGATCAGGCTGGCACCGAAGTGGGACGCGTCGATCAGCCGATGCGGGATCAGAAAGCCCAGGCTTTCCAGTCGTGTGTCGATTTCAGGGGTCGCACCGGAAAACAGCAGCACGACGCCCGAGAGAAACACCAACAAGGCCAGGATCGGTGCGCCAAGGCCTGAAGCGACGCGCATGGCCTGACGCGCGAACAGGAAGCGCTTGGCCTCGCTGAACAGCAGCACCAGACACGCGATCAACAGCGGCAGGACCACGTAGATCAGGCGATACAGGAGCAGAGCTGCCGCGAGGGGAGCCGCGCCCAATTCATCAGCAAAAGCGGCGAGCAGAATCGCTTCGAACACGCCCACACCACCGGGAACATGGCTGAGCACGCCTGCGGCCAGTGCCAGCAGGTACACCAATAGAAATGCACCAAAAGGCGGCGCGGACGGTAGCAGCAGATACAAAACGGCAGCCGCAGCGGCGACGTCCAGCGCCGTAATCACCAGTTGCATCAGTGTCAGGCGCAGACCCGGCAGACGCAGAGTGCGACGGCCCGCGCGCACTAGCAAGTTGTGTGGGATGGTCTGTTCCGGGAGACGGCGACGATAGACCGCCACCCCGATGATCAGGCTCAGCGCGAGGACAGCGACGGCGATTGTCGCCAGTACCGGGACAGACAAATGCAACGCAAGGGAGGCAGCAGGCAGGTCGCTTAACATTGCCAATGCCGCCAATGGTGGAAGCGCGCACCCGAGCGAGAGGCTGGCAAATAGCGTCATGTGCGCCACTTCGCCTGCGCCGAGTCCCAGGCGAGAGTACAGGCGATACCTCACAGAGCCGCCGGAAAGCATCGACAGACCAACCGCATTGCCGATGGCGAAGGCACAAAACCCGCCCATCACCAACGACTTGGGTGGCAGTTCCACATTGGCGTATTTACTAGCGGACCATTCATAGCCCAGCAAAATGGTAAAACCGATGACCGTTGCCAGAACAGCGCCTGCCAGAGAGGGCATTGGCACGCTAAGGAGCGAATCTTGCAGCGCGTAAATGTCAAGTTCAGTCAGCATGTGCCGACAGGCGATCAATGCGAGGGCGAACAGGATAATGGTGACAGCCAGCCCGATAGGTTGACGATATTTGCTCACCAGTTCGCGAACACGCAGTCGGGCAGGAGGAGCCGGAGGGGTTTCCGGGACTGCTTCATTTGAGTCGGACGGGTTGGCGCGCATCAATCACTCCTTGGATCGTGCGCGACAGAATGGGGGTATACAGCCAAGTTACCAATCCCTACGCAAAAAATAATTCAGGATGTTAGCGCTTCAACGTCTAACGGGCGAATACGGCAGCGACCTCTCGTGACCCTTGAGTCTAGTTTCGGTTGTTCCTAAACGTATCGGCAAAAGGCACAAATTCTGTCGCGACCGGCAACATACGGTAACAAACCGATAAAGACCAATCGGCTATGACAATGTGATGTGACAGCCAAATACCTATGCTGTTCGGCCCTTTTCGTCAGGGCAAAAAAAAGGCCACTCTTTCGAGTAGCCTTCTTTATAACGTTGGTTGCGGGAGCCGGATTTGAACCGACGACCTTCGGGTTATGAGCCCGACGAGCTACCAGACTGCTCCATCCCGCGTCTGTGAGGCGGCATTCTACAGCCGATCGACGAGGTGTCAACCTTTAAACTCCATGATCGACAAAATAACCACAATTTCACGGCGGCATGCGTAACTCGCGGTCAGACAAGGCTTTTATCTCGACGGCGCCGCAGGGCAGGGCGCCATCATTGATGAAAGATATTTCACTAAGATGAACGCAGATAATTTTCTCACGCGCACAAAAAAGCCACTCTGTTGAGTGGCTTTTTTGATGTTTGGTTGCGGGAGCCGGATTTGAACCGACGACCTTCGGGTTATGAGCCCGACGAGCTACCAGACTGCTCCATCCCGCGTCTGTGAGGCGGCATTCTACAGAGGAACGGCATGGTGTCAAGCTCATGACGGAAAAAAGTGCTTTTTCTTCAAAAGCTTAGCGCCGGGCATGCAACGGCTTTGTACCTCTGGGGCAGGCTGGGCGGGCGTGTCAGCCCGATTGCGGTCGTACCTCAACCGGTTGAATCTCAGGTGCTTGCGCTGCAAGAAGTGTCAGAAGGATGCGTGAGTGAGATACTGGCGGACCGTTTTCCTACGACCGCATGTCATGCCGCAGCGCAAAATCATCCATATCGACTGTGACTGCTTCTATGCCGCCATTGAGATGCGCGACGACCCCAACCTGGCGGGCAAGCCGTTGGCCGTGGGCGGTTCTGCGGATCGGCGCGGCGTCATTGCGACGTGTAATTACGAAGCCCGGGCTTACGGTGTACGGTCTGCGATGTCTTCGCGGCATGCGCTGTCGCTATGCCCCGACCTGACCATCGTCAAGCCGCGAATGGACGCCTATAAAGAAGCATCAAAGGAAATTCACACGATCTTTCGCGATTACACGGACCTGATCGAACCGCTGTCGTTGGACGAGGCCTATCTGGATGTTTCCGAGTGCAGTCATTTCGGTGGCAGCGCGACCCGAATCGCCCAGGATATTCGTCGGCGAGTTTCCAACCAACTGCACATCACGGTGTCTGCTGGCGTGGCGCCCAATAAATTCCTTGCCAAAATTGCCAGTGATTGGCGGAAACCCAACGGCTTGTTCGTCATCACGCCGGATCAGGTAGAGGATTTTGTCGCGGAGTTGCCGGTGTCCAAGCTGCACGGGGTGGGGAAGGTGACCGCTGACAAGCTCGGGCGGTCAGGGATCATCAGTTGTTCAGACCTGCGTGGCTGGAGCAAGCTGGCGCTGGTGCGCGAGTTTGGCTCTTTCGGTGAGCGGTTGTGGAATCTGGCTCACGGCATTGATGAACGTCCGGTGCAGAACGACAGCCGTCGCCAATCGGTGAGTGTGGAAAACACCTACGACACCGATCTGCCCGATTTGGCGAGTTGCCTGGAAAAGCTTCCGGCTTTATTGGAAAACCTTAATGGACGCATCGCACGCATCGAGACCCTGTATCGACCAGGCAAGCCGTTTGTAAAAGTGAAATTTCATGATTTCACGCAGACCACTCTCGAACAGGCAGGAGCGGGCAGGGATCTGGAAAGCTACGAGCAGTTGCTAACCCAGGCGTTCGCACGCGGCGATAAACCGGTGCGATTGCTGGGAATCGGGGTGCGCCTGCACGACTTGCGAAGCGCCCATGAACAGTTGCAGCTGTTCGACTGAGCTCAGGGTTATTCGCGGCCCGCCGGTACGGCGACCAGTCGGCCAGCATCCTTGGCCAACGAACGCAAAAACTCATGCTGCAACTGCGGATCGTTGCGGGTCATTTCGATCAGCGACTGTTCCAGATCGCTGGCTTCTTCTTCCAGCCCCAGTTCAGACAGACGCTTGACCCGGTGGACCCACTGGCTCACTTCGTCATCTTCCAGGTCGTCGTAGATCAAACCGTGCGCTTCAATCAACTTGCCGCGCAAGGATTTACTCAGCGGCAGGCTTGCAACGCCTTGCACGCTGGATGCGTCGTCCTGAACCTTCAGGCCCAGTTGCGTCACGTGGCTCAGGTCTTGTTCGGCGAACGGGCTGTCTAACAGGTTGATCCGCAGCACACCGTTACGGTCGGTGTTCAGCTCGTTGGTGTCCCTTCCAGACTTGATTTCAACCGGGCTTTCGCTCCAGGGCAGGCTGGTATGCTCGACCCGGTGATCCCGCTGAACCTCATCGATGCCGGCCAGGTTTTGCTGGGCTCGACCGTGGGAGGGGGCGTTCATGAACGGGTTGATGCCCGCGATACCGTAACTCAACCAGTCTTTAGTGACGCTGTCCGGCAGGCTGCCGAACGTTAGCACGTTCACGACATTCGCTCCGACGCCAGCGACGATCGCCACGGCACCCAAGGGGATTTCGTAAATTTCGCGCCAAGGTTGATACGGCGTGTACCGGTCGTAATGACGGGTCACGTCGTATTCAGTGATGTCGAAGGTTTTAAGTTCGTGAATCCGGATTCGACGTTGCGGCAACTCAAGGGTCTTGGGTTCACCCACGTCGATTTGAAAACTGTGATCGAGCAGTTTGCGGTCAATGCGCTCTTCGTGTTCGCTGCGTTGAGACAAATGATTGGCGCAACCGCTGACGAGCAGGCTGCCGCACAACGCGGCGCCCGCGAGGCTTGTGGAACTTCGCTTGAACATGAGATCTCTTGGTGCAGGTAAGGCAGAACAGGCCGCTGAAAGCGCGCCCCAATAAAGCGGGCGCGCCGTCGGCTCAGCGATTGATACGGCCTTTGATGAAGGACAGCACGTCAGCAACTGGCAGGGCCTGAGCTTCAGGCTCGGTGCGGCTTTTATATTCCAGATTGCCTTCGGCCAGACCGCGGTCACTGACCACGATGCGATGGGGAATACCGATCAGCTCCATGTCCGCGAATTTGATGCCCGGGCTGGTTTTCTTGTCACGGTCGTCCAGCAGCACTTCGAAGCCAGCGGCGGTCAGTTCGGCGTACAGCTTGTCGGTGGCTTCACGCACTGCTTCGGTTTCGTAACGCAGCGGAACCAGTGCAATCTGGAAAGGCGCCAGTGCGTCGCTCCAGATAATGCCGTTTTCGTCATTGTTCTGCTCAATGGCAGCCGCCACCACGCGAGAGACGCCGATGCCGTAGCAGCCCATCGCCAGCGTGACCGGTTTGCCGTTTTCGCCCAGCACCTGGCACTTCATCGCGTCGCTGTATTTGGTGCCCAGCTGGAAGATGTGACCCACTTCGATACCGCGCTTGATGATCACCTTCCCCTGGCCATCCGGGCTTGGGTCGCCTTCAACGACATTGCGCAGGTCCGCGACTTCCGGAACAGGCAGATCCCGTTCCCAGTTCACGCCGAAATAGTGCTTGTCGTCGATGTTCGCGCCAATGCCGAAATCGCTCATCAATTCAACCGAGCGGTCGATGATGATAGGCAGTGGCAGGTTCAACGGGCCGAGCGAGCCCGCGCCTGCACCAATGGCATCACGCAGCTCAGCTTCGCTGGCCATGACCAGAGGGCTGGCCACCAACGGGTGGTTCGAAGCTTTGATCTCATTGAGCTCGTGGTCGCCACGGACGATCAGTGCAATCAACTTGCCTTCTTCTGCGGCGTGAACCACCAGCGTCTTCACGGTTTTTTCGATGGCCAGGCCGAACTGTTCAACCAGCGCAGCGATGGTCTTGGCGTTCGGTGTGTCCACCAGGCGCAGCTCTTCGGTGGCTGCCGCGCGGGATTTCTCCCGTGGAACCGCTTCCGCCTTCTCGATATTGGCTGCGTAATCGGAGCTGTCGCTGAACACGATGTCGTCTTCGCCGGATTCGGCGAGCACGTGGAACTCATGGGAACCGGCGCCGCCGATCGAGCCGTTGTCAGCCACCACTGGGCGGAAGTCCAGACCCAGGCGAGAGAACACGTTGCTGTACGCCTGGTGCATGCGGTCGTAGGTTTCCTGCAGGGAGTCCTGGGTCGCATGGAACGAGTAGGCGTCTTTCATGATGAACTCACGGCCGCGCATCAAACCGAAGCGTGGGCGGATTTCGTCACGGAATTTGGTCTGGATCTGGTACATGTTGATCGGCAGCTGTTTATAGCTGCTCAACTCGTTGCGAGCCAGGTCGGTGATGACTTCTTCGTGGGTCGGGCCGGCGCAGAAATCACGATCGTGTCGGTCTTTAAGGCGCAGCAGCTCAGGGCCGTACTGCTCCCAGCGACCGGATTCCTGCCACAACTCGGCGGGCTGGATACCGGGCATCAGAACTTCCAGTGCACCGGCCGAGTTCATTTCTTCACGAACGACCGCCTCAACCTTGCGCAATACACGCAGACCCATGGGCAGCCAGGTGTAAAGACCCGAGGCGAGCTTGCGAATCATGCCGGCACGAAGCATCAGCTGGTGGCTGATCACGACCGCATCGTTTGGCGTTTCTTTTTGTGTGGCGAGCAAATATTGACTGGTACGCATGGTCGGCCGTTGTCGGTTGCTGTGACTGGGAAATGACCTGGCATTGTACGGGGGTGATACGGTCGAGTACAGGGCGAGAGGGCGGCAGTGAGGCTCGGATGGATGCTTTCGTACAAATGAAAAAGCCCGGCGCTGGGCCGGGCTTTTCGGATTTTCGGTAATGACTTGCGTCGCGATTCGGTAAGGAATCGCTTCGCGAATTACAGAACCGAAATCGGGTAGTCGACGATCAGACGGAACTCGTCCACGTTGCCTTCGGCCTGGTCGCCGTTTGCACGGTGCCATGCTTGACGGATACGGAACGACAGGTCTTTCGCAGGACCGGTCTGTACTACGTACTTGGCCTCGAAGTTGGTCTCGTGGTGTTTGCCATCTGGACCGTAACCGTAAGCCTGGTATGGGCTGCCAGCGTCGATCTTGGTGCCGTCGATGTCTTTACCGTTGATGTAACGGGTCATGAAGCTCAGACCAGGTACGCCGTACGGAGCCATGTTCAGGTCGTAGCGAGCTTGCCAGGATTTCTCACCAGGACCGTTAAAGTCGGAGTACTGGATGGAGTTGGCCAGGAAGATCGAGTCGCCACCGCGGTTGTTGTCGCCGATACCGATGTAGTCGAACGGCGTGTTGCCGTTAACTTTCTGGAAGGCCACGGTCACAGTGTGAGCTGCCAGGAAAGAGTAGGCGGCGGACAGCGAGAACGTGTTGTTCGTGATATCGCCAGCTTTTTTGCTGCCGGTATCCGAGGTGTTGTAGTAGTTGAAGTCGAAGGCCAGGGACTGGTCATCGGTCAACGGCAGGGCGTAGTTCACGTTGCCGTAGTACTGGTTCCACACGTCTTCCAGTTTGTTGTAGTAGAACGCAACACCCAGGTTGTCGGTAACCGCGTATTTACCGCCGCCGAAAGTAGCGGACTTGGAGGTCACGCCAGCGTAGGTTGCCCAGATTTCGCCGTCACGGTTGGTTTCGTCCTGGCTGGTGCCGGAGTAGAAACGACCAGCTTCAACGTCAAGACCCTTGATTTCGCTGCTCTGCAAGGTCAGACCGCTGGCAGTTTGTGGCAACAGACGGGAACCGCCTACTGCGAACACTGGGTTCTGAGGTTGCATGTCACCGACTTTCAGTTCGGTTTTCGAAACGCGGAACTTAACAGCGCCACCGGCTTTGCCGAAGCTGTCGTGGTTGTGGCCATCTGCGTCAGTCGACAGGTTGCCCGAACCGGAGTATTTGTCGGAGCCGTCCAGCTTGAAGCCAGCGTAACCGAATGCGTCGATACCAACACCGATCAGACCTTGGGTGTAACCGGAGCTGAAGTTGCCCCAGAAACCTTGGGTCCAGTCTTTGTCGTCTACAGCGCCGCCTGTTTTGTTGCGGTTGTAGTAGTAGTTGCGGGCTTTGACGTCCAGCTTGCTACCTTCAACAAAACCAGTGGCTTCGGACTGGTCGCTTACGAATGCCGCAGCCGATGCCAATTGGGTGCTGGCCGCAGTAACTGCCAGTGCGATTGCGCTCCACTTCATCACTCTCATCGTGACTTTGCTCCTTTGGTTTTAAGAAGAGTACCGCCGTTCACCTGTTTTTTTATCTGAACGGCTCTTTCTTTTTGGTGTCGGCGAAACTTATATCACGCTGACATTATTGGCGATAGTTACAAACCTATCCTTTCAAATTCTTTACGGCCATGTCGCAAAACAGCTCTGTCCATGTCGCTACTGAACAGCTCCTTGTCTTTAAGACGTTCAACTACCGCAGTACTTTTCGACTGTCGGAATGCCCCCTCTGCAGTCAGAGCCATTCCGTCCCGTCGAGCGCCCCCAGAAGCATGCTCGCCATTTTCATCTCGACCGACGCTTCAGGTCTTGACCGCCTGACTTTTCGATCCTGTGTGTGACAAAGCAACAACCATGCTCAAAGTTCCCTTTTCTGTGAAAAAAATGTCCATGGGCACGCAAACACTTACGATTTATCCTGTAACCTCTTGTTTTTTCAAGGCTTAAAAAATTTCCAAAAATGCGCTTGTGGGCGATGTTCACATGAGGTTACCGCCTGAAAATGTCACTGGCGTTACCTGTTACCGTCATGAAGTGGGTAAAACGCGGATAAGTCTTACAAGAACTGTCCGCAGAGTGAGTCGTTTTGGTGCATCGGCGCGAGCCTTCGCCTGAATTTAGTACGTTCGTCCTCGATGCTTTGACGGCTCGTCCAGAAAGTCAACGTAGTGGGTGAGCTCATTTGGTCAAGCGCTTGAATTGGAAGGCATAGCCCCTGGTTTTATTGGGCTGAGCGGCACCTTCGCATCATGAGCAGGGTGCCTCTTATCAGTGCGCGGGGAGCGAAAGCGACCAATGCAGGTGCGGGGCGTTCGGGTGGCAACGGTGATTCAAAACCAACACTAATCCCGCAAAGTGGGCGGGAAGAGCATGCTGGCGTGATTTGCACAGTATTCCCGAGTATCCTGCTCGGTATCGAAAGGTGGGTTGGGTAAGTCCTGCGCACTAAAAGCTAACCCGGCGATCAGGAGTTCATGCGTGTTTGTTCTGGATCAACGTTTATTGCAGGACACCTTACCGGTAGGGGACTTTCCCCTGTGTCGGTTGCTGCTGTCGAATGACGCGCAATATCCTTGGTTCATCCTGGTCCCGCGCAGAGCGGATATAAGTGAAGTGTTTCAGTTGTCGGATGACGAACAATTACAGCTGTGGAAAGAGACGACGGCGTTGTCCAGAATGCTTCAACAGCTATTCCATGCTGACAAGATGAACATCGCTGCGCTGGGAAATGTTGTCAGTCAGCTGCACATGCACGTGATCGTACGCCTTAAGAGTGATGTTGCCTGGCCAGCCCCTGTTTGGGGCAAGCACCCCGGCGTACCTTATACCCATGAGCAGGCAACTGGCGTGATCGCCCAGTTGAAAGCGGCGCTCGCACATGATCTTTCCTTCGTGGAGGTGCCCCGTGACGCTTGAAGACCGGGTGATGGATCTGGAAAGCCGCCTGGCGTTTCAGGATGACACGATTCAGGCGCTGAACGATGTGCTGGTGACTCAGCAGCGCAGTCTTGAGCGCATGCAGCTGCAGATGGCGGCCTTGATCAAGCGTCAGGAAGAAATGAGTGGGCAATTCGGCGCATTCGAGGAAGAAGCGCCTCCCCCTCATTATTAAGAGCAAAAAAAACCGCGCCCTGGAGCGCGGTTTTTTTATGCCAGTGGTTAGCGGCGGGGCAGGGCGGCAATGACGTCTTCCGCCTGTAGGCCCTTGTCCCGGTTCATCACCGAAAACTCAACCCGCTGGCCTTCGACCAATACGCGATGGCCTTCGCCGCGGATGGCGCGAAAATGCACGAAAATATCGTCGCCGGAATCGCGGGAAATGAAGCCGAAGCCTTTGGAGGTGTTAAACCACTTCACAGTGCCGGTATCGCGCTGGCCGGGTTCGTGTGGCTGTTGCGCAGCGGACGGGGATGACTTGTAGAAGCTGACCCCCAGGTGAATGGCCACCGCGACTACCAGGGCCAGCAGGCTGACCAGAACGGCAGGTTGGCCTGCGATGGTTTCAAGTGGAACGAGCAGTGTCAGGATTTGGAGCACGACCGCCAGCACCAGCAACGCGCTGACCAGATTTTGCAGTTGATGACGCGGGCCTCGGTTCCAGTAAGGGATCACCGGAGCAATGACGAGGTTGATCAGGCCAAAAAGGGCTAGATACAGTGCGTCGGGTTGAGACAGGTAAGAAGACAACGCTTCACTACGCAGGCTGGGTATGAATGAAAGCAGCAGGGCAGCTGCGCCCGTTAGCAGGTGGACTATTTTCAACATTTTGATGACTCACATTAAGAAGGATCACGATATGAGGCTGGCGGCTTCCGGTACGCTTCTGAAAAAAAGGAGACGTGATGCACGAATGCCGATTCAGCCTGTGCGCTACCACCTGATGGTGGGGCGGTAGCGGCACGTCTGTATTTAACAGCAAAGCGCAGAGCTACTCAAATCAAGCGCTTAGCGCCATTGATCGCAGAAGATGGTGGCGATTTGTCTTCGAATCGTTGCCGTTGGTCAAAGGCTTGATTCAGAGCTGTCTGGGTCGTGGACACGAATGCCGTTTCTCTAGAGTTGCCGTGCGCCAAGGTGGCTGCACGGCTGCGTGTGTCTTGCTAGAGTGGCGAACAGACTTCTAAAACGACCATCATATAAAGAGGACGTAGCATGGCAATTGACATCGGAATCAGCGAAGAAGACCGCAAGTCCATCGTAGACGGCCTTTCCCGCCTGTTGGCAGACACTTATGTACTGTATTTGAAAACCCACAATTTTCACTGGAACGTCACCGGGCCGATGTTCCGTACGCTCCATCTGATGTTCGAAGAGCAGTACAACGAACTCGCACTGGCGGTGGATTTGATCGCCGAACGTATTCGCGCTCTGGGTTTCCCGGCGCCAGGCACCTACACGACTTATGCACGTCTTTCCTCAATCAAGGAAGAAGAAGGCGTTCCGTCCGCAGAGGACATGATTCGCTCATTGGTCAGTGGTCAAGAGGCCGTTACGCGTACAGCTCGTGGGATTTTTCCTCTTCTCGATAAAGTGAGCGATGAGCCTACCGCCGATCTGTTGACCCAACGTATGCAAGTTCACGAAAAAACCGCGTGGATGTTGCGCGCGATGCTTGACGTCAAGTAAGCCGCGTCCGCGAGTGGTGTAAATCACCACTCGCTTCCCTCTTTGTTCGCTTTTGTTTCGCCAGTTTTTTAGATTGGTGCGTGAACTTCTTGACCACTTCGCCGCGAATAACGGGCGCTGAATCGATTAAGTTTCGCTGTCTGGAATTTCAGCCGCCGGTTTTTTGCGATGCTGGGTAAGTTTTTAAAAGTGCAAAAATATATATATATCTAATACCTGCTGTTGTCGGCGCTCACCCTTGAATTAAAGCTCCTCAAATTTCGCTCCAGATTTGTGGTGATGTCCTACACCTCATAAGTGCTGCTTCCGCTGGCGAACCCCCTATGAATAGGGCTTGATAGGCATGTCAATTATTTGATTTCAAATGTTTCTATCGTTGCGTTCGAAATAGCATCAAGGGGTATTTCATGAGTCAAAACACCGCAAGGGAGGTACAGGATGTGCATCGATGTTTCAGAGTTCCGAATGATCCGTTCGTTGAGGGCTTCAATATGGATCTGGCGCAACCGCAATCGAGGTCGGTGAGGCTCAATGGGCTTGCAACTTGTTTGCGGCTGGAGGGTGTGTACTGGAATGTCCTTTCCGAGATAGCCAGTTGCAATAGTTGTTCGATCAACGCGGTACTGTCCTACGTTGATCGGGAAGTTCACCTACGTTATGGCGGGGTGAAGAACTTCAGTGGTTTGATTCGCGTGGTGTGTGTGACGCATCTGTTGAAGGCCGAAGGCTTCCAGTTATCGTCTGCCTGATCTCCAGGGCGCTCATTCTCTGTGGGTGCGTCCTTCGCGGGCGCACTCCTTGCGACAGTCGTCCGGCAGCCAAAATACCGCGCTCCGGACGACATCTTGATCTCTATCCGCCTGCGCGGCTGCACAGCCTTGATTAACCCTATATAATCCCCCGCCTTACTAAGGAAGGCAGGGACAGACCGTCGGGTTGAACTGCATGCCAAGGCTCCTGCACCATTGCCCACTGGCGACGGGCGAGAGCTCCACCGAATTCCGAATTACGAGAAGTGAATACACGATCATGATGCGCAGCCATTATTGCGGCCAACTGAACGAAAGCCTGGAAGGCCAGGAAATTACCCTTTGCGGATGGGTCCACCGTCGTCGTGACCACGGAGGGGTGATTTTCCTCGACATCCGCGATCGTGAAGGTCTGGCCCAGGTGGTCTTCGATCCTGATCGCGCCGACACCTTCGCCATTGCCGACCGTGTCCGCAGCGAATACGTCGTCAAGCTGACCGGTAAGGTCCGCGCCCGTCCAGCGGGTGCCGTCAACCCGAACATGGCCTCCGGTGCCATTGAAGTGCTGGGTTACGAGCTGGAAGTGCTGAACGAGTCGGAAACCCCGCCGTTCCCGTTGAACGAATATTCCGACGTCGGCGAAGAAACCCGCCTGCGCTATCGTTTCATCGATCTGCGTCGCCCTGAGATGGCCGAGAAGCTGCGTCTGCGTTCGCGCATCACGTCCAGCATCCGCGGCTTCCTGGACGGCAACGGCTTCCTCGACGTTGAAACCCCGATCCTGACACGTGCCACTCCTGAGGGTGCACGTGATTATCTGGTGCCTAGCCGTACCCACGCAGGCAGCTTCTTTGCCCTGCCGCAGTCGCCTCAGCTGTTCAAGCAACTGCTGATGGTCGCCGGCTTCGACCGCTACTACCAGATCGCCAAATGCTTCCGTGATGAAGATCTGCGTGCCGACCGTCAGCCTGAGTTCACTCAGATCGACATCGAGACCAGCTTCCTCAACGAGGAAGACATCATTGGTCTCACCGAAAGCATGATTCGCAAGCTGTTCAAGGAAGTGCTGGACCTGGAGTTTGGTGACTTCCCGCACATGACCTTCGAAGAAGCCATGCGCCGCTACGGTTCCGACAAGCCAGACCTGCGCAACCCGCTGGAACTGGTGGACGTGGCCGATCAGCTCAAGGATGTCGAATTCAAGGTTTTCAGCGGTCCTGCCAACGATCCGAAATGCCGCGTGACCGCGTTGCGCGTTCCGGGTGGCGCGAGCATGCCGCGCAGCAAGATTGATGACTACACCAAGTTCGTCGGCATCTACGGCGCGAAAGGCCTGGCGTACATCAAGGTCAACGAGCGTGCGAAAGGTGTTGAAGGCCTGCAGTCGCCTATCGTGAAGAACATTCCGGAAGCCAACCTGAACGTGATCCTGGATCGCGTCGGCGCGGTCGACGGCGACATCGTGTTCTTCGGCGCCGACAAGTTCAAAGTCGTCAGCGAGGCGCTGGGTGCCCTGCGTATCAAGCTGGGTCACGACCTGAACCTGCTGACCTGTGAGTGGGCCCCGATGTGGGTCGTCGATTTCCCGATGTTCGAAGAGAACGACGACGGAAGCTTCACGGCGTTGCACCACCCGTTCACCGCGCCGAAATGCTCGCCTGAAGAGCTGGAGGCCAATCCGGCCACCGCCCTGTCGCGTGCTTACGACATGGTATTGAACGGCACGGAGCTGGGCGGCGGCTCGATCCGTATCCACCGCAAAGAAATGCAGCAAGCGGTCTTCCGTCTGTTGGGCATTTCCGAAGACGAGCAGCAAGAGAAGTTCGGCTTCCTGCTCGATGCTCTGAAATACGGCGCGCCGCCGCACGGTGGTCTCGCATTCGGTCTTGATCGTCTGGTCATGCTGATGACAGGTGCGCAGTCGATTCGTGAAGTCATTGCCTTCCCGAAAACCCAGAGTGCAGCGGACGTCATGACTCAGGCGCCAGGCGTCGTCGATGCCAAGGCACTGCGCGAGCTGCACATCCGCTTGCGCGAAACGCCAAAGGCTGAGTAACGAAAAGGGCAGGGTGGATCGCTCGTTCGATTCACCCTGACGCCCTGGCCCTTTGAGGGCAAAAATTCGAGTGAAGCGCTGCCATTCGTGTGATCGAGCGGAAGCGTGCGTGTTTCAAGGTTTGGAGCGTGTTATGGCTGGTCATTCCAAGTGGGCGAACATCAAGCACCGCAAAGAGCGTCAGGACGCCAAGAAAGGCAAGATTTTCACCAAGTGGATTCGTGAGCTGACCGTCGCTGCCCGTCAAGGTGGTGGTGATCCGGCATCGAATCCTCGCTTGCGTCTGGCTCAGGACAAGGCGCTGGGTGCGAACATGAGCCGCGACATCATTGATCGGGCGATCGCTCGCGGTGCGGGCGCTGCCGATGCCGACGACATGGTCGAGCTGGGTTATGAAGGCTACGGCCCCGGCGGTGTGGCGGTTATGGTCGAAACCATGACAGACAACCGCAATCGCACGGCAGCAGCGGTGCGTCATGCCTTCAGTAAGTGTGGCGGCAACTTGGGGACCGACGGTTCGGTGTCGTACCTGTTTGAACGCAAGGGACAGATTTCCTTCACGTCGGGCATCGACGAAGATGCGCTGATGGAAGCCGCGATGGAAGCCGACGCCGATGACGTCGTGACCCATGAAGACGGCTCCATTGATGTATTCACGTCATTTGCCGGCTTTTATGCCGTGCGAAACGCCCTTGAAGCGGCGGGGTTCAAGGCAGCAGACGCGGAGATCGTGATGCAGCCGACCACCAGCGCCGTGCTGGATCTTGAAATGGCGGAGAAGGTGCTCAAGCTGATCGATATGCTCGAAGACCTGGATGACGTTCAGAACGTCTATTCCAACGCAGAAATTCCGGACGACGTGATGGAGCAGCTTGGCTGATCTTCACATTGGCCGGGTCATGAGGCCGGAGGCACGAAGCGCTGACTCGATCATCGCTATCGGCCTCCGGCTTCTGCCTTTATGCTGCGTTCAAACGTACGCGTCACTTCTCAAGCTGCAGGCGTTATGACTCTTATTCTAGGTATCGACCCCGGTTCGCGAATCACCGGCTTCGGTGTGGTGCGCGACACTGGACGGGGATGCGAATACGTGGCCTCGGGCTGTATCCGTACGGGCAGCGGCTTGCTGCATGAACGGCTTCAGATCGTCTATCGTGGGGTGCGCGAGGTGATCCAGACCTATGGTCCCGTCACCATGGGTATCGAAAAGGTTTTTATGGCTCGCAATGCCGACTCCGCGCTCAAGCTCGGTCAGGCCCGAGGGGCCGCCATCGTTGCCGCCGCCGAAGAAACTCTGGAAATCGCCGAATATTCAGCCACGCAGGTCAAACAGGCCGTTGCCGGTACGGGTGGGGCGAACAAGGATCAGGTGATGATGATGGTCATGCACTTGTTGAAATTGACCAAAAAGCCACAGGTAGACGCTTCGGATGCCCTGGCGATCGCCTTGTGCCACGCTCACACTCGTTCCAGTCTGATCCCTCATGGCCTGAATACGGCACGGAGCCGGGGTGGCCGTCTGCGGCTTTGATGGCATCATTCACTTATAAATGTTCACTTGCAGCTCTTCTGAGTCCTGCAAAGATGGCGATCAGGGTTTCGCCCTGTTCCTCGCAGTGACCGGCTACTGGAAAGGATCTGATACGTGATTGGACGTTTGCGCGGTGCGTTGGTCGAGAAACAACCGCCGCATCTGGTACTCGATGTTGGGGGCGTGGGCTACGAGATCGAAGTCCCCATGACAACCCTTTATCGTCTGCCTCATGTGGGCGAAACGGTGACGCTGCACACTCACCTGGTCGTTCGTGAAGACGCCCACCTGCTGTTCGGCTTCTACGAGAAGCGTGATCGTGAGATGTTTCGGGAGTTGATCCGACTGAACGGGGTAGGTCCCAAGCTGGCGCTGGCGTTGATGTCGACACTGGAAGTCGATGAGTTGGTGCGATGTGTTCAGGCTCAGGACACGTCGGCGTTGACCCGTGTGCCGGGCGTCGGCAAAAAAACAGCGGAACGTCTGCTTGTCGAGCTCAAGGACCGTTTCAAGGCCTGGGATGCGTTGCCGGGCACGTTCGCGCTGGTGTCTGAAGGGCCGGGCGCGCCGTTGCAAGTCGCTACAGCAGAGTCGGACGCCATTAGCGCCTTGGTGTCGTTGGGCTATAAGCCTCAAGAAGCCAGCAAGGCAATTACCGCCATCAAAGACAAGAATTTGAGCAGTGAAGATCTGATTCGCCGCGCACTCAAGGGGATGTTGTAAGTGATCGAAGCCGACCGCCTGATCGCCGCCACCGGCCGCGACCGTGACGAGCAACTGGATCGCGCCATCCGGCCGCTGAGCCTGGCCGATTATATTGGTCAGCCCACCGTGCGCGAGCAAATGGAACTGTTCATCCAGGCCGCCCGTGGACGGAGCGAAGCGCTCGATCACACGCTGATCTTCGGTCCGCCGGGCCTGGGTAAAACCACGCTGGCCAACATCATCGCTCAGGAAATGGGTGTGTCCATCAAGAGCACGTCGGGGCCTGTGCTCGAACGGCCGGGTGATCTGGCGGCGATCCTCACCAATCTTGAACCCCACGACGTGCTGTTCATCGATGAAATCCACCGTCTGTCGCCCATCGTCGAGGAGGTTTTGTACCCCGCGATGGAAGACTTTCAACTGGACATCATGATTGGCGAAGGCCCGGCGGCGCGCTCGATCAAGCTCGACCTCCCGCCGTTCACCCTCGTGGGAGCCACCACCCGCGCGGGCATGCTGACCAATCCGCTGCGTGACCGCTTCGGCATCGTCCAGCGTCTTGAGTTCTATAGCACCGCAGACCTCGCGACCATCGTCTCCCGTTCGGCGGGCATCCTTGGCTTGCACATCGAAGACGAGGGGGCCTTCGAAATCGCCCGTCGCGCGCGGGGCACGCCTCGAATCGCGAACCGGTTGTTGCGCCGGGTGAGGGATTTTGCCGAAGTGCGCGCCAAAGGGGAGATCACCAAGGCCATCGCCGATCTCGCGCTGAACCTGCTGGACGTCGATGAGCGTGGCTTCGATCATCAGGACCGTCGCCTGTTATTGACCATGATCGAAAAGTTTGATGGTGGCCCGGTGGGCGTCGACAACCTCGCTGCCGCCATCAGCGAAGAAAGACACACCATCGAGGACGTGCTGGAGCCCTATTTGATCCAGCAAGGCTATATGATGCGCACACCTCGCGGTCGCATGGTCACGCGGCATGCGTACCTGCACTTCGGTCTGAACATCCCCTCCAGAATGGGGGAGCGCTCAGTCACGGATGAGTTGGCGGACGATACCGACGAATAAATGTGTGATTCACCGATTTATTCCGGGGTTTGGTGGTCAGACGGGCAGTCACGGCAATGTGCCTAGTGCCTGCCGATGAAAAACGATGAAAAACAGTTGCCTGGCCGGATTGGCAACCAAAGGAGTAAGCACTAGAGTATGCGCGCGCAAAACGGGGGTCAGTCGTTCGCACATCGCTGTCGCGTTTATTACGAAGACACCGATGCGGGCGGCATCGTCTACTACGTCAATTACCTGAAATTCATGGAGCGGGCTCGGACCGAGCGGCTGCGGGCATTGGGCTTTGCTCAATCCGCAATGGCCGGTGACGAGAACCTGTTGTTTGTCGTGCACTCCAGTGAGGCGCGTTATCACCAACCGGCTCGACTGGACGACGAACTCCTGGTCAGCGCCGAAGTGATCGAATTGAACCGAGCCAGCCTGCGCTTTCATCAGCATGTCAGGCGGGCCGCGGATGATGTGCTGCTCTGCGAAGGGCAGTTTTTAGTGGCGTGCGTACGCGCCGATAGTTTTAAACCCCGGGCCATTCCCGAAACTCTGCGCGCGGCCTTCGCCGGTCAGAGTGGCGCGGGAACACTTTCAGAGCAGGAGATACAGCGTGGAAGCTAACGTCGTCGACCATACCTCCATGTGGAGTTTGGTCAGCAATGCCAGCGTGGTCGTACAGTTGGTAATGCTGATCCTGGTGGCCGCATCGGTCACTTCGTGGATCATGATTTTTCAGCGTAGCTCGATGCTGCGCGCTGGGCGCCGTGCGCTGGACAGCTTCGAGGAGCGTTTCTGGTCGGGTATCGACCTGTCCAAGCTGTACCGTCAAGCGGGCAGCAACCCTGACCCGGATTCGGGCGTCGAGCAGATCTTCCGTGCCGGTTTTAAAGAATTCTCGCGCCTGCGTCAGCAGCCAGGTGTCGATCCCGATGCCGTGATGGAAGGGGTGGCCCGTGCCATGCGCGTTGCCATCTCCCGTGAAGAAGAAAAGCTTGAGCAGAGCCTGCCTTTCCTGGCGACCGTGGGTTCCACCAGCCCGTACGTCGGTCTGTTCGGGACCGTATGGGGGATCATGAACTCCTTCCGTGGTCTGGCCACTGCGCAACAGGCCACGCTGGCCACCGTTGCACCGGGTATCGCCGAAGCCCTGATCGCTACCGCCATCGGCCTGTTCGCGGCAATCCCTGCAGTAATCGCCTACAACCGTTTCGCCGCTCGTGGCGAGAACCTGATTGGCCGTTACTACACATTCGCCGACGAGTTCCAGGCCATCCTGCACCGTAAAGTGCACACCAGCGAAGACTAAGCAGGTATTTCCCAATGGCTTTAATCGCTCGCGGTCGACGCAGCAAACGCAAGCCGGTCGCCGAAATGAACGTGGTGCCTTACATCGACGTGATGTTGGTGCTGCTGGTCATTTTCATGGTGACGGCTCCAATGATTAACCAGGGCGTGAAAGTCGATCTGCCCAAGGTCTCCAGCGAGGCTTTGCCGCAGGACAACAACAATCAGGTCCTGACCATTTCGATCAAGGCTGACAAATCCTATTACTGGAACCTTGGCAGCGAAGTCGACACCGACAAGCAGATGGACAAGGCCATGACCTTGCCGCAACTGACCAGCGCCGTGACCAAAATCATCGCGGCAGGTCGTGAGGCCGGCAAGCAGACTCAGGTGTTCATTCGCGGTGACAAATCCGTCGACTATGGCTCTGTCATGGGCACGATGGGCGGGTTGCAGAAGGCCGGAGTCGGGAACGTTGGTCTGATTACCGAGGCGCCCTGATGCAGCCGATTCGAGAGCCGTCAGCCTCGGAAAGCTACTTCTGGCCCTCCGTCTGGGCTGTGGCACTGCACGTCCTGATTTTTGGTCTGTTGTTCGTGAGCTTTGCGATGACGCCGGAGCTGCCTGAGTCGAAACCTATCGTTCAGGCCACGCTGTATCAGCTCAAGTCGAAAAGTCAGGCGACGACCCAGACCAACCAGAAGCTTGCTGGCGAGGCAAAGAAATCCGCTGCGCGACAAACGGAAGTCGAGCAGATGGAGCAGAAAAAAGTTGAGCAAGAGGCGATAAAGGCGGCGGAACAAAAGAAAGCCGATGCCGCTCAAAAGGCCGAAGAGCAAAAGGCTGAGGAAGCGAAGAAAGCGGAAGACGCCAAAAAGGCCGACGACGCGAAGAAAGCTGAAGCTAAAAAAGCAGACGATGCGAAGAAAGCAGCAGAAGAGAAACAATTGGCTGATATAGCCAAGAAGAAAGCTGAAGACGACGCGAAGAAAAAAGCTGAGGAAGACGCCAAGCGCGCTGCCGCGGAAGAAGCCAAGAAACAGGCTGCCGAGGACGCGAAAAAGCAGGCGGCTGACGATGCGAAGAAAAAGGCTGCTGAAGACGCGAAGAAAAAAGCGGCTGAGGACGCCAAGAAGAAAGCTGCAGACGACGCCAAGAAGAAGGCACAGGACGCTGCCCGCAAATCGGCGGAAGACAAGAAGGCGCAAGCACTGGCCGACCTGCTCTCCGACAAGCCGGAACGCCAACAGGCCCTGGCCGATGAGAAGGGTGATGAAGTCGCTGGCAGCTTCGATGACTTGATTCGCTCGCGAGCTGCGGAAGGCTGGGCACGTCCCCCTTCAGCGCGCAAAGGCATGACAGTCGTGTTGCAGATCGCCATGTTGCCGGACGGTACGATCAGCTCCGTGACCGTGGCCAAGTCCAGCGGCGATGGTCCGTTCGACAGTTCGGCAGTAGCAGCGGTCAAGAACATTGGTCGTTTGACAGAGATGCAGGGGCTGAAACCTTCGGATTTCGCGCCTTACCGTTCATTCAAGATGACATTCACACCTGAGGATCTAGCCTTGTGATTAACCTTCTTCGAGGATTGCTTGTCGTTCTTTGTTGCGCAGCGGGTTTCGCCGCTGCCGACGAAAAGAACATTCTGGTCACAAGCGGCAGTGACCGCGCCACGCCGATTGCAATCGTGCCTTTCGGCCTGCAAGGCGGTAGCGTGCTGCCTGAAGACATGGCTCAGATCATCAGCAACGACATGCTGAATTCGGGCTATTACACGCCGATTCCAAAGGAAAACATGATCAGCCAGCCGAGTCAGGCCAGCGAAGTCATCTTCCGCGACTGGAAAGCGCTGGGTGCCCAGTACGTGATGGTCGGCAGCATTTCGCCTGCGGGCGGTCGTTTGCAGGTCCAGTACGCGTTGTTCAACGTAGCGACCGAGCAGCAAGTGCTGACCGGTAACGTTTCAGGTACGACCGATCAACTGCGCGACATGGCGCACTACATCGCCGACCAGTCGTTTGAAAAGCTGACTGGCATCAAAGGCGCGTTCTCGACTCGCATGCTGTACGTCACCGCTGAGCGTTTCGGTACGAACAACACCCGTTACACGCTGCAACGTTCGGACTACGACGGGGCTCGCGCAGTAACACTGCTGCAATCCCGTGAGCCGATCCTGTCCCCACGTTTCGCGCCGGATGGCAAGCGTATCGCCTACGTGTCGTTCGAGCAGAAGCGTCCGCGCATCTTCGTTCAGCACATCGACACGGGCCGTCGCGAGCAAATCACCAACTTCGAAGGCCTGAACGGCGCGCCGGCCTGGTCTCCGGACGGCAGCAAGCTGGCCATGGTCTTGTCGAAAGATGGCAACCCTGAGATTTATGTGATGAACCTGGCGTCGCGTCAGCTTTCGCGCGTCACGAATGATTCGTCCATCGATACCGAACCTTTCTTCGGTAAAGACGGCTCGACCCTTTATTTCACTTCCGATCGTGGCGGCAAACCACAGATCTATAAAACGAGCATTAATGGTGGCGGCGCTGAACGCGTCACTTTCATCGGTAACTACAACGCCAACCCTAAATTGTCGGCTGATGAAAAGACTCTGGTCATGATCCATCGTCAAGATGGCTTCACCAACTTCAAGGTAGCCGCTCAGGATTTGCAGCGCGGTAGCGTAAAAATCCTCACAGACAGCAACCTTGATGAGTCGCCTACTGTTGCGCCCAACGGCACCATGGTAATCTACGCCACCCGCCAGCAGGGCCGGGGAGTCTTGATGCTCGTGTCCATTAATGGACGCGTAAGGCTCCCGCTTCCTACCGCTCAAGGCGAAGTCAGAGAACCTTCCTGGTCCCCTTACCTGAACTGACGCGGCGCTTTACGTTTTACTTAACACACTGGGGTTCATTAGGAGTTTCACGATGGAAATGCTGAAGTTTGGTAAATTTGCTGCGCTGGCTCTGGCCATGGCTGTAGCTGTAGGTTGCTCGTCCAAAGGCGGCGACAATGCCGGTCAAGGCGCTGCTGTAGATCCAAACGCTGGTTACGGCGCTAACACTGGTGCTGTTGACGGCAGCCTGAGCGAAGAAGCTGCTCTGCGCGCAATCACCACTTTCTACTTCGAATACGACAGTTCTGACCTGAAACCAGAGGCCATGCGCGCTCTGGACGTTCACGCCAAGGACCTGAAAGCTAACGGCGCTCGCGTTGTTCTGGAAGGTAACACTGACGAACGCGGTACTCGCGAATACAACCTGGCACTGGGCGAGCGTCGTGCGAAAGCCGTTCAACGCTACCTGGTTCTGCAAGGCGTATCGCCAGCTCAGCTGGAACTGGTTTCCTACGGTGAAGAGCGTCCAGTTGCTACCGGCAACGACGAGCAATCCTGGGCTCAAAACCGTCGCGTCGAACTGCGTAAGTAATTTGACATGCGAACGTGCCGCCGTGCTTTAACCGTTTTGGCTCTCACCCTTCCTCTTGCAGCGATGGGTGCGGTTCCTGTGGTCGATGACAACTCTGGCTCTGCTGGCAGCAGTTATCCGCCATCGGGTTATGGTACGGCGGGCGCCTACGCCGGAGGTGGGGCTACGGCCCAGCCTTCGGCGCAAGGTCAGCTGTTCATGCAGCTGCAACAAATGCAGGATGAAATTTCGCGCTTGCGTGGAATCGTTGAAGTCCAGCAGAACGATATCCAGCAGATGAAGCAAGAAGCGCTGGATCGTTACAAGGACCTCGACTCTCGCATCGGAGCGGGTGGCGCACCTGCCGCACCTGCCAATAATTCAGCTTCCGACGGTGGCGTCAACGCCGGCGGAGCCCCTGTAGCACCTGCTGGCGGCGCATCTGCCGCACAGGCCCCTCAGACCAGTACAGAACCGGGTGACCCGGCGAAAGAAAAGCTCTACTACGACGCTGCTTTCGACCTGATCAAGGCCAAGGATTTCGACAAGGCCAGCCAAGCGTTCTCTGCTTTTTTGCGTAAATACCCAAATAGCCAATACGCGGGCAATGCCCAGTACTGGCTGGGTGAAGTAAATCTGGCCAAAGGCGATCTGCAAGGTGCCGGTCAGGCCTTCGCCAAAGTGAGTCAGTTGTACCCAAAGCACGCAAAGGTGCCTGATTCGTTGTACAAGCTCGCTGATGTGGAGCGCCGCCTGGGTCATACCGACAAGGTCAAAGGCATTCTGCAGCAGGTCGTTGCCCAGTACCCTGGGACATCGGCAGCACAGCTGGCTCAGCGCGATCTTCAACGCCTCTGACACCAAGTGATTGACCCTCGATTCAAGAAAGCCGCGCGTTGCGCGGCTTTTTTCGTTAGAATCTCGCACCCGAAATTCCGGTATTGATTACGCTTCTTTGGATTCTGCGAGCGCAGGGTGCACAGAAGTGCCTGACGGAGGCGGATGGCCTGTTTAGCCGTTACGCCCGTGGCCCCTATGCAAGACACATTACGCATCACCGAAGTTTTTTACTCGTTACAGGGTGAAACGCGCACAGCAGGCTTGCCTACCGTATTTGTGCGTCTCACCGGTTGCCCCCTGCGTTGCGGCTATTGCGACAGCGAATACGCGTTCACAGGCGGCACGATTCAGACCCTCGATTCGCTCATGGAGCAAGTCGCCAGCTACCGCCCGCGCTACGTCTGCGTGACCGGCGGCGAGCCTCTAGCCCAACCCAACGCCATTCCACTGCTTCAGCGGTTATGCGATGCCGGCTACGAAGTGTCGCTGGAGACCAGTGGCGCACTGGACATTTCCAAGGTTGACCCTCGCGTCAGCCGCGTGGTCGATCTGAAAACGCCAGGCTCGAAAGAAGTCGCGCGCAATCGCTATGAGAATATCGAACTCCTGACCCCGAACGACCAGATCAAGTTCGTCATCTGCTCGCGGGAAGACTACGACTGGGCGGTCTCAAAGATCATCCAGTACGGTCTGGACCGCCGAGCAGGGGAAGTGCTGTTTTCTCCGGTGCATCGCGATCTGAACGTTCGAGACCTCGCCGACTGGATCGTTGCCGACAACCTGCCGGTGCGCCTGCAGCTGCAGCTCCATAAAATCCTCTGGAACGATGAGCCGGGGCGCTGAGATGAGTGAGCACACAATGACTGAGAAACGCGCAGTAATCCTGCTGTCTGGCGGCCTGGACTCGGCCACCGTGGTCGCAATGGCGAAAGCCGACGGCTACACCTGCTACACCATGAGCTTCGACTATGGCCAGCGTCATCGTGCCGAGCTGCAAGCGGCAGAGCGTGTGGCGAAGGATCTGGGCGTGGTCGAGCACAAAGTGATCGGCCTGAACCTGAACGGCATCGGCGGCTCGGCTCTCACCGACAGCAGCATTGCCGTGCCTGAAACGCCTGGCGAAGGCATCCCCGTCACCTACGTTCCCGCGCGCAACACGGTCTTTCTGTCGTTGGCATTGGGCTGGGCCGAAGTCCTTGGCGCACGTGACATCTTCATTGGCGTCAACGCTGTCGATTACTCTGGCTATCCGGATTGCCGCCCCGAATTCGTCGAGTCCTTCGAGCGCATGGCCAACCTCGCGACCAAAGCGGGCGTAGAAGGGCAAGGTTTCACCATTCAAGCCCCGTTGCAGATGCTGAGCAAAGCCGACATCGTCAAGGCAGGCACGCGTCTGGGCGTCGATTACGGGCTGACGGTTTCCTGCTATCAAGCGGACGATCAAGGCCGCGCCTGCGGTAAATGCGACAGCTGCCGGCTGCGCTCAGAAGGCTTCGCAGCGGCCGGAATCACCGACCCGACGCGTTATTTTTAAATTTTTTAAAAAAGGGTGTTGAATTACTGAGAAAAATCAGTAATATACGCGCCACCACGAAGCGGGTCGTTAGCTCAGTTGGTAGAGCAGTTGGCTTTTAACCAATTGGTCGTAGGTTCGAATCCCACACGACCCACCATCTTCGAAACCCGAGAGGTCCACGAAAGTGTGAATTCTCGGGTTTTTTTTCGTCTGAAGCAAAGTGGGGCTAAGGTCTGGAGGCAGATTGAAGCATTCGCCGAGGTGCAGACATGCAGCCGTCTGAGGCGAACCTTAGTTTCGCGATGCCGTGATGTCAATATTGATCAGGTGGCTCACTTGGACGAACACGCAGCTCTTTGTCAACGAAAGTAGCCGTTTCGGGGCGAAAAAAGTGGTAATGCTGGGCTGGACGAGATGTTCCGAAAGCCCGGAGTAGAGGAGTTGAGGATGGGCTTGCCTGCACTTTTGCAGGTGCTGCGTCAGCGCCTGCAAATTTAGGATCTTTAGCTGACGCGTTTTTGCAATCACCAGCTATACGATTTGATCCCGACCCGAGTGACCATCAGCGTCAGCAGCAACGAATGCTCGGACATTTCACCTTCAGGTGATACCGTTGGTATTCCAAGCTCTTCCCACCAGGTCCCTGGTCCGTCCCACGTTAACTCATGGCTCAAACCCGTTCCGGCCGGTTGCAGCGCCTGTTCAAGGCTGTAGCGCTCCGAGTCGAGACTGGCAACATGCGTCAGTAGCTTTGAGCCTGCACTCTTCACCTCAATAGCGCTGAGCTCTTCAGGGCTTTCAAGAGTTGATAGCTGGTCCACGATCGCAAGTGCTGCAACAGGCTCAGGCAACTCGGCCACTGTAGCCACCGGTGGGAGGGTCGGTACAGGAGGCGGAGGAATGGGCACGTATTCGTCGACACGCCGCTCGAACGTTATTGCTCCCTGCTTCAGGCTTCTGTCATGGAGGACCGATCGCATGTGCTCGTAGTCCACCTCGATGTAGCTAAGCGTAGTGGCGATGTTCGAATGATTGAGCAGGCTCTTCGTCAGGTGAATGTTTCGCTCCGGCTGCCTCATCAGATCCGTAGCAAGGGTGTGACGGAAGCGATGTGGCGTCATGCGGATGCCAAGGTGTTGGGTGATCTTCTTGTACATTCCCTCGACCTGATCGGTATTCATGGTCACGGAGCGGTAATGCCTGGAAAACCGATTCACGTTGAACAATTGATCATCCGATCCGAACCCCAACGCCTCAGCGGCATCCAGTAAGCGTCGAATATGCGGCTCCAGCCCCGGCATGATAGGGATCGAAAACTGCCGATGGGTCTTTTCGGTATCAGCTTCGACCATGATCATTCGGCTGTCCCAGTCAATATCCTTGACGCGGATGCTCAGCAGCGCGTTGAGCCGGACGCCGGTGTAGTAGAACATCTCAAAGACGGCGAGCCAGAACCAGGCGGGGGTAATCCTGCTGCGTCTACCCGTCCGACGCTCTTCAGCCACCAGCGTTTTCAGCCATTCGCGAGCATGTCGGATGCCGTCACGTACGATGGTTTTACTAGGACGTCTCGGTGGGATCACCGCTGTTTTTCGAAAGGGGTTGATGGCGCTGTGTGCCAGCGTTCCCTGCTCGATGGCATAACCCCAAACCGTGCGCAGGTGGTTCGAATAGGTATTCCAGCTTTGTTTGGCGAGTCCCCGATCGAGCTCCTTGCGGCGCCATTCCAGGATCGCTCGGTGATTGATGGATTCAACGGTGCAGTCCTCTCCGAAATGCCTGAGCAACGCTCGGGTGGCAGACAGGTAGGTGCCCGCTGATGCCTGTCTTAGCACATGCGTAAAGATATAGTCCTTCGCGAGTTCCATCGGAGTGTTCATCAGACTTTCTCCGATACGGGCATTTCTACGCTAAGGCTGGGGTTGTCGAAAGGGACGTCGACAAAGACGGTGAGAGGGTCCTTAAGCAAATAGCCTTTCAGCTGTTTGGTGCTTCTGGGGCCCGTGACGGTGCACGTCCAAATGTTCAAGCTCTTCTCCGTTTTGAGGTGCAATTTTTGTTTTTCGAAGGCTCGTTGTACTAACTGCCAAGCGTTGACGTTTCGTGCTTTTGCCTGCGCTTCCAGAGCAGGAAACTCCTGCACGAAACGTTTGAAGATTCCCGGCGTGACCAGCATCGCGGTGCCAGCCACGGTGTGCACCAAAGCCTTGGTGTCATTGATGATGATTCGTCGGGAAGCGAGTCCTGTTCTGAGCCAGTCCACGAACCCTTGACCTATATCGACGGTCTGCATCGACGGCGCTTCATCGAGCTGTTCTGCAGATGCATCGGCGATTGCCGGATCGCCCGTGGCAGTGGCATCTTCTTGAATGGTCGATTCAGCTTTGGCCAGCAAAGCTGAGTCGTCCGGCGATGTGTTTGGCGTGTCTATGCCGTCGAGAAGGCCGAGCAAGGCGGCGATCTCCGCTGGATCAACGCAGGGTCCCGGCTGAGGTAGCTCTGAATGATTTGTCGAATCTGACGCATCCGTTTGGGGGGATTCATTCGAGGGTGTTGCCTGTTTCGATGGAAAGCTGACGTTCTCGTCCGTGGTTTCGGTCGCGGCAGCCGTTTCCACAGTCAGTGTTCCAACGTAAGCAGGAGGGCGATCGCCGGGGTCGTTCCAGATCAGCGCGGGTGAAAGCTTGAGCAGGGTGAGGGTGTTCTTCCAGCCTTTGCCATTGTCGATGGCCACCTTCCAGATCGCTTTGTCCTGAACATTGGTCTGGATGATCCCTTGATCTTGCAGCATGTTGAAGAATGGGGCGTTGGAGCTAGGCACACCCTCAATTCCCTGGGTGAGCAAATAGGCGCGGAGCTGGTCGGCGATCGGCTTGCTCACCAGCCATAACGCATCGTCCGTAAGCCAGCCGTCCGAGGGACCGTCGGGCTGGTTCAGCTTGAACCGGTCTCGCACCAGATGACGCAGACCATCTGCGAGTTGCCGCTGCAGCGACTGTTTGGGGGCTGCCAATGCGCGGGAAGGATTGCCGCCTAGCTCCTGCGCGACCGACGCCTGATCTGCGCGAATGACGATCTCGCCAAGAATGCCGGCTCTTTCGTACTGTCCGGCCAGAACGAAGATCAGGTGCGACCATGCCTCGCCGAACCCGGTGAGCCAGTCGAGGATGTCCGGCGACAGAATCTGCGTGTAGATGAGCGCTGCCGCCGCTCCATGCAAGTGGTAGTCACGACCCTTCACGTAGCGAAAGCGGTAGGGCGTTCTGAGCGGACCGTGCCACGGGTGCCAAGCGCTACCGTCTTGACGTTCAACCTGGATATCCGTGACGAGCTTCCCTATGTCATGCAGAAGCGCACCATAGGCGGCTGCGGCAGTCCACGCTTCCGCTTGTGCCGATTGAGACTCAGGTGGGGCCCCAATCGGCAGCAGGTACGACTGGCGAATCTTCAAGGCGTAAGCAACGATCTCCAGTCCGTGATCGAGCATCCCGCCAAGGTGCGCATGGTGATGGTTCTCCGACGCCGGAAGCTGCTGGACCAGATCGGCATAGCGGTGCAAAGGCTTGCGATACAACGTCTGGAATTGCTGCCGGGACAGCGATGCGCGCTGCCAGATGTTTTCCAACAGCGCCTGCCTGCGCGGTGACGCCAACAAGGCGTGACTGTCTTCCGACGGAACAAATCCATCGGCCGACAACGTGTGGTCAGGCGCTACCTTGTTTCGGCGAAATAGAGAAAACATGCCCAGCTCCAGAGAGTCGTTACGGGGCTGGCTTTTCCTCTATCCAAGGGGAGGAGTTCAACGGGAAATCATTACTCGCGTCGTCACCTATTTCGAGGGGCACTACCCAGTCAATCGAGTTTGGGGCGCTGCAAATGAGGGCGTATAGAGGATGTTTCCGGGTCTTCCGTACGGAATGTCCTACAGAGTGGGTGGGCTTAATTCCGCCTTTCCTACAGGCGCAAGGATGATTTCTGTAGCGATTCACGCCAAGTGTGTCGGATCGACAAGGGGGCCAGCCTTTTGCGAAGCAAGCCCTTTCAGGTAGGGCTTTTACCCTTGGCAAACCATTCCCTTCGCCTCGAAACCCTTTGCCGGTGGGCCTTTTAGTCGGTCACACCTCAGGCAGATGAAGCCTGGCTTCCATCGCGTCATGAAGGATTCGGACGATCTCGATTACATGATCATTTGCGACGCGGTAGAAGACGACGTGTCGAGGTTTTTGCACTAACCCATGCACTGTTGCAGCACGAGTTCGGGAGTAGATGAGGTGAAAACTTCGAAGGCCGGGCGCGATTTCATCCCGTATGCTGCTGCCAATTCTGGCCGGCGTTCGCGCGATATCTCCGATAGCGGCTTGTAGCAGTGCCTGGTAACGAAGCCTTGCGTCACTGCCGAACTGAACCTGCGAGTGCCTCAAAATATCCGTGATGTCAGATAACGCTGTCTGAGAAATGCGGTATCGCGGATTGCTCAATGCTTGTCTCCAACCGAGCCTGAGACCTGGTTGCCGATGTCGTCCAGCAGTCCGTCGAGCTCGTCGCCGCTTACCTCGACGAAGCGACCGTTCTCCAGATCCATTATCCCCAGCGATGTTGCCTGCCGAAGCGCCTCGAGCTTGGCGGCTTCTTCCGCCTCGCGTTTCTCCAGAAGCCGCAGGCCTTCGCGGAGCACTTCACTGGCGTTCTGGTACCGTCCTGAAAGGACCAAGTCATTCACAACCTTCTCAAGGTGGTCGGTGAGAACGACATTTCGGGTGGCCATGATGTGCTCCGCAGATAAGAGAGATCGGGTTGGCATAATATGCCATACGACTTGCGGGAGCGTCATTCTCGACGTATACATACCCTAAGTGCTTCCAAGGAAAGGAGATGAGGTTCTGATGGAAACGAAAACTTCCGTGAGCTTTGCTGAGCAGTTGGGGTTGAAGATTGGCTCTGTGGTGTTGTTTCTGCTCTTCGACAAAAACGCTACAGTCCGTTGGCTCAAACGAGCGGCGATTGCAGTGTTGCTGATGGCCACCGTATTCACCTTCAAGGTTGAGTTGGCTAAAGCCCTCATAACCCTAAGCGTTCTGGTCATGCTGGGCGCGCTGGTGGTGAGGTCTGGTATAGGGCAGCCAAGCCGCGACAGTGGCGCGGACTTTTCGCCCCATCCAAGCATTCCGAGGGATGGTCCAGATGGTTTCGGTTACTACGATGCATATGGGAATTTCTGCGGCTCCTCAAACCCTTTTGATGGGGATTGATGGGGTTGCGGCATCGGCACATTGGTCGGCGTGATCAGTCCTTACTGGCCACAGCCTTGACACCACTTTGTGCAAGCCCGCCTGCTCTTTCCCCGGAAGCCTTCACATCCCTTGTTCCGCTGGTAAGACCCTCTAATACCGATCCTGCGCTCAATCCGGCCCACCCCAGTGCGGTGACCCAAAATGCGGGCAAGATCAAGAACATTGCGCCCATCACAAAGTTGAGGATGGCGTCCTGAGTCGCGGTGTTCAGCCCCATCACCGGATCAAGACTCAAATGTGGCGAGCCCACCCCATACAGCGCCTCTAGGATGGTGGTATCGACCCACCGCGCCAGCTGGAACCAGAAGTCCACGAAGATTAGAGAGAAGAAGACCACTGTCATCGTCATGGCTGTTTTGAGCTGGTAGGCCCCTACGACCAAAACCATCGGCATGCTGACGACCATCGCCATCTTCAAGAATGCCATCACCATAGGAAGGGCCTGGCGCACCATGTCCATCGCGGGGAAGTAGCCGAGCGATCCCAGTGCGACACCCAAAGTGCCTCCCGCACGTGCCAATCCATTCCAGACGGTGCCGCCAACTTAGCCGCCGTAGTCTGAATACACGTCGCCTTGAACCTGCTTCGACGGTGAGGCAATCTCCCGTATCAGGGACTCCGTGACTTCGTCTCTGGATAACCATTTTGCCCAACCAAGGAAGCGCGTCGTCAGGTCAGGATCAATCTGCTCCTGAATCCTGTCTTTCAATCCGATCCCGCCATCCGCCCACCCTTGTCCCTCACCAGCGCTGGCAGGCTGCCGCCCAGCCCAAGACTGAGCCAACGCCCACCGTCGTGGTTGAGCGTGACCTGACGACTACGAACCTTCGCAGGGTCAATTCCAGCCAGAATGGCCCAACGGCGTATCCGCTCGTCATCGTCTTCGCCACCCACGAAATACAGGTCGAAAGCCTGCTTGTTCTTCTGCAAATCCTGGACGCGGGTGATGCATGCAGTGCAGTTTTCTTCGACGAACACAGCCAAACGCCCGTCGCTTTTTAGCATCGACCTGGCTGTGACCGGGGAAGACTGAGGGGAGGAGATCTGGATCACCTTCTCGTCGGGGTAGAGGCGAGCAAAGGCCTGGTCGTAGGCGCGCTGGTATGCCAGCTCCTTGTCGATGCGCCGGCGTTCGGCCTGGACCTGCAACTCTGCATACCGGCGACGGTCTTCTGCGGAACTAGCCTCGATACCGAGCGCCGTCAGCGGATCAAGCCCAGGTGAGTAAACGCCGCGTGGGCCTCGCATTATGTCTTTGTACCGGGTCCATTCTTGCGGGGTGAGGCCCCAGTCACCGGGTGTTCCTTGCTGGATGATGCCTTGGGCAGATTCTCTCTCGATGCTGCTGCGGGAAGCCGTGCCCGTGGACTCATTGGCTGTCGCTATACCCGGACTGAGCGCCCCGCTCAGCAGCGTGACGACAATAGGCGCCAACCTGAAACGAGGTGGAAATCGGCGGTGTTTTGCATACGTCATGACAACCTCCTAAGGCGCGAGCGCAATCGTGTGCGAAACACCAGCGATATCGAAGCGCGCAGACGTGCCCTCCAGCGCGCGGAGTTTCCATGCCGACGACATGACCGTGTCACCGGGACGAACCAAATCGACTTGGCTCAACTGCGTGCTGCCGGAAGGGGCTACGGCCAAGAACTCTTGGCCTCCGCGATACTCGATTCCGATCACCTCAAATGGTGGAGAGGAGGGTTTAGGTTTGACTCGAGTGCGCTCAGTGCGCGCCGCGCGGGGCGATGCAGCGACAGGGTTAAGCTGAACGCTTTTGAGCTCGATTAGCACAGCGTTCATGTTCTCCACACTGGCTTTGAGCAGCATCAGGTCTTCAACTGAGGCAGCGTTCTGCCTCAGTTTCTCCACTGATTCCATCGCCTGCTTTGCCAAGTCGTGAGCGGCGTCCAGGCGGTTTGATAATGCGTGTTGTGCGGCTCGGAAATCCTTATCGCTTACTGGTTCTTTCCCATCGGCTGCCATCAGCTTTTCGTCGACCTGTTCCAGCTTGGACAGGACGGTATCGAGCGAGCCTTGATCGGCGGATTGACCGACGCGATCTTGCAGCAGTGAGATTTGGATGTGTTGGTAGGTGAGCATGCCGGCTGTTACCAGTAGGCAGAAGCCGAGCGTCAGTTTTGTCCGGGTAGGGAATGAAAGCTTCATAGTCGTCCTCGCGCGAAAGCGAGGACAGGCTCTCAAATCAGCGCCAGTTGGGCCGTAAGAAATGCGTTTCAGGGCAACCGGGAATTTTTCTCAGTAACTCGGGTGCACAACATGGCACGGTGCCGGACTGCTGATCCCAGTGCCAATAGTCACCATCCTTCCGGTAACGGCGGGTATTTCTTCCATATGCGCAATATGAATGGCTGACTCCAATGATTGGCCCCTGAACGCTCCATCGCCTCAGGCTCAGGTACGCCTTGAGCGATCAGTGCTTGTGCAACACGTACATGCCGCAGCAACCGCTGACCATCTGACATGATCAGCAGGCCAACCAGAATCGTGACGGAACTGCCGACAAACCAGATGAGTTTTCCTGACATGATCCGCTTGCTCCCAATGAATTCCGCCGAGATAGCGGACCGAGTGCAATCATGTTCAGCTCGTTGGCCAGTTGCATTGAAAAAATAGTTGCTGGCCTGGGTTTGGTTTTGCGGCGATAGTTTGATCCACGCCTCGTAACTCACCAAGAATCAGCATCGTCCGCTAGCTAGGACTGCGTTAGTGTTTAGCTTGGAAAGCTGATTTCTCGTACCAAATGCAACGACTGCTTTCGACCCATAGCAGACGCTCAGTAACGCCATCAAGCGGGGAGTCGCATGTGTTCACCCTGCCTTCGTCAGCCTTTATTCCAGGTGATGGTTCTCTCAAGCGAGAGAGTGTTGCGTCTGGCGTTGCGTCAGAACTCACCGACAAGCCTGCTGGTTCATCCTCTTTCTGATCGGGCTGAAGCCTGTTTGGCAATTGCCAGCGGCTCCAGAGGGATATGGATCTGGATCAGCGCCACCAGTTGGCTGATCTGATAGACGCAGTCGGTCATGACATGCAGGCTGTTGTAATCGCCACTGATGACGGCGCGATCCATCAATCTTTTGGCCTGAGCTGAAAACGCCATCAAAGCATGTGTTCGTTGGGTGATCTGATCGATGCAAGCTGCGAAACTCAATTCGTACCAGCGATCGTCCTGATTCAGCCTCAGCGCGTTGACGATCTGCCGTTGCAGTTGCATCGCGCCGCCCATGTCGCGAATCCGCTCATCGAGAAATGCCGAGCAATGCTCGGTGGCAACCCCGATGCGATGGAACAACTCCCGGACGTCGACAAAGCTCACATTGCGCAGCCTGATTTCCAGGCTGTGGACGTACTGGTGCAACTGGACGGTGGTCGTCAGGTGTTGCTGTAGCAACTCCAGCAGTGCGATACGTTCGCATGTCTGGGTCGAACTCAGCGTGGCATGTCGGGTGGCCACAAGACCGAGAGAGTCGCTTGGATGGCGTGTGTTCCAACTGTCCATGACGAATGGCCCTCGCAATCGATGTGAGCGTTGATCGAAATCTGGCGTGGGGAAAACGATAAGCCAGTTTGCCTCGGGGCTCACTCCTACCTGAATACAGCTCAGCTATACCTTGGTGTGAAAGGATCGGTGCCCAGCCTGCACGACGTTCGTATCTGAATTACAAAGCATCAGCGGAACAGGCTGATGTTCTCGATCAACCAGTCTGATAAATCGCGCGGCGATTGGCCTGTCATCTGTTCAACAGTCAAGGTGATCTCCGACAGCGCCGATTCGTGATACATCAAGTCCATACCGCTCAGAAGATCGGCCATCAGCGCTGATGCGCCTTCTCTGATCAGCATTGCGCGATGCTCGGTTGCAGAGCGCTGATGGTAAGCAACCGGCCGCTGTAGCAGGCGGGTCAGCTCAGCAGCAATGTCTTGCATCGTCCAGGCGCGAGGCCCTGTCAGGTGATAAGCCCGCTGGGAGCGCGTACTGACCTCTTCGAGCAAGGCGACCCTGGCGGCCTGCGCGACATCCCGGGTGTCGATGAAGTTGACTGCTCCGTTGCCTGCCGATCCGCCCCAGGTTCCATTCGCCACCTGAGCCCCAGCGCGTTTGAGTACGTCAGCGAAGGCCGTGGGCCGCAGAACGGTAGATGCCACAGGCTGGATCGCCAGATGGGCCTCGATGCGCATGTGCCAGGCGAATGGGTTGAGCGGTGTCGCCGGCCCCATCGCCGAGAGCTTGACGATATGCGTCACGCCCGCCACGACCGCCGCGTCAATCAGTGCAATTTCATTGTCGACCTGGCGATCTGAAGTGCCGTGTGCCAGGAACATCGTGTCGACGCCATCAAGTGCCTGGGGCAGTGTGTCCGGCTGGTCGAAGTCAATGCTCGCGACGTCGACTCCGGATGGAAACCGGGTTTTGGCCGGCGTTCGCGTGAGAGCGAGGAGCTTGACAGGGTCGCTGATCAGACTATTGATCAACTGCGCACCGACCCGGCCGGTGGCGCCGGAAATGGCGATGCGAGGCGTGTGTGCGGCGCGAAGGTTGGACGGTGAAACAGTCATGGCGGCGATTTCCCAGGAGGAGGTCCGCCACATCGTGCCGTTGGGGATTTGAAAATAAAACGACGAAAAGCGTCGTGATTCCTGCCACGACCTGCTCAGGTCTCAGTCGCCCACTGCCTCGATGTGAAGCCTGTGAATCGGCGATACCCCCTGCTGATACCTCATACCATGGTGTGGGTTGCCTATGCGAACCGATAATGGCGCACCGCCCCTACGCGCAAGATCATACGATCAGCTCGAGCATTTCCTTGCGCTGCCCCCTCGGCGGCTTGATGACTCGGCACTGGCCATCCAGCGGGGAATCCAATGAACACCGATACGTTGGAAAAAGTCGTTCTGATTCATACCCGCGAGTGCTTCTCCCAAGCCTGTGGGCACCTGATGCAGGAATCGGTTGCGCGTCTTAAAACCTCAGTTGGTTGTGTGTGCTGCCAACTGGACACCGCAGAGCGCCCTGTAGGGCGTTGGGCCATTCACTGCGCCTGGAACTCAATCGATGCGATGCGAGCCAGTTTCGAGCACCTGTTCCAACCCGCCTTCGACACACTGATCGCCCAAAACGCTTTGCTCTCAATAAAGGTGTGCGAAGCCAACAGCGCTGAACTCTCACACGGCGTCAATTGATGCCCGGCAGTATGCGCACGGCAGCGCAGAAGGGTTTTCACATCACCTCATGCGAACCACAAAGGACCGTTGTATGAAAAAGACTCCAGAGCTTCTGAAGATACTAGTGCTGGTTGCCGCCACTTATGCGTCGACTTCCGCCTTGGCGGACGCTGCAAAGCCTACCATCGTGCTGGTTCACGGCGCATTTGCTGGATCCAGCAGTTGGAATGGGGTCATCAAACTTTTACAGAAGGATGGTTACACCACGATCGCCGCTGCCAACCCGTTGCGTAGTGTGAAGGGCGACGCTGCGTCGGTGGCCAGCCTGGTTAAAAGCATCAAGGGCCCGGTGGTGCTGGTAGGGCATTCTTATGGCGGGCCGGTCATCAGCGAAGCAGCCTACGGTCAGGCGAATATCAAGGCGCTGGTCTACGTGGCCGCGTTCGCACCGGATACCGGGGAGAGCGCCGTCGCCCTGACCGGCAAGTTCCCAGGCGCGACCCTTGGCCCAACCTTGGGCGCTCCTGTGCCGCTCGAAGGGGGCGGCAAGGACCTTTACATTCAGCAGGATAAATTCCCAGCTCAGTTTGCCGCTGACGTTCCGCTCGCACAGGCTCGCCTGATGGCGGCGGCTCAGCGTCCGGTGACAGAAGCGGCCCTGAATGAACCCGCCACCGATCCTGCCTGGAAAACCATCCCGTCATGGTGGATCTACGGCGACAAGGACCTGAACATCCCGCCGGCGGCCATGAAGTTCATGGCCGAGCGGGCAAAATCCAAGAGCACAGTGGTCGTCAAAGGGGCGTCTCACGTGGTCATGATTTCGAACCCGGGACCTGTCGCCAATCTCATTGAAGTTGCTGCAAAGGCGCACTGACACGCGCCTCAGTTACTTCGCGCGCCGATCAATCTTCCCGACATTACGGTGGGCACCGTTGGCGCCCACCCCTGATGACTTTCGTTTACGACCCAAGAGAGGTAACGACTGTGTCTGACACCCCCAACACACCATCGAGCTCACGCAGGCAGGTGCTCAAGGTCGGCGCGACGGCGCTGGCTGCGGGCTCACTTTCAGCAATGGTCATGGGCGCGACTGGCGCTCAGGCCGCCACAGCGGCGACTCCCAAAGAAGGACGCAATGACATGACGAGCTTCACCACCTCAGACGGCACAGAAATTTTCTACAAGGACTGGGGTTCGGGGCAGCCCATCGTGTTTCACCATGGCTGGCCGCTCAGCTCCGATGACTGGGATGCCCAGATGCTGTTCTTCGTCTCCAAAGGCTATCGGGTCATTGCCCACGACCGTCGCGGTCATGGGCGCTCGACCCAGACCTCCACGGGCAACGACATGGACACTTACGCGGCAGACGTCGCTGCGCTGGTCACGCATCTCAAATTGAAGAATGCCGTACACATCGGTCACTCAACCGGTGGCGGCGAGGTGGCGCGCTACGTCGCTCAACATGGCGCGGGTCGGGTGGCCAAGGCGGTGTTGATTGGCGCAGTGCCGCCGATCATGGTCAAGTCGGCGAAGAACCCTGGCGGTCTACCGATCGATGTCTTTGACGGGTTCCGGTCGGCACTCGCCGCTAACCGTGCGCAGTTCTACAAGGACGTGCCGGTGCCGTTCTACGGCTACAACCGTGAAGGCGCCAAAGTGTCCGAGGGCGTCAAGGAAAACTGGTGGCGTCAGGGCATGATGGGTGGGGCCAAGGCCCACTACGACTGCATCAAGGCATTCTCGGAAACTGACTTCACCGAGGACCTGAAAAAGATCAGCGTGCCGGTGCTGGTCCTGCACGGCGATGACGATCAGATCGTGCCGATTGCAGACTCAGCGGAGCTTTCTATCAAGCTTCTGAAAAATGGCACGCTGAAAGTCTACAAGGGCTACCCGCACGGCATGTGCACGACGCATCCGGAAGTCATCAACGAGGATCTTCTGGCATTCATCAAGGCCTGATGCCCAAGGCCCTTCATTGCCAGGCAGTGAAGGGCCTTTATCTGGCGTCTCACCGCGGCTGTCATAAAGCCGGCAGCGTCAGGGTGACCTTCGCCCCAGACTGCCCATCACATCTGTTCGCCAGCTGAATCTCTCCACCCGCAGCTTCCACAATCGATCGGCATATCGGCAGACCCATGCCCATGCCCGTGGCCTTGGTAGTGAAGAAGCTTTCGAACAGCTTGCCTTCCAGTCCCGGCGCTATACCCGGTCCGCTGTCCAGCACCTGAAGCCTGATGTCTCCGCTGGACAGGTATTCGCTGCGCACATTCAGCTCCCTTGAAGGTGAATCGGCAGACGCCATCGCCTGTGCAGCGTTCATCAGCAGGTTGACGATCACCTGTTGCAGCAGCACCCGGTCAGCGCGCACCGCCGGCAATGAGACCGCCAGGTCAGTGGTCAGGCGCACGGCATGCTTGCGCAGTTCATGGTCGGTGAATTGCAGTGAGTCCTGAATGACGTCGTTGATCGCCACGTCCGACTCTTGCGCAGGTCGACGCAGAGCCATGCCGCGAATGCGCGTGATGACGTCGTCGGTGCGCTGGGCCTCATCGACGATCTGCATCAAGGCAATCTCCACTTCTTTCAAGTCAGGCTCGGGCCGTCGCAGCCAGCGCAGTGCAGCCTGGGCATACGTCGAAATAGAGGTAAGGGGTTGATTGATCTCATGGGTGATTGACGCACTCAACTCGCCCAGGATCGAAATGCGTGCCACGTGGGCCAGTTCGGTCTGCATGATCTCCAGCGCATGGCGCGCTGCTGCCAGTTCCGACAGGTCGATGATGCCGATCAGAATCACCCCGCGCGCGATGTTCTCTCTGGAAAAGCAGGCCGTGAACAGGCACTCGAACTCTTTCCCTTCGAGGGTGCGCAAGCGAGTGACTTCAATATTGTTGGGATGCCCTGCGAGGGATTTGACCACGCAACGGGCGTACACCTGGATGCTCTCGTCAGGCCAATAGCGATCGATGTTTCCGAGCATCTCGGTACGATCTCCCCGACCGAACAGACGAATGCTGTGATCGTTAAGGTCCACCACCTGAGTGCTGCGCATGAAGTCGCGTACCACTTGTGGGTGAGCCAGAAAATGCGCCTCGAGATCCCGTACCCCGGCGTCGAGCAGGGCCCGGATCTTGGGGCCGACTGCGGTGAAATCCAGCTCCCAGAATGAGGCGGCCATGGCTTGAAACAGGTTGCGATACCGATACTCGCTGGCTTTCAGATGCTGCTCGGTCTCTTTGGCCAGCGAGATGTCGTAACCGGTTTCCAGAATGCCAATCGGGTGACCGTCGGCATCCCGGCGCAGCGACCAGCGGGCGTTCACCAAACGACGTGAGCCGGTGCCCGTGAGCCTGGAAAGTTCGCCCTCCCAATAGCCATCCGCCAATAGTCGGTCGTCTGCCGTGTCGTGTCCTTCGCGCTCGTGCCTACATTTGAGCAGCGTACGAGCGTGCGCCCCCAGCGCCGTATGTGAGGGCCAGCCGTAAAGCGCAGCCGACGCGGAGTTCCAGAAACAGATGGTTCCCTCCATGTCACGCACAAACACCGCGTCGTGAAAGCGCTCGAATACCTCGGCTTCGGCGAGGGTGATGGGTTGAGTCATTTGGCCGTCCTCACTGCGTATTCAGTCAGGCTTGGGGAAGTTGACGAGGATGTCATGGGTGCGCTTGGTCAGGTCCGCCGCTGGAATGATGCTGCGCTCCCATGACCAGAACGGCACGCAATCGAACGTCTGCCCGCATCATCCGGTCGTAGGCCTCGCTCGCCTGTTCCAGGGGAAACGTCTCTACCAGTGGATGGATACCCTGAAGGTTGGCGAAAGCGAGGGTCTGCTCGTTGTCAATCACCGTGCCGGTGAGGGCGCCGCTGACCGAGCGCGCGCCGAAGATCAGGTCAGTTGCGTTCACCGAAAGGGGTTCGTTGGGAACGGCGACCACGACCAATTGCCCCCGAGCCGACAGGCCTGGAATTGTCTCTGCCATGCCTTGTGCGGTTGGAGCAGTCCCGAGCACTACTTTCGCTCCGCCCAGCGAGCGTAAGACCTCGGCAACGTTTTCTTCGGTGGCGTCGATGTAGCGGTGAGCCCCCAGGGACAGTGCCATTTCGGCCTTGTTGGCGCCTCGGGCGATGACCACGGTATGGAAACCCATCTTGCGGGCGAACTGCACACCCAGATGGCCCAGCCCGCCCAGACCATGGATCGCCACTACGTCACCCGCTTGCGCACCGGAGTTGCGCAAGGCGTTGAACGTGGTCAGGCCTGCGCAGAGCAGGGGCGCGGCAAGGGTGGCATCCAGCTCTTCGGGGACACGAACCAGTCCGCGCGCCTCGGCGATCATGATCTCGGCATAGCCACCGTCAACGGTCATGCCACTGATCACCGGGTTCTGGCAGGTGACCGGATCACCCTGGCGGCACGAGGGGCAAGTGCCGTCCTCGCCCGCCAGAAAGCCCACGCCCACTCGCTGGCCCAGGCTCCAGCCCTGAACACCGGGACCGATGGCTTCAATGCGTCCAACGACTTCATGCCCCGGCACGCGAGGGAACGGGACGCCTGCGAAGCCTTCCACGGTGGCGCTGTCAGAGTGGCAGACGCCGCAGGCTTCCACTTGGATTCGTACTTGGCCGGGGCCAGGCTCCGTGATCGGGCGCTCCACCAGTTCCAGTTTGCCGGGGGCGGTCGCCACGACGGCGCGATACGTTGCAGGCTTTGTCATAAATCACCTTGGTCGTGAAAAGTGTTGAACAAGCACACGGCCGCCGTCCCGCTCGCTCTGAGCACGACGTTTATGGCGCGGCTCTGGCGAAGAAGAGCAGTCCGTTGCTATCGATCAATCAGGGTGGGCCAGCGTTACAGCGAATCGAACGCAGGCCCGGTCGATCGGATGTCAGTCGTGGTCAGCCTCGACGAACGCTGCGATGTGCTTGGCGGCTGTGCGGGGATACTGCAGCTGCGGGCCGTGGCCGGAACCGGGGAAGGTGACGATGTGCAGCGTCGGCAGCTGATCGCTAAGGGCGTACCAGTTCTCGACAGGAAAGGCGATGTCGTGATCGGCGCCCAGATGCAGCACGGGCACCTCGGTGTTTTTCAACACTTGCAATACGGCTTCCACCGGGAACACCGGATTCTTGGGGCCTTCGCCCAGTTGTGCACCCGCCCACTCGTAAGGGACTTCCGGGCTCGGGTCCTCTCGCCTGGACGCCAGCCGACTCCATGAGCGCTCAGCGGCGGCGCGGCTAGCGGACGAGGCGGGCTCGAAGAACAGGCTCACAAAGTCTTCAAAGGTGTTGTCGCGCTTGGCCAACTCGTAGAAGAGCTGTTCGCCAGGTTTGGCCAGAAGACCTGGAGGGGTGGTTGCGATCAGCACCAGATGGCTGACCAGCTGGGGTGCCTGGGCGAGGACAATCTGCGCTGCCACTCCACCGATCGACCAGCCTCCCAGGACCACCTTGCCCAGCTTGAGAGCCGTGATCAGCTCGATGGTGTCCTTGGCCAGCGAGGCAGGGTTATAGGTCCGCTCGCCGGTCGATCGGCCCAGGCCGCTGTAGTCGAAGACTGTGACTTGAAAACCCTGCTGTGCCAGTCCGTCCAGAAACGCCGGATCCCAAGACTCCATCGTTCCACGAAACCGCACGCAGAGTACCAAAGGGGTGCCGTGTCCAAAAGTGCGATAGGCCAGGGTTCTACCGCCCACGTCGAGGTAGTGGGTCGATGCATTAAAACTTACGGAGTGCTCAGTCATTGCGGTGTGCTCGTTGTGATGGAACGTTAAACGACCGATGTGATCAACACTTCAAGAAACTAACTATGGGTGTGATCAATGGACTGCCATTACAGCGATCACCGGCGCAGGATGAATAGGACTCTCGTGCGTTTCACAAAGTGTATGAATAGTGCTGGTAGATGTGTTTTTAGTTGGGGCACAGGTTGTCGCTACACTGGGATTAACAAGAGTAGGTCGAATATTTTTTACAGGCTGGCCTGTTCGCTTAGTTACGCGTAGGATGCAACAACAATCATCCCCCGATGACCTGTTTAATCCTCTTTTCGTGTCACCTGTGTCCGTTTTTATGTCGTTGGCTCATCGTGCATCGCGTTGACGGGAATTGAAACGACATTTACGGTCATGTTTTCGGACATGACGCCGGACGGAGTGAAAATGCACAGAATCGGTTACTTCCTCACCGAAGGGTTCCAGGTCATGGCGCTGGGGACCCAGTCAGTGTTCGAATTTGCCAACGTGGTGGCCAAGGAGCAGGTCTATCAGGTCACCAATTATTCGTTGACCGGCGGGGTGATCACCTCCTCGATCGGGGCCTCGGTGAACACGCTCAAAGCGACTTCCGAAGCTCAGGCCGACACCTGGATGGTCTCTGGGATAGTCGATCCGCTGGCCCGAGACAGCACTGCCGAAGAACTGAATTTCGTCAAGAGTGCAGCTGGCCGCGCTCAGCGCGTGGGCGGGATGTGTACAGGCGCTTTCGTGCTCGCCGAGGCAGGGTTGCTCGAAGGCAAACGCGTCACCACCCATTGGGCATATGCCGGCGTGCTCAAGCAGCGCTTTCCGAACACCCTTGTAGAGCCAGACAGCATCTTCATCAATGACGGCTCCATCTGGACCTCGGCGGGCCTTTCGGCGGCAATGGATCTGGTGCTGGGCATGGTCGAAAAGGACCTGGGGCACGAGATTGCCAACCGCGTCGCACGGGTTCTGGTCATGTATCACCGCCGCTCCGGCGGCCAGTCCCAGCATTCGGAAATGCTCAACATTGCGCCTAAGTCGGATCGCGTTCAGGCCGCCCTCGAGCATGCCCGGGCCAATCTTTCAGGCGATCTGAGCGCTGATGCCCTGGCGAAGATCGTGCACCTCAGCGAGCGGCAGTTCAGACGCGTCTTTCTCTCCGAAACAGGCCTGTCTCCGGCCAAAGCGGTGGAACAGCTGCGCCTTGAAACCGCGCGCAACATGATTCAGCGCGGTCACCATTCGCTGGAGATCATCGCCAGAGAGACGGGTTTTCGTGACCGCCGCCACCTGCGCGAGGTGTTTATCCGCAAGCTGGGGGTATCCCCACAATCGCTCCGGCGCGATGCCAGAGAAGCACCGACAGGTGAGTAATTCCGGTCAGCTGCGGGCGTTTCACCGATGCACTGACCCCGCCATGCAGGTTGAAACATCCACGTTAGTGCGCTTTATATTCCCCTGCACCGACCAGTGCTGCTGCGTTGACAATGTTCACTACCTAACCTTAGGTATGAATTGACCCGTTGGCTGTGCAGGTACAAAGTTCATTCCGGCGCGTCACCGAATCGTTTGAAAAAGATGATGTGTTTACATCTTGTTTGTGCCTCGATGATTGCCTCCGCGGTCGCGGAGTAGTCTTCAATTGTTATGTGAAGTGTGCTGTCCGTTGAGGCAGCTTTCGCGGATCCGCCTTGCGATGACTGATGTCGGTAAACAAAGCGTCCGGTCAACTAAAACCAAGTTCAAAGGGAGGCCATATGTATCATTCAACCTCATCCAGAACTGCGCAGACGAATGCACCCATTGTCTTTATTGTTGACGACGATTCGGTATTGAGCGGCTCGGTCGCCAGTTTGTTGAGCTCAGTCGGTTACAACACCAAAGCATTTTCCGGCCCCGAGGACATGCTTGCGCATCCACTCGCGCACAAGGCGGGTTGCCTCATTCTGGATGTCAGGTTGCAAGGTTACAGCGGATTCGATCTGCAACAGCGATTGGCGGAGGCGGATAACCGTATGCCGATCATTTTTATGACCGGTCATGGTGATATTCCAATGTCTGTGCGTGCCATGAAGGCCGGTGCCGCCGACTTTCTCACCAAGCCATTCCGCTCTCAGGATCTGATCGATGCCGTTGCCGTTGCCGTGGCCAGCCACAGCGAGTTCCTTGAAGCGCAACGTGAGGTTGATTCCTTGCACAGGCGCTTCGAATGCCTGACTCCCCGGGAAAAACAGGTCATGGAGGGCGTGGTGAAGGGGCTTCTCAACAAGCAGATCGCTAGCCAGTTAGAGGTGAGCGAGATCACGATAAAACTGCACCGAGCCAACATGATGCGCAAGCTACACGCCCGCAGCATCGCTGACGTCGTCAAGGCTGGTCTTCAGCTTGAGCTGTCGAAGGCCACCGTTCCGATCTGATTTCGCTGCATCAGGCGTACTTCATGCGCCCCCGTGAGGGGCGACTCCATTGCGTTTGCGACTGCCGTTTCAGGTAAGTCTCAGGCGCGGTATTGCGTATTTATCAGGTGACCTCATGGCCCAGGAGCAACGCTTGTCAACGATCGATCGGGCGCCGGTTGTCCGATCTTCTGCAAGTCTGATGTCGGGAAACGTGCCTTTTTGCGGTTACCGCAACGCGGTCTCGCCGGCGCAAGAGTTCGAACAAAGACGCGCGAAACGTAACCTTGAGAATCTGGCTCCTTGGCGTGTTAAGAAGGCCCAGGAGTTGATGATCAGCCTCATGGCGCACGGGTGCTCAATAGAGCAGGTGGCCAATGCCTGTGCAATCTCCCGCAGCCATTTCTCCCGCGCGTTCAAGAACGCAACGGGACTCGCGCCCCACGACTGGTTTCGACGTGAGCAGTTCCGCAAGGCACAGGCGTTGTTGCGCACGCGAGAACTCTCGATCTGTTGCATCGCGCAGGAGTGTGGATTCTCGGATCAGTCTTACTTCACCCGGGTTTTCAGACAGTTCACCGGAACTAGCCCCAAGCGCTGGCAACTGCAGCATTGTGCGCAGATTCCCGGCGTTTTCAGTGATGCATCCAACGAGTGAGCGTCCACCTTTCTGTGGAGACCTATATAAAGGCGTACGCAGCATCTGAATGCTCGTCTTCGTGGGCCCAGGACAATAAAAGTGAATAAAGTCACCCGCATTTCGATCGTCGATGATGACAGGTCATGCCGCATGGCCCTGAGCAGCCTGGTGCGATCCCTGGGTTATGAACCTTGCCTGTTTTCATGCGCCGAAGCGTTTCTCGCCTCACCCGATCTCGACAGCACCGATTGCTTGATATCCGATGTACACATGCCAGGAATCGACGGTCTGGAACTGCAGCGGATCTTGGTCAGCAGTGGCCGATCCACCCCGGTTATCTTTATCACCGCCTACCCCAAAGAGTCGGTGCGCAAGCGGGCGATGGCAGCAGGTGCGTTGTGCTTTCTGGGCAAACCTTATAACGCCCAGACTCTCATTGATTGCATTCAGAGCATCGTGCCGATCGACTGACTCGTGTAATTGCTCGAGTGTGAGTTGGCAAATGAATAACCATACGATGGTTTAGGGTATCTGTTACTTGGGATAGTTGTTAAGGAATGTCGGGCGCGGCTAAGCTATCAATCAGTCATTTATCCACTCAATCAGTGGTTTATGTGGAGGGCGTTCAGGCGCAGCAGGGACAGTTCAAGAGACTTGAGCGCATTGGACAAAAATCTGAGCTGATCAGATACAACGAGCATTTTTATCCGTTTTACTCTTTAACGTATTTAATCAACGGATGCAGAAAATCATGAAACACTCATCATCAGTTGCGCATGGATTACTGGTACGCGCCAGTCGCTTGGACAACATTGGCATACGTCTGATTCGCATCGGTGTTGCCGTCATATTTCTATGGATTGGTGCACTGAAGTTTGTGCCGTATGAGGCTGACAGCATCACCCCGTTCGTGGCGAACAATCCGGTGATGTCCCTGTTCTATGCGCACCCGGACCAGTACAAGGAACACCTCACCCATGAAGGTCAGCTAGATCCGGCCAAGCGTGAATGGCAGGCCGCCAATCACACCTATGCGTTTTCCAACGGTCTGGGGACGGTTGAAATCCTCATTGGTCTTCTGGTGCTGTCCTACCTCTTTTCTTCCAGGCTTGGCATGGTCGGGTCGGTACTGGCATTCCTGACCCCGTTGGTCACGTTATCTTTTCTCATAACGACGCCTGAGGCGTGGGTGCAAAGTATGGGGGATGCCGAGTTCGGGTTTCCTTATTTGTCGGGCGGCGGAAGACTGGTACTAAAAGATGTGCTGATGCTCGCTGGGGCCGTGGTCATGATTGCTGACTCCGCACGCCAGTTACTTGAGCAAAGAGCGACGTCTGTTCTGACTACTGCGCAGGGAGTCTGACAGTCACACCATCTGGAGAGCGGGCTGCGATACATGTGAACTGCAGGTGTGCACAACTCAAACCGAAGCGGCCTTGAGTTCGATGTGCCCATCTGCGACTTCAAAACAAGTTTATGGGCATCAACTTTCATACCGAGGAAATCCAACCATGGCACGTTTTACTGCAATTGCGACCGATCAGGCCAGCGGCGCTACCGCTCAAGTGTACGCCGGTATCAAACAGGCTCTGGGGAAAGTTCCCAATGCTTACGCTGCTTTGGGAACGTTAGCCCCACAAGCGCTGACGGCGATGCTCTCGGCAGACAAGGTTCTGGCAAGTGGTCCGCTGAGCAAAGCGGATCAGGAAACCGTGAAACTGACCATCAGCGAGTTGGCAGGTTGCGATTACTGTGTCGCCGCCCACAGCATGGTCGGCAAGATGGCAGGTCTGAGCCCGGAGACCCTGCGTCAGATTCGCCAGGGCAACGCCACCGGCGACGCCAAGCGTGATGTTCTGGTCAGCTTCGTACGCAGCCTCGCGCTCAAGCCCGGCACGTTGCCGGAAGAGGACATCCAGGTACTGCAGGCCGCAGGCTACAGCGGCGAAGAAATCGTTCACATCGGGTTGGCGATCTCGGTGATTACCTTCACCAACGTGTTCAACCGCATCAACGACACGGTGGTCGATTTCCCTGTGCCTCAGTGACCTGTGACCCGGTGCTGTCATCGTCCAAAGGAGCTGCATCGTGAACCTTTTTGCCGAATTGAACGTCGCCGACCCCGATCTTGAAGCAGCGTGCCGAGCGTTTGCCGTACCCGAGCGGGTTTCTGCCTCGTGGAGTGAAGTGAGCTTTCTGGATAAGGGATGGCAGGCGTCGCTGGACGTCGACGCGGAGCGCCTGGCTTTCTGGATGTATGGCAGCGGGCCGCTCATCCTGCTGATGCACGGTTGGTCCAGCCGGGGTTCTCACCTGATGGGGTTTGTAAAACCACTGGTTGCCGCAGGGTTCTCCGTTGCCATGTTCGATGCGCCGGGCCACGGCCACTCTGGTGCAGAGGTGTCGAGCGTGATTCACGCGGGCAAGGCAGCCCTGAAACTGGCGAAGCATTTGGGCGATGTTCATGGGGTTATCGGCCATTCCGCAGGCTCTACTGCTGCGCTATGGGCCTTGAACAACGGGTTGTCGGCCCGGCGAAGCGTTCACGTTTGCGGACCCAGTTCGATGACTTCTGTCGTGCTGGGGATTGCACGTGCCCACTGTCTGGACGATCGGCAAACAGCCGCTTTCTACCGCTGGGTGGAGGCGTTCATGGGAGCTACGCTGGCGTCTGTCGATCTTCCCGCGCTAGGCATGGGGCTCGGACATTCAGGCTTGATCATCCATGATCGCGATGACCGGGTCGTGCCGGTCGCGCAATCGCGGGCGCTGCAGAAGGCGTGGGTGCATTCGACTCTGGTTGAAACCCACGGGCTCGGCCATCGACGCATCCTTGCCGACACTGACGTCATCGGGCGTGCAGTCGAATTCATGAACCTGACCGATCATATGCTCGAAATGCAGGGCTGAGCCTGCGCCAGAACCTCTGCCTTGGGATCGTTTCCCAAGCGTGCAGTAATCGTTCGCTCTTTTCCAGCTCCCGTGACTGTTGATCACCTCCGTCTACTTGGACGGATTCGCGGGAGCTGTTTTTTTCCGGCATATCATCACGCGAATCGAAAGCTTTAGATCCCCTGCGACGTGACTAGTCACTGGGGTGTGCTTCTGCATGCACTGAGGTCAATGCGCTCAATCATCGAAAAACATGCGAGCGTGCTGAACCTTGGCCTCCTCAGTGTCTGCTTCTGGCCGAAAGCTGCCGGTCTCCCATTCTAGGGCGGAGTGGAGCTTGCGCAGAATGAACGATCCATTGCACGCAACAGTGATATGCCAAGACCCTCGCGACGGTAGCGAGGACGCTGTCATCGAACTCACTTCAGATGTCCTGGCAGCCCTATGCGTCCGTCTCGGTGACTCACTGAGCATCGAACTTGCTGACGAAGCTATCGTTCTGAAGCCGATCCGCAAGACAGACACGCAGACCTGAGGAGGCATTCGGCCCAAAACGGACATTCACAGACTAGTGCTTGCGACCCGTTACAGCCTTTGGTGTAGCTTTTTTGTGAAGGACACCAACTTGCTCCGACGCGAACACACGCTGCGCCCTCGGTTATCACATTCCCGCGCCTATAGGATCACCTCAGCCTACAAGGCCTGTCGAATGCCTAGGTGAGCGCGAAAGATAAGTAGTTAAACGGGGCACAGACCTAGTTCAGTGCTCGCTCTTTACTACCGCATACCCTCGAAAAAGGTCTACGGGAGCAACGGCTGGACAAGCCTTCAACTTCTTGATGTGGCTGCGGATCGGAAGCTCTTGCGCACGAGTTTTTTCTTTTTTGATTCCTCGGCATCGCGCCTCGGTTGACGCACTCTGCCGGTGTCGCCATAGGGGCGACGGCCATTCAAAGGAACGTAAAAATGAGCAAACACGACGACGATAACCACTCAAACCAGCTCAATCCGAACAACGACGCCTACTGGCAATCGCGTGGCGAAGATGAACGCCCAGATGATTGGGACGACGCCGCGAACCAAGGGGAAGATTGATGGAGCAGGAACACAAACGCCCGGTCGGTAACCACGAGGCAGATATTCGCAATGGCAACAAAGGTATGCCTGGCACGAATATCATTTGGGACAAGAATCAGGGGGAGCGCGGCAGGCAAATCGCAGATCAGCGGCAACATAAGCGATAAGTGTGAGGCAGGCGCGAACGCGCCTGCCATCAAGCTAGAGGCTTGCAGAGATCGCGTCGGGCGATGCGATACTCCAGCGCATAGCAACTGAAAACCTGATCGATAAGCTCATCCGGCAACTCCAATCTCTGCATGTCGCGCAATATGGCAATCATCGCCCAGGCGAATTGAAAGCGCCGGCGATGCGCACTGCTTTCTGCCCACAGACCGCCATGTTTCTGAAGTTGTGGCTCAATGCAGGCGAGCAAGCTGTTAATGCTGCTGTCTCTAGGCCGTACTGGCTTCTCGGCTTCCCACTTGCGCAAGGTCCGTTCCTTTTCCTCAGCCTGCTCCGCCACGCTTGACCAGAGCTCACCAAGAAACACACTGGGTGCCCTCCGGTGATCGAACCCCGCATGTATTGCCAGCTCTCGGACCTGAATTCCAAGTGGTCGAGTCCATTCACAGGTTTCAGGATCAAATCGAGGTACGAGTGCCTCCAGCAGCACTTCGTTTTGCTGGCCCGCCGTTACGACTTTTTGCCAATGCTCAAGACTTGCGTCGACAACCACCCACGCCAGGAACCGCACAAAGCAGCTGTAAGCGTCAGCAACGCGATTGTGCTTAAGCAACGAGCAGCTCAGCAGAGCTGCCTCATCACCCGTCCATTGCTTGGACGTCATACGCTCCCAACTGCCAGGAGCACCTAACTCATGAATCAGTGAGCATTGGATAATCGCCTGTATGCGATCACCCGCATCCGGAAGAAGGACAAAGCTGGCGGCCAGTTCTAGGTCGCGCTCCAGTCGTCCTGCCCACGTCGCAATTGCGCGGTGATCTCTCAGCAGGCCTTGCTTAAGCAGCGACGTCCATTCGCAATGGGGTTGCCAGACGACATCAGGCACGATGAACCCGTCTGCCAGCATATCCCTTTCCATCTCATCCAGCGATTGCAAGCTAGATGGCCTGGTGGGAGCTCGAAACACCTTGCCCAGAAACCATTTTTTGAGGCGCTTGTAGCTGGGCCAGCGTGCGGTCATCTGAGGATTCGCCTCATAAACCCGTTCCAACGCGGTCGCACCATAAATGACCTCGACCAGCAACGATACCGGCGGGACATATATGAATGCCGGAGGGAGCACCTGCGGTAATTTTGAACCTTGCCTCTCAATCATTGGAACACCCGTCTAGGAATCGCTCTCGGTCACCGTGAACTGTTTGCGCCGGTGTTGAATTGACCCAGTTGCCGAGGAGGGCCAGACCCAGTCTGATACTTCCTGAACCATCACCTGTCCTGGCGTTATGCGACTCTGATGGTGGGTCAGCCTGGCTCCAGCATATGGGTCAATTTGGCATCAGCGCTAACAGTGAGGCCTCCTGAGAGCTCATCTGCCGTGAATACGCCCGACAATACAACGTCACCTCATATCTTTCCGAGAAGCGTATTCTTCGAAAAGCACAGCACCCGAGGCGTTGCAATGAAGATTACCGGTGACAAGCAGATCGAATCCGTCATAGACGTTCGGTGCGACATATGCGGACTCTCAACACAGACACCGTGCGGTCTTCAGTACGGTACGCTTCAAGCGAACTGGGGACCCGGTGCCAAACATGACGGGGAACGCTACGAGGTACACCTTTGCGAAAGCTGCTTTTTTGGCACCCTTGCGTACGTCAAGCAAGAAAGACGCACCCAGCACCTATTCGATGAGAGTGAAAACATGGATATGAGAGTCGATGACCTTGGATTGCTTGCTAGCGACGACCACCCGTGAGTCGTACAACCCACAAGCAGAAGTGAGCCATATATTAATGAGTGCGGGATTTCTCTAGGAAGCGTCTAGAGGGCATTTCGCCAAATGCGTGGCCGTCAGTGAAGCACTGGTTTATCGGACACACCTGCCTGCCATCCACGGTGGTTTAGACAGTGGTGATGTGCGCTGCAGCTGTACAATGTACGCTCAGAAAATTTGGAGTTTGGCTGGCATGGACAGCAACGACCTCATAGCCCGGCAGGATCGCGCGATTGACAAGCCAGAGTTCGACGCATTAGAGCGCGGGCCATTTGTAGGTAGCTTGGTGAACACGTTGGTTAGTGTCGAACGCGACACGTCCGGCACCATAAAATCCTGCAAATCTACCGGCCTCGTTGTCGGTCTGACAGGTGAATGGGGACTAGGAAAATCTAGCGTCCTAAATCTGCTGGCCTACGAGCTTGAGAAAAACGAGCATGTGGTAGTGGCAACGTTTAACCCTTGGCTATTCAAGGGCCGCGATGAGCTGGTAGATGCTTTTTTCAACTGCTTGCGTGGTGCGCTGGGTAAGAGCCCCAGCGAGAGTCTGCGAAGTGTGCAAAAGCAGTTAGAAAGGTACAAAACCTCTATTGAGTATGCTGGTGCCACTCTTGCTGCGGTCGCTGACGCTCTAGGGGCTGGTGGGGCGGCCACCGCTGCCTGGAAAAAATGGCTCCTTAAGCTCACGACCACTTTAATCAAGCCGCAAACCCTGTCGGCTGACCAAGAGCGTAAGAGCTTGGAATCCAAGCTCGCCAAAGCACATGTGGCTGTCGTGGTTTTGATCGATGAGCTTGACCGAGTTGAAGATGAAGAGGTCAGGGCCGTTGCGCAGTTGATAAAAGCAGTAGGGGATATCAAGGGTATATCCTATCTCGTTGCCTATGACCCAGACCGTGTAGCCCAAGCATTGGGCAAGGGAAACTCCACGCGTGAGAAACAGATCAGTGGAGAAAGCTACCTCGAGAAGATCATTCAATACCCTATCCCCCTCCGACCTCTGCTCGAAGAGGATGTCACCAGCCTGCTGAAGCAGGCGCTGCATCGCCACGATATGGTCATTCCTCCTGCGGCCTTGCCCTATCAAACAGAGATTCTCAATCACCTGATACGTGCCATTCGAACACCACGTGACGTCAAGAGAGTCATCGGTGCACTATCGGTACTACAAGATGCTGTAGCGGACGAGATTTGTCCTTACGATGTCCTCGCCTATTGCTGGATTGTGACCAAGTCGCCGAGCATGCGTAGGAAGATTTCAGACCATACTCACGCACTCGTCAGTGACCCTTCCACGCAAGAATTGATTAGGCGACAGCAGTGGAAGACAGGGAACGACAGCGCAGCGGAAACGCTTACAGATCTCTTCGGAGACGGCATAAATGCGCACCTTGACATGCTCCGCGCTATTTTTCCGCGCTTCGATGAGCGCAGTCAGCGATCTGCTGAAACATTCGATGGTGACAGGCTGGCCAAGCGCAGAAATTTGACTCGGCTTTTGTATCTTGGGAACCCACCAGGACAACTGTCGCGGATGGATATAGAGCGTATCTGGTCGCTGAGCTCAGAAGATTTGATAAACGAACTCCAGTCTTTGCAACAGGCTGGACGATTGGAGACATTGCTAGACTGCCTGAATGACCTTGCACCTGTGATGACACAGACCGGCGATGAGACATTTTGGGTGGGGTTATCCCGAGTTCTTACTCGTGATCACGACTGGATAACCGAAAACGAAGTCGAACGAGGCTTCGTAGATGACGCTGCTGCAATCCTCTGGCGCGTGGCCCATACCACTGGCAACGGGACAGCCAGGCTAAAAATCACTATCGATGCACTCATCCGGGACGGCGACCTGTTGATCACTCCCTGGATCCTGCGTAAGCATCTCTTTGCACACGGATTTGTTCCGTACGGGCCGCAGGGAAAGGGAGGTGAAATCTTCAGCGCTGACGAAACTATCTCCCTGCGTGATAGGGAGCTGCCTAGGTATCGAACGGCTGTTTTGGAAGGCAAGGCATTACGCCGACTCCCTGATACAGAGCTGATTTTTTGCATTTTGAACAGCGATCGCTGGGATTCTGAGCTGAGGCAGTGTCTCACCTCCCAACTATCATCTATTGAGGCAATCTCAACGTTCGCAGCATTGATAACCCCTCCTGGAATTCTGTGCGACTACCAGACGCTCGACTTGATGATTGATGCTGGAAAATTGCTTGAGAGACTTCTGAGTATGTTCTCGAAAAGTGAGCGTCCCGAGGATGACTGGATTGCTCAGGCCATCAACCGTCTTAATGCAGTGCTATCGCGCAAAGACCCACATTTTGCGGCGGAAGTTTTCAAGAATGATGACGCCCAGTAGGGCGGAACCCATAGCGCGCGACGGAGTTGCCAAGTAGGCGTCTGCGCCGCGCGATGGCATCGGGGTGTTCTGCCACGGAATCGATTGCAATGCCCGACCCCATCGATGGCTTCCAACGTGCCGAGGGGGACAACTTCGTCCATTAAGGCGATCGTGTGTTTGGCAGCCATTGCCATAACCGGACCGAAGTTACGGGCGGTTTTCCTGTAGGTCAGGTTTCCCCAGCGGTCTGCGTATTGCGCACTGATGAGTGCGAAATCAACTGCGATAAGGTGGCGGCCGCAGGTATAAATGTGATGTAAAAGTAAAATTTTCCAGCGCCCCCAGATCTCTTTAAAATTATTCGCGTTCATAGCATTGCCTCCGCTCGTGGAGGTCTAGCATGCCCCTTGTGCATGGAGGGCGGCAGTCGACCCAAAGCGGACATAACCTAGCAATGCCGATAGCTCTTTTATGCAAGATCACCGTTGGCTACGAATTCTTACCAGCTTTGAACCTTCGAATCTGAGGTATTGGTACATACCGCCTCGGGGCCCATATACCCATTCCTCAGATCCTATGAATTCCCGACGATCCAAGACCCGCCTGTCTTCAATCATACCTGTCGGCTCCCGACTAGCCGGAGCGCCGCATTTTTGGAGTACCTGCTCAGTGGAGTCGCCTTCAGACGCTATGCCGTTCTCACACCGCATTGACGCCTGCGCGCCAAGAGCGGTGAGCGCCATCAGTATCATCACGGTCATCGCTACCCCTTTTGAACGAGGGGTCTTTCTTTCACTAATCACTTCGTAACTCCATAATTTTTAGAGTGCGTCGGATGATGCTGTAGGTAACGGGAGTGCCAGTATCAATGCGTTAAAATTCAGCGCTAAATGCGGTAGTCTGGGCAGCGAGGATGACTTTTTCGTAGTAGCAGTATGTCTCTTCTTGGCGAGCGAATACGTAGCCAGCCGACTCGTATAGGTATCGAGCGGGGTTTTGTTTAACCACACCAAGCGTGAGCAGCTTTTTCCCATGTCTCATGGCGTCGTCTTCAAAACGCCTGAGCAGAGATGCACCAACACCGCGTAATCTGTAGTCTGTTAAAACGCTGATAGAAGCTAGTACGGCCTCATCACCATTGACCTCCCAGAAGCAATACCCGACCGCTTTTGCAGCGAATTCCGCAACGAACATCCGTGTTAAGTTGGACACCCATTGTTCCAGATGCCGGTCGATTCCTACTTGCCATCGCTTCATTGACTTAGGTTCGAAGCGGGCAATGTATTCACGCTCCAGTTTGAAAACGAGTGGCAGATCTGAGGCGCTCGCTGCGCGTAACACGATAGGCGGATCTGCATCCATTCTGTGGCGTTCACGTGTCATCCGGCGAAACCTAGTGATTCAATTCCGCATGAAGAAAATCAATCAGCGCACGTGCCGAAGGCTTAATAGGTTGGCCTGGTGGATACACCGCATGGACTGATTTGAAACCTATTTCCCAATCCGCGAGCACTTTCACGAGAAGGCCGCTCTCAATCTCTGAGCGACATCCCCAAGTCCCCGTCGAAATAATTCCCAAGTCTGCTAAAGCCGCTGCGGTAGCTGCCTCATTGACAGTTACCGATACCTTACCTTCCACCCGAACAGTCGTGCTACGTCCATCTCGGTGGAAGACCCAGGCTTCCCGAGCGAAACCCGATGGCCCCATTATGATTGAGTGTTTGGCCAGATCCCCCGGCGACTTGGGTACTCCGAACCGCTTGAGATAGCCGGGAGAGGCGGCCAGAAATCTTTCAGGGCGACCGATCAATCGCGCAACGGCATTAGAGTCGTCAAGGGGCCCGAATCGCAAAGCGACATCAATCGCCTCCGAGATCATGTCCTGGATCTGGTCAGTTAGAACGAAATCAATTCGCAGTCTTGGATGGTCGTCCAGAAAGCGCCGCATACGTGGAATTACTTCCCGTATCGCGAAGCTTGTGGCGACACCCACTCTCAGGTGCCCGCTGAGTTCTCCGTTCCCCCGAACAGCGTGATCGGCATCGTCCATCGCCAGCAGTATGGGTTCTATCTTCTCCAGATAAAGCTTTCCGGCTTCTGTCAGCGTCACCGCGCGCGTTGAACGAGCGAGAAGAATTGCACCTACGTCCTTTTCCAGATTCGACATAACTCTTGAGGCGGAAGGTTGTGACAGGCCCAGCTCTCTTCCGGCAGCCGAAAAGCTCCCAGTCCGAGCGACCCGCGCAAACAGGCGCAGCGCGGCAAGCCGATCACTCATGAAGCATGCTCATCAGAGGCTGCGCACGATTGTGTTTAAATTGCTGAATCAACTGGATAACCCCTCACGTTCCATGACCCGCTGAACTGCTGGTCTCTCATTCAAGCGTTTCAGGTATCGCACAATATTTTCATAAGACGATATTGAAAAACCCGTTGGCTCCGCCCAGTTCAGGACAATCAATGCATAGGCATCAATTACGGTGAAATTCGACCCCGCGATGAAATCATGGTGTGCAAGTCGATCATCCAGCACTTTCAGTCTCCGATTGAGCCGCTGCTTCCAAAATTGTTGTGCGTTTTCCCATTCCGGAGAGTTTCTGTCCCAGATCAGGGTCCATGCATACTCTGTAGCGAACGCGGTGTGCAGATCTGCGGCGATAAATGACAACCAGCTTTCCGCCTGTACGCGCTCAAGCCTGCCCGATGGAGGGAACAGAGATTTTTCGGGAGCAAGATCTGCAATGTAGGGAAGAATTGCAACATTCTGGGTGAGAGCCGTCCCATCATCCAGCACCAGTACAGGGAGCTGGACCATCGGATTCAACTCTTTACCCGCGCAGTAATCGGACTGTGGGAGTCCGAGAGGTCCACCGGAATTGCCTCATAGCTCAGTTCGGCTTCTTCCAGCGCGATGAGGTTAGAGGTTGAACATGCCCCTGCATGGTAGTACAGCTTCACAGCGCACCTGCCGAGGTCTTGCCAACGACCATATTTGCGGCCAAGGCATCCAGAACCGGGAGCAACTCAACGGGCTCAGGGCGCTGGGTGTAGTCCGGATTGACTTCGGAATATGCAATAACGCCTTGCGTGTCGATCACATATCGGGCAGGCATTGGCAGCGTCCAGCTTGACTCGCCGTTGAATGTCTGGAGATTAACGCCGAACTGCTCATACAGCGCTTTGATTTCGCCCTGTAGCGCCCAGCGAATTCCGAATGCGTCAGCCAAGACCCCGCCCTGGTCGATCAGAATTGGAAAGGAAACACCGTTGTCACGGCGCGAAGCTCTGCTGTTGCCGGCTGTCTGCTGGGAGATGGCAACGAGCGTCGCGCCTCGCGATTCAATTTCGCTGCGCAAGGCTTCGAGCGCTTGAAGTTCCAGGTTGCAATAAGGACACCACACGCCTCGGTAGAATGTGATGACCAACGGACCTTTTAAGAGCAGATCCTCAGATATGACCGTGTTTCCATCGGAGTCAGCCAGAGTGAAAGCGGGAGCATTATCGCCGCTTCTAAGCGCGCGCTGTGCCTGTTTGGAGGCCACGAGATCCTGGGTAGACTTCTCCATCACGGCAAGGGCTTGAGCTGGAACTTTGGATTCAAAGTCATGTTTCACGGCGTCGAGTTTGAGTTGAAGCGACATCTTTTGTTTCCTAGTGTGAACAGTCACGACAGGGTCCCTAAAACAAGGTTCGGTATGTAGCCCTCGACGACAACTTTCATTTATTTGAAAAACGAATGAGGAGATTTCGAGTTGCTCGTCGAGGAAAGGAGACGCTGATCTGGGAAGGTTTCGCGATCCGTTACCGGTTAACGCAAACCACCAGAGGCATTGATGCGCTCGCCCGTTAGCCAGGCAGAATCGTCAGAAGCTAGAAACACGACCGTCGGAGCAATATCTTCTGGCTGGCCGAAACGCCCCAGCGGTGTTGCAGCAGCCATGATCTGTTGCTGTTCGCTGCCGACCAAGCCGATACGCTCTGTTCCCTCGGTTTCAGTGCCGCCTGGAGCAACGACATTCACTCGAATATTTCGCGGCCCTAGTTCCTTGGCCAAACCGGCAGACAGCGCGTCGATAGCTCCTTTTGTTGAGGAGTAGAGCACCGCTGTAGGGACAGGATTCTTGCTTGAGATAGAGCTGATGTTGATCACGCTGCCGCCTGTCTTGGGAAAGTGCTTCAGCGCTTGCTGAATCGTCAGTATTGGGCCCAGAACATTGGTGTTGTATTCCTTGTGAAACTCCTCCTCCGACACGTTTTCAAACGGTTCAAATTCGAAGGTTGCAGCATTGTTGACAAGCACAGAGGGAGTGCCAAATTTGGCTTGAGTTTCTTCGAACATTCTTTTTACATCAGCAGATGATCCAACATCACCCTGAACCGCGATTGCTTTGCCACCATTCTTCAGAATCTCAGCCACTGTGCGGTCGGCACCAGACTTGCTTGACGCATAGTTGACAGTGACGGCGGCGCCTGCGGATGCCAACGCCTTGGCAATGGCCGCGCCAATACCTTTTGATGCACCAGTCACGATGGCTACTTTGCCGGTCAGATCGTTCATGTATGTCTCTCTCGATAAGGGTATAAAAAAAGGCTGGTTTTCCCAGCCAAAGGGATGAACAGGGTCAAGTGCGGATCACACCGCCGTGAATCCACCGTCAACGACGAGGTCGGAACCAGTCATGAAAGAAGCTGAGTCGCAGCTAAGGAATGCAATCGCTTGTGAAATTTCAGCAGGGGCAGCAGCACGCTCCATGAGCGTTGTCCCCAGCAGTTGCCGGGCAAGGTCTGGATCTTTAAAAAAGTCTGCGGCCATGGGCGTCTTTACAACACCGGGGTGCACGGAGTTGACCCGAATGTTGTCTTTAGCGAGATCGGAGGCGACGGCTTTGGTAAGCATCTTGATGGCGCCCTTGCTGGCGCAATAGGCGACCTCACCATCTAGGTTGGCGACCATTGCCGCGATTGAGCCGGTGTTGACGATTACACCGCCGCCTTGGGCACGCATGACAGGCGCGACCGCTTTGCACCCTAAAAACGTGCCTTTTACGTTGATTGCCATCACCTTGTCGAACTGCTGGGCGCTGATTTCTTCAAGCGGGGTGCGCAGGTAGATCCCTGCGTTATTCACGAGAACGTCGATACGACGATGCTGGCCGAGAATCTGCTCGACGACCCGTTCCCAGTTGGCCTCATCGCTTACGTCCAGCTCTTGGAAATTTGCGACATACCCCATGCCCGTCAGCTCTTGCGCGAGTTTGAAGCCTGCACCGGTCTCTACATCGGTGATAACGACGTGAGCGCCCAGCTCTGCGAAGAGCTTGGAATGAGATTCGCCTAATCCCTGGGCACCACCCGTTATAACAACCACTTTCCCGTCTAGCTTGTTCATTCGCGCCACTCCGATTTAAGGTTTTAGATATCCTAATCGGGCTTTTTTTTTGCACCATCCGCCAAATAATCGTTTCATTTGTGCCTGGAGTTCTTGAATGGTCACCATCGTTGAAAAAACTGCCGGTCTCGCTGCTTTTGTACGCACCGTTGACTCAGGATCATTCAGTGGCGCTGGAAGGATATTGGGCGCGAGTCCGTCCGCAGTTTCCAAAAGCGTGGCTCGGCTGGAAAAGCGACTGGGCGTCAGGTTGCTGCAACGGTCTACGCGAACGCTGAGTCTTACAGCGGAGGGAAGCGTCTATTACGACTTTGTAGCGCCTCTGCTTCAAGGTATCGAAAGCGCGGAAGATGTTGTGCAATCCGCAGGGTCAGCCAAAGGGCTTTTGCGGATAACGGTGCCTGTGTTGGTTGGCAGGGCGTTGGTTTCGAAGTGGGTGAAAGAATTTTCTGAAAAGAGCCCTAACATCAAACTTGAGGTCACGGTGACTGACCGCAATGTGGATATGATCCGTGAGGGATATGATTTGGCCATACGCATCGGCAATCTCGACGATACGGGATTGATTGGGCGGCACCTGGCAGACATTTCATACCTCTTGGTGGCGTCACCTGGTTACCTGGCCAATCGGGGTCATCCCGAAAACGTTGCGGATCTTCAAGACCATGCATGCCTTAGGTACCTGCTCGCAGGGCGCCCTTACCCCTTCATATTCGCTGATGGGCGCAGTTACTTGCCTGATGGCTGCTTCGACACAGATGATGCAGTCACGCTGATTCAAGCCGCCATGGAAGGCGTTGGAATTGTTCAACTGCCCGCATTCGCACTGCGCAATGAGATCGAGCGCGGAACGCTTACCCGTGTATTGGCAAATGAGCTAATGGCAACCACCTCGATCCATGCCCTTCACGCGTTTGGCAGGCAGGTCCCAATGCGGGTTCGGCTCTTCATCGATTATCTGATGGAGACAAGTGAGCGACTTCTATGATCATCATCGATTAGGAATGTTGAGACCTGTCACCGGAGTCTGCTTCTGGCCGAAAGCTGCCTCTTGTCGGATGGCAGCTGGAAGTCCGCTAGGTTCAGGGGAAGATCTTCTGGACAAGCGAGAAAAAAGCCGGGTACATCGAGGCGGCCTTTGGACATCAATCAGCCGTTGGACAGCCACTGCCAATGATCGTGTAATCAATGGTAAGAACGAGGCCTATGGAGTGCTTGTACACCAGGTGCATCGGCACGAGGCCACAGCTATCGTCGTCGGTTGTTTGGTTCATGACTTGGGCAAAGTGATCGTGCCGAGGTCGGCGAAGCGTCCTGAAGGCATGGCCGGCCCTTGGTATCGCCAATCCCTCACAACGCACCTAGTCGCCATCCGTAGCAACAGCCCGATTAATCGGTATTGATATCGTGCAGTGACAGGTCCGTTTTACGTTGTAGCAGAGGGCGGGAAATGCTGAAAATGCTGTATCTCATGCCTTGGCGTTTTTCTGTCACGCTAAAATCTGTTCCCGACGCTTGCGATCATGTCTTGATGCGAAATGAGCTCGCGATCCCAATGTTGAGTCCCACCAAGCTTCGGTCCCATCACTGAAAGGTCGAGGTTTTAAGTTGGTCGCATCCTTCGGATTCGAGAGCTTGGCCTTGGTCGTCTTCTGTGACCCTTGCAACGGAGTAGCCCGCCAGATCCATTTCCGCTCCTCAAGATAAGAGGCGGCGCACCCAGGGATTGAACCCCGTGAGCGTTTATCATGACACTAGCGATTGTTATGGCCAATACCAGGACTCGAAAATTTGGTATATCTGAATATAAGGTTTTTTTTCGATACCTTGGTATTGGTTAGTTGTGGATTGGCAGTACCCGTACCGCTCAGTCGAAACGATTGGAAAGGAATACTATAGTATTGAAGTTGAAGGTTGTCTTGGTTTTTTTTGGGATTTAAGTTGGTGGCAGCTACATGTCTAAATGGTTGGTTGTCAAATTTCAGCATCGATAACTTTATCGCGGAGATCATGGATATTTGGCGATAATTCCCAGATTTTGTTGATTTTTGCGCCATTGACAAGCGACAGTTCCCGCCATTTTTGCCGTGAATCTGGCGCTCTCGATGAAACCCCGTATTTGCTATTTAGAGGCTGTACTATATTCTTTGCCTACCCGAAGGAGTTATGTGCCCTAGCAACTAGACCATGAAGGTCGACGGTTTGCGGATTCGTCTGCCAATCCCGCAATCGGTTGTTCAAAAAGACCAAAAAATGGTTTCCGATATGAATAACATGATTCGTTTTTACGCTTTCTCCGAAGCACGAGTTGCGGTCCGTCAATTCGGCATCACCACCAGCATCGAGTACGCGAAGCGGTACCGTGAGGACCCACGCCTGCCCAGCGCTCCCGCCATGCTGTATGCCGGAAAGGGCTGGGCGGGTTGGCATGATTTTCTGGGGCGTCAAAAGCGCGTCTTTCATCCAACGTACCGACAGGCGCAATTGGCCGTGAGCGCGTTGGGCATTCGGCGATACAGTGATTACTTGCGTCGATATCGGGAAGATCCACACCTGCCTTCGTGGCCGAACGTGACGTATGCCAACTGTGGATGGATGGGTTGGTCCGCGTTCCTGGGAGGCGAGACCGATCTGTCGAGTACACACGGCAAAACGTGGAGCGCCGCTCAACAGTGGCTTTGTTTGCAGGGCAGCGCGCCGGTTAAGAATAGGGCGATCAAGTCGGTGATCCTGGGGGTGCTCAAGCATAACGGCCTCCCTGATAATCCGCTAGGTTTCGCTGACCGAGTGTTGGGTGAATGCGAACTGTATCGGCGGTTTCTGAAGAAGCAGCCACGGGGCAAGCTCGGGTTGCTGACGACGGTCGCAGAAGAGTTCAGCCTTTGGCTATTGCGGGCCCACGAAAGCAGAAAACCCCGTCGAGCCAGCGTCACTAGCGACTGAAAGCATGAAGGCCAATGAAGCCCGAAAAGGGCTTATTTGTCTGGTTGCTTCAACATGCGGAGGTCTCAGAACAGCGTCTGCTGCTGCATCACGATGGAGCGTTTCATCGGCACGCCTTCCAGTGTCAGCAAGTATTCCTTGGCGGGCAGCCCACCGGCGAACCCAGTCAGCGTGCCGTCGGCACCGATCACTCGATGGCAAGGCGCGATAATCGAGATGGGATTTCGGCCGTTGGCTGCCCCCACGGCACGCATGGCGGTCGGGTTGCCTATCTCATGGGCAATCTGGCTGTAGGTCCTGGTTTCGCCGAACGGAATTGCCAATAGCGCGTGCCAGACATCCCGCTGAAAATCCGTGCCGACAAACGCCAGTTCGATATCGAACTGGCGCCTTTCCCCCGCAAAATATTGCCGTAGCTGCAGATCGACGTCACTCAGCATGGCGTCGTTTGGCGTGTGACGCATTTCGCCGAGACGGACGCGACCGGGTCTTTCGACCTCCCACAGAATGGCTGCGAGTCTGTCCTGATTCGACACCAAGGTAAGGTTACCGATGGGAGAGGGGACCTGCATCCAGTTGTAAATCATGATTACCTCCGTATTAACGTACCTGCTGGCTACCTGATCAGCCGGGTTCAGACGCTGCTTCTTCGGGGCGCTTTACCGCGCCTGTGTCGGTGCTGCGTGGAGTCTTTTCCACCCATGGTTTTTTGTGTGGCCGTGCGAGCCGGCGTTTCGCCACGCCCAGTATTCGCAGCGAAAGCCCTGGGTCGTCGATGACTCGGGCCATGGTGACCGCGCCGATCATCGACGTCAGCGTGAAGATCGCCGTGTCTCGGGATTCGGGATCGTCCCCAGGCCCCATCCGCCGTGCCATCGCAACGATCAGATCTTCGAAGCCTTGGGAGGCTGCACGGCGGGTTTCCGGGTCGGCCCTAACCAACTCACTGCCCATGGCCACCAATGCACATCCGGCGAGGCGATCGTCCCGATATTCGGCCGACAAGAAGTCTTCGAGGTGCCTCATGAAAGCATCGTCGGTTTCATCGATGGTGGATTCGAATGAGTCCGCCAGTTGCTCGATATTGGATGCGCATGCCGCCGCCAGCAGTTCTTCCTTGGAGGAGAAGTGCCGGTAAAAGCCACCGTGTGTCATTCCGGCTGCAGCCATGATCTCGGACACGCCCGTGGCGTGAATACCGTTGGATTTGAACGCCTTGGCGGCGATTTCAATGATCCGTTTGCGCGTCTGGGCTGTTTCTGCCTTCGACTTTCGCATTTCTCTAAACCTCCCGGCCATGCTCAAGGGCTGACCCCGCGTGCCTTTGCCCTGGCACGCCCATCAACACCTTAGATGACGACTATTACCTAAAATTACAATAGCGCCAATTCATCATCTATACCATCGCTTTCTGATTTTCGGTCGCCAGCTTTCGCCTAAACGGTCGGAATAACTCCCTGACACCGCTTGACAGTTTAGATGATGAGTCTTAGCTTAATGAATATAGTAACAACGCATCACCTAAACCGAGGGGAGTAACAGCGGGATAGGGATGCACCCAACCACCGTGTCGAAGCACAGGACCAGGCATTGGTCTCCGTCCGACAGAGCCGACACCTCGATGCAACATAAGAGAGGCACCACGATGAACAATGTAATTTCCCGGCCCGAAGGCCATGCGGTAGAAGGCCAGAGCGCAAATCGGTCGAGTTTCAAGATGTGGGGCATCTCGGCAGCTGTCGCCATTGCGCTGAGCGCTGCAGGTGCGGTGGTGTTCACCTCGCACGACCCGGTCGCTGCGCCGGAGGCGCCTTTGCCGGCGGTGGGTGTCGCCAAGCCGCTACAACAGAACATCGCGCCGCGCCTGGGTTTTCTGGGGCAGTTTTCGGCTATCGACAGGGTAGAGCTGCGCGCTCAGGTCGGCGGCACGCTGACAGGCATCCACTTCAAGGACGGCGACGTGGTCCGCAAAGGCGACCTACTGTTTGAAATTGATTCGGTGCCTTATGAAATCAAGCTGGCCCAAGCGACCGCGCAACTGGCTAATGCCACCTCTCGATTGGACTTGGCGACGCGGGAACTGACTCGCGCTCAGACCTTACGAGACAAGGACGCCGGTAGCGTGCAGAACGTAGACCAGCGTGCTGCGGAGAAGCAGGCGGCCCAAGCGGCAGTCGACGAAGCGAAAGCCTTGATTCGCGATGCTCGCTTTGATCTGGATCGCTGCAAAATCGTCGCGCCGTTCACCGGCCGTATCGGCACACACTTGGTATCGGTCGGCAACCTGATCGGCGGCAGCCGTACCGCGTCCGGAAACACCACGCTGCTTACCACGCTGGTCTCGGTTGACCCGATTTACCTCGACTTCGACATGAGCGAGTCCGATTACCTCAGCTACACCCGCGGTCGTGAAAATACAAAAGGTCCGATTGGCGGTCCGGTGCAAATCTCGCTGGCTGACGAACGCGACTACAAACGCAAAGGCACGCTGGACTTCATCGACAACTCACTGGATCGCCAGAGCGGCACCATTCGTGCCCGCGCGACGGTGCCAAACCCTGATCTGCTGCTGACTCCAGGCGCCTTCGGACGCGTGCGGATGGACTACGCCAGCGCCACCCCGGCATTGCTGGTGCCTGACGCTTCGGTTCTGCCAGATCAGGCCAACCACATGGTGCTGACCGTCGACAATGAGAACGTGGTGACCGCCAAGATCGTCAATGTCGGCGATTTACGCGACGGCCTGCGGGTCATTCGTTCCGGGCTGGAACCAACCGATCGCGTGATCGTCGACGGCATACCGCGCGCTACCCCCGGTAAGAAAGTCAATCCAGAAGATAAAACCCTCCAGGCCACCGCTGAATCGGCGCCAACCAAGCAAGGATAATCGGACATGAAACTCACTCACTTTTTTATTGAGCACCCGCGCTTTGCCGCCGTACTCAATATCTTCGTGATGCTGTTCGGCTTGGCGGCTTTGAGCCAGCTACCGGTCGCGCAGTATCCAAACATCGTTCCACCCACGGTGCAGATCACCACGAACTACCCGGGTGCGTCGGCCGACACTATTGCCAAGACCGTGGCCACGCCGCTTGAGCAGGCAGTCAACGGCGTCGAAAGCATGGAATACATCACTAGCCAGTCCACCGGCAACGGCCAACTGACCATCACGGTGATTTTCAAAGTCGGCTCCGATCCGAATCTAGCACTGATGCTGACTCGCAACCGGGTTCAGGATGCGTTATCGCGTTTGCCCCAAGAAGTGCAGCTGCAAGGCGTGCAGGTGAAGAAGACCATCGCCGCGTTGTTGCTCGGGGTGCACATGTACTCCCCGAACGGTACTCGCAACGCCGAATACCTATCCAACTACGGAATGCGCCTGCGCGATGAAATCGCTCGAATTCCGGGTGTTGCGGACTTCTGGATGCTGGGTGAGCGGCAGTACGCCATGCGGGTCTGGATCGACCCGGACAAGGCGGCTTCCTACAACATCAGCGCCGCAGAAATTCTTGCTGCACTGCGTGCGCAGAATGCTCAGGTGTCCGCCGGTGTGCTCGAGCAGCCGCCAGTGGCCAGCGATGCTGCGTATCAGATCAACGTAGAAGCGCTGGGCCGTCTGACGACGCCTGAACAGTTCGAAGACGTGATCGTCAAATCCGACAACAAGGGCCGCGTGACCCGCATTCGCGACATCGGTCGTGCTGAGCTAGGTTCGGTTGATTACGGTTCTGTCGCCTATGCCGACGAACATGTCTCGGCGCCGTTCTGGGTGATTGCCACCCCTGGCACCAACGTGGTCGAACTTGAACACGCGATCTGGGACAAGATGGCGGAGCTGAAAAAGTCGTTCCCGGCGGACGTCGATTACATGAAAATCTACGACCCGACGACCTTTGTCGGCCAGTCGATCCATGAAGTAATGCTTACCATCTTCGATGCGATCATTCTGGTCATTATTGTAGTCTTCGTCTTCCTGCAAAGCTGGCGCGCTACACTGATCCCGGTCATAGCCATCCCGATTTCCCTAGTAGGCGCGTTCACCGTGCTTGCGCTGTTCGGCGCCTCGATTAACAACTTGTCCCTTTTCGGCCTGGTGTTGGCGGTGGGGATTGTGGTGGACGACGCCATCGTTGTGGTGGAGAACGTCGAACGCAACATGGCCATGGGCATGACGCCCAGAGAAGCGGCCCACCGGACCATGGACGAGGTCTCTGGCGCGCTGATCGCCATTGCATTGACCTTGTGTGCGGTGTTCGTTCCGGCAGCGTTCATCTCCGGTATCTCAGGCCTGTTCTTTAAGCAGTTTGCGATCACCATCGCGGCCTCGACCATTATTTCGGCGTTTGTTTCGTTGACCCTAAGCCCTGCGTTGTGTGCTGTGTTTCTCAAACCGCACAAACGTGACGAGAAGCATGGTTCGAGCTTGGGTGCGCGCTTCATGGATGCCGTGTTCGGTCGTTTCAACCGTGGTTTCGACTGGCTGTCCGATCACTACGGCAGGTTCACTGGCCGCTTCGTACGCGCTACCACTTTGGTGCTCATTACCTATGCTGGCCTGATGGCGCTAACCGGCTTTCAAATGTCGCGCATGAGCACCAGCTTCATTCCGGATCAGGACATTGGCTACCTGGCGATCATCGTCCAACTGCCACCGGGTGCAAGTCTGGCGCGAACGGATGAAGTGGTGCGTGAGGTCAATCGGATTGCACTTGAAACTCCGGGCATCAAGGACATCGGCCATACGTCGCCGGCGACCGGACTGGACGTGGCCACCGGTACCGTAGCCCCAAATATCGGCACCGTGTTCGTCGGCCTGCCATCGCTGTACGACAAACAGGTACCGGGGGTGAACGCCAAAGTCATGGTGGCACGTCTGCAAGAGCGTATGTCTGTGGTCAAGGATGCTTTCGTGCTGGTGGTTAATCCGCCGCCCGTGCAGGGCTTGGGAACGGCCGGTGGCTTCAAGTTCATGCTCAAGGACAAGGAAGGCTTGGGACCTCAGGCGCTCGCAAAGGCGACCAACGAACTAGTGGCAGCTGCTAACCAAGACCCTTCGTTTGCAGGTGTGTTCACGGTATTCACTGCAGGCGCGCCATCGGTTTATGCCGACATTGATCGCCTGAAAGCCGAGAAGGTCGGGCTGACTCCGACGGACGTATTCAGCACCTTGCAGCTGTACCTAGGTTCGCAGTACGTCAATGACTTCAACTATCTGGGCCGTACCTATCAAGTGCGGGTCCAAGGTGATCAAGAATTCCGCAGGAGCAAGGAAGACATCGCTCAGCTCAAAGCGCGTAATGCCTCTGGAGACATGGTGCCGATCGGTTCGGTGGCCAGTTTCCACGACACCACCGCGCCTTACCGTGTGCCTCGTTACAACCTGTTTCCTGCCTCAGAAGTGCTTGGCGCCGCTGCGCCGGGCGTAGCCTCGGGCGATGCGATGGATCGTATGGAGCAACTGGCTCAGAACGTGCTGCCATCAGGCATTCAGCTGGAATGGACCGAACTTGCCTATCAACAGAAGAAGGCCGGTACCCCGACGCTATTGATCTTCGCAGCCTCTGCATTGTTCGTGTTCCTGGTGTTGGCTGCGCAGTATGAAAGCTGGAGATTGCCACTGGCGATTGTGCTCATCGTGCCGATGTGTCTGCTCGCTGCGGCGCTGGGGCTGGATGCGCGGACCATGTCCATCGACATCCTGGCGCAGATCGGTTTCGTGGTGTTGGTAGGGCTGGCGGCGAAGAACGCGATCCTGATCGTCGAGTTCGCCAAGCAGCGTCAGGACGATCACGGCGACAAGGCAGAGGATGCGTCGGTGGCTGCCGCTCGTACTCGTCTGCGTCCGATTCTAATGACGTCGATCGCTTTCGTGGCTGGTGTCGCACCGCTAGTGTTTGCCCACGGCGCCGGTTCGGAAATGCGCCAGTCACTGGGCACCACGGTCTTCTTCGGCATGCTCGGTGTGACTATTTTCGGCCTCATCTTTACCCCTGGTTTCTACACCTTTGTCGTCAACCTCAAAAAACAGAGGTCGGCCTCTTCGACTGCGCCCTCAAAAGATGGAGGCTTGCATGAACAGCATTAATACGAAGGCGCTCAAAACTGCGCTCAGCAGCCTGGCCCTCAGCGTGATGCTGGCCGGTTGCATGGTGGGCCCAGATTACGTGGCCCCGAAATCCGAGCTGACCGAGTTCCACAACAAGGCCAGTGATCAGGTGAAAGCCGGTCAGCAGGCGCTGCAACTTGATCGCTGGTGGACCGGGTTCAACGACCCGATGCTCGCGAACATCGTGCAACGGGCGCTGGATCAGAACCTTGACCTCGCTGCTTCGGTGGCGCGGGTCAACCAGGCCCGGGCTGCGGCCTCGGGCGCCGGAGCGCAATTGCTGCCAACCGTTGATCTGGGGGCTTCTGCCTCGGCTCAACGACAAAGCCTGCGTGGCCCGACCGCTTCGGTGGCAGGTCCGGGGCCGGGATTCGACCGTAATATTCACGACACCAACATCGGGCCGTCCGCCAGTTGGGAAATCGACGTCGCAGGCGGCCTGCGTCGCAACGCCGCTGCGGCGGAGAACGAAGCAGACGCAGCGGAAGCCGACCGTTTGGGCACGCGCATCATCGTCGCTGCCGATGCAGCAGATGCGTACTTGCAGGTTCGGGGTTTTCAGGCCCGTCTTGAAATCGCCCGGCAGCAGATCGAAACCGATGAGCATCTGTTGAAACTGGTCAAGGATCGCTATGACGCGGGGGCCGCTCAAGGGTTGGAAATCGCCCAGGCCGATGCATTGCTGAAATCGGCTCGCGCCACAGTTCCGCCCTTGCAGATCGCCCTGCAACAACAGCTGAATCGGCTCGATGTGCTGATGGGGCAGCAGCCCGGGACTTACGCGCAGCAACTGGCGAAGTACACCGACATTCCCGGTATCCCGGCTGTACCGGGTGATGCGGAGCCGACTGACGTGTTACGTCGTCGTCCCGACATCATCGCCGCTGAACGTCGCCTGGCCGCGTCCAACGAGCGTATTGGCGCTGCGATTTCGGACTACTACCCGAAAGTGTCGCTGTCTGGCGCGCTGGGTTTCGATACCACCAGCGGCAGCCTGTTCAGTTCCCGTTCGTTCACGGCCCTCGGTGGCGGAACGCTGCGTTGGCGGTTGTTCGACTTCGGCAAGGTAGACGCCGAAGTCGCTCAGGCGAAAGGGGCGAATGCCGAAGCACTCGCGCTTTATCGGCAAGCCGTGCTGAAAGCAGCGGAGGACGTCGAAAACGCGTTCGTCGGGCTCAACCAGACGGCGATCCATGTGATTCAGCTGCAAGAGCAGGTGGACGCACTCGTGAAATCCCGCGACCTGTCCGAGCAAGCCTATCGTGCCGGTTCGATCACACTGACCGACGTACTGGACGCCGACCGCCTGTTGCTGTCGGCCCGCGATGAACTCGACGCCAATCGTGCCGGTGCAGCCCGCTCTGCCGTCGCGGTGTATCGCGCCTTGGGTGGCGGCTGGGAGTCTTCCGTACCGGTCAATCACAACCAAGACGTTGCCGTCGCCAACCCCACCACTAAATGATCCCGGCGCCGAGCCGCACGATGCGGCGGCCCGGCGCTGCACGAACCTTATTGCCTGACTGGAGAACCCCATGTCCAACACGATTGAGCAATTCCGCGAACTGCACAAAAACACGCTCCCTTTATTGCTGCCGAACGCATGGGACGCTGGCAGTGCCCGGCTGTTCGAAGACTTCGGCGCGACCGCCATCGCCACTACCAGCGCCGGCGTGGCGTGGTCATTGGGTTATCAGGATGGCTACAAGATGCCTATCGACGACGTGATCGCGCTGGCGTTTCGTATCACTCGCGCGGTGTCTGTTCCGGTCTCCATCGATTTCGAAAACGGCTATTCCGACGATCCGAAAGTCGTCGCCAATAACGTCATGCGTCTGGCGGATTGGGGCGTGGCCGGTATCAACCTGGAAGACGGCGAAGACGATCCGGTGTTGGTCGCCCGCAAGATCGACGCCATTCGCAATGCCGCATCGAAGGCTGGAGTAGACATTTTCGTCAACTTGCGAACGGACGTGGTGCTGTTTGGGCTGGTCGAGCCTGCGCGGCAAGTGGAAGAGTCCATTTCCCGTGGCAATTTCTACGCAAAAGCCGGGGCTGACGGCCTGTTCCTTCCGGGCATTTCCCGCTCGGACGATATCCAGAAAGTCGCGGAGGCCGTTCCGTTGCCGCTGAACGTGATGTCGGTCCCAGGGCTTGCCGACAGCACCGAACTGGCTCGCCTCGGGGTAAAGCGTCTGAGTGCCGGATCGGGTGTCGCGCAGGCGATCTGGGGAAGCGCCGAGGGCATCGTCAGCCATTTCCTGAAAGGCGGTGATCAGTCTCCGCTGTTCGCTGACGCCATGCACTTTGGGCACCTGCAAGAACTGTTCGGCAAGGACTGATGCCTCTGTGTCTTGCCACCTGATAAATAGGTCGAGCAGGTGGCAGGTTTTTAGGGCCACCGGCGCGACCGGAGCCCAACAGCCAGACTGGCTCATCCATTTCGCAAGAGGGCGTCATGCAAACCACACAAGACTCAACGAGCCTTCAGACCCGCGCACCGGTGGCGTTGTTCGCGCTGGCTGCGGGCGTGCTGATCACTAATCAGTTCGCGCCGCAAACCCTGGTCGGCCTGATAGGCGAAACCTACAACTTGCCGTCGTCCTATGGCGGCCTGGTCGCGATGATTACTCTGCTGGGCTATGCCGCAGGCCTCCTGTTTCTGGTTCCGCTGGCAGATCTGGTCGAGAATCGCAGGCTGGTTTTGCAGATGTTGGTGGCAGCAGCCCTTTCTGCAGTGGGCGTGGTGTTCGCACCCAATGCACCGGCCCTGTTTTTCCTGATGTTTGTGCTTGGGGCTGGCTCGTCCGCCATTCAGGTCTTGGTGCCTACCGCAGCCGCCATGACCGAGCCTGCTCATCGAGGGCGCGTGATCGGCGACATCATGAGCGGGTTGCTGGTGGGGATTCTGTTGTCGCGCCCTATTGCCAGTTTTCTCGCCGGGACCTGGGGCTGGAAATCGTTCTACGTTTTCAGTGCAGTGTCGACCACGCTGCTGGGGCTGCTGCTCGCCCTAAAACTGCCGAAACGGTTGCCTGCTGCGCCAATTGCCTATCCCGCTCTGATCGCATCGATGTGGCACCTCTTCACGCGGCAGCCCGTATTGCGCGACCGCGCCATCTCCGCGGCAATCGTCATGGCCGGTTTCAACTTTTTCTGGACCACGATCGCTTACGTACTCCAGGCCGAACCCTTTTCCTTGAGCCAGAAAGGCATCGCGCTGTTCGCCCTGTTCGGCGCGGGTGGCGCACTCATTACGCCGTTGGTGGGCCGCCTGGCTGACAAGGGACACGGGCTGCGCGTCACGCACATTGCTCACGCCACGCTGATCGTGGGCTTTGTGGTAGCTGCAATCAGTGGATTGAGTACGTCATTGCCGGCGAGCCTATTGATCGTCGGTTTGGGGATCAGCGCCTTGTTGCTGGACATGGGCGTGCTGGGTAACCACACCGTGGGCCGCTACATGATCAATCTACTCAACCCGGAAGCCCGGGGGCGCATCAATGGCATCTTCGTTGGCGTGTTTTTCATTGGTGGGGCAATCGGTTCGGCATTGTCAGGCGTGCTTTGGTCTTTGGGTGGCTGGGGTGCAGTGTGCGCCGGTGGCGTCGTGTTAGGCCTTTTGGCCTGCGTCGCGCGCAAGTGATCGCGCGGGATCAGAAGGAAGACTTGGAGTGCCAGAACTGAAAGGAGCTGTTACTCCAGCCCCCAAAGGTGCCGGGTCGCTGCCAAAAAACGCTGAGACAGGGTTTCGTCGTTGACCGCTTTGGCAATCATCAGCGCGCCTGCCATTGACGCCAGCAATTGCATGGCACGTTCTTCGTCCATGGTGTTCTGGCGGTCGTCCGGTTTGCTCATCAGCAGCTTGAGCATGCGCTTGATGCCATGGTCGTAGACGTTACCGAGGCTGTTCTTGTTCCGCGACACGTCCGGCGACAGGATGGGGACGGGGCAACCGCCTTGCACGCTGTTGCGATGCTCAGCGCTAAGATAGCGATCGATCACTGATTCAAGCGTGGTCGGTCGCGACAGCAGGTCGTGGTACTCATCGAACATCAAGGCCACGGCCTCGGCCATCAACTGCCCTTTGCCGTCAGGAAACTGCTTGTAAAAACCACCGTGGGTCAGACCGACGGTCTTGGACAGCTTCTGGATGCCGATACCTTCGATTCCGTGTTCCCGGTAGAGGCGGGAAGCGGTCACGATCATCTTCTCTCTGTTAAGTATTTTCTGCAGTGCCCGGACTTTCATGTCTCATTCCTTGGGTGGGTTCAGCCGCCTTTGGCCATTCCCATCTGGTCGGCGATTTCATTCCACATGTGCATCGCCACGTATGCGCGCCAGGGGCGCCACCCTTGTGAGTGCTTCAGCTGATCGGATTTGCGCGACAGTTCGGGCAATCGGCGAGTGATGGCCTGCATCAGTACCAGGTCCGTCGCGGGCCAAGCATCGGGGTCACGCCAGGCGCGCATGGCGACGTACTCGACGGTCCACGGCCCTATGCCTGGCAGATCGAGCAGCTGTTTTCGCAGCGTTTCGGCATCCGGTTCATCGTTGTCGATGTCCAGTTCGCCCTCGGCCACAACGCGGGCGAAGTTCTGCAACGTGGCGACTCGTTTGGAGGGCATGCCGATTTTGTCGAGATCGACCTCGGCAAGTGCACGGGGCGTCGGAAAACGCCAAGGCGTTTGGGGGTGAGAAGGGACACCGACGGCGGTGCCAGCCCGTTCGACGAGTCGGCCGACAATCGTGGTCGCAGCCTTGACGCTCACCTGTTGGCCAACGATGGTACGCACCACCAGCTCAAAGCCTGACCAGGTGCCCGGCACGCGAAGACCGGGGGCCGTATCGAGCAGGCTTGAGAGCCAGGGATCCTGGCTCAAACCGGCCCGAACGGCTTCCGGCTCGGTGTGCAAGTCGAACAGGCGTGAGAGGCGGGGCGTCAACGTCTCTAGACGCCGGCTGGCTTCACCGTCGATGCGCACGATCAGTACGTGGCGTTGCGGATCGCAGCGCACGCTGAGCAGGCCGGTGGCACCCGCGATGTCGAGTGTCCGGTAGTAAACGTTGTCGTGAACGGTTTCCACGCCCCCTGTGGCGCGACCGGAAAAGAAACGGAGCATCCGCGTCCAGTCGAAGGGCGGTATGAACATGAGTTCAAGTTCATCAGTGGGCGTGCCGGAAACGATCTTCATCACATCCTCTTGTTGGGCGAAAACGGAAACAAAGCCTCACAACGCCGGAAGTACCGGGCCCGTCGTTTGATTACAAGGCTTCATCCTGCGTTTCGATCCGGTGCGAAGGGCGATCACCCCTTGAATGGCCGACAGGGCAGGCTCAAGCGCTTCAGCGATGTCTTTTGCTTTCGCGGTAGGTCGGACTTGTCGTCCTTCCGGAATGAACAAAGGGTCTTTGAACTGAAGCCGGAGTTTGCCCAATACGTTGCTGACCGCAGGTTGCGAGACATCCAATGCCAGCGCAGCGCGGGTTACCCCCCGGGTCTGGTAGACCATCATGAAAGTCAGCAGGGTGTTCAAATCGAATTCGCGGAAAATAGCTTCGTCAAGCGCCATGTCCGGCCTCCACAGCATTCGGGAGGAAACAGGCGAAACGCACACTGAAGGCCCCGCAGCCAAGCGACCAAATCATCAGTCCGAAGTCCTGCGAGCAAATGTGCTGTTGCATGGCAGTCTCGCTCGTCCACAAACCGGTCACCAGCCATACGTTCTCCTGCTGAGAACTTCGGGTGACATCGTATGAGAGGCAACCAGGTGATCCTTTCAGCGCTGTCACCAGTTCGACGAGGTGCGAGTGAAAGCTGCCCTCGAAGCCGGCCGCAGCTTTGATTTCCAGGGTGTTCACGGCGTGGATGGTCATAAGAGGGCCTCCTTTGCGGCAATGGCCGACAGCGGAAATGCTCGAAAGTGATCTGATAGATGATAAGTTGTAACTATAATTCTTATGCTAAACGTCGTCATCTAAAACTGTCAAGCGGCAGGACGGAGAAGGGCTGAGTGGTTTTGCGAGAGGGGTTTTGGACGGACGGAGGACAATTGGAATAGATGATCACTTGATTCTAAATATTCTATGGGGTATGAATGGCGTTATTGAGTAAGATTTGTGCAACACATGAGGTGGCGACTGAATGCCAGCCTCAGCACAGACACAGGAACACCCATGAAAAAATCCAAAGCCGAGACAGCGGAAACCCGTAAGCGGATCGTGAAAGTCGCCTCGCAAGAGTTCAAACGAACCGGCATTCAGGCGACTCGGGTTTCGGAAATCATGGCCGCCGCCGGGCTGACCCACGGTGGTTTTTATCGTCACTTCGACTCCAAGGAGCAGCTGCTTGCCGAGGCGTGCGCCACCGCAATGGGCAACCTTGCAGAAAAGGCTCGTACAGCCGTAAAGGGAGGGAAGGGCGCCTTCGCCGATTACCTCAGCGAGTTCATGTCACGTGCCTTTCACGAGGACTGCTCAGGCAGTTGTGCGTTCGTTACGATGGGCAGCGAATTGGCCCGTGCCGATGACCGGACCCGGAATGCAATGACAGAAGGCTTTCGCACCTGGATCGACATTCTTGCCGAGCAGGATCCCGAAAAGGACTCCAAGGCGGCGCATGCCGATGCAATGTTCAAACTCTCGGCCATGATCGGTGCTGTGACCATGGCACGGATCATCGACGATGCTGACTTCGCGGATGACGTGTTGACCGAGGCGCGGGCGCGTCTGGTCGAGCCTGTTCCTAAACGCTCGAAAAAAACACCCGCGACTCAAGACGTCTAAACCCTTCCTTTTGATGCCAGGGCTCCTTTGCAGCAACTCAGAGGGGCTCGTTGTCGTCACAGCAATTTGTCACTCATCAGCTGTACGAACGCCTGAATCGCTTTCTCATCACGTTTGAAGGAGTGACAGGCCCCTGACTTTCGGCAACTGATCAGGCCCGCTCGCTGCAAGATCGATAAATGCGCCGACACCGTCGACTGTGCCAGGCCGGCGCGCTCATCGATCTGCCCTGCAGACACACCCAGCTCGCGCCCGTGCTTCTGATCTGGAAAACAGATATCCGGATTTTTCAGCCAATCGAGAATGTCTCGGCGCACGGAGTGAGCCATGGCTTTGAAGGCAGTGTCGAGGTTCACGGACATGACAATCTTAATTCCTTAAACTGACGATCAGATGCTGGCCCAGAATCCGGGACCATTGACCGTCGAACGCGTTTCCGTCAGGTCCTTCCGCACAAAACCGTCTCGGAACACCAACTCGGATTGATCGAGATGACCCGGCTTCGGCCAGGCGGGCACAGTGCCTTTCCCCACGGTGATCAGCATCGAAATCAGGTGGTCTTCCGGTAAATCGATAATCCGCGCCACCGCCTCCGGATCAAAGCCGATCAGCGGGCAGGACTCGTAACCCATTGCCTTGGCCGTGAGCATGATGTTCTGCGCGAGGAAGCCAGTGGATCGGATCGCCTCATCGCGCTGCAGTTGCTCCTTACCCTCGTAAAACGCGTGCATCATCGGCAGCAGCGTGTTCTGCACGTTGAGTGGCGCGTTGCGCCAGTACCGGGCTGGGTCCTTGCGCCAGGCTTTAACATCGGCGCACACGACAAACAGCAGTGATGCATCTGTGACTTGCTCCTGATCGAATGCGGCTTCGCGTAGCCGTGCCCGCACTTCAGGATTCTTGACGTTGACCAACCGCCAATGCTGGACGTTAAACGACGAGGGTGCTTCCAGCGCCAAGTCGATCAGTAGCTGCTCTTCCGCGTCCGAGAGGGTGTGTCGCGGATCGTAGTGTTTGGTCGAACGACGATCGCGAATGGTTTGAAAGGTATCCAAAAAAGAACTCCTGAAGCCAGCGTGCTGGCCGCGAGTGGTGCGGCTTGTATTTATAGATTAAACAAGTACTCTATAAAAGTGCAACACAGCATGCTCAATGAGGATGATGACTGAACGCCTGATGGTGAATGAGTGCGGATGATCGTTCACATCAGCCGCACTCGGATGCGTCATGCCTGCAGACGGGTTGCCGGTTTGGTCAGCGACAGGTTTGGCCGCAGTGCTTCGCGAGCCCGCTCGAAGGCATCCCAGTCAGTCAGGTCAGGAAGCGACGGGATCGTGATGATTTCACCCTTGTCCAGCGCGACCAGCGCGGCGTTCACCAGGTCAGTGACCGACATGACCATCTCTTTCGGCAGGTTGCTGATGGGCAGGCGAGCAGTGTCCCAGAATGGGGTTTCAGTCACGCCAGGCAGAACGGCCTGCACACGAATGTTCTTGTCGTGAAGTTCGTGGTGCAGTGATTGGGTCAGGCTGACGACGAATGATTTGGTACCGGCATAGACGCCATTGAGGATGTCGGGCGCCAAAGCAACAGCGGAAGCGATGTTGATCACCGTGCCTTCTTCGCGTTCGACGAAACCGGGAACCGCTGCGTAGGTAAGACGGGTCAGGGCCGTGACGTTAAGGGCAATCATGTGGGTCATTTCATCCACGTTGGATTGCAACAGTGGAGTGGCTGCGCCAATTCCGGCGTTGTTCACCAGAAGGGTGATGCTGGCGTCCTGTTTGATCATTTGTTCGATCCGCAGTAGGCCTTCCGGGGTGGCAATGTCGGCAGCGGCGATTTCAACTGACCGGCCGGTACGGTCGCTGATGCGCGACGCCACTTCGGCGAGTTTTGTGCGATTGCGAGCCACGAGAATCAAGTCGTAGCCGCGCTCAGCCAGGCGTTCAGCGTATTGCTCGCCAATGCCGGTCGATGCGCCGGTAACCACAGCAGTGCCTTTGTGTTTCACGTTCATGATGTTTTCCTCAGGTGAGTAGTTCGTGTTTGTGTGGAGCAAAACTACCCACTGACGCCGCTTGGCGAAATGTCATGGACGCACCGATTTCTGCCACCGCTCGGGAGTGCTCTATGCAACGTATCGGTTTTATCGTTTACCCGTCGTTTCAGTCCACCGGGCTGGCCGCCGTCAGCGTGTTCGAAGTGGCCAATCACGTTTGCGGCAGAACGGTGTACGACATTCATATGGTGTCCGAAGACGGAGGAAGGGTTGCGGCGTCGGCGGCTATCGCTGTGGACAGCGAGCCGTTTGCGCTCGACCATTTCGATACGCTGATCGTCTGCGGGGGCATTGATGCGCCGCAAGCGAGCGACAAAATGAAGGCGTTCATTGGGGCCTCGGCTTTACAGACTCGCCGCATGGCGTCCATGTGTACCGGCGCATTCATTCTCGCTCAGGCCGGGGTGCTGAACGGGCGTCGTGCAACCACTCATTGGCTGATGGCGCAGGCGTTGCGCGGGCATTTTCCGGAGGTGATGGTGGAAGAAGACCGCATCTTCATCATCGACGGCAACGTCTGGACATCGGCGGGCATGACAGCTGGCGTCGACATGGCGCTGGCCATGGTGGAGAAAGACCTCGGCGCCGATGTTGCCCGATCCATCGCCCAGAAGATGGTGCTCTATCATCGCCGCGCAGGTGGCCAATCGCAGCATTCAGCGTTACTCGACATCCGCCCTCGCTCGGACCGTGTACAAACTGCGCTGGATTTCGCCAGGCGCAACCTCCACACCACATTGACGGTAGAGCAACTGGCGGATGCGGCTCACTTGAGCCTTCGCCAGTTCAATCGCAGCTTCCTGCTGGAAACCGGCATGACACCCGCGAAGGCCGTCGAAAAGCTGCGGGTAGAAGCCGCTCAGCTGTTACTCGAACAGGCCCGGCATCCACTGGAGATCGTGGCGAGAGAGACCGGTTTCGTCGGTCGCGAAAGAATGCGTCGCGCCTTCCTTCGCGTGCTGGGATTGTCACCGCAGGATTTGAAGCGGGGGCATAAAACCGTCAACGCGCTCGGGGTCTGACGCGGATCAGCGAGGCCACAGCACCATCTGGGTACACCTGAACAATGCGATCGCTTTGCCAGTGGCTTCATCGCTGACGGTGGCATCCCAGACCTGTGTGTTCTTCCCCAAGTGTTGGGCTTTCGCAGTGCAGGCGACGCTGCCCTCCCGAATGGTGCTCATGTGGTTACTTTTCAGTTCGATCGTGGTGAAAGACATCGCGCCCTCGGGAAGATGGGCCAGTGCCGCGAACCCGCACGTGGAGTCGGCGAGGGCGACCACACTGGCGGCGTGCAGAAATCCGTTAGGCGCCAGATGGAACGGCTGCACGGCCATCCGGCTTTTAAGTTGTCGTTCGTCGAGTTCGATCATTTCGACGCCGAGGTATCCCGGCAGACTTCCCTGTGCGTTCTGGTTCATCAGTTCGACGGAGGCTTCATTTCTGAGCATCTTCATTCGGGTCTCCCGGGTAGCAAGTGTCTTTATTCTGGATTTTAGATTGAAACGGTCATCTATCAAGTGTTAGATTTTGTGTCGACACAGCTTTATGCAGGGTCGAACGCACGTCGTTGTAGAGCCATTTTCCAGATTTTCGTCTCGTGATTACTGAGGTTTTACCGCAGGAATGGGCCTTGTTCGATCTGAAAAACGTACAGGTTGGAGCAACGGTTTCGTCTGACGAAATCCGAGGGTGGGGTCTCACAACGTGCTCAGGCGGCACGAAGCCTTACGGTGCCGGGCGCAGGGTTCGCACGATCCGATCGCCGACAGGGCATCTCATTCTCTTATTGCACCGGATTCATCGAGGTACGCATGCTTTCTGACTGGCTTTCAAACCTGCTTTCGCGACGAAACATTCACTATGCGTGGGCCATGGTGGTCGTGACGTTTCTGGCTTCATTGGTCAGCGCTGCCGCTGTGGGCGCGCCGGGTATTTTCATTGTGCCGATGCAGATGGAATTCGGTTGGGACACGGTACAGATCTCCTCGGCGCTCTCGATCCGTTTCGTCCTGTTCGGCCTGACTGCGCCGTTCGCGGCGGCGCTGATGAGCAAGTACGGTCCGCGCACGGTCACGATCACGGCGATCATCGTGATCATGGTCAGCCTGATGCTGTCCCTTGGCATGACCGAGGTCTGGCAATTGATCGCGCTCTGGGGGATTGGCGTGGGTGTCGGCGCGGGTATGACTGCGCTGGTGCTGGGAGCTGTCGTTTCGTCTCGCTGGTTCAATCATCGTCGGGGTCTGGTGATCGGCGTGTTGACCGCGAGTAACGCTACCGGTCAGTTGATCTTCATGCCCCTTTTAGCCAGCGTTTCTGATCATTACGGTTGGCGTTGGGCGTTGGTGGTGCTGTCTGCGCTGCTGGCGATCGTGGCTATAGCGGTGCTGATGTTCATGCGCGATCGCCCCAGCGAACTCGGGCTGCGTCCTTATGGCGACATCAGCACCGACCCGATTGTCGAGCCAGTGCAGAGTGGGGAGTCGATCTTTTCGGCCACGCTGACCACGCTGCGTGACGCCGCCAGGACCCGCGTGTTCTGGATTCTGTTCGCGACCTTCTTTATCTGTGGCGCGAGCACGGCAGGCTTGGTGCAGGTGCACTTGATTCCACTGTGCGGCGATTTCGGCATCAGTCCGATGCAGGCGTCCGGGTTGCTTGCGGTCATGGGCGTGTTCGATCTTATTGGCACGGTGTTGTCAGGGTGGTTGTCCGACCGTTTCGACAGCCGGCATCTGTTGTTTTGGTACTACGGGTTGCGCGGCTTGTCGCTGATCGCGCTGCCGTACTCTGACTTTACGATTTGGGGGCTCTCGGTGTTCGCGATCTTCTACGGGCTCGACTGGATTGCAACGGTGCCGCCGACGGTTCGTCTGGCCGTGAACAGGTTCGGGCCTGAGCGAGCGGGTTTAGTGTTTGGCTGGGTATTCGCCGGACATCAAATCGGTGCGGCAGTGGCAGCCTTCGCTGGGGGGTGGTCAAAAGAGCATCTATTCAGTTACTTGCCGGCGTTCTTCGTGGCAGGCGTTTTGTGTGTGCTGGCGTCCGCCGTCATCATGACCATCCGCCGAGAGAAAGTAACGCCCGCGTTGCTTGCCCAATAACAGACAACAGCTGCGATGACCCTCTGTTCGTTGCGTCACGTGAGGGTCCTGAGCTTTGGATGACAGATGAAATCCTGAACGATCGAGATGGTGTATCAGGATAACGGTTGAAATCCACAATTCAAAAAAGCTGCTATTCTGCCGCACGGCCAGACCGGTCATGGATGTCCGGACCGACACAGGGAAAGGGCCATTCAGTGGGCGATGCCGATGCGGGAGCAGAGTATGAAGCACTACAACGAAGGGCCTGAACCAGGCCCGCTTGACTCTGATCAGAACGGTTACGTTCTTTCCTCATCTTTTCATGATTCGTCTCCCCATGACGCCAGAGATGAGGCGTGCAGAATGTTCGACCTGTTGCCCGTCATGGCCTGGAGTAGCTTTGCCGACGGCACCTGCGAGTTTCTCAATAAAGCGCACTCGACCTACACTGGCTTGTCTCGCGAAGCGTCCCGGCGTTGGGGCTGGCAGACGGCGATCCATCCTCAGGACCTTGGGCACCGGATGGAGAAATGGCGCGAATCCCTGGCGTCGGGGCGACCCAGTGAAGCCGAGGTGCGGATACGACGTCATGATGGGGTGTACCGATGGTTTTTATTGCGGGTCGAACCCTTCTTTGACGCATCCGGCGCCATCGTGCGCTGGTATGGAGCGGGCACCGACATCGAGGATCGCAAGCATGCGGAGGCCAACTGGTCGGCCAGCGAAGAGAAGCTCAGCCTCATATTCAACACCGTACCGATGCTGGTGTGGTCATGCCTGCCAGACGGTTCGGCTGACTTCTTCAACGATCAGTGGTGCGACTACACGGGCACATCGATAGCCGACAGCGAGGGCTGGGGATGGACCGTCGCGCTGCATCCCGACGACTTCCGACACGCCATGGAGGGCTGGTGTGCGGTGCTGTTGTCGGATGGCAACGGTCCTCCCGCGTTCGAACTTCGCCTTCGCCGGGCCGACGGCATGTACCGTTGGTTCTGGTTGCAAACCACGGCAGCGCTGGACCACACCGGCGCCATCGAGCGCTGGTACGTAACCATGACGGATATCCACGATCGCAAAATGGCCGAAGACGGAGAGCGCCGCAGCCAGGCATTGCTGACGGAAGCCAAGCGCCTCGCGGGCCTGGGCATCTTTTCGTTCCGTGAAGGGGCAGACTCGATGGCCTGGTGCAACGCGTTGTACAACATGTTCGAGTTTCCCCTCGACACGCCGGTCACCCGCGAACTCATCGAGCAGCGGACACACCCAGACGATGCATCGTTGAGCTTCGGCCATGTCTTCGACGCCAGGAACGGTCGAAACTTTGAAGAACGGGTGCGAATTCTGATGCCCGGCGGCGCGACTAAGTTCATCCAGTATTGCGCCTATGCGACGGTTACGCTGTCGGGAGAAACGGAATACATTGGGACGGTGCAGGATGTCACTGAGCAGCATCTGGCAGCGGAGGAATTGATCCTGGCCCGCAATGAGCTCGCCCAAGCGGCAAAAGCCAGCAGCCTCGGCGTGCTGACAGCCTCCATCGCACATGAAATCAATCAGCCGCTGTCCGGCATCGTGATGAACGCGAACACGTGCCTGAGGATGCTCAATACAGCGCCCACCAATGTCGAGGGCGCTGTCGAAGCCGCCCAGCGCATCATTCGCGACGGCAATCGAGCGGCAGATGTGGTGTCGCGGTTACGCAAATTGTTCAGTCAAAAGGCGATCACCGCCAGCCCCTGGAGCCTGCCATGCGCGACCGGGGATATCATCGGCCTGCTGCAGGGCGATTTGCGCAAGTGCCGGATCAGCGTCGACGAATCCTACCCGGCGGACCTCCCGCAAGTGCGCGGGGACAGGATTCAAGTTCAACAAGTCATTCAGAATCTCCTGCGCAACGCGATCGATGCGATCAAGGCCGCAAGCGATGGACCGCGTCGTATCAGGGTCGTGGGCGCTCATCGGGACGGCTTCGTCAGCCTGAGCGTTGGCGATTCCGGCGTCGGGTTCGCCAACGCCGATCCGGAAGACGTGTTCAAGACGTTCTTCACGACCAAGAGGGACGGGATGGGCATTGGCCTTTCTATCAGTCGCTGGATCATCGAGGCCCACGGTGGAAAGTTGATTGCGCAAAAGGGCGATGGGCGTGGTGCGATCTTTACGTTTTCCATTCCCGGCGAACAGTCTCCGAATCCTGCTATCGCGCCATTATCCGGATCGCATAAATCGTAAAAACCCACACCATAGGTCAATAGACGCCCGAGGCCTTTGAAGTTAAGTTGGCGTTGCCTGCCAGTGCCCAGGCCAGAGCGGTCGCAACATGTGTAACGGTCTTGCGCATTTTGATTTGTGTGGGAAGTAACCCGGTAAATATTAGGCGCTCGTCATGATCGTTGCTGGCGGTAAAACCGTGCGTGAGCCTGCTGTTCAAACAGGCTGTTTCGAGGCTTGAATTTACCCTTGACCGGGCTTTTCAGTAGCGTAGCGATATGAGACATGCACGTGACCTGATGCTCGGTAGTGCCTGCCATTCTCATACCGGGTGAATCAGCGAGACCTGCGTCATCAACAATGGGTTGCCGATGATGTGGTTGCCAGGTTGTACATACCCGTCAGCGATACAGAGCTTTTCCAGGCTTATCTGGGGCTGTACGAGTGCCTGATGACGATCACCGCTGACTGGAGAATAAGATGAGTCTGTTGCATTCAGCCAATCAGGATGAGCCGAGGCCTCATCCCGACGTGCTGGCTGGAAAAGTATTTATTGTCGATGACGACGTGTCCGTTCGGGAAGCACTTGAATCATTGATTCGCCATACCGGTCTGCAAGTAAAAAGTTTTTCTTGTGCTCAACGGTTTCTCGATTATCCCCATCTCCTGGAGCCTTGCTGTCTGCTGCTCGATGTCTCGATGCCGGGTGTCACGGGGCTGGAGCTGCAGCAATCAATCGCGGTCGATAAACCGGCGATGCCTATTATCTTCATTACGGGCAGGGAAGACGCTCGTACGATTGTTCAGGCCATGAAAGCCGGGGCTGTCGAATTTCTGACAAAGCCACTAGATATCGAAAAGTTGCTCGATGCCATTCAATCGGCCATTGCCCGAAGTGAACTACTGGTGCGCCACGAAGTGCGCAAGGCGACGGTGAAAGCGCGTTACAGGGAGTTGACCCGACGAGAGCGTGAAGTGTTCGCGTTAGTCGTTGAAGGGCTATTGAATCGGGAAATTGGCAACGCACTGTCCATCAGTGAAATTACCGTCAAGGCACATCGCGGGCAAGTCATGCGCAAGATGGAAGCCAATACGCTGGCAGAACTCTTCCGGATTGCTAACGAGATAAGTCCGCGACAGCCATTCGACCAGCCCGGCTCCTGATTCGAGGAAGTGAAACCTGTTCATGTTGCTGATGGGCAGGCTAGACCATCCGCCGTGGTTGTGATCCGGATGATATCTAGGGATTGTCCTGAGAAGTATAGCGCCGGTTGGTACAGAGCTTTGGCTGTTAGGTGTGACCTAGCAGTCGACCGAGCCTATTTGGGCTGTCAAAACTTCGACGTATCCGCGCTCGATCAGGCTGGGTTCGTTGATCGGCGCTGCGGAAGGGGCGGCCATGTCAGCCTGTCGGGGGGCTGCGATCCTGTTTCTGGCTGTGATCATGGTCATCACGGTCGGTCGTATGGGGAGTCGGACGCGCTCAGCGTTTGCATGTAGCTTCCGGGAATAGGGAGATCAGCTCCTTCGAAACCCCACGCAGTATCTGACGAGACAAGCGGGCATCCGGGACCACTCGTGACAGGCTCAACGCGCCGATGTAGGCACTATAAATCAGCATCGCTTTCGTACGCCGATCGCCTTCCGTGTCTTCAGGCATCTGGCTGATCAGGATATCGAGGCTTTTTTCGAGCCGGTCGGTGTAAATTTTTTTGGCCTCATCGTTGCCTCGAGCCATGTCGTTGATCAGCGCTGCGAGAGGGCAACCTTCGGCCTGATCATCTCGATGCGCTTCGGACAGGTAGGCCTTGATGGTCTTCTTCAGGGTGGGCTGGCGAGTGAGGTAGGAGTCATCCATTTCAAGGCAGGCTGTGGCCAGCGCTTCGGTGACCAGTTCGTCCCTCGACGTGAAATGTTTGTAGAACCCTCCGACCGTCATGCCGGCTTCACGCATGACGTCCGCGACACTGAGGCTTTCCAGGCCCTGTTCGCGAAAACGCCGAGAGGCAACGCTCAAGATGCGCTGCCGCGATTCGGCTTTATTCGCTTGAGAATGTCCCATTGAACAGCTGCTCCCCTGACTCTAAGTTGGGCGAGCATAACAAGCTCTTGAACGGCTTGTCGCCGGATGCCACTAGTGGGAAGGCCGACCGGCCAGAGTCAGTGGTCTGCTTTTGTGCAATCCATCGGCGGCGTGCGGTCCGTTGAGGCGGGGTATTTTTTCAGGCGATCAGCGGGGCGGCGAGGACGGGCGAGCAGTTCGCCACCGCAGTTCGGGCAAATGCCGGCCAAGAGGCTGTCTACGCAATCGCGGCAGAATGTGCATTCGAAAGAGCAGATGCACGCATCTTCCGAGTCGGGCGGAAGGTCCCGGTCACAGCACTCGCAATTGGGTCTTAGCTGCAACATGTTCGAGCTCCCTGATGATGCGTTTTCACATTGATCAATAACATTCGTGCCCGAAAAACACGCAGATCTCAATCGACCAGGTGAGCGTCAAACGAGAATGGCCTGTGGCGACGCTCAAGATGTGCATGGTCGATCTCGCAATGCTCAGGCCTTGGCCAGAGGGGCCGTGCTTGTTTGCAAGTTGCGAAATGTTAGCGCTGTCGACATGTGTTTCTCCGATCACGAGGAATCCGCGAGTGCACTCAACTGTATCGACGCTAAACAGTGTGAGTGTTTACTCAATTCGCCGACGACACGAGTCTCTTGATGGGCAGGCCGTCCCGTGATTATTGACACGTAGTAACCGAGTTCAGAGGGGCCATAACGTATTACGCCCCATTCAGAAGAATCATGCAATTGCACCATGGTATCGACTTTAAGGGTCATTCCTGGTTTTTGTTTGTGGTGTAAGCGCGTCATCCAGAATTTCGTCTGACAGGCATTGCTTTCCTCATTAATTTGTCCATGATGGAGTCAGCTCTAGATTTAAAGGCCTAATACAAGGCCGGTCCTGGAGGTTAACATGCACAGAAACAGTGAACTGCTCAAAGCGATTCTTCTTTTCATGCAAGACGATTCAAATCCGACGCAATGCTGTCGTGATATAGAAACGGGTGTGGAGAAAACCGCTGGCTATACCTGGTCCGAAGTCAGGCTGCATTTGGCTTTGCTCAAGGACATGGGGCTCGTGACGGATTGCACGACGCCTGCCGAATACCGATTGACCAGTGCGGGCTATGACGTCGTTGAAAGTACCGATCCCGGCGCGCGATTGAAATCGTGGTCGCATATTAACCATGCCAATACACCCATGACGCCGTTATTCGTTTCGTCGCGCCACCCATTGCCGCCGGCAGCACGCAGTCATCGGTTGACGTAACATGGCTTTTGACAGACGGCGATAAGCGCGCCGTCCGTCAGTTGCTGTTAAAGATGACAGTTGAAATCCGTTTGGTCGATTTATTTTCTTTTTTAGTGGCCTGACTCTGAAAAGCTCTTTGCCGGTGATAGTCGGCAAAGAGCAAAGGGGATAAAGCAGCGAACGAGATATCGATGGATTAGACAGCAATGGCTTTCATGCGTTTGAGCGCCTCATCCATGGTCCAGAGGGTGTTGGCGAGGAAGTACGCCAGACGGTCGGTGTAGCAACAATTACACGATGGTCTGGATTCGATTATTTAGCGGCGCATTATTTAAACGGTGCGTGTCGATCAGTGACGTTACAGCGGAGAATGCGCCCGCTGTAAGTTCTGCCGCTTGGCTCAAATGGCTTCCAGCAATGTCGCCACGCCTTGCCCGCCAGCAGTGCATTGGGTTGCGATAGCGTACCGGGCACCCTGACGTTTCAGCAGTGACGCCGCCTTACCCGTAATACGTGCGCCTGTCGCGCCCAGCGGGTGGCCCATGGCGAGCGCGCCACCGTCCAGATTGACCCTGGACATGTCCAGACCCAACTCCCGTACGCAGGCAATTGCCTGGCTGGCAAATGCTTCGTTGAGCTCCACCAGATCGATATCGGCAATGTTCAGGCCTGTGCGCTCCAGCAGTTTACGCACCGCGTACACCGGACCCATGCCCATGATTTCGGGAGGACAACCAGCGACGGTGACGGCTTTGACGCGTGCCAGCATCTCCAGGCCATGACGCCGGGCGAAGGCTTCCGTGCACACCAGCACCGCAGCACTGCCGTCGGTCAGTGGGGACGCCGTGCCAGCGGTCACGGTGCCGCCGAAGGCCGGTTTCAACCCAGCCAACGCCTCCAGATTAGTGCCAGGGCGGACGCAGCCATCCTCGCTGACCGCGCCTTCAGGGGTTTGCACCGCGATGATTTCGTCGGAGAACAGACCTTGCTCTCGTGCACTGACAGCCTTGGCGTGGGACTGGACCGCCATGGTCTCCTGATCGACGCGGCTGACGCCAAATCGCTTCGACACTTCTTCAGCGGTTTGCCCCATCGACCAATAAGCCTGTGGCATGTCCTTGATCAGCGTCGGGTTGGGCGAAAAATTAAAACCCCCCATCGGTACGCGAGTCATGGACTCGACGCCCGCGCAAAGAAACGCCTCGCCAGCACCGAGCAGGATTTGACCTGCCGCGTAATGTACGGCGCTCATCGATGAACCGCAGAATCGGTTGAGGGTGATGCCGGCCAGGTTGTCAGGGAAGCCTGCCCGGAAGCTGGCAATGCGGGCGATGTTCATGCCCTGCTCGGATTCTGGATAAGCGCAGCCCATCGCCACATCCTCCAGCAGCCCCGGATCGAGTTGCAGTTTGTTGATCAAACCCTTGAGTACCTGAGCCGCCAGATCATCCGGTCGCACGTTGATAAGGGCGCCTTTTTTTGCGAATTGAAACGGTGAGCGGGCGAAACCTGCGATGACGACAGATGGCATGGAAGCAGACATGACGGTTCTCCAAAGACGAGAGGCAACGAGGGGGTGGTTCAGGACGCGCACTTTTCCGGGTGGTAGACGCGCTCGGTCGAGGCAGGGTGTTTTTCGAGCATGCTCGCCGGTCGAATGGGTCGTGGCAGCAGTTCGCCGCCGCAGTTCGGGCATACACCGGCGAATTTCCCGGTCGTGCAATCCAGGCAATACGTACATTCAAAGCTACAAATCACAGCGTCGGTGGCCGTGGGCAGGAGGTCCTTGTTGCAGCATTCGCAATTGGGGCGGATCTGGAGCATGGGGCGATCCTCGAAAGGCGCATGGCTGAAGGCATCAGCACAAAGGTGAGTTGAACTTAGCACTTTATAGAGTATTGAAACAATCTAAAAAACGCCATTCAGTCGATTGATGCTGTTTTCATCTAGCGCTTCATTAGGCGAGCAGGTTGTAAACAGATGTGTCTTTGGCGAGGCGCTTTGTAGTACAAATTGACGGCCACTCACCGCCACCACTAAGACGAGACGATCTGTGACACCGCCCGAATTCGCCGCCCAGTCCTTCCGTGTTTCAACGTCATGAAAAGTCATCGCGTCTGCTTTTTGATCTATCCGGGGGTGGCGTCCTACGACGTCGCAGGCCCTGCCCAAGCCTTCGCCGTCGCAGGCGAAGGACAGTACGAGGTGATCATTGCGTCAGTGAATGGCGGGCGGGTCGAGAGCGATTGTCCGGGGCTGGCGTTCGACAGCGTCAAGGTCGATGCGCTGTACGGCAGTATCGGTACGCTGGTGCTGCCGGGAGGCTTTCACGCTCCGACCGCAGCTCAGGATCCCGGGCTGGTGCGTGCGGTTCAGGCGCTCGCGAATCGCTCAAGGCGTGTGGCCAGCGTCTGCACCGGCGCGTTTCTGGCGGCAGAGGCGGGGCTGCTCAAGGGGCTGAAGGCTGCCACCCACTGGCGCTACTGCGATCAGTTCGCCGAGCGCTTCCCCGACGTCGAACTGGAACGAGACCGGATCTGGGTCAATGACGGCTCGTTCTGGTCATCAGCAGGTGTCAGCGCCGGGGTGGACCTCACGCTGGCGTTGATCGAGAAGGACTTGGGCACCCCAGTAGCGCTCGGCGTGGCCCGTGAGTTGGTCGTGTTCCTCAAGCGCCCTGGCGGTCAGTCACAATTTAGCACCGTGCTCTCGGGGCAGATTGCCGATGCGGGCGGAGAATTGGGTTCGCTGTTCGCCTGGATCGCCAATAATCTCGACCAGGAGTTGGGCGTCGAGGTGTTGGCGCAGCAGGCAGGAATGAGCGTGCGAACGCTGATTCGGACCTGCAAGGCGCGAACCGATCTGACTCCCTCGAAAGTCGTGGAGCTATTGCGCGTTCAAGGCGCGCGGCAATCCGTAGAACAGAGCGATCATTCGTTCGGCGCTATCGCCGCCCGTTATGGATTTGGTGACGATCAGCGGATGCGCCGAGCGTTCATCCGCCACTTCCACGTTACGCCCAGCCAGTTGCGAAGCCGGTTCGGTATCAATGCGGGTGTGACCTGGATGTGATCGGTATACGCGGACATCGAACGCGCTAGAACCCGAGGTCGCTCGCCATCCGAAACAGGTCCGCAAGGGTTCGAGCCTCCATCTTGCGCATGACTTGGCCACGATGGGCCTTGACCGTGATTTCACTGATGCCCAGTTCCACAGCGATTTCACGATTCAGCAGCCCTCTGAGCACCCGCGTCAGGACCTCGCGTTCGCGACGGGTCAGTTCCTTGTAGCGCTGTTCCAGAGCATTTTTGTGTTGTTCCTGAGCCAGCAACAGCTGGCTTTTGGCGATGGCCAGTTGTACCGCTTCCAACAGTCTGGTCGTGTCCAGAGGCTTGGTGAGGAATTCCACCGCGCCGGCTTTCATCGCTTGCACGATGGTCGACGCATCTTCTCTGCCGGACATGAACACAATGGGCATCGTCGGTCTGTCGATCACGAGTGAGCGCTGCAGCTCCAGGCCCGTCAGGCTAGGAAGCGTGTTGTCGAGCAGCAGGCACCCCAGCTCCGGCTTGTGTGGACAGTCCAGAAAGGACCGGGCGCAGTCGAAACTCCGCACCTCGAACCCTTCAAGGCAGATGAGCGTCTCCAGTGACTCGCGCACGGAAATGTCATCGTCAACGATATAGACCACCGGCGATGGCGGTCTGACACGCACTTGCACCAAATCACGTTGAGGGGCGTGTAGAAGGGTCATGACCTTCTCCTTATAAGAATGGAATGCTCATGCTCCGAGGTTGCAGAAAAAGACCGTTTTTCGCATCGTCCGGGGATGGGGCGGTAGAACGAGCCAACGGATTTTCGCCGCGTGGCGACCGACCGAAACCATGCTTGCCATCTGAAAAATGGCGTTCCGGCTGGAGGCTGTGCTTAGATAAAACCATGAAAAAAAGATTTGTGGCGGGCTTGCGATCAGTGGGTTGAAAACGTTCTTGAACAACCACTTTCACGTCAAAAAGTGACAAGTGTCCGTTGCGGAGCTTGTGGTACATCCGTGCCATGACTGCGAGTAGCTGTCACGCTGCGGGCTAGATACGTCAGACCAAACGGCATCGGTAAGAAAACAGCAGCTTTATCATGGCGACGTCATACGTGAACGCAAATGTGACCTCAACCCATCGGTGCCATCCAACCTTGCAGCGCTTTTGGATGGATGAATAGTAGCCCCACGCGGCGCCGACGCCGTCAAGGACATCCTGCCGAGCGCAGAAATAGTTCACTACAACACCGGGCATTTTGCTTTGGAGGAAGATCATCTCGACATTGCCAAACGAATCAACAACAAGTTTGGACATTCTTCTCAATAAGTCAGGACCTTGGATGAGGTCAAAACCTGCATCTGCTGCCAACTTCCTTTCGTTTGGCGAAAAAAATGGGCGCGGTATTGGGACGAGGTCCGGTATTGTTCGGAGCGTTGCCGACGTGCCGGGAAGAAATAGACAGGTGCATGGATGAAAGCAGATTTCGGTGATGCTCCGGAACGAATTCTTAGAACTCAACAGAAGCGTGGCATTCAGAGGTTCGCCACCTATGCAGTAGCAGGATGCATCGCCGCCGTAAGCGGGTTTATCCTCTTAAATCGATCTGAGCCTGATCGCGGAAGCGCGTTACAAGTGGCTGAAAATCTTCGCTCGGGACGAAATTCAGGTGAGATGAACAGCGGTTCGGTCATACGGCCCGGCCCATCGTTAGACCTCCAATCGCCAAACACCGGCACATTCGTTAACCAAGCTCGGCAAACGGTCTTCAATGATCAAAACTTTATCCCGACAGGTGCGCACAACGTCGTAACCTTCCACGACACTGTTCGAGAGGTGCCTCGAGAGGAACCTTCAAGGAAGGCCAAGCTGACGATTGTCCGGCAAACGCCCAGCATGAAGGATCGAGCGTGTTGGCCATTCAGGCAGGGGAGCATTGAGTCGCGAAACTGTCGTGCTGCGATAGGTCTCAACCATCGTGACTGAGACAAAATGATCAAGTGGGCTGCCCGGTGCGGGAGCACCTGAAAACACATCGACAGGACATAGATTCGTGAATACAGAGTTGACTGAAGAAGAGATGCGAAGGGCCTTGTTTGGGGGCGCAGAAGCTCCGACCCAGGTAGCTGCGCCGGAAGAGCCGTCGTCGATCGTTATCGTCCCACCCGTAGCGGCGAAAAAACGTAAACCACCTCAGACATTCGTACCCAAGCTCAAGGTGACCCTGCGAGTCGGAAATGAATTTGAAGGCGAGACCCAGATGTTCGTCTTCGAAGCCGACACGCTCAGTAAGCTGCAGGCGGAGCTCGATGCGATTAAAGCGGCCCGCAAGAAATTCAAGTACATCGAGGTCGTTTCGATTACGTCCGCCTAGCCATGTCCGCATGTCCGCATGTCCGCATGTCCGCATGTCAGCCATGTCCGCATGGTCTTCAGAGATCGCCTGGGCCCAGCGTTATCTTGTCAGGCCTATCTCACTCACCCGGAAAAAAGCCTCGCTCCAGCGGTGCGCCGACCACCGCGAAGCGTTTTCAGCCTGCATCCAGATTCGACGTCCTGGGCCATTTGAAAGTGTTAGCGGCTCGGATAGCCATCCCAACGGGTTTCGTCAAGTCCATGCAATCACTCACGCTTAAACCTTGACGCCGAAGCCTCACTTTTTCATATGGTTTTCCACAAGCTTCAAATCCTTTGCCAGTTGGATGCGTAGCGCGGATATCAACTTTCGCGCGTTGTCCGCCAAGGGTTTTCCGGGTCGGAAAAGCAAGAGGCTCGTGAAGTTCACCTTCAGGGAAAACGGCCGGATGACCAAGCCACGGTCGATGTAGTCGACGACGGCGACAGGATTGGCGAAACCGAACCCGATACCGCGCAACGCCATCTCGCAGACGGTATGGGCATAGGGCGTTTCAATCCTGATATTCGGCGTCACGCCATAGGGGGCCAACGCCGCTTCCAGTCGCCGACGGCTGCTGTCTTCTGGATTGAGTGCGATGAAGTCGTGGTTGCCGATATCGTTCGGAGTGATCACCGGCAGCTTTGCAAGCGGGTGATCAGGTGGCATGGCCATGACACCCGGCGATTCCAGAAAAGGCGAATGCTCCAACCCCATGACCGGCATCTCGTCGGCCATCAGGCCAAAATCGCATTGACCGGATGACACGTCCTGATGCACCTCCCGCGAGCTAAGCACCCGTAACGACACCCTCATATCTCGTCCTGCCAGATCGAACGATGATAGAGCCCTCGGCATGAATGCATTACCCAGTGCCGGATGCACGGCAATGGCGAGGCGGTCCGTGCCGAACTGCTTCAAGGTCTTGATCCGATGTTCGATCGCATCCATCCCGATGAAGAGTTTGTCCACGTCCACCATTAACGCGTGCGCCTCCTGCGTGGGCACCAGACGGCCACGAATCCGGTGGAAGAAAGCGAGACCGGCAGATGTTTCGAGTTTGCGAATCGCCTGGCTGACGGCAGGTTGGGAGATGCCGAGCATGTTGGCAGCCTTGCTGGTGCTTCCTGCGTTCATGACCACTCGAAAGACTTCAATTTCTCGGACACCCATGCAGTAACCTATAACCTTTACTTATTGAGTTAATAATTCTAGGTGTAGTCACTCAGTTAGGTCTATTGAACAATAGGATTCATTGTCCCTGACCCAACAAGGCGTACCTAGATGAAACTTGTAGATCCTGCCGGCAGCCCTTATGCCAGCCTCTCTCCAGGTGTATGGCGCGGTTCGACCGTAGTGTTCGATTCGTTCGAAGACTTCGTCAGCCGTAAGAGCCGACAGCCGGACGGCTACAGCTATGGAATTACCGGCACGCCAACCACTCGTGCGCTCGAGCGTCAAGTCGCTGATCTGGAAAACGCCCGCCACTGCGTGATCATGCCGACGGGTGCGTCTGCACTGATTACCACTGTCATGGGCTTCGTTCGTGCAGGCGACCATCTGCTTATTTCGGACTCCTGCTATGGCTCGCTCAAGACTTTCGGTCGCCAGTGGCTGGCTCATCTTGGTGTTGAGGTGGAGTTCTATCCACCGACTATCGACGCCGGAATTGAAGCATTGATCCGCACGAACACCCGCATGATCTGCATGGAAGCTCCGGGCACCGTCACCATGGAAATGCAGGACATTGGTGCAATCACCGCCATCGCCAAAAAGCACGGCGTGCTGACCATGATGGACAACACCTGGGCAAGCCCTCTTTATTTCAAAGCCATCGAGCATGGCGTGGATTTCGTGGTTCAAGCAGCGACCAAGTACTTCGGCGGTCATTCCGATCTGCTGATGGGAACCGTCAGTCTCAACGATCCGGAACGCTACGCGGTGCTGCGGGAAACCCAAAGCATCTTTGGTCAGGCGACCAGCCCTGAGGATTGTTTCCTGGTCCAGCGCGGGCTTCAGACGTTCGAGCTACGGCTGCGTGAGCAAAGCCGAAAGGCATTGGCAGTGGCGCGTTGGCTGGAGGCTCAGCCTCTAGTACGACAAGTACTTTTCCCCGCGCTGGAAAGCGATCCGGGTCACACCCTGTGGAAGAACCAGTTCGAAGGCAGCGGCTGCTTGCTCTCGATCATCCTGGAACCAGCTGCCGACGAAAGTGCCTTCGGCGCATTTTTCAATGCCCTGCAACGGTTCCCCATCGGCGCGAGTTGGGGCGGTACCCACAGCCTGATTGCCTACTACCCGGCATCCCAGCAACAGGCACGGCAATTTTCACCAACAGATCAACCCATCGTGCGCATCTCGATCGGTCTTGAAGACGAGTCGATGTTGATCGCCGACCTCGCCGAAGCCCTGGAGGCATACGCCCGGGTACGTTGACGTACAGGCACGCTGCGCTTCAGACGCGGCGGCCAGACCAGAATTTTCTGCCGTTACTCCCGCGAGCCCCTGCGGCCGCACACTCAAATGAGGATGGATAACAATGAAACAGAACGGCATTCGTTTCGCATTGGCAATGATCATGTCTTTCGGCATTGGCTCGGTTGCCATGGCTGACGACTCCCTGCAAACCCTGCGGGAGCGAGGCGTTATTCGTATCGCTAACACCCAAGCCAGTCCACCCTGGAGTTATCTGGGGCAGGACAACAAGCCAGCAGGCTACGACGTTGCCATCGCCAAAGAGGTTGCCAAGCGCATTGGCGTGGCGAAAGTGGAGTTCATCGCTGACAGCTTCAAAAGCTTCGTCGAAGGCTTGAAGGCCGACAAATACGATCTCGTCATGAACGACCTGACGCCCACAGATGAACGCAGAAAACAGGTCGACTTCGCGAGCCCGTATGGCGTGGAAGAGTTCTACATCTTCGTGCGCGACGACAATCAGGACATCCATAGCATCAAGGACATGCCAGCGCACTCGATCGGTGTGACGTCGGGGACCAGCAATGAATCCTGGGCCCGCAAGCACATGACCACGTCCGACATCCGGGCCTATGAGAACGGCGGTCTGGTGTTCAACGATCTGGCAATTGGACGGGTTGATGCAGTGCTGTCTTCATTGTTCGGCGGAGAGAAGTACAAAAAGGTCAATAACCTGCCCATCAAGGCAGTGGGTGAGCCTCTGACGTACCAGCTGTCTGCTCCTGCCATGGCCAAGGGTCGAGACAGTCTGCGCGACGCGGTCAGCAAAGCCATCGAGTCGATGGTTGCAGATGGCACGGTGGACGCTGTCGCCAAGGAGTGGATCGGGCCGGATTATCACATGACCAGTGGAATCAAGGCCGCTCTCGCTGAGCTGGCAGAGGAATAAATAATGTGGGATCTCTTTCTACGGGCGCTGCCCCTACTGCAAAAGGCGATCGTGACGACCCTTGGGTTAGGCCTGGGTGCCTTTGTCCTAGGTACTGGTTTGGGTTTGATGATTGCCCTGATGCGGATTTCTCCGGTGCGGCTGGTTCGGATGATCGCCTTCAGTTATGTCTCGATCTTCCGCGGCACGCCTCTGTTGGTGCAGATACTGTTGATCTATTTCGGTTTGCCGCATTACGGGATCGTGATGACTCCGATCCCTTCGGCCCTGCTCGCACTGACGCTGTTCTCGGCGGCCTATCTGAGCGAAACCTTTCGAGCCGGCATCATCGCGGTCGACAGTGGGCAGTGGGAGGCCGCCAGTTCGATGAGCATGGGCTACTGGACCTGTCTTCGCCGGATCATCATTCCGCAGGCGTTTCGAATCGCCTTACCCACCATGGGCAGTCGGCTCATCGCGTTGATCAAGGACACCTCGCTTGCTTCCACGATCACGGTCATGGAAATGACCAGAGTGGCTGAGCAGATCGGTGCTTCCACCTTCCGGTACATGGAAATGTTCCTGATGGTGGGCGCGATGTACTGGCTCATCAATCAGGTGTTGACCATCCTGCAAACCTGGCTGGAAGGCCGTTGGACGAGGCACATGCGATGAACACAAGCACTGTACGCGTTACTGGCCTGAGCAAGTCATTTGGGGATCTGGCCGTACTCAAAAACGTTGACCTTGAGGTTCAGGCCGGCCAAGTCGTGGTCATCCTCGGTCCGTCGGGATCAGGCAAAACAACCTTGCTGCGCTCTCTCAACCTTCTGGAAAAACCGGACGCCGGGACGCTGGAGGTCTGCGGGTTTCGTGTGGAAATTCCGCGTAGCGGTCGATTCGACCGGGCAACGCGCAAGCAAGTGGCGCTACTTAGGCAAAAGACCGCCATGGTCTTCCAGTCATTCAACCTTTTTCCGCACATGACGGCCCTTGAGAACGTCATGGAGGGGCTCCTCAGCGTGAAAAAGGTTTCAAAGGCACAGGCGCTTGAACGAGGGCGGCATTTGTTGGATCAAGTCGGTCTCGCGGACAAAGCGGACAGTTATCCCGCCAAACTTTCGGGTGGCCAGAAGCAGCGTGTCGCCATCGCAAGAGGGTTATCCATGGACCCTGAAGTGATCTTCTTTGATGAGCCAACTTCTGCCCTGGACCCTGAGCTGCGTGACGAAGTGCTAGGCGTCATGCGCGAGCTGGCGAACAGCGGCATGACCATGCTGGTGGTCACCCACGAGCTGCGTTTCGCTCGAGAGGCAGCGGACCGTGTGGTGTTCATGGAAAACGGTGTGGTGGTCAAGGATTGCTCCACTGAAGCGTTCTTCGGTGAGGAAAGCGGCGAGCGCATTCAGCAGTTCCTGCGCCGGTATTGATCGCAACTTTATCTGGACCAAGGCTTGGGACGTACGTGGAGTTGTGGCTGGCGCAGCATGACCGAACCTGTCGCCTCCTTGCATATCCTCGAGCCATAGCAGACGCGGCCGAACGAGCTGCGGTCATTCGACGTGAACGTCTGCGTGGTGAACGTCTCTGACAATTATGCGGTGCGATTCAGTACTGCCCATATCGCAAGGAGACAGGCGCGTATGAACATTCTCATGATCCTCACTTCTCACGACCAGCTGGGTGATACCGGCAAGAAGACGGGCTTCTGGTTGGAGGAATTCGCAGCCCCGTATTACACATTTGCGGATGCCGGGGCCGAAATTACCCTGGCTTCTCCCAAGGGTGGACAGCCGCCGCTGGACCCTAAAAGTGATGAACCGGACGCCCAGACCGAGCACACTCGACGTTTCCGTGCCGATAGCGAGGCTCAGGGGTTGTTAGCCAATACCGTGCCCTTGGGCGAAGTTGACCCCTATGATTTCGATGCAGTGTTTTACCCTGGTGGCCATGGCCCGCTGTGGGATTTGGCCGAAGACACCGACTCCATTACCCTGATCGAAGCGTTTTATGCGGCCAACAAACCGATCGCCGCCGTGTGCCACGCGCCGGGTGTATTGAAGAACGTCAATGCTCCTGATGGTCACCCTGTGGTGCAGGGCAAAAACGTCACCGGCTTTACTAATTCGGAAGAGGAGGCCGTAGGGCTCACGAAGATCGTGCCCTTCCTCGTCGAGGACATGCTGAAGGCCAAAGGTGGGCAATACTCGAAGGCTGCTGATTGGGCAAGTTACGTGGTCGAAGACGGACACCTCATCACTGGACAGAATCCCGCTTCATCACAAGCAGCGGCTCAAGCGCTATTGAAGCGGCTAGCCAGCGAAGTCTCAGCGTGATTTATGCCGCCCACCCTGCGCCCCGGGGGCGGGCGGTAGTTACTATTCGTCTTCTCATCCGCGACTATCTTGATTCCTTTTAGCGACTGTCAGGATGGCGTGATTGCGGGAACGATATCCCGAAAAAGAGCTCAACCTCACAATGGCGAGACCCTTGAAACCAAGGGGGGAAATCACAAAACGCTGAAACAGTGGAAGAGTGAGTATGGTGGTGCAGAAGTAGAGTCCTGGTTGGCTTGAAAATCATACGGCGAGTGGTACAGCCGCCAGTATGATCCCGTCTGTTTTTTCTTTCATCGCGGCTCATTTGAATGGACCCTACCAGCGTCGTTTAGGGCAGCCTGAAAACTCCGGGTTGGATCCGTGCTGGACGACTCCCATTGCCAAAGAAACGCGGAACGCCGGGATGCATGGGATCTCGAATACGTACGCACGCCACCGCATCGGAGCATGACCATGAGCCCTACCACCTCCTTCATTTTTGACCTGGATGGCACGTTGACAGACAGCGTTTACCAGAACGTGGCAGCCTGGAAACAAGCGCTGGACGCCGAGGGAATCCCATTGGCAATGTGGCGAATCCATCGAAAAATTGGCATGAGCGGAGGGCTGATGCTCAAGTCGCTGGCTCGGGAAACGGGCCTGGAGATTCCCGCCGAGCAGGCCAAACGACTCAGCGATCTTCACGCCAAAGCGTACCGCGAGCTGCAGGACCAGATTACAGCGCTGCCGGGCGCCATTGAGTTACTCCAATCACTCGACCAGAGCGGCTCGAAGTGGTGCATCGCAACCAGCGGCGGTAGCGAGACGGCAGCGATCAACCTCAAGGCGTTGGGTTTGAAGCTGGACGATGTTTCACTGATCACTCGCGATGACGTGAAATACGGCAAGCCTGACCCCGACCTGTTCATCGCTGGCGCTCTACGCCTGGAAGTCCCCATTGAAGAGTGCCTGGTCATCGGCGACGCCATCTGGGATATGCTCGCCGCCAGACGTTGCAAGGCCACTGGCATCGGTCTGTTGTCGGGTGGCTATGACATCAGTGAGCTGGAGCGGGCAGGGGCATTGAGGGTGTACGAAGACCCGCTGGATTTGCTCCATCATATGGACGAGGTTGCATCACGTCCGTAGGTTTGGGGTATCCGTGACACGCACCTGGCTTATTGATCATCAGAGCGCGGAGGGCTAAATGCGTCGCCCCGGTTTCAGCCGACACTGGCGGTCTTACCTTCGCAGGTAGGACTGGCATTCTCAGGCTTCTACAAAGGGTTGATCAGCGTGCGCTGTGTTGGGTAGCTTGCCGATCATTGATAGGACGGCTTCAAAGGCAAGTCGTTGCTCATGAATGACTGCTCACAGCCCATAGCGGACGCTCGCGGACTTTAAGCCATGCGACCGATCGAGAGATGCACTGAAAAACAGGTCCCATTCTCTGCGCAAGACGTCACAGCCACGGTCCCCTGATGTCCTTGCGCGATTGCGCGAACGATGTAGAGGCCTAGCCCGACACCATGCTGCTCATTTTGATTTTGATGCCCTCGAATCATGGGTTCGAACATGTCTGCGAGCATTGCTGGCGGAATCGGGTCACCTTCATTGCTGACAGAGAAAACGAGTTCGCCTTCGTTGATTTCGCATTTGAGATGGACAGGCTTTCTCGGCGTTCCGTACAGGGTGGCGTTGGCCACCAGGTTGCCAAGCAGTTGATGAATACGGTCCGCGTCGAGACAGGCTGATCCCAACGGATGATCAGGGAGATGATGCTCCAGGTTCGGGAAGCTCAGCCGAAGCTCATCGACAATCGACGCCATAAGCTCGTCCAGGTCTACGTTAGCCATTTGGACGGCCAGTCCTTTGCCAACGCGGGCCTGAGTAAAGTCGAGTAGGTCTTCAACCAGGCGCTGTGCCCGCCGCGTGGCGTTCTGTACGCTTTGCAGTAACCGTTGTTTTTTTGCGGGATTTGCCTCGCCCATTTCCATCAAGCTGGTTCCCATGAGGATGGCCGACAGCGGGTTACGCAAGTCATGACTCACGATGCCAACCATCTGTTCAGCCAAGAGCACCCGGTCCTCGGCGGCTGCACGGAGCTCAGATTCCACCAGTTTGATCGCGTGTTCGGCTGTGCGCTCAGCTGCCAGCGCCGCGATACGCGCCAAGGCCCCGCCGACCGAGCTGCACGCATGTTGAAGATGGCGAACATCCTCTTGGGAGAATCCTTTTCCGACCCTGCCTACGCACAAGGCGCCGTGTACAGCAGTCCTTGATCCCAAAGGCAGGGCTAACACAAACCTGTCGCTGTCATTGCAGTACGCGACCGTTGGTGAGCCTTTGGCCATGGCGTCTCTCAGCGCAGTCCCGTGGCTCGACAGACAAGACTCATCTTCAATCTTCGCGGCGGTGCAGACTTTCCGATCCTGGGACCACAGCGACAAACCGTCTGGCTCGGGGAGTAACGTCGTGCAGGTGTCGTAATCGCAAATCCAGTGCAGCCGCGCCGCGACCAGCTTGGTCAGTTCCGGCACGGTCTGTAAGCTCACGCACTCGGATATGAATTCCAGCAGCAAGCTTTGACGTGTGAGGGCTTCCCTGATCTCCATATCAGATTTGGAAAAACATGTCGTCGGGTGCCACACCGGTGGCGTCCGCAACGATGTTCAAATACACGGCCAAGCCGATGACTGAAATCAATTCCATGATGTCTTCGTCGTTCAGGCCATGACTGTGCAGGGATGAATAATCCTCCTGTGTCATGCCTTGTGGGTTGCGTGCACACTTCACCGCAAAAAGGATGATGTCCCGCACCTTTTCCGGCGTAAGGTCCTCGATATTTTCGACCAAGGCCTGAAGGGTGGCGGTGTCGATTCCAAGGCTTCTGCAACACGCCAGATGCGCAGCTTCGCAGTACATGCACTTGCGGTCATGTGATACCGCCGCGACAAGCATCTCTTTGAGCGCACGTGGCAGGTTTCCGCTTAGCATCGCGCCTTGCAGTAAGCCCCATGTTCCCTTCGCCGCCGCCAGCGAGTGCCCGTGCATCTTCATGAAGTTGGGCGTCATTGGAAAGCCCATGCCACGCTGGAACTCTCCGAAAACTTTCTCGGATTCCGCTGAAAACTCGTGCGGTATTTTTAATGTCGAGAATGGCATGAATAACCTTGCTGCTATTGGAGGCTTAGCTACTGCCACCACGGCATTGCTGCACCAGGCTTGAGCGATGCGTCACAGGCTATCCCAGTGGTTATTAAATGGCGAGTGGATACGTAATGGCGGTCGTATCGGACGAGCGCATTGCTTCTGCGCATAAGGAGGCTTTGCCCGGTTCCGGCAGCAGAGAAACAGGGCATCACAAACGTGGAATGGCGCAAAGCCTGACCTGTTTAGATAGACCCGGTTTCAGACCACCAGAAAATTTGCCCTGATGGAAAAGCTGGCTGGAGCTGAAGGGCTGATGGTCGATTGAGAAATGGCACATCAGCCTTGAGGGCATTCACAGGGTCATGGAGCAGGATCGTTACTCGTGCGCGCGGGGTGTGGCGGATCAATCTGGGGGGCGGACACGTCAGGTGAGTCGGGGTCGAAGCCCAGATCCTGTGCGCCTGTCGCACCACCGTTCCCACGATGAGTCTGGGCATCCTGATCTGAGCCGGGATTTCCCGGTGGGGGATTCCAGTCCGCTGGCCGTTCCTGCGAACCCTGCTTCGGCTCCAGGCCTGAGTCATGACCTTCCCCGGTATCAGGCGCTTTTTCATCTGGGCCGGGATACGCAGCGGCTGGCCCGTTGTTATCAACTGACATGGCAATTCTCCGTTCTAAACGCAGTTCATCCGCGTATAGCGTTCAGAGGGGGAGTGCGTGGCAGAAGTGCTCTGGTAGCGACGAGCGGGGCTCGATGGGTGTTCGAGGATGATTTGCGGCGCGTTGGAACGGAAAAAAATCCGATGAACTTTCTTGGAAAAATCGACTTTCTTATGGGTATAGGCGCGAACGCGCGTCCTCGATATTTCGACTCGGAGGGATCAGCGATGCCACGTGGAAGCAAAGATAAGTACACCGAAGAGCAGAAACGAAAAGCGAAACGTATTGAAGAAAGCTACGAGGCTAAGGGCACGCCCAAAGGCGAAGCGGAGGCCCGTGCCTGGGCGACCGTGAACAAGCAGTCTGGTGGAGGCGATAAAGCAGGGGGCTCAGGTAAGAAGACATCTGCTTCTGCCAAGGCCCAAGCCAAGTCTGATTCGAGTAAGAGGGCTGCGCAAACTCGGAGCGGCCATGGTCGAGAATCCGAGTCATCGCTGGAAAGTCAGAGTAAAGCGAGCCTCATGACAGAGGCGCGATCTCGCAATGTGTCTGGGCGCTCGAAAATGACCAAAGCCGAGTTAATCCAGGCGCTCCGGAAAAAATGACGCTCTGGTCGGCGCAAGCGTAAGGAAGACAAGGCCTGATGTTCATGCTGAACCTGATTCAAGTCAGTAGGGCTGTCCGCTGAGATTGATCCTCAGCGGACGCCATAGCGAATCACCCTTTGCTGTGTTCTTTGGAGGTCGGAGGCTGCGCGACGCCTCGTGGACCCGCAATGCCCCATATCGCCAACCCAATCACCGGTAGTACGACGATCACGACCGCCCAGCCCAGTTTTGTGCTCGACGATTTGGTCGTACGCCAGACGCTTGCGATTGCCCAGAGGTCAATCAGTAACAGGATCACGCCCATGGCGACCCACAGTAATGATGGTTCCATATCAGACCTCCGATGCCGATCAGACGGCGGGAACAGTTGTTGATGGAGCAGCGGTTTCAAGTTCCGGCACCACGATGTCGTTTCCGCCAGGCGTCAGAATGACCTTGCGGCAGTCTTCCTGCTTCTTGTCGAAAATCTTGTAGCCTTCAGCGGCCTGCTCCAATGACATGCGGTGAGTGATGATCGCCTCAGGCGCGATGTGTCCCAGTTCGATATGCTCAAGCAGCTCTGGCAGAAAACGCTGAACATGGGTCTGCCCCATCTTGAATGTCAGCCCCTTATCGAACGCATCCCCAAACAGGAACCCGTGAATGAAGCCGGAGTAGACGCCCGGCACGCTGACGGTGCCTCCGCGCCTGACTGCCGCGATACATTGGCGTAGCGCCTTGCCGCTGCTGCCTTCGAGTTTCAGGGTGGCAAGTATGGTTTCAGTGGTGCTGCCTTTGGCTTCAAAGCCGACGGCGTCGACCACGCCATCGACTCCGCGCATGCCTGGGGTTTGCCGGATGATGGTGTCAGCCGGGTCGTCGTCTTCATCGAAATTGACCGGGATCACGTTGTAAGTCTGCTGCGCGTAAGCAAGCCGGTAGGGGTGGTGGTCGACCATGAAGATGCGCTCGGCGCCGAGCATGCGGGCAACCGCTGCGCAAAGGAGCCCGACCGGGCCAGCGCCATAGATGGCGATGCTGGAGCCTTGGCCGATGCCGGTGTTGGTGACCGCCTGATACGCAGTGGGCAGGATGTCCGAGAGGAACAGAACCTTCTCATCCGCCAATGTGCCCGGAACCTTGAACGGCCCGGTGTTGGCTTTCGGCACGCGTACGTACTCCGCCTGGCCACCGGGAATTCCTCCATACATATGGCTGAAGCCAAACAGCGCCGCGCCCGGTGGGATCGCTTTCTTGTTCATGATCGCACCACGACCGGTATTAGTCGTTTCACAGGCCGCGAACAGATCCAGCTGGCAGAAGAAGCAGTCTCCGCAGGCAATAACAAACGGGATTACAACGCGATCCCCCGGTTGGACGGCAGTCACGCCTGAGCCTGTCTCTTCGACGATGCCCATGAATTCATGGCCGAAGATATCGCCGTGCTCCACGGTCGGTATCTTGCCGCGATACAGGTGCAGGTCGGAACCGCAGATCGCCGTGGCGGTGACTCGCAGGATGATGTCATCTGGCGCCTCGATGATCGGGTCGGGGACAGTGTCTACCTTGACGTCATGGGCACCGTGATAGGTGAGCGCTCGCATTGTGTTTTCTCCGCTGTTTATTGTGGCCTCTAAAGAGCGGAGCTATAGCGCGTCGGTTAAGTTCACGCTTTCGGATAACCGAGACCTTGTGAGAAAAATCAGCTGGCTATGAAACCCTTCGTTCAAGACTGTTCGTCGGTTCAAATGAATATAACGAGAACAGCTCAGCCGAAGGTCGGTCAAGGATTTGGTGGGCCTCATAGGACGAGCACGCAAGGTTCTTGAGGCCGGCAAAGACCGATCCGAGTTTGAGTCCAGGCTCAACGAATTCGAAGTCATTGGCCCCACGACGGTTGAGATCTTTATGCGTGACGCGCGACAGGTACTGTTCTGAAAACCGCAGACATTTACGTAGGGTGCGCTGGCTGGAAGCTCGCACGGGAATTCGCCCCTGAGTTTGAAGGCGAAGGTACGCATCTGGAACGTTATGCATTACGGTTGGGCGCGGCAGAGATCAACAGCTCCTTCTACCGCCCACACAGGCCTGCAACCTACGCGAAGTGGGCAGCATCCGTAGGCAGCGATTTCCGCTTCTCAGTGAAAATCCCTAAGTCGATCAGCCATGAGAGCCGGCTCGTGGACTGCTCGGAGCTGCTTGATAAATTCTTGTTGGAGATCGCTGCACTGGGTAGCGCGCTCGGCTGCCTGCTGATCCAGCTCCCACCTTCACTCTCATTCGACGCCCGAGTCGCAGGCCGCTTCTTCGAATCGCTGAGAGCTCGCTTTTCCGGGTATGTCGTGATCGAGCCGCGTCATGAGTCCTGGGTGAACGCCCATCAGTTACTGGTCGAGCAACACATAGGACAGGTGGCGGCTGATCCTGCCAGGTTGAGTAATGGTGCGCAGCCTGGTGGCTGGCCGGGAGTTCGCTATTGGCGCCTGCACGGGGCACCTAGAATTTACTACAGCGCTTATGAGACGGCTTGGCTTGAACATCTTGCGAAGAGGATTGAGGCAATGGCGGAGGACGTGCCGACCTGGTGTATTTTCGACAATACTGCTCGCGATGCCGCACTTGGCAACGCGCTGCTCATGCAGCGGTTGCTGAAGATCGGTGGCCGCAATGAGTAAGAACCGCAAAGGTTGTCGCGAGCATCCACCATGATGGTTGAGCCTCAGGTGCCGAGGTAGCGCATCGACGCTCCTCCCTTGGTGACCTGACTAACCAAGTCGATCCAACAAGGGAACATGGCAAAATCACTTTTCTACGTTGAGTAAATGCGCCGTGCTTGAGAGGGCGGCGCATCGGGTCTCAGTTCGCGGCATCACCACCATGAGCTTTTGCCAAGGCCTTGGCATGCTCCAGATGGGCTTTCAACTTTGGTAGGGTTTCAGTAGCGAAGGCTTTCAGATCTGCATCCTTGCCGTTGGAAGATTCCTCTTCGAACAGGGCAATCGTCGCTTCGTGGGCCTTGACCTGGTTATTGGCATAAGCCTGATCGAACGACTTGGCGCTACGCAGTTCCAGGATCATCGCCTTTGCTTTGTCGACCAGCTCGGCACTGTCAGAGACCTCAAGGTTTTTCTTGTCAGCAATGGACTTGAGCTTGGCGTTCGCGGCGGTATGGTCTTTGACCATCATGTCCGCAAAGCTTTTTACATCCGCAGCGCTTCCTTTCTCCTGTGCCAGCTTGCCAGCCTCCACCTCGGCTACGCCTTTGGCGGAAGCGTCTTCCACAAAATCATCGTTGTCCTGCGCTGCGAAGGCGCCTTGCGTGCCCAATCCGATCAGCAGAGTCAGTGCGCAAGTATTCAGTATGTTCGCCATTTTTATTTTCCTCACCATTCCATGATGGGCATGAGCGCCCATGCGCTTGTGAGTGATGGCCATCACGAACGTTCACCCTATTTCCTCAATGGTAGGTTTATAGGGCACTTTTAACCACTGGTCGGTAACACCTTTAGTTTCCAGAACGTCCGTCGTTTGTGTCGGGTCGATTAATTAACAGGGCGCAGGACTCATCGCGGCTCTTTTTCACAACGACATTCAGTAAGAGGACTTAGTCATGGCTGTAACCATTGTGGATGATCTGTTTATTCATGAACTTTCCGACGTCTATGGCGCGGAAATGCAGATCACCAGGCTACGGCGATCGACATGGCAGAGCAACCCTGAATGACTGAGGCGGCGAGCCTTTTAGCCGAGACGCTGGCGGAAGAAAAAGCAGCTTTCGAAACGCTTTCGGCCATTGTTGAGAAGGGCCGGAATCAAGCCGCCAACCTGACAAAAATGATCTTAATTACAGTCCCACCCGCAACTAAGCACTTTGCAACTTACTGAACTATCCAATCAGATTGACAGTGATTAAGTAAATAGCGGTCTGTTTGGATGGATGTCGATAGTGAGGTGCAGAGTCTACCGCCGCTGGTCGATAGAGACTGTTATTTTCGATGGATTGCTAATTGGGATGCGAGTCCTCGTTATGCGTTGTAAGCGTTGCCCGATGTAGATTTACAAAAAAAACCGTGAGCGATTTTGAATCGAAAGATCTTTTTCGCTAAAAAGCTATGGATGGGAGAAATATCATGTTCTTACATAACAAGCGACTTCAATATACGGTACGTGTTGCTGAACCTAACCCTGGTTTGGCCAACCTGCTGCTGGAGCAATTTGGCGGCGCTCAGGGCGAATTGGCCGCTGCGGCGCGATATTTCACACAGGCGTTAGCGGAAGAAGATCCAGGCCGTAAGGATCTGTTGCTGGACATCGCCACTGAAGAGCTCAGTCACCTTGAAATCATCGGCTCCATTATTGTGATGCTGAACAAGGGCGGCAAAGGCAAGCTGGCCGAGGGCGTCCAGGCTGAGGGTGAGCTCTATCGGGATATCAATGGTGCTGGCAACGACTCGCACATCACCAGCTTGCTGTACGGTGGAGGCGCGCCGCTGGTGAACTCCGCAGGGGTGCCCTGGACAGCGGCGTACATCGATACCATCGGTGAACCCACCGCAGACTTTCGCTCCAACATCGCAGCCGAGGCGCGGGCGAAGATCGTCTATGAACGATTGATCAACGTCACCACCGATCCGGGCATCAAAGAAGCGCTGGGCTTTTTGATGACGCGGGAAATCGCCCACCAGCTGTCGTTTGAAAAAGCGCTGCATTCGATTCAGCCGAACTTTCCGCAGGGCAAGCTCCCCGGCATGCCTGAATTCAGCCGCACCTACTTCAGCATGTCCAACGGCGAGCCGAATGTGCGCGGGCCCTGGAACAGCGATGCAGAATTCGAGTATGTCGAGAACCCCCATCCAGCGGTCGATGGTGGGGATGGCACGGCGACGGTTGAGCTCAGTGAAGATGATTCGGTGACCCTGACGATGCTCAAGGAGCGTACCAAGTCTGATCTGGCCTCTGACCCTGTAACAGGTGCGGATCTGGGTTCTGGCTTGGGTCAGGGATCTGAGAAAGATATCGATCCAGCGCTATAAGCACTGAAACGGCGGCAGCAGCAGTGGTTGCTGCCGGCCTCTTGACTGCTTCGATCAGGAAAAAATCATGGCCATTGAATCTGGAAGTTCATCCATCAAAGATCAAAGTGTAGAAGCGCTCATATCCAGCGAACTGGGTCGCTGCGTTCGCAGTTTTGAATCTCAGGCAAACGCCAGTGTGCGTGGCCTGCACACCGCGCTATTTGTTCACCGCTTCAAACGAGGATTGCCTGGCCGGTCGTAGCCTGAGCCAAGCGTTTTTGCCCGTGTCATGCACGGGCTTTTTTTGCTGAGCGAGCCTCGTTGTAAAACGCTGCAAGTCCGCCCACTCAGCTCAGTCGCCACACGAAGACGCGTTGGAAACGCGTGCTTGCGTGCCATCTCGTCATTTGTCCACCATCTCCTTGATGGTGCCCGTAGGGACACTGATCAACGCATATTTGCCTTTGATCTGCACCCATTGCTCGTGTTCGGATGGCGCTTTCAGGTGCCGGCTTTTCCAGTCTTTGACCTCCATACTTTCACGCTGGTACTCATCGGGCACGGGATCGCCAACTTTGTATTCCCTGTCCCCGGTTCCAGGACGATTCAGCGTAACGCTAGGATCATCATCCGCGTAAGAAACGCTCGAAACTGCGCAAAACAGGGTGAGAGCCAAAGCAGCGATGGGTTGTTTGGACGGCATAAGTGATTCCTTTGGTGAGTACATTTTGAAGAGGTGAGCGCTGAGTGTCCGTGCTCCCACATTGAAAGTGGGCGACAGGACACAGCAGGGGTTAGCGGTACAGAGTTGAGGCGGCGTCGACCATCAACAGGGTCACGCCGACGCAGAAAATCACCATTCCCAACATCAGCCTTGGGCGGGAAATGAAGCTGGCCACAGCTCTGGAATTTTTAAAGTCATCCATGGTTTGCATGATGTGTGCTCCACCTGATCGGATGCAGGAATACTCGAACGTAGTCAGGAAGTCCTGGTGTTCAGTCAGTCAATAAAGTTGATCGACTCAGCGCGGTATCGTTCCGAGCAAAAGATCACCGGATCGCCACGAAAGTGTGAATTCTCGGGTTTTTTTCGTCGGGTAAAAAGTGGCAGTGAGCTAACCTAGGCGCTTCTACCACTCCGCATGACGAGACCTCTCATGGACCGATACACCGGTGTCGCTCAGGCCCTGCACTGGCTGACTGTTGCGGCCTTATGTTTCCTGCTGCCATTTGTCTGGGTCGCGGAGAATTTTCCGCCGGGGCCGGTGCGGGTGTTCTGGTACATGGCCCATGAGTCGATGGGCATCAGCGTGTTTCTCATGGTGTTGATTCGCCTCACCTGGCGTTGGCGGCATCGCGCGCCCGCTTATCCAGATGACATCCAACGCGTCACCCGGATGCTCGCGGGGCTCACCCACGGTTTGCTGTACGTCGTGTTATTGGTCATGCCGGTCACGGGTTATCTGATGGCGGGCAACGGGCAGGATGTGCCGTTTTTCAGAATCCTTTCGCTGCCCGGTTTTGCCCATAACGAGCCGCTGGCCAAGTTCGGCGACACGGTGCATGTGTGGTGTCAGTTCGCGGTCTATGGGCTGATTATCCTGCACGTGGCAGGGACGGTCTGGCATGTCGCGGTGCGCCGGGATGGTCTTCTGGACCGGATGCTGCCACCTCAGCGTCGCCCCTGATGCTCAACGTTTTAGCCGGAGCTGCGGGGGGTGCGGCTCTTGCACTGATCCCGGGCAGCATTCCCGTGGAACCAATCCCGTTCTGCGTCGCCTGAATCAATAATCATCAGGAGGCGTGGCATGTGGCGCAGTGATCAGGCAAAGATTCCCCTTGTACCCTCCGCAGGCGGGCATCGGCCTCTGCGCATCGGCATTCTCACCCACATCAAATTTCCCATACGCCAGCCTTTTGCGGGCGGGCTGGAGGCGTTCACCCACGACGTGACCCTCGGTTTGCGTGCACGGGGCCATGCTGTAACCCTGTTCGCCAAAGGCGGCAGCGCGCCTGAGCTGGAGGCAGTGGCCGTTACGGATGAGGAGCAGTGCCGCCATCCCAGCCTGAGCAGCGCCTACGTCGCCGAGCATCATGCCTACCTGAAGGTGATGCAAAAGATCGACGATTACGGCTTCGACGTGATCTTCAACAACAGCCTGCATTACGTGCCGGTGACCATGGCGTCGTTGATTCGCACGCCGATGCTGACGGTCCTTCACACGCCGCCGTTTTTCGAAATGATCAATGCATTGAGTGGTGATCGCCAGACCGGTCGTTTCAGCACGATGTCGGCCGCGAATGCGCGCAGCTGGCGTGATGTGGTCTCGCAGTGCGCGCTGATCCCCAACGGCATCGATTTGCAACACTGGCGGCCTGCGGGCGTGGTGGGCGAGCACGCGCTGTGGTCGGGTCGATTGGTGCCTGACAAGGGCGCGCATTTGGCCATTGATGCGGCGCGTAAAGCCGGCATCCCTTTGCGACTGGCGGGGCAGCGGGTGGACGAGCGTTATTTCAAGGAGCAGATCGAGCCCCGGTTGGGGCCGGGTGTCGAGTACCTGGGCCACTTGCAGCGCACTGAACTGGCGCTCGAATTGGCGAGCGCTGCGGTGGCGCTGGTGACACCGTGCTGGGACGAGCCGTTCGGGCTGGTAGTCGCTGAGGCGCTGGCTTGCGGGACGCCGGTCGCTGCGTTCAATCGTGGCGCGATGGCTGATTTGATCAGCGACGAAGTGGGCTGTCTGGTGCCGCCCAATGACGTGGTCGCGCTGGCCGACGCCATGGTGGTTGCTCGCGGCAAATCGCGATCAGCCTGCCGGACACGGGCTGAGGCCTTGTGGAATCACGACCTGATGCTGGACCGCTACGAAGCCTTACTTGCCGAGGTGGCCGCGCACCATGCCTGAACCCCAAATCGGCTACTACGTCCACCATCATGGCGCGGGTCATGGCGTGCGGGCGGCGCGCATCGCAGAGGCGCTGAACGTGCCGGTGACGCTGATCGGCTCACAATTGCCTGTCGAGTTGCCCGCTGGCGTGCAGCGGTTGGACCTGCCAGGCGACACGGCGGAAGGCATGACGGTCGAACGCTTCGACGTGCTGCATTACGCCCCCTTGGCCGTCGACGGTGTGCGTGAGCGCATGGCAGTGCTCGCTCAGTGGTTTGCCGACAATTGGCCCTGCCTGCTGGTAGTGGATGTGTCAGTCGAAGTCGCGCTGTTTGCGCGGCTGTGTTCGGTCCCGGTCGTTTACATCCGTCAGCATGGTGCCCGAGACGACGCGGCGCACCGCCTGGCCTATGAAAGCGCGAGCGCGTTGTTGGCGCCTTATCCTGCGGCAATGGAAGCGCTCGATACGCCACATTGGGTGCGCGAGAAAACCACCTACAGCGGCTGGCTTTCGCGATTTGCGGGCAACCCTTCCACTTCCCCTGAGCGCGGCCAGGTGCTGATCATCACCGGGCACGGCGGCACCGGCTTGTCGGCGGCGCTGATCGAGGCCGTGGCGCGGCAATGTCCCGAGCGAGCGTTTCGAGTCGCGGGCGGTCTGAAGCCTGGCATGCTGCTCCCGAACCTGCATTGGCTCGGCCCCGTGCCTGATCCGCTGGAGGAAATGCGCAGCGCTGAAATCGTCATCGGCAGCGCCAGCGATAGCCTGGTGGGGGAGGCGGCGTCCCTCGGTTGCCGGTTTGTCGCCATTGCCGAAGACCGCCCGTTTGAAGAGCAACGGCATCAGGCCCGGCGCCTCAATGAATTGAAGGTGGCGATTGGGCTGGAACAGGGATGGCCGCCCGCAACGGATTGGCCCGACATGTTGAATGCAGCGCTCAAGCTTGATCCAGAACGCTGGCGCGATTGGGCAGATGCAGACGCTGCGGCACGTGCCGCCTGTTTCATTGAGCGCACCCTGGAACGGGTGATCAGAAGCCGAGGCGTTTAGGGTTCAGGGCCTGAGCCACCTGCTCAGCGGAGGGCATCTGAATAATCTCGACGCGTTCATCGTCCCAGCGCAGCAGGCCTTGATCCTGAAAGGCGCGCAACCAGCCTTCCATGGGCCAGACACCCCAGCAGCTGTAGAAGCGCCGCGCATTGGCGACGATATCCTTGAAGTGATTCAGCGGCGGGTCGTACGTCGGGTGGTATTGATGGAACGCTGTAGCCGGGTTGTCGAGCAGGGCCACACCTTCCTGGCGTGCCCGGAACGCGAAGTCGGTGTCTTCGCCGCCATAGCCCGTATAGCCCGCGTCGAAACCGCCAATGCGCCCGAACGTGCTGCCGTGGCAGGCGAAATTCAGCGACCAGAACAAGTGATAGGGAAGGGCGCTGCCTGGCCCCTCACGAAACTGCGCCAGCGGATGTTCGACGCCTCGCGCGTAAAGCGTCGCTTCATCCCAACCGGAGCGATTGGCGCCCTCGGGCAGGTAGCGCACCTGGCCCATGTGCAGCGCGTCGGGGGCGCGCTCCAGCCCATCCTGGTACTCAGCCACCAGGTCGTGTGCGGGAATGCAGTCCACGTCGAGAAAGACCCATGACGCTGCCGGGTCAATGGCCATCACGCTGTTGCGCGCCTTGGCCAATGGCAGGCCGCCGGGTTCATTCACCTGCAACGTGTGGATCGGAAACCGGTGACTGTTGAAGGCGCCGGGCGGCTCGTTCATGTGCACGATCCACAGGCCATCCGGGACGAGGCTGGACGATTCCAGACCCTCGATCAGATTCGCCAGATGGGTGCCTCGGCCGTGCACCAGCGTGATTACGTTCATGCGCACCTCTCAGGATCGACACGATACTGATCGCCGCTCACCCGCGCAGTTCAGTCATCCTCACGCGTTGCGTGCCGACAAATCCCGCTGTACCCGCCAGACAAGGTACGCAGCCACGACCGTGGTCGTTGAAAGGATGTAGCCGACCCAGTCGAAATGCTGCAATTTGCCGTCGCTGCCAATCAGGACGATGTGTCCGGCGAGCATCGAGGCAAAGCCTCCCGACAGCTGTTGAATGGCAGCGCTCACGGCGTTGAACGCGCCGCGATGAGAGGGATCGGGCACGCCAGCGACCATGGCCTGGAAGGGAATCAGCCTCGAAAAAATGCCCACGAACAGCACGGTGTTGACCACGATCACCCACGGCAATGGCACGTTGGAGAGGTGTGTGTAGATCGTCACCATGATGATGGTCAGTGCGCTGCCGACGTAGAACACGCGTAACTTGCCGAAGGCATCGGCGGCGCGGCCGATCAAGGGACCGGTGACGATGGTGCTCAAGCCCGTGAACAGATACACGAAGGGCAGGCTGGCGATGTCGATGCCCAGGTTGTTGACCGTGAAGGCGCTGCTGAACGGCATCAACATATAGCCGCCGGTGGTCAGCAGGGCGGTGGCGGCGAAGGCTGCCCAATGCTTGGGCGCGGCCAAGGTGTTGAACAGGTGACGAAAGGCGGTGTGTTCCTGGCGGATCGCGAGGTGATCGGTCACGGGGCGCATCGCCAGTTGAATCACCACGCCACCGGCCGCGCCCATTGCGGCCAACAGCAGGAAGGGCGCGTGCCAGCCCCAGTGGTTGGCGAGGTACAGGCCGACCGGTAGACCGAGGACCTGGCTGGCGGCGAACGCGGTTTGCAGCACTCCCATCACCCGGCCACGGGATTCGGGGGGAAACAGGTCGGCTGCAATCGCCAACACGGTCGAGCCGATCACCCCGGCGAAGATGCCCGTGACAATGCGCGCCAGCAGCAGGGTTTCGAAGCTGGCGGCCAAGCCGCACCAGAGCGTGCCGATGACGAATCCGGCGTAGAAAAACAGCAGCAGTTTCTTGCGGTCGAAGCGGTCAGCGAAGCCTGCGGTGACCAGCCCGGCCAACCCGGCGCTGAACGCGTAGGCGCTGACCACCATGCCGAACTGGCGAGCGGACATGCTCAGTGCGGGCAAAATCATCGCCCCCAGCGGAGCCATGAGCATGAAGTCGATGATGACGGCGAACTGCAGAGTCGCCAGCAGGCCAACCACGAATTTTTGATAACGACTGAACGGGGTCAAGACGGGAGTTGTGGAGGTCATCGATGGGCCTGGCACGGGAATGAGGACAGCAACGTGCACCATCATGGTAGAAAAGCGCCCAACAAAACACCCTTGCTGGCGCGCTTGACGATGTCGAGCCCAACGTTCTTCAGTCTGCGCGCTGCTCAGCTTCTGGCCGACACCTTCAAGAGCACGCGTGACAACTGATCGATTGAGTACGGTTTGTGCAGCAGTTCAAAACCCGCCGACCCATTCTGCGCCAGGACGTGGCTATAGCCGGAAGTCAGTACAACGGGAACATCCGGGAATTGCTCCCGCAGTTGATGGGCCAGTTCCATGCCGGTCATCCCCGGCATCACGACATCAGAAAACACGACATCGAACGCATCGGGAGCCGCTTGCAATGCCGCCAGCGCTTCTTGAGCACTGCGAGCCAGCGTCGGGACGTAGCCCAGCTCCGATAAGGCCTGGACCGCAAAGGTGCCGACATCAACGTTGTCCTCCACCACGAGAACGCGAGTGCCGTGCCCGTCTTCGAGTGCTGCATGGGGCAGCGCTTGCTCGGCGTTTCGATCCTGCGCGTCGACGCGGGGCAGGTAGAGGGTGAACGTCGTGCCTTTGCCCAGTTCGCTGACGACTGCTATTTCGCCGCCGGACTGTTTGGCGAACCCGAACACTTGACTGAGTCCCAACCCCGTGCCTTCACCCACGCCTTTGGTGGTGTAGAACGGCTCGAAGATCTGTTCCAGCTGAGTCGCGGGGATGCCGGAGCCGGTGTCAGTGATGGACACGGCGACGAAAGGCTGGTTGGACGCGGGATGAAGCCGGATGGCAGGCATGGATTCAACGGCGCGCACGGCGATGGAGAGCTTGCCTTCACCCTGCATGGCATCCCGTGCGTTGGCGACCATGTTGACCAGCGCGGTGTCGAATTGGCTGGGGTCGGCATCCACGAAACAGGGCGCATCGGTGAGTTCGATGAGCGTATCGATGCGAGCGCCCGTGAGCGTGTCCATCATGGCCGAGATCGCCCGGACGTTGTCACACGCACTGAACACTTCGGGCTGGAGCGCTTGCCGACGTGCGAACGCGAGGAGTTGCCCAGTCAGTTTCGCCGCACGGTCGACGGTTTCCGAAATGGCCGTCACGTAGCGCACTCTTCGTTCATCGGTAAGCGACGGTCGCATGAGCAGGTCAGTGGACGAGCGGATGACCGTCAGCAGGTTGTTGAAGTCATGGGCCACGCCGCCTGTCAGCTGCCCGACGGCTTCCATTTTCTGCGACTGGCGTAGCGCTTCTGCCTGTTCTTTTTCGGTGGTCACGTGTCGCCCAGCCGCGTAGACGCGACCGTCCTGAAAGGTCCCTGTCCAGCTGAACCACTTGTAGGTGCCGTCCTTGTGTCGCAATCGGAATTCGTACGGCGTGATCAGCGGCTTGTCGAAAATCCCGGTGAACGCCGCAAACGCCGCCAGGAGATCTTCGGGGTGGGTGTAGTCGGAGAACGTGGTGCCGACCAGCTCCCGCTCTGACCAGCCGAGTTGTTCGGTCCAGCGTGCGTTGACTTCGTCGAGCATGCCGTTGGGCGATGCGATGACCAGCAATTCTTGTGACAACCCCCACGCCCGGTCGCGTTCCCGTGTCCGCATCGCGAGGTTGGCGGCCTGGTCCTTTTCTGTCGTGATGTCGCGACCGCTGCAATAAATTTTCCCGTCTTCCAGCACGGCGACCCACGCGACCCAACGGTAACTGCCGTCGCGGTGCCGATAGCGGTTTTGAAAGCGTGAGACAGGGCGGCCTTTGATCGCTTGCGTAAAAACCGCTTGGCTGGCGCCGAGATCGTCCGGGTGTACGAATGACAGAAAAGCCGTCTTCAGTTCTTCAGGCGACCACCCCAGCGCAATGGTCCACGCGGGGTTCGACGCCTCGATCATGCCCTGTGCGTTGATCACGGACAGCAGGTCAGGGCTGAGCAGCCAGGTGCGGCTGCGTTCGGTAACGCGCTCGTTAACCTTGGTTTCCAACTGGGAATTGAGGTCACGCAGTTCGTCCTGGCTGAGCCGCAGTCGTTGATCCGCGCGATGCCGCTCGATGGCCAGCGCCGCCGTTTGGGCGATGACCGAAATGGCCGCGATGTCGCTAGGGGTCGGTGAGCGCGGCTCGGCGTAATAGACCGCAAACGTACCCAACACGACGCCGTCTGCCGCTTTGATGGGCATTGACCAGCAGGCCCGCAAACCGTGGGAGACCGCGATGTCGGCGTAGCCTTCCCACAGGGGGCTGGTGGCGATGTCATCGACATACACCGGCGTGCCCCGTGCTGCGGCAGTCCCGCAGGAACCGATCCCTTCGCCGATGGCAATGCCGTGAATCGCTTCGTTGTACGTGGTCGGCAGGCTTGGCGCCGCGCCGTGCAGCATGTACTGGCCATCTTCACTGAGAAACAGCACTGATGCCATCATGCCGGTGCTCTGTGACTCAACCGCCAGCAGGAGGTTGCTCAGCACGTCGGCGAGCGGGATACCTGACGCGATCTGGCCCAGGACCTTGCGCTCACGCTCGATCAGCGCAAAAGGCGAGTAAGTGCCTCCCTGAAGGCTCAGGTCGATGGAGGGCTTTGAGTCAGGTTGGTCAGACACGGTCTAGCGCTCGCGGCGTGGGGTTAACGTCTTGGATATCAGATGTCCGGGAAGATTCTACGTCACTGAGGGCTGCCGTGCTGTCCTTCCTAAGGGTTGCTTAGCCACCCTTGGCCATGCCTGCCTGATCGGCGATTTCATTCCACACGTGCATGGCCACGTAAGCCCGCCAGGGACGCCAGCCGTGGGAGTGTTTCAGTTGATCGGATTTACGGATCAACTCCGGCAGTCGGCGAGTGATGGCTTGCATCAATACCAGGTCAGTCGCTGGCCATGCGTCTGCATCCCGCCAGGCGCGCATGGCAACGTACTCAACCGTCCAGGGCCCAATGCCCGGCAAGTCGAGCAGTTGTTTGCGCAGCGTCTCGACATCCGGTTCGTCGTTGTCGATGTCGAGTTCGCCGTCGGCCACCACCCGGGCGAAGTTCTGCAGCGTTGCCACTCGCTTGGTGGGCATGCCGATCTTGTCCATATTCACCTCGGCCAGCGCACGCGGAGTGGGGAAATGCCAAGGCGTATGAGGGTGAACGGGCCCGCTTGCGGTGGTTCCGGCTCGCTCGACCAGTCGTCCGACAATGGTTGTCGCGGCCTTCACGCTGACCTGCTGGCCAACGATGGTGCGCACCACCAATTCGAATCCGGACCAGGCGCCAGGCACTCGCAAACCCGGCGCAGCCTCAAGCAGCGTGGCGAGCCACGGGTCCTGGCTCAAGCCCTCGCGGATGGCGTCCGGCTCTGCGTGCAAGTCGAACAGACGGGAGAGGCGTGGCGTCAGCGTGCCCAAGTGGCGGCTGGCTTCGCCATCGATGCGTACGATCAGAACGTTGCGGTGCGGGTCGCGACGCACGCTCAGCAGGCCGGTATCCCCGGCAATGTCGAGGGTCCGGTAATAAATGTCGTCCTGAACGGTTTCCACCCCGCCTGTGGCTCGACCGGAAAAAAAGCGAAGCATCCGCGTCCAGTCGAAGGGCGGTCTGAAGGCGAGCTCAAGCTCATCAGTAAGGATGCCAACGACGATCTTCATCACATGCTCTTGTGGGGGAAAGGGTCGGAGTGCACGACCTCAAACGCGAGAAAACAGCAGCTTCATCCCCGCCGCGCCATACACAAAGGCGAGTGTACCTTCGATCCATCGGCGAGCCTTGCGATAGCCGCGAACCATGGGGCCGGTGGAAAACGCGATGGCATAGCCGCAGAAAATGGTGACGCTCAGCACCGCGCAACCGGCGAGGATAATAGCGACCGTTGTCGACGATGCGTCTGGCCCCAAGCCCAGTGTCATCGTCGCCACCCAACCCAGCAGCGCTTTCGGGTTGGTGATGTGCATGAGCAGTCCGCGCTGGTAAAGCTTCGACGGAGGAAGGGAAGGACTCGCTGTTGCTACCCGGGCGAAACGCTCATCGGAGGTCAGCGCGGATCGAGCCGCCTTGATCGCCAGAAACAGCAGGTAAGCCCCACCTGCCACTTTGAGCAGCACGAGCGCTTGAGCGTATTGGGTCAGCAAGGCGGAAATCCCGGTGGCCGCCATCGTTCCCCAGAAAAACGACCCGCTGATCACGCCAGCCGCGAGCGCCAGTGCTGATCGCCTGCCTTGGTGCATGGCGACACCCATGATGCGCATGTTGCTCGGTCCGGGGCTGGCAGCGCCGACGATGTAGGCGGTGAACACCAGCAGGAAGTGATGAACGTCGGGTGACATGCGTACTCCTTTACGTTGTGGGCGGCCCGGGCTGTGAGTATCGGGCAAACAAAAGCGACGGCTTCTAGAGTGCCCGAGGCGGGTGGGCGCGAACAGATACAAATGTGAGGAGGCCACGCGTCGCCCTGTATTCCGAGGCGGGTGCGCGCCGTGTTTGAACGAGAGGCAGCCATTGGTCTAAATCGGCGAGCTATCGAGCTCCCTTACGGGCACTGGTAAGAAAATTGTCACCTGCGCCGATTACGGTGGACGCTCCCATCGTGCTGAGACAAAAACGTGGATAAATCAGCCATCCGTCCTGCCGTTTGCCGTATTTCTCGCACTGCGTTTTCTGCGCCTCAACAGATGACCACCCAACCATGACCGCCATTCAGTCTGCCGACTTCACTTTCGACGACAGGCGTGAGCACTCATCGCATGATCAGGTTCAGCCTGTGTTCAAGGGACAGCTCCCTGAGCGCGGCTCTCGGATGATCAAGCATGGAACCGTGGTTGTGGACCTGCCAGGGCCGACGTTGCGAACCGGCGCGATTGATCCGCCGCCCGCTGTTCTGCGCATTCGGCCGACGCGGGATGTGTTTGGCCGTGTGGTCATGCCCGCTCGCGTGTGGCTGCACGCCGGTGAGCACGCGGTGATTGCCGGGATCAAGGCGATCCAGCTGCCCCGCAAATGGCTGTCGAAGCTGGTGGCGGGCGACGTCATTGGGTTCAGCGATGCGCGGGAGTCAAAGCGGCGGATGCGCATTACCGAGGTGACCGAGACCGGCTGCTGGGCGGCGCTGGAAAAAACCGCCTACGTGGTGCCCGGCGTGACGCTGAACCTGAAGAAACGTGACGGCCGCAAGAAATCGGTGCGCGTTACGGATGTCACTCGCAAGTCCAGACAGCGCATCAAACTGAAGGAAGGCGACCTGCTAACGCTGACCCGGGACGTTCACAGCGGACGGCCTGCGGTGCTGGACCGATCAGGGAGCATCAAGACGCCCGCCACGATTGGTTGCACGTCGTCCTCGGTTTTCGAGACGGTGAAAACGGGCGATCCGATCGGGTTCGGCGAGGGCATCCTGGGCGGTGTCATTGAAACGGTCGAACCCGACGCGCTTCATGTGCGGATCACCCATGCCCCCGGAAGCGCCAGACTGGAGCGCGACATGCGCATCGACCTGACAAACCGCTGGTCTCGGTAGGCCCGGTCATCTGTCGAATTCATCCAACGTTCACTGGCGCAACGAAACAGAGCATCCATACTCAGCTGCCCCTTACTGACCTTCGTTGCGTTGTCCGGTTTTCTTCGAGGGCTGATGAACGACCTAGAGGAGATCTGTGCATGGTTATTGCGATCAAAAAGGCTGTGTGTGGTCCGGACTGGCTGGTGATGCTCAACGATTACGCCGTGAAGTTCCGCAGCATGGAAGAGGCGCAATCGTTCGTTGACCGGCTCAAAGCCAGAATCGAAGCGCCTCACGTCATACCGGTTTACTGATCAAGGCATCAGATCGCTTCGTCGCGATGACAGCCTGCCGATCAGACGTCTCAGAGAAGGGATGAAGGTTTGGTCACGAAAACCCGTTGGCCAGGCTTTCGTCCCCTCGCCCTTCATCCCGGATCGATTTAGCCTGCGGAAGTCGGGACGGGGGTGTTGAGCAATTGCTGCTCCCACAAGTACGCGATGCCGCTGCCCGCCGCGTGTTGCTGCAGCACACCCGTCAGGGCTGCGGCGGTTTCAAGCCGTGCCCAATCCCTTTGCCACTCCGCTGCCACCGCCAGCCACGTCATCATGTTCGCACCCGCCGCGATCATGCGTTGAATGGCGACCTGATGCGCCTCGACGGAAACAGCGCCTGACGCGTCCGTGACCACCGTCACGTCCCAGCCTTCGCCGAGCGCCTGAATCACCGGCATGGCCACGCAGATTTCAGTCCACAGCCCCGCGATGATCAATTGCTTGCGGCCAGTGGCTTTGACCGCGTCCACCACTTTCGGGTCTTCCCACGTGTTAATGAAGGTCCGGTCGATGACTTCCTGGCCGGGGAACACGTCGGTGATTTGCGGGAAGATGTAGCCGCCACGCTCAGCGATGACGCTGGTCAGAATGGTCGGCACATCGAAGGCTTTGGCGGCTTTCGCGAGTGCGGTCGCGTTATTGACCACCATTTGCGGCTCGTGGCTGTTGAGATTGGTAAGTTGGTACGGCTGATGGTCGATCAGCACCAGTACCGAATCTTCCGGACGGAGAAGTGAAGCGAGACCGTTACGAAAAGTCATTGCAGCATCCTTTGTCTTTATAAGCGGGATCAATCCCCCGTCAACGCGTGCTTGTGGCGACGCTGTTCAGGGAGCTGTACTGTGCTGTTCCAATACCTGAACCGGTAGTCGCGTCTGGTGATTAGCTGTGTCGCAGAAAGAGGAACGCTGAAGTGGATATCGAGGAACTTCAAACTTTTGTGGAAATCGCCGATGCGGGGGGCGTTTCGCCAGCGGCGATTCGGCTGGGCGTCTCCAAGTCCATCGTCAGTCGCCGCTTGATGCGGTTGGAAACGGAGCTGGGGGTGCAATTGCTGACGCGCTCCACCCGAGGCGCCGTGCTCACCGAAGCGGGGGCCACCTTTCGTGAACATGCCGCAAGGGTGTGTGCAGAAATGGATGTGGCCCGAGAGGCGCTCCTGCCTGCCGGCGACCTGCGTGGCCGGTTGCGCGTCGCGGCGCCGCTCTCCTTTGGCCCCACCCATTTCGCGCCGGTGCTGGCGGAAATGGCGCGGCGCCACCCGCAGCTGCATATCCAGACCTGCTACAGCGACCGGTTCGTCGACCTCATCGCCGAGGGCTACGACTGCGCGATCCGCGTCGGCTACCTGCCGGATTCCAGCTTGATCGCTCGGGGCATCGGCCCGATCAACGCCAAGCTGCTGGCGAGTCCGGGTTACGTCCAGGCCCACGGCGCTCCCGAAACGCCAGACCAACTCATCAATCACCAGGCCCTGATGACCGGCACTGAAACCTGGCACTTCATGGACGGCGATAAAGTCGTCACCGTTCGCCCGCAAGGACGGTTCAAAGCGGACAACGGTGTGGCGCTGGTGGCGGCGGCGGTCGCAGGCGTGGGGATCGCCTACCTGCCCGATTGCCTGACCTATGACAGCGTGATGTCCGGCGCATTGGTGCCGATCATGACCCGTTTCCCGCCTCCGCCAGCGGGCGCGTACATGGTCCGTCCGCCGGGTCAGCACCCTGCGCAGAAAATCCGCATTCTTACCGAGCTGCTGATCGAATACTTCGGCACGTCGCCGCACTTTGCGGGCACTGTGGCGCCCTGATGTTTTAGGACACGCCGGGCGCTTCGGCATGCAAACTCGACGCAGCCGAAGCACATCCCACACCTCGTTGGCCGTCGTTGCCAACACCCAATCCCATCGGGCGAACACGGCCCGCACAGCCCTATGGTGTTGACAGACATCTGCGCTGTCGCGAAGGCCTGCGCTGCACAAACACCCGAACACCGGCCCTCTCCCTACTGCCATAGCGTCTCCACACGACACCTCTGCATTCCTCCTCCCACCTCAGCTTGAGCACTGTCTTGCCGGAAAGTCGTGCGCGTCCGTTCGATTGATCTCAAAGCGTGAACCGGGCGCTGGCCTCGAACGAATTCGACAAAACGTTTCCGGGCGTTGCGCATTTTTTAATAGTTAATTATTGTATTAAAACATTAACTATCGCATAGAGATAAACATGTCAGACATTCTGCTTGAGATCCAAGGTGCTGTCGCGGTTATCACACTGAACAGGCCAGCCGTGCTCAACGCATGGACCACGCCTATGCGTAACGAAATCATCGCGGCGTTGAAACAGTACGAAGCTGATCCGGCGATCAAGGCACTGATCATGACCGGGGCAGGGGACCGGGCGTTTTCCGCCGGCCAGGACTTGTCCGAAGCCCATGATTTCAGTGGTGACCGTGCAGTGGAGTGGGTCGGCGAGTGGGAGCATTACTACGCGACACTGCGCGGGCTTTCGAAGCCGCTGGTCATTGCGCTCAACGGGACAGCGGCCGGTTCGGCGTTTCAGGTCGCGCTGCTTGGCGATATCCGAGTCGGACACCCGGATGTGCGCATGGGACAGCCTGAAATCAACTCCGGCATCCCAAGCACCACTGGCCCCTGGATCATGAACAGCATGCTAGGTATGTCCCGCACCATCGAACTGGTCTTGACCGGTCGTTTGATGAACGCCGAGGAGTGTCATCGCATCGGCCTGATTCATCATCTGGTGCCCGCTGCACAGGTGTTCGAAAAGGCCATGGAGATCGCACAGGAGTTGGCGGCCAAGCCACCGGTTGCGATGCGCCTGGACAAGCAGCGTTTCCGTGAAATGAGTGAGGAAGGTTTCAAGAGCTGTATCGAAGCGGGTCGTCGTCTGCAGAAAGAAGCCTACGACTCCGGCGAGCCAGCACGCATGATGGAAGCGTTTTTCAGCGCACGCGCCAACAAGAAGTGACCCCTGCTTGACCGGCCGCCAATCGATGGGTTGGCGCCGGGCTTCACCGCACCATGGATGACAGGAGCAAAGTACCTCTCTAACCAACTGCTTGACCTTTGCCCTGCCGACGTCCATCTACAAAAACGAATAATTCGTGCCGTAGGAGTCAGTCATGAGCAGTCCAGTTACCCCAAATCGTCGTCAGGTTCTCAAAGCCGGTGCCACCCTTGCGCTGGCGCTGGGTTTGCCGAGTGTCGTTCGCGCACAGGACAAACGCATCGTGGTCTCCGATCCGGGCGGTCCTTACACCATTGCGTACCGCAAGGCGTTTTACGATCCCTTCGAAAAAGCCACGGGCATCAAGGTGGTCAGTGTGGCTCGGGAGTCGCAGCCTGTCGCGCAGTTCGCGGCGATGGTCAAAACCCGCAACTACGTGTGGGACGCCACGATCCTGACCATTTCGGCCGATATTCCTTACCTGGAAACCGAAGGTTTCCTCGAACCCATCGGGCTGGACGCCAAGGACTACCCGGACATCATCCCCGAGGCCATCACCCCGAATTTTCTCGGTCTGGACGTCTACTCCACCGTGCTGGCCTTTCGCACTGACACGCTGGCCGAAGGCAAGCGGCCTCAATCCTGGGCCGATTTCTGGAATGTGGAGAAATTCCCGGGCCGTCGCTGCTTGCGTCGCAGCCCTCTGGACACCCTTGAGCAGGCGCTGCTGGCCGACGGGGTCGGGCTGGACGAGCTGTATCCGCTGGACGTGGATCGCGCATTCAAAAGCCTGGACAAGATCAAGCCGCACATCGACCTGTGGTGGACGTCCGGTGCACAGGCGATGCAGGCCATCCAGAGCGGGGAAGTCGACATGATTTCCACCTGGAACGGCCGCGCGCAAGCGGCAATTGAAAACGGCGCACCTGTTCAAGTGATCTGGAATCAGGGCCTGTATTCCATCGAAGGCTGGGCGATCCCCAAAGGCACGCCCCGTGCGGAGATGGCCAAGGAGTTCGTGCGCTTCTGCGCGGATGCCAAGCGACAGGCCGACTTCACCGACACCCTGGCCTATGGCCCTACCAACCGCAAAGCCTTCGATTCGATCCCTCCCGAGCGTGCCGCTTTTCTGCCGACCGCCGCGCAAAACCTCAAGAACATGCGCCTGCCCAGCCCGAGCTGGTGGGCAGAAAACCGCACGCAGGTGACTGAACGTTTCAACGCCTGGATCTTGTCGTAGGAGTGGCCGCATGACCGTCAAACTAGAAGCCCGCAGTCTGGGCAAAACCTACGGCCAGTTCGTGGCATTGCAACCGACCGACATTCAGGTCAAGGAGGGTGAGTTCCTGACGCTGCTGGGGCCTTCCGGCTCTGGCAAGACCACCTTGCTGCAGATGATTTCCGGGTTGGTCCTGCCCACCAGCGGCCAACTGCTGATCGATGGCAAAGACGCCACGCATACGGCGCCGGGCAAGCGCGGCATGGGGCTGGTGTTCCAGAGCTATGCGCTGTTTCCACACATGAGCGTGTGGGACAACGTCGCCTATGGGTTGCGCATGCGGCGGATGGGCAAAGCCGAGACCAAGACGGCCGTGGACGATGCGCTGGCCATGGTGCGCATGCAGGATTTCGCCCACCGATACCCCAACGAGCTGTCGGGGGGGCAGCAGCAGCGAATCGCCCTGGCTCGCTGTTTTGCGTATCGGCCTTCAGTGATTCTGCTGGATGAACCGCTCGGCGCACTGGACAAGAACCTGCGCGAACACATGCAGCTCGAAATTCGCCACATGCACAAAGAGCTCGGCGCGACCTTCATTTATGTCACCCACGACCAGGAAGAGGCGTTGACCCTTTCCGATCGTATTTGCCTGATGAATCGCGCCCGCATCGAACAGCTCGCAACGCCGCAAGAGCTTTATGATCGCCCGGCGACCCGTTTCGCCGCCGAGTTCATTGGCCATTCCAACGTGCTGAAAGTGCGTCGCGAAAACAGCCAACAGTTCGCCATTGAAGGCCGCTTGGTCGACCTCAGTGGTTGTGTGGGGCAAGAGATCGCGCAGTCGGTTGCCGATGACGCCTTCGTTCTGGTCCGACCTGAGTCCGCGCGCCTGACCGAACCCGCTCAGGGTTTGCTGGTGGGTTATGTGGACGAATGCGTGTTTCTGGGCAGCGACACACGGGCCTTGATTCGACTGCCCTCCGGCGCCCGGTTCAGTGTGCGCTGCGCTCGCCAGGTCAAGCCGTTGGTGGGGAATCAGGTGGGAATCACCTGGGACGCGGACCGAGCGACGTTGCTGGCCGCCGAGGCACGGTCATGAACCTGCGGCGCGGTATCTGGCCCGCCATTCCGGCTCTGTTATTTCTGTGTCTTTTTTTCCTGCTGCCCGTGGGCGACATGCTGATGGGGAGCTTCCAGAACGCAAACGGTGATGCGAGTCTGGAAAACTTTCAGCGCATTGCCTCCACACCCATTTATGGTCGCGTGCTGGGCATCACGTTCTGGATCTCAGCGTTGACGGCGCTGGTTGCGGTAGTGATGGCGTATCCCATCGCTTACCTTCTGACCCGTCTTTCGCCTTATGGGCGTGAGCGCTGGATGCTCTGGATCATGCTGCCGTTCTGGACCAGTTATCTGGTCAAGACCTACGCCTGGATGCTGCTGTTGTCTCGCAAGGGGCTGGTCACCACGCTGGCGGCCTCGGTCATCGACAACCCGTCAGGACTCGTCCCCGCGCTGTCCGGGGTCTTGATCGGCATGGTGCATTCCATGTTGCCACTGGCGGTGATTACCCTGTTGCCGATCATGCGCAGCATCGATCAGCGTTTGACGCCTGCCGCACAGACGCTGGGCGCCAGTCGTGCCATGGGTTTTTTCAGCATCTTCCTGCCGCTGTCGGCCCCCGGCATCGCGGCGGCTGCATTGTTGGTGTTCATCACCAGTCTCGGCTTTTTCATCGTGCCGGCCTTGTTGGGCTCGCCACGGGAAATGATGGTGGCGCAGTTGGTCATCTCTTCTGTACTGGACCTGTTCGACATGCGTTTCGCAGGTGCGCTTTCGGTGGTGTTGTTGGCGTGTTCGCTGGTGGTATTCCTGATCTACGACCGCGTCGCCGGGTTGTCTTCACTCGGGGGCGAAGCGCCAGAAGGCAAGCGTTCCGGGCGCGGCCTGCAAGTGCTGATCTGGCTGGGGCATCTCGCTGCGCGGTTCGGCAATGAGCGTGCGCGGGGAGGCGACAGCAAACTGCTGACAGGCTATAGCGTCCTGCTGGTCATGCTGCTGATTCTCCCGGTACTGATCGTGGTCCCGCTGGCGTTCACCAGCAGCCCGTTCATTGCTTTCCCGCCCAAAATGGGCAGCTTCAAATGGTTCGCGGAGTTCTTCACTTCGCCCGTCTGGCAGGCCGCGTTGTTGCGCTCATTCGGAGTCGGGATCGCCACGGCGCTGCTCGCGCTGGTGCTGGGCTTCGGTGGGACCATGGCGCTGACACGCCTTTCACCGGGGTGGCGCAAGGTGCTGTTCGTGCTGTTCATCGCGCCCTTGATCGTGCCGCGCATCGTCATCGCCCTTGGCTTGCTTTATCTGTTTTCGCGCATGGGCCTGGCGGGCAAGGACCTGGGTCTGGTGCTGGGGCATACGGTGCTGGCGCTGCCCTATGTGATCGTGACGTTGTCTGCGGCCTTCAAGCAGTACGACTGGCGCCTCGACGATGCCGCGCGGATGCTGGGGGCGAGCACCTTCACACGGTTGCGCACCGTCACCTTGCCCTTGATGTCGGCCAGCCTCGTGTCGGCGTTCCTGCTGGCGTTCATCACCTCGTTCGACGACCTGACAGTGGCCATCTTCGTGAGCGGGGGAATCAACACGACCCTGCCCAAACAGATGTGGGACAGCATTCAGTTGGCGCTGACCCCCACCCTCGCGGCCGCTTCGACGACGTTGCTGGTGTTTATCGTCTTTTTCGCCGTGGTCGCCCAATGGGTGTCGCGACGCTCCATCTCGAAACGCAAAGGGCTTTGAAGATGCATCCATATGCCGAGTTCTTCCCCCATCGAATCCCCGGTGATCAGTTGGATACCGCCCCTTTGATTCATGCCGGCCTGCTGGCAGACGATTCAGGTGTACGCCTGGCGTTCGAAGGCCGGTCGCTGACCACGGCCTCGTTGCGGCAGCGGGTGGCTTCGCTGCAGGCCGTATTGGCCGATATGGGCCTCGAGCCCGGTCAACGGGTCGCGGTGATGCTGACCAACAGCGACGAGCAGATTGTGCTGATTTATGCGCTGATCCTGTCCGGGCTGGTCTGGATTCCGATCAACACCAAACTGCGCGGCCCCGGCCTGGATTATCCGTTCGAACATGCCCGGCCGGATCTGGTGGTGGGGGATGCCGAATTCGAACCGTTGTTGCGCAAAGGCGCGGCGGGCGCGCTGCGGTATTGCTCGATCGATGCCCTGCATGACGCGGCGCACGCTTGGCCTGTGGCAACGCTGACGTTGACGCCCAGCGCCACCGATGCACCGCTGTGCTTGATCTACACCTCGGGCACCACCGGCGCGCCAAAGGGCGTGTTGTTCACCCACCGGATGATGCGCATCGCCAGCGAAGCGGTGTTGAAGGTGGCCGATGTGCAGGACGGTGATCGCCTGTTGTTGTGGGAACCGCTGTGCCACATCGGCGGGGCTCAGATGTTGCTGTTGCCGTTTCTGGCCGACGTCCGGTTGAGCGTCGTGCAGCGCTTTTCCGCCAGCCGATTCTGGGCTCAATGCATCGAGACGCAGGCGACACAACTGCACTATCTCGGGGGCATTCTCGACATTCTCATGCAGCAGGACGCCAGCCGTTGGCCTGTCAGGCACAGCCTGCGAACCTTGTGGGGCGCCGGTGTCAGCCGAGGGAACTGGGCGGCCATCGCCGAGCGCTTCAATTGCCCGCTGCGCGAGTGCTACGGAATGACCGAATGCTCCAGTTTCGCCACGCTCAACGCCACCAACAAGCCGGGATCGGTTGGCAAGGCGCTCCCGTGGTTACGCGTCGAACTGCTGGATGCAGAGGGTCAGCCTGTTCCGGTCGGGGCCTTAGGCGAGATGGTGTTGTCGAGCCCGGTTGAAGGGGTCTTTCTCCCCGGCTATCTGGATAACCCGCGTGCGACCGCAAGTGCCCTGCGTGACGGACGGCTGTACACCGGCGACATGGCCCGCTTCGATGCCGATGGCGATCTGTTTTTTGTCGGGCGTCAAACCGACAGCATGCGGGTCAGGGGAGAAAACGTGTCCGCCTGGGAAGTCGAGCGCGTGTTCAGCGCTCACCCGTCCATCCGAGCGTGCGCTGCCGTCGGCGTGAATTCGGAGGTCGGTGAACAGGAAATCCTGCTCTACGTGCAATTCGAAGAAGGCGCGCTGCCGGACATGGCGAGTCTGGCGGGGTGGGTGGACGAGCGGCTGGCAACCTATCAGCAACCCCGCTACTACAAGGCCATTGACCACTTTGAGCTGACGCCCAGTGAGCGGATCAAAAAACACCTGCTGGACCGGAACCTCGACGGGGTTTGGGATCGACGAGCGTAGTGCGTTTCTCCGCGGGAAGTGATCAGGCGGCGATCACTTCCCTCGTTGCGGCCAGCGCTTCGTTAAATATTTAGTGGATAGCAATAGAACATGTGGCCCGGTATGCGGATAATCGGGTTTTCAAATTGATGCTGCATATCTATGGCGAACCCAAAAGCTCCACGAAAATCTGCCGCGAGTGACCCCAAAGAGTCCTCTCTTTATGTTCAGTCGGTGGAAAAGGCCATGAAGGTGCTGATGGCCTTCAACGGCAGCCAGCGCCAGTTATCCCTATCGGACATCGCCAGCCTTACGGGCATGGACTTGAGCGCTACCCAACGCTTCACGCATACCCTGTCGACCCTGGGCTATCTCAACAAAGACACCGGCAAGAAATATGAGCTGTCCCCCAAGTTGCTGGATTTCACCTTCCAGTACCTGGTGTCCAGCGATCTGGTGAACCGGGCCGCGCCGTACCTGCAACAGCTCAGCAGTGAAACCGAAGAAGCCACCAACCTGACGGTCATCAACGATACGGACATTGTGTTTGTGTTGCGTATTGTCAGCCGTCACGTCTTCAACGCCAATGTCATCGTCGGCACCCGGCTCCCGGCGTGGTGCACGGCACCGGGCCTGGCCTTGCTCGCGACGTATCCGGACGATGAAGTGCACGATATCCTCGACCGCAGTCAGTTTCAGCAGTACACACCGGCCACAGTGACCGATGTCGGGCTGATCCGTGCGCACATCGATCGGGTGCGCGAAGAGCGCTTCGCCCACGTCGAAGACCAGTATTTCTACGGCGATATCTCTACAGCGGCAGCGGTCGTCGACAGCAATGGACGTGGCATCGGGGCGGTCAATATCGCGGTTTCCCGTTCGCGCTGGGATGAAAAGCGCGACATGCGTCGATACGCCGACCTGGTGATCTCCACCGCCTCTTCCATTTCGGGCAAGCGTCACAACTGAGCCGGCTCGGCCGAGGAGAGAAAGCAGCACGGGAAATACCCGTGCTGTGTCCGTTTGAGGTGCTCATCGCGCGCGGCCTATCGTTCGGCGCTCTCTCAACCCTGCTTCAACACACTCGAAAAAAACGCCTTCGTCCGCTCATGCACCGGCGCTTCGAACAATTGCCGGGGCGGTCCCTGTTCCAGTATCCGGCCGTCGTGAACGTACACCGCACGATCCGCCACCTCTCGGGCGAAGTTCATTTCGTGGGTGACGATGATCATGGTCATGCCTGAGCGAGCGAGTTCGCGCATGACGTCGAGCACTTCGCTGACCATTTCCGGGTCGAGCGCGGAAGTGGGTTCATCAAACAGCATGAGCTTGGGTTCCATGGCCAATGCGCGGGCGATGGCGACCCGTTGTTGCTGGCCTCCCGACAGTTGGCCGGGGTATTTGTGGGCGTGTGCGGCGATGTGGACTTTTTCCAGCAACTCCATCGCATGTTGCCGTGCGGCTTCGCGGGATTTACCCCTGACCTTGCGCGGAGCGAGGGTGATGTTTTCCAACACGGTTTTGTGGGGGAACAGGTTGAACTGCTGGAAGACCATGCCCGCTTCTTTGCGAATGTCCTTGAGCACGCGCAGGCCTGGACGGTTGGCCGGAAGCGACAGACCGCCCACGACCACACTGCCTTCGCTATACGTTTCCAGGCCGTTCAGGCACCGGATCAACGTGGATTTGCCCGAGCCGCTGGCCCCGAGGATGACCACCACTTCGCCTGCGCTGACCTGCATGTCGACGCCCTTCAAAACATGCGCGTCGCCGTAGTGTTTGTGCAGGTTTTCGACTGTGACCACTGGTTGAGGTTGTCCCATCATCGTGCTCGCCCTTGCAGTTGAGTGCGTTCGTAGACGTTGATCAGCAGTGACAGCGTCAGGGTGATCAACAGGTAGAACACGCCGATCATCAAATAGACTTCCAGCGCGTTGAAGGTGGCAGCGATGAAGATTTGCCCTTCGCGGACCAGTTCACCGATGCCGATGACCGAGAACAGCGAGGTGTCCTTGATGCTGGTGATCATCTGATTGCCCAGCGCGGGGGCCATGCGCCGCAGTGCCTGAGGCCAGATAACATGGGCGAAGGTTTGAACCGGTCCCAGGCCCAATGAGAGACCTGCTTCACTCTGGCCTCGGTCGATGGAGCCGACGCCGCCGCGCACGACCTCCGAGATGTAAGCACCGGAGTTCAGTGCGATCGAGGCGATGGCTGCGGTGAGTGGGTCCAGCGGATGCCCCAGCAACGAGGGCAAACCATAGAAGATGAACAGCACCTGGACCAACACCGGCGTGCCGCGAAAGATTTCGACGTAGGTCACGGCGATGGCGCGCAAGTACCACTGCGGCGCCAGACGCAACATGCCGAAAGCCACGCCCAACAGCATGCCGATCACCACGCCGATTAGGGAAATCAGCAACGTCATCGGCAGACCCGCGAGCAACGCGGGGATGCTGGCAAGCGCAGCTTGCCAATCAAACTGAAAGTTCATGAGAGCCTCGTTCAGAAAAGCAGAGCCGCAGAGCAGCGGCGTCTGTGGTTTACGTTATTGCGGGGTGGATGCGGTGGAAGTGGGCAGGGTGCCGAACCATTTCTGGTAGATCTGAGCGTAGGTACCGTTGTCCCGAAGCGTTTGCAGGGCCTTGTTCATCGGCTCGACCAAGGGACTGCCTTTGGCGAACGCGATTCCGTATTGCTCGCCGTGGTACAGCGGTCCGACGACTTTCGCTTTGCCTTTGCCCGCGTTGCTTGCGTAGTTGGCCAGCACAGGCTGATCGCCCACGACGGCATCGGTGTTGCCGACGACCAGCGCCAGGAATGCGGCGGCGTAGGTCGAATACGGCACCAGTTTCACGTCCGAGCCCAACGTCTCCTGGGTGAAGGTGTAGCCCGTGGAGCCGGTGAGCACGGCCACCGTTTTGCCCTTGAGATCGTTCATGGTGCTGATCCCGGCCTCGTTGTTTTTGACGAGAATCTGCATGCCTGAGTCGTAGTAAGGGCTGGAAAAATCAATGACCTTTTTCCGCGCTTCGGTGATGGTGATGCTCGACGCGGAAACCTGGATATTGCCGCTTTGCAACGCAGGGATGATGCCGGCGAAATCCAGCGGCAGCACTTGCACTTGATACCCCGCCAGCGGCGCCATCGCGCGCATCAGGTCCATGTCGAACCCTTCCATTTGATGGGTTTTCTGGTCCATGAAGGCGAAAGGCGTGAAGCTGGGGTCGGCCGCGACCTTGATCGTTGGCAGCGGGGCGGCATTGACGGGCGCCGTCATGGCCAGGGATGTCAGCACCACGAACGCTGCGCCGAATGTGCGCGCCGTGCGCAGATCGGACGTGAAAGACCGGAAGAGCGAAGAAAGCGTTTTCATGGGAATTTCCTCATGCTGGAGTAGGTTTGGCAGTGGGTCAGGGCCTTTGGGCATCGAGCCTTCAGGCGTTGTCGTTATTGTTGTGTTCCAGCCGCCACCCGGCGCTTGGGCGTGATTGGCCGCAGCGCACTCTCCTCGGCGGGTGTTCCGTCCGTCATGTGGTCGATCAGCTCAAGGGTGGTAGAGCTGCGCGTGAGCATCAGGCAGGTGACTTCTGCGTCTTCAACCCGTGAGGCATGCCAGCATCCGGGGCGCATGCAGATGCCTTGGCCGGGCTCGATGCGAAAGGCCTTGAGGCTGTTCAGGTCCGGCTCGCCATCCGCCAGGCTGGTCGCCACGATATGAATGACTGGACCGGTCAGCGGCACGATGGCCTGTTGGGTCAGCCGATGGACTTCGAGCACCGCAACGTCCTCGTGGCTGCGGTAGTTCACCCAGAGCACTTCCGTGCGGCCGCCCATGCCGGGGTCGAACACGTGGGTTTGCCAGAAATCCGTAGCGGCATTGCTGAATCCCGGGATCGTTCCCTTGGGGTCGTAGGGCTCACCCAGCATCCATCCGTAGGGTTCAAACGCACCAGCGCTCAGAGGCTCGACGTGCAACAACTCGGTATCACTCATGACATTCTCCACGCCACACAGGGCTGTCGGTTGCTCGGCAAATTCGGGGCGAACGCCTCCCGCGGCATGCGTGCCGATGCAAAGCGAAACAGGGGTTTCAGGCGCCGGTCAGGTGTCGGCGCCTATCTCTCATCTCACATTCGGTGCGTGGGTCACGCAGGCTTCAATGGCCTGACCCACGGCCAGAATGTGCGCGTCAGTGCCGTGCAGTCCGGCGACCGATAATCCGACGGGCAGGTCTCCGGGCCGCTGACACGGCAGGCTCAACGCACAGCCGTCCAGAAAGTTGATGACGCTGGGGTTGCGCAACACCAGGCCATTCGTGCTGAAGAACGTGGCTTCGTCCGCCAGTAACGGTTCGAGCGTTGGCGCCACGACGGGCACTGTCGGCATCAGCCAGCCGTCGAACCCCGCCAGTCGCTGGCGAGCCGCTTCAATCAAACGCTGACGTTGCGCGACGATTTCCAGATAGTCGAAAGCCGACAACGCCTCCCCGCGCCGAATACGTTTCGCGACCCGAGCGTCGTACTGGTCGCTGTGCGGCCCTTGCAGCCAGTCGCGATGACGATGCCAGGCTTCTGCTGCCGTCAGGCCGCCGCCCGCGTTGATCTGAGGCAACTGATGAAGCTCGGGAAAGTTGATCCACTGAATATCGGCGCCCGCGTCGCTGAGTCGCGCGAGGCTTGCGTCGAAAGCCAGGGCCGTCGCTTCGTCGAGGCCTTCAAGGACATAGTCACGAGTGACCGCCAGACGCAATCCGGCCAGCGTACGCTCCTGATGAGCCAGCGTTTCCCCGGACAGAATGCCGTCCACCCAGCGGCAATCGGCGACAGACCGCGCCAGTGGGCCTACGGAATCCAGACTCTGCGACAGGGGAAAGGCCCCGTCCTGAGGCACCCGGCTGGCAGTGGGCTTGAAGCCTGTCAGACCACAGAACGCTGACGGAATACGGATGGACCCGCCTGTGTCGGTGCCGAGCCCCACCACGGCCATGCCTTCGGCGACGCTGACCGCAGCTCCCGAGCTTGAACCGCCGGCGATGCGGTGTTGATCGAAGGGGTTTCGCGGGGTGCCGAAGTGCGGGTTCAAGCCAAGGCCCGAAAAGGCGAATTCGCTCATGTTGGTGCGGCCCAGCAGAATCGCCCCCACCGCCCGAAGACGACTTACAACCGCTGCATCGCTGATGGCTGGCGGTGCATCGTTCAGCAGTTTCGCGCCTGACCGAGAGACGTGTCCGCGCACGTCGAACAGGTCTTTGATCGACACGGGCAGACCGGCCAGAGGTGAGGGCACGTGGCCTTTCGCTCGCGCCCGATCGCTGGCGATTGCATCCAGCCTGGCCTGCTCGGCATCGACGCTGATGTACGCCGAGCCACCGGCGCCTCGATGCTGTTCGATGCGTGCGAGCGCGTCTTCGATCAACGTCTGGCTGGTCGTGATGCCGCTGTTCAGCTCACCCGCGAGTTGGGCAATTGTTTTCATGATGCTCACTCCGCCACTGGCAAGGGATCGACACGATACCGATGGTGCAGGCTGCGTTTGAGCACGGGGTCATGCAGCTCCATCTCGAATACATCGCCGTAACCCAGTTCGCCCAGCACGGGTTGCGTGCCGCAGAACATCGCGGTGTTGGGCGGGAGCTGGCCGTGTTCGTTGAGCTTGCCGAGCAGCTGCTCCGGTGCGAGCAGACCGGTCACCGGACCTTGCTGGTACAGCTCGCGCTGACCCTCGCGGGTTCTCCAGGTGCGCATGATCAACTGATCCCAATGGGGCTGGACCTGCGCGTAGCGCCAGACCTGAATGCCAATCGGCTTGTCGCACATCTGCTTTGAAACCGTGACGTCGTAGCTCTCGACCTTGCGGTCCGTGTGGTCCGAACCCAGTCCCACCAGCAGCCCTTCGTCGCTTGGAATCAGGACGAATTCAGTTTCACCCGAGGAGCATTTACCCGGCACCTGAATTCGCTCGGCGGGGTTCAGCAGATGCGCCGACACCCGGTAAAAGCACGGAATCTGCGTCGGCCGACGCACGCCCAGCTCTTCAAGCTCGGCGATATGGTGCTCGACGGCTGCCATGTCGCGACCCGCCCAGCCTGCGATGATGAGGTGGTGGATGTTTACGGTGAGGTTGCCGTGGTCGGCAATCTGGAACGTCAGGCTCGTCATGTAAGGCTCCGATTAAAGGGATCGAGTGATGGCGCGACGGAAGTCGTCGATGTGGTCATGAATCGCTGCGACGGCCGCTTCGGTGTTGCGGCTTTCAAGAGCGGCGAGGATCTCCCGGTGCTCCTGATAGATGCGCTCGCTGTGGGAGATGTCCGAGATCGTCAGAAACCAGAAACGCGCCTGTTTTTCATGCAGGCCGCGTAACAGCTCGGCCAGCACCTTGTTACGGGCGGCCGCGGAAATGGCCAGATGAAAGTTGAGGTCCAGCGCCATCAGACCGGGCACGTCGCGCCGGGCCAGCATGTCGGGCGTGCGGTCGAGGATCGCGTGCATCGCTTTAAAATCGCTTTCATGGGCACGCTCCAACGCCAGCTTCACGCACAGCTGCTCGTTGGTCACCCGCACCTCGACCATGTCCAGAATGTCGTTCAGCGACAGCGGCGTGACCACCACACCCTTGCGCGGCAGGATCGTGACGATGCCTTCCATCTCCAGACGGTGTAACGCCTGATGAATAGGGGTGCGCCCCAAGCCCAGCAAAGCCGCCAGTTGGGATTCGTTGATGGCGTCCCCTGGGCGAAGCTCGCAGGTGATGATCCGGTGCTTGATCTGCGCATAAGCCAGCTCACGCAGGTTGGCGGCACTCTTGGCGACCGGTGGGGATTCATCGTCGGTTTGATCGGACGGGCTCACAGGCTTCTCCTGAAAATACTCTGATATATCACAGTGTTTTCAGTGAGCAGATCTTGTGCCATCGTGATTGACGTCGTAACAAATCTTATTAAATCATGGAGTTATGTTTTTTTTGGGGGAGGGGCTAGAGGCGGGCTGTTACCGAAATGCTCAGATTGAGTGCGCGGTGATACCAAAATGGGCATCAACGTTTGGGAAGTGAATGCACCCCTGCATGGGATGTCATGTCGGCGCGGCGATCAGACATCGCCACGCCGATGAACCGATTGGGGCGGGATTAGAACTTGTACGCCTGACGACCGATCAACAGCCACTGGCCTTTCTGCTTCTGCCAGATCTGGAAGTTTTCGATTTCGGTCGGGACTTCCACGCCGCTGTTCACGGCCTGGGCGGAGAAGTGGTTGCGGACCAGTGCGACGTCGCCGTCCATGGTGATTTTCTGGTTCAGCATCTGCAGGGTCTTGAAGCCGCTGCGGCCGGTTTCGATGTCGGCGATGAATTCATCCTTGTTCTGAACCTTGCCGCTGGAGTGGCCATAGGTGACTTTGTCGGAGGTCAGGGCCGCCAGGGTTTTGGTGTCCTTGTGCAGCATCGCCTGCGTCATTTTGTCGACCGCCTTGGCCACGTTCTGCTCGTCGGCCGATGGGGCGGCAGCAACGTAACCCGAAAACAGACACACAAAACCCACCAGCACTTTGAACTTGGTCATCGATATTTCCTTGTTGTTGTCGTGGGATGCGAAACGCATCCCTGTGTAGGCACGGAGGCAACCGTGAGGTTTGTTGGCTAAGGGATCAGAGATCGGTGATTTCCTTGTGGCGCGGCACCAGCGCTTTCATCACGCTCCACGCCACGAGATAGGCCAGGGCGCAGATGGCAAACATGATCATGTAGCCGGTGTGGATGTCGTTGATCGACTTGTAATAGTCAAAGACCCAACCGCCGATCTTGGTCATGACCACGCCACCCAGGCCACCGGCCATGCCGCCAATGCCCACGACCGATGCCACAGTTTTCTGGGGGAACATGTCGGACACCGTGGTGAAAATGTTGCACGACCACGCCTGATGCGCCGACGCGCCGATGCCGATCAACAGCACGGGCACCCAGAAACTGATGTACCCGAACGGTTGCGCCAGCAGCACCAGCAACGGGAACAGCGCGATGATCAGCATGGCTTTCATGCGGCCGTCGTACGGCTTGTCGCCCCGTGCCATGAAGTAACTCGGGAACCAGCCGCCGCCGATGCTGCCGACCATGGTCATGCTGTACAGCACGAACAGCGGCATCACGATGGCCGCGCCTTTCATGTTGTATTGCGCGGACAGGTACGTCGGGAGCCAGAACAGGAAGAACCACCACACGCCGTCAGTCATGAACTTGCCGAAGGCGAAGGCCCACGTCTGGCGATAGGTCAAAAGTTTGAACCACGAAACCTTCTTCGCAGGCGCACCCGGCACCGGGGCAGCCTGGACAGCTTCGGCTTCGTCGCCGCGAATGTAGGCCAGCTCTTCGGCGGTCAGGCGTTTTTGCTGATCCGGTTTTTCATACAGGGCCACCCACATGCCCAGCCAGACGAAACCGAGCAGGCCGATCACGATGAACGCCGATTCCCAGCCCCACGCAGCAGCGATCAGCGGCACGCAGATCGGCGCGGCGATCGCACCGACGTTGGCGCCGGAGTTGAAAATCCCGGTGGCGAACGAGCGCTCGGTCTTCGGAAAATATTCGGCCGTGGCTTTGATCGCGATCGGGAAGTTACCCGCTTCGCCGATGGCCAGCACGGCCCGCGACAGCATGAACCCGGCGATGGACACCGGAATTGCAGCGAACCCCAGTGCCGTGGTGATCGCGCCAATGCCTTGCCCCAACGGCACCGCAAACGCGTGCATCACGGCGCCCGTGGACCAGACGCCAATCGCCACGACGTAGGCGGTTTTGGTGCCGATCTTGTCGACGACACGACCGGCGAAGATCATCGCGATGGCGTAGACGAACTGAAAGACCGAGGCAATGTTGGCGTAGTCAGTGTTACTCCAGCCAAATTCCGTCGACAGGTCCGGGGCCAGCAAGCTGAGCACCTGGCGATCCAGGTAGTTGACCGTGGTGGCGAAAAACAGCAGCGCACAGATCGTCCAGCGGTATTTGCCGACAGACCGTGTGGCCGCCCGTGTGACGCTTTGCGGATGGGTGGACTCGTTCAGATTCATGGCATCACTATTATTTTTGGAGGGGTGATGATCTCGCGACCGGTTCAGCGAGCGCGCGGTGACCAGCGTCTCGGAATCGCAATAGGGAGGTCAGAGGTCTAACCACTTCGCAGTCGAGCGCGTGAAACTATTTTGAGCGAATGGCGTTTTCCGGGGCAGCAAACGGCCGGGAGAGAACCCGCAGACGGGGTTTGGGCTGAGATAAGCAAGCAGGTCGAATTCATTGTGGTGACCGACATTTTTATTTTTAGAGGTGACTCGACGATTATTCGTCTGTCGTCGTACAACGGTGTAGTTATAGCGAGCGTTTCGTCAGGCTGTCAATCGCTCAAGCAACGGCGACGACCGCGATATCCGGCGCTCCGGGTCATTGGCCCTCTGCAAAGGCCGAAATGCCATGGCGCGGTACGTTCGCGGCATGGCATTCCGATTTAAGCGAGTCCACAGGGGCGCGTATCACGTCCGGAAGAAATTGAAGAGCTGAGCCACGATGACTTCCGGCGCTTCTTCCTGCACCAGATGCCCGGCGCCCGGCACACGAACGTAGGTGATCCCCGGAATCCGACGCGCGAGCTCGTCGCCTTGTGTGATTGGAATCCAGTCATCCTGCTCGCCCCATAGCAGCTGGACCGGGCAGCGGATTTCATCGAAGCGGTGTTCGATTTCGTCGGTGTACTGCTCGTCCATCTGCACGATCTGACGGTAAAACGCGGCTTGTCCGACGTCGCCAGTCCAGGGTTTCACGTAGGCGTGAAAATCCTCTGCGTGAAGCGGACGGTGAGTCGAGCCCTTGATGTAAGCGTTCACAATCGCTTCGTGGACATAGGCCGGTGCCTCGCTGAACGCTTGTTCATGGCGGCGCACATGCCTGATTAGCGGTGTGCCCCAAGGCGCGATGGCGACCGGGTCGATCAGGGTCAGGCTCGCATAATCGGCCTTGTTCAAGAGATGAGCGCGAAGGCTGGTCGCACCCCCGAAGTCGTGGGCCACAACATGAGGGCGTTCGACTTCCCAGTGCGCCAAGAGCTCCGTGAGCAGGTCGTTTTGAATACCCAGCGAAACGTCCTGACCTTCCTTTTGCTCCGATTGGCCGTAGCCCAGCAGGTCGTAGTAGAAGACTTGATAATGCTCGGCGAGCAGGGGCGCGATGCGTCGCCAGACGTATGAGGAAAACGGGGTGCCGTGCACCATCACGACGGCAGGGCCCTTCTGCCCCATGCGCCCCCAGCGAACGGATTGGCCGTGGAAATCGAACGTTTCTGGTAAAGCCAGCGGGTTGTTAGACATCATCCACCTTCCTGTAAGCGAGTGGTGTGGAGGTTTCAGACCCAGCGGAGAGCGGCTTCAGTCGCCTCGTCGGCAAAGATGGAATCTCTGCCGCCTGCGCCGTGTCTGATGTGCGATTCCAGTCTGCGACAGCCCGGAATCCGGTACATAGCGTCGGAACGACAAGCGATCCCATGAAACGGACAATCGCCACCAGCCTCAGGGCCTATGCCATGAACAAGCCTCCGGTCCACGTGGTCCGCGCGCCTTTCACCGATGAAATTCCCGCGCCCGTTTACTTCCGCTCGGCGCACATGCCGGTGTCCACGGCTTATCCTTTTCACCACCACCCGTGGGGCGAATTCGTTTATTCCTTCAGCGGGGTCATGGAAATCATGGTCGAAGGCGTGCACATCATTGCGCCGCCGCAGTTCGGTGTCTGGCTGCCGCCCAACGTCGAGCACAACGCGCTGAACCATCAGGAGGCCTGCCATTGCTCGGTGTACGTCACGGCGTCTTTGTGTGAGCAACTGCCGCAGATCGCATGCGCGTTGACCATCACGCCGCTGATTCGGGCGCTGCTCGAAGAGCTTCGAATGTCACCGCCGGGATTGGTGCAAACGAGTGAGGAAAGCCGGTTGCTGTTTGTGTTGCTGGACAAGATGCGACAGACGTCACGAGTCGCCACGTATTTGCCGGGTTCGACCGACCCGGCGCTGGCGCCCATTCTCAAAGCCTTGGAAGACAACCCGGCCGATGCGCGTTCGTTGGGGGAGTGGGCCCGTCTCGTCAATGCAACGGAGCGGACGCTCATGCGGCGTTGCCAGCGCGACTTGGGGATGTCTTTGTCGCAGTGGAAGCAGCGGTTGAAGGTGATGTGCTCTTACCAACAACTGAGTAAAGGCGCGTCTGTCGAAACGATAGCCTTTGATCTGGGCTACAGCAGTTCCTCTGCGTTCATCGGCATGTTCCGGAAGTTGACGGGCGAAACACCTGATGAATACCGTCGAGCGAAACTGGGGTGATGACCGTTTTCTGGAGGCCGCCACCTGCCGCGAGGACAGGTGGTTTTTCAGGTGAGCTGAATCAGGCGAGACGGGATTTCCCAAGCTGAAATTGCCCGGCAATCAGCGCAACCCGGGCGCCGTACAGGCGTGCTGTTTCAAGGTCTCCTGAGGACATCTCTTCAGGGGACGCATCGGCAGGCGTCTGCGCCATGGGCGCGATGTACGAGCCCATGCGATTCGGGTCATCGCGCTTCGAGGCCTTGAGGTTCGCCGGTTTGATGTCCAGCCCGACCCAGATCCCGCCGTGCTGCCCTGAGAGCAAGACGAAGTATTCAAGGGTATTGAGCTTGTCGCCGTTGAGGCTCGCGCTGTTGGTGAAGCCGCCAAAAATCTTGTTCTGCCAGGCGCCTTCGAACCAGGGTTTGGAAGAGGCATCCGCGAACTTTTTGAACTGCCAGCTTGGGCCGCCCATGTACGTCGGCGAGCCAAAAACGATGGCATCCGCGCTGGCCAGGGTCTGCCATGCATCGTCGGAAAGGTTGCCCTCGGAGTCGATGGCCAACAACACAGCGCCAGTGCCTGCGCCTTCGGCCACCGCGCTGGCCATGCGCGCGGTGTGGCCATAGCCGGAGTGATAAACGACAGCGGTTCTAACAGGTGTGGAAGGGGAATTCATGGGGACGCTCTCTAACGTTGAGTGGAAGGATGGGCAACGTGAGCGCTACTCTACTGAGTCAGAAATACGCTATAAATCATGCCTTCGTGAACGCTCTGTTCTCATTTAGGTGAACAATGCCCCATCTCCAGACACTGCTGATTTTTGCCCGCGTCGCGGAACTGATGAGCTTTACCCGAGCCGCTGAAAGCTTGGGCATTCAGAAGGGGCGAGTCTCGACTGTCATTCGCGAACTGGAGCGTGAGGTGGGCGCCACGCTTTTGCACCGGACGACGCGCAGCGTGCAATTGACCGAGGACGGGCGCGCTTTCTATTCGCGTGCTCGGGACCTTCTGGCCGATGCGCAGGACATGCAATCGATGTTCGCCAGCAACGGCGCTCCTTTGAGGGGGCGATTGCGTGTCGACATGCCGACCGAGTTGGCGAGGACCGTGGTCATCCCCGCGCTGCCGCAGTTCCTCAAGGCGAATCCCGAGTTGGAGCTGGAGTTGTCCAGCACTGATCGGCGGGTTGATCTTGTACAGGAAGGGTTCGATTGCGTGATCCGGCTCGGGCCGATCCTCGACGACACGCTGATCGCCCGTTCACTGGGCCGTTTGCGCATGATGAATGCGGCGAGTCCTCACTACCTGGCGATATACGGCACACCGCAGACCCTCGACGATCTACTGAGCCAAGGGCACCAAATGATTCACTACACCCCCACTTTCGGCGCCCGATTGATGGGGTGGGAGTATCCGGAGGGTGAGGGGTATGGATCGCTGGCGCTGCCCGGCGTGATGCAGGTCAACAGCGTGCAGACCTACCATGCAGCGGGGCTGGCGGGTATTGGACTGATTCAAGGCGGTTACCTGGCGCTGGCGCAGCACATCCAGCGCGGCGATCTGGTGGAAGTGCTCCCCGAGCTTAGGCCCGAGCCGCTTGCCGCTTCGCTCGTTGTCGCCCATCGGCGCAATCTTTCCCAACGTGTCCGTGCGTTCATGAGCTGGATTGAAGGGGTGTTGAAACCCTATCTCGATGAGCCGGTTTGACGAACGTCTTGCCGTCCGGTTGGTGTTTCTTCTCTGCGGCGCGCGTGGTGTTTTTCGTCGCCGCGCCCCCCTGATAAATTGTTTCCCACGCTTGCACAGCGTGCTGTCGCCTAAAGGAGCGAACCTGCAGTCATGAGCATTCAATCGCGTCTTACACCCTTGCAACCCGATCAGATGAGTGAAGATCAGCAGCGCGTGCTCGCTGACATTCTGAAGGGCCCTCGCGGCAACCTGGATGGCCCGTTTCTGGCCTGGATTCACAGCCCGGCGCTGGCGGACCACGCCCAGCGTCTCGGGGCGTTCTGCCGATATGGCACGGCCCTGGAACTGCGGCTCACCGAATTGGCGATCCTGACGACAGCCGCGTGGTGGCGCTCCCAAGCCGAGTGGCAAATTCACGCGCCCATCGCCAGAAGTGCAGGTGTTTCCGACAGCGTGATCGACGCGCTCAGGGAGCAACAACCCCCAACGTTTACGCGCGCCGATGAGCAGTGTGTCTACGACATCGGTCAATTGCTTTACCACACCCGAAGGGTCGATAAAGCGCTCTACGATCAGGGCGTCGCGCTGTTTGGCGAGTCTGCCATGGTCGAGTTGATCGGGGTGTATGGGTATTACGCGTTGGTGGCGATGACGCTCAATATTTTTGATGTGCGACGTGATTCAGGGGCGCCGCTGCCGTTCGATGAATAGCTTTCGGTGGGTGCTTTCTTCTTAACGTTCTCGTTCATGGCGCAGGTGTCGATCTGCGCCATGAACGAACTCAATCAAACGCCGGCTTGCTGATGGCGCCATTCCTGGGTGCGCCCGCCATAGCCGTACGCGGCCGCGCGTGCATCGACGAGATGCACGTAGGACACGTCGTGCAGGTCTGGCATCAACCGCTTCAGCCCGGCATGAACCTCTGCGAGAAACAGCGCTTTCTCCTGTTTGGTATTGGTCTCGTCGGTGATGCTGATGACGAGGTGAAACGCACTTCCCCCAGTCGCTGACAAGGGTTGTCCGGCGATGAACCAGTCTTCATCGGCAACGTATTGGACGGTCGTTGCCATGAGTTGGGGTTGTTTGCCCAATACGTCGGCAGTGAGCTGATTAATCAGCACCATCGCTTGTTGACCGAGATCGGGGTTGCGTGGGCCGGACAGCTGGAGCGTGATAGAAGGCATGACGGTGTCCTTTCTGTGGGTGGATGCCGATCATTCTGTGTGCACCCGTTCCATTGGAAAAGCCGTATGATGCGATGGTTGTCATCGGTTTATCGGGTGGATGAATATGCGCGGTTTTGATTTCGAGCAGTTAAGAACGCTGGTGGCGGTCGTTGATGCGGGCAGTATTTCAGCGGCTGTCTCTACCCGGTTTCTCTCGCAGTCCTCGTTGAGCGAGCAACTACGAAAGCTTGAAGAGGCCGCCGGTGGGCAACTCCTCGTTCGCAGCAAAATGGGCGTGCAGACGACCGCTGTGGGCGAGCGCATGGTGGATCACGCGCGCAAAATCCTGGCGTTGGCCGATGCGGCGTGGCGTGACATGCACGGCATTCCGCTGGAAGGCGAACTTAACCTCGGCATCTCGGATTACTTCAGACCGAGTCATCTCATGGGATTGCTGAACCGGATCGCGCAGCAGCATCCGGGCTTACGGATTCGCACGCAGGTGGGCAAAAGCGATGAAGTCATGGCCGCCCACCGCAACGGTGCGCTTGACCTGGCGATCGTGATGCGGATTGTCGGGTCTGCGCCCGGAACACCCAGCGACGTAAGGGTGCTTCGCACAGAGCGTTTGATTTGGGTCATGGCCAACGGACAAAAGATGGCCTGCGAGCAAAAGCCTGTCGAACTCGCCTTGCTGCCCGAGACCTGTTCGCTGCATCGGCTGGTACGTCAGCAACTCGACACGCACCGTCGGCCTCATGTCATCGCCCATATCGCCTCAGGCGTCGCGGGCCTACAGGCTGCGGTGGGAGCAGGGCTGGGCATTGGCTGCCTCAATGCATCGGCCTTGATCGAACCGGGCATGGTGGAAGTGCCCAAAGGCTTTTTGCCTGCGCTACCTGATGCTGAATTCGTGCTGCTGGAAACGAAGCAAAGCGACTCGAAGGCCAGCCTAAGATTGCAATCCATTGCCGAGGTTATCGCTGCGACGTTGGCGGTGTAAGGTCGGGTTTTGGCCGAAAGCGGCTGCCCCCAACATGGATTCCGGCGATGCGCCTGTGTCCTTAACGACGCTTTGTGCTGCTCGAAACGCCTCCGGCGAAGCAGGCACGCCGGCATAGACGGCGCAGTGAAGGAGAACTCCTCGTATTTCCTCAACGTTGCAGCCATTGTTCAGGGCACCTCGAACGTGCCCTTTGAGTTCGTATGAGCGTCGGGATTTCGCTATTGATGGGAATACAGCTTCAGGGCATTGGCAAAACCTTTGGCTCTGAAAATAGCACTGCCTTCACCGAGATTGCCGTCATTGCTCACGAGATAAACCTCGTTGGTTTCAGGCTTGAGCGCCATGCTCGTCGAGCGCAGAAAGTGGCCCTTTTCCCGTCCTGGAATCAGGATCTGGCCGATGGGCAGGCCGTTCGGATTGAGTACCAGCACGCGGCCCTGGCTGTACATTGCCACGTACAGATTGCCGTCTTGATCGACGCGCATCGAGTCCGGCGAGGGGCCGCTGAACCGGTAGACCACGGCTTCCCCAAAAGGGGCGATGGTGGTGGCATCTTTCAGTTCGACCCGGTGCAGCAATCCCGTGGCGAACTCCGTGACCCACAGGGTCTTGCCGTCTGGCGAGAGCGCAATGCCGTTGGCGATTGCCAGATTGGGAAGGATCGGGACGATGGTCTTCCCATCCGCCGGGACGTAATAGACGCCTCCCGTGGGCTGAGTGGACGTGCCCTTGAAGTCGGTGAAATAAAACCCTCCCGAGGTGTCGAACACGAGGTCATCGACCAGGTAGTTTTTGCTCCCGGGGATAATGACCTGCTTTCCAGAGCCATCGGGTTTGTAGGCGGTCAGGTTGCCGGTATTTTTGAAATTACCCAGACCCGCCACGAACAGTCGGCCGTCTTTGTGAATGGCCAGGCCTGCGCTTCCCAGCGCGTTCTTGGGCACAACGACGTTGAGTTTCTTCTCGGGATCAACCTTCAGGACCTGCCCGCCGAACACTTCCACCATCAGCAGATTACCGGCCCTGTCGAACGACGGGCCTTCCAGTTGCAGGGGGCCGTCGGCCACCTTCATCCACAATTCCGCTGTCACCGTGGGCACCTCTTTTTCCGGTGAGCCAATGGCCTGAAGCTGCTGGCCATCCGCAGGGTAGGTCAGGGTCGGCACAGCGTCGGCCTGGGCCTGTGAGACGCCAGCGCTCAATAGAAAGCACAGAGAGGCCAAGAGGGTTTTGCGCATGTTGATTACCTTCGTTTTGTTGTTATGTGGAAGTGGCTCATATGCTCAATAAGGCGACCAGTGCGGGCACCGTCAGCACGGCGGTGTAGTACCCCATGAATTGCACACCGATGTTGAAGCCCAGGAACCGCGACAGAAAACCGCCCAGCAGGCCGACGGTGACGATCACCAGTAATCCGAGCGCGCCGCCTTCCCAGATGCCGATCACCAGAATCAGGCCGACAAAGGTCGAGATCACTGCTTCGTGGCTGATCTTGCGTGAGACGAAGGACGCTGCCCGGTGGGCGTAATTCATGGTGAAGGGGTAGGCAATGAGGATGGCGACGATGACCGCCAGCATTCCATAACCCAGAAACTCCCACGTGCTGAGCAGGGTATGCAGGTTGTTGACCTGTCCGGTGGCGGCGTCAACGCTGAAGCGAGGAGGGGCGTTGAAGAGCGGCGCGGCCGGCCCGGCTGCAACCGGGCTCAACGGCAGGCCAAACGCGATCAACGGGATCAGGGCTTCCGCGATGTAGGTCGCTTCGGTGACGCCGTTGCGGGCCGTGATCACCGTGGTCAGGCGGTGGTAGACATGCTTGACCCGTGACCCGACCAGTTCGCCCATGATCACGGTCATCGCAACCGGACTAAACACGAAAGTCGCACTGGAGATGCTGGCGGTGATCGCAGTCCACAGGCTTTGTTTGCTGTCCAGCACCTTGAGGGGGTTGGGGAAAAATCCGCCCCCGCTTTTTACATCCGGAGACAGCGAAAAGGTGCGCACATCCTGGCGTCTCATCGTTTCCCGCTCGGCGGGTGCCAGCATGGAAAACAGCGCGGCAATCAACGGGCCGATGGCGATGCCAAGGAAGTAGCTGACGCTCAGTTTGACGCCGTATTGTCCGGTGATGCTTTGCAAACCGACGATGACCATCACGAACGGGACGAGGGCGAACACCGCAGCGAGACGTCCCTTGGAAAACCATGCAATGGCGATTGCGGCGAGCAGGAAAACCCACGGGGCGGCGTATTTGATGGCGTCGCCGAACGGCGCAAGCATCACGGCGAAAAGAACCGCCATGGGTACCGCAATCAGGGCCGCGATAACAGCACCCGAAATCATCTTGCGCAGGGCAATGTGCGGCACACCCAGATTGCGCAGGAAGTTGGCTTCGCGCATCAGAGGCGTCGCCAGGGTGTCGCCCGGAATGCCCAACAACGCGGTGGGTACGGCGTGGGTCATGTGCTTGGCCACCGCACCGGCGAGAAAGAACGTCAGCACACCGGGCGCGGGGACCCCCAACAGCACCACGAGCAAGGTGAGCGGGGCGAGGGTTGTCGTTTCATCGCTGCCCGAGATCAGGCCTATCCCGGCGAAAATCACGGCACCCACGATGCCCATCCCGAACGCGATGAGAATCTGCTCCAGCAGGGGTGTCATCATGACCGGCCACCGTTGGCCCGGATCGCGGCGAGGGGGGCTGCCGTCGGTTCGTTCTGAGCGGCAGTCGGGGGCGTGGTGTTTTTCTCGTACTCGGCGAACAACGCGTACAGGTCCATTTCGTGCAGTTCAGCGATCGTGTCTGCGGGTAGATCCGACAGTTTTCCAAGGTCTCCGAATTCGTCTTGCAGCTCGGACAGCACCTGCGCTCGCCATGCAGGATCTGCCTCGTGCTCAACCACATTACGTTTGGGTTTGAAGAGCTTTGCACTGATGGCGCCCCCCGCCAGGCAGCCCACAATGCCCACCAGCATGGCGTATGCCTTGGCCATCTGGACGTTGTCGACCCACCCTACGAGCAGGTGTTTGGCGATGAAAAAAGCACCCAGGCTGACCGTCGCGCCTATGGCCATCGAGTAAATGAGGTGCCGACCGTCTACGGTGTCGCCCCACACTTCATAAAGATTGGATTTCAAAGCGTTCTCCTGCAGCCCTTGCGAGCTTTTATTGTTATGAACGTCAAGAGAGGCGGGGATCAGGCCTCGCGTTGCCGTTTTGCCAGGCGCGCCCTGGCCACTCTGGACGCCGTTTCGCGCCCGAGATGAGCATCAATGAACGCACCCGCATCGATGACGGCCTCCAGGTCGACACCGTGTTTGATCCCCAACCCGTCCAGCAGATAAAGCACGTCTTCGGTGGCCACGTTTCCGGTCGCACCAGGGGAATAGGGGCAGCCCCCCAGCCCTGAGACGGAGCTGTCGAACACGCGAACCCCCATCTCCAGGGCGGCGTGGATATTGGCAATCGCCATCCCGTATGTGTCGTGGAAATGGCCTGCCAAGGCGCTGACCGGAACCACGTTGGTACAGGCGTCCAGCAGCGCTTTCGTGTCCGCTGGCGTTCCTGTTCCAATGGTGTCGCCCAAGCTGATTTCATAGCAGCCCATCCCGTAGAGGGAGGCGCTGACGGCGGCAACCGTCTCAGGTCTTACATGACCTGTGAAGGGGCAACCCATCACGCACGATACATAGCCTCGCACTCTGACACCGGCATCCCGGGCGCGCACCATCACTTCCTGAAAGCGCTTCAGGCTCTCTGCAATAGAGCAATTGATGTTCTTTTGAGAGAACTCCTCGGAAGCGGCGGCGAATACCGCCACCTCGCGACAACCCGCTGCCAGTGCTTCCTCCAGCCCCCGAGCATTTGGGACCAGCGCGGTCCAGGTGACATCCGGCAGGTCCGGCAACGCTTTCAAGACGTCACCTGATCCTGCCATCTGTGGTACCCATCTTTCAGAGACGAAGGCGCCGGCTTCCAGCGTTCGCAGGCCTGCATTGGCGAGTCTTTTCAGCAGTTCGACTCGTATGCTGGGCGCAAGCGTCAGCTTCTCGTTTTGCAATCCGTCACGGGCGCCTACTTCCACCAACCGAACGGACAGTTCGCGATGGCTATTCATCACTCGGCTCGCTTTTGGTTGAGAAGCTCCGTCGCTTTGTCGGAGCGAACGTCGCGCGCTTCGACCATCTGTTTGACCAGCCAAGTCACTTCATCCCCTTTAGCGCCGGCGGATAGCGCAATATTTCGTGCGTGCAGAGCCATGTGGCCGCGCTGGATGCCTTCCGTAGAGAGGGCTCTCAATGCTCCGAGGTTCTGTGCCAAGCCTACAGCGACCGCAATCTCGGCGAGTTCCTGTGCGGTCTTCACACCCAGAATGCGCAAGGAGAGTTGGGCCAGGGGGTGGGTTTTCGTGGCACCGCCGACGAGCCCCACAGGCATCGGCATTTCGAGTGTGCCGACCAAGTGGCCTTTGCTGTCTTTTTCCCACGTCGTCAGCGAACCATAGTGTCCATCGCGGCAGGCGTAGGCGTGAGCACCCGCTTCAACGGCTCGCCAGTCGTTACCCGTCGCGACAATGAGCGGGTCGATCCCGTTCATGATGCCCTTGTTGTGAGTTGCGGCGCGGTAGGGATCGATGACGGCAAAATTGTAGGCGTCGAGAATGCCCTCAATAACGTCCTCACCTTTATAGGCCGCTGTGGTCAGCAGCTCTGGGGCAATGCGGATTTGTGCGCGCGCCAGGCGCAAGTCGGCGAGGTTGGAAAGAATGCGCAGGCGTACCTTGCCGCCGGTGATTTCCTCCATCAACGGGGCGACGGCTTCGGCCATCGTGTTCACCGTGTTGGCACCCATCGCGTCACGCACGTCCACAATCAAGTGAGCCACGAGCATGGGGCCTCTCGGGCTTTGAGCAAAGGTGTGGACCTCAATATCTCGGCAGCCGCCGCCTAGCTTGTTGAGCAACTGATCCTTGCGATTCGCCAGTTCGATGATTTCGTCTTTACGGCGCAGCAGGCTGAGGCGGGCATTGAACGGGTCTTCGATGTCCACGATCTGAACTTGCGCGCGCATCAGCGGCTGGGAGCTGGAGGTCAGGAATCCTCCGGCGTCACGGGCAAGTTTGGCCATGAAAGACGCCGCTGCAACGACCGAAGGCTCTTCAACCACGAGAGGGACAATGACGTCGCGCCCATTGATCTGGAAATTGCTGGCCACGGCGTACGGTAATTCGAACTTGCCGATCACGTTCTCGATCATGCCGTCCGCAATGTCGAGCGCGAGCGCGCCGTGGTCCCGAAGCAGGGCCACGTCAGCGGCCGGGAGGTTAAGCACATCCTGAAGGTGATTCAGACGCTCAGCAGGGGTCAGGGCACGAAAGTTGGGAAGGCGAGAGTCAATGCTCATCTGAAAATCCTGTCGCGGTTGTTGTTTTAAGTTGATGTCACACTATTCCGCTCTGTGCCTGTAAAGAAGGTACAGTTTGGACAGACAGTACCCAAGCTGTACCCTTGGCGCGGGTATCGGAAGGAATCACCACCATGAGCAGAATGACCCTGGCTCAGCAGCTGACCGCATCGTTGGCGGCCCAGATTGGCGACGGGACTTATCGAGCGGGTGACCGTTTGCCGTCACTTCGCGAATGCATGCGTTTGTTAGGGCATTCAAAAAATACGGTCATCACGGCGTATGAAGCCTTGGCATCTCAAGGCTTGGTTGAGGCCCGGCATGGGCAGGGGTTTTTCGTTAGGCAAAGCACCGCTGATCACAGCGAGCCTGAGGAGCCTCCGCCCTATGCGAGAGCAATGGACACCATTTGGCTGATGCGCCAGCAGTTCGTCCGCGAGCCCGGCCACTCGCCGCTTGGAGAAGGGTTTCCGCCTGTCGAATGGCTAATGGATATGCGCCTGGACAAGTTCACCCGGCAGATCATGCGCATGGGCGTGACCACGTTGTTCCGGTACGGAAACCGGCTGGGTAATGCCAGCCTTCGCCAGCATCTGGTGCAAAAATTGGCGTCCTACTCCATTAGCGCGAACCCTCGGCAAATCGTCACAACTCACGGTGCGAATCATGCGTTGGACTTGATCATCCGTCGCTTCCTTGCGCCGGGAGACTCAGTACTTGTCGAGGATCCAGGCTACTACCCTTTGTTTGGCAAGTTGCAATTACAGGGGGCTCGAATGCTGTCAGTGCCGCGTCTGCCTGATGGTCCGGACCTTGATGCCCTGGAAGTACATCTGCGGTTGCATAAGCCGAAATTGTTCTTCCTCCAGTCGGTTGGCCATAACCCGACAGGTTCTGACATTTCGCCGAGTAAGGCGCATCGACTGGTTCAACTGGCACAGGAGCATGATTTCATTTTGGTGGACGACGACGCGCTCGCTGATTTCAAGCCCGCCACAACCATCAGAGTGTCGGCATTGGACCAATTGAAGCGTTCGCTGTATGTGGGGAGCTTTTCGAAATCCGTTTCCGCAGCCCTGAGGGTGGGGTTCATCGCGGGCAGCAAGGACGTCATCGACGAGTTAGGTGACCTGAAAATGTTACTGCATACCAGTTCTTCTGAGCTTTGCGAGCGAACTGTCGACGTAGTGCTAATGGAGGGGCATTTTCTGAGGCACTTGATTCGTCTTCAAGAGCGTGTCGGATCGGCCACCACCGCAGCGTTGGAAGTGCTGGATGACATGGGGGCTGAAGTATTCTGTCGCCCGGAACAAAGCCTGTATTTATGGGCCAAATTTCCTCATTTCGATGATGCCAGGGATTTGACCCGTCTGCTTTTGCCGAAGGGTTTCATGATCGCTCCCGGGCACATCTTTTCTCCCGAGCAATCACGGATCAATCCTTGGACCAGGCTCAATGTCGCTTACCTGAACGACCCTTCCTTCAAGTCGACGCTGCACCAGTGAGAGGTCGACGCGGCGTGTGCGTCTGACGATCCTGAACTCACAAAACGGAGTGAGCCGAAAGTTTTCGTTAGCAACTGGCCTGCGGAATTGAGGTTGCCATTGGCACCTCGCGACCAACCTTGCTTACCGTGGACTTCAACCCATTAAGTCTTTACCGCTGGGCAGCTTCGCGGAGCGGTCAAGTGTCTGTCGAACCCGCAAGGCGGGACTCACCCAGCGGCGACTTCCGACCCTAAGCAGGCATCCGGCTGCTTCTTCAGCTGGGAACCCTAATAACGGAAAGCCAACACTTCTCGTGCTGCGATGCGTGAGAAAACAACGTGAGGATCTGTTTGACACCAGTATCTAAAGAAAAGGAGAGGTGCATCTTCTCCAAAAAACTGCGTCACTGGGCTCTCAATTGATACCACCAGTTTGGGTGACTCCCACTGCTGTCCGAGAACACCAATTGGTTGGCCTGACGCGCAAATAATCCTGGTAGCTTCATCTCCACTGATGCTGGGCAGGTAGTGCATGGTCTGTATGGCTTCTAACGCTGTACGCAATGTTGCAGTTGTATCGAGCTTGACTGAGTTGGCATGGCTGATCAGATCGTCACCCGCGTGGACGCTGTCTCGATCAATGGCAAGTATCAGCATCATGACCCCCTCAGAAAATTGTATTCAGACTAAACAGCGTATGGGGCTGAACGGGAAGCTGTCCACAGTCTGCTTCTGGCCGATAGCAGCCGCTCACTGGATGGTGGCTGTAAATAAGCCAGAATCACTGGGGAAGAACTCCAGAACATGGCCGCCTCCCCAAGAAGGCGGCCCTTCGACATCAATTAGCCGTTGGAACAGCCGCTGCCAATGATCAAGTAATCAAGGGTATGAACGAGACCTTTGGAGTCCCTGTACACCAGGTGCATCGGTACGAGGCCACAGCTACCGTCGTCGGTCGTCTGACTGATGACTTGGACGATGTCCAGTGATCGTGCTGAGGCCGGCGAAGTGTCCTGAGCGAAGGCATTCGCGGCGAAACAAGCAAAGACGAGTGAAAGTGCGAGTATTTTCATTAGACGCTCTGAGCCTCGTAAGCCTGTGGGGCCGATTTTTCCTGAAGCAATTGGCGAGCAGAATCCGCAATCATGACCACGGCGCCCGCCAGCATCAGCACATCCTTGAGCACAAGCCGTCCACCTCCCGACAAGTAAGGGAACCCAAAGTCTCCATCTCCAAGGTTCGACACCCAGGCTTCGGGTGTAGTGATCAGGAATGACAGCGTCACCAGCGGCGTCAGAAATGCGAGGACAGAACCGATCATTCCCATGCGTCTTGAGACGGCGTACGAGAGCACCAGCAAGCCAATCAGAATCTCGACTGTGCCCAGGCCGTCAGAGAATGCGTAAGTGTGGTTGTCGGTCTGCCACTGGCGCTGCACAGGGTCGAGTTGGCCTTCGTGAGTCAGGTGAGTCTTGTATTGCTCGGGATGTTCGTAAAAGAAAGACATGACAGGACTGTTCGCCACGAACGGCGTAATGCTGTCGGCTTCGTACGGCACGAATTTCAGCGCGCCAATCCAGATGAAAATGATTGCGACGCCGATACGGATCAGATGCACCCCGATTTTATCGAGTTCTGTTGCCTGGATTAGAAGCTTTTGAATCAGGGTATTTGGGGAGTTCATGATGATGAGCCCTTAAGTTGGTGTGGGCTCAGATTAAGGGGAGGGCCGAAGCCTGTTATTCGCGATGGGATCATTCTTTTGCGTGATCTGCTCAATCTCGGGGTGGCGTTTTTCGAGCATTGCTGACAGCAGCTTCAACGAAAACGGCCGCTGCCAAATGGCAGCGGCCGTGGTGGAAAACTCACAAGGAAAGAGCGATCAGGCCAATGTCGAGTAATCGGTGTACCCGTCCGCATAGCCCTGCGGACTGCTGCCAAAATAGGTGCTGGGGTCGGCGGCATTGAGAGGTAAATCGCTTTTCAATCGGTGAATAAGATCTGGATTGGCCAGCGTCATTTGCCCGTACGATTCAAGGTCTGCCAGACCTCTTGCGATGTCTTTCCCGACGTCTTCACGCGGCCGATCAGGTCGATTCAGAATGAGCGCCTGATGCCAGAGCTTGCGCAGATCGTGCAAAAGCGCGTCGCCGCCGTAGTGAACAATATGCAGGTACGCGAGGCCGAGCTTATCGAGTTCGCCCACCAGATAACGATACAGATCGGGGCCCTCATCACCATGGTTGAGTCCCATACCGCCGAAGCCGGGCGACAGGCGAATACCCGTTCGATCCGCTCCAATCTCCTCCACTACAGCCTGTGCAACCTCAATGGCAAAACGTGCGCGGTTCTCCAGCGTTCCGCCGTAGCGATCCGTACGCTGGTTGCTGCTGATCGCCAGGAACTGATGAATGAGGTAGGCGATGCCATGAATCTCCACACCGTCACCTCCGGCGTCCACTGCGCGGCGCGCAGCGTATCGGTACTCGTTGATCACCTGCGGCATTTCATCGAGGCCAAGGGCACGCGGCACTGGTATGTCCTTCATACCTGACAACGTAAAGATCTGCTCCCCAGGGGCGATCGCCGAGGGCGCTACACCTTGCCGATGATGGGGCGTGTTGAGCGGATGTGACATGCGCCCGGCATGCATCAGTTGAAAGAAGATGCGAGCGCCCTGAGCGTGCACTGCGGCTGTAACCTCACGCCAGCCTGTCACGTGTGCATCCGTGTAGATGCCGGGTGTTGCGGGATATCCTTGGCCGTCGTCGGAAGGCTGGGTGCCTTCCGTGATGATCAGACCCACGCTTGCGCGCTGCGCGTAGTACTGGGCGGCAAGTGGGCCGGGTGAGCCGTCAATATTGGCGCGGGCTCGGGTCATCGGCGCCATGACGATGCGATTTTGAAGCAATGCGCTGCCAAGCATTGTGGGTGTGAACAGTTGGCTCATGCCTGCAACTCCATCTTCACGAGATTGGGGCCTGCAAGCGGGCCTGTCGGTGGCTGGAATAAACGACTGCCCGTTTCGATATCTCCCATGTCTGCGCCGAAGAACCCCAGACGCTCGATCAGAGATGCGATCTCAGCCTTGGCAGCCGCATCCTCTCCTGCGTAGAACAGAATCCGATGACCGCCTTCTTTTGTAGGTACGGCCGCCAGATTCCAATAGGCGTGATGATTGAACGCCTTGACTAAACGGGCACCTGGGGCCATTTGCGCGACCAGCGCTGAAGAGGCTTGTCCACCGATATCGATGGCCGCAAAGGGCTGTTTCTGCAACGGGTTGGTTGTGTCCACCACGATGCGTCCTTCAAAGTTTGGCAGGCCCGTGAGTGCCTCCTTCAACTGCCTCCAAGGAACCGCCACGAACACGATGTCCTTGGCAGCCGCGTCCTCACGTGTCCCGGCCTTGATCGAAGGACCCAGTTGCCTGACCTGCTCGTGGAGGGTTTCAGGTCCTCGGCTGTTGGCCAGTGTTGCTTCAATGTTCAAACGCGCGAGCTGCTGAGCGATTGCGCTGCCGATCTGTCCGGCGCCAATGATTCCGATGCTTTTCATATCTGCTCCTGTTTATCCTTCACTCGAAGCGGCAGGCTTCCTCGAAGGACAGCCGAGGGTCACGTGGGTACAGGCGCGCGTCATCGCCATAGCCGATGGTGAAAATGAAGTTTGCTTTCCATGACGTGCCGCTGAAAAAAGCCTCATCGATGATCGCGTTGTGGAAACCGGACATGGGGCACACATCCAGCCCCAGGCCGCGCGCTGCGATCATCAGGTAAGCCCCTGTTAGCGAGCTGCTGCGGTAGGCAATCGACTCGGCAAAGGCTGCGTCAGCCTCGAACATCGGCTTGAAATTCATTCGAGGGAACAGGCGAGGTGCCTGGTCGAAGAACCTCGTATCCTGAGCCACGATGGCCGTCACAGGCGCCATCCGTACTTGCTCGGGGTTGCTGCCCATGCCCTCAAGCGCGGGGTAAAGCTTGCGTTTCCCGTCCTCGGAGCGGACAAAAACGATGCGGGCAGGCTGAAGGTTCCCGCTGGTAGGGCCCCATTTGGCCAGTTCGTAGAGTGCCTTGAGCGACTCGTCCGATACGGCTCTATCTGTCCAGTGGTGATGAGACCGGGCATCTGTGAACAGTTGAGCCAGCACATCGTTGGTCATCGCAGAGCGAATAGACATGGTGTTGTCCTCCGAACCTGTTATCGAATGTACCGGCGGTCCAGGCGACCTTCTTCGACCAGGCGTTTGCCGATGGTTTGGATGTGGGCTTCTCCGACCTTCAGCGCCTGCGGTGAGGTGTGAACCGAGTAATAGCCCAGGGCGAGATCGTGCTTGTGAGGTATGGCAGACCCCAGGACGAACTGGGTATCAGTCAAGGCCTCGAAGTGAACCGAGTGACTGGAGCGTTCGAACGCAACCAACTCTTCAGGGTGAAGCTTTTCACCGTTGGCCAGCAGCCCTCCTTCAACGGGTGATACCCAGAGCACCGTATGCCCCGTAGGCGAGACATAGGTCCACCGCTCTCCGGCCTTGAGTTTTACGGCCAGGAAATTCATAGGCGACGGGGTTTCGATTGCGCTGCTGACACTGCCGTAGCTGCCCAGCAGAACACGTGCCGGACCTGCGCTGACGATGTCTTCAGCCTTCTGAAAGGCAGAGCGTGTTGGCCCGAGTTCCGACTCGGGTGGCAGAGCAACCCAGAGCTGAAAGCCACGAACACGACCATGGTCCTCATCGCCGACGCTGCCGCCGTGCCACATGCCTTTACCTGCCTGCATCCACTCGACGCCGCCGCTGGGCAGAACGACCGTGGTGCCATCCGGATCAATCAAGTCCATTCGCCCATCGATCAGATAGGACAACGTGGCAATCCCCGAATGTGGATGAAGGTCGCCCACGAAGGGCGGGCCCTGCATGTCGAAGAAATCCAGGAACACAAACGGTTTGAGGATCTGGCCGAAATCTGACGGGCTCATCAGGCGCACGGCTGGACCGTTGCGTCGCCCATGGGTGCGATGAGTGATCTGACGCAGTTGCACAGTGGTTTTTTCAGCAGCGCGGGACATGGTCATCTCCTCGATCAGGCGGTTGTGTTGCGAGCGGTTTTGAGGGCATCCGACCACCAGAGCAGGTCGTCGATCATGCGTCCCGCCTGATCGTTCTGTGCCTGCAACGCGGCCTCGATTTCATCGGTGTTGCCTTGGAAATGGGCATAGATCGCCCCGACCGGGATATGCACCGCTGTGCGAATCGAAGCCATTTGAAGCTCTGTCGCGATTTCACGTAGTTGCTGCACGGCACGAGCGCCGCCAACGCTGCCCCAGCTCACGAAACCAATCGGTTTGCGGTTCCACTCCGGGTACACCCAGTCCAGCGCGTTCTTCAAAACTGCGGGCGGGCCAAAGTTGTATTCGGCCGTGGCCACCACGAACGCATCAGAGGTCGCAATCTGTTCAGTCCAGCGACGAACATTTTCGTTTTCATACGCCGGACGGCCAGGAAAGCCAGGAAGCATGGCGCTGTCGAAGAAAGGCAGATCAAAATCGCGCAGGTCGAGCAAGCGGACGTTGAGCCCTTCACGTTGTTCCAGATGGTGCTCGATCCAGTTGGCTGGGGCGCTGGAGAAGCGGCTGTCACGGGTGCTGCCGACAATGACGGAAACGGTGGTCATGGTGAGTCTCCTGAGGAAAAAGTGAGGCGCCTGTGCGCCATGGAGCCCACTTTAGGAAGTCTCCGATCATCCAGAAAGATGGGTGGGTGAGATGCACTCGTTCAAAAATGATCGCAATGGAACAGGAGCCGGTGGCGCGGGCCTCTGCATGAAAGATCGAGCTGGCCTACTCAGGCTCGGTCTAGAATGGGCGGATATATCTCACTCATGCAGAAACGGCGGTAATCACGTGGACCTGAATGATGTCGCGCTTTTTGTTCAAGTCGTTCGAGCGGGGAGTTTCGCCGAAGCAGGGCGGCGCCTCGGCATGCCTCCCAGTACTGCCAGCAGGCGTGTGCAGCTATTGGAGGCCGCGTTAGGTACACGGCTGATGCAACGCACCACGAGGCGTTTGGTGTTGACCGATGCAGGAACCAACTTTTACGCCGAATCTGCCGATCAAATCGATGCGTTGCTGCGGGTTGCCGGTCAGGTGACTAATGATTCTGCTGAGATTGCTGGTCGCGTTCGGGTGGCTGCTCCTGTGGATTTTTTCAACTGGTTTCCGGCACAGGCTGTCGCGCAATTCATCGCTGAGCATCCGCGAGTACGTCTTGAATTCGAGCTGAATGACGCGCGCGTCGATCTGCTGGGCGAAGGAATAGACGTCGCCATGCGCGGAGGTGATCGCGATCCATCGCTGTTCGCACGCAAACTGGGCACGAGTTATCAAACTCTGGTGGCGAGCCCAGGCTACCTGGAGGCGCATGGCGTACCGGCACAGCCAGGGGATTTGAGTGCCCATCAATGCATCACTTCACCGTCTCACGGTGGCCCACGCACAACCTGGCGGCTGGGCGGTGTCGACCATCAAGCGGCGACCATCGAAGTGGACGGTCCTTTTCAAGCCAATACCTCTTCTGCGCAGCTTGAAGCGGCTCTAGCCGGATTGGGTATTGCGCTGCTGCCCATAGCACTCAGCGCTGCCCATATCGACGCAGGGCGATTGAAGGAAGTGCTCCCTGATTACACTTCAGGCGCAATAGGCGTGCATCTTGTCTATCACAGCCGCCGTCAACTGCCTCGTGCGGTATCTGCGTTCATCGAATTCGCAGCAACCACCATCAAGGAAATGGGGTTGATGGACGTCGGTCAGCGCAGAGGGAGGATTGCTTAGCCTCCCGCTTGTGCGTCCGCTTTCAACCCGAAGCAGCCGCTGGGGTTAGTCGGCCGATACTGCCCACTGGAGGTGATTACCACCCATTTGCATTCGACGTGACGAGCCGTTTGCATCGGCCAACTGGGCGACAACCAACCGCATACTTTGATGCTTCACATGGCGATGCGCCGCCATGGAGCTGATGCTGGTGGGGCCATGACGGTCGAGTAAACCCAAGGTTTCAGACTGTGCCGAAGAGGGCGCGTGCGCGCCATTACGCACTTCCCGCACAAGGTTGCCGATCACTCTGCGCAGCTGTTCGGCCAACTGTTCAGCCGCCTCGGTGGGAGGGGAATCGTGATTATAGGGTTCTGACGGGGACGACAATGCGGTTTCTCGAAGGTGATTAACCGGGCAAGCATACATCAGTCTTTGTATCTGCCTTGTCCTGAACCACCGAGCGCGCCAGGAGTGCGGCCAGAGTCGCTGACATGCACGGTTGCCATGCAATCCGAGCCTAAGTGCGGTTTGCAAAATGCGAACTATGCGTTCGCAATTTCGTGAAGAGAGGGGCGGCTCGTACCGCCGTGCAATGACTGTTAAAGGTCACGATCCAGTCCCCGCGATTAGCTCGCAACGGGGACGGTACTGATATCAGCGCGTAGTATTCTAATCGCTGCAGCATAATCGGTGCCGGCAGGATATTGTCACCGATTAATTGCCGAGCGTGCCTAACCAACGCTACGCAAGGCTTTGTTCAAACCATCCTGGCACTCAAGCAGCGCTGCCTTGATAGTGTCCAGTGCGGTCTGCAGGCGCCAGACAGGGCCGACCACGTCAATCGCATAACTGCCTTGGGGCGTCTGCAAACCTACCGCCACAGCCCCAACCCCGGTGGTGTGCTCATCAAAGTCGTAGGCGAAACCTCCTCGCGGATAAGCTTCAGCTGGGAAAGCAGCTGGCTGATCGTGGGTGTTTTGGGTGTCAACGCCTTGAGCTCCGGCCCTACCAGCTTGATGACCGCCTCATCCGGCATTCTTGAGAACTGCACCTTGGCTCCACGCTGGGTACGGCTGGGTACGCAAGATGCCTCGTCGAGAAGCAGAGGAACTGGCCATGCATTTCCTGGAGCGGGTGCGCATCCCGGACAAAGCCCACTGCTATCCCGCCAGACTCTCGGGAGGGCAACAGCAGCGAGTCGCCATTGCACGAACCTTGTGCATGAACCCTCGGGTGATGCTGTTCGATGAGCCAACCTCGGCGCTGGACCCGGAGATGATCAAAGAGGTGCTCGACACCATGGTTCAACTGGCGGAAGAGGGAATGACCATGGTGTGTGTGACCCACGAAATGGGCTTTGCTCGCAAGGTGGCCGACAAGGTCGTCTTCATGGACGCAGGTCAAATTGTTGAGTGTGGTTCGCCGGATCAGATCTTTACCCGGCCGAGCCACGAACGAACCCAACGTTTTCTTGGCCAGCTTCTGCATTGAGGTGCCCCATGAGGGATCAATGGTACGAAAGGCAGGGCATGGGCGATGGCATCACGCGCTTGAGCGAGCCTCATGTGCACCGCTCCTTTGCCGCCAACCTCTTTCACGTGCGAGGGCGCGATGCCGATCTGGTGATTGATTTCGGCATGGGGTTGGTTCCGTTGCGACCGGCCCTGGATCTGGAGGAAGGCAAGCGGCTCATTGCGGTGGCGACCCATATTCATGCCGACCATGTCGGCGGGTTCCATGAGTTCGAAACACGTCTTGGACACCCTGCCGAGGCGCAAGATTTTGCCCGCATGGTTGACCAGGACACCTTGGCGCATGTTTTTCGCAGCTTGCCGGGCGCGGTGGAACAATTACCTTGCCTGAACTGGTCGCCCGACAGCCACCGCATCAGGCCGGCTCCATTGACCCAGACCGTGGACGAGGGAGAGATTATCGATCTCGGAGACAAGCAATTTCGGGTACTTCACTTACCCGGTCACTCTCATGGTTCCATTGGCTTGCTCGACGAATCGGCGGGTGTACTTTTCAGCGGTGATGTCATCTATATCGGTGGTTTGGTCGATAACCTGCCGTGCTCGAGCCAGGTTCTTTATCGTCAGACGATGCAACGCTTGATCGAACTTGATGTGCAGTGCATACACGGAGGACATGGCGCCGTCATGTCCTCAGAGCAGATGAAAGCCATTGCGAGGCAATACCTTCAGGGCACATCAGCCAAGGCGACGATCTGATCGGGCGGGTGTTGCCCCTGTAACTGGATTGACTCTGTCTGGCTCAAGCCGTTGAATAGCTAGCGGTCAGTGAAATGAGCGCTTGTTGTTTGTCTATCGGGTTGCCTGGACAGAGATTTCTATGCTCAGAAATGTTTCGGACATGGATGTGCGCTTGTTGCGCATATTTTCTGTGGTTGTGAAATGTGGTGGGTTCACCTCGGCGCAAGCCGAGTTGAACATGAGTCAGTCGAACATCAGCATGCAGATCTCGGGATTGGAAAAACGCCTTGGGTATCGACTCTGCGAGCGAGGCAAGGGCGGGTTCCGATTGACCGAGAAAGGCCAGCGTATCCTTGAAGCGTCAAGGGCCCTGTTTGGCGCTCTGGACGCGTTTCGCGATGAGGCACAGGAGCTGACGGGGCGATTGGTGGGCAATCTGTATCTGGGGCTCGCCGACAATATCGCGACCTTGCCGAGTGCCCATATCGATGCGGCTATTGCACGTTTCCATCAGCGCGAACATGACACGCATCTCCATATCTTCGTCAACTCACCCACCGAGCTTGAGCTTGCGGTGATCGATGGGCAGTTGGACATGGCCGTCTCCTATTTCAGCCGCTCGCTGCCTACGCTGAACTACCAGCCGTTGTACAACGAAGAGGTCGCCGTGTTTTGTGGAAGAGCGCATCCGTTGTTCGGGGTGGAACAGCCAAGCCTGGAACAGGTCAAGGCCAGCAACTGGATCAAGTACGGTTTCTTGCCACTCGATCTCATGCAGCCACCGGCACCCGAACGGGCATCAGCGACTGCCTATCATGTAGAAGCCGTCGTGCATGCGGTGCTCGCCGGCACACACCTGGGGTATTTGCCCGCGCACTATGCCCGGCCTTGGGTGGAAGCCGGGCAGATGGGGGTGTTGCACGCCGAGACGCTACGCTATGAGATGCAACACAGCCTGATTACCCACATCGGCCATCCGCAGAGCGAAGCAGTCCGCGCATTCATCGCGGATCTGCTTGCCGTGCACGGCCTGTGAGGCTGGATGTGCGATGTGTCAGCCGATAAACCGCGTGATGTGTTTGACCGACTGATAGGCCGACAGTCCCCAGGGCCCCAGTTCGCGGCCAATGCCACTGCCTTTGGTGCCACCCCAGGACGTTTGTGCGAAGACCACTTGAACCGAATTGATCCACACATGCCCAACGTCCAGCGCCTCGGCAACGCGTTCTGCTCGTGCCAGGTCAGTACTGATGACGGTGGCGACCAAGCCGAAGCGGCTGTCATTCGCCATCGCCACGGCCTGCTCTTGTGTTGCAAAGCGTTGCGTACAGAGCACGGGGCCGAAGATCTCCTCGGTCCACAGACGGCTATTGGAAGGGACATCGCAGTAGATCGTCGGGCTGACGAACCAGCCAGGCCCGGACTGCAGGGTGCCCGCGCCCGTGAGGCAGTGCAATCCTTCGGCGTCGGCGATGGCCAGATACTCGTTGACCTTTACCCACTGCGCCTTGCTCGTCAGTGGGCCCATGTCGACTTCACCCGTCAATGGGTTACCAATACGCAGTTTTTCAAACGCTGACTTCAAGCGCAGCATCAGTGCATCGGCGATGCTTTCATGCACCAGCAGACGCGAGGTGGCCGAGCACATTTGACCAGCATTCCAACAGATACCGGCGATGATCCACTCGACTGCCTGATCGAGGTCGCAGTCTTCAAACACTAGGATCGCGGACTTCCCGCCCAATTCAAGGGTGACCGGTCGACAGTATGTGGCCGCAGTGCGCATGACCAGGCTGCCCACCGCGTTACTGCCTGTGAATGAAAGTTTGTCGATGCCCGGATGATCGCTCAGTGCTGCGCCTGTGTCGGCCAGACCCATGACGATGTTCAGTACACCCGCAGGCAACTCCAGTTCATCGGCGATCTGGCCATATACCTGCTCGATCAATGGCGTGATCTCGGATGGCTTGAGCACTACCGTGCAACCGGCGGCGAGTGCGGGTGCAAGCTTCCAGGCGCTGGTCACCAGGGGGAAATTCCACGGCACGATCAAGCCGACCACACCGATGGCTTCCAGTCTCACGTGGGAACTGAAGGCCACTGTTGGCAGCGCTACGGCGTTGTCTGGCTGACCATTCAGGGGACGAATCAGATTGGCGTAATACCTGAAGGTTGCTACGGCATCATCAATGTCGACACTGGCCTCGTGGCGCGGCTTGCCGTTGTTTTGCATGAGTAACGAGATCAGATTTTCGCGACGTTCTTCAAGGCTGTCGGCGAATCCTTGCAGGTAGTCCGCTCGAGTCACCGCACCTGCTTTGCTCCAGTTGGGCAATGCGCGGCGTGCGGCAGTGACAGCCTCATCCACCTGTGCAGCATCTGCCGCGTCCAGCTCGTCGAAGGGTTGCCCTAGGGAGGGGTCATAAGCCGTGATGCGGTTGATGCTGTTGCCCGAAACCCAGCGGCCATTGATGTAATGGGGTGTGCTCACGATTGTGCTCCCGAAGCGTTTTCCAATAATTGTTCACTCGCCAGAACCATGCGGGCTTCGTTGCCCAGGTTGAGGCCGCGGCTCATCAGCCAATAGCCGATGCCGGCAACGGGCAACCCGACTATGAACGCGATGTCGGCACCGCCAAGGGCCCGGGCCATGGGACCGGTGTAAAAGCTCAGGGACATAAAGGGCACCATGGCCAGCAAACCGGCGAAATAGGCCGTCAGCCCCGATCTGGACCAGAGGCCATAGATGCCAGCCGGGTTGAACATCTCGCTGATCGCATAGTTGCCTTTGCGGACGAAATAGAAATCCACCAGGTTCACTGCCGTCCACGGAATCAGGAAGTACAGGATGAGCAAGATGAACGTATTGAAGCTGGCCAGGTACTTGTCCGGAATGGCGATGGAGATGACGAATACGATCACGGCAGTGATCGCGATCCCGCTTATCCTGCTGCGCAGGCCTGGTGTGAACTTGCGAAAGGCATCCAGCGTACTGATACCGGTGAGCATGGCGCCGTAAAAATTGACCGCCATGATACCGATCAGCGTCGGTATGGAAATCAGCACGGTAAAGGTGCCGAAGCCCTGGATGAATTGATTGCCTACCTGACGCAGGCTGCCAATGGCATTGGGTTCGGGCATTGCTGATGCAATGAACGCGCCCAGCGACATCAGCCACAAGGCAGAGCCGGCCGCGCCCAGGTAAGTCCACCAGACTACTTTTCGCGCAGGGGTGTCGTGGGGCAGGTAACGCGAGTAATCCGATACGTAGACCGAGTAGCTAATTTGATAGCCGGCGGCGGCGCCCAGTTGCAACAGGAAAGCATCGAGGGAGAAATTTGATTGGGCCAGCGCCGAGTCCGCGTGTAGGGTCCAGATCGCTGCCACCGTCATCGCGCTGTAGACCGCGATGATCAGGTAGGTCAGCCAGCGTTGCACGATGTGCAAAAGATCATGACCGACCACAGCCAGCAGGGCGGCCGCCACGATCCACAGCACATACCAGGGTTGCCGCGCGCCGGGCACCACGGTCTGCACGGCATCAGTGGCGAGGATTACGTTGAACACATTGAAACCGATGTAGCAGAACACCACGGCCGCCAGCGGCAGGATCGCGCCACGAATACCGAACTGCGCGCGGGACTGGATCATCTGCGGCAGGCCCATCGTCGGGCCCTGATTGGCATGGAAGGCCATGAAGAAGGTGCCGAAACCCACGCCAAGGGCAATGGCCAGCATCGAGTACAGGGCACTCAAATCCATCGATGGCCCGATAAAGCCGATGATCATCGTCATGATCACAAAATTGCCGGCAAACCAGAACGGCCCCTGGTGCCAAACCTTGCCGTGTCGCTCGTTGCGCGGAACATAGTCGATCGAGCGGACTTCGATGATCGGGCGTCCCGTCTCGCTACTGTGCTGAGTTGTCATGTTGAACCTCACACCTGTAATTATTGTTTTCAGCGTTTTTTACAGTTCGCTTATCTGGGCAGGACGCGGCCTTCCGAGGCGGCCATAGGGTCATAGCCATCGCTCTGCAGTATCTTGTGCAGTTCGCGCCGGCGCACGCCCATGTTGCCGCCGTCGTAGAGCGGGAAGGCCATCGCGTCCTGCAGCAGGCGGGTGAACGGCATTTCATCGGCATAGCTTTCGATACCGACGATGCGCATCGCGTCATATACGATTTGTACGGCTTGTTCGGAGCAATACACCTTGGCCATGACGGCCAGTTCAGTACCCGCGCCATCGGTTTGATCGAAGTAGTGCGCGGCTTTCCAAGCCATGTAGCGCGCGGCTTCCAGGCGCATCTTGATGTCCGCCAGCATGTAGCCGACATTTTGATGGGCAATGATTGGCATCGAACCGTTGCGGGTATCGGTTTTCGCAAAGTTCAAGGCAGCCTCGAAAGCCTGGCGCATGACGCAGACTGCTTCGGCGGCGACACCTACGCCCGACCAGGCGAATGTCTGGGCCAGAATGGCCGCGCCATCCCCGGGTTTACCGATCATGTGATCTAAAGGAACGCGTACCTTGTCGAACCTGATTCGGGGTGAGGGCGTCGCGCGATGCCCCATAGTCTCCAACGACTGGCCAAATGAGAGGCCCTGCGAGGGGCGCGGTACGGCAAAAACGGCAAGCGAATCGCTGGACGGAATGCTCAAGTCGGTACGGGCAGAAACCACAAACAGATCGGCACCTTCACCTTCCCAACCCCAGCCATTGGTAATGAAGAACTTATCGCCTGAAATCACCCACTCGTCGCCATCACGGTAAGCGTATGTACGCACGCCAGCCGCTGGATCAGGGTCGTCGAAGTTCGCCGAACCTCCGACCTCGCTGAATGCAAGCGCTGCCAGAGGCGCGCCGTGATCGGCGAGGAAAGGCGTCAAAAACTGTTTACGTTGGTCGAGGGTGCCGTGCGAGATGATCGGAGACAGGGCAAGCCCGCAGGAAAATAGCGCACAACTCACGTTGACGTCGCCGACCGACGCTTCTTCACCACTGATAATCAGGTCAAGCAAGCCTTGATAAGTGCCGCCATCCCTTTCAGGGATAATTGATTTGAGAAAACCGGCTTTGACCATCTCTTGAAAGACTGGCCGGATCACCTTTAGTCGTTCTTCAGGGCTTTTGAAGGGTGTTATTGCCTTCTCAACTTTCGATAAATGCTTATGGGCAAACTCGCGCATGTCTTCGCGAGCTTTCTTTTGGGCGTCAGTCAGCGTGAAGTCAACGGGCATCACTGTTCCTCATTTTTATAATCGTTGTGTTGCGTCACTTCAGGTGCAACGACCCGAAGTCCTCCAGTTGCAGGAGCTGGAAAGATCTTAAGGTGGCAAAACATCAATACGAATTCATATCTTTTCAGGCTGGCATCAGAATTCATTGATGTTTGATGCGAGGGGGGGTGTGCCTTCGAGAAAGGACGCGTGAGTTGCGGAACTGGCTAGCGGAGCGGTTGAAAGGTGTCAGTACGTAAGATGCCAACTGGCGCGGCGGGTAGAATTAGAACCTCTGATAATGAAGTTTATGAGGCTATGAATGACCGCTTCTGGCCGGAAGCTGCCTCTCGCGACCGATCTCCTGGAAACCCGCCTCACGGTCTTATCCCGCCAACGCTTTCAGGTTTCCTTGCAGAGTCGCTACCGCAGTTCTGAGAGCCATCCACAACAAAATCAACGTGACGCTTGCCAGCAGGGTGAGTGCCACGGAGTGTGTGAACAAGTTGGGCTTGTAGGCTGCGTATCGCAGCGCGGTAACAGTGGCAGCTGCTAACGGGAAGCTCACAGCCCACCAGGACAATCGGAACGGACAGCTGACGGCCAGATAGCGTAACCGCCCGGCAAGAACGGTCAGCATGAACAGCGTGAGCATATAGAGGGCGCTCGCAAATCGATCAACGCCACCTACGACGGTGACGTAAGCGGAGAATCCAACCGCGAACGGTGCGAGCAGGATCATGAGCGAGGGTTGCAGCGCGGAACTGACAGGCTCTTCGAACATCAGGCGCGACATGATCAACGTGAACAATGGTATGGCGAAGAACAGGCCCAGCGCCAAAGAGAACATGAGCAGATCATCCAAACCCTGCATGTGGAGCGCTGGCACCGCGAGCGGGATATCGATCAGACCGACCACAGGAACAATCCAGGCAGGCGTTGCATGGGCTGTTTGCTGGCGTTGGCTTAACCATCGGGAAATGATCAACCAAGCAAAGAAGATCATGCCAAGCGTGCCAGCGCTCCAGATTCCCCGTGCCAAGGGCAAGCTGTAATCGGATAACGGTATTGGTATCAGCAGCAGACTGATGAAAAGGGTTCCGAACAGGTTTCCGGCGATGGGGTGCTGGAACTCAGCTCTAACTGTCTTGAGTCCGGTCGCCGCCTTGATCGCGTAGCCTGTGCCCATTAGCAGAAATGCGACGATGGCCAAGCCGCCGATCACCTGCGACCCCCACAAAGGCAGACCATAGAGTTCATACGCAAGCTTCCACGCCGACGATAACCCCGTCAGACCCATGACCGAGCCAAACAACGCAACGGGCAGGTAACTGAGGTTTCCTTTGTGAGTTTCTGAAGAGGGCGTGCCAAACGCCTGAGCTGCATCGGGCAACGTCGTCGGGGGGGAGGATTTAATGCTCATATGATGACCCCAAGTCGTTTGAAGTATTGTCAAAACTTGCAAACCGAACAGCGCAGGCTTTGCTGGCGGTTGCCCATATCAATATTTTGGTTGATGGGGCTTCGAAGTGCTGGTGCATGGCCTGTTGACTTGCCCAGCACCCGGTAATGATCCATTCATGCGGATGACAGGGGTTTCGGAAGAATTCGTAACCCAGACAACCTGGTAATTGTTTGAGTGTGGGAACGACCGCCGAAAGCAGCCTTTCCATTTGCGCGTTCATTCCGGGTAACCCCTCGATCTGCAAGGTACTCACGGCGTTAATCAGCATGATAGGTCTCCTGTCATTGCGCGTGACTCTTGCCACCGCGAGACTTGGTGCCATCGCGATGGCGAGCTCTCACTGGGTGGGCGTCAAAGCTTTTTGCTGATGGCCTCGGCAATCATGATGGTGGTCACGTTGGTCGCGACCGATGGGATCTCTGGCATGATCGAGGCGTCGATCACATGCAGTCCCTTTACTCCCCGCACTGCGCCGTTTTCGTCCACCACGGCGGCGGGATCATCGGCGGGCCCCATGGGTACTGTTGAGGTCGGGTGGGCGTAGCCATCCACCGAGGCAATGATTGCCTGCTTCAACGCCTCGTCATCCTGAACGTCTGCGCCCGGCGTCATTTCGAATTCGACCGTGTCGCTGAACGGAGCAGTTCTGCCAATTTGGCGGGACAGCTTGACGGCTTCCATCATGCGACGCAGGTCGCTCGGGTCCTGAAAGAAGTTATAGCGAATCACCGGGGCAACCTTCGGATCGCGACTGGCCAAGCGCACTGAGCCGACCGACTTGGGCAAAGTGACGGCGCACGCCAGAACGATTGCACCGCCGGTGGGGCTCTGTGCGGGGTCGAAAATATGCGTTCCTGAAATATGCAGGTCGAGCGCGTCACCTTCCGCTTCACTGGAACGCGTCCAAATGATTGCTCCCGCAGCGGGGATCATCGAGTTAGTGGCTGGCTTCAGGGCGTAGACGTTGTAATAGAACGGATGCTCCTTGAGTGTTTCGCCCACTGGCGCATCGACGATGAGGGGAATGCCCAACTCGCCAAGGTGGGCTGATGGACCGATGCCCGAGCGCAGAAGAATGGCCGGGCTACCGAATGCACCGGCCGACAGGATGACTTGCCGGGCGGTTAATGTCTGGCCGTCGATGAGACGAACACCAGTGGCCTGCAGCCCTTCGAAGGTGACCAGGTCCACTTCCGCATTGCCCATAATCGCCAGGTTCGGGCGACGGCGAATGTCATCAGTGAGATAGGCCATGCCGGTATTGATGCGTTGGCCATCCACCACGTTCAGCGGGTAGGGCGAAACACCGTTTTGCTCCGCGCCGTTAAAGTCGCTGATCCTCTTCAAACCCACCGCTTGCGAAGCGAGCGTGAAGGCCTGCATCGAGGGGGTGTTTTCTTCCATTGTGCGTTGACGAATCGGGAACGGGCCTGAGCGACCGTGCCAGGCGTCATCGCCGGAGGGGGTGTTTTCCAGCGACTTATATACCGGCAAAACGTCATCGAACGTCCAGCCTTTGATGCCTTTACGCGTCCAGTTCTCGAAATCCGAAGCACGGGCACGCATGGCCACCGCCGCGTTCACTGCTGAACTTCCCCCCAAGACCTTGCCACGCAGTGCGTTGACGTTGTGACCCAGACCCAAGTGATCGGAGGTGTGATACCCCCAGTCATGTGCCGGATCACCGCCGACTCGGTTGGCGTTGGCGAGCACGTCTGGATACTCGGATGAGGCATAGGCGTGTCCGGCCTCCAGCAGCAGGACCCTGCGTGACGGATCTTCGCTCAGCCGGTTGGCAAGCACCGCCCCGGCAGAACCGCCGCCCACGATGATGACGTCGAATGTTTGATCGAGAGTCTGTTCAGCAGTCATGGTCTTTCTCCTTGTTTGAAAGCGTATTTCTGATGAGTGAGGTCACGCCGCGTCGAAGGCGCGACATAGAAAGCTTGCGGCGCGATCAAGCGCTGTTGCGCTGCTGTGTAGGTGAGCGAGGTCAAGCTGAAACACGTGATGCAGACCTTCCCAGATTTCCAGCTCGACCTGCGTCCCTGCCTGGCTTGCACGTGCGGCGAACTGGCGTGAGTCGTCCAGAAGGCGCTCGTCGGATCCGGCCTGGATCAACAGCGGCGGCAAGCTGTCGAGGGCCGCGAGCAATGGCGAAGCTCGCGGATCCGCTGGATCGGCTCCGGCGAGGTATTGGCGGGCGCATTGCTGGAGATACGCATAGCCGATGAGTGGGTCGTTCACATTCGGGTCGGTCATTGAGGCACCGCTGAATGTCAGGTCGACCCAAGGTGAAAAGACCACGCCTGCCAAGGGAGCAATGGCTCCAGCCGATTTGGATAGGGTGGCCAGTGTCGCCAGTGCGAGACCACCTCCGGCTGAATCTCCCACCATTGCGATCCGTGTGTAACCTTGATCAATCAACCAGTGCCATGCTGCCAGCGCGGCGTCGGTGGCTTGAATGAAGGTGCTTTCTGGAGCAAGCGGGTAGTCGATTACCAGCGCCGCCGTTCGTGTCCGCTGAGCGATCTGACTGACAAAGCCGCGATAGGCACGAGCGCTGCCTTGAACGTATCCGCCGCCATGCAGGTAAAGCATGATCTGGCCGGGGAGGGCGTCGGTGGGTATTACCCACCACCCGTTCACGGTCGCGGTGTTTACGGCGCGCAGTGATGTATCCGCCGCGAGTGGCGTGGCGCCGATAAAGGTGTCGTACACCGCTCTGGGTTCGCCCGGAGTCGTGGCCCAAAACCGTGCAAACTGTTCACGCAAAGCGCTTTCCCGCAAGTGTTCATCAGGCGAAATACGCAGCGTAGTAACGCGAGCGGGCTCAAGGGAGAGGCTGTTGGTAGGCGTCATGTTTGGTCACCTTCTTCAAATTGAGGGCAAAGGTTCCCCATGCACGCGGAGAGAAGATCGCGCGACGGGTCAGCGTTTGGGTCAGGTGCGCGTCAGGTCGGAATCTGTCCGAAGCCACCTTTGGCGTATTTGGCGAGGGTTCGGCGAATGTCTTCCTCGGTTGTCATCACCAGCGGGCCACGTTTAATGAACGGTTCGCCAATGGGCTTGCCCGCGATCAGGACGAAGTGACATGGCTCGCTCGCGCTCATCGCCAGCCCGCCCTGTTCACCCGCACTTACCGTGGTGGCGTGACCGGCAGGAACGCTGCGCTCTTCGGTCTGGCAGCGAAGGGTCAAAGTGCCGTCGACCGCGTAGATCCAGGCCTGGAAGCCTTGCGCTAGCACATGAGTGAACGCACCGTTCGCTTGCAGAAATCCATCGAGCAATGTCAGAGGCTCAGGTGTTCCCTCTGTCCCTGTAACATCGCCGCTGCGCCCCAACACCACTCGCACGCGATGCCCCTGCTCGTGAATGACAGGAACTTGCTGGTCTGAGACGTGAAGCGTGCGGGCCGGTGCTTGCTTGAGATGAGCTGGGAGATTGACGAACAGTTGCAAGGCATGGACGCGGGCATTTGCTGCCGGCGTTTCCTCATGAGCCGCCCCGCTCGCGGCTGCCAACCAGTAAAGATCGCCAGCTTTAAGGGCGAGGTTATGTCCCAGGGTGTCACGGTTTAGAAAATCACCTTGTGAATCTTCGAACAGTGCGGTGACCGCAGAAATACCGGCGTGCAGATGCGGGGCAAAGGTGGGTGCCGTCATGACGAAATGATCCACCATCAGCAGGGGATCCATGCGGGAGGCAAACATTTCTTCTGAAAAGTGCAGCGCTGTAAAGCCTTCGCCGATGGTGTGAGTGACGCCCGAAACGACCTGTCCCAGTCGCTGGCTGAGCAGCACGTCGGTTTCAAGCGTGGCGATATGATTCATGATCCGGCCCTCTGATTGGCGTCTTGTTGATAGCCAATCTAGAGGTGAACCCGAGTCCCGAGAAGCCGTCGGTTTCAGGACTCAACGTCCATGACCTTGGACGATCTACATCAGTACTTTTTTCGGAAACTCTTTAGCCAGATGGTCGAGGAATGCTCGCACCGATGGGAGAAGCCCCTGTCGGCAAGGAATGAGCGCAGTGATCGTTGAGTCTCCAGCAAGCCATTCCGGCAGCACACGCCTCAACGCCCCGGAGCGCACCGCTGCCCGACAGACATAACCTGGCAGCGCCACGATGCCCAAGCCGCTGATAGCGGCGTGCTGCAAGCCGGTCATGTCGTCGCTTTGGAGTCTCGGCTCCAGAGGAATGACCACCTCTTCATTCGCCTGGTGTGCATGGCGCAGGCGCCACACCGGCGCTACGCCGGATCGGGCCATGAACAGTGCGGGGTGTTTGTGTAAATCCTGGGGAGTCTGAGGTTCACCCTTGGCGTCCAGGTAACTGGCCCCACCAAACAGAAACCACGGGGCAGGCGCCAGCGTACGCTGCACCAGATCGGAATCAGGCAAGGGGCCGGAATGGGCACGCACGGCGACATCGTAGTTTTCGCCAACGATGTCGACGGTCCGGTCTGCCGCGTGGGAAACGATGTTGACTTTGGGGTATTGAGCCAGGAAGTCTGCGATGATCTCCGACATCGCAAACTGCATCGTTGCATTGCCCGCCGTGCAACGAATCGTGCCGGTCGGTTCGGTCAGCCGGTGCCTGATCGTACTCTCCGCCAGATCGGCCTCACGCAGCATGGCCACGGCATGATGATAAAAATCCGCACCGGCGTCGGTCATTCCGAATTTGCGTGAGGTACGGTTGAGCAGGCGAACGCCCAGATTGTTTTCCAGTTGCTGGATGCGGTGGCTGAGCGTGGATTTGGGGATTTGCAGGGTTCGACCGGCGGCGGTGAATCCGCCCCGGTCGACCACATGAACAAAGAAAAAGAAGTCGTTGAGATCCAGCACTTGTCACCTCATCGTTCGTATGGTTGGACGCTGAGGTGCGATTGTGCCGGGATATTGCGGGTGTTTCCAGAAATGGGGTCAGGACGTTTCAGCCGCGATACGCCGAGGCGATTTGCCCGACCAGAGTTGCCCACGGCATGTCGAGTGCGCCATAGACGGGACCTGCTTCCGGCCTGCCGTTGTCCTTGAGAATCTCGACCATCAGGGTCGCGTAGTCAGAAAGAATCACGCCGGCCTGCATCATGCGCAACAGACCGACTTGATGCTTGGTGTCGCTGAACGTCCCCGATGCGTCGACTGCCACATAGGCGTCGTAGCCCCGCGCTACAGCTGTCATGGCCGGAAACGCCGCGCAGACCTCCAGTGAGATGCCAGCGAAGATCAGCTTCTTGCGCCCGGTGGCTTCGATGGCATTGGCCACGCGTTCGTCGTCATAAGCGTTGACCGTAGAGCGGTCAATGATTTCGATACCGGGCAATGCGTCTACCAATTCGGGAAAGGTCGGACCCCACATGCTGTCCCGTGCAGTGGTGGTCACCACGATTGGCAGATTGAGCGCCTGGGCGGCTTTAGCGAGCGCCACTACGTTGTGCTTCAGTTCGCCGGTCGAGTAGTCGCGCACGCCGGTCATCAGGCCAACCTGATGGTCGACCAGAATGAGGGCGGCGTTATCGGCAGTGAGAGGTTCATAGGTACGTAGGCTCATTTCATCATCCTCTTGAGTAGATATGTTTTATCCGGCGACCGCGTTAGGGTCGTGGTGGAACAAAAGCTACGGGTTAAACCGCTCTCTCAGAAGCCCATGAAACTCGAACCCAGCGTCTAACGTGTTGAACGATCTGATGCAGCGGAGGCGGCCTGCTCAGCCATCTTCAACTGCCGGGCAACGTCCTGCCTGAGCAGGTAGACCGAGACCGTGAGCAATACCAGATCCTTCAGAAGAAACGCGGCCACGATCGTCATCGCCGGAAAACCGCCGGCGCCTTCATGCCAGGCTCCGGGTGCGAACGGCATGATGGTGACGGTTCCGATGAAGGTGGCGCAGGAGCCGAGGGCGCCCAGTATCCCAAGCTTTTTGTTCCAGAAACCCAGGAAGATCAGCAGTCCAAATGTCCATTCTGCTGTGCCCAGGAAGACACTGGTGCCTTTGACCCCCAGTACCGGAATGGTCCATGAAATCAACGGGCCGTTGGTGATCAGCGGCAGCAGGTCGGTGATCTCGGCAACGAACCATTTGTCATAGCCAAACCAGACGAAGATGACCACCATCGCGGCGCGGAGCAAGTGGTAGTCGAGATCGCGCTTCATGAGGCCCGAGCGCCCGAGAACGTTGATTAGACAATTCATGCTTGAGTCCTCCCTGGCGCTGCGTGGTGGGCAGCCTGAGTGGCAGGCGCCAGGAACGGGATGTGGGTACGTGACATTGGAAACTCCATCGAGTGTTAGGTAGTGGTCGATGGCGCCATGGTAGGGCGTATCGTTAATACCCCTAAGCCTGATAGATATCTAAAAGATGCTCAAAAGTTTCAAAATCTCAGAAAGGATCAATCCGGGCGTTAGCTGACGGAATGGGCTTTTGATACAGGAAGGGCGAATGCGCCGCCCATGGCAGCGACTCGTGAAGAGCGGCTTTACGGCTGCCAACGAATCAAACGCTTAGTAACCTGCTATAAATATTTGGTAAGGTTAGTTATTTGCCCCGTATTCTCAGGATTGCCCATCACGCCGCGTCGGACTTCTTGCGCCCGCGGTGCGCCGCCGCCTTGGCGCGATTGCCGCACACCGCCATGCTGCACCATCGACGTTTCTTGCCGCGGGTGTTCTAGTTGAACGAGTTTGACTGAAGAAGCCAGTGGAGCAAGGAATTCAGGAAATCCGGTGCCGGGGCGTCCGCGGTGAACATCGCCAGACCGTCCAAATGGGTGCTAATCGAATACTCGCTTTCTCTCTAGGTGTCGAAATTAGTAACCATTCAAAATGTGTTTGACAAGTTACTAGTCTGTTACTAACCTCCAAGCCAGCAGTAGAGAGGTTGCTCGGCCGGTGCTCCATGGCGACCGCCGTTGGCCTCCTTCTCACGCGACCACGCGACGTTCACCCAGCCAATCGGATCAGGTGCCTAAACGGCCTCTACAGGAGAATTTTATGAAAGCGATCGTTCTAGAGAAATTCGGCGGTCTGGACAGCCTGGTTTATCAAGACATCCCGGAGCCCACCGCCAAGGAAGGGCATGTTGTCATCCAGATCAAGGCGTTCGGCATCAATCACGCCGAGATGCACATGCGCCGGGGTGAATGGGCGGAAGCGGCACCGGTCAGCGGCATTGAGTGCGTGGGCATCGTGAAGTCATGTCCCGGTGGCGAATTCCCGGTCGGGGCGAAGGTGGCTGCCTTGATGGGAGGGCTGGGCCGAACCATTAACGGCAGTTACGCGCAATACACTCGCGCACCGGTTTCCAACGTGGCCTTGATCGACGCCGATCTGCCGTGGGCCGAGCTGGCAGCGATCCCGGAAACCTACGCCACGGCATGGACCTGTCTTTTCCGCAATCTGGAGATCGAGAAAGGCCAGACCGTTCTCATTCGAGGTGCGACCTCATCGTTCGGCCAGGCAGCGGTGAAACTGGCGGTGAACGCAGGGGCGCGCGTGGTTGCCACGACCCGCAGCGAGCAACGTGCGCAGATGCTCAAGGACCTCGGCGCGGTGGCGGTGGAGCTGGAAGGGCCGCAGCTGTCCGCCCGTATCAAGGGCGCAAAAACCTTCGATGCAGTACTCGATCTGGTGGGCAACAGCACGGTGATCGATTCGCTGGCGATCGTTCGCCGGGGTGGGCGCGTGTGCCTGGCAGGCTGGTTGGGCGGGCTGGAGCCTATCGCTGATTTCAATCCGCTGTTGCAGATGTCCAGTGGCGTCTATCTGACCTTCTTTGGCAGCTTCGTTTTCGGCACCGAGGGCTTCCCGTTGGCCGATGTGCCGCTGCAGGCCATCGCCCAGGAAGCAGCCGCAGGCAGGCTCGACGTCAAACCGACGCGAGTCTTCAAATTCGAGGAAATCCATGAGGCTCACCGTGTCATGGAGGCCAATGAAGCGGCCGGGAAAATGGTCGTGGTTGTCGATTGATCCCTACCCAATGCATTGAATGAGGAAGTTGCGATGGTGAAGTCTGTAGCGATTGTCACGGGTGCAAGTCAGGGGATCGGTCGCGCCACGGCCCTTCGCCTGGCCAAGGATTTTGCGGCACTGGTCCTGGTGGCGCGAAACCGCGAGAACTTGCAAGACACGGCCCGGCAGGTTGAGGCGATCGGTGTGCAAACGCTGGTGCTGGACGCTGATATCTCCGCGCCGGGTGTGCCGTCAGAAGTGGTTGAACAAACCCTGGCGCGGTTTGGCAGGATTGACGCCCTGTTGAACATCGCCGGGGCTGTGCCTCAGATCGATCTGTTCGAAATGACCGATGAGCAGTGGCACAACGGTGCCGAGCTCAAGTTGCACGGCGCACGGCGGATGACACTGGCGGCGTGGCCTGCGCTCAAGGCATCGCGAGGTTCGGTGGTATTGATGTCCGGCAACTCGGCGGATACGCCGAAAGCCGGCTATGCAGCGGTCGCGACCATCAACGCTGCCATTGTGGCGTTGGCCAAGGCGTTCGCTGATCGCGGTATCCAGGACGGCGTCCAGGTCAACAGTGTGTTGCCGGGGCCGGTGATGACGGGGCGGCGCCGATCCTTTCTGGAGAAATGGGCACCTGCCAATGGCATGAGCGTTGAAGAAGCGACGATCAGGTTTCCGCAGAATGCCGGAATTTCAAGATTTGGTGAGCCCGAAGAGATCGCCGACCTGCTGGCGTTCCTGGTGTCGCCGCCTGCGAAGTGGATGACCGGATCGGCGTTGCGAATCGACGGGGGAGAGGTGAAATCCGTCTGAGGTTGACTGCACATCCTGCCTGACAAGCCAGGTGCCACCGAAGTGGGGTGGCACCTGGCTTTTTGCGTTCATGGCCCCTTCAAGAGGGCGAGCCCAGGTGTCTGGACCTGCGAATGTCGCCTGGGGTCATGCCCATGCGTTGGGTAAACGCACGCCGAAACGCGGCGACGGATTGATACCCGACGGCTTCGGCAATCGCCTCGGTAGGCAACGTAGTGGAGGTGAGTTCATTGGCTGCCATGGTCATGCGCACGTCAGTCAGGATGGCGTTTGCGGACTTGCCCACTTTGTCCTGGAAATGGCGAATCAGGGTCGCCCGGGACATGTTGCACAGATCCGCCAGCTCCGGCAGCGTCCAGGCGCGGGCCGGGTCGTTGAAGATCGCGGTGAGTGCCGGTGCCAGCCTTGGGTGGCCTGCCATCGCGAGCAGGCCCACCGGGGTATCCGCCGATTCGCTGGCCAGACGCAGGGTCATGGTGAATAGCGCGGTAGACAGGGCATCCAGCATGGCATTGCCGCCCAGGTTTGCGACCAGTGACTCTTGCCGCATCACGGCCAGCAGATGAGTCAGTTGCGCGTGAGTCTGCGTGTCAGCGGGTTGGCTCGCCGTGCGGACGATCAAGCGGCCCGGCAAATAATCCCTGATGAAGCGGTCGTGGGGTGGCCGGATCACGAAGCGGCCACAGAGCATTCCAAGGGCTCACCGCCGCCGGTGTTTTCACTGACCACCAGATTGAGCTCATCACGGTAGCTCGCCTTGGGCGGCGTGATGCCGCTGCCGTCATGCAATACGTGTTCAGAGCCATGGAGCATCAGCAGCACGTCACCGGCCTGTAATCGTTGCGGCGCGCCAAGACCCGGCGTTTCGAGAATGGCCGACCCGCGCATCACCACGTGGTACGGCATCTCTCCCGGTTCCGAGTCTTCATACACGACCTGCCACGGCGCCCCGTATGCGCACCGTAGTTCCAGGCGTCCTTTGACGGTAATCATCTCCAGCAGTCGGCTGAGCCAGTCCTGCTGGCGGGAAGAAGCGGTCATGAGAATGTCCGTAGTTGATACTTATGAGCACTATAGTGAGAGATTTTAGTCTCTACAAGATCATGGGTGTTGGATAAAGTGGAGCCATCTAACCCACCGAGCAGGAGTTTCACCATGAGCCGCATCGCAATCCCCGCTGTTGCAACTGCCACTGGCGCCACCGCTGACGTCTATGCCGAAGTCCGGAAAATCGCCGGCGGTACCGTGCCTAATCTGTTTGCCGCGTTAGGCCATCTGGTGCCGAATGCACTGTCCGCTGTGCTCAACGCCGAGGGCGTGCTGGCCAACGGCAGCCTGAGCAAACAGGACCTGGAAACCATCAAGTTGCTGGTCAGCGAGCAGACCGGCTGTGACTACTGCGTTGCGGCCCATGTGATGTTGGGCAAGATGACCGGCCTGCCATCTCACGTCTTGACCCAGATCCGCCACGGCGCCTCGACAGGGGACAGCAAGCGCGATGCGTTGGTCAGCTTCGTACTGAAGTTGCAGAAAACCAGCGGCACGCTTAGCGATGCCGATGTTGCCGCAATCCGCCAGGCGGGTTACAGCGATGCGCAACTGGCGGAAATCTCGCTGACGATCGCGCTGACCATCTTTACCAATACCTTCAACCGCATCAACGACACCGACATCGACATGCCGCCTGTGAAGTGAATTGCGCCGGGATACGGGCGTCACAGTGCACTAAAAAAAAGAGGCCTCCGGGCCTCTTTTGCATTTTTAGCCGTCTTGGTATTGGAAGCCTTGGCGAGGCTGCCGCGCTCTCACGTTGCCAAGATAGCCATCATCACCGGCGGGTAAGGTTGCTAAAAACGCAGGCTCGGTATCAGCCCTCGCTGCGCTTGCCTTGCGGCACGCCGAGAGCATCGACGACGTCGTCGATGAAGCGTCTGACCTTTGCTGAGGGACGACGGTCGGCGGGGTAGATCAGATTGACGGGGTAGGTAGGTCCTTCGAAGTCCTCGAAAAGTACAACCAGCTCTCCACGTTGCACATAGGGCGTGAGCACGTCTTCTACACAGAGCGTGATGCCGAAATCCGACAATGCTGCATTGACCTTGGCCAGGGTGTTATTGACCCTCAGTCGGCTGGTAATGGGGATTGTGAACGCCTGCATATTTTTGGTGAAGCGCCAGACTTTGTCCGTCATTCGATCGGAAAATAGATAGCCCAGACAGTCATGGTCCACGAGTTGCTCGGGGTGGAGCGGGGTCCCTTTGCGCGATAGATAAGCAGGCGATGCGCAGGCGAACATTCTGAAAGGTTTCAAACCGCGCTGCACCAACGCAGCGCTGTCGGCCAATTGCGGTTTGCCCAGCCGGAAAACGACTTCGTATCCTTCTTCCACGATGTTCACGAACCTGTCTGTGAGTTCAAGTTCGATTTCCGTTTCGGGGTAGCGCGTCAGGTATTGGGTGAGGAACGGGATCAACCGATGGGAGCCGTAATTGTAGGGTGCGCTGATTCTGATCTTCCCGCGCGGCGTGGAGTTTGCCGCCAGTGCCAGCGCTTCAGCATCTTCAACGTCCTTCAGGATTGCCTTGCAGCGCGAATAATATTCTTCACCCAGGGCGGTCAAGCTTTGACGGCGAGTGGTCCGGGTGATCAGCTTGAGACCTAGCTGTGATTCCAGGTTCCCGACCTGTTTGGCAATCAGCTGCGGAGTGACGCCTAGCAGTGCTGCTGCCGCGGAGAAAGAGCTTGCCTCTGCGGCTGCGACGAAGGCGGCCATGCTTTTCAGCTTATCCATATCTACAACCTTTGGTTGTCAATGTTGTTCTATGTCGGGCATTTATCTTGAAAATCTTCCTGCTTAACATCGCTCGGGTCAATCAATGCAAGCGCCTTGCGCTTCACAGAGCGGAGATATGGAAATGGTGAACATATCGCATGAAACCACTGAGGATGCGGAGCGTCGGCTATTACGCGTCATGACCCAGGCGCGCGTCCGATTCTTTACCGGCACGTATGCGTTTTTGGAGTTTCCTTTGTCATCTTTCCCAGGAGCCGTACATCCCGACGCACTGGCACTCGTTCGAGATGACAAGGTGTGGAGTCAGTTGGTCCCCTGCGAAGCCTCCGAGCAGGAGCTTTTTGGCGTCTTCCGTTTCCATTTTCCTCACGGTATCGACAACAGCGGGTTTGTAGGCTGGTTGGCCAGTCGACTGAAACAGCGCTTTGGGACTGGCGTTTTCGTGACTTGCGGCCAGCACCAGGATGAGGGGGGAATCTTTGATTATTGGGGCGTTCCGGCGAGTCTGGCTTCGGATGTCTTTACAGAGATCCAGGCATTGGTTGATGGCTGTACGGCCGAGTAGATGCAGGAGAGCAATACGGTAAACCGTATTCGCTTGCCTATGTGGCTGCCGGCCGATATCCGTCGGTTTTCAAGAATCGGCTTTAGAGCAGGATTCTTGCGCCACCTGGCGGAATTCGCGAAGCGGTCTACGTGCTACGAAACCCGCTACGCGTAATTCGCCCAGATGCGGAGCCGTTTGGGGCCCAGCAAGAGCCCCAAAAAACGCCATATCCTAGACGTGGTCGGCGCGGACACGAGTTTTAGCATCTAGCGCAGCCGCACTGCGGCTGCCCTTGAGAGCAATGGGTACCATCTGGCTGCGGTCCAGTTCTTTTTCCCAGCCCGCGATTACCAGTGCTGCTACAGCGTTGCCAATAATATTGGTGAGCGAACGGCACTCGGCCATGAAACGATCAATCCCCAGAATCAATACCATGGCAGCCACGGGCACGGTTGGCACCACAGCCAGGCTGGCGGCCAATGCCACGAAACCTGCGCCCACTACCGCACCGGCGCCCTTGGACGTGAGCATTGCCACGGCGAGCAGGGTGAGTTGCTGTTCCATCGTCAGATCGATGTTGGTTGCTTGGGCAAGAAACAGCACCGCCAGCGTCATGTAGATGTTGGTGCCGTCCAGGTTGAAGGTGTAGCCCGTGGGCACGACGATACCTACGACACCGCGAGAGGCCCCCAGACTTTCCAACTTCTGGATCAGCTGTGGTAGCGCCGATTCCGATGAGCTGGTGCCCAGCACGATCAACAGTTCGGACTTGAGATACGCCAGCAGTTTGAAGATGCTGAAACCGCTGTGACGGGCAATGCTGCCCAGCACTACGAAGATGAAGAACAGCGCCGTGACATAGAACGTGCCGACCAACTTCAACAGGGGTAGCAACGAGCCCAGGCCGTACTTGCCGATAGTGAAAGCCATGGCTCCAAATGCACCGACAGGGGCTACCCTACTGATGATGCCGACAATGCGAAAGAACACTTCGCTGGTCTGATTTATCAGGCCTGTCAGCGGTCTGGCTTTTTCACCCACCATCACCAGTGCCACGCCGAACAGCACCGAGACGAACAGTACTGGCAAAATCTCGCCTTGGGTGAACGCCTCGAAAAAGGTCGCCGGAATCACGTGCAGCAAAAAGCCGACAATGCCCTCGCCATGTTGCGCCTGGCCCACATAACCGGCGATTGTCGAGCGATCCAGCGTCGCCACATCTACATTGAATCCGCTTCCTGGTTGCAGCAAATGCGCAGCGATCAGGCCGATCACCAGCGCAATGCTCGATACCACTTCAAAATACAACAGCGCTTTGCCTCCGACTCGTCCAACCTGTTTCACGTCATGCATGCTGGCAATACCGGAGACAACAGTACAAAAGATGATCGGCCCGATGATCATCTTGATCAGCTTGATAAAACCGTCCCCCAAAGGCTTCAGGTCCACCCCGACCTGGGGCCAGAGTTTTCCCAATAACACGCCCAGCACCAGGGCTAGCACGACTTGTACGTACAGGGTTCCCAGCAGTTTTCTAATTATCATTGTTGTTATCTCGCGACGTTTTTTGGGCAACACGGTGCCGCCGCGGGCACGAGAGCGCCTGCGAGGTTAATGCCGTGATCGGTGGTGTATGAAGTTCAGGTGAGGGAGGGCGGGACTTTATCAAGCAGCCACTGCGCTACTCCCCCGGCGATTGAACATTCGAAAGACTCCGTTGAGTAAGTCGACTCATCCTGAAATCGGTCGGCGTTGCGGGCAAGAGTCAAAACGTGGAGGAGGCGTTCATGAAGTGTGTGGCAAGCTCAAAAACCACGGCCGATGCCTTCTGCCTGTACACCGGGGGTGCAGAATCAGGTGTCTGATCTGATCGGATACGTTTTAAGTTTGCTGGTCGCGCAGGAGGTTCGCCTCGGATTTGAGAGTAAATAATGGGTGCATTCAGTCAATAATCTTCCATCGCGTGCACTTGTTATATCTAGCTTCCTTCGTTCCGGCTCATAGTAAGAAGATGCATCGGTAAGGTGCTTAGTAGTTTCAATCCAGCCCGTCGAGAAACTTATTCTTTGAGCGTCCGCATATTCCCTTATCCGAAGTGCGCTCACCCAGCACTTCGCGACGACACGGCATCCTGTTCCGCAAAAATCCGCGCCATTTCCGCCGCATTTTCCGTCCCCCACGTACACAGTGGAATGATCGCCTGCGCCAAACCCCGGCCGAGTGGCGTCAAGGTGTAATCGACGCGCGGAGGCACTTCCTGATAGTCCGTTCGCGCCAGCACACGATCGGCTTCCAGGTCTTTCAGCGACTGGATCAGCACTTTGTCGCTCACGCCCGGTATCAGCCGTTTCAACTCGCCATAGCGCTTCGCGCCGTCCCGCAGGAAAAAAAGGACCAACGGTTTCCATTTGCCGGAGATGACGCGCAGCGTGGCGTTGAGCCCACATCCGGTGTCGCAGATTTCAGGTGATGTCGTCATTTTTTAGGTACTTACCAAAATGTGCATACTTGTCGTTAGGTTATCAGCGCCGCATCCTGATTTCCAAGCGAGCCGTTCCTCGGCTTGAGCAGAAACTCATTGAAGGATGCACGACATGACCCGATTGAATGGCAAAACCGCAGTGATCACTGGTGGCGCAACCGGCATTGGCCGCGCCGCCGCAAAACGCTTTATCGAGGAGGGCGCGTTCGTGTTCATCTTCGGTCGTCGGCAAGACGCGCTCGACGCGGCGGTGGCCGAGCTTGGCCCAAACGCCCGCGCGGTGAAAGGCTCGGTGTCTGATCCTGCCGACCTTGACCGGCTTTACGCCGCCGTGAAAGCCGAGCGCGGCACCCTCGATATCGTCTTCGCCAATGCGGGTGCAGGCAGCCCGCTGCCCCTCGGCAGTATCACCGCCGAGCACATTGACGACACCTTCGACACCAATGTGAAAGGGACGATTTTCACGGTCCAGCAAGCGCTGCCGCTGATGGGGGAAGGCGGTTCGATCATCCTGACCGGGTCGAGCGCGGGCACCACCGGCGCCCCGGCCATGAGCGCCTATAGCGCCAGCAAAGCGGCCGTGCGCAACCTTGCGCGGTCCTGGGCCGAAGACCTCAAAGGCACCGGCATCCGGGTCAATGTCTTGTCACCCGGTGCGACGGCCACTGAACTCGCCAAGGCTGCGCTGGGGGAAGAGGGCCAGAAGGTCTACGCGTCGATGACCCCCCTCCAGCGCATGGCTGATCCCGCAGAGATCGGCGCCGCCGCAGCGTTTCTTGCCTCGCCGGACAGCAGCTTCATGACGGCCAGCGAAGTGGCCGTCGACGGCGGCCTCGCCCAACTCTGATCCACTGCGCCCGACGGGATTTCTCATCCGATCGTCGAAGCCGTCGGGCCTTGGAGAATTGGGATATCGCTCTGTTCACGCCATGGCAGCCACAACTGGCCTCATCCCAGCTCGCTCGCCAGGTGTTGCGCTACCCAGTCCGAAAACGCCCGCGTTTTGTTGGGGGTGCCTGAGGTGGCTGGCGTGATCACATAGACGGCCCCCCGGTCATCCAGTTGCCAGTCCGGAATGACCTCCACGAGGCTGCCTTCCCTGAGGTGGGCATCGACGTACCAGCGTGTCGAGTGCAGAACACCCAGTCCCTCCAGTGCGGCCTCTATCAGCAGTTCAGGTTCCTCGGAAGCAAGAAGGCCGCGAACGGATACGACTTCGCGACGCTGTCCTGGCTGAGTGAATGCCCAACGGTAGGGATTGCTGTTGCGGGTGTTGCACAGGCAGGGAATACCGGCGAGGTCTTGAGGCGCCTGAAGGTGGGGATGTCGCATCAGAAAGGCCGGTGATGCGCAAATGACCCGGCGACGCTCTGCCACCTTGCGTGCAACCAGTCGAGAGTCGGCTAATACGCCCAGGCGGATGGCCAAGTCGTAGTGCTCGCCGATCAGGTCAACGAAGCGGTTGCTCGTATCGGCTTCGATCGTGACCAATGGATGTGCACGCAGGAACCCCACGATCAGCGGCGTCATCCAGCGCCTGGCAAAACTGCCAGGCAACGAGATCCGCAGATGCCCGCGTACTTGGCCGTCGACCTGCTCTGCCGCTTCCCGGCCCGCAGACTGGAGCCCGTCGAGCAATGGCCTGATCCGCGCAAGATAGCGTTGACCGGCTTCCGTGAGCGCCACTTTGCGGGTGCTGCGGTCGGCGAGACGCACGCCCAGGCGGGCTTCCATCGCACTCAATCTGCGGGACACCGCGGTGGCATCCCGACCTATTTGTCGACCCGCCGCTGAAAACGATCCGGTGTCGGCCAAGGCAACAAACGCCGAAAGCTCATTCAAATCGGAGAAAAAGGATTCCTGCATTTTTCACATCTATGAACGGTAGGATCTTCGTATTCTGTCTCAAAACGCAGCATTTCATAATGGCCTCCTGTCATTTCTGGAGAGCCTTATGAAAGCCATACAGTTAACTGCCCCGTCACTTGATGCGTTCTTGCCCGTCGAACTGGCCGACCCTGCTCAACCGGGGCGCGGAAGGGTGCTGGTTCGCATCAAGGCCGCGAGCTTGAATTTCGCCGACATCGCGGTCGTTCATGGTCAGTACCCCGGTGCGGTGTATCCCAATATTCCCTTGGCTGATGGCGCCGGTGAGGTGGTGGCGGTAGGCGAGGATGTTTGGCAGGTCAGGGCCGGGGATCGAGTGGCTGTCCACGTCAAACCCCACTGGATTGCAGGCCGCGCCACGGCTGAACTGGCCGGTCCGATGAGGGGCGCCACCGTCCGTGGCTCGCTGGTGGAAGTCGCGGAGCTGGATGCCGCAACCGTGGTGAAAATTCCGGATCACTTGAGTTGGGAAGAAGCGGCTTCGCTGCCCATTGCCGCCATGACAGCCTGGCGTGCGCTCGACACTGCCCACATAGGTCCGGGTTCGACGGTGGCCTTGCTGGGCACCGGCGGCGTGTCCATCTTTGCCCTGCAACTGGCCAAGGCTCGTGGCGCCCGGGTCATCATCACTTCGTCGTCCAACGAGAAGCTGGAACGCGCCCGAATGCTCAAGGCTGATGAAACATTCAATTATCGAGAAAGCCCGGACTGGGACCGTTTTGTCGTGGATCGAACGGCAGGGCAGGGCGTGGATCTGGTGATTGACCCGGTGGGAGGCCAAGGCTTCGAGCGGTCGTTGGCCGCTGTTCGCCATGGGGGGACCGTGGCGGCCATTGGTTTTCTGGACGGCGCTGCGCAGCCGGCCAACCTGATGCCTGTGATTTTCAAGGAAATCCGGGTGCAGGGCAGTAATGGGGGCTCTGTCGCCGACCTAGCCTCGGCGATTGGGGCTATCGCTGCCCACCGCATCAGGCCTGTGGTCGATCAAATCTTCGAACTGGACCAGTTGAAGGCGGCCTATGAGCGGATGGGGGCGGGTGCACACTTTGGCAAAATCGCCGTTCGCACCGGCTGGTAGACGGGGTGGACAATTCGGCGGATGCCACACACCCACCGACTGGCTTACCTTTCAGCGTGCCCACACCTGCAATCCTTAGCTGGACGACAGTCTGAGAAAATGAGGGAGGACTGCCACAAGATACCGGCCTGATCCCTTTCCGGAGAAAGGCCAGCCGTCACTCAGAACACTGACCACCCGATCCGCGCACTCAGCAACTCCAGCGCTGCCATGCCGGCGAGGGAGTTGCCCGCGGCGTTGAGTTCCGGCGACCACACGCAGACTGTAAATTGCCCCGGCACGATGGCCACAATCCCGCCGCCCACGCCACTCTTGCCGGGCAATCCCACGCGGTAGGCGAAATTTCCGGCTTCGTCATACAGCCCGCTCGTGGCCATGATCGAGTTCACTTGTTGAGTCTGGCGCCGGGTCAAAATCTGCTCGCCGCTGTGCTTGCAAAACCCGTCGTTGGCCAGGAAGCAGAACGCTCGGGCCAGATCGAGGCAATTCATTCGCAGCGCGCAGTAGCTGAAATAACTGCGCAGCACGGCCTCGACTTCGTTGTGGAAGTTGCCGAATGACTGCATCAGGTACGCCATGGCCGCGTTGCGTGCGCGGAACTGGTATTCGGAGTCGGCCACACGGGCATCCATCAGCACGTGCGGATTGCCCGATAACCGTCGTACGAAATCGCGCATCGACAACGTCGGCGCGGCGAAGCGCGACTGGTTGATATCGCAAATCACCAACGCTCCCGCATTGATGAACGGATTGCGCGGACGCCCGCGCTCGAATTCCAGCTGCACCAGCGAGTTGAACGGCTGACCCGAGGGCTCATGACCCAGCCGCTCCCAAATGGCTTCACCCGAGTGGCCGATGGCCTGAACCAGGCTGAACACCTTGGAAATGCTCTGCACCGAAAACGGCACCAGCGCGTCGCCCGCACAGTGATAGCTGCCATCGTTGCCATACACGGCAATGCCCAACTGCTGCGCTGGCACATCGGCCAGCGCAGGGATGTAGTCAGCCACTTTGCCCTTGCCGATCAAGGGGCGCACTTCGTCGAGAATCTCGTTCAACAGCGTTTGCATGGAAAGCCCTGTTATCAGTCCCCGATGACAGCACGGGGTCGAGTTCTTGACGAAGGGTGAGGGGGAGAGATCACACATTGAGTGTGAAAGGGTGGGACATTGACTCGGGCTCAGGGCTTCGGATGCCTGAGAAAGTCCGGTCAATCTGCGCTCTGAACATTGGCAACAGGGCGCTGGGAGGATATCAACGACAGCCAGCGATGAGCGCTGACGGAGGCCTGATCACGCACCCGACAAAAAGCGTGACAATTGTTGACTCAGGGCATCGAAAACCATCGTTATGCGCCTCACACGTTTGAGGTCGTAGTGCATCGCCACCCAGACATCCACGCGAAAGTCGACGTGCTCGGGCAGCACCCGAACCAGAGAGTGCTGTCGAGCCAACTGGCTTGAGCACACACCGATACCCAGCCCTGCCTTGAGCGCTGCGAACTGAGCCAAGTGGCTGTCTGTGCGGATAACGGCGTGTTCCCTCGTGCAATGGAAACCTTGCTCCGCCAGAAACGCCCATTCCTTGAGATTGCGATCCGGGCCTATCAATGGGAAGTCAACCAGGTCGGTCGGACTGCTTGGGGTACGATGGGTCAATAGCGCTGGAGTGGCATACAAGCCAATCTGCAGATCGCCGACGTGGCGCGTGATGACTGAGGATTCTGTGGGACGCCTGATCCGTACCGCTACATCGGCCTCCTGCAACGCCAAATCCTCCAGACGATTCGAAATGCTGAGCTCAAGGGCCAATTCGGGCTGGGCGTTGCGAAGGTCTTTGAGCATTAGCGGCAAGACCTCCACTCCTAATAGCTGGTTGCAGGTAATCCTCACCGTTCCGCCAGGCATGTCCGTTTTGGCCGAGGCAGTACGAGCAAACGCTTCCGCTGCCAGGGCCATAGACTCAACGTGCCCCACCAATTCTCTTGCAGTGTCGGTCGGCATGAGGCCTGCCGGCGAGCGAATGAACAGACTGGTCCCCACGCTCTTTTCGAGTGCATCGATGCGCCGCCGTGCTGTGGCCTGTGCGATCCCCAACGTACGAGCCGCCGCAGTGAGACTGCCGGTTCTGAGCACGGCCAGAAATACCCGTTGAGTCTCCCAGTGCAGTGGCGCGACGTTCATACATTTCCTATGAGTAGGCAGGCAGGTTTGATCAATTTTAATCAGAAAAGAACTCGCGCATGCTTGAGATCGATCGATTTTGATACCCAGTGCCTTGATGGCGAGAGAATGAGGTTTTCCTGAATGACGATTTCCGGTAGCTGCCGCTGCGGGCAAGTGACATTTGAAACATCCTGCGAGCCTGTGATGACGAGCGCATGCCACTGCACTGGCTGTCAGAAGATGTCCGCAAGCGCGTTTTCCTTAACGGCGCTTTTCCCATCCGAGCGTTTCGTGATCACTTTGGGTGTGCCGGTGCTTGGAGGCGTGCGGGGTCCTACACAGCATTTCTTCTGTCCGAATTGCCTGAGTTGGTTGTTCACGCGTCCTGCTGAGAGTGATGCATTTGTCGGCGTGCGAAGCAGCCTCCTTGGTCATGCTGAGCGCTATGCGCCATTCATGGAGACCTGGACGCGCAAAAAGTTGCCTTGGGCCAGTACGGGAGCTTCGGTGAGTTTCGAGGAATTTCCAGACCCGAGGGAGTATCCGGCATTGATGGCACGCTTCGTGGGGAAGGGGTGATCTGGCGGCGTGGAGCCCATACCCACTTTGAGAGCCGGCTGGGCCAAGTCAGCTCGCGACCATCAGCGTCGCCGTTCTCAATCGTACGGAAAGTGGGCCACGATGAAGTCTATGAATGCACGCATTTTGGGAGGTTGTGGCCTTGCGGATGAGAACAACAGCGCCATGTCTCTGCTGGGGGCCGCGTAGTCATCAAGAAGCGATACCAGGGTTCCGCGCTGCAGATGTTCTCGCAACACTGCCTTGGGCTGAAGAATGATCCCGCGTCCTGCAATCGCTGCCGCCGTCAGGACGCGCCCGTCATTCACCTGGAAACGGCCGTGCACTTTGATAGCGTGCTCGATGCCATTCTTGTCGAAGACCCAATTCGCATAGGGCAAGCCTGAGGCGTTCACGAAGCTCAGACAGTCATGCTGATGCAAATCGTCAGGCGTTAACGGCAGACCTTTGCGCGCAACATACGAAGGAGCCGCGCACAGGACCTGCTCGTGCCGGGCTATCTGCCGAACGGTGAGGGCGCTATCGGCGATGGGGCCGAGCCGAAGTACGGCGTCAAAGTTTTCTTTCACGAGATCGACAAAGCGATCGGTCAATGCCAATTCGATCTCGACTTCCGGGTGACGCTCCATAAAGTGCATCAGCGCGGGAGCGAGCTCGCACGCACCGAAGCCGACGGGGGCGCTGACACGTAATCGCCCTCGCGGTGAGGCATTCAATTCTTCAGCGACTGCCTCCGCAGCCTTGACCTCCGCGAGCACGACCACGCATCGATCGTAAAAGCGTTGGCCGACATCAGTGAGGTGCTGACGACGTGTTGAACGGCGAATCAATGGCGCTCCGATACGAGTCTCAAGCTCTCGTATGTGCTTACCCACCATTTGCGATGAGAGCCCGAGTGTGATGGCGGCAGCGCTAAATGTGCCAAGTTCACAGACCTTCACGAACACCGCCATGCTGGTAAAACGGTCGCTCATTCGAAACTCCAGGTTTCAGGTATTAGTGTTTTCGACATCTTAATCAAACCAGCGTTGTGACGTAGCGTGTACCCGACAGACCCAGTTAGCGGAGGTATGTATGTCACGTGAACTCAAAATCGGGATCATCGGCGTCAACATGAAAGGGGGATGGGCCCAGGAGGCACATGTTCCAGCCATTAATGCGATTGACGGCATGCGATTGGTCGCCGTGGCCACGACACACCAGCAAACCGCCGACGAGGCTGCACGTGCCTTGTCAGTTTCCAAGGGCTATGCGAATGGCTTGGCGCTGATCAATGATCCCGAGGTCGACATCGTCACGGTTGCCACTCGCGTCCCCGACCACCGCGACCTTTTGCTGGCGGCGATTGCAGCTGGCAAGCATGTCTACAGTGAGTGGCCTCTGGGCCTCAGCGTGTGTGAAGCCCGCGAGATCGCCGACGCTGCTCGCGTGGCTGGTGTCAAACATGCGATTGGCCTGCAACTTCGCGGCAGCCAGGCAGTACAGAAAGCGCAGCATTGGCTGGCGGAAGGCGCTATTGGTCGTGTGTTGAGTCTCAGAGCATTCTCATCCACCGCAGGCTTCGGACCGGACGTGCCGCCGCAATTTGCCTATCTGGAAGACCCTTCAAATTTCGCCAATATGGTGACCATTCAAGGCGCCCATACCCTTGATCTGGTACTGGCGCTGGGTGGGGCGCTGGCGTCCATGTCTGCACTGACCTCCCGCCAATATCCGTTCATTCAACTGGGCGAACCGCCTCAGCGGGTTGAGCGCCGTACATTCGATCATCTGCTGGTGCAAGGTCGATTGGCTTCTGGGGTGCCTTTTTCTGTTGAAGTGTCGGGAGGGCGCCAACATGCCACGCCTTTCTATCTAGAGGTCGTCGGGGAGGGCGGCACGCTGCGCCTTGACGGCGGGGCACCTCGGGGCCTGCAAGCTGGCCGCATCACCGTGTCGCTTGATGGCGAGCGCGAAACCATTGAGGAAGGGCCGTTAGCCGCGCTCTCGGACAGTGCCGTCAACGTGGCGGGTCTGTACAGCGCGTTGCGGGATGACATTCTGGGTGGGACATCCAAAGTTGTTGGCTTCGATCACGCGGTGCAACTCACCCGGTTGGTGGAAGATGTACTCGCCGAGCCGGTCAATCCAAAAGGGTGGTGACGTTGCAAATGTCCCGTTATGTTGATCGTGAAAGGGAGCCGCGATCAGGTTCTCGATCAGGGGCGTGCCGATGGATTGGCCCGATCCTGTCGATCACGTGCACGTCGGCTGTGGCGGCTTCGAGGATCTCAGCGCACGCTGGAGCAGTAGCCGTCCACAGCGGCCATCTGATCAAACCCCGGCAAGAGATTTATTGTGCCCAACGTTGAGGAGTTGCTATGAGTCATCAACTGCAGATCCCGATCCGAGGGCAAAGGCGCTCGGGTGCAGGCGTGTGATCAATCGCGATCATCAACTCCGCTTGTTCCTCGAAATTGCCAACTGCGCTTCGGTGTCGAAAGCAGCGGACGTGCTCGGGATCACTCAATCCGGACTGAGTCGTCAATTGGGCAGTCTCGAAGCGCACGTTGGACAGGCGCTGTTTGATCGTCACGGTAGAGGGGTCACACTGACTGATACCGGGAGGAAACTGTTAGCAGTTGTCTCTGCCGCCTATGAAAACGTGGATAGCACCCTTTCAAGCCTGCGGGAACACCAAGGGATAACCGAAGGACACTTGCGCATCGCGACCATTCACACCTTGAGCTATTACTTCGTCGCGGACGTCATGGCCGAGTTCATGCGCCAACTACCGCTCGTGAATATGAAAATGCTGGGCTGCAGCTCCCCTCATGTGATTGAGATGGTAGAAAACGGCCACTCGGATATCGGGTTCGTTTACGACACTGCCGTGGTGTCCGAAACGCTCGAGATTGCCCACTTGTTCGAAGAGCGAATGGCATTATTCGTTCATGAGTCTTCTCCGCTAGCGGCGCTTACCGAAGTCGACTTAACAGAAGCTTCGCCTCCTCTTATCGTTTTTCCTCCCCAGTATGAGCTCCGGCGCATGTTGCGAAATGAAGGCGTGAATTTCGTTGTGGCCGCAGAAGTGGACACTGTCGATGCGATGTTCAAGCTCACCTCACTGACTCAAGGGCACTGTGTGCTACATGCCAGCATGCCCGACCGATTGCTTGAGTATTACCGGTTGAAGCGAGTGACTATCACGCAACCGTTTTTAAGCAGACGCATCGTTGCAATTACCCGTCGCGGCAAGATGAAGAATAATCTGACCCATCTCATGTTGGCCCTTGCAAGATCCTCCTCACATTAGGCGTCCAGTCATATCCGGTATGTGCTGGTGTTCATAGCTCCCGTACTCGTGCTCGTCAATACTCAGCCTTCGCTTCACATCCAGCTTACAGGCGGCGGTGTGTAGAGCGGTGTCAAATGGTTAAAGGGTTGGCACCTACCGTGCCCGATGCCCTCTGTTTCTCGACACTCACAGAAGGTGAGCTCAAGTGAATAATTCGTTTCAGTTGGACAAGACAAGTTTAATGCAGCAATCCACTGCACTCATGGACAAGCATTTTGACGACAGTGTCTATACAGAAGAGCAAAAACTGGCGCTGACTTGCCGAATCTTATTCGATAACGGGCATGACTCTGGTTTGTCAGGGCAAATCACCTGCAGGGCTTCATCGCCGGGTACCTATCTCACTCAGCGACTGGGGTTAGGGTTTGATGAGGCCAGTCCCGAGAATTTGCTGCTCATTGACGAGGATTTGAATATCTTGCGCGGTCAAGGAATGGCCAATCCCGCCAACCGATTCCACTCCTGGGTGTACAGGGCGCGCCCGGATGTTCAATGCATCATTCACACCCACGCTTTGAATACGGCAACGCTGAGCATGTTGGAAGTGCCGCTGGTGGTTTCACACATGGACAATTGTATTTTGTACGATGACGTTGCTTTCGCTAAGGCTTGGCCAGGTGTTCCGGTCGGCAATGAAGAAGGCGAATTCATGGTCAGGGAGTTGGGTGACAAGCACATGTTGCTGCTTGCACACCACGGTATGCTGGTCACCGGGAAAACCATCGAGGAAGCCTGCGTGCTCGCCATTGCGCTGGAACGCGCCGCGAAGATGCAACTTATAGCTATGGCTTCGGGTGATATCCAGCCTATCGATCCAGAACTGGGGCTCGAAGCGAGGGAGTGGATTCGTCGACCCAAGCGTAACAGTGCCGCCTTTGCTTACTATGCGCGGCGATCACTTCGTCAATACCCAGACTTACTCAACTCATACGTCGTGCCGTCTACGCGTTGAACCGAGAACATAACAGCTCGATTTATGAACTGGCTGGCCTCCGCAAGTTTTTAACTGCCGCACAATAAATCCAATACTGCGCAGTGACGCTCATGTCGCTGCGCACGAAGTTGAATTCACTTTTAAGTGCAGGTGTCATGATGGGAAATATCTCACAGTCCCTTCCGCTGGATGTTGAGCAATCCACCAAGACTGAAGCGACAGAACGCCGACGTGTACTGATTGCCAGTGTCGTGGGTTCCGTATTTGAATGGTATGACTTCATTATTTATGGTATTGCTTCCGCTCTGATATTCAATACATTGTTTTTCCCTAACAGCACACCACTGGTTGGGACCATTGCTGCGTTTGGAACATACGCCGCCGGGTATGCCGCTCGGCCTTTGGGTGGCATTGTGTTTGGCCATTTCGGTGATCGGCTAGGTCGTAAGGCCATGCTCTCATTGACGTTGATGATTATGGGCGTGGGGACATTTTTAGTAGGGTGTTTACCGACGTTCACGCAAATAGGCATCTGGGCGCCAATATTGCTCATTGCGTTACGGTTCCTTCAAGGACTGGGCATTGGGGGAGAATGGGCTGGCTCCGTGCTGATGGCGGTGGAGCATGCTCCGTCCAATCGTCGTGGGCTGTACGGAAGCTTGGTGCAATTGGGATATCCGATAGGTGTCATCGCCGCAACGGCAGCTTTCTCGCTTGTAGGGATGCTTCCTAAAGAAGACTTTCTGAGCTGGGGATGGCGCTTACCTTTCCTGATCAGCATATTTTTTACCGGTGCCGGTTTGTACATTCGTAATCGAGTGTCGGAAAGCGCTATTTTTCAACGTGCCTCACAAGAGCCTCACCCTGAAAAAATCCCGCTTGTCGAAATCTTGACTCAACATCGCCGGTCTTTTCTGATCGCTATTGGGCTCAAAGTTTCCGAGATTTCCTGGGTCAGTGTGCTCACGATCTTCGGGCTCAGTTACGTCACCGTTAACCTCGGGCTTCCTCGAAGCGTTATCCTGAACGGCATGCTATGCGCCGCAGCATTGGAGCTGGTTACCATTCCCCTCTTCGGATTGTTGTCGGATATTTATGGCCGCAAAAAGCTATTTATTGCCGGCTGCGTGTTTACGATCCTGTTTGCATTTCCGCTTTTTCAGCTCCTGGATACCCGAGATCCGATGATCATCGCGGGAACTATCGCGATCGCTGTGAGCTTTGGGCAGGGTATTATGTTTGGCCCCGAAGCTGCGTGGATGTCGGAGTTATTCCAAACTCGCCTACGATACAGCGGGGCATCGCTAGGATTTCAACTGGGCGGCGCGATATCAGGTGGTCTCACACCCATCATCACAGCGCTGCTAATCAGCTGGGCAGGAGGATTGACTTGGTCAGTGTCGGTTTATCTGATCTGTACAGCGTGTATTACTCTCGTAGCGGCTTCCATGGCCCCCGAAACCGCTGGCAAATCATTGAAGGAATGATCTTGTGGATCTGACGCGTCGCGATTTGATGGGGCCTATCGCTGATAAGTCTTTCGGTAGCTCGTCGGACTAACACCCACGACAGCCGAGAAGTGTTGCCGCAGCGAGAGGCTGGTACCAAATCCGCAAGCAGTGGCAATTTTCTCGACACTGTCTTGGGTGGTTTCGAGATGCTGCTGGGCAGCTTTGATTCGCTCGTTGGTAATCCACTTCCCGAACGTCGAGCCGGTCACTCGCTTGAAGTGGCGGGTGAAGCTGCGTCTGCTCATCGCTAGTCTCTGCGCCACGTGATCAATCGACAATGGCTCGCCAAGGTTCGCCCGCAGCCAATCCAGAAGTTGGCTGAGGCGCCGATCGCTTGCCCCTTGCGGCACCGGCTGCGTGATGAATTGCGCCTGGCCACCCTCGCGGTGTGGAGACACGACGAGACGACGCGCGAGGGTATTGGCGGTCTCCCGACCATAAACCCGTCTGACAATATGAATGCAGCAGTCGAGCCCCGCTGCCACGCCTGCCGAGGTCAGGACCTGTTCCTCTTCGACGTAGAGCACTTTGGCATCCACATCGATGTGAGGGAAGTCTTGCGCCAGTTGTGCCGCCCAGGCCCAGTGAGTAGTGGCCCGTTTACCGTTCAACAAACCTGCATGGGCGAGGACGAACGCACCCAGACAAAGCCCGACCACCAACGCGCCTCGGGCATGAGCAGCCTTGAGGGCTTCGAGAATTTGCTCGGGTGGAGCAGCGCTTGCGTCTCTCCAGCTCGGAACAACGACGATGTCCGCTCCGTCCACCTGATCCAGCGCATGATCGCACTGAATGGCAAAGCCAGCATTAGTCATCAACACCCCGGATTCACCCGCGCACACGGTCAGTTCGAACCAAGGCGAGTCTCCCACTCGACGATCTTTGCCAAACACCAGGCAGGGGACTGAAAGGTGGAAGGGGCTGATTCCGTTGAAGGCAATGACTGAGACGTGCAGTGGTTTTGTCACGGATGATGGCCTTATCGAGATTGGCCCGATCTTAATGAAAAAGGGTAATCGGGCCAATGGCTTCGAGACGGCGATACATCCACTCTGAGCGCATGTGCATTTCGCTGGGAAATGCGAACAGTCGAGATCAACCCAAGTGAAACTACCCACTCTGATCATGCTAGGAGCCCTCATGACGACGTTTACGCTTACCGAATCAGCGCAAGCGGCAGAGCCCGTGGCCTCCATCCCTTACACCAGCCAGTCCACGTCCTATCACTGGGAGAGAGTGGGCGGCGTAAAGGTTTTTTATCGCGAGGCGGGCCCGGCGGATGCGCCGGTACTGGTTCTCCTTCACGGATACCCATCCTCCTCGCGGATGTGGGAGTCGCTCATACCGCTGCTCGCTGATCGGTATCACGTGATTGCCCCCGATTACCCAGGATTTGGCAGAAGCGACGCGCCTTCCCCCGCGACCTACGCTTACACATTTGACCACCTGGCCGAAACGATGGGCACCTTACTGAGCCAGTTGCACATCGACAAGTACACGCTGTTCATGCAGGACTACGGCGGCCCGGTGGGCTTTCGGATGATCCTTAATGCTCCTCAGAAACTTCACGGCATCATCATCCAGAATGCCAATGCCTATAACGAAGGGCTGGGCGCCAAATGGGCGAACATTGCCAAATATTGGAAATCACCTTCGGAGCATCCTGAGCAGGTCGACGCGTTCACCGGATACGAGGGCACCAAACAACGCCATCTGGGCACAAGCCCTCATCCAGAGCGTTACAACCCTGACACGTGGGAAGATGAGTTCGCGGCGTTGTCTCGTCCCGGCCAGCGGGAGATCCAGTCAGCCCTGTTGCTGGATTACCAAAACAACGTCGCCTCGTACCCTGAATGGCAGCGCTGGTTGAAAGATAATCAGCCGCCCATGTTGGTCATGTGGGGCAAGTTCGACCCGTCTTTCATCGTCCCTGGCGCCATGCGCTACAAGGATGATGTGCCAGGTGCTGAGGTGCACATTCTGGACGCGGGGCATTTCGCGCTCGATGAACAAACCGAACAAATGGCGAGTTTGACTCGCGCGTTCATGGCGCGCATCGGCTCCAGCCAATGAACAATCAGCGCCGTTCCAACGCCTTGCTTAGACGCTGTACGGCGACTTCTGCTTCTTCGTCACCAAGGCCGGAAAAGCCAAGCAGTAGACGGGGACATTCGACGCGCTCTATGTGCATCGGGGACATGGGGGTGACGACCACACCTTCGTCCAGCGCGATACGCGTCAAGTGACGATCATCCGTCCATGTCCCGGTACTCGTGACGGTCATGTGAACGCCCTGCTTAGGCAACTGCACGATCAAATGCTCGCCCAATTCTTCCTGTATCAGGCGAGCGAGAAGATCCCGGGAGTGCCGGTAGTTTTCGCGTAGCCGCCTCAGGTGCGCCGGGAAATAGCCTTCGTTGAGAAAATCAGCGACCACCCGTTGAGGCAGTGAGGCAGGGAATCGATCCAGGATCGGTCGGACAGCCCGAAAAGCAGGCACGAGATCGAGCGGTACGACCATGAACCCCACCCGCAGACCGGGCATCAATGCTTTGCTGAATGAGCCAACGTGGATCACCCGGTCGTGTCTGTCGAGGCCTTGAAGCGCCGCGATCGGGCGGCCCTCGTAACGGAATTCGCTATCGTAATCATCCTCAATGATCCACGCACCTTTCTCCTGGGCGAACGCCAACAGTTGCATACGGCGCGTCAGCGATAGGGCCGATCCACACGGGTATTGATTGGACGGTGTGACATAGACCAAAGCTGGGGCCGGGCCTTCGTAAGTTTCAAGGGTGCGGGTGATCATCCCGTCCTCGTCCACGGGAATGCCGACAATTCTGGCGCCGTTGAGGACGAGTGCCTGCCGTGCGGGGGGGTAACAGGGATCCTCGATCAGTGCGGTATCCCCAGGCGAGAGCAACGTACGAATGGACAAATCGAGGGCCTGTTGGGTACCTGACAAAATGAACACTTGAGCCGCTGTGCAGCGCACGCCCCGCGACGCAGTGAGGTAGGCCGTCACTGCTTCGCGCAGGCCTTGTTCCCCCTGAGGATCTCGGTAGCCGTCGCGGGCTTGCTCGACGTGTCGGTGCGCCAGTTTTTTCAACAACACCGCTGTGCGCTCATCGTGAGCGACTCGGCCTGTCGTGAACGCCGCCTGAAGAGGGAAGTCGGTAGACAACTGGGTTGCCTGCTCGACGGCCCGCGAAATCTTGCGCGGCCCTACGACCGAGGCGCGCCCCAAGTGACTGGAAACTCCACGCAACCCATCCCGGATGTTTCGAGTGACGTACGTTCCCGAGCCCGAACGACCTACGAGGTAGCCCTCCGCGATGAGCGTCTCGTACACCTCGCTCACTGCGCCTCGTGACAATTGCCATTCGACAGAGGCAGACCGAGTGGAGGGAAGCCGATCACCTTGACGTAACGCGCCCGTGAGAATGCCCTCGCGCAATTGCAGATAGAGCTGCCGAAGTCGAGGTACGGAAGAAGACGTGTCGATGGCCGGCGCCCAACCGGCCGCGGCGCTTTCTCTGCGCATTCTTGTTTTCACAAGGTTTGAAGTGGCTCGCATTGCGGTATCCAAGTGGCTCTGTGTTCGTTCGAAAGTGCTCAATATTATCAGGCCACTTCTTTCATGACAGATCGTTGGCTCACTATGCGGATTACGGCTATCGCTTCACTTTTCGCAGGCACCCTTTTCGCGGCAAGCGGGTACGGCGCAACCTTTTTGCTGTCGGCGTTTTTCAAAAGCATCGGCGGAAACGACCTCCACACAGGCATTGTTTTGGGCGCCGCGATGGCCGGTACGTTTATCGGTGTTCCGTTGGTGGGCTGGTTTTCGACGCGATACGACCCGGCCAGAATGAGTGCGCTGGCTTGCTGTTCGCTCGCGACAGGGTTTGCCATCCTGACGCACGCCGAGACCTTGGACTTCAGCATGTTGCTGGGTGCTGGCGGGCTCATAGGGCTGGGCTGGGGCATGTTCTATGCGGGTACTCCGATGGGGTTGTCTGAGCGCGTCAATGACGACGAGCGTATCCGCTGGTTTTCTCAGTTCGGCGCCTTCCAGATGGCCGGCATCGGCGGTGGTCCTGTCGTGCTGAACCTGATCATCAGTCACTCAGAGTTGTCGGTCAGAGCGGTCCTGACGTTCGTCGGCATTTCGTGTCTCCTCGCCGCGGTGTTGCTCTGGACATTTACACTTTTGTCGCCGGTCGCCCGAGGACCGGCGGCGCTGCGCGCATGGGTTCGTCCCATTGTTGCTATCCGGCGAACAGCCGCCATTCGCCCGATCCTGATGGTCGGTTGCGGTGCTTGCGTGTTTTCCGGGTTGCTGACATTCCAGACGACGTTGGTCACAGGAACCGAAGCCAATGCGGCAACGTTTTATGCGATCAATGCCATCACCGTGGTGGTCGGACGCTTGGTCTTCGGGCCGCTGACGGCCTCGATGGCCCCCATCCCGCTGGCCGCTGGGCTGCTGATTTCGATGACACTCGGGATTGTTGCCATGTTCGGCGTAGCGCTGCATCCTGGTTTTCAATGGGCGAGCGCTGTGCTGATTGGCGTAGGCTACGGCCTGATCTATTCACTGATACAGACGTGGGTGGTAAACGACTCACCCGTTGCTCATCGCCAAGCGGCGCTGACTTGGTTTGTTTTGTCATATTTCGTGGGGATCTTCGGCTTCCCGGTATTTGGCGCGTGGGTTATCACGCATTTCGGACGCGGTGGATTCCTGTGCACGTTGCTTGGGGCGGCGTTGATCGAATTGGCTCTTCTGCTGGTGAGTCGAAAGCGATCCGCTGACGCTTCATCCCAAAGCATTATCAAAATAGAGGAAGGCCGCGCACTATGAGAGCGAGTCCGAAGAGGCGCCCTTATGGCGCGTAACAAAGATGGCGTGCCGCTGTCGATCAAGCCGCGCGAAGCCGAGACCAAGCTGAACTGGACGATCCGTCACTTGCGCGAAGCGGTCGCTGACGGAAGGTTGCAACCGGGGGACAGGCTGCCAAGCCATCGTGATCTGGCGTTGCAATGGCAGGTGAGTAGGGGGCTCGTCACGACCGCCTATGAACAGTTACAGACGGAAGGAGTGTTGATCACTCGCAAGGGCAGTGGAACGTTTGTTGCTGAACTTGGTGAGTCATCCGCCAAAGAGTTGCCCTCGGACGAGGCGCTGGATTTTGAGCGATCTCCTATCGATATGCGTCTGCCGTTCCTGGCCAGGGAAGCCGACGTCAGCCTTTTCCCGATCAGTATTTGGCAGCGCCACGTCGGCACCGCGTTAAAGCAGGATGCGGAGGTCCTATTACTGGATAAAAGCCTCATGGGAATCCCCTCCCTGCGCCTTGAGGTCAGCACTTACCTGGCGTTTTCACGCGGCATCAAGTGTTCGCCTGAAGACATCATGATCACCACTGGCGCTCGGCACGCCATGGACTTGATCGCACGTGCGATGCTTCGACTCACTCGCGAGGTTTGGGTGGAAGATCCCGGCTACGCGCAAGCGAGTTTCATCTTCACCAAGGCCGGGTTGACCTGCATTCCTGTTCCCGTAGACGAACAGGGTTTGATGGTGGATGAGGGGCGGCGCAAAAGCTCAACTGCAAGACTGGTATTTGTCACACCCGCCCATCAGGCCCCTACGGGGGTGTTGATGTCGCAGGAACGGCGAGCTCAGTTGCTGGCCTGGGCCAACCAACAGGATGGCTACATCATCGAGGACGACTATGACGGTTGCTTCACGTTTACGAGCGCCCGTGTCCCTTCCTTGAAGTCCATCGATGCCGATCAACGGGTGTTTCACATGGGCAGTTTCAACAAGCTGCTTTTTCCGTCATTGCGGCTCGGCTACCTCGTCATTCCTCCGGCGTTGCGTCGGGATCTGCAGGAGATCAAGGCGGCAAGCGGCTGGAGCACCGGCGCTCTGGAGCAGTTGGCGCTGGCTACGTTCATCCGGGAAGGATGCCTGTCCCGACACCTTAGACACGCTGAACGTGTTTACGCGCGCCGCTGCAGGTTAGCGATTGAGTCAATAGAGGCAGCCTTTGGTGAACGTATTGAGGTCACCGGAGCCCATGGGGGGGTTCATTTCTGCCTCTGGTTTGCCGAGACGGCCTTGGCCGAGATACGCACTTTGGCTCCCGCGTTAAAGGTTCAGCCCGTGCGACGCCTTGATTCGACGGGGGCGCTTGAGAGTGGTGTTGTCATCGGGTTCGCCTCGTTGAGCGAAGAGGTTATCCGGCGCTCGGGGGCGGTCCTCGGACTCGCGCTCCGCTCGGCAAAAACGCTCTAGTTCAGGGTTAAACCGCTCGGCCCTTCTGCTTGAGCGGATCGGATTCTGTCGTGTCGAGTTCGTTTTCCCATTTGGCGACGACAGCGGTGGCAATGCCATTACTGAGTACGTTGGTCAGTGCCCGCCCCATGTCCAGAAATTGGTCGATGCCAAGAATCAGCAACATCCCGCTGGCTGGCAATCCAAAAAGCGGCAGCGTCGCGGCGACCACTACGAGGGAGGCACGTGGCACGCCCGCAACACCCTTGCTGGTGACCATCATCAACAGCAACAGTGAGAGCTGGCTCGGAAGACTCAGTTGGATGTCATAAGCCTGCGCAACGAATAAGGTCGCAACCGCTTGGTAGATCATCGAACCTGCGAGGTTGAATGAATACCCAAGCGGAAGTACGAAGGCCGAGATTCGCTCGCTCACCCCGAACCTGCGTAGCCGCTCGAACATCGCTGGAAACGCAGCCTCGCTGCTGGCGGTGGAAAACGCAATTGCCATTGGCTCCTGAAGTGACTTCGTCAGCCTGAACACTGACGACCCGAGAATGAGCCTTCCGATCAGAATCAACACCACCCACAAGGCTGCCGAGGCCAAGTAAAACGTGCCAACGAATTTGCTGTAGGTGATCAGGATGCCAACGCCCTGAACAGTCACTACGGAGGCAATGGCCGCAAAGACCCCAAGGGGGGCGAAACGCATCACATAACCCGTCACTTTGAGCATGACCGGAACGAGTTCGCCAATCACCGCGGTCAGCGATTGCGCACCTGTGTGACCGAGCGCTCCCAATGCGGAACCCAGAAAGGTCGAAAACACAACGATCTGCAGGATCTCGTTAGACGCAAGCGCCTGGACGATACTGGTCGGCACGATGTGGCCAATGAAGTCCTTGAGATTGAAGGCGCCTGTGGCCAGGTTCGTCGTTTCTGAAATGCTCGGAAGTGGAAGACCCAGGCCACTACCGGGGGTCAGCAGATTCGAGAAAATCATGCCGATGCCCAGCGACATCAGGGAGGCGAGTACAAACCACCCCATCGCTCGGCACGCGACCCGGCGAACGGCGCCGCCAGAATGCCCCATGGCCGCAATACCTGTGACGATTGTTGCAAACACCAATGGCGCAATGATCATCTTGATCATGTGCAGGAACACATCTGAAATGATCGCAAAATAACTGGCGATGTTCTTCGCCTGATCCATTCCGGGTACGACATAGTTGCAAGCCGTTCCCGTTAGAATGCCAAGCACCAAGGCCAGCATGATGTTGCGAGTGCGCGCTTTGGCACTCGCCGAAGCGGTGCCGTCGTTATTATTTTTCATGGCAAGATTCCGTGACTGACGTTGTGCCGACAGTGAGTACGGCAGAAGTTCTGGAACAACGCGTTCAGCTGAACGCAATTGTGTTCCGACGGTGATAAAGGGAGCATGCGGATGGTTGGCTAAACGAGCGACGCTCTGATTTTGCCGGCGACATAGGCCGCAGTTAGCGTAGGGTCATCGAGTGCCGCTTGCAGTTCGATTTCAGGGATGTCATCGATGCCGCTTAAAATGTTCGAAACTTCACCAGCCACGCGATACGCGTATTTGGCCAGGCACTCCATAGGGTCAATGAATGTGCAGTTAGGAAATGCTTCCCGAAGTTGGTCAACAATGATCGATACTTCGGTGCACCCTGTGATAAAGGTATCGACGCCTTCTTCTTCGATCATGCGATTAATCGCCACTTCCAGCCGAGCGATAGCTAGAGTAATTTGCCCGGATTTAAGCCCGTCCGATTGGCGTCTGTCATGCCGACCTGATGCATCCAGGCTTCCGTAAATGGCCGACTGGACGTAGGCTTCCTGGATGTCTGCTTGAGGGGCAATGTACACAGGGCCATTCCCAGCAGCGAGGACGTCTTTGCCATGAACAGTCGTCGCGAACAAGCCGGTATTGATGGTCGGCGTTGTTGCCAAGAGCCCCACTTTGGTCGCGCCTGACGCGTTAATGTGGGCAACGGTGAGTGCAATGATATCGATGATATAAACAGGCGTTCCCGCTTGATATTCGTGTTTGAAATAATGCGATGTATTTGAAGGAAGGGCGGCGAGGTAGATACCGCAGGACTGCAAAATCTTGCAGGAATCGATGATGCCGACTGCGGGAGATATGCCACCTTCGAAAATAGCCAATGTCCGATCTGTGATTTCGGGATTCTTGACCACAATCATCGGCAAGAAGTCCTGATCTTTACTAGCGCCATGAGCCATGGCTTCCAACCGGATAAGTCGTTGGAGCACTTCGTCGGCCTCAGGGCCTACGTTACCGATTATTCCCAATATAGGTTTGTTTTGCATGAGCCAGTCTCCGTCAGTTCCGCTATCGTCGTCAGTTAAAAAGTACGAGGCTGAAAGCTTTACTCTGGCTCCCAGTTGGTCGTCAGATTAATAAGTGCAGCGGGGACGAGGTAGGGCTGCTATTCGGAAGGCGGAGTGGGCCACTCATTCTTTGAGCGTTATCTGGCGCTGAATGCTGAGTGAATGCTTGCATCCACCCATAAGTCGCACTATTGACTGTTCGACGCGGCAGCCGAAGCGGACAGCGATGGGACTCGCATACGATGCTGGCCTCGGAGCGTTATCCATTTCAGGGGCGGTCTCATTTTACTGATAGCAACGCATCCTGCTCCGCAAAAAAAACCGCGCCATTTCTTCCGCGTTTTCAGTCCCCCACGGACACAGCGGCATGATCGTCAGCGCTGCGCCACCGCGATCAATGCCGTGGAGGGAATGAGCAGGACAGGATCAACGCCAGCCATTTCCCTGACGTGCGCAATCACTGCGGCCTTCTCTGTATCGGTCAGGCTCGTCCAGTCGGGCGACATTCCAAACAGCGTGTCGGGGTTGTCGAGCGATTTCACGTCCAGCTGATAGGGATGGGTCACGCTTTCGATGACAGGGTCCCGAAACCCGGCGGCGATCAATTCGCGGGCGAAATCCAGTGGATCGCTCAGCGCTTTTACGGCCTCGGGCATCGCCATGCCTTGGCGATCCGGGAACAGTGTTCGCCTGACATTTCCCAACAACAGAAACGTCGCAGCCCCTCTTTCTTGCCACGTGGCGACGATGCCATATCCGCCGATGGCGGTGACGCGTTGCATTTCGGCCAGGCCTTTGCGCCAGTCAGGGAACATGATCACACCAAAGATCGAGAACGTCGCGTCGAAGCTGGCATCCGGCAAATCGATGGACTGACCGTCCATGACTCGGGCCTCCACGTTGGCCAGCCCGGCGCTTTTCACACACGCCACCATGGCGGGGGAAAAGTCCGTGGCCAGTACCTGTGCGCCGGTTCGTGCGGCTGCCAAGGCGAGTGCTCCGGTGCCCGTGGCGACATCCAGCACGCGGCTCTCAGGCGTCAGCGAAATTCGTGCGAGCGCCGCCTCTGCGAAATGCGCGGTAAAGGGGTGCGCCGTTTTCTGATAATGCTTTGCAGCAACGTCCCAGTGATCGGGATTCTCAAATTCACGCATCGCGCGGTCCTCGAAATTCATGTAACTTTACAAGTATCATGAGTTGAGGCCTTCTGCCAAGTATCGGAAACGAAGGAGCAAACGATGCGCAACGACAGCCGTCTTTCGCGAATGCTACATATCCTGGTGCACATGGCGCGGCACGACGGGCCCGTCACGTCGGACCGGATTGCCGAGATGCTTGGAACGAACCCGGTGGTGGTTCGCAGAACGATGTCTGGCTTGCGGGACGCGGGTTACGTTCATTCGGAGAAGGGGCATGGGGGAGGGTGGGTGATCACCTGTGATATTGAGCAGGTCACGCTACTGGATATCTATAAGGCAGTCGGAGAGCCCTCGCTGTTCGCCATCGGCAATGAGCGTTCCAACCCCGATTGCATGATCGAACAGGTGGTCAACCTGGCAGTCGACGACGCATTGCGGGAAGCGGAGTCGGTGCTGGTGGAACGGTTTCGCAGCGTTAGCCTGGGTGAACTCAATCGTTTGTTCGATGCGCGTCGTGCTGCTGAAAACGTGTCAAACCCTGGCATCGAATCGACGCCACAGTCCGGAGCAAGACGGGTTTGAAGGTGCTTTTTATCTGCGGCAAAAATCGCCTGCGCATCGCGCCCGCCGAACAATTGTTTGCAGAGTGGTCGGGGCGCGGGACAGCGCCGTGGTTTTCTGTCATTGCCTGGCTCACATCACAGTGTAATTGGCGATTTCAAGACGAGGCTGGTCAGGGATGATCGAACGGTTTCCGATCCAACAGGCAATCAATGAATGCACCGAGGGCGGCTGGGCGGTGTCGCCTGTTCAAGTAGTAGAGGAACAGCCCCGGGCGCGTGATCGACCAGTCCGCAAGGATTTGTACCAACTTTCCCTGGGCCAATAGCTCAGCCACGCCATCCTGCTCAAAATGGTAGGCAATGCCCAGACCCTGTAGCGCAGCACTTACGCCGATATCAGGGTGATTGGTCACGACGGGGCCTTTTACGGCGACTTCGAATTGCTGGTCCCGTTTCTTGAATTCCCAGCGGTAATATCTGCCGTCCGCCTGAAGCCGCCAGTTGATGCACGCGTGTTCGTGTAAATCAGCGGGGGAGTGGGGGATACCTCGACGCGCGAGGTAGTCGGGCGACGCCACCGCAACCATCTTCAAGTCGGGGGTGAGCCGAACAGCGATCATGTCTTTTTCAAGCTGCCCACCCACGCGGATGCCCGCGTCGAATCGGCCCGTCACGATATCGGCCAGCGCATCGTCAACCACGACGTCGAGTACCACACCCGGGTGCGCTTGCTGGAAGCGTGAAAGCCGGGGAGCAATGATGGTCCTCGCTGCGATTCCCAACGTATTGATGCGCAACGTGCCACTCATCTGCCCGGTTGCCTCGCTGACTTCTGCAACGGCCACTGCGATCTCTTGAAACAGGGGGGCTATGCGCCTGTAGAGCTGCTCGCCACTTGCCGATGGCGCGACGCTTCGAGTCGTGCGATTGAGCAGACGTGCGCCGATGCGGTCTTCGAGTTGTCGGATGGTCTGGCTGAGTGCGGAGGGTGACAGACCAAGATGTTCTGCCGCCCTGGCGAAGCTTTGACGCTCCACGATGGCGACAAACGCTTTTAGCTCAGCAAATTCTGATCCGCGCATTATGCATCACCCGCTACATAGACAATGCGGATTGTAGTGGATTCTTGAAAGGGTCGTCAGGATGCATTCTGTGAGCCATCCCAATCAAGGCGTTCACCATGTCAGCACTTTCTCTCCCTGATCCCATCGCCGCGTATTTCGCGGCGGATACGCAAGGCCCCAAGGCTGTTGCCAGCTGTTTCACACCGCAAGGCGTAGTGAAAGATAAAGGCCAGACCCACAGTGGCCGCGACGCCATCAAGGCCTGGAAGGCCGAGGTATCAACTCTTTACACCTGTACCACGGAGCCGTTCTTGATTGAGAGGGAGGACGATATTCATGCTGTCCACAGCCACGTGGCCGGTAACTTTCCAGGCAGCCCGATCGACCTCAAGTTCTCGTTTCGTCTTGAGCGCGGCCTCATCGCAAACCTGGAGATCACACTATGAGCTTCGATCTTCAACTTGATGGCCTGAGGGCGGTGGTCACCGGCGGGACGATGGGCCTTGGCGCAGCAGTCGTGCAGAACCTGGTTGAGGCGGGTGCGCGGGTGATTACAGCAGCCCGCGACGTGGCAACACGACCAGAAGAAGGCGTCACCTACATCCGTGCAGACCTGACGACATCTGTAGGCGTGGCTCACCTCGCAGAGTGCGTACTTCAGGATTGGGGCGGTGTCGATATCGTGATCAATGTGCTCGGCGGTTCGAATACCCCGGCAGGTGGCTTTGCCGCCATCAGTGACGAGCATTGGCTAAATGAACTGAACTTGAATTTGATGTCCGCAGTGCGTCTGGACCGCGCTTTGTTGCCTGACATGCTGGCCCAGGGGTCGGGTGTCATCATCCACGTCAGTTCGATCCAACGGATCATGCCTCTGCCGGAATCCACCACGGCTTACGCCGCTGCCAAGGCAGCACTCACCACGTACAGCAAGTCCCTGGCGAAAGAAGTGATGCCCAAAGGGGTTCGGGTGCTGAGTGTCGCGCCGGGATGGATTGAAACCGAGGCATCCGTGAGGCTGGCGGAACGGCTGGCTGCTCAGGCTGGAACCGACTACGAAGGGGGCAGGCGAATCGTTATGCAATCCATAGGCGGGATTCCGCTCGGGAGGCCAGCCAAGCCTAAAGAGGTTGCCGATCTCATCGCCTTCTTGGCATCCCCGCGGGCCATCTCAATCTCCGGGTCCGAGCACCGTATCGATGGCGGTACCGTACCGACGTTGTGACCGACCATCAAAGCGGAGCACGGCCTGCGCATCAACAACTCTGCAGCAGTGCTCCAGGCGGCCATCGACGGCCAAGGGCTGGCGCTGGGGCGCAGTGTGATGTTGCGCGATGATCTTGAAGCCGGGCGCCTGATCCGGCCTTTTGGCGAAACCAGCCGGCCGTTGGCGTTCGCCTACTACATCGTGCATCGCCCCGAAGTGGCGGAACTGGCAAAAATCAAGGCGTTTCGCGACTGGCTGCTGGCTCAGGCGTCAGGTGCGGGCAATCCGGGTGTCGGTGTCGCTGACTGCTTCTGACGCGCAAGCTCCACGGCGATCGCCTCACGAATCTCCGTCAACACGTACAGCGATGCGCCCAACACCGTCAACGCCAGAACGCCTGAAACAATGAGGCTGCGCAAGGCTGTTTTCGAGCGGGCAGGTTCGTTGAGGGATCTCGCCAGCGTGAATCCGATCAGCATGCCACCGGCCAATCCACCGAGGTGCGCGCCGTTGTCGATGCCATGATGGGTGAAGCCGGAGAACAGGTTGTAGCCGATCAGCACCAGGATAGAGGTACGTTGTTGCACGGCAATCGAGGTGGGCAGTTCGCGGCGATATTTGAGCAGAAACACCAATAGCGCGCCGAACACCCCAAAGATCGCGCCCGAGGCGCCCGCGCTGTTGTTGATGGGGTGCCACAACACGCTGACCAGACTCCCCGTCAGCCCGGCGAACAGATAAAGCGCCAGAAAGCGTGCGCTGCCATACAGACGCTCAGCCAATCGACCCATCAGGTACAGCGACACCATGTTGAACGCGAAGTGAAACAGGCCGAAGTGGACGAAAACCGACGAGAGCAGGCGCCACCATTCGCCGGACAGCGTCTGAGGACCATAATTGGTGCCCCACCCCACCGTCAGGGCGACATTTTCCGCCATCACGCCCACGCCGCCGGCACACATCGCCAGGTACACCAGCAGGTTGATCGCGATCAATGCGTAAGTGACCCAAGTGATTGGAGTCAGTGTTTTGATTCGCTCGGCGTGTTGGTCCAGTGCGGCCTGTTCCTCGGCTCGGGCAGGCGTCATCCGGGTCGGCAAATGCTCGTAGATCGTGCGCGCCAAACCACGCTTGGCGGGAATGACGATCACCTGCTGAATGCCTTCCGGGGTGTGTACATCGAAGAACACTTCAAGGCCTGTGATCCTGGCATCGAAGATCTGGCTGCGGGCGAAGGTCCATTTCGTCTCGACCGGACGCCGGAACAGCCTGCGCTTCGTTTTGCTCAGTTCAACCGCATCAGAGGTGAAGTCGAGTCGACCATTGGCTTGTGTCGATAGCCGGGTGACATCGCGCTTTCCGTGCTTGGGCTGGACAGCAAACCGGACCTTGGTGGTGCTGGTGGAGAAACTGTGTCCACTGTGTGCAGCGTTTGCGGCCTGATCGAGAGGGGCCGTGATTGGCTCTGTTCGTTCCATCGAGAGTGTCCTTGAGTTCACGGGATGGAAGAAGCGTTCCGGTAACGGACGTTTGTCGTTACGGGTGCCTAGGGCTCCTTCCTGGGCGTATCAATGGATCGACCAGCCACACAATTTCTTGATGGTGCCGTGGTGGCCTTTCTCTCGACAAAGGAAGGCTTCATGCTTTGGATCGCCTTGTGAGCTAAGCTCCCAGACGGATTGTCCGGACCCCCGCCATGACAGGCGAAGGTCTTCCCGAAACGTCCGTCGCTGGAAAGCGGCGGCACGTGAGTTGCAAGTGCGATGGGGGCACATTTTTCAAGCGCGTCACATGGCAGCGGCACTCCGCGTGCCTTCGGGTTTTCCCTCTAGAGGTTCAGGATGATAGGGCGTCGTATCTGCGGGTTCATGTCTGTCACAGCCGCCTGGCTGCTGATTCCCTGCGTGGCGTTCAGCGAGGATGCCTGTGATCATCTGACCGCCACCGGCAATGCCGAATACCCGCCTTACCTGTGGCGCGATCCAGCCAACCCCCATCGACTCATTGGCGCCAACGCCGACCTGATCCAGCATTTGGGCACGCAACTGGGCATGCGCATCGACGTCCTGTACGGAGGCCCCTGGTCACGGGCGCAGGAAGAGGTAAGGTCGGGCCGCATTGACATGTTGGCCGGGTATTTCCTCACCACCGAACGGGCTCGGACGTTGAATTTCGTCGACCCACCGTTTCTGTATACGTCCAGCATGATTTGGGTCCGGCGCAACGACGGGTTCCCCTACCGCGAATGGGCGGATCTGATCGGGCGCAACGGTGGAACCCTGGTCAACAACAGTTACGGACAGGCGTTCGACGATTACGCGAAGGCCCACCTGTCCCTTGAAGCAGTGCCGACGGCAAATCAGGCGTTCCAGAAGCTCATCCTCAAACGCAACGACTTCGTGATTTTCGAACAGTTTCCCGGCTGGGCCTTGGCTAAAAAACTGGGGGTCAAGGATGCCGTAGAAGCCCTTGAGCCGCCGATCAGCCGGGAAGGGCTGTACTTGGCGCTGTCACCCAACTCCCAGTGCCTGCCCCAACCCTTACGAAACAGGATCAAGGAGGAAATGCAGAAAATGGTCGCCAGTTCCCTCCCGCAAGACCTCGTCACATCGAATCTGGAACTGTGGAATGCGCAGCAACGTGAAAGCGTGAAGCCGTGAGCGATGGCCTCGACCGGGAGGGTCGAGGCGATCGGTTGTCGGGCGTGTCTCACGCGCTCCAGGCGAAGGGTTCGAGGAACTCGTCCAGCGCCAGTTGAGCGACGCTGGCGGTGTAGTTGGTCATCGTCGAGGCCGCTACCACCAGAATGACTTCGAGCAACAGCGATGCATTGAAGCCTGCCGACATGAAGGCCGTTTTCGCTGCGTCATCGAGATGCCCACGGTTTTCGATCAGCGCCCGCGCGAGGCGCGAGAGTGCGGCGTGTCGGGCGTCCTGTGGCAACCGGCGCTGACGAATGGCTTGCACATCGGTCTCCGACAAACCTTCCTTGAGCGCCAGAAACGAGTGAAATGCTACCGCCCATGCGGACGCGTTGGTCACGGCATTGGTCAGGAGCAGCACCTGGATTTCCGCTTCGGTGAAACTGCCCCCGTGCACTTGCCCGAAGACGCCCACCAATCCATTGATCAATTGGCTGGAGCCGGACATGGCGCCTGCAATGTTGGGCACCCGGCCAAAGGCCTGAGCCAGCCCGTTCAAAGCGGGGCGGGAAAGTTCGGGTGCTGTGTCGAGGGTGTAAACGGGAAAGTGCGTCATGAGCGTGTCCTGTGAGATCGAGCCAGTGGTTTGGAAAACAACATGGCCAGCTTAGGGACGGGGCTCAGGGCCAACAATTACCTGTCAGGTCATGACAACGCGTCTTCATTGGTCATGGTTTTCATGAGCTGCAGATGCAGGGCTTCAGTGGCGTCGTCGGCCGGAAACAGGCATTCGATGCGCAGCTCCTGAGAGGCCACTGTCAACGGGGTTCCAACTGTGCTCACCATCGAAAAGTAGTTGAGCACCGCGTCTCCATGAATGAACCCCAGTGGCACCACGGGCAAGCCGGATTCGCTTCCCGAGAAGCCTTGGGATAGCCACTCGGCACGTACGTCGGGATAGCCGAACAGAGCGTCCAGCAACTGCCGGGTCTGAGGGTCGATCACTTGACCCAGCGACTCGCGGCGGACCGGCTGAATCAGGCTGCGCGCCACATTGTCCCAGTCGGCAATGTGCGGGCGCAGGCCCTGCGGGTCGAAGATCAAGTGCAGCATGTTGCGCGGTCCGGTGCGGGCCTGCATGTCGATGAAGCGGTTGAAAAAGTGCAGCGTCGAAGGGCTGACCTGCAACACGTTCCAGTAGCGGTCCATGATCAGCGCCGGGAAAGGTTCGTGTTGCAGCAGCACGCGACTCGCCGCCGCGCTGACCCGCGCCATCTCCTGAGCACTCCAGCCCGCTTCCGAATACATCGGCGCGTAACCTGACGACAGCAACAGCAGATTGCGTTCACGCAAAGGCACTTCAAGGGATTGCGCCAGGTCCAGCAGCGTCTGCCGACCGGGCACGCTACGCCCGCTTTCGATGAAGCTGATCTGCCGTTGCGAAATACCGGCGTCCAGCGACAGGTCCAACTGGCTCACGCCACGCACCCCCCGCCAATAGCGCAACAGACTGCCCAATTCTTTCGACACGTTTTGAGCGAGGCGGGTGGTGGGCATGGCGTGACCTGTGGCGCAGGTGATGGGGAGCGGACTGTAGCGAAGCGGGGCGGGTGGCCACAATGACATGAGGTGTAATTGTCCGAGCCCAATCTCCCGCGATTCAGGTCGCTGACTTTGAAGCGTATTGACATATTGGTAAATCTCGATATCCTCGCGGCATGGAACTGATCGAAATATTCAAAGCCCTCTCGAACACGACGCGTCTTCAAATCCTGAAAGGTTTGAAGGACCCCGAGAAGAACTTCCCTCCGCAGGATGAAGGGGACGTTCACACGGTGGGCGTTTGTGTCAGCAGCATTCAAGAGGGTATCGGGCTCTCGCAATCGACCGTGTCCGGTTATCTCGCCACGCTGCAACGGGTGGGCCTGGTCGAAGTCCGGCGCATCGGTCAGTGGACGTATTACAAACGGAATGAAGCAACCATCAGCGCGCTGGCCGAGATCATAGGGAAAGACTTGTAGGTTTTTTTTACCCCAATATATCGAGATATCTCGATATCCCTTTTTGTAGAATGAGGAATTACCATGAAAGCGATGGTCCTTAACGCCTTTGGCGGACCCGATTCATTCGAACTCTGCGACGTGCCCACGCCTGTGCCGAACGCGGGACAGGTCCTGGTTCGGGTACACGCGACGTCCATTAATCCGCTGGATTACCAGGTCCGTCGTGGCGACTATGCCGACCTGGTGCCACGGCCCGCCATCACCGGACACGATGTCTCGGGCGTCGTCGAAGCTGTCGGGCCGGGTGTGACCGCCTTCGCGCCAGGAGACGAGGTCTGGTACACCCCACAAATCTTCGACGGGCCGGGGAGCTACGCCGAATACCACGTCGCTGCCGAAAGCATCATCGGCAAGAAACCTGCCTCGCTCAGTCACCTCGAAGCGGCCAGTCTGAGCCTGGTGGGCGGCACGGCGTGGGAAGCGCTGGTCGTGCGTGCCGCGCTCAGAGTGGGAGAAAGCATCCTGATCCATGGCGGTGCGGGAGGCGTCGGCCATGTGGCAATCCAACTGGCCAAAGCGGTGGGGGCGAAGGTGTTCACGACCGTGCGCGAGACCAACGCTGAGTTCGCCCGCAGTGTCGGCGCCGATGTGGTCATCGACTACGAACGGGAAGATTACGTCGACGTCATCCTGCGCGAAACGGAAGGTCGCGGCGTGGATGTCGTGTTCGATACCATCGGCGGCAACACTTTGTCGCGCAGCCCCGATGTGCTGGCGCAGCTCGGCCGCGTGGTCTCGATTGTGGACATCTCTCAACCCCAAAACGTCATTCAGGCCTGGGGCAAAAACGCCAGTTATCACTTCGTGTTCACACGACAGAATCGCGGCAAGCTCGATGAACTGAGCGCGTTGGTCGAGCGGGGGCAATTGCGGCCGCATGTCGGTGCCGTCTATTCGCTCGCCGACATTTCCCTCGCCCATGCCCGGCTGGAGACGCCCAACCACGGCGTTCTCGGAAAAATCGCGATCGCCGTCGAGCCATCGCTTATCCCGTAACCCGCTTGTAAACGTTCACGTCATTGTCGAGGCCCATCATGATTTACGAGATCGCGTTGCTACCTGTTCATAAAGAGCGCACGGAGCTGTTCAAACGTGCATTTGCCGAGGTCGCTCCGTTGCTGACCCGCGCACAGGGTTATGAAGGCCACCTGCTCGCGCCAGGCATCGAAACCCCTGAGCGATTCAACCTGATCGTGCGTTGGCGATCACTTCAGGACCACACACCGGGTTTCGAGGAAAGTGAAGATCACCGGCTGTTCATGCAGGGGCTGGAGGCATATTTCTCGGAAGAGCCGACGGTCTACCACATCGAGGGTGCTCCCTTTTTTACTGACGGATTCGAGGGTTCAAACAGTGCTGCTCGACCGGGAAGCTAGCGCTCCCGAAAGGATATGGCGCCAGCGCTAATGGCTGTGGCCGGAAACAGGGGCGATGAGTGTTCGTAACGATTCTCCTGTCTGCGGCGCAGATCAGCCTGCACACCCAGCCTGTGCATTTGCCGGTGCAGCGCTTGTGCAGCTATCGCCGACTCATAAGCTTAGAGCAAATGAGTATTTCATCGCGGCTGCTTAGACTCGTTATATTCCAGCGATAACATGTCATGACGAGTTGTTGCGATGCTCACCTTCTTCTGTACAGGCTCACGCGTCGGGCGCCTCACCGGGAATCTGGACGTGGCGTCATGAGGGCCGATCTGTCGGTCGATCTGCCGCGTTCCCCGGCATTGATCAAGCCCGAATCATCATCAACCGACAGTCGTACGTCCGGTCAGATCGTCCTGCGCGATCTGGAGATCGCCTTTCCAGTCGGCGGGCAGAGCGTGGTGGCGGTCCAGCAGATAGACCTCACGATAGAGCCCGGCCAGTTTGTCTCCATCGTCGGCCCTTCAGGGTGCGGAAAGTCCACGTTGCTGAATGCCATCGCGGGGTTTGTCACGCCCACTCGCGGCGCTATCACGCTGGACGGTCGGGCAGTGTCAGGGCCCGGACCTGAGCGCGGGGTGGTCTTCCAGCAATATTCGTTGTTCCCCTGGCTCACCGTGCGCGGCAACGTCGAATACGGCCTGCGCATGCGCGGGATGGCGAGTGAAGAGCGCCACCAACGCTCCACTGAGTTGCTTCAACGCTGCGGACTGGCTGACTTCGCGAGCCATTTTCCGGAGCAACTTTCGGGCGGTATGCGTCAGCGCGTCAGCATCGTCCGCGCGTTGGCCAATGAGCCGCAGGTGCTGCTCCTCGACGAGCCATTCGGCGCGCTGGATGCGCAGACCCGCGTGATCATGCAGGAAGTGCTGCTGGAAATGTGGCAGCGCTCGCGCATTTCGGTGCTGTTCATTACCCACGACATCGAGGAATCGGTGTTTCTTTCTGACCGGGTCTACGCCATGAGCGCGCGACCGGGTGCGATCAAGGCTGCACTGGACATCAAGCTCCCGCGCCCTCGTGTCCATGACATGTTGCTGGAGAGCGATGGCCTGGAGCACGTGCGTCAGTTGCGTCGCCTGATCCGCGAGGAAGGCCTCAAATCCATGGGTCTGGACTAATCCGAGCGCACCCTGAAAAAGGGGCATTGCAATGCGATAACCAAGTCGAGCCTCACGAGCGGCAGCCTTGCAGACTTTTATTTTTCTGGAGGGATGGGTGTGATCACTGTGAAAAAAGCGGCACTGGCCTTGATGGTCATGGGTTACGCCTTGGGCAGCCAGTCGGCGTGGGCGTTGGAAAAGGTGCGTCTGGCGCAGAATCTCGCGCCGATTTCGGCGTTGAGCATCATCGCCAAGCAGCAAGGGTTGTTCGAAAAGTACGGCCTGGACGTTGACGTGATCAACACCACCAGTGGGCGACAGGCGCTCGAAGCCGTGCTGGGCGGCAGCGCAGACATCGCCACCACGGCGGAAGCCCCGACCACGGCTGCCGCATTCGCCGGGCAGAAAATCGCCTTTCTGGCGCGGACCGAATACTCCGATCTCAAAACCCTGACCCTGAGCGGATCGGGTATCAACACGCTCGCGGACCTGAAAGGCAAGCGCCTGGGTTACGCCGCTGGCACCGGCAGCGAGGTGTACACCTGGACGCTGCTGCGCAAGGCAGGGCTGAGTAATAAAGACGTGACGCTGGTCAACCTGCGTCCACAGGACATGGTCGCGGCCGCCGCGTCGGGAAGCATCGACGCCTACGATATTTTCGAGCCCTATGTTTCCAACGGCAAACGCGTGCTGGGCGACAAGGTGCGGCAGCTCGACACCCGAGGCGTCTATTCTGAAACGTTCAACATCGTGACTCAACAGAGCTATCTGGCCGCGCACCCTGCGGTGGCGCAGAACTTCCTTCACGCCTTGCTCGACGCGGAAACCTGGATCGCCGCCAACCGCGAAGAGGCCGTCAAGCGCCTGGCCAAAACCGTGGGCATGACCGAGCCTGAACTGAACGACGTCTGGGATGATTTCGTGTTCCACCTGGTGCTCGACCAGCGCGTTATCGACACCCTGACTGCGCACGCTCAATGGCGTCTGGAAACCGGTAACGCAGCGGGCGATGCGAAGCAGATTCCGGACCTGCGCGCGCTGATTTTTGCCGCACCCCTCAAAGCCATCGCCCCGGACCGGGTCACCTTGAGCGCCACGCAATGACGCGCTCGCCCAGCGGGCCTTTGTGGGCCCGCCTGCTTTCCCTGCCGCTGCTGCTGATTGCGTGGCAGTTGATCTGTGAAGCCGAGTGGGTCAACCCGCTGTTGTTTCCCGGTCCGCTAGCCGTGTCCAAGGCATTGCTCGATTACCTCTACAGCGGCAGCGGCTGGGAAGACCTTGGCTGGAGCCTGTTGCGGGTCGTCGTCGGCTACTGCTTTGGGGCAGTGGTCGGGGTGTCGGTGGGTTTACTGACCGGCACCCGCCCGGTGATCAACGGCCTGCTCACGCCGATCTTTCAGGTGCTCAGGCCCATCCCGCCGATCGCGTTCGTGCCGCTCGTGGTGCTGTGGTTCGGACTGGGGGAGGGCGGCAAGTTTTTCCTGGTGTTCTGGGGTGTGTTTTTCACGGTCTGGCTCGCCACGCACATCGGCGTGCAGCGGGTTAATGTGCATCTGCTACAGGCCGCGCAGAGCCTCGGCGCTCCGCGTCGGGCCATGCTGTGGACCGTCCAGTTGCCCGCCACTTTGCCGTCGATTTTCCTGGGGTTGCGCACGGCCATTGGCATCGCGTTTTACACCCTCGTCGCCGCTGAACTGGCGGGCGCTTACGCGGGCCTGGCCTATCGGCTGGAAGTCACCCAGCAAAACATGCAGGTGGCGTACACCATGGCCGGGCTTGTGCTTTTGGGCGTGATCTCTGCCTGCGCCGACCGCTTATTTCAATGGGCCTCAGCCCGCATCGTGCACTGGAACTGATGTCATGCTCGAACACTTGAGTCTGGATTTCACCCGCTTGCGTCACGCTTACGATCATCAGGACGCGTCGCCGGTCGCCGTGGTCCGGGAGATTTATCGCCGCATCGCCGCCCATGGCGACCGGCACATCTGGTTGCAGTTGGCCCCGCTCGACGCCGTGCTGCAGCAAGCCGCGCAGGTGGAACGGCGGCGTGATGCGGGCGAGCGTCTGCCGCTTTATGGCTTGCCCTATGGCGTGAAGGACAACATCCATGTGGCAGGCATGCCCACGACGTCAGGTTGTGCCGACTTCAGCTACACCGCCTCGGAAGACGCGGCAGTCGTCGAACGGCTCAATGCAGCGGGCGCGCTGTTCATCGGCAAGCAGAACATGGACCAGTTCGCCACCGGTCTGGTGGGCGTCCGTAACCTCGACGGCAGTTGCCTCAACGCCTTCGACGCCGATTACATTCCGGGCGGCTCCAGTTCCGGGTCGGCGGTCGCTGTAGCGGTGGGGCATGTCGCGTTCTCCATCGGCTCCGACACCGGTGGCTCGGGCCGGATTCCAGCGGCCTGTAATAACGTCGTCGGACTCAAGCCGACGCCTGGCGTTGTGAGCACCTATGGGTTCGTCTACTGCAACCGCAGCTTCGACGTTGCGCCGGTCTTCGCACTGACCGTGGACGACGCGTATCAGGTGCTTGACGTGCTCGCCGGAGAAGACCGTCGGGACCTGTATTCGCGTCCTGATCCACTGCTGAGCGTGAACGCATTTGGGGCGGGTTTCGAGTTTCTGGTACCCCACGCCGAGCAACTGGAGTTCTTCGGCGATGAGCAATCGGCGCGTCAGTATCAGCGCAGTCTGCAAGTGCTGGCTGAGCTTGGCGGCACCCCACGCGCCATTGATCTTTCGCCGTTTCTGGAAGCCGGTCGCCTGCTGTTCGACAGTCCGTTGGTCGCTGAGCGGCTGGTGAGCTACGGCGAGACGCTCGCACGGGCCCCCGAGTCCATTCACCCGGCCGTGCGCGCTTCCTTGCAGAAGGCCAAGTCCTACGACGCAGAGCAGACGTACAAGACGCTGTACCGCCTGCGCGAATTGCAGCGGGAAACCCATCACACTCTGCAAGGCGCAACAGCACTGGTGTTGCCAACTTACGGTCGATTGCCCACGTGCGCCGAAGTGAGGGACGATCCGCTTGAGGTCAATGCTCGCATGGGTCGTTACACCTATTTTGCCAACCCATTGCGATTGTCCGGGATCAGCGTGCCCGTGGGGCTGCGCGACGATGGCTTGCCGTTTGGGCTGAGCCTGCTGGGTCTGCCGTTGCACGATCTGCGGCTGCGCGATCTGGCGTCGCGTTTGCAGCGTCACGCGGCGGGGCGACTCGGTGCGACGAACTGGAGCCTCCCCGATGCCGTTTAAGCGCACTGACCGGCCTCTTTCACGTGTTGCCACGCCGTCATGAGCCGTGCGTTCGATGCGCTGTCGGCACTTGAATTGCGCGCGCTCATCGTGGCTCGACACATTTCTCCTGTAGAGCTGGTCCAGCGCGCGCTGCAACGCATCGAGGAAACGGAACCCCACATCAACGCCTTCGCCCACGTCGATGCAACCTCGGCGCTCATCGCTGCGCGAGAGGCGGAACGCAAGGTGTTGGCCGGCGAGCCGCTCGGTCTGTTGCACGGGTTGCCGGTGTCGGTGAAAGACCTGCTGGCCGTCGCGCACATGCCTTGGAGGTTCGGCTCGTGGACAGAGGGCGACCGCGTTGCAACCTTTGATTGCCCGGCCGTCGAGCGCATCCGGGCGCAGGGCGGCTGCATTCTTGGTAAAACCACCACCAGCGAGTTCGGCTGCAAAGCGGTGGGCGACTCCCCACGGCACGGGGCGACGCGCAATCCTTGGGACCTTTCGCGCACGGCGGGCGGCTCCAGCGCGGGGGCGGCCGCCAGCGTTGCCTGTGGTGTCAGCGCGCTGGCGTTGGGCACCGATGGCGGCGGCTCGGTGCGGATTCCCGCCGCGATGAATCGGTTGGTCGGTTTCAAACCCAGCCTCGGCAGGGTGCCCTTCTTTCCCGCCGCTGCCACCCCCTCACTGGCGCACATCGGCCCCCTGACGCGCACCGTTCGCGACGCCGCGCTCTTGTTGCAGGCCGTCTCGGGTTTTGATCCCCGTGATCCCCACTCACTGTCCGATCCCGTGCCGGACTTTCTTAAGGCTTGCGAACGCCCATTGGGACGCCTGCGCATCGCCTGGTCGCCCACCTTGGGCTACGCAAAGGTCGATCCCCGCGTGCTGGCCGTGGCAGAGCGTGCAGCCAAGGTCTTTAACGCTCTAGGCTGTGAGGTGGAGGAGGTGTCGTGGACGCTCCCCGATCCCCATCCGCTCTGGGCCGAGGCCTTCTACGGCGGAGTCGCTCAGCGTCTTCGCGACGCCATGACCACTTGTCCCGACCGGCTGGACCCCGCCGTGCTGCCTTTTCTGCAAGCCGCTTCGAGACAGTCGCCCGTTGGAGGAGAGGTCTTGGCGCAACGCCGTGCGGGCGTGGATCAAGCACTGACGAGCCTGTTTGCTCAGTACGATCTGTTGCTGACTCCGACGCTGCCCATCAGCGCTCCGCCGGTGGGACCAAGCATTCCCGAAGGCCATGAAGATCGGGACCCCATCGGTTGGTCCTACTACACGTATCCGTTCAATCTCACTGGCCAACCCGCTGTTTCAATTCCCGCCGGCCAGACCGTCGAGGGGCTGGCGGTGGGGTTGCAACTGATCGCGCCAATGCACCACGAAGCGCTTCTGTTCAGCGCCGCCGCGGCTTTCGAGCAGGCTCAGCCATGGGCGCGGGAACTTCCACTGGCCCATCTGTAGAGGATGAAAGCCCTGTCCAGCTGAGTTAGGCTAGCGCAGCCGTTTTTACCGACACTCACGCGTCTGGCGCCCTGCCCGACGAACATGACCGCTGAGCGTTATCGCCTCTAAGCCAGACCTCTATGACCCTCGACTCGACCGCAAAACTGACCCACGACTCGCCCGTGCCGCTCTACACGCAGCTGAAGGAATACCTTCGCTCGCGCATTCTGGACGGCACTTTTCAGCCGGGCAGTCGCATGGGATCGGAAAGCGAACTGGGTGCCACGTTTGGCGTCAGTCGCATCACGGTGCGGCAGGCGTTGGGCGATCTGCAAATGGAAGGGCTGATCTTCAAAATCCACGGCAAGGGCACCTTCGTCTCCAAGCCCAAGGCGTTTCAGAACGTCACGTCCCTCAAAGGGCTGGCCGAGGCGCTGGCGGATTCGGGCTACGAAGTCGTGAACCGGTTGTGCGGCTTCGACTACGTGCCCGCCGACGCGACAGTGGCCCAGCGACTGCAGTTGAGCGAAGGCGACACGGTGCTGGAGATCCAACGGGTGCGATTGGTCAATCGTGAGCCCGTCTCGCTGGAAATCACTTACCTGCCCGAGACCGTCGGGCGCCGACTGGGATCGGCCGACCTTGCGACTCGGGACATCTTCCTCATTCTGGAAAACGACCTCGACATCTCCCTCGGCCATGCGGACCTGGCCATCGACGCCATTGAAGCCACTGCGCACATGGCCGCTGCGCTGGGTCTCAAGACTAAAGCGCCGATCATGCGCATCGAACGGCTGACCCATACCGCTGAAGGACAGCCGCTGGATTTCGAATACCTTTATTACCGGGGTGACGCGTTCCAGTACCGGTTGCGGATCGATCGGTAACCGTCGCCTGTCGACGATCATCAGATAACGTACGAAACAGACACCTGCCCCGTTTCTCCCAGCTATGCTAGCCAAGCAGTGATTTGGCCAGCACACGTTGGGTGACAGGGAGGTGGTGAGCAGATGCAGGACGAGGCGCTGGAAATCCTGGTGGTCGACGACCAGGAGGAAAATCTGGAAGAAATGCAGGAGCTGCTTGAAGAGCTCGACAGAACCGTTCGGTGCGTCGATTCCGGGGCCAAGGCGCTGACGTGCATGGCATCCGGCAAGATCGGCCTGGTGCTGATGGACGTGCAAATGCCGGGGATGAGTGGCTTCGAAGTCGCCCGCCGAATGCGTGAAGATCCCAGCACCCGCTTCACCCCCATCATTTTCATCTCCGGGATGCGCCAGACCGACGAGGTGCTCGATCAGGGCTATTCGGCCGGGGCGGTCGATTTCATGACCAAACCGGTGCAGCCGACGATGCTGATCCACAAGGCGCGGGTGCTGCTGGAGCACGACCGTTACCGTCGAGGATTGCTGCAAACCGGTCGGCAACTGGAGCGGGAGCGGGCGTTCAATGCCTCGATTCTCGACAACACCGCCGAGGGCATCATGGTGGTGGGCAGCGACGGCCTCATCCAGTTCGCCAATCCGGCGATCACCCACATGCTGGGGTGTCAGGATGACGAACTGCGAGGCACGCCCTTGCTCGACTGGATCGAGACACCCCACGACGAAGACTGGCAGACCTCGGTGTGGCTCGACCATTTCCAGCGCGGCGAAAGGCTTCGGCTGCACGACGCGAATCTGCGCAATCGCGAAGGGCAAAGCATCCCGGTCGCACTCTCCTGTTCGCCTCTGTCTCAAGGGCAGGACGCAATGACCCTGCTGGCGCTGGACATGTCGGCAGTGCGCGAGCTTCACCACCAACTCGAAGTCATGACCATCACCGATGCACTCACGGGATTGCTCAATCGCCGTGGGTTCGTGCAAGCGTTGCAGGCGGCCATTTCCCGCAATCAACGGACCGGCAAGATGAGCGCGTTGCTGTACCTGGACCTCGATGGCTTCAAGCAGATCAACGATCAATTTGGCCACGACCGGGGCGATGACGCGCTGCGTTGGGTCAGCCAGCAACTGCAAGGCTGTCTGCGGCCCTACGACCGGCTGGCGAGAATCGGCGGCGACGAGTTCACGGTCATCATCGAAGGTGTGAATGGCCCCGAGGACGCGGCAGCGGTGGCCGAAAAACTCATCACCCAAGTGTCTGCCGAACAGACCCGCTTCCGCCTGGGGGCCAGTATCGGCATCGCCTGCCTGCCGGAGAGCGGAAGCACCATTGAAGACCTGATGCGCGCGGCGGACTCGGCGATGTACGACGCCAAGCGGCGCGGCAAGGGGCAATTCCGATTCGCCCCCGACGCGTAGATAGCGTCAGCCCGACCGTTCCAGATACGCGCAAAACATGTCGGACATGGCCGTCGCGTACGCCTCGATTTCCACCTCGGTTCTCGGCGTTTGTGAAAACGCCTTGCCCACTTTGCTCATCGTGGCCGTGATCAGTTCCCCGACGCGTTGCCGATGGGCGTCATCCGCGTCTGGCAACACCTCTTGCATGAATCGGACAATCGCCTGCTCACCTTTTTGCCGGGTCTCGCGGGCTTCCGGAGCGTGACGATAGAGCGGGGCGGCGTCATCGAGGGCCACACGCATGTCGGCCTCTTCGCATTCCGAGCGGAGGAATGCGTGGACAAGGTTTCGCAATCGCTGCAAAGGCGGCGTGGCGCTGTCCTCCAGCAGGCGGCTGAGCATGTCGGTGGTTTGCTTCCACTCGTCACTTTGCAAGCGGAACAGAATCGCGGCTTTATTCGGAAAGTACTGATAGAGCGATCCGATGCTCACCCCGGCCTTCTCGGCCACCCGGGCGGTGGTGAAGCGGGTCGCGCCTTCTTTGGCCAAAACCTGAACAGCGGCCTGAAGAATGATCGATACCGACGCTTCGGAGCGGGCCTGTTTGGGCTGTTTGCGCAGGGAAATCGCGGGTTTGCGGGAATCGGTCACGGCGGCTCCGGAATGCGATTATCAAATGTGAGTGATTGATCGCATTCTATTCCGGCGATGTGATTTGCGCATCGTTCACACCGGAGAATCCCATGAATACATTGACCACTCGCCCTGTTGCCCCACTCTTGGAACGTCTGTTCGCGGCGGCTGACGAGCAATCCCCGAGGAACAGCCCGGAGCTGTCCACCCTGTCCCAGGAAGATCTTTCGCGCCTGATGCGCAGCAAAACCGATTATCTGGAGTTCTATGGTCGTCTCAAGGATTTTCCACTGGCCGTGTCCCGCGAAACCGGCGCCTTGCTGTACATGCTGGCGCGCAGTTGCAAAGCCCGCATGGTGGTCGAATTCGGCACCTCGTTCGGCATTTCGACCCTGCACCTGGCGGCAGCCCTGCGTGATAACGGCGGCGGTCTGTTGATCACCAGCGAGTTTGAATCGTCCAAGGTCGCCCAGGCGCGGGACAATCTGGTTGCAGGCGGTTTGCTCGATCTGGTGGAAATCCGCGAAGGCGACGCCCTGAAAACGTTGGGCCAGGACCTGCCGGACTCCATCGACCTGGTGCTGCTCGACGGCGCCAAGGCGCTCTACCCGGAAATCCTGAGCTTGGTGGAAAGCCGCCTGCGTCCCGGCGCGCTGATCATCGCTGACAACGCCGATTACGCCCCGGATTACCTGGCACGGGTGCGCTCGGTGGAGCAGGGGTATCTGTCGATCCCGTTTGCCGATGAGGTCGAGCTGTCAATGCGCCTGGGCTGAGGCGCGGCCGTCGGTAAGTGAACGCTCAACAGGTTACGTGATACATTCGCCGCCGCTTTGCGCCACCTCCTGCCGGGGCCTTCCAGACGAGGGTGTCGAGCCTGAGAAAGTGCGCGGCGAGATCTCACCGATGCATGCGCCATGACGCGTGCACGGGGCTGGAAACTTCATGACCGTGAGGGTTTTCCGCTCCCTTTGTTGCCTGTTGTTCAGGTGTAAACTCGACGTTCGCGCTTACGCGCATTCAGGTCCTGCGAACATGACACAGATTTCCGAACGCCTTCTGGTGCAGGCGCATCTAGACGCCAAACAGCCCAAACCCCTGACCCCGGAAGAGGAAGCCGAGTACCGACGCCTGATCGCCGCCGAGCTCAAGGCCCAGGACGCGGTGCTGGTCGCCCACTATTACTGCGACCCGGTGATTCAGGCGCTGGCCGAAGAGACGGGCGGTTGTGTGTCCGACTCGCTGGAAATGGCCCGCTTCGGCAAGAATCACTCGGCCAAGACCGTGCTGGTGGCCGGTGTGCGATTCATGGGCGAAACGGCGAAAATCCTGACCCCTGAAAAACGCATTCTGATGCCGACCCTCGAAGCGACCTGCTCGCTGGACCTGGGCTGTGGCGTCGATGAGTTCACCGCGTTCTGCGACAAGCACCCCGAGCGCACAGTCGTGGTGTACGCCAACACTTCGGCGGCGGTCAAAGCCCGTGCAGACTGGGTCGTGACCTCAAGCTGCGCGCTGGAAATCGTCGAAAGCCTGATGGACAACGGCGAGACGATCATCTGGGGACCGGACAAGCACCTGGGGCGCTACATCCAGCGAGAAACCGGCGCCGACATGCTGCTGTGGGACGGCGCGTGCATTGTCCATGAAGAATTCAAATCGCGTCAGCTGGAAGACATGAAGGCGCTGTACCCGGATGCGGCCATTCTGGTGCACCCGGAATCGCCGGAATCGGTGATCGACCTGGCCGACGCAGTGGGCTCCACCAGCCAATTGATCAAGGCTGCACAGACCCTGCCGAACAAGACCTTCATCGTGGCCACTGACCGCGGCATTTTCTACAAGATGCAGCAGCTGTGCCCGGACAAAATCTTCATCGAAGCCCCCACCGCCGGTAACGGCGCGGCCTGCCGCAGCTGCGCGCACTGCCCGTGGATGGCCATGAACACCCTGGCGCGCACCCTGCAATGCCTGCGCGAAGGCACCAACGAAATCTTCGTCGACCCGGCGATCATCCCCCAGGCCGTCCGGCCGTTGCAGCGGATGCTGGATTTCACCCAAGCGGCGCGGCTCAAACTCTCAGGCAACGCGTAAGAAGCAGCTACGAGCTGTAAGCTACAAGCTACAAGCTGCAAGAGAAAGCAGCGCAAGATTCGAGTCCCTCGCCGGAAGCAAGACCGCAGCGAATCTGCTTTTTCTTGCGGCTTGAAGCTCGGAACTCGCCGCTGCTCCCCCCTAGTTCATGAGTTCTTTGACGGCCTTTTCTTGGGCGATGATTTCCTGCTGCCGCGCGTCGATCCTTGAGGCCAGCTGGAAGTTGTTGTTCGCCCGACGTTTGGCGAATTCCAGCTGCTGAACGGCTTGTTTGAAGTCACCCATCAACGCGAAATACTCGGCGCGGGCCTGGTGCGAACCGATGGTATTGCCCGAGAGACCACGGGCGTCGGCTACCTGACTCCAGATGTCCGGGTCGTCGGAGCGACTTTTGAGCAGCGTTTCAAGAGCTTTCAGCGCTTCCGGCGCTTTGGACTGTTTGAGCAGCACATCGACCTTGGCCTGATTCAGCGGGTAATCGTCCGGGTACAGGTCCAGCATCCGGTTCACCCGCTGCTGCGCGTCGGGGAACCGGTTGTTGGTGATGTCCAGGTTGATCAAGGCCAGGTTGTAGGTGATGTTGTCCGGCGCCTTCTCGATCAGCGGCTTGAGGCTGTCTCTCGCTTCGTTCAACTGACCGGCTTTGGTTTGCGCCAGCGCGAGGCCGTAGCGGGCGGCGTCGTTTTTCGGGTTTTCGGCCATTTGCGCACGGAAGCGCTTGGCGGCCATGCCCGGTGTTTCTTCATAAACCAGCACGACCCGCGCGCGCATCAACTGGTAAGTGAGGCTGTCCTCCTTGCCCCCCGGTTTGGCCTGTTCGGCACGGTTGCGGGTGTCGGCGATACGGGATTCGGTCACCGGGTGACTCATCAGGAACTCCGGCGGCTTGGCATCGTAGCGGTATTGACGGGCCAGACGCTCGAACATGGTCGGCATGTTGCGCGGGTCGTAACCGGCTTTCTCCAAATTCATGATGCCGATGCGATCAGCCTCGGCCTCATTCTGCCGGGAAAAACGCGCTTGTTCCTGAATCGCCGCAGCCTGTGTCCCGGCAATGGCAGCGATACCCGCGTCACCCGCGCCTGCCACGGCCATGACGATACCGGCGAGCATGGCGGCCATTACCGGCACCTGCATGCGTTGTTGCGCCTGAACACCACGGGCGAAGTGGCGTTGCGACAAGTGAGCCAGCTCGTGCGCGAGCACCGCCGCGTATTCGCCCTCGGTTTCGGCGTGCAGGAACAGACCGCCGTTGACGCCGACGATCCCGCCGGGGGCGGCGAAGGCATTGATTTCGGGAGTGTTGATCAGGATGAATTCAAGCCGGCGATCCTGCACCTGACTGGTTTCAGCGAGGCGGTAGACCGACGTCTCGACGAAATCCTTCAACTGCGGATCGGACAATTGAGGCACTTGCGCGCGAAGCAGCCCCAGCCATGCGCGGCCCAGGTCGTGCTCCTGTTGCGGCGAAACAATGGATGAGCTGGCGTCGCCGAGTGAGGGCAGGTCGTCCGCGAACGCAGGGGTCGCCAGCAGGCATGCGAGCGTCAGCAGTGTGGGGCGCAGAAAATTCATGCACGAAACTCTGAGACAGAAAGGCGTTACTGTAGCTGGCTCAATGGCTTGCTGACCAGAGTGGGGTATTCTTGCAAACTTGTAAGAAGATTCTTCAGCCAGCGCCATTTTCTGTGCGATTTGATGTGTCTACCCGGAGAGAAAAGATGTCTGACGCTGTAGGTCGCCCCGCGACGAGCGATGCCGAGCTGGACGCCAGTGGTCTGAATTGCCCGCTGCCGCTGCTCAAGGCCAAGATGGAACTCAACCGTCTGGCGAGCGGCGCGGTGCTCAAAGTGACCGCTACCGATGCGGGTTCGCAGCGTGACTTCCGCACCTTCGCCAAGCTGTCTGGCCATGCGCTATTGCATGAAGAGGCCGCTGACGGCGTTTATCGGTACTGGTTACGCAAGGCCTGACCGTTTTTACCCCATCGCTTACTCCCCTTTTGCCCCAAAGGTTCATCGATGTTCAAAGTGCTTCGCGACTGGATGCAGCGTTACTTCTCGGATGAAGAGGCCGTTGTGCTGGCGGTGCTGTTGGTTCTGGCGTTCACGGTTGTTCTGACCTTGGGGGGCATGCTGGCACCTGTACTGGCAGGGCTGGTATTGGCGTTTCTGATGCAAGGCATGGTGGTGCAACTCGAACGCCTGCGCATGCCGGAAGGCGGCGCGGTGGGGTTGGTTTTCGCATTATTCATGGGCGCGCTGGCGCTGTTTCTGCTGGTGCTGGTGCCGTTGCTCTGGCATCAGCTGATCACCCTGTTCAACGAGTTGCCGGGCATGCTCGCCAAATGGCAGTCGCTGCTGTTGCTGCTGCCGGAGCGTTATCCGCATCTGGTTTCAGATGAGCAAGTCTTGCAGGCGATCGAAGCGGCCCGTGGCGAAATCGGCAAGTTTGGTCAATGGGCGCTGACGTTCTCGTTGTCCAGCCTGCCGTTGCTGGTCAACATGATGATCTACCTGGTGCTGGTGCCGATTCTGGTGTTCTTCTTCCTAAAGGACCGTCGGATGATTGGCCGCTGGTTCCGAGGGTACCTGCCTCGCGAGCGTACGTTGATTACCCGCGTCGCCGAGGAAATGAACCGGCAGATCGCCAATTACATCCGTGGAAAAGTCATCGAGATCTTCATCTGTGGCGCGGTGACTTACATCGCCTTCGTCACGATGGGCCTCAATTACTCGGCGCTGCTGGCGATGCTGGTGGGGATTTCCGTGGTAGTGCCTTATGTCGGCGCTGTCGTGGTGACAGTGCCCGTTGCGTTCATCGCACTGTTTCAATGGGGCTGGAGCGATCAGTTCATTTACCTGATGGCGGTCTACGGGATCATTCAGACCCTGGACGGCAACGTGCTGGTGCCGCTGCTGTTTTCGCAAACCGTGAGCCTGCACCCGGTCGCGATCATCTGCGCGGTGCTGCTGTTTGGCGGGCTGTGGGGATTCTGGGGGATTTTCTTCGCGATCCCGCTGGCGACCCTGTTCAAGGCCGTTCTGGATGCATGGCCACGCAATGAACCGACGGTGGCGCCGTTGTTGTAAGGCCTTGCAGTTAGTCCTGTAGGAGCGCGCTTGCCCGCGAATGGGTTGTGTCAGCGACGAATGTGTTGCAAAGACACCGCATTCGCGGGCAAGCGCGCTCCTACAGGTTTGGCGCAATGCCTCAGCCTTTATTCAACGCCTGCGCCGCTTCCAGCACCACATCCACATGCCCCGGCACTTTCACGCCACGCCATTCCTTGCGCAGCACGCCGTTCTTGTCGATGAGGAATGTGCTGCGGTCAACGCCCAGGTATTCCTTGCCGTACAGCTTCTTCAACTTGATCACGTCGAACAGCTGGCACAGCGATTCGTCCTTGTCCGAAATCAGTTCGAAGGGGAAATCCTGCTTGGCCTTGAAGTTCTCGTGGGATTTCAGGCTGTCGCGGGACACACCGAAGACAACGGTGTTGGCGGCCTTGAATTCGGCGTATTGATCACGAAAGCCCTGGCCCTCGGTGGTGCAGCCGGGGGTGCTGTCTTTGGGGTAGAAATAAATGACCACTTGCTGACCCTTCAGCGCCGACAGGCTGACGGCCTGATCGCTGGTGGCCTGAACCTGAAAGTCGGCAACGAGGGTGTCCAGTTCTACAGCCATTGGGGTTTCCTTACATCGGTGCTTGCGGGCGCCATGGTTCGATCAGCGCATCGAGGTTGAGGGCATCGGCGAAATCCAGGAACTGATCGCGCAGCCAGCTGATTTGCGTGCCGGCCGGCAGCGTCACGGTGAACGTCGCGTTGAGCATCGTGCCCCCGGTCTGCGGCGCCTGGTAGGTGTCGCAGATCAGGTTTTCCAGCTCGACGTTGTGGTCGATGAAGAACTGGCACAGCTCATTGATGATGTCCGGACGGTACGCCGAGCTGACGTAGGCCACGTAGGGCAGGGCTTCTGGACGGCTCTCCAGGGTCGCGCTGCGTACCACATTGACGGTGAAGTCGTGTTTCTTCGACAGGTTGGGCAGGCCGGTCTCAAGGCGGGCCAGTGCGTCCCAGCTGCCGGAGACCTGCAGGATCAGGGCACTGCATTCGCCGTGGCGAGTGAGGCGCGAGCTGACCACCGAGCAACGGTTTTCATGACTGGCGCGGCACAGGACGTTGGTCAGCTCCATTGGGTTGGCGCCAAGGGCACTGATGACAAGGAATTGTTCGCGAACTGTGGGGATGGACGACATGCAGCATTCCTAAGCGATGAGCGGTCGGTACATTCTTGGCTTGTGCGGCGGGTCCGGCGAACGAAACACTCGCAACATCGACCCGGGCCGTTGCCGTTCGCGGCCGACGTGAGCCAGTCACATCGAGCGGGAGCGGGGCTGGAGCGGGTTTTGTAACGACGAAAGCGATCAGTCGAACGAGCTGCGCAGATGACCAGTACCGATCAAAGACAGAAGGGTAGCGAAAACCGTCGCTCAGGGGAATGCTCGCCTTGTGCAAGGATCATGGCGCCAGTACCATTACCGCTCTCTTTTTCCGGCAGGAGCGGTTTGCATGATTGCGGGCAGTATGGTGGCACTGGTCACACCTATGGATGCACAGGGGCGTCTTGACTGGGACAGCCTGAGCAAACTGGTGGACTTTCACCTGAAAGAGGGCACCAATGCCATTGTGGCCGTCGGCACGACAGGTGAATCCGCGACGCTCGACGTCAACGAGCACATTGAAGTGATCCGTCACGTCGTCAAACAGGTCGCGGGCCGTATCCCGGTCATCGCTGGCACGGGCGCCAATTCCACCCGTGAAGCGGTCGAGCTGACCCAGAACGCCAAGGACGCTGGCGCCGACGCCTGCCTGCTGGTGACGCCGTACTACAACAAGCCGACCCAGGAAGGCCTGTACCAGCACTTCAAGCACATCGCCGAAGCCGTGGACATTCCGCAGATCCTCTATAACGTGCCGGGTCGCACTTCCTGCGACATGAAGGCCGAGACCGTGATCCGTCTGTCCAAGGTCAAGAACATCATCGCCATCAAGGAAGCCACGGGCGACATGCAGCGCGCCAAGGATATCCTGGCCGGTGTCGACAGCGATTTCCTGGTCTACTCGGGCGACGACGCCACCGCAGTCGAGCTGATCCTGCTCGGCGGCAAGGGCAACATCTCCGTGACCGCCAACGTCGCCCCGCGCGACATGGCTGACCTGTGCAAGGCCGCTATCGCCGGTGACGCCACCACCGCCCGCGCGCTCCACGAAAAACTGATGCCGCTGAACAAGACCCTGTTCATCGAATCGAACCCTATCCCTGTGAAATGGGCTCTGCATGAAATGGGTTTGATGCCGGACGGTATCCGTCTGCCGCTCACCTGGCTCAGCGAGTCCTGCCACGAGCCGGTACGTCAGGCCCTGCGCCAGTCCGGCGTATTGGTTTAATGAGGAAGCACTACGCAATGAAGCGACTGGCCGGACTTTCCGCACTAGCCCTGATTATCTCCAGCACCAGCGGTTGCAGCTGGCTGTTTGGCCAGGACGGGTACTTCCGTGATCGCAGCAGCGATTACCTGGAAGCGACCCAGAAACCCCCGATGCAATTGCCGGAAGGCGTCCAGGAAGCCAAACGCCTGGACCCTCTGCTGCCGATCCCGCGTAACGTGGCCGACGACACGCAGAAGGGCGAGTTCAACGTACCGCGTCCGCAGCCGCTGTCCACTGTCCAGGATTCCGGTGATTACACCCTGCAAAAGAGCGGCGACAACCGCTGGATTCTGGCCCAGCGCGCCCCGGCCGAAGTCTGGCCAGTGGCTCACCAGTACTTCGAAGACAACGGTTTCCGCATCGCCGAAGATCGTCCGCAAACCGGTGAATTCAACACCACCTGGCAGCGCATGGACGAACTGTCCGCTGCCGTGGCCAAGCGCATGGGCGGCACGGGCGACAGCGCCAGCACCGAAACCCGCGTGCGCGTTCGCATCGAACCGGGCGTGCAGCGCAACACCAGCGAAGTCTACATCGTCAGCGTTCAGCGCCCGGCCGGCAGCAGTGAAGACCCTGCGTTCCCGTCGCGCAGCACCAACGTGGGCCTGGATTCGGTCCTGACCGACGACATGCTCGCCAGCCTGACCCGCACCGCCGAAAAGGGCGGTTCGGTCTCGTTGCTGGCTGCACGTGACTACGACACCCCAAGCCGTGTCGCCCTGAGCGAAGACGGCAGCGGCAACCCGGTCCTGAACCTGGGCGCCGACCTCGATCGTGCATGGTCCAGCGTGGGCCGTGCCTTGAATCAGGGTGACTGGCGCGTTGAAGACATCAACCGCAGCCTGGGCCTGTACTACATCAACCTGGCAGAAAAGGCCGACAAGCCTGAGAACAAGCCAGGCTTCTTCGGCCGCATGTTCGGCAGCGAAGAGACCAAGGAACAGAAAGAAGCCCGCGCGGACCGTTATCAAGTTCGCCTGAGCAAGGTCGGTGACAACGTCCAAGTGACCGTTGAGAAGAACATCAACACCGTCGCGCCGGTCGAAGTCGCCCGCCGCGTGTTGAGCGTCATTCAAGACAATCTCGGTTAAGTGCGTTTCGCGGTTCTGGGCAGCGGCAGCCGGGGTAACGGCACGCTGGTTGCGAGCAACGACACGTACGTGCTGGTCGATTGCGGTTTCTCCCTGCGGGAAACAGAGCGTCGGCTGGACAGGCTGGGCATCAGCGGCCAACAGTTGAGCGCCATTCTGGTGACCCACGAACATGCCGATCACGTGCATGGCGTGGGTTTGCTGTCTCGGCGCTACGACGTGCCGGTCTACCTCAGCGACGGCACCTTGCGCGGCATGCGCAAGCCGGTTGACGCGGGTATCCGGCTGACGGGCGGGCAGGGCGTGCAGATTGGCGACCTGAGCATCGATGTGGTCTCCGTGGCTCACGATGCGCTGGAGCCGACACAGTTCGTCTTCAACAACGGGCGCAAGCGATTTGGCCTGCTGACCGACCTGGGGTCGTACTGTCCGTCGGTGCTCGACAGCTATCGCGGACTGGATGCCCTTATGATCGAGTCCAACCACTGTCGCGACCTGCTCGCACGCGGGCACTACCCCTACTTCCTGAAACAGCGGGTCGGCGGGGAATACGGGCATTTGAACAACCATCAGGCCGCGGGTCTGGTGAACGAGCTGGGATGGCACGGCCTGCAACACCTCGTGCTGGCCCACCTGAGCAGCAAGAACAACCTGCCGCAGCTGGCCCGGCAATGTTTCGTCGACACCCTCGGGTGCGACCCGGACTGGCTACAATTGGCCGATCAGGATTCAGGGCTCGACTGGCGTGAAATCGCCTGACGTCCCGTACATCACTCTCAATGGGCACCTGGCCCAAGTATTTCGCAAGCGGAGCCCATCATGGAAAAACGTGAAGAACTCTACCGCGGCAAAGCCAAATCGGTTTACAAGACCGACGACGCTGACCGCTTGATCCTGCTGTTTCGCAACGACACCTCGGCGTTCGACGGCAAGCGCATCGAACAGCTCGACCGCAAAGGCATGGTGAACAACAAGTTCAACGCCTTCATCATGCAGAAACTCGAAGCGGCCGGCATTCCGACCCAGTTCGACAAACTGCTGGCCGACAACGAAGTGCTGGTCAAGAAGCTCGACATGATCCCGGTCGAATGCGTCGTGCGTAACTACGCCGCTGGCAGCCTGGTCAAGCGCCTGGGCGTCGAAGAGGGCATCAAGCTCAATCCGTACACCTTCGAACTGTTCCTGAAGGACGACGCCAAGGGCGACCCGTTCATCAACGAATCCCACGTCGTCGCGTTCGGTTGGGGCACCGCTGAACAGCTGGCGCGCATGAAAGAACTGTCCCTCAAGGTCAACGACGTCCTGAGCAAACTGTTCGACGACGCAGGCCTGCTGCTGGTCGACTTCAAACTCGAATTCGGCGTGTTCAGCGACGGCTCCATCGTCCTTGGCGACGAATTCAGCCCCGACGGCTGCCGCCTGTGGGACAAAGACACCAAGAAGAAAATGGACAAGGACCGCTTCCGCCAGGGCCTCGGTGACGTCATCGAAGCCTACGAAGAAGTCGCCCACCGCCTCGGCGTCCCGCTCTAAAGCGGAAACGCCGCAAGCGACTGAAAAAACGCGAAAATTTTGAAAAAAAGGTTCGCGTTTTTTTAACAAGCTGTTATGATGCGCGCCGTTGGAGAGATGCCGGAGTGGCCGAACGGGACGGATTCGAAATCCGTTGTACTGGCGACAGTACCTAGGGTTCAAATCCCTATCTCTCCGCCATTACAAATGAAAGCCCCTGAAGTTATGCTTCAGGGGCTTTTTTGTTTTTCTGGAATGGACTCATGACAGACGACGTACTGATCAGCAAAACAGCGACGATCACTCGCTGCGTTGCCAGAGCGCGAGAAGAATACGACAAGGACCCCTCGACATTTCTTCTCGACCCCTCCCGCCATGATGCAGCGATTCTGAACATCCTGAGGGCATGTGCAGCAGCTTTGGATATAGGTCATCACCTCATCCGTAGAGAGACGCTGGGAGTCCCTCAAAGCGCTCAGGATGTGTTTGAGTTGCTTTGCAGGGGAGGGTGGTTGGAGGCTTCATTGCTGAAAACCATGAAGAACATGGTCGGCTACCGGAATATCGCCGTTCACGAGTCCCAGACGCTCCAGCTGCCCATCGCTGTGGCAATCATCACGCAGCACCTAGACGATTTCGTCCGTTTCAGTTCGTTTGTATTGACGCGAGATGCGGTCTGTGGACCTGAAAGGGACAACACTCAAAAAAAATGCGCCCAACCGGGCGCATTTTTTTATGGCTTACTCATCCCAAGGACGATCGCCGTTCTCATCCTTGACGCGGGTCGGTAAACCCATCACATCAAGGGCTTTCAGAAATGCCTTGGCAGGCAATTCCTCGACGTTGACCATGCGCTTCACGTCCCATTCGCCGCGGGCGACGAGGAGGGCGGCGGCGACGGGTGGGACACCTGCGGTGTAGGAGATGCCCTGGCTGTCGGTTTCGGCGAAGGCGTCTTCGTGGTCGGCGACGTTGTAGATGAACACTTCGCGCGCCTTGCCGTCCTTGGTGCCTTTGACCAGGTCGCCGATGCAGGTCTTGCCGGTGTAACCCGGTGCCAGCGAGGCGGGGTCCGGCAGTACGGCCTTAACCACTTTCAGCGGAACGATTTCGACGCCTTCAGCGGTTTTGACCGGCTGTTCGGACAGCAGGCCAAGGTTTTTCAGGACGGTGAATACATTGATGTAATGGGCGCCGAAGCTCATCCAGAACCGCACGTTGGGCACTTCGAGATTTTTCGAAATCGAGTGCACTTCATCGTGGCCGGTGAGGTAGAGATCTTGAGCGCCGACGACGGGCAGGTCGTCCGTACGTTTGACTTCGAACATGGTGTTGCTGGTCCACTGGCTGTTCTGCCAGCTCCACACCTGTCCGGTGAATTCGCGGAAGTTGATTTCCGGGTCGAAATTGGTGGCAAAGTATTTGCCATGTGAGCCGGCATTGACGTCGAGGATGTCGATCGAATCAATGCGGTCGAAATAGTCTTGCTGCGCCAGGGCCGCGTAGGCGTTGACCACGCCCGGGTCGAAGCCGATGCCGAGGATGGCGGTGATGTTTTTCTGTTGGCACTCTTCGAGGTGTTTCCACTCGTAGTTGCCGTACCAGGGCGGCGTTTCGCACACTTTGCCCGGCTCTTCGTGGATCGCAGTGTCCAGATAAGCCACGCCGGTGTCGATGCAGGCACGCAGGACAGACATGTTGAGGAATGAGGAACCGACGTTGATCACGATCTGCGATTCGGTTTCCAGAATCAGCGATTTGGTCGCTTCGATGTCCAGCGCGTTCAGGGCGTAGGCCTTGATCTCCGCAGGCTGCTTGAGGCTGCCTTTGGCGTTCACGCTGTCGATGATGGCCTGGCACTTGGAGATGTTACGCGACGCGATAGCAATACGACCGAGTTCGTCGTTGTGCTGCGCGCACTTGTGGGCCACCACCTTGGCGACACCTCCCGCACCAATGATAAGAACGTTCTTCTTCAATTTATTTCTCTCTCCTTTCTGTCAGCTCAGGAAAGGCTGGACAGATAATCGTCAAAACCAAACTCACGAACCACTTCAACTGTACCGTCGAGTTGTTTCACTGCGATGGATGGCATTTTCAGGCCGTTGAACCAGTTCTTTTTGACCATGGTGTAACCCGCTGCGTCCACGAAGGACAGCCGATCGCCGATGGTCAGCGGACGATCGAATTGGTATTCGCCAAAGATGTCGCCTGCCAGGCAGGATTTACCGCACACCATGTAGGTGTGGTCGCCTTCGCTCGGGGCCAGCTTGGCGTCGAGGCGATAGATCAGCAGATCGAGCATGTGCGCTTCGATGGAGCTGTCGACCACGGCCAGATTTTTGCCGTTGTAGAGGGTGTCGAGCACGGTCACTTCCAGCGAGGCGCTTTGGGTGATCGCCGCTTCGCCCGGTTCCAGGTACACCTGCACGCCGTATTTCTGCGAGAACGCTTTCAGGCGTGCGCAGAATGCGTCGAGTGGGTAGCCTTCGCCGGTGAAATGAATGCCGCCGCCGAGGCTGACCCATTCCACTTTGTGCAGCAGATGGCCGAAACGTTCTTCGATGGTCGACAGCATCTGGTCAAACAGGCCGAAGTCGCCGTTCTCGCAGTTGTTGTGGAACATGAAGCCGGTGATCTGCTCGATGACTTTTTCGATCTTCTCCGGGTCCCATTCGCCGAGACGGCTGAACGGACGCGCCGGGTCGGCGAGCAGGTAATCGGAGCTGCTGACTTGCGGGTTCACGCGCAGGCCGCGCACCTTCTCGGCGCAGGCAGGGGCGTGGCGCTCTAGCTGGCTGATGGAGTTGAAGATGATCTTGTCGCAGTTGGCGAGCATCTCTTCGATCTCGTCATCTGCCCAGGCGACGCTGTAGGCGTGGGTCTCGCCTTCGAACTTCTGACGGCCCAGCTTCAGCTCATAAAGAGAAGAGGAGGTGGTCCCGTCCATGTACTGCTGCATCAGGTCGAACACCGACCAGGTCGCGAAACACTTGAGTGCCAGCAGGGCTTTCGCACCGGATTGCTCGCGCATGTACGCGATTTTTTCCATGTTGCGCAGCAGCTTTTCTTTGTCGATGAGGTAGTACGGCGTTTTGATCATTTCGTGGCCTCCAGCAATGCCAGCCGAAAAAGGACGGGGATTGTGCCTTCACTCGAAAGGGATCGAAAGGGTGAAACCGTTTTTTTGCCGCTTTATGCGACGTTCGTGACCGAATTCCGGCTCTCTTGAAATATTTTGTGTTCAGTTGAGCAGGCATCAACGGTCTGTCAGCTGTGCCGCACACTGCCGGATAACCATGACAATTGAGGCATGGGTCTCTGTCAAAGCGCAGAAAACTCTTTTAAGATTTGCGCTGAATACGTATGCAATCAGCCCTGCAACAAATCCTGCCGGAGACAAGACTGTGGCAAATGAATACGAAACGTTGGGCATGCCGTCCTTTCGGCTGGACGGCAAAGTTGCTTTGATCACCGGCGCTGGCACAGGCATTGGTGCCGGAACCGCGCTGGCGTTCAGCGCTGCGGGTGCTGAGCTGGTCTTGGTGGCCCGGACCCAGAGCAATCTTGATCAGGTCGCCGAGGTCATCCGCGGTAGGGGTGGGAAGGTCACGACGGTGGTGTGCGACGTCACCGACCGCGCCGCGATTCGCGCGGTGATCAACGCGCTTCCCAAGCTGGACATTCTGGTGAATAACGCCGGGACCAACTTCCCTGAGCCGATGCTGGACGTTACCGACGAGCACCTGGATACGGTGATCGATCTCAACGTCCGTGCCTGCTTCGTCACCGCCCAGGCCGCCGTGCGCAAGATGTTGGAGAACACCGGGCCGGACACCGGCGTAATCATCAATATTTCTTCGCAAATGGGCCATGTCGGTTCGCCCAACCGCACGGTGTATTGCATGACCAAGCATGCGGTGGAAGGGCTGACCAAGGCCATGGCCGTCGAGCTGGCGGACCGTGGCATTCGGGTGAACACGCTGTGCCCGACGTTCGTGGACACGCCGATGGTGCGCAAGATCGTCGACACCCCCGAGAAGGAAGCGTTTCTGGTCTCGAAGATTCCCATGGGGCACATGGCGAAGATGGAAGACGTGATCGGCGCGGCGCTGTACCTCGCCGGGCCGTCGGCACGAATGGTCACCGGCACGTCCCTGAAAGTGGACGGCGGCTGGACAGCGCAATGACCGGTGAGCCACCCCTCATTTGAAAGAGGGGTGGCGATAACCTCAGTCGCGCTCGAACGTCCGCCGCTGGGCGCTGAATGCCATGAGCGCGCGATCACGCCACGCCCGCCGCGTTTCAAGCTGATCGTGTGCCAGAAACTCGCGGCGCTGGGCTTCGATGTTCGCGATCAGCTCAGGGCTCCACTCCCGTTCATGGGTGCGCGAATCGGCGATGCCGCGATAGAGCGGTCCCAGTCGTTGCGCATAATCCGCCACGCCGCCGACGGCGTTCAGGTCAATCGTTTCGAATGGGCCCATGAACGACCACCGCCAGCCGAGGCCGTCGCGCACCGTCTTGTCGATGTCCTCGCAACTCGCAACACCATCCTCCACCAACGCCCAAGCTTCCCGCAGTAGCACCGCTTGAAGGCGATTGAGCACGAAGCCGTCGACCTCCTTGCGCACGTGCACCACGCTCTGGCCCACGGCATCCATCAGCGCGGCCGTGAACGCGACGACCTCAGGCGCGGTTTCCGGGGAGGGCACGATTTCCACCACGGGCACCAGGTACGGCGGGTTGACGGGGTGGGCGATCACGACCCTCGGCGTGATGTTCAAACCCAAGGCAAATGCTGAAGCAGGAATGCCTGACGTCGAGCTGCCGATGATCAGGTCTGGCGCGGCCACGGCCTCCAGTTCGAGCATCAGGGCGCGTTTGACGTCGGTGCGTTCGAGTATCGATTCCTGCACGTAGACCGCGCCTTCAACGGCGTGGGCCAGGCTGTCGCAAACGGTCAGCCGCGCCAGGATCGCGTCGGCCGGTTCGCTCAGCAAACCGTGGGCCGTGAGGTCGCCGATCTGCTGTTCGATCAGCGGCACGGCGGCGTTGGAAATCGCCGGGTTGGCGTCGTAGATCCGTACCGCCAATCCGGCCCGGGCGAAGAGCAGCGCCCAGCCGGAACCGACCAGACCGGCCCCGACGATGGCGACGGGACGGCCTTGGGTCAGGGTTTCAAGTTCATGCTTCATTGTTCACCTTTGACAGCTGTTGGTCGCCCAGGCAGATCTCCGTGACCTGCAGGCCCTGAGGCGTCAGGCGGGACGGGTAGACATCCTTGAGGCGTTCTTCATGGATCGGGATCAAGCGTTTGAAGTCCTGATCGACGACGTTGAGCATCGCGACGGTGGCCATCACCAGATTTTCCTGGCTCCCTGACGCCAGGCCCACCGGCGTAATCGCCAGCTCGCCGCGTACTTCGCCGTTGCCGATTTCAGCGTTTTTGAGGAAGTTGTCGTAGCTGTAGACCAGGTCACCGGCCAGCACGTAAGAATCTTGGGATTCACGGGCCAGGTCGTTACGCACATGCACCCACATCGAGGCGAACGTGTGGCTGTCGTAGGCGACGTATAAGTCAATGCCTGGCAGGAAGTCGGCCATGTCGCCATCCACGCAGCGCAAGCGCCCGTCCTTGGCGAGGGTGACGGCGCGCAGCACGTCAGACGGATCGGTGGCGATCATCATCCAGTGCTGATGGCCTTGCGGGAGTGACATTACCCAGATCCACTTCGCCAGCTCTTTTTCCTGAATGTAGAAGGTCGCATTGGGGAAGGCATCGGTGTTGCCAAGGTGGTCGAAGTGCGCGTGGGTGAGGATCACCGTGTCCACTTCCTCCGGCGTCACGCCGCATTGAGCGAGGACTTCAGTGGGCGAGTGCCAGTTACCGACGCCGAATTTCTTTTCAAGGTAGGCGCCGTAATCCTTACTGTTGTAGCCGACGTCGATCATGATCGTGCGGCCATGGCCTTTGATCAGCACGTAGCAGTAGGGCAGTTTGCGCGTACCTTGGTTGTGCGCACCGAAGATGATGCCACTGACCGGATAAAGCTCGACGGCGCTGTATTCGAGCACCCAGATGGAATAAGCATTGCCTGGCATAAGTCACCTGTTGTTTTTATGGGGTGAACGGAAGAGGTTGCTCAGCGTTACTCAAGGCTTGCAGCGGAATGCAGCAGGCGCAGCCGTCTGCGAAGTCCACGGTTTGAAGGCGGGTTTCCGGGTCGGCGGCGCACCGAAGCATCGAACACGCTGCCTCCAGCGCCTTGACCATGCGTGGGATTTCGTCGCGCAATTGTTCGGGGCTGTTGACGGTTCGGCGCAAGGAGCGGGCGATGTCGTCCACGTGGGCGGCAGCCTTCGACAGATGCCGGTAGTGTTCGGTCGCCATGGCGGGCGGGTGAATTGTTAGCAGGCTGCAACGGCAGTCCTCGATCTGCTCCAGCGGCGTGGACGCCAGGTTGTAATACGCTTCGAAGCAGCTTCGCGCCTGGCCCAGAATCAGCAGCCCGCCCAACTGGCCGATGATGCCGTTGAGCTGGTCGAAGTACGGGCGAATCTGCGCGCAGTAGGCCACCCATTCATCCAGCCGAATGCCGATGCCGATGGCGTCCGAGTTGCTGCGCTCGGCGTCTTTGTAGGCGTGTCGAGCGAGGCCGAAACGGGTCGAGTTGAGCGTCAATGTCATGTGTTCCCTCCCATGGCCCGAGCCCAAAGGCTCAGGCACGCATGCGTTCACTGCGCGTCGAACGCCTTGGTTTTGGTCAGGTGATACAGCCCTTGCGGCGCGTCGCATTTGGCGCAGTTGATGCCCGGCTCATTGGCGGCGGCGCGTGCGGCGTCTTCAGGCAACGGCTGAATGGTCGCGCCCGGCGTAGGAATCCCGTCGGTGGCGGACTGCAAGGAAATCTCCGGCAGCAACGTTTGGTCGAACACTTCGGTCACGAACGAATCCGGCACCTTGCCTTCGGCCAGCGCGTTGCATTCGAGGGTCACTTTGTCGCCCTTGCACACGGTCACTTTGTCGGCCGGCACCCAGGGCAGCGCGTACTCGATGTTGTGGACTTTCATCTCACGTTTGCCTTGCAGCTGTTCCATCATCAGCTTGAACGCGAGGCCGGCTGCCGCAGGTGGCGAACCGGACGACACGCCGCGCAGCCCTTTGGCTTGATAGTCGGGATTGGCCAGGCCAAGGCGGAAGCCGTTGGAGTTTTCACCGGTCATCGGCACCAACTTGTGATTGGCCGCGAGCAGCGCTTTGAGCGCGCCGTTCTCGCCCGCCTGCGCCCAGATGCCTTCGACGTCCGGGTGCGCGGCGAGGGCCTTGGCGGTTTCCTGTTGGGTGGTGCGGTCGTCCCAATAGCCGTAATACTCGGCGACGATCTGAATGCCGGGGTATTTCTTGAACACGCTCATTGCGCCGTCGTAGTGACGCTTGTCCACCGAGTTGCCGGGCACGCCACGGCTCAGGAAAATCTTGCCCTTGCCATGCAGTTCGTTGACCAGTGCCTGAGCGGTGTTTTCGCCGAAACCGGCGGTGATGTAGCTGACGTTGTACGCACACGGCTCGGTGACCGTGGCGTCATACATGTAGAAGAGGGTGCCTTTTTCACAGCCGCGTTTGACCGTTCGGTTCAGCGCGGTGGGGGAGACCGGGAAGCTCACCACGCCATCGGCGCCTGCCGCGATCATGCTCTCGTAGGCCGAGATTTGCGCCTGCACGTCGGTGCCCGAAATGACCTCGCGCAGCTCGACCATTTTGTCGTACGGCGGGGTCTTGGCCAGCGCCTTCACCAGGTTCGCCGCTTCGGATTGCCAGGCGTTGCCGCTGTAGCTGAGGCTCAGGTAAATAATGTAATGATCCTTCACCGCCGCGTTCGCCGTCATCGGCATCGCTCCGAGCATCAACGGAGCGATCACCCCGGCGAGCAGCGCCGTCATTTTGCCGCGCAGCCGGGACACCTTGAATTCACGTGCTCTCTTCATTTTCATCCGCCTTTTGGTTGTTGTTAGCCGTTATGAAATTCGGTGAAGGTCGTTCAGGTCTTGCGTTTGGAGTGCCTCAGCGAGCGCAGCCAGTCCATCGCACCTTCGTGCTGGAGCAGAATGGCCAAGAGGATGATTGCCCCGGAAATGACCGTCCTCCAGCCTTGGGAAAACCCGAGGCTGGAGATGATCATGTCCAGGATGGTGAGCAGCAGGGCACCGGCCAGGGTGCCGACGAAACTGCCGCGACCGCCGCTGATGGACGATCCGCCGATCACCACGGCCGCCACGGAGGGCAATAGATACGGGTCGCCCATGCGCAACGTCGCGCCGTTGGAATACCCCACCAGCAGCATGCCGGTGATGCCTGCGAGCACGGCGCACAACGCGTACGTCATGACCGTAAGGCGCAAGGTGTGCAGCCCGGCGAAACGTGCGGCGGTCGGGTTGGAGCCAAGCGCGTAAAGCCGGGTGCCAAAGCGGGTGCGCGATTGCACGATGAAGGCGATCACGGCGCCGACGACCGTGAACAGCACGATCACCGGAATCCCCGCCACACGACCGCTCATGAGCCAGGTGAAGGCCTTAGGCGATACGCCGTTGGGCGAACCACCCGTGGCGCCGAGGCAGAGGCTGTACACGATGATCCCCATCGCCAGGGTCATGATGAACGCCGGGACCTTGAACACGCCGATGCCCAGCCCGTTGACGACCCCGACCACCGCACAGACGCCCAGCACCGCGCAGGTTTTGAGTACACCGCCGTCAGCACCGACCCACACCGCCGTCAGAATGCCGCCCAAGGTGATGACCGAAGGAATGGACAAATCGAGCCCGCCAATCAGCACCACCAGGCCTTGTCCAAAGGCAACCACCACCAGAAACGAGCAGAGGATCAGGATCGTCTCCAGTTGCTGGTAACCGCCTGCGTTGGGGTTGATCCATTTCGCCGCCAGCAGTGCCAGCACGCACAGCATGAAAACGCCGACGATGTTCAGGGTTTCACGGGAGACCCGCGAGGACTTGCGATAGTCGGTGGCGACGTCGTTCACGGGGGCTGCCTGTCGGGTGTCAGTCGATTCGATTCGTGCGCTGGTCATGTCACGTCCTCCGCAGGTTGAACCATTCGCCGGCGTTCATCAGGCTGACTGCGACGATCATGACGATGCCCTGCAGCAGGCCGATGTAGAACGACTGCACGCCGATGGAGAACAGCAGCTTCTGCAACAACATCAAGCTCGCCGCGCCGATGATGCTGCCGGTGAGCCCGCCCATGCCGCCGCGAAACGACGTGCCGCCCAACGCGATGGCGGCGAAGGTCAGGAGCAACAGCGTGTTGCCTGCATTCGGGTTGCCGGTCGCGGTTTGCGCAGACAGCATGTAGCCGCTCAGGCCATAGAGGGCGCCTGCGATGACGAAGGCCAGGCAGCGCGTGCGTTGCACCTGAATGCCGGACAGCGCGGCGGCATGCTCGTCCTGGCCAACGGCGTACAGTGCGACGCCGAAATTGGTCTTGCGTAACAGGGCCCACAGTGCGACGACGGCCAGCAGCACCAGCCCGGACACCGGAATGCCGCCGACGGTGTCGGTCAACGTTTCGCTCAGCCATTCCGCGACGGAGCCACCGGGTGCGTCGAGAATCACCAGCGCCAGACCGCCGGTCATGATCATCGTCGCCAACGTCACGGCGATGGACTGAAAGCGGCCGTAGGCGACCAGCACACCGTTCACCAAACCGACCAGCGCGCCGATGCCAAGGGCGATTCCGAGGCTGACCAACGCGCCCGTCGCGTCTTCCAGCGGGTAGCTCGCCAGAATCACATTGACCAGCGAGATCACCCCCGCGACCGACAAATCGAACCCTTTCAGCAGCACGATCAGCGTGCCGCCCGCGGCGGCAATCGCAAGCGGCGAAGCGTTGTTCACCAGATCGCTGAACGCGGACACACTCAATGCGCTGCGCTCCACGCTGGCGTAGGCCACGAACAGCACGACATACAGCAGCGCCGCCGTGCCAGCGCCGCTTTTGGAAAAACGTTTGAGGCGGGAAGACAGTGTGCTCATGCCGCTTCTCCTTCGCCGTGTCGGCGGTGCCCTGTCGCGGCGGCGACCAGACGGGTCTCCTCAATGGCCTCGCCTTCGAGTTCGGCCGCGATCCGGCCCTCGTAGATCACCAGACAGCGATCACTCAAGCGCACCAGCTCGGCCAGTTCGGAAGAGTAAAGAAGCACCGCGCCCCCTTTGCGCGCGAAATCTTCGATGGCCAGATAAAGGGCCTGTTTGGTGCCGACATCGACGCCCCTTGTCGGGTCGAACAGCAGCAGCGTGTTGGCCCCGGTCAGCAGCACCCGTCCCAGCAGGGCTTTCTGCTGATTGCCACCGGACAGCTCGTTGATGCGGAAATCCAGATAGCGCTCTTGAAGATCGACCTGACCGGCCACGTGAGTCGCCAGTTGACGTTCGCTTTTGCGCGACACCAGCCCCATCCAGCCGATGCGATCCAGCGCCGATACCGCCATGTTTGAGCGCACGGCCAAGTCGGCGAAGATGCCTTGGGTCTTGCGCTCTTCGGGCAACAGCGCGACCTGAATGCCCGCCGCGAGGGCATCGGACGGGGAGCTGATCGTGGCGGGCTTGCCGTCGACCTTGATCTCTCCTGCGCGCTTGGGAATCAGGCCGTACAAGGCGTGAAAAAGGTCGCATTGACCCTGTCCGTCGAGACCGGCCACGCCGACGATTTGACCGGGGTAAAGCTTGAGATTGAGGTGCTTGACCATCCCGGCATCCAGCCCGGCGACCTCAAGTCTCGGTCTCTGCCGTGAAGCTTCTGACGCGCTCAGGCTGGCGTTCCTGGCCGTGGCGGCCATGCGCTGGCCGACCATCATTTCGAAGATCTTCGCGTCGTCGGTGTGTTGAAGGTCGGTGGTGCCAATGCTGCACCCGCTGCGCAACACCGTGGCCCGGCTGCACAACTGGCGAATTTCGTTGAGGCGGTGGGAGATATACAGGACGGCGGTGCCCTTGGCGGTTTCCTTGCGGATCAGGTCGAACAGCCAGTCGGTGGAGGGCAGCACGGCGGTCGGTTCGTCGAGGATCAGCAGGGAAGGGCGGTGACTCAGGGCTCTGACGATCTCCAGCCGCTGTCGATCGGCCAAAGACAATTCGCTGACCAGCAGGGTCGGGTCCAGCTCGCCAAGCCCGAACGCGGTCAATGTGTCGAGGGCCGCCTGGGTGTTTCGTGACCTGGAGTTCAAACCTGCCCAACCTTTGCGCTGCTTGGGCAAGGCGAGGTTTTCTGCGACGGTCAGGTTGGAGAGCAGGCTGAGTTCCTGAAAGGCCGTGGTCACGCCGTTGGCGCGGGCCTGCAGAATGGAGCGGGGCGCGTAGGGGCGGGCGTCGAACTGCATCGTCCCCTGATTCGGCGTCACGACGCCGGTGAGTATCTTCACCAGCGTGGACTTGCCCGCGCCGTTTTCGCCGAGCAGCGCGTGCACCTCGCCCGGATAGATCTGAAAACTGACGCCGCCGAGGGCGTGGGTCGGTCCGTAAGACTTGCACAGGCCTTCGACCTGCAATATCGGATTCTGAGGGTGTTCGGACGCCTGCATCGCCATCACCTGCTGTTTTTTTTTATTGTTCTATCCGGACAGCGCCCGACCGCTGAAGTCAGCGGGTTCGCGCTGTGGTGGTCTGCGTCGCAATCCGGATTGCAAGGGGTTTGCATACGCATGCATCGGAGTCTAGGAGCAACCTCTCGAAGTGGTCAAGAATATTCGGACGCATTGGCGGCCGATCAGTGTTCAGGGTTCCTGACAAGGGTTTCACTGGGCAACTGCCATCGTGCTGCGCCATCATTTGGTCATCGTTCAAGCGACAAAATGTCGCAATTGCGCCGAGACGAGTAAGATAGGCACCCTGATTTTTCATCTCCCCCCATTTTTCGGACGGAACCTGCGTCGAGCGTCGTGAAAAACCGACCTCCGGGGTTTCCTTTCGAGCCCGTATTGACAGAGCAAATAGAGAAAAGGCGATTACTGATGACCAAGACCTCGCGACCTTTGTATATCTCCTACGCTGGCCCGTCGTTGCTGGAGATGCCACTCCTCAACAAGGGCAGCGCGTTCACGCCGCAAGAGCGTGTGGATTTCAACCTCATCGGCCTGCTGCCGCAAAACGTTGAAACCATCGAAGAACAGTCGACCCGCGCCTACAGCCAATACCAGCAGTGCGCCAGCGATCTCGACAAGCACATTTACCTGCGGTCGATCCAGGACAACAACGAAACCCTGTTCTTCCGCCTGCTGGACTCGCATCTGGAAGAGATGCTGCCAATCATCTACACCCCGACCGTGGGTCAGGCGTGTCAGGAATTCTCCAAGATTTACCGCACTCACCGCGGTCTGTTCATTTCCTACCCGGATCGCGACCGCATCGACGACATCCTGCGCAGCGCGACGAAAGACCGCATCAAGATCATCGTGGTCACCGACAGCGAGCGCATTCTCGGCTTGGGTGACCAGGGCATCGGCGGCATGGGCATCCCGATTGGCAAGCTTTCGCTTTACACCGCGTGTGGCGGCGTCAGCCCGGCGTACACCCTGCCGATCGTGCTGGACGTGGGCACCAACAATCAGGAACTGCTGGACGACCCGATGTACATGGGCTGGCGCAACAAGCGCGTGACCGGCAAAGAATACGAAGACTTCATCGCGCTGTTCATCGAAGCCGTCCAGCGTCGCTGGCCTGACGTGCTGTTGCAGTTCGAAGACTTCGCCCAGACCAACGCCATGCCGTTGCTGGAGAAATACCGCGACGAGCTGTGCTGCTTCAACGACGACATTCAGGGCACCGCCTCGGTGGCCGTAGGTACGCTGCTCGCGGCGTGCAAGGCCAAGAACGAAACCCTGCGCCAACAGCGCGTTGTGTTCCTGGGCGCCGGTTCCGCCGGTTGCGGCATTGCCGAGCACATCATCGCGGCCATGGTCATCGAAGGCCTGAGCGAAGCCGAAGCGCGCAAGCGCGTGATGATGGTTGACCGTTTCGGCCTGCTGACTGACAGCATGGACAACCTGCTGGACTTCCAGAAAAACCTCGCGCAAAAAGCAGGTGATGTGACGGGCTGGTCGAGTGGTTCGGGCTACCCTGAACTGCTGGACGTGGTCACCAACGGCAAACCGACCGTGCTGATTGGCGTGTCGGGCCAGCGCGGTCTGTTCACCGAGCAGATCATCCGCGAAATGCACAAACACTGCGCCAAGCCGCTGGTGATGCCGCTGTCCAACCCGACCTCGAAAGTGGAAGTCACCCCGCAGGAAGTCCTGACCTGGACCAACGGCGACGCACTGGTCGCAACCGGCAGTCCGTTTGCGCCTGTGACTGTAGGCGATCGCACGTTCCACATCGCGCAGTGCAACAACTCCTACATCTTCCCGGGCATCGGCCTGGGCGTCATCGCGGCCAAAGCCACGCGCATCACCGACAAAATGCTCATGGCCGCGTCGAATGCACTGGCTGAATGCTCGCCGATGGTCACCGGCAAAGGCGACGCGGTCCTGCCGCCGTTGAAGGAAATCCAGTCCGTCAGCAAAAAAATCGCCCTGGCCGTGGCCAAACAGGCACAAGCCGAAAACGTCGCGCTGGAAACCACCGAAGAAATGCTGGTGGACGCCATCGAACGTAACTTCTGGATGCCGAACTACCGTAGCTATCGTCGTAGCGCGGTGTAAGCGAGGCATGCCTCGCTGGAGAACGTGACTGTCGACGCCGCCTTGGCGGCTTCTGCACGTGATTAGCGGTGGATCTGAAACCGCCCCACGGCAACGTAGGGCGGTTTTTTGTTCAGACCGCGTTGAGGCGATCAACCATGTCCGGGAATTTATCGACCAGCCTGATCAGCAGCGCCGCCTGGGCGTTAGGCCTGGACTTCTCTTGCTCCCAGTTACGCAGTGTGCTGGCGCTGGTGCGAATGCGTCTGGCGAATACGTTCTGCGACATGTGCAAGCGCTCCCGCAGAGCGATGATTTCCTGAGCCGAAACGTCTGGCGCTGGTTTTTCCAGGAACGTATCGCTACGCAGGGTAATTTTTCCTTGTCGATGCGCGGCCATTTCCTCGACCCCTTGCATCATCTCTGCGAACAGATCGCGTTTTTTGCTCATTGCGTGCCTCGTTTCTTCAGTTCCGAGAGGATGACTTCCTTCAATTGCCGTTCTTGATCGGAAGACAGTTTCTCAAGCTCGTCCTTGTCGTAGATGGAGAACATCCAGAATTGCCCGTCACTGAGCAGCCAGTAATAGATCATTCTCAGCCCACCCCGTTTGCCTTTTCCTCTTCGCGAATCCGGCCAGCGCAGCTTCCGGAATCCTCCGGTTCTCGGCATCAGATCCCCCATGGTAGGGTTTGCCATCAACGCTAGCTGAAGTGTGCGATAAGCCTCTTCGTCCAGATAGTCGGGACGGAGGCAGCTGAAAGCCGACGTTTCAAAAAATACAGCATCCATAGAAATATACGCAAATCGATTATGGTTGTGAGTGAGTGCCGCTACCTTACCCCCAAGCCAACGCTCTCTCATTCAGATTTTTGCCACGATCTGTTGCGCAGATTCTTCCTACAAAAAAGCCGTCAAACCCCACCTTTTGTTCTCATCCTTTTCACAAAAAATTGATGGCCCTCTGCCTAAAGTTTGCGATGTCGAAGAAGCGTTTTCGTTTTTGATCGGCATTCTCTTTTCAGGCACGCAGATCCCTCCATGCTGAACGTAAAAGCAGTTCGTCCCGAGCTCGTGACCGTGCTCGCCAGTGTTTTTTTGCTGGTCGGGTTTAACCTGACGCTGTGGCAGCACCTGTTTACCATTACCGACTTCAACGGTAAGGGGCTATTATTGCGTGGCGCGTTTGCCGTGATGGTTTTTTGTGTCTTTAATATTTTTCTGACGCTGTTTGCGTTCAAGAAGGTATTGAAACCGGTGTTGATCGCTTTATTCATGATCAGCGCGGGTGTCGCGTATTACATGGGCGAATACGGGGTCATGATCGATTCGGGGATGTTTCGCAACTTCGCGGAAACCAACATCACCGAAGTTCAAGGGCTGCTGTCGTTAAAACTGTTTATTTATCTGTTTGCACTGGGTGTCGTGCCGTCCGTGGTGCTGTGGAAGGTGCCGGTCAACTACCGTCGCTGGCCGCGCGAAGTGTTGAGCAAAGTGGTCGTGAGTGCCGTCTGCTCGTGCGCGATCGGTGGCGTGGCGCTGATGAACTATCAAGGGCTGGCGTCGCTGTTTCGCAACCATCACGAACTGCGCCTGATGGTGGTGCCAAGCAATTACATCGGTGCGTCGGTGGGTTACCTGAGCGAGCAGATCAAATCCGCGCAGAAGCCGTTCGTCAGCATCGGCCAGGACGCGCAACTGGCCAGCGACTGGCAGCAACACCCGCGTAAGTCGCTCACCGTACTGGTGGTCGGCGAGAGTGCCCGGGCCGAGAATTTCGGCATTCTGGGCTACAGCCGCGACACCACGCCGCAATTGAAGAAAGAGCCCGGTCTGCTGACCTTTACCGATGTTCACTCCTGTGGCACCGAAACCGCCGTATCGGTGCCGTGCATGTTCTCCAACATGGGGCGCAAGGATTACGACGCGAGCACGGCGAAGAACGAGGAGGGCATGCTCGACGTGCTCAAGCGCGCCGGTCTCGACGTGATCTGGCGTGATAACCAGTCGGGCTGCAAAGGCACCTGCGATCGTGTGACCCTGCAAGATGTCAGTAACCTCAAGGACCCGTCGTTGTGCGCCAATAATGAGTGCCGCGACGAGATTCTGCTGCAGGGCTTGCAGCATTTTATCGACACGCTGGACAAGGACACCGTGTTGGTCCTGCACCAAATGGGCAGCCATGGCCCTGAGTACTTCAAGCGTTATCCAAAAGAGTTCGAGAAATTCACACCGGTGTGTGAAAGCAATGCCCTGAATAATTGCTCTCGGGAAAGTATCGTCAACGGGTACGACAATACCTTGCTGTACACCGACCATGTATTGGCGACGCTCATCGATATTCTGCGCAGCAACCAGAATAAAGTGGACACCGCGATGCTGTATCTGTCCGATCACGGCGAGTCGCTGGGGGAATACAACTTGTTCCTGCATGGCACGCCTTACATGTTGGCGCCGGATCAGCAAAAACACGTACCGATGATTGCCTGGTTCTCCGACAACTATCAGCAGTCGTTTGCGGTGAACACGCATTGTTTGCAAAAAGAACGCAATGCACCGTTGAGCCAGGACAATCTGTTCCATTCGATGCTGGGCCTGCTGAAAGTGCACACCCAAGTCTATAACCCGGCGCTGGACATGTTTGCCGGCTGCCGGGGGATTTATACGGACGGGGTACTGGCGAATGAGTGAACACACCACCGACCAGCACCCGGTGCAGCAATACGTGCAGCGCCATGAGCAGGGCTTGGCCAGACGCTTGAGCCTTTGGCGCGACGCCCAATTGGCCCGTCAGGCGCTCCGTGACGCGGGCGAGCCAGGGCTGGTGCTCGACGTGCCCTCTGGGTCCGGGCGTTTCTGGCCAGTTCTGGCCGAGCATTCGAATCGGGTGATTCTGGCGGCGGACCCTTCCACCGACATGCTTGAAATCGCTGAAGCGCAGTCGAGTGCCGAGGTGCGCAAGCGGATTCGCACGTTCCAGAGTTCGGCGTTTTCAATCGGGCTGTCCGAGAACGCGGTCGATTGCATCTTTTGCATGCGGCTGTTCCATCACGTGGCGGACCGGGAAAAACGCCAGGCCATCCTTGAGGAGTTCTATCGCGTCACCCGCGACACGGCCATTGTTGCGCTGTGGGTGGACGGCAACATCAAGGCGTGGCGACGCAAGCGTCAAGAATGCCAAAGGCTCGCTTCGGGCGATTCGATTGCCGCGCGCAATCGCTTCGTGGTGTGCCGCGCCGACATTGAGTCAGAGTTTGCCGAGGCCGGTTTCCGGATCATCGGTCACCACGACTTTCTTCCCGGCTACGCCATGTGGCGGGTATACGTATTGAGCAAAAACGGCTGAGCGATCCGATGGACGGTCGCGGTTCACCCACCCGTCGCCAAACATGGAAGATGAAGTTGTTCGAGACTTGTAGGACGGATGCCCGGTAAACGCTCATAGCGATATATACTGCGCGCCATTCTTCAAGGGAGAGCCGTGTGGCCATCGATATTCACTGGATTCGCGACGACGACAGCCTCGCCCGACACTGCGCAGAGTGGCAGACGCTGCCATTCGTTGCCCTCGACACCGAATTCATGCGGGTCGATACCTTCTATCCCATCGCCGCGCTCCTGCAGATCGGCGACGGGTCGCGCGCCTACCTGATCGACCCGTTGCTGATCAACGCATGGAAACCGCTGGCCGCTCTGCTGGAAAACCCTGACGTCATTAAAGTTGTTCATGCCTGCAGCGAGGACCTTGAAGTCCTGCTACGCCTGACCGGCAGCCTGCCCGCGCCGCTGTTCGACACCCAGCTCGCCGCCGCCTATCTGAACCTCGGGTTCTCGATGGGCTACTCGCGCTTGGTGCAGGAAGTCCTGAACATCGAGCTGCCCAAAGGCGAAACCCGCTCGGACTGGCTGCAACGTCCGCTTTCGGACACGCAAATCAGCTACGCCGCCGAAGACGCTGTGCACCTGGCCGAGGTCTACAGCCTGCTGCGCCCGCGCTTGTCCGATGAAAAATACGCCTGGGTGCTGGAGGACGGCGCCGAACTGGTCGCCAACCTGCGGCGGGAAACCGATCCCTACGAGGTCTATCGAGACGCCAAGCTGGCGTGGAAACTGTCCCGTGCCCAGTTGAACGTGCTGCGCGAACTCTGCGCCTGGCGCGAGCAGCAGGCCCGCTTGCGCAATCAGCCGCGCAATCGGGTGCTGCGTGAGCATTCGTTGTGGCCGCTGGCAAAGACCCAGCCCGATAACCTCGGGGCGTTGGCGAAAATTGAAGACATGCACCCCAAGACCGTGCGTCAGGATGGCGAGTTTCTGCTCGACCTGATCAAAAAAGCCGGCAGTGTCACCCCCGATCTGTGGCCGCCAGCCTTGCCTGAGCCGTTGCCGATTGAAGCGTCGAACGTACTGAAGAGCCTGCGCGCCATTGGTCAGCAGCAAGCCGAGCACCTCGACATGGCGCCGGAGCTGATGCTGCGCAAGAAGACGCTCGAAGCCCTGCTCAAGACCGGTTTCCCAGAAGGTCCCTATAAACTGCCCGATTCGTTGCGTGGCTGGCGCCGCGAATTGATGGGCCAGATGCTGCTCGACAGCCTGGCCAACGCCGGAGAACAGCCTTGAAACGTATTTGCTCCATTTATCGCAGCCCACGCAGAAATGAAATGTACCTCTATGTGCTCAAGAGCGATGCGCTTGAGCGCGTGCCGGTCGAACTGCTGAGCGCATTCGGCAAGCCGCATCACGCGTTCGATCTGATTCTCTCCCCGGAGCGCGCGCTGGCCCGTGAAGACATTCACGCAGTGCTGGCGAACCTGGAAAAGCAGGGCTATCACCTGCAAATGCCGCCGGCCGAAGATGAGTACATCGAGCACCTGCCTGAAGAGTTGCTGCGCCGCAACGACCCGGTCTGACCGAATTTCGACCCTGCAAGTCATCGCAGGGGTTTACCGGACCGCCAAGTGTTCCTGGCCTGTTTTTTTTGATCGAGCGTCAAGGGCCAGACGCCATGCGGTTGCATGTCTGTTTTTGTGAGTTTTGAATCCATGCGCGTTCTGATCGCCGAACACGATTACCCCGTTTACACCGAACTCCTCCGCAACGCTGCCCCAGACCTCGAAGTGCTGAGCAGCGGCGATTCCGCCGAGCTTTCAAAAATGGCGGCTGATACGCCGATCTGGCTCGGCCAGCCTGACTTGCTCGCCAACCTGCTGCGTCAGGGGCACAAGCCGCAGTGGCTGCAATCGACTTGGGCCGGGGTCACCCCCTTGCTCGCGCCTGGACTCAACCGCGACTATCGATTGACCCGTGCCGTGGGCATCTTCGGTCAAGTGATGGCCGAATTCGTCCTGACTTACATGCTGGTGCATGAGCGCGAAGTGCTGGCGCGGCTGGTCAGCCAGGTCGAGCGCAAGTGGGACGACCGAATGGGCCATAGCCTGGCGGGGCGCAAGGCGCTGATCGTTGGCACCGGCGACATTGGCGTCAGCGTCGCGCAGTTCCTGCTGCCGTTTGGCGTGCAGGTGTCGGGCGTTGCATCGACTGCCCGTGTACAGGCGCCGTTCGTGGAAGTTGGCTCGATGGACGATTTGCCACGTCTGGTGGGCGAAGCGGATTTCGTGATCAACCTGCTGCCGAACACGGCGCAGACCCACGATATCTACGACGCGAAGCTGTTCGCCCAATTCAAGCCGTCGTCGTTGTTCATCAACGTCGGACGCGGTGTGGCGGTGGTGGATGCCGATCTGGTCAATGCCTTGAAGGAAGGTCACCTGGCGGGCGCGGTGATCGACGTGTGCCGTCAGGAGCCACTGCCGCAACGTCACCCGTTCTGGACCGCGTGGGGCCTGCTGCTGACCGGCCACAGCTCCGCGCCGACCTCGCCACCGGCCATGACCCAATTGTTCGTCGAGAACCTGAAAGCGTTCAACGCGGGTGAGCCGCTGCGCGGATTGGTGGATTTCGCGAAGGGGTATTGAGGCGGGAGGCTGATCTGACGGTCGGCGCCCTAATGTTCGCGGCCTGACGTGGACCTACCTGTAGGAGCGAATTTATTCGCGAGAGATGGATCAGGCGACAGAAATGCGTCGGCTGTAACGCCTATTCGCGAATGAATTCGCTCCTACAGGAGAGCCGCGGCGCCAGGATATTTGTGGCCTGACGCCGATCCAACTGTGGGAGCGAATTTATTCGCGAACGATGGATCAGGCGATACAAATGCGTCGGCTGTAAGGGCCTTACAAACTGAAATCCCCTTCAGCCGCCAATTCCCCCACCGGACGGCGCGGGCTTGGGGTTTCGCGGGCTTGCAGGTACTCGGGCAGGGTCGATTTATCGCCCAGTTTGCCAATCGCCACCGCTGCGTGAATGGCGTAGCCCTCTGGAATCTTCAGCTCTTTGCGGGTTTTCTCCTGATCGAAGCCAGCCATGCCGTGGGTGTGCCAGCCGCTCAGGCTCGCTTGCAGCGCCAAATGACCCCACGCCGAACCGGTGTCGAAGGTGTGCCACAGCGCAGGCGTCTCTTCAGTGGCGCCTGGTGCGGTGAAGGTGGTCTTGGAAATCACGATCACCAGCGCCGACGCGTGCTGCGCCCAGCCTTGGTTGAATTCCACCAGAAGACTCAGAAAACGCTCCCAGTTCGGGGTGTCGCGACGTGCATACAGAAAGCGCCACGGCTGCGAGTTGTACGCCGACGGCGCCCAGCGTGCGGCCTCGAAGAAACTCAGCAGGGTTTCCTGCGGAATGCTCTCGCCGGTAAAGGCGCGAGGCGACCAACGATCAGTGAATTGCGGGTGAATGGCGTAGTCGGCAATGCGGGAGTTGTCGCTCATGGAAATTCCGGTCCTGAAAAAAGTGAAGTGACCGCCCGCCAGCGAACGTGGCGAACGGGATCAATCAGATGGGCCGTGGACGGCAGGCATCGTCGAAACAGGATGAGTCTGATGCGTGTGTCGCGAAGGATTGGAGCCCGTATTCGCGAGGGCATAAAGCTACTGCGACTGCCTGACGCTGACAAGCCCGCGTGTACCGACAGTCGCCAGCGCTTGGCCCGCGTGCCATGTGCCACTAGACTGGCGGCCTTTTCATCACCCGATACCGATTCCTTCGAAATCATGGCCGCCAAAGTCGAACCGTTCTGGATGCGCAAAACCCTCGATCAACTTGACCCGGTCGAGTGGGAATCCCTGTGCGACGGCTGCGGCCTGTGCTGCCTGCAAAAACTCGAAGACGAGGACGACGGCAGCGTTTACTACACGCGCGTCGCCTGCCAGTTGCTCGACCTGAACACCTGCCAGTGCACCGATTATCCGAATCGTCGCGCCCTGGTGCCGGATTGCATTCAACTCACGCCCGGTCAGGCCGATGAATTCAAATGGTTGCCGCCCACCTGCGGCTACCGGTTGGTCAGCGAAGGCAAGGACCTTCCGCTCTGGCACCACTTGGTGTGCGGGGATCGGGAGCAAGTGCACAAACAACGCATTTCCCAGTCAGGCCGGATGCTCAGCGAAAAGAGCGTCGCCGAGGACGACTGGGAGGATTACCTGATCTTCCGCGCTGGCTGAGCTGTTGTGAGCTAACCCCGATCCAAAAGCCTGTCGCAACAGGAGTGGTCTACTCGTGCGTTATCAACTGCCGCTGTGTGCTGTGATGCTTGCGTTTGGCCTGGCGACGTCTGTTCCGGCCAGCGCCGCGAAGAACGTCGATCTCGATTATCACGTCACCTTGCTGCCGCAGAGTGATCAGGCTGAAGTGCGCCTGACGCTGGAGCAGGGCAGCGTCGTGCGCAGTCTGGACATGAACCTTGGCCAGAAGGGCTACTTCAGTGACTTCACCGCCGATGGCCAATGGATTGCAGGGCCGGAAGGGCGCGGGGTGTGGAAGCCTGCATCGGGGAAGGCCACGCTGACCTGGCGTGTGAAAATCAATCGTCACACCGCCGACGCAATGCCCGAAAAACCGCGCTACGACAGCCGCGTGACCTTTGACTGGGCGTTGTTTCGCGGCGAAGACCTGGTGCCCCGCGCCCGTCTTGATCAGCAGGAAGGCGTGCATTTGCATGCGCGCTTGACCGTCGATCTGCCCACCGGCTGGAAAAACGTCGAAAGCTCATGGCCGCGCATTGGCAAGAACCGCTTCCGCATCGACAACGTGTCACGCCTGTTCGACCGGCCAACGGGCTGGATGCTGGCAGGCAATCTGGTGAATCGCCGTGCCCACCTCGGTGACACCGACGTCACCGTCAGCGCGCCGAAAGGGCAGGGCATGCGGCGGATGGAAACCCTGACGCTGCTGACGTTCGTCTGGCCGAAGGTGCAGGCCGTCTTCCCGCGAACTCCGGGCAAGCTGCTGGTGGTCGGCGCGGGGGACGGCATGGCGCGCAATGCCAGCGCCGGTCACGACTCGATCTACCTGAACAGCACCCGGCCGCTGATCAGCGAGAGCGGCGCCAGCCCTTTGCTGCGCGAGCTGGTGCAGGTGTTTGCGCGCATTCGCACCAAGGATCGCAGCGACTGGATCAAGGCGGGCATCGCCGAGTATTACTCGGTCGAGCTGCTGCGTCGGGCCGGGGGCATGAGCGAGGACCGGTATCAGGACTGGCAATCGATCATGACGCGGGTCGGGCGCAAGGTAACGACCTTGCGCGGCGAGCGGGTCGATGCGGCCATGACGGCCCGTGCGGCATTGCTGATGGGGACCTTGGATCAGGAAATCCGGCGCAAGACCGACGACCAGAAATCGCTGGATGACATTGCACAGGGGTTGATGCGAATGGGCGCGGTGAGCACTGAGGACTTCGTGCAGATCAGCGCGGGGGTCATGGGGGAGTCGTCGAAGGTGCTGGCGAGCAATCTGCTGCAATGAGGAAAGGCTTTCCCATTTCCCCATAGCGGCTTGGTTGCGGGTTTGAGCGATCTCAAGGCCGCCTCAATCATCTGCCAAACGCGACTCGAACTGTAGGAGTGAGCTTGCTCGCGATCAGGCCGGATCAGAAAAGAATCCAGCGCGTGACGGACCGCTATCGCGAGCAAGCTCACTCCTACAGGGGACACGCGAATCAGTGAGAGTTTGTTTGGATCAAACGCCCTTCGGCCCTTTCACCGAATCGATGCTTTTGACCACCGCTTCTTCCGCCGCCACTTCTGCCTTGGTTTTCAGCTTGCTCAGTTCGGCGCCAGCCTCTTGAATGCGTGCGCGGGCCACGTCCATCTCGCTGCGGCTTTTTTCCAGCAGCGATTTGGCCGAGCAATGCCCTGTGATGCCGCGTGCGAGAACTGCGCCGCCGATGGCCAACTGCACCAACCCGAAGATGCCGCCACGGCGCAGACCTTTGCCCATCATCAACACGCCACCGGCCAGCGAGCCGATGCGCTCCCACCCCTGTACGTTTTGCTCTGGAAGGTCGTGAAGCTGACGATCGACACGTTTAAGGATCGGGGTATCGCTCATGATGCGTTCTCCATGAAAGGTAAGGTCCCTAAAGCTGACTCTCGGGCGGGCAAACTGTTCAATGCGTTTGACGCGGGACGTTGATCAGGTGCGGTCGGTTTCGCGCCCGAATTGCGGGCCGGAGCGGGTGTTGTTGCCCTTGGCCATGCGGTCGTAAAGCACCACGTTGACGGTCGCCGCCAAGTTCATGCAACCGGTGGTGGGGATATAGACGACGTCTTCGCACCAGTCACGAATCTCCTTGTCGAGGGAACCGTCTTCCGGGCCGAAGATGTAAATCGCACGGTCCGGGTGGGTGTATTCAGGCAACGAACGGGCGCCTTCCACCAGCTCGACGGCGACAGGCACGCAGCCGAGGGGGATGATTTTTCTCAGGTCATCGATGCCGATCAGCGGGATGTCCTGATGAATTTTCTTGGTGTCCGTCACGAAATCCCGCGCCCGCTCGTAGCGCTTGCCCGTGTAAAACACCGAGGCCACGCCGTAACAGCCTGCCGCACGCATCACCGATCCGACGTTTTCCGGGGATTTAGGGTTGAACAAGCCGATGCAGGCATAGCGTTTGTTGGCCACGGGGGAGGGTGCTCGTAAAAAAGAGGGCAGTTTCGAGGTTCGAGCTGCAAGCTGCAAGAAAAAGCAGTGAGCGGTGAACTCACGTGCACCGCTCTTGCTTGCAGCTCGTGGCTTACGCGTCGTCGCCGTTTTTCATCAGGCCAGCCAACGCGGCAAACGGGTTGTGCGTCGCCTTGGCTGTTTTCGGGCTGCTGGTTGAGCTGTCCGAGAAATACTGCTGGTCGGTGTAACGCGAGTGTTCGTTGTCGTGGCAATACAGGCACAGCAGCTCCCAGTTGGAGCCGTCCTGCGGGTTGTTGTCGTGGTTGTGGTCGCGGTGATGCACGGTCAATTCGCTGAGACGCTTGCCGGCAAACTCACGGGCGCAGCGGCCGCAGACGTGCGGGTACATGCGCAGGGCTTTATCGCGATACCCCATCTCGCGGTCGCGTTGAGCATCGGCGAGGATGCGGTCGAGTTTGGACGTGTTGGTCGGGGTTCCCGAGCTCATGGTGTCACCTGTTTCGTGTGCTGTGGGCAATGGGGCGATTCTAACGCTTTGCGCGCGCGTCAGCCTTTGAGTTTTTCCGCGATCCAGATCGTATGCCGCGTCCCTTTATTGCCGTGGGCGTAGACCTTGACCTCTTCGGCCTTGAACCCGGCCTTGCGCAGTTTGTCGCTGAACGCGGCGTCGGCGCTGGCCGACCACACGGCCAGCACGCCCTTGGGACGTAGCGCGGTGGCGCAAGCGGCCAGGCCACCCGCTGAATACAGCCAGCTGTTCGCCTTTTGCGTCAGACCTTCAGGGCCGTTGTCGACGTCGAGCATGATCGCGTCGAAACCCTGAGGCTCGCTTTTCAGCACCTGCGCGACGTCCTGGACGACCACCTTGGCGCGCGGGTCCTGCAAAGGATTGCCCGATTTCTCACCCAACGGGCCGCGATTCCACTCGACCACACCGGGCACCAGCTCGGCCACCACCACTTCGCCATTCTTGCCCAAGTGCTTGAGCGCCGAGGCGAGGGTGAAGCCCATGCCCAGACCGCCGATCAGCACCCGTGGCTGCAAGCGCGAGGCAACTTTCTTGCAGGGGATTTCCGCCAGCGCATCTTCGGAGCCGTGCATGCGCGTGTTCATCAACTGGCCGCCGTCGCCGCCCTGAATCTTGATCACGAAATCTTCGCCGTACTCGAACAGGCACAGGGCGCCGCCGTTGTCGGGGATCGGGGTGGTGTCGAGCAGAACGAAACGTTTCATGAAAAACCCGGAGAAAGGCGTGGTAGGGGCGCGGCGTGCAATTTGTCAGCGCACGAAGCGCTGAGCAGGCGTAGTCTGAGCGTCCCGACAGAAGATTGGCAGTGGAGGCCAACGATGAAGCGGTACATTCTAGCGGCGATTGCCGTGGCTGCGCTCGGTACATCTCATGCATTTGCCGAGAGCTTGCAACCTGTCCTCACTGCGCCGGAACCCATTGCCGCCACGTCCGGGTCGCCAGGCACGGCCACGCCGACCCCGTATCCACAAGTGTCGCCGCCCAGCGTTCCCCGCGCAGGCGGGCAAGGCAATCCGCCGTTATTGCCAAAAATCCCCCAGCCGGGGCCGCCCAAAGACGATGAACCGCTGCCAGGGTTACCGCCGCCCGCGAAGCCGAATCCGTGATCCAGGGCTGTCCCCGATGTTGAAAGGGTAGGAGCCGGCTTGCTGGCGAATGCGTCAGCCCAGGCACCGATGAGTTGTCTGACACAACGCTGTTGAAAGGGTAGGAGCCGGCTTGCTGGCGAAAGCGTCAGCCCAGGCACCGATGAGTTGTCTGACACAACGCTTTCGCCAGCAAGCCGGCTCCCACAGGATTGTGCAAGCTTGAATGCCTTGGGTTGACGTGAGATCTGACTACTCCTGCTGCGCCAACACTTGACCATCCATCATCCGCAGCCGCTTGGACATGGCGATGGCGATGGCGCGGATGATTTTGGCGGCGACTTTGGGCGCTTCATTGAGCATCTTGTCCAGCGAGTCCTTGCCCAGGTTCAGCAAGTAGCAGGAAGACGCCGCCACGCAACTGGCCGAGCGGCGTTCGCCATCCAGCACGGCCATTTCACCGAATGCCCGACCGCTGCGCAGAATCGCCGTTTCGACCGGTACGCCTTCGCCGTTGCGCTTTTGCACCGACACCGTGCCCGAATGGATGATGCACATGAAGGTGCCCGCGTCGCCTTCGTTGAAGATCGCTTCGCCTTTCTCGATGCTGCTGATGCTGAAGTAACCTGCCGCCGCGGAAAAGTCCGCAGGGGTGAGCGCGAGGAACAGACCGCAGTCCATCAGCATCTCGCGGATCTCGTTGTTCAGTGATGAGGATGTCGGCATGGCATGTTCTTGTTGAGTGTGTGAAAAATGACCGGCAAAAACGGCGCCGGGCGTTTCAACGTCCGGGAGCCTTGATATGACAAAAGGCCTGCAAAGAGTTCCTCAGGCCAGTTGCAATACCTTGAAGATAAACCCGTATTCGAGCGCTACGTCACGCAATCCCTGATACCGCCCGCTCATCCCGCCATGCCCCGCGCCCAATTCGGTCTTGAGCAGCAGCAGGTGGTCGTCGGTCTTGGTGTCGCGCAATTTTGCCACCCACTTGGCCGCTTCCCAATACTGCACGCGGCTGTCGTTGTACCCGGCGATCACCAGCATCGCCGGGTAGGCCTGCGCGCTGACGTTCTCGTAAGGCGCGTAGGCCTTGATCCGAGCGTAGACGTCGGGCTCTTGCGGGTTGCCCCACTCGTCGTATTCGGTCACGGTCAATGGCAGATCGGGGTCGAGCATCGTGTTGAGCACGTCGACGAACGGCACTTCGGCAATCGCGGCCTTGAACAGCTCAGGCCGCTGATTGACCACCGCGCCGATCAACAGACCCCCGGCGCTGCCGCCGCTGATCACCAGTTTTTCGGCCGACGTCAGGTTTTCCGCAATCAGATGTTCGGCGCAGGCGATAAAATCGCTGAAGGTGTTCTGCTTGTGCTCCTGTTTGCCGGTGCGATACCAGACCTCGCCCAATTCGCCGCCACCGCGCACGTGGGCGATGGCGAATGCGACGCCACGGTCCAGCAGGCTTAGACGGGCATGGGAAAACCACGGGTCGAGGCTTTCGCCGTAAGCGCCGTAGCCGTACAAGTACAGCGGCACCGGCTGACCGGCCAGTTCGCGTTTGACGACAAGGCTGATCGGCACCTGTGTGCCGTCGGCGGCGGTCGCCCACAAGCGCTGGCTGACGTAGGCATCGGCGTCGAACACCCCCAGAACCGGCGTTTCCTTGAGTACGACCTGGTCCCCGGTGGCCAGCGTCAATTGACGCACCTGGGGCGGACGGTTCAGCGATTGATAGCGCAGACGAATCTTGTCGCTCTCGAATTCAAGGGTGTCCTGCACATAGAGGTTGTAGGCCGCGTCCGGCAATTGCACGCGATAGGGCGGCAAACCCTGTGGGTGAACTTCGACGATGGGCAGGCCGCCTTCGCGCAGGCTCAAGGTCAAACCACGGGCGTTGAGGCTGAAACCGTCGAGCATCACGCTTTCGCTGTGGGGGATCAACGTCTGCCAATCCTTGCGCTCCGGCACGCCGCTCGCCTGCTCAGGCGCGTGGAAGAGGGCGAAGTTGATGCCGTCCTGGTTGCTGCGAATCAGCCAGCTCCAGGCGCCGTCGACCAAACCGTGGTCCACCGAGTACTCGTGGCCTTCGCTGCGGGGCGCGATGCACACGAACGGCTGATCCGGCGTGCTGGCGTCGAGCACCCAGCTTTCGCCGGTGGTCTTGCTGTCCAGACCCAGCACCAGTTGGCGCTCGGAGCTGGTGCGGTAACAGTGCAGGAAGAAACGCCCGTCTGGCTCGCTGAACACCAGCTCCGCCGAGTCGTTGCCCAGCTTATGGCGATAGAGCTTGTGCGGGCGGTGGGTGTCGTCGAGTTCGCCGAAGAACAGGGTCTGGCTGTCGTTGGCCCACGTCATGCTGCCGTCGCAGTCTTCGAAGGGCAGGGCGGTGACGTCGCCGCTACTCAGTTCCTTGACGTAGAGCTGGTAGACCTCTTCGCCGCTGGTGTCGAGGCTGTAAGCCAGTCGTCGGTGGTCCGGGCTGATGCTGAACGCGCCGAGGGAAAAGAAGCCGCCATTGGCCAGCACGTTCGGGTCCAGCAGCAACTCTTCGGCGTTTTCATCGACGGTCTGCGAATCGTCCGCCGGGCGCGGGCAGCGGTAGTGGCGGGCGTACTCGTCGCCCTCGGTGGTGCGGGTGTAGTACAGGTAAGGTCCCCACGGGGAGGGCAGCGACAGGTCGGTTTCGAGGATGCGGCCCTTGATCTCTTGAAACAGGGTCTCGCGCAGGGCCTGTTGATCGGCCAGTTGCTGTTCCTGATAGCTGTTTTCGGCCTTGAGGTAATCGAGGACCTCATCGGTGTCGCGATTCTGCAGCCAGGCATACGGGTCGGCGCCGTCGGCCTTGCGGGCAACGGGGGCGCGGAGAACAGCGTTGGAAGATGGCATGCGGGGCTCTCTCAAAAGTGAAACTGACCACTGCGACGGACGCCTGTGAAGAGGCGGCGGACCGATAACTGCAGCCGGGTAAGCCAGGCTGGCGAAAAGTCGTTATCATAAGCGCCTCTTTACCTGCCTTACCACGGACGTCATGACCGACAACGACTATCTGATTGCCTGGGGCCTTTACGCGTTCGCCGCGTTGGGCTGTCTGTTGGTGTGGTTCAAGCTGACCGGCTGGATGTGGCGCTACCTGCGCGAACCGCTGCGCGTGATCGGCGCGGTCCTGCTGTTCTGTCCGACCATCATCGACCCGGCGAAGGAGATCTACGCTCCGGCGCTGGCCATCAGCTTCCTGGACCTGGGGCTCAAAGTCGGCAACAACGTCTGGCGCGCCGCGCTCGATCTTTCCACCTATGGCGCGATCGCCTTGGGCCTTTACGTCATTTTCGCGCTGATCCGTTTGCCGTTCCTGCGCAAGAAAAAAGCCCGTCAGGCCCATGCCGAAGCGGCTGCCGCACAGGCCGCTGCCGAGCAGAAGGCGCAGGAAACAGACGACGAGCCGTTCGCTTCGCCGGCCCCGTCGCGTTTTGCCAGCCCGGCAGCACCTGCCAACGGCGGTACTGTTGGCCGTCATCGGGTCGAGCCAAAGTTGTAACTGGTCAGCCAGCCACTGACCCCATCGAGACCTGAGCATGTGTGAACTTCTGGGCATGAGTGCCAACGTACCGACCGACATCGTGTTCAGCTTTACCGGGCTGATGCAGCGCGGCGGTCGCACCGGTCCCCACCGCGACGGTTGGGGCATCGGCTTTTATGAAGGGCGCGGCCTGCGTCTGTTTCAGGACCCGGCCGCCAGCAGCGAGTCGGAAGTCGCGCAGTTGGTGCAGCGCTACCCGATCAAGAGCGAAGTGGTGATTGGCCACATTCGTCAGGCCAACGTCGGCAAGGTCTGCCTGTCCAACACCCATCCTTTCGTGCGCGAGCTGTGGGGCCGGAACTGGTGTTTCGCTCACAACGGCCAACTGGCGGACTTTCACCCGAGCGCGACGTTCTACCGCCCGGTGGGCGACACCGACAGCGAAGCCGCGTTCTGCGACCTGTTGAACCGGGTGCGCGAGGCGTTTCCCGAGCCGGTCGAGATCGAACAGCTGCTGCCGACGCTGGTCCAAGCCTGCAACGAATACCGAAGCAAGGGCGTGTTCAATGGCTTGCTCAGTGATGGCGACTGGCTGTTTTGTTTCTGTTCCACCAAGCTGGTGCACATCACACGGCGCGCGCCGTTCGGTCCGGCACGGCTCAAGGATGTCGACGTGATCGTCGATTTCCAGGCCGAAACCACGCCTAACGACGTGGTGACGGTGATTGCCACCGAGCCGTTGACCGAGAATGAAACCTGGAATCGCTACGAGCCCGGCCACTGGAGCCTGTGGCGTCGCGGCGAATGCGTGGCCGAAGGCCAATCCTGACTGAGAGGGACCTATGCTGCGAAGCTATCTGCGACTGGTGTTGTTCACGGCAGGCCTGTTGATCGGCGTGCAGATTCCCGGCTTCATCAGCGACTACAGCAAGCGCGTCGAAGCGCACCTGATGGAAGCGCAGCAGAACATGCGCGGCTACAACGACACCGCTTCGCGCTTCTTCAATGGCGACGTGCAGGCGCTGATCCAGCATTACCGCAGCAGCGACGACCCGGTGTTCAAAACCGATGCCAACAACATCAGCAACCTGCTGGGTCGCACTCAAATACTCGACCGCGAGTGGATGGCGTTGCAGGGTCCGTGGTACATGCGCGCCTGGCATGTCCTGACCGCCGCCGATCCGGACATTCGCAACGAAACGTGGAATGGCTACACATGGCAGGTATTGCTCTCGCCGGAAGTCATCGGCTGGGGTCTGATCTGCGCGCTGCTGTTCTCGCTGGTGATCGAAAGCTTCGTACTGTTCATCGACTGGGTATTCGTGGGACGGCATCATGTGCGCAAGGTGAATCGGGACTGGCAGTGACGAGCGCGACCGCTCTTCTGTAGGAGTGAGCTTGCTCGCGATGCGGAGTGTCAGTCACCGTTGCGCCGGCTGACCCTCCGCATCGCGAGCAAGCTCACTCCTACAGGTTCGACGCCATTCCGGACACTGGACCGTTCACTTTTTCTTATCCCCTCCCTCCGCTTTTATTAGTTGGACGCCTCATCCACTCCCGCCCAAGAATGCGCCGACACATGACAGGCGTGTTTCAGCGCTGCAAAGCGATGCTTCCCACGCGTAGACTCAAGCCTCGTCCCCAACCTTCAGCCGCACAGGAGATCATCCCTTGGGCCGCCTGTTATTGAATTGTGATATCGGTGAAAGCTACGGCGCCTGGACCATGGGTCTGGACGCCGAGGTCATGCCGTACATCGACTGCGCCAACATCGCCTGCGGCTTTCATGCGGGTGACCCCAGCGTCATGCGCAAGACCGTGGCCTTGGCCTTGACCCACAACGTCACTATCGGCGCGCACCCGGCGTATCCGGATCTGGTGGGTTTCGGGCGTCGCTCGATGGCCTGTTCGTCGCAAGAGATTCAAGACCTCCTGCATTACCAGATCGGCGCGCTGGACGGCGTGTCCCGCGCTCAAGGCGGCCGGGTGAGCTACGTCAAGCCCCATGGCGCGATGTACAACGACATGATGGCCAACCCGGCGCAGCTGCGTGCGGTCATCGAAGGCATCGCCCGTTACAACGCCGAACTGCCGCTGATGCTGCTGTCGATGCGCGACAACAGCGGGGCGCAGGCCATTGCCGATGAGTTCGGCGTCAGCCTCTGGTTCGAAGCCTTCGCCGACCGCGCCTATGACAGCGCGGGGCGTCTGGTGTCGCGCAACCTGCCGGGGGCCGTACACCACGACCCCGAACGCATCATCGGCCAGGCCATGACGTTGTCCCGTGGCGAAGCGCTGATCGCCAGCGACGGCAGCGAATTGCTGCTCAAGGTCGACACCCTCTGCGTGCACGGCGACAACGCCAGCTCCATCGCGGCCGTGCAACGTATCCGTGAAGCCCTGGGGCAGACGTCCGCCTCATGAACCTGCGCATTGAAGTCGTTGCGATCGATTGCCTGATGGTGCGCCTGTTCGACGCCATCGACGAAGCCAATATGCCGTGGATGCTCGCCGCCAGCCTGCGTCTGCGCGAAGGGTTCGGTGTGCATTTGATCGATCTGGTGCCGTCGTACACCACGCTGATGGTGCATTACGACCTGGTGGCGCTCAGCCCTCAGCAAGCTCGCGAGGTGATCGCCCGAGCGCTGGAGGACCTGTCGCCGGACTCCGCCAAAGCAGGCCGACAGCATGTGCTGCCGGTTTGGTATGACCTCCGCGTCGGCCCGGAACTGACGCTGCTGTCCCAACGCAGCGGCCTGCCGGTGGACGAAGTGATTCGACGTCACAGTGAGCGTGAGTACCAGGTGTTCGCGCTGGGCTTCGCGCCGGGATTCGCCTTTATGGGGCTGGTCGAAGAAATCCTCGCCGCCCCGCGCATCAAAACCCCGCGCAAACGCGTCGCGGCAGGCAGCGTGGGCATTGCCGAGCGCCAGACAGCGGCTTATCCCCTTGAGTCCCCCGGCGGCTGGAACATCCTGGGTCGCACCCCCGCGAAATTGTTCGACCGCGACATCGACGGCTACAGCTTGATGCAACCCGGCGACACCGTGCGTTTCGCGCCCATCGATCACGCCGAATTCATTCGCTTGGGCGGAGACGACACCCCACTGGAGGCCTTGGCATGAGCCTGTTGACGGTCAAAAACAGTACGCCGCTGTGCCTGCTGCAAGACGCCGGGCGTTTTGGCGTGCGTCATCTCGGCGTGACCCAGGGTGGCGCGCTGGACTGGGTGTCCATGGCGTGCGCCAACAAGCTGCTGAACAATCCCTTGAATGCCGCCGTGATCGAAATCACCTTGGGTGGCCTGACGCTGGTCGCCGAAACCGACTGCTGCCTGGCACTGGCCGGTGCCGATCTGGGCGCCATGCTCGATGACCGCTCTGTCGCGCCGTGGCGCAGCTTTTTCGTCCGCAAGGGCCAGCAACTGCGCTTCACGCAACCGGTTACCGGCGCTCGCGCCTACCTCGCCGCCCCGGGCGGTTTTGATGCCCTTGACGTGTTGGGCAGTCGCGCAACGGTGGGAAGGGAAGGGCTTGGCGGTCTGGACGGCACGGGCAAAGCGTTGCACGAAGGTGATTCGTTGCGTTACTCCGGCGCGGCATTCGAGCTGCACACGCTGCCCGATCACCTCATCCCCGACTTCACTGATAAGCGCCCGCTGGACGTCGTCCTCGGCGCACAAATCGGCCAGTTCAGCGGCCTGAGCCTGTTCGACGCCTTCAACAGCGACTGGACCCTCGACAGCCGCGCCGACCGTATGGGCCAACGCCTGCTCGGCCCAGAACTGGTTTATCAAGGCAAACCGATGATCTCCGAAGGCATCCCCCTCGGCGCCATCCAGATCCCGCCGGACGGCCAGCCTATCGTCCTGCTCAATGATCGCCAGACCATCGGCGGCTATCCGCGACTCGGCGCGCTGACTCCGCTATCGCTGGCGCGGCTGGCGCAGAAACTGCCGGGGAGTGGGGTGCGGATGAAGGCGGTGGTGCAGGACGTGGCGTGGCGGGAGCAAGTGGGATTTTTGCGGCAGTTTGGCTGATACCGGCTTCAGTTGGCGCATGCGAAACCCTGTGGGAGCGAATTCATTCGCGAAAGAAGGTGCAGACAACAGACAGGTGTCGGATGTACTGGCCAATCGTCGGAATGCCGCCCAGATGAATTCGCTCCCACAGACTGCGATGCCTGCCAGTAGCATTACTTCGCCAAATACCGCATCCCTTCCTCCAACCCCCGTAACGTCAGCGGGTACATCTGATCTTCGATCAAATCCCGCACGATGTTGGTTGAGGTGGTATAGCCCCAGGCGTCTTTGGGGTAGGGGTTGATCCAGATGATTTTCTTGAACTTGGCCATGAAGCGGTGCATCCAAACGTAGCCCGCTTCTTCGTTCCAGTGTTCGACGCTGCCTCCGGGCTGGGTGATTTCGTACGGGGCCATGGCGGCGTCACCGATGAAAATCACTTTGTAGTCGGCGCCGTATTTGTGCAGCAAATCCTGAGTTGAAGTGCGCTCGGAGGTGCGTCGCAGGTTGTTCTTCCACACCGATTCATAAATGAAGTTGTGGAAGTAGAAGTACTCCATGTGTTTGAACTCGGTCTTGCAGGCCGAGAACAGTTCTTCGCAGATCTTCACGTGTGCATCCATCGAGCCGCCAATGTCGAACAGCAGCAACAGCTTGATGGTGTTGCGGCGCTCCGGACGCATCTGGATGTTCAGCAGCCCCGCGTCGCGTGCGGTGTGGTCGATGGTGCCGTCGATATCCAGCTCGTCCGCAGCGCCCTGGCGCGCGAATTTGCGCAAGCGGCGCAGGGCGATCTTGATGTTGCGCGTGCCCAATTCGACCTGATCGTCGAGGTTCTTGTACTCGCGCTGAGCCCAGACCTTGGCGGCCTTGCCCTGACGTTTGCCCGCATCGCCGACGCGAATGCCTTCCGGGTTATAGCCGCCTGAGCCGAACGGGCTGGTGCCGCCGGTGCCGATCCATTTGTTGCCACCGGCGTGGCGTTCTTTCTGTTCTTCCAGACGCTTCTTGAATGCTTCGATGAGTTTGTCGAGGCCGCCCAGCGACTGAATCTGCGCGCGCTCTTCATCGGTCAGCGAACGTTCGAATTCCTTGCGTAACCAGTCCTCGGGGATCAGCGCCTGCAAGTGATCGTCGAGCTTTTCCAGTCCGTTGAAATAGGCGCCGAACGCCCGGTCGAACTTGTCGTAATGGCGCTCGTCCTTGACCAGAATCGCCCGGGACAAGTAGTAGAACTCGTCCATGTCGGCAAACGTCACCCGCTGCTTCAGGGCGTTGATCAGGTCCAGCAGCTCACGCACCGAGACCGGCACCTTGGCGGCGCGCATTTCGTTGAACAGGTTGAGCAGCATGATGAAGGCCCTCAGCGGTTACCGCGACGGCTCATGAACGCCAGACGCTCAAGCAACTGAACGTCCTGCTCGTTCTTGACCAACGCCCCGGCCAGCGGCGGAATGGCCTTGGTCGGATCGCGTTCGCGCAGCACGGCTTCACCGATGTTGTCCGCCATCAGCAGTTTCAGCCAGTCCACCAGCTCGGAGGTCGAGGGTTTTTTCTTCAGACCAGGCACTTTGCGCACGTCGAAGAACACGTCCAGCGCCTCGCTGACCAAGTCTTTCTTGATGTCCGGATAATGCACATCGACGATCTGTTGCAGCGTGGTGCGGTCAGGGAAGGCGATGTAGTGGAAGAAGCAGCGACGCAGGAAGGCGTCCGGCAGCTCTTTTTCGTTGTTCGAGGTAATGATAATGATCGGGCGTTTCTTGGCCTTGATCGTCTCGTCGATCTCGTAAACATAGAACTCCATCTTGTCGAGTTCTTGCAGCAGGTCGTTAGGGAATTCGATGTCGGCCTTGTCGATCTCGTCGATCAGCAGGATCACCCGCTCCTCGGCCTCGAAGGCTTCCCAGAGCTTGCCTTTCTTCAGGTAATTGCGCACGTCGTGGACTTTATCGACGCCCAACTGCGAGTCGCGCAAACGGCTGACCGCGTCGTACTCATACAGACCTTGATGGGCCTTGGTGGTCGATTTGATGTGCCAGGTGATCAGCTTCGCACCGAAGGATTCGGCCAGTTGCTCAGCGAGCATGGTCTTGCCGGTGCCTGGCTCGCCCTTAACCAGCAGCGGACGCTCCAGGGTGATCGCCGCATTCACGGCAAGCTTCAGGTCGTCGGTGGCGACATAGGCGCGGGTGCCTTCGAACTTCATCGGAAAATCCTCGAACAAGGCGCGGCCACTGATGCCCGGACGCCGAAAAGAATGCAGCGACTATAACGCGCCCCCCGCCCGACTGTGAACGCAGACGCTTTATTCAGTCTCTGAATGGCGGGTCGGGGTTTGACTGGCGGAAAATTGTAACGCTGATTTTTTGAGTGCATGTTTGGCGCTACCATCGCCGCTTCTCAAATAGTTCAGCCGACACATTTTCATAAACACCCCTCAGGACGCTTTAAATGACCCGCATGGATCGCCCGCGACTCAAGTCTGTTCAGCCGCTTAGTGGTTATCGGCTGGCTCTGACCTTCATCGATGACCGACAGGTTGTTCGGAACATGAGCAATGATGTTGAGAGATTGCCAGCTTTGGCACGCTTGAAAGACCAACAAGCGTTTGCCTCGGCGGAAGTTGCAGATGATGGGTGGGCCGTGGAGTGGCCCACCGTTGATATCCAGATAGGCGCTGATACGTTCTGGACCGAATGATTTCGCAGCCTTACTGCGCCTCACTCTTCCCACTGTCATACCGCGTGTTGAACGCCTGCACGAATGCGTTTTGCAGAATCTGCAGGAAGGCCTGAAACGCGCTGACGTCCTGTTTGTGCACGCTGCCACTGAGTTCGACGCGGGTGGCGAACTGGTTCTTGCGCTGGTTCTTGAGCACGGTTTCGCTGGCGCCGACCATAGCTTCCCAGACCGAGCGGAAGAAGCCTTTGTTCTTGTTTTCGACGTCTTGCTGCCAGTTGAAGATGTCGACGTCCCGCAACAGGGGCTTGACGTAGCCGCTGAGCTGACCTTTGTTAGCCTGGGCTTCGATGACGATGTCGCCGTTGCCCGCGTTGAAGTCGAACTTGCCGTAGGCGGAGGCGAAATCGTTCATGCTTTTGAGCTGCAAATTCGTGGCGCGAAGTTTGAAGTCGAAGTCTTCGAAGTTGCTGAGCGGGTCGAACGTGGCACTGGATTCCAGCGGTGCTTCGCCTTGCAACAGGGCCTTGCCTTCGAAACGGGCGTCGCGTTTGCCGGCGGTGTCCACCACGTTGGTGATGTTGTAGACGCTGGCGTTGACCTTGTCGGCTTCGATCTTCACTTTGGGCGTGGAGGTGAAGTTGCTGAAGGTGATCTTGCCATCGGTCACGCGGACTTCGTTGAGCGTGATCGGCAGCAGCTTGTTCAACTGCGCACGCCAGTCGGTGCCCGCACCGGTCTGGGACTGTTGCTTGTTGGTGCCGCCGTCGACGAAGTTCAGCTCGGGGCTCAAAAACGCAACCTCGGCGACCACGGCATGGTCGTACCAGAGGGCGTGCCAACTGACCGACAGGTCGATCACGGGCACTTTAAGCAGCGGAACCGGGACCTTGCCATCGACTTTGACGATGTTCAGGCCATTGATCGTGTAAGCCCCGCGCCACAGGGCCAGATCGACGTCCGTGACTTGGCCGCGATAGTCGCCCATGTCCGCCAGTTTTTCATTGAGGTAGTTGCGCACCACGTACGGCAACGCGATGTGTACAACGATCAACAGCACAACGAGCCCCACGACTGTCCACAGCGGCCAGCTATAGCGACGTTTCATGGCTGATGTCTCCGGTGTTCAGGAAGGGTGACTGCTTGATGTGTTGACTGTCGCCGATGTCATCCGTTCGCACTGGACGCAATATGCGCCCAAGGCATAGGCTTTGGGCTTTTCCGCCACCTGCACAAGGACCCGGTCATGAGCCGTATTTACGCAGACAACGCCCATTCCATCGGCAACACCCCACTGGTGCAGATCAATCGCATCGCGCCGCGCGGGGTCACGATTCTGGCCAAGATCGAAGGGCGTAATCCGGGCTATTCGGTCAAATGCCGCATCGGCGCGAACATGGTCTGGGACGCCGAGAGCAAGGGCAAACTCAAGCCGGGGATGACCATTGTTGAGCCCACGTCCGGCAACACCGGGATCGGTCTGGCCTTCGTGGCTGCGGCCCGTGGCTACAAATTGGTCCTGACCATGCCAGCTTCCATGAGCATCGAACGTCGCAAGGTCCTCAAGGCCCTGGGGGCAGAGCTGGTGCTGACCGAACCCGCGAAGGGCATGAAAGGTGCCATCGCCAAGGCTGAAGAACTGGTGGCCAGCGACCCTTCGAAGTTCTTCATGCCGGCGCAATTCGAGAACCCGGCCAACCCGGCGATTCACGAGAAAACCACCGGCCCGGAAATCTGGAACGACACTGACGGCGCCATCGACGTGCTGGTCGCGGGCGTGGGCACGGGCGGCACCATCACCGGCGTGTCGCGCTACATCAAGAACACTCAGGGCAAGCCGATCCTGTCGGTCGCGGTCGAACCGATGGTGTCGCCGATCATCACTCAGGCACTCGCCGGGCAGGAAATCACGCCCAGCCCCCACAAGATTCAGGGCATCGGCGCCGGTTTCATCCCGAAAAACCTCGATCTGTCGATCCTCGACAAAGTCGAGCTGGTCAGCGATGAAGAGGCCAAGGCCATGGCCCTGCGGCTGATGCAGGAGGAGGGGATTCTCTGTGGCATTTCCTGCGGCGCGGCGATGCAGGCGGCGGTGCGTCTGGCCGAGAAGCCGGAAATGCAGGGCAAGACGATTGTCGTGATCCTGCCGGATTCGGGGGAGCGTTACCTGTCGAGCATGCTGTTCAGCGACCTGTTCACGGATCAGGAACTGACCCAGTAATCGCCTTGGCGTGCGCTTCGGCTTTTTACCCGGGCGACGAAGGCTTATGATGGGCGCCATCCAGACCCGCCGGAGACGTGATGCAGGTCATCTGGCGGTGTTTTGCAGTGATTAGAATGCCTGGCCGTTCGCAGCACTGCTTCTGCCCGAAGGGCGTAGGAGCCAGCTTGCTCGCGATCTGTCGCGCAGCGGCAGCGAAATCAGACGACCCGATTGGTTCAGGCATACCGAGTCGCCAGGTTTTGCGACTGTTACGCAGCCGATCGCGAGCAAGCTGGCTCCTACGGGCTTCGCCCAGAATCAAAAGCTGATCAACGCCAGGCAATTCCCTGTTCCAAGGAGAGCTTCATGACCTTTTCTTTCGCTGCCAAGGCGGCGATTCTGCTGCTGTTCATTGGCAGCACGCTTTACGTGCATTTGCGCGGCAAGGCGCGTTTGCCGGTGTTGCGTCAGTTCGTGAACCACTCCGCACTGTTCGCGCCGTACAACGCCTTGATGTACCTGTTCTCCAGTGTGCCGTCCAAGCCTTACCTGGACCGCAGCAAATTTCCTGAGCTGGACGTGCTGCGCGACAACTGGGAAACCATTCGCGATGAAGCCATGCATTTGTTCGACGAGGGCTACATTCGTGCGGCCGCCAAGGACAACGACGCCGGTTTCGGCTCGTTTTTCAAGAAAGGCTGGAAGCGTTTTTACCTGAAGTGGTACGACAAACCGCTGCCGTCCGCCGAAGCGTTGTGCCCGAAAACCGTCGAGCTGGTCAGCCGCATCCCCAATGTCAAAGGCGCGATGTTCGCCTTGTTGCCCGGTGGCAGCCACCTGAACCCGCACCGCGACCCGTTCGCCGGCTCGTTGCGTTATCACTTGGGTCTGTCCACACCGAACTCCGACGATTGCCGGATTTTCGTCGATGGCAAGGTCTACGCCTGGCGCGACGGTGAAGACGTGATGTTCGACGAAACTTACGTGCACTGGGTCAAGAACGAAACCGACTTCACCCGCGTGATCCTGTTCTGCGACATCGAACGTCCGTTGAGCAACCGCTTCATGACCTCGGTCAATCGCAGCGTCAGCGCCTTCCTCGGGCGCGCTACGGCACCTCAGAACACCGACGACGAGCGCGTGGGCGGCATCAACCAGGCTTACGCCTTCAGCAAGCGTTTCAGCAATGGCATCAGCGCCAAGGTCAAGCAGTTCAAGCGCGCCAATCCCAAGGCCTATCGCATCCTGCGTCCGGTGCTGGCGGTGGTCGTCCTGACCCTGTTGGGCTACTGGCTCTTCGGCTGATAACTAAACGTTGCATCCTGCACCGGGCGCTGGTTATATTCAGCCCCGGTGTGTTGAAACAGATCGAGACACCGCACCCCTCATTCCGTAGAAGATCAGCGCCATGCCTGCTTCCCACTCGCAAGTCGTGTTCGATACCGCAGCGTTTGCTGTGGGTGAGCCGCGTGGGTGCCAGCAAGCCTTCTACATCACGCGTTACCCCCCACCTTCTCCTGTGACCGGCCCGGTCGCGAGCACTGTCTCGCCCCCTGCCGTGGTTGCGCTGGGCTGATCGACTGCCTCCACGCCGTCGCATCACGCCTGCCACCCCAACAAAACATCAGTGAATCCGGTTTTTTTGCCGGGTCCGATTTTGTCTGAATCACAGGTGACACCATGTTTGCCAACAAAGCTCTGGCCTCGATCGCCACTACCACGCTGTTCGTCCTGCTCTGGAGCAGCGGCGCTATCGTGACCAAATGGGGGCTGACCCACGCGACCCCCTTCGCATTTCTGCTGTTCCGTTTTCTGGTGGCGCTGTTCGCGCTGGCCATTCTGATCCCGAGTCTGGGCTACAAACTGCCAGCGACCCGCCAGTCGATGCGTTACGCACTCGCCACCGGTGTGGTGCTGCTGGGTGGGTATCAGATCTGCTACCTGCTGGCGCTGGACATGAAAGTGGCGCCCGGCGTCATGGCGACGATCATGGGCGTGCAGCCAATCCTCACGGCGGTCTTGCTGGAACGCAGCCGCTCCTTCTCGCGGATGTTTGGCCTGAGTCTGGGCCTCGCCGGGCTGGTCCTGGTGGTGTTTCAAGGCATTGGTGACGGCGGTTCACTGGCCGGGATGGCGTTCGGCGTGCTCGGCATGCTGAGCATGACGGTCGGCTCGATCATGCAGAAGCGTGTCACCGACAATCCGCTTGGCACGCTACCCGTGCAGTACTTCGCCGGGATGGTGGTGTGCGCGGTGTTCGTGCCGTTCCAGCCGTTTCACTTCGAGCACGCCATCGGGTTCTACGTCCCAGTGATCTACATGGGGCTGCTGGTGTCGGTGCTCGGCTCGTGGCTGCTGTACCGGCTGATCGCCCAGGGAAATCTGGTCAACGTCACCAGCCTGTTTTACCTGGTGCCTGCCGTGACGGCGATCATGGACTACCTCATCTTCGGTAATCGACTGGCGCTGCTGAGCCTGCTCGGGATGGTGTTGATCGTGGTGGGGTTGGTGTTCGTGTTTCGTAAGGCCAAATGAAGCGCCACGCTAACGAGCGTTGACGCTCACTTTAATGAAGCCAGCGTGCTGGCGAATGCGGGCGGGTCAGGCGACGTCGTCGTTGACCTTCCGCATTCGCCTGACCGACGCAGCTACAGGGTTTGCGGCGCCAATGGAAGCTCCTCCACGCCCACAAACCCGCCGGTCTGATGCGCCCACAACCGCGCATACAGCCCTTTGCGCGCCAGCAGTTCGGCATGAGACCCGTCTTCCACGATCTGCCCATTTTCCAGCACGATGAGCCGGTCCATCTTCGCGATAGTCGAAAGACGGTGGGCGATGGCGATGACAGTCTTGCCTTCCATCAGCGTTTCCAGGCTTTCCTGAATGGCGGCTTCGACTTCCGAATCCAGCGCGGAGGTCGCTTCGTCCATGATCAAAATCGGCGCATCCTTGAGCAGCACTCGGGTGATCGCGATGCGCTGACGTTGACCGCCCGACAGCTTCACGCCGCGTTCCCCCACATGGGCGTCCAGCCCGGTGCGTCCTTCCGCGTCCGACAGCTGCGGGATGAACCCGTCGGCGCGAGCCTTGCGCATGGCTTCCCACAGTTCGGCGTCGGTGGCATTGGGCTTGCCGTACTGCAAGTTGTCACGAATTGAGCGGTGCAGCAGCGACGTATCCTGCGTGATCATGCCGACGTGCGAGCGCAGGCTTTCCTGCGTCACATGGGCAATGTCCTGATCGTCGATCGTGATGCGCCCGCCTTGCACGTCGTACAGCCGCAGCAGCAGGTTCACCAGCGTCGATTTGCCTGCGCCGGACGGGCCGATCAAACCGATTTTTTCTCCCGGTTTGATGTCCAGGTTCAGCTCCTTGATCACCCCTTTGCCAGGCCCGTACTGGAAATTCAGGTGCTCGAATTTCACCTCGCCACGGCTGATCTGCAGCGTCGGCGCCGCCGCGCGGTCCGAGACGCCCACCGGCTGGGAAATGCTCTGCAGACCGTCCTGCACCATGCCGATGTTTTCGAAGATGCCGTTGACTACCCACATGATCCAGCCGGACATGTTGACGATCCGAATCACCAGGCCGGTCGCCAAGGCAATCGCACCCACCGAGATCAGCGATTGCGTCCACAGCCACAGGGCCAAGCCGGTGGTCCAGACGATCAGGATGCCGTTCAGGGTCGTGATCACCGTGTCCATTTCGGTGATTACGCGACCGGCGAGCTGAGTCTTTTCGGTCTGCTCGCTGATCGCTTCACGTGCGTACTGATGCTCGGAGTTGGTGTGGGCAAACAGCTTGAGCGTAGTGATGTTGGTGTAGCCGTCGACGATGCGACCCATCAGTTTCGAACGGGCTTCAGAGGACACCACCGAGCGCGCCTTCACGCGCGGCACGAACCACCAGAGCGAGAGCGTGAAGGCGATGATCCAGCAGATCAGCGGGATCATCAGGTGCCAGTCGGCTTCGGCGAACAGAACCAGCGCACCGATCGAATAAATCAGCACGTGCCACATGGCGTCAACGGCCTGCACGGCGGAGTCCCGCAACGCGTTACCGGTCTGCACGATGCGCTGGGCGATGCGGCCGGCGAAGTCGCTCTGGAAGAAATTCACGCTTTGTTTGAGGACATAGCTGTGGTTCTGCCAGTTGATCAGGCTGGTCATCCCAGGGCCGATGGTCTGGTGCACCAGCAGATCGTGCAAAAGCACGAACACCGGTCGCAGCACGAGGGCGACGATCACCATCCAGATCAGCTCATACGCGTGGTCACTGAAGAAATTCGGGTTAGGCGCCCCTTGTGCCAGGTCGATGATGCGGCTCAGGTAGTTGAACAGCGACACTTCGATCAGCGCACCAATCAAACCCACCACCAGCAGTGCGACAAAACTGGGCCAGACTTGCTTGAGGTAATAAACGTAAAACGACACAACCTGGTTGGGCGGAGCGACGGTCGGGGCGTCGCGGAAGATATCAATCAGTTTTTCGAAACGACGATAGAGCATTGGCTATGACGCCCACGCTTGAGCGGGCTCTCCATTCTGATGGACGGGGGTGCGTCCCGGAATCTGACCACAGTGCGACGCAATTGCTCACATTTTTCCTGTGATGGGCGTTCCAGAAACGAAAAAGCCGGGCAAGTGCCCGGCTTTCGTACACCGTGTGAAGCTTAGTTCACGCGCTTGGCAGACTTGATCAGAATCGGGTCCAGCGGCACGTTTTGCATGCCGCCCTTGCTGCCGGTCTGCACGTTGACGATCTGGTCGACGACGTCCATGCCCTTGACGACCTTGCCGAACACCGCATAGCCGTAATCGCGGGCGCCGTGGTCGAGCATGGCGTTGTCGACGACGTTGATGAAGAACTGGCTGGTGGCCGAGTTCACGTCAGAGGTGCGCGCCATGGCCAGGGTGCCACGGACGTTATGCAGGCCGTTGTCGGCTTCGTTCTTGATCGGGTCATTGGTTGGCTTCTGCACCATCTGCGCGGTGAAACCACCGCCCTGGACCATGAAGCCCGGGATCACGCGGTGAAAAATGGTGTTGGAGTAGAAGTTGCTGTCCACGTACTTGAGGAAGTTCGCGGTACTGATCGGCGCCTTGTCCTGGTTCAGCTCGATTTCAACCTGACCGAAACTGGTGTCCAGCACAACGTGCGGCGCGGGCGCGGCCATCAGGTTGGAAGCGAACAGTACGGCGGCGGCAGAGAGGGCGATTTTTTTCAGCATGGGGAGTAGACGTCCTGAAAAGTGATTTTTCGACTGCAAAAAACAGGACGTAAGGGAAACACGTTTGGAGGGATTTGGACAGAGCCCCGGGAGGGGCTCTGAACGTTACGGAAACGAGTGAGCACGGACGGCTTTAATCTCCAATCGATAAATCCAAATTGAAAGGAAAAAAGTCGTTATCGTAATAACTAACCAACTTTAGAACGTTTAAGCTGATATCTGCACTTGCCGTCCCTGAATGCAGGACCACGAACAAGCTCAGCGCAACAAATGGCAGTATTTTCTTGATGTTTTTCATGACAGTCACTCCTGTGACGATGCATCCACGTCTTTCAAGAACTCCAGAAGAGCCCGATTGAATTCCTCTGGTCGATCCAGCGGGGTTGCATGTCGGGAATCCTCGATGACCACCAACTTCGCCTCATGAATAAGCCTAACGTACACCTCTTTAAGCGCCACCGGCGTGTAATCATATTTCGCAGTAACGACCAGCGTCGGGCATTGAATTCGCGATAACTTTTCCTGCACGCCCCAGCCCACAATCGCACTGAAACTCGCGAGATAGGCGTGTTTTTCATTCTGCGCCCAACGTTTGGCGATCTTGTGCCGCAGGTCCGCCTGTTCGGGTTTGGGGAACAAATTCTTGCCCAGCGCCTTGCCGATGGCCTCCATGCTGAACACCCGCGCCAGCAGCCAGCGTTTGGCGAATTGCCGGACATCGCTGAGGCTTTTGATTTTCACTTCGGGGGCGCTGTTGACGATGGTCAGGCTCTTCAATAACTGAGGGTGATCGACCGCCAGTTGAAAGCCGATCATCCCGCCCATGGACAACCCCACCAAATGCACCGGTCCTGGCTGCAGATGGTCGAGGAGGGCTTTGATGTCCGCGCTGAATCCGGGAATGCTGTAGCGCTCGCGGGGTTTGCCGGAGCGTCCGTGACCGCGCACATCGACTGCGATCACCCGGTGCTGCCCAACCAGCGCGGGGATTTGATATTCCCAATCCTGCGCACTCGACCCGAGGCCGTGGACCAACAGGACCGGGCTGCCCTGCCCGAATTCTTGGTAGTGCAGGGAACAGCCATTGCGTTCGAAGTAGGGCATGGGTGACCTCCTTGTTGTCGGAATTGAGCACAGCCGCCTGTGGGAGCGAATTTGTTCGCGAGGCGTCGGTCCGGGCGATACCTATCTGTGCGCCGACCATTTTTCGCGAATAAATTCGCTCCTACAGGGGGATCGGTGTGTGCTTGTGCGGCTACACCGTCGGCTGCTGTGCCACAAATGGCGCGTCCAGCGGCGCTGTGTCGAATTTCTGGATCAACTCGATGAGTATCTGCGTCGCAGGCCCCAGCGGCTTGTCCTTGCTCGCATACAAATAGAAGGTCGGGTTGCGGCTGCCGCCCTTGTCCAGCGGCAGCACTTTCAATACACCTTCCTTGATTTCCCGTTCGATCATATGGCGGGGCAACCAGGCGAAACCCAGACCGCTGCTGACGAACTTGGCGGCGGTTGCCAGGCTGCCCACGGTCCAGCGCTGTTCGGCCCCGAGCCAGCCAACATCACGAGGTTGATTACGGCCCGAATCGCGAATCACCACCTGCAGCTGGCTTTCCAGATCCTGAAAGGTCAACTCGCGCTGCATCTGGTGCAGTGCATGCTCGGGGTGCGCCACCGAGACGAATTCCACGGCGCTCATCTCTGTGCCCAAATAGCCCGGAATGTTGAAGCCGCTGATCGCCAGGTCCGCCACGCCTTCAAGCAAGACCTCTTCGACACCGGACAACACCTCTTCGCGCAGTCGCACGCGGCAACCACGGCTTTGCGGCATGAAGGCCGTCAACGCACGCACCAGCCGTGCGTTCGGGTACGCCGCATCGACCACCAGCCGCACCTCGGCTTCCCAGCCTTGCTCCATGTGGTGAGCGAGGTCTTCCAGTTGGCTGGCATTTTTCACCAATTGCCGAGACCGGCGCAGCAACACCTCGCCCGCATCGGTCAGCACGGCCTTACGCCCGTCGATGCGCAGCAACGGTACGCCCAACTGATCCTGCATACGGGCCACGGTGTAGCTCACCGAAGATTGCGAGCGGTGCAGGGCGTCAGCCGCCTGGGCAAAACCACCCTGGTCGACCACGGCCTGCAATGTGCGCCATTGATCAAGGGTCACGCGGGGCGCTTTCATCTTTCGTTCCTTTTGTCCTACGCTGGCACTCCCGAACCGGAGACTGCCGCATGAAAAAAATCTGTTGTGTGCTGCTGACCATGTTGCCGCTGAGCGCCTTTGCCTACCCCATCGATGTGGAAAAACACATCAATGGCGTGGAAATCGACTACAACAGCCACGACACTGCGTACGACATCGGCAGCATCACCGTGAACAACTACGGCGACGTTCCCGCCAAATGCAGCGCGGTATTCAGCAATGGCCCTGAGGCGCCTCGCACGCGCCGGGTGCAGATTGCGCCGAAGAGCAGCGCCAACGTCTCCGTCAAATTCAGCCGCGAGATCGTCAAGCTGCGGATCAAGCTGAGTTGCGACCCGCAATGAGCCGCAATGCATCTGACCGAAGAGCCTAGTGTTCTTCGGTGTAAGAAACAATTTATTAGATGTTTAGTAGCACTTTCTTGGAGGCTTTGATCGATCCGGTCCGGAAGTGACGTGACAAGGGTCTAAAGGGTTCGCGAAGGGCGAGGGTTGTTCCGACTGGCGGCTCAAGGTTTCAGGCACATGATTTGACTGCGTTTAATCGCCTGTTAATGCCCAGGCGAGATCCTGCTCGCGTTCATCGACTCTCCCTTGGCATTCACGGCTCCTGAATGCATCACCCGATAGACCCGCTCATAGCGTCGGGTCATCGGGTTTTTTATGGCCCATTGATTGTCGCTCTGCACTCACCCAGTGGCCTTTCTGGCGGGTACTGACAGGTACGTCCCCCTCGATTTCGCGTTCAAAGACAACCGCCTGACGCTGAAATAGCCGGGCTAGACATCCCAGTCGCTAACATCATTGGAGGTGATGTTGAGTATGTTCAGACGTGGTTTTTCAATAGTGCGCTGACCGAATAGATTGGCTCCAACGAAACGAATTAACCCCCTTACTTACGGTTCTCTGGAGATTGAAATCATGAAAAAATCCATCGCTTTCGGTTTTGCACTGTCGATCCTGGCAGCCGGTTCTGCCTTTGCCGCGCCAGAAAAAACCTACCAACGCGCCATTGTCGATGCCGCCAGTGTTTCGACCCTGGACAGCAAAGTGGCCAGCAAAGATGCCGTCAAGCCCTTTGACAGCAAGGCCTCCAGCACCGTGATCGTTGCTGAGAACCGCAAAGAATTCGGGTCGGGCTATCAGCGCTACTGAGTCAACAGTGCATGCTTAGTCCTACCTGAGCGCACTTAATAAAAACCCGGCCGATGCCGGGTTTTTATTAAGTGTTTTCGACATATAGAAGCAGCTTATTGCGCCGATAGGGCTTTTTCTATCATCAGCGAACTTGATATTCAGCATGTATCGCAATGTTTTTTAATATCTCTTCGAAGGACTTAGATTGAATGCAGCACAGCGATTCAACTAACTACTTGGAGAGACCCATCATGAAAAAATCCATCGCCCTCGGCTTCGCTATTTCGGTTCTGGTCGCGACGTCCGCTTTCGCCAGCCCTCAATCGACCCAGGCCGGTCAGACCATCGTGCTGGAACCTACCTACATCCACGCCACCGCTATCGACGCCAACGCCGCGGACAAAACCAGCATCAAGCCGTTCGCCGCTCCTTCGTCCAGCACTGTGATTGTCGCTGACAACCGCAAAGAGTTCGGTTCGAGCTATCAGCGGTACTGAGTGATACAGGCTGCACCACAATCAAAAGCCCGGCAGATGCCGGGTTTTTTGTTTATTCACGTGTTGAGGGTTTGCAGGCTAAGTCCGTAACCATGACCCTTATTTACGATTAGAGCCCCACGGATCAATAACCTCCAGGCCCGCAGCCTCGTAGGGCGCAGTGTCTCTGGAGGCAATTGCAAAGCCCCGAGCATTGGCGATGGCGGCTATATAGCCATCCGGTGTCGGAAATCCGCGACCACTGCGGCGAGCGAGGACCGCCAGTCTGGCGTAATGGCGAGCGGCGTCGGCATCGAAGGGCAGCACGCGCTTTTCGAACAATGCCAAAAGCTCCTCAACGGCCAGCGATAACATGTCCCTGCGTCGCCCTTCGGGGAGTGCCGCAATCCCGAACAGCATCTCCGCCACGGTGACACTGGAGATGAACAGGGTTTCAGCATGCTGTGCATTGAGCCAATCAAGCACCGCCGGGTTGGGTTGCGGTCTTAATGTCTCGCTCAATACGTTGGTATCCAGAACGATCATTCAAACCCCATTGGCTCGGCAGGTTTTTGATCGTGGGCCTGGCTCATCGATTCCACATCCTCATCACTCAGATGGAACCGACGGCCTATGTTCATCAGCGCGTCCCCCATCAGCAGACGGGATTCGGGACTGACGGCCTGCGCCAGAATGGCTCGGACTTCGGCCTCTGTGCTACGGCCGTGCTCTGCGGCGCGCATCCGCAGCGCACGATGCACTTCTTCCGGCACATTGCGAACAGTTAATACCGCCATCATGTGATCTCCATTGCCCTCAATGACTGCACTATTGATCATATGCTGTCATTTTTCAATGCAGGGGTGATAGAGGGTGTTTCTGGCCCGGGTGGCACAGGCGCCCGCCCCATCAACCCCATTCGCATATCCAACCCACTCGGCTGCTGATACACACCCAACCCGAACTCCGGCAACACGGCCAACAGGTAATCGAAAATATCCCCCTGTATCCGCTCGTAATCCGCCCAACTCGTCGTGCGGGTGAAACAGTAGATTTCGAGTGGGACGCCCTGAGCCGTGGTTTCCATCTGGCGGACCATGCACGTCATGTCGGTGTGAATGTCCGGGTGGCTTTTCAGGTAGGCGAGGGCGTAAGCGCGAAAGGTGCCGAGGTTAGTGATGCGACGACGGTTTGCGGACAGTTCGGCGACGTTGCCTTGCGCTTCGTTCCAGGCCTTGAGTTCGGCTTTTTTGCGGCCCATGTAATCGGTCAGCAGGCGAACCTGAGTGAGTTTCTGTTCCTCCGATTCGGCGACAAAGCGTACGCCGCTGGCGTCGATGAACAGGCTGCGTTTAATCCGTCGGCCACCCGCCTGCTGCATCCCGCGCCAGTTCTTGAACGACTCGGACATCAGACGCTAGGTTGGAATGGAGACGATGGTTTTATCGAAATTTTGCACCTTGACCGTGTGCAGCGTGATGTCCACCACATCGCCGTCGGCGCCGACCTGAGGCATTTCGATCCAGTCGCCGACCCGCAGCATGTCGTTGCTGGTCAGTTGCACGCTGGCGACGAACGACAGCAGCGTGTCCTTGTACACCAACAAGATCACCGCCGACATGGCGCCCAGACCCGATAGCAGCAACAGCGGCGAGCGGTCGATCAGCGTCGCGACGATGATGATCGCGGCAAACACATAGAGGATCATTTTCGCCAGTTGCACATAGCCCTTGATCGAGCGCGTGCGGGCATGTTCGGTGCGGGCATAGATGTCGAGCATGGCGTTGAGCAGTGCGCCGACAGTAAGCATCAGGAACAGAATGGTGAAGGCCAGTGCCACGTTGCCCAGCACATGGGCAGCGGCGGGGCTGAGGTCGGGCACCAGATTCAGGCCGAATTGAATGACCAGCGAGGGTGTCATCTGCGCCAGGCGATGGAAGACTTTGTTGTGCAGGAAGTCATTGAGCCAGAACAGCGCGGGCTGACGGCCGAGGGCTTTCATCGCGTACAGAATGATGAAACGCACCAGTCGGCCCAAGGCGAGGGCGGCGACCAGCAACATCAGCAAACCCAGCGCCGTGCGCAACATGGGCTGGTGTTCGAGCAGCTCCCAGACTTCCTGGACGCGCAGCCAGAGTGAAGAGGTGTCCATGGGCGCTATATCTCCTGAATGAAAAACGGGGCGGGATTAGAGCATTGTCAGGATGCTCAAGGGGCAGAAGGGCAAATCCCGTAACAAAATAGGCCCTTTGAGGTAAAGAAACTCGGCGAAGTCGGCTTAAACCGGTAACCTATGCGACTGTTTTTTGTATTCCGCCGAGGTAACACCCGTGTTCTCCCAATTCGCCCTGCACGAACGCCTGCTCAAAGCCGTGGCCGAACTCAATTTCGTCGAGCCTACGCCTGTGCAAACAGCGGCCATTCCGCTGGCGCTGGAAGGACGCGATCTGCGAGTGACGGCGCAAACCGGCAGCGGCAAGACGGCCGCGTTCGTATTACCGATGCTCAATCGCCTGATCGGCCCGGCCAAGGTTCGTGTCGATATCCGCGCGCTGATCCTGCTGCCGACCCGTGAGCTGGCACAGCAGACCCTCAAGGAAGTCGAGCGGTTCTCGCAGTTCACGTTCATCAAGGCCGGTCTGATCACCGGTGGCGAAGACTTCAAGGTGCAGGCCGCGATGCTGCGCAAGGTGCCGGATATTCTGATCGGCACGCCGGGTCGTCTGCTGGAGCAGTTGAACGCTGGCAATCTGGACCTCAAGCACGTTGAACTGCTGGTCCTCGACGAAGCCGACCGCATGCTCGACATGGGTTTTGCCGAAGACGTCGAGCGCCTGGCCAACGAATGCGCCAACCGTCAGCAAACCATGCTGTTCTCTGCCACCACCGGCGGTTCGGGCCTGCGCGAGATGATCGGCAAGGTGCTGAATAACCCTGAGCACCTGCAGGTCAACAGTGTCAGCGAACTGGCTCCGGGCACCCGTCAGCAGATCATCACGGCCGACCACAACGTGCACAAAGAACAGGTGCTGAACTGGCTGCTGGCCAACGAGACGTACCAGAAGGCGATCATCTTCACCAACACCCGTGCGATGGCTGACCGCATTTACGGTCGTCTGGTGGCGCTGGAATACAAGACCTTCGTGCTGCACGGCGACAAGGACCAGAAAGACCGTAAGCTGGCGATTGACCGCCTGAAGCAGGGCGGCGTCAAGATTCTGGTCGCCACCGACGTGGCGGCCCGTGGTCTGGACGTTGATGGCCTGGACATGGTCATCAACTTCGACATGCCACGCACCGGTGACGATTACGTTCACCGCATTGGTCGTACGGGCCGCGCAGGCGCTGAAGGGCTGGCAATCTCGCTGATCACTCACGGCGACTGGAACCTGATGTCCAGCATCGAGCGCTATCTGAAGCAGAAATTCGAGCGCCGCACCATCAAGGAAGTGAAGGGCACTTACACCGGTCCGAAGAAGGTCAAGGCGTCGGGCAAGGCCGTGGGCGTGAAGAAGAAAAAGACTGACGCCAAGGGTGACAAGAAGAAAACCGCCGCCAAGGGCCCGACCAAGCGCAAGACGGTGAACCGTCCGAAAGCCGAGTCGCTGGTAAGCCAGGACGGTTTGGCGCCGCTGAAAAAACGCGTGACCCGTCCGCCGGTTTCCGAGTAAACGTCAGCACCCATGACGTGACGGTGGGAGCGAACTCATTCGCGAAAAAAGGGCGCAACCGATAGAGAAAATATCGGTTGTACCCCTACTTCGCGAATGCATTCACTCCGACAGTGAGCTGTAGGAGCGGGTCGTTCCGCGTCAAAATTGGCACCCTCTACACGGATCATCCCTCTGCCTTCTTCGCCGCCTCATCCATCTCCTTCAACCGCTGATCTATCAACTGGCATTTGTCCGGCACGTCCTTCGACGACGTCTCCAGTTGCATGTCTTTGATCTCTTGATTCAACTCCTTCGCCTTCGCAGGGTTCTGCTGCGTTAGCTTGTGTACTTCCTGCGCCAGTTGTTCACGCTTGGCTTCAGCCTCTTCCGGTGTGCACGCCCAGACCGATGTGCCCGCGAGCAGCGTCAGCGCGGCGGTGATGCTCATCAGGGTTTTCATGATTGCCTCGGTATCTCTTGCCTGCGTAAGGAGTGGAGGGGGCGCTGGAGGCAAAAGTTCAGCGCGAAGCCGCTGGGCGCGTGGGCTGAACGGCTGCGAATGAGGTCGGTCACACCTTCTGAGCACCACCGCCCGACGACCGGATGTCGCGGGCTTTCATCCCTGCTCCTGGAGGTTGGAAGATGTCTGACAAATATGACTGGGACCTGATCGAGCGACTGTTGCATGAAGTCCAAAACAGCGCTGATAAACCGTTTGCCCCGCGCAAATACGCCGAAGAGCATGCCGCGGCCAGGGCGGCTGCCGGTGATAATACCGGGGATCTGGACGCGCTGAAAAAGCGCGCTGCCGATCTGGAGTCGTTGCTGTTCAAGAACGGGTTCATTGAATCGCGGCCAGAGGAAGAGGGCGGCAACGGCGAGAATTTTGTGTTGACGCAACGAGGTTCACGGCTCTTGGCGATGATCGAGAGCGGAATCCCGGGCGACGCCCCTCCGCGTCAGGTGCTGGACGAGCAGGCCGATGCCCTTGATCCGGCGACCTTTGACAAGGTGTCGTTGAAGGCGCAGGTCGCGCCGGGCGCTATTTGACGTCCTGTCTGGCATGCCGGGGCGGCGCACTCAACATCGCCGCCGTCGGCAAGCCAGACTGCTACAGAGGAAGAATCACGATGCTTTTTTCACCCCTTTCAAACAGCTCAGGTTGGTAAAGTCCTGCCGTACATCCGCGATTTTTGCCAGCAGCTTCTGTCGCTGATCAGGCGAGCTTTGCGCCATCAAATCCGTGATCAACGAAATGGCCGCCTGCTCGGTGTGGTCGTACGCCGCCCGGTATTCCGGCGTCCAGAACGTCTCGCGATCTTGCAGCAACCGAGCGATTCTCTGATCGAAATCCGGCGCCTGTCGCTGTTTGACGGCCGTCACCAGCAGCGATTGCCAGTGGGCGCGGTTGTCGATCCAGACCCGGTTCTGCTCGCCCAGTGACGTCGACCATTGCATCACGCGATCCTTTTGCGCCGGGCTAAGTTTGCCGACCCACGGGTTCAGGCGTTTCTCCATGCGCTGCGCCCGGTCTTTGATCTGTTGGTCCAAGGGCTGATCGACGTACTCCGCTTCATGCTTGCTCAAGTCTTTGGCGAACGCGGCCCCCATCTCACTGACCTGCTGATCGTCCAACTGGCGCAGCAACTCGACCGCTGACGGCGTGATTTCATGGGAGATGGTCGCGATGGCCTGACGGGCCTCGGCGGTGCGCGCCTTGAGCTGGGTTTCGTTGACCTGGTTGGTTTCGACCATGTTCTGCAGGCGGTCGAGCCATGTGAGGTAGTCAGGAATTTGCGTGGTGCAATGCCAGGTCAGGTGTTCCTTGAGGCGCTCGTCGAGCCAGTCTTTCTGATTCGAGTGCATGGCCAGATAGTCGCTGAGTGACCACGGAATGATCAGGTCCAGATGTCGGTACGTCAGACCGATCTGGCTACACCCTGCGACGAGCAGCAGGCTGAGCCACAGCGAAATACAGGTCTTCAACACAATGCGCATGTCCGCTCCTTGCCGGTTCGTCTCCTTTTTATAGAGCGAGTCAGGACAAGGCGGTTCAGCCGATTAGAAGAACGAGCGGACGATCTTGAGGGTCACTGCGCTTTCGCACTGGGTGTTATGCCCGCTGTAGGCAGTGCAGTCGGCGCCATTGAGGCTGGAGCCGCTGTACATCAGGTTCATGTCCATCCCCAGCCATGGGCGGGAAATGTTGAACGACCAGTCGTTGTAGGCGCTTACCACACCGCCGCCGTCGATGACGGTGGGCGCGTCGAGCTGATGATTGCCGTACTGCATGCGCAGGTCCAGACCCAGTGGCATGAAGCCGCCCAATGCGCCGAGATCGAGGAACAGCGTGCTGTCCTGACGCCCGGAATCGGTGCTGACGGCGGTGCCGATGCGGCTGTCAAAAATGCGAAAACCGGCGTACAGCTCGTGGCTGTCGATCTGACTGGTATTGGGATAGCTGTAGCGGATCACGCCCAGCTCGTAGCCCAGGGTTTTGTCGAAGGGTTTCTTGAAGCCCAGGTAGGAATCGACTTCAAGGGTGGTGTTCGGCGCCAGGCCCGCGCTGGGCGACCACTGGCCGAAGTAGAAACCGCTTTCGTGGGTGAGGTCCAGGCCACCGTGGAACTTCGAGTCTCCCGCGCTTGGCGTCACCAGCCCCTGAGCCATGGAGCGGCTGGGCGTGGTGCCGAGTTTGAGACTGAAGTCTCCGAGGTCACGTTCCAGAACCTGAGCCCGAGCGGGGGGATGGATCAATAGCGCACCTGTCAGCAGCGCGCCGGTCCAGCGGGTAAAACAGCGAGCATAAGGCATGCTTCACTCCTGTTCGGATTCAGAGGAGTGGATCGAAGGTACTTATCTGAATGATGGGCGCAACGCAGGAGCGCCGATAAGAACCGCGAGCTAGAGCCTCGCAAGCATACCGGCGAATGCGCGCATGAATCGACCGCTGGTCGATTCATGGCAGAAAATTTGAACTTCGCGATCAGTTGTTCTGTGAAATCAATTTGTTGACCACGATCAGCGCTTGAGGAAATGACGGGTAACCGCTCTTGGCGACGTCCAGTTCGTCGTACTTCGCCCGGTAGCTACGGGCCTTGTCCTGATCTACAGAACCGGACAGTTGCGCGAGCAGCGCGATGGCCAGCGGGTATTTCTTGTCGGCGGAGCTCTGCAGCAAATCATGCACCTGCGAGCCTTCAGGGTTCAGCCGCAGTTGCAGCACCGCCTGATAAAACTCGGCTTCCCCGGTCTTGTCTTGTTTGGCTGCCCGGCTCAGCAATGCGCTCGCCAGTTCGTAACTGTCCTGACGACGCTCGTTGATGATCCACTTGGCCTGCAACATGTCGTTCTGATAGAGCAGGTAGTCGGATCGGCAACCGCTGCCAACCGTCGTGACATCGCAGCCCTTTGTTGCACAGCCACCCAATCCAAGACAGAGCAAGGCGCTGAAAAACATCCATTTCTTCATATCGGATTTCCGCTGAGACGTCGGGTCATTCAGGGCATCGTCCGGCCTGTCACCTACAGCCGCCAGTCGAAGACGAGTGGCCTGTGTCGAGACAGTAAAGCAGAGCTTTGTAGAAGCGGGCTTAATGATTCGGGGAGCGATGGACCTGGCGCCTTGTGATCAAAGCGCCTGGATGTCGACCGCGGAGGCGGGGAAAAATTTACTTTTTACCGAGGGAGATCTGTTTCGATGTGCCGAAGGTCTGGCCGCTGACGCCTTTTGCGATCTGCTGGATTTCGCCGCCGGACTTCAGGAAAGCCGCGATTTGTGCGTTGATCGAATCGCTGGTCTCAACGGCAGGAGCTGGCTTGGCTTTCGAGTTGGATGCTTTTACGCGCATGGCTGCAATTGACCTATATAAATTTAATACGGCCGGCCATCCTATCGGAATACGCAGAAAATTGCGCGGTAAATATACAGCCTGCGGGGGAGGACGGTATTGACTGCGACGCAAATCATACCTTGGGAATACCCGCTAACTGCCTGTTTTAATTGCGCGGGCATCACCGAAATGCGACCCGCGATGGGGGAAATTTTTTCGCGAAATCGCTGAGTCGATCTGACGAATGGAGACGATTTCCCTTTTCTCTGGCCGCCTGCCTTCACCAATACCTTGATTTTCAAGGCCCGCAACGCCTGCTGAGAAACGGCCCTCGCACGACCGGCCAGACCGCGCCAATCTCGGGTAGAATGCCGCCCACGCAATGAGGGTATTTGGACATGGCTTTAGTCGGGCGCTACAACAGTTTGCAAGTGGTTAAACACACTAACTTCGGTTTATATCTGGACGGTGCGCAGGACGGCGAGATATTGCTGCCCAACCGCTATATTCCCAAAGATATTCCCAGTGAAGACGAAGACTGGTTAAACGTCTTCATTTATCTGGACAGCGATGACAAGTTAATTGCCACCACGGAAAAACCGAAAGTTCAGGTCGGTGAATTCGCCAGTCTCAAAGTGGTGGAAGTGAACAGCATCGGCATCTTCCTGGATTGGGGGTTGCCCAAGGACCTGCTGCTGCCGTATTCCGAAGAAAAGCGTCCGCTAAAAGCCGGGGATTATTGCGTGGTGCATGTCTATCTCGACAAGCACACCCGCCGCATCACCGCCACGTCGCGCCTGGACCGCTATCTGGACAAAGTGCCTGCCAACTACACCGTGGGGCAGGAAGTGGACCTGCTCGTGGTTGAAGAAACGTCCATGGGCTTCAAGGCCGTGATCAACAACAAGCATTGGGGCCTGATTCACAAGAATGAAGTGTTCAAGTTCCTGCGTTCCGGCAAACAGGAAAAAGGCTTCATCAAGGAAATACGCAGCGACGGCAACATCAGCTTGAGCCTGCAACCGGTGGGCGAACAATTGGCGAGCAGTCTGAACACCAAGATCCTCGACAAGTTGCGCCAGAACAACGGCGTGCTGCCCGTCAGCGACAAGAGCGATCCGGCGGTTATCAGCAACCTGTTCGGGGTCAGCAAAGGCAACTTCAAGAAAGCCATCGGCGCGTTGTACAAACAGGGTCAGATCGTGATTCACGCGGACCGTATCGAACTGGTCTGATTCACTCCTTCCTGCGCAGCTCGCATCGCCGTCGAGAGAAAGCGCAACGCTTTTTGCAGCTATCGTCGATGAACGCGGGTCACAGCCAATGAGCGCGCCAACCGGTGCGACTCATGGCTTGCTCGGGGTGTGCCCATGAAACGATTTTTCAGCGCTTATCTGTCCACGCTCGCAGCGTTTCTGGTGCTCGACGGCCTCTGGCTTGGTGTCTTGATGGGGCCGACCTATCGCGCCTGGCTGGGGCCGTTGATGCTGGAAACACCGGTGATCTTCCCGGCGCTGCTGTTCTACCTGATCTACATCGTGGGCATCGTGCTGATCGGCGTGTTCCCAGGTGCGAGGGCTGGCAGCCTCAAATACGCGGCAGGGTACAGCGCGTTGCTCGGGCTGATGGCCTACGGGACCTATGACTTGACCAACTGGGCGACCTTGCAGGGCTGGCCTTCGCAACTGGCGCTGGTGGACTGGGCGTGGGGAACGTTCGCGTCGGGTGTGGCAGGGGCGGTGGGGTATTGGGCCGTGCGCAGGTTCAAGGTCCAGGCGATATGAATCTGCAGGAGCGAATTCATTTGCGAAGGCATTTCAGCCGACGCATCGCATCGGCTGGACCCTTTTCGCGAATAAATTCGCTCCTACAGAGTGATGCGTACAAGGCCGGTGAGCCTGGGTATGCCGTCGATTACTTCTGCACAAACCCCGCAAAACTCAGATTCGCGCCGTTAGGACGCATGTCCTTGAGGTACGAATCCTTGTCTGCTGACAGCTCCAGGCTGACAGTGGACTTGCGTTTGCCTTCGTTGCGAATCACCACTCCGTCCTTTTGCTCACGCAGGAACCTGGTCGTCACCTTGAGGTGAATCAGCTCGTCGGTGCTCGGCGTGTGCAGCAGCAGATGCAGCCATTCGTATTGACCGACCGCCAGACGCGCGACGGGAAGGTCGAACCACCAGATGTTGCGCTTGGGGTCGAGTACCGCGAAATGGGTGTTGTTGGTGCCCAGCACGGCGCCGCCCAGTTGCTCATTGCGGCGCGCGATGGCCTGCTGCTTGTCGATTTTCATAACGTTCCTGTGTAGCGCTTTCTCGTGATCCTGAGGGTGTATCCGCTGAAAGGGCAGGATAGTCACAATCCGGTTCGGCCGCGCATTCTCCGGGGTTGTCCGGCAAACATAAAGCCCAAACTGGAACAGGCGATGAAAAGCCTCGCAGCCGGCGGATAAACCGCCTCTGAAATAATTGAAACTCTCGCGGACGGGGGCCGGTCAATGCTTATGTCGAGGTTATGACACCTGATTCTTACCGAGGAGAAACACGATGAGCAGCACTGGCGATAAAGTCAAAGGCATGGCCAACGAAGCAGCCGGTAATGTCAAACAAGGCGTCGGTAAAGTCACCGACAACGACAAACTCAAAGCCGAGGGTAAGGCGCAAGAGCTCAAGGGCGAAGCGCAACAAGCGGTTGGCAAAACCAAAGATGCCGTGAAAAAAGGCGTCGACAAGGCCTGATGGCCCGCGCGCTTCGGCTTCGGGCCCTGACGAGGAGCCTCAAGCGAATACCCGCATGACCTGTAGCGGCCATCCTTTGATGGCCGTTATTGTGTCCGGCCCAAAACATTCTGCAACAGACATCCTGCAACGTATTCACCGTGGCAAAAGTGCTTAACTGGATGTAAAAAGCCGCCCCGTTCCAGAGGGCCTATGGAATTTCAAAGCGTTTGCCCGCTCGTATAGGTAAATGTGCTTCAGATACGTCTACGTCGCGAAAGGAGACGCCATGATATTCCCGGATTTGCGCCAGCTACGTGTGAGAACCGTGTTGGTCAGAACGGTCAAAGAGTTTCTCGACGACGAGATGTCGACCTACGCCTCGGCGTTGGCTTATCAGATGTTGTTCTCGCTATTCCCGTTTCTGCTGTTTCTGATCGCCCTGATCGGCTTCCTGCATTTGCCCGATTTCTTCAGCTGGCTGCGCCTGCAGTCGGAACTGGTCTTGCCGCCCGTGGCGCTGGATCAGGTCAACCCCGTGATTGACCAGTTGCAACAATCCAAGGGTGGCTTGCTGTCCATCGGTATCGTGATCGCCCTGTGGTCGGCTTCTGCGGGCGTGCGGTTGATGATGAGCGCGATGAACGCCGCCTATGACGTTGCCGAAGGACGTCCGGTCTGGAAGCGCATTCCGCTGTCGGTGTTGTACACCGTGGGCTTCGCCGGGATGCTGCTGACCACCGCCGCGCTGATGGTCACCGGCCCTCAGGTGATGAGCTGGCTCGCCGCGCAGATCGGCATGGAAGCGTTCATCGTTACGCTGTGGACGCTGCTGCGTTGGCCAGTGATCATCATTTTGCTGATGGTCTCGGTGGCGACCATGTATTACCTGATGCCTGACGTGAAGCAGGAATTCCGCTTCATCTCGCCCGGTTCGGTGCTGGCAGTGGTGGTGTGGATCGTGGCCTCGCTGGGCTTTGCCTATTACGTGAAGACGTTCGCTAACTACGACGCCATGTACGGCAGCATCGGGGCGATCATCGTGCTCCTGCTGTATTTCTACATTTCCGCTTCGGTCTTGCTGCTGGGCGCAGAGATGAATGCCGTGATCGAGCACATGTCCGAAGAGGGCAAGGCCAAGGGTGAAAAAGTGGCGGGCGATGGCGGTGAAAATGCCGATGGCGAGACCGTGATTGCGAAGAAGCACGTCTCGGGTCTGGGACGGGATCACACCCACGATCACGATCATGATTACGAACCGGCGCTGCAACCCCTGCAACCGCTCAAAACCGATAAACCCTGATCGATCCTTGTGGCAGGATGCGCATCTGACCGGCGCATCCGCCCCTTTCGAAAGGTTCTTCCATGATTCGTGAAATTCTGAAAATGGGTGACGAGCGCCTGCTGCGCGTTGCGCCGCCCGTGCCCCAGTCGATGTTCGGCTCGCGTGAGCTGAAAACCCTGATCGACGACATGTTCGAAACCATGCGCAGCGTGGGGGGCGTCGGGTTGGCCGCGCCGCAGATTGGTGTCGATCTGCAGCTGGTGATCTTCGGTTTCGAGCGCAGTGAGCGTTACCCGGATGCCGAGGCTGTGCCGCAGACCATTCTGCTCAATCCGCTGATCACGCCGCTGGAACCGACCGTGGAAGAAGGCTGGGAAGGGTGTCTGTCCGTGCCGGGTTTACGCGGTGTGGTCGAGCGTTACGAGCACATCCGCTATGAAGGGTTCGATCCCGATGGCAAGGCGATTCAGCGCGACGCGCGAGGGTTTCACGCACGGGTGGTGCAGCATGAATGCGATCACCTGATCGGTCGTCTGTACCCCTCGCGGGTCAAGGATTTCACCCGCTTCGGCTTCACCGAGGTGCTGTTTCCTGACATGGACCCGAATGCGGATGATTGATCACGGGATATGAAGTGAAATGCGACCTCATTGTGGGAGCCAGCAAGCCGACCCCACAGGCGCTTTTGCGCTCTACAAACCGTTTTCTTGAAGCCTATTTGCCCGGTTTGACGAACCGCAGCGTCATTCGGTCCGACTCGCCAATCGCCAGGTATTTGTCCTTGTCCTGATCACCCTTCATCAACGCGGGCGGGAGGGTCCAGACGCCGTCGGGGTAATCCTTGGTGTCCTTGGGGTTGGCGTTGACTTCGCTCTGACCCACCAGCTTGAATCCCGCAGTTTCGGCCAGTTTCACCACGTAATCGGTGGGCAGGTAGCCGTTCTTTTCGTTGTCCTTGGCCGTGGTGCCCGGCTTGGCCCGATGGTCGACTACGCCCAATGTCCCGCCCGGTTTCAGCACGGTGTAAAACGCCTTGAACGTCGCGGCTTCATTGCCTTCATCGACCCAGTTGTGCACGTTGCGGAAGGTCAGCACGGTGTCCGCCGAACCAGGCTTGCCGAAAACCGGAGTCTTGGGGGCATACGCTACTACGTCGACCTTGCCGTAATGCGCAGGGTCGGCGGCGTATTTCTGCCGGAGGCTCTCGGCGGATTTTTTCGCATAATCGCTTTCCGAAGGGTCGACGATAGCGGCGACGTAATGGCCTTTGTCTTTGAGCAAGGGGGCCAGCACTTCGCTGTACCAGCCATTGCCCGGCGTGATTTCGATGACGGTCTGATCGGTGCGCACGCCAAAGAAGGTCAGCGTCTGTTCCGGATGCCGGTACTGATCGCGGGCCGCATTTTTGGGCACGCGCCAGTCGCCCTTGAGCACTGTGGCGAACTGTTCATGGCTGATGTTTGACGCGGAAGCAGGTGTGGCGGCAGTGGCCAGTGACGACCCGAAAAGGGCCGCGAGGGAAACGGCTAACAGCGTGGTTTTCATGTGCATCCCGGTTGACGGCAGGAAGTGATGGCCGAGGCTAGCACGCACGATGGAGGGACGCGTGGCACATTTGGTTTGGTCGTCATAACCAAACGATCTACATCTTTCCCGGTCTCGATGTACAACGTTGTATCTGTCATGTGCAGAATTGCGGGGCCGCTTCTTCCTTACGTGAAGGATCAGGGGGTTCGAGTATTCCTTTGGCGACCTTCGCACCCGACCGGTATCCCGACATGGCTCAAGGCTACGCAGAATTAAGAATGTACGTTGCCCCTGACCGCGTGCGCGAGGCGCAGGAGCAATGGGTGAGCCGCGTGCTTGAATTGCTCGGGGCAGCACGCCTGGACGCCCAGCCGCTTGATTTGCCGCAGCTCTGGCTGTCGCCGCATTTGTTGATCACGCAAACCTGCGGCTACCCGCTGATGACCCAACTGCGGGGGCAGGTTCAGGTGGTGGGACGTCCGGTGTATCAACTGCCCCACAGCGCTGATGGCAACCATTGCAGCGTGCTGGTGGCGCGGGCCGATGATGCGCGTGGGCGGCTGGAGGATTTCCGCGGCAGTCGCGGGCTGCTCAACTCGCGGGACTCCAATTCCGGCATGAACCTGTTTCGTCACGCGTTGGCACCGCTGCAAGCAGGCGGCACTTTCTTCGCCGACGTGTCGTTGACGGGCGGCCACCGCAACAGCTTGGCCGCGATCAAGGCAGGGCGGGGAGATCTCGCCGCCATCGACAGCGTGACCTTCGACTATCTCGCGCGTGATCACAGTGAAGAAGTCGCGCAGGTGAAGGTGATCGGGCGCACCGCCGAGGGGCCGTGCCTGCCCTATATCACCCGCGTCGGCGCTGATGCCGAGGTGATTCGGGCCGCGTTGAATCAGGCCCTCAAAGACCTGCCGCACGTTGCGCAGGTGCTGGCGATCAGCGAAGTGCTGCCCTCCCGCGAAGAGGATTACCAGGTGCTGCTCGATTACGAACGACACGCGCAAAGCCTGGGATTGCCAGTGTTGTAAGCCGCTTCGCAGATCACAGGTGGGGCGCTGATGTGAAAAAACTGAAACCTGTGACGTGCGCGCAGGTCTTGAATGAAACGTGTGCTGTGCCGAAGCCGACCGAGCCTGTCTTGACGTGGGCTTGATCGCTGACGATGTGACCGAACTCATTAACCAAGAACTAAAAAGAGACAACCATGACATCGATCAAACACTTGCTGGGCGGCTCGCTGCTCGCGTTGGCGGTTCTGACTCAGCCCGCGCACAGCGCTGAAAAGACCACGCCCATTCATTTCGGCGACATCACTTGGGAAAGCGGCAGCCTGATCACCGAGGTCCTGCGGACTATCGTCGAGAAGGGCTACGGTTACCCGACCGACAAGCTGCCAGGCAGCACGGTCAGCCTCGAAGCGGCGCTGGCCAAGAACGACATTCAGGTGATCGGTGAAGAGTGGGCCGGTCGCAGCCCCGCGTGGGTGAAAGCGGAATCCGAAGGCAAGGTCTATGGCCTCGGCAACATCGTCAAAGGCGCCACGGAAGGCTGGTGGGTGCCGGAATTCGTGATCAAGGGTGACCCAGAAAAAGGCATCAAACCCCTGGCGCCGGACCTCAAATCGGTGGCTGACCTGCCCAAGTACAAAGACGTGTTCAAAGACCCGGAAGACCCGAGCAAGGGCCGGTTCCTCAACAGCCCGACGGGTTGGACCTCTGAGATCGTCAACACCCAAAAGCTCAAGGCGTACAAGCTCAACGACACCTACGTGAACTTCCGTACCGGCTCTGGCGCAGCACTGGACGCGGAAATCGCCTCGTCCATTCGCCGTAATAAACCGGTGCTGTTCTACTACTGGTCACCGACGCCGTTGCTGGGCCGTTTCAAGCTGATCAAGCTGGAAGAACCGCCATTCAACGAGGCCGCGTGGAAGACCCTGTCCGATGCCTCCAACCCGAACCCGATCGGCTCGGCCTCATTGGCCGCGCACCTGGCCATCGGTGTGTCCGAGCCGTTCCACAAGCAATATCCAGAGCTGGTGAGCTTCTTCGAGAAGGTTGATCTGCCGATTGATCAACTGAACAAAACCCTCGGCGAAATGAGCGAGAAACGTCTGGAGCCGGATGCGGTGGCCAAGACGTTCCTGAAAGACCACCCGGAAATCTGGACTGCGTGGGTGCCTGCTGACATCGCGAAGAAGGTCTCGGCGGGGTTGTAAGTCGTTTCGAGCAATTCCCCTCGTGGGCATGAGCTTGCCCACGGAGGCGGATTCCAGAAACGACAGGGATGTGGATGTACTGGCCCTTCGTGATCAAGCCCACTCCCTTCTGTGCCAGGCTTGCAGGCTGCAATCTCCTCAACCTTGCTCCAAATCTGTGGTCTCACCCCAGAACGCACCGCTCGCCTTGCGCCGGGCACGCGTTTGATCAGTTGGTAAAGCGTGGCTCAACTGCTAGCGTTCGGGGGAGTCAGTGAGTTGATCACACAGATAAAAGTCGCCGGGGAGAGGACATGGGATATAGCAGATCGACTGCGTTGACGATTTTGAACTTGGCGGCCGGAGGGCTTTTTGGCGTATTGGTGGGGGCGTCAGGCTGTGCGCTGGCCGGCGACACCGCTCCCGATCCCTCAGCCTCGCGCCCAGCACAACCCTCCGCTCAATCACCGGCCACCGCGTCTACAGCGCCCGACGCGCTGGCTTTCGTCAAGGATCATCATTTGGGCGAGAGCCTCGGCTGGCTGGGGTACCAAGTGGCGTCGCGCACTGTGACGTTCACCACCATCGTCGAAGCCGTCGGGCGCACTAAGGCCCAGGAAATCGTCAAGGACGAACTCCAGTATTTGCAGCCCCAGTATCAACAGGAATGGGATCGAAACCTCGCCGCTGCCTACTCGGCTTCGTTTACCCCTGACGAACTGACGGCCCTCGACGCGGGTGATCCGCCGCCTGAAGTTGCCAATAAATTCCGCGCCAAGCAGCGCGACGTCGGCATGGACATGAAAGGCCGTTCCAGTGAGTTGCTCAAGGTCTATGTGTCGACCGCGCTGGACAACGCGCTGAAAAAAGCCAAGCCTTGAGGCGTCGGGTGCTGCCAGCAGCGTCCGGCCTATTTTTTGATCGACAGGGGAAGGAGAGACCATGGACCCATTCATGCAGGCGGCCATCGACGAAGCGCAGAAAGGGCTGGACGAGGGTGGCATTCCCATTGGCTCGGTGATCGTCCACGACGGCAAGATCATTGGTCGCGGCCATAACCGTCGGGTGCAAGAAGGCAGCGCGATCAAGCACGGCGAAATGGACGCGTTCGAAAACGCCGGACGCCAGCCCGCCAGGGTTTACCGCGAAGCCACGCTCTACACGACCCTCTCACCCTGCGCGATGTGCAGTGGCGCGATCCTGCTGTATGGCATTCGCAAAATCATCGTCGGCGAGAACGAGACGTTCATGGGTGAAGAAGCACTCTTGCGCTCGCGAGGCGTGCAAGTGGACGTGGTGCACAACGCCACCTGCATCGGGCTGATGAAGCAATTCATCGCCGACAAGCCTGAATTGTGGAATGAGGATATCGGCGAATAACGCGTCCCGTCGCCACTCCGCGATCCTTGTGGGAGACGCCGGAGGGACGACGGCAGCGATTCGGCGAGTCAGTCACAGCGTGTGTATCTGATGTACCGTTTCGCTGCCGTCGTCCCTCCGGCGTCTCCCACAGGATCTGTGGCGTACCAGAGGTTCTCGCAGACCTTCACACCTTGCTTAATCCAGCCGCAACGTCGAATTGAACTGGCTGATCGCATCCACCACATGCCGTGATCCCTGCTGGATCTCCAGAATCACTTCCCCGGCCTCATTGGCCAGTTCCACCCCGGTGCCCGTTCTGCTAAGGCTCGACTGCATGCTCGACACCGCGCTCTTGGCCAGTTCGTTGTTCTGTCGCACCACGTCCACAATCTCGATGGTCGCCTTGCTGGTTCGCGCTGCCAGCCCTCGCACTTCATCGGCCACCACCGCAAACCCACGCCCGTGCTCTCCCGCGCGTGCGGCCTCGATGGCCGCGTTGAGGGCCAGGAGGTTGGTCTGATCGGCAATCCCGCGAATGGTCTGGACGATGGTGGCGATGATTTCCGACTGTTTGTTCACCGCATCGATGCTGCGCGCCGCTTCGTTGAGGTCATTGGAAATCTGCTCAATCACCTCCACCGTTTGCTGCACCACGCTGGAACCCTTCTGCGCACAGGCGTCGGTGCGTACCGAGGTGTCGTGGGCGGTGGTGGCGGCGTTGCGCTGCACGGTCACTTGTTCAGTGATGTCGCTGGCGAATTTCACCACTTTGTACAGACGCCCCTTGGCATCGAACAGCGGGTTGTACGTCGCTTCGAGATAAACCGTATGACCGTGCTTATCGACCCGCTCGAAACGATGGGCATGATATTCGCCGCGATTGAGCGATGCCCAGAACGCCTTGTACGCCGGGGACTCCACTTCGGCGCGGGTGCAAAACAGGCTGTGGTGCTGACCCACGATCTCGGCCAGCGTGTAATGCATGGTCTTGAGGAAGTTTTCGTTGGCCGTGATGACCCGACCGTCAGGGGAGAACTCGATCATTGCCATCGAGCGGCCGATCGCGCAGATCATGCTCTGGTTTTCATGGCTCTTGTGCGCCCGAGCAGTGATGTCCGACGCCACTTTGATCACGCTTTGAACCCGGCCGTCGGTGTCATAGACCGGCATGTAGCTCGCTTCCAGCCAGATTTCCCGTCCGGATTTGTCCAGACGCATGAACTCGCCGCACAGCGGTTCACCGCGGGCAAGGTCGCGCCATAATTTGCCGTAGGCCTCGCTGTCGCAGAACGCTTTCTCGCAAAAGATCCGGTGATGCTTGCCCACCAGTTCACCCGGCTGATAGCCCATGGTGAGACAAAAATTCTCATTGGCGTCGAGGATGATGCCTTCCGGCGTGAATTCGATCATGGCCATGGAACGGCTGATCGCCGCGAGTTTGGCCTTCGACTGGCACAACGCGGCGGTGGAAACTTGTAACTCGGCTTCGACAGCCTTGCGGACGGAATTGAACATGGGCCAGACACCTCGATAATTACGAAAACGTGGTCAACGCGACCGTCTTCCTTGATGGGTTGATACGGAAATCGACCTGAGGGCGCCGTGCTTGAGTCATGGCGGTATGACATCGCACAGCAATGAACGCTGCGAAAAAGGGCTGCCCGGCGCGTGATAGGAGGGTTGGGGAATGTTAAAACATGTGAATACCAGTCGTCTGATCACAATCGAAGCGATCAGCGGTAGTCGATTTGCGGAGTGACCGAGCCTGTCCATATGCGGCGCCTGACTTCCAGTGTCGATGACTGATGCGGCCCGTGCACGGCGCGTTGTCAGCGCCGAGCCACGTTGGATCAGAGCATAGTCAACGTCATGGCGGTTGCAATCCGAATAGTGGCAATTCACATTCGATTGCGTTGGAATTCACAAATGGCCACATAAAACTGCGCCGTCTTCAGAAAGGACAGCGCGACGGTGGGGTAGATCAGTGCTGTGGATGGGCCGCCCCGAACAGCTGAACCTGGTGCAATTGGCCGTTCTGCTCGATGAGCTGGATCGGTGCTGTGCCGCCGGGCATCACCACCTCCACCAGACCCGCCTCGACCCAGCCGCAGAGCCAGGCCGCCGACGCGACCGCGCTGGCGCTGGTTCCTGAGGAGGCGGTCGGACCTTCGCCGCGCTCGAACACCCGCGCCATGATCTGGTTGGGGGCGATGTGCGTGGCCCATTGCAGGTTGATGCCAGCAGGGCAGGGGTCGCCATCACCGAATTCGCCCGCAGCGAAGGCGATGCGAGTCAGGGCATCGTTGAGGGGGGCGTCGTGCAGCGCCTCGAAACCGGGCAGGGACTCCACGTCCGGGACCAGCGTTACGCAATGAGGGTTGCCGACTCTGACGAATACGCTGGTGTGCCAGTGAGGGTGCAGCGTGGCGAGCCGTTCGACGCGATTGACCGGCGCGTCATTGTGCGTGGTCTCGCTGACGCCAGGTCCGATGGCCCCGACCGCTTTTGCCCCGAAGCCTGGTGTGCCGATGTCCAGCCAGAACCCCGACACTCTGTCGATCACGGCGGGCATCGCTTGCGTCGGCACCGGGCTGGCGGAGTCGGCGCTGTCGTGATGCACCCGTAGCGTGAACGCCTGATCCCGCGGTGTGCGACCGGTGTCGGCCAAGGATTGCGAGAAGATGGTCAGCCCGTTGCCGCTGCGCTCGGCGAGGGTGGCGTCAGTGTTGACGATCAGCACGTCGAACGGCGCTGTGTCCTGAAACGGACCAACCAAGAGACCGTCGGAGCGATGAGCCTTGCTGCCCGCCGGTCGCTGGCCTTCAGGCCAGTCACAGATCGCCGCCACCGCCTGAGGCGCCCAGCTTAATCGGGCCAGAGCAGCGTCGGCGGCAGACAGCGGCACGTTCACACCCAGCGCACGCAGGGCTTCAGGGGAAATCACGGCGTAGATATTGCCGCGCGCGTCGTAGAAAGGGGCCATGGCGGGAGGTCCGGAATTCGTGTTGAAAGCCGGCATTAAATCATGTGGGCGTCCCTTGCACAGATTCGTCATTGCGGCAGGGCTCAGTCTTCAGGCTTCTGCAAAACCTGTAGGAGTGAGCTTGCTCGCGAAGAGGCCTGTACATCCGCCACATTTCTAGCGGCTAAGCCTCAGTCGTCGCGAGCAAGCTCACTCCTACAGAGGATCGCAGTTCTTCAGCGACCCCTGGGGCATGTTGGCGACAACGCGGAAATTCTCACACCACCAACGTCAACCACGCCGATGCCACCAGCAGCAATGCCATGACTTGATTGAACCGTTTCATGCTCTGCGGCGAACGGAAAAACTTCGCAGCGCTCACGCCCAGGTAGGCCCACGCCGCCATGCACGGGATCGCCACCAGAAAGAACGTCAGCGACAGCCACATCACCCGCAGCATCCGATCCGCGTCAGTCCCGGCAAACACACTCACCACGGCCAGCGCCATCATCCAGGTTTTCGGGTTGACCAGTTGCAGGCTGGCGGCGCTCCAGAGCCCCAGTCGCGGCCCACTGCTCGCTTGGTCAGGATCAATGGCCTCGGCGGGCGCGCTGAAAATCTGCCACGCCAGCCAGGTCAGCCAGGCGATTCCGACCCACGCCATCACCGTTTGCACTTGATGATGACGGGCCAGCACGTCGCCCAGCCCCGTGCCGACGACCAACACTAACAACGCCGCCCCGGCGCAGCCGCCCACGACGATCGGCAGTGTGCGCAGCAGGCCGTATCGGGAGCTGTTGGTCAGCACCAGAATGTTGGTCGGGCCAGGGGTGATCGAAGAGACGAACGCGAACAGCAGGAACGGCAGAAAGGTTTGCATGGGGAACAACTCGGCAGCGAAGGATCATGCCGTGATGATCGCGGCGCGGGCGGGTGTCAGTCTGGAAGATTTGAGCAGCGCTTGCGGTAGTCGGCAGGTGTCATGCGGTAGGCGCGCTGGAACCAGCGGCCCAAATGGCTCTGGTCGGCAAACCCCAGCGCCGCCGCGACATCGACCGGCAGTTCACCCCGGGCCAGCAGGCGGCGAGCGCGGGTCAGGCGCAGTTGAATGAGGTAGGCATGGGGCGCCAATCCGAAGGCTGCCTTGAACGCGCGGCTCAAGCGAAAACGGTCGACGCCGGTCACCGTTGCCAAATCGTCAAGACCGATGTCCTGATGCAGATGACTGTGAAGATAATCCCGCGCCCGTTGCGCCACCAGCGGCAAGCGCGGATCGGGATTGATCAGCGCACGCCAGCGCAAATGGTCCGTGAGACTTGATAAAAGGTTGTCCAGCGCGGTCTGGCGCACGATGCGCAGCTCGCCACTGTGCATGGCTTCGAAGGCGTTCGCGGTGGCAATGGCCAGTCGGTTGTCGTCGGCCAGGGTCGCGGCAAAGCTGACGTGCCCGTTGTCCGGCGCCTCTTCGAATTGGGCGCGCAACTCCCGGTCCATCCAGTGCGGGTCGAGGTACAACGTGCGGTAGGTGAAGCCGTCCGCTTCCGGCGCGTGTCCGTCATGAATTTCGCCCGGTTCGAGCAGAAACACTTTGCCCGGCGTGCTGTTGTGCTGCTGACGACGGCAGTTGAATTGCTGCACGCCTTGCTCGGTGATGCCCACCAGATAACTGTCGTGCCAATGCGGGTCGTACGCATGCCCTTCGAAATGCGCGCGCACCGTCTCGATGCCGGACAAGGCGTCCTGCTTGAGATCGATCCAGTTGCGTTCGGGCATGGAGGCTCCTGAAAAAAGAGGCACGGCTGCTCACGTTAGCGCCCAGCCTACCCTCAGGTCTGGAAGATTTGTGCAGCAGCCGACCGGCTGTCTTCGTCACGCGTTCAGGTCAAAACCGCTGCGACCCAGGCATTCACCATTGATCAAGACGTCCACCTCATGCCGTCCGGCATAATGCACGCGGGTGGTGAAGTTGCGCACCTCCTGTTCGCGGCGCAGGGTCACCGACGCACCCGCGGCCAGTTCCAGTGTCTTGAGCTTGAAGACCTTGGCCGACGTGCCGCCGGATTTCTTCACGTAATGAATCGCGTAATCGATGATCAGGCGCTGGGCGTCGTTCGATGTGGAGGTCAGCGTGAAAGTCAGCTCGATACGCTCGCCCAGGCTGATTGCCTCAGGCGTTAACTTCAAGTCGCTCAGCCGAATCTGGGCTTTTTCGCCTGCGCCCATCAGCGTCAGCGCACGCACATCGCCTTTCTTGATCAATGAGCGCAAGGCGTGGCGAGCGATCCACGCGCTGTTCGGGTTGTCCAGCGACCATCCCTCCAGTTGATCGAGCACCCATTCGGGGTTGTCTTTGGTGATGTCGTTGAAGTGATTGGCCACCGACTTGCGCACGTACAGGCTGTCATCGGCTTTGAGATTGTCGAGGATGTCCAGCACCGGCGAGGGATCGACCATCAGGTTTTCCAGCCGAAACGACCACGGCAGGCGAGGGCGGCACCCTTCACTGGCCAGACGCCGAACGTGCGGGTTGTCGTCCAGTGACCAGCTGTGCATTACCTCTATGGCCCGCGCGAAATCCCGGCGCAAGAAGTGCCGCACGGCGAATTCCGAAGAGCCGAAGGCAGTGAAAAACTTCAGCGCTTCCATCGAGCGTTCAAAGTCCTCCTGACCGTACAAAGCGACGTATTCCGGGAGGATCAGGCTGACGAACGCGCTGTTCAGGCGTGGGGCCAGTTGATAGAGGATGTCCAGTGCCGCGAGATAATCCTGGGGCAGTCCGGCGTGCAGGCTTTGGCTGACCCGGTTCAGGCGTTGCATGAGGGAGAGGCCGTCCAGACCCTCTGTCGCCTGGGCGAGAAAGCGCTTTCGGTCAAATGCTGGATAGACCGCGGAGGTTTCATCGGCAATGTGCTTTAGCCGTTCGTGGTTGAAGATTTCCTTGAGGGCAGGGGCGTCGGACATGGCAGGTTCGGAACTCGGCGGCTTTTTTCGTCGGCAGAGGTTACACCCAATCCCGGGTCCGATCATCGAAGGCAGCGACTACCCGACTCTCCGGGCTCTCTTAGACTTTCCCGGGTTCTCCCAGACACTCATCGTTACAAAGTGAAATGCCCTCCCGGTTGCTCATCCTTTCTCGCACCGCGAATCTCTCTGCGCATCTCGTGGCGAACCTAGGGCCGCCCGCGCCATCAAATACGGGACTCGCCCCTCAATCATGCCCACGAGGTCAATGATGAACAGCTTTCTGCGACGTCTTGCTCTGTGTTCCCTGACTGCCTTGTTGGGCGTCGGCGTGGCTCACGCCGATGTGCCTTCCGCGCAATCCCCTCAACTGTTGGCCTCGGCCAGCTACCCCAACCGCAGCAACAACAACGTCGATGACGGCGCCATTCGCCGCGCCAATCCCAACAGCCGCCAAGGGACTCAGCCCATTGCGCCGGTCCCGCGCAATTCGAACCTGAATACGTCACCCCAACGCATGCCCACGCTGGAAAACGGCGGCATTGGCAACGGCTACCCTACTCGTCAGCAGTCTCCGCGCCCGTCCAGCAACGCGCGCGGCAGCAACTAAAAATCTCAGCAAAAGGAATCGCCCATGTCCCATCGCAGCCTGTTCCGCAAGACCTTGATCGCCACGCTGTGTGCAACGGCTTTTTTCAGTCTCTCGTTGCAAGCCTCCGCCGCCACGTACAAAAGCGAGGAGGGCACACTGACGGTGGACGAGGTCGTGGGGGGCTTGAAACACCCGTGGGCCGTGGCGTTCCTGCCGGACAACAAAGGCATGCTGGTCACTGAACGCACGGGCAGCCTGCGTGTGGTCAGCCCCGACGGCAAGCTTTCGGCGCCGCTGTCCGGCGTGCCGAAAGTCTGGGTGCAGGGGCAGGGCGGCTTGCTCGATGTCGTGCTGTCTCCGGACTTCGCCAAGGACCGCATGGTGTATTTGACCTACGCCGAAGCCTCGGCGGATGGCCAGACCGGTGGCACTGCCGCAGGGCGTGGACGGCTGTCGCCCGATATGACCAAAATCGAAGGCTTCACGCGAATTTTCCAGCAGCAACCGAAGCTGTCCGTGGGCAATCATTTTGGCTCACGAATGGTCTTCGATCAGGACGGCTACCTGTTCATCGCCCTGGGTGAAAACAATAACCGGCCCACCGCCCAGGACCTCGACAAGCTGCAAGGCAAGATCGTGCGCCTGAACGCCGACGGCTCGGTCCCGGACGACAACCCCTTCGTCGGCCAGAAAAATGTCCGCCCTGAAATCTGGAGCTACGGCCACCGCAACCAGCAAGGCGCCGCACTCAACCCCTGGAACGGCACAGTCTGGACCAACGAACACGGCCCCATGGGCGGCGACGAAATCAACATCATCGAACGCGGCGCCAACTACGGCTGGCCGATTTCCACCTTCGGCATCGACTACAACGGCCAGCCGATTCCCGAATCCAAAGGCAAAATCGTCGAAGGCGTAACCAAACCGTTCCATGTCTGGGAAAAATCCCCGGCCATCAGCGGCATGACGTTCTACAGCGCCGACAAATTCAAGCCTTGGGACCACGACATCTTCATCGGCGCGCTCTCCGCGCAGGTGCTGATCCGCCTGGAACTCAAGGACGACAAAGTGGTGCACGAAGAACGCCTGCTGGGCGAGCTTGAATCCCGCATTCGTGACGTGCGCCAAGGGCCGGACGGTTACCTGTATGTGCTGACGGATGAAGAGGACGGGAAATTGCTGAAGGTGGGGTTGGCGCAATAAATAAGTTTCTGAATGTAATCTATATGGCTTTATTTGATGGAGTGAGCCATATAAAGCTCTTTTATGCTTGAATGTAATTTATGTGGCTCGTAAAGTGGTTTTTGCAACCTATATGGCTCTTTCAGCGAATGAGCTTCATAGCGTGCACGTGCTGACCACTCAATTGAGATCGCGCCATGAAAACCACTCTGCTTGATCAAATCCGAAAACAGCGGTTGGCCCTGGGCCTGAAAATCCAGGACATGACCTTGCGCGCGGGCCTCACCCGTCAGCAGTACGGAAAGATCGAAGCCGGTGGCAATCCCAGGCTCGCCACCCTCGATCAGATCGCGGAAGGCCTGGACGCGGTCTTGGTCCTGGTTCCCAAATCGAGGCTAAATCGCGTAGAAAAAGTGCTCGCCAGCGATGTTGCGGAGAACGTCGAGCCGCTGTACCCCAATGTGGATCGCCCATCCGAGGGCCCGCGCTCGCCTGTCGCGCATGACGACGAAAGCCCGTGGGGAGACATCTGAATCCCTGAAATAAAGCTGATCAGGATGGCAGATATTGAGGCCTTTCCGCAGATCAACCTGCCTGACGAGCAGCAGGCTTATGGGATTCGTCGCTACGATCGGTTGCCAGGAAACCAGAGGGTTCATTCGGAGGATTTTGCTCAGATTTTATATGCGTATGCGCATGACAAATACCGAAGGGCCAGTTACGACCAGATCGGCAAACTGCTTTACCAGAATTCGATCCATGGACAGCGGGACGCGATTCAGATGGCACGGCGTCTGTTGGTCAACATTCTGCTGGCGAACGGCGATGCTCACCTCAAGAACTGGAGCATCATTTATCGGGATGGCCGGCATGCAGAGCTGTCACCGGCCTACGACATCGTGATGACCAAAGGTTATATCGCTGACGAAAGCCAATTTGCCTTGAACATGGCCAAGACCAAAAACTGGTACGAGGTCACCATGGAGCATTTCAAGCGATGGGCAGACTATGGCGACATTCCTTGGCGCCCGGTGCTCTACAACCTCAGAGCAGTGATGGAAAGCGCGCGGGCGTTATGGCTGGGGGCATTGAATGACAGTCAAATGATCGACAGCCAAAAGAACGTATTGCGAGCGCACTGGAAACGCCTGCACCCCGATTTTCGAATCGAGTGATGCCTCAACCCGACACCGGTTCGCGCGCCGAAGCCGGCACGTCGAACACCCGGTCGAACCCCCACTGAAACACCAGCGCGTAAAAGAAGAAAAACACGAACAAACCCAGGTTGGTCGCCAGCGCGCTCCACCACGTGATGTCCAGCCACCAGGCCACCAGTGGCACCAGCATCACCACCAGTCCACCTTCGAAGCCCAACGAGTGCAGCAGCCTGCGGCCCAAGGTCCGTGTGCGGCTGGTCTGGCGGGCTTCCCAGTATTCGAACAGGGAGTTGTAAACCATGTTCCAGATCAGCGCGCTGGCCGACAGCATGACGGACAGCGCGCCCGCATGGGCCAGGCCGTCGTCATAGATCAGTGAAAGGGTGGGCGACAGCACGGCAATCGCGATGACTTCGTAGAGGATGGCTTGAACCACCTTGCGTGTAGGGCCTTGCATGGGCTTTATCCTGAGGCGTGAAGAACGATGGCCGTCACCCTACCGAATCGTCGGCGTCGGGTGAAATGAGATAAATTGACGCCGCATCAGTTCATTTCATGCAGGGAGCTTTCCGTGTTTTCCACCCTTCCCCTCAATGCGTTGCGCACCTTCGAAGCGGCGGCGCGGCTGGGCAGTTTCAAGGCGGCTGCCGAGGAACTGTCGGTGACGCCCGCGGCCATTTCCCATCAGGTCAAAACGCTGGAAGCCTGGCTGGGCGCGATGCTCTTCGTTCGGTCCGGGCAGGGCGTGGCGCTCACGCAAGAGGGCGAGCAGCTGTATCGCCAGAGCCATCAGGCGTTGCTGGACATCCGTCGCAGCCTGGAAAGCTTCAGCCCTGAAACGGCTTCTCAAACCCTGACGCTGTCGACCACGCCCGCGCTGGCATCGGCGTGGCTGATTCCTCGGTTGGGCCGTTTTTATCGGGCATTTCCCGAGTTCAACGTTCATGTCGACACCAGTAATGAATTGGTCGATTTGCAGCGCGATTCCAGCATCGATCTGGCCATCCGCACCGTCAGCCGCGACGACCCGAGCCTGTTTCAGCAGGACCTGATGAATGAGTGTTTCGGCGTCTATGGCGCGCCCGGTCTGCTGGACGCGCTGGACGAGCATCGGGTGGAATTGATCGATCTGCGCTGGCCAATGCCGGGTGCCTTTTCGGTCAACTGGAAAAGCTGGTGCGAGGCGGCAGGTAGCCAGCGCTGGCTGGGAACGGCGCGAATTCGCCAGTTCGACGACGAGCATTACGCCTTGAGCGCCGCAGTCGCCGGGCATGGGCTGGTGCTGGCGAGCACTGTGCTGGTGGCGGACAGCGTAGCGCGAGGGGAATTGGTGGCGTTCAGGCCGGAGGTCAGCCTGCCCGGCCCGCGTTATGTGGCAGTGTGCGTGCCGGGTCGTGAGCGTGATCCACAGGTGAAGGCGTTTTTGGCGTGGCTGTCGGAAGAGGCGGCGGCCACACCCTTACGCTGAATGTCAGGGCTTGCGCGGCAACAACCCCGGCACCGCGTGGGTCAACGCGTGAATCGCAAACCCGATAAACATCACCCCGCACAGCCGCGTGATGGTCAGTTCGTGGCGCTGATACAGGGTACGCACGTGGCGAGCGCCGACCACGCCGACGATGATGCCGTAGGCCGCGATGCCGCCCAACGTGCTGATCAGAATCAACAGCGGCAGCATCGACCAGTTCAGCAGATCGACCCGGCTGGAAAGCAGCGCGGTGAACGTCGCCACTGCCACCGGGTAGGCCTTCGGGTTGGTCAGGCCAAACATGATGCCGTGCCAGAACGGGTGGCGGGCTGGGGCTTTGGGCTCGTCTTCGCTGCTGCGTTTGGCGCGAATCGCCCGCCAGCCGAGCCAGAACAGGAACAGTCCACTGATGACCCCCAGCACGTCGAAGGTCGTTGACCCGATGACCTTGGCGCCGATGATCGCGGCCAGCGCGGTGCTGCACCAGATCACATCCCCCAGCAGATGCCCGCAGAGAAACGCCGCACCCGCGCGTCGCCCCTTGGACGCGCCGATGCCGAACACCGCCAGCACGCCGGGGCCGGGCGAAATGGCGTAGATGAAGCCCGAGGCGAGGACGGCAAGCAGCAACGAAGGGGTCATGACGGAAATATCCTGCAAAGTAAGTGGCCGAGTGTAGATGAGAGGATGGCTCCGTTTCGAGAGAATTCATACGTTCAAAGAAGACGTATCGAGGTTGTAAAAAAACCATACAGAACGTAAAAAGTGCGCCGAGAAACGATCCCTCCTGGAGCTTCACTGTCGATGACCACCCCACGCCGACCTGCAGCCGGTTTTCCGCGCCGCCTGCTGCCGCTGAGTATTGCCTTCGTCTCGCCATGGCTGGCCGCACAAGAGGCTGAGCCGCTGACGCTCGACGCCGTGAAGGTCTCAGGCGAGCAGGCGTCGATCTACCAGGCCAGCAGCACGTCGGTGGGCGGTTTCAACGAAGCGCCACTGCGCGACACGCCGGCGTCGATTTCGGTGTTCAGCGAGGAGATGCTCAAGAATCAGCAGGCCAAATTGCTCAGCGATGTGCTGCGCAACGATGCGTCGGTGGGCGACAGCTACGCGCCAGTCGGTTACTACGAAAATTTCGTCGTGCGCGGTTTCTCCCTCGACGCGGCGAACAGCTACCGCATCAACGGTCGCAGCATCACCGGCGAGCAGAACGTGGCGCTGGAAAACAAGGAGCAGGTCGAGTTGCTGAGAGGGCTGTCCGGCTTGCAAAGCGGCGTGTCGGAGCCTGCGGGTGTGGTCAATTACAAGACCAAACGCCCGGAAGACGTGCGTTCGGTGACGGTGTCCACCAACGAGCACGGCGAGCGGTATATCGCCACGGACGTCGGCGGCTGGTTCGGCAGCGAAAAACAGTTCGGCCTGCGCGCCAACGTTGCTCACGAAGACATTCGTTCCTACGTCGAACATGCCAATGGCCAGCGGGATTTCGCCTCGCTGGCGTTCGACTGGAACATCAACGATCAATCGACCTTGCAGCTGGACGTCGAGTACCAGACCAAAGAGCAACGCTCGGTGCCGGGTTATCAACTCATCGGCGGAACCGAGCTGCCCCACAATGCCTCGCCGCGCAAGTTGCTGGGCTACCAAAGCGGGTCGAACCCGGTGGGCATCGACTCGCTGAACATGAGCGGTCGCTACGAGTACCGTTTCAGCGACGACTGGAAGGGAAGTCTCAGCGCCTCGCGCAGCCGCGTGGTGATCGACGATTACAGCGCGTTCGCCTATGGCTGCTACTACCAGAGCGATTGCTCGGCGACACCGGTGACCGGCCATTTCAATACCAACGGCGGCTACGACATCTACGACTTCCGCAGCCCCGACGACACGCGCCGCAACGATGAAGTCGAAGCGGCCTTGACGGGCCTGTTCAACACCGGCTGGCTCAAGCATGAGCTGACTTTCGGCACCAGCGCGTTTCGCCGCACGGTCGATACCCGGCCGTATTTCAGCAATTACATCGGCTCCGGCAACATCAACGAAACGCCGGAAAGCTTCGCCCCGTCCGACCTGCCCGTGGGCCACACCGAACGCCGTCTGGACAGCCGTCAATACGGTCTGTTCGCAACCGACCGCATCAGCTTCAACGACCAATGGCAAACCGTGATCGGCGGTCGTCAGGTGCGCCTTGACGAAAAAGCCTACAACGAAGACGGCAGCGACAATCGCCACACGCAACGTTCGATCTTTCTGCCTCAGGGCGCCCTGATCTACAAGCCCGTGGACAACGTTTCGCTCTATACCAGCTACAGCAAAGGCCTTTCGTTGGGCGCCACGGCGTCGGTGTTCGATACCAACATCGGTGAGATTCTGGCGCCGACGATCTCTCGTCAACTGGAAGCCGGGGTCAAGTACGACTGGCGACGCATGAGTTTCACGGCGGCCGTGTTCCAGACCCGTCAGGCCTATCAGTATTCGAAGCCCAACGACGACGGCACGCTGACGTTTGTGCAGCAGGGCCAGCAGAAAAACACGGGGCTGGAGCTGAGCGCCAACGGCTGGCTGACCTCGCAGCTACAAATCTCGGCGAGTGCCGCCGCCATCAAGGCTCGCGTGGAAGACAGCGGCACAACGGCCTATGAAGACCATCAGGCGATCAACGTGCCGAAATTCCGCGGCAGCCTGTCCGCTGACTACAGCCTGCCGATTCCGGGCCTCGCGCTGCTGGGCGGCATGCAGTACAGCTCTCGCAAATACGCCAACCGCGAAGGCTCGGTAAAGGTCGACGACTACACCGTGTTCAACGCGGGCAGCCGCTACAGCACCAGGCTCGATGGCTACGACACGGTGTTTCGCCTGACGGTCGACAACCTGTTCGACAAACGTTACTGGCGTGACGTGGGCGAATACCTGGGCGACGACTACCTGTTCCTCGGCGCACCGCGCACGGCGAGATTGTCCGCGACGGTGAGTTTTTAATCCGTTTCTCAGCATCCGCCGACGGGATGTCTGGTCTTCGTCCAGCGAAGGGGCAACGCCTTCAGGCGTTTGATTCTGGCCGCAGGCCGTGGGAGCCAGCCTGCGGCCAGAAACGAGGCCCGGACCTTTCACCGTCGTATGTAAAAGCGCATCCTGTCGCTCTGGCTCAATGGCTGTGCGCGAACGCGACCGTTCGTGCGTTTTCTCCTTCCGGAATCGCGACATGATCGAACTCAAACCCGGCAATATGTCGGACATTCCCCTGCTGTGGTCGCTGCGAACTCGCGCGGTTCGGCAGCTGTGCGCCAGCCATTATTCGCCCGAACAGGTCGAGATATGGAGCGAGTCGCCACCCCCCGAGTCGTACCTTCGGCTGTTTGCCACGCGATGCGCGCTGGTCGCCCAAGAGGACGGGCAGTTGCTCGGCTACGGCATTCTGGACCGGCAAAGCGGCGAAGTGATTGCTGTGTTCGTCGAACCCGCGCACGCCGGTCAAGGTGTCGGTAAACGCCTCATGGACAGTCTGGAGACGATTGCCGCCGAAGAACACTTCACCCGGCTCTACCTCTACGCTTCGCTCAACGCCGCTGATTTCTACCGAGCGATGGGTTTCGTTGCGATTCGCGATGAGGCGTACGAGCACCCCAGCGGCATTGCGTTGCGCAGCCTCTACATGGAACGGATGATGCCAATGGAATCGGTGCACTGACCGACATTTGAAACTGGCGCCATGCCTTTTGGCTTGCTACCGTCGGCAAGCCACTCAACAGGGAAATCGGGCCATGCCAGCACAGTACCCGTTGCAACGCCGCATCCAGGATGGACGACCACTGCTGACCAAGGCGCTGTTGCAGGCGGGCAGTGACGAAACGTTGCACCGGTATCGTGAGGGTCAATTGTGGGCCGTCCGGCAAGGGGTCATGACGGCCGAGCTGGACACTGGCAGTTGGGTCGTTCCATCGCGGCACATTGGCTGGATTCCTCCCGGTGTCGCCCACGCCACGCGTGTGCACGAGGCCACGAAAGGCTGGATGATCTACCTGCGACCCGATCTGTGTCCGCTGTTTCCTAACACACCGACGGTGTTCGACATGACGTCGCTGTCCAGCGCCTTGCTCGAACGCATCGGCGGCTGGAATGATCACTCGGGGGAGCTCACCTCGCCGCAGCATCGGCAGCTCGACGTGTTGTTTGACGAGTTGAAGGTGTCCCCCGCCAACACGTTGTTTCTGCCGATGCCCAGCAGTCCACACCTGGTCGGCATGACCCTGACCATCGTCGCCGATCCCGCCAACAAGACCAGCCTCGACGACTGGGCGCGGCGGGTCGGCATGTCCCGTCGCGGATTGACCCGACACTTTCGTGCTGAAACCGGGATGTCGCTGATGCAATGGCGCATTGTCGCGCGGATGAAGCGAGCGCTTGAATTGCTGGCCGAGGGCGACAGCGTCAATCGTGTGGCCCAACGGCTCGGTTACGACAGCGTCAGCACCTTCATCAGCGCGTTCAGTGCGCAGTTCGGCATGACGCCCGGCGTGTATGCCCTGTGATGTGACGTAACGCCGGTGGTCTGTGAGCCGCCCTCAACCCGTCAGCTTTGTTATCCTGCGCGCCTTTGTCGCACCTAACTGCCGTTTTAACTGCCAAATGGGGTCTCTCATGACAGCCATTCTTCGACCACGTCCACAACCGATCAGCCGGGGCGACTATAAGACCCTGGGCTTGGCGGCACTGGGCGGGGCGCTGGAAATCTATGATTTCATCATCTTCGTGTTCTTTGCGCTGACCCTCAGTCAGTTGTTCTTTCCGCCGGAAATGCCCGAGTGGCTGCGGCTGTTGCAGAGTTTTGGAATCTTTGTCACCGGCTACCTGGCCCGTCCGTTGGGCGGCATTCTGATGGCGCACTTCGCTGACAAGCTGGGGCGCAAGCGCGTCTTCAGCCTGAGTATCATGATGATGGCCCTGCCATGCCTCCTGATCGGCGTGATGCCGACCTATGCCGACATCGGCTATTGGGCGCCGTTGATTCTGCTGGGCCTGCGTATCTTGCAAGGGGCGGCAGTGGGCGGTGAGGTGCCGAGCGCCTGGGTATTCGTCGCCGAACATGCACCCAAAGGCCATCGCGGTTACGCCTTGGGCGTGTTGCAGGCCGGTTTGACGTTTGGCTACTTGATCGGTGCTTTGACCGCGACGTGGCTGGCCAAGGTGTTCAGCCATGCAGAAATCCTCGACTTCGCCTGGCGCATCCCGTTTCTGCTGGGCGGCGTGTTCGGGGTAATCGGCGTGTGGCTGCGTCGTTGGCTGAGCGAAACGCCGGTGTTCATGGCCTTGCATGCCCAGCGTCAAGGCATGACCGAACTGCCCCTGCGCGCCGTGGTGCGGGAGCACCGCCAATCGCTGTTGCCTGCTGCACTGCTGACCTGTGTGCTGACCTCCGCAGTCGTGACCCTGGTGGTGATCACCCCGACCGTGATGCAACAACGCTTCGGCATGAGCCCCAGCGACACCTTCGCGCTGAGCAGCGTCGGTATTGTCTTCCTCAACATCGGTTGCGTGCTCGCTGGCATGCTAGTGGACCGCATCGGCGCCTGGCGCGGCGTGGTCCTTTACAGCCTGCTGCTGCCGGTGGGCGTGGGCCTGCTGTATGCCAGTCTGGTGATCCAGTGGCTGCCGATAAGCCTGGCCTATGCAGTCGCGGGCCTGGCGTGCGGAATCGTCGGCGTGGTGCCGTCGGTCATGGTCGGACTGTTCCCCGCGAACATTCGCGTGTCCGGCATCTCGCTGACCTACAACATCAGCTACGCGTTATGGGCCAGCACCACGCCGCTGGCGCTGATCGCCTTGATGCCGTGGAGCCCATGGGTGTGCGTCGGCTACTGCGCGATCATGGGCGCCGTGGGCTTGCTGACCGCCATGTTCTTCGGCATGCGCAAGGGCATGCAAGTGGATGACGCACTGCCTGCACGCTGCGGCCACTGACTGACGGGGCGTCGTTGAGCGACGCCCCGGTCAGGACTACGCTTGCCTGACCGCTATCCGAATGACTCACAGAACAGTCAAGGAGAACCGTCATGAGCGTCAAACCTATCCCCGACGGTCAGCACAGCCTGACCGTGTACCTGGGCGTTTCACCTGCCGCCGAAGCCATCGAGTTCTATAAAAACGCATTTGGCGCTAACGAGATGTTTCGACTCGACAGCCCGGACGGCCGTGTCGGCCACGCTGAATTGCAGATCGGCGACTCACGCCTGATGCTTGCCGACCCTTGTGATCAGGGTGGCTTCACCAGCGCTGATCCTCACGGCAAAACATCCTTCGCCATGCACCTTTACGTGCCCGATGTCGACGAACAGTTCAAACGTGCCGTGGACGCCGGGGCGACAATCGTCACCGATGTTCAAGACATGTTCTATGGCGATCGCAGCGGCAGCGTTCGCGACCCGTTTGGCCATCTCTGGTTCATCGGCACCCACAAGGAAGACCTCACACCCGACGAGATCCGTGAGCGGGCCATGAAGATGTTCAGTCAGGCATCATCCTGATTCCTTGTCATCCATTTCCTTTTTTAGCGTCGGCGATTTGCACTTACTCTAGTGCAAGTCGCCCTTCGTTTTATGAATGTCTCACCCCAAGTCAAGCCTCGCGCCGTCACATGATTTGTAACGGGTGATTGTATTTGAGAATTGTTCCGTTTATTGTCGCTGTCTATACCTCTGACTCGCACTCCTCATATGCAACCTTGTTTGCGTATGAGCCGAACTGTGCCTGTTGCGTGCCTTTGTAAGACCAAATCAAGGATTTGTCTTCAGGGAGTGTAGGATTAATTACCTTTTGCGGTGCAAATTATAACCTTCATGCCGAATATTCAATTCAAGTGTAAAAAAGACAAATTAACGCTCAATAAACGCCCGTCGACGCCGATGGGAAGTTTAGTGCCAGGGAAGGCATCCACGAAAAGCGACATCAAGTCGATGCAAGAGGGAGAGCCTATGCGAAAACGAGCGAACCGGGCGACGCCACGGGAGTACGAGGTCTTGCAGCTGGTGCTGTTGGGCTACACCAACAAGGACATCGCTCAACGATTGGGCATCAGTGATTACACGGCCCGTGATCATGTTTCGGCACTGCTGAAAAAGAATGATGTGAAGAACCGTACCCAACTCATGGCGCTGCATGTGGTGGTTCCACGGAAACGAAAAACACAAGTACCCCCTACATTTGACGGATTGTTTCGGTGAATCAAATGCGCATAATAGGAAGTATCTTGGGTGGCGTTAACAGGCGTTGGTATTACCGGAAGACGCTTATGTGGCATTCATAAAATAATAAATGCGCACGGTGTAGGGCAATGACAGGGAAACTTCATGAGTTATGAATTGGAAGCCTGTCCATCACGTCTTTTTGAATTGCACAGCGTTAGCCAACAGTATGTTCGGGGGAATGCGACGCTATGCGCATTGGATACTATCGATTTCACGCTAGATCACGGCGACACCTGTGCGATAGTCGGTGCGTCCGGGTCTGGCAAAAGCACACTGCTGAATATCCTGGGTTTGCTGGAACGTCCCATTCGGGGAAGTGCACGATTTGTCGGAAACGACATCGTGGCCGCTTCCGCCAATGATCTGGCTGCCTGGCGAAACCGGCATATAGGTTTCATTTTTCAGGCCTTCAACCTGTTGCCGCGCTTGAGTGCGTTGGACAATGTCGCACTGCCACTGGCGTATCGAAATGTGCGTCGAAAGTCGGCACGTGCGTTGGCGTTGGCACAATTGCAGGCTGTGGGGCTTGCCGACCGGGCGGAGCATCGGCCTGCGGACCTTTCCGGAGGGCAACGCCAGCGGGTGGCGATTGCCAGAGCTCTGGTGGGGCAGCCATCGCTGATTCTGGCGGACGAGCCCACCGGCAATCTCGACCCCTGTTGTGCCAACGAAATCCTGGAGCTGTTCCTCGCGCTCAACCGTGAGCAAGGCGCGACGTTGGTCATGGTGACTCACGACGCGAACCTGGCCGCACGCTTCGAGCGCAAGGTCGAAGTGGCTCAAGGTCGCGTGTATGAGCGTGTCGGGCATGTCGCGGTCTGACGCGCTGGCACTCGGTCCTTGGGCCATGCAGGTTGCCGAGTCTGTGCACAACCTGCTGGCGATGGGGCAGCGCTCCTGGCTGGGATTGCTGGGCATCGCGGTGGGGAGCGCATCGATCGTCGCGCTGCTCAACATCGGTCGCAGTGCATCGGACGACGCGATGGCGACCTTCAAGGGGCTGGGCACGGACGTTCTGGTTGTGAGTTTTCCGGGGTTCGATTCGCGCAGAACGCCAATGCCGGGCACCTTGGACACTCGATCCGTTCACTTCGCGATGCCTGAGCTGATGCAGCTGGCGCCTGTCAGCCAATACGCCGTCAAGGTCAGGGCGGGCGGTGCCGAACTTGATGCCACGGTGATCGGAACCTCTGCTGCGCTGATGCCCGTCATGGGGCTTGAGTTGGCTTCGGGGCGGTTCATTTCGCGGCTGGATCGCAACGGGCTGTTCGCGGTGATCGGCGACGAAGCTGCCAGCGCATTGGGCATCGAAACGCGTCCGCTACAGCCCGGAGACTTGCTCGGTCTTGGCGATTATCAATTTCAGATCATCGGCATTCTGAGGCCTCAGCCTCATAACCCGCTGCTTCCGGTGCCCGTCGATTCGGCAGTTTTCATACCCGCACACAGCATGGCCCGACTGTCCTCATCCATCCGCTTGGGACATGTGATCGCCAAGGTGCAGCCGAACGTGGACGCGTCCGTAGCCGCCCAATCGCTCCAGCGACAGTTGCAGGAGCGACTGCGGGGGCATGAGGTGAACGTACAGATCCCTCGCCAACTGCTTGATGGCCTCAAGCGTCAGGCCGACATCTTCGCCTGGCTGCTCGCGGGGCTCGGCGGGATTTCCCTGTTGGTGGCAGGGGTAGGCGTCATGAACGTCATGCTCATGAGCGTGCGTGAACGCCGTCGTGAGATTGGCGTGCGCATGGCGCTTGGCGCCCGGCCTCGGGACATCAGGTCACTGTTCCTGATCGAAGCTGCGCACCTGTCGGTGATAGGCGCTCTGCTCGGGGCAGCGTTCGGCTGTGGCATCGCCTGGTTATTCACGCAACTCAACGGCTGGCCATTGAACCTGTCATTCGACGCGCTACTGCTCGGGGTCGGCAGTTCACTGATGACCGGTCTGTTTTTCGGCTGCTACCCGGCGGCACTGGCCGCACGACTCTCACCCGCTGTAGCGCTCAGGGATGACTGATCCACCTGCCGTACGAACTGAACAGATTCTCGACTCAACAACAAAAAGGAATGCCTCAATGACTGACTGCAATTCAAGCGACCACAGCCCTGCAACCGCGGAGCGTCCAGGCATCACCGACCACGGCGACGATCTGGAAATGGACCGCTTTCATGAAATGGTTCACAAACAGGCTGTGTACAGCAAGGAGGACCTGCACACGATGCACCGACAATGGCTCGGCCCCCGTGGCGTGTTCGCGACCTTTGAAGAGGAAATCGAGCAACTGGGGCGACAGGCGCCTGCCCTGGAAGACCTCAAGAAGCTCACGACGCCGGAACGCTTGCAGCAGGCCGAGCAGGCTGTGGCATTTGCATTGGCCCAGAGCCATCGCCGTACGGCGGCGATCAATCCGTTCGCGGGCCTGAGGCGTGAAGCGCTGTGCGGTGTGGTGTTCGACGACTCCGGGGTTTACACGCTGGTCGAGCGTTACGCCGCTTATCAGGCCGTACGCCAGAGTGACGCAGACATCTTCATCAAATTGATCGCCACCACTCGGGGTGTGGTGGAGAGACGCATCGTTTTCCGGGGTTTGCTGGAGCATTACGACCGGCTGTTGCCCATCGAGAAGAGCATCTATCCCGAGGGTTATCGCAGCGTTCAGCAAGGTCATCTGGACCGTGAGGAAGCCCTGTATGGGCCGCTCAAGATGGAGGACGAGATCCTGACCTTGCTCGGGACGATGTCCGCCGCCGAACTGTTGGAGCGCGTTCAGCCACCGGCGGGTTCATCGCTGTGAAACACCTCGCTTGGGACCGTTGCCCGGTCCCAAGCCGGACAGCCCGGTGTATCCGGCCTGTCCGCCTGATGGGGTATGCGCGGCCATTGATGATGGTGTTCAGCGTCCTGTCGATTGATCAGGCGCGAAGTGAGGTGGGCCCGGAACCCCCGATGTCTGCGCCGAGTATGCCCGTGTCTGCCACGAAGGGCGGCCAATGGGCCTTGTCGCAAGGCACTGTCAGCAGCCTGCAATTGAGCCTGGCTGACGCAGTGGCACTGGGACTGCGCACCAACCGGGACATTCGCCGCTCCTACTTGCAGCGGGTGGCGCAGAAGTTCGACGTGCAGGTGGCGGAGGCTTTTTTCTCTCCGCGCTTTCATTTAAGCGCTCGGCAGCTTGCACGCCGTGATTCGGAGGATCGCAGACAGGAAGTCGGCGTGACGCCGAAAGCCTCGCTCAACACGGAATGGGGAACCCGCTTCAGCCTGTCCTGGGCGCAACGGGTCGATCGGACTGATCGCGCAGGCCGCCAGCAACAGCGGGGCCTGGGCATCGAAGTTGTGCAGCCGCTACTGAAGAACGCGGGGCGGGACGTCGTCACCGCTCCACGCCAGCGCGCGCGGTTGAACGAACGCAGCCGTCGGCTCGGGTTGGAAGCGTCAGTGGCGCAAAGCGTGACTCAAATCGTGTCTGCCTACCGCGAGCTGCTCAAGGCGCAAGAGCAGCTGCGGATTGTGGCTCGTGCGCTGGAGCGGTCGCGCGAGCAGATGCGAGTCAACGAAGCGTTGATTGCGTCCGGGCGCATGGCGCAGGTGGATCGTCTGCAAAATGAGGCGGATCTGGCCTATCAGGAACTCAATGCGGAACAGGCCTCGCATCACCTGCAGGCGAGCCGTCGGGCGCTGCTGAAATTGTTGGCGCTGGACCTCACCACACCGCTGCACGCCAGTGATGATCTGAGCGCCGAGCGTATCGACATCGATCCCGAGCACGCCTTGAGCATTGCCCGACAACGTCAGCCCGCCTACCTGCGACAGCGCATTGCAGAGGAGCTGGCCGATATCGACCTGTTGATCGCCAAAAATCATCAACAGTGGGACCTGTCTCTGGTCGCCGGAGCCGCCGAGGATCGCCAGCGTAATTCGTCGAATGCACAGCAAGGCCAGGATAGGCGATGGAGTGCCTACGCAGGCGTGCAACTGGACATTCCGATTGGCGACCCTGCGCAACGCCAGCGACGGGTTCACGCCCAGGTCGCCGTCGACACCCAGGCGCTGCAACAGGCTGAAGCCCGACAGTCGCTGGAGCAGGAAGTCACGGATGCCATTCGTACGATGCAGACCCATTGGCGGCAATACGAAATTGCCCTTCGCAGTCGCAGCTTGTCCGAGCAAAAACTGGCTGTGGAAAGGCGAAGGTTGCACGTCGGGCGCACCAGCACCTTTCAGGTCTTGAGTTTCGAGGAGGACCTGCGTCGCGCCGAGAATGCCGTGCTCAATGCGCTGATCGCCTACCTCAATGCACAGACCCGACTGGATGAACGCTTGGGCATGACCCTGGACAGCTGGGAGATCGCGCTCAATGACTGACGTATTGAAACTCAAACCCGCTGCTCTGAAGGCGGGTATGGCGGGCGTAATGGCGCTGCTGATCGCAAGTGCGGGCTTTTATGGGAGCAGGCAGGATGAGCCAGCGCCAACGGAGCGCTGGGTACAGGTCACGCCGACTCCGCTGGAGCATCGCATCGGTCTGGTCGGACGTATCGTGCCCGGAGAGGCCATGACGTTGATCGCGCCCTTCGAGGGCCATATCGAAGCGCACATGTTCGCCATCGATCAACGCGTCGCTCAAGACCAGTTGTTGCTCAGGATCAGCCCCGACCTGTTGCACCTGCAGATTCGGGAAGCCTTGGCCGAACGTCTCAAGGCCGAAAGCGCCGTGCAGGTGTTTGAGAGCTGGGCTGACGGCGACGAAATGGCCAGGGCACGCCGGGCGCTAAGCAGTGGTCAGTTGGGGCTGGCGGATACCCGACGCAAACTCGCAGAGACGCAGGCCTTGCTGGAACAGGGCATTGTGCCGCGCATGGAGGTCGACAGCCTGACGCAGCAACTGCGCACGCAATCGCTGGATGTCTCGGCGGCTCAAGCTGAGCTGGCTCAGGTCAGCAAGCGAGGGAAGGGAGAGCATCGACAAATCGCGGACATGCAGCTCGCCAGTGCGCGTGCCCGGCATGACGCATTGCTCGCACTCGAACAGCGCGGCGAGATCAGGGCCCCTTTCTCCGGCATCGTCCTGCGTCTGCCGGACGGCCCGTCTACCTTGAACGACCGACCCATCGCCGTGGGCGCGCGGGTGAGCCAGGGGCAGGCGTTGTTCGGTCTGGCCAGCGTCGAACGTTTGAAGGTGCAGGCGAGGGTGGACGAGGTCGACATCAACCAGTTGCATGAAGGCATGCCCGCCGAGGTCAGCGGTGACGGCTTCAACGACGTGTTGCACGGCACGATCACCGCTGTAGGCGCTCAGGCGATTGAGTCCGACATGCGCGGCAACGGCGCTTCCTACCACGTCACCGTAAGCCTGCCACCGCTTGATCGGGACAGCCGTCAACGGCTGCGTTTGGGCATGAGCGCACGGCTGTCGATCCTCATCGCCCGCCACCCCGACGCCGTCGTCCTGCCCACCGATGCCGTGGGTGAAAAGCAGGGCGAACATTTCGTTATTCATCGGGCGGCGCTCGATGCCCCGGAATCAATGCGCCCCGTCACCTTGGGAAAAATAACTTTGTGAGACATGTCTCGAAGGAAGTCTATGAGCACATGATATTTCCCAAAGGCGATAAGCCTGACAAAACAGCAGATGGTCCAGACGCAACGGCTGCGAACCCTTTGCCCGAATTTGAACAAGCGCTGACGTTGCGCCAAGCCATCCACAAGTACCTCCAGCAAAACGCCATCCCCACACTCTTCCAAACCATCGCCCGGCTTCGCCGCTGACTCACTCAAACGCCAATGACCCACACGCTCTCATCCCGGGCGGCGCCGAATTGACTCGGTTTCGCCCGGTGCTTTTCGCGGCGTATAACGCCATGTCCGCTTCATGCAGCCACATACCCGCGTCGGTGAGGTGTGGGCCGTAGGCCGCGATGCCGATGCTCAGGCTTAGCCGCAGGTCAGGAAGGGCGGTGTGGGCGTGGTCGTGCACCGTTCGGCGCAGGCGTTCGAGGATGTCGTTGGCTTGCGCGAGCGTCGTATCGGGCAGGATCACGCAGAATTCATCGCCGCCGTAGCGACCGGCCAGATCCGTTTCCCGAAGGCTCGCGGTCAAGGCACCACTCAATTGCTTGAGCACGTTGTCGCCGATGATATGACCGTAGGTGTCGTTGATGGTCTTGAAGTGATCGATGTCGATCAGCGCCACGCTGTTCTGACGCTTGATTGTCTGGCAATTGCTGAACTCGACCCGCAGCAGGTCTTTCCAGGCACCGTGGTTCATCAGGCCGGTCAGGCTGTCAGTGGTGCTGAGTTTTTCCAGCGCCTTCTTGCTTTTCGACAGCTTCACCGCGACCCGATAGCACACCAGGCCAATCGCCATTGGGTAGATCACCAACATCGGCAGACAGGCGTAGATCTGGATCTGGCTAATGTCAGGAAACAGTTCCGGAACGAAAATGCCATAAGCCACCAACCCGCCGACCACTTGAGCCACACTGCCCAACAGAAACAGCCGTGGTCCGCCCGCAGCGATGTTATTCATCGCCATCATCGACAACGCGGTCACGCTGGCCAGAGGGCTAAGCCCCATCGCGCCGGCCCAGAACCCGCCGGCCAGCGAGTCGTACATCAGATTTCGGCGTTCGGCCTTGTAGGGCTGTTTCGATAACTTGGCCAGAAGATACGCCAAGTGGGGCCATCCATAGCCATGCAAGACCATCACCACCCAGACCCAAATCGGCGGGTGTGACGGGTATAGCGCGGCGGCAACGGCAAAAAAGCCGATGCCCATCCCCACGCTGCGCGGCACATGCATGCGCCGGGCAAACGAGAGACCTTTACGGACTGAGGTGTTCATAGCTCTTCACCGGGTAGTGACGCAGCATCCCGACTGAAACATCGGCCACGACGAACGACTCTGAGTGTCACCCCCTTCCCTGAGGGTGGGAAGAGCAATTTGCCACTACTGGTCGAATAATCACCACCGGCTGTCGTTAAGCCTGGCATCTGTCCGGGTGCTTTTTCCCCGAATCTGTCTATAGACGCTCTTCGGGGATTGGCGTGGAATGCCCACAACCCCACTCGACTGCCTTCGAGCGGGTCATTTCCTACAATGGCTGGACAGCGCTCATGCCAGAACTCTCGAACCTCATCGCCTTTTCTCTCATCTCTCTGGGCATGGTTCTGACGCCGGGACCGAACATGATCTACGTGATCTCGCGATCGATCTCACAGGGTCGCAAGGCAGGACTGATTTCCCTCGGCGGCGTTGGCATCGGTTTCATCTTCTACATGCTGTGCGCAGCATTTGGCATCACCGGGCTGGTCATGGCGGTGCCCTACGCCTACGACACCTTGCGCATCGCGGGCGCGCTGTACCTGCTGTACCTCGCCTGGCAAGCGGTCAAACCGGGCGGCCGTTCGCCGTTTCAGGTCAAGTCTTTGCCGCAGGACAGCAATAAACAGCTGTTTCTGATGGGGCTGCTCACCAACCTGTTTAACCCCAAAGTCGCCGTGCTCTACCTCTCGCTGCTGCCGCAATTCATCACCGTCGGAGCGGGCAACAGCGTGCTCAGCCAATCCCTGATATTGGGCAGCGCGCAGATCGGCGTCAGCCTCACGGTCAATGCGATGGTCGCCATGGCGGCAGGGTCGATTGCGGTGTTTCTGGCGACCAAACCCACGTGGGCTAACGTGCAGCGCTGGTTGATGGGCACGGTGCTGTTCGGCTTCGCGGTGCGCATGGCGGTCGACAGCAGAAAGTGACGGGTTTACATCTTCGGAAAAAAACGTTCTCCGGTCCCTTGTCAGATGCGCCGCCAACGGCCAGATTAGCCGCCGAATTCGCATCATTTCAAAGGATCGGCTGATGCCCCTGAAACGCTTTCTCCTTCAGATGACGTACCTCGCCGCGTTGATGACACCGCTCGCTCATGCCGCTGATGCCCTGCACGTCTTCACCGGCACCCTCGGTAAATCGCCCATCGTGGTAGAGCTGGATTTGACCAAGCCCGACGACATCAGCGGGCGCTACTTCTATGAGAAGTACCACAAGGATTTGGCGCTTTCCGGCAAACAGACCGGGCAGGATCTGACGCTGACCGAAGGCCTGAGCTACGACGACAACCCCGACTTGCCCACCCTGCATCTGCATAAATCCTCAGACGCCGGTTGGGCAGGGGAGTGGAGCAGTTCCAAGGGCAAATCCTACAAGGTGCAATTGAGCGAAAAGAAGGTCGCCGCGCCTGATGCCACCGCCGAGCCCGGCTGGCAAGGCATCTATCGGGACTCTCCTTACGACTACCTGCGCCTCAGCCAGTTGAAACTCAAGGCCGATAAAAAAGAGACCTTCATGGGCCACGACCTGCAATGGTGGGTCGAGCCCGAATCAGGCATCACCCTGTTCGAAATCACTTCCGGTTACGCCCCCGAACAGGCCGAGAAAATCAACCGACAACTGCGCTCGCGGCTGTGGAATGAAGTCGTCAGCTACCACCAGTGCATGCTCGGTGGCAGCCGCACAGAAGGTGAGTTCGACCAGTCCGTCACCCCGGAACTGATGACGTCGGGCATCGTCAGCCTCAACATCTCCACCTCCTACGATTGCGGTGGCGCACACCCGGACTTCGGCGATTCGCCCCTTAACCTCGACGCGACCACCGGAAAGGAACTGACGCTGGAAGATGTCCTCTGGGTCGGCAAAGGCAAGCCCTTCCACTATGAACGTGATGAAGCAGGCGGCGTGAGCTTCGACACGTACTCGGACTACCGCAGCAAGGCCTTCGCGCCCTGGCTCGTCAGCCAACTGAAAGCCGCCCACCCCGACGACATGAAAGCCCCCGAAACCGACGACGACTGCGACTACACCGACGAATCCGTCTGGGACTTCCCGTCCTGGTACTTCACCGAGGAAGGCATCTACGTCGGCCCCTATTTCGCCCGAGTCATGCGCGCCTGCGAAGGGCCGGAATGGTCAGTGGTGCCGTACGCCGCGCTCAAGGCGCATCCGGGGGGCGTGAAGGTGGTGTTGCCAGAGTAAGCTCGGATGAGAAGGCAGGTCTGCTGCTTTTCAGGCAGCAATCGCTGCCCAAAAAGCAGCACTCATCATTTGCTTCCCGTCACACCCTTCACCAGTGCCCCGTGAGCCTTGGCATCCTTGGCCAGCGAGATCACGTTGACCATCGCTGTGCGGTTACCGGAAGCCGCGGCGACGGTGGTGCTCAGCACCTTGCCGCCGTCGACGCTGCCGGAGATGTCCAGCTGACGCAGCCCGAGGCCTTTTCTGACGACCTTCTTCTCGCCCAGCTTGCTGAAGTCCTTGTAGCTGGACTGCTGCTGAACGAGGGTTTCCGCGATGATGTCGTCCAGGGTTTCCGTATCGTTTGACGGCACTGTCTTGCCGTCGGGCAGCGGCGTCTCCGTGATGATCACCACGCGCTTGGCGGGCTTGTTCATGTACAGCGAGCCGGTAACTCCAGCCGCCTTGGCCTTGTCATCGATCTCTTCCATCGGCCCTTTGACGTAGTCCTTGGGCAGATAAAACACGAACTTGCCGCCGAGCATCGAGACCTTCTGCCCCGTGGGTTTGGCAGGCGCGGTCTTGGAAGTTTTCGACGCCTTCGAGGATTTAGACGAGTGAGTGGTCTTGGACGACTTGGCAGGGTGCTTGATGTCAGTGGCAGCCTGTGCACCCGCCACGCTCAGGCCAAGCAAAAGCGTGGTGCAGATCAAAGCTGATTTCAGGGTGAGCAAGCGCATTCCTACCTCATCAAAGGTTGATTCCTACAGAGGTCCGCATTTTGCCTGACGGCTGCAAGCGATGGATAGAAGTGCGTTCGCTCATACCGATGACCGTAGGACCGCGCTTTGCCCGTGAAAAGATCTAACAGCGCCCCATGGCATCAAGACTGTTTTCATTAAACAAAACACGCGCGTTATTTCAGCGTTATTACGGTCGTCACTTTTAAGGCCGAAAAAAAGCCGCTAGGGCAAGCGGCTGAAGTTTGGAGCTTTGGGGCCCCACGTCGGGAGCAACGACGCGGAGAGTTGCAACAACAGAAACACAACACAGAAAAAGACAGAACAGAAACGGCGTACAGGTCAGGTGTGTTTAGCGTTCTCCACTTGAGGGTCATAGGTTGAGGCTTGCTGAGTCTTGTCCTGCGCTTTGGCCTTCGCGGCCAAGGCTTCTTCATGCTGCTCGACGTTCGCTTGCAGCGCTTCGTTGCGGGCCACGAAGGCAGGGGATTCTTCGGCGAAAACGGCAGGGGAGGCCATCAATGAAGACACAGCGAGTGCGCTGATAATGCCGATGGATTTGAACATTTGAAATAAACCTTCTTGCGTGTGCAAGTTCGATTAGGTGAGGCCACTGTAAGAACCCAGCGCCTCAGGATCAAATGAAACCCGGCTAAATATTGATTAGCGAAAAAGTTATGTGGGTGTCAGGGAATTAAATGTTTTTCATTGGCGCAAAGATAGGTCGAATGCCACGACACTTCGGATAATCCCCACAGCCCCAGAAATTACCACCGGCGTTTGCGCCAGTGCGAGCGACGCGGATCACCATCGGTTTGCGGCAATGCGGACAAGCGGGCGGCTTGGGCAAGACCGGCGTTGCCACTGGCTCTTCAGGCGCTTGTTCAAAAACCACCGCCGCTGGCTGCATCGGCTCAACCACCGCAGGCTCAACACGCTCGGGCGCCATTTCAGTCGTTGGCCGAGGACTTGGCTTGCGCGTCTCGACAATCCATTGCCGCAACACGTTCCCGTCCACCAATTGCAGATTGCGCCCTGAAGCAAAGTCCCACGCCTGCCTGGTAAACGTCCCACTCGTCACCACGAACCCGCCGACAGCCCCCTCGGCCGCCATCGCCCCGTACAACTCCCGCACCACCGGCACACCCACCTGCACCGCGCGCCATTGCTTGCACTGCACCAGATAGGTTTCACCGTCCTTGCGCGCCACCAGATCAATCCCGCCGTCCGGCCCGCGCCCGCCCGTGTCCTGCACCTTGAAACCGCGACGACGCAACGCCTCACCCACCAGCAACTCAAACTCGCGCCAACTGATCCTCAGCAACGTATTGCCGCCTGGGGTGGTGACGGATTTCAACAACGTGCGTGATCGGAAACGGCGGAAGAGCGAGGCGATGGTTCCGCAGCCGAAAATGAACGGCAGCGCGTACTGGCCAATGCTCGCCGCCATCCGCGTCACGTTGCCGATGACGAGCGACTGAAACTGATGCGGATCGCCAGAGAACGCCGCTGGGGCAGACGAGGCTACCGCGTGCAGGCCAATGCCTGACACCAACGCAACCGAAAGACTGAGCCACCAGGGCAATTTGCTGGCGATTACAAAAAGGTCGTCAAACAGAGAAGATTTCTTGGCCATATCCGTGGTCTTTCACACATCTGTCAAAGAGGATTCAGTCAACAAGCGGCACACACCTGTAGCAGTCCGGCTCGCCGGCGGCAGCGATCATAAGCGTTCTGCAAACTTAGGTTCAGAAAACAACGAACCGTCTGTAAGAACCCTCATCCACAGCAGTAAGAATGCAATCACAGTCTACAGCGAAAAAGCATTGTGGTGGCTCAATGATGTCATGGTAAAACGCTGTCCGGAAAATCCATCCGCACCGCTAAGGAATAGCCATGACCAAGGTAGGAACCGGCTTCATCGCAGCACTCGCACTGCTCAGCGCCTTCACCGTTAACGCCAAGGAAACCCGCCTCACCGATGCGGCGATCGCCCAAATCCTCATCGAAGACTCCATCGCCAACTACTCCGGCAACTGCCCCTGCCCCTACAACGCCGCCCGTAATGGAAGCCGGTGTGGGAAGCGCAGCGCGTACAGCCGGCCGGGTGGGTATGCGCCGTTGTGCTTCAAAGAGGATGTGACGAAGGAGATGGTGCAGGAGTATCGAGCGCGGACGAAGGGATGATGTTTCGGGTTGTCGCCGCCGTGAAGTAGACGGGGCGGGGCACAGGATGCTGATACTGCGTAGGACGTCTCCGAACCCTCAGTAAGGTCCGTCTGTTTCAGCCAAGTCCGCATTCCTTAATGCGAATCGCACCTTCAGAATCCAGCCCCTCATTACTGGTGCTAAGGGGAAGGGCGATGACAATCCCTATGATTTTCGGCCTCGGCATGACAATCAACTGGCTGCTTGTCTACACGCTCAAGCCCCGTGCATGGCGAAAATGGTTGGGCTTGGGGCTGCTGATCTTTGGAGGCATTGCGATGTTCAAACTCAGAAGTCAAAGCAATGAAGCATCCCTGTCGTTTCTTATCGCCTTCATGATCGGATGGTCCCTGTTCTCGGCTCGCGACCGGTTCGCTCTGGAAGAGGACTAAATCCGATGCTCTTCATCCTCGGAATCTTCCTAACCTGCACCGCCTACTACCTGCTCGACCGAAAACTCATTCACAAATCCCCTCGAAAGTGGACTGGCCTTGTCCTCATAAGCGTTGGAGCCACAGCGACCTTCACGCTCGATTCCCACATAGACGACTTCTTCATCTGGGGCTTCGTCGTCGCTTGGTGCATTGGCCTGGAACTGTTCTTCAACTGTGAGAAATACAAGGTTTACTACGGGTAGCGTTGGACGCCCGGCGCAGTGCAAAGGGGTTGCGCGATTAACATCTCATCCCCATCGCAGCACCTGAACCGCCATTCTCCACCAAGGCTCACGCGACTTCCGCTCGCTGGCGCCACTCGCACCTCATCCTGCAGGCACGGCACCACTTCATCGGTAATCCAGCGCTGCAACGTCCGATCCTCCCGGTTGGAGTGATACGTCAACAGCGCATACACCGACGACTCACTCACCACCAACGCCTCTTCTTCACCTTGCCAATCGACCAGCGTCACCACCCGACCCTGATCCACATCCAGCTTGCGCGTCGTGCGCTCGTTCAGCGGCCAGCCCCCTGAGAAGGCCGAGATCGCCGGCGCAGAACCAGACTTCGGATTCCAGGAAGAAGATGCGTAGGGGGGGGGAGGTTGTGGCGGTGGAAGGTGGTGGGGGAGAGGGTCTTGGCAATGTCCGTATCTCTTCTTGATAGCCTTCCATGGCTAAGGGTGTCGGGAGCTAAGAAACCCCAAAGTAGTAAACGGGCCGGACGTATTCCCCTCACGGGTCTTTTATTAGCCCAATCCCGACATAGCAGAGATTTTACGACGCGCAGGCGAGGGCCACAGGCGCAAAAAAGCCGCATCTATTGGGAGCGGGCTGGCCGCTACTTTTTGAGTTTCTGCTGCGTTTCTTACGCGCCGAGGCAGGGTAGGTGCCGACGCTCAACGTATCAAAAGCAGATGTTGTAGGACGCTTCCGAAGCCTAGTCCGTTGCGGGAGGAGCGAGGGAAAGGGACGTGCCTTCCCCTTGACGTGGACCAGATCAGATTGGTTGCCAGCTACTAATGCCAGGGCGATGTTCGCTTGTATTTGCTCGAATCAGGATGCAATGGAGCGAGCCTGCGTTATCAAAACCGATGATGACATTGTCATCTTCTCTTGCTTGATCCATCACTTGGTTGCCCTGAAAGTAGAATCTGTATTCAGACCGGGTCTCATGGTTCTCACGGGCGTCATACCACGTAGCCTTGGCCACTTGAGAAATGTCCTCGCCACGGATCGAAAACGTCGTAGAGAACTCTCTACGCTCGGGGCCAAAAATTTTTTTTAGCTCAGACACACCGTTGAATTCATGCTGGTTGGAGCGCTCGGGACGCGCTTCAACCGCAGAAAGCGTTTTAATGCAGGCGGGTTTGAGTACTATCGTTTTTTTTGACATCGCGTTTGTCCTTGATTGCGCTATTGAGATCTGCTCGGCCTGCCACTTGGGTCGTTGGAGTGTAGGCGTCCTAGGAAATGGTGGCATACAGCCTTCAATTCAAGATGGCAGTCTGTTTTTTTTGGATCCATCCTATTTTGGAGACCTCAGGTGCTCAGAAAAGAACGATTTACATTTCACGATATAGGGATAGAATGGTGACCATTCGTCACAGATTTGACCCAGAGGTCGCTGGATTCATGTCCGCTACAAAATCCCCTACACTTGAATTTTTCCCAGCCATTGAGCTATCTTCGGAGTTCGAGATGCATCCCGTCGAAGATATGGCGCTTATTCGAAAATTGCTTGAAATATACGATCAAGGCCAATTAGCAGCTAAATTAAAAGAAATAGGGTCATCGCACTGCCGTGAGACAATAAATCGCTGGATGAAAGGGAAGGCCTCTCCGCGCTTGAATTATCGCGAGCACACATATCTGCATTCGCTACTTCCCGTACGACCAAAATATAAGAGCTTATTTACATTCATTGATTTGTTTGCAGGGATTGGCGGCATTAGGAAAGGATTTGAATCCATTGGGGGTGAATGTGTGTTTACGTCTGAATGGAATCCGTATGCGGTAAGAACCTATAAAGCTAATCATTTCTGCGACCCTAATAATCATACATTCAATAAGGATATTCGTAGTATAACGTTATCGGATGCTCCGGGTGTTAGCGATGAAGAGGCATATCAAAATATTAAACAGAAAATTCCAGATCACGATGTGTTGCTCGCCGGTTTTCCATGCCAGCCATTCTCGCTAGCTGGAGTTTCAAAGAAAAATTCTCTCGGACGTAAGCATGGGTTTGAATGTGAAACCCAAGGAACATTATTTTTTGACGTTGCTCGTATTATCGCAGCAAAACGGCCTGCGGCTTTTCTGCTGGAAAATGTAAAGAATCTTAAGAGTCATGATAAGGGCAATACCTTTCGAGTAATTTGTGAAGCTTTGGATGAGTTAGGATATTCTGTCGCAGATGTTGACGCGCCTAAAGGAAACGATCCAAAAATTATAGATGCTAAACATTTCCTTCCTCAGCACCGTGAGCGTATTGTTTTAGTTGGATTCCGTCGTGATTTGAATGTCCACGGCGGATTTACCTTGCGCGATGTTTTGAAATTAATTCCAAGTCATCGCCCTAGTTTTGGGGATTTGTTAGATGAGAGTTATGATTCGAAATACATTCTCACTCCTGGGCTGTGGGACTATCTATATAAATATGCAGAAAAGCATCGTAAGAAGGGTAATGGCTTTGGGTTTGGATTAACTAGGGCAAATGACATTGCTCGCACGCTTTCCGCTAGATACCATAAAGATGGTTCTGAGATTTTAGTTGACAGAGGGTTTGTGGAAAGCCTTGAATTTAATGGTGAGTTCAACCAGCTACATAGGCCTAGAAGGCTTACTCCTCAAGAGTGCTCGAGACTAATGGGTTTCGATAAGCCGGGGGAAAGTAAGTTTATTATTCCTGTTTCTGATACTCAAGCCTACAGGCAATTTGGGAATTCTGTCGCCGTGCCAGTATTCGAAGCTGTTGCACATTTGATGAAAGACCGAATCTTGGCTGCGAAAGCTAAATTATCTGATGAAAGACATCAGTTAGAGTTTTCACTGCCTAATTGAGTGTATTGATACGATTTATATGCAGTTCGGGCATTTTTATGCCCGACTGCCCTAGCGAGGTGTAGTGTTTTGACTGATATTGTCGATGCTGCAATTCGATCTAAAATGATGTCTGGCATTAAGGCTAAAAATACTTTGCCTGAAGTGTTGGTTCGTAAAGGATTACATTCCCGAGGCATACGGTTCCGTATTCATGCCGATAATCTGCCTGGAAAACCTGATTTAGTGCTGCGGAAGTATAGCGCGGTCATATTTATACATGGTTGCTTTTGGCATGGTCACGCATGTAGGTATTTTAAAGTTCCAAAGACTAGAAGTGAATTCTGGATCTCCAAGATTCAAAGTAACCAACAGCGCGATCAACTCCATATTGATGAGCTAAGTGAGGCTGGGTGGCGTGTGATGGTAGTCTGGGAGTGTGCTACCAGACTAATGAGGAAGGGCCACGAAGCAAATCTTGTTGATTTGATTGTTAAATGGTTGAATGGAAGCGGATGTTTTGCTCAAATTGATGAGCATACCCTTGGAGGCAGTGAATAAGCGTTGATTTAAATTGATTTCTGTAGAGCGATCCAGATAGTCGTCTAGATCGCTCTAATAGATCGCTTATCTCAACTTGAGGATTTTCTTCGATCAAAGAACGTTCGCAAAAGAATAACTTCAATAGGGTCTATCCCTGGAACTGGTACTGTAAGTGTATGAGTTGCTCCTGAAAAAAAGCCTACGGCTATTGAATCTAGGTCAAATCCAGAGTTTTTTAACGCTTGTTCATTAGCATCCCATGCGATCAGTAAATTGATGTCTGAGAAATTTTTCTGCTTTTCTTGAAGATCTTTGATCAAAGAGTCCAAGTTGTGCTTGAATTCTATTATCGAGTCTACCACTTGGCCGTCAGGTGAAGTGTATATGGTATGCATATCATATCGCGCAGAATAGCCGGTCTTCAGTGTTTGGTATCCTTTAATTACCCCTGCGCCCAAAAGTTCGTGAAATATAGCGGCGACAGCTGCCTCCTGATTATTAGGGATTTTCGCATACTGAATATGTGATTCATTAAGGTCTGCTAGGCCTTTCGCCGCAACCCATTCCGCTTGAAGTTCTAACTTCCGCTGGATGCTCGTTTTTTGTGCTTCTGAAGGTGTCGCTCTTGCATCCCCTTGGTAGACAGCAATATCTTCGAATTTGCTGAATACTTCTGATACTGCTGCTTGGAGGCGTCGCACATATTTGTAGTGTAGAGACTTTCTTCCTAGATCAAATTTCAGATCTGATGACTCTACCAAGAAAAAACACCTCTTATAATAGGCTGGGTACCTACCTCCTGGCTTGGGCTCAATTTTCATCCCCGTAGGCATTCCCTTTGTGCCAACAAATATTCCGCTTTGGAAAAGAGTGGCTCCTTCCGATTCATCCTCGTCGCTAGAGCATAATGCTAAAGTGGATTTCGATAATTGTTTAAATGTATCGTTATCTGGGAACATCACGCCATACACGTCAATAGACCAGCCATCTATTGCCCGGCGTTCAGATACATAAACGGTCTTCGAGCCAAGATACTTGCGTTTAGCTGATGCATCGTTCTTACTTACGAACGCGTCTCTAACCGTTTGTAGTGGGATTCTATTGCTAGCTGTGACTAGTTCGTGAGGTTTAGTATAGGTACTATCGATTTTTTCTGTAGATGAGCCAGACGGTAGGTTTGTAGTTAGATAGAAATCGAACTCCAACGCCTCCGCGGGGTTAAAGAGCTGGCTAGTTACACCAGCTGCGGTGCGGCTTAGAATCAGGACCTTTAGCTGTTGAGCTGTGAGGTGGAAAATACTTGTATCATCACTGGGTGTAATGTTTCCCACTGAAATTTTTGTGTAGGAGTCGAGTGGATATGTGGATTGAGTATCGTTGGATATGTTAAGATTTACACTGTATTTTTCTGGTAAACCTTGAATGTTTTGGTCTGCTGAGAAGAATGGTTTGTTACTGCCGGGATAGTCATTGAGCCAATTCTGTGCTGCGACTACGCTTCCGCCGTAAGCTTCCTTACCTGCGATTCGGCTTGTAATTAAAAAATTGTTTCCTGAGAAAACAGCATACGTTAGCCCAACTCCTTTCTCACCCACCTCCTTTCCAATCCCATCTTTGTCCCCTCCTCCAGGGGCGAGCATTTCATGTATCTTTTCGCTAGGTATTCCAATGCCGTTGTCTAATGCTGAAACACTGTTGTTAGAGGAGTCGATCTCAAGGTGGATAAAAAAAGGGCCTAGCGCGCCGGTTTGTTTTTTTCTGCTGATAGCATCGCGAGAGTTCTGCAAGAGTTCAGCCAATAGATCCCAGTAGTGATGATAGCTATCTCTTATTCCTCGGATCTCTTTTCTGATAGCCACGTCGCTGCGATTGCTAAGGAAATCCATTTACTTTGCCTCGAATTAGGGTGTTTGATGGAAGGGCTGGTTGTTCACATATGTATCATGATTTATTAGAAAGGCGGTCAACACTTTCTGTAGTGGTTATTCAATCTACAAAAAAGCCAAGAGGATTATTCCTCCCCTTGGCTCAGTGTTGTAGCGAATAATTTGTGGGTAATCAATCCCAGCTCAAAGCCCCACCCGTCTGATACTCAATCACTCGCGTCTCAAAGAAGTTCTTCTCTTTCTTCAAGTCCATGATCTCGCTCATCCAAGGGAACGGGTTCGTAGTCCCTGGATACTCCTCCTTCAACCCAATCTGCGACAACCGACGGTTAGCGATGAACTTCAGATAGTCCTCCATCATCGCCGCATTCATACCCAGCACCCCACGAGGCATGGTGTCGCGGGCGTATTCGATCTCCAGCTGGGTGCCTTGCAGGATCATTTGCGAGGCTTCTTCCTTCAGTTCGGCGTCCCATAGGTGTGGGTTTTCGATTTTGATCTGGTTGATCACGTCGATGCCGAAGTTCAGGTGCATGGATTCGTCGCGCAGGATGTATTGGAACTGTTCTGCGACGCCGGTCATTTTGTTGCGGCGGCCCATGGAGAGGATTTGGGTGAAGCCGCAGTAGAAGAAGATGCCTTCCAGAACGCAGTAGTAGGCGATCAGGTTGCGCAGCAGTTCTTTGTCGGTCTCGACGGTGCCGGTGTTGAATTCCGGGTCGGAGATGGCGCGGGTGTATTTGAGGCCCCAGGCGGCTTTTTTCGCGACTGACGGGATCTCGTGGTACATGTTGAAGATCTCGCCTTCGTCCATGCCCAGGGATTCGATGCAGTACTGGTAGGCGTGGGTGTGGATCGCTTCCTCGAAGGCCTGGCGCAGGATGTACTGGCGGCATTCAGGGTTGGTGATGAGGCGATACACGGCCAGCGCGAGGTTGTTGGCAACCAGAGAGTCGGCGGTGGAGAAGAAGCCGAGGTTGCGCATGACGATGCGGCGTTCGTCGTCGGTCAGGCCTTCCGGGTTACGCCATACGGCGATATCGGCGGTCATGTTGACTTCTTGCGGCATCCAGTGGTTTGCGCAGCCGTCGAGGTACTTCTGCCAGGCCCAGTCGTACTTGAAAGGCACGAGTTGGTTGAGGTCGGCGCGGCAGTTGATCATGCGCTTTTCGTCGACAGCAACGCGCGCGGCGGAGCCTTCGAGTTCAGCCAGACCTTCGGCGATGTCGAGTTTGTCCAGCGCGGCTTTGGCGCGGGCGATGGCAGCGGAGTCGTTGGCACTGACGGCGCGTGCATCGCGAGCGGCAGCACCACCGGCGCTGTCGAGTTTGTCCATGGCAGCTTCCGAAGCGTGGCCAGCGTTGGCGCCTTTGGCGGGTTCAGCGGCGTCTTCTTTGTCGAATTCGTCCCAGCTCAGCATGACGATGAGTCTCCTGCGTGAGGGTCAGTAGTAGTGACTGACCGGGTGGATCTTGAGTGTTGGTTGCGTATCAGGCGTTGCACGCAAAGAACATGAATAGGTGAGGGGTGGCCCTCGGTGTTTCTTCTTTTGAGTGTCGATTCGGGAATCGCCGGTGCATGGACTGGCGTATTCGCGAGCAAGCTCACTCCTACAGGTGTGCGGTGCAGGGCCGTTTGCAGTGGTCCGGTTTGCGGGTGGTGGCGGTTTTGAAGACGCTGCCACCGGCGAGCCGGACTGCTACATGTGTTGTGTCAGCGACTCCAGGGTGTCTGGCTCGCGGGCAAGCGCGCTCCTACAGAAGGAGCGCGATTTGCCTTACTGGCAAGCCTCGCAATCCGGCTCGTCAATGGCACAGGCCTTTGGCACTGGCGCCGGGCCGGCGGCCGGGGCTGCTTCGGCTGGACGTGGGGCGGTGATCGCCGAGTCGTCCGGGCCGTGGCCGCCGCTGGAAACGGCGTTCAGCTTGCCGGTGTTGATGGTCGATTTCTCGGTGCTGGTCGCGGCCAGGGCACGGAGGTAGTAGGTGGTTTTCAGACCCCGGTACCAAGCCATGCGGTAGGTCACGTCCAGCTTCTTGCCGGATGCGCCAGCGATGTACAGGTTCAGGGACTGAGCCTGGTCGATCCACTTCTGACGACGGCTTGCCGCGTCGACGATCCACTTGGTGTCCACTTCGAAGGCTGTCGCGTAGAGGTCTTTGAGCTCTTGCGGGATGCGCTCGATCTGTTGCACCGAACCGTCGTAGTACTTGAGGTCGTTGATCATGACCGAGTCCCACAGGTCGCGGGCTTTCAGGTCGCGAACCAGGTACGGGTTGATCACGGTGAATTCGCCCGAGAGGTTCGATTTCACGTACAGGTTCTGGTAGGTCGGTTCGATCGACTGCGAAACGCCAGTGATGTTGGCGATGGTCGCGGTCGGTGCGATGGCCATGATGTTCGAGTTACGGATGCCTTTCTGAACGCGGGCACGGACTGGCGCCCAGTCCAGAGTTTCGTTCAGGTCGACGTCGATGTACTTCTGGCCACGGGCTTCGATCAGGATCTGTTGCGAATCCAGCGGCAGCACGCCTTTGGACCACAGGGAACCCTGGAACGTCTCGTAGGCACCGCGCTCGTCCGCCAGATCACAGGAAGCCTGGATCGCGTAGTAGCTGACGGCTTCCATTGAGCGGTCGGCGAATTCGACGGCAGCGTCCGAACCGTAAGCGATGTGTTGCAGGTACAGCGCGTCCTGGAAGCCCATGATGCCCAGTCCGACCGGACGGTGGCGCAGGTTCGAGTTACGGGCTTGCGGCACGGAGTAGTAGTTGATGTCGATCACGTTATCGAGCATGCGAACGGCAACGTCGATGGTGCGCTTGAGCTTCTCGCTGTCCAGCTTGCCGTTGACGATGTGGTTCGGCAGGTTGATCGAGCCCAGGTTGCAGACCGCGATCTCATCCTTGTTGGTGTTCAAGGTGATCTCGGTGCACAGGTTCGAGCTGTGGACCACGCCGACGTGTTGCTGCGGCGAACGCAGGTTGCACGGGTCTTTGAAGGTCAGCCACGGGTGGCCGGTTTCGAACAGCATGGACAGCATTTTGCGCCACAGGTCTTTGGCCTGGATGGTCTTGAACAGCTTGACCTTGCCTGGGTACTCGGTCAGCGCTTCGTAGTACTCGTAGCGCTCTTCGAAAGCTTTACCGGTCAGATCGTGCAGGTCCGGGACTTCGGAAGGCGAGAACAGGGTCCATTTGCCGTCGTCGAAGACGCGCTTCATGAACAGGTCAGGAATCCAGTTGGCGGTGTTCATGTCGTGGGTACGACGACGATCATCACCGGTGTTCTTGCGCAGCTCGATGAACTCTTCGATGTCCATGTGCCAGGTTTCCAGATAGGCACAGACAGCGCCCTTGCGCTTGCCACCCTGGTTCACGGCCACAGCGGTGTCGTTCACGACTTTCAGGAACGGCACGACGCCTTGGGATTTGCCGTTGGTGCCCTTGATGTACGAGCCCAGCGCGCGGACCGGGGTCCAGTCGTTGCCCAGACCGCCTGCGAATTTGGACAGCATGGCGTTGTCGTGGATGGCGTGGTAAATGCCCGACAGGTCATCCGGAACGGTGGTCAGGTAGCAGCTCGACAGCTGTGGACGCAGGGTACCGGCGTTGAACAGCGTCGGGGTCGAAGCCATGTAGTCGAAGGACGACAGCAGGTTGTAGAACTCGATGGCGCGGTCTTCACGGGCTTTCTCTTCGATCGCCAGGCCCATGGCCACGCGCATGAAGAAAATCTGCGGCAGTTCGAAACGCACGCCATCCTTGTGGATGAAGTAACGGTCGTACAGGGTTTGCAGGCCCAGGTAGGTGAATTGCTGGTCACGCTCGTGGTTGATCGCCTTGCCCAGTTTCTCCAGGTCGAATTCGGCCAGCACAGGGTTCAGCAGTTCGAACTCGATACCTTTTGCGACGTAAGCCGGCAGGGCCTTGGCGTACAGGTCGATCATTTCGTGGTGAGTGGCGCTTTCGGCGACGCCCAGGAAGCCCAGGCCTTCGGCACGCAGGGTGTCCATCAGCAGGCGGGCGGTCACGAACGAGTAGTTCGGCTCACGCTCGACGAGGGTACGCGCGGTCATCACCAGCGCGGTGTTGACGTCGGTCAGCGCTACGCCGTCGTAGAGGTTTTTCAGGGTTTCGTTCTGAATCAGGTTGGCATCGACTTCCGCCAGGCCTTCACACGCTTCGGTGACGATGGTGTTCAGACGGCCCATGTCCAGTGGCACCAGGCTGCCGTCTTTGGCAGTGATGCGGATCGAGGGGTGAGCCTGAACCGGGGCATCGCCGCCACGACCAGCGCGCTCTTTGGAGCGGTCGTTACGGTAGATCACGTAGTCGCGAGCCACTTTTTGCTCGCCAGCGCGCATCAGCGCCAGTTCTACCTGATCCTGGATTTCTTCGATGTGGATGGTGCCGCCCGAAGGCATGCGACGTTTGAAGGTCGCGGTGACTTGTTCGGTCAGACGGGCAACGGTGTCGTGGATACGCGAAGACGCGGCGGCGGTGCCACCTTCAACTGCGAGGAACGCTTTGGTGATGGCAACGGTGATCTTGTCATCGGTGTACGCAACGACAGTGCCGTTACGCTTGATCACACGCAGCTGACCCGGTGCGGTCGCGGACAGGTCCTGCTGGGTCGCACCTGTCTGCGGCGCGATGGCCGGCGAGTTCTCGCGAGTTGTGTCTGTTTGCATGGGTGTCTCCACGTTCTCTAATGTTTATTGGGCATGAATCACATGCCCACCGTTCCGTCTTGAAGCAGTTGACCGACAAACGTCGACCCAATGACTTCATAACGAATGGGAAGGCTGAAGGAGCGCCGACCCTGGCTTTGAAGTCCGAAAAGGGTGCGGCTCTACGGCTCGTCACCCGGAAAATCTGAAGCAGAATGCTGGTTTAATGTTGCAACACTTGTACCGTAACGCGCAGATCATGAAGCCTGGTGTCTGCCATTCGCGTGTGAGCGGTCAGGCGGTGAAACGGGGATAATTCAACCCATCGGGCGCGAGAAAAATGCTTGAAATCTCTCGGTCACTTGTGTTTGGTTTTTTCAGTGAAACCCTACATGTAGGGTCTCGATCAGCGACGGGGTACAAGATAATGCGTTTCGGACACTAATTGCAACGCATCCTAGACACATGACCTGTGGATAAAGCTGTGTGTAATTTGTGTGGGATATGGGGAAATCCCGCGTAGGCCGCGTAGCCACTGGGATGGGCTGCCGATCACCGTTTTTTCGCGAGTAAAAAGAATTTTACGGGTTGTGCGCGAGTGCAAATTCTGTCTCAGCCGCTGTGTGGAGCCAGGACGATCCGAGGGTGGTTTTGTACGTCGCCACCGCGGCCCCTCTGTAGGAGCGAATTCATTCGCGAGACGGCGTACAGCCGACCCACATTCATCGGTCGATAAACCGTCTCGCGAATAAATTCGCTCCTACAGATGCCCACCGCGCCCTATGATTTGTCGCCACGCGAGACCAACGGATCTTCTATTAATAAGAACAACCCCAGGAGACACGGAACGTGCAGCAAGAACCCTGGCAGGTGCTGATCGTCGAGGATGACCTTCGGCTGGCCGAATTGACCCGCGATTACCTTGAGAACAATGGCCTGCAAGTGAGCCTGGAGGGCGATGGCGCGCGGGCGGCGAGGCGGATCGTCGAGGAGCAGCCGGATCTGGTGATTCTCGACCTCATGCTTCCCGGCGAAGACGGCTTGAGCATTTGCCGCAAGGTGCGCGCCGACTACGACGGGCCGATCCTCATGCTGACGGCCCGGACCGACGACAGCGATCAGGTGTTGGGGCTGGATATGGGCGCCGATGATTTCGTCTGCAAACCCGTGCACCCCCGTGTGTTGCTGGCGCGCATTCATGCGCTGTTGCGGCGCAGCGACACGCCTGACACCCCTGCGCAAGAATCACGGCGGCTAACCTTCGGTCCTTTGGTCGTGGACAACGCCCTGCGCGAAGCCTCGCTAAACGGCACCGGCATCGAGCTGACCAGCGCAGAGTTCGACCTGTTGTGGCTACTGGTGAGCAACGCCGGGCGCATTTTATCCCGCGAGGAAATCTTCACCGCCCTGCGCGGCGTCGGTTATGACGGGCAGGACCGCTCCATCGACGTGCGCATCTCCAAAATCCGCCCCAGAATCGGTGACGACCCCATTCACCCACGGCTGATCAAAACCGTGCGCAACAAGGGTTACCTGTTCGTGCCGGACGCGGCGAAAGAAATGAGCGTCTTCGCCCGGGCCGAGCGATGAATTCGATCTTCCTGCGAATCTACGGCGGCATGCTCGGCGTCCTGGTGCTGGTCGCGTTGCTGGGTGTGCTGACGTTGCACCTGGCCAATAAGGTGCGCAGCGAGCAATACCGCGAACAACTGGCCCACGGCACTTTTACCCTGATGGGGGACAACCTCAAGGCGATGGACAGCATTGAACGCACCCGCGCCTTGGCGGTGTGGGAGCGTTTGCTGGGCATTCCCCTCGAACTGGAAACCGCCGAGCAGGCACATCTGGACGGCGGGGCGCGCAATCGTCTGAGCCGCGGTCAAGTGGTGGTCGAACAGACCGGCCCCCATGCCGCCCGGGTGTTTCGCGAAGTCGAACCCAGCGCACCCGGTAAACCCGGCAGCGCGTTGTTGCTGACCGGCGAGGTGCAGCAGATCAGCGAGCAACTGGCCCGTGCGACGATTTTTCTGCTGCTCGATGAATTGGTGCGTTTCCCCGTCGATGAGCAGCCGGTGCGCCTGGAAACCCTGCGCGTGAGCAAGGGCTTTGGCTTCGACATGCACCTGATCAAGCTGGAAAAGGCCGACGTGGACGACGACCAGCGGCGGCGCATCGACGAAGGCGACACGGTGATGGCTCTGGGCAAGGGCGGCGATTCGATCCGGGTCCTGTCCGGCGTTGGCGAAACCCCGTCGGTGCTGGAAATTGGCCCGCTGTACCAGATGAATCCCTATCCGCCCGAGCTGCTGGTGCTGATCGCATTCCTTGGGCTGTGTCTGATCGGTTTGGTGGTGTACCTGTTGGTGCGTCGGCTGGAGCGTCGTCTGCGAGGGCTGGAAGCGGCGGCCACGCAGATCGCCCAGGGCAGCCTGGAAACCCGCGTGCCGGAAACCGGCGCCGACTCGGTGGGGCGGCTGGCCTCGGCGTTCAACGGCATGGCCGAGCATTTGCAGCGTTCATTGACCATTCAGCGCGAACTGGTGCGTGCCGTGTCTCACGAGCTGCGCACGCCGGTGGCCCGCCTCCGTTTCGGCCTGGAGATGATCAGCGATGCCAGCACCCCGGAAGCGCGGCACAAGTACATGGTCGGGATGGACAACGACATTCAGGACCTCGACAAACTGGTGGACGAGATGTTGACCTATGCGCGGCTGGAGCAGGGTTCGCCGACCCTGAGTTTTCAGCGTGTCGACCTGGAAGCCTTGATTGATCAGGTCATCACCGAACTAGCGCCGCTGCGCGCCAATGTGCGGGTGTCGCGCGGGATTTGTGTTTCCGTCAACGAAGACGTTTTGGAAGGCGATGAAGCCTGGGTCGAGGCTGAGCCGCGTTACCTGCACCGGGCATTGCAGAATCTGGTGAGCAACGCGATGCGTCACGCTGAATCCGAGGTGCGTATCGGCTTTCAATTGAGCCAGGAGCGTTGCCGCATCGATGTTGAAGACGACGGTCCCGGTGTCCCGGAAACCGCATGGGAGCGGATTTTTACGCCGTTCATGCGCCTGGACGACAGTCGGACGAGGGCCTCGGGCGGTCATGGGTTGGGGCTGTCGATCGTGCGGCGCATCGTGCATTGGCACGGTGGACGGGCGTTGATCGGTCGCAGTCAGGCGTTGGGCGGTGCGTGTTTCAGCCTGACCTGGCCCCGCCAGCAGGGGGATGTGTGACGCAGGACATCTTTGAAGGGCCTTTCGCGGGATTCGGCAAAACCTGGGTGCAGGATAGTGCGCGCCCTATGATTCCGCTGCCGGAGTTGTTGTGCGACGAGACGCTGGATCGGCTGCTGATGCAGGTCTACGGCCCGGAGCTGATGCCCGAGAAGCTGCCGGTGCTGGTGTCGCAGTGGTTCAAGTTCTACGCCATGCAGTTGATTCCTCCCGTGGTAGTGGCGAGTCTGGTGAAGGGGATGAGCTGGTCATTGGCGCTGGATGATCTGGCGTTTGCCCTGCATGAGCGGGGTTTTCTCGACGGGGTTCGATTTGAAGGGGAGGCGTTTCAGGCGTCGGATTCCATAGATCCCTTCGAGCGATTCGCGCCGCTGCTGGACAACCTGCAACAGGTGATCGAGCGGTTAAATGCCTATGGCAGCCTTGCATCGGCGGTGTTGTGGAGCAGTGCCGGGGATTGTCTGGAGACGTGCCTGCGGCAACTGGCGCAAGTCGATGCTGCGGCTGCCGAGGTCGGTCATGGCTTGCTGAATCGGCGGTTTCGGCCAGATGGGACGCGCAATCCACTGTTCAAGACCATTACCTATAAAGAAGGGGCCGATGGACAACCGATTCGGCAGCGACGCAGTTGTTGTTTGAGTTACCGGGTGGAATGGGTGGGCCGGTGTGAGCATTGTCCATTGCAAGGGCGACCAGACGCAGCGGGTTGACCTGTGGGAGCGAATTCATTCGCGAAAGCTCGCTCAGATCACCTCTCAGTGTCGCTAGATCCACCGCTTCGCGAATAAATTCGCTCCCACAGGGGGATTTACATCCGCCGGGATATCACGGGGTCAATTGGCAATCGCCACCAGACTCAACAACTGCCCCCCCTCCACGCTGAACTGCGCGTCGAGTTCCTTGCCACTGCGCCACTCCTCCGACAAATCGATCTTCAATCGCAGCCTGGCCGTGCCCGTTTCCGTCCAGCCCAACAATTCAGCGTCTTCGAAATAGAAGCGCTTGAGCACGAGGGGGTAGAGCGCCTTGAACAGCGCTTCCTTGAGGGAGAAGGTCAAGGTCACGTGCAGCGCGATCTGGTGTTCGGGGCCGGCGGCCATGCGTTGCAGTTCGTCGGCGGTGAGGATTTCCCCGGCGAGTCTTGAGGCCCGCTCGGTGGTCATCAACTGTTCGACGTCCATGCCCAGCCCGCGCCAGTGCTGTTTGTTCGCGACGACGGCGGCGGCCCAGCCGGTGCCGTGGGTGATCGAGCCGCACAGGTCGTTGGGCCAGATCGGGGCGCGATCTTCGCCAATCAAGGGCACATGTTGGCGACCGTCGAGGCGGCGCATCGCTTCCCGTGCGCAGAGGCGTCCCGCGAGAAATTCGGTCTGACGTTTGGCGACCGAGCGTTGAATGTTGGGGGGTGGTTCGATCAAGCAGCGCTGGAAGTCGCCGTCGACGAGCTTTTGCGGGTCGAATGGGGTGCTGACCAAAACCGCGTTGGTCACTGGAAATGGAAGCGGCCAGTGAGCGGTGAGGGTAGGGCAGCAGTCAGGGAGGTTGGGCGTCATGGGCGGCATTGTGCCGTGGGATCGTTTGGTTGTCATGGGAACTGGGCATTGAGCCCAATGGCAAAGATCAGCCTGTGGGAATGAGCTTGGTCACGAACACGATATTCCAGTTGCCCCAAATCACTGACTGCACTGGCGCTTTCGCGAGCAAGCTCACTCCCACAGGGACGAGAATCAATCCGAATCTCAGATCGGCTTACAACGTCGAATTCTTCGCAAACTGCTCTTTCAGGAACGCCTTCATGTCAGCCCACGAGCTCATGTCGGCGGTCTGGTTGTAGCCGATGTCCGGCCCGCCATGGTCGCCGTGGCTCAGCTTGTCGGCGTCGGGGTTGGTGAAGCCGTGCTTGGCACCGTCGATGCCGACGAATTTGTAGTCAGCCTTGGCGGCGTCCATTTCCTTCTTGAAGTCCGCGACGTTCTGCGGGGTGACCATGGTGTCGCCATTGCCGTGCTCAATCAGCATCGGCGTTTTGGTCACGCCTTCCTTGGCTGGGCTTTTGGTGGTCAGCGCGCCATGGAAACTGACGACGGCGGCCAAGGGTTCCCCACGACGTGCCGCGTCCAGCACCACGCCACCACCGAAGCAGTAGCCGATGGCGGCGATTTTCTGCGGGTTGGTTTCAGGCTGCTTCTTCAACTGCTCAAGGCCCGCGTCGAAGCGCTTGGCCGAAGCGCCAGCGTCTGCGGTGGCGGCTTGCATGAAGGCCATGGCGTCTTTCGGGTGTTCGGTGTTCTTGCCTTCGCCGTACATGTCGATGGCCATGGCGCTGTAGCCCAATACGGCCAGATCGCGGGCGCGACGCTTGGCGTAATCGTTCAGGCCCCACCATTCATGCACCACCACGATGCCCGGACGCGGACCCTTGATCGCGTCGTCGTAAGCGTAATAGCCCACCAACTTCGTGCCGTCGGCGGCCTGATAGTCGAGGGTGCGGGTTTTCACTTCGGCCTGGGCCAGTCCAGCCAGGCACATGAGCGTGAGGGCCATCAGTAAACGCATGGAACGCATGTCTCTCTCCTTTTCGGGGGTGTCCCCTTTTAGAGGGCTTGATCTTGAGGGCTTCGCCTGGCGTTGAGCCTAGACGATTGTGCCGTACAGGTTCCGACCCCGTGCGGTACATATGTGTTCAGCCGAGGTTCAGAACGTGTTCAGGAGGGGTTCAGCGCTTGCTGCGTATTCTCGGCCCCGTACCCACCAAGGCGCCTGGCGCCGGAGGACCTGCACATGCCGACGATGAACAAGCTCTTTCTGGCGCTGGCGTTTCTGGGTGGCAGCGCTGCCGCACACGCTACTGAAGGCCGAGCCGACGTTTCCCGTGCCGACGCGGCGAGAAACAGCAAGAAACTGAGCGGGATAATGATGCCAAGCGCGGCTAAACTCTCCGTCGCCGCACCGACGACAAGCGGGGCCTACGCGTCGCAGTCGGCCAGCTTGACTCAAGGGCCGGACAATTATTTGCCCGCTCATCACCGGTTGTAAGCCGTCAGCGTTCAAGGATCATCAAGCGAGAGGTATGAATGTGCCTGGGAGTGCGTCATGAAACTGCTGGTTGTCGAAGATGAAGCCCTGTTGCGCCATCACTTGCAGACCCGCCTGACCGAAAGCGGTCACGTGGTCGAAGCAGTGGGCAATGCTGAAGAGGCGCTGTATCAAGCGGGGCAGTTCAATCACGATCTGGCGGTGATCGACCTTGGCCTGCCGGGCATAGGCGGGCTCGACCTGATTCGTCAGCTGCGCGCGCAGAACAAAGCTTTTCCGATTCTGATTCTGACCGCTCGCGGCAATTGGCAGGACAAGGTCGAAGGGCTGGCCGCAGGCGCTGACGACTACGTGGTCAAGCCGTTTCAATTCGAGGAGTTGGAAGCACGCATGAACGCCTTGCTGCGCCGTTCCAGCGGCTTCACCCAGTCGACGATCATTGCCGGGCCGCTGACGCTGGACCTCAATCGCAAGCAGGCGTCCATGGACGAGCAGCCGTTGGCGCTGACCGCTTACGAATACCGGATTCTCGAATACCTCATGCGCCACCATCAGCAGGTGGTGCCGAAAGAGCGCCTGATGGAGCAGTTGTACCCGGACGACGACGAGCGTGACCCGAACGTGATCGAGGTGCTGGTCGGCCGTCTGCGCCGCAAACTCGAAGGCGCGGACGGCTTCAAGCCTATCGACACCGTACGAGGCTTGGGTTACCTGTTCACTGAGCGCTGTCGATGATTCGATCGCTCCGGGTCCGGCTGATGCTGGCCGCCGCCACCCTGGCGGTCATCTTCATGCTGTTGATGTTGCCTGCGTTACAGAGCGCCTTCAGCCTGGCGCTCGAAAGCTCCATTGAGAAACGCCTGGCGTCGGACGTCACGACGCTGATTTCCGCGGCCCGGGTCGAAGACGATCGGCTGATGATGCCGACGCTGCTTCCCGGCGAACAATTCAGCCTGCCCGACAGCCGTTTGCTCGGGTACATCTATAACCGGGCCGGCAAGCTGGTCTGGCGTTCTCGCGCCACCGAAGACGAAGCCATCGACTACCAGCCGCGCTATGACGGGCTGGGCACCGAGTTCGCCAAGATCCGTCAGGCGGATGGCGAGGAATTCTTCGTGTATGACGTGGAAATCAAGCTGCTCGGCGGGCGCAACGCGGCCTACAGCATCGTGGCCGTGCAGCCCGTTCGCGAATACCAACAAACCATTTCCGGCCTGCGCGAGAAGCTGTACCTGGGCTTTGGCGGCGCCCTGTTGGTGTTGCTGATTTTGTTGTGGGTCGGCCTGACGTGGAGTCTCCGGGCGCTCAAGGGCATGAGTCAGGAACTGGACCAGGTCGAAGAGGGCTCGCGGGAAGGTCTCAGTGAAAAGCACCCCAGCGAACTGCTCCGCCTGACCGGCTCTCTCAACCGCCTGCTGCGCAGCGAGCGCGAGCAGCGCACGCGTTACCGCGACTCCCTCGGTGACTTGGCCCACAGCCTTAAAACGCCGCTGGCGGTGTTGCAGGGCGTCAGCGAGAACATCGCCAAGCGCCCGGAAGACCTTGAGCAAGCGCGCATTTTGCAGTCGCAGATCGAGCGCATGAGCCAGCAGATCGGCTACCAATTGCAACGCGCGAGCCTGCGCAAAAGCGGCTTGGTACGCCATCACGTGGCCTTGAAGCCTGTGGTCGAGAGTTTGTGCAACACGCTGGAGAAGGTCTATCGCGACAAGCGGGTCAATGTCACGTTTGACTTGCCGGACGACAGCCAGGTGCAAATGGAGGAAGGCGCGTTGCTGGAAATGCTCGGCAACCTGCTTGAAAACGCCTATCGCCTGTGCCTGGGCGAAGTGCGGGTGAGCTGGCAGCCGTCTGTGATGGGCGATGTCTTGCTCATCGAAGACGACGGTCCCGGTGTGCCGCAAAGCCAGCGTGCACGGATTCTGGAACGCGGTGAGCGGCTGGACCGGCAGAATCCGGGGCAGGGGATCGGTTTGGCGGTGGTCAAGGACATCATTGAAAGCTACGGCGCGCAGTTGACGTTGGGGGAGTCGGATCTGGGGGGCGCGGCGTTCAGGATTCAGTTTGCGATATGAGCCACGTCAGACTCCCCTGCAGGAGTGTGGCTTGTCCCGCGACCGGCTGCGCAGCAGTCGTAAACCCTGATGACGGGGCATTCCTGACACGCCGCATCTACCGGCTTTACGACGACTTCGTCGCCGGCGCGGGACAAGCCACCCTCCTACAGTGGGGTAGGCGGGGCCTCAATCCCCCTGCGCGCGATACGCCCCCGGTGTCAGCCCGGTCCACTTCTTGAACGCACGATGAAACGCCGACGGCTCGGAAAAGCCCAATTGCTCGGCGATCTCTTGCAGGGAAAGGTCTGCCTGCCCCAGGTGATAAATCGCCATGTCCCGCCGCAACTCGTCCTTTAATCCCTGAAAGCTCGTGCCTTCTTCGCGCAGGTGGCGGCGCAGGGTCTGGGGGCTGATGTGCAGGTGATCGGCGGCGGTTTCCAGGTCTGGCCAGCGATGGCAGTCTCGGCTTAGCAACCTTCGCAACTGACTGCTGAGGCTGTCGCCCTCGTCCGGCCGCGCCAGCAGGTCAGCGGGGGAGCGTTCGAGAAAGCGCTTCAGCGTGCGCTCGTCCTGTAACAGCGGCAGGTCAAGGTAGCGGGCGTGAAAGGTCAGCGCGGTTTGCGGGGCATCGAACTGGATCGGGCAATAGAACAGCAGGTCGTATTCGGCGCTGTGGGCGGGGGCGGGGTAGGCGAACGTGGCCTGTTCCAGCCGGATGCGTTGCCCGATCAGCCAACTCGCCAGCCGGTGCCAGATGACCAACAGCGACTCGCTGAGAAAGTGCGCCGGGTCGCGCAGGCTTGAGTCGTCCAGACACAACCGGACCCCGTTGCCGTCACGTTCCAGGCTCAAGCGTGGGGCGTCCGGAAACAGTCCATAAAACAAGAAGCCCCGCTGCAGCGCCTTGTCCAGCGTGCGGCAGTGAATCACCGCGTGGCACATCATCGCAAAGGTGCCGCGTTTGCTCGGGGCGAGCCCAAACCCCATGAATTCATCGTCCAGCGCCCGCCACACCCGTTGAATCAGACGTGCGAACTGCTCCGGAGCGATCCGCGCCCGAGGCTCGTTCAACAGTTCGGGCTGAATGCCCGCCTGTTCGAGAATCGGCGCGCAATCGAGCTGATAGCGCTGGGCACCTTGCAGCACGGCGCGGGCGAAATGGCTGGCGATGGTTCGATGGCGCATGACAGGCCCGTTGATCTTCACGTGGCGAACGGAGGAATGGCCGATGGTAGGGAGTGGCAAAGGGATGTCACAAGGCGGATACCCGCCAATGACCGGGCTATTTTGTCGGGAATGGGCGGAAATCCGCCACCGCTGGATCGAATTGTTGGCTACCGTTAACCGAGCAGTCCATGCCGTTCGGGGCTTCCGGTGATTTTTTGAAAGATGGCACGGTGATTGCGATAAAGGGCGCAGAGGTCTGCCGCGCGCAGCTCGACAAAAACAAATCCCTCCGAGCAGGTGGGTTCGCACTTTAGGCGTCGGTGTATCAGGAATGACACGCGCGATGCTCTTGAGGAAACTGCAATGACGACTCGTCAGCCAATCTACAAATCCCTGTATGCCCAGGTGATCGTTGCAATCATCATTGGTATCGCACTCGGTCACTGGTATCCCGAAACTGCCGTTCAGCTCAAACCGTTTGGTGATGCGTTCATCAAACTGATCAAAATGGTCATCGCCCCCATCATCTTCTGCACCGTCGTCAGCGGTATCGCTGGCATGCAGAGCATGAAATCCGTGGGCAAGACCGGCGGTTACGCGCTGCTGTACTTCGAGATCGTTTCGACCATCTCGCTGATCATCGGCCTGGTCGTGGTCAACGTCGTTCAGCCGGGCGCTGGCATGCACATCGACCCTGCCACCCTGGACGCGTCGAAAATCGCTTCCTACGTGACCGCGAGTAAGGATCAGACCGTCGTCAACTTCCTGCTCAACGTGATTCCGGGCACCATCGTCGGCGCGTTCGCCAACGGCGATATCCTGCAAGTGCTGATGTTCTCGGTGATCTTCGGTTTCGCCCTGCATCGCCTGGGTGCCTACGGCAAGCCGGTGCTGGACTTCATCGACCGCTTCGCTCACGTCATGTTCAACATCATCAACATGATCATGAAGCTGGCCCCGCTGGGTGCACTGGGCGCCATGGCCTTCACCATCGGCGCTTACGGTGTGAGCTCGCTGGTGCAACTGGGCCAACTGATGCTGTGCTTCTACATCACGTGCCTGCTGTTCGTGCTGGTGGTGCTGGGCGCCATCGCTCGTGCACACGGTTTCAGCGTCCTGAAACTGATCAAGTACATCCGCGAAGAGCTGCTGATCGTGCTGGGTACTTCGTCGTCTGAGTCCGCACTGCCACGCATGCTGATCAAGATGGAGCGTCTGGGCGCGAAGAAGTCCGTCGTGGGTCTGGTCATCCCCACCGGCTACTCGTTCAACCTGGACGGTACTTCGATCTACCTGACCATGGCGGCCGTGTTCATCGCTCAAGCGACTGACACCCACATGGACATCACGCACCAGATCACCCTGCTGGCCGTTCTGCTGCTGTCCTCCAAAGGCGCTGCCGGTGTGACCGGTTCGGGCTTCATCGTGCTGGCCGCGACCCTGTCGGCTGTCGGTCACCTGCCGGTGGCCGGTCTGGCGCTGATCCTGGGTATCGACCGCTTCATGTCCGAAGCCCGCGCACTGACCAACCTGGTGGGTAACGCGGTTGCCACCCTGGTAGTCGCCAAGTGGGTGAAAGAGCTGGACGTGCCGCAAATGCAGGCCGAGCTGGCTTCCGGTGGCCGTGCCATCGAAGAAACCCGCCCTGAAGACGACCTGGGCGTGGCCGAAGGCCCTGCTTCGGTAGGCCGTTCGTAATCGATTAGCCTCGCGCTGGACTGAAAAGCCCGCCCACGGGAAACCGGGGGCGGGCTTTTTGTTGGATGACCGATTCAAAATAATGCGCAATCCCCGTAGGAGCGAATTCATTCGCGAGAGGCCGGTACATTCGATGGGTTTTTGTCGGATGTACAACCGCTTCGCGAATGAATTCGCTCCCACAGGGATTTGCCTCCACAGCGCTGACCTCATTGCCCCATTGAATGGGCCGACCTACGCTGTCCCTCATCACTGATGCCCAGGGAAGCTCGCATGCACGGTCCGCTGTCTTCGCTCAACGTCCTCGATTTCTCCACGCTTCTACCCGGCCCGTTCGCCTCGCTGTTGTTGGCGGACATGGGCGCTGAGGTGTTGCGCATCGAATCCCCGACCCGGCCCGACCTGGTGCGCGCCATGCCGCCTCACGATCAAGGCGTTTCCGCAAGCCACGCCTACCTCAATCGCAACAAGCGCAGCCTGGCGCTGGACCTCAAGCAGCCCGAGGCGGTGGCGGCGGTCAAGCGGCTGGTCGCACAGTACGACATTGTTTTGGAACAGTTTCGTCCCGGCGTCATGGAGCGGCTGGGGCTCGGGTATGAAGCCCTCAAGGCGATCAATCCAAAGCTGATTTACGTTTCGATCACCGGTTACGGGCAGACAGGGCCGTACCGTCAGCGTGCCGGGCACGACATCAACTACCTGGCCATTGCGGGGCTGGCCAGCTACACCGGCCGCAAAGACAGCGGCCCGTTGCCATTAGGCATGCAAGTGGCTGACATTGCGGGCGGGTCGCTGCACGGCGTGATCGGTTTATTGGCGGCGGTGGTGGCGCGGCAGCACACCGGGTTGGGGCAGTTCGTCGACATCAGCATGACCGACTGCGCCTTCAGCCTGAACGCCTTGGCAGGGGCCGGGGCGCTGGCCGTTAACGTCGAACCTCAGCCTGAAGGCAACTGGCTCAACGGCGGCGGCTTTTATGACCATTACCGCAGCCGCGACGGGAGCTGGTTTTCGGTCGGCAGCCTGGAACCCGCGTTTGTGCGGACGCTGTGCGAGACGCTGGGCCGACCCGAACTGGCGAAGCTCGGTTTATCCCCCGAGCCGGTGGATCATCTGGCCCTCAAACGGGAATTGCAGATCGAATTCGAGCGGCGCGGCTTTGACGAACTTGAGGTGCTATTCGCTGGGGTGGACGCGTGCGTCGAGCCGGTGTTGAGCCTGTCCGAGGCCGCGCAGCATCCGCAATTGCAGGCGCGGCAGGTCGTGACGCAAGTGCCTCGGGGCGATGGCACTTCGCAGCCGCAGATGGCCTGCCCGGTGAAGTTTTCCGAAGGCTTGCCCGCGCCCCGGCACATCGGCGTCTCGGTGGGCGCGCACAGCGATCAGGTGTTGCGGGAAGCGGGGTTCAGCGAGCAGGAAATAAGCGCGTTGCGGGAAGCGGGTGCCGTGGCGTGACGGTCATTCCACCCGCGTCTCGCCGCTGAACACCAGAATCTCCCGGCAGCGACGGCACAGATAACGGCGCCCCTTGCGGACCAGCTTGTGCCGCTGCACCGAGAACGGGAAATCGCTTTCCGGGCACGGGCAGCGGTAGATGTAGCGGGTGACGCTGCGCCGCTGGATTTCGTAGGTGTGGCAACGGTTGGGCGGCAGTTCGTAAACACCGCGCATGATCAGCTGCCATTCTTCGCCGTGGGGCTGAATGGTGTCGCCGAACAGTTGATGGGCAACCAGGTGCGCGACTTCGTGGGCCACGGTCTGGCGCAGGAAGTCTTCGCTGTTCTCGCGGTACAGCTGCGGGTTGAATCGCAGCAGGTTTTCATGCAAATGCGCGACACCCGCCTTCTGGCCGCGCAGCTTGAGGCTGACGACAGGGCGTTTGAAGGGGCGTTTGAAAAAATCTTCGGCTTGTTGGTAACAGGATTCGACGCGGGTATTGAGTTGCTCAAGCATGCTTCATCGGTCTCCAGAGGAGGCGAGTATGCCGCAAAGCAGGGGCAGGCCGAAAACTGAAGCTGCCGAATGGTCGTTCAGAGCACCCGATTTGTCGGCATCCCACGACCTGTAGGAGCGAATTCATTCGCGAGACGGTCATACATCCGACAAATATCCATCGAATGTACGGGCCTCTCGCGAATGAATTCGCTCCTACAGGTCCATCGAGAAACTGGCGATCAATTCGTGTACTCAGGCCCCACTCCGACACCCCAGAGCACCACCGTGAACGCCATGATTGCCACCAGCACCACCAGACCCACCGCCAGCACTGAACTGGAAAACATGAAGCCTTCATCCGGATGGATGTTCATGAACACCGGCAGTCCCACGTACAGCAGGTAAACCGTGTAGCAGACCGCCGCCAGGCCGACCATCATCCCCAGCCACATGTGGGGGTAAAGCGCGGCGAGTCCGCCGATGAACAGCGGCGTCGCGGTGTAGGTGGCGAAGGCCACGCAGCGGGCGAGGCTGGGGCTGGCGTCGTAGGTGCGGGCCATCCAGTGAATGAACCCGCCCATCACCGCCACCCCGGCGAGCATGGCGATGTAGGACATGAGCGTCATCCAGACCGCGCTTTCGCTGGTCAGCATCACCGGCGCACGATTACCGATGACCCAGCCCACCTGCGTGGTGCCGATGTAAGCAGACACGGCAGGGATCGCCGCCAGAATCAGGGTGTGGGTGAGGTACATGTGGCCGATGGTTTCTTCTTCCTCGCCACGTATCTGTTGCCATTCTTGATCGGGGTGGGTGAACAGCCCCAAAACGTGATGGATCATGCCCGTAACTCCTCATCATGGATGCCGTCGCGCCTGATTGCCTGATGCCGTCAGGGCAAGGCCACACGCTCGACAAGGGGAAGTGGATGGTTGCGACCTCACTTGGGAGTATAGAAACCTGCAAGCCCCGAAAACCGTGGGCTTTAGAGTAATTGGCGCGTTCAAGAGTGCTGCTAATAGCCAGAGGTGATCAACCGCTTGGCGCGGTCGGACGAACGGCATGTACAGGTGTAGGAGTAAGCTTGCTCGCGATGGCGGTTTCAGGGACGAGGATGTGTTAGGCGAATCGCCATCGCGAGCAAGCTCACTCCTACAAGGGACGTGGTGCGCTTGAATTGCACGATCAGCAGGCATTACCAGCCGTAACGTTTATGCGTAAAATACCGGCCCTTTCTTCCCCTACGTCACAGCGAGCGGACCACAGCGCCATGGGCACCCTTTCAGTCAATCAGAACAAACTGCAGAAACGTCTGCGTCGGCTTGCAGGCGAGGCAGTGGCCGATTTCAACATGATTGAAGAGGGCGACAAAGTGATGGTCTGCCTGTCTGGCGGCAAGGACAGCTACACCATGCTCGACGTGCTGCTGCATTTGCAGAAAGTCGCGCCGATCAAGTTTTCCATCGTCGCCGTGAACATGGACCAGAAACAGCCGGGCTTTCCCGAGCACGTCCTGCCTGCTTATCTAAAAGAGCTGGGCGTCGAGTATCACATCGTCGAGAAAGACACCTACTCGGTCGTGAAGGAGTTGATTCCGGAAGGCAAGACCACCTGCTCGCTGTGTTCGCGCCTGCGTCGCGGCACGCTCTACACCTTCGCGGATGAAATCGGCGCGACCAAGATGGCCCTCGGTCACCACCGCGATGACATCGTCGAGACCTTCTTTCTGAACATGTTCTTCAACGGCACAATCAAGGCCATGCCGCCAAAACTGCGCGCCGACGATGGCCGTAACGTGGTGATTCGCCCGCTGGCCTACTGCGCCGAGAAAGACATCCAGGCCTATTCGGACATGAAGCAATTCCCGATCATCCCGTGCAACCTGTGCGGCTCGCAGGAAAACCTGCAACGCCAGGTGGTCAAGGACATGCTTCAGGAATGGGACCGCAAGACCCCGGGCCGTTCAGAAATGATCTTCCGCAGTCTGCAAAATGTGGTGCCGTCGCAATTGGCGGACCGCAACCTGTTCGACTTCACGAGCCTGAAGATCGACGAGACCGCCGCGTCACGGTTTGTGAATGTGGTGAATATCTAGGCAGCACCGCAAATCCCTTTGTAGGAGTGAGCTTGCTCGCGATTAACATTTGTCAGACTCAAATACTTACCTGACACACCGCTATCGCGAGCAAGCTCACTCCTACAGGGGACGGTTGAGGTCCAATCCGCCGTATTAAAGCCCCACCTCCGGCAACACCGGCTTGTTCGCCAACGCCGTCTTCATCAGCCCCTCCACGTACTCACGATCACTGTCCGGCAGCGCCAGGCGCGGTGGGCGGGTGAGGGCGCTGCCGCGTTGCATGATGGCTTCGCACAGCTTGATGCACTGCACCAGGTCCGGGCGTGCATCCAGGTGCAACAGCGGCATGAACCACTCGTAAAGTGCCATTGCCTCAGCGAAACGCCCGGCCTTGGCCAAACGGAACAGGGTTTCACCCTCTTTCGGGAAGGCGTTGGACATGCCCGATACCCAGCCCACTGCGCCCACGGCGACGCTTTCCACCAGCACGTCATCCAGCCCGGCGAACAGCACAAAGCGGTCGCCCACCTCGTTGCGCACGTCGATGAAGCGGTTGGTGTTACCCGACGAATCCTTGAAGCAGACGATGTTGTCGCAGTCGGCCAGGGAAATCAGGATGTCCGGCGTCACATCGTTCTTATAAATGGGCGGGTTGTTGTAGACCATCATCGGCAGGTCGCAGGCGGCCGCGACGGTGCGGAAATGCGCGGCGGTCTCGAAGGGCTTCGACGAATACACCAGCGCGGGCATCAGCATGATCCCGTCGGCCCCGGCCTTCTGCACGTCTTTTGCCACGATGCTGGCGTTGGCGCTGGTGAACTCGGCAATCCCGGAAATCACCGGCACCCGACCCGCCGACGCGTCTTTCGCGGCTTCGACCAGGCTGATTTTCTCCGACACGCTGAGGGATGTGTTCTCACCCACCGTGCCGCAAATGACCAACCCCGACACGCCATCGCGTACCAGGTTGGCAATCACCTTGTGGGACGCCTCAAGATTGAGGGAAAAATCTTCGTTGAACTGTGTGGTGACGGCAGGGAAGACACCGCTCCAGGATACGGATTGACTCATGACTGACTCCTTTTGGGATTAAAGGTATTTCGTATACGTTTTGGTTTGGGCGTAAAACGCCAGTGTTAAATCTTCGCTTTGACCTGAGCCTATCTGACGACAGCTATCTGCCTCTGGGCGCAGCCCGTGGGAGCCGGCTTGCTGGCGAATGCGGCGTGTCATTCACCACAAACGTTTCCGTTCTGACGCCTTCGCCAGCAAGCCGGCTCCTACGGCCTTCGGCCAGAATCAGCCAGTGGATGCCTTCACAACTTCAACCCCACCGGCCAGGTATCGGTCAGCTTGTAACCCTCCGGCCATGGATCGCTCGGGTCGAGCATGTGCTGATGGGTTCCTGTGATCCACGCACGCCCCGACAGGCTCGGGACGATTGCGGGCCGTCCGGCGACTTCGGTTGCGCTCTGAATCTTGCAATGAAACTCCGAGCCGATGATCGAGCGGCCAATGAAGCGTTCGCCGACCTTCAGTTGACCCTTGGCATGCAGCACCGCCAGTCGCGCTGAACATCCCGTGCCACAGGGCGAGCGGTCGATCTTGCCGGGGCGGATCACCACCGCATTGGCGGCATTGGCCACGCCACCGTCGTAGTTCACGGGCGCGGCGATCTGGCAGAAGGAAATGTGGTTCCAGTCTTTGTTCAGCGGGTGGGTGAAGCCCAGTTGTTCGTTGGCGGCCTTCGTTATTTTGAGGCCGGTTTCCACCAGGTCCTTGGCCTCGTCGGCGGTCAGCGAAAAGCCCAGTTTCGTCGAGTCAACAATGGCGAAGCTGTCGCCGCCATAGGCGGTGTCGACCTGAATCGACCCCAGCCCCGGCACCTCGATCCACACGTCGAGCTGATCGGCGAAGGAGGGGTGGTTATGCACTTCGACACTCTGGACCTTGCCGCCACGGCATTGGGCGATGGCTTCGATCAGCCCGCCGGGCGCTTCCAGAACCAAGCGGGTTTCCGGCTCGGTCATCGGCAGGATGCCGCTGTCCAGCAGCACGGTCGCGACGCACAGCGAGTTGGAGCCGGACATCGGCGGCACGTCGGCGGGTTCCATGATGATCCAGCCCATTTGCGCCTTCGGGTTCTTCGGCGGCACCAGCAAGTTGACGTGACGGAACACCCCGCCGCGCGGCTCGTTGAGCATGAAATTGCGCAGCACGTTGTCCTTCTCGATCCAGCGCGACTGCTCCCAGATCGTATCGCCCGGTGGTGGGGCGACTCCGCCGACGATGACGTCGCCGACTTCACCTTCGGCGTGACAACTGACTACGTGGATCACTTTCGATGAGCGCATGCTTTAAAGCCCTCCTGTCAAAGATGTCACTGACGGAACACATGACCTGTAGGAGTGAGCTTGCTCGCGATTGCAAGTTGTCAGATCCAAATTCATACCTGACATACCGTTATCGCGAGCAAGCTCACTCCTACCGTTAATCTCCACCCATCCGAAATACCGGGTGCTTGCCCTTAATTGATCGACCGCAAGAAATCCGCCGTCTCGGGCCGTTGCGGGTTGCCGATGACCTGATCCGGCGTGCCGATCTCATGCACCAGCCCGTTACGGAAAAACGCCACACGGTCCGACACATCGCGGGCGAACCGAATCTCGTGAGTCACCAGAATCATCGTCATGCCGTCTTCGGCGAGCATGCGCATGGTGTCCAGCACTTCGCCCACCAACTGCGGGTCGAGGGCCGAGGTGGCCTCGTCGAACAGCATGTAATTCGGCGACATCGCCAGCGCCCGGGCAATCGCCATGCGCTGTTGCTGGCCACCGGAAAGCTTGCCGGGGAAGACCTTGAGCTTGTCGCCCAGGCCCACGTGTTTCAGCTGCTTGACTGCCAGCGCCTCGGCTTCTTCCTTGCTTTTGCCCAGCACGGTGCGCGGGGCGAGCATCACGTTTTCCAGCACGGTCAGGTGGGGGAAGGCGTTCCACTGCTGAAAGACGATGCCGATCTTCTGCCGCAGCTTGTTGATGTCGGTGCTCTTGGCGTGCACTTCGGTGCCGTCCACGCGAATGCTGCCGCTTTTGATCGACTCCAGGCCGTTGATGCACATCAGCAGCGTCGATTTACCCGAACCCGAGCCGCCGATGATCGACACCACTTCGCCTTTCTCCACCTGCAGGCTCACGCCCTTGATGACTTCAAGCTCGCCAAAGGATTTGTGTACGTTGTCGATCTCAATCATTTTCCTGCCACCTCGTTTCCAGGCGCGCACCCAGGCGGGCGATCACCAGACTCATGACGTAGTAAATGAGGCCTGCGATGCACAGCACCAGCAGCGGTTCTTGAATGCGCGTGACGATGGTCTGCGAGGCGCGCAGCAGTTCGACGATGCCGATCCACATCACCAGCGCGGTGTCCTTCATCACCGACAGCAACAGGTTGACCCAACCCGGAAACGCCACGCGGGTCGCCATCGGCATGACGATCTGGCGCAGGTCCTGCCAGTAGCTCAGGCCCAGCGAGCGGCTGGCGCGGCGTAGCGTGAGCGGGACCGACAGCACGCCGCTGCGGACGATCTCGGTGCAGTACGCGGTGACGTAAAGACCGAGCACGATGCACGCGACGGTGAAGGCGCTCCAGTTAAGCCCGGCGATGCTTTTCAGTGCGTTGAACAACACGAACTGGATCAGCAACGGCACGCTGCGAAACACGTCGAGCAGCCACGCCAATGGAATTGTGCTGCGTGGCAGCAACGCCCGGGCCATGCCGCTGACGACCCCGGCGAGGGTGCCGATAAGCATCGAGACGATGGTGAGCAGGATCGTGACCCACGCCCCTTGCAGCATGAATTGCAGATCGCCCCAACTGAATGTGCTGTTGAACATGGTCGATCCCTCAATACCGGAACAGGCGCCATGACAGCAGCCGCGCCACGGCCACGATCAGTTTGGCGATCAGGTAATACAGCACCGCCGCGATGGCGAAGAATTCGAAGGTGCGGAAGGTCTTGACGTTGTAGTCCTGGGTCACGCCGGTAAGGTCGTTGTTCAGGCCGACGATCACCCCCATGGACGTCATCAGCACGGCCCAGACCATCTGGTTGGTCAGCGGGTAGTAGACGATGCGCAGCAATTGCGGGATGACGATCAGCCGGTAGGCCTGGGGCGCGCTCATGCCCAGCGAGCGGGCGGCGCGCAATTGGGTGTCCGGCACAGCCTTCAAACCGCCACGGAAGTTTTCCGCCAGATAGCCCGCGTTATTGATGGTGATCCCCGCCAGCAGCGCGACCCACGAACTCACGTGCAAGCCGAACGAGCCCAGACCGAAGTAGAGGATGTACACCTGAAACAGCGACGGGGTGTTGCGGGCAATCGAGATCCAGGTCGCGGCGAAGCCTCGGAATATCGGGTTTTTGCCCTGACGCATGAACACCAGAAACAGCGCGATGGTGACCCCGAGAATCATCGACAGGGCCGCCGTCTGGAAGGTGACGACAGCGCCGTCGAGCATGTCCGGCAAGGCTTTGAACGCGGCGCGCCAGTGGAAGTTGTAATCAAACATGCGCCAGCGCCTCCGCCTTTTCGGCAGCGTGCAGCCAGACCGGCAAGCGCCCACTGGCCAGGCCCGTGCAAGCGCTTTCGACACACTCGGCCAGGCTGGCGAAGTGCACGCGACGCCCCACCAGACCCGGTGCGTAGTGCGCGTACTTGCCGGAGTTGGTCATCAGGTTGCGGGCTTTCGGAGGAATCACCGGCTCGCCGAGCATGCACCAGCAGGTGTCGGTCACGAACTGCACGCCGAAGGTTTCCAGTGTCGCGACATGGCCTGCCTGCTGTGCACGTTCGAGGGTTGCCCGGCCGCAAGTGATGACCACAGCAACGCTGTCGAGCTTGCGCCGCCCTTGGCAAAGGCGGGCGAGGGTGGCGCATTCGCTCAGGGAGAAATGCGGATTGCCCAAGGTCACGGCGTCCACGTCGGGGCTTTGTGCGCTGTTCAGTTCGCGCCAGCTGTGCAGCAGGTCAAGGTCGCTGATGCTGAATGCCTTGTCTGGCGGATGTCCGCCAAGGGCCAGTTCAACGGTGGCCGCTTCCGGGGTCACGCCCGCGATATGAAACATCGGTGCAGCGGACGTGGTGGCGAAGGCCGCGCCGAAGGCTTTCAGGTCATCGAGGGTCGGCGCCTTGTGTTCCAGGCCGCAGATGACCGGGATGTTGGCGCCGCAGAGCAGACCGACGTGATAGCCGAGCAGCGGGTAGAAACTATCGTCCAGCTCGCCGACGTCGGGCACGTCGATGCGCAGCGTGGCCAACCGTTGTTGCGTCAAGTGACAGCCGATTTTCGGCGCACGGCCAGTGAGCGCGATGCAGATGTCGAGGTAATCCGGGTATTTCAGCGTGCGCGCGCCGATCACGCTGTTGGCGTAGACCACCGCGTTGGATTCGGCCCAGACGATCTGCTCGCCCAGCTCCGGCGCGCTGTCCAGCAGGTAGGGTGCGCAGGTGAAACTGACGCGGGCGCCCATGTCCAGATAGGCGTCTCCCAGTTGGCTGGACGGCTCGCCCAGCGCCGGGTCCACGCCCAGCTCGCGCCAGCGGCGCTTGTCCACGGAGATGGAGTTGAGAGTGGTCGGCACGCGGACTTTCGCGTCCCAGTCCACCAGTTGCCGGGCGAAGCGCAGGCTGGCCGGGCCGGTGTAAATGCAGCCGTCGATGTGCGCCTGGGTGATGTCCAGCAACTCGGTCGCGCCTTGCAGCTCGGCCATGCGCAGGATGATGCCCATCGCCACTTGCGCGGCCTTGCCGTAAGCGCCGTCGAGAAAGCCCTGGTCCATTTCGGTCAGGGTGATCTTGCTGTGCAGCGCGGTTTTCTGGACGGGCGAACGGGGTGCCATTGCAGGCGGAGCACTGTCGAAAGCGGTAACACGCGCGTCTTCGACGCGCAGGAATTTCACCTCACGCAAGGCCGCAAAACCCGCTTCGCCGAGGCTGATGACCGGGATCGAATGCCCGAACATCTGCTCGGCGACCAGCACGCCGAGGGTCAGAATGTCCTCGACCCGTTCGAACACTAACGCGGCGGGGGCATGGCCGTTGAGGATCAGTTCCAGCAACACGCTGCTGCCGGTGCACGACCCGCGCCCGCTGGGGATCGCCAGCACTTTGCCGGTGATGATCTGCCCGCTGAGCGGATGATGCCGGTCGATCACCTCACCGGTAAACGGCTCGACCCCGCCCCAAAAACTCAGGCCCATGTCGGCATACAACAACGCGCCCTGGGCACTGCCTGCCACCAGACACCGACCGTTCAACGAAACTTCAGACATCGTGGGCTCCTGAAACGAGGGCCGTGATTTTGTTGATCGTTCCCACGCTCCGCGTGGGAACGATCCTCAACACTGAACCCCTGTAGGAGCCAGCTTGCTGGCGAAGGCGGTGGAGCAGTCGACACATCAGTGCCTGCTCCACCGCTTTCGCCAGCAAGCCGGCTCCTACAGGTCCGGCGTCCGGCGCGAAAATTCCACCGAGCCGCCAACGCCTTGGCCATACCGGACTCAGTAATAAACCCCTGGAACGGTCAAGTTGGCAGGCTTGATTTCATCACCCACCCACTTCTTCCACAACTCGTCGTAACGACCGGTGCGCACTTGTTGGTTGACGAACAGGTTCAGGTAATGGATCAGGCCGTATTCATTACGCTTCGCCGCCAGCGACACGTAATCGATCACGTAAGGCGCATTGCCCGCGACTTTCAGGCCCTTGTATTTGCCGGATTTGAGGGTCGCAGCGGCCACGGTGTTGGTGACCACCGTTGCATCGATGTGGCCTTGGGCGACGGCGAGGATGGTGTCGTTCTGGGTCTGGTAGGCGCGAAAGCTGCCGGTGCCCCAGGCTTTCTGGTCTTTCTCCAGGGCGATGGCTTCATAGGTGCCGCTGGTGTTGCCGACGTTCTTGCCCTTGAGGTCTTCGTATTTGGTAATGCCGGTGTTGTCGCGGGTCAGCACCACCATCTGGAACGCGAAGTAGGGGATGGTCATCGCCACGGTCTTGGCGCGTTCGAGGGTGTCGGAGGTCGAGGCCACGATCACGTCGGCGCGCCCGGACACCAACGCTGGAATACGATCCGGAAACGGCGTCTCGACCACCTCGGCCGTCACCCCCAGCACCTTCGCCAGATCGTTGCAGTAATCGACGTCAAATCCGACCGGGTTGTTCTTGTCATCCCGCGAACCCATCGGCGGGAAGTCCAGCGTCACCGCGCAGCGTAATTTGCCGGAGTCGATGATGTCATCGAGCTTATCGGCGAAGGCCACGTTGATGAAGGAGGAACTCATGACGGCGAGGAGGGCTACTGCAACAGCATGCTTTTTCATAGAAGCCTCGTTGGATGCAAGTAAGGAAACGGCCGGATAAGTAATTTCGTATACGATATTTTCTATGCATGGGGCGTGCCCGTTTTGCCACTACGAGCGTAGGCGCTTTGAATCAGTGGGTTGTGAGTGGTGAGTGATTTTTGTGTGGGACGCGGGTGTTACATAAAGGAGCAAAAATGCGGGGAGTGCTTCATAGGTGCACGTCGTTGCACAGCTCCTACACGTGAATCAGGCGCAGCCCTGCGACTCTCGAAACTCACTCGGCGAAACCCCCGTCAACGCCCGAAACTGCCGACTGAACGCACTGTGATCGGTGTACCCGCAACGCAGTGCCACGTCGGTAATCGACAGGTCTTCACGCAGCAAGCGCGAAGCCTCCCCAAGCCGGGCCTTGTGAATCATCTGCCGGGGCGTGAGCTGAAAGATGCGTTTGCAGTGCCGTTCCAGTTGCGCAATGGAAAGCCCGGCGATGGCGGTGAGTTCCTGCAGCGTGATCGGTCGGGAAAAGTGCTCGCGAATGTAGGCATCGACCTCGGCCAGCTTCTGATACGCCGGGTGCGATTGCAGGATTTGCAAATCCCGCGAGATGCCTGCCAGGCCGATGATCACGCCTTGGTCATCGCGCAAGGCAATCTTGTGGGTCAGGCACCAGATCGGCTGATTGCCGTAATACAAGTGCAGCTCTAACTGATCGTTCAGCTGCCTGCCATCGGCCAGCACGCGCCGATCCTGCGCGGTGTACAACGGACCGAAGCGAGCGGGGAACACGTCCTCGGCGGTGCGGCCCAGTAGATCGCGTTTCTCCTTGACGCCGCAGCGCTGCACCAGCGTCTGATTGACCATCGCGTAACGGGCCTGCGCGTCTTTCACGAAAAACACCACGCCCGGAATGGCATCGAGCAACGGGGCGACCCGATCAAGGCTGGTGAGCAGTTGACCGAGGTCATGCAGGGGCGAAGTAGGAAGCAGGTCAATCATGTTCACGGGAGGGCGCGCCGTATCAGAAGGGCGAGGTCGATGATGCGGTATATCGGCGGCTGATGAGAAGCAACAGATGGCGGGATAAATATATCGAGGCTGACGGTGATCTTCTGTAGGAGCGAATTCATTCGCGAAACGCCCGTGCAGCCAACACATCTGCGCAGCCTGACCCATCGTTCGCGAATGAATTCGCTCCTACAGTGGATCGGTGCACGGCCTGAAACCTCATCCGCCGCCACACTTCAAAGGCTGTCTGCGGTTTCACCCAAACACGCCAACGTCGCTACCCTGGCAGGGCTGAACGGCGGCCGTAACAGCGGCGGCTCCCAGCCAAACAAGGTCTGCGCCGCCGTGGCGCAGACGCGTCCCTGGCAGGCGCCCATGCCGCAGCGGGTGTTGAGTTTGGCAGCGTTCCAGTTCTCATGAACGGCGAGCGCCGAGTAAGGCACGTCCTCGCAGCGGCACACCAACGTGTCCGGTCGCGCCAACTGTTTCAGCGCAGGATCGAGGGCGAACGCGTGATTCAACCGGTCCGCAAACCCCTGCCACCGCCGCCGTTCCGCAAACAGCTGACGCGCCTGATCCTGCTGACCCGTGGCCGCCAGCCCGGCAATCTTGCCCTCGACCAACGCCAGCTCGCTGCCACCAAACCCCGTGCATTCCCCGGCGGCAAAATGATCGGCCAGACTCGTGGCCTGCCACTCATCCACGGCAATCGCGCGATCCTCGATCCGGCAGCCCAGGGCCGTGCCCAGGTCCACGTTCGGCACCAGGCTGAACCCGCACGCCAGCCGATCACAAGGGACGTCTTCAACCCGACCCCCCACCTGAACCCGCACCGCTTCCAGTCGACCGGAACCCAGCGCTTCCAGCACATGGGCGGACGTTCGATACGCGGCACTGGCCAGCGTCGCGGCCTGAATCGCCTTGTTCGGCCAGCGCCACAAGCCCGCAGCAAAACGGCTGACCGCAGCGAACGAAGCCTGCTCGGCGATGCGCACCACCTCAGCGCCGTTTTTCTTCGCGGTGTCGGCCGACGCGAGCAACAACGGCCCGCTGCCGGCAATCACGATGCGCTCGCCCGCCACCGACAAGCCCCCTTTGATCAACGCCTGCAACCCGCCCGCGCCCGTGACGCCGGGCAGGGTCCAGCCGGGGAAGGGCAGCAGCCGTTCACGGGCGCCGGTGCACAGAATCAGCCGGTTGTAGCCCAGCACCCAACCGCGCTCGGCGTCTTCCAGCAGCAGCTGTTTCGGGCCTGCCAGGGCGACGACTTTGGTGCCGCTGTGCAGCTGAATATTGGCCTGTTGTTGCAGTCGCCCCCGCATGTCGCTGGCCCGTGCAGGCAATTGCGCCTGTGGCCCGTCGCGCCAGATTTGCCCGCCCGGCAGCGGGTTGTCATCGAGGATCGCGATGCGCAGGCCCTTGGGCGCAGCGGCAAGGGCAGCGGCCATTCCGGCAGGCCCGGCGCCGATGATCAGCAGGTCGACGTGATCGGTCATCGCTGCGTCTCCACCTGCATCCCGTCGCGGCAGATCGTCTGGCAGGCCAAACGTCGCAGGCCGTCGATGCTCACCCGGCATTCCTGGCAAATACCCATGCCACACAACGGCGCCCGACGCTGCCCCGTGACTGACGTTCGGCTGCAACGATCACCGCAGGCCATCAACGCGGCCGCGACGGTGGTGCCTTGGGCGAAGCGAAACGGCTGGCCGTCGATGCGTAATTCAGGCATGGGCGTGGGCTCCGATGAAACGCTGGGGCAAGTAAGCGTGCAGATGGGTTTGAAGCTCGATGGGCGGCGGGGTGCGCAGCAATTGCGCGGCCAGCAATTTGGCCGTGCCGGTGGCGGTGGTCACGCCCAGCCCCTCGTGTCCGACCGCCAACCACAGGCCGGGTTGATCAGGGTGTTCGCCCACCAGCGGCTGGCCGTCGGGGCTGGCCGAGCGAAACCCGGTCCAGCTGCGGAGGCCGTTCAGTTGGCCCAGATCGGGCAGAAATTCCATCGCTCGTCGCAGCATCCGACCCAGCATCGCGGGGTCGATGGCCGGGTCGTGGCTGTCGAACTGCCGGGACGAGCCAACGAACAATTGACCGGTCGGACGCTGTTGCAGGTTGAACGCCACCGACGGACCGTCGCCCTTGTGGGCGTTGGTGACGTAGCCGAGTTCGACCAGCGTGTGGGTGATCTGCGCCGGGTAGCGATCGGTGATCAACAGATGGCCCTTCTTGGCTTGCAGCGGCAGTTCCGGGCAAAGGTCTTTTGCGTAGATGCCATTGGCGAGCAACACGGCCTCGGCCTGCAACCACTGGCCGTCCGCCAGCCGCACGCGATTGCCTTCGACCGCCACGACTTCGGCCTGCTGTTGACGCACGAGCCGAGGCTGACGCTGTAACAGCCAGCGCGCCGCATTGGGGGCGTAGAGAATGCCGTCGCCGGTGACTTTCAACGCGCCAAACAGGCCGGGACGCAACGACGGTTCGGCCTTCGCCAACGCTTCGCCACTCATCAGTTCGCAGCCCAATCCGAACGCGCTCAACGCTGCCTGTTTGCGCTCGGCCTCGGCCATCTCTCCCTCGTTGCAGGCCAGCCACAACGTGCCGTTGTTGCGCATGGCGCAGTTATCCGGCAGGTGCGGTGCCAGCTCGCGCCACAGGCGCACCGAATATTCGCCCAACGCCAGCTCGGCGGGACTGTGATCGAGCACCACCAAGTGGCCCATGCCCGCTGCGGTGGCGGCCGGGCGCTGGCAATCGAGGACCAGAACGTTGAGCCCGTGGCTCGCCAGTTCGTCCGCGCAGGCCGCACCGACGATGCCGCCACCGATGACGATCACATCGGCGGCGCCCCCGGACGTGGCATTTGGGATCAAGAACGAATGCCCCAAGCGAACGGGTCTTCCTCATCCAGCAACAGCGTGGCTTCGGCGCTGATGTAAGCGCGGCCACGGATGGTCGGGATGATCCGGTCGCCCATCTGACGCTCGCCGTGCTGCCACTGGAAGCTGCCTTCGAACTGGCTGCCGATCACACTGGCCTGTTGCCAGAGAGCACCGGGTTCGAGCTTGCCGTCGGCGGCCAGGCACGCCAGTTTGGCGCTGGTGCCGGTGCCGCATGGGGAGCGGTCATAGGCCTTGCCGGGGCAGAGCACGAAGTTGCGGCTGTCAGCGTGATCGTCGTCCGCGAACAGTTCGATGTGATCGATCACGCCGCCGTCTTCGCCACGAATGCCTTGGTTTTCCAAAGCCTGGCGCACTTTCCAGGTGTAATCGGTCAGGGCGTCGAGGTTGTCGCCGGTGACGCTCAGGCCGTGGTCGGCGATGAGGAAGAACCAGTTGCCGCCCCAGGCGATGTCACCGGTCACGTTGCCAAGGCCCGGGACCTCGACGATGAAATTCTTGCGATAGCGATAGGAGGGCACGTTGTTGACGCTGACCGAGCGGTCTTCGTGGAGGGTGGCCTGCACAGTGCCCACCGGCGTTTCGATGCGATGCACCCCCGGCCCGATCTTGCCCAGATGCGCCAGCGACACCACCAGCCCGATGGTGCCGTGGCCGCACATGCCGAGGTAGCCAGCGTTGTTGAAGAAGATCACCCCGGCACAGGCCTCGGGGTCCACCGGCTCGCACAGCAGCGCGCCGACCAGCACATCGCTGCCCCGAGGCTCCAGCACCGTTGTCGCACGCCAGTCATCGAATTCATCGGCCAGCACTTGGCGACGTTCCGCCATGCTGCCCGTGCCAAGGTCGGGAAAACCGTCGAGCACCAGCCGCGTGGGCTCGCCGCCGGTGTGGGAATCGAGGATCTGGATGCGTTTCATGGAATCACCCTCAAGCAGCATGAGATAGCGCTGATCTCTCGGCATACGCCAATCCCTGTAGGAGTGAGCTTGCTCGCGATCGCGGTGTGTCCGCACCGGATAAGCAGCTGGCAGCACCCAATCGCGAGCAAGCTCACTCCTACAGATCAGTGGCCGCGCCTCAGATCAATGTCGAGTTCGTTGTCAATCAGATTGGCGGGAATACAGGCAAGGGTCTTGACCGATTTCGTCCCGTGAAATGACGAAATCGGCACAGTCGCGGGTGTCAGATTTCGCTGAGCACGGCATTGGGCAAGTGAGCGTAGAGGGTGCGACAAACGCCAATGATGTGGTGCTCGATCAACTCGGCGGCTTTGTCCACGTCTCGTTCGGCACAGGCCTTGAGGATTTCCCGGTGCTCCAGATCGGCCCGCTCCTTGCCTTCGTCAAAGCTCATCTGCACGCGCAGGTAACGTTCGACCTTGTCGTGAATCGAGCGAATCATGTTCAGCAGAAACGGCCGTTGCGCCGCTTCGTACAGGCAGGTGTGAAACGCCCAGTTCAGCTCGGCCCAACGCCCGATGTCATCATCACCCACGAACTCGTCGCAGATGGCGCTGGCGCGGTCGATCTGCGCCTGGGTCAGCCTTGGCACCGCGAGACGAATCGCCTGCACTTCCAGCAATACCCGCACTTCGAAAATCTGCGCCAGTTCCGGCTCGGAAATCCGCGTGACCACCGCGCCCTTGTTGCGCTGGAACTGCACCAGGCCTTCGGCTTCAAGGCGTTTCAGCGCTTCCCGGACCGGGATCTTGCTGACGTTGAACACGCGGGCGATGTCGTCCTGACGGATCGGCTCGTCCTCGGCGAACTGGCCGGAAATGATCGACTCGCGCAGGAACGTGGCGATGACCTCGGACGCGGATGGCGCAACGCCGAGGTTAGGGGCGTCAGAAAGAAGGAAAGGCACGCGAGAGACTCAGGCAATGGCGAATGTCGGATATTGTATACGACGTCCGATTTGTGTCGCGCTGTGTCTGCGTGCCGCCCACGAAAAAAAGATCAGTGGTTGGCGGTATACGACAACATCATCGACAACTGGCACAGCGGGCGGCCACTTTCGGCGTGCCACTGATTGAACGCCGCCTGCACCGCCGCCTGATCGCGCTGGCTACTGGGCACTTTATCGACGATCTTCTGTGCATTGAGCGCTGCCACCACATCCTCGCTGGGGATGAAGGTGTCCTTGCCGACCATCCGCAGAAAACGCGGCGCCGACAGCCCGCCCATCTGGTTGCCGTGTTTGGCCAGGTAACGCCACAGGCCGACGATGTCCGTCACCGGCCACTCGGCGATGAAGTGGCCGAAGCTGCCGTGTTCCTTGGCGATATCGAGGATCAGTTGGGCATTGCGCGGCACGCTCTTGAGCTTGCCGAGGTGGCGAATGATGCGCGCGTCCTGCATCAGCCGCTCCAGGTGATCGGCGCCCATCAGCACGACTTTTTCCGGATCGAAACCAAAGAACACCTGCTCGAACGCGGGCCATTTGGCGTCCACCAGGCTGTGTTTCAGGCCTGCACGAAAAACGCGCAGGGCCATGGTCGACAGGTAGCGGTCGTTGCTGATGGCCTTGAGTTTCTTCGGAGTAGCGGGGGTGGGCAGGTGCGCTTCGAGCGCGGCGGCGGAACCAAAGCGGTTGAGGCAGTATTCATTGAGCCATTTGTAGTCTTGCATGCCCTCTCCAAACCAATTACGTAAATGCGGACGAATTAGATCCGTTGTAGGAGCTGGCTTGTCCTGCGACCGGCGACGCAGTCGTCGTAAAATCAAGCACCTCGGTGTATCAGGCAAACCGTGTGCACACCTTTTACGACGGGTTCCCCGCCGATCGCAGGACAAGCCAGCTCCTACAGGTGGCGCTCTGCGTCATGCGCCTTCGCCGGATAATTTGCGGTTGAGTTGAAACCGCCAGCGCGCATACAGCAGCGCGCTGGTGAACACGGCGAGGCTGGCGAGCATTTCCAACACACCGAACCCGGCACGATTGGGATCGAACGCGGCCAGTGCGCCTTTGATGAAATACAGGTTCACCACGAAACAGGTCCACGAATGCCCCCGAGGGCTGCCGACGAACATGCCGGGCGCCAACAGAATCAGAGGCACCAGTTCAATCGCGAGAATCACCCAAGGCCGCGCGCCATGCAGGTCGGCAATGACCAGGTAATAAACGCCCAGCAACGCGATCAGTCCCAAAAAGCACGACAGCGCCGCCACCCGGCTCCAGCGAACCCGAGGTTCCAGCCAGTCCAGCGGGGGCAGCACCTTGGGCTTTTTAGCCACGGGAAGGTTCCAGCAACAGCGCGGTCTTGGCCAGACGCTGACCCAGCGCGCGACACAGCGTGGTCTCGTGCTGATCCAGCGGACGCTTGCCGTCGGCCCCCGCGTGATGGCTGGCGCCGTACGGCGTGCCGCCGCCGCTGGTTTCGATCAGTGCGGCTTCGCTGTAGGGCAGGCCGGTGACCAGCATGCCGTGGTGCAGCAACGGCAGCAGCATCGACATCAGCGTGGTTTCCTGACCGCCGTGCAGGCTGGCGGTGGAGGTGAACACACTTGCCGGTTTGCCGACCAACGCGCCGGTCAGCCACAGGTTGCTGGTGCCGTCGAGGAAGTACTTGAGCGGCGCCGCCATGTTGCCAAAGCGCGTCGGGCTGCCCAGCGCGAGGCCCGAGCAATTCTTCAAATCGTCAAGGGTCGCGTACAGCGCGCCGGTCTCTGGAATGCTCGGCGCCACGGCTTCGCACTCGGTGGAAATTGCCGGGACGGTGCGCAACCGCGCTTCCATCCCGCCCATCTCGATGCCCCGGGCGATCTGCCGCGCCATTTCACTGGTCGAGCCGTTGCGGCTGTAAAACAGCACCAGAATGTACGGCGCGCTCACGGCAGCAGCTCCAGGATTTTCTCTGGCGGACGGCCGATCACAGCCTTGTCGCCTGCAATCAGGATTGGCCGTTCGATCAGCTTCGGATGGGCGGCCATGGCGTCGATCAGTGCGTCGTCGCTCAAGCTGCTGTCAGCCAGGTTCAGGGTTTTGTATTCGTCTTCGCCGGTACGCAGCAGGGCGCGGGCATTGATGCCGAGCTTGCCCAGCAGATCACGCAATTGCGCGGCGCTGGGCGGGGTTTCGAGGTAGCGCACGACGGTCGGCGTCAGGCCGCGTTCTTCGAGCAATTCCAGCGCGCCACGTGATTTGGAGCAGCGCGGGTTGTGATAAAGCGTCAGATCGGTCATTTGCGGGTCGCATCTTTCGTGGGGTGGCGGGTATTCTACAGGCGTCTCGGTAAAGACCAACATCAGGTCCGCATCGCGTTTTCAACGAAAGGAACAAGCATCATGGCAAGGCGGTTGGCAGCAGCGGTAGCGCTTATCGGGAGTGTGTTGCTCAGCGGGTGCGGCGTGGACCTGGGCACTGACCAGAACGGTCAGAAAGTCGCCAGTGATCGAATCGAAAAGCACTGGCTGGTAGTCAATTACTGGGCTGAATGGTGTGGCCCTTGCCGCACGGAAATTCCGGAACTGAACGCACTGTCCGAGCAGTTGAAAGGGCAGAACGTCAGCGTCTTCGGGGTCAACTTCGACAATCTGCAGGGTGAAGACCTGAAAAACGCGGCCAACGCGTTGGGGATCAAATTCACCGTGCTGGCCCAGGATCCGGCCGAGCAATACGACATCCCCAAAAGCGAAGCGCTGCCGGTGACTTACATCATCGACGACAAGGGCAAGGTGCGTGAGCAGTTGATGGGCGAACAGACGGCGGCGGGCGTGACGCAGAAACTGGCGGAGTTGAAAGGGAAGGGTTGATAGCTGCTGCAGATTACCTGTAGGAGTGAGCTTGCTCGCGATAGCGCTGTGTCAGGCGCTGCGTTCGTCACAGAAAAAACGCAATCGCGAGCAAGCTCACTCCTACAGTCGGAAAGTCAGTTTTCATCCAGCCAGAATCTGAGCGGCAAACCCTCGGCCGGCCACAGCTCCAGCTGCTCGACCTCCGACACGTCCCAATGCTGAACCTTGCCCAACGCTTCGAGGAACCGGTGTTCCTGCTCCATCAACGCCGGGGCGCAGAGTTTGTGGGTGCTGCCAACCGGGCCGAACGTGATCGAGTCGCCCTCCAGCCGATACCCGGCGAACCAGTGATTGCAACCCGCATTGCCATACGCCCGGCCATCCTTGCCCAGGGTCATGGTCAGGTGGCTGCTGTCGATCAACGGGCGTTCCCCGATCCACTCCAGCACGTAACCGTGGTTACGCTTGAGGGCGTCGGTGTCGGTGGCGCAACCCGTCAGCAAGGTCGCGGCCATCAGGGTCAGCCAGAGCGTTTTCATGCAGCGTTCTTGGCGCAGGCCGGGCACAGGTGGTTCTCGCCGACGGTCTTCCAACCCAGCTCGGCAATGCGCGCAGTGGCGGCGGGCTTCAGGGCTTTCTTGCCTTCTTTGGCGTCCACCATGAACTCGATGTCCTGCTCTTTGCCACAGCCGTTGCAGTTGACCTTCCACTGATGAATCGCCAGCTCGGTGAACGCCGGGCCGTTGGCCACCGCAACCCACTGCCCGGGCGGGTTGATCAGGTGGCGGACTTTTTCGACGTTCAGGCGCATGTACAGGTCTTTGCTGCCTTTGACGGTGACGAGCAGCACGTCGTCGTGCTTGATCGAGCCACCGTTGCCAGTCACTTGATAACGACCGACCGCGAGGCTGCGGCATTCGATCAGGGTGTGGTGCGGGGTCAGCATGCTGTAGCGAAAATCGTGTTCGGCCATGGGGGTCTCCAAATAGGCGCGCATGCTAACACTTTAGAACTGAACTGCCCGCGCCGGTCGACGGCCGAGCGCAGCGCAAGGGTGACGCACGACCTGTGGGAGCGAATTCATTCTGGGCGGCATACCGACGAAAGATGGATCAGGCGATAGAGATGTGCCGTCTGTACGTCCGCTTCGCGAATGAATTCGCTCCCACAGGGTGATCGGCGTTCAGACCAGATTCTGCGGACTGCCACTCGCCCAGCCCGCAATGTTCTCCAGCGTCGTCTGCGCAATCGCGCCGAGCGCCTCGCGGGTCAGGAAAGCCTGATGGGCGGTGATCACCACATTGGGGAATGTCAGCAACCGCGCCAAAACGTCGTCCTGCAAGGGCAAGTCCGAACGGTCCTCGAAAAACAGATGCGCCTCTTCTTCATAGACGTCCAGCCCCAGATAGCCCAACTGGCCGGATTTCAGCGCGTCGATCAGCGCCGGGGTGTCGACCAGCGCGCCGCGCCCGGTATTGATCAACATCGCGCCACGCTGCATCTGCGACAGCGACGCCTCGTTGATCACATGCCGGGTGTGTTCGTTGAGCGGGCAATGAAGGCTGATGATCTGCGCGTTGGCGAGCAGTTCATCCAGCGGCAAGTAGCGTGCACCGAGCGCTTCGACCTGCGGATTGGGAAAGGGATCGTAGGCCAGCAGTTGGCAGCCGAATCCCGCCATGATCTTCGCAAACGTGGCGCCGATCTGCCCGGTGCCGACCACGCCCACTGTCTTGCCCACCAGATCGAACCCGGTCAGACCGTGCAGGGTGAAATCGCCATCGCGGGTGCGGTTGTAGGCGCGATGCAAATGACGATTCAACGCCAGAATCAAGGCCACGGCATGCTCCGCCACCGCATGGGGCGAGTAGGCCGGGACGCGCACGACGCTGATGCCCAGACGCTGGGCGGTCGGCAGGTTCACGTGGTTGAAACCCGCTGAGCGCAAGGCAATCAGCTTCGTGCCGCCCGCTGCCAGACGTTCGAGGACCGGTGTGCTCAAGTCGTCATTGATGAAAGCGCACACCACCGGGTAGCCGCTGGCCAGTGCCACGGTGTCAAGCGTCAGGCGTGCAGGCTGGAAGTGCAGGTCGATGCCCGCTGGGGCCTTTGCGGCGAGGAAGCTGTCGCGGTCGTAGGTCTGGCTGCTGTAGAGGAGGGTGCGCATGGGGGTTCCTTCCAACGGAGTTCATGACTGACACTACACCCCTGTAGGAGTGAGCTTGCTCGCGATGAGGGTTTGTCAGTCTACAACTCTGTCACTGAGAGATGGTCATCGCGAGCAAGCTCACTCCTACAGTGACACTGCTTATAGGCAATTGACCCACATCAAGCGCTCACCCGCGCTTCGATCTCCAGCCGTGTGATGGCCTTTTCCAGCTCATCCAGCGCTTTGTCGCTGTCCGGCGAATCCTGTTTGAGCAGGGTTTCGCTGCGTTGGCAGGCGGCCCGCAGTTGCGGCACGCCGCAGTAACGGGTCGCGCCGTGCAGACGATGGACGCGCTCGATCAACGCGACATGATCGCTCGCTTCGCGGGCCGAGCGAATGGCTTCACGGTCGGTGTTCAGCGAGGCCAGCAACATCGCCAGCATGTCCGCAGCCAGATCGGCCTTGCCCGCCGCCAGGCGTAAGCCTTCCTCATGATCCAGCACCTGCATGTTCAGGCTGCTGTGGCTGATTTCATGATGACGTTCCGGCGCTTGATTGCGCAGGGCCAGGCCGGTCCACTTCAACACCACCTGAGCCAGTTGCCGCTCGCTGATCGGTTTGGTCAGGTAATCGTCCATGCCGCTTTGCAAGAGCGCACGTTTTTCGTTGGCCATGGCGTGGGCGGTGAGGGCGACGATGGGCAGCGAGGTGATCTGGCGCTCGGTTTCCCAGCCGCGAATCGCTTCGGTCGCCTGGCGGCCGTCCATGCCCGGCATCTGCACGTCCATTAGCACCAGATCGAACGTTTCGTCTTGTACCGCCTGAACCGCTGCATAGCCGCTGTCCACCGCGAGCACCTTGGCCCCCATGTCTTCGAGCAGGGTTTGCACCAGCAACAGGTTGGCCGGGTTGTCGTCCACGCAAAGGATACGTGGCGGACGGCTGGACACCGGCTCGGGCACTTCGGTGCGCAGCTGTTTCGGGCTGACCAGCTCCGACAGGGCGCGCCGCAGTTTTCGGGTACAGGCCGGCTTGGCCTGCAATTGGCTGTAAGGGTCCGGCACCGACACCTGATACAGCGCCTGCTCGGTGGTCGGGCACAGCACCAATACTTTGCAGTCGAGGTTTTCCAGATCCCAGATTTGCTGACGCAGGCGCTCGGGCGGCAGCTCATGGGCTGTCACGCCGAGCACCGCCATTTCGATGGCGTGGGGTGTTTGATGCACCACGGTGACGCCATTGATGAGGTTTTCCAAGTTGTTGAACACCATGGGTTGCAGGCCGCAGTCTTCCAATTGGTGTTCCAGGGCCTGACGCGCCAGGTCGTGATGTTCGAGCACCGCCGCCCGGCGCCCGATCAGCGGGGGAGCGGGCAGGTCTTCGAGGTCGTCGCGGGTTTTTGGCAGGGTCAGGCTGATCCAGAATTCCGAGCCCTCTCCGGGGGTGCTTTCCACGCCGATTTCGCCGCCCATCTGCTCGATCAGACGCTTGGAGATCACCAGCCCCAAGCCGGTGCCGCCCGAATGCCGGGACAGAGAATTGTCGGCTTGGCTAAAGGCTTGAAACAGCGCCCGCACGTCCTGATTCGAAAGGCCGATGCCGGTGTCTTGGACGCTGATGCGCAGTTGCACCTTATCGTCCTGCTCGTCCTCCAGCATGGCGCGGGCGACGATGGTGCCCTCCCGGGTGAACTTGATGGCGTTGCTCACCAGGTTGGTCAGGATTTGCTTGAGCCGCAGCGGGTCACCCACCAGCGACAGCGGTGTGTCGCGGTACACCAGACTCACCAGCTCCAGCTGTTTGGCGTGGGCGGCGGGGGCGAGGATGGTCAGGGTGTCCTGCAACAGATCCCGCAGGTTGAACGGGATCGCGTCGAGCACCAGCTTGCCCGCCTCGATCTTCGAGAAATCGAGGATTTCGTTGATGATGCTCAACAGGTTGTCGGCGGATTTTTCGATGGTGCCGAGGTAATCGTACTGACGTGGCGTCATCTCGCTTTTTTGCAGCAGGTGCGTGAAGCCGAGGATGCCATTGAGCGGCGTGCGGATTTCGTGGCTCATGTTGGCCAGGAATTCAGATTTGATACGGCTCGCTTCAAGGGCTTCCTTGCGCGCCAGGTCCAGCTCGATGTTCTGGATTTCGATGGTCTCCAGATTCTGGCGCACGTCTTCCGTGGCCTGTTCGATGCTGTGTTGCAATTCTTCCTGGGCGTTTTGCAACGTCGCGGCCATGCGGTTGATGCCCGAGCCGAGTTCGTCCAGTTCGTTGCTGCCCATGGGCGGCAGTCGCGCTTCCAGATTGCCGTCCTTTAATTGCGCGACCACGTGCTTGATCTGCGCGATGGGGGCGTTGATGGTGCGGCTCATCCGCAGCGCGAGCATGGCGGTGAGACCCAGACCGGCGCCGATCAGCAGCAGGCTGGCGAACAGGCTTCGGTAGCCGCGCAGCAGGGTGCCGTTGTGGGACAGCTCCAGTTCGACCCAACCCAGCAGGCGATCGGCCTCGTCGGGAATGACCTCGCCGGTCAAATGGCGGCTGCGACCGAACACCGGCATCAGGTAGCGCGTGGCGTCGTTGTCGGACCGCTGCAACATGTGGGTGCTGTTGCCGATGGGCGGCTGGTTGATCATGGTCGGACCGGCATGGGCGAGCATGGCGCGGTCAGCGTCGAGAAAGGACACGGCGCGAACGTCAGCCTGTTCCAGCACCTGACCGGCGATGCGCTCCAGCATCGGTTTGTCCGCCGCAGCCAGGGCCGCCGCTGACAGCGGGGCCAACTCGTTGGCGATCATTTCACCGCGCTTGAGCAGCTGGGTTTGCAGTTCCGAGAGCTGCATCCAGGTGAAATAGCCCCCCAACAACGCCGCCATGAGGCACGTCGGCAGCAGGGTCAGCAGCAATACGCGGCCTTTGATGCCCAGTTTGTTCAGCACACTTTTTCTCCGGCAATCTCGTTCATATGCCCACGTCTTGCGCGTGATTGCAGCAAGACCTGCGCCAGGGTTGCCTTTCGACCTTGGGTAATCTGCGCAGTGTAGCCACTTGCGCGCGGGCCTTCCCGGCTAAATGGTCAATACAGAACGCTCCTACGCACATCTCCGATCAGTCGCCATTGCCGACCAGCGTGCAATCACCAATAATTGCCGCCTTGAGAATCAATCGCAGACGCCAATGAATCCCGCCAGCATCCACCGACCGAGCATACTCGCCATTGAAGACGATCCCGTGCTCGGCGCGTTCGTCCACGATCAACTGGACCGTTGCGGCTTTCACGTCACTTGGTGCCAGAACGGCTCGGAAGGGCTCGAACGTGCACAAAAGCAGGCCTTTGACGTGGTGCTGATGGACATCTTGCTGCCAGGCATGAACGGGTTGGACATCCTCATTCACCTGCGTCGTCGCCATGCGACGCCCATCATCCTGATGTCGGCGTTGGGCGCTGAAGCGGACCGCATCACCGGCTTTCGCCATGGCGCCGACGATTACCTGCCCAAACCCTTCAGCGTCGATGAGCTGCGGGTGCGCATCGAAGCCATCCTGCGGCGGGTTGAACTGGAGCGCCGTTTCAACACTGTGATCGACGTACCGGTGGCACTGAGCATCAATGAACTGACGTTCGACGAGGGCCTGTGCGATGTCACCTTCGGTCGCAAGGCCGCGCAGTTGACCCGCAGCGAATACCGCCTGCTGGAAACCCTGTGGCGCAACCCCGAGGACGTACTGAGCAAACCTTTCCTTTATCAGCACGTGTTGCAGCGCGGGTATTCCCAGCATGACCGCAGCCTCGACATGCACGTCAGCCAGATTCGTCGCAAGCTCAAGGCGATTGGCTACGAAGCGCATCAGGTGCGCACGGTGTGGGGCAAGGGCTACGTGCTGACAGCGGCGGAAGCGGATGCCTGATCGTCGCTCCCGTTTGCCGGGCAGGCATTCGCTGTTCTGGAAACTGGCTTTTCTACTGGTGGGTTTTTGCCTGCTGATGATCTGGCTCAGTTGGTATTGGGGGCGTTATGTCGAAACCCAGAATGCCTTTCTTTCTCCAGACGCACGACGCGTACTCAACGGTTATGCCGCCGAAGCGGAACAAGCATGGGTGGTGGGCAACGAGAAGGGCATCGATGACTGGCTGCGTGAACTCCGGCGCCATGAGCCCGGCTGGGTGGGCGTCATCGGCCACGACCTGCAATCGCTGAGCAGCATCCCTCTCGACGACAATCAGATGCAGCGCCTGACCTTCATGCGCGGCGTCGACTGGCCCATGAGTCGCCGACAAAAAAATACCCCCTGGCTGAAGATCCCTTTTCCCAATGACCCCGGCGTCGGCAGCCTGATCATCGAACTGCCGGAACGCTTCAAGCCAGGGCGTTATGCGCTGGTCTGGCAGATGCTGACCAATGTCGTGATTCCGGCGCTGTTCACCTTGCTGCTGTGCATCGGGCTGTACCGACTGCTCATCCGCCCGCTCAACCAGCTGCGAGAGCAGGCCAACGCGTGGCGGGCGGACCGTCTGTCCAATCGCCTGTCGCCACAGATGACCTCACGGCAGGACGAATTGGGCGAACTCAACCGTGCCTTCGATCACATGGCCGCCCGCCTGCAATCGACAGTGCAGATTCAGCAGCAGTTGCTCCGCGACCTGTCCCATGAACTGCGCACACCGCTGAGCCGATTGAGGGTGGCCTGTGACAGTGAGCAGAGCCTGCCGGAGCTGCGCGAACGCTTGAGCCGCGAAGTCGATGGCATGCGTCGGTTGGTGGACGACACCCTGCATCTGGCGTGGCTGGATGCCGAGCGAGAAAAGCTGCCCGACGAAGACGTTCAGATGCTGGCGCTGTGGGACATGCTGGTGGACAACGCCGGTTTCGAAAGCGGCTGGCCTTCGCGGCAGTTTGTCTGCGATCTGGACAGCGACTGTTGGGTCCGGGGGCATCTCAATACCTTGGCGCAGGCGCTGGAAAATATCCTGCGCAACGCGATTCGTCATTCACCCTCCGACGGCATCGTGCGCTTGTGTGGGCGTCGCGAGGGCGAAGACTGGCTGTTGTGGCTGGAGGATCAGGGCGGCGGGGTGGACGAAAGCGACCTTGAGCGCATCTTTGCGCCGTTCATCCGCCTCGATGGTGCCCGGCCCGGGGATGGAGGGTTTGGGTTGGGGTTGAGCATCGCCCGCAATTCCTTGCGCTTGCAGGGCGGCGACATGTGGGCCGAGAACACCCAGAGGGGGTTGCGGATGATCATGCGCTTGCCTGCCAAAGAAACAGAACTGTGACCTGGATTGGCCGCGCCCACGTACCTGTAGGAGTGAGCTTGCTCGCGAAGCATAGGCACTGGCGACAAATCTGCATTCGCTGTACCGCCCGCTCGCGAGCAAGCTCACTCCTACAGGAGGACCAATGCATTATGAAATCGCGTTATCAGCCCTTATTCCTTTTCGCCATACCCACCTCACTTTGCGTGATATGGGCTTGGGGCGATTGCCGGTATGATAGGCGACCCCCGCACGTCTGGACCTCGAACACGCCATGACCCTGCAGTATCAAACCATCGCCGATTGCGTCGGCAACACCCCGCTGGTGCGTCTGCAACGCATGGCCGGGAACACCAGCAACACGTTGCTGCTCAAGCTCGAAGGCAATAATCCGGCCGGTTCCGTGAAGGACCGTCCGGCGCTGTCGATGATCACCCGTGCCGAGTTGCGCGGTCAGATCCACCAGGGCGATACCCTGATCGAAGCGACCTCCGGCAATACCGGCATCGCCCTGGCCATGGCTGCGGCGATCAAGGGTTATCGCATGATCCTGATCATGCCGGACAACTCCAGCGCCGAACGCAAGGCCGCCATGACCGCTTATGGCGCCGAGCTGATTCTGGTCAGCAAGGAAGAAGGCATGGAAGGCGCCCGCGACCTCGCCGAGCGCATGCAGGCCGAAGGCCGTGGCAAGGTGCTGGACCAGTTCGCCAATGGCGACAATCCTGAAGCGCACTACGTCGGCACCGGCCCGGAAATCTGGCGGCAGACCGGCGGCACCATCACCCATTTCGTCAGTTCCATGGGAACCACGGGGACCATCATGGGCACCTCGCGTTACCTCAAGGAACAGAATCCGGACATTCAGATCGTCGGCCTGCAACCCATGGACGGCGCATCGATTCCCGGCATCCGTCGCTGGCCCCATGAATACTTGCCGAAAATCTACCAGGCCGATCGTGTCGACCGCATCGTGGACATGGCCCAGAGCGAGGCCGAGGACGTGATGCGTCGTCTGGCCCGCGAAGAAGGCATCTTCTGCGGCGTGTCTTCGGGCGGCGCGGTAGCGGGCATGTTGCGTTTGTCTCAGGAAGTCGAGAATGCGGTCATGGTCGCGATCATTTGTGACCGTGGCGACCGTTACCTGTCGACCGGTGTCTACGATGCGCCCAACTGATGGCCAAGCGTGAGACAGGCCTGCGTTTCCAGCCCAGTGGTGGCACCCGGACAACGCAGGTCCCGACCGGTAAAAAGCAACGTTTGAGCATCGAACGACTGGCCAACGACGGGCGCGGCGTCGGCTTCGTCGAGGGCCGGACCTGGTTTGTTGCGGGCAGTCTGGCTGGCGAAGAGGTGGAAGCGCGCGTATTGGGCGCCCACGGCAAAGTGGTCGAGGCGCGCACCGAACGCGTGTTTCAGGCCAGCCCGTTGCGCCGCCCGGCACCCTGCCAGCACTTCGGTCGTTGCGGTGGGTGCAGCGTGCAGCAGATGCCCCACGACGAACAACTTGCCCTCAAACAGCGCATGCTCGCCGAGCAGTTGAGCCGGGTCGCAGGCGTCGAGCCCGAAGAGTGGGCCGCTCCGTTGACCGGTGATGAATTCGCCTACCGTCGACGCGCGCGCGTCGCCGTTCGCTGGGACGCGAAGGGGAAACAGCTGGAGGTGGGCTTCCGCGCGGCCTCAAGTCAGGACATCATCGCCATCGACGAATGCCCAGTGCTGGTACAGGCCTTGCAACCGATCATGACGGCGTTACCGGCCATGTTGCGCAGCTTGAGCAAACCTCAGGCGCTGGGGCATGTCGAGCTGTTCAGCGGTTCGGCTAACGCTGTGCTGTTGCGCCACACCGCGCCGCTGGCGGAAAAGGACCTGGACACCCTGAAGGCATTTTGCGACACCCACGGCGCGCAACTCTGGTTGCACGGCGAGGGCGAGCCGCAGCCTGCGGACCCGGCCGCTCAATTGGGTTTTCACCTGGGGCCGTGGAATCTGGAGCTGGCATACCGGCCTGGCGACTTCGTGCAGGTGAACGCACAGGTCAACGAAGCGATGATTGCCCAGGCACTTTCGTGGCTTGCGCCTCGTTCGGATGAACGAGTGCTGGACTTGTTCTGCGGGCTTGGTAACTTCGCTCTACCGCTGGCGCAAATCACGCGCGAAGTGGTGGCGGTGGAGGGGGTCGACGTCATGGTTCGACGGGCTGCCGAGAACGCGGCGAGCAACGATTTGCACAACGTGAAGTTTTATCAGGCGGACTTGTCGCAACCACTGGACAAAGCGCCGTGGGCGGCGGAAGGTTTTTCCGCGGTCCTGCTCGACCCTCCGCGTGACGGGGCGTTCGAGGTGGTCGGCAAGCTCAGGAAACTGGGTGCCAAACGGTTGGTGTATGTGTCGTGCAACCCGGCAACTTTGGCGCGCGACACGGTCGAATTGATCAGGCAGGGCTACCGATTAAAACGTGCCGGAATTCTCGATATGTTCCCGCAGACAGCACATGTCGAGGCAATGGCGTTATTTGAAGCGAGTAAGTGAGACAAGCAGGGCTTCAGGAAGCAAGCCGACGTCTCACAGGGAAACTCGTTTAATCCGACTGGCCCGCGCATGCGAGACCTTGCAAGGCCCGCAAGGAGCATGCGCTGAGAAGGCCGGCGACTGATGGCGCATTTCATCGCGCCTTAGGGAAGGTAAGCAACATGGTACAGGTGAGAGCGCACCAGCCGATAAACACAGACGGCAGTATCAACCTCGACGCATGGCTTGATCATGTGGTCAGCGTCGACCTCGCAGTGGACCGACAGGCTTTGAAGGAAGCCTGTGAATTTGCCCGGGAAGCCGAGCAACAGGACAACGCCGCCAAGAACCTCTGGGCGGAAGGCACGTCGAGTTTTCAGACGGGCCTTGAAATCGCTGAAATTCTGGCCGACCTCAAGCTCGACCAGGACTCGCTGATTGCGGCCGTGATTTACCGCGCCGTACGCGAGGGCAAGATTCCTCTGCCCGACGTCAGCCAGCGTTTCGGGCCGACGGTGGCCAAGCTGATTGACGGCGTGCAGCGCATGGCCGCCATCAGCGCCAGTCTCAGCCCCCGGCAATCACTCGTTCTCGGCACGCAGGCCCAGGTGGAAAACCTGCGCAAGATGCTGGTGGCGATGGTCGATGACGTGCGTGTCGCGCTGATCAAGCTGGCTGAACGGACGTGCGCCATTCGCGCCGTGAAAAACACCGACGACGAGAAGCGCAACCGGGTCGCCCGTGAAGTCTTCGACATCTATGCACCGCTGGCCCATCGACTGGGTATCGGTCACATCAAGTGGGAGCTGGAGGACCTGTCCTTCCGCTACCTGGAGCCGGAACAGTACAAGCAGATCGCCAAACTGCTGCATGAGCGCCGCCTGGATCGCGAACGTTTTATCACCGACGTCATGTCGCAGCTGGAAAACGAACTGCTGGCCACCGGGGTCAAGGCCGACATCAGTGGCCGGGCCAAACACATCTATTCGATCTGGCGCAAAATGCAGCGCAAGGGTCTGGAATTCAGCCAGATCTACGACGTTCGCGCCGTACGCGTGCTGGTCCCGGAAATGCGCGACTGCTACACCGCGCTGGGCATTGTCCATACCTTGTGGCGGCACATTCCCAAAGAGTTCGACGATTACATCGCCAACCCCAAGGAAAACGGCTATCGCTCCCTGCACACCGCCGTGATCGGCCCGGAAGGCAAGGTGCTGGAGGTGCAGATCCGCACCCACGCCATGCACGAAGAGGCCGAACTGGGCGTTTGTGCGCACTGGAAGTACAAGGGCACTGACGTCAAGTCCGGCTCCAACCACTACGAAGAGAAAATCTCGTGGCTGCGTCAGGTCCTGGAGTGGCATGAAGAGCTGGGCGACATCGGCGGTCTGGCCGAGCAACTTCGCGTCGATATCGAGCCGGACCGGGTGTACGTGTTCACCCCGGACGGTCACGCCATTGACCTGCCGAAGGGCGCGACACCTCTGGACTTCGCTTATCGCGTGCACACCGAGATTGGCCACAACTGCCGAGGCGCCAAGATCAACGGGCGCATCGTGCCGCTCAACTACAGCCTGCAAACCGGCGAGCAGGTCGAGATCATTACCAGCAAACACGGGGTCCCGAGCCGCGACTGGCTGAACTCGAACCTCGGCTACATCACGACCTCGCGGGCACGGGCGAAGATCGTTCACTGGTTCAAACTGCAGGCGCGCGACCAGAACGTCGCGGCGGGCAAGGTGTTGCTGGAGCGCGAACTGGCGCGTCTGGCGTTGCCGCAGGTGGACTTCGACAAGTTGGCGGAAAAGGCCAACATGAAGATCGCTGAAGACATGTTCGCGGCACTCGGTGCGGGCGACCTGCGTCTGGCGCAATTGATGAATCTGGCGCAGCAACTGGTCGAGCCAGAGCGGGGCAACGAGCAACTGGAGCTGATTCCGCGCAAGGCCACCGGTTACAAGCCGGGCAAGCGCGGCGACATTCAGATTCAGGGCGTCGGCAACCTGATGACGCAAATGGCCGGCTGCTGCCAGCCGTTGCCGGGCGACGCCATCGTCGGTTACATCACTCAAGGCCGTGGCGTGAGCATTCACCGTCAGGACTGCGCCTCGGTGTTGCAACTGGGCGGGCGCGAGCCTGAGCGGATCATTCAGGTCAGTTGGGGGCCGGTGCCGGTCCTCACCTACCCGGTGGACATCATCATCCGCGCCTACGACCGGTCCGGCCTGTTGCGTGACGTCTCTCAGGTGCTGCTCAACGAGCGCATCAACGTTTTGGCGGTGAACACCCGCTCGAACAAGGAAGACAACACCGCGCTGATGTCGCTGACCATCGAGATTCCGGGGCTGGATGCGTTGGGTCGTCTGTTGGGGCGGATTTCGCAGCTGCCGAACATCATCGAGACGCGGCGTAATCGCACGCCCTAGAAGCAGCTTCGAGTTTTAAGCTGCAAGCTGCAAGTTGTTCGCGGACAGCTTGTAGCTTGCAGCTCGAAGCTTGCTGATGTGAGTGAAGAGATTCCGAATGCATACGCTAGAAGACCTGCTCCATCTCATGGCCCGCCTGCGCGATCCGCAATACGGCTGCCCGTGGGATGTGAAGCAGAATTACGCGACCATTGTGCCGCACACTCTCGAAGAGGCCTACGAAGTGGCCGACGCCATCGAGCGCGGCGACTTCGATGACCTGCGCGGTGAGTTGGGCGATCTGCTGTTTCAGGTGGTGTATTACTGCCAGTTGGCGCGGGAGGAAGGGCGGTTCGAATTCGACGGCGTGGTTGATGGCATCACCCGCAAGCTGATTCGCCGTCACCCTCACGTGTTCCCGACAGGCGATCTGTATGCCCCGCTGGAAACGCCGCGCCTGAGTGAAGACCAGGTGAAGCACCGCTGGGAAGCGATCAAGGCCGAGGAACGCGCCGAAAAGGCCCAGGCCCCGGAGCAGTTGTCGTTGCTCGACGACGTGCCGAATGTTTTGCCTGCCTTGTCCCGCGCTGCCAAATTGCAGAAGCGCGCGTCGCAGGTCGGTTTCGACTGGCCCGAAGCGCTGCCGGTGGTCGACAAGGTGCGCGAGGAACTGCAGGAAGTCCTTGAAGCCATGGCCGACAATGATCAGGAAGGCATCCACGAGGAAATCGGCGATCTGCTGTTCGTGGTGGTCAACCTGGCACGCCATCTCAAGGTCGATCCGGAAAATGCACTGCGCGCCGCCAACGGCAAGTTCGAGCGGCGCTTTCGTTTTATCGAACACGCCTTGCGCGAGACCGACCGCCCCATCGAAGATTGCAGCCTTGAAGAAATGGATGCGCTCTGGGGCGAAGCCAAGCGCCAGGAAAAGAACACGCCCAACTGCGGTTGAGTCGATCATTGAGAGAGAGAAGATAAATGGCGGGTATTTCCCTTCGTGACCAGTTGCTCAAGGCAGGTCTGGTCAACGAGAAGCAGGCCAAACAGGTCGCCAAGAACAAGCAGAAAGAGCAACGTCTGGTGCACAAGGGCCAAGCCGTTGCCGACGATGCCGCCCAGCGCGCCGCCCAGGACGCCATGGCCGAAAAGGCCAGGCGCGATCAGGAGCTGAATCGCCAGCAGCAGGAAAAGGCCGAGCAGAAGGCCCGTACCGCGCAGGTCAAGCAGCTGATCGAGGCGACTCGTCTGCCGAAGCTGACCACCGAGGATTACTACAACTTCGTCGATGACAAGAAGGTCAAGCGCCTGTCGGTCAACTCGCTGATGCGCAGCAAGTTGAGCAACGGTTCGCTGGCCATCGTTCACCACGGCGGCACCTATGAAGTCATCCCTCGCGAGGCGGCGCTGAAAGTGCAGGAGCGCGACCCACGCCGTATCGTGTTGCTCAGCGAGCCGACGGAAGAGCCGGATGGCGACGATCCGTACGCCGCGTACAAGATCCCTGACGATCTGATGTGGTAACTCGGACACCTGCAAACGGTGAACCCCGTGTAAGCGAATTCGTTCGCGAGAGGCCAGTACATCCGACGTCGCTTCGTGACTGTCACACCGTATCGCGAATGAATTCGCTCCCACAGGTTCCGCGCCATACATATTTCTGATGTGTTCGCACATCCCCTGTGGGAGCGAATTCATTCGCGAAAGATGGATCGGGCGATAGAGATGTGTCGTCTGTACGCCCGCTTCGCGAATGAATTCGCTCCCACAGGGGTGATCGGAGTTGCTGAATATCGCTGTAAAACGACAAAACCCGCCTCGGCGGGTTTTGTTTTGATGCGATTCAGTAGTGACGTGTTGCTTGAACTACGTGTTGCTTGCCATTTTCTTGGCTTCTTGTTCTGCAAGCTCTGATGCGTAACGCTGGGCGTCCGATTCGTGGTGGAACAGGCCTACCAGTTGATCTTGTTGGCGCACTTCGAAGATCTGGATGCCGTCAGCGATGCTTTCGTGGGAAATGTGGGCGTCGTCGCGTTCACTTACAGTTACAGTCATATCGGAAACTCCTGACTCTTTGAAATCTGCGGCAGGACGTCGCAGTGGCTCCTTTATAGAATTGGGTAGCTTGCTAAGTAAACGACCGATTTCTGCAAGAGTTATTTGCCAATTCCGTAACAGTGATGCAAATGCCTGTTTTTGAAGGGTGTGCGGCGTTATGTCGCACCCGCTTGAATGGCATGAAGAATCTTTCATAAAGGCCTGAGGAACAAAATACGCCACGAAACCGGCGCTATGCCTCGATCCCCAAGCCCCTATTTTCCTAAAGCGCGTTACGGCTGTGGCGGTAGTCGCTGACGGCTTCATACACCGCTTTGCGCAGACGGTTGATGCCGCCGATGGGGCGGTGCGCTTCTACGCCAAACCACGGGTTGAAGGACTGGTTGTCGCACGCCAGGTTTTGCTCGGGTGTATCGAAATCCTGAGGCGCGACCCTGACCTTCGCCACGGTTTCGAACGGGGCATCGCTTTCCTTCCATTCGATGCTGGTGTCTTCGATCGGCATGAATTTCTGCGGGTCCTGCCGCTGAATCTGCAACACGAAACACGCGGGGACGCGGTCGGTGGACAACTGCTGATTCAAGGCCGTGCGCAAGAAGTTCGGCAGGTCCCGGTTCTGTTTGGGCAGGGTGTACGGCGGGCAGCTTTGCGGGTCCGGCGCGACCCGGAACTTGGCGTTGGCAGTGCCGAACTTGTAAGGGGAGACCGAGTAATACGTGGTCTCCGTCGGGCTGGCGGGGGCAGGCGACAGCGTTGCCAACGCGATGAACAGGTGCCGCACTTGCCAGCTTCGTGGGTCAAGGCTGGGGAAGAACGCCAGGACTTTCTGGCCGTCGGCCTGCGCCCCGATGTTCTGCGCGTATTCGGCCACGTCGCTGACGAAGAAGTTTGGGTGGCTGAACATCACGAAATCCTGTTCCGCCCGGCTTTGCTGGTCTGCCAGCAATTGTTTGCCTGGCACGTCCAGCAGTTTGAGCGCCATGCCCCGCGCATCCCGAATGCTGTCGAACTGTGGATAGGCGTTGCCGTTGGACAGGCGCATGACCGCTTGCCAGGTTTTACCCGGTTCGGCGAACACCCCTTGGCGCAACGCCGGGGCGAGGTCTTTCGGCACGCTCACTTCGGCCTTCACACAGCCGTGGGCCTTGGCATGGGCGTCGCGCAGATAGCGAGTGGGTTCGCGGTGCTGGTCGACGATGCGCACCGCCGTCTGAATGATGCCTTGGCTCATGGCCGCTTCACCGGGCGGAATCTGTTCTTCCACGGGCACCGGACCGCGGTGCTGCCAGGCGAACCAGACGCCTGATACCGCCCAGCCCAACAGGCCCAGCCCGATGAGCCACAGCAGGGTCTTGCCCAGAAATGAACCCAGACGCAGCCAGAGCCGCCCGAGCCAAGTGTGTTGCGTGTCGCGATGTCGAGTGATCATGGCAGTTGTTGCTCCAGCGGTCCGCCCAGCACTTTCAGGTATTCCACCAACGCCCAGCGCTCTTGAGGCAACAGGCCGCGTCCTATCACGCCGTTACCCCGCTTGCCCTCGCGGAATTCGTGACCGCTGTTGTGGTTGCCGGAGATTTTCGTGTCGAACAGAAAGGCGTTTTTAAAGGCTGCGGTTTCGAAGCCCAAGTGCAAGGGGTCGTAGTTGAAGGTGCCTTTGTAGAAGGTCGTGCTGCGCTCGTCCTGAGGCGAGAGCAACTGATAGATCGTCGGCACCGAACCGTTGTGCAGGAAGGGCGGGGTGGCCCAGATCCCGTCCAGCGGCCGGGCTTTGTACGCGCGCAATTCCTGAACCGCGATGGGCAGGCCGAATCCGTCCATGGCAGGGCGATCGGCGACGGGGACATTGGCCGCGTTGTAGGCGTTGTTTTCAACGTAGGCGGTGATGTACGCCAACGCCTTGGCCGAGGTGATGTTGTGCGTGTCCAGCGGGGCCGTCTGTTTAGGGACCAGATGAACGTTAGTGAGGTGGTCGAGTTCGTCTTGGGTCCACTTCAGCGCGCTCACGTCGTAGTGGTTGTCGGCGATGTTATTGGCCGTGTTCGGATCGGTGCCGACTTCCGCCACCGGGATCATGTTCAGGTATTGCACGGTGCGGCCATCCACCACGCTGTGGGACGGGACGTGGCAGCCTGCGCAATTTTCGGCAAACAAAGCGCGACCCTGAGCGGCCAGCGGCTTGTTCACCGGGCCGAACAGCGGTTCCGGCCAGACCGGTGGCTTCAGGCGCTGCAAGGCTCGTTCGATGGTGTCGAGGTCGCGCACCCGGACGCTGGAGGGGTAGCGGTCAGCCACTTTGAGCGGCTGGCCTGCGGCGTCGAAGAACGTCAGGGTCGCGCCAACACCGAGGGATTCCCCGACGTTGCGCGCCATTGGCTGTTTGGCCGAGCCGTTCCACTGCACCCAGTCGAAGGTCCAGATGTCCCACAGGTGCGGATAGTCCACGGGGGCATTGGCGATGCGGTAGTTGTCGGGCGAGATAGCGTCGCCGAAGGTGGCGTTGGCGATGCGACCGAAGGCATCGGTGCGTCCCGGCCCTTCTTCGGTGGGGTAGAGGCCACGATGGGTGTCGTTCCACGCAGTGCTGGCGAAGGTGTTCAGAGACTGCTTGAACTCGTCACGCAACTGATCGTGGGAGGCATCGTAGCGATCGCCCAGCACGCGGCGGGCGAAACGTTCGAATTTCCATGGGTTGTAATAAGTCGCCACGAGGCTGGCGACCAGCGCCTGACCGAAACTGCCACCGCGAAGGGTAGGCACGCTGGACGGCAAGACATGCTGCGCGCTGCCCCCATCGATGCGCAGGGCCTGCCCCTTGAAATGCAATTCGCCGGTGTGGCACGCGGAACAGGTGATGTCCAGATACTCGACGGTATGGTCAGGGTTCTGATGGCGGGTGAAACCGACGGGCAGGTTGCCGGGGTTCAGCGCGGTGGCGACCTGCTTGGGATCGACCAGGAACCCGAAACGGGCGAGGTGCTCGGGCGCGGCGAAGCGGTCTTCGGAGAATGGCATCTCCAACGCCGTGAACCAGTTGTAGTGCAGCCCTTTGACTTGTGTCCCCTGTGGGGTGAAGTAATAGGTCTGACGATCGCTGTCGTCCCACTGCTGCTGATACTGCACCTGCTCGACAGGCGTGTATTCAGGCAGTTTCGGGTTGATGACGTAATAAATCACCACTGCCAGAATCAGCACGATCACAGCGAGCAACAGCAGCAATGCACGGCGAAATATGCGCAAGATAACCATCCTTGTCCGTTTTTGGTGTCCTTATGACATCACGCCAATCCCATGGCAAGTGACGTGCACGCTTTAATCCCGACGGTCGAGCATGCAATAAAAAGCCCGCTGATGTCAGCGGGCTTTTCGAGGTCAATGGCAGGAGCGAAAAATCAGCTGCCCTTGACCGACTTACCGTTCACTGTGCCGTCCTGCAGCATGATGTTGTATTCCTTGCCGTCGGTCTCGACCTGCTGCAGACGCACCAGCAAATAGTCGTAATCCTTGGCAAACCACATCACGGTGATGCGCTTGTTCTGCGTCGGGTCGCGCACGCGCTCGACCTTGATCGCATCGACCGAACCGACCTTGGTGGCCACTTTCTCGGTGCCCAGCACGCGGAAATCGTAGGCATCGACTTCGTCACCGTCGACAACCTGATAGGTCATGCTCTTCTTGCCCGCTGCCACGTCGTGCTGCAAGGCGAGTTGATAGGTGGATTTGTCCAGAACACCGGTGTTCAGCGGGATTTTCACCGCGTCGTTACGGTCGGTGCCGGTGATGAACTTGGTGGGCCAGTCGAACACCAGGTCAACCGTTTTGCTCTTGCCCAAACCGCCACGTTCGAAGTGGTAGGTCTGTGGCAGCAGTTGATCCTTGTCGACCTTGAGGGTGCTGACCTCGGTCAGGCTCGCGATCATCATCGAGGCCTTGAAGCTCAGGGTCCAGGTGCCGTTGGCGTTTTTTTCCAGGCTGCGGGTAGCGCTGCCGCCGCCGACCGGGAGCTGTTTGAAATCAGCGGTGTAGCTGGCGGCGAAAGGTTGAAGGTCTGCCGCGTTGACCGCAGGAATGGCGAACAGAGCGAGGGCGAAGAGCAAAGCGCGACGCATAATTTCTCCCGTCTTTACAGTGAGGGGCCACATTGAATGGCCGGAATCAAATGGCCGCTTGAGCCCAATGGCTGACCGTCGAGGGTCGCTCCCTGTTCGCTCAGGGCCAGACGGCCTTCAGCGAACCAGCGGATCGCCAGCGGGTAAATCAGGTGTTCCCGAGCGTGAACCCGTTGTGCCAGCGTGGCAGGCGTGTCGTGCAACTCTACCGAAACAACAGCCTGTACGACCAGAGGCCCTCCATCGAGTTCCTCTGTGACGAAGTGCACGCTGCACCCATGTTCGGCATCGCCCGCTTCGAGCGCCCGTTGATGGGTGTGCAAGCCTTTATACAGGGGAAGCAGTGACGGATGTATGTTCAGCAGCCGGCCGTGGTAGTGACGCACGAAACCCGGGGTGAGAATGCGCATGAAACCGGCCAGTACCACCAGTTTCGGCGAGAACGAATCGATCAGTTCGATCAGCGCCGCGTCGAAGGCCTCGCGACCTTCGTAGGCTGTGTGATCGAGAACGCGGGTGTCGATGCCCGCGTTCTTCGCGCGCTCAAGCCCGTAGGCATCGGCGCGGTTGGAAATCACCGCGCGAATGCGAGCCGGGCTCGAACCGTCCTGAAAGCTGTCGATCATCGCTTGCAGGTTACCGCCAGTGCCGGACAGCAGCACCACCACATCGCAGGGTTGAGGCCTGTCAGGCTTCAACGCTTCCGGCATCGCCACGTCGGACATCAATGTGCCTTGACGTTTTTCAGCTCGACTTGTGCAGCGCCTTCGGCCGCGACGCCGATCTGGCCGATGACCCACGGCTGCTCGCCCGCTTCACGCAGCGCGTTCAGCGAGGCTTCGACGTGTTCCTGTGCCACGCAGATGACCATGCCGACGCCGCAGTTCAGGACGCGGTGCATCTCGTGCTCGTCGACGTTGCCTTTCTCTTGCAGCCAGTCGAACACGGCAGGGCGGGTCCAGCTCGCCACGTCAACCACGGCCTGTGCGCCTTCTGGAAGGACGCGCGGGATGTTGTCCAGCAGACCGCCGCCGGTGATGTGGGCCATGGCCTTGACCGCGCCAGTGTCCTTGATCAGCTTGAGCAGTTGCTTGACGTAGATGCGGGTCGGCGCCATCAGCAGCTCGGTCAGCGGTTTGCCGTCGAGCTGGATGGTTTCGATGTCAGCGCCGGAGACTTCGATGATCTTGCGGATCAGCGAGTAGCCGTTGGAGTGCGGGCCGGAAGACGGCAGGGCGATCAGGGCGTCGCCCGCCACGACTTTCGAGCCATCGATGATTTCGGATTTTTCCACGACGCCGACGCAGAAACCGGCCAGGTCGTAGTCTTCGCCTTCGTACATGCCAGGCATTTCAGCGGTTTCGCCGCCGACCAGCGAGCAACCCGCCAGTTCACAGCCTGCGCCGATGCCGGTCACGACCTGAGCGGCGGTGTCGACGTTCAGTTTGCCGGTGGCGTAGTAGTCGAGGAAGAACAGCGGCTCTGCGCCGCAGACGACGAGGTCGTTGACGCACATGGCGACCAGGTCGATGCCGATGCTGTCGTGTTTGTTCAGGTTCAGGGCCAGGCGCAGCTTGGTGCCGACGCCGTCAGTGCCGCTGACCAGAACCGGTTGTTTGTAGCCGGCCGGGATTTCGCACAGCGCGCCGAAGCCACCCAGGCCGCCCATCACTTCCGGGCGCTTGGTGCGCTTGGCGACGCTCTTGATGCGTTCGACCAATGCTTCACCGGCGTCGATGTCTACACCGGCGTCTTTGTAGCTCAGGGAGGGTTGCTTGCTCATGATCCAGGCCTTTAGGGGGGATTCGGGGTAACGACCGAGGTGGGTGCGGCGCGTGGCCGTGTCATCGCCGGTCTGCGAAGGCGCGCGATTTTATCAGGGTTGGGCTCAAGCGGCCATCCTTGGGCCGACGGGCAGGGCCATCGATGAAGAAAAAATAACCCGTTCGTTCAGGGTTTAGCCGTTCGTCGCCAGAGGGAAAGGGTGTAAGTTCTTTTCCAGAGTGAGCGATTCGGACCGCCGTGCGGTCTCAGTCGAGCCAGTCATGTTCATGCAGCTATTTATCAGGCTGCGATATTTGTTTCGTGGGAATTCTTATGCGCCTTAAAAACTGCCTGTTCGCAGGTTGTCTGTCCCTCATGAGCCTCCCGGCCCTGGCCGAGACGGTGAACAATCTCTATCAGGTGCGCGAGCCGGTCAGCGGGCAGAGCCCCGATGAGAAAACCCGTGCGACCCAGGCTGCGCTGGAAACCCTGGTCATCCGGTTGACCGGTGACCCGAAGGCCGCTCAGGGGCCAGGCCTGGCTGATGTGCGCAAGGACCCGCAGCAGATCATCAGCCAGTACGGCTATGACGCAGGACCGCCGGAGTCGTTGCAGGTGGATTTCGATCCGGCGAGTACTGACCGGGCATTGCGTCAGGCCGGCTTGTCGTTATGGGGTTCGAACCGCCCGGTGATCATGGCCTGGTGGCTGAACGACGCCACCGACGGCGCCAATCTCGTCGGTGACGGCCAGTCAAGTGCAGAACCCTTGCGTCGCGCTGCCCAGCACCGGGGTTTGCCGCTGCGTCTGCCGCTGGCGGACTTGGGCGAACAGGGCATCGGCAACGCGAAAACCCTGGATGGCAATGACGTCGCGCCGCTCAAACAGGCGTCCGAGCGCTATGGCTCTGACGCCATTCTCGCCGTTCACGCACAGGAAAATGGCGGCCAGTGGCAGGGCAAATGGCACCTGTGGCTGGGCGACAAGATGGAGCAGGGCAGCGCCAGCGGGGCCAGTGCCGCCGAATTGGCCGACGCCGTGCTGTTGTCGGTGAGTCAGCGTCTGGCGCCGCGTTTCGTGGTCAAGCCGGGCGCCTCATCGAGCATGGCGCTGGAAGTCCAGGGCATGACCCTGGAGCGTTACGCCCAACTGGGCCGTTTGTTGGAACCGTTCGGTGGGCGTCTCAAATCGGTGGACGCGGACCGGGTGACGTTCGATGTCAGCGGCAGCACTGACCAGCTGCGCTCGCAATTGTCCCTGGCGAAGTTGCAGGAGGTGCCAGCGGGTGAGGTCGCTGCAGCGCCGGTCGATGCCGGACAAGTGCCTGCTGCCGGTGCTGTGCCGGGTGCACCTGCGCCGGTCCCCGCGCCTGTTGCCACACAAACACTGCACTTCCGCTGGTGAGCGGGTTCATAACGGCGTTGCGAGAAGCATTTTATTTTGGGTTGAGGGGCGGTAATGACTGATACGCGTCGTTGGTTCTGGCTGGGCGGGGTTGTCCTGCTGTGCCTGTTTGTCTGGCTGCTGCACGCCATCCTCACGCCGTTCCTGGTGGCGTTGCTGCTGGCGTACATGGGCGATCCCCTGGCGGATCGGCTGGAAAAACTGAAATTTTCACGCACCTGGAGTGTGGTGACGGTCTTCGTGTTCTTCACCCTCATTTTCATGGGGCTGTTGTTGGTGCTGGTGCCGATGCTTGCCAAGCAGTTGTACCGCTTGTACGAACTGGCGCCGCAGATGCTCGACTGGCTGCAGCACACCGCGCTGCCGTGGACTCAGGCGAAATTGGGGCTGGCGGACGGGTTCTGGAAGTTCGACAAGGTCAAGGCGGCGATCTCCGAACACATGGGGCAGACCGGCGACATCGTCGGGATCATTCTGGCCCAGGCCACGACTTCGACCCTGGCGCTGATCGGCTGGTTGACCAATCTGGTGCTGATCCCGGTGGTCTGCTTCTATTTATTGCGTGATTGGGACGTGATGATGGCGAAAGTGCGCAGCCTGCTGCCCCGTCATCGCGAGAAGAAGATCGTGGCGCTGGCCGATGAGTGCCACGAAGTGCTGGGGGCGTTCATTCGCGGTCAGTTGCTGGTGATGGTCGCGCTCGGGGTGATTTACGCGGCGGGCCTGATGCTGGTCGGCCTTGAGCTTGGTCTGTTGATCGGGGTCATCGCGGGTCTGGCAGCCATCGTGCCTTATATGGGCTTCGTGATCGGCATCGGCTCAGCGATTCTGGCGGGCTTCTTCCAGTTCGGCGGTGATCTGTACCCGATGCTGGGGATTGTCGCGGTGTTCATGGTCGGTCAGGCGCTTGAAGGCATGGTGCTGACGCCGTTGCTGGTGGGCGATCGGATCGGCCTTCATCCAGTGGCCGTGATCTTCGCGATCCTGGCCGGTGGCGAACTGTTCGGGTTCACCGGCATCCTGCTGGCCCTGCCGGTGGCGGCGGTGATCATGGTGCTGGTGCGGCATGTGCACGATTTGTATAAAGAGTCGGATATCTACGGCGGGATGGAAGACCCGGATTTGTAGGTCTTCGGGCGCGACTGACTGTAGGAGTGAGCTTGCTCGCGATCGCGGTATATCAGCCTCAGAAATAGAGTCTGGCAGTGCGCAATCGCGAGCAAGCTCACTCCTACAGGGTATCGGTGTGACGCCCATAATCCGCGGCCTGGCCCGGGATAGACGCAAGCCTTTGATTTTGCACGCCCTCTGGCGCATTGTGCGGCCCGTCCTGCGGGTATAAACTTTGCACACTTTACACAGAGGCCCCTTGGCGGTTCTTCATCGAGCCGTTCAGCCAGCATGAAACCAGTTCAGCTGCCCCTGAGTGTGCGTCTGCGTGATGACGCCACCTTCATCAATTACTATCCAGGCGCCAATGCCGCTGCACTCGGCTACGTCGAGCGCCTGTGCGAAGCCGAGGCCGGGTGGACTGAAAGCCTCATCTATTTATGGGGCAAGCACGGGGTAGGGCGCACTCATCTGTTGCAAGCGGCCTGCCTGCGTTTCGAGCAGATGGGCGAACCTGCTGTTTACCTGCCCATGGCTGAAGTCATTGATGAAGGCGTCGAGCTGTTCGATCACCTTGAGCAATATGAGCTGGTGTGTCTCGACGACATTCAGGCCGTCGTCGGCAAGCCTGAATGGGAAGAAGCGCTGTTTCATCTATTCAACCGCTTGCGTGACAGCGGCCGCCGTCTGCTGATCGCCGCTTCCTGTTCCCCTCGCGAGTTGCCGGTCAAGCTGGCCGACCTCAAGTCGCGGCTGACCATGGCGCTGGTGTTCCAGATGCGCCTGCTGTCCGACGAAGAAAAGCTCCGTGCCCTGCAATTGCGCGCTTCCCGTCGTGGCTTGCACCTGACGGACGAAGTCGGGCATTTCATCCTCACTCGGGGCAAACGCAGCATGAGTGCGTTGTTCGATCTGCTCGAAGAACTGGATCAGGCTTCCTTGCAGGCCCAGCGCAAGCTGACCATTCCCTTCCTTAAAGAGACTTTGGGTTGGTGAATCCGCCCGTGGTCGATCCGGCGCTGGTCCTGCAGACCGCAGCGGCCCTGCGTCATGCCAAACGCATTCTGATCATCACCGGTGCCGGGCTGTCGGCGGATTCAGGCCTGCCGACTTATCGCGGCGTGGGCGGCCTTTATAACGGCCACACCGACGACGGGCTGCCCATTGAAATGGCACTGTCCGGCCCGATGCTACGTCGCGACCCCGGCCTGTGCTGGAAATACATTGCCCAATTGGGCAGCGCGTGCCTCGGTGGACAGCCCAATGCGGCGCATTACGCCATCGCTGAGTTGCAGCGGCGCAAACCGGAATGTTGGGTACTGACGCAAAACGTTGACGGCTATCACCGTGCGGCGGGGAGTCCGCCGGAACGCTTGATCGAGATTCACGGCCAGTTGGCGCCGCTCTATTGCCAGTCTTGTGGCGCTGAAGACCCACAGTTGAGCGAGCACCTGCAGCGGCCCTTGCCGCCTTTATGCACGCAGTGCCATGGCGTGCTGAGACCGCCGGTCGTTTTGTTTGAAGAGATGCTGCCAGAGCTGGCATTGAATGTGCTGTACGAAGAGATGGCAAAAGGCTTTGACGCTGTGCTCAGCATCGGAACCACTGCCAGCTTCCCTTATATCCACGAGCCGATGTTTCGCACGCGGGTGGCAGGAGGCTTTACCGCCGAGATCAACCCCTCGTCGACCGATCACTCCATTCACATGGATGCATTTCTAAGGTGTAGAGCCTTAGATGTGATGGAGGACCTGGTAAGTCACATTTGATTCGATTGAATTTGCAAATGATGACGATTGAGGGCATAGTCTCGGCTTCTTTACACATCCGCCACGGTCGTGCCCATGCTGAATCGCTTCGCACCCCTCGTGCCTCTCGCACTCGTAACGCTGCTGTTCGGCTGCGCGGCCCAGATGCCAGCGTCGCAACAACAGTCGCAGAACCCGCAATTCCGGGACTCTGCCACCGCACAAACTGCCAAGCGTGCCGATTACTCCTCTTCCGTACTGGATGACGAAATCGCCACCGAAGACGAATTGGCCCAGTTCTCCGACAACAAGCCGTATCAGTTGCCGGTCTTGGCTGACAGCATTCTGGAACGTGGCAAATCGTTGATCGGGACTCGCTACCGTTTCGGTGGCACCTCGACCACGTCCGGCTTCGATTGCAGCGGTTTCATCGGCTACCTGTTCCGCGAAGAGGCGGGCATGAGCCTGCCGCGTTCTTCCCGCGAAATGATCAATATCGACGCTCCTCTGGTCAAGCGTAACGACCTGAAGCCTGGCGACTTGCTGTTCTTCAGCACCGCAGGCCGCGGCCGCGTCAGCCATGCCGGCATCTACCTGGGCGATGACCAGTTCATCCACTCCAGCAGCCGTCGCAGTGGCGGTGTGCGCGTCGATAGCCTCGACGATGCTTATTGGGCCCGTACGTTCATCGAAGCCAAGCGCGCGCTGGCCATGGCACCTTCCCAGGTTCCAGAAACCACGACCGCCATGACCTCGACTACAATCAAGCGCCAACACCGTTAAATACGGGCCGCGCAGTTAGGGGAAGCCCTGATTGCGCAAGGTTCCGGCCTCCGGCAGAGTAAGCCGCATCCTAGGAAGGTTGTTGTGTTTATGTCGATTACGGTTCGCCTGGCTGTTGCTTCACTGGCTGCATTGCTGGCCGCTTGTTCCAGCACTCCGCCGCCATCTCCCCCCAAGGTCGCCTACCGGCCTGTGATCGCTGCTCCCCCTCAATTCAATTCTCCCGTTGCGGATGACGTGCTGTTACGTGCCATCGGACTTGTTGGCACGCCGTACCGTTGGGGTGGCAATACGCCTGACTCCGGCTTCGACTGCAGCGGCCTGATTGGCTACGTCTATCACGACGCTGCTGGCATCACCCTGCCGCGCTCGACCCGCGAGATGATCACCCTGCGTGGACCGGACATCGACCGCAGCCAGTTGCAGACCGGCGACCTGGTGTTCTTCGCCACGGGCGGCGGCTCGAACGTGAGCCATGCCGGGATCTATGTCGGTGAAGGCCGTTTCGTTCATGCGCCTGCCACCGGCGGCACCGTCAAGCTCGACAGCCTCGACAAGCCGTATTGGCAGAAAGCCTGGCTGAACGCCAAACGTGTGATCCAGCCGTCGAATCTCGCCCGCAGCAACTGATCCTTTTCCCTGTGGTTTGCTGCGTGGCTGTTGCGCAGCAAACACCTGCAATAACCTTGCGTACGCCACTCGCCTTTGTAGGAGCGCGCTTGCCCGCGATGGTGTCGGGTCAGTCGGCTCATGCGTATCAGAGAAGCTGCTTTCGCGGGCAAGCGCGCTCCTACATGAGTCGCTATTGGACCGCCGCTTCGATTGACGCTCGGTAGTCAACCCTCTAACCTTCGCCGATTGTTTCAGGTGCCCGTCAAACAGGGTGAAACAGGGAAGCCGGTGCGAACGCCTTTGCGATCAATTCCGGCGCTGCCTCCGCAACGGTAAATGAGTCAAGGCTGCGCACGATGCCACTGTGTTCGATGAACATGGGAAGGCGCGCAGTCAGTGATCCGCTCATGAGTCCGGAGACCGGCCTGATCCATTCAACAGCATCACGGAGGGCGATGCTCTGCGCAGGCTCGGCGTTGTCCGGTGCCTGCTGTCAGCCTTTGTCCGTGCCCTCCGTTTGCCACACCTGCCCTCAAGCGGAGAGCTGAGATGAGCGAATCCCCCGAACGTGACGAACGCCACTTGGCGCGCATGCTGCGCAAAAAGGCGGTGATGGACGAGCGCATTGCCAGCGCCCCCAATGAATGCGGCCTGTTGCTGGTCCTGACCGGCAACGGCAAGGGCAAGAGCAGTTCGGCGTTCGGCATGCTGGCGCGGGCCATGGGCCACGGCATGCAGTGCGGCGTGGTGCAGTTCATCAAAGGCCGCAACGCCACGGGCGAAGAGCTGTTCTTTCGCCGTTTCCCCGAGCAAGTGCGCTATCACGTCATGGGCGAAGGCTTCACGTGGGAGACCCAGGACCGCCAGCGCGACATCGCGGCGGCCGAGGCGGCGTGGGTCGTGACCCGAGAATTCCTGCGCGATCCCGAGATAGGCCTGGTGATCCTCGACGAACTGAACATCGCCCTCAAACACGGCTACCTCGATCTGGAACAGGTGTTGAGCGACCTCCAGGCGCGTCCGCCGATGCAGCACGTGGTCGTCACTGGCCGTGGCGCGAAGCAGGAATTGATCGACCTGTCTGACACGGTGTCCGAGATTGGCGTGGTCAAGCACGCGTTTCAGGCGGGCATCAAGGCGCAGAAGGGCATTGAGCTGTGAGTGAGGCTCGTCAATGCCCTGCGGTCCTGATCGCGGCACCTGCGTCTGGCCAGGGCAAAACCACCGTGACCGCAGCCTTGGCGCGCTTGCATCGCAATCAGGGTCGTAACGTTCGTGTATTCAAATGCGGTCCGGATTTTCTCGACCCGATGATTCTCGAACGCGCCAGCGGTAATCCCGTTTATCAATTGGACATGTGGATGGTGGGCGAGGATGAGAGCCGACGCCTGCTGTGGGAAGCCGCCGCCGATGCTGATCTGATCCTGATCGAGGGCGTGATGGGGCTGTTCGACGGAACGCCTTCCAGCGCGGATCTGGCGCGGCGTTTCGGCGTGCCGGTGCTGGGCGTGATCGACGGCACGGCCATGGCTCAAACCTTCGGGGCGCTGGCGTTGGGCCTCGCGCGCTATCAACCGGACCTGCCGTTCGCGGGCGTGCTGGCCAATCGGGTTGGCACCGTGCGTCATGCCCAGTTGCTCGAAGGCAGCCTGACTGAAGGCTTGCGCTGGTATGGCGCGTTGTCGCGGGAAACCGGCATCGAACTGCCGAGTCGCCATCTGGGGCTGGTGCAGGCGAGCGAACTGAACGACCTGGACGTGCGCCTTGACGCGGCCGCCGATGCATTGGCCAGCACTTGCGATTCGACGTTGCCGCCTGCCGTGACATTTGAAGCGCCCGATAGCGTGCCCGCCGAACCGCTGTTGGCCGACGTGCGCATCGCCGTTGCCCGTGACGAGGCGTTCGCCTTTACCTACGGCGCCAGCCTCGACCTGTTGCGGGCGATGGGCGCTGAGCTGCTGTTTTTCTCCCCGATCCGCGACAGCCAGTTGCCAGACGCAGACAGCCTGTACCTGCCCGGTGGTTACCCGGAGCTACATCACGTGGCGCTTGGTCAGAACCACTCGATGCTCGACGCCATTCGCGCTCACCACGCCGCCGGCAAACCGCTGCTCGCGGAGTGCGGCGGCATGCTTTACCTGCTGAACGCCCTGACCGACGTAGACGGCCAACGCGCGGAACTGGTGGGCCTGTTGGACGGCGAGGCGGTGATGCAGAAACGTCTGGCGGCCCTCGCCCTGCAATCGGTCGAATTGCCGGAAGGCGTCTTGCGCGGGCACACGTATCATCATTCGCTGACCAGCACCGAACTGACCCCGATTGCCCGTGGCGTGAGCCCCAACGGCGGGCGCGGCGCGGAAGCGGTGTACCGGGAAGGGCGGATGACGGCGTCGTACGTGCACTTCTATTTCCCTTCCAACCCACAGGCGATGGCGGCGCTGTTTTTGCCATGACGTGTCTGTCGGTGTTCTCCATCGTAGGACTGACCCGATTTTCCGGTGGGAACACGGTTTCCTGTAGGGGCGAATTCATTCGCGAGAGGGCGGTACATCCGAAGCCTTTCTATCGGCTGTGCCTGCGCATCGCGAATACATTCGCTCCTACAGCAGGTGCACGTGTGGTCAGCCATGGCGAGGTGCGCTCGTGACGGATCACGCCTTCAGCGACGCCGAACGCGCGGCGGTCTACCGGGCCATTGCCGAACGCCGGGACATGCGGCATTTCACCGGCGGCGCTGTGGCACCCGAGCTGTTGGCCCGCCTGCTGGAAGCCGCACACCACGCGCCAAGCGTCGGTCTGATGCAGCCGTGGCGCTTCATTCGGATCAGCGACCGTCAACTGCGCCGCCAGATTCAGGCCCAAGTTGAAGAAGAGCGCATCCGCACCGCTGAAGCCTTGGGCGAGCGCTCCGACGACTTCATGAAACTCAAGGTCGAAGGCATCAACGACTGCGCCGAAGTGCTGGTCGCGGCCTTGATGGACGATCGGGAGAAGCACATTTTCGGCCGTCGCACGTTGCCGGAGATGGACATGGCGTCGCTGTCCTGTGCGATTCAAAACCTGTGGCTCGCGGCCCGGGCCGAAGGGTTGGGCATGGGCTGGGTCTCATTATTCGAACCTCAAGCGCTGGCCGACCTGCTGGAGATGCCAACCGGTTCAAAACCTTTGGCGATCCTGTGTCTGGGCCCGGTCAAGGAATTTTACCCGGCGCCGATGCTGGTATTGGAGGGGTGGGCGCAGGCGCGTCCGCTGCAAGAGTTGGTCTACGAAAACACATGGGGAGTGAGCGCATGAGCGTGGCGTTGTTGAGCGTCGCCGGGGTCGCGCTGGATGCGCTGCTGGGCGAGCCAAAACGAAACCACCCGCTGGTGGCCTTCGGCCGATATGCCGAGCGCATCGAGCAACGTTTCAACGGCGGCGGTCGCGGCTGGCGCAGCCATGGCGTCACGGCGTGGTTCATCGCGGTCATCCCGCTGACCCTGTTGGTGACCTTCCTCAGTTGGCTGCCTTATATCGGCTGGCTGGTGGAAGTTGCCGCGCTGTACTGTGCCCTTGGCCTGCGCAGCCTGGGCGAACATGTGGCGCCGGTGGCGCAGGCCTTGCGCAGCGATGACCTGGAAGAAGCGCGGCGTCGCGTGGGTTTCCTCGTCAGTCGCCAGACGTCTGAACTGGACGCCACCGACGTTGCCCGCGCCGCCACCGAATCGGTGCTGGAAAACGGCAGCGATGCCGTGTTCGCCGCGATCTTCTGGTTCGTTGTACTGGGCGCGCCCGGCGTGATCCTCTATCGCCTGAGCAATACCCTCGACGCGATGTGGGGCTATCGCAACGAACGCTTCGAACGTTTCGGTTGGGCGGCGGCAAAGATTGACGACCTGCTCAATTACATTCCCGCGCGTCTGGTGGCGTTGACCTACGCAGTGCTCGGCAAAACCCGACTGGCGTTGCGCTGCTGGCGGACGCAGGCCCCCAAATGGGACAGCCCGAACGCGGGTCCCGTCATGGCGGCAGGTGCCGGTGCCTTGGGCGTCGAACTGGGCGGCGCGGCGATTTACCATGGCGAGCTGCACCAGCGTCCGCAATTAGGCGAAGGTGCACCCGCCGATGCGAATTCCATTGATCGAGGCTGGCAACTGGTGCAGCGTGGCGTCTGGCTGTGGTTGCTGATGTTGTGTCTGGGGACTGAATTCTATGCTTGAACACGGCGGTCGGTTGCGGGGTGCGGTACAGAAATACGGCATCGACGAGGCCGACTGGCTCGACCTGTCCAGCGGGATTTCACCTTGGTCCTGGCCGATTCCGCCGATCCCGGATTCAGCGTGGGCGCGTTTGCCTGAAACCGATGACGGCCTCGAAGCGGCGGCCTGTGCGTATTACGGCGTGGCGGATCTGCTGCCCGTGGCCGGTTCCCAAGCCGCGATTCAGGCGCTGCCGCGTTTGCGTCAGGCGGGCAAGGTCGGCGTGCTGTCGCCGTGTTACGCCGAACACGCCGAGGCTTGGCGCAGCAACGGATTTCTGGTGCGCGAAGTGCTGGAGCATGAGGTCGAGCGCTTCATCGACGTCCTCGACGTGCTGGTGGTGGTCAACCCGAACAACCCCACAGGCCTGAGCCTGACCCAGGAACGCTTGCTGGAATGGCATGCCCGGCTGGCGCAACGCGGCGGCTGGCTGGTGGTGGACGAAGCGTTCATGGACAACACGCCACACCTGAGCCTTGCCGCCGAAACCCAACGTCCGGGTCTGATCGTGCTGCGCTCGTTTGGCAAGTTCTTCGGTCTGGCAGGCGTGCGCCTGGGTTTCGTACTGGCCGAGTCACGTTTTCTCAAAGTCCTGGCCAAACAGATCGGACCATGGTCGGTGAGCGGTCCTACACGGATTCTCGGCAAAGCCTGCTTTGACGACGTTGAAGGTCATCGCGTGCAACGAGAGCGCACAGCGCACGCAAGTGAACGCCTGGTCGAGCTTCTGAGCCGGCACGGCTTTGCCCCTCAAGGGGGCTGCGCGTTATTCCAATGGCTGGTGACGCCGATGGCTGTTGAGCTGCACGAGTTCTGCGCTCAGCGCGGGATTCTGCTGCGGATCTTCCTCAACAACAGCCCGGCTCACAGCAGCCTGCGTTTTGGTCTGCCTCGAGATGAAGCGGATTGGCAGCGACTGGAGCGGGCGTTGAGCGAATTTTCCGGGGAGCGTGCATGAAGCATCCGAAGGCTGGCAAAACCCTCATGGTGCAAGGCACCACGTCGGACGCCGGTAAAAGCACCCTCGTGACCGCGCTGTGCCGCTGGCTGACCCGCCAGGGCGTGCGCACGGTGCCATTCAAGCCGCAGAACATGGCGCTCAACAGTGCCGTGACCGCCGACGGCGGCGAGATTGGCCGGGCACAAGCCGTGCAGGCTCAGGCCTGTGGCCTTGAACCGCACACCGACATGAACCCGGTGCTGCTCAAACCCAACAGCGACACTGGCGCGCAAGTGATCATCCACGGGCGCGCGGTGACCACCATGAACGCCGTCGCTTATCACGACTACAAAGCCATCGCCATGCAGGCGGTCCTGGCCTCCCATAAACGGCTGAGCGAAGGCTGGCCGGTGGTCATGGTCGAAGGCGCGGGTTCGCCAGCGGAAATCAATCTGCGGGCGGGCGACATTGCCAACATGGGCTTTGCCGAGGCGGTGGATTGCCCGGTGTTGCTGGTGGCCGACATCAATCGCGGCGGTGTTTTTGCGCACTTGGTGGGCACGCTGGAACTGTTGTCCCCCAGCGAACAGGCGCGGGTCAAGGGCTTCATCATCAACCGTTTCCGGGGCGATATCGCCTTGCTCCAACCGGGCCTGGACTGGCTTGAACAGCGCACCGGCAAACCGGTGGTGGGCGTTCTGCCGTATGTGATGGACCTGCATCTGGAGGCCGAAGACGGCCTCGATCAGCGTCAGACCGACAAGGCCGAACAGGTGCTCAACGTCGTCGTGCCGGTGCTGCCGCGCATCAGTAATCACACCGATTTCGACCCGCTGCGTCTGCACCCGCAGGTCAATCTGCAATTCGTCGGGCCGGGTCAAGCGATTCCCCCCGCCGACCTGATCATCCTGCCGGGTTCGAAGAGCGTACGCAGCGACCTGACCTACCTGCGCAACAACGGTTGGGACACGGCCATCGCCCGGCATCTGCGCTACGGCGGGAAAGTGCTGGGGATTTGCGGCGGTCTGCAAATGCTCGGCGAAGAACTGCATGACCCGCTCGGGCTGGAAGGCGCGGCAGGGTCGAGCCCGGGTCTGGGCCTGTTGGCCATCAGCACGGTGCTGGAAAAGGAAAAGCAGCTGCGTAATGTCACCGGGCGGTTGACCCTGGAAGATGCAGACGTCAGCGGCTATGAAATTCATGCGGGCGTGACCAACGGGCCTGCGCTTGAGCGCCCATTGGTGCAGCTCAGCGACGGCCGATGCGATGGCGCGCAAAGCGCCGATGGCCAAGTGCTCGGCACCTATTTGCACGGGTTGTTCGAAAACCCGGCGTCCAGCAGCGCTTTGCTGCGCTGGGCCGGTTTGCAAAACGTACAGTCGGTCGATTATCACGGTCTGCGCGAGCGCGACATCGAACGGTTGGCCGATCTGGTGGAGAACCATCTGGACGGCAAATTACTGCGCGAACTCTGCGGACTGGAGCCTGTTTGATGTTGCAACTGATCCTCGGCGGTGCGCGTTCCGGCAAGAGTCGGCTGGCGGAAAAGCTGGCCAGCGACAGTGGCCTCGATGTCGTGTACATCGCCACTAGCCAGCCGCTGGACGGCGAGATGAATCAACGGGTGGCGTCGCACCGCGCACGTCGCCCGGACACGTGGGGGCTGGTCGAAGAACCGCTTGAACTGGCCCGCGTACTGAAAGAAAACGCAGGGGAGGGCACTTGCCTGTTGGTGGACTGCCTGACCCTGTGGCTGACCAATCTGCTGATGCTGGACGATCCGCAGCGACTGGCGCAGGAGCGCGACGTCCTACTCGACTGCCTGGCGCAACTGCCGGGCGACATCATTTTTGTCAGCAACGAAACCGGGCTGGGCGTCGTGCCCCTCGGTGAGCTGACCCGTCGTTATGTCGATGAAGTCGGCTGGCTGCATCAGGCGCTGGCCGAACGGTGCCAGCGTGTGGTGTTTACCGTCGCCGGACTGCCCATGACCCTGAAAGGAACCCCGCTATGAGCAATGCCTGGTGGCTCGCGCCGTCCCGAGAAGTCGATCAAGCCAGCCGTGAGCAGGCGTTGGCCCGGCAGCAGCAACTGACTAAACCGACTGGCTCGTTGGGCCAGCTGGAAGCGGTCGCCGTGCAACTGGCCGGTCTGCAAGGCCAGGTTAAACCCACGCTAGATAAGGTTTGGATCGCGATTTTTGCGGGCGATCATGGCGTCGTCGCGGAAGGGGTGTCGGCTTATCCCCAGGAAGTCACCGGGCAGATGCTGCACAACTTCATCATGGGCGGCGCGGCGATCAGCGTCCTGGCGAAACAGCTTTCGGCACAGCTGGATGTGATCGATCTCGGCACCGTCTCGCCGCTGAACCTGCCGGGTGTGCGTCACCTGAACCTTGGCGCGGGCACCGCCAATTTCGCCAAGGACGAGGCGATGACTCAGGAGCAACTGGAAGGCGCGTTGGCAGGCGGGCGTGACAGCGTGCTGCGCGCCAAGGCGGCGGGCACTCAACTGTTCATCGGTGGCGAGATGGGCATCGGCAACACCACGGCGGCCAGCGCGGTCGCCTGCTCGTTGCTCAATTGTCCGGCGGTGCTGCTGGTCGGTCCTGGCACCGGGCTGGACGCACAAGGCATCAGCCACAAGGCGCAGGTCATCGAACAGGCCCTGCAACTGCACGCGGCGCAGTCCGGCGATGCGCTGGGCAGCCTGCGTGCGCTGGGTGGTTTCGAAGTGGCCGCGTTGGTCGGCGCGTACCTGGCCTGCGCTCAAGAGGGTATCGCCGCGCTGGTGGACGGCTTTATCTGCACCGTGGCGGCGTTGGTGGCCGTGCGCTTGAACCCGTCGTGCCGCGAATGGCTGTTCTTCGCCCATCGCGGCGCTGAGCCGGGTCATCGCCATGTGCTGGAGACTTTGCAGGCCGAGCCTTTGCTGGAACTGGGCCTGCGGCTGGGCGAGGGCAGTGGTGCTGCGTTGGCGGTGCCGCTGTTGCGTCTGGCGTGCGAGCTGCACAACGGCATGGCGACGTTCGCTGAAGCCGCCGTGGCGGATCGCCCGGCATGACGTTGCGCCTGGACCTCCTGCGTCATGGCGAAACCGAACAGGGTGGCGGCCTGCGCGGCAGCCTGGACGATGCGTTGACCCCGACCGGCTGGCAGCAGATGCGTGATGCCGTCGCAGCGCTTAGTGGTTGGGACCGGGTCGTCAGCTCCCCATTACAGCGCTGTGCACGCTTTGCAGAAGAACTGTCGGCGCGGTTGTCCTTGCCGCTGCAACTCGAACCCGATCTGCAAGAGCTGCATTTCGGCGACTGGGAAGGCGTGAGCACCGCGGAACTGATGGAGGCCGACGCCGATGGGCTGGGTCGCTTCTGGGAAAACCCCTACACCTTCACGCCGCCCAATGGCGAGCCAGTGTCGACGTTTTCCCAGCGTGTGCATGGCGCGGTCCGACGTCTTCATGGGGCTTACGAGGGCGAGCGGATTTTGCTGATCAGCCATGGCGGGGTGATGCGCCTGTTACTGGCCCAGGCTCGCGGTTTGCCCCGTGAACACTTGCTGCAGGTGGTCGTCGGTCATGGCGACCTGATCGGGGTCAATGTCGACGCGGATGGCGCGCTGACGGAGGTGTAAATGCTGCCGTTCTGGATCGCCCTGCAATTTCTCAGCAGTCTGCCCATTCGCCTGTCGGGCATGCCCGCACCTCAAGCGTTGGGGCGATCGCTGCTGTTTTATCCACTGGTGGGCGTGCTGTTCGGCTCGATCCTGATGGGCCTGAACCTGCTGCTCGACGGCACTCCTCTTCTGCTTCACGCCGCCTTGCTACTGGCCGCGTGGGTGCTGCTCAGCGGCGGTCTGCACTTGGACGGGCTGGCGGACAGTGCCGATGCGTGGCTCGGCGGTTTCGGCGACCGCGAACGCACCCTGACCATCATGAAAGACCCTCGCAGTGGGCCGATTGCCGTGGTCACGCTGGTGATCGTGCTGCTGCTGAAATTCACCGCCGTACTGGCGCTGGTCGAACAGCACCACAGCGTTGGCCTGTTGTTGGCCCCTGTCATCGGACGGGCTTCGATGCTGGGGCTGTTCCTCACTACGCCTTACGTGCGAGCGGGTGGATTGGGCCAGGCGCTGGCGGATCACCTCCCGCGTCGTCTTGGGGCGCAAGTGCTGGCGTTGACGACGCTGGCCTGTGTGCTGGTGGCGGGCTGGGCCGGGTTGTGGTCGGTACTGTTCGCGACGGTCGGGTTTTTCGGGCTTCGTCGATTGATGATCCAGCGGCTGGGGGGCAGCACGGGCGATACCGCCGGGGCATTGCTGGAGTTGCTGGAGACGTTGGTGGTGGTGACGTTGGCGTTGCGCTGAGCCAAATACGACCTTCCAGCGAACCGGTCTTGTCCGTTCCCGTCACCTTGATTGACACCCTTTAGGCTCACGCGTAGCGTGCCTGAATCTGATTGGTGGCATATGCAACTAATGCCCCACGCACCGCTTTTGGAGATAAAAAATGACATCCGTCTGGCGTACCAGTGGCTGGGTCTTGTTGGGCAGTGCCCTGATTCTGGCCCTCTCGCTGGGAACGCGGCATGGCTTCGGGTTGTTTTTGCCGCCCATGAGCGCGCAGTTCGGCTGGGGTCGGGAGGTCTTTGCGTTTGCCATCGCGCTGCAGAACCTGGTCTGGGGCCTGGCCCAACCCTTCACTGGCGCGCTGGCTGATCGCTTCGGTGCTGCCAAAGTCGTACTGGTGGGTGGTGTGCTGTATGCCGTGGGGCTGGGATTGATGAGCATGGCCGACTCACCGGCGACACTGTCCCTGAGTGCAGGATTGCTGATCGGCATCGGGCTCTCAGGCACGACCTTTTCGGTCATCCTCGGGGTGGTCGGGCGCGCTTTGCCACCCGAACAGCGCAGTATGGGCATGGGCCTCGCCAGCGCGGCGGGGTCGTTCGGGCAGTTCGCCATGCTGCCCGGCACCCTGGGGTTGATCGGCTGGCTGGGCTGGTCCATGGCGCTGGTCGCGTTGGGCTTGCTGGTGGCGTTCATCCTGCCGTTGGTGGCGATGCTCAAGGACAAACCCGCGCCCGTCGTTGCAGGTGAGCAGACCTTGAAGGAGGCCTTGCGAGAGGCCTGTACGCATTCCGGCTTCTGGCTGCTGGCGTTCGGGTTCTTCGTCTGCGGGTTTCAAGTGGTGTTCATCGGCGTTCACCTCCCTGCGTATCTCGTGGACCAGCATTTGCCCGCCACCGTGGGCACCACCGTGCTGGCCTTGATCGGGTTGTTTAACGTGTTCGGCACCTACGTCGCGGGTTGGCTGGGCGGGCGGATGTCCAAGCCGCGGCTGCTGACGGCGCTGTACCTGCTGCGAGCGGTGGTGATTGTGCTGTTCCTCTGGGCGCCACTGACCCAGACCACCGCTTACCTGTTCGGCATGGCGATGGGGCTGCTCTGGCTGTCCACCGTTCCGTTGACCAATGGCACCGTCGCCACGCTGTTCGGCGTGCGTAACCTGTCGATGCTCGGCGGTATCGTGTTCCTCTTCCACCAGTTGGGCGCCTTTTTGGGCGGCTGGCTGGGGGGCGTGGTGTATGACCATACCGGGAGTTACGACATGATCTGGCACGTCTCGATTGCGTTGAGCCTGATGGCGGCCGCTCTCAACTGGCCGGTACGCGAGCGGCCCGTGGCGCGCCTGCAGCTTCAGCCGTTGGCACTGTGACCCGATTGACGCCCTGGCTGGCAGGCGTCGCCATTGTCGCGACGCTGCTGGCGCTGGCCTGGTGGGGCTGGCACAGCGTTGGGCTGGGCGCTCTGCAATTGGGTATGACCTGCTGAGCCTGGGCGTTCTTGGTCGTCCCTAGGCATCGATGACGACAGAGAGTAGCGTGTGGTTTCTAACGCCCGACTCTCTGCCTTGAATGGATGCCGACATGAACCTTCGCTGGATTTCCCTTCCTGTTCTTCTGCTCGCCATGGGCGGTGTCGCCACGGCCGCTGATTGCCCTCCTTTATTACAGGGCGAGCTGCCGAAGCTGCGAGCCAAGCAGGATATCGACCTGTGCAAACAGTTCGCGGGCAAGCCGATGCTGGTGGTGAACACCGCGAGTTTTTGTGGCTTCGCGCCGCAGTTCAAAGGGCTGGAGGCGTTGAATCAACGGTTCAAAGGGCAGGGATTGGAAGTGTTGGGCGTGCCGTCGGATGACTTCAAGCAAGAGTCGGATAACGCCGCCGAGACCGCCAAAGTCTGTTACGTGAATTACGGCGTGACCTTCACCATGACCGAACCGCAGCCGGTGCGGGGCTCAGATGCGATCAACCTGTTCAAGGTGCTGGCGGAACAAAGCAATGCGCCGAAGTGGAATTTCTACAAGTACGTGGTGGACCGGAAGGGGAACGTGGTGGCGAGTTTTTCCAGCATGACCAAACCGGATGATCCTGAGCTGATTTCGGCTGTTGAAAAGGCGATTGCTTCGAAGCCGTGAGGTTTGAGGCTGTGTGTGGATGCGTTGGTTGATGCTGATCGCGGTCCTGCTTTGTAGCAGGACCGTGTCGTTCCCCGATTTCCGGCACGCCGCCGAATCCCTGTGGGAGCGAATTTATTCGCGAATGACGTTCAGGCGATGGAGATGCGCCGAATGTATCGGCTCTTCGCGAATGAATTCGCTGCCACAGTGGGGTCCGTGCACGGGTGCAGGCTCGCACATGGCACACACCGCGAAGATGGCCCATCGCGACACGCTACGCTGCTAGCCGATTTTTCCGATTGACCGCTGGCACCCCTGAACGAAAAACCCCGCATCCATCGCTGGCTGCGGGGTTTTCTGTCTGGCGGACAGGTGATCGGCCTGTCCCGCCAACTGCATCAGAAGCGGTAAGTCAGGCCCAGGCCGAAGCCGTTGGCGCTGTTTTCGTATTTGGCGTTGTACGTTTGACCCAGCGGGCTGACGTCACGAACCTTCACAGGCTCTTCTTTCAAGTAAGAGTAGGCGACATCGATCGTGATGTTGTCGGTAGGGCTGTAACCGGCACCCAGGCTGAAGATGGTCCGATCGCCCGTCGGGATACGCGGAGAACGGTTGTCGTTGTTGGTTGGCGACTGATCGAAGGTCAGACCCGTACGCAGCACCCATGCCTTGTTCAGCTGGTACGACGTGCCGATGGCGTAAGCCCAGGTGTCATGCCAGTTCTGCTCTTCAGTAATGGTGCCGAACAGGCGAGGTGCCAGTGCGCCACCGCTCACGCCCGAGTTCTTGACGGTGATGTCTTGCAGACGGCTCCAGCGGGTCCAGGTCGCACCGGCATAGAGCTTCCACGCATCGTTCATTTTCTGCGTGACCGAGAAGTCCACCGACTCAGGGGTGTCCAGGCTCAATTTGGCGTCATAACGACCTGCGCTCAGCAGGGCAGGCGGTACGCCAGCGCCTGGCGTCACCTCAGTGTGGCCTTCCAGTTTGTAGGTCACTTTGGAGTGGTAGGTCAGACCGAGCGTGGTGGTGTCGGTGGCCTGGACCAGGATACCGGCGTTGAAGCCGTAGCCCACGTCGTCACCTTTGACCTGCACGCGACCGTCGCCCGCAGGACGGCCGGTGATTGGCGCGGTCACGCCGCTCAGGTTCGGGTTGGATTCCAACGCACCGGAGATGCGGTTGATGGTCGGGCCGAAACCGATCGACACTTTATCGTTGAAGGCATAGCTGATGGTTGGCTGGAAGGTCACGACCTTCACGATGCTCTTGCTGCCGAAGTTACGGCCCTGGAAGCTGCTTTCGTAGTCGGTCACCAGGCCGAACGGGGCGTAGACGCCCAGGCCGAATGCCCAGTGATCATCCACAGGATTGACGTAGAAACCCATGGGAACGGCGGTGAACGGCACCATGTCGCCTTTATTGGTACCGGAGCTGCGACCGCTGACATCCTTGATGTCGGTCGACGCATCAATGGCGGCGACACCGACGGTGACTTGTTGGCCCTTGAGGCGCGACATGCCGGCCGGGTTGCCATAAACGATGCTGGCGTCGTCGACGGACGAGGAACGGCCCGCAAAGCCGGTTCCCATGCCGCTGATGCTTTGTTCGTTCAGGGCAAAGCCGGATGCGAAAACTTGGGTGGAGGCAAGAGTGATGGCGAGACTGAGGCTGGATTTGATCATTGTTTTTTTCATTGTTAGAACTCCTTGTTGATCACCGCGCGGAAATTACCAATATTTTTCATAGCGCGCTATAGGCTGGATCACCCGAGTTAGAGCAGTTTTTGTAGGACAATCCGAGTAAACGTGCTGCGATCTCCAGCGAAACCGCTGAGTCACAAAATGGCTGGTTCGCCCTGATATAAAGGGCGAACTGTGGTTTGCCAGGCCGTCATGAAATCCTGCAGGCGGCCCTGAGGCTGAAATATCCTGCGCCAAATACGCGCCATTCCCTTCACATCGGTTTCGGCAGGCAGGGTGAGTCGGCTGGCCTCAACCATCATCCAGGCGATGGCCGTGGAGTATCGAAGGTTGACGGTGAGCTCCAGATCCGGTCCGGTGAGAAATGCATGCTGGCTCGCGAGGCCTCTGACCAGGCTGGCGAGATCGGGGTCTTTGGCCAGGTAGCCATCCCAGAGCTGGTAGTGGCGTGCGTCGGAAATGCCGTAAAGCCCGTGTCCACGCTGTGTGTCCAGCTCTGCGCCCAATGCGGACTGACTGGCGGCGACGGCGAGCAGAAAGGCTTCTGCTCCTGGATGCTGGCGACCGAGATAGATCAGCGTGGGGCGGATCACATAGCGGCGCAATTCACTGGCGGCGATTCCCATAACACCCTCGGGAGGTTAATGAGCCGGCGGACCCTGACGCTTGGCAGCGGAAATGGAATCCGGGCCCACCGGAAGCGGCTCAGACCGCTTGAGTTGAAGCGTAGTCTCATATTTGCGGTGTAATAGACTGTTTTTAAAATATTTCCCGATCTGTAACGCTGTGCATATTTCATCTGGCAATGAACACAGCGGCTTTTTCATATGAAAAACAGGCACAAAAAAGCCCCACCGTTTTAGGGGTGAGGCTTGGCGGGCGTGTTTTTACCCGACGAACGGTATCAGGCGATCAGCGCCTGACGTGTACGGTCGATCACGGCTTGCAGCGGTTCGGCGCTGGAGTACTGATCCGGGTAAAGACGTTCGCTGTGACGGGCGATGCCGTGTTCGTTGACGATGGTGAAGCTGAAGCAGCCTTTGCGGGCGGCCATGATCAGGCAGTCCATCGGAGCAAAGGCATTGGTGAGGGTGCGGATGGCATCCTGAGTCTGGATATGAGTAGTCATGTAATGGTGTTTCCTGAATCGACACGCAATAAGAGGCGTGCAAAATAAAAACGTTCCAGTAAACGCGGGCCGGTGCTCGAAAGCGAGTCAAGGCAGGGCGCAGAACCTGTCTGGAACAAAAGCAGCCAGTGGAAGCGCGGTTATCATGTGGCGCTGGGCTGACTGGTAGGTACGTCGGAGGGCAGGCGACACAACAGGAGCAAAGGTTCGATGCTCGGGGTGAAGATCCTGATCAATTTGCAGGCTGGTTTGAGCAGGCCATGATTGCTTCTCCACACCTCCGATCGTTCGGCAGGCTGTGCGAGTTCATGTCTGGAAACCATCGAGGTGATCGATCCCTTTTTTCATTCCATCTGCAGTTTGGCAAATGTGGATTGAGGGATTTGTTCGATCAGAATTGACTTTCAGCTTGGTACTAACGGCGGCAATGCTATCCGATACGGGGAGACAAAGCAAGTCTGATCCGGAGAGCGCAAATTCGATTTAGCGCAGGTTCAGCCTGAGGAAGGGACTGAATGCTGGCCGTCTGCCTCTTTTCAGACCGATCCTACACGCTTGTGCATGTTTTCGGGGCGGCTATATAGCGATTGGAAATTGACTTGTGCACATTAGATCGGTTAGCTGCCATCTCACTGTCACAATCGGCCCTAACAGCTTGATTTCATGTATCGAATTATTAAGTCAATGAAAATCATCGCTTTTTTTCATTGGTGAAAAAATCGTCAGTTTGAACGCAGGCCCCATTCTGCCTACGTTTGCGGGGGTTCACGGGGCGTTGTCCACTGAGTTATCCACAGGTTCTGTGGATTGTCCCAAGCGCTTGCTCTAGCCCGCGGCTTTGCGAATCCACAACGTGGTGACCACCCGCCTCATCGAATCCTTGATCCTGATCTGACGACAGCGCCGCTTGTGCGCATAATGCCGCCAGCATTGATTGTGGAGTCGGGAAATGTTTATGGCTTTGGACCTCACCAGCCTGTTGCTGGGGTTGGGGGCAGCGGCGGTACCGTTGCTGGCATTGGCGTGGCAGTTGCAACGTCGGATCACCTTGCGCGAAGCGGAGGTCGCGCTGCTCGACGAGCGCTTGAGCAATGCGCAGATGGCACAAGACGGTCTTAATGCTCAGCTCGATGCCTGCCGAGACGAAATCAGCGACCTGGGTCAGGCGAATGCGGTGAAGCAGGCCGATCTGGCCGCATTGCGGCGTGAAGTGGAATTGCTGCGGCAGCAGCACGACGCGGCGCGGTTGGCTCAGGAAGGCTGGGGTCATGAGCGCACGCTCAAAGAAGCCGAGCTGCGTCGGCTGGACGCGCAATGTGCGTCGCTGAGCGCCGAGTTGCGCGAGCAGCAGGAAGGTCATCAGCAGCGGCTGAACGACTTGCAAGGTTCTCGCGATGAATTGAGGGCGCAGTTTGCTGAACTGGCGGGCAAAATCTTCGACGAGCGTGAGCAACGTTTCGCCGAGACCAGCCAACAGCAATTGGGCCAGTTGCTCAACCCACTCAAGGAACGCATCCAGTCCTTCGAAAAGCGCGTGGAAGAAAGCTATCAACAGGAAGCCCGCGAGCGTTTCTCGCTGGGCAAGGAGCTGGAGCGCCTCCAGCTGCTGAACCAGCGCTTGAGCGACGAGGCCACCAACCTGACGCGTGCGCTGAAAGGGCAGAAAACCCAGGGCAACTGGGGCGAGCTGATTCTGGAGCGAGTGCTGGAACATGCCGGGCTGGAAAAAGGCCGCGAGTACCAGACTCAAGTCAGTCTGAAAGGGCCGGATGGCGAACGGTTCCAGCCTGATGTGTTGATCATGCTGCCCGGCGACAAACAGGTGGTGGTGGACGCCAAAGTCAGCCTGACGGCGTATCAGCAGTACGTGTCGGCCGACGATGAAGCGATCGGTCAGGTCGCACTCAAGCAGCATGTGCTTTCGTTGCGCAACCATGTGAAGGGTTTGTCGGGGAAGGATTACAAGCGCCTCGAAGGTCTGCACAGCCTGGATTTCGTGTTGCTGTTTGTGCCCATCGAAGCAGCGTTTTCGGCGGCGTTGCAGGCAGAACCGACCATGTTCCAAGAGGCGTTCGATCGCAACATTGTGATCGTCAGCCCGACGACGCTGTTGGCCACGCTTCGTGTGATCGACAGTTTGTGGAAACAGGAACGCCAGAGCCAGAACGCTCGGGAAATCGCCGAGCGGGCAGGGTGGCTGTACGACAAGTTCGTGCTCTTTATTCAGGACCTCGATGAAGTCGGCAGCCGTTTGCAGCAGTTGGACAAAGCCTACGGTGCGGCGCGCAACAAGCTGGTCGAAGGGCGTGGCAACCTGGTCAGCCGCAGTGAGCAACTCAAACTCTTGGGAGCCAGGGCGAGTAAAAACCTGCCGGCCGACCTGTTGGAGCGAGCCCTCACCGATGAAGACGGCGTCGTGCAGTTGCCGGAGTGATTTGAGGCGATGCTGAACATGTGTGGGAGCGAACTCCAAAGCCGTTGCGAAACGCGGGGCTTTACGCGGACTTAATTGTGGGAGCGAATTCATTCGCGAATGGCCGGGATAGGCGACACATGTCTACCGGCTGGACGATATCTGGAGAGTCCGCTCCCTGCATAAGTGACGCTCACAAGTGAAATTTATAGAGGACAATAAATCTGTAGTTTGTATACATATTAATCATTGGCAACGTTCGGTCCTGAAAACGCACCCCGATCAGGCACCGCTGCACTGTCAGCGGGCGCGAGCGGTCCTCTAAACGATACTGTCTTTCTGCTACTGTCCTCGCTTTCATCCCTTATAAAACCGCTATTTAGCATTCTAATGCGCTCGCTAAAATAGCGATGGCACGCATTCTGCCTATTGGTTCGTATACAACCCGCGCTTGCTCCCGTACGCAGTGTGTTCCACCTCTCTGCCTCGGGAGCCAGCCTGTCCTCTCAGGGAGATATGCGATGACCGAGCCAATGCCCAAGGGCTACAGCCCCCGCCTGTATAACCAGGACCTGGGACCCGTGCCGCAGAAGTGGACGTGGTACAACATTTTTGCGTTCTGGATGAGTGACGTGCACAGCGTGGGCGGTTACGTGTTCGCTGCGAGCCTCTTTGCATTGGGGCTGGCGAGTTGGCAGGTACTGATCGCGCTGCTCTTGGGGATTTGCATGATTCAAGTGATTGCCAACCTGCTGGCCAAACCGAGCCAGCAGGCGGCAGTGCCTTATCCGGTGATCTGTCGGTTGGCGTTCGGCGTTTTCGGCGCGAATATCCCGGCGGTGATTCGCGGCCTGATCGCCGTGGCGTGGTACGGCGTGCAGACTTACCTGGCCTCAAGTGCGTTGATCATCGTGGTTCTGCGATTTTTCCCACAAATGTCGGTCTACGCAGAACCGCATTTCGCAGGGTTGTCCTACCTGGGCTGGTTCGGTTTCCTCGCGCTCTGGCTGGTGCAGGCCGCGGTATTCTGGACCGGCATGGATTCGATTCGACGGTTCATCGACTGGGCAGGGCCGGTAGTCTACGCCGTGATGTTCCTGTTGGCGGGCTGGATCGTCTGGAAAGCCGGTTGGGCCAACATCAGCTTTACGCTGTCCGAGAAGTCTCTGACCGGCTGGGACGCGATGGCCCAGGTGATCATGGCCACTGCGCTGGTGGTGTCTTACTTTTCCGGTCCTACGCTCAATTTCGGTGATTTCAGTCGCTATTGCCGGAGCATGTCCGAGGTGCGTCGCGGCAATTTCTGGGGCCTTCCGGTTAATTTCCTGGCGTTCTCTCTAGTCACGGTCGTCATTGTCTCCGGCACCTTGCCGGTGTTCGGTGAGATGCTGCACGACCCGATTGCCACTGTTGCCCGCATCGACAACAGCGTCGTCGTGCTTTTGGGGGCCTTTGCGTTCGTGACGGCGACCATCGGCATCAACATTGTCGCCAACTTCGTCTCCCCGGCTTTTGACTTCGCCAACGTCGCACCGAGCAAGATCAGCTGGCGTGTGGGTGGGATGATCGCCGCCGTCGCGTCGATCTTCATCACGCCGTGGAACCTCTTCAACAATCCGGCCGTGATCCATTACACCCTGGATGTACTGGCGGCCTTTATCGGCCCCTTGTTTGGCATCCTGCTGGTGGACTATTACCTGATCAAAAAACAGCAGATCGACGTGGATTCGCTGTTCAACGACGGCCCCAGCGGTCGCTACTGGTACACCGGAGGCGTGAATTACACGGCAGTCAAGGCGCTTGTCCTGGCGACCTCGGTGGGCATTGCGATCACGTTCGTACCGGCCTTGCAACCGATGGCGAACTTTGCATGGTTTACCGGATGTTTCTTGGGTGGGGCGTTGTTCTTTGTCTTCGCCCGGCGCACTCAGGCCCATGAATCCGCTGCACTGACGCCTGCCGTGGCCAGCTGATCGGGCGCTTGAGGGAGTGCCGTTGGTCGGGTGAAGGCTGGGGATGGCCGCTTTGAAATGTCTCAACGTAAAGAAAGCGAAAATTTCCTGCCGCGACACTCCGTAGCAGGCGTAAAGTGCGACTTAGCACTATGATCTGCGGTAAGCGGACCAGAAGTTGGCTGCCGGCATTTCCCTGAAGGGGGCGTTATATGAACAGCAAATTGCAAGAATGGCTTCACGATGTAGGTGTTGCTCTCGGCTTGATCGAACGGCCGAAGCTGCAGCCCATTCCCGTTCGCACCGACGATGACCAGCGTCGCCGCCCGCGCCGCTAAGCCTTCGGCCTTCGTCACCTTCGACTGACCCACCCGTGAACAGCGGTGCTATCGCACGATAGCCTGCTCGATTTTTTTCGGCTGTACGTCACCCCTCACGCCCGACCATGGGCGCTTCGCTGTATCCCTCCCTCATCTTTTTCCGTGCTGACGCGTTCAATTCAGTGCGGTTTCCTGTTTTTCATTTGCACGAGAATCAGATCGACAAGGCCCTGCAGCGTCAGTTGGCTGTAATCGGGGTTTTCTGGAAGGTGTGAGAGCTCGGATTTGACGCGAGAGGGTAGGGTGATATTGAAGTCGGTTTGAAGGTCTTCAAAGAAATTGCCAAAGTCCTCTTCGTCCAGAAAGAGTTCGCTCACCATCGGATCGGCTTGTTCCTGGATGATCGATTTGTCGACGAGGATTTTCCCGAGTGTATCGAAAATGTGCTGCTGGATTTCGCTGCGGTCCATGGGGAAGCCTCTGCCTGATTGTGTTCGAACTAACCCCGACTTCATTCACAGAGGTTTGCGGCCTGACAGCTGGATCGTGCTTCGCTCCTTGATATGACCTCGTTGAGGCACATTGCCTCCAGTGCTGTCTTGGCTAAGGCTAGCCTAGATTTCGCCGAGTCGAATGACGGGTTCAAGATGAAATTGTGTAACTGCCCATAAAAAAAGGACGCCCGAAGGCGCCCTTGATCTGTTTCAGTAACGTTACGTCTGGAGCTATTCCCGTCAGACCGCCCGTGCCACGGCTACGGAGCGAGGCGACACAAGGCTGACGACCACGAAACTCACCAAGCCAACCGCCAGGCTGTAGTAGATCGGGGTGTTGGCGTCCAGACCATCCTTGAGCATGAACGCCAGCGCGGTGATGAAGCCCAGGCTCATGCTGGTGATGGCGCCCGCCGTGGTGGCGCGCTTCCAATAGATGGCGCCGATCAGCGGGATCAGCATGCCGCCCACCAACAGGTTGTAGGCCAGGGTCAGCGCGCTGATCACGTCGTTCACCACCAGTGCGATGGCCAACACGACGAGGCCGGTCAAGGCCGTAAACAGGCGGTTGATGCCCAGGCTCGATTGCTTGCCGCCCCGCAGTTTCGGCAGCAGGTCTTCGGTCAGCGTGGTTGATGCGGCGAGCAGGCCAGCGCTGGCGGTAGACATCATCGCGGCCAGTGCAGCGGCGATCACCAGGCCGCGAATGCCGTCCGGCAATGAGGCTTTGACGATGGCGGCAAAGGCCGTGTTGACGTTGGCCAGGTCCGGCAGCAACACGTGAGCGGCCATGCCGATCAGTGCGCAGACCAGGCCGTAGACGATGCAGTACACCCCTGCAACGGAGCCTGCGTACTTGGCGACTTTCTCGGTGCGTGCAGTGAACACGCGTTGCCAGATGTCCTGGCCGATCAGGATGCCGAAGAAGTAGATCAGGAAGTAGGTGATGATCGTGTCCCAGCCGATGGTGGTCCAGCTGAAGCTCGACGCGGGCAGCTTGGCGACCAGTTCGTCCCAGCCACCGACTCGGTACAGGCAGATCGGCAGCAGGATGAACATCAGGCCTACGGTCTTGATCACGAATTGCACGATGTCGGTGAGGGTCAGCGACCACATGCCGCCGATGGTGGAGTACACCACGACCACGCCGCCGCCCAAAATCACCGAGACCCAGAACGGCAGGTCGAACAGCACTTGCATGACCGTGCCGATGGCGAGAATCGAGGTCACGCCAATCATCAGCGCGTAGGCGAGCATGATCACGGCGCTGGCTTGGCGGGCCATGGGGTTGTAGCGTTTTTCGAGGATCTGCGTAACGGTGAAAATGCGCAGTTTGAGCAGTGGTTTGGCGAGGAAGAGGTTCAGCGCGATGATGCCGACGCCCAGCGCGGCACAGAGCCAGAACCCGGAAATGCCGTGGACGTAGCCGAGACGTACGGTGCCGACAGTAGAGGCGCCGCCCAGCACGGTGGCGGCCATGGTGCCCATGTACAAGCTAGGGCCGAGGTTGCGTCCGGCAACGAGGTAGTCTTCGTGGGTCTTGGCCTTGCGCATGCCGTACCAGCCCAGTACCAGCATGCCGGCCGCGTAAATCAGCACGACGAAAATATCTAAAGCCATGGAGGTGTCTCCGATCATTGTTTTTATAGTGAGTCGCGAATCATCCGGCTGAAGTGACGCAGGCAGTCAGCGGGTGAGTTTGTTATTCAGTTGAACCAAGAACATGGGGTATGCGCTGGACCTGTAGGAGCGAACTCATTCGCGAGAGGCCGGTACGGACGATGCATCTCTAACGTCTGTACCCTTTTCCCGAATGAATTCGCTCCTACAGAGGGCCCGGGTTTCGCCAGCAAACCCCAGCAAAAGGCAAACTCCGAGCGTTACCGGTGAACAACCCCCGGCAGCACGCACAACATCTCGTACAGCAGGTTGGCCCCCAGCAGTGAGGTGTTGCCGGTGGTGTCGTACGGTGGCGAAACTTCCACCAGGTCGCAGCCGATCAGATCCAGCCCTTGGCACCCGCGGATGATTTCGATGGCCTGAATGGTGGTCAGGCCGCCGATTTCAGGGGTCCCGGTGCCTGGCGCCCAGGCCGGATCGATGCCATCGATGTCGAAGCTCAGGTACACCGGACCGCCGCCCACTTTCTCGCGCACTTCGGCCATCAGCGGCGCCAGCGACTTGTGCCAGCACTCTTCGGCCTGCACCACGCGGAATCCTTGTTTGCGGCTCCAGTTGAAGTCTTCGGCGGTGTAGCCCTGCGCACGCAGGCCGATCTGCACCACGCGGCCGCAGTCCAGCAAGCCTTCTTCCACGGCGCGACGGAAAGTGGTGCCGTGGGCAATCTTCTCGCCGAACATGTGATCGTTGACGTCCGCGTGGGCGTCGATGTGCACCAGACCGACCTTGCCGTGCTTTTTATGAATGGCACGCAGGATCGGCAGGGTGATGGTGTGGTCACCGCCCAGGGTCAGCGGAATGATGCCGTGTTCGAGGAACCCGTCGTAGGCCTCTTCGATGATGCGCACCGCGTCCAGCAGGTTAAAGGTGTTGATGGCGACGTCGCCGATGTCGGCAACCGACAGCGAATCGAAAGGCGCTGCCCCCGTGGCCATGTTGTAAGGGCGAATCATCACCGATTCAGCGCGGATTTCACGAGGTCCGAAACGGGTGCCTGCCCGCAGCGAGGTGCCGATGTCCAGCGGCACGCCAATGAAGGCGGCATCGAGGCCAGCGGCCGTTTGCAGGTGGGGCAGACGCATCATGGTGGCGATGCCGGCGAAGCGCGGCATTTCGTTGCCGCCCAGTGGTTGGTGGAAAATCTTGTCCACGGGATTGCCTCATCGGTGGGTGATTAATAGTGGTTAGCACTGGGCGGATTCTGCGAACCGAGGGCCTGGTGAACAATCGCTGAGGCAAAATACTTAGTTCAGAGATTTCTGAAGTATCGGGTAAGCTGGCCGTTCTTCGATACCCGGATGCATCATGGCCAGCGCATTACCCGATCTGAAACTGCTGCGTATCTTCACCTGCGTGGTCCGCCATCAGGGCTTTGCCAGTGCGCAGCAAGAATTGAACCTGTCGACCTCCGCGATCAGCACTTACATGAGTCAGCTGGAGTCGACGCTGGGTATCGTGCTGTGCCACCGCGGCCGTGGCGGGTTCAGCCTGACGAGCAAGGGCGAGCTGTTTCATCAGGAAACCCTGCGCCTGCTAGGGGAGCTGGAAGGCTTTGAACTTTACGCAGCCGCACTCAAGGGCGAACTGCGCGGGACGCTGAATCTGGGGGTGCTGGACTCCACCGTCAGCGACCGGGCGTTGCCGTTCGCCGAAGTGATCGGGGCGTACAGCGAAGAGCATCCGGCGGTGCATTTGCACCTCTCGGTCATGAGCCCTTACGAGTTGCAATTGGGGGTCCTGGATAACCGGCTGGATTTGGCGATCGGCTCGTTTTCCACCCGCATGAACGGCTTGCTGTATCAGCCGCTGTACCGCGAACAGCACTGGCTGTATTGCAGCAATCGGCATCCGCTGTTCAACGAGCGGCGCATTCCGGAGCCGGTGATCACCCAGCAACGCATGGTCGGTCGTGGTTATTGGAGTCAGGCGGAACTGGCGCGACACGGCTTCAAGCACAGCGCTGCGACGGTGGAGAGTATGGAGGCCCAGCTGATTCTGGTGCTTTCCGGTGCGTACATCGGCTATTTACCCGAGCATTACGCACAATCCTGGGTCGACTCCGATCACCTGCGCGTGCTGTTGCCTGCCACATTTGGCTATCAGGCGCCGTTCTCGATGATCCTGCGTCGGGGCCGCAGTCGCGAGCCGTTGATTCAGACGTTCCGTGACCTGCTCAAAGCCCAGCTCAACCCGCTCTAGGAGGGCCCGAACATGTCCCGTGCCCGTTGCGACCGCTGTCATCGCCCTCAAGAACATTGCCTCTGCGCGCTGATTCCCCGTCTGGACAGCCGCACTCGCGTGCTGATTTTGCAACATCCCAGTGAGGTCAATCACGCGCTGAACACGGCGCGACTGGCGGCGTTGGGGCTGAGCAATGCGCAGTTGGTGGTGGGGGAGGTGTTCGAAGGGTTGGCGGACCTGTTGAACGTGCCGGGTTATCAGGCCCGGCTGTTATTTCCCGGCGAAGAGGCTGTGGCGCTCACGGCCCAGACGTCGGATTCGTTGCCCACGTTGCTGGTGGTGCCCGACGGCACATGGCGCAAGGCCCGCAAGTTACTGCACTTGAACCCGCTGTTGGCGGCGCTGCCGAGGGTCACGCTGGAAAACATGCCGTCATCCCGTTACCGCTTGCGCAAGGCGCCGGGGCCGGATGCGTTGTCGACGCTGGAAGCGATCACCCACGCCCTGCACACGCTGGAACCGGATCGTTCATTTGCGGCGTTGTTGCGGCCGTTCGAGGCTTTGATCGAAGGACAAATCGCGGCGATGGGTGAAGACACCTTTCGCCGCAATCACCGCTGACCGTCAGCCATTCAACGACGTTGGCGGCTCGGACGAAGACAGCTGCCCGGCCTGCATGCGCCGAATATAGGCGTCGGTTTCCCGCTCGGCGTCTTCCTTGGTGAAGAAGGGGCCTTCAAGGGTATTTTCGCGGGTACTGAAGAAATACATGCCGTTGACGCGGGAGACGCGGTCGCTGCGGAAACGCACCGCGGTCTCGGGGTCTTGCTCACGCTTGCTCAACATAGCCTTCTCCGGTCTGGGAGTCTGTTCGGAAACGATTCAGGACGGCTAAACCTGGGGGTACGACAGCCAAATGACGTTTCCACAGCGTGAGACGGAAAGGTTGGCTGAACGTTCGATACTTTACTCCAAAGAATGCGGCGGGTCAGGTGGGAATGCGTTGGCTGACCTAGCGCGAAAGCGGCGGATGGGTCAACAGATGCCCCATTGACCCACCCCAAAAACACCCTCAGCGCTTACCCAACGCCTCGGCCTGATGAATCCACTGCTGGCGCTGTTCTTCCGTGGCCGTCCTGACCGGCGAAAACTCCGTCAAGCGCGTGGTCTTGATCCCGCAGAATTCCAGAATCGCGTGCTTGATCTGACGATGGGCAGGCGCCTTGAACACCCAGCGGAAGTACCGCGAAGGCGTGTCCAGCGTCACCAGCATTTCTGCGGTTCGGCCCTTGAGCAGTTCGTTGGACGGGTGATGACGGCCGTGGGCTTTGAACGCGAAACCGGGCATGAACACGCGCTCGAAGAAGCCGCTCAGCAGGCTCGGCAGCCCGCCCCACCAGACCGGGTAGACGAACACCAGATGCTGCGCCCAGTGAATCTCGCGCTGGGCTTCCAGCAGGTCGTGTTCCAGTGTCTGGCTGGAGGCATAACCGTTGTGCAGCGTCGGGTCGAAGTCCAGTTCTTCCAGCTTGAGCACCCGCACCACGTGGCCTTGGCTGCGTGCGCCTTGGGCGTACGCATCGCCCAGGGCGTGGCAGAGGCTTATGGTCTTCGGCGAACCGATGACCATCAGGATGCGTTTGCCATAGCCTTCCAGTGGCGTGGCGCCGCTGATCGGCTCAGCCATTGCTGCCGGCCTCCAGCATCTTCTCGGGACGTACCCACGCGTCGAACTCGGCGTCGGTGAGGAACCCCAACTGCAAGGCCGCTTCGCGCAAGGTCAAACCTTCGCTGTACGCCTTCTTGGCGATCTGCGCCGACTTGTCGTAGCCGATGTGCGGATTCAGTGCCGTCACCAGCATCAGGCCGCGTTCCAGGTGCTCGGCCATCTTGCCCGCGTCCGGCTCCATGCCCGCGATGCAATGCTCGTTGAAGTTGCGGCAGCCATCGCCCAGCAGGCGGATCGATTGCAGCAGGTTGTGGATGATCACCGGCTTGAACACGTTCAGTTGCAGGTGACCCTGACTCGCCGCGAACGAGATGGTGGTGTCGTTGCCCATCACCTGACAGGCCAGCATCGACAGCGCTTCGCATTGGGTCGGGTTGACCTTGCCCGGCATGATCGAACTCCCCGGTTCATTGGCGGGCAGCTTGACCTCGGCCAGACCGGCGCGCGGGCCGGAACCGAGCAGGCGCAGGTCGTTGGCGATTTTCATCAGCGTCACGGCGAGGGTTTTCAGCGCGCCAGAGAGGGCCGTCAGTGGCTCATGCCCCGCCAGTGCAGCGAACTTGTTCGGTGCCGTCACGAACGGCAGGCCCGACAACGCTGCCAATTCAGCGGCCACGGCTTCAGCGAAGCCATGGGGCGAGTTCAGGCCCGTGCCGACGGCGGTGCCGCCTTGCGCCAGTTCGCAGACAGCGGGGAGGGCGGCGCGAATGCTTTTTTCCGCGTACTCCAACTGCGCGACGTAGGCCGACAGTTCCTGGCCGAAGGTGATCGGCGTGGCATCCATCATGTGGGTGCGACCGGTTTTCACCAGCTTCATGTGGCGCGAGGACTGCTCGGCGATGCCTGCAGACAGCTCGGCAATCGCGGGCAGCAACTGCTCTTTGACGGCTTGGGCGGCGGCGATGTGCATCGCTGTCGGGAAACAGTCGTTGGAGCTTTGCGAGCGGTTGACGTGATCGTTGGGGTGCACCGGCAGCTTCCCGCCGCGACCCTTGCCGGACAGCTCGTTGGCGCGCCCGGCGATCACTTCGTTGACGTTCATGTTGCTTTGCGTGCCGCTGCCGGTTTGCCACACCACCAGCGGGAACTGGTCGTCGAGCTTGCCACCCAGCACTTCGTCGGCGGACTGTTCGATGAGGCGGGCGATGTCGGCGGGCAAGTCGCCGTTGCGGTCATTGACCCGCGCAGCGGCTTTCTTGATCAGCGCCAGCGCGTGCAGGACCGGCAGTGGCATGCGCTCCTGACCAATGGCGAAATTGATCAGCGAACGTTGGGTTTGCGCCCCCCAGTAAGCGTCTTCAGGGACTTCGATCGGACCTATGCTATCGGTTTCGGTACGGCTCACTGGACTCACTCCTTAAGATCGAAATAGCGCAGTTTAGTACCCCGCAGCCCGGTTCGGTTCCCGCTAACGGCTGCGCGGCAAGGACAAGAGTGGCCAGTGTGCGACAAAAGGGCGAGCGGGGTCGTGTGAAACCTTTGCTGCCTTCGATTGTCGTCCTGAGCCGATTCGACCGCTCGTAGCGCCGGGGGTTGAGCGCAGCACGGAAAGGGGCGCAGAATGTGCGGCCTTGGGGTTCAGCCTCGCCTGCTAGATAAGGAAACTCGATGACCCGTCTTCGCGCCATCTGTGCTGCGGTCGCTCTGGTATGTGCCAGCGGCCAGGCTCTTGCTGCCACCGCCAGCCACGAGGCCAGTGCTGTTGCGTTCCTCAAACTGGCTCACGCCGATCAGTTGGGTGCGCCGATCTACATGCAAGCGCAGCAAATGTTCGCCCAGCGTTTCGCCGAAACCAAAGCGCCAGATTCCAAGAAAGCCGTGCTGGAAAAATACCAGGCCCAGGCCAACGCCGCGCTGGACAAGGCCATTGGCTGGGACAAGCTGCAGCCTGACATGGTCAAGCTCTACACCGACAACTTCAGCGAGCAAGAGCTGAAAGATCTGGTGGCCTTCTATCAGTCGCCGCTGGGCAAGAAAGTCCAGGCCAAGATGCCGCAGATCAGCCAGCAATCGTTCCAGATGACCCAGGACAAGCTGCAACCGGCCGTGCCTGTGGTGACCGGTCTGCTGGAGTCCATGACCAAGGAACTGGTGCCAGCCGGTGCAGCCGGCAAGGGTACCGCCCCGGCAGCCCCTGCCAAGAAGCCATAAGCGAAGCCTGACATGAGCATGCAACAGCGAATCGAATCCGCGTTGACGGTCTTTCAGCCCGACTACCTCCAGGTGCTCAATGAAAGCCACATGCACAGTCGCGGCACGGACACTCACTACAAGGCCGTGGTGGTCAGCGAGCAGTTCGCTGGCCTCAACGCCGTCAAGCGCCACCAGAAGGTCTACGGCCTGCTCGGTGGCCTGATGGGTGAGTTCCATGCCTTGGCGCTGCACACCTACACCCCGGAAGAGTGGGCGAAAATCGGCGCTGCGCCTGCGTCGCCGACCTGTGCCGGGGGGCATGATTGATTTCCCGTTTCGAGCGATGATCACCGCACTCATCGCGAGCAAGCTCACTCCTACAGGTATGTGTACGTTCCTGTAGGAGTGAGCTTGCTCGCGATAGCGGTAGTTCGGGCAATCCTGATGCCTTGCATGCCTTCGCCGCTCGTTATTGACCTGCATCAATTCCCCACCGATCACCCGCCCTGTCTGCTGACCTCTGATTTTTGCTAGAATCCGCGCCGCGTTGCCCGGTCGGCACGTGTTCATCTGAATTTTTTATCCGGTAGGCCCTTTGCGAGGGTCACCACCTGGAGACGCAACATGACCCAAACCGCACCCATCGTCGTCGCGGCGCTGTACAAATTCGTCACCCTCTCGGACTACGTCGAACTGCGTGAGCCCCTGCTTAACGCCATGGTCGACAACGGCATCAAAGGCACCCTGCTGATTGCCGAAGAAGGCATCAACGGCACCGTTTCCGGCAGCCGTGAAGGCATCGACGGCCTGCTGGCCTGGCTCAAGAACGACCCGCGCATGATCGACATCGACCACAAAGAGTCGTACTGCGACGAGCAGCCGTTCTACCGCACCAAGGTCAAGCTCAAGAAAGAGATCGTGACCCTGGGCGTCGAAGGCGTCGACCCGAACAAGGCCGTGGGCACCTATGTCGAGCCGCAGGACTGGAATGCACTGATCGCCGACCCGGAAGTGCTGCTGATCGACACCCGCAACGACTACGAAGTGTCCATCGGCACCTTCGAAGGCGCAATCGACCCGAAGACCACGAGCTTTCGTGAGTTCCCGGAGTACATCAAGGCCAACTTCGATCCTTCGAAGCACAAGAAGGTCGCGATGTTCTGCACCGGCGGCATTCGCTGTGAAAAGGCCTCCAGCTACATGCTCGGCGAGGGGTTCGAAGAGGTTTATCACCTCAAGGGCGGTATCCTCAAATACCTCGAAGAAGTCCCGCAGGAAGAAAGTCAGTGGCGCGGCGACTGCTTCGTGTTCGACAATCGCGTGACCGTGCGCCATGACCTGACCGAAGGTGACTACGATCAGTGCCATGCCTGCCGCACCCCGATCAGCGCCGAAGACCGCGCCAGCGAGCACTACTCGCCCGGTGTCAGCTGCCCGCATTGCTGGGACACGCTGAGCGAGAAGACCCGCCGCAGCGCCATCGACCGGCAGAAGCAGATCGAGCTGGCGAAGGCGCGCAATCAGCCGCACCCGATCGGCCGCAACTACCGTTTGCTGGACGCGCAGCCTGACGAAACGCATACGAACGAGGCCTGATCCCATGAACACCCGCCTGCTTTATGTAATGGACCCGATGTGCTCCTGGTGCTGGGGCTTTGCCCCCGTGGCCGAGGCCCTGGTCGAGCAGGCGAGTGCGGCCGGGGTGCCGTTGCATCTGGTGGTGGGCGGTTTGCGCACCGGCAGCGGCGCGGCCCTTGAACCGACCACCAAGCGTTACATTCTCGAACACTGGCACGCGGTGCAGGACACCACGGGCCAAGCCTTCAAATTTGAAGATGCCTTGCCGGACGGGTTCGTCTACGACACCGAACCGGCCTGTCGCGCCATCGTCGCGGCGCGCAGCCTGGCGCCGGACATCGCGTGGAAACTGGTGAAGGAAATTCAGCAGGCGTTCTACCTGCAAGGCCGCGACACGACCAGCGCCTCGGTGCTAGCCGAGCTGGCTGAAAACGCCGGGCTGCCTCGCATTGAATTCGCCGAGGCCTTCGACAGCGCCGAACAGCACGCCGCGACGGCCTCGGATTTTTCGTGGGTACAAGACCTCGGCATCGCCGGGTTCCCGACCCTGCTGGCCGAGCGTGACGGCCAGCTCGCGTTGCTGACCAACGGCTATCAACCTCTGGAGACACTGGCGCCATTGCTCAGCCGTTGGCTGGAGCGCGCCACCCGTGCGTGATGACGTCGAGATAGAACGCCCACTGCCCACTGCCGAGAACCCGCTGGCTCAGGTCGATCGCCTCGACTGGGCGCAGATCCGCGCACTCGCGCTGCATCACAAGAAGGCCCTGTGGATCGCCAATGGCGTGGCCGTCCTGGCGGTGCTGTGTTCGGTGCCGATCCCTCTCTTGCTGCCGTTGCTGGTGGACGAAGTCCTGCTGGGCAAAGGCGATGCCGCGCTGCTGTTCATGCAGCGCTTCCTGCCGGACAGCCTGCACAAACCGGTGGGTTACATCGGGCTGATGCTAATTGCGACTTTGTGCCTACGACTCGGGGCGCTGGTGTTCAACGTGATTCAGGCGCGCTCGTTCGCCGGGCTGGCCAAGGACATCGTCTACCGCATCCGCATACGCCTGATCGAACGTTTGAAGCGGATTTCCCTTGGCGAATACGAAAGCCTGGGCAGCGGCACGGTGACGGCGCACTTGGTAACCGACCTGGACACGCTGGACAAATTCGTCGGCGAAACCCTGAGCAAATTCCTCGTCGCCATGCTCACCCTGACCGGCACCGCCGCGATTCTGGTGTGGATGCACTGGCAACTGGCGCTGCTGATTCTGTTGTTTAACCCGCTGGTGATCTTCGCCACGGTCAAACTGGGCAAGCGGGTCAAACACCTCAAGAAACTGGAAAACGACAGCACCTCGCGGTTCACTCAGGCGCTGACGGAAACCCTCGATGCCATTCAGGAAATCCGAGCGGGCAATCGCCAGGGCTATTTTCTCGGGTTGCTCGGTGGGCGCGCCCGGGAAGTGCGGGACTATGCCGTGGCGTCGCAGTGGAAAAGCGATGCGTCGAGCCGCGCCAGCGGGCTGTTGTTTCAGTTCGGCATCGACATTTTCCGCGCCGCCGCGATGCTCACCGTGCTGTTTTCCGACCTGTCGATCGGCCACATGCTCGCGGTGTTCAGCTACCTGTGGTTCATGATCGGGCCGGTGGAGCAACTGCTGAACCTGCAATACGCGTTTTATGCCGCAGGCGGTGCGCTGACCCGGATCAACGAACTGCTGGCTCGCGCCGACGAGCCGCAGTACGAGGGCGGTGTGAACCCGTTCGCGGGGCGCGACACCGTCAGTATCGATGTTCACGGTGTGTGCTTTGGCTACAACGAAGAGCGCGTGCTGGACCAACTCGACCTGTCCATCCAGCCTGGCGAAAAGGTCGCCATCGTCGGCGCCAGTGGTGGAGGCAAAAGCACGTTGGTGCAGCTGTTGCTGGGGCTTTACAGTCCGCAATCCGGGACGATCCGCTTTGGCGGCGCACGCCTCGAAGACATCGGTCTGGAAACGGTGCGTGAAAACGTCGCCATCGTGCTGCAGCATCCGGCGCTGTTCAACGATACGGTCCGCGCCAACCTCTCAATGGGCCGCGAGCGCACCGACGAGGCCTGTTGGCAAGCGCTGGGAATCGCTCAACTGGACGCCACGATTCGCGCCTTGCCGCTCGGGCTGGACAGCGTCGTCGGGCGTTCCGGCGTGCGGCTGTCCGGTGGGCAACGGCAGCGACTGGCCATTGCTCGCATGGTGCTGGCCGACCCCAAGGTGGTCATTCTCGACGAAGCCACCTCAGCGTTGGACGCGGCGACCGAGTACAACCTTCATCAAGCCCTGAACCGCTTCCTCAGCGGTCGAACGACGCTCATCATTGCCCACCGTCTGTCTGCCGTTAAGCAAGCCGATCGAGTATTAGTCTTCGACGGTGGTCGAATTGCTGAAGACGGCGACCACCAGCAGCTCATTGCCGATGGCGGCCTCTATGCACGGCTGTATGGGCACCTGCAACAGCTCTGATACAGCTGGTCGGTTTTTCACACATGTTGTCTCAAATGGCGTATCGCCACTGGAACACGTCAATTCTTGGGCTACGCTTGAGCGCTGTGTTCAATGAAAATGTGAAAAGCGTCATATTTACGTCTCTCGCTTCTCCGAGTGCCGCTTAACCGGCTATCTTGAAGGGGCGAGAGTTGACCGCTGCATCGTGGAAAATTAGCCGAGTTTCTTGAGCTTCAGGCAGGCGCCTGGGCCGGGGAAGTGAGTATCTGGCAGTGCTGATGAAAGGGACACCATGAAGCAAAAGCGGATTCTCGAGAAGCCCCGTCTTCTGGGCATCGTTTGGCCATTTATCGCTGTGGTGCTGTTACAGGCGCTCTTGGGTTGCGTCAGCCTTTATATGATGTCGGCGGTGCGCAGCTACGTGGGTGGAGAGAGTCTCTGGTCCAAAGGGCAAAAGGACGCCATTTATTACCTGAACCTCTACGCCAACAGCCGCGACGAACTCAATTATCAGAAATACCAGAAAGCCATCGCCATTCCTCAGGGCGGCCACGACCTACGGGTCGCGATGGATCAACCCGAACCGGACATTGCCCGCGCCAACGCGGGGATTCTGCAGGGTGGTAACCATCCCGACGATGCTCAGGGCATCATCTGGCTCTACCTGAATTTCCGCCATTTCAGCTACCTGGAAAAAGCCATCGACCTGTGGAAGATCGGCGACAGCTATCTGGTGCAACTGGATGAAGTCGCCCATGAAATGCATGGGCGCATTGTCGATGGCAGTGCCACCAACGCCGACGTGATGGAGTGGCGACACCGGATCAACGCCATCAACGAGGCCGTCACCCCTGCCGCGATGGCGTTCAGCGATGCCCTCGGAGAAGGTTCGCGGGTCATCTTGCGGATTCTGGTAGTGGTCAACCTGACCACCGCGATTTTCCTGATTCTGCTCGCGCTCCTGCGCACTCACAAATTGCTGGAGCAACGCCATGCATTTGCGCTTGCTCTGCAGACCGAGAAGGAGCGCGCGCAAATTACGCTGGAGTCCATTGGCGACGGGGTTATCACCACCGATGTCGACGGCTCCATTGCCTACATGAACCCCGCTGCCGAACAAATGACGCACTGGAAGACCGGGCAGGCCACCGGTCTGCCGCTGGCCGCGCTGTTCAACCTGATCGATGAGAACGACCAAAAAGAGAGCGCGACACTCATCGACCACATTCTCAGCGGCAAACTGGGCGGTGGCAGCGAAAACGCCAAATTGATCCAGCGTCTGGATGGCAGCACGGTCTCGGTCGCGCTGGTGGGCTCGCCGATTCGCACCGAGGGCAAAGTCAGCGGCGCCGTGCTGGTCTTGCACGACATGACCCAAGAGCGGCAGTACATCGCCAACCTGTCGTGGCAGGCGACCCATGATGCGTTGACCGGGCTGGCTAACCGTCGTGAATTCGAGTACCGGCTGGAGCTGGCGTTAAGCGGTCTCGGGCATCATCCGGGCAATCATGCCGTTATGTTCCTCGATCTGGATCAGTTCAAGCTGGTCAACGACACCAGCGGCCACGCAGCGGGCGATGAATTGCTCAGGCACATCTGCGCCTTGCTGCAACAGGGGATTCGCGAAGGCGACACCTTGGCGCGGCTGGGCGGTGACGAGTTCGGCATTCTGCTGGAGCATTGCGCGCCCGACGCGGCGGAGCGAATCGCTGAAGGCCTGCGTCAGACCGTGGAAAGCCTGCACTTCGTGTGGAAGGGGCGTCCGTTCGTGACCACCGTCAGCGTGGGGATGGTGCACATTTCCGACACGCCGACGACCCTGGAAGCCTCGCTGCGCTCCGCCGACATGGCGTGCTACATGGCCAAGGAAAAAGGCCGGAACCGGGTGCAGGTGTATCACGACGACGATTCGGAGCTTTCCACGCGCTTTGGTGAAATGGCCTGGATTCAACGCCTGCACATGGCACTGGACGACAACCGTTTCTGCCTGTACTCGCAGGAAATTGCGCCGTTAAGCCGTGAGGCGGCCCATGGCAATGGCCACGTGGAGATCCTGCTGCGGTTGCGTGACGAATCCGGTCGCCTGATCCTGCCCGACAATTTCATCCCTGCTGCCGAGCGCTACGGCATGATGACCACCCTGGATCGCTGGGTGGTGCAGAACGTTTTCAAGATCATCTCCGAGTGCTTGAGTGACAATCACCGCAAGGGCCCGATGGCGGTCTGTGCAATCAATTTGTCCGGCACCAGTATTGGCGATGATGCCTTCCTCGAATATTTGCGACAGCAGTTCCAAATCTACGCAATTCCTCCTGAACTTATCTGTTTCGAGATCACCGAAACCAGTGCGATCGCCAATTTGGGCAGTGCTATTCGGTTTATTAACGAACTCAAAAGTCTGGGATGCCGCTTTTCTCTGGATGACTTCTGTGCAGGCATGTCGTCATTCGCTTACTTGAAGCATTTGCCTGTGGATTTCTTGAAGATTGATGGCAGTTTCGTAAAAGACATGCTCGACGATCCGGTCAACCGGGCGATGGTGGAAGTGATCAACCATATCGGGCACGTGATGGGCAAACAGACGATCGCTGAGTTCGTCGAAAGCCCCCAGATAGAGCAGGCGTTATTGGAAATCGGTGTGGACTACGCTCAGGGGTATGTGATTGAGCGACCGCAATTATTCACCTGTGAATGTCTGCACGCACGGCCCGCGAGGCAGACCCCAATGTTATTCAGCGCACCCGGGACTTTTCGCTGAATAACCCGATGCAACACAAACATAAGGAGCTACACAGTGATCGATATGTTCATTAGAACCGGTCCGCTGATGGATGCCAGCAGTTACCCCGCTTGGGCACAGCAATTGATCAAGGATTGCAGTGACGCCAAGGCACGCGTGGTAGGGCATGAACTTTATCAACGTATGCGAGATGGTCAGCTGAGTTCGAAGACCATGCGCCAGTATTTGATTGGCGGATGGCCTGTCGTTGAACAGTTTGCGGTTTACATGGCGCATAACCTGACCAAAACCCGTTTCGCCCGTCATCCCGGCGAAGACATGGCGCGTCGCTGGTTGATGCGCAATATTCGGGTTGAACTCAATCATGCCGATTACTGGGTAAATTGGAGCGCGGCCCATGGGGTCACGCTGGAGGACCTGCAAGCGCAGCGCGTTCCGTCGGAGTTGCACGCACTGAATCACTGGTGCTGGCACAGCTGTTCGTCGGAGCCGCTGGTCGTCGCTATCGCAGCGACCAACTATGCCATCGAAGGCGCGACCGGTGAGTGGTCTGCTGTCGTATGTTCACAAGAGACATACGCAGATTTGTTCCCGCCGGAGTTGCGAAAGCGCGCGATGAAGTGGCTGAAAATGCACGCTCAATATGACGATTCCCACCCTTGGGAAGCCCTGGAAATCATTTGTACGCTGGCCGGCAATCACCCCAGCGAGCAATTGCAGGCGGACCTCAGGATGGCGATCTGCAAGAGTTATGAGTACATGTACCTGTTCCTGGAACGGTGCATGGTGTTGGAACGGCCGCAGGAAGCGAAAGCCCCTGTGTACGATCGCCGGTTCGCGGTTCGCGCCTGAGCCTGATCAGCCGGCCATTTCGAGGCGATTGCGGCCCTGGCGTTTTGCAGCGTACAGGGCCGTGTCAGCGCGACGCACCAGGCTGTCGGTGGATTCCCCCGGCAGCAGCGTCGAGCAGCCCAGGCTGACGGTCAGTTCCACCGGGCTTCCATTGACCGGATACGTGAGTTGCAGTGCCGCATGACGCAGGCGTTCGCCTACCAGTGCGGCTGACTCACGACCGGTATTGGTCAGCACGATCAGAAATTCTTCCCCGCCAAATCTGAACACTTGATCGATGTTGCGCAGGCGATCCTTGATCGCATCCGCGACCGCTCTCAGGACTTCATCACCTGTGGCATGGCCATGGGTATCATTGATGCCTTTGAAATGATCGATGTCCAGCATCAGCACCGACAGCGGTTGTTGCTGACGCCGGGCAATTTCGATTTCACGGGTCAGAGACTGCTCCATCGCAATCCGGTTACCTGCGCCCGTCAGCGGGTCGCGCAGCGCACTCAGGCTGGCGCTGCGATACAGCAGAGCATTACGCAATGGGTACAGCAGGCTGGTCAGCAGCGATTCGAGCTGAGCCAGTTCGTTTTCGCTGAAACGTTGATCCCGCTGAAACGCCAACTCGCCCATCTGCTCGCCTTCATACGTCATGCGGTAGCTGGCGTTGTGCCGTGCCCGCTCACCGAACTCCAGACGCAGGTCCGTGCCCAGGTGCTTGTAGATGAGCGCGTCGAGGGAGATGACTTGGCTCACGTTGTGAAAAAACATCGAGAGAATCTTGTCTGCTTCGAGGCTGGTCTGCAGTTGCAGGGCCAGGCGGCGTTGCAGTTGGTCATAGTCCAGGAGCGGCTGCGCAGGCGTCTGCGCGTGCGAGAATCCAAAGCGTTGCAGCCTTGCACTGTCAAAATCGATGGCATTGGTTCTTGTTGGAAAACTCATGTTTTCGCTCCTGCGCCTCTCATCGGGCCTGACGTTGACAGAGCGAAAGTCATGCCAATTCGAACGTTCGGTCGGATCATCATAGAAATCAGATGGTTAGCGTTAAGGGAGGCTGATGAATAGCTTACCTGCGCCTTGGAATTGACTAACGTACCGGTTTAGAGGCTGAGGGACTACAAAGAGGCGACGGAAAACCGCCGAGAGGAGGGTTGGCAACGAGCCGACCGCGCGGACTCAGGTTGGCATCGGGACTTTCTGTGGGAGCGAATTCATTCGCGAAGGGTAGGCCAGCCGAAGCATCTCTATCGCCTGATCTATTTTTCGCGAATGAATTCGCTCCCACAGGGGGCCGCAGCCCGTAGCTGATGGTTATTTCGTCTGCGCATCAAACGCCTGGCCATTGATCCCCGAACTGTCCGGCCCCATCAGGTACAGGTACACCGGCATGATTTCTTCAGGCGTCGGGTTGTTCAGCGGGTTTTCCGCAGGGTAGGCCTGGGCGCGCATGTCGGTGCGGGTGCCGCCGGGGTTGATGCTGTTGGCGCGCACCGAGGCCACGTCTTCCAGCTCGTCAGCGAGGGTCTGCATCAGCCCTTCGGTGGCGAATTTCGACACGCCATACGCACCCCAATACGCACGGCCCTTGCGCCCGACGCTGCTGGAGGTAAACACCACCGAGGCGTCCTGAGACAGTTTGAGCAAGGGCAGCAGCGCAGCAGTGAGCATAAACATCGCGTTGACGTTGATGTGCATCACCCGCATGAAGTGCTCGCCGGACAACTGTTCGATAGGCGTGCGCGGGCCAATGATCGACGCGTTGTGCAGCAGGCCGTCGAGGCGTCCGAATTCGGTTTCGATCATCGCCGCCAGTTCGTCGTACTGATGGGGCAGGGCGGCTTCCAGATCGAAGGGAATCACGGCAGGTTGAGGATGGCCTGCGGCTTCGATCTCATCGTAAATAGCGGTCAGGTTCGCTTCGGTCTTGCCCAGCAGCAGCACCGTCGCACCGTGGGCCGCATAGGTTTTCGCGGCAGCAGCCCCGATGCCACGGCCCGCGCCGGTGACCAGAATGATGCGGTCCTTAAGCAGATCGGGGCGGGCGGAGTAATTGAACATAAGGGGCCTCGCTTTGATAGGTCCTTTGGAAAGTGGCACGCCGCGAACGGCTTCTGCCCGGAGGGCGTAGGAGCAAGCTTGCTCGCGATCGGCTGCGCAGCAGTCGTAAAATCTGACACCTCGATTGTGTCAGATGTACGGCATCCGCTGGTTTTGCTGCCGCTTCGGTCGGACGCGACCCCGGGCAGATCGCAGGCAAGCTTGCTCCTACGCCCTCCGGGCAGAATCAACAGCTGCCCACAGCAATGCGACTGAGCTGTGTCAGCAACTGCACAGCGCATTATCCAGCACCCGGCGCAATTCCAGCGGGTAATCCACCACCACGTCCGCGCCCCAGTGGTCGGGATTGTCGTGGGGATGAATATAGCCGTAGCGCACAGCCGCCGTTTTGGTGCCCGCGTCGCGGCCCGACTCGATGTCGCGCAAATCATCGCCCACGAACAGCACGCTCGCCGGGTCCAGATCGAGCATCTTGCAGGCCAACAGCAACGGCTCGGGGTCTGGCTTGCTCTTGGTCACGTGGTCCGGGCAGATCAGCACCGCAGAGCGTCCGCTGAGCCCCAACTGATCCATGATCGGCTGCGCGAAACGCACCGGCTTGTTGGTCACCACCCCCCAGATCAGCTTGGCTTTTTCGATGTCGGCCAACAATTCGGCCATGCCGTCGAACAACCGGCTGTGGACGGCGCAATCGGTCTGATAGCGCTCCAGAAACTCCAGGCGCAGTGCCTCGAATTCCGGCTCATTCGGCGACATCGCAAACGCCGCCGCGACCATGGCCTTGGCGCCGCCCGAAATTTCATCACGAATCAGCTTGTCTTTCACCGGGGGGAATCCACGCTCGGCGAGCATCGCCTGACAAATCGCGATGAAGTCCGGTGCAGTGTCGAGCAGCGTGCCGTCCATGTCGAAGAGAACCGCTCTGAGGCGCATGACTCAAGCCCCCTTCAGCGTCTGGATCATGTAATTGACGTCGACGTCCGAAGCCAGTTTGTAGTGCTTCGTCAGCGGGTTGTACGTCAGGCCAATGATGTCCTTCACCTCCAGACCTGCCTGACGGCTCCATGCGCCCAATTCGGAAGGGCGGATGAATTTCTTGAAGTCATGGGTGCCGCGAGGCAGCAGGTTCATGATGTATTCCGCGCCGATGATCGCGAACAGGTACGCCTTCGGGTTGCGGTTGATGGTGGAGAAAAACACCTGGCCGCCCGGCTTGACCATCTTGTAGCAGGCGCGAATCACCGAGGACGGATCGGGCACGTGCTCCAGCATTTCGAGACAGGTCACGACATCGAATTGCTCGGGCATTTCTTCAGCCAGGGCTTCGGCAGTGATCTGGCGGTATTCAACGCTGACGCCGGATTCCAGCTGATGCAACTGGGCAACTGCCAGCGGCGCTTCGCCCATGTCGATGCCGGTCACCGTGGCTCCGCGCAGGGCCATCGCCTCGCTGAGAATGCCGCCACCACAACCGACGTCCAGCACCTTCTTGCCCGCCAGACTGACGCGCTCGTCGATCCAGTTCACCCGTAGCGGGTTGATGTCGTGCAGTGGCTTGAACTCGCTGTTGCGGTCCCACCAGCGATGGGCCAGCGCTTCAAATTTGGCGATTTCGGCGTGGTCGACGTTGCTCATGTGTGATCCCTCTAAAACGTGAAATTCGGTGTCCGATCACGGCGCGTGGCCCTGATCGTGAAAAAAGGTGTGCGCCCGTCGTCAGCCCTTGGCGGCGATGCGGTTGCCCCAGGCCTTGGCGGTCCTGATCAGCGCGTCTTCGTCCATGCGTGTCAGGCGCTTGTCTTGCAGCAATTGTTTGCCGCCGACCCACACGTGGGTCACACAATCCCGCCCACTGGCGTAGATCAACTGGGACACCGGGTCGTACACCGGCTGCTGCGCCAGACCCGACAGGTCAAACGCGGTCATGTCCGCTGCCTTGCCGAGTTGCAGCGACCCGGTCTGGTCATCGATGCCGAGGGCGCGTGCGCCGTTCAATGTCGCCATGCGCAGCGCCCGGTGGGCGTCCAGCGCCGTGGCGGAACCGGCGACGGCTTTGGCCAGCAGCGCGGCAGTGCGGGTTTCGCTGAGCAAATCCAGATCGTTATTGCTGGCCGCGCCGTCGGTGCCGATCGCCACGTTGACGCCCGCTTGCCATAGCCGCTCGACCGGACAAAAGCCACTGGCCAGCTTCATGTTCGACTCGGGGCAGTGAATCACGCTGGAATTGGTTTCTACCAGCATGGCCAGGTCGTCATCACTGATCTGGGTCATGTGCACGGCTTGAAAACGCGGGCCCAGCAGGCCCAGGCGATGCAGCCGCGCCAATGGCCGCTCATTGCGTTGTTGAACAGCCTCGCTGACTTCAGAGGCGGTTTCATGAACGTGCATGTGAATGGCAGCGTCCAGTTCGTCGGCGATGACCCGGATTTTTTCCAGGTTTTCATCGCTGACCGTGTAGGGCGCGTGCGGCCCCATGGCGATCCGGATGCGGTCGTGATGGGCCATGTCGTTGAACAGTTCGATGCCGATGTGCAGCGCTTCATCAGGATTGCGGGCACCGGGTATCGGGAAGTCCAGCACCGGCACCGTGATCTGTGCGCGAATGCCACTGTTGTGCACGCGTTCGGCGGCGACTTTCGGGAAGAAATACATGTCAGAGAAGCACGTGATGCCGCCCTTGAGCTGCTCGGCGATGGCGATGTCGGTGCCATCGCGCACGAAGTCTTCGTCGACCCACTTGCCTTCGGCCGGCCAGATGTGGTCCTGCAGCCAGGTCATCAGCGGCAGGTCATCGGCCAGCCCGCGGAAGAGGGTCATCGCCGCATGGCCGTGGGCGTTGATCAGGCCGGGGCTGAGCAGCATACCGGGGAGCTCGCGCACTTCCAGGGCGTTTTGCCGCAAGGCTTCGGCCTTGGGGCCGATATACGCGATGAGGCCGTCACGAATGCCGATTCCGTGTTGTGGCAACACGACGCCAGCGGGTTCGACCGGCACCAGCCAGTCCGGCAGGAGCAAGAGGTCGAGCGGGGCAGCGGAATCAGGCATGGGAACGGGCTTCCAGTGGCGCGATACAGGGACGGCGAAGTATACCCGAGCGTCTTGGCGGGCGGCTCGCTATAATCGGCGGCTTTTTCAGCTGCTGGCCTTTTGATTTCTGGCATCCGAAACAAATTGTGGGAGCGAGCGAGCTCGCGAAAGCCAAGGTTCGATCACCGCAATGATTCGAATGTTCTGAGCGCCCTGGTATTTAAAATTCATCATGTGGGGTGTGCAATGCGCGATCAGTTACTGGCCGCAGAAAAGGTCAAGGCCATCGAGTGGCGGGATGGCACGCTGTACCTGCTGGATCAGCGCGTGCTGCCCTTCGAGCAGACGTGGCTGGCCTATCACACCGCTGAAGGGGTCGCCGAAGCCATCCGCACCATGGTCGTGCGCGGCGCGCCTGCCATCGGCATTGCGGCGGCCTATGGCCTGGTTCTTGGTGTCTTCGAGCGCTACGCCCAGGGCGGCCACTGGCAAATGGCGCTGGAAGAGGATTTCGATCTATTGGTCAACGCTCGACCCACGGCCGTCAATCTGTTCTGGGCGCTGAATCGCATGCGCGAGCGCTTGTATCGGATCAAAGAGGGCGACGACCCGCGTCCGGCCATGGAAGCCGAGGCGGCAGCGATTCACCTCAGCGACCGTGAAGCCAACCTGACCATGGCGCAGCTCGGCGTGGACCTGATTCGCAAGCATCAGGGCAACCTGCAAACCGTGCTGACCCATTGCAACGCCGGCGCGCTTGCGACGGGCGGATTCGGCACGGCCCTCGGCGTGATTCGCGCTGCCTATATAGAAGGCATGATCGAGCGCGTGTACGCCGATGAAACCCGCCCCTGGCTGCAAGGCTCGCGCCTGACCGCCTGGGAGCTGGCCAATGAAGGCATCCCGGTGACCGTAACCGTTGATTCGGCGGCTGCGCACCTGATGAAAACCAAGGGCCTGACCTGGGTCATCGTCGGCGCCGACCGCATCACCGCCAATGGGGATGTTGCGAACAAGATCGGCACCTATCAATTGGCCGTCGCGGCAATGCACCACGGCGTGCGTTTCATGGTGGTCGCGCCGAGTTCGACCATCGACTTGAACCTCGCCACCGGTGAAGACATTCCCCTCGAAGAGCGCGACGGCAGCGAGATTCTGAACGTAGGCGGCCAGCGCCTCGGCGCCGAGGTCGACGCGTTCAATCCGGTGTTCGACGTGACGCCTGCGGACCTGATCGACGCCATCGTGACTGAAAAAGGCATCGTCGAACGTCCGGATACGGCAAAAATAGCCCAGCTGATGTGCCGTAAACGCTTGCATTGATCACTTAGTCGCAGGCGCTACCGGCCAGCCGGGTCAGCGCTAAAGGGGCCTGTGAGCGCTTCTCAGGCCGCTGATGGCGAAATGGCGTGTTTGCAGGGCGCTCAAATGCTGCGTGTCCGACGACGATTGTGGTAACATCCGGCGGTTTCCAAGGGGGCGCATTGCGGCCCCCTTCACTGCGCAAATCCATGGCTTAACTCGCTGATTTGTCGTAAGTCGTCGCCAGGCAATCGCCGGCGGCGGCGAGCTTCGTTCATCCCGGATGGATGTGCGAGGTTTCACCAGAAAAAGGAATCGAGCTTCTCATGGGCGAACTGGCCAAAGAAATCCTACCGGTCAATATCGAAGACGAGCTGAAGCAGTCCTACCTCGACTACGCGATGAGCGTCATCGTCGGACGAGCTCTGCCCGATGCGCGCGACGGCTTGAAGCCCGTGCACCGGCGTGTACTGTACGCAATGAGCGAACTGGGTAACGACTGGAACAAGCCGTACAAGAAATCCGCCCGTGTGGTCGGTGACGTCATCGGTAAGTATCACCCTCACGGTGACACTGCGGTCTACGACACCATCGTACGTATGGCCCAGCCTTTCTCCCTGCGCTACCTGCTGGTAGACGGTCAGGGCAACTTCGGTTCGGTGGACGGCGATAACGCCGCGGCCATGCGATACACCGAAGTGCGCATGACCAAGCTGGCCCACGAACTGCTGGCGGACCTGCACAAGGAAACCGTCGACTGGGTGCCCAACTACGACGGCACCGAACAGATCCCGGCGGTCATGCCGACCCGTATTCCCAACCTGCTGGTCAACGGTTCCAGCGGTATTGCCGTGGGCATGGCGACCAACATTCCGCCGCACAACCTCGGCGAAGTCATCGACGGTTGCCTGGCGCTGATCGACAACGGCGACCTGACCGTTGACGAACTGATGCAGTACATTCCCGGCCCTGACTTCCCGACAGCGGGCATCATCAACGGCCGTGCCGGTATCGTCGAAGCCTACAAGACCGGTCGCGGCCGCATTTACATGCGCGCCCGCTCCCTCGTCGAAGACATCGACAAGGTCGGCGGTCGCCAGCAGATCGTCATCACCGAGCTGCCGTATCAGCTGAACAAGGCGCGTCTGATCGAGAAGATCGCCGAGCTGGTGAAAGAGAAGAAGCTCGAAGGCATCACTGAGCTGCGCGATGAGTCCGACAAGGACGGCATGCGCGTGGTCATCGAGCTGCGTCGCGGCGAAGTGCCTGAGGTCATCCTCAACAACCTCTACGCCCAGACTCAGCTGCAAAGCGTATTCGGCATCAACATCGTTGCGCTGATCGACGGCCGCCCACGGATCCTCAACCTCAAGGACCTGCTGGAAGCCTTCATTCGTCACCGCCGCGAAGTCGTCACCCGTCGCACCGTGTTCGAACTGCGCAAGGCTCGCGAGCGTGGTCACATCCTCGAAGGCCAGGCCGTTGCCCTGTCGAACATCGACCCGGTCATCGAACTGATCAAGGCGTCGCCGACTCCCGCTGAAGCGAAGGAAGGCCTGATCAATACGCCGTGGGAATCGAGCGCCGTGGTCGAGATGGTCGAGCGCGCAGGCGCCGAATCGTCCCGCCCGGAAAACCTCGACCCGCAATACGGTCTGCGTGACGGCAAGTATTTCCTGTCGCCGGAACAGGCACAGGCGATTCTGGAACTGCGTCTGCACCGTCTGACCGGTCTGGAACACGAAAAACTGCTGACCGAGTATCAGGAAATCCTGACTCAGATCGGCGAGCTGATCCGCATCCTCAACAGCTCCACGCGCCTGATGGAAGTCATCCGCGAAGAGCTGGAACTGATCCGTGCCGAATACGGCGATGTCCGCCGCACCGAGATTCTCGATGCGCGTCTGGACCTGACCCTGGGCGACATGATTCCGGAAGAAGAGCGGGTCGTGACCATCTCCCACGGTGGTTATGCGAAGACTCAACCGCTGGCCGTCTATCAGGCTCAGCGTCGCGGCGGCAAAGGCAAATCCGCTACCGGCGTCAAGGATGAGGACTACATCGCTCACCTGCTGGTCGCCAACAGCCACACCACGCTGCTGATGTTCTCCAGCAAGGGCAAGGTGTACTGGCTCAAGACCTACGAGATTCCGGAAGCGTCCCGCGCGGCCCGTGGTCGTCCGCTGGTCAACCTGCTGCCGTTGAGCGAAGGCGAATACATCACCACCATGCTGCCGGTCGATCTGGAAGCCATGCGCAAGCAGGCTGACGAAGAAGAGGCCGAAGGCGTGGAAACCGATGTCGAAGACATCGAGAACAGCAACGAGACCGAAGAAGAGCGCAAGGCGCGTATCAAGGCCGCAGACAAGAAGAAGGCTCCGTTCATCTTCATGTCTACCGCCAACGGTACGGTCAAGAAGACCCCGCTGGTGGCGTTCAGCCGTCAGCGCAGCGTCGGTCTGATCGCGCTGGAGCTGGACGAAGGCGACATCCTGATTTCCGCAGCCATCACCGACGGCGAGCAGGAAATCATGCTGTTCTCCGACGGCGGCAAGGTCACCCGCTTCAAGGAATCCGACGTTCGCGCCATGGGCCGTACGGCGCGCGGTGTGCGTGGCATGCGTCTGGCCGAAGGGCAGAAGCTGATTTCCATGCTGATCCCGGAAGAAGGCAGCGAGATTCTCACCGCCTCCGAACGTGGCTATGGCAAGCGCACGGCAATCACTGAGTTCCCTGAATACAAGCGTGGCGGTCAGGGCGTTATTGCCATGGTCAGCAACGAGCGTAACGGCCGTCTGGTCGGCGCGGTTCAGGTGCAGGACGGCGAAGAGATCATGCTGATCTCCGACCAGGGCACCCTGGTTCGCACCCGTGTCGACGAAGTGTCGAGTCTGGGCCGTAACACCCAGGGCGTGACCCTGATCAAACTGGCGAAAGACGAGAAACTGGTCGGCCTGGAGCGTGTTCAGGAGCCGTCCGAAGTCGAAGGTGAAGAGCTCGAAGGCGAAGCGTTGGACGGCGACGTGCTGGACGGCGAGCTTGCCAATCTGTCCGAGGCTGACGCTGACGAATCGGCCAGCGATCTGCAAGCCGATGCTGCTTCCGACGAAGAACCGCAGGACTGATAGACGTTGTACTTGAGGGCCCTTGCAGGGCCCTCTTGGCTTTGGCCAGCCCTTGCGCAACACGCCTGGTGGCCAGGCCGTTTCGAATTCTACGAGTTGACGAGAGTGGATATGAGCAAGCGAGCCTTTAACTTCTGCGCCGGTCCTGCCGCGCTTCCTGATGCTGTTCTGCAACGCGCCCAGGCTGAAATGCTGGATTGGCACGGCAAGGGCTTGTCAGTGATGGAGATGAGTCATCGCAGCGACGACTACACCGCCATCGCCGAAAAGGCCGAACAAGACCTGCGCGAGCTGCTGTCCGTCCCCTCCAACTACAAAATCCTCTTCCTGCAAGGTGGCGCGAGCCAGCAATTCGCTGAGATTCCGCTGAACCTGCTGCCGGAAAACGGCACGGCCGATTACATCGAAACCGGCATCTGGTCGAAAAAGGCCATTGAAGAAGCCCGTCGCTTCGGCAACGTCAACGTTGCGGCCAGCGCCAAACCGTTCGATTACCTGGCGATCCCTGGCCAGAACGAATGGAACCTGACCAAAAACGCCGCTTATGTTCACTATGCTTCCAACGAAACCATTGGCGGCCTGCAATTTGACTGGGTGCCTGAGACTGGCGACGTTCCGCTGGTGGTCGACATGTCTTCGGACATCCTGTCGCGCCCGATCGACGTCTCGCAGTTCGGCCTGATCTACGCCGGTGCCCAGAAAAACATCGGCCCGAGCGGCCTGGTGGTGGTGATCGTTCGCGAAGACCTGCTGGGCCGTGCCCGCAGCAGCTGCCCGACGATGCTCGATTACAAGATCTCCGCCGACAACGGCTCGATGTACAACACCCCGGCCACCTATTCCTGGTACTTGTCGGGCCTCGTTTTCGAGTGGCTGAAAGAGCAGGGCGGTGTTGATGCGATGGAGAAGCGCAATCGGGCGAAGAAAGACCGTCTGTACGGTTTCATCGATGCCAGCGATTTCTACACCAACCCGATCAGTCACAACGCCCGTTCGTGGATGAACGTGCCGTTCCGTCTGGCGGACGAGCGTCTGGACAAGGCGTTCCTGGCCGGTGCCGAAGAGCGTGCGCTGCTCAACCTCAAGGGTCACCGTTCGGTGGGCGGCATGCGCGCCTCGATCTATAACGCCCTGGGCCTGGACGCCGTCGAAGCGCTGGTGGCCTACATGGCTGAATTCGAGAAGGAACACGGCTGATGTCTGAACAAGAACTCAAGGCGCTGCGCGTGCGCATCGACAGCCTGGACGAAAAAGTCCTGGAGCTGATCAGCGAACGTGCTCGCTGCGCGCAGGAAGTGGCGCGTGTGAAAATGGCCAGCCTGGCAGAGGGCGAGGAGCCGGTGTTCTACCGCCCCGAGCGTGAAGCCGCTGTGTTGAAGCGCGTCATGGAGCGCAACCGTGGCCCGCTGAGCAACGAAGAGATGGCGCGGCTGTTCCGCGAAATCATGTCGTCCTGCCTGGCGCTGGAGCAGCCGCTGAAGGTCGCGTATCTCGGTCCTGAAGGCACGTTCACGCAGGCGGCGGCGCTGAAACACTTCGGGCATGCCGTGATCAGCAAGCCGATGGCCGCTATCGACGAAGTGTTCCGCGAAGTGGCCGCCGGTGCAGTCAACTTCGGTGTGGTCCCAGTGGAAAACTCCACCGAAGGCGCGGTCAACCACACGCTGGACAGCTTCCTCGAACACGACATGGTCATCTGTGGTGAAGTCGAGTTGCGCATTCACCATCACTTGCTGGTGGGCGAAAACACCAAGACCGACAGCATCAGCCGCATTTATTCCCACGCTCAGTCGCTGGCCCAGTGCCGCAAGTGGCTGGACGCGCATTACCCGAACGTCGAGCGTGTCGCGGTTTCCAGCAACGCCGAAGCCGCCAAGCGCGTGAAGGGCGAGTGGAACTCCGCGGCCATCGCGGGTGACATGTCTGCGGGCTTGTACAACCTCACCCGCATCGCCGAGAAGATCGAAGACCGTCCGGATAACTCGACGCGCTTCCTGATGATCGGCAACCAGGAAGTGCCACCGACCGGCGACGACAAGACGTCGATCATCGTGTCGATGAGCAACAAGCCTGGTGCGTTGCATGAGTTGCTGGTGCCTTTTCATGAGAACGGCATCGACCTGACCCGTATCGAGACCCGGCCTTCGCGCAGCGGTAAGTGGACCTACGTATTCTTCATCGATTTCGTCGGCCATCACCGGGACCCGCTGATCAAGGCGGTGCTTGAGCGGATCAGCCAGGAAGCCGTGGCGCTCAAGGTGCTGGGTTCCTATCCGAAAGCCGTTCTCTAAGCGGCGCTGATCGCACACGATTTCTGTAGCAGCCCGGCTTGTCGGCGGTGACGGACTTGAAATCGCCACCGTCTCTGCGCCGGGTTGCCTCGGCCTGGGACTGCGCGATTGTTGTTTTACTAAGAGGTAATGCGGTAAATGAGCGGCGACTTCCTCGCGCTGGCACAGGCCGGTGTGCAAAAACTATCGCCTTATGTTCCCGGCAAGCCGGTGGACGAACTGGCGCGTGAACTGGATATCGATCCGGCTCGCATCATCAAACTGGCCAGCAACGAAAACCCGCTGGGCGGCAGTCCGAAGGCGCTGACAGCGATTCGTGAAGCGCTGGCCGAGCTGACCCGTTACCCCGATGGCAACGGCTTTGACCTCAAGCAGTTGCTGGCCGAGCGTTGCAGCGTCAAACCCAATCAAGTGACGCTGGGCAACGGCTCCAACGACATCCTCGAAATCGTCGCCCGTGCCTACCTGGCTCCCGGCCTTAACGCGGTGTTCAGCGAACACGCCTTCGCGATCTACCCGATTGTCACCCAGGCCGTCGGCGCCGATGCTCGCGTGGCAAAAGCCAAGGATTGGGGGCATGACCTCCCGGCCATGCTCGCCGCCATCGACAGCAACACTCGCGTGGTCTTCATCGCTAACCCGAACAACCCGACCGGCACCTGGTTTGGACCGCAGGCGCTGGCCGATTTTCTCGCCGCCGTGCCCAAAGACGTGCTGGTGGTGCTGGACGAGGCCTACATCGAGTACGCCTCAGGAATTGAGTTACCGGACGGCCTGAGTTTCCTGGCCGACCACCCGAACCTGCTGGTGTCGCGGACCTTTTCCAAGGCTTACGGCCTCGCGTCCTTGCGTGTGGGCTACGGCCTGTCTTCACCTGTCGTGGCCGACGTACTGAACCGTGTTCGTCAGCCGTTCAACGTCAACAGCCTCGCGCTGGTCGGAGCCTGTGCCGCGCTGGACGATGTGGCGTTCGTTGCAGAGAGTCGTCGTCTGAATGAAGCCGGCATGCAGCAACTGGAAGACGGTCTGCGCCAAATGGGCCTGGGCTGGATTCCGTCCAGGGCCAACTTCATCGCGGTCGATCTGGGCCGTGAAGCGGGCTCCGTTTATGAAGGTCTGCTGCGCGAGGGCGTGATCGTGCGTCCGGTGGCGGGTTACGGCATGCCCAACCACCTGCGCGTCAGCATTGGTCTGCCCGCCGAGAACACCCGCTTCCTTGAAGCCTTGAGCAAGGTTCTGGCGCGTGGTTGATGTCATGTCGGATGTCACGGCAGTGCAATCGACTGCGCCTATGATCGGCCGCCTGGTGGTGGTCGGACTCGGTTTGATCGGGGGGTCGTTCGCCAAAGGTTTGAAAGAAAGCGGCCTGTGTCGCGAGGTGGTCGGCGTCGATCTCGACCCGCAATCGCGCAAGCTGGCCGTCGAACTGGGTGTCGTTGATCGCTGTGAAGACCATCTTGCTGCCGCCTGCGTCGGTGCCGATGTCATTCAATTGGCCGTGCCGATCCTGGCGATGGAAAAACTGCTGGGCGTACTCGCCACCCTCGACCTCGGTGATGCCGTGCTGACCGACGTGGGCAGCGCCAAAGGCAATGTCGTGCGCGCCGCTCGCGAGGTGTTCGGCGCGATGCCTGCGCGTTTTGTGCCGGGCCACCCGATTGCCGGGTCCGAGCAGAGCGGTGTCGAGGCCTCGAATGCCCAGTTGTTCCGTCGTCACAAGGTCATCCTCACCCCGCTGCCTGAAACCGATCCCGCTGCGTTGGCGCTCGTTGACCGGATGTGGTCGGCGTTGGGGGCTGATGTCGAGCACATGCAAGTCGAGCGACACGACGAAGTGCTGGCCGCGACGAGCCATCTGCCACATTTGCTGGCCTTTGGTCTGGTGGATTCGTTGGCCAAGCGCAACGAAAACCTGGAAATCTTCCGCTACGCAGCGGGCGGTTTCCGCGACTTCACCCGAATCGCGGGCAGTGATCCGGTCATGTGGCACGACATCTTCCTCGCCAACCGCGAGGCCGTGCTGCGTACCCTGGACACTTTCCGTCATGACCTCGATGCATTGCGGGACGCCGTGGATGCGGGCGACGGCCATCAACTGCTCGGCGTATTCACCCGTGCTCGCGTGGCTCGCGAACATTTCGGCAAGATCCTCGCACGCCGCGCTTATGTCGAGAAAGTGGCTGCGGATGACCTGACGTTTGTGGCTCAGCCGGGCGGCAGCGTGCGTGGCCAGATCCGTGTGCCGGGCGACAAATCGATATCCCACCGCGCAATCATGCTGGGTTCCCTCGCCGAAGGCACCACGGAAGTCGACGGCTTCCTCGAAGGCGAAGACGCGTTGGCTACGTTGCAGGCCTTCCGCGACATGGGTGTGGTCATTGAAGGCCCGCACCATGGGCGTTTGACCATTCACGGTGTTGGCCTCAACGGGCTGAAGCCTGCGCCGGGTCCTATCTATCTCGGCAATTCCGGCACCTCGATGCGCCTGCTTTCCGGCTTGCTGGCGGCGCAGCGTTTCGACAGCGTGCTGACGGGCGACGTGTCGTTGTCCAAACGTCCGATGGGGCGTGTTGCTGAGCCGTTGCGGGAAATGGGTGCCGTGATCGACACCGCCGCTGACGGTCGCCCACCGCTGACCATTCGCGGCGGCCAATCGTTGAAAGGCATCTCTTACGTGACGCCGATGGCCAGTGCACAGGTCAAATCCTGTCTGTTGTTGGCCGGCTTATATGCCAGCGGCACGACGACAGTCACCGAGCCCGCACCCACCCGTGACCACACTGAGCGTATGCTGCGTGGCTTTGGTTATCCGGTTTCAGGTAATGGTGCGACAGCGTCGGTCGAAGCGGGCAGTACGCTCAAGGCGACCCGCATCGAAGTGCCCGCCGACATTTCATCGGCGGCGTTTTTTCTGGTGGCGGCATCGATTGCCGAGGGTTCCGACCTGTTGCTCGAACACGTGGGCGTCAACCCGACGCGCACTGGCGTGATCGACATCTTGCGCCTGATGGGCGCGGACATTTCCGTGCAGAACTTGCGAGAAGTGGGTGGCGAACCGGTGGCCGATCTGCGGGTACGTCACGCGGCACTCAAGGGGATCGTGATTCCCGAGGCGCTGGTGCCGCTGGCCATCGACGAATTCCCGGTGATCTTCGTCGCGGCTGCCTGTGCGCAGGGGCGTACGGTGTTGCGCGGGGCGCAGGAATTGCGCGTCAAGGAATCCGACCGCCTCCAGGTCATGGCCGAAGGTCTGGCCGCCTTGGGTGTGAGGGTTGAACCGACCGCCGATGGCCTCATTATTGAAGGCAGCAAGATCAGCGGCGGTGAAGTCAACGGTCATGGTGATCATCGTATTGCCATGGCTTTCAGTATCGCGTCGTTGCGCGCGTCAGCCCCGATTCGTATCCGGGACTGCGCCAATGTGGCGACTTCTTTCCCCAATTTCCTGGCGCTCTGCGGCCAGGTGGGTATTCGTGTAGCGCAAGAGGGGCAATCGTGAAAGCTCAAGCTCCGGTCATTACGATCGACGGACCAAGCGGTTCCGGAAAAGGAACAGTAGCCGGTCTGCTGGCCAAGCGTCTGGGTTGGTGCTTGCTGGATTCAGGCGCGCTGTATCGTCTGCTGGCATTTGCGGCCCGCAATCATGGGGTCGATCTGACCAACGAAGAAGCGCTCAAGCTGCTGGCGGCGCACCTGGACGTGCAATTCGAGGCCGCGACCGGCGATCACGGTCAGCGCATCATTCTCGAAGGCGAAGAAGTGACTCTGGCGATCCGCAACGAGCAGATTGGCAGTGGCGCCTCGCAGGTGGCTTCGCTGCCCGCGGTGCGTGAAGCGCTGCTCCAGCGCCAGCGTGCGTTTCAGGAGTTTCCGGGGCTGATCGCCGACGGCCGCGACATGGGCACGGTGGTCTTTCCCGCCGCGCCGCTGAAGATTTTCCTGACGGCCAGTGCCGAAGAGCGTGCCCGTCGCCGATATTTGCAGTTGAAGGCGAAAGGGGACGATGTTAGTCTGTCGAGTCTGCTAGATGAGATACGTGTCCGCGACGAGCGCGACACCCAGCGAGCGGTAGCCCCGCTCAAACCGGCGCATGACGCCATCCAGCTGGATTCCACCGAATTGTCCATCGAGCAGGTGCTGGAACGCATCCTGAGTGAAGTCGCGCTTCGCGATCTCGCTGGATGACCAAGGAGCCATGTGGGAGACCAGTCACAGTCCCGCAGGCTTCCTTTCATATGAACGAAACCCACGTTGTCTGGAGCGTGGCAGATAGGCGGATTCTTCGCCTTTATCAACAGGAATTAAAATGAGCGAAAGCTTTGCAGAACTCTTTGAAGAAAGCCTGAAAACCCTCAATCTTCAGCCGGGTGCGATCATCACCGGTATCGTTGTCGACATCGACGGCGACTGGGTTACCGTACACGCTGGCCTGAAGTCCGAGGGCGTCATCCCGCTCGAGCAGTTCTACAACGATGCTGGCGAACTGACCATCAAGGTCGGTGACGAAGTACACGTTGCGCTGGACGCGGTCGAAGACGGATTTGGCGAAACCAAACTGTCCCGCGAAAAAGCCAAGCGTGCTGAGTGCTGGATCGTTCTGGAAGCCGCTTTCGCAGCTGAAGAAGTGGTCAAGGGCGTTATCAACGGTAAGGTTAAAGGCGGCTTCACTGTCGACGTTAACGGCATCCGTGCGTTCCTGCCAGGTTCTCTGGTTGACGTCCGTCCAGTGCGCGACACCACGCACCTGGAAGGCAAAGAGCTGGAATTCAAGGTCATCAAGCTGGACCAGAAGCGCAACAACGTTGTCGTTTCCCGTCGCAGCGTCCTGGAAGCCGAGAACAGCGCCGAGCGCGAAGCTCTGCTGGAATCCCTGCAGGAAGGTCAGCAAGTCAAAGGTATCGTCAAGAACCTCACCGATTACGGCGCATTCGTCGATCTGGGTGGCGTCGATGGCCTGCTGCACATCACCGACATGGCCTGGAAGCGCATCAAGCATCCATCGGAAATCGTCAACGTTGGCGATGAGATCGATGTAAAAGTCCTGAAGTACGATCGTGAACGCAATCGTGTTTCCCTGGGCCTGAAGCAACTGGGTGAAGACCCATGGGTTGCTATCAAGGCACGTTACCCAGAAGGCACTCGCGTCACTGCACGCGTTACCAACCTGACCGACTACGGCTGCTTCGCAGAGCTGGAAGAAGGCGTGGAAGGCCTGGTACACGTTTCCGAAATGGACTGGACCAACAAGAACATCCACCCTTCGAAAGTCGTACAAGTCGGCGACGAAGTGGAAGTCATGGTTCTGGACATCGACGAAGAGCGTCGTCGTATCTCCCTGGGCATCAAGCAGTGCAAATCTAACCCATGGGAAGATTTCTCTGGCCAGTTCAACAAGGGCGACAAGATCTCCGGCACCATCAAGTCGATCACCGATTTCGGTATCTTCATTGGTCTGGACGGCGGCATCGACGGTCTGGTTCACCTGTCCGACATCTCCTGGAACGAAGTGGGCGAAGAAGCCGTGCGTCGCTTCAAGAAGGGCGACGAGCTCGACACCGTGATCCTGTCGGTTGATCCTGAGCGTGAGCGTATCTCGCTGGGTATCAAGCAGCTGGAAAGCGATCCGTTCTCCGAGTACGTCACTGTCAATGACAAAGGCGCTATCGTTCGCGGTACCGTTAAAGAAGTTGACGCCAAAGGCGCCATCATCACTCTGGCCGACGACATCGAAGCCACTCTGAAAGCTTCCGAAATCAGCCGTGACCGCGTTGAAGACGCGCGTAACGTTCTGAAGGAAGGCGAAGAGATCGAAGCCAAGATCATCAGCGTTGACCGTAAGAGCCGCGTAATCAGCTTGTCCATCAAGTCGAAAGACGTTGAAGACGAGAAAGAAGCGATTCAGAGCCTGCGTAGCAAGCCTGAAACCGCTGAGAACACAGGTCCTACCACTCTGGGTGACCTGCTGCGTGCTCAAATGGAAAAACAGAACTGAGTTCTGTCTGACCATTGAAAAAGGGCGACTTCGGTCGCCCTTTTTTGTGGGCGATGGTTTATGTGGCATCAGCCCCTCTAAGCGCCAGTGGGTGTATTCCGCCAAGCCCCGGATTGACAAGGCCTGGACTGGATAATGGCCCCTTGCCTGGAAACGCTGTTCACATAAGTGGAAACATGGGCTGTTCAAAAACCTTAGGTCGTGCTAAAACCTTCAAAGCGCTTTACCTAGCTGCTTGAAAAAGAAGGGAAAAATATGACGAAGTCGGAGTTGATCGATCGAATTGTCACCCATCAAGGACTGCTCTCATCCAAAGATGTGGAGCTGGCCATCAAGACCATGCTTGAGCAGATGTCGCAGTGCCTCGCCACCGGCGACCGTATTGAGATACGGGGCTTTGGCAGCTTCTCCCTGCATTACCGCGCGCCTCGCGTGGGTCGCAATCCCAAGACCGGGCAGTCCGTCAGCCTCGACGGCAAGTTCGTTCCTCATTTCAAGCCGGGCAAAGAGCTACGCGACCGGGTGAACGAAGACGAGGAACACGAACTCCAATAGCCGTTGGAGGGAATACTCGATGCGAAATCTTAAACGTCTGATATTTTTTGTCGTCGTGCTGCTGATCGTGGCAGCGACGGTTGTGTTCATGCTTGAAAACCAACAGCCAGTGGCGTTGGTGTTTTTTGGCTGGGCGGCCCCTGAACTGTCGGTGGCTGTGCCGGTGATCTTCGCGCTGTTGGTGGGGATGCTGATCGGCCCTTTTCTGGCGTGGGCCACACGGCTTCGCCGGAAACCCAAATCGTCACGCTTGGCCTGAATATCGCGGCCTGGGGCCGCCTGACTTTTCAGGAGTGCGGTCTTTCATACGCACTAACATTTCCTGTCAGGAAATGTATTCCCGAATGCTTCCGAAAACTCTCGCAAAACCTTAACGGCTGAAGCCTGTATTCAGCACGGTTAAGCTGCGCCGCTTTTCAGCCAGCGGATCGGGAAGCAAGCTCATGATTTATCCAGACATCATTCATCACGGTGCAGGGGAGGGGGTTACAGGCTCCTGTCACCAATTGCAACTGGATGCCGCCCACGGCCTGTTGATCGACTGCGGTTTGTTTCAAGGTCTTGAAGCGGATCTCCGGGAACGTTTCGGCATGTCGGCGGCGGTCGACTTTTCTGTCGAGACCCTGAAGCTGCTGATCGTGACGCATGTCCACGCTGATCACGTGGGCCGCATACCCCAGTTGTTAGCGGCGGGTTTCAAAGGGCCAATCCTTTGCAGTGAGGCTTCTGCCAAATTGCTGCCGTTAGTGCTTGAGGATGCCTTCAAACTGGAGTGGGGTCGCGATACGCAACAGATCGCCCATCACCTGAAACTGATCAATGAACGCGTCATTGCGCTTCCGTTCGATACCTGGTTCAGCGTTGTTGAAACCCCTGAAGTCACTTGTCGTATCCGTTTACAGCGCGCCGGTCATATTCTGGGTTCGGCCTATGTCGAATGCGATGTCAGTTACCCCCTTGAGCAGCGTCACCAGCGTGTGGTGTTTTCAGGCGACCTGGGTTCATCCCACACGCCGATTCTGCCCGATCCCCAATCTCCCGAACGCGCCGACGTGCTGGTGCTGGAAAGCACTTACGGCGATCGTCAGCATGAAGACCGCGCCACCCGGCAAGTCCGTCTTGAAGCCGTCATTGACAAGGCGTTGGCAGACCATGGCAGTGTGCTGATCCCGGCATTCAGCGTGGGGCGGACTCAAGAGTTGCTGTATGAAATTGAAGATATCCTGCACCGCAAGGCGTTATCGGGCCTGAGCGAGGTATCCCCCTCGGTGGACACCGCGCTGCCGGTCAATTGGCCGCTATTGCCCGTGATCCTCGATTCGCCGCTGGCTCAGCGATTGACTCAGGTGTATCAGTCATTTGATGACATGTGGGATGAGGAAGCCGTCGTGCGGCTCGGTAGCGGCCGTAAGCCCCTCGGCTTCAAACAGTTGATCACGATCAACAGCCACGCCGAGCATCTTCAAACCGTGAATTATCTGGCGAGTACAGGGCGGCCAGCGATTGTCATTGCCGGTCACGGGATGTGCGCGGGTGGACGCATCGTTGATTACCTCAAGGTCATGCTGGGTGATCCGCGCCACAACGTAGTGTTCACGGGGTATCAGGCGAAGGGCACCCCCGGGGCGGCCATTCAGGCTTATGGGCCAAAAGGTGGCTACGTCGAGCTCGACAAACAACGTTACGAGATAAAGGCCGGTGTGGAAAACCTCGGTGGCTACTCTGCCCATGCTGACCAAAAAGGTCTGGTGGACTTCGTCATGGGCATGGACGTGTTGCCGTACGAAATCCGGCTGGTCCACGGCGAGCCGGAGGCGAAAAGAAAGCTCAAGCAGAAACTGGAAGCCCGCAGCGCCCATCGTTCGGATCGTCCTGTGGTGACGTGATGAATGCCTTGCGACGCTCATCACACCGTCACGGAATGGCCTGTATCGTTGTGATGGCGTGGGATGGCTTTATCAAATCATTCGAGACGGTTTTCTCCGTTTCGAAGATAATTACGCCTCAGTGATTAACAAAACTCAATTTTTACTGCCTAACCCTCGCCTCAAGCTGTTGTGCGCGAGGGTAGCGTGCAGTCCGATGGATGGGCTGCTTCATACTGAACAGAGGAACCTTCGGGTTTTTTCGTCGCATAGGTTTTTACACATGAATCCCGACTATCCCGTTATTCAGACCCGTTGCTTCAAAGCCTACGATATCCGTGGCCAGGTCCCCAATGATCTGGACGCCGACATCGCCTATCGGATTGGGCGCTCCATGGTGGTCGAACTGGGTGCCAAAAATATCGTGGTCGGCAGAGACATGCGTCTCGAAAGCCCGGCGCTGGCCCAGGCCTTGACCCAAGGTATCCTGGACGCTGGCGCGGATGTCATCGACATCGGATTGTGCGGAACCGAAGAAGTCTATTTTGCAACCAGCCACTACGTCGCAGATGGCGGGGTGATGGTCACCGCCAGTCATAACCCCAAGGGTTACAACGGCATGAAACTGGTCAAGGGCGAATCCCGTCCGATCAGTGGCGACACCGGCCTCGATGCCATTCGCCAGCGAGTAGACGCCGGCGACCTCGGCACGGTCGCCGCGCAGTCAGGTAGCGTCAAATCATGGCCCGACAAAGGCGCTTACATCAAGCACCTGCTCAACTATGTCGAAGGCGCCGAATTGCGTCCGTTGAAAATTCTCGCGGACCCTGGCAATGGCGCCGTCGGCCCAGCGCTGCAAGCGATCAAATCGCAGCTGCCCTTCGAATGGGTGATCATCAACGCCGAGCCCGACGGCCATTTCCCCAACGGCGTGCCCAACCCGCTTCTGCCCGAAAACCGCAGCATCACCCGTGATGCCTTGCTGGAGCACAAGTGTGACCTGGGGCTGGCGTGGGATGGCGACTTCGACCGCTGCTTCTTCTTCGATGAGCGCGGCCGTTTCGTCGAAGGCTACTACCTGGTCGGTCTGCTCGCGGAAATGCTACTCAAACAGCACCCTGGCTCGAAGATCATTCATGACCCGCGCCTGACCTGGAACACCATCGATCAGGTCAATCTGGCGGGGGGCACGCCGGTGCTGTGCAAGACGGGTCACGCCTTCATCAAAGAACGCATGCGCAAGGAAGACGCGGTGTACGGCGGCGAGATGAGCGCGCACCACTACTTCCGCGACTTCGCCTACTGCGACAGCGGCATGATCCCTTGGCTCTTGGTCACGGCGCTGATGTCCGTTTCCGGCAAGACGTTCTCCCAACTGGTGGATGAACGCATGGCCGCCTACCCGTGCAGCGGCGAAATCAACTACAAGGTGACGGACGTCAAAGCCATCATCGGTAAGGTGCTGGACCATTACACCCCGATCTGTTCGAACATCGATAAAACGGACGGCATCAGCCTTGAATTCCCTGAATGGCGCTTTAATCTGCGCGGCTCCAACACTGAGCCGCTGCTGCGTCTGAACGTCGAAAGCCGACGCGACCCACAGCTGGTCGAGGCCAAGGTCAAGGAGATCGAGCAACTGCTCAACGGCGGCTGATCCAACACGGTGGTGGCCCTGATGCTCCCGGCATCCAGGGCCGTCGCTGTTTTTTTATTGAAATGACAGTGGTAGCGGTAGTCAGGCAGTCGACCTTTTTATAACGGATCAAAAATGAATCATGGGTGGTTGGCGGTCGCTGTAATCGGCTGTTCTTTCGCGTTTACCTATTGGCTTCGGCGCTATGCATTGCATAAAAGCCTGCTGGATATTCCCAATGGCAGAAGCTCGCATACTGTCCCGACGCCTCGTGGCGGCGGTGTAGCCATTGTCGTAAGCTACCTGGTGGCGCTCGCGGTGCTGTTCGGCGAAGGCGTGCTGAGTTCAGCGGCGTTTGCGGCCATGGCGGGGGCTGGTCTGGGCATCGCAGCGCTTGGTTTTCTGGACGATCACGGGCATGTCGCTGCGCGTTGGCGTCTGCTGGGCCATTTTTTCGCCGCCATCTGGGCATTGTGCTGGCTGGGCGGACTGCCGCCGGTGACCTTTTTCGGTGCAACGTTTGAGTTGAGTTGGATCGGCCATGGGCTGGCGGCGCTCTATCTGGTGTGGTTGTTGAACCTCTATAACTTCATGGACGGTATCGATGGCATTGCCAGTGTCGAAGCGGTCTGCGTGTGCCTGGGGGCCGCGCTGATCTACCTCTTGGGCGACCATGCCGAGATGATGTGGCAACCGTTGCTGCTGGCAGCTGCGGTTTTCGGTTTCCTGATCTGGAATTTTCCCCCTGCGAAAATCTTCATGGGGGATGCCGGAAGCGGGTTTTTGGGCATCATATTGGGCGTTTTGTCACTGCAGGCCGCGTGGATTTCCTCGCAGTTACTCTGGGCATGGCTTATTCTTCTCGGGGTTTTCATCGTAGACGCTACAGTTACCCTCATCCGTCGCCTCGTCCGAGGAGACAAGATCTATGAGGCTCACCGAAGTCATGCTTACCAATTCGCCTCGCGCAAATATGGCAAGCACCTTCCAGTGACGTCCGCAGTCGGTGTAATCAACCTGTTCTGGCTGTTGCCGGTCGCCATTGCGGTCACCCACTTCGGTGTCGATGGGGCGATCGCTCTGATCGTCGCTTATGTCCCGTTGGTGATCCTGGTGATCGGGTTCAGGGCAGGACAACTTGAACGGAGCTGAATGCCCCGTCGGGCGGCAGGGGTGGTGTATTTCTTGCGTCATGCTGGAATCAAGCACCCATGTTTCAGGTCGATAGGAGATTGAACTCGTGATCGAGGGATTCATGGAAAAGTTGCGCGTCATGTTGCTCGCGTTGCCGCGTCGTTATAAACGAATCATTCAGGTCGCGACAGACGTCTGCCTGGTCTGGTTCGCGCTGTGGATGGCCTTCGTAGTCCGCCTCGGCATCGACGACCTGATCAATCCACTGACCATTCACACCTGGCTGTTTGCTAGCGCGCCTGTCATTGCCATTCCCTTGTTCATCCGAATTGGCATGTACCGGGCGGTCATGCGCTATTTCGGCAATGATGCGCTGGTGGCGATCATCAAGGCGGTCAGCCTGTCGGCGCTGATTCTGGGCGTTGTGGTGTATCTCTACAGCAACCATCAGCACGTCGTGCCGCGCTCGGTAATGTTCAACTACTGGTGGCTGAGCCTGGTGATGATCGGCGGCCTGCGCCTCGCGATGCGTCAGTATTTTTTGGGCGACTGGTTCTCCGCCGTGCAGCATGTTCCGTTTGCCACGCGCGATGACGGCTTGCCGAAAGTCGCGATCTACGGCGCAGGTGCCGCTGGCAACCAACTGGTGGCGGCGCTGCGGATGGGCCGTTCGATGCGCCCAGTGGCGTTTATCGACGATGACGATTCCATCTCCAACCGCGTGATTTCCGGGCTGCAGGTCTACAAGCCCAAACACATCCAGCAAATGATCGACGTGACCGGGGCACAGGAGATACTGCTGGCAATCCCGTCCTCGGCCAGAGCGCGTCGTCGGGAAATCCTCGGGTTTCTGGAAGGGTTCCCGCTTCACGTGCGCAGTGTGCCGAATTTTTCCGATCTGGCCGCTGGCCGGGTGAAAGTCGATGACCTTCAGGAAGTCGACATCGCCGACCTGTTGGGACGCGATGCCGTACCTGCCCAGGAAGACCTGCTGGAACACTGCATCAAGAATCAATGCGTGCTGGTGACCGGGGCGGGTGGCTCGATCGGTTCGGAGCTGTGCCGTCAGATCGTGCTGCACAAACCCACCACGCTGTTGCTGCTGGACCACAGCGAATTCAACCTCTATACGATCCTCTCGGAGCTGGAGCGACGCATTGCGCGTGAGTCTTTGAAGGTCAAAGTGCTGCCGATCCTTGGCTCCGTGCGTAACCATGCCAAGTTGCTGGACGTGATGAAGACTTGGCGGGTGGACACCGTTTACCACGCTGCGGCCTATAAACACGTGCCAATGGTCGAGCACAATATTGCTGAAGGCGTGATCAACAACGTGGTGGGGACATTGAACGCGGCGCAGGCGGCGTTGCAGGCGGGGGTCTCCAACTTTGTGCTGATTTCCACCGACAAGGCCGTGCGACCCACCAACATCATGGGCAGCACCAAGCGGCTGGCCGAGCTGATCTTGCAGGCATTGAGCCGCGAAACAGCGCCAGTGATGTTCGGCGACCGGGCGAACGTGCACCAAGTGAACAAGACCCGATTCATCATGGTGCGATTCGGCAACGTGCTGGGCTCGTCCGGCTCGGTGATTCCGCTGTTCCACTCGCAGATCAAATCAGGCGGTCCTCTGACCGTTACGCACCCGAAGATCACCCGGTACTTCATGACCATTCCAGAAGCCGCGCAATTGGTGATTCAGGCGGGTTCGATGGGGCAGGGCGGCGACGTGTTTGTGCTCGACATGGGCGAGCCGGTGAAAATCATCGAACTGGCCGAGAAAATGGTTCATCTGTCTGGGCTCAGCATCCGTTCAGACAAGAACCCTCATGGCGACATCTCCATCGAGTTCACCGGGCTGCGTCCGGGTGAGAAGCTTTACGAGGAGCTGTTGATCGGCGACAACGTGGCGGTGACCAGTCACCCGATGATCATGAGCGCTCAAGAGGATCACCTGTCGTGGGATGCGTTCAAGCAGAGCCTGACGCTGCTCCTCAAGGCGCTGGATGACGATGATTACGACAAAGTGCGCCAGATCCTGGGCGACACGGTCAGCGGCTACGCACCGGAAGGTGAGATCGTCGACTGGATTCACCAACAACGCCGTAACGAGCCGTGAGTCCGACACTTCCGCTTACGCTGTGATTTTTTCTGCTTAATCGCTGTAGCGCCCGTATTCCTTAGGCTTGCGGGCGGTACACATTCCGTCACTCATCCCCGCATTGACCCTTCATGACCATCGTCTAGGTTTGGAAAGCAGCTCAGGAATGCTGTTTCCCCACCCACGATGTCATGGAGCGTTACTCATGCGTATGTCCTATCTGTCGTCCCTCCTGTTCGGCCTGCTGGCCAGCACTTCCGTTGCCATCAACGCGGCACCCGCCGCTTCGGCAACTCCCAACGCCCCCGCGCCTGCGGTTGCTGCACCTTCGGAGCAGAGCGAGCGTATCAACCTCAACACCGCTTCTGCGGAAGCCCTGCAAAAAACGCTGTCAGGAATCGGTGCAGCCAAGGCGGAGGCGATCGTCGCCTATCGTGACGAAAACGGCGCGTTTACGTCGGTCGATGAGTTGATCGAAGTCAAAGGTATCGGCAAGGCATTGCTGGACAAAAATCGGGATAAACTCGCCATCGACTGACCGCTGCATGACATGGAAAAGACCGATCACTGATCGGTCTTTTTTTTGGCCGTAGCCCGGGGCTTGTCGCTGTAACGGAGCAGCGAGGGGTTGACATTGAAAATGTCGTTCAACATATAATTTTCTAAATTATGGGCGTAATATGCGCTCGTTGCTATTCTCACTGTCCACGGAGAAACCCCATGAGCACGACCCACACCCAAGGTACAGCCCTGATTACTGGCGCTTCTTCAGGCATCGGTGCCACGTACGCGAACCGGTTGGCCAAACGGGGATACGACCTGTTGTTGGTCGCACGGGATCAGACACGGCTTGAGGCGCTGGCCGCCGATCTGCGCAAGACAACGTCCGTCAACGTTGAAGTGCTCAAGGCCGATCTCACCAACGCGTCAGACATTTCCACGGTCGAGCAACGCTTGCGCAACGACGCTTCGATCACGCTGCTGTTGAACAACGCCGGTGTGGCCTCCAACAGTCCATTGGCAGAGGCCGACCTGAACGAGGTCAATCGCCTCATTCAGCTCAATATCGTGGCGCTGACTCACCTGGCGTCGGCCGCAGCGGCTGGCTTCCTGGCGCGTGGCCGTGGCGCTATCGTCAATATCGCCTCGGTGGTGCCGATGATCCCCGAACGCTTCAACGCCGTGTACACCGCCAGCAAGGCCTATGTGCTGAGCCTGACCCAGTCGTTGAACGCTGAGATTGGCGACAAGGGCGTGCAGATCCAGGCCGTCATGCCTGGGGCGACGCGCACCGAAATCTGGGAGCGCGCAGGCATGGACCTGAACGCATTTCCCCCTGAGATGGTGATGGACGTGAACGAGATGGTTGACGCGGCCTTGGCCGGGTTCGATCAGAAAGAGCTGGTGACCATTCCATCGCTGGCCAACGCTGCCGAGTGGGATGCTTTCGTCAGCGCGCGCTTGGCACTGGGTCCGAATCTTTCGTTGCAGCACGCGGCAGCGCGCTACAAAACGCCAGGCGCTTGAATGGGCGTCGGGTCTACGTACTGAAAGCTGAAAAGGTGAACGCATGAGCGAACGTCGCATTGTAGTGACGGGGATGGGACTGGTGACGCCATTGGGCACCGGGGTCGAGGCTGTATGGCGCCGATTGCTTGAAGGGCGTTCCGGCATCGTCCGGTTGCCTGACGAAACCGTGGCGGACTTACCTGGCAAAGTGGGTGGCGTCGTGCCACTGCTGGCTGACGACCCCGAGGCGGGGTTCGACGCCGACAAGGCAGCGCCCCCCAAAGAACAGAAGAAAATGGACCGCTTCATTCTGTTCGCCCTCGCGGCGGCTCAGGAAGCGGTCGCACAGGCGGGCTGGACCCCTTCGACAGAAGAGGAGCGTGAGCGCACGGCGACGATCATCGGCTCCGGCATCGGCGGCTTCGTGTCCATTTCGGATGCCGTACGCACCACTGATAGCCGTGGCCCGCGCCGACTGTCGCCGTTCACCATCCCGTCGTTTCTGGTCAACCTGGCCGCGGGGCACGTGTCAATTCAGCACGGCTTCAAGGGTCCGTTGGGCGCACCGGTGACGGCGTGTGCCGCCGGGGTGCAAGCCATTGGCGACGCGGCGCGGATGATTCTGGCCGGTGAGGCCGACGTCGCCATCTGTGGCGGCGCCGAGGCCTGTGTCGACCGCGTGGCGCTGGGCGGCTTTGCGGCGGCGCGGGCGTTGTCGAGCGACTTCAACGACACGCCAGAGCGTGCGTCCCGCCCTTTTGATCGGGATCGCGACGGTTTTGTCATGGGCGAGGGCGCAGGCATCGTCGTGATCGAAACCCTGGACCACGCGCTGGCCCGGGGTGCGAAACCCATCGTCGAACTGGTGGGATATGGCACCAGCGCCGATGCCTATCACCTGACGGCAGGGCCGGAAGATGGCAGCGGGGCGCGTCGTGCGATGCAGGCGGCGATTCGTCAGGCGGGCATCAAACCGTCAGACATTCAGCACCTCAACGCGCACGCCACCTCCACGCCGGTGGGCGACAAAGGAGAAATGGCGGCGATCAAAAAGCTGTTCGGCGACCAGAATGGCATCGCGGTCACTTCAACCAAGTCCGCTACCGGGCACTTGTTGGGTGCGGCGGGCGGGATCGAAGCGATCTTCACCGCGTTGGCCATTCGCGACCAGATCGCCCCGATGACGCTCAATCTGGATAATCCGGACGAAGCCGCCACGGGGATCGACATCGTGCACGGCGAGGCACGCCCGATGGCGATCGAGTACGCATTGTCGAACGGGTTCGGCTTTGGCGGGGTGAACGCCAGCGCGCTGTTCCGACGCTGGCATCCTTGAGGCAACGGAAAAGCCCCTGACGGTCATGTCAGGGGCTTTTTCATATCAGGCTTCGGCGATTTCAAGCTTCGGCGATTTGCTGCTTCAGCTGCTCGCGGGTGGTTTGCAGGATGCGTTCGGCCAGTTGCGGGTCTTTTGCACTGCGAGCGAGCACCATCGCCCCAACAAGGCCCGCCATGATCATCACGCTTTTGTCGCGGCTCTCCTGTTGGCTCGGCATGCCGGTTTCGAGGGTGGACAGCATGCGGTGGATCAGTTCGTCGGTGATCTCGCTTGGCTGGCCGCGCTGGCCCAGTTCCGACGACATGGTGGTCAACGGGCAGCCTTCTTCCGGTTGAGTCCGGTGCTCGGGTGCCAGGTACATGTCGATGAACGCTGCGGCGGATTCGTCTCCCGCCAGCTTTGCGGCCCGTGATTCATTCAATTGGTCGACGGCACACCGCAGTGCTTTCTCGACCAGATCGTCCTTGGATTTGAAATGGGCATAAAAGCCACCATGAGTCAGGCCCAGTGCCTTCATCAATGGCTGCAAACCGGTGGCGCCGATGCCGTCACGACGAAAGCGTGAAGCCGCTTCGTGAAGGATGCGCTGATGGGTCTGGGCTTTATGATCTTCGGCGTAACGCATTGAACGAGCCTCCCGCTTTGGCTCTTGAAATGGTGATCGACATTTTTACACGTATGGTGCGCCAATGCAGTATCCACTTTTCGAGCCAGGTTGCCATTGGTCAGAAGGTCACACTCAGAAGGTCAGCGTCAGAACGTGGGTTTCACTTCGGCCCCATCATCTTCGCCAGCACTTCGGGCCGTGGCGCGCCTTGCTGTTGTTGCAAATGGCCGGCGGCGTCCTTGTAGAAAATCGACGGGGTTGCTGACAGGCCGAAGTCGGTCATCAGCTTCATGTTGGCGTCGAGCTTGGCCTGAATGTCCTTGGGAATCGTGGACATTGCTTTCAGGGTGCTGCTCTGGCCAGCCTGCTCGTGTTTTTGCAGCGCGGTTTCGGGGTTGGCGTCGGCAAGGAGGGTTGCGGCCTTGGCAGCGCTGTCTTCGCGGATCACGCCGACCATGATGTGGCGCAACTGGACCTTGCCGGATTTGACCCATGGCCGCGCCTGTTCCCAGAACATGTTGCAGTAAGGACAGTTGGCGTCGCTGAACAGGTAGATGACCTTGGGCGCGGTTTTAGCGCCATCGGCGATCCAGGTGCTGTTCTCCATCTGGCTCCACACTGCCTTGGTCATGGGCTCATAGACCAGTTTTTGCAGCGGCGCTTCGCTCAGGTCTTCGCCTTTCTCATCGAACAGATTCCCGGCCAGTACGTGTTTACCATCGGACGTCAGGTAGAACGCCATGGCCTGTTGTTGGTATTGCGCGGCGTAGCCTTTCAGCCCGCCCGGCGCATCGAACGTACCTTTGATGGTGGCGCCCTTGGCTTCCAGCGCCTTGATCGGTGCAGGCAATTCTTCGGCCTGTACCCATGCGCCTTGCAGCGCGATCAAGCCCGAGGCGGCCAAAACGGAAAGTCGCATGAAACTCATTGAATGCTCCTAGAAAGAGAGGGCGTTGGTTCGCTGATGACGTCCAGAGAATGCCGAAGGCTGGCGCTGGACAGTTCGCCCATGTGCGTCCCCGACATGCGTCCGTCAGGGCCATAGAAAAGGGTGGTCGGCAGGGCGGCTGACCCCACGTGCTCCGCCAATTGGCCGTTGACGTCGAACAACACGTTGTCCAGATGCAGACCCTGGCTCGCGAAAAAAGTCGCGACGTCGCGGGGCGTTTCACCCTGATTGATGAATAGAAAAGTCACGTCGGCGTTGGCCTGTTGCGCGGCTTGCAAGACGGGCATTTCGCGGCGGCAGGGCGGGCACCAGGTTGCCCAGAGGTTGACCACCAGCGGCTTGCCCTGAAAATCACGGACGTGCACCGGCTGGCCCGCAGCGTTGAGCACGGTCATGTCAGGCAGCCGGGCATCCGCGTGCCACACGCTCATCCCCCATCCTGCCAGCCACCAGAACAGCAGGCCGCTCGCCACGCCTGCCCCCAACGGCTTTCGCACGGCGGGCCGGTTCCAGCCCCAGATCACGCTGCCGATCAGAACCGTCACGAGCCCGGGCCAGACCAGAAACCCGCCGTCACGGATGTCGATGATATTGAAGGGGTGGCGCCGGTACTGGCTCCAATAAGCAATCACGAAACCGAGCCGCGCGACCAGCACGCCGACCACGAACAGCCCAAAGATCGCGCGCTCGGGGTTCACCTTCCGCCGACGTCCGACGAGCCAGCCCACCAGCGTTGCCAGCGCCAACGCGCCGAGCAACAACAGGTGATCAATCGCCAGGGCGAAAGGACCAAGGGCGACGCTCAGCATCAGCCGTGCTCCCGCGTGGCTTGCCATTGCCGGGTGAAGGCTTGGTCATCGACTTCGCCGGTGATGCGTCGTTCGCGGCGTTCAATCCCATCGGGACCGAGCCAGAGCAGCGTCGGCGGACCGGGCACCAGGTAGCGCTGGAGCAATTCACGGCTGGCGTCGTTGTCGGCCGTTACGTCCAGCCGCAGCAGGCGCACGCCGCTCAACGCTTGAATCACCTCGTTTTTGCCGAACACGGTTTTCTCCATGATCTTGCAGGAGACGCACCAGTCGGCGTAGTAATCCACCAGCACCCATTGACCGCTGGCCTTGGCGTCCGCCAACTCGCGGTCGAGCGCGGCGGGGTCTTTGAGGGTGGTGAAGGCGTCGTGACGTTCGGCGCTGCCGCCAGACCGAGACCCGCTGTAAACCTTCAAGGGCTGCCACGGATCGTCGCCGCCACCGGCTGCGCCAACCAACATCATCGCGCCCCATAACCCTACGACCAGACCGACAGGTGCAGCGATCAGCGCGGCGCGTTTCAACGTCCGGGTCTGCACCACGGCGCTGTACGCAACGATCAGGAGCAGGCCGCCAAACAGCGCCAGCCAAAGGCTTTCCGACAGCAGCGGACGGATCATGATCAGCGCCGTGCCGAGCAGCAAAAAGCCAAACACGCCTTTCACCAGATCCATCCATGCCCCCGGTTTCGGCAGGAAGCGATTGCCCAAGGTGACGATCAGCAGCAGCGGCAGACCAATACCCAAACCCATCACGAACAGCACCAGCGCGCCGTGCAGGGCATTGCCGCTCTGCGCGATGTAAAGCAAGGCGCCGGCGAGTGGGGCCGTCATGCACGGACCGACCATCAAGCCTGACAACGCGCCCAAAACCCCCGCGCCAACCAGACTGCCACCCTGACGCTGGCGCCCGGCGTTTTCCAGCCGGTCGCGCAAAAAAGCGGGCAGTTGCAGTTCGAAGAAACCGAACATGGGCAGTGACAAGAGAACGAACAGCCCGGCGAAACTGCCCAGCAACCACGGCTGTTGCAGGGTCGATTGCAGATTGCCGCCGAGCAGCGCCGCGACCACGCCCAGCCCGGCGTAGATCAGCGCCATGCTCAGCACGTACACCCCGGCCAATGCGAAGCCCCGGCGAGGTCGGGCACCGCTGCCCACCACCACGCCCGCCAGGATGGGCAGCATCGGCAGGGAACAAGGGGTGAACGCCAGCAACAGGCCCAGCCCAAAGAAGATCAACAGGCTCCAGCCCAGCGAGCGTTCCTGGAGGGTGCTGGCCAGCGCCTGATCCTGCGCCTGGCCCTCGACCACATTGGCGTTGCCGCCGCCCAGGTCGACCGTCTGGCTTTGCGGCGGATAGCACAGCCCTGCATCCGCACAGCCTTGCCAGCCGACTTTCACTTGGCCGGTGGCAGACGCGGGGATGACCAGTTCCAGGCCTTGTCGATAGACCTGTTGCTGGCCGAAATACTCGTCGTTGTGGTCTTCGCCCGTCGGGAGCGTCGGTTGCTGGTCAGGTTTCACGCCGTCGAATTTGAGGCGTTTCTGGTAGAGGTAATAACCGTCGGCGATCTGCCAATACAGCCGGGTTTCACCGGTTGGCAGGCGCTCGGAGCTGAACATGAACGCCTGTCCGACCGGCAGAAAATCAGGCTTCTTGTTGAACAGATCCCCGCCCGGCAGCGCCTGAGCCAACAATGGAAATAACAGAAGCACCAGAACCCACAACCTGCGCATGCCCAACCTCGGTCGATTATTGATGGCGGGAGAGTGCGTGAAGGTGATTAAGGGGTGATTAACGGGGGCGAGAAGCGACATCGCACAGAGGGGTCGATTGGGTGTTGGCAGGTCAGATTTGGCCTGGGCACGGGCCATGTCGCAGGCCGGGATCGTGCATAATCCACCCTTAATCCCACTCTGTTTCAATCGCCTTTTTTTCGAGGCCGCCTCATGCACGTACTGCTCTGTGAAGACGACGACCTGATTGCCAGCGGTATCGTGGCCGGTCTGGATGCCCAAGGTCTGACGGTGGATCGCGTGGCGACGGCGTCCGCAGCGCGGGCGATGCTGGCGGCGGCGCATTTCGACGTCATGGTGCTGGACCTCGGTCTGCCCGACGAAGACGGCCTCAAATTGCTGCGCCAGTTGCGTCAGCAGGGCACCGACATTCCCGTGCTGATCCTCACCGCACGCGACACCGTCACCGACCGCGTCGATGGCCTTCAGGCCGGGGCCGACGATTACCTGCTCAAACCCTTCGACCTGCGCGAGCTGAGCGCCCGCCTGCACACACTGGTGCGACGCATGGCCGGGCGCAGCGTCAATGTCATCGAGCACGGTGTGTTGACCTACGACCCCAGCAGCCGCGAAACCCGCCTCGCCGGTCAGCCGGTGGACCTGTCGCGCCGTGAACAGGCGCTGCTTCAAGCCTTGCTCAACAACAACGGCCGTGTGCTCTCCAGCGAGCAGCTCAAGGACTGCGTGTACGGGTTTGGCGACGAAGTCGAGAGCAACGCCCTTAACGTCCATATTCACCACCTGCGCCGCAAGCTGGGTGGCGGCATCATCGAAACGGTTCGTGGCCTCGGCTATCGGCTGGGGCCTGCCGGAGACTTGCCGGAGCCGCAGCGATGATGAGCCTGAGAACGCGCCTGAGCCTGACGTTGGGTTCGGCGTTCATCGTCATTTGGGTGCTGGCGGCGGCGTGGATGCTGCGCGACTTGCGCATGCAGATGATGGAATCCCTCGACCAGCGGCTAGAAGCCTCGGCGCGCATGGTCGCCGGGCTGCTCGAACAGATGCAGATGCCCACCGACGGCGATGGCAAAACCCTGCGCGCCGGGGAGTTGAGCATTCCCAATGGCATGGCCTGCCAGTTGAGTTCGTTGCGCGGCCAGGTGCTGGCGCGCACCGAAAGTTCGCCTGCGGAACCCCTGAAAGCCGATTCCAGCGGCTTCGTCGACCAGATGATCAACGGCGAGCATTGGCGCGTGTACACGATGATGCACGGCAACGTGCGGGTCAGTACGGCAGACCGGCAGATCGAGCGGGACGTCCTCGGCCATTCGGTGCTACTGGCAGCTTCAGTGCCGGTGCTGGTGGCGCTATTCGGCAGTCTGATTCTGGTCTGGTTCGGCATCGGGCGAGGGCTGGCGCCGTTGAACCGGATGCGTGACGCGCTGAACCGCCACAGCGCCGATTCCGTCGAGCCGCTGGACGTGCCCAATCTGCCCAGCGAATTGCAGCCCCTGCTGATCAGCCAGAATCAGCTGTTTCAGCGGATCGCACAGACCCTTGAGCGCGAACGTCGGCTGACAGGGGACGCGGCTCACGAACTGCGCAGCCCGCTGACCGCCATCAAGACCCACCTGCAAGTGGCGCGCATGACCGAGGGTGAAAAACGCGACCGGTCATTGGCCCACGCGGAAGAGGGCGCCGACCGCATGCACCGGACCCTTGAGCAACTGTTGTTGCTGGCGCGGGTCGAGGGCAGCCTGTCGTTCGACGATGGCGTGCAGTGCGACGCCGAGAAAGTCGCACGGCTGGCCATTCACGACGCCAACCATGGTGATGACTCGCGCATCGAGCTGATCCTGCCGTCGCAGTTATCCACAGCACCGGTCGAAATGCCGGCTGCGCTGGCCGTGGCGGCATTGCGCAACTTGTTGGACAACGCCCTGCGCCACACACAGGCAGGCGCACGGGTCGAATTGAGCGTGGAAACATTCAACGGTCAGGCGCATTTCCGCGTGCGGGATTACGGGCCGGGCATTCCCGAGCCGGACCTCGACAAGCTCACCCAGCGCTTCTGGCGCAACGGCAAAAGCCCTGGTGCGGGGCTCGGATTGGCCATCGTGCAGGCCATCGTTCAGCGCTGCGACTGTTCGTTGAAGTTCGACAGCCGCAGTGACGGGTTACGCGTGGAACTCAGCGTGCCGTTGCGGCGAATGTAACGGTGAACGCCTGGAATACGGATTTACGATTGCGGAATTTTGTCGCGTTCACCCGTCAGAGATTTCTGAAAGCACGACCATCCCTCCGACAACCCTTTGATTCTGTTCCCTAATCCCGGACAATCGCGCCCCTTTCCCTGTAGAGAACCGGTCAGGGGCGCTGACTGCCGAGCTTTTCGACGCGCTTTTGACCTTGTAGCTATCACCGGCAACGGAGAAATCGACCGGATGAACGATCAGGCCAACAGCGTCGAGCGAACCCTCGACGCCGCGCCCGCAGGCGCGACCACAGGCATGACCAAATGGGCGCGTCAGGACACCACCTGGATGCTCGGGCTGTTTGGCACCGCCATCGGGGCAGGCACGCTATTTTTGCCGATCAACGCAGGCATCGGTGGCTTCTGGCCCTTGCTGATCCTGGCGTTGCTGGCGTTCCCCATGACGTTCTACGCGCACCGCGGCCTGACCCGCTTCGTGTTGTCCGGCCGTGAAGGCGCTGACATCACCGAGGTGGTCGAGCAGCATTTCGGCAAGAAGGCCGGCGCGCTCATCACGCTGCTGTATTTCTTCGCGGTGTTCCCGATCCTGCTGATCTACAGCGTGGCGCTGACCAACACCGTGACCAGCTTTCTCGAACATCAATTGCACGTTCAGCCGCCGCCTCGGGCCATCCTGGCGTTCGTGCTGATCATCGGCCTGCTGGCCGTGGTGCGTTGCGGCGAGCAACTGATCGTCAAGGCCATGAGCCTGATGGTCTATCCGTTCATCGTCGCACTGCTGTTTCTCGCCGTGTTTCTGATTCCTCACTGGACCGGCGGCATCCTCACCACCGCGACCAGCGTGCCTGCGCCGTCTGCTTTGCTGCACACGCTGTGGCTGGCGATCCCGGTGATGGTGTTCTCGTTCAACCATTCACCGATCATTTCCGCCTTCGCCGTGGATCAGAAGCGCCAATACGGCGAACAGGCCGAGCCGCGCAGTACGCAGATCCTCGCTCGCGCCCACGGGCTGATGGTGGTCATGGTGCTGTTCTTCGTGTTCAGTTGCGTCTTGACCCTGTCGCCCGAGCAATTGAGCGAGGCGAAGGCGCAAAACCTGTCGATCCTGTCCTACCTGGCCAACCATTTCAGCAACCCGACCATCGCGTTCGCTGCGCCGCTGATTGCGTTCGTGGCGATCACCAAATCGTTCCTGGGCCATTACATCGGCGCCAGTGAAGGCCTCAAGGGGCTGGTGATCAAAAGCGGCCGTCGTCCTTCGCCACGGACGCTGGACCGTCTGACCGCCGGTTTCATGTTGGTGGTCTGCTGGCTGGTGGCAACCCTCAACCCGAGCATTCTCGGGATGATCGAAACCTTGGGCGGGCCGGTCATCGCGGCGTTGCTGTTCCTGATGCCGATGTACGCCGTGCGCAAGGTGCCAGCGATGCGTCAATACGCGGGCAAGCTGTCCAACGTGTTCGTCGTGGTGGTGGGGCTGGTGTCGATTTCGGCGCTGGTCTATTCGTTGATGCCTTAGGTTTTGTCTGTTTACCGGCGTCCGGGTGGCTCATCGGGCGCCGCTGGTGGACCGTCCGCTGCCGATGATCCGAAATCCCGACGCTCGCCTGTGTCGGCTATTGCGCACGCGGCGTAGTGGCAACATGCTCTCACCACCTTTTTCAGCCTGAAAACGTGACCGATCATGAGCGATTCCATTCCGCCGTCTGGCACTGAGAGCGATGTCTACAAAACCCTGCTTGAGTCGACGAAGGCGATTCCATGGCGAATCGACTGGCAGAGCATGACCTTCAGCTACATCGGTCCGCAGATCGAGCAATTGCTGGGCTGGGAGCAGGGCAGTTGGGTGGGTATCAATGACTGGGTGGAACGCATGCACCCGGATGATCGCGATTACGTGGTGAATTTCTGCGTCTCGCAGTCCAAGGCGGGTGTCGATCACGAGGCCGATTACCGCGCGCTGACCAAGGATGGCGAGTACGTGTGGATTCGCGACGTGGTCCATGTGGTGCGCAAGCGTGGCGAAGTCGAGGCGTTGGTGGGCTTCATGTTCGACATCAGCGAGCGCAAGAAAACCGAGGAGCACCTGGTGCGCCTGCAAAAGCAACTGGAGGCGTTTTCCTATCAAGACGGCCTGACCGGCATCGCCAATCGACGCATGTTCGACACGGTGCTGGAGCGCGAGTGGACCAGTGCTAAAGAGACCGGTCAGCCACTGTCGTTGATCATTCTGGATATCGATTACTTCAAGCAGTACAACGACCGTTACGGGCACATCAAGGGTGATGAAGCCTTGCGCACGGTGGCCAAGACGCTAACGCTGGCGGCCAACAATCCCGGCGATTTCATTGCCCGCATCGGCGGTGAAGAGTTCGTCTGGCTGTTGCCGAACACCGATCAGGAGGCCGCACGCAAGGTGGCGGACAAGTGCATGCAATTGGTCCGTCAGCAGCAGATCGCCCATGAGAAATCAGAGGTTTCGCCATTGCTGACGCTGAGCCTGGGCGTGGGCACCACGATGCCGGGTGCTGAAGCCAGCGCGGTGTCCTTCATCGAACAGGTGGATGGGCTGCTGTACCACGTCAAGCGCAACGGTCGGATGCGCGCTGAATACGGCGAGTTTTGAGGCGCTGACGGTGTTTCATGACCGGCGGGTCGCGAATCGACGAGTGGTTCGCGAGGCTGGTCTATAGTCTCCCGGCGTTCTTACGCGCATCTTTGGACAGGGAGGCTCAAACATGGCTGACAAATCCGTAGTATCGGCGAGCGCGGAATTTCTGGACTCGTCAGTTTCATTCAAACCCACTGACTTTCCCCGCATCGGGCGAGCCAGAGCGGAGTCAGACACCTTCGAGCTCAGCGAACTGAAACCCTGGTTCACACTAGTGGACGACGAGGAAGAAGAGGAGGAATAGACACCTTGATACCGCCGAGAAAGACCAGGGGTGTCACGGTTGTGCGCCCCTGGTCACCGACGTTTCAGCGCTGATCAGGCGATGGTATCCACCACGCCTCCATCCACACGCAAGGCCGCGCCACTGGTGGCTGACGCTTGTTTCGACGACACGTACACCACCATGTTTGCCACTTCTTCGATGGTCGCCGCCCGCTGAATGATCGAACTGGGACGATGGGCCATCACAAAATCCGCTGCGCAATCTTCCAGGGATTTGCCGGATTTTTTCACCTCGTCTTTCAGCATGTCAGCAACGCCCTCGGACAGGGTCGGCCCCGGCAAAACGGCATTGACCGTGACGCCCGTGCCTGCCAGACGCTTGGCCAGCCCGCGTGAAATCGACAGATTGGAGGTTTTGGTAAAACCGTAGTGAATCATGTCCGCCGGAATGTTCAGGCCCGACTCCGAGGAGATGAACACGATCCGGCCCCAGCCGTTTTTTGCCATGTCATCGGCATAGGCGCGGGACAGACGGACCCCCGACATCACGTTGACATCGAAGAAACGTTGCCACACGTCGTCCGGGGTGTCGAAGAAATCCTGCGGACCGTAGATGCCGACGTTGTTGATCAAAATGTCCACTTTCGGCACTGCCTTCACCAAGGCCTCGCAGCCCTCCGACGTGCCCACATCCGTCGCCACCCCGCGCAATTTCGCACCCGGCACTTCGCTCTGGATGCGCGCCACAGTCGCATCGACTGCGTCCTTTTTGCGTCCGTTGACGATCACCTCGGCGCCTGTCTCCGCCAGGCCCTTGGCAATGGCGTAACCGATGCCCAACGTCGAACCGGTTACCAGGGCTGTCTTGCCGGTCAAATCGATTTTCATGTGGGATGTCTCCGTTAAGGTCGAAAGAAAGATGGAGTGCTGAAACCGAGAGGGGTTCAGGGGGATCACGCGGGCAATCGCGTTTTCGTTGACGCCGTCCTCAGGCCTGTGAGCATAGGCAACCTCTGGTTTGACACCACCCCCAACCGCAATCATGATCCTGCTCGTTCATGACCGATTCCGCTTGATGTCGAGGCCTTTATGTCTGCCAGTCCCGAAGTTTTCCCCGGCGAGCGTCAGCGTCAGATCACTGAACGCCTGGCTGCACAAGGGCGCGTGATTGCCGCAGACCTTGCGACGGAGTTCAACGTTTCCGAGCATTCGATTCGTCGGGACCTGGGGGCTCTGGCAGCGGCGGGGTTGTGCAAACGGGTGTACGGCGGTGCGATTTCGCTGGCTTCTGATGGACCGATCACGGCGCGGATCGAGCATGAGCCTAATCGTAAGCGCGCACTCGGCATCGCCGCTGCGAACCTCATCGGTGTTGGACAGCATGTGTTCATCGACGGCGGTTCGACCAATCTCGCCATTGCCCGGGCCATCGACCCGAACATAGCCCTGACGATCACCACCAACGCGCCGCTGATCGCCGTCGAGTTGATGAAGCTGCCGAAGGTCGAGGTCATTCTCCTGGGCGGGCGCTTGAGTCCGGTGGCGGGGAGTGCGTATGGCTTCACCACGATTCAGCAGTTGAGCCATTTCAATTTTGACCTGTGCTTCCTCGGTGCCTGCGCGCTGGATGCGGTGAAGGGCGTGACGGCGTTTGACATGGAGGTGGCGGAGTTCAAGCGGGCCGTGGTGGCGCGCAGCGGTCAGGTCGCGGTGGCGGTGATCAACGCGAAGCTGGCGAGCATTGCGCATTACCAGGTGGCGTCTTGCGAAGACGTCGGCGCATTGGTGGTCGAAGCGGATGCGCCGGAAGACCGTTTGCAGCTGTTTCGCGGGAAGGTCGCGCAGATCGTGATCGCACAGACGAGCTGACGATCTTGGAGACTGATCGAAACGTTAACGTCTTCAGCCCATCACGGTCCGGTTGCGGCCTTCATGCTTGGCAGTGTAAAGCGCAATGTCAGCACGTTCGACGAACGCTTCCATGGTCGGGCATTGATGGGCCGCGCAGCCGTAGACACCCAGGCTAATACTGACGACGCCATCGGGGTTGCCTTTGTGCTCGATGGCACGGGCCAGCACGCTCAGACGAATTTTTTCCGCCAGTGCAAAGGCGCCGTGGGCATCGCTGTACGGCAGGAACACGGCCATTTCTTCACCGCCGTAGCGCACCGCCAGGTCCCCTGTGCGGTTCAGGTTGCTGCGTATGCATTCGGCCACCGCGACAATGCATTTGTCGCCAGCCACGTGCCCATAGTTGTCGTTGTAGCTCTTGAAGTAGTCGATATCGATCATGATCAGGCTCAATGGGTGCAGGTTCGCCTGACCGGCGACGAACTCCAGACCGAGGATTTCCTGAAAGTGGCGGCGGTTGGCCAGACCGGTCAGGCCGTCCTGCAAGGCCAACTTTTCCAGCGAGTGGCTGGCGATGCGCAGCTGGGATTCGGCGTTGAGGCCGAAGCGAATCTGTTGGAACAGCAGCACGCCGAACAGCAGATTGGCGATCACGACACAGATGATGATCGCCAATGAGCGCCAGGCGTACTGCCGCCACTCCGCTAGCACCTCTTGTTCCGAAAGTCCCGCCAGCACCACCAATGGATAACGGTCCAGACGCTTGTAGCCGTACAGGCGCAGCTCATGGTCAATGATCGAGCGGACCGTTGCGGTGCCTTCGTAATGTTCTTTCAGGTACTTGCGAAACAGCTCGCCGTCGGCAATCGACACGCTGCCAATATTCCCCAGCGTCGGGCGCCGGGCCAGCACCGTGCCGTCAGCGGTGGTCAAGGTGATGACGCCGTGTTTACCGATGTCGAAGCGATCAAAGAAGCGCTCGAAGTAAGCCAGCTCAATGGTGGCCAGCACGACGCCCGCGAACTGACCTTGCGCATCGTTGACGCGGCGGGACACCGGGATGATCCAGTCGCCGGTGGTACGGCTGCGGATGGCCTGCCCGATGTGCGGCAGGTTGCTGTCGATGGATTTGTGAAACTGAAAATACTCGCGGTCGGCGTTATTGGCGTTGGCTGGCATGTGATTCAGCGACGTCGCGTCCCAGTTGCCGTCCTTGTCGTAGATGAACAAACCCTGAATCTGCTCGACGCTGGCCGCAGTGGCGCGCAGGTAGTCATGCATGCGTGGGCTTTTGGCGGACGCAAAACCGTCGTAGTTGAGGCGTTCGACGATGCCGGCCACGGGAATGTCGGCTTGATCGAAGGTGTCGTCCGCCTGCTGCGCCATTGAGCGTGAGAGGTTGGCGGCCGTGGTGTCCGCGATTTCCAGTTCATGATTACGGGTCTGGCGCAACTGCCACAACGTAATGCTGGTGATCGAAAAACACACCAGTACGGTAAAAAATCCCGCCAGCCACAGCACAGGCATACGCTTCAGACGCCGATTCCTAGCGTTGAAGTCCGTTCCTTCTACTTGTCTCAAGCCCCGCCCTCGTTGACGTCTACGATTTAAGACAAACCCTGGTGACGAACGCTCCATTATTCGCCGCACCCGGTTTCGCAACTGCGACCGTCTGACACGTAGCGTAGGACAAGTCAGGGATTTTGAAGGGAAAAATCGTAAGGCCCAGGTCATTTATCTGGAAAGTAAGCCTCTTGTAGCAGCGAAGTCATTCGTAAGTGTCTCCTCCTTTGGACTCACCCTTACGCCGCGTCTGTTTTCAGCCTGATGTCAGCTCAATAATCCGCTACCACCGCGCGGCTGCGCTTGCGGCCACAGACATCTTCATGTCGCTGCCAATGCGGGCGTTTGCGGGTCATGACCGGTATGATCATCGGCATCTACCCGACCACGGTGCGACATGAATTCTCCGGACTCCGGCAAAGCCCCTTCTCCTGATCGCGATCGCCTGTCTGCATCCTTGCTGGGCGGTGGTTGCGAACCCGATCCACGTTTCACCCTGGCCAACGAACGCACCTTTCTGGCGTGGATTCGCACCGCGCTGGCGTTTCTTGCCGGTGGCATCGCCGTGGAAGCGTTCACCGGAGAGGTCTTCACGCCGGGCCTGCGCCGTGCGGTGGCGCTGTCGCTGCTGGTGTTGGCGTTGCTGGTCAGTGCCAGTGCGTGCCTGCGTTGGTTGAAGGTTGAGCGGGCCATGCGTCTGCGCAAACCATTGCCGTTGCCGGTGCTGGTGCCGATCCTCTCGCTGGGTGGCGCGCTGGTGGCGACGGGGCTGATCGTCTTTCTCATTTATGGCGCGCCATGAGCCGTCGCGGGCCGCAGACGCTGGGGCATGACGATCCGGGGTTGCAGCCGGAGCGAACATTGCTGGCGTGGCGACGCACGCTGATGACCCTGCTGGTGGTGTGTACGATTTTTCTGCGCTGGATACCGCGTTTCGGGCTGATCGCGTTGATGCCCATCGTCTTCTCGCTGATGGCGGCGCTGCTCATTCAGATCGCCCTCAACGCCCGCTATCGCAAAAGTGCCAAGGGCCTGAAACAAGAGCGCATCCCTGCGCCATTGCGAGAAGTGGTGGTGCTGGGCGGCACGGTGATCGTGCTCAGTGCGATGGGGCTGTACGCGGTCGGGTTTGCATGAGGTTTAGACCGGGCATCACTTTTCGACCGCGACCACCGGAATGTTCTGATTGTCATTGCCCGATGCACGGCTTTCCTTGCGCTCGCTGAGCCAATCGTTGATCTGACCGCCAAACTCCGGCGGCGCCTTGCGTCCGGTGCGGCGTGCGAGGTCGAGAATGGTCTGTTGCGCCAGCGCTTCTTCCATGCGTTTCTGCGCCGTCAGCATGGCCGCGTTGATCCCGCAAACGCCTTCTGTTGCCCAACTCGGCGCACAGCCGTCGAACACCGCGCAGCGTCCCCGGATGTCCCGGCAATCGAAAATCAGCTTGCGCCCATCGATGGCCGTCACGATGTCCAGCAGGGTGATCTCATCTGAAGGGCGGCCCAGCTTGAAGCCCCCGCGCACGCCCTCGGTCGCGACGACCAACTTGGCCTTCGCCAGTTTGGTGAACACTTTCGCCAGGTATTCCTGAGGCACGCCCTGCAACTCGGCGAGGTCACGCACGCTCGCCTCACGGCTGTCGCCACGCTCGTCCACCAGATACAGCAGGCAATGAATCCCGTACTCGACACCGGCGCTGTAAAGAGACATTCGAATCTCCGACTGAATTGATCGTGCAAAAGCTAACAATTTGCGTGGATTACTGCAAGAAACAGCGCTTCCAGATGACCGGTGGCAGGCGATATTCGCTCGGTCGTGACAAAGTGGACGGCCGGTAATATTCGTTAAGTTACTAATTTATAACGTTTTTATTGAATATTTTGGCAGGGCAACGTCCCTCGATCTTGAAATACCGCTTGCTCAAAACAACTACGATCAATAGAGTCGTAGTTGTTTTGAGGCGGCTGCTAACTCCGACTCATCCGAACCTTCACAGGTCTCCGTGGCGCGATTGCCTGCCATGGCCACTGCGACCCACCTTGAAAGCGGCTTGTTACTTTTTTTGGAGCACACAATGAAAAAGCGAATTCTGATCATCGGCGCGGGTTTTGGTGGCATGTGGAGTGCGCTGAGCGCCACGCGTTTGCTGGACAAACACGACCGCAACGACGTGGAAGTGACCGTGTTGGCGCCGGAAGCGGTACTCGGTGTGCGCCCCCGTTTTTACGAGCAGGACGTGCATCAGATGCAGTCGCCGCTGGGGCCGTTGTTCGATGCAGTGGGCGTGACGTTCATCAAAGGCAAGGCCGACACCCTTGATGTGAATGGCAAATCGGTCAGCTACACCGGTGCCAACGGCGATAGAACTTCGATCAACTACGACAAACTGGTTCTGGCCGCGGGCAGCCGTGTCGTGCGTCCGGCGTCGATTCCTGGCATTGAACACGCGTTCGACGTCGATGCGATGGCCGAAGCGATTCGTCTTGAGCAACACATCAAGGCACTGGCCAAACAGCCTGAGTCGGCCACGCGCAATACTGTGGTGGTGGCGGGAGGCGGCTTCACCGGTATCGAAACCGCCACTGAAATGCCCGCCCGTTTACGCGCCGCGCTCGGTGCCGATGCCAACGTTCGCGTCATCATCGTTGATCGCGGGGTGAAGGTGGGCGCGGCCTTGGGTGAGAACATCAGCCCGTCCATCGTCGAGGCGACTGAGACACTGGGCGTGGAGTGGGTGGTGAATGCGTCGGTGGCCGCCGTCGATAGCAACGGCGTGACCTTGGCGGACGGTCGTCGTATCGACGCCAGCACTGTGGTCTGGACCGTCGGTGTGCGCGCCAGTTCGTTGACCGAACAGATTCCGGGCGAGCGCGATGCTTCCGGCCGTCTGCACGTGGACCGCAATCTCAAGGTGATCGGTCAGTCAGACATTTTTGCCACGGGCGACACCGCCTATGCCGCCACGGACGACGCGGGAAATTTCGCGCTGATGACCTGTCAGCACGCCATTGCGCTGGGGCGCTCGGCCGGCAACAACGTCGCGGCGGACCTGATAGGTGAGGCGCCGATCCCGTACAGCCAAGTCAAATACGTCACCTGTCTGGACCTCGGCGCCTGGGGCGCGGTGTTCACTGAGGGCTGGGATCGTCAGGTGAAACTGACTAAGCAGGAAGGCAAGACGGTGAAGCAGCAGATCAACTCGGTGTGGATCTACCCGCCTGTTGCCGAGCGTGAAGCAGCGCTGGCGGCGGCGGACCCTTTGATTCCTGTCGTGGCGTAAGAAAACCGATCCGAAAAAAAGGCGCCTTGGGCGCCTTTTTTCTGTGTTGCAGGGGCGTCAATCCCACTGCGGCGCGAGGCTGCCCGGGCTGGTCAGGCGATGGCCGCGATCCAGCTTGGCGATCTCGGCCATGTCTTCATCGCTGAGTTTCAGGTCGACCGCTTTCAGGTTGCTCTCCAGATTGGCGCGTTTGGTTGACGAGGGAATCACCGCGTAACCCAACTGCATGGCCCACGCCAGCGTCACCTGAGCGGGCGTGGCGTTATTGCGCTTGGCAATCGCTCCGATGACCGGGTCTTTCAGCACTTCTCCGTAAGCCAGGGTCATGTACGACGTGATCTTGATGCCGTGCTGTTTGGCGAAGTCCGCCACGATGCGGTTTTGCAGGTACGGGTGCAGTTCCACCTGGTTGGTGGCGATGTGCTCGGCACCGACTGCTGCGATGGCTTCTTCCATCAACGCGACAGTGAAATTGGACACGCCGATCTCGCGGGTCAGACCTTGTTTCTTGGCTTCCAGCAACGCCCCCATGAATTCGGCGACCGACACCTTGCCGCCCGGCGAAGGCCAGTGGATCAGGGTCAGGTCAACGTGGTCGGTCTTCAGCTTGGCGAGGCTTTCTTTCAGGCTAGGGATCAGCTTGTCGGCGGCGTAGTTGTCGGTCCAGATCTTGGTGGTGATGAACAGCTCGTCGCGGGGCACGCCGCTTTGCGCAATGGCCGTGCCGACCTCGGTTTCGTTGCCGTAGATCTGCGCGGTGTCGATGACGCGGTAGCCCAGGTCCAGGCCGTTGCTCACCGAGTCGATGACGACCTGATCTTTCAAACGAAACGTGCCGAGGCCAAATGCAGGAACAGTCATGAAAAGTCTCCAGTGCGAAGGTGAAAAGTGAGGCCCAGTATCCCGGTCCGGGCCCGGCGGAAAAACCGGGGGCGGAGCAAGGGAGTTTTGAGTGGGCTGCATGAATGCGCTGGAAAGGTAGAGCGGGCGCGGAGGAGGATGGTTCAGTCAAATACAGGTGAATGAAAACGCCATCGCGAATGAATTCGCTCCCACAGGTCCGCGTGCAACCGCGAGCGCGCAGGTGTTGCGGATATCTGTAGGAGCGAATTCATTCGCTAAACATGACTGAGGTGCCGCTGATCTACCGATTCATGTCCATGATCAAACAGGTGGTGGTCCCGGTGGCGAAGAGGCGACCGTCAGCGTCGTAAATCTTGCCCTCGGCCAATGCCGTCGAACGGCCCAGGTGCACCACCGTGCCTTCCGCCCGAATCGGGCCGGTCTTGTTGGTCAGCGCCCGGATGTAACTGATGCGCAGGTCCAGCGTCGTATAGCCCTGGCCCTTTTTCAATTGCGTGTGAATCGAGCAACCCATGCAGGAGTCGAGCAGCGTCGCGGCATAACCGCCGTGGACGATGCCCAGCGGGTTGTAGTGCTGGGGACCGGGCGTGCCCTGAAAAATGAACGTGCCGGGTGTCCACTCGATGGGCACGAAATCCATCAACTCACCGATGGGTGGGTGCGGGTAAACGCCGTTGCCGATGCCGTCGAAAAATTCTTGAGGCGTAAGCTGCGCAACCTCCGCGAGATTCATGCTGCCGGATTTGCCCAGGCGGGCGCGGATGGCGGCTTCCTGATCGTGCCAGAGGGCCAGGGTTTCTTCGCGGGAGGTGCTGTGCATGGGCGTAAGCTCCGGGAGGCATCCGACGGATTGTCGGATGAGGAAAAATTACGACCATAATCCCGCGCATCCATGACGACCGCAATATCATAAATGTCCAGCGACTGCCCTAAACTGCCAGTCAGACAGTGCCGTCCCGCTTCACGAAGTGCTTGTGCATGTCGGCGGTCAGGGCTTCGACCCGCTCGGTCAGTGCCTTGGTCATTTCGGTCAGGCGGGTGTTCTGCTCCATCAACTCCAGCAGTTGCGCGGTGTTTTGAGTGGCGCGGGCCATGCGTTCTTCATTGGCCACGGCCAAGGCTTCACGGTGCTGGGCATCCGCGTCGGCGCTGGCTTTGTCACGGGCAGCCTGGCGGGTCTGAGCCAGCAAAATGAGAGGCGCGGCGTAGGCCGACTGAAGGCTGAAAGCGAGGTTGAGGAGGATGAACGGGTAAACGTCGAATTTCACCAGCCCGCTCAGGTTGGCCCCCACCCACAACAGGACCAGGAGGGTTTGCGCACCCAGAAACGTCGGCGTGCCGAAGAACCGAGCGAACGCCTCGGCTTTCAACGCGAAGGCGTCATTGCCAAAGGTCGGCCCGAGATGCGCGTGGGCTTTGTGAAAGCGCAGATGATCGACCTTCACAGGCGTGGGTTCGGTGGCGGGGCTGGAAGCGGCGGGTTCAGGCACGTCGACAGGCATGGGGCGTTCTCGCAGGCAAAAAAGAGAGGCCCACTATAGGCCCGCGCCCGATGGCTTTGTACTGAACCGGCGCTGAACGCCCTGACCCTTCAATCGTCCTGCTCGGGATACAACGGCTTGGACCGGTGCATGATGTTCGCGTAGTCGTACACGTATTGACGGCCCGCGTGGCTGGTCATGCGCAGACAGTCGATCAGTTGTCGCTCTTTCTTGTTCAGGTATCTCAACCCTTTGTGGTCACTGGACTTGAGGCGATCACGTTCATGGGCGTCAGGGAAGGTAATGACGTTCGTCATGAAATATCTCCTTGGTTAAATCCTTGTGCCCGGCTCCGTATTCCGGGTTTACCGTTTGTCGTGCGACAACGCACCATACCCACAACACGTCAGACCCTTCAACCCTGCAAATGATCAACGGATCACAGTACGCGGGTGATCTCGAAGGATTGACGACTGCCATTGACGATGATGTCGACATCGTCGCCGTCGAATTTGCCCAGCAGGTTCTGCCCCAGAGGCGCACGATGGGTGATGACGGTGATCAGGGTGCCCTCGACGAGAATCTTCAGGCCCGCCGCATCTGGCCCCAGAAACAGGTGCTGCTCGACGCCGCTGGCCGATTCGAGGGTGACGACGTCGCCCGATTGAATCCCGCGTTCTTCATCGAACGGCTTGAGCGTCAGCTTTTGATAGGCGACCAGCGCTTGGCGAATCTCTTCGACCCGACGCGCCTGCCCGGCGGCCAGGTACGAGGCTTCGAGGCCCAGCGTGTCGTACTTGTTCTCGGCGATGTTTTCTTCGTGGGTCGCGGTTTCGTAGGCGGTTTGTGCGGCACGAATCGCGACGTCCAGATCAACGGTCAGTTTTTCGATGATCCCGTGTAGGACCTGTTCCTTGTTCATGTCGTTGCTGTGTCTCGTCAGGTGTCAGCCGCAGAACTGATAAATCGCCGCGCGGCTCTTTTCGCTCGGGGCGGTCTGGTTTTGCTGCATCCAGAACTGGCATTTGGGACCGTTGAAACTGCGCTGCCGGTCGGCCTGTTCGGCTTCCTGGGCCTGGCGGGCTTCGCTGTCACGGAGGATCTGCCGGTATTGATCGAACATCGGGTTGTCGCTTGGCGGTTGGGGCTTGGCCGCAGGTGGGCTCGTCAGTTGCGCAGCGGCATTGTTGACGGCCTGCGTCTGTTCGGCGGGCAGGGCTTTGTAGATCAGCAAGGCCGTGAGAGCAACGGCCAGAAAACCCAGCCAGATGCCGACCGCGATGGACACAATGAGCTTCAACGGGCGGAGCGTGACAGACAGTTCGCGGTGATTGACGTACATGGCAGACTTCCCCACTTGCACACGGTCGATGACGCCGATTGTCGCACGACCAAGGCTGGCGATTCTGCACCGTTATAAAGGACAATCCGTTTTTTTGAACATCCTCAGGGAGCCGGGATGAAAGCCTCTTGGGATATTTTCTGTACCGTTGTGGATAACTTTGGCGACGTCGGCGTGACGTATCGCCTGGCGCGGCAGTTGGTCGCCGAACACGACATGGATGTGCGCCTGTGGATCGACGACCTGTCGGCCTTCGCACGCCTGTGCCCGGGTGCCGATGCCGAGGCGCCCCAGCAATGGCGGGACGGGGTCAGCGTGCATGTCTGGCCCAAGGACTGGCAGTCGGTCGAACCGGCCGATGTCGTCATCGAAGCCTTCGGCTGTCATCTGCCACCTGCGCAGATCGATGCGATGAAAGCCCGCGAGCCGCGTCCCCTGTGGCTGAACCTCGATTACCTCAGCGCCGAAGAATGGGTCACTGGCTGTCACGGCCTGCCGTCGCTGCAGTCGAGCGGCGTTCAGAAGTTCTTCTTCTTTCCCGGATTCAGGGAGAGCACGGGAGGCCTGTTGCGTGAGGCCGGACTGATCGAACGGCGCCACGCTTTCGAGCAGAACCCGACGGCGCAACAGGCGTTTCTGGCCGATCTGGGCGTTTATCCACAACCCGGCGCGCGGCTGATGTCGCTGTTTGCCTATGAGCATGCGGGGTTGGGATCGTGGTTGACCTGCCTGGCTCAGGATCGGCAGCCGACGCATCTGCTGGTGCCGGAAGGGCGGATCATCGGCGACGTCGAGGGTTGGTTGGGGGTCGAGGGCCTCAGGGCGGGCGCGCTGCACGTTCGCGATCACCTGACGATTCAGGTCTTGCCCTTCGTGCGTCAGGAGGATTACGACCGGCTGTTGTGGTGCTGCGCTTTTAACGTGGTACGCGGCGAGGATTCGTTCGTCCGGGCGCAGTGGGCGGGGCGGCCCTTTATCTGGCACATCTATGAACAGGACGATGACGCCCATTGGGCCAAGCTCGATGCGTTTCTGGAGTTGTACCTGGCAGGGTTGTCCGACGCAGCGGGGCAGGCGCTGACCGAAGTATGGCGCAACTGGAGTGCCGGACAGGACATGACGCACAGTTGGGCCGCGCTGGAAAAACACCGAAGTGAGCTGGCGGCGCATGCCGAGCGCTGGTGTCTGGAACGGGCCTTGCAGGACGATCTGACGACTGCGCTGGTAAGGTTTTACCGAAATTGGCTATGATACGCGCCCTTGTAGTAAGCCCTGTACGAAAAGTGGCTTTTCGTACAGGGCTTAGAAAGAACTTCAATCCAAATTCGGATATACGTAATGAAAACTGGCAAAGAGCTTAAACCCGGTACCGTGATCAAGATCGACAACGATCCTTGGCTGGTTCAGAAAGCTGAATTCACCAAGTCGGGCCGTAACAGCGCGATCATGAAAACCAAGCTGAAGAACCTGCTGACCGGTTACAAGACTGAAACCGTCTACAGTGCCGACGACAAGCTGGAAGACGTGATCCTTGACCGTAAAGAAGCTTCCCTGTCTTTCATCAGCGGTGACTCCTACACGTTCATGGACACCACTGACTACACCATGTACGAACTGAACGCCGAAGACATCGAAGCCGTTCTGCCTTTCATCGAAGAAGGCATGACCGACATTTGCGAAGCTGTGTTCTTCGAAGGCCGTCTGGTTTCCGTAGAGCTGCCGACCACTATCGTGCGCGTCGTTGACTACACCGAAGGTTCCGCTCGCGGCGACACTTCCGGCAAGGTCATGAAGCCTGCCAAGCTGGCCAACGGCACTGAGCTGCAAGTGGCTGACTTCATCGAAATCGGTGACAAGATCGAGATCGATACCCGTGAAGGCGGTTCCTACAAAGGCCGTGCTAAGTAAGCATTGCACTTGTAACGCTGGACACGAAAAAGCCCGACCATCGAGTCGGGCTTTTTTGTGGGCGTCTTGTTACCAGTTCATGAGAATCACCTATGCGTTGATAGGGTTTGAATGCACCGGCCTCATCGCGAGCAAGCTCACTCCTACAGACGACGCGTGACTCTGTAGGAGTGAGCTTGCTCGCGATGAGGCCGGATAAAACCCCAAGGATCTATCCGGCCTGCGTCGTTTTACTTCAGGTGAACCTTCAATTCCTGCGACGCCTGCAACATCGCAGACCGCACTTCCGGCACTTGGCTGATGACGTTCAACAACCCGTAGTCGTGAATCATGCCGTTGTAGCGAACCGCCGTGACGGGCACCCCTGCCTGATCCAGCTTGCGGGCGTAGGCTTCGCCTTCGTCGCGCAGCACGTCGGCCCCAGCGGTCTGCACCAGCGCGGGCGGCAGGCCTTTCAATTGATCCGTCGTCGCCCGCAGTGGCGAGGCATAGATCTCGGCGCGTTGCTTCGGATCGGTGGTGTAGTTGTCCCAGAACCACTTCATCATGTTGCGGGTGAGAAAGTGGCCCTCGGCGAATTGTTCATAAGAGCCGGTATCGAAGTTGGCGTCGGTCACAGGCCACAGCAGCACTTGGTAACGAATCGCCGGTGTGCCCTTGTCCTTCGCCATCAAACTGACGACTGCCGCCATGTTGCCACCGACGCTGTTGCCTGCCACGGCCAGACGCTTGCCATCGACGTTGATCTCCTTGCCATGCTCGGCCACCCATTTCGTCGCCGCATAGGCCTGGTTGATCGCCGTCGGGTAGTGCGCCTCAGGCGAAGGGGTGTAGTTGACGAACACCGCCACCGCACCGGAACCCTCGACCAGGTCGCGCACCAACCGCTCGTGGGTCGGGTAGTCGCCCAGCACCCAGCCGCCGCCGTGGAAGTACATGAACACAGGCAAGGTCCCCTTGACGCCTGCCGGACGCACGATGGTCAGGCTGATGGTCTGGCCGTCAACCGTGATGGTCTTCTGGCTGACATCGGCTTTGGGCAGGGTCAGCTTGACCCCTGCCTGCGCGCCGGTCAGTACGGCGCGGGCATCTTTGGGCGACAGTTGCTCCATCGGTTTGCCCGTCCCTGCATTCAGGGCATCGAGAAACGCTTGGGTGCTGTGTTCGACGCCGGTGTCGGTGGCGGCGAAGGCGTTACCGATGGACAGCGCGAGGAGTGAGCCAGCCAGAATCTTGCCGAACGTGTTCATGTTTTTCTCCTTGGCGAGCGGATGAGTTAGACAGTCACGTGCAGACGGACGTCAACGTTGCCGCGGGTGGCGTTGGAGTAAGGGCAGACCTGGTGAGCGGCGTCGACCAGCGCTTGGGCGTCCGCTTGCTCCAGACCTGGCAGGCTGATGTGCAGGTCGATGTCCAGACCGAAGCCGCCAGGAATCTGGCCGATGCCGACATGAGCAGTGATCGAGGCGTCAGCTGGAATGCTGCGCTTGCTTTGGCCGGCGACGAATTTTAGTGCGCCGATGAAGCACGCTGAGTAGCCGGCGGCGAACAGTTGCTCAGGGTTGGTGGCTTCACCGCCAGCACCGCCGAGTTCTTTCGGGGTGGCCAGTTTCACGTCGAGAATCTTGTCGCTGGAAACAGCACGGCCATCACGGCCACCGGTTGCGGTTGCGACTGCGGTATAGAGAGTTTGCATGATATTTCCTCACTGATGACGTTGGGTTATGTCGTTTAGCTTTGCGCTAAATGTTTGTGCGCTAAGCAAGTGAGACGAAATGTACTGCGTTAATGTTTAGCGCGCAAGATAAATTTCCATAGAATTTTTGATGATTGACGAAAATTCGATAAAATCACTGATTTAAAAGGAAATTTATTTTGGGGTGGGAACTGTCTTTTATACGGGCGCCTGGGCAGTCACCGTGTTGCATGAGGCAATGAGTCAAGGGAGGAGCGGCGGTCGTAAAGCCAGGCTCGGCACATCATCCCCATGCCCAGAAATGAAAAAGGCCAGCACGGGCTGACCTTTGAGGTGAGATGAGGAGGGATCAGAGGCTCTGATGCAGATTCCCTCGCAACCCCAGCAAATCTCGCTGCAACGCTTGCAGCTGTTCCACGGAGATGCCGCTTGCGGCAAGAATGCAGTGAGGAATGCTCTGGGCCTTTTGGTGCAAGGCTTTGCCCTGTTCAGTCAGGTGCAAGAGCACGACGCGTTCGTCCTCCTTGCTGCGGGTACGGCTGATCAAACCTTCGACTTCCAGGCGTTTGAGCAGTGGCGTCAAGGAGCCGGGGTCAGTCAACAGGCGCGTGCTGACTTCTCCGACCGTCAATCCGTCCTTTTCCCACAGCACCAACATCGCCAGGTACTGGGGATAAGTGAGATTCAGTTCTTGAAGCAGTGGTTTGTACACCTTGGTCATCATCAACGATGTGGAATACAGGGCAAAACACAGCTGATTGTCCAGCAGCAACTCGTCGCAACTGCCAGCGCCCGCCGTGGTGGCGCTATCGTCGGCATTCATGGGTACATCCTCATTTGATCGTCAATGCCCACTAATTTAGTGCCATGATCTTTAATGCACCAGATAAATTGGCTAATCGTTGATCAGGCCTTTGTCTATCAGGGACGCCGTTGACATGGATAAAACACGATTCGTGAATCGACTCATCACGATTCGTTGACGCCAATGGTGGTCTGTGGATTTCCTCCATTCCCCTGACTGCGTAGCATGCGCGCAGGACTGAAAAGAGGACCGGGTGTGATCGTTGATGTGGTGTGGTATCTGTTGTTGGGCGCGGCCATGGGCACGTTGGGCGGTCTGTTCGGGATCGGTGGCGGGCTGGTGGCGATTCCGGCGCTGGGGGTGTTGTTTGGCCTCGATCAGCAACTGGCGCAAGGCACGGCGCTGTTGATGGTGCTGCCCAACGTGCTGTTGGCGTTGTGGCGTTATAACCAGCGCAACCGGATTTCGGTACGCAACGCGATGATGCTGATCGTCCCGAGCTTCATCATTTCCTGGCTGACGTCGCTGTGGGCCGTGCGGATTGATGCCCAAAGCATGCGGGTCGGCTTTGTCGGGTTTCTCATCGTGCTGACCCTGTTCAACCTGATCCAGATGTATTGGCGCAAAGGCGACGCCGGCGCCGAGTTGCGTCACAGCAAATGGTTGTGGGTGCTAGGTGTAGGTTCGGGCGTGACGGCGGGCATGTTCGGTGTCGGTGGCGGAGTCATCGCAACGCCGATCCTCACCGGTATCTTCGGCGCGACCCAAGTCGCTGCTCAAGGATTGGCACTGGCGCTGGCGGCCCCGGCGACGCTGATCACCATGACCACCTATGCCTTGCACGGTCATGTGAACTGGCTGATGGGGATACCGCTGGCGATTGGCGGTCTGGCCAGCATCAGTTGGGGCGTGGCCCTTGCGCACAGCATGCCCGAGCGTCTGTTACGTTCGCTCTTCTGTGTGTTCTTGGTGATCTGCGCCATCATGCTGTGCTTCCGGGTGTAGCCGCGAAAATCACAGCTTGAAGCCCTCGGCGATGTGATCGGCGAGGCATTCGGTGATGGGCGAAGGATTGCTCGGATTGCGTAACAGGACGATGCTTGCCGAGGGCAATTGCGGCAGCCCTTCGGCCTCGCCGAGCACGCGCAAATCCGAGGTGATCAGGCTTTCCAGCTGAGCCGTCACTGCCAGCCCGGCGCTGACCACGGCCATGATCGCCGCGAGGCTGGCGCTGGTGTACGCCACCCGGTATTCGCGGCCAATCGTATCCAGCGCGTTACAGGCCCACAACCGGCAGAAGCAGTCGCTGTTGAACATCGCCAGGGGAATCGGCGACCGTTCGTGTGGGCAGAATCCCGCAGCTTCGGCCCAGACAAAACGCTCCTGACGCAGAATCTGGCCGATTTCCTTCCCCGGCTCGCGCGTGACGATGCTCAGGTCGAGGTCCTGACGTTGCAGCAGTTGTGCCGATGACTCGCAATGCACTTCCACCTGAATCAGCGGATACGCCTGTGCGAACCGCGACAAAATGCCGGGCAAAAACCGCATCACATAATCGTCGGGCGTGCCGATTTTCACGGTGCCGACCATGTGCGGTTCGCGCAGCGTGTTGAACACCTCGCTGTGCAGTTTGAGGATGCGTCGCGCGTAGCCCAGCAGCACTTGCCCTTCTGCTGTGAGGTTCAACACGCGTCCGTCTTTCTGGAACAGGGGGCGTTGAACCACGTCATCTTCAAGTCGTTTCATTTGCATGCTGACCGCCGACTGCGTGCGGTTCACGACCTCGCCAGCCTTCGTGAAACCGCCCTGATCGGCGATAGCGACAAAGGTGCGTAGCAGCTCGCTGTCGATACTGGGGTATGTAGCCATTGCATCAATCTCCCAGATGCACTGCATCAGAAACATTCGTTGGATTGATCTTAAGCCCGGGCAGACAATCTCGCCATCCCCACTTGGAGGGCAAGACGATGAAAGGTCAAAAAGGTTATGTACTGGTGCTGAAAACCCTGTCCCACGACTCCGCGATGGACCGCGCCTGGCATGCGGTCGCGGCCCGCGTCGCCCGCTGGCGCAAGCTGCATCATGAGCGGGTCCAACTGGCGAGTTTGAGCGATGACGCGCTCAAGGACATTGGGCTGTCGCGCGCCGATGTCCTTGTCGAAATCGAAAGACCGTTCTGGGACGATCCACTTAAGCACTGACAGAGCAGGGCGGGATCGGGTAGTTTTGCAGATCGTCCAGGAGGTCCTGAATGCCTGCAGAACTGCCGATCTCGCAACACCTGTCCATCAAACAAGCCCGTCGTCTGGCACTGGCAGCCCAAGGCTTCAATGGCCGTCAGCCGCCCGTGACGATTACGGCTCGCCACGTCACCCGATTGATCGAGCGCCTTGGGGTGCTGCAGATCGATTCAGTCAACGCGCTGGTGCGCTCGCACTACCTGCCGCTGTATTCCCGCTTGGGCAATTATCCGCAAAAACTGCTGGATCAGGCCGCGTGGAGTCAGGGTCGACATCGAAAGCTGTTCGAATACTGGGGGCATGAGGCGTCGTTGTTGCCGGTCGAGTTGTACCCGCTGATGCGCTGGCGCATGCAACGGGCGTCGCAAGGCGAGGGCATCTACCAGCACATGGCCAAGTTCGGACGGGAGGAGCAGTCGACCATCGCCCGCGTGTTGCAGGCTGTTCGCGAACAGGGCGCACTGGGAGCGGGCACGCTCAATACCCGTCAGGAGCGCGCGGGTCCCTGGTGGGACTGGAGCGCCGAAAAGCTTGCGCTGGAATGGCTGTTCGCGGCGGGCGAAGTCACCGTGGCCGGGCGTCGAGGGTTCGAGCGTCTCTACGATCTGCCGGAGCGGGTATTGCCCGAAGCCATCATCAACCACCCCGAACTGGCCGAAACGGACGCGCAACGCGATTTGCTGCTGCACGCGGTTCAGGCGTTGGGTGTGAGCACTGAGAAAGACATTCGCGATTACTTCCGCCAAGACCCCTTACCGGCGAGGCAGGGCTTGGCCGAGCTGGTGGAGGCGGGCGCGATTCAACGGGTTCAGGTCAAAGGATGGAAACAGCCTGCCTATGCCCTGCCGGATTTCAGCGTTCCCCGAAAAATCACGGCCAGTGCGCTGCTGTCACCCTTCGATTCCCTGATCTGGGAGCGGGCCAGGACCGAGCGCCTGTTCGATTTCCACTATCGGCTGGAAATCTACACCCCGGCCCACAAGCGGGTGTACGGCTATTACGTGCTGCCCTTCCTGTACGATGAGCGCATCGCGGCTCGCATCGATTTGCGTGCGGAACGGGCGTCAGGAAGGCTGGCCGTGCACGCCGTTCACGAGGAGGAACCGGGGCTGGACGAGGAGGGGATGCACGCGTTAGCCGTTAACCTGCGACGACTGGCCGACTGGCTGGGGCTGCCGGAAGTGCTGATCAACTGCCCCCGCGCCAGTGCGGCGCGGCTGCGTGTTGCGTTTGTCGACGTAGGGTTGCGGCAGGGTTGATTCAGATGCCCTTTGACGCTGGTCGCGCCCCTGAAACGGGGGGCTGCTTGCGATCAATTGTAGGAGCCGGCTTGCTGGCGAAGGCGATCTGACGCGATGCGTAAGGCGACTGACACTCGGTTTTCGCCAGCAAGCCGGCTCCTACAAGGGCTCGGCGTTCGTTCTGGCCTGTGTGATGCTGACTCGGTTCAACGCCGAACCTGCTTCAACGTCTCGGCAATCAAGAACGCCAGCTCCAGCGACTGATCCGCGTTCATCCGCGGGTCGCAATGGGTGTGGTAACGGTCCGACAAGCCATCCTCGGTAATCGGACGTGCGCCGCCGATGCACTCGGTAACGTTCTGCCCGGTCATTTCGATGTGAATCCCGCCCGCGTACGTCCCTTCGGCCTGATGCACCTGGAAGAACTGCTTCACCTCGCCCAGAATCTGCGCGAAGTCGCGGGTCTTGTAGCCGCTGCTGGCCTTGATCGTATTGCCGTGCATCGGGTCCGAGCTCCACAACACCTGCTTGCCCTCGCGCTCGACGGCCCGAATCAGCCCTGGCAAGTGATCGCCGACCTTGTTGGCGCCCATGCGCGCGATCAGGTTCAAGCGACCCGGGTCGTTGTCCGGGTTGAGGATGTCGATCAGGCGGATCAGGTCGTCGGTGTTCATGCTCGGACCGACTTTCACGCCAATCGGGTTCTTCACCCCGCGCAGAAACTCCACGTGCGCGCCATCGAGCTGACGCGTGCGATCGCCGATCCACAGCATGTGCGCGGAGCAGTCGTAGAAGTCGTTGGTCAGGCTGTCCCGGCGAACGAAGGCTTCTTCGTAATTGAGCAGCAACGCTTCGTGGGCGGTGAAGAAGCTGGTTTCGCGCAGTTGCGGCGAGGTATCCATGCCGCAGGCGCGCATGAACGCCAGGGTCTCGTCGATGCGGTCGGCGAGCTGGCTGTATTTGTCCGAGAGCGCCGAGCCTGCGATGAAATCGAGGTTCCACTGGTGCACTTGGTGCAAGTCCGCGAAGCCACCTTGAGCAAACGCCCGCAGCAGGTTCAGCGTCGCAGTGGACTGGTGATAGGCCTGCAACAGACGATCCGGGTCCGGCACGCGGCTCTTCTCGTCGAAGCCGATGCCATTGACGATATCGCCGCGGTACGCCGGCAGTGTCACGCCATCGACAGTCTCGTCATTTGACGAACGCGGCTTGGCGAATTGCCCCGCCATGCGCCCGACCTTGACCACCGGGCAGCCGGCCGCGAAGGTCATGACGATCGCCATTTGCAGCAGCACCTTGAAGGTGTCGCGGATCTTCGCCGCTGAGAATTCGAAGAAACTCTCGGCGCAATCGCCACCTTGCAACAGAAACGCACGGCCCTGGGTCACCTCGGCAAACTGACGGCGCAACTCGCGGGCTTCACCAGCGAACACCAGCGGCGGGAAACTGGCCAGCGACTGTTCGACACGTCGAACATGGTCGGCGTTGGGGTACTGGGGTTGTTGCTGGATAGGCAGGCTCCGCCAGCTGTCGGGGCTCCAGGGTTGGCTCATGGTGAACTCGAAGTCAGTGCAATCGGACGGTCATGTTAGCAGTTCGCCCCGATAATTTGCGTGACCTGCGGGGTGCGCTTGGCCGACAATCCGCGCGCCAAATTCGATTGACCGAGAGAACAGCAATGACCGAGGAGCGTGTAGAGCGCGTGCTGGCTGAAGTCCACGATGACTTCGGCATGATTCGCGTGCTGGAAGTGGACGACTACCGCTTCCTGGAGTTCGGCGACGCCATCGAGCAAAGCTGCACGTTCACGGCTGATCCTGCGTGGCTGGAATACGACTACACCCGTGCGATGCTGATCGGCGCGTTGTGCCACGACGCGCCAGAGAGTGCGCTATTCATGGGCCTCGGCGCGGGCACGCTGACCCAGGCGTGCCTCAAGTTTCTGCCGCTGGACGACGTCGAGGCCATCGAATTGCGTCCGGACGTACCGCGCCTCGCCATGGAATACATGGGGCTGGCGGACGATCCGCGCCTCTATATCCGTATTGGCGATGCGCTGGAATTGCTGCCCACTGCTGAAAGCGCCGACCTGATCTTCGTCGACCTCTACACCGACACAGGGCCGGCGGTGGGGCATCTGGCGTGGGGCTTTCTGGAGAAATGCCAGCAGCGGCTCAATCCGGGCGGCTGGCTGATCATCAACCAATGGGCCTCGGACGATGGCAAACCGCTGGGGGCAGCGTTGCTGCGCGGGCTGTATCACCGCCATTACTGGGAGCTGCCGGTCAAAGAAGGCAACGTCATCCTCATCGTGCCTTCTGATCTGGACCAGACGCTGGACATGGACGCGCTGATCGAGCGCGCCGAAACCCTCGCGCCGCAACTGGGTTACTCGCTGCTGCCGTTGATCAAGACCGTGCGCCCGGCGACCTGACCGAGGCGTTCAGTGCCCGGTGAAATACCCCGGCCTGCGCTCGATCAAAGCGCGCAGGCCCTCCTTGGCGTCCTCGCTGGACATCACCTGCTTCATCAGCGCTGGCAACTGTCGGGCTGCCGCGTCTTCCCCTTCACACACCGCCTGACGGGCCGACGCCAACGTCGCACGAACCCCCAGCGGCGCGCGTTCGGCGATGCGACTTGCGAGATGCAGCGCACACGGCAGCAAATCCTCGTACGCCATGATTTCCTGCACCAGCCCCATGCGCAACGCTTCATGGGCGTCGAATTCGTCGCCGGTCAACAGCCAGCGCATGGCATTGCCCCACCCGGCGATCTGGTGCATGCGCAAGGTTGCGCCGCCAAACGCGAACAGGCCGCGCTGCACTTCGAGCTGCGAAAAGCGGGTGTTGCTGGCGCACAGGTTGATGTCGGCGGCCAGCATCAGTTCGATGCCGAGCGTGAAACAGTAGCCCTGCGCCGCGACGATCACCGGTTTTGTGACCCGTGGCCCTTCGAAAGCGCCCCATGGGTCGCAGCCGCCTTCCGGCAACTGCCAGCCGTTCATCAGTGTTTCGCCGGTGTCCGCCAGGTCCAGCCCGCCCGTGAAGTGCTCGCCATGGGCAAACACCACGGCGACCCGCGCCTGATCGTTACGTTCGAACTCACCGTAGGCCAGGCTGAGCTGATTGAGCATGCCCATGTCGAAGGCGTTGCGCTTGGCCACCCGGTCGAGCCCGATGAGCATGATGGCGCCGCGTTGTTCCCGGCTGACGTGGCCTTTGATCGAAGAGGTCATGTCGCTATTCCTGCAGGCTGAGGAGATGAGGAGGGTGGGCTGCCTGACTGATGAGGTGAATCGTTTAAGCCCCCGCCGCCAGTAATACCGGGCTTTTAAAAAATAGACACTGACACAGGTTTGCGCAAAGCCTGTGACCGTTAGACGCACGCACTTCTCTGTGTGAAAAAAATACTCACTTTTTTTGGCATTTCCGGTATAGTGCGCGCCGGCCTTTCATAGGGCCCTCGTCACGGTATGGGTTTGCGAAGCCTTCTTCGCAGGCTGGTTCCAACACGAACTATCCTTGACGATCCATTCATCAATACGTTTTCGCAAATCCCCGCCGACAAAGCAGCCAGGGTGACTCTAGGGTCTTACACGGCACGCGCAGCTTTGAAGCATGGGTCTTTGCGGATGCACTCAGAGGCAGACCCATGACCCAGGAAACCGGCGGCTTCGCCGCTCTCGACCTTCATCCGAATATTGTTGCAGCCGTTATCGCTACCGGCTACGAAGAGCCTTCGGCCATTCAGCAGCAATCGATCCCGATTATTCTTGCCGGTCACGACATGATCGGTCAGGCGCAGACAGGTACCGGTAAAACCGCGGCCTTCGCACTGCCTATCCTGAACCGCATCGACCCGGCAAAACGCGAGCCGCAAGCGCTGATCCTCGCGCCGACCCGCGAACTGGCCCTGCAAGTCGCCACCGCGTTCGAAACCTACGCCAAGCAAATGCCGGGCGTGACCGTCGTGGCCGTCTACGGCGGTGCGCCGATGGGCCCACAGCTGAAAGCCATCCGTAACGGCGCGCAAATCGTCGTCGCTACCCCGGGCCGCCTGTGCGATCACCTGCGTCGTGACGAAAAAGTCCTGGCGACCGTGAACCACCTGGTGCTCGACGAAGCTGACGAAATGCTGAAGCTGGGCTTCATGGACGACCTCGAAGTCATCTTCAAGGCCATGCCTGAAACTCGCCAGACCGTGCTGTTCTCGGCGACCCTGCCGCAGTCGATCCGTGCGATCGCCGAGCGTCACCTGAAAGACCCGAAACACGTCAAGATCCAGAGCAAGACCCAGACCGTCACCGCGATCGAGCAGGCTCACCTGCTGGTTCACGCTGACCAGAAGACCTCTGCCGTGCTGAGCCTGCTGGAAGTCGAAGATTTCGACGCCCTGATCATGTTCGTCCGCACCAAGCAGGCCACTCTGGACCTGGCGAGCGCTCTGGAAGCCAAAGGCTACAAGGCTGCCGCGCTGAACGGTGATATCGCCCAGAACCAGCGTGAGCGCGTCATCGACTCGCTGAAAGATGGTCGCCTGGACATCGTTGTCGCGACCGACGTTGCTGCCCGTGGTCTGGACGTTCCGCGCATCACTCACGTATTCAACGTCGACATGCCGTACGATCCGGAATCCTACGTTCACCGTATCGGCCGTACCGGTCGTGCCGGTCGCGAAGGCCGTGCGCTGCTGCTGGTGACCCCGCGTGAGCGCCGCATGCTGCAAGTGATCGAGCGTGTGACCGGTCAGAAGGTTGCCGAAGTTCGCCTGCCAGACTCGCAAGCCGTTCTCGATGCCCGCATCAAGAAACTGACCAACAGCCTCGCGCCACTGGTGGCCGATGCCGAAGCCAGCCATGGCGAGCTGCTGGACCGTCTGACTGCCGACATCGGTTGCACTCCGCGTGCCCTGGCTGCCGCACTGCTGCGCAAGGCCACCAACGGCCAGGCGCTGACCCTCGCTGCCATCGAGAAAGAGCGTCCATTGGTGCCGAACAATGCACCGCGTGGCGACCGTGCCGATCGTCCGTCGGGCGACCGTCCCGATCGTGGCGACCGCGAGCGTCGTGCGCCGATGCCACTGGCTGAAGGCCGTGCACGTTGCCGTACCGCGCTGGGTGCGCGTGACGGTATCGCTGCCAAAAACCTGCTGGGCGCCATCCTCAACGAAGGCGGTCTGGCCCGCGAAGCCATCGGCCGCATCCAGGTGCGTGACAGCTTCAGCCTCGTCGAGCTGCCGGAAGACGGCCTTGAGCGTCTGCTGGCCAAGCTGAAAGACACCCGCGTTGCGGGCAAGCAGCTGAAACTCCGTCGCTATCGCGAAGACTGATTGGCGTTGAGCTGATCGTCTGAACGAAAAAATCCCCGACTGGTTCGGGGATTTTTTTGTCTGCGTTTTGGTGCGCCGTGATCAATGAGGAGCGGGCAATCAATTACCCAAACCGGTAAATATCCATCCCCAACGCGCCCATGGTGAAGCCCTGATACGCTGCGCTGAACTCACCTCCGGCACCCCGGGCGAAATAAAGCGGCAGCAGATGCTCATCGCTCGGATGATTACGCACAGCATTCGGCGCCTGGCGGCGGTAGTCGTGCAGGGCGTTTTCATCATTGGCCGCCAGCTTTTCCACCATCCAGTCACGGAAGGTCAATGCCCATGGCTCGACACTTTCCGGTCCGGCGTGCCAGTCCAGCTCACGCAGGTTGTGGGTAATGCTGCCCGAGCCGATCACCAGCACGTCTTCTTCGCGCAATTGGCTCAGCGCTTTGCCGACGCGAGTCTGCAGCTCAGGCCCCAAGCGCGTTGGCAGCGACACCTGCACGACCGGGATGTCGGCCTGAGGGTACATCAACGACAACGGCACCCAGACGCCGTGGTCAAAGGGGCGGCGGCTGTCCACAACGGCAGGTAGATCAGCGGCTGCCAATAAATCCACCACCCGTTGCGTCGTCTCGGGATGGCCGGACGCGGGGTATTGCACGGCAAACAGTGCAGCGGGGAAACCGCCGAAGTCATGCCAGGTTTCCGGTTGCGGATTGCCATTGACGCGCAAATCGTTGCTTTCCCAGTGCGCGGAGACGATCACAATAGCTTTTGGCCGAGGCATGGAAGCCGCCAGACGCCGCAACGCCGGGCCACTCTCGCCGGGTTCCAGCGCAAGCATTGGGGAGCCATGAGAAATGAACAGGCTAGGGAACATGTGCGGGCGTCCTGAGCGTATAAGATAGTGGCCATGATCAGGCAGATCATTGATCTAAATCTAATATAAGTTTTAGTGCCGTTTGATCGAAATATCAGGAGCATTTATGGAGCCGCAGTTTTGGCATGAGCGTTGGGCGATCAATCAGATTGGCTTCAATCAGTCAGAGGTGAATCCGTATCTTGTGAAGCTGTGGTCTGAATTGAACGTAAAGCCCGGTGAGCGCGTTCTGGTGCCGCTGTGCGGAAAGACCGTCGACATCAACTGGCTGGCCGATCAAGGACTGCAGGTGCTCGGCGCCGAGCTTTCCGAGAAGGCAGTCCAGGCCTGGTTCAGCGAAAACGGGTTTTTACCCGAGATCGAAACCCGCGGTGCGTTCAAGGTTTACGCCCACAAGAACGTCGAAATCTGGTGCGGTGATTTCTTCGCGCTCAAACCGAAGGACGTCGGACATTGCACCGCGTGGTACGACCGAGCCGCAATCATTGCGCTGCCGTCAGACATGCGCTGGCGTTACGTCGAGCAGATCAATCGCCTCATGGCCCAAGACTCTCGCGGTCTGCTGATCACCCTGGACTACGATCAGTCTCAGATCGACGGCCCGCCGTTTTCGGTGGATGAAGATGAAGTGCAGCAACTGCTGTCGCCGGAATGGCGAGTGAAAATGGTCGGCGAGGGCGATGTGCTGGCGCAAAGCCCCAAGTTCAAACAGGCGGGCGCGACGCGTTTGATGGAGTATGCGTATCGGCTGTTTCGGCGGTAACAACGGAGGCCTGCCTCGGCCGTAGTACGGTTTTCATGGCAAAAGAAAAGGGCGACCGAAGTCGCCCTTTCTCGTACCTGCGGTGCGCGGTATCAACCCCGACGACGCAACGCCTCGATGCGGTCTTCCAGCGCTGGGTGGCTCATGAACAGACCCGCCAGGCCATGCTTCAAGCCGCCGTTGATGCCGAACGCCGTCAGGCTGTCGGGCATCTGCACTGGCACGCCTTGTTCCGAACGCAGGCGCTGTAAAGCGCTGATCATCGCGCCTGTACCGGCGAGGCGAGCACCGGCGTCGTCTGCGCGGTATTCGCGTTTGCGCGAGAACCACATGACGATGGCGCTGGCGAGGAAGCCCAGGACGATCTCGGCGAAGATGGTCGCGATGTAGAACGCCATGCCACGGCCTTCTTCGTTCTTGAAGATCACTTTATCGACGAAGTTGCCGATGATCCGCGCGAAGAACATCACGAAGGTGTTCACCACGCCTTGAACCAGCGCCAGTGTCACCATGTCACCGTTGGCGACGTGGCCGATTTCGTGGGCCAGCACGGCTTTCACTTCGTCGGGCGAAAAGCGCTCCAGCAAGCCCTGGCTGACCGCGACCAATGCATCGTTCTTGTTCCAGCCGGTGGCGAAGGCGTTCGCTTCGTAGGCCGGGAAAATTCCGACTTCTGGCATCTTGATGCCAGCTTCGCGGGACAGTTGTTCAACGGTTTGCAGCAGCCATTGTTCATGGCGGGTGCGGGGTTGGGTGATGATTTCGGTCCCGGTGCTCATCTTCGCCATCCACTTGGAGATGAACAGCGAGAACAGCGAGCCAGCGAAACCAAAAACGGCGCAGAAAATCAGCAGCTGATTGAGGTTGAGGTCAACCCCGTTGGCCGCCATGAACCCATTGAAGCCAAACAGGCTCAAGGTGATGCTGGCAATCAGCACGACCGCAAGGTTAGTGGCCAAGAACAGCAAGATGCGCATCATGGTGTGGAATTTCTCCTCGTGAAGAATGTGTAACGCGTTGCGGGGTATATAAGGTGATGTCGGTGGGTATTCAACCGGGCGACTATTTCAAACTGTGTCGTTTGCATCGCCCGGGTCATTATGGACCCAGAGCGGGAGGGTGGCGGTAGCGCCATTGTTTGAATCGGGGGCTGCATGGCCTGATCGTTGCCCGATCGTTCACAGGCTCTGTGTGGTAACGCCGCGTTGGACGCTCTGCGTCCGTTGCCGGGGTGAGGCGGGACGTCAGCGGACGCATGTCCACGCAGGGCGTGGGCATGCTCGGCACAAATGCACCGTTATTGCTTGTACGTCTTGAGGAAGTTACCGATACGGCCAATCGCCGCTTCCAGGTCATCCACACGCGGCAACGTCACCACGCGGAAGTGGTCCGGCCATGGCCAGTTGAACGCCGTGCCTTGAACGATCAGCAGCTTCTCGGACAGCAGCAGGTCCAGCGCGAACTTCTCGTCGTTGTGGATCGGGCAGACTTTCGGGTCGATGCGCGGGAACGCGTACAGCGCACCCATCGGCTTCACGCAGCTGACGCCGGGAATGTCATTGAGCAGTTCCCAGGTCCGGTTGCGCTGTTCCAGCAGGCGGCCTGGCGGCAGAATCAGGTCGTTGATGCTCTGATAGCCCCCCAATGCGGTCTGGATCGCATGCTGGCTCGGCACGTTTGCGCACAGTCGCATATTGGCCAGGATGTCGATGCCTTCGATGTAGCTCTGGGCGTTGTGCTTCGGACCGGAAATGGCGATCCAGCCGGAGCGGAAACCGGCCACGCGATAGGACTTCGACAGGCCGTTGAAGGTCAGGCACAGCAAATCCGGCGCCAGCGACGCGGTGCAGATGTGCACGGCGTCGTCGTACAGAATCTTGTCGTAGATTTCGTCAGAGAACACCACGAGGTTGTGCTGGCGAGCGATTTCCAGCATGCCCAGCAACACTTCTTTCGAATAGACGGCGCCGGTCGGGTTGTTCGGGTTAATGATCACCATCGCCTTGGTGTTCGGCGTGATCTTGGCCTTGATGTCGTCCAGATCAGGCCACCAGTTGGCCTGCTCGTCACAGAGGTAATGGACGGGGCTGCCACCGGACAGGGCGACCGCTGCGGTCCACAGCGGGTAGTCAGGGGCTGGCACCAGCACTTCGTCGCCGTTGTTCAGCAGCGCCTGCATCGACATCACGATCAGCTCGGACACGCCGTTGCCCAGGTAGATGTCTTCGATGCCGACACCTTCGACCTGCTTCTGCTGGTAATACTGCATCACGGCCTTGCGCGCGCTGAACAGGCCCTTGGAGTCGCTGTAGCCCTGTGCGGTCGGCAGGTTGCGGATCACGTCCTGCAGGATTTCGTCCGGCGCCTCGAAACCAAACGGCGCCGGGTTGCCGATGTTCAGCTTGAGGATGCGATGGCCTTCCTCTTCCAGGCGTTTGGCGTGCTTGAGCACGGGCCCGCGAATGTCGTAGCAGACGTTGGCGAGCTTGTTCGATTTGCTGAACTGCATGTGATTGATCCCGACAATAAAAGGGTTCGCCGTGAGAGGGAGCGCGAACCGCTGAGCACGACGCCATCAAAATGAATTTGTATGCCTTGAAGGCCGGTGACAGACTGGCGTCCAACGAAGGCGCAATCATACGTGCCACCCGACCCGTGGAAAAGACACAGATCGGGCTTTTTGAATGGTGGAGGTGTACCCGTGGACAAGCTGGAAAAATCCCTCGAAGAATGGAAACAGATGCTCGACCCAGAGCAGTACCAGGTCTGCCGTCTGAAGGCCACCGAGCGACCCTTCACCGGCAAATACAACAGCACCAAGACCGATGGTGTTTATCACTGCGTGTGCTGCAACGAAGCGTTGTTCGACTCAACCACCAAGTTCGATTCAGGCTGCGGCTGGCCGAGTTTTTACGCGCCGCTCGAAGGCAGCGCGGTGGTGGAAGTGCGCGACGTGAGCCACGGCATGATTCGCACCGAAGTGGTGTGTGCCAAGTGCGACGCTCACTTGGGCCATGTCTTTCCTGACGGCCCGCCGCCGACAGGGCTGCGCTACTGCATCAACTCGGTGTGCCTGGACCTGGTGGCCCGCGCTGCCTGATGCCGTGATATCACGCTGAACAATTGAATGGCGCGCCAACCACTGGCGCGCTAATTTGGCGGTTTGATCCTTTCGAGACGCGGCCATGAGCGAACAGTTGCTGAACATCCCGGTGCAGACGATCAAGGGCGAGCAAAAGACCCTTGCCGATTACGCAGGCAAGGCGGTGCTGGTCGTGAACACCGCCAGCAAATGCGGCTTCACCCCGCAATACAAGGGGCTCGAAGAGCTGTGGCAGACCTATAAAGATCGTGGGCTGGTGGTGCTGGGCTTCCCCTGCAACCAGTTCGGGAAACAGGAACCCGGCAACGAAGGCGCGATTTCCGAGTTTTGCGAGTTGAATTACGGGGTCAGTTTTCCGCTGTTCAAGAAGATCGACGTCAACGGCAGCGACGCTCATCCGTTGTTCGTGCAGTTGAAGAAACAGGCGCCCGGGCTGCTGGGCTCCGAGCGCATCAAGTGGAACTTCACCAAATTTCTCGTGGGTCGCGATGGCAAGCTGGTCAAGCGTTACGCGCCGCTGACCAAGCCGGAAGAGCTGAAGTCGGATATTGAAGCGCTGCTGAGATAAAGCCGCCGCGAGCCTCCAGCGTCAAGCTGCAAGCCTGGCGCTGTTCAACCTGTCGCTTAAAGCTTGACGCTCGAAGCTGCTGTCCACTGATCCAGCATGTTCACCAGCTCTTCCTTGTGAAACGGCTTCGCCAGATAGTCATTCATCCCCGCGTTCCGGCAATGCTCTCGCTCTTCGGGCATGGCGTTGGCGGTCAGAGCGATGATAGGCAGGTCGGGCCATTTGCCGCTCTGGCGAATCAGGCGTGTCGCTTCGTAGCCATCCAGCACCGGCATGTTGCAGTCCATCAGCACCAGATCGAAGTGATTGCGCTCAAGTTGTTGTATCGCTTCGCCGCCGTGGCTGCTGACCACCACGTCACACCCCAACTTGCTCAACATGCCCTTGGCGACCAATTGGTTCACCGGGTTGTCTTCGACCAACAGAATGCGCGCACGGTGGGCCACGGGTTTCGGACTGGGCAGACGATCGCCGTTCAAAACGTCCTCGACGTGCAGACTTCGCCGCAACGCTTGATGCAAGATCTGCCGCGACAGAGGGCGCGCCTGTTGATGCAGTGGCGCCAGGGCGATGACCTGCTCAGCTGGCATGAAATTGCCATACGCCGTCACCAGCAGAATCGGAATGTCCGTTCCAGGGCGCATCCCCACCAGGCATTCCGGGCAGTCGGTGATCAGCAGATCAGGCTGTACGTTGGATTGTGGGTGGTTCACCGAAAAGTGCCGGTAATCAATGCCCCATTCTGGCAGCAAGCGGCTTAGCAGCTCCGTCAGGCCGCTGCCCTTGGCGCTGACCACCACCACATGGCCTTTCAGCGCGGGCCACATGGGTGCTGGCGTGTGGGCCGGGAGCGGCAGGTCGGCGTAGAACCGGCTGCCGACGCCGGGGGTGGATTCGATGTTCAGTTGCCCGTCCATCGCTTTACACAAATTGTAGGTCAGGGTCAGCCCCAGCCCAGTGCCGCCGTACTGACGGGTAATGGCCGCTTCGGCCTGGGTGAATGGCTCGAAAATCTTCGCCTGTGCATCCTGAGGGATGCCGATGCCGGTGTCACACACTTCGATGCGCACTTTGCCGCCCTGCTGACTCAGTCGCACGTCCACACGCCCGGCACGGGTGAACTTCAGCGCATTCGACAGCAGGTTGCTGACGACTTGCCGTACACGCGTCGGGTCGCCCATGACCAACGCCGGGAAGCGGGGATCGATCAGGCATGTCAGTTCAACGCTGGGCGCTGCGTTTTGCGAGAGCAGATTGGCGGTGTCTTCGATCAGGGTGCCGAGATCGAACGGGATGCGCTCCAGCTCTAACTGGCCCGCGTCGAATTTCGACAGGTCGAGGATGTCGTTGAGCAGCTCCACCAGCACCTTGCCCGAGTCATGGGCGATGGACAGTTGCTGACGTTGTTCCGCGCTGAGCGGGCCGTCCAGTGACAACGCCAGCATGCCCAGCAGACCGTTGAGCGGGGTGCGGATCTCATGACTCATGTGCGCCAGAAAGGCCGAGCGGGCGTGAGCCATGTCCAGTGCCGTGCTGCGGGCGATCTGCAGTTCTTCGTTGGATTGGCTGAGGCGCGCGTTGCTGGACTTGAGCTCTTGAGTGCGGGCGGAGACCACGTTTTCCAGCTCGTTGAGGTGCTCGGTCAAGCGGTTCTCAGCGTCTCGACGACGGCAGAACTCACTCGCCACGTTTTCGAACTGTTGATTCGCCACTTGCACCAGCACGCCGATTTCGTCGTTTTCATGGCCGGGCGGGCAGGGCAGTGGCGTTTGTGTGGGGCTGCGAGAGTCGCGGCTGGACAGGGCGCGGATGACCCCGGTCAGCGGTTTGGTCAGGGTCAGGTAGTACAACCCCAACAGAATCCCGGCAAACACCAGACTGCGGACAAAGCCGCCAAGCAACGTGATCACCGCCCGTTGCAGAAAGTGGCTGCCGAACGCGTAGGTGTCGACGTTCAGAGACAAGGTGCCGATGGCTTCGTTCGGCATGTGATCCAGGTGGAGGGTATCCACGAACTCACGGCTCTGGCCGAACAGGCCGTCGCTGATCAGGCGATAGGGGCTTTCTGCTGGCGGCCGTGTGACGGACGCCAGTAACACATTGTTGTTGTCCATCAGCCGAGCACCGATCACGGCCGGGGAGCGAAGCAAGCCAAGGGTCAGCTCTTGCGCGAGCTCGGCGTCGATGTTGTAGGCGACGCGCGACGCCGGGTTGTGGCTGATTTGCAGCAACGAGCGAATTTCACGATCGATAGAAGCGTCTTCGCTGGCATAATCGATTGCAATTTGTATCAGGCTGAACAGCGTTCCCAATAGAAAGCCGAGCAGAACGGTCAAACGGACCTGTTTGTACGACAGTCGCTGGGTAAGTCGAATATCCATAGGGGCGCTTGATCCATGGGGCACGTGCACTTCTTGTGTCCATTGCGGGCCAAGCATAGCTGATCGCACAACACCTTTAACCCGTTAAATCAAGGAGAAATCGTGGATTCTCGATTGAACGCATTTCTGGAGCGCGCCGAATCGGTTCTGGCGCGACTTGAACCGCTCTTGCCAGCCGTTCGTGAGCCGGTGGATTGGGAAACATCCCTTGCTGCGCGTTGGGTGCGCGAAGGGCGCAGCGGTTATCTGATGCCGCTGGACGTGACGCTGGACATGCGCCTGTCCGACCTTATCGGCGTCGATCAGCAGCGCGAGCAACTGGGCCGCAATACCCAGCAGTTTATCGACGGCCTGCCTGCCAACCATGCTTTGCTCTGGGGTTCGCGGGGCACAGGCAAATCGTCGCTGGTGCGCGCCTTGCTCGCCGAACACGCCAAGGCCGGTCTGCGACTGATCGAGATCGAGCGGGATCATCTCGGGGATTTACCGCGAGTGGTCGAGCAATTACAGAAGCTGCCGCAGCGTTTCGTGCTGTTTTGCGACGATCTGTCGTTCGAGTCCGGCGAGGGCGATTATCGCGTGCTCAAAAGCGTACTCGACGGTTCGTTGGAACAGGCGCCCGATAACGTCCTGCTGTACGCCACCTCCAACCGCCGCCACCTGGTACCGGAAAAAGAGAGCGACAACGCCCACTGGCAGCGCGGCGAGGACGGCGAAATCCATCCGAGCGAAGCGGTGGAAGACAAGATTGCCCTGTCCGACCGTTTCGGGCTGTGGCTGTCGTTCTACCCGTTCACTCAGGAGCACTTCCTGAACGTGGTGGAGCATTGGGTCGGTGAACTGGCGGCCAAGGCCGGGTTGCAGTGGCAGCGCAATCACGAGTTCGACATTCTGGCCGTACGCTGGGCGACCGGTCGCGGCAACCGCAACGGCCGCTGCGCCTATCAGTTCGCCCGTTATTGGGTGGGTTTGAAAATGCTGGAGCAACATCCATGATCGATTTGAACGCAGCGGGCGAGGGCCTCGACGGCTATCGCCTGCTCACGGCACAACTGGAGTCCCTGCTGGCGGACGAGCGCGACTTCATCGCCAATGCCGCGCAGTTTTCAGCGTTTCTGTATACCCAGCTGGAAGATTTGAACTGGGCCGGTTTCTACCTCAACCGCAACGAAGAACTGGTGTTGGGGCCATTTCAAGGGCAAATCGCCTGTGTGCGCATTCCGTTCGGCAAGGGCGTATGCGGCACTGCGGCAGCGACTCGCGAGACCCAACGCGTGCTCGACGTGCACGAATTCCCCGGCCACATCGCGTGTGACAGCGCGTCCAACAGCGAACTGGTCGTGCCATTGGTCAAGGAAGGGCGTTTGATCGGGGTATTGGACCTGGACAGTCCGAGCCTGGCGCGTTTCAGCGAAGCAGATCAGGCAGGGATCGAAGCGTTGGCAGCGATTTTTCTGAGATTGACGGATTGCTGAAGCGACGCGGATGAGTGTCTAGGAAATTTGTAGGAGCGAATTCATTCGCGATGCAGGGGTTCAGGCGACGAGTCTGTAGTGGCTGTGCCGGCCTCTCGTCGGACTGCCGCACAGAATGAATTCGCTCCTACGGAGGTGCCGCGTCGCCCAAGGTGCAGGGTCTGACGCGGATTCATCTGTAGGAGCGAATTCATTCGCGATGCGATGGGTCGGGTCACGCCATCAGTCGTAGATGGCCTTCTTCTTCCATTCGGCGTCGACCTCGTCCGCTTTCAAACCCGCCGTCAGCTCGTTGTTGTCGTCTTCGGTCGGTGCGATCTGGTCCAGCACCATCGCGTTGACCCGCGCCAATTGACGTTCCATCGCTTGCAGGTGGGTTTTCCACGGAGCCGGTTCCGGCTGATTCTTCAGGTACTGCACGCCACGCTCGAACGCCAGACGCGCCTGACCCGGCTGATCCTGATTCAGCGCCTGCTGCCCCAGGTTGTTGAAGAACTCGATGTGCAGCAGCACCAGCATGCTGCGAATCTCGCGAACCCAATGCTTGGCTTCGGCGGTCTGTAGAAAACCGTCGTGGGCGGCGCGAGTGACCTGGCCATGCATCGCTTCCAGCAGAAAGCGCACATCCTTGGCCTTGGCTTCGGTCTGAATCGGGCTGGTCGGGTTGCTGATCTTGATGTTGTCGCCTTGGGCGATCAGCGCTTCCAGCTCTTGTTCGTGCTCTTGAATGCCAGGGTTATTGCGTCGCTCCAGCGCAATCAGGCGCTTGACCACGTTCAATTCCAGCCGCACCAGCAGCAGCTTGAGCGCAGGGCTCATCAGTTGACCGGGGAAGGTTTCGGACAACTCGCTGCAACGGCGAAGGCGGTCATTGAGTTCGACGAGGGTGCGAGCGCGCTCGACCTTTTTCTGCTCGGCGACATGATTCAGATAGCCGATTGCGACCAGGAGTACGATGCCTGCTACAACCATCAGGGTGATAATCAGTGGTGTCACCGCACAAACCTCGATCTAATTGATTTTGCGCCGAGTGTAGTGGCTATGCACTGGCACGGAAAGGGCGCTGGTCGCGCCACTCTATATAGAAGCGCTTTCGCCTACACCGCTATCGGCCATGGTTGACTGAAATAGAGGGCGAAGTCATTGATTTGAATAAATTTTCATAGAGGGGTTGACGACCCTTCCAACCATCCATAGAATGCGCGCCACTTGCAGCGTAAAGCACACAGCGAAGCGCAGCAGGGAGTGAATGTTGTAGCGTGTCCCCTTCGTCTAGTGGCCTAGGACACCGCCCTTTCACGGCGGTAACAGGGGTTCGAGTCCCCTAGGGGACGCCAATGCGGGAATAGCTCAGTTGGTAGAGCACGACCTTGCCAAGGTCGGGGTCGCGAGTTCGAGTCTCGTTTCCCGCTCCAATTTTAAGCAGCTTTGCCTAAGGGCAAGGTTGAGTGAAACCAGAACGCATCTTCGGGTGTGAGTCTGGAACTGAAACACAACACCATGGTGTTTCAGGCAGTGTCCCCTTCGTCTAGTGGCCTAGGACACCGCCCTTTCACGGCGGTAACAGGGGTTCGAGTCCCCTAGGGGACGCCATATTGCGGGAATAGCTCAGTTGGTAGAGCACGACCTTGCCAAGGTCGGGGTCGCGAGTTCGAGTCTCGTTTCCCGCTCCAAATTCAAAAAAACGCCGCTCAACAGAGCGGCGTTTTTTTATGCGCGTTTTTTGGGGCGCTGTGTCGTCGACCCTGATCGATGAAAAGGTGAGGGCCTAACCGAAGCCCTCACCCTTGCATCTAGCCTTTCAGCAATTCCAACAGCGCATCTGCATCCAGCTTCGCGCTGATTTCCCCGCCGTCCAGCAAACTGTCAGCCAGATCGCGCTTGTGCCCGTGCAGCCCGACGATCTGTTCTTCGATGCTGTTTTCGGTCACCAGGCGGTAGATCGTCACCGGGCGTTGTTGGCCCATGCGATGAGCGCGGTCGCTGGCCTGGTCTTCCACAGCAGGGTTCCACCACGGATCGAGGTGGATCACATAATCCGCCGCGGTCAGGTTCAAACCGCTGCCGCCCGCTTTCAGGCTGATCAGAAAGATGTCGCCGACGCCTGCCTGAAAAGCGTTGACTCGGCTTTGCCGTTCCTTGGGCGGGGTGGAGCCGTCGAGGTATTGATAGGCGATGCCCTGCTGATCGAGCCAGGCGCGGACGATGCTCAGATGGTCGACGAACTGGCTGAACACCAGCGCCTTGTGGCGGTTCTCCAATAACTCATCGACGATTTCCTTGAAGGCTTCCAGCTTGCTGCTTTGCAAGGTTGAGCCCGGCAGGACCAGCGACGGGTGACAGCAGAAGCGGCGTAGGCGAGTGATTTCCGCCAGCACCTGCATGGATTTACCGGCCTTTGGATCAAGGCGGGACAGATGATCCACCGCCTGTCGACGCAACGCTTCGTATTGATGGGCTTCTTCGTCGGACAGCGGCACCTTGTAGGTAATCTCTGTGCGGGCCGGAAGCTCTTCGAGCACCTGGCTTTTCAGACGACGGAGGATGAACGGCTGGATCAGCGCCTTGAGTGCCCGACGCGCACCGACGTCACCCTGTTCGATGGGGGTGGCGAAGCGGGCGGCGAAGCTGTCCTGGCTGCCAAGCAAGCCCGGATTGATGAAGCGGAACAGGTTCCACAGCTCACCGAGGTGGTTTTCCAATGGGGTACCGGTGGCGACCATGCGGAAATCGGATTCCAGCGTCATGACGGATTGCGAACGCTTGGTTTGAGCGTTCTTGATCGCTTGCGCTTCGTCCAGCACGACACTGCTCCAGCGTTGAGCCGTGAACAGTTCCGCGTCGAGTTGCAGCAATCCATAGCTGACGATGACCAGGTCCCCCGGCCCCAAGTCAGCCAGGCTGCGCTGCTGTTGATACACCCGCACATTGAGGCTGGGTGCGAAACGCAGGCTTTCCGCCTGCCAGTTGAGCGTGACCGACGTCGGCGCCACGACCAATTGGGGGCCGAGGCTGGCGCGCTGCAACAACAGCGCAAGGGTCTGCACGGTTTTGCCCAACCCCATGTCGTCCGCCAGACACGCGCCGACGCCCCAATGGGCAAGACGTGAAAGCCAGACGAACCCGTCGTGTTGATAGTCGCGCAATTCGGCTTGCAGCGTGCCAGGCACTTGCGGCTGATACTCGCGCAAGGATTGCAGCCGCTCAAGGTGCGATTGCCAGCTTGCATCCGCCTCGAACTGGCCGACCTCTTGCGCCAGATCGGCCAACAGGGGCGAGGTCAGCGCGCTGAGGCGCAAGCCCTGATCGGTGACCCGGTCAGCCAGGTGCGCCAGTTCGTCGAGGCGTTTTCGCAGGCTGTCATCAAGGGCCAGCCAGTCGCGCTCGTTGAGCTTGAGGAAGCGGCCGGGGCTGGCTTCCATCAGCTTGAGCAGCTCACGAAGTTCAAGCACGCGTCCGTCATCAAGGGTGATGTTGCCCTGTACCACGAACCAGTCACCCTGCTGGCGCAGACCGATATTGAGGTTTTTCAGGCCTGATCGCGCCTTGATCCGCATCCGCTCGCCTTCCGGCCAGATGCAATGCAGGTGTTCGCCGTCCAGCGCATGCAGCTCGCTCAACAATTGCAGGGCGTGTTGCGGTTGATCGAGCTGCCATTCCTGGCCGTCGCTGTCGGCGTTGGCGAGGCCCGGGCACGCGAGCAGCACGTGCTCCAGCGCGCGTCGCTCTCCGGCCAGATCCCGGCAGACTTGCAGCGGCTTGCCATCCCGTTCGGTGAGCAGATTTTCGGCGCCCTGGCCAGGGCGGAACCAGCTGCCATCGGCCTGAGGGCGTACCAGCAACTGCAGACGCAAGCCTTCGGCCAATGGCAGCAGATGGGCATAAAGCCGTGTGTCTGCGGGTTCGCGGTCGAGGTGCCCGGTCAGCTCTGGCATGTCCGAATGGATCGGCAGCAGCGGGGCGATGGCGCTCACCACTTCGATCAACTGTTCTTTGGCCGACGCGGGCACGACCAGCCCTTCGCCGACGATTTCGGCGATTTTCCGCAACTCGCGGCTGATCGGGTAAATCAGCAGGCGCGTGGTGGTTTCCTTCTGGACGAAGGTTTCACTCGCTTCAAGCAGACCCAGGGGTTCAAGGTGCACGCGTATTTTCTCGGCGCTGGCGTGCAGGTGCAGTGACGCCTGGCCTGCCTGCAAGTCGATGCGCACGTCGGGGGCGTCTCGCCAGAACACCGCTGGGTGGCCGACCAGTCGCGGCAGGGCCTTGGATGCGGGGAGCTCGTATTCGGGGTTGCTGTACTGATAGCTCACCTGAATCACGCCGATGGTCTGACGGTCCTGCTCGGACAGGAAATCCATGGCCGGGCCATCTTCCACCAGACGTTTGAGCGAGACAGCACGCCCGCTGCTCCATTGCCCTTTGGCATTGCGCTTCTGTTCTCGGGGTTCGACTTTTTCCCAATAGCCGTCGAGAAGCACGTGCCAGGCCAGGCGCGTGTTTTTTTCATCGGCGGCAGGTGTTGCGGTTGTCTTGCCGGGGCGAAGCTGACTCAGGGCACTCAGGGCGTGCTCCCAGGCTTCCTGGCGGTGCAGAAGCGTGACGAGCGGGCGAAGACCGGCGGCCTGATGCAGTTCGGCGAATTGCCGGGGCGTGCCGAATTGCACGGCGATCAACGCGTCGAACTCAGCGGCGAGCCACAGGTACTGATCGCGATGCAGCTCGTCGCGGCAGTCCTCCAGCCTGATGCGCCAGGCGTCGGTGCGCGTATGGGGCGAGTCGAGCCAGTACAGCGTGATGGCCACCAGCAGGCCATCCAGCCCATTTAATGTGATGTGGGCGAAGGACGGGAGTGGCGGGGATTTTTCTCCCGCGAGCTGGGCCATCAGGTAGGGGAAAACCTCGTAGGCCTCACCGTATCGTTCCTTGTTGCCCAGCGCCACGGCCTGTTTGAGCGAGGCGCGTTGTTTGGGATCGTTTTCTGCAAACAGCGTCAGGCAGTAGAACGCATTGAGGATGGGCGGCAGATCAATCTTGCGCTTTTTGGTGATTTTGCGCATTTCCGCCAGCCAGGCGCGCAGCAGAACCAGCGTGTCGCTCACCTGGCCTCGCAGCGTCAGGTGAATCACGTGTTGCAGGAGCGCTGTCTCTTCCATCTCGACGTATTCAAGGGTGTCCCAATCGCCGCGCCACAGCGCCTGCAATGCCAACTCGACCCCCAATGACGGATGGGGTCGGGCTTCCATCTCGCGCAGTGCCAGCGAATAGCTTTGCCCCGCTGGGGCGAGGTAGAAGTTGAGCAGGCTGAGGTGATCCTCCAATAGCAGGTGTCGCATGTCTTCGCTGAACTCAGCGAACACATGCAGTCCGTCCGGATCGCGTTGCAGCGCATACATCGGGTGTTCAGCCGGGGATTGGGCGAGGGTGAAGAGGGGGGATGCCAAGGACAGTGAGTCCGCCAGCCCTCCGAGGTTGTGGCCCAGCAGTTGAAACCAAAGATCTTGCAGGATTCGTGACCGGGTGGGGGTCTGCCACGCACTGAGCTGCGGCAGGCTGTCGAAAATCTCCTGCATCCAGAGACCGTAGTCCGGCGATTCCAGGAAGCTCCTCAACACCCGGTTTCGTTTCTCTGCGGTAACGGCGTAATAGCGTCCTTCGTGCCGCTCCTCCAACATGACCCAACCCGCATCCTCCAGGGATTCCAGTATTGGCAGCAGGCTGTCGGCGTCGATCAGATGGCCATCGGCATCGCGGACGCCCACTGCGCGCACCAGTTTGAGCAGCGACGTTCTGCCTTTGCCGGGAAACGCCGTCACCAACCCGAAGAGGATCGCCATGCAGTAATCGGGTAGGTGTTCCTGGGTGATGACGGGCGTGGGCATGCAAGACCTCGTGACGCGATGGGTCGTCGGGGAGAAGAGCGTGTCCCGAGACAAAAGCGACATTTTTCATCACTGGCAGAGTCTTGTCGATCAGCAATCCATTGAGGCGTGCTCAGGGAAGTCTCCATGCGTGCTGCGGGTGTATTGATGAATTGGCATATTTGCTTATAACAATAATGAATTTATTTAATGTTGATGGCGATGTTATGGTTCTATCCCGCCGCACTGAGCTTCGCGCTTGGCCCGAGGCGATCAGTCGGCGACCGCACAGGCGGACCGGTATTCATGTTCATGAACCGGTTCCGATGGAACCCCTGTGGAGACCACTCGTGTCGATCAAATCCCGTCTGCTGCGCAACGCGTTATCTGCCTTTTGCTTCTCCGCTTTTATAGCGTCTACCCATGCCGCCGACTTGACCGTTGGCGATCAGAGCTACGGCGCCCGCACCGTCATGGAGGCAGCCGGTGTGCTGAAAGACCTGCCGTATTCGCTGGAGTGGAAGCAATTCACGGCCGGTTCGCCGGTGGCCGAGGCCTTGAACGTCGGCGCGCTGGACGTGGGCCTGTTGGGCGACGCCCCCGTGCTGTTTCTCGGCGCGTTGGGGGCGCCGATCAAGGTCATCGGCATTTCCCGGCAGAATCTGGAAGGCGTGGCAATCGTCGTGGGCAAGGATTCGCCGATCAAATCGGTGGCAGACCTCAAAAGCAAGCGTCTGGCGATCTGGAAAGGTTCATGGAGCCAGCAGTTGATGCTCACCGCGTTGGACAAAGCCGGGGTGGCGCGCGATGCCGTGGAGTATCGCTATCTGAGCGCGCTCGACGCATCCCACGCTCTGGACGGCGGTTCCGTGGACGCCATCGCCACGTGGGACCCCTACGTCATCCAGCAGGAGCGGCAAGGCGCCCATGTGCTGGCAACGGCCAATACGTTGATCCCGGCGCAGAGTTTCATCGTCGCCAATGACAAAGCCATCAAGGACAAACGTGCGCAGATCACCGACTTCATTCAGCGCTTGCAGAAAGCGCGCGCCTGGTCGGTGGCCAACACGCAGAACACCGATGCGTACGCCACGGCCTGGGCGGCGTTGAGCAAGGCCGATCCTGATGTGGCGCGGGGCTGGTTCGAGCGTTCGGCGACCACCGTGGTGCCGATTTCGCCGCAATCCATCGCTCAGGCTCAGCAGACCATCGACTTCTTCAACAAAGAGGGGCTGACGAAATCCTATCCGGCTGCCAATGTATTCGACGATTCGTTCAGTGCCGTGCTCGGGACGCCAGAGGCCGGGGCGACACAGGTGCAGCGTTAAGGGCACCACACGCGATTTTCGATGAGCAGGATGGGGGAGTGTTCGGGGCATGAGTTTCACGTCGTTGCATTGGGGCGCTTATCGCCCGCGTGTTGTGAATGGACGGCTCGACGCGATGGAGCCGGTGTCGTGGGATGCCGATCCGTCGCCCATCGGCGCCTCGATTCCGGGGGCCATCGATTCGCCCACACGGATTCGTCGCCCGGCGATACGCCGCAGTTTTCTGGAGCGCTTCGGCGACCACCCGGCATTGCGCAGTCCGCATTTGCGGGGGCAGGAAGGGTTCGTCGAAGTGCCGTGGGAAACGGCGCTGGAACTGGTCGCCAGCGAGCTCTCCCGAGTCAAGGGCGAGCACGGCAACCGGGCGATTTTCGGTGGCAGCTACGGTTGGGGCAGCGCCGGACGTTTTCATCATGCGCAAAGCCAGCTGCACCGCTTCCTCAATGGGTTTGGCGGCTACGTGTACAGCGTTGACAGCTACAGCCTCGGCGCCGGTCGGGTGCTGATGCCTCACATCGTCGGCAACATGGATTGGCTGCTGGCGGCGCACACGTCCTGGCAGAACCTGGCGCAGCATTGCGAGCTGTTCGTGGCCTTTGGCGGGCTGCCGCTCAAGAACGCCCAATGCAGCCCCGGGGGCGCCAGCGATCATTTGGTCGAAGGCGGGATTCAGCGGATGTCCGACGCCGGGGTAACCTTCGTGAACGTCAGCCCGCTGCGAGACGATCTGGTCGGCCCTCAACACAACGAGTGGCTGGCTGTTCGGCCAGGGAGTGACACGGCGCTGATGATGGCGCTGTGCTGGGTGCTGGTCGACGAGGGTCTGCACCACGAAGACTTTTTACAGCGTTACACCGTGGGGCACGAACGCTTCATCGAGTACCTCCAAGGCCGCGTGGACGGCATCGCCAAAACCCCGGAGTGGGCGGCCGCGCTGACTGACATTCCCGCGTCGCGCATCACCACGTTGGCACGAGAGATGGCCAGCAAACGCACGATGATCAACATCGCCTATTCGCTGCAACGTTCGGTGCACGGCGAGCAGCCCTTCTGGATGACCGTGACCCTCGCCGCGATGCTGGGGCAGATCGGCCTGCCGGGCGGCGGATTCGGGTTGGGTTACGGCTGCATGAACAACACCGGCAGCGGGCGCAAGGCGTTTTCAGGCCCGCGCTTTTCTCAAGGCGTGAACCCGGTGAAGGATTTCATTCCCGTGGCGCGGGTCACTGACATGCTGCTCAACCCCGGCGCGCCCTTCGACTACAACGGCCAGCGGCTGCATTACCCCGATATTCGGCTGGTGTACTGGGCCGGGGGCAACATCTTCCATCACCATCAGGATTTGAATCGGTTGCTGGAAGCCTGGGAGCGTCCGGAAACCATCATTGTCCACGAGCAATACTGGACCGCTCAGGCCAAATACGCTGACATCGTGCTGCCCGCCACGACGGCGCTGGAGCGCGATGACATTGGCAGCGCGGCGTCTGACCGCTACATGATCGCCATGAAGCAGGCCATCGAGCCGGTGGGCGAATCGCGGGATGATTATTCGATTCTGGCGGACCTCTCCCGCCGTCTGGATTTCGAGAGCGCCTTCACCGAAGGGCGCGATGCGGGTCAATGGCTGCGCTTTATCTACGACGAATCCCATCAACGGGCCGACAGCTTTGGCATCGCGCTCCCGGATTACGATCAGTTCTGGCGCGACGGGCTGTTCGAGATCGACTACCCACCCAGCGATACCGTGCTGCTCCAGGCATTTCGTGAGGACCCGGTGGTCAATCGATTGCCGACGCCATCGGGCAGGATCGAAATCTTCAGCGAGCGGATTGCAGGCTTTGGCTACGCCGACTGCCCGGGCCACCCGGTCTGGCTGGACACGCCGCCCAAGACGTTCCCGTTGCACCTGTTGTCAAACCAGCCGAAAACCCGCCTGCACAGCCAGTACGACCATGGCGCCTACAGTCAGGCGTCGAAAGTGCAGGGGCGGGAACCACTGACCCTCAATCGCCAGGATGCCCACGCGCGCGGCATTTCCGAGGGTGATGTGGTCAAGGTCTGGAATGAGCGTGGGGCGTTTCTGGCGGGGGTGATTGTGTCCGACGACATCCGGCCCGGCGTGGTGCAAATCGCCACGGGTGCCTGGTACGACCCGTTGAACAAGGCCCAGCCCCGATGCCTGGAAAAACACGGCAACCCCAATGTCGTGACCGAAGACATCGGGTCGTCGAGCCTGTCGCAAGGCTGCGCGGCGCAGACCGCCTCGGTAGAGATTGAAAAATGGGTGGGGGCGGTACCGGAAATCACAGCCTTCGAGCCCCCGGTGATGGTGGCTTGAACGATAACTATCAGCCCGGCTTGCCGACGGCAGCGCATCCGGAATCGCCACTGCCAGCAAGCTGTGCTGAAGGGAAGCATGTGAACCGCAACCTCCCTGCACGCCGCACACCTCGTGGGAGACGCCGGAGGTTACGACGGCAGCGATGGCGTTGGGTCAGGGTTGAATGCCCCCGCTGACACACTGCCTTCGCGGCCGTCGCACAGCTCCGGCTGCTCCCACAGGTTCGGTGTCGGTCGCAGACCTTGAGCCACCCCACGTCCTGTCGCAGTCCGGCTTGCCGACGGCAGCGCATCCGGAATCGCCACTGTCAGCAAGCCGTGCTGAAGGGACGCATGTGAACCGCAACCTCCCTGCACGCTGCAGAACTCGTGGGAGACGCCGGAGGTTACGACGGCAGCGATGGCGTTGGGTCAGGGGTGAATGCACCCGCCGACACACCGCTTTCGCGGCCGTCGCACAGCTCCGGCTGCTCCCACAGGTTCGGTGTCGCTCGCAGACCTTGAGCCACCCCACGTCCTGTAGCTGCCCGGCTTGCTGGCATAGCGGTAAAGGATTTGATATGGCCAAGCTTTTCGACATGAGAGACCTATCGGAAGCTTGACCGACAACAGAGTATCTACAGGGGTTCAAGTCCGCTGATTCAACCGCCCCGCAAACACCGCCTTCCCGACCCCCTGCAACACCACATCATTCTGTGGCGTGTGCACCCGGCCGCACACGACATTGCGGTAGTGCCGTTGCAGCGGGTTGCTGCGGGACAGGCCGGGGTTGCCAGTGGCTTCAATGGCCAACTCCACCGCGCGGATGGCGTTGGCGGTGACCAGGTATTTGATCTGCGGCGCGTGGCTGGCAGGTGTCAGGCCATGGGTCGCGGCGTCGATCAAGGTTCGGTTGGCGAACAGCAGCGTGTCGATGTGGCCCACGGCTTCCTGAAACCGGGGCAGGGTCGACAATGAGGCGCCGAGGTTCGACGGCGTGCGGGTCTCCAGAAAATCCACCAGCCAGTCCCGCGCCGATTGCGCAATGCCGTCGTAGACCGATGACAACAGCACCGACATCCACAGCAGACCCGAGGCGTCCAGTTCCGGTTGTGCCAGGCGGGCAGGGCTCACATTGACTGCCTGATCCAGCGGCACCAGCACGTCCTCGAACACCACTTCATGACTGCACGTGGCACGCATGCCCAGATGGTCCCAATCCTCGACGATGCGCACGCCGGGGCTGTCCTTGCGCACCAGCCAGACGCCCACCAGCGGATCGTCGTCGTCACTGCGCGCCCAGACGTTGAACCAGGTCAGGCCGTGACTGCCGGTCGAGTAAATCTTCCGCCCGTTGAGCCGCCAGCCTTCCGCCGTACGGTGAGCCGTCGTGGCTGGAAGACCGCCTCGCGAGGGTGAGCCGAGGTCCGGTTCGACACGTAGCGCGTTGAGCAGCGCGCCGTTTTTCACCGCGTCCAGCCCCACGTGCCGACGCAGGTGCTCCGGCCAGTTGGGCGTCAGTTGCAGCCGCGCATGTTGCAGGTATTGCATCACCAGAATCAGCGCGGTGGACGGTTCACCACGGGCCACGGCACTGATGACCTGTTGTGCCTGCTTGAGGTCCGCGCCACCGCCGCCCAGTGATCGAGGAACGGTCAGGCCGAGCAGGTTGTGCTCATGCAGCAGGCGGAAATTATCATGGGGAAACTCGCCACTGTCGTCGTAATGCTCAGCAGTTTCGGCCAGACGCTGGGTGATGCCGCGCAAGCGTTCAACGAACGCTTCATCCGACTCGACCTCCGTCACCGTGGCTTGGCGATTCAACCCCGCGTTCATGTCGATGCCTGCGCGGTGGCTCGCGAGACCGGCTGCGAGGCGTCTTCCCGCGCCGCCGTGTAGCGGTTCACCGGGAACTGAAGCCCGAAATGTTCGCGCAGGGTGGAGCCTGTGTACTCGCTGCGTTGCAGGCCCCGTTGTTGCAGCACGGGGATCACCAGCTCCGTGAAATATTTCAGGCCGTCTGGCAGCAGCGAATTGATGATGAAACCGTCGCTGGCGCCGTTCTCGAACCAATGCTGAATCTGATCGGCGACCTGTTCCGGCGTGCCGACGAACTCGCGACGCGGTCGGGAAAAATCCAGCGCCACTTGGCGCAATGTCAGGTTGTGTTCCCGCGCCTGTTGCTTGATGCGATCCGAACCGCCTTTCTGGCTGTTGGAGCCCAAATCGCCCAGGTCGGGAAACGGCGCGTCCAAGGGGTATTGCGTGAAGTCGTGATCGTTGAACGGGCGACCCAGCGCAACGATGGCGTCTTCGATGCTCACCAGTTCCACGGCCTGTTGATAGCGGCGCTCCACCTCGTCGGCATCGCGGCCAACGATCGGGCGAATGCCGGGCAGGATCGACAGGTCATCGGGGTTGCGACCGAAGCCTTTGGCGCGGCGCTTGAGGTCGGCGTAGTAGGCTTTTGATTCTTCGAACGACTCGGCATGGACGAAAATCGCGTCGGAATATTCCGCCGCGAAGTTACGGCCATCCTCCGAGGTTCCGGCCTGAAACAGCACCGGCTGACCCTGGCGCGAGCGTGCGATATTCAAAGGGCCTTTGACCTGAAAGAACTCGCCCTTGTGGTTCAGTGAGTGCAGCTTGTCGCGGTCGAAGAATTCTCCGGTTTGTTTGTCGCGGGTGAAGGCGTCGTCTTCCCATGAGTCCCACAGTCCCTTGACCGTCGAGACGTGTTCCTTGGCGATGCGGTAGCGCACGGCGTGAGGAGGGTGTTCGCTTTTGCTGAAGTTTTCCGCCGTGCCACTGAGCCACGACGTGACGATGTTCCAGCCTGCACGGCCGCCGCTGATGTGGTCCAGCGACGAGAACTGCCGCGCCACTTGAAACGGCTCGGTGTAGCTGACCGTGACGGTCGCCACCAGGCCGATTTTCGAGGTGGTCGCTGCCAGCGCCGAGAGGAGGGTCAGCGGCTCGAAACGGTTGAGGTAATGGGGGCTGGATTTCTCGTGAATGTGCAGGCTGTCGGCGATGAACACGAAGTCGAATTTCGCGTCTTCGGCCAGTCGCGCCTGCCCCTTGTACCACTGGAAGTTGGTGCTCGCGTCGGCCTGCGCATCCGGGTGGCGCCATTCGCCCCAGCCGTGGCCGACGCCGTGGACCATCGCGCCGAATTTGAGTTGACGGGGTGTGCTCATGAGGTGCTCTCCTGGGGTCGGTCGCTTAGCGCGCAGCCTGGGAATCGGTTTTCTCGGCAGCCTGCTCGGCGGCGAGGCGGATGGCGTTGAAGCCAGGATCGAAGCCGTTGGAGACATCGACGTGCTTATTCAGAATGCCTTCGCGCTCATAGATGTTGGCGGTGTTTTGCAGGCCCTTGATCACGCTGTCATCAATGCTGACGCGCTCCATTTTGGTGTCTTGATTGACGGCCAAATGTACTTCCACGGGCAGGCCGGTGACCTTGGTCTGGGCGGCTGCGTATTCCTTGGGATGGGCGTTGACCCAGCGGTAGGCGCGGTCCAGACGCACGACGAAATCGTCCAGTTGTGCGCGTTTCTCGCTGATCGCCTTGCTGGTGGCGGCGAGGTAGGAATGGTTGGTCAGCAGGTCCGGGCCGTTGGGCAGGATGCGCGCGCCGCTCTGGGTGGCGACCGTGGTGTACGGCGCCCAAGTGGCCCATGCGTCAGCGTCGCCGTTGTCGAGGATCAGCCGCGATTCGCTCGGCAGCAGGAAGACAAATTTGACGTCGCTGGTTTTCAGGCCCGCTTCGTTGAGCGCGCGAATGGCCAGGTAATGCCCGATCGAACCGCGCCCGGTTACGATGCGCTTGCCCTTGAGGTCGGCGACGGATTTGACCGGCGAGTCGTTACGCACGATCAACGCCGTGGTGTAGCGGCCGTCGACGTGGGTGATGCTGATCACCTTCAACGGCCCCCCTGCGCCGAGTGCGAAGACATACGGCGCATCGCCCAGCGCACCCACGTCCACCGCGCCCGCATTCAGCGCTTCACCCAAGGGCGAGGCGGACGGGAATTCGGAGAATTTGATGTCGTAGGGCACGTCTTTCAGCTCGCCGGAGACCTCCAGCAGCACCTTCAATGCCGATTTCTGATTGGCGACCAAGAGCGGTTGCAAGGCTTCAGCAGCCTGGCTGTATTGGCCGAACGACAGCGTCAGCAGGGCGCCCAACAGGAGCTTTTTGACGCGCAGCGATTTGAGAATAGGGGCGGACATGAAGCGTGTCTCCAGGCTCGGAAAAAAGTTTGAGCCTCCGCTTGGAAAGGGGTCGGCTTTAAGGGTTATGACCTTAAGCCTATAAGAAACGCATTAGAAGTATTTTTTGGTTATATGCTAATTATGTAGTTGGTTAATTTTGGTGGTTTTTAATATTAATTTATTGCATTTAGTGGCTTGAAGGACATACGCCCTCATGATCGTACCCACGCTCTGATTGGGTATGCAGTTCCGAACGCTCCGCATCCAGCGCTTGGCGACGCGGAGCGTCGGATGGAGGTATTCCCACGCAGAGCGTGGGAACGATCATCAAGAGGTGTCAGATCAGGAGGGGCAGTCAAATCACATTAAACCCATGCGTCCCATCCCGACCCAACTGCTCCACCAGTCCGAATTCCCAATCCAGGTAGGCTTGCATCGCTTCACGCGGCGCGTCGGTGCCTTCATAGGGGCGGCGATAGCGGTCGATGCGGGGGGAAGCGAGGTGGGTTTCACCGCTCTCCAGCTCGAAGCCGGCCTTCACCCAGCTGGCCGTCCCGTCTCTGAGCAGGAACACGGGCTTGCCGGTCAACGCTTCGACTTCCGGCACCGCCAGGCGCGCCAGCTTGCTGCTGCCACAGGTCAACACGTATTGCTCGGCAGCGGGGATTTTGCGCAGCGCGCTGGACAGGTCGGCGCGCAAGGTCCACCAGGCGCCGGGAATGTGTTGCTTCACATAATTGGCGCTGGCGGTGAAATCCAGCACGGCGACGCTGCCGTGTGCCTGCCACTGCCGTAAGGTGTCCGGGCTGATCTCCTCGACCTGCCACGGCGTCGGGATCGGCGCGTTCCACGGGCCTTTCTCGCTGAAGTCCTGAGGGCGCAGGTCGTCGAGCACGAACACTTCCCAACCCAGTTGCGCCAGCCACGACGCTGACATGTTCGCCCTGACGCCGTTGTCGTCGACCAGCACAATGCGCGCACCGCGCACGCTGGCGTAATGATCGGTTTCCTGTACCAACTGGCCACCCGGCGTCGAGCGTGCGCCCGGCAAGTGCCCGGCCTCGAATTCCTCTGGCGTGCGCACGTCGAACAGGTACGTTGTGCGCGCGGCTTCGGTTTGCCACGCGTTCAGGTCAGCGCGTTTGCCGCGCTTCACGCCCGCTTTGTCGGCCACTTTGCGCGCATCCTCGCGAGCGACGGACAGCGTGTTGTCACTGACCTCGGCAAAGCGGCGCGACTGACCGTGGTCCAGGGTTTGCCCCGCCAGTAACCAGCCGATAGTGCCGTTGCGCAGGGCTGAAACCGGGTTTGGCAAGCCTGCGTTCACCAGTGATTGCGTGCCGATGATGCTGCGCGTGCGCCCGGCGCAGTTGACGATGATGCGGGTCTTCGGGTCCGGCGCCAGTTCGCGGGCGCGCAACACCAGCTCGGCGCCTGGAACGCTGACGCCGGTGGGAATGCTCATGGTCTGGTATTCGTCATAGCGGCGGGCATCGAGCACCACCACGTCGGCTTTGCTGTCGAGCAGGGCTTTCACTTCCTCGGCGGAGAGAGACGGCGTGTGACGATGGTGTTCGACCAGTTCGCCGAACGCTTTGCTCGGCACATTGACGTCGATGAACAGTTCGCCGCCTGCGTCGCGCCAGCCCTGCAAGCCGCCTTCCAGCAGCTTGACGTCGGTGTAGCCCAAATCCCACAAGCGGGTGAGGGCAGGCTGAACCAGGCCCTCGCCGTTGTCATACAGGGTGATCGCGGTGTCGCGGCGCGGGATGCGCGACAGCACCTCCAGCTCCAGTTTCGACAGCGGGATGTTCGCCGCGAACAGGGGGTGAGCTTCGGCAAAAGGCGCTTCTTCGCGCACGTCCACCAGAGCGACTTCTTCCTTATTCAGCAGTGCGTTGCGAATGTCGGCAAATGATCGGGTGTTTTGAGTCATTGGGCGTGGTTCTCTTTGGACAGGTCCCAGATGTTCGGGAGATAGGCATTCGAATAGCCGGAAATGAACAGTTTTTCGCTGCCGTCCGGTTGATAGACGGCACGCTTCACCGCGCCGATGTTGGCGCCGTAGACGTGAATGCTGATCGACACTTGATCGTCGAAGGCGTTACTGACCTGATGAATGTCATTGCTGCGCGGAGACAGCGCTTCGACGTGGCCGGGTTCAAGGCGAATGGCCGGGCCTTCCTGTTCCAGTCGGCCTTCGGCGCTGCGGGCGAAGCCTTGTGAAAACTCTGCGCCGCGCAACATGCCGATCAGGCCCCAGACACGATGGTCGTGAATCGGCGTGGTCTGACCCGGCCCCCAGACAAAACTGACGATGGAAAAGCGCTGGCGCGAATCGGCGTGCAGCAAAAACTGTTGGTAGCGGGTCGGATCGGGAATCGCGTATTCGTCCGGCAACCAGTCGTCGTGGCGCACGAGTTGGCCCAGCAGTTTTCCGCCACGATGCAGCAGATCGCCCTCGCGGGGATTGCTGTCGATCAGTTCGGCCAGAGCGCCAATGAATTCCCGCAGGCGTTCGGGGTGTCGGGGTTGAGTCATGTGCGCTCCAGAACAGATTTGGTCAGCCAATATAAGCATAATGCGACTGTGTAATATGCTATTTATTGATGATTAGGTTATAACGAAAAAGCATTTGATAACCCCCGGGCAGGTTGTCGGGCTATCCATATGTCGCGTTTGGAATTATGCTTTTTGCCTATCTTGTCCCTATTTTTCATGTGCGAACCGAATGAAAATTGATGATATCGATGCCTTCGTGGCGGTGATTCGCTGCCAGTCGATCAGCCACGCGGCTGAGTCGCTGGACCTGACGCAACCCGCGATCACGCGCCGGGTACAGAATTTCGAGCAGGCCCTGGGGGTCGAGCTGTTTGACCGTAACACCAAGCCGCTGAAGCCGACGGCCATGGGCTTGCAGGTGTATCAGAAATGCCTGGCGATCCTGCGGGAAATGGATTCATTGCGTGAACTCGTCGCCAGCGACACCCCGCCCAGCGGCCTGTTGCGGCTGGGTGTGCCGCAGACCATTGGCGATGTCGTCCTGCTCGATGCCCTCAAACACTTGCGCGGACAATTTCCCGACTTGCGCGCCCAGGTCGTCACTGGTTGGGGCAGCCATCTGATCGGCAAGATCGAAAACGGTGAGCTGGATGCCGCCGCCGCGCTGTTCCCTGCCGGCAAGATTTTCCCGGAAGGCATCATCGGTGAATCCATCGGCAAGATGGAGCTGGTAGTGGTCTGCGCCAAGGAGCGTCAGCCGAAAAAGCCGATCAAGCTGGCCGACTGTTATGACCAGGGCTTTGTGCTCAATCCGGACGGTTGCGGTTTTCGTGCGGGGTTGCAGCGCACGCTGGCCGATCAGGGGTTGGGTCTCAAGGTCAATCTGGAAACGTTCGGCACTGAACTGCAATTGGGGCTGGTGGCCGATGGCATGGGGTTGGGGCTGGTGCCGCGTCCTTTGTTCGAACGCAGCGCGCACCACGATCAACTGGCGGTCGTGCCGCTCAAGGACTTCAAACCGGTGATGGACCTATGGTTGATGTACCCGCGCTTCCTCGGGAATCTACAGGCACCGGTGGCCTCGTTCGGAAGTCTGGTGGCCGAAGCCTTGAAGGAGGCGCGTGAAGCGGCCTGACTTCTTCGTTATAAGAAATAAAAAAACTTGATAATTAGCTTAGAAGAAAATGTGCTTTTTAAACATTTTCCAACGCGCTTAGGCTCCCTTGATACGTCTACTCAAGACCCACAGGGAGTCATGCATGAGCAATGTCAGTTCTTTGCCCGTTCCAGCCAACGCCAGCAGCGTACGGGATCGGGTCAGTCCCGAAGAGTGGGAGGTGCGGGTCAAACTCGCAGCGGCCTATCGTATCGCGGCGCTCAAGCGCTGGACCGATCACATCTACACGCATTTCTCGGCACGGGTGCCAGGGCCTGACGAGCACTTTCTGATCAATCCCTTCGGCTTGCTGTTCGACGAAATCACCGCATCGAATCTGGTGAAAGTCGACATCGACGGCACCATCGTCGATGACCCAACAGGCCTCGGCATCAACCACGCAGGCTACGTGATCCACAGCGCCATTCACGCCGCGCGCCCGGACCTGCAAGCGGTGTTGCATACCCACACCCGTGACGGCATTGCGGTATCAGCGCAAAAAAATGGCCTATTGCTGATCTCTCAGCACGCCTTGTCGTTCTCCGGGCGTGTGGCCTATCACGGTTATGAAGGCATTGCGCAAGATCTGGGCGAGCGTGAGCGGCTGGTGGCGGATCTGGGCGACAAGAGCGTGATGATCCTGAGAAATCACGGCTTGCTCACGGCGGGTATCAGCGTCGAGCACGCGTTCAAGCAACTGCACAATCTGGAATACGCTTGCAATATTCAGATTGCGGCGCAGGCAGCGGGCAACGCCGAGCTGATTTTCCCGCCAGAAGAGGTGGTGAAGAAGGTCGAGGATCAGGCCAGGGTATTCCAGGACGGGAACGGGCCCGGCGTGGCCCGGCACTGGAATGCGTTGATCCGCGAGCTGGATCGGCACGGGACGGCGTATAAGGAATAAGAAGGGTTCAGCGCAAAGGGTCCTCCTGTGGGAGCGAATTCATTCGCGAAAGGTCGTACGGCCGATGGAAATGTGCCGAATGTACAACCCCCTCGCGAATGAATTCGCTCCCACAGAGGGGTATGCGATGTGGAACCTACGCCACCTTTTCCTGTTTCTCCCGCTCGCGTTTGGCCACCAGCTCGCGGGTCAGCGGGATGAGCTTCTTGCCGTAATCAATCGCGTCTTCCAGCGGATCAAACCCGCGAATCAGGAAGGTGGTAATCCCCAGATCGTAATAATCGAGCAGCGCCTCAGCGACCTGTTCGGCCGTGCCCACCAGCGAGGTCGAGTTGCCCTTGGCGCCCAGCAGCCCGGCAATCCCGGTCCACAGGCGTTTGTCCAGTCGCGCCCCTTGCGCAGCCGCCGCCAATAAGCGCTTCGAGCCTTCGTTCGCCGGTTCGCGGCGCTGAATCCCTGCCGCCTGAGCCTGCGCTTTTGCGCGTTCCAGAATGCTGTCCGCCCGCGCCCAGGCCTTTTCCTCGGTCTCGGCCAGAATCGGCCTCAGCGACAGGCTGAAACGCACCGTCCGACCGTGCTTCGCCGCCTCGGCCCGAACCTGTTTGACGATATCCCTGACCTGCTCATAGGTTTCTCCCCACAGCGCGTACACGTCGGCGTGCTTGCCTGCGACCTCGATCGCCGCCTGGGACGCACCACCGAAATACAGCGGGATGTGTGGCTGTTGTGGCGACTTGACCAGCGAATGCGCCCCCTCGAACTGGTAATACGTACCGTGATGGTCGAAGGGCTTTTCCGCTGTCCACTCCTGACGCACGACACTCAAATATTCGTCAGTGCGGGCGTAACGCTCATCCTTGCCAATGAAGCTGCCATCGGCGCGCAGCTCCTTGTCGTCGCCACCGGTGATGATGTGCACCGCCGTGCGGCCACCGTTGAACACGTCCAGCGTCGCGAATTGTCGGGCTGCCACGGTGGGGGAGATGAAGCCTGGGCGGTGAGCGATGAGGAATTTCAGTTTCGTGGTCACGCTGGCGGCGTAGGACGCAATGAATGCGCTGTCCGGGCTGTTGGAGTGATAGGCCACGAGCGCTCTGTCAAACCCGGCGTCTTCATGGGCGCGCGCGACTTTTTCGACGTACTCCGGCTGAACGGTCTGACCGCTGCGTGGGTGAATTTCCGAGAACGGCTGGGTGGCGATGTAACCGATGAATTCGACGCTCATGGGCGATTCCTTATCCTTGTAGAAAAGACGGGCGCGCGTGCAATCGCGCGAGGCCAGTCAGCAACATAGGGGGAGGCGACGGCCCTGTGAAATTCGATTTGGCGCTAAGCTAATTATAAAAATAATGCATCACTAATCTTATAAAGATCAAAAAAGCTGATTATTAGCTTATTTCCATTCGACATTTCACCCCGATTTTTTATGCGCTTACGATGACCCTCATCGGGCGGACTTATTGGGTCCGCTTTCTTTTGAAGCTGCCGTGCAAGGATGTCATTCAATGGGGTTTAACCGCTGGAATCTGGGCCGTCGAGGGCTCGCGTTACTGCTGTCGTGTGCCGTGCTGGCGGGGTGTGGTGACGGAGGCAACAAACCGGCGGCGGTGTCGGATGCGGTGGATTGGTCGAAGGTCAAACTGATTCTGGGGGATCAGGCAAAGGGGCTGCGCACGGTGGTCGAGGCGTCGAAGGCGTTTGCCGGCGTTCCGTATCAAGTGGAATGGGCCAACTTCCAAGGGGCTGCGCCGCTGTTCGAAGCCTTGCGCGCCGGGGCCGTGGACCTCGCACCCGCTGGCGACACCCCCGTGCTGGCCGCCGCAACGGGAGGTACGCCACTGCGCATCGTCGCCGTGCGTCGAGGCCAATCGCGCAGCATCGGGATTCTGGTCCCGCCGGATTCGGACATCAAAACCGTGGCCGACCTGAAAGGTCGCAGCGTGTCGATCTCGTCGGCCCGGGGCAGCATTTCGCAGTACCTGCTGATTCGTGCGCTTGAAAACGCCGGGGTCAAGGAATCGGACGTGAACATCGGGTTCGTCATGCCCACCGATGCGTTGTCGGCGTTCCATGCGGGCAAGATCGACGCGTGGGCGACGTTCGGCATCTATCAGGCCTTCGCGGAAGAAAACGGTGCGCGGCTGTTGTTGAGCGGGGAGGGTATCAACACCGGACTGACGTTTATCACCGCGTCGGACAAGGCGCTGGCGGACAAGGTGAAGCGCCAGGCCCTGAATGACGTGCTCCAGCGACTGGCCAAGGCGTTCGAATGGGCCAAGGCGAATCCGCAACAGTACGCGCAGGTGTTCTCGACGGCCAACAACGTGCCGTTGCCGGTGTCGCAGCGTTTGCAGAGTTGGGGCGTCGAGTCGTTGCAGCCGGTGGAGGCCTCGGATGTGACGGCGCTGCAGGGCGTCGATGATCTGTTCGTGGCGAAGAAGATCTTTCCGCAGGCGGTGCAAGTGTCAGGGCTGGTGGATCGGGAGGTGTTTCCGGATGCCCATGGCGTCTTGCTGAAGTGATGCGGAACCTGTAGGACCGCGCTTGCCCGCGATTGCTGTGTGTCAAAACCATTCATATGCCTGACACAGCGCAATCGCGGGCAAGCGCGCTCCTACAAGGTACGGGAGCGGTGGCTCAGTGCCGCGACCCTTCCTGCCCCATCGCCAGCAGTTGCTTTTCCTGATCCCAGTCGAACGGTTCTTCGTTCTCCTCGGCTTCGAAGCGGCGTTCTTCCAGCGCGGTGTACAGGTCGATTTCCTCGTCGGGCATGAAGTGCAGGCAGTCGCCACCGAAGTACCAGAGCAGATCGCGCGGCACCAGATGGGCGATTTGCGGGTAGCGCTGGATCACCTGGCACAGCAGGTCTTGGCCCAGGTATTGGCTTTCGATCGGCTCAACCGGCAGCAGGCCGAGCAATTCGTCATAGCGTTCGATGAACAGTGCATGACTTTCTTCGGGCACCTGTTCGGCTTCACCGAGCGCGACCAGAATGCCGCGCAAGTGCGTCAGCAGGTTGAGAGTGCGGTCGAGATTGGCGTCGGCCATGATGAAGTCCTCAGAGACAAAAACAGGCGCGGGAGTATAGTTCCCCGAACCCGTGACCGATACCCCGGAGGACTGGTGGTCATTGGTCGACGCGTGAAGGTGGGGTTACCTCAATGCCATAAACCGGCGAGATAGCGATGCCCGGCCTCGGTCAAGGCCAGATGGGCGTAGGTGTGATCAGGGCTGGGTTGGCGCGTGACGAAGCCGATGAGCAGAAGGGTTTGCAGGGTCTGGGTGGGTTTGCCGCTCTGAAGGTCCTCCCCCGAGGCAATTTCAGCGAGCAGGCAGCGATGAGTCATGCGATGGTCGATCATGATGCGTCCCCTTGGTGTTTTCTTGTTGTTACCGGGGAGTGTAGGACAGGGATTGAAGATGTGCAGGCTAGAGCGGTGGATTAGATGATTTGGAATGGGGCCTGCCTGCTAAGGATGAGCTGTAGGAGTGAGCTTGCTCGCGAGGACGGTGGGTCAGCTCCACTAATGGATCCTGACAAACAGCATCGCGAGCAAGCTCACTCCTACAGGGGAGGGGCTCATCCGGGGTTAGCGGATTTTTCCTTCGGAAGCCTTCAGTTCTTCCTTATCAAAATCATCCACATCGATGACCTTTCTGCGCGCCGCTTCCGCCGCGCGCAACTTCTCGGCCTCTGCCGGTTGCAACACGCCCGCGTTCAGTGCCGCGTCGATCGCATGCTCACCGCCCGCCGGTTTCACCTGCCCGCTCTTGAGGCCGTGATGCAGTTTGCCATGCAGCGATTTCGCGCCAGTCAGCAGGTCAGCCGCATGTTGCAGCGCCCCCACTGGATCACTCTCCGAAGTCGGGCGATAACAACCGGCGAGCACCGATTCCAGCGCCGGATCGCCTTTGGCGCGCCCGATAATCTCCGCGACTTCCGCATCCAGCACGTCCGATGGGCCTTTATGACGGCGCCCGAACGGGAACACGATCACGCGCAACAATCCGCCCAGAATCCGGTTCGGGAAGTTGCTCAGCAGTTCGTCCAGCGCACGCTCCGATTCGCCCAACGCCTCCTCCATCGACCAGCGAAACAGGGGCACCAGCGCTTCCGGGTAATCCAGATCGTGGTAGCGCTTGAGGGCCGCCGACGCCAAGTACATGTGGCTGAGCACGTCGCCGAGTCGCGCCGACAGCCGCTCCCGGCGTTTCAGTTCGCCGCCCAGCAGCATCATGCTCAGGTCGGCCAACATCGCGAATGCAGCCGCCTGGCGATTGAGGGCGCGGAAATAGCCCTGACTCAAGCGATCGCCCGGCATGCTTTCGAAATGGCCGACACCCAGATTAAGCACCAGCGTGCTGGCCGCGTTGCGCACCGCGAAGCCGATGTGTTGCATCAACAGGCCGTCGAATTCCTTCACCGCCTGATCATGATCCTCACGTCCGGCGAGGGCCATTTCCTTCAACACGAACGGATGGCAGCGAATGGCGCCCTGGCCGAAGATCATCAGGTTGCGCGACAGAATGTTCGCGCCCTCCACGGTGATGAAGATCGGCGCGCCTTGCCAAGACCGGCCCAAGTAATTATTCGGGCCCATGATGATGCCCTTGCCGCCGTGCACGTCCATGGCGTGAGTAATGCACTCGCGACCGCGTTCGGTCAGGTGGTATTTGAGGATCGCCGACAGCACCGACGGTTTCTCGCCCAAGTCCACGGCGTTGGCCGTCAGCATGCGCGCGCTGTCCATCAGCCATGCGTTGCCGCCGATGCGCGCCAGGGCTTCCTGAATACCCTCAAAAGCGGCGAGGGGCACGTTGAACTGCTCGCGGATCTGCGTGTACTGGCCGGTGACCAGGCTGGTGTATTTCGCGGCACCGGTGCCGACCGCAGGCAGGGAAATCGAACGGCCCACAGACAGGCAATTCATCAGCATCATCCAGCCTTTGCCGAGCATGTCTTGACCGCCAATGAGGTATTTAAGCGGGATGAACACGTCCTTGCCTGAATTGGGGCCGTTCATGAAGGCAGCGCCCAGCGGCAAGTGGCGACGACCGATTTCCACGCCCGGTGTGTCGGTGGGAATCAACGCCAGGCTGATGCCCAGATCCTCTTCTTCGCCGAGCAGGTGTTCAGGGTCGAACGCCTTGAACGCCAAGCCGAGCAAGGTCGCGACGGGGCCGAGGGTGATGTAGCGTTTTTCCCAGTTCAGGCGCAGGCCGATGACTTCTTCGCCCTGCCACTGGCCCTTGCAGATAATGCCGGTATCGGGCATCGCGCCCGCATCGGAGCCTGCCAGCGGGCCGGTCAGCGCAAAGCAAGGGATGTCATCGCCACGGGCCAGGCGCGGCAGGTAATGGTTGCGCTGTTCGTCGGTGCCGTAATGCAACAGCAATTCGGCCGGGCCGAGGGAGTTGGGGACCATGACGGTGGATGCCAGGTCGCCGCTGCGGGTCGCGAGTTTCATCGCGACCTGCGAGTGGGCGTACGCCGAAAAGCCTTTGCCGCCGTATTCCTTGGGGATGATCAGCGCAAAGAAGCCGTGTTCTTTGATGTGGGCCCAGGCTTCAGGTGGCAGGTCCATGGCCTGACCGATTTCCCAGTCGCTGACCATGGCGCAGAGTTCGTTGGTGGGACCGTCGATGAACGCCTGCTCTTCTTCGGTCAGCTGGCTTTTCGGGTACGCCAGCAGCGTGTCCCAATTGGGACGGCCGCTGAACAATTCGCCGTCCCACCAGACTGTGCCCGCGTCGATGGCATCGCGTTCGGTTTCCGACATCGGTGGCAGCACTTTCTGAAACCAGGCGAACATCGGCGCGCTGAAGTATTGGCGGCGCAGGTCAGGCAGGGCCAAGGGCACTGCGACGGCCAGCCACAGCAGCCATGGAATGATCATCCAGCCGTGGGCATGACTGAACGAGCCCATCACCAGCAGATAAATTGCCACGATACCCAGGGCGGGGAAGGGGGCGACACGCCGATGGGCCAGCCAGGCCACGCCGATCACCAGCACCACGATCCACAACAACAGCATAAGAATCCCTCCGAAATGACGGCGCAAACGGGCGCCATCGACATCACGGGCAGCCGCTCTGGCCCGCGCATCGATAGTGACCCCGCGCCGTCGGGGGAGTTCGAGCCATGGCCGATGCGCGTGAGGGTGTGGCTCGAATACCCCCTTGGCGGGGCCATTACCGGTCACGCTATTCCTTGTGGGAGACGCCGGAGGTACGACGGCAGCGAATGCGGTGTGTCCGTTGAAGATGAATCGACTGATCCACCGCCGTCGCTGCCGTCGTACCTCCGGCGTCTCCCACAGTCCGGTGGAGTAAAGCCAAATCAACGTCCCACCCCGCCCGATGGTTTAGACTGGCGGCCCGCAGGCATATGCCACTAACGTCACCCACTTAGCACTCAGGAGAACAACAACCATGCTGAAAATCTGGGGCAGGAAGAATTCGTCCAACGTCCGCAAAGCCTTGTGGGCAGCGGAAGAACTGGGGCTGGCGTACGAGGCGATCAGTGCGGGCTGCGCGTTCGGCCTCAATGATCAGCCGGACTACCTGGCGAAGAACCCCAACGGCGTGGTGCCCATGATCGAAGACGGTGACTTTGTGCTGTGGGAATCCAACGCCATCGTTAGGTACCTGACCGCGCAATACGCTCCGGATTCAGCGCTGCACCCCAGCGATCCCAAGGCCCGCGCCCAAGCGGACAAATGGATGGACTGGACCACGTCGACCTTCGCCGGGCCATTCCGCACCGTGTTCTGGGGTGTGTTGCGCACGCCCGCCGATCAGCAGGACTGGACGCAGATCAAACTTGCGAAAGGCACCGTCGAAGGCTTGCTGCGCATTGTCGATGAAACCCTCGCTCGCCAGCCCTGGCTGTCCGGCGACGCGTTTGGTATGGGCGATATTCCGCTGGGCAGCTTTATTTATGCCTGGTTCGAAATGCCGATTGAACGCGCAGAGCTGCCTCACCTCAAAGCCTGGTACGAGCGTTTACAGCAACGTCCCGCGTTCCGTAAGGCTGTGATGACAGCGCTGACGTGAGCGTTACCGCGTTAGATTAATAACGACTATCAATAGATCTCGCTGTACTTGCGCGGCGTGGGCAAGCAACATTGACGCTCGTTTCACTTTGCAACGGATTGTTTCGGCGACCCAGTATCAGCGGCCCGAACGATCCGGCAGCCAGGCTTTTGTCATCATTTATTCCTTTTCTTTCCTTTTATTGGTGTGTTTTCAGTCATGAGTTCAGCTCTGTCCATCCGGCAGCTAACCAAGACCTACGGCAACGGTTTCCAGGCCCTCAAGGGCATCGATCTGGACGTCGCCGAGGGTGATTTCTTCGCATTGCTCGGCCCTAACGGTGCCGGCAAATCCACCACCATCGGAATCATCTCGACCCTGGTCAACAAGACCACGGGTACGGTGAACATTTTCGGCCACGACCTGGATCGCAACCCGGCGCAGCTCAAGCGCTCGATCGGTGTGGTGCCTCAGGAATTCAACTTCAACCAGTTCGAGAAGACTTTCGACATCGTCGTGACCCAGGCCGGTTACTACGGCATCCCGCCGAAGATCGCCAAGGAACGCGCCGAGCAGTACCTGACCCAGTTGGGGCTGTGGGACAAGCGCAACGTGCCGTCGCGGTCGCTGTCCGGCGGCATGAAGCGTCGTTTGATGATCGCCCGCGCGCTGATTCACGAACCGCGCCTGCTGATTCTCGACGAGCCGACGGCGGGCGTGGACATCGAGCTGCGCCGTTCGATGTGGACTTTTCTCACCGAGCTGAACGAGAAGGGCATCACCATCATCCTCACCACGCACTACCTGGAAGAGGCTGAGCAGCTGTGCCGCAACATCGGCATCATCGATCACGGCACCATCATCGAAAACACCGGGATGAAAACCCTGCTCAATACGTTGCACGCCGAGACGTTCCTGCTGGACCTCAAAGATCCGATGGCCGTAGCACCGCAGCTGGCGGGCTATCCGTCGCGGCTGGTGGATGAACGCACGCTGGAGGTGCAGGTGGATAAAACCGTCGGCATCACTGCGCTGTTCGGTCAACTGGCGCTGCAAAACGTTCAGGTGCTGAGCCTGCGCAATAAAACCAACCGCCTTGAGGAGCTGTTCGTGGGCCTGGTCGAGAAAAATCTGTCGAAGGTGGCGGTATGAGTTCAGAGCTGCGCCCCAACCTGATCGCAATGAACACCATCGTCTATCGGGAGGTCCGTCGCTTCATGCGGATCTGGCCGCAGACCCTGCTACCGCCAGCGATCACCATGGTTCTGTACTTCGTGATCTTCGGCAACCTGATCGGTCGACAGATCGGCGACATGGGTGGCTTTACCTACATGCAATACATCGTGCCGGGCCTGATCATGATGTCGGTGATCACCAACTCCTACGGCAACGTGGTGTCGAGCTTCTTCGGCGCGAAATTCCAGCGCTCGGTGGAAGAGCTGATGGTGTCGCCGGTCTCGCCGCACACCATTCTGATCGGCTACACCCTCGGCGGTATGTTGCGCGGGTTGATGGTGGGCGTGATCGTCACGATCCTCTCGATGTTCTTCACCGACCTGCAGGTGCATCACCTGGGCGTGACCCTCATTGTGGTGGTGCTGACGGCGACGATCTTCTCGCTGCTGGGCTTCATCAACGCGGTGTTTGCGCGCAACTTCGATGACATCTCGATCATTCCGACGTTCGTGCTGACGCCGCTGACCTATCTGGGCGGGGTGTTCTATTCGATCAACCTGCTGCCGCCGTTCTGGCAGACTGTGTCGCTGGCCAACCCTGTGCTGCACATGGTTAACGCCTTCCGCTTCGGGATTCTCGGTGTATCGGACATCAAGATCAGCGTGGCGCTGGCGTTCATGGTCGTGGCGACCATCGTCCTGTACCTCGGCTGCGCACGCCTGCTGGTGAGCGGGCGCGGTATGCGGCAGTAACCCTGCGGCAGCTCTGCATGTCGCAAATCCTGTAGGAGCCGGCAAGCCGGCTCCTACAATGGTGTGCATTGAGGGCGTCAGCCGCGCTTGGCTTTTCGCCGCTTCCACTGCCGTCCCACCCACCACCGCCAATACCCCATCGTCCCGAAATACCCCACCAGCCCCAGCACCACGCCCGCCACGAGCGACCCCAACAGAAACGGTTGCCACAGCGTCGTGAGCTGCCCGCTGATCCAGTCCCAGCTCATCTCGTCCGGAAAGTGCCTCGGCGGCAGCCCCAGCAACAGAGCGCCGATCTTGTAGGTGACATAGAACACCGGCGGCATCGTCAGCGGGTTGGTCAGCCAGCACAGGCTCACCGCAATCGGCATGTTCGCCCGTAGCCAGATTGCCAAAAACGCCGCCAGCAGCATCTGCAACGGCATCGGCATCAACGCCGCGAACAAACCAATCCCCATCGCCCTCGCCACGGAATGCCGATTGAGGTGCCAGAGGTTGGGGTCGTGGAGGAGGGTGCCGAGAAAGCGTAAGGATTTGTGTTCCCGGATGCTGTTTGGATCGGGCATGTACCGCTTGATCAGGTGGCGTGGCATACAGGAAATCCGGGGGCTTGGCCGAGAAATTCGGGCCAGTATGCATGGATAGTGACGTATGGAAATTCAGACATTGTGACAATTAATAAAAGCGCGCCTCCCCCTGTGCGCTAAGTCATGAAGGTGAATTTCATCGGTCGACAGGGGAAAACCTCATGCGCACAGGGATGGTGGCGCTAGCACTGGGATTGTTGGTCCTGCGTTTTTTACCGGCATTACCGCCGGTCTGGTTGATGCTGGCGATGCCGGTGGTGGCGCTGATGCTGTTGCCATTTCGCAGTTATCCGCTGGCTTTTTTTCTGTTTGGACTGACGTGGGCCAGCGTTTCCGCGCAATCCGCCTTGGACGATCGATTGCCCGAGCGGCTCGACGGCCAGACGTTGTGGCTCGAAGGCACTGTCGTCGGTTTGCCTCAGAGCGCTGACGGCGTGGTGCGTTTTCAGCTCGAAGACCCTGTTTCGCGGCGCACTCGATTGCCGGATCGCATGCGCGTCGCCTGGTACGGCGGTGCCGACGTGCGCAGCGGCGAGCGCTGGCGGTTGGCGGTCAAACTCAAACGCCCCGGCGGTCTGGCCAACCCCGGCGCGTTCGACTACGAGGCCTGGCTGTTGGCCCAGCGTATCGGGGCGACGGGCACGGTGGTTGACGGCGAGTTGATCGCGGCCACGGCAGAACCCTGGCGGGATCGCATTCGTCAGCGGCTGATGGCAGTCGATGCCCAAGGGCATGAGGGCGGTCTCGCGGCGCTGGTGTTGGGGGACGATTCGGGCCTCAGCACGGCACAGTGGCAGGTGCTGCAAGACACCGGCACCGTGCACCTGCTGGTGATCTCGGGTACTCACATCGGGCTTCTGGCAGGATTGCTTTACGGTCTGGTGGCGGGCCTTGCACGCTGGGGGCTGTGGCCACGGTTCATCCCCTGGTTGCCCTCAGCCTGCGCGCTCGCTTTGGGTGGTGCGTTGATTTACGGCTTTCTCGCCGGGTTCGACGTGCCGGTGCAGCGGGCCTGCATCATGCTCGGACTCGTCCTGCTGTGGCGCCTGCGGTTTCGGCATCTGGGCGTGGCCTGGCCAATACTGATCGCGCTCAACGGCGTATTGCTCGCCGAGCCGCTGATCAGTCTGCGCCCCGGTTTCTGGCTGTCGTTCGCGGCGGTCGGAATTCTCCTCCTGATCTTCGGTGGACGCCTCGGCGCCTGGCACTGGCTGCACAGTTGGTCTCGCGCCCAGTGGCTGATCGCGCTCGGTCTGCTGCCGGTGCTGCTGGCGCTGAACCTGCCGGTCAGCCTGAGCGGGCCGCTGGTCAATCTGGTCGCGGTGCCGTGGGTCAGTGTTTTGATCCTGCCCTTGGCACTGTTCGGCACGTTTTTGCTCTCGATTCCGCCGATTGGTGAGAGCTTGCTCTGGCTGGCGGGCGGCGCGATGGAGGGGCTCTTCCGGGTGCTCAGCCCGATGGCCGACCTCATACCCGCGTGGACGGGTCCTGCCGTGCCGTTCTGGGTCTGGCCCTTCAGTCTGTTGGGTGCGTTGCTGCTGTTGCTGCCCAATGGCGTGCCGTTGCGCCCGCTGGGCTGGCCGATGTTGCTGCTGTGCGTGTTCGCGCCGCAGAAAAGCGTCCCGTTGGGCGAAGTCGAAGTGACGCAACTGGACGTCGGCCAAGGCCTGGCGATCCTGCTGCGCACGCAAAACCATGCGCTGCTGTATGACGCCGGGCCGCGGTTTGGCGAGTTCGACATCGGACAGCGTGTGGTCCTTCCGGCCATTCGCCGTGCCGGGATCACCGAGTTGGACCTGATGCTGCTCAGCCACGCCGACGCTGATCACGCGGGAGGGGCGCCTGCCATCCATCAAGCCATGCCAGTGTCGAGAGTGCTTGGCGGCGACATCGAACGCATGCCCCCCGAATTGTCTGTCGAGCGCTGTCAGAACGGTGAGCGCTGGACGTGGGACAACGTGACGTTTGCCACCTGGATCTGGGAGCAGGCCGGGGAGGGCAATCAGGGTTCCTGCGTCCTGAGCATCGAGGCGAACGGCGAGCGGCTGTTATTGACCGGTGACATCGACGTCCCTGCCGAGCGCGCCATGCTGGAGCAAGGTTTCGACGTTCGTGCCGACTGGCTGCAAGCGCCTCATCACGGCAGCCGCACGTCTTCGTCGAAACGCTTTCTGCAGGCGGTTTCGCCTCGCGGTGTGCTGATTTCCCGAGGTCGCAATAATGCGTTTGGCCATCCCCATCCGTTGGTGATGTCGCGCTACCGCTGGCTGAAGATCGACACCCATGACAGTGCGGAGCATGGGGCTCTCACGCTGCAATTGGGGACCTTCGGCGAGGTGGACTTCGAGCGGGCTGTCCGACGTTTCTGGCGAGAGTGATCAGCCGGTTATTCATCGGACAGGATCAGTCAGCGATGCGATGTGCCGACCGTATGTTAGAGTAGCGCCACTTTTTTTCAGGGGGTGGTCGCTGTGTGGGAGCTGGTCAAATCTGGTGGCTGGATGATGCTACCGATCATTTTGAGTTCCATTGCCGCCGTCGGAATCATCATCGAGCGTCTTTGGACCTTGCGCGCCAGCCGCATCACGCCACCGCATCTGCTCGGTCAGGTATGGCGCTGGATTCAGGACAAACAGCTGAGCGGTGAAAAGCTCAAGGAGCTGCGCGCCGATTCGCCGCTGGGTGAAATCCTCGCCGCAGGCCTGGCCAACTCCCGTCACGGTCGCGAGATCATGAAAGAGTGCATCGAGGAGGCCGCCGCCCGCGTGATTCACGAACTCGAACGTTATCTGGCGACCCTCGGCACCATCGCCGCCATGGCGCCGCTGCTGGGTCTGTTGGGCACCGTGCTCGGCATGATCGACATTTTCAGCTCGTTCACCAGCACCGGCATGACCGGAAACGCGGGCATGCTCGCGGGTGGTATCGCCAAGGCGTTGATCTGCACCGCGTCCGGCCTGACCGTCGCGATTCCGACGATTTTCTTCCACCGCTACCTGCAAAGCCGTGTGGACGAACTGGTGGTCGGCATGGAACAGGAAGCCATCAAATTGGTGGAAGTGGTGCAGGGCGACCGCGACGTCGACCTGACCGATGCCAAGCCTGACCTCAAGGCCGCCGCTCGTGGCGAGGGCCGCAAGAAGTGAAATTCCGTCGCCGCAAACCCCGGGAGACCATCGACATCAACCTGGTGTCGCTGATCGACGTGGTGTTCATCCTGTTGCTGTTCTTCGTGGTCACCACCACGTTTACCCGCGAGACCCAATTGCGCGTGGACCTGCCCCAAGCCGTCACCGGCGCCTCGGCGGACGATGTGGATAAAAAGCACGTGGACATCACCATCAACGCCGACGGCGTCTATTCGGTGAACAACACCCTGCTGGCCGACAGCAAGCTGGACACGCTGATCGACGCGTTGCAGAAGGAATCCGGTGGCGACACCAGCCTGCCGTTGTCCATCAGCGCCGATGGCAAAACCCCGCACCAAGCGGTCATCACGGCCATGGACGCGGCGGGCAAGCTGGGTTTCGCCCATTTGCGCATGACCACTGTCGAGGCCGCATCGGCTAACTGATGGCATTGACCGACCGCTTGCTTGATGCGTGGTACAAGGGCCATCCGGCCCTGACGCTGCTGCGACCGCTGGAAGCCTTGTATCGGCGCGTGGTCAATGGCAAGCGTGCGCGGTTCGTGGCGGGCGAGGGTGACATCTACACGGCGCCAGTGCCTGTCATTGTCGTCGGCAACATCACTGTGGGTGGCACCGGCAAGACGCCCCTGATCCTGTGGATGATCGAACACTGTCGTCAGCGCGGGCTGCGCGTGGGCGTGGTCAGTCGCGGCTACGGCGCCAAGCCGCCGAGCTTTCCATGGCGGGTTCGCGCCGAGCAAGACGCTGCGCAGGCAGGTGACGAGCCGCTGCTGATTGTCAAACGCACCGGCGTGCCGTTGATGATCGACCCGAACCGCTCGCGGGCCGTGCGTGCATTGCTGGCGGACGAACCCCTCGACCTGATTCTGTCCGATGACGGCCTCCAGCATTACCGCCTCGCTCGGAGCCTCGAACTGGTGCTGATCGACGCGGCACGAGGCCTCGGCAATCGCCGGTGCCTGCCCGCGGGCCCGTTGCGTGAGCCGGTCGAGCGGCTGCGAAGCGTCGACGCGCTGCTGTACAACGGTGCGCTTGTAGACCGTGACGATGGCTACGCCTTCACCTTGAAGCCCACCGCTTTGGTCAACCTCAAGACCGGCGATGCCCATCCGGTCGATCATTTCGCCCCTGGTCAGGCCATGCACGCCGTCGCTGGCATCGGCAACCCGCAACGTTTCTTCAACACCCTCGAAGGACTACACTGGCGGCCTGTTCCCCATGCATTCGCCGATCATGCCGAGTTCAGCGCAGAGGCCTTGGCATTCACGCCAGCCCTGCCACTGGTCATGACCGAGAAAGACGCCGTGAAGTGTGCTTCCTTCGCGGCGCCCGACTGGTGGTACCTGGCCGTGGAAGCCGTGCCTTCCCCGGCCTTCGTCAGTTGGTTCGATACGCAGTTAACCCGGCTTTTGCCATGACTCGCTCAGGATTTCTTATGGACACCAAATTGCTCGACATCCTCGCTTGCCCGATCTGCAAAGGGCCGCTCAAGCTCAGCGCCGACAAAACCGAGCTGATCAGCAAAGGCGCCGGTCTGGCCTACCCGATCCGCGACGGCATCCCGGTGATGCTGGAAAGCGAAGCGCGCACCCTGACCACTGACGAGCGTCTGGACAAATGACTGCAGCGTTCACCGTTGTCATCCCTGCGCGTTACGGCTCCAGCCGTTTTCCCGGCAAGCCGCTGAAAACCATCGCCGGCAAGCCGATGATCCAGCACGTCTGGGAACAGGCGCGCAAAAGCAGTGCCCAGCGTGTGGTGGTGGCCACGGACGATCAGCGCATCGTCGAAGCCTGTGAAGCGTTCGGCGCTGAAGTGCTGATGACCCGCGATGACCACAATTCCGGCACCGACCGTCTGGCCGAGGTCGCTTCGCTGTTGGGGTTGGCCAATGACGCGATCGTGGTCAACGTGCAGGGCGACGAACCGATGATTCCCCCAGCGGTGATCGACCAGGTCGCGGACAATCTGGCGTCGCACCCCGAAGCCCGCATGTCGACGCTTGCAGAACCCATCGACGACGTGGCTGCCTTGTTCAACACCAACGTGGTCAAGGTCAGTTCGGACATCAATGGCCTGGCCCTGACGTTCAGCCGCGCACCGCTGCCCTGGGCCCGTGACGCACTGGCCAAAACCCGCGACGCGCTGCCCGAGGGCGTGCCGTTCCGCCGTCATATCGGCATCTACGCTTATCGCGCCGGTTTCCTTCACGACTTCGTGAGCTGGGGCCCGTGCTGGCTGGAAAACACCGAAAACCTCGAACAGCTGCGTGCCTTGTGGCATGGCGTGCGGATTCATGTGGCCGATGCGCTGGAAGCACCGCCAGCCGGCGTTGACACCGCCGAAGATCTGGAGCGCGTACGGCGCTTGCTGGAGGGTTGAGGGTGATGAGTCGCTGTCATGAGGAGCAGGTGCGTTCATGGGTTTGCTGATTCAATCCAACGTATCGCTCAAGCCGTTCAACACCTTCGGCGTTGACGTCAAGGCCCGGGTGTTCGTCGAGGCCCACTCCGACGCTGACATCCGTGAAGCGCTGGCGTACGCGAAAGAACACAAGGTCGAACTGTTGGTCATCGGCGGCGGCAGCAACCTGCTGCTGACCGGTGACATCGATGCACTGGTCCTGCGCATGGCGACGCGGGGCATTCGCATCACCCATGAGAATTGCGACGGCGCGACCGTCGAGGCCGAAGCGGGGGAGCCTTGGCATCCCTTCGTGCAAGAGACCTTGGCCCAAGGGCTGGCGGGGCTGGAAAACCTCAGCCTGATCCCCGGCACTGTTGGCGCAGCCCCGATGCAGAACATCGGCGCCTACGGCGTTGAGCTCAAAGACGTCTTCGACAGCCTTGTGGCCATGGATCGCGAAACCGGCGAAACCCGCGAGTTTTCTTTGTCGGAATGCGCGTTTGGCTATCGCGACAGCGTTTTCAAGCATCAGGTTGGCCGGTGGCTGATCCTGCGGGTGCGTTTTCGCCTCAGCTTCGCCGCTCGCCTGCACCTGGACTACGGCCCGGTGCGCCAGCGCTTGCAAGAGCAGGGCATCGCCAACCCGACGCCGATTCACGTCAGCCGGGCCATTAGCGCGATTCGCAGCGAGAAGCTGCCGGACCCTGCAACCCTTGGCAACGCGGGCAGCTTCTTCAAGAACCCTTTGGTGTCCGCCGAGCTGGCGGCTCGCATTCGCGAAACCCATCCTGGGCTGGTGGCTTATCCACAGGCTGACGGTCAGGTCAAACTGGCAGCAGGGTGGCTGATTGAACAGGCCGGGTGGAAAGGGTTTCGCGAGGGCGACGCGGGCGTGCATGCCCTGCAATCGCTGGTGCTGGTCAATCATGGTGCGGCGACGGGTTTGGATATTCTGCACCTGGCGCAACGCATTCAAACCGATATTCTTGAACGGTTTGGGGTGTCGCTGGAAATGGAACCCAACCTGTACTGAACCAACCGTTGTAAAAAGGGCCGGCCGTTCTGGCGTGGCCCTTGCACCCCGCATTACAGAATCATCCCTGATCAGAGGCTGAGCATGAGTGAAACCCTGTGCGCCATCGTTCTTGCCGCCGGTCAAGGCTCCCGCTATCGGGAGGTGGCGGGTGCCCATCGCAATAAGCTTCTGGCGCAGTGCATGGGGCGCGACGGTGTTGAGCGTTGCGTGGTCGAGCATGTGCTCTCAAATTTGAGCGGGGTGGTCGACAAAATCGTTCTGCTGACCCGGCCTCAATATTCCTGCGTGGCGGAGTTGGGTTTGCGCCACGGCGGCGAAGTCGTGGTGCTGGAATCCCCCGGCATGGGCGACAGCATCGCGGCTGCGGTGTCAGCGGAACCCGATCATCGCGGCTGGCTTATCGTGCTCGGCGACATGCCGTTCATCCATCCGGATACCCTCAAACGTGTGGCTGACTCGTTGCAGCCCGACATGATCAGTGTGCCTGTCCATCAAGGGCAGTACGGGCACCCGGTGGGATTTGGCCACGAGTTTGCGTCATCACTGATGGGGTTGGCGGGGGAGAAGGGGGCGAAGCGGTTGTTCAAAGCCGCGAAGGTGAATGAGGTTGCGGTCGATGATCCCGGCGTGTTGTGGGATATCGACGTACCCTCGGCACTGGTTTTCAAATAGGCATGTTCAGCATGTTGCAATCGATTCGACACTGGACGTTGTGGGAGACGCCGGAGGCACGACGGCAGCGAAGGCGGTGGATCGTTCACAGATGCTTCTGGCACAGGCCCATCCCTGTAGGAGCGCGCTTGCCCGCGATTGCGACAGGCCTGTGAATGATCCGTCGCCTGACACCTCGCCATCGCGGGCAAGCGCGCTCCTACACACATATCCAGCGGGCATGAAAAAGCCCCACCTGCTTTCACAGGTGGGGCTTTTTCGTTTCGTGAAGATTACGAGAGCGGTTTAGGCTCTTTGCTTTCTTCGGCTTCAGCGTGCTCGGTCACGGCTTCCTGAGTGGAGGCTACGTGCTCGACGGCTGGAGCAGCCGCTTCGACAGGTGCGGGCTCTGCGACTTGCGGGGCAGCAGCGGCGTTAGCCTCGGCTTCCTTTTGCAGACGCTCGGCTTCCAGACGACGACGGCGAACTTCGCGAGGATCGTTCGGTGCGCGACCCGTGCTGGCTTGCGGCAGTGCTGGCTTCTCGGCTGCAACTGGCGCTGGCTCGGCAGCAACAGGGGCGGCAACGATTTCCGGCGCGGCGGTTTGGGCTGGTGCTTCAACAACCGGTGCTGGCGCGACAGGCGCCGCGGCTACGGGAGCCTCGACAGCGGGCGCTTCAACAGCAGGCTTCTCTACGACCGGCTCAACAGCTTTCGGCGTTTCAACCGGTGCCTGCACTTCTGCGACAGGCGCAGGAGCCGGCGCTTCAACGACCGCAGGCGCTTCGGCTACGACAGGTGGATCGACCTGTTCGGCTGCCGCTTTGACCTGACGTTCGAATGGGCTGAGGGACGCATCGAACTGAGCCACTTCCACTTCCGGCATGATCGAACGCTTGGCGGTCGACGCCTGTGTTTCAACGGCAGGCGCTTCAACGGCAGGTGCTTCGACGACGTCGGTTTTCTCGACCGGAGCCGCTTCAACAGCCGGGGTTTCAACGGCAGCGGTTGCACGCTCAGCCTGGCGGTGTGCGTCGGCTTCGGCGTGCGCGCTGATCGCGGTTTCCGCGACGGCAGCAGTCACTGCCAGACCTGCAGCGATTTCTGCACGGTTACCTTCGCGACGAACGCCTTCGTTCGAGGCTTCGTCAGCGTTTTCTTCGCCTTCGTTGCCTTCCGAACCTTCGATCACATTGCCGTTGGCATCACGTTGGCGCTCACGACGGTTGCTGCGACGACGCTGGCCACGGGAGCGACGACGAGGACGATCGCCTTCGGCGTGTTCCTGATTGTCGTCCTGCTGCTCTTCATTGTTCAGCAAGGTTTCGTCTTCGGCAGCAGCGGTCTGCTCTTCACGCGGCTTGCGTTCTTCGCGCGGCGGACGCGGCTGACGCTCTTCACGCGGTGCGCGCTCAGGACGTTCTTCGCGAGGCACGTTGACGGCCGGGGCAGCATCCAGAGGCTCGCGCAGTTCACGCACGCGCTCTTCACGAGGCTTGCGGTCTTCACGCGGAGCACGTGGCTGACGTTCTTCGCGCGGAGCACGCGGTGCGCGTTCTTCACGTGGAGCGCTGTCTTCACGGGCTTCGCGAGGGGCGCGTTCTTCACGCGGTGCGCGTTCTTCACGTGGAGCACGTTCTTCGCGAGGCGCACGTTCTTCACGCTCGGCACGCGGTGCACGTTCTTCACGCGGCTTGCGTTCTTCGTCGCGACGACCGTTACGGCTGCGGCTCTGCTGACGACCGTTGCGACGCTCTTCGTTGCGGGCAGGGCGTTCAGCAGCTGGCTTTTCAACCACGGCGGCTGGGGCAACCGGCTCTTCCTTGGTCGCGAACAGGCTGACCAGGGATTTCACCAGGCCTTTGAACAGGCTTGGCTCGTGAGCGACCGGTGCCGGCGCGACCGGTGCGGCGACTTCGGTCGGCATAGGCGCGTTTGCGCGAGCCGGTGCGGTCTTGACCGCAGCTTCCTGGCGAACCAGGGTGCGGGTCGCGGCGGTAGGCTGCACTTCTTCCACTTCAGCAGCGGCCGCGGCGATCTCGTAGCTGGACTGCAGGCTGTGGGCTTCCGGGCTGTCATCACGCAGACGTTGCACTTCGAAGTGCGGCGTTTCGAGATGATCGTTCGGCAGAATGATGATGCGGGCGCGGGTGCGCAGTTCGATCTTGGTGATGGAGTTGCGTTTTTCGTTGAGCAGGAATGCGGCGACCGGGATCGGTACCTGAGCGCGCACTTCGGCAGTGCGGTCTTTCAGGGCTTCTTCTTCGATCAGGCGCAGAATCGCCAGCGACAGCGATTCAACATCGCGGATGATGCCGGTGCCGTTGCAGCGCGGGCAAACGATGCCGCTGCTCTCGCCCAGAGATGGACGCAGGCGCTGACGGGACATTTCCAGCAGGCCGAACCGCGAGATACGGCCCACTTGAACGCGGGCGCGGTCGGCTTCCAGGCTTTCGCGGACTTTCTCTTCCACGGCGCGCTGGTTCTTGGCCGGGGTCATGTCGATGAAATCGATGACGATCAGGCCGCCGATGTCGCGCAGACGCAGTTGACGGGCGATTTCCTCAGCCGCTTCAAGGTTGGTCTGCAGGGCGGTTTCTTCGATGTCGCTGCCTTTGGTGGCGCGCGCCGAGTTGATGTCGATGGACACCAGGGCTTCGGTGGGATCGATGACGATGGAGCCACCGGAAGGCAGTTCGACCACGCGCTGGAAAGCGGTCTCGATCTGGCTTTCGATCTGGAAACGGTTGAACAGCGGGACGCTGTCTTCGTACAGCTTGATCTTGCTGGCGTACTGCGGCATCACCTGGCGGATGAAGGTCAGGGCTTCTTCCTGGGCTTCGACGCTGTCGATCAGGACTTCGCCGATGTCCTGGCGCAGGTAGTCGCGGATGGCGCGGATGATGACGTTGCTTTCCTGATAGATCAGGAACGGCGCGGCGCGATCCAGGGACGCTTCCTTGATGGCGGTCCACAGTTGCAGCAGGTAATCGAGGTCCCACTGCATTTCTTCGCTGCTGCGGCCCAGGCCGGCAGTACGAACGATCAGGCCCATGTCGGCAGGGGCGACCAGGCCGTTCAGCGCTTCACGCAGTTCGTTGCGCTCTTCGCCTTCGATGCGGCGGGAGATGCCACCGGCGCGTGGGTTGTTCGGCATCAGTACCAGATAGCGACCGGCCAGGCTGATGAAAGTGGTCAGGGCTGCGCCCTTGTTGCCACGCTCTTCTTTCTCGACCTGAACGATGACTTCCTGGCCTTCGCTCAGGACGTCCTTGATGTTGACGCGACCTTCCGGGGACTTCTTGAAGTATTCGCGGGAGATTTCTTTCAGCGGCAGGAAGCCGTGACGCTCGGAGCCGAAGTCGACGAAGGCCGCTTCAAGGCTCGGTTCGATACGCGTGATCCGGCCTTTATAGATGTTGGCCTTCTTCTGTTCGCGGGCCCCGGATTCGATGTCCAGGTCGTATAGGCGCTGGCCGTCTACCAGCGCAACACGCAACTCTTCAGGTTGAGTCGCGTTAATCAGCATTCTTTTCATGTAGTACCGTCGGTTTCCGGGCTGCCGGAAACGGCGTTCGGCACACACGACTTCTCACGGTCGGTGTCAGGGCGCGTCAGGAGTGCTTGGACACTCCAGTGTCTAGCGATGTCCGGCCAAAGGGGCCATCGTCGCGACGACGTTTCCTGCTTGCTGTGGTGACAAATGACACCCTGTCAGCAAAAGCTTTGTCAGGAGGAGGAATCAACCATCGGTAGCGGACGATATGAAGCGTCTTTATAAAGCCTTTTGCTACACAGTCCGACGGTTGTGCGTCTCCACCCCACACGTATCCCTGATAATTCGGGTGCTGCCGCGCGCTGAATCCGCAGCGGGTTTGCATTTACGCGAACTTCGATGGGAAGTCCGCGCCTCATGGCTCAAATTAAGGCGTGGTTTCCGACACATTCGCCCGGAGCGATCGCCAGCGACTGCACTTTGTGAACTGGCCTTGAACGTGGGCCTCGATGGCGAGTGTTTCACTCTGCGATCCGGCTTGTTTCAGGCCTCATGTCACCTGCGCTCGTTACGCTCACTGATCTTCCGTTGTCACCGAAAGCCTCGTAGGACGGCCTCGCGCCCTCGTGAATTGCGTTGGTCAGGGCCGGTTGTCATACCGTTTGTCCGCTGTCCAGGCCGCTTTTGGCGGCGTTCGCGACTATAGCAGCAATCATTAAGTGCTTCAAATCCATAAAAAATTGTTATGATTTGCGCCATGACGAATATCACCCCCCCAACCCCCGGCGTCCAGCTGGTAGAGGTTGCGCCGGAATACGCCGGTCAACGCATCGACAATTTTCTGATCACGTACCTCAAGGGCGTTCCCAAGACCTTGATTTACCGCATATTGCGCAAAGGCGAAGTGCGCGTGAACAAGGGGCGGATCAAGCCCGAGTACAAGCTTCAGGCGGGCGACATTGTGCGCGTTCCACCCGTTCGGGTGCCTGAGCGTGACGAACCTGTGCCTGTGGCGCAAGGTCTGTTACAGCGCCTGGAAGCGGCCATCGTTTATGAAGACAAAGGCCTGATCGTCCTCAACAAGCCCGCTGGCATCGCGGTCCATGGCGGCAGTGGCCTGAGCTTCGGGGTCATCGAAGCCTTTCGTCAGTTGCGTCCCGATGCCAAGGAGTTGGAGCTGGTGCACCGCTTGGACCGCGATACGTCCGGTTTGCTGATGATCGCGAAGAAACGCAGCATGTTGCGGCATTTGCACGAGCAATTGCGTGGGGATGGTGTGGATAAGCGCTACATGGCGCTGGTCCGTGGCAATTGGCCAACGGCCCAGAAACAGGTGCGTGCACCGTTGCTTAAAAGCAACCTGCGCTCCGGCGAGCGCATGGTCGAAGTGAACGAAGAGGGCAAAGAGGCCCTGACACTGTTCAAGGTGCTGCGCCGTTTCGGCGACTTTGCGACCATGGTCGAGGCGCGTCCGATCACCGGGCGTACCCACCAGATTCGTGTTCACACGCTGCACGCCGGACACAGCATCGCTGGGGACAGTAAGTACGGCGACGAGGACTTTACCCGCGAGATTCGCGACCTTGGCGGCAAGCGTCTGTTCTTGCATGCTTATGCGTTGGTCGTGCCGCTGCCCGATGGCGGCAAGTTGGAACTGCAAGCGCCCGTCGATGAAATGTGGGCCAAGACTGTGGAGCGATTGTTGAGTGCGCCGTGATTACGAGCTGCTGATTTTTGACTGGGACGGCACGCTGTCCGACTCCGTTGGCCGTATCGTCGACGCCATGCGCGAAGCCGCATTGCTGGCAGGGCGCCCGGTGAGGGATGATCTGGCCGTCAAAGGCATCATTGGCCTGGGCTTGCCGGAAGCGATTCGTACGTTGTACCCGGACATTTCCGGCAACGATCTGATCGATTTTCGTCAGCACTACGCCGACTGTTACATGGCCATGGACGTTGAGCCTTCGACGCTGTTCGAGGGTGTGCGTGAGTCCCTTGAGGCCTTCCGGGCCGAGGGCTACCGGATGGCAGTCGCGACCGGCAAGGCCCGACGCGGGCTGGATCGTGTGCTCAAGGCCCATGGCTGGCTCGACTACTTCGACGCCACCCGGGCGGCGGATGAAACGGCCAGCAAGCCAGACCCGCTGATGCTCAATGAAATCCTGCAATACTGTGGCGTCGCGCCCGAAAAGGCGCTGATGGTCGGCGATGCGTCGTTCGACCTGCAGATGGCCCGCAACGCCGGGATGGATTCGGTCGCCGTCGGGTATGGCGCTCAGGCGCTGGATTCCCTGCTGCAATACGAGCCGCGACTGGCCATCCATCATTTTTCCGAGTTGCGTACCTGGCTGGGTGCGCGCGTTGTTGAGTCTTCGTTGGGGTAAAGCTGTATGTCGGATGAATGGAAATCACCGTCTTCGCAAGAGCGAGACGAGGCAGGTGATGCAAAGAGCTGGAAACTGCTGGAAAAGACGCTGCTGGCGAACGTTCAAGAACATCGGCGCACTCGTCGCTGGGGGATCTTCTTCAAATCCCTGACCTTTATTTATCTGTTCGTGGCGCTCGCCATGTTCTCGCCGCTGATGGACTTCGGCAAAAGCGCGTCGCGCAGTAGCAGTCACACGGCGCTGATCGAGGTGAAGGGCATGATCGCCGACACTGAAGCCGCCAGCGCCGACAACATCGTCGGCAGCCTGCGCGCCGCGTTCGACGACGAGAAGACCAAGGGTGTGATCCTGCGCATCAACAGTCCCGGCGGTAGCCCGGTGCAGTCGGGTTACATTTACGACGAAATCCGCCGCCTGCGCGCCAAGAAGCCAGACATCAAGGTGTACGCGGTGATCACTGACCTCGGCGCCTCGGGCGCTTACTACATCGCCAGTGCGGCGGATCAGATTTACGCGGACAAGGCCAGTCTCGTGGGCTCCATCGGTGTGACGGCGGCCGGTTTCGGTTTCGTAGGCACCATGGAGAAATTGGGTGTGGACCGCCGTACGTACACGTCGGGTGAGCACAAGGCGTTCCTTGACCCGTTCCAGGCGCCGAAGCCTGATGAGACGGCGTTCTGGCAGACCGTACTGGACACGACCCACAAGCAGTTCATTGCCAGCGTGAAAGCAGGGCGAGGTGATCGGTTGAAAGACAAAGACCATCCCGAGCTGTTTTCCGGCCTGGTGTGGACTGGCGAACAAGCGGTGGGTCTTGGATTGGTCGATGGGCTGGGGAGTGCCAGCTCAGTCGCTCGTGACGTGATCGGCGAGAAAAAGCTGGTGGATTACACCGTTCAGGAATCACCGTTCGACCGCTTCTCCAAGAAGCTGGGCTCCAGCGTTGCCGAGCAGATCGCAATGTGGGCAGGCTTCACAGGCCCGTCGCTGCGCTGATTTCGTTGTGTGTGAAAAACCCGGCCATTGGTCGGGTTTTTTGTGGCAATCAAAAAAGAACTACGGGATTGCCACACCCTCGGCCATCAACATGTCAACCAGCCTTATTAAAGGAAGGCCGATCAAGCTGGTGGCATCGGGGCCTTCGGTGCTGCGGAACAGGCTCACGCCCAGTCCTTCGGCCTTGAAGCTGCCCGCGCAATCGTAGGGTTGCTCGGCGTGGAGGTAGCGGCTGATGCGGTCTTCGTCCAAATCGCGCATGTGCACGGTGAACGGCACGCAGTCGACCTGGCACTGGCCTGTCTGGCTGTTGTACAGCGCAAGGCCTGTCAGAAAGCTCACGTTTTTGCCGCTGCTGTCGCTGAGCTGCTGCAGGGCGCGTTCGAAGGTGTGAGGTTTGCCCAGTATCTGCTCGTCCAGCACGGCCACCTGGTCGGAGCCGATGATGAGGTGATCCGGATACTGTGCGGCCAAGGCCATGGCTTTTTCCCGGGCCAGGCGCTTCACCAGTTCGGAGGCCGGCTCCAGCGGGCGGTGGCTTTCATCAATGTCTGGGGACGCCCAGACGAACGGCAGGCGCAGGCGTTCGAGCAATTCCCGGCGATAAGGCGAGCTGGAGGCTAGGAGCAGAGGCAGCATGGGGTTCTCCGAAACATGAAAGTCGAGTGTAATCAGCAGGTCAGGTTGCGAACAGCCCTGAATTTCCTTTGACAGTCGTCGGGGTCATCCCTAGAATGCTGCGCCTATGTTGAATGACCCGATTCCACCTCACGTTGACCCACGCAAATTAGCTGATCGTGGCACTACCCTTCAGGGCGAAGTGCTGCTGGCTGATTTGGAGAGACTCTGCGACCCGCTTGCTGACAATCTCGGTACAGTGCAGGCGAAATTCGTTTTTGAAAAAGACGAACGACGCGCCGTGGTTATCCACAGCGAAATCGACGTTGAAGTCAAAATGGTTTGCCAGCGTTGTCTTGAGCTGGTCACCTTGCCGATCCACAGCGAATGCAGTTACGCCGTGGTGAAGGAGGGTGCAAACACCCAGTCGTTGCCGCAAGGCTATGACGTGCTGGAACTCGGCGAAGATCCATTGGATCTGAAGGCCTTGATCGAGGAGGAGCTTCTGCTCGCCTTGCCCATCGTGCCTCTTCATGATCCGAAAGAATGCCAGCAGCCGGCGGGCGCCGATGAGCCCGAACCGAGCGTGGACGAGGTAACGCGGTCCAACCCGTTCAGTGTATTGGCGCAGTTAAAGCGTGACCCAAACGTTTAGGAGTTAATCAATTATGGCTGTTCAGCAGAACAAAAAATCCCGCTCTGCACGTGACATGCGCCGTTCGCACGACGCTCTCGAGGCTAGCACCCTGTCTGTAGAAAAAACCACTGGTGAAGTTCACCTGCGTCACCACGTATCGCCAGAAGGCGTATACCGTGGCCGTAAAGTGATCGACAAGGGCGCTGACGAGTAATTTCTTGTCCGCTCCGGTCATCGCGATCGACGCAATGGGCGGGGACTTCGGTCCCCGCAGCATTGTTCAGGCCAGTATTGCCTGCCTGCTCGCTACCCCCTCGCTTCACCTGACCCTCGTCGGTCAAGACTCCCTTCTCGAAGAACTCATCGCCCGCCACTCTGGCGTCGATCGGTCTCGCCTGCTCGTCGTGAACGCCAGCGAAGTCATCACCATGGATGATCGCCCGTCTCTGGCGTTGCGGGGCAAGCCTGATTCTTCCATGCGTGTCGCATTGCGTCTGTTGGCCGAGGACAAGGTGCAGGCCTGCGTGAGCGCAGGCAACACCGGAGCCTTGATGGCGCTGTCGCGTTTTGTCCTCAAGACCCTGCCGGGCATCGATCGTCCCGCCATGGTCGCTGCCATTCCAACGCAGCGTGGTTACTGCCAACTGCTCGATCTGGGCGCCAACGTCGATTGCAGCGCAGAGAATCTGTATCAGTTCGCCGTGATGGGCTCGGTGGCCGCTGAAGCGTTGGGCGTGGCGCGGCCAAAGGTCGCACTCCTCAACGTCGGCACCGAAGACATCAAAGGCAATCAGCAGGTCAAGCTGGCGTCGAGCCTGTTACAGGCCGCGCCGGGCCTCAATTACATCGGTTTCATTGAGGGCGACGGCCTGTATCGCGGGGAGGCGGACGTGGTGGTCTGTGACGGGTTCGTCGGCAATATCCTGCTGAAATCCAGCGAGGGCCTGGCGACCATGATCGGTGAGCGAATTGAAACCTTGTTCCGACAGAATGTGCTGTCGAAGGCCGTGGGGGCGTTGGCGATGCCGTTGCTCAAGCGGCTCAAGGCTGATCTGGCACCGGCGCGGCACAACGGCGCCAGTTTTCTGGGCTTGCAGGGCATTGTGGTGAAGAGTCATGGCTCGGCAGGGGTTCAGGGCTTCCAGAGCGCCATTCAGCGGGCCTTGATCGAAATTCAGGAGAATTTGCCGGAGCGTCTCCATGGGCGCCTGGAAGAATTGCTGTAGTAGAATGTGACCCTCGTGACTGGCGGGTCATCCTACTGACCAGTCGTAACACTTTGAATTTTCTCGCGTTCGGCCAGGTCGAGCGTTTTTTCAGACGACAATAATCAGGGGCTTTTCAATGTCTGCTTCCGTCGCATTCGTCTTTCCGGGCCAAGGCTCGCAGTCCCTCGGCATGCTCGCCGAACTGGGCGCGCAGTACCCGTTGGTGCTGGACACGTTCAAAGAAGCCTCCGACGCATTGGGCTATGACCTCTGGGCACTGACCCAACAAGGTCCGGAAGAAAGCCTCAATCAGACCGACAAAACCCAGCCTGCCATCCTGACCGCATCAATCGCCCTGTGGCGTCTGTGGCTGGCCGAAGGTGGCGTGCGTCCTGCTTTCGTCGCCGGTCACAGCCTGGGTGAATACAGCGCCCTGGTCGCTGCAGGCAGCCTGTCGTTGGCTGACGCGGTCAAGCTGGTGGAACGTCGTGGTCAGTTGATGCAGGAAGCCGTGCCTGCGGGGCAGGGCGGCATGGCGGCCATTCTCGGTCTTGAAGACGCCGACGTCATCGCTGCCTGTGCCGAAGCGGCTCAGGGGGATGTGGTCAGCGCCGTGAATTTCAACTCGCCGGGCCAGGTGGTGATCGCGGGTGCCAAGGCTGCGGTCGATCGCGCCATTGACGTGTGCAAGGCCAAGGGCGCCAAGCGCGCACTGCCGTTGCCCGTCAGCGTCCCTTCGCACTGTGAGCTGATGCGTCCAGCGGCTGAGCGTTTCGCCGAGTCGATTGCCGCCATCGACTGGCAGGCGCCGCAAATCCCTTTGGTGCAAAACGTCAGCGCCAGCGTGGTTTCGGACCTTGAAACGCTGAAAACCGATTTGCTGCAACAGTTGTACAAACCGGTTCGCTGGGTCGAGTCGATCCAGGCCCTGGCCGCCAATGGCGCGCTGCAACTGGTGGAATGCGGTCCGGGCAAAGTGCTGGCCGGTCTGAACAAGCGTTGCGCCGAGGGCGTCAACACTTCCAACCTCAATACCCCCGATGCTTTCGCCGCCACCCGTGCGGCGCTGGCCTGATAAGGAGAATTGCATGAGTCAGGGTAAAGTTGCACTGGTCACCGGCGCGAGCCGTGGCATTGGCCGGGCTATCGCTCTGGAACTGGGCCGTAATGGTGCCATCGTAGTCGGTACTGCGACGTCCGAAGCCGGTGCCGAGAAAATTACCGCCTACTTCAAGGAAAACGGTATCGAAGGTTTCGGCCTGGCACTGGACGTCGGTAGCGATGAGTCGGTCAGCGCCGTTCTGGCACAGATCACCGAGCGTGTTGGCGCACCGTTGATCTTGGTCAATAACGCCGGTATCACCCGTGACAACCTGATGATGCGGATGAAAGATGACGAGTGGCATGACGTCATCAACACCAACCTGACCAGCCTGTATCGCCTGACCAAGGGCGTCCTGCGGGGTATGACCAAGGCGCGTTGGGGGCGTATCATCAGCATTGGTTCGGTTGTAGGTGCCATGGGCAACGCCGGTCAAGTAAACTACGCCGCCGCGAAAGCGGGTCTGGAAGGTTTCAGCCGCGCATTGGCGCGTGAAGTCGGTTCGCGGGCAGTGACCGTGAACTCGGTGACGCCGGGTTTCATCGATACCGACATGACCCGTGAGTTGCCGGAAGCACAACGTGATTCCCTGACGACCCAGATTCCGCTGGGTCGACTGGGGCAGGCCGAAGAGATCGCGCACGTGGTCGCTTTTCTTGCCTCGGAAGGTGCAGGCTACGTTACCGGGGCTACAATCCCCGTTAACGGCGGCATGTACATGTGACTTCCCGTATCGAAAAAATGTCATACGGGCTGTCTAAAATCCGTTATAAAGCTGAAATCTATTAATGGGCAGAGGGGCGATGGGCGTAGCGGGAATTGCGTTTAGCTTGAAATGCGCAAAACCTCTTCTATACACTTACCCACCGGCCAGCTGCCCGAATTTGTCCACTAGGAGTTAAAACACGGTATGAGCACCATCGAAGAGCGCGTCAAGAAAATCGTTGCTGAACAACTTGGCGTCAAATCTGAGGAAGTGGTCAACACCGCTTCTTTCGTTGAAGACCTGGGTGCCGACTCCCTTGACACCGTTGAGCTGGTCATGGCTCTGGAAGAGGAATTCGAGACCGAAATCCCTGACGAAGAAGCCGAGAAGATCACCACTGTTCAAGCTGCTATCGATTACGTCACTGCCCACCAGGCTTAAGACTTTGTAATCGTTGCTCGCTGTCAGGGAAAAACCGCACTGCCTTTGGCGTGCGGTTTTTTCTTTAAACAGTGCAGCGTTTCGTCAATAGAAAAAAGGAGAGTCCTGTGTCGCGTAGACGCGTCGTGGTCACCGGTATGGGTATGCTGACGCCATTGGGTAACGATGTGCCCAGTACCTGGCAAGGCATTCTGGCTGGCCAGAGTGGCATTGGCCTTATCGAACACACGGACCTTTCGGCTTACACGACTCGCTTCGGCGGTTCGGTCAAAGGATTCAAGGTCGAGGATTACCTGTCGCCCAAAGAAGCGCGGCGTCTCGATCTCTTCATTCAATACGGTCTGGCGGCCAGCTTTCAGGCCGTGCGTAACGCGGGTATCGAAATCACCGACGCCAATCGCGAGCGTATCGGTGTGGCCATGGGCTCCGGGATCGGCGGCCTGACCAACATCGAGAACACCAGCCGTTTGCTGCACGACCAGGGGCCGGGCAAGATTTCCCCGTTCTTCGTGCCAGGCTCGATCATCAACATGATTTCCGGTTTCCTGTCGATCCACTTGGGCGCGCAGGGGCCGAACTACGCCATCGCCACGGCGTGCACCACCAGCACCCATTGCATCGGCATGGCGGCGCGCAACATTGCGTACGACGAAGCCGACGTGATGATCGCCGGCGGCGCAGAAATGGCGGCCTGCGGTCTGGGCATGGGCGGTTTTGGCGCGTCCCGCGCGCTGTCGACCCGCAACGACGAACCGACCCGTGCCAGCCGTCCATGGGACAAGGGCCGTGACGGTTTCGTGCTGTCCGACGGTGCCGGTGCGCTGGTGCTCGAAGAGCTGGAGCACGCAAAGGCGCGCGGCGCGACCATCTACGCAGAGCTAATCGGCTTCGGCATGAGCGGCGATGCGTTCCACATGACGTCGCCCCCGGAAGACGGTGCTGGTGCGGCCCGCTGCATCACCAATGCGTTGCGCGATGCCAAAGTGCGTCCGGACGAAGTGCAGTACATCAACGCCCACGGCACCTCGACCCCGGCAGGCGACCTGGCCGAAGTTCACGCGATCAAATCGGTGTTCGGTGAGCATGCCTATAAGCTGGCCGTCAGTTCGACCAAGTCCATGACGGGTCACCTGCTGGGCGCGGCCGGTGCCATCGAAGCGATCTTTAGCGTGCTGGCGATCAATGGTCAGGTGGCTCCACCGACCATCAACCTCGATGAGCCGGGCGAAGGTTGCGATCTGGACTTCGTGCCTCACGAGCCCCGCAACATGCCGATCGATGTCGTGGTGTCCAACTCCTTCGGGTTTGGCGGCACCAACGGCTCGCTGGTGTTCCGTCGGTTCGCGGAATGATCCCGAGCTGGATCGATGGCGTGCCGGCCGACGCCCTGTCCGTCAAGGATCGGGGCCTGGCCTACGGCGACGGCCTGTTCGAGACCATTCTGGTCAAGGCGGGCCAGCCATTGCTCTTCGAACGGCATCTGGAGCGTCTTGCTCGGGGTGGCAAACGCCTGGCCATGACGCTCGATCTTCCGCTGATCGAACGCGAGTGTCTGGCGTTTGCGGCGCAGATGAAGGAAGGGGTCATGAAGCTGATCGTCACCCGTGGCGACGGTCTGCGTGGCTATGCGCCGACCTCAGGGGCCCAACCTCGGCGGCTGCTTCAATCCAGCGCGTTACCTGCCTACCCTGCGGCTCATGCAGAACACGGCATTCGGTTATTTCCCTGTCGCACGCGCCTCGCTGAGCAACCCCTGTTGGCGGGGCTCAAGCACCTCAATCGTCTGGAGCAGGTGCTGGCGCGCGCCGAGTGGAACGATGCTGAACACACCGAAGGCCTGATGCGCGATACCTCCGGCCGTGTCGTCGAGGCCGTCTACAGCAACCTGTTCATGATCAAGGGCGGCGTGCTGTTGACGCCGGACCTGACCCGCTGCGGCGTGGCCGGGGTCATGCGAGCAGAGTTGCTGGCCTTGGCGGAGCAGAACAACCTCCCTGCGCGTGCCCTGGACCTGAGCCTTTCCGACCTGCAAAAAGCCGATGAGGTGTTCGTGTGCAACAGCGTGTACGGCATCTGGCCAGTGCGCGCCTTCGAGCAACTGAACTGGCCCGTTGGCCCTGTCACCCGTAAACTGCAAAACCTTGTCCGCGGGCTTCTGGATATCTGATTCGTGATCCGAAAATTATTCGTCTTGCTGGAAACGGGTGTGGTTCTGGCAGGGCTGTTGTTGGGTCTGGCCTTCTGGCAGCAGAACAACGCGCTGCAACAACCGTTGAATTTGACGCAAGAGCGCCTGCTCGACGTGCCATCGGGTGCGTCGCCCACCGGCGTGCTCAACCGTCTGGAAAGCGAAGGCATTCTCAAGGACGCGCTCTGGCTGCGTCTTTACTGGCGCTTCAACCTCGCAGGCCAGTCGCTGCACAGCGGCGAATACCGCATGACACCGGGCATGAACGCCAAGTCGCTGCTGGGGCTGTGGCAGAAGGGCGAAGTGGTGCAATACAGCCTGACCTTGGTCGAGGGCTGGAATTTCCGCCAGGTACGTGCGGCATTGGCCAAGCAGCCCAAGCTTGAACAAACCCTCGTTAACCTGAGCGACAGCGAACTGATGACCAAAATCGGCCATCCGAACGTCTTCCCGGAAGGCCGGTTCTTTCCTGACACCTATCGCTACGTGCGCGGCATGACCGATGTCGAGTTGCTCAAGCAGGCGTACAACCGCCTCGACGATGTGCTGCAAGAGGAATGGGACAAGCGCGCTGCCGACGTTCCTTATGTCGACCCTTATCAGGCGTTGATCATGGCGTCGTTGGTGGAAAAAGAAACGGGCGTGCCACAGGAGCGCGGGCAGATCGCCGGGGTGTTCGTACGTCGCTTGCAACAGGGCATGTTGTTGCAGACCGATCCTACGGTGATCTACGGCCTGGGCGAACGTTACAACGGCAAGATCACGCGGGCGTTCTTGAAAGAGGCGACGCCTTACAACACCTACGTGGTCTCGGGGCTGCCGCCGACGCCTATTTCGATGGTGGGGCGTGAAGCGATCCATGCCGCGATGAACCCGGTGGCCGGCAACAGCCTGTATTTCGTTGCGAAAGGGGATGGCAGTCACGTGTTCTCGGCTGATCTCGATGCCCATAACGCGGCGGTCAAGGAATACCAGATCAAACGTCGGACGGACTATCGTTCCAGCCCGGCGCCTGCGTCGCCACCGGCTATTGTGCCAACGCCGGGCGTCGATCCTGTGCCGGCCACAGAAAAGCCTGCGGCGGAGTCGGCGCCTGCTCCCTTGCCTCAGGTGCCTGCTCTGGATGAAAAACCGCCCGAGCAGGACGCTTCAAAGGTCGCGACGCCTGAGCCGTCGAGGGGTGAGCCTTCCACGGCTGAACCGTCGAGTGCTGAAAAACCGCAGCCGCCCGAGGCCAGCGACAAGGCCGATAAAGCCGAATCGCGCCCGCAATGACTCTGATTAAGGACTGCCTGTGACTGGTATGTTTATTACGCTGGAAGGCCCGGAGGGTGCTGGCAAAAGCACCAATCGGGAACACCTCGCCGAGCGCCTGCGCAGCCACGGTATCGACGTGGTGTTGACCCGTGAACCCGGCGGCACGCCGTTGGCCGAGCGTATTCGTGAATTGTTGCTGGCGCCCAGCGACGAAACCATGGACGCCGATACTGAACTGCTGCTGGTCTTCGCGGCCCGTGCGCAGCACCTGGCAGGCGTGATTCGTCCGGCGCTGGCCCGGGGCGCGGTGGTCCTGTGTGATCGTTTCACCGATGCCACCTACGCCTATCAAGGTGGCGGCCGTGGCCTGTCGGTCGAGCGCATTGCCGTGCTGGAAGCGTTCGTTCAAGGGGCGTTGCGCCCGGACCTGACGCTGGTGTTCGACCTGCCCGTGGAAATCGGTCTGGCCCGCGCCACCGCCCGTGGGCGCCTGGATCGTTTCGAGCAGGAAGGCCGTGCGTTTTTCGACGCGGTGCGCAGCACCTACCTGAACCGTGCTGCCGCAGCGCCTGACCGTTATCGTCTGGTGAACGCCGCGCTGCCGCTGGATCAGGTGCAGGCGTCTCTCGACGAACTGGTGCCGGACCTGCTCAAGCGGCTGGCGGATCGTCAGCATGGCTGATGCCTATCCCTGGCAACAAAACCTCTGGCAGCAACTGGCCGGACGCACTCAACACGCCCACGCCTATTTGCTGCATGGTCCAGTCGGAATCGGCAAGCGGGCGCTGGCTGAGCGCCTGATGCATCTGTTGCTGTGTCAGCGTCCCTCCGGGCTTGAAGCGTGCGGGCAGTGTAAGTCCTGTTCGCTGCTCGCGGCTGGCAGCCACCCGGACAATTACGTATTGGAGCCGGAAGAAGCGGACAAGGCGATCAAGGTCGATCAGGTGCGCGATCTGGTCAGTTTCGTGGTGCAAACCGCGCAGATGGGCGGGCGTAAGGTGGTGCTGATCGAGCCGGTCGAATCGATGAACATCAACGCCGCCAACGCGTTGCTGAAAAGCCTTGAAGAGCCGTCCGGCGACACCGTGCTGTTGCTCGTCAGTCATCAACCGAGCCGTCTGTTGCCGACGATCAAAAGCCGCTGCGTGCAACAGGCCTGTCCGTTGCCGAGCGAAGCGATGAGTGTCGCGTGGCTGGCTGATGCGTTGCCGGACTGCACCGACGAAGAACGCGTCGAACTGCTGACCCTGGCCGCAGGTTCGCCGCTGGCGGCCGTCAGTCTTCAGGCCCAAGGCGTGCGTGAACAGCGTGCACTAGTGGTCGATGGGGTCAAGAAGCTTCTTAAAGGCCAGCAATCGCCGACGCAATTGGCTGAGGGTTGGAAAGATGTCCCGCTGTTGCTACTTTTCGACTGGTTTTGCGACTGGTCGAACCTGATCCTGCGCTATCAGCTCACCGAAGACGAAACCGGGCTGGGGTTGGCCGACATGCGCAAGGTGGTGCAGTACCTGGCGCAGAAATCCCCGCAGGGCAAAGTCCTCGCGATGCAGGACTGGGTGCTGCTTCAGCGCCAGAAAGTGCTGTCGAAAGCGAACCTCAACCGTGTTTTGTTGCTCGAAGCGTTATTGGTGCAGTGGGCATCTCTGACCGGACAGGGGTAGACTGGCCATCTGCATGACATCAGTACCCATGAGGAAGTTGAGATGAGCGTCCCCCTGAGCCCGGGTCCACGTAACGGCATCCTGTCCCTGACCATCAAGGACAAGTCTGTCCTGTACGCCGCCTACATGCCGTTCATCAAGAATGGCGGCCTGTTCATCCCCACCAGCAAGAGCTACAAGCTGGGGGATGAGGTGTTCATGCTGCTCAACCTGATGGACGAGCCTGAAAAAATCCCGGTCGCGGGCAAGGTTACCTGGATCACGCCCAAAGGTGCCCAGGGCAACCGCGCGGCGGGCGTTGGCGTGCAGTTCAACGACGGCGACAACACCGCCCGCAACATGATCGAAAACTACTTGGCCGGTGCCCTCAAATCCGACCGTCCCACTCACACGATGTAAATTGTTCCGGTTCCCATGCTCGTAGATTCCCATTGTCACCTTGATCGTCTCGATCTCACCCAACACGCAGGCTCTCTCGATAATGCGCTGGAAGCGGCGCGCGGACGGGGTGTCGGGCATTTTCTGTGCATCGGTGTCAGCGCCGACAACGCCAGTGACGTCAAAGCCTTGGCTGATCGTTATGACGACGTGGACTGCTCGGTGGGCATTCACCCACTGGACGTTAAACCGGGCGAGGCCCCCGCGCTGGAGTGGCTGCTCGGCGAGTTGAATCACCCCCGGGTGGTGGCGATTGGCGAAACCGGCCTGGATTATCACTACGAGCCAGAAGCGGCCGAACTGCAGCAAGCGTCCTTCCGCTTGCACTTAGAGGCTGCGAACCGGACAGGCAAACCGGTGATCGTTCACACCCGTGGCGCTCGGTCTGACACGCTTGAATTGCTGCGTGAAGCCGCGTTGGCTCAGGCGGGCGTGCTGCATTGCTTCACCGAAGACTGGGACATGGCGAAGGCCGCGCTGGACCTGGGGTTCTACATTTCGCTGTCAGGCATCGTAACCTTCCGCAATGCCGATGCGCTGCGGGATGTGGCGAGCAAAGTCCCGGCCGATCGCCTGCTGGTGGAAACGGATTCGCCGTATCTGGCGCCGATTCCCTATCGCGGCAAGCCCAACCTGCCACAATACGTGCGCGAAGTGGCCGAGTTCCTGGCGATGCTCAGAGGGGAGAGCTTCGAGCGTTTCGCCGAGCAGACCACTGACAATTTCAAGCGCCTGTTCCCGCTGGCACGGGTGAAGTCGGCCTGAGACGCGGCGTTAAATGACGGGCAAAAAAAACCCGGGTTCTGGGGGGTGAATCCGGGTTAAGACCATTAGGAGTAAACAAAGACACGCTATCCATTGGTGTCTTTACCGGTGCCAGCACTTGGGGGAGATGCCGCACCGACGTGTTAAGTATTGGTCATATTCCGCAGGCGTCCAGCGCAAGGCTGTACGTTTTTTAAACAGTTTTGGAATACCCAGGCGTTTGTTGATACCGCAAAGCACGTCATCCAACGTTCGCAATGAGGACTGACGCGGCGCAGCGGGTCAAAAACGCTGCTGATGCGGCTTAATCGGTCTTGAACATGAACATCGTCGGATGAGCCGTGCAATTTGAAACCGATTAGGCATAATGTGCGGCTTCGATTTTGAACCGACAGTCTCTTCCTATGCAGAAAGAACCTCGTAAAGTCCGTGAGTTTCGCCGCCGTGAGCAGGAAATTCTCGACATCGCGTTAAAGCTGTTTCTTGAACAGGGTGAAGACAGCGTTACCGTCGAGATGATCGCGGATGCCGTGGGTATCGGCAAAGGCACCATCTACAAGCATTTCAAATCGAAGGCGGAGATTTACCTGCGCCTGATGCTCGACTACGAGCGCGATTTGAACGAACTGCTGCACTCCGCCGACGTCGACAAGGACAAGGAAGCACTGTCCCGCGCGTATTTCGAATTTCGCATGCGTGATCCGCAGCGCTATCGCCTGTTCGACCGTCTGGAAGAGAAAGTGGTCAAGGGCAATCAAGTGCCTGAGATGGTCGAGCAGCTGCACAAGATCCGTGCCTCGAACTTCGAACGTTTGACGCTGTTGATCAAAGGCCGCATTTCCGAAGGCAAACTGGAAGACGTTCCGCCGTATTTCCACTACTGCGCCGCCTGGGCTTTGGTGCACGGCGCAGTGGCGCTGTATCACTCGCCGTTCTGGAGCAATGTGCTGGAAGATCAGGAAGGCTTCTTCCAGTTCCTGATGGACATTGGCGTGCGCATGGGCAACAAGCGCAAGCGTGACCCTGAAATCGGCCACGACCCCAAGCCGGAAGTCCCCGGCAACTGAGTGATGTTTCCTTGATGAAGCGGGTCAGAGGGCACCCTACGGTTGCTCGCTCGCTTCATGACAGTCTCTGTCCGGAATGACGCTTGCTAAAAGCTGATTTATGAGTCAGTTTTTGCGCGCTGCCTAACCTCCCGGAGCTTTCATGATCGTTGATCGCCAAGGCCGACGTTTCCGCAATTTGCGAATCAGTCTGACGTCTGCGTGCAATTATGCCTGCACCTACTGCGTGCCCGATGGCAAGCGATTGGTGGCTGCGCGCAATGAACTGTCTGCCGAGGCGATGATCCGGGGCGTGGAATACCTGATCGAAGCGGCGGGCATCGAGCGGTTGCGCATCACCGGGGGTGAGCCGCTGGTGAGTCCTCGCTTCGAGCGTTTCATGAGCCAGGTGGGGCGCATGGGGCTGGCCGACATCAGCCTGACCACTAATGCGCAGTTGCTGTCCCGCAAACTGCCGATCCTGCTGGATGCGGGCATCCGCCGGATCAACGTGTCCCTCGATACGCTAGATCCGTCAGCGTTCAGAGCCATTGCCCGTGGCGGCGATCTGGCCACCGTGCTGGAGGGCATGGAGCAGGCGAGGGCGGCCGGGCTGCAGATCAAGGTCAACATGGTCCCTTTGCTCGACCGTAATCTGGATCAGGTCGTCCCGCTGCTCGATTACTGCCTTGAGCGCGGCTGCGAGTTGCGCTTCATCGAACTGATGCGCATGGGGCATCTGGCGAACGACGCCAACGGTTTCCATCGGCAATTCGTCAGCCTGGACCGGCTGCTGTCGCTGATTGGCGCGCATCACGAATACCAGCAGGCCGACGCGCCTGTGGATGCGACCGCCGTGCGCTACCGGATTCCGGGCAAGGGGTATTTTGGCGTGATTGCCAACGAAAGCGTGCCGTTCTGTCGGACGTGTTCGCGCTTACGCCTCTCGTCGACGGGCTGGCTGCATGGCTGCTTGTCTTCCAGCAATCGGCACTACGTGGGTGATCTGCTGGACAAGCCGCGCCACCAGGCCCTGCCTGCGCTGCAACGTCTGTTGGTCAAGGCGCTGGATGACAAGCAGGCCGTGGCGTTTTCCGGTGGCGCGACGGTGATGAAGATTATTGGCGGCTGACGGGCCCTTCCCCAATTGTTCGACATGGCGCAAAAGCTGCATTACCCGGCCATTCGCCGGTTTTCCGTCGTCGGACTTTGGAGGAAACAATGCGTAGTCTGGTTTTACTGCTGGCCGTCCTGGCCTTGAGTGGCTGCATGCACGTCAGCGATCTGGCACAGGGCGCCCATGACGAGCTCAGCGACGCGGGTCTGCTGGACCACAGCTCGACGCGGCGGATCAACAATTTCCGCCTGCAACCGGACTCCTTCATCTATATCGCTCAAGGTGCGTTTGCCCCGCCGGGTGGAGCGTACCCGCGCCCGAACGTCGTCGCCGAAGAGGCGTTCAACGGCTTCATCGAATACTTCCCGATGGTCCGCCGCGCTCGCGCACCTGAAGGGCTGGACGAGGCCATGAACGAAGCCCGTGCGGCAGGCGCGCATTATTTGCTCTACACCCGCTTCGCCAAGGCAGACGACCGTATCGGCAATTTTGACGAGTGGTCCGACCAGGAAGCCCTCGACCGTCTGGGCATCGACAGCGGCGTCATTCAACTGATGCTGATTGAAACCAACACCCGTTACCTGATCGACAGCGCCCGCATTCACAGCCGTGGCGGCCTGCTCACCCTGCACGACACCAAGCCCGAGGATTTGCTAGGCCCACCCATGGAGGATTACGCTCGCAGCTTATTGGGCGTCGAAGCCCGCTGAGGAGTCGCGTATGAGTGGTCCGGGAAAAGCCAACGACCTGTTGGCGCAATTGCCCAAGACCGGCAAAGGCTTGCCACCTGTACACCTGTGGAACCCGGATTTTTGCGGTGATATCGACATGCGTATCGCCCGCGATGGCACGTGGTTTTATCTGGGAACGCCCATCGGCCGCAAGCCGATGGTGAAGCTGTTTTCCACCATTATCCGGCGAGACGGCGATGATTACTTTCTGATCACGCCCGTAGAGAAAGTCGGTATCACCGTTGACGATGCGCCCTTCGTGGCTGTCCTGCTGGAAGTGGAAGGCGAGGGCGAGTCACAGATCTTGCGTTTCACCACCCAGGTCGATGAAGTGATTGACGCCAGTGCCGAGCACCCGTTGCGGGTCAGCATCGACCCCGTCACTCAAGAACCTGCGCCTTATGTGCATGTGCGTAGCAATCTTGAGGCGCTGATCCATCGCAATGTCTTCTATCAACTGGTGGACTTGGCGGTTACCCGCGCCATTGACGGGCAGCGCTGGTTGGGTGTCTGGAGCCATGGCGAGTTCTTCACGATAGGCCTGGAGCCCTGACGGTTCAGCGTTGTAGTTGCCAGGCGAATTGCCTGGCGCCCCTCTCGCGGTTAAAGTGCCGCCCCCCGATTTTTCTGAGGTTTTTGCATGAGCCAGTCCTTTGATATCGCCGTGATCGGCGCCACCGGTACTGTCGGCGAAACCATCGTCCAGATTCTCGAAGAGCGTGACTTCCCTGTGGGCGATCTGCATCTGCTGGCCAGCGTCGAGTCGGCAGGCAGTTCGGTCGCGTATCGAGGCAAGAACGTGCGTGTACGCGAAGTCGACACGTTCGATTTCAGCAAAGTGAATCTTGTGTTTTTTGCGGCGGGCCCTGCGGTGACTCGCAGTTATGCTCCCCGGGCGACGGCGGCGGGTTGTTCGGTGATCGACCTGTCGGCCGGCCTGTCCGTCGATCAAGCACCGAATCTCATTCCCGAGGTGAACGGGGCGTTGCTGAGCGGGCTGGCCGAACCCTTTCAAGTGGCGTGTCCAAGCCCCGGCGCAACAGCGCTGGCGATGGTGCTCGGGCCGTTGCGGGACCTCCTGGACATCCGTCGCGTGAACGTGACGGCCTGCATGGCAGTGTCCAGTCTGGGGCGGGAAGGGGTGACCGAACTGGCCCGACAGACCGCCGAGCTGCTCAATGTGCGCCCGCTGGAACCCCGCGTGTTTGACCGGCAAATGGCGTTCAACGTCCTCGCTCAGGTCGGCGTGCCGGATGCGCAAGGCCACGTCCCGCTGGAAAAACGTATGGTCGACGAGTTGCGTGAGCTGCTGTCGCTGCCTTTAATCAAGGTCGGCGCGAGCTGCATTCAAGTGCCAGTATTTTTTGGCGACAGCCTGAGTGTGTCGGTGCAGACCGCTTCCCCGTTCGATCTGGCTGCGGTCGGGGCTGCGCTGGATGCTGCGGACGGAATCGATCTCGTGGATGCGGGCGATTACCCGACGCCAGTGGGCGATGCGGTGGGACAGGACGTTGTCTATGTAGGACGTTTGCGGGCCGGTATCGACGATGCGTGCGAGTTGAGCTTCTGGGTTACATCCGACAATGTGCGCAAGGGGGCAGCGCTGAACGCTGTGCAGGTCGCTGAATTGTTGATAAAAGAGCTTGTGTAAAAGATACTTGCCAACAACTCAAAGAATCATTCTAGCTGTGGCGTTGTAGAAACGCCCTACGCCCTAGCAGGCTTTATCTTCTCGGTCGCCGGGGAAATTTTAAACAAGGGATGGGCTATGGTTCAGGTTCGTAAACTGGTTTTAGCAATCGCTGCAGCCTCGGCGTTGTCATCCGGAATGGCGCAGGCGCTGGGCCTGGGTGGTTTGACCGTGAAGTCGAGCCTGAACCAGCCACTGCTTGCCGAGATCGAACTCACGCAAGTGCAGGACCTTACTTCCGCGCAGGTGGTGCCCAGTCTGGCCAGCTCTGCCGAGTTCGCCCAGGCGGGGGTCGGTAAAACCGCAGTGCTTGATGACCTGACGTTCACCCCCGTCGTGACGCCGGGCGGCAAAAGCGTTCTGCGCATCACGTCCAGCAAGCCCATCCGCGACCCTTATGTGAAATTCCTGGTGCAAGTGCTCTGGCCGAATGGCCGGGCGCTGCGCGAGTACAGTTTGTTGCTCGATCCGCCGAAGGTCTCCCCGCAAGCGGCGGCCGCAGCCACAGCCCAGCTGCCTTCTACTGCTCCGGCGACGGCTCCCGCTCAAGCCCCCGTTGCCCAGACGCCGCCTGCACCGGCGCCAGCGCCGACCCCGGCAGCGCCCCCAGAACCGAAATACACCCAATACACCACCGCCAACAACGACACGTTGTGGGAGATCGCCGAGCGCGTGCGCAATGGCGGCACCGTTCAACAGACCATGCTGGCGATTCAGGCGTTGAACCCCGATGCGTTCATCGCCGGTAACATCAACCGGCTGAAGAAAGGTCAGGTCTTGCGCCTGCCGTCGCCGCAGGAAGCCACCGCGACGCCGCAACCGCGTGCCGTGGCCGAAGTCGCGGAACAGAACCGCGCCTGGCGCGAAGGCCGTCGTTTACCGACTGGCGCCCGCCAGGTGGATGCGACCCGTCGCGACCGCGCCGGTGCAGCCCCTGCGCAGATCGACGCCAAGGACAACCTCAGCCTGGTCTCGGGCAACAAACCGGGCGCCAAAGGGGCGGCAGGCGACGCCGAACTGAGCAATAAACTCGCGGTGACCCAAGAGAATCTGGACAGCACCCGTCGCGACAACGCCGAGCTGAAAAGCCGGATGGGTGATCTGCAAAGCCAGGTCGACAAGCTTCAGCGCTTGATCGAACTGAAAAACGATCAACTGGCCAAGATGCAGGCGGCGGGTGCTGCGGTGCCTCCGCCGCCGGCCAGCGATGCCAATGGCACCGTCAGCCCGAACAGCGTGACCAATCCGAACAACGCCGCGAACCCGGCCATGCCTGCGCAGATCGTGCCGCCACCGGCTGCTCCGGATTCTGCTGGCAAGCCGCCGAATGAAATCGCGCCGGAAGACGCGCTGCCGGTCGAAGGTGCCAAGGTCACTGGCGCGACGCCCGATCAGCCGTTGGTTGTGCCACCCGATGCCGTCAATCCCGACAACCAGAGTTCGCTGGACAAGATCCTCGCCAGCCCGATGCTGATGGGCTTGATCGGTGGTGCTGCCATTCTGGTCTTGTTGCTGCTGGTCCTGCTGCTGGTGCGTCGTCGTAACGCCATCCTTGAGGCTGAAAGACACCGTCAAATGGCGCGTGCGCTGGCCGAAGAGTCTGACTTCGCATCCGACATGAACATGCCTGAAAGCAGTTTTGAGGGGCTGGAGGTGCCTCCGCCTGCGGTAAAGCCGGCACCTCTGTCGGCCGTCATCATCGAGCCGACCCGTGAGCGCCCGGCCGATGTGCTGGTCCAGGCGGAAATTCACATCGCTTATGGCCGTACGAACCAGGCCGCCGCACTGCTGGAAGAGGCGATAAAAGAAGAGCCCCAGCGCAGCGAACTGCGTCTTAAACTGATGGAAATCTACGCCCAGCAGGACAACCAGGCCGGTTTCGTCGCTCAAGAGCGGCAGCTGGTGGCCACGGGAAAGAACCACGCTGAAGTCGAGCATCTCAAAACCCGTTATCCCGCCATGGCAGCAGCTGCCGCGGCGGCCGCAGGCGTTGCAGCAGCGGCGGCTTTGGCAGCGGAAATGGACGCCAGGTACGTTGAGGATTTGCTGACCGATAAGGCGGAGCCTGAACCTGCGCCTGAGCCCACTCCGGCACCTGTCGTCGAGCCGCCCGACGATTTCGACACGGCGTTCGACCTCAGTCTGGACGATCTGGAGGCCGCTTCTCCGACCGAAGTAAAAGATTACAGCGCGGCTCATGCCGATAACGGGCTTGATGATCTGGACCTGGACGCACCGTTTGGTGGGGCGGCAGCGGACGATCTGGATTTCGACGCGATCCTGCGCGAACAGACTGAAGCGAAAGCGGCAGAACCGGATGACCTGGCGGATTTTGACCTTAACCTGTCGGAAGACCAACCCGCCCTCAAAGCCGAAGATGATTATCTGTTGGGTCTCGACAACGAACTGAGCGACTTGCCGCCGTTCGAGGACACCGCCGATCTGGGCGCCAGCAAGCCGGGCCAAGATGACGAGCTCGAATTACCCGCCGACTTCGACCTGTCGCTGGCGGACGAGATCGAAACCGATCAGGCTTCTGAAGCGTTTGACTCCGAGATCGATGACGTCAACGCCGAACTTGAGCGCCTTTCCAGCAGCCTCGAACAGCCGCCAATCGCCAAGCCGTTCGACGATGCGCCGACCTTTACCGAGGATGACGCGTTGCTGGCGGACGACGAGCCGGAGTTCGACTTCCTGTCAGGCACCGATGAAGCGGCGACCAAGCTGGACCTGGCCCGCGCCTACATCGAAATGGGCGACGCTGATGGCGCCCGTGACATCCTCGATGAAGTCGTGGCTGAAGGTGACGACGGCCAGAAGACCGAAGCTCGCGAGATGCTGTCGCGATTAGTCTGACAACCTACACGCGCCATCGACAACGACCGCTTCGGCGGTCGTTTTCGTTTATGGCAATAAAGGGGGGGGGGGGACGCTGTAGGAGCGAATTCATTCGCGAAAAATCTATCAGGCGAAAGAGAAGAGTCGACCAGGCGGGCCTCTCGCGAATGAATTCGCTCCTACAACGACTGCGATTGCCCAGCCTTTGTCGGTCACCAATGGCGTCTTTTGCCTTCATCCGTATAATGGCCGCCCTTGCGCACATCCACAGGCTTTAAGCACTTGGCAACTACAAACACCGAGGCAGAAACAGCGGCCTCCGAAATGGCCGGCGAAGGTTTCTCCAGAATCGCACTGGGCGTGGAATACAAAGGTTCGCGCTACAGCGGCTGGCAGCGCCAGTCCACAGGCGTGCTGACCGTTCAGGAAACCCTGGAAAACGCCTTGTCGAAAGTCGCTGATTCGCCAGTTTCCCTGATGTGCGCCGGACGTACCGACGCCGGAGTTCACGCCTGTGGTCAGGTTGTGCACTTCGACACCCAGGCGGTGCGCACGATGAAAGCCTGGACCATGGGCGCGAATATCAACCTGCCTCACGACATCAGCGTGACGTGGGCCAAGGAAATGCCTGCGCACTTTCACGCGCGCTTCAAAGCCATCGCCCGACGCTATCGCTACGTGATCTACAACGACCAGATTCGCCCCGCGCATCTGGGCCAGGAAATCACCTGGAACCACCGTCCGCTGGACGTCGAGCGCATGGCGCTGGCAGCGGAATACCTCGTGGGTACCCACGATTTCAGCGCGTTTCGTGCCGGCCAATGTCAGGCCAAATCACCGATCAAGCAGCTCCACCACCTGCGCGTCACGCGTCACGGCAAGATGATTGTCATCGACATTCGAGCCAACGCGTTTTTGCACCACATGGTGCGCAATATCGCGGGCGTGCTGATGACCATCGGGGCAGGGGAGCGGCCCATCGAGTGGGCGAAGGAAGTGCTGGAGAGTCGCATTCGGCGTACGGGCGGCGTCACGGCGCACCCATTCGGCCTCTATCTGGTTCAGGTCGAATACCGCGATGAGTTCCCGTTGCCGGAACGCTACATCGGGCCGCACTTTCTTACAGGGTTCTCGGAACTTGGCGGCTGACGCCCGGAACAGCATTTGCTACCATCCGTGACTTTCGCAAGGCTTGAGGTATTCACTACATGTCAGCCGTTCGCAGCAAGATCTGCGGGATTACCTGCATAGAAGATGCGCTGGCCGCTGTCGATGCGGGAGCCGATGCCATCGGCTTCGTGTTCTACCCCAAGAGTCCACGGGCCGTCACGGCCGAGCAGGCGCAGGCGATCATCGCCCAATTGCCACCCTTCGTGAGTACCGTCGGGCTGGTCGTCAATGCCGAACGCCAGGCGCTCAAGGCCTTGCTCGATATCGTGCCCCTGGACCTCATTCAATTTCACGGCGATGAAACCCCCGAACAATGTGAGGGCTACCACCGTCCCTGGATCAAGGCCCTGCGGGTCCAGGCTGGCGACGACATCGCCGCCAGTTGCGCGCTGTACGACAAGGCGAGCGGTATCCTCCTCGACACGTTTGTGGCTGGCGTGCCGGGTGGCACGGGCGAAACTTTCGACTGGGCATTGATTCCAAAACAGTTGAGCAAACCGATCATCCTGGCGGGTGGATTGACGTCGGCCAACGTGTCGCAGGCGATTGCTCAGGTTCGTCCCTATGCCGTGGACGTCAGTGGCGGGGTTGAGAAGTCCAAGGGGCTCAAGGATCACGACAAGATCCGGGCCTTCATGAGTGCGGTCCACGGGGCCTGACCGGTTTTTTCCGGTGGTGATGGCCACCGATGTGACGGCAGACAGGCGGTCGCCGTCCACTACCCTGCGACCACGGTTCGCGGGTCGCCAAAATTGAACGGGCGAAGACGTGCAAGCGTTTCGCTGTAAGCAGTTGAGGGCAGTGTCGACGAATGTGTCGTGGCAGCAGGTCAGGCGTTGGCGCCGATCGTTGCAGGACACTTCGCGACACTGCACACGAATTTAGTTTAAAGGCATGCGCGTGGCTTCGATGCCACTGCGTTCTGGCCACCGGTACTGGAGAAAGAAAGCATGAGCAACTGGTTGGTAGACAAACTGATCCCTTCGATCATGCGTTCCGAGGTCAAGAAAAGCTCGGTACCTGAGGGCCTCTGGCACAAGTGTCCGTCTTGCGAGGCGGTGCTTTACCGTCCAGAGCTGGAAAAGACCCTTGACGTCTGTCCGAAGTGCAACCACCACATGCGTATCGACGCCCGCGCGCGCCTGAACATCTTCCTCGACGTCGAAGGCCGTCAGGAGATCGGTGCCGACCTGGAGCCGGTCGACCGCCTGAAGTTTCGCGACAGCAAGAAGTACAAAGACCGCCTGACCGCTGCACAAAAGCAGACCGGTGAAAAAGACGCGCTGATTTCCATGAGCGGCACCCTGTTGGGCATGCCGGTCGTGTGCAGTGCCTTCGAATTCTCATTCATGGGTGGCTCCATGGGCGCCATCGTCGGTGAGCGCTTCGTGCAGGCCGCCAACTACGCGCTGGAAAAACGCTGCCCGATGATCTGCTTCGCGGCGTCCGGTGGCGCCCGCATGCAGGAAGCGCTGATCTCCCTGATGCAGATGGCCAAGACCTCTGCTGTGCTGGCCCGTCTGCGCGAAGAAGGCTTGCCGTTCATTTCCGTGCTGACCGATCCGGTCTACGGCGGCGTTTCCGCTAGTCTGGCGATGCTGGGCGACGTGATCGTGGCCGAGCCGAAAGCCCTGATCGGTTTTGCCGGTCCACGCGTCATTGAGCAGACCGTGCGTGAAAAACTGCCGGAAGGCTTCCAGCGCAGCGAATTCCTTCTGGATCACGGTGCGATCGACATGATCGTTCACCGTCAGGAGCTGCGTCAGCGTCTGGGTAACTTGCTGGCGCAAATGATGGGTTTGCCGACGCCTAAATTCGTGGCGCCGAAACTTGAGCCGATCGTGGTGCCCCCTGCACCGGCCAACATATGACCGCACGCTCTCTGAGCGACTGGCTCAGCTACCTGGAGCAACTGCATCCGTCGGCCATCGACATGGGTCTGGATCGGTCGCGACAGGTGGCGCTGCAAATCGGCCTGCGTCGTCCCGCTCCGCGTGTCATCACGGTGACGGGCACCAACGGCAAAGGCTCGACGTGCGCGTTCGTGGCATCGTTGCTTCAGGCGCAAGGCCTCAAGGTGGGCGTCTACAGCTCGCCACACCTGGTTCGTTATAACGAGCGGGTCCAGGTGCAGGGCGTCGAAGCCACCGACGAACAGCTGTGTGAAGCATTCGACGTCATCGAGAAGGCGCGGGGCGATGTATCCCTGACCTACTTCGAGATGGGCACTCTCGCGGCGTTCTGGCTGTTCGAGCAGGCGGCGCTGGACGCTGTTGTACTGGAAGTCGGCCTGGGCGGGCGTCTGGATGCGGTGAACCTGATCGACGCCGACATGGCGTTGGTGACCAGCATTGGCGTCGATCACGCCGAATGGCTCGGTAATACCCGTGAGTCAGTGGCGTTCGAAAAGGCCGGCATTTTCCGTGAAGGTCGTCCTGCGTTGTGCGGTGATATTGACCCCCCTCAGCCATTGCTGGATCAAGCGAGCGCCTTGAAATGCCCGCTGTCGCTGCGCGGCACTGATTTCGATCTGACCCTCGGTGCATCGAGCTGGCACTGGTTCGGCACGGGTGCCGATGGCCAGCGTGTTGAATTGCGCGATCTGCCGCTGCTCGATCTGCCGATGCAGAACGCGGCACTGGCGTTGCAGGCTTACCTGCTGCTGGGCTTGCCGTGGCATGAGGTGTCGATCCGCCAGGCGCTATCAAATACGCAAGTGACGGGGCGTCTGGATCGCCGTTCGTTTGAATGGCACGGCAAGCCGCTGCACGTCCTGCTCGATGTGGGTCACAACCCGCACGCGGCGGTGTTCCTCGCTCAGCGTTTGAATCAACGTCCGGTCAAAGGCAAGCGTCTGGCGGTCTTCGGCCTGCTCAACGACAAGGACTTGGACGGCGTGTTGAGCGAGCTGATCGCCTGTTTCGAAAGCTGGGCCGTGGCGCCGTTGCCAACCCCGCGCAGTCGCTCGGCACAAGAGATTGCAGAGGCATTACAGAACCTTGGCGCCGTCGTGACGTCCTACCCCAGTGTCGCGCAGGCGCTTGAAGCGCAGTGCGCTCTCGCCACGGCTGACGACGAAATCGTTCTGTTCGGGTCTTTTTATTGCGTAGCCGAGGCCTTGGAATGGCTTGCTGGCGCGTCACGGAGGAAGTGACACATGGCTTTGCTGGATAAGGCGTACAAGCAGCGGATGGTCGGTGCCTTGGTATTGATTGCCATTGCGGTGATTTTTCTGCCGATGCTGTTTTCGCGTCAGGATGAAGCACGCCATGTACAGGTGGACGCCCCGGCGGCACCTCAAGCGCCTGCCGCTGCGCAGATCAAGGTTGACCCGGTGGCGGTGCCCGAGCAGCAGCCGCTGCCGCAGGAGCCGGTGCCGAGCGACGAAGAATTGGCTCAGCCCACGCAACCGGTCAATCAGCAGCCGCCTTCGATGCCGATCGCTCCGGCGCCCACCAAGACTGCGCCGCAATCCAGGCCTGCGCCTGCTGCAAAACCGGCTGCTCCGGCGCCTGCACCAGCCCCCGCAAAAGCAACTGCTCCAGCACCTGCCGCGCCACCTGCGCTGGCTCAGGACACGAACCGTGTCGACGCGAACGGTCTTTCCATCACCTGGGCTGTTCAAGTGGCCAGCCTGTCGAACCGGGCGAACGCCGATGCGCTGCAGAAAACGTTGCGCACCCAAGGCTACAACGCGTACATCCGGACGTCGGATGGCGTGAATCGTGTCTTCGTCGGGCCGTTGATCGAGCGCGCCGAAGCCGACCGCTTGCGCGACCAGCTCGACAAGCAGCAGAAGCTCAAGGGCATTGTGGTGCGCTTTCAGCCCGAGCATAAATAAGAGGCAGGTTGCATGCCTGTAGGAGTCGGCTTGCTGGCGCAGGCGTCAGGTCAGGCAGCGCAATGCTGAATACCCATCGCTTTCGCCAGCAAGCCGGCTCCTACAGGTTTCACCTTCAGCTTCAAACTTCGCGCTCAGACCCCATCGTTTGTCTTAATTGCCGCCCACCCACAATCCCTGCTTACCGCCGGGCGAGCGCTCTGCTAAAATGCGCCGCCTCATCAGTCTGTAGGCTGCAACGTGTCATTTACTCCGGTTGACTGGGCGATCATTGCGATTGTCGCCATCTCCGCTTTGATCAGTCTCAAGCGCGGCTTCGTCAAAGAAGCACTGTCCTTGCTGACCTGGATCATCGCAGGTGCCGTAGCCTGGATGTTTGGCGGTTCGCTGGCCCAGTATCTGGTCAATTACATCGAAACACCTTCGGCGCGCGTGATTGCGGGCTGCACCATTCTTTTCGTCGCCACACTCTTGGTCGGCGCCATGGTCAACTTTCTTATCGGGGAACTGATTCGCGTCACCGGCCTGTCCGGGACCGATCGTTTTCTGGGCATGGTCTTCGGCGCCGCGCGCGGAGGCCTGCTGGTTGTGGTGGCGGTCGGGCTGTTGAGCCTGGGCCCGGTGCAACAGGATCAATGGTGGCAGCAGTCAAGGTTGCTGCCGCAGTTTGTAATGGTCGCTGACTGGTCGAAAAACCTGATTCTCGGGATGTCCAGCAAGTGGCTCGCCAGCGGGATCAGCGTACCTGTTGATATCCCGTTCAAGGATCAACTCCTGCCGTCGGTGACGCCGCAGGATGTGATCGGTAAATCCAGTTCCACTAAGTAGGGGTTGTGTCGCATGTGTGGCATCGTCGGTATCGTCGGCAAGTCGAACGTCAATCAGGCGCTGTATGACGCGCTCACCGTCCTCCAGCACCGCGGCCAGGACGCTGCCGGTATCGTGACCAGCCATGACGGCCGGTTGTTCCTGCGCAAGGACAACGGTCTGGTTCGTGATGTGTTCCATCAGCGCCATATGCAGCGTCTGGTCGGGCACATGGGCATCGGTCACGTACGTTATCCAACCGCGGGCAGCTCGACTTCGGCCGAAGCCCAGCCGTTCTACGTCAACTCGCCGTACGGCATCACCCTGGCGCACAACGGTAACCTGACCAACGTTGAGCAACTGGCCAAGGAGATTTACGAATCCGACCTGCGCCACGTCAACACCAACTCCGACTCGGAAGTGTTGCTCAACGTCTTCGCTCACGAGCTGGCCGTGCGCGGCAAGCTGCAGCCGACCGAAGAAGACATCTTCGCCGCAGTGACCGACGTGCATAACCGTTGCCGCGGTGGCTACGCGGTCGTGGCCATGATCACCGGTTACGGCATCGTCGGTTTCCGCGACCCGGACGCCATCCGCCCGATCGTGTTCGGCCAGCGTCACACTGACGAAGGCGTCGAGTACATGATCGCCTCGGAAAGCGTCGCGCTGGACGTACTGGGTTTCACCCTGATTCGTGACCTGGCTCCGGGCGAAGCGGTGTACATCACCGAAGACGGCAAGCTGCACACCCGTCAGTGCGCGACCAATCCGAAATACGCGCCCTGCATTTTCGAACACGTCTACCTGGCGCGTCCCGACTCGATCATCGACGGCATCTCGGTCTACAAGGCGCGTCTGCGCATGGGCGAGAAGCTGGCTGACAAGATCCTGCGCGAGCGCCCTGAGCACGACATCGATGTGGTCATCCCGATTCCGGACACCAGCCGCACCGCCGCGCTGGAGTTGGCGAACCACCTGGGCGTGAAATTCCGCGAAGGCTTCGTCAAGAACCGTTACATCGGCCGTACCTTCATCATGCCGGGACAGGCGGCGCGGAAAAAATCCGTACGCCAGAAGCTCAACGCCATCGAGCTGGAGTTCCGGGGCAAGAACGTGATGCTGGTCGACGACTCGATCGTACGCGGGACTACCTGCAAACAGATCATCCAGATGGCCCGTGAAGCCGGCGCCAAGAACGTCTACTTCTGTTCTGCGGCCCCGGCCGTGCGCTTCCCTAACGTCTACGGCATCGACATGCCGAGTGCCCACGAGCTGATCGCTCACAACCGTTCCACCCAGGACGTGGCCGACCTCATCGGTGCCGACTGGCTGGTCTATCAGGACCTGACGGACCTGATAGAGGCGGTGAGTGGCAGCAAAAAGATCAAGATCGACAACTTCGATTGCTCGGTCTTCGACGGCAAGTACGTGACCGGTGACATCGACGAGCATTACCTGAACAAGATCGAACAGGCGCGTAACGACGCTTCCAAGGTCAAGACTCAGGCGGTGAGTGCGATCATCGATCTGTACAACAACTAATTCAGACAAGGAGTAGACGGCATGACTCAGCAATGGGATGCCGGTCGACTGGACAGCGATCTGGAAGGCGTGGGTTTCGATACCCTCGCCGTACGCGCTGGTCAGCACCGTACGCCGGAGAGCGAACACAGCGATCCACTGTTTTTCACTTCCAGCTACGTGTTCCGCACGGCAGCCGATGCGGCCGCGACGTTTGCGGGCGAGCAGCCGGGTAACGTCTATTCGCGCTACACCAACCCGACGGTGCACTCCTTCGAAGAGCGCATCGCGGCGCTCGAAGGGGGGGAGCAGGCGGTGGCGACGTCCACTGGCATGTCGGCTATCCTGGCGACCGTAATGAGTCTGTGCAGCGCAGGCGATCACGTGCTGGTGTCGAAGAGCGTGTTCGGTTCGACCATCAGCCTGTTCGAGAAATATTTCAAACGCTTTGGTGTTCAGGTCGATTACGTTCCGCTGGCCGAGTTGTCCGGCTGGGACGCGGCGATCAAGCCCAACACCAAATTGCTGTTCGTCGAGTCGCCGTCCAACCCGCTTGCCGAGCTGGTGGACATTGCGGCGCTGGCTGAAATCGCGCATGCCAAAGGCGCGATGCTGGTGGTCGATAACTGCTTCTGCACCCCGGCCTTGCAGCAGCCGCTGCGCATGGGCGCGGACGTGGTGGTGCATTCGGCCACCAAATTCATCGACGGTCAGGGCCGTGCGATGGGTGGCGTGGTCGTCGGTCGCAGCGAGCAGATGAAAGAAGTCGTCGGCTTTCTGCGCACTGCCGGCCCGAGCCTGAGCCCGTTCAACGCCTGGCTGTTTCTCAAGGGCCTCGAAACCCTGAACATCCGGATGCGTGCACACTGCCAGAGCGCCCTTGAACTGGCGCAATGGCTGGAGCAGCAGGACGGTATCGAGAAGGTGCACTACGCCGGCCTCGAAAGCCATCCGCAGCATGACTTGGCCAAGCGTCAGCAAAAAGCGTTTGGCGCGGTGGTCAGCTTCGAAGTCAAAGGCGGCAAAGAGGGCGCCTGGCGTTTCATCGATGCCACACGCCTGATTTCGATCACGGCCAACTTGGGCGACACCAAGACCACGATCACTCACCCGAGCACCACGTCCCACGGCCGTTTATCGCCGGCGGAGCGTGAAGCAGCGGGCATTCGCGACAGCCTGATCCGCGTGGCGGTGGGTCTGGAAGACGTGGCTGACCTCAAAGCCGATCTGGCGCGTGGCCTGGCCGCGTTGTGAGTGATGCCTGTGAATGAGTTAGTGGTAGAAGCCGCCGGTGTGCACAACGGCCGCGTTGCCTTGGTGACAGGCGCCGCGCGGGGAATCGGGTTGGGCATCGCCGCCTGGCTGATCACTGAGGGTTGGCAGGTCGTGCTGACGGATGTCGATCGGCAGCGCGGCGACGCGGTGGCGGGTGTGCTGGGTGAAAACGCCTCGTTCATCGGCATGGATGTGTCCAGTGAAGATCAGGTCGCCAGTGGCGTCGCTGAAATACTGGGCATGTTTGGTCGCCTGGACGCGCTGGTCTGCAACGCGGCCGTGGCCGACCCTCGCAATACGGTGCTGGAAAGCCTCGATCTGGCCCACTGGAACCGTGTGCTGGCGGTGAACCTGACCGGCCCTATGCTGCTCGCCAAGCACTGTGCCCCGTACTTGCGTGCCCACGGTGGCAGCATCGTCAACCTCAGTTCAACGCGGGCGCGGCAATCCGAGCCGGACACCGAGGCGTACGCCGCGAGCAAGGGCGGTCTGCTGGCGCTGACTCATGCGCTGGCGATGAGCCTTGGCCCACAGGTACGGGTCAATGCCGTGAGCCCCGGCTGGATCGACGCCCGTGACCATTCCAGGCGCCGTGCCGAGCCGCTATCCGACGCCGATCATGCGCAGCATCCGGCTGGCAGGGTAGGGACGGTGGAAGACGTGGCCGCGACCGTGGCGTGGTTGTTGTCGAAGAACGCCGGTTTCGTGACGGGGCAGGAGTTCGTGGTCGATGGCGGCATGAGCAAGAAGATGATCTACGTTGAGTGATGCAGCTGCGAGCTTCAAGCTGCAAGCCTCAAGTGAAAAGCGGACCTCAGCGTTCGCTTTTTTGCTTTTGACTTGCCGCTTGAAGCTTGCAGCTCAAAACTGCTTTTTTAAAAAAACTTCAATCAGGCTATTGACTTAGGTTCGGCACCTGCGTAAATTTCGCGGCCTCAGCGAAGCAAAGGGTGATTAGCTCAGCCGGGAGAGCATCTGCCTTACAAGCAGAGGGTCGGCGGTTCGATCCCGTCATCACCCACCATCGTTGAGAAGTTTCAAAGCACGCTGAAGGCTACTGAGATTCAGCAGGACGAAAGTCCACCACTGCGCAGCGGTAGTTCAGTCGGTTAGAATACCGGCCTGTCACGCCGGGGGTCGCGGGTTCGAGTCCCGTCCGCTGCGCCATATTTTCCAGATCAGACTTTCGAGTCTGGTTTGAGATTGAAAGCCAAGGCTTCGATCAGTGTTATATGAAACAAGTACACGAGACTTGTTTCGAAAGTGTTAACAGACGAAAGTCTGTGAAAAGAGTTAAACAGATGAAAGTCTGTGCGACACGCAGCGGTAGTTCAGTCGGTTAGAATACCGGCCTGTCACGCCGGGGGTCGCGGGTTCGAGTCCCGTCCGCTGCGCCATACATAGCTTCAAGGCCCTTGAACTCCTTGAAGCGACAAAGAAAGCGACCTCAGGGTCGCTTTTTTTGTGCCTGCGAAAAGCAGCCCGTTGTTTCAGCGCTTATCATCCCGCCCAGTCCATGGAGAGCGAATCATGCGGATTCTCGTCACAGGCGCCACAGGGTTCATTGGCACGCGGCTTTGCCAGGTGTTGATCGAACAAGGGCACACGGTCATCGGACTGTCCCGTCGAGGCAGTGGGACCGTTGCCGGTGTCGATTATCGTGCGAAGGATTTCATTGATACGCCCTCGCTGCAGGACTGCGTTGATGGCATGGACTGCATCGTGCACCTGGCGGGCAGGGCGCATGTGATGGACCCACGCAATGACGCGCCGGAGCTATACCGGGAGGTCAATCACGAAGCCACTGTTCGGCTTGCACGGCTGGCCCTGGAAGCCGGGGTCAAACGTTTCGTGTTCGTCAGTACGATCCGGGTCAATGGCAATGCCTCCGAGCAGCAGCGTTTTACCGAAGCGTCGGCGCCGCGACCGGTGGTGGCCTATGACCGCTCAAAGCTCGATGCCGAGAACGGTTTGCGTGCGCTGCTCGACGGAACGCCCACGGAATGGGTGATCATCCGCCCGCCACTGGTCTATGGGGTCGAAGCGCTGGGCAATTTCCGAACCCTGCTCAAAGTGGTCGAAAAAGGCCTGCCCAGCCCGCTCTCGCAGGTGCGCAATGCCCGTAGCCTGATCTCCGTGGACAACCTCGCAAATCTGATCGCGCTCGCTATTCAGCATCCTGACGCCGCTGGCCAATTGTTCCTCGCCAGCGACGGCGCCGACGTTTCCACCCATCAGATCCTCGTCGCGCTGGCGCAGGGCATGCAAAAGCGGCTGTGGTCCATTCCCGTGCCGCCCTCGCTCTTGGCGTTTCTGTTCAGGCTGATCGGCAAGGAGGACACCTACACGAAGCTGTGCGGTTCGCTGACGGTGGACTCCAGCAAAGCCCGCGAGGTGTTGAAGTATCGGCCCCACAACGACACCTTGGCCTCGCTGGCGCAGGTGGGGCGTGAATACCGTGCCAACCGACAGAGCCCGCGCTAGCGGCAGACTTTTCCTGCAGCACTCGTGGCAAAGGGCTGCTGCAGATCACTACGATAAATGCCATGATTGGCGGCTTGTTTAAAGCGGCGCTGATTTCGAACTTGGAGAGCTGGACCATGGGCATGAACCAAACCATCACTGTGATTCCACCCGGTGTACCGTTGACGGGACATGTCGCGCCCCCCGGCTCCAAGTCGATTACCAACCGTGCGTTGCTGCTGGCGGCCTTGGCCAGGGGCACCAGCCACCTGCGCGGCGCGCTCAAGAGCGATGACACCCGGCACATGTCCAACGCGTTGCGGCAGATGGGCGTGACCATCGATGAGCCGGACGACACCAGCTTTGTGGTCACCAGCAGTGGCCGTCTGAACGTTCCTGACGCGGCTCTGTTTCTTGGGAACGCAGGCACCGCCGTGCGTTTCCTGACGGCCGCCGTCGCGACGGTCAATGGCGTCGTCACTCTCGACGGCGACCACTACATGCAGAAGCGTCCGATCGGCCCGTTGCTGGAGTCGCTGCGCAAAGGCGGCCTGAGCGCCGAAAGTGCCACGGGCTGCCCACCGGTCGTGATCCATGGCACCGGCGCGATCAAGGCCACACGCTTCGAAATCGACGGTGGTTTGTCGAGCCAGTACGTGTCGGCGCTGCTGATGGTCGCGGCGTGCGGTGAGGCCCCTATTGAAGTGGCGCTGACCGGCAAGGAGATCGGTGCTCGTGGCTACATCGATCTGACCCTGGCCTGCATGCGCGCCTTCGGGGCTGAGGTCGAGGTGGTGGATGAAGCCCTGTGGCGCGTGTCGCCGACCGGCTACACCGCCTGCGATTACCACATTGAGCCTGACGCCTCGGCGGCGACTTACCTGTGGGCGGCCGAAGCGCTCACCAGCGGCAAGATCGATCTGGGCGTGGCGGCCGAAGCCTTCACCCAGCCCGACGCGAAGGCCATGGAAATGATTGCGCAATTCCCGAACATGCAGCCGGTGATCAACGGCTCGCAAATGCAGGACGCGATCCCGACGCTGGCGGTATTGGCGGCGTTCAACAATACCCCCGTGCGTTTTGTCGATCTGGCGAATCTTCGGGTCAAGGAATGCGACCGCGTACAGGCGCTGTATGACGGCCTCAACCAGGTGCGTCCGGGGCTGGCGACGGTCGAAGGTGACGACCTGTTGGTGGCGTCCGATCCGGGTCTCGCGGGTACCAGCAGCACCGCCCTGATCAACACCCACTCCGACCACCGCATTGCCATGTGTTTTGCCTTGGCAGGGCTGAAAGTGTCCGGGGTGCGTATCCAGGACCCGGATTGCGTCGCAAAGACGTACCCGGGCTATTGGCGTGCCCTGGAGTTCTTGGGTGTGCGCATGGAAAACGGCAACGTGTGAGCCGACAAGTTGAGGGGGAATGACGACCGTCAGTCGATTCATGCCCCCCGTTCAGCTATTTCACGGCGGTGCATGCGCTTGCTCACGACTGCCGTGAAACCGCCACTCGGCCCACCTTTCGCGCGATAGCCCGCCGATCAAAGCCTCGATGTATCCATACGGTTGCAAACTCTGCGTTGATCCTGCGCGGTGCTTGTTGCAGACTTACCCCGTTTTCTCCGGTCCACTGTTCTGTCGACCTTTTTCCCCGGGATGTTTGATGTCTAAATTACTGAGCTTTCGTACTGCATGCTGGGCGCTCGCCCTGCTGGCCGCCGCAGGCTGCTCGTCCAAGAAACAGGCCATTTACGAGCACGAAAACTTCGATGACGCCGGGACGTTTTCTCGCACTTACCCCGTTTCCGATGCCGCCACCTGCGAGGCGGGCCGTCGCGCCTTGCTGAGCCAGGGGTACATCATCACCAGCAGCGATCCGAAGATGATCGCCGGTCACAAGAGTTTTCAGCAGACCGGCGAAACCCACATGGAAATCAGCTTCAACGTGGTCTGTGCCGCTGACGGTGGCGCCGATGGCAAGGCCACGATGTTCGCCAACGCCTTGCAGGACCGCTATGCGCTGAAGAAGGTTAACAACTCGGCGAGCTTGGGTGTGGGCGTGTTGGGTTCGGTGTCGATGCCGATTGGCTCGACCGATGATTCGATGGTCAAGGTCGCCAGCGAAACGGTGGCGTCTTCCAAGTTTTATGACCGCTTCTTTGGGTTGGTGGAAAATTTCCTGCCGCCTGAGGTGAAGAAAGCGGCGCACATCGAAGAAAAGCCCAAGACCGATCTGGGCATGCCAGAGCCCGCACCTGCCAAGGCGGCTGCGTTGACCGAGCAGAAACCGGCCGAAGCGCCCGCCACTGCCCCGGCTGCCACCCCTGCGCCATTGGCCACGCCAACGACGCGACCGGCAGCCGCCGCCGAGCAAAGCAGCGAGCCGATGCCTGCGCCTGCCGAGCCTGAGCCGGTGAAGGCTGAAGCCGTTGCGCCAGCAGAGCCAGCCCCGACGCCAGCCGCAGAAGCCGCGCCGACAACCGCGCCAGAGGCTACGCCAGCGCAGTGAGTGCCTGAGGCGGCCACCCCTCTGGTTCTGCCGAAGGCGGTTTCGTGCTTGGCATCAGTCCGCTTCTGCCGAAGGCGTAGGAGCAAGCTTGCTCGCGATCGGCTGCGTAGCAGTCGTAAACCTGACGACGCGGTATGCCTGACACAACCGAGGTGTCCGGTTTTACTGCCGCTTCGCGACAGATCGCAGGCAAGGTGGAGCGCCACCCCGGCACTCCTACGCCCTTCGGGCAGAATCAAGAGCGTGCGCCCTCACCGCGACCAACGATGTCAGCCGAGAAACAACCTATACGCCGGATTATTCGTCTCATCCCAATACGGATACCCAATCTCCGCCAGCGCCTTCGGCACCAGGTGCCTTTCATCCTCCGGCACCACCAGTCCCGCCACGACCCGACCATCCGCAGCCCCATGATTACGGTAGTGAAACATCGAGATATTCCACTTCCCGCCCAGCTTATTCAGAAAATTGAACAACGCTCCCGGCCGCTCCGGAAACTCGAAGCGGAACACCACTTCGTCACTGACCCGCTCCGAATGCCCGCCCACCATGTGCCGCAAATGCAGCTTGGCGAGTTCGTTGTCGGTCAGGTCCAGCACCGGGAAGCCTTGCTCGGTGAGGCTCGCGATCAGCGCCTTGCGCGGGTCGTTCTCGGGGTGGGTCTGCACGCCGACGAAGATGTGCGCCTCGCGGTCGGTGTGGTAGCGGTAGTTGAATTCGGTGATCTGGCGCTTGCCCACGGCTTCGCAGAACGCCTTGAAACTGCCGGGCTGTTCGGGAATGGTCACGGCAATGATCGCTTCGCGGCCTTCGCCCAATTCAGCGCGCTCGGCAACGTGCCGCAGGCGGTCGAAGTTGACGTTTGCGCCGGACTCGATGGCGACAAACGTCTGGCCTTTGACCTCGTACTGCTCGACGTATTTCTTGATCCCCGCTGCACCTAAAGCGCCCGCAGGCTCGGTGATCGAGCGAGTGTCGTCGTAGATGTCCTTGATCGCCGCGCAGATTTCGTCGGTGCTGACGGTGATGACTTCGTCGACGTAATCCTTGCAGATGTCGAACGTGTGCTGGCCGATCTGCGCCACAGCCACGCCGTCCGCAAACAGCCCGACCTGCTGCAACACCACGCGCTCGCCGTAGGCCATGGCCTGTTGCAGGCAGTTGGAGTCGTCCGGCTCGACACCGATCACCTTGATCTCAGGCCGCAGGTATTTCACATAGGCCGCGATGCCCGCGATCAGCCCGCCACCGCCCACCGGGACGAAGATCGCGTCCAGTCGGCCGGGGTGCTGACGGAGGATTTCCATGGCCACCGTGCCTTGCCCGGCGATGGTGTCAGGGTCGTCGTAGGGGTGAATGTAGACGTAGCCTTTTTCCTCAACCAGCTTCAGGGAATACGCCAGCGCCTCGGGAAACGAGTCACCGTGCAGTACGACTTTTCCGCCGCGCGAACGCACGCCCTCGACTTTGATCTCCGGCGTGGTCTTGGGCATCACGATAGTGGCCGACACGCCCAGGGTTTTCGCCGCCAACGCCAGGCCTTGTGCATGGTTGCCCGCCGATGCCGTGACCACGCCCCGCGCCAGTTCTTCCGCGCTCAACTGCGCCAGCTTGTTGTAAGCGCCGCGAATCTTGAAGGAGAACACCGGCTGCAAGTCTTCGCGCTTGAGCAGAACCGTGTTGCCGAGCCGCTCGGACAGCTGGCGAGCGCCGTGCAGCGGGGTTTCGATGGCGACATCGTAGACGCGGGAGGTGAGGATTTTGCGGGCGTAGTGGTTCAGCAGGTCGCCGCTGACTGAGCTGTGGGCAAGCGTCGAGGTCATCGTGTCGTCCTCGTCGTGGGAACGGCGATGATCAGGCGTGCGGAATGAGCAGCGAGGGAAGGGCGGATGATGAGCATGTCTGACTCCTGGTTCGAGGTTCGGGGCCCAGGGAGACAGAAAGAAAAAACCCGCCTCCAAGGGCGGGTTCGGTGCAAACGTCGGCTAACCCGCCATGACTGTAATGGCGGTAATAATTCGTTGGCCGAGGCGTTGCTGAGTGAGGTTCATGGCCCGAAGACTATGGCGAGCCGGTTCTCGTCGTCAAGCGCAATCTGGCGCTCTGTAGCCGCAGGGTTGATTAGCCAACAGCGGCAGAGAATTTTTCCTGACCGCTTGCGCGGTTTTTTCCGCTGAGCTACAAATTCCGTTGGCTGGCTACGGACCCCGCTCCAGAGCGCTGACAAGGATGCGTCGGTCAATTGCACTGCATCCCCTTCGTCGATTGTTCAAAAAGCCTTCATGGTTCGTTCATGAGGGCACTTTAGGGTGAAGGACGTGGTCAGTGGAATCAGTCGCTGAAACGACGACAAAACGCCGAAACGCAAAGACCAGCCATGAGGGCATGAGTGATGGACGATTATCAGGAAGAGTTGTTGGAATATCAGGCTTACGAGCTTGACCCGCTGGAACCCGCAGACGACGCGACTGAGCTGTAAGCGAGTCTGTCAGGCCGAATGACGTTGGCTACGGCGGAACTCCCCAGGAGTCTGTCCGTTCCACCGTTTGAAGGCGCGTTGAAAGGCTTCGGCCGATGCAAACCCCAATAAATAGGCGATTTCACCAAAGGCCAGCTCCGTGTCGCGGATGTAGGTCATCGCCAGATCCCGACGTGTGTCATTGAGCACGGCGCGAAAGCGCGTCCCTTCGTCCGCCAGCCGGCGACGCAGGGTCCAGGTCGGCAGCTTCAACCGGGCGGCTACTTCCTCCAGGTCCGGCTCCCTCCCACCATTGAGCAAAGGTCCCAGCAACTGAGTGATTCGTTCACGCAGGGTGCGGGTGCGCGTGCGTTGTTCCAGCTCGCGTTCACACAATTGCAGCAGGTGCCGCCAGGTGCTCGGCACATGGTCTGGATTGCGCAGCCCCAAGGTCCGCTGGCTCAGGCGCAGCTGATTGAGGCCTGCGCCAAACGCCATGGGTTGCTCGCTCAACACGGCATAGTCCGAGGCATAGCTTGGCGCATCGAATTCGATCTCGGCGCGCTCGGCGAGTATCGGCGTACCGGCCAGCGTGGACAGTTGATGCAGCCACCCGCTGAGGATCGAATCGACCACGAAGCGGTTGTAATCGTTGTACGGGCTGATGGAGTAAAACCGCAGCCACGCGCCTTCGCTGTCTTCGTGGAAACTCGACTGCCCCCGGTAATTGGAGGCGTACAGCGCTTCGAAACGAATGAGCGTGCGCGCCGCTTCTCGCACCGTTGGCGCCTGAGCGGCCGTGATCCCGGCCAGTCCCGCCAGACTCAAACGGCTCAACTGCCCCATCCTCAGGCCCAGCCCCGGCATCCCGCTCAATTGAATGGCCGCGTGACCCAGACGCATGTAGCGCGGAATCGACAGACGAGCGTCAGCCTCGCCCAGCCGCGCAGCGTCCAGGCCGTATTGGTCCAGCAAGGGTTGCGGGTCGTGACCGGTGCTGCGCACGGCGTCCGCCAGGCTATGGACGAAGCCGACCGACAGATCCCCCAGACGTACCCGCGGCGCGTTCATCAATTACAACCAGAGGTTGATCAGGCGCGCCCCGTGGCCGGGTTTGGCCCCCTTGGGCGCGGCGCTGATGGAGCGTTCGGCGACGCTTTGTCCGCCGCGTGTCGCGAAGCTGTGACCGGCGCTGCCCTGATCCCAGAACTGCCCGCGCATGAACACGCTGATGCCCGCTTTGGCTGTGCTGATCGGCGTCAGGGACAAGCGTTGCCAGGCCTCGCCTTCGGTCAACGGCTTGGGGCCGAGGTCCAGGCGGCTCATGAGCGTGGGGTGTTTGTCGCTGCGCCACGGCTGGGACCAACTGCCATTGCCCGCCACGAACGCAGGCACGGCGATCAGTTCGGCCCCGCTTGCGTTCAATCGTGCATAGTTGTCCGGGTACCAACTGTCGCTGCCGATCAGCGTGGCGAGCCGACCCGCCGGGGTGTCGATGATGTGCAGCGGCGCGTCCTTGCCCGAGCGGATGTAGCCGCGCTGATACCAGGACGGGAACAGTTGGCGCTGGGGCTGGCCGATGGGCAACCCGTCGCGGCCAAACACCACGCTGCTGTTGTAGAGCGCGCCTTTGCCCGCCCGCAATTGACCGTCGCGCACTTCTGGCCCCGGCAGCACGATAGAACCCGCCACCAGCGTCACCCCGAACTCTTTGGCCAGCCCGCCGAACACCGTCTGGTAATCCTGCGCCATGCTGCGCGCCTTCATCCGCAGGTGCGCGTCGTCCACCCGGTTTTCCCCACGGGCCTGCAACAGCGCGTCGAGGAACAGCAGCGGGTTGCTGAACGCCAGCCAGTTCATGGCTTCTTCGATGGTCATGGCCTGGTAGAACTGCGATTTCTCATCGACTGCAAACAGCCACGTGCCGATGTGCTCCGGCAGGACAACGATTGTCTTGTCGTTGATCAGACCGTGGTCCCGCGCCTGTTGCAGGTACGCCGCCAGCTTGCGATGCAGTCGCTTGACGCTGGAATAGTCCGAAGGAAACAGCTCGGGTTGAATGCCCAGCAAATTGCCGCGATCTCCGGGCTCACCATCGTTGATCACCAGTTGAATGCGCAAATCGGTGAGGTAATGGCCGACATGGCGCTTATGTGTCCACAGGCCATAGCTGGTGAGAAGAATCGCCAGCACGATGGCGGCGAGGGTGCCAAGAACTTTGCGCATGGAGGGAAACGTGAGGGCCTCAGGAAGCAATTGCCGTGTGGGTGAATGGCCTCAAGGCTACGGGAAAACGGCGTCTGACCGAAGCGATTTAAGTGCGAGAGCGTCTTTTTCGTGAAGCCCTTCGCCGATGCAGCGCGTAGCGATACTGCCGCAAACCTGCCTCAAAACACGTTGTCCTGAGGGCTAAAACGGGGGATGCAGAAAAACGGCGTGGTCAGCGGGATAACGCAGTAACACTGCGTCGGCGTGAAGGGTTTTGACGTTTTTGCGTCAGTTGGCGGCCCTAAGCTTTCGCACACAGACACAACGTTAGACGACTGCCATGACCGATATCGTTAAAGACGCACTGAACCGCCTCGCTCGAAAGGATCTGCTGGAGCTTCGAGCCTATATAAACGGAGAGTGGGTCGATGCCGACGCCAAACTTGCCGTAACCGACCCCGCCACGGGGGCGACCATCACACAGGTTGCCCATTGCGCGCCCATCTGGGCCGACCGCGCCGTCGAAGCCGCCAGCACGGCGCTTCCCGCCTGGAGCCAGTTGCTGCCGGTTCAACGCGGGCTGATCTTGCGCAAGTGGGCGGCGCTGATGCGCGAACACGCTCAGGACTTGGCAGTCATCATGACAGCCGAGCAGGGCAAGCCGCTGGCGGAGTCCGTGGGTGAAATCTCGTACGGCGCGGCGTTCCTCGACTGGTTCGCGGCAGAAGGCGAGCGTTGCTACGGCGAAACCATCCCGAGCCATTTGCCGGGCAGCCAGTTGCTGACCAAGTTACAGCCCATCGGCGTGACGGTCGCGATTACCCCCTGGAACTTTCCGAGCGCGATGATCACCCGCAAGGCCGGGGCCGCACTCGCGGCAGGCTGCACGATGATCGTCAAGCCCGCGCCTGAAACGCCGCTGTCGGCGTTGGCCCTTGCGAAACTGGCGGAAGAGGCGGGGATGCCAGCGGGGGTGTTCCAGGTGCTGACCGGCGATGCCGTCGCTCAATCCGCGCGCCTGCTTCAGTTCCCCGAGGTGCGCGCGTTCAGTTTCACCGGCTCGACCGAGGTCGGAAAAATCCTGCTCAAGACTTCCAGCGATACCGTGAAACGTGTGTCCCTCGAACTGGGTGGTCATGCGCCCTTCATCGTGTTCGAAGACGCGTCGGTCGAGGACGCGGTCGCCGCGTGCCTCAACGCGAAATTCGCCACCTCGGGTCAGGATTGCCTGGCGGCCAACCGCATCTACGTTCATCGCAGCCTGTACGCGTCATTCGTGAGCACGCTGGCAGCGGGGGTGAAAAAACTGAAGGTGGGTCATGGTCTGGAGCCGGGTGTGGACATTGGGCCGATGACGCGTAAATCCGTCGCGGTGAAATGCCAGGCACAGATCCTCAACGCTGTCTCGCTGGGCGCGAAGCTGCTGGTCGGCGGGGCGGACATCGACGGCAATTTTGTGCAGCCGACGCTGCTGGCCGACGCCACAGATGACATGGACATTGCCCGCGATGAGACCTTCGGGCCGGTCGCCGCGGTGTTCGTGTTCGACACCGAAGAAGAAGTGCTGCAACGCGCCAACGATTCCGAATTCGCGCTGGCGGCCTATGTTTACACCAACGATTTGCGCCGTGCGCTACGCCTGTCCGACCGCTTGCAATACGGCATGGTAGCGATCAACACGCCGAAGTTTACCGGTGCGCCCATTCCGTTCGGAGGCTGGAAACAGTCGGGGTTGGGCAGGGAAGGGTCGAAGCACGGCCTGGAAGAATACATGGAAATCAAATACGTCTGTTTTGGCAACCTGTGAGAGAGAAGGAGAACGACATGAATAAGACAGAGCACGATACCGTCGCTGCCCAGGACCGCAATTCCGTGCTGCACCCCTTCACCAATCTGAAGGACTTCGCCAGCGGCAAGCTGGGCGACCCGACCATTATCGAAACCGGTAAAGGCATTCGCATCACCGACTCGACCGGGCGCGAGTACATCGACGGGTTTGCCGGCCTGTACTGCATGAACATCGGCTATGGCCGTGACGAAGTGGCCGAGGCCATTTCCCGTCAGGCGCACAAGCTGGCTTATTACCACAGCTACGCCGCGCACACGACGGACGAACTGGCGAGCCTGTCTGATCGTTTGGTGAAGATGGCGCCGGGCAAGATGAGCAAGGTGTTCTATGGCACATCGGGGTCCGACGCCAACGAAACCAACGCCAAGCTGGTCTGGTATTACAACAACCTGCGCGGTCTGCCGAAGAAGAAAAAAATCATCACCCGTGATCGCGGTTACCACGGCTGCTCGGTGATGTCGGGCTCCCTGACCGGCATGAACTTCTACCACGATCACATGGACCTGCCGATCTCCGGCATCTTGCGCACGGGCGTCCCTCATCAGTATTGGGACGCTCAGCCGGGTGAAACCGAGCTGCAATTCTCAGCCCGTCGTGCCCGTGAACTCGAAGAGCTGATCCTGCGCGAAGACCCGGACACCATCGGCGGTTTCATCGCCGAACCCGTGCTCGGCACTGGCGGTATCACGCCGCCACCGGCCGGTTATTGGGAAGCGATTCAGCCGATCCTGCAGAAGTACGACATTCTGCTGATCGCTGACGAGGTGATCACCGCGTTCGGCCGCACCGGCGCCATGTTCGGCTGCGAAAAATACGGCATCACGCCTGACCTGATCACCGTCGCCAAAGGCCTGACCTCGGCTTACATGCCGCTGTCCGCGGCCATTGTCGGCGAGAAGGTCTACAAGGTCATGGAAGAGGGCGCGGACCGTGTCGGCGCGTTCTCCCATGGCTACACCTATTCCGGCCACCCGATTGCAGTAGCAGCGGCAAACGCGGTGCTGGACATCGTCGAACGCGAAGACATTCCGGGCAATGCGAACCGCGTGGGTGCCTACCTGCAAAGCAGCCTGCATGAAGTCTTCGACAACTTGCCGATCGTGGGTGAAGTGCGCGGTGTGGGTCTGATGGCTGCGATTGAGTTCGTCGCCGATCCGGCCACCAAAAAACGTTTCGACCCGGCCCTGAAAGTCGGCGCGCGGATCTCCAAGGCTGCCCGCGACCTGAACCTGATCGCGCGAGCGATGCCCCACGGCGAAATCCTGGGCTTCGCACCGCCGCTGACCACCACCGAGAAGGAAGTGGATCAGATCGTGGACATCGCGCGCCAGGCGGTGAACAAGGTGATGGACGAGTTGGCGAAGGAAGGCGCATTGCGCTGATCATCGCGCATCGCTCATGAAGAAGGCCGGTTTCGTACCGGCCTTTTTTTGTGGTCGCTTATTGGGTGCTGCCAGACAGGGTCGTGCGTTGCTGGCGGTCGATCCGTGTGAGAGCATCCGACCCCGCTGCCATTCACTCTTCAACGTCATCGTGTTGCACTAAGGAGAAAGCCAATGTTTGTTCTCGACCGGATAGACGTCAACATTCTGGGTGCAATGCAGAAGAACAACCGGATCACGTCCGAGGAATTGGGCAACCTGGTCGGGTTGTCCGCCACCGCGTGCCAGCGACGTTTGAAGACGCTGCGCAAGGAAGGGGTGATCGAAGGTGACGTGTCCATCGTGTCGCCCAAAGCCGTGGGGCGGAACGTGTTCATGCTGGTGCTGGTGACCCTGGAAAGGGAACGTTCCGACATCATCGACCGCTTCAAAAAATCCATCCGTAATACGCCGGAGGTGATGACCGGGTATTACGTCACGGGCGATTCGGACTTCGTCCTGGTGATCACGGCCAAGAACATGGAAGACTACGAACAGTTCACCCGCCGGTTCTTCTACGAGAACTCGGACATCAAGAGCTTCAAGACGCTGGTGGTCATGGACCGGGTGAAAGCCGGGTTCGAATTGCCGATCGATCTGGATTGATCTCTCTTTCTTTTACCTGATCTGACGAACCTTGCTTCCGACCCCTTGCGAAGTTTCAGGCTAGACGCGGTCTCCTGTAGGAGCCGGCTTGCTGGCGAATGCGTCAGGTCGGATGCATCAATGGTGACTGACTCGACGCCTTCGCCAGCAAGCCGGCTCCTACAATGTATTGCGGCGTTGGACGGTTTTCTGATGTCCCTTTTTTGCCGCTGATCTGAACCGCAGATAACGCAGTTTTTCCTCGTTTCTATCCGATTTTGTACGGATTTCATCTCTGGACGATTGTTTATCGTCGGATATGGTTTGGGGGAATCGCTATGATTTGTCTCACGTAAGGGGTTCACAGAGACGACGGCAAGTGGGGTGGGACGCATGAATAAGAAGAGCAAAGGTCGGCTGACCATCGATTGGGAACTGACAGGGCGTCAGTTCGGAAGTCTGAATTTCCCCTGGTCCCGAAACGAATCCGCGTGGGGCAGCCTGCAGATTCCGGTGATCGTCATCCAGAACGGCGAGGGGCCGTTCGTGTTGTTGACGGGGGGCAATCATGGCGATGAATACGAAGGGCCTCTGGCGTTATCCAACCTGGCGCGAGCCATCGACGTGCAGCGTGTCACCGGCACGATCTGCATCGTTCCCGCCCTCAATTACCCCGCGCTGAAAGCCGGCACTCGCCTGTCACCCATCGACGGTTTGAACATGAACCGCGCGTTTCGCGGCAGGGCGGAAGGGACGATTACCGAACAGATCGCCCATTTCGTCGAGGCTGAATTGATCAGCCGTGCCGACGCGGTGCTGGATATTCACGCTGGCGGCCGGACCATGTTTTTCCAGCCTTTCGCGGTCTCTCATCAATTGCCCGATAAAGCGCAGACCTTGCGTGCCCGTGAAGCGCTCATCGCCTTCGGCGCACCCATCGGCCTGATTCTGGAAGAGCTGGACAACGAGGGCATGCTCGACACCGCCGTGGAAGAGAAGGGCAAGCTGTTCCTCTCCACCGAGTTGGGCGGCGGCGGTTCGACCACCGCAGCGACGGTCAAATTCGCACAGGACGGCGCCCATAACTTCCTTGTGCACACTGGGGTTTATGACACGGCGCCAAAGCCCGCTGTCTCTCCGGTGGTCATCATGCAAAACGAGGCCGACGGCTACGTGAGCGCACAGAACAGCGGCTTTATCGAATTCACCCGCGAGTTGGGCGAAGCAGTGGAAGCCGGTCAGGTGATCGCCCGCATTCATGACTTCGAACATCTGGACAAGGAGCCGCTGGCCGTGACCGCACCCGTTACCGGCACGCTGCTGGGTCGTCATTTTGGTGGGTACATCGCCAAGGGCGATTTCCTGGCGATGTTCGCCAGCCCCGAAGCCTGACACGCGACGCCCTGCACCCAAAAATTTCAATAAGACGAGGTGGATCATGAGTGACCCGTTTTTCACAGACGCCGAATACGCGAGCCGTCTGCAAAAGGTGAAGCATCGAATGGCGGAGGCGTCCGTCGACCTGCTGTTGGTGGCGGATGCCAACAACATCTTCTGGCTGACCGGCGCGGCGGACTGGTCGTTCTACACGCCGCAGTTCGTGATCGTCAGTTTGCAGGACAGCAAGCCGGTGTGGATTGGCCGTGCCATGGACGCCCCCGGTGCCGCATTGACCACCTGGATGGGCAACGACCACGTCATCGGTTACCCCGAAGATTATGTGATGCGCCGGGACATTCACCCCAGCGATTACATCGGTGAATTTGTCGCCAAACGCTGGCCGAGTGCGCGACGCATCGGTTACGAGTCCGACAGCTATTTCTTCTCGCCACGCTCGCTGAACAGCCTGATCGCCAAACTGCCGAACGGCGTGTTCGTGGACTGCGATCTGCTCGTCAACCGCGCGCGGGTGGTGAAGAGCGAGACCGAGATTCAGTACCACCGCGAAGCCGCCACGATCGTTCAAGGCGCCATGCACGTCGCTCAGGACATGATCCAACCGGGCGTACGCCAGTCCGACGTCATCGCGGAAATCTACAAAGCCCAGATCGCGCCCGACGCGCCGTTTGGCGGCGACATCACCGCCCTGTGCCCGATCATTCTGGCGGGAGAGAAAGCCTCTGCCGCGCACCCGGCGTGGACCGATGAGAAGTTCATCGACAACCAGACCGTGGCCATCGAACTGGCCGGCGCTCGCCGCCACTACACCACCGGCCTTGCGCGCACACTGCACTTGGGGTCGAACCCGCCTGACGAACTGACCCACACCGCTGCGGCGGTCGAGGAGGGCATGAGCGAAGTGCTGGCGATGGTCAAGACCGGGGTCAGTGGAGCGGACATTCACGCCAGTTGGCAGCAGGTGCTGAACCGCTACGGGCTGCGCAAGGACAGCCGCATCGGTTACTCGATCGGGATCGGCCTGCCACCGGATTGGGGCGAGCACGTCATCAGCCTGCGTCCGGGCGAGCACGAGCCGATCGAGACGAACACCACGCTGCACATCATCCTCGGCATGTGGATGAAGGGCTGGGGCATGGAAACGTCGGAAACCATTGTTGTGCAGCCACAGGGTTATGAGTGCCTGACCCAGTTCCCGCGCAGCGTCAACATCAAGCGTTAATACCTTAAGTTGTCGATGGCGGCCCTGCATCGGGGCCGCACTCTAATAATAAAAGTGTGGGGAGTGCCATGAAAACAATCTCAAGCATGGTGTGTGCGTTCGCCTGCGTTTTGGGTATGACCGCAACTAACGTTAATGCGGCGGCTGAAACGTCGCTTCAAAAGAACACATTGTCCGTGGGCGCGGATTTGAACTACCCGCCTTACGATTATTTCGTGGATGGCAAACCGGCGGGGTTTGATCCATCGTTATTGGCGCTGTTGGCCAAGAAGATGAATGTTGAACTCACGTTCTCGGACACGCGTTTCGCCAGTTTATTGTTGGGCCTTAAATCCAATCGCTTCGACCTGGCATCGGCAGGTATGTACGTCACGCCTGAGCGGGCACAACAGATCAACTTTCTGCCGTACATGAAAACCGGTGTGTCGTTCGTGGTGCTGAAAGGTAGCGCGAATCAACCCATGACACCGGCCGATCTGTGCGGCTTGCGAGTGAGCAGTATCCAGGGCGCGGCGTGGATTCCCAAGCTCACCGAGTTTTCGAAAACCGGCTGCGTGGATCAAGGCAAGGCGCCGATCAAGTTGTCCGAGTTCCCGTCCTCGGCGGAAGCGGTGCAGACGCTCTTCGCCAAGACCGCAGACGTTCAGACAGAAGACGCGGCTGTTGCAGCTGTGGCCGTCAAGAACACGTCCGGACGCATCGAAATCAGTTCGAAGGAAATCCTCTACCCGGTCGTGGGCGGTTACGGCCTTCGCAAGGACAACCAAGTGTTGTTGGCCGCGATGACCAAAGCCCTTCAAGCCATCAAGAATTCGGGCGAATACGCGGCGCTGTTAAAGGAATACAACTTGGGTGAGCCCTCTAAGGAAGAGATAGCGGCTGCCATGGGCACCGCCAACTAAGACCTACTGTTATTACAATAAAAAGGTGGCTCAAGTGGAATTTGACGTGCGCTATGCGATCAGTCTTCTGTGGAATCGCGAGTTTTGGAGCGCCACACTGCTGGTCGTTGAACTCAGTATGCTGGCCTGGTTATCCGGCATTGTCTTTGGCTTCTTTCTGGCGTTGGGCAAGTCGTCAAAAATCGTCTGGGTGAAACAACTGTGCAGCGGTTATATCTGGTTCTTCCGCAGTTTGCCGCTGCTGGTGCTGTTGATTCTGATCTATAACCTGCCGCAAGTGTTTCCCGAAACCGGGGCCGTGCTGTCCAACCCGTTTCTGGCGGGCTTGATCGGGATGGTGTTGAACGAATCGGCGTACATCGCTGAAATCCATCGCAGCGGGCTGGTGGCGATTCCCAAGGGGCAGGGCGAAGCGGGCAGGTCGCTGGGGCTGGGAAGACTGGCGCTGCAAAGCCGGATCATCATTCCCCAGACCATTCGGGTGACGCTGCCTGCGCTGGCGAACGAGTACGTCAACATCGTCAAGCTCACGTCGCTCGTTTCGGTGATTTCGTTGTATGAAATCCTCGCGGTCGGGCAGCGCCTGTACACCCAGAACTTCCGGGTGCTGGAGACCATGCTCGGCGTCGCGTTCTACTACGTGTTCATCGTCACCGTGGTGGGCTGGCTGCTGTCGTACCTGGAGCGTCGGCTGGACTTCACGGCGGCCAAAAACACCGCACCCACGTCGGGCCCTTCTCCTGCGCTGGGTGTATTGCCTGCGCGTGAGTCGGCCACCGGCGAGACGGCGCTGGAGATCGTCGGGGCGAAGAAAAGCTACGGCAGTCTGGAAGTGTTGAAGGGCATCGAACTGAGCATCAAGCGCGGGCAAGTGGTGTCGATCATCGGGCCGTCGGGTTCGGGCAAGACCTCGCTGATTCGCGCCATGAACGGGCTTGAGCCTCTGGACAGCGGCAAGGTGTTGCTGCACGGCAAACCGTTCCTGGACGCCGACGCGGGGAAGGTCGTGCCGTCGCTGGATCAGGCGGTGGACATCGGCATGGTGTTCCAGAACTTCAACTTGTTCCCGCACAAGACCGTGCTGGAAAACGTGACCTTGGCGCCGGCCTATCACAAGCGTGGTTCGAAGGCGGCGTGCGAAGGATCGGCCCGCGCCATCCTGCAGAAAGTCGGCTTGAGCGAGCATGTGCACAAGTACCCGCATCAACTGTCCGGTGGGCAGCAACAGCGGGTCGCGATTGCCCGGGCCATGGCGATGCAGCCTTCGATGATCCTGTTCGACGAGCCGACCTCGGCGCTGGACCCTGAGCTGGTCGGTGACGTGCTGCGCTGCATCGAGGACCTGGCAAGTGAAGGCATGACCATGGTCATCGTCACCCACGAAATGGAGTTCGCGTTCAAAGTGTCGGACCGGGTGATCTTCATGGAGCAAGGCGTGGTGGTCAAAGACGCCTCACCGGCGGACATGATGCGGTCTTCGGATCAGCGCATCACCCGGTTCATCGGCAACTCGGAGCATTTCAAACTTCGGGCGGTGTGAGGGTGTAGCGCAGTGTCAGGTGCAGATGGGTTGCCTGACACTCCGCGTTCGCTGCCGTCATACCTCCGGCGTCTCCCACAGGAATGTTGGTGCGCCGTGATTTCCGTGATCGACACGCGTACAGCGATCCGAAGTGAACACTGGATTGAGTATGGACGCCGTTCTAGTGGGAGACGCCGGAGGTACGACGGCAGCGAAGACAGAGTGTCAGGCAAATGATTGCATCTGACACGCCAGCCATCGCGGGAGCGGAGCCCGTCCCGTCGCGCCTCGGCATGTACGGGCGGAACCAGGCAGTGCTAAACCATTGCCTGATAAAACGCCAACGGCTGATCGAGAATGTCGCGCAGTCGTTTCAGACCTTCTTCAAGCATCTGCCGGTTGTCGGCGGCACCCAGGGAGATGCGCACCGATTCACTGGGCCTGTGACCCGATGCCGGGGAAAAGCTCGACGCGGGCAGCAGCTTGATGTGTTGGCGTTCTGCCTGATGGGCGAAATCCAGCGCCTGCCACGGCTGTGGAAGGTGCAGCCAGATGTGCGAACCCTGGGGCGGTGCGCTGAAGTTCAGGTCGGCGAACACCTGACCTGCGATCAGCAGTCGTGCCGCGTTTTCGGCGCGGATGGCCTGGGTCAGGTTTTGCAGGATGCCGTTGTCGATCCACTGCGAGGCGAGCTCAGCGAACAACGGCGAGACCATCATGGTCATCGCCTGCATCAAGCCCGCGATCTCTTGTGCGCTGCGAATGTCAGGCGCGCACAGATAAGCAAGGCGCAGCGCCGGTGTAGCGCATTTGGAGAGGGTCGCGATGTGCCACGTGAGTTCAGGGGCCAGCTGTGCCAGGGACGTCAGCCCGTTGGCGGCGATGTTGGAATAGGGGTCGTCCTCGATGAGGGTGACGCGGTGGCGGCGGGCGATCTCGGCAATTTTCAGGCGTCGCGCTTCCGGCAACGTCGCCGTCGTCGGGTTATCGATATTCGGGACCACATACAACGCCATGAGCGCGTGCCGTTGGCAGGCCTGCTCGAAGTCTTCAGGGATCAGCCCTTCGGCGTCCATGGAGACAGGCACCAGGTCCAGGCCCAGTTGCCGGGCAACGGTGTGAATGCCGGGGTAGCAGAACTGCCCCACGGCCAGCGACCGCGAAGTGCGGCTCAACAGATGGCAGATCGCGAACAGCGCGCTCTGGGCGCCGGAGGTGAGGATCACGCGGTCGGCGCTGATCTGCTCGATCCGTTGCGTCAGCCAGGAGGCCCCAGCGACGCGGTGGCGCAGGTTTCCCCCGGTTTCCTGATAGTTGAAGCTGGCGACGTCGCCGATGGTTGCGAACGCCCGGCCCATCTCCTTGACGATCAGTGCATTGATTTCCTGGCCTTCGGTGCGGGGCGGGCTGTTCTTGCTCAGGTCCAGCATCGGCGCTTCGAGGGTGGTCGGGAAGGAGGTGCGAGTTTCTCCTGCCACGCAGGTGCCGCTGCCTGTGCGGGTTTCGATGAGGCCATCGTCCCGCGCCATCCCATACGCCTTGGTCACGGTGGTCAGGTCGACCCCCAGTAGCTTGGCTAGCGTGCGTTGGGGCGGCAGGGAATCGCCTGGCTGCAGTCGGCCGTTTTCAATGTCGGCAACGATGGCCTGGTAGATGCCGAGGTATTTGAAAGAGGCCGTGAGGTCGAGCCATGCATTCCATTGTCGGCGCGTTGAAGGACGGGGTTCGGAGATGGGCATCAGACAGGTAGACCGTATTGTATGGTTTCGGCCTGAATGTATGGGTAAAACGACTGTTATTCAACCGGAAGTTATTGTTTCTGCGGTGCAGATGCCGATAACGGCCCCCTATCGAAGAAAAAAGGCATACATTCATAATTATTAGATATTAAGTGTATGGTTTTTTGTATGGTAGTTTTTCACCATCATTAGGGGAGGAGGAAATACAATGCTGCGCTCAATGTTGGTGGGTCTCACGTTAGGTTTGTCGTTGGTGTCAGTCGCTCATGCGGATGATTTGCTGGACGCAGTCAAGGCCGGGAAGCCGGTCAGGGTCGGCTTTGCCGAGCAGGAGCCGTTTATCGTCAGTGGCCCCAACGGCAAGCTGGTGGGGTATGAAGCGGATCTGCTGAAGGCGGTGCTGGCGAAGTTTGGCAACAGCCAGCTTGAAGCGGTGCCCACCCAGTTCGGCGCACTGATCCCCGGTTTGCAGGCCCGTCGGTTCGACGTGATCGCGTCCGACCTCTACATCCGTCCGGACCGCTGCAAACTCGTGGCGTTCGCCGAACCGACGCACATCGTCAATGACGGGATCGTCGTGAAGGCGGGTAACCCCAAGGGCATTCGCAGCTATGCGGACATCGCCAAGGACCCGTCCCTCAAGGTCGGTTACCTCACGGGCGGTGGCCCCATCGCCGACCACGCACTGGCCGCCGGTGTAAAGGCCGAGCAACTGGTCACGCTGCCTGACGTTGCTTCGCTGTTCGCCGCCGTGAAGACCGGTCGCATCGATGCGTTTCTGAACACGGCGGTGACGGTTGCTGCCACGTTGAAAACCGCGAACGATCCGGGCCTGGAGCGCGTTCAACCGTTCGCCCAGGCCGTGATCAACGGCAAGCCTGCGTCAGGGATTGGCAGCTTCGCGTTCCGCCGCGAGAACCAGGCCTTTGTCGATGCGTTCAACACGTACCTGCAGGAAATCCTCACGTCCGGTGAAGCCGCGAAAATCGGTCAGCCTTATGGCTTCTCTGCGGAAGACATCCCGACCGGTGATGTGAAACTGGCAAGCCTCTGTGCTGAATGACAGCTGAATGACACAGGCGGGGCGCCTTTGAGGGCGCTCCGTTTGGATGGGAAACGTTTCATGGAAATGGTCTGGGAATACCGCTACGAATTTTTGACCGGGCTCTGGTGGACGATCCGCCTGACGGTAGTATCAGCAATCCTCGCGCTGGTACTGGCACTCGTCGCGGGGTTGGCCCGGTCGTCGCACAGGCGTTGGCTGAATGTCCCGGCGGCGTTGTACGTCGAGTTCTTTCGCGGCACGTCAGCCTTGGCTCAGCTGTTCTGGCTGTTCTACGTGTTGCCGTATCTGGGGGTCGACCTCACGCCATTTCAATGTGGCGTGGTGGGCCTCGGTTTGTGCTTCAGCGCCTACGGGGCGGAAGTGGTGCGGACCTGTATCGAAGCCGTTCCCAAGGGGCAGCTCGATGCGGCCGCTGCGCTGAACCTCGGGCGCTTCAACACCCTCCGGGTGGTGGTGTTGCCCGAGGCGCTGATCATGATGATGCCGCTGTTCAACAACCTGCTGATCGAACTGATCAAAGCGACGTCGCTGGTATCGCTGATCACCATTCCAGACCTTGCGTTTCAAGCGAAATCCATCATCTCCAAGACCTATCAGTCGGGTGCGGTCTTGTTGGCGACGCTGGTGATGTACCTGCTCATTTCGCTGCTGGTGTCCTCGTCGATGCGCAAGCTGGAAGGCGTGCTGGCCCGTGGGCGAAACGCGAGGAGTGAGGCATGACGATGGATTTTTCCTGGTCGTTCGCCGCACAGATCGCACCCACGCTCGCCAATGGCGCAGGGGTGGCGTTCGTCGCGGCCATTGGCGGGTTTGCCGCGGCACTGGTGGCGGGCGGGATTCTCGCCACGCTGCAACGCTCGGGTCATCGCGGGTGTGTGTGGGCAGGGCGCGGGTTGATGGAATTACTGCGGTCCACCCCATTGCTGATTCAGGTCTACTTCCTGTTTTTCGTATTGCCGCAGATGGGCATCGTGCTCAACCCGGTAGCCACCGGTGTTGTCGCGCTGGGGCTGTATCACGGCGCCTATGTCGCCGAAGCGTATCGCGCGGTGCTGGAAAGTCTGCCTTCCGGGCAATGGGACGCCAGTGACAGCCTGCGCTTCAGCCGCTACCAGGCGTATCGCCACCTGATGCTGCCCCAGCTGATACAACCGCTGACGCCTGCCTTGGGCAATACCTTCATCACGATGCTCAAGGACACGCCGATTCTGGCGGCGGTGTCCGTCCCGGAATTGATGTTCGCGGCCAATGATGTGGGGGCGCAGAGCTTCCGTTATGTCGAGCCGATCACCCTCGCTGCACTGGCCTATCTGGCCATGAGCGCGGTCGCGGCCCTGTTTGTATTCGTGTTGCGTCGCTGGACGCAGAGTCGTCATCAATGACTGAAATGATTTCGTTTGAAAACGTCAGCAAACGCTTCGGCAAGACCGTGGTGCTGGACCAGTTCAGCTTCAGCCTGAATCGCGGCGACAAGGTCGCGATCATCGGCCCCAGCGGTTCGGGCAAGTCCACGTTGCTGCGCATCCTCATGGCGCTGGAAGGCATCGACAGCGGCAAGGTGTCGCTCGATGGCGAAGCGCTCTGGCATGCCGCCGAGGGCAAGCCTTTGATCGCGCCCACCCGCAAGCACCTGCAACGCATGCGTTCGTTGGTGGGCATGGTGTTCCAGAGCTTCAATCTGTTTCCGCACCTGACTGCCCTCGACAACGTCGCCACGGCACCGCGTCTGGTATTAGGCCTCTCCCGTCACGACGCGGAGCAGCGAGCACGTGCGCTGTTGGAGCAGGTCGGTCTGGGCGAAAAGCTCAGCCACTACCCCTCCACCTTGTCCGGCGGCCAGCAGCAACGGGTGGCAATTGCCAGGGCGATGGCGCTGGAACCGAAGATCATGCTGTTCGATGAAGCCACCTCGGCGCTGGACCCGGAGCGGGTCGGAGAGGTGCTGGAAGTCATGCGCGCACTGGCCCATGAGCGGGACCTGACGATTATCGTCGTCACCCACCAGATTGGTGTGGCGAGGGCGATTGCCGACCGCATCTGCTTCATGGAGAACGGCAAGATCGTCGAGCAAGGGGCGCCTGGCCCTCTGCTGGATTCGCCACAGAATGATCGCACCCGGGCTTTTTTGCGGGCGGTGCACCTTGAGTAACGCCGCTGGTTCAGGCGCCACTGACACGCGAGGAATGTTCATGTCTTTCAGCAAGCACGTCGCCGCCCAGGCCGTGGCGGTCGCGCGGCACCGTGATCAGTCCGGGACTGGTATTTTGCGCGACCGTTTTTTGCAAGCTCAACAGCAAGCGGGCGCGTGGGACACCCTGAGCGGGTTTGGCATCGTGCCGCCGCTGAGCGGGCTGACGCTGGCGGTCAAAGCCTGTTTCGATGTGCGCGGCTGGCCGACCACCGCAGGCTCCCGGGTGCTGGCCAACGCATCGCCGGCCTCGGCTGACGCCCCGCTGGTCGCGGCGTTGAGCCAGTTGGGCGCGGTGATCACCACGCAAACCAACATGACCGAGTTTGCTTTCGGGGCGTTGGGGTTGAATCCTCATTTCGGCACGCCGGTCACGCCACTGGACGCGACCGGTCAGCGCATCGCCGGAGGCTCGACCTCGGGCGGCGCGGTCGCCGTGGCGTCAGGCCTTGCAGACATCGCACTGGGCAGCGACACCAGCGGCTCCGTGCGGATCCCGGCAGCGTTCTGCGGCGTGACAGGCTTCAAGCCGAGCAAGGGGCGTTATCGCGACGACGGCATGCTCTTCCTGTCGCCGACGTTCGACGTTCCGGGTTTCATCGCCAAGGACGTCGAGACGCTGCTGCGGGTCGATCAGGCGCTGGTGCCCGATGAGTCGGCCCTGCATGCTGTGCCCCTGCGCGGTCGCCGGTTTCTGGTGCCCCCGACGTTTGCTTTGGCCCACGCCGACGCGGCCGTCACCGAACACTTTCACGCCGCGATCGCACGGCTCAGAAGCGCGGGCGCCGAGGTGATCGAGCAAGAGTGGCCCGAGCTCGCGGACTTCGGTGAAATCGCCATTGAGGGCGGCATCATCATTGCTGAGGCCTTCACCTGGCACCGCGAGTTCCTGCAAGACCGCGCGCACCTCTACGACCCGAGAGTCGGGCCACGCATTGCCCTGGGCGAGCGGGTCACTGCCAGCGCCTACTTTGCCTCGCAGCAAAAACTGACGCAGTGCAAGACCGATTACGCACAGCGCATGAGCGATTACGACGCGCTCCTCACGCCGACGGTGCCTTTCCTGCCGCCTACACTCAGCGAGCTTGAAGACGACCCGACCTACTACCGTAAAAATCGCCTGACGTTCCGCCTGACCGAAGTCGCCAACCGGATCGACGCCCCGAGCGTGAGCCTCCCGGCGGCAACCTCAGAACCCATCGGCCTCTGCCTGACCGGCCACCGTGACGGCGACCGTGCGTTGTTGCACCTGGCCCGGTCGGTCCAGACGGCCCTGCATCTTGAACCCCTGACATGAGAGAACACCCATGATCGTGCGCACCCTGGAACAGCTCGCTCAAACCGGCAGTCACGTCGTCACCGAGAAATGGCGCAGCACCCGCCTGATCGTCAAGTCCGATGGTCTGGGCTATTCGGTGCATCACACCGTGGTGCCCGAAGGCAACGCCGTTCATTGCCATTACAAAAACCACTACGAGACCAATTACTGCATTGCCGGGGAAGGCGAGGTATTGCACGTGGAGAGTGGCGAGACCTTCCCGATCCGGGTGGGCACCACCTACGCACTGGACCAGCACGACGAACACATCCTCAAGGCGACCAAGGGCGACCTGCACCTGGTGTGCGTGTTCAATCCGCCGATCCAGGGCAATGAAACCCACAACGCCGACGGCGGCTACGATGCCGCCAGTTGAGCCTCTGACGTTTCAGTGAGGGTTTTCGGGTGGTCAACTACACCGATTATTTCAGCGCCTCCTACGAGGTCGCCCGGCGCACGTTTCGCAACGCCGTAAAGGCGGTCGACGGCGAACTGAGCGCCTATCTGCACCCGGATGCCAGAGGCGCTCACGGGGAAGAGCTGACGATCGATGTCGGGCACATCGGGCGGATCGACGCGCCTCGGCAATTGATCATGATCAGCGGCACCCACGGCCTCGAAGGGTTCGCGGGCTCGGCGTTGCAGATCGGCTGGCTCAAACAGTTGAGTGCGCGGGCACTTAATGACGAGGTCGGTGTGCTGCTGATTCATGGGCTTAACCCCTATGGTTTTTCCCACGGTTCGCGGACCACGGTGAACGGCGTGGACCTCAATCGCAATTTCATCGACCACACCGCCGTGCCGGTGACGAATGCGCTGTACGCGCAGCTCCATCCGTATCTGTTGCCGCAGTGGTGGGACGATAACTACCGCTCGGCCTGCGACATCGGGATCATGGATTTTCGGCTCAAATACGGCGATGACGTGTACTTCAACACCTTCGCGGGTGGGCAATACCTGTACCCCCAGGGCACTTGCTTCGGCGGGTTTTCACGTGAGTGGGAAAGCCTGACACTGGAGCGCGTGGTGCAGACCGCTGTGGGACATGCCGAGCGCGTGGCCGTCATCGATTGGCACACGGGCATTGGTGAATACGGCAAGCCGTTCTACCTGAATTTCGGCAGCGACAGCTCCGACGCCCAACGGCAAACAGCCGATTGGTGGGGGCTGGACACGGTGACGGGATCACGCCCCCATGGCCGTGCCCGACCGCGCTACCAGGGGCTGGTGTTTCAGGGGATCGAATCGTTTTTGCCCCAGGCCATCGTGGCCGGGGGTGTGATCGAGTTCGGGACACGGGGTTCGGTGGCGGGCGACCTCGCCATTCGCCAGGACCTGTGGCTGCGCAATTACGGCCACCGCCTCAGCGAAGACACGCGTACTCAGATGCACGCGGACCTGCTCGACTCACTCAACCCTGTCTCCTACCAATGGCGCGAACAGGTGTTGACTCTCGGGCTGCCGATCATTGACGCCACCCTCGATGGGCTGGCGCGTTGGCAGGCCTGAACCCATTCAAAGGAGCAAGCTCATGAGCGTCAACTTTCTACTGGATCACCTGGTCATCGCGGTTAACGACCTGCCTCGCGCGATTGAAGATTATCGGCAACTGGGGTTTCAGGTTCTCGTCGGTGGCCGCCATCAACACGCGCCGACGCAAAATGCGTTGGTGTACTTTCTCGATGGCACGTACCTGGAGCTGATCGAGTGGACCGCGCCCGCGCCGGGTGAAAAGTGGTACGAACGCCTGACCCGGCACGGCGAGGGCTTCGTGGATGTGGCGTTCGTGCCGTCGAACATCGGCCAGGCCGTCGCCAACGCCGCCGCTACGGGCGTTCAGTACCGTGGGCCTATCGACGGCTCGCGGGTCAAACCGACGGGTGAGCATGTGCAGTGGCAGCTGGCCTGGCCCGCGCTGCATGGCCTGCCGTTTTTGTGCGGTGACGTGACGCCGCGTTCGTTGCGGGTGCCGGAGGGCGAGGTGCGTGTGCAGCCGAATCGCGCCACCGGGATTCAGTCGATTGCGATTGCGGTCGATGATCTGCAGGCGAGCACACAGGCCTATCGCGGGTTGTTGGGAGACGAGGCTGAGGTGGGTGCTGAAGACACGTCGCTGACCGACACGCAGGGCGTGGTGGTGAGGACGTTGCACGTCGGGGAGGCCGCGCTGCATCTGGTATCGCCTGTCGGTTCGATCAACACCGGGCTGAGCGAGCGCTTGTCGACGCTGCTGAAAACCCGTGGAGAGGGCGTCTATGCGATGTCCATCGCCGGGATCGAACCGGGAATTTCAGCGCAGACGGTTGCGCAATTCAGCCACGGTGTCACCCTCAGCGTCGCGGATCGGAACCTGACGCTGCTCGAACAGATCACCCCCTTGTCCCACGAGGGCTGACGGAGTCGAACAACGTCTGAGTGACCGGTCACCGCTCAGTCGTTTCATAACAAGGCCGGAAAGGATTACTGATGCAAACTGCCGTCAACCCGCGCAAGGGCTACCTGTTGGGCCTGAGCGCGTATTTCATGTGGGGCTTCATCCCGCTGTACTTCAAAGCTGTCGAAAGCGTGCCCGCTGTGGAAATCATCATCCACCGCGTGCTGTGGTCGGCCCTGTTCGGCTCGCTGATGCTGCTGATCTGGAAACACCCTGGCTGGGGGCGCGAGCTCCTGCAGAACCCGCGTCGGCTGGGTGTGCTGGCGGTGAGTGGGTGCCTGATCGCAACCAACTGGCTGGTCTACGTCTGGGCCGTGAACCATGGTCGGATGCTGGAGGCGAGCCTGGGGTATTACATCAACCCTCTGATCAACGTCTTGCTCGGCATGTTGCTGATGGGCGAACGCCTGCGCCGCTTGCAATGGGTGGCGGTGGGGTTGGCATCCATTGGCGTCGGGCAGCAGGTTTGGCAGGTCGGCAGCTTGCCATGGGTGTCGCTGGCACTGGCCCTCTCGTTCGGCTTCTACGGGCTGATTCGCAAGCGTGCTCCGGTGGCCGCGCTGCCGGGTCTGGTGGTCGAAACCTGGCTGCTGGTGCCGTTGGCGTTGGCCTGGGTGGCCTTTCATCCGGAATCCGACAGCTTTCAGCCCGCCTTTCTGCTCAGTCATGACGTGCTCTGGTTGACCCTCGCGGGGCTGATCACGCTCATTCCATTGCTGTGTTTCAACGCCGCCGCGCGGCACCTGCCGTATTCGACGCTGGGCTTTCTGCAATACCTCGCGCCAACGCTGGTGCTGATCCTGGCCGTGACGCTGTTCGGCGAAGTCCTGGCGCCCGCGACGCTGACGGCGTTCGTGTTCATCTGGCTGGGGCTGTTGGTGTACAGCGTGGATACGTGGAGGCAATTGCGCAAACAGTGACGTTCAGAGAAGGACGATCTACCGGTTTCAAAAACGGAGGTGTCGAACGCTGATCCAAAGGCAGCGCTTCGGACAGAAACCTCTGCGTGAATTCCAATAACAATCAGGTACGCAGATGAACATCAAACAGAAATTGACGAGGGCCTTCGCCCTCATCGCCAGCTTGCCCATCATTGCGGTGGCTGCCGTCGTGATCATTAACCTGCGCGAGGATGCGCAGACGGATTTCGTCGACAGCAGTAGCCGGGAGATTCGCCAGGTCGCCAATGGCATCCAGTTATTCTTCGACGGCATCTCGCAGAATGTGGACTACCTGGCGCAACATCCGTTGATCGTCGGCACGGGGGAGGGCGTCAGGAACTACATGGCCGCCAACCCGCGTGAAGTCCCGCAAACCGAGGTCGACAAACAGATTTTCAGTCTGTTCGAAGGCCTGGCCAAAGCCCATCCTGACTATGCGTACGTCGCTTACGGGTTGAACAACGGCACCTACGAGCTGTGGCCGGAAGACCTGAAACTGGCCAACTACGACCCGCGCCAACGTCCGTGGTACAAGACCGCCCAGGCCAATCCCGGCAAAACCCTGCGCACCTCCGCTTACTACTGGGCGGGCGATGACGCAGTATTGGTCAGCACCGTTCGTGCCGTGAACAACGCCTTCGGGAATTCGGGTGGCGTGGTCAACATCGACGTGTCGCTCAAGCAGCTGACCACCCTCGTCAAGCAGATCAAGCTGGGAGACACCGGTTACCTGATGCTGATCGAAAACGACGGCACCGTGCTGGTCGACCCCAAGCAGCCCGAACACAACTTCAAGAAACTGGGTGAGTTGGGCGACGGTTTCACCGAGTTGGCCAAGGCGGGTCCGGGGCTGATCAAGGTGACTATCAACGGCGAGCCGTTCATGGCCAACGTCTTCCCTTCTGACAAGCTGGGATGGCGCTTCATTGGCCTGATCAAACAGGACGAAGTCATGGCTTCAGCCACGCACCTGACATGGGTGATCGCGATCATCGCCGCTGTGTTGGCAGTGGTCTTTGCGCTGCTCGGGGCCAGTTTTGCGACCCTGATCGTGCGGCCGATTCGCAGCGTGGCCAGCGGTCTGGAAGGCATCGCGCAAGGCGAGGGTGACCTGACCCAGAACCTGGCCGTACGGGGCAAAGATGAAACCGCGCAACTGGCCAACTGGTTCAATCAGTTCCTGGCCGCGATTCGCGGATTGATCCAGCACATCGGTCACGCGGCGACACGCATTCTCGACAGCTCGGCTACCTCCACCCGTGTGTCCAATGACATGGCCCAAGCCGCCGGACGCCAACGTGAAGCAGTGGACATGGTCTCGACGGCGTTTCATGAAATGGTCGCCACCGCCAACGAAGTCGCACGCTCATGCAGTCAGGCAGCAGCGTCGGCAGACAGCGGTCAGCAGCAGGCTCGCGAAGGTCAACGCCAGATCGATGATGCGGTCACCAGCGTTGATCAATTGAGCACCGAGATCTCCCGCTCGGCCCACGACATGACTCAGCTGGAAAAGGACAGCAACGATATTCAGTCGATCCTCGACACCATCCGTTCGATCGCCGAGCAGACCAACCTGCTGGCGCTCAACGCCGCCATCGAAGCTGCCCGCGCGGGCGAGCAGGGTCGAGGTTTTGCGGTGGTCGCCGACGAAGTGCGCGCGCTGGCCAAACGCACCGCAGACTCGACGGCCGAGATCGATTCGTTGCTGGGCAATCTGGCCAGAAGGACAGCCTCAGTGGCGCAGCAGATGCACGCCAGCCTTGATGTGTCGCAGCAGTCCGTGGCGAAGATCGGCCAGGCCCGCAGCAGCTTCGGTCAGATTCGCGAATCGGTGGACGTGATTCGCGACATGAACACTCAGATCGCCACCGCCGCCGAGGAGCAGCATCAGGTGGCAGAAGACATCAATCGCCACATCAGCCAGATTCATGGCGACGCACAGTTGGTGTCGAGCCTGGCCAACGCCGCTCAGAATGATTCTGAAAACCTGGCCGCGCTGTCTCGTGAACTCGATGGTCTGGTGCGTCGGTTCAAGACCTGAAGCCTGGTGGGTCAGGCGACCTTCCAGCTGCCTTCCGCCTCGCGCACAACGCCGCCGACCCAGTCCACGAACGCGCGGACGGTTGGCGACAGGTGGCGGTTCTTCGGGTAGAGCACCGAGAGCGGAACGGCGGGGGCAGGGCAGTTGGCCAAGACGTGCACCAGTCGTCCGCTGGCCAGGTGATGACGCACCATGTAGCTCCCGGCCCGGATTAGCCCCAGCCCTCCCAAGGCGCATTCGACGTAAGCGTCGGTGTCATTGACGATGAGGCGTTCCGGCATGCGGATGCAGCGCTCTTCGCCGTCCATCACGAAGTGCCACTCCAGCGACCGGGCCGTTCGGCTGGAGAGGTAACCCACGGCGTGATGGTCGGCCAGGTCTTCGAGCGTGTTCGGCGTGCCGTGCTCGGCCAAGTATTCCGGGGACGCGCAGACAATCCAGTCGAACGCGCCGATGCGCTTGGCCACCAGCGTCGGCGAGTCCTCGGGCGTGCCTGCGCGGATCACGCAATCGATCCCTTCCTGAATCAGTTCGACCGTGCGGTCCGCCATGGTCAGGGTGAGTTCGACGTCGGGAAAGCGCGCCTGGAAATCCTTGATCCGTGGCAGCACCACCAGCCGTGCCAGCGACAGCGTCATGTCCACCCGCAAGCGGCCTCGGGGCTTTCCGGCGGAACCGGGAAAGCTTGACTCGACCGCTTCGATGTCCGCCAGCAAGCGTCTGCATTGGTCGTAATACAGCGTGCCGTCCGGAGTCAGGCTGATGTGGCGCGTGGTCCTGCGCAACAGGCACACCCCGAGAAACGCCTCCAGTTCTTTCACTGAACGGGTGACCCGCGAAGGGGGCAGGGACAGGCTTTCGGCCGCGCGGGTGAAGCTGTGCATTTCAACCACACGGGCGTAGATCTGCATCGATTGAATACGGTCCACACGCTCGCTCCGGCTGACAAAATCAATTGCAGTTGTAGCAATAAGCCCGGTTTTTTTCGAGGACTAAAAAAACAGATTCGCTTGATATCACTCGATTATCAGTGGGGGTTATTCCATTTCAGGCAATAAACATAGCCAAGTTTTGATCTAGATGATCCCTGAGGGACGGCCTCAGACTGCGGGTATTCAACTTTGGAATCACTCGCATGAATCCCTTCAAAAAACAGCACCTGTTGGCGGTAGCCGTGCTTGCAGCCATCGGCGCTGGCAGTGCCTTCTGGAAGCCCGGCGCGGACGCTCAAGCCGAACCGGCCGCTCCACTGCCCGCTGTGAAATACAAATCCGCCCAGTTGCGCTGGGTCTCCGATTCCCAGGATTTTACCGGGCGTCTGGAAGCCGTCGATGTGGTGGACGTGCGCCCGAAAGTGGCGGGCACGCTGCTGACCGTGCACTTCAAGGACGGCCAGTCGGTGCGTCAGAACGATTTGCTGTTCACCATCGACCCTGCGCCCTTCGAAACCCAGGTGCGTCAGGCACAGGCCAATGTGGCGGGCGCTGAGGAGCGGCAACGGCACGCGAACGTCGAGCAGGCGCGCGGCAAGCGGCTGATGGAGTCTAACTCGATTGCGCGCAGGGATTTTGACGCCTTCGACAACGCTGCCCGTGAAGCGGCCGCTGCGTTGAAAGGCGCACAGGCTGCCTTGGCGCAGGCTCAACTCATGCTCAGTTATACCCAGGTCAGGGCACCCATCGCAGGCCGTATTTCCCGTGCGGAAATCACCGCCGGTAACGTGGTCATGGCAGGTGGCGATGCCATGCCGCTGACCCGCATCGTGTCCGATGGCAAGCTCTATGCCTCGTTCAACGTGGATGAACAGAGCTATCTTCGCCTCATTGCGCCGTCACTGCGGTCAGGTACGCAACCGATGGTCAAAGTGGGCCTGGCCAGCGATGACGCCTTTCCGTATTCCGCCGTGATCGAATCCCTCGACAACCAGATGGACACGCGATCGGGCACCGTGCGCGTTCGCGCCCGGCTTGAAAAAGTCAGCCCGGAAATGCTCTCGGGTTTGCAGGCGCGGGTGCGTCTGCAAAGCGGTTCTCCGTACAAGGCCGTGATGGTGGAAGAAACCGTGGTGAGCACGGACCAGGATCGGAAATACGTGCTCGTCGTCAATGCGCAAAACAAGGTCGAACGCCGCTTCGTCGAGTTGGGCACGTTGCAGGGTAACGACCGGGTGGTGCGTAGTGGCGTTGAGGCCGATGAAAAGGTGATCGTTGACGGCGCATTCCGTGCATCCCCTGGTGCCGAAGTGGCTCCGGTGGCGGCTGATGCCCAGAGCGATGCTCAGAAGGCCTCGGCCAAGATTTCCACTGGAGGTCGGTCGTGAACGTCTCGAAGTTTTTCATCGACAGGCCCATCTTTGCCTGTGTGATTTCCGCGCTGATTCTGCTCGCAGGCATCGTGTCGGCGGTCAACATGCCGGTCTCCGAATACCCGCAGGTCATTCCGCCCTCAGTCGTGATCCATGCGCAGTACCCCGGCGCCAACGCCAAGACCATCGCCGAAACCGTCGCCGCGCCGCTCGAACAGTCCGTCAATGGCGTGCAGGACATGCTTTACATGGAGTCCAAGGCCAGTGGCGACGGGCATCTTTATCTGACCGTTACCTTCAAGCTGGGCACCGACCCGGACAGGGCGCAACAGCTGGTTCAGACCCGCGTCTCGCAAGCGCAGGCGCGATTGCCTGAAGACGTGCAACGACTGGGTGTCACGGCGATCAAGAACTCGCCCATCATCACCATCTCCGTACACATGGTTTCGCCGAAAGGCACGTACGACAACAACTACGTCAGTAACTACGCCATTCTTCACGTGAAGGACCGTCTGGCGCGGATTGCCGGTGTGGGCGAAGTGTCGATCTGGGGCCCCGGCGGCTACGCCATGCGGGTGTGGCTGAACCCTGCGGCGCTGGCCGAGCGAGGGCTGAGCGCCAATGATGTGGCTGACGCCATTCGTCGTCAGAATATTCAGGCGGCCGTCGGTACCATCGGCAGCGCGCCGACACCCTCAAGCACCGCGTATCAGCTCAACGTCAACGCGGACGGGCGGCTCAAGACCCCCGACGAATTCAAGAGCATCGTCATCAAGTCTGACGCCCGAGGCGCGATCACTCGCCTGGGCGACGTCGCACGCGTCGAACTGGGCGCCGAGGACTACGGCATTCGGGCCACTCTGGACAACGCGCCCGCCGTGGCCGTGACCGTGCAGGAAGCGCCTGGCGCCAATTCGTTGCAGATTTCCCGCGACGTGCACCGGGCCATGCAGGAGCTTGAAAAAGACTTCCCTCAGGACCTGATCTACCGCGTTGTTTACGAGCCGAGTCGCGCTGTGCAGAACGGCATCGATGCTGTGGTCGAGACGCTGCTGGAGTCGGTGGCGTTGGTGGTGCTGGTGGTGTTTCTGTTCCTGCAAACCTGGCGCGCGTCGATCATTCCGCTGCTCGCCGTGCCGATCTCGATTATCGGGACCTTCACCTTCCTGCTGTTGGCGGGTTATTCGATCAACACCCTGTCGCTGTTCGGTCTGGTGGTGGCCATCGGCATTGTGGTGGACGACGCCATCGTGGTGGTCGAGAACGTCGAGCGCAACATCGCCCGAGGGTTGAACCCCCGGGAGGCGACCTATCAGGCCATGCGTGAAGTCAGCGGACCGATCATCGCCATCGCCCTGACACTCTCTGCCGTGTTCCTGCCGCTGGCGTTTCTCAGTGGCTTGACCGGTGAGTTCTACAAGCAGTTTGCGGTCACCATCGCCATCTCGACGCTGATCTCGGCGGTGAACTCGCTGACGTTGTCGCCAGCGCTGTCGGCCATGCTGCTCAAAGGGCACGGCCAGGCACCCGATGCAGTGACCCGTGTGACGAACAAGCTGTTCGGTCGATTCTTCAAGCGCTTCAACCGCACGTTCGATCGGGGCTCTGAACACTATGGCGGCAGCATCGGCGGTGTGGTGAAACGCAAAGGCGGCATGCTGGTGGTGTACGCCGCCTTGCTGGCAGCGACCTGGTGGCTGACAGGCCATGTCCCTGGCGGCTTCGTGCCCGCTCAGGATAAAGAGTACCTGGTGAGTCTGGCGCAGTTGCCCCAAGGTTCGACGCTGGATCGCACCGAAGCGATCATGAACCGCATGAACGAAATGGCCCTCAAGCACCCTGCGGTCATGGGTACCTCGGGTTACAGCGGCCTGTCGATCAACGCAGTGACCAAAAGCTCCAGCACTGCGCTGAGCTTCGTGCTGCTCAAGCCATTCAAGGACCGCCAAGGCATCAGTGCCAATCAGGTGGCCGCCGACCTGGCGCAAGAGTTCAGCACCATCGGCAACGCGTTCACCGGTATCTTCCCACCGCCGCCGGTGTACGGCCTCGGGACGTTGGGCGGCTTCAAGCTGCAAATCGAAGACCGCGCAGACATGGGCTACGAAGAGCTTTACAAAGCTACGCAAGCGTTCATCAAAAAGGCTTCTGAAGCACCGGAGCTTGGCCCGTTGTTCACTACCTACACGGTGAACGTGCCGCAACTGAAGCTCGATATCGACCGTGCGAAAGCGCAGCAATTGGGCGTTGACACTCCCGCGGTGTTCAACACGCTGCAAGCCTTCCTGGGTTCGTACTATGTCAACGACTTCAACTTCCTGGGTCGTGTCTATCAGGTACGGATGCAGGCTGACAGTCAATTCCGCGCCAAGCCCGACGACATTGGCCAGCTGCATGTCCGCAGCCAGTTCGGCGACATGGTGCCGATCGCTTCGGTGGCGAAGATCAGCCAGACCTACGGCCCGGATCAGGTCGTGCGTTACAACGGCTTCACCGCCGCTGACCTGGGCGGAAGTCCTGCGCCCGGCTACTCATCGGACCAGGCGATGGCAGCGATTCAGCGGATCGCCTCTGAAACCTTGCCAGCAGGCATGACCTACGAATGGACGGACCTGACCTACCAGCAAATCATCGCGGGCAATACGGCGATCTGGATTCTGCCGCTCTGCGTGCTGCTGGTGTTCTTCGTGCTGGCCGCTCAATACGAGAGCCTGACCCTGCCGCTGGCGATCATCCTGATCATCCCGATGAGCATTTTTTCGGCATTGCTCGGCGTGTGGCTGACCAAGGGGGACAACAACATTTTCACCCAGATCGGCTTGATCGTACTGGTCGGCCTGGCGTCGAAAAACGCGATTCTGATCGTCGAGTTCGCCCGTGAGCTGGAGATGGCCGGGAAGTCCACGGTCCAGGCGGTCATCGAGGCGTGCCGCTTGCGTCTGCGGCCGATTCTGATGACGTCGATGGCCTTCATCATGGGCGTGATTCCCTTGGTCATGTCGTCGGGCGCCGGTTCTGAAATGCGCCAGGCAATGGGCATCTCGGTGTTCTTCGGGATGATCGGCGTGACCTTCTTCGGGCTGTTCCTCACGCCGCTGTTCTACGTGGTGGTCCGCGCCCTCAGCGGTGGCAAGCCCCTGCGCAGCGCGACCCATCACGAAGCACCTGCGCTCGTTCCTCATCATCACGATCAACCGCAGCCGGAGCGTCTGGCATGACTTATTCAATCCATGCAGGCGGGCGTTCGGCTCGTACGCCTCGAAATCTGCTCAGCCTGGCGATCGGGCTGGCGCTGCTGTCGGCCTGTTCGGTGACGCCCGTCGAGCAACGCCCCGACGTGCAGGTGCCTGCGCAGTTCGTCGAGGCCGGTCAGTCATCCGCCGCGCCGCTGACGCCGTCGGAAACCCCCGGTCGCTGGCAACCCGCCGCCCCTGCAGATGCCCAAAAGCCTTCGCCCTGGTGGACGATCATGAGCGACCCTGTCCTTGAACGATTGGAAGCTCAGGCACTGGCGGCCAACCCGGACGTCAGCATCGCGATGGCGCGACTCAAACAGGCCCGTGCGTTGACGGCCCGCAGTGAGTCGGCGCGTTTCCCTGATGTTGACGCAGGCTTCGGTCCCACCCGCCAGCGCACCTCGGGCGCTGCGGACGGGCGCGGCGATGGCGAACCGGGCACCACGCAAACCCTGTGGCGGGCCCAGGCCACGGTGGCCTATGAGGTCGACCTGTTCGGCCGCGTTTCCGCCAGCATCGAAGCCGCTGAAGCCGACGCCGCCCAGCAACAGGCGCTGGCGGACCAGATGCTGTTGCTGATTCAGGCCAATGTTGCCCGCACCTATTTCAGCCTGCGCCAACTGGAGGGCGAACGCCGGTTGCTGGAGGAAACGGTGACGCTGCGCGACAACACCGCGAAGCTGCTGGTGCGACGGCTCGACAACGGCGCCGTGGCGAATTACGTGGTCGACCAGGCGCAAACCGAGCTGTATTCCGCCCGCGCTGAACAACTGGCGGTCGAGCAGCAATACGCGTTGACGGCCCACGCGCTGGCCACCTTGCTGGGTCAGGCACCGTCAGCGTTTTCGGTGGAAGGGACACCGCTGAATCCGATCACCGTTCAACTGCCGCCGGGCCTGCCTTCGACGTTACTGGAGCGTCGCCCTGACATCGCCGCTGCCGAGCGCGCCATGGCCGCCGAGAACGCCCGGATCGGCGTGGCGAAAGCGGCGTTTTTCCCGTCGTTGTCGCTGACCGGCGCGCTGGGCTACGAGTCCACGGACCTGGGCAATCTGACGAATTGGTCGCAGCGCACCTTCCTGTTGGGGCCTTTGGTGGGCACGGCGTTGAACCTGCCGATCTTCGACGGCGGGCGGCGCAAGGCCGACATGGCCCGCGCCCGTGCCGTTTACGAGGAACGGGTGGGCGAGTACCGCAAGACTGTGTTGCAGGCGTTCCGCGAAGTCGAGGATGCCCTCGTTTCCATGCGCACGCTGGACGCGCGAATCGTTCATCAACAGGGTGCGCAAGAGGCCTCGTCCCGTGTAGCCCGTTCGGCCAAGTCCCGTTTCGACGAAGGTGACGTGGACTATCTGGTCGTGGTCGATGCCGAGCGCACGTTGCTGCGTAACCGGCAATTGTTGATCCAGTCCGAAGGGGCGCGGGCGCGAGCGACGGTGGACCTGGTGCGCGCCCTCGGCGGTGGATGGCAGGCCGATGAGCGCCAGCAGGCGGGTGGGGTCGTCGATTCGCAGCAACAGGATCGTCGGGGTTGATTCAGCGTCAGCCCCGGTGGCTGACGCTCGTTCGAACGTTGTGTGATGGGAGATTGGTGTTATGTCCGTTTCAGATTTATTCAAACCGCTGACGCTGCTTCACGGGCCGGCGATGCGCAACCGCTTCATGCTGGCGCCGCTGACCAACCAGCAAAGTGACCACGACGGCACGGCCACTGAGTTCGATCAGCGGTGGATGGAACAGATCGGCCAAGGGGGTTACGGCCTGGTTCAGACCTGTGCCACTTACGTAGAAGCCAGCGGCATTGGTTTCGAGCGGCAGTTGGGGATCAACTGCGACGCACAGCTGGAAGGCCTGACCAAAATGGCCCGCGCGATCCGCGAAGGCGGCGGGTTGTCGGCGGTGCAGCTGCACCATGCCGGGCATCGCGCCAATCCGCTGATCGGCGGCATTCCGGCGCCTGCGTCGAATCACACGGTGCCGGGAGTCCGGGCATTGACCACCGAACAGGTCGAGCGCATCCGCGACAGCTTCATCGCCGGTGCGGTGAGGGCAGAAACGGCCGGCTTCGACGGCGTGGCGATCCACGGCGCCTTTGGCTGGATTCTGTCGGAGTTCATGTCGCCGCTGTACAACGACCGCACGGATCAATACGGCGGCAGCGTCGAGAATCGCGCCCGCCTGACGATTGAAGTCATGGAGGGCATTCGTCGAGCGTGCGGCCCTGATTTCCAGATCGGCTGGCGCCTGTCCGTCGAACGTTACGGACTGTTGCTGGATGAGCTGCGGGACATCACCGCCGACATCCTTCGCCGGGAATTGATCGACTACCTCGACCTGGCCCTGTGGGATTCCGCGCAGATCGTCCAGGAGGGCACGTTCAAGGGGCAGAGCATGCTCAGCGTGTTCACGGAACTGCCCCGCGGCGGGGTGCGAGTAGGAGCGGCGGGGAAAATCATGACGGCCCAACGCGCAGGGGAGTTGATGGATCAAGGCTGCGATTTCGTGTTGATCGGCCGCGCCAGCATTCTCCAGCGGGATTTTCCGCGTCAAGTCTGGGAAAACCCGGCCTACGAAAGCCCGAAACTGCCGGTGCCTGCGCAGTATTTGCGTGACGGCGGATTGAGCGAGCGTTTCATCAATCACATGCGCGGCTGGCAGAGCTTTGTCATCCGGGGAAGCCTGTGAGCGTGCAGAGGGCGGCCCATGCCGATTGACGGCCAGCACTTCCAGAAATTCGACCTCAATTCGCTGGTCACCTTCCTGATGGTGTATCAGGAAGGGGGCGTGTCGAAGGCGGCCCATGTCTTGAACGTGACGCAGCCAGCGGTCAGCAATGTGCTCAGCAAGTTGCGAAAGCGCTTTGACGATCCGCTGTTCGTGCCGTGCGGGCGTCACGTGCGGCCCACCACCAAGGCTGAGTGGATTGCGCAGACGCTCGCCCCGGCGCTGGTGATCGTGCAGACGATCATCGCCGAGAGTGCTGAGGAGGAACGGCCGTGATCAACAAATTGCTGGCGATGGAAGTCTTCGTTCAGGTCGTGGACACCGGAGGATTCACCCGCGCCGCCGAAACCCTGAAGTTGCCCAAGGCGACGGTGACGACCCTTATCCAGTCTTTGGAAGCGTCGTTGTCGGTCAAGCTGCTCAACCGGACGACCCGGCACGTCGGCGTCACCGCCGAGGGCGCATCGTTCTACGAGCGCTGTTTGCGCATTCTGTCGGAGGTGCGTGACGCCGAAGACGCCGTTTCCCTTCACAGGCTCAGCCCCTCGGGGCGCTTGCGGGCCGACGTACCCACGGGCCTGGCCAGCGAGGTGATCATTCCGGCGCTGCCGGATTTTTTCGAACGCTACCCCGACATTCGCCTGGAGCTGGGGTGCAGCGACCGGCCCGTGGACCTTTTGGAGGAAGGCGTGGACTGCGCCATTCGTGGCGGTCGGCAGCTGGCCGATTCTCGCTTGATCGCCCGCAGTGTCGGCACCATGCATTACGCCACTTGCGCTTCGCCCGCGTACCTCGAACGCCACGGACGTCCGCTGCACCCCAACGACCTGGTCCATCACCGCTGCGTCAATTATTTCTCCGCACGCACCGGCAAGACGTTCGACTGGTATTTCACCCGAGCGGAAGAGCGCGTGCAGGTGGCCCTGTCCAGCCACATCGCCTTGAGCGACAGCTATGCCTACACCGCCGCTGGCCTCTCAGGTCTGGGCATCGTGCAAATGGCCGATTTTTTGATGACCCCTTGGGTGAGAGACGGGCGACTGGTGACAGTGCTGGATGACTGGGCCAACGAGCCGCTGCCGGTGTACGCGGTGTACCCCGAAAATCGCCACCTCTCGACCAAGGTGCGGGTGTTCGTCGACTGGATCGCCGAACTGTTCGCCAACACCGGCACCTTGCGCCGGGAGCCGTCGACGGTTGCAGGACAAAGTACCCGCTGAAGCGCTTTGCCTATTTCAGCAAGGCATCGAAATCCGCAGCGTCGTGACGCTCACGCAGGGTCGTTCCCGGTGCGCCGGACGTGCGATTGACGAGGCGGCCGCGGGCCACGGCGGGCCGTGCGGCAATGGCGTGATACCAGCGCATCAGGTGGGTGTATTCCTCGACCGCGAGAAAGGCGTGGGTGCCGTAGACCCCGAACAGACTGCCCGGATGCCAGGGCCACACGGCCATGTCGGCGATGGTGTATCGATCCCCCGCCAGGTATTCGTGGGAGGCCAGGTGGGTGTCCAGCACATGCAGCTGGCGTTTGGTTTCCATGGCGTAGCGGTCAATGGCGTACTCGATTTTGATCGGTGCATAGGCATAGAAATGGCCCAGTCCACCGCCCACGAATGGCGCCGTGCCCATCTGCCACATCAGCCAGTTGAAGGTCTCGGAACGTGCACGTGGCTCGCTCGGGAGAAAGGCGCCGAAGCGTTCTGCGAGGTAGACCATGATGGAACCGCTTTCGAAGACCGGTAGGGCAGGGTTCATCGAGTGATCCACCAGCGCCGGAATTTTCGAATTGGGGTTGATGCCGACGAAACCACTGCCGAACTGGTCGCCCTTGAAAATATCGATCAGCCACGCGTCGTACTCGGCGCCTTCGTGTCCGAGGGCGAGCAATTCTTCCAGCAGAATCGTCACTTTCTGGCCGTTGGGCGTGCCCTGGGAATACAACTGAAGCGGGTGCTTGCCCACCGGCAGCGCCTGTTCGAAGCGTGCGCCCGAGTCGGCGCGGTTGATGCTTGCGAATTGGCCGCCGTACACCGTTTTCGGCTGCCACACGGCGTCAGGCAGGTACCCGGCGGGCTGGTTCTCTTGCGCGTTATCGGTCATGGCTCACTCCGTGAAATCCTGAAGGATGGGCGGTCAGGAAAAGGGAAAGCAGGGGCCGCTCAACAGGGCTGAACGGCATGAGGAAACTCTATCGAGTCGGGAAAAACCCTTATACGGGCAGAGGACGAAATGAGTGTTCAGGGGACTGAACAATCCCGTCGTTGCGACGGGATTTGCCGGGGCTTGAGAGGGCAGGCGACTACCAGTGAACCATCGGCAACCCCGCCACCGGGGATTTGAAATACGGAATGCGATCGCCCCGCAGCGTGCCGATGTACACCGTGGACAGGTCGGCGCCGCCAAAGGTGATGCTGGTGAACCAGGGCGCGACGGTGCCGCCGCACGCCAACATCAAGTCTGCGGTGGCCTTGTCTTCTGCGAACGCGGCGAGCAGGGCCTTGCCTTCGGCACTGCCGTTGTCGTCGTCGAGGATGATCTTCATGTCACCCTGGGGCGTGATCGCGAACACCCGGTCCAGCATGATGTGCGTTCCCCACAGGTTGCCGAAGGCGTCGAAGGTGATGCCGTCGATGAAGCCGTTGTGATTCGAGGGGCCGAACACTTCGCGATCCACCAGCGACCCGTCTTCGAGCACACGCAATCGGGTCACGCGCATGCCACAGGTTTCGGCGACGTACAGCCATTCCTCGTTGGCATCGAGCCTGATTTCGTTGGTGAAGTGAAACCCTTCGGCCACGACCCGCAGCACGCCGTGCTGGTACAGCGCAATGTAGCCGTCTGAAATGGTGGGGCTCATGGCCGTCATCCAGTTCACTGTTCGGGTGGAAATCGTCATCCAGATGCGGTCCTTGCTGTCCCGCAGCACGAAGTTGACCTTGCCGATAGGGAGGCCATCGATCGTGTCGGCCATGACGCTGAAATCCCCCTGACGGCTCATCAACTCCAACCGGTCCGTGCCAAAGTTGGAAATGATGATGTCGCCGTTGCGGGCGAACGCCAGGCCGTTGGGCAAACTGCCGGTGGTCAGTCGAGAGGCCTCTTCGGAGGGGTTCGACACCGTGGCGCTCGTCGTTTGTTTGGGAAGAATCAACTGCTGGCTGCCGTCGGGCTGAATGTGCACCACGCCACCCCGGGCGTCCGCTGTCCATAAAGAACCGTCCCGCTCGGCCAGAATGCATTCCGGGCGCTGTAACTTATGACCGATGTAATGAAGATCGTCAGTGGTGACGATAAAAGAATCTATTGGATTGCCAGGCATCGAACAATACCCCTGTTTATTATCATTGTGAGTGATGAAAGTTGTCGGTAACCGACCGCCAGGATTGAAAAATCCCAGTGGGAAGGGTAGGCTTCCGACCGTGTATTGAGGAATGGATTAGATCAATACCACGCGTGGACCGTATAAATATAAGAACAGAGGAGAGGGGCGATGAGGTTTAACCGCTTGGACTTAAACCAGTTGGTCGCGCTCGACGCCTTGTTGCGGGAGAAAAGCGTATCGAAAGCGGCAGAGCGGATTTATCTGAGCCAGTCCGCCATGAGCAATTCGCTGACCCGACTCCGAGAATATTTTCAAGACGAACTGTTGGTGCCTACGGGCAGAAAGATGGTCATTACATCACTCGGTGAACGCCTGGCGCCGGAAGTAAAGTCCATTCTAATCAGCATTCAAAAAGTCACGCAGATCCGAGAAACGTTCGATATTTCAGAGGTCGATGCCGAGGTGTCGATCATTGTGTCCGACTACGTCAGCAGCGTGTTCATGCCGGCCGTGGTGCGGGCTGTGGCGTTGGAAGCCCCGAATGTCAGGATTCGCATGTCGATCCTGAACGGCTCCTATCTGGACCGCCTCGACCGGGGCGAAGTGGATTTCGTCATTGCCCCGGAGAACTTTACCCATCCCGCCCACCCCACCGAGTTTCTGTTCCAGGACCGTTTTTGTTGCGTGGCGTGGGACCAGAACGCTGCCATCAAAGCGGGGGTGAAGTTTGAGGATTATCAAAAGCTGGGTCACGTGGTGACGCAAATCGAAGAGGGGCGTACGGCGTTGTTCGAAGACTGGTTCCTCGCCAAGTATGGAAAGGTCAGACGAATAGAAGTGATTTGTCCGTACTTCAGCTTATTGCCCAGTCTGGTCGTGGGCACGAACCGTATTGCCACGGTGCATCATGAGTTGGCGAAGTTGTATCAGTCGACATTTCCCATCGCGATACACGAACTTCCGGTCGAGATGCCCATCTTCAAAGAGTACATTCAATACCACAAGTCCTTTGGCTCCGATCAGGTCTCCTTGTGGTTTCGCGATTTGTTGCATCGCGTCGCGGCGCAAATGAACAGTGGCCTCAAACAATAAAAAAGCGATACCAATTCATCGGCGCCCGTCTTGCAATTTATGCAAGACGGGCGATTCAAACGCCGTCAGTTACTTGCTCTTGACGGTGGGCACGCTGCCTTCCAGGTATTTGACGACCCAGCCCGGTTCTTCTTTCAGGAACGGTGGGATGTTGTGCACGTAATGCGCGAAGCCGAACGTCGGTTCCTCCCAGTCGCGGGGTATCCAGTTATCGTCGACGTAATCGGCGTCCGCGCCATATTCCGCTTCTCCACCTGCCGGGCAGGGCACGTAGTAAAACAGCCCGGAATCGATGCGGTGGCGACCCAACCCGAAATGGGATTTTTCCCAGCCCTTACGCTCCATGTAATTGGCGCCGACCATCAGTTCGTCGATGTCCTCGACGCCGAAGTTGGCGTGATGAAAACGCACTTCCCCGACATTGCCACCGAAGGGCAGATTGGCGTTCAGGAAGAAGATGTTGTGGTGGTTGTTGGCCCCGTCGGCGCGGGCATAAATGCCGAAAGTGCGTTGGTGGTCCGACAGCCTGAACCCCAGCCGTTCCTTCATGAAAGCGAATGTCTTTTCGTAGTCTTGAACGGCGAACACCACGTGCTGGATCACCTTGGGGCGTGCCCGCAGACGCCACTTGCGGTGTTGATTGAGCCGATTGATCCGCCCGGGCGAGTTCAGCGCGTCGGGGGCCGTCAGTACGGTTTTCCGGGAGTAGACCCGAAGCGCCATCGCCAACCCGCAATCGGTCTGGAAATGCACAGTGCCGTCTGCATCGAACGTGAGGTCCCGGTCACGCCCCAACTGCTGCGCCAACGCCTCCAGCGACGCCTGTGAGTCCACGCCCCAAATGGTTTCGAGCACGCCGCTGCCAATCACACTGGACGCGGGCAGCGTCGGGTCGCCCAGCAGTCGAAGGACCACATGGGAACCTTCTTCCAGCCGGAAGAGGCTGGAGTCGGTGTCCTGATGAATGAGCGGCAGGCCGAAGTCTTCAAAGAAGCGGGTTGATTCGCTCAAATCCTCGACGCCATAGACCAGACTTTCTATTCCGATAATTGCCATTGAATCACCCTCTGAGTGTCGTTTTTATTGTGTTCGGGGCGGCCGGACGTTGAACCTGAACGTTCACGGAAACGGGTACTTGCCCGGCATTCGCGCTTGGCGGACGAACCTACGCTTAGGGCTAAACGATGAGGAGTGGATTGGATAAATACCTGCCATTCACCCGGCAAATAGCTGTTGAAACGGCCGCCATTGACGACGCATCCACGGGACTGGCGAGAAGCGTGAACAAACATTCACGGGGTCAATACGAAGCATTTATACAAGCCATTTATCAGGGGCCGGGCAGCCCGATAGATTGGGCTCACAAATACAAAAAACCGATGGGCCGATCATCACCGGCTTATCCTGACGTCGGAGCCAGACCTCATGTTTCTACACCCTGATTCGTTGCCCTCAGCTTCTGAAATGCCCCCTGAAATCGACCTTCACTGGCTGTCAGTGACTCTTCAGCCTGTTGTTGCCGATTAAAAGGATTCAGTCATGGGATGCGTCAATAAAGTTCTGATTGTGGGCGGTGGAATCGGTGGTCTCGCAACGGCCATCGCGATGCGCCAAAAAGGCATCGAAGTGGACCTGGTCGAGATCAAGACCGAGTGGACCGTTTACGGCGTGGGGATCATCCAGCCGTCCAATGCCCTGCGTGCGTTGTCGAAAATCGGCCTGGCCCAGCGCTGCATCGACAACGGATGGCCGTTCGAAGGCTGGCAGCTCTTTACGCAAGAAGGCGAGTTGCTCCACTCCGTGCCGACACCCCGCGCTGAAGGCGCCGATTGCCCGCCGAACAACGGGATCACCCGGCCCATCCTCCACGACATGCTGTCGCAGACGGCCATCGAGCACGGTGTCCGCGTCGAGTTGGGGACTTCCGTGGAGGCGATCACGCAAACGACCGAATCCGCCCACGTGACCTTCACCGATGGGCGCCAGGCCCACTACGACCTGGTGGTTGGCGCTGATGGCGTGTACTCGAAAGTTCGCGATCTGATGTTCGGACGCACCGAGCTCAAGTTCGTCGGGCAGGCAGTGTGGCGCTTCATCACCGAACGTCCGAAGGACATGCGCTGGGGCGGGATTTATTACGGGCATCGCAACAAGGTCGGGCTGGTCCCACTCAGCGAAGAGTTGATGTACCTGTTCCTGGTCACCGCCGAGCCGGGCAATCCGCGCAAGCCGCTGGATCAACTGCACACCCTGTTGGGCGAACACTTGCAGGATTATTCCGGCCTGATCGCTGAGCTGGCCCAGCGTGTGACCGATCCGGCCCAGGTCGTCTACAAGCCGATCGAAGAGCTATTCGTCGAAGGCTCCTGGCATCGTGGTCGCGTCGTGTTGTTGGGTGACGCGGCCCACGCGTCCAGCCCGCACCTGGCAGCAGGCGCCGCGATGGCGCTGGAAGATGCGGTTTTGTTGGGCGACCTGCTCGACGAGCATCAGGACGTTGAAAGCGCCTTGAGCGCTTACGACGTCCGGCGTCAGCCTCGTTGCCGCAACGTCACCGACGCGTGCGGAAAATTGATCGAAGCCGAACTTCAGCAATGGGCCGGTCAGGCGCCGACCCATGACGCAGGCCAAGTGTTCGGCGAAGCGCTGAGAGACCTCGCGCGCCCGTTTTAAGTTCGCATCAGGGGCACTGTGATCGTTGCACTTCCCGTGTCGCGTATTGATCGCGGCGCGCGGACCTGTGCGCGTCCATGACCGTGCCCACTATTCAGATTGGCTGGAGTTGTCGACATGCTTGAATACTTTCCAACGAACTATGTATGGAACCTGGCGACCAATATTTCACTGAATACCGGTGGCCATTTCGGTGAAGTGCACGCTATTTGTCAGTCGCTCATCGACGTGTCGAAACGGGGCGATGACGAGGGCAGCCTGGCGTTTTACGAAGCCTGGAGCGCTCGCGCCAACACGTTGATCGAGTTGGCACAAGAAGACGTGGCGGCGGGGCACTTGTTGAGCGCGGGCACTAAATACGGTCGCGCCTCCAACTATTACCTGACCGCAGAACGCATGTTGTCGCAGGAATTCCCGCAGCGTGAGACCGCGTACAAAAAGAGCATTGAGTGTTTTGAAAAGTTCGTGCACTTGAGCCAGGAAAACTGCGAAATCATCGAAGTGCCCTATAACGGCAGTTACTTGCCCGCGCTGTTCGTCAAAGCGGAAGGTGTGAACGGCAAGCCTGCGCCGGTGATGGCGCTGTTCAACGGTCTCGACAGTTTCAAAGAGATGATTTACGGCTCGGGGCTCGCCCAGCAACTGGCTCGTCGCGGCATCTCCAGCATCATCGTCGACCAACCGGGAGCAGGGGGCGCCATTCGCCTGCACGGCCACACCGCTGTCATCGAAAGCGAGCTGTGGGCCGGCGCGGTCGTCGATTATCTCGAAACCCGCAGCGACATCGATCCAGCCCTGATCGGCATCTCGGCCTGGTCCCTCGGCGGCTACTACGCCCCCCGTGCGGCAGCTTTCGAAAAGCGCTTCAAGTTGTGCGTCGCCTGGGGCGCCAATCACAACTGGGGCGAAGTCCAGAAACAGCGTCAGGCCCGTGAAGGCGCGAACCCCGTGCCGCATTACTGGGAACACGTGCAATGGGTCTGGGGCGAAAACAGCATGGACGCGTTCATGGCCATGGCCCCTCGGGTGACCCTCAATGGCGTGGTAGACAAGATCACCGTGCCGTTCCTGGTATTGCACGGCAGCAACGACCGCCAGATCAACGTGAAGTACGCCCACCAGTCCTACGAGCAAGCGGTCAACAGCCCACGGCGCGAACTGAAGATTTTCACCGAGCGCGAAGGCGGGGTAGAGCATTGCGGTGCGGACAACATGTCCAACGCCCGGGACTACCTCGTGGACTGGGTCAGGGACGTGTTCAACGACCTGACGGCTCAGCGCACGCCAGCGCTTCAAGCGAAGGTCGGGTAACCCATGAAAAACATCAAAGGCAAAGTGGTCATCACCTGCGCCGTGACTGGCGGCGTCCACACGCCGAGCATGTCGCCGCATTTGCCGGTGACGGCGCAACAGATCGCAGACGCGGCGATCGGTGCCGTGCAGGCGGGCGCGTCCATCGTGCACTTGCATGCCCGTGATCCGTTGACCGGGCGCCCGAGTCAAGACCCGGAGCTGTTCCGCGAATTCGTCGGCACGATCAAGGCGCAGTGCGACGGCATCATCAACATCACCACCGGCGGCGCGCCGACCATGGGTGTCGACGAGCGTCTGCAACCCGCGTTGCAGCTGGCGCCGGAGCTGGCGTCGCTGAACATGGGCTCCATGAACTTCGCGCTGTTTCCGATGCTGAACCGCTACAAGGATTTCCAGCACGACTGGGAAGCGAAGTACCTGGAAAGCACGCGGGACACGGTGTTCCGCAACACCTTCAAGGACATCGAAAACATCCTGCGTGCCTGTTCGGACCAAGGCACGCGCTTCGAATTCGAGTGCTACGACACGTCCCATCTCTACAACCTGGCGCACTTCCTGGACCGCAAGCTGGTGACCCCGCCGCTGTTCGTGCAGACGGTGTTCGGGATTCTCGGCGGCATCGGCCCGCATCCAGACGATGTGGCGCATATGAAGCGCACGGCGGACCGGCTGTTCGGTGACGACTTCGTGTGGTCGGTGCTGGGGGCCGGTCGTGCACAGATGCCCACCGCTGCCATTTCGGCGGCCAACGGCGGGAACGTCCGGGTCGGTCTCGAAGATTCGCTGTGGGACCAGCAGGGCCAATTGGCCCGGGAAAACGCGGACCAGGTGCGCCGGGTGCGCAAGATCATCGAAGGCCTGGCCCTCGACGTTGCCACGCCGGAAGAGGCCCGGCAGTTGCTCGCCCTCAAGGGCGCCAGCCACGTGAATTTCTGACGCTCACGAACCGGAGCGTTTGAAGCGACATTGAAAGCCTGTAGTGCACCACGACGTAGTTCAGACAACTAAAATAAAAACGGTATCTGCCATGCACCTCATTTATAAGCGTCTTGCCCGTCCGACCCAGATGACGTTGCTGTTCGGCACGTTCTCCATCATGGCCCCGTTTGCTTCGGGATTTGAATTCAAGTTCGAAGACACGGGCGTCAAAGGCTATTGGGACAACACCCTCAAGTACAGCACGGCGTACCGGCTGCACGACCAGGATCGCTCATTGACGTCCGATGCCAACGCCGATGACGGCGACCGCAACTTCGACAAGGGCATCACCTCCAACCGGGTCGACCTGTTCACCGAGTTGGGGATGAGCTATCAGGGCTTCGGATTTCGCACCACGGGCGCCGCCTGGTACGACAGCGTTTACAACGGGCGCAACGACAACTCATCCAATACCGTCAACCACCTGGGCAGAAACGACGGGTTTGACGACGAGACCGAAAAGCTCGCGGGTCGCAAGGCCGAGCTGCTCGACGCGTTTGTCTACGGCAGCACCGATATCGGCGGGCATAACACCTCGTTCCGATTGGGCAAGCACACGTTGTTGTGGGGGCAGAGCCTGCTGTTTCCTACCAACGGTATCGCGTACGGCCAGGCGCCTATCGACGTGTCCAAAGCGCTGTCGGTGCCCAATACCCGCGCTGCCGAATTGTTCATGCCGGTCAATCAGCTGTCGATGCAATTCCAGTTCAACGACAGCATGAGCATGGCCGCGTTTTATCAGCTGGATTGGGAGCGCACGCGCCTGGCGCCGTCGGGCAGTTTCTTCAGCACGGCGGACATCGTCGGCGATGGCAACAAGCGAATCATCGTGGGCCAGAACCCTTTCATTGGCGATGCCGACGGCAATATCTCGCTCTATCGCGGCCATCGGCGTGACGCCAGCAAGTCGGGTCAATTCGGTGTCGCGCTTAACTTCAACCCTGGTCAAGGCGCGACGGAGTACAGCCTGTTTGCCTTGCGCTTCAATAACCGGCTTCCGCAAATCTATGCCTATCAAGGCAAGAATTTCGGGGCCAACCCTGGCCAGGTGGGTGAGTTCGCGGAAGTGTATTCCGAAGGCGTGAAGATGCTCGGCGCCAGTTTCAGCACCAGCGTCGGCGAAGCGAACTTCGCGGGTGAAATTTCCACCCGTTACGACATGCCGCTGCGCAAGTTGGGCCCGGTGTTCGTCGACGTTGACGATGACAGCCGCGACCGGCATGCACTGGGTCGAACCGCCCATGCCCAGTTGTCGACCATCTACCTGGTGCCGCGCACGCCCCTGTGGGAGTCCGCCAGCCTGATCGGTGAAGTGGCGTGGCACCGGTTGCTGGCCGTGACCAAAAACCGTGAACAGTTCGATGCCAAGGACTTCACCGACAGCGCCACCGGCGTGCGCTTCGTCCTGGAGCCCAGCTATTACCAGGCGGCACCGGGGCTGGATCTGTTCGTGCCTGTCGGCATGGGCTACACCCACGGCAAATCCCCGACCGACGCGGCCTTCAACAACTACAACGCCGATGGTGGCGGCGACATGAGCATCGGCCTGCGCGGCGTCTACGACGGCGTCTGGAACGGCCTGCTCAACTTCACCCATTACTACGGTAGCTCCAACAGTGCCGACAATGCCTACGGGGACCGGGACTTCATTTCGTTCTCCATTCAGCGGGCGTTCTAAATCCAGAATGATAAGAACCGAGGATTTTTCCATGAAACTGTGTTCAGCCTTTGCCATTGGCGTGTTGTGTTCAAGTGTCGGCCTGGCCCACGCCGCCGTCAGCCCTCAGGAAGCCGCCCAGTTGAATACGACGCTGACGCCGCTGGGCGGAGAGCGCGCCGCGAGTGCGGACGGCAAGATCCCGGCGTGGACCGGTGGGTACACCACGGTCGATCCGAATTACAAATCCGGCGGCAAGCGAGGCGACCCGTTCGCGGGGGAAAAACCGCTGTTCAGCATCACCGGCAAAAACGCGGCGGACTACAAGGCGAACCTGACCGAAGGCCAGTTGGCGATGCTCGCCAAGTACCCGGACTATCGCATCGACGTGTACCCGACTCACCGTACGGCCGCTGCGCCGAAATGGGTCTATGAAAACACGCTGCGCAATGCCACCGAGGCCAAGTTGGTCAAAGACGGTTTTGCGGTGGAAGGGGCCTATGGCGGCACGCCGTTTCCAATCCCGAAAAACGGCAACGAAGCCATGTGGAACCACATGCTGCGCTGGCAGGGCGAAAGCCTCACGTTCGAGTTCAGCGCCTACAACGGCACGACCTCGGGCCGTACCGTGCTGACCTCGACGAACAATGCCTACTACCAGTTTCCGTATTACCAGAAGGACGGCCGGGACAGCTTCAACGGTATTTATCGCCAACTGAAACTGGTGCCGACCGCGCCGCCGTTGCAGGCCGGTCAGTCGATTCTGGCCATCGACCCGCTGGACCAGATCGCCCAGGGCCGTCCGACCTGGCAGTACCTCACCGGCCAGCGTCGCACCCGCAAGCTGCCCAACGCCGCCTACGACACGCCGTCGTTCGTCACCTCCGGGCAGATGAACTTCGACGAGGTGTACATGTTTGAAGGCCCGATGGACCGCTACAAGTGGAAGCTCGTGGGCAAGCAGGAAGTCTTCGTGCCGTACAACAATAACAAGGCCCTGCAACCGGCCAAGGACGCCGACGTGCTGGGCGAGCATTTCCTCAACCCGGATCACGTGCGTTGGGAACTGCACCGCGCCTGGATCGTGGAAGCGGAACTCGCGCCCGGCATGCGCCACGTGATGCCGAAACGTCGCTTCTACCTCGACGAAGACACTTGGCAGGCCATGCTCGCCGACAGCTGGGACGCCAACGGCAAACTGTGGAAAACCGGCTACATGCAGAACGTCGTCCTTCCGGATTTGCCGGGCACCATCAACAGCAGTTTCGGCGTCTACGACTTGCTGAGCGGCGGCTGGTTCGCCAACAACATCCAGAACGGTTATCAGGACCAGATGACAGTTCATGCTCCCTGGCCCAACTCGTTTTTCACGGCGGACTCGCTGTCCAGTGAAGGCGTTCGCTGAGGTCCATCCGCGCCGCGCAAGCGGCGCGAATGACTGGAGTATCTGACATGTACCATCGCATTTTCGGTTGCCTGTTTCTCGGGCTGGTGAGCGTGTTGCCCGTGGCGGGAAACCTCGTCCACGCCGCCGCTCAAGACAGCGCCGCCAAGCCCCATTACCTGACCGCCGTCGAGCGCGCGGGCAAACGCCTGATCGCGGTGGGGGAGCGGGGCGTCATCCTGCTGTCCGACGACGACGGCGCCAACTGGCGTCAGGTCGACAGCGGCAACGACGTCACGCTGACCGGCCTCACGGCCCTGGACCCGCAACACATTTGGGTCGTTGGCCATGAAGGCACGTTGTTGCGCAGCGACGACGGCGGCGAGCATTGGGCACCGGTGCTGCGAGGGGTGGCGGCCGCGCAATTGGCGCTTGCCGAAGTCCGGCACCTCAGGGCGTCCCCCGTTTCAGCGCAGGCGCAGCCCTTGATCGACGGTCTGGAGCGCAACGCCGAGCGCATGATCGAGACGGGTTCCAGCGAGCCGTTGTTCTCCATTCAGTTCACTGATTCGCAGCACGGTCTGGCGGTGGGCGCCTACGGGGTGGTCCTCCGCACACAGGACGGTGGCCGTACGTGGGCCGCCGTGCTGGGGCATGTCGACAACCCTCGCAACCTGCACCTGTACGCCCTGGCCAACGTTCAAGGGAGCCTTTACCTGGCCGGGGAGCAAGGTTTCCTGGCGCGCTCCACGGATCAGGGCGAGCACTTTACAAGACTGGACTCCGGCGCCTCCGCCAGTTTTTTCACCCTGACCGAAGACGCCCAAGGTGGGATTTACGCAGGGGGACTCGAAGGAGTTGCCTTGCGCTCTTCGGATCAGGGCGCCACTTGGCAGGCATTGACGGGCGGGCCCAAGCAGAGCTGGGTCGCCAGTCGACCCGGTCCTGATGACAGCGTGATATTCGCCAACGCCAACGGTGCGCTGTTTCACACCGCAAAGGACGCTGCGTTGATACCGCTCGCCCGTTCGAACGGCGGGCCGCTGTCCGATTTCATTGCCTCGCCCACAGGGGCCACGACCGTGGTTGGCCCGGGAGGCGTGACCCACGCTTTGAAGGCTGTCTCTGACAACGCCGTACTGGAAGCCCACCAATGAACCCTAAAGACATGACCGGTGCCGCCGACAGTCAGCAGCCCATGACGCTGGATCAGTTCGATCCCCGCTCGGGTTCGTTCACTGAGCGCCTGATTTTCAATCACCGTTTCATCGTGATCCTGCTGTGCGTGCTCGCGACGTTTTTTCTCGGGTGGCAATTGCGCCATCTGCAACTGAACGCCAGTTTCGAAAAGACCGTACCGACCCAGCACCCGTACCTGATTCACTACGCCGACAACAAGGACGAACTGGCGGGGCAGGGCAACGCATTGCGCATTGCGGTGGAAAACCTTGGCGGCGACATCTACAACCCGGCGTACCTGGAGACGCTGAAGCAGATCAGCGATGAGGTGTTCCTGATTCCAGGCGTTGATCGGCCGTTCATGAAGTCGCTGTGGACATCTTCCACGCGCTGGATGGCGATCACCGAAGAGGGGCTGGACGGCGGCCCGGTGATGCCGGACGACTACGACGGCTCCAAAGCCACCCTCGAAGCGCTGCACCGCAACGTCGACAACTCCGGCGAGATCGGTCGGCTGGTGGGGCTCGATGGCAAGTCGAGCATCATTTACGTACCGCTGTTGGCCCTCGATACGCAGACCGGCTTGCCGATCGATTACGCGCAATTGTCCGCGCGCCTTGAACAGATCCGGGACAAATATCGCTCCGACAAGGTCGGCATTCACATCATCGGCTTCGCCAAGGTCGTGGGTGATCTGATCAACGGGCTGGAGCAGATCCTGCTGTTTTTCCTGCTCGCGGTGATCATCACGGGCGGCGTCTTGTACGCCTACACCCGCTGCCTGAGAAGCACGACGCTGGTGCTGTCCTGTTCGCTGGTGGCGATCATCTGGCAGTTGGGGATGTTGCCCCTGGTGGGTTTGCAGCTCGACCCGTATTCGGTGCTGGTGCCCTTCCTGGTGTTCGCCATCGGCATCAGCCACGGCGCGCAAAAGATGAACGGCATCATGCAGGACATTGGTAAGGGCACCCACCGCCTGGTCGCTGCGCGGTTCACGTTTCGAAGGCTGTTCCTGACCGGATTGACCGCGCTGCTGTGCGACGCCGTGGGGTTTGGCGTGCTGACGATCATTCAGATCCAGATCATCCAGGACCTGGCCATGGTCGCGAGCATTGGCGTCGCCACGCTGATCTTCACCAACCTGATTTTGTTGCCGGTCTTCCTTTCGTTCGTGGGCGTGAGTCCGGTTGCCGCGCGCAAAAGCTATGAACAAAGCGTGGCAGAAGCGGACACGGCGGCCCCTAATCCGTTGTGGCAATTCCTCGACCGTTTCACCCAGCGCCGTTGGGCCACCGTGGCGCTCCTCGTTGCCGCTGTGCTGGCGGGCGGCGGTTTCGTGATTGGACGGGGCGTGCAGATCGGCGACCTCGACCGGGGCGCACCGGAATTGCGTGCCGACTCGCGGTACAACCAGGACAACGACTTCATCACCCGGCATTACGCGTCCACCAGTGACGTCCTGGTGGTGATGGTGAAAACCCCGACCAATCAATGCACGGCCTATTCGACGCTGAAAAAAGTCGACGCGCTGGAATGGCAACTGCGCAACCTGCCCGGCGTCGAGTCCACGGCCTCGCTGTCCAGCGTCAGTCGTCAGGCGCTGGTGGGCATGAACGAAGGCAACCCCAAATGGTACGACCTCAGCCATAACCAGGGCATGTTGAACGCCATCGCCACCAACACCCCGCGTTCGCTGTTCAATCAGGACTGCAACCTGTTGTCGCTCTTCGTGTACCTGAGCGATCACAAGGCCAACACGCTCAAGGCGGTCACACGCACAGTCGAGGCCTTCGCCCTGACCGCCGACGAGCCTGAGGTCAAGTTCCTGCTGGCCGCGGGCAGCGCCGGGTTCGAAGCCGCCACCAATCAGGTGGTGGAGAAGGCCAACCACGAAATGCTGTTGTGGGTGTACGCCGCCGTTACCTTGCTGTGCCTGGCCACGTTCCGCTCCTGGCGGGCGACGGTGTGCGCCATCGTGCCGCTGGTCCTGACGTCGATCCTGTGTGAAGCGTTGATGGTCATGCTCGGGATGGGCATCAAAGTCGCGACCTTGCCGGTCATCGCGCTGGGCGTGGGCATCGGGGTCGATTACGCGCTGTACGTCATGAGCGTGCTGGTGGCGCACAAACGTCAGGGCCATTCGCTGTCGGCGTCCTATTACCAGTCACTGGTGTTCACCGGAAAGGTCGTGATGTTGACCGGCGCGACCCTGGCCTGCGCGGTCTTTCTGTGGATCTTTTCACCGATCAAATTTCAGGCGGACATGGGCGTGCTGTTGGCCTTCATGTTCCTGTTGAACATGCTGGGCGCGCTGATTCTGTTGCCCGCGCTCGCGCATTTCATGCTGCCTGACGCGCCGCAAAAGACCACGCCGCCAACGCCTGAAAACGGACGCAGCGACCTTGAGCCGCCGCCAGCTGCTGCCACAAAACGACAGGCGTTGGTGTGAAGACGCCGCTCGTTCAATAACAAGATGATCTGAGATGAGGAATCGATAATGGCCTTTCTGCGTAACGCCTGGTACCCGGCGGGTTGGGACTACGAAGTCGAGCAAGACAAGCTTTTCAACCGCAAGCTGCTGAACGAGAACATCCTGTTTTTCCGCGACTCCCAAGGCGTCGCTCAAGCGGTGCACGACCGCTGCCCGCACCGGTTTGCGCCGCTGCACATGGGCACCCTGGACGGCGACTCCGTGCGTTGCGCGTACCACGGCCTCGAATTCAACGGCCGTGGTGAATGCGTGCACAACCCCCATGGCGACGGCAAGATTCCCAAGGCGGCGAAGGTCAAGGCCTACCCGCTGGTGGAGCGTTACGGCGTGCTGTGGATCTGGATGGGCGCCCCTGAACTGGCGACGCCAGACACCATTCCTTTCTTCGAAGCACTGGACCCGGAGCTCTATTACGTCGGTCGTGACTACCTGCACGCGCGGGCCAATTACGTGCTCGAAACCGACAACATCATGGACCTCAGCCACATCGAATACCTGCACCCCAGCACCCTGGGCAGCAGCTCGGTGAGCCAGGCCACGACGGTGGTCGAACAGGACGGCGACACGGTCTGGTCCAAGCGCCTGATCCAGAATGAAATCATGCCGTCTTTCCTGTACGACATCTTCGATTTCCCGCCGGACACCCGGGTCGATCGCTGGCTCGACGTGCGCTGGGACGCCCCGGCCACGTTGTTGCTGAACACCGGCGCCACCCGCACCGGCAGTAGCCGCGAAGAAGGCAGCCCGGTGCCCACCGTGCATTTCTTCACCCCTGAAACGGAAACCACCACCCACTACTGGTTCGGCATCAGTTTCCCGAAACGCCTGGCCGAAGTTGGCGAGCAAAAGGCCAAGATGTACATCCAGGGCTTGCGCGTACCGTTCGAAACCGAAGACTTGCCGATGCTCGAAGCGCAGCAAGCCTCCATGGGGGATGAAGACTTCTGGGACCTCAAACCCATCCTGTTGATCGGTGACGCAGGGGCCATTCGCGCCCGCCGCATCCTCGACCGGTTGATCCTTGAGGAGCAGAACAGCCTGAATCCGTCGTCAAAGAACGTGGAGAGTCCAGCATGATCGACGTGTGTGTGGTGTCGCGCCGGTCCGAGGCGATCGACATCGACAGCTTCGAACTGGAGCGCGTCGATGGTGCGCCGTTGCCGCCGTTCACGGCCGGTGCGCACATCGACGTGCACCTGCGCAGCGGTCTGACGCGGCAGTACTCGCTGTGCAACGCGCCTCATGACACCCGTCGCTATCGCATCGGCGTGCTCAAAGACGCTGCATCACGGGGCGGTTCGCAGGCGATGCACGGGCTGCAGGTGGGCGACATGCTGTCCATCAGCGAGCCGCGCAATCTGTTCCCGCTGGTGGCCGAGGCCAAGTATTCGATGCTGTTCGCAGGCGGGATCGGCATCACGCCGATCCTGTGCATGGCGCGAGAATTGTTCAACCGGGGTGCGCCGTTCGAGCTTCACTATTGCACGCGTTCAGTGGACCGCATGGCGTTCCTCAAGGAGCTGCGCGAGGCCGGTTTCGCCCACCGCGTGTTCTTCCATTTCGACGACACCCCTTCAAAACTGGACGCTGCGAAGGTGCTGGAACAGCCCATGATCGGGAGCCATCTTTACGTGTGTGGGCCGAACGGCTTCATGAACGCCGTCCTCGGCACGGCTGAACAACTGAACTGGCCAGCGGATCACCTGCACCGGGAGTATTTCGCCGCGCCGGTGGTGCAACGCAGTGCGGACAGTTTTGACGTGGTGCTCAACAGCACCGGCCAGACCTACCACATCCCCGAAGGCAAAAGCGTGGTCGAGGTGTTGGCCGAGAGCGGCATCGAGATTCCGGTGTCCTGCGAACAGGGGATCTGCGGCACTTGCCTGACCAAGGTACTCGAGGGTACGCCAGACCATCGGGACATGTTTATGACGCAGGAAGAACATCAGCGCAACAACCAGTTCACGCCTTGCTGCTCACGCGCCAGCAGTGCAAGGCTGGTGCTCGATTTGTAGCACCGTATTCAGGGCACTGAGCGGCAATGGGTCTCCCACTGCGAGGCGCATCGCCGCGATTCCCTGATGTCGCTTGATCAATGACTTCCTGAGGGATGTGCTTGAGTGGCTCGTTATTTCCGTACTTGAGCATGTTCTTTCATTCGCTGACATCGCTCGTCAATTATCCTCACTGTAAGCCATTGAACTATCACTGAAGTAAATGGCGAATGGTTTGCCTGTCCCTGATATCCTCTTTGCGCTTTCTTTGCCTGCATGACGCGCAGCGCGACCGTGACGAATCACTTGAAATAATGGAAGGGGTAAGTGTCGGGAGATCGTCCGAAGTCCGGTCTTGTCCTTCACTATAAAGTTGTGGTGTATCTAGCGTTCAATTGTTCAACGTATTGAATAGTGAGTTCGAAAAAGGCTGCTGTTTGCGCAGGCCTGGCTTTGATAGGGTACTGCCATCTCGTGACCTGCCGAACTTCCAATCCCTCATGTCATTTGCACAGAGGAATGGACATTCAATCAATAACCGTTGTGAACATGGCTGACGGTTTATGGGTTGTCGGGCAGGGTTGCGTGTCTTCTATTCATGAACGTCAGGACTTTTAGATGCCTACTTTATTCGACCCTGTTTCTCTCGGCAGGCTGCAAGCCACCAATCGCATCATCATGGCACCCTTGACCCGCGCTCGTGCCACTCGCAATCACGTGCCCACCGCCATCATGGCCGACTACTATGCGCAGCGCGCGTCGGCCGGCCTGATCATCGGCGAGGCGACCGGGATCTCGCGGCAGGCGGTGGGTTGGCCCTATGCACCCGGTCTGTGGTCCGACGAGCAAGTCAACGCCTGGAAGCTCGTCACCCAAGCCGTACATGAAAAGGGCGGTGTGATTTTCGCGCAACTCTGGCACATGGGCCGCATGGCGCATTCGGCGGTCACGGGTTCGCAACCGGTGTCCGCCAGTGCGACCGCCATGCCTGGAGAAGCGCACACCTACGACGGCAAAAAACCGTTCGAGGTCGCCAGGCCCATCACGGTCGACGAGATCCCGGGGCTCATCGCCGACTACGTCCGTGCAGCACGCAATGCAATGTCGGCCGGGTTCGACGGCGTTCAGATCCACGCCGCCAATGGCCAATTGATCGATCAGTTCTTGCGTGACCTGAGCAACGGACGCACCGACGAATACGGTGGCAGCGTGGAAAACCGGGTGCGCTTGCTCGAACAGGTGACACGGGCCGTCGCCGATGTCGTTGGCGCTGACCGCACCGCGGTGCGTCTGTCTCCCAATGGCGAGAGCTACGGTGTGGACGACAGCGATCCCGTTCCGCTGTTCACGGCCGCAGCTGACCGGCTGAACGCCATTGGCATTGCCTTTCTGGAACTGCGCGAGCCGGGTCCGGACGGCACGTTTGGCGCCACCGAGGTGCCGCGCTTGTCGCCGGTGATCCGTAAGCGCTTCAAAGGGCCGATCATTCTCAACAGCGACTACGACCTGGCAAGCGCCCAAGCGGATCTGAACAGTGGGCTGGCAGACGCTATCAGCTTTGGCCGGCCTTTCCTGGCGAATCCTGATCTGGTCGAACGTCTCAAGGTCGGTGCCCCCCTGAATCCCGATCATATGGAGACCTACTACAGCCAGGAGGCCGAAGGCTATACCGATTACCCGACGCTGGCCGACGCAGAAGCAACGCCGGCTTAAGTGCCTGCGTGCCTCGGCACCGTGTCGATGTCTGACGTTTATTAGAGAGCGGCGGTGCGATGGCAAACAGGTATGTGCTGCGTGATGCCAACACAGAAAAGTGGATCTGGCTGGGTGCAACGGTACTCAGCCTGATCGCGTTTGCGGCGAACTCCATTTTTTGCCGCCTGGCGCTGCGGGGCGGAGATATCGATCCTGCCTCGTTTACGACGATTCGATTGCTTGGGGGCACGCTCTGTCTGCTGTGCCTGATACGACCCACCAACCTGAAAATGTTGGGAGGCAGCTGGCGAGGCGGCCTCTATCTGTTCGTCTACGCCTATCTGTTCGCGGTGGCTTACATACAGCTGGACGCGGGCGTCGGCGCGCTGATTCTCTTCGGCGCGGTACAGATCACCCTGTTTGCCGTGGGCTGGTCCGGCGGCGAGAAAGTGCGGCTGCGTGCGTTGCTGGGCATGCTGGTGGCATTCTCAGGTCTGGTCATCCTGCTCGCGCCAGGGGGAAGTGCGCCGCCCCTCGGCAGTGCGCTGCTCATGATGGTTGCGGGCGTTGCCTGGGGCGCTTATTCGGCACTGGGTCGATGGTCGGTGAACCCGCTGGCCGACACGGCTGGCAATTTTCTTCGCAGCCTGCCGTTATTGGCAGTCGTTGCGTCTGTAGCCCTCATCCACGAATCCTGGCATGTGTCGCCGATCGGGGCGCTGTATGCGTCGGCATCGGGCGTGTTGGCATCCGGCGCGGGCTATGCGGTGTGGTATGCGGTGGTCAGACGGCTCCGCGCACAGACGGCGGCCATCCTGCAGCTCAGCGTTCCCGTCTTCGCTTGCGCCGCAGGCGTGATCGTGCTCGATGAGCCACTGTCTGTCCGTCTGGCGGTGGCTTCAGCGGTGGTGTTGAGTGGCATTGCACTGGCGCTCACAGCCCGGCGCTTCTGATCGCGGCAGGTAACGCCACGTCTGATGAGAGGAGGACGGACGCAACCGGAATGGGCGGATGAACTGCCGATCGGTCTGCGCCGTCCCTGGGCGGTCAGAGCTTGAATCGCCCCACCAGGTCATTGAAGGAAATCGCGAGTCGCGACAGGTCCTGTGACGACGCTGTCGTTTGATGCGCGCCAGCTGCCGTCTGGGTCGACAGGTCCTGAATGTTGACCAGGTTGCGGTCTACCTCGCGCGCCACGTTCGCCTGCTGTTCGCTGGCGCTGGCGATGACCAGATTCCGGTCGTTGATTTCTCCAATGCCCTGTGCGATGAGTTGCAGCGCATCGCCGGTGGCCTGTGCGAACTGCTGCGTCTGGGTGACCAGCGATTTGCTGTTACCCATCGCCACCACCGCCTGGTCAGCGCTGGATTGAATCGACGAGATCATGCTTTCGATTTCGCCTGTGGAGGATTGGGTTCTCGCCGCCAAGGCCCTGACCTCGTCGGCGACCACCGCGAAACCACGGCCCTGTTCGCCGGCGCGCGCGGCTTCGATGGCGGCGTTCAACGCCAGCAGATTGGTCTGCTCGGCGATGCCGCGAATCACTTCCAGCACTTTGCCGATGTCCCGCACGCCGACGGCAAGGTCTTCCACGATGCCGGTGGACGAGGTGATGTTGGCTGTCGCCTGATTGACGGCACCGACGGCCTCCTGCGCTTTCTCCAGACCGCTACTCGCCTGAGCGCTGACCTGTTTTGACGCTTCGGACGTCGAGATGGCGTTGCGTGCGACTTCTTCAACCGCTGAGGTCATTTGCGTCACGGCGGTGGCGGCTTGCTGGATTTCATCGTTCTGACGCAACAAGCCACGGCTGCCGTCTTCGGTCACGGCATTCAATTCCTCGGCGGCGGATGCGAGGTTGTTGGAAGCGTCCGCAATCTGGTGAATCGTGCTGCGCAGGCCTTCTTGCATCTTGCCCAAGGCCGTCAACAACTGGCCGGTTTCATCAAGGGACGTGCTGTGGATGCGCTGCGTGAGATCGCCCTTTGCGATGCGTTCAGCCGTTTCCACGGCAGTCTTGATGGGACGGCTGATGAGGCGCGCCAACACGAGCCCCAGCCCCAGTGCCGCGAGGAAGGCGGCCGCAACGCCCGTGAAGAGGATCGTCGCGGCGGTACTGGCCTGTTCGTGAGCGTCCCGCGCAGCGTCTGCAACCTGGCGGTCATTGGACTCCGCAATAGCGTCGAATTCGCTCATGACCTGCTGGTAGCGGTCTTGCACTTCGTTGCCGACGATGGAGCGGGCAGAGGGCAAGTCGCCTGATGCCAATGCATCGAGCACGCGTTGCACCTGGGCCTGGTACAGCGGCCAGTCCTTCACCAATTTGTCACCGGCGATACGTTCGTCTTCCACCGCTGGCGTTTTGCGATAGGTCGCGAACGCGTCTTCACTGGCTTTACGGTTGGCCCTGATGCTGGTGAGGATTTCCTGTTTGTCGCTGTCGGGCTCGTTCGCCGCCGTCACGACAATCAGGCTGTAGACGTCACGCAACTGTGCCACCGCCTTGGTTTGGGCATCATCAATGTTTGCCACGGAAACGAAGTTGTTGGAAAACACGTTTTCCAGGCTCGCCGCCAGTTGGGTAGAACCTCGACTTCCCAATAAGCCGACGCCCAATGTAATGAATGCACATAGCCCGAACGCCATGATCAGTTTCGTGGCCAGTTTCAAATCGTGAATGAATTTCATGACGCATTGCTCCGTGTGTGCTCTTTTTATTTTGGTGGGTAATATGTCCAGCCTCTAAAGTGAACTGGACATGCTGAGGGTGAGGTCTGAGTATCTGACGTACGCTGTACCCGGTGGGGCGCGCAGGTACGTTTGCAACGGGAAAATATTCATCGGCATCGACGCCATAATACTGAGATACATACTTTGGAAGATGCAGTGAATCGTATTGATCGTATCAATAGCTGCTATATGTCTTTCGAGAGTCTTTCTGCGGCGCAACATTCTTGATGATGTAAAAAAAGTATGTTTGCGGGGCGCAGGGGTAACACGTTTCATTGCACTGACGAACAAATTACTTGTCCGTTTCCTGTCAATGCGCCGCTGTTTTGACTAACGGACATCGTCCTACAAGATATTTCTGTACAGAACCCGCTCGAACCTCAATTCATTGTTTCGCAGACTGAAATGATGCAAAGAGATGCAACAGCGGACTGCCCATGTCGTCCTGCCTGCGGGCGCGTCACCTCAAGCCTTTCACCTCGAACAGCTCGACCAGCCATTCGACGAAAACCCGCACCCGCGCGCTGAGGTGGCGGTTGGGCGAGTACACGATGTAGATCGGATTGGGTTCCAGGGACCAGTCGTCCAGCACTTGAACCAGTGCGCCGGATTCAAGGTGCGGGTCGGCCATGAAACGGGGTGTCTGCAACACGCCCATGCCAGCCAGTGCGGCAGCGAGCAGGGCGTTGGCATCGTTGACCGACACGAAATAAGGGCCGTCGACCGAGACCCGCTCATCGCCCTGGACGAACGTTTCCAGCCTGCGTTGTTGGGTGGCGGCAAAAAAATACCGGACCATCTGGTGGTCCTTTTCCAGATCGCGGGGGTGCTGGGGCGTCCCATGGGCCGCGAGATAACCGGGGGTGGCGCACGTCACGTATTCGAGGCTGCCCAGTCGTCGGGCAATCAGCGACGGGTCGTTCAACGCGCCACCACGAATGACGCAGTCCACCCGGTCACCCAACAGGTCCACGGGGCGGTCGCTCACGCCGATGTCCAGCTGCAATAGCGGATAGCGTTTCTGAAAGTCGGGGAGTGCGGGCAGCACCAGCATGGACGCCACCGTCGCGCCCATGTCGATGCGCAATTTTCCATGGGGGCGTACCTGTGCGCTGGAGAGGTCCGATTCGGCTTCCAGCCATTGATCGATCACCCGAACCATGCGTTCGTAGTAAGCCGTGCCGTCATTGGTCAACGAGACGCGTCGCGTGGTGCGGTTGAGCAGCGTCACCCGCAGGTGGCTTTCCAGCGACTGAATGTGCTTGGTGACCGTGTTGCGCGGCAGGTTCAGGGCCTGCGCCGCCTTGACGAAACTTCCCGCTTCCACGACCTGAATGAAGGCTTTTACAGCATTGAAATAGTCCACGCGGCCCGCTCCGGTGACAGTAAATGCTCGCATTATTAGCCCGAAAAAAGGAACAGTGGTGTTCTTTCCGGCGGGTTTATCCAGCAATCGCGTTCCCATACATTGATTTCACCCGCCATCACGCGATTCAGTCGGATGGCATTTCCAGGAGATCAATCAATGAGTCAGCAACTTCAAGGCAAAGTGGCACTGGTCACCGGCGGCTCCCGTGGCATCGGTGCCGCCATCGCCAAACGTCTCGCTGCAGACGGCGCCCATGTGGCGTTCAGCTACGCGAAATCCCGTGAGCAAGCGCAACAGGTCGTCGCCGACATCGAACGTCAAGGCGTGCAGGCGCTGGCGATCCAGGCTGATCAAGGCGATGCCGCCCAAGTCACCGCGCTGGTCAAACAGGTCCATCAACACTTCGGCCGTCTCGATATCCTGGTCAACAGCGCAGGCGTGTTCGTCACCGGTCCTGTCGATGATCCGCAGGCGGATATCGCAGCCTTCGACCGCCAGCAGGCCGTGAACATCGGCGGCGTGGTGTCCGCTGTTCGCGCTGCGGCGGGCTTGATCAGTGACGGTGGTCGCATCATTTCCGTGGGCACCACAGGCGCCGATCGCATCCCGTTTCCGGGTGCTGCCGATTATGTGGCGACCAAGGCCGCTGTCGCGGCGTACACCCGTGGCTGGGCGCGGGACCTGGGCTCGCGGAGCATCACCGTCAATACCGTTCAACCGGGCGCAATCAATACCGACATGAACCCTGAAACCGCCGATCACGCGTCGTTTCTTATTGGCCTGACGGCGCTCGGTCGTTACGGTCAACCGGAAGATATCGCTGCCGCCGTGGCCTTTCTTGCCAGCCCGGATGCGTCGTACATCACCGGCGCCACCCTCAACGTCGACGGCGGCCAATCCGCCTGATACGCCTGTGCTTGAGAGACGCCCTTCATACGGGCGTCCATTTTCCACGTCACGATTGAGCGAGCCTGCCATGACCCAACGTATCCGGATTTATCAACAAGGAGGGCCTTCGGTTCTCCACCCCGAAACGTTCACGCTGGAGACCCCCGGCAGTGATCAGGTGCTGTTGCGCCACGAAGCCATCGGCGTGAACTTCGTCGACACGATGTTCAGGGACGGCACCTTCAACGTGCCGTTGCCGTTCACGCCGGGCGTGGAGGGCGCCGGTGTCATCGAAGCCGTGGGCGCGCAGGTCCGGCATTTGAAAGTGGGCGACCGGGTGGGCTATTTCTTCGCCTTGGGTGCCTACGCGGATCGCCGAGTGATCGACGCGAACACGCTGATCAAACTGCCCGACGACGTCTCCAGCGAGCAGGCCGCCGGGCTGTTGGCCAAAGGGCTGACGGCGTGGATGCTGGTCAGGCAGGTGCATGCCCTTCAGGCCGGTGAAACGGTCCTGGTTCAGGGGGCTTCAGGGGGTGTCGGCACGCTGCTCGCCCGGTGGGCCAAATCCATCGGAGCCACCGTCATCGCGACGGCGGGGTCCGCCGAGAAAGCGCGAATCATCGAAGGCTGGGGGCTCGATCACGTTTTGCGTTCAGACGAGCCCGGTTTGGCCGAGCGGATCAAGGCCGCGAGTGGCGGAGCGGGCGTGGACGTGGCGTACGATCTCGTAGGGCAGGCCACCCTGGCCGCTTCGGTCAGCGCATTGCGCGACGGCGGGCACTTGGTTCACGCCGGCAATGCATCGGGCGCTGGCGTGGCAGACATGGCCGCGTTGGCCGCGCGCGGGATTCGCTACGTGAAACCCTCCACGCCGCAGTGCGTCAACCCGCAGAATCAGGACAGGGGGGCCTCCGAGCTGTTCGAGCGATTCCGCGAAGGGGAGTTGGGGCCATTGACGCTTTCCCGGTATCGACTGGATGAGGCGGCCTTGGCCCATCAGGCCATCGCCGCGCGCAAGCATTTGGGGTCGATTCTGCTGATTCCGTGAGCGGGGATAGCATTCAAGGGCCACGGGGTTACCTGATGAACAGGCGGCCCGGTGGTCCATTGAGTCGACGAGGAGGGGTGTGCAGACCGCGATCTATTGCGCTTTGAACGGCCGGATCGACAGGCAGATCGACAGAATTTCTGCCTCGCCCTCATCGCCGGACACGAAGGCATGGCGCATGGTGCTGTCGATGTAGGAGCTGTCGCCCACGTTGAGCGTCAGTGGCGCGTAGTGTTCGGTGTGGAAAATCAGCACGCCCTTGAGCACGAAGATGAATTCTTCGCCGTCGTGCAGGCTCCAGTCTTCAATCGGTGGCACATCGTGGTTCCGGATGGTCATGCGCAGCGGCACCATGACCTTGGATTTCAATGCCGACGAGTGCACGCGGTAATCGTAGAAGGGCGTGCTGAACAGCTCGGCATCCTCTGCCTTGGTCGAGATGAGGCGGGCCATGACGGCCTGGGGCTGGAGCCCCGACGCCCCGTCCATGATGTCGACGAAGTTCATTTGCAGGCATCGGGCAATGCTCAGCAGCGTATCGAAACTGGGGCGTGACTGACCTTTTTCGATTTTCGAGATTGCCGCGATTGACACCCCGCTGCGTTGGCTGAGCTCCTCCAGCGTCCAGCCGCGCGCATTGCGCTGAGCCTTGATCTCAACGCCTAGCAGGGGGTCAGCCTTGGGTTTGACAGGGATCTTGCTCAAACTGTGGTCTCCGGGGGTTCAGCCAAGGCAACGGGCCAGAACGTCCGCAATCAATGCTTCAACTCTGGGCTGGGCCTCTTCGACCCTCGCGGCGGCAGTATAAAGGAGTTCATCGATGTCGACCTTGCGGTTGATCAGTGACTCGCGATTGATCTCGACCCAGCCGTTGATGATGCCCACATCGACCTCAGGGTGAAACTGCATGCCCACGGTGTTGCCTTTCTGGAAACCCTGGATCGACGTGCCTGCGCTCGCCAGCTTCTGTGCGCCTTTCGGCAGCTTGAAGTTGTCGCCGTGCCAGCGGAACCACGGGCCTGCCCACAGCTCATCGATGGCGTCGTCGTTGATCAACCAGCCGGTGTCGCGATAACCCATTGGCTTGACTTCGGAGCCATGGGCGGCGGCAAGCATTTGCGCGCCGAAACAGATGCCCATGATGGGTTTTTCGAGGGCGATCAGTTTTTTGGTGAACTCAAGCTCCTCTGCTGTCCAGGGAATGTGCGTTTCATACACGCCGGTGGGCGAGCCGAGCAGCACGAAAATATCACCTGAATCGGGATCGATGTCGTCGAAAGACGCCGTTCGGGCATCGATCGTGTGCAGCTCGAACCCGTGTAGATCACGCAGGATAGGGCCGACCAGGCCAATCCCCGTGTCTGGAGAGTGCTGAATGACAATGGCTTTCATGTGGTGGCAGTCCAAAAGGTGTTGAAGATTTATATTTTTTTATGCTGTTCGAACGCGTCGTGCTGGTGCAGCGTTTGCCGGCGCGAGGTATCGACCGAGACGCGAAAGACGTCCTGGCGGTGGTAATGACCGGTCGGGTCGAAGTTCTGGCGTTCTTCTCGGACACGGCCCACGTCGGCGTCGAACGAGATGATCTGTTCGCGACCGTCTTCGGCCTGCGCAACCACGCGGCCAGAAGGGTCGACGATGCAGGAACCGCCGGTGAAGATGACGTCCACGCCGTCATCCTTGAGCTGGTCATAGAAGGCGAAATCCTCGGGCACGTCCGACAGCGACAGAATGCCGCTGGAACTGATGACCCAGACCCGGCCCTCGGTGGCGATCATCTGGCCCGCGTTCTTGATCGCGGACGCATTGCCCGGCCACACGCTGACGTGGATGTCTTCGCCTTGTGCATAGAGGGCAAAGCGCGCCAGAGGCATCCAGTTCTCCCAGCAGTTCAGGCCGCCGACCTTGAATTCGCCGAAATCGTGGGCCTGCAAGCCGTTGCCGTCGCCCGGCGCCCAGCACAGGCGCTCGTCGTAGGTCGGAACCAGCTTTCGATGGACGCTGACGATGCCCCGCTCGGGGTGAATCGCCACCAGTGAGCAGTAGATCGAGCCACGGCCTTCTCGAATGCCGCGCTCGTTGATGCCCAGGTAAACGCCGACGCCATAATCACGACTGGCCTCGGCAATCAAATTCATGTCATGGCCGGGGACTTCGACGGCCGCTTCCAGAAACTGCGAGTACGCGCGTTTCTGCAGCGGGTCGTCGAAGGCCGATCCATTGGTGCGGCATAACCAGAACGGGTAGCCGCTCAGAAACGACTCTGAGAACACCAGGAGTTCAATACCCTGTTCGCTCGCTTCCTTGATCGCCTGAATGACGATCTGGGCGGTCCTGGCTCGGTCGAGCCAGGCTGGCCGCAACTGCGCTGCGCCGATTTTCATGTGTGACCTCCTGGTGTGCTGGAGTTTTTTGAGTAGGTTTCCGAGCGGCTATCGCTCAATCAGTACATTTCGAAGTATTCGTTCTGTTCCCAGTCGGTGACGGCGGACAGGAAGCGGTTGGCTTCGAATTCTTTCAGCAGCGTCAGGTAGTTGTGGAACACAGGGCCCAGTTCCTGCTTGAGCACGTCGCTCTGTTTGAACGAAACGATGGCTTCCATCAGGCTCATCGGCAGTTGCGGACGGTCGGCCAGGTAGGCTGCTTTTACCGCTTCACCCGGGTTAATCTTGTTCGCGATGCCGTTGCGGCCTGCGATGATCTGCGACGCGATGTACAGGTACGGGTTGGCGGTCGGCTCACCCACACGGTTCTCGATACGGGATGCCTTGTCGTGATGGCCGCCGATCGAGCGCAGCATGGAACCGCGGTTTTCGTGTGCCCAGGAGGCTTTGTTCGGTGCGAAGCCGTCCGGACGGTGACGCTTGTAGCCGTTGACGGTTGGCGTGGTCAGCAGGGCAGTGCCTGCCGCGTTGGCCAGCAGACCGCCCATGTAGTTCATGCCCAGTGGCGACAACGGACCGGCTTCGCCTTCCTCAGCCATGAAGACGTTGCGACCGTTGTTGTCCACGACAGACTGGTGCATGTGCCAGCCGCTCGGGAACACGTTGGCCACTTTCGGGATGGCCATGAAGCTGGCGTGCAAACCGTTGCGACGGCACAGCTGCTTGACCGCCGAGCGGAACAGCAGCGCCGCGTCGGCCGCTTCCATCGCAGGCAGCGGGTTGAAGGTCACTTCGCACTGGCCAGGGCCCCACTCGTCTTCGAGGGTCGCCAGTGGCAGGCCGAGCTTCTGCACGTTCTCGTGAATGAACGAGAGCAGGCCTTCGACTTCGTCGCCACGGGTTTCGGTGAGGTACTGGTAGCCGTGCTGAATCATCGAGACTTCAGGCGGCGTGGCCGGGTTGCCGCAGTTTTCCGGGGCCAGTTTCGGGTCCAGCAGCTTGAACACGTAGAACTCGAACTCCAGGCCCACGACCATGTTCAGGCCGTCGCCTTTGAGTTTGGCGATCTGGTCACGAAGGATCTGGCGCGTCGAGAACGGGCAAGGCTTGCCGTTGGAGAGGTACGCGTCGCTCAGGCACCAGCCGGTGTCCTTGACCCATGGCAGCACGCGGAACGTGGTCGGGTCCGGGACCAGGATGCCGTCCGGCAAGCCGATCATTTCCGGCACGCCCAGGGCGTTCTCGGCGCCGAATGGCGGGACGATCGGGTGGTTGGTCGGGTCGAAAATCGTCGTTACCAGCTGGAAATCCTTGCCGCTGTGCAGAGCGGTTTTGAATTCTTCTACGGTGATCGTTTTCCCGCGAACGATACCGTGCTGATCACCCCATCCCAGCCGAATAAAACGGAGTCCTTCCTTATCGATACGTTGGATGACGTCGTCCGCAGCGCGGGTCATCTCTTCGGTCCAAAGGTTGTGACGTTTGATGAAGTGAGCTCTTTCAGTAGACATATCTGGCCTCATTCTTTTTCTGATGATTTTGCTGGCTAGGACATATGCGCTTGTAACGGTAGCTGTCCCCTGGATCGCAGGGGGCAATTTCAAAGTACACTTGTTTTTTCTTTTGCGCGAGAAATTTATTGCTGTTATGTTTCTTTGGCGTCTGTTTTTCTCCTAAACGAAAAAAAGAAAAGAGGGTAAAACGTATGTCTCCAATACTCGCAACCGCAATTGGCGTGGGCATCCTGGGAGGGGTGGCGTCCTGGTTTTTTCTCAGTGTCGGCACGATTCTGTTATGGGCTGCTTTTGTCGCATGGGCGTCGTACTTCGCCGTTGGCGGTGACACTCGCGCCATCTGGCTTAACCTGACGTCGAACGCATTTGGCGTGCTGGTCGCGTGGATCGTCGCGCTGCTGGCATTGACCAGTCCTGCCGCCACGCTCGGCGCACCCCTGTGGGTCGGTTTGCTCGTCGCCGGCAGCGTCTTCCTCTACATCATGGCGTCGCGTTTTTCGGCATTCTCGTCGGTCCCGGCGGCCACGCTCGGTTACGCCACGACCTTCGCCTATATCAGCCAGACGCCCGGTGCGTTCGCGTACCCGGCATTGTTGTCGGCTGGCTTTCAGAACGTGCTGTTGCTGGTCATCGTCTCGATGTCCATCGGCACCGCGTTCGCGTTTGGGTCTGCCAGGCTGTCGGCCGCTTTGACCCGTTCGGCATAACCTCAGGAAAACGCCGTGGCGGGTTCCCGGACGCGCCACGGCACCTCATAAAAAACCTCCTCACCTGCTGGAGACCGTCATGACGAACACCTGGAAAACCGCACGCCGTTCCCTGTATTACGCAGGCGCCCCTGAGCCGGAAGATCCCGTGCTCGAAAAAGGCAAAGTCGCGCTGCTGATCATCGATGTGCAGAACACCTACCTGGAGCGTCCTGATCCTGCGACCCTCGACGACGCAGAGCGCGCCCGTTTCGATGCCTGGACGCCGTTTCATGAGCGGATGCATGCAACCGTCATTCCGAATCTGGAAAAACTGATCGGCGCGTTTCGCGGTGCGGACCTCGATGTCCTGTTCGCCCGCATTGCCTGCCTGACCCCCGAGGGCCGCGACCGCTCGCTAAGCCAGAAGAAACCGGGCTGGAACAACCTGCTGCTGCCCGCGAACGAGCAGGCTTCCCAAGTCATCGACCGCCTTGCACCGACCCCGGACGAAATCGTGGTGCTGAAGACCACCGACAGCGCCCTGACCGGCACCAACCTGCGGCTGATCCTGAACAACCTCGGCATCACCCACGTCGTGTGCGCCGGCCTGTTCACCGACCAGTGCGTGGCGTCCACCGTGCGCAGTCTTGCCGACGAAAGCTTTGACGTGATCGTGATCGACGACGCCAGTGCGGCAGGCAGCCTTGAGCTGCACAATCAGGAGCTGGCGATCATGAACATGATCTACTGCAACGTGATGAACACCGACGAGTTGTTGGGCTACCTTCCTCGGTCTTGAGCGGTAGTGACCCTTTGAGCGAGGCGCAGCATGCGAATCCACGTCACGTTCAACGACCGCGTCGGCATCACTCAGGAAGTCCTGGCCTTGCTCGGTGCGCGTCACCTCAATCTGGACGCGGTGGAGATGATTCCACCCAACGTTTATATCGATGCCCCCGACCTGTGCCAGAGCGTGCTCGACGAACTCAACTTCGCGCTGTTGCGCATCGAGGGCGTCAAGGCCGTGGATTTGGTGGACCTGCTGCCGGGGCAGCGTCGGCGCTTGCAGCTCGACGCGTTGCTGGCGGCGATGAGTGATCCGGTGCTGGCGGTCGATCCCGGCGGCTATGTGCTGCTGGCCAACCCCAAGCTGGTCAGTTTGTATGGCCGGGACCCGACGGGGGAACCGCTGTCGAACCTGTTTCCCGCGCCGGACCTGGCGAAGGCGCTGGTCGACAAGGGTTTTCGCCTGCCCATGTGCGAGGTCAGTTTCAACGGGCAGGATTTGCTGCTCGATGCCACGCCCATCACCGGCGCTGCCCAACGCGCACGCTTTCTCGCCGGCGGGCTGTTGACCCTCTATCCCCCCAGTCGCATCGGCGAACGCCTGGCCTCCTTGCATCACGATCACGCAGAAGGGCTCGACGCGCTGCTGGGGAATTCTCCGGCCCTCGGGCAGCTCAAGACCCGCTTGCAGAAAGTCGCGGGCCTTGATGCCGCGTTGCTGATTCAAGGCGAAACCGGCACCGGTAAAGAGCTGGTCGCGCGTGCCTGCCATGCCTTGAGCACGCGTCGGGACGCGCCGTTTCTGGCGCTGAACTGCGCCGCGTTGCCGGAGAGCCTGGCCGAGAGCGAATTGTTCGGTTACGCCGCCGGGGCCTTCACTGGCGCGCAGCGGGGCGGCAAGCCGGGGCTGCTGGAGCTGTCGGATCGCGGCACGGTGTTCCTCGATGAGGTGGGGGAAATGTCGCCTTATTTGCAGGCCAAGCTGTTGCGCTTCCTCAACGACGGCTGCTTTCGGCGGGTGGGGGGCGACCGAGAAGTGCACGTCAGCGTGCGGGTGGTGTGCGCCACTCACCGCAATCTGGAGCGGATGGTGGCGGAGGGCACTTTTCGCGAGGACCTTTACTACCGACTCAATGTGCTCAACCTCCTCGTTCCGGCGCTGCGCGAACGCGGCCTGGACATCCTGCTGCTGGCCGAGCATTTCCTGCGTCAGGCCTGCGAACAGATTCAGCGTTCACCTTGCCGACTGGCGTCCTCGACCCATTCGGTGCTGATGGGCAATCGGTGGGCGGGCAACGTGCGGCAGTTGCAGAACGTCATCTTTCGCGCGGCGGCGATCTGTGAAGACGACGTGATCGACTGCGACGGGCTCGAACTGGCAGGCACCGAACTGGTAAGCCAAAAAGCCGATGCGGGCGGCGTGGTCAGCCTGGAAGCCGCCGTCCAGGATTTCGAAAAGTCGCTGCTGGAAACCCTCTACCTGGCCTACCCGTCGACTCGCCAACTGGCCGTGCGGCTGCAAACGTCCCACACCGCCATCGGCCAGCGGCTGCGCAAATACGGGATCGGCGGTCGCTAGTTTTTACGCCTTTCAGCGTGGCGGTTCGATAGCGTTCCACTGGACCGATTTCGCTCCACGCGCCTGCTCGTCGTGTGTGCCGTGGTGCTGGCGGGTCAACGTGCACGTTTGCTCGCCGGGCTGTAACGGTATCGATCCAGAGTGTCGAAAAGAACCTTCGATAAATATCGCAACTCATTGAAATTCAAGGGAGAAAGTCGATTGGCATTGCCCTTGCTCTAGTCCTCTGTGCCAGCCCCACCACCGGGGCACTCCATAACAAGAGGAATACCGATGAGCACGCTGCGTTTTACTGCCGAGCATGAATGGTTGCGCCTGGAAACTTCCGGCGAACTCACGGTGGGCATCACCGCCTTTGCCCAGGAAGCACTGGGTGACGTGGTGTTCGTGCAGTTGCCGGAGCTGGGTCGATTCGCCGAAGGGGATGAGGTCGCCGTGCTGGAGTCGGTGAAAGCCGCGAGCAACATCAGCATGCCGCTGACCGGCGAGGTGGTGGCGGTCAACGAGGCGCTCTCCGACGAACCGGAGATCGTCAACGCATCGCCGATGGACGAGGGCTGGTTCTTCCGCATTCGCATCGACAACCTCGGCGCCTTCGAGGACTTGATGGACCAGGACGCCTACGCGCATTTCCTGGCCGAAAACGCCTGAAGCGGGGATCGACATGAGCACGCCAAAGACACCGCCGAATACCGACAACGAATTCATTGCCCGCCACATCGGCCCGCGCGATCAGGACGTTGCGACGATGCTGGCGCTGACCGGTCATGACTCCCTCGACGCACTGATCGACAGCGTCATCCCGCCGAGTATCAAGGGCACCAGCGTGCTTGAGTTGTCAGCGGGGCAGGGCGAAGCCGAAGCGTTGGCGGCGATCAAAGCCATCGCGGGCAAAAACAGGCTGCTGCGCAACCACATCGGCCAAGGCTACTACCCGTGCCTGACCCCAGCACCCATCCTGCGCAACCTGCTGGAAAACCCGGCCTGGTACACCGCGTACACCCCGTATCAGCCAGAGATTTCTCAGGGTCGGCTGGAAGCGCTGCTGAATTTTCAGACACTGATCAGTGACCTGACCGGCATGGACATCGCCAACGCGTCGCTGCTCGATGAGGCGACCGCTGCCGCCGAAGCCATGACGTTTTGCAAGCGCCTGGCCAAAAACAAAGCCCCGGCGTTTTTCGTGTCGCACCACTGCCACCCACAGACCCTCGATGTGCTGCGCACCCGTGCCGAGCCGTTGAACATCGAAGTGGTGATCGGGGACGAAACCGAGCTGGAGCAGCAGGGGCTCGACGGTTATTTCGGCCTGCTGCTGCAATACCCGGCCAGCACCGGCGCCATCGTCGATCATCGTTCGTTGGTGCAACGCGCCCATCAGGCCGGGGCATTGGTGGCTGTCGCCGCCGACCTGCTGGCGCTGACTTTGCTGACCCCGCCGGGCGAATTCGATGCCGACGTGGCGCTGGGCAGCGCCCAACGGTTTGGCGTGCCGTTAGGGTTCGGTGGGCCCCATGCGGCGTACTTCGCCACCCGGGATGCCTTCAAGCGCGATATGCCGGGGCGGCTGGTGGGCATCTCCGTCGACCGGCACGGCAAACCGGCGCTGCGTCTGGCGATGCAAACCCGCGAGCAACACATTCGTCGCGAAAAAGCCACGAGCAACATCTGCACCGCGCAAGTGCTGCTGGCCAATATCGCGAGCATGTACGCCGTCTACCACGGGCCGAAAGGCCTGACCGCTATTGCCCGACGGGTTCATCGGCTGACGTCGATTCTGGCCCAGGGCCTGACGCGATTGGGGCATCGGATCGAACAGGTGCACTTCTTCGACACCCTCAGCGTGGTGCCGACCCTGCCGGTGGACTCGGTGCACAAAACGGCGACAGCCGCAGGTATCAACCTGCGAATAATCAACGCCATTCGGGTCGGCATTTCGCTGGACGAAACCTGTGAGCAGGCCAGTGTGGAAGCGCTGTGGGCCGTGTTCGCGACTCAAGGCCAATCGCTGCCGGATTTCGCCGCCCTGGCAGCGACCACCGGGGATTGCCTGCCGTTGCCGTTGCTGCGGGAGTCGCCGATCCTCAAGCACGAGGTGTTTAACCGCTATCACTCTGAAACCGAGCTGATGCGCTACCTGCGACGCCTGGCCGACAAGGACCTGGCGCTCGACCGCACGATGATCCCGCTGGGGTCGTGCACCATGAAGCTCAACGCCGCCAGCGAGATGATCCCGATCACTTGGCCGGAATTCGGTGCCGTGCACCCGTTTGCGCCCGCCGACCAGACGCTGGGTTATCAACAGCTGATCGAGGAGCTGGAGGCCCTGCTGTGCGCCGCCACGGGGTACGACGCCATGTCGTTGCAGCCCAACGCCGGTTCACAGGGCGAATACGCCGGGCTGCTCGCGATTCGTGCTTATCACGCCAGCCGTGGTGAGTCGAACCGCGACATCTGCCTGATCCCGTCATCGGCCCACGGCACCAATCCGGCGACCGCCAACATGGTCGGCATGCGCGTGATCGTCACGGCCTGCGACGCACGGGGCAACGTCGACATCGAAGACCTGCGTGCCAAGGCCATCGAGCACCGCGAGCGCCTCGCCGCGCTGATGGTGACGTACCCCTCGACCCACGGCGTGTTCGAGGAAGGCATCCGCGAGATCTGCGGCATCATTCATGACAACGGCGGCCAGGTGTACATCGACGGCGCCAACATGAACGCGATGGTCGGCCTCTGCGCACCGGGCAAGTTCGGCGGGGACGTGTCCCACCTGAACCTGCACAAAACCTTCTGCATCCCTCATGGCGGCGGCGGACCGGGCGTCGGTCCGATTGGGGTGAAGGCGCACTTGGCGCCGTTCCTGCCAGGGCATGAAACCCTCGGGCGCAAACAGGGCGCGGTCAGCGCGGCCCCGTTCGGCAGCGCGAGCATCCTGCCGATTACCTGGATGTACCTGCGCATGATGGGCGGCGAAGGGCTCAAGCGTGCCTCGCAACTGGCCATTCTCAGCGCCAACTACATCGCCCGGCGACTGGAGGCGCATTACCCGGTGTTGTACAGCGGCGAAAACGGGCTGGTGGCCCACGAGTGCATCCTCGACCTGCGCCCGCTCAAAGAGTCCAGCGGCATCACGGTAGAGGACGTGGCCAAGCGCCTGATCGACTTCGGTTTCCATGCGCCGACCATGTCGTTTCCGGTGGCGGGGACCTTGATGGTCGAGCCCACCGAAAGCGAATCGCTGGAGGAGCTGGACCGGTTCTGCGAAGCGATGATCTGCATTCGTGAGGAAATCCGCGCCGTGGAAAACGGCGGGCTCGATCCCCACGACAACCCGCTGAGAAACGCTCCGCACACGGCTGCTGAACTGATCCGCGAATGGCCCCATTGCTACAGCCGGGAACTGGCGGTGTACCCGCTCCCATCCCTGCGTGACAGCAAGTACTGGCCGCCGGTGGGTCGGGTCGACAACGTGTACGGCGACCGAAACCTGGCCTGTGCCTGTCCGCCGCTGTCTTCCTACCAGGATGCTTGAAAACGGTGCCCGGACCCGCTCCGGGCACTCATGAATTGCGCTGAGTCCACTCAAACAAAAAAGGAAACGCACCATGTTCCACAGAAGCCTGACCCTGTCCGATTTCGACCCTGCGCTCAGCGATGCCATCGATCGCGAAATCAAGCGCCAGGAAGACCACATCGAACTGATCGCCTCGGAGAACTACACCAGCCCGCAAGTGATGCAGGCCCAGGGCACCGAGCTGACCAACAAGTACGCCGAGGGTTACCCTGGCAAGCGCTATTACGGTGGCTGTGAGCACGTCGATGTGGTGGAGCAACTGGCGATTGACCGGGCCAAGCAATTGTTCGGCGCCGGTTATGCCAACGTTCAGCCTCACTCCGGCTCGTCCGCCAACAGCGCCGTTTACCTCGCCCTGTTGCAAGCCGGCGACACCCTCCTGGGCATGAGCCTGGCCCACGGCGGCCACCTGACCCACGGCGCCAAAGTGTCGTCCTCCGGCAAGCTTTACAACGCGGTTCAGTACGGCATCGACACCCGCACTGGCTTGATCGATTACGACGAAGTCGAGCGTCTGGCGGTTGAGCACAAACCGAAAATGATCGTCGCCGGGTTTTCCGCGTATTCGAAAACCCTCGACTTCCCGCGTTTCCGCGCCATTGCCGACAAGGTCGGCGCGTACCTGTTCGTCGACATGGCCCATGTCGCCGGTCTGGTCGCCGCAGGCCTCTATCCCAACCCGCTGCCTTACGCGGACGTCGTGACCACCACCACCCACAAAACCCTGCGCGGGCCCCGTGGCGGGCTGATTCTGGCCAAGGCCAACCCCGACCTTGAGAAGAAGCTCAACGCGGCGGTGTTTCCGGGCGGGCAAGGCGGGCCGTTGATGCACGTGATCGCGGCCAAAGCCGTGTGCTTCAAGGAAGCGCTGGAGCCCGCCTTCCGCGACTATCAGGTGCAAGTCATCAAGAACGCTCAGGCCATGGCTGAGGTGTTCAAACAGCGGGGTTACGACGTGGTGTCTGACGGCACCGACAACCACCTGTTCCTCGTCAGCCTGATTCGTCAGGGCATCACCGGCAAAGACGCCGACGCTGCACTGGGCCGCGCTCACATCACGGTCAACAAAAACGCCGTGCCCAACGATCCTCAGTCACCGTTTGTGACCTCCGGTTTGCGCATCGGCACGCCAGCGGTCACCACGCGAGGTTTTGAGGTCACGCAGTGCACGGCATTGGCCAACTGGATCTGCGACATCCTCAATAACCTGGGCGATGCCGAGATGGAGGCCCACGTCGCCCGTCAGGTCAAAGGCCTGTGCGCGTTGTTTCCGGTGTATTCGGCCTGACTCAGCGCCCGGTCAACGGCTGGCCATTGCGGCCGGCCGTTGCGCGCGTCGAATCCCGACAGCCGCTTCATTCATTCAAGGAGTCATTCATGCTGCCGGAGCCGTTGAAAGCCGGAGTCAAATTACGGGGCGCGGAGAAGGTGGCGCGCATCCCGGTGAAAATTCTTCCCACCGAAGACATTCCGCGCAAGCCGGACTGGATTCGCGTGCCCATCTCGACCTCGCCGGAAGTCGGCCGGATCAAGGCCCTGCTGCGCAAACACAAACTGCACAGCGTCTGCGAAGAAGCCTCGTGCCCGAACCTGGGCGAATGCTTCAGTGGCGGCACGGCGACGTTCATGATCATGGGCGACATCTGCACCCGACGCTGCCCGTTCTGCGACGTCGGGCACGGACGTCCGAAACCGCTGGATGCCGACGAACCCCTCAACCTGGCGACGGCCATCGCCGACTTGCGTCTCAAGTACGTGGTGATCACGTCGGTGGACCGCGACGACCTGCGGGACGGCGGGGCGGGGCATTTCGTCGACTGCCTGCGCGCGATTCGAAAGCTGTCGCCCGGTGTTCAGCTCGAAACCCTGGTCCCGGATTACCGTGGACGCATGGACGTCGCGCTGGCGATCACCGAGCAGGAGCCGCCCGATGTCTTCAACCACAACCTGGAAACCGTGCCGCGCCTCTATCGCGCCGCCCGACCCGGTTCAGATTTCGAATGGTCGCTGGACCTGCTGGAAAACTTCAAAAAGCGTGTGCCCCACGTGCCCACCAAATCCGGACTGATGCTGGGGTTGGGGGAAACGGACGACGAAGTCATCGAGGTCATGCAACGCCTGCGCGAGCACGGCACCGACATGCTGACCCTGGGGCAATACCTGCAACCGTCGCGCAGCCACTTGCCGGTTCAACGGTTCGTGCACCCTGACACCTTTGCCTGGTTCGCTGAAGAAGGGCTGCGTTTGGGCTTCAAGAATGTCGCGTCCGGGCCGCTGGTGCGGTCTTCGTATCACGCGGATCAGCAGACGACCTGGATCGGCTAGCCTGTCGTTTGTCTGAATTCATCCCGTCGTTCCCGCGATGGATTGCGCTTTCAGGATGAAGTGTAAAAAATACGGCCTTTACCGGAAAAGGGACGACAAGATGCCGCGTATCGGGAAGGCAGTAGGGAATTGTGTGGTGTGGGGCGCGGTGCTGATGCTGTCTGGCTGTGAGCTCATGGCCAACGGCATTCCTACCGGGCCTGACCTGATCGCCAAGAATCAACTGGTCGGCGCGAACATCAACGAGGCCTACACCAAGCTCGGCAGGCCAACCTCCGTGTCGAAGCTGCCCAGCGGATTGTCGCTGGCCAAATGGGACGATGCCTACTCGAACACCACGACGACCGGCGTCAACGAACTCAGCGCCGGGCCGGGCGGCAGCACCATGGTGACGCCCACTACGTCGACCTCGACGTCCAATCACGAATGCATCCTTGAACTGACGTTCAACAATCAGAACATCGTGACCGATTTCAACACCTGGAAAAGCGACCGCCTCGCGTGTAACCGGCTGTATAGCGGTCGGCGTTGAACCCTGGCCATCTCGCCTGAAAACCCTTTCACGTAAAGCATGGTGGTCCAAGCCCTGCACACTTCGATCAATAAATTGTCATATTCGGTCATTGAGCACGACTGCGATGCTGTTTACTGTCGGCGTCATGAACGGGCACTACGCTGTAGTCCCTGAATATACGACGAGCGCCTTCAGAGCGTTCGCGTCTACGTGATGATGCTTGATGGAGTTTCATATGGCCGCCGCCCACTACCCGCATTTGCTGGCTCCCCTGGACTTGGGATTCACCACGCTGCGCAACCGCACGCTCATGGGTTCGATGCACACGGGGCTGGAAGAAAAGCCCGGTGGCTTCGAACGCATGGCGGCTTACTTCGCCGAGCGCGCCCGGGGTGGCGTGGGCCTGATGGTCACCGGCGGTGTCGCACCGAACGTTGAAGGCGGCGTTTATGCTGGGTCGGCCAAGCTGACCACGCCGGAAGAGGCAGAGCACCACCGCATCGTGACCCGCGCCGTCCATGAGGCGGGCGGCAAGATTTGCATGCAAATCCTGCACACCGGCCGTTATGCCTACAGCCCGAAGCAAGTGGCCCCGAGCGCCATTCAGGCGCCGATCAACCCGTTCAAGCCCAAGGCGCTGGACGAGGAAGGCATCGAGAAGCAGATTCAGGATTTCGTGACCTGCGCGACCTTGGCGCAGATCGCCGAATACGACGGCGTGGAAATCATGGGGTCGGAAGGCTACCTGATCAACCAATTCCTCGTGGCCCACACCAACCACCGCACCGACCGTTGGGGCGGCAGCTACGAAAACCGCATGCGTCTGGCCGTGGAGATCGTCCGTCGGGTGCGTGAGGCCGTGGGCCGCAACTTCATCATCATTTATCGCCTGTCGATGCTCGATCTGGTCGAAGGCGGCAGCACCTGGGAAGAAGTGGTGCAGTTGGCCAAGGCCATCGAACAGGCAGGCGCGACGATCATCAACACCGGCATCGGCTGGCACGAAGCGCGGATTCCAACGATCGCCACCAAGGTGCCCCGTGCCGCGTTCGCCAAGGTCACGGCGAAAATGCGCGGCGAGGTGTCGATCCCGCTGATCACCACCAACCGCATCAACACCCCGGAAGTCGCCGAAGCGGTGTTGGCCGAAGGCGATGCCGACATGGTGTCCATGGCGCGTCCGTTCCTTGCGGACCCGGAGTTCGTCAACAAGGCGGCTGCCGGTCGTAGCGACGAAATCAACACCTGCATCGGTTGCAACCAGGCCTGTCTCGACCACATCTTCGACGGCAAGCTCACCACCTGTCTGGTCAACCCGCGTGCCTGTCACGAAACCGAGCTGAATTATTTGCCGGTCAAACAGATCAAGAAAATCGCCGTGATCGGTGCCGGGCCTGCCGGGCTGGCGGCTGCGACCGTCGCTGCCGAGCGTGGGCATGAAGTGACGCTGTTCGATTCCGCCAGTGAAATTGGCGGCCAGTTCAACATCGCCAAGCGCGTCCCGGGCAAAGAGGAGTTCTTTGAAACGCTGCGCTATTTCGGTCGCAAATTGCAGACCACGGGCGTCGACGTGCGCTTGAACACCCGCGTCGCGGTCGACGATCTGGTGGGCAAGGGCTATGACGAAGTGATTCTGGCCACCGGCATCGCGCCACGCATACCGGCAATCCCCGGCGTCGATAACCCCAAGGTGCTGAACTACCTTGATGTGATTCTGGAACGCAAACCCGTCGGTCAATCGGTGGCGGTGATTGGCGCGGGCGGGATCGGTTTTGACGTGTCGGAGTTTCTGGTGCACCAGGGTGTTGCCACCAGCCTTGATCGCGATGCGTTCTGGGAAGAGTGGGGCATTGATGGCGCGCTGGAAGCCCGGGGCGGCATCGCTGGGATCAAGCCGCACGCCCACGCCCCGGCACGTCAGGTGTACCTGTTGCAGCGCAAGACGTCCAAGGTCGGCGACGGCCTCGGCAAAACCACCGGCTGGATTCATCGCGCCGGGTTGAAGAACAAGCACGTGCAGATGCTCAACAGCGTCGAATACCTGAAGATCGACGATACCGGACTGCACATCCGCATCGGCGCGGAGGGTGAAGAAAAAGTGCTGCCGGTGGACAACGTGGTGATTTGCGCGGGGCAAGACCCACTGCGTGAACTCTTCGACGGCTTGCAAGCGGCGGGGCAGAACGTGCATTTGATCGGCGGCGCGGACGTTGCGGCAGAACTGGACGCCAAGCGCGCGATCAACCAGGGTTCGCGGTTGGCGGCGGAGTTGTAAGCCTACGCACTGGGTGTGCAGTGCACGCTCCTGTGGGAGCGAATTCATTCGCGAAAAGGGTGTGAGCGACACACATGCTTGGTGGGTGCCGCCGCTTCGCGAATAAATTCGCTCCCACAGGGTTCAGCGTCAGACAGGGCTACACGGTAAACTTCGAACCTTTCGTCCCGCGCTGAACGCCATGCTCCCCCAAGCCCCACTCCAACCTCTCAACCTGCCCTGGCTTGCCGCATCCGGCGTCAGCGTCGCGATTCTGCGTCTGGACCTGATCGACCCGCTGATCAGCGGCAACAAATGGTTCAAGCTCTCTCACCACCTCGCCGCTGCAAAAAAGACAGGGGCCGAAGGGGTGATCAGTCTGGGCGGCGCGCATTCCAACCACCTTCACGCATTGGCGGCGGCGGGCAAGCGATTTGGCTTTTCCACGGTCGGGCTGTTGCGGGGGCATTCGATGGAAACGCCCACGGTGCTGGACCTTCAAGCGTTCGGGATGGAACTCCACTGGCTTGGCTATGCAGGCTATCGTGCCCGACACGAAGCGGATTTCTGGACGCCGTGGCGTGAGCGTTATCCACAGCTGTATCCGATTCCTGAAGGCGGCGGTGGGCGCGACGGCGCGTTGGGCTGTGCCGAGATCGTGCGCCAGGCCCGTGATCAACTCGCAGACATCGGCTGGGACGACTATGACGGTTGGTGGCTGGCGTGTGGAACGGGCACCACGCTGGCCGGATTGGTGCTGGCCGAAGACGGGCTGCGCAAGGTGTTCGGGGCGATGGCGGTGCCCGAGGGGCATGGGGTCGCTGAAAACGTGGCCGCCATCCTCGGCGGTGACCGAGATGTGCGATACGAATTGCTCGACGCCAGTCGCGGAGGTTTTGCCAAGGTTGACGCAACATTGCTGGACTTCATTGCCACCCGCGAATCGCAAAGCGGCGTGCCCCTCGAACCGCTCTACACTGGCAAGGCGTTGTTGGCGTTGCAGCAGGCGGTCGAAGCGGGGCGGTTCGCGCAAGGCACGCGGCTGATCTTTGTGCATACCGGCGGTCTGCAAGGCAAGCGGGCTTCCGACGCACTCCGCGCCGCGTACTGACCCCACCAACGACACATCCCTCTACTGTAGGAGCGAATTCATTCGCGCTGCGCGGGTTCAGACGACGTCTCTCCGTCGCCTGGTCCATTTTTCGTCGGATCGCCGCCCAGGATGAATTCGCTCCTACCGAGAGTTCGCGTCGAGCCGTTCAATTTGAGGTGAATGCCCTAAACCAGCGTCTCTGGCACGAATCCTGCGGATCAGACCCCATGACAGGTCGGTCCTGAGTACGTCGATGACACTTCTGGAGTAAGGCGGCTCAGGCGCTGTACCGATAATCGGATCTTTCCTACGCGCGCCGAGGTTTTCATGACCACTCCAGCCATCGAGCAGGTTGACCCTGCCACCCTGAGAAAAGTCATCGTAGCGGCCGGCATCGGCAATTTTGTCGAATGGTTCGACTTTGCGGTCTACGGCTTCTTGGCCACGACCATCGCTCAGCAATTTTTCCCCAGCGGCGACGCCAGCGCGGCGCTGCTCAAGACCTTCGCCGTGTTCGCCGTGGCCTTCGCCTTCCGTCCCTTGGGCGGTGTGTTTTTTGGCATGCTCGGCGACAAGATCGGCCGCAAACGCACCCTGGCTTTCACCATTCTGTTGATGGCCGGGGCGACCACGATCATTGGACTGCTCCCCACCTATGCCGCCATCGGCGTGATCGCGCCGATCCTTCTGACCATCATCCGCTGCGCTCAAGGCTTTTCCGCCGGGGGCGAATACGCGGGGGCCTGCGCCTACCTGATGGAGCACGCGCCTCGGGGTAAACGGGCGTGGTACGGCAGCTTCGTGCCGGTCTCGACCTTCGCGGCGTTCGCATCAGCAGCAATTTTCGCCTACGCACTGGAAGCCTCGCTGTCGGCGGACGCCATGAGCAGTTGGGGTTGGCGCCTGCCGTTTCTGGTCGCCGCGCCCCTCGGGCTGGTCGGCCTGTACCTGCGCTGGAAGCTCGACGAAACCCCGGCATTCCAGGCCGTCACCGAAGAACACGCCGTGGCCCATTCGCCGCTCAAGGAAACCCTGCGCAACCACGGCGGCGCGATCCTCGCCCTGGGCGCGTTCATCTCGCTGACCGCGCTGTCCTTCTATATGTTCACCACGTACTTCGCGACCTACCTGCAAGTGGCCGGAGGTCTAACTCGCGCCACCGCATTGCTGGTGTCGTTGATCGCGCTGCTGTTTGCATCGTTGTTGTGCCCGGTGGCCGGGGCGTTTTCTGACAAGGTCGGGCGTCGAGCCACGGTGATTACCGCCTGTGTCCTGCTGGCGGTGGTGGTCTATCCGTCGTTCCTGATGGCCAGTTCCGGTTCGTTCGCAGGCTCCATCATCGGCGTGATGCTGCTGGCGACCGGCGCGGTGCTGTGCAACGTGGTCACGGCGGCGCTGCTGTCCGAGACCTTTCCCACGCGCACGCGTTACACGGCCTCGGCGATCACCTACAACATTGCCTACACCATTTTCGGCGGTACCGCACCGCTGATGGCGACCTGGCTGATTGGCCTGACGGGCAGCAACCTGTCACCGGCGTTTTACCTGATCGTGGTCGCGGCACTGGGGCTCATCGGCGGGCTGGCGTTGCCGGAAACCTCAAAAGTCTCGCTGCATGACGTGGACGGGTCGCTGGAGCGACGGGGCACCGCCCAGTCCATCGCCTGACCGCCCCTGTAGGAGTGAGCTTGCTCGCGATAGCGATCATTCAGCGATATTTTCATCATGAGTAGACCGCCATCGCGAGCAAGCTCACTCCTACAGGTCGCGCGAGTGCGGGCGCCCCGCAGCTCACAATTCCCGCAACAAAACATGGCAACACCGCCCCAAAAAATGGCACATTGACGGCCCTCAGTGCCGCTGACATTTCTTGTAATCAATTGCGTGCGGCACATCACCCGTTCGATGGATGAACCCGATGGCCGTCACCAGCCCTTCGACCGCAACTTCCGCGATCCCCCAATCCAGCCCGCTGGTCCTGCGCATCATTGGCGCAGTGGCGCTGGCGCACCTGCTCAACGACCTGATTCAGTCGATCCTGCCGTCGATCTACCCGATGCTCAAAGCCTCGTACGGCCTGAGCTTCACCCAGGTCGGCCTGATCACCCTGACATTCCAGGTCACCGCCTCGCTGCTGCAACCCTGGGTCGGTTATTTCACGGACCGCCATCCCAATCCGCTGGTCTTGCCGGTAGGGTCGCTGTGCATTCTGGCGGGGGTGTTGATGCTCGCGACGGTGGGCAGCTTTCCGCTGATTCTGCTGGCGGCGGGTCTGATCGGCATCGGTTCCTCGACCTTCCACCCCGAAGCCTCACGCATCGCGCGACTGGCGTCCGGTGGGCGTTTCGGCCTGGCGCAATCGACGTTTCAGGTGGGCGGCAACAGCGGTTCGGCCATCGGACCCTTGCTGGCGGCGGCGATCATCATCCCGTTCGGCCAGGGTCACATCGCGTATTTCGCGCTGATCGCGCTCTTTTCGGTGGGCCTGCTGTACGTCATCAGTCGCTGGTATAAAAAGCACCTGGCGCTGTTCAAGCTCAAGGCTGGCCACGCCGCGACCCACGGCCTGTCCAAAGGCAGGGTGACCAGCGCGCTGGTGGTGCTGGCGATGCTGGTGTTCTCCAAGTATTTCTACATGGCCAGCTTCACCAGCTATTTCACCTTCTTCCTGATCGAAAAATTCCAGCTAACGGTCGCCAGCTCGCAGTTGCACCTGTTCATGTTCCTCGCAGCCGTCGCGGCGGGCACCTTCTTCGGCGGACCGATTGGCGACAAAATCGGCCGCAAGGCGGTGATCTGGTTCTCGATCCTTGGCGTTGCGCCGTTCACCATCGCGCTGCCGTACGCTGACCTGTTCTGGACCAGCGTGCTGAGCGTGATCATCGGCTTCATCCTGGCCTCGGCGTTCTCGGCCATCGTCGTTTACGCGCAAGAGCTGGTGCCGGGCAATGTCGGCATGATCGCCGGGATCTTCTTCGGCCTGATGTTCGGCTTCGGCGGCATCGGCGCCGCATTATTAGGCCACCTCGCGGACCTTCACGGCATCGTGTATGTCTACACGCTGTGTTCCTTCCTCCCGCTTCTGGGCATCCTGGCGATACTGCTTCCGAGAACCAAACGCTGATGCTGATAGCGGTCCTGATCTTTCTGGTCACCATCACCCTGGTGATCTGGCAACCCAAGGGGCTGGGCGTCGGCTGGAGTGCGACGTTCGGCGCTGTGCTGGCGTTGCTGTTCGGCGTCGTGCACCTGTCGGACATTCCACAGGTCTGGCACATCATCTGGAACGCCACCGGCACCTTCATCGCGCTGATCATCATCAGCCTATTGCTCGATGAAGCCGGGTTCTTCAACTGGGCCGCGTTGCACGTGGCACGCTGGGGCAAGGGGCGAGGGCGTCGGTTGTTCGCGTTCATCGTCCTGCTCGGCGCGCTGGTGTCGGCGCTGTTCGCCAACGACGGCGCAGCCCTGATTCTCACGCCCATCGTCATGTCGATGCTGCTGGCGCTGCGGTTTTCCCCGGCGACCACACTGGCGTTCGTCATGGCGGCGGGCTTCATCGCCGACACCGCGAGCCTGCCGCTGGTGGTGTCGAACCTGGTGAACATCGTGTCGGCCGACTATTTCGGCATCGGCTTCAATCGCTACGCCTCGGTGATGGTCCCGGTCAACCTGGTGAGCGTCGCGGCCACGCTGGCGATCCTGATGCTGTTTTTCCGCAAGGACATCCCGCAGACCTTCGACGCTTCGCAGCTTGCCGAGCCTTCATCAGCTATCCACGACCGGCCGACGTTCATTGCCGGTTGGTGGGTGTTGGGGATTCTGCTGGTGGGGTGCTTTGCCCTCGAACCGCTGGGCATTCCCATCAGTGCGATTTCGGCGGTGTGCGCCGCGATTTTGTGGGGTATCGCCGCCAAGGGGCATCAGATTTCCACCGGCAAGGTGTTGAAAGAAGCGCCATGGCAGATCGTGATTTTCTCGCTGGGCATGTACCTCGTGGTGTATGGCCTGCGCAACGAAGGCATGACGACTTACCTTGCGGGCTGGCTCGACCGCTTTGCCGAACACGGCCTGTGGGGCGCGGCGATGGGCACCGGTGTGCTGACGGCGCTGCTGTCGTCGGTCATGAACAACCTGCCCACGGTGCTGATCGGCCTGCTGTCCATCGACGCGAGCCACGCCCACGGCCCGTTGCAGGAAGCGATGATCTACGCCAACGTCATCGGCAGCGATCTGGGGCCGAAGATCACGCCCATCGGCAGTCTCGCGACGTTGCTGTGGCTTCACGTGTTGGCGCAGAAAGGCGTCAGCATCGGTTGGGGCTATTACTTCCGCGTCGGCATCGTGCTGACGTTGCCGGTGCTGCTGATCACACTGGCGGCGCTGGTGTTGCGATTGAGTGTCTGACCTCGTGATCTTCCGGCGCGTTCGGCCACAAGTCTGACACCAAAAACGCCCGCTCGGCCTCTTGCCAATGGCCGTCCGGGTGTTCAGTCAGGCGCACCAGCAATTGCGCTTGAGCTGAGGGCGGGAGCTGGTCGCGCCAGGACTCGAACGCTTCTGCGCTCCACACCTCGTCATACCGGGCAGGCCCCAACCACGCATGGCGTGGCAGCGGTTGCCAGCGACCTTCGGCGTGACGCAGGGCGAAGGCGGCCCAGTCCTTGCGATGCACCCATGTGCCGCGATGATGCTCGGGGTGCACGCCTTGCGGGGATGCGCCGCTGTCCGGCCATGGATACAGCAGATACCCCCCCAGCCACAGGGCGGCGCTGAAGGATTCGATCCCGAGTGCCGAGAGTGCGTGGCGGCTTTCCTCGCGCCCGGACATCGGCAATTGATGCTGATGCAAGTGCGCCAGTTTCAGCCCCAATCGGTCATGAGAACCCGGCCCCAGCCAGTTCGCCGGGTCATGGCCGTCGGTGTTCCGTTCGCCCAGATAGAACTTGATCGCCAGTTCGACGTGATGAATGCCGTCCCTGTCCTTCAGGACCATGTCCAGCTCGCCCAAGGTATGACCCCCGATGCGAATCGGCAGGTTGGCCGCCAGCATCTCCACCCCCGGCGCGTGGTGAATCGCGAAATGCCAGAGACGTTCGTAATACAGCCCCAATCGGCGAATCGAACTGCGCGACAGCCATTCCACGAGTTCGCCGCTGTCCTGATCGAGCTGCCGCAAGAAGGCCTCCAGCGCCCGGGGATGTTGCACCCAGTCACTGCCGCTCAAGGGATGACGCTGCGGCCACTCAGTGACCGCCAGCATCGGCGGCGACAGAATCGCCCACGCCAGATCCCGCACCTGAGGCGTGCGCAGTTGACGGGGCAGGGCGGTGAGGGCCGGGAAGGGGGTCATCGGCTGAGGATAGCAGGGCGCACGCTCTGAATGCGCGGCGTTACCGAACCCCTGTAGGAGCGAATTCATTCGCGATAGGTCGGTACAGCCGACACATCTCCGTTGCCGGACCCATTTTTCGCGAATGAATTCGCTCCCACAGTTGAGACTGCGCCAAGCCCGGAATACGGGGCCCCACTGAACCCTTGTAGGAGCGAATTCATTCGCGATACGCCGGTGCAGGCGACACATGTCCTTCGTCGTCAGGGCATTATGGACGCGCCCCATTTGCCGCCCCCGACCCCTTCGCCCATAATCGCGTTCTTTCTGTGCCTGAACACTGCGGGAGCCCCATGGAGCAATTTCGAAATATCGGCATCATCGGTCGCCTGGGCAGTTCCCAAGTGCTGGAGACCGTTCGCCGGCTCAAGAAATTCCTGGTGTCGCGGCATCTGCATGTGATTCTCGAAGACGCTATCGCCGAGGTCCTGCCGGGGCACGGGATGCAAACGTCTTCGCGCAAGATGCTGGGCGAGGTTTGCGACATGGTCATCGTCGTCGGTGGCGATGGCAGCCTGTTGGGCGCGGCGCGGGCGCTGGCCAAGCACAACGTGCCGGTGCTGGGGATCAACCGCGGCAGCCTGGGCTTTCTGACCGACATCCGCCCTGACGAGCTGGAAGTGAAAGTCGCCGAGGTGCTCGACGGCCACTATCTGGTAGAAAACCGCTTCCTGCTGCAAGCCGAAGTCCGCCGTCACGGCGAAGCCATCGGCCAAGGCGACGCGCTCAACGATGTGGTGCTGCACCCCGGCAAGTCCACGCGGATGATCGAATTCGAGATCTACATCGACGGTCAATTCGTCTGCAGCCAGAAGGCCGACGGCCTGATTGTCGCCACGCCAACCGGTTCCACGGCCTACGCGCTGTCGGCGGGCGGCCCGATCATGCACCCCAAGCTGGACGCCATTGTCATCGTGCCGATGTACCCGCACACCCTGTCCGGACGGCCAATTGTCGTCGACGGCAACAGTGAGCTGAAAATCGTTGTCTCAAAGGACATGACGATTTATCCACAGGTCTCCTGCGATGGACAAAACCACTTCACCTGCGCGCCGGGTGACACCGTGACCGTGAAAAAGAAACCGCAGAAACTGCGCCTGATTCACCCGCTCGACCACAACTATTACGAAGTCTGCCGGACCAAACTCGGTTGGGGCAGTCGGCTTGGCGGCGGGGGCGACTGATGCTCGATCCCGCGCGTAGCTACGATCTGATCGGTGACGTGCATGGTTGTGCCCAGACCCTTGAGCACTTGCTCGACACCCTCGGTTACCGTTTTCAGGCGGGCGTCTGGCGCCACCCTGAACGCATCGCTCTGTTCCTCGGCGACATCATCGACCGGGGCCCACGCATTCGCGAGGCGCTGCACATCGTTCATGACATGGTCGTGGCCGGCCAGGCGTTTTGCATCATGGGCAACCATGAATTCAACGCTTTGGGCTGGTCCACGCCTGCGCCGCCAGACAGTGGCAAGCAGTTCGTGCGCGAACACACGCCACGCCATGCCCGTTTGTTGGGCGAAACCCTGGCGCAATTCGAAGGGCATCCCGCTGACTGGAATGATTTCCTGAAGTGGTTCTACGAACTGCCGTTGTTCATCGACGCCGAACGCTTCCGTCTGGTACACGCCTGTTGGGACGCCAACCTGATCGAGCCCTTGCGCAGCGCCCACGGCGATGGCCGCGTCGATCAGGCGTTCGTTCAGGCGTCTGCCGTGCCCGGCAGCTTCGCCAGCGCGGTGTTCGACCGCCTGCTGCGCGGCACTGACATGCGCTTGCCCCACGGCATGACGCTCACCGGCGGCGACGGCTTGACCCGCGCCTCGTTCCGCACCAAGTTCTGGGAAGACAACCCGCAGACCTACGGCGACGTGGTGTTCCAGCCGGATGCGTTGCCCGAGCCCGTGGCCAAACGCCCACTGTCCGACACCGAGAAAAGCGCCCTGCTGCGCTATGGTGTCGATGAGCCGCTGCTGTTCGTCGGTCACTACTGGCGCAGCGGCGTGCCCGCGCCGATCCGCCCGAACCTCGCGTGCCTGGATTACAGCGCGGTGCTGTACGGCAAGCTGGTGGCGTATCGACTGGACCAGGAAACCCGAATCGACCCAAGCAAGTTCGTGTGGGTCGATGTGAAGCGACCCGAAACCCCCCAATGAGCCTTTCGCAATGAGCCGTACCCTATGAATCCGGTCGCCGTTTTGCGTCTGCCGTTGAACACTGATCTGAGCGGCTTCGTCGAACTGCTGCGGCGCCTCAACGTGCCGCACCGGGTCAGCGAAGAGTCAGGCCAGCAAGTGCTGTGGGTGCCCGACGCGCCGCAACTGGCCGACGACGTGCGCCAGCTCTATCAGCAATACCCGGAAGGCGACCCCACGGCGCAACTGCCGCCGGGCCGTGAGGTCGTGGCGCAGACTCGCCCAAGCCCTTTGCTGCAAGGGCGCAGCAGCCCGGTGACCAGCGTCTTTCTGCTGCTGTGCCTGATCGTCGCGGGTGTAACGCTGCTGGGCGACAACTATGAAGCGCTGAGCTGGCTGACCTTCAACGATTTCCGCGCCAGTGGCGATTACGTGATGTTCACCCCGGTCAGCGCCACGCTGGCGGCAGGGCAGTGGTGGCGGGTCGTGTCGCCGATGCTGATCCACTTCGGCATCCTGCACCTGGTGATGAACGCCCTCTGGTTTTGGGAGTTGGGGCGACGCATCGAGATGCGTCAGGGCAGCTGGCATTTGCTGGGGCTGACCCTCGCGTTCAGCGCGTTCTCCAACTACGGCCAGTATTTCTGGAGCGGTCCGAGCCTGTTCGGTGGGCTGTCCGGTGTGCTTTACGGGCTGCTCGGTCATTGCTGGATCTTTCAATTGCTCGCACCCAACCCCATTTATCGCCTGCCTCGCGGCGTATTGGTGATGATGCTGGCGTGGTTGGTGCTGTGCATGTCCGGGCTGATCAGCCTCTTGGGGTTTGGCGAAATTGCCAACGGGGCGCACGTCGGCGGACTGATCATCGGTTGTGCAACAGGTCTGGTGGGCGGTGCATTGGCGCGCCGTACCCCTTAAAATTGCCCGCTTAATTCTGGGAGAGCCCAATGTCCTCTTTTGTCGAAATGATCGAAAACATCACCCCGGACATCTACGAGAGCCTGAAACTGGCCGTGGAAATCGGCAAATGGTCCGATGGCCGCAAGCTGACGCAGGAACAACGTGAACTGTCGCTGCAGGCGCTGATCGCCTGGGAAGTGCGCAACGTGCCCGAAGAACAGCGTATCGGCTACATGGGCCCGCAGGAATGCGCGTCCAAATCGGCGCCGGTACCGAACATTCTCTTCAAATCGGATGCCATCCATTGATCGAAATGGGTCGAGGTTCCGTCAACAAAATGTCTGCGCGTCTCGATGCCACGCAGGTGGAATACGCGTTTCGTCTGGGTGACTCGGAAATCCCGGTCAATCCGCTGATCGGCAAGACCGTGCGCCTGGAATACCTGGGTGCCATCCATTGCAGCCATTGCGGCCGCCGCACTAAAACCAGCTTCAGCCAAGGCTATTGCTACCCTTGCATGCAGAAACTGGCGCAGTGCGACGTGTGCATCATGAGCCCGGAAAAGTGCCACCACGAACACGGCACCTGCCGCGATCCGTCGTGGGGCGAGCAATTTTGCATGACCGATCACGTGGTCTACCTGGCCAATTCGTCGGGCGTGAAAGTCGGCATTACCCGCGCCACGCAGTTGCCGACCCGCTGGCTCGATCAGGGTGCCAGTCAGGCGTTGCCGATCGTGCGCGTGGCGACCCGTCAGCAATCGGGCTTTGTCGAAGACCTGTTCCGCAGCCAGGTGGCCGACCGCACGAACTGGCGCGCATTACTCAAAGGCGATGCGCCATCGGTTGACCTGGCGGCTATCCGTCAGCAATTGTTCGAGTCCTGCGCTGAGGGTCTGACGGCGTTGCAAGCGCGTTTCGGCCTGCAAGCCATCCAGCTGCTGAACGATGTCGAGCCGATCGAGATCCGCTACCCGGTCGAGGCCTACCCGACCAAGATCGTCAGCTTCAACCTGGACAAGGACCCCATTGCCGAGGGCACGTTGTTGGGCATCAAGGGTCAATACCTGATCTTCGACACCGGCGTGATCAACATCCGCAAGTACACGGCCTATCAGCTCGCCGTGCACCACTAGTCCCGTATTTTCAGCTCAAAGAACAAGGACAGCATCATGCGCACCGAACAGCCGAAAATGATTTACCTGAAGGATTATCAGGCGCCTGAGTACCTCATTGACGAGACCCACCTGACCTTCGAATTGTTCGACGACCACACGCTGGTGCACGCGCAATTGGTCATGCGCCGCAATCCGGACAGGGGCGCCGGCTTGCCTCCGTTGGTTCTGGACGGCCAGTTGCTGGAACTGCTGTCGGTCAAGCTGGCCGACGCGGACCTGGCATCGGGTGACTACGAACTGACCCCGGACAACCTGACCGTCCACCCGAAATCCGAGACCTTCACCCTCGACACCAGCGTGAAGATCCACCCGGAAACCAACACCGCGCTGGAAGGCCTGTACAAATCCAGCGGCATGTTCTGCACCCAGTGCGAGGCCGAAGGGTTCCGCAAGATCACCTATTACCTCGACCGCCCGGACGTGATGAGCAGCTTCACCACGACCGTGATCGCTGACAAACAGGACTTCCCGATCCTGCTGTCCAACGGCAACCCGATCGAAGCAGGTCCTTCCGAAGACGGCCGTCACTGGATCACCTGGGAAGACCCGTTCAAGAAGCCGGCCTACCTGTTCGCGCTGGTGGCGGGTGACCTGTGGTGCATCGAAGACACCTTCATCACCATGACCGAGCGCGAGGTCAAGCTGCGCATTTACGTCGAGCCAGAAAATATCGACAAGTGCCAGCACGCCATGGACAGCCTGAAGAAATCCATGCGCTGGGACGAAGAGGTCTACGGCCGCGAATACGATCTGGACATCTTCATGATCGTGGCGGTGAACGACTTCAACATGGGCGCCATGGAAAACAAGGGCCTGAACATCTTCAACTCCAGCGCCGTGCTGGCTCGCGCCGAAACCGCGACCGACGCCGCGCACCAGCGGGTCGAGGCCATCGTCGCACACGAATACTTCCACAACTGGTCGGGCAACCGCGTGACCTGCCGCGACTGGTTCCAGCTGTCGCTCAAGGAAGGTTTCACCGTGTTCCGCGATTCCGGCTTCTCCGCCGACATGAACTCCGCCACGGTCAAGCGCATCCAGGACGTCGCCTACCTGCGCACCCACCAGTTCGCCGAAGACGCCGGCCCCATGGCCCACGCCGTGCGCCCGGACAGCTTCATCGAGATTTCCAACTTCTACACCCTGACCGTGTACGAAAAAGGCTCGGAAGTGGTCGGCATGATCCACACCCTGCTGGGCGCCGACGGCTTCCGCAAGGGCAGCGACCTGTACTTCGAACGCCATGACGGCCAGGCCGTGACCTGCGACGACTTCGTCAAAGCCATGGAAGACGCCAACGGCATCGACCTGACCCAGTTCAAGCGCTGGTACTCGCAAGCGGGCACCCCACGCCTGGCGGTGACCGAGTCCTACGACGCCGCAGCCAAAACCTACAGCTTGACCTTCCGCCAAAGCGCGCCGACCACCCCCGGTCAGCCAGGCGAAGAGAAAAAGCCGTTCGTGATCCCGGTTTCCCTGGGCCTGCTCGACAAGCAAGGTCAGGAAATTCCGCTGCGCTTGCAGGGCGAATCCTCGGCCACCGGCACGTCCCGCGTGATCGCCGTGACCGAAGCCGAACAGACCTTCACCTTCGTCGACATCAACGAGCAGCCGCTGCCGTCGCTGCTGCGCGGCTTCTCGGCGCCGGTCAAACTCAGCTTCCCGTACAACCGTGACCAACTGATGTTCCTGATGCAGCACGACAGCGACGGCTTCAATCGTTGGGATGCCGGTCAGCAGCTGTCGGTGCAGGTGTTGCAGGAGCTGGTCGCTCAGCATCAGAAGGGCGAGGCGCTGGTGCTGGATCAACGTCTGATCACCGCGCTGGGCACGGTGCTGGCCGACGAGTCGCTGGATCAGGCGATGGTCGCGGAAATGCTGTCGTTGCCGGGTGAGGCGTACCTCACCGAAATCAGCGAAGTCGCCGATGTCGATGCCATCCATGCGGCCCGCGAGTTCGCCCGTCAGCAACTGGCGAACAGTCTCAGTGATGCGCTGTGGAAGCGTTACGAGGCTAACCGCGAGGTGTCCGAGCGGACGGCGTATGTGGCCGAGTCCGAGCACTTCGCCCGCCGCGCGCTGCAAAACATCGCGCTGTCGTACCTGATGCTGACCGGCAAACCGGAGGTGTTGGCGGCCGCCATCGAACAGTTCGACAGCGCCGACAACATGACCGAGCGCCTGACCGCGCTGGCCGTGCTGGTCAACTCGCCGTTCGAAGCCGAGAAGGCCAAGGCGTTGGCGGTGTTCGCCGAGAACTTCAAGGACAACGCGCTGGTCATGGATCAGTGGTTCAGCGTTCAGGCTGGCAGCACGTTGCCGGGCGGTCTGGAACGTGTGAAAGCCCTGATGCAGCACCCGGCCTTCACGATGAAGAACCCGAATAAGGTGCGGGCGTTGATCGGTGCGTTTGCCGGGCAAAACCTGATCAACTTCCACGCGGCGGACGGTTCGGGTTATCGCTTCCTGGCGGATCTGGTCATCGAGCTGAACGGCTTCAACCCACAGATCGCGTCGCGTCAACTGGCCCCGCTGACCCGCTGGCGCAAGTACGACGACAAGCGTCAGGCGCTGATGAAGGGCGAACTGGAGCGGATTCGCGCTTCCGGTCAGCTGTCGCCGGACGTGTATGAAGTGGTGAGCAAAAGCCTGGCGTAACATGCAGTCGCTTTGAATCGAGGGCTACCCGTCATCACGGGTGGCCCTTTTTTATGCGTATCCGCAACACTGCTTGCCCAATCCTGTAGGAAACTTCCTCATCATCACGTCCAGCTTTCACACACGCTGATACGAATCGGCTGGCAGAAACGTCCTGCCGTCACGTTCATCCTTTCGCCGCTTGTTGATGCCTTGCGTGGGCAGCGAGCGTTTCTTCCAATAAAAAGGTATGGGCGAGTTGATGAAGTCACGGAATACGTGGGCGTTGCTGGGGTTGGCCGCATTGGGGCAAGAGGCGTTGGCCCATGCTCATGTCACCGAGGAACAGCGGTTTGGCACGGGGGATGTTGAACTGAGTGTGGGCCTGGGGCTGCTCAACGGTCAGTCCAGGGAAAAAGTGTATGACGAGGGCGAAAAACTCAGCCAGCTCAACTGGGCTATCAAACAGGTGCCAACGTTGCACCTGGGGATGACGTTTAACCCCGCCGAGTGGCTGTCGCTGGATGCCAAGGGCTGGACGCAGATGGGCAAGGGTCGTAGCCATATGAAGGATTACGACTGGATGGACGGTGAGGACGAGCCTTGGACCGACTATTCGGATCACCCGGACACCAAGTTGAAAAAGGCATGGCAAGCCGAATTCGCGGCCACGGTATGGGCGTTCAAGCGGAAGGATCTGGCGTTAGGCGCGATGCTCGGCTACCAGCACAGCGAGTTCGGCTGGGAAGCCAAGGGCGGACGCTTTACGTATTCATCGGATGACGGTTTCCGAGATATCACTGGCCAGATCCCCGCCAAACTGAAAAGCATCAGCTATGAACAAACATTCTCTACGCCGTTTGTGGGGCTGGTCGGGTTGTACACCCACGACAACTGGACGCTGGAAGGGCGCTTCAAATACAGCCAGTGGGTCAAAGCTCGGGACTACGACCAGCATCATCTTCGCAACGTCACCTTCACCGGCAACAACGGCAATCGTGGAAAAATGCAAAGCCTGGCAGTGGGCGTGTCGTATAAATTGACGCCGCAGCTGTCGCTCAAGGGGAACGTCGATTATCAAACGTACGCCGAGGCCAAGGGCAGCATTCTCTCCAAGGAAGCGGGGACGGGCGAGCGCGAGTATTTTGGTGGCAAGTCAGGGTCTCAAGCCAACCGGACTGTGCTGTCCAGCCTGGCGCTGAACTACCATTTCTGAATGAACCCGCCCCTGTGGGAGTGAGCTTGCTCACGAAAGCCGCCAGTCAGCCAATGCTCGGCTGACTGGCCCGGCCGTATTCGTGAGCACGCTTGAAGCGAGGCGGGGCGGAAACGACTGCCCCGCTGGCATCGATCAATCCCCGCGATACACGCAACCGCTGGTGCAGGTTTCATGAATGCGAATGGCCGACAGTTCCGGCAGCAGCGGCTTCAGCTCATTCCAGATCCACTTCACCAACACTTCGCTGGTCGGGTTTTCCAGACCGGGAATGTCGTTCAGGTAGTTGTGGTCCAGACGTTCGTACAGCGGCTTGAAGATCGTCTTGATCTCGGAGAAGTCACGGATCCAGCCGGTGTGCGGATCAGGTTCGCCTTGCAGGTAAATCGCGACCCGGAACGAGTGGCCGTGCAGACGGCCGCACTTGTGGCCCTCCGGCACGTGGGGAAGGCGGTGAGCCGATTCGAACGTAAATTCCTTGAAGATTTCCACGGTATTGAGAGCCTTGAAAGGTGGCGATCGCCTGGGCGAAAAAATGCAGGGGGCGAGTTTACCAGCAATGGTTTGCCGAGGCACCGTCAGAACCTGACCGCCCGGTTGAAAATCACCCGGTCAGATCAGCGTCTCCAGCCGCCCTGCCAGACGCCCGCTGTCCACCAGATCGATAAACTCGTCGCCCAGCCGTCGGCTCTGTTCCATGGCCGTTCGCCAATAGCGCTGGCGTTCCGGGTCTTTGCCGACGAAACGCTTGAAATCGCTGCGGTCCGGGAGCTTGCCGAACGGCAGCGTCGCCAGATAATCGCGGGACGGCGCCAGCAGCACCACATCCTGCAACCGCCCCAGGTCACCACGCCGCCACGGCAGGGCTTTGTCGAACCAGCCGGGGATGATTTTATCGGTGAAATGCGGATACAGCACGATGTCGCTGCCGCTGTAGGGCAGGTCGAGGTGGTAATCCAGCAGGCCGCCGTCGCGGAACGTACCCGGCCCGACACCCGGAATGTCCATCACGCCTTGCATCACCATCGGAATCGAACCCGAGGCCAGCAGCGCCTGGCGCAGATTCGACACGTCGAGGGGCAGGCAGCGGGAGGGAAAATCCGTCAAGGGCGAGAGCGGTGGGGCGAGGCGAGCGTCGTGCAGGATCAGCCGTTCGAAATGCCGCGACAACCGCGCGCGTCCGATGAGGTTGTTGGCGATCACTGAGCCCAGCCCGAGGCCCAGACCGCCGCGATGATCCAGCGCGAGCAGGCCGTGACTTTTCACAATCATCACGTTGAGTCGGTGGTGGGGGTTGCTCAGCACACGGGCATCGCGCCCCTGCAACAGGTCGTCGAGCATCTTCACGCAACTGCGCGTGACCTCGGCCATGGTCACGCCCTTGGCGAAGCTTTGTTCGTTGTAGAGCTGACCGAGCAATGTCAGGCCTTCCACGGGGGCCGGCAGGCAGGCGCTCGCGAAGCGCCACGAGCCTATCGACGCGCCGATCAACGAGCGCTCCCGCTCGAAACGTGGCAGCCATTCGCCGAACAGCGCCAGGTCCAGCCCTTGAATGCCCAGCGCCTTGGGCCCGCCCGCCGCACCCGGAATGATGCCGACATCGGCGGGAGCCAATCCGTGGTCACGAATCCGGGCCATCGCCCGTTTCCCGGCCTTGACGGTCAGCGCGGGCGTCTTGATCTGAATGGCGCTCATGGGTACTCCGGAGATAAGCAGAGGCGAAGTATATCGGCTGGCTCGCCTGCGAAAAGCGGGGTCTGTGCCAAAGGTGATGGCAGGTGGCCGTACCTTTCAGCTTCAATTAAGTTCGGTTGGTTATCGTTGCTTCCGTCAACAAGACGACCACAACGGAGATTCACCATGAAACTGTTCACTGCCTTTTTCGCCGCTTCCGCTCTCGCACTCACTGCCGGCTACGTGCAGGCCAAAGATCTGGGCCCGGACGAAGCGCTGCGCCTGCGAGATGCAGGTACTATTCAATCTTTCGAAAAACTTAACGCTGCCGCGCTGGCCAAACACCCTGGCGCGACCATTACCGAGACCGAGCTGGAACAGGAATATGGCAAGTACGTTTATCAGGTCGAGCTGCGCGACGGTAAGGGTGTCGAGTGGGATGTCGAACTCGACGCCACCAACGGCCAAATCCTCAAAGACCATCAGGACACCTGATGATCGCCGGTAAGCGTCCTTCCGTCCTGTTCGCCCACGGCCTGATCGCCACCTGTGCGGTCATGGTCTGCACGGTTTGCGCGGCACGGGATCTGGATCAGGATGAAGCCCTCGCCCTTCGGCAAAAGGGCGTCATCCTGCCGCTTGAGCAGTTCATCGAACAGGCACTGGGACGCTATCCCGGTTCTAAACTCCTGGAAGCGGAGCTGGAAGAGAAACACGACGTTCTGGTCTACGAGATCGAGTTGCTGACGTCCGATCAGGTGGTTCGTGAACTCAAATTCGATGCCCGCGACAGCCGTTTGCTGGAAGACAAGGAAGACGATTGATGCGCCTGTTACTGGTTGAAGACAACGTGCCCCTGGCGGACGAGCTGGTCAGCGGTTTGACTCGGCAGGGGTACGCGGTGGACTGGCTGGCCGATGGCCGCGACGCTGTTCACCAAGGGATGAGTGAGCCCTACGACCTGATCGTATTGGACCTCGGGTTGCCGGGGCTGTCGGGGCTGGACGTCTTGCAGAAATGGCGCGCAGATGGCCTGGCGACCCCCGTGCTGATTCTCACCGCTCGCGGCTCCTGGGCCGAGCGGATCGAAGGGTTGAAAGCCGGTGCCGATGATTACCTCACCAAGCCCTTTCACCCCGAAGAATTGCAGCTGCGCATCCAGGCGCTGCTGCGCCGTGCCCGAGGCCTGGCGAATCAGCCGAAACTCGAAGCGGCGGGCCTGCATCTGGATGAGGGCCGCCAAAGCGTGAGCCGCGACGGCGAAGACATTCAGCTCACCGCCGCCGAGTTCCGGCTATTGCGCTATTTCATGCTGCACCCCGAGCAGATCCTGTCCAAGAGCCACTTGGCCGAGCACCTGTACGATGGGGAAAACGAGCGTGACTCCAACGTCATCGAAGTGCACGTCAATCACCTGCGCCGCAAGCTGGGGCGAGCCGTCGTTGAAACCCGGCGCGGCCAAGGCTATCGATTCGGCGGAACGGGCGGGTGAGGTCGATACAACGCACCCTTAGCCTTGGCCTGATCAGCGTGCTGCTGATCATTGGGCTGGTGCTGGCGCAGGTCAGTCTGTGGCTGTTTGAAGTCGGTATGCAACGCTATCTGGAGTCGGGGCTGCGCAACGACGCCGAATTGCTGCTGGTGGCCATCGTGCGTGGCCCCAATGGCCTGCAGCTCGATGAACAGCGGCTGTCACCGGGGTATCAGCGGCCGTACTCCGGTCATTATTTCCGCATTGACTTCGACGGTGGGCACTGGCGCTCCCGATCCTTGTGGGACCTGGAGTTGCCACAACCTGACCAAGCCGGGTTGCACGCCGACTTCGAGCTGGAAAAAAGCAGGCAATCCCTGTTGTTGCTCCAATCGGATTACCGCAAATTTGGCCAAAAGATTTCCATCACGGTCGCCCAGGACTACACCCCGGTGCAGGCCAGCTTCGCGCAAGTGCAGCGCATTGGCCTGGGGTTGGGATTGGCGGCGCTGCTGCTGATCCTGATCCTGCAACGCTTCACGGTCCGGCGAGCCTTGCGTCCGCTGGACAAGGCCAGGGCGCAGATACTCCAACTGCAACAGGGCCAGCGCTCCCAGCTCGATCAAGAGGTGCCGCTGGAACTTGAGCCGCTGGTCGCACAGATCAACCACCTGCTGCTGCACACCGAAGACAGCCTCAAGCGTTCTCGCAACGCTTTGGGCAATCTCGGTCATGCCTTGAAAACACCGCTGGCGGTGCTGATGAGCCTGACGGAAGGGCAAAAGCTGGAACAATTGCCTCACGTGCGCGCCACCTTGCGCGATCAGCTGCAACAGATTCAGCAACGACTGGAGCGTGAGCTGAATCGTGCACGTCTGTCAGGCGATGCGCTGCCCGGTGTGCGTTTTGACTGCAACGCCGAGCTGCCGGGGCTGTTTTCCACCCTACGAATGATTCATGGCGAGCACTTGGAGCTGAACAACCACGTGGCTGCTGATCTGGTCCTGCCGTGGGACCGCGAAGACATCCTGGAACTGCTTGGAAATCTTCTGGACAACGCCTGCAAATGGGCCGACAGCGCGGTGTGCCTGACCATCACTCACGAACACGGCCAATACCGTCTGCTGATTGACGACGACGGGCCGGGGGTTCCGCCAGAGCAGCGGGTCGAGATGCTGGGCCGTGGCAACCGGCTCGATGAACAAGTGACCGGGCACGGATTGGGGCTGGGGATCGTCAAAGACATCGTTGAGGCGTGGGGTGGGCACGTTCAGTTGCTCGACAGTCCGCTGGGCGGGTTGCAGGTGCGCATCGACCTTCCTGAGCGTCAGCCGGCTCAACCGGGCGTCCATTGATCGATTGGTTGTCGTCGCGGCCTCAACTTTTGCTGTACTGCGCCGCTACCTATTAAGGAGCCTGGATGGCCCGTTGCCCACAATAATAAAAGGTCACGACACCTATGCGGCTAAATCTGAAAGCCAAAGTTCTCTCCCTCGCCGTGCTTCCGGTGGTGCTGTTTGCGCTGATCATCAGCCTGAGTACGGTCATGATGTTGCGCGATCAGGCCACGCGTGAGGTGGAAGAAACCCGGCAGCATTTGCTCGCTGAGGCCAAGGCCACCTTGCAAAGCCACGTTGCAGTGGCCATGGGCACCATCAAACCGCTGTACGACGCTTCTGCGCAGGGCGACATGGACGCCCGCGCGCAGGTCATCAAGATGCTGTCTCAGGTCAAGTACGCCAAAGACGGCTACTTCTTCGGCTACGACTCCCAGGCGATTCGGCTGTTCAAAGGCAGCAGCCCGGACGGCATCGGGAAAAGCTTCAAGGACGTGCACGACGCCAACGGTGTGTACTACAACATCGGCCTGGTAGAGGTCGCGAAAGCGGGCACTCATTACCTCGAATACTCCTCCGCGCTCCCCGGTTCGACCGAATCGGTGCCCAAGCTCGGCTACACCGAATACCTTCCCAAGTGGGACATCGCCATCGGCTCGTCGGTCAATCTGGACAACATCGACGCCAAGGTGGCCGAGGTCCGTGAGGCTGTATCCCGGCGCATTCAGGGCATGCTGATCAGCATCATCGGCATCGCGGTGGTGGTGTTACTGATCATCGGCGCACTCGGTGTCTGGATCGCGGGCGGCATCTTGCGTCCCTTGCGCTTGATGAAAGCCAACCTGGACGACATCGCGGCCGGGGAGGGCGACTTGACCCGCCGCCTGGCCGTGACCTCGCAGGACGAACTGGGTGATCTGGCGGGCTCGTTCAACCGCTTCGTCGACAAGATTCACGGGCTGGTGCGCCAGATCGCGGAAATGACCTCGCAACTGACCGGCCTGGTGGGTGAAGTCACCCATCAGGCGCAGCGTTCCGAACAGGCCATGGAGCGCCAACGTCACGAAACCGATCAAGTGGCGACGGCGATCAACCAGATGTCGGCAGCGGCGCAGGAAGTCGCCAAGAGCGCGCAAGGCGCGTCGGTGGCCGCGCAGCAGACCGATCAGGAAGGCCAGACCGCCAAGCGCGTCGTCGACGGCAGCATTCAGCAGATCCATGCGCTGGTGAGTGACATTCGTCATAGCGGCGCGTCGCTCGACAGCCTGCAGAACGACGTGACCTCCATCGTCGGCGTGCTGGGGGTGATCCGTTCCATCGCCGAGCAGACCAACTTACTGGCGCTGAACGCGGCCATCGAAGCTGCACGGGCGGGCGAAGCGGGTCGCGGGTTTGCGGTGGTGGCCGATGAAGTCCGCGCCCTGGCCAGCCGCACGCAACAAAGCACGCAGGAAATTCAGGGCATGATCGACCGCCTGCAACAGGGCACCCAAGGCGCCGTGGCCGCCATGCGCCGCTCCAGCGAGGCCGGCGATGGCACCTCGGCCCGGGCCAACGAAGCGGGTGCGTCGCTGGACACCATCGGCCAACTGATCGGCACGATCAATTCGATGAACGCGCAGATCGCCAGCGCCGCTGAAGAACAGACGGCCGTGGCCGAAGAAATCAACCGCAGCGTGCATCAGATCGCCGTGGCGGTCGAAAGCGTTGCCGACGAGACCCGCCACAGTGCCACCACGTCGCGCAGCCTGACCGACCTCAATCATCGTCTTGGCCAACTGGTAGGCCAGTTCCGCATCTGATGCGCCACACGGTGGGCCGCAATGGCCCATCGTTTCCTTCCCGCAGCCTCTCTCCGGCGGCACTCCTGTTGCGATTGACGGACTAATCATTAGGCCCTGCGTTTAGCGGGGCTTAATGACATGGAAGGAACATGAACGAGACCTCGCTGCAAAACAAAACCCTGATGCTGCTGGTGGTCCTGGTGACGCTGGCCTTCATCTGGATACTGCTGCCGTTTTACGGTGCGGTGTTCTGGGCGGTGGTGCTGGGCATCATCTTCGCACCCCTGCAACGGCGACTGGTGGCGCGCTTCGGCTGGCAACGCAACCTCACCTCGCTGTGCACATTGATGATCTGCCTGGTGATCGCGATCTTGCCAGTGATCATCATCAGCATGCTGATGGTCCAGGAAGGTGCTGCGCTGTACAAAAGCGTCGAAAGCGGCCAGCTTGACATCCCCAAATACCTCGCCGAATTCAAGGCGTTGCTGCCGACCTCGATGCAGCATTGGCTCAATCGTCTGGGTATCGGAGATTTCAACGGGCTGCAGGACAAGATTTCAAAGACGGCGATGCAGGGCAGTCAATACTTGGCGACCCAGGCGTTCAGCTTCGGACAGGGCACGTTCGATTTCGTGGTGAGTTTTTTCATCATGCTGTACCTGCTGTTTTTCTTCCTGCGCGACGGCCAGGACCTGACCCGTCGTATTCGCATCGCCATTCCCCTGGCCGAGGCGCAGAAGCGTCGACTGCAACTGAAGTTCACCCGCGTCGTACGCGCGACGGTGAAGGGCAATGTGGTGGTGGCGATCACCCAAGGTGCGCTGGGCGGTCTGATTTTCTGGATTCTGGACATTCCCAGCGCGTTGCTGTGGGCGGTGGCGATGGCTTTTCTGTCGCTGTTGCCGGCGGTAGGGGCGGGGATCGTCTGGGCGCCGGTGGCTGCGTATTTCCTGCTGAGCGGGATGATTTGGCAGGGCGTGGTGCTGGGGTTGTTCGGCGTATTCGTGATCGGATTGGTGGATAACGTGCTGCGACCGATTCTGGTGGGCAAGGACACGCGGATGCCGGATTACCTGATTTTGATTTCGACGCTGGGGGGGATGGCAGTGTTCGGGCTGAACGGGTTTGTGATCGGGCCGATGATTGCGGCGTTGTTCATGTCGACGTGGGGGTTGTTTACCGGGGCGAAGACGACGGTGAGGTTGCCGGGGTAGTCTTTTTGTTTTGTGTGTATATCCGTTATCTCGGGTGATGCTGATATAGGTTCTGCCTGGGGGCAGAAGATTTCGCCTCCGGCGAGTTACTTGGAAAAGCACCCCAAGTAACCAAGGGTGCCTGCTCCTGGCTTGGCCCTCGTTCCTCGGGTTCCCTCACTCCGGCGACGCTCCGTGGGCCCGCCGCGAAGGGCCATCCATGGCCCAGCGCGGCTCTCGCGGCATCCATGCCGCTCGACCCACTCCGCGCCGCCTGCGTTCGGCCTGCACCCAAGTCGCGATTTGTGGTGTCTGGACTGGCGTGGGAAAAGATCAAAAGCGATCTTGCTGGAGCTAACGCTCTTCGCGATGTAATGACGTGCGCAGAGCTTTAATCCAGACACAGGTCTCAACTGTGGGAGCGAATTCATTCGCGAATGGCCGGTACAGACAATACATCTCGATCGTCTAAACCATTTTTTCGCGAATGAATTCGCTCCTACAGGGGGGATTGAGGTATGACGGGGAAAGCGTGAGCGCCTGGCTCGCGAAGAGCGTTAGCTCCAGCCAGCGAAGCTTTTCTAACGCGAAGGTCCAGACACCGTCGAACGCGACTTGGGTGCAGGCCGAACGCAGGCGATGCGGAGTGGGTCGAGCGGCATGGATGCCGCGAGAGCGCCGCAAGGACATGGATGTCCGTTCGGCGCGGGCCCACGGAGCGTCGCCGGAGCGAGGGAACCCGACGAAGGAGGGCCAAACCAGGAGCAAAGCGTTTTTGGTTACTTTTGGGGCGCTCTTGCCAAAAGTGACCCGCCGTAAGGGCGGAACCATTAGCAGCCGTTACCGCAGCAATGGATATACACCCAAAACCCTCACCCATAAAAAAGCCCCGCTCAAGAGCAGGGCTTTTTCATATCTACCGAACCATCACAACCCGGCGTGTTGCACCAGTGTCAACAGCGGCTGCGGATAGACACCCAGGAAGAACGCCAGCAGCGTAATCCCCAACAGCATCACACCACCCGCACGTTGCGCCCAGTTGAATGGAGCGTCGTGGCGCTGGATCTTCGAGTCTTGCAGATACAGCGTCACCATCACCCGCAGGTAATAGAACACACCGATCGCACTGCCGATGACCAGTGAACCGGTCAGCCACCACAGGTGAGCTTCGACGCCCGTCGCAATAATGTAGAACTTACCGATGAAGCCCGTGGTGAGCGGAATACCGGCCAGCGACAGCATCATCACGGTCAGTACAGCCGTCAGGTAAGGACGACGCCAGAACAGGCCACGGTATTCGAACAGCGCATCCGCATCGCGGCCGCTGTACGGCGACGACATCAGCGTGATCACGCCGAACGCACCCAGGCTGGTCAGTACGTAGGTCACCAGGTACACGCTGATGGCCTCGACTGCCATGCCTTTGCTGGCGACCATCGCGATCATCATGTAGCCGAAGTGGGCGATGGACGAATAACCCAGCAGACGCTTGAGGTTGTTCTGCGTCAGCGCCAGCAGGTTACCGATGATGATCGACGCGACGGCGATGACCGACATGACATCGGTCAGCACGCCGCTGGTGGCGGCCGGGGAGATCTGGAACAGGCGAACCAGCACACCGAACACCGCGACCTTGCTGGCGGTGGCGAGGAACGCCGCCACCGGGGCAGGGGCGCCTTCGTACACGTCCGGGGTCCACAGGTGGAACGGCACCAGCGACAGCTTGAAGCCCAGGCCGATCAACATCATGCCCAGACCCAGGCTTGCCATCTGGCTTGGCATGCCGGTGGCCGCGAGGGCCTTGCCGATTTCAGCGAAGCCCAGGCTGCCCGCGTCGGCGTACAGCAGCGCCATGCCGAACAGCAGGAACGCGGAACCGGCGGCCGACAGCACCATGTACTTGATGCCGGCTTCCAGCGAACGCTTGTTGAAGAAGGCGTACGCCACCAGACCGTAGACCGGCACCGACAGCAGTTCCAGACCGATGAACAGGCTGGCCAGGTGTTGCGCGGCGACCAGCACCATCGCACCGGCCGCAGCCATCAGGATCAGCAGGTAAAGCTCTTCGCGGTTGCCCGGATAACCCGCCTTGCCTTCACCCAGATAGGCGTGTGCCAGGGTGACGCACGCCAGGGTCGAGACCAGGATGATGCCGATGTACAGCAGGGCGAAGCTGTCGATCTGCAGCAGGGGAGTGACCACCAGCGGCGCGACCTTGAGGGCCGGGTAAATCGACAGCAATGCCAGGTTGAGTCCCGCCACGGTGAGCAGGAACGATTGCGAGTGATTGCGACGCCATGCGATGCCCAGCATCACCACCACAACGGTGATGCTGGTAATCAGCAGCGGCGCCAGCGCAATAAAGTGTTGAATCGTCAGGTCCATAGCGCTCTTACCGGGCCGAAGCGAGTTGAGTGAAGGCGGTGCCGAGCCATTGCTGCACGCCATGCATGGTCGCCGTGGAAGTGTCGAGAATGTGCTGCGGGGCGATCCCCAGCAGGACCAGCAACACGGCCAGGCCGAGCACCATGATCAATTCCCGACCGTCCATGCCCTTGAGGATTTCCTCGGTCTTGGCCGGGCCGAAGTACACGCGGTGGATCATGATCAGCGAATACACCGAACCGAACACCAGGCCGGACGTCGCGATGGCCGTGATCCACGGGGCGTGGACGAAGCTGCCGATCAGGATCAGGAACTCGCCGACGAAGTTACCGGTGCCTGGCAGGCCCAGCGACGCGGCCGCGAAGAACAGGCTGATGGCCGGCAGGTACGCGATCTTGTTCCACAGGCCGCCCATTTCACGCATGTCGCGGGTGTGGGTGCGCTCGTACAGCTGACCGCTGAGGATAAAGAGCGCGGCGGCCGACAGACCGTGCGCCAGCATCTGAACCACCACACCTTGCAGCGCTTGCAGGCTGCCGGAGTAGATACCGATCAGCACGAAACCCATGTGCGAGACGCTGGAGAAGGCGATCAGGCGCTTGATGTCGGTCTGCGCGAACGCCAGGAAGGCGCCGTAGAAGATACCGATCAGGCCGAGGATCATCGCAATCGGCGCGAACTCCGCCGAAGCGTTCGGGAACAGCGGCAGGGCAAAGCGCAGAAGACCATACGCAGCGGTCTTCAGCAGGATGCCCGCCAGGTCCACAGAACCTGCGGTCGGCGCCTGGGCGTGAGCGTCAGGCAACCACGAGTGCAGCGGCACGATCGGCAGCTTCACCGCGAAGGCGATGAAGAAGCCCAGCATCAGGATGTACTCGGTGCTGTGGGACAGCTTGGTCTTCAACAGGTCCGCGTAGGCGAAGGTGATCACGCCGGTCTGGTTGAAATGCACCAGCACCAGACCGAGGATCGCCACCAGCATGATCAGGCCGCTGGCCTGAGTGAAGATGAAGAACTTGGTCGCGGCGTAGATGCGAGTCTTCTTGCCGTCTGCCGAGCTGTGACCCCAGAGCGCGATGAGGAAGTACATCGGCACCAGCATCATTTCCCAGAAGAAGAAGAACATGAACAGGTCGATGGCGAGGAACACGCCGACGACACCGCCCAGGATCCACATCAGGTTCAGGTGGAAGAAGCCGACGTTACGCTGAATCTCTTTCCACGAGCAGAGTACCGAGAGGATACCCAGCAGGCCGGTCAGGAGAATCATCAGCAATGACAGGCCATCCAGCGCCAGGTGCACGCTGATACCGAAGCGCTGGATCCACTGGGCCTTGAATTCAACGGCCCAGGTGGGATCGGCGCCAGGGGCTGGCGCGTAGCTGTAAGTACCGGTCATCCACAACCACAGGCCCAGTGCCGTGAGGAGGGACATTGTCAGCAGCGCAATCCAGCGCGGCAGGGTAGGGCCGAAGCGCTCACCTTGCCAGCACAGCAGGCCGCCGATGAAGGGGATCAGGATTAGCCAAGGCAGAATCATGACGGGCTCAATTCCTTTCGCAAAGTCGCAAGGTTCATGTCAGATCGACTCATCAGACCAGCACAATCGCGCCAAGTACCAGTACGGCACCTGCGGCGATCGAAGCGGCGTACCAGCGGAGCTGACCGGTTTCACTGCGGCTCATCAACGTGTTACCGGCTTTCGCGAGACGCGGGATCAGGCCGATGGTGTGGTCGAGCGGGTCGCCACGCAGCAGGCGGCTGATAGCCAGGTAAGGTTTGACGAACAGCAAATCGTAAACCCAGTCGAAGCCCCATGCCGCGAACCACCAGGCGGACAGGAAACGACCCGGACCACTGTTGGCGATGGCGGTCACCAGACGACGCTTGCCCAGGAACAGCAGCGCGGACAGCAGGATACCGGCCAGCGCAATGGCGCCCGAGGCGATTTCCAGGCTGTGCTTGGCTTCGCCACCGGCGTGACCCGCGCTTTCCGGCAGTACGCCAGCCAGCGGTGGATGAATCCAGGCGCCGATGAAGGTCGACAGCACGATCAGCACGCTCAACGGCAACCAGTGGGAAATCCCGTGGCCAGCGTGGGCTTCGGTCTTCGCTTCGCCGTGGAAGGCGATGAAGATCAGGCGGAAGGTGTACAGCGACGTCATGAAGGCACCGACCAGACCTGCGTAGAGCAGATACTGATGGCCGCTGGCGAAGGCTTCCAAGAGGATCTCGTCCTTGGAGTAGAAGCCTGCGGTCAGGATCGGCAGTGCCGCCAGGGCCGCGCCGCCGACGATGAAGCTGGTGTAGGCCAGCGGCAGTTTCTTCCACAGGCCGCCCATCTTGAAGATGTTCTGCTCGTGGTGGCAGGCAACGATCACCGCACCGGAGGCAAGGAACAGCAAGGCCTTGAAGAAGGCGTGGGTCATCAGGTGGAAGATCGCGCCTTCCCATGCACCCACGCCCAGCGCCAGGAACATGTAGCCGATCTGGCTCATGGTCGAGTAGGCGAGGATACGTTTGATGTCGGTCTGCACGAGTGCTGCGAAACCGGCCAGCACCAGGGTCACACCGCCGACGATGCCGACCAGGTGCAGGATGTCCGGCGCCAGGGCGAACAGGCCGTGGGTACGGGCGATCAGGTAGACGCCCGCGGTCACCATGGTCGCGGCGTGGATCAGTGCCGACACCGGGGTAGGACCGGCCATCGCATCCGCCAGCCAGGTTTGCAGCGGCAGTTGCGCGGATTTACCGACCGCACCACCCAGCAGCATCAGGGTCGCCAGCACGATCCAGAAATCGCCGACCTTGAAGTGCTGAGGCGCACGGACCAGCAGTTCCTGAATGTTCAGCGTGCCCAGTTGCTGGAACAGGATGAACAGGCCGATGGCCATGAACACGTCGCCGATGCGGGTCACGATGAAGGCTTTCAGTGCGGCGTTGCCGTTGTTGCGGTTGCTGTAATAGAAACCGATCAACAGGTACGAGCACAGCCCTACGCCTTCCCAACCGAAGTAGATGAACAGCAGGTTGTCGCCCAGGATCAGGAACAACATGCTGGCAATAAACAGGTTGGTGTAGGAGAAGAAACGCGAGTAGCCGTCTTCACCGCGCATGTACCAGGACGCGAACAGGTGGATCAGGAAGCCGACGCCGACCACGACACCCAGCATGGTGATGGACAGGCCATCGACGTACAGGGCGAAGTTAGGGTCGAAGCCGTCAACCGACATCCACTGCCACAGCACCAGGGTCAGGTGACCGCCTTCCGGCGGCGCGACGTTGAATTGCCAGATCACGTAGGCAGCAACGATGGCCGACAGGCCAATGGAGCCGACGCCGATCAGGGCAGACAGGTTTTCCGACCATTTGCCGCGCGAGAACGACAGCAGCAAAAAGCCGATCAGAGGAAATACGAACGTCAGGAAGAGTAGGTTCATCCGCGCATCTCGCTGGCAGCGTCGATATCGAGAGTGTGGAAGCGGCGATACAGTTGCAGCAGGATCGCCAGGCCAATGCTGGCCTCGGCTGCGGCAAGGCTGATCACCAGAATGAACATGATCTGACCGTCAGGCTGCGCCCAGCGGCTACCCGCCACGACGAAGGCCAGTGCGGCAGAGTTCATCATCACTTCCAGGCTCATCAACACGAACAGAATGTTGCGGCGTACCAACAGGCCCGCCAGACCGAGGCAGAACAGGACACCGGCAACCGCCAGGCCATGTTCGAGAGGGATCGTCGAGTGCATGGGGTTACTCCTTCGCCTCGTTGCGGCCGACATGGAACGCCGTCACGGCTGCAGCGAGCAGCAGCATCGACGCGAGTTCGACAACCAGCAGGTAAGGACCGAACAGGCTGATGCCGACGGCCTTGGCGTCCACCGTGGTGTGACCGATACCGGCGCCGGTGGAGTTGGCGAACAGCACGTACAGCAGTTCGGCCAGCAGCAGGCCGCCCAGCAGGATCGGGCCGAGCCAGATACCGGGCTTCAGCCAGGCGCGTTCCTGCTGAACCGAGGCCGGGCCCAGGTTCAGCATCATCACCACGAACACGAACAGCACCATGATGGCACCGGCGTAGGCGATCACTTCCAGGGCTCCGGCGAACGGCGCGCCGAGGCTGAAGAAGGTCATGGCCACGGCGATCAGCGAAATGATCAGGTAGAGCAGGGCGTGCACCGGGTTCGTGTTGGTAATCACCCGAAGGGTGGCCACAACAGCAATGCCGGATGCGAAATAGAAAGCGAATTCCATCTTTCTTCCTTAAGGCAGCAAGCTCTTGACGTTGATGGGCTCGGCTTCGTTCTGTGCGGCGCCTTTCGGCTTGCCAGCGATCGCCATCCCCGCAACGCGGTAGAAGTTGTAGTCAGGGTTCTTGCCGGGACCGGAGATCAGCAGATCTTCCTTCTCGTACACCAGATCCTGACGTTTGAACTCGGCCATTTCGAAATCCGGCGTGAGCTGGATCGCGGTGGTCGGGCAGGCTTCTTCACAGAGACCGCAGAAGATGCAACGCGAGAAGTTGATGCGGAAGAAGTCCGGGTACCAGCGCCCGTCTTCGGTCTCGGCTTTCTGCAGCGAGATGCAGCCGACCGGACAGGCCACGGCGCACAGGTTGCACGCCACGCAGCGCTCTTCGCCGTCGGGGTCGCGGGTCAGGACGATACGGCCACGGTAACGCGGTGGCAGGTAAACCGCTTCTTCCGGGTATTGCAGGGTGTCGCGCTTACGGAAGCCATGGCCAAAGACCATGATCAGGCTGCGTAGCTGGGTACCCGTACCCTTAACGATGTCGCCAATATATTTGAACATGGGTCAAATCCTCACTGAGCCGCCAAGACGACCGCAGCGGTCACTAGCAAATTGATCAGGGTCAGTGGCAGGCAGAACTTCCAGCTGAAATCCATCACCTGGTCATAACGCGGACGCGGGATAGAAGCGCGCAGCAGGATGAACAGCATGATGAAGAACGCGGTTTTCAGGACGAACCACATGAACGACAGTTGCGGCAGGATGTTGAACGGGCCGTGCCAGCCACCGAAGAACAGGGTCACCAGCAGCGCCGAGATCAGGATGATGCCGATGTACTCACCGACGAAGAACATGCCCCACTTCATGCCGGCGTATTCAATGTGGTAACCGTCGGCCAGTTCCTGTTCCGCTTCCGGCTGGTCGAACGGGTGACGGTGAGTCACGGCGACGCCAGCGATGAAGAAGGTACAGAAGCCGAAGAACTGCGGAATGATGAACCACAGGTGATCGGCCTGGTACTGAACGATGTCGCCCATGTTGAACGAACCGACCTGCACGATGATGCCCATCAGGGACAGGCCCAGGAACACTTCGTACGAGACGGTTTGTGCCGAGGCACGCAAGCTGCCCAGCAGGGCGTACTTGTTGTTCGAGGACCAGCCGGCGAACAGCACCGCGTACACCGACAGACCGGCCATGGCGAAGAAGAACAGCAGGCCGATGTTCAAGTCGGCGACCACCCAGGTCTGGGTGACCGGGATGATCGAGAACGAGATCAGCAGCGCACTCATGGCCACGACCGGCGCCAGGGTGAAGATCATCTTGTCGACGAAGGGCGGGTTCCAGTCTTCCTTGAAGAACATCTTCAGCATGTCCGCAGCGATCTGGAACATACCGAACGGGCCGACGCGGTTCGGACCGTAACGGTCCTGCCACCAGCCCAGCAGACGACGTTCGACGAAGCTGAGCAGCGCGCCGCAGACCACCACGGCGAGCAGCACCACGATGGCCTTGAGGACCGCGATGATCGAGTCGATCACTTCAGGGGTAAACCACGTCATTGTGCTGCCTCCTGCAGACCCTCAACGGTTTTCCCGGCCAGGGCCGGAGGAATGCCGGCCAGACCCGATGGCAGTGCCACCAGACCTGCACCCAGTTCCTCATTGATGCGCAGTGGCAGACGCAGGGTCTGACCGGCAATGTTGAGGCTGAGCAAGGCACCGTCGTTGACGCCCAGGCGGTCCGCTTCGGACTTGGCCAGCGACACGTAGGCTTCAGGGATACGCTCTTGCACCGGTGCGGCTTTCGAGGAGTTTTCCTCGCTGCCGAACAGGTGGAAGAACGGCACGACCTGCCAGGTGCCCTGGGCAGGGGAGAAGGCGCGCGGCACGGCTGCGAACCAGCTCAGTTTGTCGCCGCTGCTTTCGATCAGGCGTACGCCCGGATCGCCCGCACGCAGGTGACCACCGACTTCGTCCTGGAACTTGTTCCACGCTTGTGGGGAGTTCCAGCCCGGCGACCAGGCGAAAGGCACCTGGGAGCGCGGTTCGGCGGAGCCCGAGTAACCTTCCATCGAGAACGAGAACGCGGTGTCCTTGTCCTGCGAGGTACGCGGTTCATGCACGCTGATGTTGGCGCGCATGGCCGTCCGGCCGCTGTAACGCAGCGGTTCGCGGGCCAGTTTCAGGCCCTTGATGCGGAAGCTGGCGGAAGGGGCGGCACCGACGATACCGGCCAGTTGCACATTGCTCGCGGCGACGGCTTCGGTGACGTGGTCCAGTTGCGTCCAGTCCACAGGCTTGTTCAGCAGGGTCGCGCGCAGGGCGTGCAGCCAGCGCCAGCCTTCGTGGATCTGGATGCTGGCGTCGAGGTAGGTCGGATCGTAGACCTGGAAGAAGCGCTGGGCGCGGCCTTCCTGGCTAACCAGCGTACCGTCGCCTTCGGCGAAGCTGGCGGCTGGCAGCACGAGGTCGGCACGGTCAGTGGTCGCGGTCTTTTGATGATCAGCGACGATCACCACTTTCGCGGCTTTAAGAGCAGCTTCGACCTTGGCCGCGTCAACGCGGGTGAACAGGTCGTTTTCCAGCACGACGATGGCGTCGGCCTTGCCCGAGATCACTTGATCCAGCGCGGTATCCACCGAATCACCACCGAACAGGGCCAGGCCCATGCTGTTGGCTTCCGGCACGATCAAGCTCAGGGAGCCGCTCTTGTCGCGCAGTTTCAGGGCTTTGGCGATGTTGGCAGCCGCTTCGATCAGCGCGTTGGAACCCAGCGAAGTGCCGGACACGATCAACGGACGCTTGGCGGCCAGCAGCGCTTCGGCGATACGACCGGCCAGCTCCAGCGCTTCGGCGTCCAGACCCGCAACCGCAGGGGCGCTTGGGTCGATGGCGTGGGCCACGGCGAAACCGATGCGGGCCAGATCGTCGGGAGCGGCGTGTACACACTCTTCGGCGATGTCGTCCAGACGGGTGTCAGCGAGGCTGGCGATGAACAGCGGGTTCAGTTCGTGCTGACCGATGTTCTTCACGGCGGCGTCGAGCCATGGCTGGACTTTCATCGCAGCGGCCATGTCTTCAGCCTTGTTTTTCACCGACTGACGCAGGCCCAGGGCCATGCGTGCGGCGGTCTGGGTGACGTCCTCACCGAGGATGAACACGGCGTCGTGCTCTTCGACTTCACGCAGGGTCGGGATCGGCAGCGGGCTGTCTTTCAGAACCTGAACGACCAGACGCACACGCTCCAGCTCACCGGCTTCGATGCCCGAGTAGAAATGCTCGGCACCGACCAGTTCGCGCAGGGCGAAGTTGCTTTCCAGGCTGGCACGTGGCGAACCGATGCCGACGATGTTGCGACCGCGCAGCAGGTCGGCGGCCTTGTCCAGTGCTTCGTCCAGGCTCAGCTTGACGTTGCCCTGGGCCAGCAGCGGCTGACGTGGACGGTCAGTGCGGTTGACGTAGCCATAGCCGAAACGGCCACGGTCACACAGGAAGTACTGATTCACCGAACCGTTGTAGCGGTTCTCGATGCGGCGGATTTCGCCGTAACGCTCGCCGGGGCTGATGTTGCAACCGCTGGAGCAGCCGTGGCAGATGCTCGGCGAGAACTGCATGTCCCATTTGCGGTTGTAGCGCTCGGAGTGGGTCTTGTCGGTGAACACACCGGTCGGGCAGACCTCGGTGAGGTTGCCGGAGAACTCGCTTTCCAGCGTGCCGCTTTCAACGCGACCGAAGTACACGTTGTCGTGGGCGCCGAACACGCCGAGGTCGGTGCCGCCGGCGTAGTCTTTATAGAAGCGCACGCAGCGATAGCAGGCGATGCAGCGGTTCATCTCGTGCGCGATGAACGGCCCCAGCTCCTGGTTCTGGTGGGTGCGTTTGGTGAAGCGATACCGGCGCTCGTTGTGGCCGGTCATCACGGTCATGTCCTGCAAATGGCAGTGACCACCCTCCTCGCAGACCGGGCAGTCGTGCGGGTGGTTGGTCATCAGCCATTCGACGACGCTGGCGCGGAACGCCTTGGATTCGTCGTCGTCGATGGAGATCCAGGTGTTGTCCGTGGCAGGGGTCATGCAGGACATGACGATACGACCACGGGTGTCGTTCTCGTCGGTGTACTGCTTGACCGCGCACTGGCGACAGGCGCCAACGCTGCCAAGGGCTGGATGCCAGCAGAAATAAGGGATGTCGAGCCCCAGCGACAGACAGGCCTGTAACAGGTTGTCTGCGCCATCGACTTCGAGCGCTTTGCCGTCTACGTGGATAGTAGCCATGGTTCAAAGTTCTTCGTTGGCCCGGTGTCAGCGGGCGTGGCTAATGGAATCTCGGTGCTGCCACGGTTCAAACAGCCAGTGAGGCGCAACCGGGGCAAAGGTCGACAAGCTTTTGAGGCTTATCGACCGGTCAGTCTTTTTTATGCGCCGACAATGGTCGGTGCTTTGCCGGGAACGAGACCGGGTGCCGCACGTTGAGGTGCGATGCCGGCTTCGAATTCCGAGCGGAAGTATTTGATCGCGCTGCCCAGAGGTTCCACGGCGCCCGGTGCGTGGGCGCAGAAGGTCTTGCCTGGGCCGAGGAAGTTGACCAACCCCAGCAGCGTCTCGATATCGCCCGGTTGACCCTGGCCATTTTCAAGGGCGCGCAGCATCTTCACGCTCCATGGCAAGCCATCGCGGCAAGGGGTGCAGAAACCGCACGACTCCTGGGCGAAGAACTCTTCCATGTTGCGCAGCAACGACACCATGTTGACCTTGTCGTCCACCGCCATCGCCAGGCCCGTACCCATTCGGGTGCCGACCTTGGCCACGCCACCGGCGTAGAAGGCGCAGTCCAAGTGCTCAGGCAACAGGAAACCGGTACCGGCACCGCCGGGCTGCCAGCATTTGAGCTTGAAGCCATCGCGCATGCCGCCCGCGTAGTCTTCGAACAGCTCGCGTGCTGGCAGACCGAATGGCAATTCCCAGATGCCGGGGTTCTTCACCTTGCCGGAGAAGCCCATCAGCTTGGTGCCGTGGTCTTCGCTGCCTTCGCGGGCCAGCGATTTGTACCAGTCGTTGCCGTTGTTCACGATCGCCGGGACGTTGCACAGGGTTTCGACATTGTTTACGCAAGTCGGCTTGCCCCACACGCCGACGGCGGCAGGGAAGGGCGGCTTGGAGCGCGGATTGGCGCGACGGCCTTCCAGGGAGTTGATCAGTGCGGTTTCTTCACCGCAGATGTAACGTCCGGCGCCGGTGTGGACGAACAGTTCGAAGTCGAAGCCGGTGCCCAGGATGTTCTTGCCCAGCAGGCCTGCCGCCTTGGCTTCAGCCACGGCGCGGTTCAAGTGCTTGGCAGCGGTGACGTATTCGCCACGCAGGAAGATGTAGCCCCGGTAGGCCTTCAGTGCGCGGGCACTGATCAGCATGCCTTCCACCAGCAGATGGGGCAGTTGCTCCATCAGCATGCGGTCTTTCCAGGTGTTCGGTTCCATCTCGTCCGCGTTGCACAGCAGGTAGCGGATGTTCATGGATTCGTCTTTGGGCATCAGGCCCCACTTCACGCCCGTGGGGAAGCCTGCACCGCCGCGACCCTTGAGGCCGGAGTCCTTGACCGACTGAACGATTTCGTCAGGGGATTGCTGGGCGAAGGCCTTGCGGGCAGCCGCGTAGCCGTCTTTGGCCACGTATTCGTCGAACCACACGGGCTCGCCGTCGTCGCGCAGGCGCCAGGTCAGCGGGTGGGTTTCCGGCGTGCGCTGGATCAGGTTCGCCGGGCCGAAGGAAGTGATGGTCATACGTAACCCTCCAGCAGCTGGGCAACGCCAGCGGGCTGCAGATTGCCGAAAGTGTCGTCGTCGATCATGACCGCCGGCGCCTTGTCGCAGTTGCCCAGGCAGCAGGCCGGCAGCAGCGTGAAGCGGCCATCGGCAGTGGTCTGCCCCAGGCCGATGCCCAGCTTGTTCTGGATTTCGCCGACGATGTCTTCGTGACCGGCGATGTAGCAGACCATGCTGTTGCAGACGCGGATGATGTGACGGCCCACAGGCTGACGGAAGATCTGGCTGTAGAACGTGGCCACACCTTCAACGTCGCTGGCGGGGATGCCCAGCACTTCGCCAATGGCGTAAATCGCGCCGTCCGGCACCCAGCCGCGTTCCTTCTGGACAATCTTCAGGGCTTCGATGGACGCCGCGCGCGGGTCCTCGTAGTGATGCATTTCGTGCTCGATGGCCGAGCGCTCGGATTCGCTCAAGGCGAAACGGTCTGTCTGGATAAGCGTGCTGTTCATGCTTAGCGGTCCACGTCGGCCATAACGAAGTCGATACTACCCAGGTACGCGATCAAGTCCGCGACCATGCTGCCTTTGATCACCGAAGGGATCTGCTGCAGGTGCGGGTAGCTTGGGGTGCGAATCCGGGTACGGTAGCTCATGGTGCCGCCGTCGCTCGTCAGGTAATAACTGTTGATGCCCTTGGTCGCTTCGATCATCTGGAAGGATTCGTTGGCCGGCATGACCGGGCCCCACGAAACTTGCAGGAAGTGCGTGATCAAGGTTTCGATGTGCTGCAGGGTGCGCTCTTTCGGCGGCGGCGTGGTCAGCGGGTGATCCGCTTTGTACGGGCCTTCCGGCATGTTGCGCAGGCACTGGTCGATGATCTTGATGCTCTGGCGCATTTCTTCGACGCGAACCATGCAGCGATCGTAGGCGTCGCCGTTGTGACCCAGCGGCACTTCGAACTCGAAGTTTTCATAGCCCGAATACGGGCGCGCCTTGCGCAGGTCGAAATCGCAACCGGTGGAGCGCAGCCCGGCACCGGTGACGCCCCATTCCAGAGCCTCTTTGGTGTTGTAAGCGGCGACGCCGATGGTACGGCCCTTCAAGATGCTGTTCTGCAGCGCAGCCTTGGTGTATTCGTCCAGGCGTTTCGGCAGCCATTCGACGAAGTCCTTGACCAGCTTTTCCCATCCGCGCGGCAGGTCGTGAGCGACACCACCGATGCGGTACCAGGCCGGGTGCAGGCGGAAACCGGTGATCGCTTCGATCACGGTGTAGGCTTTCTGGCGGTCGGTGAAGGTGAAGAACACCGGGGTCATCGCACCGACGTCCTGGATATACGTACCCAGGAACAGCAGGTGGCTGGTGATCCGGAAGAACTCGGCCATCATGATGCGGATGACGTCGACCTTCTCAGGCACCTTTATGCCCGCGAGCTTCTCGACCGAGAGCACGTACGGCAGGTTGTTCATCACGCCGCCGAGGTAGTCGATACGGTCGGTGTACGGGATGAAGCTGTGCCAGGACTGACGCTCGGCCATCTTCTCGGCACCACGGTGGTGGTAGCCAATGTCAGGCACGCAGTCGACGATCTCTTCGCCGTCCAGCTGCAGCACGATACGGAATGCACCGTGAGCGGAAGGGTGGTTCGGACCCAGGTTGAGGAACATGTAGTCCTCGTTGGTGCCGGAACGCTTCATGCCCCAGTCTTCCGGACGGAAACGGGCGGCTTCCTCTTCCAGTTGCTGTTTGGCCAGCGTCAGGCTGTACGGGTCGAATTCGGTGGCGCGGGCAGGGTAGTCCTTGCGCAGCGGGTGACCTTCCCAGGTCGGCGGCATCATGATGCGGCTCAAGTGCGGGTGGCCCGGGAAGTCGATCCCGAACATGTCCCACACTTCGCGTTCGTACCAGTTGGCGTTCGGCCAGATGCTGGTGACGGTCGGCACGCTGAGGTCGCCCTCGGACAAGGCCACTTTGATCATGACGTCACTATTACGCTCTACCGACAGCAGATGGTAGAAGACGGTGAAGTCAGCGTCTGGCAAGCCACGGCGCTTGGTGCGCAGGCGTTCGTCGACGCCGTGCAGGTCGTACAACATCGAGTACGGCTTGGGCACGTTGCGCAGGAACGTGAGGATTTCGAACAGTCTGGCGCGCGCCACCCACAGCACTGGCATGCCAGTGACGGTGGATTGGGCGGTGAACGCGTCGGCGCCAAAACGGTTGTGCAATTCAACGACGACCTCTTGGTCGTCAGCCTTGTAAGGCGGGATGTACAGAGCGGTGTCTGCAGTCATAGGTCTCGATCGCTATCGGTCAACGTACAGAATGAACCCAGGTTCAGGCTTCTTTTTGTAAAGAAAACTGGATCAGACTTCGTCGGGGCTGCGCAGGTTTGTCACCGCGATACGCTGTTCGCGGCGCTGTTCCTTCTGCGACGGCATCTCGGCGCGGTACACGCCTTGGTCGCCGACGACCCAGGACAGAGGACGTCGCTCCTGGCCAATGGATTCCTGCAACAGCATCAAGCCTTGCAGAAATGCCTCTGGGCGGGGCGGGCAGCCGGGCACGTAGACATCGACAGGCAGGAACTTGTCCACGCCCTGCACAACGGAGTAGATGTCATACATGCCACCGGAGTTGGCGCACGAACCCATGGAGATAACCCATTTAGGTTCGAGCATTTGCTCGTAGAGGCGCTGGATGATCGGGGCCATCTTGATGAAGCAGGTGCCGGCGATGACCATGAAATCGGCCTGACGCGGCGATGCCCGGATGACTTCGGCGCCAAAGCGCGCGATGTCGTGAGGCGCCGTGAAGGCGGTGGTCATTTCCACGTAGCAGCAAGACAGACCGAAGTTGTACGGCCAAAGGGAGTTCTTGCGACCCCAGTTGACAGCACCGCTCAGCACGTCTTCGAGCTTGCCCATGAAGATGTTTTTGTGAACTTGATCCTCTAACGGATCGGAAACGGTTTCCCGTTCGCCAATCGGATACTGCTCGTTAGGAGCATCGGGGTCGATCCTGGTGAGATTGTATTGCATTGCCAAAGCCTCATTGTTTTAGCTTCGCCTGCCGATTACGACGACCAACGGGAGCCCAATCGAGCGCCCCTACCCGCCATAGGTAGACAAGACCTGCCAACAGAATTGCTATGAAAACGAGAGCTTCGGCGAAGCCGGTCCAGCCGCTTTCGCGGACGGACACAGACCAGGCGTACAGAAAGAGGGCTTCGATATCGAAAATCACGAACAGCATCGCGACCAGATAGAATTTTGCGGACAGCCGCAGGCGGGCGCCGCCTGTAGGCAGCATGCCGGATTCGAACGGTTCGTTCTTGCTGCGACCCCAGGCTTTGGAACCGAGCAGGCTGGAGAGACCGAGCATGAATGCGCAAAGGCCGATGACGCCCAAAAGGAAAATGGCGAAGCCCCAGTTGTGGGCAATCAAACCTGTCGATTCGGACATGCTGGCAATCCTTAGCAGAGAGCAAAGGTCTCTGAGCTTGAAAAAGAAGTAGAGGCAGTGACGATATGTCGCAGAGCGATCAATCACGGGATTTTATGTGCAAAACAGGGGCAAGTAAATTTTCTACATCAAATTTATTCACGGGATTAATGAGGCAGATCACGGATTACGTGCTTAGGGCCTCTGAACATGGGCATTACAGCTCATTTCGTTAATTATGTTTTCTGTAAACGGTAAAGAAAAAGCGAGGGGTTAAATGATAATTACTATCATTTGAAACTTCCTTTTCTCCCTGTCGCCGTGAGGTGATGAAGTTGGCGTAACAGCTTCCGTCAAATGACGAGCTAATAGACGATCTTTCTTATTAACTTTTGCAGATCCATTCGTCATGTCTATCGACTGATGACCTACTACTTGAGTAGGAGATTAAATGCCCACAAATGACAAAGGCCGCCCATGGGCGGCCTCTGCATGACGCGTTGAACTCAGTGGAACTGTTCTTCTTCGGTCGAGCCGGTCAGTGCGGTGACCGAGGACTGGCCGCCTTGGATCACGGTGGTCATGTCGTCGAAGTAGCCGGTGCCCACTTCCTGCTGGTGCGCCACGAAGGTGTAGCCTTTGGCGGCGTCAGCGAACTCCTGCTCTTGCAGCTTCACGTAGGCGGTCATGTCGTTGCGGGCGTAGTCGTGCGCCAGGTTGAACATGCTGTGCCACATGTTGTGGATGCCCGCCAGGGTGATGAACTGGTGCTTGTAGCCCATTGCCGACAGCTCGCGCTGGAATTTGGCGATGGTCGCGTCGTCCAGGTTCTTCTTCCAGTTGAAGGAAGGCGAGCAGTTGTACGACAGCAGTTGATCCGGGTATTCCTTCTTGATCGCCTCGGCGAAACGACGGGCTTCGTCCAGGTCCGGTTTGGCGGTTTCGCACCAGATCAGGTCGGCATACGGCGCATACGCCAGGCCGCGAGCGATGGCCTGATCCAGACCGGCGCGCACTTTGTAGAAACCTTCCGGGGTACGGGTGCCGGTCACGAACGGCTTGTCGTACGGGTCGCAATCCGAGGTCAGCAGGTCCGCCGCGTTGGCGTCGGTGCGGGCCAGGATGATGGTCGGAACGCCAGCGACGTCAGCCGCCAGGCGCGCAGCCACCAGCTTCTGCACGGCTTCCTGAGTCGGTACCAGCACCTTGCCGCCCATGTGGCCGCATTTCTTCACTGAGGCCAGTTGGTCTTCGAAGTGAACGCCTGCAGCGCCTGCTTCGATCATGCTTTTCATCAGCTCGTAGGCGTTCAGTACGCCGCCGAAACCGGCTTCGGCGTCCGCCACGATCGGCGCGAAGTAGTCGATGTAGCCTTCATCGCCAGGGTTCTTGCCGGCTTTCCACTGGATCTGGTCAGCGCGGCGGAACGAGTTGTTGATGCGCTTGACCACGGTCGGCACCGAGTCCACCGGGTACAGCGACTGGTCGGGGTACATCGATTCGGCGGAGTTGTTGTCCGCGGCCACTTGCCAGCCGGACAGGTAGATCGCCTGGATGCCGGCCTTCACTTGTTGCACGGCCTGGCCGCCGGTCAGGGCGCCCATGCAGTTGACGAAGTCTTTGTCGGGACGGAAGGACGGTTTCGCGCCTTGGGTCACCAGGTTCCAGAGCTTTTCAGCGCCCAATTTGGCGAACGTGTGTTCTGGCTGGATCGAGCCACGCAGGCGGACGACGTCAGCAGCGGAGTAGGTGCGGGTCACGCCTTTCCAGCGTGGATTCTCGGCCCAGTCTTTCTCGATGGCTGCAATGTGTTGTTCGCGTGTCAGTGCCATGGGGTAAACCTCGTCGCTTGGTCTTGTGGGTCTAGAGGTGAAGCTCGTTGCTCTGTCAGCGCCTGAGGTTTCTTCAAGGCGCACTTTTGGGTGCTCACGAAATCGGAAAGCATGCGTTGCAATCGGGGTGTTTGTTCGCGATCACGGTAGTGAGGCGATGAAACGGCCTTTTGGGCTTAAAAGATGCGAATCGGCTCGATCTTGTTGAGTTCAGGCGCGATTCTGCTGCGTTCTGCAAAACCTTCTTTTCTGCGGGAGCGAGGCCATCATGCCTCGGCTTTTTTTCGTCGTCAAACGTTTTGTAGTGATATTTTTAGCTCACTACATCTTTCGTCTAATACGACTCATCAGTCAGTTTCGGGCTCGGAGGTGCTGGTACGGGGGAGTCGGCGGGAATACTGGGTGGTCACGGGAAACAGGCGAGATGTAGTGCTCTGAATGGCACTACATATTGAGGGATGGGAGGGTGTCTCAGGAGGGGCTCAGTCGAGGCTGTCGACCTTCACGCGCAGGGTCATGTCGTCGCGGCCCTGGGTCGAATAGCGGCGGGTGACGCCCTGCTCGTCGGCGCGGGACTGGTCGCTGACCCCGGCGAGCGTGATCCATTCGCCCAATCGCCCGCTGACTTGCGTGTCTGTGCTCTGCACCTTGATCGCGTCGGCCTGTTGCTGGCTCATGCGGTCGTTGTTGGTGCTGATGTTCAGGTGAACGATGTCGCCAGTAATCGTGGCTGTCACGTAGAAGCCGCGGGTGACGTTGCGGTATTGGGTGTTGGTCTGTGCATAGCCGTATGAGTCGGTCTGCACATTGGTGATCGGAATGCTCTGACCAACCTGGATCAGTGCCGGGGTGCCTTCATTGGCCTGCACCTGTTGCACGCCGCCGTCACGACTGGCAGTGCCGTAATTAATGATCCGGGTTTTGCCGTCGGCACTGACGCGGCCATTTTGTGAGCGCACGGTGCCGTTGACCGAATAGCCCTGGTCGTTCTGGACGGTGTTGTCGCTGGTGTCGACGCTGATCATCAGGCGTTTCGGCGCGGTGTCGAGCTGAGACAACAGGTCGCGCAGCTCGCCGATTTTCGCCGGCTCGGCGTTGACGATCAGCTTATTGCCGTAGGCGTTCACGGTGCCTTCGTTGCCGAGAAAGGATTTCACGGTGGGCATCAGGTCGTCGCTGGTGCGGTAATTCAAGGGAATGACTTCGGTGGCGGCAACCGCCGTGAAGCTGCAAGCCAACAACACTGAAGCGAGCAGGGTGCGTAACGACATCGGTGTGATCTCCGCGAAGGGGGCGCATCAAAGCGTTGAGTGTGCCAGTTTGTCGGCCTGGACACGGCCAAATTGAATCGCAGACAGCAGAACGCCCCGGCGTCCTGGTCTCAGCATAGTCAGCCAAGGCGAGGGCGGCGGGGCGTTCAGTGTGCGCGAGATCGCCGGTTTAGCGCGAGCTGCGCACCATGTCCACGTGAGGCAGACCGGCTTCGAGGAACTCTTCACTCACCACAGTGAAGCCAAAACGCTCATAAAACGCCGTGGCGTACACTTGGGCGCTGAGTTTCTGCTCCTTGAGGTCGCGCTTTTCCGCTTCGGCAATGACGAAGTTGAGCAGCGCGTCGCCGACTTTCAGGCCACGCCAGTCTTTAAGGACCGACAGTCGCCCGATCTCGCCGTCTGGCAGCAGTCGGGCCGTGCCAATCGGGTAGTCGCCTTCCAGTGCCAGAAAATGCAGTGCGCCTGCGTCTTCGGCGTCCCACTCCAGTTCGGGCGGCACCGATTGCTCGGCGATGAACACAGCTTCACGAATACGCCGGATGTCGGCGTTGTCTTTCTGCCAGTCGGCTACCCGTACGTGGATCTTATTCATCAGCAAACCCCAGACTTCCTTGTTTGACCAGCTCACAGAGCAGGTTGCGACCATCGTCATCTGCCAGCCATTGGCCCAGATTGTCGATATGCAGTGCATCGGCCGAGCAGACCAGTTTCAACAGCTCGCGCAGACGACCGGGCAGCAGACGGCTCTGGCCGCTGGCGAACAGCAGCAGGTCCTCGTCGACTTCGGACCACGCCAGGCGCGCGCTCGGGTTGCGAATCAGGATCGCGCCCTGTTCCATGCTGTCGAGCAGTTCAGCATCGTCCAGTTCCGGCCCGACCACCATTTCCGGGTAGCGTGGCTCGGTCATGAACTGGCCGAACCAGGTCAGCAGCAGGCGCTCGTCGCTCATGTGTTCGGCGAGCAGGGCCTTCAGGCGATCCAGCGCGTCGCGTTGAATTTCGTGCGGGTCGCTGACCGGTTGCGCGTCGGCGTCGGTGTAACGCTCTTCGTCCGACATGAACTGGCTGAGGAAGTCGGTGAAGTGGGTCAGCACTTCCGCCGCGCTCGGGGCGCGGAAGCCGACCGAATAGGTCAGGCAGTCGTCGACGGCAACGCCCCAGTGAGCCAGGCGTGGCGGCAGGTACAGCATGTCGCCCGGTTCCAGCGTCCATTCATCGGTGCCCTGGAAGTCGGCGAGGATGCGCAGGTCGGCATGCTCCAGCAGCGGACTGTCGGTGTCGCACATCTGGCCGATTTTCCAGTGCCGCTTGCCGTGGCCTTGCAGCAGGAATACGTCGTAATTGTCGAAGTGCGGGCCAACGCTGCCACCTGGCGCGGCGTAGCTGATCATCACGTCGTCAATGCGCCAGCTCGGCAGGAAGCGGAAGTTGTCCAGCAGCTCGCCCACTTCAGGCACGAATTGGTCGACGGCCTGAACCAGCAGGGTCCACTCGGTTTCCGGCAGCTTGCTGAACTCGTCTTCGGCAAACGGGCCGCGACGCAGTTCCCACGGACGCACGCCGTTTTCGATGATCAGGCGCGACTCGATCTCTTCTTCCAGGGCCAGGCCGGCCAGTTCGTCAGCGTCGATCGGGCTTTCGAAGTCCGGAATCGCCTGGCGGATCAGCAGGGGTTTTTTCTGCCAGTAATCGCGCAGGAACTCACGCGCTGTAATGCCACCAAGCAGCTGAACAGGAATATCAGGATTCATGTGTAACCTATTGAAAAAACGTGTTTTTCAGACTGGAATAAAAACGCCCGGCTCAGCCGGGCGTTCAGAGCGTGTGCGGCTGGATCAGATACGCTTGGCTTGTGCCACGGCGTTGCCAATGTAGTTGGCCGGGGTGAGCTTTTTCAGCTCGGCCTTGGCTTCGGCAGGCATGTCCAGGCCGTCGATGAAAGTCTGCAACGCCTCTGGGCTGATGCCCTTGCCGCGTGTCAGCTCTTTCAGTTTTTCGTACGGGTTCTCGATGTCGTAGCGACGCATCACCGTCTGGATCGGCTCGGCCAGGACTTCCCAGCACGCGTCCAGATCAGCGGCGATCTTCTGCTCGTTCAGCTCCAGCTTGCCGATGCCCTTGAGGCTCGCTTCGTAGGCAATCACGCTGTGAGCGAAGCCCACACCGAGGTTGCGCAGCACGGTGGAGTCGGTCAGGTCGCGCTGCCAGCGGGAAATCGGCAGCTTGCTCGCCAGGTGCTGGAACAGCGCGTTGGCGATGCCCAGGTTGCCTTCGGAGTTTTCGAAGTCGATCGGGTTGACCTTGTGCGGCATGGTCGAGGAGCCGATTTCACCGGCGACGGTCTTCTGCTTGAAGTAACCGAGGGAGATGTAACCCCAGATGTCGCGGTCGAAGTCGATCAGAATGGTGTTGTAGCGCGCGATGGCGTCGAACAGCTCGGCGATGTAGTCGTGCGGTTCGATCTGCGTGGTGTACGGATTGAAACCCAGACCCAGCTCGCCTTCGATAAAGGCGCGGGCGTTGGCTTCCCAATCGATGTCCGGGTAGGCCGACAGGTGCGCGTTGTAGTTGCCGACGGCGCCGTTGATCTTGCCCAGCAGCGGAACGGCGGCGACTTGAGCGATCTGACGCTCCAGGCGGTAGACGACGTTCGCCAGCTCTTTGCCGAGGGTGGTCGGCGAGGCAGGCTGGCCGTGGGTGCGCGACAGCATCGGCACGGCGGCGAAACGGATCGCCAGCTCGCGGATCGACTCGGCGATCTGACGCATCAGCGGCAGCAGCACGGTGTCACGGCCTTCGCGCAGCATCAGCGCGTGGGACAGGTTGTTGATGTCCTCGCTGGTGCAGGCGAAGTGGATGAATTCGCTGACCTTGGCCAGCTCCGGCAATTTGGCCGCCTGCTCTTTAAGCAGGTATTCGATCGCCTTGACGTCGTGGTTGGTGGTGCGCTCGATTTCTTTCACGCGCTCGGCGTGTTCGAGGGCGAAGTCATCGGCCAGCGCATCGAGGATGGCATTGGCTTCGGCGGAAAACGCCGGGACTTCAGGGATTTGCGGGTGTGCCGCCAGGCGCTGGAGCCAGCGAACCTCGACGAGGGCGCGGAAACGGATCAGGCCGTATTCGCTGAATATAGGGCGCAGGGCCTGGGTTTTGCCGGCGTAGCGGCCGTCTACAGGGGAAACCGCAGTGAGCGAAGAAAGCTGCATGGGGTGCTCTCGGACAGTCGGGCAACGAAATGGGGCGCGTATCATACATGAAAATTCGGGTCAGCCGAGGCCGACTGACCGAGATGGATCGCGCCGTGTGTGTGTAACGGGCTATTTCCAGGTGCGCGGCGATCAGCCGTGCATCAGCGGATACAGTTCTTTCAATAACTTGCGACGGCTGATGACCAGTTGCCAGCGGTGACCGCCCACTTGTCGCCAAAGCCGTGCGCAGCGAATCCCGGCCAGCAGCAGGGCGCGGATTTTCGAGGCGTTGTTGGGTTGTTGCAGGTTGCGCATGTCGCCGTGAACCTGAATCCGCTGGCGCAGGGTGCTCAGCGTGTCCTGATACAGCGCGCCGCTGGCGGCGATCACGTTCTCGTGAACGATGCCGAAATGCTCCACTTGCGACTGGATCTGAGGCAGGCGTTTGCCGATGATTTCCAGCATGTCGTCGCGCTTGGATAACTGACGTTCCAGGCCGAGCATCGCCAGCGCGTAACGTAATGGCTCCCGTTGCAACGTGCCCGGGTCGCGTTCAAGAGCGCTGGCGAGGGCGCGATAACCTTCGCGCAGGTTCAGGTCGTCACCGCCGAACACGTCCAGTGTGTCCTTGGGGTCCATCACCAGCAGACCGCCCAGCAGGCAGCCGACGGCAGCTTCGCCGGCCTGGCCGGTCTTGGCGATGCGGTCCACCAGCACCGCGGCCTGAAACACCCCGCCCAAGGCGAGGAGTTGCTCTTGAATCGGACTCATCAACGAGGGTCCTTGCTGTGCCAGGGTTCGGCGATTTCAATGACGCCACCGCCGAGGCAGATTTCGCCGTCGTAGAAGACCACGGACTGGCCCGGCGTCACGGCGCGTTGCGGCTCGTCGAACGTGGCGCGGTAGCCGGTGGCGGTGCGTTCCAGAGTGCAGTGTTGATCGCCCTGGCGGTAACGGACCTTGGCGGTTAACTGGCGTGGTGTGCTGAGGTCGATCGGGTTGACCCAGTAGATTTCCGAAGCGAGCAGGGCGCGGGAGAACAGCCAGGGGTGCTCGTTGCCCTGGCCGACGATCAACTCGTTGTTCACCAGGTCCTTTTCCAGCACATACCACGGTTCGTCGCCCGCATCTTTCAGGCCGCCGATGCCCAGGCCCTGACGCTGACCGATGGTGTGGTACATCAGGCCAGCGTGGCGCCCGATGACGTCGCCTTCGGTGGTCTTGATCTCGCCCGGTTGAGCGGGGAGGTACTGCTTGAGGAAGTCAGTGAAGCGGCGCTCGCCGATGAAGCAGATCCCGGTGGAATCCTTTTTCTTGGCGGTGGCCAGTTCGTACTTCTCGGCGATGGCACGGACTTCCGGCTTTTCCAGTTCGCCGACGGGGAACAGGGTCTTGGCGATCTGCTCGCCCGCGACGGCGTGCAGGAAGTAGCTCTGGTCCTTGTTAGGGTCCAAGCCCTTGAGCAGCTCGGTGCGCGCATCGATGTCGCGACGCCGCACGTAGTGTCCGGTGGCGATCAGGTCGGCGCCGAGCATGAAGGCGTAATCGAGAAACGCTTTGAACTTGATCTCGCGGTTGCACAGGATGTCCGGGTTCGGCGTGCGACCGGCCTTGTACTCTTCAAGGAAGTGCTCGAAGACGTTATCCCAGTACTCGGCGGCGAAGTTCACCGTGTGCAGCTTGATACCGATTCGGTCGCACACGGCCTGGGCGTCCGCGAGGTCGTCCATGGCGGTGCAGTATTCCGTTCCGTCGTCTTCTTCCCAGTTCTTCATGAACAGGCCTTCCACCTGATACCCCTGCTCCATGAGCAGAAGGGCGGAGACCGAAGAATCCACGCCGCCGGACATGCCGACAATGACGCGCTTCTTTTCTGTATTGGAAAAGGCTGAATCAGACATAGGGGTTTCGATGGGTAGCTTGGAAAAGGACGCGATTCTAGCAGGGAGTCGGCGCCAAGGCTAAAAGCTATTCAATTGCGCACAACATCGAGGCTGTGTAGGGGGCCTGCGAGGTAGTCGTCGACGCAGTCCAGCACCAGATGACTGCGCCAGCGGTCGGGCTGATGGGCCAGCTCGTCGCGGGTTAGCCAGGGCGCGCCGACAATGCCGGTGTCCAGCTCGCGCCCCGGATGATGCTTGATCGGTTTGGCGGCGAAGCACACGCGCTGGTAAGTCACGCCGTTGCTGGGGGCGGTGTACAGATAAATGCCGACCACGCCGGTCAGCTCGACGTCCCAGCCGGTTTCTTCCAGGGTTTCGCGGATCGCAGCTTCACGCAGGGTTTCGTCCGGTTCCAGATGCCCGGCAGGTTGATTGAGGACAAGCTTGTCGTTTTTCAGTTCTTCGACGAACAGGAAGCGGCCGTTGTCTTCGACGATGGTGGCGACAGTGATGTGGGGTTGCCAGGTCATGTAAAGGGCTCTTTGAGGTGGGGCAGATGACCGATGGCAAGGAACTGCACATTCCCTGTGGGAGCGAATTCATTCGCGAAAAATATTACGGCCGATGGAGATTTATCGGCTAGTAACGCCTTTTCGCGAATGAATTCGCTCCCACAGATCGTGTTGCCAAGCCAAATGAGATGTTTGCTGCCATAAGCGGGTGCCGATGTGTGGCTGCGAACAGTGGATGACCTCTGTGTCGCCTGAAAAAGAAAACCCCGGCGCAGGGCCGGGGTTTTCATGTTGCGTTCGACGGCATAAGCCGCCGATCCGGCAAGCCTTACTTCAGCGCGTTGATCGCGTCGTTCAAGGTCTTGCTCGGACGCATGGCTTTGCTGGCCAGTTCCGGCGTGGCGAAGTAGTAGCCGCCGATGTCCAGAGGCTTGCCCTGTACACCGTTCAGCTCGGCGACGATGGTCGCTTCGTTGTCGGTCAGGGTTTTGGCCAGCTGGGTGAACTTGGCTTGCAGCTCTTTATCTTCGGTCTGAGCGGCCAGGGCCTGAGCCCAGTAGGTCGCCAGGTAGAAGTGGCTACCGCGGTTGTCGATACCGCCAACCTTGCGCGATGGCGACTTGTTGTTGTCCAGGAACTGGCCGGTGGCCTTGTCCAGGGCAGTGGCAAGTACCAGCGCTTTCGGGTTGTTGTAGACGTTGCCCAGGTGCTCCAGGGAAGCCGCCAGTGCCAGGAATTCGCCCAGCGAGTCCCAACGCAGGAAGTTCTCTTCGTTCAGCTGTTGAACGTGCTTCGGTGCTGAACCGCCAGCGCCGGTTTCGAACAGACCGCCGCCATTCATCAGCGGTACGATCGACAGCATCTTGGCACTGGTGCCCAGTTCCATGATCGGGAACAGGTCGGTCAGGTAGTCACGCAGCACGTTACCGGTGACCGAGATGGTGTCCTTGCCAGCGCGGATGCGCTCCAGGGAAACCTTCATCGCGTCGACTGGCGACTTGATGGTGATGTCCAGGCCAGTGGTGTCGTGGTCTTTCAGGTACTTCTCGACCTTCTTGATCATCACGGCGTCGTGGGCGCGCTGTGGGTCCAGCCAGAAAATGGCCGGGGTGTTGCTCAGGCGCGAACGGTTGACGGCCAGTTTGACCCAGTCCTGGATCGGCGCGTCTTTGGTCTGACACATGCGGAAAATGTCGCCCGCTTCAACGTTCTGCTCCATCAACACCTGACCTTTGTCGTCGGTGACGCGAACCACGCCGTCAGCTTCGATCTGGAAGGTCTTGTTGTGGGAGCCGTATTCTTCGGCTTTCTGAGCCATCAGGCCAACGTTCGGCACGCTGCCCATGGTGGTCGGATCGAAGGCGCCGTGTTTCTTGCAGTCTTCGATGACCGCCTGGTAGATGGTGGCGTAGCAGCGATCCGGGATCACGGCCTTGGTGTCCTGCAGGACGCCGTCGTTGTTCCACATCTTGCCGGAATCACGAATCATCGCAGGCATCGAAGCGTCGACGATGACGTCGCTCGGTACGTGCAGGTTGGTGATGCCTTTGTCGGAGTTGACCATCGCCAGAGGAGGGCGGGTCGCGTACACGGCTTTGACGTCGGCTTCGATCTGCGCCTGCTGGTCAGCGGGCAGATCCTTGATGCGGGCGTACAGGTCGCCGATGCCGTTGTGCAGGTTGAAACCGATTTCTTTCAGGACTTCAGCGTGCTTCTTCAGCGCGTCCTGGTAGTACTCGGCCACGAACTCGCCGAACATGATCGGGTCGGAGACCTTCATCATGGTGGCTTTCAAGTGAACGGAGAACAGCACGCCTAGCTTCTTGGCGTCTTCGATTTCCTTGGCGACGAATGCGCGCAGGGCTTTTTTGCTCATGACGGCGCAGTCGATGATTTCAGCGGCCAGGACCGGTGTCTTTTCTTTCAGAACAGTGTTCTTGCCGTCCTTGCCGATCAGTTCGATCTTCACGGAGCCAGCGTTGTCGATCAGCGCGGATTTTTCGCTGCCGTAGAAGTCGCCGCTGTCCATGTGGGCAACGTGGGATTTGGAGTCTGCAGCCCAGGCGCCCATCTTGTGCGGGTGCTTGCGCGCATAATTCTTGACCGAGAGCGGCGCACGGCGATCGGAGTTACCTTCACGCAGGACCGGGTTCACGGCGCTGCCTTTTACCTTGTCATAACCGGCCTGAGCGACTTTGTCGGCTTCGGTGACAACTTCGTCCGGGTAGTTCGGGACGTTGTAGCCCTTGGCTTGCAGTTCCTTGATCGCGGCCTTCAGTTGAGGAACCGAGGCGCTGATGTTCGGCAGCTTGATGATGTTGGCTTCGGGCGTGGTCGCCAGTTCACCCAGCTCTGCCAGATCGTCGGAAACCTTCTTGTCGCCCAGCTGCTCTGGGAAGCTGGCAAGGATACGGGCTGCAAGGGAGATGTCGCGAGTCTCGACGGCGATGTCAGCGGAAGCGGTGAACGCTTCGATGATCGGCAGCAGTGAGTAGGTGGCGAGGGCAGGAGCTTCGTCGGTGAAGGTATAGATGATCTTCGAGCGGTTGGACATTTTCGGGATAACTCTCTTCTTTGCTGAGCGTACACAAAATTTCGAGATGCGCAGGGTAGGCACTTTCGCCCAAGGAAACGATGAGCCGAAAGTCGAGAATTTCGTCGCGTGATATGGGGTTCATCAATCGAGCGTCAAGCGGCCGAATGCGGGTTGAGCGTTCGGCCTCGGAGGGCTGAAAGTCGCGTTTCAGATGGCTCGGCCCCCAATGACCCTATGGTCACCGGCGGCGAGTATACCACCGGTCCCGGCCATTAATACGATAGTAGTGTGAACGCTTGACGCTCGCGTTGATCGGTTCAGCCTCCCGGTGGCCACCGCAGAAATTCCGCAAAACCTTGAAGCCCGCGTCTCACGGGGTCTGCGGCAGACTGTCGCAGTCGTTGAAGCGTAGTGAAGGCGTCGTGAATCGCAAGCCGGTTTTCGACTAAAGGAGCATTGGATGCCGGGGAAGGGGTTGTCGATCCCACACGCAAGCACAAGGGCAGTCCCGGGCTGAAGCCAGTTTGCTGTCTTTGCAGGCCTGGGTAACTTCTATAGAGAGAAAGCCACGGTGATCGCGCATAAAAAAACCGGTCAGCCCAATGAAAGGCTGGCCGGTTTTAGAGTCTCGCGCTTGAACGGTCCGGCTCAGGCGTGATCTTTGCTGTGTTCGTGTTGCGTGATAGGAGCGTGAACGGGATCTTTGGTCGCTGCGGCGCTGATCTCTACCGCGTGCAAACCTTTGGGGCCCTGGATGATCTCAAAGTTGACCGGCTGACCGGCCTTGAGCGTCTTGTAGCCGTCCATTTTGATCGCCGAGTAGTGGGCGAACAGGTCCTCGGACTTGCCGTCTTCAACGATGAAGCCATACCCCTTGGCGTTGTTAAACCACTTGACCTTACCGCTTAGCATAGTCACATCCCTCTGCAAAGGACTCCGATGGGAGTATCATCACCTCTCATCCGCCGGACCTAAAAAATTTTGGTTGACTGCGCGGACCCTTTTTACCCAATGTGGGTTCTATTGTTTGTAACACCGATTAGCCGATAGTCAAGGTCATGTGGCGGTCCAATCGATAATGTGCATGATCATGACCAATCTATTTAATTTCGTCCCCTACGAACGTCCTTTACCATGCATGCAATGAGCAAGATTCGACTAACATTCAATCAGGATGACCCGCAGTCCCATGAGGACGAAGCGGCGGGCATCGCGGTGCAGGAAGCCAAGCCGACATTGCAGGTGCCACCGATGTACAAGGTGGTTTTGTTCAACGATGACTACACCCCCATGGATTTCGTTGTTGAAGTGCTGGAGGTGTTCTTCAATCTGAATCGTGAGCTGGCGACCAAGGTCATGCTGGCCGTCCATACAGAGGGACGGGCGGTATGTGGATTGTTTACCCGCGACATCGCCGAGACCAAGGCAATGCAGGTCAACCAATACGCCAGGGAAAGCCAGCATCCGCTACTCTGTGAGATCGAGAAGGACGGTTAACGCCGGACACTTGGGTAAGAGGTGAAGCTATGTTAAACCGTGAGCTCGAAGTCACCCTCAATTTGGCTTTCAAGGAGGCCCGCTCCAAACGTCATGAATTCATGACCGTCGAGCACCTTCTGCTGGCCCTATTGGACAATGAGGCTGCCGCCACTGTTCTCCGTGCCTGCGGCGCGAACCTCGACAAACTCAAACACGACCTTCAGGAGTTCATCGACTCCACGACGCCGTTGATCCCCGTTCATGATGAGGATCGCGAGACGCAACCGACTTTGGGCTTCCAGCGTGTGCTTCAACGTGCGGTTTTCCATGTGCAGAGTTCCGGCAAGCGTGAAGTCACTGGCGCCAACGTGCTGGTGGCGATTTTCAGCGAGCAGGAAAGTCAGGCGGTGTTTCTGCTGAAACAGCAGAGCGTTGCCCGTATCGATGTCGTCAACTATATCGCTCATGGCATTTCCAAAGTGCCTGGGCATGGCGATCACTCTGAAGGTGAGCAAGATATGCAGGATGATGAGGGCGGTGAGTCTTCTTCTTCGGGCAATCCTCTGGATGCCTATGCCAGCAATCTGAATGAATTGGCCCGTCAAGGCCGCATCGATCCCCTTGTCGGCCGTGAGCTGGAAGTCGAGCGTGTTGCTCAGATTCTCGCGCGCCGTCGCAAGAACAACCCGTTGCTGGTCGGTGAGGCCGGTGTCGGCAAGACGGCCATCGCCGAAGGCCTGGCCAAGCGTATCGTTGACAATCAGGTGCCGGACCTGCTGGCCAACAGCGTCGTCTACTCCCTTGATCTCGGCGCTCTCCTGGCCGGTACCAAATACCGTGGCGATTTCGAGAAGCGCTTCAAGGCGCTGCTCGGTGAGCTGAAAAAACGTCCGCATGCCATCCTGTTCATCGATGAAATCCACACCATCATTGGTGCCGGTGCTGCGTCGGGCGGCGTGATGGACGCCTCCAACCTGCTCAAGCCGCTGCTGTCTTCGGGTGATATCCGTTGCATCGGTTCGACCACGTTCCAGGAATTCCGCGGCATCTTCGAAAAAGACCGTGCGCTTGCCCGTCGCTTCCAGAAAGTCGACGTCTCCGAGCCGTCGGTCGAAGACACCATCGGTATTCTGCGTGGCCTAAAAGGTCGTTTCGAGCAGCACCACAATATCGAATACAGCGACGAAGCTCTGCGCGCCGCTGCTGAACTGGCGTCGCGCTACATCAATGACCGTCACATGCCCGACAAGGCGATTGACGTCATCGACGAGGCGGGTGCCTATCAGCGTCTGCAGCCGGTCGAGTCTCGGGTCAAGCGCATCGAAGTGCCGCAGGTGGAAGACATCGTCGCGAAAATCGCGCGGATTCCGCCTAAGCACGTCAACAGCTCCGATAAGGAACTGCTGCGTAACCTCGAACGCGATCTGAAACTGACCGTCTTCGGTCAGGATGCAGCCATTGATTCGCTGTCCACGGCGATCAAGCTGTCCCGTGCCGGTCTCAAGTCGCCTGACAAGCCTGTCGGTTCGTTCCTGTTCGCAGGGCCGACCGGTGTGGGTAAAACCGAGGCGGCGCGTCAGCTGGCCAAGGCGTTGGGGATCGAGCTGGTTCGTTTCGACATGTCCGAGTACATGGAGCGCCATACCGTTTCGCGTCTGATCGGTGCGCCTCCGGGGTATGTCGGGTTCGATCAGGGTGGTTTGCTGACCGAAGCCATCACCAAGCAGCCCCACTGTGTCTTGTTGCTCGATGAAATCGAGAAGGCGCACCCTGAAGTCTTCAACCTGCTGCTGCAGGTGATGGACCACGGTACGCTGACTGACAACAACGGTCGCAAAGCGGACTTCCGCAACGTGATTGTGATCATGACTACCAACGCCGGTGCTGAAACCGCGGCGCGTGCTTCGATTGGCTTCACCCATCAGGATCACTCGTCTGATGCGATGGAAGTCATCAAGAAGAGCTTCACGCCGGAATTCCGCAACCGTCTAGACACCATCATCCAATTTGGTCGCCTCAGCCATGAGGTCATCAAAAGCGTGGTGGACAAGTTCCTCACCGAACTTCAGGCGCAGCTGGAAGACAAGCGGGTTCTGCTGGAAGTCACCGACGCTGCCAGAAGTTACCTGGCCGAAGGTGGCTACGACGCGGCAATGGGCGCTCGCCCAATGGCACGTCTGATTCAGGACAAGATCAAGCGTCCACTGGCCGAGGAAATCCTCTTCGGCGAGTTGTCCGAGCATGGCGGTGTGGTTCACATCGACTTCAAGGATGGCGAGATCACGTTCGACTACGAAACCACGGCGGAAATGGCCTGACGTTCAACCGCTGCACAGCAAAAAGGCGCCGATTGGCGCCTTTTTGCTGTCTTGAGTCGCACCAACAAAAACGCCCGGTCATAAGCCGGGCGTTTTTGTGTGGACCTGTTAGCGGGCGCGGTAGGTGATGCGCCCTTTGCTCAGGTCATACGGCGTCAGTTCAACGCGGACCTTGTCGCCGGTCAGAATACGAATGTAGTTCTTGCGCATCTTGCCGGAGATGTGCGCGGTTACGACGTGCCCATTTTCCAACTCCACACGGAACATGGTGTTGGGCAGGGTGTCGACGACAGTGCCTTCCATTTCGAAGCTGTCTTCTTTCGACATGCAGTAAAGCCCTCGGTATCCAATGAATGGCCCGGTGCAAACGGCAGCCAGGCAAAAGCGGGCTGCATTGTGCCCGAAAAGTGAGGGGCAAGCCAAGGGATTCAGTAAAGAGTGACCCATCTTTGATTGGTCAGCAGCTCGATAGGGCGATATTGCGTCTTGTAATTCATCTTTTTGCAGTTCTTGATCCAGTAACCGAGGTACACCGCATGCAGCTGCAGACGCGCCGCTTCGGCGATTTGCCAGAGAATGGCGAAGCGTCCCAGGCTTCGGCGCTCCTCGGAAGGTTCGTAGAACGTGTAAACGGCAGACAGGCCATTCGGCAGCAAGTCGGTGACGGCCACGGCGAGCAGCCGACCTTCCAGACGGAATTCGTAAAACCGGGAGAAAGGCAGGTCGCGCACCAGGAAGGTCGAAAACTGATCGCGGCTGGGCGGGTACATGTCGCCGTCCGCGTGACGCTGCTCGATGTAGCGCTGGTACAGGTCGAAATACTCTTCACTGAAATGCGGCTTTGTACTGATAACTTCGATGTCTGCGTTGCGCTTGAGGATGCGCTTTTGCTGACGATCGGGCACGAACAGCCCGACAGGAATGCGCGCAGGCACGCACGCGCTGCAATTCTGGCAGTGCGGGCGATAGAGATGGTCGCCACTGCGGCGAAAGCCCATGTCGGAAAGGTCGGCATAGACCTGCACGTCCATCGGCTGGCTGGGATCGAGGAACAGCGTTGTGGCTTGTTCTTCGGGCAGGTAGCTGCAGGAGTGGGGTTGAGTGGCATAAAACTTAAGCCGCGCCAGCTCGGTCATGATCAACCCTCGGAAAAAACTTTAGTTAAGAGTGTATGCCAGCCGACTCAAACTCGCCTAGGTAGCCAGTCGGCGGAATGCGTCAGATCGAGGTGTTTGTTCAGGTAGTCGGCGAAGGTTCGTCGTGGGATTGGCCGGGCGCCGAAGCTTTGCAGGTGTTGTGTCGGCATTTGACAATCGATCAGCACGAAACCCCATGCCTTGAGATGTTCAACCAGGGTGGCGAAACCGACCTTGGAGGCATTGTCGGCGCGGCTGAACATCGACTCGCCGAAAAACAGCTGACCCATCGCCAGGCCGTACAAACCGCCGACCAGCTCACCGTTTTCACGCACTTCAACGCTGTGAGCGAAGCCGCGAGCATGCAGCTCGACGTAAGCCGCTTGCATGGAACCGGTGATCCAGGTTTCGTGGGTGTAGGCCCGTGGCCCTGCGCAGGCGCGGATGACGGCCTCAAAGTCCTGATCGAACGTCACCTGATAACGTTTTTGTCGCAGCACTTTTGCCAGGCTGCGGGAGACGTGCAGCTCGTCGGGAAACAAGACGGTGCGCGGATCGGGCGACCACCAGAGGATCGGCTGGCCCTGCTGGTACCACGGAAAACAGCCATGCCGGTAGGCCTGAATCAGTCGATCGGCAGACAGATCCCCACCGCCTGCGAGCAACCCGTTGGGTTCACGCATGGCTTTTTCCAGCGGTGGAAAATCAAGGGTGTCGCGTTGTAACCAGGTCAGCATAGCGTTCCGCTTTGGCGAGAGGGGAGGGGAGTGCGCGGGCCCGTGCAACTACACGCCAGGAATGCGGTCACAGGGCCTTGACCGGCACCGCATTGTGACGGGCGGTGCAGATTTGCAGCCTTCATGTGGATCATGGCCATTCGACAGTTCCGTAGCGCGAGAAAAACACGTCATAACCCTTTGTCAGCAAAGAAAATGCATGCTCAAATCGCCCGTTGGCATCGACGCTTGAAGATCGGCAAGGTCCGCGCCAGACTATCGTGGCGTGCAGCGTGCAAATCCGTACAATGCCCGATGTTGTTTAACCTCATTTCAAGTCACCTGTCGAGCGTGCGTTCAACGACGACCGCGTTTCAGATACGACAGGAATCGGTCAGTGCTATTTCGTCAATTCAGTCGTTTATAGTCAACCACCAGATGTTCGCGCTAGCGCGCAGGAATTGAAGCGTTTTGAAGAAATCCACCGCAGCACCCAGTCCCGTTCCGCTCTGGCGGCAGCATTTGCACTACCGACTCAAGGAAGGTGCGCTGATCGCATTCGGCTTCTTGTGCCTGTACCTGATGATGGCCTTGTTGACCTACGATCAGGCCGATCCGGGCTGGAGCCATACCAGCAGTTCCGTCCAGGTGCAGAACGCCGCAGGCCGTGCGGGCGCGTTCTCCGCCGATATTCTGTTCATGGTATTGGGCTATTTCGCTTACATCTTCCCCATTTTGCTAGGGGTCAAGGCGTATCAGGTGTTCCGGCAGCGGCACGACCCATGGCAATGGAGCGGCTGGCTGTTTTCCTGGCGCATGATTGGCCTGGTGTTCCTGATACTGGCCGGCGCCGCGTTGGCACATATCCATTTCCACTCCGCATCGGGCCTGCCGGGTTCCGCGGGTGGTGTGCTGGGCGAGGTGCTGGGCGATCTGGCCAAGCGTGCGCTCAACGTGCAGGGCAGCACCCTGCTGTTCATCGCGCTGTTCCTGTTCGGTTTGACCGTGTTCACCGACTTGTCGTGGTTCAAGGTGATGGACACCACGGGCAAGATCACGCTGGACCTGTTCGAGCTGTTTCAGGGTGCGATCAACCGTTGGTGGTCCGAGCGCACCGAGCGCAAGCAAATGGTCGCTCAACTGCGGGAAGTCGACATGCGTGTCGACGAAGTGGTGGCGCCGGTGGTGCCGGATCGTCGTGAACAGGCCAAGGCCAAGGAGCGCCTGATCGAGCGCGAGCAGGCTCTGAGCGAGCACATGGTGGCTCGCGAGAAGCACATCCCCGCGGTCATCGCCCCGGCGCCGGCCAAGCCGCCAGAGCCGAGCAAGCGCGTATTGAAAGAGAAACAGGCGCCGTTGTTCGTCGACAGCGCCGTGGAAGGCACCCTGCCGCCTATCTCGATTCTCGACCCGGCAGAAAAGAAGCAGCTCAACTATTCGCCTGAGTCACTGGCCGCCGTTGGGCATCTGCTGGAAATCAAGCTCAAGGAATTCGGCGTCGAAGTCACCGTGGATTCCATCCATCCCGGTCCGGTCATTACCCGCTACGAGATTCAACCGGCAGCGGGGGTCAAGGTCAGCCGCATCGCCAACCTTGCGAAAGACCTGGCGCGCTCTCTGGCCGTGACCAGCGTCCGCGTGGTCGAGGTGATTCCGGGCAAGACGACGGTCGGTATCGAGATTCCCAACGAAGACCGGCAGATCGTGCGCTTCTCCGAAGTGTTGTCGACCCCCGAATACGACAATTTCAAATCGCCGGTCACGCTGGCGCTGGGGCATGACATCGGCGGCAAGCCGATCATCACTGACCTCGCCAAGATGCCGCACTTGCTGGTGGCCGGTACGACCGGTTCCGGTAAGTCGGTGGGTGTAAATGCGATGATTCTGTCGATCCTGTTCAAGTCCGGCCCGGAAGACGCCAAGCTGATCATGATCGACCCGAAAATGCTTGAGCTGTCCATCTATGAAGGCATCCCGCACCTGCTGTGCCCGGTGGTGACCGACATGAAGGACGCCGCCAATGCCCTGCGCTGGTCGGTGGCCGAGATGGAGCGTCGCTACAAGCTGATGGCCAAGATGGGCGTACGTAACCTGTCGGGCTTCAACCACAAGATCAAGGAAGCGGAAGACGCCGGGACGCCGATTTCGGACCCGTTGTATCACCGCGAAAGCATTCACGACGAAGCGCCGCTGCTGACCAAGCTGCCGACGATTGTCGTGGTGGTCGACGAATTCGCCGACATGATGATGATCGTCGGCAAGAAGGTCGAAGAGCTGATCGCCCGTATCGCGCAGAAGGCCCGTGCCGCAGGCATCCACCTGATCCTCGCGACCCAGCGTCCGTCGGTTGACGTGATCACCGGTCTGATCAAAGCGAACATTCCGACCCGTATGGCGTTTCAGGTGTCGAGCAAGATCGACTCCCGGACCATCATTGATCAGGGCGGCGCCGAACAACTGCTCGGCCACGGTGACATGCTGTACATGCCACCGGGCACCAGCCTGCCGATCCGGGTGCACGGCGCCTTCGTGTCCGATGACGAGGTTCACCGCGTCGTCGAAGCCTGGAAACTGCGCGGCACGCCGCAGTACAACGACGATATCCTCAATGGCGTCGAAGAGGCCGGAAGCGGGTTCGAGGGCAGCAGCGGCGGAGGCGACGGTGACGACGCCGAAACCGATGCGCTGTACGACGAGGCGGTCAACTTCGTGCTGGAAAGCCGTCGTGCGTCGATCTCGGCCGTGCAGCGCAAGCTCAAGATTGGTTATAACCGCGCCGCGCGGATGATCGAAGCCATGGAAATGGCCGGTGTCGTGACCGCCATGAACACCAATGGCTCGCGGGAAGTGATTGCACCCAGCCCCGCGCGTGATTGACACTTCGCCCATGACATGTAATCGGATGGCGCCTCATGGCGCCGTCCGTGTTAATTGACCCCAAAGAGGACTCCCATGCGTCTTATCCGCATGTTGTTGGTATCTGCACTGGCTTTTTCCGCTCTCCCGGCCCACGCCGACAGCAAGGACGTGGCGCGTCTGACCCAGCTGCTGGAAAGCTCGAAAACCCTGAGCGGCCGCTTTTCCCAGCTGACGCTGGACGGTGGTGGCACGCAGTTGCAGGAAACCGCAGGCGACATGGTGTTGCAGCGACCAGGCTTGTTTTACTGGCACACTGACGCGCCTCAGGAACAACTGATGGTCTCTGACGGCAAGAAAGTCTCGCTGTGGGACCCGGACCTGGAACAGGTCACCATCAAGACCCTCGACCAGCGCCTGACCCAGACCCCCGCCTTGCTGCTGTCCGGTGACGTGTCGAAGATCAGCGAAAGCTTCGACATCAGCGCCAAGGAAGCGGGCGGCGTGATCGACTTCGTGCTGAAGCCGAAATCCAAGGACACCCTGTTCGATAACCTGCGTCTGTCGTTCCGCAACGGCATGATCAACGACATGCAGTTGATCGACAGCGTCGGCCAGCGCACCAATATCCTGTTCACCGGCGTCAAGGCCAACGAGCCTGTCGCGGCGAGCAAATTCCAGTTCCAGATCCCGAAAGGCGCGGACGTCATTCAGGAATAAGAGGTTCGAAAGTCCAGCATGGACCTGTTCAGCAGTGAGCCGATTGCCCAGCCCCTGGCTGCCCGTTTGCGGGCGACCAACCTGGACGAGTACGTCGGCCAACAGCACTTGCTCGCCCACGGCAAGCCCTTGCGTGAAGCGCTGGAGCAGGGCGCGCTGCACTCGATGATTTTCTGGGGGCCGCCGGGCGTGGGGAAAACCACCCTGGCGCGGTTGCTGGCGAAGGTCTCCGATGCGCACTTCGAAACCGTGTCGGCGGTGCTGGCCGGGGTCAAAGAGATTCGTCAGGCCGTCGAAGTCGCCAAGCAACAGGCCGGCCAATACGGCCGCCGCACCATTCTGTTTGTCGACGAAGTGCACCGCTTCAACAAGTCGCAACAGGATGCGTTTCTGCCCTATGTCGAAGACGGCACGTTGATTTTCATTGGCGCGACCACTGAAAACCCGTCCTTCGAATTGAACAACGCCTTGCTTTCACGCGCCCGCGTCTATGTGCTGAAAAGCCTCGACGAAACCGCCCTGCGCCAATTGGTGGACCGTGCCCTGACCGAAGCGCGCGGTCTTGGCAACCGGCACCTCAGCCTGGGCGACGAAGCGTTCAAGACCCTTCTGGCCGCCGCCGATGGTGACGGCCGTCGCATGCTCAACCTGCTGGAAAACGCCTCGGATCTGGCGGAAGACAACAGCGAGATCGAGCCCGAGTTGCTGCAAAGCCTGCTGGGCGACAGCCGTCGACGTTTCGACAAGGGCGGCGAGGCGTTCTACGACCAGATTTCCGCGCTGCATAAATCGATTCGCGGCTCCAATCCTGACGCGGCACTGTATTGGTTCGCCCGGATGATCGACGGCGGCTGTGATCCGCTGTACCTCGCCCGGCGCGTGGTGCGCATGGCCAGCGAGGACATCGGCAACGCCGACCCGCGCGCGCTGCCGCTGTGCATGTCCGCCTGGGATGTGCAGGAACGGCTGGGCAGCCCCGAAGGCGAGCTGGCGGTGGCGCAGGCCATCGTTTACCTGGCCTGCGCGCCGAAAAGCAATGCTGTGTACATGGGCTTCAAGATGGCGATGCGCGAGGCGACCGAACACGGTTCGCTGGAAGTGCCGTTGCATTTGCGCAATGCCCCGACCAAATTGATGAAGCAACTGGGTTACGGCGAAGAATATCGCTACGCCCATGACGAACCGGATGCCTACGCCGCAGGTGAAGACTACTTCCCTGACGAGCTGGAACCGCGTCAGTATTACCAGCCGGTCCCTCGCGGGCTGGAGCTGAAAATCGGCGAAAAACTCAAACACCTGGCCGCACTCGACCGCGCCAGCCCCCGTCAGCGGAGAAAATAGTGATTCAGACGATTCTTGCGGTGTCGATTGCGGGCATCGCTGGTACATTATTGCGTTTTGCGGCAGGCACTTGGGTGTCGGCGAACTGGCCCAAGCATTTCTACACGGCGACGTTGGCGGTCAATCTGGTGGGTTGTCTGATCATCGGCGTGCTGTACGGCTGGTTCCTGTTGCGCCCGGAAGTGCCGATTGAAATCCGTGCCGGTCTGATCGTCGGTTTTGTCGGCGGCCTGACGACCTTTTCGTCTTTTTCTCTGGATACCCTGCGTTTGCTCGAAAGCGGGCAGGCTCCACTGGCCATCGGCTATGCGGTGATCAGTGTGTTTGGCGGGCTGCTGGCGACCTGGGCAGGTCTGTCGCTGACCCGAATGTAATAGACCCGAATTCAACGAACCCGATTCAATCACGAGGCAACGATATGCTCGACTCCAAACTGTTACGTACCCAACTTCAGGACGTAGCGGATCGCCTGGCTTCCCGTGGCTTCACACTGGACGTGGCCCGCATCGAAGCGCTGGAAAACCAGCGCAAGACAGTGCAGACCCGCACTGAGCAGCTTCAGGCCGAGCGTAATGCCCGTTCCAAATCCATTGGCCAGGCCAAGCAGCGTGGCGAAGACATCGCGCCGCTGATGGCCGACATCGACCGCATGGCTGAAGAGCTGAGCACTGGCAAGAAAGAGCTGGACGCCATTCAGTCCGAGCTCGACGTCATTCTGCTGAACATGCCGAACCTGCCTCACGAATCCGTGCCGGTGGGTGCTGATGAAGAGGAAAACGTTGAAGTGCGCAAATGGGGTACGCCTGCCTCGTTCGACTTCGCCGTTCAGGACCACGTTGCGTTGGGCGAAAAGTTCGGCTGGCTGGATTTCGAAACCGCCGCCAAGCTGTCCGGCGCCCGTTTTGCCGTGCTGCGTGGCCCGATTGCGCGCCTGCACCGTGCCCTCGCGCAGTTCATGATCACGCTGCACATCAACGAACACGGCTATGAAGAGGCCTACACGCCTTATCTGGTTCAAGCCCCGGCGTTGCAAGGCACCGGTCAATTGCCGAAGTTCGAAGAAGACCTGTTCAAGATCGCGCGCGAAGGTGAAGCCGATCTGTACCTGATCCCGACGGCGGAAGTGTCGCTGACCAACCTCGTCGCTGGCGAAATCCTCGATGCCAAGCAACTGCCGTTGAAATTCGTCGCCCATACCCCGTGCTTCCGTTCCGAAGCCGGTGCGTCGGGTCGCGACACCCGCGGCATGATCCGTCAGCACCAGTTTGACAAAGTCGAGATGGTGCAGATCGTCGAGCCTGACAAATCCATGGAGGCGCTCGAAGGTCTGACCGGCAACGCCGAACGCGTGCTGCAATTGCTGGAGCTCCCGTATCGCGTGCTGGCCCTGTGCACCGGCGACATGGGTTTCAGCGCTGTGAAAACCTACGACCTGGAAGTGTGGATTCCAAGCCAGGACAAATACCGCGAAATCTCGTCGTGCTCCAACTGCGGCGACTTCCAGGCGCGCCGCATGCAGGCCCGTTGGCGCAACCCGGAAACCGGCAAACCGGAACTGGTGCACACCCTGAATGGCTCCGGCCTGGCCGTGGGTCGTACCCTGGTGGCGGTGCTGGAGAACTATCAGCAGGCGGACGGTTCGATTCGCGTGCCGGACGTGCTCAAGCCGTGGATGGGTGGCATCGAGGTCATCGGCTAAATGGAATTCCTGCCGCTGTTCCACAACCTTCGGGGTGCCCGCGTGCTGGTGGTGGGTGGCGGCGAGATTGCCTTGCGCAAGTCTCGCTTGCTGGCTGACGCCGGTGCGGTCCTGCGGGTGGTTGCACCCGAGATCGGAACAGAGCTGCGCGAGCTGATCGACAGCAGCGGTGGCGAGCAGATTCTCCGTGGTTACGACGAGGCGGATGTGAACGGCTGCGTGCTGATCATCGCCGCCACCGACGACGAGCCGCTCAATGCCCAAGTCTCTGCCGATGCTCGTCAGCGCGGCGTACCGGTCAACGTGGTGGATGCGCCTGCCCTGTGCAGCGTGATTTTTCCGGCCATCGTCGACCGCTCGCCGTTGGTGATTGCTGTGTCCAGTGGCGGCGATGCGCCGGTGCTGGCGCGCTTGATCCGCGCCAAGCTGGAAAGCTGGATTCCGCCAACCTATGGCCATCTGGCCGGTCTCGCGGCGCGTTTCCGTCACCAGGTGAAGAACCTGTTTCCGAATGTCCAGCAACGCCGCGCATTTTGGGAAGACGTGTTTCAAGGGCCTATCGCGGATCGCCAACTGGCCGGGCAGGGCGCCGAAGCCGAACGTCTGTTGCAGGCGAAAATCGACGGTGAAGCGCCGAGCGCGTCAGGCGAGGTGTATCTGGTCGGTGCGGGCCCGGGCGATCCGGACCTGCTGACCTTCAAGGCCTTGCGCCTGATGCAGCAAGCCGATGTCGTGCTCTACGACCGTCTGGTGGCCCCGGCGATTCTTGAACTGTGCCGTCGCGACGCGGACCGCATTTATGTCGGCAAGCAGCGCGCCGATCATGCCCTGCCGCAGGACCAGATCAACCAGCAACTGGTGGCGCTGGCCAAACAGGGCAAGCGCGTCGTGCGGCTCAAAGGGGGCGATCCGTTCATCTTTGGCCGTGGCGGCGAAGAAATTGAAGAGCTGGCAGCCAATGGCATTCCGTTTCAAGTGGTGCCGGGCATCACGGCGGCCAGTGGTTGCGCGGCGTATGCCGGGATTCCGCTGACCCACCGCGATTACGCGCAATCCGTGCGTTTCGTGACGGGGCACTTGAAAAACAACACCACCGACCTGCCGTGGAAAGACCTGGTCTCTCCTGCGCAGACGCTGGTGTTCTACATGGGGCTGATTGGCTTGCCGATCATTTGCAGCGAGCTGGTCAAGCATGGGCGTTCGGCCGACACCCCGGCTGCGTTGATCCAGCAGGGCACCACGACCAACCAGCGCGTCTTCACCGGCACCCTGGCCAACCTGCCGCAGCTGGTGGCGGAGCATGAAGTGCATGCGCCGACGCTGGTGATCGTCGGGGAAGTGGTGACGTTGCGGGACAAGCTGGCGTGGTTCGAAGGCGCTCAAAGCGGCGTCTGATTGTCAGCCCTTGAAGTGGGTGTGAGCCCGCTTCAAGGGAACTGTCGAACGTGTCTCACCGAAAGCTGTTGCGTGGTCGCTTCAATCCGAGTCGGTCACGCAACGTGCCCGGCTCGTACTCGGTGCGAAACACCCCTCTCGCTTGCAGCAGCGGCACAACACTGGCCGCGAAGCTGTCGAAGTCCGTCGGCAGGAACGGGAACATCAGGTTGTACCCATCTACCGCTCCTGCCTCGTAGTACTCCGCCAACCTGTCAGCCACCTGCTCGGCCGTCCCGATCACCAGCGATGTGCTCGAACTCTTGATCAGTGCCCGGCCCAGCTCGCGAATAGTGATGCTCGCGTCGTAGGTTTTGATCAAGGCCAGCTTGGTGCGAATGCCGTCAAATTCTGCCTCGTCTGGAAGGGGAGGCAACGGTCCGTCGGGCGGCAATCCGCTGAGGTCAAGCCGGATGTAACTCGACACTAGATCAATCGCGATGGCGTCGATGATCAGGCTGTCGACCAGTTGCTCACGACGCTCCGCTTCACTCTCATCACCCAGCACGACCGGCAACACACCGGCGATCACCTTCAGGTCGTTCGGCTGCCGATCCTGCAAGGCCAGTCGTCGGTTCAGTTCCGCGCGATAGGTCAGGGCCTCTTCAACCGAGTTTACGAAGCAGAAATGCACGTCGGCATGGGCGGCGGCCAGGTCGAGGCCTGCATCCGAAGACCCCGCCTGGGCAAGAATCGGATAGGCCTGGGGCGTACGAGGCACGTTCAACGGGCCACGCACTTTGAAATACTCGCCGTCATGGTGGAGCGCGTGAATTTTCGCCGGGTCGGCAAAATCGCCACTTTCCTTGTTGAACGTCAGCGCATCGTCTTCCCACGAGTCCCACAGGCGCTTCACCACACCGACGAATTCATGGGCGCGCTGGTAGCGGTTTCCATGCTTCGGAACCCCGGTGACGCCGAAGTTGGCCGCTTCCTCTTCGAGCCACGACGTCACGATGTTCCAGCTCACTCGTCCTTCGCTGATGTGGTCCAGTGACGCGAAATAACGCGCGAGGTTGTACGGATCGTTGTAGGACGTGGAAGCGGTGGCCATCAAGCCGATGGATTCCGTGACCGCTGCCAATGCCGATAACAGGGTGATCGGCTCCAGGCGGGGATTGGCGTAATGCTTGAGGCCGCTGGGCACGGAATCCCAGACTCCGACATGGTCCGCAACGAAAACGGCATCGAATTTTGATGCCTCTGCCTGCTGCACCAGTTTCACGAAAAACGGAAGCCTGAAAACCTCCGTCGTCGGAGCTTGCGGGTGACGCCACGAAAAACGGTAATCACCCTGAGGATTAAAAAAGAACAGGTTCAGAATCATGCTGCGGTTGGACATGGCTCGCGCTCACTCGCTGAATAGATGCGTCATCCGGACGGGGCGCCGTTAGCCTGCGGTCACGGCGACGTGCTTGCTGACCCATTCGTCCGCGACCTTGGCCGGGTCTTTGTGGTCGATATCGACCAGACGATTCAATTCGGTCAGTTCTTTGGTGGTGAGGGCAGCGGAGACTTTGTCGAGGGTCTGGGTGATCTGTGGTGTCAGCACGGATTTGCGGATGACCGGCGTAATGTTCTGAACGGGCTGCTGGTTTTTATCATCATCGAGGACAACCCAGGGTTCGGTGGCCAGGATGCCTTGGGTGGAGACCACCGTGACGACATCGATGGTGCCCGAGTTCAGCGCCAGCCTGGACAGGGGGCCGCCCATGTCGAGGGACTTGATGGATTTGAAATCGATGCCGTAAACCGCTTTGAGTCCAGGCACGCCCAGCGCCGATGTTTTAACTTCCGGCGGGCCACCCAGCACCAGTTGGCTCGATACAGGCGCCAGGTCCGACAGGGTTTTGAGGTGGTATTTTTCGGCGGTCTTATGGGTCACGGCCCACGCGGTCGCAGAGCCTGCGGAGGAAGAACCGAGCAATTCCAGGCTGTCAGGCAGTTTGGCTTTCAGCGCTTGGGTGATCGCCTGCTGATCCGTCAGGGCGGCCTTGTTGTCGTAGAAGGCGAGCAGCGAGCCGATGTATTCGGGCACAACATCGACGTCACCACTTTTGAGCGCCGCGGCGATGACCTGCCGGTTGCCTAGATTAAGTCGGGTTTGAGTCTCGATACCGGCCTTGCGAAGTGCCGACGCGTAAATATTCGCCAATACCGATTGCTCGGAAAAGTTGGCGCCCCCCACGGTGATGGTGGCAGCACTCGCGAGATGGCTGGCGGCAAATAAACCGATTCCCATAAATACCGCTAATACCGTTTTAGGTGTTGAAAGGGTGAGGGCAGTCATCTGTTCGCTCCAATGGCAGTGTCGTTATAGGTTCTGTTTTTGTTACGCGGCGTTTAAGGGGGACTTCCCGAGCCACGCCTGTTTGCGGATCAACTTTTCGGCGCCCGAACACAACCCTTCACTGAGCATGGCGAGTACCGAAACCGTGATGGCTCCGGCAATGGTTTGTGGAATGTCGTTGCGGCCAAGTCCATCGATCAAGAAACGCCCCAAACCTCCAAAACCGGCATAAGCGGCGATGGTGGCAGTGGCAATCAATTGAAGGAGTGCAGTGCGGAATCCGACGAAAATGATGGGGAAGGCGAGGGGCAGTTCGAGTTCGAGAATAATGTCGCGACGGCGCATGCCCATCGCTTTGGCGGAATTTTTCAAGGACGATTCCACTTCCCCGATACCGACAATGGTATTGGTCAGAATGGGTGGAATGCTCATCAAGGTTAACGCCAGGATCACGGCGCTGACATCGAAGCCAATCACCATGATGGCGAGGATAACGACACCTAAAGAGGGTAATGCACGACCGAGATTGAACAGGCCGATGGCGATGTGTGCGCTGCGTTTGTAATGAGCGATCGCGATACCCAAGGGCAACGCAATACCGGTGGCAATCGCCAGACTGATGCCGACGTAATAAAGATGTTCTGAAAGCCGTACGAAGATGCCTTCGTCGCCGAGCCAGTTTTCCGATTGAAGGAACCAGGTAAGAACGGCGTTAAGGGTGTCCATCACCTCACCCACGGGAACAGGCGCTTTTCAGCACTGTAAAAAGCAAAGTCGACACTGATGGCAAGGAGCACTGTTAATACCAGGCTGATAATGACGGGGGTGGAAAAACTTAATGTCAGGCCTGTCACGAACAGTTGGCCGAGCCCGCCTTGGCCAATAATCGCCGTCACGGTCACAAGTCCCACTAGCGTGACCGCTGTCGTGCGCAAACCGCCGAACAGATAGGGAATGGCCAGGGGCAGTTCCACGGCTAGAAAGCCTTGCAAACGGGTATAGCCGATGGCTCGCGCTTCCTGTAAGACGACAGGGGATGTGCTCGCTAAACCTGCCAGCGTGTTTTGCAGAATGATCAATAACGAATAGACGCTCAGGCCTATTACCGAGGTGGTTTTTGACAGCCCCGTTATGGGCATCAACAAGATGAACAGCGCCAGCGACGGGATGGTGAAAAGGATGCCGCTGATGTAGGTCAGCGGACGGGAGAGTGCCGGCAGCCACAGCGTCAGCAGAATCATGACGCTGGCGATCAGCGTGCCCAATAACATTGAAAGCGCGACCAGTTGTAGATGATCAGCGAGCAGGCCGAGGATCATCGGAATGTTGTCGCTGACCCATTCGGTGTCAATCATTCACGACCTCCCGCTGTGGGTCGTGAAGGGCCTCGTAGAGGTGGGACGTCGAAATGCAGCGGGTGTATTTACCCTCGTCGTCCACCTGAACGATGACGCCTGAGGGCGTATTCAGGATTTTCAGCAGGGCGTGGTGCAACGACTCTGTGCCGGAAACCAACGTCAAATGAGGCGCAGGATGGTGGCTATCGCTGAGCCAACTGACGGGCTGGTGCTGGTCATTGAGCACCAGTTTCAGGGCAGGGCTCACATGGGCCAGTCGTGGTTCAGCCACGCTGTCTAGCGTTAGCGCGGCGCTCTCGGGTTCTTCCAGTTCAGAGACCTTCATCAAGGCCAGCCGTTTGAGCGACGGGTCGTTCCCCACGAATTGCTGTACGAAGGGGCTGGCCGGGTACGCCAGAATATTTTTCGGCGTATCGAACTGAACCAGCTTGCCTTCTTCCTCGAACACCGCGATGCGATCCGCCAGCTTGATCGCCTCTTCCATGTCGTGGGTGACGAGGACGATGGTCTTGTGCAGGCGTTTCTGCAGGGCGACGAGTTCGTCCTGAAGTCGCTCGCGAATGAGCGGGTCAAGTGCGCCGAAGGGTTCGTCCATCAGGATCACGGGCGGGTCCGAGGCGAGCGCCCGGGCAAGGGCCACTCGACTTTGCTGCCCACCGGACAGCTGGCTTGGGTAACGCCCCGCCAAGTCAGGCGGAAGCCCCACCAAGTCCATGAGCTCGACCACGCGTCGCCGGGTTTTATCCTTGTCCCATTTCAGTAGATGCGGCACCGCGGCGATGTTCGCTTCCACGGTCCTGTGCGGGAACAGGGCAGCGTTTTGCATCATGAAGCCGATCCGTCGACGCAGGCTCACAACATTCGTTTCGCCAATGTCACTGCCATCAACGCTGATCGTGCCTTCGTCCTGGACGTCCAGCCGGTTGATCATCTTCAGGATGGACGTCTTGCCGCAGCCGCTTGGCCCGATCAGTACGCACAATTCGCCTTCTCGTATGTCGAGGTTGAGCGCAGTGACTGCTGGGGCTTTCTTACCTTTGTGGTACTTCGTGACATTCTCGAAACGTATCATTCAAAAGCACCGGCGTTGACTGAAGGTCGTTCATGGGCCTGCCGCGTTGGTAAAGGATGGACAGGGCTGTCGATGGGCGTCAGGAAGTTGTTGAAAAAGAGTTGTCGGTAATTACGCACGACATACACCCCGTTGCGCTCAATCCATTGCTGACGCCGAGCATGGTAGACCGTCGGTAGGCAATACCACGGCAGTTTGGGTAAGTCGTGATGCACGAGATGGAAGTTCAAGTTCAAAAACAGCCAACTCAATAGGCCTTTCGACTCGTTGATCACCGTGCGGTGTTCTGCCCGCTCGGAAGGGCGATGTTCATAAAATGAGCGAATCATGCCAATCGCCAATGCCGGTATAGAGACAAACACCACATATTCCCAGGCACTTACGGCACTGTAATGTTCCACTGTCCAGAGCATGACCGCGACCCACGCGATATGAAATGCCCACATGTGTGCACTTTCATCCCGACGTTGTATGGATTTTGGAATGTCTGAAAACACCAGTGAAGCGATGGCCAGGGGCACGCCGGTCAGCAGGCGGCCCGCCACCGTTTTATTTGTCCAGAGAATGAAGCGCTGGACCGTGGGCAGGTATTCCCAGTCGGCGGCGGAGATGTAGCGACTTTCGGGATCGATACCCGGCACGGTCAGTGTTTCATCAACATGGTGCGCGAGGTGCGTGTCGCGGTAAACGTTGTACGGGTACCAGACTGCGAAGGGCAGGTAGGCCAACGCTTTATTCAGAGCGGGCAAACGCGTGGGGTGTCCGTGAATGCACTCGTGTTGTAACGACATCCACAGCACGATCAACGGCAACAGCAAACTGATCGAAATAAACGGTCCCAATGCTCGGCCGTGAAAAATGATCAAGCACCACGCGCTGTAAAAACCGATGATCAATAACCAGGTTGGCCATTCAGTGCGTGCTGTAAAAGTATTGAGGACTTCAGAAACTTCCGCCTGATGCTGTGTGTCCAGGTAGTTCGACATCGCGCGCCCTTGAATAAATAAAAGTGCTGTATTCCGTTACATGAAAAAGCAGTTGATCGCGGAGTAATAAATGACGTCGTGACTCATCCTTGGCGCTCGGCGACAGGCACCCGTGTTCATCGTTTGAAAAGTCGAACGTTATTTAAACAAGCGGTCCGGCAAAAGCCTTCACATGGCGTAAAGGAGAAACGCCAGGCCCTCACCTACCGCACTGGAGGTTTCACTGTTGGCTTGGCAAGGCACGGGAGACGGCGAGAAGAGGGATATTGTAGATGCGCAGGCGATCGCGGACATCGGATTTGAAAAAGCCGTGCTTTTATTTCCAATGTTCAGGTTCGCGTACTGGGGCATGATCGCATCACAACAGCTAAGTGGCAGTTTTAAGTGAGTTCAAACTATCACGTTGTGTGATTCCTCAAAATAATAAGTTCGCTTATGCTTATGAGGAAATGACATATGTCGTGGCTTCACAGTCCGCCCTGCACTTTATTTTGCAGAGGTTGCGAGGTGTCGCTGAAGCGCGGTTCAGGGCAGGGAAAGACGGCCCTTTCCGGAAGGGGAAGGCGACTCGCGAGACGATCCCAAGGGGATCGTCTGCGTGTGAAGGTCTACGGGTGGACGATCAGAGGTGCTGAACGATCCCAAGGCCCGGAAGGCGTGCGCGATCATGGCCACCGGCAAAATCTTGCGCCGGTCCCTTGGGCACTACGCCCGTCGGGTTGATGGTGGCATGGCTGGCATAGTAGTGATGCTTGATGTGCACGAAGTCGACCGTCTCGGCAACGCCCGGCCATTGGTGCAGCTCGCGCAACCAGTTGCTCAGGTTCGGGTAATCAGCAATACGACGCAGGTTGCATTTGAAATGCCCGTGATAAACCGCGTCGAACCGAATCAGCGTGGTAAACAGGCGCACGTCGGCTTCGGTCAGGTATTCGCCAGCCAGGTAACGTTTCTTGCCCAGCAGGTTTTCCAGCACGTCCAACTCAGCGAACGCCTCGTCGAAGGCTTGTTCGTAAGCCTTCTGCGTCGTGGCGAATCCGGCGCGATACACGCCGTTGTTGACGGCGGGATAAATCGCGTCATTCAGCCGGTTGATCTCCGGACGAAGCGACTCGGGGTACAGATCCAGACGGTTGCCGGTCAGATCATCGAACGCCGAATTGAACATGCGGATGATTTCCGAGGACTCATTGCTGACGATGCGCTGCAGCTTCTTGTCCCACAGCACGGGTACCGTCACGCGACCGGTGTAATTCGGGTTGTCAGCGAGGTAACGCTGATAGAAGAAGGTGTGACCGTCCAGCGCATCGCCCGTGGAACCTGTCTGCTTGTCGAAGGTCCAGCCGCTTTCGCGCATCAGCCAGCTGACCACCGAAACGTCGATCAGGCTTTCGAGGCCTTTGAGTTTGCGCACGATCAGCGTTCGATGGGCCCATGGGCAGGCCAGCGATACGTAGAGGTGATAACGGCCTGCTTCGGCCTTGAAGCCGCCTTCGCCAGACGGTCCTGGACGGCCGTCTGCGGTGACCCAATTGCGGCGCTGCGCCTGCTCACGCTGAAACGCGCCGTCTTTGCTTTCATACCACTGGTCTTGCCAGCGCCCTTCTACGAGAAGGCCCATGTCTGACTCCAATCACTGTGTACGTTCGTACGTTGGAGGTCAGTCTAGAGACAATCGTTCGAACAAATAGCGCAAAGAGTCGGGTGTAATGATCGGTTAAATCGATCTGTTACGGTTTTCCCAAAAACGCTCAGCCTGCTCGAAGGCCTCTGCGCGGGGCATTCCAAGGCCTCGCAAGGCGAGGGCGATGGTCGAGATCAGCGCCAATTGCGGGTAGCTGTCCTGGACTTCGCCTTTCCAGATGCCGACGAGTTGCTGCGGGTCGAGCGTTGCTGGCTTGACGTGGCGGCGTTCGGACATCGCAGGCCATTCCTCATCCCATGGCTGGCCGTCGGTAGTGCCGTACAAGTGACTGATCGTGTCCGGGTTGATTTCCACTTCGCCGCCGTCCCCCTTGATGACGATGGCGTGATCACCCAACAGGCTGCTGGCGTCGCGGTGCACTGACTGATAGCCGGGATGGAAGATGCTCTGGAGTCCGCACCGGGCGCCCAACGGGTTCAGAATGCGCGCAAGTGAGTGGATCGGCGAGCGCAGGCCCAGGGTGTTTCGCAGGTCGATCATGCGCTGCAACTGCGGCGCCCAGTCTCCCAATGGCATGAACGCGATGTTGTGCTGCTCCAGTGCCTGCTCCACCGAAGCCCAGTCGCGACACAGTGGAATGGCCAGCAGGTCCAGCAATTGCTCACTGTATAGCCGACCCGCCGTGTGCGCGCCGCCGCCGTGCATCAACACGCGCACGCCATTCTGCGCGAGGCATTTGGCTGCCAACAGGTACCACGGCAAATGCCGTTTCTTGCCCGCGTAGGTTGGCCAGTCGATATCGACGGTCAGCGGCGGGGCGGTCAGACGTTCACGTACCGCTTCGGTAAAGCCCGCCAGCTCTTCCGGGCTTTCCTCTTTGTGGCGCAGCAGCATCAGGAACGCGCCCAGTTGTGTGTCCTCGACCTTTTCATCGAGGATCATGCCCATGGCCTCGCGCGCTTCTTCGCGGGTCATGTTGCGGGCACCGCGCTTACCTTTTCCGAGGATGCGCACGAACGGCGCAAAGGGGTGTTCGGCGGGCGTTTCAGTCAGGAGTGGGGCGACATCGTTCATAGGCAATTGGTCGGCTTTGGCAGGCCCGCCAGCTTGGCGGCAAGTTTGGCGGGAGTGCCGTTGAACAGGCGATTCAGGTGCAGGCTGTTGCCTTTTTCAGCCCCGAGCTTTTGCGCGGTGTATTTCACCAGCGGGCGAGTGGCGGGGGACAGCTGGTATTCGGCGTAAAACGCGCGGAGCAGCTCAAGGATTTCCCAATGTTCGGGCGTCAGGACGATGTCTTCCTCCAGCGCCAGGGCCTCGGCGACTTCGCGGGACCAGTCGTTCAGGTCTTCGAGGTAGCCGTCCTTGTCCAGCGGCAGGGTGCGACCGTTGACGATGAGCTGCTTCATAGCCAGGTGTTGACCTTGTCGAACAGCACCGAGAGTTCGACGAAACCGGGGTAATCAACGCTTTTCACCCAGTCGGGCAGCGTCAGGTTTCGTGCCTGGGCGTCTTCATCGAGCACGAACACGCGCAGACTGTCTGCTTTGTCGTCCAGCGACTGGCGCGCAGCGGTTGAAGGCGTCAGGGCATACGTCGCGTCGCCGCACAGCAGGATCGCGTCTTCGTGACCGAGCACGCGCAAACAACTGCTCAGGCGGGAGTCGGCGTACGGGGAATGAGATAACACATGCAAGGTCGACATCAGATCGTGATCACTTGGTCATAACGGTCAATGAGTGCGGCGATTTCATGATCGCGCAGCACCTGTAGTGTCTCGACGCCTAGTGCGCTCGGCGACATGCCGCGTTCCGCCAGGCTGGTATTGCAGGCGTACAGGTCTTCGACGCCGAACATTTCCAGGGCCTGAAGGTTGGCCGTCAGGTCTTTCTGTTGCAATTGGCTGGCGCGTTGAGCAGGCAACAGTTGCAGCACCCCATCGTCCAGAAACAACATGCCCAACGGCAAATCGAACGCCCCGCCCGCCAATGCAATGTCCAGGGCTTCGCGGGCGCTGGGGCCGGACCATGGCGATTGGCGGCTGATGATCAGCAACGACTTCGGCATCTCAAGGCCCTCCGAAGCAGATCAAACGGTCAGCGGTTTGCACGGCGTCGTGTAACTGTCCAAGACCGGACAGATCCCACGGAGCAGAGAGATTGGCAGCAGGGCGCGAATATCGCTCGGCTTCCTCCTCATTCAGCACGCCCCGACGAAGGGCGGCGGCGATGCACACTACGCCGTCCAATTGGTTGGCGTTCACGAAGTCGCGCCATTGAGCAGGAATATCTTGTTCATCCTGAGGCGTGACCACATTGGTCGACGCGCTGTGCACCCCATCCTGATAAAAGAACAGCCGCACGATTTCATGCCCGCCTTCCAGCACGGCCTGCGCGTATCGCAAAGCCCGGCGCGAAGAGGGCGCGTGAGCGGGTGAATAGAGAGCGATGGCGAACTTCATGGGCGGCTCGGTCAGCGAGGTGGCAGGGGTGAATGGGGCCAATGATAAAGAATTCAAAGGGAGGAGACAGCAAAAAGCCCGCCGAAGCGGGCTTTTTATTGAGGCTGTGGATCAGTCTTTGCTGCTGCCCATGATGCCGAAGATCTGCAACAAGCTGATGAACAGGTTGTAGATCGACACATACAGGCTGATGGTCGCCATGATGTAGTTGCGCTCACCGCCCTGGATGATGGCGCTGGTCTGGAACAGGATGCACACCGACGAGAACAGCACGAAGCCCGCGCTGATTGCCAGTTGCAGACCGCTGATCTGGAAGAACATGCTCGCCAGCACCGCTGCCAGCAGGACGAAGAAACCGGCCGTGATGAAACCGCCCAGGAAGCTCATGTCCTTGCGGGTGATCAGCACGTACGCCGAGAGGCCGCCGAACACCAGTGCCGTCATCGCGAAGGCGGAAGAGACAATTTCAGCGCCGCCCTGCATGCCGAGGTAACGGTTGAGGATCGGGCCAAGGATGAAACCCATGAAACCGGTCAGTGCGAACGCCGACACCAGACCCCACGCCGAATCGCGCAGTTTGTTGGTGAGGAAGAACAGCCCGTAGAAACCGATCAGCACGACGAACACGTTCGGATAACGAACGTTCATCTGCTGAGCGACGAATGCCATGATCCCGCTGAAGGCGAGGGTAAGGGCCAGAAGGCCGTAAGTGTTGCGCAGGACGCGGCTAACCTCTAGCTGCTCGACCTGCACGCGGTTGTTGACTGCGTAATCCTGTTCGCGCATGGCGCTACTCCTGGTGGTTGAAAGGGGGATCTGAAATCTCAAGTTGCAAAGATCATAACAGAGCCGCAGTGACACGCGAGCCAGAGAGTTTGACAGCTTGTTTCATTACGGTATTATGGCGCCCGCAACGCAATGGGAGGTGTAGCCGAGTGGTTTAAGGCAGCAGTCTTGGAGACTGTCGACTGTAACGGGTCCCTGAGTTCCTGTCTTAGGATCTCCTCAGCTGCACACTACACCTTCATTGATCGGATGCCTCGGGAAATTGGCAGAGTGGTTGAATGCACCGGTCTTGAAAACCGGCGAACGTTAATAGCGTTCCCAGGGTTCGAATCCCTGGTTTCCCGCCAAACGCAGTAACATAAAGGGCTCAGAGAAATCTGGGCCCTTTTTTGTGTTTTGCATTTCATGCTGAAAGGCATGCCGACTGCTTTGGTAGCCAAGCACAGCCTCATGCCCCGCTCACACCGGGTTCGTTTGATTGCTATCTCGGACATGGCCGCGAGAAAGCATTTCGTCGGCACATCTGACGGGGTTGGGACGACTAGCCTGGATTCCGTCACTTTCTTCGCCTCGGCAGGGTGGTGAAGAAGAGACGAGTATTCTTTCTGCTGCTCCGCAGCGTCGTATGGCATATCCTTGCACTCCGCAGTCGCTTAAGAGTAGTGAATAGAACGATGGGTTTTGAACAACTGGCTGGGCTACGTGACCAACTGCGGGCTGAAAAAAAGCCGCAACAGGTGGATGGCACTCAACACATCAAGCGTAATTCCTCAACGCGGACGAAGCCTCGTAACCATGACCCCGCCGTGGAAGCGATCTGGCCATTGCAGAAGCATTTTCCACTGGCGTTCCCCGTCAATCCGGCTCCTAAAGTTCCACTCAAAGAGGGCATTCTTCAAGATGCAGAGCAGCACTTGGAGCTACTCGGGTTGACCCACGAACAATTAAAGCTAGGTATCTCAACCTGGTGCCGGGGAACCCGGTACTGGGCAAGCATGGTGGAGAATGCGCCGCGCCTGGACTTGAGTGGTCAACCAGCCGGCCTGGTAACTGCCACACAGGCTCTGCATGCCAAGCAGCAGGCGTCGCGGCAACGCGGTCAAGATCGTCGACACCGTGCGAAGCTGAAAGATAGTGGCCAGGCTCCCGCTGTCGTCGCTGCGGTGGAGCAGGATACACACTGAATCCCCGGCGATTTGGTAGGGTGTTTTCTGGGGCTGAAATGGGTGGGAATTCCAGGGCTTTATGGAGAGTCATTACGGCTTTTTTAATTTGAAATCCGCCCTGAACCATGGCCTCATGACGCAGGTGAGTTTGCCTGTGCATGTTTCGGGATACCCCACATGAAAATCTTCAAAAAAGTGATAGCTGGTGTCGCTTTTTCGCTGTTGCTGCCTTCCATTTCATACTCAGCGTCTCCCAACCAAGCCTTGGGCTGGGAAGAGCAGGGCGTACTGTTGCCTGATCGAACCCCGGTCAAAGTAGAACTTGATACGGGCTCCGAAAACTCGTCTCTGGGGGCTGTCAATATTGTCCCTTTCGACAAGGGTGACGAGAAATGGGTGCGGTTTGTTTTACAAATACCGACCGGTCTCACCGGGTCTTTATCCGACGTCACTTTCGAGGAAAAGATCGTTCGCAATGCGAAAGCCAAAGGGGTGATTGGCAGCAGTCATCGCCAGGTGGTGAAGATGAGTGTGTGCCTGGGTACGCAGGTCTATCAGGAGGAGTTCAGTCTCAAGCCTCCGGGTAAAAAAGGGTACAACGTGAGCTTGGGCAGAAGTGCCTTGCAGCACATAGGCGCTGTGGATGCCTCGCGGTCGAACACGGTCAAACCGGATTGCAGCGGTTCTGCCGCTAAGCCATCAGCCTGAGTTTTCTATTGCCGTCCCTCTGTTTCAGCTCAAAGCAAGCAGAGGGGCGAAGGCGCCGACCTCCGTCTCAGTGGAGGCCTTTCTCCCACGCCTTATGGTTTTTCCGTGCATCCTGAATGAAGGGAGACCACTGGATCAGCTTCAGCACGCACTTGTTGAGCAGAGTGCCAAAGCGGTCGAGCGGGCGGTGGATGTCGAGGAAAAGCACAACGCGGATGCCGTCGGTGTCATTCCAGACCTGATGGCGGTAGGTGTCGTCAAACACCATCACCTTGCCGGGCTGCCAATGCCTGATTTCATCCCCTACCTGAATACGACAATTCTGCCTGGGCTCAGGGATGATCAATCCCAGATGCGCGCGGAGCAGCCCGTTGTAGGGCCCCCGGTGCGGAGGTATGTGCTTGCCAGGGCTGAGGATGGAAAAGAAAGCCGTAAACATGCCTGGGATTGATTCAACAATCTCTGCAGTTTTGGGGCACTTGACGCAGTTGCCATCCATTTTGTAACCGTAGCCATGCAGGAAGAAGGTCTTCCATCGGTCATCTTGTGTCAGGTTGCGCTGGTCTTTGGAAATGTCTTGGAAGTTTGGGATGCCGTCGTGATTTTTGAGTACGGCATTCAACTCGTCGACGATCACAGGCCAGTTGGACTCCAGCGTCTTTGCCCACTCGAACTGTGACGGATCGAAAAACGGCGTGTTTCCGACCGAGGAGTGCCGGCGAATGAACCGTTCAAGCTTTTTGATGATCCACAACCCGACTGCGACGCTTGGCCGATGCTTGCGTTTGGCTTTTTTGTGTGGAAGCTGCGTGGGCTCTGTTTGCATATCTGATCCTGGCGACGATTTTTAGAAGACTTAGCGAAGCTGGCGGTTTCTCAGTAACCGCCACAGCAGCGGCCAACAAAAGATGAGTGGATAACGACGCAGGCGCGGGCTGATCGGCACAGGTTCCCCAAGGTGGCGTTCAAGCTTCCAGATGACGTAATCCAGACCATTCTCGAATGTGTAGAACGATTTGATCAGGCGCAGCACATTGAGTAGGCGACCGGCGACTCGTCTGCGTTGCCACCGGACGGCGTGGGGAACCGCTCCTGCATCTGCGGGGGACACTGAGTATCGGTCATCCTGCCCAGGCAGAAGGGAAAGCCTTGGTACGGATTGCACCGCCGCGAGGGTGATACGCCTGTAGTAGCCGACATCATGCCCTACGATTTCTGCCGGGCGACTGGCGCGCTCCGGGCGCAATTCCGTGCGATAGGTCAACGTGAGGGCGTGTTCCCACAATGTGGCGCTATCCAGCACTTGCGGTTTATCAGGCAGTGCTTCGGACGTCATTCTTTTCACTGCGTTGGCCAAGGCCGTATGCACACGGGTGCTAACGGCTTGATTGCGAGAAAAAACCAGTCGAGAGGGCTGCGAAAAGCGTCCCCACAGATAACCGTGGAACCACGATGCGGTTCCCTTCTCGAAGTCCGCCAGTGTAATCAGCGCGCATTTTGCCCTTAGCAGCGAACCGTCCGGCGCCAGCACATTGATCGAAAAAACGGTAGGGGGGAGCCAGGCGTCCACCAGCTCCTTGATCTTGCTTGTCCTGACGTTGGCGTAGCTGTCTACAAGGACATAAAGGTCGACCAGGCCATCTGAAAAATTGCTGCTGCGAAGGCAGGATCCATACAGAAGAACGGCACTGACGGCGTTGCCAAATCGCGATACCAATTCATCAGTCAAGGCATTCAATGGGGCTGCGACCGGGCGCGCGCATTCCTCGGACATAACGCCGATCAGGACGCTGATTGTTGAAGTAGGGGAGGCCTGTTCCACGTTCAGCTTCTCTTAAAACATCACAAAACGGACAGGGAGGGTCGCAGACAACTCAAGCGGGCCTTGCGTGGAGAATATCTCGCCGTCCAGCAGGTACTCGGTTAACCCGTCGATGGTGGTAGCGTTGAGGTTGTGGCTCACATAAGCCTGATTCTGTGTGATGACCGGACTCGTTTTGCCCCGCAGCACATGAAACAGGGAGCGTACGAGCTCAGGAGCGCGGTGACCAATTGCCGTGAAATGGATCGGCGCCTTCTCAGTGCCCCAGTAGGGAGTGCTTCTGAGCAGCAGGGTGTCCAGTGTGGTGGCGAGAATGACCATCCACTTGGCGTTCAAGGTGTGTTGCGCAAGGTGCAGCCTGGCCGTGGTGGCAGATTCAAACGGCAGGCTTCGCTTCCAGAGCAGCGACACCAACATTCTGCCGAACGCCAGTGACGGGCCCAAGGCCCCGCGGATACCTTTGGTACGGACACGGCTGTGAAAATACCTGACGCCTTCAACCACCGCCCCGGCTCCAAAGAACAGACCGCATTGAGTCTGTAGTGAGTCTGGGTCGAATACCTTGAGCACATTGCGCAATCTCGATGCGGGAGCCGAGCGTGTGCCACTTCGCCAACGATGGAGCGCCAGGAGCACCTGCAGTGGGCGTTGCCGCACGCCCAGATCGATTGCACTCATGTTGGTGGTACCTGCCGGGACAACGAGTACGTCAGGCAGACTCATGGGCTGCAGATGCATCAGGGCCGTCAATGCCGCCTGCAGGCTCCCATCCCCACCGATCACGACTAAGAGATCCTGTGGTTCGAGTGCGAAGGATTGAATGGCCGCACTGATTTGCGCCGGCGTTGACGCCTCCACAACATGGGCGTCGGTGAGCTGGGCGACGTGGTGTCTGAATTCAACAAGATGCCGACGTACGTAGCCCCCTTTGGGATTGAGCACCACGCCTATTCGTTGTGCTGAAGGGGCGTTGTCACGATTTAGGGTTACGAAAGCCTGTGGAGGATTCGAGGCGGTGTCTTGTTGGGTGATAGGAGCAATAGTCATGTCATGTCACGCTGCACGGTCAAATCGGTAGACCAGCCACAAGGCGAGGGCCAGCAGCACAAACGAGGGCGCCAACGTTGTGATGATCACGTTCCCGTTCAGGAGCAGACCGAGGTTGGCCACAATCTGATTCGCCACATAGATCAGCAGACCCACAACGGCTCCGATGGCCAATCGACCGCCCAATCCCGGTGAGCGTTGCTGAACAAAGGTGAATGGAACGGCAAAGAGAATCATGGCCAATGTGAGGATCGGCCTTCCAAGTTTTTGCCACATTGCCATCTGGTACTCGCCCGAGGGTTGGTCGGACCCATTGAGAAAGGCGATGTAGTGACGCAGTTGCTGAATCGAGAAGCTGTCCGTCGGTAGCGACAGTTCTTTCAAGCGGCGATCTGAAAACACAGAGTTCCATAGCATCTGATCTTCTTCGCGCGTCACCTCATTGTCTTGCTCCCACTCCTTGATCCGTGGATGGTGGAGCAGCCACGAACCGTCCGGGCGGACTTCCGCGCTGTCCGCGAAAATGTAAGAGGCCAGGCGCATGTCAGAGGTGAGGCGCAAGATTTCAACGTTGAGTGGCGTGTTGTGGCGTGACATCGCACCTATTCGTGCAACCTCGTTGCCTCGGCGCGCCCAGATGCTGCCGGTAGGCTTCGCCGCTTCGCCGGAAATGGCCAGCGCAGTATTGCGCAGCTGAACGCTATGCTGCTGGAGGGGAGACGCCAGCCATTCGTCCATGGCGCCGAGTGCGACGACCACGATCAAACCGGCCGCCATGGTCGTAACAGCGATGCGCATGATCGATACACCGGCCGCACGCATGGCCGTCAGTTCCTGAGTCAACGCAAGCTGACCAAGCCCGGTGATGCCTCCCAGCAAGGCGATGAAAGGCCCGAGATCGACTGCCCGGCGGGGCAATGTCATCAGGACGACTTCAACCGCTTGCGTCCAGCGATAGCCCCCGGAAGTCACGTCATCGAGCTCAGCGATAAGATCGAACGTCGTGAACAATGGCAGCAACAACAGGGCAGCGGCCGCGAATCCGATCAGCACGTTGCGAATCAGATAGAAGCTGAGTCTTATCATTTGCGACGACGACGCAAAAGTGCGAGGTCTCTGGTCAGGAAACCTAGCAACGCGATACTCATGGCCAGCGGAACGAGCCACACGCCAGGCAAGAGGGGGATAGCTGCGTTACCCACCAGTGTCCTGCAGATGTTGCCGGCGTAGAAGATCACGGCAAAAACAATCGCGATGGGCAGGAGCGTGGAAAAGCGTCCTTTGCGGGGTGCTGTTCGGCTCAGCGGCACTGCAAGCAGGGCCAGGAGCATTGCACTGATGCCGCGGGTTTCACGCCATTGAAGCTCGGCCTTGTCTTGAGGCAGCGCCGAAACGCTCAACATCGCAGTCGAGGTTGATTTGCGCTTGTTGTCGGGTTCAAGTTCCAACGGTTTCAGCTGCAGTTGCAGCTTGTTGTCGAAAGTATTTACCACGTCCTTGGAATCCTGATGATCCAGGGTGTACGAGCTCCCTTTGGTGAGTTCAACCAAGGGGGCAGCAGGGTTGGCGTCGATGACTTTTGCCGTATGAGACCGAAAGATGCGGGATTTACCGTCGCCCGGGTCATAGATCAATGCGTCAGTGAGCTCACCTGAATCCTTGTCTATGGATTCCGCGAGGATCATCCGGCCGTTGTCAGGGTTGAGGTTGAAACGCTGAGGAAGCAGGTGACTGACGTCCAGGTCGGTTTTGGACTGCTGCTCCAACTGGTAGCTCTGTGTATACGCCCAGGGACGTCCATAGACAGACAACACTGTCACGGCGATGGCGAGAGGTAGCGAGATCAGGGCGATTGCTTTGTAGAGGCGTACAGGACTGCTGCCTGAGGCCAGGATGGCGGTGATTTCGGAGTCGTGATAAAGCCTGCCCAACGCCATTGCTACAGAGGTGTAGAGGGCAACGGGTACCAGCATTTCGAGGGCGATGATGACTTTGTACATCACCATGTCCGCCACGGACTGCACAGCCAGCGTGCCATTTGTGGCCTGGGTCAGGTAGCGTTCTGCCGAATAACTTGCGAATACGAAGGTCAAGATACCGACCATCACCGTTACCGGGCGACGAATCTCGGCAATGATGTACCGTTCGATCAAAAACATCGTGAAGCTCCCGCGGATTTGCAGCCAATAGCTCGCCTGGCCCAATGAGGAGGCTGGGTGGTATTCACATTGATGCCCGCAGCCGGAGCGTTTTTTCGACCAGTAGAAAGTCTTCTACGGTGTCGATGTCCACGGCAGCGTCGGCAAACGGCATGATCACGGCGCCCACGCGAACACCGACGGCGTGGGAGATTCGTTGCATGGCTTGATCAAGGCTTAGGGTTCCCAGGAGATATCGCACAGTCGACGCTATGCCGAGTGCACCCATGACGACCTTTTTAGGGTTTTTACGGCGCTGCTCGATGTCTTTCCAAAAATCGGCGACCTTGGCGCTTTCCTCGGTCATGAACGCAAACAGGTTGCTGCCGCAGTACGGGCCGCCTTTGAGCTTGATAGCCGTCCGCCTGTTCTCGGGGAATTTGGCCATGACCGTGGCAAGCGGTGTCAAGGCCACGGTCACGTCGCATCCGCTCATCTGAGAACGTTCGAGAAAATAATCGACGATGTCAGATTGCAGTAACGCGTGATCGGCAGTCGTCACCAGCACTGGCCGCGAGTGGATATGGGTCAAGCCGCGATACGCGCTCAGGCTCGGTGACGCCGCCGGTTCGAGCATTGCCAACTCGCCACGATCAATCATGTCGCGCAGCGTTGGATCACGGTCGAGCATCCGATTGCCTGGGCCGACCAATGTGATATCGGACACACGCTTGGAGTCCCGCAATGCGCCGACTACCCGATGAAGCATTGGCAGACCAAGGACAGGCGTCAACGCTTTACAGCCTGCGTCCCCAAGCGCGGCAACGGGGTCTCCTGGGCGTCTGTCACCTGCCAGAATGAGGGCCGAATACCGCGACGATTCAGATGTGCTTTTCATAGAGCCGATACCGCTTATAGGCTTTGGCACCTATGCGCTCCAGAATTCCGCGCATCCCGGCATTCGTTTCGAGGATCCACGACATTTCGAGGGCCTCGATATTGCGCCGGAGGAAGGGGGCTTTCAGAGCTTCGATAAGCAGTAATGCCAGGACAGGGCCTTGGCGGCTGAACTGATATTGTTGCTTGACGCCCATCAAAGGCACGCGGGCGGTTCGTGTTCCGGAGACTTTGAGTTTCCAAATCAAACGCAACCATCCAAATGGCAGCATACGCCCTTTGAGAGGCGCGATGGCCTCATGAATGTTAGGCATGGCCACGATGAACGCGCAGGGCTCATCGTTTATTTCAGCGATATAAATGAGGTCGCTGGGAACAAGGAATTTCAACTGTTTGCCTAGCTCGGAAAACTCGTGCTCGGTAAAGGGAACGTAACCCCAGTTGTTGGCCCAGGCATCGTTGAATATCTGCCGCAGAATTTGCATTTCGGCGTCAAATTTTGACCGATCAATCTGGCGGATACGGATTGTAGACCTTTCCCGGTCCATCATTTTCTTGAGCGGGGCCGGGAAATTGAGCGCGTCCCGGCGCATCCAGTAGGCAATCAAATCCATGGCAGGTTCGTACTTCGATCCCAGCACATGATTTTCATAGTAAGGATGGTTATGGTTCATGAACGCGGATGGCGGCGTCTCGTAGCCGTCGACGAGAAGGCCGCTCTCCTGGTTGATGTTCAGGGTAAAAGGCCCGGTAATCCGCTGAGCCCCCTGACCCTTTAGCCACTGCTCGGCGGTGGCGATCAGCGCCGCGAATACCTCAGCATCATCGATCGCGTCCAGCATACCGAAGTGACCCGTGTCCGCACCGTGCAACTCCCGGTGCAGAGTATCTACTTGAGCAAGAATGCGGCCTACAACAACACCATTACGTTTGGCGAGCCAGGCTTTCCAGGTGACGTGTCCCGAGGCCGGATTTTTGGGTGAGAGATGCTCTAACCGTTCGATGTAGAGCGGCTCAATCCAAGAGGGATCGTTTTTATAGAGAGTGCCTGGAAAGGTGACGAAGTCGTTCAGTGACTGTCGGTTCTCTACTGCTTCAATGGTAAGCAGCGGGTTGTTCTTATTCATTAGCCTGCAGGCCTTCTAGGCAAAAAGTGGACGGTGAGGCCTGATGTTCCAATGTCGAGCGAGGTATCCGGCGGCGGCTCCGGACTGTCGCTGAAATATTTCGTTACGTCTATAGACCGTTGTCAATGTAGAGTATCAATTCGTTTGATAGTAGATCTCGATCTATCTGGCGGTACTCTTTTAGGAAAGCTATGGAAGCCGGCTTTTCGAAATGGCTCAGGTCCACGAGCCAGTTATTCGCTTAAAGCGATGCCTGAAAATGTGACGGCGTCCATATTCAGCTATCTCTACGAATCATGCTTTTTGGACGCGCAGAGGCGCCTGCCCCATAAGTGCCGGTTTTCGTAGTGCCCTGATTAGAGTCCAAATTAATGACGGTTTTATATTTGTCCGAAACTAGCTCTACTCAAGAACTGGTGCAGCGACTTGCAGATTTCCCTTCTTTAGCGGACGCCCTGGACTACGCAGCGCTGGGTCGCACGGGGATGAATTTTTATGACCGACGCTGCCAACTGACGGCAGTGCTCGAGTACAGAGAGCTCAAGGCCAGAGCCCAGGGCGCGGCCAGAAGGTTGCTGACCTTGGGTTTGTCCAAAGGTGATCGCGTCGCCCTGATCGCGGACACAACACCCTCTTTCGTCGAGTTTTTCTTCGCGTGCCAGTACGCAGGCTTGGTCGCTGTTCCGCTGCCGGTTCCTGCTGGGGTAGGGCAACATCAATCGTACGTCGAAAAGCTCCGTGGACTCATCGCAAGCTGCTCGCCATCGGTTGTACTCGGGGAGCAGGAATGGCTGCCCTACGCGCGCGAAGCACTGGGCACCACTGAGCTGAAATTCATCGGCACGGATGACGATCTGGAAGCGCTTCCTATGGGTGGCGCCGCTCTTGTCCCAGCTCAGCCCGATGACGTTGCCTATCTGCAATACACTTCCGGGAGTACCCGTTTTCCGCGTGGCGTCATGGTCACCCAGCGTTCGGTCATGGCCAATCTGCGCGGTATCAGCACTGATGGAATCCGGTTGCGTCCCGGCGACCGCTGTGTCTCCTGGTTGCCGTACTACCACGACATGGGGTTGGTAGGTTTTGTATTGGCGCCCATGGCCACGCAGATATCGGTCGATTACCTGCGCACGCAAGACTTCGCGATGCGGCCCAAACAGTGGCTTAACTTGCTGAGTCGGAACAGGGGTACGGTCTCGGTGGCGCCGCCATTCGGGTTCGATCTGTGTGTACGTCGTTGCAGTGCCGCTGAAGTAGAAAGCCTCGATTTGTCGAACTGGCGCGTAGCAGGTGTTGGCGCTGAACCGATTTCCATCGCCACACTCGACCGATTTGCCGAGCACTTTGCCGCCGCGGGGTTCAAGGCTGGCGCATTTATGCCGTGCTACGGGCTCGCAGAAAACACGTTGGCTGTCAGCTTTGCCAGACCGGACACAGGTGCTCAGGTTGACAGGATCGACCGAGACATTTTGGAAACGGAAGGTAGGGCGCTCAGCGCCACTGAAAAATCTTCAGCGGTCAGCGCTTTCGTTAACTGCGGCCGCGCGCTGCCGGGGCACGAACTGCTGATCGTAGATGACTCTGGCAATGTCCTGGCCGAGCGCGAAGTGGGCAGAGTCATGATTTCTGGCCCGAGCCTGATGACGGGCTATTTCCAGGATCACGATTCCATCCAAAATCTCGCAGCGACCAAAACGCTCGATACTGGCGACCTGGGATATCTTTTCGATGGAGATCTTTACGTCACCGGGCGTAAGAAGGATCTGATCATCATCCGAGGTCGTAACATCTGGCCTCAAGACATTGAACTCATTGTCGAGTCCGAGCCGGAAATCAGGCCGGGGGACGCGATCGTTTTCATTACCGACAAGGACGCTGATCCATCGGTGGTGATCCAGGTTCAATACCGCATCCTCGATGAGGAGAAGAGGGCGCGTCTTTCTCATACGTTGTTTGCCAAGGTCCACAGTGAATTCGGTATCTCTCCGACCATCGACCTGGTACCGCCCCATAGCATTCCTCGCACCTCCTCAGGAAAACCAGCCCGGGCCGAAGCCCGCAAGCGCTTCATGAGTCTTCGCGCCGCACTCCCCGAGAGCTTCGCTGCGGCCGAAACCGCATGACCGAGCCAACGATTGCCCTTACCGGTGGCAGCGGTTTTATCGGCGGTCAAATAGCGCGAATGCTCGTTGGTCGTGGTGTCCGTGTGCGCGCGCTCAGTCGCACACAGGCTGGGCTTGAAAACGGTGTTCTGTGGGTAAAGGGATCGCTTGAGGACAGTGACTCACTGGCAAAGCTGGTTGCAGGGGCACATATCGTCATCCATTGCGCGGGGGCGGTTCGAGGGCGTGATGCCCGTAGTTTCCGCATTTCCAATGTGGACGGCAGCCGTCGGGTCGCTGAAGCCGCTGCTAAAGCCGGCACCTGCAAACGTTTTTTGTTGATGTCATCTCTTGCCGCTCGCCATCCAGAGCTCTCATGGTACGCAAAATCCAAACATGACTCCGAGCAGGAAGTCATCCGGGTAGCAGGAGCCATGGCCGTCACGATCTTCCGTCCGACGGCAGTCTATGGCCCAGGAGATCGCGAACTACGGCCACTGTTCACCTGGTTGCTCAAGGGGCTGCAGATCAGGCTCGGCGCAGGGGATACGCATCTCAGCTTTGTGCACGTCTTTGACCTTGTAGCGGCTGTTGGGCAATGGCTCGGAGCGCCGAACTCGAATTCGGCTCTTTACGAGATCAGTGACGGCACGCTGGGCGGATACAGCTGGAAGGGGCTGGCGCAGATTGCGACCGATATACGGGCGGCTCCAGTTCGATCACTGGCCATTTCAACCGCCGTCCTGAGGGCCGTTGCACGCGCAAACCTGGTCATTTCCTACGTGGTGCGCGGTAACCCAATGCTGACCACCAGCAAAGTCAATGAGCTGACACACCCTGACTGGACATGCAGCAACACGGCGATAACGGCCGCAACCGGCTGGATTCCCCAGATAAAGCTACGACGTGCCCTGCAGGAAGGTTTGTTTTGAACGTGTGCAAATTCGCGCGCCAACGAGGCTAAGTATGTTTACGCAAGATGTGATCATAGAGAATGTTTTGACGTGTCTTCGGGACATGATTCCCGGTGCAGGTAAGGTAGGGCCAGACAGTGACATGGTCGATGACCTAGGCCTTGAGTCGGTAAAAATGATGGATTTGTTGATGAAGCTTGAGGACGACTATGACCTGTCGATACCGATCAATATCCTCATGGACGTTCGCACGCCAAGGCAGCTTGCCGCCTCTCTGATCGGCTATCTGGAGAAAAGTCATGGGACTGTATGACAAATTCTCCCGCCTGGCCGCTGAGCGTTCCAGTCTGCAGGCGCTTGACCCCAGCCCTTTTGGTACTCGAATCGAAGCGCTCTATTCATCGACGCGTGGGCGTATCGGCGGTACCGATGTCATTTTGGCTGGCACTAACAATTACCTGGGCCTGACATTCGATGAAGACGCTATCGAAGCTGCGCGCAAAGCGCTGACCGCCGAAGGTACGGGCACAACCGGGTCAAGAATGGCCAACGGCAGCTACGGCGGTCATTCGGCGCTGGAAGCAGAGTTGGCCGAATTTCTGGATCGGCCATCGGTCATGGTTTTCTCCACTGGCTATGTGGCTAACCTGGGCATCATCGGGACGCTTGCCGGCCCGCGCGAAGTGGTACTCCTCGACGCCGATTGTCACGCGAGTATCTATGATGCATGCGCCTTGGGTGGGGCTGAAATCATCCGTTTTCACCATAACGACGCAAAAGATCTTGAGCGCCGCATGCTGCGCCTTGGGGATCGCGCGAAGGATGCGCTGATCATCGTGGAAGGCATCTACAGCATGCTCGGCGACGTGGCTCCACTCAAAGAAATCGTTGACGTCAAACGCCGCCTGGGCGGTTTCTTGTTGGTTGACGAAGCTCACTCGTTCGGCGTCATGGGCCCTAACGGTCGAGGCCTTTCGGAAGAGCAGGGCGTGGAGGATGATGTCGATATCATCCTGGGAACCTTCAGCAAGAGTCTGGCTGCAATCGGTGGTTTTGCCGCGGGCCTGAGCAGTGGGATGGAAGTGCTGCGTTATGCCAGCCGTCCCTACATCTTCACGGCCTCACCCTCTCCTTCGGTCGTGGCGTCTGTGCGATCGGCCTTGAAGACAATTGCTGCGCGCCCGGATCTGCGGGCGAACCTCTGGGACAACGCCCGTCGGCTTTACGATGGGCTGGCGGAATTGGGCTACTCGTTAGGCCCAAGCGTGAGCCCCGTTGTCCCGGTCATGGTCGGTAGCAAAGAGCAGGGTGTAAAGTTCTGGCGAGCACTCATTGATCAGGGTGTATATGTCAATCTGGTACTTCCACCTGCCACGCCGTCGGGCGTCACGTTGGTTCGCTGCAGTGTCAGCGCCGCCCACACAACCGCGCAAATTGATCAGATCATCGAAGCGTTCGCCGCTCTACGTCCATTGCTTGAGCCTACGGCCTGACAGCGAGGGGTGCAGACGAACTGTAGTGCAGGGAATTGCCGTGCGGTGCAGAGAACCTTGAACCGAATGTGAGTGTTATGCGAATTATTTTTGTTTTTGGCCGTTCGTATCCGATACGAACGGCATTGATGCTGCTGAGCCTGGTCGTTGCCGGCCTGGTCGAGAGCGTCAGCCTGACAACGATGCTGCCCCTGATGTCGGTGATGCTCGGCGACAATGCGCACTCGACGTTTGGCGCCCTTGTTGGCAACGCGCTTCAGTTCTTTGGATTGGAGCCAACGATCATCACGCTACTCGTCATCATCGTCGTGGGCATGGCCATCAGCAGTCTGTTGATTCTTCTGGCCAACCGCCAGGTTGGCTACACCGTAGCCCACGTCGCAACCGACCTGAGGGTCGATCTGATCAACGCAACACTGGGTAGCCGCTGGGAATACTATCTGCGTCAGCCGGGTGGAGCATTGGCCAACGCCGTGGCCACCGAAGCCTACCGAGCATCAACCGCTTATGAGCATGCCGCGAACATGGTTGCGCTCTCCATCCAGGCGATCGCGTACGGCGTCATCGCGCTGTTCGTCTCCTGGCAAGCTGCGCTGGTGTGCCTGGTTCTCGGCGTGGTCATTCTTTTCGCCCTGCGTGGTTTGGTCAAAACATCCCGTAAAGCAGGGAAGGGCCAGACCAGCCTGATGCGGGAGTTGCTGATCAACCTCAGCGACACCTTGGGGTCAGTCAAACCATTGAAGGCAATGGCCAGGGAAGATATCGCCGATTCGTTGTTGCGCCATCAGGCTGCTGAGCTGAATGGGGCAATGGAGAAGGAGGTCACCAGCCGCGAGACATTGCGCGCACTCCAAGAGCCCTTGCTGGCCATTCTCGCCGCAGCCGGTCTGTATGCAGGCCTGGTCATCTGGAAGTTGCCGTTGTCATCCGTCATGGTGCTCATATTCATGGTGGTAAGAGTGCTCGGCCTTATGCACAAGGCGCAGCAACGTTACCACCGCATGGCGGGGCAAGAGAGTGCCTTTTGGGCGCTGCGCGAAGCGGTAGTGACGGCCAGGGGAGAAGCCGAGCCTGTCGGCGGTACCGTGCAGCCCACGCTCAAAGACCGAATCGAGTTTCAGAACGTCACATTTACTTATGGCGAGCGCAAGGTTTTGAACAGCGCATCACTGACTTTCGACGTCGGGACGATGACGACGCTGGTGGGCCCATCCGGGGCAGGGAAAACCACGATTCTTGACCTGGTGTGTGCGTTGTTGAGCCCTCAACAAGGTCGAGTGCTCATAGACGGTATTCCGCTTCCCGACCTTGATCGCCGTATGTGGCGTCGCATGATTGGCTACGTCACGCAGGAAACTTTGCTTTTACACGACACCGTCCTTGCGAATGTCACTTTGGGCGAGCCAGCGCTCACCGAAGCGGATGCGGAGCGGGCATTGCGCCAGGCAGGTGCATGGGAGTTTGTATCCCGACTTCCCCAAGGTATGCAGTCGATCGTTGGCGAACGAGGGGGCAAGCTTTCAGGTGGTCAGCGGCAGCGAATAGTGATTGCACGTGCGCTCGCCCACAAACCTCAGTTGCTCATTCTGGATGAAGCGACCAGCTCGCTCGACCCGGATGCCGAGAAAGATATCTGTGAGTCGCTGAAAGCGTTGGCGCCAGAGATCACCATCATTGCCGTTTCTCACCGTCCGGGGCTTATCGACATCGCTGACGAAATCATCGAGCTCAGGGACGGCGAGATCAAGCGAATGAAAAACCGTACCTATCTGGCCAACGAGCCTTCCAATCTGGAAGTTTGACTCTGCACCCAGCTTCTTTTTACTCGTACGAGACGGCCCAATAATGCTTTCTTCTAAACACCAACATGCACCTGCGCCAGATCATCATGTGGAGCAGAACGGCGAAGTCCAGGTTCCGAAACGTCAGCCGCACCTGGACAAGAAAGGAAGGGTACTGGGGCCGCTCATCGCATTTGTCGGCTGTGATGGCTCCGGAAAGTCGACCGTCTCGGAGGCTATCCTCACGTGGCTGAGCCGGTCGCAGCCCGTGCAGAGTTGCCATTTGGGCATTCAGTCCAAGCAGATAGGTGAAAGGTTGGTCAGGTTGCCGTTGGTGGGCAAAGCAATCGGTCGATTGATCGCTGCCAACTCTCCACGTGGCAATCAGAAACACGCACAAATCTCCAGCGGCCCCAGCACCTTGGCGGCATTTGCCATCTTCCTGTTGTCGATCCGCCGGTATCGTCGTTACCAGAAGATGATGAAACTGCGACGCCAAGGCATCACCATCGTCGCTGATCGTTTTCCGCAGATCGCGGTTGCCAATATGAAAATCGATGGCCCCGGGTTGCTCGCAGTCAAGCATGGGAACGGGCTGATTCGGTTCCTGGCGGCGCGTGAGAAAAAGCTGTACGACTACATGATCAGCTACCGTCCGGATCTGGTTGTTCGCTTGAACGTGGATGTCGAAACCGCGTTTGCGCGCAAACCTGATCACCGCTACGAATCGCTTGCACTCAAGATTGCCAACGTCCCCAAGCTTGAATATCAGGGAGCGCCGATTCTGGATCTCGACAGTCGCCTGCCGCTCGAAGAGGTCATTGCGCAAGCCAAAGCAGCGGTGTCCCGCAGCCTGGCGAACCCGTAGGGGGAGAGGTAGCAGACATGCGCGCCCTGTTCGAAACTCCTCGCGGGAGAGGCGACCGCCCTCTGGCGCCGCTCGTGGCGATTATTGGTTCGGACGGTGCGGGAAAAACCACCGTGGCGGCCCACCTTTGCTCCACCTTGGCAGGTGAGGGCGCTGCCTATGCCTACTTGGGATTGGGTACAGGCACCATAGGACTCAAGATACAGGCCTGGCCATTGATCGGGCCTGCCGTCGGACGTCGATTGGCCGCCAAGGCGACACAAGCTCGTACCAAGGGCGAAAAAATCCCTGGGGTCTTCACGGCGTTGACCATCTACGGATTTTCGCTGCTGCGCGTCCGTCGCTTCAGGGAGATGCAGGCGTTACGCGACCGGGCTTCCATCGTTATTTGCGACAGATACCCTCAAGTTGACGTGCCAGGGTTTTATGACGGCCCGGGTCTGAACGCATCAACGCCTACTGGCCGCTTTACGGCGTGGCTTGCAAAGCGTGAGTTTGCGCTTTACCAGAGGATGGTCAGCCATCTGCCCACGCTGGTCATTAGATTGAACATTGATGCTGATACGGCATTTTCTCGCAAGCCTGACCACAACCTTTCTCTGCTGAAGCAGAAGGTACAGGCAACCTCGTTGCTCCGTTTTAATAACGCGAAAATTATCGACGTGGATGCCAGCCAACCGCTGGAACGGGTACAGGCGATCTGCGCCCAACTGGTAGCTCAGTTGCTGATCAATCAGAAAAGCAATTCCCATCAAGCGGTAGAAACTCATGTTTGAAGCGTTCGGACGCGCTTTATCTCAATGACTTACCGACCGTTGAATCACAGGGTTTGGTGCCTGAAGGCCTGCCTCGCTCGGTAAAGAGCGGTTTAATCGAGGACGTTATGAAAGCTAAAGTTTCGGCACCCGCAACACCGAACCGGGCAGTCTGGGCGCGTCTAGGCTGGGCCTATCTGTTCTTCTGGTACTTCTCCGGTGTCGCACAGCTCCTCATCATTCGCGCTGGCGTTGCAGGCTGGAAGGGGATGATCCAGGCGTCGATGGTCACATTGCTGTGGCTGATTCCGCTGATCCTGTTTCCCGCCCGTGCAAGGATTCTGGCTGGGGTCATTGGACTTCTTCTTTGGGCGTCCTCACTGACCGGCCTCGGATACTTTCTGATTTATGGGCAGGAGTTTTCCCAAAGCGTGATTTTCATCATGTTCGACTCGAACATGCAGGAGTCAACCGAGTACTTGGGGCACTATTTTTCCTGGTCGATTGTGGGGGCCATTGCCGCTTACACCTTAGTAGGGTTGGTGCTGTGGACGCGGGTCAGGCCAGCGTACCTGACGCGCAAGGCGCTGGTGACCTGTTGTGTTTTGTTCATTGCCGTCGGCGTGGGCTTCAACGCCGTCAATCAGTATCGTAAGCGACCCACCATTCAACTGGCGGCAGCGAAATTCGAGGAAAATATCGAAGCTGCGGCCCTTTGGCAGATGGTCGTCGGATATCACCAGTATCGTCAGCAACTCGCCGAGATGTCGACGATGATGGCGACTCAGGCGCAGATTCCTCCACTCAAGAACCTGACCGACACGCATGCAGGTCAACGCTCCACGCTGGTATTGGTCATTGGCGAATCAACGAACCGGGAGCGTATGAGCGTTTATGGTTATGGCCGTCCAACGACGCCTAATCTGGATCAGCTACGTGGCCAGTTGCAGATATTCAGCCAAGTGGTCGCGCCACGCCCCTATACGATCGAGACCCTCCAGCAGGTACTGACATTTGCTGACGAGGAGCATCCGGATCGATACTTGAGTACGCCAACCCTGATCAGCGTGATGAAGCAGGCCGGGTACAAGACGTTCTGGATTACCAACCAGCAGACCATGACCAAGCGCAACACAATGCTCACCCTGTTTTCTCAGCAGGCAGACCAGCAGACCTATCTGAACAACAACCGCGATCAGAACGAGACCAGCCAATACGACGAGGACGTCCTGGACCCGTTCTCTAAAGTTTTGGAAGACGACGCGCCACGTAAGCTGATTGTGGTGCACCTGCTGGGCACGCACATGAGCTACAAGTATCGCTACCCACCCACATACGATTACTTCAAGGATCGGATCGGGGTGCCGGCAAATGTCACTGATGGCCAGCTAGAGGTCTACAACAGCTACGACAATGCGGTGCGGTACAACGATTACGTGGTCTCGTCGCTGATCAAGCGCTTCAGCGACACAGACCCTAATGGCTTCCTGCTCTACCTGTCTGATCACGGTGAATCCGTATATGACCCGGTAGCGCCAGAGGTGCTGGGCCGCAACGAGGCTGCACCCACTCGCCCAATGTACACAGTGCCATTCATCGTTTGGAAATCGCCCAGTTGGAAAGCTGCACAAGGCACGACTCTGGAGCCTGCTGACTACCTGGCACGCCCCTACAGTACCTCTCACTTCATCCACACGTGGACTGATTTGGCAGGGCTGCGTTTTGATGAGTTTGAGCCGGCCAGGAGTATTGCGAGCCAGGGGTATAAATCCGAACGCCTCCTGATTGGCAACCCGCACAATCCTGGCAGTCTGCGTGACTTCAGCCAGCTTCCGATTGCGCCTAAACAGGGCTCGGCTGTGCAAGCTACGCGATAGCGGGTGATGGGGCCTTTGGGACTGAGCCGGCAGTGATGATCACAAAGCCGTCTTGCGGGTCCGGTTCTGTGCGCCTCCGCCATCTTTTATACGACAAAGCCCTGATTATTCAGGGCTTTGTCGTTTCTGGGGTTTGAGTCCGACCTGTTTCCCCGCTGCCTCGGCCCCCATCCTCGGGAAGCAGAGCGGCTCTGCTAAGGCTTTCGGTAAACCTGCCGAAATAACGTAGACTTTCCATCGTTTTTTGCGTGTACGTTATCAACGAGTTGTTCGCTTATGACCGATACCCGTTTACCTGAGTCAAACCCGGCCCCGTTAGTGCCTGAGCTTCTCGTGGGCCGTGTTCAACGCGAAGACATGAAGCATCAGCGGGCCTGTTGCATCTGGCTGACGGGCTTGTCCGGGGCGGGTAAATCCACGCTGGGCAATCGTATTGATCAGGCCTTGCAGCAGCACGGGTTGCACAGTTATTTGATGGACGGTGACAGGCTGCGTCAGGGGCTTTGCAGTGATCTGGGCATGAGCGACAGCGATCGTCACGAGAACATCAGGCGTTTGGCCGAAGTCGCCAAGCTGATGGTGGATGCGGGACTGATTGTCATCGTCTCGGCGATTTCGCCTTTTCGCGCCGACCGGGATGCCGCCCGACATGGACTGGACCCTGATCAATTCATCGAGATACACGTCAGCACGCCGTTGGGCGAATGTGTCCGCCGCGATGCCAAAGGTTTGTACCGCGCCGTGCGTGAGGGTCGAATCCGTAATTTCACAGGGATCGACAGCCCGTACGAAGCGCCGCTGACGCCGGAGTTCATTATCGACACCAGCAGTCATGATGGGGCTGAGATGATCGAGCAATTGGTGGCGCAACTGATGCACCGTTACCGCTCATAAGGCGGTTCCTGCAACCAGGGCTAGCACCCTACAGGCCAAACACGTTCGTCCTACGGGAAATCATGCTTTTGAACGCTGAAGCGATAACAGACTTGAAGCGCACGCTTGCGGATGCCGATGAAGGCACTCTGATCTCGACACTGCGGGAATGCATGGCGGCGAGCCGTTACGCCGACGCCCGCCCTATTGCCGAGGCAGCCGTCTCCCTGTTTCCCGAGTCATCCTCTCTGTCTGCGCTGCTCGGGCAGGTCTGTCAGAAGTTGGGTGATTTCCCTGCCGCCGTGAGTGCCTGCGACAACGCGATCGCATTAGGTTGCCGGGAGTGGGCCGCGCCGTTCGTTTTGGGCTTGTCACACCGCGCATTGCAGGATCACCGCAAGGCAGCGCTGGCGTTCATGTCGGCCTATGAGCGCTCGCCGGGCCACGTCGAGGGCCTGGGGCTGCTGCTGGAGGAGATCGTGGCGGCTTATGGTCTTGCCAGCGGTCGTGATGTTTATCAGACAGTGACCGATCCTGCGTTGAAGGCGGCAGTCACCCCACTCTGGACAAATCTGTTGTTCAGGTGGGGGTGCGAAGACGAGTTGCGGGCGTTGGGGATCGACGGCCGAGAAGCCGTGCTGATGTCGGTTGCCGAATGGACAGCGAGCCAGGGTGTAGCGCTCGATTATCTGGACGAGGCCGAGCGCATCCGCTGCGAAGAGCCTGAATCCCTGGAGCCAGGCGCCGCTGAGCCGTTGAAGGTCGTCGTTGAAGGCCAGCGGCCTTACGCCTGCATCATCGAAAACGCGACGATCCTTTCCCGTTCCGATCTGATCCTGACCCCTGACGGCGCTGCGCTCAATGATTGCCTGACCCACCCTCGCTTCGGCCAATATGTCCTATGGCACCAGGAGAGCGCGATCAAAGGGCGGGACGGGCAGCGTCTTCTCCTTGATATGGCGCCTTACACCGTTCAGGAGATAGAGGCGGGAATAATGCTTTCCGGGGCCGCATCGGTGGAGTTCGGTCACTGGATGCCCGAGTTTTTGTGTCGCTTGCGGGCGTTGTCCCGTCATCCCGAGTTCGCTTCGATGCCCATCATCATCGATGCGGGCATGCCCCCCAGTCACTACGAGTACCTGCGCCGGGTGGTCAGTAACGAGTGGGTAGTATTGCAGCCGGGTGTCGCGTTGTCTTGCAAACGGCTGTTGATCGCCCCTACACCCAGCTTTTACCCCATGCATCTGGTGCCGGGGCATCCGGTGCCGGGCTATGAGCAAGGGCCGTTTTCGCCCGCTTGTTTCAGCTTTTTGCGCAATCGGGTCCTCGCAACGCTGCCACAGGTCGCGCGGGGCTCCAGGCGCTTATTCCTTTCCCGGCGCAAGCGACAATGGCGTTTGATATTGAATGACAATGAAGTGGCCGCCTGCCTGCAAGCGCGAGGCTTCGAGACGATTTACCCGGAAGATTTGAGCCTGGAGGAGCAGATTCGTCTGTTTCAGGAAGCAGAAGCCATTGTCGGGCCTAACGGTTCGTCGTGGCTTAACCTGATGTTCGCCGACACTGCGGTCAAGATCGTGGTGTTGGGGCAGGCCGGTTTTTCCGGGCAGGACCTCTTCGGCTTCAGCGGGTTTGTTGGCCCGATGCGAACCCTCGGTTATGACCCGATGTTCGTGGGTGGCGATGAGGGTGATGTGCAAAATAAACACATCAACTATTCGGTTCCCCTCGATGCTCTGGAACGCATGCTGGACCGGCTCGGGGTCTGAGTCAGCAGGCCACTCGGGTATGCTCGCGGATGTAGCGGGCGACGTCGCCGGGTTCGTTCCACATCAATACATCGAGGATCGACAGATTCCCGACATAGGGCAACGCGCCGGTGGGGTAAACAAAGGTCGACAGATCCAGAAAGCGCAATTCGATCTCGCGCTGTTGCCATTCATCGGGGACAAATATGTCCCTTCCGCCCGGCGAATTGATATAGCGTCGGGCGCCCATCTGGCTGCTGATTTCCAGCGCCCACTGACCGGGATGCTCAATGGGCGGCAGTTCCAGGTTCAAAGCTGAATGCGGTGTCCAGTCGAAGCGCAGGCCGATGTAATCGCACGCCACCTGCAGTGAACGCGTGTTCAGGTCGCTGATGCTGTTGCCTGTTACCGAATCGAAGACGGCTGGAATCAATTCAGTCACCCGACGATAAAACGGTGCCTTGCCTCGATAGATACCGAGTTGGCCGAGAATGCGTTGCTGGGCGGCGCGGTGATCGATCACCGTGGTGGCTTGAATCGAGCTGCCCAGCGTCGTGCTGACCGGCACCTGGATGTACTGCCAACCGCCTTTGCCATCGAGGATTCGATTACGATTCATCCAGCTCTTGCGACCGTACTGCGCGGTATCGAAGATCACGCCGCGTTCCACGGATGCAATCAACTGGAAGTAGCCCAGATAGGGGAAGAAGTAAGGTTGCATGATGCCCAATGTGCTGATCATGGGGTCTGTGCCGTCAGTCGTTATGTGATTGCCGAGCGGATCAGCGCGCAAATGTCGCGTACGTGATCCTGGGTTATGGCCTGGCCCGTCGGTAATTGCAGCAACACTTGGCACAGCTCATCTGTGACCTTGAGCTCGGTTGAAAGCGCGCTGGCAAAGGGCTCGGTACGGTGCACACCGGGGTGAAAGTAACGGCGTGCCAAAACATTCCGGGCGGTTAGCCAATCCAGTAATTCATCGCGGCTGATGCCCAGTTTCGTGGCGGTGATGCGGACCACGGCAAATTGATAGTTGCTCTGTTCGCCGGCTGCATAATCGATGAAATCCAGACCGTCGATACCTGCCAGCCCTTCTCGATAAAGCTCATAGCGCTGGCGGTTTTCCTGGATGAAACGATCCAGATGCCGCAACCCCAAGAGGATCATGGCCGCCTGGGCTTCGGACAGTTTCGCATTCAAACGCAGGATGCCGCTGGCGTGTTCGTCACTGGCGTGAAAGCTGCGCAGGGTGCGTAAGCGGGCCGCCAGAGCGTCGTCGTTGGTGGTGATGCAGCCACCTTCGGCACCGCTGAGAATTTTCGTGGCGTGGAATGAGAAGATCTCGGCGCGGCCAAATCCGCCCATTCGCTGCCCCTCGAAGGTGCAAGCGGTGGCGTGAGCGGCGTCGAACAGCAATTGCAGACCCTGTTTTTTTGCCACCCCGGCCAGGCCGTGGGGGTCGCAGCCTCGCCCCCAGATGTGTACGCCGAGAATGGCCGAGGTCGCCGGCGTGATAGCGGCCTCCACCAGCGCTGCGTTGAGCATCTGTGTATCGCCGTCAACGTCACAGAACACCGGCTTGAGCCCGGCCCATACCAACGATTGCACCGTGGCGGGGAAGGTGAAGGCGGGCACGATCACCTCACCGCTCAGTTCCATCGCGCGCAACAGCAGCATCAGCGCCACGGTCCCATTGACCACGGTGATGGCGTGCCGTACCCCGAAATGCTCAGCGAGAGCCTGATCTGCCGCTTGCTCCAATGGGCCATGGTTGGTGTAGAACTGTCGGGCAAAGATGCCCTCGAACATGTCCCGAAATTCGGCCTGGTCGGGCAGGTTCAATTGCCCGACATGCAATGGCGCATCAAACACTGGCTTTTCGTTCATTGTGGGACGCTCTCCAGTGGCGTGCCAAGCAGCACTGCGTCCTGTTCCAGACGTTTGAAGAGTTGTGCCAGACGCTCGATGTCCGCTTCGACGAGCAGGTCGCCGACGGGCATCTGGATGTACTGCCGACTGATGCTTTCGGTCACGGGCAGAGCAGGTGAGCCTGGCTCCAGTTGATGCAGAGGTGGGGAATAATACGGACGGACCAGAGCGTTTTCGGCGCGCAAAATGCGGATCAGTTCGTCGCGGCTGTAGGGGGCATGCGTGCCCACTTTCAGCAAGACGAGACCGTAGGTGCCGGGCGATTGGCTGTAGTCGGCGAATGAAAGCCAGGACAGGTCCTGAAAGTGCCGCTGGTAGCAGGCAAAACGCCGTTTGTTGTCGTTGATAATGGCGTGCATGTGATCAAGGTTAGACAGCGCCATGGCAGCATGCAACTCATTGAGTTTCGCATTCATGCCCAGTTCGACCGGAATGGCGGCGTCGCCGAAGCCGAAACTGCGCTGGCGCTGCAATTGCGCAGCCAGTTCATCGTCGTCGGTGGTCAGATAGCCGCCTTCGAAACCGTTTATCAGTTTGGTGGCGTGCAGGCTAAAAACCGAAGCGTTTCCACGCGTACCCACGCGGTTGTCCCGCAGGGTGTCAGTGTAGCGACCACCGATGCCATAGACGGCATCGACCAGCAGAGGAATGCCAGCATCCAGTGTCAGGCGTTCCAGCGCGTCGATGTCACACAGGCCATTGATGTTCTCCACCGCCAGCACGGCCGCGGTGTCGGCGTCGATCAGCCGGGCCAGCTCGCCCGGGGCCAGGGTGTGAGTCAGCGGGTCGACGTCACAGAACTGCGGCTCGTATCCGGCCCAGCGAATCAGGTGAGGCAAACCGCGAAAGGTGAGTGAGGGCAGGATCACTTTGCGTGCGTTCGGCCGCGCCAGATTGCGCAAGGCGAGGATGATTGCAAAGCAGGCGTTGGCAAAGGCGACGCAATGCCGGGTGCCATGGAGCTCGCACAGGCGTTGCTCCAGCTCATCGACCAGCGGACCCTGATTGGTCAGCCGGCGGCGCTCCAGCGAAGCGCTGGCCAGCTCGAAAAAACGTTCGGGGTCGCGATTGGCCAGTTGCCCGGTGGTCAACGGCCGTTCGAACAGGGGCTGGCCGCCGAACAAGGCGAGAGGGCTGACGGTACTCATGAGCAGAAGTGCTCCAGGTATGCGGGGGTATTCAAATCCGGGTCAGGATCGCGTCAAAGCGGTAATGCGAGGAGAAGAACGTCGTTGGCATACGGCTGCAGCGCACTTCCCATCCAGCCCGTCGGGCGAGTTCTGTGAGCTGTTCCTGGGTTCGCCAGATGCCCATCAGGCTGCCAGGATCATCTTCTTCGCCGGGCACGCGAACGCGTGAGGTAAAGAATTCATCCATGCGACTTCTGTCAGGGAGTTGGCCCAGGAAGACCTGCTCGATGCCGGTAAACCGCGCGTGCAGCAGTTGCAAGAACTCCAGCGCCAGTGGCTGTGGAAAATAGGGGAATGCGCCGTAACACATGGCTTTGGTGAACAGCTGCGGTTCTTCTTCCCGATGCAGATAAGCCAGCGCGTCGTCGAGGACATAGCGCTCGACAGGAGGGCGGGCGAACCGCTCGTTGGCGACATCGATCAGAAAGTCCGAGTAGTCCACGCCCAGTCCGCCCGCGCAACGTCCGAACAGTTGAGTGCTCAAGGCGCCATTGCCGCAGCACAGGTCCAGCAGCCGGTCTTGAGCGTTGAGGTCGACCCCTTGGCTGATCGCATCAATGATCATGGCGATTTGTTCGTCTGTCACCGGCTTGCCGCCGACAGTGCGTTTGACCTGACCCCAGAGGTCGTCCCGGTCGCAAGTTTGCGGGTGATCCTTGAACTGATATTCGGTGCTGATGCGCGACATGAACAGATACCTCAAGTGCGGCGTGACAGACGCAGGCGATGATTGAAAAGCCAATGCAGGACGAAGCCTACCTTGGTCAGTGTTGCCCCGCGTGGTGCCGCACTGGTGTGGGTGTGCTCGCCAGGCGCGATGGGCGCGAACAGTTCATCGCGATGAAAGAACGACCGTGCGATGGCTCTGTTGCTGGCGGCGTAGCTGTCGACCAGCGCTTGACGCTGGGCAACGGTCAGAAACGGGCTGTCGTCAAACACCGCTTTGCCAGCGGCTGCTGCCGTCAGCTCGATGAGTTGTTTGTGGTAGCGCCGCTTGTTGACGGTGCGTATGGGCAGACGGTTGATCAGGCGCTGGACATTGAGAATGTCGCGGTTGATGCGCTCGTTGACTCGCCCGTTCGGCAAGTCAAATGATTCAGCGGGCAGGCCGAGTGTCTGCAAGAAATCGATACGGATGTCTTCGCGGGTGAAGCGGGCGTAGTCGTGCAGGATGAAGGTGGCGTCTTTGAAGGTTTCCTGCCACGGCTTCAGGCGCTCGGCATAGTCCCACAGCCCGAAGTCGCGGCGAGTGGTGGCGGCAAAGTTGAGCGCATTGCCCTGCGCCTTGACGGTCTGGTTGTACCAGGACAGATGGGCGTCGTCCTGTCGCCGGATATAACAGACGACAGAAATTCGGTCGTCGGGCGCGAGTCCGGCGTCCCGCATCGTGTCCAGCAGGCCTTGGGGGTTGGGGAAGATAAAGAAATTTTCGCTGCTGATGATCACCGTATGGGCGTCACTGCCTGTTACAGCCGCCTTGAGCTCGTCGCGCAACTGCGCGAGCGACTTTTCCTGGCCGGTGGCCCACTCCGGATAACCCCCGCCCAGCAAGAAGGCGAGGTCATGATGGCCGTATCCGCGCAGGCTGACGTCGGGATAAAGAATGCCCTGGGATTTCAATTGTTCGCGATTGTCGAAAATGAACCGCTGGATGGCCGTTGACCCTGTTTTGGGTGCGCCAATATGCAATATCCAGTGCATCGAGTACTCATCTGATGTTGGCTGTCAGTTCCCTGTCACATGCCTCGTGCGGGATTCATCGAGGGAGCGCCACAGTCGGCGTATTTCGCCGCAAAGCGCTCTGTACCTCTATGTCGGCGGGGCGCGGGTTTACTTGATGGAGCGCGCGTGTGATGGACAATGTCGCAGTGGGTCCGCTCCGAATGACCACGAGCAGCCCACAAAATACGGCAATTGCCCGGTTGGAATCAAACGACCGACGGCCAGCCAAGACCCTGTCGCATGAGTAAGAAAGCCCCGATTACTCGGGGCTTTTGGGTTTCAGCATTCACCTCCGGCCGGTTCTACCATCCAGCCCCCTTTACCGCATCTTGCGCCAGCGGGTGCAATTCCGCGCCGTGATTCGCCGCCTGCAACGCCACCAACTCCTTCTTCATCCCCGGCGTCCAGAACATCTGGATGTGGTTGCGCACACCGAGAACTGCGGCCTCTTGATCCGGTTCGGTGGCGAAGTATTTGGCGATCTGGTTGACCATTTTGATCAGGTTGGCGTCGCTCATCGGCGCACCTCCGCTTTGTCGGTGTGGCGAGCCTGGCGCCGTTCGTCGAGCAGGCGTTGCTGTTCGTCGCTGAAGGCCTGGTAGCGCTTTTGCCACTCGGAAGGGTGGTAGACGCGGCTGACTTCCACGGCGGTGACTTTGTATTCCGGGCAGTTGGTGGCCCAGTCGGAGTTGTCCGTGGTGATGACGTTGGCGCCGGATTCCGGGAAGTGGAAGGTGGTGTACACCACGCCTGGTGCGACGCGTTCGGTCACCCGGGCGCGCAGTACGGTCTGGCCGGCGCGGCTGCCGATGCCCACCCAGTCGCCTTCGTTGACGCCGCGGCTTTCGGCGTCGGTCGGGTGGATTTCCAGTCGGTCTTCTTCGTGCCAGGCAACGTTCTCGGTGCGACGGGTCTGGGCGCCGACGTTGTATTGGCTGAGGATGCGGCCGGTGGTGAGCAGCAGTGGGTAGCGGGTGTTGACCTTTTCCTCGGTGGGCACGTAGCCGGTGAGCATGAAGCGGCCTTTGCCGCGCACGAACTGGTCGATGTGCATGGTCGGCGTGCCGTCGGGCGCGCCTTCGTTGCACGGCCATTGCAGGCTGCCGTGAGCGTCCAGTGCGGCGTAGCTGACGTTGGTGAACGTCGGGGTGAGGCTGGCGATTTCGTCCATGATCTCCGACGGGTGTGTGTAGCTCATCGGGTAGCCCAACGCGTTGGCCAGCGCGACGGTGCCTTCCCAGTCGGCCTTGCCGCCCAGTGGGTCCATGACCTTGCGCACCCGCGAGATGCGGCGTTCGGCGTTGGTGAAGGTGCCGTCTTTTTCAAGGAACGAAGCGCCCGGCAGGAACACGTGGGCGAATTTCGCGGTTTCGTTAAGGAAGATGTCCTGCACCACCACGCATTCCATGGCCGACAGGGCTGCTGTCACGTGCTGGGTGTTCGGGTCGCTCTGGGCGATGTCTTCGCCCTGGCAGTACAAGCCCTTGAATTGACCGGCCAGCGCCGATTCGAACATGTTGGGAATGCGCAGGCCCGGGTCGGGTTGCAGCGTGACGTTCCAGGCATTCTCGAACTGAGTGCGCACAACTTCGTTGGAGATGTGGCGATAGCCCGGCAGTTCGTGGGGGAATGAGCCCATGTCGCAGGAGCCTTGCACGTTATTCTGCCCACGCAGCGGATTGACGCCGACGCCTTCACGGCCAATGTTGCCGGTGGCCATGGCCAGGTTGGCGATGCCCATGACGGCGGTGCTGCCCTGACTGTGTTCGGTGACGCCCAGCCCGTAATAAATGGCGGCGTTGTTGGCGCTGGCGTAGAGGCGGGCGGCGGCGCGAATGTCGGCGGCGTTCACACCGCAGATGAGGCCCAGTACTTCCGGCGAATTCTCTGCGCGGCTGACGAATTCGCTCCAGCGGGCAAAGTCATTGCCTTCGCAGCGGGCGTCAATGAACGCCTGATCGAGCAAGCCTTCGGTGACGATCACGTGAGCCAAGGCGTTGAGCATGGCGACGTTGGTGCCCGGACGCAGCGCGAGGTGAATCTTGGCCCGGCCATGAACCGAATCCACCAGATCGATGCGCCGTGGGTCGATGACGATCAGTTGAGCGCCTTCGCGCAGGCGGCGCTTGAGTTGGGAACCGAACACCGGGTGGGCGTCGCTCGGATTGGCGCCCATGACCAGAATCACATCGGCTTTCATCACCGAGTCGAAGCTCTGGGTGCCTGCCGATTCGCCCAGCGTCTGTTTAAGGCCATAGCCGGTTGGCGAGTGGCAAACCCGCGCACAGGTGTCGACGTTGTTGTTGCCGAACGCCGCGCGCACCAGTTTCTGTACCAGGTAGGTTTCTTCGTTGGTGCAGCGGCTGGAGGTGATGCCGCCAATGGAATCGCGGCCGTACTTCTGTTGCAGGCGACGCATTTCGCTGGCGGCGTAGGTCACGGCCTCGTCCCAGCTGACCTCCTGCCACGGGTCGCTGATGTGCTTGCGGATCATCGGTTTGGTGATGCGATCCGGGTGGGTCGCATAGCCCCAGGCGAAACGGCCCTTGACGCAGGAGTGGCCATGGTTGGCATGGCCGTTCTTGTCCGGGACCATGCGCACCAGTTCATCGCCTTTCATCTCGGCGCGGAACGAGCAGCCCACGCCGCAATAGGCGCAGGTGGTGATGACGCTGTGCTCCGGCTGGCCTTTCTCCACCACGCTTTTTTCCATGAGGGTCGCGGTGGGGCAGGCTTGCACGCAGGCGCCGCAGGACACGCACTCCGATTCGAGGAAGTTGTCGCCACCGGCGGCGGACACGCGGGATTCGAAGCCGCGTCCAGTGATCGTCAGCGCGAAAGTGCCCTGGGTTTCTTCACAGGCGCGCACGCAGCGGCTGCAGACAATGCACTTGCTCGGATCGTAATCAAAGTACGGGTTGGACACGTCTTTCTTGTCAGCGAGATGGTTTTCGCCTTCGTAGCCGTAGCGCACTTCCCGCAGGCCCACCTGGCCAGCGACGGTTTGCAGTTCGCAGTTGCCGTTGGCCGAGCAGGTCAGGCAATCCAGCGGGTGATCGGAGATGTACAGCTCCATGACGTTGCGGCGCAGCGTCGCGAGTTTCGGCGTCTGGGTGTGGACGGTCATGCCTTCGGTGACCGGCGTGGTGCACGAGGCCGGATAGCCGCGCATGCCTTCGATTTCCACCAGGCACATGCGGCAGGAGCCGAACGCTTCGAGGCTGTCGGTGGCGCACAGTTTGGGAATGGTGGTGCCCATCAGCGCGGCGGCACGCATGACGGAGGTGCCTTCAGGCACGCTGATACGTTGGCCGTCGATGTTCAGGGTGACCTGCACGCCGCTGTGGCGGGCGGGCGTGCCTAAGTCGGCGTCGGTTTTCGGGTCGAATATCGTGATCATTGCTCGGCCTCCGAGAGTTGCAGACCAAAGTCGGCAGGGAAGTGCTTGAGCGCGCTGGCGACGGGGTAGGCGGTCATGCCGCCGAGCGCGCAGAGCGAACCGAATTGCAGGGTGTCGCACAGGTCTTTGAGGATGATGGCCTGTTGATCCCGCCCGTTCTGGTCGGGCGCGGCCAGCAGCCGGTCGATCACCTCGACACCGCGGGTCGAACCGATACGGCAGGGCGTGCATTTCCCGCAGGATTCTTCGGCGCAGAATTCCAGGGCGAAACGGGCCATGTGGGCCATGTCCAGGGTGTCGTCGGCCACCACCACGCCGCCGTGACCGAGCATCGCGCCGATGGCAGCGAACGCCTCGTAGTCCAGCGGCGTATCGAACTGTGAGGGCGGCACCCAGGCGCCCAGCGGGCCGCCAATCTGTGCGGCTTTCAGCGGACGACCACTGGCGGTCCCGCCGCCATAGACTTCCACCAATTCCCGCAAGGTCAGGCCAAACGCCCGCTCTACAAGGCCGCCGTGGCGAATGTTGCCCGCCAGTTGAAACGGCATGGTGCCGGTAGATCGGCCCATGCCGTAATCGCGGTAGAACTGCGCGCCCTTGGCCAGAATCAGCGGCACCGACGCCAGGGTCAGCACGTTATGAACCAGGGTCGGCTGGCCGAACAGCCCTTTCAGTGCGGGGATCGGCGGCTTGGCACGCACCAGCCCACGTTTGCCTTCCAGTGAGTCCAGCAGCGCGGTTTCTTCACCGCAGATGTACGCGCCTGCACCGACCCGCACTTCCAGATCGAACGCCAGGCCGCTGCCCGCGACGTCGTCGCCGAGGAAGCCAGCGGAGCGGGCAATCGTGATGGCTTCGCGCAGGGTGGCGATGGCTTGGGGGTATTCCGAGCGCACGTAGATATAACCGAAATTTGCGCCCACCGTGATGCCGGCGATGGCCATGCCTTCTACTAATAAGAAGGGGTCGCCTTCCATCAGCATGCGGTCGGCGAACGTGCCAGAGTCGCCTTCGTCGGCGTTGCACACCACGTATTTCTGCGCGGCTTGCGTGCCCCGGACGGTGCGCCATTTGATCCCGGCAGGGAAGGCCGCGCCGCCGCGACCGCGCAGGCCGGAGTCGAACACGGCCGTTGCCGTTTCGTCGCCACCCACGGCAATGGCGCGGGTCAGACCTTCGAAACCGCCGTGGGCCTTGTAATCCTCCAGCGACAACGGCTGAGTGATCCCGGCGCGGGCGAACAGCAGGCGTTGTTGGGTCTTCAGATAGGGCAACTCTTCCACCAATCCCAGAGACAACGGATGGCTGGAGGGATCGCCGAGCAGCGCGTCGAGCACGCCGGGGACGTCATCTTCCGTCAGCGGGCCGAAACCGAGGCGGCCTTGCGGGCAGTCCACTTCAAGCAGCGGTTCCAGCCAGTAAAGGCCCCGGGAGCTGGTGTGGTGTAAGTCCAGCGGCAGGTTGCGTTCGCGCGCTTCGCTGGCGAGGGCCACGGCAACGGCGTCCGCCCCCACGGCGCGGGCCACGGAGTCGGCGGGCAGGTATAGACGCGTCATTGTGCGTCCTCCCGGCACGTGTCGAGCAGGGCATCCAGACGTTCGGCACTGAGCCGCGCGTGCAGTTTTCCGTCCAGCTCCAGCGCGGGTGAGCACGCGCAGGCGCCCAGGCAATACACGGGACGCAAGCTGATATTGCCGTCGGCGCTGCTGCCGTGATCGTCCAGTTGCAGACGGTCGCGCAACTGCGCCGCCAATTGCTCGGCCCCCCGGCTTTTGCAGGACTCGGCCCGGCACAGGCGCAAGATATGGCGCGCAGGCGGAACGGTGCGGAAGTCATGATAGAAACTGATCACGCCACGCACTTCCGCCTGGCTTTGGTTGAGGGCGTGGGCTATGTCGGGGATGGCGGCGTCGGGGATGTAACCGATGCCTTCCTGAATCTCGTGGAGAATGGGCAACAGTGCACCCGGAGAGCCTCTATGGCGCTCCAGCAGGCTGTTGACCATGGGCAGAATCGACATCTGGTCAGGCATACAGCATTCCTCACGGTCACGGACGAACCAGATGGTTGTCGGTTGTCCGAAAGTGTGGGCTGCGGCGCATGTACCACGTCACGGGCACGTGGATTTTCAGGCCGAAGCCAGGGCACCCTTGTCGGGCATCTTGTTGTACCCGGCGCGATCTTTGTCACGCCCTTGGTCGGGTATGGAACGCAGCTTGGCATGCCGTTTTTGAATTTTTCTTACAAAAGCGACGCGGCCCGTTCTTTTTGCGACTGGATGGAGTTTAGACGCTGCCGGTCAATCCGGAGGGCCTTTCTGTGACCGCGCTCAGCGTGGCTTCCAACCGTTCCAGCAACAGATCGGCATGGTTGCGCTGGAACACCAGTGGCGGACGGATCTTGAGGACGTTGGCGGCGGGGCCGGTAGCGCTGATCAGCACCTGCCTGCGGCGCATGCCATTCACCGTCGCTGCCGCAATGCGGGTGGCGGGGGATTGGGTAGTGCGGTCTTCCACCAGTTCGACGCCGAGAAACAGGCCCTCGCCACGCACATCGCCGATCACTTCGAAGCGCTCGGCCAAGGCTTGCAACCCGCGTTTGAGGTAGCCGCCCACGTCATGGGCATTGGCCTGCAGATTCTCGTCGCGCAGCACGCCGAGCACCGCGTGCGCGGCTTTGCAAGACACGGGATTGCCGCCGTACGTATTGAAATAGCGCTGCTGACGGCCGAACTGGTCGAACAGCGCCGAGCGGCCCACCACGCCTGCAACCGGGTGGCCATTGCCCATGGGCTTGCCCAGGGTCACGAGGTCCGGAATCACGGCGTCGTGCTGAAATCCCCAGCGCTGCGCGCCGGTGCGGCCGAATCCGGGCTGGACTTCATCGGCGATGTACAGGCCGCCAGCTTCGCGCACGCACTGAGCGGCAGCGGCCAGTTCGCCGTTGGACGGAGAAAACACACCGTCGCTGGAAAAAATGCTGTCCACCATCAACGCCGCTGGCTGGATGCCGCGAGCCCGCATGTCCGCGAGGGCGGCTTTGACGCTGGCCACGAAATGGTTGCCGCGATACGAATCCGGCGGATCGAGCAAGCGCACATGGTTGGCGGTAGGCAGTCCCGTGGCCAATGACGGCGAAATTTCTGCCAGCGCGCTGGTGACGCCGTGATAGGCCCAGCGTGTCACGAGAATCCCCGTGCCGCCGCTGTGACAGCGGGCGATGCGCAGCGCGAGGTCATTGGCCTCGCTGCCGGTGCAGGTCATGGTCAGGTTGTTCAGGGACTCGGGAAACTCGCTGAGCAAATCTTCGGCGTAGTCGACGATCGCCGGGTGCAGGTAACGCGTATGGGTGTTGAGCTGCGCGCTCTGTTCGGCAATCGCCCGCACCACCGCCGGGTGGCAGTGGCCCACGGAAGCCACGTTGTTGTAGGCGTCCAGAAAGGGCGTGCCGTTCTGGTCGAACAGCCAGACGCCTTCGCCCCGCACCGGTGCGAAGGGTTCTTCGTAAAACAGGCGGTAGCTGGCGCCGAGGGCATGCTCGCGGCGGGAAAGCAGGTCGGGACTCATGCGGCCTCCGGTGTGCAGGCATTGATCAGCGCTTGGGTCAGTTGCCCAGAGGGCAGGGCGACCAGCGATTGCAGGTTGCGCCAAGTGGTGCTGAGGTTGCGCAGCACGTAGGCGCGGTTGTCCGGGTACAGGCTTGCTCGCCATTGGGCGATGGTGATCGCCATGGCCATGCGCATGGCGATCAGGTCGCCGAGGACTTCAAGCTCTTCGTGCAGCAACGGAATGCGTCTGGAGTAGGCAGCAGTAAAGGCCTTGATTTGCCAGAGCGGGTCGGCGGCGTCGGCGTCGAACTGGTACGACAGCGCGGTGCCCAGATCATTGATAAGGGGGGCGTACAGGGCGTCACCAAAATCGATGATGGCCGTCACTCGGGTGCCGGTCGCGGCATCGAGCATGACATTGTGCGGGTTCAGGTCGTTATGAATAACTTGCGCGCGCAGCTTCGCCAGTCGAGGCTTCACGTGGGTTTCGTGGCGGTCCATCAGCGCGGTCACCAGCGGTTGTTGCGCGGCGTCCAAGCAGTGCAAGTGAGGGCGGGTGCGTTCGGCGTGGCCCACGTCCCACAGCAGATTGCGCTGCGCACCGGGGTGCTGGAAGTTCTTCAACGCCAGATTGACGTCCGCCAGGATCGTGCCCAGCTGATGCATCAGCGCAATACTGGGCGTGCCCTGATTCTGCGAAACGCCTTCCAGGTAGCTCACCGTGCGTACGGTGAAATGCTGTTCACCGACCCGCACGCAGGGCTCGAACTCACCGTTCAATGCCGCCAGCACGCGAGGCACCGGAAGGTGGGCGCCATGGCGCTCGATGTGCAACAGGGCCTGCGTCTGGAAGTGGGTGACGCTGGAGCTTTCCGCTGGATTGATGACTTTCAGCACGTACGCGCCCCGATCGGAGCGCACGAGAAAATTCGCGTCCCGTTCCCCGTTCAGCGGCTGAATCGTCCCGTTCAGGCCGTAGACCTGCGCGGCCATTTCCAGCGTTCTGCGTTCGTCCACCTCGGGCGCTTGGGTCGTCATGAGCTTCGCGCAGGAGACGTCAGTCATCACTCCTTCAGACATGCTGGCCACCGTTGACGTGGATTTCCGAGCCGTTCACGTACGACGCGCCGCTGGTGCAGAGGAAATACACCAGCGACGCGACTTCTTCGGGCTTGCCCAGGCGGTGCATCGGCACCAGCCGCTCGACGATGTCAGCGGTGCCGGGGGAGAGGATCGACGTGTCGATCTCTCCCGGCGCAATGGCGTTGACCCGTACGCCGTGACGACCGAAGTCGTAAGCCATTTCCCGGGTCAGGGCCGAGAGGGCGGCTTTCGACGTGGAATAGCAGACCCCGGCGAACGGGTGCACTTTCGAGCCGGCAATCGAGGTGACGTTGATGATGCTGCCTTTCGCGGCTTTCAGCTCATCGAACAGGCCCCGCGCCAGCAACGCGGTGGAGAACAGGTTGACGTTGAACACCTTGACCCAGGTCGCGTAGTCGGATTCCAGAACGCCCATTCGCGCACCTTCCGGGCCTTTGGGTGAAATGCCGGCGTTATTGACCAGCGCGTCCAGGCGTCCACCGAGCTTGTCCTTGATCATCGCCATGCTGTCGCTGACGCTGTCGATGTCTTCCAGATCGAGGTGAATGTGGTTAAGCAGGCCTTCTGCCCACGGGCATTCCGCGACCCAATCCTGCCGGGATGCGGTGAAGATTTCCCAGCCAGCGGCGTGGAAATGCTTGACGGTGGCGTGACCAATACCGCGGCTGGCGCCGGTCAACAGAAGCGTCTTCTTGGCAGTCATGATGGTCTCTCCGTGGCTATGAAGTTTGATGCATCATGTTTTTTCGCCGAGTGGCGTGTCAATAGGTCTTCGAAAATGATGTTACTCGTCGAGCGCTTCCTGACTGACGGCGATGAATTCCAGCATCTTCTGGTTGCCGTCCATGATGTCGGTCTGAATCGCATGTCTGGCGGCCGCTGCATCCCTCTGGCGAAGAGCGCCGAGCACTTCCACGTGATGTTCGATGGCCATGGTCAGGGAAAAGTGGGCGTACGCCTGGGCGATCAAAGGGCCTGCGCGCATCCACAGGCTGTCCAGATAACCCCGCAGCAGGGGCATTCGCGCCGCTTCGGCGATCAAAAAGTGAAACTCGCTGTTGAGTCGCAACGCTTCGGGCACGTCATGCCTTTCGATGGCCTGAAGGTTGAGCTGGATGTTGGTGTCGATGCGCGTGATGTCGGCCTCTGTGGCCACGTTGGCAGCGGCCTCGGCGCCGAGGCCTTCGAGGTTGAAGCGCAGGGTGCGGATTTCCAGATACGCCTCGCGATCCAGCACCGGAACCCGAATGTCCTTCGGGGTCTTGAGCACCAACGCCTTCTCCTTCGCCAGTTGCAGGATGGCGTCGCGGACCGGCGTGACACTGGTGCCCAGCTGGGCGGCCAGTTCCCGTATCCGCAGCCGGTCATCCGGCTTGAGCCCGCCGGTGATCAGCGCGTTACGCAACTGCGAGTAGACGTTGGAGCCCAGATAGGTATGGGCGATGGTGTCGAGCGGGTAGGACATGAGTCACCAAGTGCCGAGGCGTATGACGGGCGACTATACAACAGGATGCCCGTGGCTCTCCCGCGTTGAATGGCCCTCAGTGACCGAAAGCGAGGGATTTGTGTCGTTCGTTTTCCTTCAAGCAACGCTTAGGCTTCACAGCCACAGACAGCGCTACGTGTGGCTGTCGCATGACCTGATGAGGATTGAACATGAGCAAATCAGTCGTAGAAATTCCCGAAGGCAACGACGTGTTCGGCGTGAGCACCCAAGCGTTCACCGACTGGCAATATGCCCCGGCGGTCAGGGCCGGTGGGCTGTTGTTTGTCGCAGGATTGGTGGGTGTGAAAGCGGACGGCACCGTGCCGGTTTCCGTTGCCGAACAGACCGAACTGGCCTTTCAGCGCATCGCTGAGGTGTTGCGTCTGGAAGGGTTGGGCATGGGCGATCTGGTGGAGGTCGTCAGTTATCACGTGGACCTGAATCAGCACCTCGACGATTTCCTGCCGGTCAAGAAGCGGCATTTCGTCGAGCCGTACCCGGCCTGGACATTGATCGGTATCGAAGCGCTTGGGTTGCCGGAGCTCAAGATCGAGATCAAGGTCGTCGCGGCCTTGAAGGTTTGATTGACCCTGTCGGATGACGGGTGCCTCAACATCCAGGCTTGCGGCCTCGCGTGAGGCCGCCGGTTATGGCGCGATGGCGAGGGCGTCGTCCACACCCTTCTGATGAGAGAGCCGACGGACGCTTTGTGGTGGATGGCCGGTCACTCTGATGAACGCTCGGCGCATGCGTTCCGGGTCTCTGAACCCGACCGAATGGGCGATCAGCTCGATGGGCTCGGCGCTTCGCTCGACGCGCTGCCTGGCCACTTCAACGCGCAAGCGTTCGACGGCCTTCGCCGGCGTTTCACCCGTTTCCATCAGAAAAGCCCTGCCAAATTGACGCGGACTCAGGCAGGCGATGGCGGCCAGGTGTTCGGTTGACAGCTGCTCGTGCAGATGCTCGCGCATGTAGGTCAGCACCTCGCGCATGCGGTCGGTGGCGGGTTCCATGTCGGCCATGGCAGAGAACTGCGATTGCCCGCCAGGGCGGCGGTGATAAACCACCAGCAGCCTTGCGACTTCGTGGGAAACGGCGCTGCCCAGATCTTCTTCGATCATCGCCAACGCTTGATCGATGCCCGCCGTCACGCCTGCTGACGTCCAGATGCCGCCTTCCTTGACGAAAATCCGGTTCGGCTCGACCTTCACTTTCGGGAATTGACGTTGCAACTGCGCCGTCTGCTTCCAGTGCGTCGTGGCCCGACGTCCGTCCAGCAAACCCGCCTCGGCCAGGAAAAACGCGCCGGTGCACACGCTGGCGACGCGTCGGGTGCCTTTGGCCGCGGCCCTGGCCAAGTGATCCGAGATGTCGGGAAGATCGTACGGCCTGGACAATAAATCGGCGCCCACCACCGTCAACGTGTCGTAAGGCTTGGACCTGATCTTGCTCGCTGTCACCTCCAGACCGGAAGAACTCCTGACTGGACCGCCCGATTGCGACACCACGAAACACCGATAGGGATCAGGCACGCCCACCCCCTTGGCCAGCTCGAACGCCGCCAGCGGACCCGTGAGGTCGAGAATCTGGAAGCCGGGGAAGATCAGGAAGGCGATATCACGCATCTCAGTACCTATTCAAGCATCGTGAATTCCACTCTGTGACGTCTGTGTTCCTTGCGACACACGTCTGTGACCCGCCGATGATCCGCCAGATCCGGAACGGTGCAAAGGGCATAAAACCCGCAAAAACCGTCATCGTCACAGAATCCCCGTATGAGTGAGTTCATTCGCGAAGATGGGACAGGCGATGGAGATGTGTCGGCGGTACTGGCCTCTCGCGAATGAATTCGCTCCTACAGGAGATTGCGGTAGCACTGGGAGACGCGGTGCTCTGTAGGAGCGAATTTATTCGCGAAAAAGGGACAGGCGATGGAGATGTGTCGGCGGTACTGGCCTCTCGCGAATGAATTCGCTCCTACAGGAGATCGCGGTAGCACTGGGAGACGCGGTGCTCTGTAGGAGCGAATTTATTCGCGAAAAAGGGACAGGCGCTGGAGCTGTGTCGGCTGTACAAACGTCTAGCGAATGAAGGGACAGGCGATGGGGATGCGGCGGCTGTACGAACGCCACGTCGGGATGCCGCCCAGAATGAATTCGCTCCTACAGGAGATCGCGTCGCCAACACCCCCTTCATTCTTGCACGAGGGGACGAGACATTGTGTTGCAGTTGGGCGTGAACCAGATGCAGGCTCTCTGTAGGAGCGAATTCATTCCGGGCGGCATCCCGAGGCGCCAGGGCGGGCGACGTTTTTCTCGCCTGCCATACGAAACGCTGCTGACAGGCGTGGGAGCGCTGGGTGATATCCGGATAAACACTCATGCACCGTGCGATGGCTACCGCCACTACGTTTACCCCTCTTGATTCACAAAAAGAGGGATGCACATGACACGAACACCACACGCCCACCGCCTTCGTACCGGTCGATTTTCGGAGTCGGGCAGGGTGTATCTGATTACTTCCGCAACCGAAGATCGTCGCCCATTTTTTTCAGATTTTCACTTGGGACGTCTGGTGGTGGACCAATTCAAGCGCGCCGATGAAAGCGGAATCGCCACCTCCCTGGCGTGGGTCGTCATGCCGGATCACTTTCACTGGCTGCTGGAACTCAGCACCGGCTCTCTGGAGCGGCTCGTCAAACAGGTCAAAGCCAGTAGTGCGGTCGCACTAAACCGCGCAATGCGCCGCCGAGGACACGTATGGCAGCGTGGCTTTTATGACCGGGCGTTGCGTTATGACGAAGATCATAAGGCGGCCGCCCGGTACATCGTCTTGAACCCTGTCAGAGCTGGATTGGTGACGCGGGTCGGGGATTACCCCCTGTGGGATTGCGTCTGGGTCGGAGATTCGGACGCGGGGTAGAACAGCGGTAGCACGGCGCTTCTGTAGGCGCGAATTCATTCGCGAAGAAGGCCCAGGCGCTGGGGAGGGTTGGCTGCGAACGTTTCCTTCATGGCGTTAAAGGAGGGAACTACGTCCTTTTCCCTGTGCGTTGCGGTGACGAAAATGCCCACCGTTTCATGAGCAGGCGTCCTTGAGCGCCTCGACACCCATGGCATCGAACACGTCCCGCGACTGTGCAGCCTCCGTCTGGATACGGCAGAAGGGGGTGGGCGGCCGTTCGATCTGCGGATCATTGACCGACTCGGAGCCCCTATGACAACCCTATTGAAGCCGCGCCTGGCCCTCGTTCTGGCAGGCGGCTGTTTACTTGCCGCTGGCGTGACGTATGGCCTGATGGAACGTACAGAGCAGGCGGTCGCACAGGAAGCGCCACATTTGCCGGTGGTCGATGTGGCGGTGGTGAAGCAGCAGAACGTGACCGACTGGCAGTTCTATTCGGGGCGTTTGAGCGCCGTGGAGCGGGTGGATGTTCGGCCGCAAGTCTCCGGCACGCTGACGTTCGTCAACATCCATGACGGGCAGATGGTGAAACAGGGAGACGTGCTGTTCGTGATCGACCCGCGCCCCTATCAGGCGCAGGTAGACCGGGCAAAAGGCGAGGTCGCAGCGGCCAGGGCGCGGATGGCCTACACGCAGAATGATTGGGCGAGGGCGCAACGGCTCCTGGCTGAAAACGCCATCGCCCGGCGCGACTACGACGAAAAAAACAATGCCGCGCTGGAGGCCGTCGCCCATCTGAAAACCGCCGAGGCCACGTTGAAGGCTGCCGAAATCGACTTGGCTTACACCCAGGTGACTGCGCCGATTTCAGGACGGGTTTCCCGCGCTGAGGTGACGTTGGGCAACCTCGTCCATGCGGGCGCCGGTGCGGAGTCGCTGACCACCGTCATGTCCATGGACCCGATCTACGCCGAGTTCAATGCCGACGAACAGACGTACTTGAAATACATCCGCAGCGTAGGCCGCAACGGCAAGGTGCCGGTCGACCTCGGGCTGGGCAACGAGACCGGCTATTCGCGCCGTGGCGTCATTCAATCCGTCGACAATGCCCTCGACACCTCATCCGGCACCATCCGTGTGCGGGCGCGCTTCGACAACGCCGATGGCGCGTTGCTGCCTGGTCTGTATGCGCGGCTCAAAGTCGGGGGCAGCGAGCCCTATCCGGCGCTGCTGATGGACGACGCCGCGATGGGCACCGATCAGGACAAGCGGTTCGCCTACGTCGTCGGCGAGGACGATCACGTCGTGTACCGCCAGGTCGTTCTCGGCGATCTGCAGGGCAACGAACGCATCGTCAAGTCCGGATTGAAGGAGGGCGAACGGGTGGTCGTCAGCGGGCTGCAACGGGTACGTCCGGGAGACAAAGTATCTGTCGGCACATCGGTGCAATAGCCATGTGTGAACGACATGTCCATCCGCCGCTCGGCCACGCCGGCAACGCTCGATTCCGCAGGCTCACGCAGAAGACTGACTCATGAAAATTTCCAACTTCTTTATCGACCGTCCTATCTTCGCAGGCGTGCTGTCGGTGCTGATTCTGCTGGGCGGGCTGATTGCGATTTTCCGCCTGCCTATCGCCGAATACCCCGAGGTCGTGCCGCCGTCGGTGACGGTCAGCACCCAATACCCCGGCGCCAATCCGAAGGTCATCGCCGAAACGGTCGCCGCGCCCCTGGAAGAAAAGATCAACGGCGTCGAAAACATGCTGTACATGCAGTCCCAGGCGAACAGCGACGGCAACCTGACCCTCACCGTGACCTTTGCCTTGGGCACCGACCCGGACCTGGCGACCCAGTTGGTGCAGAACCGGGTCAATCAGGCCTTGCCCCGGTTGCCTGAAGACGTACAACGCCTGGGTGTCACCACGCAAAAGAGCACGTCCTCGCTGGTGCTGTTTCTGCACTTGGTGTCGCCGAACGGCCGCTACGACAACACCTACCTGCGTAATTACGCGTTGCGCAACGTGAAGACCAGATTCGAGCGCATCCATGGCGTCGGTCGCGTCGACTTGTGGGGCTCGGGTGACTATTCGATGCGGGTCTGGCTGGACCCCGCCAAGGTCGCGCAACGCAACCTCACCGCGCTGGACGTGGTCAACGCGATCAAGGAGCAAAACATTCAGGTGGCGGCGGGGGCCGTGGGCGCAGCGCCTGCGGCACCGGGCACGGCCATGCAATTGACCGTCAACGCACAGGGCCGCCTGAAAACCGTTTCCGAGTTCGAAGACATCGTGCTCAAGACCGGCGCCAACGGGGCCGTCACCCATCTTCGGGATGTGGCGCGGGTGGAGCTGGCCGCAACAGAATACGGCCTGCGCGCTTTGCTCGACAACCAACCGGCGGTGTCCTTGGCGATTTACCAGACGCCGGGGGCCAACGCGCTGGACATCTCCGACGAGATCCGCGCACAGCTGGTGGACCTGAGCGCTGAGTTCCCGACGGACTTGGAATACCGGCTGGTGTACGACCCGACGCGCTTCGTCAAATCCAGCATCCAGGCGGTCATCCACACCCTGCTCGAAGCCATCGCCCTCGTCGTGGTGGTGGTCATCGTGTTCCTGCAATCGTGGCGCACGTCGTTGATTCCCCTGATCGCCGTGCCGGTTTCGATCATCGGCACCTTTGCGTTGCTGCTGGTGTTCGGTTACTCCATCAACGCGTTGTCGCTGTTCGGCATGGTGCTGGCGATCGGTATCGTGGTCGATGACGCGATCGTCGTCGTGGAAAACGTCGAGCGCAACATCGCCAGCGGACTCGCCCCCCGAGAGGCGACGTATCAGGCGATGCAGGAAGTCAGCGGGCCGATCATCGCCATCGCCCTGACCCTGATCGCAGTGTTCGTGCCGCTGGCCTTCATGAGCGGCCTCACCGGCCAGTTTTACAAACAGTTCGCGATGACCATTGCGATCTCCACCGTCATTTCCGCGTTCAACTCCCTGACCCTCTCCCCGGCCTTGACCGCGCTGCTGCTGCGCGGTCATGACGCGCCCGAAGACTGGCTGACACGCGGGATGAACAGGGTGTGCGGACGAGGTTTTCGCGCGTTTAACCACGTCTTTCATCGCGGCTCGGAGCGCTATTCGAAGGGGGTGAACGGCGTTATCCGGCACAAGGGCAGCATGCTGATGATCTATGCAGTGTTGCTGGGGTTGACCGTGCTGATCGCCAAGGTCGTGCCGGGCGGGTTTCTGCCGCAACAGGACAAGGAATACCTGGTCACCATCGCCCAGTTGCCGAACGGCGCGTCCCTCGATCGCACCGAAGAGGTGATTCGCCAGATGAGCGAGATCGTCATGCATCAGCCTGGTGCGGCCCATGCCGTGGGCTATCCGGGGCTGTCAGTGAACGGGTTCATGAACAGTTCGAGCGCCGGCATCGTGTTCGTGCCGCTCAAGCCCTTTGCCGAACGTCAGGGGGCCGACGAAACGGCGGCGGCCATTGTCGCATCCCTGAACCAGAAGTTCGCCAGCATCAAGGGGGCCTACGTCGCGGCCTTCCCGCCACCCCCCATTCTCGGCCTCGGCACCCTCGGCGGGTTCAAGATGCAGCTCGAAGACCGCGCTGACCTGGGTTATGAGGCGTTGGACAAGGCCGCCAAGGCGTTCATGGCCGAAGCCGCCAAAACCCCGGAACTGGGCGGATCACTGAGCAACTACCAGATCAACTTCCCGCAGTTGAACATCGAGCTGGACCGGGTGAAGGCCAAGCAGCTCGGGGTCTCCGTGTCCGATGTGTTCAGCACACTGCAGGTCTACCTCGGATCGCTGTACGCCAATGACTTCAACGCGTTCGGCCGGGTGTATCAGGTGCGGGTCCAGGCCGACGCGCCGTTCCGCCAACGGGCCGACGACATTCTTCAGTTAAAGACGCGTAACGACCGGGGGGAAATGGTGCCGCTGTCCTCGTTGTTGCACGTGACACCGACGTACGGCCCGGACATGGTCGTGCGCTACAACGGCTACACGGCTGCCGATATCAATGGCGGCCCGGCGCCCGGTTATTCCTCGGGCCAAGCGCAAGCAGCGGCTGAGCGTATTGCGTTACGGGTCTTGCCCCAAGGCGTGAAGTTCGAATGGACCGACCTGACCTATCAGCAAGTGCTGGCCGGTAACGCGGGGCTGTGGGTGTTCCCGATCAGCGTGCTGCTGGTATTCCTGGTCCTGGCGGCGTTGTACGAAAGCCTGACCCTGCCGCTGGCGGTGATCATGATCGTGCCGATGAGTGTGCTGTGCGCCTTGACCGGTGTGTGGCTGACCCACGGCGACAACAACATCTTCACCCAGATCGGCTTGATGGTGCTGGTTGCCCTGGCATCAAAAAACGCGATTCTGATGGTCGAGTTCGCGCGAGAGCTGGAACACGACGGCTACACGCCGTTGCGCGCCGCCATCGAAGCCAGTCGGCTGCGTCTGCGCCCGATCCTGATGACCTCCATCGCGTTCGTCATGGGTGTCGTGCCACTGGTGTTCTCCTCCGGGGCAGGCGCTGAAATGCGCCAGGCCATGGGCATTTCCGTGTTCTTCGGGATGCTGGGCGTCACCGGTTTCGGCCTGGCGTTGACCCCGGTTTTCTATGTGGTCCTGCGCACGTTGGCAGGCGGCAAGGTCCATGTGGCGCAGAAAGACGCGCCGTCCCTGTCAACGACTGTCTGAGGAACGCACCATGATCGATAGGCTGATACACGGCCACGCCACACGGTGGGCGGCCGGCGCGCTGCTCTTGTTGCTGGGCGCTTGCTCCGTCGCGCCCTCTTATGAACGGCCACACGTCCACACGCCCGAGCGCTTCAAAGAGGCTGCGGTGACCGATCGCTGGAAAACAGCGGAACCGGCGGACGACCGGCAGCGGGGTGAATGGTGGACCCTCTTCAACGACCCGGTGCTCAACGACCTGGAACGCCAGGCCGCCGAGGCCAACCAGAATCTGAAAGCCGCCGCAGCACGGGTGCTGCAGGCGAGGGCGGAGTCGTCAGCGGCCCGTGCCAGTCGGTTTCCCACCCTCGACGCAGGCTTCGGGCCGACTCGCGAGCGGCTTTCTCCAGCGTCGCAGTTTCAGTCGGACAGCGCTCACGTGCCCACTCAGACCCTATGGCGCGCACAGGCCACGGCCTCTTACGAAGCCGATCTGTTCGGCAGGGTGAGTGAAAGCGTCAACGCTGCGGTAGCGGATCAAGCGCAGCAAGAGGCGCTGTTTCATTCGGTACAACTGGCGCTCCAGGCCGACGTTGCCCGCAACTACTTTGAACTGCGCGAGTACGACAATCAGCTTCGCCTGTATCAACGCACCGTGGCGCTTCGGGAAGACACGTTGAAATTGGTAGAGGCCCGCTTCAAAGAGGGGGACATCAGTGAACTCGACGATGCCCGTGCCCGCCACGAGCTGTTCGCGGCCCGCGCCGACTCATCGGGTGTGGCGCGGCTTCGCGCCGCGTCCGAACACAGCCTCGCGGTATTGCTGGGACAAGCGCCTGCTGAATTCGGATTGGCCCCCTCGCCGCTGGAGCCGGTCCGCATGCAGGTGCCAGACGTCATGCCGTCTGAACTGCTGGAACGTCGGCCTGACATTGCCGCAGCGGAGCGGGCCATGGCCGCCGCCAACGCGCGCATCGGCCTGGCGAAATCCGCGTTTTTTCCTCGGCTGGTGATCAACGGTGCAGGCGGTTTCGAGGCGGGCTCACTGGGCAATCTCTTTGACTGGTCCACGCGTGCCTTTGTCTTGGGGCCGTTGACCGGCACCGCATTGACCTTGCCCCTTTTCGACGGTGGCCGTCGACAGGCCGACCTCGACACGGCCCGCGCCCAGTATGAAGAAGACGTCGCCCGCTACCGCGAACAGGTGCTGATCGCGTTTCGGGAAGTGGAGGACAGCTTGTCCGACCTTCGGTTGCTGGGAGAGCAGACTCGGGACCAAAGCACAGCCGTCAGCGCCTCGCAGCGCACCGAGCGGCTGTCGAAAAAACAGTACGAGGAAGGGCAGATCAGCTACCTGGATGTCATCGATGCGCAACGTCAAGTGTTGCAGACCGAGCTGCAACTGAGCCGCCTGACCGGTGTTCAAGCAGCGGCAACGGTGAATCTGGTCCGCGCACTCGGTGGTGGTTGGGAGCGAGGCGGTGAGAGTCAGGTGGTGAGAGCAAGGTGATGAGAGCAAGGTGATGAGGAGCGAAGCACGCTGAACCGGTCTGCGACCGACGCTCCTCCCGTGCGGTGAAGGGACTTAGCGGTTATGCCGCAAAATCGAGAAATTCAGCGAAGCCGCCACACTCAGCCAGATGAGATAGGGGAACAAAATCAGCCCGGTGATCAGGTCCACCGGCATTGCCACCACGATCAGCGTGGCAACGGTGAGCCAGAGCGCCGCAAGAATGACCATGCCCGCGACGATGCGATGGGCGCCGAAGAACACCGGCGTCCATAACGTGTTGAGGGCGATTTGAGCAGCCCACAAGGCCAACGCGGTTTGGCTGTCGGGGAGCAACGTCAGTCGATAACCGGCCCAGGCCAGCAACAGATAAATGATCGTCCAGACCACCGGGAACGCCCAGTTTGGCGGAGTGAAGCGGGGCTTTTGCAGGCTTTCGTACCAACTGCCGGGTTTGAAGATCACGCCGGTGCTGGCAGCAGCGGCGCAGGCAATCAGAAAGATATAAAAAGTCATCGAGTGTCCTATGGCGTGAGCGATTGGGTGGGGTCGGTTCTTTGGGATTGGACGCGTCCAGCGGTAAAAGGTCCTGATTGATCAAGATTCGGGTGTATTCAGCGCCTCGTACCACTCGGCATACGGCGTGTTCCTGACCATGCGCCGATTCAAATCAGGCGCTCCGTCGTTCCACCAGACCGGCCCGCGCTCTCCCAAACCCACTTTGGCCGCGTTGACCTGCGCCCGCGCCGCTTTCAGTTGCGCTGAGTCCCGCGACGTTTTCGCGGCTTTGACCGCCCGCCGCGCCGCCATCAGTTCATTCACTCGCTGCTGACGTTGCGCTTCGTCGAGGGCCGGATTGGAGCAGCGCCACAGCCGTTCCTTGACGACGAAATACCGGCCATCGGGGGTTGTCGGGTACATGCGCAAAGCTCCATGGGTTGAACACGTAGCCGGATCTGGCCAAGGGATTGAACGGACGACGCCGTACATTTCACTGAACTTGTGCCGCCGCATCAGGGCCTGATGTTGACAGCCAGCACAGGAGAGACCGTGATGAACACCGATCAATTCAATCAGTACGATGCGGAGCGTCTTCACCACCGCGTGGCCCAAGAACTGGGCTTGACCAGCGACGAGCTGAAAACCTGGATGATCAACGACATCGAGCGCGTCACCGAAGGTGGCAAGGACGTTGGGCACATGGTCGTGTTTCGGGAGTCCACGCCGCCTGAGGTCCTCGACAAGTTGCAGCACCGGCAGAGCCAGTTCACCGCCATGACTGGCGTCATTCCTCACGAATGACCGACAGGAGCCCTCCGTGATGAGCCAGGAAAAAACACCCGTGAACGAAACGCCAAAGACACCCAAACAACCTGACGTACCGGCGCACTCGACCGAAGAAGAGAAGGCGCGTCTGAAAGACTTCAATAAGGACGGGATACCGCCCGGCGTGAGCTGAAGCACCGCCGTCAGTCTGCCGAGGCATTGTCGGTTCTGGCCGCTGGAAGACGTGCTCAGCAACGTCCTACAATGCGGCCATCGTTTTCACACAAAAGGCCCGGCCATGCCTGCCGCTCTGACACGTCCGACTGCTGCCCCCCATCTGGCCCCCGGTGAAACCGTCGTGCTGTTCGACGGCGTCTGCAAACTGTGTAACGGCTGGGCGAAATTCCTCATTCGTCACGATCGCCACAAGCGTGTCCGACTCGCCACTGTGCAATCGCGCGAAGGCCAGGATTTGCTGGCCTGGGCGGGTTTGGCGGTGGACGCGTTCGACACCATGGCGGTCATTCGTGATCAGCACTATTGGGTCAGGTCGGAGGCGTTTTTCGAAGTGGCATCGCTGCTGCCCGCGCCTTGGCCCGCACTCGGGTTGCTGCGAGTTTTTCCTCGGGCACTGCGCGACTGGGCGTACGACCGCATCGCGCTCAACCGCTATCGCTTGTTCGGCAAATACGACGTCTGCCTGATGCCGACCCCGGATCATCAGCAGCGCTTTCTCAAGGCACAGTCGTGAGCCCTTTGCGTCAGGCCCATTGGCTGGCGCGAGGTGGTCTGGCGTTCATGTTTGCCTACCACGGGTTGGTGCCGAAACTCATCGCGTTAAGCCCGGGCGAGCAGGTATTGCTGCGCGCCCACGGTCTGGAAGGCGCGCCGTGGTTGTCACACGCCGCAGGTGCTGCGGAGCTAATGCTCGCCGCAGTTTTGCTGCTTGTCCCACGTCTGAACTGGCCTGTGACGCTGGCGGCGTTTGTGCTGCTGGGGCTGCTGGTGGACGTCGCTGTGATGCAACCGTCCATGCTGGTCGATGCGTTCAACCCGGTCACCCTGAACGTGGCCGGGATGGTGCTGTGTGCGGTGGCATGGGTGACGCGGCAGGCTCAACACCCAAACGGTTAGAGAACAGGGGACAGCCCGCCATCGACTCGTAAGTGAGTGCCCGTGATGTAACCCGCGAGAGGCCTGGCAAGGCGCAAGGATGCGCCCGCGCACGTTTCGAGCCGGGTGAGGATTTTTTCTTCGGCGGCCGGAGGCGGCATTGAAACGGCAATGCCTCTGAGGTGCAGGCGGTCCTTTTCCCGAGGCTAGGCGGCCGGGCGTTTGCCCTCAGGCAGTTTGTCGATCATGGCCGCCACTTGCTCATCGATTTCATCGACGGTCCATGGTGAGTCGAGGCACATGACGTTGCTTTCGACGAGGCCATCGTAGTGATCCGCGATGATGAAGGGCAGGGCGGGGTAGGCGCGGGAGAGCGTCGTCGTGAGGTCCGCGCCGTTGAGCACGCCGGGAAGGGTGCCGCTGGCGATGACGACACTGATCGAGGTCTGCGGGTGAGTGATATACGCCCGGGCTTCATTGGCATCGTCAAACGCCTGCACTTCAAGCCCCAGGTTCTGCACCGCTGTCGTAAGGCGCGGCAGCATGGGCGATTCGAAAACGATCACTGCCATGCCGAGGCGGTCTTGCGTGTCCGTAGGCGTTGTCATGTCGCTTCCTCGCTGTGCAGGGTGCGATGAGCATGGCACGTGGAAATGAAAGCCGCCGGATTTTCTCGCTAAAAAAGAGACGTCCTGGCGCGGCGATGGCCGCGTTAAAAAGCGTCTTGAACAGTGCATCGAGGACGAGCGTGCACCCGTCCTCGATGAATCAGGTCAGCGATAGCGTTCCAGCCAGTGAGCGTAAGGCGCAGGCAGGGTCCAGGACGCTTTCTCCGCACCCAGTTCCTTGGCGGCGAAATAGGCCCAATGTGGATCGGCCAAGTGCGCACGCCCCACTGACACAAGGTCCAGATGCCCAGACTCCAGCGCGGTCTGCGCCAGCTGTGGCGTGCCGAAACCCCAGGCGGAGGTCACCGGTAGACCGGCTTCGCGGCGAACCCGCTCGGCGATCGGCCCCATGAAGGCCGGGCCCCAGGGAATGTTGGTTTCCGGAATGGTGAAGCCTACGCTGACGCTCAGCAGGTCAAGACCTCCCGCCTTGAAGCGGCGAGCGAGTTCGATGGATTCGGTCAGGGTCTGCTCGTCCCGGTCGTCGTATTCGATCACGCCAAAACGTGCCGTGAGGGGCAGGTTTTCTGGCCACACTTCACGCACCGCAGCCAGGGTTTCCAGCAGGAAGCGGCTGCGATTGTCGAAGCTACCGCCGTAAGCGTCGGTGCGTTTGTTGGAATGTTCGGAGAAAAAGCTCTGGGAGAGGTAGCCGTGAGCGAAGTGCAGTTCGATCCATTCGAAACCGGCTTCGCGGGCACGGCGGGCGGCGTTCACGAAATCCTCGCGGACACGGGCGATGTCTGCCAGGGTCATTTCCTGAGGCACTTTTGGCAAGTTGGCACCGAAGGCGACCGGGGAGGGGCCAAGGGTTTTCCAGCCCCGTGGATCGTTTTCGGCCATGTGATCATCGCCTTCCCATGGGCGGTTTGCACTGGCCTTACGGCCAGCGTGGGCAATCTGAATACCGGGTACGGCGCCCGCGGCCTTGATGGCCTTGACCATCGGAACAAAGGCTTGCGCGTGCTCATCGCTCCAGATCCCGGCGCAGCCAGGGGTGATGCGACCTTCCGGGGACACCGCGGTCGCTTCGACCACCACCAGCCCCGCGCCGCCGCGAGCCATACTCGCCAAGTGCACATGGTGCCAATCGTTGACTACACCGTCGTCGGCCATGTACTGACACATCGGTGGAATCGCGATGCGGTTACGCAGAGTGACGTCCTTCAGGGTGAACGGCTCAAACAGAGCTGACATGGGCATTTTCCTCGTGAGTGCTTTTTCGCTTGTTCGATAGTATTCGAAATATGGCGTTAGATGAAACCCCTCGATATCATGCGCACATGCGCGCCCTCAAACATCCCATCCCGTCCGAATTCGCCCTTGAACGCCTGCTTTACGCGTTGAGCGACCCTGTGCGCCTGGACATCGTCCGCTGCCTTGCGGGCGTGAACGAAGCCTCCTGTGGCGATCTGGACGGCGGGCGTCCGAAGTCCAGCATGTCACACCATTTTCGGGTGCTGCGCGATGCAGGCCTGATTCACACCCGCAACGTCGGTACGACCCACATGAACTCGCTGCGCAGTGACGAACTCGATGCGCGTTTTCCGGGGTTGTTGAAGAGTATTCTGGCGCAGGATTGAGACGCCTGAACAAGGCAAAGCCCCGACGGGCGGGGCTTTTTTTGGGGAGAGCGAAGATCGATGGCGGGGTTTCAGGTCATCTGAACAACTCGGCATGAGTGCCCATGTCCACGAATATCACTTCCCGTTCAGTTGCTTGGTAGATCAGTAAGAAGTCACCGCCAACATGACATTCGCGGGTGCCCTCCCATTCGCCTCTGAGTTCGTGATCAAGGTATTCGGCTGGCAGTGGGTCGCCGATCCAGATCAACTTCATCACCTCCCGCATCGCTTTCATGTTGCTTCGACCTGCCCGGTTATGGCGGTCCCAAGACTTTTTGAATTCTGTTGTGTAGTCGACCCGTTTAGGGAGTGGGGCGCGCTTTGAGTGGGCGGCTTTGCTTCCTGCGTGTTTTGGGGGCTTCGTTGCCATCCAGGTCCTCTAACAACTTGTCCATCGAATCGAAACGGCTTTGCATTTCACGTGCTTGAGTCAGTGCCCGCGCGGTTTTTTCCGAAGGCGCACGTATGTCGAACGGCAGCCCTTGGGTTTCGACCACCTGAAGCAGAAACAGCCGCATGGCCTCGCTGATGGTCAACCCGCACGCGCTCAATACGGCGGTTACCCGTTCTTTCAACTCCTCGTCAATGCGGCAGCGCACATCGGTGTTCTTTAGTAATGCGGCCATAGTGATTACCTTGTAGAAAAATGTAGCTACGTTGTTGCTACGCGTTCGCAGATTATTCGCTCCTTGGCCTTGCCGTGCAACCGAACTTTAGATTTCAAGTGACGACGTTGCTGCAAAATGAGAACTCGACCGTGATCGCGGCGTGTCGCTCGTCCGCCGATTAACCGTTGGTCATGGCAATATGATTTCACCGCTCTGAAAACCCGCCCCAAACGCTTACAATCGCGCCCTCACACAGCACCCCTTCAGACCAGGCAGTTTATGGCGCTCGATCCCATCACGATGTTGACCCTTTCGATCGCCCTCGCTGCGGCGGCGGCGCTTTACCTGGCGGTGGAGTGGCGGCATGTACGGGAGCCGTCGTTGCTGTTCTGGAGTGCCGGATTCGCGACGATCACGATTGGCTCGACCCTGGCCTTGCTGCGCAGCAGCGGCATTCTCCTGATCGGCATCTGGTTCGCCAACGGCTTGTTGGTGACGGCGCACTGGCTGTTTTTGCTGGGCGTCGTGCGTTTTACGGAGGGCCGACTGTCGCGGGGCTGGTACGCGATATTCGCCGTGTGGGTGGCGATGTTGCTGCTGCCGGAAGGGCCGTGGTGGTCGAAAACCATGCTCTCGGTGAACTCGTCGCTGGTGGCGCTGATGATGTTCAAGGCCAGCGCCTTGCTTCGGCCCCACGGCAAATCCCTGAGCGTCGGCGCCGGGCAATTGCGGTACGTGCTGCTGGGGCATGGCTTGTTTTATCTGGCCAAGGCGATCACCGGGGCGGTGCCAGGCACGTTGATCGACCTCGCGGCGTTTCGTGGGGAAATCATCCAGATTTCGTTGGTGGAAGGGGCGATGGCGATCATGCTGATCGCGCTGTCGATGACCGGCTCCGAGCGCTATCGCCGGGAGAAACGCATCGAGCGCCTGGCCGCCCGCGACCCGCTGACGGCCCTGTACAACCGGCGCGCGCTCGAAGTCCGGGCGCCGCGTCTGCTGGAAGATGTGTCGCCATCAAGACCGGGCGCGCTGCTGCTGATCGACATCGACCACTTCAAGTCAGTCAATGACCAGTTTGGTCACATGGCGGGCGACCGTTTGCTGATCGTGCTCAGCGAGATGATTCGCTCAGTCCTGCCTAACGGTGCGCTGGCGGCCCGGTTGGGCGGCGACGAGTTCGTGATCCTGTTGAGCGACACGTCCCCCGAGCGGATCGTCGAACTCGGCAATACGCTGCGCGGGCGCTTTCACGAGGCAGCGGCGCAGTCGTTCGCGACCCCGGAAGCCGTGACCTTGAGCATCGGCGCCAGCCTGTTCGACCACCCCCCGGCGAGCCTCGCGGCCTTGATCGAGCAGGGCGATGCGGCGCTGTACGAATCCAAGCGTGGAGGGCGCGACAGCCTTCGCCTGGTGAACCGGACCCAGCCGGGTGAAGCCCCGTTGCAGACGCTCTGACGCGCACTTGAGCGCAAAAATGTCTCCTGTCTGAATCTTGAGCGCTGCCCCCTGCTTGTGGTCTGAACATTGCTGTAGAGAGGGAGCAGGGCGTCGCGACATCCGAATTTTGACGTTGTGACCGTCTGCGCCCATCCCGCACTTAATGTATCGACGCGCTCCCCGATGAGCGTGTCATGGAGCCAGCCTTGAGTACCCTCTCGGAAATTGCAGCAAATCTGTTGAAGCGTGAACGTATGACTGAGGGTTCCAGCGCGCAGGGTGTGGCGCAGGACGCGATGGGTTGGGAGCAATTGATGGCGCCTTCCAAGGAAAAAGACGTCCACAAGTGGCAAGCCGCGCTGAATGAAATGATCAGTCATGCGCCGGGAAAGCGTCGCGTGACGGTACTGCGTGTGATTGAAGGCGGTTTGTCCTGATCATCCACGCTGTCCGTTGAGCGCTATTCATGGGCTTATTGGCGTTAGCTGGCACTGAAGCAAGGGCGTAGAGTCGCAACACTGTCCTTGCCATGACCGGATTTCGCCCATGAGCCGCCCCCGTTTCCTACCCGACAACTTCACCCTGACCCTCGTGGCGGTGGTGATCATTGCCAGTTTTCTCCCCGCCACCGGCCAGGTTGCGGTGGGGTTTGGCTGGCTCACCAACATCGCCATCGCGCTGTTGTTCTTCCTGCACGGCGCCAAGCTGTCCCGAGAGTCGATCATTGCGGGCGCCGGGCATTGGCGCTTGCACCTGCTGGTGTTCAGCCTGACCTTCGTGGTGTTTCCCCTGCTCGGTCTGGCGCTCAAGCCAGTGCTGTCGCCGCTGATTGGCAAAGACCTGTACATGGGCATCCTGTATCTCTGTGCGCTGCCGGCCACCGTGCAATCGGCGATTGCCTTCACCTCCCTGGCGCGGGGCAATGTCCCCGCGGCGATCTGCAGCGCAGCGGCGTCCAGCCTCTTCGGGATTTTCATCACACCGTTGTTGGTCACGTTGCTGCTGAACGTGCACGGCGATGGCGGTTCCACCGTCGATGCGATTGTGAAGATCAGCATTCAGTTGCTGCTGCCGTTCGTGGCCGGTCAGATCGCTCGTCGCTGGATCGGCGAATGGGTCGGGCGCAACAAGGCCTGGCTGAAATACGTCGATCAGGGTTCGATTCTGTTGGTGGTGTACGGCGCATTCAGTGAGGCCGTGAACGAAGGCATCTGGCACAAGATCCCGGTCTGGGACTTGGCGGGATTAGTGATCGTGTGCTGCGTGGTGCTGGCACTGGTGCTGATGATCTCGACGCTGCTGGGCAAACTCTTCGGTTTCAGCATCGAAGACCGCATCACCATTCTGTTCTGTGGCTCGAAGAAGAGTTTGGCCACGGGCGTGCCGATGGCCCAGGTGCTGTTTGCGGGCAGCACCATTGGCGTGTTGATTCTGCCGTTGATGTTATTCCACCAGATTCAGTTGATGGTCTGCGCGGTGCTCGCCCAGCGTTATGCCAAGCGCCACGAGTCGGTGCCAGAGATGATGGCGCGGGTCGATCCTTGAATCTGTCATGAACGATGAAAGCAGGATGCTTTGTTGCGTCCTGTTACACCCCCGTATCTGCGCTGAAACATTTTGGTAAACCTCAGTTGTTAACGTCCCGGTTCATTTTGATATCACTGCGGACGTCTTCTCATGGCTACCACCCTCGAAACGATTACTTCCTTCTATAAAAATATTCTCGGCCGCGACGGCTCCAGCAGCGAAGTCGCTTATTGGGTCGGGCGTATCGAGAGCGGAGCAGAAACCGTGGCTGACGTGGTATCAGCCTTCACACTGTCCAACGAAGCCGCCACCAACGTCGCGCCGATCGTCAATTTGTATTTCACGGCGTTTGGTCGCGCGCCGGATGCAGCGGGCCTGCAATATTGGGTGAGCGCTCAGAAAAGTGGATTGAGCCTGGGCAACATTGCCCAAGCGTTCACGCAGTCCCAGGAATTCGCCCAGACAGCCAGCGCCGACAACACCGCATTTGTCACCTCACTCTACCAACACGCGCTTGGCCGCACCCCGGATGCAGCCGGTCTGAACTACTGGGCCGAGCAACTCGCCAACGGCTTGAGCCGTGACCAACTGCTGGCGTCGGTGAGCGGTTCCCAGGAAAGCCAGACCACCACAGGCGTGAAAGCCCAGATCGTCTTGACCTACAACGGCCTGCTGGGCCGCTCGCCGTCGGAAGCCGAAGTGCAGAGCATCGTCCAGAATCAGAGCGGCAAGTCGCCGATCGAGTTGATCAAAGACACGGCCAACACGCTGATCACCACCGGCGGTACGGCGCCGACTCCCCCTACGACGCCAACAACACCGACCGAGGCCATCTTCACGCCTAAAAGCGGTAGCCAGCTCGGTTCCTCCGATGCGTCCGGCGCCGTCGCGCTGGACAGCAAATACATGATCGTGGGCGATGACGAGTCCAACGTGCTGCGGGTTTACGACCGTGCAGGTGGCGACGCCCTGGTGGAGTGGGATTACAGCCAGGTCACCGGCAGCACCGATGAAGTCGACATGGAAGCGTTGACGATGGTCGGCGATATCCTTTATGTCACCGGTTCCCACAGCAACACCAAGAAAGGGCTCGATGCCGACAGCCGTGAAATCTTGTTCAGTGTGAAAGTAACCGGCACGGGCGCGGCGACGAAATTCGAATACCAAGGCAAGTACACTGGCTTCGAAGCCGATTTGGTGGCATGGGACAACGATGGTGCGAACGGCAAAACCCCAGGTTATTTCGGGTTCGCCGCATCGTCGGGCGCAGGTCTTGCGCCGGAAAACACCAACGGATTCTCGATCGAAGGCATGACCACCTCGATAGACGATTCCGAGCTGTGGCTGGGTTTCCGAGCGCCACAAACCGACACCGTCACCCGCGACAAAGCGTTGATCGTGCCTGTAACCAACTACAAGGCCTTGCTGGTCGATCCCAACGTCACGCCAACGTTCGGTGAGGCCATTGAACTCAACCTTGGCGGTCGCGGCATTCGTTCCATCGACAAGGCGAAAGATGGCAGCGGCTACCTGATCATCGCAGGCCCGTCGGGCGGTGCGACTGACGCGGTGACCAACGATTTCCGGTTATACACCTGGGACGGCAAGGCTGAGGATGCACCGGTCGAGCTAGACAACAACCTTGATGCGCTGTTGAAGGCAACAGGCGGCAGCTTCGAATCCATCGTTTCGCCTGCCAGCATCAAGCCCGGCACCCAGATTCAACTGCTGCAAGACAACGGCGACACGATCTGGGCAGGGCAAACTGCTGTGTCGAAGGACCTGGACCCGGCGGATCAGCAGTTCAAGGGCAACATCATCACCCTCGGTTCGCCCGTGGTGGACCACACCCCGCCGACGCTGGTCACGGCCTCTCCGGCTGACGACAGCACCGGCGTGGCGGTGAGCAGCACGCTGTCGCTGACTTTCGACGAAGGCGTGGCGTTCGGCACGGGCACCATCGAGTTGAAAGATGCGAACGATGTCGTGGTGCAGACCTTCAAGGCGGGCGATGCGGGTGTCAAGGTCGACTACAACACCATCACCCTGCAGCCGACCAACAAGCTGAGCTATACGACCGGATACAAACTGGTGCTCAACGACAACGCGGTCACCGACCATTCCGGCAATGAACTGCCCGCCAAGACCATCGACTTCACCACCGGCACAGTGCCGCATTACGACGTCCTGATCTCAGAAGTGAACTCTAATGCCGTGGGCGGCGATTTCTTCGAAATCTATAACTACGGCACGACGACCATCGACCTCAGCGGCTGGAAGATGACCGACGATGCACACCTGTTTAGCAGTGCAAAAGCGCTGCCCGCCAACCTGACGCTGGAGGCAGGCAAAACGTTGGTGGTGTCGGTGGATGCAACCCAGTTCGATAACTTCAAAACGGTGTGGAACCTGACCACTGCAAGCAATGTGATCGGGATCGATGGCCCAGGTCTGGGCAAGCAGGATGCGGTGATTCTGTTCGACGCCAACGGTAACGTGGCGACGGCGTTCAACTACAGCCCGAATGCGATTACGGCCAGCGATGGAACGGTCATCGCGACCTCCACCGCGACCAACACCTACACCGCGAATCAGCACGCAGGTGCAGCGTACGGCAGTACCGCCACGGCTTCCGCGGTGTGGGACGGCGTCTCGACGTCCAATCCGCATTACTTCGGTGCAGTCGCAGGCCAGCTCGGTTCGGTCCCGGAAGCCAACAGCGCTTCTTCCGTCGGTTCACCAGGCTATGTGCCTATCGTCCAGACCGGAACACTGGGCGTTCAGTCCGACGCATCGGCTTTGTGATTCACACAGGAGCCTGATTGGCACTGAACCTGTGGGAGATTCCGGAGGTCATGATCTCCGGCGTTTCCCACAGGAATGGCATGGGATGGAATACCGGCGTCAGCCCTGTTCCTCTTCCAGCTGAGTCTTATATTCCTTCTGATATTTCCCCGCCAACGACTCTTTCTGCTTGTCGTCCAGCAGCTTGCCCGCGATCTGGAAGAACTTGTGTTCTTCCTCCTTGAGATGATGGTGCACCTTCTCCGCGAGCTTTTTGGCGGTGACCAGCCAGGCCGGACTGGCCATGTCGGTTTCGTCCAGCTCCTCCATCATTTCATCCATCTCGTGATGCTCGGAGATGGCGTGGCGGCTTGGATCGACGCCGTTCTCCTCCTGCATGAGCGGTATATAGAAGAAGCGCTCTTCGGCTGTTTCGTGGGCATGCAGTTCGGCCTTGAGCTTCTCATAGGCTTCCACACGCTCTTTGCTGTCACCGTGAGTCTTGATCAGGGCGTCCGCATAGCCGCGTTGGCGGTCGTGGCTTTCTCTCAGGGCTTCGAAGATGTTCACGGTGTCGTCCTCAATGGATACGGGGGTCAGTACTTAGTGCTAGACCTCCGTCCATGAACGAGCGTTCAACCGAGGTGATCCGGTGCGCGGGGCATAAGCTTAGATCCATACGTTTCTTTCATAATTCTCAGCATTTTTTATAATCAAAACGACTTTATTCCGCTGCGCTCATGCTTTTCAGATCTGAGCGTCCCGATCACCGCCTCTCAAGGATCGCCATGTCCGTTCGCACACTTTTCGTTGCCGCCGCTTTGCTGCTGGCGACTGTCACAGCCCATGCCGATCAAGTCATCAGCATCGGCTACCAGCGTTCCTCGACACTCTGGCTGTTACTGAAGAACGACGGCCAGCTCGAACAGCGTCTCAAGCCGCTGGGTTTTACCGTCGACTGGCATGAGTTCAGCAGCGGGTTGTTGAGCGCGATGAACGCGGGGAGTGTCGATCTGCACGCCGACGTCGCCGATGCCTTCGCCTTGTTCACGCAAGCGGCGAACACGCCGTTGACCTATTACGCGCGTGAGAATCCTTCGCCGACTGCGCAGGCAATCATCGTTCAGGACAGTTCGCCGATTCATAGCGTCGCTGACCTGAAGGGCAAAAGCGTGGCGGTTTCGAAAGGGTCGGGCAGTAATTTTCTGCTGATCTCGGCGTTGAAGAAAGCCGGTTTGACCCTGGCGGATATCAAGCCGGTCTACCTGGAAGCGCCGGATGGCGTGGCGGCATTCTCCAGCGGCAACGTCGATGCGTGGGCCATCTGGGACCCGTTCCTGGCGACGCAACAACGTGAACACCATGTTCGGGTGCTCGCCGACGGGACCCACGATGTCGCCAACTACAACCGTTTCTATGTCGCCAATACGAGTTTTGCCAAGGCTCATCCGGAGGTGTTGCAAGTGGTGTTCGACACGCTTCACGACGCCGGGCAGTGGGTCAAAGGCCATCCCCAGGAAGCCGCGAAAAACCTCGCGCCGCTGTGGGGCAACATCCCGACGGAAACCGTGGAACTGGCCAACAGCCGCCGCAGTTACGACATCGTGCCCGTCAAGATCGACCAGTTGGCCGAGCAGCAGCGCATCGCCGATTACTACTACGAAGCCAAGCTGATCCCGAAACCGCTGAAGATTTCCGACATCGCGGTGTGGGTTCCGAAAGCCAAATCCGAATAAGACAGGAGCGCGTTCATGAGTCGCCACATTCACCTCTCTGCGTTCCTGCTGACCGGGCCGGTCATTCACAGCCACGCGGCCTGGCGTCATCCGGAAACCCTTGGCAATTACCTCGACCCTGAGTACTACGCACGCACCGCTCGCGTCGTAGAGGAAGGCCTGTTCGACTTCCTGTTCTTCGCCGACCGGCTGGCAGTGGGCGATCAAATGGGCGGGTCGCGCGACTTGGCGCTGCGTTACGGCGCACAGGACGCCACGCGCCTCGATCCGTTGCCGATCCTGTCTTATCTGGTCGGGCAGACGAGCAAGCTGGGCTTGGGCGCCACGCGTTCGACCACTTACTTCGAACCCGCGCACATCGCCCGAGAGTTCGCGACCCTTGATCACCTGTCCAAAGGCCGGGCGGCGTGGAACATTGTGACCTCGATGAACGACAGCGAAGGGCGCCTGTTCGGCAAGGACAAGCACCTGGAACACGACCTGCGCTACGACCGTGCCGACGAGTTCGTGGAGGTCGCGCTGAAGCTCTGGCGCAGCTGGGCGCCGGGTGCATTGAAGCTGGACCGGGAAAACGGCGTGTTGGCCGATCCGGACAAAATCACGTCAGTGCAGCATCACGGCGAGTGGTTCAAGGTCGAAGGTCCGCTCAATATTCCGCGCACGCCTCAAGGTCGGCCGGTGCTGATTCAGGCGGGGTCGTCGGGGCGAGGACGTCGTTTCGGTGCCCGTTGGGCCGAGGCGATTTTTACTATCCATCCGCACCTCAAGGCCATGCAGGCGTTCCGCGAAGACGTGCGCGGGCAAGTCGTGCAGCAGGGGCGCAGCGCCGACAGCTGCAAGGTGCTGACGGCGGTGATGCCGTTCATTGGCGGCACCGAGGCCGAAGCGCGGGCCAAACGCGACAAACACAATGCGTTGGCGCGGCCGGAACTGGGGCTGGTGACCCTCGCGTCGCAGTTGAACGTTGATCTGTCGCCGTTTCCACTGTCGGCCACCCTGGCGGAAATCGCCAAAGCGCCGTCGATTCACCCGGCAGCGGCGGAAAAACTGCTGATGCAGGGCGCCGACACCACGCTCGAAGAACTGGGCCGAATTTTTGCCAGCAGCGTGCGGGTACCGCAACTGGTAGGCACGGGGGCGCAGATTGCCGATCAACTGGCCGAGATGTTCACCCAAGGCGGTTGCGACGGCTTCGTGATTTCCCCGGCCTACCTGCCGGGGTCATTCAGCGAATTCGTCGAAAGCGTGATCCCGCATTTGCAGCGCAAAGGGTTGTTCCGCACCGCGTACGAAGGTTCGACGTTGCGTGAGCATCTGGGGCTCTCCGCGCTGGAGGATTGACGTCTGGAGTCTCCCTGGTGATGCAACCCTCGACTCTAGGAGCGAATTCATTCGCGAAAGGTGGGTCAGGCGACAGAGATGTATCGGCTGACCCACCAATTCGCCGACTGGCGACTTGACACAAAAAGGTCACTCGAAGCGAAGCCGGATCACTGCACGACAGGCTGATCCGGCCAGCCCATCATCGCGCGTCGGGCGTCGGCTTCCAGTTCTTCCCGAGAACTGCCGGCAGCGGCCTGCACGCATAGCCCGTTGAAGATCATCAACATGTAACGCGCCAGCGCCTGTACATCCGCCTCTTTCGACAGGTTGCCCTTGAGCTGGCCCTGCTCGAAGCGCTCACTCATGAACGCCACGATGCGACCCCGGCGACAGGCCAGCGTGGCCGGAATGTCGCTGGCCGCGCTGGTGGCCAGTCCTGCCTGTACCAGCAAACACCCCGGCGGCTCGTCGCTGGCGGTCAGCCACTCGATCCCACCGAACAGAAACCGTTCAGCCGCTTCCCGCGCCGTCGCTGCGTCGAGGATACTGTCCCGGTAATGCTCGCGATGCAGGTCGTAGTGTTCGAGCACCGCATCGAACAACCCGCGTTTGCTGCCGAACGCAAAATAAATACTGGGTGCGTTCAGGTTCATCGCCTTGGTCAACTCGGCCATCGAGGCGCCGTCGTAGCCCAGTTGCCAGAACACCTCCATGGCCCGATCCAGCACCTCGTGTTCGTCGAATTTTCGCGGTCTGGCCATTAGAGGGCCTCCTGTAATTTAGCGATCATTCTATTTAAAGCTTGACCCTGAATGCAAAGCCCTCGTAATTTATCGATCACTACATTACGACGACGAGGTGCAGCATGGGTCAATCAATGGCAGGCAAGGTGGCGATCATTACTGGCGGCAGTTCCGGTCTGGGGCTGGCGACTGCCAAGCGTTTCGCGGGGGAGGGCGCCAGCGTGTTCATTACCGGACGGCGTCAGGAAGAACTGGACAAGGCAGTGGCCGAAATCGGCGGCGACGTGGTGGCCGTGCAGGCCGACTCTTCGAAGCTCGGCGATCTGGATCGCGTGTTTGCCGAGATCAAATCGCGCAAGGGCAAGCTCGACGTGGTGTTCGCCAACGCGGGGATTCTCGAACGCGGCGCATTGGGCGAAATCACCGAAGGTTCGGCAGACCGACTGTTCGACATCAATGTCAAAGGCCTGGTCTTCACCGTGCAAAAAGCCTTGCCGCTGTTGGTCGATGGCGGCGTGATCCTGCTGACCTCCTCGGTCGTGGCGAGCAAAGGCATGGCCGGTAACAGCCTGTACGCGGCGACCAAGGCCGCCATTCGCAACCTGGCGCGTAGCTGGATGATGGACCTCAAGGATCGTCATATTCGCGTTAACGCCATCAGCCCCGGCGCTATTGAAACCCCGGGCCTTGCCGGTGCGGCGCCAGATGCTGCCGGAGCGAAGGCGATGTTCGAACACTTCGGCTCGCTGATTCCTGCCGGTCGCGTCGGGCAGCCGGACGAAATCGCCAAGGTCGCGCTGTTCCTGGCCTCGGACGGTGCCAGCTACATCAACGGTGCGGACATCCCGGTCGACGGTGGTTGGGGCCAGATATGACGTCATTCCTTCGTTCACTCACAGGCGTTCACTCATGAGCAAGATATTGGTCACCGGCGCTACCGGTGCTTTGGGCGGTTTGACAGTGCAGGCCTTGTTGCACAGGGTCAGCGCTGACCGGGTGGTTGCGCTGGTGCGGGACGGGTCCAGGGTGGCCCATCTGCGGGATCAGGGCGTCGAAGTGCGCCAGGGCGATTATCAGGACCGCGCCTCGCTGCTGTCGGCATTCCAGGGCATCGATGCGCTGCTGTTGGTCTCTGCGGTGGCGTTCACCGACCGCCTTGCCCAGCATGTGAATGTGATCGAGGCCGCGAAAGCAGCGGGCGTCAGGCACGTGGTCTACACCTCCATCCAGCGCAAGCCCGGATCGTCGTTCAACATCGACGGCGTCACCGAATCTGACATCGCGACGGAGCAAGCGTTGAAGGACAGCGGTCTGAACTACACGATCTTGCGTAACGGGCTGTACTTTGAAGCGCTGGGCTTTTTGTTGGGTGAAGACGTGCTGAGCAAGGGCGTGCACGTTGTCGAAGGCGAAGGCAAAGGCGCACTGGTGACTCGTGGGGACTTGGCCGAGGCCAACGCGGTTGTGCTGACTCAGGCGGGACATGAGAACGCGATCTACACCCTCGGCGCCTCCGAAGCCGTGTCTTTTCGTGAGATAGCCACGGAGTTGTCGGCGCTTCACGATGAGCCGGTGGTTTATTCGCCGGTGTCAGCCGATCAGTTCGTGGCCGATCTGATCGACGCGGGTCTTCCGCCTGCGGTCGCCGAGTTTCAGGCGCAGTGGGAAATGGCCGTGGCTCACGGTGAGTTCGCGGAGGTGAGCGGCGATCTGGAGCGTCTGATCGGGCGCAAGCCTGTGGGCTACCGGGAATACCTGCGCGCCGCGTATGGCGTGAACTGACGCCCTGTTTGTCAGCCCGAATTCCACAGGGATTTGCCGTTCAGACAGCAACCCGACAGCTTCTCCCCGTCGATGACGGGCTGACATCTCGATCATGCTGCGTATGATGGGCCCGACGTTTTTCTGAAAGGGCCCGTTTTCAATGATGAAGTTTTTCGCCGCGTTGCTCTGTGTGTTCACAGGCTTCGCCCATGCCGAACCCGCGTTGCTCACCGACCTGGCCCTGCCGTACCTCGCAGCGGCCCCCGCCGATTCCAAAGACAAACCCCTGATCATCTTCCTGCACGGCTACGGTAGCGACGAACGCGACCTGTTCGGGATCAAGGACGACCTGTCGGCGGACTGCACCTACCTGTCAGTGCGTGCGCCGGGGGAGGTTGATGGCGGTGGCTACAAGTGGTTCACCCAGGACACCGATCAGGCCGAGTACGAAGGCGTGACCAGCGACGTGGACAAGAGCACTGACTCGCTCCGGACGTTCATCGAGCAGGCGACCAAAAAATACGGTACGCAGCCGAACAAAGTGATTCTGGTGGGCTTCAGCCAGGGCGCGATGATGAGTTATCAAATCGGCTTGCAACACCCTGAACTGGTGCGGGGCATCGCGCCGTTGAGCGGCAAGATACTTTCCGCACTCAATGCACGGCTCAAACCCGACGACCGCCTCAAGCCGCTGAAAGTGTTCATCGGCCACGGCGCTGCCGACACCCGCGTGCCGTACTCGGGCGCCACTGAAGCGCAGACGGTGCTGGAGAATCTGCTGATCAATCCGGAGTTTCATGCCTACGCCGGGGCAGGGCACACCATCACCTCGGCTGAGGTGGCGGATTTGAAACGGTGGATTGAGGGGGTGTTGACCGCCCATTGATGACATCTGTAGCAGCACGGCTTGCCGGCGGTGGCGATCTTGAATTGCATGCTACCTGTAGGAGTGAGGTGAGCTTGCTCGCGATGGCGTACAGTCAGTCACAGTTGATGTGTCAGACACTCAGCCATCGCGAGCAGGCTCACTCCCACAGGCACGCTGTGGATAATTTGGCTACAACCCCTGACTCCCCCGAATCAACTCATAGGCCCGCCGCGCCAGCGGGTTCACGGTGTTGGGCCGAATCCACAGGTGATACGTCACGTCGGGCATTCTCGGCAGCCCGTCGGCTTCCCCCAGCACACGCATGTCCGGGCCGAGCATTTCCATGCTGCGCGCCGTCACCCCCAGCCCTGCGCGGGTTGCGGCCTTGATGCCGATCAGATTCGACGCCAGGTACGCCTGTCGCCACGCGATGTTTGCGCGCTCCAGTGCTTCAATGGCGTAGCGCCTATAGATGCTCGGCTCATCCACCAGAATCAGCGGAATCGGCTCGCTCGGCACATGCTGGTACTGCGCCGAACAGATCCACCACACCGGCGAAGTCCTGAGCGCAAAGCCTTCCAGGGCGGGGTCTTCGCGGGTCGAGATCACCATGTCCACCTTGCCGCGATGCAAGTCGTCCATCAGAAACGGACTGCGGCCCACGTCGATTTCCAGCCGCAGTTTCGGCGCGGAACGGGCGATGTGGCTGAGGATCGGCGGCAGAATGGTGTCGGCGATGTCGTGGGGCGAGCCGATGCGCAGCACGCCACTGAGGCTGCTTTCACGCAGTGAATTGAGGGCGTCGTCGTTGAGCGAGAGCATCTGCCGGGCATGACGAAGCAACTGGCGACCGGGTTCGGTCAGTTGCTTTTGCCGACCCTGCTTCTGAAACAGATTGACGCCGATCTGCTGCTCCAGCCGTTGCATGTGTTGGGTCACCGACGATTGCGTGCGCGACAACTGCGCACCGGCCCCGGCGAAGCTGTGGTGATCGACCACCGCGACGAAAGTGCGCAGCAGTTCGAGGTCGAGGGTGTCGGACATGGGCATTCTCGGTAATCGGGTCGAAGTGCGATCCCTTGTGGGAGCCGGCTTGCTGGCGAAGGCGGTGTGTCATTCAACGGTGATGAGATTGACATGACGTCTTCGCCAGCAAGCCGGCTCCCACAACGGCCTGTGTTACATCAATCGGAATGCGTAATACATTACGTTCTTTTATGACTTTTGAAAGTCTTCATCGCGAAACACCTCGCTACGCTCAATGAATACGTGCTTATGCCGTTCCTGGTTAACAACCAAAACCAGAAAGTTATAACCATATTTGATATTTGAATTTCCGTTGCGGCGTTCCCCTCCCTAGGATGCAGCCCATGACGAGGCGCTGACACAAGTGCCCAGCCGCTGACCATCTTGAGGGGACATCCATGCCGTACACGCGCTCGCCCATTACCCGTTTGCTTCCCTTGTTCGTCGGTGCGGTCGCCGCCCTCGGCGCCAGTTTTGCCGTTCACGCCGACGCCACGCTGGACAAGATCGAGCAGCGCCACCGGGTGGTGGTCGGGGTGTTGCTGTCGGGCGGCCCGTTCGGCTCCATTGACCCGAGTAACCAGAAACCCAAGGGCTTGAACGTCGACATGGCCGAAGACATTGGGCGTCAACTGGGCGTTGAGGTCGAGCTGGTGCCGGTGCTGCCTGCCAACCGCGTGCAGTTTCTGCAGCAGGGCAAGGTCGATTTGCTGATCGCCAACATGGAATGGACCGCCGAGCGCGGCCAGCAACTGGGTTTCGTGCCAACGCCGTTCTACCGCGTTGGCGGCACGGCTGCGGTGCTCAAAGACAGCAAGATCACCCGCTGGGAAGACCTCAAGGGCCAGCCGGTCTGCACCTCTCAAGGCAGCAGCTACGTCAAGCCGCTGACCGAATACGGCGCTGAACTCAAAGCGTTCAAAAGCTCCTCCGAATCCCTGCTGGCCCTGCGCGGCAACAATTGCGTCGCCGCTGTGCACGACGCCACGCTGATCAATCCACTGATCGCCGACAGCCCTGAATGGAAGGACTACCGCGCCATCGCCCCGGAGTTGAACCCGGCCCCGTCAGTGATCTGGACCCGCCCGGGCGAGACCGATACCCAGGCCAAACTCGACACCTTCGTCAAAGGGTGGCACCGCACGGGCTGGCTGATCGAAGGCGAGAAGCGCCACCACATCACCCCGGCCTCGCCAGCACTGGTCGAGCTGCATGACAAGTTCCAGGCCACAGGCGCCTGAGTCGTTTCCCTTTCAAGGCATTGGTTATGAGCACGCGTACTTTCGGCAAGACCCTGACCGCCCTCGGCCTCTCGATCGGCATGGCGATGGCGGCCACCCTGGCCCACGCCGATGCGACGCTGGACAAGATCCAGCAGCGCCACAAAATCAGCATCGGCGTGATCCTCAGCGGCCCGCCGTTCGGCACCATCGACCCGAAAACCGGCGAACACCTGGGCTATAACGTCGAGCTGGCCAAGGGCATCGCTCAGAAGCTGGGCGTGGACCTGGAAACCGTGTCCGTCCTGGCGCCCAACCGCGTGCAGTTCTTGCAACAGGGCAAGGTCGACATCCTGATCGCCAACATGCAGTACACCGACGAGCGCGCCGGGATTCTCGACTACGCCCCGACGCCGTACGAAGAAGTCGGCGGCGCCGCGCTGATCCGCAAAGGCGCGGGCATCGCCACGTGGGAAGACCTCAAGGGCAAGCCGGTCTGCGTGTCCCAAGGCAGCAACTTCATCAAGCCGTTGCAGGAGACCTACGGCGCCGAGATCAAGGCGTTCCGCAGCCAGTCCGAATCGCTGCTGTCCCTGCGCGGCAACGGTTGCGTCGCTGCCGTTCACGTCAGCCCGACCATGCACGCGCTGCTGGATGACCCGGAATGGGCCGATTACAACATCCCGCTCGCCAACGACCTGATCCCGTCGAAATCGGTGATCTGGGTGCGCAAGGGCGAGCACGACACCCAGGCGAAAATCGACGCGATCATCCGCGACTGGCACCGCAGCGGCTGGCTGATCGACGTCGGTCAACGCACCGGCATGGCCCCGTCCCAAGCCCTGCGCGACATGCATGAGCAATTCCGCAATGCCGCGCCACTGGCTGCGCAATAACCGAGGCTTGCCATGAGCAGCGACCTGTTCCAGACCTTGCAAAGACTGATCGGCGCCGACTACGTGCAGCCGGGCACCGACTCGACCACGCAACTGACCGACAAACAGGGCACGTACGTCGGCAAGGCACTGGCCGTGGTGCGCCCGGCCAATACCGAAGAAGTGGCGGCGGTGGTGCGGGCCTGTGTCGCCCGTACAGCGCCGATTGTGGTGCAGGGCGGCAACACCGGGCTGATGGGCGCTGCAACGCCCGATGCCAGTGGCCGTTCGGTGCTGCTGCTTCTGGACCGGCTCAATCGCGTACGTGACATCGACACTGACAACGACACCCTGACGGTCGAGGCAGGCTGTATTCTGCAAAACGTCCAGGACGTGGCGCGCAAGGCCGGGCGGTTGTTCCCGTTGAGCCTCGGCGCGGAAGGCAGTTGCACCCTTGGCGGCAACCTGGGGACCAACGCGGGCGGCACAGCGGTGCTGCGCTACGGCAACACCCGCGAGCTGACCCTGGGGCTGGAGGTGGTGACCGCCGAGGGCGAAATCTGGAACGGTCTGCGCGGCCTGCGCAAAGACAACACCGGCTATGACCTGCGCGATCTGTACATCGGCAGCGAAGGCACACTCGGCATCATTACTGCTGCGACCCTGAAACTGTTCCCGCTGCCCAAGGCCCAGTCCACGGCGTTTCTGGCGTTCGATTCACTGGCTCAGGCGGTGAGTTTTCTCTCTCACGCCCGTGCCGGTTTTGGCGCAAGCCTGACGGCGTTCGAATTGCTGACCGCCGATTGCCTGACGCTGTTGCGCGAGCAGTTCCCCGACGGCCCGCAAGCCTTCGTCGATGCGCCGCAGCCCTGGTTCGCCTTGCTGGAGCTGTCGGATAACCACAGTGAAGCCCATGCGCGGCAAGCGTTTGAAGAAGTGTTGGGCAGCGCCTTCGAAGAAGGGCTGCTGGCCGATGCGCTGATCGCTGAAAGCCTGGCCCAAAGCGAGGCGTTGTGGCTGCTGCGCGAGAACATGAGCGATGCGCAACGTCGGGCTGGTCGCAACATGAAGCACGACATCTCGATCCCGATCTCGCGCATCGTTGAGTTCGTCGAGCACACCGACGCCTTGCTGCAACAGCATTTTCCTGGCGTGCGCAACTTCACCTTCGGCCATCTGGGTGACGGCAACCTGCATTACAACGTCGCCCATCCCTTGAACTCCACGGTGGAGGCGCACATGGCGCGTTACGCCGAACTGAGCGAACTGGTGCACGACAGCGCCCACGCCTTCGGCGGCTCGATCAGCGCCGAGCACGGCATTGGCCAGCGCAAGCGGGCGATGCTGCCGCGCTACAAAAGCAGCGTCGAACTGGACCTGATGCGCCGCGTCAAGCAGGCCCTCGACCCCCTCAATTTGCTCAACCCGGGCAAGGTTCTGATCCCCATCGACAGCGAGAGTAATCCTTCATGAGCGTTCGTCTGTCCCGACGCGTGCAGCGCGTTTCCCTGTCTGCCAACGCCGCCGCTAAGTCCCGCGCCACCGAGCTGCGTGATGCCGGTCGCGACATCCTCGACCTGACCACCGGCGAGCCGGATTTCGACACCCCCGAGCACATCAAACAGGCGGCTTACAAAGCCATCGACGGCGGCGCCACCAAGTACACCCCGACCCCCGGCGTGAAGAAACTGCGTGAGGCCATTCAGCGCAAACTTCAGCGCGAGAACCGTCTGGATTATGCACTGCCCTCGATCGTGGTCGGCAACGGCGCCAAACAGATCATCTTCAACGCTTTCGCTTCGACCCTGGATGAAGGCGATGAAGTGCTGGTACCGGTGCCGTACTGGCCGTCATTTCCGGACATCGTGCGGGTCAACGGTGGCGAGCCGCTGTTCATCGAATGCGGCCTTGAACAGGGCTGCAAACTGACCCCGCAACAGCTGGAAAACAGCATCAATGCGCGCACCCGCTGGCTGATTCTCAACGGCCCCGGCAACCCCAGCGGCGCGGTGTACAGCGAGGCGGAACTGCTGGCGCTGGCCGAGGTGCTGCGCCGTTATCCCCAGGTGCTGGTGTTGCTGGATGAGCTTTACGAACACATTCGCTTCGACGGCAATCCAGCGCTGAGCCTGCTTAACGTCGCGCCCGATCTGCAATCCCGTACCTTGCTGGTGGGCGGGGTTTCGAAGACCTACGCCATGACCGGCTGGCGCATCGGCTTTGGTGCCGGTCCCAAGGAACTGACCAGCGCCATGACGGTGATTCAGTCGCAATCGACGTCCGGCGCCTCGTCGGTCGGCCAGGCGGCTGCGCTGGCGGCGTTCGAAGGCGGGCTGGCGTTTCTGCCGGAGCAGGTGCAGGCCTATCAGCAGCGTCGTGATCTCTTGGTCGCGTCGCTGAGCGAGGGGGACGGGCTGGAGGTGCTCACGCCGGAAGGCGGCTTTTTCGTCTTCGTGCGCTGCGCCGGTTTGCTGGGGCGCATTCGTCCTGATGGCCAGCGCCTGAAGGATGACGGCGACGTGGTGGATTACCTGCTGGAGCAGGGCGTCGCAGGCGTGGCGGGCAGCGCGTACGGGCTGTCGCCGTGGTTCCGCCTGTCCATCGCCACCGCCACCAGCAGCGTGATCGAAGCCGGGCGCCGGATCGCCGATGCCTGCGCACAGCTGCGTGTCGAGGCCCTTGCATGAGTCATTGGCTGGAGCTCTTCGTGCAGTGGGCAGCGAAGTTCGGCCTGAACTACAGCTTTCTGCTGGACGCGTATCAGCGCGGTTCGATGGTGAACGGCGCGCTGACCACCGTGCTGCTGTGCCTGTTCACCATCATCGGCAGCCTGCTGGCCGGTGTCGGTCTGGCGGCCATGCTGACCAGCGGCAAGCCGTATCTGGCCAAGCCTGCGCGAGTGTTCATCGAAATCACTCGCAACACGCCGACGCTGGTGCAGCTGTACTGCGCGTTCTTGGTGTTGAACATGCTCTTGACCCAGGCCGTGGGCGCGGCCAACCCGCTGACGCCGTTCGCCTGGGTGGTGATCGTGATCTCGCTGCACAAGGGCGCGTTTCACGCCGAAGCCCTGCGCGCCGGGATCGAAGCGGTGCCCGCCGTGACGCTGGAGGCCGCGAGCTCCCTGGCGTTCAGCAGTCGTCAGTTGCTGTGGAATGTACAACTGCCGCTGGCCCTGCGCTTCGCTTTGCCGTCGCTGATCAACAACCTGATCGATCTGGTGAAGATGACCGCCGTGGCTTCGGCCATTGCTGTGGGCGACATCACCTACGCCTCGATCATGATCTGGACCCAGAGCGACAACGTGCTGGAACTGATGATCCTGCTGCTGACGTTTTTCGGCCTGCTCAGCTTCATCGTCAACTGTGTGGGCCGTGCCCTCGAAGCCAAATTGAGGATGCCCGGTTATGGCCATTGAATCGTCCGCAAGCCTGCCGTTGTCCTGGCCCCGTCGTCATCCGGGCACGCTCGTTATCGTTGCTGCGCTCTTGGCGTTCCTGATCTTCGGCGCACCCGAAAGCCCGGTGTTCGCCGCGCTATACGAGTGGTCGCCCGCACTGGCCGTGGGCTTCGGGCAGAACATTTTGATTAGCCTGTTGGCCATTGCCATCGGCTCGGTATTGGGCTTGTTGATCGGCGCGCTGGGCGCGTCGCCGCTGTGGATCACGCGGCTGCCTGCGCGGATCTGGGTGCAGCTCTTTCGTAACGCGCCGTGGCTGGTGCTGATCTATTTCACCACCTACGTGTTCCCGTTCGAGCTGCACATCGGCAAATCGTGGATCGCCTTTCCTGACTGGGTGAAAGTCACCATCGGCCTGGCGTTGCCTGCCAGCGCCAACGTCGCGGAAATCTTTCGCGGGGCCATCGGCTCGATCCCCAGCACCCAGTGGGAAGCCTCGCGTTCGCTGGCCTTCACCCGTGGGCAGATCTTCCGCTCGATCATCCTGCCGCAGTGCTTCAAGCGCATGCTGCCGCCGTGGATGAACCTCTACGCGGTGATCACCATGGGCACCGCGCTCGCTTCTCTGGTCGGTGTCCATGACCTGATCGACACCGCACAGATCGCCAGCAACACGGTCAACCGCACGGGCTTTACGGTGCTGATTTACTTCAGTGTGCTGGCGCTGTTCTTCGCCTATTGCTACCCGATTTCCCGACTCACTCAATTCCTGGAGCGACGTTATGCCTTCTCCTGAAACGCGCGCCGAGCAACCCTTGATCAGCCTGCGCGACATCCATCTGTCGTTCGGCAGCAACCGCGTGCTCAAGGGCATCGACCTCGACGTGCAGCGCGGCCAGGCGGTGTCGATCATCGGCCCGTCGGGCTCGGGCAAGTCGACGATCCTGCGCTGCATCACCGGCTTGTTGCAGCCCCAGCGCGGCACGATCCGGGTCGGCGACACCGAGGTGCACACGCTGGCCAACGAGGCGCAGCGCATCGAATTGCGCAAGCGCGTGGGGTTCGTGTTTCAGCAGTACAACCTGTTCCCGCACCTGTCGGTGTTAGAGAACCTCGTCATTGCGCCGCGCAAAGTGCTAGGACGCAACTCGGTAGACGCCGAAAAAGAAGCCCGCGCCTTGCTTGCTAAAGTGCGCATGGAGCATAAGGCCGATGCGTATCCGGGGCAGTTGTCCGGCGGCCAGCAGCAGCGGGTGGCGATCGCCCGCGCACTGGCGATGCGACCCGAACTGATTCTGTTCGATGAAGTAACGTCCGCGCTGGACCCGGAAACCGTGGGCGAAGTGTTAACGGTGATTCGCGAGCTGACCGAAGAGGGCATGACGTGCGTGCTGGTGACCCACGAGATGCGCTTCGCCGAGGACATCAGCGACGTGGTGTATTTCACCGAGAACGGTCTGATCGTCGAGCACGGCAGCGCCGAACAGATTTTCCAGCGCCCCACCAGCGAGCGCACCCAGACCTTTTTGCGCCATGCCCTGGGCGATGCCGGACGTCGTCCGGTGGCCAGCGGGGACCCGTTTCTGTTGAGCAATATCAGCCGGTACAGCCTGTCGGTTTAGCAAGGTACGCATCACCTCTAAGGCCACCGTATACCCTGTAGGAGTGAGCTTGCTCGCGATAGCAGTGTGTCAGATGGCACCGATGTGACAGGCCGATAGCAATCGTCGGATTGCCGCCCAGACCAAGCTCACTCCTACAGGAGGAGCGCGTTTAATGACTAATAAAAGGAGCACCTGATGAGCATCGAAACCCGCAGCCCCGTGATCGAAGATTTCCTTCAGAAAATCCGCGTCATTCACCAACGCGGCGTAGACCGCGCAGCGCTGAAAGAAATCGTCAGCCTGCTGGAAGGCCTGGCCGAACGTCACGACCTGTTCAACTTCGACACCTTCCCGGCGCCGGTTCCGGGGGAGGGCGACACTGCGTTTCGTTATCGCCTGAACGACGACGGCGAGACGCCGACGCTGTACATGAACTCGCTGCTGCCCGGCAAAAGCACGTTGCCGCACAACCACGAAACCTGGGCGGTGATCGTGGCGGTGCAGGGTCAGGAGATCAACTACGTCTGGGCCCGCACCGACGATGGCAGCGACCCGACGTTCGCCAGGCTGGAGCTGGAAAAGGAAGTCGTGGTGCAACCGGGCACGTCGATCAGCTTCCTCGGCGAGGACCTGCACGGCATCAAAGTCGATGGCGAAACCCCGACCCTGCATTTCCACCTGTACGGTCGCCCGCTGGAATCGCTGAACGGGCGTTACGGCGTCAACACCGAAGGCAAGGTTCTCAACTACAACGCTTCGCAAATGGCGCCGTCCATCAAGGCCTTCGCATGATCGACCTCTACTACTGGCCCACCGGCAACGGCCTGAAAGTCGGCATTCTCCTCGAAGAGCTCGGGCAAGAATATCGACTGTTGCCCATCAATATTCGCACCGGCGAGCAGAAGCAGGATTTCTTCCAGAAGATCAGCGCCAACGGGCGGATTCCGGCGATTGTCGATCACGCGGCTTTTGCGAACAGCCCACGTGATGCTGAGCCGCTGAGCCTCTTCGAATCCGGGGCTATTCTCAATTATCTGGCGAACAAGGCCGGGCGTTTTCTGCCGCCAGAAGGCACCGCCGAACGCCAGCGCGTGCAGGAGTGGCTGTTCTGGCAGGTGGGGCATGTCACGCCGTACCTGAGTCAGTGGCAGGTGTTCAGGGAAAAGGCGCCGGAGCCGATTCCATTCGCCCTCGACCTGCTTGGCGCTGAAGCCGCGCGGCTGTATGGCGTGCTGGAAAAACGCCTGGGTGAAGTGCCGTATGTGGCGGGCGATTATTCGATTGCCGACATCGCGATCTTCCCGTGGATTCAGCCGCTGCGTCAGGGCCAGGACCTGGCGGATTACCCGAACATCCACGCGTGGCGCGAACGCATCAAGGCCCGACCAGCCGTACAACGTGCGTACGAGAAGGGCCGGGAAGTGGCGGCGGGCGAGAAGTCGTTGGTGTTGCAGTAACCCCAGTCCCCGTCTCTGTAGGAGCGCGCTTGCCCGCGATAGCGTGGTGTCATGCAACACGTTCGGCACAGATACCCCCTTCGCGGGCAAGCGCGCTCCTACACAAAAACGGTCGATAGTATTCGTTGATTCACGAGAACCCCCATGAGCCAAAACGTCACCCCGCACCACCTGCAAACCTGGCTGTTCGACGGTCAGGAAATCGCCCTGTTTGATGTGCGAGAGCACGGCCAGTACGGCGAAGCGCATCTGTTTCACGGGGTGAACGTGCCCTACAGCCGCCTTGAACTCGAAGCCCGCCGTCTGGCGCCCAACCCCAACGTGCGTCTGGTGATCTACGACCAGACCGGCAATGACATTTCGCGCAAGGCCGCGCAGCGTCTGGAGACGTTGGGCTACCGTCGCGTGCACGTGCTTGAGGGCGGCGCCGACGGTTGGCAGGCGGCGGGTTTGCAATTGTTCGCCGGGGTGCATGTGCCGTCCAAGGCGTTTGGTGAGTTGGTGGAAGAGGCCAGTCACACGCCGCACATCAGTGCCAACGAACTGGCGGAGTGGCAGGCCAAAGGTGAGCCGCTGGTGGTCCTCGATGGCCGCCCGTTCGACGAATACCGCAAGATGACCATTCCCGGTTCCATCTGCTGCCCGAACGGCGAACTGGGCTATCGCCTGAAGGAACTGGTGGCGGATGACACCACCCCCATCGTCGTCAATTGCGCCGGTCGCACCCGCAGCATCATCGGCGCACAGACCCTCATCGACCTCGGCGTGAAGAACCCGGTCTACGCGCTGGAAAACGGCACGCAGGGCTGGTACCTCGCCGATCTGCCGCTTGAACACGGCAGCGCGCGGCGCTATCCGGACGTATCGCCCACCCCGTCGTTGGCCCCGCAACGTGACGCCGCGCAACAGCTGGCAAAACGTGCCGGTGTGCAGACGGTCAAGGCCGACCAGGTCATCGCGTGGTCGCAGGACCCGTCACGCAGCCTGTTTCTGGGCGACGTGCGTACGCCGGAAGAATTTGCCCTTGGCAGTTTGCCGGGTGCACAACACACGCCTGGCGGGCAGCTGATTCAGTCCACTGATCTTTATGTCGGGGTGCGCGGGGCGCGTCTGGTGCTGCTCGACAACGACGGCGTCCGTGCCCCCATCGTTGCCAGTTGGCTGCGTCAGTTGGGGCATGAGGCCTATGTGCTGGAAGGCGGTTTGCAGAGTGGCCTGGCGTTGCCGGTCAGGGCTGAGTCGTATGCGTCGGCGTTGCCTGACATCAGCGCCGCCGCTTTGCAAGATGCGCTGCGGGACGACACCGTTGCGCTGATCGATCTGCGCAGCAGCATGGCGTATCGCAAGGCACACATTGCCGGGTCGGAGTGGTCGATTCGCACGCGCCTGGCGGATGATCTTGCTGCTCAGACCCGGCCGATCGTCCTCGTCGCAGACGATGCAAACCTTGCCGCCATCGCCGCCCTTGAACTGCCGGAATCGCAACGTCAGCACGTCCGCTGGCTGGATTTCAAAACCTGGCAGGCAGCGGGTTTTGCGCTGGCCGAAGATGCCAGCAATCCAGCCGACGAGCAGTGTATCGATTTCCTGTTCTTCACCCATGATCGCCACTCGGGCAACAAAGACGCCGCACGCCAATACCTGGCGTGGGAAATCGGCTTGCTTGGGCAGATGACAACGCAGGAAATTGCCAGCCTCAAGCCCTTGGCATCCAGCGCAAACGAGAACCGGGTGCGCACGCGCCTGATCCACGCGGCCCGCGCGGAAAAGGGCAGCGGCGTGCGCTGGGTCAACCCGTCCGTGTCGCGCATGAGCACGGTGTTGTTCGACAGCCTCGGCGACATGCGCGACGCGCGCAAACGCCGCGACACCGAACGCGTGCTGACTTACGGCGCGCGGGGCAATCCGACGGCGTTCGAACTGGAAGACCTGGTCACGGAACTGGAAGGCGGCTATCGCACGCGCCTGTTCAGCACCGGACTGGCAGCCGTCGCTCAGACCTTTCTGGCGTACCTGCGCCCTGGCGATCACGTGCTGATCACCGACGCGGTGTATTCGCCGGTGCGGCAAGTGGCCGAGGAATTTCTCAAGCCGTTCGGCATTCAGTACAGCTATTTCAATGCCGACGGCAGCGGGCTGGAAGACAAACTGCAAACCAACACCCGAATGGTCTACGCCGAGGTGCCCGGTTCACTGCTCTACGAACTCGCTGACCTGCCTGCGATGGCCACGCTGTGCAAGGCGCGAGGGATTCTGCTGGCGGTGGACAACACCTACGGCTCGGGCTACCAGTACCGACCGCTCACACTGGGCGCGGACATTTCCATCATGGCCCTGACCAAATACCTGTCAGGGCACAGCGACGTAGTGATGGGCAGCGTCTGCACCACCCAAGCCGTCTGGCAACCGCTGGCCGTCATGACCGACACCTTCGGCAGCGTCGTCAGCCCCGACGACGCTTACCTCGTGCTGCGCGGCGCCCGTACCCTCGCCACGCGGCTGGACGCCCATCAGCGCCAGGCCCTGGAGGTCGCGCGCTGGCTTCAGCAACACCCGCAGGTCAAACGCGTCTTCCACCCGGCGCTGCCCGATCACCCGAACCACGCCCTGTGGAAACGCGACTTCACCGGCAGCAACGGCCTGCTCACCTTCGAACTGGCTGACAACGATCCCACCTTGCAGGCGCCGTTCATCGAAGCCCTCAACCTGTTCGGCCTAGGCGCGTCGTGGGGCGGTTTTGAAAGCCTGATCATCCCCGCCAACGTCCACGACCGACAGAACGCTACCGACAAGACCCTCAACCCGCTGCTGAGATTGCACATCGGGCTGGAGGACGTCAGCGCGTTGATCGAAGACCTGGAAAGAGGGTTTGCGGCGATTCGGTGAGGTTGAGCGGTCGCGCCAGGCTCAGATTGGAGCGCACACCGATCCTGTGGGAGATGTCGGAGTCACGATGGCAGCGAAGCGGTGGGTCAGTTGCACATGGGTTGTCTGACACGCCCTCGTCGCTGCCGTCGTGCCTCCGGCGTCTCCCACACGGTTTTCGTCGTACCCGAATTCAACGTGCCCGCGATCCACTGTAGGAGCCGGCTTGCTGGCGAACGCGGTCGGTCATTCACCCTTGTAGTGACTGGCAATGCGCATTCGTCCGATCGCGGCCCGCAGCAAGCCGGCTCTTACAACGCAATGTGGATATTTGCAGAATCTATGGCTCCTGGAGGTTTCGACCGTAGCGAAATCGATCGGCCAGGCGCAGACCCGTTGTCTGATACACCGTGTTCGCTGCCGTCGTGCCTCCGGCGTCTCCCACACGGTTTTCGTCGTACCCGAATTCAACGTGCACCCGCGATCCACTGTAGGAGCCGGCTTGCTGGCGATGGCGATGTTGAGGTCGCCGCCGCCGGCAAGCCGTGCTGCTAGAGGGACACGTAAGGCCGAAATGTTCGCTTAAAAACCGGCCTTACCCACCGACGCTCCGCCATCCACGAACAACGTTTGCCCGGTGATAAACCCGCTCTGCTCCGACAGCAGGAAGGCGATCGCCGAAGCGATTTCGTCCGGTTGGCCGAAGCGGCCCATGGGCACGCCGGAGAGGTAGCGTTTTTCGCCTTCGCTGCCCGGTGGGTTGTTCTGGCGGAACAGTTCGGTTTCGGTCGGGCCGGGGGCGATGGCGTTGACGGTGATGCCCGTCTGGGCCAGTTCCAGTGCCCAAGAGCGGGTGAAGCTGATCAGCGCGGCCTTGGCGGCAGCGTAGGCCGTGCGTTGGGTGATGCCGAGCACCGTCAGGCTGGAGATGTTGACGATGCGGCCCCAACCCTGTTCGCGCATGTTCGGCAGCAGGGCCTGGGTGGCGAGGAGGGCGGAGTGAAGGTTGACGCTCATCACGGCGTCGAAGTCTTCCAGTTCGATTTCACCCAAAGGCTGTGGGCGCACCAGCCCTACGTTGTTGACCAGCCCGTCGAAGCGGTAATGCTGCGCGAGTTCGGTCAGGCCGCAGCGGGTCTGCGCCTTGTCGCTGAGGTCCAGTTCGATCAGCACACCGGGGAAAGTCGGGTCATCGGCGTTACGGGCGATGCCCACCACCTGATGCCCTGAGGCCGCCAGGGATTCGGACAGGGCGCGGCCAATGCCTTTGCTGGCGCCAGTGATGAGGAAGGTGCGGGAGGTCATGGAATCACTCCTTGGGAGTTGGACAATAAATCATGAATGGGGTGGGGACCTCTACGGGAGCGAATTCATTCGCGAATGATCTTCCAGTCGACAGAGCGGCGTCGGCTGTACCTTTTTCGCGAATGAATTCGCTCCCACAGGTCTTGCGTTCGTCGTGCTCTCAACGGTTCAGGCTGCGCGTGATCCCGTCGAGTTTTTCAAAAACATCAGCAGCGCCACCAGCGGAAACGCACTGCCCGCGATCACGATCCAGCCCCAGCCGCCGTGGTCGTAGAGCGCACTGGCGATTACCGACCCTGTGGCGCCGCCGAGGAAAATACTGGTCATGTACAGCGCATTCAGGCGGCTGCGGCTTTTCGCATCGAGGGCGTAAACGGCGCGCTGGCCGACGACCATGTTCATCTGCACGCAGAAATCCAGCACCACGCCGGTCACGGCCATGCCGATGACGGCGTACGCGGGTTGCACCAGGCTGGGCAGAAAGCTCAGGGCGGCGAACAGCATCGCGAACAGACTCGCCTGACGGCTATGCCCGGCGTCCGCCAGCCGACCGGCAAAGGGCGCGGCAATGGCGCCAATCGCCCCGACCAGCGCAAACAGCGCAATCTGGCTTTGCGAGAGGCCGTGGTTGTTGGCCAGCTCCAGCGGTACGGCGGTCCAGAACAGGCTGAACGTCGCAAACATACAGGCCTGATAAAACGCCCGCTGGCGCAGCACCGGCTGCTTGACCAACAGCGTCCACAGCGATTTCAGCAACTGTCCGTAACTGGCGTTATGCGCGGGTTGGTGCTTGGGAATGGTCGTGGCCAGCACAACGCTGATCAGCAGCATCATTACGGCAGCGGTGCCAAACACCGCGCGCCAGCCGAAGTGGTCGGCAATCAGGCTGGACGCCGGACGGGCCAGCAGAATGCCCAACAGCAGGCCACCCATGATGCTGCCGACGACCCGTCCACGGGTTTCTTCGGGGGCGAGATGCGCGGCCAACGGAATCAGAATCTGCACCGCCACCGAGCTGAATCCCACCAGCAGCGAGGCGAGCAGGAACAGATTGGGCGTCTCGGCGAACGCAGCGCTCAACAGGCTCAGAATCGCCACCGCCGTCGTCGCCATCATCAGCTTGCGGTTTTCCAGCAAATCGCCCAGCGGCACCAGGAAAAACAGGCCCACGGCATAGCCAATCTGCGTCAGCGACACAATCAGGCTGGCCAGCGTGCTCGACAGCCCGATGTCCGGGGCAATCAGGCCAATGATCGGTTGAGCGTAATAAATGTTCGCAACGATGGCGCCGCAGCAAAACGCAAACAGCATCGCCAGCCCTTTGGTCATGGTTGCACCGAGGGCAGCGGTCTGGGACGTGGAAGTCATGACGGGTTCTCAAAAGACGTTGCACCGATGCCGGAAACGCTCTGGCACGGGCATGGATGAAGAATGGTGAGCAGGCTAACGCTTTTTCATTGCGTTAAGAAGGTCTGTTGGATTGATATGACCTATGCCTGACAGGAATGGTACGACGCACCCCAGATGTGGTTCCGTCATCCGCCCGAAACTTTTCCCCTCGCGCCCCGGTCATTCCCTTACACACCCCTTGGGAATTAACGCGATGGCTCGGGCAATCTGGAAGGGCGCGATCAGTTTTGGGCTGGTGCACATCCCTGTGGCGCTGGTGTCGGCGACGTCGCAGCAGGGCGTGGATTTCGACTGGCTGGACAAGCGCAGCATGGACCCGGTCGGTTATAAGCGGATCAACAAGGTCACCGGCAAGGAGATGACCAAGGAAAATATCGTCAAGGGCGTGCAGTACGAGAAGGGCCGCTACGTGGTGATCAGCGAGGACGAGATTCGCGCCGCGCACCCCAAGTCGACGCAAACCATCGACATCTTCGGTTTTGTCGACAGCGCGCAGATTCCGCTGCAAAACATCGACACGCCGTACTTCCTTGCACCCGACAAGCGCGGCGAGAAGGTCTACGCTCTCTTACGGCAGACGCTGGTGGACACCGGCAAGGTCGCGCTGGCCCATGTGGTGATCCGTACCAGTCAGCACTTGGCGGCGGTGATGCCGCTGGAGTCGGCGATCATTCTGGTGTTGCTGCGCTGGCCCGCTGAAGTGCGCGGGCTGGACAGTCTGGACCTGCCCAAGGAAGCCACCGACGTGAAGCTCAGCAAGAGCGAGCTGGACATGGCCAAGCGGCTGGTCAAAGACATGAGTACCGACTGGACCCCGGACGCCGAAGAATACCGTGACACGTTCCAGGACCAGATCATGACGCTGGTCGAGACCAAGGCCCGGGAAGGCAAGATTGAAGACGTGGAAACCGACGCCGGGGAGACCGAGCGCAAATCCGCTGATGTCATCGATTTGACTGAATTGCTCAAACGCAGTCTGGGCAGCCGCGGCGGTTCCGCCAAGACCCCAGTGAAAACCAAACCTGCCAGCAAGAGCAAAACCGCAGCCGCTGATGAAGTAGCCCCGGCCAAACGGCGAGCCCCTGCAAGGAAAAAGACGACCAAGGCGTCCTGAGCCCCTCTTTTGAGACGCAGCGCCTTGTGTTGAGAACTGCCCGGCGTATCGAACGTGGGGTGCAGAGGACTGATCGATCATGGCAAAACCCGTGAGTGAGTACACCCGCAAGCGCAATTTCGACATCACTTCCGAGCCCCCCGAAACCTCGGGCCGGGCTCGCAGCAATAAAAGCAAGGCGCTGACGTTCGTCATTCACAAGCACGATGCGCGCAACCTGCATTACGACTTTCGATTGGAACTGGACGGCACGCTCAAGAGTTGGGCCGTGCCAAAAGGCCCGAGTCTGGACCCGAAAAACAAACGCCTGGCGGTGCACGTCGAAGATCACCCGCTGGGCTATGGCAGTTTCGAGGGCAGCATCCCCGAGGGGCAGTATGGCGCCGGAGACGTGATTGTATGGGACCGGGGGGTCTGGCAGCCCCACGGCGACCCTCGCGCCACCTACAAAGCCGGGAAACTCAAATTCACCCTGATCGGCGAGAAGCTGACCGGCGACTGGGCCTTGGTCCGCACCCATTTGCAGGGCAGCGGCGACAAGGAACAGTGGCTGTTGATCAAGGAAAAAGACGAGGCGGTGCGCTCGGCGGACGAATACGACATCGTCGCCGACAAGCCGGAAAGCGTGGTCAGTGGTGCGACGGTGGGCGAGGGCCGAAGCGCTGCCAAAGCCCCGAAACGCAAGGCGGCCTCGGCGCCAGTAGCCGAGAAGAAGCCAGCGGCCTCAAAACCTGCAAGTAAGAAAGCGGCGACGAAGAAATCCAGCGTCCCGGACAAGCTTTCCCCTCAACTCGCCACCTTGATGGACACACCGCCGGCGGGTGATTGGCTGTACGAGATCAAGTTCGACGGCTACCGGATCATGGCCCGGATTCGCGACGGCGAGGTGCGCATGATCACCCGCAATGGCCATGACTGGACCGACCGTCTGCCGTTGCAGGCCAAGGCCATCGCCGATCTGAACCTGGGCGATGGCTGGCTCGACGGCGAAGTGGTGGTGCTCAACGACGCCGGGCTGCCGGATTTTCAGGCATTGCAGAATGCGTTCGAGATCGGCCGCAGCAAGGACATCGTGTACTACCTGTTCGACGTGCCGTTTCTCAACGGCGAAGACATCCGCGAAAAGCCCGTGGAAGAGCGTCGGGCTGCGCTGAAAAAACTGCTCGGTCGGCAAGCCAAGGGGCTGCTGCGTTTTTCCGATGCCTTCTCGGCCAACCATCGCGACATCATCGAGAGCGCGTGTTCGTTGTCCCTTGAAGGCGTGATCGGCAAACGGGCGGGGAGCGTATACCAGTCCCGCCGCAGCCCGGACTGGATCAAACTCAAGTGCAAGTTGCGGCAGGAGTTCGTCATCGTCGGTTTCACCAAGCCTCAGGGCACGCGCAGCGGGTTTGGCGCGTTGCTGTTGGCGGTGAACGAGGAGGGCGCCGGTTTGGTATACGCCGGGCGGGTCGGCACGGGTTTCAATCAGAAAATGCTCGACGACATGTTCGGGCAGATGAAGGCGCTTGAACAGGACGCCTCGCCTTTGGCGAAAAAACTCACCAGCGCCCAGGCCCGAGGGGTGCACTGGATCGAGCCGACGCTGGTGGGTGAGGTGGAGTTTGGCGAATGGACCCGCGAAGGCATCATCCGTCACTCATCCTTTATTGCCTTGCGCAGCGACAAACCGGCTGAGGAAGTGGTCCACGAATACCCGAGGACCCCGAAAGACATCAAAGCGCCGTTCAAGCCCAAGGCCTCTAAATCAGGGGCCTCCAAGACTGAAGAACCGCCCTCCAAGCCTGCCCGCACACGTTCGGGCAAGGACAGGATCGAAGTGGCGGGCGTGCTGATCAGTCACCCGGAGCGGGTGATCGACAAGGAAAGCGGCTTGCACAAGATTGACCTCGCGCACTTCTACGAGTCGATTTCCGATTGGATTCTGCCGCATCTCGACCATCGCCCCGTGGCGCTGCTGCGCTGTCCGGAAGGCGTCGAGGGCGAGCAGTTCTTTCAGAAGCACTCTGAGCGGCTGGCGATTCCCAACATCAAACAGCTCGACCCTGAGCTCGATCCCGGTCATGCGCGGCTGATGGAAATCGACACCGTGCAGGCGCTGGTCGGGGCGGCGCAAATGGGCACTATTGAGCTGCACACCTGGGGTTCGACGTACGACCAGATTGAACTGCCCGATCACTTCGTCCTCGACCTCGACCCGGACACGGATCTGCCATGGCGCAGCATGGTCGAGGCGACGCAATTGACCCTGTCGGTGCTCGACGAACTGGGGCTGGATGCGTACATCAAGACCAGCGGCGGCAAGGGCATGCACATCCTCGTGCCGCTGGCGCGCAAGGCCGATTGGGACACTGTGAAAGCCTTCGCCAAAGCGCTGGCGCAGTTCATCTCGCAGCAGTTGCCGGAACGGTTCACCGCGACGTCCGGCCCGAAGAATCGCATTGGAAAGATTTTCATCGATTACCTGCGCAACACCCGAGGCGCCAGCACCGTCGCGGCCTACTCGGTTCGCGCCCGACCTGGATTGCCGGTCTCAGTGCCCATTGCCCGGGATGAGCTCACCAGCCTCAAATCCTCGGCCCAATGGAACATCGCCAACCTGCAAAAACGCCTGCGCAAGCTCAAGGCCGATCCGTGGGCGGGGTACAAGAATACCCAGCGCATTACCAAGCCGATGTGGAAACGGTTGGGGGTGAAAGCGCCGGGGTGAGGGAGAGCGTGGGGGAGATGCCAAAGATTACGACGGTGCAAGCCGCGATGGGACGGAGCGGTGGACCCCCTATTGATAAGGTGTCTGACACGCCGCAGTCGCTGCCGTCGTGCCTCCGGCGTCTCCCACGAGTGGCTCACAGTGTCTGAACGCTGTGAACGACACAAGCGGCTTGTAGCAGCACGGTTTGCCGACGGAGGCGCCCTCAAGATCGCCAACTCCGGCAAGCCGAACTGCTACAGGCGCGAGTGGACGCACGAGGGTGGCTTCATCCCGATCTCGTGGGAGACGCCGGAGGTACGACGGCAGCGACAGCGGGATGGCAGACAACCGAATCGCAGCTCAGTGACATTTACCCGTTCAGGACTCCCGGGAATCGAGACGTCGCCGCAATTGTCCCGGCGCCATGCCATAGGTGTCCTTGAACACCTTGCTGAATGCCGCTTGTGACTGATACCCCACCTGCGCGGCGATATCGCTCAGGCCACTCTGCGACCGGCTCAACAACCCGTAGGCCATTTGCATGCGCACTTGGGTGAGCAGGGTCCAGGGCGAGCTGCCGCTGAGTTTGCCGAACGCGCGCACGAACGTGGCGCGGGACATGCTGGCCCGTTCTGCGAGGGTGTCGACGGTCCATTCGTGGGCGGGGTCGTCGAGCATGGCTTGCCACGCGCGTCCTAAACGTTTGTCGCCCAGCAACGCCAAGCTGCCTTCGCTTTGCGGCGACTGTTGCAGATGTGCGCGCAGCACCAAAGTGAACAGCGCCGAAGTCAGCGCGTTGACCATGAACTGGCCGCCCGGTCGATTGGCGTCCGCTTCGCTGCGCAGCAATGCGACGAGGGCGGGCAGGGGATCGCAGGCGTCCAGGGCTTGGGTCGAAATCAGCAGATAATCCGGCAGGGCAGAAAACAGCATCGAATGACGCTGATAGAGAAATCGCCCGCAAAGCAGGTCCGGCTCGGCACCGTGACCAAACCGCTGCACCGTCAACAGGCCTCCGGTCTCCAGCTGCGGTCTGGACGCCGGCACACGTGGGCCGGGACTGATCAACAGATGGCTCATGCCATCGGGCAATACGAGGATGTCCCCCGCGACCAGCTTCAAGCGGCGGCCATCGGAGAGTTCGACCTGGCACTGCCCCGCCAGCACGATGTGATAGGGCGCAACGCCGTCCGCTTCCTGTTCGTGGTCCAGCGCCCAGTCGCCTTGAAACTGGCAGCGCAGATCGAGGCGTCCGCGGACGTCGGCCAGAGTGATGAGTGTGTCGATGGCGTGCATATGCGACTTTCTGACAAAGAAATGAGCCAAACGAGCAAGTTACCGATACCCGGTTGGCGGAGACTGTGCGTGTTCCCGGCGCAGTCTAGTCGCCGCTCTCAGGAGATACCACCATGTTCAGCAATTGGCCCGACCTCGTTTCCACCATCAAGCAATCCTTTGGCTCGTTGTCCAAATCCAACCCGAAAATGGTCAAGGCCTACATGGCCCTTGGCGATGCCTCGGCGGAAAACAACGTGCTCGACGCCAAGACCCGCGAATTGATTTCACTCGCCGTGGCCATCACCACCCGCTGCGACGGTTGTCTCGGGGCTCACGCCGAAGCCGCCATTGCCGCCGGTGCGACCCGTGAAGAAGTGGCGGCCGCCGCCGCGACCGCCATCTCGCTGAATGCCGGGGCGGCGTACATCTACTCGATGCATGCGCTTGAAGCGTTTGATGCGTTGAAGAAATGAGGGGGAGCGGTCGTTCTGTGACCCTTTCGCTTGTCGATGAAAGCGTAATCGTTTCGTAGCCGTCCGGCTTGCCGGCGGTGGCGCCATTCAAACCGCCACCGCCGACAAGCCGGACTGCTACTTTCAGATCTGCTCCAACATCCAGTAACCAACGGCGGTCACGAGCATCAGACAACTGCTCAAGATGGGGCCCGCTGTCCAGATACGCAGGCTCAACGGCACACCATTAACGATGTCGCGCTGCACCAAGCCTCGCCTTTCAAGCAAACCTTGCATTGTGAAGACCAGCGCTATAGCGCTCAGCCTGTTCAATCGTGCAACGGGGCCGTTACCTTTCCAGACTGACTTCGTGCTCGAAACCATAAGGCTATCCGCCAAATGCCGCTCGGCAAGCGGGAGCTTCCAATAGGCCGAGTACATCAGAAACGCCAAATTGAGCAGTGTCAGTGCGCTAATAGAAACGGCGATCCAAGCAGAATTGTCGGGGGTCATCGTTCGATGTGCTCAAACAGTTTTTCCCCAGCCTGTTCGCCGAAGTATGACCCTGCCTGGCCACCTGCGTATGCCCCTACAGAACCTCCTATTACGGCACATGCCAATGTCCCCATGCCTCCGGTTGGTATTCCTATCGCAATGCAAAAAGCCCCTGCCAAGTAGAGCCCAGCCGTAGCGCCCACTGTCGCTAGCCCAATACCTACTGCCGCTTTTCCGCCCTCCACGTACTTAGCCCTGCTGCATTCCTCTTCCCGCCCAGCCGAACAAGCCTCTTTGATTTCCAACGCCCCTGCGCCGACATCCAGCGCTATACCAACGTAAGCTCCCTTGCTCATCGCCCCCGCCATTTTGGAAACGCCTCTGACATTCTTTGCATAGTCTGCGATCTCGCCAGTATGCAAATAGCTCTTGCTTAAAATCCCAAGAATGCGCTTCATCTTTCCTTGGTTATTCAGCCCAGTCCCGAATCGCCCGATGCCTTTCAAGTGGGTCTCCATCCGGGCGAACAACGTCCGGCGTTGCGCGAAAAACGGATCATTGCTCAGTGCCCCGGATCTCCACCGCTGATGCAGGGCTTCGATTTCCTTGAGCGTGCTCTCAACTCCCCTGAGGTGCTTGTTCCACGCCCCGGTGCTGGCGCCGATCCCGATCGAGCCATAGGACATGATGCTTTGGAGCATGTCGAAGTTCTGGACCATGACGCCTCTTTCGGTGCCCGAGGTGCCGATCATGGACATGCGCACGTCCTGCGCCAGTTGCATCAGTTGCGTCTCTTCAGGCGTACACAGGTGTGCAGGGCCGTCGCCCACGATCACGACTTCGCCGGGCATGACGACGATGTTGTTTAGGTACGGATTGAGTTGATCGAACTTCGGGCGAGCGCCGAGGGGGATGGCGAGCAGGTGATCGCGCAGGTAGTGGTAGGACTGGGGCCGTTCGTTCACGAACGCGTAAGGTTTCGACACGGGAGCAGCCTCCTGTTTCAGCGAAATGAGGAGGCGACAATAAAGACGCGATTCGGCAAGTGTCATCAACCCACCCGCCAAAAACGGCCTGACTACAGGATTTTCGGAAAGCCCCTACACGGGGCTGTCCTTCGGGCTTTCTTCAGGGCTGTCCCGCCAACGCATTGATGTCCCGCGCTTCCAGCACCGGCTTTTCGGCCCCTCGACGCACGCTGTTGAGCATGGCCTGACCCAGGGTTTCGCTGGTCAGCACGACGTTCGGCCATAGTCTGCGCATCAGGGTGAGCAACGGGGCCATGACGACGGCGTACATCTACTCGATGCACGCGCTTGAGGCGTTTGATGCGTTGAAGAAGTAAGAGGGGGCAATGCTGACGGTGGCGTCGATCGGATAGCCACCGTCGGCAAGGCGTGGTGCTACAGGGAGAGGTCTATATCGCCGGCAAGCACCAGCAGTACGAATAGCACCAGCATCAGAATTGATCCATTCACGAGAGGAATCGTTGCCCAGCGCCTAAGGGATTTAGGCATGCGCCTTACATCTTCTGGATCAACCAATCCACGCTTTGCATAGAGTTTGACGAATATGACTACGGCGGAGGCCATGGCCACCCGGTACTGAAGCCCCACCAAGCCTGCGTTTTTCCCCCGACGTTTAGCGTCCCTACAGAACTTGCTGTTCTCCAGCGCCTGTTCTATCTGTTCAAGCCTGAATAGCGCCACCCATAACAGCGCTAACCCGTGAATGAAGAAGACGAGAGAGGTGAACGCAATGGCTAGATCGAGCGCGCGGTCAACGGTCATGGGTGGTTTCATACAAAACGGTGGTGATCTTTCCTCCACCCATGGAGCCCAGCGTTCCTCCACCCCATGCCAACATCACACCCCCCACCAGGGCGCAGGCCACTGGAATCGTTCCGGCCGAAGGGGCCCCAAGCCCGATGCAGATCGAAGCCGCGCCTGACGCTCCGGCACTTCCTCCAATCAATGATCCGATGATGCCTACACCTGCTTTCCCAGTCTCCACATACTTGGCCCTGCTGCATTCCTCTTCCCGCCCAGTCGAACAAGCCTCGTTGATCTCCAACGCCCCCGCGCCAACATCCAGTGCAATACCGACGTAGGTCCCTTTGCTCATCGCACTGGCCGCCTTGGAAACGCCTCTGACATTCTTCGCATACTCTGCAATCTCGCCAGTGTGCAGATAGCTCTTGCTCGAAATCCCAAGAATGCGCTTCATCTTCCCCTGGTTATTCAGCCCGGTCCCGAACCGCCCGATGCCTTTCAAGTGGGTCTCCATCCGGGCGAACAACGTACGGCGTTGAGTAAAGAACTGGTCATTGGTCAATGCCCCGGATCTCCACCGCTGATGCAGGGCTTCGATTTCCTTGAGCGTGCTCTCAACTTCCCTGAGGTGCTTGTTCCACGCCCCGGTGCTGGCGCCGATCCCGATCGAGCCATAGGACATGATGCTTTGGAGCATGTCGAAGTTCTGGACCATGACGCCCCGTTCGGTGCCCGAGGTGCCGATCATGGACATGCGCACGTCCTGCGCCAGTTGCATCAGTTGCGTCTCTTCAGGGGTACACATGTGTGCAGGGCCGTCGCCCACGATCACGACCTCTCCGGGCATGACGACGATGTTGTTAAGGTACGGATTGAGTTGATCAAACTTCGGGCGAGCGCCGAGGGGGATGGCGAGCAGGTGATCGCGCAGGTAGTGGTAGGACTGGGGGCGTTCGTTCACGAACGCGTAGGGTCTCGACACGGGAGTAGCCTCCTGTTTCAGCGAAATGAGGAGGCGACAATAAAGACGCGATTCGGCACGTGTCATCAGCCCACCCGCCAAAAACGGCCTGACTACAGGATTTTCGGAAAGCCCCTACACGGGGCTGTCCTTGATGATTCCTTCAGGACTCCACCGGACACTCGCGCAGTACGCGTTGGCCCACCCTGCCAGTGGCGCCGAACATCAAGACGTTCATGGCAGTGCCCTTAGTGTTGTGGCAACGGCGGCACGGGACCGCTGGCGTCGACGTCTACCGACGTGCTGATGGATTTCCAGCGCTCAGCGGTGTCGGCGCGGTCGGCTTCAACGGGCGTCAGGTATTTGAGCGCGTCGCTGCCCAGCAACAGTCGAAGCGGCGGTTGCGGATGTGCCGCCACCTTGAGCACGACCTGCGCGACGCGGTCCGGATCGGCGTTTTCGTTGCCCGCGATTTTGCGCAACACGCCGAACATCATGCCGACGCTGGCCTCGTAGGCGGGCATCACTGGCGTGTCATGACCTCGTGCACGCACCGCCCAGTGGGTGCGCATGCCGCCCGGCTCCAGCGTGGTGACGTGAATCCCCAGCGGTTTGACTTCGGTCGCCAGAACGTCGGAGAAACCGCCAACGGCCCATTTCGCGGATTGGTACGCGGTCATGCCCGGTGTCGCCAGACGGCCGCCCACCGACGAGATTTGAATGATGCGTCCCGCGCCTTGTTCACGCATCACCGGGACCGCAGCGCGGCAGAGGTTCACCACGCCGAAGAAGTTGGTCTCGAATTCGGTGCGGAAGGCGGCCTCTTCGGTTTGTTCGAAGGGCAGCATGTGGCCGAAACCGGCGTTGTTGACCAGCACGTCCAAACGCCCGAATTTATCCACCGCAGCCTGCACGGCGGCCTTCGCAGCAGCAGAGTCAGTGACATCCAGCTCAAAGGGCAGGATCTGCGACGGATAACGCTCCACCAGATCATCGAGGCGTTGAATGTTGCGGGCGGCGGCAAGCAGCCGGTCGCCGGAGGCCAGGACGGCTTCTGCAATGTTGCGACCCAGACCGGCGGCGCTTCCGGTAATCAACCAGACGTTGGACATGGTGTCTCTCCTGTAGCGGGTAAGATTGTGAGTAAGTAATCACTCATTTATCAGCAAAAAAAATCAGTCTCTTGCAATTGCATTCCAGAACGCCACAAAACCTGCTTCGCAGTAACGCTCGGCGTGCTCGGGCTCATTGCTCATGAAATCCATGGTGGTGTCGGCCAGCGACCGCATGATCGCCGCGGCGAAAGCCGGAGGTTGGTCGCGAAAGGCGTTGCACGACGAGCCTTCGTGGAGCAGGGCGCTGATGTCGTTGAAGGCCTCGCTGCCTGCGACGCGGGTGGTGTCGGTGATGCGATCAGACATCATCAGCAACGCCATGGCCTTGCGTTTTTCAGCGTTTGCCGCGCCCCAGCCAACGTAGGTGTGCCAGGCGTGGTGCAGGCGGGATTTGACGTCCTTGTCCTTGGGATAACCGGGGATCATCGCGTCGCGCAGTTGGGCTTTGAGTTCCAGATAGACCTGGTTGAGCAGGTCGTCCTTGGTCTCGAAATAATTGAACAGCGTCCCCTCGGCCACCCCCGCGCCTTTGGCGATTTTTGACGTCGGCGCCCCCAGTCCCTGCTCGGCGAACACCCGCAGGGCAGAATCGATCAGGGCGTTGCGCTTGTCTTCGCTTTTCGGGCGGGCCATGGAAACATCATGTAATGAGTGAGTAGGCGCTCATTTATACGTGCAGACATGTTTCTCTGCAAGTGGCATCTGACTGCCCTGACGGATGGCACAGCTCCTATCGATTGCGCACGACCTGTGGGAGCGAATTCATTCGCGAAAAAGATCAGGCGGCGGGGACGTGTCGGATATACCCCGGTTGCTCTGTGGGCACATCGGTCACCGCGCAAACGCATGCCCATCGCCCACTTCCGCCGGGTAGAACTCGCCTTGAAGCCCCAGATCCTGCAGCCGCTGGCGCACGTCGTTTTCGACCTCAAGCACTTCTTCGGGATTGTCGATGTCGTCGACCACCAGCCAGACACCGTGCATGTTCTGGTCGTGGCAGCCTTCGCTCATCATGTCGTGGGTGAAGGCCAGTTCGGAACGCCAGAGGCATAGTTCGTCTTCTTTATGCCCGCTTTCCGCCAGCGCCTGCGCTGATGTCAGCCAGACTTCCTTGTAGGGCCGCAGGTCTGCTTCAACGACTTCTTGCAGAGTGATCACTGTCTTCATGTCGGGGCTCCAGGGTCAGTGCTTATTGTGTGACGCGCAACGGACGGGCTGCGTTCCCCCGAACCTGTCCCGCCAGACGAAATGGCCATTGAACCGACGCCGACCTTGCCGGTCGATCAATCAATGTCCGATCGAGGGGCTGGCCATGACTCATTCAACGCTGTTCACCCGCAGGCGCTTGCTGACCCTCGCGGCAGGGGTTTCAGCGGCGCTGGTGTTCGACTCGGCCGCCGCTGGCGCCGCTTCATCCTCACAGGCGACAACGCCTGGCACTCAAGGAGGTCGCAAGATGCTCACCCGAAACATTCCTTCCAGTGGCGAAGCCCTGCCGATGATCGGCGTCGGCACGTATCGCGGCTTCGACGTTGCGCCAGGGAGTAATGAATACAAGGCACTGCCCCACGTCCTTGATGAGCTGTTCATGGCCGGGGGCACGGTGATCGACAGTTCCCCCATGTACGGCCGGGCCGAGCAAACCACGGGCGAACTGCTGTCGATTCATCAGCCGCGTTCCCCGGCGTTTCTCGCCACCAAGGTGTGGACCCGTGGGAAGCGGGAGGGCATCGCGCAGATGGAGGATTCCTTTCGCCTGTTGCAGACCGACCGTATCGACCTGATGCAAATCCACAACCTGCTGGACTGGAAAACCCACCTGCCGACCTTGCGTGAGTGGAAAGAGCAAGGCCGCATTCGCTACATCGGCATCACCCACTACACCTCGTCGGCCTATGACGAAGTGGAAGCGGTGCTCAAGGCTGAGCAGCTGGATTTTCTGCAGATCAATTACGCGCTGGACGACCGGGCGGTGGAGGCGCGGCTGTTGCCCTTGTGTCGCGAGCGTGGAGTGGCGGTCATCTGCAATCGACCGTTTGGCGGGGGTGGGTTGCTCGGGCGTCTGAAAGACAAGCCGCTGCCCGGCTGGGCGGGGGAAGTGCAGGCGACCAGTTGGGCGCAACTGGCGCTGAAGTTTCTGATCTCCCACCCCGCCGTCACCTGCGCCATTCCGGGGACGGGCAATCCCAAGTACATGAAGGACAACGCGGGCGCGGCGATGGGGCCGTTGTTGACCGATGCGCAGCGGCAGCAGTTGATTGCGCTGGTGGGGTGAAAATCCCTCTGAGCTTCAGGCGGTTACGACAGGGTAGGGCGCGCTGGGCGAAAGCGTCGGTTCACAAACCGATGCTGCACTTGAAAAACGCCTTCGCTGCCGTCGTAACCTCCGGCGTCTCCCACAGGTTGGATCGACGTCTCACTTGGTGTGGAGTTTTGGAGGTTACGACGACAGTGAGTGCCTTAATGCTTCACCGGCGCAGGCAGCGTCACCAGGTTCACGTATTCATCCCAGAACTTCGGCTGGTCCACGGCGTACACCACCTTGGCCTTTTGCGTTCCCGCAGGCGCGCCTTTTTTGTAGCCCAACGAGCGGCCATAGTCGGGGCCAAAATGGGTGTCGATGTCGATCCACTCATCTTTCGACTCGGTCACCAGGTCCGGGTGCACCAGATACAGCGCGGGCAGGCTGTCCCACGTGAAGCTGTTGTAGTTCGGGTCCTTGGTGAACTCAGGGCCAAGCACGGTTTTGTACAGGTCCGGGATCACACCGCTTTTACTGACGATGCGCTGGTACACCGACGCATTGAAGGTGACCTTTTCGCACACGTCGTTCGGAAAGATCACGTGTTCAATGGGTGAGCGCAGGACGATCTTCGCGGCCTCCGGATCGAACCACCAGTTGAACTCCGCCGCAGGCGTTGTATTGCCAGGGATTTCGAAGGCGCCGCCCATGTACACGATGCGTTTGATCAGCGGCACGATCTCCGGCGCGCTGCGAATCGCCAGGGCGATGTTCGTCAGTGGGCCGACGGCGAGAATCGTCACTTCATGGGGGTTCTTCTTCACACTGTCGACGATGAACTGGGCTGCGGATTCTTGGCGCAGTTTTGTGTGGGTCGCCAGACCGTCCGGCGGCGCGATCAATTCTGAGGCCGAGATCGGGCGAGGGTGTTTGAACGCCCCCGGCCAGCCTGCGCCGAACAGGGCCTTTTCCTGTTCATAGGTGGCGAAGTCGTGAAGCAGCGGGTAGGCCGCGCCTGAGTACACGCCGATCTCCTTTTCCACCCCCATGCGCTCGACGGCCTTGAGGGCATCGACCTGTTCCTGATCGACCCAGGCGTTGCCGCTGACCAGCGTCATGCCCAGCAGGTCGATACGCTTCTGCGCGTGCAGCTGCGCCAGCATGATGAAGGCCTGACCGTCGTCGTTGAGCACGTTGAAATCGGTATCGAAGATGACTTTTTCGGCGGCTTGCAGCGAGGTCGCGGAGAGCCCCAGAGTCAGGGCCAGGGCACAGCGTTTGAGGAATGCCTGCATCATGTTTTCCTTTTGAATACGACATGGCTGACGAGCGCTGACCTTGTGGGAGCGAATTTATTCGCGAGGCGGTCGATCAAACGCTCCATCTCTTTCGTCTGATCAATCGCTATCCCGAATGAGTTCGGTCCCACAGGTGGAATGGGGCGCCGCTTTCTATCGATTCACCAACTTCGCTGGCAATGCCACCACCAATAAGCTGCTGAGAATCAGGCACCCGGCAAAGAACCACAACGCCCCCGCGCTGCTGCCGGTGACGTCGATGGCGATGCCCATCATCGAGTTGCTCACCAGTCCCGCGATGTTCGCCAGCGAGCAGGCCAGCGCAAAGCCTGTCGCGGCAGCGCGGCCTTTGAGGAAGGTCGCGGGCAGGCTGAAGAACACCGGCACCGCGCCGATGATCGCTGCCGAGGCAATCGCGAACAGCACCACCGTCGCAACGACGTTATGGGTAAAGAACGGGCTGGCGGCCATGGCCACGGCGCCGATCCAGAACGGCACGATGATGTGCCAGCGACGCTCACGGCGGCGGTCGGAACTGGCACCGATCATCAGCATGCCGATCAGCGCCGCAACGCTGGGCAGTGCCGTCAACACGCCGATGTGAAAGGTGTCGGTGACCCCGGCGTTCTTGATGAAGGTCGGCATCCAGAAACCCATGGCGTACGCGCTGAGGAGGATCGAGAAGTCGATACCGCCGAGCATCCACACTTTCAGGTTGAAGAAGCCGTCACGGAAGCTGTGCTTGCTGTCCTTGCCCTCGGCATCGTCCAGACGCAGTTCGCCTTCGAGCAATGCCTGCTCAGTGGTGTTCAGCCATTTGGCGTCTTTCGGGCCGTTCGGCAAGGCCCAGAAGGTCAGCACGCCGAGCAACATGCTCGGGATGCCTTCGATCAGGAACAGCCACTGCCAGCCGCGCAGCCCGGCAGACTGATCAAAATGCCCCATGATCCAGCCCGACAGCGGGCCGCCGATGACGCTGGACAGCGGCAGGCCGATCATGAACAGCGCAATGATGCGGCCGCGACGGTAGGTCGGGAACCACGTGGTCAGGTAGAACAGCACCCCTGGCAAAAAGCCGGCCTCGGCGGCACCGAGGAAGAAACGCAGGACATAAAACTGCATCGGGGTGCTGACGAACAGGGTGCACACCGACAGCGCGCCCCAGGTGATCATGATCCGGGCGATCCAGATCTTCGCCCCGACTTTCTCCAGCACCAGATTGCTCGGCACTTCAAAGAGGATATAGCCGACGAAAAACAGCCCGGCGCCGAGGCCGAACGCAGTTTCGCTGAAGTGCAGTTGGTCAAGCATCTGCAATTTGGCAAAGCCAATGTTGATGCGGTCCAGGTAGGCAGCCAGGTAGCAGAAACACAGGAACGGAATGAGCTTCCAGGTGATCTTGTGGTACAGCGCTTTGATCGGGTCCGCAGCGTCTGTCGCGGCGGTTTCTACATTCGCAGAGGGCATGGGTGTCTCCTGGCGTCGTTAGTTGCGAGCGGCAAGGGGCAAGCTGCAAGCTTCAAGCTTCAAGCTGCAAGAGAAGAGCAAGGTTGCGTCGCGCTTAAGCTCTAGCTTCTAGCTTCTAGCTTCTAGCTTCTAGCTTCTAGCTTCTAGCTTCTAGCTTGTAGCTCATAGCTCCCGGCGTGTAGCTCGAAACTGCTCCATCGCCGCGTGTTTGCTGACGACGTCGCCGTACTTGCTGTCGATGTCGAACAGGTTGGCTTCGTGGGGATCGGGATGGCGGTCGCCGACGCATTCGCGCACGACGATGGTCCTGAACCCGTGCTGCACGGCGTCCACGGCGGTGGCGCGGATGCAGCCGCTGGTGGAGCAACCGGCCAGCACCACGGTGTCGATGCCTTGAGCGTGCAGCATCGATGCCAGCGAGGTGCCGAAAAACGAGCTGGCGTATTGCTTGCTGATCACCACTTCCTCGGGCAACGGCAGGACCTCTTGGCAGAAGGCCGCGAGGGGGTTGCCCTCGACCATGTCTTTCATCACCGGCGCTTTTTTCACCCACATGCCGCCGTCGGCGAAATGCGTCGGGTGGTAGCGGATGTTGGTGTGCACCACCGGGATGCCGTGCTGCCGCGCACTGGCCAGCAGCTCTACGCTCTCGGCCACGGCGCTGACCACGCCGGGCGCAAACAGCGGTGCGCCGGGCTGGGTGTAGCCCTGCATGAAGTCGATCATCAGCAAGGCGGGTTTCTGCCCGAAGCCGATGCGATTGCCCCAGACGCCCTGGTAGTTGGCGTCGGCGCTTTGGTGTTCAGTCATTATGTTCTCCTTGGGAAGCACGGCTTCGAAAAGTGGCATCCGGTCTGAAGTCTGATACAGATCCTGTAGGAGTGAGCTTGCTCGCGATGCGTTGAATCAGTCGCTTCAACGGTGCCTGACAAATCTCAATCGCGAGCAAGCTCACTCCTACAGAGGGGGCGCATGGCGCTAAGCCAATGGCGCACCCAGAAAATCCCCAAACGCCGCAAAGAACCCCGGCAGATTGTCCCACGGGATCATGTGCCCGGCGTCTTCCACCCGTGCAATCTGAATCGTCGGTTGCAGCTGTCGGATTTCGGCCTCGTCTTCTGCCTGAATCACGCCGCCGCGCGTCGCGACAAGGAGCAGGGCAGGGACCGGCAGGTTCGGCAGGTCCTGGTGGAAGTCCTCGTCATGGAAATCGTTGAAGGCGCGGACGATGGCCGGTTCGTAGCAGGTGTGCAGCCATTCCGCACGGAGCTGCAATTGCTCGTCGGTCCAGGTCGCGCAGAAGGCGCGCATGTCGTCGGCGGTCATGCCGAGTTGCGACTGGCGGATCGAGTCGACGTACCACGGCAGTTTCGACGGGTATTCGCGACGCCCCGGACCTGACACCGGCGGGTCGATCAGCACCAGGCTTTTCAGGCCTTTCGGGTTGCGCACCGACGCCCGCACCGCAAAACGCGCCCCCATGGAATGCCCCACCAAGTGATAGCTGTCGATGCCCATCGCGGCGGCAAAGGCGCTGATGTCGTCGGCGCAGGTGTCGACGCTGTAATCCAGGTCGGGACCGGTGGACGATAAACCGCGACCGCGGGCGTCCAGCACGTAGGTGTCGAACGACTGACCGAAGCGTTCCGCGACGAAGCCCCAGGTGATTGCCGGACTGGTGATGCCCGGAATCAGGATCAGCGCGGGTTTGCCCGCGTGTTTCGTGCCGCCGTAGCGCAGGTAATGCTGACGAATGCCGTTGGCCTGGACGTTGCCACCGTGAATGAACGTGCTCACGCGATCACCCCCGATTTCAGTTCCTGACCATAGAGGTCGTAACCGTAGACCCAGGCCGGGTCTTCTTGCGTGCGAAGCCAAGTGTTGGCGTTGGACACGGCCTGTACGCGAGAGGCGCGTTCCTTGCGGTTGGCTTCGTAGAGTTCGAAGGCGGTGCGGTAGTCGCTCACACCGGTTTCTTGCAGGCAACGGGTCAGCATCGCGGCGTCTTCAATCGCCATGCCCGCGCCTTGGGCCATGTGCGGCTTCATCGGATGGCAGGCATCGCCCAGCAACACCAGGCGCCCACGACTCCACAGCGGCAGCGGATTGCGATTGAGCAGCGGCCACTTGGTGACGCTCTCGGTGGACTCGATCAGCGCCTGCACGGTGGGGTGATAGCCAGCGAAGGCTTCGTACATTTCGGCCTGGCTGCTGTCGACGAAGTTGCCGTCAAATTCCCACGCAGGGTGGGGCACGCCGGTGACGTAGTAGTACTCGTCGCGTTTGCCGGTGGTGTGATAGACCATCATGTGACGGTCCTCGCTCCACCATTTCACGCAGTTCTCGAAGTCCAGGTTGTATTTGGTCAACACGTCGCTGCGGATCAACGCGCGGTGAGCGACCCAGCCGCTGTACAGCGGTTTTTCATGACCCAGCAATTCTTCGCGGATTTTCGAGTTGATGCCGTCGGCACCGATCACGATGTCGGCATCGGCATGGGTGCCGTCGGCGAAGTTCAGACGCACGCCGTTGTCGCGCTCTTCAAGGGTGGTCAGGCATTTGCTGAAATGCACGCTGCCCGGTGCCAGGGTCGACATCTGCAACGCGTGCAAGTCACCACGGTGCACGGTGATGTAGGCCGCGCCATATTCCTTGCGTGAGAATTCACCCAGTGCGATGCGCGACAGGTAGTCGCCGGTGGCGCCATCCCGGCTGAACCAGAAATCCGGGTGCGAACCCATGTCGCTCAGCGGCTGCTCGATGCCCATGCGGCGGAAAATCTTCATGATGTTCGGGCCCATATGAATCCCCGCACCAATGCGGGAAAACTCCGGCGCTTGCTCATAAACATCGACGTGAAAGCCTGCTTGTTGCAGCAGAGTGGCGGCGGCTGCCCCACCCAGACCGGCTCCGACGATGGCGATTTTTTGCGTAATAGGCATGGCGCGCTTTCCTTCGTGTTTCGTGAATCCTGGATGAGTGACAGGCGATTGATGATGGTCGCCGTATTGCGTTTTTAAAGTGTATACGCTCAATTTTTAAAATGTGAATAGCTATTTCAAAAAATCTCATGCGACGTCGCAAACAGGCATGTCACTGTTTGTAACCCAGCAATTACGGGGTTTGTGTACATGGGTAACGATTTGGCGTGTCTATTGCAGACTGCACTCATTTGATGTCTTATCGCTTTTAATTAGTGTGTACGCTTTAAAAAATGCACTAGTCTGAAGCGTGATGCCTTTCAATGGTGCATGCGGGCCGGGTGGGCACACCCAGCCGAATGCCGAGGAGACGAGAGATGCCGGTTAGCGATTGCGAATTGACCCAGATGTTCGAACACGTGCTGAAACTGTCGAAAGTCGACGCCACTCAGAGCGTTGCGGTGCTCAAGAGTCACTACTCCGATCAGCGCACGGTGCGGGCTGCGATGGATGCCGCGCAGCGCCTGGGCGCCAAGGTGTACGCTGTGGAACTGCCGTCGTTCAATCACCCCAAGGCCATGGGCAACGACATGACCGCGTACTGCGGCGACACGGCGCTGACCGGCAATATCGCCGCGCAACGGGCGCTGGAGGCGGCGGACCTGATCGTCGACACGATGATGCTGCTGCACTCGCCAGAGCAGGAACAGATTCTGAAGACCGGAACACGGATTCTGCTGGCGGTAGAGCCACCGGAAGTGCTGGCGCGCATGCTGCCAACGCTGGCTGACAAGGAGCGGGTGCTAGCGGCTGAGCAGGTGCTGAAAGGCGCGCGGTCGATTCACGTGAAATCCCGTGCAGGCAGCGATTTCCGGGCGCAACTGGGGCAATACCCTTCAGTCACCGAGTACGGATTCGCCGACGAGCCGGGGCGCTGGGACCACTGGCCAAGCGGCTTTCTGTTCTCGTGGCCGAACGAAGAAACCGCCGAAGGCACGTTGGTCATCGACGTGGGCGACATCGTGCTGCCGTTCAAGACCTACTCTCGCGAGCAGATCACTCTGGAGATCGAGAAAGGCTTTATTACCCGGATTCACGGCGGGTTCGAGGCCGAATACCTGCGTGATTACATGAAGTATTTCAACGACCCGGAGGTGTATGGCATTTCCCACATCGGCTGGGGTTTGCAGCCGCGCGCGCAGTGGACGGCCATGGGGCTGCACGACAAAAACGACGGCATGTGCATGGACGCGCGGGCGTTCTACGGCAACTTCCTGTTTTCCACCGGCCCGAATACTGAAGTGGGCGGCAAGCGCAAGACGCCGTGTCACCTGGATATTCCGCTGCGTCATTGCGACATTTATCTGGATGATCTGGCCGTGGTGCTGGGTGGGGATGTGGTGGCGCCGGAGGCCTCGAAGGCTTGATCTGGCGTCGGGGCTGCTTTTTGTAGGAGCGCGCTTGCCCGCGATTGGGGTGTTTCAAACGACATATTTCAATCTGATCCGACGCAATCGCGGGCAAGCGCGCTCCTACAAATGGATCTGCAGTGGTCTGAAGATTCCCCTATACCTCAGCAACCGTTAATGTACCCACCACTTCCCAAAGCCCGCCGAACGAGTCATCCGTGTCCACTGACAACCCCTCCAACAACGATCAGTCCTACACCTTTTCCGAACAAGTCGGCCACTTGCTGCGCAAGGCCTACCAGCGGCATCTGGCGATATTTCAGCAGAACGTCGGCGACTCGCAGCTGACGGCGGTGCAGTTCGTCACCCTCTGTGCACTCCGGGACCACGGCCCCAGTTCGCAGACCGAGCTGGTTAAAGCCACGGCGGTGGATCAGGCGACCATTCGCGGCATCGTCGACCGGCTCAAGGCCCGCGACCTCATCAGCCTCGATCCAGACCCGCAGGACCGCCGCAAAGTCATCTGCAGCCTCACCGACAGCGGCCTCCAGTTGGTGCAGGAAACCGTTCCCCGCGCGGCGCAGATCAGCGAAATCACCCTCGGCAAACTCAACCCCGCCGAGCGCGTGGCCGTTTTGTTCTTGCTGCGCAAGCTCATTGATGAGCCGGAAGAGTAAGTCCCGAGGTTCAAACGCCCCTGCGCATATGTTCCCCTTGTGGGAGCGAGTTCATTTTGGGCGGCATTCCGACGATGCATTTCCATCGGATGCCCAACCGCATCGCGAATGAATTCGCTCCTACAGTCTGATCTCCATTCCCGCACGACAAACTCCGCCGTCTTACGTCCATTTCCTCACTGGCACGCTTCCTGCTCTCTGTTCATGAAGTAACTACTTCACCAAAAGGCCGAGACACTCGGTAACAGATAGGGAAGGCGAGATGAGCGAGCCGCAAGTGGCGGGAGAGAAGACCGTGACCTTTCAGGTCAACGGTCAGGTGGCATCCGTCACGGCGATGGCGGACACCCCGCTGTTATTGATCCTGCGCAATGACCTGCACCTCAACGGCCCGAAATACGGCTGCGGTCTGGGCGAATGCGGCGCATGCACGGTGATCGTCGACGGGGTTGCAGCGCGTTCTTGCGTGTTCCCGCTCGCCGGGGCTGAGGGGCGGCACATCACCACCCTGGAAGGCATTGGCTCCCGCGAGTGCCCACATCCGGTGCAGCAGGCGTTCATCGACGAGCAGGCCGCGCAGTGCGGCTACTGCATGAACGGCATGATCATGACCGCCAAAGCCTTGCTCGACCGCAATCCGCACCCGACCGAAGCGCAGGTTCGCAACGAACTGTCGGCCAACCTCTGCCGCTGCGGCACCCACATTGAAATTCTTCGCGCGGTCATGCGGGCCGCCCGTCACCCGCTTTGAACGGATCGAACCCCATGACCCAGACCACGCCCACTCGCGATTCCTTGTTGGCCCAAAATGGCGTCCTGTTGGTCGTCGATGACATCCAGCCGCCGCCCGGCCTGGTCGCGAAAGGTGGCACACCAGCGCTTAAGCCCAAGGAGTTGGGGCTGTTCATCGCCATCGATCAGAACGACACGGTTTACGCCTTCAATGGTCACGTCGACCTCGGCACCGGCATCCGCACGTCCCTGGCGCAAATCGTCGCCGAAGAACTCGACCTGCGCATGGATCAGGTGACCATGATTCTCGGCGACACCGAGCGGGCGCCCAATCAGGGCGCGACCATCGCCAGCGCCACCCTGCAGATCTCCGCGATCCCGCTGCGCAACGCCGCTGCCGAGGCTCGCCGTTATCTCTTGAATGCAGCCGCCGAAGGCTGGGGCGTCGAGGCCGAAACGCTGGTCATCGAGGGCGGCATCATCAAAGCCCCCGACGGTCGCAGCATCCGTTTCGGAGAGCTGCTGACCGATCAACACATCGAGCTGCGCATTTCCGGCAACGCGCCGCTGAAGCGCCTCGAAGACTACAAGCTGGTGGGCACCGTCGCACCGCGCGTGGACATTCCGGGCAAGGCCACCGGGGAATAGATCTACGTCCACGACATGCGTCTGCCGGACATGCTTCACGGCCGCGTCGTTCGCCCGCCCTATGCGGGTTACGACATCGGCGAGTTCGTCGGCACCAGCCTGTTGGGCGTGGACGAGGCGTCCATCGCCCACATCCCCGGCATCGTGCGAGTCGTGGTGATCGGGGATTTCGTCGGCATTGTGGCGATGCGCGAAGAACAGGCCGCGAAAGCCGCCAAGGAATTGAAGGTCAGTTGGAAGCCCTGGCAGCATCAATTGCCCGACATGAGCGATATCGAACAGGCGATTCGCGACAACCCCAAGGTGCAGCGAGTGGTGCTGGACAAGGGCAACGTTGATGAAGCGCTGAACAACGCCAGCGAGCGGATGACCCGCACCTATCTGTGGCCCTACCAGATTCACGGCTCCATCGGACCCTCTTGTGGGCTCGCGGACTACCACGATGAGGGCATCCGGATCTGGTCGGGCACGCAAAACCCGCACATGCTGCGCGCCGACATCGCCTGGCTGCTGGAATACCCGGAAGAAAAAATCGAGATCATTCGGATGGAGGCGGCAGGCTGTTATGGCCGCAACTGCGCCGATGACGTGTGCGCCGACGCGGTGTTGCTGTCGAAAGCGGTCGGCCTGCCGGTGCGCGTGCAACTGACCCGCGAGCAGGAACACGCGTGGGAGCCCAAAGGCACGGCACAGTTGATGGAAGTGGACGGCGGTCTCACGCCCGAGGGCGAGATTGCCGGGTACGATTTCACCACCAGCTACCCGTCCAATAATTCCCCGACCCTCGCACTGCTGCTGACCGGGCGTGTGGAGCCGGTGCCGGTGATGTTCGAAATGGGCGACCGGACCTCGATCCCGCCCTACGACATCGAGCACATGCGCGTGACCATCAACGACATGGCGCCCATCGTTCGGGCGTCGTGGATGCGCGGGGTGTCGGCGCTGCCCAACACCTTCGCTCACGAATCCTACATCGACGAACTGGCGTTCGCGGCGGGCGTTGATCCCGTGGAGTATCGCCTACGCTATCTGCACGACGACCGGGCCTCGGACCTGGTCAAGGCCACGGCCGCTCGCGCCGACTGGTCGCCGCGCACCCAACCGATGCAAACCCCCGAAGAAGACGGCGTGCTGCGCGGGCGTGGGTTCGCCTACGCGCGGTACATCCACAGCAAGTTTCCCGGCTTTGGCGCGGCGTGGGCGGCGTGGGTCGCGGACGTGGCAGTGGACAAGCACACCGGCGATGTCTCGGTGACGCGGGTGGTCATCGGCCATGACGCCGGGATGATGGTCAACCCGGCGGGGGTGCAGCATCAGATTCACGGCAACGTCATTCAATCCACCAGCCGCGTGCTCAAGGAGCGGGTGACCTTCGAAGAATCGACCATCGCCAGCAAGGAGTGGGGGGGTTATCCAATCCTGACCTTCCCCGAGGTGCCCAAGGTTGACGTGATGATGATGCCGCGCCAGGCTGAGCCACCCATGGGCGCCGGGGAGTCGGCCTCCGTGCCGAGCGCGGCAGCCATCGCCAATGCCATCTACGACGCCACCGGCATTCGTTTCCGTGAGCTGCCGATCACCGCCGAGCGCGTACTGGCGGCGTTGAAAACCGCAGGCGACGACGCCAACAGCCATCCGCCGGAGGCGCCGAAAGCCAAACGCTCGAAATGGCTGTTCGGCTCGTTGTTCGCCGCGTTCGGGGCCGTGCTGGGTGTCGTGGCAACCGCGTTACCCTGGCGGGCCGAGATCGCGCCCATTGCTCCGCCCAGCGCGGGCACCTGGTCCGCCGCGACGCTGGAGCGAGGTCGTTTGCTGGCGTCGGCGGGGGATTGTGCGGTCTGCCATACGGCACTCGGTGGCGTGAAAAACGCGGGCGGCTTGGCGATGCAAACCCCGTTCGGCACCTTATACAGCAGCAACATCACGCCCGATCCGGAAACGGGCATCGGCAACTGGTCGTATCCGGCGTTCGAACGGGCGATGCGTGACGGCATCAGTCGCGATGGCAAGCATCTGTATCCGGCATTTCCCTACACGGCGTTCCGAAACATCGACGATGCGGACATGCAGGCGCTGTACGCGTACCTGATGTCGCAAACCCCGGTCAAACAGGTCCAGCCCGCTAATGACATGCAGTTTCCGTTCAACATGCGGCCGTTGATGGCGGGCTGGAACGCGCTGTTTCTGCGCAAGGGCGAGGTGCAAGCGAAGCCCGAGCAGAGCGCGCAGTGGAATCGCGGGCAGTATCTGGTCAACGGGTTGGGGCACTGCGCCGCCTGCCATTCACCGCGCAACGTGATGGGCGCGGAGAAGGGCGGGGAGTCGTTTCTGGCGGGAGGCATGGTCGATGGCTGGGAAGCGCCGGCCCTCAACAGCCTGTCGAAATCGCCGACGCCGTGGACCGAAGACCAATTGTTCAATTACCTGAGCACCGGCTATTCCGATGCCCACGGTGTGGCGGCGGGACCGATGGGGCCGGTCGTCTCGGAATTGGCAAAACTGCCGAAGACCGACGTGCGGGCAATGGCGGTGTACCTGGCGTCGCTGAACGGGTCGGCTGAGGCATCGACGGCTTCGGTTTCGGCGCCTGCACCGGTTCCGCAGCCGAGTGTTTCGGCCTTGGCGCTGAGCAATGGTCAGCGGGTATTCGAGGGATCATGTCAGGGCTGTCACGCCGATGGTCTGGGGCCAAAGTTGTTTGGTGTCAGCCCTTCGCTGGCGAGCAACACCAACGTCCACAGCGCGATGCCGGACAATCTGATCAAGGTGATTCAGCAGGGGATTTCCAACCCTGCAACGCCGGATCTGGGGTACATGCCGGGGTTCAAGGACAGTTTGAGCGACACGCAGATCAGTGATCTCGCGGCGTATCTGCGCAGCCGGTTCGCGCCGAACGAACCGCAGTGGACGGGATTGCAGGAGAAAGTGGCGTATCTCAAGGCCAATCCCGGAAGCCATTGAATCCACGCCTCCTGTAGGAGTGAGCTTGCTCGCGATAGCGATGTATCTGTAACGACGATTCGCCTGATACATCCTTATCGCGAGCAAGCTCACTCCTACAGGGTCTGCGTCAACCCAACACCATCACCCCCCGCACCACCAAATCCTGAATAAACGCCAGCCAGTCCCGTCGTTCCCCCTGACCCGCGAGGTCTTGTCCGAGAAACGAAGTCAGGGTGTGAAGGTTGGAGTTATAGAAGTAGCAAAGCGACGCGATCATCAGGTAGACGTGCTTCAAATCCACGTCGTGGCGAAACAGCCCCTGTTGCTAGCCGGCTTCGATGATCGGCCGCAGCACGCCCACCGCTTCTCCCGACAATCTGCGCAGCTCGCTGGACTGCTTGGCGTGCTTGCCTTTGTGCAGGTTTTCGATGCTGAGGATGGCGACGAATTCCGGGTGGGTCACGTAGTACTCCCACACGAACGCCACGAGCTGGCGCAGGGTTTCAATCGGCGTCGCGGGGTCGAGCTTGAGGGTGCTTTCGGCCTGATTGAAGCGCTCGTAGGTGTGTTCGAGCACTTTGACGAACAGCTTTTCCTTGCTGCCGAAGTAGTAATAGATCATCCGGTCGTTGGATTCAGCCTCGGCGGAAATCTTTTCGATGCGGCCGCCCGAATAGCCATCGCGGGTGAAGACCGTGATGGCCGCCTTGAGGATGCGAGCGCGGGTTTCTTCGGCTTGCTGCGCGCGGACGCCGGTGTTCTTGCTCATGGCGGTCAGAGAATCCGGTACAACAGGCGTTCGACCCGCACGCGGCTGACGCGGCGCAGAAAGGTCCGCACCCCAATCGGGTATTCGCTCAGGGTGTCCAGTTCATCGAACTTGCCCACGCGATGGGTGTTGCGCATCAGCAGGTCGATCTCCTCGGCGCGGGGTTTCAGCCAGGTGCCCTTGGGGTCGTCAATCAACACCGCGTTTTCCAGGTCGAGCTGGAACGCGCGCGGGTTGAGGTTGTTGCCGGTGAGCACCGTGTAGCGCTCGTCCGACCACAGACCCTTGAGGTGGAAGGTGTTGTCGCCGTCTTTCCACAGGTGAATATTCAGGTGGTGCTTGGCCACGGCGGTCTGATGCTTCTGCATGAACCGGCGCAGGCTGATTTCGTACAGATACGGCAGCGCCGAGATGACCTTGAACGGCTCTTGAGGGGGGATGAAGAAGTCGTTGGCGGTCTTGTCACCGATGATGATGTCGATCCTGACGCCGCGTTTCAGCGCCCGGTTGATCTCGCGTTTGACCACCAGCGGCATGTTGAAATACGGCGTGCACAGGGTCAATTGGTCGCGGGTTGCAGCGATCAGGTCGCACAACACTTTGCTCAGCGGGTTTTTGTTGCCGATGCCCAGCAGGGGGATGATGCGGAACTCGCCGTTTTCGCGGATGCCCTCATTCACGTCGTAACTGGCGCGCTTGAGGTGCTGGCGGAACTGGCGGATCTCGCCGCGAATGCTGCGGGAGGTCGGCGGGGAGGGCAGGTCGAGCCGATGCACGGCGTCGGACGGCAAAATGTCCTTTTGCACCAGACGCTGGAACGAGTCGGCGAGGTCCTTGTTCTCCAGCAACTGATAGCGATCGAGCCGGTATTTGGCGAGTTTGTGCAGGTAGACATTGTTGATGCTGGCGCCGGTGTAGATCACGCAGTCGTCGACAATGCTGCCCTTGAGGTGCAGGACGCCAAACAGCTCGCGGGTCTGAACGGGCACGCCGTAGATGGGCACTTCCTGTTTGTGTTCGAGGTTCTGCGCCTGATACCACGCCGAGTTGCCCGCCTGTTTCCCCGCGCCGATCAGCCCGCGTTGAGCGCGGAACCAGTCCACCAAGACAACGATGTCCAACTCCGGCCGGGCAGCCTTGGCGGCATACAGTGCGTCGAGGATTTCCTGACCGGCTTCGTCCTGTTGCAGGTATAACGCCACGAGGTAGATGCGCCGCGTCGCTGACGCGATCTTCTCCAAGAGCGTGCGGCGATAGTCGGCAGCGCTCGGCAGAATGGTGATCGCCGCGCTGGACGATTCGAAACCGCGCAGCGCTGCAAGGGTAGAACGTCGGAAGGGAGCCCGCATAAGCCTCTCGATGGATCGAAATCAACAGCGCACGAGCTTACACCAGAGTGCGCCCTGTGGTGGCTTTGGCAGCGGGATCAGCGACTTGTTCAGCGAAATATCAGGGAGTGAGAGTCAGATCGACTGTAGGAGCGCGCTTGCCCGCGATGGCTGACGTCAGGTGACGAATGGGTTTACTGAAACACCGTCATCGCGGGCAAGCGCGCTCCTACATGACCCGTTCGTGCAGGGATCAGAAATCAATCGTGCCGGAGAATTTAACCAGCCTCGGATCGCCCTGGGTCAGGTAGCCGCCATTCGCCGAGGCCCAGTAGTCCTTGTTGGCGATGTTTTCGACGTTCACGCGCAGGGTTACGTCCTTCTCGGCAACCTTGAAGCCATACCGCGCGCCTGCGTCGAACCGGTTCCAGCTCGGCAGGCTGAGGTTGTTGGCCTGATCGGCGTACTGCCCGCCGGTGCGCAGGAACCGCGCATTCAAGGCCACACCTTGCAGCCCTGGCACGTCCCAATCGACGCTGGCGTTCATCAAGAACGTCGGAACGCCGATCGCGTGGTTGCCGTCGTTGGTGCCACCTTGGGTGTCTTCCAGCTTGGACTCCAGCCGCGTCGCGCCGCCCACCAGACGCAGGCCTTCAATCGGTTCGCCATAAACGCTGAGCTCGATGCCGCGGTTGACTTGCTTGCCGTCACGCACGAACAGGTTGCTCGCCGCGTCAGTGAAGCCATCGGTCGGTTTCTCGATGCGGAACGCCGCCAGATTTGCGCCGTAAGACCCCATGTCCAACTTGATCCCCGCTTCCAACTGCTTGGTGCGGCCTGGCGGGAAGGACTGTCCGGCATTGAGCACGGTGCCACTGGCGGTCGGACCCTGAGCAAGGCCCTCAATGCGGTTGGCGTACAGGGACACGCTCTCGATCGGTTTATAAACGATGCCGTACACCGGGGTGGTGATCGAATCGTCATACAGTGCGCTGCGGCTGCCGTCGTTGTTGCCGTACGGCACACCGCCAGACGTCGTGCCTTCATAGGTGTAATTTTCCACGCGCAATTGCTGGCGACGCACGCCGTAGGTCAGCAGCAGCGTGTCGTCGAACAGGCCGAAGGTGTCGGACACGGCGAGGCTGCGATTGCGGGTCTTGCCGGTGACGCCCGGATCGCCCAGGTCACCGCCAGTCAGCGAGACGGCAGTCGGTTTGCTGAGGCTCGGGGTGTTATAGATGTTGGTCGCCCGGGCGCGGAAAAACTCGTAGGCATTCTCCTGCTCGGTCCAGATGCTCGACGCCCCGATGCTGATCTGATGGCTGATCGGCCCGGTTTGCAGCTTGCCGTTCAGACCCGCCATGACCGTGGCGTTGTTTTCGTTGTGCGGAATGATCGATCCGGCAATGGTGCCCGCCCCCGTTGCAGCGTTGGTCAGGGTCGGCGTCCCGTAGAGACCGGTTTCCCGCGTGTGCTTGCCGCCACCGGCCAGATACGCCGTCCAGCTGTCGTTCAAGTCCCACTCGCCGCGCATCATGCCGAAGGTGTCTTCGGTTTCGGTGTAGCTCCAGGGCTGGCCGTAGTTGTGGTCGGCGTTCGGCGCATGGGGGATGCTGGTCAGCCCGGCACCCAGCTGCACCGAGTTGCGCAGATGGTTAACGCGCTCTTTCTGGTAGCCGAAGTCGGTGGACAAACGGAAGGTGTCGCCCCGGTAGTCCAGGCCGCCGACGAACAGTTTGCTGCGCTGATCCTGATCATGGACTGCTGTTTCACCTTCGCGTTGGCTCAGGTTTACGCGGGCGCCGAAGCGGTTGTCTTCGCCAAAGCGCTGCCCCAGGTCCAGGTGCTCGCCAATACGGCCATCGGTGGTGATGTCCTGGGTGTAGCGGCGGGTCGGCGTGTCTTCGGCGCGTTTGGGTTGCAAGTTGACGGTGCCGCCCAGGCCCGAGCCGGTTGGGCTGGCGCCATTGATGAAGGCGTTGGGGCCTTTGAAGACCTCGACACGCTCGACGGCATCAACGGAAAGAATTTGCCGAGGCAGGACGCCATACAGGCCGTTGTAGGAAATATCGTCGCCGTTTAAGGGCAGGCCACGAATGACGAACGCTTGCGACTGGTTGCCGAAACCGGCCGATTGACGCACCGATGGGTCATTGAGCAGCACATCGCCGACGTTTTCAGCCTGCTGATCCTCGATCAGTTTCGAGGTGTAGCTGGTCATCGTAAACGGCACGCTCATATTGTCCTGATTGCCCAGCACGCCCATTTGCCCGCCCCGGGCAACCTGACCCCCTGCAAATGCTTCGGGCAAAGCGCCTGGCGTCTGTTTGATGGCTTGGGCATCGACGGCAGTGGCGCCCAGTTCGATGGCTTGATCGGCAGCGTAGGCGCTGACACTGACCGAGCAGCACAAAGCGAGCAACGTCGGACGAGAGGGGAGGCGGATGGCCATGGGAAGCTTCCTGTAGAGGTCTAGTCTGCGAAAAGCCTCCCTGGCAATGCGAATGTTTCTTCGGCGCAGATGCTAGCAGGAAGTAGTTGCGAATTGTTATCACTGCTGACAGTTTTTTTTACATTTTTTTCACATTGGCGCTTAGACCTTCAGCACCAACTTCCCATGGTTTTCACCGTTGAACAGCATTTGCAGGGTTTCAGGAAAGGTCTCCAGACCTTCGACGATGTGTTCTTTGCTCTTCAACTTTCCTTGAGCCAGCCAACCGGCCATTTCCATGCCTGCTTTGGCGAAATGCTCCGCATGATCCATGACCACGAAACCCTCCATCCGCGCGCGGTTGACCAGCAGCGACAGGTAATTGGCCGGGCCTTTGACCGCTTCCTTATTGTTGTACTGGCTGATCGCGCCACAGATCACCACGCGGGCTTTCAAGGCCAGGCGGGTGAGCACCGCGTCGAGAATGTCGCCGCCGACGTTGTCGAAATACACGTCCACGCCTTTCGGGCATTCCCGTTTCAGGGCCGCGTGAATGTCTTCGTTTTTGTAGTCGATGACGCCGTCAAAATCGAACTCGTCGATCAGTGTCTGACACTTCTCTTTGCCCCCCGCAATGCCGATCACACGGCAGCCTTTGATCTTGGCGATCTGCCCGGCGATGCTGCCCACCGCACCCGCTGCCCCCGAGATGACCACCGTGTCGCCTGCTTTCGGCTGACCCACTTCCAGCAACGCGAAATAGGCGGACATGCCGGTCATGCCTAACGCAGCCAGGTACACCGGCAGTGGCAATAGCTTCGGATCGACCTTATGAAACCCCTTGGGCTCACCGACGAAATAATCCTGAACCCCAAGCACGCCCTGAATGTAATCGCCGACCGCGAACTTGGGGTTTTGCGAGTCGATGACTTTGCCGACCCCCAGCGCGCGCATGACGTCGCCCAGGCCGACTGGCGCGATATACGATTTCCCCTCGTTCATCCAGCCGCGCATGGCGGGGTCGAGCGACAGGTATTCGCTTTTCACCAACACCTGCCCCGGCGCTACTTCTGCCACGGGCGCAGTCTGAAAAGTGAAGTCGTCTCGGCTCGCAGGGCCTTTCGGGCGACGGGCCAGTAAGAATTGTCGGTTGGAGAGGGCAGTCATGGCAGCGTCCTGATGGAAGGAGAAACGCCAGTGATAGACCCGCCGTCGCGTCCTCGCAAGCAAAGCGCTTGAAGCGAATGCGTGCCGATCCATTTCGATGATGCGGCGTTTGGGCTTTATCACTGGCACCCATGATTCCGTAACCGGGGTTTTGATAGTGCTGATGCGCTCGGCATCGCCCTCGCTAAACTGGCAGCACAGACGATCTGCGTCACCCCATAACAAAAGGATCATTCCATGAGCATGACGTTTTCCGGGCAGGTGGCGCTGGTCACCGGTGCAGCAGCGGGCATCGGTCGGGCGACCGCACTGGCCTTCGCCGAGCAGGGGTTGAAGGTGGTGGCGGTGGACCTGGACAGCGACGGTGGGGAAGGGACCGCCGAACTGATTCGTCAGGCCGGGGGCGAGGCGCTGTTCCTGCGTTGTGATGTCACTAAAGAATCCGACGTGCAGCAGATGATGATCAAGGCCGTCGAGGTGTTCGGCCGGGTCGATTACGCCTTCAACAATGCGGGGATCGAGATCGAAAAGGGCCGTCTGGCCGAAGGCAGCGAAGCCGAGTTCGACGCGATCATGGGCGTCAATGTCAAAGGCGTCTGGCTTTGCATGAAGTATCAATTGCCGGTGATGCTGGCCCAGGGCGGTGGCGCCATCGTCAACACCGCATCGGTCGCGGGGTTGGGCGCTGCGCCGAAGATGAGCATTTACGCGGCGTCCAAGCACGCCGTCATCGGCCTGACCAAATCGGCGGCCATTGAATACGCCAAGAAACACATCCGGGTCAACGCGGTGTGCCCCGCCGTGATCGACACCGACATGTTCCGCCGCGCCCACGAAGCCGACCCGCGCAAGGCCGAATTCGCCGCCACCATGCACCCGGTGGGACGCATCGGCAAAGTCGAGGAAATCGCCAGTGCCGTGCTGTACCTGTGCAGCGATGGGGCAGCGTTCACCACCGGGCATTCGTTGGCTGTGGATGGCGGGGTGACGGCGTTTTGACCCGTCAGACCGTGCGCGACGTTTGAGCACGCCACACTTCTTTTGGGATTGTGGTGTGTCAGAAAAACGCAGCGTCCTTGGTCGTGTTTCTACGATTCAAGCGCCTTGAGCAGTGTCTTGCCGGTGTTGAGCAGCTCGGCTTTCAGTGCCTCATCCGTCACCGCCCTCGACAACCCGAGCGCCCCTACCAGCGCGCTCATCGCCAACAGCGCCTGAGCGCGTTTTTTGGCGGGTTGCTTGCTGCTGGTCAGCGCGGTCACCACCGCCAGTTCGTTCTCCAGTTCCCGGGTGTAGAGATCACGTATGGGGTCGCTGCTGCGGGCCACGTCATTCATCACTGAGGCCAAGGCACAGCCTGAACCCGGGTCGTGCAAATGACGCTCGCTCAAGTAGCTTTCCACCAGGTCCGCAAGGGTGAGTGTTGAATCGGGCGCGGTGTATTTTTCGAGTTTCTCAGCGCGCTTGTCGAACGCACACTGCAACGCTTCTTCCACCAGTTTTTCCCGCGATTCGAAATGCTTGTAGAAGCCGCCACCGGTCCGGCCCGCTTCTTTCATCAGGTCAGCCACGCCGATCCCGTTCAGCCCGACCTCGCGGAATCGCTCGGCTGCCAGATTGACGATGTGTTCATGAATGACGGCTTTGTCCGCCTGCGAGCGCGACATGGGATTCTCCGGTGGACGCTGTTCAACGAAATATAGGAGGCGATCATACGCCAGATTTTACAGTGTGTGTCTTACGGTTCGGCGCTGCCGCTCGCTGTGCTATTGCCCCCACCGTATTCAGCTAAGCTGCATGGGCTGTTCACCTCCAGGGAGCGCCGATGGATCACCTGTGGTTTGCCTACCCGTTAATCAGCGCGTCCGTGCTGTTGATCATCGATCTGGTGCTGTGGCAGTGGCTGCACCCGCGTTTTCTACGCCGCAAACTCGCCTGCCGACTGGCCCTGTTCGTGCTGTTCAGCATGGCGCTGCTCGACGGCGGGTTGAGCCCGCTGTATCCGGTGCCTGCCGACTGGCCGGTGTCGCGTCATGTGCTGGGGACGATTCTGACCATCGCGTGGTGGCTGTTCGGCGCACGCACGCTCACGGTTCTCGCGGTCGTGGTGATGGAGCCGCGCATCGGCGGCAAGGGTCACCTGCTGCAAGACGTGATGGGCGCGATCATCTTTCTGGTCGCGGTCGTGGCAGCCGCCGCGTACGTGCTGGACCTGCCGGTCAAAGGCCTGCTGGCGACGTCCGGCGCCGTGGCGATCATCCTTGGTCTTGCGGTGCAGAGCACGCTGGGCGACGTGTTTTCCGGGATCGTCCTCAACGCCACCAAGCCTTATAGAGTCGATGACTGGATTCGCGTCGACGACATCGAAGGCAAAGTCATCGAAATCGACTGGCGCTCCACGCATCTGCTGACGTCCGAAGGCAGCATGGCGGTGATTCCCAACTCCATGGCGGCCAAGACCCGCATCGTCAACTTCAGTCGCCCTGACCATTTTCATTCCGTCACATTGAGCATCGAGCTGCCGACGCGTCTGCGGCCGAGCCTGGTGCTGGACTCGCTCGACAAGGCCATCCTCGGGTGCCGCGAATTATTGGTCACGCCCAAGTCTTCCGCGGTGGTGGTGAAGACCGGGTTGCGCAGCGTTGAATACGAAGTTACCGGCTACGTGAAATCACGCGACCGACGCTCGGCGGTGCGCAATCAGCTGTATGACCTCATTCACCGGCAACTCGCGGCCACGGAAACCCGGCTCGACCAGTCCCGACCTGCCACCCGGCCGTCTGCCGTGCTCAACACGGTCGGGGCGCTGCGCATGCTCAGCGACGAAGACCGCGCCCAGCTTGAACTGCACATGCATTTGGGTGCCTACGGGGCCAAGGACGTGGTGCTCGCGGAAGGCATCGTGCCGGACGCGCTGTACATTATTGAGTCCGGGGTGATGTCGGTGTCGATCCAGCGCCCCGATGGCTGGCTCGAAATCGGGCGCATGGGGCCGGGCGAACTGTTCGGCGAGACCGGGTTCGTCGATGGCACGCCGACCGCAGGCCGTTTCTGTGCCTATACCGACTGCATGATTTACCGCATCGACAAGGCCGATCTGGAGCCGTGGCTGCAAGAGCACAGCGAACTCATCGGCGCATTGGCGGGGCTGGCGAAGTTCCGCACCAAAGCCCGCGCTTCGATGCTTGACGTCAAGCCGGTGATCACCGACCCGAGCGGCTTCATGGGCTGGCTGCGCAAGAACGTGACGCGCTTCCAGGTGGGTCGTGGGCCGGGTGTTGGACCGGGGCCGACTGACAAAATGAGCTGATGTTTCGCACACGCACGGGGCGAGGTTCTCGCTCTCTTTCAGGGATATCACACGAGGCTCGGCGAAACCCGCCTCTGGATTCAATACAGGGAGTGCTCTAAATTGCTCGCTCATTCGAAAGTCAGCCGAGTCGTTGAAATGCCTGCAGTCCGCCCGACCCTCAACCCCCAAATCCTGCGTGTCGGTGATGCCGTCGCGCTGGTGTCGCCCGCTGGCCCCGTGGCCGAAGCGAGAGTGGAAGCGGCGGTCCGCGAATTGTCAGCGTGGGGGTTGCGGCCCCGGGTTTACCCCCATGCGCTGGAGGCCGAGCATTTTCTCGCGGGCAGTGACGCCCATCGCGTGACCGACCTGAACGACGCACTGGCCGACCCCGAGATTCGCGCGGTGTTGTGCACACGGGGCGGCTACGGCGTTCAGCGAATTCTCGCCCACGTGGACTACGAGGCCGTGCGCCGCGATCCGAAGCTGGTGGTCGGTTTTTCCGACATCACGGCGTTGCACGCGGCGTTGTGGACTCACACGCGGCTGGCGACCATTCATGGTCCGGTCGCGGCACAACTTGAGCGGGGAGGGTTGTTTGCCAGCACCTTGCGCCACGCCCTCATGAGCCATGAACCGTTGGTGGTCGAGGCTGAGCAGGACGAGCCTACCTTTAGCGTGCGGACGTCGGGCATCGCCCACGGCACCTTGTTGGGTGGCAACCTGACCATCTTGAGTACCTGCATTGGCACGCCTTTTTTTCCAGACGTCGACGGCGCGATTCTGCTGATCGAAGACGTGGGCGAGTTGGCGTACCGCGTCGACCGTTCTCTCACCCACCTGGCTAACGCTGGAGTGCTCCAGCGCCTGGCCGGCATCGCGATAGGCCAGTTCAGCGAGCCGGGGCACGGCAATAACGCGATCCGTCCTCCCGATGTCTTGCGCGAGCGCCTAGGCGGCTTGGGCATTCCCGTGCTGGGTGGGTTGTCCATTGGTCACGGCGACCGGAACCGGGCGGTGGCGTTGGGCTGTGCCGCCACGCTGGATGCCGATGCGGGCACGTTGACGGTGGCGGCTGCCGTCCGCTGAATAAGAGCGTTACCGGCGCACGGGTGTCACCGATTGCCCGATTTCGGTCCGTCCAGCGCGTTACCTTTCGTCGCATTCACCCTTCATTTGAAGGGTGAACCTCACGTGTCTCCCTGATGAAGATTCAACTCGCGCCGATAACTATTCTGGAAGCGACCTTGGCGTAGCTATTTGCCATTATTCCGACGTCAAATTCACGTTTTGCTGCTGACCCGTTGCGAATCTGCACGAAAATTGTATGGCCGTGCTGAACATGGCCTCGCTGTGTGCCTCTTTTGAGCTGTAACTGGGGATAGAACATCATGATTTCGGCCGTGCAATCGCGTTTCGCCAACCTCGGAATGGCGAAGAAACTGGGTATCGGGTTTGTCCTCGTCTTGCTGCTGACCGCCCTCGTTGCCGCGATCGGCGTCTGGTCGCTGCGCTCCATCAGCGTGCACTTCGACAGCCTCAAGGAAATGACCGCGCTCAACTCGGGTCTCAGCCGTGTTCGCTTGCTGGAGCAGGATTACGCCCTGCACAGCGACCCCAAGGTGGTCGAGGAACTTCATGCGGGGCTCGATGCCCTGAACGCTCAAGCCGAGCAGCTCAAGGCGTTATCGGCGGTCAATCAACAGGTGATGGGCCAGGTCCAGCAAGCGCTGGCTGCCTACCGCAAGTCGTTCGACGAGTTTGTCAGTATCAGCCAGAGCAAGGACCTGGCGCTGGAAATGGCCAGTTGGTCCGTCTCCAGCGTGGCCAACAACCTCGACGTGCTGCAGGCCGGTCTTGCGGACGATGGCGCGTACAGCCTCAAGGACTCGCAAGGCCAGCAAGGGGCGGACGTCATCGAGCAATCGGGGCAGGTCAGCCAGATTTCCAAACTGATGATGCAGGCCATGGATGAGGCGCGCGTTCGCCTGGACAAGAGCCGCAAGACCGGCTCGGGTGAGGAAGCCAAGACCGGCAAGATCGAACAGGCGGTGCAGGCCCAGGAGCTGGCGGAACAGCTCAAAGGCGTCATCAAGGACTCCGGCTACCTCACGGTGTTGACCGAGGTCAGCGGCCATATCACCAACTTCAGCGACAAGCTGAACGAATACACCGGTCTGCTGGCCGACGAGGCCCGGGTCTCGCAACAACTGGCGACCAACGCGAAAACCGTGGTGCAACAGGTCAATCAGGCGTACGACGCCGAAGACCAGTCGATGATGGGCGAGCTGAAGGCCAACTCGCTGAAGATCATCGGTTCGTCGATCCTGGCGTTATTCGTGGGGCTGATCGCCTCGTTCGTCATCACCCGCATTATCGTCGCGCCGTTGCGCAGCGTGATCGCGATTGCCCAGCGCATCGCTGCCGGTGACCTGAGTGGCAATGTCCGGGTGACACGCAAAGATGAAATCGGTCAGTTGATGCAGGCCATGCAGCAAATGGGCGCGGGCCTGAGTGGCATCGTCAGTGGGTTGCAGGCGGGGATCGAGCAGTTGGCGACTTCGGCGCACTCGCTTTCGGCGGTGACCGAGCAAACCAATCTGGAAGTCAGCACCCAGAAAGAAGAGACCGAGCAGGTCGCCACGGCCATGAACCAGATGACGGCCACCGTGCACGACGTGGCGCGCAACGCCGAAGAAGCGGCCCAAGCGGCGCAAACGGCGGACGACAAAGTCGACAGCGGTCAGGCGGTGGTGCGGCAAAGCATGCAGCGCATCGAGCAACTGGCGACGTCGGCCGACTCGGCGAGCCACAGCATCGAAAACCTCAGTGCCGAGATTCAGAACATCGGCAAGGTGTTGAGCGTGATCAAAAGCGTCGCTGAGCAGACCAACCTGTTGGCACTCAATGCGGCCATTGAAGCGGCGCGGGCAGGCGAGCAGGGCAGGGGTTTTGCGGTGGTGGCGGACGAAGTCCGGGCCCTCGCCAAACGTACCCAGCAGTCGACAGAAGAAATCGAGCGGCTGGTCACACGCCTGCAAAGCGGAGCGCAAGCGTCGGTGGCGCAGATCCAGAGCAGCGGTGAGCTGGTCAAGTTGGCGGTCAGCGACGCGCTACAGACTGAAAGTGCGCTGGGGAGCATCGCAGTGGCGGTGTCGTTGATTCAGCAAATGAACCAGCAGATCGCCGCAGCGGCCGAACAGCAAAGCTCAGTCGCCGAAGAGATCAACCGCAGCGTCACCAGCATCCGAGCCAGCGCCGATCAGTCAGCCCTGGCGATGCGGGGCAACGCCGCGTCGAGCATCGAACTGGCGTCGCTGGGGATGGAATTGAAAGGCATGGTGGGGCACTTCCGGCTTTGACGGTATCGTGCGAACGGTCGCCGCTGTAGGAGGTATGCCACGCTCCTACAGGGTGCGCCCGCCGTTACTTCCGATAATTCAAAATCACTAACGTCAACACCCCCGCCACGATCCCCCAGAACGCCGATCCGATGGAGAACAGCGTCAGCCCAGACGCGGTGACCATGAAGGTGATCAGCGCCGCTTCGCGCTCCTTGGGTTCGTTCATCGCCACGGTCAGGCCATTGATGATCGAGCCGAACAGGGCCAGTGCCGCAATCGACAGCACCAGCTCCTTCGGAAAGGCCGCGAACAGGGCTGCCAGCGTCGCCCCGAAAATCCCGGCAATCGCGTAGAACAGCCCGCACCAGATGGCCGCCGTGTAGCGTTTGTTGCGGTCTTCGTGGGCATGAGGCCCGGTGCAGATGGCCGCGCTGATGGCGGCCATGGTGATGCCGTGGGCACCGAACGGGGCGGTGATCAGTGAGATCAGCCCGGTGGCGCTGATCAACGGCGAGGAGGGAACCTGATAATCATCGGCGCGCAACACGGCGATGCCCGGCATGTTCTGCGAGGTCATGGCCACGACGAACAGCGGAATACCAATGCTGATGGTCGCGCCCCACGAGAATGAGGGAGTGGTCCAGACCGGCACCGCGACTTCCAGATTGAAACCGGTGAAATTCAACATGCCGAGCATGGCCGATAACGCCACGCCCACCAGCAGCGTCACCAGCACCGCGTAGCGTGGCGAGAAGCGTTTGACGATCAGGTAGGTGAAAAACATCCCCAGCACCAGGCCGGTGCGGTGCTGCGCGGCGACAAAGATTTCGCTGCCGATCTTGAACAGAATTCCTGCCAGCAGGGCTGCCGCCAGTGAGGTGGGCAGACGCTTGACCAGCTTTTCGAAACTGCCGGTAATCCCGCAGATGAATACAAGTAGCGCGCTGGTCATGTAGGCGCCGATGGCTTCGGGATAAGCCACATGCCCCAAGCTGGTGATCAGCAACGCCGCGCCCGGCGTGGACCAAGCCACTGTGATCGGCGAACGGTAGCGCAGCGAAAGGCCGATGCTGCACAGCGCCATGCCCATGAACAACGCCCAGATCCAGGAAGAAATCTGCGCCGAGGTCAACCCGGCGGCTTGCCCCGCCTGAAAGATCAACACCAGCGAACTGGTGACCCCGGTCATCATCGCGATGAAGCCCGCCACGATGGCCGAGGGCGAAGTGTCAGTGAGCGGGCGCAGCGGCGTATGGGTCGCGTCAGTCATGCGGTCGATCCTTGGAGCGGCAATGTGAACAGATCAGCAAGCCTATACGCAGTTGTCACAATTCGTTGCGATACAGCCGCCCGCGCATTAATCGGCACAGTTCGCCGCGGCGTGCTGTCGGTCTCGAATCGCCAGATCAGCGATGAACCTGTAGGAGCGAATTCATTCGCGAGAGGCCGTTGCAGCCGACGCATCTCCATCGTCTGGCCGATCTTTCGCGAATGAATTCGCTCCCACAGTTAAGCCTGAGCCGGGGCGCAGTCTCTGCGGCGACCTCCCACAGCTGAGCCTAAGCCGGGGCACACAATCTGCGGCCACCTCGGACACCTGTGGGAGCGAATTCATTCGCGAGACGGTGGTACGGCCGATACATCTCTATCGTCTGGCCTATCTTTCGCGAATGAATTCGTTCCCACAGAAGGCTGTGCAACGCAGATTTGAAGGTGCTCAGCCTCGATTCAGTGTTTTACCCAACGCCTGATTCACTGCCAGCCAACCGTCCACCGCTTCCCGTCCGGCGTCCTTGAACACCTTCTGCAGCAGTTTCACCTGCTCGCGACGCAGCGACTCTTCAAACTTCGCGCCTTCCTCGGTCAGCGCCAGCAGCCGTTTGCGCTTGTCGTCTTCGGGGGCAACGCTGAGCACCAGTTCCATCTCGACCAGCTGTCGCAGCGGTGTGTTCAGCGCCTGTTTGCTCACCCCAAGCACGGTCAGCAGTTCTTTCACGCTCAAACCAGGGTAGCGGGCGATGAAAAAGACGATGCGCTGGTGCACACGGCTCAGGCCCCGGCGATCGAGCATTTCATCGGCCTTCGCGGTGAAAGCCTGGTAGCCGTAGAAAAACGCCTCCATGGCAATTTGCTGCGTCGATGAATTTTTAAGGTCAAGCATATTGACGTATCCAGGCTTGGCATCGTAGTTTCGGTCAACCAGTTTGACGTATTTCCATTTATTTCTGCCAGCGGTGATCACATGGCATTTTCTGAACGCGTCACCCGTTTGAAGAGTTCGCTGATTCGCGAAATCCTGGCCGCTGCCCAGCGCCCTGAAATGATGTCGTTCGCCGGTGGCCTGCCTGCCGAGACCATGCTGCCCCAGAGCGACTGGTCCGACATGCCCCGCAGCATTGGTCAGTACGGCATGAGCGAAGGTGAACCGCAATTGCGCGAAGTGCTTGCGGCGCAAGCCCGGGCGTTGGGCATTGCCTGCGAGGCGAGCCAGGTGATGATTGTCAGCGGCTCCCAACAGACGCTCGATCTGGCCGCCAAGCTGTATATCGACAAGGGCACCGAAATCCTGCTGGAGGGCCCGACCTATCTCGCGGCCTTGCAGATTTTCCAGCTGTTCGGCGCCGATTGTCTGACCGTGCCGTTGCTCGCCGAAGGCCCGGACCTTGACGTTTTGCGCCAGCGACTGGAGCAGCACACGCCGTCATTCGCTTACTTGATTCCTACGTTCCAAAACCCGTCCGCCGTGCGCTACAGCGAAACCGCAAGGGATGCCGTGGCCGCCTTGCTGGACGAGTTTGGCGTGACGTTGATCGAAGACGAACCCTATCGCGACCTGACGTTTGACGGCGGCAGCGCTCGCCCCATCGTCAGTCGGTTGAAGCAGGCCAGCTGGATCTACACCGGCACCGTGTCGAAAACCTTGATGCCCGGGTTGCGCGTGGGCTATCTGATCGCGTCGAAGGATCTGTTCCCACACTTGCTGAAACTCAAGCAAGCGGCTGATCTGCACACCAACCGCGTCGGTCAGTGGCAGGCTTTGCAGTGGATCAGCAGCGAGCCTTATGAGCGGCATCTGGTCGAATTGCGTGATTTTTACCGCACCCGTCGAGACCAGTTCGAAGCGGCCTTGCAGCGGCACTTCAGCGATCTCGCTGAATGGAACAGTCCACAAGGAGGGCTGTTCTTCTGGCTGACACTCAAGGATAAACTCGACACCCGCACACTGCTTGATACCGCGCTGGCGCAAAATGTCGCGTTCATGCCCGGAGAACCGTTTTTCACTGACCCGGACGCCAATCCCGGTTACCTGCGCCTGAATTTCAGCCACATCGACCCGGCGCGGCTGGACGAAGGCCTGAAGCGACTGGCCGCTGTCATCAAACAGGCGCAACAGGCCCTCGCGGCCTGATACCTTACGCACACGTACCACCGCACCCACGAGGGGAGAGCAGCAGATGTACACGGTTTACGGCGATTACAATTCAGGCAACTGCTACAAGATCAAGCTGATGCTCAACCTGCTGGGCGCAGAATACCAATGGGTGCCGGTGGACATCCTCAATGGCGAGACCGAGACCGAAGCGTTTCTGGCGAAGAACCCCAATGGCAAGATTCCTGTGCTGGAACTGGAAGACGGAACGTGCCTGTGGGAGTCCAACGCGATCCTCAATTTCCTCGCCGAAGGCACACCCTATCTATTGACCGAACCCCGCCTGCGTACGCAGGTGTTGCAGTGGCAATTCTTCGAGCAGTACAGCCACGAGCCGACCATTGCCGTGGCGCGTTTCATCCAGTTTTACTTGGGGCTGCCGGAGGCGCGGCTGGAGGAATACCGCTCGATGCACAAGCGCGGTTACAAGGCGTTGAAGGTCATGGAGCAGCAGCTGTTGCGCACGCCGTTCCTGGTGGGTGAGCAGTTTTCCATCGCCGACATCGCGCTGTACGCCTACACCCACGTGGCGCATCAGGGCGGCTTCGACCTCGCTCAGTTCCCGGCGATTCAGGCCTGGCTGGCGCGGGTTCAGCAACAACCGGGCTACGTCGGCATGCTCGACTGACCGCTCCCGAAAGAAAAAACCGGCCTTGGCAACCATGGCCGGTTTTTTTAGGTCTGAAGTGTGTGCCCGGTCATCACGCGCCACGGTTTTTGCGCTCAAGCTGCGCACGGTCTGGTTTTGATCGGACGATCATTTGAAGAAAAGGGAGCATTCGATGCGCTACATGATGATAGCGGTGGGCATGTTCATGGCCCTGGGGATTGGCTGCTCGGCACAGGCCGAGGATTGCGATTCGACACAGGCGTCGATGAATCAATGCGCCAGCAAGCAATACAAGGCGCTGGACGATGAACTGAACGCGCAGTACAAGGCGCAGATGGCCTACGTGAAGACGTCGGCCAGCAGGAAAGCGCTGCAAGAGGCGCAGAAGAAATGGCTCGCGTTTCGTGATGCCGACTGTCTGTACCAGGTGGGCAAGCGTGAAGACGGCGGCAGCATGTGGCCGATGTCGCAGCTGATGTGCCTCTCGGACCAGACCAAGGTGCGGGTCGAACAATTGAAGGCCTTCAATGCGTGCCGGCAGGAAGGCTGCCCAAGGTGAGCTGACGTTTTCCGGCTTGCCCGCTGCAACGACCCGAGGGGCACCACCGTCGGCAAGCCGGACTGCTACAGCGACAGCGGCGCGATCAGGCCGCTGAAAACCGCTGATTCAAGTATTCGATGATGACCTTGGATTCGTACATCCACACGGTCTTGCCGGCTTCTTCGATCCGCAGGCACGGTACTTTGATCTTGCCGCCCTCATTGAGCAGGGTCTGGCGATCCAGCTCGTTGTTCTTCGCGTCGCGCAGCGCCACCGGCACATTCAAACGGCGCAAGGTCCGGCGGGTTTTCACGCAAAACGGGCAGGCGTTGAACTGATACAACGTCAGGTCTTTCGCCGACGCTTCGACTGCTGCCTGTGCTTCAGGCGAACGTTTTTTCTTGCCGGGACGGGTCAGGAAGTCGACCAAAATGACCAATTGGCCAAGGCCGACCCTCAGTGCTTTCATCAACATGCTTGAAACCTCGCGGCCGCAACGGTCGTTGCGGCGCTTCAGGACGCCCGGATCACTTGATCAGGCTGAGGAACTCGGTACGGGTGGCGGCGTTTTCGCGGAACTCGCCCAGCATCACCGAAGTGATCATCGATGAATTCTGCTTCTCGACGCCGCGCATCATCATGCACATGTGCTTGGCCTCGATGACCACGGCCACGCCCAGCGCACCGGTCACTTGCTGAACGGCTTCGGCGATCTGACGGCTGAGGTTTTCCTGAATCTGCAGGCGGCGGGCGAACATGTCGACGATACGCGCGACCTTCGACAGGCCCAGGACCTTGCCGCTCGGGATATACGCCACATGGGCCTTGCCGATGAATGGCAACAAATGATGCTCGCACAGCGAATACAGCTCGATGTCCTTGACCAGCACCATCTCACTGTTGTCGGAGCTGAACAGCGCGCCGTTGGTGACTTCTTCCAGGGTTTGCTGATAGCCACGGCAGAGATACTGCATGGCTTTGGCCGCACGTTTCGGGGTGTCGAGCAGGCCCTCGCGGGAGACGTCCTCACCAAGTTGACCAAGGATCGCCGTGTAGTTCTGTTCCAGTGTCACAGGGGTGTGTTCCGTGTGGGTTCAAAGAAACGCAGGGCAGGTGGCCTGCAAAGGCGCACATAGTAGCGTAGCTCGGCGGGGAGGGGTACGGCGGGCGACCGACAAACCTGCGGCACGTCGCCGCTCGAACGGAGCGTCAGGCACCTTTACCTAACCTTTACCGAGTGCGTATGTCGAAATGTGTCAAATCGGTGTCTGAGTTAATGGGTGAACGATGCCCGGATGAAGAGAGTGAATGTATGTTGAGCCGAATCGCGAAAATCGCACTGATTATCGCCCTGACGTCGTCGGTTTCGGGCTGTTTCTTCGGTCCCGGATGGGGACGTCACGGCGGTGGGTGGCACGACCATCGGTATTTTGACGGTGGCCCCGGACCGGGCTACTACCATCGCTGATCGAGGCTGAACCGATCCCGTGCCGGATGCCGGGATCTCGACAGCCACTACGACAAAGGCCGCGACTGGAGGGATTCCTCGTCGCGGCCTTTCTGTTTTTGGCGTGCACGTATCAACTTCGATACTCGATGGCTACTCAATGACGACGCGGTTCCCGAGATCAGTGATGTCAGACGTTGCAGGTGATGAGCACCTGCCGTTGAACCCGTTTTCAAGAGAGTGAGTGAAATGTCGAGTCGTATTGTGAAAGTCGCGATGATCATCGCAGTGATGTCAGCCATGTCTGGCTGCTGGCCGTTCTGGGGACCTGGCGGGGGAGGCCATGGCGGCGGGCACGGAGGCGGTGGTGGTGGCGGTCATTATGAAGGCGGTGGGCCCGGTGGCGGCGGTGGTCCAGGCGGGGGTCCGGGACCTCGCTGATGCCTGGTGTGCCAGGGTGCTGAACGCCACCCCTGATGGGGCGAGCGACTCAGGATCTAGGGAGCGAGTGAATTCGCTCCCACAGTTGAGTGCAGCGTCAGGGCGCGAGCTACTCGTCCCGCCCATCCATCATCGTGCGCTTGAGCATCACGTACACCGCGCCCGCGCCGCCATGCTTGGCGATGCAGGACGTAAAACCCAGCACCTGTTGATGCTGACGCAGCCAGGTGTTGACGTGGCTTTTGATCATCGGTCGCTTGCCGTCCAGTCGCACGGCTTTGCCGTGAGTGATGCGCACGCAGCGGATCTCCAGTTTGGTCGCTTCCGCCAGAAACTCCCACATGGTTTCCCGCGCCAGTTCCACGCTCATGCCGTGCAGGTCGAGGCTGCCGTCGAAGCTAATCTGCCCCAGTTTGAGCTTGCGCATCTGGCCTTCCTGAACGCCGTCGCGGGCCCAGTACAGCGTGTCTTCCGGCCCGACGTCGATCACGAACTGATCGGACAGGCCGTCCACGGTAATCGTGGCGTCCGACCGCACGGTCGCTGCCTGCCGCAGTTTGGCCAGGTTCTTACGGTCGGTTTTGGGTTTGCCTACGTCGGCGTGTTCAGTCTTGATGGGCTTGACGCCACGGGTCTCGTTTCTGAACAGGGAAAAGTCGTCGTCTTGCATGTCGGTCTCCGCGAAGGCCGCCAGTTTAACCAAGTCACGCCGTTGTCGGCGCGACTAAAAAGCTCAAAAGGCGTTGGGAGACGCGGAAGGGGAGGTCAGTCGTGCTTCTTCATCAGGTGCGGAGACATGTTCAACTCGCCAGCACGACGGCGCCGACGACGGCTGCGGCGCCACAGCCAGACGCCGATATACAGCAACAACAGGCCAACCACGATCGTGACCACGGCACCTGCGGGGCTGGCATTGAGTTCGCCCAGTGCAGCCGGGTGACCTATCAGGCTGGCGACGCCGGCCATGGCCAGCAACACGCCCGCCATGGCGAAAATGGCGGAAATGGCAGCGCCAATGCGCATCCGCCAGTTGCCCTGGCCTTTGGGGCGCAGGCGACGGGCATCAAAACCATCGGATATCTTCATTCCGACTTCCTCTATGGGTATCGGCGCTCTGACCTGCTTATGCCCGGGTGGTTCCCGTCGGGTCAGCGCACGAAGCCAAACACGAGTGATTAACGGATAGGCGGTTATGTGAGACGGATCACATAACCTGACGACTGCATTTGTACGCTTTTTCTTCAGGAACTGCCTGAAAATGATGCCCGAGGCGCGGTCAAGGCTCTGCGGATCACGGGTCAGCTCCTGATGAAGCGGCGCAGTCAGATCAGGTCTTTGGTCAGGGCGAGCTTGGCGAAGTTGTCGTTCATGATGGCCATCTCGGCTTGCTGCACGAGTTCGGCCTTGATCACGCCGGTGGGCGTTGGCAGATCGCGGGTGGCGCAGGCGTCTTCAACCAGCGTGCAGCGGAAACCGTAATCCTTGGTCGCCCGCACCGTCGTGCTGACGCTTGAATGGCTCATGAAACCGCACACCACCAGATCCAGGCGCCCCAGATCTTCCAGCAGCTTGTGCAGCGTCTTGCGGTCGTCGGTAGTCACGGTGCCGTTCAGCGCATTGGGCAAGCGTTTTTCGATGACGATCTCGTCGCCCTGGGGTTGCAGCTCGGGAACGAACTGGCCGCGTTCGCCTTGCGGATCGAACATGCCACCCACGGTGCCGAGGTGGCGCACGTGAATGATCGGCGACTTCGCGGCACGCGCGGCGTCGACCAGTTTGACGATGTTGTCGATGGCCGCTTGAACGCCGGTCAGCGCCAGGGGGCCACTGAGGTATTCCTTTTGCGCGTCGATGATGATCAACGTGGCATTACTCAAAGTGGCCGCTGCGTATTCACGGCCACTAAGTTGAAACATGGTCTTTGGACCGTTGGTTGAAACAGACATCTGGGGCTCCTTCGAGTGGGGCTTTTGCCACATTGTCCACTGGCTGAGCGATTCTGTGAATCTCAATGCTCACAGCCGTCGCTTTTTACCGGGCGTCAAGCCGTCGAGCAGGTCGCGGTTGCTGTCATATTGCCTGCAAATTTGACGAAAGGTGGCGGAAAGTTTTTCAAGGCCAGGCGCTGTCGGGCGTGGGCATCGTTTGTTGGGAGGATGGCTGCTAGAATCGCCCGTCGTTTTTTCAAGGAGTCTGCCGTGATCACTTCCCGCCTGCGCACCCTGCGCGATCATATCCGTTGGGCCGTCAGCCGTTTTCATGGGGAAGACCTGTTTTACGGGCATGGCACCGACAACGCCTGGGACGAAGCCCGGCAGTTGGTACTGGGTGCGTTGCACCTGCCTTGGGAGATTTCCGACAGTTACCTGGATTGCAATCTCGAAGACGACGAACTGGTCAATGTCCAGCGTTTGATCAAGCGCCGCATCGACGAACGTGTGCCCACCGCCTACCTGCTGGGCGAGGCGTGGTTCTGCGGGATGTCGTTCATCGTCGATGAGCGTGTGTTGATTCCGCGCTCCCCCATCGGCGAATTGATCGAGCACCGATTCGAGCCCTGGCTGGCTCAAGCCCCTGCGCGCATTCTTGACCTGTGCACCGGTTCTGGTTGCATCGGCATCGCCTGCGCCGACGAATTTCCAGAGGCCGAAGTGGTGCTGGCGGACCTGTCGTTCGAAGCGCTGGAAGTCGCGAACCAGAATATCGAGCGTCACGGTCTGGACGAGCGCGTCTACACCGTCCAGGGCGATGGCTTCGACGGTTTGCCGGGGCAGCGGTTCGACCTGATCGTGTCCAACCCGCCTTATGTCGATGCCGAAGATTTCGGCGACATGCCGGATGAATACCAGCACGAACCCGAGCTGGCGCTGGCCTGCGGTGATGACGGTCTGAATCTGGTCCGGCGGATGCTGGCTCAGGCGGGGGATCATCTGACGGAGAAGGGCTTGCTGATCGTTGAAGTGGGCAACAGCCAGGTTCACGTCGAGGCGTTGTACCCCGAGGTGGACTTCGCCTGGCTGGAATTCCAGCGTGGTGGGCACGGGGTGTTCATGTTGACGGCTGAGCAGTGTCGTCAGCATCAGGCGGTGTTTGCGTCGCGGGTTTAAGCCCGGCGCAAAACCCATTGTGGGAGCCGGCTTGCTGGCGAAGGCGGGGTGTCAGCTGACGCAGTATTGGCTGGCACGCCGCCTTCGCCAGCAAGCCGGCTCTAACAAAGTCATATCGCGCTCGATCTAGCGGTGAGTCGCGATCCAGATCAATAGCCCCGCCTGAAACACTGCAAAGGTTACCAGGCAGGCGATGGTGAAACGCAGCCCGGCGTCGTCGCGGCGGAATTTGTTGACGCGATCTTCGGCTTTCTTGATCGCGACTTCCTGCTCCTGGATCTTCTGCTCGGCCTGCTGCAACATCTGTGCGGCGTCGAGGATCTCGACCAGTTGCACCTTTTCGGTGTTCCAGGTGTTGTTCAGGTTGCCGATCTTGGCGTCCTTGACCGACCCTTTCAGGTGCTGAGGGTCGGCATAGGCCACTTCGAAGCCTTGGGTCTTGAGGAAGTGGTCACGGCGCAGGCGAGTGTCTTCGTTCAGCGCGTCCTTGTTCGCCAAGGCCGTGCCTTCGATGCGGTACTCGGACCAGCGTTTCTGCGCCCAATGAATGCCTTGCGCCAGCATGAAACGGCCCAGCCCCCGGTTCCACGGTTCGATCTGCAAGCCGGATTCGGGACCCACTCGCACGGCACGGTTGGCGTGGTCGACCCAGATATCAAGGTTGTTCTGTTCCTTGCGAGTCTTCTGGCCCGGCAGGTGATACGTCATGCGCAGCAGGCTGAAGTCCTTGCTGTGACGTTCTGCCCGGCCGAATTCGACGAAGCGCAGCGGACGGCCCCCGGTGGCCCGGTCCGTCGGCAGCGGTGCCAGGCGCAGCATCGAAAAATGCTCGGCCTGCACTTCTTCCCACAAGACGGGTGCAGCATCGCCTTCCTGGCTCTCGATTGGCGCGACCGCGTTGGCTTCCATGATTGCTTCTGTCATTACGGCGATCCTGTTATCGACATTGTCCCGGCAACACAATGCCAGCAACCCGATATCGGCCGTTTTTGCTGAATCTGAAGGGTGAGCTTTGGCGCTAAGCCTTGGGCACTGACCCGATAAACGTGAGAATCCGGTCCGACAGCTCGCTCGCCAAGGGCAATTGAGGATCCTTGTAAGACGCCAATTGACGTTTCATGTCCATCGGCACGATGCGCAGCACGTGGTTCATGCCGTCGATAATCGCCAATTGTGAATCGGGCTTGGCCTTGTGTAGCAATTCGGCATCGCCCACACCCACCTGCATGTCGTTGCGCCCTTGCAGGATCAGCGTTGGAATCTTCAGCTTGCCGAACGCTTGGGCCGGGTTCTGCCGGAACAGCGAAATCAGGTACGGCTGAACGCTTGGGCGGAACACCACTTGCAGCGGATCGGGCACGTCCGGGTCGGTCTTGCCAGCCTTCATTTCTTCGATCAGTGCCTCGCTGCGAGCCAGCAGGGGAGGCGGAAGCCGGTCCTGTAATTGCTCTCGGATGACTTGGTCCACCGGTCGCCCCGTGCCCGCCAGGGAAATCAGCGCCGTGGCACCCGCCCGTTCCGCCGCCAACGAGGCAACGAGCGCCCCCTCGCTGTGACCGAGGATGATCAACTGGCCGAGCCGCGAGTCGGTCTTGAGTTTTTGGCTCCAGGCCACCGCGTCATCGACGTATTTTTCGATGGTCAGATCCCGCTCATCAGGGGTGGCGGGGCGACTGGCCGCAACGCCGCGCTTGTCGTAACGCACGCTGGCGATGTTGTGCCGGGCAAGAATCACCGCCAGGCGCTTCATGCTGTCGTTGCGGCCGCCGTCTGTGTTGTTGCCGTCGCGGTCGGTCGGTCCGGAGCCGGCAATGATGAGCACCACTGGCACCGGTTCCTTGGATTTGGGCAGCAGGAGGGTGCCAAATAGCTCCCCCGTCCCGGTTTCCAGAGAGACAGGACGTTGCAGCACGACCGGCGTGCCCGCGTTGGCGAGGGAAGACAGCAAAGTGAGGGTCAAGGCGATTACTCGCAGCGGCCGTAAGCCGCAAATCAGGGACATACCACGTAGCATCGCAAGGCCATCATCAATAAAGTGTGAAATTGGACGCAGCCAATCGAATAAGGTTCGGGCGTGATATAGACGTTGACCCTGCGTATACTGGCGCGCTCTTTTTAGACTTTTTGGTTTTTGGTCGATTTCTCGGAGCCTCCCGCATGTCCGGCAATACCTTCGGCAAGCTGTTCACTGTCACCACCGCTGGCGAAAGCCATGGCCCGGCGTTGGTTGCTATCGTTGACGGCTGCCCGCCAGGTGTCGAGCTGTCGCTGGAAGACCTGCAGCGCGACCTGGACCGCCGCAAGCCCGGCACCAGCCGCCACACCACTCAGCGTCAAGAAGCGGATGAAGTCGAAATCCTCTCCGGCGTGTTCGAAGGCAAGACCACCGGCGCGTCCATCGGCCTGTTGATCCGCAACACCGACCAGAAATCCAAAGACTATTCGCAGATCAAGGATCTGTTCCGTCCGGCCCACGCCGATTACACCTACCACCACAAATACGGCATCCGCGATTACCGCGGCGGCGGTCGCAGTTCGGCCCGGGAAACCGCGATGCGCGTGGCGGCCGGTGCCATCGCCAAGAAATACCTGCTGACACAGGGCATCACCGTGCGTGGCTACATGAGCCAGCTCGGCCCTATCGAAATCCCGTTCAAGACGTGGGAATCGGTCGAGCAAAACGCCTTTTTCAGCCCTGATCCGGACAAGGTCCCGGAGCTGGAAGCCTACATGGACCAGCTCCGCCGCGATCAGGATTCGGTCGGGGCGAAGATCACTGTCGTCGCTGATGGCGTGATGCCGGGGCTGGGTGAGCCGATTTTTGACCGCCTGGACGCCGAGCTGGCCCATGCACTGATGAGTATCAATGCCGTGAAGGGCATCGAGATCGGCGCCGGGTTCGACAGCGTCTCCCAGCGTGGCACCGAGCACCGCGACGAGATGACCCCGGAAGGTTTTCTCTCGAACAACGCGGGCGGCATCCTCGGCGGCATCTCATCGGGTCAGCCGATCATCGCCCACCTGGCGCTGAAAGCCACGTCGAGCATCACCACCCCGGGCCGTTCGATTGACATCGACGGCAACCCGGTGGACGTGATCACCAAGGGCCGCCACGACCCGTGCGTAGGCATTCGGGCCACGCCGATTGCCGAGGCGATGATGGCGATCGTGCTGCTCGACCACTTGCTGCGCCATCGCGGCCAAAACCTCGACGTGCGGGTCAACACCCCGGTCCTGGGCCAGCTGTAATGCGGGAGTCCGGCGCGGCCGCCACGGGCAATTGACCGTGGCGGCGCTTCCTTACTGGCGGCTGTCCAGCTTCTACCTCTTCTATTTCGCCCTGCTGGGTTCGACGGCGCCGTTTCTGGCGCTGTACTTCGATCACCTGGGCTTTTCCAGTGCGCGCATCGGCGAGTTGATCGCGATCCCGATGCTGATGCGTTGCGTGGCGCCGAACCTGTGGGGCTGGCTGGGTGACTACACCGGTCGGCGTCTGGCGATCGTGCGTTTCGGCGCGGTCTGCACGCTGGCGTGCTTTTCTCTGATTCTTATCGACAAATCCTACGCCTGGCTGGCCATGGTCATGGCGCTGCATGCCTTTTTCTGGCACGCCGTGTTGCCGCAGTTCGAGGTCATCACGCTCGCGCATTTGCAGGGCCAGACCGCCCGTTACAGTCAGATTCGCCTGTGGGGTTCGGTGGGGTTCATCCTGACCGTAGTAGGGCTGGGACGACTGTTCGAGTGGTTCAGCCTTGATGTGTATCCGCAGGCGCTGCTGTTGATCATGGCCGGGATCGTCGTCAGCAGTGGATGGGTGCCCAATGCGCAGCCGCCTGCATCGACCCAACGACCTGCAGGGGAAGGGTTTCTCAAACAACTGTTCAGCCCCGGCGTACTGGCTTTCTATCTGTGTGTGGCGTTGATGCAACTGAGCCACGGGCCGTATTACACCTTTCTCACGCTGCACCTTGAGCGCCTCGGATACAGTCGCGGCATCATCGGCATGCTCTGGGCGGTTGGCGTTGTCGCGGAGGTGCTGATGTTCCTGGCGATGAGCCGTATCCTGCAGCGATTCAGCGTGCGTCAGGTCTTGATCACCAGTTTTGCGCTGGCGTCGTTACGCTGGCTGTTGCTGGGGAATTTCGCGGACCATCTGACGCTGTTGATCTTCGCTCAGTTGCTGCACGCGGCGACGTTCGGCAGTTTTCACGCCGCGGCCATCCATTTTCTACAACGCAGTTTTGGCCCTCGTCAGCAAGGGCAGGGGCAAGCGTTGTATGCCGCGTTGTCCGGAACCGGAGGGGCAATGGGGGCGCTGTACTCCGGCTACAGCTGGAATGCGCTCGGCGCGGAATGGACGTTCGCCATCGCGAGTCTGGCGGCACTGATGGCTGCGATCCTGGCGGCGATGCGCATGAAAGAGGTGTCTCTCTGACTCCAAACGGCCGCCCATTAACGGCCGGTTTCACCGTTTGACTGAATGAACCTGCGTCTGCCGAACATCGTATCGGCGAGCGATTGAACCGAGGAACCCCGCAATGAGCATTCTCTCCGTCTATCACGTGTCCTCCCCGGAGTTGCCGAACAAGGTGTTGACCCACCTTGAAGACATCGCCTCGACCCTCGCCGAGCACGGCATTGTTATCGAACGTTTGCCCGCGGCCACCCCCGTTGCCGCAGGCGCGCCTCAGGACGACGTCAACGTCGCCTACCGTGATCAGATCAGCCAATTGAGCGCAGAGCGCGGTTGTGTGGCCAGCGCTGTGATCAGTGTCGACGACCGCCACCCGCAAAAAGCCGAACTGCGTGCGGGGCTCCTCAACGAACATCAGCACAGCGCGGACGAAGTGCGATTTTTCGTTGCGGGGCGTGGGCTCTGTTCGTTTCACCTTGGGGATTTTGTCTACGCCGTGCTGTGCGAAAAGAACGACTTGATAACCGTCCCGGCGGGAACTCGGCAGTGGTTCGACATGGGCGAGCAGCCTCGGGTGGTCGCTATTCGCTTGTTCGGTTCGCCAGAGGGTGAGCGAATGGAGCTGACGGGCGATGAGCTGGCCCGTCAGTTTCCAGGTCTGGATGACTGAAACCGGCATTCACCAGCAGGGCTCGGCCTTGATCCACTGCTCGTCTTTTGAACGGCTCGCATCCTTGATGTGAGCCGTTTTTGTTTCAAAAGCTGGAAAAATGTAAGCAAGTTTTGGTTGTTGTGTAAGAAGTCGCCTGTTTATCAGTCAGGCATGCCTGTTTGTTTTAACCCCTGTGTTTAACCCCTTCAGACTGTGTAACCCTTTGTCTGTCGAAGCCTGAAGGCCTTTGAGCGCGCCCTGCTCACGGACCTCCGTGCAGACCTTGGCGCGTCGACAGGCCGCTGTCCACTTAAAACTCTAAAGCGCCATTCAGGGACGACACAGCACGTTTTTTAAACGGAGGGGAAGATGAAAAACGTAACAACAGGGACGCTGAGCCCATTGATAGAGCAGATGGTCAGCAGCGTCACCGAACAGGACGGCAACGCCGCCATCGCCAACGCGCTGGACTGGCTCCGAGCGGAATGCGGTTGCGAACGAGCCATGTTCTATCAGTACCGCGAGGGATTGCTGCTCAACTGCATCACGTCCAACGTCGACGTCTACTGGAAAGAGCTTTACAACCAGGGGCGGCTGATGATCGAAGACCCGGTCATTCGGTGCTTTCGCCACACCATGGGGTTTCTCGAATGGGCGGACGCGTTCGACACCTATCCACCGTCGTCGGCCTATCTGGCGGCGGTCGAGGACTGCGACCTGCTCCCGGCCCTGTCCTACGGCTACACCTGCGAAAACCGGGTCAACCGGGGCGTGGTCAGCGTCTGTTCGCTCAACGGCATGGAACGGCCACTCAGCCATAACGACCGTTATCTGGTGACCAGCCTCGTTCCTATGTTGCATGTCGCGGGCAAGGGGCGACAGTTTCAGACCCGGGCATTGACCGGTAAAGAGCTGGAAATCCTCAAGTGGGCCCGAGAGGGCAAGACCGCATGGGAAATTGCATTAATCAAAGAACTGTCGGAGGCCACCGTTAAGCATCACTTCAAAAGCATCTACGCCAAATTGGGCGTGACCAACCGCGCGCAAGCCGTGGGCGAAGCGCTGTGCCGAGGCATCATCCGCTAAGCGCAACCAACGTTCCGGCGTACGCAACATCCGTTGACGCCTGAACCGACTGCGCAAAAAAAACCGCGATCGCACTGAGTGCGATCGCGGTTTTGTGCGGAGTGTGCGTCAGTCAATGCCCGCAGTATCCACGCAGACGCTTAACGCGTGTGATAAGTCGGCAGATCGAAACGGTGTTGGCTCTGCAGCATGGAAATCGCTGGCAGTTCGCTGGCCTGAGCCGCCAGGTCACGGCGAATCGCGCTGATCACCCATTCCAGCTGCACCGGGGTGTGCAATTGAGCGTACGAGACCGAGCGACGGATCTGTTTGCCTTCGTGATTGCGCAGCGACAACAGCACACCACCGTCGGGACGAGGCTGGGTGTTGACTTCGAAGTCGGAAAATACGGATGCGAATTTTTCTTGAATGAAAGTCATGTCTAGCGGCTCCATTGCTCAGTGATAACAAGCTTGGTAGGACTAGTGCAGTGACTGTGCCAGTATTGATGTCTATTAAAATTACTTTAAAAACAATGAGTTATGGTTTTTGAATATTTACTGCTTCGTGCATTTTGCAAGATTGACCATCGGGCATCCTGCATTTTGCCGGAGTAGAGGGAGTGGGGAGGAGGGGGAGATGAGGCGCTGTTGAAATCTGAGACAGCGATACCCTGGATTTATTTCACCGTGTTACCCGGATTTTTCCTGCGGGCGATAAACGGCCTTCTCTATAGCGGTGATCAAAAAGGTTCGCTGGCGAAACAGGCCCGTGCCTGCCATCGTTCGCAACATCGCAGCAGATGAGCGTGGAACTTGGCCCAGACTGCGGGCCTCTCAACGTTCTGTTGCACCGATGGCGAGAAACACGATTGATCAAAGGTGCCCCCGTGCGGCGCTACAGGAGAAAGGAATGTCTGACACCCCAAACAACCCCGGCACCGCCACCCGCATGACCGATGAAGAAGCGCTGGAGTTCGCAGAACAGGTGTTCGACCGTGCTCGCGCAGGTGATGCCGTGATGCTGGACCGCTTGCTGGAAAACGGGTTGACCCCTAATTTACGCAATCACAAGGGCGACACGCTGTTGATGCTCGCCAGTTATCACGGCCACCAGGACGCTGTGAGCGTGTTGCTCAAACACGGCGCGGACCCTGAAATCCGCAACGACAATAACCAGAGTCCGATTGCCGGGGCAGCCTTCAAGGGCGATCTGGACGTGGTGAAACTGCTGGTGGAAGGCGGGGCGGATGTTGAAGGCGCAGGGGGCGACGGTCGTACCGCGCTGATGATGGCCGCAATGTTCAATCGCACTGCCATCGTCGATTACCTGATCGCCAACGGGGCCAACCCCAACGCCAAAGACGCCAAGGGGGTAACACCGCTGATGGCCGCCCAGACCATGGGCGCAACCGACACTGCAGAGCAACTGACGCGTTTGATGGTTTAACCGAAAAAAGAGCCTGCGCTGCGGCGTACTCTGGTTCCGTTACAGCGTTAACCGATAGAGGCGCGAAGGATTTCCGGCTATCCTTCGCGCCTGTTTTTTCGTCCGGACTCCTTCGCCATGAAAGCTTCACTCATCGAATTCATCAGCAAAATCAGCTCCGGCTGCATGAGCGACGAGGAAATCGACGCGATTGCCGACGAAGCCTCCCGGGCGTACGCCGACCCCGAGGCCTTTCTCGCCGCCAATCCGGACATCAACTACGACGACACCTTCCCCATTCCGCTGGGCGAATGGGTGGTGGTCGGCAGCTTGCCGGAAACCGTGATGTTCCAGGCCGACAACTACATGGACCTGTTCAGCGAAATCACGGCCTCTTTCGGCCCCGGCGTGACCTTCAATATCAAGCCTAAACAGCTCGCCAAGACCGAGCCCCTGACTGCGTTGAACCGGATTCAGATCCAGCTCGGCAGCATGAACAAGGAAATGGGTGGCTACGTGCTGATGAACCTGAGCGAGCCGCTGGACGATGAGCTTCAGACCGTGCTCGTGTTTGGCAACGATCAGGCCCGCGTAATAGCGTTGGGCGTCGAGCTGGGCATCCTGATCGAACCTGCGCTAGAGGCGCTGAAGGCTCAGCAGTGAGTTCGCTTCATCTATAAATTCTCAGGATATTTCAGTTTTTTCAGGAGCCAGGCGTGACCTCTTCCGACATCCACATCGCCCGATACGCGCCGGACGACGAGCAGGGCATCGTTGATTTGATCGTGCCCATTCAGCGTGAAGAGTTCGGGATTGAAATCACCGCGAAAGATCAGCCTGACCTGATGCAGATCCAGTCGTTTTACCAAACCGGCACCGGCGACTTCTGGGTGGCGCGCAAGGACGGGGACGTGGTCGGCACCATCGGTCTCAAGGACATTGGCAGTCAGGAAGCGGCGCTGCGGAAAATGTTCGTGGCAGGCCCTTGGCGGGGCCGGGAGTACGGCGTGGCTCGCCAGTTGCTCGAATGCCTGATCAATGAGGCGAAAGCTCGCGGCGTGAGGCGCATTTACCTCGGCACCACCGCGAAGTTTCTGGCGGCCCATCGCTTCTACGAGAAGCACGGTTTCGAACTCATCGAGCAACACCAGCTGCCCGACACCTTTCCGCTGATGGTGGTGGACACGCGCTTCTACGCGTTGTCGTTGTGAGGCCCATGCTGTTCGCCGGGATGTGTCTGTGATGACTGCGTTTTACCTCAAGTTGCTGATTACCCCGTTGCTGATGCTGTCCATTTCACTGGCGGCTAAGCGCTGGGGCACCCATATCGGCGGGCTGCTGTCCGGTTTGCCGGTCACTTCGGCCTCGGTCATGCTGTTTTTGAGTCTGGAGCAAGGTCCTGGCTTTGCGGCGCAGGCGGTTCCGGGCGCGCTGGCAGGTGTGGCGGCGATCCAGGCGACCTATCTCTTTTATTACCGGGTGACGCGCCGAGCCTCGGCCTTGATCGGTTGCCTGGGCGCCCTGGCGTTTTACGTGTGCGTGGCGCTGGTCATGAACGGAATCGGCTCGCTCGTGGCATCCATTGCGGTGACGTTGTGCCTGGTCGCGGCGATCATTCGCGCGACGACGCCAGGGGCGGAAGCCGGGGCAGGGGGCTATGTGCCGGTGCCGCGTTGGGTCATCCCGATGCGCATGCTGACCGCCACCTTGCTGCTGCTGGCCATCACGGCGGGCGCGCAATGGCTCGGGCCAGTGGTCAGCGGCTTTCTTGCACCGATCCCCGTCATCGCCTGGCCACTGGCTGTTTTCGCTCACGTGCAGGGTGGTCGTCACGAACTCGGGGCCATCGTTCGCGGAAACGCGATTGGCGCCATCGGGGTGGTCGCGTTTTACCTCTGCCTCAAATTCATGGTCGAGCCATGGGGGATTTTCGCGGCGGTGGCGATGGGCGTGACGCTGGCGGTGGTGATCACTGCCGCGCTCGCGGCGCTGACCAAGCCACGTCGTTAGGGTACTCACCGCATATTTGTGTCATGAGCCCCACAACCCACGGAACCCCGGACAAGCGTCGCCACTCCTAACAGGGCAAGCCTCATTAAGGAGCGACACCATGGGTTCCACTTTTAATGGTCTGATTGGACTGATCATTCTGGCCCTCGACATCTGGGCCATCATCAACGTATTGAAGAGCGGCGCCGAAACCGGCATGAAAATCCTCTGGGTGCTCCTGATCGCACTGCTGCCTGTGCTGGGCCTGATCATCTGGGCCATCGCCGGTCCACGGGGCAATGTACGAATCTAGACCTCGGTCTAACGGCTTCAGAACATTAACGCCTGACGTGCAATGGCCCGTCGGGCGTTTTGTTATTTATATATGACATTTTCTTAATTTTGTTACGTATAAATAACATTGTCGTTGCTGTGTACCATTGTTCGCTATACATTCCATACATCGAACAATGTTATGCAGGCATGACAAATGGACGCAAATCTCCTCATCGAACGTTTGGGGCATCAGATTGAAAGCATGCGCAAGGCACGGGGCCTTACGCAGCTTCAACTGGCGGCGCAATCCGGGCTAACACGGCAGAAGCTGGCGGAGATCGAAAAAGGCAGTCCTACCGTCTCCATGAAGTTCTATGCGAGCGCTTTGGCAGCCCTCGGTGCCGAAATCAGCGTGGTCCCTGCCCGGCGTCCCTCCTTTGAAGAATTAAGGGAGGTCTTTCGATGAAGCCGGTGGACCGGGTGCGTATTCTGACGCCGCAGGGCGAAAGCGGTGAATTGTCGGGGGCAGAGTCGGGTGACTACCTGTTCCGCTACGGCCTGGACGCCACGCCCACTTCGCAAATCAGCCTGACGATGCCCGTACGTGATGCAGCCTTTATTTCCCGCAACCTGCATCCCGTCTTCCAGATGAACCTGCCGGAAGGATACGTGCTGGAGCAACTGCGCAATCGTCTCGCCAAAACCACGCCCCTCAACCCGATGTTGCTGATGGCGTTGACCGGCAGCGGTTCCCCCATCGGCCGTGTCGCGGTTCAGTCGGCGATGATTGATGAGCTGTTGGGGGCGCAGAACGCTGCCGAAGGGCAAAGCCTGAGCCAGATCCTCACGTGGGACGGTACTGAAGACCTGTTTGCCGAACTGGTTGACCGCTATCTGTTGCGCACGGGCATCTCGGGAGTACAACCCAAAGTCATCGTCCCGGAGGGAGCCTTCGCTGCCGATCCCAAAGCCACGCTGTTGATGCCAGAGCTGATCGTCAAATCCGGACGTGCGGACTTTCCGGGGCTGGCGATCAACGAATATGTCTGCATGGACGCCGCACGTAGGGCAGGAATGCCAGTCCCGGACTTTTACCTTTCCGATAATCTCCAACTGTTCGTGATGCGACGCTTTGATCGCGATGCCGAGCAGCGTCCGATCGGCTTTGAGGACATGGCGGTCCTGACGGGATTGGGCACCGAGCAGAAGTACGATTCCAGCTATGAAAAGATCGTCAGGGCCATTCGGTTGTTCTGCGCGCCTGAGCATATTCAGACATCCCTTGAGCAGTGCTTCGACATTGTGGCCTTGAGTTGCATGGTGGGTAACGGCGATGCCCATTTGAAGAATTTCGGCCTGCTGTATCGCGATCCACTGGGCGCCGATGCGCAACTGGCGCCGGCCTATGACATCGTCAACACCACGGCCTATCTGCCAGACGACTCCCTGGCCCTTCGACTGGCGGGGTCAAAAAGCCTGTTCGGTTCGCGCCTGGGCATTCTGGAGCTGGCGCAGACGTGCAATATCCGCAAACCGAAGCCGCGCCTGTTGAAGCTGATCGCGGCCGTGAACGCATCGCTTGAAGGAAATGCCTCCTTGGCAGAACACGCCCCTGAAGTATTCAACGCCATTCAGTATGCGGTGGGTCTTTACGCCCAAACCTTCTGCGACAAATGAGAAAAAAGCGTTTGTAAGAAAATGTTAGAACCTCGTTCAAACGACGGAATTTTCACTGTTTCGTCGCGAAACTCCGCATCGCTTTGCGACCTCTTCAAGATTGACGAGAGCTTTCAACGCGGACCCGGTCATGAAGAATGCGCCGCATTGGTGGTAAACACTGGGCGATCACGTAATATTTGCCCCCCGCGACCCACACCGGCGTTCTTTCGATGTCACCGGGCGCACAGGCTTTTCGAACTTAAACCTGAATCCAACGGACTCTACGACACATGGCCAAACCGGACGCCCCGGCGCGCGCGCCGCAACCTACCGTCAAATCGCACCTGGCCTATACGCTGCTGAGCGGGCTGGCGCTGATGGTGCTGTACACCTTATTGCGCGTCGCGCTGCTGGTCTACAACCGCGAAGGGATCGGCGCGACGCCGGCCTCGACATTCATTGAGGCGTTCGGCAACGGTCTGCGTTTCGACCTGCGGTTGGTGGTCTACATCCTGATCCCGCTGCTGCTGGCCTTGTTCAGCGCGCGTTTGATGGCCGCACGGGGTCTTTTCCGTTTCTGGCTGACGCTGGTCGCGAGCCTGACCACGTTCTTCGGCCTGATGGAGATGGATTTCTACCGCGAATTCCACCAGCGCCTGAACGGCCTGGTTTTCCAGTACGTGAAAGAAGACCCGAAAACCGTGCTGAGCATGATCTGGTACGGCTACCCGGTGGTGCGTTATTTGCTCGCCTGGGCCTTGCTGACCTGGCTGCTCAGTCTGGTGTTCAAAGGCATCGACAGTGCGACCCGTCCGCGCGGCGGCTTCAATATTGGCAGCTCCAGCAACCGCATCGTCGCACCGTGGTACACCCGGGTCGGCGTCTTCGTGCTGTGTCTGATGGTCGCGGTGATCGCAGCGCGCGGCACCTTGCGTCAAGGTCCTCCACTGCGTTGGGGTGATGCGTACACCACCGAATCGAATTTCGCCAACACGCTGGGCCTGAACGGCACGCTGACGCTGATCGCGGCTGCGAAGAGCCGGATGTCCGAAGACCGCGACAACATCTGGAAGGCCACCCTCCCGGTGGCAGAAGCCCAGCAAACCGTGCGCGACATGCTGCTGACCGCCAACGATAAGCTGGTGGATTCGGACAAGGCCGCCGTTCGACGCGACTTCAATCCTCCGGCTGCCAACACGCTTCCGATCAAGAACGTTGTCGTGATCCTGATGGAAAGCTTCGCCGGTCACTCCGTAGGTGCACTGGGCGACGAGTCCAACATCACGCCGTACTTCGACAAGCTGTCGGAAGAGGGCCTGCTGTTCGATCACTTCTTCTCCAACGGTACGCACACCCACCAGGGCATGTTTGCGACGATGGCGTGCTTCCCGAACCTGCCGGGTTTCGAATACCTGATGCAGACCCCGGAAGGCAGCCACAAGCTGTCGGGCCTGCCGCAACTGCTGAGCGGCGCACGCAAGTATGACGACGTGTACGTCTACAACGGTGACTTCGCATGGGACAACCAGTCCGGGTTCTTCAGCAACCAGGGCATGACCAACTTCATCGGCCGTAACGACTTCGTCAACCCGGTGTTCTCCGACCCGACGTGGGGTGTGTCCGACCAGGACATGTTCGACCGTGGCGCTCAGGAACTGAAAGACCGCGAAGCCAAGGGCAAGCCGTTCTATGCCTTGCTGCAAACCCTGTCGAACCACACGCCGTACGCGCTGCCCGCCAACCTGCCGGTGGAGCGCGTCACGGGTCATGGCACTCTGGACGAGCATTTGACGGCCATGCGGTATTCCGACTGGGCGCTGGGGCAGTTCTTCGAAAAGGCCAAAAAAGAGGCGTACTACAAGGACACCCTGTTCGTGGTCGTGGGTGACCACGGGTTCGGCAACAACGAGCAGATCACCGAAATGGACCTGGGCCGCTTCAACGTGCCGATGCTCATGATCGCACCGGGCCTGCAAGACAAGTTCGGCAAGCGCAGCAGCATTGTCGGCACACAGATCGACATCGTGCCGACCATCATGGGCCGCCTGGGCGGCGACACCGTGCACCAGTGCTGGGGCCGTGACCTGCTGAACCTGCCAGCGGGCGACCTGGGTTTCGGCGTGATCAAACCCTCGGGCAGCGAGCAGACTGTGGCAATCGTCACTGGCAACCGCATCCTGATCGAGCCGAAGGAAATGGAACCGAAGATCTACAACTACGAACTGGGCACCAAACCCCACGCTGAACTGGTTCCGAACGCGCCTGACATCGCCGAACTGCGCAAGAAGCTCGACAGCTTCCTGCAGACCGCGACCAAGAGCCTGTTGGACAACACGGCCGGTGTGAAAGACGCCAAGCCGTAAGCCGCGTCCTGCATGAAAAAAGAGGCCTGTCTGGCCTCTTTTTTTTGCGCGTAAGTCCCGTTGCGCCAAGGCAAAAAACGTTGAACGAATGCTAAAAACGCGCAGTCCGATTTCGGTAGGCCGACGTGCGGCCTGACTGAGGAGACATTGATGAAAGTCTGGACTATTTCGTTTCAGGATAAAGATGGGGTGCAGCAGAGCCACAATCTTGAACTGGAGCACCGTCCCAGTGAGGAGGAAGCTGCGCAGCACCTGCGCCCGATTCTGTTCCCGGTCGTCAATGAGCTTGATCTGAACGATCTGGATGGTCGATCAAGGGCGCCCACGGCTGAAATCCTGAAGGAGCAGAATGCGGTGCAGATCATCTCCATCGTGGAGGCGTCCTGAAAAAACCTGTGCAATCTCCAACGGTTGCCAATTGGCAACGCGCCAGAAATGGGCGTAGTCTGCGATTGAGGCCGGTGAAGCATCTACCCGCGCCAGTTCGCGTACGGATGCCTGATTTGTAACAGCGGCACCGGCCTTGTCAGCGACATGCTTGAATCCCGGGTGACGGATGATCCGTCGCTTGATGCCCTTCAAGGGCATTTCGGGATGGTTGAAACTCTATCTATCGTTGCATAGGAGGACGTTTCATGAGCACGACCTATCAAGAAGACATCAGCAGTCACGTACTGCGCCGCATGAAAGAAGGCGGTTTCGACTTCGCCCGTATCCATCCTATCGAGTTCTACGCAGTCTTCCCGGACGAGGAGCGGGCACGTCAGGCAGCGGAAAAATTTCGCGGTGAATCCCTCAACACCCAAGTCAACGCCCGTGAGGACGGGGCGTGGCACCTGCAATTGAGCAAATTGATGTACGCCACCTACGACGGCATCGGCGACTTCGAGCAGGATTTCCAGACCGCCATTTTAGGGCTGGATGGCGAGGTCGAGGGGTGGGGTGTGAAGCAGGAGATCAAGCGGCTTCATTAGAGCGGTGCCTGGCCTCAAGCTTTGTGGTCACCCATTGTGGGAGCGAATTCATTCGCGAAAAAAGGGTTCGGGCAATGGAGATGTGTTGGCTGTACCTACCAATCGCGAATGAATTCGCTCCTACAGGTTCAAGTTCGCCAAAGTATCAAGCACGACATTGATTCGCAGAACATCAAAAACAGGGCAAAAAAAAGCCGCTCGGATAGGAGCGGCATAAAGGGAATATCGGTACGCAATCCTGTCACGCCAACACTCGCCGATGCAGTCTGCAGCGAGGTTATCTGCGTGAATGGCGCGATTATTCACGAACAAAGTCAGGCCGGGAAATCAACTCTGACTATGCTTCCAATAGGTTTTTCTGCAGCAGGACGCTTCTCTTTGAAGCGTAGGGGAATGGGTTAGAGCGCTTCTTGCACAGGAATGGTGCGAAGGCTTTCGCTGTTTTATTCAACTCATTGATTTCAAAGCGTTTATGCCGATGGCACGGGCCTTGCGAAGGCCTTAGTGTCCATGGTGACAAGGAGTACGGCATGATCCGCACCTTTTATGATGAGATGTACGATGCCGACGGTTCTGTCCGTCCGCATTATCGGGAATTCGCCCGCTGGCTGGGTGAAGCGCCACCTGAGTTGCTCGCTCAGCGTCGGCGTGAGGCCGATCTTTTGTTTCATCGCGCCGGGATTACCTTCACGTTGTACGGTGACGAGCAGGGGACCGAACGTCTGATCCCCTTCGATACGATTCCTCGCAGCATCCCCGCCAGTGAATGGCGCGTGGTCGAGCGCGGCTGCATCCAGCGCGTCAAGGCGCTGAACATGTTCCTCGCTGACCTTTATCACGACCAACGTATTATCAAGGCCGGGATCATCCCTGCCGAACAGGTGCTGGCCAACGAGCAGTACCAGTTGGCAATGCAAGGCCTGAACCTGCATCGCGACCTCTATTCGCACATCTCCGGGGTTGACCTGGTGCGCGATGGCGACGGCACCTATTACGTCCTCGAAGACAATCTGCGCACCCCAAGCGGCGTGAGCTACATGCTCGAAGACCGCAAAATGATGATGCGCCTGTTCCCCGAATTGTTCGCCGCGCAACGCATCGCGCCGGTCGATCACTACCCGAACCTGTTGCTCGATACGCTGAAAAGCTCCAGCCCGCTGGATAACCCGAGCGTGGTCGTGCTGACGCCGGGCCGGTTCAACAGCGCGTTCTTCGAACACGCGTTCCTGGCGCGGGAAATGGGCGTGGAACTGGTGGAAGGCGCCGACTTGTTCGTGCGCGACGACCGCGTGTTCATGCGCACCACGGACGGCCCGAAGGCAGTGGACGTGATCTACCGTCGCCTCGACGACGCGTTCCTCGATCCGCTGGCGTTCAACCCGGATTCGATGCTCGGCGTGCCGGGCCTGCTGTCGGCCTATCGCTCGGGCAATGTGGTGCTGGCCAACGCCATTGGCACCGGGGTCGCCGACGACAAATCGGTGTACCCGTTCGTGACCGACATGATCCGCTTCTACCTCGACGAAGAGCCGATCCTGAAGAACGTGCCGACCTGGCAATGCCGCAAACCGGAAGAGCTGTCCCACGTGCTCGCCAACCTGGGCGATCTGGTGGTCAAGGAAACCCAGGGCTCCGGTGGCTACGGGATGCTGGTCGGGCCGGCGGCGACGGCGGCGGAAATCGAGTCGTTTCGTGCCCGTCTGAAAGCCAAGCCTCACGCGTACATCGCTCAACCTACCTTGTCCCTGTCGACCTGTCCGACCTTCGTCGAGAACGGCATCGCCCCGCGACACATCGACCTGCGCCCCTTCGTGTTGTCTGGCCGCGAAACCCGCGTGGTTCCCGGTGGACTGACCCGCGTTGCGTTGCGCGAAGGGTCTTTGGTGGTCAACTCGTCGCAGGGTGGCGGAACCAAGGACACCTGGGTGGTCGAGGATTAAGGATGCCTGCCAATGCTAAGTAGAACTGCCTCGGATTTATATTGGATGTCGCGGTACCTGGAGCGGGCGGAAAACCTCGCACGGATGCTGGACGTCAGTTACTCGCTGTCGCTGATGCCTCAGGACGGACGCGGGGATGGCCTCAATGAACTCGCCATGCCGCTGCTGATCACCGGAACCCTGGACGATTACCGCGAGCGCCACGGCGATCTTCATGCCGAGCGCCTGCTGCATTTCTTCGCGCTGGATGCCGAGAATCCCGCCAGTATTTTCAGCTGTCTGGCGGCGGCGCGGGCCAGTGCCCATGCGGTACGTGGGCGTATTACCGCGGACATGTGGGAAAACATCAACTCGACATACCTGGAAATTCGCGGCATCGCCGAACAGGGCCTGAGCCGATATGGCATGAGTCGGTTCTGCGAGTGGGTCAAAGAGCGTTCGCACCTGTTTCGTGGGGCGACCTACGGCACCATTATGCGTAACGACGCGTTCCGTTTCATTCGGCTGGGCACCTTCATCGAACGCGCCGACAACACCCTGCGCATGCTCGATGCCCGCTATGAAATGCTTGAACTGCGCGGGCCGTCTGCCAACGCGGCAGCGGACAGCTCAGCAGCGGGTTACTACCAGTGGAGTGCCTTGCTTCGGGCACTGTCGTCGTTCGAAGCCTACACCGAGGTCTACCGCGACGCGCCGGGTGCGCGTCAAGTCGCCGAATTGCTGCTGTTGCGCGCCGACATCCCGCGTTCACTGCGCGCCTGTCTTGAAGAACTGGACCTGATTCTCGCCAGCCTGCCGGGGGCCAATGGCCGTCCCGCGCAACGCCTGGCCGCCGAACTCGACGCTCGTCTGCGCTATACCGGCATCGACGAAATCCTCGGCGAAGGCCTGCACGAATGGTTGAACGAATTCATTCCGCTGCTGGCCCAACTGGGTAACGTTATTCACACTTCCTATCTGGAGGCAGCATGAGACTGTCCATTAGTCACGAGACCACCTATCACTACGACGATCAGGTCCGCGCCAGCATCCAGTATTTGCGTCTGACCCCCCACGACAGCGAGCGCCAGCAGGTGCTCAGTTGGCAACTGGCACTGCCGCGCCCGGTGCGTGCGCAGGTCGATCCGTTCGGCAACATTCTGCACGTGTTGACCTTGGACGAACCCCATGAGGCCATCGTCATCGGCGCGCGTGGGCAGGTTGAAATCGACGAGAAGCGTGAAGCCGAACATGAAAGCCAGTCGTCGCTGCCGTTCCTGCGCTTCACCCGTCTGACCGAAGCGGACGAAGCCATGCGTGAGTTCGCGGCTCGGGAATCGAAGGCACGCACGGATCGGACCGGGCTGATCGATCTGATGCAGGCGCTGAACCAGCACATCGTTTACACACCGGGCTCAACGGCCGTCGATACCAGTGCTGCTCAAGCCTTTGCCAACGGGGCAGGGGTCTGTCAGGACCATACTCACGCGTTTCTCGCCTGCGCCCGGAGTCTTGGCGTGCCTTCGCGTTACGTGTCGGGATATTTGTACAGCGACAGCAGTGAGCATCTGTCGAGTCATGCGTGGGCAGAGGCGTGGATCGATGGTGCGTGGTACAGCTTCGATGTGACCAACCAACTGGCCATTCCTGAGCGTCATTTAAAACTGGCGGTGGGTCTGGACTACCTCGACGCCTGCCCAGTGCGTGGCATGCGTCGCGGCGGCGGGTGTGAACAGATGCACGCGAAGGTGGTGGTCTCGGACTCAGCGCCCATCGCGACGCCAGTGGTGAAGATGCAGGTGCAGCGGCAGTCGTGAGGATAGTTTCAGTTTCGATTCGTTGCTGACACGCCAAAACACTGCCTGGCACGAAACCTGTGGGAGCGAACCCATTCTGGGCGGCATTCCGACGAAAAATCGTCCGGTCGATAGAGATGTATCGGCTGGACCGGCCAATCGCGAATGAATTCGCTCCTACAGGTCAATCTGCGTCTGCCGGAACACCTCTATGTGCCGCAGAAACTCTGTAGGAGCGAATTCATTCGCGAACAGGGGTTCGGGCAATGGAGATGTGTTGGCTGTACCTGCCCATCGCAATTGAATTAGCTCCCCCAGTAGTTTTGCGTCAGGCCCGTCATGCTTTACTGGCGGACCTTTCGCCCCGCCATGTGTTTCAGATACGCCACGACCTGATCCAGCTCCTGATCCGACAACACCTCCTGCGTGATCGCCGGCATCTTCGCCTGTGGCCATTGGCGCAGGTTCTGCGGATTGCGGATGTACAGCTTCAGATAATCCCCGGCGAAATACTCGGTCGGGTTGTGCGGGATGTTCAAGTCCGGGCCCAACTGCGAATCTCCCGCGCCATTCAGCCGGTGGCAGGCGAAGCAGTTCTTTTGAAACAGCGCGAACCCTTTGTTGACCGGATCGTCTGGGCCGAGCTTCGCGTCAGGTAACAGCGCCGGGAAACGCTCGGCGACCGACGCCAGCAATTTGATCTGGCCGACCGAATACGGCCACTGCTCAGGGCTGATCTTGCTCGCCGCCGGGTTGGTCCACACCAGATAAAACGGCCCGGCGCTCGGCTTGTCCAGACTCAATCCAGGCCACGGGTGCGCGGGGTCTTCAACGGCGAGCCAGGCCTGTGAGCCGGTCTTTTGCAGCAGTGGCCCTGCGGGCATTTCCGCTGCAAAACCATCGGTGGCGACGGCTTGCAGATGGGCATCGCCTGTCACGGCTTCAAGAAGAGCCGCCACGGGCACGGCGCGATAGTGCATCTCGCGCTTGTAGGACACGTCGGCGGGGATGTCGATGTCTCGGGCTTGAGGGTGTTTCAGGAGCTGCTCGGTGGTCCAGGTCTTCGCGCCATGGCCCAGATCGACCGTCAATTGTGCCGCGTACGCAGGCAAGACCAGCAAGGTGCCGGCCAGCAGGAAAAGAAAGCGCAAGATGGGGTTACTCCGCAGGATCGTCGGTGACGTCGTACAGCGCGTTGTGCAGTTCGTCGTAGGTGCCGCCGTTGATGATGCTGTTGTAGCCCGCTTTCATCAACTTGTCTTGGGCACTGCTGGCGCGCGCGTTGCTGGAGCTGAATACGACCATCACCAGATTGCGGTCAGTCATCACCTGTTTGAGTTGCGGCACCAGACGGCGGTCGTCCACGCGCACGGCATTGAGCACCGTGCCCGCGTCATAATCGGTTTGGCTGCGCACATCGATGGCCAGTTTGCCATCCCTGATTGCGGCCACAGCCTCGGCCTGTTCGACCGGCCCGGCCTGCGCGACGACGCTGAAACCCAGTGCGAAAACTGCCAGCCACTGACGCATGCGCTCACCTCCCTGTTTCGATAGAAAGAGGGTGGCACAAATACGCTGTGTCGCAAGCGTGGATTCACCGTCTCAGCCGAACAAACGGGTCATGTTCGGCAAAATCAACAGGAGAGTGGTGGCGAAAACAATCAGCCCGGCTTGACGTACTTTCGAATGCTTGAACATGGCGCATGCCTTTTGTTGTTATTCCTGAGCGACAAAAGCTCACCGGCTTCGTCAAGGGAGGAAGCGGCAGCTGGCAAAGGTGAAATCAAAGAGCAGGTGTCCCGACAAGAGATCGGCGACGGGGGCGCTATACGAAACGTTTTTATTGCGCCTCTGCTACAGACTTAACCTTAGAGCCCACGTGCCACGCCGCTTAGAACGGTTTGATATGAATAATGCGATTTGGTTAGGAAGAATGGCGATAAGGCGATTCGCTAGCATGAAACACTCCCTTGCTAGACGCATCGGCGGAAATCACGGGAACTCCGATAGCTGACTACCGTTCGTCCGAGTCCGAAACTTCCCACAACGAGCTAGTCTTGATCACAGTCAAGTGAACTGAGCACTTCCATCATTGAACGTATCTGTGTGACCGTTATGGTGTCAGCAGAACAAAAATTTCCAGCAGGGCAGCGAGGGACACAATGACCGAAGCGTTTATTTTCGATGCGCTGCGCACACCCCGTGGCAAAGGCAAGCCCGACGGGTCGCTGTACAGCGTGAAGCCAGTGGATTTGCTGGCGGGGTTGATGAGGGAGCTGCAACTGCGCACGCATCTGGACACTGCACAGGTCGACGACATCGTGCTGGGTTGTGTGACGCCGATTGGCGATCAGGGCGCCGACATTGCCAAGACGGCGGCGCTGGTCGCCGACTGGGCCGTCAATGTGGCGGGCGTGCAGGTCAACCGGTTCTGTGCCTCAGGCCTGGAAGCGGTGAATCTGGGGGCGATGAAAATTCGATCCGGATTTGAGGACCTGGTGGTGGTCGGCGGCGTGGAGTCCATGTCTCGCGTGCCGATGGGCAGCGACGGGGGCGCCTGGGTGCTGGACCCGCTGACCAACCTGCACACCCAGTTCACCCCTCAAGGCATCGGCGCGGACCTCATCGCGACGATTGAAGGCTTCAGTCGAGAGGATGTGGACCGGTTTGCGCTGCACTCCCAACAAAAAGCCGCAGCCGCCCATGAACGCGGGGCGTTTCGCCGATCACTGGTGCCTGTTCGCGATCAGAACGGCCTGTTGCTGCTGGACCATGACGAGTTCATTCGCGGCGACTCGACGCTGGACGGCTTGGCCAAACTCAAGCCCAGCTTCGAAGCCATCGGCCAGATGGGGTACGACGCAACGGCGCTGCGGGTCTACAGCCATGTCGAACGCATCCACCACGTGCACACGCCAGGCAACAGCTCGGGGATCGTCGATGGCGCGGCGTTGATGCTGGTGGGGTCGCAGCAAAAGGGTCAGGAACTGGGGTTGCGGCCTCGGGCGCGGATCGTGGCGACGGCGGTGACCAGCACTGACCCGACCATCATGCTCACCGGGCCCGGGCCGGCGACACGCAAAGCGTTGGCGCGAGCGGGGTTGAAGATCGAGGACATCGACCTGTTCGAAGTGAACGAAGCCTTCGCCTCGGTGGTGTTGAAGTTCATCAAGGACATGAACGTGGACCCGGACAAGGTCAACGTCAACGGCGGCTCGATTGCCCTGGGTCACCCCCTCGGCGCCACTGGCTGCATCATCCTCGGCACCTTGCTCGACGAACTCGAAGCGCGCCAGCTGCGGTACGGGCTGGCGACCCTGTGCGTGGGCGGTGGCATGGGGATTGCGACGATTATCGAGCGGGTGTGATGCACGGTGGCGCACGATACCTGTAGGAGCGAATTCATTCGCGAAGGGGCGGTACGAACAATGCGTCTCTGTCGCTCGTGCGATTTTCGCGAATGAATTCGCTCCCACAGAGGCTGTATTCCACAGATGAAGACCCAGACGCCGCACATCTTTCCTACAAAAACAGCTTCAGGAAGAAGACCGCATGACTGACGCCATCCACTACGACCTCGGCCCCGATCAGATCGTGACGCTCACGCTCGACATGCCCGGCCAGCAGGCCAACACCATGAACGAGACCTATCGCCAGGCGATGGGTGAAACACTGGCTCGTTTGCAGGTCGACAAAAGCAGCCTCGTCGGCGTGATCATCCGCTCGGCGAAAAAGACCTTCTTTGCCGGGGGCGATCTCAACGAGCTGGTGCAGGTGGATCAAGCCCGCGCCCCGTGGTTCTACCAGATGACGCTGAACCTCAAGGCGCAGCTCCGCGCTCTGGAAACCCTCGGCAAACCCGTGGTCGCCGCGATCAATGGCGCGGCGCTGGGAGGGGGATGGGAACTGTGCCTCGCGTGCCACCATCGCATCGCGCTGGACGAAAGACACGTGCGCCTCGGCTTGCCGGAAGTCACCCTCGGCTTGCTGCCAGGTGGCGGCGGCACGGTGCGGCTGGTGCGGATGCTGGGGCTGGAAAAGGCGTTGCCGCTGCTCATGGAAGGCCGAATCCTTAACCCACAACAAGCGCTCAAGGCGGGGCTGATCGATCAGTTGGCCCACGATGCCGAGGACCTGCTGGCCAAGGCGCGCGAGTGGATTCTGGCCAACCCGTCGCCGAGCAAGGCGTGGGATCAGCCGGGGTTTCAGATTCCCGGCGGCACGCCTTCAAACCCGAAAGTGGCGCAGATGCTAGCGATTGCCCCGTCAATGCTGCGCAGCAAAACCCAAGGTCTGTACCCCGCGCCCGAAAAGATCCTCGCCGCCGCCGTTGAAGGCGCGCAGGTGGATTTCGCCACCGCCGAAAAGATCGAGGCCCGCTATTTTACGGAGCTGACCACCGGCCAGATCGCCAAGAACATGATTGGCACCTGGTTTCAGCTCAATGAACTCAATGCCGGGGAATCGCGGCCCAAGGCACCTCCCGTCTACCACATGCGCAAGGTCGGGATTCTCGGCGCCGGGATGATGGGCGGCGGCATCGCTTATGTGACCGCGCTGGCCGGGGTCGACGTGGTGCTGAAGGACGTCAACCTGGCCACGGCGCAAAAGGGCAAAGACTACTCCGTCCGGCTGCTCGACAAGCAGGTCGCCAGCGGCCGGATCAAGCCCGAACAGCGCGATGCCGTGCTGGGCCGGATCAAGACCACGGGTCGGGATAGCGATCTTGAAGGCTGCGACCTGATCATCGAAGCGGTGTTTGAAGACCGTGAACTCAAGGCCCAGGTCAGCGCTGCCGCCGAGCAAGTGGTGGTGCCGTACGCGGTGATCGCTTCCAACACCTCGACGCTGCCGATCACCGGGCTGGCCACGGCGGTCAGCCGACAGGAGCGATTCGTCGGCATGCATTTCTTCAGCCCTGTGGACAAGATGCGTCTGGTGGAAATCATCAAGGGTGCTCGCACCAACGACATGACCCTGGCCCGTGCGTTTGACTTCGTGCAGCAGATCAACAAGACCCCCATCGTGGTCAACGACGCCCGTGGCTTCTTCACCTCCCGCGTGTTCGCGACCTTTACCAATGAAGGCATCGCCATGCTCGGTGAAGGCATTTCGGCGGTGATGATCGAAACCGAAGCGCGCAAGGCCGGGATGCCGGTCGGGCCATTGGCGGTGTCTGACGAAGTGTCCCTCAGCCTCATGAGCCACATCCGTCAGCAGGCGCGGAAGGATCTGGCGGAGCAAGGCGAAACACCAACAGAGCACCCGGCCACGGCGGTCATCGACTTGTTGCTGAACGAATACAAGCGCGCGGGCAAAGCGGCGGGGGGCGGTTTCTACGATTACCCCGAAGGTGCGCCCAAACGCCTGTGGCTTGAACTCAAGGCCCGCTTCGAAAAGCCCGACGCGCAGATCGCGGGACAGGAAATTCGCGACCGGTTGCTGTTCATTCAGGCCATTGAGACCGTGCGCTGTGTGGAGGAGGGCGTGTTGCGCTCGACCACCGACGCCAACATCGGCTCGATCTTCGGCATCGGCTTTCCGGCGTGGACCGGCGGCGCGTTGCAGTTCATCAATCAGTATGGGCTCAAGGACTTCGTCGCCCGCGCGCAGTATCTGGCAAAGCACTACGGCGAGCGTTTTGAGCCGCCCGCGCTGTTGCTGGACAAGGCGCTCAATGGCCAAACGTTCTGATCGCGGTGATGTTGTCCTGTACAGCAGCCGTTCAGACTTAGGTCAAATGACGGCACAGTGGCCCTTGCCTTGCCCCAGCCTTCAAGGCAGGCTTGGGCGTGTGCATTTTCGCCTTGTCGCTTCAGGTATTTTTCATGTCGTTACGCATCTGCATTCTCGAAACCGACGTTCTTCGCCCGGAACTGGTCGATCAATACACAGGTTATGGGCGGATGTTCGAATCCCTGTTCTCGCGCCAGCCGATCCCCGCCGAATTCGTCGTCTACAACGTGATGCACGGCAATTACCCGTCAGATGACGAGCATTTCGACGCGTACCTGATCACCGGCTCCAAGGCCGATTCCTTCGGCACCGACCCGTGGATTCAAACCCTCAAGACCTACCTGTTGGAGCGCTACAAGCGTGGCGACAAGCTGCTGGGCGTGTGCTTCGGCCATCAATTATTGGCCCTGCTGCTGGGTGGCAAGACCGAACGCGCGACTCAAGGATGGGGTGTGGGCATTCACCACTACGATCTGGCGCCTGCCACGCCGTGGATGACTCCGGCGATGGACAAACTGACCCTGCTGATCAGCCACCAGGATCAGGTCACGGCATTGCCCGAAGGCGCGACGGTCATCGCTTCAAGCCCGTTCTGCCAGTTCGCGGCGTACCACATCAACGACCAAGTGCTGTGCTTTCAGGGCCACCCCGAATTCATCCACGAGTACTCGCGCACCCTGCTCGATATTCGTCAGGATGCGTTGGGCCAACAGGTGTACAGCAAAGGCGTTGCCAGCCTGGAAGAAGACCACCACGGCACGACCGTGGCGGAGTGGATGATGCGGTTTGTGGCCAACAAGCCGGCCAATGGCAAGCAACCAGCGGCAAGCTGACAACAGCGACGAGGTACAAGCGCAGAGAACTTGAAACTTGTAGCTCGCCCGCTGCTTCACAACCAGCCCGACCGCTTGAAGCTCGCAAACAGAATTCCGCACCCGCCCACTATCACCCCCAACACCGCGAAATAGCCGTAATGCCAGCTCAGCTCCGGCATGTTCTGGAAGTTCATCCCGTAAATCCCGGCAATCGCGGTCGGGAACGCCAGGATCGCAGCCCACGCGGCGAATTTGCGTTGGGTCAGGCTTTGCCGTGATGACTCCAGCAACAGGCCGATTTCAATGGTCTGGCTGGCGATGTCCCGCAGGTTGGCCAAATCCTCCATCTGCCGTTTCACATGGATTTCCACGTCACGGAAATACGGGCGCATGTTCTTGTCGATAAAGGGGAAGCTCAGCTTCTGCAACTCTTCCCCGATCTCAACCATTGGCGCTACGTAACGCCGAAGGCGCAGCAAATCCCGTCGCAAGGCGTGGATGCGGTGAATGTCGGCTTCGTTGAGCTCTGTGCTGAGGACGCTGTGTTCCAGTTCCTCAAGCTCGCAGTGAATGGCCTCGGTGACCGGCTGATAGTTTTCAGTCACGAAATCGAGCAGGGCATAAAGCACGAAATCTTCGCCGTGCTCCAGCAACAGCGGCCGCGCCTCGCAACGTTGGCGCACCAGACCGTAGGACTTCGAATCGCCATTGCGCGAAGTGATGATGTAGCCCTTACCCGCGAAGATGTGGGTTTCGATGAAGATCAGCTTGCCGTTCTCGCGGATTGGCGCGTACGTCACGATGAACAGTGCGTCGCCGAAGGTCTCCAGCTTGGGGCGGCTATGGACTTCCAGCGCATCCTCGATGGCCAGTTCATGCAGACAGAATTGCTTTTGCAGCGTGGCCAGCTCTTGAGCGTTGGGCTGCTCCAGGCCGATCCAGACGAAATGGCCGGGCTTTGCGGCCCAGGCGGCCCCTTCGTCGAGGGTGATGTTAGTGACTTTTTTCCCGGCGCTGTAAACCGCGGCAGCAACGACTCGACCCATGATGGTTGGCTTCTTCTTCTAGGAGGACATCACACGCAGCTTAGCGTGCTCTCTCCTGTCAGAGTCGGCCAACTTCGACGAGTTCGAGGGTTTTAGGTGAGTTGTTCAGCGTCGGTTTGGGCAAGCGCCTCGTGGGTGCGCTGCGGGTTGTCCATTTGCTCGATGCAGGCTTGCATCTGGCTGTGGCACAGGGCGATCAGCTCCGGGATGTCATCGCTGGTCAGGCCGGTGGTGGACAATGCGGGCAGCGAGCGAATCATCACTTGGCCGCTGTCCCATTCGTTCAGGCGCATGTCCCGGACGTAGGTGCTGACACACACCGGCACGATGGGCACACCGGCGTCGATGGCCATCTGGAACGCGCCGCGTTTGAACGGCAGCAGACCTTTGCCCTGATTGCGGGTGCCCTCGGGGAAGACCCAGATCGACGTGTCTTTGTGTTGCAACGCCTCGGTGGTCTTGCGAATGGAAAGCCGCGCGCGCAGGGGGTTGCCACGGTCGATCAGCACATTGCCTGCCAGCCAGAACAGCTGGCCGAAAAACGGCACCCATTTCAGGCTCTTCTTGCCGATGCAGACGGTGCGTGGCGGCACGATGTTGCCGAGGATGAACAGGTCGTAGTTCGACTGGTGGTTGGCGACGATCACGCACGGGCGGGAGCGATCGAAATGCGCGCCCATCTGGGCCTTGAGGCGCAGGCGCAGAATCCACATCGCCGGCAGTGCGTAGAGGCGGGCGCACAGGCGGCTGTTGTCGGGGTTGAACGGACGGCAGATGCCCAGCGCCAGACCCAACGCACCGGCGATGACGAAATGCACACCCATCAGCAACATACGCAGGACGAACAGCATGCGAACCACTCTCGTAACAAAAGGTGGCGCAGTGTACGGATGTGCACTTGAATCGGCAAATGCCAGACAGACGGGTGGTATTCGGCGAATTTAAGCGGATGTTTCAAGAGTCCGTGAACGACCCGGGTCGCGCTGTGGGAGCGCATGGCCCCCTGTAGGAGTGAGCTTGCTCGCGAAAGCGCCCGTCCAGTCAATCGGTGTGTGGCTGACAGATGGCCTTCGCGAGCAAGCTCACTCCTACAGGTGCGTGCGTCAATCAGAGGGGCTGGCGAGCCGCCCTTAAAACTGATGCTGTCGATCCAGCTCGATAGCCATGTCCAGCGTTTCCAGAAACGCCTTGCGCACCTTCAATTTGGTCTGCTTGTGCGCCTTCATGTTGATCTTCTTCAGCTGCAAGGCCACGGTGCGTGCGGTGTCGACGAGCTCTTCGGGCGCCACGACCTTGTCCAGAAAACCGGCCTGAAGCGCGTCGTGGGGGGCGAACATTTCACCGTTGATCACCGAGCGGCCAAACGCGCTGTTGCTCAGGCGATCACGGGCCAGTTCGATGCCCGCGTGGTGCATGGTCATGCCGATCTGCACTTCGTTCAGACCGATGCTGAACGGGCCTTCGACGCCAATGCGATAGTCCGCCGACAGCAGCAGAAAGGCGCCTTTGGCCACGGCATGCCCGCCGCAGGCAATCACGATAGGGAAGGGGTGCGACAACATGCGGCGGGCCAGCGTCGAGCCAGCGGCGACCAGGTCCATCGCGGCTTCGGGGCTGGAGGTCATGATTTTCAGGTCATAGCCGCCAGAAAGAATGCCCGGCTGCCCGGTGATGATCACCACGGCGCGGTCTTTCTCGGCTTGATCCAGGGCGGCATTGAAAGCAGCGACCACATCGCCGCTGATGGCGTTGACCTTGCCGTTGCTCAGGGTGAGCGTGGCGACGCCGTCGTCCAGTTGATAGGCGACCAAATCACTCATGGCACGAGTCCTTATTGTTGTGAGATGGCGCAGACGTTACTCACCCCAAGGGGCAAGGTAAAGCGCTAAGGGTGACTGGCAAGTCAGGGTTTCGGGCCGCGTGGAGGGCAGAAAGGTGCGGCCCGAGGGAGTGGGACGGGGTTTACTCAGGAATGGCGTTTGCGGCGCGGTATTCTTCCCAGTCGATGCCGAGGGTTTCAGCCGCTTCTTTATGGGCTTCAAGTCGCATCGACTTGAGTTGCTCGGGTGTTTCAGCGACGAAAGTCAACGCCAGTTCCCATGTCTCGATGCCTTGGGCCTCTGCTTCATCTTCGAAGGCCCAGCGAATCTGATCTTGCTGGTCTTTCGCGGAAAGGTTTGCGATCTCGGCCTGAAGGGTCGGGTTGGTCACGATGTACTTTGCCAGGGCAGCTTCGGTCCAGTCATTTGCGTTCATGCGAAGAGATCTCCAATAGAGCGAGCTGTCGTAGGCTTTGAACGATAAGTGGCTGCGCTCAGCCAGGCTGCGTTAAAAACAGGCTCGGAATGCTGATTTAGGTCCCTAAAGTCGATCGCGACCCCGGCCGTTCCTCACCTGTTTTTGCCTTGCCTGGCTTTCGCTCGCCGACTTCTCGTCCAAACCCGTTTTTTGTAGGTCACTGACGTGAAAACCGATTGTGCGGGATGTCGGTCGCGGGTGCCACCCGTAGATGCGCCACCGGTCGTGCTGAAAACGAAAAGGGCCCGCTGATTGGCGAGCCCTTTCTTTAACGGCGGATGGTCGCTTAACCGATGGCCATCGGCTTCTTCACGTTGCGGTGGGCGTTGCTGCCCAGCAGCGGGTGCGGGCCGTGGTCGCCGTACACGCCCACCGGTTCCGGGAAGGTGCGCAGCAGCGTGATGTACAGCAGCGCCGCCAGGCCCAGGGTGATCGGCAGGCTAATGTCGATACCGCCTGCCAGATTACCCAAAGGTCCCACGAACTGCCCCGGCAGGTTCACGAAGCACAGGCCCACCACCGCGCTCGGAATCCAGGCACCCAGACCGCGCCAGTTCCAGCCGTGCTCGAACCAGTAATGACCGCCACTTTGGCCACGGGTGAACACTTGCAGGTCAGCCGGGTGGTAGAAGCCACGTCGGATGATCAGCCCCAACACCATGATCACGATCCACGGCGAGGTGCAGGTGACGATCAGCACCGCGAAGGTCGACACGCTCTGCACCAGGTTGAAGGCGAAACGGCCGATGAAGATGAAGGCAATGGCTGCGATACCGATCAGAATCGTCGCCTGTGCGCGGTTCAACAGGCGCGGGAACATGCTCGACATGTCCAGACCCGTGCCATACAGCGAGGTGGTGCCGGTGGACATGCCGCCGATGATCGCGATCAGGCACACCGGCAGGAAGAACCAGCTCGGCGACACGGCCAGCAGCCCGCCCACATAGTTGTTGTCAGTGATGTACTGCGGCGCTTGGGTCGCGACGATGGTCGCGGTGCACAGGCCGAACAGGAACGGAATCAGGGTGCAGACCTGTGCCAGAAACACCGACGCCATGATGCGTTTTTTCGACGTATGCCGTGGGATGTAGCGCGACCAGTCACCCAGAAACGCGCCGAAGGACACCGGGTTGCTCATCGCCAGCAATGCCGCGCCGATAAACGCCGCCCAGAAACCTTCGCTGCCCTGATTCACGGTGCCCGCAAACCCCGCGTCGAAGCTGCCGCTGAACGCGAAGATGCCCAGCAGGAACAGCAGGCTCGACGCGAACACCGCGATCTTGTTGACCCACAGCATGAAGCGGAAGCCGTAGATGCACACCACCAACACCAGCACCGCGAACACCCCGTAGGCGACGGCCAGGGTCAGGTCGTTTTCCGGCAGGCCGACCATGCGCTTGGCGCCGCCGATCAGCGCATCGCCTGAACTCCACACCGACAGCGAAAAGAACGCCACGGCCGTCAGCAACGAGAGGAACGAGCCGACAATCCGCCCGTGAACGCCGAAGTGGGCGCCCGAAGACACGGCGTTGTTGGTGCCATTCAGCGCGCCGAACAGTCCCATCGGCGCCAGAATGATCGAGCCCAGCACGATGCCCAGAAGGATCGACCAGACACCGGCCTGGAAGGACAACCCGAACAGCACCGGGAAACTGCCCAGCACCGCCGTGGCAAAGGTGTTCGCTCCGCCGAAGGTCAAGCGAAACAGATCGATCGGTGATGCATCGCGTTGATTGTCCGGAATTTGTTCGACACCAAAGGTTTCGATACGGGTTGTGGGATGTGACATGACGGATTCCTGCGCGCTGTCGTGTTGTTATGAGGCCTGCATCTGCATGCGGCCCGTATTTTTTCGACCGGATGTCTCGCGGCCGTGGCATTGGCAGTGGTCGGTATTCCGACCGAAAGTGCGTAAACGTTTTGATTCTTATAAATGAATGGGCGCGGCTACACGGTGTGCTCGGGCTGCACCGACAGGTGTTCGTGGCAGCACAACCAACGGCGACCGTCGTGCCGGAAGACAATGGTTTCACGCTCTTGGAACTGGCTTTCTTCGGTGCCGAAACGGACGCGGGTTGCGACGTCGTGCATGAAAATCGCCACGTCACCCTGAAGGCTGATGTGCGCGTTGCTGGAGTGGCAATCGAGCACTGCAAAGCCGTCCGCTTGCCAGCCCGCCCACACCTCGCGATACGCGGCGCGGGACAGCAGCGGAGCAGGGAGGGTGTAGAAGAAAAAGGTCGCGTCCTCGCTAAACGCCTCGAAATACGCGTCGGTGTCGTTGCTGGCGAAGGCGGCGATCAGGGCGGCTGCGGCGTGCTGAACGTGTTCTTTGAGGTGCGGGGTGGAGGTCATGGCCGGCTCGTTTTTGTGATTCTGGCGATGGGGCACGACTTTAAGCAGCTCTTACATTCGGTAACATCGTTGCCGATAAATACTTAGTTCAGGAAATTCGGAAGTAAGGCTTACACGTTCTTCCCGTGCAGGCTTGTCTGGGATCGTGGTATGCCATGGGTTCATCGTTCACCAGGCTGCCGTTTTCGCTGCCGCCGTAACCTCCGGCGTCTCCGACGGGATCGAGCCACGTCGATGATCTGCTAACGCCATCAAACCTGTGGGAGCAGCCGGAGGTTACGACGGCCGCGAAGGCTATTTCGCGCCGGACTGAAACAGGCTGCCTTTCACCGGCTGGCGAACCCTCCCCCCCGACGGGTCGAAACACGCGCTGTTGTAAACCGGTGCGACACAGCGAGAGGGCACACCCGGAGGAGGTGGGCGGATGGCCTGCATGTGATCGGAAATTTCTTTTTCGTTGGTGATGATGATCCGGCTGCGTCGACTGACCTGCAGAATTTCGGTGGCGTTTTTATTCAGCCGATCAGGGAAATCCCGCTCCTCCCAATCGCTGGACAGGCGCGACTGGCCGGGGCGCTGCGGCATCGCCTCACCCACGTAATCCGGGCAGGGGGTCGAAGCAAAGCTGATCTTGCCGTCCCGCGCGACGCATTTGAACACCTCGGCGCTGGCCGCTTCACTGAGAACCAGTGCAATGCCCGTCAGCGCGAATAACAACCCTTTCATTGAAGCCCTCCCTGTGTGGCGCAAGGCTACCACCGGAAAGAGGGGCTGTCAGCGGGCGGCGACAGGTGTCAGTGGGTTTCGTGAGTGGCTTTCTGCACCTTGGCCAGTGCCAGCGCAACGAACATATCGGCATCGCCCTGCAACACCCGCAGATGATCCTCGACGTGGTCGGCATTGCTGCGCTGCTCCTTGGTGTCCACCAGGCGCGTGACCTCACACAGCGCATTGGCCGTCACCCACAGGCTTTGTCGCAACTGTCCGATAATCCTCACTACACTTTCGGCGCTGTCGTGATCGTCATCAGGCTGACCGAGGGAAGGCAGCATCGGCACCTCCATCCGGTTGTTCGAATCGATGCCGGTGACGACACGACTGATGTCGACGCCGGCCGCCGCGATACGAAACAGATAATCGGCCCGGGGCAAACGCTGCCCACTTTCATAATGACCTTGAGCATTCGCCTCGACACCACCGATGGCGCCCAAGGCGCTCTGAGTGAGCTTCAAGCGTTTTCGTTCCTGCTTCAGGCGTTTGCCAATACCGTTCATCAACCTACTCCTGCGAAATCCGCGTCCTTTTTTCGTTCTGATGGCCGCGCAATGGGGGCTGGAATACGGGCTGGGTGATCTGACGCAAAACTAGCCTCGTACGTGATCGTTTCCCTCCGAACGGAGGTTACGACGCATAGACATTAGCTCCTCGAAAGGCGGGATGAAACGCTTTCCGATGTTCTGCGGGAAGTTAATGAACGGCGTAGCCAAAACCCGGTCAGAAACCTTCTGGTCGGATGTACGACTCATCCGTTCGAATGGGTTAGCCTCGCGATCAATGGCTCGATGGCCGGGCGCCGCGCTTGCCACTCGGCTTTCGTGATCCCCAGCAACACGACATCAATGCGCTGACCCTCCTTGATGATGTTTTGCCGACGCACGCCCTCGATCAGAAACCCGAACTTCTGATGCATCTTGATCACCGCCGGATTGCTCTCCAGCACCTCGCAATTCAGCTTCTCAAGCCCCGCCACATTAAAGGCATGATCGAGCATCCAGAACTCCACCTGACTCCCCAGCCCTTTGCCCTGCAAACGCGCATCCAGATAAAACGCCCAATCCGCTGTCTTCTGCGCGGCATTGATCGCACTCAACGACACCACCCCCGCCAACACCCCGTCGAGCATCGCCACAAACACCGACTGCCGAGCGTTCCCCACCAACGATGCGAGCCAGGCGTCATGTTCCGATTGAGTGATTTCGTGGGAGGTGTACATGAACCTGCGCACGTCCTCCTGATTCCGAAGCTGCCGCACGGCGGATTGAATGGCGGGAGGGGATTCGATCAGGGGGGTGAAGTGCATGGGGAGACTTCCGTGTGGCAGAGAATTCAAGGCGGATGATCGCCCAGATACATTTTGTAAGGGAAGGGCTTACGCTTTGTTTTCGCCGGGTGTAAGGTTGTGCCTTACACTTGCGCCATGATCAAAAGCTTCCGACATAAAGGCCTGAAGGCCCTCTACAAAACTGGCAATGCTCGTGGCGTCAGGGCAGATCATGTTTCCCGACTCAGGCGTTTGCTCTCTTTGCTGGATGTGGCGACCGTTCCAAGTGACATGGACCGTCCTGGTAATAGACTTCATCCCCTCAAGGGCGAGCTATCGGGCTATTGGTCAGTAAGCGTTTCGGGTAACTGGCGGGTGATCTACCGGTTTGATGGCAACGACGTCGAGTTGGTCGATTACCTCGATTACCACTGAAAGGAGAATGGAAATGAGCCTGTTCAACCCTCCCCATCCGGGAGAAGGCCTTCGTGAAGACGTGCTGCCTGCGCTCGGTCTGACCATCACCGCATTGGCCGCGCACCTTGGATACTCGCGTGGGCAGTTGTCGACGGTACTTAACTGCCGAGCAGCCTTGTCAGCGGATCTGGCCTGGCGTCTGGAAATGGCGGGGCTCGGCAGTGCCAAGGCCTACTTGGCCGAGCAGGCGGCGTACGACCTTTGGCAAGCACAGCAGCGCGAGATGCCGCACATTACTCGTCTCGCGGTCGCTTGATCGAGGCGGGGCTGCTTCAGAAATTAATCTCCAATATGTTATGAATAATGCAGCATAGTCGTTGTTTAGTTCATTATCTATTTATGGTGGTTGTAAATTTAGGAATGGAACATGGCAATAATCAATAAGCCCACTCTGGGCACCCCGAAAAAAGCATGGCAATATTATTCACACCACATGACTGCCTCATTGTTGATTCGCGAGTTTTTTGACGCAGGCTATTACGTCGCCGCCATCGACTCTTGGGAATCTAGTAGCGGGGCTTTTTTGAAAATTGCCGCTGAGCGAAGGGGTACGAATACGCAATTGCTAGCAACTGTCGCTGACCATAACACCCGAGCCAAATCCTTCAAAAATGATGACCACCACGAACTGAATAGCCATTGCTTCATCAACATGTGGTCTGCTTTCGAGGCAGGATTGGACAATATTTTGGCCAGCTATATCCTGAACGATGAGCTATTGCAGCTCAAGGTTGAGAGTTTGTTGAACACAAAGATATTGGCCAAAGACCTTGATTACGACACCTGCTTAGCGTTTGCCGCACGGCTTCAAATGAAACTCAAGCGCAATTTAAGTTTTGCGAGTCGTATGGCGGAACTATTCGACTTTATAGATCTGCCATTGGAGTTGGAGGAGAACCCTTTGCTTAATGAAGCTCACGCGATGAGAAATATCATTCTTCACCGATATGGTGAAGTCCGAAAACAGGATGCAGATAAATTTCCAACACTCGAACCTTGGGTTGGGAAAGTAAGACCGATTAGAAAGGAGCTGCTTAGTATGTATTTTTCGGCGATGAACGAGTTTTTGATGGCCATTTTTAACTCCATCGCTTCAAGTAGATATGTTAATGATTGATAAACTGGCACTTACCGGTATGCGCGGCAGAAACTCTTAGTAAATAGTTGTCCAGAGGCTGGCTTGCTTTGATCACCTGCATATCGGAGTAGGACTGATTCGCAGGAGGTATGATGCATAGATGAACCGGATGGTCGTACTGCGCCTGCAGGCTTGCATGCAGTCAAAACGTAGCTTCGGTCCGATATGACGTCCTATGGATTAGTTTTCAAACGACAAAAACCACGAAGCCCCTGCAATTCTTGAAAAAATTCAGGGGCTTCGTGTTGTTGCGAATGTGGCGGTGAAGGAGAGATTCGAACTCTCGATACAGTTTCCTGTATACACACTTTCCAGGCGTGCTCCTTAAGCCACTCGGACACTTCACCGTATCTCTTCAGACGTTCAGTCTGTCGAGGCGCGCTAATGTATTCGAAGTCTCTTTCGAAGGCAAAGCTTTTTTTTAGATTTTTCATGCGGTTAAGCAGAAAAGCGCAAAGCCCCGGCGTCTTTTCAGAGCCGGGGCCTGTTGTTGCGCGGTGCGACGGGGGAGATCAGGCGCCGAAGCCGCCGTCGATGGTGAGGCTGGCGCCGGTAACGTAGCCCGCTTCAGGGCCTGCCAGGTAAGCAACCATGGCGGCGATTTCTTCGGATTTGCCGTATCGCGGCACGGCCATGAGGCCCAGCAGGGTTTCGGCGAAGTCGCTGTTGGCCGGGTTCATGTCGGTGTCGACCGGGCCGGGCTGTACGTTGTTGACGGTGATGCCGCGTGGGCCGAGGTCGCGGGCCAGGCCTTTGGTCAGGCCGACAAGGGCGGATTTGCTCATGGCGTAGACGCCGCCACCGGCGAAGGGCATGCGGTCGGCGTTGGTGCTGCCGATGTTGATGATGCGACCGCCTTCCTTCATATGCACGGCGGCTGCCTGAGTGGCGATGAACACGCTGCGCACGTTGATGGCGAGGGTGCGGTCGAAGTCTTCCAGCTTGAAGTCTTCCAGCGGGGCGATGGCGAGGACGCCCGCGTTGTTGACCAGGATGTCCAGGCCGCCGAAAGTTTCAACGGTTTTGGCGACGGCGTCGCGGATGTCCTGTTCGCTGGCGCTGTCGGCCTTGATCGCCAGGGCTTTGCCGCCGCTGGCGGTGATGCTGTCTTGCAGGGCGCGGGCTTTGTCTTCGGAACTGACGAAGGTGAAGGCAACCGCTGCACCTTGTTCGACCAGACGTTTGACGATGGCTGCGCCGATGCCGCGGGAGCCGCCTTGAACCAGTGCTGTTTTGCCGGTGAGGTTGGTTGGGTGAGTCATGTCGATCTCCTGTAACCCGTAAGTAGTGAGTGGATGGGCGTCAGTATCCTGCGTGGATTAGGTTCTCGGTAGCGGGTAATCGCGATAGTCTGTGTAAACCAGAAGTTGTGAATGAGTGCGATGGAAAACTTCAGCAGTATCGAATGCTTCGTCCGCAGTGCCGAGGTCGGCAGCTTTGCCGAAGCCGCGCGCCGTCTGAGCCTGACGCCTGCCGCGGTGGGCAAGAGCGTCGCCAAGCTTGAGACGCGGCTGGGCGTGCGGCTGTTCCAGCGTAGTACGCGTCGGCTGACTTTGACGGAAGCGGGGCAACGATTTCTCGGCGAGGTGCGCACCAGCTTCAACACGATCCAGAATGCCGTTGCCAATCTGGCCAGTGCGGAGGGCAGCCCGGCGGGCACGTTGAAGGTCAGCGTCGGGACGATTTTCGGGTGCTTGTACGTGGTGCCGCTGTTGGGAGAGTTTTTGCGGCGCTATCCGGCGATCACCCCCGACTGGCATTTCGATAACCGGCAAGTGGATCTGATCGGTCAGGGTTTTGATGCGGCCATCGGCGGTGGGTTCGACCTGCCCCAAGGCGTCGTCGCACGCAAGCTTGCACCCGCTCACCGTGTGCTGGTGGCCTCGCCGGACTGGCTTGAGGCTCATCCGAACCTGCGTCATCCCGATGAGTTGAGCGAGTGCGACGGCATTCTGATTCGTTCACCCCAAACGGGTCGCATCCGCTCCTGGCCGCTCACTCATCGCAATCAGGAGCAAACCTCGTTGCGCCTCAAACTGCGCATGACCATGAGCGATTCGGAAGCAGCCTGTCTGGCGGCCGGGCAGGGCCTCGGCGTGGCGCTGGTGAGCATGCCCTTCGCGGTGCCGTACCTGCGCAGTGGCGCGTTGCAGCGGGTGCTGCCCGATTGGTACGTTGAGGACGGTCACGTCTGCATTTATTACAGTGAGCACAAATTGCTGCCCGGCAAGACCCGGGCCTTTGTCGATTTCATCATCGAGCAGTTTGCCGAACAGCAGTGGGCGCGGCATTTCAGCGCCATTTGAATAGAGAGCGTCATGGATATTTCCCGCAAGGCCGCGTTGGTCATCATCGACATGCAACAGGGCATCAACCATCCAAAGCTGGGACGGCGCAACAACCCGGAGGCCGAGGCGCGGATGCTGGCGTTGCTCGCCGCGTGGCGCGACAGCGGGCGCACGGTGATTCATGTCCGGCATTTTTCCCGTTCACCGGATTCGGTGTTCTGGCCCCAGCAGTCCGGGGTCGAATTCCAGCCTGAGTTTTTGCCCTGGGACGGGGAAGGCGAGCTGCATAAGCAGGTGCCGGACGCGTTCTGCCATTCCGCGCTTGAGGGCTGGTTGCGAGCGGACGGGATCAATCAGGTGGTGATTGTCGGGGTGGTGACCAACAACTCGGTGGAGTCCACGGCCCGCACGGGAGGCAATCTGGGGTTTGAGGTGATCGTCCCCCATGACGCCTGTTACACGTTCGATGGCGCGGATTTTTTTGGCAAGGCGCGCAGTGCCGAGGACATTCATGCCATTTCATTAGGGAACCTGCACGGGGAGTATGCGCAGGTGGTGGCGACCGAGGACATTCTCCGGGGGCTCCTCTAGCCACACGACTTTGCTGGCGATTTTTCGGACGTCACCGTCAGCTAGCCATGCTGCCACAGGGGTACATGTATACAGCGAACCTCTGTAGGAGCGAATTCATTCGCGAGGCGGCGGTACATCTGACACATCAATGTCGCCGGGCAGATTTTTCGCGAATGAATTCGCTCCTACAGGCTTAGTGTTCCGGCCATGCAAGGTGTGTAACTCCTCTATAGCCTGAACCGCGCCATCTGCGCGGCGAGGTGTTCGGCCTTCTGCGACAACTTCTGGCAGTCCTCGCGGCAGGTCTTCACATCGCTGACGGTGGATTGCGCCAGGTCGGCGATGCCCTGCACGTTGCGGTTGATCTCTTCGGTCACAGTGCTTTGTTCTTCCGTGGCCGCCGCGACCTGATGGTTGCGGTCGGTGAGTTCTTCGACGTGTCCGGCGATGGCGTCCAGCGAATGACCGGTGCGACGACTGGCTTCAACGCCGGTGCCCGTGGCGGCCTGACCGGCACGCATGGAGGTGACGGCCTGATCGGCGCCGGTTTTCAGCTCGCCCATCATCTGCTGAATTTCCGTGGTCGCGCTCTGGGTGCGACCCGCCAGCGTCCGGACTTCATCAGCAACCACAGCAAAACCACGGCCCATTTCCCCCGCGCGAGCCGCTTCAATGGCCGCGTTCAGGGCCAGCAGGTTGGTTTGTTCGGAAATGCTGCGAATCACGCTCAGCACCTGGTCGATGGTCGAGATCTGCGTCGCGAGGTTTTCCACCGCACCCGCCGCCGTGCCCACGCCGTCTGACATGCTCTGAATGTGGCTGATGGATTCGCCGACCACGCGTTTGGCTGACACCGCTTCCTGATGGGTATTACGGGATACATCGGCAGCGGCACCGGCATTGCGGGCGATTTCCTGCACGGTCAGGCCCATTTCGTGAACGGCGGTGGCGACCATGTCCGTCATCTGTTGCTGCTTGAGCGCACGGGTAGAAGTGCTGTCCACCACCCGCGCCACGTCCACCACGCTGTGCCGCACCTGCTCGGTGGTCTGCAGCACGTCGCCGATCAGCAGGCGCAGGCCTTCGATGAAACGGTTGAAGCCCCGCGCCAGATCGCCCAGTTCGTTGGCGCGGCTGTCGTCGAGACGCCGGGTCAGATCACCCTGGCCGCCGCCGATGTCCACCAGCGCGTTCGTCACTTGCTGAATCGGCCGGACGATGCCCCGCGCAATCCAGGCGACAAAACCAAGGAAGCACAGCACCACCGCGAGGCTGATCGCTGAAATCGTCGTCAGCGCGTCTTTCGCCGGGCCATAAACTTCGGCCAGCGGTACTTCGCTCACCAGCGTCCAGCCGAGAGAGTCCACGGGTTTGGCCACCGCCACGTAAGGCTGGCCGCCGCGCTCGAATTCCAGCGCCTGGCCCTTGCCGCTTTGGCTGAGCAGGGTGCGGGAAGCCGCATCGCCCACCAGTTGCGTCAGCGATTCGCGGTCGTTGAAAGCAGCATTCGGGTGCACCTTGACCTTGCCGTCGGGGCTGACCAGGTACACCTGACCCTCTTTGCCGAAGTGGAAATCACGGACCATTTGCGACAGCGCACTCATGCTGAAACCCAGGCCCGCCACGCCGACCACGGTGCCGTTGTGCTCGATGCGCTGGTTAATGAACAGCGTTGGCACCTTGGTCGTGGCATCGATATCGATGTCCAGCGAGCGACGCTTGTTGCTGTCGAGGAAGCCGTAGAACCAGTTGTTGTCCGTCGGGCCGCGTTGCAGGGTGCGGTCGGCGCCTTTGTTGGTGATGTAGTGGCCGCTGTCCTTGGCGACGATGAAGGTGGTCAGCGCGTTGTGCTGTTCCTTGATCTTCGCCAGGTAGCGGATGAAGGCCGCCTGTTGCGCAGGATCTTCGCCATTGCCGAGCCAGTCCGAGACCAGCGTGTTGTCGCCGATGTCGCTGGCCGCCGTAAGAGGCGCCGCCAACAGCCGTTCGAGGTCGTTGCGGATAGCATCGACGCTGGCAGGCATGGCCTGTTGCAGCAGATAACGATCAGTCAGTTTGTTCAGGGCAAAGGCGTAGATGCCAATCACGATCAGGCTGCTGATCACCAGCGCGGCCCCCATGCTCAGGGTCAATTGCCACTGAATACTCTTTCGCCAGACAGGCATGGAAAAACTCCGCAAATACGAGTGCACAACCACGATGGAACAGTGCTGGTGGGGGCGGCGGAGCAATAAATGGGCCATGAAACTGATCAAGTGGTCAGATTATGGAGGCCATACACGTCCGTAACCCTCTGATTCAAAGGTCGTGATCCGTCTGACGTTTTGTTTCAAAAAGATTTCAAAGATAAGTTGTGTACAAGAAATGAGTATTTTTGGAACAAAAATAATGCGGTGCCCATGCGCCTTGCGCGAGAAGCGTGCACTAAGCGCTCGCCGCTGCCATTTGGCTGACGCGTATGTGCACCGGCCTGCTCAGGCCGTCGTCGTACCGTCATCTGCCACACACAAAACGGTCATTCGCGATTGATATAAGGCTCTCCAACCGAATAAACATGTCATTCCCGCAGAGCCATGGACGTGAGCGCATGAAAATACTGATCACCGGGGCCGCAGGTTTCATCGGCTATCACACGGCAAAGCGTCTGTGCCGTGACGGTCATCAGGTGGTGGGGGTCGACAACCTCAACAGCTATTACAACGTCGAGCTGAAACAGGCGCGTCTGGCGCAGTTGGCCCCTCACGGCAACTTCCGGTTTCAGAAGCTGGACTTGACGGACAAGCAAGGTCTGCTGGACGTGTTCGCCGAGCAGCATTTCGACCGGGTCATTCACTTGGCCGCCCAAGCGGGCGTGCGTTACTCCATCGACAGCCCCGATACCTACGCGCAAAGCAATCTGGTGGGGTTTCTCAACGTGCTGGAAGCCTGCCGGGCTCACACGCCGGCCCATCTGATTTATGCCTCTAGCAGCTCGGTCTATGGGCTCAACCAGAAGCTGCCTTATGCCACCCGCGACGCGGTGGACCAGCCGATTTCCTTCTATGCCGCGACCAAACGCGCCAACGAGTTGATGGCGCATTCCTACGCGCACCTCTATGGCATTCCTACCACCGGCCTGCGCTTTTTTACCGTGTACGGCCCGTGGGGAAGGCCGGACATGGCGCTGTTCAAGTTCACCGACGCCATCCTCAAGGGTCGCCCCATCGAGGTGTACAACGACGGTGCCATGTCCCGTGATTTCACCTACATCGACGACATCGTCGAAGCCCTGGTGCGCCTGATCCCACTGCCGCCCGAGGCCGCAAACGGTGCACCCAACAAGGTCTACAACATCGGCTTCGGCTCCCCGGTGAAGCTGCTGGATTTCGTCGAATGCCTCGAAGACGCGCTAAACACGCGAGCCATCAAGCACTTTATGCCGTTGCAGTCGGGAGACGTGCTCAACACCTGGGCTGACACCCGCGAGCTGGAAGCGCGCGTCGGTTTCCGGCCGCAGGTCACGGTTGCCACCGGTGTGCCGTCGTTCGTCGATTGGTACTGCAGTTATTACGGGGTTTAACCGCTCTCTCTTTTGTCTTTTGCAAGGAATGTCATGCACGCAACCCCTTATGTGTCGGTTCTGATTCCTGCCAAGAACGAAGCAGGCAACCTCATTCCCCTGCTCGAAGAAGTGCGCGCCGCGTTTGCGGACGAAGCATTCGAAGTGATCGTCGTGGACGACGGCAGCACCGACGCCACGGCGGCCCAGCTGCGCAGCCTGCAAGAGGGTGGGTACAGCCAGCTCCGCGTGCTCAGCCACACCCGTTCGTTGGGTCAGAGCACCTCGGTGTATCACGCGGCCGAGGCGGCGCGGGGTCTGTGGCTGGCGACGCTGGATGGCGACGGGCAGAACGACCCGGCGGACTTGCCCGGCATGCTCGCGCTGGTGCGCGGCTCCGAGGGCAAGCCGGACGGCGTGAAGCTGGTGGCCGGGCATCGGGTCAATCGGCAGGACACCGCAAGCAAGCGCTGGGCGTCGCGCTTTGCCAACAAGTTACGCAGCAGTCTGCTCAAGGACCAGACCCCCGACACCGGCTGCGGCATCAAGCTGATCGAGCGCGAGGCGTTTTTGCGGCTGCCGTATTTCGACCATATGCACCGCTTCATTCCGGCACTGATCCGCCGCCACAACGGCCGGATGCTGGTGCACCCGGTCAATCACCGCGAGCGTGGGGCCGGGGTGTCCAACTACGGCAACCTGGACCGTGCGCTGGTGGGCATCCTCGACCTGTTCGGCGTGTGGTGGCTGATCCGCCGCACCCGACTGGACGTGAACGCACGGGAAAGCGAGGTCTGACATGGGCAGAGAATCGTTGTGGCTGGCGGTGGGTTTCATCGGCCAGTTGGCGTTTACCGGGCGTTTCGTCCTGCAGTGGCTGTACAGCGAATACAAGAAGCGCAGCGTGATTCCGGTGGGCTTCTGGTACTTGAGCATCATCGGCAGCGCGCTACTTTTGGCCTACGCGATCTACCGACAGGACCCGGTGTTCATCGTCGGCCAGTCCTTTGGTTTCATCGTCTACCTGCGCAACCTGCAACTGATCGCCAAATTCAAAGAGCAGCCCGACGGCGTCGTCGAACAGAAGGATTGAGCCGTGCGGATTCGATTGGCGAACCCTCGCCTGGCGTTGTGGTTTTTTGTCGTGTTGTCGGTGTTGCTGTTGGGCGCAGGACTCGGTTGGCGCCAGCCGCTGAACGTCGATGAAGAGCGTTTTCTCGGCGTGGCGCTGGAGATGCTGCAGAACGGCTCCTGGTTCATTCCCCACCGTGCCGGAGAAATCTATGCCGACAAACCGCCGCTGTTCATGTGGACGGTGGCATTGTTCGTACAGCTGACCCATCTGCCGAAAGTCGCGTTGTACCTGCCCGCGCTGATCGCAGGGGCGGTGACCACCGGCTGCCTGTATGACCTGGGGCGGCGCTTGTGGGGGCGACGTGTCGGGGTGATTTCGGCGCTGCTGTTTCTCTGCACCTATCAGAGCTACAGCATTCTGCAGACCGGGCAGATCGATGGCTTTCTCGCCTTGTGGACGGTGCTCGGCATTTATGGACTGTGTCGTCACCTGCTGCTCGGGCCGGACTGGCGCTGGTATTACCTCGCCTGTGCGGCAATGGGGTTCGGAATCATCAGCAAAGGGGTGGGGTTTCTGCCTGCCTTGATGCTGATTCCTTATGCCTACGCGGTGCGCAAAGGCTGGAGCGGGGTGGTCGCAATGCCCTCCGGCAGCACCAAAAAATGGTGGCTGGGGTTGCTGGTCGCTCTGGCGGCCATCGCTGTGTGGCTGGTTCCGCTGCTGGTGATCGTCGCGCAAGGCAGCGCCGACAGCGTCGCCTATGCGCAGGAAATTCTGTTCAAGCAAACGGCGAGTCGCTACGCCAACGCCTGGGATCATCGCGAGCCGTTCTGGTACTTCTTCGTTCAGGTCATCCCCAAATACTGGATTCCGATCCTGTTCATGCTGCCGTGGCTGGTGCCCGCGTGGCGCAAGCAGCTGTTGCGGCACGACGGCCGGGTGCTGGTATTGCTGGGCTGGGTGGCGTTGGTGCTGGTGTTTTTCAGCATCAGCACCGGCAAGCGCAAGCTGTACATTTTCCCGGCGGTGCCCGCGCTGGTGCTGGTCAGCGCGCCGTTGATCCCGTGGATGCTGCGCCCCTGGTTCAGCAAGCGGCCCAAAGGCCGAACAGTGTTCGTCTCGCTGACCGTGCTGTGGTTGTGCGCGTGGTGCGTGCGCGGCTTTGTCGAGCCTCGCCTCGAAGGCATCAATCCTCACGAAACCATGATGCGCGAGGTGGCCATGGCGACGCAGAATGCCGACCTCGTTCTGGTGGATTGGCGGGAGGGGCATTGGGTCTTCGCCCAGCAGCCACTGGTGCACTTCGGCTTCAAGGACGCGCAACCGCTGGAGCATTCGGTGATGTGGCTGCGCAGCCATCCGAACGCTTTTGCGCTGGTGCCTGCGCAGGCTATGTCGCGCTGCTACGAGCCGCAGAAGGCCCGCAGCGTGGGCGATATGTCCCGCGCCGAATGGTTTCTGGTCGGGGCCGATGCCGACAACGGCCAGTGCCAGGCGGCGCTCCCCGACAAGACCTACCGCTTCACCTGGCAAAAGCCTCTCTAGCGCCGATCAGGCGTGCTGCACACCGGCACGCTTGAGCAGCTTCTTGCAGCGCTCCGACAAGTGCACCACCCGCAGGTGCTTCCCGGCTTTTTCGTAGCGTTCACGCAGGGTCATCAGCGCGGCAATCGCCGAGTAGTCGACGAAGCGAAGATGGCGGCAATCCAGCGTGGCGATGGCCGGGTCTTGTGCCGGGTCAAATTGATTGAGAAAGGTCGTGGTCGAGGCGAAGAACAGCGTGCCGTGCAATTGGTACAGCTTGCTGCCGTCGGCGTCGGTGTGGCTGTCGGCATACAGCTCGCGGGCCTGTTGCCAAGCGAAGTTCAGTGCCGCGATGAGGATGCCAAACAGCACGGCGGTGGCCAGGTCGGTGAGCACGGTGACGATGGTCACGGCGATGATCGCCAGCACGTCGTTCAACGGCACCTTGCGCAGCACCCGCAGCGAGGCCCAGGCGAAGGTCTGCTGCGACACCACGAACATCACGCCCACCAGCGCCGCCAGTGGAATGCGCTCGATCAGCGGCGACAGAAACAGCACGAACATCAGAATCATGACCCCGGCGACGATGCCGGACAGACGACCTCGGCCTCCCGAGCTGAGGTTGATCACGGTCTGGCCGATCATCGCGCACCCACCCATCCCGCCGCACACCCCCGAGGCAATGTTCGCCACGCCAAGCGCCACGCACTCGCGGTCCGGGTAACCGCGGCTTTCGGTGATTTCGTCGGTGAGGTTGAGGGTCAGCAGGGTTTCCAGCAGGCCGACCAGCGCCATGAGAATCGCGTAAGGGGCGATGATGCCCAGTGTTTCCAGGTTCCACGGCACGTCCGGCAAAGCCACGCTCGGCAGGCCGCCCGCAATGTGGGCCATGTCGCCGAGGGTGCGGGTTGGCAGGTGGAAGAAGTAAACCAGCAAGCCGACGCCGAGGATCGCGACGAGGGCGGGGGGCACCGAACGGGTCAGGCGCGGCAGCAGGTAGACGACCGCCATGGTCAGCGCGACGAGGCCGAGCATCAGGTACAACGGCGTGCCGCTGAGCCAGTTTTCGCCGCTCTTGAAGTGCTCCAGCTGCGCCATGGCGATGACGATGGCCAGGCCGTTGACGAAGCCGAGCATCACCGGATACGGCACCATCCGCACCAGTTTGCCGAGCCGCAGCAGGCCGAACGCGATCATCACCAGCCCGCCCAGCAACACCGTCGCCAGCAGGTATTGCACGCCGTGTTGCACCACCAGCGCGACGATCACCACCGCCATCGAGCCCGCCGCCCCCGACACCATCCCCGGCCTGCCGCCGAACAGGGCGGTCAAAGTGCAGATGATGAACGCGCCGTACAGGCCCATCAGCGGGTTGAGGTGCGCGACGAGGGCGAAGGCGATGCACTCAGGAACGAGGGCAAACGAAGTGGTGAGGCCGGCAAGAACGTCGGCGCGCAGGTGAGCGGGTTTCATGGGTTACCTGAAAGAGAAGGCGCAAAGGGTGGGGATGTTACGGAATGTGAGGCGCGAGGTCGATGATAGAGGGCTTCGGCAGAGGCGGGATCGCGGCGAGTCTGACTGTTTTTGATTCTGGCGGGAGGCCGTAGGAGCTGGCTTGCCTGCGATCTGTCGCAAAGCGGCAGTAAAATCAGCCACCTTGGTTGTGTCAGGTTAATTGAGTCGCCGGGGTTTGCTGCCGCTTCGGTCGGGCGCGACCCCGGGCCGATCGTAGGCAAGCCAACTCCCACGCCTTCGGCAGAAACAGGCATGTGCATGAGGCAAATGAATTTATCTCAGTGTCCAGTCAACCCGGATTGTGTAACGATGTTTGGCCTGAATGAACACCGCTCATTGCCAAGGACAGCACCCCAATGCTCGCCGCGCTCAGACATTACCCTGCCTCCGTCAATCTCCTGCTGTCGTCGTCGCTGTTTCTGACGCTGGGCAGGGCGATCACCTTGCCGTATCTGGTGATTTATCTGTCCTCCAACTTCACCCTTGGCATCAGTGACATCGGCATGATCGTCGGCAGCGCGCTGATCGTCGGCTCGCTGCTGAGCCTGTATGGCGGCTACCTCACCGACAAACTGTCGAGCTACAAGCTGATCCTGTGTTTCACCGGGTTCTTCTTTGTCGGTTTCATCGGCATGTGCCTGACGGGCCGGTTGTGGCTGTTCTTTCTGTTTCTGGTGTCGTTCAATTTCGCCTATTCGGTGATCGACATCGTGGTCAAGGCCGCGTTCGGCAAGCTGCTGCCGGTGGCGGAGCAGAGCAAGGTGTTTTCGGTGCGCTACACGCTGATCAACATCGGCTACGCGGTCGGCCCGTTCATTGGCGCGGGGCTGGCGCACTGGAACATGAAGTTGCCGTTCCTGATGTCGGCGGCGTTGGGGTTGGGCTTTTTTGTGGTGTACGCGATGTACGGTGACCGCAAGCTCAGTTCGGCGGACCCTGCCAACGCGCCCATCTCGTTCCTCGCCGTGGGGCAGATTCTGCTCAAGGATTATCGGCTGGTCTGCTTCACGGTGGGCGGCGTGCTCAGCGCGGTGGTGTTCGGTCAGTTCACGGCCTACATCTCGCAGTACCTGGTGACCACAAGCACCCCGGAATTCACCTACAGCGTCATCAGCTCTGTCGTGGCGGTGAATGCGGCGGTGGTGATCTGCCTGCAGTATTTCGTCGGCAAACACATCAGCCATCAGCATCTGAATCAGTGGCTGACAGCGGGTTTCAGCCTGTTCCTGATGGGGGTGGTGGGTTTCGCGATGTCGAGCACCGTGCTGCACTGGTCGCTGGCCGTGGCCGTGTTCACCCTTGGCGAGATCATCGTCTTCCCGGCCGAATACATGTTCATCGACCGTATCGCCCCGACGCATTTGCGCGGGATGTATTACGGCGCGCAGAACCTGTCCAACCTCGGCGGCGCGCTCGGGCCGGTGCTGTGTGGTTTTGCCCTGGCGGCGCAGCCACCGGCGTTCATGTTCTATATGCTGGCGGGCTTCATCGTGGCGGGTGGCTGTTTCTACCTGTTGGGGGCGTCGTACTCCAAGCGCCACGATCCATCCTCCAGCCCGAGGTGACCGGTTTCGATGAGTGCGCTTTCCCCACTGGATGCCTGGCAGCAGGCGGTCGACACACAGGATTTTCAGCCGGACGAGGCCCAGCGCCAGGCCGCGCAGCAATTGCAGGCGTGCTGGCAGGCGCTGCGTGACAGTGGCCCTCGCGACGCGCTCAAGGGCGTGTACCTGTGGGGGCCGGTGGGGCGCGGCAAGACCTGGCTCATGGACCGGTTTTTCGACGGCCTGACCGTGCCCGCCCGACGCCAGCATTTTCATCACTTCATGCGTTGGGTCCATCAGCGGCTGTTCCAGCTGACCGGCGTGCCTCATCCCCTCAATGTGCTGGCCCGCGAACTGCGGCAGGACGTGCGGGTGCTGTGCTTCGACGAACTCTTCGTCAATGACATCGGCGATGCGGTGATCCTCGGCGGGTTGCTGCGGGCGATGTTCGACGAAGGCGTGGTGCTGGTCTGCACCTCCAACCAGTTGCCCGAGCAGCTGTACGCCACCGGGCACAACCGCGAACGGTTCGTGCCGGCGATCACGGCGATCAATCACTTCATGACAGTGGTGTCAGTGGACGGTGGCGAAGACCATCGCCTGCACCCCGGCCAGGCGCAGCAGCGGTACTGGGTGACGCCCGAATCGGGGCCGAGCGCGTTGGTGGAAGTCTTCGACACCCTGAGCAGCGGCGAGCTGGTGTCGATCCGGCCCGTGCCATTGGGGCGGCGACATCTGGCCGTGGTGCGCAGCAGCAAGACCGTGGTCTGGTGCCGTTACAAAGACCTGTGCGAACAGCCGTTGGCGGCGATGGACTTCATCGAATTGTGCGACCGCTACACCGCCGTGCTGGTGAGCGAAGTGCCTGCGTTGAGCGCGCCGCAGCGGGAAGGGCGGATTGCTCGGGGCACCGAGGATGGCGTTGAGCAAGTGGTGGCGGGGGACCGCGAACTGCCGCAGTTGTCACCTTACGATGATGGCGTGCGTCGCTTCATTGCCTTGGTGGACGAGTGCTACGACCGCAAGGTGCCGCTGTATGTGGAAGCAGCGATGCCGATGCAGGACCTGTACACCGAGGGTTATCTGGCGTTTGCCTTTCGCCGGACGTTGAGCCGGTTGCAGGAGATGCAACTGGCGCGGTTTGGGCGTTGAGCGGGACCAAACATCGTTGGCGCGGTGGGATCCCTGTGGGAGCGAATTCATTCGCGATGCGGATGATCAGACGATACATCTCTATTGGCTGTACCGAACCCATCGCGAATGAATTCGCTCCCACAGTTAGATCTGCGTCCACCTCGAGATCAGGTGACCCGAGGTGGAGCCGCAGATTCGGCGATCAGACGTTATTCCGCCGCCGCTGCACCAGCACATGCTTGGCGCCTTCGCCCATCAGCACCATCACCCCGAGCCAGATCGGCAGGTAGGTCATCCATTCATCCCGGCCGATGCTTTCACCCAGCAGCAGCGCCACGCCCACCAGCAACACCGGTTCGACGTAGCTCAACAGCCCGAACACGCTGAACGCCAGCAGGCGGCTCGCGAGCAAATAGCTGACCAGCGCCGAGGCACTGATCGCCCCGAGGATCGGGATCAGCACATAGAAGCGCGGAAATTCCTCGACCACCCCCGGATTGCCCTGGCAGATGAACAGCACCGCCACCGGCAGGATCAGCAGCATGTCCCACCACAGCCCGCCAAGGTTGTCGGTCTTGAGCTTGCGCCGCAGCACGAAGTAGATCGGGTAACCGCCACACACGAGCAGGGTTTCCCAGGAAAAACTCCCCAAGCGGATCAGCTCGTTGCCGACACCCACCATCGCGCACGCGGCGGCGATTTTCTGGAAGTAGGACAGCCGCTCGCCATAGACAACGCGGCCCGTGAGAATCATCGTCAGCGGCAGCAGGAAATACCCCAGCGACACCTCCAGACTGCGCCCATGCAGCGGCGCCCACAGAAACAGCCACAGCTGCACGCCCATCAGCGCGGCGGACAGCATCATCGCGCCCAGCAAGGCCGGGGTCTGGCGGATGCGGTTCGTCATGGCGCGCACCAGTTTCCAGTCGCCGCTGGACAGCATGAACACCGTGACGCAAGGCAGGGTCAGCAGCATGCGCCAACCGAATATTTCTTCTCCACTCAAAGGTTTCAGCAATGAGGTGTAGTAGTACATGACCGCGAAGAGGCAGGAGGCCATGACCGATAACGCAACACCCTTGTACACAGGGGCTCCTTGGTTCGGTTCAAAAGGACAGGGTTTGGACGCGCAACCCGTGCCAAGCTCTGATGGCCCGCTTGCAGGAAGCGGCGCACAGTCTAGCCGAACCCCCGACCGCCGTTCGCTCGCATTCTGGTAAACCCAAGGTCCGCTGGCAGTAAACGATGCACCTTTGGCAGAGAACGAGACCGTGCGCTCGTTGAGGCGAAATCCACGGTCCCGGAGAATTGTCCTCAACGCGCCACACCGGCGCCGCTGACTGAGGACGACCCCCATGACCCAAGAAATCGCCGGTATCAAAATCCCGGATAGCGCCCTGGCCCGCGCCACCACCGAATACATCCGTGATGAAGAAGACGACCTGCTGTTCAACCACAGCCGTCGGGTGTTTCTGTGGGGCGCGTTGACCGGCGAGCGCAAAGGCCTCAAGTACGACGCCGAGCAGTTGTACGTCGGCGCGATGTTCCATGACCTGGGCCTGGTGAAAAAACACAGCAGCCCGGACCTGCGTTTCGAAGTGGACAGTGCCAACGCAGCCCGTGCGTTCGCCAGGCCGTTCGGTTTGTCGGAAGGCGATCTGGAACAGGTCTGGTTGTCCATCGCGCTGCACACCACGCCCGGCGTTCCCGAGCACCTGCGCCCGAACGTTGCACTGGTGACGGCCGGTGTTGAAATGGACGTGCTGGGCATCAACTACGACCAGTTCAGCGACCAGCAGCGCGAAGTCGTCACCCACGCCCACCCGCGTGGTGAAGCGTTCAAAGAATGCATCCTGTGCGCCTTCGCTAACGGCTTCCGCCATAAGCCAGATACGACCTTCGGCACCGTGAACGCCGATGTGCTGGTAGACGAAGATCCGAAGTTCAAACCGCTGAATTTCGTCAACATCATTCGTCAGTCGCCTTGGAAGGCGTAACGAGTACGCGGTTGAACCTGTAGGAGCCGGCTTGCTGGCGAATGCGGTCAGTCAGTCGATACTTTCGTGACTGCCCCGACGCATTCGCCAGCAAGCCGGCTCCCACGGTATTTTGTCTGCGATACCGCTAATGTCGGCGGCCTAAGCCACAATCTGCAGGTTGAGGCATTCCTGAGGCATCACCCCTCGACATTCCTTCTTCGGCATTCGCCCGTGCTTTGTTAGGCTTTCGTCTGGTTGGCCCATGACGGGCCGACATGTTTGCAAAGGGAGCGGCGAATGACCTCCATCGGCACTGCGGCACCGGTCGTGCCTGGGCGGCTGGAACAGTTTTCCACGCGGGTGGCGTTTTTCATCACCGGGTTCAGCATTTCCGCGTGGGCGCCGCTGGTGCCGTACGCCAAGAGCCGCCTGGGTCTGGACGACGCGAGCCTGGGCCTGCTGCTGTTGTGCCTGGGCATCGGCTCGATTCTCTCCATGCCACTGGCTGGCGCCATGACCGTGCGTTACGGCTGTCGGCGCATCATCGTCGTGGTCGGCAGCATCGCCTGCCTGTGCCTTCCCTTGCTCGCGACCCTCACGAGTGTGCCGCTGATGGTGGCGACGCTGTTCGTCTACGGCGCCAGCATGGGCGCCTTGGGGTGCGTCACCAACATTCAGGCGATCATCGTCGAGCGGGCCAGCGGCAAGACCATGATGTCGGGCTTTCATGGGCTGTTCAGTTGTGGGGGGATTCTCGGCGCGGCAGGCGTTTCTGCGCTGTTGAGCGTGGGCGTCTGGCCGTGGCTGACGATGACCTTCGTCGCGCTGTTCATCGGTTTGGCGTTGTACAAGGCGGGTCCGAACATGCTCGGTTACGGCAGCGAAGCGGGCGGTCCGGCGTTCGCGATTCCCCACGGCGTCGTGCTGTTCATCGGCCTGATGTGCTTCACCGTGTTCCTCACCGAAGGCGCGATGCTCGACTGGAGCGCGGTGTTCCTCAGCGCCCAGCGGGGCGTCGAACCGTCCTACGCCGGGTTCGGCTACGCGGTGTTCGCCCTGGCCATGGCCATCGGCCGATTGTGCGGCGACCCCGTCGTGCGCCGCTTGGGCGTGCACAAGATTATTCTGTTCGGCGGGCTGTGCGCGGCGGTCGGGATGGCTGTGGCGACGTTGCTCCCCTATTGGCAGGCCGCATTGTGCGGTTACGCATTGGTGGGCATCGGCTGCTCCAATATCGTGCCGGTGTTCTACAGCGCGGTGGGGCGGCAAAAGACCATGCCGGAAAACGTCGCGGTCCCGGCCATCACGACCCTTGGTTACATCGGCATTCTGATGGGGCCGGCGGGCATCGGTTTCGTCGCCCACCTCAGCAGCCTCGGCGTGGCGTTCCTCATCATTGCGGTCATGCTGTTGGGGGTGGCAATCAGCGGTCGCTACCTTCGGGTGTAGCGGCGGTCAGCTTCGAGCTACAAGCTACAAGCTACAAGCTACAAGCTACAAGCGGGCGTTGCGTCGACTTCTTGCAGCTCGCGGCTTAAAGCTTGTCGCTGCTTCAAGTCGCAGCGACGAGATTCAAACCAGAAGCCATGATCGCCGTCGCGCCGCCCTCTTGCAGCTTGCAGCTCACAACTCGTCGCTGCCCCTCTTGCAGCTCACAACTCGTCGCTGCTTCAAGGCGTCATGGCAAAGCCAACCCCAAACCGGTTCCACGCATTGATGGTGGCGATGGCCAGGGTGATGTTGGCGACTTCTTTTTCGCTGTAATGCTCTAGCAGCGCTTCGTACTGATGCTGCGGCGCGTGGTGGATCGACAGTTGGGTCAGGCTCTCGGTCCAGGCCAGTACGGCCTTTTCTTTTTCGGTGAAGAAGTTGGTTTCGGCCCAGACGGTCACGGTTTGCAGGCGGGCTTCGGTTTCGCCAGCCTTGCGGGCGTCGTTGGCGTGCAGGTTGACGCAGTAGGCGCAGCCGTTGATCTGCGAAGCGCGCAGGCGGATCAGTTCCAGCAGGGAATGTTCAAGGCCCGAATTGACCACGGCGTTTTCCAGCGCGGACATGGCTTTGTAGGCTTCCGGCGATTTTTGACCCCAGGCGATGCGCTTGTTCATGTGCGTGTGCTCCGTTGGAAAGGTAAGAAACGTCGTTGAACGTGGTGCTACGTTACGCCCAGACTGGCCGGGGCCGAATAGCCAATGGGGTGGGATATCAGGAGACCAATCGCGCCATTCCCGGGCGATTGGTCTCCTTGCTGGCAACACGCTTCATGAACGCCGCTGCCACGTTTTGCGGCTTGCCCCGGCCGCTCAGCGATCTAGGATGAGCAGGAATAATCACAAGGAGTCATTCATGTTCGCCGGATTCCAGAAAGACCAGCGCCAGGTCAATGGTGTGCAGATCGCCTACCGCATCGGTGGCAACGGGCCGGGGTTGCTGTTGTTGCACGGGCACCCGCAAACCCATGTCATTTGGCACAAAATCGTCGAGCGGCTGAGTCAGCGTTTCACCGTGGTCGCGGCCGATTTGCGCGGTTACGGCGACAGCGGCAAACCCCTCGCGACGGATGACCATTCCAGCTATTCCAAACGGGAGATGGGCCGCGACATGGTGGCGTTGATGCGCGAACTCGGGCTGCCGAGGTTCTCGATTCTGGCCCACGACCGGGGTGCTCGCGTGGCGCATCGACTGGCGCTGGATCATACCGATGCCGTCACCCGCATGACGTTGCTCGACATCGCACCCACGTTGGCGATGTACAGCCAGACCAACGAAGCCTTCGCCCGGGCGTACTGGCACTGGTTCTTCCTGATCCGCCCGGCGCCGTTGCCGGAAACGTTGTTGGAAGCCGATCCAGAGCAGTACCTGCGCAGTGTCATGGGCAGCCGCAGCGCCGGGTTGACGCCGTTCACCGATGAAGCGTTCGCCGAATACGTGCGCTGCGCCAAGCTACCGGGCACCGCACGTGGGGTTTGTGAGGATTACCGCGCCAGTGCCACCATCGACCTGGAGCACGACCGCGCCGACCTCGACGCAGGTCATCATCTGCAATTGCCGCTGCAGGTGCTGTGGGGGGCGGAAGGCACCGTGGGCAAATGCTTCGACCCGCTGAAAGAATGGCAGCAGGTCGCGACCAACGTGAGGGGCAGGGCGTTGCCGGGTGGGCATTATCTGGCGGAAGAAATTCCGGAAACGCTGATGGCTGAGGTGATGCCGTTTTTGACGTAATGATTGAGGCGAATCAGTCACCGGTGATCCAGATTCGTTTGTGAGTCTTCGTGTGGCGGAAGATCTTCTTCACGCCCCCGATTCTGTGCTGAAGCGCAGTCCTTTGTAGGAGTGAGCTTGCTCGCGATGAGGGATGTGGCATCGATACACATTGGGATGTTGCACCGTTCATCGCGAGCAAGCTCACTCCTACAGGGATGGATATCGGACAGCAGGCAGCAGGCAGCAACAACCTTCAATCCTCACCCGCCTCCAACACAAACCCCTCCGGCATTTCCTGCGCGTATTCATTCACCACCTCCCGCGTCAGCCCGACGATGTCCTCCACCAGTTCCATCCCGGCGCCGGTTCGCCAGCTTGCAACGATGTCCATCACTGTCTGTGCTGAAGCGCAGTCCTTTGTAGGAGTGAGCTTGCTCGCGATGAGGGATGTGGCATCGATACACATTGGGATGTTGCACCGTTCATCGCGAGCAAGCTCACTCCTACAGGGATGGATATCAGACAGCAGGCAGCAGGCAGCAACAACCTTCAATCCTCACCCGCCCCCAACACAAACCCCTCCGGCATTTCCTGCGCGTATTCATTCACCACCTCCCGCGTCAGCCCGACGATGTCCTCCACCAGTTCCATCCCGGCACCCGTGCGCCAGCTTGCGACGATGTCCATCACTGGCGGCAAGGGCACGTTTTCGATCTGGGTCAACACGCCCTGCGCCAGTTCCCCGCGCACCAGGGTGACCGGTAATGCACCAATACCGAACCCATCGCGCACCAGTCGGGTGATGGCCGAGGCCGAGTTCACGCAGTTGATGCGCGGGGTGATGATGTTCGCCATGTGCAGCATGTTGAGGATGTCCTGGTGGGGCCGCGAGTTGCGCGAAAACGTGACGATCCGCTCCTGCGCGATCTCTTCCAGCGTCACGTCCGGCCGGTCCAGCGGCGAGCCGGTCGGCACCACCCAGTGCAGCGGATAGCGCGCCAGCATCGCGTTGCGCACGCTGTCGAAGCGCAGGATGTCGGTCTGGAAAATGATGTCCTGGTAGCCCTTTTCCAACTGCGAACACAGGTTGCTCGCCGTCTCGGCGGTCAGCTCGATTTCCAGATTCGGGTAACACTTCATCAGGCGTGTTACCAACGGACTGAGCCAGGTGTGTATCACCGTATCCATCGCGCCGATGCGGATTCGGCCCCGCACCTGGCTCGGGTCCTTGATCGCCGCCTTCATGGTTTGCAGGGTGTCCATGATGTGCTCGGCGTATTCCAGCACCCGCAATCCTTCGGACGTCAGCGACACGCCCTTCGAGTCCCGCACGAACAATCGCACGCCCATTTCGTCCTCCAGGGCCGCGATCCGGCTGGAAATGGAGGCTTGGGTGCTGAAGAGTTTTTCGGCGGTCAGGCGAAAGCTTTTCAGCCGTGCGACCCAGACGAAGGTTTCCAGAAACTTGAGATTCACCGAGCGATTTCCTTGAGCGATTGAGCGGCGGCGCGGGCAGTCGAAGGCGGCTTTTACCTTCGTCATCTGCGACAGGTGCCTCGTACGGTCAGCAGGTTACATGCCACTGCCCCAACAGAAATTTTTATGAGGCATAGCGGTTTTTTCCCGTTGGACGCCACGCGCCAGCCTGCCGAAAGATGACCGCCGACACGAGAAAGGTACGACGCCGGGGCCGAATCACTTCGCCCCGACTCACGCGTCCAGCCTTCAGGGTCGGGGTGTTTCAATGCCCGACCTCATTCATCAGCTGCGCTCTGCCAGCAGTCGGTCGTTACCGCTGCGCGCTCATGGGAAGAGGCTTCAATGACACATAACAACCAAAAATACGTCTGTGCGTTGCTCGTTGGCGGCGCGACGCTGACTTACGGATTGACCGCACACGCCGATTTTTTCGGCGACAGCAAAGGCGAGCTCGAAGCCCGCAACTTTTACTTCAACCGCGATTTTCGACAGACCGGCGCTCGGGACAAGGCCGAGGAATGGGCGCAGGGGTTCCTGCTGCGTCTGCAGTCGGGCTACACCCCCGGCACCGTCGGCTTCGGCCTGGATGCGCTGGGCATGGTGGGGTTGAAGCTGGATTCGGGCGACGGCACGGCGGGCACCGGGTTGCTGCCCGCTGACCTGTCGTCCGGCGGCTCGCAAGATGACTACGCCAAGCTCGGCCTGACCGCAAAAATGAAGGTGTCGAAGACGGAGCTGAAAGTCGGCTCGCTGTTCTTCAAGGACCCGGTGATCAATTCCAACGACACCCGCCTGTTGCCCCAGACCTTTCGCGGCGGGCTGTTGACTTCGAAGGACCTGAACAACTTCACCTTCACCGGCGGGCACATCGACCGCATCAAGGCCAACAGCTCCTCGGACTTCACCGAGATGAGCGCCAATCGCATCGGCGGCACCAGCAACGATTTCAACTTCGGCGGCGGCGACTATCAGGTCACCCCGCAACTGGCGTTGAGTGCCCATTACGGCCAGCTGGAAAACGTTTATCAGCAGTATTACGGCGGGTTGGTGCACGTGCTGCCGTTGGGCGTGGGGCAGAGTTTGAAGTCCGACATCCGCTACGCCAGCAGTCGCGAAGACGGCAACTTTCGCGACCTGGACAACAAGGCCTTGGGTTCGATGTTCACCTACAAGGTCGGCGCTCAGGCGTTTGGCCTCGGCTACCAGCGGATGACCGGGAGCGATCCGTTTCCCTACATCACGGGCAGCGATCCTTACCTGGTCAACTTCATCCAGATCGGCGATTTCGCCAACGCCAAGGAGCGCTCGTGGCAGGCGCGATATGACTACGACTTCACAGCGCTGGGGCTGCCGGGCCTGACGTTCATGACCCGCTACGTGTCCGGTGACAACGTCGAACGTGCGGCAGGCGGCGAAGGCAAAGAGTGGGAGCGCAACATGGACATCGGCTACGTGATTCAGAGCGGTGTGTTGAAGAACCTGGGCGTGAAATGGCGCAACGCGACCGTGCGTTCGAACTTCGGCAATGACCTGGACGAAAACCGGCTGATCGTGAGTTACACGCTGCCCCTGTGGTGAGTCGCACGCCCTTGTACCGGCACACCGCTGTAGCAGCACCACAAGCCGGGCTGCTACAGGTTCGCGTCGGCTGTTCTTCCGAGTCACAACATCGAGATTCCCATCATGCAAACCGCTATCAACCTCTGGCCGCTGCTGGGCGTGCTGGTCATCGTTCTGGGCTTCGTCCTGCGTTTCAACCCGATGCTGGTGGTCGCCCTCGCGGCGCTGGCCACGGGCCTGGCGGCGAGCATGCCGCTGGAAACCGTGCTGGCGACCATCGGCACCGGCTTCATCAAGACCCGCGCTTTGCCGCTGATCATCCTGCTGCCACTGGCTGTCATTGGTCTGCTGGAACGCCACGGCCTGCGATTACACGCCCAGAACTGGATCGCGCGCTTCACCCGCGCCACCGCCGGACGCCTGCTGATCGCTTACCTGTTCGTGCGCGAAACCACGGCGGCACTGGGCCTGACCAGCCTTGGCGGGCATCCGCAGATGGTGCGTCCGCTGCTCGCGCCAATGGCCGAAGGCGCCGCTGAATCGCGCTTCGGCAAGTTACCCGAGGCCTTGCGTATCAAGTTGCTGGCCCTGTGCGCGGCCACCGATAACGTCGGGCTGTTCTTTGGCGAGGACATCTTCGTCGCCTTCGGCGCCATCGCCCTGATGCACACCTTTCTTCAAGGCTCAGGGATCGACGTCGATCCAATGCACATCGCGGTATGGGGCATTCCGACGGCGATTTGTGCCTTTGTGATTCACGCCATTCGCCTGCACCGTTTCGATCAGCGCCTCAGTCGCGAACTCAAGGCATTGCCGCAGACATCGCCGGTCGCTCAGGAGGTGACGCCATGATCCTCTCCATTCAATACCTGTACTGGCTGGCCGGTGTGATTCTGGCGATCACCGCGTTCATGACCGTCACTGACCGCAGCAACCCCAAGCGCTGGACCACCGGGCTGTTCTGGGGGCTGTTCGCGATTGCGTTTTTGATCGGTGATCGTTTGCCGCCCGTGTGGGTTGGCGTAGGCGTGGTGGTGATGGCGCTCATCGCGGGTTTCGGCGGCGTCGGCTTCGGTCAGCACGACAACCTGCCGGACAAGGCGCGGCGGGAGAGTGCAGGGCGCCTGAAGAACAAGCTGTTCATTCCGGCGCTGGCGATTCCGCTGGTGACGGTGATCGGCGCTGTCGTGCTGAAGAACGTCAAGTTCGGCGATCTGTACTTGCTCGATCCGGCTAACAGCACCTTTGTTTCGCTGGGTATCGGCAGTCTGGTGGCGCTGGCCTTGGCGTGCTGGCTGACCCGCGACACCCCGGTGCAGGCGATGCGCGAATCCCGGCGTCTGACCGAAGCGTTAGGCTGGGCGCTGGTGTTGCCGCAAATGCTGGCGATGCTGGGGCTGGTGTTCAACGATGCGGGGGTTGGCAAGGCGGTGGCGCACCTGGCGACGGCCTACATCAACCTGGATTTCCGCCTGATGGCGGTGATGGTCTACGTGTTGGGCATGGCGCTGTTCACGATTGTCATGGGCAACGGCTTCGCAGCGTTTCCGGTGATGACCGGCGGCATCGGCGTGCCGGTGCTGGTGGGCATGTACGGCGCGAATCCGGCGGTGATGGCGGCCATCGGCATGTTCTCCGGCTACTGCGGCACGCTGATGACGCCCATGGCTGCGAACTACAACCTCATCCCGGCGGCCTTGCTGGAATTGCCTGACAAATACGCGGTGATCAAGGCGCAGATACCGACGGCGCTGGCGATGTTGGTGGTGAACATCGTGTTGTTGTACACGCTGATGTAAGCCGTTTCCGGCCTTTGATCCTGGCCGTAGGCAAGGTGGAGCGCCGGGGTGGCGCTCCACCTTGCCTACGATCTGTTGCGAAGCGCCAGCAGAACCTGACAACTCAACCATGCTGATACACCGGAATGGCTGAAGTCCCACGGTGCAGCACACTCCCATACCTCGGTGTACAGCTGCACCCGGGCTGATGGGCTCTAGCCTTTAGCTACACTGAAACCCGAAAACAGACTGGTCGCCGGGTTGTGATCGCCCTCGTTGCGATACTGACCGAACTTGGCGTATGAATCGCTGCTGTGGGTATCGAACATGGTCGAGATGCCTTTTTTGTCGAAGACACTCTCGCCATTTTTCGTTACTGAAATCTCGCCATTCCCGATACCACGCTTGAAATCGATCTGAAAATCGGCCCACTTGCCGACGTCTTTTGCGGCGTCTCCAGGTTTGCCAATGTTGAACACTTTCGAGGGGGCATTGCTGTCCTCGCTGGTCTTGAGATGCAGTTGGTATTGCCCGTCTTTGGTGGCTAACCAGGCACGTGGGCTGGGCTTGGCATTGTTGTGGTCCAGCACCTGAAAGAACGTCCCGTCGTTGTTCGCTTCACGCTTCATGCCAAATTTGAAACTGTACGGCTGCCCTTCCTGGAGCTTGGTGCCGTCCTTGATTTCTGCTCGGGGGCTGGTCGAGTGTTCGGTGTAATGGCCCTTATTGAAATCGACCTTGATGACGTCGCCTCGCTCCGGGTCCTTGGCCATGCCGATGCGATCTTCCGGTGATTTCTGCACACTCAGTTGATTGCCGAGTGCGTGTTCGGAGAAGTTGCCGCTTGCCGGGTTGCCTCTACCTCCCTTGCTGGCCTGTGTCGGACTGGCACCGGATGGCTCGTTACTCACTGAGTCGTGGCCTGCGTTTGTCGCCGGATTGCTGCGGGGAGCCGTATGACCCGCAGATGTATCGGCTGAAACCGGGCCGCCTTGCATGAGTGCCTGCAGTCGCTGAAGCATTTCCTGAATCAGCGTGACCAGTTGAGCCAGCGGATCCCCCTGATTTGCGATACCGCTGTTGACGTTGTTCTGTTGCTGAAGAGCAGGGCTTCGAGCGCCAAAATCCACGTGTGAGTTTTGGGGCTGAGAGGCGAATGAAACCGCCGAGTTGCCACTTCCTACTGAGCGCTCTTGGCTTGGCTGGCCACTTGAGGTGGAGGCGTGCTGGGTAGTGGAAAGTTCCAGTGGCGTCGTGCGGATAAGCGAGTTGATTGGCGTCATGTTCTAGACCTGTCGATGAGGAAACAAACTGCCAACCCCCTTGGGCGGGCAGGGCTCTGTGACGGCTGAGTGGGCAATTGGCAGGCAAGGTTCCATGCCTTGAGTCATAGAAATAGCGCGTCACTCGGCGAACGACATGTTTGCGCGTGGTACAGGCGTTTAGTCGTTTATTGGTGCTTTTTTTCGATCCGTTCGCGATGCATTTTAGGTCGGCTTGCGAGATTTTTTCCGTGGTTGCGCGCCGCCTTCAAGCGTTAAAAACCACACGTGACACCTTCACGACCACGATCAGAAAGGTCGTCCTTGTGAGCAGCCTCGCCGGCCCCGTTGGGTAGGCATCAGCGTGGTCTCAGTCTGAGCTGTCGCCAAATATTCCAAGGGGTTCAAGGGTGCTGAAGAAGGTCCTGTTTCAACTGCACTGGTTCTTTGGAATAACAGCGGGACTGGTGTTGGCCATCATGGGGACTACGGGGGCGCTGTATTCCTATCAGGAAGAAATACTGGACACGCTAAATGCTAATCGGCTTGCCGTGCAGCCGCGTGAGCAACAGATGCCACTGGCAGAGTTGGTGCAGCAACTTGAAAGGCAAACCCGTGCCGTTGTTTCGACGCTGCAAATCGAGGTGGGTGGTCACAAGGCGGCTCAGGTCTGGAGCCTGGCGGCAGCGGGCCAATCGCAAGCCGTCTTGAACAATTTCGACCCGTACACTGGCGAGCTTAAACCCGATACTGTCGGCCAGGATTTTTTCAGATTTGTTCTGGATGTACACCGCTATCTGGGTGCAGGGGGGTACGGCAAGCAGGTGACGGCTGCGTGCGCGATGATTCTCGTGTTTTTCTGTCTCTCCGGGCTGTACCTGCGTTGGCCACGTCAGGTGTGGAACTGGCGCGTATGGCTGGTGCCGGACTGGAAAAAAGTGGGACGCAGTTTTAATTGGAGTGTGCATTCCGTCATTGCCACGTGGTGCCTCGTCGTCTATTTGTCGCAGGCGGTAACAGGGCTGAATTTCTCCTATGCCTGGTTCAATCAGGGGCTCACCTGGCTCATCGGTGACCCGCCACAGGCGATGGAGCAACCGCGTAAAGCGCCCGCGCCAAAGCCTGCAGTTGATGCTGCCAGCGCATCGGCCCCAGCCTCGCGAGCCCCTGCCACTGTGGACTACGGTGCCATCTGGGAGTCCATCAAACGCACCGCCGGCCCTGAGCTCAAGGCTTACAACCTTCGTTTGCCCAGCACGGCCGGAACGCCTGTACTCGTTTTTTATTTGCTAAAGGACTCTCCTCATCCCCGTGCGTTGAACCAACTCGTCCTCGACCCCCGTAGCGGTGAAGTGCTGGCGGCGTCGCGCTACGCCGACAAGGGATTGGGTTCTCAGTTATTGATCAGTAATTATTCGGTGCATACGGGTAGCTATTTTGGCTGGATGGGCCGAGTGATCATCACGATCGCTGGCCTGCTGATGCCGCTGTTTTTCATTACAGGCTGGTTGCTCTATCTGGATCGACGCCGCAAAAAACGCGATGTTCGGGCTGTGCGGGGCGAGGTGTCCGAGGCCGGAGATGAACGCGATAATCAGAGCCCCGAGTGGCTGATCGGGTTTGCCAGCCAGAGCGGGCATGCCGAGCAACTCGCATGGCAGACGGCTGCGCACCTGGAGTCGGCCGGTTTGACCGTGCGGGTCAAACGCCTGGCGAAGATGACCGAGCAGGATCTTGTTCGAACGCGCAAGGCGTTATTTATCGTCAGCACGTTTGGTGATGGGGAAGCGCCGGACGGTGCTCGTGCATTCGAGAGGAGGTTTTTACGTCGACAGGTTGCGTTGCAACGGCTCGATTACGCCGTACTGGGGTTGGGAGATCGGCAGTACCTGAATTTCTGCGGCTTCGGACGACGCTTATATGACTGGCTTGCCGCCAACGGAGCCAATGCTCTTTTTCCGATGATTGAAGTGGATAAAGGAGACGCCGTCGCGCTACGCAGTTGGCAGCAGCAGTTGGAAGCACTGACGGGCACCACAGCGCTCACGTGTTGGGACATGCCCGAGGATGAGCGCTGGACACTGAGCCGACGGGAATGCCTGAACGTCGGTAGCGTCGGTTCCAAGGTGTTTCTCCTGGACTTGACGTCGACGACCGGAACACGCTGGGAAGCAGGTGACCTGGTCGAAATTCATCCGCGAAATTCGCAAGCCGCCGTGAGCGACTTTCTTTCCGTCGTCGGGATCGACCCAGGCACTCAAGTGACGGTCGGCGAGAAGGTCACACCGCTTTCTGATGCCCTGATGGGGTACGGGTTGCCCTCCAGTCCTACTCCCGCCGCGAGCCTGGGTGGGCAATCACTCATCGACTCGCTGTTGCCATTAACCGTGCGCGAATACTCCATTGCCTCTGTGCCTGAAGACGGGTGCCTGCAATTGATGGTGCGTCAGACGTTGCATCCTGATGGACGTCTGGGGTTGTGTTCGGGATGGTTGACCGAGCAGGTGGCGATGGGGGGAGAGGTCAGGTTGCGCGTGCGCCGTAATCGGCATTTTCATCAGCCAAGCCAGCCGTTGCCCGTGATTTTCATTGGCAACGGAACCGGGCTCGCCGGACTGAGGGCGCTACTCAAGGCACGAATTGCCAAAGGTGAACTGCGCAACTGGCTGCTGTATGGCGAGCGTAACGAACAGCACGATTTTCATTGTTCTGCCGAGCTTAAGCGCTGGTTGGCGCGTGGGGATATTGCCCGCATGGACCTGGCGTTTTCCCAGGATCAGGCAGAAACGATCTACGTGCAGGACCGTCTTCGCTACGCGAAAGATGAACTCCACCGGTGGCTCATCGAAGGCGCAGCCATCTATGTGTGTGGGAGCCTTGAGGGCATGGCCAAGGGGGTCGACGATACGCTGAAGGCCCTGCTGGGGGAGCACTGTCTACAGACACTGACGGAACAGGGTCGCTATTGCCGGGACGTCTACTGACGACCGAACCGCGTTCCCGGTATTTATTGCCGGACAATCTTCGATATTGATAGGAGTACACATGTCAAAACTCACAGAGTTCCGTCTGCTCGAACAGTCGCTCGCCGCTCAACTTGAAACTCTGGAAGTCTTAAGAACGGATGCTGAGTTTCAAAAGGAACTGGAATTCGAAACGAAACTTAAGGCGTTGCTGTTCGAATACGGCAAGGATGTGCGGGATGTTGTAGCGATGTTCAACCTGCAGGATAAAAGCGACGGTATCGATACCCAGACTAAAGGAAAGCGGCGTGCTCGGGTGATGAAGGTCTATCAAAACCCTTATAACCAACAAATTGTCCAATCGAAAGGGGGTAATCACCGAGTTCTTAAACAGTGGAAGTCCCAGTACGGTGCTCACGTCGTAGAAATGTGGGTGAAATAACCGCCGCTGCCGACAGCCAAGTGTTCGTTGGAAGAACATCGTCGGCGGCGGGACGAATTAAATAAACGTCGCCGAGTGCAGTGCGCAGAGCCGCTTCTTTCCATAACCGTTTGTCACCTATTTTGCGTGCCATGGCGTTGCGCAGTCAGGTGAGTCGGTGGTGTTCAAGAGCGGCTCTGGCGTCAGGTGCGTAACCAGGAAGGGTTCAGGAAATGCCGGTCCCTCCGTTTACCAACGCGGCAACGATCGAAGCGGCCGCAGCGGTCAGGCTGTTATTTAATGCGTGCTGCAAAACCGGTGGGTTGGATGGACCGGCGTTTTGAGCCAGGCCGCTCGTGCCTGCTTGCCCGGACTTGGGTCCTTGCTGCAGCGCCCCACTCAGCATATCGGCCAGCTTCTTCAGAGGAGTTTCTGTGGGTACACCGCTCGGTGCTTTGGCGAGGGAGGCCAGGTTCTGCGTCGCGTCGGCGAGTTTTTGGCCTGACAGTTGCGCGGTTAATGCGTGACCAATGTTGTTGAGCTCACCCATGATTTTATGCAAAGCGTCGGTCCCGTTTTTCTTGGAGGCAGCGTTGAGGACCGTTTCGGACCCGTTCTGGGCAGCTTCGGACAGGTTTGGTTTCTGAGTGCTCTTGACCAAAGACGCGATATTGAGCGCGGCCTCCTGCAGGCCAGCTTTGGCAGCGTCGGCATTGACCGGTCTGTTCTGCAATTCGCTGCCGAGCATATCCACCGCCCCACGGAATGCGCCCGTTTCTTTGGCGTCCAGATAGTTATCTTCCTTGAGCTCGTTCTTCCACGATCCTGAGTCCGGCGCTGGAAATTTGCTGGGGTTTTGATCCATGAACGTGGCGACTTTGCTCAAAAGCGGCATGTCATTTGAGGAAAATGCCGTTCCCTCGCCCTGCTTGGTGAGCAAGTTATCCAGAGAGGCCCTGCCCAATCCGCTCAACATGACGGATTTGTAGTCGGCTGCGCTCGCAGACTTGCCACCCTGAGGCAGCAAGCCAAAGTCACCCAGTTTATCTTTGATGACCTGATCCAGCGCCGACTTGACTTGACCGGGTTTGGCCGATGCCTCCATTGAGCTGAAGGGGTGTGTCTTGTCCATTTGTTTGCCCACCATCTGGCCCAACGGCGAGTCCTGATTCAGGTGCCCGTCTTTGATCAGATCCATAGCAATTTCGGCAGAGGCGAGGTTCTTGGGATCATTTTTGGGAACGGCTAGGCCGCTGAGAGCAGGGCTTGCTTGTTTTACTTCAAAGGTGCTGTAAGCAGGACTGGAACCGTTAATGACTACGCTCATAAAATCTCCACATTCGTTAAGGGCCATCGTGTAGGGGGGATCGAGGCGGAAGGTTTAAGCCTGGCTTCCGTCTCGGCGCTTCATAGACCCTGAAGGCATCGGCCCCGGAATAAAGCGAGGAATGTTATGTCTCGTTGCAGCCGCTATTAGAGGCGGCTAGATAAACATCGTGCTTTTAATATCCTGGGTGCTAATACGTGGTTTTGATAGGTGTTCAGTTCCACGGTTTTCAGGTTTTTATATAAAGAACGGTGGGCTTTTAGTGAGCGCGGTAATGGTCTACTTATTAATATTTAAATTGGTATAAACAAGGGGGCTCGGCTGTTTGAAGGGGGCAGGGCGCTGTTGCCCGTCATCTTGATAACTTGCCATTGCGCGCACTGCCGGGTGTATAGACCGGCCAATGACGCAGTTCACCGATTGAACGCATCGACTGACACGGATCATGAACACTTCATCGCCGATCAGATTGAATTGGCTCGTCGCCCATTTCCTCCCAGACTGATTCGGCAAGGTGAAAGGAGGCGTTCGCTGCTGGAATGCCGCAGTAGATGGCACTTTGCATCAGGACTTCCTTGATTTCGTCGCGGGTGACGCCGTTGTTTCTGGCGGCGCGCAAATGAAGGCGTAGCTCACCTTCGCGGTTCATACCGATGAGCATCGCGATAGTGATCAAGCTGCGTGTATGCCGCGATAGCCCCGGACGGGTCCAGATGTCACCCCAGGCATGACGGGTGATCATTTCTTGAAACTCGCCATTGAACGGCGTCAGTTTTTCCAGGCTGCGATCCACATGGGCATCGCCCAGCACGGCGCGGCGGACGCTCATGCCTTCGTCATAGCGTTGTTTTTCGTTCATTTACGAGTCCTCTGATGAGTGTGGGCGGTGATTGAACGCATGATGTTCGGCGATGGCGCGCTCGACCCAGCGCCAGGATTGGCCTAAGTACTTTGCCGGATCGAGCAGGTCATCCAGCATCTGGGGCGACAGTTGCGTCGTCACTTCAGACTCGGCATTCAGGCTTTCGCGCAAATGACAGCCTTGCGCCACTGCGCGATGGCAGCACCGCTCGATCAGTTGGTGCGCGGCATCGCGGCCGATGCGTTGTGCCAGTGCGATACTCACGGCTTCGGCCAGTACCAGCCCTCGTGTCACGTCCAGATTGCTCAGCATGCGTGCGGTATCCACTTCAAGCCCCGGAACCACGAGCAATGCGTGTTTCAAGGCGCCTGATACCAGACAGCAGAGCTCGGGGAGTGTTTCCCATTCAGCGTGCCACAAACCGAGACTGCGCTCATGCTCCTGAGGCATGGCGCTGAGCATCGTCGCCACGAGACCGGGGGCCCTTGTGGTCGCTGAAATCATGACGGCCGCGCCCACCGGGTTACGCTTGTGAGGCATGGTCGACGATCCGCCCTTGCCAGCGGCTGAGGGTTCGAAAACTTCGCCGGTCTCGGTCTGCATCAACAGGCTGATATCGCGCCCCAGCTTGCCCAGTGAGCCAGCGACCAGGCCCATCAGACTGGCGAACTCCACCAATCGATCGCGCTGGGTGTGCCACGGCTGATCGGGTAACGCGAGGTCGAGGTCACACGCCAATGCTTCGGCCACGGGAAAGGCAGCGTCCCCTAGTGCCGCCAGAGTTCCCGAGGCGCCGCCGAACTGCAGGCATAAGAGGCGGGGCTTGATCTCCTCCAGTCTTCGCCTGTGCCGATTCACCGCACCCAGCCATCCTGCGATTTTGGCACCCAGGGTAATCGGCGTGGCCTGTTGCAGCCAGGTACGTCCCGGCATGGGGACGCTGGCGTGACGTTGCGCCTGCTGCGCCATGTGTTCGGCGAGGGTTTGCAGATCACGCTCCAGTAACGTGACGGCTTGGCGCAACTGCAACACCAGGCCGCTGTCCATGACGTCCTGGCTGGTGGCGCCCATGTGCACATAGCGCTCGGCTGTCGGGTTGTGCCGGGCGATTTGCATGCCCAGCGCCTTGATCAGCGGTATTGCTGAGTTTCCGGCATCGCCAATGGCTGCCGCCAGTGCATCGAAGTCATAAAGTGTCGCATCGCAGGCTTGGGCGATATCGTCGACGACTTCCGCCGGAATCACACCGATCTTTGCCTGCGCGCGCGCCAGCGCAGCTTCGAAATCAAGCATGCCTTGTAACCGACCTTGATCGGAAAAGATCGTCCGCATCGCATCTTGAGTGAAATAGCGATCAAAGAGTCGATTGTCCTGTTTGTTCACACATTACTCCCGGACATTCTGAAACCGAGGCATACCGTTTCTTCCGGACCGGGCCCTCGGATGATCTGACCACTGAATGGGAGACCGCCTTTATAGAGGTTCAGCAACAGATGGTGATCGAGTTTCAGGCGTGAAAAATACAGCCCAGCGGGTCCAGGTACCGATTGCGTGATGCTGTCCTGTGCTAGGTGCGGGAAATGCAGACTTGAGGGGTAATCGGGGGTAATTGCTTTGTGGTACCCATCACGATAGCGACCGGCAACGCGGCATTCTCGGCCGTTTGGCATGTAGGACTCCTTTTAGTCATTACAGGGTTACACCTGCACCCTTTTCGCAGGGTGAAGGGGCTCAGTATTACGCGCGATTACCTTCGGTAAAACTGAAAAAAACGACGGCAGTCATAACCGAATGGCTAAGGGTGCGTGGCCTGAGCGACTTTCCCAGATCCGTAAAAGACACTCGACGTTAACGTCGAGTATCGCCAGGTCGTCAATCACCCGCCCTGTCATCAAATCAAATTTTTCAAGCGAAATAGTAAAGCCGATAGGTATTCGAGCCATTCGTAGGCTGATCGCCGGGAGTGAGCAATGTGAACGGGCATAATCGAATATGTCGATTATGAAAAAGATAAAATAGGACACTTGTTTTCTATTTTTCTTAAGGGTTATTTGCAATTCCTGAAGCAGACACAGGGTATTCAACGGCTGTCTGCATAAAAATATGACGCAGTGAGTCGACGGATCTTAAACGGCCGATTCCTCTGGGCTTGAGTGCGCTAAGCGTGAAGAGCAAAATTACAAAATACATTGGACTGTTTATGCAGGAGGCCAATCTTGCGGAAAGCGTGATTATAGGATTTCTCGGGTGCAAGGGAATCGGGCTCATCGGCTCTGAGGGCGTGGTACAGAGATTTATTCAAAAACTGGTGCTGTTTTACTGGGTCGCCTCGGTGCAACGTGTAGCGCGTAATAACACGCTATTTGCATTCTTTGAGTGCGTGCTGCGACAGTGCTGGCGATAGGCTCTCAATAAGAGCTGCCTGTGCTCCCAAGTTCACTTCCGTTTCGTATGTGCGTTAGAAACGTGTCTCGAGTTCGAGATGATCCTGCTGGCTTCGTCGTAATTCGGCGGTGTAGATCAACGAAAGTGCGCTGTGCTTTATCAATGGTTTGTCTTTGACGACTGGCTGGTTTCCACTTCAAGGGTCGCTAAGCGCGTCGCGCTTGAAGTACTCAGAACGCTGTAATCAATCTTAGCCCACAGAGCTCTTGACTATGACGACATCGGTAGGTAACACCTCCTCTGCTGACTATATTAACGCGTTACAGAAGCCAACTTCGGGGAAAACAGGGGATACAACCACGGGAGCCAGTTCCCTGGGAAAAGATGCTTTTCTAAAGCTGCTGGTTACTCAAATGCAGAATCAAAACCCTCTAGATCCTCAGGACAACAGCCAGTTTGTGGCGCAGCTGGCTCAGTTCAGCGGCTTGGAAACAATGCAAAACCTGAGCACGTCGGTAGATGCCATCGGCGGGATGTACCAAAATTCCCAAGCGCTCCAGGCGGCATCGCTCGTGGGGCGCACAGTCATTGTGGACAGCGGTTCAACATATGCCGACAGCGGGAAGGGTGTCTCGGGAGCGGTCAATTTGCCTTCTCTTAGCACGTTGACCACCGTCAAGGTATATGACGCAAAGGGTGCATTAGTACGGACATTAGACTTGGGCGAGAAAAAAGCGGGTGAAACCAGTTTTACCTGGGATGGCAAAGACGAGGCGGGTAACACCCTGGATTCCGGAAAATTCAGTTTCGTCGCGACGGGCAGTATTGAAGGGAAAAGTACGACGTTGAAAACCTTTCTTCCTGACAAGATCACCAGCGTGGCGATGGGGACGGCAAGTTCGCCAATGACGTTGAACCTGGCTGACGGCACAAACGTTGGCCTCTCCAAAATCCAGAAGATAACTTTGTAGTCTATACGGCTGAGCCGAGGTGAGAAATGTCTTTCAATGTAGGCCTGAGCGGGCTGTCTGCCGCCAATAAAAGTTTGCAAGTAACCGGTAACAACATTGCTAACGTCGCGACGGTAGGATTCAAATCCTCCCGTGCAGAATTTGCCGACCAATATGCGCAGTCGATCCGGGGTACATCGGGCGGCACGAATATAGGCACTGGTGTTACTACTTCTGCGATCAGTCAGAACTTCACTCAGGGGGCCTTAAACACAGGCACAGGTCGTGACCTCGATCTGGCAATCAACGGCAATGGCTTCTTTATGGTCAGTAACAACGGTGAAAAGCTGTATACCCGGGCCGGCAATTTTCACACCGATACAGCGGGCAACATCATCGATACCAACGGCAACAACCTGCAGGGGTACGGCGTTGATGCTAACGGCAACGTGAAAACCGGGGTGCTGTCGAACCTTCGCGTTGATATGTCAAATATGCCCCCCAAAGCCACCAGTGCTATCACTCTTCAATCGAATCTGGATTCGAGCAAGCCCATTGTGACCGGTGCGGCGTTCGACCCTAAGGATACAAGTACCTACACCACGCTTATCAATACGAAGATTTACGATAGCCAAGGTAATGAGCATCAGCTCAATCAATATTTCCGCAAAAATGGCGACAATGCTTGGACTATGTATAGTTTGATCGACGGGCGCAGTATCGCTGATCCTGCGGCAACACCGCCGGTGCCCGACGAAACTCAGTTTACATTCGATGCCTCTGGCACATTGATCACGAGTCCGGCGCCGACCTCTACCGCCAACATCGCGGTCAACACGGACGGTACGTTTACGATCAAGAACTGGGTCCCCGGTCAAAGCAAGACGGTCGGGACAACCACCACTTGGTCTGCCAACGGGGCATCTTCAGTAACGGGTGGTATGAAATTGGACATGCTCGCTACTACTCAAACCAACGCCGTTGCAGGGCCTATTGCGCAGCATCAGGATGGTAATTACACAGGTCAGATCAGCGCCATGAACGTTGATGCCACAGGGACTATGTTCGCCACTTACACCAATGGTGAGTCAAGAGTCATTGGGCAGGTGTCTTTATCAACCTTTGCAAACGTTCAGGGATTGGCTCCCGCAGGTGGGACCATGTGGCGGGAAACCTATGCTTCGGGGATTCCTGTCACCGGTACACCTCAGTCCGGGACGCTAGGCAGCATTACCGGTTCCGCGCTTGAGGAGTCCAATGTTGACCTGACGGCGGAACTGGTAGAGCTGATCAAGGCGCAAAGTAACTACCAAGCAAATGCCAAGACCATCTCGACAGAGAGCACCATTTTGCAGACTGTTATTCAGATGACTTGATCTGGTCATCAACTCCAACCTCACTTTCAACCGACTACGGATCTACAGCCTCCTAGGTGTGCTTGTGAGGAGAGCGCTCAGGCTGCCTGGCTTTGAATGTTGATAGGGTAAGCGCTAGCAACAGGTGAACCAGTCCGCATAAGCACAAAGCGCGCAACGCGTACTGGACGTGAAGCGCGCTTTTTTGTACCTGCCTGGTGCAGTACTGCGTTCGTGGCTGTTCGAGTCTAGGCCCAATCGATTTCAGCCCGCGACTCAGGTCGCATCCGCATGACTGACGAGTCCCTTCACCAGAACGGCGACAGCGGCGATGCCGGCGGGGACTACGAGTGCGGTCAGCACCTGCTCGAAATTCCATCCCAGGCCGAGCAAAGTCGCCCCTGCCCAAGCGCCCAGAATCGCCCCGAAGCGGCCTATTCCCAACATCCACGAAACCCCCGTCGCACGGCCTTGTGTGGGATAGAAGCGTGCCGCCAGGGACGGCATGGCAGACTGGGCGCCATTGATGCACATGCCCGCCAGCAGGACCAGTATCGCGAGCAGTGAAACGTGATTCAGGCTCTGGCCGACCATCCAGGTGAAAATGCCGGCGAGAAGATACGCGCCGCCGATCACCCAATGCGGCCGGAAACGGTCCATTGCCCAGCCAACGGCCACAGCACTCAAGACACCGCCGAATTGAAAAATAGCCCCGATGTAAGCCGACTGCTCGACGCTCATTCCGCTGTCGCGCATCAACGTGGGCAGCCAGCTTGTCAGCAGATAGACGATTACCAGTCCCATGAAATAGGTGAGCCAAAGCAGCAACGTGCCCGTGCTGTACACACCGCCAAACACGACCTTGAATCCGCTTCGGGTCTTGAGCGCGCTCTGTTCGGGTGTGGTGAAACCGCTGGCGAGTTCCACCTGCGCTGGCGCAATAGGCTTCACGGTTCTGCGGATGACCTCGACAGGTCGCCTGCGCACGACCAGAAAGCGGGCTGACTCGGGCAGCCATCCCAGCAGTAGCGCGGCCAGTGCAAGTGGCAGGGCTCCGCCGAGTACCAGCAAGCTGTGCCATCCGAGCAGGGGAATGAGTTTGGCGGAGATGAAACCGCCGCAGGCCATCCCGAGGTTGAAGCCACAGAACATGCAGGTGACCAGAAGGGATTTGAGACGCGCCGGGGTGTACTCGGACAACAGGGTAGTGGCGTTCGGCATCGCTGCGCCGAGACCGGTACCCGTCAGCAATCTCAGGATCAACAGCTGTTGGACATTGCTGCTATAGGCCGACAACAAGCTGAACACGCCGAACAGGGTGACCGCAATGATCAGCACCCAACGACGACCGATACGGTCTGCCAGAGGGCCGGACGTCAATGCGCCGAAGACCATTCCGATCAGCGCGGCACTCATCACCGGGCCCAGGCTTGCCCGATCGATACCCCAATCCTGGCTCAGTGCGGGGGCGATGAACCCCATCGCCGCGGTATCCAGTCCATCCAGAAACACGATCAAGAAGCAGAGAGCCACGATGCGCCATTGATAGAGTGAGACTGGGTTGTTATCGATGAGCGCCTGAATGTCGAGAGGGGGAGAAGCGCTCAAGGGAGGCGTTGCGTTCATGGGGTTTACCTTTATTTTTGTGAGCAGCGGCAAGGCTGGAGTCACTTTGCAAGGCCCGAAGCTGTGTATAGCCGTCCTGTTTCAAGTGACAAAAGCCTGCGCTGTAGTGTCCTCCTGCGATTTTGAAGTGGGTAATGAATAAACAGGTGCTATCCATGTCCGTAACGTTATGGATCACCGTGCGGAGGGCGTGTGAATATTAGCCAGCGAAGAGTGTTGTGGTCAGAAAATCATTCAGGACCTCTCGAAACCCTTGGAGATACTGTTCACGACTCAGCGTCTTCGAGGTGATCACGCTCAGCCGGGACTGGCTGATCAGGCCTGCGAGTGTTTCGGCGGTATCCATGGAATGGATGAAGTCCTGCCGATTCGCAATGATCTGAGTGGGGCACGTCAGCGCCTGTATCGCTGACCTGAAAACGCCGGGTCCATCATCAGGAATGAGATCGAGAAGAGGGACTGTACTGATCGGATCGCGAGTGAAAAAGCTCCGCAGGGAGGCAGCGTTGTCGGGCGAGATGTGCGCTATCTCATGCAGAAGGGGGGACGCTTCGAATCGGAGCGCTCCGTGTTGCGGCCCGAACTGGTGCAGCAGCCGAGCCACCTCCCGATAGATTTTCATTCCGTGGGGGGCGTTTTCCGCGATCCACGCCGGACGGGCCAGGATGAGCGCTACTGTCCGTTGAGGCTGCTTAACCGCGAGGCGCAGAGCCACAGCGGCTCCGAGCGATATTCCCCCAAACACGGCTCGCTCGATTCCAAGATGATCGAGCAAGGCAATCGCATCGTCGGCGAATTGAGCGATGCTGATCGCGTGGATGTCTCCCAATTCAGAAGCACCATGGCCACGGCACTCAAGCGTGATGCGTCGGATGCCTTCGGTGCTCGGGAACACTTCGGCCGGTTGGTTGTGATCGGCGCCGAGGCCGTGTTGCCACAATACGGTCAGCCCGGATCCCTGATCGGTATAGGCGAGTCGACAGCCATCGGCTGTCTGGAAGTCATGCAGGCTCATGGGCTTCCCTCCGGATGATGCGTTGCAGATAGTCCGCGACTCCAGGGGCATCAACCTCTTCGAAATTATGGCCGACCAGTGGCCCGTCATAGCCGGTGGCACGCACGCGGGCGACGAATTGCGGCAGGTCAACCGCGCCCTTGCCGGCGGGGACCACGATTCCGTGGCTGTCGATATCCTTGGCGTGAACCAGAAGAAGATGCTCGCCCAGCGAGTCGGTGGCGTGTGCGACGATCTCCTGCTGTCGGGATTGCGCAGATGGCGGCAAAAGATTCGCAGCGTCCAGCACGATGCCCAGACGAGGGGACCTCACTTCATCAAGGACCTTTCGAGCGGCAGCGGCATCACAAATGACGTTGCCGGGTTCAGGTTCGATCCCGAGGGTCAGGTCGAATTCGTCGGCCAGAGCCAATGCGAAAGCCAACTCATCACGCAGGTCATACCAGGCCTGCCTTGAGGCATTGTCCGGGTGGGCACGCCACATGTCCGACAGCTCCCGCGAACCTGTGCAGAGCGTCACCAATGGCACCCCCATTTCCCGGGCAGCCCGCATGACATTTGCGAACCCCAGGCGCAAGCTGCGCCGGTACACCGGGTCAGGATGCGCCATGTTGTAGGTGCCTGACAGGGCACAGATCGAGATACCTGCTTCGCGCGCGCCCTGCGCGATGCTTGCAGCAATGCCATCAGGAAGCTCCCTTGGCAAGGACGCCAAGCCCGCGCACGACAGATTGAATTGCGTGGCACCGAAGCCATCTGCGCGAATTTTCGAAAACAAGCTGCCTGGGTATTTAGCCGAATAGGTGCGTGCAAAAACGCCCGGCGTCATCACAGTCTGCCCTCGACATCAGCCAGTCTGACAGGCTTGCCGCTGGCCACCGATCGAGCGGTGGCAATCATCGCCCGAACGGACGCGATGCCGTCGTCGATATCGGCGCCTCGCATCGGAGCCCCATCGAGGAGCGTGTCGGCGAAGCCTTCCAGTTGTCGGCGATAGAAATGGCCATCGGCTGCCAACGGGCGGTGCCAGGTCGCGTCGCGCTCTGAGAAGATGTCCACTTCGGACGATTTGAAGTACCACGGGTTATAGGTCTTGGCGATGACGCTGCCGTGTTCGCCGTACAGTTGCAGGCCTTCATGCCAGTCCATGCGCACCGCGACGGTCAGGTCCAGATGTCCCGCAGCGCCATTGGCGAATTCGACATCGATGAACCAGGAATAGGCGCCGAATTTTTCGGTCAGGCGTGCGCTGACTTCAACAATGTCACCACACAAGAAACGGGCGGTGTCGAACAAGTGACTGCCGTGGGCGAGCATGTAGTACTGCCGCAGATCCGCCTTGGGATTACCGGCGGGCTTGAGGGCTTCTTTGCTGAAGATCGGCATCGGCTGCACAGCGTCAGTGACGGTATAGCGGTGGGTTGAGTCGCAGTACCACGCCTTGAGCGCCAGTATCTGTCCCATCTCGTCGCGCACGAAGTCTCTGGCGCGTTCCAGACCGATGTCGAAACGCTTCATATGACCGACTTGCAGGATTTTGCCGGAATCGCGCACCGTGGCCGCCAGATCCTCTACTTCTTCGACGCTAACACCCAGCGGCTTTTCACAGAGCACGTGCTTGCCTGCCGCCAACGCTCGGCGTGAGGCCTCGACATGGAACGCATCGGAGGTGGCGATGATCACAGCGTCCAGTTCAGGGTCGGCCAGCATCCGATCATAATCGAGGAATGTTCGGGTGGGGCCGTAGGTCGCGCCCATGCGATTGACCAGATCACTCGCCACATCGCAGATGGCATGGAGCTCGGCGTTGCGCGCTTTGATGCAGGAATCGAAATGAGCGAACTGGGCGATCGGGCCGCAGCCGAGCACGCCGACCTTGAGGCGACGGTCATCTTTTACGTTCATGGTCCATCCAAAATAAACAGGTGTTGAGAAAAAAGGAGCGGTTACACCGCTGTCCATCCGCCGTCGATTTTCAGCGTCGCGCCGGTGATCATCTGGGCGGCTGGCGAGGCCAGAAAAACGACAGGTTCTGCGACGTTCTCCGGCTCACCGATTTTGTTGAGCGGGATGCGCGCGAGCAGCGATTTGAGCGACGCATCGTCCTCCAGCCAGCTTCGGGTGCTGTCGGTGCGAACGAACGTCGGGGCCACGGCGTTTACGCGGATGCCCAGATCGGCCCACTCGACGGCCAGGCATTGCGTCATGTGGATCATCGCGGCCTTGGTCATGCAATAGATCGGTTCGCCCTGGAGTGCGACCAACCCCGCTTGTGAGGCGATATTGACGATGCTCCCGTGCCCCCGCGTCGCCATGCTTCGAGCCGCGGCCTGCGCAGCAAAAAAAGCGCCTTTGACGTTGAGGTCGAACATCGCGTCGTAGTCGACAGCGCTGACGTCAATCGCTGCTGCGGGATGGCTCAGGCCTGCGTTATTGACGAGAATCGACAAGGGGCCGAGCTCAGTGTCCACCGCTGATATTGCCTGGGTAATGGAGGCGGTCGAGAGCATGTCCATGTGCACAGCGATGGCAGCGATGCCCGCGTTTTGAAGTTGCTCCGCTGCGCGCTTGCCAGCCACCAGGTCTCTACAGCCAAGGGCGACCTTTGCTCCCGCGTCACCCAAGGCCTTGGCACAGGCGTAGCCGATACCCCGTGTCGCGCCGGTGATCAGGGCCGTTTGGCCTTTCAGCGAAAACGGGGGGGTGGTGTCACTGTTCATAGCGTTGTTCCTCGATGTCGAGAATCGGGTTGTCGGGAGTGACGGTTCTTACTCAGACGCGAGGGTTCCTTTGCGAAGCAAAATGTTCCCGTAAACCCGTTCCTCACCGGTGACGATGATTGCCACTGCGTTGGACGCGCGCGTCTTGAACGGCGAGGGTTGCAACGACGCCACCTCTCTGCCGGGCGCATGGCGGCCAGCGACGTCGATCAGGTCGGCTATCACCGGAAGGATGTGATGAGGTTCATCGTGCACCTCCATGCGGGTTACAGCGTCCGCGCTGTCATCCAGCGGCAGCACCGACAGCACCGCCTCTAGCGTGCGTGGACCATCCGAACCGTCGTGGCGAATGAGCGTGGGTCCAGCGCTGAGTGCCGGATAATTTCGGTCGACGATGGCGATCTCTTCGCCATGGCCCATTGAACGAAGTATGGAGAGCAACTGCGGGCCAAGGATTGGGTCGATGTTTTTGAGCATGGGGTCTTCCTTTTCAGTAGGTGCCACGAAGGGGCTGATCAACGGGTGTAGGGCGGGTGTCGATGCGCCCGGACGATCGCGGGCGCCGCATGCAGGACACTCGACCAGCCCAGCACGGCCCAGCGTAAATCCAGGGCGGCACCGGTCTTGGTGCAAGGGGCGTTGGCCGCGATGAGCTGCTTGAGGCGTTCCCTGGGGTAGCCTGCGATGCTTAGCACCCCGCCACCCAGAATGACCGTTTCGGGCGAGAGCGTTGCCATGGCTGCGCTGACGACAAGCGCCTGATGACGGACAAAATCGTCCAGGGCTCGGGTCAGTTGCGTCGGCTTGGAGTCCGTTTCGAAAAGCGCCTCGACAGGCACCTGATACCGTTGCGCGATAGCTTGCAGTGCACGGCCGGACGCGTAGTCCTCGCTGGACGGATGCTTGAGAGGGGAGAGGGCCTCGATGTTTCCTCCGAAAACGGGCACGTGACCAATCTCCAGTGCCCAGCCGCTCCCCCGATAGGGTTTGCCATCCATGAGCAGGGACGCGCCTATGCCGGTTCCAAAGAAAATCGCCAGCGCATTGTTGGTGCCCATCGCGGCGCCAGCCACGGATTCGCCTATCAGCGCAAGATTGGCGTCACGTTCCAGAATGACGGGGATCTGCAATAGGGCAGAGAGCTCGCTTCTCAGGTGTACGCCGTTCATTTCCGGAATATTGGCCACGTTGAGTAGCCGGTCGCCATCGGCGCTTAAAAAACCTGGAACGGTGCTGACCACGATGTCTGGAGTCAGGCCTGATTCGGCGATGAACTGTCGGGTCAATACCGCGAGGGATTCGACCGGGTTGCTGTTTCTGACGCATCGTGTCGGCACTTGGTGCTGGAAACGCTGCACCCTCCCTTCGCGAACACAGCCGAACTTGATGTGCGTCCCGCCCATGTCGATCACGAGAATGTTTGAAGGCTCAGGGGGGCACGTATGACCTTCATCTTCGCCAACCTGTCGTTCGCCGGGGTGAGCGTTCTGATGCGCGAAGCGATAGCGTTCAAGGCTACGGCTCATGGCGATGCTCCTGATCATTGACGGCGAGGCTGACATGCCTCCTGTTTGTATTTAATCTAAACAAACTGAAATAAGCGTCAATGGCCTGAATGTCGGCAGATATAAATAAAAAAGCGGGCATTCAGGTGGCTATTGGGATGCATGAAGGCTGCATTAATGATCGTTGGAGATCGACCAGAATGGGTAAGCACAGATCGCTCCACGCTGCGATCGAAGCAGTGGTGGACGGAACCAAGGCGGGCAGGCTGCGTGCACTGCTGCCAGAGATCGAGCAGAGACTCTCGGCGGGGGCACGTATCGCTGACGTGGCCAAAGCGCTCAGTGAGCATGGGTTGCCTTTATCGGTCGCGACGCTCAAGAGCTACTTGTATCGCTCGCGAAAGGCGGCGAGAAATGTGTTGAGTGAAGCCGCAAGGCCAGACGCAATGCCGCTCCCCATCTTAGGGAACAGTCCCTCGGCCAACGCACCCCATCGTGAGGTATTCGACCCCATCCTCAATTCGGGAACGACGTCCGGGCTGCTCCGGCATATCAACACCGTTCGCTGTCTGCGACTGCTCAAAAAGGGCGATCTGCTCAGTCGTGCGGACATGGCGCGCAGGCTTGATCTGACGCGCGCGACCATCGGCAATACAGTGAAAGAACTCCTGGAAAAGGGGCTCGTCCTGGAGACGATCGATCGTTCGAGTGCAGGGCGATCCGGGCGTCCGGGAGCGGGGTTGGCACTCAATCCTCAAGGTGCCTATTCGGTGGGGATCGACATTTCGAGTCATGCACTGACCGCTGTCCTGGTCGATTTGAGTATGGGCGTCGTGCAAAAGATCTCCATTCCCGTCGGCCCCGATCTTCGGGAAGTGGGCAGGGCGGTAGAAGAAATTGCCCTGATACCCTGGCGTCTGTTGGCGGCTTCGGGGCTCAGCCCTCAGCGTATTCTGGGCGTCTGCGTTTCCATCCCCGGTCTGGTAGATCAGCAGGGGCGGGTCGTCGTCGCGCCGTTTCTTCATTGGCGCGATGTCCCGTTGCAAGCGACGTTGTCCGCTCATCCTCATCTGCCTTGGCCGGTGACAATCTGCAATGACGCGAACGCGTTTGCCAATGCCGAACTCTGTTCGTTGCAGGAACGTGACGCGCAAAACATGGTGTTGATTCTGCTCACTGAAGGGTTGGGGGGCGCCATCGTGCAGCGCGGTCAGATATTTGCTGGCAGCCATGGTTATGCAGGGGAGCTCGGACACCTGGTGATGGGGGCAAGCCTTTCAGCCAGCGATGATCAGTCCTTCGAGCGTTTGGCAGGGCATGAGCGGTTCAGCGCCTTTCTTCCGTCTGATTGTTCCCTGGAGGACGGGTTGATGGCGCTTGCCGACGAGGACGCCTATTCGTCCCCATCGCTGGAACGGGTTCTGGACCAGTGGGCTGAAGTCCTTGCAACAGGATTGGCCAATCTCGTTTACCTGCTCAACCCCGAAAAAATCGTGTTCGGCGGACCGTTGAGTGTCCTTTTCCCGCGCATCACGTCGCGGGTCGAGAGCCTGCTCACCCAGCACCTCTTGCACGGCTTCAACGTCCCATTGCTAGAGGTGACGCGTCTGGGCGCCGATGGGGCTGCCATTGGTGCCGCCTCCGTGATTCGCGAGCGGATCTTCTCGCTTGCGCGGATCGAAAGCCCTTAGTCGGTAGCAATATGGGGCGTTGTCGTGGGGCCCGTTGTCATTCGCGCAGGCCCATGAACTGCGCTGTGAACGCCGCTCGATACCTTGCCCAGCACGGTGGTCATGAACGCCTGGTCAGTTGCTGTGTGCCCCGGCGGAAGTGGGTAGCCGCCGTTTTTGCGCTCCACTTCCACGATCAGTCCGCTGGGCAGCTTGACGAACACAACAGGTTTTTCCGGTTGCGTCGGGCGGCACTTCGCGTAGTTGCTTTCTGCGCCAAGCGCCTGCAGGGCGGCTGCTCTACACTCTTCAAGCGTCAGGCCTGCCTTGACCGGCAGTTCTTTGTTGATATTGATGACGGTGGCCAGATACAACGTATAGAGCGACATAGCGGAGTCCTTCCGAATGACAATGCCGGTGGCGATTGCGATCGCCAATTGAGTGCGGATTCAGGGCGTCAGCGATGGGGTTGACGCCCGCTGGTACAGCGTTCTTGCGGGCGGCTAATCGACAGAGGTTCGCAACACATCGACATTTTTGATTGTCTGCCAGATGCGCTTCACTGCCGGTGTCATGTTGGCAGGGTGAGCTTCCAGACTGCGCTCGCGGTGGGCCAGGGCTTTGACGTAGAGCACTTCGGGGACGCGTACGACCTCGTTCCTGTCGGGGATGCATTCCCTGTCTCGTCCCGGGACGATGCCGACGGGTGAATATCCTGCCTTTTCCAGCAGTTTCTGGACGGTGTTGTTGTGCAGCGTTGCGTAGGTGTAGATGTTTGCCAGGCCCTGCAAACGCGCCGAGGCTTCGATCAAGTCCATGACGACCACGCCCAGACCCGAACGCCTGTGCTCAGGGGCTACAACGCCCAGGCGACCATAAAGCGACTTTGTGTCGTAGTCCCGTTCCAGGCAAACCATCGAGACCAACTCAACGCCCTTGAGGCCTACATAAATGATCGTGTCTCGAGAGCTCTCGTATTTCAGCGATACCGACTCGAAATAAAATTTGGGCCTGGTGAACCGGGCGCCGTCACCGTGGCTGATATTGGGATACCACTCCGGAAGCTTCTCGACCAGTTTCGGGACGTCCAAACGAGAGAGTTGCACCAGGGTGTACCCGTCAGGCAAGGCTTCGCTCAACCGGGACTGCAAAGGGTCGGGCCATTTCATAAATGTCTCAACGATTTCCTTCTGGGGAAGACAAGAAGGGGCCGCTTTACCGACACCGTGTTCGGTACGGCACAGCAAGCCCCCGCGCGCTTCATTCAGGCCTGTAGGCCTGAGCTTCAAGCCGCTGACGTGTTTTATTTCAATGCGGCTTCCGGAGGGCGGCGAAAGCCGATCGCGATCCTGTTGAAGGTATTCATCAGGCCGATGGCAATCGTCAGGTCAACGATCTGTTTTTCACTGAACACGGCAGACACGGCTGTGAACTCTTCATCCGGAATCGCGGTTTCGGCGACACGCGTGACGGTTTCGGCCCATGCGAGGGCGGCCTGTTCCTGTTCGTCGAACACCTTGCCGGCTTCGCGCCAGACTTGAACCAATGCGAGTTTTTCAGGCGCAACGCCTTTGCTGGACAGGTCACGGGTGTGCAGGTCCAGGCAGTAGGCGCAGCCGTTGATTTGTGAGATGCGCAAGAAGACGAGCTCGACCAGCACGCCGCTCAGGCCACATTTGGCGATGTAGCCATAAACGCCACCCAGTGCTTTGTAGCCGTCGGGTGCCGCATTGATGTAATCGATACGTTGAGTCATGTAACGGTTCCTATTTGTCAGGAGTGGTCAGATTTTTATCGTCGCTGTCGACGACGAATACGGCCAGGAGCTTGGCGGGTTCGGTCGTGCTGGCATTCCCTCCCATCAGGTGGTGGGCGCCAGGCTCTTCCGCAAAGCTTTCGCCAGCCTTGTAAATGCGCGCGGGGTGCCCTTCGACCTGGCTGCGGATGCTTCCGGAAACGACGTAGGCATAAATAAACGCCGAATTTGCATGATGGTGGGGTAGCGATTGGCCGCCGGGCGGGTAGTTCACCTCAACGGCAATCAGGGATTTGCCCGGAATGTTGGGGATCGCCTGTGCAAAGTTGGGAACCACCTGGTCCCCCGCTTTCTGAGCGTCATGGGCACTGACAGTACCCGCCAGTGACAGCAACGCCGCCAATGCCCAGGTCTTGTGATTGATCGTCATGGTCGCCTCCTTTTGAAGGCACGATAGGCCTCACGGAGTTCAAACATAAGAACCTGAAATGGATTTTTCCTCTGTACCACGGACGCTTGCTTACGGTTTCCCGCTGACGGGAAAAGCCGTTAATGCCATGCCTTGCGCACTTCCTCCAGTGCAGCGGCAAGCGCTGATGAGGCCACCATACGTCCGCAGGGATGTCATCCAGACAGGAGCAACAAAAAGGTCCAGTTCCTTTTGTTTTTTTTGTACCATGCGGCATGAACACTCTTCTGAACCTAAGCCTGGACCGAAACATCAAGGTCCCGTTGGCCGAGCAAATACGCAGTGGCATCGCGAACGCCATCGACTCGGGCATTCTCGTGCCTGGGGCCAGGCTACCGTCGTGGCGTGATCTGGCGTCGCAGTTGGGCGTTGCCCGAGGCACCGTTCGCGTCGCTTATGAGCGTTTGCTGGACGCACAACTCATCGTATCGTCGCGCACCAGCGGGACGCGTGTCGCGCCCCGTCCCAGAAGCGCGAAGCCTGCGGCTGAACCGGTGGGGCAGGAAAGCGCACTGCCTGAGATGTACAGAAACTTTTCCTCAGGTCCTGGTGTTTTCCAGATGGGAATCCCTGCTCTGGACTGTTTTCCCATGAAGCAGTTTGCGAGAATCCGGGCCCACGCCGTGCGCGCGGAGGTTGTCACGGCGCGGGGTTATCCCGATCCCCGGGGGGAGAGTGAATTGCGACGTGAAATAGCCGCTCATCTCGCCATCTCACGCTCGATCGAATGCCTGCCATCGCAAATCATCATCACCTCGGGCTTCACCGGCGCGCTGGGGTTGGCCTTGCGGGTATTGCGCCTTGAGGGGAAAACCGCGTGGATGGAAGACCCCGGATTTCCCCTGACCCGTCTTTCCCTCCAGACCTCGCAAGTGCGACCGATACCCGTGCCCGTTGACGGCGATGGCTTGAACATCCAACACGCCATCGCTCAGGCCCCCGATGCCGCCCTGGCCATTGTGACGCCCGGTCAGCAGGCACCGCTTGGCCCGACGCTGTCGTTGACTCGGCGCTTGTTGTTGCTGGAGTGGGCCGCGCAATCGGGTGCGTGGATCATCGAAGATGATTACCTGGGGGAACTTCAGCTCGCCGGGCGAGCAGCGCCCGCGCTCAGTTCGCTTGACCGTGAAGGTCGCGTGCTGCACATCGGCTCGTTCAGCAAGACCCTGAGTCCGACATTGCGTTTGGGGTTCATCGTGGTGCCTGTGGCGCTGGTATCCGCGTTTGTGGATGCCGCCACGTGCCTCGCCCCGGCGCCGGGCCCGGCGGTCCAGAATGCAATCGCAGAATTCATGAAAGAGGGGCACTACATGCGGCACCTGCGGCGCATGAAGCGCGTGTATGCGACACGACGTGACGCACTGTTCACCCAGTTGAAACCCTGGGGGCTGCCTGTCCGGGCGGCCGGATTGGCGATGCTCCTCGACCTGCCCGAAGGGGCTCAGGATGTTCGAGTGGCACTGGAGGCCAGGCGTTTCGGTTTGACACCCTCGCCCCTGACGCCGTGGTACAGCGACGCCTCGGTTTCGCGTCCGGGATTGCTCTTGGGAGTGGCCTCGGCAACGGATGATCGGCTGGGCGAATACTGTGATCGATTGAGACGGGTGATCGACGAATTCGCCTGAGAGCCGGGGAGCCGTATTTCAAGAAACGGCTACCGTGCTTTTGCGAACCCCTAGACGCTGAATGGCCAGGGAGGCTATCGCAAACGCTGCCATGACGCAGGCAGTTGACAACGCGCTGTTGCCCATTTGCAACGTGCCGACCAGCGCGCTTGCGCAACCGGCCAGCACCATCTGAATTCCCCGCAAGACGGCGGTTGCAACCCCGGCCATTTTCCCCATGGGTTGCAGGGCGTCGTGGATCACGTTAGGGCTCAACAGTCCGACGCCCAGAAGCACCAACGCCACCGCCATGACGAAAATGACGGCGTTCAATTCTCCACTGAGGGTGATGGCGGTCAGTATGAGGCTCGCCAAGGCAATCAGGGCATTGGCGAAATTCGCGATGGGTGCCGAGGGCCAGCCCCGAAGCGCGAGTTTGCCGTTCAGGAGCGAACCGCACATGAGGGCACCTGCGGTCAGTGCGAACGAGAGGCTGTATTGACCGCTGCTCATTCCGAAATCCACGGTCAAGACTTCAGGTGATCCGGCGATGTAGGCGAACATGACGCCAAAGCTGCAGGCGTTCACCAGCGTGTTTCGAAGGAACGTGGGGTTGATCAGCACCGATCGGTAATTGCTCATCACGCTCGTCCAGGTCATCTGTTGCGTGGCCGTCGGCGCGCTTTCCTTGAAGCAGAAAAAGGCAACCGCCGCACTCAGAATGCCGCTCGCGGCGAGCAAGGCATAGGCGCAGCGCCAGCCACTCAGGCTCAGCGCGACGGTGCCCAGAATCGGGGCAATGATGGGGCCCAGCCCCAGCACCAGCGTGATGGCCGACATCCGTACCCGCGCCTCGTCCCCTTGATAGATATCTCGAGCGATGGCGAACGGCAGGGTTGCGGCGGTCCCGGCGCCCACTCCCTGAACCAGTCGGCTGCCCAGCATGAAGGCGAAGTCCGTGGAAAGCGTCGCACCTAATCCGCCGACAACGAAGATGATCAAGCCAGCCACGAGGATGGGACGACGGCCGAATCGGTCGGCCATAGGGCCGAATATCAGCGGGCCGACCGAAAATCCGACAAGAAATACGCTGAGGGTCTGGGGCATCAGGCTGACGGGAACGCCCAGTGCCGCAGCGGTGGCGGCGAACCCCGGTAAACCGATGTCGATTGACAGCGGAGCAGTGGCTGCCAGCGCGCCCAGGAACAGGATCATCAGTGCGCCATTTGTTTTGAGTTCCACATCACGTCCTCGTAGTCGGGCCGAGTACGATGAAATGAAGTGTTTTCAAAAAAAAGCACCAGGAACGCGCCAACGATCTGTACCACCCGTGGAAGTGGCTTCGGGCGTTGAGGCTTGCGGCGTGGTCTACGGTATTTCCTGAGAATTGAGCTGCGTTTCCGAGGGCTGGCCGGTCATTTGGCGTCGTGGAAAATGATGCCCAGCGTTCGACGGACGCCGCTGTGAATCCGGCTCACCCCATGCCGCATATTGATGCGATAAAACCCGCGCGTGGACCGGGCAGGGCGACTGTTCACCGCGACAATCACGGCCTGGCCCTGGTGCAGATTGACCACCTCTGCGCGGCCAGGCTTTTTCGGATCGCTCTCAGTGAGGATGAGTTCGCCGCCCGTGAAGTCCAGTCCCGGCTCGTCGAGAAGGAAGATCACCTGGAAGGGGAATACATGCTCGCCGTACAGGTCCTGATGCAGGCAGCAGTAGTCATTTGTCCGGTAGCTCAGCAACAGCGGTGTAGGCCTGCGTTGGCCCGCTTCATGACAGATTTCAGCGAATTCGCTGTGAGCCCCAGGGAAACGCTCCTCCATTCTCAGTGCGTCATGCCAACGATTGGCAATGGGCGCCAACTGCCCGTAGAGGCGGCTGCGCAGATCAGCGACGGTCGCTGGAAGTGGGTAGGAAAAATATTGATACTCCCCGCGCCCGAAGCCATAACGCTCCATGACAATACGGCTTCGGAAACGTTGAGGCTCGTTGTAGAGGGCTGCCAGCGCGTGGCAGGCCTCTCGGTTCAGCAATGTGGGCAATACCGCAAAGCCCTCTTGACCCAGCGAGGCTTCGACGGCGCGCCAATCCAGCGTTTCGATGCTCCTCGCTACCGATGCCGTGTCGGAAGCGACTTCGTCGTCAAATCCCAACGCAAATTGATTGCTCATCTTGATTCCTGATGTCGTGGAGTTGGCGGCCAGTTGCCGTTTTTCCATTCGCGGTATTCGTGGGGCATGCAGACTGCACAAGGACGGTAGCCCGCTGCTATCGCAGACGGTTCGTCGAGAAAGAAAACGCGATGCTTCACATAGCCTCCTCGGGCGATGGCTTGCAGCGCAGCACGGCAATCGAGTTTCCCGTAGAGCCCGGTGCGTCGGTGCCCGCCCAACGTGCCACGCTGCGCACTGAGGAACGGTTTGCCGTCCGGGCCTATCAACATCCAGTCGTGCTGGGGCGCCATAGAAAAACACTCATGGAGCGAAGTGAAAGCTGATTGAAATGCCGATGCGCTCGCCGCTTCTTACGCGGCTGATGGCATGTTTCATGTTCACGCGGTAGTAGCCTTTGCTGCCCTTGAAAGGGCGTTGAGCGGTCGTGATGATTGCCAGGTCGCCCTGTTGCAGCGGGACGACCATGGGGCGAGATTGCATGCGGGGACGCTGTTCGGTGAGCACGAGTTCTCCGCCTGTGAACCCTTCTGCGCAAGGGCTCAGGAGACCGACCAACTGGAGAGGAAAAACACACTCGCCATCTGCATGCTGCCGCAGCCCCAGATAGTCTTCTGTGCGCAAGCAGGTCAGCTCCGTCAGTTCGCTCCGTTGCCCTGCTTCGAAGCACTGCATTTGAAACTGCTGCAGCGTTTCTGGATAGCGATACGGCTGGGCCAAGGTCTCGCACCAGCGGTTGGCGACCTGTGCGAGAGGCGAATACAGGGCTTCTCTAAGGCAGCTCAATGTGGTCGGGACGTCGCCGTTCCAGCGGTAAGCCAATCCTCGTCCTGATCGCTGTTCACTTAAATCGATTTGCACCTGATTCGACGAGCCTTCGAGAACGTCGGCGAGCGCGCCGAGGATGTCGGGCTTCAGAAAGCCGGGCAGCACCGCAAAGCCTTCCTGGTCAAGTTGCGTCGTGATGTTGTGCCAATCGAGATGTTCGGTGGCGGTGGCGAATGTGTTCATAACGTTTTCAGGTCTCAGAAAAGGGTTCGCACGTCGCAGGTGGCCGTTCACTTGGCGTCATGAAAAATAATGCCCACGGTATGCCTCAGCCCAGCCTGTATGCGGCTGACGCCATGGCGCATGAGGACCTTTTTCGATTGACCCCGCCGTCCGGCCACGGGCCGTGTCCGGACCGCGAAAATGACCGCGTCGCCCTGCTGAAGGGGTACCACTTCGGCGCGCTGTGAGCTGGATGAGTACTCCGTCACGACGAACTCTCCGCCTTGGAAATCGACCCCTGGCACCGACAGCAAGATCGCCACCTGCAGAGGGAAAAGGTGCTCTCCATAAACGTCTTGATGCAGGCAGTTGTAATCGCCGGTCTGATATTGAAGCAACAGCGGCGTCGCCCGCGTCTGATCGGCTTGGTGGCATCGTTCGAGGAAAGACGTCAACGCCATGGGGTAGCGCAAGGCGTCGCCGAGGCGTTCGCTCCAGCCATTGGCAATGGTTGCCAGATGGGGATAGAGGGCATGCCTCAACGCGTTGATCAATGGCGGCAGCGGATAGTCGAAATATTGGTACTCACCGCTTCCAAACCCGTGCCGCGCCATGACGACCCGAGTGCGAAAAAGCGTCGGGTCGCTGTACAGGCCCGCCAACGCCTGGCATTGATCGGCGGTCATGATCGAAGGGACGACCGCGTAGCCTGAATCATCCAATGACCGCTGCAGGCTCGGCCAATCCAACCCCTGGGAGGGGGCAAGCAGAGTTCGGGTCCGGGTCATCAGTTGGACTCCTTTTCCAGAAGTGTCCGCTTACGCTCAACCCCCCAGCGGTACCCCGAAATAGACCCGTCACTTCGAACGACCCGATGGCAAGGGATCGCGACGGCCAGCACGTTCGCGGCACACGCGCCGGCCACCGCGCGGATGGCGTCAGGATTGCCCACTTCATACGCGACGTCACTGTAGCTGCGGGTTTGTCCCGCTGGAATGTGCTGCAGGGCGGTCCAGACTTTTTGCTGAAAGACCGTGCCCCCGACATCCAGATTCAGGACTTTCGAGGTCTTTCCCGTATCAACCAGCGAGATGACCTGTTCGAGTTCCGATCTCAACACCTCACCCGCCTGGACGTGTTCTCGTTGAGGAAAGGCCGCACTCAACTGGTTCATCAGGCCAGCATCGGTGTCGTCCAGGAATATCGCGCAAATGCCGTAGCCACTGTGGCCCACCAGCACCGGGCCAAGAATGGTCCGGCCGATGGTGTAGCGAATGGCACCGGCAGGGCGCTCGCGAGGGGCGCGGAAGATAAGGTTGATCGAAGACAGCAGCGAAGTGTTCATGGCAGGTGTTCCTGATCTGATCCGACGATGGGATCAGATTAGGGTTCGCACGCGATATGGACACTCCGGTCCTTGCGATTGAATTCTGCATGGCGGTGCCGTGCAGGCGGCGAAAACAGCACGTCTGTTGCGACAGCACCTGCGGCCTCAAATCACCCTTGCGGACCGATGACCTTGGTCAGGCTCTGGCTCGCCGCTGCCGCTCGGATGCTTTCCAGCAGATGGGGAAGGCTGGGGTCCGGGTGAGGTTCATCGCGCCAACACATCCCGAGCGACCCTACGGCGTTGAGCTCGAATTTCAACGGGACCACCAGTCTGCGTTGGGTGAAGTGATCCGCCACACGATCGGATGCAATCGACAGCATGTCGCTGTAATGCAGCAACCAGAGATTACCGATGAGGGAGGTCGACTCGATCCGATACGGAAGCGGGCGCTGCCCCGCACGGGTTAGCGCCATATCGAGTTTGGTGCGAATCGGGGTGCTCTTGGCCCAGACGATCCAGTCATAGCTTCGCAGATCATCCCAACTCAGATTGTCGTTGTAGGTCAGGGGGTGGCCAGGGCGACAGATCACGCGCATGGCCTCGTCATACAGTTGTTCGCTTTGCAGCGAGGGGCGAGGAGAGTAGGCATCGAGGCGTCCGACCACGAGGTCAAGCTGGCCCAGTTCCAGGCGTTCGAGCAACTCGTTCATGGTCCCTTCCTGCAGTTCAACCTGCGCCCCTGGATGGCGCTGCAGAAACTGCATGATTGCTGCAGGGACCAGGTTCGGCGCCGACGCCGGGGAGGTGCCTATCACCACCCTGTAGGAACTGCCGTCCTGCATGGCTTTTAGATTCAGCTGTGCGCGATCCATTTCGCTCAAAACCCGCCGGGCGTGACCCAGCAGCATCAGCCCTTGGGCCGTCGGGGTCAGACCGCGCGCGTGCCGCTCGAAGAGGGGCGCTCCTACGTCCTCCTCCAGCTCTTTCAACCATTTGGAAAGGGCGGGCTGGGTGCTGAAAGTTGCCCGGGCTGCCTCTGTCACGCTGCCGGTTTCTTCGAGGCTTATGAGTAATTGGAGGTGCTGCATGCGCAGGCGGCGAATCCAGTCGGTGGCCATGGGTGCCTCGGGTCGGGTAAAGCTTGGCGGGGTTAGCTATACAAAAATATATATGGGTTTATCGTCAAATACCATTATTCGGATATGTGAGATGGGCCAATAATTGTCCTACAACAAATGGCCAGCTGAAAAAGGTCCCCTCATGAACAACACCATCAATGACGAACGCGCTGCGTTTTACCAGCGCATCGACAAGCACAATTTGATGCCGCTCTGGGAACAACTGCACAACCTGGTTCCCCGTCAGCCTGCAGGTGCCTGTCAGCCTGCTCTGTGGAGCTACAAGACCCTGCGTCCTTTTCTGACCGAGTCGGGGGATTTGATCTCTGCCGAGGAAGCGGTGCGCCGTGTACTGGTTCTGGAGAATCCTGCACTGCGTGGCACTGCTTCGATTACCTCCAGTCTGTACGCCGGCTTGCAGATGATCCTTCCAGGAGAAGTCGCACCGAGCCATCGCCACAGCCAGTCTGCCTTGCGTTTCGTCATCGAAGGCCGAGGTGCCTACACGGCGGTGGACGGCGAACGGGCAACGATGGAGCCGGGTGATTTCATCATCACGCCGTCCTGGACATGGCATGACCACGGGAATCCGCCGCAGCTTGAAGGCGGGGAGCCGGTTATCTGGCTTGACGGTCTTGATATCCCGATCGTGCGTTTCTTCGACGCCGGTTTCGCAGAAAACTACGAGAAGCCGGTGCAGCCCATCAGTCGTCCAGAAGGCAATAGCCTGGCGCGATACGGTATGAACCTCCTGCCGGTCCGGCATCAGGCGACCTCTCACACTTCTCCCATTTTCAGCTACCCCTACGCCCGGACGCGCGAGGCGCTGGAGACCCTGCTGCGTCATGAGGAAATTGACGAGTGCGACGGCGTCAAGCTGCGTTACGTCAATCCGGCGACAGGCGGTTGGCCGATGCCCACCATTGCCACCTTCATGCAGGTTCTGCCTCGCCAGTTCAGCGGCAAGACCAGCCGCAGCACCGATGCAACCGTTTACTCGGTGGTCGAAGGGCGGGGCACGGTCTGGATTGCCGATCAGCGTTTCGACTACGAACCTCGCGACACATTTGTGGTGCCGAGCTGGGCCTCTCTGCGCTTTGAGAATCAGGAAGAGTGCGTCCTGTTCAGTTTTTCGGATCGTCCAGTGCAGCAGGCCTTGGGCATCCTTCGCGAATCCCGTTAATCCTTGAAGATTGGAGCACCCCATGACTTACGTCGTCGCACCTCAAGCAGTGACTGCACTCGCCATCCATGGCACGTCAGACACCTTTCCCGTTCGCCGGGTTTACTGCGTAGGCCGCAACTATGCGGCGCATGCACGGGAGATGGGCTTCGACCCGGATCGCGAGCCACCGTTTTTCTTCTGCAAGCCGGCCGACTCCGTGGTGCCAGCCAAAAGCGGCCAGACGCTGGAAATCCCGTACCCGAGTGAAACCGGCAATTACCACTATGAGATCGAGCTGGTCGCCGCCATCGGTAAGGGAGGGCGTGACATCCCGCTGGAGAGCGCCGTCGAGCACGTCTGGGGCTATGCCGTTGGCCTGGACATGACGCGTCGAGACCTGCAGATGAAGATGCGTGAAATGGGTCGGCCGTGGGAGATCGGCAAGTCGTTCGATCAGTCGGCGCCGATCGGGCCGCTCACGCCAGCGGCTGAATTCGATGTGGCCTCTGATGCGGCCATCTGGTTGCAGGTCAACGGTGTGGACAAGCAGCGCAGCAGCATCGACAAGCTGATCTGGTCCGTTGCGGAAACAATCGCCTACCTGTCGCGTTTTTTCGAGCTGCAGCCGGGTGACCTCATCATGACAGGCACCCCTGAAGGGGTCGGTCCGGTGGTGGCAGGCGAACTGATGATCGGCGGCGTACAGCAGTTGGGTGAAATCAGCGTCCGCGTCATCTGAAAGCACGGTTGGACAGCGTGCTTTCTCAACCCTTGGAGCTTGGAGAATCACCATGGCTTCCACTGATAATAACAACAGTGTGGATGTACAAAAGTTTATCGATGCGCAACCCGTGACGCGATTTCAATGGCTGATTTGCCTGTTGTGTTTTCTCGTCACAGCGCTGGATGGACTCGACACTGCCGCGGCCGGATTCATCGCTCCAGCACTTCGAGAGGAGTGGGCGCTGACGCCGGGGCAGCTCAACCCTGTCCTGGGGGCTGCGCTGCTCGGCCTGATGTTCGGCGCGTTCGCCGCTGGCCCGCTGGCGGACCGTTTTGGACGCAAAACCGTGCTGCTGGGATCGGTGCTGTGCTTTGGCGGCTGGAGCGTCGCAGCGGCGTTCTCACAGAACGTCGAGACCCTGACGATTCTGCGCTTCCTCACCGGGCTTGGCCTCGGCGGCGCCATGCCTAATGCCATTACGCTGACGTCCGAATACTGCCCAACCCGCCGTCGCTCACTGATGGTGACCAGCATGTTCTGTGGCTTCACCCTCGGTTCGGCGCTGGGAGGGATTGTCGCTGCGCACATGGTCCCGCTTTATGGCTGGCGTAGCGTGCTGTTGATCGGCGGGGTACTGCCTGTACTGGTGCTGCCTCTGCTTGCGCTGCTATTGCCGGAGTCGGCGGGTTTCCTGGTGCTTCGGCGCAAGGATCATCGTCAGCGCGTCGAGCGCATCCTGCGTCGCATCGGCGACCTTCCCGATGCGTGGAACGGCAAGTTCCTGGTCAATGACACCAAGACCAAGGAGCACTCGCCCGTACGCATCATCTTGCGGGGTGAGCTCAGCCGCGGAACGTTTCTGTTATGGACAGCCTTCTTCATGAGCCTGCTGATCATCTACATGATGACCAACTGGCTGCCCATGCTCATCAAGGACACGGGGCTGTCCTTGAGTCAGGCGGCGCTGGTGAGCGCGATGTTCCAGGTCGGAGGGACGGTTGGCGCCATTTTCCTTGGCGGCGCGATGGATCGTTTTGACCCTTGGCGTGTGCTGACACTTGCCTATGTCATCGGCGCCGGTTTTCTCTGGTTCATCGGTCAGTTCTACCACGACTTCACGCTGCTGATCGTCGGCGTGGCGGGGATGGGCGCCTGCATCAGCGGCACTCAGGTCGGCGCGAACGCCCTGGCGTCCGGGTTCTACCCCACGGCCAGTCGGGCCACGGGTGTGGCGTGGTCGCACGGTGTCGGCCGTATCGGCTCGGTGACCGGGACATTGGGTGGCGGCGCGCTGCTCGGCCTGGGGCTGAATTTCAACGGTATTTTTTCCTTGTTGACGCTGCCTGCGCTGCTGGCGGCTGGCGCAATGTTCTTCATGGGCAGGCATTACCGCGGGGCAACACCGCCATCCGCCGCGTTGCCCGCTACGCCACCGGTTTGATCACGAGAGAATTCACCATGCGGCTTTACGGTTTTTTTAACAGTTCGACCTCGTATCGAGTGCGCATCGCTCTGGCGTTGAAGAACATTGGCTTCGAGCATCACGGCATCAACCTGCGCAGCGGCGAGCAGTCGAGTACGGATTATCTGGCGCTCAACCCTGCCGCGAGCGTTCCGCTGCTGATCGACAGCGACGGGACGACGCTCAGCCAGTCCCTGGCGATCATCCAGTATCTGGACGACACCCGCGACGGGCCTCGTCTGATTCCCGTGGATCCACTGGCTCGCGCCCGTGTGATGGAAGCGTCGCTGGCGATCAGTTGTGACATTCACCCCATCAACAACTTGCGGGTGCTCGGTTACCTGAAGCGCGAGCTGGGCGTAACGGATGAGCAGAAAAACACTTGGTACAAACACTGGGTAGAGGTGGGGCTGGCGGCTTTCGAGCAGTTGTTGCAGCGCTATGGCCACGGCCCGTTCTGCTTCGGTGAGAGCCCGACCCTGGCCGATTGTTGCCTCGTGCCTCAGGTCGCCAATGCCCTGCGTATGGGGTGCGATCTGGAGCGCTTTGAGCGGGTCATGCTCACGTATCGGCACTGCCTGGCTCAAGAGCCTTTTCAGCGGGCCGCGCCGGATCGTCAGCCCGATTACATCGTATGAATCAAGAAGTCGAGGGAGACATTCTCATGAACAGTCCTCAAGCAAAACAAAAAGTCATTGTCGTCGGCGGTGGTATCGGCGGTCTGGCGGCCGCACTGGCGCTCACCCGCCAGGGGATTCAGGTGCAACTGCTGGAACAGGCCGATGAAATCGCCGAAATCGGCGCCGGCATTCAGCTGGGCCCAAACGCTTACGCCGCGCTCGACGCACTGGGTGTGGGCGAGGCTGCGAGACGTCGTTCGGTGTTCACTGACCACATCATCATGATGGACGCCGTGGATGCCAAGGAAGTAATCCGCATCGACGTGGGTGAGGCGTTTCAGAAGCGTTTCGGCAACCCCTACGGTGTCATTCATCGGGCTGACATTCATCGCTCCATTCTGGAGGCGGTCGAGAAAGACCCATTGATCAGTTTCCACACTTCGACGCGGGTCGTCAGCATGGACTTGCAAGGGTCCAAAACGGTGTTGATCGACAGTAACGAGCAGCGCTACGAAGCCGACGCGGTGATCGGCTGCGACGGCGTGAAGTCGGTGGTCAGGACTCACCTGCTGGGTGACAAGCCTCGTGTGACCGGGCATGTGGTTTACCGCGCCGTGGTTGAGCGCGCGAGCATGCCCGAGGAATTGCGCATCAATGCGCCCGTGCTATGGGCCGGCCCTCGCTGCCACCTCGTGCATTACCCCCTGCGCGGCGGTGAGCAATACAACCTGGTGGTGACGTTTCACAGCCGTGAAGAAGAGGAGTGGGGCGTTCGGGACGGAAGCAAGGAAGAGGTGCTGTCCTACTTCGAAGGCGTTCACGAAATCCCGCATCAGATGCTCCATACCCCCAGCTCCTGGCGTCGCTGGGCAACTGCCGACCGCGAGCCGGTGGAGGCGTGGGGCGCAGGAAACGCGACACTGCTGGGCGACGCCGCGCATCCCATGAGTCAGTACCTGGCGCAGGGTGCCTGTATGGCACTGGAAGATGCGGTAACGCTAGGCGAGGCGGTGAAGGCAAACGCAGGTGATCTGTCAGCCGCGTTCCGTCTTTATGAGTCCGTACGAATCCCTCGCACGGCGCGCGTGGTGTGGTCAACCCGGGAAATGGGTCGGATCTATCACGCCAAGGGCGTCGAGCGCCTCGTGCGCAACAATCTCTGGAAAGGCAAAGGCCAAAACGATTTTTACAATGGCATGAGCTGGTTGTACTCCTGGAGCGTGGCCAGTTGCCTTGAGTCCTGAGTCCACAACCAAAGGAGGTCACGATTCATTGATTAATCATTAAAGCGGTCAGCTCGGGAGTTCCACGAAAAATTCCTGAGCTCATCCGTACTGGTACACGTGTTTTTTCAGTTATTGGATCACGACGTGAACGTAGCGGCCAATACACGATGACGAGTTTCGCAAATAACAATAAATGCTGATGCGTGACCGGAGGAATCAAGATGTCTGCCATTCCAGATGCAGGTCTACAGCCCACCCAGAATGGGGGGTCCCAAAGGCCAGAACGCGCCCCTGTTGCCCCACCTCAATGTGTTTGAAAGCGGAGACACAAGGTGAATATCGACACCCGTATAAAGTTTCGTCATCTGGTGTGTTTTCTGGAGGTCGCGCGTCAGGGCACGTTGGCCAGGGCTTCGCAGAAGCTCGCTATCAGCCAGCCAGCGCTATCGAAGACCTTGAAGGAGTTGGAAAGTCTGCTCTGTGCCAGCCTGTTCACGCGCAGCAAGTCGGGTGCGGCGCTGACGGACGCCGGCCAGGCGTTCCTGCGTTACGCAGCCCCTTGCGTGCAAACGTTGCGCGAAGGGGTCAGCAGTCTGCGTACCGGCGTGCATGGTGCTCCCGAGGTGCGTTTGGGGGCGTTGTCGACCGTCGAGAGCCTGCTGATGCCGGAGCTGGTCTGTCGGCTTCACGAGGCGCATCCCACGCTTGTGATCAACGTGGTCACCGGTCCCAGCGCTTATCTGCTCTCGCGCTTGCGCGGGGGAGAGATTGATCTGGTTATCGGCAGAATGACCGACAGCCCGCAGATTCAGGGGTTGAGCTTTGAGCACCTCTACAACGAATCGATGACATTGGTGGTACGTCCGGGCCATCCGTTGCTGGCGCCGGATGCAGATCTTTCGACGCTGGAGCATTTCCCGGTCGTTCTGCCGCTGGCGGGAACGACCATACGAAAATTTGCCGATAGCTTGTTCGTCCAGCACGGCATTCAGTCCCCGAAACAGCGGTTGGAAACACTCTCGCTGACGATCAGTCGGCGCTACGTGTCCTGCAGCGATGCGGTCTGGATCGCGCCTTACGACGCGGTGAGACAGGACCTGCGATCAGGAGAGTTGGCGGAGCTGCAGTTGGGGATACGGGAACCAGGAGGGTCGGTGGGCATATGCAGCAATCCAACGATGCCTCTGTCCCCTATGGCGCAGGGATGCGTAGAGGCGTTGCGGGAGGTGAGTCGGGCCTATTGTGAAAGCATGCAGCCATAACCTTCAGGTTACTGATTGCGGCGCTTTTTTCACTTTTGGGAACGTTGGCTCTCTCGGAAACTGAACTACCCCTTGCGTCGGTCCTGACGTTGGGGGGGAGCACAACACAATAATTAGAAAACAGGAGGCCGGCATGTCAGAGGTTCAGGGTAGCCGAGACATCTACACACGATCATCCGGGGTTGCACCCCTTCATCACTGGACGGTTCGGACCAGGGCAGCGGCGTCGCGCTGGCGTTGCCTCAGCCCTGTCTGACCCTTTAGATGATCGATGAGCCAGCGGCGATAGCAACTCGCGAGTGTTGCGTTGTCCTGGCTGACATTACTGCCAATAACAATAAGAGCAGATGCTCTACGGAGAAGCCGAAATGGCCATTCATTCCGAAGTCGATGTACACACGCGCAACACCGCGACGCCTGTCAGTTTCAACACCAGCCGGGTGCTTTGGGTGCCTGCAATAGGGGCCTTGTTGTATCCCTGGATACTCAAGGCATTCAACTGGGCGTTCACTTCCCCCGTGGCAGGAGGCGCCACTTCACGGTCAGCGTTTTTCTCGGTCGTCTTCCTCGCGGCGGCCTTGGCCGTTCCGCTGTTGGCGCTGACCCTGGCGACCGTCTCCTCCCGCAACAGCACGCCGAGCCTGGCCGACATGCGTGCCAGACGGTACGCACTGTTCGTCATCGGCACACCCTCAGCGTACGTCCTGCTTGGGGTCGTCCTTCACATGTTCAAAATCGATGTGAACGATGTGTGGATATGGACACCTGTCTGGTTGTTATCGGCCCTGTTTGCGGCAAGAACCCCGGCGGGGGATCTGCCTTTGCGCCAAGGTTCGACCGCTGTTTTGCGGGTTGCACACGGCATCAGTGGGGCTGTAGTAACGCTGTTCGTGCTGTTTCACCTGGGCAACCACCTTGCAGGCCTTTGGGGTGGGGAGGTTCATGAGGCGGTCGCCGATATCGGTCGCAAAGTGTATCGGGCGCTGGCCATCGAACCGTTGCTGATCCTCGCCATGTTCTTTCAGATCATCACCGGTTTGAAGCTCGCCTGGACCTGGAGCGAGCGCGCAGAAGACAAGTACCGGATGTTTCAGGTGGCCTCCGGAGTGTGCATCGCAATGTTCGCGCTGTGCCACATGAACTCCGTTTTCATCATGGCCCGTACCATCCTCGACATTCCCACGGATTATGTCTTCGCCACCGGCGGCGGAAAAATGTTGCCTGACCCGTGGGCCGTTCGCCTCTTCCCTCACTACACGCTTGGCGGGTTCTTCGTCCTGGCTCACCTGGTTTCCGGGCTGCGTGTCGTCATGTTGGCGCACGGCGCCAACCGAAGCACGGTCAATGCATTGTGGTGGGTCGGGGCGGCCTTCAGCGTCCTGGTGTCCCTGACGATCATGTCCGCACTCGTTGGGGTCAGGGTCGTCTGACCGACTCATGACGTGCCGTGCTGCACCCTCTGCGGAGTGGGTGCAGTCACGTCAACCATCGATCAAACGGCGTCGATCCTGACGCCCAAAAAAGCCCTGCGCGATGATGAAACAGGCTGTCCTGCAATAGCAGCCTGATCGTATCGCCGTGCCCGTGAATTGATAATCCCTTTGCCTGTTCGAAGCCCTTTGGGCTTTTACGGAGCCACCATGCGTATAACAAAAATAAATACCATCGCTTACATGATGATTGCCGCTATTGCTGAACCTGCAGTGGCCAGTCAACAGTCCGAATCCAATGGATTCGTGGAGGATTCAAAAGCCTCTCTGCTCATTCGAAATGTGTACATGAACCGCGATTTTCGCCAGGCCAACGCGCCGCAGAACAAGGGGGAGGAGTGGGGCCAAGGGTTCATGGCGAACTATCAATCCGGCTTCACTCAAGGCACTGTCGGCTTCGGCGTCGACGCCTTGGGCAAACTGGGCATCATGCTGGATTCGGGCGCTGGTCGCACCGGCGGCGGCACTGGCTTGCTGGAGGCGGACAGCAGCGGCCCCAAGGCTGATTACTCCAAGATGGGCGGCGCGCTCAAGATTCAGATGTCGAACACGATTTTGAAGTACGGCGATCAAATGGTCAGCCTGCCCATCCTGTCCACGAACGATGCGCGCCTCTTGCCCGAAAGCGCGACAGGTCTGTCCATGACCAGCAAGGAGTTCAAGGATCTGACCTTGAATGCCGGGCATTTCACCGCGCTCAACAAACGCAATGACAGTAGCCCGGACAGCGCGAGGCTGACCGATCTGAATTACGTGGGTGGGGTGTATAAATTCAATGACCAACTGACCGGCAGTTTCTACCGTCAGACCATTGATAACTACTGGCGTAAATACTATGGCAGTGCCACCTACACCGTCCCGCTGAGTAGCACCCAAGCGTTCAATCTGGACTTCAACATGTATGACACCAAAAGCATGGGGGAGGAGCGTGCCGGGGACCTGGACAATCGGTTGTGGAGCCTGTCGGCGGCGTACACCCTGGGTGCGCACCGGTTCATGCTCGCCCGTCAGACCGTATCGGGCCGAGGCGATTACAAGTATGGAATCGATGGTCTGAGTGCGATGTATACCTCCAACTCTGTCCAGTACTCCGACTTTCTCTACGAAGGGGAAAAGTCCTGGCAGGCGCGTTATGACCTGAACATGGCGCCATACGGCATCGCCGGTCTGACCTTCATGGTCAGGTACATCAAAGGCTATGACTTCAACACGCCACTGACCAGCGACGGGAAAGCCTGGGAGCGTAACATCGACGTCAAATACGTCGTGCAGTCGGGGCCTGCGAAAAACCTGAGCTTGCGGGCACGGAACGCGACCTACCGCAGTTCTGACCGGGGTGGTGATGTCGATGAGATTCGGCTGACCTTCGAGTACCCGATCAGTCTTTTCTGAACGTGAGCGCAAGCGCGTGAGGCGGGAGGAGGGAAGGGATGCCCTCTGTGGAACATGCATCGGGCAGTCAGGCGCGCTCAGCCCTGATTTCCCTGCGGTGGAAACGCCATCGCCAGGCGATCCACCCATTGCGCCGCCAGTTCCGGCGAGGACACATTGGTAAAGCCGACCAATAATCCCTTCTCAGGCGCTGCGCCTTGATAGGCGCTTGAGAGGGGCTGGACGGGTAGTCCCAACTCTCTGGCGCTCGTCGCAATCGTCTGGTCATCAAGATCATCGCCAAGCCGAAGCAGCAAATGCATGCCGCCAGGTCGAGAGTCGATCTTGATCCGGCCAGCGAGCCTGCGTTCGAGAGCTGTCATCAACAGCGTTCGCCGAAGCGCATAGAGACTGCGCATTTTTTTCAGGTGCCTTGCAAAATGCCCGTCCCGGATAAAGGCCGCCGTGGTGGCCTGAAACAGGTAAGGGCTATGGTTCTGCATGACGTCGGCAACGCGGGTGAAACGGGCAATCAGCGCTTCGGGCACTACCAGATAAGAAAGCCTCAGACCAGGTGCCAATACCTTGCTGAAGGTGCCGGTGTACAAAACCCTGTCATGCTTGTCGATACTCTTCAGCGCGGGTAACGGATGGCCTTGATAGCGGTACTCGCTGTCGTAGTCGTCCTCGATGATCCAGCTGTTCTGTCGAGTGGCCCATTCAAGCAAAGCCTGGCGCCTTGGCAGTGACAATGAGACCCCAAGGGGGCTTTGATGACTGGGTGTGACCACGGCAAAACGCGCATTGTCAGCCAGCCTGATTCCCGCATCGACATTCAACCCCTCGCCATCGACGGGTATTGGCGTCAGGTCAGCGCCGGCTTTTTGCAGGAAGTGTCTAGCCATCAGATAGCCCGGATCTTCGAACCAGCAGCCGTCGCCTTTAGTGAGCAAGCTTCGAAAAATCAGGTCGAGTGCCGCACCATACCCGGCACATATGAATAGTTGATCCGGTGTGCACCTTACGCCCCGGGAAATGCCCAGATACCCCGCTACGGCAGTTCGCAGAGCATGATGCCCTTGAGTGTCAGGATAAATCAGGCTGTGAATCCCGCTGGCACGCAACTCCTTGCCCACCAGCCGATTCCACAGCTTGCGGGGGAAGACATCCATTGCCGGCAGGCCCAATTGCAAAGGCTGTGGGAGGGCGCCCGAATGCATGAGGGGATCGCGTTGCAGGCGCGTGGTTTCGACAGGGTCTGCCAGAGAGGCGGGTTTCAACAGCGTCGACACGACGGTTCCTGCCGGCCCCCGTGTCTGAAGATAGCCTTCCCCTACGAGTAACTGATAGGCAGATTCAACGGTCCCGCGGGCCAGGTTCAGCTCGGCTGCCAGCGCACGTACCGAAGGGACTCGTTCACCCGGCAGCAGGCGCCCATCCTCTATGGAGTGGCGAAATCTAAGATAGATCTGGCGGTAAACAGGCACCTCGGCGTGTGCTTGAAGATTGGAGTCAAATTTCGCCATGTCCTAGCTGCTTTGTATTTTTTTGGCCCTGTAGAGTAAGTCATCAGCCTTCTAAAGTGTAACCACACACGATAGAAGAGGCCGATCATGGAATCACAAGTGGATTTGAGAAAATTCTCCACGCCAGAAGAGCTAGAGACTTGCTTCGATGTCATGAAGCAATTGCGGCCCCATCTGGTCTCCCCCCAATCGTTCATCGAACAGGTGCAGCGTCAGTTCACCGCAGGGTATGAGCTGCTTGGCGGGGTGCAGGGCGAAACGGTCATAGGCCTCGTGGGCTATCGCGAAATGGAGAACTTGCTCTACGGTCGATTCATCTACGTCGATGATCTCGTTGTGGACGCTTCAATTCGGCAGATGGGGCTTGGCGCGCAGTTACTGGACGCTGCTAGAGAACAAGCGAAAGCGCGCGGGTGTGCGCATTTTGTTCTGGATACGGGCCTGCACATGGCGTTGGCTCAGCGCTTCTATTTCCGCGAAGGGCTGCTGGCGCGAGGCATGCATTTCGTCGAGCCACTCAATGTGCCAAGAGGATGACTGAATGAACAACTTGCTCGTCATCAGTTGCAGCCCTAAAGGCGCGAAGTCCCCCGGCGACCAACTGGCCAAGGAAATGATTGAGGGGTTGCGTCGCGCTACCCCGGAACTTTCCGTTTCGACACTGGATCTGGTCGCCAACCCGGTGTCACCGATCAGCGATGCCTATGCCCAAGCCATTATCAGTGGGGCCAGCAACGATGACCCGGCACTCGCCGAATCCGAGCGTTTGATCACCCAACTGGAGCGATGTGACGCGTTGGTCATTACGACGCCCATCCACAATTTCACGCTGCCAGCGGCATTGAAGCTGTGGGTCGACAACGTGGTGCGCGCGCGCCGTACGTTTACGGCCGGCCCCAGCGGAAAGGTGGGGTTGCTAAAGGACAGACCCGTATACGTCGTCATCTCGTCCGGTGGCGTGCATCGCGGGCCAGCCGCCAGCCAGCCCGAATTCATCACCGCCTACTTGCGTCACGTCCTGGGCTGCGTCGGCTTGCTGGATGTGCATTTTATCCATCTGCAGGCAATGGCTGCTGGCCCTCAGTACGTCTCGGCCTCAATCGCGGATGCCCGGCGCCAGTTCAGCGAAACTCCCCTATTTTCAAACCTGGAGGCACTCCTCAATGAGTAAAAATATTTTTCTGGCAGGCGCTACCGGTGTGATTGGAAGTACCTTGGTCAAGCTGCTCGTGGACGACGGTTATACGGTGTTCGGCAGCACTCGGCGCGAAGATCGAGCGGACTACCTTCGCGCTCTCGGTGCCGAGCCGGTCGTGGTGGACGTGTTCGACCGTGAGAAGCTGTGTGACGCGCTGATTCAGATCAAGCCCTCGGCAGTCGTGCATCAACTCACCGATCTTCCCCGCGGGCTCGACCCTGCTCAGATGGCAGCGGCCATTGCCCGAAACGCCAGAGTGCGAACTGAAGGTACAGGCAATCTGATCGCGGCCATGCTTGAGTCTGGATGCGAGAGTATCGTCGCTCAAAGCATCGCCTGGGCCTATGCGCCGGCCACGAAACCCTACGAAGAAGACGCCGAACTGGACATCAACGCCGAAGGCTTGCGACAGGTGAGTGTCGGCGGCATCGTCGCCCTTGAACAGCAAGTGCTGCACACGCCGCAGATTCATGGCGCCGTACTGCGCTATGGCCATTTGTACGGACCGGGCACCGGCACGGACCAGCCTTCGGGGGCCAGCCCGCTTCATGTGGAAGCCGCTGCCTACGCGGCGTTGCTGGCATTGCGGCTGAACGTCCGGGGCGTGTTCAACGTCGCCGAGGAAAACGCCGAAGTGACCAGCGAAAAAGCCCGACGAGTGCTGGGCTGGGTTCCCGAACTTCGCTTGTCCCATGCGCTGTCTGTCCAATAACGATCCATCAGAGTGCCCGCCAAAAACGGGCATCACTGACGCATGTACAGGCTTCAGTCACAGGAAAACCTTTATGTTCAACACATCACGGCTGAACGTGGCCAGCGCCGCGGTCGCCGATGGATTATCCATAAAAGCCAAAGGCACGATCGGCATTTGCGCAATCAGCGCAGCGCTGTACCCCTGGTTGCTGGACGTTTTTCATTGGGCTGTCACGATGGAGAACGGGGAGGGCGTCAATGGTTCGCTTTCCGCCCCAAATACTGGCATTGCCACGTTGATGCTCATCGCGGCATTTGCAGTGCCGCTGACCTGTCTGGCCATGGCAGGTCGCGCCCTGGAAAGTGAGTCGGATGCCAGGGCCCGCCGATTCGCTTTGCTGGCCATGACGGCACCGACGGCTTATGTCTTCTTCGGGGTCGTGACTTACATGCTCGGAAGCAAGATCCCTGATACATGGATGTGGACGCCGATTTGGCTGCTCATCGGGTATCGGGTGATGACCTTGAAAGCGTCCGCTTCCGCTGCTCAGACGAAGCCCTCGCCGCAGCTAAGGGTTGCCCACGGCATTGCCGGTACTGTCGCTGCACTCTATGTCTTGTTTCACGTTACCAATCATTTGTTCGGGCTCGTAGGACCCGATGCACACGCGGCGGTCATGGATGTCGGGCGCACCGTGTACCGCTCCACGTTCATAGAACCTGTGTTGGTGGCGGTGATGCTGTTCCAGATCGGTTCCGGGCTGCGATTGGCCTGGACATGGAGCGATAGCTCGGGCGATCCCTACCGTATTTATCAGATCGCTTCCGGCGTGTTCATGTCGGTGTTCATTCTCGGGCATATGAACTCGGTGTTTATTTTTGCGCGAACTTATCTGGGCATCCCGACAGATTGGGCATTTGCGGCAGGCCTGCCGACCGGTCTGATTCACGATCCGTGGAATATTCGCTTATTGCCCCATTACGCGTTGGGCGTGTTTTTCGTATTGACCCATCTTGTATCAGGTCTGCGGGTGGTGCTCTTGGCGCATGACGTGGCTGAATCGAAAGCCAACCGAGTCTGGTGGGCAGGGGCAGGCATCAGTTCGATGGTCGCGACAGCGATCATGTGTGGGATGACCGGTTTGCGCCTGGCATAACGTTTGATCGCCTGACGTTTCAGCGCTGGCCTTACAGAAACCAAGAGCCTCTGTTCATGTCACGATGAACGAGGCTCTTTTTTATTGGGTTCAAACACGGTGTGATGAAAACTCAGGCTGCGCACGGTGTTTGATTCGAGCAGCGTTGAAAACGTCTGTAGCGCAGGATTAAGAAAGTGACTGTTCATGCAACCCGGGCAACTCCAGTGCCCCGTCACCACTAATAACTCTGGTTGGCTTTTACTTTCAACAGCCCCGTAAGACAGGCAGCCTGACTGAGCGTGAAAGTGTTCAGTCATTTCTGATAACACACTAAGAACATGGGCTGTCTGGCCAGGTTTTGCCTTGACGGTCACCGTATTAATGGCGGCAATTCGCATGTGAATTCTCCGAGGGCTCGTGAGTGTTGTCTTTCAACGCTCGCCGCGTTGCGACGACCTGTTCAGATTACGCGTATAGACGTCCGATACCACTTCCAATCGCCACAAAACACACGGGTCCAATGCCTATGTTTGATGGGGGTTGGCGGTCACGATTTATAGGTCGGTAATGAAGGGTTTTCGCCCAGTTTGTCGTGACTCTGACGAAAGGGCGTTTGCAGCAGCTCCTGTAAGCGATCGAAGGCGGGGTCGATATCCATTGTTTCAATAGCACCAAATCCCAGTAATAAGCCCGGCTGGGGTTCGGCCTGGTAATAATAGCGTTCGATTGAATACAACCCGATGCCGGACTGAAAGGCACGCTCAATCAAATAGTTCACATCCATGCCGGTTTTGAATCGCGCGGCGATATGTAATCCTGCTGTCGTGGGAATAACATCGAGCCAGGGTGCAAGATCGTTTTCCAGCCGGTTCAGAATGCGCTGTCGGCGGTTGGCGTAGATCGCGTGGCATCGCCTTACATGTTTCAGCAGGCCGCCGTCGGCAATGAATCGCGTGAGCGCCCATTGGGGGATCGTGGACGTGTGCCAGTCTGAAATGAGTTTCGCTTTAATGACCGCGCCAATGATCGAAGGTGGCAGGACGGCGTAGCCGATGCGCAATTCGGGCAGCATCGTCTTGGAGAACGTACCGACAAATGCAACGAGACCGTATTCGTCCATCGTTTTCAGCGAGTCGGTCGGACGCCCTTCGTATCGGAACTCGCTGTCGTAGTCATCTTCGATGATCAAGGCACCCAGTTCGCGGGCGCGCTCAAGTAATGCTCGTCTGCGCGCCATGCTCATAGGCATGCCCAGTGGAAACTGATGTGCGGGGGTTACGTAGATCAGTTGAGTGCCGTCGGGGATCAGGTCGGCTCTGATGCCTTCATCGTCTACAGGTACGCCCACTACCATGGCCCCATGGGAGGCGAAAAGACGACGCGCAGGGGGGTAGCCGGGGTCTTCGACGGCCACGACGGTGCCGGGCTCAAGGACGACGCGGGCAATCAGGTCCAATGCCTGTTGAGTGCCGTTGCAGACGACAATGTCGCTGAGCAGACACGTCAAACCCCGAGAAAATGCGATGTATTGCGCGATCGCATGGCGTAAAGGCGGAATGCCTTCAGGTCGGTTGTAGGAACCCGCTGTCGTTTGAATTCGCCGCAGCGCGTAATTGACACAACGTCGCCATTCATCTTGGGGGAATGCACCGATATGCGTCGCGCCGCCCACAAAGTTGATGTCAGGGGTGCCTACCAGAGAATGGTCCGAGGGAGGCGCCGGGATGCGTTCCCAGCGCTCGATGATCGTGGCGCTCGCAAGCTGGGTTGCGATGAGTGGGTTGGGGCGCTTGCAGGGCGACGCGCTGACAAACGTCCCCTTCCCGACGACGCCGGTCACATAACTTTCATAGGTCAGCTGGGTGTACGTGTCTGAGACCGTCTTTCGGGAGATATTGAGTTGCTGAGCAAGTAGGCGACTGGGCGGGAGCTGAGACCCCGGCGCCAGGCGCCCGTTTTCTATCGCGTTCTTAAGTTGCTCATAAAGTTGCTCAGACAGCTTCTTTCGCCCCTGAATGACGACATGTAATTCCACTGTGTGCCTCTCATGAATAGACTGGAACGAGCGTCAGACTACCTCACGCACGAGAAGCATTGGCGTGGTACAGCGATATTCTCCTGTTTAGGGACAGTCATCCGTTTTTAGGCGTTGAGACAGCCACGGGCAGTGGATAGAGGGCGTCGTTGACGCACGCTCTTGATTATCTCAACAGTATCCAGTGTCACCCGGTTGTCGTGACACTGTGTTTGTCAAGATATCCTCCGGTTGTTGCTTAGTTAGCATTTATCCTTATGGGAAGTCTCTGTCTTGTCGGGTGTCTTATCGCTGATCGTCGGGGTTGTCGCATCGGACTGCGCTTTTTGTTTTGCCTCCATCGCGGCGTTTCTCAGCGACTCCATTCGCTCGAATACCGTATCGCCACCGCCTTCTGCATGGCTGTAAGCACTCACACTCGACAATATCATGAGCATTGCAATCATTGATTTTTTCACGGAACACCTCGTAGGGTTAAATACATTTCGTTATCGATGCTAAGTCAACCGCGGGGGCGATTGAATATCCAATCCGTGAAAAAAGTTACGATCCAGGTGGCCACGTTCATTATCGGTAGGCACGAGTTGGTCTACTCATTTTCGTAAAAATTGGAGATGTTTATGCGTGATAAAAATCTATAGGCTTCGCCCGGTTTTTAACAGTTCACGTCGTCCGTAGCGGTGGCTGTTACGCCACTGACGTCACATTTAACGAAGGGCGGCGGTTTTATGTTTCAGCGAGCGGGGCTGTTAATTTGCGCGGTGTTGGGGGCTTCGATGCTTTTGGATTCTTGCTCACCTGAGCTGACTCACCCTCCCGGGCACGATGCAGCGCCCACCGCCATGATCCGTTTCGATGTTCCGCAAGGCGATCTCGGTGCGGCGGTGCTCCGTTTTGGAGAGCAGGCTGGCGTGTGCCTCGCCTTTGATCCCGAGATGACTCGCGGGAAAACCACGCAGGGGCTGTCTGGCACCTATGCCGTGTCGGTCGCGCTGCGCATGTTGGTGAAAGATTCAGGCTTGCATGTCGTGCTGCTTTCCGGGTCCCGTTACCGCCTCGAACCGTCGGGTTCGGCGCTTTGAGAGCCAGCTCCTTTGACGCCTCCCCTGAATCGAGAACGTGGCCCGCGAACCACGCTGTAGATGCCGTGCAGAGGCGAGCTGCCACCGTTTCCAAACCCAAAGAAAGCCACGTCGCCTGACCCCGCTGTTGCGAAGCGAGGGCGATGGACATTGACGCGCTATCCCATGCATTCCCTCCCATGACTCCCGTCAGCGTCAGTCGATGAAAACCTCAAATCCGACGGCGTAAACCTCAACCTTGTTTCGAGAGCTGATATGTCTCAACGCACCCTGCTTTTCAAGCTGTTCTGGACGGCATTAACCGGCACTCTGGGGGTGCTTGTTCTGTTGATAGGCTCGATTGCCTATCTGTCGTATGGCACCTCCCTCAAGGAAAATGCCGAGCGGGTCGACGCTACCGTCAAGACCAACGTCGCTCAGGTCGAAACGCAATTCGGGGTGGGCTGGACGGTTGCCGAGTCAGTGGCCAGTGCCGCGCTGGCGATGCATCGGGCTCAAGTGAGCCGGCAGGCTGCGGATGAAGTGACGCACCAGATATTCGAATCCAATCCACAGTTGTTGGGGTTGGGGCATTACTGGGAGCCGGACGCCTTTGATGGCAAGGATGCGGAGTTCGTCAATCACCCGGGTCATGATTCCACGGGCCGATATGTCGTGTACTGGAACCGGTCCAGTGGCCGCGTAGGCTCGGAGCCGCTGGTCAACTATGTGCCGGAAGGACCTGATAACCAGTATTACTACCGGCCGCTGCGCACGCGCGAAGCATGGGCAACCGACCCGTACGCGTACAGCACCACCAGCGGTCAGCAACTGATGATGGTGTCCATCATGATCCCGTTGATCGAAAACGGGAAAGCCATCGGTACCGCAGGCGTGGACATTCCCCTGTCGGGCATCACCCAACAATTGGCGAAGATCGATCTTTTCAACGGCTACGGGGCGTTGATTTCAACCGACGGGTTGTACGCCAGTCATCCTGACTCAGCCCGTTGGGGCAAGCAGGCCGACAACATACCGGAAGCCGCGCGGGAGGCCATCAAGGCAGGGCAGCATTACGCATTTCAGCGTGATGGGTGGGAGTACGTGCTGGAACCTGTGCGGATCGGCAAATCACCCAATCAGTGGTCCCTGATGGTGGCGTACCCGATTGAAGTCGCGATGGCCGGCATTCACCATTTCCTGGTGACTGCAATGTTCGTCGGTCTCGGCGGCCTGCTGATACTTGCGCTTGCGCTGTGGATCGTCTTGCGTTGGCAGATTCGCCCGCTGTCGACACTGACCGTAGGCATACAGGGGTGGCAAGGTCACCTGGGGTTGCGTTTCCAGGCGAGCAGTCAGGATGAAACCGGACGCCTGGCCACCGCATTCAATCAGTTCATCAGTCGTCTCGGCGTGCTCGTCAGCGCGATTCGAGAAGGCAGCACTGTGCTCCTTCAGACCTCTGATCTGTTGAATACCACCACCACGTCTGTCGCGGAGCGCGCCACCGTACAACACACCGCCACGGAAGAAATGGGACAGGGCGTCGCTGCACTTGCGCAGTCGGTCAGCGAGGTCTCCCATCAAGCGGAGGACATGGAAAGCGTGGCACGTGATACCGAAACCCTGACGTCGAAGATGTCAGCTGAAATGGCACTCACCGTTGCAGGCATCACGCACATCGATCACACCATGGACACCGTCGCGCAGACTGTCGAGGGGCTGGAAAGGCGTTCGCAGGATATTGCGGGCATCATCGCCGTTATTCGAAGCATTGCGGATCAGACGAATCTGTTGGCGTTGAATGCCGCCATTGAAGCCGCCCGTGCCGGAGAGCATGGCAGGGGGTTTGCGGTGGTGGCCGACGAGGTCCGGCAACTGGCGGAGCGCACGAGCGGTTCAACCCGTGAGATCGGTGTCATGATCGGTGCGATTGGCGAAGACGTGAAAAACACGGTCGCGAATGTCAGCGAAGTGAGGCATGCCGTCAGCGACGGCGTGACGCAGTTGAACGCCTCGGCCGAAGGGGTGGAGCAGGTCGGTCAGCACATTCAGAACATGCTGCTGCGCATCAGCGAGGTCGCGCGCCAGACCCAAAGTCAGGCGGCGACAGGGGAGCAACTGTCGATGGCAGTGCAGGGGATCAGCCGTGTGTCGGAGCAGAATGACGCTGCCATCCGCACATTGCTCGAACAGTCTCATCAGTTGCGCCATCAGGCGAGCTCGCTGGAACTTCAACTGGCTGAGTTCAGGGACTGAGAGCGGGAAGCATCCAGGGGTCGTCCGCTTGCCGCGGCCGCCCCTGTCAGCCGAGATCTCCGGCTTCGTACAAAAATGCTCAGCCGGGATTTGCGTACCGGGGGCTATCTTCCCGGCAATGTCTGACAGGCGCCACCGCTGGACGGTGGCGCCTGCTCGGGAAATTTCCCCTGTGGCGTGATGAACGCCGGTGTCGTGGCGATAAAGCCGTCCTTATAGGTCGCTTCGATGAAGGACGCCCGCCATCCGCCAGACTCTTCCGGGATTTTCACAGACAATATTTTGCCATCGGCAGTCGCTTCCACCACTTCTGCGCTATATCGAACACCGCACGCATAGCGAAAGTCCCGTGCCGATGAATTTTCTGCGCTCCACAACTTGAGTTGACTCGGCTTTTCAGAGAACTGCACCTGTATGAACTGTTCATGACCTTTGGAAACCAGTCGTGCGTCAAGGTCGGGGAGTGTGGCGTTTCTCTGCAGGCGGTTGAGCAGGCTGATCAACGCCGGTGTGCTGACATTCCGAATGCCTGCGTGATCGGAGTTGGGCACCAGCCGGAGCGCTTTTTCGCCAGGAAGACGGTGGTAATAACGGCGTGCGTTGTCTGGCACGAAGAAGTCGTCACCGCTGGCGTTTATCAAATACTTGGGGATGGAAAGCCTGCTTCGATAGCGGGTATTGGCGTATTGAGAAGGGTCCTGGATCTGCATGAGACTGGCGAACGCATCCGTGTCGATCTTTTCGGTAATCCCCTCCGCATAGTAGGGCGCGAACGCGATAGGCCAGTTTCCGCCGTAGCTTCGGTAAATGTGTTTGAAGGTGGCTTTGGTATCGAACAAGTCGGTCACGAGCGGGGCGATCGCGACCACTCGGCGGTCGGCGATTGAAGTGAGCCAGGCCGTCCAGCCACGTTTTGAGGCGCCTGAAAGGATGAACTGATCGACCGCCCAGGGTTTGAGTTCAGCTTGTGCCAGGTCCATGGTGCGCGAGACCGCCGCCACCATCGGTACCTGCAGAGGCAACGTCGCACGTTGCCGAGGATTTTCCATGAACAGGCGCCAGCTTTGTGCCGCGCTGACATCCTCTCGCGAGGGCGGGTTCGTGCCCAGTGTCAAGAATTGGTTAGGGATGTTGCTGACTGCGACAACGATGGTGTGAGTGCTTCGTGCGATCTCTGCAAGTTGTTCCTGGCTGAAATCATTGGCAGGAAACGGTTGCTGGTTGCCAGACACGTGGTTGGTTCCGTTGCTGACGATCAGCAGCGCTTTGCGACGAATTGCGTGGTCGGGGATGTACAGATCAACGTCGTGCGACCATTGCGCCGGAGAGACGATGTCGCCGGGGGACCACTCCTGGGAGGTGAGTTGAAAGCTGTTCAGGCTGACGCCAGGCAGCTCCGTGCTGCCTTTTTTCTGGTAGATCAAAGGTTGGCTGGCGATGTGCTTGACGTAACACGGCAACACCGATGTGTCGCTCGATTCTGACGGTTTGGCGCATTGCGTTCCGATGGCGGTGTCTGCCAGACAGGCAGTGATGGGGGCGGTCAGGCACAGCGCGAGAGAGGCCCTGACCAGTCGTGCGGAAGTTTTCATGAGGAGGTTATCTATCTAGGGTCAATTTGGATGATTCTTGCGACAGTGTCCGGATGCGGCCAGAACAGCGCCGCTTGCCCGAGACGTGTGCCTGTTTCGTCCCGCACCTCCCAGACGATGCCGTCGTAAATCATGAAAGCGTGGCCATACCGGTCTACGCGATAGCCCGTGTATCCGGAGGCAACGCCTTGGGTTTCGACGATGTTCAGAAGCGCTTGGCGAGCCTCCCGATCAACGCTCGATGCGCTGAACCTGGACGGCATGCCGCAAAAAATCTCTCGGCTGTATTTGAAGCAACGCAGTGCACACTCATTGCCGTATGTGAAAACCGGGTCCTTATCATTGTTGTGAAACACCAGGCTATAGGGTGCTTCTCGGTGGATCCACGCTGCGCGAGAGTGGGGATCAATCAGCGGACACGGAAGATGCTTACCCGTCCAGTGCCGGTAGGTACTGTCCAGAAGGTTCAAGGTGGCGACCAGTACTGGATCTTCTTCTGCCATGGCGTTCATCTACGCTGTCTCCATTACCCTGCGGCATTCCCATGATGTGGAATTCAAGCGGGTGGTGCGTTGGCGGATATAACGTCACTCGCTCAAGCCGTGACATTGACGACCGACGAGGCTAGCGGAAGGGGTAGGGGGGTTAAACGGCCAATTTCCGTTTTTACGTCGAGCCAAAGTCAGGCGAAGGCTTTACAAAACCTTCGCTCACTTCGTCTTCCCGGGCGGAATTCGGGGAGGAGGGAGGGGGCACTGTCTGGTGTCGCGGTGTATGGAGGTCGGGTGACAGTGGAGTTATCACTGGACAACTCCACCCCCGCTTGTGAGAAGGCAGGCACGGTCGAACGGCTACTGTTTCCAATGGGCTCGACTGCCACGCATCCGGCGCCAGGACGCGGTTGGCAAGGGCGCTGCGAATGTGGCGGTCAGGCGGATCACTCCCCCCAAACGTCCTTGAGGACATTGAGCCAGTTACCCCCCATGATTTTGCCGACCACGCGCTCGGAATGCCCACGCTTGAGCAACGTCTCCGTCAGATTCGGGAACTCGCCTATCGTGCGCAACCCCAGTGGGTTGATGACTTTGCCAAAGTTTGTCAGGCGCCGCGCGTAGCCCTTGTCGTGAGTCAAGTATTCGAAAAACTCATGACCGTGCCCCTGCGTGAAATCAGTGCCGATACCGATGGCATCTTCACCCACGATGTTCATGGTGTACTCGATGGCTTCGGCATAATCATCCACCGTGGAGTCGATACCTTTCGCCATGAAGGGCGCGAAATGGGTCACCCCGACAAACCCACCATGGTCAGCAATGAACCTGAGTTCTTCGTCTGACTTGTTGCGCGGGTGCTGCTTGAGCCCCGTAGGCAAACAGTGGGAATAACAGACCGGCTTCTTCGATGCCAGGATCACCTCTTCACTGGTCTTAGGGCCCACGTGGGACAGGTCGCACATGATGCCAACGCGGTTCATCTCGGCAACGACCTCATGCCCAAAACCCGAAAGGCCGCCATCGCGCTCATAACACCCGGTACCCACCAGATTCTGCGTGTTGTAGCACATCTGTACGATACCGACGCCCAGTTGCTTGAAGATATCCACGTAACCCAATTGATCTTCAAAGGCATAAGTATTTTGAAAACCAAAGAAAATGCCTGTCTTTCCAGTGGCCTTGGCTTCGAGGATGTCGGCGGTAGTGCGTACCGGCAACACCAAGTCGCTATTGTCCCGCATAAGTTTCTGGTTGGCGGCAATGCAGTCGACGGTCGCTTTAAACCCCTCCCAGACTGACACGGTACAGTTCGCGGCCGTTACCCCGCCTTTGCGCATGTCCTCGAACAGCGCTCTGTTCCATTTCGCAATGATCAACCCATCAATGATGATGCTGTCATTGTGTAATGCCTGTGCACTCATACATTCGCTCCGTTATTTTGGAATGGCAGGGGAATCCAGCTTGCTCTTTCTGAGCCAAACACTTGTCGCAATAATATTTCTGATGCGATCATAGGTCCCACCGCAAGGGTGTTCCATGTTTTCCAGTCACCTAGGTGATTGATGAGGTCCCTGGACCCTTAATGCATCACGTCAGGAGAATAAGATGGAAGTTGAAGCCTTGGCGTCCAATTCAGACCTGCTCCTGCATCACCTTCCCATCGCTGTAATCATTGCCAGCCATCGAAAGATCATACGGTGTAATGCCTTTGCGTTGGAGATGTTTCGCGCAACTTCCGAACAGGTCATTGGCGCGTCGTTTGAAGTGCTCTACCCGGAACGCAAGGACTTCGAAGTGGCGGCTCAACATTTTGGTCCGCTGTTGTCGAGGCACATCAATTTTCAAGAGGATCGGCTAATGCGTCGCCTGGACGGCACGCATTTCTGGGCAACGGTGAGAGGCTACGGCTTCAACGCCCATGCTCCGTATGAATTGGCGACCTGGGTATTCACGGACGTCCCTGACGGTGAACAAACCCAACGGGACCAGCGGGTCATTCTCACCGCGCGCGAAAGGGACGTTGCAGCCCTCATGGTTGACGGGTTGACGAGCAAGGAGGCTGCCAGGCGCCTGGCTATCAGTCCCCGCACGGTGGACATTCACCGCTGTAATCTATTGAAAAAATACGGTGTGAACACAACGGCTGAATTAGTGAAGCGTGTCATCCGATAACGCTTATACAGCAAGATTCGCAGGTCGCGAGCCGAAGGCTTGACGACAGATGCCAAGGTTATAGTTCTCGCCTTTAGTTCAAGTCGATTCGCGTGTCAATATCAAATTTCGCAAGGATCATTCACCTCATTATCGTTTGATGCTGGGCGTGATTTCTTTTTAAAGTTGCGCACCGTTATCAGACTTGCTACTGCAAGAAGGTTCAGATCAACATGTTTAAACTTCTCAGTGTCACCGGTGCTGTTATTGCACTTACAGTGATGGCGTCCGTCAGTGTTCGCGCCGAAGAGTCACAAGCATTTGTCGCACGCAATGCCCAACTCGACGCCGATCGCCACGACCATGCGCAAACCCTTGACGATAACGTCGCCAGTCGAGAACAAAAATAGCGCCGTTTTGCTATTGCCCTGTAGACGGTATCAGCGCACGTTCGCGCTTGACGCGAATGTCGCAGACTACCGTCACCTGAAGTCCCCACCTTTCAAATTAAAGCCGCTGCAGATGCGGCGTGAAGTGCATCAATAATAACAATACGGCGACGGCACCCAAGCGTCGCCAGTCGAATCAAAGAGGATGTTCATTGTGAAAGTTCACTACCCGCTTCGTAAGCTGTTCGTGGCGATGTCCGCCACAGCGTCCGTGACGGCTTATGCCGGTGACGATCAAGCTGCGGAGGCTGGATTCGTTGAGGGTGCCTCACTGACCGTTGACTTGAAAAACTATTATTTCAATCACGATCGACACAATGGCCAACAGGACAGTAAAGAGTGGGCCCAAGGATTCATCGGCGTGTTCCAGTCAGGGTTTACCCAGGGACCTGTGGGTTTTGGCGTGGACGCTATCGCAACCCTGGGGGTGAAACTGGACGGTGGCGGTGGGAGCGGTGGTTCATCCATTCTGCCGACCACAGCCCCCAATCCTGCCAAAGATAATCTCTACGGCAAAGCGCCGGACTCCTTCTCGTCGGCGGGTGGCGCAGTCAAGATGAAAGCGTTCGACACCGTGCTGAAGGCGGGTGACATGTTGCTCAACAATCCTGTGATTGCCGGTGGGGCTACGCGCATGCTGCCGATGACCTTTCGCGGGGTCAGTTTGACCAACAACAGCATCGACCATCTCATCCTGGACGCGGGTCAAGTGAGCTTCAACAAACTGTTCAATCAGAGTGGGAACAGTCGGCTGGGCACCTATTACGGTACGTTGCCCGACGGCCAAAAAAGCCAGCATATGAGCTGGATGGGCGCCTCGTACAACGGTGTTCCGGGGATGACGACGAGCCTTTACGCTTCGCAACTCAAAGACATCTGGAGCCAGTACTACTACGACCTGGATTACGTCTGGCAGGTGAGCGAGCAACTGAGCCTGAATCCCGGCTTTCACTACTATCACACACAGGACAGCGGCAAGGCCCTCTACGGCAGTATCAACAACAACACCTTCAGCGTGCATTTAGGCATGACGTTAGAAAACCAGACGCTGATCGCCTCGATGCAAAAGGTCAATGGCAATACCCCCTTCGACTACATTCTGGACGGCGACAGCATTTACCTGGACAACTCGCAGCAGTGGTCGGACTTCAACGCCCCCGGCGAAAAATCCTGGAAACTGCAATACATCTATGACTTCGCTGGCTGGGGGCTTTCAGGACTTACCTCATCGATTTCCTACATTCGCGGCACGATGGATCTGACCAAGGCAACCACCGCTGTCGATTCCGGCTACAGCTACTACAACCCCGATGGCCGAGATGCCAAGCATTGGGAGCGTGACGCAGACATCAAATACACCGTGAAAGGGGGTGCCGCGAAAAATCTGTCAGTGCGTCTGCGCTGGGCGACTAACCGCGGCGGTGACGGGTATAAGGCGGTCGATCACAACGCGGATGAATACCGGGTGATCGTGGACTATCCCATTAATATCTTCTGAGTTGCCTCGGTTCGGTCTTTGCGCCACTGATTTTTTGCATGGCTGTTGTCCTGAGGTATCCCCGAGTGTTCGGACCGATAATCTCCTCGCATCCAATCCGAACACTCATGGGTGCCTAGACGCGAAACTGCTCAAGCAACTGGCTCAGTTGGCTGGAGACTTGATCGAGATGGTGACTGGCGACATTAGCCGCTTCGGCTGTCTGTGCAGTGTCACGCGCCAGGCCGGCGGTCTGGGAAATGTTCTGATTGATCTCCTCGACCACATTCGCCTGCTGCAATGTTGCGCTGGCGATCGAGACGTTCAGCCCACTGAGATTGCGCAGCGCCCCCGCTATCCGGTCCAGGCTCGCACCCGCCGCGCGGGATTGCTCCACGGTCAATCGGGCGGCCTCACTGCTTTGATTGATGACGGTCACGGCGGCGCTCGATTTGGCCTGCAGCGACTCGATCATGGTCTGGATTTCAGACGTCGACTGCTGCGTTCGTTGGGCCAATAAGCGCACCTCGTCCGCCACGACCGCGAAGCCTCGACCCTGTTCTCCTGCACGCGCGGCTTCGATCGCAGCATTGAGTGCCAACAGATTGGTCTGCTCCGCGATCGTACGAATCACCTCCAATACGCTCCCGATTTGCGTACTGCCCTCAGCCAGTGTCTGGATGTCTGCCACGGCTTGCACAATGATCGTGGACAGCTCTTCGACCACCGATGCTGACCAGGCCGTGGTCAGCCTGCTGCTCAGCACTGCGCACTTCGCTTGAAGCTTGTTCTGCGTTTTTCGCGACGTCCTGGACGCTATAGGCGACCTCGTTGACTGCCGTTGCAACCCGTTCCATCTGCTGTGATTGCTGACCGAATTGCTGGCGTGCCGCACTGGAGCTTTCTTTCAACGAACGCGCCGAGTGCGTCAGGATTTGCGCAGACTCCAACATTTGCGCGATGACCTCGCGCAGCTTGGCCACAAACCCATTGAAGGAAATGGCCAATCCTGTCAGCTCGTCATTGCCGCCTACTTCAAGCTGGGCCCTCAGGTCGCTTTCACCGCTGGCAATGTTCGCCATGGCCTGGACAGTCTGTCGAAGGGGGGGAGAAATACTTCGCACGATCAAGCTGATCGTGGCCGTCAACAACAAAGCGATCAGCACACAGATCGCAACCGTCGTCATCAATTCCGCACGAAACTGCGCTTTGATGTCATCCATGTAAACGCCGGTACCCAACACCCAACCCCACGGTTCGAAAAGTGCGACATAGGAGACTTTTTCTACCGGCTCTTCGAATCCCTGTTTCTTCCATCTGTAGCCAACGGTTCCGGAACCGTGCTCTTTGATGACCCGCGACATTTCAACGTTGAACAGAAAGCCGTCGCTGTCTTTCAATCCAGTCAGGTCCTGTCCTTCCAGTTGGGTATTGACCGGATTCATTAACATGATCCGGTCCAGGGTCTGAATGAAAAAATATTCCTGGCCCGCATACCGCAAGCCGCGAACGACTTGCTTTGCCTGTTCCTGCGCTTGTTCACGGCTCAGCCCGGAAGCTTGCTCCAGGTCATGAAAGTATCTGAATACCCCTTGGGTGTTCTCTACGGCGTTGCGGATTTGCTGCACTCTTTCGGTGTAGAGATTGCTGTAACTCCTGACCAGCATCAGCGTTGCCAATGCAACCAACATCACCAGAGACACAACGAGAATCAACCAGAGTCGACGGGTAATAGGGATATTTCGTAGCGTTCGCATGATGAACTCCGCAGGATTCAGAAAGGCGATGCAAGGGGAGAGGGCTTCGAGAGGGCAAGCGCAACCTGAGTGGCTGACCAGTGCACATCCCGCGCGTCATGAACGGTTTAAGTGGATGCAGTGAGCGCCCCCCTTTTATTACTCAAAGCAAAGGGGCCCCGGTGCCAAGCAATGGAAAGCCTTGGCAGGCTTGTAGAGGCGTAGCTCTTTGAGAGGAAGACGCGGGCGCAGATCGATACCGATGAACCGCTCATGAGGGGCCTTATTATTATGTTCGGTCATCTGACTCACCTGACGCACCGCAGAACGCATCAACTTGGTGAGGTGTTATGGGATAAGCGGGTGAATCGTTTCGAGGGGCCGTACAACCCTTAATCCGACCCTGAAGACCTCTTTATTAAAAACGTTCAGGCGAATGTCGAGTAATGACATTTTGCGATTCAACCATGCCTGAATTCATATGCCTCTTTAAGCCCCGTCAGAACCCGACAGTGCAACGCTGTTGCTCGCCTTGGCATTGGATCAACGTAAAAGCTGAAATTGGTCATTTAATCCATCCATGGCTTCCACTAGCCTCGTGCGGCGTCCTGACGACCTGACGCATCGCCTTTATCTATACGCGGCCTCATCCCACGAACTTCCCCTCAGGCGACTAGGTATTCATGACCTGCGGGCGGGTGATCGATCATGGTCAAAAAGACATAGAGCGTTGTCATTAGGACATTGTTTTGGCAAGTCAAAATGACTCTCAATGTTCGTAAGATTCTGATAATCAACGTTATTAATTTTTGGCACGGTATCTGTAATGCGTTGCTCGGTTTAAGGGCTAACACAAAAGGAAAACGATATGAGTGAGTTCGATAAACGATTGGCTGTGGTCACAGGCGCAAGTTCCGGGATCGGCTTGGCGGTCACGGAGCGCCTGTTGGATGAAGGTTCGACGGTTATTGCCATGGCGCGGCGCGTCGGCGGACTTGAACTTTTGCAGGAAAAATATTCAACCCGCTTACACCGGCTAAAAGGGGATGTCACCCAGGCCAGTGATCTGGAGCGGTTGGCGGGAATGGCTCGGGAACTCGGGCCTGTGGACTTTATCGTCCCGAACGCCGGCATCGCGATGTTGGCTCAAGGGACCGATACGGCTGCGTTTGATCGATTGTGGGAGGTCAATGGCGCCGCTGCCTTGAACACGGTGGCGGCCTTGAGAGAGCAACTGACCAAGCCGGCGAGCGTTGTATTCATCGGCACGTTTCTGTCGCGATTGGCGTTCCCCGGACTTGCCGGATATATCGCGTCCAAAACAGCGTTGATCAGTCACGCACGGACCCTGGCGGTCGAACTGGCCGCCAGCGATATTCGCGTGAATATCGTTTCTCCCGGCCCTACCGCGACGCCTATCTGGGGTTCCCTGGGGCTTGGCAATGTCGAGCTGTCGGAAGTCGCCAGTGCCGTGAATAGTCGGCTACTCGATGGGAAGTTTCTTGAGCCGCATGCGGTTGCTGATGTGATCCTGTGGCTGTTATCCGCCGGCTCGCGAAGCATTTACGGTCAAGAGATCGTGGTGGACGGCGGATACACCCTGCGCTGAAGGGCCTTGGGAGTCACCGCTCGGTGACTCCTCTCCCTCAGAGGCCGAAGGCGCGCGATCTGCGCGTCAGCTGGGGCGCGGCGCCGATGAGCGCTACCGCAGATCACCCCATCTTTTGTTTACTTCATGCCTACAAGGCCCTTCGCCAAGGCCCGGTCTTTGGCATCGAGGTTGTGTGAGCTCATGCGCGTGTTGAGTGCGTTCTGGGCGTCGGACATCGCGGATTCCATGATCTGCAACTCGGCAATGGCGGCTTGCCGGCGAGACTTTTTAGTATCTTCGGACAGCGAGTCATCTTGCATGATCTGTTGAATCTCGCGCTGTTTTTCCGCCATGCGCTCCTGCAACTTGCGGATGTTTTTCAGCGCTTCTTTGACATCTTCCGGCAGCGAGGCTTTGTCGATGTCGGCGTATTTGTCGTTCCCTGCCTTTCGCTTCCCGTCGCTGGAAATCTCGACCGTGAACGCTGGGCTGGCGCTATTGCTGTTGACCTGTGCGCTTATCGTCGCGTCGGTCCCGGGTGGGTTGGGTGTTACCACGGGAGTCTGCGATCTTGTGGGGCTGAGAGGCGGTAATGGGTAAGAGATTTTCATGTCACTGTCACCACGTATGATCAGTCGTTAATGAGTGGGTAAAGCAGCACTTCAAACTGTCACCTTTGCCCATACAGCCCGTTGTCCATGGGGATCATTCGAGCGACGTTGTGCCGTTCCTCTGGATGCTCGAAGACGCCATTCTGTCGCCGCTCGCTTGATCCATGCGAGCACGCGCCTGATGTACGCTCCCGTCCCATCCCAGCATCGTGACCCACAGCTCTTCGCCAACCTCGCGCGGGAACCTGAGCGTGACCGTTGCGCTCATCCGGTTGGGCGTTCCAGAAAATATTTCTGCAAGAGTGGGCGGGTCGCTGGATTTGCCGACATGAAGGTAAGTGGCCTTGACGTCATTGCGGCATTGTTCACCCAATGCCGCTGTGAAGCGTCTCACCTGTCCGCCGGAGACGTGTTCAGTCAGCGTCAGTGAGCAAAGGCCTGTGTCGATCTCCCCGAGGGTTTATCCGTCCGCGCGACCGTCGACGCGGTTCGCGAAGTCCGAAAAGTACGTCGGGATGAACGCCACAGGAATCAGTATCAACAGAACGTTCAGGTGAACGCGGTACGTGCGCCATGCTTGGCGCAGCGTCGAAAGCGGACGGCCTGACGCGTTGCTCGGAACAGAGTGGGTCATCGGGTTTCGTCCAATACGGGGGGGGGGCGCGATAGAAGGGCGGCGGAGGGCGCTGCGGTTGAGCAGGCTGGCTGTGGCTTTAACGGTACGTTTGCTCCAGATCAGCAGGCCGCTGAGTACCATCAGTGACAGAAGGATGCCAAAGAAACACCAAATCAGTTTGATCCACAGCCCACCGAAGTCGCCGGTATGAAGGGGTCGCATCATCTTGGCCAGGACTTCAAGGGGTGGGCGGTCACGCATGAGCCTGGAGATGGCGATTGCGCCGGTATAAGGGTTCATCGATACAGATTGGTAGATGAACGGGACCTTCCCCTGACCGCCAATGTCGAGGTAGTCGTACGCATGACGAGGCAGATTGATATAGCCGGGTTGAAAGCCTGGAATGCGTTTGCTGACGAGATGAATCGCCTGATCCGGGCTGAGCGGTTGGGGATAAGAACCGGCGGGCGTTTGAGGGACGTCGTTATCCGTCATCAGCGTCGATGCTGGCGGGTCGGGAAATTCAATGTGATGGTCACTCAGTACCGCCTGCACCAGAAACCAGGTCGCGGTGATTGCAATCAGCGCAACGAATCCCATCGACCACAGCCCGGCAAGCCGATGAAAGTCCCCCCAAAACACCCGCGCGCCATGGGCCAGCCGCGGCGCTTTGAAAAAAACCTCGCCAGAAGCGTTTGTAAACGACAACGCCTGTGACGACCGAGCCCATCAAGAGAACACCCAAGAATGAGACAGCGTACCAGCCCCAGCTGTAACCGTTGCTGAACGGAACCAGTAACCAGCCGTGCAGCGCTCGGGTGAATTTTTTGAAGTTGAAAGCCGGGCTTTCCCCCTGAATCAGACCTGTATAGGGATTCACATAGACTTCCGCCAGGCGCCCGTCGGAGTAGGACACCTGCATCGTGGCGGCGAAATGGGGTTCGTTGTGCGGGCGGATGGACTGCACGATCAGCCCGGGAGAGGCCTGCTTCATTTTTTCGATCATCTGGTCGTAGCTCATCAGCACCGCAGTGTCCGACGGCTTGGTGGCGCGGGCTTCCGGGTGCGTTAGCCAGACGATCTCCTCGCTGACGACAGCCAGCGTCCCAGTGACGCACACAAACAGTACGAAGAACCAGATCGGCAATGCCATCCAGCTGTGAATCAGAAACCAACGTCTGGAGCGGGATTTATCAGGCATTATCAGAAGCCTTTGCACGCGCAGGCCTGCAGCGACGCAACGATGCGTGAGTGATAACGTGGACACCCGGAACCGCGAGTGCCGGTACGGGAACGATCACGTGGTGGAGCCTGTCAGCGGATTCATGGCGTACCGGATCGTTTCAGTACGTAAATGCCGTCACCCAGAAGGGCCAGTGCCAAGGCAGTCAGTGCCAGAAACACCGGGTATTCCCAGCCGCCTTTCGGATTCGAAAAACTCCAGCCGTTGCCGAAATGAACCGTGGAGGCTACGAGTAGCTGCATGAACGCGATAGCAGCGATCCAGCGGGCATAAATACCCAAGATGAGCATCACCCCCGCGCCAATCTCAAAAGCAATGATCGGATACGCGAGAAACCCCGGAAAACCTACCCTTTGAAACAAGTCAGCGGTTCCGGCGGGGGTCAGCACCAAGAGCTTGGTCAAGCCGTGGGCAAGAAACATGGTGCCAAGAATCAAGCGCAGTAACAGTGCTGCGTACGGTCCACTACGGTTATCCATCATGACGTTCCTTCTATCGGTGAGTTCGGCTTTTCAGCGGCGGCACATGGACGTCCGACGCTCGAAAGCGCCCACCTGCGTGGGTGGCGGTGGGCAGATGCTCCAGGCAATGGTGATGGGGTCATCGTGCCTGGAGCGCTGACTTCAGTGCGTCGACTTGTGGCTATCCAGCCATTTGATGACATCGGTAGACGATCCGCCGGCGCTGGCCGGGGCGAGCACTGAGTAGTGGTCTTTGCCAGGGTAGAGTCGAAACTCTGCCTGAGTACCCGCGGCCCTGGCATTGCGCACGGCTTGGGTGGTGACTGCCGCTTTGATCGAAGGGTCATGATCGCCTTGCAGCAACAACATTGGCCCAGGGGTGTGCCCGCGCGGGACGCTCTGGGCATCCAACAGAGGCTGCAAGGCCAGCGCGGCTTCTGGACTCTGAGGGGTGAACTGGAAGTCGTTCAGCTTGTCACCGAGGTTCGCCGAGAAGTCTTGCCATATCTTGAACGTGCATTCCTTCTGGGTCTCAGGAAGCATCTTCAATGCCTGGCTCCCCAGGTAATCCTCGTATTTCAACTCCGGATGCTGGGTTTTCAGGCCTTGCAACGCCAGTAGGTAAAAGCCTCGGTCAACGGGTCCGGGCGAGCCGTAGTAGTAGGCCGCGCCGATATTTGTGACCGGAGCCAGGCCGACGGTCCCGCGGAAGTCGAGGCCTCGGCCCCAACTGCCGGACAATTCCCCGGCCGCGATGGCGGCTTGACCGCCTTGAGAGTGGCCTACCGAAAACCACGATTTAGAGAGTGCAGGCTCGGCGTGAAGACCTGCACGTACCGCATCGATCATGCCGCGCGCTTCACTGTCGGCGATGATGTAAGGGTGCTCCCCGGGCGTACCCAAACCTTCGTAATCGGTTGCAACGACGGCGTACCCGGCCTTGAGCAGTTCGGCGATAAATCCTCCGTAACCATAAAGATCGATTTTGCCGTCTTTGTTTTGCACCATCGAAGGGGCGCATTGATCATTGGTCCCTGATGATCCGTGGCCCCAAGACACCACGGGCCAGCCACCCTTTGGTGCTTTGCCCTTAGGCGTAAACAGCGCGCCGCTGACGACGATAGGATCGCCTTTGAGCGAGAAGGATCGATAGGTCATCTGATCAGCGCGCCCCGCCACGGCTGCCAGCGCGGGATCAAGATTGCCGATGGCATTGGATGAGAGCAGGTTGCCAGCTTCTTTAGGGGCCATCACGCGTTGAGACGCGCTCAGGGCCGGGGATGTCGCGTTAGCAGAACTCGCAGCAGGTTGCGTTGCAGCCATGGCGGAACCGCTGGCGAGTATCGCCCCCGTGATCGCCACGGCAAGGATCGTTCGCACATTGAAGTGATGCATTTTGGTTTTGAAGGTCATTTCAGTGGGTCTCCGTTTCCCACTAAATTGACCACTTAAAGGTTTAGAGAAAAGAACCAAAAAAAGCTTGAATCACTGTACTACCGAAAAACGCATCGACAGGCTGGGCGCGATACTGAGGCTCGCCCGAGGCGGTCAATCCATAAAATTGGCGCAATGCCGATATCTTTTGACTGTTTTCCAATGACGGCTTTTTGGAAATACGTCCCTAATGACGCGAATTTCCACGCGCCCCATGCCGTGGACCACGTCAACGAAAGACAAGCGAAGCGGGTCGGTGTGTATGCCGGGTATATCTAATGATCACGACATCAACAGCCTTGATCGTGGCGCACTCCCCAGAGAGGCAGGTGGCAGCGTGCAAGCCCCGCAGATGCAGGGTTCGAAGTCGATGCTGGACATGGGGCGACGGTCTGCGCATGCGCTGCAAAGCAGGCCACAAAGGGTTTGCGTACTGGGTGCGACGGGGTCGGTAGGCGCCAGCACGCTCGATGTCATCGGTCTTCATCCAGGAAAATACGAAGTCTTTGCGCTGAGCGGATACAGCCGTCTGGCAGCACTTGAAAAACTCTGTGTACGCCACCGTCCCCAGTATGTGGTCATTCCCCGGGCCGAGGATCAGGAGAGCTTTCAGCGTCGGCTCGTTGAGGCAGGCCTGGATACCATGGTGTTGGCGGGTGCCGACAGCCTCGATTTCGTTGCGAGCCATCAAGACGTAGACACTGTGGTTGCTGCAATCGTAGGCAGCGCCGGTCTCTCCTCGACGTTGTCCGCCGTCCGCGCCGGCAAGAAAATACTGTTGGCAAATAAAGAAGCGCTCGTCATGTCGGGCGCATTGTTCATGCAATTAGTGCGTGAGAGCGGTGCGACGATCATGCCGATCGACAGTGAGCACAACGCGATTTTTCAGTGCCTTCCGTTCCGACCTCATGACGGTCTGTCGGCAGTGGGGGTGCGGCGGATCATCCTGACCGCCTCAGGCGGACCCTTGCGCAACACGCCCGCTCAATTGTTGCGCGAGGTCACTGTTGAGCAAGCCTGTGCGCACCCGACCTGGTCGATGGGCAGAAAGATCTCGGTTGATTCTGCGACGCTCATGAACAAAGGACTGGAGCTGATTGAGGCCTGCTGGCTATTCAACGCTGCTCCCAGCAAGGTGGAAGTGGTCATTCATCCTCAAAGCGTTGTGCATTCGCTCGTTGACTATGTGGACGGCTCAATGCTGGCTCATCTCGGAAACCCTGACATGCGCGTTCCCATCAGTCACGCGCTTGCCTGGCCTCAGCGTATAGAGTCCGGAGTGGCGACGTTGGACCTGCTGAAGGTGGCTCGACTTGATTTTGAATCACCCGACGAGGATCGATTTCCTTGTCTGAGGCTGGCACGCGAGGCTGCGACCGCCGGTGGCTCCGCACCTGCAATACTGAACGCAGCTAACGAAGTCGCAGTCCAGGCATTTTTGTCTGGGCACGTGGCGTTCACGCAAATCGCGGATATTGTGGATTGTACTTTACAGCACGTGGCGGAAGTTCGAGTGCGCACGCTAGAGCAGGTCATTGAAGCCGATGCTGTCGCAAGAAGAGAAGCAACAAGATGGTTGAAAGCAATAAGCTGATACAGGGGTAATATTCCATGGGGGGTGCAAGGCACCTCCCATGGAGAGCGTACGGCCGTCAATTACCGCTATTGCAACCACCGCCCATCATCATATACCGCAGAATATGCGTTTTTCCTTGGCTGTCATCGTAAGTCATTTTGACGGGCGTAATGCTGCAGATCGCAGACACGTCGTCAACATCTCTAACTTTTGCAATGTCTAAATGCGTCGAGTAGTTGTAGTCCTCCTCTAGGGGAGAGGCGCTCTGTTCCACAGAAGTTGTGGTGCTGGAATGGCTGGAAGTGTCAGCCAGTGCAAGAGTTGCGATGGGAAGGAGAGCAAGTAAAAAGGCGGTTCTCATGAAAATGACCTGTGAAGGGTCCGGGCATCTCTAACTGATCCAAGAGTCAGGCGTGTCGGACGGGCTATTAAGCGATCAGCGTCACATCAGCGTTGCTGTGCGAGCCATCTGTAGAATATCCCTTTCTCCACTGTGTAAAATCTCCATCTCAACGATAGAGTATTTCATATTCGGTCACGATCAACGCTCAGCCCCTGACGCGATTAAGTGTCGGGCTATTCCTGCATCCATTCAAAAAGTAGCGACAAGACGTTAATACGTCAGGAGCGGGGGAGGTGTGATGAAGATTTCAGTCCAGCGTGACAAGATCTCTTATTTTTAAAACGGCCTTATGATCCGCCAGCACTTCGGGCAGCGAGCCACGCAGGTATTCAACCCATGTTTTTATTTTCGCATCCAGGTATTGTCGGGAAGGATAAATGGCGTATAGGCCTAGCTCCTCCAAACGATATTTCGGCATGACACGAACGAGGCTCCCGTTGCGTAACCCCTTGATTGCAGCGTGAATTGGCAGGATTCCAACACCCATGTCGTTGCTGATCGCGGCTTTCATGGCATCTACGGAATCGACAATGAACGGTGAGGTAGTGATCGTCACGTCTTCATGCCCGTCGGGCCCCTCGAATGCCCACTGCTCTAACGGAATAACAGCACTCACAAGTCGAAGGCACGCATGATGCAGTAAATCGGCAGGGGTCTGAGGGGCCCCAAATGTTTTCACATAAGAGGGGGATGCGCAGACAATGCTGTAAGTAGTACCCAGTTTTTGCGAAACGTGGCTAGAGTCCGGCAAATCAATAGCGAGCATGATCGAAACATCGTAGCCCTCGGTCACGAGGTTAGGAATTCGATTATTCATGCTCAGATTGAATGAGACGTCCGGATAGTGCTTCCGATATTTGGCAATGGCATCAATGATGTAGTGCTGTCCGATTCCCGTCATGGAGTGGACATTTAGCTGGCCGGTCGGACGACTGTGTGCATCGCCAATTTCACGCTCGGCCTCGTCAACTGATCGCAGTATTTGTTCACACCTGAGCAGATATCGCTTTCCGGAATCGGTAAGCGAAGTGTGTCGTGTGGTGCGATTGAACAGTCGAGCTCTTAAATGAGTCTCAAGGTGCGAAATGGCCCTCGATATACTGGTCGTGGTGGTGTCGAGCCGTGTGGCGGCGCCCGTAAAACTGCCTGCTTCAGCAACGCATCTGAAAATGCGCATATTTTGTAAAATGTCCATCACCTTCCTCCACGATGGTCAGACTGAAGTGTGACACAAAGTAACAATGTCCGACAATGACATTAATTATCACGCGTTAGGTAACAAATATTCACGGCCTCAACGACTTAACAGAATGCCGACGGGTGTTTAGGGTGCCGCGTCCTCAGTCGCATTGAAGCCGGGAGTTTTCATAGTGTTACGTTTTATCCCTCAGAAACGAAAATTCCACGGCTTACTGTGTATTCTCACTCTGTTACACGGATGTGTCTCGACAGGCGGAATCGGGCCTCGCGAGCAGATGATCAGCACCGAAAAGGTGGCTGGCGGCCAAGACATTGCTCGGGCTGTGAAAGAGGCAGGTTGGCCCCGATCTCAATGGTGGCTGGCCTATGGCGATCCACAACTTGACCGCTGGATCAGGGCGGCCGTGGGGTCCAACCCGGATGTCGCGATGGCCGCGGGTCGACTGCGCGAAGCGAAAGCCATCGCAGGCTTGGCGGAGTCGAAAGAGTCCCTGCAAATCACCGGTGAAGGGGCGATCAGACGCCGCAATTGGCCTGACGACCCTTTCTATGGACCAGGCGGGCTGTCGGGTACGCAAACCTGGGATAACACGGCCTCCCTGGTGTTGAGCTACCCGCTGGATCTCTGGAACAGACACGAGAATGCCGCTGCCAGGTTTCTTGATTTGGCCCATATGAGCGCCGCGCAGGAGCGTATGGTTCGGCTGGACCTGCAGGGCGCGATCGTCCGGGTCTACGTTGAGTTTTCGTTGCACTACGCCGAACGCGACGTGATGCAGGCAACGCTCAGCCAGCAAATGCAGATGCAACAGCTGGCCGAACAGCGGCTAAAGGGAGGTCTGGGGACGTATTTGGAGGTGTCTCAGACCGAGACGCCTATCGCCGAGACCAAGCGGCAAATCGAAGCCTTGGATGAGGCCATCGCTTTGAGCGCGAACCAGCTGGCTGCGCTGAGTGGCCGCGGGCCGGGTGCGGCGGCGGACCTGGTGCGGCCACACCTTTCGTTGGATCAACGCTTGGTCGTGCCGTCTGCACTGACGGCCGATCTGGTAGGACGACGACCCGACGTCGTTGCGAGTCGCTGGAATGTGGCCGCGCAGGCAAGAGGCATCGACGTCGCCCATGCCAATTTCTACCCTAACATCGACCTTGTGGGCAGCTTGGGCTACATCGCCAGCGGCGGCGACGTGCTGTCGTTCCTGGCGAACAACAAGCGTAACTACAGTGTAGGCCCGGCCCTGTCTTTGCCGATTTTTGACGGCGGGCGTTTGCGATCGGAGCTGGGTCAAGCGTCTGCGGAATACGACGTCGCCGTGGCCGGCTACAACCAGACACTGATTCAGGCCCTGCGCCAGATCAGCGAGCAACTCATACGAAGCCACTCAGTGGACAGGCAGAAGGTGTTTATCGAGGAGGGGCTGGTTTCAGCTCAACGGTCTTTCGACATCGCAATGACCGCCTATCAACGAGGGCTGACAGGTTACCTCGAGGTATTGAACGCTCAAACTCGCCTCCTTCATGAGCGGCGTATACAACAGCGCAACCAGGCTGCGCATCTCGCTACTTACGCTGGACTGATGGTGGCGCTGGGGGGGGACGTTTCCGCTCAGACGGATGATGTAGGCAAAGACCGGCTGCTGCCTTCCGAGCCACCCGTGGTGATGAAGGCGGTGAACCGTCTCATGGGGCAAGAATGATCCGCACAGGCGGGGCTGCCCGCACCGGCATTGGTTCTCCGTTGAAGCATGCGCTAAAGGATTGGGCGCAGACGGATGCCGTCACCTGGATTTACCTTTTCAAGGCATTGATTGCCTCCTGCCTCACCCTATGGCTCTCGATGCGCTTCGAATTGCCACAGCCGGCCACGGCGATCACGACCGTGTTTATCGTGATGCAACCCCTGAGCGGTCACGTTCTCGCCAAAAGCATTTACCGGTTCATCGGCACGTTGGCCGGGTCCGCATTCAGCGTACTGCTCATGGCTGTCTTTCCTCAAAACAACGAGCTTTTTTTGGGTGGTTTGGCGCTTTGGGTATTCGTGTGTTCAACGGGAGCGGCAAGACAACGAAACTTCCGGGCGTATGGCTTCGTCCTGGCTGGTTACACCGCAGTGATGATCGCCTTGCCGGTGGTGGATCATCCCAACAGGGTATTTATGGCCGCAGTATGGCGGGTACTGGAAATTTCACTCGGCATTGGCTGTGCCTCCTTGATCAGTGCGACGGTTTTTCCACTCACCACAAGCTCGGCGCTGCTCAAGTCAGTCAACGTACGCTTTGGTAGCTTCGCTGATTTCGCGGTCACCGGTCTGCGCCAAACCGGGAAAAACGATGAGTTCGAGCGTGTCAATCTGCGCTTCTTCTCAGAAGCGGTCGGGCTTGAGGTGCTGCGCAGTATCACCACGTTCGAAGATCCCGAAATGCGCCGTCGCTCCGGGCGGTTGAATAGGCTGAACAGTGAGTTCATGGCCGTTACCACACGCTTCAACGCCCTGCATCAGCTGTTGGAACGAAGAGGGGATGTGGGGGCGGGCGCTCATGCCTCGGGTACGAATGCTGAATGGGTCGCACTGGCCGCGTTGATCGAGCCCTATGCTGGTCGGTCTCTTTTGGAAGACGACGCCAACCGTCTAGCGGCCCAGCTCGAAACCTTCAAGGAAGGGCTCCCTGCTGCGATCCGGATCAAGCGATCGATTTTTGAACGTGGCGAACCCTCTAGAGACGAGTTGCTGGATTTCAATACCGCGTACGAATTGCTGTATCGCTTTGTCGAGGAATTGCGTGAATACGCCCTCACGCATGCTTCCCTGGCTGATCATTCGCACGCTCGCGAAGATTGGAGCGAGCCCTTCGTCGCGCAGACGAACTGGTGGGCGTCTATCGCCGCGGGATTGCGTTCGGCCTGCGTACTGCTGGTGCTCAGTTGGTTATGGATCGTCACCACGTGGCCAAGTGGTGCAGCGATGACGCTGGTCTCCGCGTTAACGGTGGGGCTTTCGGCGTTCTCCACCAACCCGAAACGCATGTCATTTCAGATTGCGTGTGGGACAGCGGCGACGGCTGCGATTGGCGTGTTCGAAGTGTTTTTCGTGTACCCACTCATTGATGGCTTTCCGCTGCTCTGCCTAGTCATCGCACCGGTCATCATGCTCGGTACTTATCTTCTGGCTCGTCCACAATGGGCCGGTTACGGGCTCGGGATGCTGGTGTTCTTCGGGACTAACTCCGTGCCCGCGAACCTCACGATTTATAACCCCTACGGCCTTATCAACGACTATCTGGCCATGGTGTTTGGAATGCTGGTTTGCGCCGTTGCGGGGGCGGTCATTCTGCCACCTAACAGTCCATGGTTATGGCGGCGCCTTGAGCGGGACCTGAGGCGCCAGGTCGTGTTTGCAATACGTGCACCGTTGCAGGCGTTGGCTTCCGGGTTCGATAGTGGCACCCGGGATCTGATGCATCAGGCGAACGGTTTCGCCACGGGCCATCCCGATGTCCAACGGTCGCTGTTGAGATGGACGTTGGTTGTACTCGATGTAGGGCACGCAATCATCGAATTGCGTCGCGAAGAGGCAAAACTCCCCGATTTCCCCTGCTATCGGGAATCCGAGCCATGGCGCCAGTCATTGCGCCTGATGAGCCGCGCTCTGATGAGGCTCTTCGTCAAACCAGGTGCCGGAAATTTACGGCGGTGCCTGGCGGCAGTGGAGCGCTCGATCAACTGCGTTCAAGAAACCACCGAACCCTTCGCTTCACATTTCCAAACGTCGCCCCTGCGCAGAGTTGAAAGCTATCTGCACTTTGTCCGGACCTCGTTGCTTGCGCCGAACACCCCGCTTTCGATCCATCTTCCAGCTCACCCATCGCGAGGAAACCATTATGTTTCATGAACTGGCTATCGGTGGCGTCTACGTCCCGACCTTGACGCTGACCTTTTTCATCGCGGTGGCGATTGCATGGGCGCTGGGAGCAATGGTTGCCCGAAGCAACGTGTACAGATTGTTTTGGCATCCCGCGCTCATGCGGGTGTGTGTATTCACCTGCATTTTCGGCGCTTTGGCGCTCGGCATTTATCGTTGAGATTTTCGCATGAAAAAAATCGTTAGTCTGATCGCAACGCTCATCGTCGTTGCGTTAGCGTTCTGTTTTGGGCGCGTGGTGTGGGTTCACTATGTGGACTCTCCATGGACACGCGACGGGCGTGTCAGGGCGGACGTCATCAGCGTCGCGGCCGATGTGTCTGGTGTTGTCGTGGATGTTCCGGTGCGAGACAACCAACTCGTTCACAAGGGCGATTTGTTGATGCAAATCGATACCGAACATTACCAAATGACGGTCAGGCAGGCTCAGGCATTGGTGTCATCGCGCAAGGCTACATGGGAGATGCGCAAGCTCAACGCCAAGCGCCGCGCTGACATGGACAATCTGGTGATATCGAGCGAAAACCGCGAAGACGCGGGGAGTATTGCGAGTGCGGCAGAGGCGGAATATCGACAGGCCCTGGCCGAGTTGGACGCCGCGCAACTCAATTTGAGCCGCACCAAGGTGGTGGCGGCCGTCGACGGGTATGTGACCAACCTGAATGTGCATCGGGGTGACTACGCAAAAATCGGGGAGGCCAAGATGGCTGTCGTCGATATGAACTCCTTTTGGGTTTACGGTTTTTTTGAGGAAACCAAACTTCCCTACATTCGGGTGGGAGACCCTACCGATATGCAGCTTATGAGCGGAGAGATCATCAAGGGGCATGTGGAAGGTATCGCGCGTGGAATATTTGATCGGGATAACCCACAGAGCCGCGAACTGATCGCGGATGTGAACCCCACGTTCAACTGGGTCCGCCTCGCGCAACGTGTGCCCGTGCGCATTCATCTGGATGACGTTCCCGAGGGTTTGATACTCGCTGCGGGCCTGACCTGTACCGTCATCGTCAACCCAGACGAGACCCGGGGAAGGTGGCGGGATTGGAATAGTTTTTGACCCAATCCAGAGAGTGTTCTTGAGAATGAGTCTACATACTATCGGCAAGAGATGGCCTGACGTGTTTGCCATCCTGATGCCTATGGATACTCAAGTTTCGGGAGTCACCCTATGAGCGTTTTCCAATATAACCTGGCCAAAACAGAACTCCTGACCCAACTCTTGAGTCGCCGATCGTACTGGCCTCTTGTGGGACCTGTCCCCACAGAAGACGAGTTGCATCAGGTATTTGAGGCGACGATGCGCGCGCCGGACCACAGCAACCTCAAGCCTTGGCGTTTTTTCACGATTCAGGGAGAGGCGCTGTCGGCGCTGGGCGATATTTTCGCAGCGGCAGCGGTCAAGCGTGGCGATGACGACAATGGTGACCGTTCGCGGCGTCAGGCTGTCGCTGCACCGATGATCATCGCAGTGGGAGCACGGATTTATGATGATGAGCGAGTGCCCGAGGTGGAGCAGATCCTCTCGGTAGGCGCTGCGGCGATGAATCTGCTTAACGCGCTGCATCTTTTCGGCTATGGCGCTTATTGGGCGACGGGACCCAATGCCTATGACCCTGATGTGCGCAACGCCTTGGGGTTGAAAGAAGCGTCTGACCAGTTGCTGGGCTTCATTTATGTGGGTTCTCCTTCCAAGCAACGGGCGCCGAAGGTTCGTCCTTCATCTGAGACGCTCGTGACGCCATGGAGCCACTCATTGGCATGAATCGCATGCCACGGTGGCAAAAAACACTGCGTGCACCCGGAGGGTTGCCGAGATGATGTCCGATGAAGGTATAACAATAAGATCTACACTTCGCGATTACCTTGAAGTGCATTTTCTTCTAGAGGTCCAGACAGCACGTCTGGCTGCTCGTCGGCGAACGATGAGCGATATCCGGGACTTGTGGTTCGCTTTGGCGAGACGAGGTGAGTACAGCGAAAGCGATGATCTTGCCTGTTTCTCGGATCGTGACCAGGCGGTGCATGAAGCCGTGGCCGCGGCTTCTCACAATGACGTGTTATGGTCCGTGTACAGGTCGCTGAATGCAGCATTCCACCGACCGTATCTTTCTATATATGCAGATCATGCGTTATTTGAGCCGAGCCTTGCTGCACACGCGAAGATCATCGAGGCAATCATTTATGGAGACGAGGAGGCGGCCGTTGGAGCAGTGCGAGCGATGTTCACCCCACTGCTCGAGCGAGTGGCCTTGTTGCCGGAAGTGATACCGACGAAGTTCATTAACTGAGACCGCTATTAGAGGGAGACGACGATGTCTCGCATTTTGCATTGTGCCCGGCATTGCTCCCCTGCGGAGCAATGTCTGCTGAAAGGGATGCGCGCGGTCTGCGATGTCACCGAAGGGCTCAACGTTGCAGCGGCGAACTTTTTCAAGCTGGGTTTGAATGCCGAGCTTGCGGAGAGTTTTATTCGGCTCATTCAGCAAATTCGACAGGATTGCCCCCGTTTCGAATTACTCCAATCTTCCTCCCCGTTCATCAGTGCTGATGAGCTTAGCTTGTTGGCGGTCCTGGCACTGGAGTCGAAGTCCATACCACGGCGAGCGGATGAGGGCCCCGATTTTCAACCGGACATCGCACGTCATTTAGAAAAATGCGGAAAGATTATTGCTGTCAGCAATATAGTGCTGAAGGCCCGTCCGTTGCGTAAGCGTCTCCTCAAGGTCTCCTGAGCGTTGGCCAGGATTCCATATCCTCCCTGTCTCCAGACAGCACATTGTTGCGGTTTTTGTCATAGATAATATCAGTCCGTTTACTGTTTGAAGTGGTCCGAACTCGTTATCTTTAGTTCGGACTCGTCTGCGTTGACGAACCGGTATTCGTTTTTTACGAACCGCACAGTCCTCCCTATAAAAATTATTTGCCAATGCCTTGGGCGAAGGTGTTCGCCTTTCTGGAGCACATATGAAAAATTCATCGCGGGTGGCGTTGGTGGTCACACTCGGCTGTATTCAACACAGCTATGCATCGGGTTTTATCGAAGACAGTAAAGCGAGCCTTGATCTTCGAAATTTTTACTTTAATCAGGACACCCGGAATCAGAAGGCGCCTACAGACCAAGAGTGGGGGCAAGCGTTTATGCTCAACTACCAGTCCGGCTTTACTGAGGGGTTGGTCGGCGTGGGGCTTGATCTGCAAATGCTGTATGGGGTTCGGCTTGATGCGTCTGGGCGTGCGGGCAAAGCGGGTGAAAGTAATACGCCCGGTAGTGTATTTCCCTTGGACGACGGTAAGGCCGCTAACGACTTCAGCAAACCGGGAGCTACCGCCAAGTTTCGCATTTCGCAGACCCAACTGAAGGTCGGCACGTTAACACCGAAAATTCCCGTCCTGGTTTACGAGGATGGGCGATTGCTGCCCGAGACCTTCCGCGGCTGGCAGGTCGACTCGAAAGAACTGGATAAATTCAACTTCATGGCGGGGCGCATCGAACAAGTGCTGGACCGGAACTCCACAAACGGTCAAGGCATGTCGATTGCGGGTGCCAACGACCCTGTAAAAGGAAAATTCAGTAACCAATTTTATTACACCGGCGTCGACTACAACCCCACTAAGAACCTACAGCTCCAGTACTACTACGGCAGCCTGGAAGATTTTTATCAGCAGCACTTTTTGGGGCTGATCCATAACTGGCAGCTTCCCGTGGGGACGCTCAAGACCGATCTCCGGTATTTCTACAGCACGTCTGACGGAAAGAATGGCAGCCAGTCGGGACGAAACGAGGGCTACGTCAGCGCGGGCTACTACGGTAATGGGGTCAACGTCGGAAAAGTTGACAACAAACTATGGAGTGGTCTGTTTACCTATAGCCTTCAAGGCCATTCGTTGAGCCTCGGGTATCAGAAAACCACTGGCGAAAGTGACTTTCCCCATATCAACCAGGGGCAAGGTCGTTCTGTGTATTTGATTACCAACTCTCAGTCGCTGAAGTTTGTCAATGCTGGGGAGGAGGCGACGGTCGGCACGTACGCCTATGATTTTTCGACGATCGGGCTGACGGGGCTGAAGTCGAGTGTGACCTACATCAGCGGTCGGCATATCGATACGCCCACTCAAAGTAACAAAGAGTGGGAACGAGATATGAGGATCGATTACGTCGTGCCTTCGGGGACGTTCAAGGGGCTTGGCCTGATGTGGAGAGGGGCGGTGTTCCGGGGTAACGACAGCGCCGACAAGGATGAAACACGTCTGATGGTGAGCTACAGCATCCCGCTCATGTGAAGTCAGTGTTTGATCCAGGAAAGACCCCGATCGGGGTCTTTTTGTGTTTCAGGTCCTGGCGAAATATTTGGTAGGGCTACAGCCAAACACCGATCGAAATACCGCGATGAAACTGCTGGAGCTTTCATACCCGATCGCTGCGGCTGTACTGGTCACGGACTCACCGGCCGCCAGATTTTCCAGCGCTACCATCAAGCGCAGCCGCAAGCGCCACGCACCAAAACCCATGCCCGTTTCAGTTGAAAACAGTCGCTCCAAGGTTCGCGGGCTGGCGCCGACGTGATGGGCAATATCTTTCAGGGGTCTCGTGTCGTTCGGGTTTTTCTTGATCAGATTAGCGGCCTTGACCGCTCGCTTGTCGACAGGCTCAGGAAGAAAAAACGCTTCCTGTTCGAGAAGCGCCAAATGATCAAGCAACACAGTGCCCAATCTAAACTCTCGGGTGTCGCCTTCGTACGATGCTGGCAATTGAGCGCACGCCAGTATCAACTCGCGGACCAGGTTTGAGATGTTTAAAACGGAACACCGTTTCCAGTCGGGTATCCCAGGAGTGTCCTCTCGAACATAGACAGCCCTTAAAGAGATCGGGCGGGAGTGTTTGAACGTGTGTGAGATGCCTGCCGGAATCCAGAGTGCGCGGTGCGGCGGCAATACCCAGATGCCTTGGGGCGTCTCGACGGTCATGGAACCGTTGACGGCATACATGACCTGCGCGTGATGATCGTGCCTGTGTTCGGCTTCGAATCCTGGGGGGTATTCGCGTTCGACCCCTTGCACGGGAGCGTCGCCGAAGACGGGCAGCGGAAATATGGACATGGCGCGATCGCACTATTCAGGATCTTCCTGTCAGTATCGTGCCATCCATTTGCAGTGTAAATCCGGCGCTGCGCTTTTTGTTGCAGCGCGAACGAAGTGAATGTCTGGACAGCACGGCCGATCAGAGCCGGGAGCCGCTACCTTGTGGGACGTGGCGGGATCGGACAAGTATTTGACTTGATTCCGAGAGTCTCGCCGAGACTGGATCGCCATACTCCTGCCACCTGTTGGCGAAAACCGAAACGCTCCAGAAGGAGTTGATTTCGGGTGTTCGTCAGCCAGAAGCCCGCGCCACACATTAGCCCCACGTCATGGACGCGGGTAGCCCCGACGCACACAGTCGCTTGCCTTGTAGCGACGCTCCCACTTCCAGGATGCTCGACCTTACATGTCCGCCCAACGTGAGTTTAAAAGAATAACGGTGCCCGATATCGTCCGGCGCAAAGGTCAGGAAAAGATTGTCTGCCTGACCGCTTACACAGCACCGATCGCTGAATTACTCGACCCCATGGTTGATTTGCTGTTGGTGGGTGATTCGGTCGGGATGGTCATTCATGGGTTGCCCAGCACGTTGGGTGTCTCCGTGGAGATGATGATCATGCATGGCCAAGCGGTGATGAGGGGGGCGTCGCGGGCTTTGGTGGTCGTCGATTTGCCGTTCGGAAGCTACGAGCGGAGCGCTGACCAGGCATATGACACCGCTGTTCGCATCATGCAGGAGACCGGTTGCCAGGCGGTCAAGCTGGAGTCCAATCCCGGTTGTGCCCGTACCGTGGAATTTCTGACTGGCAGGGGCATCCCGGTCATGGGGCATGTCGGCCTGACGCCGCAGTCTGTCAACCTTGATGGGGGCTTCAAGACCAAAGGGCGCTCAGCAGTCGAGCGAGCGCGAATTGTGAAAGAGGCAGAGGAGATAGCCAATGCCGGTGCTTTCGCGGTAGTCGTTGAGGGCGTTTTTGAAGACGTTGCCGAGGAGGTGACGCGGACGTTATCAATCCCCACGATTGGCATCGGCGCATCCTCCTCCTGTGATGGGCAAATCCTGGTCGTTGACGACATGCTTGGATTATTCGAAAGGGTTCCGAAGTTTGTTCGCCGCTACGGCGCTCTGCGGGAACACATAGAAGCGGCGGTAAAACGGTACTCACAAGACGTTAAGGGCAGTGTGTTTCCAAGTAGCGATGAATGTTACCAGTGTGAGAGCCAAGGTTGAGTTGCCGGGTGCGCTGTGCGGATGGTGTCCTTTGAGACGCCGTCTTGAATAACTGTCTGATCACAACAGGTTCTGCGTCGTTCCTGTTCGAGGTTCCGGATTTCACTACGTCCCGGCAGACCAGCTCCACAAGGGCAAAGCGGGATATCAACGACGTTTACGAAGAGCTGGACCGTCGAGGGTGGGCGACACTTCCGGGCGTTATGGCCGAGCCGGAAATTGACCAGCTTTTATCAGCCCTTCAGGGGGTTTCCGAGGGGGGGAGCGAGGAGCAACTGCGCGCGCTGAGCCCTTGCGAGCAATGTTTGACTGGCCCGCTACCTGAACCTTTGGAAAGCTGGGGTCGAGCGCTGCGTTCAGCGTTAACCCCGATTGCACACCGCTGGAAATCCGATGTCGGCCATTCACGTCTGTTCTCATCGAGCGCCAGTGTGAAAAGTGTTTGCGAGCCCCCGGCATTGCACGCGCGATTATCGTACTTGTTCGCCGATCAAATGCAGGCGCTCGGACATGACGCTGCGCGGGGTGAAGCCTTTCCCATCCAAATGGTGGTCCTGCTTTCTGAACCAGACCGAGATTTTGTGGGAGGTGAGTTCGTGATCGCAGACCAACGCCCTCGCATGCATTCGAGGCCGATGGTGATTCCTCTCAACAAAGGGGACGCTGCCCTGATTGCGGCATCCCAGAGGCCAGTGAAGGGACGGAGCGGTGTTTGCCACATGACGCTGCGACACGGCGTGAGCCGAGTACGATCAGGCAGCCGTATAGGGTTGGAACTGTTTCTTGGATAAGCCCTTGTGTCCTGGCTAGCGCCCCTGAATCCAAGGCGGTGCGGGCATCTGCTCATTGAGCACATTCGCTGTATATGTTGGCGGTTTTGCGATGCCAGCCTTGGTGGGCCTTGGCCGATGATCTGTTCCAGTGTGGAACGCTGGCGTTCGCCTTCCAGCAAGAGATTGCCCCATTCATCCCTGTCGAAGTCATGAGTGATCTGACGCCATCATGCACAAACCTCACAAGACGCTTCGGCTCGTCGCTGATCATCTCAAACGTGTCGGTGCTTCTAAAGCGTCCAGCCCCTCTCGGGTTTGGGATGAGCTGGAACAGGTGTCAGCGTCGGGCGACCTGCCTGCCTTCGGCCATCAAGGCTACTGTGATCAGCAAAAACGCTTTGGTGCGGTCCGGCACTACCACGGCCGATTGATTTATGTGGTGTCCGGTGAGTTGCATGCAGAACTGGCCGCAGAGGTCATACGTGTGAGATCGAAATCTGCGTTTTGGATACCCCCTTTGGTTCGGCATGAACTAAGCGTCAGCGCTGGAACAAAGTTTTACACGGTGTACGTTCATGTGTTGCTTGTGTCTCACATGCCTCCGAGATGTTGGCGTTTCGGGGCGTCTCGTTTATTGGAGCAGGTCGCGCACACGCTTTCCAATACGCCGCTGGGTTCCCGCGTGACCAAACAAAATAAGCTGCTCGCTGCGGTGTTGATCGACGAAATCAATAACGGTCGGCTCACCGGTATCTAGTCCGTGGGTATTCGAAAGGTTTCGATTGGCCCCCGTTTAAGCTGTTCCTCCCACTTATAACTTCGTCACTGTGCGCAGATAAAGAGTGTGGCTGCTTTCGATTTAAAGGAACGTCCTGATCCCATTGAATAAGCGATCGTTATGACGGCGCGGTTTCATAATCATTTGGTTATGAATACCGTCGTTAATTTCAGTTTTAGCAGGGGGGAGGGCGGAGGAAACTGAATCATCGCCTGCTGATGCATGAAACAGGCGCGACCTCCAATAATGACAGCAGGAGACTGGCATGTCTGACGCATCCAACAGTCGTTTCGCCATTCGCGATCGTAATTGGCATCCTAAAGCGCTGAACCCCAACTACAAGACCTCGATCCTGCGCTCGCCGCGCCAGGCGTTGGTCGGTATCCCTCAATCGGTATCTGAAACCACCGGTCCGGATTTTTCTCACCTGCAAATGGGTCGTCACGACAGTGATCTGCTCCTGAATTTCAACAACGGTGGCCTCCCCATCGGCGAGCGCATCATTCTTGCCGGGCGGGTCACTGATCAGTATGGCAAGCCCGTTGCACATACCTTGGTGGAGATGTGGCAGGCGAATGCGGGCGGACGCTATCGCCACTACAAAGACACCTATTTTGCGCCACTGGACCCGAACTTCGGCGGCGTTGGTCGCTGCCTCACTGACCGAGACGGCAACTATATCTTCCGGACCATCAAGCCCGGCCCATATCCCTGGCGAAACGGTCCTAATGACTGGCGCCCGGCGCATATTCATTTTTCCATCAGCGGTCCGTCGATTTCCGCCAAGCTGATCACCCAGATGTATTTCGAGGGCGACCCGCTGATCCCGATGTGCCCGGTCGTCAAGTCCATCGCTGACCCGGACGCCGTGCAGAGCCTGATCGCTCGATTCGACCTGAGCATGGCCAATCCAATGGATTGCCTGGCTTACCGCTTTGATATCGTCCTGCGCGGTCAGCGCAAGACTCACTTCGAAAACGCTTGAGGAAGGCTGTCATGCCCGTTCAACTTCTGCCGGAAACCCCGTCCCAGACCGCTGGTCCTTACGTGCACATTGGCCTCGCACTGGAAGCCGCAGGTAACCCGGCCCGAGAGCAGGAAATCTGGAATGAAATGGCCAAACCCGGCGCCCCCGGCGAACACATCCTGCTGCTTGGACACGTCTATGACGGCAACGGCCACCTGATTCGCGATTCGTTTCTGGAGTTTTGGCAGGCCAATGCCGACGGCGAGTACGACACCGACTACGACCTCAATAAGTCCTTTAACAGCTTTGGCCGCAGTGCCACGGCTGACGAGGGCGAATGGGTGATCAAGACCGTCAAACCAGGCGTAGTACGCAACGCTGCGGGTGTCCCGATGGCGCCTCACGTCAACGTGTCGCTCTTTGCCCGGGGCATCAACATTCATTTACAGACACGCCTCTATTTCAACGATGAAGCTCAAAGCAATGCGGTTGACCCCGTACTGAACCTGATTGAGCAACCTGCTCGCAGGCAAACGCTGGTGGCCCAACGTTGCATGGTGGAGGGCAACGTTGCCTATCGTTTCGACATCCGGGTGCAGGGCGCAGACGAAACCGTCTTCTTCGACTTTTGACCTGACATTTTGCCCCGCAGGCCATGCTGCAAATCTGACTCAGACACAGAATTGCCGAAGCGTTATCTGGGCACATTTGCAGGATATTTTGGCGGATTAGCGATGCCGGGTTTAACCCAATTAGCTGATGATCCGAGTCGGTAATCCGTCATGCCTCGGTCGATAAACCTGCGCGGTTAATAAACGAAGAAATACACTATGAGCGAAAAGTATCAGGCCTTGAGGCTTGTCATTAATAACGGCCAGTCCCCAAGCGCGCCGAGTAGCCCGTTGTGGAATCGCATGGAAGATATGTCTACTGCTGGGCATTTACCGGCGTTTGGGCATCAGTACTATTGCGATGACCCTAAACGTTTCGCAAAAACCCGGCATTACCACGGCCGGCTCATTTATGTCCTCTCCGGCGAGCTGAACGTTGATTTGAACGTCGAGTCGTTATGTGTGGAAGCAAAGTCAGCCATATGGATTCCCGCTTGGCTGTCTCATGGGCTCCGCGTCAGTGAGAAGACCATGTTCAATGCTGTCTATGTGCATACGCTACTCATGGATTACCTGCCCGTTTCGGCCCGCAGGTTTGGGGCATCTCCCTTGCTCGAACAGATCACAAACGCATTGGCAGAGGTTCCGATGGGGGCAAAGATCACAAAACGTTCACGGCTCCTGGCCGCCGTCATGATCGATGAAATACATGCGTCAGAGATAACGGTGGGCGAGTCCGTTTAGCGGTCAGGGCTTGCCGACTCTTTTTGTTTTTTTGGAGATGACTTATTCATTGAGTGTTTAACCTGCCAAGGGGTACCATCTCGACACTTCTTATGCTGCGCAGCACATTCAGGCGCTGCCCCCCGCGTCGACCCCTTCGTACAACAATAACCACACGTGAAAAGCCTGATGAAACTGCACCCGTTGCCCCCTCTCAATAGCCTTGTCGCGTTTGAGGCCTCCGCGCGGCACCTGAGCTTCACCCTTGCTGCCCGTGAACTGAATGTCACCCAGGGAGCGGTAAGCCGCCAGATTCGTCTGCTTGAGGAGTATCTCGGTAAGCCGCTTTTTAGCCGCACGACCCGGGAGATCGTGCTGACGACGACAGGGCGGGACTATTGTGAGGTCGTGCGCGAGTCGCTTCAAAAGGTTGCGCATGCGACCGCAGGTGTTCGTCACTGGCAGGGGACCGAACAGGTCACCGTTGTCACCAGTACCGCCATGGCGTCACTCTGGTTGCTGCCGAGAGTGTCTGTTTTCAAGAACCTGAACGACGAAATCGACTTGCGCATCATTGCGACCGACGCCATGCACGAGTTCTCCCGGCTTGACTGTGATCTGGCCCTCTATTACTGCCGCTCTCAGCCCAGCAATGCCAAGGTTACCCCGTTGTTTGCCGAAGAGATCTTTCCTGTCTGCAGCCCTGCTTACCTGGCTCGTCATCCCCAGTTGGCCAATCCGCAGCAGCTTGGAGAAGCCACCTGGTTATGGCTGGAGGATCCTCAGAGTGACTGGATTGGATGGCACGAGTGGTTTCACAAGAGTGGCCTAAAGGCGACTGAACCTCGCAACCGGATCAACATCAACAGTTACTCGATGCTGATCCAGTCGGCTTTGGCTGGCCAGGGCGTGGCACTGGCATGGTCCAACCTTGTGGATGATCATTTGTCGAACGGCACACTGGTGCGCCCCGTTGACATGGTGCTGCGTACCGATGCTCGTTTCTGTCTGTTGGAACCGGCTGGACGCTCCGCCAATCGCCAGAGCGTCAACCGTTTCAGGCAGTGGCTGCTTACCCAGATCAGCGATTCTCAACTAGCCGCTGTCAGCTAGGGCAGAAGTTCAGCCGCAGCGGATTCGATGACGAGCATCACGCACCCCGAAGGGGAGTGGAGGTGGTGCTCCGAGTCCGACGTATAGACCAGGCTTGAGCCTGCCTTGAAGCAACACCCATCGCTGTCCTGAACCTCCCCCTCCCAGATGACAATCAGCTCCTCGCCTGTGTGGCGATGGGGCGGCGACTGGCTTCCGGGTGCCATCTTCATCCAGTATCCATGCCAGGTGTGAGCGTTCGCCAACTCGGCATATTCCAATCCTGGCAGCGGCATGTCCCCTATGATCAGCGGCTGCCAGACCAGGCTGGACAGGTCAGCCTGGTCTCGATCACTCGAAAGGGGAAACCTGGAGCTCACGCCATTTCCCGGTGGGTGGGTTGAGTCAACAGCTGCCCGGTTTCAGGTCGAAGCGATACGTCGTTGATCGCGGGTCGCATCATCAGGGTCTGGACCGGCCAAACCGTATCCTCTCGTAAGCTACGCAACAGGCTGTAGGCCGTCACGAGCAAGAAGAGGGCGATGGGAAGCCCGATCACGATGCTCGCCAATTGAATGGCCGCCAGGCCCCCAGCTAACAAAAGACCGCCAGCAATCGCCCCTTCAAGGAAACACCAAAGGACGCGTATCCAGTTAGGCGGGTTGATGCTGCCCACCGAATTGAGCATACACAGCACTTGAGTGCCCGCATCTGCCGTCGTCACAAAGTGCACGGCCAGAAGAAGACAAACCAGCACACACAACAGCCCACCTATCGTCGGCCCGTCAAGGCGCTCAAGCAGCGTGAACATGGCTGACGTTGTTTCTTTCTGCGTGGCTTGCAGAATGACACCGCCTTGAAACGGCGCGGTTGCGTTGTCCTGTGAGCTGACCTGCTGAGCACTGGCGATACGGGCGTTCTGCTCATCCTTCAGCGCAGAGCCACCGAACACTGACATCCACAGGATGGTGACCAGTGTGGGTACCAGCAGCGCGCCAATGATCAGTTCCCGGATTGTGCGGCCGCGGGAAATGCGCGCAATGAACAGTCCTACGAACGGGCCCCAGGTCATCCACCACGGCCAGTAGAAGGCCGTCCAGCTTTTTTGCCAGGACGAGTTAGACTGTGTATCCGTCCAGAAGCTCAAGCCGACCAAATGCTGGAGATAGTCGCCAGTAGATTCGAACAGGAAATTCATGACATAGCGGGTTGGGCCCAGTGCCAGAACCACCAGCATCAAACCGAACGACATCCACATGTTCAAGATCGACAAGCGCTTCATCCCTCGCGAAACACCCGCCACGAGAGACACTGCGGCGATGAGGCTCACCAGCGCGATGATGCCCAGTTGCAGGCCCATGCTGACGGGAATTTGAAACACCTGATTGAGGCCGGTGTTGATTTGTACCACGCCCAACCCCAGCGATTGAGACACGCCAAACGCCGTGATGCAGACCCCCATGATGTCCACTGCGTGTCCAATCGGCCCGTAGATGCGCTGACCGATCAGGGGGTAAAGAACCGAGCGAAGCGCCAGTGGCAGGCCTTTGCAGTAGGCGAAATAAGCAAGCCCGAGCCCAATGGTCGTGAAGATAGCCCACGGATGCAGGCCCCAATGGAACAGCGTCAGACGCATGGCCGTGGTGGCGGACTCATCCGTCAGCCCTTTGCTAAACGGGTTTGACGAGTAGTGCAGCACGGGTTCGGCCACGGACCAGAAGATCAGGCCGATCCCCATCCCTGCACTGAAGAGCATCGAGATCCAGGCAGGGAAGCTGAATTCGGGTTTGTCCCCTTCACGCCCGAGCTTGAGCGTGCCGTAGCGGCTGACAGCGATGAGGATCAATGCGCCCAACAGGCCGCTTACTAACGCAAGATAAAACCATTTGAAGTTGTCGAGGATTGCATCCGATGCAATTTTGAAAGCGTGAGCGGCCTGATCTCCAAGCGTCGCGCACAGCACGACGAACGCAAGAACAATAGCCACGGAAACGATCGTTACGGTTGGATTGAGGCCTTTGAACAGGCCACTTTTGGCACGCATTGGGATTCTCCCCTTTTTGTTTTAGTACGCCATCGTATGACGCCGATACGCGACTGGGATTGATAGCGCCGCCAATTTGCGCGAGGCCGAAGCGCTCAACAAACTATTTAAACTCATCGACTTATGAGATTTACGCATGCGAGAAAAAGGCAGATAAGACGAAAAATAATAAATGAGAATTTCTCATTAATAGCGTTGAAAAAATCGTTTGTGACGCGGGGCGTGAAATCGAAAGAATCCGCCGGGCCAAGGCCTGACCCTGACGGCCTCGAACAAGCGATTTTGGAGATAACAATAATGGGCACCGCGAATCTCATCCCCGTGCAAAGTCTGGAAACCGTGCTTTCTCCTATCGAGCAAGCTCATGGTTTGACCAACCCTTTCTATACCGATCAACGTTACTTCGAGCTTGATCGTGACCGTGTGCTGGGCCGCAACTGGGCATGCATCGGCTTTGCATCCGACCTGCCGAGGAACGCCTACGTGAAGCCGGTTGATTTCATGGGCCTGCCTTTGCTCATGATGCGTAACCGCGAAGGGACCGTTCAGGTCTTCCACAACGTGTGCAGTCACCGCGGGGTTAAGTTGGTGCAGGCTGCAGGCGAAGTGCAGGGCGTTATCCGATGCCCGTACCACTCCTGGACGTACGACCTGAACGGCGCTCTGCGAGGCACCCCGCATGTGGGGGGTATCAACCAGCACAAAGATGACCGCTTCGCTTGCGAGAAGCACGGCCTGAAGGCACTGCGCAGCGAAATCTGGATGGACATGGTCTTCGTCAACCTGTCGGGTGATGCCCCGGATTTGCAGGAGTCCCTGGCGCCGCTGACAGAGCGCTGGGCTCAGTTCCTGGGTGCTGACGGGATGGGGCTGATGCGCCGCGAATCGAACAGCGGCGCCATGGCCATCGAGGTCAAGTGCAACTGGAAACTGGCAGTGGAGAACTACTGTGAGGCGTACCATCTGCCGTGGGTCCATCCGAGCCTGAACACGTATTCTCGCCTCGAAGACCACTACAACATCATGTTTGATCAGTTCGCCGGACAAGGCAGCTATGCCTACAACCTGTCCGATGTTGCGGGCACCCATCTTCCGACATTCCCGTCGTGGCCTGCGGATCGCATGCGCAACGCTGAGTACGTGGCGTTCTTCCCCAACGTCTTGCTGGGCATCCAGGCCGACCACGCGTTTGCCATGATGCTGGAACCTATCGAGCCAGGAAAAACCGTTGAGCATCTGCGCCTGTTCTACGTCGGCGATCAAGCGCTCGATGCGAAATACGAAGCTGCCCGCAAGGCGGTCATGGACTCGTGGCGTGTGGTGTTTGCTGAAGACATTGCTTCGGTAGAAGGCATGCAGATGGGGCGCAGCTCGCCAGGTTACAACGGCGGCGCTTTCTCCCCTGAAATGGATCTTCCAACCCATTACTTTCACAAGTGGACGGCTCGGCAACTGCTCGATACCGCCCAGCAAGGTTGAGCCAGGAGAACATCATGAATTCCAGACACTGGCTTAATTACATTGATGGGCAATGGGTCGACAGCGAGCAACGATTGACCATCCTTGCACCTGCGACCAACCAACCTGTTGCGACCATCGCCCAAGCCAGCGAGGGTGATGCCGAACGAGCCCTCAATGCTGCTCGCCGCTGTGCCGACAGCGGCGAGCTCACCCATGCGCGTCCGGCGCATCGCGTGACGTGGTTGCTCAGAATTGCGGAAGAGATCCGCGCCATCGCCGATGAAGGTGCTCGTATCCTGTGCGCGGAAAATGGCAAGACGCTGCGCGATGCAAAAGGCGAGTTCGATGAAGCGGCCCGCTATTTCGAATATTACGCGGGCATGGCCGACAAGATCGAAGGCACGTCGATCCCGTTGGGCAACGGGTACATGGACTTCACTCTGTACGACCCAATGGGCGTCTCGCTGCAGATCGTGCCGTGGAATTTTCCTGTCTCGATTTGTGCGCGTTCATTGGCTCCGGCACTCGCCGCCGGCAACGCCGTGATCGTCAAATCCCCGGAGCTTTCGCCGCTCGGGCTGTGCGTGTTGGTAGAAGCCATCGAACGTGCGGGCACGCCACCAGGGGCCGTGAATCTCCTGTGTGGACGTGGTCGAGAAGTCGGGGCGTACATGGCGTCCAGTAACAAAGTCGATCAGATCGTGTTCACAGGATCGGTACCCACAGGCCAAACCATCCTGCGATCGGCCGCCGAGAACGCCGTGCCGTGCGTGATGGAGTTGGGGGGCAAGTCAGCGGCGTTGGTGTTCCCGGATGCTGATCGTGAGCAGATCCTGACCAGCGTTCGCGATGGCATTTTCTTCAACGCCGGGCAGGTCTGCTCGGCTATGTCGCGAATCCTCATCCATCGCTCGATCTACGATGAAATCGTGAATTCGATCGTTGAAATGGTGGACGGCTTCAGCATCGGTGCCGGGGAAGAGAACCCTGTCATCACTCCCGTGATCTCTGCGGGGCAGCTCACCGGGATCGACGTGCTTTGCCACTCGGCTCAGGAGGAGGGCGCAGTGGTCGCCACTGGAGGCGAGCGCCTGTCAGGCATGGCAGGGAACTTCATGGCGCCCACCGTTTTTCGGGACGTTACTCCCGAGATGAGCATCGCTCAAATTGAGGTGTTCGGCCCTGTGCTGGCAGCCATTGCTTTTGACACGGAAGAAGAAGCCATCGCCATTGCCAACGGCACAGAGTTCGGCCTGGTGGCAGGCGTCTTCACTCAGGATCTCAACCGAGCCTTGCGTTGTTCGCGGCGTCTGCGTGCTGGCCAGGTCTTCGTGAACGAGTGGTACGCCGGCGGGATCGAGACGCCTTTTGGGGGCGTTGGGCTTTCCGGTTACGGACGCGAAAAAGGGCAAGAAGCGTTGTACAGCTACGTGCGCACCAAGAACCTCGCTATTCGCATCAAGGGGGAGTGATGAGCGTCGCACTGAAAAAGTGGCTCTGCATCGTGTGTGGATGGATCTACGACGAAGCACTGGGCTGGCCGGACGATGGGATCGCCCCCGGTACGCGCTGGGAGGACATCCCGGATGATTGGCTGTGCCCTGAATGCAAAGTCGGGAAAGCTGATTTTGAGATGATCGAAATCAGCGAGGCGGTCATAGCGGTCGCTCAAACGCCACCCCTCAAAACCCCGGAAACGTTCCTCCCACCTGCGCAACCCGTCGTCATCATTGGCAGCGGCTATGCCGGTTATGGCTTGGCCCAGGCACTTCGCAAAGCCGATCCAGCCATTGAAATCAGGGTTCTGACTCAAGAGGACGGGCACAATTACTCCAAGCCGGCCCTCTCTATCGCCCTTGCGCAAGGGCGTGCGCCCTCATCGCTGGCCACGGAAAGTCCGATGGCCATCGAAGAGCGGTTGGGCATACGTGTCTACCCGCACTGTCGTGTTGAGCGTATCGATACGGATGCCCGCCGACTGTTCACCAACCTGGGTGAAATGGTTTACGGGCAACTCATTCTGGCCAGTGGCGCGTCGCCGGTGAGGGTGCCGGTCGAAGGCGCGAGTGAGGCCCTGATCAGCGTCAACAACCTGCATGACTACCATGGGTTTCGGGCGCGTCTTGTCGGGGTGAAGCGAGTCGCTATTTTAGGAGACGGGCTTATCGGTTGTGAGTTCGCCAACGACCTGGCTGCCAGCGGATATGAAGTCCAGGTGATCGGATTGGGCGCTTGGCCAATGGAGCGCTTGCTGCCCAGGCCGGTCGGCATCCAGCTTCAGGACGTTCTGTCCAACTTGGGTGTTCGGTGGCACTTGGGGACGACACTGCAACGTGTCGAGCCCCGTGCATCCGGTTTCGAGCTGACCCTCGCCAATGGCGAAAACCTTGAAGCGGACATCGTGTTGTCAGCTATCGGCCTGCGCCCGAATCTGGAGCTCGCTCGTGCGGCAGGAATCAAATGCGACAGAGGCATCCTGACCGACGCCTACCTGCAAACGTCCCAGCCGGGCGTGTATGCGTTGGGCGATTGCATTGAAGTCGACGGGCAGTTGCTGCCGTACCTCGCTCCGATCAATCAAGGTATCCAGGCGCTCGTGAAGACAATCACAGGCGCCCCGACAACCGTGAGTTACCCCTTGATGCCCGTCATGGTGAAAACGCCCGCTGCGCCGCTCAGCCTGCTGATTCCACCTCCAGGGACTGCGGGCCAATGGCGATGTGATGCAACCGAGGATGGGTTGAGTGCGGCGTTTCACGATGAGGCGGGGGCCGTACGAGGGTTCGTCCTCCTGGGGCGTCAGGCGCAGGGGCACCGATCCACTTGGCTGCAACGTTGCCAAGACACACAACAGAGCGTGGCTTGAGGGCCGACAAATGAACAGTATTGTCAAACTGCCGTACGACGACAGCACCTGCGGTTGGTACGAAGCCTTGCCTCCACCGGCTGCGAGCCATCGCCTCCAGGGCCAACAATCCGCAGATCATGTTGTCATCGGTGCAGGCTTCGCAGGGCTCAGCGCGGCACGGCGGTTAGCCGAACATCTGCCTGACGCACGGATCCTGTTGGTGGATGCTCAGCGTGTGGGCTATGGCGCGTCCGGGCGCAACTCCGGTTTCGTGATCGACCTGCCTCATAAATTCGCGCTGGAACATCCGGACCCCCAGCATAAACAACGGCTGCTCGGTCTTAACCGCTCTGCAATCGCCCAGCTTGAGTCTTTGATCAATCAGCACGGGATTCAGTGCCAGTGGTCCCATGCCGGAAAGTATCAAGGCGCGGTAGGTGACCGGGGCTTGGCTTACCTTGATCACTTTCAGGGTTTGCTCGACAACCTGGGCGAAACCTACAGCGTGGTGGAACGCCGGGAGCTTGCTTCAGTACTGGGGACCGAGCACTACAGCCGAGCGATCTTCACACCGGGCTGCTACCTCATGCAGCCTGCCGCCCTGGTTCGTGGCCTTAGAGATTCGCTTCCGGCAAACGTCGAGGTGCTTGAGGAGTCACCGATCAGAGGGCTTGAGCGTGACGCTTCCGGTCTGTGGGTTCTGAACGGTGATAACGGAGCGATTCGGACGCCAAGCGTTCTGTTGAGCACAAGCATTTTCACCCAAGAGTTTGGGTACCTGCGTAACCGGTTGTTGCCCGTCATGACATTTGCCAGCTGGACGCGACCGTTGACCGATGAGGAAATGGCCTCTGTGGGTATCCAGCCGGACTGGGGCCTGACGCCCGCCGATCATGCAGGTACCACGGTGCGCATGACTCAAGACCGGCGATTGATCATCCGCAACACGTACAAACATGTGCCTCGGTACGGGCGCAGCGTGAGCGGGGGCACGCGGGACAAGATTCGTGAAGACCACCGCAAGGCGTTCCTTGACCGTTACCCGACATTGTCGCGTGTCCCGTTCACCCATACGTGGGGAGGCACCTACGCGATCTCTCGAAACTTCACGAACTTTTTCGGCAAAGTGAACGAGGGGGTTCACGTCACCGCCTGCGACAACGGCGTAGGTGCAGCATGGGGAACCGTGTCTGGCCGATTGCTCGCAGACAAGGTGCTGGGCGCCGACTCCCAGCAGCTCCAGGACATTCAGGCCGTTACCGGAATGCCGTCGCTGAACCCTCCCGAGCCGTTTCTGGGGATGGGGGTGCGGACGCGCATTCGCTGGGCCGCCTGGAACAGCAGGAGTGAGTTGTGACCAGCCAACGCTGTACCGGCAAGGGCCCGGTCGTTCTGGTCGACCACCGTGACCTGACGTTTAGTCATCGCGGTGGCCCACCGGGAGGTGCCAGCGTCGCACGGGCTCTCACTGACGAGGTCTCACCGAACATGGGGGTTGGCTTCGCGCGGTGGGAGGGCGCAGAGGTGTCGTGGACACTTTTGTACGACGAAGTCATCTTTGTGATTGAAGGCCGTTTCGAGCTGTCCGCTAACGGAGTGGCGTACTCAGTCGAGCCGGGTCAGGTGCTCTGGATTCCGGATGGCACCGAGGTGACCTACGCAGGTCATGCGTTGTTCGGTTACGTGGTGTATCCCGGGAACTGGAAAGAGCGGCAGCTCGGAAAGTAGAGCGTCACTGCGCTGAGATGTCGTGATCGACTCGCGGCATTTCAGCTCACTGAATACGTAGTTTTCTCATTGGCCTTGAACCCGAGGCAGTGATACCTTTCGCCGCCATGGACGGGACCCGCTCTTATCTCAGATATCTAGCTCCAGCCTTGCTGATCCTTGTGCTGCTTAACGGCATGGCATGCAGCATCGGGCACGGGCAGATGTTGCAGAAGATGTTTGCGCCGAGTGTGCCGTCCCCATCAAGCCAGGCAATGGCGACAGGGCACGCCATGGGGATGGATCACTCCCATCACCACATGGGCAAGCCGGTCGCCAATCAGGACATGCCGCCAATGCCAGGCATGGACTCTCCCTTCAGCGACTGCTTTTTTGCCGCGTCACTGCCGCTGGGCCTTATTCTGTTCGCGGTGTTGGGCTGGCTGCTTCGGCGCCGGCCTATGCGGCCAATTGCGCGTCGCCTGACGCTACTGACCCATCCCGCCGCGCTATTACTGAGCCTGCAACCCCGCGCACCTTGAGTGCAGCTTGTTCTCTTTAGCCCCATCACGTTTGAACGCTTGGCCCTGAACAGAGCCGAGTGCGCTTCTGTGCAGGGTGCATAGGGAAACTGCCGAAATCCTGAAGTGCTGGCCTAAGGGACCAGCGCCATTCGTTGCTGCCTACTCGAAAGAAATTGATCATGAACCGTACCCCCATTCGCAGGCCTCTGCGCCCGCTTCCTTGTGCCTTTTACCTGACGGCAATCTGCGCGCCAGGGCTTGCCTTGGCTTCAAATGCCCACGTAGAAAATGGGTCCGAGCTGACTCCGCTCACCCAGGCGAGAGAAGAACAAACCACGCCCCCCCATGCTCCAGCGGCGCCGAACTCGGCCTTGGCGTCCCGGACGGTCGATCTCCCAAGTACCACCGTGTCGGACACGTCCATCTCGGGCTATATCACTCCGACGTCAACCAACACCACCCGAACCGATACCCCTCTCAAGGAGTATCCGGCCTCCATTCAGGTCGTGCCCAATGAGCTGCTGAAGGACCGGGGCGTCACCCGCATCGACCAAGTGGCTGAAACCGTCAGCGGCGTGCATGCCGAGGCGAACTACGGCGGGAACGGCGCCACCTTCTTCAACATCCGGGGCTTTAGTGAAAGCAACGGCCTGCGCGATGGCTTTCGTAACTACGGCTATTACGCATTCCGCGACGTGCAGAACATCGATCAAGTCGAAATATTCAAAGGCCCCGCGGGTGCGTTGTACGGGGGGATCGGTGCGATTGGTGGCTACCTTAACACCGTCTCGAAAAGACCTGAGTGGAATGATTTTGGTGAGGTGAGCGGCACGGTAGGTAGCCACGACTTGGCGCGATCCACCCTGGACGTGAACCGCGTGTTGAACGAAGACCTGAGCGTGCGTCTCAATGCGTCCGCCGAACATGATTCGACTTTCCGAGACGACACCCGCGACCACTCATGGTCCTTCGCGCCCGCGATCACTTGGGACAATCACGAAGGCACGTCTTTGACGCTGCTGAGTGAGTACAACCACCTCAACCGAGACGGATTCGACTTCGGCGTGCCGGCAGTGGCCAACTACCGCGAATTGTCCAAAACCCGATATTACGGACTCAGCAGCAAAGCGTACGCGGGCATTGATGGCGACTACGGGAAGAACGATACCCTCTCTGAAACCCTGCTGTTCGAGCACTCACTATCTGACAACTGGAAGCTGCGGCTGGCAGGCCAATATGCTTATGCACGGCAGCGTTCGACCCAGTCATTCCCTAACAGCACCGCGACTGTGGGTAATCTGCTCGACTACTCCGTTTACAGCGATGCGGATGAGTCTTCTCGACAGTTCGGGACGCGTGCGGAGCTGGTGGGGGAGGTTTTTACAGGCGACATCAAACACCAGTTGCTGATCGGTACTGACTACAGCGTCCAGAAAATTTCAAGCGCTGGCTCACAGATCTCCACGATGACGTTGGATCTGAGCAATCCGGATTACCTTTCAGGTTTGACACCCGCCGGTTCGCTGGATGGCCACGAATCGCAAGGGAAGGATTACGGTGCGTATGTACAAGACCTTATCGAGCTGACACCGACCCTTAAACTCCAGGCCGCGTTACGTGCCGACCGATTCGTCAACCGCGCCAAGGCGTCAGGTGGTGACTCAGCCCAGGGACAGCAATCGACGCTGTCTCCGCGTTTGGGCATCGTTTGGCAGGCCACTGACAGCACGTCGTACTTCGCGGATTGGAGCCTCAGCCATTCACCGAATGTCGGTCACAGCGGCAGTAACGTCACCTATGAGGCTGAGGTTGCGGAGCAGTTTGAGGTGGGGCTCAAGCACGAGCTGATCAAAGACCGGCTCGACGCCAATCTGGCGGTGTTCAGTCTTGATCGTAACCATATCTTGACCACGGATCCGGATGATCCGTTGCTCCAAGTGCTGACGGGAAAACAGCGAAGTCAGGGCGTAGAGCTGGACATCACGGGCAACATCAATCCCCAGTGGAAGACGGCTGCGAGTTACACCTACACCGTCGCGAAGGTGCGCAGCGATAGCAACTACCCAACAGGGGATGTCTTGAGCAATGCGCCTCGTCACAGTGCCAGCCTATGGACGGCCTACCAACTGAAGTCAGTGGAAGGCCTGCAGATCGGCGGCGGTGTTTACTATGAGGGCTCGCGCGAGGCAACGCTGCCTAACACCTTCAAACTCTCCAGTTACGTTCGAACAGATGCGATGGCCTCCTACAAGGTCGGCGCATGGACGACGCAAATGAACGTCTTCAACGTGTTCGACCGCAGGTACTACACCGGAGGTACTGCTGCGACGTTTGACTACACGCTGATGCCAAGTCCGCCAAGAACGATTCAGCTTTCTGAGACCTATCGGTTCTGATCGTCACGTGACATCGTCCAGCCCCCGTAGCCGATACCTTGCAGTCTGTGGCAACGAGGGCTGGCGATGGCTAGGACAGAAGGTCCGACCCGTCGGCGAGTCGATATCGATGCATGTGTGTGGCAGCGATGGCGATCTGGTTGATGAATATCGTTTTGCTGTATCGCCTGAAGGGAGATGCACTGCCAATCCCTGCTTCAGCCCACAGGCGATAGGGGAGGCGTCATAGCAGCACCCCGTGCAAAATCCTCTGAATCATCCAATCGCAAACGATTGCGACCACCGGCTGTCTGAATCTATCAGCAGCCTCAACCTCTCTAAATCCGGGCTTTCAACGGGTCAGGCAGCAATGCCTGGCCCGTTTTTGCGTGTGGTCGGTGAAAGCCCCACAAAATAGAGGTTGAATAGTCACAACAAATGTTATTTAAATAACAAAAATAATATCGCGTCGGCGGTTCGGTTTTGCGATCCCTGCGCGTACACAAGGTAATGACACACATGAACAAGATCGCGGTCATCGGCAGCAACATGGTGGATTTGATCACCTACATCGACCGGATGCCGGCTCAGGGCGAAACCCTCGAAGCGCCGAACTTCGCCATGGGGTGCGGCGGCAAGGGTGCCAATCAAGCCGTCGCGGCCGCCAAGCTAGGCGCCGACGTGCTGATGCTGACCAGGGTCGGCGACGACATGTTCGCCGACAACACCCTCGCCAATTTCCAGCGCCACGGTATCGACACCCAGTTCGTGCAGCGGGTGCCCGGCGTCTCCAGTGGCGTCGCACCGATCTTTGTGCAGAGCGATTCCCACAACAGCATCCTCATCGTCAAAGGCGCCAACGCGCACCTCAAACCCGCTGACATTGACGCCGCTCAAGCTGCCTTGCGCGACTGCACGCTGATCGTCCTGCAGCTGGAAATCGAACTGGAAACGGTCTACCACGCCATCGATTTCGCCAAGGCCAACGGTATTCCTGTACTGCTCAACCCGGCGCCTGCGGTCAAGGGTCTGAGTCGTGAACACCTGCTGAAACTCGACTTTTTCATCCCCAACGAAAGCGAACTGGCCCTGATCACCGGGCAGGTCGTCGACTCCCTCGAATCCGCCCGCTCCGCTGCCTTGAAGCTGGTGCAGGACGGCATTCGCCACGTGATCGTGACCCTCGGCGAACAGGGCGCGCTGTACGTGGGCGAGGAGGGCGAATTCCGCGTCGAGGGCCTGAAAGTCGATGCCCGCGACACCACCGGCGCAGGCGATGCCTTCATCGGCTGCTTCGCCCGGCACTGGAGCGAAGACGGCGACATGCGCCGGGCGATGACCCAGGCGGTGGCCTATTCCGCCTGCTCGGTCACGGGCCTCGGCACCCAGAGTTCCTACCCGGACGCTGCCACGTTCGGGCGTTTTCTCGACACCTGCTCTTCAAAAAATACGCAATAAGTCACCCCTGAGCCGCCGCACCTTGCCCGGTCACGCTGACGGCCCGGCGCGGTATCCCGCACTTCACGGAGAACAACAATGACAAAGCCCGCGCTCCAACAATCACCGGACGGGTTCTACCTGAACCGCACGCCCTGGTTCGCCTTTATCCTGCTGTGCTGCTGCTTCGCGCTCTGGGCCGCAGCGGCGAGCATGAATGACGTGCTGATCGCGCACTTCAAGAAGGCCTTTCTGCTCAGCGATTTCCAGACCGCCTTCGTGCAGTCGGCGTTTTACCTGGGCTACTTCTTCGTGGCGATTCCGGCGGCGATGGTCGTCCGGCATTTCAGCTACAAGACCACGATTCTGATCGGCCTGCTGCTGTACATGGTGGGCTGCTCGCTGTTCTTCCCGGCTGCCTCGATGGCCACGTACGGCATGTTCCTGCTGGCGCTGTTCGTCATCGCGGCGGGCCTGTCGTTCCTCGAAACCGCGTGTAACACCTATTCCACGTTGATGGGCCCTCGCGAAACCGGCACACGTCGCCTGAACATTTCGCAGACCTTCCACCCGTTCGGCGCCATGGCCGGGGTGTACGTCGGCAGTTTCGTGATGTTCAAGGACACCGACGCCACCCGCGAACAACTGACCCAGATGAGCGCGTTCGACGCGGCGATTCAGCAGCTGCAAATGATCCAGTCCACGTTGCTGCCGTACAAATGGATGATCGCGGTGCTGATCCTGATGTTCGTGCTCATCGCTTTCACCAAATTCCCGGCGTGCAAGGGCAACGTCAAAGAGAACGTGAAGAAGAGCAGCATTGGTCAGAGCCTGTCCCGCCTGTGGCGCAACCCGCGTTTCACGTTTGGCGTGGTAGCACAGTTTCTCTACGTCGGCGCGCAAGTGGGCGTGTGGAGCTTCACCATTCGCCTGGCCATGCAGATGGGCGGGATGAACGAGCGCAGCGCCTCGTGGTTCCTGCTGACCACCTTTGCCGCGTACTTCGTCGGCAAGATGATCGCCAACCTGCTGATGCGCAAACTGCACCCGGCCAAAGTCCTCGCGATTTACGGCGTGCTGACCATCGTCCTGCTGGCTTACACCATTCTTGTGCCGAACATCAGCGCCGTGTACGCCGCCGTGGGCGTGAGCATTTTCCTCGGCCCGTGCTGGCCGACCATTTATGGCCTGACCATCGACGGCCTGGGCGAAGACACCGGTGTCGGCGGTTCGCTGCTGGTGATGAGCATCGTCGGCGGCGGTGTCATGCCGATCTTCCAGGGCCTGCTGTCCGACGCGACCCACGGCAACATGCAGATCGCCTACAGCGTGCCGCTGCTGTGCTTCGTGGTCATCGTCGCGTACGCCATCAAATGCCTGCGTGACCCGAGCAGCGAAACGGCGCCGGTCGGTGCGGTGACCGCCTCATGAACACGACTGTCGCGCTGTTTCCCGAGCTGTTTGCAGGGGATGAGAAGACCCTGCTGGAGTCCGCCGACTTCCGCGTGCTGGCTTGGACCTACCCCAGCGGCGTGAAGGCGCTCGCGCTGGAGAACAACCGTGGCCGCGTCGTGGTGCTGCCGTATCAGGGGCAGATGATCTGGTCGGCGGTGTTCGACGGCTGTGATCTGACCATGCGCAACATGTTCGAACAGCCGCGCCCGAGTCCGACGGTGATCGGCACTTATGGCTGCTTCATGTTTCACAGCGGCATGCTGCGCAACGGCTGCCCGACACCACAGGACGACCATCCGCTGCACGGCGAAATGCCCTGCGCGCCGATGGACCGCGCCTGGCTGGAAGTGGGTACGGATGCGGCGGGCGCCTTTTTGCGCCTCGGCGGCGAGTACGAATACGTGATGGGCTTCGGCGATCACTACCGCGCCCGGCCCAGCGTGACCGTGCGTCCGGGCTCGGCGCTGTTCGACATCGGCATGGACGTGCAGAACCTCGCAGGCAAGGCGATGGAGCTGATGTACATGGCGCACATGAACTACGCGTATGTGGCTGGCGGGCAGTTCGTCGAGCCGCTGGGTGTCGAGCGGACGCGGGTGCGCAGCAGCGTGCCGGCTCATGTGAAGCCGACCCCGGCATGGACTTCGTACATGGCCGAGCTGACCGACGATCCGTCGCGCTTGCAGACGTTGAACACGCCCGAGCTGTACGACCCGGAAATCGTGTGTTTCTTCGATGGCGTGCAGACGGACGCAATGGGCGACGCGCATTTTCTGCTCAAGCACCCGGACGGCCCGGCGTTCTACACCCGCTACCCACCGGCGCAGTTCGACCGTGCGGCGCGCTGGATTTTGCACAATGCCGATCAGCAGGTCGCGGCGTTCGTGCTGCCTGCGACGTGCGAGCCGGAGGGGTATCTGGCGGAAAAGGCCAAGGGCAATGTGCGGGAATTGGGGGCGGGGGAGAGGGCGTCGTTCAGCGTGACGACGGGGTATCTGGCGGCCGGGGAAGTGCGGCAGTTGGAAGGGGATCTGAAACGCTGAAGGCCCTATCGCGAGCAAGCTCACTCCTACAGGTTCAACCGCGTTTTACCAGGTAAACACGGTTCACCTGTAGGAGCGTGGCTTGTCCCGCGATCTGTCGGGCACCGGCAGCAAACCGGCGAATGCGTTCTGTCTGGTGCAACGCGTTTGCCGATCTTACGACTGCTTTGCAGCTGATCGCGGGACAAGCCACGCTCCTACAGAAGGAAACCGCGATCGACCTGTAGGAGTGAGCTTGCTCGCGATGACGCCAGCGCACACAGCATCGTTCTCGAGAATTGATCACACCACCAGTTGCGCCCCATACCCCTGAATCAAGTCGCGGTACGGCTTGGGCAGTTTCTTGTCGCTGACCACCACCTGGAAATGCTCCAGCGTGGCGAAATGCGCGGTGCGTACGGCGTCGAATTTGGAGTGGTCGGCCAGCAGCATGCAGTGCCGGGCCTGACGCAGCACCTTCTGCTTGACTTCAACCTCATTGAAGTTGAAGCAGGTGACGCCGAATTCGTCGCTGACCCCGGCGGCCGAGACAAACGCCCATGTGAGGCGAATGCCATCGAGGATGCTGGCTTCGCTGTGGTGTTCGAACACCTGGTTCTTGCGGTGGAAACTGCCGCCGCACAGGACGATGTGGCAGTTGGGTTTTTGTTGCAGTTTCAGCAGCACGTTGAGGGAGTTGCACACGGCGGTGAACTCCAGCTCCTCGGGAATGAAGTCGATGACGAAGGGAATCGTCGTCCCGCAATCGAAAAACACCGTGTCGCCGGGTTTGATGAACGCGGCAGCCAGTTTACCGATGCGGCGCTTTTCCTCGACGTGGCGCGTGCCTTGCTCGGTGACTTTGTAATCGCTGGCTTCCGACGGATCGAACGCCAGCGTGATGTGCCCGCCCAGCAAGTGGAATTTCTCCGGATGACGGCCCAGGTCGCGACGCAGGGTCATCTCCGAGACATCCAGCAGCGCAGCCATTTCGCGCAGGTGAATGGCTTTCTGGTCCTGCAGGGCTTGCTGAATCAGTTTGATGCGGTCGGATTTCTTGTTGTCCACGGTCATCCCGGCTGTCGATTATCGTGATATAAAAGTAACATAGTCTGTTATATTTCAAACATTGTGACGAGCGAGTGAACACCCTTTGCGTGTCGCTCGAAGCTTACCGCTTATCGCTAACCACTGCTTCTGAAGGAAGAGTCAATGAAGATCGAACCCGCCGCGCTCGCGCAGTATATCGACCACACCTTGCTGGCCGCCGATGCCTCCCGCGCGCAGATCGCCACCTTGTGCCGTGAAGCGCAGGAACATGGATTCTATTCGGTGTGCGTCAACTCTGGACAGGTGCCGTACGCGGCGTCGCTGCTGACCGGGCAGAAGGTCAAGGTCTGCGCCGTGGTCGGCTTCCCATTGGGCGCCGGCCTGAGCGACACCAAGGCATTCGAAGCGAAGCAGGCGATTGCCGCCGGTGCGGGCGAAATCGACATGGTGCTGAACGTCGGCGCGCTGAAGGACGGCTTGCTGGATGTCGTGCGGGATGACATTGCAGCGGTCAAAACTGCCTGTGGCACGGTGCCGTTGAAGGTGATTCTGGAAACTTGCCTGCTGGATGACGCGCAGAAAACCGCCGCGTGCGAGATCTGCCGTGAGCTGGACGTGGCATTCGTCAAAACCTCCACCGGCTTCAGCCGCAGCGGCGCGACGCTGGAAGACGTGGTCCTGATGCGCAAGGTGGTCGGTGCAGGCGTGGGCGTCAAAGCCTCGGGCGGCGTGCGGGATTACGCGACGGCCGTGGCGATGATCGAAGCGGGTGCGACGCGTCTGGGCACCAGTTCCGGCATTGCGATTGTCAGCGGCGCGCCTGCGTCGGGGTCGGGGTACTGACTGTTCGAACTCACTCGAACCTGTAGGAGCCGGGGGCGCGTTTCGTCAGGGGGCTATCGGTAACCGGACGCGCGCACCCGCCGCTCCATTCGGCTGAAGGGCATGACCGACCTCACCAATGAATGGCAAACTGCCGGAGGTCTCACTCGATCTCCGGAATTTACCCCTCATGCCGCAATTCTTCCTGGCGCATTTCAAGGCCCGCTGGATCTTCTGGCTGTGCATGCTGTTGATCGTCGTCGGCCTGCCGGTCGGCTGCGCGGCGTTGCAGCACAAGGAGCGTGAGCTGGTGTTCATGATCGAACCCGGCACCGCCAGTTGGTACCACGGCATTCCGGCCGATGTGCAGGAGCTGGAACTCAAGGCGCCGTCGTTCGGCGTGTCGCAGAACATTCACGCGTGGTGGTGGCTGGCCGAGAAGAGAGACGCGCCCGCGATTCTTTATCTGCACGGCTCGCGCTGGAACCTCACCGGGCAATTTTTCCGCATCGAGCAACTGCACGCGCTGGGCTTTTCCGTGTTGGCCATCGACTACCGCGGCTTTGGCGAAAGCAAAGGGCAACTGCCGTCCGAAGCGTCGGTGTATGAAGACGCGCGCATCGCGTGGGCGCGTTTGAAACAGCTGCAACCCGACCCCCGCAAACGTCTGATCTATGGGCATTCCCTAGGTGGTGCAGTGGCCGTGGACCTGGCCTCGGAGCTGGGCCGCGATGCGCTGAAGAGTGACGAACCGATCCAGGCGAGGGGGCTGATCATCGAATCCACCTTCACCAACCTCGCCGACGTCGCGGCGTCTGTCGCCAGTACACGCACGTCATTGCCGGTGCGCTGGCTGGTGTCGCAGAAATTCGATTCCATCGACAAAATCGCCGACATTCACATGCCGCTGCTGATCGTGCACGGTGCGGCAGATCAGTTCGTCTCGCCACGCTTCAGCGAGCAGCTGTTTCAGGCCGCGCAAGAACCGAAGAACCTGCTGATGGTGCCGGGCGGCAATCACAACAACAGCATGAACCTCGGGCGTCAGGCTTATGGTCAGGCGATTCAGACGCTGCTCAACGAACAAGCGCCACCGGTGCATGCGTCCAACGATTCCGCAGCGCCAGCTAAACAGGCGGGTTGAAGCCAAAGGGGGCACGCGTTCTAGACCTGTAGGAGCGAATTCATTCGCGAAGGGCCGGTAAGGCTGACACCTCTCTGCCGGATGCACCAACGTCTCGCGAATAAATTTGCTCCTACAGAGGTCCCATAGCGCCGCCGATTCGGGAGCGTGACGCGTTCAAACTGTGGGAGCGAATTCATTCGTGAAGAGGGAGTACATCCGACGCATATCATCGACTGTACGCTTTTCGCGAATAAATTCGCTCCCACAGATCGATCTCAACATGGCTGAATCACTGCGCAGCCTGGTGGCTCACCGAGAACGGTTTGTTGCGCACCACGACCTTGCCGGGATGGCTGTCCGGCACGACAAAACCCTTCAATGCTTCCAGCAGTTTTTCGGGGGCTTCGATGGGCAGTTCGGCCAATTGGTGCGGCGTCAGGTTCCACCACTGGCTCGCCAGCAACCCTTCGATGATGTGCGGCTCGAAACGATAACGCTGCACTTTGGCCGGGGAGCCGACGACGATGGCGTAGGGCGGCACGTCCTTCGTGATCAAGGATTGCGCGCCGATCACCGCGCCGGTGCCGATGGTGATGCCTTCCAGAATCAACACGTCCATGCCGATCCACACGTCGTGGCCGATCACGGTCTGCTTGACCGCTTCATGCTGCGTCAGCCCCGCCTGCTGCTGACGCAACCCGCCCAGCGCGCTGTGGGTGCTCAGCCATTCCAGCGGGTGGGATTTGCGGTTCTGGCCGATGGTCACGTCGCGGGCGATCGAGCAATAGCGGCCAATGCTCGCGACGTTCTGCAGCTCGGTGCCGCTGACGATGTCGGTGTAGGCGCCGATGCTCAGGCGCTCCGCGTTGATTTTCACCTGATGCAATTTCACGCCATGCTCCAGCGTCAGCTCCATGTCCCGCCGCAGGCCACGGATGCCACTGTCCAGACGGCATTTGTTCTGGGCCAGCCCCTGTTTGAGTTGACGATCGAGGAGTACGCGGCGCAGGAAATTCATGAAAGGCACGTCCGTTTGAAGGCAATGAGAGGGGCGCTTTTGCAGATCATTGGCGAGGCTGCGTTACCGATGCGCGTCTCTTTTTGAGAAAGACTGGTGTAGGAAAAGTCGGGAATAGTCGCATATCTCGCCCTTCATCGACAGTCAGGCTGCTGCCATTCCCAAGCACCTCGCCAAGTGGTATCTGTGTTCGCCTGTGTCAGTTGTCGATCACGAGCCGCGCCATGGATAAGTATTCAAACGGAGAAGCCCACCTCGCGCATTCCGAGCGGGATTGGGTCGTGCGCGCCCAGCCGTTGCCGAACCTGGAGCGCATCGAAGCGTATTTCCACGGCCACGGTTTCGAGATGCACCGCCACGACACCTACGCCATTGGCCACACCCTGTCGGGGGTGCAGAGTTTTCAGTACGGCAAGGACAAGGTGAACAACCTGCCGGGGCAGACCATCGTTCTGCACCCCGACGAACCCCACGACGGCCACGCAGGCACCGAAGACGGCTTTCGCTACCGGATGTTTTACCTGGAACCGGCGATGATCCAGCAGGTGTTGGGTGGCAAGCCGTTGCCGTTCATCAAGGGCGGCGTGTCCCGTGATCCACGCCTTTTCAGAGCGAGCCAGGCGCTGTTGAAAGACTTGCACAACCCGTTCGAACCGCTGGAACTGGACGACGCTGTGTTTGATTTGACCGTCGCGTTGCAAGACGCTGCAGGCGTGAGAAGAGGGCGGCAATCCACCGACTACGCCGCCGCCGAACGCGCCCGCGAACTGCTGATGGCCAGCCTTGAACAGGGCGTCAGTCTGGAAGCACTCGAACAGGCCAGCGACACCGACCGCTGGCGCCTGTCCCGGGATTTTCGCGCACTCTTCGGCACCAGCCCCCACCGCTATTTGACCCTGAGACGCCTCGACCTCGTGCGCCATTCGATTGCGTGCGGCGTGTCATTGAGCGATGCATCGGTGATGGCGGGGTTTGCCGACCAGAGCCACATGACGCGGCATTTCGTGAAGACGTTTGGGTATCCGCCGGGGAAGTGGCTGAAAATGCTGGGAGTCCGACAAGAAGCACTCGCCGATAGGCCTTCTTCGCTGCCGTCGTAACCTCCGGCGGCTCCCACACGTTTTTGTGCCGATCATCGATCCTCGGTTCGCCCCGAATCCTGTGGGAGCAGCCGGAGGTTACGACGGCCGCGAAAGCGGCCTTTCAGCCACCCATAGCCTGACTGACACCCTGCTTTGCAAAATTCACCTCAAACCGCCACCTGCCCACTCGGCATCAACACCGCAATCAACGCCCTGACCACCCCTGGCAGGGCGTCCAATTCCCTCACCAGAATGCTGCGCTCGCGCACCGCCCACGGCTCGTCCAGTTGAACAGTGACCAGCTTCATTGTCCGGCTATGCCGCAACGCGGCGGACTCGGGAATGACGCCGATCCCGACCCCCGCTTCGACCATCCGGCAGATCGCTTCGAAGCTCGACACCTGAATCCGCAATGACAGGTTCAACCCCAGTCGCTCCACGTGATCGCGCAGAAAACTCAACAACGTGCTGCCTTCGTGCAGGCCTATGTGCTGAAACGCCAGGGTTTGCTTCAACGTGACTGTTTTCTGCGTCGCCAGTTCGTGACCTTCCGGCACGGTCAGGACGAGGCGGTCGGTGCTGAAGTGGATCACCTGCAACCCGGCCGCTTCCACAGGCCCGGCAATGATGCCCATGTCCGAGCTGCCGTCCAGCACGCCGCGCACGATGTCCCGCGACAAACGCTCTTGCAGGTCCACCGTCACGCCGGGGCGCTGGGCGAGAAAGCCTGCCAGCACTTCGGGGAGGAATTCGGTCACCGCCGTGGTGTTGGCGAAGATGCGGATGTGCCCAGCGGAATCGGTGCCGTAGGTGGTGAATTCGCTTTTCAGGTAATCGACCTGACTCATGATCAGCCGGGCGTGCTTGAGCAGGCGCTGACCGGCGGGGGTCAGTTCGACGCCACGGCTGTCGCGGTACAGCAGGCGGGTGTCGAGTTGGCTTTCCAGTGCCTTGATCCGGGCGCTGGCGGCGGCTGGGGAGAGGAAGGCGCGGCGGGCGCCCTGGGTCAGGCTTGGGGATTCGCCAATGTGGATGAAGAGGCGCAGGTCAGCCAGGTCGAAGTGCATGGGGATGTCCGGACGGGTGAAGGCGTTCAGCATATATGAACGCCGGTATACGCAAATGCAAATTCACAGAATGCCGATAGGCTCTCATGATCCGCTCATAACAACAAATTGCGGAGGGTTCTCTCACATGAGTGCTTCAGAGTCGCCGGTGGATTTCAGTGCCTGGATCGGTCGGACCGAAGAGGCTCGGGATCACCTGAGCCACAACCTGATCAAGCGCATCGCCGCCACGTTCGGTGAGCCGGTGCCTGCCGATGGCGACGCGTTGCCGCCGCTGTGGCAATGGTGTTTCTTTCAGGACCCGGTGTTCGAATCGCAACTCGGCGCAGACGGCCATCCCGCTCGCGGCGGGTTTCTGCCCCCCGCTGACAACCGCAACCGCATGTGGGCCGGTGGCCGGGTCGAGTTCATCCGGCCGCTGACCGTCGGCGCCGATGCCCATCGCCTCTCGACCATCCTGCACATCGAAGAAAAGCATGGCCGCACCGGCTCGCTGCTGTTCGTCACCCTGCGTCACGACTATTCGCAAAACGGCGAGCTGTGTGTGCGCGAAGAGCAGGACATCGTCTACCGCGAGCCCAATCCGCCCAAGCTCAACAGCGGTGAAGCGCCGGAGCAGGGGCACTGGAGCGAGACCATCGAGCCGACGCCGACCCTCTTGTTCCGCTATTCCGCCGTGACCTTCAACGGCCATCGCATCCATTACGACTACCCGTACGTCACCGAAACCGAGGGCTATCCGGGGCTGGTGGTGCACGGTCCGATGATCGCCACCTTCAACCTGCGGGCGTTCATCCGTGCCAACCCCGAGGCGCGCGTGCGCCATTTCGCCTATCGCGGCGTGCGCCCACTGAACGTGCCGACGCCGTTCCGCGTGGGTGGCCGCATCAGCGAGCCAGGTAAGGCGCAGTTGTGGGCCGGTAATGAAGCGGGCGTTGCCCAGAGCGCCGAAGTGGTTTTTGACTGAGCCGCCTTCGACTGAATCTCTTCCTTTATATAAGCCGGCCCTCGCGCCGCTGCCAGATGAGCACAGACCATGAGTCCATACGATAACGAAGACCTCAATGCCATCCGCGAAGGCGTGCGCGCCCTGTGCGCCGAATTTCCGGCCGAGTACTGGCGCAAGATCGACGAGGAGAAGGGCTTCCCGGAAGCCTTCGTCAAGGCGTTGACCGATGCGGGCTGGTTGTCGGCGATGATACCGACCGAATACGGCGGCTCGGGTCTGGGCCTGGCGGAAGCCTCGGTGATTCTCGAAGAAGTGAACGCCTGCGGCGGCAACTCCGGCACCGTGCATGGCCAGATGTACAACATGTTCACCCTTCTGCGTCACGGCAGCGACGCGCAGAAAAGCTACTACCTGCCCAAACTCGCCAGCGGCGAACTGCGCCTGCAATCGATGGGCGTGACCGAGCCGACCACCGGGACCGACACCACCAAGATCAAGACCACCGCCGTGAAGCAGGGCGACAAGTACGTGATCAACGGCCAGAAGGTCTGGATCTCGCGCATTCAGCACTCGGACCTGATGATCCTACTGGCCCGCACCACGCCGCTGGCCGAGGTGAAAAAGAAATCCGAAGGCATGTCGATTTTTCTCGTCGACCTGCGCGAAGCCGTCGGCAACGGCCTGACCGTCCAGCCGATTGCCAACATGGTCAATCACGAAACCAACGAGCTGTTCTTCGACAACCTCGAACTGCCCGCTGACAGCCTGATCGGCGAAGAGGGCAAAGGCTTCAAATACATCCTCGATGGCCTGAACGCCGAGCGCACCCTGATCGCCGCCGAGTGCATTGGCGACGGCCGCTGGTTCACCGAAAAGTCCGCCGCCTATGCCCGCGACCGCGTGGTGTTCGGCCGCCCGATCGGACAGAACCAGGGCGTGCAATTCCCGATTGCCGAAGCCCACATCGAAATCGAAGCCGCCGACCTGATGCGCTGGCGCGCTTGCGAAGAATACGACAGCGGCAAGAACGCGGGCGCAGCGGCCAACATGGCCAAGTACCTCGCGGCCAAGGCGTCGTGGGAAGCGGCCAACGCCTGCCTGCAAACCCACGGCGGCTTCGGTTTCGCCAACGAATACGACGTCGAACGCAAATTCCGCGAGACCCGTCTGTATCAGGTCGCGCCGATCTCCACCAACCTGATTCTTTCCTACGTTGCCGAGCATTTGCTCGAACTGCCACGCAGCTTCTGAGGACACCGAGATGAGTCATACCCAAGCCTTGGCGACATTTCTCGCCGAGCTGAAATACGAACAGATCCCCGGCCACGTGCTGGATCGCACCGAAGACCTGTTCCTCGACTGGATCGGTTCGGCGCTGGCCAGCAAAGGCGCCCGTCCGATTCCCGTTTTCGAGCGTTACGCCGAACGGGTCGGCCCGGCCAGCGGCAAGGCGAAAATGCTGGTGAACGGTCGCGGTACGTCGGCGTATTTCGCGGCGCTGGTCAATGGCGCGGCGTCGCACCTGGTCGAGCAGGACGACCTTCACAACAGCTCGGTATTGCACCCGGCGACCGTGGTGTTTTCGGCGGTGTTGGCGGTGGCGCAGGACCTGGACAAATCCGGGCAAGACCTGCTGCTGGCGTCGGTGGCGGGTTACGAGGCGGGGATTCGCATCGGCGAATTCATGGGCCGTTCGCACTACCGCATCTTCCACACCACGGCCACTGTCGGCACCCTCGCCGCCGCCGTGGCGGTGGGCAAGCTGCTGAACTTCAATCAGGAGCAGTTCATCAATCTGCTGGGCACCGCAGGCACGCAAGCGGCGGGCCTGTGGGAATTCCTGCGTGACGCGGCGGATTCGAAACAGCTGCACACCGCCAAGGCAGCGGCTGACGGTGTGCTGTCGGCGTACCTGACCGAAGACGGCCTGACCGGCGCGCGCAATATTCTGGAAGGTGATCAAGGCATGGCGGCGGGGATGTCCACGGACAGCGATCCGTCGAAGTTGTCGGACCGTCTGGGCTCCCGTTGGGCGCTGGTCGAGACCTCGTTCAAGTTCCACGCCTCGTGCCGCCATACCCATCCGGCCGCCGATGCGCTGTTGCACCTGATGCAGCGCGAAGGCCTGCGCCATGAGCAGATCGCCAAGGTCGTGACCCGTGTTCACCAAGGCGCGATTGACGTGCTGGGCCGGGTCGATGTGCCGCAGACCGTGCACCAGGCGAAGTTTTCCATGGGCGCGGTGCTGGGGCTGATTGCCGTGCATGGCAGCGCGCAGTTGATCGAATTCCGCGACCTGGCGCTGGTGGATGCCGACGTCGCGGCCTTCCGCGAGAAGGTGACGATGGAGCTGGACCCTGAAGTCGACGGCGCTTACCCGGCGCGCTGGCTGGGGCGCGTGATCGTCACCACCACCGACGGCCGCACCCTGACCGCCGCCATCGACGACCCGAAGGGCGACCCGGGTAACACCCTGTCGCGGCCTGAGCTGGAAGACAAGGTGCAGCGTCTGCTGGCGTTCTCCGGCGCCCGCTCGGTGGAGCAGGGCAAGGCGTTGATCGAACGGGTCTGGCAGCTGCGTGATGCGCAGTCGTTGAGCGACCTGATTTAAGGCATGCGCCGAACCTGTAGGAGTGAGCTTGCTCGCGATAGCGGTGTGTCAGTTTGAGTATTCGGCACAGGCAGATCGCAATCGCGAGCAAGCTCACTCCTACAGGGATGCGTGAGAGGTGGAAAACATGACTCAAAACAACCCCCGTCCTCTGGACGGCATCACCGTCGTCAGCCTGGAACACGCCATTGCGGCGCCGTTCTGCACGCGTCAACTCGCTGACCTCGGTGCCCGCGTGATCAAGGTCGAGCGCCCTGGCGTCGGCGATTTCGCCCGTGGCTATGACCAGCGCGTCGACGGCCTGGCCTCGCACTTCGTCTGGACCAACCGCTCCAAGGAAAGCCTGACCCTTGACCTCAAACAGGGCGAGGCGGGCGACATTCTGGAATCGCTGCTGGGCCAGGCCGATGTGCTGGTGCAGAACCTTGCGCCCGGCGCCGCCGCACGCATGGGCCTGTCGTTCGAGGCCCTGCACGAACGCTTCCCGCGACTGATCGTCTGCGACATTTCCGGCTATGGCGAAGGCGGCCCGTATGAAAAGAAGAAGGCCTACGACCTGCTGATCCAGAGCGAAGGTGGCTTTCTGTCGGTGACCGGCGGCCCCGGTGAAAACGACATGGCCAAGGCCGGTTGCTCCATCGCCGACATCGCCGCTGGCATGTACGCCTACACCGGCATCCTCTCGGCACTGATGCTGCGGGACAAGACCGGCGAGGGCAGCCGCATCGACGTCAGCATGCTGGAAAGCCTGGTGGAGTGGATGGGCTACCCGATGTACTACGCCTACAACGGCGCGCCGCAACCGCCTCGGGCCGGAGCATCGCACTCGACGATCTACCCGTATGGCCCGTTCCCGACCGGGGGCGGTGGCACGATCATGCTCGGGCTGCAAAACGAGCGGGAGTGGGCGCTGTTTTGCGAGAAGGTGCTGCTGGACAAGGCGCTGGCCACCGACGAGCGTTTCTCGGCCAACTTCAAGCGTTCGGAAAACCGCGAGGTGCTGCGGCAGATCATCGTCGAAGGCTTTGCCACGCTGAGTGTGGATGAAGTGGTCGCGCGGCTTGAAGACGCGCAGATCGCCAACGCCCGGGTCAACGACATGCAAGGCGTGTGGGATCACCCGCAACTCAAGGCCCGCGACAGCTGGCGCGAAGTGGACAGCCCGTCCGGCCCGTTGCCGTCGTTGCTGCCACCGGGTCGCAACGCCGCTTTCACCCCGCGCATGGACGGCGTGCCGGGGCTGGGGCAGCACACGGCGAGCATTCTGGGCGAACTGGGTTTCAGCGCCGACGACCAGGCGCGGATGGCGAAGGCCGGGGTGGTTTAGGTCGCCGTCTGGCCGCGATTTTATGGCGGACCCGGTTTCACTGTGGGAGCGAATTCATTCGCGATTGGCCGGTACATCCGACGCATTTCCATCGGTCTCAACGACGTCTCGCGAATGAATTCGCTCCCACAGAACACATTTCACAAGGATATAGACCATGCCCCAAACCATCATCCGCTCCGCGCTGTTCGTGCCCGGCAGCCGACCCGAGCGCTTCGCCAAGGCGTTGGCCGCCGGGGCCGACGCGGTGATCGTCGACTTTGAAGACGCCGTGGAAGAGCCGCTCAAGCGTGAGGCCCGGGACAACCTCGGCGTGTTTCTTCGGGTTAATCCAGAAGCGGCAGTCTGGGTGCGGGTCAATGCACCGGATCATGCCGAACACGCGGCGGACCTGGCGTTCTGCAAACAGCACTCAGGCGTTGCCGGGGTGCTATTGCCCAAAGTCGAAAGCGCCGCCCACGTGGCCGCTGTTCACGCTATAGGCAAGCCGGTGCTGCCGATCATCGAAAGCGCCAAGGGGCTGTTGGCCCTCGCGGAAATCGCCCGTGCGCCGGGGGTCGAGCGTCTGTCGTTCGGTGGCCTGGACCTGGCGCTGGACCTGAACCTCAACACCGGCACCCCGGCCGCCCAGCTGTTTCTCGATCAGGCGCGCATGTCGGTGCAATTGCATTCCCGGGGGGCCGGCTTGTTGCCTCCGTTGGACGGCGTGCACCCCGCCATCGGCGACCCCGACGGTCTGCACTGTGTGATTCGTCACGCCTATGACATGGGCTATGGCGGCGCCCTGTGCATCCACCCCAAACAAGTGCCGGTGATCCACGCCGCTCTCGCGCCCAGTGCCGATGACCTGGCCTGGGCCGGGCGCGTGGTGGAAGCCAGCACAGCGGCGGGTGGGGCCGGGGCGTTTCAGCTGGACGGGCAGATGGTCGATGCGCCGGTGCTGCAACGGGCACAGCGGTTGTTGGCGTTGGCCGCTGGTTGACGCAAGACCTCTGTAGGAGCGAATTCATTCGCGAGGCTGCATTCCAGGCGACAATCGTTCATCGACTGTAACGACGTCTCGCGAATGAATTCGCTCCTACAGAGGCCACCTGCGCCTTTGGACCGCGCACTCCAGTCTCCTGCTTGATCAGCATTCATTGTGGCGATGCGCTCAATAGTGGCACTTCTTCATTAGCCTGCTAACTTTCTAGCTGCGCGGCGTCTGGCTAGCGCTTGGGGATGAATCACCGTAACAGGTTGGCGTTCAGCTCCACCGAACGCTGGCTTACATAAAAGCTGATTCTCGAAACACTCAGGGTTGGGCACTGTTAGATGGCACAACGCTCATGATCCACCGACTGCTCCAAAAACTATAAAGCTCCTACAAAAATAAAAAGGTGATATCGATGTTGAAGCTGACCAAGGCGCTGTTCTGCGCCGCTGCAGTGTCCGTGGCCGGTATGGCCCACGCTGACCCCGTCGTCATCAAGTTCGCTCACGTGGTGGCGGAAAACACCCCGAAAGGCCAGGGCGCCTTGATGTTCCAGAAAATGGTAGCGGCCGATCCCGCCTTGAAAGACAAGGTCAAGGTCGAGGTCTACCCGAACTCGTCGCTGTTCGGCGACGGCAAGGAAATGGAAGCGCTGTTGCTCGGTGACGTGCAGATGCTGGCGCCGTCCCTGGCCAAGTTCGAGCAATACACCAAGAAAACCCAAATCTACGACCTGCCGTTCCTGTTCAACGACCTGGCCGCTGTCGATCGGTTCCAGCAAGGCCCGCAGGGCAAGGCGCTGCTGACCTCCATGGACGACAAAGGCATCCACGGCCTGGCCTATTGGCACAACGGCTTGAAGCAGCTGTCGGCGAACAAGAAGATGGTTGAGCCGAAAGACGCCCGTGGCCTGAAATTCCGCGTCCAGGCGTCGAGCGTGCTGGAAGCGCAGTTCGTCGCGCTCAAAGCCAACCCACGCAAGATGAGCTTTGCCGAGGTCTATCAGGGCCTGCAGACCGGTACCGTCAACGGCACCGAGAACACCTGGTCGAACTATGAAAGCCAGAAGGTGAACGAGGTGCAGCCGTTCTTCACCGAGTCCAACCACGGCCTGATCGACTACATGGTCATCACCAACTCCAAGTTCTGGAACGGCCTGCAGCCTGACGTGCGTGACGAGCTGCAGAAGATCATGGATCAGGTCACCGTCGAGGTGAACAAACAGGCTGAAGCCCTGAACCAGACCGCCAAGCAGAAAATCATCGATTCCAAGACCAGCGAAATCGTGACCCTGACCCCTGAACAGCGGGCCAAATGGCGCGAAGTCATGAAGCCGGTCTGGGACAAATTCGCTGAAGAAATCGGTCCGGACCTGATCAAGGCCGCTGACGACTCGAACAAGGCGCCTTGATCGCCCGCATGACGGTTTGATCGATACAGGTCCCCGAGACCTGCGTGGCCGCCCGCTTCTTTGAAGAGGGGGTGGCCGCTCTCTCTATGTGCGGAGATTTCTTATGCAATCGCTGACGCGACTCTGGGAGCACCTGGAGGAGGGCATGATCGCCTTTCTGCTGGCTGCCATGACGCTCGTGACGTTCGTCTACGTGGCGCTCAACAACATCTACACCTTGTTTTACACGCTGAGTGACAAATGGACCGTCACCAGCGATTTCTTCTCGTTCCTCGGCGACCACACCATGGGGTACGCCCAGGAAATGACCTGGAGCGTGGCGCTGACCAAAGCCCTGTTCGGCTGGCTGATCTTTTTCGGCGTGTCCTACGGCGTTCGCACGGCGGGTCACCTGGGCGTCGACGCGCTGGTGAAAAAAACCAGCAAACCGGTGCAGCGCCTTCTTGCGATGCTCGCGTGCGCCTGCTGCCTGGCCTATGCCGGCCTGTTCCTCATCGCCAGCTACAAATGGGTGTCGGCGCTGTTCGTGGCGGGCATCGGGGCCGAAGACCTCGACCGCTACGGCGTCAAGGTCGCCTACATCACGGTCATCGTGCCCATCGGTTTCGCGCTGGTGATCGCCCGGTATCTGGAAATCCTCTACCGCATCTGGACCCATCGTCAGACCGGCCTGGGCCTGGCCGATGAAGCGGCAGAAGCCAGCAAACTGGCCAACCCCAATGAGGAGCAACACTGATGACGGTTATCTGTTTGTTCCTGTTGCTGTTCGTGTTCATGTTCCTGGGCGTGCCGATCGCGATCTCCCTGGGGCTCGCCGGTGCCACCTCGATCCTGCTGTTCAGCCCGGACTCGTTGAGCTCGTTGGCGATCAAGCTGTTCGAGACGTCCGACAGCTACACCTTTCTTGCGATTCCGTTCTTCCTGCTGTCCGGCGCGTTCATGACCACCGGCGGTGTGGCGCAACGTCTGATCGACTTCGCCAACGCCTGCGTCGGCCACATTCGCGGCGGTCTGGCGATTGCGGCGGTGTTGGCGTGCATGCTGTTCGCGGCACTGTCGGGTTCTTCGCCCGCGACGGTGGCAGCGGTGGGGTCGATTGCCGTGGCGGGGATGGTGCGCTCGGGCTATCCGAAGGAATTCGGCGCCGGGATCATCTGTAACGCCGGTACGCTGGGGATTCTGATTCCGCCGTCCATCGTGATGGTGGTGTACTCGGCCGCGACCGAAACCTCGGTGGGCAAACTGTTCATCGCCGGTGTCGTGCCGGGGATTCTGCTGGGCGTGATCCTGATGGTGGTGATTTACATCGTCGCCCGGGTCAAGAAACTGCCTGCGCAACCGCGCGTGTCGTTCCGTCAGTGGCTGGCCACGGCACGTCGGGCGTTCTGGGGGCTGTTGTTGCTGGTGATCATCCTCGGCGGGATCTACAGCGGCATGTTCACCCCGACCGAAGCCGCGGCCGTGGCGGCGGTGTACTCAGCCTTCATCGCGCTGTTCGTCTACAAAGACATGCGCATCAGCGATTGCCCGAAAGTGCTGCTGGAGTCGGGTCGGTTGTCGATCATGCTGATGTTCATCATCGCCAACGCAATGCTGTTCGCCCACGTGCTGACCACCGAGCAGATCCCGCAGCAGATCACCAACTGGGTGATCTCCGAAGGGCTGACGCCGATTGGTTTCCTGATCATGGTCAACGTGGTGTTGCTGGTGGCCGGGAGCTTCATGGAGCCTTCGGCGATCGTGCTGATCCTGGCGCCGATCTTCTTCCCGATCGCCACGAAGCTTGGGATCGATCCGATTCACCTCGGCATCGTGATGGTGGTGAACATGGAGATCGGTCTGGTGCATCCACCGGTGGGTCTGAACCTGTTCGTGACCTCGGCGGTGACGGGCCTGACCTTGGGACAAACGATCCGCGCAGCCTTGCCGTGGTTGTCTATCCTGTTGTTGTTCCTGATTCTGGTGACGTACGTGCCGTTCATTTCGCTGGCGTTGCCGAACTGGCTGGGGATGCCGTAACGACGTGCTGAACCTGTAACCGAACTGTGAGCGCAGTGCCTTGGCCCTCGTCGATTCCTTGAATCTTCGGGGGCCTTTTTCGTTTGGGGCGTCGAACAATTAACGTCTGGACGCCGCCCCTCTTGTGGGAGACGCCGGGGGGCAGACACGGACTCCCTGTAGGAGCGAATTCATTCGCGAGGCGGGGGTACATCCAACACATCTTCTTCGGATGTACCCCTGCCTCGCGAATGAATTCGCTCCTACAGAGTTAGTGCTGTGCCGGAATTGGGCGCATGACACTGCAACGATCATTCAATCTGCAAAATCCGGCTCGTGCCGCGCCAGTACTCGCTTCACGCTCTCCAGATGCGCCCGCGCACTGTCGGGGTCTTCCTCGCTCATCTGTCGGGCTGTGCGCAGCAACACCTCAGGCTCGATCGGCTTGAGCGGTCGCCCGCTGCTCATCGCCTTGAGCTGCACCTCCGCCGCGCGTTCCAGGTAGTACAGATCGTCCCACGCCTGGGCGATGCTCGGCGCGGTGACCATCACCCCGTGATTCTTCAGAAACACGATGTCGGCCTGGCCCATCGACGCTGCGATCCGGTCGCCTTCCCGGTTGTCCAGCGCCAGGCCGTTGTAATCCTCGTCCACCGCCACTCGCCCGTAGAACTTCAGCGCGGTCTGCCCGGCCCACGCCAACGGTTCGCCTTCAAGCATTGCCAGCGCTGTCGCATTGGGCATGTGCGTGTGAAAGGCCGCCATCGCACGGGGCTTGTGCAGGTGCAGGCGGGCGTGGATGTAGAACGCCGTCGCTTCGGGTTTGCCGTCGCCCATGATCACGTTGCCGTCGAAGTCGCAGATCAACAGATTCGACGCCGTGATCTCCTCGAATGACAGGCCATACGCGTTGACCAGAAACAGCTCCGGATGCCCCGGCACCAACGCCGAGAAATGATTGCAAATGCCCTCGCTCAACCCCAGACGCGCCGCCATGCGCAGGCTTGCGGCCAGATCGACGCGGGCTGCCTTGACGGCAGGGGCATCGAGGTCGTGGTAGTGCTGTTCATTGAACTGACTGATACGCAAGTCGTGCGCCATGCCTCGTCTCCTTATACGTTGGCCCAGCCCTTGCCGCGCAGATAGTCCGGCACACGGGACAGGTCCGGCAGCGTCGCGTCTGGAGTGTAGTCCGTCAACGGTTTGCGTTTCGTCCCGCGGTCGATCCACACGCAACGAAAGCCCATGCCCTTGGCCGCTTCGAGGTCCAGGTGAGGGCTGGCGCAGATATGCAACACCTCGTCGATGCCGACGCCCAATTGCTGATGCGCATGCCGGAACAACTGATGGTTCGGTTTATAGGCCTGCGCCTGTTGTGCGGTGATAACCCGGTCGATGTGGCCGCCCAGTTGCGCAACGTTGCCCGCGATGATGTCGTCGTCGGTGTTGGAGACGATGCACAGCTGAAAGCCTTGGTCTTTGAGCCATTTCAGCGTGGCCTGCACTTCCGGGAACGGCGGCATCTGGCCGATGCGACGGATCAGCCCCTCGGCGTCTTCGGGCTCACACGGCAGGCCGAGCTCATCCAGCGTGAGCGCCATCGACTGCCGCGAGATGTCGGCGAACGATTGGTGCGGTGGGGTCTGCTCCAGACGGTGTTCGTGACGGTCATAAATCGTGATGAACGCGTCGGTGTCCAGCGTCGCGCTGCCTTTGCGTTCCAGCAGTTCGCGGACATAGCTCAGCAAGCCTTCGTCCCATTGAATCAACGTGCCGTAGCAGTCGAAGGTGATCCAGCGCGGGCGAGTGTAAGTGGAAAGGATCATGGTCGGCTCCGTGAACGGGTGTGTACGTCCACCTTAAAAGCCATGGTCATAATCGTAAAATTAAATTAAATTGCGAAATTAATTCGCTAATCAAATGTTAGAGGTTTGCCATGTTCGACCTCGAATTGTTGCGCACCTTTGTCTCAGTGGTCGATTCCGGCGGCTTCACCAAAGCAGGCGAGCGGGTCAATCGCACGCAGTCCACGGTCAGCCAGCAGATTCGCAAACTCGAAGAGCATCTGGGGCGGCCATTGCTGCTGCGCCAGCGCGCCAGCAAGCACATCGAACTCACGGAAGACGGCGAGCGCCTGATTGGCTATGCACGGCGTCTGGTGTCGCTGGCGCTCGAAGCCCACAGCGTGTTGTGCGGCGGCGACGACTCCGGGGTGGTCAAGCTTGGGGTCCCGGAGGATTTTGACGTGCAACGGCTGATGACGTTGCTGTCCGGCTTCGCGCAGGCTTTTCCGCGGATTCGCCTCGACACCGTCAACGGCCTGAGCGTCGATCTGCACGCCCGGCTGGAGAACAGGGACATCGACCTGGCGCTGATCAAGCGTGATCGCTCACCGAAACAGGAGCCCGCACTGGCCAGTTGGCCGGAACAGGTAAATTGGGTGGCGGGGCGTGGTGTGCAGGTCATCGATGACCCGGTGCCGTTGGTGGTCTATCCGCAGGGCTGCATCTACCGCAACCGCATCGTGCACGCGCTGGAGTCGTCCGGGCGGCGTTGGCGAGTGGCGTTCGCCAGTCAGAGTCTGGTGGGTATTCAGGCGGCCGTGTCGGCGGGGTTAGGCATCAGCCTGCTGCCATCGTCGGCCATGCTCGACGATCATCGGCTGTTGAGCGTGGAGGAGGGGTTTGCGCCCGTGCCACCGAGCGAGCTGGCGCTGGTGAGTGGCAACCGGTTGTTGACCAATGTGCAGCGAACGCTGGTGGATTACATGAAGGCGCAGATGTCCGGCAACTGAGAGGGATCGCTTTTCGTCAGACGAAAAAAATCCGCGCAGGCCCTGTGTTGCGAAGGGCGCCGCGCGGATTGTCTACGACTCTGTCAGTGCATCAGTGTCAGTGCATGAACAGTGCGATCAGAATGATCACTGGAATAGGCACACCCAGGAACCACAGAAGTAATGAGCGCATGATGGATCTCCTTGATCAGCGAATGTTGGCAGTGTTGGTATAGGCACGGGTTTCAACGTAGGTCACGGCGTCACGACGACGGCCACCCCAGATCGCGGCGAGGCTCGCGACGAAGGCGCCGCACAGCAGCGCAACGAAGGTCCACAGGGCGCTGGCAGCCGCGACTTTCGCAGCGGTTTCAGCAGCCTGTTGGGTTTTCAGCTTGGCATCGGCAACGGCCTGTTTGGCCTGACCGTACACTTGGTCAACGCGGGCCTGGGCATCGGCCTGGCTCAGGTTGGTGCGTTGAGCGACCAGTTGCGCGAGGTAGGTACGGTCTTCGGGGGCCAGCTGGCCGTCGTTGGCCAGGGTCTTGGTGAAGATGCGCACCACGACGCCACGGGCTGCGTCGTCGCTGACGGCGGCAGGGCGGTCATCACGGAACAGGTTGTCGACAAAGTAGCCGTACTGGTCACTGCTGGTGTTACCCGCTGCAACCGCTGCAGTACCGGCCACACCGGCTACCGCGCTGGCACCAGCCTTGACACCGCTGCCCACCAGACCGCTGACGGAACCGACGATCAATACTGCCGCCACCAGGGTCGCGATGGCCCAGGACAGGAAACCATGAGCGGTGTCGCGGAAATACACTTCGTCGCCGTGCATGTTCGACCATTTCACGCGCAAACGGCCCGCGATGTAGCCGCCGAGGCCTGAGGCGACGATCTGGGTGAAGGCCAGCCAGACCACAGTGGAAATACCGAGGGTCTTGGCGCTGGCGCCTTCGTTGGCCCACGGCGACATGGCCGAGAAGCCCAGACCCGAGCCCAGCAAGACGAGAATCAGTGATAACGCAGCGGCGCCAGCGGCACCGGCAAGGAGGGCGCCCCAGGACACACCTGAGACGGAGGAGGGTTCTTCTACGGCGGCAGGATAAGAATCAGGCGTGACGTTCATGTTGTGCTGCTCCATGCGAATAATGTGGTACTTCGCTGGTGATCATTGCAGCGGTTGTGCCAGTCGGTCTTGTGCGGATAAGTCGTTATTTATCAATGGGTTGAAAATGTTTAAATATCCGACGTTCATGCAAATTGCATGAAGGGGCGGTACAGCGCGGGCGTTCTGCCCGGTTGCAATAAGTTCAGTCGGATCAGGGGGTTGCAGCGGGTTGTTCGCGTGTTCGGGCAATTCATCGAAACACTCGGGCACATTTTTCCGGAAAAAGTGTCCTATGGACTCAGCCTGGCGCGGGTCGGCATCATCGGAATGACATCTATATGTGCGCTTACGACCTTTCGGTGATGTCTTGATGCCAGTGTTTGGCCTATAGTTTCCGCTCAGCTCCTGTTTCTTCAAGAGGTTAACCGTCATGTTCATACATCGCCCCCTGGAAGAAAAAGACATCCCGGCTATCTGTGACATGCCCCAGAGTGTCGACGAGCTCTTCTACATGTTTCCCAAGGCGGTGTTTCCGCTGACTCCTGCACAATTGAGCGACGCCATCGAGCAGCGTTCGGACAACACCGTCATCGAGCTCAACGGCGAGGTGGTCGGGTTTGCCAATTTCTCCAAATACGATTTTCGAGGTCGCTGCTCTATGGGCAACGTCATCATCGCGCCTCACGCTCGCTCGAAGGGCGTGGGCCGCTACATGATCGGCTGCATGATGGAGCTGGCGTTCGGCAAACACGAAGCCAAAGAGCTGACGGCGTCCTGTTTCAACCATAACGTGCCTGGCCTGCTGTTTTACCCCAAGCTCGGTTTCAAGCCATTTGCCATCGAAGAACGGCTGGACAAGCGCGGCAATCGCGTGGCGCTGATTCACTTGCGCCTGCCTCACGCGTGATCGCGATCAGCGTCATTCGTCGGTACGCTTTCGGGCGACCGACGAATGGCCGGTTTAAAAACCCTTCATCTCAGCACTCACTTCGACCGCACGCCGCGCATGTTCGAGGTAAACCCCGTCAGTATTCCGCTTGTTCGCACCAGTGAAACGTTTTTTCTTTTTCCGCCCTATGCAGTTCCCCAATAGGGTGCACTTTTTTGGCCGGTTGCTTCACTTTTGGGCGAGGCGTATAACTGGGTTATTCGCCAAAAACCCTGAGGTTTAAATGACGAATTGGAGGAAGTAAGCCTCGGCAGACTTTCGGCCGTTAGTTAGGCGGACCACTGTTCATGTGGTAACAGGGAGCGCCTCTGGAGGATATCGCCAATGATTGCATGCACCCTCTCGAACCTTGAATTGCGTAGCATCATAGAAAGTGCGTTTCTGCCCAAGCGTTGCAATTGCACCGTCCTGGACGACACCATGACCGTTGAAGTCATTGACCCCCTCACAGAGCGGGTTGAGCTGCTGGCCAGCGGTATCAAGCTGGACAAGCTGGACACGAGTCGTGCGCTCTGCGAGCTGATTTCTGAATTGCGGGCCGACTTGATCAATACGCAACATTTGCAAAGGCACGCCTTGGCCAGTTGAACAATCTCCGGTTTTTATTGATAGGACGCCCATGACGAGTTCATTGTCTTGGGCGTTTTGCTGTTCAGGAGTTGCTCGGCGTTCGACGTAAAGCTTCTCTAATATTTACGACTTTCTATCTATGTCTTCGGCATCAATAACGGGATGTTCTCATGCGTGCGCAAATGAACGTTATATTCACGCTGGCGCATTCGAATGATGAGAAAATATGAGCGTTTATCGTCCTGAATCATTGGCCCTCCCTCAGCCATGACCGCGGGTGGCACGACGTGCCGGGTCCGCAGAGGAGTGGCATTGCAAAAGCCAGTGGCAATGCGTTGATTTACCTTTTATCTTAGGTCGCCATCGGCGGCGGCATGCCGATCACGATTTGAATTGAGGCCAAGGGGAATGCATGGCTGAGTTTCGGCCCGGAACCACCCAAGCGTTTGCAGAGGGTGAATCCTTCACAAAAATGCTTCGCCGACGCAAGGTGATGATAGGCGTTGGTGCATTGCTGGGCATTGTGCTGGTGTGCGTGGCAGCGATTCTGATCATGCTGCAACGTCTGGAAGCCAGAAATGCCTCGTTTCAGCCTCCGATGACGGAGCTTGAGCGTGAACGCCTGTTGCCGCCCGACCCGATTCTCGACGCCGCGCCCAAGCTCGATGGCTTGCGCTATGGCCGGCAAGACGAGCCCGGTTCGGGCGCAGGAGCCGGCGGATATTCGCCGGTGGAAAACGATACGTCTCAAGAGGGTGGGGCGCTGATCCGCGCTTTGATGCAGCGCACTGACGAATTGCACGCTGAGACCGGCGTGCGTGCCTCGGCCCAACGCCCTCGACATTGATCGTCTAAAAGACCCTCGCCTCCGATCTCAGGCTGACGCCCTTAGTGCGTCCGTCGCCGATGCTCATTCTCGAACAGCAGCCTGAATTGCGCCTCACCGCTGTCTTGCGTCGCGTAATGGTCACGCACAGGACCTGCCTCTATCCGGCCGTCCATCGCGACCCGAATGATCGCTGATTTGGACAGGTAGTCCGGAACGTCGCCGATGATGGTCAGCTCGCGCAAGGTGTGGCCGTCGTGTTCGATCGTCGCCAACCGGACTCTGCACGTCGCCTGCATGGGGATCGGGCCAAACAAGGTGTCCCGTGAGTAATCGATTTCGGCAATGCTGGACCGAAGGTTTTTCTCAGCATTCATGGCGGCGACCTCTATATCCATTCAAAAGTGAGCGTAAGCCTGACAATGGAGCAGGATCTGCTTGAAATAGTTCTTTTTTTTTGCCTGAAAGGGGCGCCATTCATCGGCTGTCAAATTTGGCGTCAGGATTGAGCGCCATTTCGCGCCTCACTAAAACCGGCGTCATTTAATTGCCTGGTATTGACGGCTCATCATTTAATGCGTGTCTTTTGCATTGGCCGCGTCACTACTCGTTATTGGCGGCAGAAAGCCGACTGTTTAGTGCGAAGTAAGCGTCGAACTTTCAATGCACGGCTTCTGGTATTGAGGACCAACATACTGTTTTTCTATTTTAAAAATCGATGGGTTCGCTGCAGGCTGACAGTATTCTGTCGTCAAAATATAAAATCCATATAAATCAGCATGTTGAAAAGTGTAAAAGTCGATGCTGTCATTTTCTCGAAAATTTGACACTTCTCGGGTTTTTTGAAACTATCGCTTTACAGTTTTGATAGTAGCGGGCCTCTAGATAGCCAACTACTTATTAAACTCGGCACCTCAGATGCTGCACCAAGGACGTCCGGCGACAGGGCGGTAGCGTCTCTGAAAATTCATCGCTCGTTTTTTCAACTCATTGACAAACATGCCATTTATGGTGTGCCGATCAGTGGTATCCGGCATTTGAGTAAGTGTCTGTAAACGCATAGATGCGCCACGGAGTACTGCCCCGGGCCGTGTGGGATACGTTTGTTTTAGGCGTTGGCGTACACGGCCACTTGTGACGGTAGTTGCACCCCGAGTTTGTTATCAACTCATTAGTTGTCAGTATCCAGTTCGACATAAATGGAAGTCACGTCAGCGCGGGCAGCGGGTTGTGCCTGTCTTCAGGGTTCAGTCTTCGGGCTGCACTCAAAGCATCGACTAAGTTCGGAGTCAAGATTATGTATGGAGATCATCTGGAAACCGTTTGCGGTTGTGTTGTAGGGGGTGCCGGGCCTGCAGGCATGGGGCTGCTTTTCAATGCATTGAAAAGCGGCGCCATGCCAGAGCTGGCCAAGGAAGGCCTGATCATTGTCGATGCGAGCCCAACACCCGGTACGGGTCGCCTTGGGGATTACCGGATTACCGCGAACTCCGTGGGTGACGTGTTCCTCGACTGTCTTCGCGACCCTGCGCTGCGTGACGTATTCGAGCCGCTTGAGCATTCGCCCGCCTACTGGCGTATCCGCCGACAGGCGCAGAGCGCCCCGCAGTTGGCAGATGTCGCCGAACTGCTGGCGGAAGCCTCGACCCTGGTGCTGAATTTCATCGTCGAACATTACGGCGTCAAGCTGTGGACCAGTACGACGATCACCGAAGTGGTGAGCCATGACGACGAGTATCAGGTGTGGGTCGAGTCCGAGGGGCGTTCCCGGCGTATTCGCTGCCGCGCTGTCGTGCTGAACCTCGGTGGGCGTCAAGACCCCCAGCATTTGCTCGACAGCCTGGCGGATCAAGGCCTCGCCGTCCCGCCGTCATCGCGGGTGTTGAGCGCTGATCTGCTGTTGCGCATGAATGGCGTGCAATTGCGGGATTATTTTGCGCCCACCTTGGCGGGCAAGGGCCGGATAAGCGTAGTCGGCGGTTCGCACAGCGCGTTTTCAGTGCTGGAAAATCTGGCGGACGCGCTGGAATTCGCAGGCCTGACCGAAGTGACGCTGGTGCACCGTTCTCCCATCCGGCTGTTCTACGAGACCGCGCAGGCGGCAACCGATGCCGGTTATGCCTTCGACCCGCTGAGAGACGTGTGCCCGGTCTCCGGTCGCGTCAATCGTTCGGGCGGCTTGCGCTATCGAGCGCTGGACGTCGGACGCGAGGCGCTGGCCAACGGGCACATCGGCAAGACAGGCGTGCGGGTGCAACTGCTGCAAACTCTGAACGGTCCGCAAGGCCAATACGAAGGTGCGCGCCAGGCGTTGCTGGAGTCCGACGTGGTGGTCCAGTGCACCGGTTATCAGCCTTTGTTGCCTGCGCTGAGTTACGCGGGCGGTGGTGCTATCAACCTGATGGCCGTCAAAGGCGGCGTGGATTCCGACCCGTCGGGGTGCCCGCTCGACAGCCATGGACAGCGGCTCTACGGTCTTCACTTGTTCGGCTTGGGTGCAGGGCTGGGCGTAGACCCTCGACTGGGCAGCGAAGCCTCATTTGACGGGCGCATTTATGGCGTCTGGCAGTTCCACCACGATGCCAGCGGAGCCGTCATCGACGCTGTCATTCAGCGCTTGCAGCAGCCTGTGCTGCAACCGGTCAGCCTCAGCCGCAAACAGGTCGTCAGCCGCGAAGAGCAACGTCATCCGTTCCTCTGGCCGGTCTTGGCCAATGCTCAATCCTGATCCGATCTTGCTGCATCGACATCCCGGACCGCCTGCGCGGCCCGGGATTTTTTTTGCCTGCAATATGTTGGTCATCATGAAAGTTTTGGGTAGAGTCGGCGCCATCATCTGTTCCGGGCATCTATTCTGGAGTGTCCGAACACTCTGAGCGTCTCGACGAGGAATCGACAGAACATGCGTATTTTGATCGTGGGTGCAGGTGCGATTGGGGGCTACTTCGGTGGCCGGTTGCTGGAAGCCGGGCGTGACGTAACCTTTCTGGTGCGACAGGGACGAGCAGAAGAGCTGGATCAGAACGGTCTGATTGTTCGCAGTCCGGCGGGTGATATCGATTACCCGTCGCCCCCTCATGTCATGACGTCCATGTTGAACACGACGTTCGACCTGATCCTGCTCAGTTGCAAGGCCTACGACCTCGATGCGGCCATGGACTCCTTCGCCGCCGCAGTGGGGCCGGACACGCTGATTTTGCCGATGCTCAACGGCATGTCTCATCTGGATCGACTGAGTAAGCGCTTCAGCCCGGACAACGTGCTCGGCGGTCTGGCGTTCATCTCGGTGGACCGCGACGCGTCGGGCAAGATTCTGCACTTGAACGAGCTTCATCAGATCACCTTCGGCGAGTTGGAGGGTGCGCGGACGCCGAGAATTCTCAAAGTGGAAGAAGCCCTGTCCGATGCCGGATTCGTCGCCACGCTGAGTGAGCAGATCGTTCAGGAAATGTGGGAAAAGTGGTGTTTCATTGCCACGCTCGCCGGTGTGACGGGATCGCTGCGCGCAAGCATCGGGGACGTGATCGCCAGCGGGGGAGAGTCGTTCATTCTTGAGCTCCTTGCAGAGTGCGGAGCGGTTGCCGCGCAAGCCAGCCACGGCGTTCGGGAGGAAGTCCGCCAACGTTTCCAGACCATGCTGACCGCTCAAGGCTCCAAAATGACGGCGTCGATGCTGCGAGATGTGGAGCGGGGCGCGACCATTGAAGTCGAGCATCTGATTGGTGACATGGTTGCCCGGCGGGGTAGCAAGAAACAGGACGGTCTTTCGCCCCTTGATGTCGTGTACCTGAACCTCAAGTCCTACGAAGCGCGTCGAGTGCGTGAGCAGGGCTGACCGAGCCTTTGTAGAGAACCTGAGCGTGTCCAGGCTTCACCGCGCGTTGAGGCGCGCACGGTCTCTACTGTGGGAGCGAATTCATTCGCGAGACGGCGGCACATCCGACGCATATCCTTCGTCTGGGCCTGTTCGCGAACGGTCCGCTCTCACCCTCAGTCAGGCGTATCCAGGTGGCGATCAGTTACTTCGCTTTCGCCAGTTCCATGATCATCCGCGTCAGCAAGTAGATCCGTGGCGAGACGCTGTCCACTTCGGCGTATTCCTCCGGCGTGTGGATATTGCCGCCGACGATGCCGAAGCCGTCCAGCGTCGGCACGCCCACCCCCGCCGACAGGCTGGCGTCCGCCGCGCCGCCGCTGCCTTCGATGGTCAATTTGCGGCCGATTTCGCCGTAAATGCCTTGCGCCATGTCCACCAGTCTGTCCGATTCCGCCGTCTGCGGCATCGGTGGCAGGCCACGGTCCAGGTGGGTGGTCACTTCGGTTTCCGGAATCAGCTTGTTGGCCGATACGCGCGCCAGGTCTTTTTCGATGCGGTCGAATTCCTCCGGCACCGCTGCGCGTACGTCCGCCTTGGCCGTTGCCTGATCGGGGATCACGTTCACGCGGTCCCCTGCATTGAGTACAGTGAAGTTGATGGTGGTTTTCTTGTCGGCGTCGCCCAAACGGCCCAATTGCAGAATCTGGTGCGCGGCCTCCATCGCCGCATTACGGCCCAATTCCGGCGCGACCCCGGCATGGGACGCCTTGCCTTTCACTTCGACCACCGCCGTCGCGCTGCCTTTGCGCCACACCACCAAACCATCGGCAGGACGACCCGGTTCGAGGTTCAATGTCACATCGTGCTGCTTCGCCACTTTCTGGATCAGCTCCGTTGCGCCCTTGGAGCCTGTTTCCTCACTGGCGTCGAGCAGGAAGGTGATCTGCGCGTAGTCCTTGAAGTCCAGGTTTTTCAGAATCTTCAGTGCATAAAGCCCGGCGACGATCCCGCCCTTGTCGTCCATCACCCCCGGCCCGTACGCGCGGCCGTCTTTGATGTGGAAAGGGCGGGCGGCGGCCGAGCCTTCCTTGAACACAGTGTCCATGTGCGCCATCAGCAGGATTTTCGCCTTGCCGGTGCCTTTGAGGGTGGCGACTACGTGGCTGCTTTTGTCAGGCGCCGTGTTGGGAATGGTCTCGATGGTGGCGCCGAGTTTTTTCAGTTCCTCGACAGTGATTTCCCGTACCTGCGTCAGACCGGGCTCATAGCCGGAGCCCGTGTCGATATTGACGAGACGTTCCAGCAGTTTCAGCGCTTCGTCCTTGTACTGCTCGGCATCGGCTTGCACTTGTTTATGGGGTTCTGCGAGGGCAGCGGGAACGGCCAGAAAGGCGAGGCTCAGAGCGAGGGTACTGGCGAGAAAGGAGCGGGCGAAAGGCAGCGTCATGGGTCGATCCTTGATGTTGTTATGGAAGGTTTCGGTTCATACCCTAGCGGCTTGTACAGGATTGTGCATGTCGAAATGCGACATGGCGGACGGTCCGGCAGCTCGGCAAAAAACGTCGAACCTTTGCCGTGAGCTACCCTCAATACTTCAACATCCGCAGTCAGAGGAGCAGCGCACCATGCCCGTCAAGCACGATTTGTACGCCGATTTGAACATCACCCGGGACGAACTGGGCAAGCATCGGAGCAAAGATGCCAAGCTCAATCAGTTGGTGGATGACTATGAAACGCTTGATGCCGATATCGTCAAGGCAGAGGCGGGGTCTGCGGGGGATGTCTCGGACGACCAGCTTAAGAAGCTCAAGGAAAAACGGTTGCTGGCCAAGGACAAGATCGTCCAGCAGGTCACGTCACTTCACTGATTGGCTTAGGTTCCGATGATCAGTACGGCGGGCACTCTCTGGGGTACTCGCCGTTTTTGTCTGAGCTTCGCGTCTTGAGCGTGAACGTCTCATGGATCCAAAACTTACGCGAAAAAAAACGGCGCCGGGGCATGCGCCGTTTCTTTTTGTCTGTCACCGGGCAGTGGCAGACAACGTACTAAGAAGATGAACCGGGTTGGCTTACTGTTGTGGCTCTTGGTTTGGCGCGATCTCGGCTTGGATACGTTTGTAGATTTCTTCACGGTGTACTGAAACGTTCTTCGGCGCGTTGATGCCGAGTCTGACCTGTAGGCCCTGAACGCCCAGAATGGTGACAGTGATTTCGTCACCAATGTTTATGCTTTCGCCGACTTTGCGGGTGAGTATCAACATAATCTTTTCCTTGATGGCCTCTTGAAGCGCCTCTACCAGGAGGCTGGCGTTAGCCTTTGGGTGGTGGTTATTGCCGAGTGCATCCAAATGCGTTCATCAGTATGACGCCGTTGGTACGTTTTTAATTCCCCAGGTTCATCTTCTTGTCATTGGCGGGGTTTCCCTGAGGCCAACTGGCACACGAATTTTTGCCTGCTTTGGTGCAGTAAGTCCCCTACAGATTGGCTATGACTTCCATAGCCAAATCCGGAGCGGCGCCTATTGCACACTCCTTTCGCATTTATTGCAAAGAACTCGTGCCGGGCGGCGATGAAATTTTTCACTGAATTGCCTGTGCGCGATCTCCTAGAGCAGTGTAGGAGACTTCCGAATTGTGTGACGGCAAAGGGAGAACGCGTGGAAAGAAATAGTGTTATGCCCACCATTTGGGGGAATTGCACGTATAGGACGGCCTATGGAGGGCGCTCAAGCATCGGGAGGGATTCAGAAATGACATGCCCACCGCGAGGGTGGGCATGGGGTGTTGCGAAGCGTGTGCAGCGGTCAGCGGATCAGACCACCAGCGACAACAGCATGATCAGGATGATGCCGACCACGGACAGGATGGTTTCCATCACGGTCCAGGTTTTCAGGGTCTCGACCACGGTCATGTTGAAGTACTGCTTCACCAGCCAGAAACCGGCGTCGTTCACGTGGGACAGGATCAGCGAGCCCGCGCCGGTGGCCAGCACCAGCAGCTCACGGTTGACGCCTGGCACCAGCGCCACGACCGGGGCAACGATACCGGCACCGGTGATGGTCGCCACGGTCGCGGAACCGGTGGCCACACGAATCACCGCGGCTACCAGCCACGCCAGCAGGATCGGCGAGATCTGCGCCTGAACGGCCATATGACCGATCAGGTTGCCGACGCCGCTGTCCACCAGCATTTGCTTGAAGCCACCGCCCGCACCGACGATCAGCACGATGGCCGCGACCGGCGCGAGGCTCTGGTCCAGCAGCTTGATGATCTGCTCGCGGCTGAAGCCACGGGCCGAACCGAAGGTGTAGAACGCCAGCAGCAGGGCGAAGAGCAGGGCGGCGATCGGGTGACCGATGAAGTCCATCCAGATGCGGAAGATGTGGCCGTTCGGCAGCGCCACGTCCGCGAAGGTCTTCAGCAGCATCAGGAACACCGGCAGCAGGATGGTCACCAGCGTGATGCCGAAGCTCGGCAGGTTCTCGTTGGTGGACTCCTTGGCGATCTGGTCCATCAGCTCCTTGTTGGGGTTGCCGGGGATGCGGTTGGCGATCCACTTGCCGAAAATCGGACCGGCAATGATTGCCGTTGGGAACGCCACGATCAGGCCGTAGAAAATGGTCTTGCCGATGTCAGCGTTGAAGATGCCGATGGCCAGCAACGGACCCGGGTGCGGGGGCACCAGGCCGTGAACGGCGGACAGACCGGCCAGCAGCGGGATGCCGATCTTGACGATGGACACGCCGCTGCGACGGGCAACGATGAACACCAACGGGATCAACAGCACGAAACCGATTTCGAAGAACAGCGGGATGCCGACGAGGAACGCCGAAAACATCATGGCCCAATGCACGCGATCCTTGCCGAAGCGGCGGATCAGGGTCTGGGCGATCTGGTCGGCACCGCCGGAGTCGGCCATCAACTTGCCGAGCATGGTGCCCAGGCCGAGGATGATACCGACGAAGCCCAGCACGCCGCCAAAACCGTCCTGGAACGATTTCATGACTTTGTCGACCGGCATCCCGGAGGTCAGACCGAGGAAACCGGCTGCAATGGTCAGTGCAATAAAAGGGTGGACTTTAAACTTGGTGATCAATAGCACGAGGCCAATGATGGTCACCAACGCATCGACGAGTAGATACGTCTCTTGAGTCATACCGAACATGGGGTGTCTCTCCGTTGTATTTTGTTTTTTTGGAGCTACTGCTCAACGCTGTTGTTCACTGCCGTGTGTACTTGAAAAGACAGCGCTATCTTTGTCGCTCACGCCTGATCCTGAATCAGGAGCCGGTGAGAGCGTTGGCAGATGGGGTTTGCGAGGCTTTCCACCAATCGGCGGCTTCCACGCCAATGGTTTCGATCGATTTCGTCGCGTCCACCACCAACGTGCGGTCTTCACCGTACGGCGGTTCGAGAGTAGCGAACTGGCTGTCCACCAGACTGGCAGGCATGAAATGCCCCGGACGGTGGGCGCAACGCTCGGTGGCGAGTTCTTTGGTCAGCTCAAGAAACACGAAGCCCAGGCCCGGCACGGCAGCGCGCAGGCGGTCTCGGTAAATCAGCTTGAGGGAGGAGCAGGTGAGAATCGGCTTTTCGCCGTTGCGCAGCGCGGCAGCGACTTCTTCACCCAAACGTGTGAGCCAGCCTGCGCGGTCTTCGTCATTGAGGGGATGGCCAGCGCTCATCTTCTCGATGTTCGCTTTGGGGTGAAAGGCGTCGCCTTCGATGAGGCGGCCACCGCTGTGTTTGGCGATTTCAGCACCCACGGCACTTTTGCCGCAGCCTGAAACGCCCATGATCACGAGGGCGGAGATAGCGTGTGGAGCAGTCGTCATAAAAACCTCTTCCCGAAGACAGCGCTGTCTTTGTCGGATGGTGTGCAAATCCGGCAAGATTGTTTCCGGGTGTAGTCATTGTTATGGGTATCTCGCTTATCCATGAGATGCATAGGCTCCATTCGACGCATGGTCGAAGAAGTTGCGGGCCTCCGTGAGATAGCGCTACCTTAGAGCCCATCCGACACAATCGCAACCCCTTCGCTTTCACTTCCAATCAGTTGGCAACGCATGACACGCATTGGTTCCCGCTCCACCGGTCGTCCTACCTTGAATGAAGTCGCAAAACTGGCCGCCGTCTCGCCCATTACGGCGTCCCGAGCCCTGCGCGGCGTGGCCACAGTCGCGCCAGAACTGGTGGAGAAGGTGCGGGCGGCTGCGCTGAGTCTAGGCTATGTCGCCAACCCTGCCGCCCGGGCGCTGGCGTCCTCGCAGAGTCAGTCGGTGGTGGTGCTGGTGCCGTCGCTGTCCAACCAGCTGTTCATCGAAACCCTCGAAGCGATTCAGACCGTATTGCGCCCTCGCGGGCTTGAGGTGGTGATCGGCAACTATCACTACTCGCCGGTCGAAGAAGAGAACCTGCTGCGCAGTCATTTGGCGAATCGCCCAAGAGGCATTTTGCTGACCGGTTTTGACCGCAGCCAGGCGGCGCAGACTTTGTTGGCCACCAGCGGCGTGCCGTGCGTGCACATGATGGAACTCGACCCTCAGCGCGGCGAGCCCTGCGTGGGGTTTTCGCAGCAGCAGGCGGGGGCCGAAGCGGCGCGGCATCTGTTGAGTCGCGGGCGTCGGCGGCTGGCGTATGTGTCGGCGCAACTGGACCCGCGAGTGATCCAGCGCGGCACCGGGTTTCGCGGGGCGCTGGAAGCGGAAGGGCTGTATGACGAGGCGTTGCAGTTTTCCACGCCGATGCCGTCATCGATCGGGTTGGGCGGGGAGATGTTCGCGCAATTGATGGAGGCGCACCCGGACGTTGACGGGATTTTCTTCTGTAACGACGACCTGGCCCAAGGCGCGACGCTGGAAGCGCTGCGTCGAGGCATCAAAATTCCTGAGCAAGTGTCGCTGATCGGCTTCAACGATTTGCCGGGGTCGGCGCACATGGTCCCGCGCCTGACCTCGATCCGCACCCCCCGCGAACAGGTCGGCCAGCGCGCCGCGCAATTGCTGCTCGGGCTGCTGGACGGCAATGTGCAGGAAGAACAGGTGGATCTGGGATTTGAGCTGGTGGTGCGGGAAAGTACCTGATCGCAGCCGGTCACTGAACGATCTGGAGAAGCGAATTCATTCGCGAAACGGTGTCGCAGACGACACATGTGCATCGAGTGTACGAGCCTTTCGCGAATGAATTCGCTCCTACAGTGGAGTCGCGTTTTACTCACGAACGATGATGTGCTCGTCCCTATGCAGAGCGTGGGCACGATCAACCTGTGGGAGCGAATTCATTCGCGAGACGGCACCACTGACGACACATGTGCACCGAGTGTACGAGCCTTTCGCGAATGGATTCGCTCCTACAGTGGAGTCGCGTTTTACTCACGAACGATGATGTGCTCGTCCCTATGCAGAGCGTGGGCACGATCAACCTGTGGGAGCGAATTCATTCGCGAGACGGCACCACTGACGACACATGTGCATCGAGTGTACGAGCCTTTCACGAATAAATTCGTTCCTACAGTAGAACCGCGTTTCAGCCGTTGAGAATCACTCTTCCTTCTTGAACGCCAACCGGAATTCGTGCAGAAGCGGTTCGGTGTACCCGCTCGGTTGCGTGCAGCCTTTGAACACCAGTGCGCACGCCGCCTGGAACGCCACCGACTTCTCGAAATTCTCGGTCATCGGCTTGTAGGCCCGGTCCCCGGCGTTCTGTTTGTCCACGACCTTGGCCATGCGCTTGAGGGTTTCCATCGCCTCATGCTCATGAATCACGCCGTGGCGCAGCCAGTTGGCAATGTGCTGGCTGGAAATGCGCAACGTGGCGCGGTCTTCCATCAGGCCGACGTTGTGAATGTCCGGCACCTTCGAACAGCCCACGCCTTGTTCGACCCAGCGCACCACGTAGCCCAGCAGGCCTTGAGCGTTGTTTTCGACTTCCTGCTGAATCTGCTCGGGTGTCCATTTCGGATCGGCAGCGACCGGAATGTTCAGCAAGTCCAGGAGGATCTGTTCGCTCTCGCTGTCCAGATCGATGTTCTCCAGCGTCTGCTGCACGGCCTTCACATCGACCTTGTGGTAGTGCAACGCATGAAGGGTCGCCGCCGTCGGCGAAGGCACCCACGCAGTCGTCGCACCAGCCTGCGGATGGCCGATTTTCTGTTCCAGCATGTCGGCCATCAGGTCCGGCATCGCCCACATGCCCTTGCCGATCTGCGCACGACCGCGCAAACCGCAGGCCAGCCCGACCAGCACATTGTTGCGTTCGTAGGCCTTGATCCACGGGGTGGCTTTCATGTCGCCCTTGCGCAGCATCGGCCCGGCTTCCATCGAGGTGTGCATCTCATCGCCGGTGCGGTCCAGGAAGCCGGTGTTGATGAACGCGACCCTGGCCGAGGCCGCGTTGATGCAGGCCTTGAGGTTCACGCTGGTGCGCCGTTCTTCGTCCATGATCCCCATTTTCAGGGTGTTGCGCGGGACCTTCAGCACGTCTTCGATGCGCCCGAACAACTGATCGGCGAACGCCACTTCCGCCGGGCCGTGCATCTTCGGTTTGACGATGTATACGCTGCCGGTCCGCGAGTTGGTGCGGTCGTGGAGGTCGTGCAGGGCGATCAGGCTGGTGATCACGCCGTCGAGAATGCCTTCGGGAATTTCTTTGTTGCCGTCGTACAGGATCGCGGGGTTGGTCATCAAGTGGCCGACGTTGCGAATGAACAGCAGCGAGCGCCCGTGCAAGGTCAGCCGACCGCCGTCCGCGCCCACGTATTCGCGGTCAGGGTTCAGGCGGCGAATGATTGTCTTGCCACCCTTGACCAATTCTTCGGTCAGGTCGCCTTTCATCAGGCCCAGCCAGTTGCGGTAGATCACCAGCTTGTCGTCGGCATCGACAGCCGCCACCGAGTCTTCGCAATCGATAATGGTCGACAGTGCGGCTTCCAGCAGCAGGTCTTTGATGCCTGCCGGATCGGAGCTGCCGATAGGGCTGGTAGGGTCGAGTTGGATTTCGATGTGCAGGCCGTGGTTCTTCAGCAGAATCGCCGTGGGCTGTGCGAGATCGCCCTGATAGCCGACGTATTTTTCCGGTTGTGCAAGCGGCGACTGGCTGCCGTCGGTGAGGGACACGATGAGCGTGCCGCTGTCCACGGCGTAGGCTTTGGCGTCCACGTGGGAACCGGAGGCGAGCGGGGCGGCCTCGTCAAGCAGCGCGCGAGCGAACGCGATCACCTTGGCGCCCCGCAGCGGGTTGTAACCGGCCTTGATCTCGGCGCCATTGGCGCTGGAAATGGCGTCGGTGCCGTACAGCGCGTCGTACAAAGAACCCCAGCGAGCGTTGGCGGCGTTGAGGGCATAACGGGCGTTGGCGGCGGGCACCACCAGTTGTGGACCGGCTTGCTCGCTGACCTCGATGTCGACCTTGCTGGTGGTCGCCTGGACGGTACCGGGCACCGGTTGCAGGTAGCCAATGGAATCGAGAAAGGCAATGTACGCGGGCATGTCAGTGACCGGGCCCGGGTTGGATTTGTGCCACTTGTCGAGCTGGGTCTGCAAGCGATCACGCTCGGCCAGCAGCTCGCGGTTGATCGGCGCCAGGTCGTGGACCAGCGAATCGAAATCGGCCCAGAACACCTCCGGGCTCAACCCTGTTCCGGGAAGCACGTCCTCGTCGACAAAGCGTTTCAGATTAGCGGCCACCTTGAGGTTGTGGCTGTTGACGAATTCGGTCATCTCGGGGTCCTCGTTAAAAAATACTGAATGAAACTACGCAGTTTTGTCTCTGCCCGACGGACGTGATTCTGGCCGAAGGCCGTGGGAGTTGGCTTGCCTACGATCTGGCGCGAAGCGGCAGCAAATCCTGCAAACTCGGTTGTGCCAGGCACACCGCATACACCGGTTTTACTGCCAGTTCCTGGCAGATCGCAGGCAAGCCAGCTCCTACGCCCTCCGGGCAAAATCAAAAGCGTGGCAGCTACTTAATCTGCGTTCACAGTCGCCACGCCAGCCTTGGCCACTTGCGCGTCCTGATCGGCCTTTACCCCTGACACGCCCACCGCGCCGATGGTCTCGCCACCGACAATCACCGGCACGCCACCTTCCAGCGACGTCAGCAAAGGCGCCGTCACGAACGCGGTGCGCCCGCCATTGACCATTTCTTCATAGCCCTTGGACTCGCGACGACCCAGTGCCGAAGTGCGGGCTTTTTCGATGGCGATGTAGCCGCCGATCGGCGCGCAGCCGTCCAGGCGTTCGAAGCCCAGCAGGTGGCCGCCGTCATCGGTCACGGCAATCGACACCGCCCATCCATTGGCCTGCGCCTCGGCACGGGCAGCAGCGAGGATCTGGGTGACTTCGGTCTGGGTCAATACGGCTTTGGTTTTCATGCAGCGCTCCTTAGGGGTGTGGTCAGTGTGCAAGACGGCCCGTGATCAACTGGGATGCAAGGCGTCTTCGATAAGTTCGATCCAGTGTTTGACCGGGGTGCGCCCGGTACTGGCCAAATGGGTCTGGCAACCGATGTTGGCGGTCGCGATGACCTCCGGGTTGCCGCTTTCCAGCGCATTCATTTTGTTGTCGCGCAGCTGCTTCGAGAGCACCGGCTGGGTGATCGAATAGGTGCCCGCCGAGCCACAGCATAGGTGACTGTCCGGCACGGCGGTCAGGTTGAAGCCCAGCCGCGTCAGGACCGACTCCACCGCGCCGCCCAATTTCTGCGCGTGTTGCAGCGTGCAAGGGCAGTGGAACGCCAGCTTGACACTGGTGCACGCGCCGAGTTTTTCCAGCGGCTCGGCGCGCATCACTTCCACCAGGTCTTTGGTCAGCGCGCTGACTTTCGCCGCCTTGTCGGCATAGGCGGGGTCGTCCCGCAACATGTGCCCGTAATCCTTGACGAACGCCCCGCAACCGCTGGCCGTTTGCACGATGGCTTCGGCCCCGGCCTGCACGCTCGGCCACCACGCGTCGATGTTGCGACGGGCGCGTTCCAGGCCTTGCGCCTGAGCGTTCAAGTGATAATCCACCGCGCCACAGCATCCGGCCTGGGCGATGGATTTGACGCTGATGCCCAGTCGATCCAGCACCCGCGCCGTCGCCGCATTGGTGTTCGGCGACAGGCCTGGCTGCACACAGCCTTCGAGGATCAACACCTGACGGGCGTGCTGCTGGGTGGGACGCGCCTTGGCCGGACGAATCTGGCCCGGAAGCTTGTCCTTCAACGCGCCGGGCAGCAGCGGCCGAAACGCGTTGCCCATCTGGGTCAAGGATTTGAACAGCCCGGCGTTCGGCACCACGGCACGCAGGCTTTCCCGCATCACGCGCTGACTCATCGGACGCGGCACGGCGGCATCGACCACCGCCCGGCCAATGTCCAGCAGGTTGTGGTAATTCACCCCGGACGGGCAGGTGGTTTCGCAGTTGCGGCAGGACAGGCAGCGGTCGAGGTGCAGCTGGGTTTTCTCGGTGACTTCCTTGCCTTCCAGCACCTGCTTGATCAGGTAAATCCGGCCACGGGGGCCGTCCAGCTCGTCGCCCAGCAATTGATAGGTCGGGCACGTGGCGTTGCAGAAACCGCAGTGCACGCAACTGCGCAGAATGCTTTCTGCTTCTTCGGCGCGGGGCAGGCTTTTCGCGTGTTCACTCAGGGTGGTCTGCATGGTCAGATCTCCGCGTACATTCGGCCCGGATTGAAGATTCCGTGCGGATCGAGTTGCGCTTTGAGCTGGCGGTGATAGCGCAAAAGTGGCTCCGCCAACGGCTGAAACGGGCTGTCGTCCAGACCGTGGCTGTAACAGGTGGCGTGGCCGCCGACGGCGGTAACGAGGGCGCGGATTTCGCTGCCCGCGGCGTCGCTTTTCAGCCAGCGTTGCGCGCCGCCCCAGTCGATCAGTTGATCCCCTGGCAGGTCCAGCACCCCGGTGTTCGTCGGCAACGACAGGCGCCACAGGGGGCGGCCATCGGTGAAGAAATCCAGCCGATGTTCGTTCAGCGCGCCCCAATACGCAGGGTCGATGGACTCGCCACCGAGACGGTCGTGGGCGGCGGCCACCGAGCCTTCACCACCTTCCAGACGCAATCGCAGCACGCGCCCGTCATGGCACGCCGCGCTGATCGGCAGCGGTTGCTGACCCCATTCTGCCAGGCGGGCGAGGGCGTGAACGCTGTCCATTTCCAGCGCGAGGCTGGTGCACAGCCGAGGCTTGGGCAGGACTTTCAGCGAAACCTCGGTGATCACCCCAAGGCAGCCGAAACTGCCCGCCATCAGGCGCGACAAGTCGTAGCCCGCGACGTTTTTCATCACTTCGCCGCCGAATTTCAGATGCTTGCCCAGGCCAGTGATGACGCGAGTCCCGAGAACGAAATCCCGCACCGAACCGGACCAGGGCCGACGCGGCCCCGACAGCCCGGCTGCAATCATCCCGCCCACCGTCGCGTCGGTCACGCCGCCGTCGCTGTAGGTCGGTGGCTCACACGGCAGCATCTGGCCCGCCGCCTCAAGCGCGGCATTCAACTCACTGAGCGTGGTTCCGGCGCGGGCGGTGATCACGAGTTCAGTCGGGTCATACGTCACGATGCCGCGATGAATGCGGGTGTCGAGCACTTCACCCGCCACTTCGCGACCGAGAAACGCCTTGCTGTTGGCGCCCTGAATGCGCAGTGGCAGCCCCACTTGAATGGCCTGATTGACCTGTTCCAGCAGCACGTCGCTGGCGTCGCGGTCCGACGCGCTGAGGTTCAATTGACGTTCGGCACCCATCAGAAACGCTCCAGTTCAGGGAAGGGCAGCTTGCCCATGTGCACGTGCATCGAGCCGAATTCGGCACAACGATGCAAGGTCGGAATGTTCTTGCCTGGGTTGAGCATGCCGCCGGGGTCGAACGCGGCTTTCACAGCGTGAAACAGGGTCAGTTCGTCGCCGTTGAATTGCGCGCACATCTGATTGATCTTTTCGCGGCCCACCCCGTGCTCGCCGGTGATGCTTCCGCCAACCTTCACGCACAGCTCCAGAATCTTGCCGCCCAAGGCTTCGGCGCGGTCCAGCTCGCCGGGTTGGTTGGCATCGAACAGAATCAACGGGTGCATGTTGCCGTCGCCCGCGTGGAAAACATTGGCGACCCGCAGGCCGTATTCCTCGGACAGCGCGGAAATGCCCTTCAACACGCCCGGCAGTTCCCGACGGGGGATGGTGCCGTCCATGCAGTAGTAATCCGGCGACAACCGACCCACGGCAGGGAAGGCGTTCTTGCGACCGGCCCAGAAGCGCACGCGCTCGGCCTCGTCTTTGGCCTGACGCACCTCCGTGGCCCCGGCCCTTTCCAGAACGGCCCGCACGCGATCGCAATCGGCGTGCACATCGGCCTCAACGCCGTCGAGTTCGCACAGCAGAATCGCTTCGGCATCCACCGGGTAACCGGCGTGAATGAAGTCTTCAGCGGCGCGAATCGCCAGGTTGTCCATCATTTCCAGCCCGCCAGGAATGATGCCCTCGGCGATGATGTCGCCTACGGCGCGCCCGGCTTTTTCCACCGAATCGAAGGCTGCCAGCAGCACCCGCGCCACTTGCGGTTTGGGCAGCAGCTTGACGGTGACTTCGGTGATGATGCCGAGCATGCCTTCGGAGCCGGTGAACAGCGCAAGCAGGTCGAAACCGGGGGTGTCCAGCGCATCGGAGCCCAACACCATGCGCTCGCCCTCGACCGTCAGGATGTCGACCTTAAGCAGGTTGTGCACGGTCAGGCCGTATTTGAGGCAGTGCACACCACCGGCGTTCTCCGCGACATTGCCGCCAATGGAGCAGGCAATTTGCGAGGACGGGTCGGGGGCGTAATAAAGGTCGTAGGGCGCTGCGGCCTGGGAAATCGCCAGGTTGCGCACGCCGGGTTGTACACGGGCGAAGCGGCCAGCGGGATCGATGTGCAGAATCTTGTTGAAGCGTGCCATCACCAGCAGCACGCCTTTCTCCAGCGGCAGCGCGCCGCCTGAGAGCCCCGTACCCGCGCCACGCGCGACCACCGGTACGCCGCGTTCGTGGCAGATCTTGAGCAGCGTCTGCACCTGCTCGACCCGCTCGGGCAACACCACCAGCATCGGCGTGGTGCGGTAGGCGGAGAGGCCGTCGCATTCGTAGGGGCGCAGTTCTTCCTCGCGGTGGAGGATGTCCAGATCCGGGAGGCGGGTCTGCAGGGCCTGTAGCAGCTGGGCCTTGTCGATGGCAGGCAGCGCGCCGTCGACGCGTTCGTCGTACAGAATATTCATGGTGGGGTTCGCAACCCTGTTTTGTTCTTATTGATTAAGGCCCGTTCACGGTGGGAACGTTCTACGGCTGACTTGCATCATTGGCTGCGCGGGATTTACTGTCCATGTCTGAACGCACTGGTCGAACCAGTTTTTTTTGGCGTTTGCACAATGCGATTTTATAAAACTCAGATAAATCAGTCACATGTTCATAGTCTTCGGTTTAAGGCCGATCTCAATCGGCACTGGTCATACCACCGTCGATACGCGAAAAGACCTGTAGGAGCCCGCTTGTTGGCGAATGAGTTATATCAATCACCTTAACCGGTGCAGCCAGGCCGCTTTCGCCAGCAAGCCGGCTCCTACAAGGGATGCGCGCTTTTCACCCTCTTGCAAGGCATCACCACTCATGGACACTTTCAAACCCGAACGTCCGCAACAAGTCGCCGATGTGGTCAGCGAACGCATTGAGCGGCTGATCGTCGACGGTGTGCTCAAGGTCGGGCAATTGCTGCCCTCCGAACGTCGTCTGACTGAAAAGCTCGGCGTGTCCCGCACGGCGCTACGCGAAGGGCTCAAACTCTTGCGTGCCCGGGGCATTATCGACACCCGCCACGGCCAAGGCTCGTTCGTTGCGCAAATGGGCGGCCTGGGCGTCACCGCGGCTTCCCCGATGATGCACCTGTTCGCCTCGCAGCCTCGCACCCTGTACGACCTGTTCGAAGTGCGCAGCCTGCTGGAAGGAGAGTCCGCACGGCTGGCGGCGCTGCGAGGGACCGACGCCGATTTTGTCCTCATCACCCGCGCCTACGATGCCCTTGTTGCCGCTCACGATCACGAACTGCCTGCGCCCGAACACGCACGGCTCGATCACGCGTTTCACCTGGCCATCTGCGAAGCGTCCCACAACCCGGTGCTGGTGCAGACCCTCCGTTCGCTGACGGATTTGCTGCTCAATACCGTGTTTGCCTCGGTCAACAACCTGTATCACCGGCATGAGCAGAAACGCCAGATCGACCGGCATCACGCCAGGCTTTACAACGCGGTGACAGGAAGGCTGCCGGAGCAGGCGCGCAAGGCCGCCGTCGCGCACATTCAGAGCATTTGCGAGAACCTGCGCGAGATTGAAAACGAGGAGCAGCGGTTGGTAAGAGCGACGTTGCGGTTGGAGGGGTGGGTTTGAAGGGCGTCAGGATCTAGCCTGATGATCGTGGCGTCCTTGGTGGTAATGCAGATTGGCTTTAGTGGAATAACCTTTGGCGCAGACTGGGCAAACATAGGGGAATTCGCCGGTATGTCTTCTTCGATGCGTTTTTAAAGCGCTGGAATCGTGGAAGGACTTGTTGCAATCAACGCAAACATGCTGTCTTTCGCCGGTGTGGATCCGTCGATGGCGTAGCAGGTGGGCTGATTGAGAGAAGGACTGTTCGCAGATGTCGCAGCGATGAGGTTTTTCGCCAGTATGAGACTGTTGATGACGCTGCAGGAGATATAGAAGAGAAAAGGACTTTTCGCAAACCTCGCACCGATAAGGCTTTTCCCCGGTATGAGTCCTTAGATGACGTTGCAGAAGGCTTGGAGTTGCGAAGGACTTCTCGCAATTCTCGCATCCGTACTTCCTGTTGCGTGTTTGTCCGTTGCCCGAACGGCCGGGGACTGCCGAGCGTGAAGCGTCGATGACCCGGTACGACGCTCCTGCAGGACCGGGTATCGCAGTCCAACCTCCCCACTGGCTACCTGTCGCCCTCACGGATGGCCCCGGTATGGCTGGTCTGCGGAATGCTTGATCGTCACTACCAGATGACCTATCGACCTCTTGGGTGGTAGCCACTGGCGCTGGGCTGGCTAGTGGTGAGTCGAACATTTCCATGACGATCGAGGCCGGGCTTGGCGGTGCGGAATTGAATAGTTCAGTAACGACTGACGCCGGGCTCGGCAGTGGCGAACCGAACATTTCAGTATCGAAGGACGCCACCGATAGCGAACGGCTGGGCCGAGGTGGATCACCCGTGTCTGCGGGTTCCCACATCCGCCCATCCCCATCCACCCTCGTCACCGGATTATTCCCGACAAACCCGTACAGATTCAGCCCATCGATATTCCCCGCCGGATCGGGATTCAGCCAGCGACACAACCACGGCGCAAGATACCGATAGCCGTAGTCATAAAGCCCTGTCGCATCGCGCTCTTTACCGCTGTAGCGAAGGGTCTTGAACGACACTTCCACTTCATTGCGACTGGCGATCATCGCCGTGCTACCGAAGGGGTAATACTCCTCGCGGCTGGCCACTTGACCGTGCTCGTCGGTCTCCAGCGTGACTGAGCCCAGCTGATTATCGAAGCCGTAATACAACGAATTTTCCGGCAAGCCTGCGGGCGGCGTGCTGAGCCAGTGCATCCACCTGATCTTTCCTCGCCCGGCATTGATGTTCACCACTTGGCGACGCTGGCCGGTGGCGCTGTCTTCGTGCAGTTCCAGTCCTGGCAAATAGCGGGTCTCCGCGTGATGCATGACGCCGCTGGCGTGGCGATTGGCGTATTTGCGCAGGCGCCTTCCTCCCCCGCCGTAGATATAACGTTCGGCGTCGCTTTGGTTGTTTTCGCGTTCGATCAGGGTGACCTGGGCCAGTTGATTGCGCAGGTCCCAGTGCAGGGTTTGGCCGAGCTGCAATTGGTTGAGGTTGCCGTTAGCGTCGAAGGTGTTTTCGATCTGCTCGTCGCTCAGCCCCTCTCGCCAGGGGATCGATTTGTTGGACAGGTTAGAAACCGCCATGCGCAAGCGGTGTGCCTGGCCATTCTGACCCTGATGCTGCATCAGCAGCAGGTTGCCGCCGGCGTCGTACTGATAGTGCCGGGTGTAGGTGCCGATCAGCGATTCGTCGTTGCCGGAGAAGTCGATCACGCCCGGCAGCTCGGGGCCTCGACCTGCGCCGAGGCGTTCGCGACCGCTGGCTTCGATCAGTTGGTAGAGGCTGTCATAGCGGAATGTCGACACGGGATCGATCCGGCGATTGCTGTGGTATCGGCTTTCGATGCTGTGATCTTCATGACGGACGACGTTGCCCAAGGGGTCGTAAAAATAGGAAATATCCTGCAGGGCTTTGGCGTCATTCGCAGGTTTGCACAGCGAGCGGGACAGTCGACCATCGGCGGGATCGTACGTGGTTTCGGTGATCAGGCCGTTGCCTGCCACTTGTGACTGCACTTGATCGAAGACGTTGTAGCGGATCTGCTCGACGAGCGCGGCAGAGGTTTCCTGCCCTGAGGGCTGTAACGTGCTGACCATCAAGCGGCCTGCAACGTCGAACCGTTGCTGGTGGTGATTCCCCGCCGCATCGGTCATCCCCACTTGTTCACCCCAAGGCGAATATTCCCACCGGCTGAGGAAGCCGTCGCCGGATTCCAGCAGCGCGTCGCGAGCGTCGTTGTCGGCAGGCCAGTCGGGCAACTCAAGGCTTTCGAGAAAACGCTGCCGTTCCAGTTGCGGCAGGCCGTTCAGGTCATACGCATGCAAATGACGAGTGCCTGCGGGATCGTCATGGCGCAGCATCTGCCGACGCAGGTTGTAGGAGGAATCGGCTTGGTCGTCGCCATAGATGAAGCGCTCAACGCACCGTTCGCCTGCACCCCCAGACGCTTCAAACACTGCCATGACTCTGCGCAGGACGTCGTACTCGTAGCGCGTGTAAGTGGCTCGGCTGTCGCGACGCTCAGCGGTCGAGCCATCTTCGTTGTTCAGCGCGACATGCCAGCCAGCATCCGCGCTATCGGACTTCAACGTGTTGCCAGACAGGCTGTGAACCGTCGCCAGGTTCGGCCCAGACTGTGTAAAAACTACTGCGCTCGATGATGCTGCGTTAAAAACAGGCGAAAAATGCTCATTTAGAACACCTAGACTCCGCTTTTTCGCCTGTTTTTGCCTTGCCTCATCATCGCTCATGACGTTTTTACACACTCTGGGCCGAGCAGCGGCAGAAGCAAACAGCCGCGCATCCCGCTGTTCGACCACCCGACCCCACGCATCGAGCCGTGATTGCGAAACCTGTGCTTCAGCCTCGACTTCGCTCTCGGCCCGATACCAGCGAACCGAGCGCACCGTGAGCCCGCGTGGCTCCAGCGCCGTCAGGGTTGGGGTATGGGCATGAAGGGCAGAAGACACGGCAGCAATCCTTGCTAGGTGTACGTTTTACTCTAGCCCCGGCAGTCCGAATGCAGCAGAACGCGTAGGACGTATCTGACGGATGGGCTTTCTTGACACCGCGCACTGGGTGCGTCAACTTACGCACAGCGTAAACCGTTTACGAAAATAACAAAAAGCAGGGCCTGCCCGTGGATCTCTACACCTACTACCGCTCGACCTCCAGCTACCGCGTGCGCATTGCGCTGGCGCTGAAAGGGCTTGAGGTCAACGCCATTCCCGTCAACCTGATCCGAGACGGCGGCGAGCATCGCAAGGCTGATTATCTGGCGGTCAATCCTCAGGGCCGCGTGCCGGCGCTGCGTCTGGAAGAGGGCGAGGTGATCATTCAGTCGCCCGCTATCATCGAATACCTCGAAGAGTCCTTCCCGCATCCTGCGTTGCTGCCCGAAGACCTTTTCCAGCGTGCCCGGCATCGTGAAGTCGCGGCGCTGATCGGTTGCGACATTCACCCGTTGCACAATGTCGCTGTCCTGAATCGCCTGCGTGGCCTGGGCCATGACGAAAGCGATGTGAACGCCTGGATCGGCCACTGGATCACAGAAGGCTTCAAGGCCGTCGAGGCGCTGATCGGCGACGAGGGGTTCTGCTTCGGGGCCGTCGGTCTGGCCGATGCCTATTTGCTGCCGCAGCTGTATGCCGCGCGCCGGTTCAATGTCGATCTGGCGGCGTTCCCGCGTATTTGCCGGGTCGAAGCGTTGGCGCTGCCGCACCCGGCCTTCCAAAAAGCGCATCCTGATGCGCAATCCGACAAGCCGGAGTAACCTTTCCTACATGAAAATCTTCGGTCTGCAATTGATCTTCGGCGACTTCCTCGCCCGCAGCGTTCGGGGCATTCCCTGCGCGCCACCTGCTGAACAGTGATCCTCGCCGCTGTGCATTTCACTTTTTAGCAGGAGCAAGACCGTGACTGATCTCTACGAAAACCCGATGGGCCTGATGGGCTTCGAATTCATTGAATTCGCCTCGCCAACCCCCAACACCCTCGAACCCGTGTTCCAGATGATGGGCTTCACCAAAGTCGCCAACCACCGTTCCAAGAACGTGGCGCTTTACCGCCAAGGCGCGATCAACATCATCCTCAATAACGAGCCTCATAGCGAAGCGTCCTACTTCGCAGCCGAGCACGGTCCTTCCGTGTGCGGCATGGCGTTCCGGGTCAAGGATTCGCAACAGGCCTACAAACGTGCACTGGAACTCGGCGCTCAACCGATTGAAATCGGCACCGGCCCGATGGAGCTGCGTCTGCCCGCGATCAAAGGCATTGGCGGTGCGCCGCTGTACCTGATCGACCGTTTTGGCGAGGGTACGTCCATCTACGACATCGACTTCGTGTTTATCGACGGCGTCGACCGTCATCCGGAAGGGGCGGGGCTGCAATTCATCGATCACCTGACCCACAACGTCTATCGCGGCCGGATGGCATATTGGGCGAACTTCTATGAAAAGCTGTTCAACTTCCGTGAAATCCGCTATTTCGATATCAAGGGCGAATACACCGGCCTGACCTCGAAAGCAATGACAGCGCCTGACGGCATGATCCGCATCCCCCTCAATGAGGAGTCGTCGAAGGGCGCGGGGCAGATCGAAGAGTTCCTGATGCAGTTCAACGGCGAAGGGATTCAGCACGTCGCTTTCTTCACCGAAGACCTGATCGACACCTGGGACCGCTTGAAAGGCTTGGGCATGCGCTTCATGACCGCGCCACCGGAGACGTATTACGAAATGCTCGAAGGGCGCCTGCCGGGTCATGGCGAGCCGGAACACGAGCTGAAGACCCGTGGGATTTTGCTCGACGGCACGTCGGAAGGTGGCAATCAGCGTCTTCTGTTGCAGATATTCTCGGAAACCCTGATGGGGCCGGTGTTCTTCGAATTCATCCAGCGCAAGGGTGACGACGGCTTCGGCGAGGGCAACTTCAAGGCGTTGTTCGAATCCATCGAGCGCGATCAACTGCGCCGTGGGGTGCTGACGGCGGATTGAGAGTCAGCGGTTGAAATTGATTGTTGATGCCATTTCAACTGTCGGAGGCGCCGCAACATTCAGTGCCAGACGCGGCATCAACTGTGGGAGCGAATTCATTCGCGAATAGCCCGTGCGGACCCTGAAAATGTGTCGTCAGGAACACCGTTTCGCGAATGAATTCGCTCCCACAGGATTTGTGTCTGGCGTGAATCCCGGGGCTTAGCCTTTCGGCATTTCCCCGCCCATCCGCTCGCTGATGATCTGCGCCGTCTGCCGCAATTTCCCCGCAGCCGCCGTCTGGCGTTGATCCGTGAACACCGACGCCGAGCCCACCACCGTGATCACGCCCGCCAGTTTGTTGCCCATGCTGAACACGGGGGACGACACCGCATTGACCCCTTCCATCAACAGCCCGTGAATCTGGTGCACGCCGGTGCTGCGGATTTCCTTGAGGTGGCGGTCGATCTCCTTGAGCTGCTTCGCGTTGAGGCTGGCCGATTCGGCTTCACGCAGGGCAGCGGTTTCGGCCGTCGAGAGAAACGCATCGAACACCAACCCCGTGGACGAACTGAGCAGGGGCAGCACCGAGCCGATCTTGGTCACCAGCGTCACCGCGCCCAAGGATTGCTCGACGTACACCACGGTCGGCCCCTTGTTGCCCCACACCGCCAGAAAGCAGGTCTCGTTGAGCTCGTCGCGCAATTCGATCAACGCCGGGGCGCTGGTTTTCAGCACGTCCAGCTGGCTTAGCGCCGCCAGCCCCACCTGCAACGCCGAGCGTCCGAGGCGGTAATGGTTGGTGACCGGGTCCTGCTCGGCGAACCCACTGTCCACCAGGGCCTGTAAATAGCGATGGACCTTGCTGGCGGGCATGGCGACGTGTTCCGCGAGCTTCGACAGCGACGTGGCGGGAGCCAGTTCGGCGAGTGCCTTGAGAATGCCGACGCCCACTTCGGCGGACTGCACCTTCTGTTGGCGCGGGATTGCAGGGGATGCGGAATCGTCTGTCATGGGTCAAGGCGCCGGTCTGAAAGTGCTGTCTTATAGCTTGACCGTTCCGCAAACTCAAATTACGTTATGCGTAATCTGGTTACGTAAAACAAAAATATGAGGTCGAGATGTTCACCCCACCTGCATTCGAGGCGTTGAGCTACCAGTCCGGATTCGGCAATCAATTCAGCAGCGAGGCGGTGCCTGGCGGATTGCCGGTGGGCCAGAACTCCCCGCAGCGCCATCCTCTCGGGCTCTACGCCGAGCAATTTTCGGGCACGGCCTTCACCGTTTCCCGCGCCGAGGCCCGTCGCACCTGGCTGTACCGCATTGCGCCGTCCGCCGCGCACCCGCGTTTCGAGCGTCTTGAACGGCAGATCACCGGTGGTGGGCAGCAAGGCCCGATCACCCCGAACCGCCTGCGCTGGAACGCCTTCGACATGCCCACCGCACCGACCGATTTCATCGACGGCCTGGTTGTGTTGGCCAGCACCTCGGCGGCGGACCAGGCCGAAGGCGTCAGCGTTTACATCTACACCGCCAATCAGTCCATGGAGCGGGCGTTCTTCAACGCTGACGGCGAATGGTTGATCGTCCCGCAACAGGGCCGTTTGCGCCTGATCACCGAGCTGGGGCTGCTGGACATCGCGCCGCAGGAAATTGCCGTCATCCCGCGCGGGCTTAAATTCAGCGTGCACTTGCTCGACGGGCAGGCGAGGGGCTACCTCTGCGAGAACCACGGCAGCCCGCTGCGCTTGCCGGACCTTGGGCCGATTGGCAGCAATGGCCTGGCCAACCCTCGGGATTTCCTGGCGCCTGTCGCGCATTTTGAGAACAGCGCGCAACCCGCCGTGCTGGTGCAGAAGTTCCTCGGCGAACTGTGGGAAACCACCCTTGAGCACACGCCGTTCGACGTGGTGGCGTGGCATGGCAACAATGTGCCGTACAAGTATGACCTGCGGCTGTTCAATACCATCGGCACCGTCAGCTACGACCACCCGGACCCGTCGATTTTCACAGTGTTGACCTCGCCCGCTCCGACCCACGGACAGGCCAACGTCGATTTCGTGATCTTCCCGCCGCGCTGGATGGTGGCGGAGAACACCTTCCGGCCACCGTGGTTCCATCGCAACCTGATGAACGAATTCATGGGCCTGATCGACGGCGCCTACGACGCCAAAGCCGAAGGCTTCATGCCCGGCGGTGTGTCGCTGCACAACTGCATGAGCGCCCACGGTCCGGACAACGCCACTGCTGAAAAAGCCATGGCGGCCGACCTCAAACCGCACAAGATCGAGCAGACCATGGCTTTCATGTTCGAGACCGGCAAACCTTTGCGCCCCAGCCGCCACGCGCTGGAGTGCCCGCAATTGCAAAGCGACTACGATGCCTGCTGGAGCGGCATCGCCAGAACCTTCAAACCTTTCGATACGGACGGCCAACGATGAGCACTTCCCATCCTTCGCGCAGTTGGGTGACCTCTGCCAACGACCACCCTGATTTCCCGCTGCAGAACCTGCCATTTGGTGTCTTCAGTCGTGCGGACGGCAACCGGCGCGGTGGCGTGGCCATTGGTGAATGCATTGTTGATTTGCGTGTCGCCTTCGATGCAGATCTGTTCAGCGGCGCGGCCCGGGAAGCCGCCGAGGCGGCCAGCCGCGGTCAGCTGAATGCCTTTTTTGCGCTGGGGGCCGCGCCCCGCCAGGCGCTGCGTCGCGAGTTGCAGGGGCTGCTGGAAGAAAACAGCCCGCACCGTGAGCGCTTGCAGGCGCTGGGTGAGACATTGCTGGTGCCCATGGGCGACTGCCAGTTGTACGTGCCTGCACAGGTCGGGGATTACACCGATTTCTACGTCGGCATTCATCACGCGATGAACGTCGGCAAGCTGTTCCGTCCGGACAACCCGCTGCTACCGAACTACAAGTACGTGCCGATTGCCTACCATGGTCGCGCCTCGACGCTCCGTGTGTCGGGCACGCCGGTCAAACGCCCCAACGGCCAGACCCTCGCGCCTGGCGCTGAGGCACCGACCTTCGGGCCGAGCAAACGCCTGGACTACGAACTGGAGCTTGGCGTGTGGATGGGGCCGGGCAATGAGGCCGGCGAGCCGATTGGCATTGCCGACGCCGGTGATCACATTGCCGGTTTCTGCCTGCTCAACGACTGGTCCGCTCGGGACTTGCAAGCCTGGGAGTACCAGCCACTCGGACCGTTTCTTTCCAAGAGCTTCAGCACCACGATCTCCCCGTGGGTGGTGACGGCCGAGGCACTGGCTCCGTTCCGCACCGCGCAGCCCAAGCGGCCCGAAGGTGATCCGAAGCCGCTGGATTATCTGTTCAATGAGCAGGACCAACAGCAGGGCGCGCTGGATATGGAACTGGAAGTGTTGCTGCTCACCGCGCAGATGAAGGAGCAGGGCCTTGCGCCTCATCGTCTCGCGCTGAGCAACACCCTGAACATGTACTGGACCTTCGCCCAAATGGTCACGCACCACAGCGTCAACGGTTGTCAGTTGCAGCCGGGCGACCTGTTCGGCACCGGCACGCTGTCGGGGCCGAACGCGGGGCAGTTTGGCAGCCTGCTTGAGATGACCGAAGGGGGCAAGCACGCGGTCGAGTTGCCCAGCGGCGAGACGCGGACCTTCCTGCAGGCGGGGGATGAGGTGATTCTCAAGGCCCGCTGCCGCAGGGATGGCGAGGTGAGCATCGGGTTTGGCGAGTGCCGTGGGGTGATTGTCGGGTAGCCAGCGGGTGCGGTGAGTCGGACTGTGCGTGTGTGTCAGGTCCGCCGCTTTCGCTGCCGTCGTAACCTCCGGCGTCTCCCACAGGTTTGATGTCGTTTGCAGAATGTGCGATCGACTCTGAACCGGTAGGAGCGCCAGGCACGATTTTTCAGCAATTCGCCGATCCTGTGGGAGACGCCGGAGGTTACGACGGCAGCGAAGGCGTCAAGCCTGACACACCGCCACCGCCACCGCCGGCAAGCCGTGCTGCTACGAAGGCGTCAGATGAACCCCGGCACCAACGACCCGCTCCGGGGCAAGAACCGGCCTTGCCGCTCACCCTGCGGTTTGCCATCGGCATAGCTCAATCGTCCATTCACCCAAACCCCGTCGATGCCTTCGGCGGCGCGTTTCGGCTCTTTGAAATCGGCAACGTCACGCACGGTGTCCGGGTTGAACAGCACCAGGTCCGCCCAATAGCCCTCGCGTACGAAACCGCGTTCATGCAAGCCGAAGCGGGTGGCGGTCAGTCCGGTCATCTTGTGGATCGCCCGGTGCAGCGGGAACAGCCCAAGGTCGCGACTGAAATGCCCCAACACCCGGGGGAACGCGCCCCACAGACGGGGGTGCGGGAAGGGATCTTCCGGCAGGCCATCGGAGCCGATCATCGAGAGCGGATGTTTCAGGATGTTCTGCACATCGTTCTCGTCCATCCCGTAGTACACCGCGCCCGCCGGTTGTAGCTGGCGCGCGGCATCGAGCAGCGACAGGCCCCAGTCGGCCGCGATGTCTTTCAAATCACGTCCACTCTGATCCGGGTGCGGCGTTGACCAGGTGATGGTGATCCGAAACGCGTCGGTCACTTGCTTCAAATCCAGCGTCGATGAACTCGCGGCGTAGGGGTAACAATCGCAGCCGACCGGGTGGGTCAGCGCGGCGTTTTCCAGCGACGCCAACAACTGTGGACTGCGCCCCCAATTCCCCGCGCCTGCGCATTTCAGGTGCGAAATCACCACCGGCGATTTGGCGTGACGGCCAATGTCGAACGCTTCGTCCATGGCTTCCAGCACCGGCTCGAACTCGCTGCGCAGATGGGTGGTGTACACCGCACCAAACGCCGTCAGTTCTTCGGCCAGTTGTTTGACCTCCTCGGTTTCTGCCGAGTACGCAGAAGCGTAGGCCAGGCCGGTGGACATTCCCAGCGCGCCGTCTTCCAGGCTCTGACGCAATTGCTCGCGCATGGCGCTGATCTCGGCCGGGCGGGCGGTGCGGAACAGGTCGTCCAGATGATTGCTGCGCAGGGCGGTATGGCCGATCAGCGCAGCGACATTGACCGCCGGACGGGCCTTGTCCACGGCATCGCGGTAATCGCGAAAGCGCGGATAGGCAAATGCCTTCGCCGGTCCCAGCAGGTTCATCGGGTCAGGGGGATCGCCCGCCAACGTCACGGGCGAGGCGCTGATCCCGCAGTTACCGACGATCACCGTGGTCACGCCCTGGGTGATTTTCGGCAACATGTCTGGCTGACGAATCACCACCGTGTCGTCGTGGGTGTGCACATCGATGAAGCCTGGCGCCAGCACCCGACCGGCCGCGTCGATGTGTTCTCGGGCCGAGACGCCGCTCAAATCTCCGATGCGCTGAATGCGCCCGTCATGCACCGCCACATCGGCGCGTAAGCCCGGCGTGTCGCTGCCGTCGATCACCAGCGCGTCGCGAATGATCAGGTCGTAAAGCATGGGTCAGTCTCCAAGCGGCAGGCCGTCGTCGCCGCCGCGGTAATCATCGAGGGCCAGCTTGATGCGGCGCAGGCGTTCCTGATTGTCGTCAGGGGCGATCAGCGCCAGCTCCGTAGCGAGCACGTCGAGGGTCAGCAGCATGCCGTAGCGCGCGGCCGTGGGTTTGTAGATGAAATTGGTTTCGGCGATTTGCAGCGGTAGCAGCACGTCTGCCAACGCCGCCAGTGGCGAGCCGGGGAGGGTGATTGCCAGAATCTTCGCGCCGTAGCTGCGGGCCAGGGTCACGGCGTCCAGCAGCTCCGGGGTCAGCCCACTCAAGGAGCAGACGATGAGGCTGTGGTCGGGACCTAGGGTGGCGGCGATCAGGCGCATCATCACCGGGTCGCGGCAGGCGGCGATGGGGTAGCCGAGACGGACCAGCCGGGTCTGCAATTCCTCGCTGCACAGGCTCGAACAGCCGCCCATGCCGAAGCTGTGAATCATGCGGGCGGGGGTGAGCAGGGCGACGGCGGCCTTGAAACGGGCATCGTCGAACCCGGCGAGGTGCTGGCGCAGGGTCGATTCGATGTCGCCAACGATCTGGCTGAAAAACGCCGACTGCTCGGGCGCCTGTTCCGGCTTGAGAAAACGGCTGCCGACGCCGCTGGCCTGGGCCAGTTGCAAGCGCAGATCGCGCAGGTCCTTGCAGCCCACCGAGCGGGCGAAGCGCGACAGCGTGGCGCTGCTGACTTCGGCACGGGCGGCCAACTCGTCGAGGCTGGCGCTGGCCGAGAAAGCGACATCGCTCAGAATCAGCCTGGCAATGCGGCCTTCACCGGCGCTGAACGAATCCTGCCGGGCGCGGATTTGATAAAGAATGTCCACTCAGAGCACCTGTGCCAGGCCGAGGGTGAGGACGAACGCGATCACTGAAATCAGCGTTTCCAACACCGTCCAGGTCTTGAAGGTCTGTGCCACGGTCATGTTGAAATACTCCTTGATCAGCCAGAACCCGCCGTCGTTGACGTGGGAAAAGATCACCGAACCCGCGCCCGTCGCCAGCACCAGCAACTCCGGGTGCGGATAACCCAGGCCCATGGCCACGGGTGCAACGATGCCCGACGCGGTGGTCATGGCCACGGTGGCCGAGCCGGTCGCGATGCGCATCAACGCAGCGAACAGCCAGCCCATGAGCAGTGGGGAGAGGTGAAAATCCTGGGCCAGCCCGACGATTTCGTTGGTCACGCCGCTGTCCACCAGAATCCGGTTCAGGCCGCCACCGGCGCCGACCAACAGTGTAATGCTCGCCGTCGGCGCCAGACATTCCTGAGTGAACTTGAGGATCGAATCGCGGCTGAAGCCCTGAGCAATCCCCAAGGTCCAGAAACTGAGCAAGGTCGCCAGCAGCAGGGCGATCACCGAGTTGCCGACGAACAAGAGAAAGCTGTTGAAGGCGCTGCCCGGCGTCGACAGCAGGTTGGCCCAGCCCCCCAGCAACATCAGCAGTACCGGCAGCAGAATGGTCGCCATGGTGATCGCGAAACCGGGCAATTGTTTGCGCGGTTCGCGGTCGAGGAACTGTTTGGCCAGCGGATTTTCGTCCGGCAGGTGAATGCGCGGTGCGATGAATTTTGCGTACACCGGCCCGGCAATGATTGCCGTCGGGATGCCGACCAGGATCGCGTAGAACAGGGTCTGGCCCACCGACGCCTGATAGGCCTGGACTGCCAGCATCGCGGCGGGGTGAGGCGGCACCAGTGCATGGACCACCGACAGGCCCGCGACCATCGGCAGGCCGACCATCAGAATCGACACCCCGACCCGGCGCGCCACGGTGAAGGCAATCGGCACCAACAGCACAAAGCCCACTTCGAAGAACAGCGGCAGCCCTACCAGAAAGGCGATGCAGACCATGGCCCAATGGGCATTGCGCTCGCCAAAGCGGTCGATCAGCGTCCGCGCCACCCGCTCGGCGCCCCCGGACTCGGCCATCATCTTGCCAAGCATGGTGCCCAGCGCCACCACCAATGCGATGTGGCCCAAGGTCTTGCCGACCCCGCCCTCATAGGAGGCGACCACCGATGTCGCGGGCATCCCGGCGACCAGCGCCAGGCCCACCGACACCAGGGTGATGACGACAAAAGGGTTGAGGCGAAAACGGGCGATCAGCACGATCAGGGCAATGATCGCGATGGCGGCGTAGATCAACAGGGACAGGCCGGTAGACGGAGGCATGCAACGGTTCCTTGCAGAGAAAAGGGTCAGTCAGGCGAAAGCACGGCGGAGGTCAGTCCGAACGGGGCTCAGCGATGAAAACGGTCTCGGCAGTGGGTGTCGCGAAAGGGGAGCGAGGTGCATCAGGGGTCGAAAAACGACGATCACAGGCAGGCATTATTTTTATCTCTGAGTTCGTGATGAAAATTAAATTACACGAAAACGGGTAAAAATATCAATTTATGAAAGTTAATTTCTTTTCGACGTCGCACGGTCAATCGTCTGTAGGAGCGAATTCATTCGCGATCGGTGGTGCATCCAACACGTCTTCTTCGGATGCACCATTGCCTCGCGAATGAATTCGCTCCTACAGGGGGATTACGCTCGTCCTTGGGATTGGCGACATTCACCCTGCACTAAACCGCTCCCGATACGCCTGCGGGGTCACCGCCACCGCGCGCATGAAGCTGCGGCGCAGGGTTTCTTCGGTGCCGAAACCGCAACGGTCGGCGATGCGTTTGATCGGCAAGGCGCTGTCTCCCAACAACCGGCGTGCCGCTTCGACCCGCAACTGTTCGATGGCGCGGGCTGGGGTGTTGCCGGTGTGGGCGCGGTAATGGCGGACGAAGCTGCGTTCACTCATGCCCACTTGGGCGGCGAGGGTGGCGACGGAAAGGTCGCTCGCGAGGTTGTCGAGCATCCAGGCGTGCAAATCGCCAAAGCGGCTGTCCTGACTGCGCGTGGCGTGCTGCATCGACAGCGCGGTGCTGAACTGCGATTGTCCCCCTGGCCGTTTGAGAAACACCACCAGGTCCCGCGCCACGGCCAGTGCCACCGGGCGTCCGAGGTCGGCTTCAACCATCGCCAGTGCCAGGTCGATGCCCGCCGTCACGCCAGCCGAGGTCCACAGCGCGTCTTCGTTGATGAAGATTGGCTCGGGGTCGACCTGCAAGGCCGGGTAGCCGACGGCCAGTTGGTCGCAACTGTCCCAATGGGTCACCACGCGATGCCCGTCCAGCAACCCCGCTTCCGCCAGCAAAAAGGCGCCAGTGCAGACCGACGCTACCCGCCGCGCACCTGCCGCCTGATCACGCACCCATTGCACCAGCGTCTGATCCTTCAACGCGGTGTGAACCCCTCGACCACCTGCAATGATCAAAGTGTCCGAGGGCGTTTCCGGCAGGGGTTGCGTGTGCAGACCCAAGCCCGCCCAGGACACGACGCTGCCTTCTTGTCTGGCGATGACGGCAGGGGCGTACGGGGTTTCGAAGCCTTGTTCCACTGCGTGTTCGTTGGCCGAGGCGAAGACCTGCAACGGACCGGTCACATCAAGCAACTGCACATTGGGGAAGGCCAGGATATGGATGGCTCTGAGGGCGTGGGTCATGGCCGGACTCGACTGAAGGGTTGGCGGAAAATGTGGGCTTAATGGCGTATCCGCCAGAGCCTATCTCGCTACAGTGAATTCGTCCACTTCACTCAATCAGGAGCACCCTCATGACCCTGCACATCGGCCTGCTGGTCTTTCCCAAGGTTCAACAACTCGACCTCACCGGTCCTTATGACGTGTTCGCCAGCCTGCCGGGCGTCACAGTGCACCTGGTCTGGAAAAACCTCGATCCGTTGCTGTCGAGCACCGGCCTCGGGTTGATTCCGACCCAGACTTATGAAAACTGCCCGGACCTTGACGTCATCTGCGTGCCTGGCGGTGTCGGCATCGATGCGCTGCTGGAAGACGCCGAGTCCTTGGCGTTCATCCAGCGTCAGGCAGCAAACGCGCAATACGTGACGTCCGTCTGCACCGGCGCGCTGGTGCTGGGTGCAGCAGGGTTGCTGGAAGGCAAGCGCGCGACCACGCACTGGGCGTCTCACGGTTTGCTGGAGAAATTCGGGGCGATTCCGGTTCATGAACGTGTCGTTCGGGATGGCAACCTGATGACCGGTGGCGGCGTAACGGCGGGGATCGATTTCGCTCTGACCCTGATCAGCGAACTCTTCGATGCAGACACCGCGCAGGCCGCTCAGCTGCAAATCGAATACGCGCCCGCGCCGCCGTTCGATTCAGGCCGTCCGGACACCGCGCCCGCTCACATCCTTGCCCTCGCCCAGCAGCGTGCGGCCGCTGGGCTGGAAGCGCGTCGGCAGATCGTAGAGCGCGTGGCGGCCAACCGCTAAGCGGTTCGGGCCTGCAACGGTATTTCGTACCAACAGAGGAAGAGGTCCAGCGCCGACTCCACCACGGACGCCTGTTTTTCGGGCGTCAGGATCGGTTCGTTGAGGGTGACCTGCGGCCAGAACGCGAACGCCTTGAGCAACGCGTGAATCTGCGACGCAGCGAACCCCGGCTCGACGGCTTTCAAACGGCCGTCCTGCTGGGCGCCTCGCACCCAGACGGTAAACGTCTCTTCGCGTTCGTTGAGGCGGTTGACCCATGCTTGGGCGCGTTCGGGGGAGTGAATGGTGGCGCTGATGGCGACGCGCGCGAGGTCGAGGAAGTTGCTGTCAGCCAGGGTTTTCATTTTGGCGTCGAGCAAGTCGCGCAGTTGATCGCGCAAGGCCACGCCGGGCCGATAGATGGCCTCGGGCTGTGCCGTGGCCCGTGCCCATAAGCGATGGAGCATTTCCGAGAACAGCTCTTCCTTGCTCGGGAAATGGTTGTAGACAGTGCGCTTGGAGACCTCAGCCCGAGCGGCGATGCGGTCCATGCTGGTGACCTCGAAACCGTTGTCGCGAAATTCGGCAATGGCTGCCTGCACGATGGATTCACGTTTTCGGTCGGTCAGTCGTTCGGGCGCAGTCATGGCATCGCTTCTGGAAGGTGAGGCTGGGAATGATCGCCAGCGAGAAAATTACACCGAGCAGTTTACTTCTCTTTGCGGTTCGTGCAAGCTTGAAACTACACTGTGTAGTGTAAAAGCCTGTTACAACTTCTCGCTTACTTCTTTCCGTCGTATGCAACATTCTGCAACGCGTCCGCCGTTGCAGAAACCTCCACCCGTTTCATGGAGTCAGCACCTCATGGCCTCGATCGAAAAAAACCTCGATAACGCTACCCCGTTGCCCGTTCTTTCTCGCGAGGAGGGCCGCTACCGCAACCAGAAGCCGATGCAGCGCTCCGGGTTCCTGAAGACGCTGCGGATTTTCTGGAACGCCATGGTCAACAAACCTCGCCACACCCGTCCGGTCGGCGAGATTCCGGTCCAGCCGCTGTCTCGCCAGCAATTGCTGGCCGCGCCGAACAACACGGTGTATCGCCTGGGCCATTCGACGGTGCTGCTCAAGCTGCGCAATCAATACTTTCTGACCGATCCGGTGTTTGCCGAGCGTGCGTCGCCGATTCAATGGGCAGGTCCACAGCGTTTTCACCAGCCGCCGATCAGCCTTGAGGACCTGCCGCCACTGAAAGCGGTGATTCTGTCGCACAACCACTACGATCACCTCGACCACATGACCATCCAGGTGCTCAAGGACAAGGCTGAGCACTTCATCGCGCCGCTGGGCGTGGGCGACACGCTGATCGAATGGGGCGTGCCGGCCGAGAAGGTCCAGCAACTGAACTGGTGGCAGTCGACGGAGATTCACGGCATTCGCTTCGTCGCCACGCCCGCCCAGCATTTCTCCGGGCGCAGCCTGCGCGACGGCAACCAGACGCTGTGGTGTTCGTGGGTGATGCTCGATGGCGAGCAACGGATTTTCTTCAGCGGCGACACCGGCTACCACGCGGGCTTCAAGCTGATCGGCGAGGAGTACGGCCCGTTCGACCTGACGCTCATGGAAACCGGCGCCTACAACGTCGACTGGCCAGACGTGCACATGCAGCCGGAAGAAACCCTGCAAGCGCACATCGACGTGCGCGGTAAATGGCTGTTGCCGATCCACAACGGCACGTTCGACCTGGCGATGCATGCCTGGCACGAACCATTCGACCGGATTCTGGCACTGGCCTGGGATCGGAGTATCTCGATCACCACACCGGAAATGGGCCAGCCGTTCTACATCGATTACCCGAGCCGAGGCGAGGCGTGGTGGATGAAAGTCGAAAAAGCGTCGGAGACCCCGGCGAAGCGTCGCCACAGTCGGCGATGCAACCGACAGCAGGCCGCGAGCCGCGGGTAGGCGGGCCAGACGGGCCGGGGAATAGCTTCTGTGGGAGCGAATTCATTCGCGAAGCGATGCGGCGGGCGACAGATATGCATCGCCTGTCAGATTGTTACGCGAATAAATTCGCTCCGACAGTCAGGTCCTCGTCAGGCCCCTAATCGTGCGGCGAACCCGGCCTCCTGTAGGAGCGAATTCATTCGCGAACGATGGATCAGACGACACAGACCTAACGGCTGTACGACCGCATCGCGAATGAATTCGCTCCTACAGTTTCAAGCCGCGTGAGGTTCCACGCGGCGCGGTGTGCTCCAGCTTCTGTGGCAATCACCTCAAGGTTTGTTCCGGTTGCGATCCGTGTCCTGAGCGTTGTCTTTCGGGTGCTCAGGATGACGAGGCTGCTCACCTTGCTGGTTCGCCTGTTTGTGCTGCTCACCGACCTTGCCGGCATTTTCCGGCGCGTGTTTCAGGTCTTCCCGGTCTGAGGCTTTCGTCATGGCTATGTCTCCTTCGAATCGATCGTCGTGCGCGTTGTCACGCACCTTCGCTCATTTGCTTGATCAGCATCAGCGCCTCGTCCTTGAACAAGGGCTGTTTCATGCGTTCGGCCAGCAGGGCGACTTCCCGTTCGCGCTTGCAACCGACCACGGCAGCAACGGCCCCTTGCTTGCAGATCAGCGCCAGAAACTCGAAGGTCTCCGGTTCGCCGAGGTAAACGATATCGTCCCATTCGGCCGCGTGACCCAGATAGTCCAGCCGCTTACCGAAATGGAAGGTCCAGAAATACGGCACGTCGCTGTAATGTTTTTCAGCGCCCAGCATGTTGCTTGCGGCGATCCGCGCCTGCTGTTGCGCCAACCGCCAGTGTTCGATCCGCAGGGGCTGGCCATTGATCGGGAAGGTGGCGATGTCGCCCGCCGCCCACACGTCCTTGCCTGCTTTCATCCCTGAGTCCACGCTCAGCGAACCGTCTTTTTCCAGTTGCAGGCCGTCGACAAATTGTGTGGACGGGGAGACGCCAATGCCGATCAGCGCGAGGTCCACCGGCAGCCGCTCACCGTTATTCAGCAAGGCGGTTTCCAGACGTTTCTTCCCCCCATGTCCATCGCCTTCGAAGCGGCTAACGTCCACATGGGTGCGAAACAGCACGCCATTTTGCTCATGAAGGGCGCGCAACGCTTTACCGATTCGCTCGCCTAATTGATCGGCGAAGGGCACCTCGTGGTGGGCGAGCACGGTCACGTTAACCCCGTGTTTGCGCAGCGCGGACGCGGCTTCCAGGCCGATGAAGCTGTCGCCGACGATCAGTGCCTGTTTGCCCGGCTTGGCGGCGGCGAGGATTTTCTTCGCATCGTCACGGGAACGCAGGGTCAGGACTTGCGGCAGGTCCGCGCCAATCAACGGCAGGGCACGCGGTTCGCCACCGGTGGTGATCAGTACGGCGTCGTAGGCAAAGCGGCGGCCGTCCGACAAGGTCAGACGCTTGTTGACGACGTCCAGCTTCATGACCTCGCCTTCGATACGCTCGATGTGGTTTTCGTCGTAAAACGCGTCGTCGCGAAGGGGCGGGGTTTCGTCGGGGCGCATGTCGGCCGCGAGTACGAATTTGCTCAGCGCCGTCCGGTCGTAACCCGGCGCAACCTCCCGGTCCACCAGCAACAGGCGGCCATTAAAGCCTTTTTCCCGCAACGCGCACGCGGCGGCCGTTCCGGCGGCACCGGCGCCGATGATGACAAAGCAGCGGTCGTCGTCGGGGCGGGTGTCGTGCTCGACAGAAAGCGCTTGATCGTCGACGTGAATCTGATCGTCGATCACTTGCAGCGGGTAGCGGGTCAGGGCGTCCAGCGCAGGCGGTTCGCACAGATGCCCGTCGGAAATGGCAAATTCTGCTTTGTGCCACGGACAGATCAAATGGCCGTTGCACACCGCACCGTCGGCCAGGGGCGCGCCCGCGTGAGGGCATTCCGCCTGATAAGCGCGAACCTCATCGCCATGGCGCACCAGTACGACTTTTTTCTCGCCTGCTTCAACCTGAATCCCGCGATCTCGACGAAGATCGGCCAGGCTCGCGACTCGATGCATTGCCATGTTCAATTCCTCCCAGGCTTTCTGTTGGGAGTCGGCGGGCTCGATAGAGGTTCACCGATTTTTCAGCTGCAAGCTTCGAGCGGCAAGGTGCCAGCTACGAGCAGCAAGCTACAAGCTGCAAGCAAAAACGCAATCGTGAGCATCTTGAGCGCTGCTTTTAGCTTGCCGCTTGCAGCTCGTCACTCACCGCTCTAAACCCAGGCGTTGATGCCAGTCGGCAATTGACTCTTCCGGATACTGTTCGAACTGCTGATCCTTCGGCCCGGCCTGGACTTCGACCCACGACGCCTTGGAGTCGAGCAATAGGTGCGTGTGCTCGGGCGGGGTGGGCAGGGGCGTGTCGATGGCGGAGGCGAACGGGTGAATCAGCTCCGGCCATTCCGGGCTGAACAGCCACAATGCACTGCCGCACTGCTGACAGAAATGCCGCTCGGCGCTGCTGGTGTGCACGTGTTTGTGTTCATCGTCGCGCATCTTCGCGTGGTAGATGGCGATGCTGCTTTTGCCTTTGACCTTCAGGCTTTTGGCGTCGCCACCGAGATTGATGGCATAGCCGCCTCCGCCTTGAGTCTTGCGGCAGATCGAGCAATAGCAGCGTTGATAGGGGTAGGGGTGGGCGCTGTTCAGGCTGAACTCCACCGCGCCGCAATGGCAGGAACCTTCCAGATGCATGATGGGCCTCCGTTCTCACTGGGGTCGACTCATAGGTCTAGACCTCGCGCTGGCCCAAGGTTTCCCCGAACGTTCGTTCGGATGTTTCATGAAGTGTTCGCTAAAGAAGCCCTGCTAAGCGTCGATAAGCAGAAGTCGTACGACAACTGCGACCACTGCCACCACAATAACGAGCCTACGGTCATGAACCTACGCAACCTCACCATCGCCCGACGTGCGGGCCTCGGTTTTACCCTGATTTCCCTGCTGGTCGCGTTGCTGGGCTGGTTTGCATTAAGCCAGATGTCCACCATCCGTCAGAGCGAGGTAGCGGTTGAGAGTAACTGGATGCCGAGCATGCGGCTGGTCAGCGAGATTCGCGAAGCCATGTTGCGCATCCGCACGATTTCGCTGCGCATGGCGCTGGACACCGATCCCAAGAGCGTCGGCACCTATAAGGGCCAGATGGACGCACGGGTCAAGGTGCTGAACGACAAACTGGGGACCCTCGACACGTTCATCGACACCCCTGAAGAGAAGGTGTTGTACGACAAATTCCGCAGTACGCTGGCCGATTACCAGCGCGGCCTTAGCCAGTCGTTCGTGTTGGCGGAAAGTGGCGATTCGAAGGCCATGAACACGTTGCTGCTGGTGGACATGAAAACCGCCGTCGATAATTCGGGCGCGCAACTCGGCGACCTGACGGACTTCTATTCGCAGCAGGTCGAACAGGAAGGCAAGGCTGCAGAGTCTCAGTACCGCGCCTCGCGCAATGTTGTGTTGGTGTTCGTGCTGATCGCGGCGCTGGCGACCGTCATCCTGGCCCTGTGGCTGACCCGCAGCATCATCCAGCCGCTCGAAGACGCGGTCACGGCGGCGGAATTCGTCGCCAAGGGCGATCTGACCCACGATATTCGCGTCGAAGGCAAGGATGAGGTCACGCGTCTGCTGACCGCGCTGCGTCTGATGCAAACCAATCTGCGCGGCACCTTGAGCCTGATCGGCAGTTCTGCCAGCCAATTGGCTTCGGCCGCCACCGCTCTCAATACGGTCACCGAAGACAGCCATCGCGGGCTCAATCGACAGAACGCGGAAATCGAACAGGCCGCGACGGCGGTCAACGAAATGACCTCTGCCGTGGAAGAAGTGGCGCGCAACGCGGTGTCCACGTCCCAGGCGTCCAGCGAATCCAACGACGCGGCGCAAGACGGGCAAGCGCGGGTGATTGAAACCGTGACCTCGATCCAGAACCTCTCCAGCAACGTGCAACACACCTCGGTACTGGTGCAGACCCTGGCCGATCAGTCTCAGGACATCGGCAAGGTGCTGGACGTGATTCGTTCCATCGCGGAGCAAACCAATCTGCTGGCGCTGAACGCCGCCATCGAGGCCGCACGCGCCGGGGAGTCGGGACGCGGCTTTGCGGTAGTCGCCGATGAGGTGCGCGCACTGGCCCATCGCACCCAACAATCGACGCTTGAAATCGACAAGATGGTCTCGACCATGCGCAGCGGTTCCAGCGACGCGCTGGCGTCCATGTTGGTCAGCCGCACGCGGGCGACGGAAACGCTGGAACTGGCGCAAGGCGCGGGGGAGTCGCTGACCCGCATCACCTCGTCGATCAACCAGATTTCCGAACGCAACCTGGTCATCGCCAGCGCCGCCGAAGAACAGGCGCAAGTGGCGCGGGAAGTGGACCGCAACATCGTCAACATCCGCGACCTGTCGCAACAGTCGTCCTCCGGTGCCAACCAGATCAGCGCGTCCAGCACTGAGCTGTCGCGCCTCGCGGGGGAGTTGAATCAGGTGGTGACGCGGTTTCGCGTGTGATCTGATTGCTGATGTCGCCGCTGCGGTTTGGCGTATGTCAGCGTCCTCCCGGTCAGACGTTGCTTAAAGGATTCACCTCATTCACTTGCCTGACCCGGCGTTGGCTTGCATGATTCTCCCCGTCTAATAATTCCTGGCGGGCTGAACCTGCCGAGCAGATAGGTGACAAGGCAATGGATGATGTGAATCGCGGTTTCAGCAGTTGGTTGCGCGCCCCTGGACACAAGGCGTGGTTGGCACAGGAGGGCAATCGACTGTTGGCGTTCGCCAAGGCGGCCAGGCTGCCTCAGGGCTTCGGTAATCTGGACGAGCAGGGACGGTTGCCCGCCGACGCCGTTGCGGAAACCATGAACACCGCCCGCATGACCCATAGCTTTGCCCTCGCTCACATCAATGGCATTCCTGGTTGCGCCGAGCTGGTCGACCACGGCGTTGCGGCGCTGGCGGGACCGTTGCGGGATGCCGAGCATGGCGGCTGGTTCGACAAGCCCCTCGATAAAGGCGGCAGCACGGGCAAAGCTGCCTATCTGCATGCCTTCGTTGCGCTGGCCGCTTCCTCGGCGGTCGTTGCCCAGCGCCCTGGCGCCAAGGCTTTGCTCGATCAGGCGATCCAGGTCATCAGCCAGCACTTCTGGAGCGAAGAAGAAGGCGCCATGCGCGAGTCCTTCGCCCGGGACTGGAGCGACGAAGAAGCCTACCGCGGCGCCAACAGCAACATGCACAGCACTGAGGCGTTTCTGGCCCTGGCCGATGTCACCGGCGATGCGCGCTGGCTGGACCGGGCGCTGAGCATCGTCGAGCGAGTGATTCATCAGCACGCTGCGGCGAACAATCATCAGGTCATCGAGCATTTCACCCTGCAATGGCAGCCGGTGCCGGAGTACAACGCCGACAAGCCGGACGACGGTTTCCGCCCCTATGGCACGACGCCGGGCCACGCCTTCGAATGGGCGCGGCTGGTGCTGCACCTGGAAGCGGCGCGTCAGGCGGCGAAACTGGACACCCCGGCCTGGTTACTGGAGGACGCACGTCTGCTGTTCGAAAACGCCTGCCGCTTTGGCTGGGACGTCGATGGCGCGCCGGGCATCGTGTACACGCTGGACTGGGATAATCGCCCGGTGGTGCGTCATCGTTTGCACTGGACCCACGCCGAAGCCGCAGCCGCGTCGGCCGCCTTGCTTCAGCGCACCGGCGAGCAGCAATACGAAACCTGGTATCGGACCTTCTGGGAATTCAACGAAACCCTGTTCATCGACCGCGAGCACGGCAGCTGGCGCCATGAGCTGAATCCGCAGAATCAGCCGAGCGCTGATATCTGGCCGGGCAAGCCTGACCTGTATCACGCGTATCAGGCGACGTTGTTGCCCGTCTTGCCGCTGGCGCAGAGCCTGGCGACGGCATTGGAGCGTTTGCAATGATCCGCATCGGCGACTATATCGAATCGCTGGACACCTCAGCCCTGTCGCGCTGGGCCTCGCTCACGCCGTGGGAACTGGTCAGCCGTGCCCCTGAAATCGTTCGCGAACTGTTGGTGACGCTGGGCGACGACTACGAAATCCGTGGCGACATTGCCGTTCACAAAACGGTGGTGGTCGAGGAGGGGGCGGTGCTCAAAGGGCCATTGATCATTGGGCCTGAGTGCTTCGTGGCCACCGGCGCGTACCTGCGGGGTGGTTGCTGGGTGGGTGAGCGCTGCATCTTCGGTCCCGGCGCGGAGCTGAAAACCTCGTTCGTTTTCGATGGCACCAAGCTCGCGCACTTCAATTTTGTGGGGGATTCGGTGCTGGGCGCGGGGGTGAATCTGGAGGCGGGCAGCATCGTCTGCAATTACCGCAACGAGCGCGACGACAAGGAAGTCCGCGTGCGCGTCGACGGCCGTCTGCGTGCCACGGGCTGCGACAAATTCGGCGCGCTGATCGGCGACCGCTCCCGCATCGGCGCCAACGCCGTGCTGGCGCCGGGGGCGTTGCTGGCCAAGGCGACCATCATCCGGCGCGGTGAGGTGTTTGACGCAGAAAGCAAGCCGTTGTAGCCGCACGGCTTGCCTGCGGTGGCATCAGGTCAGCCAGCCCCTGTGCCACCGCTCCACCGCGTGCACCGGATTTGCCATCGCTACGCAATGGATCGTAGGCAAGCCAACGCCTACGGGTAGGCGTACCGCATGCGGCGGCCCGTCACGCCAACCGTTGGGTCACGCGAATCACTTGCCGCGCGATGTAGGCGCCGGTGACGATTACGCCGAACAGGCGCAGGGTCTGCATGGCCAGCACAAAGCCGACATCCGAGTGGGTGTCGATGGCGATGATCGCCATGGCATCGAGCCCGCCGGGGCTCGTAGCAAGGTACACCGAGAGGAAATCCTTGCCCATCATTTCGGCGATCACCCAGGCCGAGAGGGCGCACAGCAGGATCAACAGCAGCGCCCCCAGGATCATTGCGGGAAGGCGACGCCATACATAGTTAATCGTCACCCGGTCAAACCGCAGGCCGATGTAGCTGCCGATGGCGCCGTAGGCAATTGCCAGCAGCCAGGTCGGCATGGTGATCTGCAAAATGCCGCTCAATTGCAGCGCGCCGCCCAACAGGAGCGGGACCAGCAGTGCACCAGCCGGTACTTTGGCGCCGAGGGTCACGCCGACCACAATGGTCAGCACAGTCAGGCCCAGGCTCAGGAGGTTCACCCCTTGCAGCATCGCATGGGTGCTGTGCGCATCGGTGCCGCCGACATCGGCGCCAATTGCCCGGCTCACCAGCGCGCCGACCATCACCACACACACCACCCGCACGTATTGCATGGTCGCCACGACCCGCGAGTCGGCGCCGTAATCTTCGGACATCGCCACCATCGCCGACGCCGCCCCCGGCGAAGTGCCCCATGCCGCCGTGCTGCCCTGAATCCCGCCCCAGCGCGCCAGCCCGATGCCCACCACGGCGCTCAGCGCGATGGTCAGCACGGTGGCGAACACCATCACGTGCCAGGAATGCATGGCCGTGAGCAACACACCCATGGTCATCGAGTGCGCCACCAGTACCCCCACCGAGCCTTGGCCGAGACGGAACACGTGTTTGTTGATCCGGATCGACGCACCGGACACGCCAAAGCCGATCGCCACCAGCATTGGGCCGAGAAACAGCGCAGCAGGAACGTGGAAGTAGCGGAACAGTTGGCCGGCGCTGCCGGCGAGAAGGATGAGCAGCAGCCATTGCAAAAGCGGGTGCAGGGTGTCGAGGGAAAACGGGGTGGGGCGCGACAACGAGGATCTCCAAAGCATGGGCGGTTTCCTGATGGAGTTCTGTCCAATGCGCAAAATTATCGACACTTCAATTGATCAAGTCTATTTTCTAATAATCATGAATCGATAACTTTGGTTGATATATGGACCTGCGGGACCTCACCTATTTCGAAACCATCGCCGAGCTCGGTCACCTCGGTCGAGCCGCTGAAAAGCTCAATCGTAGCCAGCCCGCGTTGACCAAAAGCATTCAGCGGCTGGAAGAGTCATTTGGCACCAAGCTGTTTCAGCGCGACGGTCGCCGGATCAAACTGACCCCGGTGGGCGAGCTGTTGCAGGCACGGGGCAAGATGTTGCAGCAAAGCATCGCCCAGACCCAGCGCGAGGTGCGGGATTTCGCCAGCGGCGCTGTCGGGGAAATTCGACTGGGTTGTGCGGCGACGATGGCCGAATACCTGTTGCCCGAGCTGACCAATGCGCTGCTCAAACGGGCGCCGGACATCACCCTGAAGCTGGTCATCGGCCAGGACGACATGCTGCGCGAGCAACTGCGCTCAGGGCATCTGGACATGATCATCTGTTCCCAACGCGGCGTTGAAGACGAAGTCACCGCCTACCCGATCCTCACCGACGAAGCGGTGGTCATCGCCAGCCGCAATCACCCGATCTTCAACGCCCCCTATCAGATGAGCGACCTGTGCAACTACCGTTGGGTGTTGCCGCCGTTGGGGGTGTCGTCGCGGATCTGGGTCGATGAAGCGTTCACCCGTCATCACCTCCCGCTGCCCGTGGTGCAGATCGAGGCCAACTCCATTTCCCTGTTGCCGAGGCTGATCGCCCAGACGAGCCTGTTGAGCTTCATCGCCCGGGAAACCCTCGAATATGGCAAGAACATGCAATATCTGCGGGAGGTACCGCTGGAAGCTACGACCATGACGCGGACCATCTGCGTCATTCTGCGCCGCGAGGGCTACCTCTCGCCCGCGGCCCACGCGATGGTGCAAATGCTGCGCGACGACGGGGGCTCGTTTTTCAGTTGGGTGTAATCCCGAGGCGTTCGGGAGTAGCCTTGAAACAGACAGCAACAACAGTGAACAGCCATCTGGAGGCTAGAAGCATGCAGGCACAGCCACACGAATACACCCGGATTCCGTATTTCATGAACCACGAAGACCAGCATTTTGGCGGCGATCAATCGCCCCTCAACGACGCCGACGCGGACGAAGACAGCGACCCGGAAGGCGATCTGGACCTGGGGGATTTGCGGCTGGATGAGTTCGAGGATGCGGACAAGCTGGACATCGGGTCTTCGACGTTGGGGTAACGCCGCGCCGACAGCTATATCGCGTTGCCGGGTGGTCGTTTCAAATGCCCGGCCAATGCCTCAACGGCCGCTTCCACCGTCCCGCTGAACCCCACCCACGTACACGCCAGCATCAGGTTCTTCGGCAGCTGAAAATCCTCCACCTGATACCCTTGCGCATCAAATCCTTTGGCATCGTGCTCAATCTGTTCGCGCAGGGGCCGGGCGTCTTCGAAGTAGGCCCAGACCGGCTTGCCCAGCGCCACTGCCATGCCCACTTCGAACGCCGTTCCGGAGTCCGGCTCGATTCCCCGGAAAGGGTTGAGATTCGCCAGCACGGCGTCGCAGCGTTTGATCATGTCGATGTTGGCGTGGCAGATCCGTCTGGCGGTGTCGTGGGGCGACAGGCCCTGTTCGACCTCGTTGTCGAACGGGTACAGGCCTTCCAGCCCGTGGGCCTCGCACAGCGATTTAAGGTAGCGCCCGTGTTCAATGGCATCGGCGCGAAAGACATCGAAACCCGCCAGATAGATGCGCGGTGTGGAAAGGGAAGGCATCACAGGCCCCTCGCAAAAACAGTGGCCCGATTGTAGCCCCTCGCTCGGTTGCCGTTGATCGGTCCAACGCAAAATCCTCATCAGTGGGGGCTGGAATCTGTACGGATAACCAGTATCCTGACGCCTTTCCGCCAGCCGTAACGTGACCGCGCCGTGAGCACTTCCCCCCTCGACAATCCGTTCTATTACCTGGAGAACTTTCGCCAGGTGTTGGGCTGGATCGGCCAGCGTTACGACGACCTGCTCAACGAGGAAGAACGCACGTTCATCGACGACTTCGCCCAACTGCCACAGCCTGCGCAGGCCTTGTTGGTGCGGATGGTCATGCGCAAGGGCGTGCTGTTTCGCGCCAGCAAGCTGACCTACGCGGAAATCGGTGATGCCCGCCAGGCCGTTGCGCCGTTGCTGGCGTGTGGTTGGGTTGACGATCAGCCACATCTCGACCTTTCAGCGCTGTTCGCCCTGTTGCGCAAGGACGAACTGAGCCAATGCTTCAAGGCCCATGGCGTCAAAGCCACCGAGAAAAAAGCCGATCTGCTGGCGCGTCTGCTGCCGGTTTTCGAACACATTCAGCCGCTGGATCACTGGTTTTCAGGCGTCGATGAAGTGATTTTCGCCTTGCAGGTCATGCCGCTGTGCGACCGGTTGCGCTTGTTGTACTTCGGCAATCTTTACCAGGAATGGTCCGAATTCGTGCTCGCGGACCTGGGCATTTATCGTTACGAAAAGGTCGAGTTTTCCCTTGAATCGCGAGGCATCAGTCAGCGCGAAGACATCGACACGTGCCTGAGCCTGCACAGCTGTCGGCAGGCGCTGGACGAAGCGGAGCAACTGGAAGAGCTGGCGATTCAGGCCCTGGCGATCCAGACCCTCAATCCGTGGCTGTCGATGCGCCGGGCCAAGCTGCTGTTCCAGATTGGCCAGCAGGCCGAGCGCCAACAGGCATGGCCGCTGGCGCTGAGCGTTTATGCCCAGTCCAGCTACCCCGGCGCACGGGTGCGCAGGGTTCGGGTGCTGGAACGTGGCGAGCAGTACGCCGAGGCCATGGCCCTGTTGCAAGAGGCTCAGGCCACGCCTGAAAACGACGAAGAGACCCAGCACCTGCTGCGGATTCAACCACGGCTATTAAAGAAGCTGGGGCAGGGCGGAGGGGTGAAACGCAAGGCGCGGACAGTCACGCGGCTGGACCTGAGTGTGACGCCGCTGCCCGACCACAATGTCGAGCGGCTGATCCAGCAGCACTTGGCCGAAGAGGGCAGCGAGGTGCACTACGTCGAGAATGCGCTGGTCAATTCGCTGTTCGGGTTGCTGTGCTGGCCGGCGATTTTCGCGCCGCTGCCGGGGGCGTTCTTCCACCCGTTCCACAGCGCGCCGAGCGACCTGTACAGCCCCGACTTTTATCAGCGGCGGGCGGCGTTGTTCGAGGAATGCCTGTCGCAACTGGACGATGAGCGTTATCTGACGGTCATCCGCGACACCTACGTGAACAAATTCGGCCTGCAATCGCCGTTCGTGTTCTGGGGCACCCTCACCCCGGGCCTGCTGGAGCAGGCGCTGCATTGCCTGCCCGCCGCTCACCTCAATCGCTGGTTTCGGCGTTTGTTGCAAGACATCAAGGCCAACCGCACGGGCATGCCCGACCTCATCCAGTTTTACCCCGAACAGCGCCGCTACCGGATGATCGAGGTGAAAGGGCCGGGCGACCGGTTGCAGGACAACCAACTGCGCTGGCTGGATTTCTGCGCCGAGCATGAGATGCCAGTGGTGGTGTGTTATGTGCAGTGGGCACAAGAGGTGGCGGGTCAGTCTGTTGTAGCGTGACCGAACCCTCGCTTCGTCCGATCGCGGCCCGTGCGGTCGTTACCTCCGGCGTCTCCCACAGGGATGAACTGCCCCCAAGAAGTTGGACACCCATCCAACCCCTGGGGGATCTATGGTCAAGTACACCGAGCAGTTCAAGCTCACGGCGGTCACCGCCTACCTGAACGGCACCAACGGCTTCCGAACAGTGGCCAGACATTTTGGCATCGACTTCAGTCTCCTTCGACGCTGGGTCGCCAGTTATCGGACTGGCAACAGCATCAAGCCAATGTCGTATGCGCGGCGGTACAGCGAGGATTTCAAGCGCCAAGTCTTGACCTACATGCATGAGCATCGACTTTCGCTACGCCAGACCGCTGCGCATTTTGACCTTGGGCGGTCCTCCCTGATAGGCATCTGGCAACGCCAGTATTACAGTGACAGTCCTGTCACCCCTACTGCCATCCAGCCAGCCGACACGCCCATGAAAATCAAACCCGCCAAACCCACCGACACCAACGATGCACAAAAGCCACGAGAGCAGTTGATGGCTGAACTTGAGTACATGCGCATGGAGAACGCTGTCCTAAAGGAGCTCAAGGCCCTGCGCGAGGAAAAGGAGCGAACACGGGGGAAAAAGTCCTGATCGTCCGCAAACTCAAGCACCGATTCCCATTGCCCGACCTCCTTGAGCTGGTCGGGCTGGCACGCAGCACCTTCTATTACCAGGTCAAGGCTGAGCAGAAACCGGACCGGCATGCGGCGCTCAAGGAACGGGTGCAGCAGGAATATCACAAGCAGAGAGGGCTGTATGGCTATCGGCGTATTGCGCTTGCGCTCAGAAAGGAAGGAACGCTGGTCAACAAGAAGGTCATCGAACGGCTGATGGCCGAACAGGGTTTGCAATCGGTCGTACGGCCCAAGAAATACCGTTCCTACCGGGGGACTGTTGGCAAAATCGCCGCGAACCTGCTGGAGCGTAATTTTCATGCACCCCGGCCAAAACAGAAGTGGGTAACCGACGTCACCGAGTTCAAAGTGGGTCAGCAGAAGCTCTACTTGTCTCCTGTGATGGATTTGTACAACGGCGAAATCATCGCGTACGAAACAGCCAGTCGGCCTTACTACGAGTTGGTGGGGAACATGCTCGACAAGGCGTTGGCTTGCTTGGGAGACGCGCCCAAACTGGTCGTTCATTCGGACCAGGGATGGCACTACCAACAGCCACGCTATCGCCACGCGCTCAGCGAAAAAGGTGTGAAACAGAGCATGTCCCGCAAAGGCAATTGCCTGGATAATGCGGCGATGGAGAGTTTTTTCGGCACGCTGAAGTCAGAGTTTTTCTACCTGAAGCGTTTCGAGAGTGTGGAAGAATTGAAGGTCGGCCTGGATGAGTACATTCATTACTACAACCATGACCGCATCAAGCTGAGGCTCAATGGCATGAGTCCTGTTGAATACAGGACTCAGGCTGCGGCGTAAACTGTCCAACTTTTGGGGGGCAGTTCAGGGACAGCGCCGAACCCTGGGCATGCCGCGCCATCACCCTTGTAGGAGACGCCGGAGGCACGACGGCAGGGACAGCGGTGGGTCAGTGGAAGATGCGTCGTCTGAACCACGGCAGCTCCCACAGGGTCAGCATCGAACCCTGGGCATGCCGCGCCATCACCCTTGTAGGAGACGCCGGAGGTACGACGGCAGCGACAGCGGTGGGGCAGTTGAAGATGCGTTGCCTGAACCACCGTCTTCGCGGCCGTCGCACAGCTCCGGCAGCTCCCACAGGGTCAGCGTCGAACCTTGGGCATGCTGTGCGCCATCACCCTTGTAGGAGACGCCGGAGGCACGACGGCAGCGACAGCGGTGGGTCAGTTGAAGAAGTGTTGCCTGAACCACCGTCTTCGCGGCCGTCGCACAGCTCCGGCAGCTCCCACAGGGACAGCGTCGAACCCTGGGCATGCTATGCGCCACCCCCCCCTTGTAGGAGACGTTGGAGGTTACGATGGCACGGGCCTTGATCGGACGAAGCGGTGAATCAGTCGATAGGAGGTGATTGGCTCGCCGCAATCGCGAATGAATTCGCTCTCGCAGGAGGGGTTACCGCTTCACCCGCTTCGGCGGCAGGGGCAATGGCGCGAACAGCGCTTCGATGTCGTCGTCCTGCAGTCGCCAGTCTCCCGACATTCGGCCATCCAGCACACCCGCCGCCAGCGCTGATTTCTCGTGCTGCAACTGCTGGATTTTCTCTTCCACGGTGCCCCGGGCGATCATCTTGTAGACGAACACCGGCTTCTCTTGGCCGATGCGATACGCCCGGTCCGTCGCCTGGTTTTCCGCCGCAGGGTTCCACCAAGGGTCGTAGTGAATCACCGTGTCCGCCGCCGTCAGGTTCAAACCCGTGCCCCCGGCCTTGAGGCTGATGAGGAAGACCGAACGCTTGCCGCTCTGGAACTCCTGCACCGGCGTGCGGCGATCCTTGGTCTGGCCGGTCAGCAGGGCGTATTCGATGCCGCGCTGGGTCAATTCCGCTTCGATCAGCCCCAGCATCGACGTGAACTGCGAGAACAGCAGGATCTTGCGATTCTCCGCCAGGAGTTCTTCCAGCATGTCCATCAGGCTTTCCAGCTTGGCCGAACTGGATTGACGAGCGCTGAGGGGTGCGCTGTTGACCAGACGCAAGTCGCAACAGACCTGCCGCAATTTGAGCAAGGCTTCGAGAATGATGATCTGACTGCGCGCCGCGCCCTTGCGCGTGATTTCGTCACGGACCTTTTTGTCCATCGCCAGCCGCATGGTCTCGTACACGTCGCGTTGGGCGTCGTTGAGTTCGACCCAGTGCACAATCTCGGTTTTTGGCGGCAGCTCGGTGGCGACCTCCTCCTTGGTCCGGCGCAACAGAAACGGCTTGATCCGCGCATTCAGGTGCTGCAACCGGGCGCCGTCACCGAGCTTTTCGATGGGCGTGCGGTAGTTGCTGCCGAACTGTTTGGCATCCCCCAACCAGCCGGGCATCAGGAAGTGGAACAACGACCACAACTCGCCCAAGTGGTTTTCCAGCGGCGTGCCACTCAGGCACAGACGCTGGCGGGCGTTCAGTTGACGCGCGGCCTGCGCCGCCTTGCTGTTGGGGTTCTTGATGTACTGCGCTTCGTCCAGCACCAGCACGTGCAGGAGTTGCTTACTCAGCAACTCGACGTCGCGGGGCAGCAGGGCGTAGGTGGTGAGGATCAGGTCGTAATCCTCAAGGCGATCGTAGTCCTGATGCCGATTCGCGCCGTACAACGCCAGTACGTTGAGCTGCGGGGTGAAGTGTTTTGCCTCGTCTACCCAGTTGGGGATCAGGCTGGTGGGCATCACCACCAGCGCCGGGCGATCCAGGCGTCCGGCCTGTTTCTCCATCAGCAAGTGCGCCAGGGTTTGCAGGGTCTTGCCCAGGCCCATGTCGTCGGCCAGCACACCGCCAACTTCCAGCTCGCGCAGGGCCTGCATCCAGCTCAGACCTTCCAGCTGGTAAGGCCGGAGTGTGGCGTTCAGCCCTTCCGGTGCAGTGACCGGTGCGTCCTTGATGTTGACCAGCCGTTCGGAAAACTCCCGCAGCCGGTCGCCGCCTTGCCACACCAGCGGCAGGTCGTCGAGGTGCTTGAGGCGGGCGGCGTCGGCGGTGCTCAGGCGGATGGCGTTATTGCCGTCTTCACGCCAGTAGAAATCGCCGAGGGTCGCCAGCACGGTTTTCAGGCGGCCATAGGGCAGCGCCACTTGAATCGGCACGCCGCCGCGCTGGGTGAAGTGATTGAGCTGCACCAGCAGCTGCTCGTCGTCCCGACGTTTGGCGATGCCCGCCGCGGTCATCAATTCCGGGTGGGTCCGCAGCAGGTTGATCAGAATCGGCAGCAGGCTCAGGCGTTCACCGTTGACGATGATTCCCAGTTCCAGGTCGAACCAGTCGCGCTCCGGCTCGTCGTCGACCACCGCGTACCAGTCGTCCACGGCCGTGACGTCAAACCCGAAATCGTCGTTCATTTCGACCTGCCAGCCTTTGTCCCGCAGCTTGGGCAGTTCTTCGAGGATGAAGCTCAGCCAGGCCTTGTCGGTGGGCAGTTCGAACATTTCCCCGGCACTGTCCGGCAAGGCTTTGCTCTGGCGGGTGGCGATGCGAAAGCCGAGGTCCTGCAACTGCCTGCGGAACTGCGCTTCGACATCCAGATGCCGCCGGATGCGCAGGGTTTCGGTTTTCAGGTGCCAGAGCAGATCGCTGGAACGGCCAGGGCTTGGGGTGCCCGAGGCGTACAGTTCGCGATAACGGAAGGCCAGCGCGGCGCGGTGCTGGATGTGCCGCTGCATCTTGCCGTTGCGCGGTTCGTAGGCGCTGAATTCGAAGCTGGCGAGGATCAGCCGAGGCTTGGGCTTGATGTTTTTTTCTAGCTTTTCAGGCAGGTTGGGCTTCGGCTGGACAACGGTGGCACGGTCGGTGGACTGGCGGTTGACGACGGCCAGTATGTCCGGCTGGTTTTCCGGCGCCTGCAGGTAGAACAGCGCTGCCGCACAATGCTTGCAGTTGGTGCGGACCGGGCAGGTGCATTTGCCGATCACGAACGTGCGCGTGCGCTCAGGGTCCTTGAACATCAAGGTCTGGGTGTACATTTCCAGGCCCGAACCCCGGCAAACCGTGCGCACAAGGTCGCCGCTGAGGTGTTCGACGGCCACACGTTTCTGCTGGGCATACTCAAGCCCGCGCTCCACGCTTTGTGCTTTGAACAGGGGTTCCCATGGCAGGGCCAGGACTTTTTCCAATAGGGATGACACGTCTTTTCCTACGTCAACGCGGTGCTTGAAGAGGAGTGACCTTGATCAACATGGCCAGACTCCCGTTATCCATGTAGGTCAGTTCTCCGTTCCTGACCCGGGTTGCCTGACGCATGCGTTCGCTGGTGACCAGCACGCCATGCTCGTCGAGCTGATTGACCCAGAAGTTGGCGTCGATGTCCGTGAAGCGCGCCAGGCCCAGGCTCACCGTGCCCTCGATGGGGTAATGGCCGAACTGTTCCTGGCCGCTGCTGATCGCCACCTTGCTTGGCGTCGCGCTCAGGGGTTGTTGCCAGGCGCGGTGCAGCAGCACTTTATAGGTGTCGCTGGATTCAAGCTTGCTCACCAACGCGTCCAGCCCGGTGGAGGTCTGGTTGTCGGCGCCCAAGGGTTGCGCACCCGCAGCCCAATCTTCCGGAGCCGCCTGATTGGTGGCCGCAGGCTCGCCGTTCTGACGGAAGAGAATCAGCTCTACCTGATAGATGCCATCGGCGAAGGCTGCCGGGGCGATCAGCACCAGGAGCAGGGTGAGCGAGCGAAGCACACGCATGGTGAGTCCTTAGGCAGATGTCGGGGTCAGGCGCTCGAACAGCGCTTCGATCGTATTGAAACGCTCCTCGGGACGTTCCATCGGCACCGTGAACTTGAACAGCGTGGCACCTTCGAATTTGTAGCGTTTCGGTTGGCCCTGAATCAGCTTGATCAGCGTCAAGGGTTCTACCGGCGTATCGGCGGCAAATTCGATTCGTCCACCCTGAGGGCCGGCATCGACTTTCTTGATGCCCAACTGCTCGGCCTTGAGCTTGAGCGACGTCATGCGCACCAGGTTCTTGGTCGGCTCCGGCAGCAGACCGAAGCGGTCGATCATCTCCACTTGCAGGTCCTTCAGGCCTTCTTCGTCGGCGGCGTTGGCGATGCGCTTGTAGAGAATCAGCCGCGCATGGACGTCCGGCAGGTAATCCTCTGGAATCAGCCCCGGCACCCGCAGGTTGACCTCCGGACCGCCACCCAGCGGCTGGTCCAGGTTCGGCTGCTCGCCCTTGCGGATCGACTTCACTGCGCGTTCGAGCATTTCCATATAGAGGGTGAAACCGACCGCCTGAATCTGCCCGCTCTGGCCTTCGCCCAGCAGCTCGCCCGCCCCACGGATTTCCAGGTCATTGGTGGCGAGCACAAAGCCCGCGCCGAGGTCCTGGGTGTTGGCGATGGCTTCCAGACGCTTCTCGGCGTCCGGCGTGATCTGCTTGCGCGGCGGCGTCAGCAGGTAAGCGTAGGCCTGGTGGTGACTGCGACCGACCCGGCCGCGCAACTGGTGCAACTGGGCCAGACCGAACTTGTCAGCCCGTTCGATGATGATGGTGTTGGCGCTCGGCACGTCGATGCCGGTCTCGATGATGGTCGAGGCGATCAGCACGTTGAAACGCTTGTGATAGAAGTCGCTCATCACCTGTTCAAGATCGCGTTCGTGCATCTGCCCGTGACCGATGCCGATCCGCGCTTCCGGCACCAGTTCGGCGAGGTCGGCGGCGCATTTCTCGATGGTCTTCACGTCGTTGTGCAGGTAGTACACCTGACCGCCGCGCAGCAGTTCACGCAACAGCGCTTCTTTCACCGTGGGCTTGTTCTGCTCCATGACGAATGTGCGCACCGACAGACGTCGGGCGGGCGGGGTGGCGATGATCGACAGGTCGCGCATGCCGGCCACAGCCATGTTCAGGGTGCGCGGGATCGGCGTGGCGGTCAGGGTCAGAATGTCGACCTCGCTGCGCAGGGCCTTGAGCTGTTCTTTCTGGCGCACACCGAAACGGTGTTCTTCGTCGATGATCACCAGGCCCAGGTTCTTGATCTTGACGTCGTCCTGCAACAGCTTGTGGGTGCCGATGACGATGTCGATCTTGCCCTCGGCCAGGTCGGCCGCGGCGGCGTTGATTTCCTTGGCAGACTTGAAGCGGCTCATCACCTCGACCGTCACCGGCCAGTCGGCGAAGCGGTCGCGGAAACTGTTGTAGTGCTGCTGGGCGAGCAGGGTGGTCGGCACCAGAATCGCCACTTGCTTGCCGCCGTGTACGGCGATGAACGCCGCGCGCATGGCCACTTCGGTCTTGCCGAAACCCACGTCGCCACAGACCAGACGGTCCATCGGTTTCGGCGCGAGCATGTCGTGGCGCACGGCTTCGATGGTGGTCTGCTGGTCTGGGGTCTCTTCGAACGGGAACCCGGCGCTGAACGTTTCGTAATCCAGCTTCGGATCGGCAAACGCATAACCTTCGCGGGCGGCGCGGCGAGCATAGATGTCGAGCAGTTCGGCGGCGACGTCGCGCACCTGTTCGGCGGCCTTGCGCTTGGCTTTCTGCCAGGCCTCGGAACCGAGGCGGTGCAACGGCGCGAGTTCGTCATCGCTGCCTGTGTAGCGGGCGATCAGGTGCAGGTTGGCCACCGGGACGTACAGCTTGGCGTCCTCGGCGTAGGCCAGCATCAGGAATTCGGCGACCTGATTTTCCACTTCCAGCGTCGCCAGCCCAAGGTAGCGGCCCACGCCGTGGTCGATGTGCACCACCGGCGCACCTTCGCGCAGCTCAGCGAGGTTTTTGATCACCGCATCGCTGGAGTGGCCGTCCATGCGCTTTTCGCGACGGCGGCGTTGCATGACCCGCTGACCGAACAGCGGGCTTTCGGCGACCAGCGCCAGGGCTGGCTGTTCAAGCACCAGACCCTCGTCCAGCGGCGCAATGGTGATCGCCAGCCGCTCTTTGCTGTCGACGAACTCCTGCCAGCTGTCGAGGTTTTTCGGCCGCAGTTTCAGGCGCTCCAGCAACTCCAGCAGCACCTCGCGACGACCGGCGGATTCGGCAGTGAACAGCACGCGACCGGGGAATTCGTCGAGGAAGGTCGAGAGTGCCGCAAGCGGCTGGCTGGCCTTGGCTTCAATGGCCAGATTCGGCAGTGCCAGCGCCGGAAAGCGTTCGCGACCGATGCCGGTTTCAACGTCGTCCTGGCTGGCGACCACGCGGGGCCAGCTTTTGAGGCGGGCAAAACAGTCTTCGACCGGCAAAAACAATTCAGCGGGCGGCAGCAGCGGACGGTCGGGGTCGACGCGGCGTTCTTCATAGCGGTTACGCACGTCCTTCCAGAAGGTTTCCGCCGCCGCTTCGATGCCCGGCAGCGAGAACACCTGCGTGTCCTGGGGCAGGTAGTCGAACAGCGTGGAAGTTTCTTCGAAGAACAGCGGGATGTAGTACTCGATGCCTGCCGGGGTGATGCCGCTGTTCAGGTCCTGGAAGATCGGGCTGCGGCGGAAATCGACGTCGAAGCGCTCGCGGAAACGGGCCTTGAAACGGGTGACCGCTTCTTTCTGCAGCGGGAATTCCTTGGCGGGCAGCAGACGCACCGAATCGACCTTGTCGATGGAGCGCTGGGTTTCCGGCTCGAAGGTGCGCAGGGTTTCGATTTCATCGTCGAACAGATCGATCCGGTAGGGCAGTTTGCTGCCCATGGGGAACAGGTCGATCAGCGCGCCGCGCACCGTGAACTCGCCGTGCTCGTAGACCGTGTCGACGTAGCGGTAACCGGTCGCTTCGAGCCGGGTGCGCATGGCTTCGACGTCGAGCTTCTGGCCGACGTCCAGCACCAGGCTGCTGCCCAGCAGGAACTTGGTCGGCGCCAGGCGGTGCAGGGCCGTGGTGATCGGCACCACCAGCACGCCATGCACCAGTTCCGGCAGCCGGTACAGGCTGGCGATGCGCTGGGAGATGATGTCCTGATGAGGCGAGAACAGATCGTAGGGCAGGGTTTCCCAGTCAGGGAAATGCAGCACCGGGAGATCGGGGGCGAAAAACTTCAGTTCCTGTTCCAGTCGCTCGGCACTTTGGCTGTCAGCGGTCAAAAGCAGGGTGAAGCGTTTCGCGGCGCTTGCAGCCTCGGCGATGGCCAGGCTTTGAGCGGCACCGGGCAGGTTGCCCCAATGTTGTTTGCCTGCGGCAGCAGGAAGAATCGGTAGGCGCAGAACGGGCACGGAAGATAAAGCTCCAGGCGTTGCGGCAAAGCCGGGGATTGTAACTAAATCGGGAATCCGCTGTCAGTTTTGTGCTCGCCGAATTATGTAGTGCCGGGGCCGTTCAAAACTCCGGATTGCTCATAAACAAAGGCTTGGGCATAATGTAGTCCCTTTTTTCAGCCCCTACATGTGGAAGGTTCCCGTGACTCAGAAGCCCGACCAGTGTCTTGGTGAATGGATCGATCGTGAAGCGCTCGCCGAGGCGATGATCCCGCTTATCGGTCAGCTCTACCGCAATAACAATGTGGTGAGTTCGATCTATGGCCGCACCCTGATCAATCGTTCAGTGATTGCGATTCTCAAAGCACACCGCTTTGCGCGTCATCGTCAAGCCGACGCGACCGAGTTGTCCGTACACGAAACTTTCCCGCTCATCAAAGCGATGAGCGAGCTTAAACTGGGTGCCGCTTCGGTGGACCTGGGCAAGCTGGCCGTTAAATACAAGGCCGAAGCCAATGGCCGCACGGCCGAGCAGTTCGTCCGCGAAGAAATGGCTGAAATCGTTGGCCAACAGAATTCCGGCGACCGTAAGGGCACCGACGTCGTGCTGTACGGTTTCGGCCGTATCGGTCGTCTGCTGGCACGCATCCTGATCGAAAAAACCGGTGGTGGCGACGGCCTGCGTCTGCGTGCCATCGTCGTGCGCAAAGGCGCCGAGAACGATCTGGTCAAGCGCGCCAGCCTGCTGCGCCGTGACTCGGTTCACGGCCCGTTCGACGGCACCATCACCATCGACGAAGCGAACAACACCATCAGTGCCAACGGCAACCTGATTCAAGTGATCTACGCCAAGAGCCCGACCGAGGTGGACTACACCCAGTACGGCATCAAGGACGCACTGTTGGTGGACAACACCGGCGTATGGCGTGATGCCGACGGCCTGGGCCAGCACCTGCAATGCCCTGGCATCGACCGCGTCGTGCTGACCGCGCCGGGCAAAGGCAAGCTGAAGAACATCGTTCACGGCATCAACCACCAGCAGATCACCGCCGATGACAAGATCATCTCGGCCGCGTCCTGCACCACCAACGCCATCGTGCCGGTCCTCAAGGCGATCAACGACAAGTTCGGTATCGTCAACGGTCACGTTGAAACGGTTCACTCGTACACCAACGACCAGAACCTGATCGACAACTTCCACAAAGGCGATCGCCGTGGCCGTAGCGCCGCGCTGAACATGGTCATCACCGAAACCGGCGCTGCCACCGCGGCTGCGAAGGCGCTGCCTGAGCTGGCCGGCAAGCTGACCGGCAACGCGATCCGTGTTCCGACGCCGAACGTGTCGATGGCGATCCTGAACCTGAACCTGGGCACTGAAACGACCCGTGAAGAAGTCAACGAATACCTGCGCCACACCGCGCTGTATTCGGACCTGCACAAGCAGATCGACTTCGTGGCGTCGCAGGAAGTGGTCTCCACCGACTTCGTCGGCTCGCGCCACGCCGGTGTGGTCGACGCCGAAGCTACCATCGTCAACGACAACCGCGTCGTGCTGTACGTCTGGTACGACAACGAATTCGGTTACAGCTGCCAGGTGGTTCGCGTGATGGAAGACATGGCCGGGGTCAACCCGCCTGCTTTCCCGAAGTAAGGTAGAAGCAGCGGCAAGCGGCAAGTTATAAGCTGCAAGCTGCTAAAGCGGCGACGAGTCACGAGTTGCAAGCCGCAAACCAACCAAAAAACGCCACGACCGGAGCACCCGGTCGTGGCGTTTTTGTTTGCGGGGTTTAAGTCCGGCCAAATTCCGAGCCTCGGCGGATTCCCTGTGGGAGCGAATTCATTCGCGAAAAACGCGTCAGGCGGCAAAGGTGTATCGGCTGTAAGGCCCATCGCGAATGAATTCGCTCCCACAGGGGAGTGGTGTCAAAACAGATGTCGTCGGCGTTGCAGAAAAATGTTCATAGACCGCCCAACAAAAAACGCCCTGAACCAGTCAGGGCGTTTGCGTTTCCACTGCAGCTTGCAGCCTTTAGCTCGTGACCGCTTCCACGTGCGCATGACCGCCTTTGCGGAACAGCACCAGCGTGGCGATCAGGCCCAGCACGGCAGCGCCGCTCAACCAGATGCCGGGAGCTGCCTTGTTGTTCAGCTCATGGATCAGGTAGGTACAGGCCGCCGGGGTGAAGCCACCGAAGGTCGCGGTCGCCAGGCTGTAGGCCAGGGAGAAACCGGTGGTGCGCACTTCGACGGGCATGATTTCGGTCAGGGAGACCACCATCGCGCCGTTGTAGGAGCCGTACAAGAAGGACAACCACAACTCGACCATCAGCAGGTTGCCGAAGCTCGGGTTGGCGGTCAGCCAGGACAGGGCAGGGTACGCCGTGACGATGGCCAGAATGGTCGCCGCCAGCAGCAGGGGTTTGCGACCGATCTTGTCAGACACCGCGCCCATCACCGGCAGCCAGATGAAGTTCGAGATACCGACGCAGACGGTCACCAACAGGCTGTCCAGGTCGGACAGGTGCAGTTCGTTTTTGCCGAAGGTTGGCGTGTACGCGGTGATCAGGTAGAACGACACGGTGGTCATGACCACCAGCGCCATGCCGGCGATGACGATACCGAAGTTCGAGCCAATGGACTTCATCACTTCGCCCATGGTTGGACGGTGTTTGCGAGCACGGGCTTCGAACTCAGGGGTTTCTTCCAGCGAACGACGGATGATGAAGATCGCCGGAACGATCGCACAGCCCACGAGGAACGGCACACGCCAGCCCCATTGGCCCATCTCTTCCGGGCTCAGCCAGTGGTTGAGGCCAACACCCAAGAGGCCTGCGAACACCACCGCTGCCTGCTGGCTTGCGGACTGCCAGCTGACGAAGAAGCCTTTGCGGCCCGGCGTCGAGATCTCAGCCAGGTACACCGACACACCGCCCAGTTCCACACCAGCGGAGAAGCCTTGCAGCAGACGGCCGATCAACACCAGCAACGGCGCGGCAACGCCCAGCGTGGCGTAACCCGGTACGCAAGCGATCAGGATCGTACCCATCGCCATCATGGCCAGGGTGATGATCAGACCTTTCTTACGGCCATGGTGGTCGATATAGGCGCCGAGGAAGATGGCACCCAGCGGGCGCATGAGGAAGCCTGCGCCGAAGGTGGCGAGCGACAGCATCAGGGATGCGAATTCGCTGTCGGCCGGGAAGAAGGTTTTGGCGATGGCTGTGGCGTAGAAGCCATAGACCATAAAGTCAAACATTTCAAGGAAGTTGCCGCTGACAACGCGAAAAATCGCTTTGCCTTTGCCTGTGGTCGAGGCCATTTGGAATTACTCACTTAGGCTGTCTAGCTGGGGGAAATCCGTTGTATTTGTACGTCCTCTGCCGCGCGGCACGGGCTTGGCCTCGCACTGCACAGATTTGTAACGATATGTGTAAAAGTGGCGGATGGCAATCAGAAGCCTTGCATCTGGCTTCTCGCATCACTGCCCTGAGCGGGCCATCGCACTATTTGTTTATGTCACCTCGTTGGCCCGTGTGCCTTTAACTCGCCTGATCTGTTCGGCCGTGCCCGCTGTTTACCTCGAAGGTCACGGCTCATTCTTGCGAGTTGAGTGCACAATGACTGACAAATTTGACCTGATCGATCTGTTTTCCCGACGCCCCTCCCTGTCTGAGCAGGCCCGCGATTCGCTGAGGGCTGCCCTGACGTCTTACTTCCCTGACGTTCACCTCGACCCCGACGTGGCCGTCGTCACTGGACAGGCCGAAAACGGAGAAGCGAGGACTGCGACGCTGACCGCCTGTTTGCGGCGGTTTTTTGCCAGCGGCCAGACACCCCGCTGGAAGAACGGGGCTGATGCGCTGGTCGTCGATCCAGCCTTCTCACTTGTCGCCGTTCCTGACGTCGACATGGAGGCGCTGGCCATCCTCGTCGACACGGTCTCTCTGGGTCTGCTCGATGATTTCACCGGGTCCTTGATCGCTTTTTGGGATCGTGCGGGTGCAGACGGCGCCACGCCCTGTACCCGCTTGGCGAATGCCTTGGCTCAGCGGCGCCCGGAAAACACTGACGCGAGCGTTTTCGAACAGCAGGCGCTGGCGATACTTGATGCGCAACTCGCCGATCTTCAGGCCATTCCCTCGCTTGGCCTGAATGACTTCGACGAGATCGAGCGCTACGTGGCCAAGACCACGGACATCCTGCCGTGGCTGAGCGACGCACAAGACGCCGCGATTGCCCGGCACCTGTCACGGATCGAGCAGGTGCCGGGCTGGTTGAGCCGTGCCTCGTCCGCCGACCGTCTCGATTTCAGCCGCCGACTCGCGGCTTTGGCGGTCGTGAACGCGCGAGCGGCGGGACGCTGCTGGGACGATGACGTGCCGCCGCTGCTCGATTACGCGCGCAAGACCCTGCAAGACCTGATGCGTGGCGATCACCCGGACGTCACCTGGCTGACACTGGACGACGTCACGGTGCACATCGACAAGGTGGTAGCCGTCCCTGTGCCGTCGGCGGGGCAGTTCATTCCCATTGGCAGCATCGAACATCAGCGCATGAGCGTGGCCCACTTTGCGTTGGGCAACCTGTGCAGTGTTCCCAGCGGCACGATCGTATTGTCGTTGCGCGATGGCGGACCGCTGCCGCGATGGCTGACGATCGACTACCTTAAGCAGTTGGTGGTGCGGGCTGACATCGGCCGTGCGTATCCGACGTTGGTGCGTCAGTATTTGATGACTGACCCTGTAGAGGTGTCGCGACGGCAACGGCTGTTCGGCGACCAACTGCGTGTGCAACTGCCGCTGAAGGCGCTGGAGCAGAAACTCCGTGGCGAAGGTGGGCTGACGGACGCGGGCTATCGGCGGGTCTGTTCGCTGTTTGGGCGTTCTGCTGCACACCTTGGCAGCGACACGGTGTTGCGCCCGCTGGCGTGGGTGGCGCAGCCGGGCGCCGTGGCGGATGACGTCTGCAACCAGTTCGTGATCGGTGCGTCGGATACCGCTGTGGGTCCGTTCGTGTTGTATCGACCCTTGGCGCCGATGCCGCTGATGGAGTTTGCCACGTGGCTGGAACTGCGCAGTGCCATTGCCAGGACAGGCGAACTGCAAGACGACGCGCTCGTCTGGATGACCGATCATGGGCGGCAGCGCTACGCCAACGGCGGCTTCGATCAACCTCACATCGTCCGTTTCGGGCTGGGCTCCGATTTCACGCCGATCGAGAACCCCGCACCGGCGCAACTGGCGGTCGCCAACGTGGACGGTGACGTGCTCGTTGCCCTGTTCAATGCGAACGCCCGGGCGCTGGTGGAGCTCGCGGATCGCGACTCCGTATCCAATGCCGAAAGCCGCTGGGCCATGATTCAGCGGGCAGGCTGGCTCGGGCTGGACCTGGTGATGCCGTTTCTGTCGGGCGCGGTCGGCAACGCGTTGTGGCTCGTGCAGCTGATGAGTGCCGTGGATCAAGTGCTGGTGGCGCGCAAGCGTGCGGTCGGTCACCCGGAGCGGCAAGCGTGGACGGCGCTGTTGCTGACGGTGTCCATGATGCTTATGCACGAAGGATTCGTGCCCCGCCTGCGAACGCCCCGAGCCGAAGTCGCGGAGGGGGAGGCGACGCGGGCAGGGCATGGGCCCACCGAAGCGCCGGAGACGGTGGTCGGCGAGTCGCAGGCGACTGTCCTGACACCCTTGCTGGATTTTTCCTGGTCCAGCGTGCGGCATCGGCTGACCCCGGCACAGGCCCGAGACCTTGAACGTCTGAAAGTCATGCCTGAGCCGGACTTGGGTGCGCTGTCGGCGGAACCGGGCAGGGAAGGCCTGTACTTGCACGACGGACAGTGGCACGCCCGGCTGGACAGCGGCGTGTACCGCGTGGCGTTCAGGGATGAAAACGTGCGAGTGATCGACCCTCGGTCCTCGGCAATCGTGGGTCCCAGGCTACGGCGCACAGGCGGGCGGTGGACACTGGATCTGTCCCTCGGCTTGCGGGGCGGAGGTCCGAAACGTAACGCCCGACAGGTTGCCTTGGAAAACGCCGCAAAGCTCAAGGCGGTGACTGAGCGTGAAGCGGTGCTGGATCAGCACCAGGTCGTGCTGTTTCGACGGTTCGTCGGCTGGAACAAAACGTGTCGAGGTGCGAAAACGCAGCTGCCCGGCACCTTGTACGACCTGATCGAAACCGACCTGAACGAACTGAAAGCCATCGTTGAGGAACGCCAGCGCTTACAGGCTTCCTTGCGACCCGCCGACCGAGCACCCGAGACGACCGTGGCCAAAGACCTTCAGGCGCTGGTCCGACGTATCGCGTTTTACGAGGGCGTGTTGCTGCAAAACCTCGTCAAGCTGGCGCGCAACCAAATGGACCGGCTTGAAGCGGTTTCAGTGTCGGCGGTGACGCAAGAGAACGTGGACGGCTACGTGGCGCTGTTCGAAGACATGTTGCAGATCGAAGAGCGGGGGACCCAGTGGTCCGGACTCAGGGAAAGCCTGTGGCAGCAACTGCGGGACGTGCCCAAGGTGGGCGAAAAAATCTGGCATGACGAGGTGCTGGATCTGGTCCGCAGCAATGTGTTTACCCAGTTGGACTGGCGGGCGACGCGTTTGTGGTCGCTGTTGGAACTAAGCTTCAGCAAGGATGTGATTCTGTCCAAACAGGGCAGCCTGGAGCTCAAATCATTGCGCACGGACGACCGCCTCCATGCGGCGGTCAGTTCTCAGATCGAGCTGGAAAAACCCAACGATTACACCCTCGCCGAGCAGATCGACGTGCTTGAAAGCTCGTTGCGTGAATACGATCGAGGCATCCTTATCGCTGTGTGCGCCCAGCAAAGCGTGCCCGAAGCGTTCGACCCGGTGCGATTCACCCGTTTTCTGGAGGAGTTTGGCTGGATCGCCGACCGGGCGGAAAAACGCTTGTCGGATCTGATCCGTGAAAGCACCGAGCCTGTGGCGCGTCCTGTGGATTACGCGCCACGCGTTCGGCAGCCGCGCAAACGGGTGTTCAAGACCCGCGCCCACCGCACGTTGGTGGGGCAGTTGCGCGAAGGCGAACCCGATATGCCGGGTGCGGTGGTCGATGTCACGCAATCCATGGGCAACACCGTGATCGAGACGTACCACCTGCATGAGAACGGGGAGTGGGTCGAGGTTGAAACGGTCGCGCCTGCTCAACCTGAAAAGCCCGTGCCTGTGGTGGCACTGGCGGAACTCAAACGTCAGGCCACCTCGTTGTTGGAGCGCGTCGAGGCAGACATTGCCAACGCCCGGCGTCAGTCGAAAAAGGCGGATGAGCCTGCGGACATGCAGGACATCCTGACCCACAAGGCCGACCGGCTGACGGCGCTCGCGGAAAAGCTCACGAGCACGACGGACAGTGACGAAGCGGCTCAGGTTCAGGTGAGCGCGTTGCGGGCGTCGGCCTCCCGGCTGGTGGAGGAGGGACGGACCTTGCGCATCGAGATGATCAAGGCGCAACCGCCGACGGCGGGACGTCTCGCCTGGTTGGCTCAGGAGCGTGAGGTGGACATCGCCCGGTTCGAGGGGCGCAAGAATGTGTCAGGCGCCAAACGAAACGATTTCCTGCAGGAATACGTGATCCGTGACACGGATCAGCGGGTGCTGTGGTGGGCGCATTTTCATTACGCCAGTGAAAACGCGGCAGCCGAGGCGTTCACCGCTGCTCACCTGAAACTCCCGGAGCAGCGGTTTGTGGGGTACAAGGCGCAGGTCAAGGCGGCGAAGGAGAGCAAGGACGTGATTCGCGTGTACCGCAGCGCCATCGGCAAGGAGATCGCGCAGCGGTTGTTTCTGAGCCTCGCGGGCTAGCTTATTTAAGCAGGGCCTCGCGCAGGTCAGTCGACAGACCGTCCGGCGCCAGCCAGATCGCGAAATACACCTTTGCCAGCTCAGGGTCGGGGCTGGCAAAGATCACCTTGCCATTGCGCGTCAGGTTCAAGCCATCGGTGCGGTCCCAGGTCAGGTCGTAACGGTCGCCTTTGACGATGTTCTGGAAGCTTTGGTGCAGGCGGTCGAGTTCGGGTTTCAAGCGAACGAGGGTGTCTTGCGGCTGTTGTTTTTCGAGGGCCGCGTTGGCGGCCTTGATCACGTCCTGGCGGTCGATGTCCCGAAAATAATACAGCTCAAGTTTCTGGGGTGACTGGGTGAACGCAGCCTGTTTGGCGCTGATTGAAGGCTCGGCATAAAAGGCGGCGGCGTAAACGTCGGTCCAGAGGTAGGTGAGGATCGCCTGGTTCTTGCGCTCCAGCGCCGGGGAATGGCCGTCGAGCCGGGCAGGGAAGTTGGCCTGCTTGAGCAAGTCCGCCTGAGACGCCATGGCCATCGGGCTGGCGAACGCGGCAAGCAGGAGCATCCAGTGAATGAGGCGGTGGCGCATGAGGGTGTCTTCTGTGGCGAGGGGGTGAGGTAAGGGTATGACATTTTTAGCGGTGCGCGGTGCGGCGGGGTATGCAAACGGCCTACGCTATTCGCACAGACATGGCGGTGCATCTCCAGCGACCGATAGATTTTTCGCGAATAAATTCGCTCCCACAGTGAAGACCGCATCCTGCCTGATGCCGAGTCGCGCCGTCGAATCCCTGTAGTTGTACGGCAAAAAACGCCCTCCACGCCTCAACCCCACAAAAAATGCAGCTTTTATTGGGATTCCCCCCACCAACACATTTATCATCCGCACCCATTGGGCATTTTCCGCGCCTCACCAGGGTGACGAGTGTCACGTAACGCAGACAAAATTGGCCTGCGACGCGACCAAGGGTTAATGTTCCCCGCGACGCCGGACGATTAGACTGCGCCGCGAGTTTCGATTCTTCATGCCGCCAGGCGCGGCATGGGTTAGCCAGAGACGCCAGAGTGGCGCCTCGGCCTGTTCTAAGGAGTACGCATGGCTGTCTACAACTACGACGTAGTGGTACTGGGTTCCGGCCCAGCTGGAGAAGGCGCGGCAATGAACGCCGCCAAGGCTGGGCGCAAGGTAGCCATGGTCGACAGCCGTCGGCAGGTCGGCGGCAACTGCACCCACCTGGGCACGATCCCGTCCAAGGCGTTGCGTCACTCGGTCAAGCAGATCATCCAGTTCAACACCAACCCGATGTTCCGGGCCATTGGCGAGCCGCGCTGGTTTTCGTTCCCGGACGTGCTGAAAAGCGCTGAAAAAGTCATCAACAAACAGGTCGCATCCCGCACTGGCTACTACGCCCGCAATCGCGTCGACGTGTTCTTCGGCACCGGCAGCTTTGCCGACGAGCGCACCGTTGACGTGGTCTGCGACACCGGCGTCGTGGAAAAGCTGGTCGCCAACCAGATCATCATCGCCACCGGCTCACGGCCTTATCGCCCAGCGGATATCGACTTTTCCCACAAGCGTATCTACGACAGCGACACCATCCTCAGCATCAGCCACACCCCGCGCAAGCTGATCATTTACGGGGCTGGCGTGATCGGTTGCGAATACGCGTCGATCTTCAGCGGTCTGGGCGTGGACGTCGAGCTGATCGACAACCGTGACCAGTTGCTGAGCTTCCTCGACGCCGAAATCTCCCAAGGCCTGAGCTATCACTTCAGCAACAACAACGTGATGGTGCGCCACAACGAAGAGTACGAGCGCGTCGAAGGCCTCGAAAACGGCGTGATCCTGCACCTCAAGTCCGGCAAGAAAGTGAAGGCCGACGCCTTGCTGTGGTGCAACGGTCGGACCGGCAACACCGACAGACTGGGTCTGGAAAACGTCGGCATCAAGGCCAACGGCCGTGGCCAGATCGAAGTCGACGAGGAGTACCGCACCAGCAAGCCCAACATTTTTGGCGCGGGCGACGTGATTGGCTGGCCGAGTCTGGCGAGTGCAGCGTACGACCAGGGGCGTTCGGCGTCGGGCAAGGCGGTGGACAACGGCACCTGGCGCTTCGTCAACGACGTGCCGACTGGCATTTACACCATCCCGGAAATCAGCTCGATCGGTCAGAACGAACACGACCTGACCCAGGCCAAGGTGCCGTACGAAGTGGGCAAGGCATTCTTCAAAAGCATGGCCCGTGCGCAGATCTCCAACGAGCCAGTGGGCATGTTGAAGATCCTGTTCCACCGCGAAACCCTGCAGATTCTCGGCGTGCATTGCTTCGGCGACCAGGCGTCGGAGATCGTGCACATCGGTCAGGCGATCATGAGCCAGCCCGGCGAGGCGAATACCCTCAAGTATTTCGTCAATACCACGTTCAACTACCCGACCATGGCCGAAGCCTATCGGGTCGCGGCATACGACGGCCTCAACCGGCTTTTTTGAGCGGCTCCGGCCGGTGGCCTGAGCCGGCCGGGGAGACCGATTTCAGTAATTCCCGAGGGTGGCGCTGGCCAAACCGGGAAAGTCTGTAATCAGGCTGTCAACGCCGAAGTCGGCGAGTCTGCGCATCAGCGCGGGCTCGTTGACGGTCCAGACGGACACATGCAGGCCCAGGGTCTGTGCTTTCTTCAGGCGCTCGGGCGTGCAGTGCGTCCAGTTCAGCGCCAGAATCTCGCAGCCATAGCTCGTGGCGACCTTCAACGGGTCGAGCCACGCGTATTCCGCCACCAGCCCTCGCGACAGGTCCGGGGTCAGCTCCAGCGCCGCCTTGAGCACTTCCCGCGAACTCGACGTAATGGTGACCCTGTCCAGCAGACCGTGACGTTGCGCCATCTCGCGGATCGCCAATACGGTCGTGGCCGCTCGGGTGCGTGACGCGCTCTTGACTTCCAGTTGCCAGTGGTCGAAATCGCATTTCTCGAACAGCTCTTCCAGGCGCGGAATCGGGCACGGATTGACCCAGCCCGGGCCGCCCTTGCGCGCGTCGTAGGTCACCAGGTCCTTCGCATCATGCTCGACCACTTTGCCGCGCCGGTCGGTGGTGCGTTTCAGGGTCGGGTCGTGGATGACCATCAGTTCGCCGTCACGGGACAGGTGCAGGTCCAGTTCACAACGCTTGACCCCGTGCTTCAGGCATTCCTGAAAGCTGGTGAGGGTGTTTTCCGGTGCTTCGCCTTTAGCGCCGCGGTGGCCATAGATAAGGGTCACAAATACTCCTTGAATTACGAAGGCGCCTACAGGCTCAAAATCAGGATGGATCAGGGGTGTTTTGCTCTCGGGCCAGGCGTCGTTGCGCGGCTTGTCGTTGCAGGATGTGTCTGGCCAGAAGCTGTCGCTGGGCATCGCTCAGCTCGACCCACTCGGTGCCGATCTCGAAATCGCCAAGGGTGAGGGACTGGGATTGCGTGACCCTGGCCCGCAGCATCATCCCGGACGCCTGGGGCATGAGCACCATTTTGACCGACAACAGGCTGCCGACGGGGAAGGGCTGGTGAGCGTTGAATTGCAGGCCGCCCTCGGACATGATCACTTTTTGCGGAGCGCCGAGCTTGCCTAGAACCGTCTGAGCCACCACTTGACCGAGCAAATCGATTCGTTTGCTCATGGCCCGCAGGAAGCTGTTGGTGGTACGGTCGCGGTCGTCGAGCTGGCGCAGCAGATGCTGCGATTCGAACTCGGCGACGTGCAACTCGCTCAGCAGATCGAAGAGGGTCGAGGTGTCCCGATGAGCGAGCTCATCGACCGAGCCGGACGCTGGAATGCGTTGAATTTCCAGTGCGACGCTGTCCTCGATACGGTAGTATTCGCGGCGTTCTTCTTCATCTAATGTCGACATGGCGAACCCATGGTAGCGGCGGTTGTCAGAGTGATTGCTCTCGTTTGCGACTCAGCGATTCGAGTGTAAAGCCGCAGGCCCAGGCCCGCCACAAGGACGTTCCCATTCCTCCGAACAAGCCCCTACATGTTCAGACCTCTTTTTGTATTTATCGGCACGCGTTACACCCGTGCAAAACGCCGTAATCATTTTGTCTCCTTCATTTCCCTGACGTCGATGATCGGTCTCGCCCTGGGCGTCGTGGTGATGATAGTCGTGTTATCGGTCATGAACGGTTTCGATCATGAGATGCGCACCCGCGTCCTTGGCATGGTGCCCCACGCGACCATCGAATCCGGCGAGCCGATCAGCGACTGGCAAAGCCTCGCGGCGAAGGTCAAGCAGAACCCTCAGGTTGAAGCCATTGCGCCGTTCACCCAGATGCAGGGCCTGCTGACCAACAACGGCAATGTGCAGAAAATCCTGCTCAATGCCATCGACCCGGTTCAGGAACGCAAAGTTTCGATTATCGATGGCTTCATGAAACAGGGCCGACTTGACGACCTCGTGTCAGGCGGCTTCGGCGTAGTCATCGGCGACAAGGCCGCGACCAAGCTGGGCGTCGGCATCGGCGACAAAGTCACTTTCGTCTCGCCTGAAGTCACGGTCACGCCCGCCGGGATGTTCCCGCGCATGAAGCGCTTCACCGTGGTCGGCATCTTCCACGTCGGCGCGGGCGAACTCGACGGCTACCTCGGCGTGACCAACCTTCAGGACCTGGCCCGTCTGCACCGCTGGAAGCCTGATCAAGTGCAGGGGCTGCGCCTGAAATTCACCGACCTGTTCAAGGCACCGCGCACGGCTTACGACATCGCCCAGAGCCTCGGCGATCACCAGTATTACTCCCGGGACTGGACCCGCACCCACGGCAACCTGTATCAGGCCATCGGCATGGAGAAATCCATCATTGGCCTGCTCTTGCTGCTGATCGTGGCGGTGGCGGCGTTCAACATCATTTCGACGCTGGTGATGGTGGTCAACGACAAGCGTGGCGACATCGCGATCTTGCGCACGCTGGGGGCGACGCCAGGGCAGATCATGGCGATCTTCATGGTGCAGGGCACGGTGATCGGTGTGGTCGGCACGGCGATTGGCGCGGCCGTCGGCACTCTTGCTGCACTGAACGTCAGTGCCGCGATCTCGGCGCTGGAAGGCCTGATCGGGCACAAGTTTCTCAACGCGGATGTCTATTTCATCGACTATCTGCCTTCGCAATTGATGACCAGTGACGTGCTGATGGTATGCGGCGCGGCCCTGGTCCTGAGTTTCCTCGCCACCTTGTATCCCGCCTGGCGTGCCGCGCGCACCCAGCCGGCGGAGGCGCTACGTTATGAGTGAGTCGCGCATGAGTGATAAAGCTGTACTGAGTTGCCGCAACCTGGGCAAATCCTACGAGGAAGGCCCGGAATCCGTGGTCGTGCTGTCGGGCCTGCAACTGGAGTTGCACCCTGGCGAACGCGTGGCGATTGTCGGCAGTTCCGGCTCCGGCAAAAGTACCTTGCTCAACCTGTTGGGCGGCCTGGACACGCCGACCGAGGGCAGCGTATGGCTCGCTGGCGAAGAGCTGTCCGCGTTGAATGAAAAGGCCCGTGGCCTGCTGCGCAACCGGGCACTGGGTTTCGTGTATCAGTTTCACCATTTGCTGCCAGAGTTCACCGCGCTGGAGAACGTCTGCATGCCGCTCCTGATCGGCAAGACCCCGATCCCGGAAGCCCGTCAGCGCGCCACCGCGTTGCTGGAGCGGGTAGGGCTCAAGCACCGCCTGGCGCACAAACCGTCCGAGCTGTCCGGTGGCGAACGCCAGCGGGTGGCCATTGCCCGGGCGCTGGTGAATCAGCCGGGTCTGGTGATGCTCGACGAACCGACCGGCAACCTCGATTCCCACACGGCCCAAGGCATTCAGGACCTGATGCTGGAGCTCAGCACCTCGTCGCGCACCGCGTTTCTGGTGGTGACCCACGACCTGTCGCTGGCTCGCCAGATGGACCGCGTGTGGCGTCTGGAAGAAGGCCGTCTCGTCGAGGCGTGATGCATTGAACCCGACGCCCGCTTCATGGCGTCGGGGTGTTCCTATTTAGCTACGGTGCTCCACGAATGTTCAGACCGTTATCCATCTTCATCGGCACGCGATACACGCGGGCCAAGCGGCGCAACCACTTCATCTCGTTCATTTCGATGACCTCGATGATCGGGCTGGCGTTGGGCGTGCTGGCGATGATCGTCGTGCTGTCCGTGATGAACGGCTTTCAGAAGGAAATGAGCTCGCGGATTCTTGGCATGGTGCCCCACGCGGTCATCGACGGGGTCAAGCCGCTGGACGACTGGAAACCCGCTGCCGACGCCGCGTTGAAAAACCCCCAAGTCACGGCGGCCGTGCCGTTCACGCAAATGGACGGCATGCTGTCGTACAAGGGTTCGATGCAGCCGATCGAGATCAACGGCGTGGACCCGGCGCTGGAATCCCAGGTCTCCATCGTCACCCAGCACATCGTTCAGGGCCGCCTGCAGGACTTGAAGGCTGGCGAGTTTGGCGTGGTCATCGGTGAAATCACGGCGCGGCGCTTCCGCCTGAACGTGGGCGACAAAATCACCCTGATCGTCCCGGAAATCAGCAGCGATCCGGGCGGTATCACCCCGCGCCTGCAACGCCTGACCGTGGTCGGCGTGTTCAAGGTCGGCGCCGAGCTTGACGGCTCCATGGCGCTGGTCAACGTGGCCGATGCCGCGGCGATCCAGCGCTGGCAGCCGAACCAGGTGCAGGGCGTTCGTCTGGCGCTGACCGACCTGTACGCGGCGCCGCAGGTCTCGACCGCCATCGCGGGCAGTCTCGGCGCGGACTACAAGGCCGATGACTGGACCCACACACAGGGCAGTCTGTTCAGCGCGATGAAAATGGAAAAGACCATGATCGGTCTGTTGTTGCTGATGATCGTCGCTGTCGCGGCCTTCAACATCATCGCCACGCTGATCATGGTGGTGAACGACAAGGGCGCCGACATCGCAATCCTGCGCACTATTGGCGCGACGCCTCGTCAGATCATGACCATCTTCATGGTGCAAGGCTCGGTGATCGGCGTGATCGGCACGATCATCGGCGGCGTATTGGGCGTGATCGCCGCGATCAACGTCAGTCAGTTGGTGGGCTGGGTCGAGCGCGTGACCGGCCAGCACATTTTCACCTCGGACGTGTACTTCATCAGCAACCTGCCATCGCAACTGGAAGGCAGTGACGTGGTGATGATCTGTGCGGCGGGGTTGATCCTGAGCTTTCTGGCGACGATCTACCCAGCGTATCGCGCCTCGCAGATTCAGCCGGCCCATGCGTTGCGGTATGAATGATCCGTTGAGTCACATTCTGTAGGAGCGCGCTTGCCCGCGATGGCGGTCTGTCTGCACCGATTCTGTGTCTGACAGATGGTAATCGCGGGCAAGCGCGCTCCTACAGGTGGCGTGTCGATTTCAAACAGGCAATTCAATCAAAAACCGCGTCACACCCTCCTGCGATTCACAGCGGATCGTCCCGCCATGGGCCTTGATGATCGACTGGGTGATCGCCAGCCCCAGGCCCGCATGTTCACTGCTGCCCTCATGACGTGCCGGATCAGCGCGATAAAACCGGTCAAAGAGCCGTGGCAGCACCTCGGCCGGAATGGTCGGGCCCGTGTTTTCAATGCCAATTCGCACGCGCTGGACGGACGATTCCAGTTTCACCGACACCCGACCCTGAACAGGGGTGAAGCGCAGTGCATTGTCCAGCAGGTTGGACAGGGCGCGGCGCAGCATGTGGCGATCGCCTTCCACGACGGCCTCGCCCTCACGGCTCAGCGCCACGTGCGCGTCCTCGGCGACGGGCAGGAAAAACTCCAGCAAGGCATCGACGTCTTCACCCAGCGCCAGACGCTCGCGGTTCGGGTTCAATAACCCATGCTCGGCCTTGGCGAGAAACAGCATGTCGTTGACCATCTGCGCCATCCCTTGCAGCTCCTCCAGATTGCCCAGCAACGCTTCGCGGTACTCCGCCACATCGCGGGGGCGGGTGAGGGTGACCTGCGTGTGGGTCAGCAGATTCGACAGAGGCGTACGCAGTTCATGGGCGATGTCGGCGGAAAATGCAGACAGGCGCTGAAACGCATCATCGAGACGACCCAGCATGGCGTTGAAAGCCTGACTCAGTTCGGCCAGCTCGCTGGGCATCTCGGCGTGCGGCAGGCGTGTCGTCAGCGAACTGGCGGACACGCTGGCCGCGACCTCACTCATTCGACGCAAGGGCCGCAAACCGCTGCGTGCCGCCCAGGCGCCCAGCACGGCAGTGGCCAGTGCTGACAGGCCGACGGTCAGCCAGATCAGGTGTTGCATGCGTTCCAGAAAGTGCTGGTGATGGGTGATGTCCAGCAGCAGGGTCAGTTGCGGCGTGCCTGGCTGATCAGGTTGCAGGGGCACGGTGTAAGCGCGGTAAGCCGTGCCGTTGTCGGTCAGGGTGTGCAGACCTTCATGGGCTGCAGGTGTCGGGATTGAAGGGGAAAGGCTGTCGAACCACAGCGCGCCATCAGGGCTGCGAAGCTGCAAGGCCAGGTCCGGCGAGTGGGCCAGCTCCCTCATCAACGTCGGACGGCGCTGGTTCAGTTGCTCCGCGCTGGTTACATCCTTCAAGGCATCGCGCACGGTTGGCAGTTTGCTGTCCAGCAGTTGCTGATCCAGCTCCATGAAATGGCTTTCACTGGCCTGATTGAACAGCACGCCCGCCGTCAACGACACCACCGCCGTGCAGGCGGCGAACAGCAGGGCCAGTCGGCTGCCCAGGGAAATCCGCCCGAACATCACAGGCTGCGCTCTTCGAGGACGTAACCCATGCCGCGCACGGTGTGGATGAGCTTGTTCGGGTAATCGTCATCGACTTTGAGGCGCAGGCGGCGGATGGCGACTTCGATCACGTTGGTGTCGCTGTCGAAGTTCATGTCCCAGACCTGGGAGGCGATCAGCGATTTGGGCAGCACCTCGCCCTGGCGTCGCAGCATCAGCTCCAGCAGGGCGAACTCCTTGGCAGTCAGGTCGATGCGCTGGCCATTGCGCTCGACGCGACGGCGTAACAGGTCCAGTCGCAGGTCGGCCAGCTGCAGGTGGGTTTCCGGGCTGGCGCTGCCGCCCCGACGCAACAGGCTGCGCACCCGGGCCAGCAGTTCGGAGAAGGCGAAAGGCTTGACCAGATAATCATCCGCGCCCAATTCCAGGCCGCGCACCCGGTCCTCGACGGCGTCGCGGGCGGTCAGGAACAGTACCGGCGTGTCGAGGCCCGCGCTGCGCACGGCCTGCAGGATTTGCCAGCCATCCCGCCCCGGCAGCATGACGTCCAGAATCAGCAGCGCGTAGTCCCCGGTCAGCGCCAGATGCTGGCCGCTGGTGCCGTCGGCGACCAGTTCCGTGGTGAACCCGGCTTCGGACAGGCCTTGGCGCAGGTAGTGGCCGGTTTTCGCTTGATCTTCGATGATCAGTAATTTCATGGGTGATCGGTCGCTTCCAGTGACGCTCATTCGTTGCGCTTTATAACGTGAGCGGGGCGAGCAGGGGCCAAGCTTACAAAGTTGTAATCTTGCGGTCAGCTGATTGCCAGTGGCGGGAGCCTACCTTAAGGTCATCGATTGTCGTTTGCTGGAGATTCCCATGTTCGCTCGTTTTGTCGCTGCCGCCGTATTGCTGGGTGTGAGTCTTTCGTCTCAGGCTTCCCCCGGCGAGCACTTTGATTTTGGTCACCCGGCCAAGGCCGATCAGGCGACCCGCACGGTCGAGCTGACGCTGGGCGACATGTATTTCGAACCCAAGGCCCTCGACGTCAAAGAGGGCGAGACCGTGCACTTCGTGCTGGTGAACAAGGGCCAACTGCTGCACGAGTTCAATCTGGGAGACGCCGCCATGCACGCGGCCCATCAGCAGGAAATGCTCAAGATGGTCGCCAGCGGCATGTTGACGTCGACCGGCATGAAGCATGACATGGCCGGGATGGATCACAGTGCGATGAAGCACGACGATGCCAACAGCGTGCTGGTGGAGCCGGGCAAGACGGCCGAGTTGACGTGGACGTTCGCCAAGGCCACCAACCTGGAATTCGCCTGCAATCTGCCGGGTCACTACCAGGCGGGCATGGTCGGCAAGGTATCGATCGCCGAGTAATCGCTGAAAAAGCGGGACAAAACCTATAAACTCGGCGGTCAGGATTTCACTTCCGCCTTCTTTTTATACGTTTTCAGGTCCCGCCATGCATCCCGCAGCCGAACACTCGCCCTTGGGCAAGTCCAGTGAATACATTGCCACCTACACGCCGTCCCTGCTGTTTCCCATTCCGCGCACCGCCAAGTGGGCCGAGCTGGGGCTGACCGCCGAGACGCTGCCATATCAGGGTGTCGATTTCTGGAATTGCTACGAACTGTCGTGGCTGCTGCCGTCGGGCAAGCCGGTGGTGGCGATTGGCGAGTTCAGCATTCCTGCCGATTCGCCGAACATCATCGAATCCAAATCCTTCAAGCTTTACCTCAACTCGCTGAACCAGACGCCGTTCGCGTCGCAGGCCGAGCTGGTCAGTGTGTTAGAGAGAGATTTGTCGGCCGCCGCTGGCAAGCCCGTGGGTGTGCGCATTCGTTCCCTGAAGGACATCGAAGCCGATGGCATCGTGGCGGTGCCGGGCGTCTGCGTCGACGGTCTGGACGTGAGCATCAACAGCTACGACCGCCCGCAGCCTGAGCTGCTGCGTTGCGACGAGTCGCGGGTGATCGAAGAGGCGCTGCACAGCCACCTGCTGAAATCCAACTGCCCAGTTACCAGCCAGCCGGACTGGGGCAGCGTTGCCGTGGCCTATCGCGGTGCAGCGCTGGATCACGCCAGCTTCCTGGCCTACATCGTCAGCTTTCGCCAGCATTCGGACTTCCATGAGCAGTGCGTCGAACGCATCTTCATGGACCTGAAACGACTGCTGAGACCGGAAAAGCTAACGGTCTCCGCGCGTTATGTGCGCCGTGGCGGGCTGGACATCAACCCGTACCGCAGCACTGAGACGCTGACGCTGGACAACGGGCGGTTGGCGCGGCAATAGCCCGATGTCGGGGCGCTGAACAATGTCCGTGTGGGAGCGAATTCATTCGCGAAAAGGGGTACAGGCGATGGAGATGTATGGGCCGTAGCGCCCCTTCGCCAATGAATTCACTTACAGGTGTTCGTGCATCAGTCGATTCGACTTAAATCCCGATGTTCCCCAACGTCAGCACAATGTTGCGCAACGTGCCGGCGATGGTGGGGTGTTCGACTTCGAAGCGTTCGACTGCCAGGTTCACACCATCGGCCAGATTGTTGTCGGGGGTGGCGTTTTCGACGGCGATCTCGGCCTGGATCTGCGCCATCAGCGTATGCAGGTCTTCGCGTTCTTCTTGGGTCAGCGGCGGGTTCTGCTCCAGTTGCTCGCGCAGTGCATTGAGTTGTACTTCCAGTTCGCGGGCGGGCATAGGGTGCTCCCTTTATGAGTAGTCTCTGCATGGACCTCAGCGCGTCGGCAAAGGTCCTTTGTCGGTAAGACTAATCCACACCGGGCCTTTCTGCATGACCCTGATCAATCAGGGCTTTTCGGCCTTCATGCGGCGCAGGGAAATGTCCGCCAGGCAGGATTCCAGATCGGCCAGATGATCGATCACCGAGTGCGCGCCCGTCGCGTACAGCTCCAGGGTGGCGCGGCCTCGTAGGCGCTCACGCTCCAGGTCGCTCAGGGCGTCCCAATGAGCCGGTGACAGCCCGCACAACGGTCCACAGGACGCGAGGCCCACGGTCCACAGCCCCGCATTGAGCCCAGCAGTCAGCAGACGAGGATCGCCGCTGACCAGCACGCAGCCGTCGAGTTGGGCGACATTCAGGCTCATCAAGGCCTGCCAGCAGGCATCCGGCGCAGGCCAGTGGTTGTTCGGGCTTGGGGTGGGGTGCACCAGACCGGCGAGCGGAGACGCCAGCTGCTCGGTGATCGCGGCGGGGTATTCATCGATCCACGCGCAGGGGATGCCTTGCTGCTTGAGGCTTCTCAAGGCCACCATCGCGCCGGGCGTTGGGTGGGAGAAGGGGGTGGCGTCGTGTGAGTCAAACGATTGGCCATCGCGGCTGCGCAAGGTCCGCACCTGCGCGCCGAAATCGACCAGGCAGCCGCTTAGTCCAAAAAGCACGGCGGTGAACGAAGGGGCGGGCACGGCGACCGGGGCAAGCATGAAATTCCCTCTCAAATGCCCAAGACGCTAAGGGAGTTTCATGACAGTGCGATGACCGAAGGGTGACATTGTGAGCGGATGTTTAAAGATCAGCACATTCCGTCAGTGTTCGGCGACGTAAATAGTGACAGAACGCTTTATACTCTCGCCTTTGGTTGGGGGGCGTAGCGCCCGCTTCATCACTTTTGACTGGGAGTCTTTGCTATGCCCGTGACCGGTGCAGGCTTTATCAATCGTCTGGCTCGAACGTGTTTCTGGGCCGGTCTGGCCCTGGTGCCGATGGCCGCTCAGGCCGCTGAAGATGATCCGTGGGAAGGCGTCAACCGTGCGATCTTCCGTTTCAACGACACTGTCGACACTTACGCGCTGAAGCCCATCGCCCAAGGCTATGACTTCATTACGCCGCAGTTTCTCGAAGACGGCATCCATAACATGTTCAAGAACGTCGGTGAGGTGACCAACTTCGCCAACGATGTCCTGCAAGCCAAGCCTCAGGCTGCTGGCGTGGACACTGCCCGCTTGATCATCAACACCACGTTCGGTCTGCTGGGCTTCTTCGACGTCGGCACCAAGATGGGCCTGCAACGCAACGACGAAGACTTCGGCCAGACCCTGGGCCACTGGGGCGTGGGCAGCGGGCCTTTCGTAATGCTGCCGTTCTTCGGTCCGAGCACCGTGCGTGATGCCTTCGCTAAATACCCTGACACCTACACCCAGCCGTACCGCTACATCGACCACGTGCCGACCCGCAACACGGCGTTTGGCGTGAGCGTGGTGGACACCCGTGCCAGCCTGTTGTCGGCTGAAAAACTGGTCAACGGCGACAAATACATCTTCATCCGTAACGCCTACTTGCAAAACCGCGAGTTCAAGGTCAAGGATGGCAAGGTCGTCGACGATTTTTAATCGCGACTGACTGTTGCGCAGATGCAAAAAAGGCGACTTCCGAGTCGCCTTTTTTTTCGTATTTTTTCGTAATTCTTTTTGCCGAATCTGTGAAGCGGTTCCGTTTTGATATCACTTCATGGTCAAAATGGTCAGCCCCAGTTTCTGCTCGTCACCTTCGACGTCGGCGATCCAGACCACCTCGGTGTCGGCTTCCAGGCCTTTGAGCGCGGCGTGTTCGGACTCGATTCGGACGCTGATCCGGTCACCGACCTTGAACGACCGAGGCGCCTGTATCTGCATGCCGGAGCTGGATAAATCCACGCACACGGCGGGGATGATCTGGCCTGCGTAGATCAGGCTGATGTCCGCGTCGACACGCATGCGGATGTAGTCTCGTTTCTCTGCATAGTCGCGATCGATCTGACCCATGGTGCATCCTTCATTTTTGTTGCTGATTTAGGGGTTCTTATAACTCCGGGCGATTTGAGATGTAAAGACGCCGACCGACCACTGGAGCGAGCTTGAAACGCCCGGCGGATGGGAGTACCGTCTGCGCCTTGAAGGGCACCTCTGACGACTGAAGCGTTTGACCAAAAGTCCGCTGCCACCGTACAGAGAGGCTAGAAGCGAATCCAGTAAGCGGCCTGACAGAATCCGACCGCTTACGCCAACCTGATCTGGCGCCGTTTGCCCACATGCAAAAAACCAGTGCCACGCTGCTGATTATCGATGACGACGAAGTGGTGCGCGCGAGCCTCGCGGCCTACTTGGAAGACAGTGGGTTCAGCGTCTTGCAGGCCAGCAATGGCAAGCAAGGTCTGGAATCCTTCGAGAAAAACACGCCTGATCTCGTGATCTGCGATCTGCGCATGCCTCAAGTTGGAGGCCTGGAGCTGATTCGTCAGGTCACCAGCCTGTCGCCGGACACTCCGGTGATCGTGGTCTCCGGCGCGGGTGTCATGAGCGATGCTGTCGAAGCATTGCGTCTTGGCGCGGCCGACTACCTGATCAAACCGCTGGAAGACCTTGCAGTGCTTGAGCACTCCGTCAAGCGGGCACTGGATCGCGCGCGCCTCCTTCAGGAAAACCAGCTCTACCGTCAGAAGCTTGAGACCGCCAACCGCGAACTCGAAGCCAGCCTGCATCTGCTGCAGGAAGACCAGGATGCCGGTCGCCAGGTTCAGATGAACATGCTGCCGACCAACCCGTGGGCGATTGACTCGTTCGAATTCGAACATGAGATCATCCCGTCGCTGTACCTGTCCGGTGACTTCGTCGATTATTTCCGCGTCGATGAGCGCCGCGTCGCATTCTATCTCGCCGACGTGTCGGGCCATGGTGCGTCATCGGCTTTCATCACCGTGTTGCTGAAATTCATGACCACGCGCCTGTTGTTCGAGTCCAAGCGCGGCGGCACGCTGCCCGAGTTCAAGCCTTCCGAGGTGCTGGGCCACATCAACCGGGGTCTGATCAGCTGCAAGCTGGGCAAGCACGTGACGATGGTGGGCGGTGTGATCGACGAGCAAAGCGGTAAATTGACTTACAGCGTTGGCGGACATTTGCCGTTGCCGGTGCTGTATACGCCGACAGAAACCCGCTACCTTGAAGGGCGCGGCCTGCCGGTGGGGTTGTTCAACGAAGCAACGTATTCGGACCATGTGCTGGACCTGCCGGAGTCCTTTAGTCTGACCCTGCTGTCTGATGGCATTCTGGACCTGTTGCCAGGTGATACACTCAAAGAGAAAGAGGCCAACTTGCCTGAATTGGTGAAGTCGGCGGGCGGCAGCCTGGATGGTCTGCGTCGTAAGTTTGGATTGGCCACGCTCGGGGAGATGCCGGATGATATCGCCTTGTTAGTGTTGAGCAGGAACCTTTAATGAGTACCGGTAGAATCCAGTTTGCCGAGCAAGATGGCACCTTCGTCCTGAAGTTCGTGGGAGAAGTGCGCCTGACCCTCTGTTCGGCGTTGGATGCGACGATTGAGCGGATCTTCACCTCGAGGAATTTTTCGACCGTGGTGATCGATCTGACCGAAACGCGCAGCATTGACAGCACGACCCTCGGCCTGTTGGCCAAGTTGTCGATCCTGTCCCGTCAGAAAGCGGGTCTGTTGCCCACCGTCGTGACCACTCACGAGGACATTACGCGCCTGTTGCAGTCGATGGGCTTCGATCAGGTGTTCAACATCGTCGGTCGTCCAATTCCCCGTCCCGAAGCGCTGAGCGACTTGCCGTCGCAGGATCAGTGCGAAGATGTGGTGAAAGCCAAGGTGCTGGAAGCGCACAAGATTCTGATGGGCTTGAATGACTCCAATCGCGAAGCCTTTCGTGATCTGGTGAATGCGCTCGAACACCAATAAGCGGTTTCGAATGTTCGCTGAGGCCTAAGCGGCCTCACCTCTGTCACCGTGCTGCTACAGGGTTGCACCCACATCGACCCAAGCATCCGATCTCCCTGTAGGAGCGAATTCATTCGCGAAGGGCCGGTGCAGCCAACACATCCCCATCGCCTGACCCATTTTTCGCGAATGAATTCGCTCCTACAGGGGGGCTGCGGTGAGCCGTCCGGTTTGCTGCTAAAAAAACCATTCCAAACCCCAGGCACAAAAAAAGGCGGCACCCAATGGGCGCCGCCTTTTTTACGAGTGGCCGGTGCTTTACGCCTTGGCGCGCAGCAGTGCCTCAAGCTTTTCCTGGTCACGGGCGAACTGACGAATACCCTCGGCCAGTTTCTCGGTGGCCATGGCGTCTTCGTTGGACGCCCAGCGGAATTGGCTTTCGTTCAGGGTCTGACGCGGTTCGCCGCCATTGCCTGGCTTGAGCTTCTGCGTCAGCGTGCCGTTGTCTTCCGAGAGCTTTTGCAGCAGGTCCGGGCTGATGGTCAGGCGGTCGCAGCCGGCCAGTTCTTCGATCTGGCTCAGGTTGCGGAAGCTGGCGCCCATGACCACGGTCTTGTAGTCATTGGCCTTGTAGTAGTTGTAAATGCGGGTCACGGACTTCACGCCCGGGTCTTCCGCACCGACGTAGTCCTTGCCTTCTGCCTTCTTGTACCAATCGTAGATGCGGCCCACGAACGGTGAAATCAGGAACACACCGGCGTCAGCGCAGGCTTGAGCCTGGGCGAAGGAGAACAGCAGGGTCAGGTTGCACTGAATGCCTTTCTTTTCCAGCTGCTCAGCAGCCTTGATACCTTCCCAGGTTGAGGCCAGCTTGATCAGAATGCGGTCGCGACCAATGCCAAATTCTTCATACAAGCCCACCAGACGTTCAGCACGTGCGATACAGGCTTGAGTGTCGAACGAGATTCGGGCGTCGACTTCGGTCGACACGCGGCCCGGCACGACTTTAAGAATTTCACGGCCAATGGCGACGGCAAAACGGTCGCTGGCCAGATTGATGTCATCGTTGCTGCCGCTGAACGCTTCTTTCAGGCGGTCGGCGTTACTGTCGCTCGAGCCAGCTTTCAGCAGCAGGGAAGGGTTGGTGGTGGCGTCCACCGGTTTGAGCTTTTCAATCGCAGCGAAATCGCCGGTATCGGCAACGACGGTGGTGATTTTTTTGAGTTGTTCCAGCTTGGAAGTCATGAGCGTGCTCTGTCCTGTGGGTTTGATGACATTACCCGAGCGCCGCCGGTCACTCAAGGGCGTAAACCGCAACAAACACGCTGACTTAGAGGCCTGCGTTTGCGCAAACAGCAGGTCTGTACACCAGCCACGAACCGGGTTCTCGCAGACGTTTTTTGGTCTGTAGGGTTCATGTTCGTCGGTTCACGAGGAGGGCGGAGACTCGATCCAGACAGGTTGGAGCACGAAGGGCGGCAGTCGTTCCTTGCGCGGGCCTCGATGGAATGGGCATCAGGCGTTATTCGTCCTGATGCCATAGCGAAAGGCTTACACGCTATCCAGCGAAAACGCCCTTCCAAAGCCACACGCCGAGGATTACATTGGATCCATCAACTCGAGCAAAGGAACCGCTTCGGAGATCAAGGATGATCAGCCATTGCGCGGAGCGCTACCGACAGGATGTTGGAATGGCCATGACCTGAAAACAACCCGCTTCGGCGGGTTTTTTTTGCCTTCGAAAAAGCTCAGGGGCTCGGTGGCGTCGACTCGGGTGGCCATCCGGGATCTGATCACTGTGGTTCAGCGTCCCAACAAGGTGTCGAGGTGGCCGCCCCGGTCCAGTGACGCCATGTCATGAAAATCACCAATGTGATGCATCCCGATGAAAATCTGCGGCACGGTGCGCTGCCCGACCTTCGCCATCAGATCGCGCATCTGCTCAGGATCGTCTTCTACGTTAATTTCAAACGTTCGAATGCCCTTTGAGTTCAGGAGCTGCGTGGACTTATGACATGAAGGGCAGACCGTGCCGGTGTAGATGATGACGTCGTTCATGGTGGCTTCACTCCAGAAGTGGCTAGAACAATCGGGTTGATCTGACGCCGCAGTGACGATGTGCAGGCAGGTTCATGATGCAGCAGGAAACGTCATGAATGGCTGCTTTTAAACCGAAAAATGATGCTGATCGTCTAATTCTCCCTGGCCGAGGAATCAGTAACGGGCCAAACCGTCTGCCTTTGCCTCGGAACAGCTCGGCAGGTGTGAGGGCGTTGATCGGGTGATTCGACCGGCCAGCGGCACAGGAGGTTGATGAGGAAGGGAGCCCAGCGTCGAAGCGCACGTTTCTGGAAGCAGAACCAGCGGGAATGGCTACTGTTGAGCTCGACCGGGTGCGCAGCGAGTTGTGCAGACACCTGAGTCGCCATCGTTTACCACATTGCCCTAAGGACGTTTGATGACCAACATTCCGATCTCGTTACGCTATGCAGAAACTCATGAATGGGCTCGACGAGAGTCCGACGGTACGGTGACCGTCGGGGTTTCAGACCACGCACAAGACAGTTTGGGTGAAATCGTGGTGATTGAATTTCCCCTGGTAGGCCATGAGTACAGGGCGGGGGATCCCGTGGCGGTTGTGGAGTCATCGAAGTCTGCGTCTGATGTACACGCCCCTGTTTCGGGTTTTGTGATAGCCATTAACACTGACCTGATTAATCGACCCTCAGACGTGAATGTGCGCCCCTACGAACATTGGCTTTTCAAAATAAATCCCACCGACCTGGATGAGTATTACTTGTTGCTCACGCCTGAAGACTATGCCGTGAAAACAGGCTAACTGCCTCGCTCGATGCAGGGAATCAAGTGTGATGTTTCGCTCTTGATTCTGAGCGTTATTCTTTTTGACGCGCAAAAAAATGAGAGGTAAGCCAGCAACCCTCTCACAAAATAGATGAGTCTTGGGGGCATAAAGCAGGTGTTCAGTCCCGGCTGCACACACCTCGCGATAGGTTCCTGACGATCATCTCCCCATGTTTAGCAACGCTGGCTTTATGGAGTCTCCACCTCAGTCAAGGAGCCCCTCCATGTTAGCAACGGTGACCGAATCGGAATTTCAGAAATATGCGCTTCTTGATCTAACGTATTCCGGGGTAGCAACGGGATTGCTGAGTGTACTTAATGATCAACCGCGTCCAGTTGCCTGCGGGGAGGGGTTGTATTTTTGCAAGTCGCCTTGCGGAGATAGGGGGATCAGGTATTGGAATAGCTCGCCGATAGGTTGCTTGTACTTTCAACTATTACAAGGCCGGCTCGCCGCACTGTTGTATGCGTCCTCGCCGCTGCCACTCTCCGCCAGCCGACTCTGACGACGGCCTCGCCAGGTGACCTACTATGAGTGTTTTGAAAAATATCAAGTTAAAGACCAAGGTGGTGCTTCTCTCCTTGGGGCCCGCTTTTTTTCTTGCCATTGCGTTCAGTGTCGTTTCGATCGCTGTACTTTACCGAGTGGCTCAAGATGAAATTGAGCAGACCAGAAGCTTGCTCATGAAAGAGCGCTCTGTTTCGCTTGAAAATCATGTACAGATGGCGATCTCTTCGGTGAAGTCCATCTACGACGCCTCGGCACCTGGAGACAATGAGGCGAGAGACCGAGCCATCCAGATCCTGCGCAAGCTCTCGTACGACAAGCAAGGTTATTTCTTTGGTTACGACAGGCATAACATCCGGCTGTTTTGGGCCGACAAAGAGGAAGGGATTGGTAACAGTTACAACGATGTGCAGGATGCGAATGGCGTGTATGCCATCCGGGAGTTGAATATTCTGGCGCATGCCGGCAAGCATTACCTTCGCTATAACTGGCCTGTTCCCGGAAGCGAAAAGCCTGTTCCCAAACTCGGGTATTCGGCGTTGTTCGAGAAGTGGGACATGATGATCGGCACCGCCGTCAATCTGGATGATATAGACACGGAGGTCGCCAATATTGAACAGGCGCAATACGCGCGTATCAAGAGCATCATCACCGCGTTGCTGGTGGCCGACGTTATTCTCCTCATTGTCGTGGGTCTGGTCGCAGGCTTGCTGGGCAAGTCGATTATTCATCCTATTGCCCTTATTCAAGCGAACCTCAATGAGATTGCTTCCGGGGACGGGGATCTGACAAAACGGCTTCCCATCACCAGTCGCGATGAGATCGGGGCACTCGCGAACGCTTTCAACTTGTTTGTGGGCCGTATTCACGATTTGGTAAGGCAGATCGCCGAAGCCACTCAGCAATTGGCGGTCCATTCCAGCAGCATGAACGAACAGGCGCATCAATCTGAACGCGCGATGGATCGTCAGCGTCAGGAAACGGATCAGGTCGCTACGGCAGTCCATGAAATGTCGGCCGCCGCCCATGAGATCGCGCGAAGTGCACAGGCTGCCGCGACCGCCGCGAAAGAGACTGATGATGTCGGCGGTTCGGCGCGCAACGTTGTCAATAACGGGATTTCCAGTATCCACGCACTCATTGATGAAGTGCGGGCAACCAGCGATTCGCTCGACAAGCTTCAGGAAGACGCCAACTCGATCGTCAGCGTGCTGGACGTCATACGGTCGATTGCAGAGCAAACGAACCTTCTGGCCCTCAATGCCGCCATTGAAGCCGCGCGAGCAGGGGATGCAGGCCGGGGCTTCGCGGTCGTTGCAGATGAGGTGCGAGCGTTGGCAAGCCGAACGCAGCACAGCACCCGAGAGATTCAAGAGACGATCAGTAAACTCCAATCAGGTACCGGCGACGCGGTGAGTGCGATGCTCCGTTCCAGTGACAAGGGAAAAGTTTCAGGGGTGCAGGCAAACGAGGCCGGAAAGTCGCTGGACACCATGACGGAGCTGGTCGCTTCCATCAACGCCATGACAGCTCAGATTGCCAGCGCGGCCGAGGAACAGACCGCTGTTGCCGAAGAGATCAACCAGAGCATGACCAAAATCGCCCAGTCAGCGGACTCGGTCGCTCAAGACACCCAGAAGGGGGCCGCCACGGCCCGCAGCGTTGCCGACCTTGGCAATCGTCTGGGAGACCTGATCAAGCAGTTCAAGGTCTGACGGTCAGACCGGATACGGCCGACAACCTCGGCCGTATCCGCCTGCCAAGGCGATGGTGATTGCCATCACGATCTTGTCAGGCGCCGACCGGGACCGATGAATGATCGAATCGCATGTTTCTGATAGAGCGCCGGACCCGCACCCGCTAGCCTGCCGGTGTTGAGCTTTTCCCCAGATGATTCATTTTCCACGGATATCAGATCGCCGTTCAGCGTGCGCGGGAACCTCCCGGTGGAACACACCGGGGGCGTTCCACGTTTGCCACCTGACGTGAGCCAAGGGCGGAACGCAATGGGACCAGACTCATTGAATTGGGACGACTTGAGGGTCTTTCTGCACGTTGCGCGCTTCGAAAATCTTTCACGCGCTGCGAAACAATTGAGAGTTGACACGTCCACGGTCAGTAGACGAATCAGCCAGCTCGAATATACGTTGGGGTTCAGCGTATTCGAGCGCAGTACAGGCGGTGTCAGCCTGAACGAACAGGGCAGGAGGCTGCTCTCTCGGGTGGAGGTCATGGGCGCGGGATTCGCCGATCTGCTCGATGAGCTCGCAGAAGGCACTAACGCGCATTCGGGTCTGGTACGCGTTGGAACGATGGAAGGCCTCGCCTCACTCTACCTGACGCGACACTTGCTGAAGATACAAAAGCGCCACCCCAACATTACCCTGGAGTTAGTGACTTCGACGCAACAACTCCAAGTGACACGGCGCGAAGCAGATATCTTCCTCGGTTTTTTTAAACCGACAGGCGAGGGCTTTGACAGTGAGCGACTCGGTAGCTTCAACGTGCACATGTATGCGTCGGAGCGGTATTTGCTTGAGCGGGATCTGCCGACGCTGGAGACTTTAAACACCCATCATTTCGTCAGCTACATTGATGAGCTGATTCAAATCGATGCCGTTCGGTGGTTAACCGAAGTCCTGAACAACCCGCTTGTGAAATTTCATTCAAACAGCATGATCGCGCAACTGTTCGCGGCAGCGGCGGGCGTTGGCATCGTCATGCTTCCTGAGTTTGTGGAAGCGCAAAAGTTTGGGCTGGTTAGAGTGTTGGAGCAAGAGGTGGTGATCAGTCGAGAACTGTGGTTGAGCGTGCATCGAGAATTGCGATACACCGCACGTATAAAAGCGGTGACAGAGTTTCTTCGTGAGTTGTTCACACGCGGCGGCGCTGTTTATGCCCATTGAGTATCGGCCTTTGGACCTCACGTCGGGCAGGGCTCACCACGCCTGATCAGAGCGTTTCATGTATTCAAGCCCTTTCTGCACAGGTTTCAAACAAAACGTTGATAGCGACTCCACGCTTTATTGTTGAGGAAGAAAAATGAGCAAGGTCAAGAAGGTTGTCGTGGTGACAGGCGGGTCTCAAGGCATAGGGGCGGGCGTGGTTGATGCATTCCGCCAACAAGGTCATCAGGTTATCGCCACATCCCGGTCAATTATGCCGTCTGAAGACGCGGATTTCGTCACCGTGCCGGGCGACATTGCCGATCCCGATACCGCGAAGCGCGTCATTGATAAGGCAATCGCGCACTTTGGGCGAGTCGATACCCTGATCAACAATGCCGGTGTCTTTGTCGCCAAGCCCTTTACGAGCTACACCTACGACGATTTTTCCCGGATGTCCGGAATAAACGTAAACGGTTTTTTTTATATCACTCAGTTGGCAATCGCACAGATGGAAAAGCAGGGAAGTGGGCATGTGGTCAACATCACGACCACGCTGGCCGAACAGGCTGTCCAGGGCGTCCCTTCCGTATTGGCATCACTGACCAAGGGTGGCCTCAATGCCGCAACCAAATCGTTGGCCATCGAATATGCGTCCAGGGGCATTCGCGTCAATGCGGTTTCACCAGGGGTCATAAAAACGCCCATGCACAGTCGGGATAAGTATGAAGCGTTGGGAAAACTGCACCCCGTTGGGCGCATAGGGGAGATTGATGACATCGTCCAGGCCATTCTTTATTTAGATAACGCTCCCTTTGTGACGGGAGAAATTCTCCATGTCGACGGTGGCAGAAGTGCAGGCCATTGATAGACAGCCGTCGCGCCGGTCTTTGATCCCTGTGCGTGTGTACCCAGTGACTTCAATTCGCAGCGTGGTATTTCTACGCACTAACGGCCGTGCTTACACGCATGGCCGTCTTCGTTGGCGATCCGCTTGAGGTGGCCTGGGATGATGCAACCACGGCCACCATGTTAACGGTGATTGATCCGTCGTTGAGCAGTGAGAAACCCCACGTCCCCGCTTACTTGGCCTGTTTGGCTTGCTCTTTTCTTATTTCTGTCATGGTCGTGCCTTGCCATCCCCAGTTATCGGTCTCCACTTCATCAATCACCACGAAGGTAGAAAGTGAGGGTTTGCCGAGGACCCGCTCAAGCAACTCGGTAGTGCCGGCGATCAACGCTTTTTTTTGTTCGGCAGTGACGCCTTCTTTTGTGACCCGGATATTGACGTATGGCATTGTTGTTTTCCTTAGAGAGCAATGTTAGTGATAAACCGCGTGTAATTTATCATGCCGGAACAACGCGTTGATCTATCAGCGGCCGACGTGCCGGTGGTAGTCACACTGAAGTCGTAAAGAGACCGGTGTCCAAGATCAGTTGATCGAAAGGCCTATATAAGTTTGGAATAAGTGGGCGAAAGGTCCTGCCCCGATCGCATCGCTTCAAGGCTTAGGCAGCGTCGCTTTAATCGAGGATAAATACCCTGAATAACAGGAGATCATCGCTTGAGCGAGGCTTCCAGCCTCAGGAGTTCGCTTTTTCGTTCCAGGCCCCACGGGTAGGCCGCGTATCGGCCATCTTTGCGGAGAACTCGATGACAGGGTATGACCACTGCAAGAGGATTCGCACGGCAGGCTTGCTCCACTGCACGAACCGATTTAGGCGCACCTATTGTGTTTGCGAGTTCTATGTAACTGACCGTGGAGCCTGGCGGAACCTGACGCAGCGCGTGCCACACTTTCTTCTGAAAGGCCGTGCCGCGAATATCTAACGCCAGCTCCACTTCGATACCCGGTGCTTCAATGAAGCTCACCACGCAATCAATCAAGTCTTTGGACTCGTCAAAGTTGGCAATCCGTTGTGCGTGTGGGAATTGACGCCGGAAATCACCGAGCACGGCCTGGCAACTGTCTCCCAATGAGATGGCAGTTATACCTTTGGGGCTGCGTGCCACTAATAAAAAACCCAGTGCACAGGCACTCATGGCGAACTGAATGCTGTCGTCGCCCTTATCAAGAGGTGCGTGGCCTGTGGACTGTCCCGATGCGGTCACAACGGCCATCGAGTGCCGCTGATTTGAAGGGGCTCTCAGCAGAGGGTCATCTGGCGTGCTGCTGCATTCTTGCGAGCGGGGCGTTTGAACTCGACGTGCATGACACGCCATTGCAAACGCTCGGGGTGATAATCCCGTCGCAGCCTTGAAGATGCGATGAAAATGAAAGGGGCTGACATTCAGTTGCTGCGCAAGGTTCGTTAGCGTCGTGGTTTCAATGGCGTCTTCAAGAATTCGGCACGCTGTCGCGACTAACTGCGCACGATGCTCGGCGACCATTATTTGATCCGCCGCTCGTTTACCCAGACGATACCCTGCAGCCTCGGCGTCTGCGGGTGAGTCGAAAAATTCGATGTTCTTCAGTAATGGAAGTTTGGAAGGCGTACTGGGCTGGCAGTAGAGGCCAGTGGTTTTTACACCATAAACAAACGAGCCGTCGGCCGATGCGTCTCGGCTGAGTACTGCGATCCATCGCGGGTCTTCCGCCTCTCGGCGGTTATCGACAGGGGAGGGCACTTTGCTCATATCAAATCCTCAGTGATACCGCTATCCATCCTTGGGCAGGACGCTGGCGGGCATGTGGATCATGCTGACGTCAAGCATTACTTAACGTGGAAACAGATTATTCCAAGAAAGTGCGGTTCCTCTTGAAAATAGCCACTGAGGTTCAGGCCTGTTCGTGCCATTTATCGACAGGCGTACACCGCTGTTTTTAAAAATACAGTTCTCGATATTGCCCTGGGGTGATGCCCACACATTGCTTGAAGGCCGTTGTGAAGTGTGATTGTGAGCTGAATCCACATTCATGGGATATCTGGGCCAAACTGGTATTTGTCTCCGCAAGTAAATATTCGGAACGACGCAGCCTTCTTTCAAGTATGTACGTGTGGGGCGATTGACCGGTGCGGGCTTTAAATGTTCGCGTGAAATGAAACTGGCTCTGCGAGGCGATGCTGGCAAGCTCACCCACGTGAAGGGTGGAGGACAGTTTTTGCTCGATGTATCGAGAGACTTTCGCAAAACGGGGCTCGGACAACCTGAGTTTGGGCGACTGTTTATCCAATGCAAAACTCCCAGGCCTGCGTGTCTTCAGCATCATCGCAATGATGAAGCGTGCAATGGCAGGGCAGTGGTAACCGCTTCTCACCAGGCTCGCATGTATCCCGGCGACACTGGCTATTTTCTCGCTAAGTCGATTCGCCAGGCTTACGAAGTCTGCTTCTTGCCCGTAGTGATAAAACAGTGACAACGGGCAAGGTTTGGGTAGGCCCAATGACTCATGGATGGCCAAAAAAAGAGCGTTATCTAATGTGATCTCTATGAAGGTGTTGGCTGCAGACCACGTGGCGCGACGTCGATTGCCAGGGCCGGTCAGGATAAAACTCGTTCCACGCGTAATAGGCACTCGCCTTGTTTCGTTGCACATCTCCAGGCAGAGCTCACCGTATTCGGACAGAAAAATAACCAGTACAGTCTGTCCTTCTCTTTCGTAGTAGCTGCACGCGTTCTCATTATGTACGGTGCGTGCACTCACCACGACATAAGAAGAGTCGCTGGCACGCGGGTTGACCGTACGAGTCTTGGGGCGATAAGCAGGGGGCGCTTTGAACCCGCGGTGAGTGCTCGGCGCTTTGGTAGGGATATAAATGTCCATATCAAGACTGAGCTGGTTGTTTGAGTACGTACGCCAGTGTTATGTAAGGGCGCGGTGCATGGAGGAATGCGCTATCACTGAAGGCCCCATAAGATGGCGGCAAGCCGTTTTCAAGGAGCCAGGAAGTATCATGGGTAATCACTGAAAAAGCGGATGGCGATGTCAAGGTGTGGCGGGTCTGTGATTTCATATTCATCTCCAAGCTGTGCAGTAACCCCCTCGATCCATGATCTTTATGTCAGTCGACTCGTTCCGTTGAGGCGTCAGTTTATGTGCGAGACGAAGATGTACCGAAAAATGATGCCAATAATATTCGGTCATGTGCGTGTCGGCAGAATCACTGATGACGATGCAGACTAGACCAGCACGCGCCATATCGATTACACAATCCTGCGCTCTTTCAGGTTGCGCCATTGAAGAAATCTATTTAATCGGTTTGCGGGTAATCCAATTTCGTATCATTCACCCGGTTGACCAAGTCGATGAAGGTGGTTGACGCGATCGCCAGCATGACCTCAATGATGTTTTGTTCCGAATAGCCTGCCTGTAAGGCCGCATCCAGAATATCTGCCTTGACCAGCCCTTTGGAACTCACCAGATGCCTTACGAATGTAAGCAGCGCGTCCAGTTTTGGAATACCTGTCTCGTGCTCCGCTTTGATTGCCTTCACCGCCGATGTAGACAGGCCCGAAAATTTGGCGAGAAAAGCATGGGCAGTGATGCCGTAGTTGCACCCCGAATTTGTACTAACGACCAGCCGGACCGCCTGTATTTCGGACTTGGTCAAGGTGCTGCATTCCACCACTTCGTCTAGGTTCAGCGCTGCGGCCAACCCGTTTGGGCTATGTGTGCCAATGGTCAAATAGCAATTAGGGATCATGCCGGCAGTCTGTTTAAGTGCGCGAAAAATTTCCGCAGAGTGCCCTGTTGCGTCTGTCGGGTTGATTGTGAACAAGCGAGACATCTAACACCTCATGATGGCGCATTGGCTGCTGATAAAAGAGTGGCGCAGTAGGCCGTCTGTACCGATGTGTCTTAGATCAGGGTTGTCCCTCCATGGGTAATGGTCGCCCATTATTCCATGCCGAACTAGGTGTCGAGGGCGGATAAGATTAATGCGGTCTGTGCATTAATGGGGTTGGGCCTTATTTCGGAGGCAGCCGTTGAACAGTGTTACTGCCGTTTGGGCAAGTCCCATTCAATGGATGAGGGGTCGGAAAGCATCGCGTCTGGAAAGTATTGCGGTGACTCGCGTCGATCAAACTTTCCGTAGTCACGAATTATTCTAACCCGTTGAACTCTGGCTCCCTCAGGCAAAACGGTTTCGTACTCGAATTTCTTTGCGTCAGCTTCATCGCCCCACAGGATGATGAACAGTAGCCTTCCCGGTTCATCCACTGATTCGAATAGCTTCCACTCAACCAATCCGGGTGCGTTGATGTCCAGGCCCATCCAGCCGGCAATTGCGGCAGTGGCATTGCGCACCGTCAGATGAGGAGGAAGGCTCGCATGAATCTGGGTGAACGTAGTTCCTCGGCCTACTTCGGTTTCGTCCAGGCGTTGCTCTTGGATTTTGTAACCCTGTGGAGGTTGTGTATCCCGGGTTATTTGGCCCACACGCACACGGTAGTCATCAAACCAACGCTGGCGTCCTGTTGACTGCGCTGTGAAATGCAGGGGGTGCGTTCTCCACCGGACCAAGGACTTCTCGTCACCCCAGGTCGAAAGAACTAACGTGCCGTTTGTGCTGTTCAGCGCTCGGAAACACGTGTGCCCTATATAGCCCTCGATGTTTCGGAGCGCCACGGATAAACGTTTGATATCGGTCAGGTAAGCCCGTTTATTGAGTTCGTCGGAAAACGTTTCAAACGAAACAGAAAACATCGTGTTCACCGCCAAGTTAAGAGGTTGAGGCTGACAGCGCGGGCACCCGTGAGGATTGTTATTTAACACGGTAGTGCGATCCTCAAGCCGTAGTTGTTTATCCGCGCGTCCGCGCCAGCGTGACTGACGAGCGCAACACTAGCTGATTGACGGCGGGTGCGATTTCAAAAACGTGCGATCCTCCCCGGCTGCCGCGCGGGTCTGGAGCGAATGCTTGAGGTTCGCGCCGACACGCAGCCCTTATTCTTTTCTGGCGTCGAAGAAGAGGTCATTTTTGACGCGTATCGGGCTGGTGTAAGTGGCATCAGCCACTAAAGACCTGTCCATGAAGTCCCTAATAAAGCCTGCCGTTTCTCGGGCGTGCGTTTCCAGCACAAACCGCCCGGTGTCGAGCAGCCTGACTTCAGAGTGAGGCATATTGCGCACATAGGCCTCTACGCCGAAGAGACTGAAGAACGTATCATGACGTCCCCAGATAATAAGCAAAGGGGGCCGCTTATCACTGAGGTACTTTTGCACCGTCGGGTAATCCGTCAGCAGGTTTTTATAGTCCCTTATCAGGTCTAACTGGATGTCCCTCGCCCGGGGTAGCGACAAATAGTAATTATCCAGGTTGTAACCGTCGGGTGGAAGTTGTCCCGATTCGGTGTCCGCGCCGTAATGTTGCTTTCTGATATTTTCCGGCAGTAACGACGTCGCACATACTTCACGGTTATGCGCGGTGGGGCTCTCCCAGTACGCCTGCCAAGGGGATAACGAAGCGCCCAGGCCCTCTTTATAAAGGTTGCCGTTTTGACCGATGAGGGTGTTCACCTTATCGGGGTACATCATGGCCAGTTTAAAAGCGATTGAACAGCCGTAGTCGAAACCATAAATGGACAGTTTGTCGAGTTTCAGCGCGCTGATAAAATCAGCCATGGTATTGACGATGTTTTCATAGCTGTATGTATAGTCGTCGGCACTCAATGGCCGTGAATTACCGAAGCCGGGCAGGTCGGGGGCAATCAGGTGGTACCTCGTGGCGAGGAGTGGAAACAGATTGCGGAACATGTGGCTGGCTGACGGAAATCCGTGCAAAAGCAAAATCGTCGGGCCATTCCGGGGCCCGACCTCCCGATAAAATATATCGACACTGCCGATCCGTCGGGTGCAAAACGCTACCCTGAGTGACTCGTCAAATGGGAGGCGCGGCACCACCGGCACATAATGTTGGTTCAGTTCCCGTGCGGAGGTAAGGCTGTAGCCCGCCGCGCCGACCGCGCACGCCGTTGATGCAATTAAAAAAGTTCGCCGATTGAATGCGCTGGCGTTTCCGTAAGTCGGGCTTTCTTCATTCATTGTGATATCCCACACTTTGGCATGGCAGATAATTAATCGCTAAACCTAAGCCGGCTTGCTGGGGCCGATGAAAAAACGAATAAGGGTGCCGATGCATCCACCTCTCAACTTAGGGTCAAGTCACGGATACGTTGGGAATGGCAGCGCGTTTACTCAGCTGCGCGAAGAGTAGTTTTTTCCCCTGACACGGGTATTGCAAAAACTTGCGATCTCGATTCGAGGACAGGCGCACATTTCTGTAATCCGCTTGCAGGCCGACGGCTCACGTTGGCATTCCTGCACGGAATTTGTCATATCACCCTCAGCCGTCTACTTGGCCGTCCCTCTCCCTGAGAGCATTTCTCCCAACTTCACGAAGCCATCAGGCGCCCCGTCGGAAGGCTTCGCTTGTCCGCGATGGGGTCGCCGGTCTGTTGAACCGCCTGCACGGGTTTTTCAGGCTTCACCCATCTGAATGTATTGATCCTTGCCCACCTTTGGAGATTTCGATGAGCGACATACTGTTCACCAAGACGCACGTTGGCCCTTACGAATTAGAGCATCGAGTGGCGTTGGCACCCTTGACCCGGATGAGATCGGAACCCGGTGATACCCCCGGTGATTTGATGGTCGAATACTATTCCCAGCGTGCCACGGCTGGCGGGTTGATCGTCGCTGAAGCCACATCGGTATCGACGACCGGCATTGCTTATGCCAATGCGCCAGGCGTGTATGCCGATGCGCAAGTCGATGGATGGAGGCGTGTAGTGGATGCGGTGCACGCCAAGGGCGGGCGGATTTTCCTGCAGCTTTGGCACGCCGGGCGGCAGGCACACCCGGACAACACGAAGGGTGTGCATCCGGTCGCGCCCTCCGAGCTGGCATCCGAGGAAAAAGCCGTCACTCGGGACGCCCAAGGTCAGTTCGTCGAGTCGGATTTACTCGTGCCCCGAGCGCTGGAGTTGCACGAGATTCCCTTGATCATTGAAGAGTTTCGACTCGGCGCACTCCGCGCCAAGGCCGCAGGTTTTGATGGGGTTGAGCTGCACGCTGCCAATGGCTATCTGCCTGATCAATTCCTTCAGGACGGTACGAATAAACGTACCGACGAATACGGCGGCTCTATCAGCAATCGTGCGCGTTTCTTGATCGAGGCGGTCGAGGCACTGGTCTCCGTTTGGGGAGGAAACAGAGTGGCGGTCCGCATTTCGCCCAGCGGGCAGTTCGGCACAATGTTCGACAGTGACCCCTCGGCCACTTTCGGTTATGTGGCCGAGCAACTGAATAGATTCAATCTTGCCTATCTTCACGTCATTGAGCCCCGCATCAAGGGGGTGGTGGAAATCGAAGACAATGCCCCGGCGACTGCGTCCAAAAACCTGCGAACTATTTTTCATGGGCCCATCGTTGCCGCCGGTGGTTTTGATCGTGAGTCAGCCATTGCGATTCTGGAGGAAGGTGACGCCGATATTGTTGCGTTTGGACGCCACTACATTTCGAATCCTGATTTGCCCGAACGCCTGCGTCACAACTTTCCGTTGACGCCTTATGACCGCAGCACCTTTTACGGTGGGGACCATAAAGGCTACAGCGACTATCCGGTGTATGCGCATCTGGACAGCTGAGCCGTCGAATGATGTTTCTCAACGGGCTGGCTGGCGCAGAGACCGTCCGCGAATGTCGGCCCCCCATGGTCATTGTCGCTATCAACTACAGTCGGTGAACACTGTGTCATTACAATCAATGTTGGATATTTTCAAACAGGAACTCCAAGCCGGAGAGCCCTCTCCGCGCAGTAAGGCGGACATCACAGCGCTGATCGAAGAAGCCACTAACAGGTTGGTGGCATCAGGGGCGGGCAAGCACGCCTTGAAGGTAGGGGATCGCGCACCCGATTTCGAATTGAGTGATGCCGATTGCAATCCCATCAGGTCGTCGGATTTATTGGCCCGGGGAGCGCTGGTGTTGCAGTTCCATCGAGGGGCATGGTGCCCCTATTGCAATTTCGAGCTTCAGTCTCTCCAGAGCTTCGTGCCCTTGTTCCGAAACCTCAGGGCAAACGTGGTGGCGATTTCGCCACAAACGCCTACCACCAGTCGAAAGTCGATTCAGGAAAACGCGGTGACGTTTCCTATCCTCAGTGACTTGAAAAACGTGGTCGCGGGCCAGTTCGGTTTGAATCAGGCAATCCCCGAGTACCTCCATGAGCTCTACCACATGCTGGATGTCTCACCGTTTGCCGAAGTGGGATCGCACAGCAATGTCCTGCCTATACCCGCGCGCTATGTCATCGCCGAAGACGGTGTGATCGTCCACGCTGACATCAATCCGGGATACACACAGCGGATCGAGTTACTGGACCTGCTGCCAGCTCTGTGTCAGGCGGCCACGCGCTCTCGACTTGCGCCCTGGCAGAATTCCCCCGTTGCCGGTTAGCCTGTTTGAGCTTTCACCCTCTGGGCGGCGAGCATGAAAGCCATCGCGTGATGCTGTCGTGGATGGATAGAATCGCCGCTCATTATTCACCCGACCCGTTTTCCGAGGAGTCAACATGGATCGCATGGCCGCGATGCAGGCGTTCATTTACGTTGTCGAAACAGGTTCGTTTTCTTCCGCTGCCCGTCGCCTTGGGATTGGTCAACCTGCCGTCTCGAAGATCATTGCCCAGTTGGAGCAGAATCTGTCTGTCCGATTGCTGATCCGCTCCACCCGTGGTCTCACACCCACGGAGGCCGGGAGGGCTTTTTACGAAGGGTCCAAGCGATCTGTCGATGAGGCCAATGAGGCAGAAGTTGCGGCGCGGGGGGCCGGGGCTGGCCTCTCGGGCAGACTGAGGGTGTGTGCTGCCGTTACCTTTGCAAGTCTGCACGTCCTGCCGCATTTGGGCACTTTTCTGGAGCAGAACCCGGCGCTCGAAATAGACATTGTTCTGGATGATCGTAACGTTGACCTCGTTGAAGAAGGCATCGATGTCGCGCTTCGCATGGGCGTTCTGGCCGACTCGGCACTCACTGCACGGAAGATTGCAGAAGGCCGCCGTCGCATCATGGCCACGCCGTCTTATCTGCAACGTGTCGGAGTGCCCGAGTCGCCCGCCGAGCTGATACATCACCAGGCGATCGTGTATAGCCAGGCCGGGGGTGGAAGCAGCTGGACGCTGAAGAAAGAGGGTGAAGACCAGGTGATTGACGTGAATGGGCGTGTGCGCGTTTCTGCCGCTCAAGGTGTCAGGGCGGCGGTGCTCGCTGATCTGGGGATCGCAATGGCGTCCGAATGGATGTTTCTTCCTGAATTGGAAAATGGTTCTGTGGTGACTGTGCTCGACGATTGGCGGTTGCCGGACATCGATCTCTGGGCCGTTTTCCCGGCAGGGCGTTTAGTGAGTTCTAAAACACGAGCGTTCGTTGATTTCGTGACCAGCCTGATGCTGGGTCATCCTTCGGCCAATCAGCGTGGGCTCGATGGCTAGCGCAATCGGGCATTGGCCGCCCCGTGGCGTCATTCTGAAAGGGAATATTTCTTATGCTCCCTGCCTCTCTACTCCGTCAGGATGTTTTAGCCGAATCTCTCATTGCGGCAACCACGCTGTGACCCGTTCAAACGAAGCGCGGCATGCCATGCCAGCGCCACTTGAGCCGTTCACATCAAATCTGTTGTTCGCTATCAGCGATTAATGACGTGTGAGGACCGGCATCTGTGTGGCGGTCTTTCTTTCGGAGGCGGTGCGATGTCCATGACCAAACGAACATTTCTTATTACCGGTGCGAGCAAGGGAATCGGTCGCGCGTTATCTGACCGCTTGAGTGCTGCCGGGCATCACGTGGTCGGCATCGCGCGCAGTGCGGATGACCCTTCTTTTCCGGGTGAGCTCGTTGCATTGGATTTAGGCGATCGGGATCGTACCGCTGAAGTCCTCAAACAGTTGACCGAGCGGTATGTGTTCGACGGTTTGGTCAACAATGTGGGGTTGGTGAAGCCACAGCTGCTGGGGGAGGTGGACCTGGACGATTTCAACGACGTGATCGCGCTGAACCTGCGCTCGGCGCTGCAGGCTGTCCAGGCGATTCTGCCGCAGATGAGGGCGAATGGTTGGGGGCGCGTGGTGAACATCGCGAGCCTGACGGTATTGGGGGTCACCCATAGAACGTCCTACGCGGCGGCCAAGGCGGGACTTGTCAGCTTCACGCGGTCCTGGGCTCTGGAGCTGGCGAAAACCGGGATTACAGTCAACTGTGTGGCGCCAGGTCCCACTGAAACGGTGCTGTTTCGAGAAAACAACCCTATCGGCAGTGAGGGCGAGCAACGCTATCTGTCGACCGTGCCCGTGGGGCGTTTCGGTCAGGCGGATGAAATTGCCGCGGCCATCGCCTTCCTGCTGTCTGAGGACAGCGGTTTCATCACCGGGCAGTCGCTCTTTGTCGATGGAGGCGCTTCAATCGGCAAAGCTTCGATGTAAGTGAGGGGAGGCATGCAGGCTGTCTCCCCCGGCGTCGCATCGCGGATCCCCGACACTCCCCATTTCTCGCCGAAACGGGGAGTGTTGCCATGGCTCAACATAATGGGTCAGTTAAGCCTATGCCACTTCACGTTGCGGGGATTAACGCCTCCGCTTTCGCTATCGCTTTTACAATGGCTGGACGCTCTGACAGAGTCTGATACCAGCGGGCGACGTTCGGGCTGCTGCTGAAATCAATCCCGGCGAACTCACGACGCCACAGCCAGCCGAAATGCGCAATGTCTGCGATCGTATACTCCGAGCCAGCAACAAACGGGCTGTTTGCCAGCACGCCTTCCAGAAGGGCCAGGTTACGTTTCGCTTCTGTGTGAAACCGATCAATTGCCACCTGGATCGGCTCACCTGGCAGTCTCAGAAAAAAACCCGATTGACCAAATGCGGGGCCCAAGCCCGATCCGTGAAAGAACAATTGCTCGAACACGCGCGCGCGTTTTTGTGCGTTGAGTGGCAGTAACTGACCTTCTCGCTCTGCCAGGTGCACGAGAATCGCCGCAGACTCGGTGAGGGTGAACGGATGGTGTGGATCGACGGCGTCATCAATCAACACAGGCACCTTTCCATTGGGGTTTATGGAAAGAAAGTCGGCAGATTTCTGTTCCCCTTTCCTGACGTTTACTGATTTCACTTGATACTCAAGACCGAGCTCTTCAAGAGCGATGAGCACCTTGATGCTATTAGGCGTCGCAAAAGCATGAACGATTAACATCGATGATTTCCTGTGAGGTCCGTGAAAGCCTCGACTCTGCCTGACGCCAGGGTGAAGCGGCAGGCCGCTGACCGACATATCTTTTATTCTGATAAGGCATAACGCGAACTTCCCGTCGCTTACACCGCTTCCATTTGCGTGCCTTCGGGTCTTGCATCCAAACGCCCAAAACAGCTGCCCGCTGACCTGAGAATGGGCGTTGCGCTCTACAGTCGCTCGCCGTCCGAACAGCCCGATCAAGCGCGGCTTTTCAAGATCCTGCGCTTCGAAAAAGTAACCAGAATCCTCGACTATAGTAGGGTTAGCCGATGGTCAGGCACGTTGAGTCATGCCTGTTACCCCAAGAATGAAATGCTGGAAAAGCATCATCTCGTGCGTCAAAGGCGTGGGCGACGCGCGGGCATGGGCGACACGAACGCCTGTATTCGGCAATGACGATTGGAGGGGAGAATTGGACAGATTGATCGCGATGCAGACGTTTGTGTGTGTGGTTGAAACAGGTTCTTTTACGGCTGCGGCCCGCCGACTCAAGATTGGGCAACCGGCGGTTTCCAAAGCGGTTGCTCAATTGGAATCACAGATGTCGGTCCGATTGCTGCTGAGGTCCACACGAGGCCTGATGCCCACAGAAGCCGGGGCAGCGTTTTATGAAGGCGCCAGGCGAGCCGTGCAGGAGGCCGACCTCGCCGAGCTGGCTGCGCGAGGTGTGGGTGCAGGCTTCACCGGCCGTCTGCGGGTGTGTGCCGCCGGTACGTTCGCGAGCCTTCATGTCTTGCCGTACATGGGGCCGTTCATGAGGCAGCACCCCGACTTGAAAGTCGAATTCGTGCTGGATGACCGGCACATCGACCTGGTTGAAGAGGGCATCGACGTCGCCCTGAGAATGGGCAGGCTTTGCGACTCCTCGGCAACTGCAAAAAAGATCGGCCAGGCGAGACGCTTGCTGGTGGCGACCCCGCGCTATCTGGACGCGTTCGGGTGCCCGTGGGGGCCTGACGAAGTTGCTTCACATCGTTCGATCGTCTATTCCCAGCCAGGGGGTGGAGATGTCTGGACAGTGCGGCAACGGGGAGTTGAGGCATCCATCGTTCTGAGCGGGCCTTTGTACAGCACTGCTGCTCAGGGTGTCAGGGCCGCCGTTCTTGCACACATGGGCCTGGCCGTTGGGTCAGAGTGGATGTTCGCGCCGGAGCTCGAATCCGGAGAAGTCAGGCAAGTGCTTCAAGACTGGGAGTTGCCTGGCATTGACCTTTGGGCGGTGTTCCCCACGGGGCGGTTGGCGAACGCGAGAACGCGCGCATTTATCGAGTACGCTTCACACCTTCTGGAGCCGCGTAGCCACTGCCGCGAAACACGCTCGTATGAGTTCGCCAGTGCCTGAGGATCGCTGCACTTATGGAGGCGTGCGCCAAGTATTAGTGGGAGGGTGCTTGAAAACAGAGTGACACTCAAAGAAGCCTGTGCGGAGCATGATATGCATAACAAGACAGAGAGTGTGTACAGTCAAACCCTGGTCGCGGTGTTTGAGGCTGCGCTCGCGCTGGGCATCGATACCCAGATGTTGGCACTTCAAACCAAGTTGGAAATCAACGGATATGACGAGTGGCTTCCGTTGGATTTACGTCATAACGCTTCACGCATCATTGATGAGTCTGTCGCCGTGGCGAAAATCCTCTTTGTGAATAAATCCTGATCGAGGGATGATTGGAGCTACCGCGATAAGTCCCTGGGTTGATCAGGGACTTATTCATTTTTCCTTATCGAGTGGCCGCGGGTTTGGTCCACTCATTTCCTGCCATGAAGGCATCCAGTTCGGTATGCACAATATGGTTTGTGTAGTTACTCATGACTTTAGTGGCGACGCCCAGTACAACTTCAAGGACATTTTTGCGCGTGTAACCGGCCGCCAGGAACGCGTCAACCGCCGCATCGCCCGCAAACCCGCGTTCCCGAACCACGAGGGCCGTGAACTGACGCAATGCCTCTAGACGAGCATCCGGGATAGCAGTGCCGGCCCGCAGCGCTTCGATGACTGCGGCTTCCATTCCGATCATCTTCGCGAGGGTGGTATGGCCAGCCATACAGTAGTGGCAGTTATTCTCAAAGTTGGAGGTCAAGTAGACCACTTGTTGTTCCTGAGCGGTCAGTGAACTCTTGGAAAACAAATCCCACAACGCGGAATAGCCCGCCAACAGTTCTGGAGATTCAGCCATGTTCGATTGCAGATTGGGCACGAATCCGAAGGCGCCTTTAACCGCTTTCAAAACAGGTTTCGAGGCGTCCGGTGCGTTATCCAGTGTGTAAGTAGTGAAGGTGGTCATTGCAGTGCCTGCTCAATGTGGTGGGTAAGTGAGGCCATACTGCGCCACATTGATTAGTCAGAGAACGCAGGTGCGAAGCATAGTCGTTATGCCTGGATGGAATAGAGGTGTTGCGCCGCTGCTCACCCGTATGACTGTTCGGCTCCCTGTAACTTCTTACTGCAAAGGCGTGATACGTCGCGCCAATGACTCCTGGCATTAACGGGTTGAGCGGCGTTGGCAGGCGCTATTCGCTCGTAGTGCCTTTTTTGCGCTCACGATGGGCTGCAGCCTTCGCTCGATTACCGCAGACCGCCATGCTGCACCAACGCCTTTTCTTGCCGCGCGTGTGATCGACGAACGTCAGCGTGCAAGCCGCCCCTTCACAATGCTTGATGTCCGTAAAATCTTCAGAACAGATAAAGTTTGCCAGTATTTCAGCGACAGGCAGGAGCAATGCGTTAGGGGTCGGCCAGCGTCTAACCAGTTGAGCCTGGAATGGCTGGGTCGCTTCTGGGGCCAGGCTCACTTGCATGAATTGATCATCTCTTTCGAGCAGACGATTCAGTGCCGTGAGATCGCCGAATGCCTCAGCCCCTAGAGGCTGGCCTCGATATTTCGAGACAAAATCACGAAACCAGTCTCTCAGTGTCCTGGCTTGGGCTGCGATCGTGTCGAGTTCTCCAGGCATCGCCCGAGCCTGGATGTGTGCGAGCACTTTTGGCTCGACCCAGCCCGTTTGGGCAAGCCAGTCGACCCAGCCTGCCCCGTCTTCAAGCCAATCTACATGCCTGCCGCCCGGACTGGCGACGGAATTCAGGAAATCCAGAGCCGGCGCGTCCGCCACGAACATCGCTGGGCCCCGCAGAGAATCGGACATGGATACATCACCCTGGCTTCGAATTTGTCAGCAAGGGTAACCATTCACCTGTACCTTGACAAGTTACGCCTGGAGTAACCTTCTGGCATATATTGGTCGGGTTATGCCGGTTAACGCGTTTTGCTCCAGAGGCGATCCTTGAACAGTCAATCTAATGAGAGGCGTCCAAGTCATGGGCGGTGTGAAATACGTTCTGGGTAATGAAGTGCTCAACGAACGCTTTTGCAGCGGGCTTGGCCGCGGCGCCTCCCGGGAATATTGCGTATACCGTCACGGTTGCCAGCGACCAGTCGCTGAGCACCTCAACGAGTGTTCCGTCCGCCCGCTCTTTCTTGCAGGCCCAGCAACTGGTCATCGCGATCCCCAGGCCATGTATCGCCGCGCTCATCGCTACGTCGTTGATGTTCACTGCAATCTTGGGTTCGATGCGTACCGTCTGCTGGTTGCCGTCTTTTTCAAAACTCCAGGAGCCCGCGGTAAGACCCGGCGGCCCACCGATCATCGTGTGATGCAGCAGGTCGCGGGGAGACTTGGGGAGTCCGTGTGCTTTAACGTAGTCGGGGGAGGCCACTAACATGCGGCGGGCGGCACCCACGACCCGGGTGGTCGCTGTCGAATCGGCCAACGGCCCGCACCGAATCGCGACATCAACACCGTCTTTAATCAAATCCTGTCGTGCATCGTCCAGCACCAGGTTTACGCAAAGAGAAGGGTGTTGCTCTCGAAAATTCGACAACATCGGCACCACTTCGCGCAACGCCATGCCCGAGGTAAGACCGATTCGCAGCGTTCCGCAGAGCTCACCGTTGCCTTTGACCGCTTGATTGGCATCCTCGAACTGCACGATGAGAGGCTCGATACGCTGCAGGTATTCATGACCCGCTTCGGTGAGTTCGACGGCGCGCGTGGTTCGAATAAAAAGCTTGGCGCCGATGTCGTGCTCCAGTGACGCAATGATGCGCGAAACAGATGATTGTGCTAACCCGACTTCTTTGGCAGCCACCGAAAAACTTTTGTGCCGTGCGACACACAAGAAGAGCTTATAGGTGAGTAGGAATGTATTCATGCCACTGACGTCATATCTTGCCGCTCGATTGGACTGATCTATAAGGCTACCGCTGTAGCCTTATAGCACCGTTGTGCCTGCCGGGTGTTTAAGAGCGGCAATATTTATTCCCCTCAGGCATGACTGACGCTCTCAGACTCATACTAAGTTGTCTAAAAGCGAACGGAATTTGCCATATTGTGGCTAACCTGTCAAAAGCATTTCATCGGGTTGTTTTAAATGGTAGAAGTGCATGAATATTTATAATGTAACCCGGTAAGGCTTTTTATTTAGGTTATTCCTGCCGGGGTTGGCAGGTGCGGGCGCCGTCAGGCCTGAATGACTGCATCAGACGGCTTTAATAAGTAGGCTTGGATAAGTAACGGTACGAAGTATCAAGGGCGACACGGTGAGTACGCCTGTCAGCGAAGGCGGCAGAGCATGAAGGCAGCGCCGCGTTAAAGGGCTTGGTCTGACCGGATTGGCCTCTCAACGCAGCGCCGCGAATAAAACAGCGAGAAAAGGATTTATCAGTTAATGAGTAATTCTTCGGGGGCCGCACCAAACACTTCAATAATACGGTTTGCGATGTGCTCGGCATGGGTTTCCAAAGCAAAGTGTCCGGTGTCCAGCAGTTCAACGATTGCGTTTGGATTATCTCGTTTGAATGCCTCTGCTCCCGGAGGGATGAAGAAAGGATCGTTCTTTCCCCAAATGGCAAGGATGGGCAGCTTTGACGTTCTAAAGTATTCCTGGAAGGCAGGGTAGAGCGTCAAGTTATTTGCATAGTCCAGGAAAAGATCGAGCTGGATGTCTTTATTTCCGGGGCGGTCCATCAGTAAGGCATCGAGGGTATAAGACTCAGGCGCGATGGATTCAAGGGCATGGACACCGTGTTCGTACTGCCATTTGGTTCCGGCCAGGTGCAAAATCGCGTCAGCGATAGCGTTCCTGTTCTCGGCAGACGGCGTTTCCCAATACGCCCGGATGGGCGCCCAGGCGTCCCCCAGTCCTTCAAGATAAGCATTGCCGTTTTGTGTGACCAGACCGGTCACCCGTTCCGGATGCTTCAATGCCAGCCTCAGGCCTGTGGGGGCGCCATAGTCGAACACGTACATTGCGTAGCTTTCCAGACCTACTGCATTCACGAACTCGCCGAGGGTATGCGCCAGTGCGTCGAATGTGTAGGTGTAGTTCCTTTCAGCGGGTACCTCGGTGAAACCAAAGCCTGGCAGATCCGGCGCAATAATATGAAAGTTATCCGCCAGCAATGGAATCAAGTTGCGGAACTGGTGGGATGAACTGGGAAAACCGTGAAGCAACAGCAGGGTCGGGAAAGACGGCTCACCCGCTTCCCGATAAAAAACACGCACGCCGTCGGCGTCAGCGAATTTATAGTGAGTGGTGGTGATGTTGCTGCTTGGAAAATGCATGGGTTTTACTCCTTTGACCGTGGGTGGAGTGGGTCCGAACGGGCAGCCTCCAGCGCGCTGGAAAGTTGCCCGTCCATGGTGGGTATATCGTTGATCGTTCCGTCGGGGCGTAAACGTATTGCTCGCACGGGGGCTTGAAACAAATACACTTTCTTCGCCCATCAGGCGCGGTACGTGCCTTGCGAGGTGTTAGTGCATGGCCTCAAGCACCTTCGCGGTATCCGTGTACATCACAAAACTTGAAAGTTTGCCGTCTGTGACGTTCCAAAGATGCGCAAACGGTGCAGACATGTATTTGCCTGTCGCTTTGTAAGTGCCGGAATAAACCCCGAACGACACCACCCGTGATCCCTGCACAATGAAATCGTCGGCGGTGGCTGCAAAGTCTGTCCAGTCGGTGGCCAATCGCTTGAGCAAATTATCCAGTACGGCCTGAGGGCCGACCCACGTTCCGCTGTAATAAGGAAAGCGCTCAGCTTCTGTCCATTGCACCTGGTCATGAAGGAGGCTGAGTACGGCCGGCACATCCCCGCGTCCCAAGGCGTTATAAAAACCACGCACTGTTTCTGAGGGGCTAACGTCGTTATCTGCGCTCTGAATATTTGACATGTCATCCTCCAACTGAAAGGGCTCAATGCCCTGCATCACGTTTATCCCGCGGCTGTCTCCACGCACACCTGTGACGCCTTACTTGAGTGTGCGGTGAAGGAAGTGTTTGACCAGGCGAGAGATTTCTTCAGGGTCGTCCTGGATCGCAAAGTGGCCCGCGTCAAGAATGTGCGCCTCGGCTTTCGGGACGTCACGTTGAAAGGCAGCCACCTCATCCACCTGGAATGAGGGGTCGTACTTGCCCCACAGGATCAAGGTTCGAGGCTGATGTTCCCGCAACCAGGCGCCCCATGCAGGGTAACTGGCGACGTTAGTGCGGTAGTCGTAGAAGAGGTCCGTCTGAATATCGGCCTGCCCTGGTCGTGACAGAAAACCGAACTCGTCCACCCAGCGATCAGGATCGACCGACTCAGGGTTGGGGTTGGAGCCGATATGGCGTTGCTTTGTTGTCGCCAGTGAAAGGAATGCCCCGCGTAGCGCCTGCTCGTTTGCTGCGCGATTGGCCCAGAATTCGCGACGCTTGACCCACAGTGGGCCAAGTCCTTCCTCATGAGACACGGCGTTCTGAACGATGATTGCCTGGACGCGCTCCGGATGAGCGACGGCGAGGCGCATGCCGATTGGACCGCCGTAGTCCTGCATGACAAGCACGTAACGTTTCAGGCCGAGCGTCTCAGTGAAGTGCTCCACGATGGTGGCGAGATGATCGAACGTGTATTGGAAGGCGCTTGCGCTGGGGGCGTCGCTGTGACCGAAGCCTGGGTAATCCGGCGCAATGACGTGGTATTGAGTCGACAGGCTTCTCAATAAAGGCTCGTACATTCGTGACGACGATGGAAATCCATGCAGCATCAGCAGTGTAGGCGCGTTACTTGGACCGGATTCACGGTAAAAGATCGAGAGTCCGTCCACCTGCACCGTGCGGTAGTGGACGGGGTTTGTTTCCGCGTTGGTTGCTGCATGGCTGGAGTCACTGAGGGACATGGCTGCAATCACCCCTAGGGCGCAAAGAAAGGTATGAAAGACAGAGCGGAGCGTGGACCGCTGTCGCGTTGGTTTTGCATGAAACAAGGATAGAACGCGTGGGCTAAACCCATGTGGGCGACGGTGTGAGCGGTACGGTTCACACCCATTCGCAAGGACTGGAACGGAAAGGACAGGATTGGCATGCATCATGGGTTCCTCTTGGCTTGGTAACCTCTAAATTTGTGTCAGTGAGGTTATCTTCTGGTTGAGTAACTTGTCAAATGCATTTGGTGAGGTTATATTTTCCACCCATATGTACAGCATTAAGGGCAGGGTGATGGTTATTCCGCAAAATACGACGACGGACAGCGCAACTGCTGATATCCGTTATGACGGTCCTGTAGAGGTTACGTCTTGGGCCGTGGCCCCCGTGCTTGCGGAGTCCACTGCCCTGGATTTTCTGAACACCTCCCTGTACTCCACCGGGCGGCAGATTGATTGGCTCGGAAGTGGCGCGGCTCTGGTTGACTGGTTGCAACAAGTCCAGTTGTTGAGTGAGCAGGAGGCGCTTGAAGTGCGTCGAATGGCTCGCCTGGAAGAGCTTGATACGGTGGCTGCGGGAGCGAGGCAGCTCAGGGACTGGTTTCGCTCCTTTGTCCTTCGATATCACGGACAAGCTCTGACGGGTGACGCGCTTCATGACTTGGCTCCAATCAATGATCTGTTGCGCGCCGATGCGCTTCATCTTCAGATTCACGTTCGCCCCCCACCCTCAGATGTCGGCTCGACGGTCAGTCCGTTGCACGGTGTCTGGAAACGGCGCGAGATCTCTTCTGGCGCGTTGATGTACGTGTTGGGCGAGGCGGTGGCACATGCCATCGCCTCGCTGAGCTTTGCGAATATCAAGTACTGCCAGGGCCGCAACTGTTCGCTGGTATTCCTCGATAAAACATCTCGCCTTTCTCGACGCTGGTGCAGCATGGCCACGTGCGGCAATCGAGCAAAGCAGGCCTCCCATCGCAAAAAACAGCAAAAAAACCCGCCTCACGCGTCGTGACTCATAACTTGAACTTGCTCACCATGGCGTTGAGATTTGCGGCGATGGTCATGAGTTTTTGGCTCGACGCTGTGGTTTGATTCGCCCCGACGGCGGTTCTTTCCGAGAGCGTCTGGATGTTCACCAGATTACGGTCGACTTCCCGGGCGACTTGCGCCTGTTCTTCTGACGCGGAGGCAATCACCAGATTGCGCTCGTTGATCCTGGAGACACCTTGGGTGATGGCTTCTAAAGCAGATCCGGCAAGGCGGGCCTGATCTTGCGTATTGGCTGCCACGGTCAGGGTTTTGTTCATCGCCTGCACGGCGCTCTCGGCATCGTTTTTTGCCGATCCGATCATGTGTTCGATTTCAACGGTGGAGGCCTGAGTCCGGTGCGCCAACGCTCGGACTTCGTCCGCGACCACCGCGAAGCCGCGGCCCTGTTCCCCGGCGCGCGCCGCCTCGATTGCCGCATTCAGGGCGAGTAAATTGGTCTGCTCGGCGATGCTTCTGATCACGTCCAGCACGGAGCTGATGTCCCGCACACGCTTTGCCAGTTCCGCCACCACCAGGGTGGACGCTTCAATGTCGCTCAACATCGTATTGATACCTGCAACGGTGGATTCGACCTGATTGCGTCCTTCCTCAGCTTTTCCCGTCGCGTCACGGGAAGCATCAGAGGTCGAGACTGCGTTGCGCGCCACTTCCTCAACCGCCGCCGTCATTTGGCTGACCGCAGTAGCGGCCTGTTGAATCTCGCCGTTTTGTCGGGACAGGCTTTGAGTGCTTTCATCGGTGACCAAATTCAGTTCTCCTGCGGCCAGACCGAGCTGTTCTGCCGCCCTGGTGATATCCGTTAACGTGGACTTCAAGCTCGATTGCATATTGCCCAGCGCGTTCAGTAGCTGACCGGCTTCATCCGAACGGTCTGTTTCAATGCGCTGAGCCAGATCACCGGCGGCGATCCTTTCTGCGTTCGAAACCGCCTCTGAAAGGGGGCGAGTGATCATGCGAGTCATCATCAACCCGATACCTATCGCCGCTAAAAAGGCGATGGCGATTCCGACCCCGAGCTGAACATAAACGCTGTTTTTCAACGCAATGGCACGGGCGGATGCATCGCGAATCTCGTCGTTATTTGCGGTGACCAAGCTTCGGAGATTGTCACGCAATCCCCTGTATGCGATCAGGTTGCCCGAGTTGATCTGAGCATCCGACTGGTCGAGGTTATTTGCATCGGCGAGGGCAATGACGTTGTTGGAGGAGGCCACATAGTCTGGCCAGATGATGCGTAACTGGGCCAGCTCCGTTTCCGCCAGGGATTGATTCAGGCGTTGATAGGTGCCGAGTGCGGATTCAGCGCTCGCCAGTGTGTTGGCAAGTTCCGTGTGTATTTTTTCAAGGTCGGTAGAAGGGGCATTGGTTTTTTTTGCCGCCAACAGACGATAAAGCGTTCGGTTATGCGCCGTCACGCTACTGAGTACTTCCGATGCGGAGGCGATGGCAACCAGATTGGTGTTAAAGGCGGTGGACAATGCACGGGCGAGCGTGCCACTTCCGAGTATCCCGATCACCCCGACGGACAGAGTAATGAAGGCGCACAGTAAGAAAGCGCTCAAAAGTTTTACGGAGAATCGGAGGTGTGTAAGAACGAGCATCGGGCATCCTATCGAGTGCTGTTTTCAATGGGCGGTGGGCATAAGTTGTTATCGTGCAGGGCGTCGCTCAAGCGGGTGACCGAAAGTTCGCTGATGGCACTAAGTCCTCTGTCAGGACTTTAGCTGGCTGAGGGGGGAATTTGTTTCGAAAACGTGCGCTCATGGCGAGCGTTGTCGGCCAAAAGGCCCTCTGCGATGTCGAGGGCCCAAGGCGTCGTGGGTGCATCATGCTTCAGGGTCGTTAGCCCCTCTCTTTCTCGAGCGCGGTGAGTGAAGTGCCCGCAACGAAGATAGAGGCGGCCAGCAAACCCAGGTCTTTCAGCAGGAACTGACCAGGCACTACGGAGATGGCAGGGAAGCCCAGCGACGGTTCAAAGACCCCCGGTGTCGTCAGCATGAACGACAACGTTGTGATAAAGAGGCCTGCCGACAAAACTCCGCCAAGGATGGACAGTTTGGGAGAGAGGAGTCGCCCGGCGATCAGTACGCCAACGGAAATCTCCAGCACGCCGAGAAAGTTTGAAAAGCCCTGAATGCTCATGAAACTGTACATCCACGAGAGCAAAGGACTGTTGCTGACAAAACCGTGAATGCCGTTCGCTTCATACCCTGAAAACTTCATGCCGCCAAACCAGAGGTAGATAACGGTCATGGCGAAATAGATCGCGCCTACACCAAATTTTGTCACCTTGTCGCCGAGACCTTTCTTGAAAATACTTTCAGTGTTAAAGCCAGTTCCTGTTGTGGAAGTGTTCATTTTTTCTTCACCTTTAGTTGAGTTAGTTGGCCCGCTCAGCGTAGTCCAGGCGGGCATTACTTCATTTCATAAACGTGCGATGTTTAACGTTGAGTACGGTGCCATAGTGCAACGAAAGTGGTTCGTATCGGAGGCAATGAGTCGATGATATGCTGCAGATCGTCCAAACCGGAGAAAGCCCATGGATCGACTGTCAACGCTGTTAACGTTGTTTGGGGTGCGCGCCAACCTGTTCTACAGCGGCGAGCTATGCGGTGTGAGCGTGTTCGATGGGGCTGACCAACGAGGGCACATTCATCTTCTGCAGGCTGGAGCAATCAGGCTTGCGCTTCCGGGCCGTCCTGATCAGGTGTTCAGTGAGCCCACGCTGATCTTTGTGCCTCGGCCAAGCAAGCATCAATTGGTGAGCGGAGAGGCAGGCGGTGCCGTGCTGCAATGTGCATCACTAGAGTTTGCCGGGGGCGTGAACAACCCCCTGGCCGCGTCGTTACCTGACCTCATTGTTCTGCCGCTGGCGCAACTGCCAATGCTCGCCGATCTCATCAAGTGGCTGTTCAATGAGGCCGCGGCTGATCACTGTGGTAGGCACGCGGCACTGGATCGGCTGTTTGAGCTGGTCGTCATTCAGCTCTTGCGATACCTGCTCGACCATCAAGCGCTCAAGTCAGGAATGATGGCCGGGCTGGCCGACGCACGTCTGGCCAAATCTCTCGTGAAGGTGCATGACCAGCCCCACCACCCCTGGTCCATTTCCGAATTGGCTGCCGAGTCCAACATGTCGCGTGCCAGCTACGCGGCTCACTTCAAAGAGGTCGTGGGTCAGACGCCCGCCGAATACGTGTTGAGCTGGCGTATCAGTCTGGCTCAAAAGCTGCTGCGTGAAGGCCGGCCCATCGCGTTGATTGCCGACCAGGTGGGCTACGAAAGTCCCTCGGCATTGGCAAGGGCTTTCAGGCGCAGAACGGGCCTGAATCCGCGTGACTGGACGAAGGCCTCGACCACCGAGGCGCAGGGCGGCTGAGCCTGCCGGGCGAGGCTCAGGTGAGCGTGGTCTGGTATTTGCGCCATTGTGCTGGGCTCATGCCTACATGCAGTTTGAAGGTTTTTTGAAATGCCGATATCGATTGGTAGCCCACGCGCTCGGCGACTGATTCCGTAGAGTTCGACGGGTTCTTCAGTTCGTTGATCGCCAGGGTCATTCGGACATCTGTGAGCAACTCACTCGTCGTGCAGCCGATGCGCTCTTTAAAGTGTCGGGCCAGTGTTGCGCGAGACATGTTGCACAGCTCGGCCAGGTTTTCGAGCGTCCACGGATGCGCGGGCTCACGCATGATGCCGTTGAGGGCGGGCGCCAGGCGAGGGTGACCTGCCATTGCCAGAAGACCGAACGATGCGTTTTCGTTCTCGCCTGCCAGGCGCAACGCCAAGGTAAAAAGAGCCGCAGACAATGCGCCCAGCATGGCGTGTGCACCCAACGTCGGGCTTGCCGACTCATGACGCATCAAATCAATGAGGTTGGTCAGCTGCCGGGCGGTTGAGGGCGGCTGATCAGGGTCGGCGTCATGGTTTGCCCGCACGATCAATCGTGGGGGAAGGTATGAGCGCAGGAGTCTGTCATAAGGCGGTTTCACGATGAAACGGCCGCATAGCATGTCCAGACGCTCACCCGTTTCGGTGTTCTCGCTGACGACGAAATTCAATTCCTGTTTGAAACTCGCCACCCCCGGAGAGTGGGCGCTGCCATCGTGAAGGACATGCGCCGACCCATCGGCAAAAAGAATGATGTCGCCCTCGTGCAGTCGTTCTGCCGGGGCGTCTCCTTGCGCATCCACAATCGCCGATCCTTTGAGCACGATGTGATACGGCATCTCCCCCGGTGGCGAAGGCTCGTAGGTGATCTGCCAGGGCGCACCGTAAAAGCACCGGGTGTCCAGGCGTCCGGATACAGGAAGCATGGCGAGCAGCTGACTCAGCCAGTCTAAAGGTGGGGACATGGAGGGCATCCGTTGAATGAGACGATAAAGGTCATTAGTGAGCTTATTCGATCTTACGCGTATCGCTAAGTTTTCTTAAAGTAACCCCACACCCATTAACGATCCACCCTTGGAGAAACAACATGAGCCGCATTCAAATCCCTGCAATCGAAACCGCAACTGGCGCAACCGCTGAACTGTACGGCAACATCAAAAAAGCGGTAGGCATGGTTCCGAACACCTACGCTGCAATCGGTGCTCTGGCCCCGGCTGGTCTGGGTGCCATCCTTGGCGCTGACGGCGCGTTGGCTGGCGGTACGCTGAGCAAGCAGGATCAGGAAGTCATCAAACTGCTGGTGAGCAACCTGACAGGTTGTGACTACTGCGAAACCGCACATTTCATGCTCGCCAAAATGACCGGCCTGACCGTTGAGGTTTTGCAAAATGTGCGTGCCGGTCGCCCGACCGGTGATGCGAAGCGTGATGCCCTGATCGCCTTTGTCACCCTGTTGGTGAAAACCTCCGGAACCGTGAGCGAGCAGGCTTTTGCCGCGATCAAAGCCGCCGGTTACACCGATGTTCAGTTGGCGGAAATCAGCCTCGCCATCTCGATCATCATGTTCACCAACCTGTTCAACCGTGTGAACGACACTGCGATTGACTTCCCTGCGATCCCTGCAGCGGTCTGAGTCTTCTCTGCTGTGGACGAGGCGTAAGCTGTCCGTCCACTGTCAACAGAAACGGCGCCTGATGGCGCCGTTTGTCTATCTGCGCTGACGCTTGCCCCGAAGTGCGGGGTGCCGCAACCGTCCACTGTTAACGTTCGTGTTGCGCTCATAGCGAAGCGTGTCTTCCGTGAAGGTGCACACCACGGTGTCGCGAAACGCACAGCCGGGGTATATCCATTGCAGCTGCAAGGTGGCGTCATCCATCCAGCACCCGCCGGCAATCACCTCGGCATTGTCGAGTGCGTATCCATGATGAAGATCCTGGCCGGGCATGCTGGTGGTGCCGTGATGCCATCGATCAATGCCTGCCACGACAACGTGCTCACCCGTGGCGTCATGCACCACGACTTCGATGGTGTCGTTCTCGAATGCAAAGCCGAGGGTTCGGACACCCAGTTCGTTATCGTCGATTTCAAAGTAGAGCGTCGCAGGCGATTGCAGGCGGCCCCTGGCTTGAGAGGTCAGCACCGGCACACGGCCCATGGCTTCCAGCCGACGGGTCAGACGTTGATCGGCCGCAACTGCCGGTTGGCACACTCCGGTCAGGGCTTCGGGAAAGTGACGCTCGATGTGGGGACGGATCTGCGCCGAGTTTTTCATGGCGCCCACCAGCACCAGTGTGGCGCCGTGTTGCGCGTAGACGATCGACATCTGCACGAACACCCCGACCGCGCAGTAGGCATCCTTGGGCTTTATTGCCCAGTGATACCCGTACTGGCTGTCACTGCCACCTTGCGGTTGCGTCGCGCGGTCGATCCAGTCCTCCGGCAGGATGCGCTGTCCTTCCCACATTCCTCGCTGGGCATGAAGCATGCCCAGCTTGAGCATGGCCGAAGGGGGCGCCGTCAGGCCGTTGCCGCCGGGGTTAATCCCGTCCGGCCCGACTTCCCAATGGTCATCATGGATGCCCAACGGCATAAACAGGCGAGGTCGCAGGTATTGATGCAGGGTCAGGCCTGTGAGTCGGGTGATGATCGCCGAGAGCATGTAGCTGGCCGCACTGGTGTAGACATAATGTTCGCCCGGCTCATAAACCAACGGAATCTTGAAAAACTCGGCAATCCAGCTGGTCTGGATCTGACGCCACACGGCCCCGGACGTATTGGACGCGTGACCCGTGCGCATGGTCAGCAGGTGCTCCACCGTCATGCGCGAGAGCCTGTCGTGGACATCGGCGGGCAGATGTTCGGGAAAAAAAGAGACGACCTTGTCGCTCAATTGCATCAGGCCTTCGCTGACCGCAAAGCCGATGGCGCACGCAGTGAAGCTTTTCGCGACCGAGTGCAGGACGCGGGGTTTCTCGGCAGAGTAGGGCCATTTCCACCCTTCGGCGATCACGCTGCCGTGACGTTGCAGTATGAGCCCATGAAGGTCCAGCCCGGCGTCTTCGACGTCGTCCAGAAAACTGACGATCCGGTCGGGGTCGACGCCAAGCTGACTGGGCGAACCGCGTTGCAACGCTTCGAATCTCGACGAAGGAGGGACGGCTGGGGGCGGATCGGCGCAAACAGGCATGGAAGTGTCCGACAAGTGAAGGAATGGGAGGACCACAACGGTAAAAAGGGGAGGGCATCAGGCCGTCGGGCGGTGAATCAGCCGGGAGTATGAGATCAACATACTGGTCAGCTCCTGAGTGATCGGGGTGAACGGCGATGCGCGACGACTGATCAGGCACACGTTCCTAGAGGCCAGCGGTTCGCGGATCGGGATGGCGATCAAGGACGATGAGAACAGTTTCATGCTGGGCAGCATGCGCGGCTCGATGGTCAGATAGTCCGATTCAGAGACAATGTGCAGCGTCTCCAGCAACGAGTCTGCGGTGATGGCGATCTTGGGAGGCGGCAGGCGCTCGGCCTTGAACAGTTCGATCAAGCGGTTTTCCGCACCGCCGACCACGCCTGCGGGCCGGACACTGATCCACTGGCAATCCGTCAGTTCTCGCACGGTACGCGCGTCCGCGTGAGGGTGTCCCTTGCGCGCGATGATGCTGGCCTCGGAGCTGTACAGGCGCTCGATGGCCAGGTCGATGTCGCTCACGTTGGAAGCCAATGGGCACATGGCGAAATCGAGCCGCCCATCCCGAATCTTCTCGATCAGGCCTTTCGCCGCGCCACTGGCGACGTGCACCTGCACCTTGGGAAATCGTTGGGTGAAGCTGCTGAATACCGGCATCAATAATTCCGCCAGCGGCTCTGACGTCACACCTAGCGCGATCTGGCCCTCCGGCTCTCCTTTCCACTGCTGGACGTCTTGCAGGGCGCGGTCGCAGTCGAGGGTAATTGACCGGGCCCGGATCAGAAAGCTATCACCCGCCGGCGTAAGGTTGATGCCTTGGTTGGTGCGAGCGAGCAATGTCACACCCAGCTCTTTTTCCAGGCTTTGAATGGATTGCGTCAACGTGCTCTGCGCCACCCCGAGTTGCCGGGCTGCGGCCCTGAAGCTGCCTTTGTCCACAACGGAACAGAACGCGCGTAGATGTACCAGTGTCATGTGGCTCATTCCTGTCAGACCAGGCTTGGATGGGGAGAGCTTATCTGATCGATTGCGCGAAAAGCCTATCGGTTTAAGTGATCGCGATCGCAATAACCGATCGTAACGATGATGTGCGCTCTTCTGAAACCCTTGATGTAGAGGGGGTGATTCGACGTTTCGTTGTAAAAGGGCTTGAGTGGCCGGAATAACCGAACGCGATCATTCGGTACGTTCTTCTCAACGTCCTCGCGGTGCTCTTAAGATCGGTCAAGGCTGATGTAACGAGCCTGTGACGCTGTGTCGTTCCCAAAGAACGACTCAAGAACAAAAACGACACGACAGCGATGCCTCACTGCGAGATCAGAGGGTTGAGGCACTAAAACAAGAAATCATGATGCGTTCGGACGAACCTCGTCCTTGAGATCTGCCAACGTCCGAACGGTTACCAAAGGGTCTTCGATGATGAACAAAGCGTTATTTCTGGCGAGCGGACTGTCGGCGCTGATGTCCGGCAGTGCCTGGGCGGACAATTCCCTGACCGTTGCCCTGAATGCTGATATTCGCAGTACAGAGCCAGGGGTCAACCGCGACACCAATTCCGATGCCGTCATGCTTCATCTCACGGAAGGGTTGGTGGCGTTTCGCGAGGATGCGACTGTCGGGCCGCTGCTGGCCGAGCGTGTGCAAGTGTCAGAGGATGGTCTTCGTTACACGTTCCATCTGCGCCAAGGTGTGAAGTTTCAGAACGGCGCAACGCTCACGGCGGCAGATGTCGTCTGGACCTGGCGGCGCTATCTTGATCCGAAAACCCAATGGCGCTGTCTCGGGGCTTTCGACGGGCACACGGGCGCTAAAGTCGTGGACATTTCTGCTCCTGATCCTCTCACCGTCACCTTCACGCTGGATCAACCCAACGGTCTGTTCTTGGCGAGCACTGCGCTTCCCGAGTGCGGCGCCAGCGGGATTCTGCACCCCGATTCCGTGGTCGATGGCGTGTGGAAGGCCCCGATCGGTACAGGCCCGTTCAAGCTGGGTGAGTGGAAGCCCGCCCAGTCGATCGAGCTGGTGCGGTTCAACGACTACACGCCGCGCAGTGAGGCCGGTCCTGATGGCTACACGGGAAACAAGACGGCCAGGCTTGATCGGATCAAGCTGATGGTGATCCCGGACCCTGCGGCGGCGAAGGCGGCGCTGCTCTCGCGAAACGTCGACATGCTGATAGACGTCACCCCGATTGACGCTGATGAGTTGGCGCAAGTGAAGGGCGTGAAGATTGCCTCCAGCGGCACGATGTCCGTGAGCGCGCTGTTGTTCCAGACACGTGACCCTTTGCTCAAGGATGTGCGGCTGCGCCAGGCCATCGCCTACTCGCTGGACACCTCCCAGATCGTCGCGGCGCTGACCGAGAACAGGTCCAGGGCGAATCCGTCGATGGTCGCTCTGGGCAGCAAGTACCATCAGGCCGCTGAAGACCAGGGATACGGGTACGACCCCGTCAAGGCCCGACGGCTGTTGGCGGAGGCCGGCTACAAAGGGCAACCGATCAAATTACTCGTCAACAAACGCTACCCCAGCATTTTTGACATGGGCGTATTCGTCCAGGCAATGGCCAGGGAAAGCGGCATTAATCTGGAGCTGGAAACCCTGGAGTGGGGTACGCAGCTGGAGCGCTATCAGAGCGGCAACTACCAGATCATGGCGTTCCCTTACTCCGAGCGCCTGGACCCTGCACTGAGCTTTGATTCCGTGAGCGGAAACAAAGACAAGGAGCCGAGAAAGGTGTGGGATAACCCGCAGGCACTTCAACTGTTGGCCGAGGTCACCCGTGAAGCGGACCCTGACAAACGCCAGGCGCTTTTCGATCAACTCCACGCGCTGATGATCAAAGACGTTCCGCTGATCGCGATGTACAACGGTAATTCGATTGCCGCGCATCGTGATTACGTCCAGGGGGTAAAACCCTGGCCGGTGTCCAAGCCACGGTTCTGGACCGTTGAGCTGCAAGCCGGGAGGCCGGGAGCATGATGCGTTTTGTTATCCAGCGTTTGGCAATGGCCCTGCCCACGCTGTTCCTGATTTCGTTGATGGTGTTTGCCATCATCCGCCTGGTGCCGGGAGACCCTGCGCTGCTGATGCTCGGTGATATGGCTGACGCTCACAGTCTGGCGGTGACCCGCGAAGCGTTGGGCCTCGACCGGCCCATGGCGCTGCAATTCCTGATCTGGCTGAAGGCTGTTCTGAGTGGTGATCTGGGAATGTCCATCACCACCAGTCAACCCGTTCTGCCGCTGATCCTGGACCGCTTCAGTGTGAGCGCCAGTATTGTCCTCGTTTCGGTCCTGGTGGCGGCAATGGTCGCCGTCCCGCTGGGGCTGCTGGCTGCCTGGAAGCAAAATAGCCCGTTGGACTTCGGCGTCGTGGCCGGCGCGACGCTGCTGCTGTCCATCCCCGGTTTCTGGCTGGGATTGCTCCTGCTTTATGCCTTCGGCATCAAGCTGGGCTGGCTGCCGGTGGTGGGGTATGTCTCGTTCAGTGAGGCGCCCTGGCAGGCGCTGAGTTACATCGTGCTCCCCATCGTGACGCTGACGCTGGTGGAATTTGGCGCGATCACGCGCATGGCGAGGGCCAGTGCCATTGAAGTCCTGCGACTGGAATACATCACTCACGCCCGGGCCAAAGGCTTGTCTGAGGGCGCCGTGCTTTGGCGGCATGCCTTGCGAAACGCCTTCGCGCCAACGTTGACCCTGATCGGTTTGATTCTGGGCAACCTGCTCAGCGGTATTGCGGTACTTGAAACCGTTTTCACGCTGCCCGGCATCGGTCGCCTCATGGTCGACGCCATTTATGCACGGGACTATCCCGTTCTGCAGGGATGCCTGTTGCTGGTGACGTTTGTGTATGTGCTCGTCAACCTGCTCGTCGACCTGCTGTATCCGCTCTTCGATCCAAGGGTCAAGCTATGAACAAGCCTCTTACAAAAGACGCGGTGTTGAGGGTTCCGCCCGTTTGCGCCGCTCGACGCAGCCGGCGCCTGCTGCCACTGAACGGCATCATTGGCACCACGTTGCTGGTGCTCCTGTTGATGACCGCGTTGGTGGGGTTGGTGTGGACTCCCTCGGACCCTCTGGCCTTGAACCTGCTGGCGCGTCTGAAGGCGCCATCCGTGCAGCACTGGCTTGGCACGGATGAATACGGCCGTGATGTCCTCAGTCGCCTCATGATCGGTGCGCACACCAGCCTGTGGATCAGCGCCCTCACGGTCACTCTGGCGGTCATCGCGGGAACGTTCCTGGGCCTGATCGCGGGCTTCTTCCGGGGATGGTTCGACCGCATCCTGATGATGATCAACGATGCACTGCTGGCATTCCCCGGAATTCTTCTGGCGCTTGGGATCATGGCGATCATTGGCCCGAGTCTCTACGGAATCGTGTTTGCGCTGAGTCTTGCCTACACCCCGTCCGTGGTGAGGGTGGTGCGTGGCACCGCCTTGTCGCTGCGGGAAAAAGAGTTCGTCGAAGCGTCTCGGGTCATTGGCAACTCGGAGCTGTACACGATGTTCCGTCACGTCGCGCCGAACTGTGTCGCGCCCATCTGCGTGCTGGCGACGAGCATGTTCGGGTGGGCCATCCTCGCCGAAAGCTCTCTCAGTTTTCTGGGGCTTGGCGTGCCGCCTCCGGCTGCGACCTGGGGCAACATGCTCGCGGCCAGTCGTCCCTACATCGCCACGGCGAGCTGGCTCGGGGTGTTTCCGGGGGTGTGCATCGCCTTGTCGCTGTTGGCTTTCAATCTTTCCGGCGATGCGTTGCGCGATCGTCTCGACCCACGGATGAGGAAGTGAGCATGACGTCATCCCATGTTTTGTTGGCAGTGGAAAACCTTCAGATTCGAGTGGGCCTGGATGGACATCTGGCGGTCGATGACCTCAGTTTTACCGTCGCCCCGGGGGAGATCGTCGCCCTGGTGGGAGAGTCCGGCAGTGGCAAGACGATGGCGGCCCGCGCCGCCATTGGCTTGCTGCCACCGCCGTTGGAACAGGTCGGCGGCGCCGTGCGTTTCGAAGGGCGAGACCTTGCGGGACTGCGACCTGAACAGCTTCGCCAGATCAGAGGCGCGAAGATCGGCATGGTGTTCCAGGAACCGATGGTCTCCCTCAATCCGTCGCTGACCATCGGCCAGCAGATGGCTGAAGGCCTGCGATTGCACACCGACCTCAATGAGGAAGACATTCGGCTGCGCAGTCTGAAGATGCTGGAGCACATTGGCATTGCTGACGCCGAGAGATGCCTTCGTGCCTATCCGCATGAGTTCTCGGGTGGTATGCGTCAACGCATCATGCTCGCGTCGGTCATGCTGCTGCGCCCCGCGTTGCTGATCGCCGATGAACCGACGACGGCACTGGACTGCCTCGCGCAGCTTGACGTGCTCAAGTTGATGCTGGGGCTGGCGCGGGAAGAGGGCACCGCCATTTTGTTCATCAGTCATGACCTGTCGCTCGTGGCGCGCTATGCGCACAAAGTCGTGGTGATGCGTAACGGCAAGGCGATCGAGCAGGGCACGACTGAACGGATTCTGTTATCGCCGCAGGCGGAATACACCCGGCAGCTGCTTGAGGCATTGCCGCGGCGCGGTGTGCTGGTGCCACTGCCGCCCAGCGAGCGTCCAGTGCTGGAAGTCGAAGGCGTCAGCATCGAGCACCCCGGACCACGCAGTTTCTGGGGCCGTGCCGCGCACAAACGTGTGGTGCACGGCGCCAGTCTGTCCATCGCCCCTGGCGAAACCCTCGCCTTGGTGGGGGGCAGTGGCTCAGGCAAAACAACGTTGGGGCGGGCTGTGGTCGGCCTCGTCAAACCCCGGGAAGGTGCGATCCGGTTTCAAGGGGTCGATATCCTTCAAGCCGCCAATCGCGAGCATCGTCTTCAGTGCCAGATGATCTTTCAGGACCCTTATTCGTCACTCGACCCACGCATGAAAATCGGCGAGATCCTCGCCGAGCCCTTGCGTCACGAACCGTCACTCGACGCAGCGGAAAAACGCGAGCGGGTGCGCAAGACCCTCATTGATGTGGGCCTGACGGAGCAGTTCGTTGATCGTTTTCCCCATCAGCTCTCTGGCGGTCAGCGGCAGCGAGTGGCCATTGGCAGGGCGCTCGTCAGGCACCCCCGACTGGTCATTGCCGACGAGCCTATTTCTGCCCTGGACATGACCATTCAAAAACAGATTCTGGAACTGTTCGAAAGGCTGCAGGCGCAGTACGGCTTTGCCTGCCTGTTCATCTCCCACGACCTGGCGGCGGTTGAAAGAATCGCTCACCGCGTCGCCGTCATGAGTGAGGGCAAGCTGGTGGAAATGGGGTCCCGAGAAGAGATATTCGATCACCCTCGGCATCCCTACACGCGCAAGCTGCTGGCCGCTGCCAGTCCGCTGGAAAAACTTGAAAGCGGTGGCTACCGCATAAGACCCGGACCTGTCGCCATCGCCCTGTAAGCACACCTGACCGTTTCACCGCTCGCGCGAATCCGACATTTGCGCGAAGGGCGAAGCCATGCCTGAAAAACAAGAAAAACATGTAATCACCCACATTCTGCCAGGAGCTAACAACATGAAAAAATCCCTGACTCGACTCGTGACCGGCGTCGGCGTCGTGGGCACAGGCCTCGTGCCAGCTTTCGCCCAGGCCGAGTTTTTGAAGGACAGTACAGCAACGCTGGACATGAAGAACTACTACTTCAACCGGGACTATCGGGAAGAATCCGCTCAGTCCATGCGCAATGAATGGGCGCAAGGGTTCATCCTGGATGTGAAGTCCGGTTTCACCGAGGGGACGGTGGGTTTCGGGCTCGATGCGGTAGGTATGCTGGGTGTCAAGCTGGACTCCAGCCCTGACCGTTCGGGAACGGGCCTGCTGGATCGGGGCAGCGACAAGCGCGCCGATGACGAGTACTCCAAGCTCGGTGTCACCGGCAAAGTCCGCCTGGCCAAAAGTGAGCTTCGATTGGGGTATCTGGTGCCCGATCTGCCGACGCTGCAACCCAACACCAGCCGGTTGTTCCCTCAGTCATTCAGCGGAACTCAACTGGTCTCCAGCGACATCAAGAACCTGACGTTGACGCTTGGCCAGCTCGATCAGGCCAAAGACCGGGACTCCACCGACTATCAGGACATGCACCTGACCTCACAAAGCAAGGCCTACAAGAGCACCGCGGCCAGCGACCAGTTCCGCTTCGACGGAGGTGACTACAAGCTCACGCCCAACACGACGCTGACCTATCACTATGCGCAGCTGGAAGGCCTCTACAACCAGCAATTCGTCGGTGTGAAAAACAGCTTCGGGCTGGGGCCCGGGGTGGTCAAGACCGACGTCAGGTATTTTGCAGCGGACGAGGACGGCGCAGCGCTGGCGGGCAAAGTCGATAACCGAGCCTTGAGTACGCGAATGATGTGGAACTGGAACGGCCACAGCATCGGCGGCGGCTACCAGAAACAAATGGGCAGCACACCCTTCACGTACGTGGACGGGACCGTGACGTACCTGTTTACCGAGTACCAGTTGGTCAACTTTTCGCAGACCAAGGAACGCGCCTGGCACGGCCGTTATGACTATGACTTCGCGGCCCTGGGTGTGCCCGGCCTGAAGTTCTCCGCACGTTACGCGAAGGGGGATCAGGCAGAAATCATCGGGTTCAACGGCGAAGGGCGTGAATGGGAGCGCGACATGGACATCTCCTACGTGATTCAGGGCGGCCCTTTCAAGAACGTGTCCTTCCGCTGGCGCAACGCTCAGAACAACGGCAACTACTACAACGACACCAATGAGAACCGAGTGATCATCGGGTACACCCTCGCGCTCTGGTAACCCGTGTGCCGCAGGAGGTTGGCGAGGTGGAGATGCACCTTGCCGATCGTTTTGGCCTATCAGGATAGCCGGGGCCGCCCTTACTGCCATTCAGGACGGCTCGCTAAGATTTCTCTCAGCGTCCGTCCTTTTCAAACGTCGAGAATTTTACCTTATGGAACATCGCGCACACCCTTTGGTGATGGCTACTCCGGGCTGCCACAGGCAAATCGACAGCGAGCACTACGGGCCAGTTGGCCAGGGTCGCAAGGTCTACATCCAGGCGGCGCTGCACGCCGATGAAATTCCCGCCATGCTTGTTGCGACACGCTTGCGCAAACACCTCATCGAGCTGGAAAAAGCCAACCGCCTCCAGCATGAAATCGTGCTGGTGGCCGTGGCCAACCCGGCTGGTCTGGGGCAATTCATCATGGGGGCATCGAGCGGTCGTTTCGAGTTGGGAAGTGGTCGGAATTACAACCGAAACTTTCCGGTGCCTCACCGTGAGATTGCTCAGAGCGTCGAAGGCGCTCTGACCCATGACGCATCTGCCAACCTCACCCTCATTCGCAACGCCTGGCTGAAGAGCCTGAGCGAATGGCAGCCGGCTGACGAGTATGCGTCGATCCAGCGCACGCTCATGTTGCTGGCTCACGACGCGGACATCGTGCTGGACCTTCATTGCTCCCGCGAAGCCGCCATGCACCTGTACACCGGCGAGGATGTCTGGGAAGAGGTCGAGCCTCTGTCGCGCTACCTGGGTGCGGAAGTTTCGCTGCTGGCCAATGACTCTCAAGGTTATTCGTTCGACGAGGCTTTGTGCCTGCTCTGGAGTCACTTGCGCAGCCATTTTGGTGCGAGGTTTCCGATCCCCAACGGTAGCGTGGCGGTGACCATCGAGCACCGTGGCCAGCGGGATGTTTCCTATGAAATAGCGGAGCAGGACGCGACTGCGATCCTCGATTACCTCGTGCACCGTGGCGCGATAGCAGGCGTTGCGAACCCCCTCCCACCATTGCGTAATCCCGCGACTCCCTTGGCCGGAAGCGAGCAGTTTTACGCCCCGTCGGCCGGCATTCTGGTGCACCGCGTCCCGGCAGGCAGGCGTGTCCAGGCCGGGGATGAGCTGTTCGACATCGTCGATCCCCTGACGGGAGACGTGCTCACCCTCACCAGCAAAACGTCCGGCGTTCTGTATATGCGCCGGGAGATCAGATTCGTCAGGCCCGGCGATCCGTTGGGGCGGGTATCGGGCGCTGTGCCTATACGCACCGGGAAACTCCTCGGTGCATGAGTGCCTTTCGGGGTCATTTATTCAGGAAATCAAGATGAATGCTGTCACGATGATCGAGCGCGAAAAACGCTTCTGCGCTCACAATTATTCGCCATTGCCGGTTGTGCTTGTCAGAGGGGAAGGGGTGTGGGCAATCGGGAGCGACGGGACGCGCTACCTGGACATGATGTCGGCCTATTCCGCCGTCAGCCACGGGCATGTCCACCCACGTATTCGAAGTGCCGCCGTCGCGCAGATCGACAAGTTGAGCGTGATTTCTCGCGCCTTCTACAGCCAACCGCTGGGCGAATTCCTCGAAGCGCTGTGCCGGATCACCGGATTCGACGGCGCGCTTCCAATGAACAGCGGCGCCGAGGCGGTTGAGACGGCTATCAAGGCCGCGCGCCGCTGGGGCTATCGGGTGAAGGGCATTGCGCCCGATCAGGCCGAGATCGTGGTGGCCGACAGTAACTTTCATGGGCGCACATCCACCATTGTCGGATTCTCCAGCGAGCCTGCATACAGGGCTGATTTCGGGCCTTTCTGTGGGGGCTTCAAGCAGGCGGGCTTCGGTGATATCGAAAGCTTTCGGCAGGTGATCAACGCCAATACCTGCGCCGTATTGATCGAGCCCATTCAAGGCGAAGCGGGTATTCGCGTCCCTCCGGCCGGGTTCCTGCGGGAACTTCGGGCCCTCTGCGATCAGACCGGCACGCTGTTGATCCTCGACGAAATTCAATCGGGTCTGGGGCGTACGGGGAAATGGTTCGCCTTTGAGCACGAGGAGATTCGGCCCGATGCCGTGATCCTGGGCAAGGCACTGGGTGGCGGAATCATGCCGGTCTCCGCCTTCGTCGCAAGGCGTGAGCTGATCGACCAGTTCAATCCGGGCAGCCACGGGTCAACGTTTGGCGGTAACCCGCTGGCCGCCGCCGTTGGCCTGGAGGCACTCAAGGTGCTGGAAGAGGAGGGCCTGATTGAAAACAGCGCACGTCAGGGCGAATACCTTAAACAACGTTTGAACACTTTCAAGTGTCCAGCGATTCGAGAGGTGCGTGGTCGAGGTTTGTGGATCGGTATCGAGTTGGATCGTCCCGCGAAACCTTACTGCGAAGCGCTGCTTCAGGAAGGGGTGCTGACGCGTGAAACCCATGAAAATGTATTGCGGATTGCACCTCCGTTGTCGATCACGCGTGATGAGCTGGAATGGGGGCTGGAGCGAATCATCAAGGTGCTGGGGTCCTGAATCCTGATGTCTCCCGGTTTGCCGGGCTCACGTGAAACAACCCACCGATGTGAATCGTTTTCTGTGCCTTTTTCGGGTCTTCCTGACCTTCATTTTCGCTTCTTTCCAGGAGTCTGCCTCGCTGGGAGGGCCCGCAAATAAGGGAATTCGTCTATCAGGATGCTAATTGACATCCTGATTGCGAGCGGATTAGCATGGCCGCTCAACGTCGATACCTCCCAAAAAAAGGACAGATCCATGCAGGTTCAATTCGTCTTCGATTACAGAAGTCCCTATTCGTATCTGGCTAACGCTCGTTTGACCGAACTTGAGCACGGTGTTGAATACCTCCCGGTCGACGTTCTGGCGGTCATGAAGAAGGTCAATAACCAGCCTTCCCCGGCATGCCCTGTAAAAGCCAAATACGCCATGGAGGATGCGGCGCGATGGGCGAAGGTGTATGACGTGCCGTTGAAACCCAACATGGACCTTTTCAAAGCGCTGCGCACCGCCGATGTGGACGGTTCCCTGTTTTCCAGGGCAGGCCTTGCCGCACTCAAGACCGGTGTGTTTGAAGCGTTTCACACCGGGCTTTTCCACGCGGTGTGGGCGGGAGAGGATGATTTGGTGAGTGTCGAGGGGCGCAGTGCGTTTCTGAAGAAGCTTGGGCTGGACGTTGATGTGTGGTCGGTCGCGGACACCGCTGATATTCGCGAGCAAATCGAAGCGCACAATGAGTCATCAGCTCATCGTGGCGTTTTTGGCGTCCCGTCCTTCGTTTGCGCCGACGAGCTGTTTTTCGGCAATGATCGGCTGAATTTTGTCATCGCCAAGCTCAACGCCGCCAAGGAGGCTTGATATGGGCGATAGAAAAGTGGCAATCGTCACCGGCGTCGGACCTGGCACCGGCACCGCAATCGTTCGCCAGCTCGCTGACGCAGGTTTTCAGGTGGCAATGATCGCCCGCAATGCAGAGCGGTTGAGCGCTCTTGCCCATGAGCGGCCGGACGCTCACGCGTTTCCCGCCGACGTCTCGAATCCTGATGCACTCGATAGCGCACTGGATGCGATACGCGAGCGGCTGGGAGACGCGGACGTTCTCGTCCATAACGCGGTGGGAGGCGCATTCGGCAACTTTTTGGACATTGATCCGGCGGTTTTGCAGCAAAACTTCCAGACCAACGTCATGGCATTGCTGCACTTGGCCAGAAAGCTCGCGCCTGCGATGGTCAAGAAAGGCACGGGGGCGATTGTCGTGACAGGCAATACGTCAGCGATACGCGGCAAGAGTCAGTTTGCGGCCTTCGCGCCGACCAAGGCGGCACAACGCATTCTGGCGGAGTCGATCGCCCGAGAGCTTGGCCCACAGGGTGTTCATGTAGCGTATTTGCTCATTGATGCCGTTATTGATCTTGAGTGGACCCGTAAAATGCAGCCTTCGGCTCCCGATGAGTTTTTCATCAAGCCGGCGGACATCGCGGCTGAGATTCTTCACATCATTCACCAACCACGCAGCGCATGGTCGTTCAATGTCGAACTGCGACCCTTCGGCGAGAAGTGGTGAGATAATGAATGGGCTGGGGCGTGCGCTTCAGCCTATTTCAATGAGGGACTGGTGTTTATGGGGCACTCGCAGGCGGGCAAAAAACTCACTCATGACCGGATCGTGAGCATTGCGGCACGTCGTTTTCGAGAACACGGAATCGATGGGTTGAGTATCAATGATTTGATGAAAGAGGCCGGGCTTACGCACGGTGGTTTTTATAAGCATTTTGAGTCCCGCGAACAACTGGTCGCCGAAGCCCTCGCCGCCGCATTTGCCGGGTACGACAGTCCGGAAAGAGCGTCTCCAGTTACACTGGAGGCGCTCGTCGCCGAATATTTGAGCCCCACGCATCGCGATGCGATCGGCTTTGGCTGCGCGGTGAGTGCGTTGGTCAACGACGTGGGGCGCGTGCAAGGCGAGGCGCGTGATCTTTACACCTCCAAGCTTCGCTCCAATGTCGATCAGATTGCGGCGCTGTTGGTCGCCGACAAGGAATCCGACTCAAAGCGTCGAGATGCAATCGTGGCGTTCAGTACCATGGTGGGCGCACTGGGTCTGGCAAGAGCCGTTTCTGATTCTGATCTTTCGAGCGAAATTCTCGAAGTCGCCCGTGAATCATTGCTTCACACGTTATCCGCGAAGTAACACACCCGGTTGCCTCGCCATACACTTCCAACACTCGGGATGATCAAGACTGCCGGGCGTGAGCGCGGCAGCCAGGATGACATAGCGGATTACTGCTGTTTCTTCATCGCGTCTTTTGATGCGCCATCTTTAGACATCGCGTCCCCACTGGCTCCGTCTTTGCCCATGGCGTCGTGCTGGGCGCCTTGCTTGGACATTGCATCTTTACTCATCGTGTCGTGCGCCATACTGCTTTCTTTCGACGTGCCGTCCTTGCTCATGTTGTCTTTAGACATAGTGTCGGCGGCATACGCACCACCCAGGGCCAGCATCAACGAGCCCGCGAACACAGTTGCAATTAGCTTTTTCATGTTTATCTCTCTTGCGTGGTTGATTACGAGGGTGAAATTGGCGATCAACTGCCGCCAAACCAGTTATAACCCTGGTCTTCCCAGTAGCCGCCCGGGAAAGTATTGGTTATTTCAATGGAAACGATATGTTTGGGGTTTTTGTATCCCAGTTTGGTCGGGATACGCACTTTGATGGGGTAACCATATTCAGGGGGTAGAACCTGATCGTCCCAGCTCAGGGCCAACAGCGTCTGGGGATGTAACGCGGACGCCATATCAATGCTGGTGTAATAGTCATCAGCACATTTGAAGCTGACGTATTGCGCCTTGGTGTCCGCCCCCACCCCTTTGAGGAAGTCGCTGAACCGGACACCTCCCCACCGCCCGATGGCACTCCACCCCTCCACACAGATATGTCGGGTGGTTTGGAACACTTGGGCCATGTTATGAAGTTCTGCGAGTGTCCACGGTTTTTTATTGCTTACCAGGCCCCGGACTTCAAGGCGATAATCATCCCCGCGGACTGCCGGGATACGGTCTTCTCCATAAAAAGCGTTAAACGGAAAGGGACGTGTAATGTCGGACTCGGCATATTCAGGAACCAGTAATTGTCCGTTAAACAGCCAGCCTTGAACACGGTCGTTAAATCTTGAGATTTGCGTCAGCACTTTTTCGGCGACTTCGCTGTCATCCAGGCTGCACCCCGTTAACATTAACGCGCCACCCAGTGTGAGCCCCTGCCTCAAGAAACGTCGGCGTCCTGCATCTCCCAGTTTTCGAGTGAGAAGTTGTTCCGCGTCACTCACCAGTTGTCGGGCATCGCTGTCTGTGATCGCCCGATGTTTGTTGTCCCGAGTCATGATCAGCGTCCTCGTACAATGGTCAGGAAAGTTTTCGGTACAAGCATCACCATGACGAGATGCACGACGATGAATGCCGCGATGAACGCCATCAGATAGAAATGTATGAAGCGCGCGGAGTCGTACCCTCCCAGGAGGCTACGCAAGAAGGGGAACTGAACGGATTTCCACAACACCAACCCTGAAATAATCAGTCCACCCGCCGCCAGCACCATTGAAACGTAGGCGAATTTCTGCACCATGTTGTAATGCCGCGCATCGGTATGCGTCAGCCGACCGTGTAATGCCGCCTTCAAGTCCCGAATAAGATCACCAACTCCCAATGGCAAAAAGCGCACCTTGAATCGGCCGCTGCACAGGTTGATGAGCAAGTAAAGGATTCCGTTCAGCGCAAATACCCACATGGCTGCAAAGTGCCATTGCAACGCGCCACCTAGCCATCCACCCAATGTGATGCTTTTGGGAAAGCTGAAACTGAATAAGGGGGAAGCATCATAAATTCGCCAGCCACTCATGAGCATGACTACGATGGCCAACGCATTAGTCCAGTGGCAGAGGCGCAGCCATAAAGGATGAATGAGCTCTCGCATTAATGGCGATGAAGTCTTCATGTTCACGTCCGTTTATTGTCGTCGGGAAGCGGGAAAGTTTGAGTATGCCGAATCACCCTGTGATCGAATAGCGCTAAAGTTTAAATATTTCGTGACAGTCTCCTTATCAATAAGGCTGATGCTTGAGTTATCCGGAATCGATGCTGTGCATGGCAGGATTTTGAAATAGACACGGTCGATCATGCGGACTGCAAAGTGCCGATAGTGCTGTGCAAAAAATACAGGGTGCCCACCGGCGGAACTTGGCTATAAGTGGTTGGCGTTTGTTATTTATCCCGGTCCATGCAAACTGAATTCCTCACAGTCGCTCGCTCCAATCAGGGTCGCCTGACTCACCGACGCGTCCCACCAGATCACCCGAAGCAAAGGAGCGGCGGATGCGATGTAAACCGCTTGTACCGGATTGCTTTCCACGAAATGCGTGCACGCCATGCGCACCGCAGCGTCAGCTTTATGGCTCGCCACCTGGCTGGGGCTGTCGTCGTGTGCGCTCGGGTCTCTCATGACCAGTTCGATGCCGCCGAACCCATTCTTATCCAGCCATGCCTGCGTGCGTTGACGGTCCATGTGTGGGCGGCCAGTGATGATCGCTTTGACACTCTGCTTCAGCGGAGCCTTTTTGAAGGCGGGGAGCGCGTCGCGCTCATCCAGGGCCCGCTCCAGATCCGCGCGGTAGGCTCCCGGGTCAATGTCCCTGAGAAGGACACCGTCAAGGTCGATGGCATAGGCATCGTACTGATGATCCGGGGCCATTGCCGCCGTGCGACCCCCTCCGGTTTCGTCCCAATGCTTTCGGTAATTCAGCGTGTAAGCCTGGCGTTCCCATGGGAAAACAAGCGTGTAGCCCCGCCCGTCGATGGAGTAATCCGGGGTGATGACACTCTTGTCGTCGAATCCGGCGGTCAGGGTTTTGATTCGCGCGCCCAGAATTTCGAGGTACCCTAAACAATCCGAGAGCGTATGGCCGACGCCCGATATGTCCTCGCACAGCAACACTTTACTACCGGGGGTAGGGACGGGGAGCGCCGAGTCCCACACGGCCAGGCGTTGGCCTCGGTCATACCTCAAGAAGGTCACCGGGATGCCCGCGGCATGGGACACCATGAGTGCCAACGGAGCGCCTCCGCGCAGGATGCCGATAACACAGACGAACTCTTCTTTAATCAGTCTGGATTGGATTGATGCAATCCACCGATCAATGTGTTCATAAGTAAGGGCCAGGACAGGCTTGTCCACATGCATATCTCCGCTTAAACATCGAATGAATCAAAAATGTATTCCCGTGCGTGATTTCGGCGCCGTCGTTAAAGAAGGCGCTGTTTATCCGTTATTTGCATGAGTCAGTGGATGTTCCAATGCCCGGCGCCAATGCACCCAATAAGGGGCGCATCTTCCGGTAAGGCGATAAACAGGATAGGGGTGCTTTCGCGCCGACGCCAAGTATTAATATATATTTTTGAATGCCTGTAACCCGCGCACGTTTGTTGACGAATGATCTATTTACGCAAAAAAACAGGCTGGTTGATTGGGATGAATGTGAAACACCTTGGTTAGGCGCGGGATAACAGTTATTCGTTATCGGTATTAATAAGAGCCGTCATGAAGTCTGAAACAAAGGGATGATCGAATCGCGCTCATAGGCCGATCACGTTTCTTTGCGCTCATACTCTTTTCTCCACATGCTCGATACACGCGTGCTCATGCGGTTCCGACGGCTTGCGGTTACCGTCTGGCCGGACACCGCGCCAGGTTGTATGTCGTTCGCTATTCATCGATATAATGGCCGGCCGTCGAGCGCACAGACCCCGCGATCTCGGCGCCCGACGGTTTAATGCATGGTTCGTTGAGTGGATCACCTCTCAAGCGCTTGAAAAAAGGGTATATGAATAGATTATTTTCCGTGGCGCCGATGATGGACTGGACGGATCGCCATTGCCGGTTCTTCCTGCGTCTGCTCTCCAAAAACGCGCTGCTCTACACCGAGATGGTCACCACCGGCGCGCTGCTGCATGGCGACAGCGAACGTTTCCTGCGCCACGATCAGAGCGAGCATCCGCTGGCGCTGCAACTGGGGGGCAGCAACCCGGCTGATTTGGCGGCTAGTGCGCGTCTGGCCCAGACGGCGGGTTACGACGAGGTGAACCTCAACGTCGGTTGCCCGAGCGACCGGGTGCAGAACAACATGATCGGTGCGGTGTTGATGGGCCATCCGCAACTGGTCGCCGATTGCGTGAAGGCCATGCGCGACGCGGTCTCGATACCGGTGACGGTCAAGCACCGCATCGGCATCAATGGGCGGGACAGCTACGCGCAACTTTGTGAGTTCGTAGGCACTGTGCGCGACGCCGGGTGCACCAGTTTTACTGTCCACGCCCGCATCGCGATTCTCGAAGGCCTGTCGCCCAAGGAAAACCGCGACATCCCGCCGTTGCGCTACGACGTGGTGGCTCAGCTGAAACAGGATTTCCCCGACCTTGAGATCATTCTCAACGGCGGCATCAAAACCCTGGAAGACTGCCGGGAACACCTCAAAACCTTCGACGGCGTGATGCTGGGCCGCGAGGCTTATCACAACCCCTACCTGCTGGCCGAAGTGGACCGCGAGCTGTTTGGCGGTGACGCGCCGCCGATCACCCGCGCCGAAGCCCTGGCGCAACTACGGCCTTACGTCGAAGCCCATTTGCGCGACGGCGGCTCGATGCATCACATCACCCGTCACGTGCTGGGCCTGGGCACCGGCTTCCCCGGCGCGCGCAAATTCCGTCAACTGTTGTCAGTGGACATTCACAAGACCGACGACCCGCTGGGCTTGCTGGACAAGGCCGGGGCGTTGCTGGAAGGGCGCTAGTCGCTCACGCCGAGAATGCCGGTCGGGCCTGTCCATCATCGGACCGACTTTTCCGACCGGCATTGCGCTGAGGGCTATTTCGCCGCCCGGTCCAGATAATCGCAAAAATGCTTCTTCGCCTCATCCTCGGGGGTGTACAGCCCTGCCTGTGTGACAAAGGTCATGGTCACTTTCGAGCCGCTGCCTGACTTTTCCACCAGCGCATTCAGCGGCGCGACCTTGCTGGCCCCGACCTGCTGGTAGACATTGATGATGCCGCTTTCAGGGTTAGAGACTTTCATCTGAAAGCCTTCGGTGGTCAGGATGTTATTGACGTTCTTGAAGGCTCTTTTGTAAGGCGTATCGGGCAGGTAGCCGTAGGTGCTGAAGCTCTTGCCGACGAGGATGTTGCCGTCGGTGCGGAAGTTGTCGAGGCACTGACGGCCTGTCGGGTTGGATGCGCAACCCTGCAAGGCCGCGGCGGCGAGCAGGGTGAGGGTGATGCGTTTTGCCACAATCATGACGAACGGCTGTGTCATGCCATTTGCTCCGTACTTCCTGTCTGGAATGGTCTGCGCCCGAGGTGTCCGAGGCGCACATCAGTGGGGGCCTGTGAGGCGTCTTGCGACACGCATCCTACAAGTTTTCAGGTGCTTGAGCGATGCGTGAAGCCGGTATTCGCGCCCGCCGCTAGCGCCTCCCGGTGCGCGTGCTGACATCGACCCACACCGCCAGTACCAGAATGCTGCCCTTGACGATCATCTGCCAGTAGCTGTCCACGTCGAGCATCGACATGCCGTTGTCCAGGCTGGTGATCACCAGAGCCCCCAGCAGCGCGCCATACACCGTGCCCGATCCGCCACGCATGGAGGTGCCGCCAATGAAGCAGGCGGCGATGGCGTCCAGTTCGCCCATGTTGCCCGCCGACGGTGAGCCTGCGGCCAGTCGCGCCGTGTTGACCAGCCCGGCAAGGGCACACATCACGCCCATGATGCCGAAGATCCACAGCTTCACCGCCTGCACGTTGATGCCGGACAGGCGCGTGGCTTCCATGTTGCTGCCCACCGAATAAATGCGGCGACCGAACACGGTCTGGCTGGTGACGTAGCTGAACACGCCGAGCAATACCAACAGCAGCAGGACCGGGACCGGAATACCGTCGTAGCTGTTGAGGGTGTAGACGAAACCGGCGAGGACCGCGCCAATGGCGAGCACGCGCAGAATGTCTCGCACCAACGCGTGAGCCGCGAGGCCGTGCAGCGCGCGGTTGCGACGCTGGCGCCAGGTGAGGAACAGCGTCAGGGCAAACAGCAAAACGCCCAGCACGACGCCCACTAACGGCGGCAGATAACCCTGGCCGACATACACCAGCTGTGGCGACACCGGAGCAATGGTGGTCCCGCCCGTGATCCCCAGCAAAATCCCGCGAAACGCCAGCATGCCGCCCAGACCGACAATAAAGGACGGGATGCGCAGGTAAGCGGTCATGCAGCCGTTCGCCAGCCCGATGGCCAGGCCGCACAATGCGACGACGCCCAGGTTCAGGATCAGCGGCACGTGATAGACCACGTCGAGAATCGCCGCAACGCCCCCCAGCAAACCCAGCAACGAACCGACCGACAGGTCGATTTCCCCGCTGATGATCACCAGCACCATGCCGCAGGCAAGAATGCCGGTGATGGACATTTGCCGCAGCAGATTGGAGAGGTTGCGCGGGGTTATAAAGCCGCCTTCGGTTTGCCAACTGAAGAACAGCCAGATCACCGCGATGGCGATGACCAGCGCGAGCATCTTGTAGCGGGTGAACAGGTGTTTGAGCTGATTCATGTACGCGTTTCCCTCGCATCACGGGGCTGATCGTTATTGTGATTGGCGCCAGTGGGGTGCAGGGCCGCCGCCAGCACCTGCTCTTGGGTCAGGCCCTGATTGATGAAGTCGCTACGCAACTGGCCTTCGCCGATCACCAGCACGCGGTCCGACACGCCCAGGACTTCAGCCAGCTCCGACGACACCATGATGATCGATACGCCACGGGCGGCCAGGGCGCCCATCAGCTTGTAAATCTCGTACTTGGCGCCGACATCGACGCCTCGGGTGGGCTCGTCGAGGATCAGCACGCGGGGTTGGGTCAGCAGCATTTTCGCCAGCACCGCCTTTTGCTGATTGCCACCGGAGAGGCTGGTGATCGGCAGAAACGGGCTTGCGGTCTTGAGGTGCATGCGCGCGATTTCTTTGTCGATGCTGCCCAGCTCGGCTTCGGCGTCGATGCGGGTCAGGCGCGAAAAGCTGTCGAGTACGGCAAGGGTGATGTTCTGGCCGACCCCCAGGTCGGGAATGATGCCTTGGCGTTTGCGGTCTTCAGGGACCATGCACAGCCCGGCGCGAATGGATTTCAGCGGCGTGCGCGTGTCGACGGGTTTGCCCTCCAGCCAGACCTCTGCTTCGTAGCGACCGGGGTAGGCACCGAACAACGCTGACACGAGCTCGGTCCTGCCTGCACCCACCAGCCCGGCGATGCCGAGGATTTCCCCGCGCCGAAGGGAGAACGAGACGTCGTCGACGCGTTTGCGTTTCGGATTGTCGACGTCGTAACAAGTGACATGGCGTGCTTCGAAAACCACTTCGCCGACGTCGTGGGGCTCGGTGGGGTAGAGGTTGCTCATTTCGCGGCCAACCATCTGAGTGATGATCCTGGCGATGTCCATGTCGGCCATGGCCGTGGTCGCGATGTGTTTGCCGTCGCGAATCACCGAAATGGTGTCACAGACCGCCGCCACCTCATCGAGCTTGTGAGAGATGTAGACGCAAGCCACGCCCTTGGCCTTGAGGTCACGAATGATGTCCAGCAGCACCTCGATTTCCGAGCGGGTCAGGGCTGAAGAGGGCTCGTCGAGGATCAGCAAGCGGGCCTGCTTGTTCAGCGCTTTGGCGATTTCCACCAGTTGCTGATGCCCGCCGCCGTATTGCGACACCGGCAACGAGACGTTCATGTCCGGCACCTTGAGCTCGCGCATCAGCGCTTCCGCGCGGTGGATCATGGCGGGATAGTTCATGCGCCCGCCGGGCAGGGTCAGCTCGTGGCCCATGAAAATGTTTTCCGCCACCGAAAGGTCGGGGACGAGGGTCAGTTCCTGATGGATGATGACGATCCCGGCGGCCTCGGTTTCGCTGATGGACTGCGCTTTCAAGGGCTGGCCGTCCCAGACGATTTCCCCCTCCCAAGTGCCGTAGGGGTAGACCGCTGACAGCACTTTCATCAGCGTCGATTTGCCCGCGCCGTTTTCACCACACAGGCCGACGCATTCACCGGGGCGCACCGTGATGTCGATGCCATTGAGGGCTTTGACACCGCCAAAGGTTTTGACGATGCCGTTCATTTGCAGCAGGTAGTCGGACATTGCGGGGTCTCACACAAAAGCCAGAGGCGGGTGCAACGCTGCCGGTTTGCGCAATACCTTGTGGGACCGAATTCATTCGGGAAGCGTCGTATCAGGCGATACATCCGTGCCGAATGTACCGGCCCCTCCCGAATGAATTCGGTCCCACAGGTTGCGCGTCACGGCAGCCGATCGGGTCTGTTCAACGCGATCCGTTATTTCCCCGCTATCTGATCCTTCGTGTAGAACCCGTCCTTCTCCAGCACGTCGATGTTGTCCTTGGTCAATGGCGTCGGCGTCAGCAGGATGGTGTCGACCTTTTTGGTGCCGTTGTCATATTGCGAACTGAAGGCCGGTTTTTCGTTGCGCGCCAGTTGCACGGAGAGCTTGGCGGCTTCCGAAGCGATGAGTTTGAGCGGCTTGTACACGGTCATGGTCTGGGTGCCGTCGATCACCCGTTTGACGGCCGCCAGGTCGGCGTCCTGGCCAGAGATCGGCACCTTGCCGGCGAGTTTCTGCGCCGCCAGGGCCTGGATCGCGCCACCGGCCGTGGCGTCGTTGGAGGCGACGATGCCGTCGATCTTGTTGCTGTTCTTGGTCAGGGCGTTTTCGACGATGCTCAAGGCTTCGGTCGGGTTCCATTCCTTGACCCACTGCTGGCCGACAATCTTGATGTCGCCCTTGTCGATGGCCGGTTGCAGCACTTTCATCTGGCCTTCGCGCAGCACTTTGGCGTTGTTGTCGGTGGGCGCGCCGCCGAGCAGGAAATAATTGCCTTTGGGCTGCGCCTTCAAGACCCCTGAAGCCTGCATTTCGCCGACTTTTTCGTTATCGAAGGAGATGTAGGCGTCGATGTCGGCGTTGAGAATCAGCCGGTCATACGACACAACCTTGATCCCCGCCTTCTTCGCTTCGGCCACGGCGTTTGTGAGCACGGTGGCATTGAACGGCACGATGACGATCACGTCGACGCCACGAGAGATCAGGTTTTCGATCTGGGAAATCTGCTTCTGCTCGTTGGCGTCCGCCGATTGCACGAACACCTTGGCGTCCATTTTTTCGGCCGCCGCGACGAAGTAGTCACGGTCCCGGGACCAGCGTTCGAGGCGCAGGTCGTCGATGGAAAAGCCGATTTTCGGATGAGCCGCATCCGCCATGACCGGCAGACTGAGCAAGGCGAGCGCAGAGGCGAGCAAGGTGCGTTTCAGGTTCTTCATTGTGGTGCGTCCTTTTATTGTTGTTTAGAGGCACTTCATGAGCGTGTCGCGGAGGAAACTGTAGAGACTTCAGTGGCGACGTGATGCAGAGAATTGTCGCGAGTTTGTCACCACGTTTTGGTTGGAACTCGCCGGCACCTCCCACCGATTCAATTCCCGGTGAATGCCGTCAGCGGTAGATAAACCGGTTCACAACGCCTTCGAGCATCTCCTGTCGGCCGCTGACGGCTTGGGGGTTCAGGTCATGTTCCAGCGCATGTCGGGCGAGGGATTCGAGGCTGAATTCGCCTGTCTGCACGGCGCGACCGAACGGCTGGTCCCACCCGGCATAACGCTGGGTCTTGAACTGCTGCAGGACATCGTTTTCCACCATCGCGGCGGCGCGTTCGAGGGACAGGGCGAGCACATCCATCGCGGCCACATGGCCATAGAACAGGTCAACGTCATCAAGGCTCTGGCGACGCACCTTCGAATCGAAATTGAAGCCGCCATTCTGGAAGCCGCCCGCCTTGAGGATCTCGTAGGTGGCGAGGGTCAGCTCTTCGACGCTGTTGGGGAACTGGTCGGTGTCCCAGCCGTTCTGGGGGTCGCCACGATTGGCGTCGATGCTGCCGAAAATACCGAGGGACGCCGCCGTGGCGATTTCGTGGTGAAAGCTGTGCCCGGCGAGGGTCGCGTGGTTGGCTTCGATGTTGACCTTGATCTCCTTCTCCAGGCCGAACTGCTGCAGAAAACCGAAGACCGTGGCGCTGTCGTAATCGTACTGGTGCTTGGTCGGCTCCTGGGGTTTGGGCTCGATCAGCAAGTCGCCCTTGAAGCCAATGGCGTGCTTGTGCTCGACCACCATGGCCATGAAACGTCCGAGCTGTTCGCGCTCGCGCTTGAGGTCGGTGTTGAGCAGGGTTTCATAGCCTTCGCGACCGCCCCAGAGCACGTAGTTCGAACCGTTGAGGCGCTGCGTGGCGTTCATCGCGTTGAACACTTGGGCGGCAGCGAAGGCGAACACCTCAGGGTCCGGATTGCTCGCAGCGCCTGCTGCAAAGCGCGGATTGCTGAAGCAGTTCGCGGTGCCCCACAGCAGTTTCAGGCCGGTGCGAGCCTGGTGGCGTTCGAGCTCATCGACCATCTGGGCGAAGTTGCGGGTGTATTCCTTGAGGCTCGCGCCTTCGGGGGCGACATCGGTGTCGTGGAAACTGTAGTAGTCGATGCCCAGCTTGGAGAAGAACTCGAACGCCGCGTCGGCCTTGAAGCGCGCTACCTCCATGGCATCCCCCGTCTTGATCCAGGGGCGCTTGAACGTGCCGACGCCGAACATGTCGGCTCCCGGCCAGACGAAGGTGTGCCAGTAACAAGCCGCCATGCGCAGGTGCTCACGCATCGGCTTGCCGAGGACCCGCTTGTTGGCGTCGTAATGGCGAAAGGCAAGGGGGGATTCGCTGTGCGGGCCTTCGTAGCGAATGGTGTCGATTTCGGGGAAGCAGGGCATCGAAGTATTTCCTTATTGTTCTTGGCGTTGCCCCGATACTAGCAACGGCCTTGGGCCTTCCGATTACGAAAATCACCAACTCGGTGTTCGATTTTGAGTATTGAGATTCCCTCTCGGCAGGCCTAGTCTGTGCCGACCTGTTTGGCAGGCCCGGGAGAACAACAATGAAAACCGTCCCGCCCGTGCACCGTATCGCGCTGTTGTTCAACGGCGGCAAAATCTATGATCGCGGCATCATCACCGGCATTGGCGATTACCTCAGCAGCACGCGCGCGTCCTGGGACCTGTTCCTTGAGGAGGATTTCCTCTGCCGTTTGAAAGGCATCGAGCGCTGGCAAGGCGACGGGATCATTGCCGATTTCGACGACCCGCTGATTGGCGAAGCGCTGGCGCACAGCAAGCTGCCGGTGGTGGCGGTGGGTGGCTCCTACGCGGACCCCGACGCCTACCCGAAAAACATTCCTTACGTGGCCACCGACAACGTCGGCCTGATCAAAATGGCGTACGAGCACCTGATCGAAGCGGGGCTGACCCGATTCGCCTGCTTCAGCCTGCCTGAGGCGCAGAGCAATCGCTGGGCCCAGGAGCGGGAAAACGCTTTTCGCAGCCTGCTCAAGCGCGACGGCCTGCGCGGTGAGGTCTATCGCGGCTTGAGCACCAGTGCGCCGTTGTGGGACAGCGCGGTGGAGCAGCAGATCGCCTGGCTGCAACGCCTGCCCAAGCCCATCGGCATCATTGCCGTCAGCGACGCCCGTGCCCGGCAGTTGCTTCAGGCGTGCCTGACCGCGGGCATCGCGGTGCCGGAGCAAGTGGCGCTGATCGGCATCGACAACGACCCACTGACCCGCACCCTGACCCGCGTGCCATTGAGCTCGGTGATTCAGGGCACGCAAAGCATGGGGCGAATGGCGGCGCACATGCTGCACCAGATGCTCCACGGCATGCCGTCCACGACCCATCAGATTCTCGTGCCGCCCGAGGCGATCAACGTCCAGGCATCGAGCCTTCATCAGCCGCTGGGCAATCCGTATGTGATGCAGGCGCTGCATTTCATCCGGCAGTACGCCTGCCAAGGCATCAAGACGGCCCAGGTCTCGGGCTATGTCGGTATCTCCCGGTCGTCACTGGAAGCGCATTTCCGCAAGGAACGCAGCTGCACCGTGCACGACGAGATCCTCGGGTTCAAGCTCGCGGCGGCGGCTTCACGGCTACAGAACAGTGATTCGGCCATTGCCGACATTGCCCAGCACTGCGGCTTCAAATCCGCGCAATACCTGCACACGGTGTTTCGCCGCGAGTTCGGCTGCACGCCTCGGGAATACCAGCAAAGCGCCGTTCATTCATTCGATTCTCATACGCGTTCTGCGGAGCGCGTCTTTACATGACACGTCACGATCACAGGAGTCATCGATGCATCCGATTCGTTTAGGGCTGGTGGGTTACGGCAAGATCGCACAGGACCAGCACGTGCCGGCGATCCGCGCCAACCCGCAATTCGAACTGGTAGCGGTGGCAACGTTGGGGCCGCACTGTCCGGGTGTCGAGAACTTCGGGTCGCTGTCCGAATTGCTGGCCAGCGACGTTCAGGTGGACGCGATTGCCTTCTGCACGCCGCCCCAAGGGCGGTTCGCGCTGGTCGACGAAGCGCTGAAAGCGGGCAAGCATGTGCTGGTGGAAAAGCCGCCGTGCTCGACGTTGGGCGAGGCGTTTGCGCTGATCGACCACGTCGAACGGGCCGGGGTGAGCGGTTTGTTCGCCTGGCATTCACGCTTTGCGCCAGGCGTGGCCACTGCCAAGGCGTGGCTTGCAGGCACGACGCTGAACGAGGTGCGCATCGAGTGGAAAGAGCAGGTGCGCAAATGGCACCCCGGTCAGGCGTGGATCTGGCAGGCGGGCGGGCTGGGCGTCTTCGATCCGGGGATCAACGCCTTGTCCATCGTCACTGACTTGCTGCCGGGGGCGCTGTTCGTCGAGTCCGCCGCGCTGAGCGTGCCGAGCAACTGTCAGTCCCCCATCGCCGCGTCGTTGACTATCCGCGACGGGCACGTGCCGGTGAAGGCGGCGTTCGATTTCGACCACAGCGTGAATGAGCTGTGGCGCATTGAGTTGCACAGCGATGACGGCGTGTTGCGTCTGGATTCGGGCGGGGCTGAGGTCAGCCTCAATGGCGTGGCGCAGGCCGTGTCGGAAGAAGGCGAGTACCCCGCGATGTACCGGCATTTCGCGCAATTGATCGCCGACGGGCGCAGTGACCTCGACCTGCAGCCGTTGCGGATTGTGGCCGACAGTTTCTTTGTGGGCAGCAAGGAGACGGTTGCGGCATTTTATGAGTAAAACCCGCTCGCTTTGACGGCACGGATCACCTCTGTGGGAGCGAATTCATTCGCGAAAAAGGGTTCAGGCGATAGAGATGTATCGCCTCTACGCACGCTTCGCGAATGAATTCGCTCCCACAGGGAGGGCAACGCTGCACGGCCTCAATTCAACACAAAATCATTCTTCATCCGCAGCGTCCGGCTCGGAATGGAGTTGCGGTCAATCCCGCCCTGAAGCGTGTAGGCCAGATCGTCGTACCAGTTCGCGTCTTCCAGGTACCACGAATGTGACACCAGGCCGTCGATCACTTTGAACTTGCGGTTTTTCACAGCGAGATAGCGAGGACCGCAATCGACGTCCAGCGCTTTGTCGTCGGCGGGAGTGTCCTCGGGCATGCCGACCCGGCCGACCCGCGAACGGGTGTCGATGTTTTTGGCATTCGAAACGGCCAGCGCTTCGTCATAACCGCTGAAATAGTTCGTCAGCCGCCCGCAATGGCTGAACGTCGGGATCATGTCCGAGTTGCCCAGCGCGAAGCACGATGAAGAAATGTCGGCGCCAAACAGCACCATCTGGCCGATGCGCCAGTCGTTGGCCAGCCCCGAATCACGCATTTTGTCCACCGACCGAAAGGCTTCGCGCACCACAAACGCACCCATGGAGTGGGCCATCACGTGGACGTTGATCGGGCACTCGGGCAGCGAGAAGGTCATGAACGGCACGATGCCGCGCTTGACCAGCAGCGCGGCGGAGTCTTGCGCCTTGCCGCGATCTGCCAGGTACAGCAGGGTTTTGCTTTCTGATGGCCAATCAAACCCCACCACCATGCACGGGTAGTTGCGGGCGCGCAGCTCGCGTTCGATCAGCCGTTGTCGGGTCAGTGCTTCTTTTGAGGGGGTGTTGTAGCCATGCACGAAGAACACCACGTCCAGCGCCGTGCCTTTTGCAGGGGCGGCCTGTTCGAGAATCGCGGTCATCCACTGCTTGGCCGAATTGATGCTGTGAATGGGCGACGGCTCGGCCGCATCGGGCGGCACTTTCAGGTAGGTGCCTGGGCCAACGTCTGTGCCGAAAGCACCGTTGGCTTTGCTGCGGGTACTCAGAATGAAGCTGTCCATGGAGAAGAGTCCTTGCTGTCCGATTGACGGAGCGATCCGATTGACGGATTGGCCATTCTGAGCAGCGACCGAGGGGCGCCCGCACGAGCGGCGCAGGCCTGGGTTCAGGGCGCGGTAATGCGGATCGGCGAGTGCTCGACAACCCAAGAGGTGTAGCGTTGGATAGACGACTTGTCCAACCCGATCAGGCAGGACGACGGGCAGCGGGCATCACGGGTGCAGGAGGGGCACCGCGTGAAGGGTCAGAAATGACCGACGCCCGCGAGCGCGATGGAGAAGGAAACGATCAGCATCAGCAGAATGGACATGTTGATGGACATGGGTGAAATCCTTGTTCAGTTTGGTCAATGCCGCCATGATCCCGATCTGCGCGCAAAAAATGAACGGCGTTCGTGTGGATGTTCGCTATCGATACAATCAATACTCCGGGGCTTAGAAACGCGGCTTGCGGGTGTCTCAGGTCCGATACATGCCCGGGTTCTACAGGTTTTTGAACATCTCCCAGAACGACGCCCCGACGCCGGTCATGCTCTCGCCCGCGATCAACCCGGCGGCCACGGTGATCGCAAACCGTTCGGTGAGGCTCGGCCAGCGACGGCTCACGGCCCAAGTCAGCACCGCGCCCAGCCCCATCATAAGAGACGTCGAAGCTGGCAGGACGAACGCCAGGCCCAGAGCTGCCGAACTGGGAAGCCAGCGCGCCAGGCGCTGAGGCAGCAGGGTGTCAAACGCGCCCAGCAGCACGCCCACGAACCCGCCGACGAAGATCGCCCAGCGAATCTGCGGCGTCAGCGACCCCAGGCCATGGGTCAGGGTTTCGGCCACGGCTTTCCAGGTGGCGACAGCAGGGGCGGGCCATTGCTCGGTGAGCAGCATGTGCTGGGGATCGGGAATCAGCGCGAGGTACACCAGCACGCCGACCACACTGCCGATGAAGATGCCGATGCATTGGGCGACGACCTGTTTTTTCGGGGTCGCGCCGATGGCCAGGCCCACCTTGAAGTCGTTCATCAAGTCCGTCGATTGCCCGGCCGCGCCCCCCGCCGTGTTGGCGCTCATCAGGTTGATGGGCACCTGGCCCGGCGCCACCAGGCCGAACGTCAATTGCGACAGCTTGCCGATGGCGCCGATGGGTGCGATACCCGTGGCGCCGACCACCCGCGCGGCCACCACGGCCAGACAGATCGCCAGCGGAATGCTCAATAACGCCATCCACACATCAATGCCAAACAGCGCGACTTGCAGACCGACGACCAGCGCAATCGACAGCACCAGGCCAACGGCGGGGCCGGGAGAGAAGGGCGCACGGGCGCTTTTTTCTTTGGGGATTTGGTCCGTTTTGGGGGCAATGAACAGGCGGATGCCCAACGCCGTCAGCGTCGAGCACACCATCAGGCTGACCCCCGGCCACAGCAGCCATTCGACGAGCTTGGCGAACTGCGGACCTGTGGCGTCGGGCGCCAGCATCACCCAGCCGTGATCGATCAGCCATGGCGACAATCCGCCCCAAGCCAGCAACGCGCCAATCAGCAGGCTCACGCCGACGCGAATGCCGATGATCCCGCCGAAACCGATCAGCAGCAGTGAAGGGTCGAGGGTGAAGGTCAACCGCTCCAGTTGCGCAGTGGGCCCCCAGCGCGGAATTGCCCAGACGAAGCCGTCGATCCACTTCACCAGTCCCGACAGTAACGCCGCGCTGAACAACACTTTGATGCGGGTCACCGCCTCCTGCCCGTGACGATAAATGTGCTGCAGGGTTTCCAGCGTCGCCATGCCTTCGGGAAACTTCAGGCCGTTGTCGTTGAGCAGGGTGGGGCGCAAATACCACGCGATCCAGATGCCGAGAAAGCTGACCGAAAACACCCACGCCATCATCGGCACGGGGTCCAGTTGCTGGCCGGTCAGCAGCGTGTAGGCGGGGATCGGCGCCACCAGCCCGCCCGAGATGATCGACGCAGCGGCCGAGGCAACCGTCTGGTTGATGTTGCTCTCATGGAGGGTCCACGGCGGCTGCCGGTGATTGCGACGGGCGAGGCTTTGCCAGATCCCGAAACCTACCAGCAGCGCGATGATCGACATATTGAACGACCAGCCGATTTTCAGTCCGGCGTAAACGTTCGAAGGCGTCAGCAGAATGCCCAATACAGCGCCGGTCAGCACAGCACGCGGGCTCAGCTCGCGCTCGATGCGGAGGGCAGAAGGGGGCGTCGTGGCGTATTGGCCCATGGAACGTCCTGTGGTCGGTGTCAGGACTAGTGAGCGTCGTGGGGTGGGAAAGGTTCAGCGGAGGGGGAATCTGTGATGTATCGACGGTCCGGTTGCTAATGCGACACAGGTCGCAAGTCCACTGTGAAATGTGTCGCCATTGACACATTTTTTGGACCCTACGAAACACGCTGATGCACCCGATCGTCAGTGATCAACAAGCTGCTTCGTCCAGTTAAAACCCTTTAAATCAGAGGGTTACGGAGAGTTTGCCAGTATTTCGCCGCCATTCGTCAGACAACAAAACGACCACATCCTTATAACGAAAGTTTCACCAATCGGTAAAATTTCTTACGTTGCAATGAGAATCGTTTGCGTTATCCTTCGCGTCTCTTTGACACCAGGGATGCCAGACAAGATGGGTTTTCAACCTGCAATGAGCCAGCCCACAAGGCTTCGCTCCTCCTGTGTGGGCCGGTCTTTTGTCCCGATCGATCCTCGTCTCGACGCGCTGATCGGCACCTACAACACCCATCGCGAAGGGCTGTTGCGACTGGCTGCCAAATTCCTCGGTTGCCGCGCCCGCGCTGAAGACGTGGTGCAGGACGCCTTCGTGAAAATGCTCGAAAGCGACCTGTCGTCCATCGAGCCTGCCCGCTACATGTTCCGCGTGGTGCGCAACCTGGCCATCGACCGCCTGCGTCGTCAGCGGCTTGAACGCAACCATGGCGCTGAAACCGAGCTGGACGAGTCTCCACGTTTCGAGGTCTCGCCCGAGCGTGTGCTGGCGGGGCGCGAGTCGCTTAACCAACTGGTCGGCGCCCTCAACGAACTGCCCAAGCGCATGCGCATCGTCTTCAACCTCAGCCAGATTCAGGGCTACACCCAGCGCGATGTGGCCAAGGTGATCGGCACCTCGCCGACGATGGTCAACTTCCTGCTGCGCGACACCCTGTCCCATTGCCGCGCCCGGCTGGGCGAGCTTTAGCCGCCGACGTTTCGCCCTTTGTTTTCTGCTTCCACTGCCCGGAGTCATCCATGAAATTAGTTCGTCTGGTCTTCCAGCAATACCGTTGGCCACTCGCGATGGTGTTGCTGTTGAGCATCAGCAGCGGCCTGTTGAGCGTGGGTGTGATCGCCTTCGTCAACCAGCGCATGATCAGCACCCACGACGGTCTGGGCACCGCGTTGTGGCAGTTCGGCCTGATGCTGGTCTTGCTTTTGGCGCTGGCCTCCGGGGCGTCGCTGTCGCTGACCGCGCTCGGCCATCGCTTCGTCTACGGCCTGCGCCGGGTGATGGTCAAGCGCTTGCTGGACACCAACATCGAGCGCATCGAAGCCATCGGCGGGGCGAAAATCTTCGCCAGCTTGTCCAGCGATATTCGCGCCGTGACCATGGCCTTCGTGCAGTTGCCAGACTTGATCTACGGCACCGTGCTCAGCGTTGCCGCGTTCAGTTACCTGGCCTGGCTGTCGCCGTCGCTGTTCATCACCACGCTGTGCTGGATGGCGTTTACCCTCGGCGTCGGCTGGCTGCTGGTGGGCAAACTCAACGCCCACATCCGCGCGCTGCGTGAGTCCGAAGACAAGCTGTACCAGAGCTATCAAGGCGTGATTGACGGGCGCAAGGAACTGACCCTCAACCGCGACCGCGCGCGTCGTCTGTACGAAGAAACCTTCGACGCCGCCGCCTTGCGCTATCGCGAGCATTTCACCCTCGCGGACCGCTACCACGGCCTGGCCAGCAACTGGGCAAACATCATGGTGCTCGGCACCATCGGCCTGGCGTTTTACCTGGCCAACGACCTGGGCTGGGCGCCGACCGAAGTGGCCGCGACCTACGCGCTGACCGTGCTGTTCATGCGCACGCCGCTGGTGCTGGCCGTCGCCGCGATCCCGGCGCAAATCTCTGGCCGCGTGGCGCTGGACAAGGTCGAATCCCTGGCGCTGGCCGAGCATCACGACAGCTTTGAGGTCGCGCCGAGCCACATTGTCGGCCATTGGCAGACCCTCGAACTGCGCGACGTCGAGTACCACTACCCGGCGCAGGGCGACGAGCCCGGCTTCGATGTGGGGCCGGTCAACCTGACCCTGCGCCGTGGCGAAACGGTGTTCCTGATGGGCGGCAATGGCAGCGGAAAATCCAGCCTGGCGCGTTTACTCAGCGGCCTGTATCGCCCCTCGGCAGGCGCGATTCTGATCGACGGCCAGGTGATCGGCGCGAACGACTGGCTCGCCTATCGGCACCTGTTCGCCAGCGTGTTCACCGACTTTCACCTGTTCTCGCAACTGCTGGGTGCCGACGGCGAAAACGCTGCTGTCGAGCACATCGATCACTGGCTCGACTACCTGCACATGAAGCACAAGGTGCAGATCGGCGACGGCCATCTGCTCGACACGCGCTTCTCCCAGGGGCAGCGCAAACGTCTGGCGCTGCTGCTGGCGGTGCTGGAGAAGCGCGACATTCTCTTGCTCGACGAGTGGGCCGCCGACCAGGACCCGTTGTTCCGCCGCTTCTTCTACCGCGAGCTGTTGCCCATGTTCAAGCAGGCCGGGATCACGGTGTTTGCCATCAGCCACGACGACCAGTATTTCGACCTCGCGGACCGTCTGGTGAAGATGGAATCCGGGCAGCTCAGCGAATTGCAGGGCGATCGCCGTGACAACGCCAGCCGTGACGCCGTGGAAGAAATCGGCGGCGCGTATCCGCTGAAAACCGTAAAGGCTTTGTAAGTTTTTCACCACCGAAGACTAAACAGCCGAAAGGCTCAGGCGTCTTTAATGATAATCAGTCCTATTCATCATTGATGCGCGTGAACTGCCCCCAACTGCTTGTGGCAATACCTTTGCAGCTGGATCTCATCGCGCATCGCGCCTAACGAGAGGGAAGCATGGAACTCGTCTACGACTACATCGGCATTGGTTTCGGCCCGTCGAACCTGGCTTTGGCGATCGCCACCCAGGAGCATGCACTGCGCAACGGTCTGGCGCCCCAGGTGTGTTTCCTCGAAAAGAAGCCCGCGTTCAACTGGCACGAAGGCATGCTGATTGACGGCTCGACGATGCAGATTTCCTTCCTCAAAGACTTGGTGACGCTGCGCAACCCCGCCAGCCGTTTCACCTTCGTCAATTACCTCAAGGAGCGGGGGCGGCTGCAGGATTTCATCAACCTCAAGACGTTCTTTCCAACCCGCGAGGAATACACCGATTACCTGAGCTGGGCGGCCTCGCACTTCAATGAACAGGCTCATTACGGCGAAGAAGTGATCTCGGTCGAGCCGCATTTTCTGGACGGCCGCTTCGTCGCCGTGGACGTGCTGTCCCGTGGGCCGGGCGGTGGCGTTTCCCGCCGTCGCGCACGCAATCTGGTGTTCGGCATCGGCGGCATTCCCCAAGCACCGGCGGCGTTCGACGGCTTGACCGACCCGCGCATCCTGCATTCGGCGGGCTATCGCGGCGGCATCGAAAAACTGCTGACCAACCGCCCTGGCCCTGTGCGCGTGGCCGTGGTCGGCGGCGGTCAGAGTGCGGCAGAAATCTTCGAAGATCTGGCCAGTCGCTTTGACAATGTCGAGGCCAGCCTTGTGATTCGCGGCAGCGCCTTGAAGCCCTCCGACGATAGCCCCTTCGTCAACCAGATCTTCAACCCGTCGTTCACCGACACGATTTTCAACCACAGCGAAGAACGTCGCGACGCGTTGTTCACTGAGTTCCGCAACACCAACTATTCGGTGGTCGACACCGACCTGATCGAGACCATCTTCCAGCGCATGTACCAGCAGAAGGTGCGCGGCGAGCAGCGTCATCGCTTGCTCACCAACCGCGAAGTGGCCCACGCCGAAGTCAGCGCGGCAGGCATCGACCTGTTCCTGCGCGATGCGCCCCATGACCAGATGCACAGCGAATCCTTCGACGTCGTGGTGCTGGCGACCGGTTACCGTCGCGACTATCACCTTGAGCTGCTGGCCGGTGTGCAAGCGTACATCCAGGGCTCGAACGTTGACCGCAATTATCGTCTGCCACTGAGCGCGGGCAGTGAAGCGGGCATCTTCCTGCAAGGTTGCTGCGAAGACAGCCATGGCCTGAGCGACACGCTGTTGTCGGTGCTGGCCGTGCGTTCCCAGGAAGTGGTGGAGTCGATCTTCGCCGACTACGAGCAGCCCTGCTCAGCCCGCCCGGCGCACCCCCACGAGCGGGTGGCGCTGAAGCTGGCGCGCTGATGTAGCGCCCGTCGCCCAACGGTGGCCGTTCGCGGCCACCTCATCCTTTTTCACAACGTTGCGGGAGGCCTGACCGGGCCTTCCGTGGGTTGAGCCTTGCCGAAACAAACAGGTGAAAGCATGACATCCATACGAGATCAGGCCGCGCATTTTCCCGAACTGGTGGGCTTGTATGCGCAGCGCCAGCCGGACCGGATTGCCCTTCGACACATCGTCCATGAAGACCAGGCGCCGCTGCTGACCACCTATGCCGAGCTGGACCGCCAGGCCCGCGCGGTGGCCGGTGTGTTGCAGCATCAGTTGGGGGCGCAGGGCGGTGAACGCTGCGTGCTGATCCTGCCCACCGGCGCCGATTACGCGGCGGCCTTTCTCGGTTGCCTGTACGCGAAAGTCATCGCCGTGCCCGCGTTCGCGCCGGAGTACAACCGCCAGACGCACCTGGACCGGCTGACCGGCATCCTTCAGGACGCGGCGCCGGGCGTGGTTTTGGGCCGTCGTGAAGACCTCGACAAATTCCAACACCTGTTGCAACCGTTCATGCCCGCGGGCGGACGCTTCATCGCCATTGAAGACATCGACGGTGGGCAAGGCACGTTCCAGCCCTCGTTGATCGACACTTCGTCGCTCGCCTTTTTGCAATACACCTCGGGGTCCACCAGCGCACCGAAAGGCGTGATGGTCTCCCACAACAACCTCATGGCCAACGAAGTCGCCATGGCCCGGCACTTCGTCACCGACGCCTCCACCGAAAGCTGGGTGAGCTGGCTGCCGCTCTACCACGACATGGGCCTGATGTGCGGCCTGCTGCTGCCGCTGTACTACGGCGGCACCCTGACGCTGATGTCGCCGAATTATTTCCTTGGCCGTCCGGCGCGCTGGCTGGAAGTGATGAGCGAATACAACGGCACCTTCTCCGGCGGCCCGGATTTCGCGTATCGCTTGTGCGTCGAGCGGGTCAAACCGAGCGCGGTGAAGGGCCTCAAGCTGGATAACTGGAGCCTGGCGTTTTCCGGCTCCGAGCCGATTCGCATCGCCACGCTGGACGCCTTCAGCGAGCACTTCGCGGCCGCCGGTTTCGACCGCCGCGCCCTGACCCCAAGTTATGGCCTCGCCGAAGCGACGTTGTTCGTCAGCGCTGCCCACCGTGCCGTGCCCTTCGGCATCAAGCGGTTCGACGGCAGTCAGCTCGCTGCGGGTGATGCCGACGAAGCGCTGTTCGCCCACCAGAACGCGACGAGTCGTTTGCCCGGTTGCGGCTGGTGCAGCGACGACCATGGGCTGCGCATTGTCGACCCCGCCAGTCAGGCCGTTTTGCCGGAGGGGCAGGTCGGCGAAATCTGGATCGGCGGCCCCAGCGTTGCCGAAGGCTACTGGCAGAACCCCGAGGCCACCGCGCAGACTTTTGTGCAGGAGGGCGGCCAGCGCTGGCTTCGCAGCGGCGACCTTGGCATCGCCAGTGGCGGCGAGCTGTTCATCACCGGTCGTCTCAAGGATCTGATCATCCTCAACGGCCAGAACCTTTACCCGCAGGACATCGAACAGTCACTGGAAAAAAGCGTCGAGCTGCTGCGTCGCGGACGCATCGCCGCGTTCCCGGTCACCGATGAGCAGGGCGCGGAAGGCGTCGGCCTGGCGCTGGAAATCAGCCGCAACGTGCGCCGCCTGATGCAGCCGCAGATGATCTGCGACGCCGTGCGCGATGCCGTGTCGGAACTGTTTCTCGTGGCACCAAAGGTCATCGTGCTGCTGGAACCCGGCGCCTTGCCGCGCACCACCAGCGGCAAATTGCAACGCTCCGCCTGCCGCGTCGGCTGGCAGAACGGCAGCCTCGACAGCTTCGCGGTCTGGCAGGACGGTCGTCTGCTGGACGTCGAGGGCGAGCCGGTGGATGACGTCTCGCTGTTGCCCGAAGTGGTCGCCGCATGGCAGGAAGTGCTGGGCAAGGATGACCTGAAAGCGGCCGACCATTTCTTCGCCCGTGGCGGCGATTCGGTCGGCGTGGTGCAGGTGCTGTCGCGCCTCAACGGCGAGCTGGGCCTGAAGCTGGAGCCCGCGCACCTGTTCGAACACCCGACCCTCGGCGCGTTCAGCGCCCATGTCGCCAGCCAGAACCGCAGCGCCGAACGTGCGCCCGCCGTGCCACGCGTTTCCCGCGATACCGCGCCTGAGCAGTCGTTCGCCCAGCAACGTTTGTGGTTCCTCGCGCAATTGGAACCGGACAGCAGCGCCTATCACCTGTGTGGTCAATTGAGCCTGAGCGGCGCCATCGACGACGTCGCCTTGCAACGCAGTTTCGATGACCTGGTGGCGCGTCACGAAAGCCTGCGCACCACCTTCGCCATCAATGCCAACGAAGTGCTGGTGCAGCGCATCCACGCTGCCCAGCCGGTGGTCATCGAGCCGCACGATTTGAGCCTGCACGCGCAACCCCTCGAAGCCCTGGGCGAACTGGCCAAGGCTGCCGTCGAGCACCCGATGGACTTGCAGACCGGACCGTTGTGGCGCGTGCTCAACGTGCAGCTGGCCCCCGGTCAGCAGCAACTGGTGCTGGTGCTGCATCACATCATCGCTGACGGCTGGTCAGTGCAGGTCATCCTCAAGGACTTCGCAGCGCTCTACAGCGCCCATGCGTCAGGGCAGATTCCAGCGCTGGCGCCGCTGCCGATTCAATACGCCGACTTTGCCGCCTGGCAACGCCAGCGTCTGGCCGGGGGCGAAGGCGAGCGGCAACTGGCCTACTGGCGCGAGCGTCTGGGGGACACCCAGCCGGTGCTCACCTTGCCAGCGGACCGTCCACGCCCTGCGCAACAAAGTCACCGTGGCGCCCGCTATGCCCTCGCGTTCGACAGTGCGCTGAGCCAGGGCTTGCGCGACCTTGCCAGCGCTCACGGCGCGACGCTGTTCATGGTCATGCTCGCGGCCTACAAAAGCCTGTTGCAGCGCTACAGCAGCCAGACCGACCTGCGCGTCGGCGTGCCCGTGGCAGGGCGGACCTGCACCGAAGCCGAGGGCCTGATCGGGCTGTTCGTCAACACGCTGGTGCTGCGCACCGACGTCTCGCCGCTGCACTCGTTCAGCACGTTGATCGACGCAGTCAAACACACCGCGTTGGGTGCCCAGAACCATCAGGATTTGCCGTTCGACCAACTGGTGGAAGCGCTGGGCGTGTCCCGCAGCCTCAGCCACAACCCGCTGTGCCAAGTGAAATTCACCCAGCAATTCCCGCTGCCGCAGAACCTGGAAATGGGCGGCATGCGCATGGACGTCAACCAGCTGGATGACTTCTCCGCGCACTTTGACCTGGGGCTGGACATCACCGACAGCGCCGAGGGTATCCAGGCGGTTTTCACCTACGCCTGCGACCTGTTCGACGAACCGCGCATCGCTGGTTTTGCCGCCGATTTGCTGCGCCTCTGCGCGCAAGTCGTGGCAGACCCCAACGCGCGACTGGCAGACCTGAAGGTTTCTGCTGTGCCGTCGCGGCTGATCGCGGAGTCCGTGTCATTCCCTGCCACCAACGTGCTGACGCTGTGGAATGCCAGTGTCAGCGCGCAGCCTCAAACGCTAGCATTGCAGGGTGAAGATCACGGCATCGATTTCGCCACTGCCGACGCTGACGCCAATCGACTCGCCCAGCACCTGCGCGCTTCCGGTGTGGGCGCGGAAAGTCGCGTCGGCCTGCTGCTGGAACGCTCGGTGGAGTTCGTCGTCGGTGTGCTGGCGATCCTCAAGACCGGCGCCGCCTACGTGCCGCTGGACCCGAAATGGCCGACCGAGCGCCAGGCGTTCGTGTTGGCTGACAGCGGCGCTCGTTGGCTGATCCGCGATGGAGCGCCCCCTGCGGATTTCAGCGGTGAGGTCATCGGCGTTGAGGCGACTGCTGCATGGCGTACACAATCCGCGACGGCGCTGAGTCTGCCGCTGCACCCTGAGCAAGCCGCGTACCTGATCTACACCTCCGGCACCAGCGGAACCCCGAAGGGCGTGGTCATCAGCCACGGCGCGCTGGCCGATTACGTGCAGGGCCTGCTGTCGCGTCTGTCATTGGACGCTGATGCGAGCATGGCCATGGTCTCCACCGTGGGCGCCGACCTCGGTCACACCGTGCTGTTCGGCGCCCTGTGTTCGGCGCGCACGCTGCACTTGATCAGCCCGGAACGCACCACTGACGCCGACCGCTTTGCCGCGTACATGGCGGCCAATAAAGTGGGGGTGCTGAAAATCGTGCCGACCCATTTGAGCGGCCTGCTGCAAGCAGCCAATCCTGCCGACGTGCTGCCGGAGCAGGCGTTGATTCTCGGCGGCGATGCCTTGCCGTGGGAGCTGGTGGCGCAGGTCAAACGCTTGAAACCGGCGTGCCGTGTCATCAACCACTACGGCCCGACTGAAACCACGGTCGGCGTGCTGAGTAACGAACTGGCCGACATCCAGAATACAAGCGACAGCGCCCCCATTGGCCGTCCGCTGCCCAACGCCACTGCGCTGATTCTCAACGAGCATCTAGAACCGGTGGTGCAAGGCGACATCGGCGAGCTGTACGTCGGCGGACCGGGCCTGGCGCGGGGGTATCACGACCGACCGGCCATGACCGCCGCCGTGTTCATTCCCGACCCGAGCGGCCATGGCCGTCGCCTATACCGCAGCGGCGACCGGGCGCGACTGTTGGCCAACGGGCAGATTCAATTCCTCGGGCGCGCCGACGATCAGGTCAAGGTCCGTGGCTACCGCGTGGCCTTGGGTGAAATCGCCCAGCGCCTGCGTCAGCTGGACGGCCTGCGCGATGCCCACGTGCGGGTCAACGACCGGGGCCAATTGATCGCCTATGCCTTGATCGCCAAGGGTGCGCACGTCGACGGCGAAGCCCTGCGTGCTCAGTTGTCCGAATGCTTACCGGATTACATGGTGCCGAGCCACGTGCTGACGCTGGAAGCCTTCCCGATCACGGCCAACGGCAAGCTCGATCACGCCGCGCTGCCTTCGCCGCAGACGGTGTCCCAGACTTTCGAAGCCCCCCACGATGGCGTCGAAGCCACGTTGGCCGCACTGTGGGAAAAAGCGCTCAACGTTGAGGCGGTTGGCCGTCACGATAACTTCTTCACCCTCGGCGGCGACTCGATTCTCAGCCTGCAAATCATCGCCCGCGCCCGCCGCCAGGGCATTCGCCTGACGCCCAAGCAACTGTTCGAAAAACAGACCATCGCCGAGCTGGCCCAAGTGGCGGTGCTGGCCGACGCCAAACCGGTCGCTGCCCCCGTGTCTGCGCCGATAATGCCCCGTGATTTCGCGCTGACCCCGATTCAGGCGCGTTTCTTTGCCTTGCCCGTTGCGCAGCGTTCCCACTGGAACCAGTCACTGTTGCTGAACCTGCCGAACGCACTGGACGTTAGCGTCTTGCAGCAAGCGTTGGCCGTGCTGTTGGTGCACCACGACAGCCTGCGCCTGAGCTTCCATCAGGGCGGCGACGGCCAATGGCAGCAGCGTTATCGCGAGACCGAAACCGCCGAGCGATTGCTATGGACCTGCGAACTGAGCCGCGAAGAAGACCTCGCGTCCCTCAGCGACGAAGCCCAGCGCAGTTTCAACATTGAGACCGGTCCGCTGCTGCGCGTGGTCCATGCGCGCTTGCCGTCGGGTGAGGGGCGGCTGCTGATCGCCATCCATCACCTGGCGGTGGACGGCGTGTCGTGGCGCGTGCTGCTGGAAGACCTGCAACACGCCTACAGCCGCTTGTTGGCGGGGCAATCGGTCGCGCTGGCCGAGAAAACCGCGAGCTTCCAACGCTGGTCGCAGTCCTTGCACGATTTGGCGCGCAGCCCCGAACTGGCCGCGCAATTGCCCCATTGGCAGGGGCTGTCAGCGGCCGACGCCTGCCTGCCGGGCGACACCTCGGTTCACGGCCTGATCGGCGCGGGTGACACGGTCAGTCTGACCCTCGATGCACAGGACACCCGCCGCCTGCTCAGCGAAGCCCCGGCGGCGTATCGCACCCGCATCGACGACCTGCTGTTGGCGGCGCTGTCTCAAGCGTTGTGGCAGTGGAGCGGGCGTCGGCGTCATGTCATCAGCCTCGAAGGCCATGGCCGTGAAGACGTCTTTGAAAACGGCAACGCGCTGGACCTGAGCCGCAGCGTCGGCTGGTTCACCAGCCTGTACCCGGTCGCGCTGGAGGCGGATGACGACGCCATTGCCACGCTCAAATCGGTCAAGGAAGCGGTGCGTGCCGTGCCGGAAAAAGGCCTTGGTTACGGCGTCCTTAAATACCTCGCCGGTGCCGATTTGCCGGAGCTGGTGGGGCAGGGCGTGACCTTCAATTACCTCGGTCGTTTTGACGACAGTTTTGCTGATTCCGGGGACGCGCTGTTCTCGCTGTCGAGCCAAACCCTCCAACACCTGCGCGATCCGCAAGGCCCACTGGCCAACGCTTTGGCCATCGACGGTCAGGTGCGCGGCGGCCAGTTACACCTGGACTGGACCTTCAGTCGCGAGCGTTTCAGTCGCGAAACCATCGAGCAACTGGTGGCGCTGTACCGCGATCAACTGGTGCAACTGATCGCCCATTGCAGCGACGAACACAACGCCGGCCTGACTCCATCGGACTTCCCCTTGGCGGGACTCACCCAGACGCAACTGGACACCCTAGCGATTCCAGCGCGAGAGATCGAAGACATCCTGCCACTGGCCCCGATGCAGCAAGGGATTTTGCTGCACAGCCTGTTGGAACGGGGCAACGGCATCTACCTGATGCAAGACCAATACGCCGTCGGCAGCGAGGTGGATTTCGAGGCCTTCAAACACGCGTGGCAGCAGGTGGTGCAGCGCCACCCGGCCTTGCGCACGGCGTTCCACGGGCTGGAAAGCGGCGTGCAGCGTCAGGTAGTGATGCGCCGCGTGCCATCGCCTGCGCAACTGATCGACCTCAGCCATTTGTCCCGCGCTGCCGCCGAGGCCGAGCTGGAAGCGGTGCTGAGCGCCGAGCGCGAACAGGGTTTCGATTTCGCCAAGGCGCCGCTGCTGCGTTTGCGTCTGGTGAAGTTCGGCGCGGCGGATTTCCGCATCGTCCAGAGCCACCACCACGCGCTGATCGATGCCTGGTGCCGGGGTTTGATGCTCACCGAGTTTTTCGCCCACTACCGCGCGTTTCTTGAAGGGCGCCACGTCAGCTTGCCTGCCGCTCGCCCGTATCGGGATTTCCTGGCCTGGCTCGCCGAGCAGGACGAAGCGGTCAGCCGCGATTACTGGCGCGAGGCGCTGGCCGCGTTCACCGACGTTCCGCCACTGCCGTACCGTCACAGTCCTCACGGTGAGCCGCAGATGCGCGACGTGACCTTGGCCCTCGGCAACGCGCAGACCGCCAGACTGGCGGATCAGGCCCGCCAGCATCGCCTGACCGCCAACACCTTCGTGCAGGCCGCGTGGGCTTTGCTGCTGATGCGTCACAGTGACCGCGACGAGGTGGTGTTCGGCGTCACCGTGGCCGGACGTCCGACCGACCTGGAAGGTATCGAAGGCGCGCTGGGGCTGTTCATCAACACGTTGCCATTGCGCATTCGGCGTCCGGGTCTGGGCGCCTCGGCGCTGGACCTGCTCAACGCGTTGCAGGCGCAAAACGCCGAGATGCGTCAACACGAACATTTGTCGCTGGCCGACATTCAGTTGCTGGCGGACACCCCTCGCGGCCAGCCGTTGTTCGACAGCCTGTTCGTCTTTGAAAACGTTCCGTTGGGCGCCGAGGTTCAGCAGGCCGTGAACGAATACCGCATCCAACCGCTCGCCAACCGCACTCACACCAACTACCCGTTGACCGTGGTGCTGTTGCCCGGCGAGTCCCTGCAATTGCAGCTGACTTACGACACTCGCCACTTCAACGATGGCGACATGAACACGCTGGTCGGCCACTTCCGTCGCCTGCTCGCACAGCTGATCGACAACCCGCAACAGACCCTCAGCCAATTGCAGGTGCTGGAACAGGCCGAGCGCGAGCAACTGCTGGAACAGGGCCAAGGCGCGGTGCAAAAACATTGGTACGGCATCAGCTACCTGGAGCGTTTCGAGTCGCGGGTTCAGGCCCATCCGACCCGGGAAGTGGCGCGCTGCGAAGGCGAGAGCCTGAGCTACGACGCGCTCAATCGCAGCGCCAACCGCATCGGTCACGGCCTGATCGCAGCGGGTGTGCAGGGCGATGATGTGGTGGCGCTGTTCGCCCCCCGTGGCCTGCCGTTGCTCAGCATGATCATCGGCGCGTTCAAGGCCGGTGGCGCGTACCTGGCACTGGACGATCGTCATCCGGCCGGACGCAGTGCGCGCATGCTGGTGAGCAGCGCCGCGCCGGTGTTGCTGACGCCCCGTGACTGTCTGACTCAGGTCGAGGCGATGCTGGGGCTGATGGAAACCCCGCCACGCCTGCTGATCCTCGAAGACCTGCTGGCCAACGACCGCGACGACAATCCCGGCCGCTACGCCAGCGCCGAGCAGCTCGCCTACGTGATCTACACCTCCGGCTCCACCGGCGAGCCGAAAGGGGTGATGGTCAACCAGCGCGGCATGCTCAACAACCAGATGTCGAAGTTGCCGTACCTGCGTCTGGGCGAGGGCGATGTGATTGCTCAAACCGCTGCCACCGGGTTCGACATTTCGGTCTGGCAATTCCTCACCGCGCCGCTGTTCGGCGGTCGCGTGGAAATCCTGCCGGACGCCGTGGTGCATGACCCGCAACGGCTGCTGGAAGAAGTGGTGGCCAATCAAGTCAGCGTGTTGGAGTGCGTGCCTGCGGTGATCGACGGCATGCTCGCCGTTGCGCCGCACAAGCTTGACGCCTTGCGTTGGCTGATCCCCACCGGCGAGGCGCTGACCGTGGACCTGGCGACCCGCTGGTTCAATCGCTACCCGAACGTGCCGCTGGTCAACGCCTATGGCCCGGCCGAATGCGCCGACGACGTGGCGCTGCACACCCTCACCGGCGCGCCTGCTGCCAAGGCCAACATGCCCATCGGTCGCCCCACCGACAACAACCGCTTGTATGTGCTGGATTCCAGTCTGCAACTGGCGGCACCGGGCGTGGTGGGCGAGCTGTACATCGGCGGTGTCGGCGTCGGTCGCGGTTATGCGGCGCGCCCTGGCCTCACCGCCGAGCGCTTTCTGCCCGATCCGTTTGGTGAACCGGGGGCGCGTCTGTACCGCAGCGGCGACCTGGCGCGCTGGAACGCCGAGGGCGCGCTGGAATACGTGGGTCGTGCCGACTTCCAGGTGAAGATTCGCGGCCAGCGCATTGAGCTGGGGGAAATCGAAAACGTCCTGTTGGCCCAGCCGTCGGTGCGCGACGCCGTGGTCAGCGCGCAACCCACGCCCCACGGCCCGCAACTGGTGGCCTACGTGGTCGCCGAAGCCGAGCAGGCATTGTCCGCCGACGTGCTGAAAACCGCGCTGGCGCAAGCGCTGCCCGCGTTTATGGTCCCGGCCCACGTGATGCTGCTGGCGCGTCTGCCGCGCAACGCCAACGGCAAGCTCGACCGCAAGGCCCTGCCAGCGCCGACCGTGCAGGAACGCCATTTCGAAGCGCCACAAGGCGAGCGCGAGGAAGTCCTCGCCGAACTCTGGCAGGGCTTGCTGAAAATCGAGCGGGTGGGGCGCGACGACAACTTCTTTGAATTGGGTGGGCACTCGCTGCTGGCAACGCGTCTGTTGTCACGCATCCGCGAGCGCCTCGGGGTGAGCATTCCGCTGGCGCAGGCCTTCGAAGCCACCACCGTCGCCGCGCAGGCGGCCCTGATTGACACCTTGCAGGGGCAGACCCTGACGCTCGACCGGCTCGATGCCCTGGACGAGTTCATGAATGAGCTGGAGGAAAGCAACTGATGTCGCAACCGAGCATGACTTCGCAAAGCAAGCTGCTGGCCCTCGCCACCCGCTTTCTCAGCCTCAACGCCGCGCAGCGTCGGGTGTTTCTCAGCAAGCTGCGCGAGCAGGGGCTGGATGCGTCGGCCTTGCCGATTCCGGCGGGCGTGGCGGGGGAGCGCAGCCCGACGTCGTTCTCCCAGCAGCGGTTGTGGTTCCTCGAACAGCTGGAACCCGGCAACAGCACCTATCACTTGCCGGGTGCCTTGCGCCTGAAAGGCACGCTGAACGTGGCCGCCGTGCAGTCCGCGTTTGCCCGCGTGGCCCAGCGGCATGCCAGCCTGCGCACGGTGTTCGGCACCGCTGAAGACGGCACGCCGGAACAGGTAGTTCAGGCGTCCCAGCCGATGCCGTTCGAACAGCTTCACGCCGCCGATGAGGGTGAACTGCAAACGCTGGCCGATGCCTTCGCCCGGCGCCCGTTCGACCTCACCGAAGGCCCGTTGTGGCGGGTGGCGCTGGTCACGTTGAGCGATGACGAACACGTGCTGCTGGTCTGCCTGCACCACATCATCGCTGACGGCGGGTCGATTCAGGTGTTGCTGCTGGACTTCGTTCAGGCCTACCGCGCGTCTCTCGAAGGTGACGACAACGCCCTTGAGCCGTTGCCCTTGAGCTATGCCGACGTCGCGCTGTGGCAGCGCGCCTGCCTGGACGCGGGCGAGGCGGATCGTCAGCTCGATTACTGGAAACAGCAGCTCGGCGATGAGCCTCCGGTGCTGGAACTGCCCGCCGACCGCCCGCGTCCGGCGCGCCAGAGCTTTCGCGGCGCACGCCTGCCGCTCAGCTTTGACGCAGCGCTCTCGGCACGGATGCGCGAAGTGGCGAAACAGCGCGGCGTGACCCTGTTCACCGTGATGCTCGCCGCGTATCAGGTCCTGCTGCACCGCTTGAGCGGGCAGAACGATCTGCGCATCGGCGTGCCGATTGCCGGGCGTCAGCGCGCTGAAACCGAGGGGCTGATCGGCTTCTTCGTCAACACCCAGATCCTCCGTGGCGAGGTCACGGCCGACGCCACGTTCAACCAGATCATCGACAACGTTCGCCTGGCCTCCCAAGGCGCGCAGGCCAATCAGGACTTGCCATTCGAACAACTCGTGGACGCGCTGGCGCCCGAGCGCAGCCTGAGCCACAACCCGCTGTTTCAGGTGCTGTACAACCATCAGCAACGCCAGGACGACGCGCTGCAGTTGATGCCCGGCCTGAACGCAACCTTGATGCCGCTGGACAGCGGCAGCGCGCAGTTCGACCTGGCGTTGCACACGTGGGAAAACGCGGCGGGTGAGCTGGCGGGTAACTGGAATTACGCGACGGATCTGTTTGATCACGGCAGTGTCGAGCGACTGCATCAGCGGTTTGTGCAGCTGCTAGAGGCGTTGCTGGAGCGGCCTGAGGCGGCGATTGGTGATGTTGAACTGCTGGATGCTCAGGACCGTGCGCAGCTGACTGCGGTGAACGATACGGCGCGGGATTGGGGTGTTGAATCGTGGATCGTGCATCGTCAGTTCGAGCGTTTGGCGCGGTTGCATCCTGAGCGTGAAGCGTTGCGCTGTGGGGAGCAGGTACTGACGTATCAGCAGCTGGATCAGCGCGCCAATCAGCTTGCCCATTACCTGCGCGGGCAGGGCGTAGGGCGTGAATCGCTGGTCGGCGTGGCGGCGTTGCGTTCGGTGGAAATGGATGTTGCGCTGTATGCGGTGGTGAAGGCGGGCGCTGCCTATGTGCCGCTGGACCCTGAGTACCCGGTGGATCGCCTGCGTTACATGCTGGAAGACGCCGGGATTGGCTTGTTGCTGAGCCACGATGCGGTGATCGATAACCTGCCTGCCGTGGAAGGTTTGCAGGTGCTGAATCTGAATCGTCTGGCTCTCGACCATCAACCAGTAACAGCGCCTGTTGTGGAGATTCACCCCGAGCAACTCGCCTACATGATTTACACCTCCGGCTCGACCGGAAAGCCGAAGGGCGCGGGCAACACCCATGCCGCGCTGTTCAATCGTCTGGCGTGGATGCAGGACGCCTACGGTTTGGACGCCTCCGACGCCGTGCTGCAAAAAACACCCTTCAGCTTCGACGTCTCGGTGTGGGAGTTCTTCTGGCCGCTGATGGTCGGTGCGCGGCTGGTCATGGCGCAACCCGGCGATCATCGCGACCCTGCGCTGCTCACTGCTTTGATCGAAAAGCAAAACATCACAACACTGCACTTCGTCCCGTCGATGCTAGCCGCGTTCATGGCCCAGGACGATCTATCGGGTTGCGCTTCGCTGAAACGCATCGTTTGTTCCGGCGAAGCCCTGCCTGCCGATCTGGCGCGGGAAACTCTTCAACGCCTGCCCAATGCGGGCCTGTTCAACCTCTACGGCCCAACCGAAGCGGCCATCGACGTGACGCACTGGACTTGCGTGAACGAGCCGGGCGCTTCGGTGCCGATTGGCCGTCCGATTGCCAACTTGCAAATCCACATCCTCGACAGCCGCCTCAACCCGCAACCCATCGGCGTGCCGGGCGAGCTGTATATCGGCGGCGCTGGCCTGGCTCGCGGCTATCACCAACGCCCTGGCCTGACCGCCGAGCGTTTCGTCGCCAGCCCGTTCGGCGACGGCGAGCGTCTTTACCGCACCGGCGACCTGGCGCGCTGGCGTGCGGACGGGGCTGTCGAGTATCTGGGCCGTCTCGACCACCAGATCAAACTGCGTGGCCTGCGGGTCGAGATTGGCGAGATTGAAGCCGCGTTGCTGGACCATCCGGCGATCAGCGAAGCGGTCGTCGTGGCCCGCCAGTTCGCCACCGGTACGCAACTCGTGGGCTACCTCGTTGCACAAGCGTTCGATGAAGAACACCTGCGCACCCAACTGAAAAAACGCCTGCCGGACTACATGGTCCCGGCGCACCTTGTCACGCTGGAAAAATTCCCGCTCTCGGCCAACGGCAAACTGGACCGAAAGGCCCTGCCCGAACCGCAACTGCAACAACGAACCTTCGAAGCCCCACTGGAAGGCGTCGAAAGCGAACTGGCGGCGCTGTGGCAGGACCTGCTCGGCGTTCAGCAGGTCGGCCGTCAGGACAATTTCTTTGCCTTGGGCGGCGATTCGATCCTCAGCCTGCAAATCATCTCCCGCGCCAAGAAGCGCGGCATTCAGCTGTCGCCCCGGCAGATGTTTGAGCGCCAGACCATCGCCGAACTGGCCCAGGTCGCGCAGGTGGTGAATCGTGATGAGGCCGCCGCGTTGGCGCGCATCGCGTACAACCGCGACATTCCGCTCACGCCGATCCAGCATTGGTTTTTCGAGCAACCAATGCGCCAGCGCAGCCACTGGAACCAGTCGCTGCTGCTGACCCCGACCGAAGCGCTGGAGACCCCGGCGCTGGCCCAGGCCCTGCAAGCACTGATCAGTCATCACGACGCCCTGCGCATGAGCTTCACGCAACAGGACAACGGCCACTGGCAGCAACGCTATCGCGTTGAAGAGAACGCTGAGGGCCTGCTGTGGCAGCGCGAAGTCAGCGCTGATCAACTGACTCACGCCTGTGACGAAGCCCAGGCCAGCCTCAACCTCAAGGACGGCCCACTGCTGCGCGCCGTGCATTTCAAACTGGCCGAAGGCGGCGAGCGCCTGCTGCTGGTGGTGCATCACCTGGTGGTGGACGGGGTGTCCTGGCGCCTGCTGCTGGAAGACTTGGACAACTCCTACACCCAGGCCCAGGCGGGGTTGGACATCGATCTGGGGGAGAAGGGCCTGCCGTTCCAGCGCTGGGCCAACCGCTTGCTGGACTTTGCCTACAGCGACGCCGTGCTGGCCGAGGCCGACTATTGGCGCAACCTGCCACCGGCGCCGCCACTGCCGTGCGCCAACCCTCAAGGCAAGGCGCAGCAAAGCGTCGTGCAGCAGCAACACTTGCAACTGGACGCCGCCCGAACCCACGCGCTGCTCAATGAAGCGCCAGCGGCCTATCGCACGCAGATCAACGACCTGCTGCTGACCGCACTGACCCGCGCCCTGCAACGCTGGAGCGGCGAACCCCGTGCCTTGATCGCGCTGGAAGGCCACGGCCGCGAAGACCTGTTCGAGGGCGTCGATCCCTCGCGCACCGTGGGTTGGTTCACCAGCCTGTACCCGGTCAGCCTGCACGCCCACGACAGCCTCGATGCGGCGCTGAAACACACCAAGGAAACCCTGCGTGCCGTGCCCCACGGCGGCCTCGGCTACGGCCTGCTGCGTCACCTGCGTGGTGAAGCGTTGCCGTCGCTGGAAGGCTGCGTGCTGTTCAACTACATGGGTCGCGTGCAAAACAGCAGCGGCCTGTTCACTCTGGCCCACGAAAGCAGCGGCGCCCAACGGGCCGCCGACGCGCCGTCGGCCTGCGAGCTGTCCCTCGACGCGCAAGTGCGCGACGGCCAGTTCAGCCTGACGTGCAGCTACAGCGGCGAACGTCACGACAGCGCCTCGATTCAGCGCCTGCTCGACGCCTACGCCGTGACGTTGAACGAAGTGATCGAGCACTGCCGCGCTCACTCGGCCGTGACCCCGTCGGACTTCCCGGCGCTGGCGTTGGTGTTGACCCAGGCGCAGCTGGACGCACTACCGGTCGCACCCCGCGACATCGAACAGCTGTACCCGCTGACGCCGATGCAGCAGGGCCTGTTGTTTCACAGCGAACTCAGTGCCGTGCAGTCCGGCGACGATGCGCGAGACCTGTACATCAACCAAGTGGCGCTGGACGTCGATCACCTGCCGCTGGCCCGCTTCACATCGGCATGGGCGGCGGCGGTGCAGCGTCACCCGATCCTGCGCGCCTCGTTCCTGCGCCTGAGTGGCAGCCAGCAACCGGTCCAGCTGATTCGTCGCGACGCCGTGCTGGCAGTGCGTGAACTTGACCTGCGCCGCAGCCCCGGATCGCTGTCCGATGTACTGGCCGCCGAGCGTGAAACCCCGTTCGACCTGCACCAAGCGCCGTTGATGCGCGTGCTGCTGGTGCGCCAGAGCGACACGCTGTGGAAACTGGTGTGGACGTTCCACCACATTCTGCTCGATGGCTGGAGCAGCGCGGCAGTGCTGGGCGAGGTGATTCAAGCGGCGATGTCCGACACCTCGCCCCTGCCGGCCGGGCATTACGGCGATTACGTCGAGTGGCTGCTGAGCCGCGACGCCGAGCGTAGCGCGCAATTCTGGCAGACCCATCTGACTGGTTTCGAACAACCGACCCTGATGGCGACGGCCCTGACCGCGCCGACGTCGGCCAACGGGGAACCGCTGCCGACCCAGGTGCGGGTCACGTCGATGGACCTGAACAGCGAGCTGCTCAACAGCGCCGCACGCCGTCAGCGCGTCACCGCCAACACCCTGATTCAAGCGGTTTGGGTGCTGCTGTTGCAGCGCTACACCGGGCAGAAGCGCGTGGCCTTCGGCGCCACCGTATCAGGGCGTTCGGCCCAGGTCCCGGGTATCGAGCGCATGCTGGGTCTGTTCATCAACACCCTGCCGCTGGTGCAGGCGCCGGAGGCACAGCAGAAGGTTGGCGACTGGCTCAACGACCTGCAAGCGCACAACCTTGAGCTGCGCGAACACGAACACACGCCGCTGTTCGAGGCCCAGCGCTTCGCCGGGCATGCCGGGCGCGACCTGTTCGACAGCCTGGTGGTGTTCGAGAACTACCCGGTGGACGCCGTGCTGCGCGGCAAGCAGGCAGGCGGCGTGAACATTGGGACCGTCGAACTCAGCGACAAAACCCACTACCCGCTGAGCCTCGCGGTGGTGGCGGGCGAGCGTGCGCACATTCACGTCAACTACCACAGCAACGTGTTCAGCGCCGAACAGATCGACCGCCTGTGCGGCCACTTCCAGGCGCTGCTGGACGGCATCTGTCGCTTCCCCGAGGCGCGCATCGGCGACCTGTCGATGCTCACCGAGCGCGATGTCAGCGAAATGCACGCCTGGAACACGCCGCCGTTCTCGCCGTATGTGGATCGCCCGATTCATGAGCTGATCGCCGACCACGCCCGCTTGCGTCCTGACAGCATCGCGCTGGTCCACGGCGAGCAGCGCCTGACCTTTGCTGAATTCGACCGCCGCGCCAATCAGCTGGCCCACGCCCTGCGCGCTCGCGGCATCGGCACCGAAGTGCGGGTGGCAATTGCCATGGAACGTGGAGTCGATTTGTGGGTGTCATTCATGGCGGTGCTGAAGGCAGGCGGCGCGTACATCCCGCTGGACCCGGATTACCCGACCGAACGCCTGCGCTACATGCTGGAAGACGGCGGCGTGAAGCTGCTGATCTCCCACGATGCGGCACTCAATCGCGTGCCGGTGGGCGACGTACCGTTGCTCAATCTGGATCAACTCGATGTTTCGGCTGAGCCAGAAACGGCGCCAAACATCACGATTCACCCGCAACAATTGGCGTACCTGATTTACACCTCAGGCTCGACCGGCAAACCGAAAGGCGCAGCCATCGCCCACGCCGACATTTCGATGCACATCCAGACCATTGGTGAGCGTTACCGCTTCACCGCCGAGGACCGCAAATTCCACTTCCTGTCGATCAGCTTTGACGGCGCCCACGAAGGCTGGATGATGCCGATGTGTTACGGGGCTCGGGTCGTGTTGCGCGATCAGGAACTGTGGAGCGTCGAACAGACCTACGACACGCTGATTCGCGAAGGCATCACCGTGGCCTCGTTCCCGCCGAGTTATCTGCGTCAACTCTCCGACTGGGCCGGTTTGCAGGGCAAGGGGCCGGGCGTGAAAACCTACTGCTTCGCCGGTGAGGCGTTCAGCCGTGAAATGCTCCACGACGTGATTCGCAATTTGCAGCCGCTGTGGATCATCAACGGCTACGGCCCGACGGAAACCGTGGTTACGCCGACGTTGTGGCTGGCGTCTTCAGAGACCGCCGATTTCACCACGGCCTATGCGCCAATCGGCGACTTGGTCGGTGACCGTCAGGGTTACGTGATGGACGCGGATTTGAACCCGCTGCCCCAAGGCATCGCCGGTGAGCTGTATCTGGGCGGCGCTGTCGCACGGGGGTATCTGGACCGTCCGGGTGCCACGGCTGAACGCTTTCTGCCGCACCCGTTCCGCGCCGGTGAACGCATTTACCGCAGCGGCGACCGCGTGCGTCTGAACAGCGAAGGCCTGCTGGAGTACCTGGGCCGCATCGATCACCAGATCAAGATTCGCGGTTTCCGCATCGAAGCCGGTGAAATCGAAGCCGCGTTGAAGGGCTGCGAGGGTGTGCGTGAGGCGCTGGTCATCGTCCGCGATGGGGCAAGCGGCAAACAGCTGCTCGGCTATGTTGGCGGTGATGTGGCCGGCAACGACCTGAACGACGAGCGGATCAAGCAGCAACTCAAGGTGACCCTGCCTGAGTACATGATTCCGGCGCACATCATCGTCATGGCGCGCCTGCCGCAACTGCCCAACGGCAAGCTCGACCGCAACGCGCTGCCGGACCCGCAGGTCAGTTCCAGCGACTATCAGGCGCCGCAGGGCCCGCTGGAACAGCAGCTCGCCGCGTCCTGGCAATCGCTGCTGGGCCTCGAAGCCGTCGGTCGCAACGATCACTTCTTCGAACTCGGTGGCCACTCACTGCTGGCGATGCAGCTGATTTCGCGCCTGCGTCATGAACACGACCTGAGTGTGCCGCTGCGGGCGTTGTTCGACGCGCCGCGTCTGGCGGATTTCGCCCTGCGCATCGCGCAACGGGAACAGCCGGACACGCAATTGGCGCTGACCTCGCGTCATGCGACCCGTGCCGTGCAGTCCTTCTCGCAACAGCGGCTGTGGTTCCTCGACCAACTGCAACCGGGCGGCCACGCCTACAACCTGCCGGGGGCCGTGCGCCTGCGTGGCGACCTGAACGAGGACGCATTGCAGTCGGCGTTCGATGGGCTGGCGGCACGTCATGAAGTGCTGCGCACCCGGTTCGTCGCGGGCGACGGCGTGCCGCTGCAGCAGATCGAACCGGCGAGTGCGGTGCAGATCGAACGTCTGGACATCCGCCACGAGGCCGATGTCGAAACCGCATTCAACAAACTGGCGCAGACCTTCGTCAAACGCCCCTTTGACCTTTCGCACAGCCCGGTCTGGCGTCTGGCGCTGGTGCGGGTCGCCGCGGATGAACAGCGTCTGCTGCTGTGCCTGCACCACATGATCTCTGACGGTTGGTCGGTTCGCGTGCTGTTGCAGGAATTCAGCGAGCTGTACCGTGCTGCGCTGGAAAACCGTTCGCCAGATCTGGCGCCGTTGCCCGTGCAATACGCCGACTTTGCGGTCTGGCAACGCGAGTGGCTGGCAGCGGGTGAGGGCGAGCGCCAACTGGCGTACTGGACACAGCAGCTGGGTGACGAGCACCCGGTGCTGGAATTGCCCACCGACCGGCCGCGTCCGGCGCAGCAAAGTTATCAGGGTGATCGCCTGCTGTTCGGCTTCGATGCCGCGTTCAGCCAGCGACTGCGCACGTTCGCCAAGGCTGAGGGCGTCACGCCGTTCATGGCGATTCTGTCGGCCTATCAAGTGCTGTTGCACCGTCTGAGCGGGCAGAACGACCTGCGCATCGGCGTACCGATTGCCGGGCGTTCGCGGCTGGAGGTGGAAGGGATGATCGGCTTCTTCGTCAGCACCCAGGTGCTGCGTGCCGAAGTGTCTGCCGAACTGACGTTCCACGACGTGCTGGCGCAGGCCAAGGCGACGACCCTCGACGCCCAGGCCCATCAGGACCTGCCGTTCGAGCAACTGGTGGAAGCGCTGCAACCGGACCGCAGCCTGAGCCACAACCCGCTGTTCCAGGTCGCGTACGACCATCAGCAACGGGACTTCGAACTGCTCGCCGGCCTGCCGGGGCTGTCCGCCGAGGTGCTGCCGCTGGACGATGGCAGCAGCCAGTTCGACCTGGCGCTGAACACCTGGGAGGACGTGGACGGTTCGTTGGGTGGGTCGTGGAATTACGCAACGGACCTGTTTGATCACGGCAGCGTCGAGCGTTTGCATCAGCGTTTTGTGCAGCTGTTTGAGGGGTTGCTGGAGCGGCCTGAGGCGGCGATTGGCGACTTTGGATTGCTGGATGCGCATGACCGTACGCAGCTGATTCAGGCCAATGACACGGCGCGGGATTGGGCTGACGAATCGTGGGTTGTGCATCGTGAATTCGAGCGTTTGGCGCAGTTGCACCCTGAACGTGAAGCGTTGCGGTGTGGGGACCAGGTGTTGACCTACGCACAGCTAGATCAGCGCGCCAACCAGCTTGCCCATTACCTGCGCGGGCAGGGCGTAGGGCGGGAATCGCTGGTGGGCGTGGCAGCGTTGCGCTCGGTGGAAATGGTGGTCGCGTTGTACGCGGTGGTGAAGGCGGGCGCTGCGTATGTGCCGCTGGACCCTGAGTACCCGGTGGATCGTTTGCGTTACATGCTGGAAGACGCCGGGATTGGCTTGTTGCTGAGCCATGATCTTGTGATTGATGACCTGCCGGTTGTTGACGGTTTGCAGGTGCTGAATCTGGATCAGCTTGATGTGACTCAACAGCCGATCACTGCGCCGGTAGTGGAGATTCACTCCGAGCAGCTGGCGTACATGATTTACACCTCCGGCTCGACCGGAAAGCCGAAGGGCGCGGGCAACACCCATGCCGCGCTGTTCAATCGTCTGGCGTGGATGCAGGACGCATACGGCTTGGACGCCTCCGACGCCGTGTTGCAAAAAACGCCATTCAGCTTTGACGTCTCGGTGTGGGAGTTCTTCTGGCCGCTGATGGTCGGTGCGCGGCTGGTCATGGCGCAACCGGGCGATCATCGTGATCCTGCCTTGCTCACGGCTTTGATCGGAAAACACACGATCACCACGCTGCACTTCGTCCCGTCGATGCTCGCTGCGTTCATGGCCCAAGACGACCTGTCTGGCTGCAAATCACTGAAACGCATCGTCTGTTCCGGCGAAGCCCTGCCTGCCGATCTGGCGCGGGAAACCCTGCAACGTCTGCCGAATGCGGGGCTGTTCAACCTCTATGGCCCGACCGAAGCGGCCATCGACGTGACGCACTGGACTTGCGTGAACGAGCCGGGCGCTTCGGTGCCGATTGGCCGTCCGATTGCCAACCTGCACATTCACATCCTCGACAGCCGCCTGAATCCGCAACCCATCGGCGTGCCGGGCGAGCTGTACATCGGCGGCGCTGGCCTGGCTCGGGGTTATCACCAACGTCCCGGCCTCACCGCCGAACGCTTCGTCGCCAGCCCGTTCGGCAACGGCGAGCGGCTGTACCGCACCGGCGACCTGGCGCGCTGGCGAGCGGACGGCACGGTTGAATACCTCGGCCGTCTCGACCACCAGATCAAACTGCGCGGCCTGCGGGTGGAAATCGGCGAGATCGAAGCGGCGTTGCTGGACCATCCGGCGATCAGCGAAGCCGTCGTCGTCGCCCGTCAACTTGCCACCGGCACGCAGCTTGTGGGCTATCTCGTAGCAGACGTGTTCGACGAAGAACAGCTGCGCACCCAGCTGAAACAACGCCTGCCGGACTACATGGTCCCGGCCCATCTGGTCACGCTGGAAAAATTCCCGCTGTCCGCCAACGGCAAGCTCGACCGCAAGGCCCTGCCCGAACCGCAACGGCAACAACGAACCTTCGAAGCCCCGCTGGACGGCGTCGAAACCGAACTGGCGGCGCTGTGGCAAGACCTCCTCGGCATCCCGCGCATCGGTCGCCAAGACAATTTCTTTGAACTCGGCGGGCATTCATTGCTGGCCATCCAGTTGGTGGCGCAGATCCGGCGCGACCTTAAGCTGGAGCTGCCGTTGCGGGCGCTGTTCGAGTCGCCGGTGCTGGCCGATCTCGCGCAGTTCCTCAACACCCGCGCCGAGCAAGCGGCCATGCCCGCGTTGTTGCCCCGGGTCGAGCGTGAGTTCGCGCCGCAGTCGTTCGCGCAACAGCGGCTGTGGTTCCTCGCGCAACTGGAGCCGGAGAGCGCCGCGTACAACCTGCCGTGCGTGCTCAATCTGAGCGGCACGCTGAAGGTCGACGCCTTGCAACGCAGCTTCAATGGGCTGGCGGCCCGTCACGAAAGCCTGCGCACCTGCTTCGTGCCGGGTGAGCAGGGCGTGCCGCTGCAGCGCATTCTGCCGGTCGGTCCCGTGCAGATCGCCCGCCATGACCTGCGGGACAGCGTGCAACCGGAGGCCGATTTCGCCGAGCTGGCCCAGGCCTTCATGAACCAACCGTTCAATCTCGACGCCGATGTCGCGCCCTGGCGTGTAGGGCTGGCGCGGGTGGCCGACGATCAATGGCGCCTTATGCTGTGCATGCACCACATCATCTCCGATGGCTGGTCGGTCCAGGTCATGCTCGACGACTTCGCGCAGCTGTACCGCGCGTTCTCCGAAGGCGTCGAGGCGCAATTGCCGAGCCTGACGATTCAATACGCCGACTACGCCGCCTGGCAGCGGGACTGCCTGAGCGGTCGTGAGCGTGAGCGGCAATTGAACTGGTGGCGCGAGGCGTTGGGCGACGAGCAGCCGGTGCTGGAATTGCCGTCTGACCGTTCCCGCCCTGTCGAACGCGACGGCAAGGGTGGGCGCCACGCCTTCGTCTTGCCGCAAGACCTGGCCGACCGGCTGCGGCGCACGGCCAAGGCGCAGGACGCCACGCTGTTCATGCTGTTCCTGGCCTCGTTCGACACGTTGTTGTATCGCCTCAGCGGCCAGCGCGACCTGCGCATCGGCGTGCCGGTGGCGGGGCGTGCTGACCTGCAAACCCAAGGCCTGATCGGCTTCTTCGTCAACACCCTGGTGCTGCGAGCGCAGGTCAGCGGCGATCAGCCGTTCACGGAACTGCTTGCCCAAGTGAAAGACAACTTGTTGGGCGCCCATGCCCATCAGGACCTGCCGTTCGAGCAACTGGTGGAAGCGCTGCAACCGGCGCGCAGCCTGAGCGTCAACCCGCTGTTTCAGGTGAGCTACAACCACCAGCAACAGCCGGACCTGTCGCGCCTGCAATTCGATGGCCTGAGCATTGAAGCGCAACAGTGGGACATCAAAGGTGCGCAGTTCGACCTGGTGCTCGGCACCTTTGAACATCAGGACGGCCTCATCAGCGGCTATCTCGACTACGCCACCGACCTGTTCGACGCCTCCACCGTGGCGCGTCTTTACGACCAACTGCTGACCGTGCTGAACGCCGTCTGCGCCGCGCCGGGCACCGCCATCGGCGATCTGCCGTTGCTGAGCGAAGCCGACCTCGCGGCGCTGGATCAATGGAACACGCCGCCGTTCTCGCCATACGTGGATCGCCCGATTCATGAGCTGATTTCCGATCACGCCCGCTTGCGTCCTGACAGCATCGCGCTGGTCCACGGCGAACAACGCCTGACCTTTGCTGAATTCGACCGCCGAGCCAACCAGCTCGCACACGCCCTGCGTGCGCGAGGCATTGGCACCGAAGTGCGGTTGGCAATTGCCATGGAGCGTGGGGTCGATTTGTGGGTGTCGTTCATGGCGGTGCTGAAGGCGGGTGGAGCGTACATTCCGCTCGACCCGGATTACCCGACCGAACGGCTGCGTTACATGCTCGAAGACGGTGGCGTGAAACTGCTGATCTCCCACGATGCGGCGCTGGACCGCGTGCCGGTGGGCGACGTGCCGTTGCTCAATCTGGATCAGCTCGATGTTTCGGCTGAGCCAGAAACGGCGCCAGACGTCACGATTCATCCGCAGCAATTGGCGTACCTGATTTACACCTCAGGCTCAACCGGCAAACCGAAGGGCGCGGCCATCGCCCACGCCGACATTTCCATGCACATCCAGACCATCGGCGAGCGCTACCGCTTCACCGCCGAAGACCGGAAATTCCACTTTCTGTCGATCAGCTTCGACGGCGCTCATGAAGGCTGGATGATGCCGATGTGTTACGGCGCTCGTGTTGTCCTGCGCGACCAGGAGTTGTGGAGTGTGGAGCAGACCTACGACACGCTGATCCGAGAAGGCATCACCGTGGCCTCGTTCCCGCCCAGCTACCTGCGTCAGCTGTCGGATTGGGCCGGGCTGCAAGGCAAAGGACCGGGGGTGAAAACCTACTGCTTCGCCGGTGAAGCGTTCAGTCGCGAAATGCTCCATGACGTGATTCGTAACCTCCAGCCGCTGTGGATCATCAACGGCTATGGCCCGACCGAAACGGTGGTCACGCCGACGCTTTGGCTGGCCTCTTCGGAGGCTGCCGATTTCACCACGGCCTACGCGCCAATCGGCGACTTGGTCGGTGACCGTCAGGGTTACGTGATGGACGCAGATTTGAACCCGCTGCCTCAAGGCATTGCGGGCGAGCTGTATCTCGGCGGCGCCGTGGCGCGGGGCTATCTGGACCGTCCGGGCGCCACCGCTGAACGCTTCCTGCCGCACCCGTTCCGCGCCGGTGAACGCATCTACCGCAGCGGCGACCGCGTGCGTCTGAACAGCGAAGGCCTGCTGGAGTATCTGGGCCGCATCGATCACCAGATCAAGATTCGCGGTTTCCGCATCGAAGCCGGTGAAATCGAAGCCGCGTTGAAGGGCTGCGAGGGTGTGCGTGAGGCGCTGGTCATCGTGCGCGATGGCGCGAGTGGCAAACAGCTTTTGGGCTATGTCGGCGGCGATGTGCTCGGCAACGACCTCAGCGAAGACAGCCTCAAGCAGCAACTGGGCCGCACGCTGCCGGAATACATGGTGCCCGCTCACATCGTGATCATGGAACGTCTGCCGCAGCTGCCCAACGGCAAGCTCGACCGCAACGCGCTGCCGAATCCGCAGATCAGCAGCCACGCCTTCGAAGCGCCTCAAGGCGAGCGCGAAACGCAATTGGCGCAGGTCTGGCAGCAGCTGCTGCGCATCGACACCGTCAGCCGTCAGGACAGTTTCTTCGAGTTGGGCGGCGATTCTATTCAGTCGCTGGCGGTGATCACCCGCTTGCGTCGGCTCGGCCTGAAACTGGTGCCCAAGGACGTGTTCAGCCACCCACGGCTGAAAGACCTGGCCCTGCGCCTGACAGCGGTTGAAGTCAGCGCTGAAGTGATCGTCGATGAAACGCCAATCGGTGAACTGCCGTTGACGCCGATTCAGGCGCATTTCTTTGAACAGCCGATGGCCAATCGCGGGCACTTCAATCAGGCGCTGCTGCTGGAGGTTCAGCGCCCGGTGGAGGCGTCGGTGCTGGATCGTGCGTTGGAGGCCGTGCTGCGCCACCATGACGGGCTGAACCTGCGCTTCACGCGGCGCGACGACGGAACCTGGCAACAGGCGTATCGCCAGACCCCGGCCAGCGACAGCCTGTGGGTGCGCGACGTGGCCGATGACGCTGCATTGACGGCGTTGTGTCAGGAGGCGCAACGCAGCCTCGATCTGGAAAACGGACCGCTGTTGCGACTGGTACTGGCGCAAACAGGTCAACGACAACGCCTGTTGCTGGTGGCCCATCACCTGGTGGTCGATGGCGTGTCCTGGCGTGTGCTGCTGGAAGACCTGTCCCGGGCCTACGCGCAGCTGGCGTCGGACACCGCCGTCAATCTCGGTCCGAAATCCAGCAGCTATCAGCGCTGGGCGCAGCATCTGGTGCAGGCGGCGCAGGCCCCTGAACGCCAGGCCGAAGCCGCGTCGTGGGCCGCGCAAACAGAGCAGGGCGAGAGCGCCTGGCCGGTGGACCATGCTGAAGGTCGCGCCACCCAGCAAGACCTTGAACAGACCGAACTGCTATTGGACGCCGAGCTGACCCGTCGCCTGCTGCGCAACGCCCCAGCGGCGCTGGAGGCGCGGGTGGATGAAATCCTGCTGGCCGCATTGGCTCAGGCCCTTGGCGGCTGGACCGGTCAACACGAGCACCTCATCGCGCTGGAAGGCCATGGCCGTGAAGCGCTCAGCGAAGGCCTGGACGTCGGCCGCACCGTGGGTTGGTTCACCAGCCTGTTCCCGGTGCGGGTCGAAGCCGCGAGTGACATTCGGCAGACCGTCGAACAGGTGCGCGCCGTTGTGCGAGGGCTGCCGGACAAAGGCGTCGGTTTCGGTCTGCTGCGTTACCTGGGCAGCGAGCCCGTGCGTCAACGACTGGCCGCGTTGCCGGAGCCGAAGGTGGTGTTCAACTACCTCGGCCAGTTCGATCAGGACCTGGGGGATGGCCGTTTCGCGCCGTCGAAGGTGCCTGCTGGTGACCTGATCGACCCGGCGACGCCGCTCAACCGCGAGCTGGAAATCAACGGTCAGGTCTTCGCCGGGCAGTTGGGGCTGACCTTCCGCTTCAGCAGTCAGCGTTATGAGCGTCAGACCATCGAGCGGCTGCAAGCGGCCTATCGCGCCGCGCTGGTGGAGTTGCTGGAGGGCCTGCCGATCAAAGAGGCCTCGCCAGTCGCTCAGGCCCAGGCGACGAGCAACTCTGGCACGCCGAACCCGCTGATCCGCCTGAGCAGCGGCGCCAGCGACAAGCCCGCCGTGTTCTGCGTGCACCCGGTCAGCGGCACGGTGGTGGGTTATTACGCGCTGGCGCGGCGTCTTTCGGCGCAGTGGGACGTGTGGGGGATTCAGAACCGTCAGGTGCTGGACGGCCAGTGGCGCGACACGGCCATCGAACAAATGGCCCGCGACTACGTCAAGGCGTTGCTGGAGCAGCAGCCCTCCGGGACGTATCGCCTGATCGGCTGGTCCATGGGCGGCACGATGGTGCTGGAAATGGCCCGTCTGCTGACCCGTCTGGGCAAGCGCGTGGAATTCGTCGGCCTGATCGACGGCTACGTGCCGGGCGCCGGGCAGCCGCGTCCACCGCTCCCTGAAACGGCGCCTCAGTCCCTGACTGACGGCGAGGCCGAAGGCGACGAACACTGGCAGCAGTTGCTCGGCGTCGAGCGGCACATGCGCCAGTTGGCCAACCAATGCCGGGACATCCCCGCCCTCCGCGTGCCGGTGTACGCCTGGTGGGCCGAGCGGTCTCCGGAAAACAACGAAAACGCACCGGCTCTTCTGGAGCAGGGCATGGGTGGACGCATGCAGGTTTCGGCCTGGATCGATGCCGACCACCTCTCGATTGTCCGTGATCAGTCGTTCATTACCCAATTGGCCGAGTCCCTCGCGCAGGTCAACGAGCGCCCTCAGTCCCACGATTTCCAGGAGCAGGAATATGCATAGCCCACACAACGTGACGTCCATTGGCGAGCTGAGCCCCGAGGCGGCACTGATTAACGCCGATTATCGGTTCGCGCCCACGCCGCGACTGGAGCGGCAGGCGGCCGTGGAATCCAACGCCCGCAGCTACCCGCGCCGCATTCCGCTGGAGCTCAAGCGCGCCCAGGGCATTCACGTGCAGGACAGCGAAGGGCGCTGGTTCATCGATTGCCTCGCCGGTGCGGGCACCCTCGCATTGGGCCACAACCACCCCGAGGTGGTGCAGTCGATGCGCAACTTGCTCGACGGTCAGCGCCCGCTGCATACCCTCGACCTGATGACCGAGGCCAAGGATGAATTCATCCGCGAGCTGTACGCCTTGCTGCCACCCGAATTCGCCAAGGACGCGCGCATTCAATTCTGCGGCCCGGCAGGCACCGACGCGGTCGAGGCGGCGCTGAAACTGGTGCGCACCGCCACCGGGCGCAGCAACCTGATGGCCTTCCACGGCGCTTACCACGGCATGACCCAGGGCGCGTTGGGCCTGATGGGCAACCTGGGGCCGAAGGCGTATCTGGACGGCATGGCCTCGAACGCGCAGTTCTTGCCGTTCCCCTACGACTACCGCTGCCCGTTCGGCGTGGGCGGTGAGGCGGGGGAACGCATCGGCCTGCATTACATCGAGAACCAGCTGACCGACCCGGAAAGCGGTGTGCTGCCACCGGCCGGGATGATCCTCGAAACCCTGCAAGGGGAGGGTGGGGTGGTGCCGACGTCTGCTCACTGGTTGCGCGAGATTCGCCGCATCACCCACGACGCCGGGGTGCCGCTGATCCTCGACGAAATCCAGTGCGGCGTGGCGCGGACCGGCAAGCCGTTTGCCTTCCAGCACGCCGGCATCGTCCCGGACGTGTTGGTCCTGTCCAAAGCCATCGGCGGCAGTCAACCGATGGCGGTGGTGGTCTACAACAAGGCGCTGGATGTCTGGAAACCGGGCTCTCACGCCGGAACGTTCCGTGGCAACCAGCTGGCCATGGTCGCCGGTTCCACTACCCTGCGCATCGTGCGCGAACAGCAACTGGACCAGCACGCGGCGGCCATGGGCGAACGCTTGAGCAGCCATCTGCGTGCCCTGCAAAAAGACTATCCGCAGATGGGCGACGTGCGCGGCATGGGCCTGATGCTCGGCGTGGAAATGGTCGATACCGCAGGGCGTCCGGACGTGCTCGGGCGTTTCCCCCACAGCGGTGAATTGGCGTCGAAGATTCAGCGCCAGTGCCTGCAACGGGGGCTGATCATCGAAGTCGGCGGCCGTCACTCCAGCGTCATCCGTTTTCTGCCGCCGCTGATCGTCACCGCAACGCAGATCGACCAGATCGCCGACATCTTCAGCGCCGCCGTTTCGGCCGCCGTCCACACCCGTTAGACCCACCCCTGTATCCGCGAAGTGACAAGGGACTGCGCTTCGCATTTGATAATGAATAGCAATGGCAATGAGAACGTTTCTCTGTTACATTTTCACGCTTTTTTGACATATGCAGTCAAAATTTGGGGCCAGAGGCCCCGTGTTTCTTCAAGGGAGGGGGAGTTCGGATGGTCAGCAACAACAAAAATCAATTCAAGGTGAAAGCCTTGGCAGCGCTGGTTGCAACAGTCGCGTGCCACGGTCTGGCATGGGCCGACGATGCCCCTGCGAAACCGGCGAAAGGCTCCACCATTCAACTGCAGAATTCGGTGGTTTCAGGTGAAGCCCCAGTGGCTGAAACCGACGTCGGTTATCAGGCGAAAAACAGCACGGCGGGCACCAAGACCAGCACGCCATTATCGGAAACGCCGCGTTCTGTATCGGTCGTGACACGTCAGCGCATGCAGGATCAGGCGTCCCAAACCCTGACCGACATCCTCGGCTACGTGCCGGGTATTTTTGCGCCACCGTTCGCGGTCGGCGACGGCCTGGCCGGTGACCTGTTCTCGATTCGTGGCTACAACGCCACCGACTACGGCTACGGCCTGCTCAAGGACGGCCTGCGTCTGCAAGGCAACCGCTACGACACCACCACCGAACCGTATGGTCTGGAGCGCACCGAAGTGTTCCGGGGCCCGAGCTCGATCCTCTACGGCGAAAACGCGCCGGGCGGTCTGGTCAACCTGGTCAGCAAGCGCCCGACCGAAGTCGCGCAAGGCGAAGCCAAGTTCACCTACGGCAGCAACAACCGTCGTCAACTCAGCCTGGACGTCTCCGGCCCGCTGACCGACGACAACCGCATTCTGGGCCGTGTGGTCATGCTCGGCCGCAACGCCGACACCCAGGTCGATTCCGTGCCGGACGACCGCATTTACATCGCGCCGTCGATGACCTTCAACTTCGACGAAGACACCGCGCTGACCCTGCTGTCCTCGTACCAGCGCGACCGCACCAAGCTGGAACTGGGCTACCCGGCGGCGGGCACGCTGCTGAACAACCCCAACGGCAAGATCGGCAAGAGCCAATTCAACGGCAACCCGAACTGGGACGATTTCGAGCGTGAAAGCTGGACCCTGGGCTACGAGTTCAGCCACCAGTTGAACGAGAACTGGCAGTTCCGCCAGAACTCGCGCTACATGGAATCGCGCATCGACCGCCACGAGACCTGGCCGAACAACCTGAACAACGGCGGCTTCGGCAGCACGTTGACCAGCACCGCGTATGACCGCGACAACAAATCCATCGCCTACTCGGTCGACAACCAGTTCGAAGGCCACTTCACCTCCGGCGCGCTGGACAACACCGTGCTGCTGGGCGCGAGCTACGACCGCACCTCGTTCAACCAGGATTGGGCGGCGGGCAACGGCGGTACGTTCAACGCCTTCAACCCGGTGTTCCCGGCGGGCAATCCGCGTATGCTCGCGACGATCCAGAACTCGCAGCTCGACCAGCAGATGTACGGTTTGTACAGTCAGTTGCAGAGCAAGTACGACAATTGGATCTTCCTGCTCGGCGGTCGCCAGGACTTCGTGAACAGCAAATACCGCAACCGCGCCGGTACCACCAGCGGTGTGGCGGATCTGGACGGCTGGGATCACCGTTTCAGCTGGCAGACCGGCCTGATGTACCAGTTCGAAAACGGCATCTCGCCGTACGTCAGCTATTCGACGGCCTTCACTCCGGTGCAGCAGTCGTCGCAGCCGAATGGTGATTTGCTGCACCCGATCCTCAGCCATCAGTACGAAGCCGGTGTGAAAATCGAGCCGAAAGGCTGGAACACTACGTTCAGCGCAGCGGTGTTCGAACTCACCAAGACCGACGACGTCGTGGCCGGGTCCAACGGTTTCAGCCAGCAGGTGGGCGAGAGCAAGTCCAAGGGCATCGAGCTGGAAGCCAACAGCGACATCACCCAGAACCTGAGCCTGACGGCGTCGTACACCTACACCGATGCACGGGTGACCAAGGATGCGCCGGGGTCGTTGTTCGAGGATCACCAGTTGACCGGTATTCCGCGTAACCAGGCGTCGGGCTGGGCGACCTATCGCTTCCTCGACGGTCCGCTGAGCGGATTCCGTGTGGGCGGTGGTGTGCGGTATTTCGACAACACCTTCGCGTACACCGCGCCGACGTTGTACGGCAAGTTGAAGACCGGCGATGTGACGCTGGTGGATGCGTTGGTCGGGTATGACATCGACAAGCACTGGTCGGTGGATGTGAACGCGAAGAACCTGTTTGACAAGGAGTATGTCAGCGGGTGTAACAACGCCGGTCGTTGCTATTGGGGCGAAGAGCGCACCGTGTTGGGTACGGTGGCGTTCCGCTGGTAAGGGCAGGGGTTGAAGAGAAGGGCAGGCACGGGTGACGTGACTTGCCCTTTTTTTGTTTCTTGAACTGCGTTCATATCCGTTTCATCGGGTGTGGCTGATATCGGTTCCGCCCTTACGGCGGGTCACTTTCGAAAAGCCGGAGTGCCGGCCCAGACGAAAGTAACCAAAGCGCTCAGGCTCCTGGCTGGGCCCTCGTTCCTCGGGTTCCCTCACTTCGGCGACGCTCCGTGGGCCCGCCGCGAAGGGCCATCCATGGCCCAGCGCGGCTCTCGCGGCATCCATGCCGCTCGACCCACTCCGCATCGCCTGCGTTCGGCCTGCGCCCAAGTCGCGTTCGGCGGTGTCTGAACTGGCGTGGGAGAAGATCAAAAGCGATCTTGCTGGAGCTAACGCTCTTCGCAGTGTGTTGCGTTAAGCGAGGCTTCATCAGGACGCGATTTTGAACTGTAGGAGCGAATTCATTCGCGAAAATGGTCCAGGCGACGGAGATGTGTTGCCTGCACCTGCCTCTCGCGAATGAATTCGCTCCTACAGGGGCTGTGCAGCGCTCCTGAATTCTCAACAATGCAGGTACACCGCGTTCGCTGCCGTCGTAACCTCCGGCGTCTCCCACAGGAACAGCGTCCAGATTCAAGCGCGAAGTTCGCACTCGCTCCTGCTCCTGCTCCTGCTCCTGCTCCTGCTCCTGCTCTTGCTCTTGCTCTTGCTCTTGCTCTTGCTCTTGCTCTTGCTCTTGCTCTTGCTCTTGCTCTTGCTCTTGATCTCGCTCTTGATCTTGATCTTCATACGCAATAGTTCAGACACCGCCGAACGCGACTTGGGTGCAGGCCGAACGCAGGCGGTGCGGAGTGGGTCGAGCGGCATGGATGCCGCGAGAGCGCCGCAAGGACATGGATGTCCGTTCGGCGCGGGCCCACGGAGCATCGCCGGAGTGAGGGAACTTCGACGAAGTCGAAGCCAAACCAGGAGCCTGAGCGCTTTGGTTACTTTCGTCTGGGCCGGCACTCCGGCTTTTCGAAAGTGACCCGCCGGGGGGGCGGAAAGGTGAAGCAGTGTCGCCACCGCAAATGGATATACATGCATAACAACGCACCGCCTTTGACCCGCTTCAAGAAAAAACACTAATCATCCGCCCCCCTCATTCGTCTTCTAGATAAACCCGCATCACACGCGGCCACTCATCACGAAGAGGCAACCCCATGAGCTTTGACGGCGAAAACACCCAATTCCGCGTAGTCATCAACCACGAAGAACAGTACTCCATCTGGCCCGACTACAAAGCCATCCCCGAAGGCTGGAAAAGCGTCGGCGTCGAAGGCGACAAACAGACCTGCCTCAACTACATCGAAACCACCTGGACCGACATGCGGCCCCTGAGCCTGCGCAAGGCCATGGCCTGATCCACCCCCTTTTTTGAACTGCTGCCCTGGAGCGTCTTGCCCATGAACATGAGCATGCTCACGCCACACACCCTCCACGTCGAAACCGGCTTCCCGCTGCGGGTCTATCCCGGCCAGACCGGCGCGACCCTGGCCTCCGAATTCGAATCCCTGCGCGGCGTGGTTGACCGGTTGCTTGAACGCGACGGCGCCATCCTGTTCAGCGGGTTCAACAGTGAAGGCGTCGACGGCTTCCAGCGTTTCGCCGCCGCGTTCGGCCATCCGCTGCTCAACTACGAATTCGGCTCCACCCCCCGCAGTCAGGTCGACGGCAAGGGGGTCTACACCTCCACCGAATACCCGGCGCATCGCTCGATCCCGCTGCACAACGAACAGGCTTACACCAACGAGTGGCCCATGCGCATCTGGTTCTACTGCGCGAAGGCCGCCGCCAGCGGAGGCGAGACGCCAATTGCCGACAGCCGCGAGGTGTTCCGTCGGATCAATCCGGCCCTGCGCAAGCGCTTCGAAGAGAAACGCCTGATGTACGTGCGCAACTACGGCAACGGCCTCGACCTGACCTGGCAACAGGTGTTCAACACCGAGCGCCACAACGAGGTTGAGGACTACTGTCGCAAGCGCGGCATTCAGTGCGACTGGAACGAATACGGCGACCTGCGCACCCGACAGCTCGTGCAAGGCGTCGCCCAACACCCGCGCACGAAGGACTGGGTCTGGTTCAACCAGGCGCACCTGTTTCACCTTTCCAACCTCGACCCCGACATGCAGGAAATCCTGCTGGACACCGTCGGCGAGGAAGGCCTGCCGCGCAACGTCTATTACGGCGACGGCAGCCCGCTGGAAGACGACGCGCTGGCGGAAATTCGCGGCGTGCTCGGTGAGTGCGAAGTGGTCTTTCCCTGGCACACCGGCGACGTGCTGATGCTCGACAACATGCTCACCGCCCACTCGCGCAAGCCCTTCAGCGGTGAACGCAAGGTGGTCGTGGCAATGGCCGAAGGCGTCAATGGCGACGCGCTGCTCAACACCCCATGAGTTCGAAACCCATGCAAAAAACCAAACTGGTGTACGTCTGGTCGCTGCGCAATGGCGCGGCTGACAAGGCCGGTCAATACGTCGATTACCACGGCGAACAACGCTACATGAAGTCGCCGCTGGAGTATCTGGTGCAGGCGCTCAACGACACGCCACTGGGCGATCATTATTCGCTCGAAGGCATCATTTGCGACGACAACCCCGAGTCGGCGCGGGACCGCGAGAACATCAAGGACTACGGCTTCGCGCCGGGGCAGGGGGCGCATTGGTTCTACCCGGCAGACCTCAAGGTGCAGGGCCGTCCGGTCAACGATTTGCTGGAAAACGTTCCCTCGACCTACCGTGCCTTGCCGTTGGGCGACAGCCAGCGTCTGGCGGGGAAATCGGATTTCGAGCGACGCTTGGGCGAGCGTTTGCAGGCGTTGCAAGCCGAGGTCGTGGTCCTCGACGGGCTGCTGGTGATCCTCGACGAACTGGTACGTCCCGGCGCGGATTTCCACCGTCGCATCGTCAATATCCACCCGGGCATCACCCGTCTGGAATCGCCCTATGAACGTCGCGGCGCCTACGCCACCCTTGACGCGCTGTACGGCGCGCAAGGCAAGAAAGTCATTGACTGGCAAACCCGCGAAACCATCGACATTCCGGTGGTGGACATGACCGGCGCCTCGTTCCATTACGTGGACAACGGCATCGATTCGGGGGAGGTGATTTTTGACGTCCTCGACACACCGATTGCGCCAGACGACACCATCCTCGAACTGCGCTGGAACAACTTCAACAACAGCCTGTTCCCGGCGCTGGAACAGGGGTTGTTGGTGTTGGCGCGGCGTCAGCCTCATTAACCTCTCGCTGGAAAAAACGGCGTCGGCCCGGGGATTCGTGCAGTGATCCCTGCGCTGGCGCCGTTGTTCATCGCCGACTTCGCGCACTACCGCGATGTGCTCGTGCTCGACGACGATCCCCGCCCGGGCGTGCCGTTGCGCACCTTCTTCACGTCGGGTGCATTCGACGACACCTTGACCCGTTTCGGCGAGCAATACCCCGCCAGTGACCGCCGTGGGTTGGCGTCGATCTGGACCAAGCATTACTGCGTCAAACTGATCCCGCCGGTGGTGGCGTCCTCGCTGATTCTTGACCACCGGCTGCCGCTGGACTTCGATGACTTGCAGCTGATGCTGGACGGGCAGGGCATGCCCCTGGGGTTCAAACTGCCCGATGCCGGTCGGCGATGGTCACCTGAACCTGCCGATGGAGTTGAGCGTTTCGACGACCTGATCGAGCATCACCTGCGCCCCTTCATCGAGGGCGTGACGAGTCGCATACGCCTGTCGCCCCATGTGCTGTGGAGCAACGCGGGCAATTATTTTGATTGGGTGGTTGGCGTGCTGGCGGGGGCGGTGCCTCACGCCGATTTGCGCCATGGGCATGACGTGCTGAACGCTAAAACCCTGCCCGATGGGCGACGCAATCCGCTGTACCAGCCGGTGCGTTATTTCAAGGTCGAAGGGCAAACCGAATTGAGGCGCCAGCGCCGGGTCTGTTGCTTGCGTTATCGGGTAACAGGGTTGGAGGTGTGTGGAAGTTGTCCGCTGGCCGAGCGCCAACCACGCCAGGTTTCTGGCACGGCACTCAAAAAAAAACATAGCCCAATCCCCCCGCCATCCGGGCGTGTTACACGATCAAGCGGCAATTCTGGCATCAAACCGCCATCCTGATGTTTCAAGTTGTACGATCACCGGCCGATAGTGAATGACCATACGACCAGCAGGTGATTTGTCTCATGAAACTTACCGTGAAGAGCAAACTGCTCTGTTTAGCGATCATTCCCGCGTTGCTGTTCGCCCTGATTCTCAGTGGCGTGGCTTCGTGGATGTTGCAGAGCAGCGCCGATCAGGAAATGAAGGAAACCCGTGAGCAATTGGTGGAGCGCAACCGCCAAGTGTTAAAGAACTACGTCGACGTGGCGCTGACCACGATCAAGCCGCTGCACGATGCTTCCGCTCAGGGCGACATGACCGCGCGGGACAAGGCGCTGGAGCTGCTGAAGCCGATGAAGTATGGCGACGACGGGTACTTCTTCGGCTACGACACCAAGGGCGTGCGGGTCTTCCGTGGCGACAGCCCGGCAGGCGTCGGCAAAAGCTTCTGGGACACCCGCGACCCGGACGGCTCCTACCATTACCAGACCTTTGTCGAGGTCGCCAAAAATGGTAAGCATTACATCGATTACGCCGCGCCCAAACCGGGCGATGAGGCCGTGCAGGTGCCCAAGCTCGGCTACACCGTGTACCTGGAAAAATGGGACATGGTGCTCGGCAGCGCGATCAACATGGACGACATCGACGCCGCCATGGTGCTAGAGCAGCAAGCCGTCACCAGCCGTACTCACAGCATTCTTGTCAGCGTGTTCGTGGTCACCCTGATCCTGCTCCTGGTCACCGCTGCCGCCGGGATCTGGACCGCAAACGGCATCGTTCGCCCGCTGCGCGTTCTCAAGACCAATCTGGATGACATCGCGGCTGGCGACGGCGACCTGACCCACCGTCTGGTGGTGACCAGTCGCGACGAACTGGGCGATCTGGCCACCTCGTTCAACCTCTTCGTCGACAAGATCCACGGCATGGTCCGGCAGATTGCGCAGATGACCACCGACCTTGCAGGCCTCGTCGACCAGGCCACGCAACAGACCTTGCGATCCGAACAAGCCATGCAGCGTCAGCGCGAAGAAACCGATCAGGTGGCCACGGCGATTCACGAGATGTCCGCTGCCGCTCAGGAAGTGGCCCACAGCGCACAACGCGCCGCTGAGGCGGCTTCCGAAACCGATCATCAAGGCCAGGCCGCGCGCAAGGTGGTGGGCAACAGCATCATTGGCATGAGTTCGCTGGTGGACGACATCCGCCTGAGCGGCACCAGCCTCGACAACCTGCAGCAGGACGTGCGCTCCATCGTGTCGGTGCTCGATGTGATTCGTTCGATCGCCGAGCAGACCAACCTGCTGGCCCTCAACGCCGCCATCGAAGCTGCGCGCGCCGGTGAGGCAGGTCGCGGGTTTGCCGTGGTCGCCGATGAAGTGCGGGCGCTGGCCAGCCGTACTCAGCAGAGCACCCAGGAAATCCAGAGCATGATCACGCGCCTTGAAACAGGCACCCATGCCTCTGTCGCAGCGATGCGCCGTTCCACCGAAGCGGGTGAGGGTGCTAACCAGCAGACCAACGAAGTCGGCGTTTCGCTGGATTCCATCTCTGGCCTGATCGGCACCATCAACGCGATGAACGCGCAGATCGCCAGCGCCGCCGAAGAGCAGACGTCAGTGGCCGAAGAGATCAACCGCAGCGTGCACCAGATCGCCGGAGCCGTTGAAAACCTTGCCGAGGAAACCGAGCAGAGCGCCCGCACCATGCGCGACGTGTCTGCACTGGGCGGCAACCTCAGCGCGCTGGTTGGGCAATTCAAGATCTGATGAATCGTTTAACCCTGCAATCAAGGTAGTCCCCGGCAGTGGAAGCTGGTTAAGTAACGTGCAAATGCTTAGCTAGGTAATTATTAGCTGGCAATCGAATCCCGGCGTCCGCCTGTCATTGCAGCAGGCGGCGCACGGCGACCTACAACAAGAAACACCCGAAAAACGAAGCACACCCGTGTTCAGTCTCAGGAGAAATGAAAGATGTTCGATGACGACACCTCCCCGGCGCGTCGCGATTTTCTACGCAAATCGTTGACCCTTATCCCCGTCGTAACCCTGGCCGGTGCCGGCCTTCCTTCCAGTACGTTCGCCCAGACTCCGGCCAGCGACGCAGCGCCCAAGCCCGCTGCAGTCCCTGCATCTTCCACAGGGGATTACACGCCGACGTTCTTCACCCCCGAAGAATGGGCGTTCCTGATTGCCGCTTGTGATCGCCTGATCCCCTCCGACCACGTCGGCCCCGGCGCTGTGGAGTTGGGAGTTCCCGAGTTTCTCGACCGCCACATGCAAACGCCCTACGCCAACGGCGGCATCTGGTACATGCAGGGGCCTTTTCTGGAAGCCGCTCCCGAGTTCGGTTATCAGGGTCGCCTGAACCTGCGTGAGACCCTGCGCATCGGTATCAAGGCCATGAACGCCAACTGCAGGAAGAACTTCTCTGGCAAGGCCTTCGCTGAGCTCTCGTCGGCCCAGCAGGAAGACCTGCTCAAGTCCGCCGAAAGCGGCAAGTTGGCGCTGGACGACATCGCCTCGAAGCTGTTTTTCAGCAACCTGCTCAACGAGGTGCGCAACGGCTATTTCGCCGACCCTTCCCACGGCGGCAACAAGAACATGGGTGCCTGGAAGATGATCGGCTACCCCGGCATGCGCGCCGACTACATGGACTGGATCACGGTGCGCGACAAGCCGTATCCGTTGCCGCCGGTCGATCTGGCCGGGCGGAGGGGCTGAACATGGCGAACGTAAAACCGAAAGTGGACGCCGTCATTGTTGGCATGGGCTGGACCGGTGCGATTCTGGCCAAAGAACTCACCGACGCCGGCTTGAATGTGGTGGTGCTGGAGCGCGGCGCCGATCGCGATACCCAGCCGGATTTCGCCTACCCCAAAGTGGTCGATGAGCTGGAAGGTTCGGTGCATCGGCGCTACCTGCAGAGCCTGGCGCAAGAGACCGTGACCGCACGGCACAACCTGACCTCGAACGCTGTGCCGTATCGGCAGATGGGCTCGTTCAAGCCGGGCACCGGCGTGGGCGGCGCGGGCAGTCACTGGTCGGGCTGTCATTTCCGCGCCCTTCCGGAAGACTTCCAGCTGCGCAGCAACGTCGAGCAGCGTTACGGCGCGAAATTCATTCCCCAGGACATGAGCATTCAGGACTTTCCCGTCACCTACGACGACCTGGAGCCGCACTTCGATCACTTCGAATACGTCTGCGGCACCTCGGGCAAGGCCGGGGTCATCAACGGAGTGAAGCAGATCGGTGGCAACCCCTTCGAAGGCTCTCGCTCTCGGGAGTTTCCGCTAGGCCCGAACCCGAATTACCTCGGCGCGGAAATGTTCTACAAAGGCGCGCGCGAAATGGGCTGGGACCCGTATCCGATCCCCGCATCCAATGCCTCCGGCCCCTATGTCAACCCTTACGGTTGTCAGATGGGCCCGTGCAACGCCTGTGGTTTCTGCAGCGATTACGGCTGCCTGAATTACTCCAAGGCCAGCCCCAACATCAGCATTCTGCCGGTGCTGCGCCAGCGCAAGAACTTCGAACTGCGCACTCACGCCCAAGTGCTCAAGGTCAACCTCGACAGCGACGGCAAGAAAGCCACCGGCGTGACCTACCTCGACGCCCAGGGGCGTGAAGTCGAGCAGCAGGCGGATCTGGTGTTGCTGTGCGCTTTCTCGCTGTACAACGTGCACCTGATGTTGCTGTCCGGCATCGGCAAACCCTACGATCCGCAAACGGGTGAGGGCACGGTCGGGCGTAATTACTCGTACCAGAACCTCAACCGGGTGGTGCTGTTTTTCAACAAGGACGTGCAGGCCAATCAGTTCATCGGCATCGGTGGCGCGGGCACGACCATGGACAACCTCAACGGCAACCAGCTGGACAACGCCAAGGCCGGTTTCGTCGGTGGCGGCATCATCTGGGCGCGGCAGCCGGGGGCAGGGCCCGTGCGCGGGATCAACGTGCCGCCGGGCACGCCGAACTGGGGCACGGCGTGGAAACAGGCCGCCAGCGACGCCTTCCGTCACTCGTTCTATTTTGAAGTGCAGGGCGCCTGCATGTCGTACAAGCAGCATTACCTGAGCCTGGACCCGACCTACAAGGACGGCTTCGGCCGGCCACTGCTGCGCATGACTTTCGACTGGCACGACAACGAGGTCAAGGCTTCGCAGTTCCTGGTGGGCAAGGCTATGGAGATGTCAAAAATCCTCAACCCGACCGCCCTGTCCGGCGACGCTAAAAAGCCGGGCGAGCACTACAACATCACCAAATACCAGAGCACCCACACCTGCGGCGGCGCGATCATGGGCAGCGATCCGAAGACCTCGGCGCTGAACCGTTATCTGCAAAGCTGGGACGTGCACAACGTGTTCGCCATCGGCGCCAACGCCTTCCCGCAGAACAACGGCTACAACCCGACCGGCATGGTGGGTGCACTGGCGTACTGGTCGGCCAAAGCCATTCGCGAGCAATACCTGAAAAACCCCGGCCCGCTGGTTCAGCCCTAAGGAGAGACGACCATGAAAAAGCTTCTCTCAAGCCTGTTCGTCATTGCTGTGGTCGCGTTGGGTGTGGTGCTGGGCGTTGCCTTCTGGCCAACGTCTACCCCAAAACTGGCCGCCGATACGTCCACCGATCAAGCCGCGCTGATCGAGAAAGGCCGCTACCTGGCCGATGCCGGTGATTGCACGGCGTGCCACACGGCCAAAGGCGGCAAGCCATTCGCCGGCGGCCTGCCGATTGCGTCACCGATCGGTACGCTGTACAGCAGCAACATCACCCCCGACAAAGCCTCCGGCATTGGCAGTTACACGCTGGACGACTTCGACCGCGCGCTGCGCCATGGCATCGCCGCCAATGGCAACAGCCTGTACCCGGCCATGCCGTATCCGGCTTACGCGCGAACCAGCGATGACGACGTGCGGGCGCTGTACGCGTACTTCATGCACGGTGTCGCGCCGGTCTATGCAGAAAACCGCGCCAACGACGTGCCCTGGCCGTTGTCGATGCGCTGGCCGCTGGCGGTGTGGCGCAAGGTCTTCGCACCCGCCCCGCAAGACGTGGCGTTCAACCCGGCGCGGTATCAGGATCCGCAAGTGGCGCGCGGCGCCTATCTGGTGCAAGGGCTGGGGCATTGCGGCAGTTGCCACACGCCACGGGCGCTGACCCTGCAGGAGAAGGCGCTGGATGAATCCGGCGACGCCTTCCTGTCGGGTGGGCCAGTGATTGATGGCTGGCTGGCCGTGAACCTGCGTGGCAATCCTGCGGACGGTCTGGGTAATTGGAGCGCCGATGACATCGTGGCCACCCTGCGCAGCGCGCGCAGCGAGACCCACGCGGTACTCGGCGGGGCGATGGGCGACGTGGTGGTGCACAGCACTCAGCACCTCAACGACCAAGACCTGAAGGCTGTGGCCGCCTACCTGAAAACCCTGCCGGGGAGTGCTCGTCAGGTGTCCACGTTCGAGGCCGACCCGTCCACTGCCAAGGCCCTGCAAGCGGGGCAAGAGGGCAGTCGTGGTGCCGAGCTGTACGTCGACAACTGCGCAGCTTGCCACCGCACCGACGGCCAGGGTTATCAGCGGGTGTTCCCGAAAATCGCCGGCAACTCGTCGGTGCTCTCGGAAGACCCTGTGTCGATGATCCGCCTGGTGCTAGCGGGCAGCAAACTGCCAGCCACCGCCACTGCGCCTTCGGAACTGGGTATGCCCGGTTTTGCCTGGAGGATGTCGGATGAGGAAGTGGCGCAGCTGCTGACCTTCATCCGCGGCAGCTGGGGTAACCACGCGCCTGTCGTCAACGCAGGGCAGGTGGCGCAGCTGCGGGCGACCTTGCCCGAGACGTCGCCGGCGGTGGACCGTACGGACATAGCCAAGCCGTAACCACGTGAAGCGATCATCCGGACGCTGCAACGGTGTCTGGACGGTCGCATCGCGAATACATTAGCTCTCACAGGTTTGCGCGCGATTTCGCCATGCGATCTACCCTGTGGGAGCGAATTCATTCGCAAACGGTTTTTCAGGCGAAATCAATGGCACGGACGAGCCATGGCATCAGATATCCGTCGACTTGGTCACCGCTTCCCACGCCGTGATCTCAGCCTGCAGCTGTTCCAACTTGTCCCGCACCAGCTTCAACGCATCGCTGCCCAGCAACAAATGCGCGGGCGGGGCGTCGCTGGCGATCAGCGTCAGGATCGCGTTCGCGGCCTTGACCGGATCACCCGGTTGCTTGCCGCTGCGCTCTTCCCGGGCCTTGCGGATCGGGTTGAAAGACTCATCGTAATCGGCGATCTGCCGGGGCGAGCGCTGCATCGAGCGACCGGCCCAGTCGGTGCGGAAACCGCCCGGTGCGACGGCGGTCACGAATACGTTGAAGGGCTTCAATTCCTTGCCCAGCGTCTCGGAAATGCCTTCCAGCGCGAACTTGCTGCCGTGGTAGAACGAGATCCCCGGCATGGTGATGAAGCCGCCCATGGACGTGATGTTGATGATGTGCCCGCTGCGGCGCTGGCGGAACAGCGGGACGAAGGCTTTGGTGATCGCCACGGCGCCGAACACGTTGACGTCGAACTGGTGACGCATTTCCTCCAGCGTCGACTCCTCGAACACGCCTTCGTGGCCGTAGCCTGCGTTGTTGACCAGCACGTCCACCGGGCCAAAGGCCTTGTCGACATCGTTGACCACACTGTCGATGGCGGCGAATTCAGTCACGTCCAGCAGCACGCCGTGGGCGCGGCCAGGGGCCTGGGCTTCGAAGTTTTCGATGGCGTCCTGATTGCGCAGCGTGCCGATGACCTTGTGTCCCGCCGCCAGTGCCTGAGCGGCCAGTGCCTTGCCGAAACCTGTGCTGACGCCGGTGATGAACAGGGTTTTTGTCGAACTCATAGCGTTTCCCTCTCGAAGCGTGTTGCGGTTACTGAAAGTCCCCATGGTAGGAACAGCAGACCGAAACCCGCTCACCCAGTTCTACGCGATGATTGCCTGATTCTGCCGTGGCTATCGACAACGCCACACGCCCTCTGTGGGAGCGAATTTAGTCGCGAATGGATTCAGGCGGTGGAGACGGGTGGCGTGAACCGGCCCTTCCTCGGATTGCCGCCCAACATGAAGTCGCTCCCACAGGTTCTGTGCCGGTTGCCTGATCGGGGCTCAGACCCGAGGATTCGCCGTGTTTTTAGTCACCAACCGCAACCCGCTGGCAATACTGCCCACCGCCGCGAACCCCGCACCAATGCTCAACGCCAGCACCGGCCCGTGGGCGTTGGAAATGCCGAAACTCAACGCCACCAACGCCGCGCCGGTGGCTTGCCCGATCAAACGGGCGGTGGCGATGGTGCCGCTGGCACCGCTGGAGCGTTCCTTCGGCGCGCTGGTCATCAGGGCTTTCTGGTTCGGCGCCTGGAAGAACCCGAAACCGATGCCGCACAGAATCATCCGCACGATGATCGAGATCACGCTGGCGTCGGCCGGCATGGTCGCCAGGGAAATCATGCCGACGCAGAGCATCGCCAGCCCGATCCCGCCCAACAGCCCCGGCGGATAACGGTCCGACATACGCCCGGCAAACGGCGCGATCATCGCCACCACCACCGACCACGGCGTCATCAGAAACCCGGTCTGCACCGGGTCGCGGCCCAGCGTGGTTTCAAAAAAGAACGGCAGCGACACGAACGCCAGGCCTTGGGTTGCGAACGAACAGAAGGCTGTCAGCGCCGAGAGGGCGAACATCGGGCGTTTCAACAGATCCAGCGGAAACATCGGCGCCGGATGCCCGGCCTCGCGCTTGAGCATCGCCGCGCCGCCCACCAGAAAGATCGCCAGCGCAATCAACACGCTGCTCATCGACCCCAATTGCGCTGCCTGGCTCAAGGCGAAAATCAGGGCGCCGAAGGTGATGACGTTGAGGATTGCAGTCACGCGGTCGAAGGTCAGGCTGCCGGGTTTGGTCACCGGCAACGAATTCCAGGCGAACACCAGCGCGAAAATACCGATAGGCAAGTTGATCGCGAACAGCCACGGCCAATGGGCCACCGACAACACCAGCGAGGCGATGGTCGGGCCGATGGAGAACGACGTGCCGACCACCAGCGCGTTCATCCCCAGCCCGCGCCCGAGGCGTTCGGCGGGGAAGATCGAGCTGATCAGCCCGGCGTTGACGCTCATGATCGCGCTGGCGCCGATGCCTTGCAGCACGCGGGCGACGGTCAGGGTCGGCAACGACCAGGAAAAGGTGCACAACGCCGACGACACCACGAACAGAATCAGGCCGCCGAGGTACACCTTGCGCTGACCCAGCACTCCGCCCAACGCCGCGAAGGGCAGCAGCGTTGCCACCGCCGCCAATTGGTAGGCGTTGATGATCCACACCGACGCGGCGGGGGAAGCGTTGAGGTCGGCGGCAATGGCCGGCAGGGCGGTGTTGGCGATGGCCGTATCGAGGGTGGCGAGGGCGATGGACAGCAGAATCGCCACCATGCCGCGAAATTCTCGAGACGTGAGTTTATCGCTGACGCGCGGCGGATTTTGAGGGGCGGGCTGAGGGACAGGTTGGACCATTATCGACAACGCTCCGGGAAAAAGTGCAAGCAAGGCTGCATACGCAACCAGAAGCGTGATGGTGCCGGTTTGTTAGGGGGCTATGCAATGGACAGAGCGCAGGAATTGAAGCGGATTATTGGATGATTCAAAGGAGGGGGTAAGCGATCTCCTACGCGGGATCACGATCACCTGTAGGAGCCGGCTTGCTGGCGAAGGCGGTGGGTCAGACACGAGCAGGGTGCCTGATACACCGTCTTCGCCAGCAAGCCGGCTCCTACAACGATTTGTGGTGTGGATTAACCCCCGGGCGTATCGATGTCCCGATCCGTCTCACCCGTTTGCGACTCGTCCTTGGTCTTGTCCGGCGACTCGTGCTCTTCCGGCTCGAAGTCCGGGGTGAAGCTGTTCTCGCCTGAACGGTTGCCGTTGTTCTCCTGGCTTTGCGCGCCGTTGTTGCTCTGGCTTTGCGACCCTCCCGACGCCGGTGGCTTGTCCTGACCCATGTGATTGTCAGGGGTGTCCGGGTCGATGGCCGGGTCGTTGCGGTCGTTGGTTTGACGCGTGTCTTGGGTAGCCATATGCACCTCTTCTTGATACCGGATTCTCCGGGGCTTACCGATATCGAGGGCATTGCGAGGCTGGCGTTCGATGAATCTGCCGAGCGGTTGTCAGCTGTCGCGGTAAGCGCCAGTCACGGGCAGGCGGCTGCCGAGGCGATAGCGGGATGAGGGGTGAGCGAGGCGCACGTAGGTGACGACGCGGCCGTTGTTCCAGGTGCGGCGGATCAACACCAGACAGGGTTCGTCGGCCTCGATTTGCAGGTGCTTGAGCTCGTCGGGAGAGGGGTGGCTGGCCTCGACGATGTGCTCCATTTCGTCCGGCTGGATGATTTTCAGCAGGTAGCGCGCCGACTGCAAGGTGTCGCCGAACGGCTGTTGCAGGAACTCCGGTGCGCTCTGCGGATTGACGTAGCGGTCTTCCAGCTGGACCGCCACGTCGTCTTCATAGTGCACGCACAGCAGATGAAACACCGACGCGCCGGTGGGCAACGACAGCGCTGACGCAATAGGCATCGACGCCGATTCCCGCGCCAGGTGCAGCACGTGGCAACGATAGCGGTGGCCCCGGGCGAGGATTTCGTCGGCGATGTTGGTGATGTGCAGCAGGTTTGACTGCGGTTTGCTCTCGGCGACGAACGTACCGACCCCGGAGATTCGCAGCAGACGGCCTTCTTCGGTCAGCTCGCGCAGCGCCCGGTTGACCGTCATGCGCGACATGCCCAGCTCCAGCACCAGCCGGTTCTCCGACGGGATCAGGTCGCCCGGTTTCCATTCCCCGGACACCAGCTTGCCCTGCACGAAATCCTTGGCCTGGCGATACAGGGCCTGGGGTGCGGGTTTGTCCATCATTGACCTCCCAGGACCTGTAGGAGTGAGCTTGCTCGCGATGAAGATTTACCTGTCAACGCATGCGTCTCACACACCTCTATCGCGAGCAAGCTCATTCCTACAGGATTCGCGTGTATTCAGATCGACCCGTCTACGATTTTCCGTCCTGCCAAAACGCGTTGCGGTCCAGATAATTCTGCAAAAACTGCTGCAACCTCGGCTGTTCGGCGTTGTGGAAGATCTGCTGCGGTGTACCCCGAGCGACCACTTCGCCTTGATCGAGGAAGATCACCGAATCCGCCACCTGCGCGGCAAAGCCCATTTCGTGGGTCACCACGACCATGGTCATGCCTTCTTTGGCGAGGGTCTTCATCACCTGCAGCACTTCGCCCACCAGTTCCGGGTCCAGCGCCGAGGTCGGCTCATCGAACAGCATGATGTGCGGCTCCATCGCCAGCGCCCGGGCAATCGCCACGCGCTGCTGCTGACCGCCCGACAACTGCGCCGGGTAGGCCGTGGCCTTGTGCGCCAGCCCGACCTTATCCAGCATCGCCATGCCGCGTTTGTTCGCTTCATCGGCGGACAATTTACGCACCCGGCGCAGGGCCTCGCAGACGTTGCCGATGGCGGTCATGTGCGGCCACAGGTTGAATTGCTGGAACACCATGCCGACGTTGCGGCGCACCTGATTGATCTGCGATTGCGGCGCGCGGCGACGGCCCTTGTCGGTGTCCTGCCAGCCGAGCAGCTGACCTTCGATGTGAATCGAGCCTTCGTCGTACTCCTCAAGGAACGCCATGCTGCGCAACAGCGTGCTCTTGCCGGAGCCGGACGGGCCGATCAGGCACACCACTTCCGAGCGCTGCACCTGCAAATCGATGCCCTTGAGCACACGCAGGGTGCCGAAGCTTTTGCCGACCTTGTTCAGCGTCAGAATGGTGGGCTGCTCGCCGGGTGGGCTTGCCGAAGTCTTCATGCGTTCACCTTGTTTCTCGCGTGTATTGTCGGACACGGCGCCGCTGGGAATCAGGAGGCTGTTCATCGTGGTTGCTTGTTCATGAAGCGGCCGACACGGCTTTCCAGGAACATGCCCAGCCGCGAGCACAGTTCCACCAGAATCAGGTAGCCGATGCACAGCATCAGCAGGGTTTCGACGAAAGCGAAGGTCTCCGAACCGATGCCGGTCAGGACCATCGTCAGCTCCGGAATGGTGATGATCGACAGTACGGCGGTCTCCTTGCACAGCACGGTGATCATGTTGATCAGCGCCGGAAGGATGATCACCAGCATCTGCGGCACCTGAATCCGCCAGATGCATTGCAGGCGGGTGATGCCCAGGCAATCCGCTGCTTCCAGTTGACCGCGGGCGACCGAATCGAAACCGGAGCGGAAGATTTCGGCGAAATACACGCTGCCGTACACGCCCAGACCGAGGATACCCGCCGGGATCGGATCGAGGCTCAGGCCGAACGACGGGCCGCCGTAATAAACGAGGAACAACTGCACCAGAAACGGCGTGCTGCGGATCAGTTCGATGAACACCCGCAGCGGGGCGCGCACCAGGTTGTTGCCGAAGATTTGCGCGACGGCGATCAGCATGCCCAGCACGATGCCGAGCACCACGCCGCTGCTCCAGGTGCCGAGGGTGACCAGAAAGCCCGAACCAATGTCGTCCAGGTGATCGGTGATGATTTGCGGGTCGAAGATCATGCGCCTTGCTCCTTCAACCGGCGTTCCAGCACGCCGCCAAAATACGCCAGCGGGATGTTGATCAGGCAATAGAAGCCCGCGAGCATTAGGTAATCCTGCACGAACATGTAGTCGCTGGCGGCGAGGTTTTGCGCGGTGCGGGTCAGGTCAGCCAGGCCAACCACCGACACCAGCGACGAGGCCTTGATCAGCAGGATCATTTCGTTGACCAGCGCGGGCAGGGTCAGGCGCACGGCCTGGGGCACGCGGATGCGCACCAGCATCTGGCTGGCGCTCAGGCCCAGCAGACCGGCGGCTTCCAGTTGGCCGCCCGGAATGGCCAGGAATCCACCCCGCAGAATTTCAGCGGTATAGGCGCCTGCCGCCAGCGACAGGCCGATCACGGCGGCCACGGTGGGCGAGACGTTGGGCAGGCCGACGCGGGGCAGGAAGTAATAAATGAACAGCAATTGCACCAGCAGCGGAATGCCGCGGAACACGAAAATATAGGCCCCGCCCAAACGACGGAACAGGGGAATCGGCGACAGGCGCAACGCCCCGACGACCACGCCAATGACGAAGCCGATCGCCAGCGCGGCGATGGACACCTGCAACGTCACCCACAGGGCGCCGAGCAATAAAGGTGCGTTCTGTTGCAGCAAGGGCCAATCAAACACGGTGTGACTCCAGCTGTGGATCGGTGCTTATGGAAAATCTCGGCAGTCAGATCGCGCTCAATCTTGACCACTGCTAAAAACACTGTAGGAGTGAGCTTGCTCGCGATAGCAGCGGGTAAAACACATCATCGGCTATAACCAAGCTCCGATCGCGAGCAAGCTCACTCCTACAGAGAGGTGCGTCCTTCCCGCGAAAATGGAACGACGCCAAGGCTTACCAGGTCGGTTCGAAATCACCCTTCGGCACGTCCATCTCGGCGCCCAGCCATTTTTTCTGCAGGGCAGCCAGGCGGCCGTCGTCGTGCATTTTGTTCACGGCGGCATCGAGCGCGGCGATCAGGCTGTCGGCATCGGCGTCCTTGCGGCCCAGGTAGGCGAAATAGGATTTCTTGCCGAACGGCGGCTGCACCACTTTGTACAGATTGGCTTTCTGGGCGGCGACGAACGAGATGTTCGGCAGCGAGTTGGCCACCGCGACAATACGCTTGGCGGCGAGGTCGGCGTAGGCCTGGTTGTTGTCGACGTATTCGCGAATGGTGACCTTCTCTGGCAGCGTCGCGGCGAAGGTTTTCAACTCTTCCAGTTGCGCCGAGCCTTTGCCTGCCCCGACGGTCTTGCCCGCGATGTCTTCAGGCTTCTTGATGCTGTCGTCCTTGGCGCCGACCATCAGCGCCACGGTCGCTTCGGCAATCGGCGAGACGAAGTGGTAGCGCTCTTTGCGCGCCTTGGTCACGATGATCGGACCGGCCACGACGTCGAATTTCTTCGCCTCCAGGCCCGGCAGCACGCTTGGCCATGGCAGGTCGAGGAACTTGATCTTGACCCCCAGTTCCTTGCCCAGCTCGGCGAACAGCTCGGCGTTCAGACCCTGCTGTTTGCCTGCTTCGAGAAAGTCGAACGGGGCGAACTGCATTTCCGTACCGACCACCAGCTCACCGGCTTTCTTCACATCGGCCAGTTGGTCGGCGTGGGCGGCCAGAGGCAACAGGGCGAGTGCCACTGCCATGCTCAGGTTTTTAACTGTCTTGCTGAACACGTGTGTACCGAAGCGGGAATCGAGTTGCATGGGGTCACTCCTCATTCATCAGATGCAGTGTGGTGTCGTCGTGATCGGGGTCAGGTGGAACGGTTGTGTGATGTGAATGTGCAGTTAGCGTGCCATACCGGTCTATACAACCCGCACAGCGTTTAACCGAAGATTTTTCCCGGATTCAAAATGCCGTTGGGGTCAAAGCTGCGCTTGAGCTCGGCCATGGTTTGCAACGCTTCGGCGCTCACGGAGTGGTGCAGAAACTCGCGCTTGAGCAGGCCGATGCCATGCTCCGCCGACACCGCGCCGCCCAGTTGGCCCACGGCGCGGTACACAAGGTCTTCGATTTCAAAGACCGGCGCGGGCTGGGGCAGGCTGTTCAGGTCCACCGTGAGGTGCAGGTTGCTGTCACCGATGTGGCCGAAATACACGCTGTGATTGCCCGGCCAACTCAGGTCCAGACGCTGGCGACACAGGTCGGCGAATTCACCGATCTGGCCGATGGGCAGGCTGATGTCGAAGTTCAGCGGCGCCAGGCGCACCGGGAATTCGCCGGTGGCTTCGCGAATCTTCCACAGGCTGCGGGCCTGGGCCTGCGAGCTGGCGAGGATCGCATCCACCACTTCACCGGCCTCAAGGGCCGCGTTCAACGTCTGTTCCAGCACCTCGGCACTGGCCGATGATTCCAGCAGCACGTACAGCGGATGATGATCGGGCATCGGCGCGACGGGGTTTTCAAGCCATGACACGCCCATGCGGTAGAAGTCCTGCCACATCAATTCGTAGGCTTGCGGTGTCCCGGCGCTGCGCTGCACACGACGCAAAAAGGCGACGGCGCTGGCGTAGTCGGGCAGGGCGCACAACAGCGTGGTGCTGTGGCCGGGTTGCGGCGCCATTTTCAGCACGGCGCGGGTGATCACCCCAAGGGTGCCTTCGCTGCCGATGAAGCACTGTTTCAGGTCATAACCGCAGTTGTTCTTGATCATCTTGTTCATCAGGTTCAACACGCGACCGTCGGCCAGCACCACTTCCAGGCCGAGCACCAGATCGCGGGTCATGCCGTAGCGAATCACCGCGTTGCCGCCGGCATTGGTCGCGATGTTGCCGCCGATCTGACACGAACCCCGCGCACCCAGATCCAGCGGAAACAGATAGCCCGCGTCGGCGACGGCCTGTTGAATCGCCTGTAATGTGGTGCCCGCTTTCACGGTCACGGTGGCCGCCGCTTCGTCGATCTCTTCGATGCCTTGCAAGCGATCCAGCGACAGCGCGATGTCGGCGGGACGTGGGACCGCGCCGCCCGCCAGGCCGGTCATGCCGCCTTGGGGCACCACCGATTGGCGCGCCGCGTTGCAGATGCGCAGGGCCGTGGCGACTTGCTCGGTGTCCGTGGGCAGGATCAAGGCCGCCGGACAGGCGGGTGCGTGACGGGTCCAGTCGGTGTGATGACGCGGGCTGATGGCGTCGCCGGTCAGCACCTGGGCATCACCCAGCGCGGCGCGTAGTTCTTTGAGGGTGTGTTGCACGTCACTCATAGGGTCAACTCACGGAAAAGGTCGCGTCAGCCTTCGGGCTCACACGCAATTGATTCAGGTCGGGCTGGCCGAGCAGGGTCAGGGCCAGGTGCAGTTCCCGGCTCAGCAGGTCCAGCGCATGCCCGGCACCGGCCTGACCGCCTACCGCCACGCCATACAACGTGGCGCGGCCCAGCAGCACGGCATCGGCGCCCAACGCGCAGGCCTTGAGAATGTCGGTGCCGCGACGAATGCCGCTGTCCAGCAGGATGCTCAACTTGCCCTTGGCCACGTCCGCGATGGCGGGCAGGCAATCGAGGCTGGCGGGCACGCCGTCCAGCTGTCGGCCGCCGTGGTTGGTAACGACAATGCCGTCCAGCCCCAGCTGCACGGCCTGCTCGGCGTCCTGCGGGTGCATCACGCCCTTGAGCAGCAGACGATGAGGCCAGCGGTCGCGCAGGCGGGCGAGGAAGTCCCAGCTCAGCTGATTCTCCATCTTCGCGCCGATGAAATGCGCGGCCCCTGCGGCATTGCGCTGATCGGCGGGCAGGTAGCGGTCGAGGTTGGCCATGCTTGGCATGCCGTGGGGCCAGAGGGTTTGCCGGACCCAGCGCGGGCGGCGCAACACGTCGAGCTTGTTGCGCAGGCTCAACTGGCGCGGCCGGGAGAAATTGCGTTTGTCCCATTCGCGATTGCCCAGCAGCACGGCGTCGGTGGTCAGCAGCAGCGTGCGACAGCCCACGGCGTCGGCCCGTGCGAGCAAGTCTTCCTGCACTTGCGGGTCGCTCATGGCGTAGAGCTGAAACCACAGGTTGACGTCCGGGACGGCCGCGACAATCTGCTCCAGCGAGCTGGTCGACACGGTGCTGAGGGTGAACGGCAGGCCGCGCTCGGTGGCGGCCCGGGCCAAGTGAATGTCGGCGTCGCGGTGCAGCATGCCGTTGTAGCCGGTGGGGGCGATCACCATCGGCATCGGTTGTTCGCGGCCGAACAGGGTGCGGCGTGTGTCGGGCGTCTTCCACGGCACCAGCGTGCGCGGCAACAGACTGACGTCCGCGAAGGCCTGACGGTTACGGGCCAGGGTCAGCTCTTCTTCAGCGCCGCCGTTGAGGTATTCCCACGCGAAATGCGGCAGCCGCCGACGGGCCATGTCGGCCAGTTCGGCAATGCTGTGCGCGCGCAGGCAATCGGAACCGGTGTGATAACGACGCATGGGAGTCCTTGGACGAGCTGTATAGACAGCTGAGGCAAGATGCAGGCCAGTTGAGATTAGCCAGCGCCCCTCCCGTGGCAGGGCCGTTCGGTTCAGACGAGGTGAGAAAGGTGTCACCAAAAGTTGCACCGAATGGGCCTGGCGTGCCCGCTGTTGGGGCGTTGCGAAACCGGCCACGTCACAGACGGTAGGAGCGCGCTTGCCCGCGATGGTGGTGTGTCAGAGATCGATGTGGTGTCTGATCCCTCCATTCGCGGGCAAGCGCGCTCCTACAAACCCTGCATTCGGCGCGCGGCATACAAAATGCTTCCTCCTGTCTATACAGCCCTATTTCCCCCTTCACAGGAGCCCCCATGACTGTCACTGCCAATCTCCCGCTGATCGACATGGCCGGTGTACACGAAGGCGACGAGGCCGCGCTGCATCGGGCCGGCGAGGCCATTCGCAAGGCCTGTAGCGAAACCGGGTTTTTTTACATCATTAACCACGGAGTGCCGCAAGCGGTGATCGATGCGGCGATGGCGGCGGCGAAAACCTTCTTTGCCTTCCCGCCCGAAGTGAAGCGCCAGGTGGCGGTGAACAAACGCCATCGCGGCTGGCACGCGTTGGGCGGGGCGTTGATGTACGAGGCGACCAAGCCGGATTTCAAGGAATTCTTCAGCATGGGGCTGGAGCTGCCGGAAGACGATCCGTGCGTCCTGGCGGGGGAGGCGCTGCGCGGGCCGAACCAGTGGCCGGATTTCATGCCGGAACTGCGCTTGGCGCTGGACGCCTATTACGAGGCGATGGGTCGGGCGGGGGCGGATTTGTTGCGAGCGGTGGCGGTGGGGCTGGGCATCGAGCCGGAGTTTTTTTCGCCGAAATACGGCAAGCGTTTGCAGCGCACGCAGATGGTGTATTACCCGCCGCATCCCCCGATGGCAGAGTCCGATCAGTTCGGCGTCGCGCCGCACACCGATTACGGGTGCATCACGTTGTTGTATCAGGACAACAGCGGCGGGTTGCAAGTGCGTGAATTGTCCACTGACAGCTGGATCGATGCGACGCCGATCGAAGGCAGCCTGGTGGTGAACGTGGGGGATCTGTTGGCGCGCTGGTCCAACGACCGCTTCCGCTCGACGTTGCACCGGGTCATCAATAAGTCCGGGCATGAACGGTATTCGATTGCGACGTTTTACGACCCGACGTTCAGTGCGGTGGTCGATCCCTGTGATTTGGGCGTGGACACCGGGTCATACCCTCCGGTGACAGCCGGGGCCTATATATTGAAGCGGATCGATGATTCGATGGCCTACCGAAAAAAGGCGCAATAACGCCTTTTCATTAAGGCGAAGCCCCATACCCGCCTCACTGCCGCACGCGCGGCGCACGAGCCACTGCTGACGGGCCTCGATCCCGTCTGCGCATGACTCTTTACGCTTTCTTTATGGGTTTGGCGCCCCGTCGATCTCGTTCCTTTACACCCTCCGATCCGACAATTCCCTCACACGGCAATCGCCGTATGACGGAGAGTTTTTCATGAGCGTTCTGGATGGGGTGTCTCTGCTGTTGGCGGCAGGGTTGTTCGTGTATTTGCTGGTGGCGCTGCTGCGTGCCGGCCGGGTCGAGGAGTGACGGCCATGCACGGGTATGACTATCTGCTGATTCTGGCGTTCTTCGCGCTGGTGCTGTTGCCCGCGCCGCTGTTGGGCCGCTTCTATTACAAGGTCATGGAAGGCAAGCGCACGTGGCTGAGCCCGGTGATGGGGCCGGTGGAGCGTGTGTGTTATCGCCTGTCCGGCGTCGATCCCACGGTCGAGCAAAACTGGAAAACCTACACACTGGCCCTGCTGGCGTTCAACCTGGCGGGCTTTGTCGTGCTGTTCGCGATTTTGCTGTTCCAGGGCGCGCTGCCCCTCAATCCGCAAGGCCTGCCGGGGATGGAGTGGTCGTTGGCGTTCAACACGGCAATGAGTTTCGTCACCAACACCAACTGGCAGAGCTACAGCGGCGAATCGTCCCTGAGCTACCTGAGCCAGATGGCGGGCCTGACGGTGCAGAACTTTGTCAGCGCCGCCACCGGCATTGCCGTGCTGGTTGCGTTCTGTCGCGGGATCGCCCGTCGCTCGACGCAGCACCTCGGCAACTTCTGGACCGACATGACCCGCGCCACGCTCTACGGCCTGCTGCCGCTGTGCATCGTGCTGGCGCTGTTTCTGGTCTGGCAGGGCGTGCCGCAAACCTTCGCCCATTACGTCGATGCCGTGACGCTGCAAGGCGCCGACCAGACAATTCCCCTCGGCCCGGCCGCCAGCCAGATCGCGATCAAGCAACTGGGCACCAACGGCGGCGGCTTCTTCGGCGTCAACTCCGCGCACCCGTTCGAGAACCCCACCGCGTGGAGCAACCTGTTCGAGATGGCATCGATCATTTTGATCCCGGTGGCGCTGGTGTTCACCTTCGGCCATTACGTCAAAGACCTGCGCCAGAGCCGCGCCATTCTGGCCTGCATGCTGGTGCTGTTCCTGATCGGCGGGGCCACGGCGTTGTGGGCCGAATACCAACCCAACCCGACGCTGAACCTGGCCTCGGTCGAGCAGACCGCGCCGATGGAAGGCAAGGAAACCCGCTTCGGCACCACCGCCACCGTGCTGTGGGCAACCACCACGACGGCGGCCTCCAATGGTTCGGTCAACGGCATGCACGACAGCCTCAACCCGCTGACCGGCATGATCGCGCTGGCCAACATGATGGTCGGCGAAGTGATCTTCGGCGGCGTCGGCGCAGGCTTGTACGGGATGCTGCTGAACGTGCTGATCGCCGTGTTTCTCGCCGGATTGATGATTGGCCGCACGCCGGAATACCTCGGCAAGAAATTGCAGGCCCGAGAAGTGAAACTGCTGGTGGCGACCCTGATCGTCATGCCCGTCGGTGTGCTGGTGTTCGGTGCGCTGGCGGCGTCGTTGCCCGGCCCTGCGGGAGCGGTGAGCAACCCCGGCGCCCACGGCTTCAGCCAGCTGCTGTACACCTACACCTCGGCCACGGCGAACAACGGTTCGGCGTTCGGCGGGTTCAGCGCCAACACCCTGTTCCACAACCTGATGCTCAGCCTGTCGATGTTCATTGGCCGCTTCGGCTACATCCTGCCGGTGCTGGCGCTGGCCGGTAGCCTGGCGGCGAAAAAGACCGCGCCCCTTGGACTGAACAGCTTCCCGACCCACGGCCCGCTGTTCGTCACCCTGTTGACCGTGACCATTTTGCTGGTGGGGGGCCTGACGTTCCTGCCGACCCTGGCGTTGGGACCGATTGCCGAACACTTGAGTCTGGGCTTCTGAGGACCGAATCATGAACATGCATGCGCCTGTGACAAAGAACCCCGAGCACACCGCCGAACCTGCGAAAACCGCCATCGCCGCCTTGTGGCGTCCGGCGCTGGTTCAGGCCTTCGTCAAACTTGACCCGCGCCAGCTGCAACGTGCGCCGGTGATGCTGGTGGTCGAGCTGACCGCGATCCTCACCACCATCCTGTGCCTGATCCCCAACCCGGCCGTGCCGACCTTCGTCGCGGTGCAGATTGCGGTGTGGCTGTGGTTCACCGTGCTGTTCGCCAACTTCGCCGAGGCCTTGGCCGAAGGCCGTGGCAAGGCCAGGGCGGACAGCCTGAAAGCCGGGAGCGAAGGCCTGAAAGCCCGCCTGCAAGGGGCGAACGGCGCGTTTATCACGGTCAACGCCAGCACCTTGCGCAAGGGCGACGTGGTGCGCGTCGAAGCGGGGGAGCTGATTCCCGGCGACGGCGAGGTCATCGAAGGCATCGCGGCGGTCAACGAAGCGGCGATCACCGGTGAGTCTGCGCCGGTGATTCGCGAGTCCGGCGGCGACCGTTCCGCTGTCACCGGCAACACCCGGCTGGTCTCGGACTGGCTGCTGGTGCGCATCAGCGCCAACCCCGGCGAGTCAACGCTGGACCGCATGATCGCGTTGGTGGAAGGCGCCAAACGCCAGAAAACCCCCAACGAAGTCGCACTGGACATCCTGCTGATCGGCCTGACCCTGATCTTTCTGCTCGTGGTCGTGACCCTGCAACCCTTCGCCCATTTCGCCGGGGGCAGCCTGCCGTTGGTGTTTCTGGTGGCGCTGCTGGTAACGCTGATTCCCACCACCATTGGCGGCTTGCTGTCGGCCATCGGCATCGCGGGGATGGACCGATTGGTGCGCCTGAACGTCATCGCCAAATCCGGCCGGGCCGTGGAAGCGGCGGGGGACGTGCACGTGTTGCTGCTGGACAAGACCGGCACCATCACCTTCGGTAATCGTCGCTGCGCAGCGGTCTATGCGGCGCCCGGCGTGAGCGGCAAGGAGCTGAGCGAAGGCACGCTGCTGGCCTCGCTGGCCGACGACACTGCCGAGGGCAAGTCGATTGTCGAGTACCTGCGGGGCCTGCACCCGATGGCCGAGCCAGCACCGAGCCAGTTGACCGCCGTGCCGTTCAGCGCTGAAACGCGGCTGTCCGGGGTGGACTTCAACGGCCGCGTGTACCGCAAAGGCGCTGTCGATTCGCTGCTGACATTCATTGGCCGTGACCGCGCCGACTTGCCGCAAAGCTTGGCGCGGGAGATCGACAAGATCGCCAAGACCGGGGGCACGCCGCTGCTGGTATCGGTGGATCACACGCTGCTGGGCGCGATTCACCTCAAGGACGTGGTCAAGCCAGGCATCCGCGAGCGTTTCGACGAGCTGCGCAAACTGGGGATTCGCACGGTCATGGTCACCGGCGACAACCCGTTGACCGCCGCCGCCATTGCTGCTGAAGCGGGGGTAGACGACGTGCTGGCCGAGGCCACGCCGGAGAAAAAACTGGAGCGCATTCGTCAGGAACAGAACGACGGGCGTCTGGTGGCGATGTGCGGCGACGGCGCCAACGACGCCCCGGCGCTGGCCCAGGCGGACGTCGGCATGGCGATGAACGACGGCACCCAGGCGGCGCGGGAAGCGGCCAACATGGTCGATCTGGACAGCGACCCCACCAAGCTGCTGGACGTGGTGCAAGTGGGCAAGGAATTGCTGGTCACCCGAGGTGCGCTGACCACGTTCTCCATCGCCAACGACGTGGCCAAATACTTCGCAATCCTGCCCGCGCTGTTCGCGGCGATCTACCCACAATTAGGCGTGCTCAACATCATGGGTTTGGCGAGCCCGCAGAGCGCGATTTTGTCGGCCATCGTGTTCAACGCGCTGATCATCGTGGTGCTGATTCCGCTGGCCTTGCGCGGGGTGCGGGTGCAGGCGGCGAGTGCGGCGCACCTGCTGCGTCGCAACCTGTTGATCTATGGATTGGGTGGGATTCTCGTGCCGTTCGTGGGGATCAAGGCGATCGACCTGCTGTTGACCGGTCTGCATCTGGTGTAAGCGCTGTTTTTCGGCGGCGGAGTTGGCGTGTCCTGCCTCGTCGCGACCCGATTTGATTGAGGAATGAATGATGTTGACTATAGTGCGTCCCGCTGTGAGCCTGATCGTGCTGATGACCCTGATCACCGGCGTGGCTTATCCGCTGGTGGTGACGGGCGTTGCGCAAGTGGCGTTCCCGGAACAGGCCAACGGCAGCCTGGTGTATGACGATCAGGACAAGGTGCGCGGCTCGGAATTGATCGCGCAGAATTTTACCGGCGAAGAATGGTTTCACCCGCGTCCGTCGGCCGGGGCTTATGCCACGGTGGCGAGCGGCGCGAGTAACCTGGCCCCGAGCAATCCTGCGCTGGCGACCCGGATCAGTGATGATGCGGCGAAAGAACAGGTGGAGGGGCAGGGGCCGGTGCCGTTGAACCTGCTGACCACGTCGGGCAGCGGTCTCGACCCTCATCTGTCCCCAGCCGCTGCCGATTATCAAGTGACGCGGGTGGCGGCGGCGCGGCATGTGTCTCGGGAGACCGTGCAGCGGCTGGTTGTCGCCAACACCGAAAGCCCGTTGATTGGCCCGGCGGTGGTGAATGTGCTGGCGTTGAACCAGCGTTTGGGTGAGCTGCGGGTTGGCCAGTAGCTGGATGCGTCCGCCCTTCTCCTGTAGGAGTGAGCTTGCTCGCGATGGCGATGTATCTGTAGGAATTGCAATGACGGCACGACGCATCGCGAGCAAGCTCACTCCTACAGGGTATGCGTACGGCGAAAGCGATCAGGCGTAGCAAGATACAGGGACAAAACGTGAACCGCGTTATTACATCAGGACAACCCCCCGTGAACTCAGACACCCGCGCCGATGCCTTGCTGGCCACGCTTCCTCGGGATGACCGTGGCCGCTTGAAGGTGTTTCTCGGCGCTGCTCCCGGCGTGGGCAAGACCTTCGCCATGTTGCAGGCCGCGCACACGCAACTGCGCCAAGGGGTGTCGTTGTTGGCCGGAGTGGTCGAAACCCATGGCCGCGCCGAAACCGAAGCGCTGCTCGGCGGCCTGCCACAACTGCCCATGCTGCGCTCGGAATACCGGGGCGTGGTGCTGGAAGAAATGGACCTCGACGGCCTGCTCGCGGCCCGGCCAAAGCTGGTGCTGGTGGATGAACTGGCCCACAGCAACGCGCCGGGCAGCCGCCACGCCAAACGCTGGCAGGACATTCAAGAGCTGCTATCGGCGGGGATCGACGTCTACACCACGGTCAACGTGCAACACCTCGAAAGCCTCAATGATCAGGTGCGCGGCATCACGGGCGTGCAGGTCCGCGAAACCCTGCCGGACTGGGTGCTGCAGGAAGCCTACGAATTGGTGCTGATCGACCTGCCGCCGCGAGAACTGCTGGAGCGGCTGCGCGACGGCAAGGTCTACGTGCCGGAGCAGGCGCGGGCCGCCATCGACGCGTTCTTCACCCAGACCAACCTCACCGCCCTGCGCGAACTGGCGATGCAAACCGCAGCGGCCCAGGTCGATAACGATCTGGCGCTGGGTTATCGGCAATTGGGCCAGTCGGCGCCTGCCGTTCGTGGACGCTTGCTGGTGGGGGTCGATGGCGATGCCCAGGCCGAGCGTCTCGTGCGACACGCCAGCCGCGTGGCTCAGCGCAGGCATCTGCCGTGGACGCTGGTGCACGTCGACAATGGCCGGTTTTTCGACGAACTGGCGCGCAGCCGCCTGCAAAGCGCGCAGCAGCTGGTGGAACGGTTGGGCGGCGAAGTCGTGGTCCTGCGGGCCCCGGAGGTGGCGAAAACCCTGATCCAGCACGCCGCCGAACGCCGCGCCAGTCTGGTGCTGGTGGGGCAGTCGCGGCCTTTATTGCGTCGGCGGGTGTTCGGCGGTGGGCTGGCGTCGCGTCTGCTGCGTAACGCCCACGGCCTGGAAATCAACGTGCTCGACAGCGAAGCACGTCCGGATCAGCCGCACTCCACCACGCCCCGCACGCTTAGCGGATTCGACTATCTGTTGGCCGTGCTGGCGACGATCTGCGCCAGTGCGCTGGCCTGGGCGGTGTCCAGTGTCTTGGCCTTGCCGAACATCTCACTGGTGTTTCTCGCAGCGGTGTTGCTGGTGGCGGTGCGCAGCACCGTGGGCCCGGCGATGGTTTGTTCGGTGCTGTCGTTTCTGGCCTATGACTTTCTGTTCATCCCGCCGAATTTCTCCCTGAGCATTCAGCGCGAAGAAGACGTGCTGACCCTGCTGTTCTTCCTGATGATGGCCGCGCTGACCGGCAATCTCGCCGCCCGCCAGCGTCGCCAATTGCAGGCGTTGCGCGACACCCAGGAAGAGACCAGCGAGTTGCTCGACCTGTCGAAACGCCTCACCGCTGCGACCGACCGGCAAGCCGTGCTCAGCGCCGCCGACCATCACCTGGCGGGCTGGAAAGAGCTGAGCGTCTGCATGCTCGACCGGGACGGTGATCAAGGCTGGAAGGTCGAGGTCGGCGGCGCGCTGGAGTTTTCCGAGTTCGAACGCGCCGCCGCCGACTGGGCCTGGCAACACGGCCAGCCCGCAGGCCGAGGCACCGGCACGCTGCCGTCGGGTGAGTGGTGGTGGCTGCCGTTGTGGGTCGATGAGGCGCCGCTGGCGCTGCTCGGCGTTCGGGCGCGTCCGGGGCAGACGTTCAGCGCCCAGCGTCGGCGATTGTTGACGGCGTTGAGTCAGCCGCTCGGGCAAGCCTTGGCCCGTGCGCGACTGGCCGAAGACCTGGAAGCCGCGCGTCTTCACGGCGAAACCGAACAATTGCGCAGCGCCTTGCTGGCCTCGGTGTCCCACGACCTGCGCACCCCGCTGACCGCGATGCGCGGCAGCATCGACAGCCTGTTGGCGCTGGGCGAGGCGATTCCGATGAACGACCGCCGCGAGCTGTTGGAAGGCACTCGCGACGAGGCCGAGCGGCTGGACCGCTACATCCAGAACCTGCTGGACATGACCCGACTGGGCCACGGCGCGCTGAAACTGGCGCGGGACTGGGTCTCGCCGGGAGACATCGTCGGCAGCACCCTCAACCGCTTGCGTGCGGTGCTGGCGCCGTTGCAGGTCAGCACGGAACTCTCCGCCGAACTGCCGCTGCTGTACGTGCACGCGGCGCTGATCGAACAAGCGCTGATCAACGTGGTGGAAAACGCCGCGCGCTTCTCGCCGAGCCAGGGCCGCCTGCAGATTCGGGTCGCCGCGTCGAGCGATGAGCTGACCTTTGCGGTCAGCGACGAAGGGCCGGGGATTCCGGAAGCCGAGCGGGCGAAGATTTTCGACATGTTCTACACCGCCGCCCGGGGGGATCGCGGCGGGCAGGGCACCGGGCTGGGGCTGGCTATCTGTCAGGGCATGGTCGGTGCCCATGGCGGGCGGATCAGCGTCGGCGAGGGCATCGACGGACGCGGCACCTGCATCTCGCTGCACCTGCCGTTGCAGGCCCAGCCGCAGGCGGACGTGGAGCAGGTTGTTTGAGCCGGCAATGGGTTACGCTTGTTGGCGACAACACGCCCACATACGTGGAATGGACGGGCTTGTCGGCATGGCACATGAGTCTGTAGGAGCGAATTCATTCGCGAGAGGCCGGTACATTCGATACAAATGGGTCGTCTGTGGAGCCGTCTCGCGAATGAATTCGCTCCTACAGGGTCGTGCTCTGCTACAGGCCAAGGGTGACAACGTGACAGGAAAACCATGAGCCAGACCGCAACCATTCTGGTGATCGACGACGAACCGCAGATCCGCAAATTCCTGCGCATCAGCCTCGCCTCACAAGGCTACACCGTGATCGAAGCCGGAACCGGCACCGAAGGCCTCACCCAGGCGGCGCTGAACAAGCCGGATCTGCTGGTGCTCGACCTCGGTTTGCCGGACATCGACGGACAAGACGTGCTGAGCCAGTTTCGCGAATGGTCGACCGTGCCGGTGCTGGTGCTGTCCGTGCGCGCCAGCGAGGCTGAAAAGGTCCGCGCGCTCGACGCCGGGGCCAACGATTACGTGACCAAACCGTTCGGAATTCAGGAGTTTCTGGCGCGGATTCGCGCATTGTTGCGGCAGGCACCGGACACCGGGCAGGCCGACTCGGCGCTGGTGATCGGCCAGCTGACCGTGGACCTTGCGTATCGGCGGGTGCTCCTGGACGGCAACGAAGTCGCTCTGACCAAAAAGGAATACGCGGTGTTGGCACAACTCGCGCGGCATCCGGGGCGGGTCATCACCCAGCAGCAATTGCTCAAGGACATCTGGGGCCCGACCCATGTGGAAGACACCCATTACCTGCGCATCGTCGTCGGGCACTTGAGGCAGAAACTGGCGGATGACCCCGCTGCACCCCGGTTCATCCTGACCGAGGCGGGGGTGGGGTATCGGTTGGTGGGGGGCTAATGTTTGCTCGGGACCGCACCCTTTTCGTGGAGGCCACTCAGGTTCCGGACATGACCTTGGACTGTGGGAGCCGGCTTGCTGGCGAATGCGGTGGACCGGTCAGAGATAAATGGGCTGACCGAACGCTTTCGCCAGCAAGCCGGCTTGTATGTTTAGACTTGATGGGGTGGGAGGGACGGAAAGCCGAATCTGACTCTAGCCAGTACAGACCGTTGGGAGACTTCCAGCCCCACCCTGTCACCTACAAGCGCCGATATGGAATGCATCGGCCTGGACCGACGATAGAAGCAAGCCAGCGCTTACGGTGAACCCCCAGCAAGCTCTTCAACCCTAACTCGGAGGGTGTGACATGGCAATCCTTGATGCAGCGGCGATTGTGGGTGTCGATGTGGCGATGGCGGAACTTGTCACCGCTCAGCGTGGTGTGGATAAAACTCATTGTTTGGTCAATGAGCGAACTTCGATTCACCACTGGCTCAAGACATTGCCTCAAGGCAGTGCCATCGCCCTCGAGGCGACCAATACCTACCATCTGGACCTAGTGGAAATGGCCCATGACATGGGGCACCTGGTGTTTGTCGTCGATGCGGCACGCGTAAGCAAATATCGAGAAAGTCTGGGCAAGCGCGCCAAAACAGATGCGTGCGATGCACATCTGCTGGCTCGCTATCTGGAAAAGGAAGGTGACGAGCTGCGTCAGTGGAGCCCGCCACCCCAGTTGCACACCCAGCTCAAGCATCTGCTGCATCGCAGGGCCTCGCTGGTCAATAGCCAGACGTCACTGCGCCAAGGCTGGAAGGATGAAAAAGACCTCAGGAAGGGGTTCGAGAAGTTGATGCGTCGCTTCAGCCATCTGATCAAAGATATCGAGAAACAGCTCAAGCAAGTGCTGATCAAGTCCGGTGAAATGGATCAGGTCAAACGTTGCCAGGGCATCGAAGGCGTCGGGTTCCTGACCGCCACAGCGCTGTTTGCGGCATTCCTTCGAGGCGAATTCAAAAACGTAGATGCGTACATCGCCTATCTGGGGCTGGATTTGCGGGTGTCGGATTCCGGGAACAAATCCGGTCGCCGCCGGCTAAGCAAGAAAGGCGACCCCGAGGTACGCCGGCTAGGCTACAACGCTTCAATGGCCGCCTGCCGATCGGCGACATGGAAACCGTATTACGAGAAGAAAATAGGCGAGGGGAAAGCCAGAACTGAAGCGTTGACGATATTGAGCAGGAAGCTCGCAGGGGTGGCCTTCTCGCTGATGAAGAAACGGGAAGAGTACGACTCTACGAAACGTTTGGGGGTTGCCCCCCAAACATAGAATCTCCTACAAGGGATCGGGGGTGCAGGCCAAATCCTCTTCCATCGCTGAACCTGTGGGAGATGCCGGAGGTTATGTCGGCACGGGCCGCGATCGGGCGAAGGCGGTGCATCAGTCTCACCCTTGCTCTCAATGCTCCCGCTCATACCGATCCAGCGTATCCCGCGCAATCTCCCGTCCCAGTGCGATCAGCTCCGGGGCCTTGTAGAACTCGAAAAACCGGCACACGCGCTTGGGCACGTTGATCAGGATGTCTGGCGGATACCCGGCGATCTTGTACTGCGCCAGGGACGTCTGCATTACCTCGAAACTCTGGTTGATCAAATCGAGCAGGGACGCAGGCCCGACGTTGTCGATGATCACCGAGCCGCTGGCCGACTTCGGAGCGCCCGGTTCGGTCGGCGCGGCGGCGGGTTGCTGGCCTTGGGGATCAGCAGCGTCGGCGTCGTGTTGGCCCAGCCAGGAGTCGGGCAGGGTGGCCGCCGTGGTCTTGAGGCTGTCCTGTTCCAGACGCAACACATCGCCCGCCGCCACGTCCATTTTGCGGCGAAACGGCAGGTGCGAGCCGATGGAGTTGATCAGGGCGTCGAAGCGTTTCTTCACGGCTGGCGGGCGTTCGATCACCGGCAAGTGGTACTGCTTCTGGTTGGTGGAGTTGAGGTTGACCGCCACGATAAGGTCGCAGTGGCTGGACACCACCGGCACGATGGGCAGCGGATTGAGCAGGCCGCCGTCCACCAGCGTGCGATTGCCCTGAACCACCGGGGTGAACAGGCTGGGAATCGCCGCCGAGGCACGCATGGCCGAGTGCAGGTTGCCTTCCTGGAACCAGATTTCCTGTTGGTTGGTGAGGTCCGTGGCCACGGCGGTGTAGGGAATACGCAGGTCTTCGATGTTGATCTCGCCGACGATCTCCCGAATCTGCCCGAAGACTTTTTCCCCGCGAATCGCCCCCAGCCGAAAGCTCACGTCCACCAGCCGCAGCACGTCGAGGTAATCCAGGCTCTCGATCCAGGCTTTGTATTCCGGCAGTTTGCCCGCTGCGTAAATCCCCCCGATCACCGCGCCCATCGAGCAACCCGCGATGCAGGCGATGTCGTAGCCGCGCCGCTCCAGTTCTTCGATCACCCCGATGTGTGCATAGCCTCTGGCGCCCCCGGACCCCAAGACCAGCGCGATTCTTTTTTTCATTCGCAGGCTCCCCGTTTCAGTGGCTCTACCCTACGCCCAAGGGTGCTGTTTTTCATCCGGCGCGTGTATAACCGCTACGACAAAAAACAACGGCCCTGCGACCTGTCGTTATGGCACTTTTACATCGCCGCATCGTCAAACCCGCATCGTTGATTCCATTGTTGACTTTCCACCCTTGAGGAACACCCGATGAAAGCCTGGATCTGCCTGCCACTGCTCGCCCTTGTTCTCACAGGCTGCGCGGGGAAAACCGCTTATCGCGACAGTTGCGCCACCAACCTGGACGCCGCCTGGCACGAACTGGACCTCGCCAAAGCCGAAGGTTTTGCCGGGACCGTCAGCTACTCCAAAGCGCTTTCGCTGTTGACCGGCGCCAAGACCCAGCAACAGTTCGAAGCGTTCGAAGGCTGCAATGAGAAAGCCGAGAAGGCGCGTTTCTACATCCGCGAGTCCCGCGCCGGGCGATAAGCCTCGCTGTCGGCTGATGCGCCGGTATTAGCGGACACGCACATCCCCTGTGGGAGCGAATTCATTCGCGAAAGGATTTGGCCGGCCCTCATCTGTGCCAGACGTACCGCCTTCGCGAATGAATTTGCTCCTACAGAGAGGGCCAAAGGGAGATGCATCCGCGAATCCCGCGCCGGGCGTTGATGCTTTCCTGCCAATGCCGAATGATTCGGGGCCGGTGATCTGTAGGAGCGAATTCATTCGCGAGACACGGGGACAGACGATAGAAACCTGTCGAACGTACTGGCCTCTCGCGAATGAATTCGCTCCTACAGGTCCCGGCCAGGCCTGAAAATCTCGCGTCAGAACGCCTGTCCCCGCATCCTCCTCATAAATCCTCCCGATTCCCCTCATCCGCTCTGGCGAAAAGGCCTACGCTGACTTTAAAGTGGCTGCACGTCTGGCATCTGCTGCAGTCCTATTAGCCAAGAGCTGTCGCCTGGGGAGGCTTTCCGATGGGCAGAAAACTGGATGCGTGTCTCAACGCAATCAATGAAGTGGTGTTGGGCAAGGAGCCTCAAGTCCGTCTGGCCCTGACCTGTCTGTTGGGCGGCGGTCATCTGCTGATCGAAGATTTGCCCGGCATGGGCAAGACCACCCTGAGCCACACGCTGGCGCGGGTGCTAGGGTTGAGCTTTCAGCGGATTCAATTCACCTCCGACCTGTTGCCGGGAGACATCCTCGGCACGTCGATTTTCGACCGGGAAACAGGGCAGTTCACCTTCCATCCCGGGCCGATCTTCGCCGAACTGGTGCTGGCGGACGAGATCAACCGCGCCACGCCGAAAAGCCAGAGCGCGTTGCTCGAAGCCATGGAAGAGGGGCAGGTGACCATCGAAGGCGCCACCCGGTTGCTGCCTGATCCGTTTTTTGTCATCGCCACGCAAAACCCGTTCAGCCAGGGTGGCACCTTCGCGTTGCCCGAGTCGCAACTGGATCGCTTTCTGATGCGACTGTCGTTGGGCTATCCGGCGCGCTCGGCTGAAAAAGCGTTGCTGCTGGGCGAATCGCGGCGGGAACTGCTGCCGCGCATCGAGCCGATTCTCGACCACACTGAACTGGTGACCTTGCAAGCGGAAGCCCGTCGGGTGCGAGCCAGCGACGCGCTGGTGGATTACGTGTTGCGGTTGGTGGACGCCACCCGCAGTCAGCCGCAGTTCGCCTACGGCCTGTCGCCCCGGGCGAGCCTGGCGATCCTCTCGGCGGCGCGTGCGTGGGCACTGCTGATCGGGCGCGATTACGTGATACCGGAAGACGTTCAAGCGATCCTGCCCGCAGTGATCGGTCATCGCCTGCGCGACCGCAGCGACCCGACCGGGCATGGCGGCGGGGCGTTGGTTCAATGGCTGCTGCGTGAGGTGCCGGTGCTTTGATGCCCCAATTCAAGCCGTTCTGGCAGCGCTGGGTGGGCCGTCGCATCCCCCCGGCTTCGCGGATCGAGCTGAATCACCGTCAAATCTTCATCCTGCCGACCCGGGCGGGGGGCACGTTCATGCTCGTGCTGTTTCTGCTGCTGTTGGTGTCGATCAACTACCAGAACAGCCTCGCCTACGGCCTGACGTTCCTGATGTCGTCGGTGGGCATCCTCGGCATTCTCCATACCTACCGCAATTTCAGCGGGCTGGTGCTTAGCGCGACCCATGCCCGTTCGGTGTTTGTCGGCGAGCCGGTCCAGTTGCGTCTGCGTCTGGAGAGCGCGTCCAACGGTCATCAGGCTATCGCCTTGGGCTGGGACACCGAAAAACTGGAGCAAACCGATGTCGAGCCTGAACAGCAGGTGGAGGTGGCGCTGACCTTGCCCGCGCTCAATCGCGGCTGGTTGCGGGCACCGCGTCTGCGGGTCGAGAGCGTGTTTCCGCTGGGTATCTTCCGTGCCTGGAGCTGGCTGGACCTGGAGCAGACGGTGTTGATTTACCCGCGCCCGGTGGCGGGCAGTCTGCCGTTGCTGCAAGGGGTTCAGCCCCACGCCGACGACGATGGCCAGGCGACCCAGGGGCAGGGCGTTGATGATTATCAAGGCTTGCGCCCTTGGCAGCCGGGGGATTCCATGCGTCGCATGCACTGGAAAGCCTGGTCGCGGGGGCAAGGGTTGATGGTCAAGGAATTCACTGACCTGAGCGGCCACGACCTGTGCCTGGACTTCATGGCCTTGGGCGGCGACATCGAAGAACGCCTGTCGCGGCTGTGCTATTGGGTGCTGGAGTTGTCCCACCGACAGCAGCCGTTCGCCCTTCGCTTGCCGGGTTTTCTGTCGGCGGTGGACAGCGGCGACGCTCACCGCGAGGCCTGCCTGCGGCAATTGGCGCTGTACGGGGTGCGGGCATGAAACCGAGCCTCAAGGTGGCGCAGGCATGACCTCCGCCAACCTTGCCCAGCCGATTCCCCGGGTCAGCCTCAACTGGCTGCTGATCGCTCAGGCCCTGGTCATCGTGCCGTTTTCGATGCACATCCCTATCGCCTTAGTGGTGCTGTGGCTGGTGTGCAGTTTCTGGCGCATCCAGATTTTTCGCATGCGTGTGCGGATGCCTGGTACCTGGATCAAATCCGGGCTGCTGGTGGGCACGGCGGGCGGGATTTTTCTGGCGCGGGGCAGTCTGGTCGGGCTCGACGCTGGCGCCGCGCTGCTGATCGCCGCGTTCATCCTCAAGATGCTGGAAATGCAGACCCGGCGAGACGCGCTGGTGCTGATCTTTCTCGGCTTTTTTTGCGTGGCGGTGGGCTACCTGTTCGAAGACGCGCTGCTCTGGGGCCTGTTTACGCTGCTGCCAGTGGCAACCCTGTTGGCGGGGCTGATCGGCCTGCAGCAGTCCAGCCTGTCCAGCAAACCGGCGGGCACCCTGAAACTGGCGGGCAAACTGCTGTTGCAGGCAGTGCCACTGATGTTGCTGCTGTTTCTGTTCTTTCCCCGTCTTGACCCCCTGTGGTCCCTGCCGCAGCCCAGCAACAAGGGGCTGACAGGGCTTTCTGACACGATGGCGCCGGGGGACGTGGCCGAGCTGAGCCGGTCGGCGGCGCTGGTGTTTCGCGCCAGTTTCGAAGGGCCGGTTCCACCGCGCAATCAGCAGTATTGGCGCGGCCTGACCTTGGAGCAGTTCGACGGGCGTCGCTGGTCGCAATCGTCCCGCGCGCTGGTGCCCGATGCGCCTGACTGGCGGAAGACCGGTGAAAAAGTCAGCTACAGCGTGGTCATGGAACCCAGCGGCAAGCCGTGGCTGATGACCCTGGACGTCGGCGAAACCGACCTTGTCGGTGCGCGACAGATGAGCGATTTCCGCTGGCAGCGTCGGCGGCCCATTGAGCAGTCGGTGCTGTACAGCGTCAACGCATGGCCCGCTGCGGTGCGGGAAACCAGCCTCAGTGACGGAGCGCGCTCCCAGGATTTGCAACTGCCCGCCAAAGGCAATCCTGAGGCCCGGGAATGGGCGGCGGACATGCACCGGCGCCACCCCAAGCCTGACGCGCTGGTAGAGAGCCTGCTGGCGTACTTCACCGAACAGCCGTTCCGCTACACCCTGAAACCGCCGACCCTCGGGCCGAACGGCATCGATGATTTCCTGTTCGGCAGCCGCGCCGGGTTCTGTGAGCACTACGCGGGGGCCATGACCTTCGTGCTGCGGGCAGCGGGCATTCCCGCGCGGGTGGTCGCGGGCTATCAGGGCGGAGAGCTGAACCCGGACGGCAATTACATCAGCGTGCGCCAGTTCGATGCCCACGCCTGGGTCGAGTATTGGCAGGCGGGTGTCGGCTGGCGCAGCGTCGACCCGACCGCCGCCGTGTCACCGGCCCGGATCGAACAGGGGCTGGAAGCGGCACTTGGCGATGATGAAGCGTTTCTTGCAGATTCGCCGATGTCAGTGCTGCGTTACCGTCACCTGGCCTGGATCAATTCGATTCGCTTGAGTTGGGATAACCTCAACTACGGCTGGCAGCGCTGGGTGCTGGGGTATCAGGGGCAGCAGCAATTGCAGGTGCTGGGCCGTTGGTTTTCGGGCTTTCAGGCGCCGGTGTTCGCGGGCGGCGCGGTGGTCATTCTCGGGCTGCTGGCGCTGTGGCTGTTCAAGCCGTGGCGGCGGGAGAGCGATTCGCAGCTGCGCCTGTTCAACAGGTTCGAACGTCTGTTGGCGCGGCACGGTCTAAAACGTCAGCCGGGGGAAGGGGCTCGGGCCTTCGCATCCCGCGCCGCCCAGCGCTTCCCGAATCATGCCGAGGCCATCGAAGGGTTCGCTCAGGAATTCGAAGCCCAGCGTTATGCCGGTGTGTCCGGTTCGGTGGGGCACCTGCGTCGGCGTCTCAAACACTTGCGTCGCCGTTTGCCCTGGCGCTTGTCAGCGGTCAAAGACAAGCCGTCGTCATGAAAAACCAAGGAGTGTTCAATGTCTGCCATGGTCGATCACCTGATCGCCGAGATTCTCAGTCTCAATGTCAAGCTGCTGGCATGCCATGCCAGGTTGGCCGCGTCCACCGACAGCGAAGCGCTGCATGACCTGCGCACCACGGTTCGGCGTCTGCGCAGTGTGCTGCGGCCTTTGCGCGGGTTGCCCGGATTGGACCAGGTCGAAGAAGCCGCCAAGGGTGTCGGTGCCCTGACCACGCCGCTGCGTGACATGCAGGTGCTGGCCGCGTTTTTGGTGGAGCAGGGCCAGGGTCAGGCGGCGCTCAAACGCACGACGTTTCTGAACACCGCCTGCCCTCAGGTCGCAACGTCTCCGGAATTGAACCGGCTGTTCGGGGTGCTCGATCAACTGCCCGCGTTCCTGCGCGCCCAACAGCGTCACGGGTTGCTCAAGAAACTGCGCCAGCGCATTGAAAAGCGCATGGACAAACAGTGGAAGAAACTGCGCGAAGCCATGGCCGACCCGGCTCACGATCGGCATCGTCTGCGGCTGTTGATCAAGCGCGTGCGTTACGCCGCCGAAGCCTACCCCGAACTCAGTCACCAACCCGACGGCATGCAGAAACGCTTGAAGTCGGCGCAAGGGGCGCTGGGCGACTGGCACGATCACCTGCAATGGCTCGCCCAGGCGGAACATCAGGACGACCTTTCGCCCTGTGTGGCGGGCTGGGAATTGGGCATCCTGCGTGCCGAAGAGAAGTCGGATAAGGCATTGGACAAGCTCGCCCACGCTTGCTTTGGCGATGCCCCGAGGCATTGATCCCGATCAGGCCGCAGAATTGGCAGTTATGAGCGCTGTTCGGGAAGCAGCGTCTCGCTAAGATCCGGGCATGTTTCCAGTGAACCCCACGGAGTGCCCATGACCTTTTCCGAACTGCTCGACGCCGTTCGCGCCCACCCGCAGGCCGTGACGATTCCGGCGTCCTGGTCCCAGGGGCGCTCCTGTTTTGGCGGCTTGATGGCGGCACTGCAATTCGAGGCCATGCGCGCCAAAGTGCCCGCCGACCGCCCGGTGCGTTCGCTGGCCATCTGTTTTGTCGGCCCTCCCGCCATTGATGTGCCGATCTCGTTCGAGGTGGAAATCCTGCGCGAAGGCAAGGCGGTCAGTCAGGTGCTGGGGCGGGCGGTGCAGAACGGCGAGACGGTGACCTTGATTCAAGGCAGCTTCGGCGCGCCTCGGGAGTCATCGATTGCCGTCGCGGCCGAGCCTGCGCCCACGTTGAAACCCGTGGAGGACGTATCGCCGTTCCCGTTCATTGCGGGCGTGATGCCGGAATATTTGAAATTCATCGAGATGCGTTGGGCGCTGGGCGGCTTTCCGTACAGCGGCACGCCATCGCCAGCGATTGGCGGGTATGCGCGGTTGCGGGACGTGAAGGACGAGCCGTTGACCGAGGCCCATCTGCTGGCGCTGGTCGACACCTGGCCGCCTGCGGTCCTGCCGCACCTGAGCAAACCGGCACCGGGCAGTTCGTTGACCTGGACGATTGAATTCGTGCAACCGCTACCGGCCCTGACCACCCATGACTGGACGCACTACAAGGCGGTGATCGAGCACGCGCGGGATGGTTACGGCCATGTGGCCGCCGGGTTGTGGACGCCGAGCGGGGAGTTGGTCGCGATCAGCCGTCAGACGGTGACCGTGTTTGGCTGATGGACAAGTGGGGAGGGAGCATCCCGAGACCGTTACTGGCCTCGGGTTTTGATCGCCTGCGCGGCAATGAGCCCCAGAATGCCGATGCCCGCCGAGGCGATGCTGGCGCTCAGCGCACCGTCGAGCAGCAACAGGCCCGAGACGATCGACAGCGGAAACGCCAGAGACGACAGCACCAGATTCGACGACAGCCCGGACTTATGGGCGCTGGAGAAGAACTCTTCAAGGTGCAGGTTTGCAATGAATTTGGGCATGACGTTGACCTCACAAAGCCTAATAAGAACCGTTTTCGATGGGTTCAGAATAGGCCCGTGATCGCACGGCGGCGAATCGAGGTTTGCTATGGGCGTCATAGGTGGAATGGAGGAAAGCAATCGACCCCACGCAGCCTTGTAGGAGCGCGCTTGCCCGCAAAGGCGGTGTGCCTGTGATGGATGATGCGCCTGACGCAGCGCTTTCGCGGGCAAGCGCGCTCCTACAGTCGTGTGTCGACCACCCGTTCGGGTTCCACCCAAAAAACCTCCGGCGTCTTCCACAGGGAGTGGGTTGAACCTTGCAAATGTGCTCGGCGGGTCAACCCCGCAATTTCAGCTGCCCGATCGCCGTATTCAATTCCCCCGCCAGGGTCGCCAGTTCATCACTGGTATTCGCTGAATCCACCGTCTGGCGCACGGTGCGTTCGGTGACGTCGCGGATGCTGACCACTGCCCGGTTCATCTCTTCCGCCACCTGACTCTGCTGCTGCGCCGCAACGGCAATCTGCGTGTTGCTTTCACGCATCTGGGCGACGGCATCGGCAATGGCCGTCAGGGCCTCACCGGCTTCCTGAGCGTGCTGCACACAGTCATCGGCCTTGTACGAACTCTCCTGCATGAAATCCACCGCATCGCGGGTGCCTGCCTGCAACGCGGCGACCATGGTGGTGATTTCGTCGGTGGAGGTCTGCACGCGCTTGGCGAGGTTGCGCACTTCGTCGGCGACCACCGCAAAACCCCGCCCCATTTCCCCGGCCCGGGCCGCTTCGATGGCGGCGTTGAGGGCCAAAAGGTTGGTCTGCTCGGCGATGCTGTGGATCACGTTGACCACGCCGTTGATCTTCTGGCTGTCTTCGGCCAGGCGCTGAATCATTCCTGCTGTTTGCTGTACGCCGCTGGACAGCCCGGCAATCGAACTCTGCACCCGGTCCACCACGGCCTTGCCGCTGCCTGCCAGGGCGTCGGCGCTTTGCGATTGGTCGCGGGTGGCGTTGGCATGTTGGGCGATGTGATAGACCGTGGCGGTCATTTCGTTGATCGCCGTGGCGACCTGGTCGGTTTCGCTTTGCTGACCGAGCATGCCTTCGCGCACATCGCTCATGCCGGTCGCCAAGTGCACCGCGCCCTGATCCAGCCGCGCCGCCGACTGCGCGACAGTGCCGACGATGCGCTGATAACCGGCCTGCATGGCGTTGAACGCCTTGGCCATTTGCCCGACTTCGTCTTCGCCCATGAGGGGCACACGCGCCGACAGATCGCCGGTGCGCTCGACGTGCAGCATCACGTCTTTGAGAGTGTTGAGGTGGGTCAGGAGAAAACGGATCAACAACTGCGACGCGCTGAGCATGGCGAGCATCAGCACCAGCACGGCCACCGCGTATTCGGTGAAATGTTCGGCCAGCAGGTCGTTGAGTCCCGGGACGACGGGGAGCGGCGGGGGCGTGGGCGTCGGCTGCCCGGCAGGCCACGCGGCCAACAACTGCGCCTGAGCCTGGGCCGCGACCCTGGCATCCTCGGCGCGGCTGTGCTGCTCCAGGTTCAGTGCGTAAAGCACCAACAGCAAGGTGGTGATGAACGCGACGGCGTTGACCGCCCAAAATTTGTATTTCAGCGAGATGTTGCTCAACCAGCGGCCCATGAGGAAGCTCTTCTGTGATCGCACGTGATAAGGCAAGGTGCCACCAGTGTTTCAGCTGTGCATGACAGACGTGTTGATCTGTATCAATTTCCCGAATCGCTGGGACTCGCAATGTTTTCGTGCGACGCCGAACGTGTGGGAGCAGCCGGAGGTTACGACGGCCGCGAATGCGTTGGATCAGCACAGGATGAGGCGCCTGATACTCCGCTTCGCTGCCGTCGTAACCTCCGGCGTCTCCCACAGAAATCGGGCGCGACGTAGGCTTCGTGGTGGGCGCGGATGGCGACCCTCGATCACATCACAGGCAGCGAAAAGAACGCACGCGCACAGGCGGTGGTGTGGGCAGCGAGGTCTTCCGGGGTTTCGCCCCGGTGCAACGCCACTTCCCGCAGCACTTCCGGCAGGTACGCCGGTTCGTTGCGGCCGTTTTTCGGTTTGGGCCGCAGGGTGCGCGGCAGCAGATATGGCGCGTCGCTTTCCAGCATCAGGCGGCCTTGCGGAATTTCGCGCACCAGCGGGTGCAGGTGGGTGCCCCGGCGTTCGTCGCAGATCCACCCGGTGATGCCGATGTACAGGTCCATGTCCAGATAATTGAACAGCGCGCGTTTTTCGCCGGTGAAGCAATGCACCACCGCGCCGGGCAAGTGATCGCGATACTCGCGCAAGATCGCCAGCAACCGTTCGTCGGCATTACGCTCATGAAGAAAGACCGGCATGTTCAAGGCCACGGCCAGCGCCAGATGGGCTTCCAGTACCTTTTCCTGTTGCGGGCGTGGGGAGAAGTCACGGTTGAAATCGAGCCCGCATTCACCCACCGCGCACACCGAACTTTCTTTCAGGAGGCCGTGCAACTGTTTTTCAGTGTCCAGTGTCCAATCGCTCGCCGAATGGGGGTGAACCCCGGCGGTGCTGAACAATCGCTGGCCGCTTTCGTCCAGTTGGCGACACATCTGCAAGGCCTGTTCGCTGCCCTCGACGCTGGTACCGGTGAGGATCAATTGGTCCACGTGGGCGGCGTAGGCGCGGTCGAGAACGTCGCGTTCCTTACCCGCAAAACTGGGATTCACAAGATTGACGCCGATATCAATTAGTTGCATGGTTCATCCTCAGCGAGACGGTGTAAAAACTGCTGCGCTCGGCGATGCTGCGTTAAAAACGGGTTCGGAATGCTCATTTAGGGGCCTAAACTCCGCTTCCTCACCCGTTTTTGCCTTGCCTAGCCTTCGCTCGCGACGTTTTTACAGCGTCTCGAGGAGGCCGAGAAGAATACCAGAGCGATTGAAGCCATAAAAAATCAAGCAGCCTCAACTGCTTGGCATGATTAGAACCCTGTGATGTTGCCAGCTCAGGCGCACGCCTGAAGCGAACGCAGCTGCCTGACACAGACTTCAAGCCCGTTTTTTCGGCATTTTCCCGGAGCGTCAATGATCCGAGCCTCATTCATTTCGCTGTGCCTGCTGCTCATCAGCCATCCGGCATCCGCCCAGGCCTCGACCCGCCCGGCAGGGCCACCGGTCATCGTCAAGAAAACCCAGATTCGCGACCTGTCGGCCATTCGCAGCAGCAAAGTCCTGCGCGTCCTCGTCAATCAGAGCCGCAACAGCTCCGGTGAAGTGCAGGGTGAGCCGATTGGCGTCGAATACCGCCGCCTGCAAGCCTTCGAAAAATACCTCAACGGCCACGCCCGCGACGGCCAGAAAGTCTCGATCAAACTGATCCCCAAAGCCAAGGACCAACTGCTCGCTGCGCTGCAACGTGGCGACGGGGACATGGTGGCCCCTGGCGAACTGCTCGACGCCAGTGCTGCCCATTACGTCGATGCCACTGAACCGGTGGTGAGCCATGTGCCGCTGGTCGTGGTCGGTGTGCGGGGCGAGCGGGTGTTCAAGCGCCCAGAGCAACTGTCCGGCCGGACGGTCATGCTGACCAATGGCAGCGCCGCCGACGAAGCCCTCGTGCAACTGAACCAGAAGCTGGCCTTGCGCAAACTGCCGCCGGTGAAAATCGAATGGGTCGATCCCAGCCTTGCCGTCGAAGACGTGCTGGAAATGGTGCAGGCCGGAATCTACCACCTGACCGTGGTCGAACAGCCGATTGCCGAGCGCTGGGCGCGGGTGATGCCCAAACTGCGTGTCGATCGTGGGCTGTCGCTGAGCGATCCGGGGGACATGAGTTGGTTCGTGCGCAAGGACGCGGTGATGCTCCACGCCACGGTGGACCGTTTCCTCGAAACCTACGAACCGCCCGCCAATCAAGACGCTGCGTTCCAGAAGGCTTACAAGGATTTGTATCGCGTTCACTATCCGCTGGCCCGTGAAGACCGCCAGCGACTGGAAAAACTGCGTCCGACCCTGCAACGCCACGCCGATGCGCAGAAAATGGACTGGCTGGACCTGGCAGCGCTGGCGTTCAAGGAGTCTCAGCTCAACCCGAGCGCCAAGGGCGGCAGCGGCGCGACGGGTTTGCTGCAAATCACCCCGTCGGCGGCGCAACGGGTCGGCGTGGGCAATATCCACGACGTCGATGGCAACGTGCAGGCCGCGAGCAAGTATTTGGCGATGATTCGTCACAAGTTCTTTGCCAGCCCGAAGATCAACGAACGCGAGCGCATGGCATTTACCCTGGCCGCCTACAACCTGGGTCCGGAGCGGGTTCAAGCGATGCGCACCGAAGCGAAGCGTCAGGGCCTGAACCCCAATCAGTGGTTCTTTCAGGTGGAGCGGGTAGCGATGGAGCAGGTGGGGATGAACGTGGTCACCTACGTCAACAGCGTGAACAAGTACTACCTCGCTTACGATCAGGAACGCAGTTCGCTGGAGAGCCCTTCGCCGCGCAAGGTGGCGATCCGCGAATGAATGTTCCCGAAACAATCGACAAACCCTGACACACTCAATTGACAATCCCCGTGCGGCTTCTCTAGGATGCCGCTCATGCGCCGATTTAAACAGCTACTTGCGGGGCGCCGGGTGTCGTGAACAACGATACCGAAATACCGCTAAAGCGCTGGTTCGGTGTTGCCTCTCACCGCTGCCCAGCGGAACACTGAGGCCGAGAAACGACACTATGAGCAGTAATTCCAGCCCCCGCCCCCTCGTTCGTCTGGCGCCCATCGGCAGCCAGTTCAGCCGTCGCAATCCGAAAATCCTGCTGGGCGGTTCTCACCAGCCCACGCTGTTGCGCTACCTCGATGGCTGGCCCCGTCGCCAGCACGGCCCCCACGCCTTTCTCATTCAATTCATAGACCTTCACGACACCCTTGAGCGGTTTGGCAATGACCAGTTCGACCTGGCCGTCGTTCAGTCGCCGACCGCCGAAGACGCCGACGGGGTGATCCGCCATCTGACGCGCATTGCACGGCAAGGGCTGATCACTCGCACCTGAATCAGCCGCTGAGGGCGGTATTGGCTACGGCTGCATGCCGGAACGCTTTACCGCACCCGCAACACTACACGGCCCCTCACTGGGTCCTCGTCCAGATGGTTGTGCGCCTTGCCGAACTGTTCGAACGGCCAGGTGCGATGAATGTCAGGCTTGAGCTGCCCGTTGACGGTCAGTTCATTGATGACCTCCAGAGCGCGTTTCATCGCCGCGCTGTCCTGTTCGATCCCCAACTCCGCTTTACCGGTGAAGTTTTCCAGGCAGTGCACGAAGAAGCGCATGTTCTTCTTGAACGCCTGCAGGGCCGGGAACGGCGTGCGGTTGCCACCGCGCAGGCCGTACAGCACCAGGCTGCCCCGAGGCGCAAGAACGTCACCGAGCATCGACATCTGCATGCCGCCAAAACCGTCAAACACGGCTTCGATGCCTTGGCCCTGGGTCAGGGCGTCGATGCGCAGACAGATGTCGTCCTCATCGGTCACGATCACCCGCTCCGCGCCGTTGGCGAGCAGGTATTCGCGGTCTTCGGCGTGCTGAGTGGCCGCAATCACCCGCAGGCCGAGCGCCTTGCCCAACTGTACGAACGCGATGCCCGGGCTGTAGGCGGCATCAGTGACCAGCACGGTCTGACCCGCCTGAACATGGGCCAGGTCGACAAGGGCGAAGTAGGCCAGCAGCATGGGCGTGTAGTGAACGCTGGCTTCCACCGGCGTCAATACGTCGGGGTAGCGGACCAGAGCGTTGCGCGGCACCAGCACGTGGTCGCCACACACCGGGTAGTCGTTGGCGCTCATCGCCTTGAAGCTGGCGACCTTGTCGCCGACTTTCAGATCGGTGACGTCCGGGCCTACAGCCTCGACGATACCGGCCATTTCGCTGCCAATGCCCGCAGGCAGTTGAACGGGGGCGAGGGCCAGGTTCTGCCGCCACAACACATCGTCCCAGCTGATGCCGATGGCTTCGGCACGAACCAGCACTTCCTGTGGACCGGGTGACCGGTCAGGCTGCTCCTCGCAACTGAGCACATCGGCTTTGCCGAAGCGATGAAATTTGATGGCGCGGGACATTTCCAACCTCGACTCATGTGATTAGGGTTGTAATGACTTTACGGAGGTAGGGCTTTATCGACTATTTCTGTCTGTCGATACCGGACATGCCCGTTATCAATTGGGGTTTTTGGAACTCTCGGCACCGGCGTCCACATAACGTGTTTTTCGCGGCGCCCATCGCGACGTTCTTTCATCGTTCAACCACAGCAACAGGAATCAGGAACCGGCCATGTCGTGTGATCTTCGCTTCAAACAGGCGTGCGAGCAGTTGGGTTATGACTTCGAGGGCGAGATCAAGATCGGCGGCAATTACGTGCCGTTGGTGCGCCATGAGGACCAGCTGTACATCAGTGGGCAGATTCCTCGGGTCGGCGATACCGTCATGGTGACCGGGCGCGCGGGGGGCGATGTCACCCTGGAACAGGCGCAGTTGGGTGCGAAGATCAGCGCCCTGCGCGCCATCGCATTGTTGCAGCGCAGCCTGGGCAGCCTCGACCAGGTTAAACGGGTGCTGCGCATGACCCTGTTCGTGCAGTGCACCGACAGTTTCACCCAGCAGAGTGAAGTGGCGGACGGCGCCTCTGAGTTGCTGTTCTTCGTGTTCGGCGAGGCGGGGGCTCACACGCGCAGTTCGGTGGGGGTGTACCAATTGCCGAAGAACGCGACGGTGGAAATGGATTTGATTGCGGTGGCGGGGTAGCGAAATTCACCTTAGCTTCCTGTGGCGTGCCCGGATGTCGGCGCATGAACCCCATCCCCCGCGCCGCCAGGGGCACTATCCCAGCACGCCGCATACCTTGTGGGAGACGCCGGAAATACGACGGCAGCGACAGCGTCGTGTCAGGGTTGAATGCATTCGCTGACACACCGCCTTCGCGGCCGTCGCACAGCTCCGGCTGCTCCCACAGGTTTTGTGCCAGGCCCCACTTCCGTAGCGACGGAGATTCTGTAGGAGACGCCGGAGGTACGACGGCTGCGACAGCGTCGGGTCAGGGTTGAATGCATTCGCTGACACACCGCCTTCGCGGCCGTCGCACAGCTCCGGCTGCTCCCACAGGTTTTGTGCCAGGCACCACTTCCGTAGCGACGGAGATTCTGTAGGAGACGCCGGAGGTACGACGGCAGCGACAGCGTCGGGTCAGGGTTGAATGCATTCGCTGACACACCGCCTTCGCGGCCGTCGCACAGCTCCGGCTGCTCCCACAGGTTTTGTGCCAGGCCCCACTTCCGTAGCGACGGAGATTCTGTAGGAGACGCCGGAGGTACGACGGCAGCGACAGCGTCGTGTCAGGGTTGAATGCATCCGCTGACACACCGCCTTCGCGGCCGTCGCACAGCTCCGGCTGCTCCCACAGGTTTTGTGGCAGGCACCACTTTCGTAGCGACGGAGATTCTGTAGGAGACGCCGGAGGTACGACGGCAGCGACAGCGTCGGGTCAGGGTTGAATGCATTCGCTGACACACCGCCTTCGCGGCCGTCGCACAGCTCCGGCAGCTCCCACAGGTTTTGTGCCAGGCCCCAATTACGTAGCGACGGAGATACTGTGGGAGACGCCGGAGGTACGACGGCAGCGACAGCGTCGGGTCAGGGTTGAATGCATTCGCTGACACACCGCCTTCGCGGCCGTCGCACAGCTCCGGCTGCTCCCACAGGTTTTGTGCCAGGCACCACTTTCGTAGCGACGGAGATTCTGTAGGAGACGCCGGAGGTACGACGGCAGCGACAGCGTCGTGTCAGGGTTGAATGCATTCGCTGACACACCGCCTTCGCGGTCGTCGCACAGCTCCGGCTGCTCCCACAGGTGCGGTGTTGGTCGCAGACTTTGAGCCACCCCCGCTGCGGCGTGCCCGGTTCCGGCTTTTCATTTCCCCCACGCCGCCAGGGCGCTCTCGACGAAATGCCTGACCTTGGGCAGTCGGTAGCGGTCCTGGGGGTACATCAGCCACATCGGGCGGCTCGGTGGCGTGTAGGCCTGCAATAACGGAATCAGGGTGCCGGCCTTCAAATCCTCGCTGATCAGCACGTCCGGCAGCATCGCCACGCCCATGCCCGCCAAGGCCGCCTGACGCAGGGCGGGGGAGCTGTTGACGATCATCGGGCCGGACACCGGAATTTCCATCACGCCTTCAGGCCCTGTCAGCTTCCACAGCTTGTCGGCGGCGCGCCAGTCGTCGCCTGCGGGGTAGGCGAACGCCAGGCAGTTGTGATCGCGCAGGTCGTCTGCCGTGTGCGGCGTGCCCCGGCGGTTCAGGTAATCCTGCGACGCGCAGATGGTCAGGGTGTAGTCGCGCAGGGGGCGGGCGATCAAGGCCGATGACTCGGGGACGCCCAAGCGGATCGCGGCGTCAAACCCGTGCTCGACCAGGTCCATCAATTGGTTGCTCAGCACCAGTTCCACCTTGATTTCCGGGTAGCGCTGGGTGAACGCACTGAGCATCGGCGACAGCCGTTCAGCGCCAAACGCCGGGGCTGCCGTGAGGCGCAACGTGCCGCTGGGCTGGGTCTGCACGTGTTCGGCCATGCGCTCGGAGTCATTGACCAGCCCCAGCACCTCGACACAACGGCGGTAATACTGAATGCCGAATTCCGTCAGGTTCTGGCGACGGGTCGTACGCTGCAACAGGCTCACGCCCAGACGTTGCTCCAGCGCCTTGAGGTGATTGCCTACCATTGTCGTCGACATTTCGCACTGGCGGGCGGCCGCGGTCATGCTGCCGGTCTCCACCACTTTCACGAACACGGTCATCGCCTGGAACACGTCCATTATCAAGTCCTGCTTAAAAGTCACTCAAGAATGTCGATCTTTATACAGGAAAACGGGTTAACGATACTGGCGTCACACACCACTGCTGGAGCGAAACCCATGACCGCCGCCTGCCTGATGAACACTTACAAATCGATGCCCTTGAGTTTCGTCAGAGGCGAAGGCGCGCAACTCTGGGACGACACCGGTCGCCAATACCTCGATGCCGTGGCGGGCGTCGCCGTGACCAACGTCGGCCACAGCCATCCGCAGATCGTCGCAGCCATCACCGAGCAGGCGGGTTTGCTGCTGCACACCTCCAACCATTACCGCATCGACTGGCAGCAGCAACTGGCGGCCAGACTGACGCAGCTTGCCGGGCTGGATCAGGCGTTCTTCAACAATTCCGGCGCCGAGGCCAATGAAACGGCGCTCAAACTGGCGCGGCTGTATGGCTGGGCCAAGGGCATCGAGCAACCGCTGGTGCTGGTGATGGACAACGCGTTTCATGGCCGCACGCTCGGGACGTTATCGGCCAGTGACAACGGTGCGGCGCGGCTGGGGTATCAGCCGATGTCCGGGGAATTCATCAAGGTGCCGTTCGGCGACATGGGCGCGATCAAACAGGCCGCCGCGATTTACGGCGAACGGATCGTCGCAGTGATGCTGGAGCCGGTGCAAGGCGAGGGCGGCGTGGCCGTGCCGCCGCCGGGGTATTTGAAAGCCGTGCGCGCCCATTGCACGCAGAACGCCTGGCTGATGATCCTCGACGAAATCCAGACCGGCATCGGGCGCACCGGGCGCTGGTTCGCGTACCAACACGACGGCATCGTTCCGGATGTCGTGACACTGGCGAAAGCGCTGGGCAATGGCATCCCCATTGGCGCCTGCCTTGCCACCACGGCTGTGGCCCGGCTGTTCACCCCTGGCAGCCACGGCAGCACCTTCGGCGGCAACCCGATGGCGTGCCGGGTCGGCTGCACGGTGCTGGACATCATCGAACGCGAAGGCCTGCTGAACAACGCGGCCGGGCAGGGCGAACGGCTGCTGACCCTGCTGCGCGATGCCTTGGCCGGGCACCCGAATGTGGTGCAGGTGCGCGGGATGGGGTTGATGGTGGGGATCGAGTTGAAGGCGCCGGTGCGGGATCTGTGCCTGATGGTGGCGCAGGAATATGGCGTGTTGATCAACGTGACGCGGGGCCAGACCATTCGGTTGCTGCCGCCGTTGATCATTGATGACGGGGATGTGGAGCGGATCGTGGCGGCTATGCTGGGAGTGTTGGGTGGAACGGGCAGGGATTGATGTTGTTTTCGTCTGGCGAGGTGTGTCAGGCAGACCGTGTGCACAGGGTTTGCTGTCGCTTCGCGACAGATCGCGAGCAAGCTTGCTCCCACGGCCTCCGGCCAGAAGCAGGAGCCATGGCCGCGTCGTGCCCAGCTTCTGCCGAAAGCGTGGGACTGCCGGGGTGGCACCCCACCTTGCTTGCGATCTGCCGGGAACCGGCAGCAGGACCGGATACCTCGATTGCATCAGGCAGACCTTACTTCTCCGCCGACAACGTCATGATCATCGCCGCCGACAGGTACAGCCTCGGGGCGATGCTGGTCAGGTCGGAATACTCGTCATCCGCATGTAGCCCGGCGCCGACGACGCCCAAGGTTTCCAGCACGGCAGGCTTCTGGTTGTCCGGGACGTAGGCGTAACCGGCATCGGTGCCAAAGCGCATGGCGATGGGTTCGATGGAGCGACCGATCTTGCCGTACAGCGTCTGTGCGGTTTTGGCGAGGTCTTCGCTGGCGGGGTTTTTCACCAGGGGTGGACGGCCCTTTTCGAGGCGGAAGGTGACCTCGGTCCCGTCGATCAGCTTGTCTTTCACGATGCGTTCACCGTCGGCCTGCACCCGGTCCGATTCACTCAGGTCCGAATAACGCATGTCACCCTCGGCCGAGGCGCTGGAAGGAATAATGTTGCGCTTTTCGCCACCCTTGATCAGCGTCCAGTTCACGGTCGTGCCCTTGGCCGGGTCGCCCAGGTCCTTGAGTTGAACCAGCTGGTGGGCCAACTCCATCGCCGCGTTGCGGCCCGCTTCAGGCGCCGATCCTGCGTGGGACGACTTGCCCTTGACGTCGACGAACACCCCGTTGATGCCGTTGGTGGCGACGGTCACGGCGTCTTTGTCCGGCGGCTCGTACGAGAACACGTAGTCGTGCTTGCGCGCGAGGTCGGCGATCAGTTTTTTCGAGCCTGCCGAGCCGGTTTCTTCATCGGGGTTAAACAGCACGGTAATCGTGCCGAAACCTTTGAATTTTTGATCTTGCAGCAGTTTCAGCGTGTGCAAGACCATCGCCACGCCACCCTTGGCATCCGCCACGCCCGGACCGTAGGCCCGGTCGCCATCGATGCGGAACGGGCGCTTGGCGGCAGTGCCCGGGCCGAACACGGTGTCGTAGTGAATCATCAGCAGAAAAGTCTTGTTGCCGGTGCCTTTGATTGTGCCGACGATGTTGTCCCCGGCAGACGGGGTGGCTGGCGTCGTCTCGACCGTGGCGCCCAGCGACTTGAGCCGGTCCACCAAGACCGCGCTGACGGTTTTCAGCCCCGGCGCCTGGCCGGTGCCAGTGTCGATGTCCACCAATTGCTTGACGGTGGCCAGGTAAGGCTTCTGTTCAGCTTCGGCTTTTTTCAGCAGTTGATCGGGCGGCAGGTCGGCCGCGAAGGCCATGGAGCAAAGCAGCGAGGCGGCCACGGCGGTCGCCAGGGAAGTACGTCGAACGAGCATGCTGGATCCCTCAGATGATGTGCGAGTCTCGTAGGGTCTGATCACCCGTGGTTCGGCATTGTTCCCCTCGAATGAATGGGTGAGCCGTGAAGAGGCGTGTACGACGCGCTTTCCCACACCGATCCCCGTAGAATCCCACCTCGGCACGTGAGTTTTCGAGGTTGCAGCGGTGGATTTACAGCAGGGCTTTGTCCTGACCCGGCAATGGCGTGATACGGACGCGGGGACGGAGGTGGACGTCTGGTTGGCCACCGACGACGGCCCGCGTCACCTGCGCTTGCCCCTTCAAACTTCCACGGCGTTCATTCCGGAACAGCACCGGGCGAGGGCCGAGGCGGTGTTGCGGCAGGAACAGGGCGTCGAGCTCAAGCCATTGCAGCTCTGCGATTTTCGCCACCGTCCGGTGCTGGGCCTTTACACACAGCACCATCGCCAATTGATGGGGTTGGAGAAAGCGCTGCGTCAGGCCAGTGTCGACGTCTACGAAGCCGACATCCGTCCGCCCGAGCGCTACCTGATGGAGCGTTTCATCACCGCGCCGGTGCAGTTCAGCGGCACCCCCGATGCCGACGGTATCTGGCAGAACGCGCAACTCAAACCCGATCCTCACTATCGCCCGCGCCTGAAACTGGTGTCTTTGGACATCGAAACCACCGAGCGCGGGGAGCTGTATTCCATCGGACTGGAAGGCTGCGGCGAGCGGCAGGTGTACATGCTTGGCCCGCCCAATGGCGATGATTCCATCGTCGATTTCAAACTCGATTATTGCGACAGTCGCGCGCAGTTGCTGGAACGGCTCAATGACTGGATGGCCTTGCACGACCCCGACGCAATTATCGGCTGGAACGTCGTGCAATTCGATTTGCGCGTGTTGCACGAACACTCCCGCCGCCTCAACGTGCCGCTGCGTCTGGGGCGTGACGGCGAGGCCATGGGCTGGCGTGAACATGGCGCGCGCAACAGCCATTTCTTCGCCTCGGCAGCGGGGCGTCTGATCATCGACGGGATCGAGGGCCTGCGCTCGGCGACCTGGAGTTTTCCGTCGTTCAGCCTGGAAAACGTGTCGCAGACCCTGCTGGGCGAAGGCAAGGCCATCGACACGCCTTACCAGCGCATGGACGAAATCAACCGCATGTTCGCTGAGGACAAGCCCGCACTGGCGCGCTACAACCTCAAGGACTGCGAGCTGGTGACGCGGATTTTCGAAAAGACCGAGCTGCTGACATTTCTGCTCGAACGCGCCACGGTCACCGGCTTGCCTGCCGACCGCAGCGGCGGTTCAGTGGCGGCGTTCGAGCATCTTTACATGCCGTTGATGCACCGGCAGGGTTTCGTCGCGCCGAACCTCGGCGAACGCATGCCCGAAGCCAGCCCCGGCGGGTTCGTCATGGATTCTCGCCCTGGCCTGTACGAGTCGGTGCTGGTGCTGGACTACAAGAGCCTGTACCCGTCGATCATTCGCAGTTTTCTCATCGACCCGGTGGGCCTGATCGAAGGCCTGAAACACCCTGATGACAGCAAGTCCGTGGAAGGCTTTCGCGGCGGGCGTTTTTCCCGCACCCGGCATTGCCTGCCAGCCATCGTCGCCCGGGTCGCCGAGGGCCGCGAGGTCGCCAAACGCGAGCGCAACGCGCCGCTGTCCCAAGCCCTGAAAATCATCATGAACGCTTTCTACGGCGTGCTCGGTTCCAGCGGCTGCCGCTTCTTCGACACCCGGCTCGCGTCGTCCATCACGATGCGCGGCCATCAGATCATGCGACGGACCCGCGAACTCATCGAAGCCCAAGGCTACGAGGTGATCTACGGCGACACCGACTCGACCTTCGTCTGGCTCAAGCGGCGTCACGGTCAGGAAGAGGCGGCGCAGATCGGCAACGCGCTGGTCAAGGGCGTCAACGACTGGTGGCGCGAGCATCTGCAGGCAGAATACGGCCTGGAAAGCGCCCTTGAATTGCAATTCGAAACCCACTTCAAACGCTTTCTGATGCCGACCATTCGCGGCGCGGAAGAGGGCAGTAAAAAGCGTTACGCCGGGCTGGTCACCCGCGCCAATGGCGAAGACGAGATGGTCTACAAAGGCCTGGAGGTGGTGCGCACCGACTGGTCGCCGCTGGCCCAGACCTTCCAGAAAGAACTCTATCTGCGCATCTTCAACAGCCGGCCGTTCGACGACTATGTGCGTGATTACGTGCGTCGCACCCTTGCCGGGGAACTGGACGACCAGTTGATCTACCGCAAACGCCTGCGCCGTCCGCTGGACGACTACGAACGCAACGTCCCACCCCACGTCCGCGCCGCCCGCCTGGCCGATGAATACAACCGTCAGCAGGGGCGCCCGTTGCAATACCAGAACCGGGGCTGGATCAGCTACGTCATCACCCTGGCCGGGCCGGAGCCGCTGGAAGTCCGCACCGCGCCGATCGACTACGACCACTACATCACCCGGCAGCTGCAGCCGATTGCAGATGCGATTTTGCCGTTCGTGCAGGAAGATTTCGCGACGTTGATTGGGGGGCAGATGGGGTTGTTTTGAACCTGGAGGGCCGTTGAAAACCAAGGTATCCGGTCTGATATGACGAGACCCACAATCAGCCCGCCTTTCATCGCCCTCAAAAAGCAAGCGCTTGCGTGAATCGATTCAGCTGTTCTAGAGTGTTTCAACGTTATTCCCGAGCGCCACCCGAACATGAGGTGGATCGCCGATAAGAACAAGAAACCTCGGAGAGACCCATGAACAGCTTTTTGGCTGGATTTTCGCGTGTTTTCCCTGCGCTTTATGCGCTGTTTTCCCCTGTTTCAGGCACTCTCACATGAGTGCCGTCCTCGCTGAACATCCCTTGCCCGTGCTGGAAATGAACGCCATTTCCAAGACCTTCAACGGCCTGCGCGTGTTGAAAAATGTCGCCCTGAAAGTCTATGCCGGTGAAGTCCATGCGCTGATGGGCGAGAACGGTGCGGGCAAGTCAACATTGATGAAAATCCTCTCGGGCGCCTATCAGGCCGATGCTGGGGGTGAGATTCGCATTGGCGGTCAGACGCTGGCGGCGTTCGATCCGCTCACTGCCAAAGCGCAAGGCATTGCGGTGATTTATCAGGAACTGAGCCTGTGCCCGAACCTCAGCGTCGCCGAAAACATTTATCTGGGAAGAGAACTGCGTCGCGGCTGGAGCATTGATCGCAAGGCGATGGAGGCCGGTTGCGTCGAGGTGCTGATCCGCTTGGGTGCGGATTTCAAACCTTCGACCAAGGTCAGCGTGTTGTCGATCGCCGAGCGCCAACTGGTGGAGATCGCCCGCGCCTTGCACGCCAACGCGAAGATTCTGGTAATGGACGAGCCCACCACCCCGCTGTCGTCCCGGGAGACGGACCGGCTGTTTGCGTTGATCAAACAGCTGCGGGATCAGGGGCTGGCGATCATTTACATCAGCCATCGCATGGCGGAAATCTACGAGCTGTCGGATCGCGTGTCGGTGCTGCGCGACGGCGAGTACGTGGGCATGTTACAGCGCGACGGGCTGTCGGCGGACGTGCTGGTGAAGATGATGGTGGGCCGCGATCTGTCCGGGTTTTACAAAAAAGAACACGCGGCGTACGACCCTGGCGAAGTGGTGATGCGCGTCCGCGACATGGCCGACGGCAAGCGGGTCAAGGCGTGCAGTTTCGACCTGCACGCGGGTGAGGTGCTGGGCATCGCCGGGTTGGTCGGGGCAGGGCGCACAGAGCTGGCACGACTGATTTTTGCCGCCGACCCGCGCACCTCGGGCACGCTGGAAGTCGCCGGAAAACCGGTCACGGAGCTGCGCAATCCCACCGATGCCATTCGTGCGGGTGTGGTGTATCTGACTGAGGATCGCAAGGCTCAGGGCCTGTTTCTGGACATGAGCGTGCGCGACAACATCAACGTCTGCGCCTGTGTGCCCGATGCCCATGCCGGTGGCGTGCTGGATCGTGGACGCGGGGCGCAGCGGGCGGTGGAAGCGATTCGTTCGCTGTCGATTCGCGTGGCGTCGGGCAAGGTCAACGTCGGCGCGCTGTCCGGTGGCAATCAGCAGAAAGTGCTGCTGGCGCGGCTGCTGGAGGTCAAACCTCACGTGCTTATTCTCGACGAACCGACCCGTGGCGTGGACATCGGCTCGAAATCGGAGATTTACCGGATCATCAACGAACTGGCCAAGGCCGGGGTCGGCATCGTGGTGATTTCCAGCGAGCTGCCAGAGATCATCGGCACCTGTGATCGGGTGCTGATCATGCGCGAAGGACAGTTGGTGGCGGAGGTCGGCGGCGCGTCGGGGCGAGCGATTTCTCAGGAGCGGATCATTGATCTGGCGACCGGTGGCGAGCAGGTACCGGGTATCACAGCCACCGCGTGACCTGTAGGAGTGAGCTTGCTCGCGATGACGTGGGCTCGGACGCATGAGATGTTTCGGATGTACCGGCCTCTTCGCGAGCAAGCTCACTCCTACAAGGGATCTGCGCCCGCTCTAAACATTATCTACAACAATAAAAAGGAACCCAGGCCATGAGTCTGCCTCTGGAGAACTCGCCCACCGTCGCCGCGATCAGCAAGCGCGAGCGGGTGCGTGAGCTGATGCGCACCATCGGCATGTTGCCGGTGTTGATCCTGCTGCTGATCGGCTTCGCGCTGATGACTGACAGCTTCATGACCCTGCAGAACCTCTCGATCATCACCCAGCAGGCGTCGGTGAACGTGGTGTTGGCGGCGGGCATGACGTTCGTGATTCTGACGGCGGGGATCGACCTGTCGGTGGGCGCCATTCTCGCGGCGTCGGCGGTGGTGGCGTTGCAGGCCTCGATGTCGCCCCAATGGGGCATGCTCGGGATTTTCGCCGGGGTCGGGTTCGGCCTGTTGCTGGGGCTGGTCAACGGCGGACTGATCGCCTTCATGCGCCTGCCTCCCTTCATCGTCACCCTCGGCGCACTGACCGCCATGCGCGGCCTGGCGCGATTGCTGGCCGACGACAAGACCGTGTTCAACCCCGATTTGCCCTTTGCCTTCATCGGCAACGATTCGGTGCTCGGCGTGCCGTGGCTGGTGATCATCGCCGTGGCCGTCATCGTGATCTCCTGGTTCATTTTGCGGCGCACGGTCATGGGCGTGCAGATCTATTCCGTGGGCGGCAACCCCGAGGCGGCGCGGCTGTCCGGGATCAAGGTGTGGAAGGTCTTGCTGTTCGTCTACGCCGTGTCCGGTGCGTTGGCGGGGCTAGGGGCGGTGATGAGTGCGTCACGCCTGTTCGCCGCCAATGGCCTGCAACTGGGGCAGTCCTACGAGTTGGACGCAATTGCAGCAGTGATCCTCGGCGGCACCAGTTTCACCGGCGGCGTTGGCACCATCGGCGGCACGTTGATCGGCGCGCTGATCATTGCAGTGTTGACCAACGGCCTGGTGCTGCTCGGCGTCTCGGACATCTGGCAATACATCATCAAAGGCATCGTGATCATCGGCGCGGTGGCGCTGGATCGTTATCGCCAGTCCGGTGCGCGGACCTGATTCGTCATTCTGGCTGTACGCGTTTCATCCTTTGGCTCTGACAATAACCACAAGAGAGGCATCATGAACTTTAAGCGCAAATTCCCTGCTGTCGTGTCCCTGTGCCTGGCGGCGCTGTTGTCCCAGGGCGTCGAGGCCCGCGAACTGAAATCCGTGGGCATCAGCCTGGGTTCATTGGGCAACCCGTATTTCGTGACCCTGGCCGACGGTGCCAAGGCCAAGGCGTTGGAGATCAACCCCAACGCCAAGGTCACCTCGGTGTCCGCCGATTACGACCTGAGCAAGCAGTTCTCACAGATCGATAACTTCATTGCGGCGGGGGTGGACCTGATCCTGATCAACGCCGTGGACCCGAAAGCCATCGCGTCGGCGATCAAGAAAGCCCAGGCGGCAGGTATCAAAGTCGTGGCCGTTGACGTCAGCGCCACCGGTGTGGACGCCACGGTGCAGACCGACAACGTCGAAGCGGGCAAGCTGGCCTGCCAGTTCATCGTCGACAAGCTCTCGGGCAAGGGCAACGTGATCATCGAAAATGGCCCGCAAGTGACCGCTGTGACTGACCGCGTGACCGGCTGTAAATCGGCCTTCGCTGCGGCGCCGGACATCAAGGTGCTGTCCGACGATCAGGACGCCAAAGGCTCCCGCGACGGCGGCTTGAACGCGATGCAGGGCTACCTCACGCGCTTCCCGAAAATCGACGGCCTGTTTGCAATCAACGACCCGCAAGCCATCGGCAGCGACCTCGCGGCCCGTCAGCTCAAACGCAGCGGCATCGTCATCACTTCCGTGGACGGCGCGCCGGACATCGAACACGCATTGAAATCCGAATCGTCGATTCAGGCCTCCGCGAGCCAGGACCCGTGGGCCATGGCGCAGCAAGCCGTGGTCATCGGCAATGACCTGCTCAACGACAAGAAACCGGCCGAAGCCGTCACGCAACTGACGCCGAAGCTGATCACCCGTGACAACGTCGGTTCGTACACTGGCTGGTCGAGCAAGCGCTGAAACGGAAAGCGGAGGGAGTGAACGCAGTGGTCAAAATGGAGGACGTGGCGCGACGGGCGCGGGTGTCGACGTCGACGGTGTCTCACGTGCTGAACGGCACGCGCAAGGTGAGCCCGGAAACGGTGGAGGCGGTGCAGCAGGCGGTGCGGGAGTTGGGCTACATCCCCAACACCCTCGCGCGCTCGCTGGCCCGCTCGCGCACCAACACCATCGGCGTGGCGATTTCGGCGCTGTCCAACCACTACTTCAGCGAGACTGTTCACGCCATAGAGACCGAGTGTGCGCGCCACGGCATCATGATGCTGTTCGTCGACACCCACGACGACCCCGCGCAGGAATTGCGCGTGGTCAGGGCGCTGCACCATCGGCGGGTGGACGGCATCCTCCTGGCCCCCTCCAGCGATCCCGAACAGGCGGCGCTGGCCTATCTCCAGGCCAATGCCATCCCCACGGTGCTGGTGGATCGGCTCGCGGCAGACGGCTTCGATCAGGTCGGCGTGGAGAACCGCGACTCGACGCGCGAACTGGTGACGCACCTGATCGGCCACGGTCACAGCCGCATCGCCATGATCGCCGGCCATCGCGGCCTCAGCACCACCGAGGAACGCATCGACGGTTATCGCCTTGCACTGGAGGATGCCGGTCTTGCGTTCGACGACACGCTGCTGGTGAATGGCGAATCCAACAGCGAGTCGGCGCGCAAGGCGGCTGCGGGATTACTGGCTCTGGCCACGCCACCGACCGCGATCATGGCCGCCAACAACCTGATGACCATCGGCGCGATGCACGCCTTGCGAGACGCAAACATCGCCGTGCCCGAGCAGATGGCGTTGGTGGGTTTTGACGATTTCGACTGGGCGGATTTTTTCCTGCCACGTTTGAGTGTCATTGCGCAGCCGGTGCAAGCCTTGGGTGAGCGCGCTGTGCAACTGCTGCTGCAACGCATCGACAACCCGGAGGGCCGACGAGGCTCGGAGCGATTGGCCGCGACGTTACGCATCCGAAACTCATGTGGATGCCCTTGAGCCTCTTTCGCTGACAGGAACTGAACAACGATGAGTCATGCTGTTTCTCTGGGCATCGATCTGGGCACCTCGGAACTCAAGGCCGTGCTGATGAGCGCCGAGACTGAGGTGTTGGGGCAGGCGGGGGCGCGGATCAGCGTGTCGCGCCGCCAATCCGGCTGGTCGGAGCAGAATCCTGCCGATTGGTGGCAGGCCTGCGTGACCGCGCTGGATCAACTGCGCGCCGAACAGCCCGAGGCGTGGAAACGCATCGAATGCATTGGACTGTCGGGGCAGATGCACGGCGCGGTGTTGCTCGATCAGGCAAACGAGGTGCTTTATCCCGCCATCCTCTGGGACGATTCCCGAGCGATGGCGCAAGCCGAGCAATTGAACCGCGACTTTCCCGATTATGCCGAAGCGACCGGCAGCCTGGCGATGGCCGGGCTGACGGCGCCGAAGCTGTTGTGGCTCAAGCAGCACGAGCCCGCGTTGTTCGCCCGTATCCACTGCGTTTTGTCCCCCAAGGATTACCTGCAATTGCTGCTGACCGGCGAGCGGGTCAGCGACATGTCGGATGCGGCGGGCACTCTCTGGCTCGACGTGGCCAGGCGCGAATGGTACGCGCCGATGCTCCACGCTACCGGCTTGACCCTGGCACAGATGCCGCGCCTGCTGGAAGCCGATCAATTGTCGGGCCACCTGACGACTGAAGCGGCCTGGCAGCTCGAACTCCCCGTGAGCCTGCCCGTAGCGGCCGGGGGCGGGGACAACCCGGTTTCGGCGGTGGGCATCGGCGCCGTCAACGCCGGGGATGCGTTCGTCACCCTCGGCACCAGCGCCGCCATCGTCGCGATCACCGATCACGCAGCGGGTCATCCACCGAGCGCCGTGCACAGTTTCTGCCATGCGCTGCCGAACCGCTGGTACACCATGGGCGCGATGCTCGCGGGCGCCAGTTGTCTGCGCTGGGTGACACGCTTGCTCGGTCAGCCGGACGAACAAACGCTGCTGACGCTGGTGCAGACAGCCCTGCCAGTGGACCAGCCTGTCGCCGAAAACGCACCGCTTTTCTTGCCGTACCTGGCAGGTGAGCGCACGCCACACAATGACCCGTTGCTGCGGGGCGGTTTCATGAACCTGGGTCACGACAGTACGCCCGCGATGCTCGGTTACGCGGTGCTGGAAGGCGTCGGTTTCGGGTTGCTGGATGCAATGAACGCCGCGCTGTCGGCAGGCGCATCGGTCAACGCCTGCGCGCTGGTGGGCGGTGGCGCGCGCAGCGAATACTGGGCGCAGTTGCTGGCCAACATTTTGGAGCGGGAAGTCTTCACCTTGCAGGGCAGCGAATTGAGCGCGTGCATCGGGGCCGCGAAACTCGGGTTCATGGCGATCGGGCAGGGGGCCGATCTGCCACGGCAAGGTCTGCCGATCAAGGCGCGGTATCAGCCCATGCTATCGACACAACCCGTTTTGCAGGCGCGGTACAGGAAGTTTCGGGGGCTGCTGCCCGCTGCACGCGGGTTGCACGACTGAAAAACGGCGGACCAGAGCGCTCTGGTGGCTTTTTTTTTGGAACCCGTTCAGCGGGGCGGTCGTGAAAGAAGGCCAAAAGGCCGTGCCGTCAGTGGGAGAAGACCGCTGAATGTGCCTTGCCAAGGCCTTCGAGGCGGTGCACGGTCCGCGATTCGAGTCATCAAACGAGTGCACCGCGATGACCATGGTTCCATTGCGGAGCGGGGCGTGGGCAATTTCGCAGAAGAAGGTGGGTCATCGACGATCCATTGAAAACCCTCCACCTCCTCGCACGGCCATGTAAAGCGCGAGAAACGCCATCAACACCGGGTATTCGATGCCCCGGTCGACCCACGGCCAGGTTGGCCCCAACGCAAGGCTGATGCCGACCATTTCCATCGCCACGATCAGCGCCACCGGTCGAGTCCACCAGCCGACAGCGAGCATGATGGCGCCCAGCGTTTCCAGCAGCATGACAAGGAACGCCAGTTCTTGGGCGAATGGCAGCCCAAGCACGTTCTCCATCAAGTTGATCGAACCCGCCATTGGATCGGCCATGGAACCATGGGAGATTCCGAGGGCTTTCGGCAGACCGTGGGTGAACAGAATCACCCCGAAGCTTGCACGCAACAGCGCGTACAGGACGGGTTCGGCGCGTGCGTAAAGCGGCGCCAAAGACGGAATCAGCAGGCGTTCCGGGTCGAGGCCCGCGTGCGGGCGGCGCGACCGGTTTTCAGGTGTCGAGGTGTTCATGGTCACAGCTCCTTGCTGTTGCGGAGGATGGAAATGAACTGGCGGTGACCTTGCTCACCGACTCTGCGCCCAGCAGGTTGATCAGTTCGCCTAGGGCAGGGTGGTGGAAGTGGCGCTCCATGGCCTGCGTGGATTCCCAAAGGCCGGTGATGATCCAGAGACCGCTTCGTCCAGGGTTGTGCAGCGCCTGATAGGTGATGCACCCCGGCGCGTCGAGCATGAGGGTCGCGAGCGACGAGAGCTGCGACGCGCACGACGAGGCGGCAAGGTGTCGGGTGTGAACCTCGATAATGCTGATCGCTTCTGTCACGGGGGCATTCCTCATGGGATCGTCTCAGGCGAAGCCGCCGTTGGCGCGCAGCACTTGCGAATTGATCCAGCCGCCGTCCGGGCCTGCCAGAAAGGCCACCGCACAGGCGATGTCTTCCGGTGTGCCAAGGCGTTCCAGCGGGGCCAGTTGCGCGATGTGCTGAATCTGCTCCGGGGTTTTGCCATCAAGGAACAGATCGGTGCCGACAGGGCCGGGGGCCACGGCGTTGACGGTGATGCGACGACCGCGCAGCTCATTCGCGAGCACGTGGACCAGCCCTTCGACACCGGCCTTGGAGGCGATGTACGGACCGTAAGCCGGGAACGATTTGGCGATCACGCTGGTGGACAACGCAATGATGCGGCCGCCGTCTTCGACATGAGCGGCAGCCTGGGCCAGCACTAGAAACGCGCCGCGCAAATTGGTTGCGATCACCTTGTCAAAGTCAGCGAGGCTGGCTTCGCTGATGGTCGCCATCGGCATGACGCCAGCGCTGTTGACCACCACATCGATCCTGCCGAACGCGTCTTTGGCGGCGCCGAACAAGGCGGCGACTTCGTCCGGCTGACCGACGTCGGCCTGCACTGCGATGGCTTTTCCGCCTGCCGCCTCGATGGTCGCGACCGTTTCCTGCGCCTTGGTAGCGTTGTGGGTGAAGTTGACCACCACGGCGAACCCGTCGGCGGCCAGGCGAGTGGCGATGGCTTGGCCGATGCCACGGGAACCACCGGTGACGATGGCGGTGTGCACAATCTTGTCGGTCATGAAGAACTCCAGTCATTCGAGTGGGTGGGCATGTACGCCCTGTGATGCCCATGGTGCTTGTTTGCGGCTGCCGGATAAATATGTCTAGATTGGCAACACTATTCAGCCGGGGACAACAATGCATGGACCGTTTCGACTCGCTTCAGCTGTTCACCCGCATCGTCGAGCTGAGCAGTTTCAGCCGGGCGGCGGCGGTGCTGAACATCCCCCGCGCAACCGCGACCCACGCGATCAAGGCACTTGAGAACAGGCTGGGCATCCGCTTGCTGGAACGCACCACGCGACACGTGCGCCCGACCGTCGACGGACAGGCGTTCTACGAGCGCTGCGTGTTTGTGCTGAGCGAGCTGGACGACGCCGAGTCATCGCTGCGCCACGTCGCTTCGAATCCGCAAGGCGTGTTGCGGGTGGACATGCATGGCACGCACGCCACCAAAATCGTGCTGCCGAGAATCGACGAATTCAGGGCGCGCTACCCTGGCATCGAACTGACCGCCAGCGGGGGAGACCGGCTGGTCGATCTGGTCCAGGAAGGGGTGGATTGCGTCGTGCGCGCTGGCACCCCTCGCGACTCGACGCTGGTCGCTCGACCGCTGGCCGTGATGCCACAAATCATCTGCGCCAGCCCGGACTACCTGAAGCGGTTCGGCACTCCCCGGACGCCGGACGACCTGGCGACCCAACAGGTCGTCAAATTCTTCTCCAGCACCGGGACGTCGAGTTTCCCTCTGGAGCTGATCATCGACGGCCAGATCCGCCCGTTCGACCTCGACGGCTGGATGGCGGTCAACGACGCGGAAAGCTACGTGGTCTGTGCACTGCGCGGATGCGGCTTGATTCAGGTGCCGCGTTACCACATTGAGGAGGCGTTGAATGATGGGCGACTGGTCGAGGTCTTGCGTGATTGCCAAAGCCCGGGCCTGTCGGTGTCCGCGATGTACCCGCACCACAGGCATCTGTCGCCGAGGGTGCGGGTGTTTATCGACTGGTTGAGCGAGGTGTACCGCGACCGGTTTGGGACGTTGTCGGGGGATTATCGGAAGGCGACGTGAGTCGCTCGGCGTTGGCGCGGGGGATTGCTGCTGGCGTGCCGTTGTTGCAACCTCGTCGTTCATTTATCTACGAGGTGGGGCATGGACTGGAGCGACATGCGGATCTTCCTGGCGATTGCCCGCAGCGGCTCGCTGGGTGGCGCTGCCCGGCAGTTGGGGGTGAGTCATCCGACGGTCGGGCGTCGGTTGCAGGTGCTTGAGCAGACCAGTGGGCAGCCATTTTTTCTGCGGACTGCGCAAGGGCTGGTCCTCACCGACAGCGGTGAGCGAATTCTCGGTCTGGCGCAAGACATGGAACACAGCGCGCTGGCCATCGAACGTCGTCTGGCAGGAGACAGCGATCAGCCGGAAGGGCTGTTGCGCATCTCATCGGCCGACTGGTTCGCTTGTCATGTGTTGTCACCGGTCCTGAGCGAACTGGTGCGTCGGTATCCATTGATCGTTCCCGAAGTCATTGCCGGGCATCGACTGTTCGACCTTGCCCGGCGGGATGCCGACATCGCCTTCCGCATCGTGCCCTTCACCGAACCCGACGTCGTGCACCGCAAGTTGACAACCTTGCCATACGGACTCTATGCCGCTGTGCATGCGCCGGCGCCCCACCCGGAGGGCGAAGGTGTGGGCCTGATCCTCATGAGCGTCGCCCAGGCTCACTACCCGGACGTGCTCTGGCTTCAGCAGCGCTATCCGCAGGCGCGCACCGTGTTCACCAGCAGCAGCCGGACCGTCCAGGCGCAGATGTGCGCGATGGGCCATGGGATTGCCGTATTGCCACGCGTCCTGGGCGATTCGGTGCCGGGACTGCGACTGCTGGATGGGCACGAGCCCCCGCCGGGTCGGGACATCTGGATGGGGTATCACCAGGACATGCGCCAGATGGACCGCCTGCGAGCGCTGGCCGACCTTGCGTCGAGCATGATCGGCTCGGGTTAGAGCGTCCATGCCCTTCAGGACGAGCGAACCCCTGACACCTCCGATGCCAGGGTCGACTCCCGCGCCAGGGTCAGGCTCAGCGCAGCACCGACCGCCAGGCAAGCCGCGATGCACAGCACCGAAATCGTAAACGCGTGAGTGATGTTGGCCGCGGTTGTCTGGTCTCCCAGCAAGGTATAAAAAACGCCGCCGATCAATGCGACGCTCAGCGATGTGCTGATCTGCAACGTGGCGCTGGTGATGCCCGCAATCATCCCGGAATACGCCGGTGCGACCCGGCTGGTCACCATGCGCATCAAGGTCGGCAAGGCCAGCCCTTGTCCAAAGCCGATCAAGAAAAGAATGGCGGCCAGCGACGTGAGCGGCGGGGCGAGGGCAGGTGGCGTCACTGAAACGAGCCAGCCCAGCCATAGAAACCCCGCCACTTCCAGTGCCATGCCCACGGGATTCACGTAGCCGCCAAGGACGCGTCTGAGTTGAGGGACCGACAGGGGGCCCAGCAGGAATCCTGCGCCAAATGGCAGGAAAATCAGCCCGGCTTGCAGCGCGGTCATTCGTAGCGCGCCTTGCATGTACATCGAGAACAGCAGGAAAAATACCCCGATGGCATAGAAGCACAGCGCGACCAGTAGCGCTCGGCCCAGGCCGGGTGCTTTCAGGGCGGCGGGCGCGAGGATGGGGGTTCCGCCAGCACGGTGCAGCTGGCTTTCGTAACGCCAGAACACGACTGCCAGCACGGCAGCGGCGGCGAGCGACAACCATGCCCATAGAGGCCATCCCGCCTCACGGCCTTCAATCAACGGCACGACGAGGGCGGTCAGGCTCAACATCGACAATGCTGTGCCTACCAGATCCAGCTTGCTGGCGTGCCGGGCGCGGGTTTCCTTGAGCAGAGGGACACCGAACGCAATGACCAGCAAAGCGATCGGCAGGTTGACCAGGAAAATCGCCCGCCACCCCATGCCCAACACGTCGACCGCAATCAAAACGCCGCCCAGCGCTTGACCGATCACAGACGCCAGCCCAAACACCGCTCCGTACATGCTCAATGCCAATGGCCTTTCCGACGCCGGGAAAATGGCCTGTACCGAAGCAAGCGCCTGAGGCGCCATCACGGCAGCAGTGACGCCTTGCAAGGCGCGTCCGAGGATGAGGACCCAGGGCGACGCCGCCAGGCCGCAGATCAAGGATGCGGCAGCGAAGCCCAGCAGGCCAAGAAAGAACATCCGCCCGCGACCGTACAGATCACCGAGCCGGCCGCCGGTAATCAGCGTCACGGCGTAGAGCGTTGCATAGGAAGAGATCACGAGCTGCTCGGCAGAGGACCCGGTACCCAGATCTCCCTGTATCGAGGGCAGCGCGACATTCACGATGAAGAAGTCCAGGGGGGGCAGAAATGCGCCGACGAGCAAGATGGCGAACATCACCCAGCGCCGTGGCTCGGACACTTCGGCTTCAATTTGAGACATGACAGGCATCCTGTGTGGCCACTCAGGTTTCACGGCGAACGAGCGACGTCGATTGAAAAACAGGCTCGGTCGAGCAGGTTTTTCGCCGACTCGGGTCAAGCCGATTGCCGCCGATTTTGAAGATCACTCGCCGTTTTTGCGCCTTACAAAACTGCACGGCCGTCGTTCATTCGTGGCAGTGCCGCTCCGCTCCAGGGATGTTCACCATGGGCGTGTCGTTCCAAACGACCGTTTATTAATGTGGATCAATCAGGGGCATTCAGCCCCACAGGAGAACACCATGGACATCGAAACCCTGAGCGCTCGACTCGACGCACTGGAAAGCCGCGCCGCGATCGATCGACTCATCAGCGCTTACTCGAACGCATTCGACCGCATCGATGCGAGGCTCTTGAAGGACATCTGGCACCTCGACGCCAGCCTCGATCTACCGGGGTTCGGCACCGCGACGGGCCGTGATGGAATCCTCGCCATGGCTGAAAACAGCTGGCGCCAGATGCCCCACATGCACCACTGGATGGCCAATCCTCTGATCGAGATCGCAGGGGACAGCGCGACAGGCACCGTCGCCGCGGACTGCCTGTTTCATGACGTCGACAAAGGCCCGGTGCAAGTCAGCGGGCTCTATCACGACCGGTTCGAACGCCGGGCAGGGAAATGGGCGTTCGTGTCCAGGCGGTTCGAGCTTCACTTCCTGACCCCATTGAACGACTGGCAGCCCATTGCAGGCGTGGAGTCATTTGCAACGCTGCCACCAGAGCCACCGCAGGGTTGAGCGCGGCATGCGGTCCGGTGCCGTGTCATTCAAGCGCGAGCTCAATGCACCGCCCAAGACCGCGGCGCAGGCGTATGGGAAAACTTCGAAATCCCTTTCACCCAGAATCGCCGGTGAGAGGTCTGGTCCGGTGGTAGCAGCGGCTGGCTGGACCATTGATGCTGACGTTTCGATTCTTCGCGGTAGGCCTTCCACTCCATCGCTTCTGCCGTGTCTTTGGCCGCGCGCTCGTCATCGAACCAGCCCAAAACGGAAACTTCGCCCTGATCGCGGCCGTGTTCTACCAGCAGATAAATGTCGTACATGCCTGTGCCTTTCGTTCATCAAGTCCGGCCCGGTGTTCGGGCTCTACTGATGGCTTATCGACAGTTGACCGAAAAAATTGAGTGCTGCGTGATGGGGCGCTGACCGGCGGCGCCGTGTGCCAGAGCGCCGCGAGGGTCGACGTCGAGGTTACTGCGGCAGTGGCGTCAGCACCTCGCCGTTGTCGTCCAGCAGGATGAACACCAGCAATTTCGCCGGTTGTGTGGCACTGGCGTTGCGCGATTCGTAATGTTTCGATCCAGCGGGTTCGTACCAGGTTTGCCCTGCCTTGTAGGTGATCGCCTTGCCGTCGTTGACCCGTGAAACGACTTCGCCTTCGAGCACATAGGCAATGGCGCTGCCAGTGTGGCTATGGGGAATGGACGCCTGGCCGGGCGTGTAATCGACGGTCAGGACCATGGCCTTTTTGCCCGGCGCGTTGAGCATCGGGTGATTTTCCAGGATCGTGATTTTTTCGTGTGTGTCGTCGTGGGCTTGCGCGTTGAAGGACAGCGACAGGGAAAGCGCGAGGCAGGAGAGGGTGGCGGCCAGCAGTTTCATGAAGGGTGCTCCGAAAAGGGGTGACAGGTGACACGCTATGCCTCGCGTGCCACCGGTCACACTGCCAATCCGGGGAAAGATCAGGGGGCCAATTGCAGTGCCCCGTTTTAGAGGACAGAAATGGGGTAGTCGACGATCAGGCGAAATTCGTTCTGATCCCCCTCGGCCTGATCGGCGTTGCCGCGATGCCAGGCCTGGCGGATGCGGAATGACAGATCCTTCGCCGGGCCGTCCTGAATCACGTATTTGGCTTCCAGGTTGGTCTCGTGATGTTTGCCGTCCTCACCGTAGCCATAGGCGCGGTAGGGGCTGTCGGCGGCCATTTTGGTGCCGTCGATGTCGCGGCCGTTAATGTAACGCGCCATGAAACTCAAGCCGGGCACGCCATACGTCGCCATCGACAAGTCATACCGGGCTTGCCACGATTTCTCGCCCGGGCCGTTGAAGTCTGAATACTGCACGGAGTTGGCGAGGAAGATCGAGTCGCCAGTGGTGCCCGGGCCGTTGTCGCCGAAAGACACGTAGTCGAACGGCTCGTCGCCATGGACTTTCTGGTAGGCGAGGGTGAAGGTGTGTCCCGCCAGAAAACTGTAGGCGGCCGCCAGCGACCAGGTGGTGTTATTGATTTCGCCAGCCTTGGCCTGACCTTCGTCGTTGGTGCGGTAGAGGTTGAAGTCAAAGGTCACCGACTGATCGCTGGGCATCGCCAGCACGTAGTTGGCGTTGGCGTAGTACTGACGCCAGACGTCTTCGAATTCGGAACCGTATAACTGAACGGACAAGCTGTCGTTGATCGCGTACTTGCCACCGACGAAATCGACGCTGCTCGTGGTCACCCCGGCATAACTGGCGTACAGCTCGCCGCTAGAGCTGGTGTGCTGCGGCCCGTTGCCTGCGGTGAAGTGGCCGCCTTCAAGGTCAAGCCCTTGTATCTCGCTGCTTTGCAGGCTGAAACCGGTGGCGGTCTGCGGGAACAGCCGGGTGCCGCCTGCCGCAAAAACCGGCGCGGTGGGCTGCATCGTGCCCCACTTGAGTTCGGTCTTGGAGATGCGCGCTTTGATTGCACCGCCAGCGGTGGCGAATTCGTCTTCAGGGTTGCCGCTGCTGTCGACCGGAATATTGCCCGTGCCGGAGTGGCCCGCGCCGCCGTCGAGTTTCAGGCCGTACCAGCCGTAGGCATCGACGCCGAAACCGACCGTGCCGGGCGTGAAACCGGAGCTGAAGTTGGCCATGGCCGCCTGGGACCAGTCCCGACGATCCCCGGCACCGCTCTTGCCATCCCGGTTGAAGTAATAGTTGCGCAACAGCACGTTGAGTTTGGCGTCCTCGACGAAGGCCTTGGCATCGGCCTGGTCACTGACAAACGCCTCGGCGGCTTCCACCGATTGGACATATCCCGCTGAAACCGCCAGTGCGATCAAGCTCAGACTTAGCATTCTCATAATGGCATGACCTCTCAATTTCCTGAGGCAACGTGCTATCACGGTGTGCGTGTGATAGCGCCCACTTGCCTGCAAGAGCAGAAGCGTAATCCGGCTTTTTGAGTTCGCCACTTTCCGCGCGCAATCAGCCCCTCCACAGGCAGTTTTTCTGACGATTGGTTTAGTTAACAGGCAATTAAGCGGGGTCGTTAAAGTGTTTGTTCAAGGGGAATTACTGCCCGGACGCTCAACGGCTTGTTGGAAAGTTGCAATGTTCAGCGTCGCTCTCAAACGCCACCTGACGCACGAAGCAGTTGCTTAGCAAGCCGTTCAAGCCTTCATTGCTCGGTTTGGCGAAGTGGGCGGCCATGACTTCGCAGGACGGCCAGCGCACGTCGATGATCCACAGATCCTGGTCTGCTTCGTCGCGGTTGAGGGTGCTGCTCAGGCAGCCGGACACGGAAGGGAGGTTTTTGACGACACTGGCCAGGTACTCGCCCAGTTCTTGAGAGCGGCCATGAGCGGCGTGAATCCGAACGGTGTTGCAGGTTTCCAGGGTCATGCGAATGTCTCCGTCACAAACGATATCGTCTTTCAACGGAGCCATATTAGTGGGGGACGGCGCAAATGCCAGTGGCCAATTGGAGGATTGGGCGGGAGGCCAATGCTGTGGGAGGGAGGTAAGGTCCTGAGGGAGTGTCAGAAACGGCGGGGGAGCGAATCATCTCGCTCCCCCTTACTGCGATTCAAGACTGCTCATAGACAGTCGCAACAGCGCGCACAGCTTGGGGCTTACAGCTCGCCACTCAAGGCTGGCAGCTCGCTGCCCTTTATTTGCTACCGCTGGAGCCGCCGGTGCCGCCCGCGCCACCGCCGCTGCCGCCCATGCCGCTGCCATTGCTCATGCCGCCGCCCTGGCCAGCGGCGCCATTACCGTCCGAGCTGCCCATGCCTTTGGTGCCTGGGGTGGAACTGTTGCCGGCTTTCGGCGTGCCGTCTGTATTAGGGCCAGCGCTGCTATTACGTGGGCCGGTGGTGCTGGAGTTGGTATCAACCGGATTGGTCGGGCCGGTGGACCCTGCAAACGCAGAACCGGTTGCGATCGCCATCAGGCTGGCAAGGGTCAGAGCCGTCAGTTTTTTCATGATCATGATGTGAATCCCTTTCTGTTGTGGATACACATTGGTCTGGTAGCCGTTCGTAGACGTGCCGTGGTCCCGACGAACGGTCATTTCGAGCGGTCTGAAAAACCTGGAAACACCTTTACGACTTCATCGCAACGTTCTGTTGACCCATCGCACGCAAGACCGACATCAACACCGGTCATCCTGACACCGTTTTGTCATCTTCACGCCGAAAACACGGGGTTTCAGAGCCGTTATCGAGCCGATTGTGGCGCATTGATATTAATTTCTAAAACGTGGACAACCCGGTTGGGAGTCAATGAATTCGGGGGTTTTGTTTTAACAGGGTGTAGGAAATAACCTACAAAATCGCCTCGATTCAAGGGTATGTCCCAAGACTGTCATCAAACAGAAATGTTTCGGGTTTTAAATCTGCATCGGGTCTTCAACTGCGACCACACATACACATTCTCTTGCTGAGGTATTGCCGTGAATCTGCTGACAAAAACACGCCTGTCACTCCTGCTGGCTTCGATGGCCTTGTCCGGAATGGCACACGCTACGGACGTCACTGGTGCTGGTTCGAGCTTCGTGTTCCCAGTCATCTCGAAATGGGCGACCGAGTACAGCGCAAAGTCCGGCAACAAAGTTAACTACCAGTCGATCGGTTCCGGCGGCGGTATCGCACAAATCAAGGCAGCCACCGTTGACTTCGGTGCTTCCGACGCCCCCCTGAAAGCCGAAGACCTGCAGGCTGCTGGCCTGGGTCAGTTCCCAAGCGTGATCGGCGGTATCGTTCCAGTCATCAACGTTGAAGGCATCGAAACCGGCAAGCTGGAACTGAGCGGCAAAGTTTTGGCTGACATCTTCCAGGGCAAGATCACCAAGTGGAACGATCCAGCCATCGTTGCGCTGAACAAAGGCGTGAAACTGCCAGAAACCGCGATCACCGTGGTTCACCGTTCGGACGGTTCGGGTACTTCGTTCAACTTCACCAACTACCTGAGCAAAGTCAGCCCGGACTGGAAAGCCGGTCCTGGCGAAGGTTCGGCTGTTCAGTGGCCAGTCGGTGTGGGTGGCAAGGGTAACGAAGGTGTGGCTGCTTACGTGAAGCAGATCAAGGGTTCGATCGGCTACGTGGAATTCGCCTACGCCAAGACCAACAACATTTCCTACGTCAAGCTGGAAAACGCTGCTGGCAAAACGGTCGAGCCTAGCGCCAAAGCGTTCGCCGCTGCCGCTGCTACTGCTGACTGGGCAAGCGCCAAGGACTTCAACCTGATCATGACCAACGCCCCGGGCGCTGAGGCATGGCCAATCACTGCCACCACCTGGATCATCATGTACAAGCAGCCGAAGAAGGCTGAAGAAAGCAAAGCCGCTTTCGACTTCTTCAAGTGGTCTCTGGAAAGCGGTCAGGCTCAAGCCGAGTCGCTGGACTACGTTCCACTGCCTAAAGAGCTGGTCAGCAAGATCGAAACCTACTGGAAAGCCGAGTTCAAGTAAGAACTCGACGTTATCCGGCTAACCCCTGTCACCGAGCGCTCGGTGACAGGGTTTCCTTGCGAGTGGACCCACCATGACTGAGAACACCCAATATATGTCCGCTGTGATTCCGGATGCTGAATCCGAGAGCGAAAAACGCGCGGCCCGCGATCACCGACACGACGCCTGGTTCCGGCGCACGATGCTGGGAGCGGCTCTGTTGGTGCTGCTGTTGCTGGCGAGCATCGCTGGCTCGACGCTCTGGGGCGGTGCCCTGGCGTTTAAAACCTTTGGCTTCGAATTTCTTACCAGTACCGAATGGGACCCGGTCGCCGGTCATTTCGGCGCATTAGTGCCAATCTACGGCACGCTGGTCACCTCTTTCCTCGCGCTGCTGATCGCCGTTCCGGTGAGTTTCGGCATCGCGATTTTTCTGACTGAAGTGGCGCCGCCCTGGCTGCGCACACCGATTGCTTCCGCTGTCGAGTTGCTGGCGGGCATCCCCTCCATCATCTACGGCATGTGGGGCCTGTTCGTCTTCGGCCCCTTCATGGCGGCCTACCTGGCGCCCTGGATCAACGACAACCTCGGCGCATTGCCGCTGATCGGTCCGGTCTTCCAAGGCCCGCCGCTCGGCATCGGCATGCTCACCGCCGGTATCGTGCTGGCGATCATGATCACGCCGTTCATTACCTCCGTCATGACGGAAGTGTTCCGCAGCGTGCCAGTGGCCCTGAAAGAGTCGGCCTACGCACTGGGCGGCACGACTTGGGAAGTGGTCTGGGACATCGTCCTGCCCTACACCCGCTCGGCGGTGGTCGGCGGCGTCTTTCTGGGGCTGGGTCGCGCACTGGGTGAAACCATGGCCGTGACGTTCGTACTGGGTAACGCCCACCAGTTCTCCGCATCACTGATGATGCCAAGCAGTTCGATTGCGTCTGTGATCGCCAACGAATTCAGTGAGGCGTACACCGACCTGCATCGCTCGTCGCTGATCGCCCTGGGCTTCTTGCTGTTCGTTGTTACGTTCATCGTGCTGGCCATTGCCCGCCTGATGCTGTCCCGTCTGTCGCGCAAGGAGGGCCTATGAGTAAGGTCGACAACGAAAACCTGTATCGGATGCGGGCTTTCAAAAACAAGCTGGCGATGGTCCTGAGTTGCGGCGCGACCGTGTTCGGTCTGCTGTGGCTGGTGTGGATTCTGATCACCACCCTGGTCAACGGTTTCCAGGCGCTGAACCTGCGCCTGTTCACCGAAATGACCCCGCCGCCAGGCGCTGAGGGCGGTCTGGCCAACGCGTTCTACGGCAGCTTCCTGATGTCCGGCATCGGTCTGTTGATCGGCACCCCTATCGGCCTGATGGCCGGTATCTGGCTGGCGGAATTCGCGCGCCACACCAAGCTGGGCAACGCCGTTCGCTTCATCAACGACATCTTGCTGTCGGCGCCGTCGATCGTACTCGGTCTGTTTGTCTACACCGCCGTGATCCTGCCGATCAGTGCCGTGACCGACCACCGCATAGGCTTTTCGGCCTTCGCCGGTGCGCTCGCTCTGGCGTTGCTGGTGATTCCGGTCGTGGTGCGTACCACCGACGAAATGCTGCAACTGCAACCGGCGACCATGCGTGAAGCGGCGCTGGCCCTTGGCGTTCCGCAGTGGAAACTGACCCTGCAGATCGTCCTGCGTGCCGCCCGTGCCGGTGTCATCACCGGTATCTTGCTGGCCCTGGCGCGCATCACCGGCGAGACCGCGCCGTTGCTGTTCACAGCATTTGGTAACCAGTTCTGGAGCGGTAACCTGCTCAAGCCGATCGCCAGCATTCCCGTCGTGATTTTCCAGTACGCCATGAGCCCGTTCGATGACTGGCACTCACTGGCCTGGGCCGGTGCCCTGATCATGACCCTGTTCGTACTGTTGCTGAGCCTCAGCTCCCGTCTCCTTCTTCTGCGCAATAAGGCATCCTGATGAATAACCTTTCGCTTGCCGACGAAAAAACCAAGATCCAGGTTCGCAACCTCGACTTCTACTACAACGGCCACCAGTCGTTGAAGTCCATCAACATGACCATTCCCGAGAAGCGCATCACGGCGATCATCGGCCCGTCGGGTTGCGGCAAGTCGACCATGCTGCGTGTGTTCAACCGGATCTACTCGATGTACCCGAAGCTGGAAGCCAAGGGCGAAGTGCTGCTCAACGGCGAAAACATTCTGGCGCCGGGCTACTCGATGAACCGTTTGCGCAGCCACGTTGGCATGGTGTTCCAGAAGCCGGTGCCGTTCCCGATGTCGATCTACGACAACATTTCGTATGCCGTGAAGCACCACGAAAAGCTGTCGCGTCGTGAGATGGAAGAGCGTGTCGAAGAAGCCCTGCGCGGGGCCGCGCTGTGGGATGAAGTGAAAGACAAGCTCAAGCAAAGCGCTCAGAGCCTGTCCGGTGGTCAGCAGCAGCGTCTGTGCATCGCCCGCACCATCGCACTGCGCCCGCAAGTGCTGCTGTTGGACGAACCGACTTCGGCACTCGACCCGATCTCCACCGGTCGCATCGAGCAACTGATCACGGAGCTGAAAGAACAGTTCACGGTGGTTATCGTGACCCACAACATGCAACAGGCCGCGCGCTGCTCGGACTACACCGCGTTCATGTTCCTGGGCGAGTTGATCGAACACGGCGACACCGACACCATCTTCACCAAGCCGACCAAGACCCAGACCGAAGATTACATCACCGGTCGTTTCGGCTGATTCACGCTCCACGCCGTTGCCTGTGGCCGCTCAACCGGGTTGCCACAGGCACGACCCCGAACATCTTGTAGACCTGCAGCACCACGAAACCCCTGTAGGAGCGAATTCATTCGCGAAGGGCCGGTACATCCGACACTGCTCTATCGGATGTTTGAACGCCTAGCGAATGAATTCGCTCCTACAGTTGGGCTTGCTTCACCTCAGCCTTTGGGCAGCGGCGGAATCGGGCTGTAATCCCCCATGAACTGCTCCAGTCGCTTGCGCAGCCAGCGCTCGGCCGGATCAGTGTCCATCACGCTCAGCCAGACCATCGACAGCTCCAGGTTCGGGGTAATGAACGGCAGCGGCTCCCCCCTCAATAGTCCCGAATTGCCCATCGCCAACGTCAGATGATCCGGCAGGTTGCACAACAGGTCGGTCCCGGCCATCAGAGCGGGCAGGGTGCTGTATTGCGGCACAGACAGGACGGCCTTGCGCTTGCGCCCGATGGCCGCCAGCCACTCATCCGCGAAGCTTGAAATGTTCGCCACGTGAGAAACCACCACATGCGGCCGTGAGCAGTATTCGTCCAGGGTCAAGGGTTCGGGCGAATCGTCTGCCCGCACCACCATCGGCTGCACGCTGCGCAGCAACTTGCGCTTGGCGTTGGCCGGAAGTTCGCGGGTCAGGCACACACCGACCGTGATCTCACCGGACATGAGCAATTCGGAGACATTCCAGTAGCTGACCTGCTGAATGACGATCACGACGCCCGGTGCTTCCTGGCGAATGGCGCGCAACAGGGGCGGCAACAGGCTGTATTCGACATCGTCGGACAGACCGATGCGGAAGGTCATGTCGCTGCTGGCGGGATCGAAGTCGCGGGTCAGGCTCAGCGCCACCGACATCGCGTCCAGCGCCGGCGAGAGGTGATGGATGATCTCGTTAGCGCGGGCCGTGGGTTCCATGCGATGGCCAACGCGGATGAACAAGGGATCGTTGAACAACGCTCGAAGCCGGTTCAGGGCGGCGCTGATGGTGGGCTGGCCAAGGAACAGCTTCTCGGCGGCTCGGGTCACGTTGCGCTCTTGCATCAAGGTCTCGAACACCACCATCAGGTTGATGTCGGCCTTGCGCAGCTCGTTGCGATTCATACCTGATCCCCGTTACGCGACATTCGTCACCCTGCTCGTTGAAAGCCTGCGAAATGATGACCGGCAGTTTATGAAGCACCGTCATCCGCCGTCCAGCGTAACCGTATGTTTCGCGGACCGGTTGGTTAACGAAGGGCTCTGCGCCCTGTGGCTGTCGACCGACGCACAGACCTGTGGGAGCGAATTCATTCGCGAAAACGGTATGCCAGGCGAAGGAGATGCAGCGTCTGCGCCGACGATTCGCGAATGAATTCGCTCCCACAGCGGTTTACCTGCGCTGCGGCGTCTGAGCCAGACACAAACCTCCCAAAGGTTTGGATCGTGTCCAGCCTGGCGACATCCGCAATGAACTTCCATCCAAGGCCATCAGTCAGCATTTAAACGCTCATCTGAGGCTCGACATTCCATGCAGATTTCCTTGAAAGGCCAGGTCGCGCTGGTAACCGGTGCCAGCTCTGGCTTGGGCCTGGGCGCGGCCCGAGGGCTGGCGGCTTCCGGCGCCGCGGTCGTGGTCAATTACCACTCCCAACCCGAACCCGCAGAAAAACTGGTAGATGAGATATTGAAAGCAGGCGGCCAAGCCATTGCCGTCCGCGCCGACGTGTCGAAAGAGGAGGAGGTCGAGGCCCTGTTCGCCGAAACCCTCAAGGCGTTCGGTCGGCTGGACATCCTGCTCGCCAACTCGGGCCTGCAAAAAGATGCCCCTATTGCCGAACTCAGCCTCGACGACTGGAACACCGTGATCAGCGTCAACCTCACCGGCCAGTTTCTCTGCGCCCGTGCGGCGTTGCGCCAGTTCGCCAAACAGGAAATCCGCCCCGAGATTTCCCGCGCACTGGGCAAGATCATTCATATGAGTTCCGTGCACCAGGTGATTCCTTGGGCCGGGCATGTCAACTACGCCGCCTCTAAAGGCGGAGTGGACCTGCTGATGCGCTCCATTGCCCAGGAAGTCGGCGAGCAGCGCATCCGCGTCAACAGCATCGCGCCGGGAGCCATTCGCACGGCGATCAACACCAAGGCCACCACCGGCGATGCTGAGAAAGCACTCCTGAAACTGATCCCCTACGGCCGCGTGGGCGAAGCCGAAGACGTCGCCAACGCCGTGGTCTGGCTAGCCTCCGACGCCTCCGATTACGTGCACGGCACGACGCTGTTCATTGATGGCGGCATGAGCCTGTACCCGGAGTTCCGCAACAATGGCTGAGCCTTCCCGCACGCAACACGACCCGCGTGACGAGCCGCAGAATGCCATCGAGAACCACGGCATCATCGGCGACATGCGCAGCGCCGCATTGGTGGCCGATACCGGCAGCATCGACTTCTGCTGCTGGCCGGATTTCGACAGCCCGAGCATCTTCACTGCGCTGTTGGACACCCCGGACGCCGGGATCTTCCAGCTGTCGCCCATCCTTCCCGACGCACGCCGTCAGCAGTTGTACCTGCCTGAAACCAATGTGTTGATGACCCGCTGGATCGCCAAGGATGCCGTGGTCGAAGTCACCGATCTGATGCCCATCGCTGACGAAGTCGAGGACCTGCCACGGCTGGTGCGGCGCATTCACGTGCGCCATGGCACGACGAAAGTGCGGATGCTGTGCCGCGTCCGCCACGACTACAGCCGCGCGGAAACCACCGCGCAGATGGAGGGCAAGGACGTGCGCTTCGAAGCCCAGGGCCAACCGGCCATGCGCCTCTGCGCTACGGTGGACCTGTCGCTGGACGGACACGCCGCCATTGCCGAATTTGAGATGAAGCAGGGCGATATCGTCGAATTCATGCTCGGCGGGGCGGACGACGAAAACGTCCGCGCCACGCAATGCGATTGCGACCTCAAAAGCACCGTCGATTACTGGCAGCACTGGAGCCGCCACTCCAATTACCGGGGTCGTTGGCGCGAGACCGTCAACCGCTCCGCGCTGGCCCTCAAGCTCCTGACCTCGCGCAAGCATGGCGGCATCGTCGCGGCGGCCACGTTCGGGCTGCCGGAAGAAGAGGGCGGCGAGCGCAACTGGGACTACCGCTACACCTGGATTCGTGACGCGTCGTTCACGGTCTACGCCTTCATGCGCCTGGGCTACACCGACGAAGCCAACGCGTTCATGCACTGGGTCCGCGAGCGCATGGGCGACTGCTGCGACGACTCGACCAAGCTCGGCATTCTCTACTCCCTCGCGGGCCAGGAGGAACTGCCCGAAGAAAACCTGACGCACCTGTCCGGCTACGGCGGCGCGACCCCGGTGCGCATCGGCAATGAAGCCTACAAGCAAACGCAGCTCGATATTTACGGCGAGCTGCTGGACGCCGTGTACCTGGCCAACAAATACGGCGAGGCCATCTCCCACGAAGGCTGGAAGCACGCCACTCGATTGGTCAACGAACTCTGCGAAAACTGGCGCAGCAAGGACGTCGGCATCTGGGAAATGCGCGGCGACGACCAGCATTTCCTGCACTCGCGACTGATGTGCTGGGTGGCGCTGGATCGCGCGCTTCGTCTGTCGTTCAAGCGTTCGCTGCCTGCGCCGTTCGAGCGCTGGACCAACGAGCGTCAGGCCATTCACGACGACATCTGGGAAAACTTCTGGGACGCCGACCTGGGGCATTTCGTCCAGCACAAAGGCAGCAAAAACCTCGACGCCTCGATGCTGCTCATGCCGCTGGTGCGGTTCGTCGGCGCCAGCGACCCGAAATGGCTGCAAACCCTCGACGCCATCGAACGCACCCTGGTGCGCGACGGCATGGTCTTCCGCTACCGCAATGACGATGATTACGGCGACGGCCTCGACGGCCTCGACGGCGATGAAGGCGCGTTCGTCGCCTGCTCGTTCTGGTACGTCGAATGCCTGGCCCGCGCCGGGCGCGTGGAGCAGGCGCACCTTGAATTCGAACAGTTGCTGCGCTACGCCAATCCTTTGGGCCTCTACGCGGAAGAGTTCGACACCCATGGTCATCACCTCGGCAACACCCCGCAGGCGCTGAGCCACTTGGCCCTCATCAGCGCCGCCACCTTCCTCGACCGCAAACTCGAAGGCAGCCAGACCCTCTGGCAACCCTGAGCGTTAACAAGGAGCAACCCTATGACCCATAAATTTAAAAAAGGCGATCACGTGCGCTGGAACTCAGACGTGGGGCATGTGGTGGGGGTGGTCACCAAGGTGCACACCAAGGATGTTGAGTTCATGGGCAAACACCGCCCTGCGTCGGAAGATGAGCCGCAATATGAAGTGAAGAGCGACAAGACCGGGCATCTGGCGATGCATAAGGAAGGGGCGTTGGTCAACGTCTGATCCTGTTCTGTCTCCCTACTGCCTGTCTGTACCCCGGATCTAAACCTGTAGGAGCGAATTCATTCGCGATGCTGCTTTCCTGGCGATATGGATGCGTCGCCTGCCACATTTTTTCGCGAATGACTTCGCTCCCACAGTGAATCGCGGGGTCTTCGAAACCATGCTACTTCACCCGCAACTCATACCCCACCGGCAACGTCTCCAACGTAAACCGATCCGCAATCATCCCGCAGTAACTCGTCCGCGCCAGATACGCCCCTGGCCCTTTCAAATACGCATCAATATCCTGCACTTCCTCACACAACTCAAACGTCCTTCCCTTCAGCAAGCCACTGGCCTGGGCCGAGCGCAACGCGCCGTTGGGGGTCCAATCGGCGATGATGAGGGCGCCTTCGGGGGCGGAGATTTCGTAGCTGCGCACGAACTCTTCGGCGGAGCGGTCGGTCAGGTACGGCACCATGAAGTAGTGAATGTCGTCGCGAAACGGCAGGGTTTCCTTGTGCACGGGCAGCTGAATGGCGCCACTGGCGTAAACGGCGAACACCGCGAGGATGACCACGGGCGCGGCGAGGGGCGAGGCGGTGGCAAGACCTGTGGCGTTGCGCGGCAGCAGGGCGTACAGCTGAATCACGCCGATGATGCTCAGCAGCACGGCCCCTGGCAGGAAGAACGTGAAGCGGTCGGTGACGTTGTAGGAGACCGCGAAGATGAAGTTCATCATTGCCGCCGCCCACAGCACCCGCACCGCCGGACGCTTGGGAAACAGAAGCAGGCCGACGAGTTGCGGGCCGATCAGCGACAGCATCAGCAACACCACCGAGTTTTTCTCGTGCCACATGTCGTCGAAGCGGAACAGCGAGCCTTGCCAGCTCTGCTCGGTGGTCCGGTCGGGGATGCCGATCAGGTAACGATGGCCGATGTCGTAGAGGCTCAGCCCGTTATGCATTTCGTTGATGACGCCGGGGATTGCCACCCCGAAACCCACCACGAAACCCGGCACGGTGATGAGAATCCGCGCCTTGTGCTGCCAGAGCATCTGCACGTACAGCGGGAACAATACGATGAAGGTCAGTTGGTGAATCGCAGCGGCGAGGCCGGTCAATACGCCGATCAGGAACAGCGCGGGCATCACGCCCAGTCGCTGTTTGTCGTTGAACTGGATCATGTAGGCGAAGATCACCAGCACCGTGTGCAGGATGTAGACCTCGGCCTTGGTCGAGACCCAGAACACGCAATGACACAGCACGGCAGCGGCCACGGCGATCAGCGCCTGCTGGGTGGTGGCGCCGACCCCTTTGGCCAGGCGGTAGATCGCCCAGCCCAGCGGGATCAACAACAGCGAATTCATGAAGCTCAAGACCAGCGGCCCGAAGCCGGCAAACAGCGCGGTGCTCACGAATAGATAAAGCGGGTGGTCCAGCGGGCCAAGGGTTTGGCTGAAGAAATGGCCTTGGGACGCATCGGCGAGGAACATGCCGTTGTCCATCCACTGGATGGGCCCGCTTGACGCGAGAAAGCTGGCGAGAATCGCCCCGATCATCAACAGCGCGGAAATCAGCATTGATCGATTGCGTACGGCTGCCACCATGAGTTGCACTCCTGTCCCTGTTTTTGCATGACGCGCAGCCGAACGGCGGTGCGCGTGAACCTTACTGAACCGCTTCGCGCCGAGGCGCCGTTTCACCTTTGAGCTTGAACAACATGACTGCGCCGATAGCCACGGCGAACCACAACGTCGCCAATCGAATCAGCACCGTCGCGGCCACGGCGTCGGCACTGTTCATGCCTTTCCACACCAGCAGCCCGACCATCACGGCTTCTGCGCCACCGAGGCCGCCCGGCATGAAGCTCACCGCCCCCGCGAGCATCGCCAAGGCGTACACGAACACCGCGAAGGTCAGCGGAATCTCGGCGCCCATCCAGTGCAGAATCCAGTCGAAGGCCAACGCTTCCGCGCTCCAGGCCACGACGCTCAACGCGGTCAGGCCGAGCATCAAGCGCAGGCGGTGACATTGCTGGGCATGCACCAGCACTTGCAGCAGATGACGTAACAGACCGATGACCTTGCCGCCCTCGGTGGGCACCATCAGCATCAGGCGCTCCAGCAAGCGCCGCTGCGACAGCACCAGCAGACCCACCAGCACCAGGCTGACGGCGACCACGATCATCGGCATCGCCTCGGGGTACAGCGACAGGCCGAACAGGGTCAGCAGCACCACGGCGAACAGGTCCGACAGGCGCTCGCTGAAGAACGCCGCGAAGCTTTGCGGGTAGGGCACGCCCCAGCGTTTCAGCAGTACGCCGCGCAACGCTTCTCCGGCCTTACCGGGCGTGGTGGTCAGGGCGAACCCGGCCAGGTAAATGTTCAGGCTCGGGCGCCACGGCATGGGATGACCCAGCACCTTGAGGTACGCCTGCCAGCGCACGAAACGCAGGCCGTAGTTCACCGACGACATGAACAGCGCGATGACGATGCCGATCAGGCCGACTTCGCGCACGGCAGCCCCCACCGCCTGCCAGCCGCCCCACAGCGAGAAGGCCAGATAACCCAGCGCCGAGCCCACCACTGACAGCACGACAGCGCGGTAGCGCCAGCCCGAGAGCTGGACCGGTTCTTCGGAGGCTGTCGCGTTCACAGGTTCAGCCTCTTGAACACCGGCTGCGGGATCGAGCGGATGATCAGCATGATCAAGGCCCAGAACCCTGGCGCGTACAGGGTCGGCACTTTGTTAGCGATGCCTTTGACGATCCGTTGCGCGACCTGTGCCGGTTGCGCCAACAGCGCGGCGGGCAGCGACAGGCCTTGGGTCATCGGGGTATCGACGAAGCCCGGCTTGATCGTGGTGACGTGTACGCCGAGCTTGAACAGCCGTGCTTGCAGCCCTTCGCAGTAGGTCGAGACCGCTGCCTTGGCGCTGCCGTACAGGTAGTTCGACGGTCGCCCGCGATCCGCCGCCACCGACGAAATGATCGCCAGGCTGCCACAGCGCTGGGTCTCGAATTGCGTTGCCAGCACCGTCAACAAGGCGATCACCGACGTGCAATTGTTGGCGAATTCACGCAAGGCCAGATGCACATCGCGTTCGCAGGCTTTCTGGTCGGGGAGGGTGCCGTGGGCGATCAGCGCGATGTCGATCTGGCCCAGGGCGGTCAGGCAGCGGCCCATCATCAGCGGGTGGGCATCGATGTCGTTGGCGTCCATTTCATGCAGTGTGACGTTCTTCGCGCCCCGGGCCTTGAGATCTGCGGCGGTCTGTTGAAGTTTGTCGACGTTGCGCGCGACCAGAAAGAAATCGCTGCCCTCGGTGGCCCACAAACGGGCGCAGGCGGTGGCGATGGCCGATGTCGCGCCAATGATCAGCACTTTTTTCATGTGGGGTGTGTTCATAGCAGCACGCGGCTCCAGAAACGGGACATCAGAGAGGGATCGCGCAACGCTTCCAGTCGCTCCCAGTCGGGGTACGCCCGACGAAAGTCCGCGCCGCTCATATGGGCATCCTTGGCCGGATACAAGCGGCCTCCCGCAGCCCGAACGATGTCATCCAGGCGCGGGAATACAACGTCTTCCAGGTGTTCGCTCTGGGGGAAATCCAGCGCCAGCGAGGTGCCCGGCATCGGGAACGACAGCAAGCCCGGCGAGCGTACGTCGCCGCAGCGCTTGAGCACCGCGAGAAACGAGCCCTGCCCCGCATCGGCGATGGCGCGCAACAACTCACCCATTGCCGCTTCGGCGTTGGCGGTGGGAATCACGCATTGATACTGCTGAAACCCCCGGCGACCGTAGATGCGGTTCCAGTGCAGGATGCGATCCAACGGGTAGAAAAACGGTTCGTAGGCGCTGCGCCCTGGTGTGCGCTTGCTTGGATGCACGCGCCAATACAGGTTGTTGAAGGCGCTCAGGGACAGCTTGTTGATCAGCGACACCGGCGGCGTGACCGGGATGCTCAATTTGGCGCGAGACTCGGTAGCCAGCGACCCGTACTGCGCGTGATCGCCGACGATGAACACCCCGCGCCCGGTTTCGGCGCCTTTGGCCAGGCAATCGACCCAGGCGACGCTGTACTCGTGTTTGTCGTCCAGTTCATCCGAGAGCGCGAAGAATTCGGCGAGGTTGGCGAAGCGCACGGTGGTGGTGTCGATCTGGCTGGCGCGGATCGGCATCAATTGGATTTGCGCCCAATGAATGATCCCGGTCAGCCCCAGACCGCCAATGCTGGCTGCGAATAATGACGCGTTGACGCTGGGAGAACAGACCATCTCCGGCTGGCCATGGCGCAGCAGACCGAAGCTGCGCACGTGACGGCCAAAGGTGCCGCGCACGTGGTGATTCTTGCCGTGTACGTCGTTGGCGATGGCGCCGCCGACGGTGGCGAATTGGGTGCCGGGGGTGACCGGGAGAAACCAGCCGTGGGGAATCGCGACGCTCAGGACTTCGGCGAGGGTGATACCCGTTTCGACCTTGAGCACGCCGTTGTCCCAGTCGGCCTCGATCAGCCGGTCCAGCGAGCGCATGTGCAGCACCTGATCGCTGGCCGCGAGGCAACTGTCGCCGTAGCTGCGGCCATTGCCATAAGGCAGGCTGCTGCGGTGATCATCGATCACCCGGTCGAGGTGCGCGGGCAGGTCGTCGAGCCAGACACAGCTGTGACCCCGTTGCGGACTCTGGGGGAAACGGCCCCAGGAATACAGGGGTGTGCTCATGCGGCGATCCAGAACATCAACAGGAAAATTGCGCCGATCAACTGGCTGGTGCGGTCGCGGATGGCGAACACCACCGGGTCTTCGTTCATCTGCCCGCGATGGGTCAGCATCCACACGCGGGTGACCCAGAACAGCAGCAGCGGGCACGCCAGCCAGATCACGTGAGGCGTGACGTACAGCGCGGTGGTCTTGGCGTCCTGGATGTACAGCGCCAGGACCATCACCGCCAGGTAGCCGGACGACGCGCCGAGGGAGGCGATCATGTCCAGGTCGCCGGGGTAATAGCCGCGTCCTCGGGCGAAGGTGTTCACTTCCCGAGCGCGGGCGTCGCGCAGCTCGGCGTAACGCTTGACCATCGCCAGGCTCAGAAAGATGAACATCGAGAACGCCAGGATCCAGAAGGTCAACGTCAGGTTGAACGCGGCAACCCCGGCGATGATGCGTGCGGTGTAAAGCATTGCCAGCGCGATCACGTCCCAGGCCATCAGCCGTTTCAGCTTCAGCGAGTAGGCCAGCGTGAGGCCGTAATACGCGGCCATGACCGCCGAGAACTGCCAGGGCAACAACAGCAACGCGGCGCCGAAGGCGGTGAGCAATAGCGTCGGGACGAGAATCAACCCGGCCTTGATCGACAGCCGCCCGCTGGCGAACGGGCGGTTGCATTTGCTCTTGTGGTGGCGGTCGTCGCACAGGTCCAGCAGGTCATTGAGGATGTAGACGCTGGAGGCGCACAGGCCGAAACAGAAGAAGGCGAAGACCCCGTCGCGCATCAGGTCGAATTGCGCCAGGCGGTGGGACGCCAGCAGTGGCACGAAGATAAGGGCGTTTTTCAGCCACTGGTGCATGCGCAGCGCCTTGCGCCAATCCCGCAGGCTGGCGGTGTTGGTGCGAATCGTCGGTTCGACTTGGGTCATGGCCTCGACGCGGGACTCAACCCCTGAATCCGGGTTTACCACATAGGCTTGGCGGGAGACTTTCCAGATCGGCAAATCATCTTTCGAGTTGCCGATGTAATCGAAGCCGCCTTCACCGTAGTGCGCAACTAAGAGGTCACGTTTGTTATTGCCGGACAAGTTGCGATTGGCATTGGACGCTAATACCAGATCAAACAGTTGAAGGTGTTCGGCAATCTTCTCCGCCAGACTGACATGGCTCGCCGTGGCCAATACGATCATCCGTCCCTTGGCTCTTTCGGCCTGGATCATTTCAATGATCTGGGGATCGTACGGTAATACGGATACATCGATTTCCGTCCCCAGCGCCAAGCCTTCCTTGAGCGCCGCCTTGCCTTTGAGCAACCACCGAAGGAGGCTGAACGCCTTGAGTGGCGTACCTCTGACAAAGGCCATGGCCGTTTCCATCAGCAGATCGGAACGTAACAATGTGCCGTCCAGATCAACGACCAGCGGGGGAAACGTTTCCTGAACTCTTCCCTGAATTCTTGCCATGTTCGGGTGCTCCTTTGGGGATCAGCCCGACTATAAACAAAAATGTTTTCTCGAAACTTCATTTAAATTAAAGGGTCTCGCGCGGTGCGACGAGTGTCTGACGTCAGAATAAAACAGCGATTTAAATCGGCACTATGCAGTGCAAATGTCTCAAGGGTGAAACAGCGCGCGGCGATTAATTGGCGACCAACTAATGACGTACGCCCGGGCGGTTGCGTGGGTGAAATCGTGCGAATTGGCCCTGGCGGCGCTTCGGGCCAGTGTCATAATGACAACGTTTTTTCGGCGCTTAACCGTGTTCTGGAGTTCTATGACCCACCCCTTGCTGCTGGCCCTCGTGCCCCTTGTGGCGGACTTGTCCCGCGATTTGCCAGACCAGGAACGTTATCGGCGGCTGTTGCGCTCGCTGCGACAGTTGCTGCCCTGTGATGCCGTCGCGTTGCTCCGGCTTGAGGAGGACGTGCTGGTGCCGTTGTCGGTCGAGGGATTGAGCCCTGACACCCTGGGCCGCCGCTTTCGGCTTGGCGAGCACCCGCGGCTGGACATCATCGTGCAAAACCGCGAGCCCACGCGCTTTTCCACCGACTGTGACTTGCCGGACCCCTACGACGGTCTGGTAGACGGCGTGCATGGGGACCTCGAAGTGCACGATTGCCTCGGCTGTCCGCTGTACGTGCAGGACACGTTATGGGGCGTCATCACGCTGGACTCGCTGGACCCGGCGCGTTTCGGCAGCGCTGATCTACGTGATCTGCAAGCGTTTGCCAGCCTCGCTGCGGCGACGGTCATGGCCAGCGAACGCATGAGCCTGCTGGCCCGCAGCGTCGAAGATCAGCGGCAACTGGCTGAAGTCTACAAACGCGCTGCGGGAGGGCGCGGGCCCCGAGAGTTGATTGGGCAAAGTGCGGTGCATCGCCGCTTGCAGCAGGAAATCCAGCTGGTGGGCAACAGCCCGCTGACGGTGTTGATCACTGGGGAAACCGGGGTCGGCAAGGAGCTGGTGGCCGAAGCCATTCACCTGCAATCGCCTCGTGCCCAGAAGCCGCTGATCAGCCTCAATTGCGCCGCGCTCCCTGAGTTACTGGTGGAAAGCGAACTGTTTGGCCACGTCAAAGGCGCGTTTTCGGGGGCCATCAGTGGGCGCAGCGGCAAGTTCGAACTGGCCGACGGGGGCTCGATCTTCCTCGACGAAGTAGGGGAGTTGCCGCTGCCGGTGCAATCCAAGTTGCTGCGGGTGTTGCAGAGCGGGCAATTGCAGCGGGTGGGGTCCGATCAGGAGCATCGCGTGGACGTGCGCATCATCGCCGCGACTAATCGTGATCTCGCGGAGGAGGTGCGCGCCGGGCGTTTCCGGGCTGACCTCTATCACCGTCTGAGCGTGTACCCGTTGGTGGTGCCGCCCTTGCGCGAGCGAGGCCGGGATGTGTTGCTGCTCGCCGGGTATTTTCTGGAAGAGAACCGCGCGCGGATGGGCTTGCGCAGCCTACGGATGAGTCCCGAGGCGCAAGGGGTGTTGCTGGGTTATTCATGGCCGGGCAACGTGCGCGAACTGGAGCACCTGATCAGCCGCGCTGTGCTGAAAGCGCTGTCGGCCCACAGCGAAAGGCCGCGCATTCTGACCATCGAGGCGCCCGCGCTGGGGCTGGAGGATGAATCGCCCGTCGCCCTCGGTACGCCATCGCTGCTCGCGGACGTGCACCCGGTGGTCAAGCCGGGCGAAGGGCTGAAAGAGGCGGTCGACGGGTTTCAGACGATGTTGATCAACGAGGCGTTGAGTCGGCACAACGGCAAATGGGCCGAGGTGGCGCGAGAGCTGAACCTGGACCGCGCCAACCTCAGTCGGTTGGCGAAGCGGTTGGGGATCAGGTGAGGCGGTAGGCCGTCGCATCAGACATCCTGGCCATCGCCGAAATTTGTGGGAGCAGCCGGAGGTTACGACGGCCGCGAAAGCAATGGTTCAGTGACTAATCCGTTGGCTGACACACCGCTTTCGCTGCCGTCGTAACCTCCGGCGTCTCCCACATGCAATGGCGGCGTGGCGGGAAGCCAGTGAACAGTGCGGCTCCCCCTCACCGATGCGCAATATCCTCCAGCGCCAGGTTCCGCGTTTTCGGCCCGAACGCGCCGATGGTGATGATCACGATCAGCATGCTGACGACGATGAAGGTCAACACCCCCGGCGTGCCGAAATGGTCGAGGAACAGGCCGATCAACAGGCTGCTGAACACCGTCGACAACCGACTGAACGAATAGCAGAACCCCACGGCGCGGGCGCGGATGTTGGTGGGGAACAGTTCGCTCTGGTACGAGTGATAGGCGAAGCTCAGCCACGCATTGCAGAACGTGATCATCACCCCGCAGACAATCAGCCCCACCGCCGTACTCTGTTGCGCGAAGAGGGTGCCGAAGATCATGGCCCCCAGCGCTGAGCCGACGATCTGCCACTTGTTCTCGAAACGGTTGGCGAACTTCACGAACAGCAGCGGCCCCAGCGGGTAGGCGAGGGTGATGATGAAGGCGTATGCCAGGCTGTGGGTGACGCTGACGCCTTGACCCGAGAGCAAGGCCGGCAGCCAGTTGCCGAAGCCGAAAAAGCCGATGGCCTGGAACACATGAAACACAATGAGCATCAGCGCGCGACGGCGGTAGGGCGGCTGCCAGATGTCAGCGAAACGGCCTTTGCCTTCGACGGCGACGTTGTGGGTTTCCGGGGCGTCCAGCGCCTGGCCATGGTCTTTCACGCAGCGCGCTTCAAGGTCGTCCATGATCTTCTCGGCCTCGGCAAATCGTCCGTGCTGCGCCAGCCAGCGCGGCGATTCCGGCAACCGTGAACGCAACCACCAGATGAACAGCGCGAACACCGCACTGGCGATCACCACCCAACGCCAGCCCGCAATGCCGAACGGGTCCTGCGGCACTAGCCACCAGGACATCAGTGCCACCGACGGCACCGACAGAAACTGCACAAAGAACGCAAAGGCGAACGCCGAACTGCGCATGCGCTTGGGCACCAGTTCCGAGAGGTAGGCGTCGATGGTCACCAGCTCGATGCCCAGGCCGATGCCCACCAGAAAACGCATGCAGATGATGCCCAGCGCTGAGGTCTGGATGCCCATCAGCACCGTGGCGACGGTGTACCAGATCAGCGCGAAGGTGAAGATTGCACGGCGGCCAAAGCGATCGGCAATCGGGCTCAGCAGGCTGGCGCCGAGAAACAGGCCGAGAAAGGTCGCCGAGGCGAAGGCGGCCTGGTCGGAAAAGCCAAACACACCTTGTGCGCCCGTGGCGAAGAGGCCGTCGCGAATCAGACCGGGGCTGATGTAGGCGGTCTGGAACAGGTCGTAGAGTTCGAAGAAGCCGCCGATGGACAGCAACGCCACCAGTTTCCAGATCGTTGAAACGGCAGGGAGGCGATCGATGCGCGCAGAAATCCGGGGGGCGCGAACGGGGTCGATGCCATCCATTAGGGTTTGGGCAGGGTCGGAGGAGGGCGAAAGCGAAGACATTATTGTTTTCCAGTTCCGTGGGACGACGCATGTTAGAGCTTTTGCAGAGATTCAAGACAAAATATTTCCCGGCGTTTAAGCTTCATGGCTGATCGCAATCACCCGCCGGACTCCCGTGAAATACAAACTCCCCACCACCGCCACCGCGCCGTTTTGCCCCTCTGCCGTGACCGACAGCGTCGCGATTCCGGCCAATGCTTCGTTCCTGCGCAAGCTGATGTTGTTCGTCGGGCCGGGCCTGCTGATCTCCATTGGCTACATGGACCCCGGCAATTGGGCGACGGCCATCGAAGCGGGGTCGCGTTTTGGGTACGCGCTGCTGTTCGTGGTGGTGCTGGCGAGCCTGTCAGGGATGGTGTTGCAGAACCTGTGTTCGCGGCTGGGGATCGCCACCGGGCGCGACTTGGCGCAGCTGTCGGCTGAACGCTACAGCCGTCGTGTGGGGATGGGGCAGTGGATTCTGGCCGAGCTGTCGATTCTCGCGACGGACCTGGCGGAAGTATTGGGCGCGGCGCTGGCCTTTCACTTGCTGCTCGGCGTGTCGATCACCACGGGCGTGGCGTTGACGGCGTTCGACACGGTGATTGTGCTGGCGTTGCAGGGCGCCAATTTTCGTCGTCTGGAAGCGATCATTCTGGGCCTGATCGCGACCATCGCTACGTGTTTTTTCATCGAGCTGGTGCTGATCAAACCCTTCTGGCCGGACGTCGTGGCAGGCCTCAAACCCTCGTGGGATGTGCTGAGCCAGCAAGAGCCGTTGTACATCGCCATCGGCATTCTGGGCGCGACCGTGATGCCCCATAACCTCTATTTGCATTCGTCAGTGGTGCAGACCCGGGTCAACGGCACCTCTGTCGAGAGCAAGGCCAGTGCGATTCGTTATGCGCGTGTCGACACCATCGCCTCCCTGAGCCTGGCGCTGGTGATCAACGCGGCGATCCTGATCCTTGCTGCGGCGGCCTTTCATGGCAACGGCCATTCCGACGTGGTGGAAATTCAGGACGCCTACCACCTGCTCGATCCGCTGGTGGGCGGCGCCCTGGCCAGCGTGCTGTTCGGGATTGCGCTGCTGGCGGCGGGACAGAGTTCGACGTTCACCGGGACCATCGCCGGTCAGGTGGTGCTGGAGGGTTTCCTCAACGCCAAGATCCCGTGCTGGCAACGCCGCCTGATCACCCGGGCGCTGGCGCTGATTCCGGCACTGGCCGGTGTGATCTGGTTCGGCGACGGGGCGGTGGGCAAGATGCTGGTGCTGAGCCAGGTCGTCCTCAGCCTGCAACTGCCGTTCGCGTTGTGGCCGCTGATCCGCTTCACCAGCGACAAACAGCTCATGGGACTGTTTGCCAATAACGCCGTGACCAAGGTGCTGACGTGGGGGCTGTTCGGCCTGATCTCGCTGGCGAACGTGATGTTGATGGTGTTTTGGGTGAGTTAAGAGAGGTCGTGGTCCGTCTCGGTAGTGAACCTTCGTTTGTGGGCATCCTCAGGTCCGCGATGATGCGTCGGTCCCATTTAGGCGGAACGAAGAAAATCCCGTGGGAGCCGCCGGAGGCACGACGGCCGCGAAGCGGTGGGTCAGGCAATGGACAGCCGTCGCCTGATCGATCGCCGTCGCTGCCGTCGTGCCTCCGGCGTCTCCCACGGGAACAGTGTTGAGCCTATGTTTATTGGCATCCTCAGGTCCGCGATGATGCGTCGGTCCCGTTTAGGCGGACCGGAGAAAATCCCGTGGGAGCCGCCGGAGGGACGACGGCCGCGAAGCGGTGGGTCAGGCAATGGACAGCCGTCGCCTGATCGATCGCCATCGCTGCCGTCGTCCCTCCGGCATCTCCCACAGGTTATGCGTCGCGCGATGGCTGGATGCTCAGCTCAACAAAATCCCTCGCGCCATCCCCGTCGCCGCAACCACGATAATCACCATCAACGCCGCTTCCATGTGGCTGATGCGGGCGAAACGCCGGGAGCGGGAGGTGTCGATGGGTTGCTGTTTTTTGAACGCGATGCGCCATTTGATCAGGGCGAACATCGGCACGACTTCCAGCGCCAGAATCGCCACGAAGGCCGTAATCTTCAGGTGAAACAACGGTTGGTGCAGGTAGTAGAACGAGCCCTTCTCCAGCCCGCCGAACGCACGAAAGGCGCCGGTGATCAGTAGAATCCCCGCTGACACCGCCCAGATGTTGTCGACCACGAACACGTCGCGAAAGGAACGGGGATCGTCCGTGCGCAATCTGCGCAGTGCGCGCCCTCTTGCCAGAACCGCCGCCAGCGCGAAACCGAACGCCAACAGATGCAACGCAGCCACTATCCACTTGACGACCATGGTGCTACTCCCCCGAGCGGTATCCGAAACAAGCCGATACACCTCAAGCGTAGCGGGTCGCGGCCATTATGCGCGGCAGGATTGATGAAACTGTTGTCAGTTCCGCAGCTTAGCGCTGTCCGGGGGGCGGGGAAGATGGCGCCTTGACGGGCGCCAACGAGGGCAAATCCGATGAAGCGAAGCGTCGAATCAATCCGAGGCTTGCAGGCCTTTCTGCTTCATGACCAGATTCTTTTCCTTCTTGTACTGCAACGCGACTTCCGGCGCCGGACCGCTCTTGCCGGTCTCCATCCACAGGCGCATACGGCTGGCGTCCGCGAAGTGGGTGAATTTGCCGAAGGCGTCCAGAATCACCACCGACACCTGACGGTTGGCCATGCTGGTCAGCAGCACCAGACAATGCCCGGCCTGGTTGGTGAAGCCGGTTTTGGTCAGCTTGATGTCCCAGTTGGACTTGCGCACCAAGTGATCCGTGTTGCTGAAACCCAAGGTGTAGTTGGGTTTGCGGAAACTCACGGTTTTCTCCTGGGTGGTGCTCAGCTCACGCAGTAATGGGTAGTTGCGCGCCGCCAGGGCCAGTTTGGTCAGGTCGCGGGCGGTGGACACGTTGAACACCGACAGACCGGTCGGCTCCATGTACACGGTGTGGCTCATGCCCAGTGCCTTGGCCTTGGCGTTCATGGCTTTGATGAACGCCGGATAGCCGCCCGGGTAGCTGTGTGCGAGGCTCGCCGCTGCGCGGTTTTCCGACGACATCAGGGTGATCAGCAGCATGTCGCGGCGGTTGAGTTCACTGCCCAGTTTCACGCGGGAAAACACGCCTTTCATTTCGGCGGTCTGGGAGATGTCGACCTTGACCATCTCGTCCATCGGCAACTTGGCGTCGAGGGTGACCATGGCGGTCATCAGTTTGGTGACCGAAGCAATCGGCACGATGACGTCGGGATTGCTGGAGTACAGGACCTGGCCGGTTTGCAGGTCGGTGATCATGGCGCTGCCGGAAGCCAGATGAAGATTGGCCGGGTCACGATTGAAAGCGGCGGGTTCGTTCGCAAGGGCACCGGTGGAAAGTGCCGAGCCTGTGAGCGCAAAAAACAGGCCGATGAGGGTTGTGCGAATGTTCAAGAGCGAAGCTCACTTAAAAAGAATGGAGAGGGCGTGGACAGTCGGACTTTTTTCAAGAGCGACAACAAGATGGGCGCATTTTAGGAGCATGTTTCTAACTATGTCGATGGCCGGCATAGGACGTTTTGGTATTAAAAACCCCTTGTATGGCGTCCGTTCAGGTTAAGGGCGGAAAAAACCTGTATTTGCGGTGGGCGCGTCGATATTCATGGCACGGCGGCCAGTCACGAATTAGCATTCGACGCCATTGATGTTTATTCCTCAAATGACCTAGGAGTTGTGCAATGCCCAAAGGGTTTATCAGCAAGGATTACGCGTCGTTGGTGTTCGGTGCGGCCATCGTTGCGGTGCTCTTGCTCGTCGCGGGCCTGTTCGTGCGACCGTCGGACTGGGCGGGCTGGATTCAGGCCATCGGCCTGATCGTCGGTCTGATGATGGCGATTGCGGTGCCTGCGATTCAGAAACGTCAGGACTTGGCGTTGCAGCGCAAGCAATTGCGGGATCGCGAAACCGGCTATGCGCGGCGGATGCAGTACCTGTGTGGCGAGCTCAATGAGCTGCTGGCGAAAATTACGGTGAACCTGGTGCATTTGCGGGCGGCGGATCGGCATCGTTTGCAGCGCACGCTTGAGGATTACCTGCACCGGCTGTTCGAGTCGCACAAGCTGGACCAGAACGACGACCGTGTGGTGATCGCTCATGAACTGCGGTTAGTGGCGAATGAGATGATCGAAGAACTGGAAAGTGGCCGTTCGGACCGGGTCGTCCTCGGGGCGTTGGAAAAACGGTTGCAGAAATTGGCACATCGCTGCCAGGTGAATGCGACCCAGGCTGAGCGGGTTTGATTCTGTTAAACAGGCGGATTCCGCCGGCGTCTACCGCGAAAAAAAAAGCCCGCATCTGGGATGCGGGCTAAAGGGAAGTGCGGAGCAACGCACGATTCAGGGAGTAACGAATTCAGTTCAGCTGTTGAGCTTGCGGGTTTCAAATTGCTGGGACAGGGCTTGGGCCGCAGGCAACGAGGGCAGAGGACCGCTGACCGGTTCGCCGTTCTGGACCAGGTACCAGCAGGCCAGCAAGCCGCGTTCGCGAAGCGATGCGGGAACTGCGCTGCCGACAACCGACATGATCTGAACCTTGGTCATAAGTGCCTCCATCAATCTATGGCGCTACTTTACGGCGCGATCCCGATCAGCAGAAATCACCGCTCTCGATAGTCGTCATTGATGAGTGACAGGTCAGTTTTTTTGCTGCCGGGGCAAAGGAATTGTGCATCCGTTCTCATCCGAAGCCTGTGACCCCTTCAGAATCGAGCGCCACGGTCGACACTCAGCAGAAACGAAAACCCCGCCGGTTAGGCGGGGTCTGGTATTCGGGAGGCTGCCGATCGAAGACCGGCAGTTTGGATTCAGGGCATCGCTGTTACCAGCGACCGCCACCGTGATAACCGTGGTAGTAGCCCGGTGGTGGGCCGTAGTAGCGTGGCGGACCGTAGTAGCGTGGGCCATAAACGACGGGACGCTCAACCACGTAGGCCGGTTGATAGTAAACAGGCGGTGGCGGCGGTGCGTAGTACACCGGCGCTGGCGCTGCATACACCGGAGCCGGTGCCGCGTAGACAGGGCCGGAAGCCACGGCTGCACCCACCACGCCGCCGACGACTGCGCCGATCACTGCCGCTCCACCCCAGCCTGGGCCGCCGCCATGGGCTTCAGCCTGACCTGCGAGGGCGAGGGCACCTAACAACAAGGCAACCTTGGGGATGTGACGAATCATGACTGTTCCTCGGTGTTCAGTCCCGTTGTCGCGAGCCTGCGTTACGCTCAGGCACTGCCACGGGATAACTGATCAGACAGCGACTTTCGGGAAATCTGCGAAGCCGCTGCGTAAATTTTGTGTAAGGTATTCGGTGACTTTGATGACAATTGCTTCGGTTAATGCCGCAAGCAACTGAATTCTACGCTTTTCTCAGGGCGTAAACGCATACCGTTCGGGAGATTTCATGTTAGTGACTGCAAGCAAGGAAACGCTGTTATGTATGTCCCTCGCCGGGCGCCCCGGCAACTTTGGGGTGCGGTTTCATAACTATCTGTATCAACTGTTGGGCCTCAACTTTTATTACAAGGCCTTTTCCCCGACTGACTTGCCAGCCGCCATCGCGGGCATGCGCTCCCTGGGCATTCGCGGGTGTGGTGTGTCGATGCCGTTCAAGGAGGCCAGCATTCCGTTGATCGATGAGATGGACCCCTCGGCGGCGGCGATTCAATCGATAAACACCATCGTCAATACCGACGGACATCTGAAGGCTTACAACACCGATTACATTGCCGTCGCTCAGTTGGTGGATACCCATGCCGTGCCACGTACCCGGTTTGCTTTGCGCGGCAGCGGTGGCATGGCGAAAGCCGTAGCCTGCGCGATGCGGGATGCCGGTTTTACCGATGGCCTGATCGTGGCGCGCAATGAACAGGCGGGCAGGGCGCTGGCGAAGACCTGCGGGTTTGAATGGCAAGCGGACTTGGGCAGCGAGCGGCCGCCCTTGTTGGTCAATGTGACGCCCTTGGGGATGGCCGGGGATCAGGCGGATGCCTTGGCCTTCGAGAAAGCGGCCATTGAAGCCGCCGACACCGCGTTCGACGTCGTCGCCACCCCGGCCCGTACGCCTTTTATCGTCGCGGCGGAAAAAGCGGGCAAGCGTTTGATCACAGGGGATGAAGTCGCCGCGATTCAAGCGCTGGAGCAGTTCGTGCTCTACACCGGCGTCCGCCCCACCGATGAGCAATATCAAGCCGCGGCGACTTTTGCTCGCGGCTGACGCGTACAGCCAACACATGGGTGTCGCCTGATAAGCCTTTCGCGAATAAATTCGCTCCCACAGGAATCCGTGCGCATCGAGATGTTGGGTCTGACGCAGCTCAACTGTGGGAGCGAATTCATTCGCGATGCGGCGGACCAGGCGACAGAGACAGATCGCTCAGACAATCAAGTCGCGGCTGTCTGTAGCCGTTCAACCTCCAGCTTCGCCAGCCGCTCTTCCAGCTCGTTAATCCGCGCTTCTAGCGCTTCGACCCGTTCCGCCAGCGCCGAGCTGCCGCCACTGGAACGCTCCAGCGGAGTCTGCCGCGCTGCAAGAATGGCCTCCATGTCTGCCGGATCCCCCAGCGCGTGCATGTAACGGTCTTCCCGTTGCCCGGCCTGTTTCGGGATCAGCACCGCCAGCCCGCGACCGATCAGGCGCTCCAGTTGATGGATCACCGCGTCGGTGTCTTCAAAATCGTGCATGCGGTTGCTGCGCGTCAGCAGTTCGTTGACGGTTTGCGGGCCGCGCAGTAGCAACAAGCCGGTGAGGATGACCTGCGCCGGAACCAGCTCCAGCGTCTTGTCAGCCCGGTGTTCCCAGCGGTCGGCGCGGCTGCCCATCACCAGGCGTGTCAATTGCAGGCTTTCCAGCGCCCGCAGGCTTTGGCCGACCTGACCGGGCGTCAGGTTCATCACCGGCTCGCGGCTGGTCTTCTGGTTGCAGGCCAGGACCAGTGCGTTGAGGGTCAAGGGGTAGGTTTCAGGGTTGGTCGCCTGCTTCTCGATCAGGCAGCCCAAAATACGCACTTCGGTGCTGTTCAGCTGCAGCGTGTCTGCGTCGTCGCGACCGTTATCGGAATCCAGCTCGGTGGACATGGCCCGTTCCCTGTGTGTTGAAAAGGCTATGAGGGTAGGGGGTGGATGAGGTAAAAGACAAGCCGCGTTCGCATGTCACTCATGCCTCCTCAATGCGACTCACTCCATCAGGAACTGTCATGACCATTTCTCTGTACGCCGCTTCGATTCCTGTCTTCAAGCAAATGCTCACCGCGCTGAGCGCCGTGCTGGCCAAGGGTGAAGCCCACGCCACCGCGAAAAACATCCAGCCAGACGCACTGCTGCAGGCGCGTCTGTTCCCGGACATGTTCCAACTGGTCCGTCAGGTGCAGATCGCCGTCGACTTCGCCAAGGGCGCGAGCGCGCGTCTGTCGGGCATCGAGCCGCCGAAGTACGAAGACACCGAAGTCACCTTCGCCGACCTGCAAGCCCTGTTGACCAAAGTGCTGGCCTTCATCGACACCGTCACCCCTGAACAGGTCGACGGTCACGAAGAGCGCGAAATCGTGTTGCGCCCAGGCACCGACAAAGAGAAGCGCATGAGCACTCAGAAATACCTGCTGCACTACTCGCTGCCTCAGTTCTTCTTCCACGTCACCACCGCGTACGACCTGCTGCGTCACAACGGTGTGGAAGTGGGCAAGCGCGACTACATGGGCACCTACTGATACAGCCCGTCAGCCTGCGCTGAACCTCTGAATCCGGCCGCCGTCCGATCTGTTCGGGCGGCGGTTTTGTTTTTGTGCGCCGGTCGACCGACCCTGGCGCCGATGTCTGGTACCCTCCGCGCTTCGCACTACGTCATTCCGATTGGCCACTCCGCAAGGACTGGTCTCTTGGTCGTTTTTGGAGATTTCATGTTTTTCCCTATTTACCTGTTGTCGGCCGCTGGCTTTACCGTGCTGACCACAGAGTTCGTCATCGTCGGCCTGTTGCCTGCCATCGCCCGCGACCTGGCCGTGACGATCCCGCAAGCCGGTCTCCTGGTGACCCTGTTCGCCTTCACCGTGGCCTGCTTTGGCCCATTCCTGACCGCGTATTTTTCGCGCTTCGAGCGCAAGCGTCTGTTCATTTCGGTGCTGATCATGTTCGGCGTCGCCAATGTGGTCGCGGCGTTCGCGCCGAATATCTGGGTGATGGCCGTAGCCCGGCTGATTCCGGCGCTCGGGTTGCCGGTGTTCTGGGCGCTGGCCAGTGAAACGGCGGTCGATATCGTCGGCCCCGATCACGCAGGACGGGCGATCGCCAAAATCGGCTTCGGTATCGTCTGCGCCACGGTGTTCGGGATTCCCGTGGGCACGCTGATTTCCGACGGGTTCGGCTGGCGCGCCGCGTTCGTGGTGCTGGCGGTGATGGCCTTCGCCAAGGCGTTGCTGCTGTTTATTTACCTGCCGAAGAGCATGCACAAGGATCAAGCGTCGTTCAGCAGCCAGTTTCGCATCTTGCGCAGCCCCATCATGCAGGGCCACGTGCTGCTCTCGGTGCTGGTCTTCAGCGGCATGTTCACGGCCTACACGTACCTGGCCGACATGCTGGAACGCCTGGCCGGGTTCAACGGCACCGTGGTGGGATGGTGCCTCATGGGCTTCGGCGCCGTGGGCCTGCTGGGCAACTCGCTAGGTGGCCGCCTGGTGGACCGGCATCCGCTGATCGCCAGCCTGACGTTCTGCACGTTCATGATTGGCGGGATGGTGATGGTGGCGCCGAGCATGCATTCGCTGCCTGCCCTGGCGTTGGCCCTCGCAGTCTGGGGCGTGACGCAGGCGGCGTTGTTCCTGGTCAGCCATGTCCGCTTGATGAAAGCCGCCCCGGAAGCCCCGGCATTTGCCGCGTCGCTGAACATTGCCGGGGCGAATCTGGGGATCGGTATCGGTGCCATCGTCGGTGGACGGGTGATCGACCACCTCGGTCTGGCCAACCTCGGGTTCGCCGCCGCCGGGATTATCCTGCTGTCGATTCTGCTGGCCCTGCTGCTGATGACCTTCAAGCCGCGCCCCGTCGGCTGCAACGCTTAGTCGGTGAACAACTGGCGTCGCGCGCCTTCGGTGATGGCGACGATGCCGGGGTGCTTGACCTTGCGCTCGACCGAGATCGCGTAAAACGACTCGGTCACCGCATCGGTCTGGCCGATCAGTTCGACGTCGTACTGAGCCATCACTTCATCGGCGATCACGCTCGGTGCGATGAAGATGCCACTGCCGGACTTGCCAAACGCCTTCATGAGCGCGCTGTCATCGAACTCGCCGACGATCCTCGGCTGCACGTTCTGTTCGGCGAACCAGCGCATCAATCGGCTTCGCACCACGGTCTGCTGGCCGGGAATCAACAGCGGCGCGCCCTGCATGCCGTGGGGGAAATCCTGGCCGTAGGTGCGCGCCAAGGCAGCCGTGGCGAAGAAGCTCACCCCGCATTCCCCCAGTTTCTGGCTGTAGCCCTTGATGTCCAGATGCGAAGGCATGGGGCTGTCGGAAATCACCAGATCCAGCCGCTGAATGGCGAGGTCGGCCAGCAGGCGTTCCAGTTGGTCTTCTCGGCAGGTGATGCGAATCGGCTCGCTCAATTCCATCGTCGGAGCGATCAGCCGGTAAACGATGGATTTGGGCACCACGTCCGCGACACCGACCCGGAACAAAATCTGCTGCTCATCCGGTTGTGCCCGGAGCAATGCTTCCAGATCGCCCCCCAACTGAAACATCTGCTCGGCATAGGGCAGGGCGATGCGGCCCATCTCCGTCAGCTCCAACTGGCGTCCCACCCGCTTGAACAGCTCCACCCCGTAGGTTTGCTCCAACAGGCTAAGCTGACCACTGATGGTTTGCGGCGTGAGGTTCAGTTGCTCGCACGCACGCACGATGCTGCCAGTCTTGGCCACCACCCAGAAATAGTGCAACTGACGGTAATTGAGCATAGGTTTGCCTGTCTCTGACACTTCGTAAAAAGCGAAGTATACGCCTGATAAATACGAATTTTTCTGAAGTGTTTCAGTCCCTAGAATGCGGCCTTGTCTCATCAACGCGACCCAAATGGATACCGGCACATGGAATACCTTTTAGAACTGGCTGCAAGCCCCACCGCGTGGATCGCCCTGGCCACGCTGGTGGTCATGGAAATTGTCCTCGGCATCGACAACCTGATCTTTATCTCGATCCTGACCAACAAGCTGCCGGTTCATCAGCGCACGAAGGCGCGCCGCATCGGCATCAGCATGGCGCTGATTCTGCGGCTGGGCTTGCTCAGCACGGTGGCGTGGATCGTCCAGTTGACCGAGCCGGTCATTGATGTGTTCGGTCAGGTGTTCTCGTGGAAAGACATGATCCTCATCGCCGGTGGCTTGTTCCTGGTGTGGAAGGCGACCACCGAAATTCATCACAGCATGGACATCAAGACCGAGGAAGAGGCCGCGATTTCCAAAACCGTCGTGATGAGCATGGCGGCCGCCATCGGGCAGATCCTCATGCTGGACCTGGTGTTCTCTATCGACAGCATCGTCACCGCCGTCGGCATGACCGAGCATTTGCCGATCATGGTCATCGCTGTGATTGCCGCTGTAATCGTGATGCTGGTCGCGTCCGAGCCCTTGGCGAAGTTCATTAACGAAAACCCGACGGTGGTCATGCTGGCCCTGGGCTTCTTGATCATGATCGGCATGACGCTGATTGCCGAAGGTTTCGGCGCTCACGTACCGAAGGGCTATGTCTACACGGCGATGGCGTTCTCGGCGCTGATCGAAGTGCTGAACATGCTGGTGCGTCGTTCCCGGCAGCGTAAGCTCGACGCGCAAGCAGCGGCGGTTAAAAGCTAAAGGGCGGGCGTAATGAAAACGGTCGGGATGGGAACTCCATCACCGACCGTTTTTTTAGGCTTTTTTTTGTGATCCGATCAGATCGGATGGGCGTCAATGCGCCGTGGCATGACGGGGTTTGCGCGCATTCATGGGCGCGGATTTTGGGGTGGTTTCTGGGGTCCGATAATGCGGGTGATGACGACGGGAAATCCGCATCACCCCCCACAGCATGGCACCGGCCACAGCCAGCCAGGCAGCGATCAACATCACAATGGTCATTCCGAGGCTCATGTGTTCCTCCGGCTCTGCGCTCTTCGTTCTCTCAGTAATCGACAGTCTAGTACGTGGGTTGTTGCTGAAAATTGACCGATGGTAGGAATTCTGTGACCGATTTGTTCTATCCAGTTCCACCGACTGTGCAGAGAGGCTATACCCGGGCCCTCGGCGGCTCTATGATCGGCGTCCAGGCCGGGTTGCAGGTTGCCCCGGCACCTGACAAGTGAGTGAAGAATGTCTCGAATGGAAGTCTCTGGAAGCAAACGGATGTGGTGGGGCCTGGCGTTGACGTTGATGCTGGCGGGGTGTGCCGACCCTCACGCGTACAAGCCGGGTTATCCGCCGGTCTATAAAAGCCTGCCGGACCGGGTCGAGCTCAACTCGGTGCCGTTCTTCCGGGGCAAGTCTTACCAGAGCGGACCGTTCGCGTTGGCGAGCATGCTGAGCGTGCGCGGCGTGCAGACCACGCCTGGCTTGCTGGAAAAGCCGCTGAAGCTGCCGGCGTCGGAGAAAACCCTCGAACTGAGCATGACGAACGTGGCGCGCGAATACGGTTTCGTGGTGTACCCGGTCGATCATCAACTGCCTGATCTGCTGGCGCAGGTGTCCGCCGGTTATCCGGTCATGGTGCGGTTCAGCGAGGGCTCGTTCTGGTGGAAAGAGCAACGCTATGGCGTGCTTGTCGGGTTCAACCAGAACAAACGCAACATGCTGATCTACACCGGGCTGGGCCGCTTGACCGTGAGTTTCGACGAGTTCACTTCGGACTGGGACAACGCGGGCAACTGGGCGATTTTGGTGCAGGGGCCTCGTCAGTTGCCGTCCCCGGTGGATCGCGAACGTTGGCTCAAGGCTGCGAATGATCTCGCGCAGGCGGGGCAGGAGCAGGCGGCGGGTGAGGCGGTGAAGGCGTTGAATGCCGCGCATTGAGAATGCGGCCTACGCCAGCACGTCGATGATGGGCATTTTGGCTACAGGGTTCAGGTCGGGCGCAAGAAGCCCGGCGCAGCCCACCTGTGGGAGCGAATTCATTCGCGAATAGGCCCGTGCAGGCCACGCACCTCCAGCGCCTGAAAGATCTTTCGTCGGATTGCCGCCCAGAATGACTTCGCTTTCACAGTGGAAAACACGTCATAAAGGGGGCATCTCATCGCCCCCGAGACCTTTTGCCGCGTGGATTGATCAGAACCCCAGCTTGTCCCGCAAACTGTAATACCAGGCACCCAGCGCCGTCAGCGGCGTGCGCAGCAGCTGCCCGCCAGGGAAGGGGTAGTGCGGCAGTCCGGCGAACGCATCGAAGCGCTCCGCCTGCCCGCGCAGCGCTTCGGCCAGCACTTTGCCCGCCAAGTGGGTGTACGTCACCCCATGGCCGCTGCAACCCTGCGAGTAATAGATGTTGTCGCCCAGACGGCCGACTTGTGGTAGGCGCGACAGGGTCAGCAGGAAATTGCCGGTCCACGCGTAATCGATTTTCACGTCCTTCAGCTGCGGAAACGCTTTGAGCATTTTGGGACGGATGATGGATTCGATGTTCGCCGGGTCGCGCGCGCCATATACCACGCCGCCGCCGAAGATCAGGCGCTTGTCAGCGGAAAGACGGTAATAATCCAGCAGGTAATTGCAGTCTTCGACGCAGTAGTCTTGCGGCAACAGCGTGCTCGCAAGCTCCTCGCTCAGCGGCTCGGTCGTGATGACCTGCGTGCCGCACGGCATCGATTTCGCGGCCAGTTCCGGTACCAGATTGCCCAGATAAGCATTGCCCGCAACGATGATGAACTTCGCCCGCACCTTGCCTTGGGCGGTGTGCACCACCGGGCTGGCGCCACGATCGATCTTGATGGCGGCCGATTGCTCGTAAATCACGCCGCCCAGCGACTCGACGACCGCCGCTTCACCGAGTGCCAGGTTCAGCGGATGGATGTGGCCGCCGCTCATGTCCAGCATGCCGCCGATGTATTCATCGCAGGCCACCACTTCGCGGATGCGGCGTTGGTCCATCAGCTCCAGCTGGGTATGGCCATAGCGCTCCCAGAGTTTTTTCTGCGCCTCCAGATGACCCATTTGCTTAGGGGTGATGGCTGCGAACACACCGCCGTCTTTCAGGTCGCACTGAATCTGGTATTTGGCCACGCGTTCACGGATGATACGTCCGCCTTCAAACGCCATCTCGCCCATCAACTGCGCCTGTCTTGCACCGACCGTGCGCTCGATGACGTCGATGTCGCGGCTGTAACTGTTGACGATCTGGCCACCGTTCCGGCCCGACGCGCCGAAGCCTACCTTGGCCGCTTCCAGCACCGTGACCTTGAAGCCGTTCTCCAACAGGAATAGCGCGCTCGACAGCCCGGTATAACCGGCGCCGATCACGCACACATCCGTCTCCACCTCGCCTTGCAGCGACGGACGTTCAGGGGCGTGATTGGCGGACGCGGCGTAATAAGACTGAGGGTAAGCGGTGTTCGTCATCGAGTGGCCCTGTTTAATATTTTTTACGAATGGGGCGATCCTACCTGAGATAAATGGCGGTCACCAGCGGGAAAAAGGCCGTTGGGTGTCTTATATATGTGCCACTTGGCATGAGTGTTCTGCAAAAAACGATAGTTATCAGCCGGTTAGAAAAAATACCCCGTTGACAGGCTGTTGAATATCCGTAGAATGCCGCTCCACAGCAGGCACGTAGCTCAGTTGGTTAGAGCACCACCTTGACATGGTGGGGGTCGTTGGTTCGAGTCCAATCGCGCCTACCAGTTGTAAGCCCCGAAATACGCGGGCTGTAGAAGGGCGATCAGAAATGGTCGCCCTTTTTTTTGCAAAACTTTTGCAAAACCCCCACCCATATTTCGGGTAAGAGGTGCATTTCTGGCCCGGCCTGCGAGGGCAGAGGGCGAGTCCTGCACCTACCTCGACGTACTCGATTTCCTTGGTGCGATGTCCCACCTGGTATTCTTTCGTCATCTTCTCATCAGCGTGGCCCATGAGAGCCTGAACATGATCCGCGAGCGCGGCGCGCTGTCCGACATTCTCGTCGGCAACATCGCCGCCGCGATCGACAAGGTGTCGAACATCTGCGCAAGTCTGCCAGGTGCTGGTTATGGCAAGCACGAACACCGGCTAGAAGATTTGCTGGCGCGATATCAGGCGGCGGGCGGGATACTGGCCCCTTCGGTTTAATCGAATGCATCCATCCATCATTTCAGGTGATGAAAGAGTGAATTGTGGTGGGCGCGAGTTCTGCACCAAAAAAGATCGGCAGATACTCCATCGCCTGGCCATAGGCCAACCCTCTTTTCTTAATCTTGATGGAAAACCCCATGCTCGGTCGCACGTTCCCCCTAGCTGTTCTCATCAGTTTCGCCACTGCTTTTTCTTCGGCCTTCGCCGCTTCTAACGCTGCGCCAGATACCACCCTGACGGTACCCGTCAGTGCAATGCACTTCTATCAGAACAAAGAGGGGCTGACTATTGCGAATGGCTGGGGCGACCCAGCAACGGGAGAGCACAGTAACTTCATCAAAATGCCGGGTAATACGGCAAGCCCGCTGCATAGTCACAGTTTCAGCTATTACGGTGTTGTCATTAATGGCGTCGTTGCAAATGAGCCTGCCGTTAATTCACCAGACCATCCCTTGGCTGCCGGATCGTACTGGTATCAAAAAGGCGGCGAATCGCACGTCACCAAATGCATATCTCAGACAGAATGCCTGTTCTTCGTGACATCCAAAGGCGCGTTCGATTTCAGCAAAACTAAATGAGTGGCGTTGATCCAGGAGGTGATATGTCTAAATCCGACGATCATGGGCAAAACCCATTGTTCGAACCCATCCGGGTAGGTCCGTATCTGTTGCGTAATCGTATCGTCAAATCGCCAATGTCGCGCATGCGTGCCGCGCAAAACGATATGCCAACAACCCTCATGGCCGAGTATTACAGCCAGCGAGCAAGTGCCGGTCTGATCATCACTGAATCAGTGCAGATATCGCGTCAGGGCAAGGGTTATCGCAACTCTCCTGGCATTTATAACGACGAGCAGATGAGGGCTTGGAAAACCATCGCAGACGGCGTGCACGCGCGCGGCGCGGTGATCTTTATGCAATTGTGGCATTGCGGCAGGCTCTCTCACCCAGATCTACAGCTGAATGGTGGCCAACCTGTTGGTCCTTCAGCTATTCGGCCTAACGTAGAGGTCTACACCGACTCCGGCCCGCAAGCGGTGCCAGAGCCCCACGAAATGGACTCTGACGAAATCGCGCAGGTTGTTGATCAGTATTTTCAAGCTTCGCTACGGGCCAAGAAAGCCAACGTCGACGGCATTGAGGTCCATGCAGGGAATGGTTTCTTGCTGGATCAATTTCTTCGAGATGGCACCAATCGACGAACAGATCATTACGGAGGCTCTGTCGAAAACCGAGTTCGGCTTCTGATCGAGGTCGTGGAAGCGATCATCCCGATCTGGGGGGCCGATAGAATTGGTGTAAAGATGTCTCCGCTGTCGACCTACGGCGATATCCGTGACAGCAGCCCCGAAGCGCTGTACTCGCATCTGGTTAGTCGACTGAACGGGTATGGGCTGGCCTATCTGCATTTCGCGGAAGGGGAGTTGCTGTCCAGTCGAGATGTTCCGGGTTTGGATTTCGCTCGATTACGCAGGATGTTTCATGGCCCCGTCATTGGCAACAACTGTTACGACTTGGTCCAAGCCACCGAAGCACTGCAAAGTGGCAAAGTCGACATGATTGCCTTCGCTCGCTTATTCGCCGCCAACCCAGATCTCGTTGAGCGGTTTCGACTCGGTGCTGAATTAAATGAGCTTGACGTGACTACGTTGCAGTCCGGCGGAGCCAAAGGTTACACAGATTACCCAAAGCTGCTTTAGAACAGCTGTCGAAAACTGCGGATTCACTGTAATTATCCCGTATAAGGACTTGACCTTCATGTTCGAAGCAATGTTCAAATTCAAGCAGAAATCCAATCGTGAAGCACTTGAGGGCCTTGCCAAATCAGGTACTGAAATAAGCCAGCCTGATGGCCTTACTGCATTCCGATTCATGAACCACATAAATGTTGTAGATCAGATTTTCAAGGCGCATCTCACAAACACGCCCCATCCTTTTGAGGCCGCGAACACGCCGGAAACTCCAAGCCTCGATGAGCTTCGAGCGCGAATTACAGAGCTTGATGAGTGGTTCGTTGGTTACGCGTCGTCGATGACGACAGAGCAATTGAATGAGCCAATCGAATTTACTTTCACTGACGGCAAACAAGGTCGCATGTTGCGGGAAGAAATCCTGCTCCATGTTTTGGCTCACGGGATTTACCACCGAGGAGCCGTAGGATTGATCTTGCAACGGCAGGGTGCGATGCCGCCTCCCGAGACGTTTACACGGTACCTGCATGAGTTGGAGCCGTTCAGGCGAGACGCCGTTTGATAGATGGCCTGATACTGGCGAAAACTCAAACGTTCACACGTTAACCGAACACTTATTCAGGCCTGAAGAATTTGCAAAACCCCCTCGTAAGTTATTGATTCTTATGGAGTGAAAGGGGCGTTTTTGAAGGTGGCCGTTTAGGTGGTGATTTCCAATGAAATCAGCAAGTTAGATGTGATTTGCCGCCCACCTTGACATGGCGGGGGTCGTTGGTTCGAGTCCAATCGCGCCTACCAAACAAATCCGCTCTGCTGGGCGGTCATGAGAAGGGCGATCCGAGAGGGTCGCCCTTTTTTGTTGTCGAACGTGTCGAGCCTGAACACGCTAGGTCTCCGCTTTTCCCCGCGTAATCCGTCCCGCCTTGATCTCATCCACATACGCCCGTAACCGATCCGCGTCCTTGTACTGCTGGTTCATCAGGTGCAGCACCGCCACGACGTCTACATCGTTGATACGCTCGGCCAAACGGCTGATTTCCCCGGCTGTGCGTTCAAGATTACCGGCGATGGCGTTGAGGTCGCGCTTGAGTTCCAGCGCTGATTTTTTCATTCCCACGATCATGTTCCCCAGCTATCGACAGGGCAGGGCGAGAGGTTCTGCCTTTAATACCCCTGCGATGTAACAGGGATGTGATGATACGTCAGTTCCGGCTTTTTTCCGGCCATGAAAAAGGCGCCGATCGGGCGCCTTTTCATGAGAGGGGGCCTGGGTCAGCCACCAGCACCGCCTGCGCTGGAGGAGCCGCCTGACGAGCCTTTGGAACCGCTGCCAGACGAACCGCTGCCGGTGGTTGAGCCGCCTGGCAAATCGACGTCATTGCTGCCGCCGGTGCCGTTGCTCATTGCGCCGGTGTTCATGCCGCGACGAATGCCGTTGGCTGGATTCGCTGGGTCCATGTCAGTACCTTGTCGTTCGATGTCCGCGCCTTGTGTCCGTGGATCCTGGCCCGTCTGCGAGGGGGGTGGTCCCACGGAGGGAGACGCCGCGCCAGCCAGCGCTGCCATCGAACCACACGCCAGCGCACAACCCAGCGCCAGTGCCGCAAATGATTTGTTCATCGGGAGATCTCCATGTCTAGGGTCCTGTCTTGACTTGGGCTCTCGGGAATCGAACGGAGTGCCGTCATGGCGACCAACGGTCATGGGGCGGATCGGAGCGCGGTGGAAACGCGTCCGCGACGCCTCTGCAAAAAATTCGCATATTCATAGGGTTAACGTGAAAAAAGACGTTGACACACATTTGAATATCCGTAGAATGCCGACCCACAGCAGGCACGTAGCTCAGTTGGTTAGAGCACCACCTTGACATGGTGGGGGTCGTTGGTTCGAGTCCAATCGCGCCTACCAAACAAAATCCGCTCTGCTGGGCGGTCGCGAAAAGGGTGAGTCGAAAGACTCACCCTTTTTTGTTGTCGGTGGTTTTACGTTCCTCGAAAAGCTCCGGCTCAGGTGTGCCGGTGGCTTCAGGCATTTCTCGTCTATTTCTCAAACCCTTACGCAGAAAAAAATCCTGATTTTTCAGTCTCTCGGCTGGACCTTTTGCCACGATGCGCGATCATCAGTGCATGGAAATCGAAAGGAGGTGCGTATGTTTACTCGGTCGCTGACCCTTGCCGTTCTGTTGGCTGTTGCCGGTCCCCTATTGGCAGCGGATGCAGACACCCCACTGGCGCAGGAGCGTGGCAAGTCGCGTCCGCTGATCATCATCGCTTCCAGTTCTGTGGACCCGACGCTGGTGACGCTGAAGAAAAGCCTCGATGAGCCTGCCAATAAAGAAGCCTTCGCCAAGCGCAACATGGTGCTCTACACCATCGTCTCTCTGGCCGGGCAGCGGAACGGTAAGGACATGGACGCGCAGTCGACCATGGCGCTGATCCGGGAATTGAAACTCGGCGTGCTGGACAAAAGCCAGGCCCAGGTGATTCTGGTGGGCAAGGACGGCGAGAAGAAGATCGATCACAAAGGCGCGATCGATCCCAAGGAGATTTTCAGCACCATCGACCAGATGCCGATGGCTGAGAAAGAGGCCGCAGCCGCTGCACCGGTCGCGCCCGCGGCAGAGCCCAAAGCCGCGACTCAGGGTGGCAAACCGGGCAAGGCAGGTAAAGCGGCCCCTGCCGCGCCCCCCGCCGGGCTGGATGACTGATCAGGCGCAGTCAACGCAGGCAATGCGCATCATGTCAGTAGGGCATGGGTACGCTTGCTGGTAAGATCGCTCCTTTTTTATCGAAGGGACTGTCATGAAACATTGGGCGGGAGCTGTGGCGTTGGCGCTGCTGACGGGGTGCATGGGCTTGAATCAAACGCGTTCGGCCGGGCCTGCGCAGGTGTATGCGAGCCAAAAACCCGCCGCTGCGGTGGCCGAATGTATCAAGGTCAGTTGGGGCAATGTGCAGCTGTTCGGTGATGTCGCCGATGTCTTCATGGAGCAGGGCAAGCCTGGGGAGTTCACGGTGTACACCACCGAAGGCGAGTACTTCGCGGACGTGAGTGCGAAGGGCGGCTCCACCGCAATCAGCTTCTACGCCAAACCGGGCGGCAAGGCGGTGGACCAGCGTGGAGCAATGGTGGCGACGTGCTTGTGAGGCATGCCCTCTGCTTACTGAAACGCTGTTTAAGCGCTTTTGATTCTGGCCACCCGGCCAGAATCAAAGCGGCGTGAGTGTCTCACATCGGCGGTGTCACGCCATTCTCACCCGCAGAAATCGACAGCGCGCTCAACGAGCCGTCCGCTGCCGGTTGTGCTTGCACGATGGCCTTCACGCCCGGCTTGAGCAGGCTGCGGTCGCCGGGGACCAGATTGACGATGGGCACGTCGTCCGGGATCACGATCTTCTTCTGACCACCTTTGTAGTTGACGGTAATGGTGCGGCCGTTGCTGGTCACCAGATCGCCCACCGAGCCATTGGTCATCGTGCTGTCCTTGCCCAGGTCGAACGCCCGATGGCCGTCGCCTGTACCTGCCATTTCCGGCGGGAACACGTGCACTTCCAGCGCTTTCAGCGTGCCGTCGGCCTGGGGCACGGCGGCTGAACCCACGTAACTGCCCGGTTTGATATCGGCGACCTGTGCCAGCGTCACGCCGCGCACTTGTGTGTCTTTGGTCAGCTTGACCAGCAGGTCTTCGTTGCGGTTGCTGTGAATCTTCAGTACATCGCCGTCAATCGCGGTGATTGCCCCGCGGACGCGGGTCGGCTTCGCATCTTCTGCCTGAGAGGGTCCGGCCATCAGCATGGCGGATGCCAACAGACTGGAAATCAGCAGGGTGTCACGCAGTCGCTTGCCTGTTGTGATCTTCATGGTGCCGCAATCCTGTGTGGTGAATCAGAACGCCGAGCTTAGCGTTACCCGCACAGGAAGTGGATGACATCACTGTCAGAATTGGCAGCCTGCGCTTGAAGCGTGTCAGGGCATGGCGCGGGAAATGGGGGCGCGAGGCCGTGCAAAGCAGAGAGGGGAGTCAGGCGCGCCGTCGTGAGACACGACAGCGCGCCGCTCGAAGGGCGTATTACTGTTGCAGCGAGATGGACGTGTTGGCCAGTTTTGGCTGATTGAACATGCTCACCAGCACTTCATCGAGAATCGACGAGGCACCCCATGGGCGAGCGTCGTTGAGGATCGCGACCACGACCCAGGTGTTGCCGTTGCTGTCCCGACTGAACCCGGCGATGGCGCGAACGGTATTCAGGGTGCCGGTCTTGATGTGCGCTTCCCCGCGCAGCGCGGTGCGTTTCAGGCGTTTGCGCATGGTGCCGTCCATACCCGCCAGCGGCAGCGAGCTCATGAACTCGGCCTGGTACGAGCTGTTCCACGCGGCCTGAAGCATTTGCGCCATTTCACGAGCGCTCACCCGTTCAGCCCGGGACAGGCCAGAACCGTTCTCCATCACCAAATGCGGCGCGGTGATGCCTTTCTTCGCCAGCCACTGACGGATCACCCGTTGCGCGGCCTTGGCGTCATCGCCATCCGCTTCGTTGCGGAACTCGGAACCCAGGCTCAGGAACAGTTGCTGGGCCATCGTGTTGTTACTGAACTTGTTGATGTCGCGAATGATTTCCGCGAGGTCCGGGGAGTAGGCCTTGGCCAGCAGCTTGGCGCTGCCCGGCACGACGTCCAGACGGTCCTTGCCGAGAATGGTGCCGCCCAGTTCTTGCCAGATGGCGCGCACGGCACCGGCGGTGTAGGTCGGGTGGTCGAGCAGCGACAGGTAAGTCTGCGAGTTGCAGCCGTCGCCTAACTGACCGGACACCGTGACGGTGATGCCGCCATCGGCCTCAGGGACCGGGTTGTACAGCACATCGCCGGTACACTTGTTCGACGACAGCGCCTTGACCTGATTGTTGATGTGAATGGCGGCGATCGGTGGCTCGACCGACACCAGAATCTTGCCGCCGTCATTGCGGGTCACGAAGCGCAGGGCCTTGAGGTTGACCATAAGCGAATCGGGGCGGACCAGGAACGGTTTGTTCTTGTCATTACCGTCGTCGTCGAACACCGGCAGTTGCGGCTGGATGAAATGGCTGCGGTCCAGCACCAGATCGCCCGTCACTTGCTGCACGCCATTGGCGCGCAGGTCACGCATCAACAGCCAGAGTTTTTCCATGTTCAGCTTCGGATCACCGCCGCCCTTGAGGAACAGATTGCCGCGCAGGACGCCGCTGCTCAGGGTGCCATCGGTGTAGAACTCGGTCTTCCACTGGTGGGTCGGGCCGAGCATTTCCAGTGACGCGTAGGTGGTGATCAGTTTCATGGTCGACGCCGGGTTCACCGAGACGTCAGCGTTGAAGACGGTGGGAGTGCCAGGACCGGTCACCGGGAGCATGACCAGCGAGAGCGCATCGTTGTTGAGTTTGGCGGCCTTCATGGCCTCCTGGACCTTGGGGGGTAACGCGGTGTTGATCGGGGCAGCAGCGACAGACAGCGAAATCGGTAGAAGCAGGGTGGCAAAAAACAACGGACGCAAAGACTTGATCATTCAATAAACCCTACTGCAATGAAGAGGGACAACCGGAGGGGATGGATTCCCTCGTGACATGAAAACGGCCGCGACTGAAAAGTGTCCCAGCCCTACGGGCAGAAAATAGCGCCCGGTGACAGTGCGGCATTATGCCCCAAGCTTTCGTGACTTGCGCCGGGGGACAGCCGTCAAACCGCGCTATTTTTTCAAATCGTGTCGAATTGTCACGTGAAACGACAGGCTTCTGTCTGTTTTCGCGAAATCGGCGGCCGTGAAAAACCACCTTTCAGGGGGGCTTCTTGTCTTGGCAGAGGCGGAGGAAATCAAGAATCCCGGCTCAGCGCACCCGTCAATAAGGTGTGCCCTGATCCCTTTGCTGACGCAACGCCTCGGCATACCACTCGAACTCATCGAGAAACCTGTCCATCTGCTTCAACGTCCGCTCATCTTTCGGTTGACCGTCATCGGCCAACGCCTCGCCAATGCGCGGGATGGAAAAGAGGCTTGGAATGCTCGGCATGCCCAGCTCCCCCAAAATCATTCGAAGCTGCATCGCCGCACGCACGCCGCCGAAACCACCTGCCGAGTAGCAGGCAATCGCAGAAGGCCGCCACAGGTACTCTTCCAGAAAATGGTCCAGCAGGTTTTTCAATGCAGGGGGGACGCCGTGGTTGTATTCGGCACTCACTAGCAGAAAACCATCGGCACGGCGATAAAGCGCGGCCAGGTTTTCCAGATCGGCAGGTGCGGACCCTTTGGGGTATTCCTTGTACATGCGGTCCAGCAACGGAAGGCGCGTGACCATCGGGTCAACGAGAACGGCTTCATGTCCTCGCGCTTCGAGGGCGGTCAGGAGCAATCGAGCAGCCTTTATGCCTTGTCTGTCACTGCGAACCGAGCCTAAGAGAACCGCGACGGTGAGGGGGGGTGGGGTCGGCATGGGGTGCTCCTGAATCATGGGTCTTGGCGAATGTGTAACGCTGAACTCCAACACTGGACCTGCCCTAGGTTTGACGCGGATGACCCCGGGCAAGGCTTTAAGAAGCTATAGACCATGAGAGAAGGAAGCATGCAGATCGGCAACCGTTCAGGATGGCCCGTGCGCGCTGATTCAAACGCGGCAGGCCGCAATCAGCAGGCAGTGCGTCGCGGCGTCAAAGATCACCAGCCATCCTGACGCCTGACTCTGGTAGACTCCGCGCCGTAATTACTTAGAGGATTATTTCATGGCTACCAATCGCTCCCGCCGCCTGCGCAAAAAGCTCTGCGTGGATGAATTTCAAGAGTTGGGTTTCGAACTGAATCTGGAATTCAAGGAAGACCTGTCCGACGAGGCGATTGACGCGTTCCTGGACGCTTTCCTCTCCGACGCGATGGACGCCAACGGTCTGGATTATGTCGGTGGTGATGACTACGGCCTGGTGTGCCTGGCCAACCGCGGCTCCGTGACCGAAGAGCAGCGCGCCACCGTGGAAGCCTGGCTGAAAGGCCGTAGCGAACTCGTGAAGGTTGAAGTGAGCCCGCTGATTGACGCCTGGTACCCGGAGAAGCCGATCGAAGCTGCAAAGTAATCGCGCCTTGATCCGGCTTTTAATGCCGGGTCTCGATCACGCCACCCTGACGGGTGGCTTTTTTTTGTCTCGATCCGGGCGAAACACCCTTCATCCCGCCGTGCGCCCTGTCAGTCAAGTGCTTGCGCGTGCCCTGCGTCTGCCTGTCTTTCAGCCGGGCTCGACCCTGTGTTTCTCCGCGCATCTTCCCGTTTTGATCCAAGGTCCTTCGCAGTCTGGCCGGATTATCAATGAAGCGACGAGCGCTCATAGTTCGATCCCTTGAAATGACGTGCGCCACAGGGGATCGACCGTGTCACGACTCACCGTTCCAACCCGCGATGATGCGCCCGAAGGGGCACGACCGCTGTTGGACGACATTTACCGACAGTTTGGCCGGGTGCCTGCCGTCTACCGGCTGATGGCGACGAGCCCGGAAATCCTCAAGGTTTTTTTTGCGATGGGCAGCGCCATCGATTCGACTCTGGATCTGAAATTGCGCCTGCGCATTTCCATCGCTGTCGCTCAGGCCAACGGCTGTGACTATTGCCTGTCGGCCAACCGCTTCGTGGCGGTCAATCGCGCGCGTATCGGTCCGGACGAAATCGAGCTGAATCGTCAGGGCGCATCTTCGGATCCGGTTTCCGACGTGGCGGTCCGGTTCGCGACCCAGGTCACGCATCGCAGAGGTCGGGTCGCTGACGACGAGGTGCGACAGGTCCGCGATGCGGGCTACAGCGAAGCCCAGATTGTCGAGATCGTCGCGTTGGTGGCGCATTGTACGTTTGCCAATTACCTCAACGAAGTGGCGCAAACGGACATCGATTTCCCTGTACTTCGCACGCAAGAGCTCAAGTCCTGACGGCGGCGTCACCCGTTGCCGTCATTCACGCACAGCGCTGACCACACCCAGCGTTCGTACAGTTGTTCATCCCCCTCCACCGAGGAGTATCACTATGGATCGGCGCCTGCTTGCTTTGGCGATGAGTATGTTTTCACTGGGCACCGGCGGTTTTATCGTGGCCGGACTGCTGCCACAAATCGCCGTCTCGTTCAGCGTTTCAGTGGGCGTCGCGGCGCAAATGCTGACGGTGTTCGCAGTGTCTTACGCGCTGCTGGCTCCCACCGTCGCCGCGCTCGCGGCAGGTATTCCCAGGAAAAAGCTGTTGCTGAGCGGCCTCGCACTTTTCGTGATTGCCAACCTCGCGACAGCCCTTGCCCCCAACTTCGGGTTTGCGTTGGTCGCCCGCGCGATCGCCGGACTGGGCGCGGCCATGTTCGCGCCGACAGCCACCAGCGCCGCGACCCTTTTGGTCCCGCCGGAAAAGCGCGGCTTCGCGCTGTCGATGGTGGTGGCAGGGCTGACTGCGTCGACTGCGCTCGGCTCTCCCATCGGCACCGTGATCGGAGGATTAGGTGACTGGCGCTGGTCGATGGTCTTTGTGGCCTTCATGTCGGCGATGGCGGGGCTGGGGGTGATGGTATTGATCAAGGACATTCCGATGCCGCCAAAGGTGACCTTGCTCAAGCGACTCGCCCCGATGGTCGATCCTCGCATCGCGCTGACCCTGTTCACGACCTTTTGCATTTTGTCTGCCATTTTCGTCGTATACACCTACTTCGCCATCGTCTTCGACCGCGCCTACAACGGCAACTCGTTGATCCTCGCGCTGTTGCTCGTGTTATGGGGTGCGGGTGGCACCATCACGAATCTGGCGGCGGGTCGAGTCATCGACACCATCGGCGAACGCAAGGTGCTGATCGTGATGCTGACGCTGATGATCCTCGACCTGCTGACCCTGCCGTGGACCAGCGCGAACCTCTGGACGGCCGGCGTGGCCATTCTGATCTGGGGTGCCTGCGGCTGGGGTTTGCTCGTGCCACAGCAGCACCGGCTGGTCTCCATTGCGCCTGATGCCGCAGCGATGGTGTTGGGCCTCAACGTGTCGTTCACCTACCTCGGCATTTCGGCCGCAGGTGTGATTGGCGCCTTCTTCATTCCGCTGGTGGGGGGCTACAACCTGGGACTCATCGGCGCAGGCTTCGCCGTGCTGGCCTTTGCGTTGTCGGAGCTGGCGACCCAAGTCATCCATGCTCGTTTTTGCGTGGCCGAGATCTAAGGGGAGGGGGCGAACACCGGCTGATCGCGGAATAAAAAAGATGACGTGCCAAACCGGAGCGGCACGTCATCTGGCGTGGTTAATACCTCGATTGTCCCAGAACATCGAGGCGTGTAACCGAAGAGGGATGCCGTAAATTAGAAGAAACGGTCATTCACGTAAAATGATGATTTGTGATCCTTTGAATCACAAAAAATGAAGCCAGGAAGGCTGTCACTTCTCGCCTCTGGGCGTTGATTCAACCCTGCTTTTGCAGCCATTTGGCACGTTCAGCCAGCCGCCTTTTCCATTCCTCGTTCAAGCCGCGCGTCGCCTGCAAGTCGAGCAAATCGTCGATGTTGGGCCGATGCTGCAACTGGATGTTCCAGAACTCATCAATCGAAAAACGGTGAGTGGCTCGGTCCAGCAGATGAATCAGATCCCCCTCCTGAATCAGACCCGGCTGAATGACCCGGTAATACCAGCCGGTTATTCGCTCCCTAGCGATAAACAGGGACATGTGTTCCGTGTCGAAGCGATGATTGATTTTCCAGCACGGCGTACGGGGTTGTGATACTTGAAGAATGCTGGTGCCTAACAGGTAAATGTCGCCGATGAATACGGTTTTTTCGGTCAAGTCATAGGCCGAGATATTTTCACCCAAACTTCCTGGCACGCATTCATCGGCACAGTGGGTGAAGCGAGCTGCCAGTTTTGAGTAATGTTCGGCGGGATAGTGATGCACGGCTTTTTCCGGGCCGCCGTGTACTCGGGTATCGGCATGTTGGTCCCCAACGATACCGTTTTTCTGTACATGCACGGCGCCAGACACTGGCCGCTTGTACATGCCGGTGGTTTGGCCTTCGGGTTTGAGTATTCCCAACCCGCCAGCACAGAGACGTTCTATTTTGGACACTAATGTCATGGGGGAAGACCATTATCATCTGCAAGTTTTAATGACTTTACGCACCCTCGCGGAACGCCGTAAACTAATGACTCCTGATGCGAATCATCACTTTTAATGATGGATGGCAATAATCATGGAAATGCGTCAACTAAAAATATTTTGTGCCGTGGCCGATCTGGGCAGCTTCACCTCAGCCGCCTTGCAGGTGAACACGGTTCAATCCAATGTGACGATGCGGGTCAAAGAGCTTGAGATCGAACTTGATCGGGAACTGTTCGTTCGCAAGAAGTCAGGTGTCGTTCTGACGGCAGCGGGTGAAACCTTTCTGGGGTACGCCAGGCGCATCCTGCAGTTGACCGATGAGAGCCGCAGCGCGCTGATGGACACCGGTACTCCGGTGGGCCTGCTCCGTCTGGGGTCCATGGAAACCACTGCCGCCATCCGCCTGCCACAGATCCTCACCAAATACCGTGAGAGTTTCCCTTCTGTTCAGCTTTCACTGCAAACGGGCACGACCTCGGAATTGCTCAAGGCCGTGGAAAGTTATCGCCTTGACGGTGCGTTTGTGGGGGGCTATCACCAGAACGCGGCATTGGTACAGGAAGGCGTATTCGAAGAAGAGTTGGTATTGGTCAGCAGCCATGCGTTCACGTCATTGGCGACGTTGATCGAGAAAATGCCCCAGCAAACCGTGCTGGTCTTTCGCACCGGTTGTTTTTACCGTTCGACCCTTGAAAACTGGTTTTACCAAGTTGGGCTTATTCCTAATCAAATCATGGAAATGGGAACCCTTGACGGCATCTTGTCATGCGTGGCTGCGGGCATGGGGGTGACGTTATTGCCGAAAGCCGTGGCTGAAAGTTCAAGTTTGCGGCATTCAATTCATTGTCATGCTCTGCCACCCGAGTTTGCACATATTTCAACCGTGTTCGTGCGTCGGAGTGATTCATTGATGACTTCCGCGATGAGCGCGTTCATTGAGTTGGCGCAACATCAACTTCCTGTTGCCGCTGTTGCCTGATGATCAATAACGGCCCGGAATGACCGGGCCGTTTAACAGACGTTCTTATTGTTTCAGTGCCATCCCAGGGGGCGAACGATATTGGATTCGTTATGCAGGGCGTAAGGAAGTTCAAACACTTCCTGCCGAAGTCGCGTGACCGACGAAGGCAACCCCAGCGCCAACTCCGCTACCCGCTCCGCCGCTGGCACCACGCCGTGAATCTTGCCGACGCCCTGGCCCGCATACAGTGACAGTTTCTTTGCCATCCTGGCTTTGTCGATGGCCCGGGCGCCGCCGCCGATCAGGCGAAGCAGGTTCCACTTGTCGCGATTGGGGATCACTCGATGCGGCGTTCCCCATGTCCAACCGAACGAATAGCCGGTGCGGTATTCGGTGTCGTCGGTGGTCGCCTCCACGATCTTCTGTTTATAGAGCGGGTGCGCGTTCGATTCGTCCGTCGCCACGAACGCCGTGCCCACAGTCACGCCGGATGCACCCAGGGACATCAGCGCCCGCACATCGTCGCGGTTGACGACGCCACCCGCTGCCAAAACGGGCCGACCTTGCGCGACCTCGATGATCGAAGGCAGCAGCGACATGATGCTGATGGTGCCGCGATTCAAATGGCCGCCGCTCTCACTGCCTTGGGCAATGATGATGTCGGCACCGTTGGCGATGGCTTTTCTCGCCAACGCCACGGAACCGGCTTGCACCATCACGATCATCCCTGCGTCCTTGGCGCGGGGAATCATGTCGGCGGCGTAGGCTTCGGCGTAGAACAGGGACAGCAGCCTGGGTTTTTCCTTGAGCACTACCTGAAATTGCGCCTCGAACACATCGGGACCGCCGAACTGAGGGACGAGGTTTACCCCGAACGGCTTGTCGGTGAGCGATCGGGCTTCCTGAAGCCAGCGGCGCAGAGTCAGGGGTGGAAGACGAAGGCCGCCCAGCACCCCCATTCCACCTGCGTTGGCCACGGCCGCCACCAGTGGCGGACTGGAAATGGCGGCCATACCGCCGAGAAAAATGGGGTACTGCACCCCACAGAGTCGCGTCAATGCATTGCCTGAAAATGTGACTTCATTCATGGTCATAACTCCACATGTTTTCCGAGCATCCGTTTCAGCGTGGTGTTTTTCAGCAGGAAGTGATTTTTGATGGCGCCAAATAGATGCAGCGCCAGCCCTGCCACGAACAGCGTGGCGCCGATGTTGAACAGCACGTCCACCAGGCTTTTCAGCCCTGGACTGGTGGGCAGCAGCGCCGGAATCGACAGGCCGCCAGGCAGGACGGTCGGTTCACCCCCTGCGGCCCTCGACGCCCAGATGGCGATGGGCAGCAGCACCATTGCCAGCGCCAGGCCAGCTGCCACGGAGCGGCTGACGATGACCTCAATAGGGTTGGGTGTCCCGACCGGCAACGGGTGATAAGACGTGACCCGCGCCCAGAATCGGTAGATCGACACCAGAAACAGGATCAGCCCCACCAGGTTTTGCAGGTGAGAAAACGAGGCGCGTGCGGCCTCATCCGAGGTGAACGCGATCTGGATCTGCAGGCCCAGCAGTGCCAGCAGCGTGAACGCGACCAGCCAGTGGAGCGCGATAGTGATGGGCGAAAAGCGTAAACCGGTATCTCGCAGTTGCATGACAGCCTCCTGATGGCCCGAGCAGCCAAGGACAGAGATGCGCTATTGAATGGGGTGAAGCCGACGCGTCAGTGGTTGACGGCCTGAGCGGCGCCGATACCCGTTCGGGCACGGACCAGTTGGTCGTCGAACGCGCCTCGCTCTCGTTGCGCCGCGACACTGCGGTCCGTAACGGAACCGAGCCAGGTGAAGAAGAACGCCACGTTCATCGAGATGATGGCCGGGTAGTCGAACGGAAAGATGGCATCGGGATGACCGAGCACCTTGACCCACACGGCAGGGGACAGGATCACCAGCGTGACCGAACTGATCAGACCGGCAACGCCGCCGATGAGCGCACCACGGGTCGTGAGGCCTTTCCAGTACATCGAGAGCGCAAGGATCGGGAAGTTGACCGAAGCTGCGACGCCAAAGGTGAGGGCGACCAGGAACGCGATGTTCTGGTCCTTGAACAAAATCCCGAGGACCACGGCGACGATGCCGATCCCCACCGACGCGATCCTCGATACGCGGCGCTCATCACTGGCCCCGGCGCGGCCTTTTTTGTAGACCATCAAATAGAGGTCGTGGGAAATCGCCGAGGTCCCCGCCATGGTCAACCCTGAAACGACGGCCAGAATGGTTGCGAACGCCACGGCGGAGATGAACCCCAGCAGCCAATCGCCACCCACTGCCTGCGCCAGGTGCATGACAGGCATGTTGCTGCCGCCGATCAGCTTGCCGCCGACGATGCCACCTTCATAAAAAGCCGGGTCTTTTCCGACAATGACGATGGCCGCCAGGCCCAGGATGCCTACGATGAGGTAGAAGAAGCCGATGAAACCGGTGGCCACGAATACCGATTTTCGAGCTTCCCGAGCATCGGGAACGGTGAAGAAACGCATGAGGATGTGAGGCAGGCCCGCCGTACCGAACACCAGCCCGACCGACAGCGAAATCAGCGCCAACGGATCAGCCACCAGCTTGCTCGGCAGCAGAATATGCTCGCCGTCCTTGTGCGCGGCCACGGCACTTTGAAAGAGCGACTCGAACGAAAAACCGAATCTGCTCATCGCCAGGATCGCCAGCAGCGTGCCGCCGATGAGCAGCAAGCCGGCCTTGATGATTTGCACCCACGTGGTGGCAACCATGCCTCCGAACGTCACGTACACCGCCATCAACAGCCCGACCGCGATGACTGCGTAGTGATAGGGCAGGCCGAACAGCAGTTGTATCAGTTGCCCCGCGCCCACCATTTGCACCACGAGGTAGAAGCACACCACGGTCAACGATCCGAATGCCGTCAATGTCCGGATGCGGTCCCGGTCCAGTCGAAACGACGCGATGTCGGAAATGGTGATGCGTCCGAGGTTGCGGATGCGTTCGGCGAACAGGAACAGCAGCAACGGCCATGCGACGAAGAAGCTGATCGAATACAGCACTCCGTCAAAACCGTTGAAGAAGAACATGCTGGTCACGCCCAACAGTGCGGCCGCCGACATGTAATCCCCAGCGAGCGCCAGGCCGTTTTGAAAGCCGGTGATCCCGCCGCCGGCGTTGTAGAAGTCATCCATCGACCGGGTTTTCGAGGCTGCCCAATAGGTGATCCCCAGGGTGACCGCGACGAACACCAGAAACATCGAAATGGCCGTCACGTTGATCGGCTGTTTCACGACGTTTTGCAGTGCCTCAGCCGATGAAGCGGCGGTGGAGAACAGGCCTGACACGGCCAACGAAATGAAGCCGCGAGTGAGCGCTTTCATGCCAGTGCTCCTTCGCGAAGTTCAGCATTGACTTGGGCGGACTCGCGAAGCTCGGCGTTGAGTCGGGTGAACTCGCCGTTCGAGCGAAGAATGTAAAGCCCTGTGAACAGCCAAGCCAGAATGATGAAGGCGGCTCCCAGCGGCCAGCCGATGCTGATCATGCTGGTGGGGGAGAGTTTCAGGGAAAGCAGGTGAGGGGAAAACGCTGCGACGAGTATGAAACTGAAGTAGGGGACCAGTGTGGCCGCTGTCAGTATCGCAACGAAATTTCGCTGCTTGGACACCAGTTCCTGATAACGGGGATGATTACGGATACGGATTGATTCATGGTCGTTATTCACGATGACTCCGTGGTGCAGTGGAAAATTATTGTTGTTCCACAACCTCAGATCCGATGAGAATCTGCCACTGGTTGCGGTTTGAGTGCCAGGTCAACGTAAGCCCGTGTATGCATCATGTAAATTAATTAATCGAGATGCTATCGATCTGTTTTCGTGAATCGAGACGTGCGGGGGGGGTATGAAGCGGTGGGGTAGCGATCAAGTGTCCGCCCCCGCCGTGGCGCTGATCGAAAGCGCAGAGCTGCCGTCACAGGGCGAACCTCTTGAGCACCTCATTCACGCCCGTGGCCAGTTGCGTCAGTTGAACGCTGGCGACAGCCCGGAGAATGGGTTAACGCGGGTGCAACAGGGCGTCGCCGGGAAGCGTGAGCGGTCGGGCATCACGTCGCGGGACGCCCGGGGCAGCCTATCCGCTACGCACTCAGAACCATTCTGAAATGCCGCTCAATGGCTGAGCGAAAATGTACAGAGGTCCCGCGGATGATCAATCCAGCGCTGGCAACGCCTCCAGGTTCGGTCGACTTGCCGGATCGGTGTCCTTGAACGTCGCGGGGCTGATGCGGCGGCGGTCGATGGTCAGGTCGAACACGTCGAAGCGGTTGTAGTAGCCGGTGATGTCGTGAAACTGCTTCGGCTCGATGCAATCGTTGAGGTTGAACGTGGCATACGCCAAGCCTTCCTCGTTCTGTAGAGTATCGCCAATGGTCGCGCCGGTGGGGTCGAGGAACTGCGTCGCGGCGCGAGGGCTGTTGTCGAGCACATCGATGGCCACCGGGTCGCCACTCTTTTTCAGCAGGTCGAGCATCGAATCATCGACGAAACCGGCGTTGAGGATGCCAAACACTTTCGCTTCGAACGAGTGAGCGCCCGCACGAATGCGGTTTGCCGCCAGGTTATCGAAGTTCTGGCCTCCGGGTTTGCGCGTCGGCCAGATGGCCGGCCACGCGGAAATGTGGATGTGTTCGCCTTGCGCCGCCAGCGAATAGCGGGCGAGGGGGTTGGTGTTTTCGCCGCAGATGAGCGCGCCGATGTTGCCGATACGCGTATTCGAGACCTGCAGGCCGTGGCCGTCGCCAGGTGCCCAAACCATCTTTTCGTAGAAGGTCGGGACGAGCTTGCGGTGGTGATTGAGGACCGTGCCTTCCTCGTCGATCAGGACGTTCGAGTTCCAGATGCAACCCACGCTTGCCCGTGTCGATTCGCTGAAACCCAACGACACGATGATCTTGTGGCGACGGGCTGCGGAACGGATCGCGGTGATTTCCGGGCCGTCGATCATCACGCTGTTTTCCACCATCAGACGAAACCAGTCGTGGTTGTAGATGGGGGCCCAGAGTGCCGCCCAGACCGGGAAACCGGGGATGAACGATTCCGGAAACACGACGAGCTCCGCGCCGTTGGCGGCGGCCTCTGCGATGAACGAACAGGCTTTGTCGACGCAGGCGGCCTTGTTCATGTAAACGGACGCGGCGTGCGCGGCGGCGACTTTGACAGTGGGGAGTGCCATAACCTTTACCTTATTCAAACGATTTAGTGATGTGCCGCTTCGGCGACGCCCAGCCCGGTCTCGCGCCGGACGGAAAATTCAACCCAGCGCGACTGAGAGAGCTGGCTCGGGAACAGCAGCGAAAACAGCACCACCAGCAAGAAGCCCAACGGGATGGAAATCAGGCCGGGGTTGCGAAGCTGGATCAACGGCTCGCTCAGGCCGACAAGGCTGGTGGCCAAGGCTGGAATCCCGTTCGCGATGGCCGTTTGCGCGGCGGCATCGCTGACCCATTTGGCGCGCTCTTCCGGTGTCGCTTGCAGGCTGCCGTTGTCGATCTTCTCGACCTTGGTGCTGGCGGCCGTCGCCGCGCTGATCGCCGCCTGTTTTTGCATCAGCGGGTAGGTCATGTTCGGCGACACCAGTACCAGTCCGATGGACAGGATCGTCCCGCCCAGCAACCCGGCCACCACGCCAGCGGTGCTGCAGCGTTTCCAGTACAACGTCAGCAGGAGGGCAGGCAGGTTCGCCGACGCTGCTACCGCATAACCAAGGCCGACGAGCTGCGCGACGTTCTGACCCTTGGCGGAGATGCCCGCCAGAATGGCCACGGCGGCGATGGCCAGGGTCGCGATGCGTGCGGCGTTGGTCTGCTCCCGTTCGGTGGCCTTGCCTTGGCGAACCGCCCCGACGTACACGTCATGGGCCAGGGTGGACGCGGCGGCGAGGGTGAGGCCTGCAACCACCGCGACGATGGTGGCGAAGGACACCGCCGCGACGAAGGCCAGCATCAGGTTGCCGGCGAGGCTGTCAGGGCCGCCCCCGAGGAATTGCGCGAGCATCGGCGCTGCGAGGTTGCCGCCTTTGTCCATGGAAACTACCGCGAACGGCCCGAGGTGCAGCGCGGCGGAGAAGCCGATCACCACGATGAACAGGTGGCAGAGGCCGATGAGCAGCATCGCGGTCAGCGCCGAGGTTCGGGCCTGCTGGGCGTCGCGCACCGTGAAGAAGCGCATCAGAATGTGTGGCATGGCGGCCGTGCCCAGCACCAGCGCCAGGCTCAGCGAGATCTGCTCAACCGGGTTTTTCAGGTACAGGCCAGGCTCCATGAAGCGTTGGCCGGCCTGTTCAAACGACAGATTCGACACCCCGTTCAGCAGCGTTCCGAGCACATGTTTCTGTACGGCGGCGTTGCCAACAAGGTCGCTGAAAAACGCGCTGATATTGAAGCCATAGGGTGCCCAACTCAGCACCACCAGCAAGAAGCAGAACGAGATCAGCAGGGTGGCTTTGAGAATCTGTACCGAGGTAGTCGCCCGCATGCCGCCGAACAGCACATAAATCAACATCAGACCGCCCACCGACACCACCGATATCTCGAACGGAATGCCAATCAACGCGGCGATGATGACGGCGCCGCCGACGATTTGCGGGACCATGTAAAACAGCGCCACCAGCACGCTTGATATGGCCACGGCAGACTTGGACGCACGGAAGCTGTTGCGGAAGGCGAGCACGTCACCGAGGGTGAACTTGCCCAGATTGCGGCAAGGTTCTGCCACTAATAAAAGGACCGGAATGAAAGAGATGAAGAAGCCGATGACGTAGGTGATGCCGTCCAGGCCGTAAATGGCAATCAGGCCGGACACGCCAAGAAATGCGGCAGCGGACAAGTAATCACCCGCAATTGCCAGCCCGTTCATTTTCCCGGAGAGCGCACCGCCGGCGGTGTAGAAATCCTTGACGGAATTGTTCTTTCGCGCAGCCCAGTAAGTAATCGCCAGGGTAATAAAGAACAACAGTGCGAACACGCTAAAGGTCATGGCCCGGTTGCCGTCCGACACTAAGGTCGCGGCCTGGCTGTGAGTGGCAACCACGGAAAGTAGGGCAGCCGCCAGGAGTTTCGCCTTGCCTGAAACATGAGCGGATGCGCGAGGGGAGCAGAGGAGGCGTGCGGAATTAATGTTTGACATGTTCATCCTGGAATCTCACGGAAACTTCAGTCACGAGGGAGGCGGCCATGCGATCAATGCCTTTCAGGCGATAGGCGTAGAGCACGGCAATGGCGGCGCCGAAAAAGTACTGGCCCACGAGATAAATCAATCCGACGTTAATTGCGCCGATGACCTTGTAAGCCAGAAACTCGGGGAAGTAGGCGGACAGGACCGGGATCGCGAAGTACACGGCCATGCTGACAAACATCAAAAGAGACACCAGCCTTCTTCGGCGTCTAATCAATACGGCGAAATCGGGGTGCGCATAAATGGCGTTCCAGATGTTTTCAGGTTTCATGAACAGGCCTCGCAAGTGTGCAGTACGTTGGCGAGTCTAAATCAATGAAATGCTTCGCCAATCAGCAATGCCACAAGGCCTGTTGCATTCCTGCATCCCTATCTCAGTGCCCTGAAACCGGATGTGCGACACTTTGGTGCGATTTGAAAATGCGAGGTGCTGACGGCGGCTAAATGGGCTGTCAGTGCACTGCTTAAAGGCGGGTTGAGAATAAGGTCGGGACGATCGGGCGCACGTGGGCGGGGCAGCGTGTTTGCATGCGCTGGGTTTTAAACACTAAGAAAGGGGTAGGCCTGTACTAAGCGTTTTGGAAATGCTCGTCGTTTTTAAACAGCCGGGTCAAATAAGCGGTCATGGTTTTGATGCGGGCAATGTAACGCAGGTCCTGATGAACGCTCAGCCAGAGTTCTCGGGTAATGGCTGGGGTCGTCAGTTCGATTTTCCGAAGGCCGAAGCGCTCGGCTTCAGAAAACGACGGCAACATGACCAGGCCCACGCCCGCCGCCGCGGCGAACATCTGCGACAGCATGCTATTGGAGTAAAACACGATGTTCGGCTTTTGGATCAGGTCATCCAGCCAGCGCACGGCGCTGATCTCGATCAGCTCTTCGACGTAACCGACGAAATCGTGTTCGGCCAGATTCTGCGCATCTGGCAAGCCTTTCTGGGCGATGTAATCGTCTGAGGCGTAGAGGTTCAGTTCAAAGCTGGCCAGCCGTTCGGAATGGAAGCCATGACCCTTGGGTTCGAAGAAGCCGAGGAAGACGTCAGCCTCGCGCCGGGTGACCTGCAATTGATGGGTCGACGTCACCAGCTCCAGGGTCACGTTCGGGTGCAGCGCTTGAAGCCTGGGAATCTGCCGGGTGAGGTACAGCGAAGCGAGCCCTTCCATTGTGCCGACTCTGACGCGGCCCGCGATTTCGTTGGTGCCTGTGTACAGCTCGTCCAGCAGCCCGGAAAAACCGGCGCCCATCAGTTCGACCTGCGCCAGCAGCCGGGCGCCCTGATCATTCAGTTGCAGCCCGGTGTTGCCGCGTTCGAACAGGCTGAACCCCAGGCTGTATTCCAAGTGATTGAGTCGACGGCTCACCGTCGATTGATCGACCTTGAGCTGCTTGCTGGCCTTGGACAGGTTTTCGCAGCGGGCCACGTGCATGAAAATCCGGAGGTCGTCCCAGCTTAGATTTTCAGCTCTCATCGATACGTCCTGGCGGGAGAAAGGCGAGGCTCATTATCGAGTGGCCCTTGCTCAAGCTCAAGGGCGTATATCACCGGGGCGTCTGGCCTGATCAGGTCACCTTGAAACGCTGCACCAGCGCCGTGAGTTCGATGCTCAGGCGCGACAGTTCGGCACTCGCCTCTGTGGTCCTCAAGCTGTTTTCCACCGACTCGTCCGCGATGTCGCGCACCTGCACCAGACGGCTGCTGATCTGTTTCGAGGCTTCGGTTTGCTGGTCCGCCGCGGCTGCAATGTTCAGGTTCATGCTGTGAATCGACGCCACCGAGCCGCGGATTTCGCTCAGCACCTGTCCGGCAGCCCGGGCCAGTTCCACGCTGGAGTGGCTCATGCTTTCGCTTTGCGCCATCAGCGCCGTGGCGTCCCGTGCCCCGTTCTGCAATGACAGGATGAGTTGCTCGATCTCTTGAGTGGATTGCTGCGTGCGCTGTGCGAGGCCGCGAACTTCATCGGCCACGACCGCAAACCCTCGTCCACTTTCGCCTGCACGTGCGGCTTCGATGGCCGCATTGAGGGCGAGCAGGTTGGTCTGGTCGGCGACTTCGCGAATGACGCCCAACACCCCGTCGATCTGTTCGCTGTCATGGCGCAAGCGAGTCATGGCCGTGCTGCATTGCGTCACGTGGGTCAGCAACTGATCGAAGTGAAGCAAGGCCTGGGCGATGATCTGGTCGCCCTCGACAGTGCGTTGCTCCGTCACCTCGGTGGCGTGGGAGGTGTCTCGGGCGTTTTGCGCAACGTGCTGCGCGCTGGCGACCATGTCTGCGACCGCCACGGCCACTTGCGAGGTCTGCTCCCGTTGCTGTCCGGCACCCACGTCGTTTTGCGTGGTGATAACAGACAGTGCCTGGGCGGCCGAGGTCAGGCGCTCGGCACCGCCGCCAATACGGCCGATGATTTGCCGAAGCTGTTCGCCCATGTCCTGCATGGCCGTCATCATCTGGCCGATCTCGTCCCGGTTGTCGGTGCTGAATTCGCTCGACCCGAACTGGCCGGTCTTGCGCTCGCCGGTCACATCCCCCGACGCGATCTGACGGGCAAGCAGCAGGGCGCGGTTCAACGGCGGGATGATTTGTCGCGTGATGAGCCACGCGGCGCCCAGCCCCAACAACAGCGTCAGCGTGGCGGTGGTGAAGAGGAACCATTGCGCGAAACGCACATCCGCCTGACGCCCCTCGACATGCTGGCGATAGAGGGTGTCGCCCAGAGTTTGCAGCTCCTTCGCCTGTGCAAGCATCTGCGCCTTGGCCTCCAGGCTGGTTTGCATGTCCTGACGGAATTGCGCCACCTGATCCTGATACACCAGCACGGTGCTGAGGGCTTCTTCCAACAGTTGCTGGAGGTTTTCGTTCGGCAACTGCTCCCACAAGTCGTTGCCCTGCTGGCGAATGCTGTCAGCACTGGAGGACAGCATGCGGTGAGCGTCGTCTGTCGGGTTCTGCACGTAACTGTCGACCTGATCCTGCAACGTGGCAGTCAGTGATTGCAGTGTCACGGCGGACTGAAGGGCGGCGCCAATGCGCACAGGGTCACCCGCCAGCGCGTCGAACAGTCCGCCGGTGACGTGCTCCAGTCGGCTTTTGATCTTGCCGATCACCGGCGTCATCAGGTGTTGGGCGTCTTGAGCGTGACGACGGGCCGCGACGAATTGGTTGAACGTGTCCTGATAGTGACCGCGCACGGCCCTGATGCGCTGGACGGACGCCAGAGCGCGGTCACCGGAATCGCTCTGGACGCTGGCGACGATCTGGTCGAACCGTTCGATTTCCTGGTGAAAGGCTTCAACCGCCGACGCCTCCATGCCGCGGTCGAAGTCATGCTCCTGAAGGCGAATCTTCGCGATCTGACTGTCCAGGGAAATGCTGTCCACCAGCGACTGGCTGCGGGTGGCGAGTTGGTTGACGTTATACAGCGCGCTCCAGGTCAGCAGCGCGGTCAACAGCAGTACCGCACCAAACCCGGCGATCAATTTGCCCCTGACCGACGTCATCATGCCGGGCCTGCCTGCACCAGACGGATGTCCACTTCCCGGTCGACGAATTGCCATTCCGCCGATTCGCGCAATTGCGCCAGCAGATCGTCGAACGCGGCACTGTCCGCAGGGGCAAACTCGAACCAGGTGACGAAATCAAAGGGCTGAGCCATGGCAAGGTCGCGGCAGTGGTACAGCCGGCGGGCGATGGCGGGGAGGTAGCGCATGCCGATGGCAATGTGGTTGGACTGCGTTTCGATGATCGCTCGGCGCTCGTCCTGGGTCAGCGCCCACCACGCCGGATTCTTGCGCAGCGCGATCAAGGCCGCGCAGGTGGCGGCGGGGCGCCCGAGATCGGGCTGGCGGGCAGCGAGCGCGGTTTTCTCATCGCGGGTCACGTAGCGCTCGTTGCTGGTAATGCCTTGCAGGTGCCAGACGGACACGCGTGGGGCCTCACCTGCGACGCCCGGCAGAACCGACACGCGCGCGGCATCTGGCAACGGCGCCCCCGTAAGGTTTGTCTGACGCTGAATCTGCCAGGACCCTTGTTCCCCGCCGATAAAACTGAACAGCCGTTGTGATGTTGCGCTCATCGTGAATACTCGAAGAAGACTGCACGGCTCGGGTGCAGCGTGTGGATGAACATCAGGCAGCCACCGACGGTGTGAGCCGTTGGGCGAGGTGCTGGATCAACGCCTGATCGGGGACCGGTTTCAACTGGTCAGCCGTGCCTTTTTTGCCGGTGCCACGGACCCTGAGCAGGTTCCCCTGATCGGGCCGATAAAGTTCGTAACCCATTTCGCAGGCCGGGCAGAACACCAGATCGCCTGCGCCATGGGTGCGCGACACGACGACCGTGGGCCCGCAGTTCTCGCAGCGCCTGAGCGGAATGCCGGCATCGGTATGGCCCAAAATGTGCTGCAACCCGCCTTCACGGCCCAGGCTGACGAACAAATGCGCATAAGCCTCGTGAAACTGGCTGCCTGCGCTGTCCTCGACGATCTTCAGTGCGTCATCGAGTGGCATGCCCTTGCGATAGGGCCGGTCGCTGGTCATTGCGTCGAAGGCATCGCAAATGCCGGTGATGGCGGCCATTCGCGGAATCTGGTCGCCGCTCAGTCCTCGCGGATAGCCCCGTCCGTTGGGCATTTCGTGGTGGGACCAGACCGCATCCATTACCAGCCCGGCCAGCGGGTGGGTTTCCAGTAAACGTTTGCCGATCTCGGGATGGGTCTTGATGACGTCGTATTCGTTCTCCTCAAGCCGACCTGCTTTGCGCAGCACCGCATCGGGAATGCCGATCTTGCCCAGGTCATGAACAAAACCTCCCAGCGCGATCAATTGCACCTCGGTCGCGGGCAGACCGGCTTTATCTGCCAGCAGCGCGCAATACTGAGAAACCCGCCACAAATGCCCGCCGGTGTAGGGGTCCCGTGCTTCCACCAACCAGGCCATCGACAACAGGCTCGCCAACAATGGCGTGTCGGCGGAGGGCGATGGGGGCACTGGCGTTCCCAGCCAGTCGTTCAACCTTTGCATCAGTTTCATGGGGTATCGGCTTCCGAAGGAGGAGTGAGCACGGCTGGCTTTGTGCCGCTATGCCACCCATTTCGTTGGCGAAGAGCGTTTGGTTACAGGCCTTTGAAATATTTTTTTGGGGGCGGCGTGGAGGTGGCAATTTTGGTGAGTCGGCTGTGGCACAGGCTGAGCAAGCTCATCGGAGCCTGTGCATTTTTTATCAGCCGTTGAGATCAGATGGTGAATTTTCAAGTGCCTTTGGCGAACCTAAAATCGACTCCCCTGTTTGAATACGGCTGTTCTGCAATGACCTGCCGATCTTTTTTGGAGAGTAGAACCATGAGAAATTCGCAAAAAGTCGCCATCGTCACCGGCGCATCCCAAGGTCTTGGCGCGGCAATCGTCGCGGGCTATCGCAATGCCGGTTTTGCCGTGATCGCGAATTCCCGGAACATCAAGCCATCGTCGGACGCGGGCGTTATCGCCGTGCCGGGTGACATCGCCAGCCGCGAAACGGCGCAGAAGCTGATCGACACCGCCATTGAACGTTTCGGTCGCGTCGACACGCTGATCAACAATGCCGGCATCTTTATCGGTAAGCCGTTCACGGAATACACCGCCGATGACCTGGCCCGCATGCTGCAAACCAATATTCACGGCTTCTTCAACATTACCCAGCTGGCCATCCCGGAAATGCTGAAGCACAAGAACGGCCACATCGTTCAAATCACGACCACCTTGGTCAACCAGGCGTTGACTGATATTCCAGCGGGCCTGGCACTGATCACCAAAGGGGGCCTGGACGCGGTCACTCGCGGTCTGGCCATCGAATACGCGACTCAGGGCATCCGCGTGAATTCCGTGGCACCCGGCATTATCAAGACGCCAATGCACGGTCCGGAAAATCATGAGTTCCTGGGCAAGCTGCACCCAATGGGCCGTATGGGTGAAGAGCAGGAAATCGTTGATGCCGTGATGTACTTGGAAAACGGCGCGTTCGTCACCGGCGAGCGCTTGAACGTCGACGGCGGCCAGCACGCCGGTCGCTGGTAATCGACGGCTTGTCGACGCGGGTCGTGGATCACGCGGCGCCGCTCTGAATGCGCGGCTCGCAGCACGGTGTTTGGTGTCGCACTTGAGAGCGAGTCGGGGGTGGTTTCGGAATGAAGGGCGGGGCGGGAACTCGCGGCCTCGCTTGATTTCGAAAGGGCCACACCCGGTTGTCATTCCGGGCCCAGGCCTCACGCTTTAACGCTGTCTTAACCAGCGAGTGGAAGCCTGCCTTTTTTCAGAGGGCTTTTCATGTTGCGATCAGAACTCTCGCGCCTGGCGTTCGCCTGTGCGTTCATTGTCACGGCAACCACCGCCGCTGCGGCCGATGCTTCCACGTCCCGCTATGGGGAAAATCTGGAAGGCTTCAAATACCCTTATCCGTTGCATTATTTCGCCTTCGAATCCCAAGGCACCCAGCTGCAAATGGGCTACATGGACGTGCCGCCCACAGCGAACGCCAACGGTCGAACGGCGGTGTTGATGCACGGCAAGAATTTTTGCGGCGCCACCTGGGAAGACAGCATCAAATCCCTGAGCGCTGGCGGATATCGCGTGGTCGTGCCCGACCAGATCGGCTTTTGCACCTCGACCAAACCGGATCACTATCAATACAGTTTCCATCAGCTGGCGGACAACACCCATGGGTTGCTGGCCAGCCTCGGCATCAAGAACGCTGACATCATCGGTCACTCTACGGGCGGCATGCTTGCCGCTCGCTACGCGCTGAGCTACCCCGAGCAGACCGCTAAACTCGTCATGGTCAACCCCATCGGCCTGGAAGACTGGAAAGCGAAAGGGGTGCCGTGGCGCAGCGTCGATCAGTGGTATCAGCGTGAAATGAAGCTTAATGCCGACGGCATTCGCAAATACGAGCAGGCGACCTATTACGCTGGCCACTGGAAGACGGAATACGAGCGCTGGGTGGACATGCTCGCGGGGCTGAACGCGGGTGCCGGGCATCAGAAAGTGGCGTGGAACTCCGCGCTGATCTACGACATGATTTTCACCCAGCCGGTCGTTTACGAGTTGCCCAGCCTCAAGGTGCCCACGGTGTTGCTGATCGGTGATGCCGACACCACGGCGATTGGCAGCGACATTGCGCCACCCGAGGTGAAAGCCCGGATCGGGCATTACAACGTCCTGGGCAAAGAAACCGCCAAGCTCATCCCGGGCGCCAGGCTGGTGGAGTTCCCCGGGAAAGGACACGCACCACAAATGGAAGATCCGGTGCTGTTCAACAAGACGCTGCTCACCGAGCTGGACCGCAACTGATAGCGTGAGGTGCGTAAAGGGAAGCCGCTGTCGGGGGGCTTCCCTTTTTTGTATTCGGTTCTCAGCGCTCACCGCTAGGATTGGCGGTGCTGAAGCAATGCGCGTTCGAGCCTCATCAGTGCGCCTCTCAATGCCTGTGCGTGATCCTTCAGCGTGATCGGCGGGCTTTCGTCGTCACAGGCGTGTTCAAGCTGGTCGCAAAGAGCAATGACCTCACTGGCGCTGATGATCCGCGCGGCGCCTTTGATCTTGTGTGCAATGTCGCGCATCTCCTGGCGATTGCCCCGTGTGCTCACGTCGTTCAGCTCTTGGGCATCGTCACGACAGCTGCTGATCAACTGTTTGATCAGGTGTTCGATCATCGTCGGACGGTCGCCGGTCAGCGCCAGGATACTGCCCATGTCGAATGGTGGATTTTCGGTCTTGAGCCCCCGGTAGCGCTGCCCGACCCCGATTCGTGACAGCCGATCATTGAGCGCGGTGAGGCTGATCGGCTTGAACAGGCAATCGTCCATGCCGGCCTCGCGGCAGCGCAGGATCTCCTCGGGTTGTGCATTGGCGGTGAAGCCGAGAATGGTGCACGGTTGCTGACCACCCTCACGTTCGTGGGTGCGGATTGCCCGTGTCAGGTCGTACCCATTCATGACGGGCATGTTGCAATCGACGATCACCAGATCGAAGTGTCGGGCCAGCCAATGCTCCAACCCTTGGGCCCCCTGTTCGGCCACCTCGCAACGATGCCCCAGGAACTCCAGTTGCTGGCAGAGCAACAGGCGGTTGGCGGGATGATCGTCGACCACCAGAATGTCCAGCGTCGCGCTGTCATGCTCGCCGTTCTCCTTGACCACGGGAAGGTTGGCCAGCGGGTCGAGAGGCGTCAGGTCGAACATCATGTGCACGCGGGTGCCCTGGCCGGGCTCACTGTCGAGGGTCAGGGTGCCGCCCATCATTTCGCACAGACTGCGACAGATGACCAGTCCCAGCCCGGCGCCGGTTCGGGCCAGTTGCCCGCTGTTGTCCGCCTGAGCGAAGGGCGCGAACAGCCGGGCCTGATCCTCCCGTGTAATGCCGATGCCGCTGTCCTGGATGACCACGTGCAGGCGAACCTGTTGCTCGGTGGCGGAGTCCTCGGCTTGCAGGCTGATGCGGACCTGGCCCTGCTGGGTGAACTTGATCGCGTTGCTGATGAGGTTGGAAAGAATCTGCTTGAAGCGCAGGGGATCGATGAGCACATCGATGTTGATGCGGCTGTCCAGGTCCAGTTGCAGCGACAGGCTTTTTTGCCGGGCAAGGCCGTCGAAAACCCGGACCACCGACTCTACCAACTGCCGAAGATTCGCCCGCTCAGGACTGAGGGTCAGGCGGCCCGATTCGATGCGCGCGATGTCGAGAATGTCGCCAATCAGCTCCAGCAGGTCCTTGGCGGAGCTGTACGCCACTTCAATGGCAGGACGGTCGAGCTGACCCTGATCCGCACGTTTGAGGGCCAGTTCGAGCATGCCAATGACAGCGTTCATTGGTGTCCGGATTTCATGGCTCATGGTCGCCAGAAAAGTACTCTTGGCGCGGTTCGCGTCGTCAGCCTGTTGTTTGGCTGTTTGCAGTTCCTCGATCAATTGGCGGCGTTCGCTGATGTCGATCCAGCCGCCGATAATGCCTTGTACCTTGCCGAGGGAATCCCGGAACGGAAGAATCCAGTGGTAGATGGTTAATGAGCGATCACCGATGTGCAGCGAACGGTCGAGGATCAGCGGCGTGTCGTTCTGCATGACCTGTTGATAGTCAGCAACGTACTGCCGGGCTTCCTGGGCATCGCTCAGCACCCCGTCGAGGATGCTCTTGCCGATCACGTCTTCGCGGTTAGCCGAAAAGGCGGTCAGGTAGCTGTCGTTGCACAGTTGCAGCAACCCGGCACTGTCGCGCACGTAGATGGGGTGGGGCGTGCCGTTGACCAGCGCGCTCATGAATTCGAACTGGTCACCCAGCGCACGTTCGGCACGTACGCGCTGCTTGATCTGACGCCGCATCCAGGCGTTCCAGGCCAGCAAGCCGAGCAGCAACAGGCCCGCGCCGATGACGATCTGATAAATCAGCAGTTGATAGTCCTGCCAGGCGCCACCCCCTGAAGGGACATAAGTGCGCCAGCGGTTGTTGATCACCGCCAGGTCTTCCGGCGCAATGCTCGACAGCGCCTTGTCGATGATGCCGCTCAGTTCCGGGGCGTTGCGCGACGTTGCCATGGCGATGCGCGCCGGGTCACGGCCCACCGTTACCCGCATCTGCAAGGCATCGCTCAGCCCGCGTGATGAGATGAAATAATTGGCGCTGAACAACGAGGTGATAGCCCCTTCCACGCGACCATGGGCCAGCATGTCGAGCGCCTGGGCGGGATTGTCGACTTCCACGGGGTAAATGCGCGGGTACGCTTGCTGGAGGTATTCCATCACCGGGCTGCCGAGGGTGAGGGCAATACGTTTGTCTTCCAGTTGATCGAGATTGGATGGACTGGACGTTTCCTTGCGGGTCACCAGCACAAAGGCGTTGTCCATGTAGGGGCGACTGAAGTTGAAGCGGTTTTCGCGTTCGTCGCTGGGCACCATGGCGCCGATAAGGTCGGCCTGCCCTTGGGTCAGCCGGTTCATCATGTCGCGCATGCTCGGCGCGTGACTGACCTCGAAGCGCAGCCCGGTGCGCAGCTTGACAAGGTCCAGCAGGTCCGCCGTCAGGCCGCGAAAGTTACCGTTGACGTCGAAAAAAGTCAGCGGTGCGTAAGCGTCGTTGATCACCACCCGAACCGTTGGATGCTGGGCGATCCAGCGTTCCTCGCGTTGGGTCAGTTGCAGTTTCTGGTCAGTGAGCAGCAGGTCGGCCCCTGCACCCCAGCGTTTGGAAATGGCGATGCGTTCCTCGATGGGAATGCCTTTGAGGACCAGGTTGACGATCTCCAGCAGCGCTGTGTTGTCGCCTTTGACGGCAAAGCTGAACCCGTTGGGCTCGTGCTTGCCAAAGTTGGCCATCTGAACGTTGTTGAGGTAACCCTTGTTGATGACGTAGTGGGTTGAAATGGCGTCGCCCAGAAAGACGTCGGCCTGATTGAACGCGACCGCATTGATCGCGCTCTGGAATGACGGGAATGTCTGCAAGCTCGCCTTGGGGTAAAGCGCGCTGATTTCGTCCGGAGGCAGGTAGTGATAGACCATGCTCAGGCGCAGGCCATTGAGACCATCGGTCAGACTCCGGTTCTCGCCCGTACGCGTCACCAGTACCGGCTGGTCAACGGCGTACGGAGACGAAAGCTTGAGTTCGGACGCAGCGGCCTCGTAACCGTTGGCGCTGCCCAGCAGGTCGATTTCCCCGCTCAGCAGTGCGTCGATGGCCGCGTTCCTTGAGTCATAGCGCAGGACCCTGATGGGCAGGTCCAGTGCCCGCCCCAGAATACCCGTGTAGTCGGCGGTGAAGCCTTCGTAATCACGGCCGGTGAGGGTCATGTCGAAAGGGGGGTAGTCCGGAGCGGAAGTGCCCAGAACCAGCTCGCGCTTGTTGCGCACCCACTGCCACTGCGTCCGGTCCAGCGTCACATCCATGTGCGCCGGGTTGGCACGGCTGAGCAGGGTATAGCGTTCGGCCGCAGCCGATCCGGCATGAATACCCATGCTCAGGCACGCCAACACGCATGCTATCCAATAGTCCTTTAGCCCCTTAGACATCCTATCTCTCACACTAGCGAATTGCGTTTTGCCATCTCGATAAGTTCTACGAGCGTCTTGACTTTCAATTTTTGCATCAGACGGGTTTTATAAGTGCTCACCGTCTTGTTGCTGAGAAACATGCCTTTGGCGATTTCCTTGTTTGTCCGCCCCTGGGCAAATAGCTGAAGGACCATCAGTTCTCGGTCATTGACTATTTTGAAGCGCTCCAGTTCTTCGGGAATTCCGTCTGTCTGCAACCTTCCCAGCGCCTGACTCGGGAAATAATTGTAGCCAGAGAGTACCGCTTTCACCGAACTGACAAGTTCGCTGAGGTCTTCTTGCTTGCATACATAGCCCGCGGCGCCGTTTTGCATGCAACGGATGGCGAACAAACTGGGTGCTTGTCCGGTCAGTACCAGAATCTTTGCTGGCAGATTCATGGCATTGAAGCGCGTCAGGACCTCAAGGCCGTCGAGTTTGGGAATGCTGATGTCCAGGATGATCAGGTCCGGCATGCATTCGCGGACCATCTGCATGGCATCCACCCCGTTGTCGGTCTCGCCCACGATCTCGTAATTCTCATTCTCAAGCAGCATCCGGATGGCGAGACGAATCACAGGATGATCATCGATGATAAAAACTGTTTTCATAATTCAATCCATAACGAGCAACGAAGAAAGCGCGCACCTTATCTCAGAAACTAGAGGGCGCGCATGAGCTGAAAGGGCTCATGGCTGTATATAGGAAATGTCCTACAAAAAATGGCGTATTGCCGTACGTCATTACTCAAGCGGCTCAAAAAAGTTTAAAAAACGAGGGATATAGTCGTCGAAAAAAAGTTATCAGGCGCATGGCGTTTATTGCGAATCGGAATGATCCTACATTGAAGTCAGGCGCTGACTACATATTTAAACCACTCAAAAAGGTGATGCAGCAACGCCTACCCTCAAAATGGGGTATTCATTAACGACTGGGCAGCGTGATGTTATTAACTTGCCAGCGATGCAAGTGCCAATGAGATGCCGCGATAGCGTCAGCAGTCACCGGGAACGGAAGAAATAAGTCGGAACAGTTCCAGCGTGTTCAACGGTTTGATCAGGCAACCGAGTAATGGGATGCCGTTTCTGATGGCCTGGGTTTCGATATCCCGCAACTGCGACGGTTCCAGACCACTCAGCAAGACGGCCTCTCTTACCAGGCACTGTCGGCTTGCCTGTTCGATCAATTCGATGCCGCTCATGTCCGGCAGGCGTTGATCGCAGAGCAGGAGGTCGTAAGGGATGTCGCTGCGCTCCATTGCCGCCAGCGCTTCACTGGCGGTCAGGGCGGGGGTCACGCGGTAGAAGCCGTGGTTGTTGAGCAGGATCTGCAGCGCGATGAGCTGAAACGGATGATCCTCTACCAGCAAAATGCGAAGGGTGTGTCTGGACATCGTGGGTACCTGGCAGAGCGAGGGGTTCGCATCGATGCGCAGCCTTGGCGCAGTAGATGGGAACACACAGGATTGAAGCGCCTTGGCGGGCGAATAAGCGGCGCCCCCAGCGTTTGAGGGCTGCCGGATTATTCGGTAGCGGTCTGAGGGCTGCGATAGGGTATTTCCTGATCGCGTGTAGGACGTTTCCGAAGATTCTGTTTTCTTTTCTCTTGAGCACGCAAAGAAAAGCCCGAACTCCAATAGGATTTCGGGCTGTGAAGGCAGCGTCCGGTCGTGGGATCAGTGGATCGGGTTCGAGCGCCCGGTCATTTCCCTCGCCATCTCGCTGGCGTAGCTGTCAGTCATGCCGGCGATGAAGTCGATGACCCTGAGGAATGAGGTGTGTAGCGACCAGTCGGGATCAGGCGCATTGTTGCCCAGCAGGTCAAGGATGCGGCGGCTCTTGAATGACGGCGTGTGGCCACCGAACTGTTCCAGCGCAGCGCCGCAAAAAGCGTTCAGCAGGATTTCCAGCGTGGTGTAGGCGCCGATTTCGTGGAGGGTTTTGCGTTTGTCCTGAAAGATCTTCTTGCGGGCCATGTCCTTGGCGCTGAGGACGCAGCGTTTGGCCGGGCCGTGCATGTGCTCGACCAGATCGCCTTGCAAGGTGCCTGCGAGCAGGGCGTCCTGCTGTTCGACGAAGGCACGGGCTGCGGCGTTGGTCAGGTGTTCGATCGCCTTGCCACGCAGGATCGCCAGTTTGCGTCGGCGCGAGTCATTGGGCCCCAGTTGGCGGTACGTCTCCGGCAGGTCATCACCCACCAGCCCCAGCAGCAGGGACTCGACTTCCGGGTAGCTCAGCAGCTCCATCTCAAGGCCGTCTTCGAGGTCGATGAGCGCGTAGCAGATGTCGTCGGCCGCTTCCATCAGGTAGACCAACGGGTGCCGCGCCCAGCGTTGTTCTTCCAGTTGCGGCAGTCCGAGCTTATGGGCGATCTGTTCGAGGATCGGCAGTTCGCTCTGGTAACAACCGAATTTGTGTTTTTTGTAGCCCAGCGAGTCGGCGTGGCGGGCGGTCCACGGGTATTTGAGGTACGTGCCGAGGGTGGCGTACGTCAGCCGGGTGCCGCCTTCGAACTGGTGGTATTCCAGTTGCGTCAACACGCGAAAGCCCTGAGCGTTGCCCTCGAAATTGAGGAAGTCATTGCGCTCGACGTCGGTCATCGCGTCAAGCCAGCCGCGGCCCGCTGCCTGTTTGAACCAGTTGCGGATGGCGTCTTCGCCGGAGTGGCCGAACGGCGGGTTGCCGATGTCGTGGGCCAGACAGGCCGATTGCACGACCATGCCCAGGTCGCTTGGCTCGCACCAGTCGGGCAGGGCGCCGCGCAGGGTTTCACCGACGCGCATGCCCAGCGAGCGGCCCACGCAGCTGACTTCCAGCGAATGGGTCAGGCGCGTGTGGATATGGTCGTTGCTGGTCACCGGGTGGACTTGGGTCTTGCGTCCCAGCCGCCGGAACGCCCCGGAAAAAATGATGCGGTCATGGTCCTTGTGGAACGGGCTTCGCCCCAGTTCTTCAGGGCTGTGCAGGGTCTTGCCGAGGCGCTCGCGGGTGAGCAGGGTCTGCCAATCCAAGGCCGGTACTCCATCGAGTGATTACCGGGCTAGCTTCCCGGTTCGTCTGTCGGGCTGCAAGCAGAACATCATGGAGCCGATGAATCAAAAGCCGGCGGCGTCGACGTCAATCAGCAGCAAGCGCTGGCCGTTATTGAAGAACTGCCCGGCGGTCAGGCAATACTGATTGCTCGTCGCGTCGCGGTAGGTGTTGGAGAGGGTCAGACGACGCTCGTGCCAGCCCTCGGCGAGCAGGTGATAGAAGTATGGCCGCCACGACCAGTTGTGCCCCATGTAGCGGGTGTCTGCGACCCATGCGCCTCGGCGCCATTCGAGGTTGGGGGTGAGTTGCGTGCCGTGTCGGTCGCATTGGTAAAACCGCAGCAGCCAAGGGTAATCGTCCACGTCCGGCAGATGGCCCAGCGGCTCGTCGCCCTCGGCCCAGGCCTGCAAGCGCTGCATGAGCTGGCTAAGCTGTTTGCGCAGATTCATCCAGCGTTCGCGGTCCACCACTTTTTGCATGACGTAGCGGTCGCGCAATTCGGCGAAGCGCTCGACGAAGGCGTCGGCGGCGAAGAAGTTTTCTTCGGCCTGTGCGAACAGGAAGCCTTGAACGTAGCGGGAGCCGCATTCCAGCGCGAAATGCAGTTCGGCTTCGGTTTCCACGCCTTCGGCGATGATCCAGCAACCGGTCTTCTCCGCCATCTGCGCCAGGGCCTTGACCACGTCGCTGCTGGGGCCACCACGGGCCGCCGCCTGAAACAGACGCATGTCGAGTTTGAGGATGTCAGGTTGCAAGGCCAGCACCCGGTCCAACTGCGAATAGCCCGCGCCAAAGTCATCAATGGCGATGCGCGCGCCCGCTTCCCGGTAGCGCGCGACCACCTCGCTCAAGCGCTGGCTGTCGCCGCCCAACTCGGTGATCTCGAAGACGATACGTTGCGCGGGGATACCGTGTTGCTGCAATTGTTTGAGGCTCGGCAGCGGCTGGCCGGGGCGCAGGCGGCTGATCCAGCGTGGGGAAATATTGATGCTCAGAAACCAGTCATTCGGGACTTCATGCAACCGCCCCAGCGCGTTGTCGCGTATCAATCGGTCCAGTCGGCGGAGCTCGGCCGCAGGCCTTCTCGGGTCGGCGAACAACGGGCCTACGGACTGCAGGCGCCCGTCAGATTGACGCAGACGTCCCAGTGCTTCGATTCCTGCAATACGGCCGGTGGCGGTATCGATGAACGGCTGAAAACACGCTAGCGGTTGCCCATCGATCACAGGGTGTCCTCAATGATTATTGGCTTTATGGTCAGGCGTAGGCGCACCTTAGCCCCGTGAATAAACACGGGGCAAAAGCGCGGACAAGATTTGTTGCAAGAATGCAGCCAAATGGCCAGCTCAGGGACGACGCCCCGAGGTTTGAAGGATGAGACGAATGATTGGCATCAGACTGGCGCTGAGTTTGATCAACCGCGTGACGCTGCCAGTGCGTTTGCTGCGGGCGCCCTTGCCGGTCAGGAAGCCCAGCAGCGAAACGATGCCGACACCCCACAGCGGCGCGTGTTTAATGCCTAGGGAACCGGGCAAGTCATGGGCCATGCCGCGCATGCGGTGCAGGGGGCGTAGCAACTGCGCGGACTCGTGGCGGATTTCTTGACGATGCATCTCCATGCGCAGGCGGATCAGGGCTTTGCGCAGTTCCCGGCGGTTATGAGTCTGGGGCGAATCGGGGTGGCTCATGGCATCAGTCGCTCGCGGTCGTTGGCCAGTTCTTCCAGCGTCGAATGGAAGGGCGAGGATTCATCGAAGATCGCGGAGCGCAGACGCATCGCACAGAACAGCGCAGCCAGCGTATAGAAGACGCACAGCCCAATGATGCCGCTGAGTCGATAGCTGTCCCACACCAGAATCAGCAGCAACGCCGAGAGCCCGATGAGCAACAACAGCGCGAACACCAGCGCCAGACCCGCAAACAGCAGAAGGCTCACGGTGCGCGCTTTCTGCTCCTGCAATTCAATGCCGAACAGCTCGACATGGCTGTGGAGCAAGCCGAGAAAGGCCGCGCCCAGTCGACGAGGCGAAGACGTGTTATCGGTCTCGGATGGACCTGTTCCTAGGGTCATATCAGTCAGCGCCTTGTAGCCAGCAGACCCAGCAAGAAGCCGACGCCAGCGGCAATGCCCACGGATTGCCATGGATTGGCTTGCACGTATTCTTCGGTGGCGACAACGGCTTCCTGGCTGCGGTTGCGCAGCGCTTCTTCCGCCAGAGCCAAGGTTTCGCGGGCACGTACCAGGCTGTCGTTGATCTGATCACGCAAGACGTCAGCCTGCTCACCGGCCAACGACGCGGTGTGCGCCAGCAGCTTTTCGGTGTCGGCCACCAATGTCTGGAAATCTGCCATCAAAATATCCTGGGCTTTCTCTGCGGTCGGGCGAGCCATGGGTGTTCTCCGTAGGGGTGGCAATATTGGCTTTCGAGTATGGCCTATTCGCGAAGGTTCATTCCAATTGCCCTGCATTGCGATCTGTTTGGCTGGTACAGGTTTTGCTTTGCGTTGGTGCGCCAGGGAGGCGGCGCGCTCCATTGCGGAGCGTGGCAGTCGGCGAATGCGCCGACACGTTGATCCAAAACCATAAAACCGAGAAAAACCCTTAAGCGTTCAATTTTTCTGTCGATAAGCGTGCGCCAAACCGGTTCGTGCAGCGGTGCTCGTGCGCCAGATTGGTGCTGTTTGCCGAGTGCGATAGAAACGTTGTGCCGCTTTGGTGCTTTTCATCACTTGCAGGCCTGCCTCTCGATGGAAAATGTGCAAAGCGCGGTGGACACCCTGGTCCACAGCTCCAATACCCTGTTCATTCTGATCGGCGCGGTCATGGTTCTGGCCATGCATGCCGGTTTTGCCTTTCTGGAAGTCGGGACCGTCCGGCAAAAAAACCAGGTCAACGCGCTGTCCAAGATTCTCAGCGACTTTGCGGTCTCGACCCTGGCGTATTTCTTCGTGGGGTACTGGATTTCCTACGGCGTCAGCTTCCTGCAACCGGCGAGTGTGCTCGCGACCGACCATGGCTACGGCCTGGTGAAATTCTTTTTTCTGCTGACTTTCGCGGCGGCCATCCCGGCGATCATTTCCGGCGGCATTGCCGAACGTGCCCGATTCGCCCCGCAATTGTGCGCGACAGTGTTGATCGTTGCGTTTGTTTACCCGTTCTTCGAAGGCATGGTGTGGAACGGCAACTTTGGCCTGCAGGCTTGGCTGTTGAAGTCTTTTGGGGCGAGCTTTCATGATTTCGCCGGCTCAGTGGTGGTGCACGCGATGGGAGGCTGGCTGGCGCTGGCGGCCGTGACCCTGCTCGGCGCGCGCCACGGCAGGTATCGCGAGGGCAGGCTGGTGGCTTATCCGCCGTCGAGCATCCCGTTCCTGGCGCTGGGCTCGTGGATTCTCATCGTCGGCTGGTTCGGCTTCAACGTCATGAGCGCCCAGACGCTGGACGGCGTGAGCGGTCTGGTGGCAGTCAATTCGCTGATGGCGATGGTCGGCGGCACCGTTGCGGCGTTGATCGTCGGCCGCAACGACCCTGGCTTTCTGCACAACGGCCCGCTGGCCGGGTTGGTCGCCGTGTGCGCGGGTTCCGACCTGATGCACCCGGTAGGCGCGTTGGTCACCGGCATTATTGCTGGCGCCTTGTTCGTCTGGTGTTTCACCGCCGCGCAAGTGAAGTGGAAGATTGACGACGTGCTGGGCGTGTGGCCGTTGCACGGTCTGTGCGGTGTATGGGGCGGGATTGCCTGTGGCATTTTCGGTCAGACGAGCTGGGGCGGTATCGGTGGCGTCAGCCTGATCAGCCAGTTGATCGGCAGCGCGCTGGGTGTGGCGATTGCCCTGGTGGGGGGCTTCCTGGTCTATGGCGTGATCAAACTGTGCCTGGGGTTGCGGCTCAGTCAGGAACAGGAGTACTACGGCGCCGACCTGTCGATCCACAAGATCGGGGCTGTCAGTCACGACTGAAGCGTGATACCCACCGTTGGCTATGCTTGTTCCCCAATGGGGCAGGCATGGCCAAAAGCGCCTGCCCCCGACATGCCGGATTTGTCGCGATCCTTGAGGACCGCGTCCGCAGTAGGAGCAGTCGATGGAACGTATCTATTCCCTTCAGGGGTTGAGGGGCGTGGCGGTGTTGGGGGTGGTGCTGTTCCACATGACCGCCGTAGAGCACAAATATTCGGGCGGCGACATTCTGCTGCCGCCGTTGCTGGATTTCTTTCAACTGGGCGTGGACCTGTTCTTCATCATCAGCGGTTTCGTGATGGTGATCGTCAGCCGGGGCCGATTTCAGAAAGCCGCCGAATCCAAGCGCTTTCTGTTCAATCGCGTGTCGCGCATTTATCCCACGTACTGGCTCTATTTCTTCCTCACCCTGGCGGTGGTGCTGGTGCAGCCGAACATGGTGAACAGCACCCACGGTTCGTCCAACCTGCTGATGTCCTTCCTGCTGCTGCCCAACGACAAAGTGTTGCTGGTGATGGTCGCCTGGTCGCTGCTGTTCGAGCTGTGGTTCTACCTGGTCTTCACCGGATTGATGCTGTTTCGTGAGCGCTGGCTGCCTGCGTTTTTGGCCGTCTGGGCGCTCGTCCTGATCGTGTTCAATTGCGTCCAGGACTGGCGGGACTACAACGCGGCGCTGAGGATCATCCTTCATCCGTACTCGCTGGAATTCATGGTTGGCGTGGCCTTGGCATTGCTGTTTTACGGCCCGCACAGCGCACGCATTCCAACGCGTGCCGTCGTCATCGCGCTGATCGCCGCGTTACTCCCGGGCATCGGGCTCATCGGTTATTACCGCCTGTTTGACGATGACGGCCTGCTGCGCATGTTCGCGGTGGGCGGGGTGTTTGGCACGCTGATCCTCGGGTTCGCCTTGCTGGAGCGCCGTCGTCACTTGCGCATGCCGCCATTTCTGGTGGCTGTCGGAGACATGTCCTACACCGTTTACTTGTCGCATTTGTTGGTGCTGGGGGTGATCGGGCGCGCCTGGCAGATCGTGGGAAGTCGGCCTGACAGCCTGTGGGACAACGTCTTGTTCACCGTGCTGATGATGGCCGCGGTGCTCTGCTATGGGTGGGTTGGCTATCGCTGGTTCGAGAAGCCGGTGCTGGACCGTTCCAACGACTTCTCTCGACGTCGGTTCCGGCTCGACGGCATTTCAGGGCGGGCCTAAACTGGCGTTCAGCCGTTGAAATCCCCATGCAGAGGGTCACGACATGCCGCCAGAGTGCCAACTTTTCGGGACGTTAGGGTGTTATTTGTGCGAGGTTGCCGAGGCCGAGCTGATGCCCCTGGTAGAGCACGGCTTGTTGGTCGAATTGGTCGATATTGCGGAGAGTGACGCGCTGAATGACGCGTACGGTTTGCGCATTCCGGTGTTGCGGCGCACTGACACCGGTGCCGAACTGGACTGGCCGTTCGACACCGGGCAGGTGGTGATGTTTTTGCGTGACTGAGGCCGGGCGGTCTCTCAGTCCGGGGCGCTCAATCCAGGTCGGTCAATCAGAGATATTGCGTGTCCACGACCATCGCTTTCGCAACGGCTTCTTTCTGCGCTTCGCTCATGCCGTCCCATACGTGCACTTTGGCGTAGTAGCCAAGGCCCGCGACGATGTACAGGCTCAGGGTGAAGACGATGAACACCGACATGAAAGTCCAGCGACCGACATCGCTTTCTTCGTCCTGGAAGGATTGCGAGTAGCGCTCTTCGCTTTCGGCCGGTGTGCCGGTGGAAAGACGTTTGATCCATTGAAACAGTTGAACCAGCATGGGTGTCACCTCAAAGTTTGAAATACAAAATCTGTCGTGGGCAGTGAGAACACCGGGGTGTCCTGGGTCTTCAGTGCCGACGTTGCGAGTCCGGCGGTCGCGCTCGATGCGCTGAACAAACGCTGAAAACGAAAAAAGCCCGTCGAGGACGGGCTTTCTTTTTATGAGTTCAGGTCCGGCAGGCGTTTACGGATTCGGTCATCGGGCGGGTCTGTAGAGGCCCGGTTGATGTCGATCGGTGTCGCGCCTGCTTGCCGATTTGGAAACATTTTAGGACAAATCAGTTGTCGCTTCTAGCGCTGTCATATGGATGTCTGACAACTGGTACTGAAACGGGCTGCGACAAATCGTCACGGCAGTGTCCACTATACCGTCATCCCTGTTGCAGCTCTGCTCGCGCAACGCGGCGGGGCTGGGCGATAATGCCGGGCTTGTCGTGTCAGTCCGTCCGATCACAGATTCTGAGCCCCTCATGTCCGAACCCGCTTTCATCGCCGCCGAACGCCAGGCCAGCACCCTTTATCTTCCACCGGGGCCGTGGCTGACGGTGGTCGATTGCCTGTGCGAACGCTTCAGCGCCATCAGCCGGGAGCAATGGCTGGACCGGATTGCCCGTGGTCGAGTCCTGGACGGTGAAGGACAGCCCATCGCACTGGACCTGCCGTACCGCGAAGGCCTGCGCATTCATTACTTTCGAGAAGTGCCCAATGAAGTGCCGATTCCCGTGCAAGAGACGATTCTGTATGCCGACGAGCATCTGGTGGTCGCAGACAAGCCGCATTTCCTGCCGGTCACGCCTGCCGGGGAGTACGTCGAACAGACGTTGCTGCGGCGTTTGATTCGCACGCTCGACAATCCCAATCTGGTGCCGCTGCACCGGATCGACCGCCACACCGCAGGTCTGGTGCTGTTCTCCGCGAATAAAGACAGCCGCTCGGCGTATCAAGCGCTGTTTCCCACCCGGAAAATCGACAAACGCTACGAAGCCATCGCCCGCGCCTTGCCTGAGCTGGAGTTTCCTCGGGTGCACAAGAGCCGTCTGGTGGATGGCGAGCCGTTTTTTCGCATGCAGGAAGGGGAAGGGCAGAGCAACACCGAAACCCGCATCGAAGTCTGTGAGCGCAAGGGCGACCTGTGGCGTTATGGCTTGTACCCGGTAACCGGCAAGAAGCACCAATTGCGGGTGCACATGGCGGCGCTGGGCGCAGGAATTTGCAATGACCCTTTCTATCCCGAGGTGATCAAGGACGCCGTGGATGATTACGACCGGCCGCTGAAATTGCTGGCGCAGGGGTTGCGGTTCGTCGATCCGGTGACGGGGGAGGAGCGAGTGTTCGAGAGCCGCATCAGGTTGGAGTGGTAAATGAAACGGGTGCAATCAGCAGCGCCCGCCTGACGTTGTGCGTTAATCTACGCCCTCAACCCGACCCCAAGAGCCACCATGAGCGAAGACCTTCTGCCATCACCTGATGCGCCGCCGATGCAACCGGCGCAACGTCGCGAGATGATCATTCGCAGGCTTCGGCGCGAGCAGACGTTAAGCGTCGTGCAGCTCACGGAAATCTTCAATTGTTCGCACATGACCGTGCGCCGGGACATCGCGCTGCTGGAGCAGGAGGGCCTGGTGTTTTCAGTGCCCGGCGGCGTGCGCCTGGCGAGTCAGATGGCCAACGAGCCGAGCCACCACAAGCGGGTGATTCTCGAATCCGAGCAGAAGCAGCGCATGGCCGTGATCGCCGCGCAGTACCTCAAGCCGGGGATGGTGGTTTACCTCGATGCGGGCACGACGACGCTGTGTCTCGTGCCGCACATCATCGCGCTGGAAGGCATCACCGTGGTCACCAACGATTTCAGCATCGTCATCGCTCTGTCGGAAGCGCGGCACGTCAAAGTGATTCACACCGGCGGCGTGCTGGACCACGACAACATCACCGGCATCGGCACCCTCGCTGCCGACACCCTGCGCAATCTCGCCACCGACATCGCTTTCATTTCCAGCAGTTCCTGGGATCTGCAACGGGGCATCACCACCCCGTCAGAGGCCAAAGTCGAGGTCAAGAAGGCCGCCATGGCCGGGTCGTCGCAGGTGGTGTTGATGGCCACCAGCTCCAAATACGGCACCTTCGGCATGTACCGCGTCGCCGGTCTTGACCGCTTCGATCCGATCATTTCCGACGACGGGCTGACGACCGATTCCGCCGCTGGCATTCGCCGTTCGGGCATCGAACTGATCCTCGCCTGATCGCCGTTGACGCCGCCGTACGGTCAGCGGCTTCCATCCAGCGCCGTGCTGACCCGCATCCAGGCAAATTGGCCATCGCGCACCATCAGCACCTGGTCCTGCGGGATTTCCAGCAGCGGCACCTCGTCATCCCGCACGTCGGTGAGCAACGCCAGGCAACTGCGCAACACCCCGGCGTGGGCGACCAGAACCGTGTCCCGCTGCAATGAACCCAGCAGGCTGCCGACGCGCTCGAACACGTGGGGGTAATTCTCGCCCTCGGTGGGCATGAAATTCAGCGGATCAGCCTGCCGTGCGGCGTAACGCTCCGGCTGACGCTCGGCGATCTGCTGCCAGTCCAGTCCTTCCCACTCGCCAAAGTTGATCTCCACCAGCCGTTCATCGGTCTGGTAACCCCCGGCGTCCAGCCCCATTCGCTGACGGATGATTTCCATGGTCTCGCGGGTACGGCCCAACGGGCTGGCGATGAAATCGGTGTTCGACGCGTCTGGCAGCAGCCACTTGAGACAGGTACCGGATACCGCCGCCTGGCCTTTACCCACAGCGTTCAAAGGGATGTCGCGACGCCCCTGCAACAGGCGTTTGGCGTTCCAGTCGGTTTCGCCGTGGCGGATCAGGTAGAGCGTGCGGTGGGTCTGTTCATCAGTGTCCATCGAGAATCCTGAGTGTGAAAAGTGATAGCTTGCGCTGTTAAATCTTAACGCAGATTGCTTGACATTGTGAAAAAATAACAAATACTGTGAGCTGCTCACATGCAACAGCCACACGCCACAACGCGTCGCTCATGACAGAGCGCTAGCCAGAGGGCCTGAACAGGCCATTCCGCGCGCTTTGCCTACCCCAATAAGAATAACGGAGGCAGCTTCATGTCTACACTCGACGGTACCCTGGGAGGCAGCACCTCTGCGCCCAACACCGAGCCGGTTGCGCAATCGGCGCAACCCACCGCTCACCAGCTCAAACAGCGCCGCCGGGCTTCGGTGGGCAGTCTGATCGGCACCACCATCGAGTGGTACGAGTATTACATCTACGGTGCGACGGCCGCGCTGGTGTTCCCTCTGTTATTTTTTCCCACCCATGACCGACTCGTCTCCTTGATGCTGTCGTTCGCCTCCTTTGCCATCGCCTTCGCGATTCGCCCCATCGGCGCGGCAGTTTTCGGCCACTACGGCGATCGCGTCGGGCGCAAGACCACGTTGATCGTCACGCTGGTGATGACCGGGTTGGCGACCTTTCTCATCGGATTTTTGCCCACGTACGAGAGTATCGGGCTGTGGGCGCCGGTGATCCTGATCATCCTGCGTCTGGTCCAGGGCTTCGGCGTGGGCGGTGAGTGGGGCGGTGCGGCGTTGATGTCGCTGGAATGGGGCGATCAGAAGAAGCGCGGTGCGGCGGGCGCCTGGCCGCAACTGGGCACGTCCATCGGCCTGATCCTGTCGACCTCGGCGGTGATGGGGTCGAGCTATTTTACCGGCGAGCATTTCCTTGATTGGGGCTGGCGTATTCCGTTCCTGCTGTCGGGGATCCTGGTGGTGGTCGGCTTGCTCGTGCGTCTCTCCATTGAAGAGACGCCGTCCTTCGCGGCGAAGAAGCAGAACCAGCAAATCGAGAAGAGCCCCCTCAAGTTCGTGGTCAAACACCACTGGCGCGAGATCGTCAAAGTGGCGTTCCTGCGCATGTCCGAGCAGATGCCGTTCTACATCTTCACGGCGTTCATCCTCGATTACGCGACGCAAACAGCTCACGTGTCGCGCACTTTTGTGCTGCTTGGGACGTTGTCCGCAGCGATCCTCGACCTGATCCTTTTGCCGATTTTCTCCAACCTCGCGGACCGGGTAGGTCGCCGCAACATGTATTACGTCGGGTGTGCGGTGCTGATCCTCATGGCGTTCCCGTACTTCTGGGTGCTGAATTCGGGCAACGAAACCTGGATTTTCATCGCCATTACCCTGTCGCTGGTGCCTCATGCCATTCAGTACGGCGCTCAGGCGTCGCTGATCTCCGAGCAGTTTCCGGTGCACGTTCGCTACACGGGTGCGGGGGTCGGCTACCAGATGTCCTCGCTGGTGGCCGGTGGCCCGGCGCCGCTGATCGCGTCGTTCCTGCTGGTCAGTTTCGGTTCGGGCTATGCGGTGGCGGCTTATCTGGCGGCGGGCGGCGTGATTGCCGCACTGGCTTTGTCGAGTCTCAAGGACCGCAGCGATCAGCATCTCTGATCGCCGGGTCTGTCATTCAAGAATAGGAGTTGCAGCATGACGATCAAGAAAGTGGCCGTAGTCGGTTCGGGCTACATGGGCGGCGGTATCGCTCAAGTGTTGGCCTTGGGCGGCGCGCAGGTGGTCTTGGGCGATCTGTCCGCCAGCGTGGCGAAGGACAATCTGGAGCGCCTGCTCAAACAGGGCAAGGCGTTCGCCGAGGCCGGGCTGTTTCCGGAAGATGCCCATGCGCGGCTGAGCGCGAACCTGACGGCGGCGGGTTCCATTGAGGAAGCGGTCGAGGGCGTGGATTATGTGACCGAGGCGGTGTTCGAATCGATGGACGTCAAGCGCGATGTGCTGGGGCGCGTGTCGGCGGCGGCCGCAGCGGACACCCTCATCGGCACCAACACGTCGGCGATTCCGATTGGCGAACTGGCGAAGTTCGTCACTCACCCGGAGCGTTTTCTGGGCGTTCACTGGATGAACCCGGCGCCGTTCATTCCGAGCGTCGAGCTGATTGCCAGCGAACACACATTGCCCGCTCACGTCGACACGCTGGAAGCGCTGATTCGCGCGGTCGGCAAGGTGCCTGCGCGGGTCGCGGACACCCCGGGCTTCGTTGCCAACCGTTTGCAGTTCGCGCTCTATAAAGAAGCGGTGATGGTGGTGGAAGAAGGGTTGGCGACGCCGGAGCAGGTCGATCTGGTGGTGAGCAATGCCTTCGGTTTCCGTCTGGCGCTGTTCGGGCCGTTCGCGATTGGTGACATGGCCGGGCTGGACGTTTATGCGTCTTCCTACAAAACGCTGTCGGGCACGTATGGCGACCGTCTGGCGGCGCCGAAAGCCCTGCAGGACTTGGTGGACGGCGGCAATTACGGCCTCAAGTCCGGGCACGGTTTTCTCGATATCGACCCGGATAAACGCGCCGAACTGCTGGCGTATCGCGACAAGGCCTACGCAGCGTTGAGCAAGTTGCGTGCGGAGTTGGGGCCTGCGCCAGGTTTGGTGAGCTGAGGTCAGTCAGTGGCGGCGGTCAGATAGGTCGCCATCGTAGCCGTCGTCCCCCCGGCGTCTCCCACGGGGTTTGCGGTGCGTGAGGATTTCGCGACCGGCCTGAACCTTGTGGGAGCAGCCCGAGCTGTGCGACGGCCGCGAAGCGGTGGGTCAGGCGTTGCACAGCCGGCTGACCCACCACAGGCTTGAATCACGGGCTGCCGAACTCGGCGCGCAGTTTTACAGCCGCCTGCTCGAACGCCACTTTCATCGCATCAATCACTTCATCCCCGTGGTCGAACGAGATGTAGATCCGTCCATAGGGTGACGGCATCATCAGCACACCGGCTTCGCGCAGGGCGAGGTGGAGGGCTTTGGTGAAGGCGGGGTTGGCGACCTTTGAAGCTTCTTCATACGTAATGGGCGCAACGTCGGCGTGCCAGATGCCGAATACGTTGCCATACCCACTGGTCACGGCCTGGATGCCCTGGGCCTCGAAAATCTCTTCGATCGCCACACGCAGCTGCTCGCCGCGCTGCACCAACTGCTCGTAATCGCTTTGATCCAGCAACGCCAAGGTGCTGCTGACCGCCGCGCAGGCCAGCGGGTTACCGCTGAACGTGCCGCCCCGGGCGACGCGGCCTTCTTCGAAGCCCTGCAAGATATGCGGCTTGCCGACGACCGCCGAGACCGGCACGCCGTTACCGATCGCCTTGCCGACGCTGGCCAGGTCCGGGTCCAGGCCTTCGCGCAAACCCGCCAGCCCGGCAAACAGACGAAAGCCCATCAACACTTCATCGCAGATCACCAGCGCGCCGTGTGCGTGCGCGATGTCCTGGACGTGCTTGAGGTAACCGGGCACCGGCATGATGCAGCCCGCGTTGGCGAGCATCGGTTCAAGGATCACCGCCGCAATATCGCCGTCTTCCGCAAACAGCCGCTCGACGTCAGCGAAGTCGTTGAAGCGCAGCAGCGTGGTGCGTTCGGTCGCGGGGCGAGCGCCGTCTTCGAAACGCGCTTCGTTGGAGGTCACGTTGCCAAAGCTCACGTCATCGAACCAGCCGTCGAACCCCGCTGCCATCTTGGCGATTCTGCCGCGCCCGGTGTACGCACGGGCGGCTCGGCAGGCGAGGTGTACGGCTTCGCTGCCGGAGTTGGTGAACATCACTTTGGTCAGTTCGCCGGTGTGCTTCGCCAGCGCCGTCGCTGCCGCGTGTTCGCGCACGTGGGCCCAGGACGGCGCGGCACTGTCGCTCAATGCGCGCGTCACGGCCTCGTTGACGGTGTCGTTGGCGTGACCCAACAGCACCGCGCCGAAACCCAGCGCGGTATCGATGTACCGACGCCCTTTGTCATCCCAGAGCCAGGCGCCTTTGCCTTTCTGGATGAACAGCTTTTCACCGTTCAGTTCCGGCAGGATACGCGCGGCGCTGGATACATCGCCCACTAAGTTAGCCATTCTCAACCTCTGAATCCGGACAGTCGTTTGCCGCCCTGGCACGGGGTCGGGGCGGCCTCACATGGTTTTCAATACGTCCCGAACAAGGGACTGCCGCCTGTTTATTGTTGTTTGACCTTCAATTTTTCGTTACGCCGCCGCAGCACCTCCAGCGTCAGCAGCATCAAGACCGACAGCACGACCATGATGGTGGCGACGGCGGCGATATTCGGGCTGATGTTCTCGCGAATCCCGGCGAACATTTGCAGCGGCAAGGTGCGTTGCGAAGGGCTGGCGAGGAACAGCGTCACCACCACTTCATCGAACGAGGTGGCGAAGGCGAACAGCCCCCCGGAGATGACGCCGGGCGCGATCAGCGGCAGTACGACGCGAAAGAACACCGTCAGCGGCGGGGCACCCAGGCTCGCGGCCGCACGGCTCAGGTTGGTGTTGAAACCTTGCAGCGTCGCGTTGACCGTGATCACCACGAACGGCACGCCGAGCATGGCGTGGGCCAGCACCAGGCCGAGGTAGCTGTTGAGCAACTGCAGCTTGGCGAAGAAGAAATACAGCCCCACCGCGACAATGATCAGCGGCACGATCATTGGCGAAATCAGGAACGCCATGACCACGCTCTTGCCGCGAAAGTCACCGCGGCACAGCCCGACCGAGGCCATGGTGCCGAACACCATCGCCAGCAGCGTCGCACCGGGCGCGATGATGAAGCTGTTTTTGAACGCCTGCCGCCATTCTTCCGAAGACATCAATTCCTGGTACCAACGCATGGAAAACCCGTCCATGGGGTACGTCAGGAACGACGACGAGTTAAACGACAGCGGGATGATCACCAGGATCGGCACGATCAGAAACAGCAGGATCAGGATCGACACCGAAACCAGTCCGAAGCGGGCGAGTTTTTCGGCGGGGGATGCGTAGGGTTGCAACATGTCAATTACCTCGCCTGAGTCGGGTTGGTGAGTTTGCCGTACACCACGTAGAGCAGCAGGGTGGCGATCAGCAACAGGCTGCCAAGGGCAGAAGCCATGCCCCAATTCACGGTCTTGTTGGTGTAGAACGCGACGAAGTAGCTGACCATCTGATCCGCTGCACCGCCCACCAGCGCCGGGGTCACGTAGTAACCGATGGCGAGGATGAACGTGAGCAGAGCGCCCGCCGCCAGGCCCGCGAAGGTCTGCGGCACGTACACCCGCCAGAACGCCACGAACGGATGCGCGCCCAGGGAAATGGCGGCCCGCACGTAGTTCGTCGGGATGCTTTTCATCACGCTGTACAGCGGCAGAATCATGAACGGCAGCAGCACGTGGGTCATTGCGATGATCACTCCGGTGCGGTTGAACACCAGTTGGATCGGCGCATCGGCGATGCCGAAAAACATCAGTGTGCGATTGATCAAACCGTCCGATTGCAGCAGGACGATCCACGCGGCGGTGCGCACGATCAGCGAGGTCCAGAACGGCAGCAGCACGCAGATCATCAGCAGGTTGCTTTTGCCCTCCGGCAAAATGGCCAGCCAGTAGGCCACCGGGAAACCCAGGATCAGGCACAGCACGGTGACGATGGCGCCGATGTAAAAGGTGCGGGCAAAAATGTCCACGTAGATCGACTGATTTGGCTCCGCCTTCACCAGATTGCCCGTCGCCGAATCCAGCCGATGATCGACGGACGCCAGCAGGTAATAGGGCGTCAGTTTCGACGACGCCTGTTTCAGCGCTTTCCAGTACGCGACATCGCCCCAGGCTTTGTCGACCTCGATCAGCGCCTCGCGTTTCGAGGCCGCGCCGTCGTCCGGCAACTTGCGCAGGGTTTTGGTGATGACGGTGCGGTAGTCGGGAATCTCGTAACTCAGGCGCTTGCTCAAGGCGAGGATCTGACCGTTTTCCTTGGCGCTGGCAAGGTCTTTGATCAACGCGGCGTAGGTGCTTTCGCCGGGCAACTCGGTGCCTTCCCAGCCGCTCAAGGCAGCGGTGGTGGCGGGCATGGCAGTGTTGACTTCGGGGTTGTCGACGCTGCGGCTGAGCAGGGTGCCGATGGGGAAGGCAAAGCACACCAGCACGAACAGGAACAGCGGCGCGATCAGCGCCAGCGACTTCAATTTGTACGTGCGTTGGGACCTTCTGAGTTTGGTCCTCAGGTCGACGGGGTCTTCGTCGCGGTGCAACAGAACGGCGGTCTGACTCATGATCGACGCCTCAGTGCTGAATGACGTCGAGCGCACGAATGTGCTCGGGCGCCCAGGACAGGGAGATGGAACTGCCGACGGTCCAGCTGCTGTCCATTTGGGTGGCGGGCAGTTTGATCATGAAGTCAGGTTGCCCTGCGATTTCAGTGATCATGCGCACGTGATCGCCGAGGTAGATGTATTCGCGAATCCGTGCGGTCAGGGGCGTACTGCCTGCTGCGCTGACAAGCACGCGTTCAGGACGGATGCACAGCGCGACAGCTTCTCCCGGCTGCGCGCCGGTCACGGTGATCGCCTGAACCAGACTGCCGTCCTTCAAGCGAACGGTGGAGTGGGTGGCGTCCTGGGACAGCACCGTGCCGTGCAGGGTGTTGTTCTCACCGATGAACTGGGCCACGAAGCTTTTGGTCGGGGTTTCGTAGATCGCCGCCGGGGTGTCGATCTGCTGGATCACGCCGTCATTGAACACGGCCACGCGGTCCGACATTGTCAGCGCTTCGCTCTGGTCGTGGGTCACGTAAACGACCGTCAGCCCCAACTGTTTGTGCAGGTGCTTGATCTCCAGCTGCATGTGCTCGCGCAGCTGTTTGTCGAGGGCGCCCAAGGGCTCGTCCATCAACACCAGCTTGGGCTCGAACACCAGCGCGCGGGCCAGGGCAACACGCTGTTGCTGGCCACCGGACATCTGCGCCGGGTAGCGTTTGGCGAAGTCGTTGAGGCGCACCATGTCGAGGGCGCGGCGCACTTTCTCGGCGCGCTCGATGCGGTTCATCTTGCGCACTGACAGCGGAAACGCGAGGTTCTCCTCGATGGTCATGTGCGGGAACAGTGCGTAATTCTGGAACACCATGCCGATGTCACGTTTGTGCGGCGGCAGGTTGTGCAGCGGTTTGTCTTTCAGAAAGATCTCGCCCTGAGTCGGTGTTTCAAAACCGGCGAGCATCATCAGACTGGTGGTCTTGCCCGAGCCGGAAGGGCCGAGCAGGGTGACGAATTCTCCTTCGGCGATGTCCAGGTTCAGGTCTTTCACGACCGGACGAAAGCCGTCGTAGGTTTTCTGGATGTTCTTGAAGCTGACCAGGTGTTTCATGTCGCAGCCCTCATCAGGGTGTAGGCAGGTGCCGTCTTCGCTACTCATCTGCCTGTTCACGCAAAATGAAGAAGCAATCAGTGGCCGTCACGTCGCGCACGGGCGCGCGACATGGCGGAGGTTTGCAGGGTGAGCCGCCACGCTGGAACGGGTGGCGGAAAATGCGCCGGAATTACTTCTGGGCGATCCAGGCGTTGAAGCGCTCGGTCAGCGATTCGGTGTTGTCGACCCAGAACTCGACGTCCAGCGGCAGCGCGGCGGCGAGGTTGTCCGGGGTGGTCGGCAGGTCGGCCTTCAGGTCCGCAGGAACAAGCTCGTTGGCCTTCTTGTTCGGCAAGCCGTAGGCAATGAATTTCGGCAGTTTGGAGAGGTTTTCCGGCTTGCTGGCGAAGCTGATGAAGTCCATCGCAGCGGTTTTGTTTTCACTGCCTTTGAGCACGGTCCAGGAGTCGATGGCTGAGACGCTGCCGTTCCACAGGAATTTGAAGTGCTTGCCTTCGTTGCGGTTGAAACCGGTGATGCGGCCGTTGTAAGCCGAGCTCATCACCACGTCACCGGCCGAGAGCATTTGCAGCGGCTGCGCGCCCGCTTCCCACCAGACGATGCTGGATTTGATGCTGTTGAGCTTGTTGAACGCACGGTCCACGCCTTCCGGGGTGCGCAGGACTTTGTAAACGTCAGCGGGCTTCACGCCGTCGGCGATCAGGGCGAACTCCAGCGAGTATTTCGGGCCTTTGCGCAGGCCGCGTTTGCCGGGGAATTTCTGGGTGTCGAAGAAATCGGCCCAAGAGGTCGGGGCGGTTTTCAGCTTGTCGCCGTCCCACGCCACACCGGTGTTCCAGACGATGGCGCCCACGCCGCAATCGTTCACCGCTTCCGGAATGAAATCAGCCTTGTTGCCGACCTTGGCCCAGTCGATTTTTTCGTAGAGGCCGGTGTCGCAGCCCAGCGCAAGGTCTTCGGCTTCCACTTCGACCACGTCCCAGTTCGGGTTGCCGACTTTCACCTTGGCGTCGAGTACGCCGACGCCACCGTCCCAGCTCTGGTCGAGGACTTTTTTGCCGGTCTGTTCGCCGAATGGCTTGAAGAAAATCTCACGTTGCGCGTCCTGAAAGTTTCCTCCCCAGGAAACGATGGTCAGGTCACGGGCGCTTGCCGACTGTGCAGCGGCAAGTCCGGCAACGGTCAACGCGAGAGCGGCTAAAGCGTGGCACGGCTTGTGCTTCTTGTGCATGTGGAACCTCGACGCAGATGGTGTTGTGTGGTGGTGGTAAAAATATTTACCACCTGCAAATCTGCGAAGCAAGTTTTATTTTTCCGTGCCCCCGAAAACTAAAATCGCCCGGATGACCGGTAAGCGGTTGTTTTTTCACGCCCGGCTTTTGCGCTCAGGCCAGCCGTCAAGCTCACGCCGTTCGGGGCATCGAGCCCACGGCCACGCCCGCGTCCGGTGATCGGTCGTCAGCGGTTGTTACTTTTGCGCTTGTCAGCTGACGCCGGTTGGTGCGAAATACCCAACTTGGTGCACCGCGACCCTTCAGGCATCGACGGATGCACGCCGTCTCATACGCGCATTCACGCGGCGTCGGCCCGTGACATGCCGAGTTCATTCGAGGACACAACCGTGACAGATTCGCCGGCGATCAGCCGCAACCCCCACGCGCCGGAAGAGCCCGTCGAAGACGAGGTCCCGAGCGAAGACACGGCGTCGGTCGGCGAACGGCTCAAGGCGCTGCGTCAGAGCCGGGGGTTGTCGATCCGTGGTCTTGCCGAACTGGCGGGCGTTCCCCATGCCACGCTGTCGATCATCGAACGCGACAAATCCAGCCCGTCAGTCAGTATTCTCAAGCGCCTGCTCAAGCCGCTGAACGTCACCCTGAGCGTGTTTTTCTCCGACTCGGCGGTCGTCGACCGTGCGGTGTTCTACAAGGCCCATGAACTGGTCGAACTGGCGGACGGCAAAATGCTGTCCTACCGGCAAGTCGGGGCCAACCTGACCAACAGCTCGATGATGATTCTTCACGAACGCTACGAACCCGGCGCCGACACCGGCCAGGAAGGCGAAGAGTTGTACTCCCACGAAGCCGAGGAGGGCGGCATCATCATCGAAGGTCGTCTGGAAATGACTGTCGGCGATGAGGTCCGCATCCTTGCGCCAGGCGACGCCTATTACTTCGACAGCCGCTTGCCGCACCGCATGCGCAATCCGTTCGACGAAGTGTGCGTGGTGGTCAGCGCGGTTTCGCCGCCGACGTTTTGATCGGCGTGCTCATTCCCATGGATGTTCCTTCAGCTTGTCTTCCAGGAAATCGCGGAACACGCGGATTCTCGGGCTCAGGTGCTTCCTGTTCGAATAAATCAGGTAAATCGGCTCTTTACCCGGCAGGTTAAAGTCGCTTAGCAGCGGGACCAATCGACCCTGCCGGATGTCCTCGCCGATGTGAAACTGCGCCAGCTTGACGATCCCCGCGCCGTTCAAGGCCATCTCCCGCAGCAAGTCACCTTGGGCAAAAACGGCCTTGGGGGCAATCGGCAGGGTGACGATGCCCGCCTCGGCGTCGCCTGTCCCGGCACGAAATTGCCAGGTGTTCCAGGCGCTGTGAAAGCCGAAGTTGAAGCAGTCGTGGTTCAGTAAGTCCTGCGGCTGAGCAGGCGTCCCTTTGCGCGCCAGGTAATCCGGTGACGCGCAGGTAACCCACGCGCTTTCACCGATCTTCCGCGCGATTCGCGAAGAGTCTGGCAGTCCGCCGCTGTGAATTGCCACGTCCAGCCCCTGATCGAACAGGTCCACGTACTGCGGCCCCACTTGCACATCCACCGTCAGGCCGGGGTAACGCGCCAGGAATTCCGGCAGCCACGGCAGGATCTGGTGTTTGGCGAACGTGGTCATCGTGTGAATCCGCAGCGCGCCGCTGACCCGGCCGGGAAATGCTTCCGCCAGCGAGTCCGCTTCAGCCATCGCATAGATCACCGCCCGCGCACTGACCAGATAGGCCGAGCCTTCCTCGGTCAGGGTCAACGTGCGGGTGCCGCGCTGAAACAGCCGCACCTGCAAACGGTCTTCAAGCCGGGTGATCAGCTTGCTGATGGCCGAAGGGGTCAGGCCGTTGGCCCGCGCCGCCGCCGAGAAATTGCCATGTTCGGTCGCCCACATGAAGGCCAGCATCTGTGAGTAGTTATCCATCTGCACGCTCGCGACAGGCTACGGTGGGCGCAGCCTGCCAGCATTCGGGCACACGAACAAGCCACACGCCCGTCGCCGGAGATCGGCCTGTCAGCGAATGAACTGCTCGATGTATTCGTCCGGCAGCCCCAGGGATTTGTAATGTTTGCGTGCGGTTTCGAGCTTGGTGAACACGTCCTCGTACCCCACGGCCACGCCTTGCGGGTCAACGTACGTGTAACCGCCCTGGACGTGGAACCAGGTGATCATTTCTTCCACGTCTTCCGGCACGAACAGGGTGTGGGTTTCCCCTGGCGGCTCGTAGGCGAAAGAACCTTCGGTGGCCACCCAATCGTGTTCGAGGTAATACCAGCGACCTTTAAGGACCAGCGCATGCACGCCGCCGCTGTGGCGATGACGGGACAGCACGCCGCTCTGGCGGACGCGCAGCAGGTTGATGTAATAGCCGCCGGTGGTGCTGAGCAACAGGGGTTTGAACGAGACCGACGCGGTGACCGGCACCCATAGATTGTCGTCTTGCAGCCAGTCGGTGAGGACGCCAGCGTGCACCATGTCCGGCGTCATGAACGGCACTTGGGGCAGTTGATAAGGGATTGCGAGTTCATCTGGCTTGGGGGCTGTGCTCATCGGTCTCTTTCCACGGTCAGTGATCAGAATCCCCAGAAGCATGTGTGTCCGGGGTTGAGCACAGCGTAGGCGAGGGTTCAGGGCAATAAAACACCACAGATGGCACAGCCAGTGTGAATGCTCGTCACAGGTGGGCGCGTTAAAAATGAGTCAATGCAGCATGCGTCTGACGTCGGCCAGCCCATCCTTGAGAATGGCATTGAGTTCCCGCCAGGGGTAACGGGCTCCGGCCGCAGAGACCTCGCAGGTCTCGGTGTGTTTGAACGGTTGCTCGTTCAACGCGGGGCACTGCCCGGCACCACAGGACCGGCACACCAGTTTGTGGCCATGGATGATCCAGTCCTTGTTCCAGCAATCCAGGGTGAAAGGGGGACGTTTGCTCGACATACATACACCTCCCGAAGTGAGAAACGGCATGGGTGATTCGGTTGATGGGGCGGGGATTGTCTGGGGGCGAGCGGACGGCTGGGCGTCATCCCCGAGAAAGACATAAAGAGTGTAGGAGGGTTTTGCAAGGTGAGCAGGCAACTGGTCGGATCGCCGCGGCGCCCGCGAAGGCCCGGCAGGACCTCAACGATCTGTTCGTTCTTCTGGATGACACCGTGGTGGTGCATAACCCCTGAAGGCGTGTCGTCGTGCGCAGCAGGCGCAAACCCCGCGTGAGCGAGCGTGGTTTGCGTCTCTGCGGCTGTACACGCGCCGAACGGTGACGTTCTTAATCATGGCAACGGGGAGATTTAGGTACTATCTGCGCACTGCGACCCGATCAAGGCGAGCGGGATTAGAGCGTCTGGCGGGGTTGATTAAGCATGCAGGGAACTGAAGAAAGTCTTGAGCAGAAGTCGTTCGCTCAATTGCGGCCGCTCAAGATATCCAGCGAGATTCTGGCCGCCGTGGCGTGCTGCGTGGTGTTGTTCGTGGCCAGCCGGACCCAGCCCATATCGCCTTGGTTGTATGGCTACTGCGCCATTGCCGGGGTCATCTGTTTTCTCACGTACCGCGCCCGCACCACTCGGGAGTTGTGGCTGACCGGGCTGCTGCTGTTGTGCACCTGCACCGCGTGCCTCGGTTCACTGGCCATCGCCCTGGGCAATCCGCTGCTCTGGTTCCTGCCCATCGGGCTGGTCTTGAGCTTGCCGGTGTCGGCCATGCATTTTCATCCGCTGCAGGCCTTGAGCACCGGCGCGGCCATCTGGGCCACGCTGTTTTACACGGTGCAACCGGCCTTTGATCGGCAACTGGACCTGACCCTGACACTGATCCTCATCACCGGCAGCCTGCTGGTGGCCACGTTGGTGTGCCAGACGTTTTGCCTGATTCGCAAGGATGTGTTCGACCTGCAACATCAACTGCACGGCATGGCCTACAAGGACACCCTGACCGGGCTGCCCAACCGGCGCGCCTTCATCGAACGGCTCACCGCCACCGTGGAAGACGGAAGCGCCACGTCGCCGCTGTTCTTCCTGATGCTCGACATCGACGATTTCAAGAAGATCAACGACGGCTACGGTCACGACGTCGGCGACCGGGTATTGGTCGAAGTCGGCAGGCTGTTGAAGGACCGGAGCCAGAGCCATAACTTCGCCCGGCTAGGCGGCGAAGAGTTCGCCGTCGCGGCTCAAGTGCACGACCTCGCGGCGGCACAAGGGCTGGCACTGGCCATCGTCGAAGCCGTCAACACCAGCCCGTTATACGGCCTGACGTTGTCGATCAGCGTGGGCGTAGCGGAGCGTGAGCCAGGCGAGTCGATGTTCAGCCTGATGCGCCGCGCCGACCTGGCGTTGTACGACGCGAAAAGTGCGGGCAAGAACCGCTTCGCGATGGCCCCGTCGGAAGCGGCCAACGCCTGATCTTCACGGGTTTTACCGGGTCATGTGCGCAATCGTGGCTCGCTGTGAACGCACTCGACCAGAAAATCCATCACCGCCTTGACCGACGGCGAGCGCCGAAGATCGGGGTACACCGTCAGCCACAGATCACGGGCGGGCCCTTCGCTGTCGACCGTCAGACGGCGCAGCGCCGGGTCGCCGTCGCCCACGGTGGTCGGCAGCACCACCGCCCCCAATCCGGACCGGGCCGCCACCTGCTGAGACATCAAGTCGCTGGCGGCAAACACCACCGGGCGATGACGACGAATCTGGTGCAACCACGCCTGCTGCGGGAGGTGATCGCGGCTTGCGTCGTAACCGATGAACGTCCATTGCTCGGCGGGCTGCTCGGCAAACGCAGCGCTGGCGTAGAGCGCGAACCGCACCACGCCGACCTTGCGACGGACCAACGCGTCTTCCTCGGGCCGCACCGTGCGCAAGGCGATGTCGGCTTCGCCTTTGTCCAGCGCCGCCAGCGACAGCGAGGGCAACAGTTCCACGTTCAAGCGAGGGTGCTGGCGTCGCAGCTCGGCCATGCGTGGCGCAAGGGTGTGAATGGCCAGCGATGGCGGCGCGCTGACCTTGACCGTGCCCGCCACGTCGATGGACGCCACCCGCGACAACTGCTGCACTTCACTGGCAATCCCGGGCAGCGCTTCCAGAATCCGGCTCAAGGCCCGGCCGTCCTCCGTCAGCGGCCGACTGCGGGGCAAACGGTCGACCAGACGCAGGCACAGCGCTTTTTCCAGTGCGTCGAGGCGCCGTCCCACGGTCGCGTGCTCTACTTGCAATTCGCGGGCGGCCGCGGACAGCGACTGCGTGCGGGCCAGCACCGAAAACACGTACAGATCCTGCCAATCGAACATCGGGTTATTTCCGAACGGAGAGTGGGAAAGTTTGGGGAATTATCGAACCGACTGCTGCGTTTTAACATGGATCGCATCGACGACGACAACCGTCCCGGAACTGACCCAGGAGTAACCTCCGATGAAAGGCATCATGATCCAGACCTACGGCGGACCCGAGGTCGTGCAATTGCGCAACGACCTGCCCACACCCGAGGTCACGCCGGGCCACGTAGTGGTCAAGGTCGCTTACGCCGGGATCAACTTCATGGACGTGCACACCCGTCAGGGCAAGTACGCGTCCTCCGCCACCTACCCGGTGCGAGCGCCCTGCACGCTAGGCATGGAGGGCGCCGGGAGAATCGTCGAGGTGGGCGAGGGCGTTACGCACTTGGCGGTCGGTGATCGGGTGGCGTGGTGCATCGCGTGGGGCAGCTATGCCGAGTACGCCAGCGTGCCTGCTGAAAAAGTCGCAAAAATCCCCGATGCCATTCCCTACGACCTGGCCGCTGCGACGATTTTTCAGGGCGCGACCGCGCATTACTTGGTGGACGACATCGCCCGATTGGGGCCAGAGAGCACCTGCCTGATTCACGCCGGGTCCGGCAGCATCGGCCAGTTGCTGATCCAGATGGCCAAGGCACGGGGCGCCGACATTTTCGCCACCGCCAGCAGCGATCGGAAATGCGCGATTGCCACCGAGCGCGGCGCCCATCACGCGATGCGCTACGACGAAGGCGGTTTTGCGGATCGCATTCGTGAAGCGACACAAGGCAAAGGCGTGGATGTGGTGTTCGATTCGGTGGGCAAAACCACCTTGCGCGACAGCTTCAGGGCGTGCCGCACTCGCGGGCTGATTGTCAATTACGGCAACGTCTCCGGCTCGGTCACCGACCTCGACCCCATCGAACTCGGGGAGGGCGGTTCACTGTTTCTCACCCGGCCTCGGCTGGCGGATCACATGGCCGACAGAGCCACGGTTCAACGCCGCGCCGATGCCGTGTTCGGGGCCATTCTCGACGGAACGCTGAAGATCGAGATCGAAGGTCGTTACCGGATGGAAGACGTCCAGACCGTTCACGCCCGGATCGAAGCCCGGGAGCAGATCGGCAAGTCGGTGCTGTGGGTGGCGGATGTGGATTGAACGTTAAGGTCGCCGCTTCTTTGCGCGATCAGTTGTTCGATTCAGTCTGCGGGCTCGGCTCGGCAGCGGCTTCAGCCTCAAGCTTTGCCCGGTCGGCCTTGCTGATGTAGGTGGACTTTTTCTTCGGGGCCAGTTTGGCGCTGGCTTTTTTGGCCTTGGCCTTGAACAACTGTTGGAGCTTTTTCTGACGGTTCATCTTCGACTCGGCGCGTTCGGGCGGTGATGCGGAGGGACGCGCATTGTAGCGGTGGCGTGCCCTGGCCGATAGCAGCCGTCCTGCCAACCGACGAGCCGACGCCCTCTGCTACTATCGCCAGCCTGTAAACGTCATCCCATGATCTTCGTGAGGCCGAGGAAATGAACAAGGATCAAGCCGATTTCGAGGGCAGCTGCCACTGCGGCACCGTGCGCTTTCGCGTCCGACTCGCCGATGGACTGCACACCGCCCGTCGTTGCAACTGCTCGTACTGCAGGATGCGTGGCGCGGTCGCCGTGACTGCCCGTCAGGAAGACCTGCAGATCGTGACAGGCGAAGACGCCCTCACGCTGTACGAATTCAACACGCGCACGGCCAGGCATTACTTCTGTTCCAGGTGCGGCATCTACACCCACCATCAACGCCGCTCCAACCCCACACAACTGGGGATCAATGCCGCGTGCCTGAGTGGCATCAGCCCGTTCGATTTTGCCGAGGTGCCGGTGAACGACGGGGTCAATCATCCTTCCGACAGAAAACGTGAAGGCGGGAGCGGCATTCTCGGGGTGTTGCGCTTTGAGCCGACGGAGGAAAAAGACCGCTAAGAAAGGGTCTGACTGTCGGACACATTCCGGCGCTGCCATCACCGGCTTGTATGATCAGCCCTGACGGTATTCCTTCGTGGTCTTGCCGGTCCAGCGCTTGAAGGCACGCCTGAAGTTGGTGGGCTCCGAGAAACCGAGCAGTAGGGCAATGTCATCAGTGCTCATCACGGTCGTCTTCAAGTATTCGACCGCCAGTGAACAGCGGACGTCATCGACGATGGCGGCGAACGACGTGTCTTCCATCTGCAGCTTGCGGCGCAGGCTGCGGGTGGTCATGTGCAAATGCTCGGCCACCGCTTCCATGCTCGGAAACTCTCCTGGCGTCTGCATCATCATCTGATAGACCTCTCCGGCAATGCCCGCCGACACCTTCGCCTGCCCGATCAATCGTTCACAGGTTTCCTGGAGCACGGTCGCGGTCAGGCGATGGGCAAGGTGCGGCTTCTGATCGAGAATCGCGCTGTCGTAATGCAGCTCGCATTGCGGGTGGTCGAACACGCACGGACACCCCAGATAGTCGGGGTAGAGGTGGGCATAGGCGGGCGCGGGGTAGGAAAAGCAGGCTTTGGTCGGCGGGCAGCTCTGGCCGAACACGTCTTGAAGATGAGTGACGTGCTGGGTGAATTGCTGCTCGATCCAGAACTGTTTGATTTCCCGGGACGGGCTCGGTGTAGAAGCATCGGGAAACGTCCACACCGTGCGGTCTTCGTATTCCTGCCATTCAATGGTCAGCGTCGGCGTGGCCAGCGCGTGGTATTTCACTCCCAGCCGAAAATAATCACGCAATGACAGGCACGACATCAGCGCATATCCATACATGCCGTAGGCAGACAAGTGCAGGCGTGCGCCAGTCTTGAACGGGGTGGCCGGGTCTTTGGACAGCGACACGGCATTGCCGCACACGGTCGCGTACTGGCGGACCGAGGTGAGGGCAGTGGCGTCGTTGATCTGGTCTTCCGTTATGCCGCTGCCTTTCAGGCTGTCGGCAGGGGCGATCCCTTGTTCACCGAGGACTTCCACCAACGCTGCAATCTTGTAAGGGGCATAGATGCGTTCGTTGAACAGCGGCAGTTTTCGTGACATTCATGGGGCTCCGCTCAATGTCCTTCAGGGATTCTTTAGTGTCCGGTAAGGATCTTACTGCGAATGCGCAAACGCAATAAGCTGATCTCGACACGCGCCGCGCCTGCCTGACGTCATTCGCGATGGCGCCCACGCCAATAAAAACAAAGGTTGTCCTTCATGAGCTCGCCGAACCGAAAGGTCATCATTTCCTGCGCGATCACTGGCGCTACCCACACGCCGTCGATGTCCGAGTACCTGCCCCTGACGCCCGCCGAGATCGAACGACACGCCATCGAGGCCGCCGAGGCAGGCGCGGCGATTCTCCATCTGCACGCCCGAGACCCTGAAGACGGGCGCCCCACGCCCGATCCCGACGTGTTCGCCCGATTCGTACCCGCGATTGCCCGCGCCACCGACGCCGTCATCAATATCACCACGGGTGGCAGCACTCGGATGACGCTGGCCGAACGGCTGGCGTATCCCCTGACGGCTCAACCGGAGCTGTGCTCGTTGAACATGGGCTCGATGAATTTCTCGATCCATCCGATCGCCCGCAAGATTGCGTCGTGGACGTATGACTGGGAGCGTGAACACGTCGAGGGCATGGAAGATGTGGTGTTCAAGAACACGTTCAAGGACATCCGCCAAATCATGCAGCAACTGGGCGAATGCGGCACGCGGTTCGAGTTCGAATGCTACGACGTCGGGCACCTCTACAACCTGGCGCATTTCGTCGAGCAAGGGCTGGTCAAGCCACCGCTGTTCATCCAGTCCTGCTTCGGGATTCTGGGTGGACTGGGTGCCGACCCGGAAAACATGCTGCTCATGCGCACCACGGCCGACCGGCTGTTCGGGCGCGAGAACTACGAGTTTTCAATCCTTGGCGCAGGGCGTCACCAGCTGCCTTTCGTGACCATGGGTGCGATCATGGGCGGCCATGTGCGGGTGGGCCTGGAAGACAGCATCTACCTCGCCAAAGGGGTCAAGGCCAAGACCAACGCCGAACAGGTGCGCAAGGTTCGGCACATTCTCGAGGAACTGTCATTCGAGATTGCCACCCCGCAGGAAGCCCGCCAGATGCTGGGCCTCAAGGGCCGTCAAAACGTGCACCTGCAGTGATGCGACGCGGCCAGACTATCGAGCAGTCAGAACAACAAGAAGAGGTTTGATCATGACGGTCATGTCCAACGCTGCGCAGCTCCATGCGCTCGCGACCCGGCGAGCGATGGTTCGATTGATACCGTTGATGTGCGCCATTTATTTCATGTCCTACCTGGACCGTACCAACGTTGCACTGGCGAAGGCGGCGCTCAATGCTGACCTGGGGATCAGCGCGGCGGCGTTCGGACTGGGCGCGGGCATTTTTTTCATCGGCTACGCCTTGCTCGAAGTCCCCAGCAATCTGCTCGCCCACCGCATCGGGCCACGACGCTGGATTGCCAGGATTGCAGTGACTTGGGGCGTGCTGTCTTCTGCGATGATGTTCGTGCAGGGCGAGGCGTCGTTTTACCTGCTGCGGGTGCTGCTGGGCATTGCCGAGGCCGGTCTGTTTCCGGCCTTGATGTACATGGTGACCCTGTGGTTCGCGCCCAAGGACCGCGGCATCGCCATCGGCTGGATTTACATCGCCCCGGCGCTGGCGCTGGTCATTGGCAACCCGATCGGCGGCGCGTTGATGCGGCTGGACGGGGTGAGCGGTTTGCACGGCTGGCAATGGATGTTTTTGCTGGAAGGCCTGCCGAGTGTGGTGGTTGGCGTGATCCTCTGGTTCAAATTGCCGGACCGGCCACGGGATGCGCGCTGGCTGAATGCGGCGCAGGCGCAATCGCTGGAGACCCACGCACTGCTACCGGGGCAGGGTGAGCCTCATCGCTATTCCGGGCAGTGGATGAAGGCGTTGACGCGGCCGACCACGATCCTCATCGGCCTGATTTACTTCCTTAACCAAGTAGCGTTCGTGGGCCTCGTGTTCTTCACGCCGTCGATCATCCAACAGATGCAGATCACCTCGCCGCTCACCGTGGGCCTGTTGTCCAGCAGCGTCGGCTTCGGTTTTCTCGCGGGGGTTCTGGTGCTGCCGAGGGTGCATCGCACCGTGGATCGTGACACGTATTGCCTGAGTCTGTTCACTGTGGGGCTGATCGCCAGTTCAGTGGCGTTCACCGTGATCGATGACGCGATAAGCCGCATTGCGCTGTTCACGGCCACCTCAGTCTTCGCCGGTGGCGTATTGCCGACTTATTGGGCCATCGCGATGAAACGGCTGCAGGGCATCGAAGCGGCCGCCGGGCTGGCCTTCATCAACACGCTCGGTTTGCTGGGTGGTTTCGTCGGCCCGTTTCTGTTTGGCCTGGCGGAGAAGGCATCAGGACTCAGTTCGTCCGGCTTTTACGTGATCGTGGCCGCCGCCGTGCTCGGCTTGCTCCTCGTACCCTTGTTGGGCATGGCGATCAACGCGCAAGCGGGTCGCCCATTGACTGAACCTGCCATTGAAGGAAGGGAAGCGCTGTGAAGATTGTCGATTTGCTCAAACCGCCCGCGGGTCTGAAAGTTTTGATCACCGGGGGCGCCGCTGGAATCGGTGCGGTCATTGCCAGGGCCTTCCACGAAGTCGAGGCCCAGGTGTATATCTGCGACATCGACGGCGAGGCCGTGGAACGGATGAAGCGCGAACACCCCGGCTTACGGGGCAGCGTGGCGGATGTTGGCGTCCGGCACGACGTGGACCGCATGATGGACGAGGCGACGTCATCGCTCGGCGGCGTGGACGTGCTGGTCAACAATGCCGGCATCGCAGGCCCCACCGGCAACCTCGAGGATCTGGATCCGGACGCGTGGGAGCACACCGTCTCGACCAACCTCAACAGTCAGTATTACGTGCTGCGCAAGGCTGTGCCCTGGCTGAAAATGTCAAACTGCAACCCCCACATCATCGCCATGTCGTCGGTTGCCGGTCGCCTCGGTTATCCCTTCAGAACGCCTTACGCCTCAACCAAATGGGCGATCATCGGGCTCATGAAGTCGCTGACCGGCGAACTGGGGCCAGACAACGTCAGGGTCAACGCTATCTTGCCGGGCGTGGTGGCGGGCGAGCGCATGAACCGGGTCATCGATGCACGGGCGCAGACGCTGGGGATCGGCTTCGACGCGATGCGGGACCAGTATCTGGAAAAGATTTCCCTGCGCCGCATGGTGACCATGGAAGACGTCGCAGCCATGGCGCTGTTCCTTTCCTCTCCCGCTGCGGTCAACATCAGCGGCCAGGCAATCAGCGTGGACGGGAACGTCGAATACCTGTGAGCGTACCCCGCTAGCCGAGGGCTACGCCAACTGCTGTTCAATCGTCTTGCTCAACGGCGTCTCGACGTCGCCGGTGTGCAGGGTGTCCATCGGCTCGATCAGCACGATCCAGCATTCCTCGTCGGCCACCGGGTTGTGCAGCACGCCTTTGGGCACGACGTGGATCGACCCGGCAGGCAACTGGGAGACGCGGCCCCCTTCGTATTCGATTTTCAGGTGGCCGCGCAGGACGTAGAACAGCTCGTCCTGTTCCGCGTGGTTGTGCCAGACGAATTGCCCCAGCAATTTCGCTACTTTGACGTATTGGTTGTTCACTTGCGCCACGACCTTCGGCGACCAGTGTTCGGTGATGTCGTCGAAGCAGGCATTCAGGTCGAAGGATTCGGCAAACGGCAGGCTGAGCATGGTCAACTCCAGGTGGGAATGATGGACAAAACGAGCAGGGCGGCCATGGCCAGGTTGAACACTCGCCAGTGATACGACGTGCGCAGCAGCCGCGCCAACAGCACGCCGAGCCAGCACCAGAGGGTCAGCGAGGCACACGCGGCGAGGCCGAACGACACGCCCAATAACGCTGCAAATCCGGCAGGGTAGGTCGCCAGAGGGGAAAACGCGGCGGCCGCGCTGACGGTCATGGCCCAGCTTTTCGGGTTCAACAAGAGAAGCGGAATGGCGTTGGTAAAACCCAGCGGCTCATCCGATCCGGCGCCAGGCCCTGCACCTGTCGAAGGTGCGCCGCTGCGAGCGATGCGCCACGCCAGCCACAGCAGATAGGCTGAGCCCGCGACCTTGACCGCGAGTTCCAGTCCGGGTGCTTGAGCGATCAGGTTGCCGAGGCCGAACGCGGCGATCGTGGCGACAAACGCGAGGCTGAAGGCGATCCCGAGGATCAGCGGCAGGGAACGGCTTAAACCGAATCGCGCACCGGAGGCGGTGGCAAGGGATGTTGCGCCGCCAGGAGACAGTGTCGAAGCGGCGACGAACAGAAACAGGGGCAACAGCGTGGGCATCGGCCTTTCATCCGGCAGTTGAATGCCGCCGACAGTACGGCTGGCTCGCGGATTAGAAAATCGAATATCTTTAATGCCTGACATTACTGATCGTAATCCCGCCATGACCCGAAACCTCGACCTCAGTTTGATTCGCACCTTCGTCGTTGTCGCCGATCACGGCAGCATGACCGCCGCCGCCAATGCGCTGTTCATGACCCAGGGTGCGGTCAGTCAGCAGGTGAAGCGCCTTGAAGAAACCCTCGGCTGCCAGTTGCTGATTCGCAAACCCCGGCAATTGGAGCTGTCGCAACAGGGCGAGCTGTTTCTGGCCAAGGCCCGGCAGTTGCTGCAATTGAACGACGACATCTGGGCGGACACCGTCGAAGGGCCGATTCGCGGGCATCTGCGGGTCGGCGCACCGCCTGATCTCATCACTTCGCTGGCACCGGCCATGAAAGCGTTTACCGACGCCCACCCGCTGGTGGAGTTGTCGTTGAAATGCGAGCCGTCGCCGGTGCTGCACGAAGCCATCGACAACGGTCATCTCGACGTGGCGCTGATCGAATACCTCACCCCCAACGCCCAAGGTCGGGTGATTCGCACCGAGCCGCTGGTGTGGGTGGGAAGTCGCAGCAGCGAGGTCTGGAAAACCCGGCCGTTGCCACTGTCATTGGTGGACGAGCGCTGCGTGTTTCGCCCATTGGTGCTGGGCGCGCTGGCGAAGGAGGGGATTGCCTGGCGGACCGTGTTCGAGAACGGCAGCTTCGAAGCCACCGCGTCCACCGTGCGGGTCGGTCTGGCGATTACCGCATGGCTGGCGTCCACCGTGCCGGAGGACCTGAAAGTGTTGCCGGACGACATCGGGTTGCCCGAACTGCCCGCGTTCGCCATTTGCTTGCGCTTGCCTGCGACCGTTCAGCCGGTGGCCGAGGCGTTCGCGCAATGCCTGTTGGACAGCTTGCGCCACGAAGACATCGAGCGGATCGAGGAACCGGCAATGGCCTGATCGCTCAGGTCATTGCCGGGAATGTTTTAGCGCAGGCCGCCCGACACGACGAGCAGTTCGCCGGTCACCCAACGCGATGCATCCGAGGCGAGGAAGGTCGCCACATCGGCGATGTCATCCGGTTGCCCGGCACGGCCCAGCGGGGTCAGGGCCACGAAATGTTTCTCCATGTCTGAACCGGTAATACCGCCCGCGTGGGTGCCTTCGGTCTCGGTGTAGCCGGGGTTGATGGCGTTGACGCGGATCTTGCGCGGCGCCAGCTCGTTGGCCAGCACGCCAGTAATGGCGTCCACGGCGCCCTTGGTGCCGGTGTAGATGGCACTGGTGGCTGGGGACAGCGAGGTGACGCTGGAGCTGATGTTGATCACGCTGGACCCTTCGCTCAAGTGTTTGGACGCCGCCTGCGTCACCAACAACAGGCCGAGGACGTTGGTGTTGAACTGGCGGTGAAACTCGTCTTCGGTGATCTCTTCCAGCGACGAAAACGCATAGACGCCGGAGTTGTTGACCACGATGTCGAGGCGCCCGTAAGCGTCGATGGCGGTTTGCACGAACTTCTGCGCATCGGCCGCTTTTGTGACGTCGCCGCCGACCACGGTGGCCTTGCCGCCGCTTTCAACGATCTTCGCCGCCACGGCTTCCGCCGCTGACTGAGCGCTGGCGTAGGTCACCACCACCGCCGCGCCTTCAGCGGCCAGCGCCTTGGCAATGGCCGCGCCGATGCCTTTGGAAGCGCCGGTGACGAGTGCAACTTTTCCTTCTAACTGAGCCATGATGTTCTCGCATCTGAATGAAGCATTTAGGGAATGAAGCGACTGCGTTGGCCTCGTGGCCGTGTGGCCTCGGAGTGCCGGGTGAAATCGAAAGGGGTCGTCAATGGCGGTCTATGAGTGAATCCCGGATCTGACGCTCCTGAAAAGAAAGAGAAAAATTGTGCGTTCAAAGACAACAATTAGCGGCAAAAAAAAAATCACGGACCGTCTTCGATGGCCGTCACGATTTGAGAGAGGGTGTGTTGCGCAAGGCCCTGTTCGAATGACGTTTGTGCGCTGCACAGCACGCCTTCGAGGCAGCCTTTGATATTGCGACTGACGTGACAGCCCTCGGCGACGGCATACCCGTGGACCACATAGGCCTTGGGCGCATCGCTGGCGTTGTAAATGTCGAGCAGGGTGATCTCAGTGGCGGGTCGCGCCAGCATGCAGGACCCTGTTTTGCCTCGGGTGGTGGTGACCAGACCGGCCTTGGCCAGCTTGGAAATCACCCGCCGCACAAAGCTGGGGTCGGCGTTGACACTGCTGGCCAGATCGGACGAACGCGTGGGCTCGCCGGGGCGGACCGCCAGCGAAGCCATGATGTGCGAAGCGACTGAGAACTGAACGTTGGGCTGAGGCATATTGTGAAACTAATCGTCACAATTCTGTTTGTCAACTAAGGATGGCGGGCTGCGCGAAACGGGCTGCGTTTGAAACCTTGGGTGTTTCAGGTGCAGCGCGTATGCCGTGTTTACTGCCGCTGCGCGGCAGGCATCCAGACAACTCAAAATCCGGTTGCGCGCACAGTCCTGTGGGAGTTGGCTTGCCTGCGATCTGCCGCGCAGCGGCAGCAAAACCGGTGCATGCAATGGCGCTGGCACGGCGCAGGGGGCGGCTTCAGGGATTCCACCGCCACACCGGGTTCGAAAGGTGCTCGGCGAAAAAATCCGACAGCGCGCGGATTTTTGCGGGGCGGCTTCGCGCCGAGGGGGTGACAAAATACAGTCCGCCCCGGGCCATGCTCCAGCCCGGCAGGAGCGTGACCAGTCGGCCATCCGCGAGGTATTCGGCGGCAATGAACTCGGGGAGTTCGGCAATCGCCAGCCCCTCCAGCAGCACCGGGAGCAGCGCGTCCGAGTTGGTGACCCGCAACCGGCCTTTCGGCGCCACGTCTTCTTCCGTGCCGTCGGTGTGGGTGAAACGCCACAGGTCACTGCGCGCCCGATAGGCATAACTGAGGCATGACCGATCGGCGAGCTCTCGCGGATGCGCCGGATGCCCGTGCTCCGCCAGGTAACCCGGCGAGGCCACCAGAAATTGCGTCACAGAACACAGTCGGCGCGCCACCAATGAGGAGTCGGGCAATACGGCGATGCGCAGTGCGGCATCGAAACCCTCGGCGATCAAGTCCACCGATGCGTCAGAAAGGTGAAGGTCCACCGACAGCTCAGGGTATTGGCGCAGCAGTTGGGGCAACAACGGCGCGACCCAGCGCAGACCGAACGCCATCGGCATCGCCAGGCGGACTTGCCCGCGAGGCTGGACGGCCAGATCCTGCGCCTCACTCTCCACCTCTTCGGCCTGCCGATAGATCTCCCCGGCCTTCGCCGCCATGCTTGAACCGAACTCGGTCAATGCCAGTTGCCGAGAAGTCCGGTTGAACAGCCGACCGCCCAGACGCTCCTCCAGCCGGGCCACCGCCCGCGAAACGGTAGGGACGGAAACGCCCATCAGCCGCGCCGCTGCCGCGAATGACCCTTCTTCCGCCACCTTGGCGAACATGGCGAGACCTTCGAAATCGGGGAGTTTGCTCATTTCATTTCTGCAATGATGGATTGCGGACAATTCTATTTTGAAAGGTGTCAGTCGTCGATAAGCTTCTCCTCACCGAAACACCTTACCGAACTCACTGACTGACCTTTCTGGAGAAACACCATGGCTCGCAAACTCGAAGGCAAAATCGCACTGGTGACCGGCGGCACCACGGGCATCGGCTTGGCCACCGCCAAACGCTTCGCCGAAGAAGGCGCCCACGTTTACCTCACCGGCCGCCGTCAGGCCGAACTCGACGCCGCCGTCGCACAAGTCGGTAACGCCACCGGCGTTCGAGTGGACTCCACTCGCCTCGATCAACTCGACGCGCTTTATGCACAGATCGGCGCGGAGAAAAGGCACCTTGACGTGCTGTTCGCCAACGCCGGTGGCGGTTCAATGGTGCCGCTGGGCGAGATCACCGAAGCGCACTACGACGACACGTTCGAGCGCAACGTGAAAGGCGTGCTGTTCACGGTCCAGAAAGCCCTGCCGCTGCTGGCGAAAAACGCCTCAGTGATCCTCACCGGTTCGACCGCTGGCAGCTCAGGCACTGCGGCCTTCAGCGTGTACTCGGCCTCGAAAGCCGCTGTGCGCGCCTTCGCCCGCAGCTGGATTCTCGACCTCAAGGACCGCAACGTACGCGTCAACACCTTGAGCCCTGGCGCCACCAAAACCCCTGGCTTGGTTGACCTGGCCGGCCCGGATGCCGCGCAACAGCAGGGCCTGCTCGACTACCTCGCTTCGCAAGTGCCGATGGGCCGTGTGGGTGAACCGGTAGAAATCGCCAACGCCGCGGTGTTCCTCGCATCAGACGACGCGAGTTTCGTGAATGGCATCGAGCTGTTCGTCGATGGCGGCCAAGCGCAGGTGTGATGGATTAACGCGGGAGGGGAATGCCCCGGCTGTCATCGACGGGCGGCGCAAGAAGTGATGAAAACACCTGGCCAGGCGAGCGAATGCTCAGCCTGGCCAGCGTCATGGGCAAATCAGAACCTGCTATTACTCGTCAGTGCTACCGGCGCCCGACGGGCTTTTGTTGCCAGGGCTGGAGTTGCCGCCGCTGCCCGCTTCGCCACCGGAGCCTGGCAGCGCCGTGCCTTTGGTCTTGGCGCCGTTGGTGCCGGCTGCCTGTTTGTCGGTGTGAGTGGATGTGGTATGGGTCTGGCTCGCTTTGGTTTTGTGGGTGTCGCTAGGGGCAGTGGTGGTGCTGCTCGCGGCCATTACCGGCAGCGAAAGAATGCAGGTCAGTCCTGCCAGGGCGAACGCGGAACTCAGTTTCTTATTCATGTCGTCAAGCCTCATGGTCACTAAATTCAGAGCGCATGCATGCTGACGAGGGCGTCAGCAGCTCTAGTGTTTGGGGCATTGAGGGCGGGGAAAAGTTTGTGAAATTAATCCCCCGGCGATGAACGGTCAGATGTCGGGTGGTAACCCGACGCCCGTACGATGCATTCCCGACCCCGCGAAATCTTGCAGGGAAGGGAATGGCCGGGTGTCAGACCAGACGCGCGCCGCTGGCCTTGTCGAACACATGAACATGGTCGCAACTGCCCCGCAGCGTCAGCTGTTGGCCCAGTTGAAGGTCGCCCTTGCGTGGAAGAGAGGCCACGACCGGAGTCGTACCCGACCTGCCATAGACGTGGCTTTCCGCCCCGGTCGGTTCGATCAGGTCGATAGTGAACGGCAGGCTGAAATCCGACGCCTGCGCGCTGCCGAGGCTGAAATGCTCGGGCCGGATGCCCATCACCACCGGGCTTGCGCTCGCCAGATCGACGCGGCGACCAAGGTCCATCTTCTGATCGCCCACAAGCACCACCGACGTCGAATCCTCCTGCACCAGAATGCCGTCGATCAGGTTCATCGCCGGAGAGCCGATGAACGTGGCGACGAACAGGTTGGCGGGGCGGTCGTAGACCTCAATCGGGGTGCCGACCTGTTCGATGCGCCCGGCGTTCATCACCACGATCAGGTCGGACATGGTCATGGCCTCCATCTGATCGTGGGTCACGTAAATCGCCGTGGTGCCCAGCCGACGCTGCAAGGTGCGGATTTCGATGCGCATCTGCACCCGCAGTTTGGCGTCGAGGTTCGACAGCGGTTCATCGAACAGAAACACCTGCGGCTGACGCACGATGGCCCGGCCCATGGCGACCCGTTGACGCTGCCCGCCGGACAACGCCTTGGGATAACGATCAAGGTAGTTGGAAAGCCCGAGCATGGCGGCCGTTTCTTTGACCGCCGCCGCGATGCGGGCAGGCGATTCCTTGCGCAACTGCAGGCTGAACCCCATGTTCTGGGCCACGGTCATGTGCGGGTACAGCGCGTAGTTCTGGAACACCATGGCGATGTCCCGGTCCTTGGGCGACAGGTCGTTGATGACGCCGCCATTGAGTTCGATGGTCCCGGAAGACACCGATTCCAGACCCGCGATCATCCGCAGGAGCGTGGATTTCCCGCAGCCCGATGCCCCGACCAGCGAGACGAACTGACCGTCGGCAATGCTCAGGTCGATGCCGTGCAACACCGGGATCGTGCCGTAGTTCTTGCGAAGTTGCTGAATGTTTACGGTTGCCATTTCGGGACACTACCTCTGCCGGGCCACTGCTTCAGGAAAGACGTACAACCTTGGTGAGGTGGCGCGGGGCCGTGCTGTCGAGGCCTTTGTGCCGGGCCAGACGCTCACCGAACAGTTGCAGCGCCGGCAGGATCGCCAGGCTTCGGTCCAGACCGGTTTCGCTGACCTCGACGTGCAGGTCGCCGGGGCCGCCCACGCCAATCACCAGCGCGCCTTTTACCTTGAGTTCGCTGTACAACTGGGTCTCTTCCTCGTGGGTTTGCGGGCTGTAGATCAGCACCACGCAGGTTTTTTCATCCACCAGGCTGACCGGGCCATGACGGTATTCCAGCGGGTGGAACACCTGGGTGTAGGTCAGGCTCATTTCCTGGAGTTTCAACGCGCCTTCGCTGGCCAGACCGTAGTAAGCGCCACCGCCGAGGTACACAAAGTGCGTGCGGGACAGCACGGTGGTGTCGACCTGACGATCCAGCGTCTGCATCGCGCGTTCAGCGGTGGCAGCGATGTGAGCGTCAACCGGAGACCCGGCAAGTCGCAGACCCAGCAGCAGCATCAGGCTGGCGGAGCTGCTCATGACGATGCCTTCAGAGGGGTGGGTCGGCGCGAACACCACTTGATCGCTGCCTTTCGCCAGGCTGCTTTCGCTTTCGCAGGTGATGCCGATGGTCTTCAAGCCACGGGCGCGGCTGGCCTGCACGGCCTCGACCGTCTCGGTGGATTCGCCACTGCGGGAGAGGGCGATGACCAGCGCGTCCTGATAGTGCGCCAGATACGCGTCCGGACGACGCGCCCATTCGCCGCCAGGCACGGCGATGGCGCGCTTGCCGTTGAGATTGAACGCGCTGGCCACCGTTTGCGCCAGGTAATACGAAGTGCCACAGCCGACGACCACCACGATGGGGGCGTCCACGGTCGGGAGGGGTTGAGTCAACGCGGCTTGCCAGAAGGGAAACTGCTCGACGATGACGCGTTCGGTAACGTTCATGTGCGGGTCCTTATGAGGTTATTTGGTCGCGCCGGCGATGAGGCCGCGCACGAGGAAACGGTTGAGAAAGATCACCAGCAACACGGGCGGCAGCATGGCGATGACCCCGGCCGCATTCATCAGGCCGTAGTCGACGTAGTTGCGGGTGACGAATTCGGGAATCAGGACGGTCAGCGACTTGGTGGCCAATGAAGGCGAGAACACCAGCGGCACCATGAACTGCCCCCAGGCGCTGAGAAACGTGAGGATGGCGGTGGCGATCAGGCCGGGCGCCGCCAGCGGCAGAACGATGCGGATCAGCGTGTACGTGCGGCCCGCGCCGTCCAGCCAGGCGGCCTCTTCGAGTGACACCGGCAGCGATTGATAGACGCTGCGCATGAGCCACAACGCCAGCGGCAGAAACGCGGACACGTAAATCAGCGTGACGCCCAGGTACGTGTCGATCAGGTGCAGCGAAATCATCAGGCGATACAGCGGAATCATCACCGTGTACGCCGGTACCGCCATGCTCGCGACCACCAGCCCGAACAGTAGGTTTCGGCCCGGAAAGCGCAGCCGCACGAAGGCGTAGCCCCCGAACGCGGCCGCGACCAATGTCACCAGCGTCGCCGCGACCGAGGTCACCAGACTGTTGATGAACGCCCGGGAGAATTGCGGCCAGACCGACTGCACTTCGTTGCCCTGTGAGATGCTGCTGGCGCCGAACAGCTTGGCGAAGTGTTGCAGCGTCGGGTGTTCGGGCCACAGCGTCAGGTGCTGACTCAGCATGTCCTTCGGGTCGGTGAAACTGGTCATCACGGCCCAGTACACCGGGCCCAGCGACCAGATCAGCAGGACCAGTACGGCGAGGGCGAATCCGGCCTTGCCCAGCCATTGCAGGGTAAGTTTGCGCATCAGTCGAACCTCGTCTCGCGGTAGACCTTGAGGACGTAAATCATCGACACCACCAGCGACGCAATCATGGCCAGCACCGACAGCGCCATCCCGTAGGAGAACTTCAGGTTCTGGAACGCCGACATGTACACCTGAGTGATCAGGCTGCGGGTGTCCAGGCTGGAGCCGTTGAGAATCCAGGCCTCGTCGAACAGGTTGAACGCGAATACCGTGGACTGGCTCAGCGCAATGGCCAGCCCGCCTGCAATCAGCGGCAGCGTGATCATGCGAAAGCATTTGAGCGGACCCGCGCCGTCGAGCTTGGCGGCTTCGTACAGATCGCCCGGAATCGCCTGCAATGCCGCGAGCAGAATGATCGCGGTGAGGGGCAGCATCCTCCAGACGTGCACCAGGGCCACCAGCAGCAAGGCGGTGTTGTGGTCGTTGAACCACACCACGTTTTCGTCGAGCAGCCCGACCGCTTTGAGCAGGTTGTTGAGCAGGCCGTAACTGGGGTTGTAGATCCACAGCCAGACCAGCGCATTCACCACCGGCGGCAGGCACCACGGCAGCACCAAAGCTGCCAGCAGCCATTGGCGCCCGTGACGGACCTTGTTCAGCAGCAGGGCGGCGCCCAGTCCTCCGACCGTTTCCAGGACCACGGCCAACACCACGTAAATCAGCGTGTTCCAGGTGGCGTGCTGCACGTTGGTGTCGGTGGCCAGGTTCTGGTAATTGAGCAGCCCGATGAAGGGGCTGCCCGGGCGCATCGGATCGATGCGGTACAGGCTGTCGAGCACCGTGGTCACCAGCGGCACGAACACCAGACTGGCCATGACCACAATGATCGGCAGCACGTACACCAGCCCGAGCCAGGTCTCGCCCGGCACCGGACGCAGCCGTTCTCTGATCGTGTTCAGATTCATCACGGCTGCATCGCACTCTGGGCTTCGCGGGCGATCTGGGCCACCGCTTGATCGACCGTCAACTCACCTTTGGCGGCCTGATTCAGCGCACTGGAGACCGCGCTGGTGAACTGCGGGTACCAGACCGGCGTGCCTTGCTTGAACAGCGGGTCCACCAGACCGGCCTGTTGCAGGATCACGTCACCGCTCTTGAGCTTGCCCTCACTGTTCAGTTGCTTGAGGACGCTGGTGCGGGTCGGCAGGTTGCCCAGGGTTTCATAGCTCTCGATCTGGTTCTGCGGCTTGATGAACCAATTGATGAACGCCTTCGCCCCTTCCTTGTTTTTTGCGGTGGCCGGTATGCCGACCGCTTCCGGCAAACCGATGGTGCGCGCGGTCCCGGTGGTGGTGAGCATGAGGGCGGCCGCGACGTGATCCGCAACCTGGGATTTGGCCGGGTCGCTGTAGACCGCCACGTTGCCTGCCCAACCGGCGAGGTCGAAGGAGGCATCGCCTTTCTTGAACAGCTCCTGGACTTCCACGTCTTTGAGGCCTGTCGCGGCGGGGCTGATCAGCCCGGCCTTGAGGGCTTCGACCTCGAACGCCATCGCCTTGTAACCCGCCGAATCCGGCTTGACGAACTGCGGCTCCAGTTTGTCGTTGAACAGCTCGCCGCCGAACACCTTGGTCAGCAAGTACCAGGCGGTGGCGCTGCCTTCTGTGGCCGACAGGGGAAGAGCGATCGGGTATTGGGTGATGTTCTTGGCCTTGATCGCCTTGGCATCTGCCAGCAGTTGATCCGGGGTGGTCGGCGCCGCGCTGATGCCTGCGCGTTGCAGGTGATCGCGGTTGTAGATCAGCACGCGGAAGTCGTTGGCGTACGGAATCGCCAGCAACTGACCGTCGAACACGAACAGCTTGGCAGACGGGATGTCGGCCACGGTGGCCGCGTCCACCGCGCCGTCCAGCGGTTCGTACCACTTGGCAGTGCCGAACTGCCCGACCCACGACCAGTCCACTTCCGTCGCGTCCGCCGGTGGGCTGCCCGCGATCATCGAGGTCGCGACCTTGGTCAGAATCTGATCCCAGCCCAGGGTCTGGGTTTCCAGCGTGAGGTGGGTCTCGGCTGTCAGTCGATCCGTCATCGCCTTGGGCAAGGTGCCCCAAGGTGGCAACAGCACTTCGGTGGCGCTGGCCGCGCTGGCGAGCGGGACGAACGCCGGGGTGGCGAACGTCAGGGGCAACAGCGCGAGCGAAGCGATCAGGTGGCGTCGGAGCATGGCAAAACCTCTAGATCGGATAGGGGGAGGTAGATGGCAGTGCAAGCGTGTGATTCAGGTGTGAGGCGAGCGTGTTGATCCAGTTGTTATCCGGGTTCCATCCCGCGTTGTGTGCTGCGCGCCAGAGTGCGCCACCCACCGGTGGCAGACGCGGCGTGACAGGGGCCGCGGACAGCAGCCGCGTCATCTGACGGGTAATGTCGGGATGGCTGAAGACGCCCCCGGCATGGCTCCAGACCGGAGCGTTCACACCGCCGATGCGCTGCCAGGCCGTCGCGACGTGTTCAGCGAGGTGGCGGGCGGCGGCGTTCAACAGTTCGAGGGCGTCCGGATCACCGGCGTCGGCCCATGCCGAGACCTGAGCGGCCAGCGCCGCGACGCCCGCACGGCGGTTGCTCAGGCCGTACACCCAATCGATCAATTCATCGGGCGTCAGCCCGAGATGGCTGAGCAACGCCTGGGTCATGCGCGCGGCATGGGCCCGTCCATCCAGCGTGCGACTGGCCAATGCCAAGGCCTGAATACCGATCCAGTGCGCGCTGCCTTCGTCGCCGAACACATCCCCCCAACCCCCCACACGCAGGTGTGGAGCGTCGTCTTCGTTCCGACTCGCCCAGGCCATGGACCCGGTGCCCGCAAGGATCAGCACCCCTGCGTGAGCGCCGGTGAATGCGCCGTCGAAGGCGATGCGCACGTCGTTCTCGACGGTCACGGGGCAGGGCAATGCCTGCCGGGCGATGTCGGTTTGCTCAACGGACACGGCGTCGAGTTCGCCATGCAACGGCAGTCCCAGAACGGCGGCGGCGAGGGGCGTACCCGCGGCTTTTGCCAGCAGCGCCCGCAGCTGTTCGCGCCATTGCGGATGAGTCACCGGGTCGAGCCCTTCGCTCGTTCCCCATTGCACGACGCGGCCCTGACGATCAGCCACGACCCACTGAGTTTTCGAGCCTCCGCTGTCCAGGCCCAGGATGCAGGTGTTCATGCCGTGTGGTCCTCGGCGGCCATCGACTGACTGGAGCCGGTCAGCAGCCCGCAGCCCAGTTCCTGCAGCCGGGCCTGCCACTTGCTGCTCAACAGTTCGTCGCTGACCACGGTGAGCGCTTCAGTCAAAGGGGCGACGCGGTAGGTCAGGCGTTGGTCGAATTTGCTGGAGTCCACGAGCAGCCAGGTGCTGCCAGCGCGGGCCAGCATCTTCTGGTTCAACTGGGCTTCGCTGGCGTCGAGGCTGTAGATGCACGCGTCCGGGGCAATCGCGCCCGCACCCAGAAACAGCTGATCGAACCAGAGGTTTTCGATCATCGCCTCGGCCAGCGCACCGACCATCGACGCGTTCTCGGCGCGTAATTGCCCGCCCAGCAGGACGATGGTGATGCCGGGGGTGTTCATCAGCACTTGCGCGACGTTCAGGCAGTTGGTGAAGACCGACAGCGGCACCGGGTCGAGACGCAGACGCCGCGCCAGTTGCAGCACCGTGGTGCCTGCATCGAGGAAGACAGTGGAGCCGGGAACGATCCGCTCATAGGCCACTTCGGCAATGGCGCGCTTGGCGTAGAGGTTCTGGTTTTCCCGCAGATCGAATGCAACCTCGACGCCTGCATTTTTGGCAATGCGTGCGCCGCCGTGGGTGCGATGAATCGTGCCGTCCGCTTCCAGGGTCAGCAGGTCCCGGCGAATGGTCGCCAGGGACGCCTCGGTCACATCCGCGATGGCCTGGATCGTGCTTTCGCCATGGCTGTAGAGGTGCTGGCAGATCAGCGATAAACGCTCGTCTTTAGTCACTGTGATTGCTCTTTAGTGATTCATGGGAATGAAATATAAGCCTTAAAAAATCACTGTCAATCAAAAATATGATTGATTGTGATCGTTTGGCTCTCTATGGTGACGCTTCAACGTCATCCAGAGGCTTTGGTCATGCAGGCTCATTATCTTCAGGAATTGGTGAAAGCTCACGCACAGGCTCGACCTGTCGGCATCACGTCCATTTGTTCGGCGCACCCGTTGGTGATTGAAGCGGCGCTGCGTGAGGCGACAGGGCATCAGGGGCCCGTGCTGATCGAGGCCACGTGCAATCAGGTCAATCACGAGGGGGGCTATACGGGCATGACCCCTGCGGACTTTCGCCAGTTCGTTCTCGACATCGCGCAGCGCGTGGGCTTCGACGCCGAGCGCCTGATTCTGGGAGGGGATCATTTAGGGCCCAACCCCTGGAAGGACTTGCCCGCCGAGACGGCGATGGTGAAGGCCGAAGCGATGCTCGACGCGTATGCCCGCGCCGGCTTTTCGAAGATTCACCTCGACGCCAGCATGGCCTGCGCGGGAGACGCCGAGCCGTTGCCGGGGGCGTTGATCGCCGAGCGTGCCGCGCGTTTGGCAGCCGTGGTGGAGCGGGCGGTCACGCGCTCCGGCATGCCGCCACCGGTGTACGTCGTCGGCACCGAAGTCCCGGTGCCTGGCGGTGCGCTGGAGAAGGTCGAAGACCTTGCCGTGACCACGCCGCAGGACGCCCAGGCGACTCTGGCGCTCCACCGTGAGGCGTTTGCCGCCCTCGGTCTGCAAGAGGCCTACGGGCGGATTGTCGGGTTGGTGGTGCAGCCCGGCGTCGAGTTCGGCAATGAAAACGTGGTGGTGTACGACGCTCCCAAGGCGCGTGCGTTGAGTGCGGTCTTGCAGAGCGAAAGGCAGGTGGTGTTCGAGGCCCATTCCACCGACTACCAGCCGCTGACGGCCCTCGGTGAACTGGTCCGCGACGGTTTCGCCATTCTCAAGGTCGGCCCCGGCCTGACGTTCGCGCTGCGCGAAGCCTTGTATGCCCTCGAACAGATCGCCGCGACGCTGCAGGTCTTGCCGGAACAGGGCCACGTGCATGACGTCATGGAAAACCTGATGCGTCAGCAGCCCCAGCACTGGAATCGCTATTACCACGGCGACGAATCGGCGCTGCGCCTGCAACGGCACTTCAGCTACAGCGATCGCATCCGTTACTACTGGCCGTCGGAACCGGCGAGCGAAGCGGTGGAGGTCCTGTTTCAGGCGCTGGGAGAGCAGCCGATCAGCGAAACCCTGATCAGCCAGTTCCTGCCACACCTCTATCCCCATGTGGCGAACGGCAAAGGCGACAGCTCGGCGAAAGGCCTTGTGCTGGCGGCGATTGCCCATGTGCTGAAGCAATACCGACACGCGTGCGAGGGCGAGCAACAGCGCATGGCGTCCTGACGTGCCGTGACGAATGGGTCATGGATGACCCTCATGAACCTGCGCGTTCTGCCTCCGAAACGGGCAGCGGTCAAAAAGTCCGAACTCCTTTCGCCCACGCAAAGTCCACCCTAGACGCGCACGTTGCGTCTGGACTTTTAAAGGAGAGCACCATGACCGATTACCCGAAACCACCGTTCAAGCCTCAACAGCAGCCGGTGCCCGGTGATCAGAGCCGAATGGACCCGTACCCGGATTGCGGCGAAAACAGCTACAAAGGTTCGGGCCGCCTGGCCAACAAGATCGCGCTGATTACCGGCGCCGACAGCGGCATTGGCCGCGCCGTCGCCATCGCGTTTGCCCGTGAAGGCGCCGACGTGGCGCTGTCGTACCTCGACGAGCATGAGGATGCGAAAGAGACCGCGCGTTGGGTGGAAGAAGCGGGGCGGCAGTGCCTGCTGCTGCCGGGGGACCTGGCGAAAAAAGAGCAGTGCTCGGCCATTGTCGATGCCACCGTGAAAGCGTTTGGCCGCATCGACGTGTTGGTCAACAACGCTGCCTTCCAGATGACCCATGACAGCCTCGAAGACATTACCGACGAGGAGTGGGTGAAGACCTTCGACATCAACATCACTGCCATTTTTCGCATCTGCAAGGCGGCGCTGCCGTCGATGGCACGTGGCAGTTCGATCATCAACACCAGCTCGGTGAATTCGGATTCGCCCAAGCCGACGCTGCTGCCTTACGCCACTACCAAAGGCGCCATTGCCAACTTCAGCGCCGGTCTGGCACAGATGCTGGGGCCGAAAGGTATCCGCGTGAACAGCGTCGCGCCGGGACCGATCTGGACGCCGCTGATCGTTGCGACCATGACCGATGACGACGTCAAAAGCTTCGGTGAAGAAACGCCTCTTGGCAGACCCGGTCAGCCTGTCGAAGTGGCGCCGATTTACGTCCTGCTGGCGTCCGACGAGGCCAGTTACATTTCCGGCACCCGCTACGGCGTGACGGGGGGCAAGCCGATTCTCTGACCTGACCCCCCAGAGCCATAACCTTCAACACCCGGTTCGCCTGCTTCTCATGCCGGTTTTGGTTTGTCTCAATGACGGCCGAAATCGGGGTGGTCAGGGGCGGGAACGGGTGTTCGTCTGCCTTCCGAAAAATACTGGGAATTTCCTGCGAACCGGCACTGTCCACCGACCACACAATAAAGGTCACCAAGGAACACGGACATGGCCATCTCCACGCTCGAACTTCGCCACATCATTGAATCTGCCTTTCTGCCCATGCGCTCCACCTGTTCGGCCTCGGCCAACGGTGAGCTGACCATTGAAATCATCGACCCGGCCACGGGGTTGAATGTCGTGTTCGGCGGCATTCCCATGGCGTCCCTCGGCACCAGTCGGGCGATTTCCGATCTGATTGCCCAGCTTCGTGCACAGGTCTGTCGTCCAGCCCGACACGCCAATGCCTATCGGCCCCGCGCGATGGGGTGAACGCTGCTGAGGCGCGACTTGACGGCAGAGAGTGCTGGGCGCGGTCATCCGGAAGGGTGGGTGCAGCCTGACGCCGATGTGTCGCCTGCCGGGTCGTTTCGCGAATGAATTCGCTCCCACAGGCGTTCGGCGTCGTCGCTGATAGCAAGGCATGACGCAGGTTCCACAGAATGCTTGGCGTCGCCGCTGGCTGCGTGGCATGACGCGGATTCCACTGTGGGAGCGAATTCATTCGCGAAGGTCTTCAATACGCAGCCTATGTTACATTTGCCCCTGTTTTCACCAGGCGCCACCCTAAGCCTCTCCCCACGACCAGCCCCTTTCAGGACATCCATGACCGACCAGTTCGCGGCGTTGCGCGTGTTCGTTCGCCTTGCGCAGACCGGCAGTTTTTCCAGAACGGCACGGGAGCTGAAACTGTCGCAACCCACCACCTCGCGCATGATTTCTGATCTGGAAGCGCATCTGGGCGTGACCCTGTTCAATCGCACCACCCGCGCCGTGGCGCTGACCCAGGCCGGGGCGGACTACCTCGCGGACATCCAGCCGATTCTCGATGCCTTGACCGAAGCCGATTACCGCATTCGCGGCAGTGGCGAGTTGCGCGGAGAGTTGCGGGTGAGCATGGCGTCCATTATTGCGTCACGCATCATCCTGCCGCGCTTGAAGAGTTTCATGGCCGAACACCCGCATCTCACTGTTCTGCTTTCGACCGAGGACCGACGTCAGGACCTTATTCTGGAAGGCATTGACGTGGCGCTGCGCTTCGGCACGCTGGCCGATTCCAGTGCGTTGGCGCGCAAGGTGGGCAGTTGGCCGCTGATCATGGCGGGCGCCCCGGATTACCTCCGCCAACAGGGCACGCCCTCATCGCCGTCCGATCTGACTGCGCACCGCTTCGTCGTGGCGGGACCGGTGGCCGCCCGAACGCTGTTGATCGAACAGAACGGGCTGGAAATACCCGTTGAAATCCACGGCAACCTGACCGTCACGGGAACGGATGCGGGGGTCGTCGCGGGGAAGGAAGGCCTTGGGCTGGTGGTCGCGACCGTTCCCGCGCTTATCGCCGATATTGAAACCGGCAGTCTGGTGCGGGTCATGGCCGACTGGAATCTGGGTGCGGTGGACGCCTACGCGCTTTATCCGGGAGGGCAGACGCCGAAACCCGCCGCCCGGGTATTCGTGGAGTTCATGATCGACGCGCTGAGCGATGTCGATCTCTGCCCCGAGTGAGTCAAGCTAGAACGCGACCCGCGCAGACCCTAACCGCTGCGGTGTTCGTGTAACACCTAAATATCTGAATAAGTCTTATACCTCGCCCGCCGTCGGAACTGGAGGACGCCGATGTTATCGTTCGGCTTCACCTGTATCGCCCGACAGGCAGACTTTTCGTCAACTTCGGGCTGTCCTGTATTTGGAGTCGTTGTCATGATCAAGATGAGTTTATTCCTCACCCGCCGTTCGGATCTCACGTTCGAACAATTCAGCGAATACTGGGCAAATGTGCACTGGCCCATCGTACAAACAGTGCCAGAAGTGTTGGAGCACACCATTCGTTATGTGCAGCAGCACAACGTCGGCGGCCTCCCGGAAGGCGTGCCTGCGGCCCCGTTCGACGGTTATGCGGAAGCCTGGATCGCCAACAAGGAAGCCATTTATAAAGTGATCGGTTCTCCGAAGTGGGACGAAATCGTTGCGGTCGATGACGAGAACTTTCTCGACCGTTCAAAGACACTCGTATTGTTCACTGAAGAGAAAGTCGATTACGTCGCTTGAGACGTATAAGCGTTGTACAACGCGGTAAACGTTGAACTAAGGAGTCTCTGTGAAGAGGCTCTTTTTTGTGGCTGCATGGTCAAGAACCGGTACGCATGAAGGGCGTTTCCAGTCCCGACAGGCTAGTCGTGACCTGAAGGCAATCTGCATCGCGATTCGAGGGGTTTGCTGGTAGTCTGCCACCCGTGAATACGGGCTCCACAGGAGCAGCCATGACCCCTCTAAACGCCATCCCTACAGCACCTTTGTCCGCCGCGTCCGCGACGTCAAAGGATAACCTGTCCGACATCGAACTGCTGCACACCATCAGCATGGCGCTGATAGGCGAGCAGGACCTTGAAGCCCTGTACGGCAAGATCGTCGATGCAGCGGTGTCCATTACCGGTTCGCAGTTCGGCACGATGCAGAAACTTTGCCCTCCCGACCACGCGTCAGGGCATGGGGGCGAGCTTCAACTGCTGGCTTCTCGGGGCCTGCCCCCCGAAGCCATCGGATTCTGGCAATGGGTCAGCCCCACGGCCTACAGCAGTTGCACGATGGCGCTGAAACTGGGCGAACGAGCCGTCATCCCCGACTTCGAACAATGGGCCGACATTTCAGGCACCGAAGACCTGCAAGCCTTTCGCCGCACCGGCATCCGTGCCGCGCAGACGACGCCGCTGCTGTCGCGCAGTGGCGACCTGCTGGGCATGATTTCCACCCATTGGAGCCAACCTCACCAGCCGTCCGAGCGCGACTTGAGGTTGCTGGACATTCTGTCGCGCCAGGCTGCCGACCTTCTCGAACGCACGGTTGCAGAAGAGTCGTTGCGTGCGCGGGAACAGGAACTGGCACGCACCTGCACCATGCTGCTGGAAATCGAAGAGCAGCAGCGTCGAGGCGCCGCCGAGCTGCGCCGCCTGAACGAAACCCTGGAACAGCGCGTCGCCGAACGCACCGCCGATCTGATGCAGGCCGAAGAAAAACTGCGTCAGTCGCAAAAAATGGAGGCCGTTGGGCAACTGACGGGCGGCCTGGCCCACGACTTCAACAACCTGCTGGCGGGCATTTCGGGCTCCCTCGAACTCATGGGCAAACGGATCGTTCAGGGCCGGCTGGCCGAGGTGGACAAATACATGGCCGCCGCTCAGGGTGGCGCAAAGCGGGCCGCCGCGCTTACCCATCGCCTGCTGGCCTTCTCGCGACGCCAGGCCCTCGAACCGCGCGCCACCCACGTCAACACGCTGATGCACGGGATGATCGAGCTGGTCCAGCGGACCGTCGGCCCCGGCATCACGCTGGAAACCGCCGGTGCCGCTGATTTGTGGCCGGCGTTTGTCGACGCGAGCCAGCTGGAAAACGCGTTACTCAACCTGTGCATCAACGCCCGGGATGCCATGCCCGACGGCGGATGCATCACGCTCAGGACGTCCAACGAATACGTCAATCGCGAGACCGCGCTTGCTCACGACATGTCGGAAGGGCACTACCTGTGTCTGTGCGTCAGCGACACCGGCATCGGCATGACGCCGGAGGTGATCGCCCATGCCTTCGAACCGTTCTTCACCACCAAACCCATGGGGCAGGGCACAGGGCTTGGGCTGTCGATGATCTACGGTTTCGCCCAACAGTCGGGCGGGCAGGTGCGGATTCAGTCCCGCGTGGGCGAGGGCACGAGCGTGTTCATCTACCTGCCGCGCCACCATGAAGAAGGGGTGCCGGAAGCGTCGCCCCGGAAAATCTCTGCCGTAGATGTCGCGCAGCACGGGGAAACGGTGTTGCTGGTAGACGACGAACCCACCGTGCGCATGCTGCTGGCGGACGTATTGGGTGAACTCGGTTACACCGTGATCGAAGCTGCCGACAGCCTCGCCGGACTCAGGCTGCTGCGCTCGGACATGCACATCGACGTGCTGGTCACCGACATCGGCCTGCCGGGCGGCATGAATGGTTGGCAAATGGCCGACGCGGGACGGGAAGTGCGACCCGCGCTCAAGACGCTGTTCGTGACCGGGTACGCCGAAAGTTTCGTGCTCGACAGCGGTCAGCTTCAGCCGGGTATGCAGTTGCTGACCAAGCCGTTCGAGATCGACACCCTCGGTGGCCGCCTGCGCGACCTGCTGTCCTCATAACGGGTGGCGGCGGGTCACGCGGCTGGCACCTGCGGCGTTGTGAACCAGGCCTCGGAGGGCGTAGGAAAGCGCATCTTCTCTCGAAGCCGTGCAGCGTTGCTCGCGTTGGTCAGCATCTCGACCAGCAAAAATGCCACTTCCGACGCCGTGCCCGGTCCAGTGGATGTGATCAGCTTCCCGTCTCGCACCACCGGTTGGTCGACGAACGTGGCACCGGTCTCCACCAGTTGCTGCTTTCGGCGTCCGCCCACCTGGTGATAAACCGTGGCCTGGCGCGCGTGCAGCACGCCCGCCCGGCCCAGGCATAACGAGGAGACACAGACGCTGGCGACGAGCTTGTCGGCCTCGACGAAGTGGCGGATCGTCTCCAGAAACGGCTCACTCAGCGCTTCCTCGTAAAACCCGCTGGGTTCGAAACCGCCCGGCAATGCCAGGGAGTCGAACGCATTCAGGTCCAGATCGGCCAACTGCCGATTGGGGCGAATCACCAGGCCAAACGTCGAGGTGATTTCCTCCCGCAGCCCCGCAATCACCAGTTCGATCTTTTCGTCTCCTACCAAGTCGGCCCAACCCAGAATGTCGGTGAACGCCGCCATTTCCATGGGTTCAACGCCATTGGCGAGCAACATCAAAACCTTTTTCACATCGTCTCTCCATTCACGTGGACGCACCTCCGGCTTGCAAGCCGTCAGTCATGAACGGAATGGTTGATGTTCGGGCGGCTGGGGACAATCCCTTGGAATCGCAATTGATCATTCCACCCGATGAAATAACCGCTGGCGAACACCGGGTGGTCAGATCACACCGTTAAGACTTCACGGTCTCGGCACTGGCCAATTCGAGGAACAGGGCGACATGCACAGGTGGCAGCCCCTCAAGAGTGCCGCCCACGGGAGAAGGGCGCTCGGCGGTCTCGATCAGCTTGCGCGCAGCAGTGGGAGAAAGTGGACTTGCGCTCTGCCGGTACAGCCGCTTCGCTTCGTCCTCTGACAGATGGCCGGGGATGGCAGGAGCATAGGGCCAAAAATAAATCGGTGTATTTGGCTCGATGCGCCAGCTGTCGGCCAGTAAGCCCGCATCGACCACGTTGTAGCCAATATCCTCGATGAAGCGTGCCACGACGCCTTTCGCGCCATGGTTGTCCCCGGCGATGGGTAATGTGGTGCGTTCGACATCACCTCTGGCGCGGGCGTTGTGCTGCATGTGAATCCAGCCCAGGTTGTGAAGGCCTTTCACCACGTTAGCCCCTGGCAAATGGCGTTGCATCAGTTCACTGGAGGTCAGCGCTGCGCGATCGAGGTCGGTCTGTCGGAAACCACCCACGTCAGGGTAATAATTCGTGTGATCGATGACGACTTTGCCTACGAACTGGCTGGCAGGCAAGGACTCGAATGCCGCCAGCGGGATGGCGATGGAGACGATGTCCCCGGCAGTGATCACCTCCGTGACAGTGCCGGCGCGAGCGAGCGGTCCCAGTTCCTCGACCAATGCTGCCAGCGATTCCGGGCCGCGAGAGTTACCGATGACCACGTGATAACCCGCTGCGACCGCGAGGTGCGCAACGGCTTTGCCGACGAGGCCGGAGCCGATGATTCCGATTGTTTGAGTCATGTGTCTAGAGCCTTTCTCAAGGAGCGACGGGCGACCGCCGCCGGGTTCATGCAAACGCTGCATGGACGAACTCTAGGGAACACTAGAAAATTGATAAATAGAGACAAAGCTCACAGACTGTTGCGCATGAATACATCAATCGATCTTTCGGAAATGAGGACGTTCGTCGCGGTGGTGACGGAAGGTTCGTTTACGCTGGCCGCACAACGACTCGGCACTGACAAGGCTCGGGTGAGCCGTGTCGTGACCCGCATGGAGGAGAAACTCAGCGCCCGGCTGCTGACGCGTTCGACGCGTCGGCTGAATGTGACCGAGGTCGGGCGTGATTATTTCGAACGCGCCGTGTGCATTCTCACTGCCGCCGAGGCCGCTGAAGCCGCCGTCGCCGAGCAGTCCAGAGAGCCAAAAGGGTTACTCAGGATCACAGCGGGTTCCGAATTCGGCACGCTGGTCGTCGATGGCTGGATCGCGACATTCCTGAAGCGCGCGCCGAAGGTCACCGTGGACACCGAGTACACCAACCGTCTGGTGGACATTATTCACGAGGGCGTAGATGTCGCCGTGCGTGTCGGCGTATTGCAGGACTCGGGCCTGTCGGCACGCAAGCTGGGGGAGGTGACCTACGGGCTGTACGCAGCCCCTGATTATTTGCACGACAAGGCCACGTTGTCGGCGGTGAGCGATCTCCAGCATCACGACCTGATTATGAAAGCCCCACGCACACGTCCGGACTGGACGCTGTTCAATGGCGTCGACACGGAAACCTTCAGCCAGGCACCTCGCGCCACGGTCAACAGCACCATCGGTGCGAAAAACCTGACGCTGGCCGGTATCGGCATTGCCCAGTTGCCGCGGTTTATGGCGGCGCCTTATGTGGCGAAAGGCTCGCTGGTACGTGTTTTGCCCGCCTGGTATCACGCGCCGGTGCCGGTGCACGCGGTCTTCGCATCCAGCCGTTACATGGACCCGAAAGTACGCAGCTTTGTCGATTTTTCATTAAGCGAATTCGCCAGAACCGTCGGCTGATTCCGGACCCCACCGCAGAGCCTTGCATCTTGCCCGGACGCCAGTGTTGCCCGTGAACTGTTGCGCTCACGGACAACGCTCCGTTGCGTTTCGACCTGTTTATCGACGCCAAAGCCTAGACCTACAGTAGGGATCACAGGCGGCGACAGGCCCCTGAATGCTGAGAGAGCACGGAGCCGGAATCGATTCCGACGGCTCTGGAAACTGGATCGTCAAACAGTGGGAAAGCAATGAATATAGGCATTTTGAATACCGGCAACATCGGGAGCCGACTGGCCCGCGCCTGGGCGGCAGCAGGTCATTCATTGGTGCTGGCCAAGGACGGCGAGGATCGCAAGATTGCACCGCTGCTCACCGAACTGGGCCACAGCGCTCGGCTTGGTACTCAACGAGACGCGGCCGAATTCGGCCAAGCGGTGCTGTTCTCGGTGTATTGGCCCAGGGCCGATGCAATGATCGATGCCGTAGGTGACGCCCTCGACGGCAAGGTCGTGATCGAAACCATGAACCCCCTCGGTGTGACCTCCGATTTCGTCCACTTTCACGATCATGGGTTCATGAGGAACAACTCGACCGCCGAGTACCTTCAAGCGCGTCTGCCCGATGCGCGGGTGGTCAAGGCGTTCAGCCTGTTGGCCGCACCCGTGCTCGAAGCGGGGGCGTGGACAACGTCGCCGATCAAGCCCAGTGTCTTCTATGTCACCGATGATCACGAAGCCGGGCAGATCACCCGGCGATTGATCGAAGACGCAGGCTTGATTCCAGTCAACGCCGGTCCTTTGATGATCGCCCGCCAACTCGAGCAGTTGGGCGTCCTCATGCATCAGATTTCGCAGAATGAATATGAGGGCGACACCGATCTGGTGCGTCTGGCAATGACCGTCATCGAGGCCAGCCCTGGTCCCTTGGTGCGCTGACACTTCCCCCCAAAAAAATTTACTTCCAGGGCAGACTTGTCTTGCCCATCGAGGACATTCATATGCCGACATCACTTATTGGAAAAACCGCACTGGTGACGGGCGGCTCCCGAGGCATTGGTCGCGCCATTGCCGAACGACTTGCTCAAGAGGGAGCCGTCGTTGCGCTGACCTACAACACCGACAGGGCCAGCGCCGACAGGGTGGTCGCGGCCATCGAACACGCAGGGGGCCGTGCCTTCGCGCTTCAGGCGGACCTGACAGATGCCCACGCCATCCCGACCGTCTTCGAGACGCTCGACCGTCAGTTCACCGAGCGTCAGGGCAGTACTCGGCTCGATATCCTGGTCAACAACGCCGGGAATGCGGGCTGGGGAGCGCTGGTCAATGCCACGCCGGAAAGCTGGGACACGCTGTTCGCCGTCCACGCCCGCGCACCGTTTTTTGTCGTTCAATCGGCCTTGACTCGTCTGGCCCAAGGCGGACGGATCATCAACATCTCGTCGGCGACTGGCTCGCGTCCGTTGGCGGCGGTCCCGATTTATTCCATGGCCAAGGCCAGCATCAACAACCTGACCCACGCTCTCGCCTCGGAACTGGGGCCTCGGAGTATTACCGTCAACGCCATCGCGCCGGGCTGGGTTCGCACCGACATGAATGCCGCCGTCCGTGAGGACGCCGGGATGGTCAAGGCCATCGAGGCCGATACCGCATTGGGGCGTTTCGGGGAGACCGATGACGTCGCTGCCATCGTGGCCTTTCTGGCGTCGGAGGAGGGGCGCTGGATCACGGCCCAGGTGATAGAAGCGAGTGGGGGTTACAAACTCTGACGGCTCTGCGAGTGCCCATTTCTCGACAGTGGGCCCTCGCTTACCGCTGCTGCAACGCCACCTTCAATCCCAACCCCACAAACAGTGTGCCGATCAGTTTGCCTTCCCAGCGACGGAGTTTCGCCAGGCCTTTGATACACCGCCCCAATGGGCGGATGGCAATTGCGATGAGGCTGGTGTACGCAACGCTCAGCCCGGAGAAAATCAGCCCCAGCAGGGCGAACTGCACCAATGAAGAATCAGCTCCGGCGTGAACGAACTGGGGCAGAAAGGCGAGGAAGAAGATCGCCGTTTTCGGGTTCAGGACTTCGGTGCCCACGGCTTGCAAGAACGCCTGTTTCGCGCTGACGGTGGGCAGGTCTGGGTGGCTTGTGGCGCCGTGTTTGGCGACGATCGCCCGGACACCGAGGTAAATCAGATAACAGGCGCCGACCAGTTTTACCGTGTTGAACGCGGTGGCCGACGTCATCAGAATCGCCGACAACCCGAGTGCGGCGCTCAAAGTGTGAAGCAGATCTCCCGCCGCAATCCCCAACCCCGTCGCAATGCCCAGCTTTCGACCGCCTTGCAGTGTGCGGGTGATCACCAGCAATACCGCTGGACCGGGAATCAGAAACAGACCGAGGACGACAGCGACGTAGGTCACGAGAGAGGCGGGGTCGAACATGGCGATTGGCTCGGTAAGGGTGGGATCACAGTAATCCCCAGCTGATACGCGAATGCAAGTGGTGAGGCGGGCAGTCCGATGTCACACCCTTTTCACGTTCCTGGTACGTTCGCCTTTCGTCACGACGACCAAAATTTGAACATCACCGCTCTCCCTTGATCTGTACCAGTTTGCCTCCTTCAAATCTCAGGTACTGATACATTCCGCTACGAGGCCCATAGACCCATTGTTCAATTGTCGTGTATTTGCGGCGATCAATGTCGCGTCTGTCTTCGCCAGTCGCGATCTGTTCGCGGCTGGCGGGGGAGCCGCATTTTTGAATGACCTGTGCCATGGCGTCGCCTTCGGAGGCGATTCCGTTGTCGCATCGCATCGAGGCCTCGGCGCAGAGTGTGACAAGAGACAGCAATGCAATGCTGGCGATTCGTTTCGCGAGACGTGGCATTAATTCAATTCCTCAACTAAAAAGTCGATCAGCGCTCGCGCTGAAGGTTTGATGGGTTGCCCCGGGGGGTAAATGGCGTGAACGGCCTTGCTGCCCATCTCCCAGTCGGGGAGTACCTCCACGAGCCGACCGCTTTCGATGTCTGCCCGGCATCCCCACAACCCCGTGGAAATGATGCCCAGGTGTGCCAGCGCCGCTGCTGTAGCGGCCTCGTTGACCGACACTGTGATTCTGCCCTCTACTCGCACCGTCATGGTTTGCCCATCGCGTTGGAAAACCCATGCCTCCCTCGAAAACCCCGATGGGCCCATGATGATCGAGTGCGAGGCCAGATCGGCTGGGGACTTGGGTGCACCGAATCGATTGAGGTACGCGGGCGACGCTGCCAAAAAGCGCCGCGGCGTGCCAATGAGGCGAGCCACCGCAGACGAGTCTTCGAGTGTTCCAAAGCGTAGGGCGACATCAATCGAATCCGAGATTAGATCTTGTAGGTGGTCCGAAAATACGAAAGCAATGCGCAGTCTGGGGTGTGATTCCAAAAAATGGCCTAGACGAGGGATCACCTCCCGGGCCGCAAAACTGATGGAGGCGCCGACTCGCAACTGCCCGCTGAGCTCGCCGTTCCCGCGCACGGCGTGATCGGCATCGTCAATCGCAAGCAGAATAGGATCGATGCGCTCAAGGTAAAGTTTTCCTGCATCCGTCAGGGTCACGGCTCGCGTCGATCGGGCCAGCAACACCACACCGACCTCATCTTCCAGGTTCGCCAGGATCCGTGAAGCGGACGGCTGCGAAAGCCCCATCTCGCGACCTGCCGCAGAAAAACTGCCCGTGCGCGCCACGCGGGCAAACAGCCTTAATGCGGCAAGACGATCACTCATGGCTCAGTCCGTAACGTTTCCGAGACTTTATTGTTCACTCGCAACCTCATCGACTAGCCCTGCCTTTTGTCGTTTGGAAACATGAAACGCCACGCGTCAAAGCGCATTTTCCGTCTCACGATAAACACCTGCGTTTTCCAGCAACGCGTCCAGTACCGGTAGCAGCTCTTCAGGCTCCGGGCGCCGTGTGTAGTCTGGATTAATCTCCGCGTAAGCGATGACGCCTCGGGTATCGATGATGTAGCGCCCCGGTATAGGCAATGTCCAGCTGGGCTCACCATTGAACGTTTCCAGGTTCACCCCGAACTGTTCGTAGAGCGTTCGGATGCTGCCCTCTAGCGTCCAGCGAATGCCGAACTCGGCAGCGACGACACCGCACTTATCGATCAAGATAGGGAACCCCAGAGCGTTGTCTCGGCGGGACGCACGACTGTTTCCCGGGGTCTGCTGAGAAATCGCAATCAGTGTCGCGCCTCTGGCCTGAATGTCTGTTCGCATGCCCTCAAGCGCTTGCAGTTCAAGATTGCAGTAAGGGCACCATACGCCTCGATAGAAGGTGATGACGATGGGCCCCTTTAAGCGCAGGTCATGGGACGTGAAGACGGTACCTTCCGAATCAGGGAGCGCGAATTCAGGTGCGTGATCACCTGTTTGGAGCGCACGCCGTGCATGCCCGGATGCAATCAGTGCATCGGTTGACGCGTGCATGACGGCCAAGGCGTTAGATGGAATCTTCGATTCGAAATCTTGCCTGACGGCATCGAGTTTGGCCTGGAGTGACATCTTGGGTTTCCTGCGTAATGGATTCACGACGGATGATTCCTGACTTGAAACAAGGTCTGTAGCCCTCGGCGGCAACTTTCTTTTATTCGAAATACAAATGCTGCGAGCGAGTGTTTTTCCGTCGAGGGCAGGGTAATGTTCAGGGGGTTTGCGCCGCTGCGAGTCAGCGGAGCCCGCCTGACGCATTGATGCGCTCGCCTGTCAGCCAAGCGGCGTCATCCGAGGCAAGGAATACAACCGTGGGGGCGATGTCTTCGGGCCGGCCGAAACGCCCCAGCGGTGTGGCTGCGGCCATGATCCGTTGTTGCTCGCTGCCTACCAGCCCAATGCGCTCCGTGCCTTCGGTTTCAGTTCCACCGGGTGCCACGACATTAACGCGGATGTTGCGCGGTCCCAGTTCTTTCGCCAGTCCTGCCGACAAGGCATCCACCGCGCCTTTGGTGGAGGAATAGAGCACTGCTGTGGGGACAGGGTTCTTGCTTGAAATCGAGCTGATGTTAATCACGCTACCCCCGGCTTCCGGGAAATATTTGATCGCTTCTTGAATGGTCAGGATCGGACCGAGGACGTTGGTGTTGTATTCCTTGTGAAATTCCGTTTCTGTCACCCGTTCGAATGGCTCGAACTCGAATGTTGCCGCATTGTTGACGAGAATCGACGGAGCGCCAAAGGCCGCCTTTGTTTCTTGAAACAAGCGCTTTACATCGACGGACGAGCCAACATCACCTTGGACGGCAATCGCTTTTCCACCGTTGTTCACAATTTCCAATACGGTGCGTTCGGCCCCGGATCGGCTTGAAGCGTAGTTCACAGCGACTGCCGCACCCGCGGATGCAAGCGCTTTGGCGATGGCCGCACCGATGCCTTTTGAAGCACCGGTGACGATGGCAACTTTTCCGGTCAAATCATTCATATTTGCTAGATCTCGAAGAGGAGGGATGGAGAAGTCAGGCTGTTCAGCCAAGGGGTAACTCAGGTGCCTGGTGTTCACACGGCTGTGAATCCGCCGTCGACCACGAGGTCGGAGCCGGTCATGAACGAGGCAGAATCAGAAATCAGAAAGGCGATCGCTTCTGATATTTCGGCAGGCGCCGCTGCGCGTTTCATCAGCGTGGTACCCAGCAACTCTCGGGTAAGCTCGGGGTTTTTGAAGAACTCGGCGGCCATCGGCGTCTGGACGACACCGGGGTGAACTGAGTTGACGCGGATGTTGTACTTCGCCAAGTCGGAAGCGACGGCTTTGGTCAGCATTTTGATCGCGCCTTTGCTGGCGCAGTAAGCGACCTCCCCATCGAGGTTGGCCACCAGCGCGGCAATCGATCCGGTGTTTACGATCACCCCGCCCCCAAGCCTGCGCATGATCGGTGCAACCGCCTTGCACCCGAGGAATGTGCCATTGACATTGATCTCCATCACCTCGGCGAATTGCTTGCTGGAGAGGTCTTCGAGGGGGGCACGCAGGTAGATGCCGGCATTGTTCACCAAGGCATCGATCCGATGATGCCGATCCATCACATCTTCGACCACTTGAGCCCAATTGGCTCCATCACGCACATCCAGTTTCTGGAAGCTGGCGACGAGCCCCTTGGCCGTCAGCTCCTGCGCCAGTTCCAGCCCGGCGATGGAGTCGATATCGGCGATGACGACTGATGCACCGCGCCCTGCGAATAGCCGGGAATGAGCTTCGCCCAACCCTTGAGCGCCGCCCGTAATCAGGATTACTTTTCCGCCCAGTTTGCTCATTGGAGTCACTCCGATTTAAGGTGATGAACATCCTAATGGGTAGGTTTCTTATCGCTATCCTCCAAATAGTCGTATCTTTTGTGCCTGGAATGCTCGAATGGTCACCATCGTGGAAAAAACCGCCGGGCTTGTTGCTTTCGTACGGACTGTCGACGCGGGTTCGTTCAGCGGAGCGGGGAGATTGCTCGGTGCGAGTCCTTCCGCAGTGTCAAAAAGTGTGGCGCGGTTGGAAAAGAGACTGGGCGTGTTGTTGTTGCGGCGCTCCACTCGAACCCTGAATCTCACGGCCGAAGGCAGTGTGTATTACGACTTTGTCGCGCCACTGCTCCAAGGCATCGAAAGCGCCGAAGACGTGGTGCAATCCAGCGCATCGGCGCGAGGACTTTTACGTATCAGTGTGCCAGTCCTGGTGGGGCGAACGCTGGTCTCGGGATGGGTTAAAGCGTTCGCGTCACGCTCTCCGAACATCAAGCTGGAAGTTACCGTCACAGACCGCAATGTTGATTTGATTCGCGAAGGTTATGACGTGGCGATACGCATCGGTCGACTAGACGACACTGGCCTCATTGGTCGGCATCTCGCTGACACGGCCTACACCCTGGCCGCTTCTCCTGAATATCTCGCTCGGCGAGGTTACCCCGAAACCGTTCAGGATTTGGAAGACCATGAGAGCGTGCGATACCTGCTCGCTGGGCGACCGTTTCCCTTCGTGTTTGCTGACGGTCGCCGTGTGCTGCCGGAAGGAGGCTTCGACACCGATGATGCCGTCACGCTTTTGCAGGCGGCGCTGGATGGGATGGGCGTGATCCAGCTGCCAGCGTTTGCGCTGCTGGACGATCTGGAGCAGGGTCGGCTGGTTCGCGTGCTGCCCCACGAGCCAATGGAGACCACGTCGATTCATGTACTGCATGCGTTTGGAAGGCAGGTGCCGATGCGGGTTCGGTTGTTTATCGATTATCTGCTGGAGACTCGCGAGCGCTTTGAGCGGCTGGGCATGCAGACCTGAGATTGAGCACATCTGATGCCTCACCACCCCCGATGGTGCTCCAGCAAGAAATCCACGAATACCCGAACCCGCGCTGTCATGGTCGAGCCGCCCACGAACACGGCGTGGATCGGTTCGCGGTCGCCGGGGTTGTAGTCTTCCAGCAGGGGAACGAGCAGACCGCGTTCGATGTCCTCGGCCACGGAGAACGCGCCGATGCGCGCGATGCCCGCGCCGAGTATCGCCAGTTGTGAAAGCGCTTCACCGCTGCTGCATTCGAGGCTGCCGCTGACTTTAAGGGAAAAATGTTCGCCGTTGCGACAGAACGGCCAACCGTCTGCGACGCGGCGAAAATTGAAGCGCAAGCAGTTGTGGCGGGTGAGGTCTTCGGGTTCGAGGGGCAGGCCGTGTTGTTCGACATAGCCGGGGGAGGCGACGATCACCTGGCCGGTTTCGCCGATGCAGCGGGCAGTCAAGGGGCTGTCGGGCAGGTCACCGAAGCGGATCGCCACGTCGGCCTGGCCCGCGAGAATGTCGACGATTTCATCGCCCAGGGTCAGATCCACGAGGATTTCCGGGTACTGCGCGCTGAACGCGGCGATCAGCGGCACGATGGTAAGGCGACCGTGTGCCAGCGCTGCGCTGACCCTCAGGCGCCCTCGTGGGACACCTTGGCTTGTGATGGCTTCTTCGACTTCGGCCATGTCCGCCAGAATGCGCCGCGCACCGCGCAGGTACGTTTCGCCTTCGGCGGTGAGGGCAATCGCCCGGGTCGTGCGCAACAGCAGGCGGGTTCCAATGCGTTGCTCGGTACGGGCGATGATCCGGCTGACGGCCGAGGGCGTGAGGTCCAGTGCCCGGGCAGCCGCTGAGAAGCTTCCCGTCTGGGCCACCTTGGCGAACACCTCCATCTCACCCGACTTACCGTTGAGGTCCATTTGTGCTCCTGACGCAAAAGTGCTTGTACAGAAAGCGGTCTACCGCCTTTAAAGCGGTGATCGTAGCATTTGCGGCATAGATAAGGAGCTTCTCATGCGTATCAATCCACCCCTCATCGCGCTCTCGATCGGTGCCTTTGGCATCGGCGTGACCGAGTTTGCGCCCATGGGCATGTTGCCCGGTATTGCCGCCGACCTCGGCGTTTCCATCCCAACCGCCGGGCTGCTGGTCAGCGCCTATGCATTGGGCGTGCTCATCGGCGCGCCCCTGATGACCCTGACCACCGGAAAAATTCCACGGCGTGCTCTGCTGATCGGCTTGATGGCCATTTTCACGTTGGGCAACCTGATGTCGGCGCTGGCGACCAACTACGAAAGTCTGCTCATCGCCCGGGTGGTGACCTCACTGAACCACGGCGCGTTTTTCGGCATTGGCTCGATTGTCGCTGCCAGCGTGGTGGCGCTTGAGAAACGGGCAGGGGCCGTCGCCGCCATGTTCATGGGGCTGACCATCGCTACGATTGGCGGGGTGCCGCTGGCCAGTTGGTTCGGCGAAATGCTGGGTTGGCGAACGGCGTTCTGGGGCATTGCCGGTCTCGGTTTTGTGGCAATGATTTCCCTCTGGTTCGCCTTGCCTAACCTGCCGCTGCCGAAGAGTGACGGCGTGATGGCGGAGGTTCGGGTGTTGCTCCGGGGATCGGTGCTGTCTGCCTTGGCGCTGACGGTCATCGGCTCGGGCGCGATGTTCACGGTGTTCACCTACATCGCGCCGATCCTGCAAAGTGAAACCCACGCCTCCACCGGGTTCATTACCGCCATGCTGGTGCTGTTCGGTGTGGGCCTGACGCTGGGCAATGTGTGGGGTGGCAAGGCGGCGGATCGCTCGGTCGACCGGACATTGATCGTCTCGCTGGTGGTGTTGATCGTGGTGTTGCTGGCGTTCTCGGTGCTCATGCGCTGGCCGCTGCCGACCGCGCTGGCGATTCTGGTCTGGGGCGCGGCGAGCTTTGCCTTGGTGCCGCCGTTGCAGATGCGGGTGATGGAAGCCGCGAAAGACGCACCGAACCTGGCCTCGGCGGTGAACATCGGCGCGTTCAACTTCGGCAATGCCATCGGTGCTGTGTTGGGCGGCGCGGTGATCAATGCGGGTCTGGGCTACCCCGCGATTTCGCTGGCGGGAGCCATGATGGCGGGGCTGGGCCTGTTGATGGTGTTGGGGTTTGCCTGGCGCGCGCGGTCCCGCTCGGTAGGGTATGCCTGACAAGGCGAGTGCGCCCGGATGTGCTGCCACGCCGCAGCACATCCGGGCGAAGCGGTGCCCGTCGTTATTCCATCGCTTCCGCGACCCCCTGATCCTCCCCCAGAAACCCGCCGCTCTGGTGCTGCCAGAGCCGTGCGTAGGTGCCGTTCTTTTCGAGCAATTCGGCGTGAGTGCCTTGTTCGATGATCCGGCCTTCATCCATGACGATCAGCCGATCCATCGCCGCGATGGTGGACAGCCGGTGGGCGATGGCGATCACGGTCTTGCCCTGCATCATTTCATCGAGGCTTTCCTGAATGGCGACCTCGACTTCCGAATCCAGCGCGCTGGTGGCTTCGTCCAGCAGCAGGATCGGCGCGTTCTTGAGCATCACTCGCGCGATTGCCACGCGTTGGCGCTGGCCGCCGGAGAGTTTGATGCCGCGTTCGCCGACCAGCGTGTCGTAGCCAGAGTGGCCTTGCTTGTCGCTCAACTGACGGATAAACCCATCGGCCTGGGCCATGCGGGCGGCTTCGTAAACGTGCTCGTCGGTGGCGTCGGGCCGGCCGTAGGCGATGTTGTCGCGGATGGAGCGGTGCAGCAGCGAGGTGTCCTGCGTGACCATGCCGATAGCGCTGCGCAGGCTGTCCTGAGTGACGTGGGCGATATCTTGGCCATCGATGTGAATCCGGCCTTTGTCCACATCATAGAAGCGCAGCAGCAAGTTGATCAGCGTGGATTTGCCGGCGCCGGAACGACCCACCAGGCCGATCTTTTCACCCGCACGAATGCTCAGGCTCAAGCCGTCGAGCACCTGGCGTTCGCCGTTGTAGTTAAAGCTCACGTTGTCGAAGGTGACGGCGCCGCCGGAGGTCGCCAGTACACTTGCGTCGGGCGCGTCCTGCACCTTGGGGCCGCGCGTGAAAGTGGTCATGCCGTCCTGCACGGTGCCGATGCTCTCGAACAGCGAGGTCATCTGCCACATGATCCAGTGAGACATGCCGTTGATGCGCAAGGCCATGGCCGTGATCGCCGCCACTGCACCCGCACCGACGTCGCCCTGATGCCAGAGCCACAGCGCGTAGCCACCGGCGCCGAAGATCAACCCGACCACCAGCGCCTGATTGACGATCTCGAACTGGCTCACCAGACGCATCTGGCGAAAGCCCGTGTGCTTGAAGTCTTCCATTGCCGCGCGGGCGAAGTGCGCCTCACGCTTGGAGTGAGAAAACAGCTTCACGGTGGTGATGTTGGTGTACGCATCGGAGATGCGCCCGGTCATCGACGAACGTGCGTGGGCCTGTTCCTGCCCGACCTTGCCCAGACGCGGCACGAAGTACCACATCGCCAGGCCAAACAGCACGATCCAGGCAATGAAAGGCAGCATCAGCTTCAGCGCGAAGCCACCGGCCAGCGCAATGATCGCGATGAAATACACGCCGATGCCGGGGGCGATTTCGATCAGGGTGAACAGCACTTCGCGCACGGCCAGGGCAGTCTGCATCACCTTCGTGGTGACCCGGCCCGAGAACTCGTCAGAAAAAAACGATAGGCTTTGCCGCAGCATCAGGCGGTGAAAGTCCCAGCGCAGCCGCAGTGGCAAGTTAATCGCCAGCACCTGGTGCTGCACCATTGTGCGCAAGGCCACCAGCCCGACGCTGGTCACCAGCACGATGCCGATGCCCCACAGTACGCGGCTTTCCTGCGCGACCGCCGCGTCTCCGCCGTCTTTCCAGGAAGAGAGCAGGTCCACCACTTGGCCCAGAAAGGAAAACAGCCAGGCTTCGTAGATCGAGACCCCGGCGCTGAGCAGGGCGAGGGCGAGCACATAGCCACGAGCGCCACGGGTGCAGGCCCACAAAAACCGCACCAGACCGTCCGGTGGCGGCGGGACTTCGTCTGGCGGGAAAGGGTCGAGCCATCGTTCAAATGCGCGAAGCATTGGGTTCTCCATCACGTTTCAGTCGGGGGATTTTGCCATTGAACGGTATCGATGAGGGGATAACCGCTCTCGCGCACCGATATCGAGAGGCGTCCTGCACTTTCGTCTCGCATCGTCGAGCGCGTTGCGACTCAGCGCACACGCAATCGACTCTGCACGGCAAGGTCCAGTGCTTTCTGCATGTCCAGCCGGGCCGAGCGCCCCACATCCTTGTCGTTCAAACGATGGTCACGCTCCGAGGGGAGGATCGGTGCCGTCAGGTCTTCTGCGTCCATGGGCTCGAAATCGTAATTGTCACCGAGGGTCAGCGCGCTGCGCCGCAATAGCATGCGCAGCTGCTCGGGTGTCAGGTCGGGGTTGATTGACAGCATGGCCGCCACGACGCCGGTGACCATTGGCGTCGCGTAAGACGTACCGCAATGCACGGCGCCGGTCTGATCGGGGGCTTGGGTGGAGGCGTGGACGCAGGCCGAGGCCGTGATATCCACGCGCATGTCGATGTTCGAGCTGTTGCGTTTGACCGCGTAAGCCGGGTCATCGACGGAGAGGTCGGCCCGGTCGCTTCGCTGGTGTCCGCCCACCACCAACAGCTGGTCGGTGATGAATGACGACGGCAGGCGGTACTCATCCGTGCCCGAAAACGAGGCGCCGTTCCCGGCGGAATTGATCACGATCACGTCCGGGTGTTCCTTGCGCAGCCACAGGAAAAACTCCTCCAGCAGTTCTTCGTAACCGCTCATGGCGATGCCCGAGCGCAGCAACGAATCGACGTCGTCGCCGTTGACGTTCTTCGCGCCGACGCGGTGAATCCCCCAACTCCAGTTCAGCACCCGCACACCGTCTTCGACGAGGTTCACCGAGGCGGCAATGTTGGCGGTGATGCCTGCGTCGGAATTACGCTCGACGATCACCTCGAAGCCGCCGCTGGCCGGGTCGAGCCCCTTGAGAAAACCCGTATTGCCGCCGTTGTCCCACGCGGCGGCAAGAATGCCCGCGACCGTAGTGCCGTGGCCATCGGGTTTTTGCGCGTCCCGGGCGTACACGCAGGTGCGCGGCACGCTGCAATCACCGAGGTAGCCCGCGAAGTCAGCCGTGTCGAAGTCGACATCTCGCTCGATCAGGCCAATGCGCATCGGTTGAGGATGAAGGGGGGCTTGCGACGCCGGGATGCGGCGCCGGTAGTAATTCACGGCATCCAGAAAACGGTTCGCCGCCCACTCATCCGAGTCCACGTCAGGCTTGTCGGCGACCGGGCGGGGGGCGTCGGCTTCCTCGTTTTTTTCTGGCGCTGATTCTTCGACCACCACCGCGTCCACGCTGGTTTCGCTGCCCAACCGCAGCACCAGCGCGTCCCGCTCCACCAGGTTTTTCGCGGGCAGGCGCAGTTGATACAGGTTCAGCGGCGCAATGCTGCCCACCACCGTCGCGCCGTATTTGGCCGCCAGACGCGTGGCCTCCTGACGGCCATCGTGGTCCTCCTCGATCAACAGGCTCACCAGATCGACGTACGTGGTCAGGCCGTCCATGTTTTTGGCCACTTCGTTCGGTTTCGCAGCGACCACGTGGCTGCCCTGGGCGGTCAGCCACACTGCGTTGCTCGAACGGTCGCCCTGTTTCACCACCAGCGGTCCGCTGGCGTGGTCGCGCGCGTTCAGGCGGATGTTCAGGCTGTCGCCGTCGCGCTGTACCGTTTGCGCGGGTAACGGCTTGCCGTCGAGGGTCAGGGTCGCAGTGTCCGGGGTCAGGCCCCGCACCTCAGCGCACCACGTGGAATGCTCGCGGTCCAGCAGGTCGCCGCACCGGTTCAGGCGTTCCAGCCGTAGCGGCACCTGCGCGTCGACCAGCGGGCTGAACGCCAGGAAAAAGAAGGCGCTGAAGGTGGCAAGAGAGTAGGGCATCGGCCGATGGCTCATTAAAGAAAGGGCTGGTATTCCGACTGAAAGCCAGTGTGCTTCGTTCAATACCATGCCCAGACAACGGCCTCGGATTACCCTGGCTTCAGCGCGAGCCTACCTTCTGTGGAAAGCGCCTCGAATCACACGGCGGAAGATGAGAATCTCGCGCACAGCATTGCGGCGATGCCGGCAACTATTGCGATGAGGGCTGCGACGACGGGAATGGCCACCATCGCGTAACCCGCGGACAGCACGAGGCTGCCCGCCCAGGACCCCAGTGCCACGCCAACGTTGAACGCCGAAATATTCAAGGTCGAGACCAGGTTGGGTGCTCCGGTGCCAAATCGCATCACGTTGACCTGGGTGACCGGGATGGCCGCGAAGGTGGCAACGCCCCACAGGAACCAGTTGAGTTGCGATAACAGCCAGTACGGGCTGCTCCATCTCAGCGTCAGCGAAACCACCGAAATGGCGACCGCGATCAGAATCAGAGCACGATTGACGTTCCAGTCGGCCAACTTTCCTCCGAGCAGGCTACCCACGGTCATGCCGACGCCGACCAGGAAAAGGCTTCGCGTCACGCCGTCTCCGGTGAGCCCCGTGACGTCCCGCAACAGGGGGGCGATGAACGTGAACAACGGAAACGCGCAGCCTGTGAACAGTGCGGTCACGCCCAGCGTCGCCCATATGCGCAGATCCTTGAGCGCCCGCAGTTCTGCCCGTAGATCGGGTTTTGCATCGTTGTCGTTGGCTGGAATGAGCATCGACAGACCGATCACGGCGAGGACGCCCACGCCCGCAATGGCCCAGAACGGAGTGCGCCAGCCGTCCCATTGCCCCAGTGCCGTGCCTATCGGAACGCCTGCGATGGTGGCCAGGGTCAAGCCGAGAAACATGGTGGCAATGGCCGTTGCTTTGCGATGTTCCGGGACGAGATTGGCGGCCATGACTGCACCAATGCCGAAAAAAGCACCTTGCCCGAGGGACGTCACCACGCGTGCCGCCAGCAGTGAGACATAGCTCGCCGCAAGCACGCAAAGCAGGTTGCCGATCACGAACAGAACCATGAGGGCCATCAACGAGCTCTTGCGGGAAAACCGTGACGTGATGAGGCTCATGATCGGCCCACCGACAGCGATTCCCAGTGCGTAGGCGGTGACCACCCACCCGGCCATCGGCACCGAGACCTGCAGATCGGCGGCGATGTCAGGCAGCAAGCCCATCATCACGAATTCACACGTGCCCAGAATAAAGGTGGCGAGTGTGAGGACGAAGACGGCGATCGGAATTCGATCGTTCGCCTTGCGTATGGCTGAGGTGTCTTGCACGTGAGCTCCTGCGACCCGTGTCGCTGCGGATAGAGAAAAAGGGAAGGAGGGGGAACGCCCTTGTTTCAAGCAAGCCCGAGGGTTTATCCACGGCCACTTCTACAAGGGCGGGCAGGCTTAGGCGCCGTAGCCGCCGTCGACAGCAAATCCGGCGCCAGTGATGTGCCCGGCGGTGGAACCGCTCAAAAAGGCCACCATCGCTGCAACGTCTTCGGTCTTGCCGTAGCGACCCAGCGCGATGGCGTCACGCATGGCGTCGGAACCTTCGCCGTCGGCGGGGTTCATGTCGGTGTCGGTCGGGCCGGGATGGACGATGTTGACGGTGATGCCACGCGGCCCCAAGTCCCGCGCCAGTCCCTTGGTGAAGGCAATCAGCGCCGCCTTGCTCATCGAATAGATGCTCAGGTTGGGCATCGGCACGCGCTCGGCCAGAACGCTGCCAAGGTTGATGATGCGGCCGCCGTCGGGCAAGTGCGGCAGTGCCGCCTGGCTGGCCAGGATCACCGACTTGATGTTGATGTCGACGACACTGTTCAGCGTCGCCAGATCAAGCGCCTCCAATGGCCCGTACTGGAAGATCCCGGCGTTGTTGATCAGGATGTCCAGGCCGCCCAGTGCGTCGACGGCCTGGTCGATCGAATCTTTCACCGCTTGTGGGTCGGCACTGTTGGCTTGAAACGCAAAGGCCTTGCGCCCGGTTGCGTTGATCTCTGCGACCAGCGCTTCGGCTTTGTCGCGGGACCGTTCGTAGGTAATGGCGACATCCGCACCTTCGGCAGCCAGCGCCAAGGCAATGGACTTGCCGATGCCGCGACTGGCGCCGGTCACCAAAGCTCGTTTTCCGTTAAGAGTGGACATCTTCTTTTCTCCTGACATAAATGAGGCGGCCGCCCTGTCACATGTGAACAGTTCAGCCGCCTGTTGGTAGTGCGTTATTACCGTGTTGATCGCCGCCAATCGACGGGTCTGAAGTCGACGCATGTTGTCTCCATCAATCCAATGAAAGAGTTCAACCGTTATAAAAAGAGCTTGTTAAATAAGTGCGTGGTTGAACGCGAAACACCGTGCTCAACTCACTGTGAGTACGATCGTTAACGTGAGCCGATCTAAACGTGGCCATAAGTTCAGAGACGAGCGTGCGGTGCGTCAGACCTTTATATGAAGATTGCCCTGTTGGGCGCTGGCAGCCTGGCCCTGTTGTTGAAGCGAGGACGTTGCACGTTGTCTGGCGTTTTGTATTCGGGCGAAGTCGTCGAGGTTCTGCAGTGCATGGACCGTTTTGATGTAGTCCGGCACGACATGAAAACCGTATTCATCAAGGCCTGAAGTCGCGGTGCGCAGGCTCGAGATTCGTGCGGCAAAGTAATCGAGTGCATTCATTTTCTCGTTCGGCCGTGTCTGATTGCCAAGTGCATCGAGGTGCGTTCCTGCCGCGACCATCAAATTGGCCGTGATTTTATCGATCAAGCCCAACGCATAAAGATTTTTGCTGATCAAACCTAATTCGACAGGTGTGACGGCGCTGATATCGAATTGCGAAAAGCTGGCGCCTAGCCCCAACTTCTCCAGCGCAGCGGTGTCCAGAACACCCTCCTTCTTTCCGATCTCTCTTAATACCTGTTGCGTGGTAAACGATGAACTTGCACGCGTCGTTGCACTGGCCATTTTAATGGACACGGCGCCAAGCGAAGTTCCGACGGCACTGGGCATTTCATCACCTTTACAAGAGTCGATAGTGTGTCGGGTGCAGCGAGGTGCCACCGGGGGTGGGAGCGGCGAAAGTTCCGCGTACGCCTGTCACGAATACATCAGGGCCGTATCCGGTGAACTGTCATCGTCATCATCCGGCGACAGCCCTGACTGGGCCTTTTGGCTCAGTGCCTCCAACCATATTTCGTGCTGTTCGATGAGGCCCTGCGTGAAGCGGTCGGTGGCCCAGATCCCCAGCGTGCTGATCTGCGTTTCATCGGTGATGACCAAGGTCTGAGTCTCGGAAAGCGGGTGCAAATACCAGGTGTGATAAGCCATGACCCCTTCGGCACGTGCGACCCATCCCAAACGTTTTTCGAATTCGAAATCATGAACGGTGGAGGTGAGGCGGAACCCGAACGTCGACCATTTGAAGACAGAGCCCGCCTTCAGCGCAGGGCCGGGCCAGATGACAAATTCCACGTCCTGAGCGTTGGCGTACCACTGGGGCCAACGCCGGGCATAGGTGAGCCATGCCCATACCTTGGACACTGGCGCCGGGATCACCTTCTCATTGCGAGCGCACAGTGGTGCGTTCCTCGGATGGTAGGCCTCGGGCCAATGAATGTCGGCTCTCAGGGTCGGCAGCAATGCATGAAGTGCCTGTTTATCCATGGGGCTTACCTCGAGTGAGATTGAAGAACGGTATGGATGAAGCATTTGGGGTTCACGAGGCTCTGATCGGAGATCGCGGGACGACATGTTCGCCCGACGCCAGAAGCACCTCGGCGGCAGGGCGCTGCCCGAATCTCGGTCGAGACGTGATGCAGCGCAGACTAGGATTGCCGTGATACAACTACAAACAATCGTTTTTTGTATGAGATACAAATATGAACAAGGTATCCCGGCTGGGCGTCAGGCAACTGCGCATCTTCGCTGCGTTGCTCAAGACGCGAAACCTGAGTGCCGTTGCTGACCAGATGGGGCTGACGCAGCAGGCGGTCAGCGCCAACCTGACGACGTTGCGTGAGGTCTTCAGCGATCCATTGTTTGCCCGCACCGGCCGAGGTGTGATGCCCACGGCACTGGCGCTCGAACTGCGCGGCGAAGTGGATGACATTCTTGCGGCACTCGAGCGGCTGGTAGAGCGCGCTCCGTTCGATCCCGCTCAAGTGGTCGGCACATTGAACGTCTCGGCGTCGGATTACGCCCATCAAGTTGTCATTGCGCCCAAGCTGGCTCAGATCCGGCAACAGGCGCCCGGTCTGAAGCTGATCCTCAGCGAAATGCTGGTCGATGCGGTGGCCAACAAGATGGCGAGCGGCGAAATCGATCTGGTCATTTCCTTGAATGATTACGTTCCGGCGCATTTCTCCCGGCAAACGCTGTTCGACGAGCACTACGTCTGTGTCGCAGGGGCGGGCTCACCCCTCGCAAAAGGGCGCATCAGCCTGTCGACATTGGCTCGACAACCCCATGTCGTGGTATCCCCGGCGCGGGCTAATCTCATCGGTTCCGCCGATGGCTGGTTCCAGGCCCGTGGCCTCACGCGTGAGGTGATTCTGTCGGTCCCGCATTTTCTGCTGGTGCCGTCGATGGTCAGCACCGCGAACGCGGTCGCGTTCCTTCCCTCGCGCTTACTGCCATCCCCCGGCCTGGTGGCGCTGCGGCTGGAGGATGATGCTTGCCCGCCTGGCTATCAACTCATTGCGGCGTGGCACCCTCGCTCCAATTCGAATCCGCTGATCAACTGGCTCGTCGGGTTGCTGTCTTCCTGAGCAGGCGGTGCGAGTCAAGGTCGTGATAGTGGCGGCAAACGCCACAATCAGTGTCCGCATGCGTCGTTTATCAATCCACCGCCCCCTCCCACAATGGCCGCCCTCGGTTCCCTTGGCATCAGCGGGGAACAATACAGCCAGGGCGCTAGGCCCTCAGGCTTCAAATCCGGACAGTGGAAAATATGACGATGTCAGCGAATCGCAGGCGGTGGGGTGTGGCAGTGACGGCCGTGTTAATCGTGGGTGGCGGGTTGGGTGTGGGCTCGTCGCAGAGAACGCCTCACGGGGTGATCGGTTTTGCCGAAGCGGCAGGCGCGGTCCAGGCTACGGAAGTGGGTGTGGCGGTGGTCAACGCGCAGCCGGTCACGGAGCGTCAGGGGTATTCCGGCCGACTACAGGCTATCGACGACATTGCGATTCGGCCGCTGGTGTCCGGGACCCTCGTCGGTGTGCATTTCAAAGACGGCAGTCTGGTGAAGCGGGGCGACGTGCTGTTCAGCATCGACCCCAAGCCGTATCAGGCCGAAGTGGACCGTGCGGCGGGTGTCCTCGCCGCCTCCCAGGCTCGCGTGGCATTCGCATCCGCCGATGCGGCACGCGCCGAGCGGCTCATTGCAAGCAACGCCATCTCCAAACGGGACCTGGACGAGAAGGTCAACGCGTTGCGCGAGACACAGGCGAACGTCAAGACCGCGACGGCGGCACTGGACGCCGCCAACATCAATCTTGGCTATACGCGTGTGAAAGCACCGGTGGCGGGGCGGGTGTCGCGGGCGGAACTGACCGTGGGCAATACCGTAGCCAGTGGCGCCTCTGCTCCGGTGCTGACGACGCTGGTTTCGGTGTCACCGATTTATGCGGCGTTCGACGTCGACGAGCAGACCTACCTGGCGTACCTGTGTTGTTCATCGGGTGCTCCGGTGCCAGTGTCCCTCGGTTTGGCGAACGAGACCGGTTATTCCCGCAGCGGCGTGATCGATTCTGTCGACAACCAGATGAACAGCGGCTCCGGCACCATCCGCGTGCGCGCCCGCTTCGATAACCTCGATGGTGCGCTGTTGCCGGGCCTCTATGCGCGCATTCAGGTGTCGGCAGGCCGAGCCCACGATCGGGTGTTGATCAACGATGCGGCGGTGGGGACCGATCAGACCCGCAAGTACGTGCTGGTCGTCGATGAGCAAGAGCGGGCGCAGTATCGGCAGGTCGAACTGGGCAACCTCCACGACGGATTGCGCATCGTTCTAAGCGGGCTTCAGCCGGGTGAACGGATCATCGTCAACGGCGTGCAGCGCGTGCGGCCCCAGGAAAAGGTCAGTGTTCAAACCGTCGACATGGCGAATCTGAGCCCTTCCATCAAGCCTGCAGCCTAAGCGACGGATTCTTTCATGAACATCTCGAGATTTTTTATCGACCGGCCGATCTTCGCCGGTGTGTTGTCCGTGCTGGTGGTGCTCGCCGGGCTGATCGCGCTGGCCAGGCTGCCGTCCGCCGAATACCCCGAAGTGGTGCCGCCTTCTGTGCTGGTGCATGCGCAATACCCGGGCGCCAGTTCGAAGGTCATTGCCGAAACCGTTGCCTCTCCGATCGAAGAGCAGATCAATGGTGTCGAGGACATGCTTTATATGCAGTCGCAGGCGACCAGCGACGGCCAGATGACCACCACCGTGACATTCAAGCTCGGGACCAACCCTGACCTGGCGCAGCAACTGGTGCAAACCCGCGTGGCGCAGGCGTTGCCGCGTCTGCCCGAGGACGTCCAGCGCCTGGGGGTGACCTCGATCAAGTCCTCGCCGACGCTCACCATTGCGGTGAACCTGGTGTCACCCGACCGTCGCTACGACCGGGCTTACCTGCGCAATTACCTGTTGATCAACGTGCGCGATCGCCTGGCGCGGATTCCCGGCGTCGGCGAGGCGCGGCTCTGGGGCGGTGGCGATTACGCGATGCGCGTCTGGCTGGACCCGCAAAAGATTGCGCGGCTGGACATGACTGCTTCCGATGTGGTGAACGCCATCCGTGAGCAAAACGTTCAAGTGGCAGCGGGCATGGTCGGCGGTTCCCCCATGATCGCCAACGTTCCGCAGCAGCTGACCATCGACGCCCAGGGGCGGTTGAAAACCGAGCAAGAGTTCCTCGACATCATCTTGAAGTCATCCCCCGGCGGCGCGATTACGCGACTCTCGGATGTGGCGCGGGTCGAGATGGGCGCTGCCGAATACGGCCTTCGTTCATTGCTCGACAATGAGCAGTCGGCTCAGGTGGTGATCTTCCAGCAGCCCAACGCCAACTCGCTGCAGATTTCCAAAGACGTGCGCGCCGCCATGGCTGAGTTGCGCGCGGACATGCCCGAGGACATGGATTACCGGATTGCCTACGACCCCAGTCAGTTCGTCCAGGAAAGCATCAACGCGGTGATCATGACCTTGCTCGAGGCCATCGCGTTGGTGGTGCTGGTGGTCATTGTCTTCCTGCAAACCTGGCGCGCCTCGCTCATCCCTTTGCTAGCGGTGCCGGTCTCGATCATCGGGACGTTCGCCCTGTTACTCGCCTTCGGATTCACCATCAATGCGCTGTCACTGTTCGGTATGGTGTTGGCGATCGGCATCGTGGTTGATGACGCCATCGTCGTGGTCGAGAACGTCGAGCGCAACATCGAAGCCGGCCTTTCGCCCCGCGATGCGACGTACAAAGCCATGCAGGAAGTCAGTGGTCCGATCATCGCCATCGCACTGACGCTGGTGGCCGTGTTCGTGCCGCTGGCGTTCATGTCCGGACTGACGGGCCAGTTCTACCAACAATTCGCGATGACGATTGCCATTTCCACGGTCATCTCCGCGTTCAACTCACTGACCCTTTCGCCCGCGCTGGCAGCGATTTTGTTGAAGGGACACGGCGCCCCCAGAGACTGGCTGACCCGGATCATGGATCGCCTGTTCGGGCGCTTTTTCGATGGCTTCAACCGGTTGTTCAACCGCGGGTCCGAGGCTTACGGGCGCGGCGTGGGCCGCATGATCAATCGCAAGGTCGTGATGCTCGCCCTTTACGGTCTACTGGCCGCAGGGGCGGTGTACATGGGCAAGGTCGTGCCCGGTGGTTTCGTACCCCAGCAAGACAAGGATTACGTGCTGGCGGTCGCTCAACTGCCCAATGGGGCATCGATGGAGCGCACCGAGCAGGTCGTGCGGGAAATGGCCGACATCGCCTTGAAACTGCCAGGCGTAGAACGGGCCGTTCAATACCCTGGCATGTCGATCAACGGCTTTACGCATTCCTCCAGCGCGGGTTTGATTTTCATGATCCTCAAGCCTTCGCGGCAACGGGGAGAGGGTGAATCGACGGCGGATATCGTGAAGGCATTGAACGCCCGCTACGGCAAGATCAAAGAGGCCAGCGTCGCCGCGTTTCCTCCACCGCCCGTCTTGGGACTGGGGACCTTGGGCGGATTCAAATTGCAGCTCGAAGACCGTGGTTCGTTGGGCTACGAGGCGTTGAACGCGGCCACCCAGGCGTTTCTGGCCAAGGCTGCAGAGGCGCCTGAGCTGGGGCCTGCGTTCTCTACTTTCCAGATCAACGTGCCACAGCTGAACGTCGAGCTCGATCGGGTGAAGGCCAAGCAATTGGGCGTGTCTGTGACCGATGTGTTCGAGACACTGCAGATCTACCTGGGCTCCACCTACATCAACGACTTCAACAAATTCGGGCGGGTCTATCAGGTGAGGGCGCAGGCCGACGCGCCGTTCCGTGCCACGGCTGCTGACATTGGTTTGCTGAAAGTGCGCAATGGGGCGGGTGAGATGGTGCCGCTGTCTACTCTCATCACAGTGACCACGACCTATGGTCCGGAGTCGGTCGTGCGTTACAACGGTTTTCCCGCGGCCGATATCAATGGCGGACCTGCGCCGGGCTACTCCTCCGATCAGGCGCAGGCGGCAGTGGAACGCATCGCCAACGAAGTCTTGCCGCGAGGCATTCGCTTTGAGTGGACAGACCTGACGTACCAACAGGTGCTGGTGGGCAATGCATCGCTGTGGGTATTCCCGATCAGTCTGATTCTGGTGTTTCTGGTGCTGGCCGCGCTTTACGAAAGCCTCACCTTGCCGTTGGCAATCATTCTGATCGTGCCCATGAGCCTGCTGTCCGCCCTGGTCGGGGTATGGCTGACCGACGGCGACAACAACATTTTTACCCAAATCGGTCTGATGGTGCTGGTGGGGCTGTCGGTGAAAAACGCGATCCTCATCGTGGAGTTCGCGAGGGAGTTGGAGATGCAAGGGCGCACTATCGTGCAAGCCGCCGTGGAGGCGAGCCGTCTGAGACTGCGCCCCATTCTGATGACGTCCATCGCCTTCATCATGGGTGTCGTTCCGTTGGTGTTTTCTTCTGGTGCGGGGGCCGAAATGCGAGCCGCGATGGGTATCGCCGTGTTCTTCGGCATGCTGGGGGTGACCTTGTTCGGGCTCATGCTCACGCCGGTTTTCTACGTGCTGTTGCGCAAGCTGTCCGGGGTCGAGCATCTGGTCGATAAACATGGCATGCACCCAAACCTTCAAAGCGTGGCCGCCGGGCACCCGCACCACGACGAGCGGTCCCTTGTGCGCGCAGCGTCTCCCGAGTATTCGAAGTGAGTGGCGGAATGAGAAAACAGTCGATCAATAAACCGAACGTGAAGGCGATGTGGCTGTTGTCCACGCTGATGCTCGCAGGCTGCGCGCAAACCCCTGACTACCTGAAGCCTGAGATGGTGCTGCCCCCATCGTTCAAGGAAACGTCCGCATTGCCGGACCCTGAAGCGGGCGAGTGGAAGAGGGCGCAGCCTTCCGAGGAGGTCGCCAGGGGGCAGTGGTGGAAAGTCTTTGACGACCCGTTGCTGGATAAGTTGGAGGAAGAAGCGCAACTGCAAAATCAGAACCTGCTGGCCGCCGTGGCACGTCTCAAACAAGCCAGAGGTTTCGGTCAGATGGCCAATGCGGATCGGTTTCCCACCCTGAGCGGCGGGATAGGGCCCTCTCGGCAACGGCTGTCGTCCGAGACTCAACCCGAGGCAGGCGGTGGGCTGCAACAGACCTTCTGGCGCGCTCAGGCAGGGGCTTCGTACGAAGTCGACCTGTTTGGCCGTGTTTCCGCGTCGGTTGCAGCCGCCAATGCCGATACGGAGCGAGGGGTGGCCCTGCTTCGGTCCGTGTTGCTGAGTGTGCAGGCGGACGTGGCACAGCATTATTTTGCGTTGCGTCAACTGGATGCCGAGCTGGAAGTATTTGCCGGCGCCGTGACCTTGCGCGAGCAAGCGCTGGCACTTATCGAGCACCGGTTTGCGATGGGCGATATCGGCGAGCTGGATGTGGCTCGTGCCAAGGCGGAACTGGCGACCACGCGATCCGACGCGATGTCGGCCCAACGGCTGCGCGCTGTGTCGGAACATCGCTTGGCCCTGTTATTGGGAAAGATGCCTTCACAGTTCTCGATCACGGCTCACCCGCTTAAGGACATTCAGGTCGAGGTCCCTGCCAGCTTGCCCTCTTCACTGTTGGAGCGTCGCCCCGACATTGCAGCCGCTGAACGCACCATGGCCGCAGCCAACGCGCGCATCGGCATGGCCAACGCGGCGTTTTTCCCGTCGCTCACGTTGACGGCCGCCGCAGGCTTCGAGTCAGGTTCCTTGAGCAATCTGTTCAACTGGAGCAGCCGCACGTTCCTGCTGGGCCCATTGGTGGGGACGGCGTTGAACATGCCTCTGTTCGATGGCGGCTTTCGCAAGGGCAATCTTGCGGTGGCCAAAGCGGTCTACGAAGAAGACGTGGCGCGATATCGTGAGCAGGTGCTGCTGGCGTTCCAGGAGGTCGAGGACAATCTCTCGGAGCTGCGGATCTTGCGTGAGCAAGCGGTGGAGCAGGCCCGCGCGGTCGACGCTTCTCAGCGCGCGGCCACGATTGCGCGCACGCAATACGACGAAGGGGACGTCATCTACCTGTCGGTGCTCGACGCGGAGCGCACGGCGTTGCAGTCCAGGCGCAGTGCTATTCAGTTACAAGGAGGCCGGGCGACGGCGACGGTCAATCTGATCCGGGCCTTGGGCGGGGGCTGGGACGCGCCGGGACAGACCATGGCGATCGCCGATTAATCAATCACCCCGTCCGGCATGACAAAAACCCTGGCGCGCTGCACATCGCGGGCCTGGGTTTCTTTGTATCTCATACAAGAAAGGATTGTTGGTACAGGGCGTCTGGCTTTCGCACAATCACGCCCCGTCAGTCAGGTGTTCGTGAGCGTCTTGTCAGGCACGAAGGGGAGAGCAGGGATTCGATGCTGTGCATCGCGGGCAGGAGGACGGCGGCAATCGCGTCAGCGCCCGAGGTGGGGCGCATCTTGCGGCCCGCGCGAATGAACAGTGGGTCGTTGAAATGCAACCTCAGTTTTGCCAGGGAGTTACTGACCGCCGGCTGGCCAACTTCTAGCCGCATCGCGGTATGGGTGACGCTGCGCTCCCGGTAGAGCACTGAAAAGGTGAGCATGAGATTCAGGTCGACATTCCGGAAACGCGTCTCGTCGATCGCCATCAGACGGCACGTCCGAAGGATTCGATCACATAACTGTTGAACTCCATGGAAAACACGCTCTCGAGTTTGATCAGCGAGATGAAGTATTCACCGGCAGGGTGATGGAACGAGGCCCGCATTTCGTACACCGATTTCCAGTGCCCGGTGATGATCCATAAGTGCGGATTGAAGTGGCTTCGGGCGACTTGATACAGCACGCAGCCTGGCAGCCGTTTGACGTTCTCGCCTGCCAACAGCAGGGCCTTGCCCAACTCATCGCTTCGCTCGGGCAGCGAGCGTATGTGGATGGTATTGATCGCCTGCGTCAACATGCTTTGTTCCTTATAGGTAGTTTCTGAATGATAAAGATGGCGTATAGGGCGATAAACGACGCCAAACGAGTTTCTCCGTGGCGACGGAGGCGACAATGAGCAAGCGCAGTGATCTTTCACTCGCCGACATCGTGACGTTCACGGCAGTGGCTCAGGCCGGCAGTTTTACCCGGGCCGCCGAAGCGCTCGGCACGGACAAATCGAATGTGGGCAAAGCCGTGCAACGGCTGGAAAACCGCCTGGGCACGCAGCTGTTTCAACGCACCACGCGGGCGATACGCCTGACGGATGATGGAGAGACGTACCTGAGGGGCGCGTTGATCGCGCTGGACAGTTTTCAGGAAGTCGAGCATGCGTTGGCTATTCGAAGGACTGAACCGGTAGGCCGCGTGAGGCTCAATCTTCCGGCCAGTTTCGGGCGATTGTTGCTACCGTCTTTTGTTGCGCTGGGGGAGCGTTATCCGGGGCTGACTCTGGAGCTGGCGATCACCGACCAAGTGTCCGACCCGGTTGCCGACGGCTGGGACATCGTGGTCCGCATTGGTGAATTGCCCGCTGACAGTGAGATGACCGTGCGCAAGCTTTGCGACACGCATTTCGGGATTTACGCCGCTCCGGCATATCTGACGCGCAAGGGCCCACTCGATTCGGTTGAACAACTCACCCATCACTCGGCAATCATTTTCAAAGGCCGGAACGGCCGACTCAGGCCGTGGACCGTTCTGGATGGCGATCAGGTGAAAGACATCAAACCCGAGCCCGCCATCATCATGTCTGACACGCAAGTGATGATTGACGCGATGGTCCAGGGGCTTGGGGTGGGGCAAGTCCTCGACCGGATGGCCGCCCCCTACGTCCGGGAAGGGCGGCTGGTGCACCTGCTCCCGGGCTGCGACACGCCGGGAATGCCTATCCACGCGTTGATCCCTCTGGGGCAAAAGATGTCGGCGCGAACCCGGCTGGTGCTCAACCATTTGTCAGAGCATTTGCGGGTGGGCTGAGCGCGGTTCAAGTGCAAGGGCCGGAGAATCCCGGTCAGCCCGCTCATTCGGTGAGCCGCGATCAGAATATCGGTGGGCCGCTATGCATAGTCCCCGATAAGCGTGAGTACATCGTCGATAAACCGCCCCTCGACAGGGTCGGTGCCTTCTCGAAGGTAGCCCGGCAGCCGCTGTTGAAATTCGCTTCGGTCGGCCGGTTTGAACTCCAGCAGGGCCTCAAGCATCGCAGGGCGGAGCAGGCGTCGGTTGTCCGGTGTATCGGGGAGGGCCGGACGGATGATGTGCAGGTCGAGGTAGAGCAGTTTCTCGCGAAGCGTCGTGTCTCCTTCCTGGGTGATGCGTTCGGCGTGTTGGCTCTGTTTCTCGGCGACCTGCTGGATGATTTGTTCTTCAGCCTGATTCGATTCCATTGAGATAGGTAAAAGGCGGATGCAGAGCGAGCTTGCCCAGGAGGCAACCATGATCGGAGAGGGCGGGCAGCATTCAGGACGCTGAGATACTTGCTGAAGCCGTCCTTGGGATCGTTTGGCGAAGCTTTGACTGCGGTGGCGCCACATTAGCGGCTGGGCCGGATGGGGTAAAGCGCGGAAAGGATAGCGATGCGCTGTTTATTCCTCGTCGCCCGCTACGTCGCAGACAAGACAGAATCCCTGCGCCCTACGGATTGAACTCTATATGAGGACTGTAATCTCTACCAGTACCACATTCATTTTCGGGAGCGTTCCATGCACATCACCGAACAGCCGTTTCAGGGTACACGCGTACGATTGACGTCCTCTAGAGCGGTCGAGTCTGTGCTCCATTCGCTTCTTGAAGACATCGGCCACATTCCGGTGAATATGGAAGAAATAACCGCACGCCACGAGACGTGGGAGGCTTTTCGCGATCATCTGCAACAGCTCGAAGGGCCGAGTGGTTTCATGCTGTTCGGTCTTGTCGACCACGGCGCCTGGACGCGCAAGGCAGGGCTTTCCCGCCGAGCGGTCAGGGTGATTCTGGGTAATCCGTTGATCGCGATCACGATGCTCAAACACGACTCGCAAGCAGGACTGTTTGCTCCGGTCGAGATGTTGCTGCTCGAAGAGCCTGGCAATACCAGCAGTCTGCTCTATGTGAAGCCGTCGTCGCTGATAGTGGTGGACGCCAACCCGCCGCTTCACGAGGCCGCTGCCGTGCTGGACCGCAAGCTTGCGGCGCTCGCTGATAAAGTGGCCGGCCAGTAAGGTGGTCCTGAGCGCCGGCGGCTCCTGAAACCGCAGTCGGCGAGTGGCGTTCACTTACCAGGGCAGCTCGGTCCCGTGGCGGTCGGTGAAGCGAAGGCCGGGTTTCCCCGTGTTTCGGGCGACGACGTCCACGACCAGAGGGATGCTCTCCGACACCTCTAACGATGCGCTCTGGGTGCCCATGTCCGTACGAACCCAGCCTGGGGCAACCAGAAGAAGTGCGCGGCTGTCGTGTGGGTGACGCGCATGGAAGCTCTTCATCAGCATGTTCAGTGCTGCCTTGCTGGAGCTGTAGAGCTCCCAGAAGCCGGTACTTTGCGTGATGCTGCCCAATTCAGAGGACATCACCGCGAGGACGCCGTTGGGTTTGACGCGGTCATGGAAGATCTCGATGACGCGCATGGGGCTCAATGCGTTGGTCAACAGCATGTCCAGATAATCTTTTTCTGGCACCTGCAGGGGCGTCAGCGCACTGGCTTTGCAGATACCCGCGTTGACGAACAACACGTCCAGGGTTCGACCTTGTTGACGACGATGCAGCGCCTGAACGGCGTCGAGATCCACGATATCGACCTGTTCGATTTCGAGGCAAGCGCCGAAGCGTTTTTCGAGGTCGCTGAGGCCTTCAGATGGACGACGGGTGGTCGCGACGACGTGCCAGCCCCGAGACAGATATTCTTCTGCGAGGGCCAGGCCAAGTCCGCGTGAAGCCCCGACGATCAAGGCAGCAGGTTGAGTGCTCATCATGTTCTCCTTGGGTAGCGCCCCGTCAGGAGGACGGGCGCAAACGAGGGGGAGAAAGTAGCAGCCGCGTTCTTGAGCAACGATGCCTCAACGGTCATCGCAGTCATGACGGCCTGTCATCAATCCCGCCACGATCGCGACGGGAATATCGCTGTATTCGGGCAACAGGCTTGCCGAGGCTTGGCCAGTATCCTAGAGGAAGCCGGGTGTCTTGAATGCTCACTGATGTCGCGGTTTGCCAGGGCTTACCCGTGCGACCCTCAGGTATCGGGACTGAGCACACCCGCCATTCTGGCTTCTACCTCGTCACGGGTTGCAGCCCAGGCCGGTACGGTTTCGAGCAGACGTTGTTGCCAGCGCAGCATATTTGGAAATGCTTCGAACGGTGCGCCGGTACGTGTGTACTGCGAGAAGGGCGCTGCGATGTCGATGTCCGCCAGGGTCAGGGCATCGCCGACGATGAAATTCCGGGTCGCGAGGTGAGCGTCCAGGACACGTGCGGCATTACGGATATTCGTCATCGCCAATTCGACGATGGCGTCGGTTTTTGGTTTGTCCATGAACGTCGCGCCTGCCCACTCGTTGAACAGAAGCGTGGAGAATACCCGCCACTGTTCCCCTGCCCAGAACATCCATTGCAGCACCTGGAGCCTGTCCGCCGGCGTTTCTCCGAGCAGTTTGGCGTTTGTTTTCTCGGCCAGGTAGAGGTTGATGGCCGACGCTTCCCAGATGACGGTATCCCCGTCCTGAAGGACAGGCGTGAGCCCGTGCGGATTGAGCTTCAGAAATTCAGGGGTATGACTCTCCCCCTTGAACAAGTCGATATTAATACGCTCGATGTCGAGGTTCATGATCGCGGCTGCGGTGGTCACGCGGCGAAGGCTACCGGAGCCAGGATCGCCGTAGATTTTGATGGACATGGTTTCTTCTCGCTTATTGAAAGGTGGATGTTCAAAAGCTCGCTAGGGATTGACGAGACCACGGTAAACCTTTTCTTCCCGCAAAATTATACTGTCGTTTGGCAGAACACTTATTTGGAATACGAATGACTGACCGTTGGCTGGAGATCAAGGTGTTCACGCGGATAGCCGAGTCCGGAAGTTTCTCCCGCGCCGCTCAGGAGCTTGGCCTGTCGCAGCCGTCCACCTCCCGTATCGTTACAGGCCTGGAGACTCGGCTGGGTGTGAAATTACTGTTGCGCACGACCCGTAACGTCGCACTCACTGACGCGGGCGTAGCGTTTCTGGAGAGGGCGCGTCAGGCGGCGGCTGACCTGGAAGACGCCGAAGATGCAGCGCGTGGAATCGACTCCCTCCGAGGCACCCTCCGAGTCGCAGTGCCTATTGTGTACGGCAGCCGTGCGATCATCCCCGCGTTGCCGGCGTTCCTGGCGCGCTACCCCGATCTGCGCGTCGAAATCACGATGCGGGACGAGCGGCAGAACCTGGTGGCCGCGGGTGTCGACGTGGCAATCCGCATGGGCACGCTTGAGGATTCCACGTTTGGCGCCCGCCAACTGGCTTCCGTGGCGCGGGTTTTGGTGGCATCGCCTTCCTACCTGGCCAGCAGAGGGGTGCCCCAAACGCCTGAAGATCTGCCGTTTCATGACGCACTTCTCCACGAACAAAGCTTTCCAGAGAAGAGCACATTGAAGGTGTGCAAAGCGGGCATCGAGCAGGTGGTGATGTTGCGCGGGAGACTCAAGGTCGATGCGGCGCCCGGTATTCTGGCGGCTGCACTGGCGGGCCTTGGCATCGCCAATGTCACCACGATCATGGCCGCAGAAGCGCTGCGCGAAGGCCGCCTCGTGCAGCTGTTGCCGGACTACGACATCGAGCCATTGAAGGCGTTTGCCGTCTTTCCTTCCGGCCCGAAACCCTCTGCCAAGGTGCGCGCACTGGTCACCCACCTCATCGCGTCCTTGGCGGAGGGCGAACCGGTTTAGCGTTTGATCAGAAGCGACAACACCGCACTCGCGGAGCACAACCCGGCCACGATGGGAAAGATGATCGATGTGTCGCCACTGGCATCGATCAGATGCCCGATGATCGGCTCACCAATGCCAGCGAATACATAGGATGCGGTGTTGAGTACCCCGGTAGCCGTTCCAGCGGCGCTTCGGCCGAAAATATCAGGACAAAGCGCCCAGAACGAAGAGGCAGGGCCAAAGACGAAGAAACCGCACGCGAACAACAACGCAATGGCCAACAGGCTGCCATGGGGGATGAACATCATGACGATGGCGGTTATTGAAGCGAGCACCATGTAGGAGACGATTGCCAGATAGCGGCGCCCATTGAACACGGTATCGGAAATCCAACTATTGGACAGCGCGCCCAGGGCCATGCCGATGGGTAACGCCACCGTTATCCATTTGGGGTCGATGACGGCTGAAGACGTTTTCCAGTCAAGCCCCAGAAAGTGGACAGGCACCCAGACCACCAATGCATAGCGCGCCGCATTCTGAAAGCCGATTGCCAACCCCGTGATGTAGAGCTTCCAGTTTCGCAACACCATGACGTAGCGGTCGGCGCTGCTTAATGCTTCCTCCGGTGCCACGGACAAGTTGCTCGAAAGACTGCCTTCGGCCTGTTCTGACACCGTATCTTCGGGACGTTCGGAGACGAACAGCCACAGCACCAGCGCGCCCACTAACATCGTGAGCGGCGCCAGTCTGAATATCCAGATCCAATCCAGGTTCATCGCGCCCAAAATAATGATGGGCAATATAAAAGCGAGGACAGAGGAGAAGCCTGAGAAGCCGACATAGATGCCATAGACAAAACCGCGATGCTGATGTCCCCACCAGTTGGACAACAATCGACTGCCTGGCGCAAAGCCCATGGATTGAAAGTAACCATTGGCTCCCCAAGCCAGCATGAAAAACCAGAAAGAGTGACCAAAACTGAATAACCAGTTCGCCGCAAGCGACAAAATAACGCCGGCGATCATCATGCGTTTCCCGCCCAGTTTGTCCCCCAGATTACCGTTGATAAATTGCCCGCTGGCGTAGCACCACAACATCGTTGCACTGATCCAGCCAATCTCGTACTTCGACAACCCATAATCATGCTGCAAGCCAGGCACGGCGAAGCCCAATGTCTGGCGCCCGGTGTAATAAAACAAATAACAGAACGTCACGCCGATCAAGGCGCGCCATTTATAGCGGTCGTAAGTTGCGCGGCGGTTTGAAGCGGAATAGTCCAGGGTATCAACGGTTTTTATTGTCATGCCTGTCTCCGGGCGGCGCGCCGTATTCGCGGCGCTAACCTTTTTTTAGGCGAAGGGGCGGCCTGCAATCCGGACGGCGCCCCTCATTGTTTTGTTGTTACGCAAGGTGGTTCAAGGCGAGGTCGATGATGTCGAAGTTGCGCAGACGTCCTTTCTTGACAAGTCCCGTCAGGCGGCGATTGAAGATCAACGGTACTTTCTGCTCGGATACGCCGCCGTGGGAACGAAGCGGTACAGTCAATCCCGTCAAATCGTGTTTGTCGGCGGCGGTCCCCAGCACAGTCAGGCGCTCTCCCACGACCACCAGATCGCCAATCCGGTCCCCAGGCAGTTCAAATCGTTCGCAGGCTTGGGCACGTGTCAGCACTTGCTCAACCCCGGCGATGGAAGACAGAAACGCTGACAACGCTTCATGGCGGTCGGCATTTCTGACATACACGGTGGCGAACGATCCCAGCGCGCCGTGGTGGACGACATAAGGGTCAGTGATGGGCAGGAGTACTCGCGCTTCTTCAGATCCAAAATGTGCATCGAGCAGGTCTTGCAAATACAAAATATTGGGTCGCCCAATGGCGTTGGTCTTTGCATTCATCCCATGATCGGCAGTGATGGCAACGACAGCACCTTCGTCGTGATAGCGTTTGAAATAACTGTCCATCATGGCGTAGAACTGATTCGCTTCGGGTGTTCCAGGTGCGTGCTTATGCTGCACGTAGTCAGTGGTGGAAAGGTACATGAAGTCCGGCCGTTCTTTGGTCAAGAGGGCGAGGCCCGCCGCAAATACGAACTCTGAAAGTTGTGCGCTATAGACCGAAGGCACCGGCATGCCAACCCGCTCCACAATGCCTTCGATGCCGTGCTCCTCAAGGTTGACCTGGTCGGCTTTTTCAGCCGAAAAACAAATGCCTTCCAAGCGATGTCCGAGAAGACTGCGTAACTTGTCTTTTGCCGTCACGACTGCCACTCGCTGACCGGCCTTCGCCATCTCAGCCAGTACAGTAGGTGCACGCAAGTATTTGGCATCGTTCATGAGCACTTCTTCTTGAGTGTCCAGATCAAAGAAGAAATTGCCGCAGATCCCGTGAACCGAAGGCGGTGCTCCCGTCACGATGGACAAGTTATTGGGATTCGTGAAAGACGGAATCACGCAGTCGCCCGTCAATACGGTTCCGAAATTCGCCAACTCGGCAAGAAAGGGAGCATGGCCGGACTGTATGGCTTGGTTGATGTATTCCTGCTCGCACCCGTCAACGCAAATGACGATAGTTGGGGTAGTGGGCAGACGATAATCTCGCGAATTGACAGTGATGGTCTGTGTCATGGTCAGGCCTATAGTGGGTTTTTTAAATGGGCGCCTGGATAACCGTTGCGCCTTAACGCACTTCAGGTTTCAGAGATGCGTGAAGTCACCGTAAAATGCGTGCCCTCCTCACACAATCGAATTAAAGTATCGAACCCTGTGCGCGAGACTCACACATGAGACAGAAACTGCCGCCTCTGCATGCGCTTAAAATCTTTGAGGTCGCCGCTCGAGCGGGCAGCTACACCGCGGCTTCCAAAGAACTCAATTTGACCCACGGGGCGGTCAGCCGACAGATCGCTGTCCTGGAGGATTGGCTTGGCCAGCCACTTTTTGTGCGGGAGGGGCAGAGCATGGTCGCCTCTTCCCATGCGCGTGCGCTTGCGAGAGAGATCAGCGCTGCGTTCGATCACATCTCGGATGCGGCCGAACGCTACGGCAAGAGCCAACAGCTGAAGGTTATTCGCGTCAGTGCGCCCGCGACATTCGCCATGCGCTGGCTCATCCCGCACTTAAACGCGTTCGCCGAGCGATGCCCTGGCATCGACGTGAGGGTTTCGACCGTGCTGTCCACGCAGCCGATGCTGAGCGGAAGTTTCGACGTCGCCATACGGAGGGAACCCTTGAACGCGGGCCAGTACCAGGTGCTACCGTTGTTCAGCGAAACCAACACGATCATTGCCAGCCCGTCACTCCTCGCACGCAGAGGGATCATCGACGTCGAGCAATTGGCCGAAGAGACGTGGCTGACCACCGAGACTCGGCCTGGTGACTGGGAAGCGTGGACGCGCGCGACCCATCATTCAGCGCTCAGGGCCAACAGGATGCTTCGCTTCGATCACTATTTCGTCACGTTACAAGCGGTGATGGACGGCTTGGGATTTGGTATCGGGCCCTTTCCGACATTGGCCATCGAGTGCGCGAACGGTCGCCTCGCGCAGCCATTTCCTTCCCTCTGCGTCCCGGGCTCGAAATACCATGCGATGGTGCCGCTCGATGCCGATAAACCTGCGCATCTGCGGGCGTTTCTGGAATGGTTGCAGTCAGTTTGCCCTGAGCCCTGATCCGGCTGATACCGATTGCGCAGACGCCCAGCAGGGGATCAGCCCGTCAGGGGGGGCGTGCGGTGCCTGTGATCAAGGCGGACACTCACAAGACCTTCTCAAATGGCCCGCTGGTTGACGCGTGCAGAGAGCTGTTCGGCTGACTCTCTACGCTCTGAGTATCGGTCCACCAGGAAGTCTTTGCGGTCGCGAAGCAACACGGTGAATTTCACCAGTTCCTCCATCACATCCACGATCCGGTCGTAGTACGCAGACGCTTTCATTCGGTCGGCCTCGTCAAATTCCAGGTAGGCCTTGGGCACCGAAGACTGGTTGGGGATGGTAAACATCCGCATCCACCGGCCAAGCACACGCAGTTGATTCACCACGTTGAACGACTGTGAGCCACCGCAAACCTGCATGACCGCGAGGGTCTTGCCCTGCGTCGGGCGAACGGCGCCGAGCGTCAGAGGAATCCAGTCGATCTGCGCCTTGAACACGGCCGACATGGCGCCATGACGCTCGGGTGAACACCACACCTGGCCTTCCGACCACTGCACAAGGTCGCGCAAGGCTTGCACCTTGGGGTGTTCAACCGGCGCGTCGTCCGGCAGTGGCAGGCCAGACGGATCGAAGATGCGCGTCTCGGCCCCGAAGTGCTCCAGCAGGCGCGCGGCTTCCTCGACCAGCAAGCGGCTGAATGAGCGCTCCCGCGTCGATCCATAGAGCAGGAGGATGCGTGGCTTGTGAGTGCTTGAAGGTGTTGCGGGTGCCTTGATGTCGAACAGACTGAGATCGAGGTTGTGAAGTTCTTCGGACATGTGTCCTCCTGCTTACAGGGTGGCGATGCGATTCAGCTCGCGCTTGAGGGCTTCCGAATCAAGGGACCTGAATGGAAGCTCGAAGAAGGCTCGGCAGCGTCGTTCGATACGTCCGAGGGTGGCGAGAAAGGCCGCATTCACTGTTTCCTCGTCACCGATGGCATCGGAGGGATCCTCCAACCCCCAATGCGCCTTCAGTGCGGGGCCGAAATAGACCGGACAGGATTCGCCAGCGGCCTTGTCGCAGACCGTAATGACGATATCCGGGGGACAATGCTCGAACGCGTCGTTGCCCTTGCTGCTCAGCCCCTCGGTAGAGATGCCAGACTGCTGCAGGGTGCTCAGGCTGCGAGGCAGCACCTGGCCCTTGGGAAAGCTTCCGGAACTCACGGCTTCAAAACCAGCGGGAGCCAGGTGGTTGAACATCGCCTCGGACAAGATGCTGCGGCAGCTGTTGGCCGTGCACATGAACAACACTCTCATGAAAAGCTCCTGCCGCACTGAGGCGGACGTCGATGGTCGGTGTGTCAGCAGCAGGCGGACGCGCGAACCGGGCGCCCATCCATCTGCCGCAAGCGTTCTGCATTGATCTGGAGCCACTGGGCGTTGGCCAGGGACGTCACGTCCAGAATCTCGTTCACCCACGTTGGCAGATCAGGGTTGAGGCGGTAGTAAACCCACTGGCCTTGACGACGATCCAGCAACAGACCGTTGCTGCGCAGCTGTGCGAGGTGGCGACTGATCTTCGGTTGGCTGTCATCCAGTGCACACATCAGCTCGCACACACACAACTCGCCTTGGCTGGCGATCAGCAACGTGGCGCGAGCGCGCGTTTCGTCCGCAAGGCTCTTGAAGACTTCGGGAGGGGTGAGCATGGCTGTGCCTTCTACATATGGATGCACGAATATACGGATACCCATATATATTAGGCAAGCGCTGAATGCGCGGGCGCGGCAGTTGGCGTTCAATGACGGCCTGTGCTGCGCTCGCGTTTGGGGTCAATGCAGCGTGGAGGTAGACACTATGCTTCGTTGAGCGCTGCGGCGAAGGTAGCGGTAAATGTCGTGCCACCGACAGTGTCCGAGCGCACTGTCACGTCGCCGCCGTGAGCCTTGGCGATTTCCCTGACAATAAAAAGGCCCAGGCCCACGCTCCTGACATCGTCATCTCGGTCACTGTGGCGGGTCATCGGTTCGAACAGGCTGGCAATTGCCACCTCGTGAATGACAGTCCCCCAGTTATGCACCGCCACGGTAGCGACCCCGTTCTCCACGGTCGACGCTACCGTAATCGCCTGATGAGGATCGCCATACGCGACACTGTTGGCCACCAGATTGCCGACCAGTTGTTGGATACGGTCAGCGTCCAGCTCGGCGCTTGCGTCACCAGAGCTCTGATGCAGAAGTTGCGCCTCAGGAAACGCCAGGTGAAGTTCGTTCAGGCTCTGACTGACCACTTTGTGCAGCTCGACCGCAGACCGCGTGATACCGATCCCGTTGCCCACCCTCACCAGCGCGAGGTCCAGCAGGTCCGCGATCATGCGCTGGGCTCGGTCGGAGGATTTGCCGATGTGTTCCAGCAGTTTGGTCTCTTTGGCCGTACGTTCGCCGCGGACGAGCATGTCGGTGGCCATGCGAATGGCCGTCAGCGGGTTTTTCAGGTCGTGGCTGGCAATTGCGACCATCTGTTCTGCAAACAAGGCTCTGCGCTGAGACTTTTCGTAGGCAATGCTCAGGTCTATTTTTGCCTGTCGCAGCGCCGATTCGGCGGCTGTCTTTTCTTTAAGCAGTTCTTCGGCGTGCTTGCGGGCGCTGAGCAGTTCACGCTCGTACCGGTCGCGATCGGTCGTGCCGAATAGGGCCAGCTCGTAAAACGCCCCGTTGACGTGATCACGCCGCACGCCGTTGAGCAGCATGGTGACGGTGTGTCCATCACGGTGAAGCAGGTCCAATTTCACTTCCGCCACGGAACCCTGCATCTGCATCAGCGGTGCCCAGTGGGTCTGGTGGAAGATACGCCCACCCATGGTGAGCAGCGCCTGGAAGCGGCGACCTTGAAGCTCGGCGTGTTCAACGCCGATCCACTCGCAGACGATTCTGTTCGTACGCAGGATCGTTCCGTCTTCAGTGGTGACGATCAAGCCACAGGGCGCGCCTTCAAACAGGGCCTCGAAGTCCGGCGGTTCAGGGAGTTCAGCGGACATGTGCGCCTGCCCATGGCGCCAGAAACGCGTCCATGGCCTCAGAGCAGGCACTAGGCGCACTCATGTGTGGGCAGTGCCCTACGTTAGGCACGATACAGAGGGTGCTGCCCGGCAGCACATTGTGCAAATACTCACCCACGGCAACCGGCGCGATGAGGTCTTCGGTCGATTGCAGGATCAATGTCGGGGTGGTGAGGCCGGCAATGTCGGCGCGGTTATCCGACATGAACGTGACGCGGGCGAACTGCTTGGCGATTTCAGGCTCGGTACGGCAGAAGCTATTGGTAAGCTCTTCGCTGAGAGCAGGCTGCCCCGGCGAGCCCATGATCACGGGCGCCATGGTGCTGGACCAGCCGAGGTAGTTGCTGTCGAGAGTGTCCAGCAGCGAGTGAATGTCTTCCAGCTTGAACCCGCCGACATAATCGCCCGAATCGATGTAACAAGGAGAGGGGCCGACCATGACGTGCGCCGCAATACGCCCTGGGACCAAGCGATCTGCCAAGGCGCTGATCATGGCGCTCACCGAATGACTCACCAGAATGACCGGTCCGATGGCGTATTCATCGATAATTTCACTCAGGTCCTGAGCATACCCGGCCAGTGAGCCGTATTTGCCAGCGTCATATGCGTCCAGATCAGACTGGCCTGCGCCGACAAGGTCATACATCACCACGCGGAACCGGTCTGTGAAGTGGCGATACAGGTAGCTCCACATGGTCTGGTCGCAGCCGAAACCGTGGGAAAGAATCAGCGTCGCAGGGCCATTCCCCTCGACTCTGACGTGATTGCGTTGGCGAAGGCTCATTGCGACGTTCCGGTTAGCCAGGGTCACATTGGCCCCGGTGTGGCAATAGTGCTTGTCCAGACAAACAGGAGCAAGCCTGTGCTGCCTTTGAAATCACCTGAAAAGAGCGCTCAACCTACGTCAGATTCAATCCGCCGTCTGACAGCAGCACCTCACCGGTCAAATAGTCCGAATCCACCAACATTAAAACCGCGTTTGCAATGTCATCCGGGCTCGCTGCCCTGCGCATTGGGGCGCGATCTCGCCACAATGCCTGGGCATCTGTCCACTCTGCGGTCATGGGCGTGTCTACTAGGCCGGGCGCCACAGCATTGACGCGAATGTCCGGCCCGAGTGACACCGCGAGCAGGCGGGTCATGTGATTGAGCGCCGCTTTGCTCACCGCGTAGGGAATGGATGCGCCCTTGGGACGGACACCCGCATGGGAACTGATGTTTACGACGCAACCTGCTCGGCGTTCACGGGCAGCATCGCGTAGGGCCGATTCGGCCAATGCGACCAGATGGAACGGCGCCACCACATTGATTTCGTTGAGTTCGTGCCACACCGCTGAGGTAGCCGCGGAAAGGTCGGTGTGCGGAATAACCCTGCTGATGCCAGCGTTATTGACCAATACGTCGAGCTGACCCCACGCGGCGATCGCGTCGCTGACAAGCCTGACCCTGTCCGCTTCGATAGCAAGATCAGCTTGTATGTAGATAGCCTGTTTCATGTCGGCAGCCATCGCGCGCCCCGTGTCCGCAGAGTTTCGCGAATGGAGGATCACCGCATAGCCTGCCCGGCTCAGCGCACGTGCGATGGCTGCGCCGATACCGGAGGTAGAGCCTGTGACCAAGGCGACGCGCAGTGCGTTATCGAGTGGCGGACTGGATTTCATAGTGAGATCTCGAATGGGTGGCTAGAGAGTCTCCATCGCAGCATTATGCGTTGCCGGAGGTAGAGATGCCTTCCTGTTGGCTGGTCGTTCCCGCCCCGTAGTTCTTCGTGTCATTCGGGTTTCAGGTCGCGGACTTGATATTTGATTACGTACAGCAGCTGGAGGTCTGAACGCCCCAACCACAAGGCGTTCAACGGCCTCCCCACTCGCGTCCATCTCGGATGCAGCGCCTTCGCTCATTCGGTAAAGGGCAATGACGTTACCGGGCCCACAATCCGTGTGGCCGCAAAGGGCGTTGGCTCCCGGGCTGGTTGAGCGGTTCGGCAATCCGCACCATACCTCATCCACGCGTCTTCAATAGTCGCCTGCGCACGGAAACCTCTACACTGCTCATCCCATCGATCAAGAGCGTCCCACGCGATGCGTTTTTTCCCCCTCTTTTTATTGATTCTGCCTTCTCTCGCTGTTGCGCTCCCGGCCCTGAAAGACACCGAACTGTTCAGCAGCAAGGCGACGGACTGTCACGATGTGGACCTCGGGACCTGGCAGCACCCGGCCCGCGCGGTGTTAGAGAAACATGACATCAAGCTGGAACGGGTGCAGCTGTGCAACGGCGATCACTACCCGGTGTTCACCGGGGAGGTGCCGTACGATCCGACGGGGCAGACCAAAGACTATTTCCTTCCGCTGTATCAGGAAATGAGGAAGGCTAACGGAAAATGGCCGTACGCAATCGTGGCCATCAGCGACGATATCGTGGTGTACGTCAGCTACCCGGCCAGTGACGGGATTTCGCTGGACTACGAGCAATTTGCTGCGCCGTAGGCGAGGATCGATTCACCTCTCGTTCAAGCATTCCTGCACTGGCACATTTTGCGGCTGTCCATCCTGGCCTCTAATAATCGGCAAGAAGCGGCCGATAGCCTGATGACAACCTTACGTCAGTGCCTAGCGATGATCCTTTATGCCTGAACCTTCCACCGCCATCGCCAGCCCAGTGCCGCGCCGCTCGAGTGTGAGCATCATTCGGGCCTCTGTGCTCAAATTCGTCGGCCTGCTGACGGGGGTGTTTCTCCTTGCCGGTTATCTGGTGCTGTATCTGGCCCATGACCTGGATCGCAACGAGGAAACCGAAAGCGCGTTTTATACCCAGAAAGCCGTGCGAGCCCTCGAAAAATCCATAGCCGCCACGGTCAAGGATTATGCGTTCTGGGGCGATGCCTATAAGCATCTGCACACGAGGATCGATACCGATTGGGCGTACGTGCGACAAAACGTCGGGCCCACGCTTTATGCCGACTTTGGATTCCGGGGCATATTCGTCGTCGACGCCGCTGACCACACGGCGTATTCCGTCGTCGATGGGCAGCTGTCGTCGGTCGACGCTTCCACTTGGCTGAAGCACGGGCTTCCCGACCTCTTGACTCAAGCACGGGCGGGCGCTGAAGCCGAAACCCCTACGACCCTGTTCGCCAGCATCGACGGTCGACCCGCGCTGGTGGGGGCTGCGGCGATCACCCCCGGCACAGACCCGACCGTGACACCGGATGACGGGCCGCCGTCGGTATTGATCTTCGTCGACATCCTCGGAGACGACAGGCTGGGCACACTGGGCAAGGATTACGGCGTGGATGAGTTGCGCATCGCCACGGCCGCCGAACTTAACGGGCCGTCGGTCTTCGTGCTGGGTGAAAACGGGGTCGCGGGGAGCTTGCACTGGAATCCGCCGAAACCGGGCGAACGCCTGCTTGGCCTGGGCTTGCCCTTGATCGGTATTGCCGCGTTGCTGGTGTGCCTGATGGCGTGGGCGATATTGCGTCGCACAACGGCGAGCGCCCGAGCGCTGGATGCCAGTTACCAGTCTTTGCAAAGCAGCCAGTCGGCGCTGGCGATCAGCGAGGCACGCTTTCGGGACGTCGTCGAAGCCAGTTCCGATTGGATCTGGGAGATCGACCATGCGGGCCGCTTTACGTACTTGTCTGAGCGATTCGAAAGTGTGACCGGTCTGACCCGGCCCGAGTGGCTCGGCGCACCCATGGATCAACTGCTGTGCACGGAACTGGGCACAGTGAGTCAGTGGCTGAGCATCCCTAATCGACGGCCGGACATCAGCGTTCAGTGCCGATACGTGGACACCCAAGGGCAGGAACGCATTACCCGCTTGTCGGCCCGGGCGATGGCCGACCAGGGATTTCGCGGCACTGCGACGGATGTCACGGAAGAAGTCGAGTCCCGTCGGCGCATCGAATTTCTGTCTCAACACGACTCACTCACGGGACTGCCAAACAGAACCCGGCTCAGAGAGTTCCTCGATGGCAAGCTCAAGACGCAGCCCAGCGCCGAGCGACCGCTGGTCATGCTCAGTCTGGACCTCGATCGATTCAAGTCAGTGAATGATCTGCTGGGCCACGCTGCGGGCGATGCGGTATTGAACGAAATCTCCAGCCGTCTGGCGAACCGCGTTCGCCATGGGGATCTGGTTGCGCGTATCGGTGGCGACGAATTCGTACTGATATTGACGGACCTCAAAGGTCAAGACGAAGTAGAAATGCTGTGTCAGCGGCTGATTGAATCGATTGAAAGTCCGATTCGGATCGGCGAACAGGAAGTGTTCGTCGGCGCGAGTATCGGTATCGCGATGGCCCCCACGGACGCCACCGAAGCCACCGAGTTACTTCGCTACGCCGATATCGCGCTGTACGAGGCCAAGTCGGGTGGGCGCAACACCTGGCGATTTTATGCCGGCGACATGAACTCGAAGATTGTCGAGCGCCGCCGCCTGGAGAGTGACCTGCGTTTCGCGATCAAGCATGGCGAGCTGCGCTTGCATTTCCAGCCGCGCTTTCGCATTGCCGATGGAAAAATGGTGGGCGCTGAGGCGTTGGTGCGCTGGCAGCATCCGGAGCGTGGCTTGATCCCCCCTGACACGTTCATTCCGATCGCTGAAGAAACCGGCTTGATCCTGGCATTGAGCAACTGGGTCATGGAGACCGCTTTTCAGTACGCTTCAAGCTGGCCTGATCAGCTGTTCGTGTCGGTCAATCTGTCTCCCTCCGAGTTCAAGCGCGGCAGTCTGGTTGAGCGTGTGCAACGGGCAGTGCAGCAGTCGCGGATCGAGCCGGGTCGGGTCGAACTTGAAATCACCGAAAACGTCATGTTGGACGATGCGCCCGGTGCGCTGGAGATCATGCGAACGCTGAAACGCCTGGGCATTCGTATCGCCATGGATGACTTCGGCACCGGGTATTCATCACTGAGCTACCTGCGCACTTTCCCCTTCGACGGGCTGAAGATCGACCGCAGTTTTCTGTCTCGGTTGACCGCCACCGAGGACGACCGGCCTGTGATCGAAGCGATCGTCGGGCTGGGTCACGCGCTTTCTCTGACCGTGACAGCCGAGGGGATAGAAACGCCAGAGCATCTCGAATTGTTGCGGTCCGTACTCTGCGATGAGGGCCAAGGCTACTTCCTTAGCCGCCCCTTGGATATGGAGGGTTTCAGCGCTTTGATCCGGGTCACCGAGACCACTGGCGAAACCTGAAGGACACCCTCACCGCCAGGGCGGACTGGGCCGAAACGATTCTTGAAGGAAACGCATGAAGTTGCGCGTCCGCTCCGGCAGTCCCTCTCGCTGATGGGTCAGCGCCACGATGTCGGCATCGGGCAGTTTCCATCCCGGCAGCAAGCGCACAAGCGACCCGTCTTTCAAGGCGTCGGCCACGTCCCACTCCGAGCGCAGGATGACACCGAGCCCCTCACACCCCCATTGCCGGATCACATGGCCGTCGTTGCTGCTCAGGGACGGCTGGATGCGCACGCTCTGGGTGTTTCGCCCTCGGGTGAAGTGCCAGAGCGTGACGTCTTCGTTGTTTTCCCGCAGGGCGATGCAGGGCAGTTGAGTCAGGTGTTCGGGGCTTTCGACAGGGCCGTGACTGGCGAGGAAAGCGGGGGAGGCGCAGACGAAACGACGGTTCGGGGCCAGCGTGCGACAGACCAGGTTGGACACGCCAAGCTGGCCGATATGGATGACCACGTCGAAGCGATCGGCCGCTTCCAGCATAGGCTGATCCGACAGGGTCAAGGCGATCTCGACTTCCGGGTGCAACTGTTTGAACGCGGCCACCGACGGTGCCACGTACGCTCTGCCAAAGCCGAAAGGGGCGTTGATTTTCAGTTTTCCGACAAATCCCCGGCGTCGTTCGTGCAAGTCTTCCAACAGAGTATCGAACTGCTCAAGCAGCTCGGCGCCCCGCACGCACAAGAGTTCACCTTCGTCGGTGAAGCGCAGTTGACGGGCGGAACGGTCCACCAATCGTACGTCGAGTTTCTTCTCCATTTGCTGAAGGCGCTGACTGACGGCAGAAGGCGTCAGGCCCAGTTTTCGGGAGGCCTCCAACAGGCTTTTACTTTCACGAATCACCAACAAAAAGCGAATTTCAAGGGCGTCTGTCATTAAGAATTACTGAATCATAGAGTTAATGAGATTAACGTTCACGACGGTTTTGACGGCTTAGAATAGCGCCATTACCGGAGAGAACCTATGGCTGAACTACCTGAAACGCCCTTGCTGTTACTGGACCGTGAACGACTCGACGCCAACATCTTGCGCATGCGCAGCGCATTGGCGCCCCACAACGTCACCCTGCGACCCCACGTCAAAACCAATAAGTGCCTTGAAGTCACCCAGCGTTTCTTCGCTGACGGCAAAGGGCCCATCACCGTCTCTACGTTGCGTGAGGCGGATGTGTTCTTCGCCGCAGGCTTCACCGACATCTTGTATGGCGTCGGTATCGCGCCCAACAAATTTGAGCACGCGGCAGGGTTGCTGGCGCAAGGGGCAGACCTGAAGCTGGTGCTGGACAATCTGGAAAGCGCGCGGCTCCTGGCGGATTACGCCCGCTCAAGCGTGCAGCGGTTCAATGTGCTGTTGGAGATCGATTGCGACGGGCACCGTTCAGGCATCCCTCCGAACTCCCCTGTGCTGGTCGAGATTGCACGCGTGCTCGAAGGCAGCGGCGTGACGGTGGGCGGCGTGATGACCCACGCCGGCAATTCTTATGACAGCCGATCAATTGCCGAGATCGAAGCCTTCGCCCGACAAGAGCGCGACGCGGTGGTGGAAGCGGCCCAGCGGTTGCGCGACGCCGGATTCGAGCTTTCCGTGGTCAGTGTGGGGTCGACGCCCACGGCACTGTTCGCTCAGGGTCTGAGCGGGGTCACCGAAGTGCGCGCAGGGGTGTTTGCGTTCTTCGATCTGGTGATGGCCGGGCTGGGGGTTTGCAGGGTGCAGGATATTGCCGTCTCGGTGCTTGCGACCGTCATCGGTCTTCAGCCGGAGAAAGGCTGGGTCCTGATCGATGCAGGCTGGATGGCGCTGTCTCGCGACCGTGGCACGGCCAAACAGCCTGTGGATCAAGGTTATGGCGTCGTCTGCGATGTGTCAGGCCAGCCGTTGGGCGACCTGATCGTGACGGCCGCGAATCAGGAGCACGGCATCATTTCGTCCCGCTCGGGGCATCTTGACAACTTCACCGCTCTGCCGGTGGGCACACAGCTGCGCATCCTGCCCAATCATGCGTGCGCCACCGCCGCGCAGCATGCTGGCTATCACGTCCTGACCGAGGGACGCCGCCTCGGTTACTGGCCCCGCATCGCGGGTTGGTGAACAGCGCCTTCTTCTCACTGCCGCCTATTAATCTCATAACAGTAAGGGCGTTAAACCTATGAAAAACCTTTCAGTCTGGATCGTGATCGGGATGCTGCTGGGCGCCGCCATTGGCGGTTTTCTGCACCCCGTTTTGAGTGAGTCCACCGCACAGGTCGTGGTGTCCCAGTACTTGTCGATACTGACGGACCTGTTCTTGCGAGCGATCAAAATGATCATCGCGCCGTTGGTCTTTTGTGGCCTGGTGTCGGGGGTGGCCAACTTGCAGGACACACACGCCATTGGCCGCATGGGGCTGCGTGCGCTGGCCTGGTTTCTGTGCGCGTCGTTCATCTCCCTGCTGATCGGCATCCTGGCGTGCAATCTGCTTGATCTGGGCGGCGAGATGGCGAGTCACCTGCCCGTAGCTGCGGAGAGTTCAGGCATCAACGTTGCGCCTTTCAACCTCAAGTCCTTCATCACAAACATCATTCCGCAGAGCGTGATCAGTGCGATGGCCAGCAACGATATTTTGCAGATCGTGCTCTTTGCATTGCTGTTCGGTATTGCCACCGCGGCGGTTGGCGGGCCGTTGAAAGTCAGGATCCTGGAACTGACGGATGCGGTCTTCGACATCATGTTGAAGCTCACGGGTTACATCATGTGGTTGGCACCCCTGGGCGTCGGGGCCGCGCTGTGTTCCATCGTCACGACCCGTGGGCTCGGCGTGTTGGCGACCTACGGAAAACTGTTGGGCGGCTATTACTTCGCGCTGTTTCTGCTGGCATTGCTGTTGATCGGGGCAGGGCGGGTGATTCTGGGACCTCGGGTTTTTCACCTCTTGAGGCTGATTCGTGATCCGCTGCTGATCGGCTTTTCGACGTCGAGCAGTGAGGCGACGTTCCCCAAGACCATCGAGCAATTGCAGCGTTTCGGGGTGTCGCGTCGGGTGTCCGGGTTCGTGCTGCCGTTGGGGTATTCGTTCAATCTGGACGGCGCGATGCTTTATCAAGCCTTTGCCGTCATTTTCATCGCCCAGGCGTTTCATATCGACATGACGTTCACCCAGCAGGTCGGGGTGCTGCTGGTGATGCTCTTGACCAGCAAAGGCATGGCTGGCGTTCCCCGTGCTTCTCTGGTGGTGGTCGCAGCCTCGTTGCCTTCGTTGGGCTTGCCAGCCTCCGGTTTGTTGCTGCTCCTGGGCATCGATCCGTTCTTCGACATGGGCCGTACCGCGATCAATGTGCTGGGCAACAGCATCGCCACGGCGTCAGTGGCGAAATGGGAGGGTGACCGTGGCGCTGAAACCGAGCCAGCACCGCCTGTGGGGCGGCCAGCGGGTCCGCACATCGAACCTCTTTCCAATGCATGAAGGGAGAACATCAATGAAAACGGTCGCGTCATCGCAACTGCCTGCGCCGGGCGGGCACTACTCGCAAGGGGTCGTTGCGGGAAACCTGTTATTCGTTTCCGGGCAACTGCCTTTCGATCCTGCGTCGGGCACGTTTGCGGAAGGCATCGACGCTCAATTCCTTCAAGCCATGGCAAACGTCGAAGCGGTATTGGTTGCGGCGAATGCCACCTTGGCGAGTCTGGTAAACGTGCACATCTTCCTCTCGGATGTCGCGCACTGGACCACCGTAAACCAGCACTACGCACGGTTGCTGGGCGACCACAAACCCGCACGGGCGATCATTCCGTGCGGTGAACTTCACTACGGTGCATTGGTGGAAATCACCGCCATCGCCGAACTCATCAACCCTGCACAGGAATAGCTGCCATGAATACGATCCTTGATCCACGCCCACAACCTGTCCAGCCCTCAGCGCCGGTTGAACTGGTGTTGTTTGATTTGCTGACCGCCTTGCTGGATTCCTGGACCCTGTGGAATACCGTGGCCGGTTCTGCGGAGAGGGGGCGGACGTGGCGTATGGCCTATTTGAAAGCGACCTACGGCTGTGGCAGCTACAGGCCTTATGAAACGCTGGTTGAAGAGGCTGCCATAGAGGTCGGTTTGGGGCCGCAGGCCGCGTCGAGTCTGGAGGCGCGTTGGGGTGAGTTGCAGCCGTGGCCAGAAGCCAAGGCGGTGTTGGCCCAGCTCCAGAAGCGTTACAAGCTGGGGATCGTGACGAACTGTTCGGAGAGGCTGGGCCGGATGGCAGCGGACCTGCTGGGCGTGCCGTTTGACGTGATCATCACGTCGGAACAGGCCGGCTTCTATAAACCCGACCCGGCGCCGTATCGGCTTGCGCTGGAAGTGGCAGGCGTCGCCCCCGCCAACGCGGTCTTTGTGGCGGGTTCTGCCTACGATCTGTTTGGCACGGAAAAGGTCGGCCTGCCGACCATCTGGCACAACCGGATCGGTTTGACGGCTCCCGACGGGGCGCCCGCGCCTTTGATCACGCGGCCGACGCTGGAGACGCTGGCGTCAGATATTGCGAGCCTGGCAGGAGCGGATTAAGAACGCTACCGGGCGGCAGTGCGTGCTCGGAGCTGACGTGCGTGGCAGAGCCAGGTGGTTCGGCGAGCAAGCGCTGGTCGTTAACCGCCAATGGCCAGGCATTTTCCCGTTCCCGTCCGCTCCAGAATCCGGGTGACGTCGTTGGAAGCGACCCTGGCCAGCGGGGTCGCAGGATTAGGCATCATCATCGCGTCGGAATGGATGTGCCGCGCCTTTCTCGCGGACGGCTCACTCGTCCGACTTCTTCCGGATTACCGCCTGGACGCGGTGGACGTCCACGCGGTCTTCCTGAAAGGCCGCGTGCCGTCCAGCAAGGTGCGGATGTTCACCGAGTTTCTGATCGAGGTGCTGGCGAAGGCTTGAGGCTGACGGTCGATGGCATCGATTTCCGCAATGCGGACGCTCCATCGATCCGGATATGGGCATAACATGGCGCCATGTCATCTCTTCACTCACACGAGAACCCCTCACCATGCTGGACAGCCTCAGCGGCATCATGGCCTTCGTGCAGGTCGCGGAAACCCGGAGCTTTACCGAAGCCGCCCGTTTGATGGAGATTTCATCTTCGGCGGTAGGCAAGAGTGTGTCGCGCATGGAAGAGCGCCTGGGTGTGCGGCTGTTTCACCGCAGCACCCGCAGCGTCACCCTGACCGCCGAAGGCGAGCTGTTTCTGGAGCGCTGCAAACGCATCATTCAAGAGGCCGAGCAGGCGGAAATCGAGCTGTCGCAGTTGGCGGACGAACCGCGCGGCAAATTGCGCATCAGTGTGCCGTTGCAGAACACGCTGATCTTTCCGCTGCTGACCGGCTTCATGCAGGCGTACCCGCAAATCGAGCTGGACGTGGACCTGTCCGACCGCATGGTGGACGTGATCGAAGAAGGCTTCGATGCCGTGGTGCGCACCGGACAGCCATCAGACTCACGACTCATGGCGCGCAAGCTGGGGGAATACAAACTCGAACTGGTGGCGTCGCCGGAGTATCTCGCCCGCCGGGGCCGACCGACCCACCCGGATCAACTGCGCAATCATGCGTGCTTGCTGCATAAATTCCCTGCCAGCGGTTCTCTTGAGCGCTGGCCGGTGCGCGATCCGGACGCCGACAGCGACCCTGAACTAGGTCGGGTCATCGCCTGCACAACCACTGACGCGCTGACCCACATGGCGTTGGAAGGGCTGGGCATTGCGTGTCTGGCAGACTTCTCGACGATTCAGGCATTGCGGGACGGCAAGCTTGAACGCGTGCTGCCGGAATTCACTGATCATCGAGGCTCGCTGTGGATGCTGTGGCCGTCGAGCCGCAACGCCACGCCGAAGCTGCGGGTGTTTATCGACTATTTCAAACAGCACATCGCGACGGTGGAGCAGCCCTGACGCGACGAAAGGGGATTACAGCCGAATAGTCCGAATTGTTGTGACGGTTGGGCTGTTTATCTCGTTCGGGAAAAGCCTTGTACTACCCGCCAGTGCCCAGGCCTGAAAGCGCTGGCTTTCGGGCGGGCAAGCGTCTTTTCCCTATCCGAACGAGGCAATCATGTCCAAGCTCCATACCCCGGTCACCGTCGGCCCCTTCACGTTTTCCCACCGTGTCGTGCTGGCACCCCTGACCCGCATGCGTGCCGAAGAGGGCGCCCGTCCCGGCGCCTTGATGGCTGAGTACTACGCACAGCGCGCGTCCGAGGGCGGCTTTCTCATTGGCGAAGCGACCATCGCGGCGCCCAACGGCAACGGCTATCTCGGCGCGCCAGGCCTGTTCGATGACAGCCAGATCGCCGGCTGGAAACAGGTCACCGACGCTGTCCATGCCAAGGGCGCAAAAATCTTCCTGCAGCTCTACCACGCCGGTCGCCAGTCCAACAGCGAAGTGCAGCCCCACGGCAGCATCCCGGTCGGGCCGTCGGAAGTGCCCCACGGCGGGGTCGCTTACACCCAGGAAGGCTGGGTGCCGAACACCCCGAACCGCGCGCTGACCGTCGAGGAAATCGCTGAACTGGTCGAGAGCTTCCGCACCGCCGCCGAGCGTGGCGTGAAAGCCGGTTTTGACGGCGTCGAACTGCACGGCGCCAACGGTTATCTGGTGGATCAATTCCTTCAGGACAACAGCAACAAACGCACCGACAACTACGGCGGGTCCTTCGAAAACCGTGCGCGGTTTCTGCTGGAAGTGACGAACGCGCTGATCTCGGTCTGGGGTTCGAACCGCGTGGCCGTGCGCCTTGGCCCAAGCGGCACCTGGGGCGACATGGGCGATGCCGATCCGGAAGGCCTGTTCACTCACGTCGCCCAGCAACTGGCGCCGCTGAACCTCGCGTATCTGCACCTGATCGAGCCGCGCATCCTGGGCAACGTGGAAGATGAAAATGCTGACCCGGCTCCTGTTGCGGCACAGATGATCCGCAAGCATTTCCCGGGCGTGATCGTCGCGGCAGGCGGTTTCGACGGCGAAGGCGCCGAAGCGATCATTCGGGCGGGCGATGCGGACCTGGTGGCGTTCGGTCGCCACTTCATCGCCAACCCGGACCTGCCGGAAAGACTGCGTCTCAAACGGCCACTGAACGCCTACGACCGTCCGACCTTCTTCGGCGGCACGGAAGTCGGCTACGTCGATTACCCGTTCTACGAAGCAGCCGCGGTGGTGTGACAGCCAAGCGGTGCAATCGAGCCGACAGCGATCCTTCGCTGTCGGCTTTTTTGTGGGTACGGCCCGCGGCCAGATGCGAACTCGACTTCGACGCGACCCGCTTCTGCCCGAAGGGCGTAGGAGCAAGCTTGCTCGCGATCGGCTGCGGAGCAGTCGCAAATCCGGTGTCTGCGGTCTGTCTGGCACAACGCCCAATAAAAAGCCCGATGGCAAGCATCGGGCGTTGAGGGGGGAGGCGAGACGTCGCTTCAGTTCACAGTCACCACGATACGGCCAAGGTGCAGGTTCTTTTCCAGCTCACGGTGCGCCTCGACCATCTCGTCGAAGGTGAAGGTCTTGGCGATGACGGTGTGCAACACGCCGGACTTCAACCCCGCGAACACGTACTCGGTGGCCTTGCGTTGACGTTCCGGGTCGGTGGTGGTGCCAAACAGGTTGTAGCCGCGAATCACCGGGGTCTTGGCGATGACCGTTAGCAGCGGCAACGGCGTGATGTCTTCGCTCAAGGCGCCGTAGATGAATACGGTTCCGCCGACGCGCAAAGCCTCCAACAGTTTCGGGAAGGTGGCGCCGCCGACAGGCTCGAACACGATGTCGGCGCCGCGACCCTCGGTGATGCGGTTGACCGCGTCCACCAGGTCTTCTTCGTCGGTCACGATCACGTGGCTCGCACCGGCTGCCAGCAGTTGTTCGCGCTTGGCGCGGGTGCGGGTCAGTGCGACCGGAATGCCGCCCGCCGCCCGCACCACTTGCAAGGTGCCGAGGCCGACGGAGCTGGACGCGGCCGGTACGAGCACGACGTCGCCCGCTTTGAGCAGGTCGTTTTCGATCAGTGCGCCATAGGGCGTGATGAACACGTTCCAGATGGCCGTGGCCTGTTCGTACGACACTGATTCCGGCAGTTTGACCACGGCGTGGGCGGGCGCCAGGACTTCTTCGCCGTACATGCCGTAATCGTTCAGCGAGAAAGACGGCACTGTGCTGACCCGATCGCCGACCGCGACGTGTTTGACGTCGGCACCGACGGCCGTGACAACACCGGCCGATTCGTAGCCCAGGCGGGCGGGGAGGTGGACCGGCTCAACGTAACTGCCTTGCCGCCACATGGATTCAGCGCGGTTCAAGCCGATGGCATGAACCCGGAACAGCACTTCGGTCGCGGCCGGTGTCGGGGTTTCGATGGTTTGATAGCGCAGCACGTCAGGGCTGCCGTATTCGGTGAAATGGATGATGCGAGGCATGGGAATCTCCAGGGAAAGACAGGGGTAGGAAACAACGGTGCCCTCGGGAGCGGGCGATGACGGGAAAGGTGTGTGCCTCAGACGGCACACACCAGGGCTGCACTGCTCGACATTTTTCGTCGGATCAGCAGGTGCAGCATCAGACCGGACAACTCACAGGCTGCCGCCACCCAACCCAGCGCAGTCACCGAGGCAAAGCTCAGTGTCAGCGAACCGAGGGCAGCGCCCAGTGAAAAACCCAGGTACATGAATGAGGCGTTGAGGGACAGCGCGATGGGCGTTCCTTTGAGACCGGCGATGCCGATCAGGCCCGCTTGCTGCGCCGGGTAAAACGACCAGTGGGCAACGCCCCACACCAGCACCCCAACCACGACCGGGACCAGCGCTTGATCGGCATGAAACGTATCGACACTCACGGACAGGATCACGAACGAAGCGATCATCGCCGTCAGGCAATAGGGGATGACCCGGCGCGCGCCGAGGCGGTCTACCAGCTTGCCGCCGACGATTACACCCACGCCCGCGGCGACACCCCAGGCGAAGAACACGTACCCGACTTGCGCGCCAACCAACCGCGTCGTGTCGGTGATGAACAACGCCAAGTAGGTGTAAACGGTGTACGCACCCGTCGCCCAGAGCGTGGTCACCCATAGGCTGAGCAGAATGACCGGACGGCGGGCCGTGTCGAGTCGTTCGCGCAATGAAGCAACCGGCAAGCCCTGACCAATGGCCGCAGGCAGCCCGATGATCAGGCCAAGACTGGCCAGTGCGGACAGCGCCGCCACCCCGGCGAAGGTCATCCGCCAGCCGAGGTGTTCCCCGACGATGGCGCCCAGCGGCACCCCGAACGCGACGGCGAGGGTGATGCCGCCGTTGACGATGGCCAGTGCCGTGCCCCGTTTGTCGGGACCGGCAATCGCACCGGCCAGCGCATTGGCCCCCGGCACGAACAGCCCTGCTGTGAACGCCAGCAACACTCGGGCGATCATCAGCACCCAATAATTGGGGGCCACGAAGGCAATCAGGTTGGCCAGGGTGAAGCCAATCATCGTGACAATCATCAGCGTTCGGCGGCTGAACCGGCCCGTCAACGCCGTAAGGATCGGCGAGCTGAAGGCATACGCCAGCGCAAAGACCGTCACCAGTTGTCCGGCGGCGACGACGGTCGTCGCCAGGTCGGCGGCAATGTCTGGCAACAGCCCCGCGAGCATGAAACTCTCGGTGCCGACGGCGAAGGTGCCCAGGGCCAGCCAATACAAGGGCACGAGTGAAATCGACGGGGTACTCATCGGTGTGATCCTCCTGACAGTGAAGCGCTGATGACGCGGCGGTCAGCGCGGGGTTTGCTCAGCGGCGTATTCGGGAAAGTCGTTGTAGTCCTGGGCCGTGCCGCCCCAGAACGCATCACGCACGTAAGGTGTGAGCGGCCAGTCGTGGCGCAGGCGTTCGGGCAGGTCCGGGTTGGCGCTGAAATGACGACCGAAAGCCACCAGGTCCGCTGCGCCGGATTGCAGAATGGCTTCGGCACCCCCGCGATCAAACCCGCCGGCCGCGATGATCGGACCGTCGAAAAACGGCCGCAAAAAGGCAGCCGCCACGGGTGGTCGGTCAGGCTCGATTTCATCGGTGCCCTTGATACGCGGTTCGATGACGTGCAGGTACGCCAGGCCGTATGTGTTCAGTCGTCGCACGAAATACTCGAAAGTGGCTTCCGGGTTGCTGTCAGAAATCGAGCCCCATTGGCCGCTCGGCGACACGCGCACGCCGACCCGGTCCGCACCCCAGACCGACACCAGCGCGTTGAGCACCTGCAACGGGAAGCGCACGCGGTTTTCGAGGGAGCCTCCGTATTCGTCTGTGCGCTTGTTGGTACCGTCCTGCAGAAAGGTGTCCAGCAGATAGCCGTTGGCATTGTGCAGTTCGACGCCATCGAAGCCCGCATCCAGCGCACGTTGGGCGCTTTCTCGATAGCTTTCGATCAGCGCGGGCAACTCGTCTTTTTCGACAGCGCGGTGAGGCGAAGCTGGCACCCAACCGTCCTGAGTGAAGGCGTTGGTCTCGAACGGCACGACCGAGGGCGCAATCGGCGGCTTGCCGTTGCTCAGGTCGCTGTGGGACTGGCGGCCGTCGTGGCCGAGTTGCAAGAACACCACGCCACCTTTGGCGTGCACGGCTTCGACGATGGGTTTCCAGGCGTCGCGATGGGCGTCGGTGTAAATGCCCGGCGCGCCGAGGTAACCCCGGCTGTCCACCGAGGGGTGGGTTGATTCGACGATCAACAGGCCGCCTTGCGAGGCGCGTTGCTCGTAGTAGCGCAGCATCATACGGCTCGGGCTGTCGTCGCGGTCTGCGCGCAGTCGGGTCATGGGCGCGTGCACCACGCGATGGCTGAGGCGATGGGGGCCGACAACGGCGTCCGATAACAGCTTCAAGGGTGAAGAGGCCATGGTTGTATCTCCAGAAATGGGCTTGGCAATCAGTGATCAGGATTCAAAGGGCGAACAGGGAGCGGCGGCCGGTTTGCGACGAGGCCAGCACGCCGTCGAGCAGCTTGTGCATGCGCACGGCATCGTCGAACGTCGCGGCGGCGTGGGTGCCCTCGGCAAGGTCCTGGGCGTACACGTGGTACAGCTCGGCGAGTTCGAGCACCGAGGACGGCAGGTCTTCGGCCGTTGGAAGGCGCGAGTAGCTGGCGGGGATCGGCAACACCTCCAGCGGCAGGTGATCGCCGTGGGCGCCTTCGATCACATAGTCCTCGCCCACGCCGCCGAACGCCGAAACGTTGGTGATGCGCAAGTCACCTTCGTGACCGGTGATTTCGATCTGCACCCCCGAGCCATTGCGTTTGCCGCCTTCGATGTGAACCGAGAGCAGGGCGCCGTCCTCCAGTTGCCCGGCGAGAACCAGTTGGTCTGGCGCGGTGCCGCTCAATTGCTCACCGGTTTCCTTGATGGTGACGACGTCGAATTGGTTGACCGCCAGCGCGCTGACGTTGACCGGCCAGCCCATGGCGGTGAACAGCATGTCGAGGAAATGGCCGGCGTAGATCGACACCACGCTGGAGAAGTTCTCCACCGGTACGGTCCAGCGCAGGGCGTTCGGGCGCAGCGCCTGGAAGTAATTCATGCTGACGTGGATGCGCACCGAGCGCACTTTGCCGACGTAGCCCTGTTGCAGCAGGTCTTGCAGGTAACGGTTGTGCGGCGCGTGACGGCGCTGCAAACCGACGATGGTGCGCACACCCGCTTGCTTCGCCAGGCAGGCCAGTTCTTGCGAGACTGCGGTGCTGGTGGTCAGCGGCCATTCGCAATAGACGTTCTTGCCAGCCGCGATGGCGGCGCGCACCGCCTCTTCGTGTTGAGGGGCAATCGTCAGGACCACCACCAGATCGACCTCGGGGTGATTGACCAGCTCGTCCAGGGATTCGGCCACATGGGGAATGCCCAGGTGAGCGGCGGCGACTTGCGCACTGTCCAGACGTTGGCTGTAAACGGCAGTGATTTCATATTGAGGCAACAGCGAAAGCACGCGAACGTGGCCGTGCATGGCCCAGTTGCCAATACCGACCAGGCCGACGCGGATAGGGGAAGCAGTAGGGCGCATGACAGACTCCAGAGATTCACGGGACAGGCTTCGAAGTCTAGGGAGCGCAGGGCAGGGGAAAAACAGGCCGGATATCCGAACATTCCGGACAAAAAAGCTTTAATGGCAAAGGAGCAGAGCCAAAGCCCGTGTAGCGAGGGCACCAGCTTGCGGGGGATTTCAGCCTTTTTGTCCACTGTGTTCGGAGGCCTTGCCGGTTTTTCTCGGCACGTCGATTGCCTACCCTGAGGGCTTTCTCACCACATCGCTGGAGGCCCGCCGATGGACCTGTTTTTCGCCATGAAAGTGTTCACCCGCGTGGTGGAATCCAACAGCTTCACGCGGGCGGCGGACACGCTGCACATCCCCAAGGCGTCGGCCACCATCGTCATTCAACAGCTCGAAGCCCACTTGAAGATTCGGCTGTTGCAGCGCACCACCCGCAGCCTCGGACTGACGCCGGACGGGGCGGCGTATTACCAGCGTTGCGTACGAATTCTGGCGGACATCGAAGAGGCGGAACACGCGCTGGTCGCAAAAGCGGACACGCCGCGCGGCACGTTGCGCATCGACATGCCGACGTCGTTGGGCAAGCTGCTGGTACTGCCGGACCTTTATGCCTTCCATCAGCGCTACCCCGACATCGAGCTGATGGCGGGCTTTGGCGACAAGCCGGTGGACCTGATTCAGGACAGCGTCGATTGCGTGATTCGTGTAGGCGAACTGCCGACGTCGAACATGGTGGCGAGGCGCATTGGTTTCTATCGACCGGTCACGGTGGCCAGTCCTGATTACCTCGCACGACACGGCATGCCCACGGCGCTGGACGAGCTCAAGACCCACGTCGCGATCAATTTTTTCTGGGGGCGCCACGGCAAGCTGATGAACTTCAGTTTCACCGTCGCAGACCAGGTCGTCGAAACGCTGTTGCAGGGCAACCTGGCCGTGAACGACACCGACGTCTGGATGCAGTCCTGTCTGAGAGGGTTGGGGATCATTCAGGCGCCACGGTTCATGGCGGCGCCTTATCTGGCGTCCGGGGAGCTGGTGGAAGTATTGAACACCTACGTTCCACCGCCTTTGCCGATTTCAGTCGTCTACCCGCAAAACAGACACCTTGCACCGACGGTGAGGGTGTTTGTCGATTGGATCGCCGAGCTGTTTGCACACCATCCGCTGTTGGTGGAATGAAACATCAGTCCATGTCCACGACTTCGCTGATCTGATACACCGGCGATGCATTGGTGAAGTTGGCGATGTCGTTTTCCAGTTCCTCGCCGTGAGGCGCAATACCGGCTTGAAACGCTTCGACGGATTCACAATACAGATGGCACAGGCCGACGTATAAGGGCGCGCTGTCCGGTTCCATTCCTGACAGCCCCTTGTCGATGCTGTAGGAGATCAGGTGATCCCCCAACCGCCTTTTCACCAACGGCAGGTGCACGTCGCGGTAATAACGATGATTGAAATGAATCCCGCGTCCGGAGGGGTACATCACGCTGATCTTGATCACGTTGTCGCCTCCCCATCAGCGGCTTTTATAAATCGCAGCGAAACGCTTGGCGAAGGCTTCAATGGACGTGCCACCAAACGGCGCTTTCGTTTCGAAGAAGTGTTCGAACAACAGCCCTTTGTCCAACGTGTCGAACATCTCGACGTAGTCGTTCGCCGCGCCCTTGGCGAACCCGTAGCCCAACAGCACTTGGCGGAAGTCTTCTTTCTCGAACTTCTCCCATTTCAGACCCGGGATGCCGATTTCCTTGCCGATCAGTGCAGCAATCTCATCGGTGCCGGTGATATCGCTGATGACGTACTGGTAGCTGTGGCCCTTGAAGTTCTGGGTGGCCAGCGCCGCTGCGGCGGTACGGGCAATGTCTTCAGGGTCGACGACCGTGAAACGGCCTTGCGGGATGGCGAACATGTTGCCCATGTGCCCGGCCTTCTTGATCAGGTCGATGGACAGCAACAGGTTGCTGTAGAAGTAGCCCGTGCGCAGGCTCAATACGTTCACGCCGGAGCCCAGTGTATTCAGCACATCTTCGGCCAGGCCCATGCCGCTGATGGGGCCGGCATCCGTTTGGCGGTCGGCGCCGTAGCTGCTCAGGAAGACCACGTTTTTAACGCCGGTGGCCTCAATGGCGGCCTTGAAGTTATGGGCGTATTCGATGCTTTGTTGCTTCTGGTCCTGCGAGTTCCACATCGGCGGCAGCATCAAGTACACGCCGTCTGCACCCTTCAACGTGTCTTTCAGAAAGGCCACATCTTCCATGTCGCCAATCGCGGCATTCGCGCCTTGTTTGACCAACGCGGCGATGTTGTCAGCGTTGCGGCTGACCACACTCACGTCATGACCCGCGGCCAGAAGCAGTTCGGTCAGAGGTTTGGAGACATTGCCAGCACTGCCTGTTACGACGAATTTCATATCGAGTATCCCGTAGTGAGAGAAGAACATTGCCGTGTCCACATGAGGGAACACTGCAGGGGTGGGCCGACGATACGGGGCCGATGAACCGGGATAAATCGAGGGGCGCGGTAAACAGAATTCATTCGGGCTAAACAATGCATCGATGGGCCCGTGGGCTGGACGGCAAAGGAATAACAGACAAAAACGCCGAAGTGACCGGACTGCCGCGCCGTTTATTGCGAACAACGCTTCGGACATGCTGAAGGTTATCCACTCTGATCGATGAGGTTCACATGAACGGTCTGTTTTCAGCCTTGAAACTGCGGGGGCTCACGTTGCCCAACCGCATCGTCGTGTCACCCATGTGCCAATACTGCGCGGCCGATGGCCTGGCGAATTCCTGGCATGTCGCTCACCTCACACAACTGGCCATTTCCGGCGCCGGCATGTTGACCATCGAGTCCACAGCGGTCGAGCCTGACGGGCGAATCACCCCTGGCGACCTTGGGCTGTGGAGCGATGACACTGAAGCGGCGCTGGGCACGGTCATTCAGGCGATCCGGGATAATTCGCGGACCCCCGTTGCCCTGCAACTCGCTCACGCCGGGCGCAAGGCGTCGAGTTACGAGCCTTGGCGCGGCGGGCAGCTCATCCCGGTGTCCGAGGGTGGTTGGGAGACCGTCGCACCGTCCGCGATTCCTCATAAAGAGGGTGAAGCTGCACCGGTCGAGCTGACAAAAGCTGACATCGTGCGTCTTCGCGAAGCCTTCGTCGCCGCTACCCGGCGCGCGGCCCGCTTGGGCGTGGACGCGCTGGAGTTGCATGGTGGCCATGGCTACCTGATTCACCAGTTCTTGTCGCCGATCTCTAATCAGCGCACCGACGAATACGGCGGCTCGCTGGAAAACCGCATGCGCTTTCTGCTGGAAGTCTTCGACGCCGTGCGCGACGCCTGGCCGGACGAGCGCCCTCTGGGTGTGAAACTGTCGGCCTCCGATTGGGTGGAAGGCGGGCTGGACATCGACGCGACGGTGACCATTTCTCAAGCCCTGAAGGCACACGGTGCGGACTGGGTGGTGTCGTCGTCAGGCGGCATTTCCCCGCTGCAAAAAATCGCCCCAGCCCCCGGTTATCAGGTGCCGTTTGCCGCTCGGGTGAAGCAAGAAGCCGGGCTCGTTTCCACCGCCGTCGGCCTGATCACCGAACCGCGTCAGGCCGATGAAATCATCCGCTCGGGCGAGGCCGATCTGGTGGCCATCGCCCGCGCCATGCTCAACGACCCGCGCTGGCCATGGCGAGCGGCCGCCGAGCTGGGCGCCAAGGTGACGGCACCGCCGCAATACTGGCGAGCGCTGCCCCAAGGCCACGCCGACATTTTCGAGCACCTCGTGTTTGGCGCCCGTTGAGCGGGCGTGACACCGCGAATCAACTCTGGAGAATCCTATGAGCAGCTCTGTCAACAACAGCAACGATGGGCCAGTGGCGCTGATCACAGGCGCGCTGGCGGGTATTGGTCGAGCGACGGCCATTGCGTTCGGGCAGGCGGGCTACCGGGTGGTGATCTCGGGGCGTCGTGAAGAAGCCGGGCAAGCGTTGCTCGCGGAACTGGAAGCGCAGGGCGTGCAGGCGATCTTTCAGCGAGCCGATGTCCGTTATGAAAACGAAATCGAACGCCTCGTGGACGTGACCGTCGCCGAGTTTGGCCGACTGGACACCGCCGTCAACAACGCGGGCGTGGACGGGAAATTTGCGTCCATCCTGGAGGTCACTTCAGCGGAATACGAACAAGTGTTCGCCGCCAACGTGCTCGGCACGCTGCTGTCGATGAAGCACGAGATGCGTGTGATGCGGGCGCAAGGGTTTGGCAGCATTGTCAACCTGTCGTCGAGCATGGGCATCAAGGGCGCGCCCAATGCTTCTCTTTACGCGGGGAGCAAGCATGCGGTGGAAGGGATCACCAAATCGGTGGCCCTGGAAGCCGCGCCGTTTGGCATTCGGGTCAATGCTGTGGCACCCGGCCCCGTGCAAACCGAGATGTTCGACCGCATCACGGGTGACGAAGCGGGAAGAGAACGCATGATCGACGGCGTGCCCATGAAACGGATCGGCACACCGGAAGAAATCGCCCGCATGATCGTGTTCGTCGCCTCGGGCGCCGTGCCATTCATGACCGGCGAGATCGTGCGCGTGAACGGCGGCAAGACGGCCTGAGTGGCGATGATTTTCAAGCAGGAATAGTCGATGGCCAAGGCAGAATGGACGGTGCTGGACAGCGTCGAAAATGACGAGCGCAATCGGTGTGTCGATATTTTCGTGCGCACCGATGGTTCTTACGGGTTCGAAGAATTCCGCTTCGACCCCGAAGACGGCCAGTGGATGAAGACTCGTTACTACGCCGATCAGCGTTTTGTGGCGCTGGATCAGGTCTATTCGGAGATTGAGCGCCGAGTGCCCTGGAGCCACGGAAGACAAAGGGGTTGACTGATGTGCATATACACATATGATGAGCGTCATGAAAGAAATTACCGGCCCCGATCTCTGCCATTGCCTTGCCGTCAGGCGCAATGCGAGGTACCTCACTCGACTCTATGACCGACATCTGGCCAGGACCGATCTGTCGATCTCGCAGTTTTCGTTGTTGGCGATGCTCGTCAAACACCCGGAAATCTCCATCTCGGACCTGGCCGAGATCATGGTCATGGAACGCACGACGTTGGTAAGAGCCCTCAAACCGCTTCAAATGTCAGGATTCGTCCTCAGCCGCACGGAAGGGCCACGGTCGGCCTTGCGGCTGTTTCTCTCCGAAGACGGGAGGGCGAAATTCGAAGAGGCGCTGCCCGATTGGGACGCCGCTCAAGCCGAACTGGAAGCAGAAATGGGCCGGGAGCAAGCGGTGTCGGTTCGGGCGTCGTTATTGGTGGTCGTACCGGAGCTGTGATTTTTTTTGACTCTCTACTGTGTAATTACACACTAACCTCGCGAAGCCGCTGCTTCGCGTTTCTGAATCATCAGGAGCATCCAATGAATATCGCCGGATCAGTCGTGTTTGTAACGGGGGCCAGCCGTGGCCTGGGCCTTGCGCTTGCCAAAGTGGCGTTGGCCCAAGGGGCTTCGAAGGTTTATGCGGGTGTGCGCAACACCGAAGGGTTCGACGTGCCGGGCATCATTCCGGTCAAGGTCGATGTCACCGACGAAGCGTCGGTGCTGGCGGCCGCCGAACGGTGTCAGGACACCACGGTACTGGTGAACAATGCGGGGATTGGCGAGATTCAGGACAGTGCCCTGGCGTCGAACATGATTGAGCTGACGCGACGCATGATGGACACCAACACCTTTGGTATCGTGCGCACGGCCCAGGCCTTTGCCCCGATTCTCGCGCGCAATGACGGCGGTGCCATCGTCAACGTGTTGTCGGACGTGACGTGGTTGAGTCGGCCGATGCTGGCTGCTTACGCGGCGTCCAAGTCAGCCGCCTGGAGCGTGACCAACGCGCTGCGCCTCGAACTCACTGGCCAGAAGACTCAGGTCGTTGCCGTGCACGTGGGCTTTGTCGACACCGACCTCGTCAGAGGCTTCGATGTGCCGAAAACCGACCCCCGCGTTGTGGCTGAAGTGGTGTTCGAGGGCGTGAATGGCGGGGCGCTCGAAGTGCTCGTCGACGAAGGCACTCGACTCATCAAGTCCAGCCTGTCACTGCCTGACGCGGTGTACTTCAACCCGCAGTGACCATGAGGAAAAAGGTATGAGCGACGTCCCGTACATTCTGCTGGTGAACGCAACGGTCAAGCCTGAATACCTGACCGAGGTACTGGAAGCCGCTGCCGTGACATTGGCACACACGCTCAAAGAGCCGGGCTGTGTGGCGTTTCATCAGACTGCTTATGCGCAGGACCCCACGCATCTGTGTTTCTTTGAATACTTTGCCTCGGAAGCGGCCCATGCCGAACACATGGCGCAGCCCTATACCCAGGCCTTCATGGCGCTGCTGGACGGCAAGCTGGTGACTGCACCGGACATGCAGCGATTGACTCTGGCATACGCAGGCTGACGGGATTGGCTGGGCGTGTGATCGGACAGGCCTGTTGCCGGAGCATCAGTGGCCTGCCTGATTACAGCGTGCAATAAAACCTCGCATTGCCCGAGATTCGTTGATCACCTTATCAAGGGCGATGGGCGAACTTCTCGGGCGACTGCGTTTGTTCAAATGCTATTGATGAACCGGTAGAACATAAAATGTTTTTGTTTCAGTGGGGCTTTCGAAATTGACCACTTTAAAGGTCCGATTTCTGTTCCATTGTTTTTTCATATGGGGCTGATGATTAAAAGCCAATGGCTGACAACTCCCGCACTCACCAGTATTCGGAGGCTATTAATAATAAATGAGGAAATAATGTCCATGAGCCATAATCGTTCTCTCTGGAGCGCCTCCGTGCTCGCTGTTGCCATCGCCGCTTCATCTGCCGTTCATGCAGATCAACTCACGCGAGACAGTGGGGCCCCTGTTGGCGACAATCAAAACTCTCAAACGGCAGGCGATGCCGGTCCCGTATTACTTCAAGACTCCCACTTGATTGAAAAACTGCAGCGGTTTGATCGCGAGCGCATTCCCGAACGCGTCGTTCATGCGAGGGGCACGGGGGCCTTTGGAGACTTCGAGCCGACTGCTGATCTGCATGACCTGACCGTCGCGCAAGTCTTTCAAGCCGGCAGCAAAACGCCGGTCTTTGTGAGATTTTCAACGGTCATGGGGTATCGGGGATCGCCTGAACAAGCCCGTGATCCCCGCGGTTTCGCCGTGAAGTTCTACACCTCACAAGGTAACTGGGACATGGTCGGCATTAACTGGCCGATCTTTTTTATCCGCGATGCCATCAAATTTCCCGACTTCGTTCATGCCAACAAACCCAGCGCGGTCACCGGCGTACAAGATCCCAACCTGGCGTTTGACTTCTTCGCGCACACGCCAGAAGCCACCAATATGTTGACTCACCTTTATACCGTCGAGGGCATGCCGGATTCCTATCGTCACATGGATGGCTCGGCGGTCCATGCGTTCAAATTCATCAACGCTGATGGCGTGACCCATTATGTGAAGTTTGCCTGGAAGAGCCAGCAGGGCGTTCATGGTTTCGAACCCAAACAAATCGGTGGTTCCATTGCGAATGACTGGAACTTGATGACCAATGATTTGTATGGCGCCATCAAAAAAGGTGACTTTCCCAAATGGGATCTCTATGTCCAAGTGCTGACGCCGGGGGAGTTGGGCAAGTTTGATTTCGATGCGCTCGACGACACCAAAGTCTGGACCGGTGTGCCGGAACGAAAAGTCGGCACGCTGACGCTGAATAAAATTCCAGACAATTATTTTGAATCCACCGAAGAGTCGGCCTTTGCACCGTCACGTTTGGTCCCGGGAATTGAAGCATCCGAAGACCGCATGCTTCAGGGGCGACTGTTCGCGTATGCGGATACCCAAATGTACCGGCTCGGCGCCAATTATCAGCAACTTCCCATCAACGCGCCGAAAACACCTGTCAGCAATAACAGCCAGGACGGTGCCTTGAATGCGAGTGGTCGTAAAGGCGAGATCAACTACGAACCGTCGGGCATCAAGGAACTCAGCCAGGACCCTAAATACAAAGACGCAGCGACGCCGGTCAGTGGGGTCACTCAGCAGCGCATGACCCAGAAACCGCGAAACTTCTTCCAGGCCGGTGAGTACTACCGGGGCCTGTCCGAGAAGGACAAAGGCTTCCTGATTGAAGCCTTGAGCGCGGACCTGAACCACGTCACCAACGAGGCCAACAAGTACACGATGCTTTCGTACTTCTATAAGGCGGACGCCGGTTACGGCGGGCAGTTGGCGAAGGCGACCCACGCTGACGTCGAGCGCGTCAAGTCACTCGCAACTCGCCTGCAAGACTGAGTCGGCGTTGAGAACGGCCATCGCGTCGGGCACTGACGCGATGGTCTTGAGGAGATGATCCATGCACACCTATTCCCGTCGCCGAATCGGCTTCGTTGTTGCTGCACTGGTGCTGTTGGCGGGTCTTTCGTGGGTGGGACTGCGCGTCAGCCACCTGCTTGTGCCCGATTTCTGGCTGCCCTCGACCCCCGAGCACCTGGTCAGCGAGGAACGCCCCGTGCAGGTGAATCCGCATATCTATGATCAGCAATGGTTCGACGCCGCCCGTGCGGGGCGAACCGACATCAGCCGGGCGCTGATTGACGCCGGTTTTCCGGTGAACAGCCAGAGTGGCGAGGGTTACACCGCGCTGGTGTTGGCGACCTACCACGGACAGACCGACGAGGTCAGGTTGCTGCTCGGCGCCGCCGCCGACCCTTGTATCCCCGACCACAACGGCAACACCGCGCTGATGGGCGCGTTGTTCAAGGGAGAAATGGCCATGGCGAAGTTGCTGGTTGATCGTTGCGCCATCGATCAGACCAACAACAGCGGCCAAACCGCGCTGGCCTTCGCGGCGCTGTTCGGGCGTCTGGATTTCGTGCCCGAGTTAATCGCCCAGGGTGCCGATCTGAACCACCAGGACGCACGGGGCGAAACCGCGCTGAGTATCGTGATGGGGCAGGGCAATGAGATCGCCGCCGCTGCGTTGCGTCGCCGTGGGGCGACGGAATGAAACAACGCGTTCCCGCTCGCTCACTCCATCAGTTTTCGGCTGAATTTGGTTTCCATCACGATATGCGACGAGGTGTGCGCGACGCCCTTGATCATGTTGATCCGGATCAACTCGGCGTTGAGGTCGCTCAGGGTTGAGGTGGCCAAATGAATGATGAAGTCCGACTCCCCCGACACGGCGTAAACGGCTTGCACCGCATCCATTTTGCGCAGGGAAGTCATCACATCGGTGTAGCTCTTGTTGGTGCACGAGGTCATGGTGAAGCAGTTGATGGTCTGTTGGAGACGATCCTGGTCGATGCGCACGCTGTAGCCGGTAATGACCCCGGCTTTTTCCAGACGGGTGATGCGCTCCTGCACGGACGAGCGCGACACGCCCAGCTTGCGTGCCAACGAGGCGGTGGGTTCCCGGGCATTGGCTTGCAAAAGGCTGAGCAGTTGTCGGTCTTTGTCGGTCAGGTTGAACAGCGGACCGGGGGTAGGCGCATCCATGAAAACGTCCTTGGCCTTGCTCTGATTCAGGGGTGAGAAACCGCTTTGCGCTGTGACCGGCTTTCCTGAAAGAAATCCATGATCTTCAGCCCGGCGTAAACCGTTTGGGCCGCCGCGGGCCCGAGAGGACCACCGTTCCATTGCAGTCCGTACGCATCGAACAACCGGTAGCGATCGCTTTCGCCGCAAATGGCTTCGGCGATCACGCGTCCGCCAATGGGCGCAGTGTTCATACCATGGCCGCCGAACGAGGTACAAGCCCAGAGCCCCGTGCCCAGTGAGGCGATGTGAGGCATCTTGTGCCGGGCATAGCCCATCAGCCCCGACCAGGCTTTATCGATCTTCACCCCTTTCAACTGCGGGTAGACGTCGAGAATATCGGCCGTCAACAACTGCCCCAGGCGCTTTTCATCCTGCAGGTTTTTGGTGGTGATGCGCCCGCCCCAGAGCAAACGATCGCCATCAACGACCCGGTAATAATCGGAGGCCCGACGATTGTCGCCCACCGCATCGCGGGTGTTCACTGCTGCCGCCAACCGCGGCCCAAGGTGTTCGGTCAGGACAGCGTAGGTGGCGATGGGCAGAAACGCGCCGCGCAGCTTGCCGAACTCGGGGCCGCCATACCCGCCGCAGCAATACACCACATCGCCGCACTCGACGCTGCCCTTATCCGTGATCACCCGATGCCCGCCGTCCCGGCGCTCGACCCGGACCATCGGCGACTGTTCGTAAATCGCGCCGCCGCTGCGTTCAATGAGCCCGGCCAGGCCGAGGCAATAATTCAAGGGGTGAAAATGGAAACCGTGGGTGTCCCGAAGTGCCTGAAAGTAGCGGTCGGTTTTCAGCCGTTCACGTACCGCATCGCGATTCAGGTAGTCGAGATGAAAGTCGAAGTCCGTGGCCATTTTGTCCTGCAGTCGCCGCAGGCTGTCGGCATCGTCGTAGCGGATCACGCTCAGCTTTCCCGTCGTGGGTGAACAGCCGGGCAGGGCGTGTCGGGCGATGGTCTCACGCACGATATCGACCCCTTCCAGCGACAGTTTGAACAGCGCGGCAGCGGTGGTTTTCCCGCAGCGTCGTTCGATGGCCGACATGCCTTCGGACCAACCCTGAAGCACGAAGCCGCCATTGCGCCCTGACGCGCCCCATGCCACTCGGCCAGCGTCGAGCAACGCGACAGTCTTGCCTCGTGTCAGCAGTGCCCAGGCCGTGCTCAACCCTGCCAGCCCTGCGCCGACCACGCAGACATCGGCGCGCACGTTGCCTGACAGCGCAGGCCGCGAGGGCGTGTCCTGCATCGTCGCGGTGTAATAGTTGTTGTTATAGGTGAACATGAAAACCGTTGTCCTTTTTGCTGGGCGCAGGCGTCCAGGACGCCACGTCGAGGACGGGCGCCTGTACGGTCTGATGGGGGTTATTGCACTTGCGTGAGGTCGGCGCCGTACCATTTTTCGGACAGCTGCTTCAGCGTCCCGTCGGCTTTCATGTCGGCGACGATCTTGGTCAACGTGCTGTTGAACGCTTCATCGCCCTTGTCGACGGCAATGGCCAGCGGTTCGTAGTAAGCCGGTTTGCCCTCCACGCGCACGATGGGATAGCCGTTCTTGACCGCCGCCACGATGGTGGGCAGGGCGGACAAGGTCGCATTCAGCCGGACGCCATTGCCCATTCGCAGATCATCCAGCGGGCCCATGCTGTCGCCATAGGTTTTCACTTCACCGGGCGTGACGTCGTAGGTGAACGACGGCACGTCCGCCGCGTCGATCTTCAGGCGCCGATTGATGTAATCCTCGGACGTCGTTCCCGCTTCGACGCCGATGATCTTGCCGTTCAGGTCCGCAGCCTGGGTGCCGGCAGCATCCTTGTGCACAGCGAATACGTACGGGGTGTAGTAATAGATGGCCGGGAAATCCAGCACGCGACCGCGCTCGGTGGTCGGGGTCATGGAACCGACTGACAGGTCCCAGCGGTTCGACCAGCGCCCGGCCGTGATGACCCCGTATTCGGGAGTCACGAACTCGGCCTTGCTGCCCAACCGTTTGCCGATTTCGTTCGCCACGTCGATGTCGAAGCCTTGCAGTGTGTTGTCCGGACCGAGGAAAGACTGGGGTGGCCAGTTGGCGGCCGTGGCGACCTTGATCACCTTGGTCTGGTGAACCCGGTCGAGGGTCGCGCCTGCCCAGGCGCCTCCGGTGGCCAACATGACGGCAGTGGTGACAGCAGCGGTCGCGAAGAAACGCGTGAACGGGATCATGGGTAAGCTCCTGGTGTCCGAAATGGTTTTTGTTGTTTTCGGTGAACGTTGCAAGGTGCGGTGAAGCCTCTCAGTGGCTGAGAATCTGCGACAGAAACTCCCGGGCACGCGGGTGCTGAGGGTTGTCGAAAAAATCGGTGGGGCGGGCCTGCTCGATGATCGCGCCCTGATCCATGAAGATGATGCGATCGGCCACCCGACGGGCGAACCCCATTTCATGGGTCACGCACACCATGGTGATGCCGTCCTGGGCCAGTTCGCCCATCACATCCAGAACCTCCTTGACCATTTCCGGGTCGAGTGCCGAGGTGGGCTCGTCGAACAGCATGATGCGCGGCCGCATGCAGAGAGCCCGGGCAATGGCCACACGCTGTTGTTGACCGCCCGAGAGCTGGCCGGGGTATTTATCGGCCTGGTTCCTGATCCGCACGCGGTCGAGGTATTCATACGCCAGTTCGCGGGCTTTCGATTCGCTGAGCTTGCTCACAAGGCGCGGCCCGAGCATGAGGTTTTCCAGCACGGTCATGTGCGGGAACAGGTTGAACTGCTGAAACACCATGCCGATCTGGCGACGAATCCCCGCCACGCAGGTGGCATCGCGGGTCAGCTCGACGCCGTCGATGAACACGTGTCCTTTCTGGAAATCCTCCAACAGATTAAGACAGCGGATCAGCGTGGACTTGCCGGAGCCCGAAGGGCCGCACACCACGACGATTTCACCGGGCGCGATGTGCAGGTCGATCCCCTTGAGCACGTGAAAGTCGCCGTACCACTTGTGCATGTCCTGGATCGAGACAGCCGGATACGCCGCCGACGCGAGGGAAACGGAGGGCTGATTCATTGTCGTGCTCCTGATCAGCGATGGGCGCGGTTGAAGTGTTTTTCCATCCGTGCCTGAACCGTTTCCAGCACGATGGACAGCAGCCAATACAGCACGGCAGCGGTGATGAGCATTTCCAGGTGACGGAATTCGGCGCGGCCTTGGGTGCGGGCGAGGAACATCAGCTCCCACACCCCGATTACTGATACCAGCGAACTGTCCTTGAGCATCGAGATGAACTGATTGCCGGTCGGCGGGATGATCAGCCGCATGGATTGCGGGAGGATCACCCGGGTCATGGTCTGGAACGGCGTCAGGCCAATGGCCCGTGAAGCCTCCCACTGTCCACGGGAAATGCTGCTGATCCCCGCGCGGAAAATTTCTGTCATGTAGGCGCCGTAGCACAGCGACAGCGCGAGAATCCCCGCGGGCACTGCGCCGACCACATAGCCCAGCTGCGGGATGCCGAGGTAGATCAGGTAAATCTGAATCAGCAGCGGGACGCCGCGAAAGAACGAGGTGTAAAAACTGGCGATGGCAATGGCGAAGCCGTTGGACGACAGCCGGGCCGTGGCACCCAACAACGCCAGCACGAACGCGATGGCAATGGAAATGGCGGACACGTAGACGGTAGTGAACACCCCTTGGGTGATCATGAAGCCGACCTTGGTGGCGATGAAGCTGTAAGACAGATTGAATGTGTCGAAGAACAGCAGGAACAGCACCAGCAGCTCGCACCAGACCGTGATGATCTGCGCCCGTAGCGGAAAACGGCCGAGCATGAACAGATTCAGCATGGCGGTGAGGGTGAAGGTCCCGCCCACGGCGATGTTGCGTGCCAACGGCGATTCCAGATCGAGAACGATGGGGCCCATCAGGTGCGAGAGCCGGCTTTCGCCAACGCCGCACAGGAGGGTGATGCAGAAAATGACAGCGGCGATGGCGCCCATGAACACGATACTGTCAGTGAAACGAGCCTTGATGATGTGATCCTTGTACATCGCGTGCATGCCTCAGGGTGAACCCCATTTGTTGTTGTGGGGCCATTATGAGGGCGCGATTTGCCGGGCGGCAGCCTACGATTTAACGGTTGTCAGGCTTTGTTATCGAACAATCGCAGGTCAGACCCCTACATCTGACGGTTCGGGGTGTCATGTTGAGTGGGAAAGAGTCGCAGGCTTCACAGCGTCCCGTGTCGAATGCTCAAGCACCCGTTAGCGGGATGCCTGGATGCTCAGCGGTTCAGCACCTCCAACACCGCATCGGCGAACACGGCGGGTGCTTCTTGCGGGACGTTATGACCCACGCCCGGCAGCACCTGTCTGCGCACCTTCGCGCTGAAGCCTTTCACGGCAGCCGCGTCATCCCGCTTCGACGAGACCCCATCATCGGCCCCGCTCAGAATCACGCTCGGCACCGAAATCGGGGGCCGTTGCGCCAGTTGGCGTTCGATCTCGGCGTAACGGGGATCGCCCTCGACCAACCCGAACCGGTGGCGGTAGGAGTGGGTCACGACGTCGACAAAGTCCGGGTTGGAAAACGAATCCGCGCTCGCCTCATAGGTCCCATCGCTGAATGTCCAACTGGGCGACCACTGTTCCCACAGCAGGCGACAGAATGCTTTGCCATTGGCCTTTAGCCCGGTATATCCACGCTCGCCATGGAGGTAATACTGATACCAGAGACGATGCTCGGTCCGGGGTGAAGAGGGCGTGTTGGCGGCGGCAATGTCCTGAATGTTGTAGCCCGGATCACCGCTTACCAGGCCGATCACGCGCTCGGGCCACAACGCTGCGACGACACACGCCGCGCGGCCACCCCAGTCGTAACCCGCCAGCACCGCACGTTCGATGTTCAGCGCGTCAAGCAAGGCCAGCAAATCGGCGCCGAGGGCGGCCTGTTCACCGGAACGAAGCGTGGACCCATCGAGAAAACGCGTGGGGCCGTAGCCCCGCAAGTACGGCACGATGCAACGGCAACCCGCGTCCGCGAGCCGTTTCGCGACCTCGTCATAGGCGCGAACGTCGTAAGGAAATCCGTGCAGCAGCACCACGACTGGCCCGTCGGCAGGGCCGCTTTCGAGGTAGGCGATACTCAGCACGCCTGCTGTGATCTGTTTCATGTGTCGCTCCCATGCTCAATTGACGCGATCAGATTTCCAACATTCCAGACATTTCGGACCGCAGTATCGACCCCGAGCCCGTCTGCTCGGGGGTAATGAGTTGGTCGGTCAGCAGGTCAAAAGGCACGACCCATAAACGCAGATCTTCAGTGAAGTAAAAGGGGGCCAGTGCTTGCGTGAAGCGGTCATGTTTCGGGTAAACCAGAACCAGATCCCCCTTGCCCTCCAAATAGCGTTGACCGTAGGCGAAGAGCTGATACAGATCACTCTGTTTCAGTCCGTATTTATTGTCACGGTCGGTTTGGTCGAGCAGCTTCCATTTCGCGTCAAGCACCCACCTGACACCTTCATGTTCGAGTATGAAGTCTGGTCTGAGTTGAAACAGCGGTTGTCCCTGATGTGAGCAAAGTGAATGCCGGGCGGGCTGTGGCGTTAACCTGGCTGCTGAGGTCAGTGATCGCCTCAACACAGCTTCGAGGTAGCGCTCGAACAGTTTTTCCATAGGGAACAACACGCTGATGCCGTGCCAGTTTCCATGCACCGACAGCGGCGACAGTTCGCCCAGAATCAGTTCGCACCAAGGTTTGATTGGCGTGTAGTGCGTCATGAGTCGGTCGGTGCGCCATCGTTTAAAGTCTTGAGGGATGTTGGTGCTCGCCGGCACCTCATGCAATAGGTGGCGCAACTCGTGGGCCATCCGCCAGTTGTCCGGATCTCGCGTGTGTTCACACACCCGTTCCAATGCCTTGCTCAACAACCGATTCTCCGCGCCGTCGGGCTGAAAAGCGTCGTGGCGAATCTGGAATAGATGTTCTCGCCCAGGTTGCTGACGCATCTGCGCGACGACATTCAGCTGCCCGCGCAAAAACGGCTCCTGCGCTTCAACGGTACGGTAGTCGGAGCGCATACCACGTTTTACGAGATGATCCAGTGCCTGAAGAAACTGGCGCATCACCCACTCAGGGGTCGGAGTGTCAAACCGCTCAAGGCTGGCTGGACCCGCCTGGCGTACAGGTAAGTCCAGTGCGACTTGAATCATCTTTTGTAGCAGGCCCCGGCTTTCTTTCAGGCAATCGTCTCTTAGCCTGTGCTTGGGAAGTATTTCCAGGCGAGTACCGCAGGGTGTTTCGACCACCCCGACGTAGTTGTCCAGCCTGAGCGAGCGTTGGCCATTGCGCTGAACGAGCGATGCGCCATTTTTTTTGAAACTGGCGCTGAGTTCGCATAACCAGTCGAAGGCGCTGGGAGATACCTGCGCACGGTCGAGCGAGGGCGTTACGGGTTCGAGGGTGAGCAGTGCATGCTCACGAACGGTAATGCCGGTCACGGGTTGGGCGCTGCCGGTTCAGGCACCGACGGCAGCGGTGGAAGGCCTGCACGGATGACGCCTGTGTACGCAGAAGTTCGAGTGAACGCCTCGGGATTGGTCCGCCAAGGTCTGTTGTGATCGGACACGTCAACTTTTTCGCCGAACAATTCGCTCAGGCTGACCTTGGTCTGGTAGACGAACCGGTCTGCGTGGTCTGCTTTGCGGTGATCGTTGAGCACCCATTGAATTCGCCGCCAATCCTCGAAAAAGTATTCCTGCAACAGCGGCAGTACTTGATCACGAAAAATCGAGGCCAGACGCTCCAGCGTGGGATCCTCTTTAAGAGGCAGGAAATAGGCGTGGCCCAGGCAATGATCTCGACCCAGAAGCACTTCGATGCGCTGGTTAATCACCGACAACAGGGCCTCGACATTGACACCTGGAACGTTAGCGCTCCGCAGCAAATCGGGTTGAGGCGGCATCTCCTTGAAACTAAAACGGCGGCGTAGCGCGATATCCAACCCCGTCAATGATCGGTCGGCTGTGTTCATGGTGCCGATCAGATACACATTGGACGGGACACTGAATTGAACCTTGGAGTAGGGAAGCTGAACGTGCAACGCCTCCTTCGCCCCGGCGCGCTTTGAGGGCTCCAGCAAGGTGATCAGCTCACCGAATATACGGGAAATATTGCCGCGGTTGATTTCATCGATGATCAGCACGTGGGGTCGCGATGTTGTGGTTTGCACCATGGGAACGGAAGGCGCCGCTTCCAGTTTCACCCCTTCATCCTGAAGCGCCTGCTGTAGCGTCGGCCAGTTGATTCGGTCTAGCGGATAGACCGTTTTCTGTGTAAGACGGACGTCCCGATTGAGCGCCAGGATGTTGAAGTCAATGTGGGATGTCAGCCAGCGCACCGGGAGCACATGGACGAAGTCCTTGCGCACAGGCGCCTCGGTGTGAGGCTCGTAACGGTATTCGTCCGTAACGACGCCAACCCCGCAAATCGACGTTCTGCTTTTCAGGCAAAGCAGAATGTCCCCCGGCACGATCTCACGGCCGAACATTTTCAAGGCGCTTTGTTCATTGGTGCCTAATTCGTAGGCCGGATCGCTCAGTTTGGCCTTGCGAATGTCCCCGACCTGAGGCCAGCCGATCCGTGCCTCACCCTGATCGAAGCAATAATTGCGTGTCTCGCTGTGCCCTGCGTCGTCAATGGAGATTTTCCACACCTGCGCATGGTCACGGACGCCTACTTTATTTTCGTAGGCTTTATCTCTGACAGCATCTTCACATAGCCTGCGAAAAATGCCGGGCTCGACGTCATAGCGCACACCGCCGGTTGAGGGATCGTCGCCTTCGAGGGGCAACGCTCGTATGCCTTCGACAAAGTCTTCGTAACTGAAGCTTTGGTGAAAGGTCACGAAGCGTACCCGCTCTTCATTAGCCAGTTCATCAAAGCGCGCCTTCAGTTTTTCTCGATCACCTGCGGCGTTTTGAAGGGTGGCAGGATCCAGAATTTCCAACGCGGCTTCGATCGTCGCATGGGTTTTGCCGGTTCCTGGAGGGCCGAACAGGATCTGATTTAGAGGCGCGGGCATGATGAGGGTCTACTCGTCGTTGAAAAGCAATGGGACGGTGGAAGCCTCGGTCACATCATAGGCTCCCGCTTATCCGGACAGCTTCGGTTGAAAGACTCCGAATTAGGGCTATCACGTGATGGCATTTTCCCATCAGGTGCGTGAGAATAACTGTTGAGTATCAAGGCGACACCTCAGCCTGCGCAAGCGGCCAGCGAGGTAGCCCAGAGCGGACAGTGATCCGCTCACTCGTCTGGCCGCACACCCAATGCAACATATCGACCGAAAGCATCAATTGCGTGACGTGATGCAAGCACTTCATCCAACTCTACGAAAGGCGCCTCAGCATGGATGCAACCGAAGCTGTCGAACATTTACTGTGTGATCCAAAACTTTCAGACCTTTGTGAAATTTTGAAAATCGGTGATGACATCCTTGATGTCATCACCCTTAGCGAAAACCAGCATTCAGATTTTCTGGCCTGGATGTTTGACCCGCGTGAAGGGCATGGCCAAGGGGATCAAATACTTCGGGACCTCTTGATGAGCGCGTGTGAGGTGGCCGCTGACGTCGACTGTAGACTCGATGGTCGAGGGACTACGGCCAAATTCTTCAGCGAATGGCCACCCTCGAGAATTCGCACGGCCAGTTTTGGCAGCGTATTTACCGCTCGCGAGCTGGGTATGAAAGCATCGGAGCGGGTGGATCTGTTTGTCATCGACCCAATGAACAAGTTTGTGCTGCTCATTGAGAACAAAGCGGGTACCACGCACAGCCAGCCGCAACTCGACGGCTATCGTGCCAGTTGGCAGGAAGCGCTCGCCAATAATCCTCACCTTAAGGAATACAGCAGCGTATTCATTGCGCTCGATCGGGAGTTCGATTTCGAGGAGGGCTCCGATCGTCCATCGACCAGCTATTGGTTGCACCTCGGGTACGAATGGTTGAAGGCCTCGGCAGACAGAGCCTTGCTGCATGTGGAACGCGGCAACGCAGCGGCTCGCCTGGTCGTCAGCTACTGCAATCGTCAGACGGACTGGGAAAGCCCCACAAGTCAGCGCGCGATCAAACTTGCTGCTGAGCTCCATGGCGCACACGGGGTGGCCGTCAAGCATCTCCTCGAATCTTCTCCTGGGCGATTGGAGAAGCGCTGGGTGGAGAACCGGCTCTCAGATCACACACTATTCATGCTGCAAAACAAAGCGGCGCTCGGATTACTGCGTGATACGCAAGGAATGGCCGGCATCAAAGAAATCCTGATGTCTCGACTGCCAGGATTCAAACGCGACTACATCGGTCACGCGCGTGCCTGGCTGGATGCCTGTCCACCGGGATGGGAACGTTATACGGGCGATTATGGATGGCCTGTCTATTTCAAGGTCACTTACTCGGACGGCTCCAAGGCCAAGTACGATTTATCGCTGATCATGAACGCTGGGAATGCCAACACCGACGAAGAGGAAGCGTTGTTGAGGGAGCGGCTGCAACGGTTTGATGTCCGGTTCAACAAACACCAGGGCACTGAGCGGCGCAGAGTGTCGTTGAATAAGGACCTGACGCTCCTGGAGTTGATGACTCGCCTCGGTGAGTATTCCGCCCGCTTGATCAGCGCCTAGCAGTATTGCGAAGGGATGTCTGTCAAACTGCGCGTCGAAGCGGCGTTCGATGCGTGGGGGCGGGAAAATGCGGATTGGCTGTGGTGTGGCGAAGATAACATAAAGTTCGGCGTACGACAGGGTACTGCGCCGTTATGGCATCCCTGCAGACCAACGTTGAGTTACTGCCGTTTTACGATGCTGAGCAGCACGCTGGATTTCGATGACAGCCGTTTGGTCGCCGGGTCGAATTTCTTTCCGAGTGGCCCCCATTCGATGCGCCCCGGATCCTGAGCAACGCGCACGATGGCCAAATCGCCGCGTTCGAGATAGACAGACCGTTCGTTACCAACGATCGACTGACAGCCCAGCAACTGGGTCTCATAAGAAATGACTTTGTCGTCGCGCGCCACGTGATTAAAGAGTGCCGTGCCGACGTTGGTTAACAATGACGAGAAGGGCGGGTTGTAGGAGATGCCTGACTCCTGCGCAGCCTTGATCATCTCCTTGGCGATGGAGGCGTACTTTTTCATGTTATCCGCATCGAATTCGATCACCTCAAGCGTCAGCTTATAGTCGCTGCCGTCATAGACGTCGCTGTAGATCGGTAGGTTTGCAGCGTTAATGTCGACGTTTTTCAGCCGGGAATCCGTCATGTAAACCAGGCGGCGTTCGATAGGAGAGATGACAGTGCCAGGTTTTGACGTGTCCGCTGTCGCCGTTCCCACCTGCGCAACCGTCGCGTTGGTACCGATCTTCGTTTTGTTCACGGTCAGGAACACACCCAGCTCATTGCCAGAGTCGCTGGTGAGTTTCTCCCAAAAACCCTCGAACTCCTGATTCATTTTCAGGCTTTGCAGACGAATATCGAATTGGTCATCCTTCACGATGCAATCAGCCGTTGAAGGGGACCAGAACCGATCCTTGAATTTAGTCGTTTTTACGTCCCAATAGCGGGCCTCGGAAAACCCCACATACCGGGTGTCTTCCGTCCCAACGCTCGAACAACTCGAAATCAGTGCGAGAATGGGGATGTTCAGTGCTTTCATTGCTGCCTTCATGTGCAATTCCTCATGGTGCCGTCATGGCTTCTGAAGAATAGTCAGCTTTGCCCCACGCTGTGCCCCGTCGCCCGCGGGGCACAGAATCTTTCAGGCCGGTGAAGTCAGTCCTTGCCTCAACGCCCCAGACACACCCGCACATCCTCCAACAACCCCGGCCCCTTCGGATTCCACCCCAGCCGTTCCCGTGTCTTGGTGTTCGACGCCGACATGTCCTGTCCCGCGAAGCCCGCCATCCAGCCGAAATGCGCTGCCGCCTGTTCAGGGCTCAGGGAAACGGTCGGCACGCCCAGCCCTTCGCCAATCACCTGCGCGATGTCGCGGAAGGCAATCGTCTGTTCGGCGGTGGCGTTGTAGCGGGCGCCGGGTGCGTGTTTTTCCAGGGCCAGGCGGTAGAGGTGGGCCGTGTCCGCGAGGTGCGCGGCGGACCAGCATTCGAGCCCTTCGCCGACGTAAGCCGATACGCCTTTCTGCCGCGCAAGTTCGATGAGGTAGGTCACCAGACCCTGCTTCACCGGGTTGTGGATCTGCGACAGGCGCATGACCACCACGTTGATACCGCGCTCGCTCAGTGCGTGGCCGGCCAGTTCCGAGGCGGTGCGTGGATGGGGGTGGGCCGAGTTGAAATGGTCCTCGTCCGCAGGCTGGCCGGGGGCGGGGCAACCCATGGCGGTGCCGGAGGTGATGATCAGTGGACGTGTCGAACCTTCCAGCGCAGTGCCCAACGCCGTGATGACGCGGCCATCCTTCTGGCAATTTTCGACGAAGTGAGTGAAATCGTGATCGAAGGCGGTGTGGATCACCGCGTCGCATTGTTCGGCGCCTTTGCGCAGGCTGTCGAGGTCTTCGATGTCGCCTCGGTGAGCGACAGCGCCTACGGCACGCAACGCGCGTTCGCCCTGATCGGAGCGAGTCAGACCCAGAACGTCATGGCCTGCGTCGAGCAATTCCCGCGTGACTTGGGTGCCGATGAAACCTGTGGAGCCGGTGAGAAATACGCGCATGGGGTCACTCTCGCTTTGCTGAAAACACCAGCCTGCGCGTAGTCTGTATCCAGTTAAAGACGTGACGTTATCAGGGTATACACACTAACAGGCTCACCATGTCAGATCAGTCGGTTCAATTGCTGGGTGCGTATTTGAAGGATTGCCGGGGGCGGCTCGACCCGGCGAGTTTCGGCTTTTCCAATGCGCGCAGGCGCACGCCGGGACTGCGTCGCGAGGAAGTCGCCCAGCGCGCCAATATCAGCGCCACTTGGTACACCTGGCTGGAACAGGGCAGGGGTGGCGCGCCGTCCACCGAGGTGTTGAACCGCATCGCCCAAAGCCTGTTGATGACCGAACCCGAGCGTGAACACTTGTTCATGCTCGCGTTCGGCCACCCGCCCGAAGTGATTTACCGGGCGCCTGAAGGCGTGACGCCGCGTTTGCAGCGCCTCTTGGACACCCTTGAGTTCAGCCCCGCGATCATCAAGACGGCCACTTGGGATGTACTGGCCTGGAATCGTGCGGCGGCTGTTGTATTCACCGATTACAGCCTGCTGCCGATGAAGGAGCGCAACATTCTGCGCCTGATGTTCTGTCGGCAGGGCGTGCGCGAACGGCAGGAGGATTGGGCGAGCATGGCGCGGTTCGTGGTGGCGGCGTTTCGCGCGGATGCCATTCGTGCGGGGGCGGCGTCGGAGGTCAGCAAACTGGCAGAGGAACTGTGCGTGTTGAGCGCTGACTTTGCGCGGTTCTGGCGGGACAACGATGTGCGGGTACACGGTGAAGGCAGCAAGCGGCTGCATCATCCGACGATGGGCTTGATCGCGCTGGAGTATTCGGGATTTGCCGTGGATGGCAGGCCGGACCTCGGCATGGTTATTTACAACCCTGCCACTGCTGAGGATACCGACAAGATCCGGGTGTTACTGAAGGGGAATGATTGAGCGTCAGCTCGTGGTTTCGTCGCAACGCTTGTCGACGGATTTGACCAATACGCCGTCCTGGAAGAGTTCCAGGTGAATGTTGCACGCGGCTTCCGGTGGAATGCTCAGGCGCACGAGAGAGGTGCTGGCGCCGGTCTGGATATCGCCCTGCTGGCTGATGCTGGAGGTGCCCGCGGCGCTGCGTTGGCTGATCGCCATGCGGTAACGCAGGGTCAAGGGCGTCGGGTTTTCGATGTGCGGGCGAATCAGCACAGCCGCCCCTTCACGGTGGGTATCGATGGCGACGACCAATTGCGATAAGTCGATCATGGGTCTCACTTCTGCGTGACTGTAGCGTTCATGTTGCTGCCGAACTGCTGGACACTGACCACGCCACCAAACCCGCTTTGGGTGACGTTGGCCTGGTTGTTCTGGCCATACTGCCCGACGTACGCCTGATTATAGGCGCCGCTTTGCACGACGTTGGCCTGGTTGCCGGTGCCCACTTGCGCGATGGCCGCCTGGTTGTAGCGCCCGCTCTGCTCCAGGGTCATAACGTTGTTGTAACCGTTCTGCTGGGCATACGCGGCATTGTAGGCGCCGCTCTGGTTAATGGTCGCCGCGTTGGCCTGGCCCGTCTGGATTTCCACCAGACGCTGGCGTTGGCCACTTTGATCGACCGTGGCGCGGTTGTAGGAGCCGATCTGGCTCAGGTCAACCCGGCTGCCCGACACACCAAGGCCGGAGTAGCGGGCCTCAGACACCAGGTCGGCGGCCGAACACAGCGTACTGCCAAGGGTCAGTAAGGCAGCGAAGGTCAGCAGCGCATATTTATTGTGGTTGCGCACTTGAATCTCCCAAGAGCTTGGTCTGCTCCGCAGAGGTAATTGGCGTATTCATCGTCTGCTCGTCATACGCCTTCAGGTAGCCCGCAAGCAGGGGCTTTTTCAGGTCGTCCGGGTTTTTCAAGGACCAGCTGCCGTCGCGGGCACCTTGGGCAATCAGGTGAATCAGGCCCGCTTCGATGGCTTCACGCACGCACTGCTGAACCGGTTCGTTGCGTGAAAGGCCGGTTTCCACTTCCAGCAGGTGACGCAGCGACACGAACTTGAAGACGCCGAAATCCAGCTGGATAGAAAACACGGTCTTGGTGGTGGTGATGCTCTGGATCACGTCGCCGGTGCGGATGTCCACAGCCCGCAGGTTGATGGTCACCTGATCCTGGCGGTAAATGTCCGACGGGCCGATGCCCAGGTAACGCACGCCGAAACCGCCGGTGCGCACGTTGCTTTCGTAGGCGACGATGGCGCCTTCGATGATCATGTTGGCCGGACGCAGCGGAGGCAGTTGAGTCTGTGCCCGGTCCGATGGCTGCTCCAGCGCTCGAACGATCTTGCGTTCGGTCAGAAGGTCTTGCAGGTTTTCGCGTTCCACCGGTTTGAACCAGCGCGAATCGCGTAACGCCCCGACCAGAAGCGACGCGGCGCCCTGAGTCACTGACGTGGAAAAAGAACTGTCCGGCGAAGGCTTGTACTGGCCGGTCTGGTCACGCATGCCGTACACCGCCACTGGAATCTGACCTGCTGGAAGCGGCAGATTGGCGAGGTCACGGGTGGATTGGGTGGGCGGCGAAATGGTCGCCGGAGAAATGGTGCCCGCCGGGCGCGAAGTGGCACAACCACTCAGGACTACAGCGGCGAAAATCATCAATGAAATCGTGCGGGCGCGCATGATAAAGCTCCGAAAAAACCCGCCGGCGAACCGGCGGGTACGACCTGGATTAGTGCTGATTGATCACAACGTTGTTGTTCAGGCCGCCGGTCTGGGTGACGTTGGCGGTCAGGTAGTTGCCGGACTGAGTAACGCGAGCAGTGTTGCTGAACGCCGAAGCAGTCTGGTTGAGGTCGATCGAGTTGTGGCCGCCAGCTTGCTGAGTCAGCTCAGCCAGGTTGTTGAAGCCAGCCTGGTTGCTGAGGATGCTGTTCTCGTAGCCGTCCTGCGTGGCGACCAGGCGGTTGTTAGTACCGGTCTGGTTGCTGGTGGTGGCGTTGCCGTCACCGGTCTGGGTGATTTTCGCGGACAGATCGTAACCGTTGGTTTGATTGGCTACGACGCGGTTGTACGAACCGTTTTGGGTCGCTTGGATGCTGCCGTCGAACGAGTTTTTCTGAGTCAGCGCGCCGGTGTTGTTGCTGCCAGTCTGCGACAGTGTCGCGGAGGAACCATCAGCGACGTTCTGGTAGATCGTGCCGGTGCTGTTGTTGCCGTTCTGGGTCAGCGTGGCGTGGGTGGTCCAGGTGTCGTTCTGCAGAATCGAACCGGTGTGGCCGTTGCCGTTCTGGGTCAGGTCAGCTGTCGAGTTGCGGGTATTGTTTTCCTGGTTGGTCGTGGCCTGGTTGTAGCCGCCGTCCTGACTGATGGTGGCGGTGACTTTGTAGCTGCCAGTCTGGGTCAGGTTCGACGTGTTGTTGTTGCCGCGCTGAGTGACGGTGCCGGTGGCATCCGTGTTGTTTTTCTGAGTGACGTAGGCGCGGTTGTCATTGTTGTACTGCTTGACGGTGGCGACTGCCTTGTTATTGCCTTCCTGACGGAGCTCGGCCGTATGACCGGAACCGTCCTGGTTCAAGGTGGCGCTGTTTTGTTGGCCCAGGTTGTTTTTCTGGGAGATGTAGCCGGTGTTGTAGCTACCGTCTTGGGTCAGGGTAGCAGTCTGTTTGTTGTCCGAGTTGAAGTTGGTCTTGCCAACCTGCTCGATGGCTGCGTTGTTCTGGACACCGCCACGCTGGGTAGCGTAGGCCGTGTTGTAGGCATTGCTCTGCAGGATGGTCAGGTTGCTGTCACGGGACGCCTGAAGCACCTTGCTGGCTTCGGTACCTGCAACGTTACGGTTGCCAGTCTGGTTGAGGGTAGTGGTGGAGTTGATCGCACCGCTCTGTTCAATGTTGGCGCCGTTGAAGCTACCGTCCTGGTAGCTGTTGACGGTACCGTTGCCAGCGAAAGCTGCGCCTGAGACAGAAGCCAGTACTGCGAGGGCGATAAGGGATTTACGTGCTTGCATGATTAATTCCTTTATTCAATGTTTTAGTTGTTTCTGGGTTTTATGGCAGGCGAGCGACGCCCGCGAGTTATTGCACAAGGCACAACACGTCTTACAGGAGCGTTACAGCGAAATCGTTAGTGCTGAAGCGGTACAGCGACCGTTACTTATTGGTTGATCTGGAACGACGTACTTTGACCGGTGGTTTTATCAGTGGTGGTTATTTGCAATAAGCCTGGCGACAAGTTGACGATGGAAATCGTGAAGTCCGTGGTTTCAACGGTTCCTGGCGTCAACTTGCCGTCGGTGCCGACAATGCTTGATGTCACCGCCGATGAGACGCGGCTCAGAATCGCGCTTTGCAACATACTGTTGAACTGGTTCAGCGTGCTTTGCGTCGATCCTGAGGAAGACGACTTCTCGGTGAACTTGTTTTGCGCGTTCGCCTGGTTCAACAGCACGGGGCCGTTGAGCGGGTTGCCGCCGAAGGATGGGTTGACCGGGACATACACCAGTTCACTGGCAAGGACGCTGGCGAAGGGGCCGGACAGCGAGAGCAGACTGATGAAAGCAAGAGACAAGCGGTTCATGATTAACTCCTTTTAGATCTCATCGCGACCCATGTCAGGGTCCCCGAAGAACTGCGCCAATTGGTAGTCAAGAATGGCCTGGAACACTTGAGCCGCCACGTCTGCACCCAGTCCGGCAATCTGGCTGCGGTTCGGTGGGAGGGCCACCTGAAGCATCCGGCGATTGCCGTAGTTGATGAAAATCTGACTGCCAAGACGTGCGGTGGGGCGCTCCGTGACTGAAACCGTAAAACGACCTTCTTCATCTTTTTCGGCCCAGGCCGAGGCAAAACTGTCGTAAAACGCATGCCCGTTCTGAGTCACTGTCTGCCCGACGACCAGTCCGCCCACTTCAGCGCGATTGAGGGAGCGCTGAGAAGATAAAGCCGGTGTTGTGTTGACGCTTTCTTCGGCAAATGCCGTCGCGGCAAGGCACAGGGGAAGCACCATCATTATCCTTAAAGTGGTGTGTTTCATGGCAGGCACATACAAAGTTTGTTGGAGTTGTCACAGTGTAAATACAAATAATGGGAAAGCGCCACCACGAAACTAAAAATAATGTCATTTATTAATTGGCGTCAAAAATTAGAGTGACTAACAAGTGCGGTTAAAAAAGACTAATCGCGTCGCTAAGTTGGCGTCGGTTTTTCGTGCGGGTCCGCGTATTTTGCGGAGGCTGTCCTGCAAAGCCACAGGGAATGGCCGGTTCAGACAGCGCGCCTGAAAAAAGTATCTTCGGAGGAATAACCCACTTAAGCACGGTTATTTAAAAGCGTTGTTTTCTGTCTCTGTTCTGAGACTTTTACGGGGGTGGCGGTATAACAAAAGTTATAACTGTCAGGAGCCCCTAGGGGGCCTGAGGCGTGCGGAGCGAGGGGGGGTAGGGCATTTTTTGCCGACAAACGGCAGGGGGGGCGGCGTCTGTTTCACGCCGCCAGAATGCTTCTGATGCGTGCGGCAAGGTCGTCCATGGTGAACGGCTTGGTCAGCAAGTGCATGCCGGGCTCCAGTTGTTCTTCCCACAGCAGTGCGTTGTGCGCATAGCCGGTAATAAAAAGCACCTTCAAGTCCGGGCGCACGCTGCGTCCGGCGTCGGCCACCTGCCGACCATTGAGACCGCTTGGCAGACCCACGTCGGTCACCAGCAGGTCAATGCGTTGGTTCGATTGCAGCACCTGAAGACCTTGCGCACCGTCCTCCGCATCCAGGGCGGTGTAGCCCAGGTCTTCCAGCACTTCGGCGATCAACATGCGCACCGTCGGTTCATCGTCGATCACCAGCACGGTTTCCCCCAACCCGGCCAGTGCGCCGGACACAGCGGTCGGCGTCGACACGGTTGCAACGTTGAGCGTGGACCTCGGCAGGTAGAGGGTCATGGTGGTGCCCACGTCCATGCGCGATTCAATGTGAATGCTCCCACCGGACTGGCGCACGAACCCGTAGATCATCGACAGGCCCAGCCCGGTCCCTTTGCCAGTGGGCTTGGTGGTAAAGAAGGGGTCGAAGGCATGGGCCATCACGTCACCGCTCATGCCACTGCCGGTATCGCTGACGCTCAGCGTCAGGTATTCGCCGACGGGCAGCTCCAGGTCTGCCGCGGCCTTGGACGTCAGGTTGCGATTGCCGGTGGCGATGGTCAGCGTGCCGCCTGACACCATGGCGTCACGGGCGTTGATACAGAGGTTGAGAAGGGCGTTTTCCAGCTGGTTCGGGTCCACCTGGGTCAGCCACAGGTCAGCGGTATTCTGGATGTCGATGTGCACGGCTGGCCCGATGGTGCTGCGGATCAGCTCCAGCATGCCGTGGATCAGCGCATTGACGTCGGTGGACGTCGGCTCCAGCGTCTGACGCCGGGAGAACGCCAGCAGACGATGAGTGAGCGCGGCGGCCCGTCGCGAGGCACCCTGAGCGGCCTCGAAATAACGCTCGGTGTCATTCAACCGGCCCTGACCGATGCGCAGCCGTAGCATTTCAAGGCTGCCCATGATCCCGGTCAGCAGGTTGTTGAAGTCGTGGGCCAGGCCGCCGGTCAACTGCCCCACGGCCTCCATTTTCTGGCTCTGTCGCAGCTGTTGTTCCAGCAGCCGTTGAGCGGTCATCTCCACACCCACACCGGTGCGGCGCACGGGGTCGCCTGCGTTGTTGAAATAGGTGTGTCCTCGGGACAGCACCCAGCGAATCGCGCCGTTCGGGTGCAGGATGCGGTATTCGAGTTCCAGGTCGCCGCTGTTGACCAGGCCGCCTGCCATGGTCTTGCGCAAGGCCACCAGATCGTCGGGGTGGACGTTGGCGAGAAAGTCCGTGCGTTTGATGCCCGCCGCCCCCTGAAACGGATCGATGCCGTAGAGCTCGCTGATGCCTTCATCGCAATAGAAGCAATCGTTGGACACTTCATAGGTCCATACCCCGACCCCGCGCACGGCCGACAGGGCCAGTCGAGTGAAGTCCATGGAGTCGTACAGTGCGGTTTCGCCCTGCGCCTCGGCCGCCACGTCGCGCCGGGCCGCGTCATTGGCCTGCATGATGCGCAGGGCGGCACGTCGAGCCTCCTCGTCGGTGGCGTAATGACCCGCGCTGACCTGAGCATCGAGCAGGGCGGAAAGCGCCAGACTCAGGGCCAAGTCCTGGGGTGCGCGGTAGGACATGAAGGGTATTCTCTGCGTGGACAGTTGAGCGCGCGAGTAAATATCACACAACGTCGACCGGGAATAGCCTGTCGCCAGCCGTCGGGCGCTTTAACGTTCAGCGAGCGCCCGTTTCTCCCGGGTTTACACCGCGCGTCGCAGGCCCGACAGGAAAAACCCCTGGCGGGTTTCGAAGCCGAGCCGTTCATATAAGGAGATGGCCGAGACGTTGCTGCTCAGGACATGCAGGAACGGGATCGCGCCCCGAGAGAGAATGTCGCGGCGCAGGGCGTTCATCATGCGCCCCGCCAGTTGCCGCCCGCGATACGCCTCGTCCACGCACACGGCGCTGATTTCGGTGAAGCCATCAAGGCGCATGCGCTCACCCGCCATGGCGATCAAACGGCCATTGTCGCGAACGCCCAGATAGCGGCCCATTTCGATCGTGCGCGGACCGAACGGCCCAGGGCGGGCGCTGGCCGTGAGTTGCAGCATGTCCTGGATATCCGCCGTCCCCAGCGGTTGCAGGTCGGTGTCGTCGGAAGCCAGCGGCGCACTGGGCGCGACCATTTGCACGAGGGTGCCAATCTCGCTCGCGACGAGATTGCGCAAGGCGGGCAGCGGCGCGAGGGTTTGAATCGCCACCTGGCCGTCGTGGGGGATCAGGTCATGCAGGGTGTCGAACGCTTCGGGCGAAGGTTCGATCACCGAGGCGAAGGGCGCGACATCCGGCAAATAACGGCCACTCAGCGCGCCCCGTTCACCGAGGTGGCGCTGGAGGGTATTCAATGCATGCCAGGTGGGGTTGTCGAGCGTGGCGTAGGCGTTGTGCATGAGGAACGAGTCGTCAGGTCGGATGGGTGTGGGCCACTGTTTGTCTGTTATCAGCGGATTCGGGCAGTTTCACACCATGAAATGATAAGAGCAATCCTGTGGGAGCGAATTCAATCGCGAAGGGTGGTTACATCCACAGCATCTCCATCGCCTGACCTCTCTTTCGCGGATGAATTCGCTCCCACAGGTTTCGAGCCACGGCGCGATCAGGTGACGGCGGGGCAGCGACTTCACGGCCCCGCGCCAACAGGCCGCAACCCCAACTCATCCAGCAGCCACTTCTTGAACACTTCCGCCGCTTCATGCCGCGTCCGCCGTTTCGGGTAAACGAGGTAGTGCCCGATGTATTGAATGTCGTGGGTCACGGCGCGGAGCGGGGCGACCAGGGTGCCTTTTTCCAGTTCGGTCTGGGCCAGCAGGGTCGATTCCAGCACCACGCCCATGCCGCTGGTGGCGGCTGCGATGGCCATGATGCTGCGGTCGAAGCGCAGGGCGTAATGGTGCGGGGACATGAGGTGGTTAGCCTCGAACCAGCCTTTCCATTGCAGCATTTGCACATCGCACTGAATCAGCCGGTGTTCGTACAGGTCCTGAGGCGTGCGGATGCTGTCCGCCAGTTCAGGGCTGCACAGCGGCGTCAGGTGCTCCACGGCCAGCGGGATTTTTTCGATGAGGGTGGAGCGCGGTTCGGCGTAGACGATGTCCAGGTCGAAATCATCGTTTTCGAATTGCGCGTAATCGGTGCTGGCGGAGAACCGCAGGTCAATCGACGGGTACGCCTGCACAAACCGAGACAGGCGTGGCATCAACCATTGCATGCCGAAGCTGGGCGCGGTGTGCAGGCGTAGGGGCGGCGGTTCCTCGGTCTTGGCCAGCATGAAACCGCGCTGCATTTCGTCGAGCCCGCGCTGCACGTGTTCCATCAGCAATCGACCCTTGGGCGTCAGGTTGACTTCACGGGTGGTGCGCTCGAACAGCTGGATGTCGATGGACTCTTCCAGCTTGCGGATGGAATGACTGACCGCGCTCGGCGAAATCCCCAGCTCTTGAGCAGCCTGAATGAACGAGCCAGTGCGTCCCGCCGATTCGAAGACACGCAGGGAAGACAGGGGCACTCTGCGCAACTGCTGAATTAGTGAATTCTGTTCATTCATTGCTGTAAAAATGTCTTTTGTAGGGGCTTATTTCTCGATGTTAGCTTGATTGCAAGTCGGACGCAGGCCCTTTGATGAATTCGAAACATCAGTCGTTAGCCTGCTTCCTGCTCTGAATCGTGAACCGATAAAAATAAGCAGGCACTCATAATGACAACAACTCCTCAAGGCGCCGCCGTGGCCACGTCGCCGCTGCAGCGTGTCGCGCACCATGCGTGGCGCATCCGTCGTTTCGCCCTGCGCATGGGCGAAGTCCAGGGTCAGGGTTATGTCGGGCAGGCGCTGGGCTGGGCCGATGTTCTCGCCACCGCTTACTGCCATGCCATGAACGTCAAACCCGACGATCCGCTCTGGGAAGGCCGTGACCGCTTCCTGCTGTCCCACGGGCACTACGCAATCGCCCTCTACGCCGCGTTGATCGAGGCGCAAATCATTCCCGAGAGCGAGCTGGAAACCTACGGTTCTGATGACAGCCGCCTGCCGATGTCCGGCATGGCGAGCTACACGCCGGGCATGGAAATTTCCGGTGGTTCGCTGGGCCAGGGGCTGCCGATTGGTGTCGGCATGGCGCTGGGGCTGCGCATGAAAGGCAACCCGGCGTGGGTCTTCAACTCGATGTCCGACGGCGAACTGGACGAAGGCTCGACCTGGGAAGCCGCCATGTCTGCGGCTCACCACAAGCTGGGCAATTTGATCGCGCTGGTCGACCTCAATAAGCAGCAGGCCGACGGCAACTCCCACGAGATCCTCGATTTCGAACCCCTGGTCGACAAATGGCAGGCGTTCGGCTGGCACGTGCAACGTATCGATGGCAATGACTTGGCTGCGGTCATCGCTGCCTTTGATGAAGCCATGGCGCTTAAAGAGGCGAAACCCCGCGTGATCCTGTTCGACACCCTGATGGGCAAAGGCGTGGACTTCCTTGAAGTGCGCGAAAAGAACCACTTCATTCGCGTCGAGCCTGATGAATGGCAGGCCGCGATCAAGGTTCTGGATGCCAGCTACCAGTCCCATCTGGAATCGGAGAAACGCTGAAATGGATACGCCAACCGCAAACAAACCACGCCTCACCACCTCGGCCATGATCGCCTCGATTGCCAGCGAAGGGCAGCGCACCGAAGCCGCACCGTTCGGTCACGCATTGGTCGCTGCCGCGCAGAAAGACTCCCGCATCGTCGGCATGACCGCCGACCTGTCGAAATACACCGACTTGCACATCTTCGGTCGTGAGTTCCCCGAGCGTCACCTGCAAATGGGCATGGCCGAACAGCTGCTGATGGCCGCAGCAGGGGGCATGGCGAAAGAGGGCATGATCCCGTTCGCCACCACCTACGCGGTGTTCGCCACCCGTCGCGCCTATGACTTCATTCACCAGGTGATCGCCGAGGAAAACCTCAACGTCAAGATCTGCGCCGCGCTGCCGGGCCTGACCACCGGTTACGGCCCGAGCCACCAGGCGACCGACGATCTCGCCCTGATGCGCGCCGTCCCAGGGCTGACCGTCATCGACCCGTGCGACGCGCTGGACACCGCGCAAGCCGTGGCGGCCGTCGCCGAATACAACGGCCCGGTCTACATGCGTCTGTTGCGCGGCAAGGTGCCGATGGTGCTGGACCAGTACGACTATAAATTCGAGCTGGGCAAGGCCAAATTGCTGCGCGACGGCAAGGACGTGCTGATCATCTCCAGCGGCATCATGACCATGCGCGCCCTGGAAGTCGCCGAGCTGTTGGGCGACGGCAGCGCTGATGTGGCGGTGTTGCACGTGCCGACCATCAAGCCACTGGACGAAGCCACCATCATCGAGCAGTGCCGCCGCAGCGGGCGTCTGGTGATCGTCGCGGAAAACCACAGCACCGTCGGCGGTCTGGGGGACGCCGTGGCGCTGGCCCTGTTGAAAGCGCGGGTCAGCCCGGCGTTTCAGCAGATCGCCTTGCCGGACGCCTACCTCGACGCCGGTGCGTTGCCGACGTTGCATGACCGCTACGGGATTTCCACTCAAGTCATGGCGGCCAACATCCGCCAGTGGCTGGCATGAGGAGCGCGCAGATGAACGTTGCATTTATCGGTCTGGGCGCCATCGGCCTGCCCATGGCCCGGCAGATTCAAAAGGCGGGGCACGGCGTTGTCGGCGTCGAATTGAGCGAAGCGAACCGCGCTTTGGCGTTGACCCATGGCATTGAATCCAGTGCTGACTGGCGCGTGGCAATCGATGCCGACGTGGTGGTGGTGATGGTCGCCACCCCCGCCCAGTTGGACGCACTGGTCAGCCAGTGCACCGAACTCAAGCTCGGTCAGCATTGGGTGGTGATGAGCACGGTCGGCCCGGCCTCGGTGCGTGAGCAATCCGTGCGCTTGCTGGAAAAAGGCGTGCAGGTGGTGGACGCGCCGGTCACCGGTGGCGTGGCGCGGGCCGAAACCGGCAGTTTGCTGATTTTCGCGTCCGGCCCTCAGGCCGCTGTCGAGCGCGTCGAGCCGGTGCTGCGGAGCATGGGTGAAGTACGCGACGCGGGCACGGATGTCGGCGACGGGCAGGCGATCAAGGTCGTCAATCAGCACCTGTGTTCGGTGCACCTCGTGGCCGCCGCCGAAGCGCTCAGTCTTTCGCGTTCGCTGGGCCTGGACCCGGCGCGGGTGCTGGATCTGGTGCAAAAAGGCGCGGGCGGCTCGTGGATGTTGTCCGACCGAGGCCCGCGCATGCTCGAAGGCACCGACACCCGAGTCACCAGCATGGTCGACATCTTCGTCAAGGACAGCGGCTTGGTGGCCTCGGAAGCCGAGAGCTGTGGTGCTGTCGTGCCGTTGCTCGACATTGCCCATGCCCGTTTCAGCCAAGCCTCCCAGGCCGGGTTGGGCAAGCGGGACGACAGCCGGGTCATCGAGACCTGGGACTGACGCCCGATACAGATGTAACGACGTTCCAACACTCAGGGCAGGTTCGTGATCTGCCCGCTACAACAACAATAAAAGTTCGGAGTTTGCCATGAGCAGATCCACAGCGGCGTCAAGCCAGACAGACAGCAAAGCCGGAAAAGTCTCCTTCGCTTCCATGGTCGGTTCGGCCGTGGAAAGTTATGACTTCTTCATCTATGGCACGGCGGCGGCCGGCTGGTTTGGCCAAGTATTTTTCCACACTACCGAGCCCATCGTCGGCATCCTCGCGGCGTTCGCCACCATGGCCGTGGGTTTCTTCATGCGCCCGCTGGGCGGCTATCTGGCGGGGCATTTCGGTGATCGGCTGGGCCGCAAGACGGTGTTGCTCTGGTCGTTGCTGGCCATGGGCGGCGCGACGGTGTTGATCGGTGCGTTACCGACCTATGCGCAGGCCGGGGTCATCGCTCCGATCTTGCTGATTCTGTTGCGGATGATTCAGGGCATCGGGTTCGGTGCGGAGTGGGGCGGCGCGGTGCTGATGGCCTGTGAACATGCCCCGGCCCACCGTCGCGGTTTCTTCGGCGCGGTGCCGCAGATCGGCATCCCGCTGGGGCTGTTGATGGCCAACGGCGCGTTTCTGCTCTCGGCCGTGCTGTTCGAAGGCGACTGGGTGTGGCGCGCGCCGTTCCTGGCGTCGGTCGTGATGGTGGCCGTCGGCATGTGGATTCGTCTGAGCGTCAGTGAGTCGCCAGAGTTCGAAAAAGCCAAGGCTGAAAACACCCTGGTCAAACAGCCTGCGCTGCAAGTGATTCGCGAGGACTGGCGCAAAGTGCTGCAAATTGCGGGTCTGCGTCTGGCGGAGACCGGCGGTTATTACCTCGCGACCAGCTTCATGTTGTCGTACGTGGTCCTCTCCGGCATCGCCACCAAACAGAACGTGCTGTGGGGCACGATGATCGGCTCGGCCATCGGCCTGGGCAGCCATCTGTTCTACGGCGCGTTGAGCGACCGGATCGGGCGTAAACCGGTGTTCCTGATCGGCTCGTTGTTCACCATCGTGTTCGGCATCCCGATGTTCATGATGATCAACACCGGGATTGTGCCGCTGATCATTGTCGCGGTGGCCATGGCGTTGATCCTCAGCCACGATCCGATCTTCGCGGTCGAGGCCAGCTGGTTCACCGAGCAGTTCCCGGCCAACGTGCGGTCGTCCGGTATCTCGCTGGGCTACAACTGCGCGTCGCTGGTGGCCGGTACGCTGCCGTTCATTGCCACGGCGCTGTATTCGCAAGTGGGGTGGATGGGGCCTGCGATTCTGTTCAGTTTGCTGGGCGTGGTGTCGACGGCGTGCGCGGTGAAAATGCGGGAGACGGCACCGGCGGTGGCGAAGGATCTTCCGGTGGTCGAGCGAAGTGGAGCGGTAGCGGGGCAGGTGGCGCGGTAAGTGGCAAGGGGCCGGACCGGGAAGGGTCCGGCCTTTTGTTTTCAAGGGAGCGGCAAACGCGTTGCCCCACCGCCAATCAGAAATGCGCCGCTTATTACTGTGGGAGCAGCCGGAGGTTACGACGGCCGCGAAGGCGGGGGATCGATGACAAACCATTTGCCTGACCCACCGCCGTCGCTGCCGTCGTGCCTCCGGCGTCTCCCACAGGATTTCAGGCAACTGCAGATGCGGCGGCGGGCGCGGTTCAGAGGGAGTTCAGGCAACTCCAAATGCAGCGGCGGGCGCAGTTCACAGGGGATACAGACCACTCAAAAACCTGCGGTAGATGCAGTTCTGTGGGAGCCGGCTTGCTGGCGAATACGGTGGGTCAGTGAAGGTGTAGGTGACTGACCCAACGCTTTCGCCAGCAAGCCGGTTCCCACAAGGTTTGCATCTTTCAGGGGATGTGCATCATAGCCAGGGCGCGCACATCGCGCATGCGCGCCCCTTTCAACTCACCCATCACCAACGGCCATACCCGCGGCCATCGTCATGACGGTCATAACCCCGACCGTAATACCCACGCGGTGGCGGCGGGGCGAAGCGGCGGTATTCCACTCGCTGCACTGGCACATACGCCACCGGTTGGTAAACAGGCTGGTAGCGAGGCTGTGGGCGGTAATCACGATACTCGGGACGGTGGTGGTCATGGCCGGAACCGCTGAGCACGGTCGCCAGCACTGCACCGACTGCCGCCCCGGCGATGACGGGCACGACCACATCGCGTTCACTTGCCGACGCTGCACCCGCAGCGACCAGGCAACCGGACAGGATCAAGGCTTTAGTCATCTTCGAAATCATGGTGTCTCCTCAGGCGATGTGTTTGGGTTCGCCATGTGTGTATGAAACACCCGATCCGTGTAAACGAACGTCCAGACTCCGTAAAAATTGAGTAAAGAGTCAGGAATTACCGAGCGGCTTGCGCATGAACACCCGCGCGAAGCCTTGCTGCGTAGCCCGATGGGTTTCCCGGTAGCCGAGCTTGCTGTAGATCGCGAGGTTTTCAGTCATCAATTCGTGGGTGTACAGCCGAATCCCCAGGCAGCCCAGCGCACGGGCGTAATCTTCGCAATAGCTCATCAGCTGCTTGCCGATGCCCTGGCCCTTGCAGCGGTTGGCGACGGCGATGTTGACCAGCAACAGGTCGGTGTCTTCCGGTTGCACCACCAGCACGCCGGTGATCCCGGTGTCGTCCTCGCAGACGTACACCACGGATTCCTCGATCACCTGCGCATAATCGTCGAGCATCGGCCCCGGCTTGCGGCCAATGCGCGGGATGTAGGGCGAATAGGCCTCGTCTACCAGTGATGCAATCCCCATCGCGTCGACGGGTCGTGCCCGGCGAAGGGAAACGGAAGGTGTCGAATCAGCAAATCCCATCAGGTCATTAGCCTTTGTTTGATAAAAGCCCTGTCAGCTGTTCATCAGCTCGCGCACTCGCGACGTCAACGCGTCCACGGCAAACGGCTTAGTCAGCACCCACATGCCCGTTCCCAGATCACCATTGCCGAGGGCTGCGTTTTCCGCATAGCCGGTGATGAACAGGGTTTTCAGATCGGGCCGGACTTCCCGTCCCGCATCTGCCATTTGCCGGCCGTTCATGCCGCCCGGCAAGCCGACATCCGTGATGAGCAAGTCGATGTGCACATCCGAGCGCAACAGTTTCAGCCCCGCCACACTGTCAGCGGCCTCCATCACCGTGTAGCCCTGATCCGCAAGGACATCCATCAGCAACATGCGCACGGTCGGTTCATCGTCCACCACCAGCACGGTCTCGCTGGCTGCACAGGCAGGGCTTTGCGGATCACAGGCCTGGTTTTCTTCGGTCACCGCGTCACCGTTGTAACGGGGGAGGAAGATGCACAGCGTCGAGCCTTTCCCGACCTCCGAATACGCCCGGACCTGCCCGCCTGACTGCTTGGCGAAACCGTAGATCATCGACAGGCCCAGGCCGGTGCCTTGACCGATGGGCTTGGTGGTGAAGAAGGGGTCGAACGCCTTGGACATCACCTCGGGCGACATGCCGGTGCCGGTGTCCGTGACCGACAGCGACACGTAGGGGCCGGGCGGAATGTCGTGGGCAGCGGCGACGTCGGCGTCCAGCCACTGGTTGGAGGTTTCGAGGGTAATCGTGCCGCCTTGGGGCATGGCATCCCGGGCGTTGATGCACAGGTTCAACAGGGCGTTTTCCAGCTGGCCGGCGTCCACCCGCGTGGCCCACAGTTGCGGCGCACCGACGGTTTGCAGATGGATGGCCGGGCCGACGGTCCGCTGGATCATTTCAGTGATCCCCAATACCAGCGCGTTGACGTCCGTGGGGCGCGGGTCGAGGGTCTGGCGACGAGAGAACGCCAACAGCCGATGGGTGAGGGCGGCCGCTCTCCGGGTCGCGGCCTGGGCCGCAATGATGTATTTCTCGACGTCGTTGAAGCGGCCCTGAAGAATCCGGCTGCTCATCAGTTCCAGCGACCCGGAAATCCCGGCCAGCAGGTTGTTGAAGTCGTGGGCGATCCCGCCGGTGAGTTGGCCGACCGCCTCCATTTTCTGCGACTGCCGCAATTTTTCTTCGGCCTGCATGAGGTCGGCGGTGCGTTCGACAACCCGCTGCTCCAGTGTGTCGTTCAGCGCCCGCAATGCGGCCGTGGCTTTGTCGCGCTCGCTCTCCATCGAGCGACGCTCCTCGACGTCGATCAGCACACCGGGGAAACGCAGCGGCGTGCCGTCTTCCGCCAGCTCGACGCGGCCGTTGGCTTCAAGCCAGTAATAGACGCCGTCGGCGCGGCGCACGCGGTACTGGTGAGCGTAGGCCCCGCCCCGGGCAATCGCGGCGGTGATGGCGACCTTCAAGCCTTCCCGGTCTTCGGGGTGAACGGTGGCGATGACTTGTTCAAGGCTCAGGCCTTCCCGGCCCAGCGTGGGGTCGAGGCCGAATGCCCGGGCGAAGGCTTCGTCCACGGCAAAACGATCAGTGGGCAAGTGCCAGTGCCAGGTGCCGATGATGGCCCCGGCGGCCAACGCCAACTGCACGCGCTCGACGTTTTCCCGGGCGATGGCCTCGCTGATCGACAGGCGCTCTTGGGCACGGCGCCGCTCGGTGACGTCGCTGAAGAAGATTGCGATCTGACGTTCCGCCGGGTCCCCGACCCGAATCGCCCGCACGTCGAACCAGCGCTCGAACGCCTCGGCGTAACTCTCGAAATTGGCAGGCTCGCCCGTCTTGGCCACGTGGCCGTAGGTCTCGAACCAGAAGCGTTCGAGGTTCGGCGCGAATTCGGTGACCCATTTGCCTCGCAGGTTGACCCCTGCCTGCTGCTCGAACGCCGGGTTGGCCTCGACGAACCGGTAATCCACGGGAAGGTCGTCGGCGTCGAACTTGACCTCGACAATGGCGAAAGCGGCTTCAATGGTTTCAAGGATCGTGCTGGAGCGTTCGGCGTTCTGCCGCAACGCAGCCTCGGCGCCGCGCGCCCGCGCCAGTTCACTGCGCAGTCGTGTGACTTCAGCGGCCAACTCTTCCCGAGTCTGGTCGTTCAACGCGGCCTCCCATGACACATGGCGATTTTCCTGTGGTGATCAGTGACAGCGCACCCCGAGGCGCCATCAGATCAGAAACGGCGATAACTTGCACTAGCGCCGGGCCCCGCAGACCGTGGCCTGCGTCGATGTTTTTGGAGCGGGACGGCGGCCAGGGGTTCCTTGAAAATCTGCCATCGATCGGGCGTCAGCGATGGCGTCGTCCCCCCGAATTCCTGTACAACGTAGTCTTTATGTACAAACCACCCAAAGGCACCGAACTCCTCGCTGCTTCCGGTGCCAAACCGTCAAGCATTCCGAGTAGCAGCGATTGAATACATCCTTTAAGCCTGAAGCGTCGAACCCTTCCTCCTCGAACCCGCAGCTGGCAAAAGCCGCCACGGGCATCGAGGGGCTGGACGACATTTTATTAGGCGGCATTCCCCAAGGCCGACCGACGCTGGTGTGCGGTGCTGCGGGGTGCGGCAAGACGCTCTTCGGCATGACGTTCCTCGTGAAAGGCGTGACCGACCACGGCGAAAACGGCGTGTTCATGAGCTTCGAAGAGCGCGCCGGTGACTTGGTGCAGAACGTCGATTCCCTGGGCTTCGACCTGCAAACCCTGGTCGATGACAAGAAAATCGCCATCGACCATATCTATGTCGATCGCAGCGAAATCGAAGAAACCGGCGACTATGACCTCGAAGGCCTGTTCCTGCGCCTCGGTTACGCCATCGACAGCATCGGCGCCAAACGCGTGGTGCTCGACACCATCGAGGCGCTGTTCTCCAGTTTCAAGGACACCGCAATCCTGCGCTCTGAACTGCGCCGCCTGTTTTACTGGCTGAAGGAGCGGGGCGTCACCACCATCATCACCGGTGAACGCGGCGACGGTCAGTTGACCCGCTACGGCATTGAAGAATACGTCTCGGACTGCGTGATCTTGCTCGACAACCGCGTGGTCGACCAAATCACCACCCGGCGTCTGCGCGTCGTGAAATACCGCGGTTCGGCCCACGGCACTAACGAATACCCGTTCTTCATCGACGAGCATGGCTTCACGGTCCTGCCGATTACCGCTGCCGGTTTGAATCATCAAGCCCCTCAGGACATCGTTGCCACCGGCATTCGTGGCCTCGATTCAATGATGTCTCGCGGCGGTTATTACAAAGGCGCCAGCGTGTTGGTGTCCGGTCTGGCGGGCACCGGCAAGACCACGTTTGCCGCCAGTTTCGTCGATGCCTGCTGCGCCCGTGGCGAGCGATGCCTGTATTTTTCCTTTGAAGAATCCGCTAACCAGTTGCTGCGCAACATGCAGTCGGTGGGCGTCGATCTGGGCGGTTATCAAGACAGCGGTCTGTTGAAGATCGAATCGGCGCGGCCAAGCCTGTACGGGCTCGAAGTGCACTTGGCGCGCATGCACCGCGAGATCAAGACCTTTCAGCCTCACGCCGTTGTCATCGATCCGATTTCGGCGTTCCGTGGGCCGGAGTCCGAGGTGCACGCGACGTTGCTGCGACTGGTCGATCTGCTCAAATCCCGCGGCATCACCGCTATCTTTTGCAGCCTCGCCGATGTCGCAGTGCGCTCTCCGGGCCTTGAGCGCGAGATTTCCTCGCTGATGGACACCTGGATTTCCTTGACCAACATCGAAGCCGATGGCGAGCACAACCGCTTGCTGTTCGTGTTGAAGTCCCGGGGCATGGGCCACTCGAATCAGGTACGCGAATACCAGATCGGTCATGACGGGATCAACCTGTTGCAGCCTTATATCGGGCCGAACGGCGTGTTGACCGGCACGGCGCGGTTGCGTCAGGAAGCGTTCGAACAGCGTGCGGAAGACGCCCGGATCGAAGCGGTCGAACGGCGCAAGCGGGAGGTCATCAAAAAACGGGCTGAGCTGGAACGGCAGATCGCCGCGATGCAGGCTCAGTTGGAGACCCAGGACCTGGACGAAGCCTTCCTCGCCAGCGATGAGGCCAATCAGGCCAGCGCCGAGGACAGGACCCGCAGGACGCTGGCGTCCGTTCGGGGGTTCACCGAGTGAGTAACGACCCGCAAGCCATCGACCCCGAACAACCCGGCGACACCGGTCACTACGCGCTGCGCCTGTACGTTGCAGGTCAGACGCCGAAATCCATGATCGCGCTGAACAATCTGAAGAGGATCTGCGAAACCTACCTTGCCGGGATCTACAGCATCGAGGTCATCGATTTGCGAGAGCATCCGCAACTGGCGGCCGGTGATCAGATCCTCGCGCTGCCGACCCTCGTGCGGCATCTGCCGACGCCGCTGGTGAAAATCATCGGCGATTTGTCCAACACGGAAAAGGTACTGGTCGGACTCGATATCCGTCCTCGGCAGAACCTCGCGTGAACGGCGCACCCACGGAGGAGGAGGGGCATCTCATGCAGACGCCCGTCCAACACCTCAAGCTGTATATCTCGGGCAATACGTCCCGGTCCTCCTTTGCCGTGCATCAGCTCAAGGCCGTGTGTGAGAAGTACCTGGCAGGGCGCTATGTGCTCGAAGTCATCGACATTTATCAGGACAGCGGCGCGGCCCGGGACGACCGCATCGTCGCGGTGCCGACACTGATGAAACTCGACCCTGATTTCAGCCGTCGGTTGATCGGTGACCTGTCGGACGTGGAAAAACTGAAGCTGTTCCTGGGGATTGCCCCGGGCACTGAGAGCGCGTCTTGATCGCCCGGCCCGTCGGCATGACGGACGCCCAGTACATCGAACTCCTGAGCCGTCGCTTGCAGGAGGCCGACGATGTGCTGGAGGCGATCAGGACCGGCAGCGTCGATGCATTGTTCATTCAGGGCGAACAGGGCGAGACCGTCTACACCCTCGACAACGCTGACAAGCCCTACCGCCTGCTCGTCGAACAGATGCAGGAGGGCGCCGTGTCTATTTCCGCTGACGGCACGATCCTTTATGCCAACCAGCGCTTCAGCGAGATCATTGGCGCGCCCCTCGAACAGATCTTCGGGCATGCGTTTCAGGATTACCTGACCCGTGCCGATGCCGATCATTTCAGCGTGTACCTGTCCACGGACAGCGATAAGGCCATTCGCCGCGCCGCTTCATTCAATCGCCCCGATCAAACGGTGTTTCCCGGTCATCTGTCGTTCAGCAAACTGCCGGACGACTTCTCCGGGGAAGCGATCTTCTGCGGGGTGATCACCGACCTGACCGATCAAAAGCTGATGGAGGCCCGCCTGCATCAGTCGCAAAAAATGGAAGCACTGGGGCAGTTGACCGGTGGCCTCGCTCACGACTTCAACAACCTGTTGCAAGCCATTCAAGGCAGTTTCGACCTGATCATCCGTCGTCCGGATTCGGAGAAAGTCACGCGCTGGGCGGAAAGCGGCTTGAGGGTGGCAGACCGGGGCGCCAAGCTGACGTCGCAACTGCTGGCGTTCTCTCGCTCGCAGAAACTGGAATTGAAAGTCTGCTCGGTCAATGCCGTGATTCACGGCATGTCGGACCTGCTCATCACGACCTTGGGACAGGGCATCAAGCTGGTGTTCGAACTCGACGTGACCGACAGCCACGTCCTCACCGACCCGGTGCAGCTCGAACTGGCGATCCTCAATCTGGCGATCAATGGCCGGGATGCCATGGGCGGCTCGGGCCAATTGCTGATCGGCACGCGTCATCTGCAACGCCATGAATTCCTGTCGTCTGCATCCGGTTTTCTGGAAGTGCGCGTCGTCGATACCGGCGCGGGCATGAGCGAGCAGACGCGCCTCAACGCCTTCAACCCGTTCTTCACCACCAAGGACGTAGGGCAGGGCACAGGGCTGGGTCTGGCGCAGGTCGAGAGCATCGTGCAACAGTCCAGCGGTGCGGTCAGCATTGAATCGGAGCTGGGCAACGGCACGAGCATTTGCCTGGCCTTTCCGTGCGTGGACGACGCGAGGGTGCCTGAGGAGCACCTGCCATCGGCATTGGCCGACGCGGCAGGTGACCTGAAGATTCTGGTGGTCGATGACGATGACGAGGTGCGCCGGACCCTGGTGGACATGCTTGACATGTTGGGCCATGAGGTGGTTGAAGCCGCCAGCGGTCCCGCCGGGCTCGACGCCATCGGGCAACAGGCGTTTGACTTGGTGATTCTCGATTTCGCCATGCCTGGCATGAATGGCGCCCAAGTCGCACTGGAAATCCACCGCTTGGACGCCCTCAAGCCTATTGTGTTTGTCAGCGGCTATTCCGACACCGACCAGCTCCGGCCTGTGATGAACACCAACACCGCGCTCCTGCGCAAGCCGTTCACCCTCGACGGGTTGAAGGCCACGCTGCAGGCGATGGTGCAGCACTAAACACGTTTCGCTTTGCCTTCCAGCAACTCCGCCACCGCCGTCAACGCCATCCGGTAACCCAGCGCGCCCAGCCCGGCGATCACGCCGGTGGCGGCCTTCGACACGTACGAGTGATGCCGAAAGCTTTCGCGCTTCCAGATGTTGCTCATGTGCGCCTCGATGATCGGGCCGTCGAACGCGAGCAGGGCGTCCAGAATGGGAATCGAGCTGTAGGTCAGCCCCGCCGCGTTGATGATCACCGCGTCGGCGCGCAGACGGGCTTCCTGAATCCAGTCCACCAGCACGCCCTCGTGATTGCTCTGGCGAAACGCCAGGGTCAGGCCCAGCGCGTCGGCGTGTTTCTGGCAGCCTGCTTCGATGCTGGCGAAGCTTTCCGTGCCGTAGGTGCCGGACGTGTCCAATCCATACAGGTTGGCGTTGGGGCCGTTCAGGAAAAATACGGTGTAGGGCATGGTGGCTCCGAGGCGTTATTCAAAAGGGCGGGTGGCGCGCATGGCCGGGTGTTGGTCGAACGCGGCGAACCAGTCAGCGGTCGCAGGGTGCGCCGCTCGCCAGTCCAGGTGCGGGAAACGGAAATCCAGATAGCCGAGGCCGCAGCCCAGGGTGATCAGTCCGATGTCATCGGGGGTGCGGCTGAACTGCGCGGCGTGGGTTTCAACGTCCGCGAGGACGGCGCGGACTTTGGTCAGTTGGCCGTCGAGCCAGCGGTCCCATTGCTTGTCCGGTGGCCGTGCGATGGTCTCGTAGCGGGCGAGCAGGGTGGCGTCCAGCAAACCATCGCCCAATGCGTGTCGGGTCAGGCTGACCCAACGCCGCTGGCCGTGTTGGGGAAACAAAGTGCCCCCGGCGTGATCGTTCAGGTATTCGCAGATCACCCGGCTGTCATAGAGCGACAGGCCGTCAGCGGTTTGCAGGGCGGGTACTTTCGCCAGCGGGTTGAACACGGCGATGCGCTCATCACGATTGACCGGGTGCGCCGTCGAATCGAGGCGTTCGATCTGCCCGTCCAGCCCCAGGCAATGAGCGACCACCATCACCTTGCGCACGTAGGGCGAGGTCGAGGCGTAATACAGTTTGAACATCGGAGCCTCTCGGGTCATGACAGTGCGTCGATGATCAACAACACCTTGCCCAGATTAGCGTTGCTCTCCAGCAGCCGATGGGCCTCGGCCGCCTGATCGAGGGGCAGGCGCGCATGGATCTGCGGCCTGACCTGCCCGGACGCGAGCCAGGGCAAGACGTGCTCACGAATGCACGCGGCCAGCCGGGCTTTTTCCTCGGGGCTCTTGGGGCGCAACGTGGACGAGGTCAGGCTCAAGCCCTTGCGCATCACCGTTTGCAAGTCCACTTCCACTTTCGCGCCTTGCAGGAACGACAGGCTGACGTGGCGACCGCCCATGGCCATCGCCTGAAGATTGCGCGCCACGTAAGACCCGCCGACGTTATCGAGGACCACGTCGACGCCACGGCCCTCGGTGCAGGCTTCGATCACCGCGGCGAAATCCTCGGTGTGGCGATCCACCGCTCGCCAGACGCCCAAGGCCTCCAGCATCGCGATCTTTTGCGCGCCGCCCGCCGTGGCAATGACCCGCGCACCGGCGGCCCGGGCGCATTGCACCGCAAAACTGCCGACGCCACTGGCGGCGCCATGGATCAATACCGTGTCGCCTGCCTGCAACCGGCCCAATTCGAACAGGTTGTGCCACACCGTAAACGCGGCTTCAGGCACGCCAGCGGCATCGATCAGCGACAACTCGGCAGGAACGGGCAGGCACTGATCCGCCCGTGCGACGCACAATTCCGCGTAGCCACCGCCGTTCAACAGCGCCATGAGCCGATCCCCCACGGCCACCCCGACCACGTCACTGCCGAGCGCGACGACGGTGCCCGACACCTCCAGCCCCAGCACGTCCGTGATGCCTGGCGGGATGGGTATGCCGCTGCGTTGCATCAGGTCGGGGCGGTTCACGCCAGCGGCGGCTACTCGTATCAGCACCTCGCCAGCGCCGGGTCGAGTTAGCGGGCGCTCGATCAAGGTCAGCACCTCAGGGCCACCCGGCTCGCGGGCGATCACGGCCCGGAGCGTGTCGGGCAAGGCGTTCATGAGCGACGCTCCGTAGGACGAACGCGATGAGCGATGCAGGCAAAGGTTGTCATGGAAAATCCGAAATCAAAGAGAAGAGGGGAGTTCAGCGGCCAACGCCGTGAGCCCCTGAACGTCAAAACTCAACCCGGCCGCTGCGCCCACGGGCCAACGGCTCAGGGCGTCGTGACCCGAATGGCGCACGAACAGATTTGACCCCAGTGCTGGAACGTCCAGCTGGATATCGACATGGTCGCCGTAGACCGCATGGGCGATGACGGTAGCGCTGAGCAGGGTGTCTGGCCCCAGCGCGTCGAGGCGAATGCTCTCGGGGCGCAGAGAGATCATCAGGCGTTCGCCGACCTCGGCCTGCACCCGCTCAAATGGCACCCGCAGCAACGCACCGCCGAATGCCAGCACGGCCCCGTCGTCACGGCTTTGGTAACGCCCGGAGAGCCGGTTGATGCCATCGGCGGCAGGGTGCGTCGATGTTGCAAATGGCGTGTTGTGTGGGCTGGCCATGGGAGGCTCCGGTGGCGAGGAAACGCAGGAATCAGGCGGCGGTCCAGTCGTCCGGGATCACGGCGATGACGTCGATTTCCATCAGCCATTCCGGCTGGCCCAACCCGGAAATCACCAGGCCGGTGGAGATCGGGAACACGCCCTTGAGCCACTTGCCGACTTCGCGGTACACCGGCTCGCGGTAGCGCGGGTCGATCAGGTAGGTGGTGGTCTTGACGATGTGCGAGAGGTCCGAACCGGCCTCTTCCAGCAGTTGCTTGACGTTTTTCATCGCCTGTTCGGCCTGTGCCCGTGGGTCGCCCAGACCCACGAGATTGCCAGCAAAGTCGGTGCCGATCTGGCCCCGGACGTACACCGTGTTGCCAGCGCGCACGGCCTGGCACAGGTCGTTGTCCAGCGACTGATTGGGGTAGGTCTCTTTGGTGTTGAACATGCGGATGCGAGTGTGGGTAGGCATGGCGTAGCTCTCGTTGAAATAGCGCTCGTTGAAATAGATCGCGTGAAAACAGGTCGCGGGACAACCGTGAATGGCCCCAGCTTCACACTGCCCCCAACAGGGCGAAACCAGCATTTGCGTGGGGCAGTGATTAGGAAAAACCGAAGGGCCTGTAAACCCTTATCCGGCGCGACGTTTCGTGGGTCAGCGCCGGCCAGCCATTCAGTCTCAGGAGCGCTCGTAGGTCATGTAGCCGTTCTGCAGCACGATGTGGTCGGCGATGTATTTCGCGTCGTGCCACACGCCGTAGATGAACGAGGACGCGCGGTTCACCAGGTTCGGCAGGCCGAGGAAATAAATCCCGCTTTCCGCGCAGATGCCGCGCTTGTGGAAGGGTTCGCCCTTGTCATCGAAGGCGTTGACCTGCAACCAGCTGAAGTCGAATTTGAAACCGGTGGCCCAGAGAATCGTGGTGATGCCTGCGGCTTCCAGATCGAGGCTGAGGATCGGGTTGATCAGGCAGTCCGGGTCGGGCAGCAATTCCCAGGCGTCGGGCTCCGGCGGGAACGGCAGGCCGTTCTGTTCGATGTACGCATCGGCATCGCGCAGCACGTCGAAGTACGCGCGGTCGCCTTCGGCCACGTTGGCGGCCAGGCCTGGTTCGAAGCTCATCACGCCGTTATCAAAGGCCTTCGTCAGCCCCACCAGATTGATCCCTTGGTGCGCCAGACGACGGAAGTCCACGGTTTTGCCGCCTTCATAACCGCTGACCGCAAACGCCACGTGCTTCTTCTTCGGCGTGATCCGCACTTCGTCCCACAGGCCCAGCGCGCCCAGCCACCAGCAGTAATCGCGGCCACGGTAAGCGCGGGGAGGGCGGTAGTGTTCACCCACCGAGAGGTAGACGGTCTTGCCGGCCTTTTGCAGTTCTTCGGCGATCTGCGAGCCGGAAGCACCGGCACCCACCACCAGCACGGCACCCTCGGCCAACTGGCCCGGGTTTTTGTAGCTGGAGGAATGCAACTGCTGAACCTTGGCGGTCTCGGGCACGATGTTCGGTACGGCAGGGCGCTGGAACGGGCCGGTCGCGGCCACCACGTTGTTGGCTTCGATCACGCCTTGGGAGGTGGTCACCTTGAAGCCGGGGCGGCCGACGTGGCGCTCGACTTTCAGCACCTCGACGCCGGTGCGCACCGGGGCCTTGAGCATGGCAACGTAGTCTTCGAAATAGTCGGCCATGCGCTCTTTCGGCGGGAAGGCTTCCGGCGACACGTCGCTGAATTTCAGGCTCGGAAAACGATCGTGCCAGGCCGGGCCGTTGGCGACCAGCGAGTCCCAGCGCTCGGAGCGCCAGCGTTCAGCGATGCGGTTGCGCTCCAGGACGATGTGCGGCACTTCCATCAACGAGAGATGCTCGCTCATGGCGACACCCGCCTGGCCTGCGCCGACCACCAAGGTGTTGATTTTTTCGACTGACATGTGAACTTCCTAAAGAGAGCGACCTTGATCGGTTGGGCCGATGCCTGGGCACCGACAGCGTGTCGAGAAGGCACAGGCGCCTAGCAGACGTCGTCCATCTGCGAGGGCAGTGTGATCAAGGGGCTGTCGTATAGGAATTCTGCTTTTTGAACGTAGAGCTTAGGAAAAACCGAACCCTGCTTCGGCACCCCGCACTGGATGATGGCACTTCGTCGCATGCTGCCAGGGTCACCAATGACCCGGCATGAAGCGTGCAAATGCAGTCAGTCGAGGGGCCGCGCAATCCTGCGCCCTGTCGTCAACATCGCGGAGGGCGTGATGCTCAGTCGTATTACTCAGCGTCAGTTGGAGTACTTTGTCGCATCCGGGGAAGCGGGCAGTATCAGCGCCGCGTCGGAGCGCATTCACGTGTCGTCGCCGTCCATTTCGGCCGCCATCACCCACATGGAATCCGAGCTGGGCATTCAGTTGTTCGTCCGGCATCACGCCCAAGGCATCTCGCTGACGGCCGTGGGGCGGCAGGTGATGCAAGAGGCCAAACTCATCCTTGAACAGATGAGCAACCTTTATACGATCGCGTCGGAATCCTTGAACACCGTGCGCGGGCCATTGCGCGTCGGCTGCATGCATTCGCTGGCACCGATGATCACCCCCGAGCTGGTGTTCGGCTTTGGTCGGGCGTTTCCGGGCGTGCGCATCAGCCAGGTTGAAGGCGACCATGAACAACTGCTGGACAAGCTGCGCAGCTCTGAAATCGACATCGCGTTGACCTACGATTTGATCGCCAGTGAGGGCATCGATTTTCAACCGCTGGCGAAGCTGCCGCCGTACGTGATGGTCGGCGAACACCACCCCTTGGCCAACGTCTCAGCGGTGGGGATTCAGGACCTCGAACCCTATCCCATGGTGCTGCTGGACATTCCGTGGAGCCGGGAATATTTCCTCAGCCTGTTCATTCCCGCCGGCGTCACGCCCAACATCGTGATGCGCTCCAGCAACCTCGAAACCGTGCGCGCTTTGGTCGGCAACGGCATCGGCTACAGCATTGCAAACGCCCGGCCCAAGGGCAACATTTCCCAGGACGGCAAGCGCCTGATCCGCATCCGTCTGGCCGGTGAACAGCACGCCTTGCAGCTGGGTTACGCCACCGCCAGCAACGCTCAGCCGTCCCGCGTGGTGTCCGCCTTCATCGAGCGCTGCCGGATGTTCGTGTCGGACCAGTACATCCCCGGCATGGCCGCGCCAAGCTTCTTCGATCCCCACGCCGTGCGGGCCGCCGCCGACGCCGAGTGATCGACCGCGCACCACGGTCGATCATCCCGCGCCGCCTTCGTTGCTTCGGATTTTCTCGCCCCACTTCCAAGCCAGAAACGAATTTAACCGACGCCACCGTGCCTGCAGACTGCAGTCACAGGATGAGCCCAAGGACGATCACGGACACGCCGCACTGAAATGTGGCGCCCGCCGGAGCGCGGCCTGAGTGATGCTCCATTGCGGGGCGTTTCCGGTGCACGCTGATCGAGTGCGTTCCATCGCACATTTTTTGATCGCACGGCTGCATCGGATCTGCCTACTCACTGGTCCGGTTAATCCTAATTGACCGTTAGCGCGTCTCTCCCCGAATCTCGTTTCAACGGTGCAGCCGTGAGACGGGGTCGAGTGAGACGCCCGGTTGGACTTTCTGATTTTTTGGTAGAGCGCGGCGACGATGACATTCGACTGGAATTACATGTTTGGTTTGCTTTTCGATGCCGAGTTCTGGCGTGCGACGTGGACCGTCATCAAGCTGAGTTTCGTGACTTGGCTCGTCAGTATCGGCCTCGGATTTTTCGTGGCGCTGGCCAAGCAGTCCAAACGCCCGTTGCTCAGTGCCCCGGCCCGCGCCTACATCTGGCTGTTCCGCAGTGTGCCGCTGCTGGTGCTGCTGATCTTCGTCTACAACATCCCGCAGGCCTTTCCCGCGGCGTCAGTGGTCCTGGGCGACCCGTTCTGGGCCGGCTTGCTGGCGATGGTGATGTGTGAAACGGCATACGTGGCGGAGATTCATCGCGGCGGGTTGCTCTCGATTCACAAGGGTCAGACCGAAGCCGCACGGGCCCTCGGGCTGCGCTTTCTCGGCACCCAATGGCGGGTGGTGATTCCACAGGCATTGCGGGTCGCGTTGCCGTCGCTGGCCAATGAATACATCTCCATCGTCAAGCTCAGCTCGCTGGTGTCGGTGATCTCGTTGACCGAAATACTCATGGTCGGTCAGCGCCTGTATTCGCAGAATTTTCTGGTGATGGAAACCATGGCGGCGGTGGCGTTCTATTACGTGCTGATCGTCACCGTGTTCGACTTCCTGCTCAAGCGGCTGGAGACATACCTCGACGTCAACCAGCGCAACGTGTCCCGCGTCCCCGATGCCGCCGTGCTGGCACTCGCCACGCAGCAACGTGAAGCCGTGCAGCGACCGATCACCACGGGTTTGCAAGCTCCGGCGTTGCAGGCCAACCGGTTGCACAAGGCCTACAACAACGTCGAAGTGCTGGGGGCGGTCAGCCTGAAGATTCAGCCCGGGGAAGTGGTGTCGGTGATCGGCCCGTCCGGTTCCGGCAAGACCACGCTGATTCGCCTGCTCAATGGCCTCGAGCAGATCGACAACGGCGACATCCAGATCAACGGCCAGCCGTTCATTCACCTGAACAAACAGGGCGCGCAAAAGCCGCAATACGTGGAGCACGCCGAGCACCGGTTGAACATCGGCATGGTGTTCCAGAGCTTCAACCTGTTCCCGCACCTGACCGTGCTCGACAACCTGCTCATGGCGCCGCGTTACCACCGCCTGGGTCGTCTCGATGACCTCAAGCAGCAGGCCTATGCCTTGCTGCACAAAGTCGGGATGCTCGACCACGCCTGGAAATACCCGAGCCAGTTGTCGGGCGGTCAGCAGCAACGCGTGGCGATAGCCCGGGCCTTGATGATGCGCCCGCAAATCATGCTGTTCGACGAGCCGACCTCCGCGCTCGACCCGGAAAAAGTCAACGAGGTGCTACAGGTCATCGAAGCCCTCGCCCAGGAAGGCATCACCATGGTGATTGTCACCCATGAAATGAACTTCGCCTTCAAGGTGTCCGACCGGATCGTCTTCATGGAGAAGGGCCGCGTGGTGTGCGACGACGAGCCCCAGGTGCTGCGCAACGGCCATAACCCACGTGTCGACGCATTCCTCAAGGATGTCTCGCTGGCGTGATCCCCCCATCGTCCAAATTTGAAGAAAGGTAAGCAGATGATCGAGCAAGCGCAGATTGAGCAGTTCCACCGCGACGGCGTTCTGGTGGTGGAAGGGGTCCTCTCGGCGGAGGAAGTGGCGGCGTTGCAGCACGACTTCGACCAGTGGGTGGAGGAGAGCCGCAGCCACGAGCAGGGCTGGGGCGAAACCATCGACGGCCGGGCGCGTTTCGACCTCGAAGGCGACCACCGTGCGGATCACCCGTCGCTGCGTCGGGTCAGTTCGCCCACGGAAATTTCAGCCGCCTATTTCCAGGTCGCGCTGCAATCGCGGATGGCGCAAATCGCTGCGCAATTGATCGGTGGCAACGGCACGCGCTTTCACCACAGCAAGATCAATTCGAAGCTGCCCCACACCGCGACTCAGGTGAAGTGGCACCAGGACTTTTTGTTCACGCCCCACAGCAACGACGACATCGTCACCGCGCTGTTGATGGTCAGCGAAGTGACCCCGGAAAACGGTCCGTTGAATGTCATCCCCGGCAGCCACAAGGGGCCGCTGTGGTCCCACTGGCATGACCAGCGTTTCACGGGTGCCGTGGACGACGAGGTCGTCGATGAGCACTGCCAGACGCCCGTGGCCTGCTTCGGCCCGGCGGGTTCCGTCTGCTTCATGCACACCCGTTTGCTGCACGCTTCAAGCCCTAACGAGACCGAACTGCCGCGCACCCTGTTCATCGGTGTTTACGCCGCTGAAGACGCGCTGCCATTCGGCGAAAACCCTCTGCCCAGTGAGCACGCCGGCCTGATGGTGGCCGGTCAGGAAAGTGGCCTCGTGCGCTCCACGGCCAACCACATGCGGTTGCCGCAGAAACCCCGTGGCGCTTCTTTTTTCGTGCAACAGGCCGGGCAAGACCGAGCCACTGCCTAACTTCTCTTAACCTTGCGGGGATTCACCATGACAGCGTTGCACCAGATTGTTCGCCCTATTGCCCTGAGCCTGGTTGGCGCAGCGGTTGCGATGACCTCGTTGGCGGCCTCGGCCTTCCAGCAGGATGGCAAGATCATTGCCGGTTCCGATGTGACATTTTTCCCGTATGAGTACATGGACAACAACCGTCCTGCCGGCTTCGACATCGAGCTGATGGATGGCTTGGGCAAGGTCATGGGGCGCAAGGTGGAAACCCTCGACACGCGCTTCCCGAACCTGATCACGGGTCTCCAGGGCGGTCGTTTCGACGTTACCAACTCGTCGATGTACATCACCGGCGAGCGGGTGAAAGTCATCGACATGATCCCTTACCTGAAAAGCGGCGAGTCGATCCTGGCAGTCAAAGGCAGCGCCTATCAGCCCAAGCGTCCGGAAGACTTCTGCGGCCACAAGATCGGCTCCATGGCCGCCACCTCGTGGTTGCAGCAGATGCACAAACTCTCCGACGAGTACTGCGTGAAAAACGGCCTGCAGCCGATCGCGATCAGCGAATACGCCACCGACCCGCAGACCACTCAAGCGATGCTCGCCCACGCCGTCGAAGCGCAAATCACCGACGCCGCCGTGGCCCGTGGCGTGGTCGACAAGCTCGGCACCCGCGTGGTGATTTCCTCCGACACCCTGATCTACCCGGTGCTCAACGGCTTCGGCGTGAAGAAGGGCAACGACCAGATCAAGACGGCGTTGGTGGATGCACTGGCCAAGTACCGCGCGACCCCGGAATACGCGGCGTTGCTGAAGAAGTACAACTTCGAAGCCCCGACCGACGAAGACATCGCGGCACTGATGCCGAAACCCTGACACGAGCCTGTCGCGTGAGCCGCATCCCACGGTGCGGCCACGCCCTGTGGAGACCTGATTCATGGCGTTATCACTCGAAGAGCAGGCGCGCATCGACCTGGCCGCGACCTTTCGCATCGTCGCCCACTTGGGTATGCACGAAGCGGTTGCCAACCATTTCAGCGCCGCCGTTTCGGCCGATGGCAAGCAATTCCTGATCAACCCGAAGTGGAAACACTTCTCCCGCATTCGCGCCAGCGACCTGTTGCTGCTGAACGCCGATGACCCCGCCAGCGCCGAGCATCCCGACGTCGATTCGACCGCGTGGTCGATCCACGGACAGATTCACCAGCGCCTGCCGGAAGCCCGCGCCGTGCTGCATCTGCACCCGGTCTACACCACCGCCGTGGCTTGCCTCGCCAAGCCCCAAGTGCTGCCGATCGACCAGAACACCGCCCGCTATTTCAACCGCATCGCCGTGGACGACATGTACGGCGGCATGGCCGACACCGAAGCCGAAGGCGCACGCCTCGCCGGGCTACTCGACGGCAAACGCCGCCTGCTAATGGGCAACCACGGCGTCATGGTCATCGCCCCGAACATCGGAGAAGCATTCGACGACATCTGGACCCTGGAACGCGCCTGCCAGATCTACGTGACAGCCCTGTCCACCGGCCAGCCGCTGCGGGTACTGTCAGATGACGTGGCGGAAAAGACGGCGAAAGGCTGGGAGAAGATTACTGATTTTTCTCGGCGGCATTTTGAAGAGATGAAAGAGCTGATGATTGAGCAGGACCGCTCGTTGTTGGATTGAATCCGTGAGTGGGCGCCGGTTGCTCTTACACGGTGAACGGCGCCCAGGCGGGTTCAGGTGCTTGCCCCAGTGCGTTCGAAGTCTGCGTTCTCTTGCACCCGCCAGCCCTGAGCAATCCCGAACGCCACCTCAAACACAGTAAAGCCCAGCAGCAAAAAGCTCGCCCCATGGGCCACGGCATAGAGTTGCCACACGGCGAACAACCCGCGGGCCAGCGCATCGTAGAGGCCAACGATTCGGCTGGCATGTCTCAAGCGCCACAGGGACCAGACCACCACCACACTGCCGAGCAGATTGGCGAGCAGCATGGCCGTGACGTCCAGCGTCGGTATTGGGCGATCCAGCCCCAGCGTGTCGGACATTTTCGCAAACCCCTCGAACACCCACGTCGCCGTCCAGGGCGTCATGAAGCCTGCCGTCACCACCAAGTCATATCCGGCGCTGGCCCGGACGATCTGTTTATTGCGCTTTACGCTGACCATCGTCATCCCTCACAGTTTGAGCCCGCAGGCTAAAGCCTGGTCCTAAGTCCAGAGTCAATACGGGCGTCGAGCATCATGAGAATTGGCGAAGTGGCAGCGCTCACCGGGGTCTCGGTGGATGCGTTGCGGTTTTACGAAGAGAAGCAGTTGATCAAGCCACAACGGACGGCCAACGGTTATCGGCTGTACCCCGAGCAGACCGTGCAGTTGGTGGGGTATATCAAGCTGGCGCAGCAGTTGGGGTTTTCACTGGCAGAGATTGGTGAAAATTTGCCGCTCTTGTGGAACAGCGAGGCGGTGTCGGCGCAGGTGCTGGCGCAGCTGTTCGCCGAAAAGATCGCAGTGCTGGACGCTAGGATCGCGCAGATGAGCGTGTTGCGCGGGTTGTTGGTGGAACGGGCAGGGCAGGTGTGTCCGTTGTTGGCGTCGAACTGAGAGGGTTCTTCGGCACGCCGCGAATCCCTGTAGAAGCGAATTCATTCGCGAAAGGATTTGGCAAGCGACACATCTGCGTCGGATGTACGGCCTTCGCGAATGAATTCGCTCCCACAGGGTTATGTGGATCGTCAGGATTTTGTGAACGACGCCATGCCTCTGTAGCGGCACGGCTTGCCGGCGGTGGCGCACTCACGATCGCTGCCGCCGGCAAACAGGACGTTTACGGAATCACAACTTCGGCAATTGCCCGATCCGTCCAAACATCTCGGTCACGATCTGCAAGTCCAACAAAAACTGCTCGGTGGTCTTGAACTCGCTGTCGGTGTGGCCGGTGTATTTGACGTCGGGGCGGGCCAGGCCGAATTGCACGCCGTTGGGCAGTTCGTGGACCGAGGTCGCGCCCGCCGAAGTGCCAAACGTGTGCGGCATGTTCAGGTTTTCACTGGCCACGGTCAGCAGCGCCTTGACCCATTCGCCTTCCGGATTGCGGTACATCGGCTCGGCAATCGACACGTCGAACGCCGGAGTGATGCGCGCTTTCTCGGTCCAGGCGTCGAGTTTTTTACCGATCTCGGCCTTGAGGCTTTCCGGCGACTTGCCCTTCGGCACGCGCAGGTTGACCGCCAGTTTGAACGCTTTGTCGTCCTGCGCCACGTAGGTCAGCGAAGCCGTCAGCGGGCCCATGAACGCATCCGAGAAACCAACGCCCAATTTTTCGCCGAGATAATCCAGCCCCCAGTTGTCCGTCGCATAACGGGCCGCGTCGGTGATCGCGTTGTGTTTGAGCGCGACTTTGCCGTCGAGGCTGTTGAGGAAACCCAGCATCCGCGCCACCGGATTCACACCCGATTCTGGCTCCGATGAGTGCGCCGACACGCCGGTCACGGTCAGGCTGACACCCTTGCCCTCGACCTTGGTATTGATGTCGAAATTGCCGCCGTTGCGCTGCACGTAATCGACCCCGGCTCTTTGCAGCTCGGCTGCCAGCGCTTCGGGTGTGTCGGTGACGAAGGTGGCCACCGAGCGCGACGGAATCTGGTTCGTCGCCATGCCGCCGGTCATCGACGTCACCTCGGCGCCTTGACCTTCAGCGGCACGGCGAGGAAAGGTCGCCATGACCGTCCCGTAACCTTTCTCGGCGATCACCACCGGGTAGCTGCCGTCCAGCGCGAGGTTGTATTCCGGCACCGGGTTGCGCTCGAAATAATAGGGAATCGCGTCGCCTGCGGTTTCTTCCGTGGTGTCCACCAGCAGCTTGAACGTACGGGCCAGCGGCAGCTTTTCTTCCTTGATGATCTTCATCGCGTACAGCGCCACGACGATGCCGTTCTTGTCATCCTCGGTGCCGCGGCCATACATGCGGTCGCCGATCAGCGTGACCTTGAACGGGTCGAGGTGCGTGCCGTCTTCCAGCACCCAGTTCTCCGGGGTGACCGGCACCACGTCGGCGTGGGCGTGAATCCCGACCACGTCCTTGCCCGCACCTTCGAGGGAAATCTCGTAGACCCGGTTGTCGATGTTGCGGAAATTCAGGTGGAAGGATTCGGCGAGGCTTTTGATCTTCGCCGCGATCTCGATGAACGCGGGGTTCTCGTGCTGTGGCACGCCGTCCTGGCGAACGGTGGGGATCGCCACCAGCTCACGCAACGTCTCAGTGGCCGCCGCGCCGTATTTAACGCGGGCATACAGGCCGAGCAAACGGTGGATCTCGTTCTGCTGTTCAGCAGTCAGGGGCTTGTTGGCGAGGAACCCAGTGATGGCGGGCGTGAGTGTGTCGGTTTTTGCGAGGTCGCTCTTGCCGACACGGTCGAGGAACTGCCTGAAATCCTTGACCGATGCATCGTTGAACGAAGAGAGAATCGCGGTGCCCTGTTGGGGAGTAAGGTTGGCGAACGCGGCAGGGCTGAACGACGAAAAACTCGCCAGCACTAGCGTGGCCGCAGCCAGGTGCTTGAGGGAAACATTCATTGCGTAGGGCATTCCTTTGCAGGCGTTTTTGAGGGATTTCTGATCGCTTGATCAGAATGATCTGCACGCTAACAGCGCAGGGGAGGAGGGGAAACCTTTGTCAGCTGATGTGTCGCGATGATGAGAGGAAGTGGCGCAGATTTGAAAAAAAGCACGCTATTGGTTGGGCTGCCTCTGTAGGAGCGAATTCATTCGCGAGGGGCCGGTACGGCCGATACACAAATATCGCCTGTGCTGCCGTCTCGCGAATGAATTCGCTCCTACAGGGAGTCCGTGTATTCAAGGGCGTGCCGGGAATAAGCGATTTCCCTGTAGCAGTCCCACCGCTGTGCGATGCGATCAATCCTGTAGGAGCAGCCGGAGGTTACGACGGCCGCGAAGGCGGTGTATCAGATAGCCTGAAGCGCGCTGATACACCGCAGATCTCCTTTACTCGTTGATCCGCGGATGCTGCTGCACCAGCTCTTTACGCTTGGCTTCCAGCTCCGCGATCTGCTGATCGAGGTCTTCGATCTTCTGTTCGATGTTGTCGTGGTAGTCCTCCAGCAGCTCCTTGGCTTCTTCAAGGTTGGAGGCTGCCGGGGCTGCGCCGCGCAGGGGTTTATTGGCGGTTTCTTTCATGGTCAGGCCGGTCACCAGACCGATGACCGCGACCACCATCAGGTAGTACGCCGGCATGTACAGGTTATTGGTGGTTTCCACCAGCCAGGCGGCGAGGGTGGGGGTGACGCCCGCGATCAGCACCGAGACGTTGAAAGCACTGGCCAGCGCGCTGTAACGGATGTGCGTGGGAAACATCGCGGGGAGGGTGGACGCCATCACACCGATGAAGAAGTTGAGCACCACGGCGAGGATCAGCAGCCCGGCGAAAATCAGGCCGATCTTGCCGCTGATGATCAACATGAACGCTGGAATCGCCAGGATGAACAGCGCGATGCTGCCGACGATGATGAAGGGTTTGCGGCCGATCTTGTCGCTGATGAAACCGATCAGGGGCTGCACGAACAGCATGCCGACCATGATCGCAATGATGATCAGCACACCACGGTTTTCGCTGTAGTGCAGGTTGTGGGACAGATAGCTCGGCATGTACGTCAGTAGCATGTAGTACGTAACATTGGTCGCGACCACGATGCCGATGCAGGTCAACAGGCTACGCCAGTGCTGGACGGCGACTTCCTTGAACGAGACTTTCGGGCCGTGGGACAGGCCCTCGCGGTCACCCTGTTCGAGCTTCTCCACGTGCTGCTGGAACGCCGGGGTTTCTTCGAGGGCGTTTCGCAGGTACAGGCCGAGCATGCCCAGCGGCAGGGCGAGGAAGAACGGCAGGCGCCAGCCCCATTCCTGGAATTTGTCTTCGCCGATGACGGCGGAAATCATCACCACGATGCCCGCGCCCAGCACGAAACCGGCGATGGAACCGAAGTCCAGCCAACTGCCGAGGAAGCCGCGTTTGCGGTCGGGGGCGTACTCGGCGACGAAGATCGACGCGCCGGTGTACTCACCACCCACCGAAAAGCCTTGGGCCATTTTCGCCAGCAACAGCAGGATCGGCGCCCAGATGCCGATGGAGGCGTAAGAGGGGATCAGGCCGATGGCCGTGGTGCTGAGCGACATGATGACGATGGTCGCGGCGAGGACTTTCTGTCGGCCGTATTTGTCACCCAGTGCGCCAAAAAACAGGCCACCCAGTGGGCGAATCAGGAAGGGCACCGAGAAGGTCGCCAGCGCGGCAACCATTTGCACGCCAGGCGAGGCGCCGGGGAAAAACACTTTGCCGAGCACGTAGGCGACGAAGCCGTACACGCCGAAGTCGAACCATTCCATGGCGTTACCGAGGGCGGCTGCGGTGATCGCCTTACGCATCTTCGCGTCATCGACAATCGTGATGTCCTGCAGCCCAATCGGTTTGACTTTTTTCTTGCCTAATTTCATACGGGTCACTCAGTTGCGGAATCGGTCTAGCCTGCAGATGCCATCGTAGTGGTGGCACCGCTCTACCCGATCAGATACATGAGGACACGAAATAATTCAGCGAGGGGGGGGGATTTTTCGGAAAGCCGGTGGCAGGCGCCAACTCCTGTACCTGTGCTGCTACAGCGAGCCATGTTGTTCGAAACCTTCCTCTACACCGCGCACCCTGTGGGAGACGCCGGAGGTTACGACGGCAGCGATGGCGTCGGGACAGGGTTGAATGCATCCCCTGACACACCGCCTTCGCGGCCGTCGCACAGCTCCGGCTGCTCCCACGGGTTCGGTGTCGGCCGCAAACCGTTAGCCACTCCGCTTCCTGGAGCAGCACGGCTTGTCGACGGTTGCGTGTATGAAATCGCACCGTCGACAAGCGGCGCTGCGACACGACGCCCGCTCAACGCATCAAGGACGAATGTCAGCCTTGAACCATTTCTCGGACAGACGTTTCACGGTGCCGTCTGCGAGGGCTTCTTTCAGGGCCCCGTCGAATTTCTCGCGCAGGTCGTTATCCGCCTTGCGGAAGCCCAACGCTTCGCCCGGGCCCCAGATGTCACCACCGATTTTCGGGCCGATCATTTTCACGGCGGCGTTATCCGGGGTTTCAAGGGCGGAGGTGAAGAAGGTCACGTCGTCGAACGCGAAGTCGATGCGACCGGCGTTCAGATCAAGCAGGTGCTCAGCGGACTTGGCGTAGGTGCGAATGTCCGCCACGCCGGTGAAGTTGTCCTCGACGAATTTGGTGTACGCCGTGCCGGTCTGGATACCGAGGGTTTTGCCCTTGAGCATCACTTTCATTTTGTCGATGGCGGCTTTGTCTTTCGTCGGATCGCCGCTCAGTTTGAGCACTTCGTTGCTCGGCATGCTGGCGATGATCTTGGGATCGGCGCTGACGAACACGGCCTGGGTGTTGGCGTAAGGGATGGAGAACGCGATCTCGTTCTGACGCTCGGGGGTGATGACGATGGCGTCCATCAGCACGTCGAATTTGCCCGCGTTAAGGCCGGCGATCATGCCGTCCCAGTTTTGCGCTTGCAGCTTGCATTCGAGCTTGATGCGGGCGCAGACGTCTTTCAGCAACTCAGGCTCGAAACCGGAAATCTCACCGCTGGGCAGGGTGATGTTCCAAGGCTCATAGGCGCCCTCGGTCGCAACGCGAACCGAAGTCCATTCCTTGGCGGAAGCCGCTCCGCCGAAAACCAGGCTGCCGCCCAGTGCTGCACACGCGAGGATTTTTTTAGTGACGTTATAGGTGTGGCCCATGTGTTTCCCCATCTGGTTGAAAGGACTGGCAGGGTCAAGCTAGATCAAAAGCCGCGAATCGTCTGTTTTTATTATGCTGCTGTGTTTTCGGTATTTGGCTGGGCCGCACGCCCATAAAAACCGATCTGCTCTTCGGCGCTGAAGATCACGCCAGGCTTTTCGTAGTACGAGAACACCGCGACCATCCGTTCGCGTTGACCCTGTACCGGCGTCACCCGGTGCGCGGTATTTTTCCCACGAAACACATTGAGAGTGCCAGCGCTCAGACGCAGTTTCTGCACCTTGGGGTCGTTTCCACGCAACAAGTCGGCCACGCCGTCGTAATTGGGATCGTCCGCCGTGCGCAGGTCGGTGCGGTATTCGAACTCACCTCCGGCTTCCGGCGCCTGGAGCATCAAGGTGGTGGTGAACTCCGAACGGTCGAAGTGCCAGTTCAGGGTTTCGCCTTCGCGGTAGCTCATCACATTGACCCGCGCCAGAGGGTCGGCCATGACGTACAGCGCCGGTTTTTCCATCACCGCGCTGAGGAATGCCACCAGCGGCGGGTATTCGTAAACCTCGGTGACGACCGTGCTGGCAAGCTGATCGCCGCACAGGGTGTGGCTGACCGTCTCGACCTTTTTCAAGGCCGGGTGATCGGCGGGCAATTCCGGGATCTCCGGTTTGAAATAGATGTTGTGCGAGCGTTTGTGCGTGTGGGATTCGGCGTCCATGGTCGGTTGAATCTGCCGAGCAGCCAGTCCGACGTGTTCGTCCTGAATGAAGCCTTCAAGGCTGAACATGCCGTTGCGGGCCAGTTCGTCGCGGGCCTTGTCGACCAGCGCGGTCCATTCCTCGCTGCCGACGCGGTCGAGCGGGTAGCGCTGAAGATTGATGACGGTGTTCATGTCGGCACTCCTTGTTGAAGGGCGGCCTGTTTATGCGAGGCCGCTGAGGTATGGCCTAAAGCTAACGTGGGGAAATCTTCGCAACAACGGCAAAAATTGTTAGCCTCCCCCTAGAAAAACTTGGGGAAGACGCTCATGAAACGATTGCCACCCTTGAACGCCGTGCGCACCTTCGAAGTGGCGGCGCGATTGGCGAGCTTCGTCGCGGCCGGGAAGGAGCTCGGGGTTTCCGCCGCAGCGGTGAGCCAACAGGTGCGCCATCTGGAGGAATACTTCGGCAAGAAGCTCTTCGTGCGCAGCGGTAATCGCCTGTCGTTAACCGACGCCGGGCTGGCCATTTTTCCGCAGACCTCACGGGCGCTGGACGACATCGCTGCCATGACCGTTCGCCTCCTTGAAGGGGAAATGCGCACACGATTGATCGTCAGCGTGCCGTTCTCCCTGGCGGAGGTGTGGCTGGCGCCGAAGCTTGCGGCCTTGCTCGAAGGCTATCCGCAGTTGTCGGTGGACGTGCGGGTCGAAGACGATCCCGTGGACCTGGCCCGGCACGACGTCGATATCCGTGTCAGCTATGGCGACTATCACTACCCTGGCCTTGAAGCGATTCCCTTGGTGCACGATCACGTCGTGCCGCTGTGTGCACCGGAATGGTGGTATCGCCACGGCAACAGCGAATTCGACCTCACGCGCATTCACGAAAGCCTGTTCATTCACACGCAATGGGGGCCGAATTACGCGTCCCATCCGACGTGGAGCGACTGGTACGCCAGTGAGATCGGGCAGCCGTCGCCGGACCCGGCACTGGGCCGACGCTCCGGGCTGTCGAGCCTGTCGATCACCTTGGCAAAGCTCGGGTGCGGGATTGCGCTGGGGCAAAAGCTCATCGCCCAGCCTGATCTGGCGGCGGGGCGGTTGATCGTGTTGTCTGCGCGTTCTCTGCCGCTGGGGCACCCGTACTGCGCGTTTGTGCCGACCGAGAAACGCAAGCGAGCGAATGTGCAGAGTTTTCTGGGGCTCTTGTCTGACGCATGAGGTGATATCGAGACAACCCCGCAGGGCATCGCTTTGGCGATCCTACGTGTTACACCCTGACGCACTCCAATGGCGCCAGATGTTTCCCACCGCCCCAAACCGATGCGTCCTACGCAGCCTGAACAAAATACCCACATACCCCATTACGGAACCTTATCCCCCTTCAAACGCCTGAACAGAGGGGTTGCAACCCGATCGGCGACGATCCCAAACGATCTGGCAATCAAATTGCATATGCTTGTAAAGACAAGTATGTATGAGTTGGGGGTGTCGTCAGACACCGGACCTTGAACTGTTTGCGGCGGGAATGACGCTATGGATCTCTTACAGCTGCTCAGCTTCGGTAACGGCGGGTGGGGCGCGGCCTTGCTCAAGGCCGCAGGCATGACGGTGGTGCTGACATTGGCGGCGTTGCTGGTGGGGGCGGTGGCCGGGAGTGCCGTTGCGGCGGCCAAGCTCTCGCGCCGTCGCTCGTTGCGTTACCTCGGCGACGCTTATTCGATCCTGTTTCGCGGGATTCCCGAATTGCTGGTCATCTACCTGTTCTACTTCGGCGGCGCCACCGTGATGGGGGCCGTCAACCATTGGTTCGGCGGCGAAGGGTTCGTCGACACGCCACCGTTTCTGGTCGGCGCGCTGGCGGTCGGGCTGATCTCCGGCTCCTATCAGGCGGAAGTCTACCGGGGCGCCTACCTCGCCATTGTGAAGGGCGAACTTGAAGCCGCGCTGGCTATCGGCATGACCAAGGGCATGCGCATCCGTCGCGTGCTGATCCCGCAAGTGTGGCGTTACGCGCTGCCGGGGCTGGGCAACGTCTGGCAGATGACCCTCAAGGATTCGGCACTGATTTCGGTGATCGGCCTCGTCGAACTGATGCGCGCCAGTCAGGTGGCAGCCGGTTCCACGCGCCAATACTTCACGTTCTACATCGTCGGCGGCGCGTGTTACCTGATCCTCACCGGGCTGTCAGGACGCCTGTTCAACATTGCCGAAAACCGCGTGCAGCGCACCCAGCGCCGCAACCCGAACGCCTGAGAGGGGAACCACGATGATCGATTTTGCCTTTCTCAGTGACACGATGCTCAAGCTGCTGGCGGCGTTGCCCACCACCCTGAGCCTGTTCTTCGCCAGCCTGTCCATCGGCCTGTTGCTCGCCGTGGGCGTGGTCTCGTTGCGCGTCAGCCGCTGGCCATTTCTGAGCTACCCGGCACGCTTTTACATCTGGCTGTTTCGCGGCACGCCGCTGCTGATCCAGATGTTCCTCATCTATTACGGCCTGGGCCAGTTCTCGGCCATCCGCAGCAGCTTCATGTGGGAAATCCTGCGCTCGCCCTATGGTTGCGCGGTGGTCTCGCTGGCGATGTGCACGGCGGGTTACACCGCTGAAATCCTGCGCGGCGGACTGCTCGCCGTGCCTCAGGGCCAGATCGAAGCGGGCAAGGCCGTGGGCATGAGCCGCTGGACCTTGCTGTACCGGGTGATTGGTCCGGTCACCTTGCGTCAGGCCTTGCCGGCCTATTCGACCGAAGCGGTGTTGATGGTCAAATCCACGGCCATTGCCAGCCTGGTGACGGTGTGGGACGTGACCGGCGTCGCGCAGCAGATCATTCAGCGCACCTACCGCACGATGGAAGTGTTCCTCTGCGCGGCGGTGATTTATCTGGTGCTGAACTTCCTCATCGTTCGCTTCATGTCGTGGATCGAGTACCAACTCTCGCCGCACCTGCGCGAACGCCCTGTACAGCCGGTGGCCACCCCGGCCGCTGAAACGCCTCCATCCCTTTGAACACTGCGGAGCCCGTCATGAATTCAACCATCGAGACCGCGCTGTCGGTCACCAACATCTGCAAATCGTTCGGCTCGGTTCAGGTGCTCAAGGGGATTTCGCTGGACGCCCATCGCGGCGACGTGATTTCCATTCTGGGGGCCAGCGGCTCGGGCAAGAGCACTTTCCTGCGCTGCATCAACCTGCTGGAATCTCCTGACGAAGGCCGGATCGTGCTGGGCGGTGAAGTCATCGAGATGAAGCAGAACGGCAGCGGGCGACTGATGCCCAGCAACACCAAGCAGGTCGAGGCGATGCGCAGCAAACTGGGCATGGTCTTTCAGAGCTTCAACCTGTGGTCGCACATGACCGTGATGCAGAACATCATCGAAGGCCCGATGCGCGTGCTCAAACGCTCCCGCGCCGAGTGCGTCGAAGAAGCCGAACAACTGCTGCACAAGGTTGGCCTGTACGATCGCCGCGATTATTACCCGGCGCACCTGTCGGGCGGTCAGCAGCAACGGGTGGCGATCGCCCGCGCGCTGGCGATGAACCCGCAAGTGATGCTGTTTGACGAGCCGACTTCGGCGCTGGATCCTGAACTGGTGGGCGAGGTGTTACGGGTCATGCGCTCGCTGGCGGAGGAGGGCCGCACGATGCTGGTGGTGACCCATGAGATGGGCTTCGCTCGGCATGTGTCGAATCGTGTGGTGTTCATGGCCCAGGGCCTGATTGATGCCCAGGGCACGCCGGATGAATTGTTCGAAGGCTTGCCGACCGAGCGTTTCCGCCAGTTCGTCGCCAGCCACAACCAGCGCGCCGCCGAGTGATCGCTGCCTGGCGCCCCGCGCATTTGCTGGGGCGCCAGGAGCGCCGTAAGCTAGCGCCTTTCCCACGCGAGGCCCGGCCATGGCGACGAACATCATTACCAGAGAAGGCCACACTGCCTTGAAGGCGGAGTTGGACCATCTGTGGCGGGTGTATCGCCCGGAAATCACGCAGAAAGTGGCCTGGGCGGCGTCCCTCGGCGACCGCAGTGAAAACGCCGATTACCAATACAACAAAAAGCTGCTGCGCGAGATCGACCGCCGCGTGCGCTACCTGCGCAAGCGGCTGGAAGACGTCAAGGTCGTGGACTATTCGCCGGAACAGGAAGGGCGGGTGTTCTTCGGCGCGTGGGTCGAGATCGAGAACGACGACGGCGAAGCCAAACGCTTTCGCATCGTCGGGCATGACGAGATCTACGGGCGCCTGGATTACATCTCCATCGACGCGCCCATGGCCCGCGCGTTGTTGAAAAAGGAAGAGGGCGATGAGGTCACGGTTCAGACGCCGAGTGGCGAGGCGATCTGGTATGTGAGTGGGATCAAGTACGGCGCGGAGGGATAAAGCTGCGAACCCTTCTGACCGACTGCAGCTCGCTAACGGGTGCGGCCGCTGGCTCTTCATCGCCTGACCCACCTTCGCGAATGAATTCGCTCCCACAGGAGGTAGTGTCGCCAGGCAGTTCTGGGCCTAGCTCCTACAGATTCAATCTCGGGGCTAAGCCTGCAAAACCTCCCGCCGATACTGCCCCGGCGATTTCCCATGCACTCGCCGAAACGCCACCCCGAATGCCGCGTCGGAAAGGTAACCCAAGGACGCCGCAACGGTGGCGACACTTCCGGTGCCAGTGGCCAATCGTGCAGCGGCCACGCGCATGCGCCAGCGGGTGGCATATTCCACGGGCGGCTGGCCGACCCGGGCCTTGAACAGGGCCGCGAAGCTCGAACGCGAAAGGCAGGCGATGTCGGCCATCTCGGCCAGTTTCCAGGACTTTTCCGGGGCGTTGTGGATCGCGCGCATGACGTTGGCAATGGCCGGTTCCCGCAACCCCGCCAGCCAGGCGAGATCAGCGACGTTGGCGGTGCTGATGTGATGGCGCAGCGTGTGAACGAAGATCAGCCGCAGCAGGTCGTTGCACATCGTGTACGCCCCGGCTAGCGCCGATTGCCACTCCCGGTCCAGTTCATCCAGCAGCCAGGCGAAGGAAGATGCTCCTCCGGACTCGGCGCGGATGATGATCGCCGGTGGCAACAGCGCCAGCAAATCGCTCGCGCCGGGGCTGACCAGCGAGACGCTGCCACCCAACAGCTCCACCTCATCCCCGACGCCAAAACTCGCCGACGCACCCGACGGCCCGAAAACCTCGGACGCATTCACGGCTTCAAGTTCGGGGGCGCTCGCCAGCACGAACGGCGTGCGGGACACCACAAAACAATCCCCCGCCTGCAAGCGGCGGGGCGGCTGATCCGGCAGGCACAGCCAGCATTCGCCCCGACGCACCACGTTGAATTTCAGCTCGATGGGCCGGAAGCGCAACGCCCATTCGCCACCGGCTTGCAGCCGCACGGAACACGCCGCGCGCAGGCCCGCCAGGGAAAGGATGTCGGAGAGAGGATCGGACACGGGGCTTTGGATGATCACGACAGAAAACCGGATGATATGAACTGGTTCGTCCCGGCAGCTTAAAGAAGAATCGAGCGCTCCGATACCCACCGAGGACATACCCATGACGACCCTTCAACAACCGCTTCCTTCACCGTTCAACGCCGCGAGCACTGCCGACGACGTGATGACAGGCATCAACCTGAGCGGGCGCCTTGCCATCGTTACCGGCGGGTATTCCGGCCTGGGCTTGATCACCACGAGAAGTCTCGTAAACGCCGGGGCGCAAGTCATCGTGCCTGCCAGAGACGTCGAACGTGCCCAGGCTGCATTGGCGGGCATCAAGGGTGTCAGCGTTCAGCCCATGGACCTGATGGCCCCGGCGTCCATCCGGACCTTTTGCGAGCGCATCGTCCAGCAGGGCCAACCGCTTTCTCTGCTGATCAACTGCGCGGGCGTCATGGCATCGCCCCTTGTCCGGGACGCCGACGGCCATGAAAGCCAGTTCGCCACCAATCACCTCGGCCATTTCAGCCTGACCTGCGGCCTGTGGCCGGTGTTGAAGGCAGCAGGTTCAGCGCGGGTAGTGTCCGTTTCATCCCGAGGCCATCAGATCGCGGGCATCGATTTCGACGACATCGATTTCAACCGTCGCCCGTATGACAAGTGGGTTGCCTACGGCCAGTCAAAAACCGCTAACGCGCTGTTCGCCCTGGCGCTGGACGCTCGCAGTCGTGACCTTGGCATTCGCGCGTTTTCGCTGCACCCGGGCCAGATTCTGACCGACCTCGGGCGCCATTTGAGCCGCGCCGAGATCGACGCATTTGACGTATTCGATGAAAACGGTCAGCAGAAAATCGCCCCTGAACTCGGCCTCAAAACCCTTGAACAGGGCGCGGCGACCGGCCTGTGGTGCGCGACCAGTTCGCTGCTGGACGGCAAGGGCGGTGTGTATTGCGAAGACTGCAACATCGCGCCGGTGAACGATCCCGCGTCAGGCCGCAAAGGCGTTGCACAATGGGCGGCCGATCCCGAACTCGCTGAGCGCTTGTGGCGCGTGTCGGAGCAGTGGACAGGTGTGACGCTCTGACGCCCGACACGCGCACCTCAACGCGATTCCGGTGCCCCTCGGCCACTGTCATCCCGAGGCGTGCGGCCGAAAAACGCCTTGTACGCCCGGCTGAACGCGGCTTCGGATTCGTAGCCGATGGTGAAGCCGATTTCCCCGATGCGACTGTCGTGCCGGGCCAGCATGGTCTTGGCCAGTGTCAGCCGCCATTCGTTCTGGTAACGCAGCGGTGAGCGGCCTACCAGCGCGGTGAAGCGGTCGCAGAAACTGGAGCGCGACATACCGGCCACATCGGCGAGCGCGTCGATGCGCCACTGTTGACCGGGTTTTTCGTGAATCGCGCGAAGGGCGCGGGCGATGCGTTCATCCGACAATCCGCCGAGCCAGCCCGACGCCAGGCCTTGTTGAACCCACGTGCGCAGGATGCGAATGACCACCAGGTCGATCAGGCGCGAGATCATCAAGGCGCCGCCCGGCTGGGTGTCGTTGGCCTCCAGCAGCATGAAATACAGAATGCCTTCCGACCACGGCGCGGCGTCGGCGTGGCGGATGTGAATCAGCCACGGCATGGCGAACAGCATCGCCTGAAAGCTGCCCGCATCGAACCAGAACCGGCAAATGACCAGCGTCGCGGGGCCATCGGTGGCCGTGATGGTCAACTGCGATGGATCATGGGGCAGCAGTAGAATGTCGCCCTGTTCGACGACGATGGCCTGTCGATCCGTCCCCTCGATGCGCAACTGCCCGGTTTGCAGCACGCAGACGTGGGCACTTTTTTCATCCAGATTCAGACGTTCCCCCTGCGCCACGCTGGACGAATAGACCCGATCCCCGGTGAGGCGAATCTGCGCCAATACCTGAGACAGCAAGTCACCTGCCGCCAACCCCTCCAGTTGCATTTCCGGAAGAATGATCAAATTTTCCAGTAAATCCGTCATGTCCGTTCGACCGCGCCTTCAATAACCTGAACGCCGGAATCATAACGCTTCAGCGCCGACAAACCGAAACGCTCTCGTCGTTTTTCGGTGTCGAGCCGTTGTGCACATCATCCAACAAAACAGGACGCACCCCATGTTCGGCATTTCTCCCCTCGGCTGGGTACACACCCTCGGCAGCCTGCCCGCCATTCCGCTGGCGGCGTACATGTTCATCAAGCACGGGCGCATCGTGCCGAGGTCAGGACCGGGCCTGGCGTACTTCCTCTTCATGCTGCTCGGCGGCAGCACGGTGTTCCTCGTGGCGAAACAACCCATCAGCCCGGTGATTGGCGCAATCACGCTGGTGTTGCTGTTCGCGGGGTACGGCGTCGGCTTCGTCAGCGCACTGGGCCGGGCGCGGGTGTACCTGGAAACGGTCCTGCTGAGCCTGACGGCGTTTTTCCTCATGGTCCCCAGCGTCTCCGAGACCCTGCGCCGTGTGCCGGACGGCCATCCCATCGTCACCGACCCTGAGTCGCCGCTGCTGAAAGGCGCGCTGGGGTTCATCGCCCTTGCGTTGGTGGTGGGCGTCGTCGGGCAGATGATTCATCTGCGCCGGGAAGGCAAGCGAAACGCCCGCAGTGGCACGTCGGAGGCGAGCGGGGCGACGAAGATGTCGTGACGGGAGGTTAAGGCAGAAGCGGCGGGGCGACGTCACGCCCCGCTTGACTTATTACCCTTCGCGCAACACCGTCAACGGGCTGGCATTCAGCGCACGCCGGGTGCCGAACACGCCCGCGCCGCCGACCAGCAGGGCGCCAATCAGCGGCAACAGCAGCAGCCACGGATGCGGCGACCACTCAAGGCTGAACGCGTAGCGGTACAGGACGAAACTCACCAGCTCGCACCCCAGCGCCGCCAACACCCCGCTGACCGCACCCAACAGTCCGAACTCGATGCGCCGCGCCTTGATCAGCAACGCACGATTGGCCCCCAGCGCCCTCAGCAGCGCGCCCTGACGAATGCGCTCGTCCAGCGTGGCCTGCAACCCCGAGAACAGCACCGACAAACCCGCCGCCAACACGAACAGCAACACGTACTGCACCGCCAGCGTGACCTGATCGAGGATGCTGCGCAGCTGCTCCAGCAGCGCTTCCACTTGCAGGATCGTCACCGCCGGAAAGGCGCGGGACAGCTCGACAATCTGCTGATCGTGGCCGGGGGCGAGGTAGAAACTGGTCAGGTAGGTGGTCGGTACATCCTCCAGCGTGCCGGGCTGGAAGATCACGAAGAAGTTCGGCTGAAAAGTGTCCCAGTTGATGTCGCGCAGGCTCGTGACCTTCACCTCGTGAGTGGCGCCGCCGATGACGAAACTCAGGGTGTCGCCGAGTTTCATGTTCAGGCTCTTGGCGAGTTTGGCCTCCACCGACACGCCGGGAACGACGTCGGCAGCGGGCGGCTGATCGCCCCACCACTGGCCTTCGGTGACGCTGTTCCCTTCCGGGAGATTGGCAGACCACGTCAGGTTAAGGTCGCGCTGGGTGGCGTTCTCGCCGCGGGAGTCCTTGGTCACGAACTTGCTCACTGGCTCGCCGTTGATGCTCATCAGGCGCCCCGGAATCATCGGGTACAGCGGCGCGCTGTGGGTTGACAGCTGGCTCATGCGCTGGGCGAAGTTGTCGCGCTCGGTGGGCAGGATGTTCAGCGCGAAATAGTTCGGCGCGTCCTTGGGCAATTGGTTTTGCCACGTGTCGAGCAATTCGCCGCGCAGCAGCGCGATCAGTCCCATCGACAGCAGAATCAGACCGAACGCGAGGGATTGACCGGCCGCCGCCATCGGGTGACGCAGCAACTGGCCCAATCCCAGCCGCCACGGCAGCGAGGCATTGGCCAGCAAGCGACGCAGGCTTTGCAGCGCCAGCAACAGCACACCGCCGAGGATCGCCGCAGCGATCAGCCCACCGCCGAGCAGGGCGAAGGTCAGCACGAGATCGAGGCTCAGGCGCCACATGATCAGGCCCAGCGCCAGCAGCGCGGCGCCGTAGACCAGCCAGGTGCTCGCGGGGATCGGCAGCATGTCGCGGCGCAATACCCGCAATGGTGGCACGCGACCCAGCGCCGCCAACGGCGGCAGGGCGAAACCGGCCAGCGCGATCAACCCGGTGCTGATCCCCGCCAACGCCGGTAGCCAGCCGCCGGGTGGAACTTGCGCGGGCAGCAGGTTCTCCAGCAGGTAGAACAGGCCGAGTTGGGCGAACCAGCCGAGGAGGGCGCCCGTCACGCTGGCCACGATCCCCAGCATCGCCAATTGCAGGCTGAACAGCACCAGCGCCTCATTGCGCGAAAGACCCAGGCAGCGCAGCAAGGCACTGGCGTCGAAGCGCCGAACCGCAAAGCGCGCCGCCGACAGCGCCACCGCGACCCCGGCCAGCAACACGGCGACCAGGCTCGCCATGTTCAGGTAACGTTCGGCCTTGCCCAGCGCGCCGCCGATCTGCTGATTGCCGTCACGGGCATCGTCGATTTTCTGGTTCGGTGCCAGGTCAGGCTCGATGGACTTGCGGTACGCCGCCAGATTCTCGGGCGTGCCGCGCCACAGGTCACGGAAATTGACCCGGCTGCCCGGCTGCACGACTTTGGTGGCTTCCAGGTCGGCCATGTTGATCAGAACCCGAGGCGTCAGGCTGTAGAAATTCCCGGCGCGGTCCGGTTCGTAGGTCAGCACGCGGGTGAGTTTCAGTGTCGTGGAGCCGACATCGATGCTGTCGCCAACCTTGAGGTTCAGCGCCGCCAGGATCCGCGATTCTGCCCAGGCTTCGCCTTGCTGCGGTTCGCCGCCACTGACTTCAGGCTGATAGGGCGCTTCGGCGCTTTTCAGCTCGCCGCGCAACGGGTAGGCCGCGTCCACCGCCTTGACGCTGGCCAACTGGATGCCGTTGTCGGTGGCGACCACGCTGGAGAAGATCACGATCTGCGAATGATCCAGCTTGAGGGCAGTGCCCGCTTCGATCTGTTCGGGTTTGGCGGGGGTCGAGCCGCTGAGAATCAAGTCCGCGCCCAGGAATTCGGTGGCCCGCAACAGCATCGCGCTGTTCAGCCGTGAGCCGAAGTAACCAATGGCGGTGCTGGCGGCAACCGCAATCACCAGGGCGAAAAACAGCACCCGCAACTCCCCGGCGCGGGCGTCGCGCATCAGTTGGCGGGCCGCGAGGCTCAGCAAACGGGCAAACGGCAAGCGTGCCATCAAGGCTCCATGGGGGTGACCAGTCGGCCACCTTCAAGACGGATCAGGCGCCGGCAACGATGGGCCAGGCGTTCATCGTGGGTCACGAGCACCAGCGTGGTATTGCGTTCCTGGTTCAGTTCGAACAGCAGGTCGCTGATGCGCTCGCCAGTGTGGCTGTCGAGGTTGCCGGTGGGTTCGTCTGCGAACAGCACGTCGGGGTCGGCGGCAAAGGCGCGGGCGATGGCCACGCGTTGCTGTTCACCGCCGGACAGCTGTTTCGGGGTGTGGGTCAGGCGCTGGCCGAGACCGACCCGCTCCAGCAGGTGCCGCGCGCGTTCGCGAGCGTCTTTGCGGCCTTCCAGCTCCATCGGCAGCATGACGTTTTCCAGGGCGTTGAGGCTGTCCAGCAATTGAAAGGACTGAAACACGAACCCGACGTGCTCGGCGCGGACGCGGGCGCGCTGGTCTTCATCCAGTTCGCTGAGGTTGCGCCCGGACAGCGTCACGGCACCTGCACTGGGCAGGTCGAGACCGGCGAGCAGGCCGAGCAGGGTGGATTTGCCGGAACCGGACGCGCCAACGATGGCCAGGGTGTCGCCCTTGTTCAGTTCCAGAGAAAGTTCGTGCAGGATGGTCAAGTCACCTTCGGTGCTTGGGACCACTTTGCTGAGGTTCCGAGCACTGAGAATACTTTCGCTCATGGAGAATCCGATGCGTGCGTGGTTTTTAAGTGCTGGCCTGGGGTTGCTGCTGTTGTCTCAAGGAGCGATGGCAGGCACGGTGCTGATCGTGGGGGATAGTATCAGCGCGGCTTTCGGCCTGGATACCCGTGTGGGTTGGGTCAGCCTGCTGGAAAAGCGCCTGGCAGAGCAGGGCTACACAGATAAGGTGGTGAACGCGTCGGTCAGCGGCGACACCAGCGCCGGGGGCCAGGCGCGGCTGCCGGCGCTGCTTGCGCAGCACAAACCTGACCTGGTGATTCTCGAACTGGGCGGCAACGACGGCCTGCGCGGGCAGCCACCGGCGCAATTGCAACAGAATCTTTCGTCAATGATCGACAGTTCCCGGGCTGCCGGGGCGAAAGTGCTGCTGTTGGGTATGCAGATTCCGCCGAATTACGGGGCGCGTTACACCGAAGCGTTCAAGGCGGTGTACGGCAATCTCGCGACCGAGAAGAAAGTGGCGCTGGTGCCGTTCATGCTGGAAGGCGTGGGCGGAGTGCCGGAGTTTACTCAGGCCGATGGGCTGCACCCGGCGGCGAATGCGCAGCCGCGGTTGCTGGACAACGTCTGGGCAGAGTTGAAGCCGCTTTTGTAGTGGGCTCAGGCCCACCTCGAAAATCAACCCGCATCCGCCAAAATTAAAGGCCTCCAGCCCTTTTCCGGACGAGGCCTTTCGGCTAATGTGGCGCCCCCGATTCGGAGCCCCCCGATGCGCCGCCCTGCCTGGTCCCTGTTTGCCTATCAACTGATCGAACCCGATGAGCAACTCGACCTGTTCGCGTGCCAGGAAGTGCGTGTGCACCTGGTCGCCCGGCAACTGGAGCTGGCCGGTTCCGCCGACCGTACCCTCTGCGGCACTTTGCTCCCGGCGCAGCCGCGCTGGTCCGACGTCCAGCAGGGCATCTACCAGGACGAACGTCTATGCCCCCTGTGCCGGGCGATCATCGACGCCCAACGCCGGGGCTGGCACCCGATCTGGCCCGAGCTGGACCAGACACTCTAAATTTCGCTTCATGTTGCACACCGTCGCGCCTACTCCCGAAGGCCGTGGGGTGGGTGTACAATCGCGGCCATTCAAGCCTCCCGTTTATCCAAGGACTTCCCGGATGTTGTCGCGCATTCCAGCTTTCGCCCGCTGTCTGTCGCTTGCTGCACTGTGTGCGGCCGGCCCTGTCTCCGCTCTGGAGTTTCCGTTGCCGCCGCCCGGTGAAGACATCATCGGCCAGGTGCAAACCGTCACCGCCAAGTACGAAGACACCTTCGCCGACCTCGGCACGAAGTACGATCTGGGCTATCTGGAAATGATCGCCGCCAACCCTGGCGTCGATGCGTGGCTGCCGGGCGCGGGCACTCAGGTGATCCTGCCGACCCGCTTCATCCTGCCGCCCGGCCCGCGTGAAGGCATCGTCATCAACCTGGCCGAGTACCGTTTGTACTACTACCCGAAAGGCCGGAACGTCGTGTACACCTTCCCGCTGGGTATTGGCCGCGAGGGCTGGGGCTCGCCGGTGTCGACCACCAAAGTCACCGCCAAAACCCCGAACCCGACCTGGACCCCACCGGCGTCGGTCAAGGCCGAACACGCCGCCGACGGCGACATCCTGCCCAACGTCGTGCCGGCCGGCCCGGACAACCCGCTGGGGCCGTTCAAGTTCGGTCTGGGCTTGCCGGGTTACCTGATCCACGGGTCGAACAAGAAGTTCGGCATCGGCATGCGCACCAGCCACGGCTGCTTCCGTATGTACAACAACAACGTGCTGGAGATGGCGGACATGGTGCCGGTCGGGACCACCGTGCGCATCATGAACGAGCCGTACAAGTTCGGCATCAGCGGTGGCAAGGTCTATCTGGAAGCGCACACGCCGCTGGATGAGAGCGGTAATCCGTCGGTGGTCGACAAGCACACGGCCGTGATCAATGCCTTGCTCAAGCGCGAAGACCTGGCCAACAACCTGCGGATTCAGTGGGATTCGGTGCGTGACGTGGTGGCGGCAGAAGATGGCATGCCGGTCGAGATCGCGGTGCCGGGCGTAGCAACCCCTGCGGTGAGCCCTGCGCCGGTGACCATGCAGTAAACCGGAGCGGTCTCTGATACCCGTTCACCGGGCCTCGCGAGGCAGGGTGAACGGGTTTTTTATTGCCTGAAACATCGCCGGTGAGGGCGCCTCAAGGGACGTCAGGCAACAAAAAAGCCGATCCGAAACCGGACCGGCTTATCAATAATCCCGAGGGACTATTACTTGCGGCTTGCCTTGTCGAGCATGCGCAGAGCGCGCTCGTTGGCTTCGTCAGCAGTTTGCTGAGCTTTTTGAGCAGCAGCCAGAGCTTCATCAGCCTTGCGGTAGGCTTCGTCAGCACGGGCTTGGGAGCGAGCGGCTGCGTCTTCAGTTGCAGTCAGACGAGCTTCAGTTTCTTTGGATGCGCTGCTGCAACCGGTAGCCAGAACTGCGGCCAGGGCCAGAGCAGAGAATTTCAGAACGTTGTTCATCGTGTTCCCCTTAAAGGACTTCTATCAAAATTAGTCATCTCTCGAAAATGAGAAAATGACCGGCGTACATACTACCCATTGTTTGTAGTAAGTAAACGGACTATGCGCAAGAACCGCATAAAATTCTTTGGTTTGAACGTGTTCCGTGCAACTCCTCACGCTTTTTATACGCAAAAAATCCTTCACCGTCAGACGATTACGGTCGTGGGTGAGACCGGTTAAAACCCTCGAATCGGCGTACGTTCATGCGCGTCAAACAGGGCTGGTTACCCTGGAACAACATGACGCCCGTTCGGAATCCCGCGCCTCTCAGCCTTTTTTGTATAGACGATGATTGGCAAGAGTGCTTGTTCTGACGTGCTTTAAGTGACTCAAGCGCACCGTTAGCGTCTCAATGGACATTCGTCGGCGGCGTCAGGTTCAACCCGAGTGGTGTCAGATGTGCGGCAGTGCATATTCTCCCCATTTCCTTGAGCGGATTCAGCAATCGAGCCTACTATCTGGGGGTGCTCATTTGTTTGAGAAGCCAAAGCCTTCTCGGTGTCCAAATCAGGCACGGGGTGGCGGATCAGGCGGTTTGAAACCGTAGCGAGCGAAGACAAGACAAGGCAAAAAACGGCGGGAAACGGCCGGGGTCGCGACCGACTCTAGGTTCTAAATGAGCATTTCCCGCCGTTTTTTAACGCCGTATTGTTGAGCGCAGTAGGTTTCACCCGCCTGATAGTTCCTTCGCCGGACAAACATGGGTAAGGTAGGGGTCAAATTTTAAGACCCGCGAGGAGTAGTGATGAGCGAGGCGTTGTCCATACACCATGACAAGACCGGTCACCAGTTCGAAATCAACATCGACGGTCACCGCGCTTATCTGACGTACATGGATCTGGGGAAACAGACCCTGGACATTTATCGTACGTTCGTGCCGAACGCATTGCGGGGGCGGGGTATCGCTGCGGCGTTGACCGAAGTCGCGCTCGATTATGCCGAGAGCAACGGTTACACCGTCATTCCATCGTGCTCTTATGTCGAGCGCTATATGGAACGCAACCAGCGTCAGGCCGCGAAGATCTGACCGGTCTAAAAAACACAGCTGCAATAGAAAACGCCGAGCAAATGCTCGGCGTTGTCGTTTTCGGCCTTCGGATCAGCCGCGCTTACGGTTCGGCAACACGTCCTTGAGCTTGGCATGCATGCTGCGCAGGGTCTTCTCGGTGGTTTCCCAGTCGATACACGCGTCGGTGATCGACACGCCGTATTCCAGGTCCGCGAGGTCTTTTGGAATCGACTGCGCGCCCCATTTCAAGTGGCTTTCCACCATCAGGCCGATGATCGACTCGTTGCCTTCCAGAATCTGGTTGGCGACGTTTTCCATGACCAGCGGTTGCAGCGCCGGGTCTTTGTTGGAGTTGGCGTGGCTGGCATCGACCATGATGTTCGGCTTGATCTTCGCCTTGTTCAGCGCTTGTTCACACAGCGCGACGCTGACCGAGTCATAGTTCGGCTTGCCGTTGCCGCCGCGCAATACCACGTGGCCGTAGGCGTTGCCTTTGGTGGTGACGATGGACACGCCACCTTCCTGGTTGATGCCCAGGAAACGGTGCGGGCTGGAGACCGACTGCAGCGCGTTGATCGCCACGGTCAGGCCGCCGTCGGTGCCGTTCTTGAAGCCCACAGCCGAGGACAGGCCCGAGGCCATTTCGCGGTGCGTCTGGGATTCGGTGGTGCGGGCGCCGATGGCCGACCAGCTGATCAGGTCCTGCAGGTATTGCGGGGAGATCGGGTCCAGCGCTTCGGTTGCGGTCGGCAGGCCTTTCTCGGCCAGGTCCAGCAACAGCTGACGGCCGATGTGCAGACCGTCCTGAATCTTGAAGGAGTCGTCCAGGTACGGGTCGTTGATCAGGCCTTTCCAGCCGACGGTGGTGCGCGGCTTTTCGAAATACACGCGCATCACCAGATACAGGGTGTCGGACAGCTCGGCCGACAGAGCCTTCAGGCGCTCGGCGTATTCGTGAGCCGCCTTGATGTCATGGATCGAGCACGGCCCGATCACGATGAACAGGCGGTGGTCCTTGCCATCGAGAATGTTGCGGATAACTTCGCGGCCCTTGCTCACGGTCGCCTGCGCAGCAGGGGTGAGGGGAATTTCGCGTTTGAGCTGATCCGGAGTGATCAGTGTCTCGTTGGAGGCAACGTTGAGGTCGTCAATCGGTAAATCAGCCATCGTGTTACTCATCAGGGTCACGGTGCCAGGCGCCAAGTGTGGCGGGCCCGGCAGTATTGAGGGCAGGGGGAGCGGAACCTTAGCGCGTTAACCCGTACTTCGACAATGGGTAAACGAGGCTTTTGTCCAACGGTTCCGGGATTGTGGGCCGGAAGTTTGGAAAGGGGCACGCGGGTGCGGATATAGTGTGCGGCAGACCTGGGGGACATCGGCGTGGATCAACTGCAACTGACGGATTTTGACGTCGATCAGCAACTGCTGGCATTGCCCGGCGTCTCTTTATTGATCTTCACCAGCATCGGCTGCTCCAGCTGCCGCTGGGCGCGGCATCACCTACCTGAACTGTCACTGCCCATCGACCGGCTGTGCTGGATCGACGCGGAAGAAAACGGTGGGGCCGTGCAGCGTTACGGCGTTTTTCATCTGCCGACGCTGTTCGTCATCCGCGACGGCGAGTTTTACGGGACGTTGCGTGTCACGTTGTCCCTGGACGCCATCGTTGCCGGTCTCGAACAGGCGCTGGCGCAGGCACCGGGCGATCTGCCCTGAGTGAGTCACGGACAGAAGCAGTCATGAACATGTAGCCATCGACGAGGAAAGCATGAGCGAAACCACACAAAAGCCCCGCATCGGGATCATCGGCACCGGCGCCATCGGCGGTTTCTACGGCGTGATGCTGGCCCGCGCCGGTTTCGATGTGCATTTTTTACTGCGCAGCGAATTCAGCGCGGTGTCAGCAAACGGCCTGCGCATAGACAGCCAAGTGCACGGCCACCTGACGCTGGACAACGTTCAAGCCTATTCCTCGGCCGCCGACATGCCGCCTTGCGACTGGCTTCTGGTGGGCGCAAAGAGCACCGGCACTCACGGCGTTGCACCGGCGATTATCGAGGCGGCGGCACCTGGCGCCAAGGTGCTGATGCTGCAAAACGGCCTTGGGGTTGAAGAAGACTTACGGGCCGCGCTCCCGGACAGTCTGCACCTGCTAGGCGGCCTGTGTTTCATCTGCGTTCATCGCACGGCACCGGGCCAGATCGCTCACCAGGCGTTCGGCGCCGTCAACATCGGCTATCACAGCGGTCCAGCGCCCGACGCTAAAGCCAGCCTCGCTATCGTGCAAGACGGCGCAGCGCTGTTTCACGCTGCCGGGATCGAGTCGGTGCCCATGGACAATCTGCACAAGGCCCGCTGGCAGAAACTGGTCTGGAACGTGCCGTACAACGGGTTGTCGGTCTTGCTCAACGCAAGCACCACCCCATTGATGGCCGATCCCGACAGCCGCGTGCTGATTCAGGGGCTGATGGACGAGGTGGTCGAGGGGGCTCGGGCCTGTGGTCATGTGTTGCCGGAAGGTTACGCGCAGCAGTTGTTCAACGTGACAGGCGGGATGCCGGATTATCGCCCGAGCATGTACCACGATTTCATCGAGAAACGCCCGCTGGAGCTGGACGCGATCTACGCCAACCCGCTGGCTGCGGCGTTGGCGGCAGGGTGCGACATGCCGAAGATTCGGGCGCTGTATCACGCGCTAGGCTTCATTGACCGCGCCAACCGATAGGCCATTTTTGCCTGGTTTCGATCAGGCTAAACACTGGGTAACCTTCGATCACGCTTGGGGAACACGATGACCACCGATCTGACGCTGAAAAACGCGGGCAACAAGCTGGTCCTGGCGATTTCTTCGCGGGCGCTGTTCGACCTTCGGGAAAGCCATGCGATCTACATGACCGACGGGGTCGCCGCGTATCGCAAGTACCAGATCGATCACGAAGACGAAGTGCTGGAGCCTGGCGATGCCTTCCGGCTCGTCGAGAAACTCCTGAGCCTCAATACCCGCCTGACGCAATCCCGGGTCGAGGTGGTGCTGGTGTCGCGTAACAGTGCCGACACCGGCTTGCGCGTCTTCAACTCCATTCAGCATTACGGGCTGGACATCTCGCGGGCCGCGTTTGTCGGCGGTCGCAGCCCGTTTCCCTATCTGGCGGCCTTTGGCAGCCACCTGTTTCTTTCGACCCACGCCGAGGACGTGCGCAGCGCACTCGACGCGGGATTTGCCGCTGCAACCATTCTGTCCGGCGGTGCCCGACGCGCTGCCAGTGCCGAACTGCGGATCGCGTTCGACGGCGATGCCGTGCTGTTTTCCGACGAGTCCGAGCGCATTTATCAGTCGGGTGGGCTGCAAGCGTTTCAGGCCAGCGAGCGCGAGGCGGCGCGTTTGCCGCTGCCTGGCGGTCCCTTCAAGCCCTTTCTGGCCGCCTTGAATCTGTTGCAGCGGGAATTTCCCGAAGAGTCCTGCCCGATTCGCACGGCACTGGTCACGGCCCGGTCGGCCCCCGCCCATGAGCGGGTCATCCGCACCCTTCGCGAGTGGGACATCCGCCTGGACGAATCACTGTTTCTGGGCGGGCTGGAAAAAGCGGCCTTTCTGGAAGCCTTCGCCGCCGATGTGTTCTTCGACGACCAGCCGGGCCATTGCGAGAAGGCGAGGGAGGTGGTCGCCACTGGCCACGTGCCTCACGGCATCAGCAATGAGCTAAAACCGTGAACCTTTAGACCGGAAAGCTGTATAGAACCGGTCGAATTTCTCATGCGCTGCTACGCTGAATCATGTCTCCACCTGTCATGGTCGCCTGGAGGTCACATGATTCGCTCGATGCTGTATGCCACGGATCTCGGTCTTTACGCGCCCTACGTCCTGCAACACGCCTTGTCCCTGGCGCGAACGTTTGAGGCTGAGTTGCACGTGATTCACGTCGTTGAGCCCATGGGGCTGTTCGCCGAGTCCGTTCTGCAAAGCTACCTCGCTGAGGACGTGCTCCGGGAATTGCACAGCGAAGGCGTCAACTCTGTGATCGAGGGCATCGAGCTACGGGTGCTGGCCGGGTTTCGTGACGAACTGGGGGAAGATAATCAGGACCTGGCGTTGATTCACAGTGTGCGGGTGGTGCAAGGCGATCCGTCCAACGTCATCCTCGAACAGGCACAGCGCCTGGAAGTCGATCTGCTGGTGGTGGGCAGCCATAGCCACGGGGCTGAGGGGGACACACCGATCGGGCGCACGGCGGCGCGGGTGCTGCAACTGTCCGAAGTGCCGGTGTACATGGTGCCCATGCTGCAAAACCGCTCGGGGAGATGAGTGCGGCGTGAAATTCGTCGCGCCAATGCAAAAGCAGCGTGCCATTACTGAATAAAAGTGATAAAAAGTTCTAGCTTTGCCTTTGGGACCATTAATCCAGTTATATACCGTCGCTGATGCCCGTGGCGTCTTCCGGCTTTGAGGGATACATATGAAGCTTCAACAATTGCGCTACATCTGGGAAGTGGCGCACCACGACCTCAACGTCTCGGCGACGGCGCAGAGCTTGTACACATCGCAACCGGGCATCAGTAAGCAGATCCGGTTGCTGGAAGATGAATTGGGGGTCGAGGTTTTTGCCCGCAGCGGCAAGCACCTGACTCGCGTGACCCCGGCCGGGGAACGGATCATCACCACCGCAGGCGAGATTCTGCGCAAGGTCGAGAGCATCAAGCAGATCGCTCAGGAGTTCTCCAACGAGAAGAAAGGCACGCTGTCCATCGCCACCACCCACACCCAGGCGCGATACGCCTTGCCGCCGGTGATCAGCAATTTCATCAAGCAATACCCGGATGTCGCGCTGCACATGCACCAGGGTTCGCCGATGCAGATCGCCGAGATGGCCGCTGACGGCACCGTTGATTTCGCCATTGCTACCGAAGCGCTTGAGCTGTTCGGCGATCTGGTGATGATGCCGTGCTACACGTGGAACCGCTGCGTGGTCGTGCCGCAAGGCCACCCGCTGACCAAACTGCCGAAGCTGACCCTGGAAATCCTCGCCGAATACCCGATCGTGACCTACGTGTTCGGTTTCACTGGCCGTTCCAAGCTCGACGAAGCCTTCAGCCATCGCGGCCTGACGCCGAAGGTGGTGTTCACCGCCGCCGACGCCGACGTGATCAAAACCTACGTTCGCTTGGGCCTGGGTGTCGGGATCGTCGCCAAAATGGCCGTCGACCCGAAACTGGACAGCGACCTGGTCGTGCTCGACGCCAGCGAACTGTTCGAAGCCAGCATCACCAAGATCGGCTTCCGTCGCGGCACGTTCCTGCGCGGCTTCATGTGCGACTTCATCGAAAAGTTCGCCCCACACCTGACGCGCGACGTCATGGCCAAGGCGATCCAGTGCCACAACAAGCAAGAGCTGGAAGAGCTGTTTGAAGGGGTCGTGCTTCCCGAGCATTGAGGGCAGCGTCAAGCTGCGAGCTTCAAGCTACAAGAGAAAGCAGTCCGAGTGAGGGCTGCTTTTTTCTTGGGGCTTTAGAAACAGCGTTAACCTCAGATTGCAAAGAAAAGTGGCTTCAGTGAGGTCTGGCTTTTGCTTGCAGCTTGCAGCTCAACCCTCGCGGCTGCTCTTGATAAGGTTGCCGGAATGCAACCCGCATTCTTTCTGCGTTGCTTCTTCCCACCACCAACGCCCTTCGCGTTCGTGCTGATTCGGCAGGACAGGGCGGGTGCACGGTTCGCAGCCGATGCTGATGAAGCCGCGCTCGTGCAGGCTGTTGTACGGCAGTTCGAGCATGCGGATGTAGTTCCAGATGTCCGCGCTGCTCATCTGTGCCAGCGGGTTGAATTTGTAGAGCGGGCGCTCAGGGGTGGAGAAGGCGCTGTCGATTTCCACCACCGCCACGCTGTTGCGCGTGCTCGGGCTTTGGTCGCGACGCTGGCCGGTGGCCCAGGCCTTGACGTCGGTCAGTTTGCGGCGCAGCGGCTCGATCTTGCGCACGCCGCAGCATTCGCCATGGCCGTCTTTATAGAAGCTGAACAGGCCCTTTTCCTTGACGAACGGCTCCAGTTTTTCCCGGTCCGGCGACACGATGTCGATGGCGATGTTGTACTGCTCGCGTACCTGATCGATGAAACGGTAGGTCTCTGGGTGCAGGCGACCGGTGTCGAGGCTGAATACTTTGACGTTCTTATTGATCTTCCACGCCATGTCCACCAGCACCACGTCTTCCGCGCCGCTGAAGGAAATCCACAGCTCGTCACCGAAATGCTGGAAGGCGAATTTGAGAATGTCCTGGGCGGACTTGTTGGCGTAGGTCGCGGCGATATCGGCGACGTCGAACGGATGGCTCATCGGGCGGTTTCCTGATCAGGGAGTGGCGCTAGGGCGCTCTTGATGGCGCGAATGTTACCAAAAAGCACCGCGCAATGGCCTGAAACCTGTGTTTGCGCCGCCCTCTGCACATTGGGTCGTACGCTGTGATAGACGTCGGCGTGGCTTCGGCGGCGCTGAGTCACAGTGTTTCCAGGGTCTGGAGCAGGACCCGCACCTTGGTCATGGATTCCTGATATTCGGCCTCCCAATCCGAGTCGGCCACGATGCCGCCGCCGCCCCAGCAGGCGACCTGGCCATCTTGCGCCAGCAGGCTGCGGATGGCGATGGAGCTGTCCATCTCGCCGCGAACGTCGAGGTACAGCAGTGATCCGCAATACAGCGCCCGACGGGTCGGCTCCAGCTCATCAATGATCTGCATCGAGCGAATCTTCGGTGCACCGGTAATCGAACCTCCAGGGAAACTGCCGCCAATCAGGTCCAGCGCGTCCCGGTCGTCCGCCAGCTCGCCAGTGACCGCGCTCACCAAGTGGTGCACGTTCGGGTAGCTTTCGAGGCTGAACAACTCCGGCACCCGCACTGAACCAATGCGGCAGGTGCGCCCCAGATCGTTACGCAGCAGGTCAACGATCATCAGGTTTTCAGCACGGTCCTTCGGGCTGGCCAGCAATTCGTCGGCGTAGGCCTTGTCTTGGGCCGCGTCCTTGCCCCGAGGCCTCGTGCCTTTGATGGGCCGGGTTTCAACCTGGCGCTGACTGACCTTGACGAAGCGCTCAGGGGACAGGCTCAGCACCGCGCTTCCTTCGGGCAGGCTCAGGTAACCGGCGAATGGGGTAGGGCAGGCGACGCGCAGTGCTTGATAGGCGGCCCAGGGATCGCCGCGGTACGGGGCGCGGAAACGCTGGGCAAAGTTCACCTGGTAGCAATCCCCGGCCTCGATGTACGCGTGAATGTTGGCGATGGCCTGCTGATATTGGTCGGCGCTGGTGTCGGCGTTGAACGGGCGGGTCAGTCGAAAGGTGGCATGGTCGTTGGCCGATGGCTGTTCGAACAGGTCGATCAGACGCTGGCGTTCTTCCGCGTTCAATGAAGGGTGAAACACCAGTTGGCTGGTGCTTTGCTGGTGATCGCTGATCAATGCCCAGCCGTAGAGACCCAAGCGCGCCGACGGTAAATAAAGGTCATCGACCGCCAGGCTCGGCAAAGGCTCCAGCAAACGACCAAAATCGTAGGCCAGATAACCGATCAGTCCGCCCGCGAATGGCAATGGACTGTTTTCCGGCAACTGTGCCTCGCCAAGCGCGGCGAGTCTGTCGCGCAAGCGTTGAAGAAACGCCGTTCCACTTTCGTCCATTTCTGGCGAAAGGGTTTCGACGGGCCAGGCACTCAGGATGTCGAACCGGCCGCGATCCGCTTCGGGACGCCCGCTGTCGAGCAGTACGGCACCGGGGGCGTGGCGAACGAGAGAAAAGTACCCGGCCGGGTTAACGTGATAGGCAAGCGGGTGTACGGAACAGATTGGCATGAGAACAGAAAACAGTCGTGGCACGCGGACGGCGATTGTAGTCCTCCGGTGATCTGGCTCCTAGGGGGGTGTCGGAATTGGATGAGTGCGCGCCGTTGTCATGGCGGCGATCAACCTTTAGGGGCGAATTTATCCGCGAAAGTCGATCAGGCGATGCAGTGTGTCGGCTGGAACACCATCGCGAATGAATTCGCTCCCACAGGAAATCACTTCCGCAGAATGTCATCGGTTGCCGTCAAACGTGCCCGAACAATTCCTGCACGAACTTCACGCGTTCTTGAGGGCTGTCATGCCGCCCCTCAGCCACCAACGCTTCCAGTCGTTGTTCCACGGCCAGGGTGCGATGGGTCAAGCCGCAGTCGTTGGCGATCTGGATGTTCAGGCCGGGGCGGGCGTTGAGTTCGAGAATCAACGGGCCGCGATCCTGGTCCAGCACCATGTCCACGCCGATGTAACCCAGTCCGCACAGTTCATAGCATTCGGCGGCCAAATGCATGAAACCGTCCCAGTTCGGCAGTTGCACCCCGTCCACGGCGTTGGCGGTGTCAGGGTGTTTGCTGATGATGTTGTTCAGCCAGGTGCCGTGCAGGGTCATGCCGGTGGCGAGGTCGACACCGACGCCAATGGCGCCCTGGTGCAGGTTGGCCTTGCCGCCGGACTGCCGTGTCGGCAGGCGCAGCATGGCCATCACCGGATAGCCCATCAGCACAATGACGCGGATGTCCGGCACGCCTTCATAGCTGATGCTTTTGAAAATCGGGTCCGGCGTGACTCGGTATTCGATCAGCGCCCGGTCGCGATGACCACCCAGGGAATACAGGCCGGTGAGGATGCTGGAAATCTGGTGCTCGATTTCATCGCGACTGATGATGCGCCCCGAAATGGTCCGGAAACGCCCCTCGAAACGGTCGGCAATCACCAGAATGCCGTCACCCCCGGCCCCCTGTGCAGGTTTGATCACGAAGTCGTCGCGACCGCCAATGATGTCGTCGAGGCGGCTGATTTCCTTTTCGGTGGAAATGATCCCGTACATTTCCGGCACATGAATGCCGGCCGCGATAGCCCGTTCCTTGGTGATGATCTTGTCATCGACGATGGGGTACAGGCTGCGCTTGTTGTACTTGAGCACGTAATCGGCGTTACGCCGGTTGATGCCCATGATCCCTTTGGCTTCGAGGGCCTTCCAGGTTTTCCACCAGCCGATCATTTGGCGTTTTCCCGTTCGGCGTCTTCCTTGATGAAGGCCTTGAAGCGGATCAGTTCCGTCAGGCGATAGCCGCGATAACGACCCATCGCCAGCATGAAGCCCACCAGAATCAGCAAGATCGCCGGGAAGGTGAATACGAAGTAGATGAACTCCGGCACGCTCATGATGATGTGCGCCAGCGACGCAGCGAAGAGCGTGCCGATAGCGACTTTCATGGCGTGGCCCCCGCCGCGCTCTTCCCAGGTGATCGACAGCCGTTCGATGGTCATGGTCAGAATCACCATCGGGAACAGTGCAACCGACAGGCCGCGTTCCAGGCCAAGCTTGTGGCTCAGCAGGCTGATCGCGGCGATCAGCACCACAACGAACGTCAGCACCACGGACAACCGGGGCAGCATTTGCAGTTTCAGGTGTTCAAGGTAGGAGCGCAGCGAAAGGCCCAGAGCCGTGATGATCGTGAACAGCACGATGCCGAACCCCAGCTGCGTCTCGCGAAACGCCAGTGCGATCAGCACCGGCGTAAACGTGCCGAGTGTCTGCAGGCCGATCAGGTTGCGCAGGATCAGGATCACCAGCACGCCAATCGGGATCATCACCATGATCATGAATGTCTGCTGGGTTTGCAGCGGCAGGCCGTAGAGCGAGTATTCGAGGAAGTCGGCGTCGGTGTTCTCGTCGGTCAGCTTGGCCAGGCGGATGGCGTTCATCTCGCTGTTGTTCAGGCTGAAATTCACGGTGGCCTTTTTGCCGCCCTCGACAGTAATCAGGTTGTCATCCCCCACCCACCACAACAGGCGGTCCTGTGGCAGCCCGGCTTCACCGGTTTCCGGGTTGAAATACAGCCAGTCCTTGCCGTTGAAGCTGCGCAGCCAGAGTTCCGGCATCTGCGGCTGATCGGCCACCAGGCGAATGGTGTGGACCTTTTCCACCGGGACGTGGGCGACCGACAGCAGGATTTCGGTGATGCGGGCCTTGTTCTGGACTGACGTGTCACCGGCCAGCAGCAGCTTGACGTTGTCGTCGCTCAGATTGTTGACACGCCGAATGGCCTCGCTGACGAAGGTTTCGACGTCGGCCGAGTGTTGGCGAATGGGGGCGAGCAGGGCGTCGGCGGCGATCTTTTCCGGGCCTTCCACGGCAATGCTGTCACGGAAGATCGGGCCTTTGACCTTGGCTTTCTCACCGCTGTAGCGCTTGGTCAGCACCAGCCGGTAATACAGCGTCTGATTGCCGGTGGCGCGGCGGGCGGACCAGGTGACCTTGCGGTTGCCGTCGGCGCGGTTGACGTTCACGCCGTAATTGTTGGAGATAAAACTTTCGTTGAGGCTGATGTAATCCCGCGACAGCGGCGGAACGTACATCTGCACCTTGACCGAGTCTTTCGGGTTGGCGACGAATTCGACCTTCGCGTCGATGTTCCACAGGTCGTCGGTTTCGTCTTCGGTCACCGGGATGCCGAGCACCAATATCTGATAAGCCGTGATGGCGATGCCCAGGGTGACCAGGGTCGCGATCAGGATTTTCAGATGGAGGGTAAGAGAGCGCATGTCATTACTCTGCGGTTTGAGCATCGGTGATGCAGGCGGGTTTGCCCGCTGCATATTTAAGGCTTGGATCGACCAGCGCATCGAAGTGCTTGAGGGCTTCGGAGCCAATCAGAAGCGGGTATTGGAATGCACTTCGGTCGGTCAAGTTCACTTCTATGGTTCGCGATGCATTACCCATGCACACGTCGAGGCTGATGACGGGGCGTGAGGTGTATTTCTTTTCGTCGTCAGGGTCGACGTCACCCGCCCGGCGCTTGATCTTGCTGAGCCGTGCGAGCGGCCGTTCGATGGGGTGTTCGTGGGCGTCGTCGATGGCCAGGTAAAAGCGCACCCAGGATTCGCCGTCGCGCTTGAAACGCTTGATGTCGCGGGCACTGAGGGAGGCGGTTTTCGCGCCGGTGTCCAGTTTCGCCGCCACTTGCAGGTCGATCCCCGCCAGTTCGGCATACTCGTTCAGGCCATAAACGGTCTTGCCGGCCGCCATGCACAGATCGCTCAGGAACAGCCCCGGCAGGTACAGGCATAAAAGAAAGAGGAGAGGGTGGCGGCTCATAGGTCCTGGCGCGGTGAGGGGAAACAGGAGCGATTTGACGTCAGCTCGGGGTGTGAGTGTGTTGCGGGCCGCGGCTAGCAGGTGCGTCCGTGTGGCCCGAGACGACGGGCAGATGCGGTCGGCATTCTAGCATGAAGGTTTTATGGCGCCAGCGAAGGGCGCGCCGACAGTGATCGTAGGAGCAATCTTCATACCTGTGAGTTATGAGCGGATTGTCGACAGTCCTGAAATTGTCTTTGACGAATAGGGGTTGTTTCGATAGCTTTGGCGGCATTGAGATGAAAGGTGTCGACAATGCTGGATGCCGCTGAAGTAAACATTGCCAGTCCCGTGGATTCGGAAACGCTGTCCGAAAACGTGTTCCGCCGGATTCAGGCCGCCATCGTCAAGGGCGACATCGCCCCCGGCAGCAAGATTTCAGAGCCGGAACTCGCCCGGACGTACGGCATCAGCCGTGGCCCGTTGCGCGAAGCGATCCATCGCCTGGAAGGTCAGCGTCTGTTGGTGCGGGTGCCTCACGTCGGCGCGCGCGTCGTGTCCTTGAGCCATGCCGAGCTGGTGGAACTCTATGAAATCCGAGAATCGCTGGAAGGCATGGCCTGCCGTCTGGCGGCTGAGCGCATGACCGCCGAGGAAGTCGATGAGTTGCGCCGGGTGCTGGAGACCCACGAGCGCGATCCGGCGTATCAGGCGGGTGTCGGCTATTACCAGCAAGAAGGCGACTTCGACTTCCATTACCGGATCATTCAGGGCGCGCGTAACAGCACGCTGACCCAGATGCTCTGCGGCGAGCTCTATCAACTGGTGCGCATGTACCGCATTCAGTTCTCGACCACGCCCAATCGCCCCCGCCATGCCTTCACCGAACACCACCGCATTCTGGACGCCATCGCCGACCGTGATGGCGAACTGGCCGAACTGTTGATGCGTCGCCATATCGGCGCGTCGAAACGGAACATCGAACAGCGTTATCAAGAACACGCTCATCAAGCGACTACTGCCCGAGGTGAACAATGACTTCAAGAACGACTCCCGGCCAACGTTTCCGCGCTGCCGTGGCGAACGAGCATCCATTGCAGGTGGTAGGCGCGATCAACGCCAACCACGCGCTGCTCGCGCAACGTGCCGGGTTCAAGGCGATTTACTTGTCCGGTGGCGGCGTGGCCGCTGGCTCGCTGGGCGTGCCGGACCTGGGCATCACCGGGCTGGATGATGTGTTGACGGACGTGCGCCGCATCACCGACGTCTGCGACCTGCCGCTGCTGGTTGACGTGGACACCGGTTTCGGCGCCTCGGCGTTCAACGTGGCGCGTACCGTGAAGTCGATGATCAAGTTCGGTGCGGCGGCTATGCACATCGAGGATCAGGTGGGCGCCAAGCGCTGCGGCCATCGTCCGGGCAAGGAAATCGTTTCGCAGCAGGAAATGGTCGATCGCATCAAGGCCGCCGTCGATGCGCGGACCGACGACAGCTTCGTGATCATGGCGCGCACCGATGCGCTGGCCGTCGAAGGCCTGGAATCGGCGCTGGATCGCGCCGCCGCGTGCATCGAGGCGGGCGCTGACATGGTGTTCCCGGAAGCCATCACCGAACTGGAGATGTACAAGCTCTTCGCCTCCCGCGTGAAAGCGCCGATCCTGGCGAACATTACCGAATTCGGCGCTACGCCGCTGTTCACTACAGACGAGCTGGCCTCCGCCGAAGTGGCGCTGGTGCTGTATCCGCTGTCGGCGTTCCGGGCCATGAACAAGGCGGCGGAAAACGTCTACACCGCGATCCGCCGCGACGGTACGCAGAAAAATGTGGTCGACACCATGCAGACCCGCATGGAGCTGTATGAACGCATCGATTACCACGCTTTCGAACAGAAACTGGACGCACTGTTTGCGCAGAAGAAGGGCTGAATGCATGTCCGCATTCCTGTAGGAGTGAGCTTGCTCGCGATGGCGGTTGTGCAGTTGGCATCCATGTAACCTGCCGGGACCCCATCGCGAGCAAGCTCACTCCTACAAGGGAACGTGGTCATCAAAACGGAATTGCCGATTCCCTTAAAACGACAAGATTTGGAGAGAGCAATGGCTGAAGGAAAAGTATTGAGCGGCGCTGGCCTGCGTGGCCAGGTGGCCGGACAGACTGCCCTGTCCACCGTGGGCCAGGCCGGTGCCGGTCTGACCTACCGTGGTTATGACGTACGGGAATTGGCGGCCGACGCCCGTTTCGAAGAAGTCGCCTACCTGCTGCTGTACGGCGAGCTGCCGACCCAGAGCCAGCTCGACGGCTACCTGAGCAAACTCAAAGGGCTGCGCGATCTGCCCCAGGCGCTGAAAGAAGTGCTGGAGCGCATCCCTGCCGACGCCCACCCGATGGACGTGATGCGCACTGGTTGCTCGATGCTCGGCAACCTGGAACCGGAAACCAGCTTTGAACACCAGGTCGATTCAACTGACCGCTTACTCGCCGCATTTCCGGCGATCATGTGCTACTGGTACCGCTTCAGCCACGAAGGCAAACGCATCGACTGCGTAACCGACGAGCCTTCCATTGGCGGCCATTTCCTCAAGCTGCTGCTGGACAAGACCCCAAGCGAATTGCATCGCAAGGTCATGGACGTGTCGCTGATCCTCTACGCAGAGCACGAATTCAACGCCTCGACGTTCACCGCCCGGGTCTGTGCGTCGACCCTGTCGGACCTGTTCTCCTGCATCACCGCCGCCATCGGCACCCTGCGCGGCCCGTTGCACGGCGGCGCCAACGAAGCGGCGATGGACATGATCGAGAAGTTTTCGTCTGCCGAAGACGCGGTTCAGGGCACGTTGGGCATGCTGGCGCGCAAGGACAAGATCATGGGCTTCGGCCACGCGATCTATAAGGACAACGACCCGCGCAACGAGGTGATCAAGGGCTGGTCGAAAAAGCTCGCCGATGAAGTGGGAGACACCGTGCTGTTTCCGGTTTCCGAAGCTATCGACAAGACCATGTGGGAACAGAAGAAGCTCTTCCCGAATGCCGACTTCTACCACGCATCGGCGTACCACTTCATGGGCATTCCGACCAAGCTGTTCACGCCGATTTTCGTCTGTTCGCGCCTGACGGGCTGGGCCTCTCACGTGTTCGAACAGCGTGGCAACAACCGCATCATCCGTCCGAGCGCCGAATACATCGGCGTCGAACAGCGCAAGTTCGTGCCAATCGAACAACGCTGAGTGGTGGGAGGGCTGTACCGGATCTGGATACACCGCGGGCTCTGTAGGAGTGAGCTTGCTCGCGATGGCGTTCATCAGGTGACATCTCCGTCGCCTGGGAAAATGCCATCGCGAGCAAGCTCACTCCTACAAGGGCGGTGGGTGTCCGGATTCGGCGGGCCTGCCTCTTGAAACAAACCGTGACCGAGTCCCGACGATGAACACTGAATTCCGCAAACCGCTGCCCGGCACTTCGCTGGATTACTTCGACGCCCGCGCGGCTGTCGATGGGATCAAGCCGGGGGCCTACGCCACACTGCCGTACACCTCTCGTGTTTTGGCGGAAAACCTGGTGCGCCGCTGCGACCCGGCGACCCTCAAGGCCTCGCTGACGCAACTGATCGAACGCAAGCGCGACCTCGACTTCCCCTGGTTTCCGGCCCGCGTAGTCTGCCACGACATCCTCGGCCAGACCGCGCTGGTCGACCTCGCTGGTCTGCGCGACGCCATCGCCGACATGGGCGGCGACCCGGCGCAAGTCAACCCGGTGGTGCCGGTGCAGTTGATCGTGGACCACTCGCTGGCCGTCGAATGCGGCGGGTATGACCCGGATGCGTTCAACAAGAACCGCGCCATCGAAGACCGTCGTAACGAAGACCGTTTTCACTTCATCAACTGGACCAAGCAGGCGTTCAAGAACGTCGAAGTGATCCCGCCGGGCAACGGCATCATGCATCAGATCAACCTGGAGCGGATGTCGCCGGTGATCCAGACGCTGAATGGCGTGGCGTTCCCGGACACCCTCGTGGGCACCGACAGCCACACCCCTCACGTCGACGCGCTGGGCGTGATCGCCATCGGTGTCGGCGGATTGGAAGCTGAGAACGTGATGCTGGGCCGCGCCTCGTGGATGCGCCTGCCGGACATCATCGGCGTCGAGCTGACAGGTCGCCCGCAACCAGGCATCACCGCCACCGACGTGGTGCTGGCGCTGACCGAATACCTGCGCAAACAGAAGGTCGTCGGCGCGTACCTGGAGTTCTACGGCGAAGGCGCTCGTGCCCTGACCCTGGGGGACCGGGCGACCATTTCCAACATGGCCCCGGAATACGGTGCCACCGCTGCGATGTTCGCCATTGATCAGCAGACCATCGATTACCTGACCCTGACCGGGCGCGACGACCAGCAGGTCAAGCTGGTCGAAATCTTTGCCAGACACACCGGCCTGTGGGGCGACAGCCTGGCCTCTGCGGAGTACGAGCGCGTGCTGAGCTTCGACCTGTCCAGCGTCGTGCGTAACATGGCCGGCCCCTCGAATCCTCATGCGCGGGTCGCGACCTCCGATCTGGCGGCCAAAGGCATCGCCAGCGCCTGGGAGGAAACCCCGGGCCTGATGCCGGATGGCGCGGTGATCATTGCGGCCATCACCAGTTGCACCAACACCAGCAACCCGCGCAACGTCATCGCGGCGGGGCTACTGGCGCGCAACGCCAACAAGCTCGGCCTGGCCCGCAAGCCGTGGGTCAAATCCTCGCTGGCACCCGGCTCGAAAACCGTCGCGCTGTATCTCGACGAAGCGGGTCTGACCTCCGAACTCGAACAACTGGGTTTCGGCGTTGTGGCCTTCGCTTGCACCACCTGCAACGGCATGTCCGGCGCGCTGGACCCGGTGATCCAGCAGGAGATCATCGACCGCGACCTGTACGCCACCGCCGTGCTGTCGGGCAACCGCAACTTCGACGGGCGCATCCATCCCTACGCCAAACAGGCCTTTCTCGCCTCGCCGCCACTGGTGGTGGCCTACGCCATTGCGGGCACCATCCGCTTCGACATCGAGAAGGATGTGCTGGGCGTGGGCGCCAACGGTGAAGACATCCGCCTGAAAGACATCTGGCCGAGCGACGAGGAAATCGACGCGGTGGTCAAGGCGTCGGTCAAGCCGGAGCAGTTCCGTCAGGTCTACATCCCGATGTTCGCCATCCATGAGGACACCGGCCCCAAAGTCGATCCGCTGTACAACTGGCGCCCGGCGAGCACCTACATTCGTCGTCCACCGTACTGGGAAGGGGCGCTGGCCGGGGAGCGCACGCTCAAGGGCATGCGTCCGCTGGCCGTGTTGCCGGACAACATCACCACCGATCACCTGTCGCCGTCCAACGCGATCATGCTCGACAGCGCGGCGGGCGAATACCTGGCGCGCATGGGCCTGCCGGAAGAAGACTTCAACTCCTACGCCACGCACCGGGGTGACCACTTGACGGCCCAGCGGGCGACGTTCGCCAACCCGAAACTGTTCAACGAAATGGTCCAGGAAAACGGCAAGGTCAAGCAGGGTTCGCTGGCGCGGATCGAGCCGGAAGGCCAGGTGACCCGCATGTGGGAGGCGATCGAGACCTACATGGACCGCAAGCAGCCGCTGATCATTATCGCGGGGGCCGACTACGGTCAGGGTTCGTCCCGCGATTGGGCAGCGAAAGGCGTGCGTCTGGCGGGCGTCGAGGCCATCGTCGCCGAAGGCTTCGAGCGCATTCACCGCACCAATCTGGTGGGCATGGGCGTGCTGCCGCTGGAGTTCAAACCCGGTACCAACCGCACCACCCTGGGCATCGACGGCACCGAAACCTTCGACGTGATCGGCGAGCGTACGCCACGGGCCACGCTGATGCTGGTGATCCAGCGCAAGAATGGCGAGCGCGTGGAAGTGCCGGTCACCTGCCGACTCGATACCGGCGAAGAAGCGTCGATCTACGAGGCAGGCGGCGTATTGCAGCGCTTTGCCCAGGACTTCCTCGAATCGTCCGCAGTGGCGTGACGACCTCTGGGCGCGACCTGTGGGTCGCGCCCAGGCTTCTATAAAGGAAAGCGATTTCATGGCTCATACCGCACAAATCAAAATCCCCGCGACCTACATGCGCGGCGGCACCAGCAAAGGCGTGTTCTTCCGCTTGCAAGACCTGCCCGAAGCGGCGCAGGTGCCAGGCCCGGCCCGCGACGCGCTGCTGCTGCGCGTCATCGGCAGCCCCGATCCTTACGCCAAACAGATCGACGGCATGGGCGGCGCGACGTCGAGCACCAGCAAGACCGTAATCCTTTCGAAAAGCATCAAGGCTGATCACGACGTCGATTACCTGTTCGGTCAAGTGTCCATCGACACGCCGTTCGTGGACTGGAGCGGCAACTGCGGCAACCTGTCAGCGGCGGTCGGTCCGTTCGCGATCAGCAATGGTTTGATTGATGCCAGTCGGGTGCCGCAAAATGGCGTGGCGGTGGTGCGCATCTGGCAGGCGAACATCGGCAAGACCATCATCGCCCACGTGCCGATCACCGATGGTGCGGTGCAGGAAACCGGCGACTTCGAACTGGATGGCGTGACCTTTCCCGCCGCAGAAGTGCAGTTGGAGTTCATGGACCCGGCGGCAGAGGAAGAGGGCGCGGGGGGGGCGATGTTCCCCACTGGCAATCTGGTGGACGATCTGGAAGTGCCGGGTGTTGGCACGTTCAAGGCGACCCTGATCAACGCGGGCATCCCGACGATTTTCGTCAATGCCAGCGACATCGGCTACACCGGCACCGAGCTGCAGGACGCCATCAACAGCGATCCGCAGGCGCTCGCCCGCTTTGAAACGATCCGGGCCTACGGGGCCGTGCGCATGGGCTTGATCGCCAACGTCGAAGACGCCGCCAAACGTCAGCACACCCCCAAGGTCGCTTTTGTCGCAAAACCGAGCGAGTACGTATCGTCCAGCGGCAAGCGCGTATCGGTGGACGACACGGATTTGCTGGTCCGGGCCATGTCCATGGGCAAGCTGCACCACGCCATGATGGGGACGGCGGCGGTGGCCATTGGCACGGCGGCGGCGATTCCTGGGACGCTGGTGAACCTCGCGGCGGGCGGTGGCGAACGCAGCGCTGTCCGGTTCGGGCACCCGTCCGGCACGTTGCGAGTGGGGGCTGAGGCTGAAGTCGTCAGTGGGGAATGGTCGGTCAAAAAAGCCATCATGAGCCGCAGCGCGCGGGTGCTGATGGAGGGCTGGGTGCGCGTGCCGGGCGATTGTTTCTAGCCTCGCACGCCCTTCTTCTGTAGGAGTGAGCTTGCTCGCGATTGCGAAGTGTCAGTCAGTGTTGACGTCCATGGCCCACCGCGATCGCGAGCAAGCTCACTCCTACAGCCGTCTGAACGTCATGATGGTGGTCGCGATCTACTTGAAACGCCGCTCCACTCCTTTCTCCACCAAGACTTTCGCGGAGATTTCTTCCACCGAAAAGTGCGTGGAGTTGATGTTGGGAATGTTCTCCTTGCGGAACAGATTCTCGACTTCCCGCACCTCGAACTCGCATTGGGCAAAGCTCGAATAGCGGCTGTTGGGCTTGCGCTCGTGGCGAATGGCGGTGAGGCGGTCCGGGTCGATGGTCAGGCCGAACAGTTTGGCCCGGTGCTGTTTCAGTGCGGCAGGGAGGGTCAGCCGCTCCATGTCGTCTTCGGTCAGCGGATAGTTGGCCGCGCGGATGCCGAATTGCATGGCCATGTATAGACAGGTAGGCGTCTTCCCGCAGCGCGAAACCCCCACCAGAATGATGTCGGCCTTGTCGTAGTAATGGGTGCGGGCGCCGTCGTCGTTGTCCAGCGCGAAGTTCACCGCCTCGATCCGCTCCATGTAGTTGGAGTTGTGGCCGATGGAGTGCGATTTGCCCACCGAGTAGGAAGAGTGTGAACTAAGCTCCTGCTCCAGCGGGGCCAGGAAGGTCGAGAAGATGTCGATCATGAACCCGTCGGACGTCGCCAGGATCTCGCGAATGTCCTGGTTGACGATGGTGTCGAAGATGATCGGACGGACCTCGTCCTTCTCGGCCGCCTTGTTGATTTGCGCGACCATGGCCCGGGCTTTCTCGACGCTGTCGATGTAGGGGCGCGTGAACTTGTTGAACGTAATGTTTTCAAATTGCGCTAGCAGGCTCTGGCCAAGGGTTTCGGCAGTGATGCCGGTGCCGTCGGAGATAAAGAAAGCGGATCGTTTCATTTGCGCCTTGGGCCTTAAGCTGGTGACGATTCTTGGATATGATAGGCGGGCTTGCGTGCCTTCACTGGCCGCATTCTAACTATTTTCAGGGTCCAGACCACAAGCGCGCAGGATCCGTTTTACCTGTGGTTCCAGCGCCAACGCTTTTCCCAACAACAAATCGGTTAGTGGAGAGATCACCTTGGTAGAGTACGTAGTTTCCCTCGATAAGCTCGGCAAGCATGATGTTGAGCATGTGGGGGGCAAGAACGCATCCCTCGGCGAGATGATCAGCAACCTGGCGGGCGCAGGCGTTTCCGTCCCCGGTGGCTTCGCCACTACAGCTCAGGCCTATCGTGATTTTCTTGAGCAGAGTGGTCTGAACGATCAGATTCACGCGGCACTCGATGCCCTCGACGTCGACGACGTCAACGCACTGGCGAAAACCGGTGCGCAGATTCGTCAGTGGATCATGGAGGCTGAATTCCCCGAGAAACTCAACGCTGAAATCCGCACTGCCTTCGCTGCCCTGTCGGCAGGCAATCCGGACATCGCCGTTGCCGTGCGTTCTTCCGCCACCGCAGAAGACCTGCCTGACGCGTCCTTCGCCGGTCAGCAGGAAACCTTCCTCAACATTCGCGGCGTCGACAACGTGATCCGCGCCGCGAAAGAAGTCTTCGCGTCGCTGTTCAACGATCGCGCCATTTCCTACCGTGTCCACCAGGGTTTCGACCACAAACTGGTGGCCCTGTCCGCTGGCGTTCAGCGAATGGTGCGCTCCGAAACCGGCACTGCAGGCGTGATGTTCACCCTGGACACCGAATCCGGTTTCCGTGACGTCGTGTTCATTACCGGCGCCTACGGCCTGGGCGAAACCGTGGTACAAGGCGCGGTCAACCCGGACGAGTTCTACGTTCACAAAGGCACTCTCGAAGCCGGTCGTCCTGCGATCCTGCGCCGCAACCTGGGCAGCAAGGCCATCAAGATGATCTACGGCGAAGAAGCCAAGGCCGGGAAATCGGTCAAGGTCATCGACGTCGACGCGGCAGATCGCGCGCGCTTCTGCCTCAGCGATGAAGAAGTGAGCAACCTGGCGCGCCAGGCGATGATCATCGAGAAGCACTACCAGTGCCCGATGGACATCGAGTGGGCCAAGGACGGTGACGACGGCAAGCTCTACATCGTTCAGGCCCGTCCTGAAACCGTGAAGAGCCGCACCTCGGCCAACGTCATGGAACGCTACCTCCTGAAAGAGAAGGGCACTGTTCTGGCGGAAGGTCGCGCCATCGGCCAGCGCATCGGCGCGGGCAAGGTGCGGATCATCAAGGACGTGTCCGAGATGGACAAGGTCCAGGCCGGCGACGTGCTGGTCTCTGACATGACCGACCCGGACTGGGAACCGGTCATGAAACGCGCCAGTGCTATCGTCACCAACCGTGGCGGCCGTACCTGTCACGCGGCGATCATCGCCCGTGAACTGGGCATCCCGGCGGTCGTCGGTTGTGGCAACGCCACCGAACTGCTGAAAGATGGCCAGGGCGTGACCGTTTCCTGCGCCGAGGGCGACACCGGTTATATCTTCGAAGGCGAGCTGGGCTTCGATATCAAGCAAAGCTCCGTCGACGCCATGCCGGAACTGCCGTTCAAGATCATGATGAACGTCGGTAACCCTGATCGTGCCTTCGATTTTGCCCAGCTGCCAAATGCCGGTATTGGTCTGGCGCGTCTGGAATTCATCATCAACCGCATGATCGGCGTGCACCCCAAAGCGCTGCTGAACTACCCGAACCTGCCGCTGGACGTCAAGGAAAGCGTCGACAAGCGCATCGCCGGTTACAGCGATCCGGTCGGTTTCTATGTCGAGAAGTTGGTCGAGGGCATCAGCACGCTGGCGGCGGCTTTCTATCCGAAAAAGGTCATCGTGCGTCTGTCGGACTTCAAGTCCAACGAATACGCCAATCTCATCGGCGGCAAGTTGTACGAGCCGGAAGAAGAAAACCCGATGCTGGGCTTCCGTGGTGCTTCGCGTTACATCAGCGAAAACTTCCGAGACTGCTTCGAACTGGAATGCCGTGCCCTCAAGCGCGTGCGCAATGAGATGGGTCTAACCAACGTTGAGATCATGGTGCCATTCGTGCGCACCTTGGGCGAGGCGAGCCAGGTGGTCGATCTACTGGCCGAGAACGGTCTGGCCCGTGGCGACAATGGCGTCCGTGTGATCATGATGTGCGAGCTTCCATCGAACGCCTTGATGGCGGAGGAATTCCTCGAGTTCTTCGACGGTTTCTCCATCGGTTCCAACGACATGACTCAACTGACGCTGGGTCTGGACCGTGATTCCGGGACTATCGCGCACCTGTTCGACGAGCGTAATCCGGCGGTCAAGAAATTGCTGTCCAACGCCATTCAAGCCTGTAACAAGGCCGGCAAGTACATCGGCATCTGCGGTCAGGGCCCGTCCGATCACCCGGATCTGGCACGCTGGCTGATGGAGCAGGGCATCGAAAGCGTTTCGCTGAACCCGGATTCGGTGCTGGAGACCTGGTTCTTCCTGTCCGAAGAAGAAGCACCAAAATGAGGTAAGATGCGGGCCCGTTTCGGCGGGCCGGTCCACATGAAGAAGGGCGGTCTCGATGATTCCGCCCTTTTTTCATGACATTTTTTTCATTCGGGATTCGTCCCGGAACTTCAGCGCTGCGACAGCCTCAGCATGCTATCCCTGATGCGGCGCCATTTTCGAGTCAAGCAAACGCAATATGCAAAGCAGCAGTCTTCTCTTTCCTGTGGCCTTGATCAGTGCCGAGCGACGTGGCGATCTGATTGAGGACGTGTACCGCCTCAAACCCGGCAACAGCCTGGATTTCACGGTCGAATTGGCCGTGACGCGCCTTGGTCGGGTGGTAACGCCCGATGTGCGCGGCGTGCCGGTCATCCTGCTGCATGGCAGCTTTTCCAACCGCCGCTTCTGGTATTCGCCGAAAGGCATCGGCTTGGGCGCTCATCTGGCTCGCGCCGGGTTCGACGTATGGATTCCGGAAATGCGCGGCCATGGCTTGTCGGCCCGCAACGAGGCGTATCGCCACAACCGCGTGGCCGACTACGCTCGCTACGATCTGCCTGCCATCGCTGCCTTCGTCGCCGAACAAAGCGGTCAAGTGCCACACTGGATCGGGCACTCGCTCGGGGGCACCACGCTGGCGGCAGCCCTCGGCGGCCATTACATGGACAGCAGCCATGCCGCGTCGGTCGCATTGTTCGGCAGCCAGATCACCCGCAATTACTGGCCGCTCAAGGTCCCACCGTTGACCTGGAGCGCGCGCTTGCTGCTCAAGCGCTTCGAGCATGTGTCCGGTCCCCGCTTCAAGCGCGGTCCTGAAGACGAGCCCATGGGCGTCATTCTTGAAAGCCTGCGCTGGCACGGTCTTTTCGGCCGCTTTGGCGACAAAAAGGACGACTGGTGGTCCGGCCTTCGTCATGTCGATGTGCCGACCTTGTGCGTGGCTGCTGTCGGTGATCATCAAGACCCCGAGTGGGCCTGCCGCGAGTTGTTCGAGCAGTTCGGTTCAGAAGACAAGGCGTTTCTCCTTCTAGGACGCGAGCAGGGGTTCACCGAAGACTTCGGCCATGTGCAAATGTTAGTGAGCAAGGCTGCCCAGGCGCAGGTCTGGCCTCGGGTCGTGGAGTGGCTGAATCGTCGAATCGATGCCGTACAGCCTGAATCAACGCTGAACATGTCGGCAACTTCTTGATGAAGGAGGCGTCAGGCATTTCTATGTCGGGCGTCTGGGGCTAAGCTACACGCGGTTGAGTGGATGACCGAGGCGATGCGGTACACAGCACTCGTCGGTCAGGTTTTTGTTCTATATAAGGAAGCATTGCGATGGCGGGCGCGGTCAGACGTGCGAGCCATCCGGATCTGCCTCGGCGGGTCACCCTTGGAAACGATGCCTTCACTGACAGGAGCTTCTCATGCACTACATCACACCGGATTTGTGCGACGCCTACCCTGAGCTGGTTCAGGTGGTCGAGCCGATGTTCAGCAACTTTGGCGGTCGCGACTCTTTCGGGGGCCAGATCGTGACCCTCAAGTGTTTCGAGGATAATTCGCTGGTGCGTGAGCAGGCCGAACAGGATGGCAAAGGCAAGGTGCTGGTGGTTGATGGCGGTGGTTCGCTGCGACGCGCCTTGCTGGGTGATCTGCTCGCAGAAAAGGCCGCGAAAAACGGCTGGGAAGGCATGGTCATCTACGGCTGCGTACGTGATGTCGATGTCCTGGCACAGACCGATCTCGGTGTGCAGGCATTGGCCAGCCACCCGCTAAAGACCGACAAGCGCGGCCTCGGTGATCTGAATGTCGTCGTGAGCTTCGGCGGTGTGACGTTCCGCCCGGGTGAATACGTGTATGCCGACAACAACGGCATCATCGTCTCGCCAAGCCCGCTGACAATGCCGGACTGATCGAATTTTGATGCGGTCCACCCACGCAAGGATTGGAATGTTCGACGAAGACAACGCGCAATGGGGGCTGGTACATGCCCTGGTGCTGGACGGGAAAGGCGGTGCGCGTTCAATCGCCCGGACCGATCTGGATGGCCTGCAGTTGGAGCCTCACGAAAGCGTGTGGCTCCATTGGGATCGCAGCCATCCGCAGACTCAGACGTGGTTGCGCACGGCCAGCGGCCTCACGCCGTTCGTCTGCGACCTCATGCTTGAAGAGAACACACGGCCGCGACTCCTGCCACTGCCGGACAACGAATTGCTGCTGTTTTTAAGGGGCGTCAACCTGAACCCCGGGGCTGAGCCCGAAGACATGGTGTCGGTGCGCATCTTTGCCGAAGCGCAACGGGTCATTTCCCTGCGCCTTCGGTCGTTGCGCGCCACCGACGAAATGATCGACTTGCTCAGAGAAGGGAAGGGGCCGAAGACCGCGTCCGAACTGCTGGTGTATTTGGCTCAGTTGCTCACTGACAAGGTTCAGGCGGTGGTCAGCGAGTTGACCGAATTGGTCGACGACATGGAAGAACGCATAGACGCCGACGAACGGTACATGCCCGAACACGGCAACATGGTGCACATCCGCCGACGGGCTGCGGGCATGCGTCGTTTTCTCGCGCCGCAGCGTGAAATCTACGCACAGTTGACCCGCAGCAAGATGCCCTGGTTTGTCGAGGACGATGCTGATTACTGGAACGAGTTGAACAACAGCCTGACCCGGTATCTGGAAGAACTCGAATTGACCCGCGAGCGCGTGGGGCTGGTGCTGGAGGCCGAAGATAGACGCCTTAACGAGCGCATGAACCGGACCATGTACCGCTTCGGGATCGTCACCGGGATCTTTTTGCCGATGAGCTTTCTCACCGGTTTGTTGGGGATCAACGTGGGGGGTATTCCCGGGTCGGAGAACCCCCACGGCTTTATGCTGGCATGCGGTCTGATGGTCGTGGTCGCGGTGGGGCAAATGTGGTTGTTCAAGCGTCTGCGCTGGGTATGAGAGGGCAAAAAAAGGCGTTGATCCGGTTTCGTCGTGTGACTCGTGCAAAACTGCCTGCGTCTTCCAGTGACATCACGTGAGGTGCCCATGCACGACCCGTTTGAAGAATCACTGAGAGACATGCTCAATTCTTCGTCCTCCAGCCGGGACGATGACGCGGTGCTGGGGCGAGTTTTGAAGACAGCGAACCGCCAGGTCGGTGCCGGTGACCTGTTCGGCCTGCTCGGCCGTTGCACGCAAGCCCTGATGATTGCCGTGAACAACGGTTCGGCTCACGTTTCACCTGTTTCCCGTCGCAAGGCGACGATTGCCGGCACCCCGTTTGACGGTGCTCAAGACAAGGCTGATTGAATATGGAATTGGATCTCTGGACACAGAGCCTGGTCACCGCAATGACTGCGTTGTGGACCAAAGTCGCGAACTTCATCCCGAACCTTTTCGGGGCTCTGGTGGTTGTTCTGCTGGGTTTCGTGGTCGCCAAGCTGCTCGACACCCTGCTGTCCAAGTTGTTGGCAAAACTGGGGCTGGACCGCCTAATGGGCGGCACCGGCCTGACCAAACTGATCAGCCGCGCAGGGATTCAAGTCCCGATTTCGACGCTGATCGGAAAGATTGTGTATTGGTTCGTGCTGTTGATTTTTCTGGTGTCGGCGGCAGAATCCCTCGGCCTTGAGCGGGTCTCGGCGACACTGGACATGCTGGCGCTGTATCTGCCGAAAGTGTTCGGCGCGGCGCTGGTGTTGCTGGTGGGGGTTCTGCTGGCGCAGTTGGTCAACGGTATCGTCCGGGGCGCAGCGGAAGGCGTCGGTCTGGATTACGCGGCAGGGCTGGGGCGTATCGCCCAATGGCTGGTGATCATCATCAGCATTTCGGTGGCGATCAGCCAGCTGGAGGTGAAAACCGACCTGCTGAACCACGTCATCGTGATCGGATTGATTACCGTTGGTCTGGCCGTGGCGCTGGCCATGGGGCTGGGAAGCCGCGAAATCGCGAGCCAGATCCTGGCAGGAATTTACGTGAGAGAGTTGTATCAGGTAGGGCAACAAGTGCGTGTTGGAGAGGTCGAAGGGCAGATCGAAGAGATTGGCACGGTGAAAACCACGCTGCTGACCGAGGAAGGTGAACTGGTGTCGTTGTCGAACCGAATCCTTCTCGAACAGCGGGTGAGCAGCCGCTGAACCGGCAAATCTGCTAATGTATGCCGCCGCAAATTCCCGGAGAACCGAGACGCGGTGGACATTTACCTGACTGTCGGCACGGCCTGTTTTGAATAAACCCCAACCGCTCTCACAGCGATACGACCCCCGCGAGCTCTCCGATGAGGAGCTGGTGGCGCGCTCGCACGCCGAGTTGTTTCACGTGACTCGGGCCTACGAGGAGCTGATGCGGCGCTACCAACGGACACTTTTTAACGTCTGTGCGCGATATTTGGGGAACGATCGCGATGCTGACGATGTCTGTCAGGAGGTGATGCTTAAGGTGTTGTATGGATTGAAAAATTTCGAGGGAAAATCGAAATTCAAAACCTGGCTCTACAGCATCACGTATAACGAATGCATTACGCAGTACAGAAAGGAGCGTCGGAAGCGTCGGTTGATGGACGCTTTGAGTCTCGACCCACTCGAGGAAGCGTCTGAAGACAAGACGCCAAAACCAGAAGAAAAGGGCGGGCTCGGTCGATGGCTGGTGCACGTGAACCCGATTGACCGGGAAATCCTGGTGCTGCGATTCGTCGCAGAACTGGAATTTCAGGAGATCGCAGACATAATGCACATGGGCCTGAGTGCGACGAAAATGCGCTACAAACGAGCACTTGATAAATTACGCGAGAAATTTGCAGGCGTGACCGAAACTTAACTCGGAGCAAATATCTCTAACGAGCAGGCAAGTTCTGATAGACTTGCCGATGAGTTGTCTCCTGATAAGGGAGACCGCTTTACAATCACCAGATGGGGATTTAACGGATGAAACTGAAAAACACCTTGGGCTTGGCCATTGGTACTATTGTTGCCGCAACTTCGTTCGGCGCGCTGGCACAAGGCCAAGGCGCAGTCGAAATCGAAGGCTTCGCCAAGAAAGAACAGTTCGACAGCGCTCGTAATTTCAAAAATAACGGCAACCTGTTCGGCGGTTCTGTAGGCTACTTCCTGACTGACGACGTTGAATTGCGTCTGGGCTACGACGAAGTGCACAACGTGCGCAGCGACGATGGCAAGAACATCAAGGGCGCGAACACCGCTCTGGACGCTCTGTACCACTTCAACAACCCGGGCGACATGCTGCGTCCATACGTCTCGGCTGGTTTCTCCGATCAGAGCATCGGTCAGAACGGCAGCGGCGGTCGTAACCGTTCCACCTTCGCCAACATCGGCGGCGGTGCCAAGCTGTACTTCACTGACAACTTCTACGCCCGTGCTGGCGTTGAAGCTCAGTACAACATCGACCAGGGTGACACCGAGTGGGCGCCAAGCGTCGGTATCGGTGTGAACTTCGGCGGCGGCTCGAAGAAAGTTGAAGCAGCACCGGCTCCAGTAGCTGAAGTGTGCTCCGACAGCGACAACGACGGCGTGTGCGACAACGTCGACAAGTGCCCAGACACCCCGGCCAACGTTACCGTTGACGCCAACGGTTGCCCGGCAGTTGCCGAAGTCGTACGTGTTGAGCTGGACGTGAAATTCGACTTCGACAAGTCGGTCGTCAAGCCAAACAGCTACGGTGACATCAAAAACCTGGCTGACTTCATGAAGCAGTACCCACAAACCACCACCACTGTTGAAGGTCACACTGACTCCGTCGGTCCTGACGCTTACAACCAGAAACTGTCCGAGCGTCGTGCAAACGCCGTTAAGCAAGTTCTGGTTAACCAGTACGGTGTTGGCGCTAACCGCGTGAACTCGGTTGGCTACGGCGAATCCCGTCCAGTTGCTGACAACGCAACCGAGGCTGGCCGCGCTGTTAACCGTCGCGTAGAAGCACAAGTCGAAGCTCAAGCTAAGTAATTAGCCCCGCTTTGCAGAAGAACCCGGCCTCGGCCGGGTTTTTCTTTTCTGGAGTCTGAACGGTTTGGTATGTGGCGAATTGTCGCACCCATGTATCGGTATTGAAGCCAATGAACTGCCTGGTTAGTGGCAATTTAATAGCGGGTATTGTTGGCAAACTTCGCAAGACACCACAGTGGAAACCGCAGTGTCACCAGCAATAACAACCACACCCATGCATACACCGCGTCAACGCCATCATTCTGCAAATTGACAAAGAGCTTCACCGGGATACCCTGCGGGAAATAGGCGAACACCATCACAATGCCAAACTCGCCAATCACCCGGCCCCAAGTGATAGCAAGCCCCGTTGCCAAGGCTCGACGCGCCATCGGTAAGGTCGGCGGCAGAACGTTTCCCACCCTGTGCAGCCCTGACTGCGCGCCGCTTCATCCAGTGTTCGAGGCACGCTTGCAAAGGCTAAGTGGCCGATAACACGAAATACGCTAAACCCCATACACCTGAGCCAGCACATCGGCGAGCATCAGGCTGAAGATGATGTTCTGGCCCTGGGGATCGACGCCACCACGGCGTCTTGGCACTGGGTTGATTGCTGTCCGTTGAGCGACATAAGATCGCCCTCAGTGCTTGATCACCCAGACCCACAGCAGCATGTTCAGGAGCAGCGAGACGAGCGCGACCCCGCGCCAGACTTTCAATGGCTCGCGTTCCAGCAGGGGTTTGGGGCGAGCGTCCAGCAGGCTCAGTTCTCCCCGTTCAAGTTCCAGCAGCCACTGTTCGGCGGTTTCGAAACGTTTGGCTGGATCGGCTTGCAAGGCTTTGTCCAGGTGACGTTCGAGCCACTCGGGGGTGTCAGGACGATAACGGCTTGCCGGGACGGGCTGTCCGAAACGATGGCGCTGGAAGGCTTCGATTTCGCCGTGGGGGTAATGTCCGGTCAGCAGGAAATACAGCGCGACGCTGGCGGCGTACAGGTCCAGAGACGGGCCCGGGGGCGAACCGTTGAAGGCTTCCGGCGCAATGAAACTCGGCGTGCCGGGCACATCGCCCGCGGCATCGATGGACAGGCCGGGACAGAACGCTAGGCCGAAATCCAGCACCCGCAGCTCGCCGTTCTCATCGATCAGCAGGTTTTCCGGTTTGATGTCGCGATGGAAGATATTGCGCCGATGCAGCAGGCCCAGGGCGCTTATCAAGTCCCGGGCGAGCGTGTGCCACTGCGCCCAGTCCATTGGGCCGTGTTGGGCAAAGGCGTGAGCGAGCGTCTGGCCTGAGTATTCGCGCATCACGTAATACAGGTGCTGGCGTTCGGGCAACGGATGCACGTCGGGAAAGAAGCGCCCGGCGACGCGCCGCAGAAACCACTCCTCAAGCAACAGCGCCTGTGCAGCACCGTGTTCATCGTGGCGGGAGGTGGGTAACGTTTTCAACAGCCAAGGGCGATCGTGTGCGTCCCTGAGCCGATACAAGAGCGACTGACGCGAGTCGCCCAATGCCGTTTCGACGCGCCAGCCCTCGAAGGATTGCCCGGCACGCAGACTGGGTGGCAAAGGCCATTGTTGCAGCTGAATCAGCGCATCGCCCAGGGAGTCAGCTCCCACCTGGTCCACCTGAATCAACAGCGCGGTGGCGTTGTCCTGACTGCCCGCCAAATGCGCCGCTGTGACCAGCGCGTTGACTGCGGCATCCAGGTCATCCTGCTCGCTGAGAATCGAGCGGACAGTGCTGTCGCTCAACGCCCCCCACACGCCGTCGCTGATCAGCAGCAGCCGCTCTCCCTGCCGCAGTTCGCCGTCGAGATAATCCATGACCACGTACTGGTCCAGCCCCAACGCCCGTTTCAGCACATGCCGCATGTCCGGTTGTTCCCAGACGTGGTCCTCGCTGATCCGTTCCAGCGTGCCGTCGAGCCATCGATACACCCGGCAATCGCCGACGTGGGCGAGGGTGAAACGACGTCCGCGCAGGACCAGTGCACTGAGAGTGGTCAGCAGCCCGTTGGCTTGCAACCAGCGGTTCTGCGCCGACAGTAAGCGATCCAGGGCTTGCGCCACGCCCCAGGTTTCCGGCGTGGCGTAGTAATCCAGCGCCAGAGCCTGAAGCGTGGAGCGCGAGGCCAGCCCCCCATCGGTGCACTGACTGACGCCATCGGCCACTGCAAAGAGATAGCCCTTGCTGGCGGCCAGTGACGGAACCGGGGTCACCATTCGCGTGGCGTCCTGATTCTCCGCACGAGGGCCGCAAGCGCTGAACTCGGCAAAGCGCAGTTGCAGGCCGGTGGGCGCGGCGGGTGGCGGCATCGCGGGCTGATTCATCGTCCGTTCCTTTTAGCCCGTCAAACGCGCGCAGCCGTGACAGCCGCCGACCCCCAGGTGGTTCTCCAGCGGCGTTTGACATTCATCAGGCCGAACCAGGCGAGGACGCTCAACAGTGCGAACAGCCACAGGCCCAATTGGTAATCCCCCGTGTTCTGTTTGATCGCACCCAGGCCCGCTGCCAACAGAAAACCACCGATGCCACCCGCCATGCCGATCAGCCCGGTCATCACGCCGATCTCTTTGCGGAACCGCTGCGGCACCAGTTGGAAGACTGCGCCGTTGCCTGCGCCCAAGCCCAGCATCGCGGCAACGAACAGCCCGAGCGCTGCCCATGAACTTGGCAGGTTGAAGCCCACTGCAGCGATGCAAATGGCTGCCACGGCGTACATGCCGGACAACGTGCGGATGCCGCCGAAACGATCTGCCAGCGCGCCACCCAGCGGACGCATCAGGCTGCCACCGAACACGCAGGCGGCGGTGTAGTAACCGGCCGTGACCGGGCTCAGGCCGTACTGGTCGTTGAAGTAGCCGGGCAGGGCGCTGGCCAGGCCAATGAACCCGCCGAAAGTGACGCTGTAAAAGAACATGAACCACCAGCTGTCGCGGTCGCCCAGCGCCTTGAAGTAGTCCGCCATGGCTTTGCGCGGTGGACGCTCTGGCGCATTGCGGGCCATGAGGGAGAAGGCCACCAGCGTCAGCACCAGCGGGATGGCCGCAAAGCCGAACACGTTGCTCCAGCCGAAGCTCGCAGCCAATACCGGGGCGATCAGCGCCGCGAAAACAGTCCCGGAGTTGCCAGCGCCGGCGATGCCCATCGCCTTGCCTTGGTGTTGTGGCGGATACCACTGCGATGCCAGCGGCAAGGCGACGGCGAACGACGCGCCCGCCATGCCCAGCGCAATGCCGAGGAGCAGCGCCTGTTCATAGCTGTGGATGCCCAGTTGCCAGGCACAAAGCAGGGCAACGATGACGATGACCTGGCCGATGATGCCTGCGGTCTTGGGCGACAGTTGATCCGCCAGCATCCCCATCAGGAAGCGCAGAATCGCCCCGGCGAGAATCGGCGTGGCGACCATGAGTCCGCGCTGTTGGGTGGTCAGGTGCAGGTCAGCGGCGATCTGCACCGCCAACGGCCCCAGCAGATACCAGACCATGAAGCTCAGGTCGAAATAAAGAAACGCTGCAAACAACGTGGGTTTGTGTCCGGCTTTCCAGAAGCTTGTCGTCATCTCACACCTCATCTGCGGAAATCGTCGCCGGTGCGCCTGTCGTTCGCACCGCTGCGGGGTTGGTTGCGGGAAAAGCGTGTCTGGCGCTTCACGGTTTTTTTTCGGGCCCAAACGAAAAAACGCCGCCACCCTGTCCGCGTTGTGCGAAGGGGTGAGCGACGTCTTTGTCGAGTGTGTGGGCAACCGCCGTTGGCTACCTGTGAGATTGAGATAGCAAAACGCGGGCCATCGCCGCTGCGGTTGATGTCTCGCAAGAATCACGGCGGGTGGCGAACACTTTTGTCCCGCTTTTGGTGCAGAGATGAGGATGCCGTGCTCCAGGTGTGATCATTGCGCAGGCTTTTGCGCCGCCCCGCGCAAAGTTCGCGACATGCCTCGCGCTGGCCCCCCGTGGACGTTTATAATCCGCGGCTGACTTCAGCCTCAAACGAGCCGCGCCCGCCCATGTATAACCTGGCCCGCCAGTTACTGTTCAAACTCTCCCCGGAAGCTTCCCACGACCTGTCCATTGACCTGATCGGTGCGGGAGGGCGTCTGGGGCTCAATGGCCTGTTCAACAAGGCGCCCGCGCGGTTGCCGGTGACGGTCATGGGCTTGCAGTTCCCGAACCCGGTGGGCCTGGCGGCCGGTCTGGACAAGAACGGTGCGGCCATCGACGGCTTCGCCCAGTTGGGTTTCGGTTTCGTTGAAATCGGTACCGTGACCCCGCGTCCGCAGCCCGGCAACCCGAAGCCACGGATTTTCCGTCTGCCCCACGCTGAAGCCATCATCAACCGCATGGGCTTCAACAACCTGGGCGTCGACAACCTCGTCAGCCGCGTGCAGGCCGCCAAATACACCGGCGTACTGGGCATCAACATCGGCAAGAACTTCGATACGCCGGTCGAGCGCGCCGTGGACGATTACCTGATCTGTCTGGACAAGGTTTACGCCCACGCCAGTTACATCACCGTCAATGTAAGCTCGCCGAACACGCCGGGCCTGCGCAGCCTGCAATTCGGCGATTCCCTCAAGCAACTCCTCGAAGCGTTGCGCGTTCGCCAGGATGCGCTGACCCAGATTCACGGCAAACGTGTGCCGTTGGCGATCAAGATCGCGCCGGACATGAGTGATGAAGAAACCGTGCTGGTGGCCCGTGCGCTGCTGGAGTCGGGCATGGACGCGGTGATCGCGACCAACACCACGCTGAGCCGTCAGGGTGTCGAAGGGCTGCCACATGGCGACGAGGCGGGCGGTCTGTCCGGCGCCCCGGTGCGCGAGAAGAGCACTCACATCGTCAAGGTGCTGGCGGGCGAGCTCGGTGGGAAACTGCCGATCATCGCAGCAGGCGGCATCACGGAAGGCAAGCACGCTGCCGAGAAAATCGCAGCGGGGGCGAGTCTGGTGCAGGTCTATTCAGGTTTCATTTATAAAGGCCCGACGCTGATTCGCGAATCGGTGGATGCCATCGCGGCAATGCCTCGCTAAACGTCCGATACAAACCCTTTACCCAATAAAGAGGGGCTCCGTAATGGAGCCCCTCTTGGGCCTGAGCCCGCCGCCCGGATGGGGCGTGCATGGTTAGGTGTTTACGACGCAGATTGTCGATTCTTTCGAAGAAATTCTGATAAGTCGAAGTGTACCTTTGGTAATTTGAGTGTCAGCCGACCGCGTGAAGTTCGTTGAGTCTGTGTATACCCGCAGTGCCGGTCATACCGTCCCAGTTGTCGCCGCGTCCTTCCCGCCAGCCATTGATCCAGGCTTGGCGCACCGACGGTAGAGTAAATGGGCAAAGCTCACGGGATTTACCAGTTACGCCGTATTGATATCCGCGCGAAAAAGCTCTTTCCAACGGATCACGCTTAAGTCTTCTCATAGGGTGTTGCCCTCGTTTGTTGACTGTTATGTCCCTGGAGACCTCATGTCGAGGTCGGGCAGAATCTTCTGCCTTTGCATGCCCGCTGCCGGCGTCGCGGGCGATGGTGCCCTCGTCGTTGCGACGAAGGCCTGAGGTGAGTTCTAACCAATGGTTCGGATGCTGTGAATGACCGTTTTGTCATAAGAACGTAACCGTTGAGGCATTAAGACCATAAGCATTGAATCGTTTCGAGCGTGTTTTTTTCGCGAAGCCCCCTGAACCGAGGGTCTTGATGAAATTTGCGAGTCATTCTCATGGACAGCTGATGGCTGTTTGACGTCAGATTTAAAACGACGAAGGGTCAAGGATGTGACTTTTTATTACTGCCGTCGTCGGGCTGAATAGCGGTTTTTTAAGAACAAACATGCCTGTTGGACGTTCTGGCGGGCATAACTGCCGTACTCGAAATCATTCGACGCGGCGGAGCGGCACAACCGTGTGCCACCCGGACGTCTCCACGAAAGACGTCTGTTGAATCGGGCCGGACGATGCGTTGTCCCGCCACATAGCCGAAGGCTCTGGAAATCTCATGTCGGACCAATACGAACTCTTCCTCACCTGTCCCAAAGGCCTTGAGGGCCTGCTCGCCGAGGAAGCCACCGCACTTGGCCTCCAGGAAACCCGCGAACACACCTCGACAATTCGGGGCAGCGCCGACATGGAAACCGCCTACCGGCTGTGCCTGTGGTCGCGTCTGGCCAACCGCGTGCTGCTGGTCCTCAAACGCTTCCCGATGAAAGATGCCGAAGACCTGTACCACGGCGTGCATGACATCGAATGGGCCGACCATCTGGAACCGGACGGCACCCTGGCCGTGGAATTCAGTGGGCATGGTTCGGGCATCGACAATACCCACTTCGGCGCCTTGAAGGTCAAGGACGCCATTGTCGACCGGCTGCGCACCCCGGATGGGCTGCGTCCGTCGATCGACAAACTCAACCCTGACCTGCGCGTCCACCTGCGGCTTGACCGAGGCGAAGCGATTCTTTCGCTGGACCTGTCCGGCCACAGCCTGCACCAGCGCGGCTATCGCTTGCAGCAGGGCGCGGCGCCGCTGAAGGAAAACCTCGCGGCGGCCATTTTGATTCGTTCCGGCTGGCCGCGTATCGCGGCGGACGGCGGCGCGCTGGCCGACCCCATGTGCGGTGTGGGCACCTTCCTGGTCGAAGCGGCAATGATCGCTGCCGATATTGCACCGAACCTCAAGCGTGAGCGTTGGGGTTTTTCCGCGTGGCTGGGCCATGTCCCGGCGTTGTGGCGCAAGCTGCATGACGAAGCCCAGGCCCGCGCCGAGGCCGGTCTGGCCAAGCCGCCGCTGTGGATTCGCGGCTACGAAGCCGATCCTCGACTGATCCAGCCGGGTCGCAACAACGTCGAGCGCGCCGGGCTGTCCGAGTGGATCAAGATCTACCAGGGCGAAGTCGCGACCTTCGAGCCGCGTCCGGACCAGAACCAGAAAGGCCTGGTGATCTGCAACCCGCCGTATGGCGAACGTCTGGGCGACGAAGCGAGCCTGCTGTACCTCTACCAGAATCTGGGCGAGCGTCTGCGTCAGGCCTGTCTGAACTGGGAAGCGGCTGTGTTCACCGGCGCGCCGGACCTGGGCAAGCGCATGGGCATCCGCAGCCACAAGCAATACGCGTTCTGGAACGGCGCTTTGCCCTGCAAGCTGCTGCTGATCAAGGTGTTGCCGGATCAGTTCGTCACCGGCGAGCGTCGCACCCCCGAGCAGCGTCAGGCCGAGCGCGAACAGGCGGCCTACGACCAGACCCCGGATGAGCCGCAGGAGCGCAAGTTCAACAAGAACGGCAACCCGATCAAACCCACGCCCGCCCCGGCGCCGGTGATCGAGCAGCCACGCCTCAGCGAAGGCGGGCAGATGTTCGCCAATCGCCTGCAAAAGAACCTCAAGGCCATGGGCAAATGGGTCAAGCGCGAAGGCATCGACTGCTACCGCGTGTACGACGCCGACATGCCGGAATACGCGATGGCCATCGACCTGTACCACGACTGGGTGCACGTCCAGGAATACGCCGCGCCGAAGTCCATCGACCCGGAAAAGGCGTCGATCCGCATGTTCGATGCCTTGGCGGCCATTCCCCAGGCGTTGAACATCGACAAGGGCCGCGTCATCGTCAAACGCCGCGAGCGCCAGAGCGGCACCAAGCAGTACGAACGTCAGAGCGCCCAAGGCAAGTTCAACGAGGTCAACGAAGGCGGCGTCAAGCTGCTGGTCAACCTGACCGACTACCTGGACACCGGTCTGTTCCTCGATCACCGCCCGATGCGGATGCGCATCCAGCGCGAAGCGGCGGGCAAGCGTTTCCTGAACCTGTTCTGCTACACAGCGACCGCCAGCGTGCATGCGGCCAAGGGCGGCGCTCGCAGCACCACCAGTGTCGACCTGTCGAAAACCTACCTGGACTGGGCACGTCGCAACCTGTCGCTCAACGGGTTCTCCGACAAGAACCGTCTGGAGCAGGGCGACGTGATGGCCTGGCTGGAAGCGAGCCGCGACGAATACGACCTGATCTTCATCGACCCGCCGACGTTCTCCAATTCCAAGCGCATGGAAGGGGTGTTTGACGTGCAGCGCGATCAGGTACAGCTGATCGACCTGGCGATGGCGCGTCTGGCCAGCGGCGGCGTGCTGTATTTCTCCAACAACTTCCGCAAGTTCCAGCTGGAAGAAAACCTCGCCGAACGGTACGCGGTCGAGGAAATCACTCAGCAGACCATCGATCCGGACTTCACGCGAAACGGCAAGATCCACCGCGCCTGGAAGATAACCGCGCGCTGAATCGATACCGCGCCGGCTCCGGCACCCGCTGCAACGGCGGGCATCCGGGGTCGCGAGATGCTGATGGACGCGCAGCACTAGGCAAACTAATGGCGAATAGCTATAAGTTAACTCTGGCCACGTGCCACGGCAGCACGTGGCGCCATGAGTTCAGCCTATGTCGTCTAACCGGTCCAGCACGAAGATCCTTGGCTTCATCAATGAAGACACGTCGTCGTGGGCGGTTGCCGCGCTTGTTTTCTCTGCCGGTACCGTACTGACCGCGCTGCTGGCGTTGGCCAACGTCGAGGGGTATCAGCGTCAGTTGCGTCAACGCTTCGACTTGCTCGCCGCCGAGCGAGTCAGCCGCATTCAGGACCGTTTAGAGGGGCAACTGCGACGACTGGACAGCCTGCGCCGGTTCTTCGTGTACTCCGATGACGTTTCCGAACAGGAGTACAACGGCTTCGCCCGCCCTCTGTTGACCTTCACCCAGGCGTACTCATGGGCGCCAAAAGTTCTGGACAATGATCGCGAAGCGTTCGAGAAGAGCGCTCGGGATGCTGGGGTGCGCAACTATTCCATTCGAGAGTTGGATGGGGTCAGCAGCCTGGCGGTCGCGAACAGGCGCCCGGTTTATTACCCGGTGCGTTTCTCTCAAAGCCGAAGCACCCTCGAATTGCCGTTGGGTTTTGACGTGAATTCCGAGCGTGTGCGGCAGGAGACCCTTGAGCGGGCGATCTGGACCGGCGAAATGGCCGCTTCACCGCACATGAACCTGGTAGGTCTCGAAACGGAAAACAGCAAGGGTATTTTGCTGGTGGCCCCCGTTCAGTCCCGCCCGCACCCCGAAACCTCTTCGCTGGGGGCATTGCAGGGATTTTTGGTGGCGGTCATCAGCCTCCATAAAATGATGACCGAAGGCTTGCCGTTGAGTGCCGAGGACAACCTGAACCTCACGCTCGAAGACATCACGGGAGCGCCGGAATCCGACGTGCTGTATCAGTCAGCCGCCAACGCAGCGGCCAGCGACCTCTCCATCACCAAAACCCTGAATTTTGCGGGCCGCATCTATCAGTTGAAAGTGCGACCGACCTCCGTCTTCATCGGTGCCAACCCTTCGTCCAACGACAGCCTGGTGATCCTCGGCGCGCTGCTCAGTTTCATGCTGAGTGCGTTGCTGTACGTGTTGATCAGCCAGCGTCAGCGCGCCTTGCGGATGGTGGAGCAAAGCACGATGCAGCTGCGCCAGCGCGAACAGCAACTGCGCACCGCCCACAGTCAGTTGCGCAATGTGCTGGACGCGGCCACCCAGGTGGCAATCATTGCCACGGACATGAACGGCCTGATCACCACCTTCAACATCGGCGCCGAAAAAATGCTCGGTTACGACAGCTCGGACATCTGCGGCGTCCGGACCTTGTGTGAGCTGCACCTGCCTTCCGAGCTGGCGGCCCATGTCAATGAATTGAGCCAGCGCTATGACCGGGTGGTCGACACCGTGGAAGTCATGCTGATCGAAGCGGTGCAAGAGCACGGCCATCAGGCCAATGACTGGACGCTGGTGCGCCATGACGGCAGCCATTTGCAGGTCAACATGCAGGTCAGCCCGGTCCTCGACGAGCACGATCAATGGATCGGCTACCTGGCCGTGTGCCTGGATATCACCGAGCGCAAACGAGTAGAGGAAGAACTGCGCACCATGTCCGTGACGGATGCGCTGACGGGCGTCTACAACCGGCGTTATTTTCAGGAGCGGCTACAGGCCGAGGTGTTCCGTGTCGAACAGTACGGTGGCATGTTCTCCGTGGTCATGCTGGACATCGACCATTTCAAGGCCATCAACGATCAACTGGGCCATGCCGTTGGCGACCATGTGTTGCAGGCCATCTGCGAGCGGCTGTGTCATCGGTTGCGGCGCAGTGACGTCTTTTGCCGGCTCGGTGGGGAAGAGTTCATGGTCCTGTGCCCCGACACTGATAGCGATCAGGCCTACGGGTTGGCGGTGGAGCTGTGGTCCGCCCTGCGCACGCAGCCAGTCGACGGCGTGGGACGGGTCACCGCGAGTTTCGGCATTGCCAGCTGGCGCGAAGGCGAGGGCGCCGACGCGCTGCTGTTGAGGGCGGATTCCGGGGTGTATGCCGCCAAAATGGCGGGTCGCGACCGGATCCAGCCGGAGTCGAGCTGATCCGCTGCTTTTGATCCTGTTCGCAGGTTCCCGTGGGAGCTGAATCACACCGCTGAACCTGAAGGAGAGAATTCATTCGCGAGGCATTCATACATCAGACGCATGTGTGCCGAATGTACGATTGTTCGCGAATGAATTCGCTCCCACAGGAACAGTGGCATCCCGGATTAGTGCGGATGGCACAACCTTGCTTTACGCACTCATCGTCGGTGGCAACTCCATCAGCTTGTCCAGTGTGATCGGCAAATCACGAATCCGCTTGCCGGTGGCATGGGCCACGGCATTCGCCACCGCAGCGGCCAACCCCGTGATGCCGATCTCGCCAATCCCCCGCGCCCCGAACTCGTTCAGTTCATAGTCCGGGTAGTCGAGCAGAATCACGTCGATCTCCGGCTGGTCCGCATGCACCGGCACCACGTACTCGGCGTAGTTGTTGTTCACCGGCATGCCGTTGCGCTCATCGAAGTCCGTGCCTTCGAAGAGCGCCATGCCGACGCCCATCACAATCGCCCCTTCCACCTGATTCAGTGCAGTCTTGTGGTTAATCACCTTGCCGACGTCGATCGCACTGACGACCCGCGCCACACGCAGGCGGGATATGCCCGGGTCCCAACGCACCTCGACGAAGTGCACCCCGAACGATCGAAACGAATGCTTGCTGGTGTCATTCATGCCGGTCTTCGCTTCACCAAAGGCGCTGGACTGCTTCTGTGCCTTGAGCACGTCGGCAATCGCGAAGGTCTTGTCGCCGCTCTTCAATTGACCCTGCTCGAAGCTGACCTGCTCGGCCTTGGCCCCGGCAAACACGCCTTTGGGTGCCGTGGAGAGCGCCTTCAATTGCTCGACCGCCTGACGCGTCGCTTCGGCAATCGCGGGGAGCACGCTGGCCGTTGCCCAGGAACCACCGGACACCGGGGCAGGCGGGAACGACGAGTTGCCCAATTCGACCTCGATCTTGTCCAGCGGGATGCCCGTGATGCTGCTCACCACCTGCGCGACGATGGTGTAGGTGCCGGTGCCGATGTCCTGCACGCCGCAGATCGCATAGGCCGTGCCGTCGGCGCGCAACGACACTTGCGCCTCCGCAGGCGTGCGGTAGGCGTCCCAGTTACAAGCCGCCATGCCGTAGCCGATGATCTCGTGACCGTCTTTCATTGAGCCCGGCTTCGGATCGCGCTTGCTCCAGCCAAAGCGCTCGCCGGCCTGATCGATGCACGCCTGCAAATGGTTGCTCGACCACGGCAAGTTCTGGCTTTCGTCCCTTTCGGAGACGTTCAGCTTGCGGAAGGCCAGCGGGTCCATGCCGATCTTGTCGGCCATCTCGTCCATCGCCGACTCCAGCGCGAACAGACCCGGCGCGGCCCCCGGCGCACGCATCGACGTCGGCGTGCCGCGATTGACCTCAATGATCTTGTGGCTGGTCAGCACGTTGGCGCAGCTGTAGAGGCTTTTGGTCGAGGTCCCGCAGTTTTCCTTGTACGGGTCGGTAAACGACGTGGTGTTGATCGATTCGTGACGCACCGACGCCAGCTTGCCCTTGTCATCCGTGGCGAGGCGCAAGCGTTGACGGGTTTCCGGCCGGTGCCCCGTGGTGGTGAACATCTGTTCGCGAGGCACGACCAATTGCACCGGGCGATTGAGCACTTTCGCCGCGCCACTGGCGGCGACGGAGTGGGGCCAGATCCATAGCTTGCTGCCGAAGCCCGAGCCAATGAACGGCGCCCGGACTTCGACCTTTTCCGGGATCAGTCCGAAAATCTTCGCCAGCGAATTGCGATGCGCAACCACGCCCTGACTGGCCTCGTAGACGATCAACCGGCCGTCTTCCCAACTGGCGACGGTCGCGTGCATTTCCATCGGGTTGTGGGTTTCGACGGGGGTGGTGTAGGTCGCATCAATGCTGTGGGCGGCGCTGTCGAATGCCGCACCCGCGTCGCCACGACTGTGGCCGGGGCTGCCGTCCTGCAGCTTGCCCGCCTTCATGCCTTGGTCGAGGTTGGCCACCGCATCGGTCTTGCTGTAGCTGACCTTGACTTTATAGGCCGCCGCTCGTGCGTGTTCGAAGGTGTCGGCCACCACCAGCGCGACGAACTGCCCGGCGTAGTAAACCGTGTCGTCTTCGAACGGCAGACGGCTTTCGTCAGACTTGGCGGCCTTGAGGATCTGCGCGAACGACATCGGCAATGTCGAGTTGTGGTACAGCTCAGGGAAATGGCCGTGGTGAAAGATGTCCAGCACGCCGGGGGATTGGCGCGCGGCGTCCAGGTCCAGCCCGGTCACCTTGCCACTGGCAATGGTGCTGAACACGCCGTAGCCGTACGCCATGTTTTTCAGGTGATGGTCAGAGGCATACATCGCGGTGCCGGTGACCTTGCGTCGGCCGTCGATGCGCCGGGGCGCCGCGCCGATCATGTTTGAATCCGTCATGTCTCGATCCTCCCGATCAGGCCGTCAGCGTGCTGAGGTTGCGCACGATCGCCTGCTGCCCGAGGGCAATCTTGTAGGCGTTGTGGCGGTACGGTTTGGCGCCCTGCAACGCAAGGGCGGCGGCTTTTTCCATGTTTTGCGGGGTCAACGTCGCGCCTTTCAAGGCGCGCTCCGCTTCCAGGGCACGCCACGGCTTGGTGCCGACGCCGCCCATCGCGATGCGCGCTTCACGCACGGTGTTGCCGTCCATCACCAGAATCACCGCGCTCGAAGCGAGGGCGAACTGGTACGAGGCGCGGTCACGCAATTTCAGGTAACCGGACTTGCTGTTGGCCAGCGGCGCGTCCAGCACCACGTGGGTGATCAACTCGTCATCCTGCAAGGCGTGTTCTTTCCACGGCGTGGAGCCGGGCAGCAGATGGAAGTCGAGAAAGTCGACGCTGCGTGAACCCTTCGGCCCTTGCACCTCGACCTTCGCGCCAATCGCGGCCATCGCCACGCACATGTCCGACGGGTGGGTCGCGATGCATTGATCGCTGGTGCCCAACACCGCATGCACGCTGCGGTTATGACCGTCGATGGCGGCACAGCCCGAGCCCGGCTCGCGTTTATTGCAGGCCGAATGGCCGTCGCGGAAATAATTGCAGCGCACCCGCTGCATGACGTTGCCCGCCGTGGTGGCCTTGTTGCGCAACTGCGTGGTGGCGCCGGACAGCAACGCCTGGGACAGCACCGGGTAGTGCTCGACGATGTAAGGGTGGTGGGCCAGGGCGGTGTTGGTCACCAACGCGCCGACGCGCACGCTGCCGTCTTTCTGCACCTCGACCTGCTTGAGGGACAGGTGATTGACGTCGATGACTTGGTCGGCGGGCATCACGTCCAGCTTCACCAGGTCCAGCAGAGTGGTGCCGCCCGCGAGAAAGAAGGCGGTCTGGCTTTTCGAGTGGGCCGCCACGGCCTGCTCAACGCTGCTGGCGCGCACATAATCGAGGGCTCTCATCAGGTCACCTCCTGCAATTTGATCCGCGCACTTTGAATGGCCGCCAGGATGTTCTTGTAGGCGCCACATCGGCAGATATTGCCGCTCATGGCTTCGCGCACGCTGTGGTCGTCGCTGCCAATGTTTTTGTCTTGCAACACCGCCACGGCGCTCATGATCTGGCCGCTGGTGCAGTAACCGCACTGGTAGGCGTCGTGTTCCCAGAACGCTTCCTGCACCGGGTGCAGTTTGCCGTCCTTCGCCAGACCTTCGACGGTGGTGATCTCGTCGCCTTCGTGCATGGCCGCCAGCGACAAGCACGAATTGATGGCCGTGCCGTTGACGTGAACGGTGCACGCACCGCACTGGCCGTGGTCGCAGCCTTTCTTGGTGCCGGTCAGCTGCAGGCGATCACGCAGTACGTCCAGCAATGCGGCATTGGCCGGGAGGTTGAGCGTGTGGGCCTGGCCGTTGACCTTGAGAGTCATGCGCCGTTCGTCTTTGGCGGGCGGATCGACGTCGTCGGCCACGGCGGCCTGGGCTTCGAGGGCTTGGGTCCACATCGGAGCCGTGGCTGCCGCGAGGCCGGACACGCCAATGGATTTCAGGAAATTTCGTCGCGACGGCACGGTGAAGGCCGTGAGGTCGGACACAGGTTCTTTGTGATCAGGCTGATCGGTCATGGACAGGTTCCTCGTCAGCATTGAGTCAGGCCCGGCGCTGACGGTTGAGCAGCGAACGGGCATCTGCGGCATTGAAAGCGTCAAGTCACCCACGATAAACAATGAGCGAACCGAGCATTCATTCGAATAACTGCATGCACTGTTGAAGATTTCTCGCCAATCCCCCGATGTACTCGTTGCGTTTGGCATCGACGTCTTGCGAAGAAAGCGTTATCACTGGTGGGAGCAGCATCACCCCAGAGTTAATGACCTGAGGCAATGGGGTTGGTTGCGGATAATTGGCAAGGATTTTAGACAGGCGAGAACCTCGAAAGGTCAGCAGTCGAAAGACGATCATTTGATGTGGGTCGATCTGACCAGCGTGCGCGGAAAATCTTTCATTTCAACGGTTGACTGCCGATATAGAACTGAGACTCAGGCAACTGTCACGTGAAATGTCGTGAAATCGCGTTTTTTTCGTCGTTTATAGGCAGCTGGAACGAATATGGCGCTTGCATCCCTCAGTCAGACCCCATGAAGATAGCTCAGTCCCACGCTGGCAATGGAGCGCCTATGAATTCCCACGTCACGAATCCCGTTCAGCGCTCGCCGGCGACCGAGGAAACAGCGTGTCTGGCAGATGATGGTTCGGAAAATGCGACATCGATGATCGACGAAAACTCTCTCGAAGCAGTGCTGAAAGCTGCGACCAGCGCGACCCCCGGATTGAGCTGGGCCGCCTACCGTGCCAACCGGCACATGCATTTGTTGGGGCAGGGCGATGCCGCGACCGAGTGGCCGTCACTCATTCCCCGTGAAGGCTTCGACGCTTTCTGTCGTGATCATGGATTACACCGCTGGGTGACCGGGCATGGCGAAAGCCCGCTGGGCTGGTTACTGACCCCCGAACGCGAGTCGAGCAATCCGTTTTTACTGGCCCTGGCAAGCAAACTGGGACTGCGGTTGCAGACCGATGCTCTGACCCGGGCCCAAGCCACTCAACGGGTGCTGTACGAAATCACCTATCTGGCCAGTTCGACCCGTGACCGCCCGGCGTTTCTGCAAGGCGTGCACCGGCAATTGTCGACCCTGATCGACGCCGAGAACTTCTATCTGGCGCTGTACGAAGGCCACAGCGGCAAGATCACCTATCCCTATTACATCGACATCACCGATGTCGACGCGCTGGAAGCCGAGACCCAAGAGTTTCTCGATCCGGAACGGCTGTCCATGACCGGTTATGTGCTGACCACCGAGCAGCCGTTGTTTGTCGACGCGGCTGGAATCGAACGCGCCCAGTCTCAGGAGCGGTTTTATTGCGTGGGGCATCGGCCCGAATTCTGGATGGGGGCGCCGCTGAAGAACGCTTCCGACGACGTGTTCGGCATGCTGGCGATGCAAGTCTACGACCTGTCACGGGTCTACAGCGTCGAGGATCAAGAGCTGTTTCTGGTGGTCGCGCGTCACGTGGCGATGGCGCTGGACCGCATCCTGCATCGGGCGCACCTGGAAGAAACCGTGGTGCGCCGCACGCTGGAGCTGTCGCGGCTCAACGACGCCCTGCGTAACGAAGTGGCCGACCGCGAGCGGGCCGAGCATTTGCAGAGCGCGCTGTTCCAGATCACTGAACTGTCCAGCCAGCCGGGGGACATGACCGACCTGTTCAAGAGCCTGCACGGGATTGTCGGCGAACTGCTGTTTGCCCTGAACTTCTACATTGCGCTGTACGACGACGCCACGGACGAGGTGACCTTTCCGTATTACGTCGACGAACGTTTGGTGCGCCGCCCCGATCCACGTCGCGGTGAGCGCGGTTTTACCGAGTACGTGATTCGTCAGCGCCGCCCATGCCTGATCGACAGTGCCGAAGCGCGGCGTCTGGAAGGCACCGGCGAAATCACCATCCAAAACGAAATCAACCGTTCCTGTTCCTGGCTGGGGATTCCGCTGTTCGACGGCGACACCGTGCGCGGCGTGCTGGCGGTGCAGAGTTATTCGCCCCATGTCAGTTATTCGCTGCGTGATCAGGATTTGCTGACGTTCGTCTCGCGGCACATCGACACGGCGCTGTCCCGTCGTAGCGCGGCGGAAGCCATTCACACGGCCAACGTACGGCTGGAAGCCCGGGTGCAGGACCGCACCCGAGAGCTGGACTACGCCAACGCCAAGTTGCAGCACGAAAACGCTCACGACTCCCTGACCGGGTTGCCTAATCGCAGCCACTTGCAGCACCGTCTGCAAGGCGCGTGGCAGGATTTTTGCGCTCACGGTCAGGACCTCGCGGTTATGTTCATCGACCTGGATCGCTTCAAAATGGTCAACGACAGCCTTGGACATCATTCGGGGGATCTGTTGCTGATTCAAGCGGCTGACCGACTGCGCAGTTGCATGCGCGAGAGTGACCTGCTGGCGCGCTTGGGTGGCGATGAGTTTGCGGTACTGGCCTACTCCGCGCCGCCTGACGTCACGGTGGCGATTGCCGAGCGCATCCTGCTGGCATTCGATGTGCCGTTCTACATCGACGGACATGCGGTGTTTTCGTCGTGCAGCATAGGGGTGGTCGGCGCTGATCTGCAATTCCACAAAGAGCCGGCCGACCTGTTGCGAGATGCCGACACGGCGATGTACCGGGTCAAGAACGCCGGGCGCGACAGTTACGCCGTGTTCAACCAGGAAGTGCGGCGCGAGGTGTCCGACCAGATGGAGCAAGAGGGTGCGTTGCGTAACGCCCTCAAGCGCACTGACGAATTGCTGCCTTATTTTCAGCCGATCATCGACGTTGCCACGGGCAAAATTCTGGCGTTGGAAGCGCTCATCCGCTGGCGTCAGGCCGATGGCCGAGTGATCGCGCCGGGGCTGTTCCTGCCCGCGCTGGAAGGCCTGCGCCTGATTGGACGGCTGGACTATTACATGCTGCAACAGGTGGTGGCGATGTTGGCGCAGCCCAGTCATGCCCATTGGCCGACCGTGCACGTCAACTGTTCGAGCTACAGCATCAGCCGACCGGAATTCGCTGGCGAAGTGCTGGGACTGCTCGCGCAACATGGCGTGGCGCCGTCGCGCATCTGTCTGGAATTGACCGAAGGGGCGCTGGTGGCCGAACCGGAACTGGCGCGTCAGGCCATGAAGCACTTGGCGGACAACGGCGTCTCCACCGTGCTCGACGACTTCGGCGCCGGGTTCTCGTCGCTCAGTTACGTGCACCAGTACCATTTCAGCGGCCTGAAGATCGACAAATCCTTCACCCTCGAACTGACCACCAGCTCCCGCAGCCGCGCCATCGTCCGCGCCATCGTGCGCATGGCCGAATCGCTGGGGCTGACGGTGGTCGCCGAGGGCGTAGAAGACGCCGATACGTTGCAATTGCTGCGTGAAATGGGGGCAGGGCAGGCGCAGGGGTATTACTTCTCGATGCCAGTGCCACAGGAGAAACTGGATTTGAGTGAGTTGCTCTGACCCATCGGTTCATGACCCCTGCGGCCGCTCAGTGGGCGGCCATGACTCGCGGCCATCGGCAACACGCACAGAGGATTGTGTTTGGACGAATAACGTGAACTCGGCGTGCAACCGTGTGGGAGCAGCCGGAGGGACGACGGCCGCGAAGTGGTGGGTCAGGCAATTGATCGGCAACTGACCCACCGCTGTCGCTGCCGTCGTGCCTCCGGCGTCTCCCACGAGACTTGCGGTGTCCAGGGATTGTGCTGACGACACAAATCACCTGTGGCAGTCCGGCGTGGCGGCCATGACTCGCAGCCGTCGCACCCGGACACGATCGTGTTTGGACGAATAACGCGAACACGGCGCGCAACCGTGTGGGAGCAGCCGGAGGGACGACGGCCGCGAAGCGGTGGGTCAGGCAATTGATCGGCAACTGACCCACCGCTGTCGCTGCCGTCGTGCCTCCGGCGTCTCCCACGAGATTTGCGGTGTCCAGGGATTGTGCTGACGACACAAATCCCCTGTGGCGTGTCGGCCGTGGCGTCCATGACTCGCAGCCGTGGGCAACCCGGACGCGATTGTGTTTGAACGAAGAGCGCGAGCGCGGCGTGAAACCTTGTGGGAGCAGCCGGAGGGACGACGGCCGCGAAGCGGTGGGTCAGGCAATTGATTTGGTAACTGAACCACCGGCGTCGCTGCCGTCGTCCCTCCGGCGTCTCCTACCAGAATTGCGGTGTCGAAGGATTGTGCTGACGACACACAGACCCTGCAGCAGTCCGGCTTGCCGGCGGTGGCGCTGTAATATCGCCACCTTGGCAAGCCATGCAGATACGACGATGGCACACAGTCAACCCAGGCTTTCCAGCCCGATACGCCCTTGCTAGACTCGCGCCCATGTCCGAATCCGATCCCGATAACCGTCCAGCCTTTCCCGACTACGCCTTCTGCCCGGTGATCACCGCGCTGGAGGTGATCGGCGAGCGCTGGGTGATCCTCATTCTGCGCGACCTGCTGCGTAACCCCTCGCGACGTTTTCAGGATTTGCAGGACTCGCTCAAGGGGTGCGCCCCGAGCACGCTGTCCGCCCGGCTCAAGGCCCTGGAAGCCAACGGTCTGATCGAGCGTCGTCTGTACGAGCAGCATCCGCCGCGGCTCGAATACCTGCTGACCGCCAAGGGACGTGAAGTCGGGCCCGTGGTGGCCTCCCTGCGTGACTGGGGCCTGCGTTTGCAGGACCAACAGCCACCGCGCTGAGCGGCCAGAGCGGCGAAGGTCTGCCGTTCCCGGCAAGGCCGCGCCGACATTGCCGCTTCCTTCGAAACCTTCTATCCCTTGCACCCCGCATAGGGCGGGCCTCTCAGCATATGTATCAGCATGTGGCACTGCTTTTGCTGCTGTCGAGGGTGCATCGATAACCTGATAAGGAGGTGAAAGATGATCATTGATAACAGTACGATCCAACACTTCGTGTCGAAGGCCGTGGCTCACACGCACTACGACACGACAGACAAGGATGCGTACACCGCTGCGACGGCCAGCGCTTCCGCGCCGATTGCCGCACTCGCGGGCAGTACCGACAGCTCCACCCAAAGCAGCGCGGATCAGGGCTACAACGAGTCTTTCGCCAAAATGATGGTGAACCTCAAAGCCTCCCTGGCCAACGCCACGTCCAAGGTGTCGGATGAAGACAAAGCGGCTGCGGCAGCTGCGTTCGCGGCCGCCGGTGACAAACAGATCGCGTCGACGGACAGCGTGAGCAAAACCGTCGATACCGAAATGGCGGCGGTCGATAACAGCAGCACCAGTAGCAGTTCTTCGGCCAAGGCCGATTTTCTGGCGTACATGAACCAGACCGATGCCGAGAAGGTGCGTCAGCAGTTGACCGGCGTAAGCAAGGAACAGTACGACGCCATGACGCCGGAGCAGCAAGCGGCCGTGGACAAGAAAGTGGCTGACCTGCAGAAACAGAAAACCGAGCTGCAAACCGCTGAGCAAGAGGTCAAGGCCAAGATCGCCATGGCGAAGGCGGAAATGGCCTGAGTCCTGGGTGTTGGCGGTGTGGGGGATGGATGAGGAAGGGGCAGCGGTGATCACCGGCTGCCCCTTTTTTTGGATGGAATATGTGTCCCGTCAGGGCTTAAAGCCGCGTCAGCTTTTCCAGTGCAGCGTCTGCGAGAAATGACGAGCGGCTCTTGATGTTGTGGTCACGCACATATCGGTCAATGCGTTGGATCACGAAGCCGGGCAGCGTGACATTGACCTTTTCCGTTTTGCCTAGATAAGGCGTGATATCGATCTCCAGCATCCCCCAGCCCATTCCCGCATAGTCGGGATGATCATGATGCCGTTTTGCGGAGGTCGGCATGGGTACGGTATGTCCGCCGGTCACCTGCTCTTCAAGCATGATGTGAGCGATTTCGACAGCGGCGTTATAGGCCTCTTCGAACGTGTCACCTGCGGTCACCGCCCCGCAAATATCCGGGATGTGGATGCCGATGGCGGTGGTTTCGTCGCCCCATTCGATGGCGATGGGATATTGCATGATGTGCTCCTGCGAAAGAATCAGGCCTGTTCTGATGGGCTGAGCCATGCGCGCCTCCTGATGCTTTTTACGGTTCCCAAGGGTAAGTCTTTTTTCGGGTGGGGCACCGCGATGGAATAAGGGCTGCGCGGGTGGGTAACGACGTGATGACTTCCGCGACTCCGCTGGAACATCCATCCCGCCGCTTCAAGCTCTGCTATCAGTTCTCTGCTTTTCACCACCCACATCCCTTTGAGGTTCAAGGTCGTCGATGGTCGTCATAGAGCGATGGTAGATCAAGGAGGAAGATGTATCTAGAGGTATAAACAGTGCAGGTCGTCTCGGGCGCTTTTCCAGGCATGTGATGCCAGACGTTAGGTGAATGCGAGAAAGAATATTCGAAAAAATATTAAAAAACCGGCGCCAGGCCGGTTTTTTGATCGTGTAGCGATTTCGTCAAACCACCTGATCCCGATACGGCAAATCCGGCCCGACCCGCGTGCACGTCACGGCAGCGGCAGCCACGGCAAAATTCAGCATGTCGGTCAGTGTCTCGCGGCTCAATCCTGGCAGGCTCGCCGGGGTGTCGAGGTGGCGTTCGGTCAGAAAGGTAATGAGCGCGGCCTGGAAGGTGTCACCGGCGCCGACGGTATCCGCCGTCTCGACGTCGCGGGCCGGGACAGACCAATGGCCGAGCTCGCGGGTGAAGACGGTGGCGCCTTGACGGCCACGGGTCATGATCACCAGTTGGCAGTTGTGTTGCAGCCAGCCCCTGGCCACGGTTTTCGCGTCGGTGTCGGGGTAGAGCAGATGCAGGTCTTCGTCGCTGACTTTGATGAGGTGCGCGTGTTCGGCGAATTGGGCCACTTGGTTGCGCCACAGCTCGATGCTCGGTGCAGGGTTCAAGCGCACGTTGGGGTCGAAGGTGATCAGGCGCTGGCCGCTTTCGCGTCGCACCAATGCCAGCAGCGCATCGGCTACGGGCTGGACGACCAACGAGAACGATCCCACGTGCAGGCCGCGAACGCTTGTGTCCAGCACCGGGAGTTGATCGGTCGTCAGCAAGCGGTCGGCGCAGCCTTCACCCCGGAAGCTGTATTGCGGCGAGCCATCGGCGCCCACTGCGACCATCGACAGGGTGGTCGGGGCATCGAAATGAATCAGAAAATCATCCCGCACGCCTTCTTCTTTCAGTACCGCCGCCAGGCGTTTGCCCAGATAGTCCGTGGAAATACCGGCGAAGAAACCGGCGTCCACGCCCAATCGACGCAGGCCGACTGCAACGTTGAACGGCGAGCCGCCGGCGATGGCCTGGTAGCCGATTTTGTTGAGTTGGGCGCTGTCCGGCTGACTGAAAAAGTCGAACAGTGCTTCGCCACAGACCAGATACATAGGTGCTCCATTAAGGGCAGTCGTCAGATGCCCTGCAATTGATTGCGATAGTGCTGATAAACCGTATGGTACGCGGCCACGTGTTCAGGCAGCGGTTTCGTTTCGCTGCTGGCGTCGAGGCTGACGCAACGTTCGCACAGCGCCTGCAACGACTCGTTGCCGCCGCCGGTGTGTGAGTGGCACCAGGCCGCCTGAATTGCCGCGCCAAGGGCGGCCGCTTCAGTGCCGGTGGTACAGACGACCGGGGTGTCCATGATATCGGCGACGATCTGCCGCCAGACCGCGCTTTTCGCGCCGCCGCCGATCAGCCGGATGTTGGCGCTTTTGATCCCGCTCTCACGCAACAGGTCCAGCCCGTAACGCAGGCCGAAGGTGGTGCCCTCGACCACGGCGCGGCACAGGTTGGCCTGGGTCAGGTTGGTGCTGTCCAGACCGAGGATGCTGCCGGTGGCGTGGGGCAGGGCGGGAACGCGTTCGCCGTTGAGGAACGGCAGCATCAGCACGCCTTGGGCACCGATGGGCGACGAGGCGATGGCGGCGTTGAACGCCCCGATGTCCAGCGCGAACAGCTCGCGGATGACGCTGGTGGCGTTGGTCAGGTTCATGGTGCAGATCAGCGGTAGCCAGCCACCGGACGACGAGCAGAACGTCGCGACCGAAGGCTGTGCGCTGACGTTGCCCGCCTCGGCGAAGGCGTACACGGTGCCCGACGAGCCGAGGCTCATCGTGATCGAACCCGGCGTGATGTTGCCGGTGCCGATGGCGCCCATCATGTTGTCACCGCCACCGCTGGAAACGATGGCCTCAGGGTTGAGGCCCAGACGTTCAGCGATGGCGGGCAAGATCTTGCCCACGGGTTCATGGGCGTCGAGCAGGGTCGGCAGCGCCTTGACCAACCGGCCCGTCGGGTCGATGTGGTCGAGGATGTCGACGTCCCATTCCCGGGTGCGCACGTTGAAATAGCCGGTGCCGGACGCATCGCCGAACTCGCTGCAGCAGCGCCCGGTCAGCCAGTAATTGAGGAAGTCGTGGGGCAGCAGGATCTTGTCGATCCGAGCGAACAGCTCCGGGAACTGCTCTTTGGTCCAGAGCAGCTTGGAAACGGTGTAGCCCGGCGCGATGGCGATACCCAGGCGTTCCAGTGAGCCGGATTCGCCCCCCAGATACGCCAGCAGACGATCGTTCTCGGGCGCCGATTCGGTATCGCACCAGAGCTTGGCCGGGCGCAGCACGTGGCCCAGTTCGTCGATCATCACCAGGCCGTGCTGCTGGCCGGACACGCCGATGCCCTGAATCTCGGCACCGCTGATCCCCGCTTGCGCCAACGCCGCAGCCGTTGCCTCTTCGAAGGCGGTCAGCCATTCCTGCACGTCCTGTTCCCGACGCCCGTTAGCGCCGCTGATCATGTGGTGCGCGCCTGAGCCTTCGCCCAGAACCTTGCCGCTGGCCGCATCAAGCACGATGGCCTTGGTGCCTTGGGTGCCGCAATCGATGCCAAGAAACATGTTCACCTCTTTACCTCTGACGATCAGAGGGTTTTCGCCAACAGGTTTTCCAGGGTTTTGCTGACGCCGAGCTGCTTGAGGCTGTTCAGGTTTTTCTCGAACGAGGCCACGAATTCAGCGGATTTCGGAATCGCTGCGCCGAAGATTTCCTCGACTTCCAGCAGGCGTTGCGTCACCAGCACGTCATCGGCCACCAGCGCTTTGCAGAAGTCGGCGCGAGGATCGACGACCTTGTACTCGACGCCGTTTTCACCCTTGAAATCGCCGGTTCTGTTGCCTTGCAGGTACAAGGCCCAGGCAGCGACCACGAGAGAGGCGCGGTCCATGTCGCCGTTGTCGACGATCAGGCGGTTGATGGTTGGCACCGTGAATTTCGGGAATTTCGACGAGCCATCCGAGCACACACGCTCCAGTTGGTCGGCAATCGCCTGATTGGAGAAGCGGTCGATCAGCGTCTGTTTGTAGTCGGTCAGGTCGATGCCGGGCACGGGCGCCAGTTGTGGCGTGACGTCCAGGTCCATGTAGGTGCGGATGTAATCGACGAACAGCGGATCGTTCATGGTTTCGTGAACGAAGCGGTAGCCTTTCAGCGCACCGAGGTAAGTCAGGGCCAAATGGCTACCGTTAAGCAGCTTGATCTTCATTTCTTCGTACGGCGTAACGTCGTCGGTGAACTGCACGCCGACTTTTTCCCACGCCGGACGGCCGTTGACGAACTTGTCTTCCAGCACCCACTGCACAAACGGCTCGCAGACCACCGGCCAGGCGTCATCAATCCCTTTTGCATCGTGCAATTGCAGGCGGTGGGCGGTGCTGGTCATTGGCGTGATGCGGTCGACCATGGCGTTGGGGAAGCTGACGTTGGCGGCGATCCAGTCGTGCAGTTCGGCGTCGCGCAGTTTGGCGAACGCCAGCAGCGCTTTGCGGGTCACGGCGCCGTTGTGCGGCAGGTTATCGCACGACATCAGGGTGAACGCAGGCGTGCCCTCGGCGCGGCGTTTGGCCAGCGCGGCGCACAGGTAACCAAACACGGTCTTCGGCGTGGCGGGGTGCGCGAGGTCGTGCTGGATCTGCGGCAGGTGGCTCATGAACTCGCCGGTGCTGTCGTCGATGCAATAGCCGCCTTCGGTGATGGTCAGCGAGACGATGCGAATCTCGGGGCTGGCGAGCTTGTCGATCAGCGCGAGGTCGTTGTCGGTGGACATCAGCATCTGGCTCATGGCGCCGATGATGCGGGTCTCGGTGTCGGGCGTGTCGCCCAGTTCGAACAGGGTGTAGAGGAAGTCCTGGTCTTTGAGCGCTTCGAAGTTGTTGCGGTCTTCTTCACGCAGGCTAACGCCGCAGATGGCCCAGTCCAGGCCTTCGCCTTTGTTCATTAGCGCGTCGGTGTAGAACGCCTGATGCGCGCGGTGAAAGCCACCGACGCCAATGTGGGCGATGCCCTGACGGCGGTCTTCGAGGGCGTAGGCGGGCAGATTTATGCCATCACCCAGGTTCGACAGGTTCTGTTTGTTCAGTTTCATGACTGCATTCCCGATTCTGTGAGGGCCGCCGGCTCAGGCAGCGGCCTGCAAGGCTTTACGGATGACCTGGCCCTGTGCGTCGAACAGGTGGCAGTGGGCGCTGTCCAGGTGCAGGTTCAGGGTTTCGCCGTACTGGCTGGCGAGGTCCCCGCGAATACGCATGGTCAGCGCTTCGCCGGATTGCGTGCGGACGTGGCAATAGGTGTCGCTGCCCAGGCGTTCGCTGACGTCGGCGACCACTTGCAACTGGCAGTCACCCGCATTGGCCAGCTCCAGATGCTCCGGACGAATGCCTAGGGTCACGGCGTCGCCCACACTTTGTTGGGCGTTGGTGAACGGCAGATTGATCTTCGTCCCGGCATCGAGGGTGACTTCACAGCCGTTGGTGTCCACGCGGCTGACCTTGCCCTTGAGGAAGCCCATTTTCGGCGTGCCGAGAAAGCCTGCCACGAACAGGTTGGCGGGGTGGTGATACAGCTCAAGAGGGGAACCGACCTGTTCCACGCGACCGCCATTCAACACGACCACCTTGTCGGCCAGGGTCATGGCTTCGACCTGATCGTGGGTCACGTAGATCATGGTCGCTTCCAGCTCTTTGTGCAGGCGCGAGAGCTCCAGACGTGTCTGCACCCGCAGGGCGGCGTCGAGGTTGGACAGCGGTTCGTCGAACAGGAAGATTTTCGGGTTGCGCACGATGGCGCGACCGATGGCCACACGCTGGCGCTGACCGCCGGACAGTTGCTTGGGTTTGCGTTCCAGCAGCGGGCCGAGTTCCAGAATGCGTGCAGCTTCGGCGACCTTCTTCTCGACTTCGGCTTTTGGCGTACCGGCCAGATCCAGCGCGAATGAGAGGTTCTTGCCCACGGTCATGTGCGGGTACAGGGCGTAGGTCTGGAACACCATCGCCAGGTCGCGCTTGGCCGGGGTGACTTGGGTGATCTCGCGGCCATCGAGTTCGATGCTGCCGCTGGTGACGTCCTCGAGACCGGCGATCAGGCGCAGCAGGGTGGATTTGCCGCAGCCCGACGGGCCGACGAACACCACGAATTCGCGGTCTTTGACGTCCAGGTCGATGCCTTTGATGATCTGGTGGCCGTCGAAGCCTTTTTGTAGATTTCTGATTGTCAGGTTAGCCATAGTGGGCTCCAGTCTTATTCTTCAAAGTACAGACACTAAAATTCTGCTTCTGCCCGGAGGGCTGCCGGGGTGGCGCTCCACCTTGCCTGCGATCTGCTGGGAACCAGCAGTAAAACCTTGCGACCGTGCCGTGTCAGGAGAATCACAATGTTCGGATTTGCTGCCGGTGCCCGGCAGATCGCGAGCAAGCTTGCTCCTACGGCCTGCGGCCAGAATCAAGAGCAGACAGTGGCGTCTTCATTTCACCGCACCAAACGACAAACCGCGAACCAGTTGTTTCTGGCTGATCCAGCCGAAGATCAGGATCGGCGCGCAGGCCAGGGTCGAGACCGCAGACAACTTGGCCCAGAACAGCCCCTCGGGACTTGAATACGAGGCGATCAGCGCGGTCAGCGGAGCGGCGTTCGATGAGGTCAGGTTCAGCGACCAGAATGCCTCGTTCCAGCACAGGATCAGCGACAGCAGCGCCGTCGAGGCCAGGCCCCCTTTGCAGATCGGGATCAGCACCTTGAAGATTTCCTGGCGTGTGGTGGCGCCGTCCAGCCGCGAGGCTTCGAGGATTTCCCCCGGGATGTCCTTGAAGTAGGTGTAAATCATCCAGACCACGATCGGCAGGTTGATCAGCGTGTAGATCGCGATCAGCGCCAGACGCGAATCCAGCAGGCCGAACGTCTTGGCCAGCAGGTAAATCGGCATCAGCACGCCCACCGGCGGCAGCATCTTGGTGGAGAGCATCCACAGCAGCGTGCTCTTGGTGCGCTTGGTTTCGAAGAACGCCATGGAGTAGGCGGCCGGGACCGAAATCAGCAGGCACAGGATCGTCGCGCTGAAGGAAATCAGGATCGAGTTCCAGGCGAAGTGGAAGTAGTCGCTGCGCTCCTGAATGTGCAAGTAGTTTTCCAGCGTTGGCGTGAAAATGAACTGCGGCGGGGTGGCGAACGCGTCGATCTCGGTCTTGAAGCTGGTCAGCACCATCCAGAAGATCGGGAAGAAAATCAGCGCCGCGATCACCCATGACAAGGTGCCAAGGAGCACGCTTTGCAGGCGACGGGATTGTTTGAGCGTCATCATGACCTTGCCCTCAAGACTTGTCGGTGAGGTTTTTGCCGATCATCCGGATCAGGATGATGGCGGCAATGTTGGCAATGACCACGGCAATCAAGCCGCCCGCCGATGCCATGCCCACGTCGAATTGCAACAGCGCCTGGTTGTAGATCAGGTACGCGAGGTTGGTCGAAGCGAAGCCCGGACCGCCGTTGGTGGTGGTGAAGATTTCCGCGAACACCGACAGCAGGAAGATGGTTTCGATCATCACGACGACAGCGATGGGGCGCGCGAGGTGGGGCAGGGTCAGGTGCCAGAAGATCGCGATGGGGCCCGCGCCGTCGAGACGTGCGGCTTCTTTCTGTTCCTGGTCCAGCGACTGCATGGCGGTCATCAGGATCAGGATGGCGAACGGCAGCCACTGCCACGACACGATGATGATGATCGACAGCATCGGGTAATTGGCCAGCCAGTCCACAGGCTGCGCGCCGAACAGCTTCCAGACGGCGGCGAGGATCCCCGAGACCGGGTGGAAAATCAGGTTCTTCCAGATCAGCGCACTGACGGTGGGCATGATGAAGAACGGCGAGATCAGCAGCACACGCACGATGCCGCGACCGAGGAATTCAGTGGCTTCCAGCAGCGCGGAAATCAGCACGCCGAGGATCACGCTGATGGCCAGCACACTGCCGACCAGCAACAGGGTGTTCATCGCACCGGGGAAAAAGCCCGAGTCGGTGACGAAGTACTGAAAGTTCTCAAGACCGACGAATTCGTTCTCGCCGGGGTTGAGCAGGTTGTAGCGGATCAGCGAGAAATAGATGGTCATGCCCAGCGGGACGATCATCCAGACCAGTAGCAACAGCACCGATGGGCTGACCAGAAACCAGCCGGGCTTGGTAACGCTGCCTTTCTGTTGGTCTTTATCGCCAGCCGTGGCCGTGCGAGGGGGAAGGGTTGAGGTGTTCATGATGACTCCGAACCGGGGCAGTAGCTAAGCGGGGCAGCAGGGAGAAAATCCCCGCTGCTGCCTTGAAACAGACGGGATCAACCCTTTTTCGGGTAGCCCGCGCGTTTCATGTCACGCTCGGTCGCGCTTTGTGCCTGGGTCAGCGCAGCGTCCACGGTGGTCGAACCCACCAGTGCCGCCGAGAATTGCTGACCGACGTTGGTGCCGATCTGCTGGAACTCGGGGATGGTCACCAGTTGAATGCCGACGTACGGAACCGGCTTCAGGGTCGGCGTTTTTGGCGTCACGGCCTTGAGGGATTCCAGGGTGATGTTGGCGAACGGCGCCGCTTTCTTGTAATCGTCGGTGTAGGTCGAGGCGCGAGTGCCTGGCGGTACGTTGGACACGCCGTCGGTTTTCGCGACGAGGGCCGCGTACTCTTTCGACGTTGCCCACTCGGTGAACGCGCGGGCGTCCTTGTCGTTCTTGGCGCTGGTCGGAATCGCCAGGGCCCACGAGTACAGCCATGCCGAGCCTTTGTCGGTGACTTCGTGCGGCGCGTAAGTGAAGCCGACGCTGTCCGCGACCTTGCTCTGGGACTTGTCGGTCACGAAGGAACCGGCGACGCTGGCGTCGACCCAGATGGCGCACTTGCCGCTGTTGAACAGCGCCAGGTTTTCGTTGAAACCGTTGCTGGAGGCGCCGGGAGGGCCGTCTTTCTTCATCACGTTGGTGTAGAAAGTCAGCGCGTTTTTCCACTCAGGCTGATCGAACTGTGGTTTCCACTGCTCGTCGAACCAGCGCGCGCCAAAGGAGTTGGCGACGGTGCTGATCAGCGCCATGTTCTCACCCCAGCCCGCCTTGCCACGCAGGCAGATGCCGTACTGTTCTTTCGATTTGTCGGTGAGTTTGTCGGCAAATTCGGAAATCTGGGTCCAGGTCGGACGTTCCGGCATGGTCAGGCCAGCGGCCTGAAAAAGGTCTTTGCGGTAGTAGGTGATCGAGCTTTCGGCGTAGAACGGCAGGGCGAACAGCTTGCCGTCGACGGACAGGCCGTCACGCACCGATGGGAATACGTCATCCAGCGCGTAGGACGCTGGCAGATCATTCATCTCTTTGAGCCAGCCCTTGGCGCCCCAGAGTGAGGCTTCGTACATGCCGATGGTCAACACGTCGAACTGGCCGCCCTTGGTGGCGATGTCCGTGGTCAGGCGTTGACGCAGCACGTTCTCTTCGAGGACGACCCATTTCAGTTTGATGTCGGGATGCTGTTCTTCGAAGGTCTTGGACAGCCGCTGCATGCGGATCATGTCGCTGTTGTTGACGGTGGCGATGGTGACGTCGCCCGCCGTTGCGCTGTTGCAGAGGGTCAATCCGAGAGTGAGACAGGTGCCAGCGAGCAGAACGTTTGCAGAGGTCTTCATGTTTCTCTCCTCTTCTGCGCCCAATGAACGACAGAAGCCTGGTTATTGTTGTTGTTCCTTCCGGAGTCTGGAGGAAGTCAGTTGATTACAACGGTCCGCACGGCCAATGACAAATCCTGCGGCGCACTTGAACTGATACTTTCTTGCACTGAGAGTTCAGGCAGCAATACACCAAAACTGCGTTCCGGCAGGGTGCGGCGCAGTTCCAGCGTAGTCGACGGGGGCGTAGAGGGGGCGAATCAGTACAGGTTTTGTTCGGTCAGGCGCTGCACCGCCAGGCGGCGATAGTGCGAGGGCGTCATGCCTTTAAGCTGCTGGAAGCGTCGGTTGAAGTTGGAAATGTTGTTGAAACCGGATTCGAAACACACGTCGGTGACCGGCTTGTCGCCGTCCGCCAGCAGCTCGCAGGACTTGCTGATCCGCAGCCGATTGACGAACTCGACGAACGTCCGGCCAGTGGCTTGCTTGAACACACGGGAGAAATAGGTGGGCTTCATGCCCAGGTAGTCCGCTACTTCTTCCAGGGTCAGTTCCCGGGCGTAGTGGGTAAAAATGTAGTCCACGGCCTTGTTGGTGCGCTCGACGGCATGGTCGTCTGACAGTTGTGATGCCGTCGTTCCAGACAGCAGCTGGAAATCGTCACTGGCCGCCAGCAGCTCGAACAGAATGAAGAAGTGGCCTAGCCGGGTCATGCCGCTGGAATCGGCAATCTTCTGCATCAGCTTCATCGCCTGACGGATTGTGCGCTTGTCGCGAAACTCGATTCCGTACTGCGCGCGCTCCAGCAGCGGCGTCAGGGTTTTCAGCTCGGCAAACACCTGATTGCCGGTCTCCAGCAACTCTTCCGTGAAGTTCACCAGCATGTCGCGCTTGGGCACGACTTCGTCTTCTTCGACCTGGCTGATCCAGTTGTGCGGAAGATTGGGGCCGGTGAGAAACAGCGTGCCGGGGTAAAAATTGCCGATGTAATCACCGACGAACACCTTGCCGGAACTCGCCACAATCAGGTGCAGCTCGTATTCCTTGTGAAAATGCCAGCGCACCAACGGGCACGGAAAACCATGCTCGCGGTAGATGATCGACAGGCCATTGTGATCGTCCATCAACTCATAGGACGGATCGGTGATTCTTGTTGTTTTGGTCATGCGGTTGCCGGAGTTCGGGGACGTGCGTGAGGGTAATGTGCACTATTTGTTGCGCGGAATACAGCAGCCCCCCTCAAACGAACACGACCTCCACCCGGCCTTCCTTGCGTGAACGAGGGGCCGCCTTCACTACGATCTGCACGTCTCGGCCGAGGCGTGCCAGGCAGTCGATCATTTTGGTTTCGCTGATGCCGCGAAATCTTCCTCTCAGCATTTCCGACACCTTCGGTTGTGGCATGCCCAGGATTTCTGCGGCCTGAGCCTGGGTCAGGTGTCGCGCTTTGAGAATGCTGCCGATTTTTGCTGCCAACTGGGCCTTGACCAGCATTTCCCCCGCATCCGGGAGGCCAAGGTCGGCATAGACGTTGCCGCTGCCGTGTTCGATTTCAGTCATGTTTCATTCCTTTCCAGTGGGTTTCGGCGGCCATGAGCCGAGCCTTGATCATGTCGATGTCAGGCTGGGGTGTCTGGATGCCCCGATTCGATTTTTTCTGAAAGCAGTGCAGCACATACACCGCCTCGCCGAACCGTAAGGTGTAGATCGCTCTGTACGTGTTTCCTTGGCAGTCCTCAACCACCTCCAATACGCCGGCGTGGCCGAAACCTTTCAACGGCTTGGCATCAGAATGCTTACCACCGGTTTGCGCCAGATACAGCGCATAACCAAACGTATCCTGGACCTCGGCGGGCATGCTGGTGAGATCCTTTCTGCTGCTGGCCATCCAAAAAAGCGCTTTCTCAAATCCGTAAGACATGGCTGAAATTATACCTATATGGGTATCAAGTCAATCTGTCGTCTTTGCAACGACAGCCCAGGCCGGTCACTATCATGACCCACGACCTCATGTGCCATTTGAGAACTGTTACCCCATGAAAAAAATCCTCGTCATCGGCATCGGCGCGGGCAATCCTGAGCACATCACGGTTCAGGCGATCAAGGCGTTGAACCGCGCGGCGGTGTTTTTCATTCTCGACAAGGGCTATGCCGATGACGAGTTGCTGCGCTTGCGGCGGGAGATTTGTGAGCGGTACATCGAAGGCGATGGGTATCGACTGGTGCAGGTGCAGGACCCTCGGCGTGAGGACGATCCTGTTTCGTATCAGAACGGCATCGAGCATTGGCATGAGCAGCGCGCGGCGTTGTTCGAGCGCTTGATCGCTGATGAGGTGAAGGCGGGCGAGACCGGTGGGTTTCTGGTGTGGGGCGACCCTGGGCTGTACGACAGCACGCTGCGGATTCTCGACCGGGTGCTGGCGCGGGGGAACGAGGTGTTCGGTGTCGAGGTGATTCCGGGGATCACCAGCGTGCAGGCGCTGGTGGCGCAGCATGGGATTCCCTTGAACCGGATCGGCGAACCCATTCAGATCACCACAGGGCGGCGGCTGGCTCAGGCATCAGGTGATGACATTGATAACGTGGTGGTGATGCTCGATGCGCACTGCACGTTCGAGCGCTTCGTCGCGCAGGACCTTTACATCTACTGGGGCGCGTACCTTGGGACCGAGGACGAGGTCCTGATTTCGGGGCCATTGAGAGACGTGAGCGAGCGGATCAAGCAGACGCGGGAAGCGGCGAGGGGGAGGAAGGGGTGGATCATGGACACCTATCTGCTGCGGCGTCACATGCGCTGACTTTGCCACGGGCACCGTTCTGAGTGTGGGAGCGAATTCATTCGCGAACAGATCGTGCAGGCGACGGGGATGTATCGTCTGTTCTATCGATTCGCGAATGAATTCGCTCCCACAGTCAATCTCTGGCGTGCATCCAGATCCGGCACGCCGCAGGGAGAGCCCAAGCGAGATCTACCCTGATCGAAGGCTTGCGCGTAACAAGGACGTGTCTCACTCCCTGCGATTCTTCGCTTCGATCCACTGCGACATGTACTGCGTGCTTTTGTGCTGATGGTGCCGGAGCATCGCGCCAGTGAAGTTGGCGGCACGGTGGGCCGGCAGATCGCCTAGCAACTGTTGGATGCGCTCAATCAGCGTTTTGCCGTGCACCTCGAACCTAAAGCGCGACTGCAGCACCTGCCAGCCCGCTGACTGCGCCTGATTCCAGGCGGCCCGATCGGTATACAGTCGAACGGCTTCAGCGGCCAACCCTTGAGCATCCCACGCCACGGCACCGGGAAATGGCAGCTCGCCATGCATCCCCTCGGCCCCGATGGGGGTGGTCACCGTCGGCGTGCCGCAGGCCATCGCATCCATCACCTTGCCCTTGATGCCAGCTCCAAACCGCAGCGGAGCGAGGGACACCCGCGCCGCTGACATCACCTCAAGCGCATCCTCGGCCCAATCCTTGATGTGAAACCCTTGCGCCGCATTGTGCAGTGCCGTGGCCTTGGGCGGCGTGTACGCGCCATACACATGCAGCTGCGCGCTTGGCAGGCGTTGGCGAATCAGCGGCCAGATCGCGTTCTTCAGCCACAAAACGGCATCCCAGTTGGGCGCATGGCGGAAGTTGCCGATGGTCAGGAAGTGTTCGCGCTCGTCATAACCCCGGCCATGGGAGGGCACGTCGCGGAGCATTAACGGGCAGAGGTGCAGTAATTCGGCGGGCACCCGGAAATGCCGGGTCAGCAGATCGATTTCGACCTCGGACACCACCAGATTCAGGTCGCAGCGATAAAACGAGGCGATTTCCCGCTGGGCCAGATCGGACACCGCCATGCGCTTGAACAGCTCGGCGTCGGGCTCGGCCAACAGGGCATCGGAACAGTCCTCGCCCGCCTTGATCACGTCCTTGAGCATCTGGTGCCGGGCATGGCGCAAACTCTGCACATCGCAGGTTTCCATCACGCGCAGCGCGTTGGGCGCGTGTTTCTCGACCCGCCAGCCGAACTGCTCCTCCATCAGGAACTGATCGAAGAGCACCACCTCAGGTTGAAGGTCAGCGACGAAGCTGTCGAAGCGGCTGTCGTTCACGGCGATGGCCACTTCATCGATGCCCAGGCTCGCCAGGTCAGCGCGGCGCTCACCTTCGGTCGCCGCGCTGGCAAACGTGATGCGCCAGCCCTGTTCGAGAAAGCAGTCGATCAGTTGCATGACATGGCCGCTGGCGGCCGAAGAGCGTGGCTCCGGCCATACGTAACCGATGATCAGGACATGAAGGGCGCGCGTGGCCGGGGAGGGAAGGTCACTTGCCAAGGATGCCGTTGACCTTGTCACGCAGTTGATCGATGGAGAACGGCTTGCCGATCAGGTGCATCCCGGGCGGCACGTCGATGTTTTCCGCATAGCCACTGGCGAACAGCACCGGCAGCGTCGGGCGCAGCACGGCCGCCTGCTTTGCCAGTTCAGTGCCGTCCATGTCCGGCAGGCCCTTGTCCGTCATCATCAAATCAATGACGTTGCCGCTGTCCTTCAGGAAGGCCAACGCTTCGCTGCCATCGGCCGCTTCGAGCACGGTGTACTCAAGCTCTTCGAGAACGTCGACGATCAACATCCGGACGATGTCATCATCTTCAACCACCAGAATCGTGCTGGTTGGGTCGGACATGAAAATTTCCTTCAAATGGCGAGAGACGGACCGGGCGACTTTCGCCCGGTCTGCTAAAAAATAAAGCCAGTGATTGTGACAAGTTCCAGGCGCCAAAAACACAATTCAATTGAGTGCGATGGCGCGAGGGAATCACTCGAACGTATAGTACGCCGACTTTTGCGTTCTGACTAAAGTCAGAAAATTCAGCCGTGTATGTCAGAAACTGGAGTCTTTTTCTGAACATTGCGGCAAACTCCGTGGTTTAGCCGAATCCGCCTTGGGCCCTTGCGATGATCCAAACCTCTGCCGTCGATGAGCAACGTTTCCGCAAACTTTTAAGCCGCAACGTCAGTTTGCCCCTGGCTGTCGGGGTGCTCAGTGCCGCTTTCTTCGTCATTTTGATCACTTATCTGCTTTCGGTCATCCAGTGGGTCGAACACACGGATCGGGTGATCAACAACATCAACCGCTCGTTGAAGCTCTCGGTGGACATGGAAACCGGCATGCGCGGCTTCCTCCTGACCGGCGACGAGCGTTTCCTGGACCCCTACGAGGTCGCCAAGCCCAGCATCATCTCCGAGCTGAATGGCCTGGAAGAACTGGTCGCCGACAACCCGGATCAGGTCGACCGGTTCAAGCGGCTGGCGGCCATGCAGGAATCCTGGAACCAGTTCGCTCAAGAGATGATCACCCTGCGGCGCAGCGGTGGCGATTACGCGACGCCGATCCAGAACCGCCGCGGCAAGCGGCTGACTGATGAGATTCGCGATCAATACGATCAAGCGGCAAACATCGAGCACCAACTTCGCCTGACTCGCAACACCGACGTGACCCACACGACCATCCTGTCGGTCTCGCTGTACATCGCGTTCATTCTGATCGTCAGCGGTGTTCTGGCGTGGGTCGGTCGTCGCGACATGACGGCGCTGTCGGCCACCTATGCCGCCAACCTCAAGGCCCAACAGGAGGACGCCGAGCGCCTGGCCCACGTGGCCTGGCTGCGCAACGGTCAGAGCGAGCTGGCCGAGCAGGTGATTGGCCAACTGACCCTGAACCTGCTGGGCCGCAACGTGTTGCAATTCTTCGCCCAGTACCTGGGCGCGGTGGTGGCGGCGGTTTACGTGCGTCAGGAGCACGGTGGACTGGTCCGCGTGGCTTCCCATGGTTTTTCTCGCCAGCAAGAATTGCAGGAACAATCGATTTACAGCGGCGAAGGCGTTGTCGGCAAGTCCGCCGAACAGGATGAGATCATCACCCTCAACGACGTGCCGATGGACTATTTCAAGGTCTCGTCGGGTCTGGGCGAAGGCTCGCCACGCAGCGTGATTGTAGTGCCGACCAGCAACGATGATCAGGTCAACGGCGTGATCGAACTGGGCTTCTTGCGTGAGCTGACCGAGCGCGACGTCGAATTCCTCGAACTGGTGGCCGACAACGTCGGCACGTCCATCGAGGCCGCGCGTTATCGCCAGCGTCTGCAGGAAGTGCTGGCCGAGACCCAACAGCTCAACGAAGAACTGCAAGTGCAGCAAGAAGAGCTGCGCACCGCCAACGAAGAGCTGGAAGAGCAGTCGCGGATTCTGAAGGAGTCCCAGGCGCACCTTGAAACCCAGCAAGCCGAGCTGGAGCAGACCAACGAGCAACTGGCTGAACAGAGCAAAGCGCTGGCCGATCAACGCGATGCGCTGGACCGCAACAACGAGGAGCTGAATATCGCGCAGGTCGAGCTGGAAGCCCGCGCCGATGAATTGCAGCGTTCGAGCAAGTACAAATCCGAATTCCTCGCCAACATGTCCCACGAGCTGCGCACGCCGCTGAACAGTTCGTTGATTCTGGCGAAGCTGCTGGCCGAGAACCCCCAGGACAACCTGACCGACGAGCAAGTGACCTTCGCCGAATCGATCTACTCGGCGGGCAACGATCTGCTGAACCTGATCAACGACATCCTCGACATCTCCAAGGTCGAAGCCGGCAAGCTCGACATGCGCCCGGAAAACAGCAGCGTCAGCCGCCTGGTGGACAGCCTGCGCATGACCTTTCAGCCGATTGCCGCCGACAAGCAGTTGCAGTTCAGCGTCGAGGTTCAGCCGGGGGCGCCGGTGTCGCTGTACACCGACCGCCAGCGCCTGGAGCAGATCCTCAAGAACCTGCTGTCCAACGCCATCAAGTTCACTGAAACCGGTTCGGTCAGCCTGACCGTGTCCCGTCAGCCAGGCGAAGGCATTGCCTTCACGGTGCGCGATTCCGGGATCGGCATCGCCCCGGATCAGCAGGAAAGCATCTTCGAGGCCTTCCGTCAGGCGGACGGCACCACCAACCGGCGCTACGGCGGCACCGGCCTGGGGCTGTCGATTTCCCGGGATCTGGCGCGCCTATTGGGCGGTTCGATTTCGGTCACCAGTGAGCCGGGGCAAGGCAGTATTTTCACCCTGGTGCTGCCGGAGGAATACGTCGAGCACGGGCAATTCGTCGAAGAGCCGCCAGCCGCTGCCCACGCCGCACCGGCTTTCGTGCCCGCGCCCACGATTGCCGCCAAGTCCGCACCGCCTGCCGAGGCCGTGCCACGCTTCGCCGACGACCGCGACAAAGCGCCGTTCAGCAAACGCTGCATTCTGGTCATCGAGGACGAAGTGCGCTTCGCCCATATCCTCTACGACCTGGCCCACGAACTGGGCTACCACTGCCTGGTGGCCCACGCCGCCGACGAAGGTTATGACCTGGCGTCGAGTTATCTGCCGGACGCGATCCTGCTGGACATGCGCCTGCCAGACCATTCGGGCCTGACCGTGCTGCAGCGCCTGAAAGAGATGCCGACGACCCGTCACATCCCGGTCCACGTGATTTCCGTCGAAGACCGACAGGAGGCGGCGTTGCAAATGGGCGCCATCGGTTACGCCGTCAAGCCGACCACCCGCGAAGAGTTGAAAGATGTGTTCGCCCGCCTGGAAGCCAAGCTCACCCAGAAAGTGAAGCGTGTGCTGCTGGTCGAGGACGACGCCTTGCAGCGCGACAGCATTGCTCGTCTGATCGGTGACGACGACATCGAAATCACCGCCGTCGGCTTTGCGCAGGACGCGCTGGAACTGCTGCGCGACAACGCCTACGACTGCATGATCATCGACCTGAAACTGCCGGACATGCTGGGCAACGACCTGCTCAAGCGTATGTCCACCGATGAAATTTGTGCGTTCCCGCCGGTCATCGTGTACACCGGTCGCAACCTGACCCGCGACGAAGAAGCCGAGCTGCTCAAGTATTCGCGCACCATCATCATCAAGGGCGCGCGTTCCCCCGAGCGCCTGCTGGACGAGGTCACCCTGTTCCTGCACAAGGTCGAATCGCAGCTGTCGAACGAGCGGCAGAAAATGCTCAAGACCGCCCGCAGCCGCGACCGCGTGTTCGAGGGCCGCAAGATCCTGGTGGTGGACGATGACGTGCGCAACATCTTCGCCCTGACCAGCGCACTGGAGCACAAGGGCGCCATCGTCGAAGTGGGCCGCAACGGCTTCGAAGCGATCGAAAAGCTCAACACGGTGGATGACATCGACTTGGTGCTGATGGACGTGATGATGCCCGAGATGGATGGCTTCGAGGCCACCACGCAGATTCGTAAGGACCCCCGCTGGCGCAAGCTGCCCATCATCGCCGTGACAGCCAAAGCCATGAAGGACGATCAGGAGCGCTGTCTGCAAGCGGGCTCCAACGACTACCTGGCCAAGCCGATCGACCTTGATCGCCTGTTCTCATTGATTCGCGTGTGGCTGCCGAAAATGGAACGTATCTGAATGGATCGGATCAATTGACCACGCCCGTAGAAAGACCAGGTTTGACCGATGGCCCATGAGCGAAACACCGAGATCGAGCTGCGTTTGCTCATCGAGGCGATTTACCTGAAGTACAGCTATGATTTTCGCGATTACTCGGGCGCGTCGGTCAAACGACGCGTCGCTCATGCGTTGCGTCATTTTGAGTTGAACACCATTTCCGCGCTGCAGGAGCGCGTGCTGCATGACCCGTCGGCGTTCATGCAGCTCCTGCAATTCCTGACGATCCCGGTCAGCGAGATGTTTCGCGACCCGTCACACTTTCTGGCAATCCGTCAGGAAGTCGTGCCGCTGCTCAAGACCTATCCCTCGCTGAAAATCTGGATTGCAGGGTGCAGCACGGGGGAAGAGGTGTATTCGATGGCGATCCTGCTGCGTGAAGAAGGGCTGCTGGACCGCACGATCATCTACGCCACCGACATCAACCCCAGCTCGCTGGAAAAGGCCAAGCAGGGGATTTTCTCCATGGAGAACGTTCGCGGCTACAACGAGAATTACCTGAAAGCGGGCGGCAAGCGGGTGTTTTCCGAGTACTACACGGCCGCCTACGATTACGCGATTTTCGACAAGACCCTGCGGGAGAACGTGACCTTTGCCGACCACAGCCTGGCCACTGACAGCGTGTTTTCCGAGACACACCTGATCTCCTGTCGCAATGTGCTGATCTACTTCAACAAGAAGCTGCAGGACCGGGCGTTCGGGCTGTTTCACGAATCCCTGTGTCATCGCGGCTTTCTGGTGCTGGGCAGCAAGGAAACCCTGGAGTTTTCCGGTTTCAAGGATCAATTCGAACCCTTGGTCAAACAAGAGCGGATTTATCGAAAATCATGAGAACGACGTTTTCGGGCGCCCAGTCGGACTCGCCAGCGTTACCCAGGGTCGATGCCATCGTCATCGGCGCTTCCGCGGGTGGGGTTGAGGCGCTGTTGAAGATATTCAGGCCGCTGCGCAAAGGCTTCAAGCTGCCCATCGTTGCGGTGCTGCATTTGCCCGATGAGCGCCGTAGCCTGTTGGCCGAAGTGTTCGCTGCGCAACTGGGGATTCCGGTCAAGGAAGCCGATGACAAGGAAAGCATCGCGCCCGGCACGCTGTACTTCGCCGGGCCCGGTTATCACCTGTCCGTGGAAGCGGACAAAACGTTTTCGTTCAGCCAGGAAGAACGGGTGTATCACTCACGCCCCAGCATCGACATTCTCTTCGAATCCGCTGCGGACGCTTATGATGCGCGGCTTGCCGGGGTGTTGCTGACCGGTGCCAACAACGATGGTGCCAAGGGAATGGCACGAATCAAGGAATACGGTGGTCTTACCGTGGTCCAGGACCCTGCCGACGCGGTGGCACGTACGATGCCCGACGCTGCGCTGGCCCTGCACACACCGGACTTTCTCCTGCCTTTGCCCGACATTGGCCTGTTGCTTGTCGAGCTGGAACGAATTGCATGCTGAGTGAAATAAAAGCCAAGTTGCTGATCGTCGACGATCTGCCGGAAAACCTCCTGGCGCTCGAAGCATTGATCAAGCGCGAAGACCGCCAGGTGTTCAAGGCGCTGTCCGCCGACGAAGCGTTGTCGCTGTTGTTGGAGCATGAATTCGCCATGGCGATCCTCGACGTGCAGATGCCGGGCATGAACGGGTTCGAGCTGGCCGAGATGATGCGCGGCACCGAAAAGACTAAAAGCATTCCCATCGTGTTCGTCAGCGCCGCCGGCCGTGAACTGAACTACGCGTTCAAGGGGTACGAGAGCGGCGCGGTGGACTTCCTGCACAAGCCGCTGGATATTCACGCGGTAAAGAGCAAGGTCAACGTCTTCGTCGACCTGTATCGCCAGCGCAAGGCGATGAAACAGCAGGTCGAGGAGCTGGAGCGCAGCCGACAGGAGCAGGAAGCGTTGCTGCGCGAACTGAAGTCCACCCAGAACGAACTAGAACACGCGATTCGCATGCGCGACGACTTCATGTCGATCGTGTCCCATGAAGTGCGCACGCCGCTCAACGGGCTGATCCTGGAAACCCAGCTGCGCAAGTTGCACTTGGCCAAGGACAACGCCTCGGCGTTCACCATGGACAAGCTGAAAGCCATGGTCGAGCGTGACGAGCGGCAGATTCAGAGTCTCATCCGCTTGATCGAGGACATGCTCGACGTGTCGCGCATTCGCACCGGCAAACTGTCGATCCGCACCAGCGCGTTCGACCTGTCCGAGCTGGTGGTCAATCTGGTGGAAAGCTACTCGGCGCAGATCGCGGCGGCGGAAAGCGTGGTCACTTTGCACGCCGCCACACCGGTGATCGGCGTCTGGGACGAGTTCCGCATTGAGCAGGTGGTGGCCAATCTGCTGACCAATGCCCTGCGCTACGGCGCGCACAAGCCTATCGAGGTTCGGGTGTACAGCGAAGGCGGCGAGGCGCGGGTCGAGGTCAAGGATCAGGGCATCGGCATCAGCGTTGAAAACCAGAAGCGCATCTTTCAACAGTTCGAGCGCGTCTCGGCCAGCCATGCGGTCAACGGGCTGGGGTTGGGCCTGTTCATCTCCGACCAGATTGTCGCGGCCCACAACGGTACGATCACCGTGGAAAGCGAAGAGGGCTGCGGCTCGACCTTCCGCGTCAGCCTGCCGTTGTAAACGCCCGTTTGGCCCGCCAGCCGCGGGCCAGAGCGATGTGTTGAGGGATGTTGACGCTTGCGTTGAAACAGCGACGACCGTCCGGGTAAATATCTGATTTTTCTGCGCAACCTCCAGAGCGGGCCATGGTCGTAATGGCAGCTATTTATAAGATTGAAGGCGTTCCAATGAGCTCTGATGCTGAAAATGTCGTACTGATCGTTGAAGACGAGCCGCTGATCCTGATGCTGCTGTCCGACTATCTGTCAGGGGAGGGTTATCGGGTGTTGCAGGCGGAAAACGGCGAACAGGCCTTCGAAATCCTCGCCACCAAGCCGCACCTGGACTTGATGATCACCGACTATCGCCTGCCAGGCGGTGTGTCCGGGGTGATGATCGCCGAGCCTGCGGTCAAGCTGCGACCGGAACTGAAGGTCATTTTCATCAGCGGCTATCCAGCGGAAATCATCGAGACCGGCAGCCCCATCGTCGGCAAGGTGCCGATCCTGGCGAAGCCGTTCACCATGGAAACGCTGCACTCGAAGATTCAGAGTTTGTTGAATTAAGCGGCGGCGCCGAGCTGCTTCTGCCCGGAGGGCGTGGGAGTCCAGCTCGCTGACGATCTGCTGCGAAGCGGCAGTAGGGTCGGACACCTCGGTTGTTTCAGGCGTACCGCGTGCGCAGGTTTTGCTGCCGCTTCGCGCCAGATCGTCAGCAAGCTGGACTCCTACGGCCTCCGGCCAGAACCAAGAGCGTGGCGCTTCGATCACCCCTCAATCATCTCCCGCACCTTCGCGGTCAACTGATCGAACGCAAACGGCTTGGTGATCATCTGCATTCCGTCTTCCAGAAACCCGGCCCGCGTGCCGGCGTTTTCCGCATAACCGGTGATGAACAGCACCCTGAGCTCAGGCCGTAACTGCCGTCCGATGTCCGCCAATTGACGGCCATTCATACCAGGCAGGCCGACGTCACTGATCATCAGGTCGATGCGCTGGCCGGATTCGAGAATCGGCACGGCGCCCACCGCATCCGCGGCTTCCAGATACCCGTAACCTAATTCACTCAGCACTTGGCTGACCAATGCGCGCACGGCGGGGTCGTCTTCCACGATGAGAATGGTCTCGCCTTCGCGGGCTTCTACGGCCCTCTGATCGTCGTTCAGGTCTTCCGCGTCTTTGTCGCCATGAAAGCGCGGCAGAAACAGTTGCACGGTGGTGCCGTGGCCAACCTGGCTTTCGATGGACACATGACCGCGAGACTGCTTGGTAAATCCGTAGATCATCGACAGGCCCAACCCGGTGCCCTGACCGATCGGCTTGGTGGTGAAGAACGGGTCGAACGCCCGACTGATCACGTTTTCGGGCATGCCGCAGCCGGTGTCGGTCACGCTGAGGACCACGTAATCACCGGGCAGCAGGTTTTCGTAGGCGTTGGTGAAGGTGCGGTCGAGCTTGCGGTTGAAGGTCTCGATCATCAGCATGCCGCCGTTGGGCATGGCATCCCGGGCGTTGAGCACCAGATTGAGCAGCGCGCTTTCGAGCTGATTGGGGTCGGCTTCGGCGGTCCAGAGGGCCGGGTCAAGGCACATGTCCAGACGCACGCTTTCGTTGACGCTGCGGTGCAGCAACTCGCCCATGGAGTGGACGAGCTCGTTCATCTCCACCGGCTTCGAATCCAGTGACTGGCGACGGGAGAATGCCAGAAGACGATGGGTCAGGGCGGCGGCGCGGTTGGCTGAGGTCACCCCCAGGTCGATCAGTCCGTCGAGGTCGTCGATCCGGCCCTTGGCGATACGACGCCGCAGCAGTTCAAGGCTGCCGATGATGCCGGTGAGCATGTTGTTGAAGTCGTGGGCAATGCCGCCGGTGAGTTGGCCAACGGCCTCCATCTTCTGCGATTGGCGCAAGACCTCCTCGTTGTGGCGCAGCTGGGAGGTGCGTTCTTCGACTTGCTGTTCGAGGGTTTCATTGAGCTGGCGCAGCTGGGTCTCGGCGAGCTTGCGCTCGGTAATGTCCGACGTCACGCCTGCCAGCAGGCTGACCCGGCCGTTGCGTGCGCGAAGGGCGCGGGCCCGCACATCGACCCAGTGAAGCGAGCCGTCCGGCCAGACGTTACGGTATTCGATAATGAAGTCGTCGCCGGTGTCCAGGCTGCGCTGCAATGCCGACTGCATGCGCGGCTGGTCGGCGGCGTACACCGACTCCAGCCACTCGTGATACGAGAAGGGCGCGTGTTCGTCGCGCCCAAAGTGACTTTTGCTGATGTCCGAACAATCCAGTTCGAGAAACTCGGCTTCCAGTTGCCACGAGCCCAGGCGTCCGGCCTTGAGCGCGTGTTGCAAGCGTTGCTCGCTTTCGAGCAGGTCTTCCATGCGGCTGCGGGCGTCGTACTGGCGACGGCGTCCGCGCACGGCAGTGGTGACCAGACTGACCAGCGTCGCCGGATGAAACGGGCGCTCCAGAAACGTGACGTTGCCGAGCAGCTTGCCGAGGCGCGAAGAGGGGTTTTGTTCCGGCCCGCCGTGGTGGGTGAGCAGCACGATGGGCAGGTCCGACCACGGCGCCTGATTGCTCAACAGGCTCAGCAACGGGTTCAGATCGACCCCGCGCAGCGCCTCATCGGCGACGATGGCCAGGCCCGCGCCGGAAATCATTTCCTTGCACAGACCGGCCAGATCATGGGTGATGAGCGCCGGGAACCCTGCTTCTTGCAGGATTCTCAAGGCGATCTGACTGTCCCGGCCCCGAGGGGCCAGGATGATGGCGCGTTCCGACAGCTGTCCCGGTGTACTCACACGTCCTCGTCCCGTAACAGCGGATTGCTCTCGCCATAGTAATGGGGCACGCCGCGCAGCACGCCTTGAAAGGCTTCCAGCGGTGCGCCGATGGTCATGCCAGAGCCACTGATGCGGTATTCGCGAATGGTCGACTCATGGGTGCCGGTGCGTTTCTTGATGATCGAAATGGCGCGACGGACTTTGCCAAGCGCTTCGAAATAACGCAACAGAATCACGGTGTCGGCGAGGTAGGTAATGTCTACCGGCGCACGCATGTCGCCCACCAGACCGTGTTGGGCCACCGTCATGAACGTCGAGGCGCCTTGACGATTGAGGTAGAGCAGCAACTCGTGCATGTGCAGCACCAGCGCATTTTCTTCCGGCATCGCGGCCTGATAGCCGTTGAGGCTGTCAATCACCACCGTGCGGATGCCTTTCTCGTCCACGCTGCGGCGCACCCGGTGGGAGAACTCACCTGGCGAGAGTTCGGCAGCGTCCACCTGCTCGATCAGCAGGTTTCCGGTCGCTTGCAATGCCTTCAGATCGATGCCCATCTTCCTCATGCGTTCGAACAGCAGGCCCATTTCTTCATCGAAAATGAACAGCCCGACTTTTTCACCACGGGCCACGGCGGCCGCTGCGAACACCAGCGCGATCAGCGATTTGCCGGTCCCGGCCGGGCCAAGAATCAGCGTGCTGGAACCGCTGTCGATGCCGCCGCCCAGCAAGGCGTCCAGTTCGGAAATGCCGCTGCCGAGTTGCGAACTCAGGTAACTGTTGCGGTGTTCAGCCGCGACCAGGCGCGGGAAGACGTGGATGCCGTCGGCCATGATGTTGAAGTCGTGATAGCCGCCACGGTACTTCTGCCCGCGATACTTGACCACCCGCAGGCGGCGACGCTCGGCGCCATAGGACGGGGTCAGCTCTTCCAGGCGGATGACACCGTGGGCCACGCTGTGCACGGTCTTGTCCAGGGATTCGGTGGTCAGGTCGTCGAGCAGGATCACCGTCGCGTCGTAGCGGGCGAAGTAGTGCTTGATCGCCAGAATCTGCCGACGGTAACGCAACGAGCTTTGCGCCAGCAGACGAATTTCAGACAGGCTGTCGATGACCACCCGCGACGGCCGTACGCGCTCGACCACTTCGAAAATCTGCTTGGTGGCTTCGCCCAGCTCAAGGTCTGACGAGTACAGCAGGCTCTGCTGATGCTCGGCGTTGAGCAGGTCTTCCGGAGGTGTGAGCTCGAACACCTCAATGTGTTCATCAAGTTCCCAGGCATGGGAGCGGGCGCCTTCGCGCAACTCACGCTCGGTCTCGGACAGCGTGATGTAAAGACAGCGTTCACCCGCCATTGCGCCTGCCAACAGAAATTGCAGCGCCACGGTGGTCTTGCCGGTTCCGGGTTCTCCTTCGAGAAGAAAGACATGGCTGCGCGAAAGACCACCCGAGAGGATGTCGTCCAGGCCCACGATGCCGGTTGCCGCTTTTGATGTAGTCAAGAATCGCCCTCTTGCGACCTAAAAAAAGAGTGGGGGTCGATCAGTGATCGATGCCCCTGGGCAACGGTAAACACTGCGTGATTGCGGTGCTTGGCTGCCATGTCTCTGGACCATGGCTGTACTTGGCGGTTCACTTTTTCTGGATGGCAGGATGATGTTGCGCAATGCGGGAGTGCCTGCGCCGCCCGCTTTCGAGTCCGGCAAATGGCGCAACCGAAGCCTGTTGCGTCCTGATCGTCTTGATATAGTCCGGCGTCTGGAGCTTTCACCCATCGCAGGCCATTCAAGGATCATCGCCGTGTCCGACTACAGCGCTTTCAAGGTCGAGTTGACCGACCATATCGCCCACGTGCAAATCAATCGCCCGGAAAAGATCAACGCCATGAATGCGGCATTCTGGAGCGAAATCATCGACATTTTCCAGTGGGTCGAAGACACCGATGACGTGCGCGTGGTGGTCCTCAGTGGCGCGGGCAAGCATTTCTCGTCGGGCATCGATTTGATGATGCTCGCCTCGGTGGCCAACGAGTTGGGCAAGGATGTGGGTCGCAACGCGCGCTTGCTGCGGCGCAAGATTCTGCAGATGCAGGAATCCTTCAGTGTGGTGGACCGTTGCAGCAAGCCGGTGCTGGCGGCCGTTCAGGGTTACTGCATCGGTGGCGCCATCGACCTGATCAGCGCCTGTGACATGCGCTATGCGGCGGACGACGCGCTGTTCTCCATTCGCGAGATCGACATGGGCATGGCCGCTGACGTCGGCACCCTGCAACGCCTGCCGCGTCTGATCGGCGACGGCATGATGCGGGAAATGGCCTACACCGGACGCAATGTCAAAGCCGACGAAGCGCTGCGCATCGGTCTGGTCAATCGCACGTACGTCGATCAGGCGCAATTGCTGGACGGTGTGTTCACCATCGCCCGCGAAATCGCTGCCAAATCCCCGATTGCCGTCAGCGGCAGCAAGCGCATGATCGGTTATATGCGCGATCACAGTGTCGATGACGGGCTTGAATACGTTGCCACTTGGAACGCTGCCATGTTGCAATCGGCAGACTTGAAGCTGGCGATGGTCGCCCACATGGGCAAGCAGAAGCCGGTTTTCGACAATTGACCGTGATTTTCAACAGGCAGGCACCTGCCGCCTCTGGGCCCTGATTCTCTACGCTGAATCGGGCTGCGGGTGGCGCAGGTCGCTGGCCAGAGGAGTGCTTTCATGACGCGCCCCAGGCGTTGGACCACCGCTGTGCTCGATACTCAGGCAGCCGGCGGGTGGGCCGTGATCCACAGTGATCAGGGTTTTCTGCTCGACGACAACGGTGCGATGTTTCCCCGAGAATGGCTCAAGGGCCAGGAACTGCCGTTGATCAGCGAGCACGGTATCGGCCATTTCGATGGCGAGCCGGTCTACGTTTACGTGCTTAAACACCCGGTTGAGTGGGAAGGCACGCGTTGGCAGACGCTGCGCCAATTCATGCTGGGGGACGATGCTGACCTGTTTCAGGTGCTGGGCTATGCGGCGCAAATCAGCACCTGGGCCAAAGAGCATCGCTTTTGCGGAAACTGTGGCAGCCCGAACGTGCAGATTCCCGGCGAGCGTGCGATGCACTGCACTCAGTGCGATTTGCGCGCCTACCCACGCATTTCGCCGAGCATGATCGTGCTGATCACCCGGGGCGACGAAGTTCTGCTCGCCCGTTCGCCGCGCTTCGTGACGGGGGTCTACAGCACTTTGGCGGGGTTTGCGGAGCCCGGTGAGTCGGCCGAAGATTGCGTGCGTCGCGAAGTCATGGAAGAGGTGCAGATCAAGGTCAAGAACATCGAGTACAAGGGCAGCCAATGCTGGCCGTTCCCGCACTCGATGATGCTGGGCTTCCACGCCGAATACGACAGCGGCGAGATCGTGCCCCAGGTGGATGAGATCGAAGACGCGCAATGGTTCAGCATCCACGACATGCCGCCGTTGCCGGCCAGTCGTTCCATTGCGCGGTATCTGATTGATCTCTATCTGGCCAAGCGTTTGGGCCTAGTGGAACCAGTGTTGCCAGGCCAAGCGGATGGTCAGTCCTAACACAACGGTGATAAAGACAGGGCGGATGAATTTGGCGCCGCCCTGGATAGCCGTTCTTGCCCCCAGAAACGCTCCTACCATCAGCGCCGATCCCATCACCAGCCCGATGGCCCAGTCCACTGAGCCGTTGATGGCGAAGATGCTCAGCGCCGCCGCGTTGCTGACGAAGTTCATGCTGCGCGCCACGCCGCTGGCTTTCACCAGGTCCACCGGGTACATCAACAGCGTGCTCACCGTCCAGAACGCGCCGGTGCCGGGACCCGCCACGCCGTCGTAGAAACCCAGCCCCAGGCCTTGGGGAAGCTGCCACTTGGTTTTGATCAGCGCGTTGCTGTCCAGAGGGGCCTTGGGCGTACCGCCGAATAACAGGTACAGGCCGCAGCCGAAGACGATCACCGGCAGCATCTGATTCAACAGCTCGGCGGGCAGGTAGTGAGCGATCACCGCACCCACCAGCGCACCAATGGCCGTGCCGATCAGCGCGCGGGTCCACTGTCTGGGGTGGAACAGCTTACGACGATAAAACGTGAACCCGGCAGTGGCCGAGCCGAAGGTCGAGCTGAGCTTGTTGGTGCCCAGCACCAGATGCGGCGGCAGGCCAGCGGTGAGCAGAGCAGGGGTGGTCAGCAGGCCGCCGCCCCCGGCAATGGCATCGATGAACCCTGCCACAAAAGCGACCAGGGCTAGCACCACGAGGGTGGTGGGATCTACGGAAAGTTCGAACGGCATGGGCAGGGCTTACTGGGCAGACGGGCAGAATGGCTGCCCGGAAGCGCGGCATTCTACCGGTAAGCCAAGCGAGTTGCAGGCCGATTCCTTTGTGTCCGCCCGAATATCGGCTCTGAAATGCAGAACCTGTGGGAGCGAATTCATTCGCGAGACGGCTGTACATCCAAAACAGATTTATCGGATGTACTGGCCTCTCGTCGGTATGCCGAACAGAATGAATTCGCTCACACAGGTCGGGTATGCGTTTGGTTCGTTACATCGGGCGTTTCAAATATCCGAAACCTTCACCCAACGCATCTCCGTGGCTGCCACGCGAATCGCCGTTGCCAGCCGCTCCACCTCCAGTGCCTCGGCAAAATCCGGGCCTTCACTGCTCTGGCCAGTCAGCGCCTGAATCAGTGCGTGGACTTCCAGTGTCTTAAGTTCGTTGTAGCCCAGTTGATGCCCCGGTGCCGGGCAAAACGCTGCGTAGCTGGGTTGCGTCGGGCCCGCGAGGATTCGCTGGAAACCATCTCGACCCGGCGCGCCGGAGCGGTACAGGCGAAGCTCGTTGAGACGCTCCTGATCGAAGGCCAACGTGCCCAACGTGCCGCTGATCTCGAAACTCAGATGGTTCTTGTAGCCATGCTTGAGCCAGCTCGTGCCAAACGTGCCCCGTGCGCCATTGGCGAAACGCAGCAGAGCGTACGTCTGGTCATCAATGGCGATGGGGCGCTGTTCCTGACTGCCTTGGGTCGCGGGGCGTTGTGCGTGGACGGTCTGCGAATCTGCGCTCACGGCTTCGACATCGCCCAACAGGTACCGCGCCATGGCCAGCAAATGGCTGCCGAGGTCCGCCAGTGCACCGCCGGCGTGGGCCTGCTCACAGCGCCACGACCATGGCTGCTGCGGGTTGCCCATGAAGTCTTCGCTGAATTCGCCCTGAAAGCTGACGATCTGCCCCAATTCACCGCTCTGAATCATTTCGCGGGCCAAGCCGATGATCGGGTTGTGCTGGTAGTTGTAGCCGACGCGGGTCACGACCCCGGCCTTCTGCGCCGCGCTGTGCATCTCGCGGGCCTGCTCCAGACTCACCGCCAGCGGCTTCTCGCAATACACCGCTTTACCGGCTTCAAGCGCGCCCATGGCCATGGGGAAATGCAGGTGGTTGGGCGTGGTGATCGCCACGAGATCGACGGCGGGGTCGCTGATCAGCTGCTGCCAATCGGCATGGCTGCGGTCAAACCCCCAGGAGCGCGCGCACTGCTCGGCGCGGGTGGCATCGGCGTCGGCCAGTGCGGCGAGTTTGAGGTTGACGGGGAGGTCGAAGGTGGTGCGGGCATTGTGAAAGGCCAGAGCGTGTGCCCGCCCCATGAAACCTGTACCGATCAAGCCTACGCCCAGATCCGGAAGCGACGTTTCGCGCATGACAGCGTCCTTGAAGGAATGTTGTTGTGCGGAAAATGTATTCGCGGATGGGGTTTGATGGAATCTTTATTCCATCAAATACACCTCAGATTCGCCTCAGTGAGGAGTGACTGGCCTGACGCAAGCTCAACTGTGGGAGCGAATTCATTCGCGAAGGCGGTTCATCCGACGCAGATGCATCGTCTGGACGACCATTCGCGAATGAATTCGCTCCCACAGAGGGATCACGGACAGGGCCGAAGGCGGTGGTCAGGACAGGAACCCGCCATCGACATTCAACGCCACACCCGTGGTATAGCTCGACGCATCGCTGGCCAGGTACAACACGGTCCCGGCCATCTCGCTCGGGGCGGCCACGCGCTTGAGTGGGATCTGCGCCAATGCGGTTTTCAAAATGGCGTCGTTGCTCACCAGCGCCGAGGCGAACTTGGTGTCGGTCAGGCCCGGCAGCAACGCGTTGCAGCGAATCCCGAACTGCGCGCATTCCTTGGCGAAGACCTTGGTCATGTTGATCACGGCTGCCTTGGTCACCGAATAGATGCCCTGGAACACCCCCGGTGAGACCCCGTTGATCGAGGCCACATTGATGATGCTGCCGCCGCCGTGTTCGCGCATCAGCTTGCCCGCTTCCACCGACATGAAGAAGTAGCCGCGAATGTTCACGTCCACGGTTTTCTGGAAGGCGCCGAGGTCGGTGTCCAGTACGTTGCAGAATTGCGGGTTGGTGGCCGCGTTGTTGACCAGAATGTCGAGGCGTCCGAACTCTTCACGAATGCGCGCAAAGACCCCGCTGATCTGTTCCATCTCGCCAATGTGGCAGGCAATCGCGGTGGCCTTGCCGCCGTCGGCGATGATTGCGTCAGCCACGTGCTGGCAGCCGTCAAGCTTGCGGCTGGAGACGATGACGTGGGCGCCTTGCTGGGCCAGCAGTTTGGCGATGGCCTCGCCGATGCCACGGCTGGCGCCGGACACGAAGGCGATCTTGCCGTCGAGGTCGAACAGTTGAGTCTTGGACATGTTGTCTTCCTTATCCTGTCGCAAAGGGTTAAGCGCCGTCAGAGGCTAGAGCGGTCAATCACTTGCAAGGCCATGTGTTCCAGCAGTTTGTTCATGTGAATGAACTGGGCAAAACGCTTGTCCTGAGTCTGGCCGTGGAAAAACCGGTAGTAAATCTGCTGGACGATGCCTGCCAGTCGGAACAGCCCGTAGGTGTAGTAAAAGTCGAAGTTATCGATGCGAATCCCGGAGCGTTGGGCGTAATACGCGACGATTTGCTCGCGGGTCAGCATGCCGGGTGCGTGGCTCGGCTGGCGGCGCATCAATTGGACTGGGGCGGGGTCATCGGCCTGAATCCAGTAGGCCAGGCTGTTGCCCAGGTCCATCAGCGGGTCGCCGAGGGTGGTCAGCTCCCAGTCGAGCACGCCGATGATCTGCATCGGGTTGTCGGGGTCGAGGATCACGTTGTCGAAGCGGTAATCGTTGTGCACCAGGCTCGACGTTGGGTGATCGGCGGGTTTCTTGTCGTCGAGCCAACGGGCGACCTTTTCCCAGCTGGGTGCGTCCGGGGTGCGGGCCTTTTCATAGCGCTCGGCCCAGCCACGAATCTGTCGCTCGACATAGCCCTGCGGTTTGCCCAGATCGCCAAGGCCGCACGCCGTGTAATCCACCTGATGCAAGTCCACCAGTTTGTCGATGAAGCTTTTGCACAGCGCTTCGGTCCGCGCGGTATCGAAGTTCAGTTCGGCAGGCAGTTCGGCGCGCAAAATGATGCCCTTGACCCGCTCCATGACGTAGAACTCAGCGCCAATCACCGAGTCGTCGGTGCAGTGCACGTAAGCCTTGGGGCAGTAGGGAAAGGCGTCTTTGAGCTGGTTGAGGATGCGGAATTCGCGGCCCATGTCGTGGGCGCTTTTCGCCTTGTGGCCGAACGGTGGGCGGCGCAAGACGAATTCCTGCTCGGGGTATTTCAGCAGGTAGGTCAGGTTGGACGCGCCACCGGGAAACTGGCTGATCTGCGCGGTGCCGCTCAGGCCCGGAATATGGGCTTTGAGGTACGGATCGATCAGCGCGGCATCGAGTTCTTCGCCGGATCGAACCTGGGTGGACTGGTCGGTGAGCGCCATGCTTATCCCTGTTGTTTATTTTGGAGGGTCATGATCATTGACTAATCTAATGCGCGCACCGCCTGCCGGACAAGCCGTGCCGGGCCTTATTGGCGAGCGTGTTACGGGTCAATCAGCCGCTTTGATCCGGGTATCCGGAAACCATGGAGCAAAAAAAACCGAAGCCCGGAAGCTTCGGTTTTCAGGATTCACATCGCAGCTCGTAGTGAAACCTGAGTTTTATGACGGGAACAGCTCGCTCAATTTCATCGCCAGCATCATGTCGCCTTCGGCGCGCAGTTTGCCGCCCATGAAGGCCTGCATGCCGTCGGTCTCGCCGCTGACGATGCCTTCCAGGGTTTCGCCGTCCATGACCAGGGTCACTTGGGCGTCAGGGTTTTCGCCTTCCTGCAGCTCGCAGGTCTTGTCCTTGACGATCAGCGAGAAGTTCTTGGTTTCGTCGATACGGAAACCGAACACCAGGTCCAGGCCCGCAGCGGCTTCCGGGTTGAACTTGGCTTTCATGGCTTGTACGGCGTCGGCTACGGAGGTCATGGGGTCATCCTTTTATATGAGTGATTGCTGGCACCTTGCGGGTGCGATTGGCCGGGCTCAGCGGTAGGTGATGAGCTCCGGCGCCTTCATCAGTTGCAGGTGCGCAAGACTGTTGAAGGAAGCCAGGGACACCTCGCGACCCCGGAATTTCAGGTGGTTGAGCGAGGTGTTGACGATTTGCCAGTTGAGTTCGAATGCCTGCGTTGCAGGCATCCGGGTGATCAGGTGGAGCAGGGCGGTGATGGTGCCGCCGGAGGTGAACACGGCGATGCGGTCGTTGTGACTGGCGCTCTCGAGAATCCGGTCGAGGCCTGCCTTCACCTGTTCGACGAACGCCAGCCAGCTTTGCAACGCCGGAGTGTCGTGCTCGCCGCCGAGCCAGCGACCGACGATCAGCGCAAACAGGCGCTGGAATTCGGCGCGGTTGTGCGCCGCATTGCGCATGATCTCCAGCGCGTGCGGCTCATCGCTCAACATCGCGGGGAGCAGGGCGCGGATCACCGCTTCGGCGTCGAATTCGTTGAAGGCGGGATCGGTTTCAAGCGGAGGCGTGGTAAGGCCTGCGGCGTCCATTTGCGCCAGCGCCGTTTCGGCAGTGTGGCGTTGACGAAACAGATTGCCCGATAGGCAGCGATCAAACGTCAGACCCAACTGCGCCAGGTGCGCGCCGAGGACTTCGGCCTGGCGATAACCGGTCGGCGACAGAACGTCGTAATCGTCCGCACCAAAAGAAGCCTGGCCATGTCGTATCAGATAGATGCTGCCCACGTCCGCGTCGTCCCGGTACGTTGAAAGTGTTGGGAGGTTATGAGGACGGTGCAGGGTCTGTCAATGAAAAAACATACGCTTGTTTGAATTGGTCGATTGTCATGATCTTTGACGGTTGCGCGACTGGCCCGGCGCAAGGCACGCCGGTATGCTGGGCTCATTCGCGATCCTGTCCCGGATCAGACGTACAGGTGAGGAGTTTCTGTGGAGTTCATGTTCGATTACGCCAGCTTTCTGGCAAAGACCGTCACGGTGGTGGTCGCGATTGTCGTGGTGCTGGTTGTCATCGCGTCAATGCGCGGTCGCGGTCGTCGTGGCGCCGGGGGTCAGTTGCACGTGACCAAGCTCAATGATTTCTACAAGGGCCTGCGCGACCGCCTCGAAGGCTCGCTGCTGGACAAGGCCCGCCTGAAGGCGCTGCGCAAGGCCCAGGCCAAGGAGCAGAAGAAGGATAAGAAACAGCCGGTGGTCAAGCCGCGCGTCTATGTGCTGGATTTCGACGGTGACATCAAGGCCTCGGCCACCGAGAGCATGCGCCACGAGATCACTGCGCTGTTGACCCTCGCCACTGACAAGGACGAAGTGGTGCTGCGTCTGGAAAGTGGCGGCGGCATGGTGCACAGCTACGGCCTGGCGTCGTCGCAACTGGCGCGGATTCGTCAGGCGGGCATTCCGCTGACGATCTGCATCGACAAGGTGGCGGCCAGCGGCGGCTACATGATGGCCTGTATCGGCAACCGCATCATCAGCGCGCCGTTCGCCGTGCTGGGCTCGATTGGCGTGGTGGCGCAGCTGCCGAACGTGAATCGCCTGCTGAAGAAGCACGACATCGACTTCGAAGTGCTGACTGCCGGTGAATACAAACGCACGCTGACCGTGTTTGGCGAAAACACCGAGAAGGGCCGCGAGAAATTCCAGCAAGACCTGGACATCACTCACGAGTTATTCAAGAACTTCGTCGCCAGCTACCGCCCGCAATTGCAGATCGATGAAGTGGCCACCGGTGAAGTCTGGCTGGGCATGGCCGCCAAGGACAAACAGTTGGTTGATGAGCTGAAGACCAGCGACGAGTACCTGGCCGACAAGGCCAAGACCGCCGAGGTTTTCCATTTGCACTATGCCGAGCGCAAGAGTTTGCAGGAGCGCGTGGGCCTGGCGGCCAGCGGCTCGGTGGATCGTCTGGTGACAGGCTGGTGGAGCCGGTTGATGCAGCAGCGGTTCTGGTGATCGTTCCCACGCTCCGCGTGGGAATGCAGCCCTCGACGCTCGCGTCGCCCCTGGCGGGTCATCACTGACACAGCGCCTCACGTGTAGGAGCCGGCTTGCTGGCTCCTACAGGTGTGTGACTCACTTCAAAATAGCCATACGAAAAAGCCCCGGCTTCTCACGGAGCCGGGGCTTTTTGTTGCTCGCTTTTCAGCGTCGAATCAACGACGACGGAACAGCGGCAGTGGCTCGTCAGTGGCAGCCTGGTAGGTCACGGAGAAGTCTTTCAGGCTTTCCAGCGCCTCATACGGGTCTTTGTCCGCGCGAATGGCGAAGGCGTCGAAGCCGCAACGGCGCAGGTAGAACAGTTGATCGCGCAACACGTCGCCAATCGCCCGCAGTTCGCCCTTGAAGCCGTAGCGGTCGCGCAGCAGGCGCGCATTGGAGTAGCTGCGGCCGTCGGTGAATGCCGGAAAGTTCAGGGCAATGACCTGGAACTGGCTGGCGTCCTCACCGATTTCTTCGGCTTCTTCGTCGGCATCGAGCCACACGCCAAGGCCACCATCGCGAGCCTTGAGCGCATGGCCGTGGTCACGCCACAGCGCCAGCGGCACGATCAGGTCGTCGCAGTTGGACAGGCCGTCGAGGGTGGTGTCCTTCGGCAGCAGGTGCCAGGTCTCGTCGATGACTGCGTTGTTCTTAATGATTCGCTGCATAGACGCGCTCCTTGAAAGGGTCGATGCCGATACGCTGGTACGTGTCGATGAAACGCTCGTCTTCGTTGCGTTTTTCGACGTAGACGTTGATCAGCTTCTCGATCACGTCCGGCATGGCGTCCTGTGCGAACGACGGGCCAAGAATCTTGCCCAGGCTTGCATCCCGGCTGGCGCTGCCGCCCAGGGAAACCTGATAGAACTCTTCGCCTTTCTTGTCCACGCCCAGAATGCCGATATGGCCGACGTGGTGGTGGCCGCAAGCGTTCATGCAGCCGGAGATGTTCAGGTCCAGTTCGCCGATGTCGAACAGGTAATCCAGGTCGTCGAAACGGCGCTGGATGGATTCGGCGATCGGGATCGACTTGGCGTTGGCCAGTGAGCAGAAATCACCGCCAGGGCAGCAGATGATGTCGGTCAGCAGGCCGATGTTCGGGGTCGCAAAGCCTTGCTCACGCAGCTCGCCCCACATCGCGAACAGTTGGCTCTGCTCGACGTCGGCCAGAATCACGTTCTGCTCGTGAGAGGTGCGCAATTGGCCGAAGCTGTAGCGGTCGGCCAGGTCGGCGATGCCGTCCAGCTGTTTGTCGGTGACGTCGCCCGGCGCCACGCCGGTGGATTTAAGCGACAGGGTCACGGCCGCGTAGCCCGGCTTTTTATGGGCCAGGACGTTTCGGGTGCGCCAGCGGGCGAAACCCGGGTGTTCCTTGTCGAGTTGAGCCAGCTCGGCGCTGAAATCAGACAGCGCTTTATATTCAGGGTCGACGAAGTGCTTGGCGATGCGATGCACTTCGGCTTCGGTCAGGGTGGTCTGGCCGCCGCGCAGGTGCGCCATTTCGGCCTCGACTTTTTCAGCGAAGACTTCAGGCGTCAGGGCCTTGACCAGAATCTTGATGCGAGCCTTGTACTTGTTGTCACGACGGCCATAGCGGTTGTACACGCGCAGGATGGCGTCAAGGTAGCTCAACAGGTCTTGCCACGGCAGGAATTCGTTGATGAACGCACCCACCACCGGTGTACGACCGAGGCCACCACCGACCAGCACGCGGAAGCCCAGCTCGCCCGCGGCGTTCTTGATCGGCTCCAGGCCGATGTCGTGCACTTCGATGGCGGCGCGGTCGGACGTCGAACCGTTGATCGCAATCTTGAACTTGCGCGGCAGGTAGGCGAATTCCGGGTGAAAGGTCGTCCACTGACGCACGATCTCGCACCATGGGCGCGGGTCAACCAGTTCATCGGCAGCGACGCCGGCAAATTGGTCCGTGGTGACGTTGCGCAGGCAGTTGCCGCTGGTCTGGATCGCGTGCATCTGCACGGTCGCCAGTTCGGCGAGGATGTCGGGAATGTCTTCCAGCGCGGGCCAGTTGAACTGCACGTTCTGGCGGGTGCTGATGTGCGCGTAGCCTTTGTCGTAGTCGCGGGCGATTTTCGCCAGCATCCGTGTCTGACGCGAGGTCAGTTGTCCGTAAGGCACCGCCACGCGCAGCATCGGGGCGAAGCGCTGGATGTAGAGGCCGTTTTGCAGGCGGAGCGGGCGGAACTCTTCTTCGCTGAGTTCGCCGGCCAGATAGCGGCGGGTCTGGTCGCGGAACTGCTTGACGCGGTCCTCGACGATCCGCTGATCGTACTCGTCGTATACGTACATGGTGGTCCTGTTCTCAGGCGGTTCACTGCTGTCCGGACGATCTGAGAGGCGATGCGATGCCGCCTGCATTCAGGATGTCCCGACAAATCTGCGCGCACGGTCGCGCAGCCTCAACGAGGCCGGGCGGAGGTTACCAGTTTGTGGATATGCGCAAAAGTGATGTTTGAATATAAGCAAAGAACCGAACGTGCTAAGCGCTTCGTCAGTTGCCCACGGTCCCCCTTGTGATAAGGACACGCCTCAACTTTACTCACGAGACAGCCGGGGTCAACCGTCTCCGGCAGGCTGGATCTGCAATCACCCATAAGACCGACAAGAGGCGATGCAATGAGCAACCACCACCCTAAAACTGCCAAGTCCGACAGTCATGTAGATGCCTGGGCGATTTTCTTTCTCATCGTACTCGTCGTGGGGGCCGCCGTTTTCTGGGTCAGTCACCAGTAGCGCGGACACCGGGCTGACGCGGGGTACAACTTACCCGGCCGCTGCCGATAAGGTATAAGCAGACCTGTGCAAGGTCGTCTGCATACTTTATGGCGTTGAGGCTCGGTGTCCATGATCAGGTTTTTCAGTGGCTGCCTCATTGGCGTCGTGGGCTGGCTGTGGCTGGGCGGTGCCTGGGCCGCGTCGGTGGTGTTTCTCAATCCGGGTTCGACGCCTGATCCTTACTGGAACAGCTATTCCCGATTCATGGAGGCGGCTGCCAGTCGGCTGGGCATGGACCTGACCGTCTATTACACCGATCGCGATACGCGCACCTTGCTGACCCTCGCGCGCAAAGCGTTGCAGGGCAGCCCGCGTCCGGATTATCTGGTGTTTTCCAATGAGCTGAATGTGGCGCCGGAGGTGCTACGTCTGTCCGTGGGCAGCGGCGTGAAACTGCTGGCAGTGAACAACACGTTCACAGACGACCAACTGGCCATTCTCGGCGACCTGCACAGTCGCTACCCGGATTTCCTCGGCAGTGTGGTGGCCAACGACGAGGAGGGCGGGTATCTCGTCGCCAAGCGTTTGATTGACTCGCATCCTCCGGTGCTGCCCGGCCAGACCATTGACATGCTGGCGTTTTCCGGCACCAACAGCACGCCGGTGTCGTTGCAGCGCGAGCGCGGCCTTTATCGCGCCTTGGCCGAACACCCGGAGATACGTCTTCGGCAGATCGTCCTTGGCGGCTGGCGCCGGGACCGTGCGTATGAACAGGCGCAAGTGCTGCTCAAGCGCTACCCCAACGTGCACCTCATCTGGACGGCGAGCGATCAAATGGCGTTTGGTGTCATCGATGCTGTGCGCGAGGCGGGCAAGCAGCCGGGCAAGGACATCTGGCTCGGCACCATCAACGACTCCACGGCAGCCTTGCAAGCCTTGCTGGAAGGGCGTCTGACGGTGGTGGCGGGCGGGCATTTCACGCTGGGCGGCTGGGCGCTGGTGCTGTTGAATGATTACGATCATGCTGACCCCAAAACCCGTCAGGCCATCGGCTCATGGATCGTGCGCGCGATGCAGATCAGGGAGCGTCGCGACAGCGTGCACTTCATGCAGGCCAATGCCCGCGACGATTACGACATTGACGTGCGTGAGTTTGTCGGGGGGCACAGCCCGCCGAGCGTGACGTACCCCTTCGTGCGGCTGGAAACGTCCAACTGAGCGCCGCTATCAGTTTAGGGCGAAATACAGCACTAGTTGCACGATGCCCAACAACACCAACGCGAAAATCGCCGTGAATGCCACGCCCAGGATCACGAAATGCGAGGGTTTGCCATGGGTAAAGTCTCGCTCCCGATTCTTGTGACTTTGCACGCCAAAGGCTGCCGCCATGACGCTGTGCAGCATCTGCCAGAAGGTGGGTGGTTTGGGATCTTCGGGGTGTTGAGGGGAATCGTTGGATGAGGGTTCCATGACATCCTCCTTGTATCCAAGGAGGATAGCTCACGGTCCGCGCTGCGGTATCTACGCCTTCGGCAGACGCAGGCTTGCGCGGGAGCGACGTTACTCGTCATACCCCAAGTTCGGCGCCAGCCAGCGCTCGGTCACGCGCATTTCCTGGCCTTTGCGGGCGTTGTAGCTTTCGACCTGATCCTTGTCGACCTTGCCCACCGCAAAATACTGCGCCTGCGGGTGAGCGAAGTACCAGCCGCTGACCGCTGCCGCCGGGAACATCGCGTAATGCTCGGTCAGGAATACACCGCTGATGCCCGGTTTACCGTCACCTTGGGTTGGGTCGAGCAGGTCGAACAGCACACCTTTCTCGGTATGGTCCGGGCACGCCGGGTAACCGGGGGCAGGGCGGATGCCGACATATTTCTCTTTGATCAGGTCTTCGTTGTCCAACTGCTCTTCAGAGGCGTAACCCCAATACTCTTTACGCACTTGCTGGTGCAGCCACTCCGCGCAGGCTTCGGCCAGACGGTCGGCGAGTGCCTTTACCATGATCGCGTTGTAGTCGTCGCCTTTGTCCTGATACGCCTTGGACACCTCTTCAGCGCCGATGCCCGCCGTGGTGATGAAGCCGCCCACGTAGTCGGTCACGCCGCTGTCTTTCGGCGCGACGAAGTCGGCCAGTGAGAAGTTCGGCTTGCCGTCGGTCTTGATGATCTGCTGACGCAGGTGATGCAGCTTGGCGAGCGGCTCGCCGTTGTCGTCGAGCAACTGAATGTCGTCGTGGTCCACCTGATTCGCAGGCCAGAAACCGAACACCGCACGGCTGCGAATCAGCTTCTCGTCAATCAGCTTGCGCAACAGTTCCTGAGCGTCCTTGAACAGCGAGGTCGCCGCTTCGCCCACGACTTCGTCGGTAAGGATGCGCGGGTATTTGCCCGCCAAGTCCCAGGAGATGAAGAACGGCGTCCAGTCGATGTAATCCACCAGCACGTTCAGATCGATGTCTTCCAGCACCTTGACCCCGGTGAAGGTCGGCGTGTGTGGCTGGTACTCGGCCCAGTCGAACTGCGGCTTCTTGGCGATGGCCGCGCTGTAGCTCAGGCGCTCGGTACGAGCGCTGCGGGCCGAGGTGCGTTCGCGAACTTCGACGTATTCGGCGCGAGTCTTCTCGATGAAGCCGGCTTTCAACTCCTTCGACAGCAACTGCGTCGCCACGCCAACGGCCCGGGAGGCGTCGGTGACGTATATCACGGCGTCATTGCTGTACTTCGGCTCGATTTTCACCGCCGTGTGCGCCTTGGACGTGGTCGCGCCGCCGATCATCAGCGGCAGGCTGAAGTTCTGACGCTGCATTTCACGGGCGACGTGGACCATTTCGTCCAGCGACGGGGTAATCAGGCCGGACAGGCCGATGATGTCGCACTTCTGTTCCTTGGCCACTTGCAGGATCTTTTCCGCTGGCACCATCACGCCGAGGTCGACGATGTCGTAGCCGTTACAGCCCAACACCACCCCGACGATGTTCTTGCCGATGTCGTGCACGTCGCCTTTCACCGTGGCCATGAGGATTTTGCCTTTGGCTTCCGGCTTGTCGCCTTTTTCGGCTTCGATGAACGGGATCAGGTGCGCGACTGCCTGCTTCATCACGCGGGCGGATTTCACCACCTGCGGCAGGAACATCTTGCCCGAGCCGAACAGGTCGCCGACCACGTTCATGCCGGCCATCAACGGGCCTTCGATCACTTCGATGGGGCGCGCAAACGACTGACGCGACAGCTCGGTGTCTTCGACGATGTGGGTGGTGATGCCCTTGACCAGCGCGTGCTTGAGGCGTTCGTTGACCTCCCAGCCGCGCCACTCTTCGGTCTCGGCTTCCTTCACCGAACCGTCGCCCTTGAACTCGTCGGCGATGGCCAGCAGCTTTTCAGTGCCTTCCTCATTGACGTTAAGGACCACGTTTTCCACCGCTTCACGCAGCTTGAGCGGGATCTCGTCGTAGATCTCCAATTGGCCCGCGTTGACGATGCCCATAGTCAGGCCGTTGCGGATCGCGTGCAGCAGGAACACCGAGTGAATAGCCTCGCGCACCGGGTTGTTGCCCCGGAACGAGAACGACACGTTGGACACGCCACCCGAAGTCAACGCATACGGCAGCTCGTCGCGGATGTAAGCACAGGCATTGATGAAATCAACCGCGTAGTTGTTGTGCTCTTCGATGCCGGTGGCGATGGCGAAGATGTTCGGGTCGAAGATGATGTCTTCCGGCGGGAAGCCGACTTCGTTGACCAAAATGTCGTAGGAGCGCTTGCAGATTTCCTTCTTGCGCGCTTCGGTGTCGGCCTGACCCGCTTCATCGAACGCCATCACCACAACGGCGGCGCCATAGCGCTTGCACAGCTTGGCGTGGTGGATGAACTGCTCGACGCCTTCTTTCATGCTGATCGAGTTGACGATGCCCTTGCCCTGAATGCACTTCAGGCCAGCCTCGATCACTTCCCATTTCGAGGAGTCGATCATGATCGGCACCCGGGAGATGTCCGGCTCGCCTGCGATCAGGTTGAGGAAGGTCACCATGGCCTTCTTCGAGTCCAGCATGCCTTCGTCCATGTTGATGTCGATCACCTGGGCACCGGCTTCGACCTGTTGCAGGGCGACTTCCAGCGCTTCGGTGTAGTTGTCTTCACGGATCAGGCGGGCGAAACGGGCGGAACCGGTGATGTTGGTACGCTCGCCGACGTTGACGAACAGCGAGCTGCGATCAATGGTGAACGGCTCCAGACCCGACAAGCGACAGGCTTTCGGAATGTCCGGAATGACACGCGGCGGGTACTTGGAGACCGCATTGGCGATGGCCTTGATGTGCGCCGGGGTGGTGCCGCAGCAGCCGCCGACGATGTTGAGGAAGCCGCTCTGGGCGAACTCTTCGACGACCTTGGCCATCTCGGCAGGCGACTCGTCGTATTCGCCGAATTCGTTGGGCAGGCCAGCGTTCGGGTGCGCGGAAACCTGGGTTTCGGCCTTGTTCGACAGCTCTTCCAGGTACGGGCGCAGTTCGCTGGCGCCCAACGCGCAGTTCAGGCCCACGGAAATCGGCTTGGCGTGGCGCACCGAGTTCCAGAACGCTTCGGTGGTCTGGCCCGACAGGGTGCGGCCCGAGGCGTCGGTGATGGTGCCGGAAATCATGATCGGCAGTTCGAATCCGATTTCATCGAACACGCCTTGCACGGCAAAGATCGCGGCCTTGGCGTTCAGGGTGTCGAAGATGGTTTCGATGAGGATCAGGTCCGCGCCGCCTTCGATCAGGCCTTTGGTGGCCTCGGTGTAGTTCTCCACCAATTCATCGAAGGTGACGTTGCGGTAGCCGGGGTTGTTGACGTCCGGCGACAGCGAGCAGGTGCGGCTGGTCGGGCCGAGCACGCCTGCGACGAAACGCGGCTTGTCCGGGGTTTCCAGGGTCTTGGCATCGGCGACCTTGCGCGCCAGGCGTGCGCCTTCGACGTTCAGCTCATAAACGAGGGCTTCCATGCCGTAATCGGCCTGGGATACCTGGGTGGCATTGAAGGTGTTGGTTTCGAGAATGTCGGCGCCTGCGTCGAGGTATTCCTTCTCGATGGCGCCGATCACGTCCGGGCGGGTCAGGACCAGTAGGTCGTTGTTGCCCTTGACGTCGCTCGGCCAGTCAGCGAAGCGCTTGCCCCGGTAGTCTTCTTCCTCCAGCCGATAGCTCTGGATCATGGTGCCCATGCCGCCATCGAGAATCAGAATGCGTTCCTTGAGAGCTTGTTGAAGTGCTTGAAGACGCGCGTTGCGATCTGACATTGGCTTACCCGGACGAAGAAATACGAAAAAAAGGGGACGCAGAAAGGTGCGAAATAATAGCAAACCTGTACGGTTTTAAACCGTCGCAGGATTTAGATGAATTCTGCTCATGTTGATGGCGGCTCGCCACGGGTAGAATCGTCGCAGGTTTTTTTCTTTCAGGACGTCCGTTCCATGTTGCATCGCGTGTTCGCCACGGTGTTGGCCCTTCTGTTATGCGGTGCGGCGCTCGCGCAATCACCTCTTCCGCCATCCTCTATCCCCCATCCGGCCATTTCCTACAGCCGGGACATTCAGCCGATCTTCACCGAGAAGTGCGTGGCCTGCCATGCCTGTAACGATGCCGCATGCCAACTGAATCTGGGCAGCGGGGAAGCGGTGTTGCGCGGGGCGTCCAAGGTGCCCGTGTATCAGGGCGAGCGCAGCCAGGCGATTGCGCCGACGCGGATTTTCTACGACGCCGAAGGCCCTGACGCCTGGCGCAAGAAAGGCTTTTATTCAGTGCTGGATGGCCAAAGCAATCAGGCGGCGTTGCTGTCGAAGATGCTCGAATTCGGCCACAGTGCGCCGCTGGTGCCCAACGCCAAGCTGCCGGACGACATCGTGCTGGGGCTTAATCGCGAGAACATGTGCCCGCTGCCTCAGGAGTTCGAGGGCTACGCCAAGTCGCACCCGGGTCAGGGCATGCCGCTGGCGGTCACCGGCCTGAGTGACGCTCAGTACACCACTCTGCAAACCTGGCTGGCCCAGGGCGCGCCGGTCGAGCAAACACCGGTGCAGCCGAGCGCGGGGGAAGCGGCGGAAATCACTGAGTGGGAAAACCTGTTCAACCGGCCGGGTTCCACCGAGGCGCTGGTAGCCCGCTGGCTGTACGAGCACCTGTTCCTGGCGCACGTCTATTTCACTGACGGCGAGCAGGGGCATTTCTTCCAGTGGGTGCGTTCACGGACGCCAAGTGGTCAGCCGGTCAACCTCATCGCTACCCGCCGTCCCGATGACGATCCGGGCACCACCTTTTATTACCGCCTGATGCCCATTCAGGGCGTCATCGTGCACAAGACCCACATCACCTACCCAATGGGGCCGCAGAAACTGGCGCGGGTGAAGCAGCTGTTTTACAGCGGCGACTGGCACGCCACGCAGCTGCCGGGCTACGGGCCTCAGCGCCGGGCCAACCCGTTCGACACGTTCAAGGAAATCCCGGCCGTGGCGCGTTACCAGTTCATGCTGGATAACGCCGAATACTTCGTGCGCACCTTCATTCGTGGGCCAGTCTGCCGAGGCCAGATCGCCACCGACGTGATCCGCGACCATTTCTGGGCGCTGTTCCAGGAGCCCGCCCATGACCGCTACATCACCGACGCGGTCTATCGCGGCAAGGCCACGCCGTTGCTGGCGATGCCGGGGCAGAACGACGACGTCGGCAGCGTGTTGAGCCTGTGGCACGACTACCGCAACAAGCGCAACGCCTATGAAGACCTGCGCAGCGACGCCTACGCGCACATGCCGCCACCGGGCTGGGCGACGCTGTGGGCGGGCAACGACAGTGCCTTGCTGACCATCTTCCGCCACTTCGACAGCGCCACCGTCAACAAGGGCCTGATCGGCGACCTGCCGACCACAGTCTGGCTGTTCGACTACCCGCTGCTGGAACGCACCTATTACCAGTTGGTGGTGAACTTCGACGTCTATGGCAACGTGTCCCATCAGGTGCAGACCCGTCTGTACTTCGACCTGATCCGCAACGGCGCCGAAGTTAACTTCCTGCGCCTGATGCCGGCCGACAAGCGCGACGACATCCTCGGCAGTTGGTATCAGGACAGCGGCAAAGTGAAGATGTGGCTGGATTATCAGGCCATCGACGACGACACGCCGACCGGCCTGAAGCTGGACGAAAAAGATCCCAAGCGCGACTTCGAACGCAAGCTGATCGAGCGGGCAGGGACGTTGAACGCTGCCCCTGATCCGATCAACCGCTGCACCGGCGCGTATTGCTCGCGTCCGGGTCTAGGGCCGGTATTTAGCGATGTGGAACAGTCGTTGAGCCGTCTCGTGTCGCGTCCGGCGGCGGGCTTGCGTGTCATCGACCAACTGCCGGAAGCGACGATGCTGCGGATTCAGGACGGAAACGGCAAACGCGTCGTCTACAGCCTGCTGCGCAACCGCGCCCACAGCAACGTCGCGTTCCTGCTCGGCGAGGCGTACCGCTACCAGCCGGGGCTGGATACGCTGACGATCTATCCGGGTGTGTTGAGCAGCTACCCGAATTTCATCTTCAACATCCCGGCCAACGAAGTGAACGCGTTCGTCGACGCAATGGAGCAGGCCCGCGAGCACAAAGCGGCCTTCGAGAAGATCGTCGAGCGGTGGGGTGTACGCCGCAGTCATCCGCTGTTCTGGACGTATTTCCATGACCTGGACCGCTACATTCAGGAGACCGAACCGCGAGAAGCGGGGGTGTTGGACATGAACCGGTATGAGAATCTGTAAACGGCTTCATTGACTGGCCACGTTCCTCCTGTAGGAGCCGGCTTGCTGGCGAAGGCGTCGTGTCAGGGTTGAATGCATCTGCTGACACACCGCCTTCGCCAGCAAGCCGGCTCCTACACTTTTTTGCGCCATCCGAACGCGCTGCGTCACCCCATTTTCGTTGAGTGAAACCCGAAAAGCCTTATAAAACATGGCCTGCAGCCATTATGCAGCCCGTCAGTCCTGCCGAACCTTTTTGCAAAACACGCAGTCGGACCCCGTAAGCCGTTCCTTCATCGTGGGCATTTTTGATGTCCAGGGGCGTGGGTCAAACCCGAGCAAGCAAGAGGTTACAGATGTTGATTTCGGTTCAAGCCCTGCGGGCACTCGCCGCGTGGGTCGTTGTGTGTCACCACTTCATGCAGATTTTTTTCGACTTTCATCCCAGCGGCCCGGTCGGCCGGTTTTTCACTGAAAAAGGCGCCGTCGGCGTCGACATCTTCTTCGTCATCAGCGGTTTGGTGATTTACCTCTCGACGGTGGACAAAGACATTCCCGTCCGCCGCTTCATGCTTAACCGCATCATTCGCATCGTCCCTGCTTATTGGCTCTACACGCTGGTCATGGGCTTGCTGGTCGTCGTCGCGCATCCGCTGCTGCCGCACCAGGTGGTCGACTGGCAAAGCTTCATTCTGTCGCTGATGTTTATCCCCTCGGAAAACCCTGGCGGCTACGGGCTGTACCCGACGCTGAACGTGGGTTGGACGCTGAATTACGAGATGCTGTTCTACGTGCTGTTTTCGATGGTCTTCCTCTTTCAGCAGCGTTTGCGTCCGCTGATCATCGCCGCCGCGCTGTTTGCAGTAACCGACGTGCTGGGCCGCTCCGGCCTGATCAGCCGGTTCTACGCCAACGACATCGTCTACGAATTTCTGCTCGGGATCGGCATTGGCGTCATCTACCGCCGTGGCTGGATCACCGAGCGTCTGTGGTTGCCACTGATGGCGATTGGCGGGGCGCTGCTGACGATCAAGCAGTTGCCACCGGACGTGCGCATCATCAATTGGGGCCTGCCGAGCGCGGTCATCGTTGTGGCGTGCATTTCCCTCGAACCCTACCTGCGCGGCAGTCGTTTGCTGAAAACCATGGGCGATTGTTCGTATTCGGTGTACCTGCTGCACGTGTTGGTACTGTACGGCGGCTGGCTGGCGACCAAGCGTTTCGGGCTGAACCCGTACGCAGCGTTCGCGGTGTGCGTGCCGGTCATCGCGTTGGGTGCGTGGCTCAGTTACGAGTGGATCGAAAAGGGCTTGTATCGCCGCATGAAGGGATGGCTGGACAGTCGCCGGGCGCTCAAGGACGCGGCTGCGTTGTCGTGAAGGGCGGTGTGACGGGCGGGATGAAAGTGGCTCGCAGGTGCATTACCTGACCGATTTACTAGGACTTTGTCAGTTGCCGTGGAATGGCGTAAACTCCGTCCCACGTCTGCGAGGAATTTTCATGACCGCTATTACTATTACCGATGCCGCCCACGATTACCTGGCCGATCTGCTGCAAAAGCAGAACACCCCCGGCATCGGCATCCGCGTGTTTATTACCCAGCCTGGCACCCAATACGCTGAAACCTGCATCGCCTACTGCAAGCCGGGCGAAGAGAAGCCGGAAGACAAGGCCATTGGCCTGAAGAGCTTCACGGCGTGGATCGACTCGTTCAGCGAAGCGTTTCTGGATGACGCGGTGGTCGATTATGCGACCGACCGCATGGGTGGCCAACTGACGATCAAGGCGCCGAATGCGAAGGTGCCGATGGTCAATGCTGACAGTCCGATCAACGAGCGCATCAATTATTACTTGCAGACGGAGATCAATCCGGGTCTGGCGAGTCACGGCGGGCAGGTTACGCTGATTGATGTGGTTGAGGAAGATGAGGCAAACATTGCTGTGTTGCAGTTCGGTGGCGGTTGCCAGGGCTGTGGGCAGGCGGATGTGACGTTGAAGGAAGGGATTGAGCGTACGTTGCTGGAGCGGATTCCCGAGTTGTCGGGTGTGCGTGATGTGACGGACCATACTCAGAAAGAGAATGCTTACTACTGAGTGATGGGTGTTATCCAGAAAGCCTGCAGAGATGCGGGCTTTTTTATGGGTGGCGTTTGGGGGATTGGGGTTTGGGTACGGTAAGGGCGGGTGTGTTGTGTGCTTGGGAGTGGGGGCATACCCGGTTTTTCCGTCGCGACTGGCTAAGGTTCCGCCCTTACGGCGGGTCACTTTTGGCAAGAGCGCCCCAAAAGTAACCAAAAACGCTTTGCTCCTGGTTTGGCCCTGACTTCGTCAGGGTTCCCTCACTTCGGCGACGCTCCGTGGGCCCGCGCCGAACGGACATCCATGTCCTTGCGGCGCTCTCGCGGCATCCATGCCGCTCGACCCACTCCGCGCACCTGCGTTCGGCCTGCACCCAAGTCGCGTTCTGCGGTGTCTGGACTGGCGAGGGAGAAGATCAAAAGCGATCTGGCTGGAGCTAACGCTCATCGCGGGATAAGGGTGTATGCACGGCTTCGCTCCTTGCACGATCTTCAAACTGTGGGAGCGAATTCATTCGCGAAGAAGGTTCAGACGATGGAGATGGGGTGGCTGTACCGGCCCATTCGCGAATGAATTCGCTCCCACAGGACTGGCTTTTTCCATCCGGCCGCGGCACACGTTGATCCTTGTAGGAGACGCCGGAGGTTACGACGGCAGCGAAGGCGGACGATCAGACAACCCCCGTTTCACAGGCCTCAGCTGAAATATCACGGCCTGTACACATGCGCATGCCCTGCGCGGTACAGCGATGATTCGCTAAAGGCGTCGTTGCCGAGCACGCGGCCGACGAGGATTAGTGCCGTTCGGCGAAAGCCTTTGGCAGCTACCTTGCCTTCAATATCGGCGAGGGTGCCGGTGACCCAGTCCTGGTCCGGCCAGCTGGCGCGGTGGACGACGGCGATCGGGCAGTCTTCGCCGTAATGGGGCGTGAGTTCAGCGACGATTTTGCCGAGGTTGTTCACGCCCAGGTGGATGGCCATGGTGGCCTTGTGTCGCGCCAGTTCGCTCAGTTCTTCGCCCTCAGGCATGGCGGTTTTGTCGCCGTAGCGGGTGAGGATGACGCTTTGCGAGATGTCCGGCAGGGTCAGTTCGGTGCCAAGCAGCGCGGCGCAGGCGGCGGTGGCGGTGACGCCTGGGATGATTTTGAAGGGGATGCCCAGTTCGCGCAGGTGACGAATCTGTTCACCGATGGCGCCGTAAAGGCTGGGGTCGCCGGAGTGGACGCGTGCCACGTCTTGGCCTTGTGCATGAGCAGATTTCATCAAGGCGATGATCTGTTCGAGGTGCAGTTCGGCGCTGTTGGTCACCTGAACGGCTTGATGACCCTCTAAAACGGCCTCGGGCACCAGCGATCCGGCGTAGATGATGACGGGGCATGTGCGGATCAGGCGCTGGCCTTTGACCGTGATCAGGTCAGGGTCGCCGGGGCCTGCGCCGATGAAGTAAACGGTCATTGAATCTCCAACGTATAGCGGGGTTGATCCTCTGTGGGAGCGAATTCATTCGCGAAGGGTGGGTACAGCCAATACATCTCTAGCGCCCGAACCGCTTCGCGAATGAATTCGCTCCTACAGAGACTGCATCGCCAAATGCGTCATGGGCTGGCGGCCAACGCAAACGTGGCCCGTGAGCTGTTTCGCCGTTCGATCACCAACCTCGCCGACGACCCGCCCAACCGCGCCGCCATCGCCAGTGCTGCGCTTTCGGCCACGCCGTAGCAGCCGGTGCTGTCGAACGCAATCTGCGAATGATGACTCAGCCGCGGCTCAAACGCTGTCAGTTCTTCGGCGCTGAAGAACGCCAACGGCAGGCCCAGCCGTTCAGCCAGTTCCAGCAACCCCGCCTCTGACGCTTTGCTGTCGATAGAGGCGAGGGCGGTGATGTCGGACAGCGACAAGCAATGTTCCAGCAGGCTGACCTCTATCAACCCTTGCAGCACTGACGCCGGGCAATCGCGCTGGCAGCCGAGGCCGATCACACGAATGTCCGGGTTCATCAAGCGTGGCTCAACTCGGTTGCGGTCAGTTGCGCGTTGTAACGACGGAACAGCCAGGCGCTGATCAGGCCCATCGCGACCCAGAATGCGGCGTTGGTCAGCAGCGAAGCGATCTTGAATTGTGCCTCCAGCGCTTCAGGGGCCAAAGCCGAATGAACCTCCGGCTGCGGCGCACCGATCACGTGAGGCACGACCAGAATCGCTGCGCCCAGCACTTTCAGCAGCCAATGGCGGGCGAAGACGATCAGCGCCAGGCCGACGGCGGTTGACGCTGCGGTGCTGACCCACCAGGTCTGGCGCAGGGTCAGGTCGGCGGCGGCGGTGCCCGGTAATTCAGGCGGCAGACCGAGGGTCGGCGCGAGGACAAACACCGCGAAACCGGCCAGCCCCCACAGCGCGCCTTCGCGAACGCTGTTTGGCGTGCGCAGTGTGTACAGCGCCGCGAGCATCAGGGCGAAACCGACCGCGACCACCAGGTTGCCGCCGGTCGTCGACAGCACGCGCTGCCAGCCGTCTTCCGGTTCCCAGGCTTCTTCGTCATGAACGTGGGCCGCCATGGCGCCTTCGGCGTGCGCGTGCTCATGCACTTCTGCAGCGGCAGGGGCGTGTTCGTAGGTTTCCGCTTCGAGGATCAGTGGCGCGACCCAGAAGCTTTGCAGCAAGGTCAGCAACAGGGCGGCGAGCAGTCCGGTGAAACCGGCCGTTTGAGCGATTCGCTTGAACATGGCGGCAGGTCTCAGTGGCAAGGGAAGGCGGAACTGTGACGGGTGTCGTGGGCGGCGTTGTGCACGGCGGCGATGTGCGAGAAACCGGCGAAGTAGACCAGGCAGGCGCCAAGGATCATCGCGCTGATGGCGGCAGTGAGGCGTTGGCTTTGGGTGCTGGCAGTGCTTGCGGATTGGGATGTGGTGCTGATCGACATGGCGCTTCCCTCTGAGGTCTCAGCGAAGGGAAGGCGCAAAGCAAACCACTGACCGACGTCAGTAGCCAACTCAACAGCGCCCGCCCACCGCGGGTTTGTTATGTGAATGTGTCGGGCCGGTCTCCGGGCTTGCGAGGGGCAGTGGACCTGCCGTCAAGAATCACCTTCCCGTGCCGCAATGACACAGTGGATCTGATTCTTCGCTCGCTTACCGTTGCGGGGGCAGCGCCGGACTTGCACAGACAAGAGGTCTGCACGCACCGGTTTCCCGTTTCACCCTGTGAAGGGCACCCGTAACAAGGCGTGTAGGAGACCACGGAGCCGGTTGGCAGTCAATCGCAGCGCCGTTTCCTCGTTGACCTTCCCCCGGCCACTGCGTAGCCTTGCGCACTTGAGGTTCGCTGCTCTGCTTGAGTCGGACGCGGCGCTAAGAAGGGAATGTGGTGCAAGCCACAGCTGCCCCCGCAACTGTAAACGGTCATGTTCATTGCACAGCCACTGCGCGAGCGGGAAGGCGCGATGAATGCGTCTGATCTGGCAACCCTGCCAGCCATTCGCCGCCGTGAGCCAGGAGACCTGCCTCGAACACGGGCCTGTTTTTCAGACAGCCCGACGCATTCTCAACACAACCGGGCGGGGTGATCCGGTGGCGAATTGAACGGCAGGCCTGTCTTCTGCGAGGGCAACGCGGTTCTCGTCCTGTTTGCCCGCCGCTGCGCCTGAGGGCAACCATGAAAACACTGGCCAAACTTCCCGTCACCATCGTCACCGGCTTTCTCGGCTCGGGCAAAACCACGCTGCTGCGCCACATGCTCGACAACGCCGAAGGCCGTCGCATCGCGGTGATCGTCAACGAATTCGGCGAGCTGGGCATCGACGGTGAAATCCTCAAGCAATGCACCATCGGTTGCACCGAAGAAGAGGCCAACGGCCGCGTCTACGAACTGGCCAACGGCTGCCTGTGCTGCACCGTTCAGGAAGAATTTTTCCCGGTGATGCAAGAACTGGTTGCCCGTCGCGGCGATCTGGACCACATCCTCATCGAAACCTCGGGCCTGGCGCTGCCAAAGCCGCTGGTCCAGGCTTTCCAGTGGCCGGAAATCCGCAACGCCTGCACCGTTGACGCCGTGATCACCGTGGTCGACAGCCCGGCCGTCATCGCCGGCACCTTCGCCGCCTTCCCGGATCAGGTCGATGCCCAGCGCAAACTCGACCCGAACCTGGACCACGAATCGCCGCTGCACGAACTGTTCGCCGACCAACTGGCCAGCGCTGACCTCGTCATCCTCAATAAGGCCGACATGCTCGACGCTGCTGCCTTGGCTTCCGTGCGCGCCGAAGTCGCCGAAGAACTGCCGCCTGCGGTGAAAGTCATCGAAGCCAGCAACGGCCAGCTGCCGATCAGCGTGCTGTTGGGCCTGGGTGCCGAATCCGAGCTGCACATCGATGGCCGCAAGACCCACCACGATCATCACGACGGCGATGACCACGACGACCACGATCACGATGCTTTCGATTCGATCTCCATCTCGCTGCCCCAGGCGGACGAAGCGCTGTTGCTCGACGCGCTGACCCAGGCCGTCGTGCAGCACGGCATCCTGCGCGTCAAAGGCTTCGCGGCGATTCCGGGCAAGCCGATGCGCCTGCTGGTGCAAGGCGTCGGCACCCGTTTCGACAAACACTTCGACCGCGCGTGGAAAGCCGATGAAGAGCGCGTCAGCCACTTCGTGCTGATCGGTCAGGAACTGGACGCTGCCGTGCTGGAAGCCCAGCTGCGCGCCGCGCTTGAGATCAAAGGCTAACCATGCACCTGCTGCGCACCCAGCCCGGCGGCTTCGTCCCCGACGACTGCATCGCTGACCTCGGTCAGACCCCCGCCGATCTGGTGATCCTGTGCAGCGGCGATTCCCATCTGGCATTGCTCGCGGAAACCGCGCAGCAGCTGCCGGACGACTACCCCAGCCTGCGCCTGGCCAACCCCATGCAGGTGCAGAACCACGCCTCGGTCGACCTGTACGTCGAAGAGGTGTTGCAGCACGCCAAGGTCATCCTCATTTCGCTGCACGGCGGCATCGGCTACTGGCGCTACGGTGTGGAGCGGTTGGTGGAGCTGGCCTCTAGAAAGCGCGGCGGGGTGAAGCTGATTCTGGTGCCCGGCGATGACCGTCCCGACCCGGAACTCAGCGACCTCAGCACCGAACCTGCCGAGGACCGCGACCGGCTTTGGCACTACCTGCGCCAGGGCGGAAAACACAACGCCCTGCAGCTATTCAATTGCCTGGCCAATCGTTGGCTGGACCGCGATTACCCCTGGGACGAACCGCAGACATTGCCCCGTGTCGCGATTTATCACCCGCGCAAGGCCAGCGCCGACCTCGCTGACTGGCAAGCCGACTGGCGCGCCGACCAACCGGTGGCGGCAGTGCTGTTCTATCGCTCGCACTTGCAGGCGGCCAACACCAGGTTCATCGATGTGTTCTGTGAGCGGCTGTTGGCCCAGGGCCTTAACCCGCTGCCCATTGCGGTGGCCAGCCTGAAGGAACCGGCGTGCCTCAGCGCCGTGCAGGACTGGCTCGACGAGACCGATTGCGAGGTCATACTCAACACCACCGGTTTCGCCCAATCCAGCCCCGAAGTGCCGCACCTGCGACCGTTTCGCCGCAACATTCCGGTGATTCAGGCGATCTGCGCCCAAGACAACGAACCTGCGTGGCGAGCCAGCGAACAGGGCCTCGGCGCTCGGGATCTGGCCATGCACATTGCGCTGCCGGAACTGGACGGACGCATCATCAGCCGGCCCATCAGCTTCAAGGACCTGGCCTGGCACAGCGAGCGCAGTCAGTCCGATGTGGTCTGCTACCGCGCCCAGCCTGAGCGCATGGATTTCGTCGCCGAACTGGCGCGACGCTGGGTGTTGCTGGCGCGCACGGCCAACGCCGACAAGCGCGTGGCGCTGATTCTGGCCAACTACCCGACCCGCGACGGGCGCATCGGTAATGGCGTCGGCCTGGATACCCCGGCAGCAGCGCTGAACATCCTCAAGGCCCTGCAAGACGAGGGCTATCCCGTCGAAGGTTTGCCGGAATCGGGCACCGCGCTGATTCATGCCTTGCTGGGCGGCGTCACCAACGACCCGGACAGCCTCGATCAGCGCCCTTGCCACCAGAGCATGGCGATGGACGATTACCTGGCGGCCTTTGATGCGCTACCTGAGGCCAATCGCGACGCCGTGATCGAGCGCTGGGGTTCACCGCAGAGCGACCCGATGTGTCGCAACGGCCGAATGATGATCGCCGGGCTGCGTTTCGGCCTGACCTTTGTCGGCATTCAGCCGGCTCGGGGCTACAACGTCGATCACAGCGCGGTTTATCACGATCCGGACCTCGTTCCGCCCCACGGCTACCTGGCCTTCTATTTCTGGCTGCGCAAGGCGTATGGCGCACACGCGGTCATTCACGTCGGCAAACACGGCAATCTGGAATGGCTGCCGGGCAAGGGCGTCGGCCTGTCCGAACAGTGCTGGCCGGACGCGATCCTCGGGCCGATGCCGAACATTTATCCGTTCATCGTCAACGACCCGGGTGAGGGCGCCCAAGCCAAGCGTCGCACGCAGGCCGTCATCATCGACCACCTGATGCCGCCCCTGACCCGCGCCGAAACCTACGGCCCATTACGCAATCTGGAATTGCTCGCGGACGAGTATTACGAAGCGCAGCTGCTCGATCCGCGCCGCGCCCGTGAGCTGCAAAAGGATATTCTCAGGCTGGTGCGCGAAACCCACATCGACCGGGAACTGGCGCTGAGCGAAGACCTCGACAGCGATGCCGATGCCGCGATCTGGTTGCCCCGGCTGGACACGTACCTGTGTGATCTGAAGGAATCGCAGATCCGCGACGGGCTGCACGTGTTTGGCGAATCCCCGAGCGGGCGACTGCGTATTGATACCTTGGTGGCGATCCTGCGGGTGCCCCGTGGCGATGGCCGGGGGGCGAATGCCAGTCTACTGCGGACCTTGAGCAACGCGCTGGCGCTGGGTTTTGACCCGTTGGACTGCGAGTTGGGTGCGCCGTGGGCGGGGCCGACACCTCAGGTTTTACATGAAGTCAGTGATGATCCGTGGCGCACGGTAGGGGATACACGGGAGCGGCTGGAGCTGTATGCAGCGCATCTGGTTGAGCAGATCGCGAGCGATATTCAAGAAATTAATTCGTTTGCAAACAATGAATTATCTGAAGTTATTAATGCAATTAGAGAGGTTGTGATACCGCGTCTCGACAGCTGTGGGCCTGTAGAAATTCAAGGCTTGCTGGATGCGCTGAGTGGCCGTTTTGTCCCGGCAGGCCCCAGTGGCGCGCCGAGTCGCGGGCGGCTGGACGTGCTGCCGACAGGGCGTAATTTCTTCTCGGTGGACGTGCGCAACCTGCCGACCATGACCGCGTGGCGCATCGGATTTAAATCCGCAAATCTCTTGCTGGAAAGGCACTTACAAGACAATGGTGACTATTTACGTCAACTTGGCTTGTCGGTCTGGGGCACGGCGACCATGCGCACCGGAGGCGACGACATTGCCCAGGCCATGGCGCTGATGGGCGTGCGTCCGGTGTGGGCGACGGGGAGTCAGCGGGTTGACGATTTCGAGATTTTGCCCCTGAGTTTGCTGGACCGGCCACGGGTGGATGTCACGCTGAGGGTGTCGGGATTCTTCCGCGATGCTTTCGCCAACCTCATTCGCTTGTTTGATGCCGCCGTGCAAGCCGTCGCCGCGCTGGATGAGCCGGACGACATGAATCCGCTCGCCGCCCGCGTTCGTCAGGAGCGCGAGCAACTGGAGCGCGAAGGCTTGAGCGTCGAACAGGCGGCGAAACAGGCTGGCTGGCGCATCTTTGGTGCCAAACCGGGGGCCTATGGCGCGGGTGTGCAGAACGCCATTGACGGCCGCCTGTGGCAAACGCGGGAAGACCTGGCTGAGGTGTACCTGAACTGGGGCGGCTATGCCTATGGCGCCGCCGATGAAGGCACCCCCGCGCGCAACGACTTCGCCAAACGCCTGAGCCAGGTCCAAGCCGTGGTGCAGAATCAGGACAACCGCGAGCACGACCTGCTCGACTCCAACGACTATTACCAGTTTCAGGGCGGCATGCTGGCGGCGGTGGAAAGCCTCAGCGGCGACAAGGTGGCGAGCTACCACGGCGACCACAGCCAGCCAGACTTGCCGAAAATCCGTACCTTGAAAGAAGAGTTGAACCGGGTGGTGCGTTCGCGGGCGGCGAATCCGAAGTGGATCGAAGGCGTCAAACGGCACGGCTATAAAGGCGCGTTCGAAATGGCGGCGACCGTGGATTTCCTGTTCGCGTTTGATGCGACGACCGAGCTGATCGACGATCACCAATACGCGCTGCTAGCCGACGCCTACCTGCTCGACGCCTCGACGCGGGACTTCATCCAGCAACACAATCCCGATGCCCTGCGCGACATGACCGAGCGGATGCTGGAAGCTCAGCAGCGGGGCCTGTGGCAAGAGCCGGGCGACTACCGCGCGGCGCTGGAAAACTTGTTGTTGGATATAGAAGAAAGCTGAGAGCCGTTGCTGGTTTTTTGATTCTGGCCGAAGGCGCTGAATGGCGTTCGAAATACCTGCGATGCTGCGACAGATTGGAGGCCTTTGATTCTGGCCGAAGGCCTTGATGGACGTTGAAGGGCTTGTAGGGTTGCAGCAGATTGATGACTTTTGATTCTGGCCGAAGGCCGTAGGAGCTGGCTTGCCTGCGATCTGCTGCGAAGCAGTAGTAAACCCTGATTGCTCGATGTGCCTGACACATCGGGTGCACCGGATTTGCTGCCGCTTCGCGCCAGATCGCAGGCAAGCCAGCTCCTACGCCTATCGGCAGAAGCAGGATGGCGGCGTTATGGCCCTCCGGCAGAAGCAGCACCGCGGTATTTGTCCGCTCTTTGGGAAAAACGAACCGTGTGAACATTAATTTTGATGCATGAACAGAGCCGAACCATGACCAACACCCCTCACTTTCCCCTGGCCGCCGTCGTGGGCGCCGACGCGCTGAAACTGGCGCTGTGCCTGACCGCCATCGACCCGAAAATCGGCGGGGTGTTGATCGAGGGGCCGCGGGGTATGGCCAAGTCCACCCTGGCCCGTGGGCTCGCTGACCTGTTGGCCAGCGGTCAGTTCGTCACGCTGCCGTTGGGCGCGACCGAGGAGCGGCTGGTGGGCACGCTGGACCTGGACGCGGCGCTGGGGGAAGGGCGGGCGCGTTTTTCGCCGGGGGTCTTGGCCAAGGCTGATGGCGGCGTGCTCTATGTCGATGAAGTCAACCTGTTGCCGGATCATCTGGTCGACCTGCTGCTGGACGTGGCGGCCAGCGGAATCAATCAGGTCGAGCGCGACGGTATTTCCCATCGTCACCCGGCGCGCTTCGTGCTGATCGGCACCATGAACCCGGAAGAAGGTGAATTGCGTCCACAGCTGCTCGACCGCTTCGGTTTGAACGTCGCGTTGAGCGGCCAGACCTTGCCCGAGCAGCGTGGCCAGATCATTCGCCGTCGGCTGGCCTTTGACGCGGACCCTGAGGGCTTTTGTCAGCACTGGGCGACCCAACAGCAACAGCTCAAAGACCGTTGCGAAAACGCCCGAGGCCTGCTGTCGGGCATCGAACTGGACGACGTCAGCCTCGCTGCCATCACTGAGCGCTGTTTCGCGGCGGGGGTCGATGGCCTGCGGGCGGACCTCGTCTGGCTGCGCGCTGCCCGTGCCCATGCGGCATGGCGAGGCGCTTCGGCCATTACGGACGAAGACATCGATGCCGTGGCCGAATTCGCCTTGCGCCATCGACGTCGTGAGGCTCCGCCACCCCAGTCGCCAGCGGCCTCGCAACCGGACGCGCCCGCGCACGCACCCCACACGCAAAAAGAGCAGGGCGACGGCCAATGGGGTGAACTGCCCGCCCAGACGGTTGCCACCGGCGTTCGCCGAGAAGTGCCCAGCTGGCCAAAAAAGCCCTAGGCATTCGCCCTCGCCCTAAGACGGGGGCGGATGCCAGCCCCCGACCGGGTCGACTCAGCGGCGGTAAAAGCGGTGCTGCCCGCTCTGGGACCGAGGGCGCCATTGCCTGGCTCCCTACGTTGCTGAAAGGCCGCCCCCAGCGCCGCGCCGATCTGGTTCGTCAGCCGCGAACCCGGCGTGAGCACGTGCTGTGGCTGGTGATTGTCGACGCCTCGGCCTCGACCCGACGCCATCAAGCGTTGAGCCTCGCCAAAGGCGTTCTCGCGCAACTGTTCGATGACGCGTATCGCCAGCGGGCGAGGATGGCGTTGTTGACCGCCAGCGGTGTGCAGGCGCGCTGGCAGCATCACGGCCTGAAAGCAGGCTCGGCGTTGCAGCCGTGGCTGGAAACGTTGGGGGCGGGGGGTGGGACGCCGCTGTTCGAGGCCATCGAACAGGCAGGGCAGTGGCTGGGCAAACGCCAGCAACGTCATCCGGGCGAATCGCAACGGGTGCTGATCCTGACAGATGGCCGCGTGAAGGACATTCCGCCTCTCACGGGTTTCCACTGCCCGAGCCTGTTGATCGACATCGAGCGTGGGCCCATCCGGCTGGGAAGGGCCGTCGAACTCGCCCGTCAATTGCACGCCGAATACCGGCATATCGATGCATTGACGGACGCTTGAAGCTGCTCCCTATAAAAAGCAGCTAAAGGGCGGCCCGTATAGTGCCGAGTCCGATGATCAGGCGGGCATGGTCCAGGGTTCGAGGCGGTAGCCTTCGTCGCTGATTTCTGCACGGGCCTGTTCGAGGAATTGCGCCAATTGCTTCGGATCGGAGTAGGCGCTGCTTGGAATCTGTTTGCGGCCAATACGGGTGCTGGTGCGATCAACCACGGTCAGGCTCAACTCGCCGTTACCGTCCTGTGGTGCCCAGGCGACGCAACGGAAAGGTTCGAAGGCGTGACCGGCGATCAAGAGAGCATCGTTAAAGCGCAAAGGGGCGTTCATGGAAAGTCCTCAAAGTGCCCGTATCAGTTCAATCACCGTTGGCGGGCGTCCCAAGCGGTGCGTACTTGTACTGATGACCTTCGCGGGGGGGTGAGTCACACGATGTGCCGCTTTTTTTCAAATTATTTCATAAGGGCCGTTTTATTTTTCGGCGCATGTCCGTGTTTCGTGGCGTTTACGGGTGTTAAAGGCCTGATTCAGTCGGCTGATACCCCTTTTAGTGCCATTTCGCCAATGCTAATCGCGTTTAGTTCTTAGGCTTATAGATAAACAATCCAAGCGAGTGTCAAATATTTGCTAATGTAACAACCGAGGTCGCCAAGACACTGTTTCTAAAACTTTTTTTATTCTGAAATGTTATTTGAATCCTGGCGCCAAGGAATCTCCCATGCATGAAATGGCATCGATCCGCCGCCTGTTAATTGTCGAACCCTGCGAGGAATGTTTGCGTCTGATTCCCGGTTTACGTACAGCCGGCTGGGAAGTGGACAGTTGCACCCTTGCGTCCGCCGCGTCCCGCCAATGCGACGTCGGCCTGATTCGCTTGATGCCTCAGCATTTCGAGCAGCCTCAGCTCATCAAGGACCTGATTACCCGCAGCCATACGGAATGGATCGCTGTGCTGACCGCCGACGACTTGCGGCGGGAGTTGATCGGGGATTTCGTCTGCGAATGGTTTTTTGATTTCCACACCTTGCCGTTCGACGTCGCCCGCGTCCAGGTAACCCTCGGTCGCGCCTATGGCATGGCCCGTCTCAGGGCTCAAGGCGCTCGATACGGGAATGGGGCCGAGCACGAAATGCTCGGGGAAAGTCGGCCGATTCGCGAGCTGCGTCGCTTGCTGACCAAGTTGGCGCCGACCGAATCGCCGGTGTTGATCCGCGGCGAAACCGGCACCGGCAAGGAGTTGGTGGCGCGCACGCTGCACATGCAATCCCAGCGGCGGCTACAGCCGTTCATCTCGATCAACTGTGGCGCCGTCGCCGAGCATCAATTGCAGGCGGAGTTGTTCGGCTACGAGACCGAAGGCCCCAACGGCAACGTGCAACGCAAGCCCGGTCGGATCGAGGCCGCGAATGGGGGAACTCTGTTTCTCGACGAGATCGGTGACCTGCCGCTGGACGTCCAGGCCAATCTGCTGCGTTTTTTGCAGGAGCGTCATGTCGAAACGGGAGGCGAGCGGATTCCGGTGGACGTGCGGATTCTGGCCGCGACCCATGTGGACCTTGAGGCCGCCATTCGCAAGAAGCGGTTTCGTGAAGACCTGTATTACCGGCTGAATGTGCTGCAAGTCGGCACGGCGCCGCTGCGGGAGCGGCATGGCGATCTGGCGTTGCTGGCCAACCATTTTGCGCATTTCTACAGCCAGGAAACCGGTCGACGTCCGCGTAATTTCAGCCAGGACGCCTTGGTCGCCATGGGCAAGCATGATTGGCCCGGCAACGTCCGCGAGCTGGAAAACCGCGTGCGACGCGGCCTGGTGCTGGCGGAAGGGCGGCAGATCGAAGCGTTCGACCTCGGGTTGCTGGGGGAAGAGGAAATCAGCTCCAGCATGGGCACGCTGGACGAATACAAATGCCGGGCGGAGCGTCAGGCGCTGTGTGACGTACTGACCCGCCACAGCGACAACCTCAGCGTCGCGGCGAAAGTCCTGGGGATTTCACGACCGACGTTTTACCGGTTGTTGCATAAGCATCAGATTCGGTGAGTGGCCTGACAGTAGGGGTTGGAATCAAGCCCCGTTTCGCCCGAGGGCCTTGGCGTGACGGGGATCATCTGTAGGAGCGAATTCATTCGCGAATCGGTGGTACAGACGACGTATCTGCGTTGAATGTACCGACGTCTCGCGAATGAATTCGCTCCCACAGTTGAGATCCCGTGGGGCCCGGATGCGAAGGTGATCACGAGTCCTGTGGAAGGGTGTTCGACTTGGTAACTCAGGTTGCTGCCACCACCGGAGTCAGCCGTTCAACAACCGCTCCACCGCCGCAACCGCCCTGTCCCTGCGGTAGCTCCAACTGCCGCCGATCACTTCATAGCGTTGGCCGTGCAGGTCCAGCCATTCCCGGCTGGCGTCGAAGAATGCTTGACGCTCGGCCAGCCAGGGCTGGCAACGCTGGCCGTCGCCGATCCACTCCACGCCTTCGGGGGAGAGCAGCAGGTGCAGGTCGTAGTGCCGGTCAAGCAGGGCCTGTTCCAGCCAGGGTGGGCAGTCGCCGAACAACGTGCGACTCCACAGGATGTTGCTCAGCAAATGCGTGTCGAGAATCAGCAGTTCAGGCACATGTGCCCGGGCGGCGTCTTCCTGCGCCAGTTGACCCCGTGCGATCGCCGGGATGTCGTCGTAACAGGTGTCACGTTGTTCCTCATCGATGAACTGGCGCACGTATTCGCCCACCAGTTCGCCGCCGAAGCGCTGTTGAAGGTGATCGGCCAGCCAGCTTTTGCCGCTGGACTCAGGGCCTGTCAATACCAGAGTTTTCATGAAACCTCAGCGAGCCAGCGCAGGGTCGGCTCGCCAGTCGCGCCACCCTTGCACAGCCAGCAAGGTGAACAACGCGTACAACGCGGCGGTCAGGTACAGCGCCTTATAAAGGAACAGCCCGACGAAAATGACATCGAGCACGATCCACAGCGGCCAGCATTGCACGCGCTTCTGGGCCATCCACACCTGCGCCACCAGGCTGAAGCCGGTGAGGGCGGCGTCGAGCCATGGCTGCGCCGCGTCGGTGAAGTGCGCCATCGCGGCCCCCAAGGCAAGGCTGACCACCGCGCCGATGGCCAGGCTCAAGGCCAACGCGCTGCCGCCCAGTGCCGTGACCTGACGGCCTTCGGCGACGGCGCCACGACGGGTCCATTGCCACCAGCCATACAATTGCAACACGGCGTAGACACCCTGCAACAGCATGTCGGAATACAGCTTCACGTCGAAGAAGATCCAGACGTACAGCAGCACCATCACCAGCCCGATCGGCCAGCACCAGGGGTTTTGTTTGACTGTCAGCCAGACGGCAATGACACCGAGTGCTGCGGCGAACAGTTCAAGCCCGGACATGGAGACTCCTGCGAAGGGGAAGGGGAAGAGAGAAAAAAGGCCTGCGATTGTAAGCGGTTTGAGGACCGTTGTGGCGCGCAGATTTCTAGGCGGGCAAAGACCCGCCAGCAACCGGTCAGATACACGTTTCTGCCGCTCCACATGAAAGATTGCGCACCCGTATCCGGGCTAGAGCGTTCGTCGTGAAGGTCTGTTAGGATCGCGCCGCTCGCGTGTTCGAGCCGCGATCTTGACTGTTCATGCTGTTTTTACATCGGACCGTTTATCGTGTCCTGAACAGTGCTGGAAACATATCAAGAGAGCCCTGCCACGAGCAGGCTCCACTCTGGGGGAATGATGGATCTTTGGACCGCCGCACAGGCGTTAATACTGGGTGTCGTGGAAGGGTTGACGGAGTTCTTGCCGATCTCCAGCACCGGGCACCAGATCATCGTCGCCGACCTCATCGGCTTCGGCGGCGAACGGGCAATGGCCTTCAACATCATCATCCAGCTGGGGGCGATCCTGGCGGTGATGTGGGAGTTTCGGCACAAGATTTTCCAGGTCGTCACCGGCCTGCCGACCCAGCCCCAGGCCCGCCGTTTCACCGTGAACCTGATCATCGGCGTACTGCCGGCGGTGGTACTGGGTGTGCTGTTTTCCGACCTGATCCATGAATACCTGTTCAACCCCATTACGGTGGCGGCGGCGTTGGTCATTGGTGGTTTCATCATGCTGTGGGCTGAACGCCGCCAGCACGAAGTGCACGCTGAAACCGTTGATGAAATGACATGGTCCGACGCGCTCAAGGTGGGTTTCGCCCAGTGTCTGGCGATGATTCCCGGCACCTCGCGTTCTGGCTCGACGATCATCGGTGGCCTGCTGTTCGGCCTGTCACGCAAAACGGCGACGGAGTTTTCGTTCTTCCTCGCCATGCCGACGATGATCGCTGCGTCGCTGTACTCCGGTTACAAATACCGCAACCTGTTCCAGCCCGATGACTTCGCGGTATTCGCCGTCGGATTCATCACCTCGTTCATCTTCGCGATGATCGCGGTGCGTGCCTTGCTGAAGTTCATCGCGACCCACAGTTATGCGGTGTTTGCCTGGTACCGGATCGCGTTTGGTTTGCTGATTCTGGCGACTTGGGTATTCGGTTGGGTCGATTGGTCCAGCGTGCAGGGCTGATGCGGTGAATCAACGCGTCAAACCCGACGTCTCCCGTCGCAACGACAACGGCCCGGTACGCGGGCTGAAATTCAAGCTGCTCGTCCTGGCCGTGCTGTGCGCCTTGCCGCTGTACGGCCTGATCGTGTCGGGCGTGCGCGGCGGATCGTGGTGGCCGTTGGCGGTCTATCCGCTCATGAGCCTGCTGGCGGTCGCGTTGTACGGCTATGACAAGAAACAGGCCCGCACTCAAGGCCAGCGCACACCGGAGAAAATCCTGCACGCCGTCGAGCTGCTGGGCGGTTGGCCGGGCGCATTGATCGGCCAGCAACTGTTCCGCCACAAAACACGCAAAGTGTCCTATCAGGCGGTGTTCTGGCTGATCGTGCTGCTGCACGAATTGTTCTGGGTCGACCGGGTGCTGATGGGCGGGCGTTTTTTGGTCCGGCACCTGTACTGACAACGCGGTCGAGGGCGTTCAGAGCTTGAGCGCGACCTGCCGCCGTTTCGGCAATTTGCTCACCACCAGTTGGTGAGAGCGGGTCAATAATTCACGCAATTCTTCATCACCCATGGCGTAGGGATGCGACAGGGTGATCCAGTGCGCGCGTGCGAGGTAGGGCGCAGGGCGCACGCCGGGCCGGTCCACGTAACCCAAAAACAGGTCCGGGCCGACCTTGAACGCCAGATCGTTCCCCGCCAGCCCCATGACCGCGAACATCTTGGTCTCGGCGATGGAGAACACCCGCACGCCACCCCATTTGTAGTCCTCCCTAGCGCCGGGCAATCCCAGGCAAAAGGCGGCAACGTCTTCGATATCCATAGGCTTCCTGTAGAAAAACTTCTGCCGATGCACGTTTTAACAGAATCAGTGTGAATTTGGGGGATACCGCAATGCCTCTTACACGTCGTGGGTTTCTGATGGGTGGCGCAGCGCTGTGCCTGCCGAGCGCGGCCAGTGCCGCAGTGGGTTTTAACTGGACGAAATGGCCGGAGCTGCTGGCGGGGGTCGGCGGCCACGCTCAAGCCGCCGGGCTGCCGGATGCGGCCATCGAGCACATTCTCGAACGAGGGGGCTGGTCGCCGTCGGCGGACGACAACATTCAGGGCGAAACCCTGGACGTCGGGTTCGTCAAAACACTGATGCTCGATTATCGCGACCACCCACAGGACTCCACGGCGCAACGAGGATTGGGGCTGATCGCCTTGACCCTTGGCGTCGCACAGTGGGGCATCGACGATCCCTCGGGCCTGCCCCCCGACCCGGTGCAGAATGACTGGAAGTCACGGACCAGCGCCAACACCGGCAAGCACCTCATGAGTTATGGCGTAGGCGGGATCGGCATTGCCCACATGGATCAGGGCGATCTGTTGGAGTTCATCACCTACGTCGGACAGTCCGGGCTGGTGCCTTCGGAACACAAGGCCGCGTTCCTGCGCCTGGCGGACCCCGCGCTGTACCCGGCCGAAGGGGTCGGCGTTTATGGTCAGCTTCGAGCGGCGGGTTTATGTGCGCCGGTGCAGATCGAGGCCGACCTGGAAGGCGCCGCGTTCAAGCACTTTTCAAACCCCCATTACCCCAGCTACTGCCACAAGTATCGCAACCCTTCGCTGACGTCGCTGGACTGGCAAACGTTCCGGACCTTCATCCGCGCGGCGCTGCGCACCAAGGCCGGGCAACGCTGGCTGTTTCGGAGCTGGCTGGAAAAGTACTGGTCCAGAAGCCTTGCTGCCGTGCCTGCGGGCGAGGGCGCTGCGGAAGAGCTGTTGGTCAACGTGCGCCTGCGCAACTCCCTGCCGGCCTGCGCCGATCGTGCCGTGAAAACCCCGGCCACTGACGTCGAGGGTCGGGTGCGACGTGAGCTGGAGGAATACGCCAAGTGCGCGCCCAGTGCCTATGAGCGTCGGGCGACGGTGATGCTCCGTTCGGTCGTGCTGTACCGACATTTCACCGGCGCCGCGCCGCTGAATCTGACGTGACCCGCCAGAAACATCAGGATTGGCTCATGGGCACGCCGAGGCGAACTGGCTGAAGCCCTCTGTCACGTGGTCGAGCCATGCGCGCACGGCGGGCAACGCGCCCCGTCGCTGGGTGTAGGCCGCCTGCAGGTTGCCGGTGGACATGGACCAGTCCGGCAGCAATCGCACCAGCGTTCCGTCGGCCAGGGCGTCCTTGCAATTCATCATCGGCAGCATGGTCATGCCCAGCCCCGCCAGTGCGCCCGCCTTGCGGATGTTGAAATCGTCCACGGCCAGTCGCGCGTCGAGCACCACTTCCTGGCGACGGCCGTCTTCGTGAATCAGCAGGAAGTGCACCTTGCGGTCGGCTTCGATGGCGCCCAGCACAGGCAGGGCGCTCAAGTCGTCTGGGGTGCGGATGTCCATTCCAGCGATCAGCGAAGGAGAAGCGACCAGCGCTGCGAACGCCGGCACCAATTGGCGGACAATGAGGTTCGGGTCTTCATCACCGATGTCGCGCACGCGCAGGGCGACGTCGATGCCTTCATTGACCAGATCGACCCGACGGTTCACCAGCAGCAGCTCCAGCTGGACCTGGGGGTAGCGCGCCAAAAACTCCGTGACCACGTTGCTCAGGTTCCAGTGGGTCATGCCGACCGGGCAGGACACCCGCAGGCGCCCCCTCGGTTCGGCCGACAGCGACGCCACCGCCTCATCGGCCATTTCAGCCTCCAGCAGCATCGCCTGGCAGTGTTGCAGGTAACGTTCGCCCACCGCCGTGAGCGCCAGTTTGCGGGTGGTGCGCTGCAGCAGGCTGGCGTTGAGGCGGATTTCCAACTCGGCAATCCGCCGTGACAAGCGCGACTTGGGAATGCCCAGCGCACGCCCGGCCGCCGCGAAACCGCCGCATTCGACCACCTTGGCGAAGTAATAAAGGTCGTTGAGATCTTGCATGGTGAACTCGATTGTCCTGTGAGTGGGACGAACTATCGCATTTTTGCCGACTAATCAGCCATTGGCTTACCCGGTAGGATTATCGTCACTTGATCGCCAAGCGGCGATTCCCACTCAGGAAGCACATTCATGACTCTTTTGCACATCGATTCCAGCATCCTCGGCGATCACTCCGCTTCGCGCCAATTGAGCCGCAGCGTCGTTCAATCCTACGTCGCCGCTCACCCTGGCACCGACGTGGTCTATCGCGATCTGGCCAGCGAAGCACTGGGTCACTTCTCCGGCACGGCGCTGGCCGCTGCGGGCACACCGGCTGAGGGCCGCGACGCCGCTCAGAACCTGGAAGTGGACACCAACGAAGCGACCCTGCAGCAATTCCTGGCGGCTGACGTCGTGGTCATCGGCGCGCCGATGTACAACTTCACCATCCCAAGCCAGCTGAAAGCCTGGATCGACCGCATCACTGTCGCTGGCCGCACGTTCCGTTACACCGAAGCCGGTCCGGAAGGCCTGTGCAAAGGCAAGAAAGTCATCATCGTCTCCACGTCGGGCGGCCTGCACGTGGGTCAACCTACCGGTGTTGGCCATGACGCGCTGCTCAAGGTGCTGTTCGGCTTCCTGGGCGTTACTGACCTGGAATTCGTCACCGCTCACGGCCTGGCCTATGGCGACGAGCCTCGTGTCGCCGCACTGACTGCCGCCCAGAAGCACATCGACGAAACGCTGTTCGCGTAAGTCCTCGATAGCGGACGCCGCTCGTCCGCTTTCGCAATGCCGTCGAAAGCCCCGTCATCCCATCGATGCCGGGGCTTTTGTCGTTTCAGGCCCGGTTGAAACGCGCGCGTTCAGCCGGGCGACAGACTTTGCGATTTCTTTGCGGGTAAGCTATCCCCGGATAGCGCTAAAATTGCCGTAACCGGCCGCTTATTGATTACAAATGGCCAGCTTTTCTCATATTTCCGAGCTTGGCCCGCCTTGTGCAATATCGATCTAAGCACCGCACCGAATGTTATCGATCTTTACCGGTCAGATAGCGACAGGCTGCGGTTTACAAGGAGTTCAGGCCCATCGGGTCTGATTCGACGGGCACGGATTGAGAAGGTGAGGGGCATTGCGATGATGCGTCTTTGTGCAGTGATGGTGATTAGCCTGTTCAGCGGCCTGATTTCAGTGCAGGCCAGTGAATCGGAAAACTGGAGTGTCGGCTTTCATGAGCTGACGTTTCTTGATCCGCTGGATTCCCAGCCGATGCACGCCTACGCCTTTTACCCGTCCACCGACCCGGACAGCGTGACCCGCGTTCAGGGTTATCCGATCCGGGCCACCGAGGACGCGACCATCGCCATGGGCCGCTTCCCGATGCTCATGCTGTCCCACGGCAACACCGGCACTCCACTCGCTCAACACGACCTGGCCACGTCCTTGGCCCGTAAAGGCTTCGTGGTGGTGGCGGTTTTTCACCCCGGCGATAACTACCTCGATCACAGCCGCCTCGGCAGCTTGAGCAATCTGTATGGTCGACCGTTGCAGATCTCGGAAGCGATCAGCGCGGCGTTGCTCGACCCGATGCTTTCGCCTTACATCAGCGCCCGCCGCGTGGGCGTCATCGGCTATTCCGCCGGGGGCGAGACCGCGTTGATTCTCGCGGGGGCCAAACCTGATCTCAAACGCCTGCGCCAGTACTGTATCGAGCGTCCGCAAGACATTGACGCTTGCAAGACTCAAGGCGAATTGCTGGTGGATCGTGAGGACTTGCATGCCCAGGCGGACCCTCGCGTCAGCGCGCTGATGTTGATGGCACCGCTGGGCATCATGTTCGGGCGTCAGACCCTGGCGGATGTGCACGTGCCGGTGTTGCTGTATAGCGGCGATGGCGATGAGCTGCTGGCCATCGACAAAAATGCCGAAGCACTGGCGCGCAAGCTGCCGGACGTGTCGAACTTCAAGCTGTTGGCCGGGGCAGGGCACTTCGTGTTCATGGCGCCGTGTGACGACATGCAGCGCGCCACCCAACCGGGGCTGTGCACCGACGCCGTGGGCGTGGACCGCGAAGACATTCACCGCAACCTGAGCAGCGAGGCAGTGGAGTTCTTCGGTTCGACCCTGGGTACGCCGTTGAGCACGGCAGGCATGCAGCAGGCGGCGGCGGTGCATTAACGCCCATTTGCGCGTTCAAGGGCCCCTGCGGAAGCGAATTCATTCGCGAAAGATTGGCCAGACGCTGGAGATGCATCGTCTGTGAGGGCCATTCGCGAATAAATTCGCTCTTACAGTTGGATCGCATCCAAGCGCCTATCTCGCTCTGATCACTTTCCCCTGACGCTCCCCAATCTTCCTCGCTTGACCATCCCGCTGCTTCCCCGTCCGTGCCTCGCTGATCAATGCGGGGATCAGCGGGCCTTCGGGCAGGTTTTTCCAGAAGCGGGCAGGGAGGTGGCCCTGCATGACCTTGGGGTTGAGCCGGGCGGGGTTGAAGATGTGGCTGTAATAGGTCAGCCACAGCTCGCCGTGGGGATCGTCGGCGTTGCGCGCCAACGCTTGCCAGGCGTCGGGGCATTGGCGCTTGTGGATCAGTTGCTGACCGTCGTAGAACACGCCGTCCTGGGGCGTCGCGATCATCCAGCGATGACGGCCCAACCGGCCAATGAAATGCTCGCTGGCGGTGCGCAAAATGTCGTGTGCGGGTTCATGCCACGCCACGTATTCCGGCAATGACCGGGTTTCCAGCAGTGCTGCCTTGACGGCCAGATCCTTCGGGTTCGGATCGACGGGCAAGGCGATAAAGCGCAGAAACGCATGCAGGTGATGGGCTTCGCGGCTGACCTGCTTCAGTCTCCGGTGAAGCTCGCTGCCCAGCTTGTCGCCTGCGAGCATCGCCGTGCGGTCGCCATGAACGACGCGCCACAACACCTCATACAACACACTCCAGCGCTGTTCGCCGCGATATTGCGCTGCGTTTTGCAGCAGTTCGATCAGCTCCAACGGCACCCGCGCCTGAAACGGGCCGGGGTGATCGGGATAGTCGTGTTCGCTGGCAAACAGGTCCGCGTCTTCGCGTACGGTCCAACTCACCTGATCCGGATTGATCTGATGACTGAGCAACCAGCGGGCTTGCTGTCGCCAGGTCTCGAACAGATCGTCGCAATCGAGAATGATCATGCCCACAGCGCCATCTGTTGAGGCTGCGGGCGGTCGCGCAGCTGCTCGCGCAGCATGACGCTGGAGCTTTCTGCCTGCCGGGGGTGGTAATCGCTGGTGATGATGAAAGGCTTGGCCTTGGCCAGCACGCACCGCAGGCGGGTCAGGTCTTCATAACGAATCCGCCGTTGGCGACGCAGTTCGACGAGGCGCTTGGTGGTGCGGATGCCGATGCCGGGAATCCGAGCGATCATCGCCGGTTCGGCGCGGTTGAGGTCCAGCGGAAAAATATCGCGGTGTTCCAGCGCCCACGCCAGCTTCGGATCGATGTCGAGCGCCAGGTGCCCCGGTCCGCTCAGCAGCTCGTTGGCACTGTAGCCATACCCCCGGAGCAGAAAATCCGCCTGATACAGCCGGTGTTCGCGCATCAGCGGCGGGGCCGCCAGAGGCACGCTTTTCGGGCTGTTGGGGATCGGGCTGAAGGCCGAGTAATAGACGCGTTTGAGCCGGTAATCGCCATATAGCGATTCAGCGGTGTGCAGCAGGGTGCTGTCGTCAGTGTCATCCGCGCCGACAATCATCTGTGTGCTTTGCCCAGCCGGGGTAAAACGCGGGGCCTTGGGCTCGTTGAGAATCGTCTGCTGGCCGGTATAAATGGTCTGCATGGCCTGCTTGATCGAGCCCATTTCCTTCTCGGGGGCCAGTGTCTGCAAGCCGAGTTGGGTGGGCAGCTCAATGTTCACGCTCAAGCGGTCGGCATAACGCCCGGCTTCCTCGATCAGGGCCGGGTCGGCTTCGGGAATGGTCTTGAGGTGGATGTAGCCGCGAAACTCGTGTTCCTCGCGCAGCAGTTTGGCGACGCGCACCAGTTGTTCCATCGTGTAGTCCGCCGAGCGAATGATCCCGGAGCTGAGGAACAACCCGCTGACGCAGTTGCGGCGGTAGAAATCCAGGGTGAGGGTCACGACCTCTTCCGGGCTGAACCGTGCGCGGGGCACATCGCTGGAGCGGCGATTGACGCAATACTGGCAGTCGTAAAGGCAGAAGTTGGTCAGGAGGATTTTCAGCAGCGAGACGCAGCGCCCGTCAGGCGTGTAGCTGTGGCAAATGCCCATGCCGGTGCTGGAACCGATCCCGGATTTGCCCTCGGAACTGCGCTTGGGTGCGGCACTGCTGGCGCAGGAAGCATCGTATTTGGCGGCGTCAGCGAGGATGCTGAGCTTGTCGATCAGCTGCATGGGATTTCTCGATACTGGTTTTATGTACAGTATCGAGTTCCGCGACAATCAACAAGGGCCGATTGAAGGGATGAGGGAGTGCTGACTCATTCAGACGACCGAAAAGCCCGGACCACAAATATTATTTACGACGCCAAGCGCTCTGTAGGAGCGAATTCATTCGCGAGAGGCCGGCATTGCCGACGCATCTCTATCACCTGAACCACCTTTCGCGAATGAATTCGCTCCTACAGGGTTGAGTTCGTGCCGTCTGCAAAAGTGCTTAGCTGATCCGCTGCACCAATTCCCGCAGCTCACCGAAATTTTTCACCGGGTGAAAGTTGACGTGGTCTTCGAAGTCCGAAAAATCCGTGTCGCCATACCCGGCCACTTGCGCGCCTGCGCCGAGCCCCGCCATGACGCCGGGGATGCTGTCTTCCACCAACAGGCATTCCTCCGGTTTCAGGCCCAGCAAATCGGCCGCATGCTCGATAAGAATGGGCGACGGTTTCCACGCATCCACTTCGTACGCGCTGACGATCAGGCCATGAAACACGTCCAGCAGACCGACCGTGCTCAGGCAGGTTTCGATTTTGCTGCGCGGGCCGTTCGATGCCACGCATTTGGGCAGGGACAGGCTGCGCACGAAGTCCACCGCACCGGGCATTTCTTCGAGTTCGGCCTGCAACAGCGGAAGAGTGCGCGCCCGGAAACTGTTGACGATTTCGAGGTTGGGCAGCCACGGGTAATCGCGGCACAGGCCTTCCATGCACAGCGCGAATTGCACGCCACGGAAGCGTTCCAGCACTTCATCAAGGGTCAGGGTGACCCGGTGTTCCTGCAATATGTCGCGCAAAAGCCCCGCAGCCAGCCGCTCGCTGTCCACCAGGGTTCCGTCGCAGTCGAAAATGACGCCTGCAATGTTCAAACAGGATTCTCCCGTGTTCATGTTCGGGGCGGTTGGACCGGCATTATCCAGAAAAGTTGGCGGGGAGGGGGGAAGACTGACCTACGGTCATAAAAGCATCGGCCTACGGACCAAGGCGAATATGATCACGCCCTGGACTGTAGGCCATATAGCAACAGCGGCCGGTTTACACGGAAACCGGGGTCACCAGCTTACCTTCGTCGAAGAAACCGCTGACGTTGGCGAACACCAGATCGGCCATAGCTTGACGGGTTTCGTGTGTGCCGCTGCCGATGTGCGGCGTCAGGACCACGTTGTCGAGGGTCAGCAGTTCGGCCGGTACGTTCGGTTCATCTTCGAACACGTCGAGACCTGCACCCGCGATGCCCGACTCCAGCAACGACGCGACCAGCGCCTTCTCATCGACCACAGAACCACGGGCCACGTTGATCAGGAAGGATTTCGGCCCCAGGGCTTTCAAGACTTCGGCGTTGACCATGTGCTGCGTGTCGACCCCGCCCGGCACAATCAGGATCAGATAATCCGACGCCTTGGCCAGCTCGATGAGATTGCCGTAGTGGGTGTAGGAAACATCCGGATAGGCCTGACCACGACGGTAATAGGCGATGTCCATGTCGAACGCAGCGGCGCGTTTGGCAATCGTCTTACCGATCTTGCCGAGGCCGACAATGCCGCAGGTCTTGCCATTGAGGCTGTTGCCCAGCGGCAGTTTGGCGTTTAGCCATTTGCCGGCCCGCACGAAGCGCTCGGCTTCACCGATACGACGGGACACGGCCAGCATCAGGGCCAAGGCGGTTTCGGCCACGGCATTGTTCAGAACATCGGGGGTATTACTCAGTGGGATGCCGCGTTTGGCCAGGTAGGCGGTGTCGATGGGGTCGTAACCCACGCCGAAGCTGTTGACCACTTGCAGGTTTGGCAGCTTGTCGAGCAAAGCGTTGTCGGTGCCGTAGACGCCGCTGGTGACCACGCCGCGAATCTTGGCGCCATGTTCGGCGGCCCAGGCGTCGATGTCCTTGATCTCCCAGCGGTTGTGCACGGTGAAGTCACGTTCCAGGTTTTGCGTCAGTGCGGCATGCACCGGACCCCAGACCAGCACATCGGCTTTCTTGTCGCTCATTGTTTCCTCCTTGCGGCGCGCCCTCTGACCGAGGCGCGCCTGGGTGACAGCATCGAAAAACGTTTCAGCCGTTCTTGTTTAACACAGGTTGCGGTTCGGAACGCCCGGTTTTGAGCAGTTCGGCGATGGCCATCGTCAGCAGCGGGGCGAAAAGCGCGAAGTACGAACTGTCGATGCCGTATGGATTGCCCGCCAGAAACCAGCCGATGGTCGAGAACACCGACAGGATCACGCCTGCCAGTGCGCCGCGACCGCTGCCGAACTTTGGCGCGTAGAAGCACATCAGCACGATCACCGCGAGCGTGGCCCGCAGGGCTTTGCCGAGGAAGGCGATCAGCAGAATCTTGTCGGCGAACAGCGCCAGGATCAACGGCAGAAAGCCGATGACGATGATTGCCAGACGAATGAACACCACCGATTTGCGGTCGTTTTTCTCTTTGTTGAAGAACGGGTCGTAGAAGTCCTTCATCGCCAGTGTTGCGGAGGCGAGGGTGTTGGCCGAAATACCACCGAACAGCGCGCCCGCCAGACCGATCACCACCAGGCTCGCCGAGAAGGTCGGCATGTGGGCGATGAGCGCGGGGAAGGCGTCGATGGATTTGATGCCGGGGTACAAGTAGGCGCTGCACATGCCGATGAGCGCGGCCATCAGGCCGAAAGGAATCATCAGCGAAGACACATAGAAGCAGGCGCGCTTGGCGGTCTTTTCGTCCTTGGTGCTGACCAGCGCTTGAATCACGTATTGGGTGGCGAAGATCGAGCCAACGCCGCCGATCATCCACGCGAAGATCTGGCCCCAGCCCACGCCGGTGAAATCGAACATGGTCGCAGGCAGCTTGGCTTGCAGCGCGCCGATGCCACCGCTTGCGCTCAGCGCGAACGCCAGCGCGAGGGCGATGCCGATGTATTTGATCACGGCGTGCACGAAGTTGGTGTAGACCACCGAGCGCATGCCGCCGACGCTGACATAGAACACGGTGATCACGCCCACCAGCAGGATGGCGAGAGTCTTGTCGATGTTCAGCACCGCCGCCAACACCGCGCCGCCGCTCGCGTAAAGCGCCACGGAAACGATGCTCAGCGCACAGATGGTCAGCACCGAAGCGGCGTAGCGTGTGCCTTGGCCGTAGTTCTGCGCGAGGATGCCGGAGATCGTGTTCAGGCCGGTCTCGCGGTATTTCTTCGCCAGTACCAAGGCCAGCAATAGAAAGCCGAGGGACAGCGCGACCAGGTTCCAGGCCGCGGAAATCCCGGCTTCAAAACCCTTTTGTGCTGTACCGATGCTCACCGAACTGCCGATGAACTCGGAGAGCAGCAGGGCACCGATCAAAAAGGGTGGAAAGCTGCGGCCGCCACCGGTGAAACCGTCGCTGCTTTTCGCGTGTTTGCGCACGCTGTAGCCGATGTAGGACATGACCACGAAGTAGCCGGCGGTCAAGCACAGGATGATTGTTATTCTTGGGTCCATGTTCTCTCCGTTCCCCTTTTTCAGGGCGCGTGGAAGGTAATGCGGGCGTGAGCGGGCTGCACAGTGACAGGTCGTTGTAGGACGACAGGGCTGATTCAAAGCCGAATGTAGAAAAGGCAGATTCAACCTGCCTAGGGCTATGCTGTGCCGGGAGACGGATTGGGAGACTGATTGGGAGAAGAGCGGTCGGGCGTAAAGGCCCAGTCAGCGCGGGATGCAAGGCGGAAAATCGTGTGTGTATTCATTTTTATTAGAGGCTCGTGATTTACGTTGGAAAGCAACTCAATACGAAGCGTTCGTTATACGTCATCGTACAACGTCATGCAATCGTACCGTTGTGCTCCGGTGAATCAAGGGCCGTTTGTCGCTGGCCAGGTGGTAGAGAAGGTCTGCGCGATCGGCTTCGCTGCCGTCGTGACCTCCGGCGTCTGCCACCGGTTCTGCGTCGAATTTGCATGTTCGGTCTGACGCTGTTTTGCCATTCAGCGTCGATTACACATGTTGAGTTCGACATTGATCTCGTAGGAGACGCCGGAGGTTACGACGGCAGCGAAAAGCCCTACCGCCTCAGCCTAGAAACGCCTCAGTCGAAATGACCTCTGCATAGGCAAACCCCAACGCCGACATGAACGCTGCATGCACCTGTGCGGCAGGGACGGTCGTGCCGTTGAATTCCAGGTCGCGGGTCGCGCAGGCGTCATGGATGACGTTGACCTTGTAACCCAGGTCCGCTGCTGCACGAACCGTGGCGTCGATGCACATGTGGCTCATCGAGCCGATCACCACCAGATTCTTGATGCCCTGTTCGTCCAGCAGCGCCTTCAGGCCGGTCTCGCGAAAGGCGTTGGGAAAATGCTTGAGCACCACTGACTCCCGTCCCTGATTCGCCGCTTTGGGGTGCAACTGCGCCCCCTCCGAGCCCGGCACGAAAAACGGGGCGTCGGGGCTTGTGAATTCGTGGCGCACGAAGATCACCGGGTGGCCTGCATCACGGCTCGCCTGAACGACACGGGCGGCGTTGTCGACGGCGGCGTCGGCCCCGGCCAACGGCCATTTGCCGCCAGGGAAATAATCGTTCTGGATGTCGACGACGATGAGTGCGGTGTGGGACATGTCTGTTTCCTCGGTGGGATGTGTGTGATGTAGCGTTCAGTATTGACCTCTCTGCCGCGCAGGAGGATTGTCAGCACCGACATATGGCGAGGGAAAACTGACAATGAGCGTTGAACGGGCGGTGGCCGACATCGGGGTGCTGATTTACCCCGGCGCGCAAATGGCGGCGGTGCATGGGCTGACCGACCTGTTCGAAGTCGCCAACCGCATGGCCGACGAACAGCAGTCTTCTCAACTGCCACGGCTGCGCGTCAGTCACTGGCAGGTTGATGCGCAATGCGAACCGCAGCGGGTGTTCGAGACGTTTGCCTCGGACGGGGAGGGACCGTTGGCCGCCGTGCTGATTCCGCCCTCGTTGATGGGGCTACCGGGAACGGAGGCCATGGACGGCCTTTCGCGCTGGGTGCTGGCGCAGCATGGGGCCGGAGCGACCATCGGCACGGTGTGTCTGGGCGCTTTTGTCCTCGCTCAAACGGGGCTGCTCGACGGTCGTGCCGCGACCACCCACTGGAGTCAGGCGAGTCCTTTGAGCGAACGTTTTCCCAACATCAAGGTGAATGTGGACAAACCCATCATCGACGACGGCGACATCATCACCACGGCGGGGCTGATGGCCTGGTCCGACCTGGGGTTGCGTCTGGTGAGCCGATTGCTCGGCCCCGGGATCGCCTCCCGGACGGCACGTTTTCTGGTGATCGAACACAGCGAAAGCGAGCAGGAATACGGCAGCAACTTTGCGCCGATTCTGAACCACGGCGATGCCCCGGTGTTGAAGGTCCAGCATTGGCTGCAAAGCGTCGGTGCGGTGGACGTGTCGGTCGATGAGATGGCGCGGCGCGCCGGGCTGGAGGAGCGCACCTTTCTGCGACGCTTTCGGGCCGCAACGGGCCTGAGACCCACCGAGTATTGCCAGCATCTGCGCGTGGGCAAGGCACGGGAGATGCTCGAATTCACCACGTCCACGGTCGACCACATCGCCTGGACCGTGGGCTATCAGGATCCTGCGGCATTCCGTTCCACCTTCAGAAAAGTCACGGGACTGGCCCCCAGCGAGTACCGCAGCAAATACGGCGTTGGCTCGCAGGGGCGTCATCCCGTGGTTGAATCATGAGCCACTCGACGCACAGCGCTGTCCAACTCGACAGTTCTCTTCTGGAAGACCGACATTTCATGCTCACGAACGGACTCACTCGCCACGCCCATGCCCTTGCCGCCGCGCTGCTGCTGGCATTGCTGGCCGGGTGCGGCTCGCAGCGCATACAGGCGCCGCCACCCCCGCCCGACGTGGTGCGCAGCGAAATCGTGCGGCTGTTGCCCGCCAGCGTCCCTGATCGCAAAGGCTGGGCGACCGACATCTACACCGCGTTCGATGCGCAGAAAATCGACCCCACTGTCGAAAACCTCTGTTCGGTGCTGGCGGTGGCGGAGCAAGAATCCAACTATCAGGTCGACCCGGCCGTGCCCGGCATGGGCAAGATCGCCCAAGACGAGATTGACCGTCGCGCCAGCAAGGCCCACATCCCCAATCTGCTGGTGCGCAGTGCGCTGGACATCCGCTCGCCCACTGGCAAAACCTACAACGAACGCCTCAGCGCGGCCCGTACCGAAAAAGACCTCAGTGCGATCTTCGACGACTTCATTGGCATGGTGCCTTTGGGTCGCACGTTGTTCGGCAACTTTAACCCGGTGCACACGGCGGGGCCGATGCAGGTCAGCATCGAATTCGCCGAACAGCAGGCGCGGGGCTATCCGTACCCGGTTGAGGATTCGATTCGCCATGAAGTGTTCAGCCGTCGTGGCGGGGTGTATTTCGGCATCGCCCATTTGCTCGGCTACCCGGTCAGCTACGACAAGCCGATTTACCGTTTCGCCGACTTCAACGCCGGTTGGTACGCCAGCCGCAACGCTGCGTTCCAAAGTGCAGTCGCGCGTTTGACCGGCAAGCGCCTGGCGCTGGATGGCGACCTGATCAGCTACGGTTTCGGCCCTTCGCTAGGGCAGACCGAACTGGCCGTGCGCAGCCTGCACACGCAATTGGGCATGCGCAATCCGACCATTCGCAGCGCGCTGGAAAAAGGCGAGACGCTTGAGTTTGAAGACACCGATCTCTACAAACAGGTGTTCGCCCTGGCGGACAAGGCGGCAGGCAAGCCGCTGCCACGGGCGATTTTGCCGGGCATTGTGCTGGAAAGCCCGAAGATCACCCGCAAGCTGACCACTGCGTGGTTCGCGCAACGGGTCGAAGAGCGTCGCGTGCGCTGCATGGCGCGGGCTTCGGGCGCGTTGAAATGAAAGCAACGGCCGTAGAGGCGACCGCTGGTCATATTCGTGGCACCTCTGGGCGTCGACTGCTTCGAATATGAGACAGCCCGATCGTTGGGCTCAGCCGAGAGAGGTGCTTATGTCAGTCGATCCCACCACGCCGATCACCCGCCCCGAAGAGCTGCCGACCGCGGATCAGGACCTCGATCCCGATGCCAAGGATGACGAAGACTTCGAGGAGGACAAAAAGGAAAGCGCTGAAGCGCGACCCGAGGATTGGCAAAAGCCCGACGCGCCGCGTCCCCCGGACTGGAATGAGCCGCCGGCCGCCACTCCGGTGCCTCCGCCCGACGAGCCGACGCCGCTGTCCGATGATCTGCGTTAACAACCCCGTATCTGCGCCGGAGCGAACACGATGTCCGCTCCGGCCTTTTATCGTTGTGAATCAGGGAGCTTTTGGCTGTGAAGCGTGAAACCGTGTCACCCGGCATTATCACCAGCAGCGTGCCGATTTCCGACGTCGAAACCGCCGAGACGATGCTGTTCGGCACCCCCAAGGAACGGCTGGATTTCTACCGAAAGGAAATCCAGTACGAGACCGCCATCCTGTCCAACCGCACTAACGCCTATTTGTCGGCCCAGTCATTTCTGGTGATCGCGTTTGCCTCGTCGATGGCGAACTTGAATCCGGAGTGGGGCAAGCTGTTCACCCTGGTCGTGCCGCCGTTTTTGACGCTGTTGGGGCTGATCAGCTCAATGCACGCGTGGCCGGGGATTCGCGCGGCCTACGAGATCATCGATCATTGGCACTTCAAGCAAAGTCAGCTGCTGCACAGCCAGCCCGCCATGGGCTTGGCCTATGATGATTCGCCGTTGTTCAGTGAGCACGAGTCGAGCGAGAAGGGGTATCGGAAGTCGCTGATGTTCTCGATGCGCACGCCGTGGCTGTTCAGTGGGTTCTGGTTTTTGCTGGGCGCGTTTTCGATTTATGCGCAGACGACTGATATGGCGTTTTGAGAGGGGCTGTGCAGGCTGCAAAACCTGTAGGAGCGAATTTATTCGCGAAGCGGTGGTGTGATTGATGAGGATGTGTCGGCTGTACCGGCCCCTCGCGAATGAATTCGCTCCTACAGGCTCGAGTGTGGTCATGCTGCTGGGTGTGCTGCCGTGTATAGCGCCGGCATGAATCTGTGATCAAGCCCGCAATTTCCGCTGAGCGAGCCGGACGCTCGCCCATCCCGACCTACACTCCATCATCGGCCCGGAAAGGCAGGCACACCGGTGCCCGGCCCCGATCAACATGGAGGTGGTGCGATGCTGTTTACCCCGGAACTGCGCAGGACGCTGGAAAGCGCGTTTCTGCCCTTGGCCTGTGAATGCACCCTCATGCCCGGCGGCGGCCTGCTGGTGAAAATCTACGACGCCACCACCGGTACAGTCGCCATGCAGGTCGAGAACGTGTCCATTTCCAATATCACCACCATGCGCGCCGTGGCCGAACTGGTGGCCGAATTGCGCTACGACTTGCGCACCACCCGCACGCCCTTCGGCTCGACCCCGACACGCTTCGCCGCTGCCAGCGGGGGGCTCTGAAAAGCGCCAGGCGCAGCGTGGTCTATTATCTTCACCGGACATGGAACCTTTTGTCGGTGGTGATGTTACCTTGACACCAAGCGGGCGGCGGGTTATTCGTCGCACCCGCTCGCCGTAGCAAAAGCGCTTTATATTGAACCAGTTAGGTCCCGATTCGGTAGCCGAATCCGCGCCTGACTCATTTTCGTGTGTCCGCCCGTCGTCGTGTCCTCACTCTATTGGACCCGACGAGCGCACCTTCAGGAGCCAACCTCATGGCAGTACTGCAGCAAACCACCGTGGATTCTCTCAAACGCGCCGAAGCCGAGCTGGCATCCAGCTGGCGCGCCGATCTGGAGACGAGCGGCGCTACGCGCAATCTGAAAGCGGACGATGTCGACCAGCAGACCAAAGAGTTTTTGCGCCTTCTCATCGCCGTGCTGGAAAAGGGCGGCTCGCAGAACATCACCACGGCTGATTGGGACGAAGCCCGTCAGTTCCTCGAAAAACTGTCCCACCAGCGCGCGTTGGCCGGGCAGGATTCCCAGCAGACGGCCAGTTTTATTTTTGCTCTCAAAGGCCCCGTGTTCACGCTGCTGCAAAAGCAATACGCCGACAGCCCGGTCGCGCTGGCCGAACAACTCTGGGAAATCTCGCAACTGCTGGACGTGCTGGGCATGCACACCATTCGCACCTATCAGAAATCCCGCGAGTCGGTGATCAAGCGTCAGCAAGAAGAACTGCTGGAGCTGTCCACCCCCGTGGTCAAACTGTGGGATGGCGTGCTCGCCCTGCCGATGATCGGCACCCTGGATTCCCAGCGCACCCAAGTGGTCATGGAGTCCCTGCTGCAACGCATCGTCGACACCGGTTCCGAAATCGCGATCATCGACATCACCGGCGTGCCGACCGTCGACACCCTAGTCGCCCAGCACCTGCTGAAAACCGTGACCGCGATTCGCTTGATGGGCGCCGATTGCATCATCAGCGGCGTGCGTCCGCAGATCGCCCAGACCATCGTCCATCTGGGTCTGGACCTGCAAGGCGTCGTCACCAAGGCCAATCTCGCCGACGCGCTGGCGCTGGCCTTGCGCCGTCTGGGCCTGACCGTCACCAAGGCGGTATAAGCCCATGGAGCGGATTCCGATTCTGCAAATGGGTGACTTCCTGCTGGTCACCATTCAAGTGGACATGCACGACCAATTGGCGCTGACGCTCCAGGACGATCTGTCCGAGCGCATCAGCAAGACCTCTGCCCGAGGCGTGCTCATCGACATTTCGGCGCTGGACATGGTCGATTCGTTCATCGGGCGCATGATTGGCATGATTTCCGGCCTGTCCCGCATCATGGACGCCGAAACCGTGCTGGTCGGCATGCAGCCTGCGGTGGCGATCACGCTGGTGGAACTGGGCATGACCTTGCCGGGTGTGAGCACGGCGCTCAATGTCGAGCGCGGCATGACGCTGTTGCGCGAGCGGGCTTATTCCCAATGAGCGTGCGCAGCAGCGGCACCCAAGGCATTCAGATCGAACAGGATGTGGTGCTGGCGCGGCAACTGGCGCGCAAGCTGGCGCAGGAATGCGGCATGCGCCTGATCGACCTGACCAAACTGGTGACGGCGGTCAGCGAGCTGGCGCGTAACACCATGGTCTACGGCGGTGGCGGCGACATGGACTGGGAGATCGTCGAAGACGGCGCCCGCACCGGCCTGAGGTTGACCTTTCGCGACGAAGGCCCCGGCATTCCCGACCTGAAACTGGCGATGACCGACGGCTGGACGTCGGGCGGTGGCCTTGGCCTCGGGCTGACCGGCGCCAAACGGTTGGTGGACGATTTCGAGCTGGACACGGCGCCCGGCGCGGGCACTCGGGTGATGATCTGTAAATGGACCTGAGACTGCACAGCAGCCTGACCCGCGTGTTGGCGATCGAAGACACGAGTCAGGTGGGGCACGCGCGGCGCATCGCGCAAAAACTCGCCGAACAGCTGGGCTTCGACGCCACGGATTCCGGTCGCGTGGCGCTGGTCGTCACGGAAGTTGCCAGCAATATCCTAAAGCACGCCAGCAACGGCGAGCTGCACCTGCGTGCGCTGCCGGGTGCTGTGCCGGGTGTCGAAGTCATCGCTATTGATAGAGGGCAAGGCTTCGCCCTTGACGACTGCATGGCTGACGGCTTTTCCACCCGGGGCACCCAAGGCATCGGCCTCGGCGCCATGCTGCGTCAGGCCCAGGTGTTCGATGTGCATTCGGACAACCGGGGCACAGTGGTGCTTACCCGGTTCTACCCGCGTCAGGCGACCGTCAAGGACGTGCGGCTCGGCGTCTCCCAACATTCGCTGCACGACGACCCGGCCTGTGGCGATGCCTGGGAAGTGGCGATCACAGGGCAGCAGCTCAGCATTCTGGTAATCGATGGCCTTGGCCACGGCCCGGAGGCTGAAAGCGCGGCGACGGCGGGTACCCTCGCATTTGGCCGCGAACCGTTTGCCGATCCCACCCTGCTTCTTGAGGAGATTCACCACGAGATGCGCGGAACCCGTGGCGGGGCCGTTGCGATCGCGCAATTCGATGGAGCACAGGACCATCTGCGCTTCATTGGCATCGGCAACATCGGCGCGTCGCTGATTGGCGAGGACAAACCGCGAGGGCTGGCGTCGCACCCCGGCATCGTCGGCCTGCAATACCGGAAGGTGCCGCCGGTGGGCTACCCTCAAAGCGCCGGACAGCTTTTGATCATGTACAGCGACGGCCTGCAATCGCGTTGGAATCTTCGCGATTATCCGGGTCTGATGTATCGACACCCGGCCATTATCGCGGCGGTGCTGCACCGCGATTTCTGCCGCGGCAGGGATGATGTAACGGTATTGGCGATGGCTCTGGAGACGCTCGATGATTGACAACCCTGCCCACGGCGCTCCCGAAGAGTCAGCGGAACTGAAGCAAGTGCGCAACGAGGCCGCCGCGTTGCGTGCTGAACTGGATGAGACCAATCAGGGCGTGCTCGCCCTGTACGCCGAACTGGACACCCAGGCCGAGCAATTGCGTCAGGCCTCTGATCTCAAGAGCCGCTTTCTGTCGTACATGAGCCACGAGTTCCGCACGCCGCTGGGCTCGATCCTGAGCATCGCGAGCCTGCTGAGCGACGAACTCGACGGTCCGCTCAGCCCGGAACAGCACAAGCAAGTGACTTTCGTCAGCACGGCCGCCCGCGAGTTGAGCGACATGGTCGACGACTTGCTTGACCTGGCGAAGATCGAGGCGGGGCGGATCAGTATTTCGCCCGCCTGGTTCGACATGTTCGACCTGTTTTCAGCGCTGCGTGGCATGTTTCGGCCTATCGTCGACACCTCGGCGGTGGACCTGATTTTCGAGGAGCCGGTGGGTCTGCCAAGGCTGTACACCGACGACAAGAAGCTCGCGCAGATCCTGCGCAATTTCATTTCCAATTCATTGAAGTTCACTCAGCGTGGTGAAGTGCGTGTGTCTGCCCGCCTCGAAAGCGAGCGGGAAGTGCGCTTCGCCGTGACCGACACCGGTATCGGCATTCCGTCGGAGCTGCACGGCGCGTTGTTCGAAGATTTCGCCCAGGTCGATTCACCGTTGCAAAAACGCTTGCGTGGTACCGGCCTGGGGTTGTCGCTGTGCAAACGTTTTGCCGAGCTGTTGGGCGGCCGCGTGGGGCTGGAAAGCCAGCCGGGCGTGGGTTCGACGTTCTATGTGGTGATCCCGTTGGCGCTGGCGCAGGAGCACGGCGATGAAAGCTGACACCCGGCTGTTGATCGTCGACGACAACGCCGCGACCCGTTACGCCTTGCGCCGACGCATGGAGCGACAAGGTTTTATCGTGGCGGAGGCGGGCACCGGCACCGAAGGCCTGGCGCTGATCGCCGCCCAGGTGCCGGACGCGCTGATCCTCGACGTCAACCTGCCGGACATGAGCGGCTTCGACATCGTGCGGCAGTTGCGCAGCGAGGCGCGCACCGCGTTGCTGCCGGTGGTGCACGTGTCCGCAGCTTCGATCCAGACCGGCGACATCGTCACCGGGCTGGAAGCCGGGGCAGACGCCTATCTCGTCCACCCGGTGGACCCGGACGTGCTGCTGGCGACCCTGCGCACGCTATTGCGGGTGCGCGACACCGAATTTGCCCTGCGTGACAGCGAGGACCGTTTTCGCGAGATTTTCGTCAACGTCTCGGCCCCCATTGCGGTCATGGATGGCGAGCTGAAGGTCCACGAATGCAACCACGCGTTCGCCCGTTTGATCGCCACCGGCTCGGCGCAAAACGCCGTGCTGAGCTGCTTCGCCGACGATCAGGATCAGGCCATCGCCGGATTGCGGGACGCGCTGAATGCCGATGAGCGCTGGAAAGGCGTGCTGAGCATGCGCGTGCAGGGCGATGTGCGCGAGACCGAGTGGCAAGTGTCGCCGTACCGCGTCGAAGGCTTGAGCCTGGTGTTCATTGAAGACGTGACCGAACACCGGCGTCGCGAGCAGTCGCATCTGCAAAAACTCGACACGGTCAGCACGCAATTGGCCCACGAAGTGGCCGAGCGCGCCCGCACCGAAGCGCAATTGCTGCAAGCACAGAAAATGGATGCCATCGGCAAGCTCACCGGCGGCATCGCCCACGACTTCAATAACCTTCTGACGGGCATCGTCACCGGCCTGGAACTGATCAAGAAGCGCACCGAAGACCAGCGGCCCGAAAAAGTCCTGGCCTATGCCGACGCCGCGCTGGCTTCGGCAAAAAGCGCGGCGAGCCTGACCCATCGGCTGTTGGCCTTCGCTCGCCAGCAACCTCTCGACACGCGCCCGACGGACGTCAATCAGTACGTTCGCTCCCTCGAAGACTTGCTCAGTCGGACCATCGGCAAGCGCATCGGTCTGACCCTTGAACTGACGTCACGCGGTGCCGTCGCGATGGTCGATGCCGGGCAGCTCGAAAGCGCGGTGCTGAACTTGGTGATCAACGCCCGGGATGCCTTGCCGGAAGGCGGCAACGTCTGGATCAGCACCTACGAGGCCTATTCCCAAGGCAATTCGCGCCTGGCGGATGGGCCCTATATCGCGCTGACCGTGCGCGACGACGGCGTGGGTATCGAACATCATTTGGTCGACAAGGTGTTCGATCCGTTCTTCACCACTAAACCCATCGGCGAGGGCACCGGGTTGGGGCTGTCCACTATTTACGGTTTTGCCCGGCAGTCCGGCGGCGACGTCAATATTCGCAGCGTGGTCGGCCACGGAACCGAAGTGACGCTCATGTTGCCCGCCGCGATGAATCAGACCGTGGAGCCCGCGGCGGTCGTCGAGAACGCCGAACTCGGTGCAGGGGAGCATGTCCTTATCGTCGAGGACACGGCGTCGGTGCGCATGTTTGTCAACGAAATCCTCAGTGACGCCGGGTATCGCTGCACACAGGCGGCAGACGTTGCCACGGCGCTGGAATTGCTTGAACACGACCCGTCCATCGACCTGCTGCTGACTGACGTCGGCATGCCACAGATGAACGGCCGTGAACTGGCTCAACGGCTGCGCAGTTGGCGGCCGAATGTGCCGGTGCTGTTCATGACGGGGTATGCGGAGAATGCGCTGAACCGGCAGCATTTTCTGGGAGACGGCATGGACATGATCACCAAGCCGTTTCAGTTGGTGGACTTCCTCGGCAAAGTGAGGTCGATGCTGGACGGGTGAAGCGTTGTTTTTTCACCGTTTTTCGCAACGAGCGACCAATGCGGTGTAGATTTTTGTTACTGTTTACGCCAATTCATTTGAGTGTCAGACGCTATCCGTTTGGCGCCCACCTTCGTCGAGCATCTGTGCGGAAGGTGAAGGAGAACCTGTTTTGACCCTTAGTCCGGAACTTCACCAGAGCGCAATCGACAACTGCGCCCGTGAACCCATCCAGATTCCCGGCAGCATTCAGCCCCAGGGCTTTCTGCTGGTGATCGACGAAGCGGCGATGACCATCGTTCAGGTCAGCGCCAACGTCAGCACGTGGCTGGGCATGGCGCCTGAATCCCTGATTGGCATGGCGTTGACCCGCGTCTTCGATGATTGCCCGAGCCTGCTGGACCGGTTGGCCGCGCTGCCTGAAGACGACCAGAACCCGTTCCATGTCGGTGATGTGTCCTTCCTTGAAGGCTCCCGTGCCGGCAAGCCGACGGCGATGATGGTGCACCGCCACGACCGGGTGCTCATCGCCGAATTCGAACCTGCGAGCGACATGGGTTCGGCCTACGGCAACGTCTATCCGCTGATGCGCACGTTCATCAGCCAGATGGAAGAGACCGAGACCATCGAAGCCCTGAGCCTGCGTTCGGTATCAGAGGTCAAGCGCATCACCGGTTTCGGTCGGGTCAAGGTCTACCGATTCGATGCCGACGGTAACGGGCTGGTCAATGCCGAAGTCGCCGATGAAGGCTACCCGAGGTACCTCGGGCTGAGCTTTCCGGGCACTGACATTCCCGCTCAGGCGCGGGCGTTGTACCTGGCCAACCGCATTCGCGTGATCGAAGACGCCGACTATCAAGCGTCGCCGCTGGTGCCGGTCAACAACCCCGTCACCGGTGCGCCGCTGGATTTGAGTTTTGCCACGTTGCGCAGCGTCTCGCCAGTGCATTTGCAGTACATGCGCAACATGCAGACACTGGCGTCGATGTCGATTTCCATCGTGGTGCGAGGCCAGTTGTGGGGCCTGATTTCCTGTCACCATTCGACTCCTCGCGCCGTGAGTTTCCAGACTCGCACCGCCTGCGAATTGCTCGGCAGCGTGCTGTCTCTGCAGATCGAAACCAAGGAAGCCCAGGCGAAGAACCAACGCATGCTCATTCTGCGTCGGCAAATCGTCCAGATGCTGGCGGCCATGGCCGATCTGGACAGCGTCATCGGCGGCTTGCGCGCCATGCCCGATGTGCTGCTGGCATTCGTTGAGGCGAGCGGGGCGGCAGTGATTTCCGAATCGACCCTGGACGTCTACGGCGAAACCCCGAAACGCGAACAGATCCAGGCCCTGACCCAATGGCTGAGCAAGCGCGGCACCCACGATCTCTTCCAGTCCGACAATGTGAGTCGTGACATTCCAGAGCTGCCGAAACTTGCCGAATCGGTGAGCGGCGTGTTGGCCATGGCGATTTCCGAGCTGCATTCGAACTACATCATCTGGTTCCGCCCGGAACAGACCCGCGTGGTGAACTGGGCGGGCAAACCGGAAAAATCCGTCAGCGACAGCGGCTCCTTGAGCCCTCGTCACAGCTTTGCGCTGTGGCAGGAAACCGTGCGCGGCTTCTCCCGTCCATGGGATGAGCTGGACACCGAAGGCGTCGTCGAACTGCGGGCCGCTGTGCTCGGCATCGTGCTGCGGAAAGCCGAAGAAATGGCGGCACTTGCGGACGAACTGAAAAAGTCCAACAAGGAACTCGAAGCCTTTTCATACAGCGTTTCCCATGACCTGCGGGCACCGCTTCGGCATATCGCCGGGTACGCCGAGCTGCTGGGCGACATCGAAGGCAGCAAGCTGTCCGAGCGGGGCGTGCGGTTTCTGGAAAACATCGGTGAGTCCGCGCGGTTTGCCGGGACGCTGGTGGACAACCTGCTGAGCTTTTCGCAGATGGGCCGTTCGGCGATGCGCTATTCGGAAGTCGATCTGAACGCGATGGTCGACGCGATCCGCCGCGAGATGCTGCCGGATTACCAGGACCGTGACCTGCAATGGCACGTTCCCGAGCCCTTGCCGGTCGTGATCGCCGACGCGGCGTTCCTGCATCTCGCGATGCGCAACCTGCTGTCCAACGCCATCAAGTACACCCGCAATCAGAGTGCGGCGGTGATCGAGATCGGCAGCTACGAAGAAGACGACAAGGTCGTGGTGTATATCCGCGATAACGGTGTGGGTTTCGACATGCAATACGCCAGCAAACTGTTCGGCGTGTTCCAGCGGCTGCACCGGATGGAAGAATTCGAAGGCACGGGGATCGGCCTGGCGAGCGTGCGTCGTATCATCGAACGGCATGACGGTTCGGTGTGGGCGCACGGCGAGCTTCGGCAGGGCGCCACATTCTATTTTGCGCTACCTAAGCGCAGCCTCTCTGTAACCCTTTGAGTGTCCGAGGAGACGCCCAATGTTGAAACCCATTCTTCTGGTAGAAGACAACCCCAACGATCTGGAGTTGACCCTCGTCGCGCTGGAGCGCAGCCAGTTGGCCAACGAAGTGATCGTCCTGCGCGATGGCGCCGAGGCACTGGACTATCTCTTCCGCCGCAATGCCTACAGTGATCGGGTCGCCGGCAATCCTGCTGTGCTGCTGCTGGACCTGAAGCTGCCGAAACTCGACGGTCTTGAAGTGCTCAAGGCCATCCGCGAGAGCGAGGAGTTGCGCAGCATTCCCGTGGTGATGCTGACCTCGTCCCGCGAAGAACCCGATCTGCAACGCGCCTACGCGTTGGGAGTGAACGCTTACGTGGTCAAACCGGTCGAATTCAAGGAATTCGTCTCAGCCATCTCTGATCTCGGGATTTTCTGGGCCGTTCTCAACGAGCCGCCGCCCGGCTCACTGCGACTGACACGCCGTCCGGGGTCTTGATTTACCCGTTCCCATGGCCTGATCTGTCCCGCGAAATGCTGGCGGCGATGGTTTTTTGCGCAATACACGACGACTATACATGCCGCTATCGCTTCTCAAACTGCTGCTGGTTGAAGACAGTCCGCACGACGCCGAACTGACCCTGCTCACGCTGGAAAGCAGTGGGCTGAAAATCGACGCCACTCTGGTCTACAACCACCAGGAGGTGGAGCGGGAACTGCTGGTCCGGCGTTTCGACCTGATCCTGAGCGATTACCTGCTGCCTGGCTCCTCCGGGCCCGAAGTGCTCAATAGCGCGTTGCGTCTTGCGCCGCAGACGCCCTTCATTTTTCTTTCCGGCATTTTTGGTGAACAGCACGCGGTCGAGATGATGCGCATGGGCGCCATCGATTACGTGCTCAAGCAAAACCTGAAAATGCTGCCCAAGGCCGTGATTCGTGCGGTCTCCGAGGTCCACGAACGGGAAAAACGCCAGCGCGCCGAGGCCACATTGCAGGATGCCGAAGTCCGCGCTCATCTGGCCATCGAAGCGGCGGAAATGGGCGTCTGGACCTACGACCCGCGTACCGAGACCCTCCTGTGGGATGAGCGCTGCAAGGCGCTTTACGACGTGCCAGCCGACGCGCCGGTGAGCATGGCGTTCATGTTTTCCCGCTGCCACCCTGATGATCGCGACCTGCTGCAAAGTAAGGTCATGGCAGCCCTTGCCGCCGATACCGGCTTCCAGATCGAACACCGCTTGCTGGTCGAGGGAGACACCGAGCGTTGGGTGTTTTCCAACGGTCGCTCGCTGTTCGAAGACGGTAAATGCGTGCGTTTCACCGGGGTGATGCAGGACATCAGCGAACGCAAGCAGGCGACGCAGGCGCTGCATCAGCTTAATGAAATTCTCGGTGAGCGCGTGGTCCAGCGCACCCGTGAACGCGACCGCACCTGGGAACTGTCCCGGGAATTGCTTGGCGTGCTGCGCTTCGACATGACGCCTATCGCGCTCAATCCTGCCTGGGAAGCGACGCTGGGTTGGACCCGCGCCGATTTTCACGCGCAATCGCTGGGCGAGCTGATTCACCTCGACGACCTCGAAGCGACCTTGCGCGAGACCGCCAGCGTTGCTCAAGGCAATGTCACCACCCGTTTCGTCAATCGCATGCGCCACGCCGACGGCAGTTTCCGCTGGCTGTCCTGGACCATCGTGCCCGACGAGGGCCTGATGTATGCCGCCGTGCGGGACATCACCAGCGAACGTGCGGTGGTCGATGAACTGGCGGCCACCAACAAACGTTTGCGTGACCAGATCCGTGAGCGCGAGCGCGTCGAGGCGGCGTTGCAGCAGATGCAGCGTCTGGAGGTGGTGGGCCAGTTGACGGCGGGCGTGGCCCACGACTTCAACAACCTGCTGACGGTGATCCTCACCAGCGCCAATTTCCTCGCCCGCGACCTGGAAAAAGGCGTGTTCACCAAATCGCCCCAGCGCCTGCAAAACATCCGCTCGGCGGGCGAGCGGGGCGCCAAGCTCACAAGCCAGTTGCTATCGTTCTCGCGGCGTCAGCGGCTGGAGCCGGTGGCGCTGAACCTCAACGACACCATTGGCGGCATGCGCGAGTTGTTGGCCCGGGCCTTGGGCGGCAGTGTCTGGGTGGAGACCGAACTGGCGGATGACCTGTGGAGTGCGCTGGTGGACCCGACGCAGACAGAGATGATCATCCTCAACCTCGCGATCAACGCCCGGGACGCCATGGCTCAGGGCGGGCAATTGCGCCTGAGCACCTGGAACGAGATCGTCTACCGCCTGCCGCAACGCCCCGAAGACCCGGACCCCGGCGCTTACGTGGTGCTGTCGGTCAGCGACTCCGGCTGTGGCATGAGTGAAGAAGTGCTGGCCAAGGCCTTCGAACCGTTCTTCACCACCAAGGCGGTGGGCAAAGGGTCCGGTTTGGGGTTGGCGCAGGTGTTCGGTTTCGCCAAGCAATCCGGGGGTGGCGTGAGCATCGACACCGCCGAAAACGCCGGGACCACGATCAAGGTGTTCTTGCCGAGCATCGCTCGTACCGCGATACCGATGGTCAGCGTGTCGGACATGCCGGGCCACGCCGACGCCGACGACCTGCATCGCACGATCCTGCTGGTGGACGACGATCCCGAAGTGCGTTCGGTGACCGCCATGATGCTCAGTTCGCTGGGGTATTCGGTCGTCGAAGCGGAAAATGGCGATGAAGCGCTGAAGAAAATCGACAGCGGCATCGAGCTGGTGCTGACCGACTTCGCCATGCCCAACATGACCGGCGCCGAACTGGCCGAGATCGTGAGGCGCGACCATCCGGGGCTGCCGATCATGTTCATCACCGGGTTCGCCGACATCGACATCCTTGACGTCGATCAGCAGCTGATCGTGCAGAAGCCTTACAAGGAAGAAGAGCTGGCGCGCAAGTTGGCGAATGTGTTGACGAAGAACGGGGCGGGCGTGGCGTCGTAGAACGCAACCCGCGACCTGCTTCTGGCCGCAGGCCGTGGGAGCGTAGCTTGCTCGCGATCTGTCGCGAAGCGGCAGCAAAATCTGGTCATGCGGCGTGTCAGGTAAAAAGTTATTGATCGTCGGAGCGGCGGGTTTCAATCATCCCGCGTCAGCACTTCCAGCAACTCAATCTCGAAAATCAGATTCGAATGCGGCGTGATGTGCGCTCCCATGCTGCGTTCGCCGTAACCCAAACGGGACGGCACCCGCAACTTGCGCTTGCCGCCGACTTTCATCCCCATGATCCCGATGTCCCAGCCCTTGATGACCCGACCTGTGCCGATCACGCACTGAAACGGCTTGCCCCGTTCCCAGGAGGAATCGAACACGGTCCCGTCTTCGAGCGTGCCAGTGTATTGCGTGGTGATCAGCGCCCCCTTGACCGCCACTTTGCCGGTGCCTTCTTGCAGGTCGATGATCTGGAGTTCGTCGTTCATGGTGTCTTTCTCGTAGAAACCGAAGCAGGCGGGGGATGCTAATGGCGTGGTGCATGGCTGGCAATATTCATCAGCGCGACGGGGTTCACTGTGGGAGCGAATTCATTCGCGAGAGGGCGGTACATCCGACACCTGTCTATCGTCTGGAAGATTATTCGCGAATACATTCGCTCCCACAGAGGACGGATTTGCGGACACGCGTTCAACTCCCCCCGGATGACCCTTTGGGGGGGCATAAAAAAACGGCGCGTCCTGCGAGGGACGCGCCGCTTTCGATCAGCGGATCAAGCCATCATCAGGCGATGACGTCGCTGCTCCACTCGCCATTCACCAAGCGCTTGAGGCCCAGTGGGTTGGCGTTTTGCAGCGCGGCCGGGAGCAGGCTGTCCGGGTAGTTCTGGTAGCAGACCGGACGCAGGAAGCGGTCGATGGCCAGGGTGCCGACGGAGGTGCCCCGCGCGTCGGAAGTAGCCGGGAACGGGCCACCGTGGACCATCGCATCAGACACTTCCACACCGGTTGGGTAGCCGTTGACCAGGATGCGGCCGACTTTCTCTTCCAGCACCGGCACCAGCCATTGGTATTTCTGCAGGTCAGCGGTTTCGCCGATCAGCGTAGCGGTCAGTTGGCCGCGCAACGCTTGCAGCGCCGCTTTCAGTTCGGCGTCATCCGCCACTTCGATCAGCAGCGTCGTCGGGCCGAAAACTTCTTCCTGCAGCAGTTCGTCACCGTTGAGCAGCATGCTCACGTCCGCCTTGAACAGCTGCGGCTGCGCCTGACGACCTTCCTGCGGTTTGCCCGCCAGGTGCGTGACGCTCGGGTGCGCCAGCAGTTTCTGCACGCCCTTGCCGTAGCTGCGCAAACCGCCTTCGTTGAGCATGGTCTGTGGCGCCTGGCCACCCATGTGCTCTTTCAACTGTTCGGTGAACGCCGTCAGGGCAGGGGAGCGAATGCCGATGACCACGCCCGGGTTGGTGCAGAACTGGCCTGCGCCCAGCACGACGGACGCCGCCAGCTCACCGGCGATGGTCGCGCCACGGGCTGTCAGAGCGCCAGGCAACAAGACCACCGGGTTGATGCTCGACATTTCGGCGAACACCGGAATCGGCTGTGGACGCTCGGCGGCCAGTTTGCACAAAGCCGTGCCGCCGTGCAGCGAACCGGTGAAACCCACGCCCTGAATCGCCGGGTGCTTGACCAGACCTTCGCCAACGCCGCTGCCGAAAATCATGTTGAACACGCCTTTCGGCATGCCGGTTTTCTCGGCGGCACGCACGATGGCCTGGCCGACCAGATCAGCGGTCGCCATGTGGCCGCTGTGGGCCTTGACGACCACCGGGCAGCCGGCCGCCAATGCAGAAGCAGTGTCGCCACCGGCAGTGGAGAAGGCCAACGGGAAGTTGCTGGCACCGAAGACAGCGATCGGGCCGACGCCGATGCGCAGCTGGCGCAGGTCGACGCGAGGCAGCGGTTTGCGATCCGGCAGGGCCTGGTCAATACGCGCGCCGAGGAAGTCGCCGCGACGCAGGACTTTGGCAAACAGACGCATCTGGCCGCTGGTACGACCGCGCTCGCCCTGAATACGGCCCGCAGGCAATGCGGTTTCCTGGCAGACCAGTGCGACGAAGTCATCGCCCAATGCATCCAGCTCGTCGGCAATGGCGTCGAGGAATTCAGCGCGGCGAGCGGGGCTCAACTGGCGGTATTCGAGAAAAGCGTCTTTGGCAGCGAGGGCGGCGGCGTCGATTTCACCGTCCGTGGCCTGATGGAACGCGTAAGGCAGGGCGTCGCCAGTAGTGGCATCCAGACTCTTGTGGCGTGCTTCGCCGAGGCCGCTGCGGGCGCCGCCGATGAAGTTCTGGCCGAGAACATTAGGCATCTGCTTCTCCTGTTATTGTTGGGTCGAAACGGTCGGACAAGGTGTCTGACGAGGAATCGGTAAAAGTGCGTGATGCGTGCCGCCGATAATGCGTGACGGGTCATCGCAAGTTGACAGTCATCATACAACTGCATTTTTGTGGCCGCAAGGGAAGGGGCGATTCCGGTTGGATGCCGACACCCACAGGAGATTGGGCATGTGCGCGAGACCGCGGCGTGCTGCCATGCCTTGCAGTTCGACTTGCCGACCGCGGCGATCCTGCGGGTTCCGCCGACAATGGCCCCCTGAGCTTTCACCAAATTGGCCGTTTTACCTGCAGCGTCCAACGCATAACCTCGCCATCTGCCCACGATTCCGAGCATCGACATGCCGTCACGAACCGATATTCATCAGGCATCACCCACGGCCATGAAGACCCTGCAAGCCGTGGAGCAGGCTGTGAGTCATTTGCCCCTGGAACCGTCGTTGGTGGCGTTGGTGAAACTGCGGGTCTCACAGCTCAACGGCTGCGCGGCATCGGTGGATCGCTACGTCCATGAGGCGAGTCTGCAAGGAGAGTCCGAGCGCAGGCTCTACACCGTGGCGGTGTGGCGTGAATCTCCCTTGTTCAGCGACCGCGAACAGGCGGCGTTGAACTGGGCCGAGTGCATCACCCGAATCGCTGCGAGCCACGCCCCCGACGCCGATTATGACCAACTGTCGCAGCGCTTCAGCGAAGCCGAACGAGTGGACCTGACACTGTTGATTTCCACGGTGAACAGCTGGAATCGGCTGACGCTGAGTTTCACCACGCGCCCCGCACACTGATCCCATTCGAACCACGACTGACGACACGCGCCCTCCTACAAAAGCGGAGCATCAACGAGCCGTGCAGGACTGCCAGGCAATCTGTTCCAGAACATCCCGCAACCGGTCCAGCGCCGGGTCGATGTCGAGGGTTTCGATGGCACCAAACCCCAGCATCAGGCCATCCCGGGTTGGGGCGCTGTGATAGAAACCGGTCAGCGGGTACAGCCCGATCTCGACCTTGCGCGCCAACTCCACCAACAGTCGCAGGTTGATCGGCACCTTGAACATCACTGCCATGTGAAAGCCCGCCGTGCACGGAATCGCTTCCAGCCAGGGCGACAGGTCGCCCGCCAGTCGCGCCAGTATCCGCTCGCGACGCCCGGCATAGATCCCGTGACAGCGGCGGATGTGTTTGTTCAGCAGCCCCTCGCTGATGAACTTGGCCAGCGCCCATTGGGGCAGGGTGCTGGTGTGCCAGTCGGTCAGTTGTTTGGCCTTGATCACGGCCTCCAGAATGGCGCTCGGCAGCACCGCATAGCCCAACCGCAGCTCGGGCAAAAGGGTTTTGGAAAAGGTGCCGACGTACGCCACGACACCGAACCGATCCATGCTCTGCAACGAATCCGTCGGGCGCCCTTCGTAGCGAAACTCGCTGTCGTAATCGTCCTCTATGATGATCGCGCCGATACGGCTGGCTTTCTCAAGCAAAGCTTCCCGACGCGCCACACTCATGGGCATGCCCAGGGGCATCTGGTGAGACGGGGTGACGTAGATCACGTGGGCGTTCTCGGGAATGCCGTCGACGATGATCCCTTCCTCGTCCACCGGCACGCTGACCACATTCGCGCCTTGTGCCGCGAACAGCAGCCGAGCCGGGGTGTAGCCCGGATCTTCCATGGCCACAGTGCAACCGGGCTCGATCAATACGCGGGCAATCAGGTCCAGCGCCTGCTGCGCGCCGTTGCACACCACCACGTCTTCGGCGCTGCATTTCACGCCACGGGCAAACGCGATGTGTCCGGCGATGGCGTGACGCAGCGGCGCGACGCCTTCCGGCTGGCTGTAGAAACCTCGTGCCTGGGACATTTGCCGTAAGGCGTACTGGGTGCAGCGTCGCCAGTCGTCATGGGGGAATTGGGTCTTGGCCGTGGCGCCACCGATGAAGTCGCAACGCAAGGTGCCTTCAAGCGTGGGGTGTCGCAGGGGAAGGGAGATGTCCTGCCACTTTCTCACCACCTTTTGACTGGCGAGGTCCGAGCGAATCGAGCTGCGTTGGGGTTGAGCGCTCAGGGTGTTGACGAAGGTCCCGCTGCCAATCTTGCCCACCAGAAAGTTTTCGTAGGTCAGTCGGCTATAGGTGTCGGAAATGGTCTTGCGGGACAACCCCAATTGCGCCGCAAGCAGGCGGCTCGGAGGCAGTTGGACCCCGGCGGCCAGGCGCCCGGATTCGATGCTGTCGCGCAGTTGCTGGTACAGCTGATTCGCCAGGTCCTTGCGGCCTTGAATGACGATGTGAAGTTCCACGCACGGCTCCCTGGCTCAGCGTCCACGATCTGGAATTCTAGTCAGCGGGCGAGGAAGCGGTATAGCTGCGCAGCGAAAAAACCGGCAATTGGTCTCCTGATCGATGCGCAATGGTGCGGTGAAAACCTTCGGGATTGGACGTCGCGTGCGTCCGCGCCACCCCTTAGGCTGGAGGCCGTGATCATTGAGAAACCGTGAGCTCCCATGGCGCTTCGTCTGGACTACTACACCGCATCCCCGGCAGCGCTCAAAGCGCTCATCCTGCTGGAAGCGGCCAATTTCGACCTTTGCATTGAAAGACCGCTGATGGAGCTGATCAAGTTGCGCGTCTCGCAGCTCAACGACTGTGCGTTCTGCGCCGACATGCACGCCACCGAAGCCCGCCTCAACGGCGAACAGCCGCGACGTTTGCACGCGCTGGTGGTCTGGCGCACATCGGACGTGTTCACCTTGCGAGAACGCGCAGCGCTGGCATGGTGCGAGGCGGTGACCCTGCTGGCGCCGGAAGGGCCACCGGCGGCGTTGTACGACGCGTTGTGCGCCCATTTCTCGGAGCGGGAGCGGGTGGACCTGACAGTGGGAATCGCCACCATCAACTGCTGGAATCGCATGGCCGTGGGCTTTCGCAAGGGGCCGTCTGCCTGATCCCGGCGTTGGCGCTTTTGTCCTTTGTAGGAGCCGGCTTGCTGGCGAATGCGGCGTGTCGGCGACACATGGGTGGCTGACAGACCGCTTTTGCCAGCAAGCCGGCTCCCACGAAGTACGTGCGCGAAGTCCAGTTCTGCGATAACCCCGCCATCGGCAAACCCGCTCAATCCCGCTATCCTGCGTGCTGCTTTTTTTACCCCCTTTCAAATGCAGCCGGACGGATATCACACATGGAGTTCACCAGTGGCTTTTTGCTGAGCCTTTCGTTGTGCCTGGACATTGGCGTGGCCAACATCGCGATGATCACGCTGGCGATGCAACGCGGTTATCTGCAAGGGTTCTGGTTGGGGCTGGGCACCTGTTTCGGTGATCTGTTCTACGCCATTCTGGCGCTGGCGGGCATGACCGTGCTGTTGCGATACGAATGGGTGCGCTGGGGGTTATGGCTCGGCGGTTCGGTGCTGTTGATCGGCTTCGCGGTGAAGATGGTGATTGCCGCGTTGTCCAGCCACGGTGGCCTGGCCGTGGCCGGGGAGGCGGACAATCGCTCTGGGTTGAGGGAGTTTTCGCGAGGGGTGTTTCTTGCGGTGTCGTCGCCCACGGCCATTCTCTGGTTCGCGGCAGTGGGCGGGACGCTGATCTCGCGGGCGGGCGGACACGGCACCCTCAGCACCGCGTTTTTTCTGTCCGGTTTTTTCAGCGCGGGCGTGGCCTGGTGCGTGTTCATCTGCTTCGCGGCGAGCCATGGCGGGCGATTGTTGGGGGATCGGCTGCTGAAATACTCGTACTGGGTGTCGGCGGCGATCTTCTGTTACTTCGCGGTGTTCGTGATCGTGTCCGGGTATCACGAATTCATCGTCAACGCGGCGCGGGGGTAAGCCGAACCGAGGCGCCTTCCGTTCTTCAAACACCGAACGTTTACGTCCATGGGCGCTCATAGACATAAGCAACGGCGTAGACAGGATCGTCCCCAGCCGCGCGTTTGAGCGTGTGGGACGACCTCTCCAAATCCCTTTGAAGACGGAACCCTGGACCCTATGACCACACCGGACAAGCAGTACGTGGAATGGCTGGTTGAGCAATCGATGCTCAACGCCGCACAACAACGCGCCAAGCTCTATGGCGGCCAGGGGCGGCTCTGGCAACGGCCTTACGCCCAGGCCCGCCCTCGGGACGCTTCAGCGATTGCGTCGGTGTGGTTCACCGCCTACCCGGCGTCGATCATCACCCGTGAAGGCGGCTCGGTGCTGGAAGCACTGGGGGATGAAAAGCTCTGGCACGCCTTGTCCGAGATTGGGATTCAAGGCATCCACAACGGTCCGCTCAAAGCCTCCGGTGGCCTCAAGGGGCGGCAGAAAACCCCAAGCATCGACGGCAATTTCGACCGCATCAGCTTCGAGGTCGATGCCGAACTGGGCACTGACGCGCAGTTTCTCAGCCTCAGCCGCATCGCCGCCGCGCACAACGCGGTGATCGTCGATGACGTGATCCCGTCCCACACCGGCAAAGGCGCGGATTTCCGTCTGGCTGAGCTGGCCTACGAGGAATATCCCGGCCTGTACCACATGGTCGAGATCAAAGAAGAAGACTGGTCGCTGCTGCCCGACGTCCCCGCTGGGCGCGACGCCATCAACCTGCCGCCCGCGACCGTGGATGCCTTGCGCGACAAGCATTACATCGTCGGTCAGTTGCAGCGGGTGATCTTCTTCGAGCCGGGGGTCAAGGAAACCGACTGGAGCACCACACCGGTCATCACCGGCGTGGACGGCAAAGACCGGCGCTGGGTGTATTTGCATTATTTCAAGGAAGGTCAGCCTTCACTGAACTGGCTGGACCCGAGCTTCGCCGCGCAACAGATGATCATCGGCGACGCGCTGCATGCCATCGACGTGATGGGCGCGCGGGTGTTGCGTCTCGACGCCAACGGCTTCCTTGGCGTCGAGCGCAAGGCCGATGGTACCGCGTGGTCGGAAAGCCATCCGCTGGCGATTACCGGCAACCAGTTGCTGGCGGGCGCGATCCGCAAGGCCGGGGGCTTCAGTTTTCAGGAGCTGAACCTGACCATCGACGACATTGCTGCCATGTCCCACGGCGGCGCCGACCTGTCCTACGACTTCATCACACGTCCGGCCTACCAGCACGCGCTGCTGACCGGCCGCACCGAGTTTTTGCGGCTCATGCTGCGCCAGGTCCATGACTTCGGGATCGATCCCGCGTCGCTGATCCACGCCTTGCAGAACCACGACGAGCTGACCCTGGAGCTGGTGCATTTCTGGACGCTGCATGCCCACGATCAATACCTGTACATGGGCCAGACCTTTCCCGGCAATATCCTGCGCGAGCACATTCGCGAGGAGATGTATGAACGCCTCGCTGGCGAACACGCGCCGTACAACCTCAAGTTCGTGACCAATGGCGTGTCGTGCACCACCGCAAGCATCATCACAGCGGCACTGGGCATTCGTGAGTTGGACACCATCACCGCCGACGACGTGAACAAGATTCAGCACATCCACCTGTTGCTGGTGATGTTCAACGCCATGCAGCCGGGGGTGTTTGCGCTGTCGGGCTGGGATTTGGTGGGGGCGCTGCCGCTGCCCGCCGAGCAGGTCGCGCACCTGATGGGCGATGGCGACACCCGCTGGATTCATCGCGGCGCCTACGATCTGGTGGACCTGGACCCCAGCGCTGAAACCTCGGCGGGCGGCATGCCGCGTCCGACCGCTCTATACGGCAGCCTGGTCGAACAGCTGCAACGGCCGGACTCGTTCGCCTCGCAGTTGAAGAAAATCCTCGCGGTTCGCCGCGCCTACGACATCGCCGCCAGTCGCCAGATTCTGATCCCTGACGTCGACCACCCGGGCCTGCTGATCATGGTCCACGAACTGCCCGCCGGGAAAGGCACGCAGATCACCGCGCTCAACTTCAGCGCCGAATCCATCGTAGAAACCCTGCACCTGCCGGGCATCGCACCGGGGCCGGTGGTGGACATCATCAACGAGCGGGTCGAGGGTGATTTGACCGAGGAGGGTGAATTCACCATTACGCTGGATGCTTACGAAGGTCTCGCGTTGCGGGTCGTGAGCATGGTGGCGCCGATGATGTAAACGCTGCGAACCCTGTGGGGGACGCCGGAGGTTACGACGGCGGCGAAGCGGACTGTCAGGCAGTTTGTCTGTGACTGATCCACCGCTTTCGCTGCCGTCGTAACCTCCGGCGTCTCCCACAACGTGAACTGCCCTCAATATTCTGGAAACTTCCCTTGTCCATCGCTCAACCCACCCACACCCCGACCCTCATTCACCTCTGGAGCTACCGCCTGACGTTTCTGCTGTCCGGCATGGCGCTTGGGGCGTGGGCGCCGTTGGTGCCGTTTGCCCGGGACCGTGCGGGGCTGGAAGAGGCCGAATTGGGGTTGCTGTTGCTGTGCTTCGGCGTAGGTTCGATGCTGGCGATGCCATTGGCAGGCGCCTTGACCACGCGCAAGGGCTGCCGCTTCGTGGCGCTGATCGGCGGGGCCTTGATTTGCAGCATGTTGCCGCTGCTTGCCACGCTGTCGTCGTTCACTACGCTCGCCCTGGCCTTGGCGGTTTTCGGGGCGGGGTTGGGCAGTATCGACGTGGCGATGAACGTGCAAGGACTGATGGTGGAACAGGATCATCGGCGCCCGCTGATGTCAGGGTTTCACGGGCTGTTCAGTCTGGGCGGGATCGTCAGTGCGGGGTCCATGGGGTTGATGCTGTGGCGTGGCGCGTCGCCGTTATTCGCCGTGTCGGTGATGGTGGTCATTGTCGCGGGCACGTTGCTGAGCCAGGCCCGACACTTGCTGCCGTTCAGCGCGGACGACCCTTCGACGCCTTTCTCATGGCCGACGGTGAAGGTGCTGATCATCGGCCTGCTGTGCTTCATTGCGTTGCTGGTGGAAGGCGCGATTCTTGACTGGAGCGCAGTGTTTCTCAACCGTGCTCATCAGATTGACCTGTCGGTCGCGGGGGGCGCTTACGCAGTGTTTTCGCTTGCCATGGCAGCGGGCCGGTTTTCCGGCGATGCCCTGAGAAAGCGCTTCGGTGCCGTGAAACTGCTGATCGGCGGCGGCCTGCTGGTCATGCTCGGTTTTGCCATGGCGGTGCTGTTACAACCGTGGCCGCTGTTCTTGCTCGGCTTTGCGTTGATCGGTCTGGGTTTGTCCAACACGTTCCCGGTTTACTGTTCCATCGTCGGTGCGCAAACAGCGATGCCCGCCGGGTTGGGCATCGCGGTCATCACCGGAGTCGGTTATTGCGGGATTCTGCTGGGGCCGGCACTGATCGGCTTTGCCGCGCACTTCATCGGCTTGCGCGACGCGCTGTTGTGCGTCGGCACGTTGCTGTTGGCGCAGGTGCTCAGCGCGCGGGCATTGGCCAAGGGCTGACCCGGTTCAATGCGCGATGAGCCGCTGCGCCAGTTCGGGCAGCAGCACTTCACAGGACGCTTCGATCTTCGCATCCAGCGCGTCGTCCGCCCGGGTCTTGCCAAGGTTGATGGCGATCAGCGGTTTGCCTTGCTCGACGATGCGCCGACACAGTCGAAACGCCGAAAAAGCCATCAGCGACGACCCCACCACCAGTAAACCGTCTGAGGTCTCCACCCGGTCCATGGCCTTGCCCGCCGTGGGCGGCGCAACGTTCTCGCCGAAAAACACCACGTCCGGCTTCATGCGTTCGCCGCCGCAATGAGGGCAGTGGGGCACCTGAAAGCGTTCTTCAAAGGCGGGGTCGAGCAAGGTGTCGCCATCCGGGGCCTGAACCGCATCGACACCGGCCAGGTAGGGGTTCTGCTCCAGTAACGTCAGCTGAATCACGTCGCGTTCGGTGCGCTGACGGCAATCCAGACACAGCACCCAGTGCAGGCTGCCGTGCAGTTCGATCACGTCATGACTGCCCGCCTGATCGTGCAGCGTGTCGACGTTCTGGGTAATCACGCCCCGAATGAGATCATGTTGTTGCAACGCCGCCAGTGCTCCGTGAGCCGCGTTCGGGTGTGCAGCGCGAACACGTGGCCACCCGAGCATGGCCCGCGCCCAATACCGGCGGCGCGCTTCGGGGGCGTTGAGGAATTCCTGAAACATCATCGGCTGCCGACCCCGTCGCACGCCTTCGCTGTCACGGTAATCGGGGATTCCGGACGAGGTGCTGATGCCTGCGCCCGTCAATACCGTGAACGAACGTCCGTTCATCCAGTGCAGGAGGGATTCGAGGTGGGAAAGGGCAGGCGTATCGAACATGCGCGGGGCCTCGTGAGCGTGGCGGGTGGGCTGATACTAAACGAGGTGGGCACGGGGTGACACGCAACCTCTGTAGGAGCGAATTCATTCGCGAGTGGCCGGTACAACCGACATATCTCCACCGCCGGATGCATTTTTCGCGAATAAATTCGCTCCTACAGGTTTGGCGTCAGACCTGAAGAGGAGGAATCAGCTCAGCAACTCCGCAAAGGCCTTGTCCGCCTCCAATACCGCAGGCAATGCCGTGAACAGCGCATCCAGATCAACGCCTTCAAACAGCGGCCCTTCGATGGACTGCTGCGCCTGCGGTGTCGCACCGCCGTTGTTTTCCAGCGCATCGGACACGGTCAGCGCCTGGGCGACGATCCGGGCCTGGGTCGCGTCGCCGGGGGCCTGCATCGGGCGGGCCTGATAGGCAATCGCCTGCTGGATCACCGGCGGCAACTGCCAGCGGCGGGCCAGCTCCGCACCTACTTCCGGGTAGCCGAAGCCCAGTTGCAGGGTCTCGATGGCGGCCCGGCTGGTGGTGCCGGTCTTGGTGACGCTATTGATGCGCTCGGCCACTTGTGGCGCGCCGGTCTGGATCAGCAGCTCGCCAATGTCATGCATCACGCCGCACGTGAAAGCGATTTCAGCGTCGGCGCCCGACTGCTTGGCCAACAGGCGACAAATCCCCGCCACTTGAAAGCTTTTCAGCCAGAAGCCCTTGAGGTCGAAGCTTGGCCCGGCCTTGAACGCCCCGGTCACCGCCGACGCCAGCACCAGCGTGCGCAGGGTGTTGAAGCCCAGGCGCATGGCTGCGTCGTCGATGCTTGAAGACTCCCGCGCCCCGCGAAACCGCGCCGAGTTGGCCAGCCGTAGAATTTTGGCGGAAATCACCGGGTCCTTCTGGATGTTGCGAGCGATGCTCTCAATGTTCGACGACGGGTTGTCGAACTGTTGAATCAGGTCTTGAGCCACTTTGGGAATGCTCGGAAGACTGCCCAAATCCGCGAAGAGTTGCTCGATACCCATGGACGTGCTCCTGTTTCATATGAATTACCAACGATAGGCAAAAATGGCGAATCTGCACGGCGGTTGAGAAGCTTTTGATACAGGCGGCACGAAATCTCGGGTGCATCCACAGAATCCTGTGACACCCCGAGACCTGCAGAAGCGTCAGATGACGCAGTGCATGGCGACGCCCAGTCCCTGTGGGAACGAATTCATTCTGGGCGGCATACCGACGATAGATGTATCAGGCGATATAGATGTATCGGCCGCACCGGCCTCTCGCGATTGAATTCGCTCCTATAGACGTCCATCCATTCACCGACAATCACGGCGCCGGTTCGCGAAACTGTACGACATTGCCCTCCGGGTCGAACCCGTCGCAGGCGGTGAAGCCGCGGGCGGTGAACTGCCCGGCCGGTGCGTCCACCTGCCCACCCAAGGCGACCGCCGCTGCGCGGGCATCGGCCAGGTTTTTCACGGGAAACACCAGCTTGGTGGGCAGGTCCACGCGCCGCTGCGGCGGAGAACTGATGATGACCCGGTCGGAAACCGCTTTCGGAATGCCATGAATCACCAGTTGGTAGGTCGACGACTCCAGCACGATCAACCGTTTTTCAGTGACGGTCTGCGTCATGTCCAGCAGTTCGCGATAAAACGCGGCGACACGGGGCAAGTCTTTGGCGAACAGTACGGCGCCGGGTTTGGGCAGATCGGTCATGGGCTTTCCTTGCTGAACGAGGCTCAGTGGAGCCGAGTGGGTGTTTCGCCACCGCCTCGAACTGCCGGCGGACCAACGGCAACGGGCGTCAGATTCGCAGCTTGGCAGCGGTTTTTGAAGAGGGCCTAAAGGCGGTTGGGTGCTCTTTTTTGCTTGTTAAGCTTTCAAGGCGGTTTGTCCGGCAAAAAATCAGTAATATGGCGCAACATCGGTGGGGGCCGTTCCCTCGGCCGAGCCTTCACGACCATATTGATGAAATGCCAGCCCCCACCTGCGGGCGCGCTGGCCAGGAAATAGAGGGTGTCATGGGTAACGAAAGCATTAATTGGGACAAGCTGGGTTTCGACTACATCAAGACCGACAAGCGCTACCTGGCTCACTGGCGCGACGGTGAGTGGGACACAGGCACCCTGACCGAAGACAACGTGTTGCACATCAGCGAAGGCTCGACCGCGCTGCACTACGGCCAGCAATGTTTCGAAGGCCTGAAGGCCTACCGCGCCAAGGACGGGTCGATCAACCTGTTCCGCCCGGACCAGAACGCCGCGCGCATGCAACGCAGCTGCTCGCGTCTGCTGATGCCTCACGTTCCGACCGAACAGTTCATCGAAGCGTGCAAGGAAGTGGTCCGCGCCAACGAACGTTTCATCCCGCCTTACGGTACGGGCGGTGCGCTGTACCTGCGTCCATTCGTGATCGGCGTCGGTGACAACATCGGCGTGCGTGCAGCGCCCGAGTTCATCTTCTCGGTGTTCTGCATCCCGGTCGGCCCTTACTTCAAGGGCGGCATGAAGCCACACAACTTCGTGATCTCCAGCTACGACCGCGCCGCGCCACAAGGCACCGGTGCTGCGAAAGTTGGCGGCAACTACGCGGCAAGCATGATGCCGGGCAGCGAAGCCAAGAAAAACGGCTTCGCCGACGCGATCTACCTGGACCCGCTGACGCATTCGAAGATCGAAGAAGTCGGTTCGGCCAACTTCTTCGGCATTACCCACGACGACCAGTTCATCACGCCGAAATCGCCTTCCGTGCTGCCGGGCATCACCCGTCTGTCGCTGATCGAGCTGGCTGAAAGCCGTCTGGGCCTGAAAGTGACCGAAGGCGAAGTGTTCATCGACAAGCTGGATCAGTTCAAGGAAGCCGGTGCCTGCGGGACCGCTGCGGTGATTACGCCGATCGGTGGCATCAGCTACAAAGACAAGCTGCACGTGTTCCACAGCGAGACCGAAGTGGGTCCGGTGACACAGCGTCTGTATAAAGAGCTGACCGGCATTCAGTTTGGCGAAATCGAAGGCCCGGCGGGCTGGGTCGTCAAGGTCTGAGCCTGATCTGGCCCACGCTCGATAAAGAAGCCACCGCCCCTGTGCGGTGGTTTTTTTTGCGCCGGACTTTTGAATCCTGTCATCGAACCGTGGTAAACCGCACCTTCGATTCAGCGGCCCATCGGCCCGATTTCAACGCAAAAGCAAGGATGTTTTATGCTGTCACGAGCGGTTTCCCGTCCTTTTCTGCGCTTGCAGCCATTCACCGTTTCCCTCGGCCTGTTCGCCCTCGGCGCCGTGCCCGATGCCTGGGCCAAAGACGATTACGAATACCCCCATGCCCACGAACCCATCGGCACCGTCGAGCAGATTTACGAAGGCACGATGCTGCCTGACCTCGCCGTCAGCACTTACCGCAACATTGATCGACTGTTCCCCACGCGCACCATCGACGGCAGTGACCATCCTTACGGCCTGCCGAAAGCGCCTCAACAGCTGGACAACGTCCACTTCACCTACGAAGGCAAGAAGTACGACCTGTTCGACTACGTCGCGGTGGACAGCATTACCGCGATGCTGGTGATCAAGGACGGCAAAGTCGCCTACGAGACCTACCAGCGCGGCAACACCGACAGGACCCGCTGGATGTCGATGTCCATGGCCAAGTCCGTCACCTCCACCCTGGCGGCTGTGGCGCTGCATGATGGCGCGATCAAAAGCCTCGACGATGCGGTGGTCGACTATGTGCCGCGCCTCAAGGGCAGCGCTTACGAGGGCGTGACGATTCGCAACGTGCTGACGATGACGTCCGGGGTGAAGTGGAGCGAAGCCTTCACCGACCCTTCATCCGACCGTCGCGCGTTGTTGCGGGCGCAGATTGCCCAGACCCCGGGGGCGGCGATGACGCTGATGGCGAGTTTGCCGAAAGCGGCCGAACCGGGCACGGTCAACAACTACAGCACGGGCGAGACTCAAGTGCTGGAAGAAGTCATTCGCAGCGCCGTGAAGATGCCGCTGTCCGACTACCTGGAGCAGAAAATCTGGCGACCGTTCGGCATGGAACACGATGCCAAGTGGTGGCTGGATTCGCCCAATGGCCAGGAAATCGGCGGCAGTGGCATCAGCGCGACGCTGCGGGATTTCGGGCGTTTCGGGCTGTTTTTCATGAACGGCGGCAAGATCGCCGGCCAGTCGATTCTGCCGCAAGGCTGGGTTCAGGAAGCCACCGCTCCCAAGGTGCTCAAGGACGGCAGCCCGTTGAATTACGGCTACATGTGGTGGCCGGGCCGGACCGAAGCCTCGATCAAGGACGGCGCCTATTCGGCCATCGGCATGCAGGGCCAGAACATCTACATCAACCCGACGCACAACGTGGTGATCGTCACCTTTGGCGATCAACCCAAGCCGCTGCGCCGCAACCTCATCGCGCCGCTGGCGTTTTTTGATGCGGTGGTGGCAGCGCTCGACTAACGACGTCGCTGATGAAGCCGCCCGGAAAAGGGCGGCTTACTGCCCCAGATTGCCCAACAGGTCCGCCTGCACGATTTCGACCCAGTACTCGTCCGGATCGCTGATGAAGGCAACGTGTTTCATGCCTTTGTCCAACCGTTTGACGAAGGGCACGCCCAAGGATTCGAAACGGGCGCACGCCGCCTCAATATCAGGCACTGAAAAGCAGATGTGCCCGAAACCCCGTGGGTCCTTATTGCCGTTGTGGTACTGCGAGTCGTCGCTTTCAGTGCCCCAGTTGTGGGTCAGTTCCAGCACCGATTCCCGGCTGAAGGTATGGCTCATGCGTGCCGACGCATCCTCCGGCACTGCCTCGCCTTTGGTCATCGCCAGAAACAGCAGCGAAAACTTCCCTTCGGGAAAATCCACCTGGCGCAGCAGCCGCATCCCCAGCACCCGCGTGTAAAAGTCCAGCGAACGCTCGGGGTCCTTTACCCGCAACATCGTGTGGTTGAACACGTACTCCTGAGTGACGGCGTCCGGCGTGAGGCACACACCGGGTTGGGTTTCGCTGACGAAAGACATGGCAGGCTGCTCGTGATGAGTGAAGCCGACAGTCTAGAAAGGCCGCGGGCGGGGCGGGTAATACCGGATTACTACCGGGTTGTCGTTTGCCGACACGCACCCTATCCAGGCTTATAACCACGTAGTAGACCGCTATTACCTTTCCCCCCACGGCACTACTACTATCAATTCAGCTTGATTGCACCGACAAAAAAAATAACAAGGACAAAAGCCATGAGTGACCTGATACTCGATCGTCGCCGCTTTTTGCAAGGAAGCGGCGGGCTGTTGCTGGGAACGCTGGTGTTCGGTTCCGGCCCTGTTGCACTGCTTGCTCCAAGCCGGACCTGGGCATTGGAGATGAACACACTGGACAGCGCCACCGGCAGCAAGCTCTTGCTGGTCATCCGGCGCATCTTCCCCCACGACACCATGGAAGACGCGGTCTATGCGTTTTCCGTCAAAGCCCTCGATGAAAAAGCCTCCGCGGACCCCGGCGTCGCCGACACCCTGAAGCAGGGTCTGGCCGATCTGGACCAGCACGCAGGGGGCGACTGGGCTTCGCTCGCTGAAGACAAGCAAGTGGGCATTCTCAAGGACGTGCAGACCGGGCCGTTTTTCGCGCTGGTGCGCGGTGTGTCGGTGAACAGCCTTTACAGCAACGAGCTGGCGTACAAGCACTTCGGCTATGAAGGCGCGTCCTTCCCCAAAGGCGGTTACATCCATCGCGGGTTCAACGACCTCAAATGGCTGCCCAACCCGCCTGTCGATGCCAGCCCGACTGTCCCTGCCTGAGGAGCGCAATCATGACAACGTACAACCTGGATGACGATTCGGTCGTGGTGATCATTGGCTCGGGCGCGGGCGGCGGGACGCTGGCCAACGAACTGTGCCAAAAGGGCGTGTCGGTGGTGTTGCTGGAAGCCGGGGCGCGTCAGTCCACGGGCACATTCATCAATGACGAGTGGCCTTCTTTTTCGCAACTGTCCTGGGGTGACATGCGCACCACTTCAGGCTCATGGCGGGTGGCCAAGGACTTCCCCAATCTGCCCGCCTGGATCTGTAAAACCGTTGGCGGCACCACCACCCACTGGGCGGGCGCGAGCCTGCGTTTTCAGGAGCACGAATTCCGCGCACTGGACACCTACGGTCAGGTGCAGGGTGCCAATCTCTTGAACTGGCCCATCACCTTGGCCGAGATGGAACCGTATTACGCCCGCGCCGAGGACAAAATGGGCGTGACCCGCACCAACAACATCGAAGGTCTGCCCGGTAACAACAACTTCAAGGTGCTGTACAACGGCGCGCAGAAGATGGGCTACAAGGAATGCTCCACAGGGCACATGGCGATCAACAGCCAGCCCCGTGGCGATCGGGCCGGGTGCCAGCAGCTGGGCTTCTGCTTCCAGGGCTGCAAGATGGGGGCTAAGTGGTCGACGCTGTACACCGAAATCCCCGCCGCTGAAGCCACGGGCAAGCTGGAACTGCGCACCCAATGCCATGTGGCGAAAATCGAGCACGACGACAAGGGCCGGGTCAACGCGGTGGTGTATTTCGACGGGCTCGGCAAGGAACAGCGGCAAAAGGCGCGGGTGGTGGCGGTCGCCGGTAACTCCATCGAAACCCCACGGTTATTGCTCAATTCGGCCAGCAGTCAGTTCCCTCACGGTCTGGCGAATGGCTCGGGGATGGTCGGCAAACATTACATGCGCCACACCACCGGTACTGTTTTCGCGTCGTTTCCCGAGGAGGTGCACTTCTATCGCGGCACCATCATGGCCGGGATTGTCAGCGACGAGATTCACCACAAGCCGGATCGCGGCTTCGTCGGCGGTTATGAGATGGAAACGATCTCCCTTGGGCCATCGTTCCTCGCGGCGTTTTTCAATCCGGGGGCGTGGGGCCGGGATTTCACCGATGTGATGGAGCAGTACAGCAAGCTTGCAGGGATGTGGATCGTCGGCGAAGACATGCCTCAGGAAAGCAACCGGATTACCCTCAACGAAAGCATCAAGGACAAGTACGGCCTGCCGGTGCCCAACGTGCATTACGACGATCACCCCAATGACCTGGCCATGCGCGAGCACGCGTTCAAGCAAGGTGAAGCGCTGTATTCATCTGTCGGCGCGGTGAAAACGTTCCGTGTGCCGCCGTACCCTTCGACCCACAACCTGGGCACCTGCCGCATGAGCGAAAAGCCGCAGGATGGGGTGTGCAACCAGCATGGGCAGAGCCATGAGATTCCGAACCTGTTCATTTCGGATGGCAGCCAGTTCACCACCAGTGCGGGAGAGAATCCGACGTTGACCATCGTGACGTTGGCGATTCGGCAGGCGGAGTTTATAGCGCAGGCGATGAATACGCGGGCGGTTTGACATGAAAGGACGCCTCTTGGCCGGTAGGCCGAAGCGTTCAGTCGTAGCAGCACGGCTCGCCAGCGGTGGTGATTTTTCAGGCACCATCGCCAGCGAGCCGTGTGCGATATGGCATCACCGAATCCCGAACTTCCGATCCAGCGACAGCGGCCCCGCGCCTTTGCCGATGATGATCAGCAGCAGCCCGGCCCAGCTCAAGTGGGTGACCCAGGCATCCGGGTAGACGAATATTTCGATCACCAGCGTCATGCCCAGCAAGGCAAAGGCCGACAGTCGCGAAAACAGGCCGAGGATCAATAGCAGCGGGAAGAAGTGCTCAGCATAGGCCGCCAGATGCGCGGCAATTTCCGGGGGAATCAGCGGCAGTTTGTACTCACTGCGAAACAGTTCGTAGGTGCTGTCGGTAATCGTCAGAAACCCTTCGACCTTGGTGCGCCCCGACATCAGAAAAATGCCTGCGATGGCGATGCGTGCGACCAGTGACAGCACCGAGTCGGTGATCAACAGCGAAAGTCGGTCGGCGAAGCGATTCCAGCCGCCGCGCAGAGTGTGGGATTGCGAGGTGTCAGTGTGCAGCGTGTCCATGGCGTCCTCCAATGGATCAATGTGGGTCAGTGGCGGCGAAAACATCGGCGCTGACCAGTCGTGTCAGCAGTTCAAGAATGTCGAGCGAAGGTTGCAGGGCGCTGGCGTGTTCAGCGGCTTGCGCCAGCGTCTTTCCGGCGGCGCAGGCGTCGAGAAAACCACAGCCGCCCACGTCCAGCGATTGCCAGCCGACCGCGCCTTCGCTGCGCACCAGCAACGCGCCTTCACCTCGCCAGTCCAGTTGTTCCGGCATTGCCAGCCCCTCGCGGTTATGGCGCCAGATGCTGAAAACAGGTTGGTCCGCAAACCAGGTCCAACGCGCGGCCGCCCTGGGTTTCAGCAACAATGAAGCGAGCTGTTCCGGCGTAAGGCGGGCGATGTGATTCATGTCCAGACCGGGTTCGTCGAGGGCGGTGTGGCAGTGGGTCCAGAGCAAATCCAGTCGGGCGACATTGCCCAGATACGGTAAGTCGCGGGCGTGTTCGAATTGATCGAGAAACTCAGGGAATGCGCGGCCGTGATGGATCAAACGCGCATCCGACGGGGGCGTTTGTTGCGCATGAATCGACGCTGCTGCCGTCAACCAGTCACTGCCCACGAGGCGCTCGACCGTGGGGAAGTTGGCAATCAGCGCATCGACCGCGCCTTTCATCACGGTGTTGCGGTAGACCGTGAAACCCGGTTGCTCCGTCAACATCGACAGTGCTACGGCGTTGGGGTCATAGAGGGCTTCAACGAACGCGTCCTGGAACGCTTGCAGTTTCATGACACGGCCTCCAGCAGCGCTTGTGCCCGGTCCCGCTCCAGCAACAGTTCAGTGAACGATGGCAGATTATCGTCCCGCTCGATCAGGGTCGGGCGAGGGCCGATGCGTCGAATCAGCCGTTCATACAAGGCCCAGACCGGTTCGGCCACCAGCGCATCGTGAGAGTCGATCAGCAGCGCCGCGCCGCCGGGATCGACACTGTGTCCTGCCAGGTGAATTTCCAGAATGGCCTCCCCGGGAAAGGCATCCACGTAGGCATTGGCGTCGTAGCCCATGTTATGGGCACTCAGGAAAACGTTGTTGATGTCCAGCAGCAGGCCGCAGCCGGTGCGTTGGCTCAGTTCGGTGAGGAAGTCGATTTCGCTGAAGTCATGGCCGTCCAGCGCGAGGTAATGGCTGGGGTTTTCGATGGCCAGCCGCCGCCCGAGGAAAGCCTGGGTGCGGTGCACGTTGTCGGCGATGCGCTGCAAGGCTTCCTCGGTGCGAGGGAAGGGCAGCAGATCGGGGTGATACTGACCCCGCCAGGTGGACCAGGCGAGGTGCTCGGAAATAAGGGCTGGCTGAACGCGGTCGGCAAGGGCCTTGAGGCGTTTAAGGTGTTCGGTGTCTGGCGCGCAATCGGCTGCCAGCGACAGTGAAACACCGTGCAACGAAAGCGGGTGGCGACTGCCGATTGCTTCCAGCCATGCCAGGCGAGGGCCGCCGTCGATCATGTAGTTTTCCGGGTGGACTTCAAACCACAAACCGGTGGCCGCGCAGTCGTGTGCGGCCTCGTAGTGGTCGGCCTTGAGGCCCAGTCCCGCGCCCAGTGTAGAAGGGGTGTTCATGATCGACGTCTGCCCTTGCGATGGTTCAAGCGTTCAGCTTTTCAGGTCTGACGAATTACATCGGGGTCAGCGAACCGGTGCCGTGTGGGGTCTTGATGGAGGTGCAAGTGCCAGCGGGTACGTTTTTCCAGGCGTTGGTCTGGTAGTCGGTTTTGGAGGTGCCTGCGCAGGTGGTACCGGCGCCAGCCTTGCAATCGTTTTTGCCAGCCATCGATACGCCGTAGCATTTTTCCATGGCAGGCGCGGAGCCGGTTTCAGCAGCGCTGACGCCAGTAGCGATGGAAGCGAAAGCCAGAGCGACAGCAGCGAGGGAAAGAGTTTTCATCAGGTGTATCTCCAGGTTTTTGAATGAGAGAATCGCGGCACCGGCATGACAGCCATGCTGTGCATCAGATTCGAGGGGTAGTTCGCTGGAGATTCGAAATCGGTTACGGCCCTCTGCAGATTTTTTTTAAAAAACTTCCGGTCACCCTGAAATCAGCCCACCACGCCGTATTCGAGCAACAGGTTCGACAGCCAGTCCATGAACACCCGACAGCGTTGCGGCAGGTGCCGCCGGTGGGCGTAGAGCAGCGAGACAGGCATCGGGGCGGGCAGGTAATCCGGCAGGACTTCCACCAATTCGCCGCGTTCGAACTGGTACTCGTGCGCCAGTCGCGGCACCTGCACGATGCCCAGCCCACCGAGGCACGCGGCTTCGTAGGCTTCGATGTAATTGACCGTGACGCTGCTGGGCATCGGCACCTGATGGTCCTTGCCGTCCCGGTGGTACTCGAACGTTGCCGTGCTGGCGCCGAACGCTGACACGTAGTTGATCAACTGATGCTGCTGCAGGTCGTCGAGGGTCTGGGGAATGCCGAACCGCTCGGCGTATTCGACGCTGACGCAATTGACCATCTGGAAGTGGCCGATCTTGCGCGCCACCAGCGTAGTGTCCGGCAGCTCACCGACCCGCATCACGCAATCGAAGCCTTCGCGTATCAGGTCGACGCGTCGGTCGGTGCTGCTGATCTCCAGTTCGATCAGGGGATGCCGGTCGATGAATTCGCGAAGGCGCGGCATGACCAACCGACGGGCGACGGCGGTGGGCATGTCCACCCGCAGTCGGCCGCTGAGCACGGCGTTGTCCTGACGAAACAGGCCTTCCAGTTCGTCCATCTGTGCGAGCAAATCCTTGCTGCGTTCATACAGCGCCTGGCCATCCGGTGTGGTCTGGACTTTGCGCGTGGTGCGCTGAAGCAGCCGGGTGTCGAGCAACTGTTCGAGGGCACGAATCTGTTCCGACACGCTGGAGCGCGGCAGCCCCAATGCATCGCTGGCCAAGGTGAAACTGGACAGTTCCGCGACCCGGACGAAGGTCTTGAGCAGGTCGAGTTTGTTCATCGTTGGAGGCCTATTGTTCGTGATGGTCGATCAGTCATGTCGATCCATGTGGGTTTATCTGGGGGTACCCCGAACAATACAGTGGTCGCCACTGACTGAATACAGCCAATTGAGGGCATTACCATGAGTCAAAAGATCGCGATCATCACCGGCGCCAGCCGCGGCCTGGGCAAAAGCGCAGCGCTGCATCTGGCTCGGGAAGGCGTGGCCATTATCGGCACTTATCACAGCCGTGAAGACGAGGCGCAGCGTGTAGTCGCTGAGATCGAAAGCCTCGGTGGCAAGGTCAAGATGCTGCAACTGGACGTGGGCGACAGCAGCCGTTTCGATACGTTTGCCACGCAGGTGTCGGCGCTGCTGAGTGCTTATTTCAAGGCGGAGCGCTTTGATTTTCTAGTCAACAACGCGGGCATTGGCATGTACGCCAGTTGCGCGGAGACCACCGAGGCGCAGTTCGACCAGTTAATGAACGTGCATTTCAAAGGGCCGTTTTTCCTGACCCAGAAACTCTTGCCGCTGATCGCCGACGGTGGGCGGATCGTCAACATCTCATCCGGCCTGGCGCGGTTCTCACCGGTGGGCTACGCGGCGTATGCGTCGATGAAGGGCGGTATCGAAGTCTGGACCCGCTACTTGGCCAACGAACTGGGGCCTCGCGGGATCACGGTGAACGCCTTGGCCCCTGGCGCCATCGAGACCGACTTCGGCGGCGGCACTGTGCGGGACAACGCTGATGTGAATGCGTGGGTCGCGGCCAATACCGCTTTGGGCCGCGTCGGTCTACCGGACGACATCGGGGCGGCGATTTCGATGCTGCTGGGGGATGGCGGGCGCTGGATCACTGCGCAGCGCATCGAAGCGTCGGGCGGAATGTTCGTCTGACGACTGGCCGCTCAGCCGTTGATGTAATAAATGCACAACGACAGCGTCACCAGCGAACCCAGGGTTGAAATCAGGATCGTGCTGGACACCACCGACGCTTCGCGTTTGTAGTATTCGGCGAGCATGAACGGCCCGGTGCCGGTGGGCAGGGCGCTGAGCAGCAATGCGGAGTTCGCCCACAGTGGCGGCAGGTGGAAGACCTTGAAGGCCAGGAACCACGTCAGCAGGGGATGGGCGATCAGTTTGATCAACACCAACAGGCTCGTGCCATGGCGCGGGCCTTGTTGTTTCTGCGCCAGAAACAGGCCCAGAGAAATCAGCGCACACGGGGTGGTCGCCGCGCCCAGCAGGCTGAGGAATTTGTCCAGCGGCCCCGGCAATGGCATGCCCGTCCAGGCCCAGCACGCACCCAGAATCGGCGACACCACCAGCGGGTTTTTCGCCAGCGCACCCAACACCTTGAGCACGATGCGGTGCACGTGGGCTTCGCTTTGCAGGCCGATTTCGATGCACACCAGCGTGATGCCGAACAGCACGCAGACCACGATCAACGACGCGATCAGCGCCGGTTCAAGGCCGCTCTGGCCCAGCACCATCACGCACAGCGGAATGCCGATGTAACCCGTGTTGGCGTAGGAAGCGCTCAAGGCGTCGATGCTGGCGTCGGCAAAGTGACCTGCTTTCTTGCGCCGCAACAGCAGGGTGACGACGAACATGACCATCGTCGAAAGGGTGAACACCAGCACGAATCCGGGGTGCCAGATTTGCTCCCACGTGGCGGTGGCCGTGGCGGTGAAAAGCAGGGCGGGAAGACACAGCCACACCACCATCCGGTTGATTTCCGAGGCGGCGGTCGGACCGAGCCGGTTGGTGCGTCGGCACAGGTAACCGACCAGAATCAAGGCGAAGATCGGCAGCAAAACATTCAAAACGGAAGACATCGACTCTCGGCCCTGGCGTTTGAAAGAACCCTCGGAAGGGAGGCTCGAAACAAGCGGCAAAGATTAAAGTCGGAAATCGTTAGCGTCCAACCTTTCTCGCCCCTCGGACGCATTTTTTCGGGATGACAGGCCTGATCTAGAGCGGCTGGCGCGGGGAGGGTGCCCGAGGGAGGTTCGAGCACCGGAGTGGGGCATTATTTCTTCATCGGCGCGATGTCGGTGATCTGGCCGTTGGTGGTCTGGACCTGCACGTATTTGTTGTTGATGCGCACCCACTGGCTCTGTTCGGCGGGGGCATGGAGGCCTTTGGCTTTCCAGTCCTTGATGGCTTCGCCGGGGCGTTGGAATTTCTCCGGCACGCGGTCGCCTTTTTCGAGGTCGCGAAGATTGTCCTTGGACGATTGAACGGTTTGCGCAGGGGCGTCTTCTGCCTGCACGGCGAAACTGGCGAGCGACACGCAGCCCAGGATCGTCAGGCCAGCGATGAGCGATTTGCTGTTCATTCGAAGCTCCTTATCCAGCGCGTGATGCGCCGTCATAAGGTCCGACCGTCACAGGCCTGGATCATTCAGTCGTTTTGCGCAGGGTGCCCGGTAAGCGCGCTTGCCCACGGCGTCAGATGGCTCCGGTCTTCGGGCTGCCGAGACGCCGTGGGAAGCAACGTTCTAAAGCCTTAGTGCGCCAGTGCCTGATTTACGGCTTCGGTGAACGGCGTGGTCGGGCGACCGATCAACGCGCTCAACTGACGGCTTTCGTCGAACAGGGCACCCTGGGCAGCCGCCGCATCGGAGTTGGCCAGCAGCTCGGCAACGAATTCGGGTAGACCGACGTTCAGCAAGGCGGCTTTGTAGTCGGCTTCCGGCAGATTGATGTATGCAACCGGTTTGTTCGCATGGCGAGTCACTTCGGCGGCCAGATCGGTCAGCGTGTAGGACGCATCACCGGCCAGTTCGTAGACCTTGCCCGCCTGATTGTCAGAAGAGGTCAGCACCGCAGCGGCCGCTGCGGCGTAATCGGCGCGGGCGGCGGAACTGATGCGGCCTTCACCGGCGCTGCCGAACAATTGGCCATGGGCGAGGGCGGGCGGGATGCTGGCGGTGTAGTTCTCGTGGTACCAGCCGTTGCGCAGCACCACAGACGGTACGCCCGAGGCCTTGAGGGCGGTTTCGGTATCACGGTGTTCGCCTGCCAGACCCAACAACGAGGCGTCCGCGTGCAGCACGCTGGTGTAGGCGAGCAGTTTGACGCCCGCCCGTTTGGCGGCGTCGATCACGGCCTGATGCTGCGGCACGCGGGTGCCCACGGCGTCGGAGGAAATCAGCAGGACCTTTTCAGCGCCCTTGAACGCGCTGTCCAGCGTCTCGGGTTTCGTGTAGTCGCCGTGGCGGACCTGCACGCCTTTCGCGGCGAGGTCGGCGGCTTTTTCAAGGTTGCGTGCGACAGCGACGATCTGCGAGGCGGGGACTGTTTTCAGCAGTTCAGCGATAACCAGATGGCCCAACTGACCCGATGCACCGGTAATGACGATCATGATGTGTTCCTCAGTGACGTTGAATGTGGGCTCAGCATAGAGGGCATGCTAACCTTTCGTAAGTACGTACAAAAAGGTAAGTGTCATGAACGATATTTCTGCGCCCTCCAGCGAAAACGTTTCCCTTCTCGAACGCATTCGCATGGGCGAAGTGCTGGCCCGGGATTGCCCGTCCCGGGAAATTCTCAATCACGTGTGCAGCCGTTGGGGCGTGCTGGTGTTGGTGGTGCTGCTGGATGGCATGCACCGGTTCAGCGAGCTGCGCCGCAAGATCGGCGGGGTCAGCGAGAAGATGCTCTCGCAAATCCTGCAAAGTCTGGAGCAGGACGGCTTCGTGGACCGCAAGGCGCTGCCCGTCGTCCCGCCTCACGTTGAATACACGCTGACGCCCATGGGCAAGGAAGTGGCGTTGCAGGTCGACGGCCTGACCACGTGGATCGAGCAGAACCTGCCGCGCATTCTGGAAGCGCGGGAGGCTCGCGGGGTTGAAGTGGCCGAGCCGTTATAAAGTGGCGGCGAGGTCGATGGCGGCTTTGGTCGCGGTCTGGCGGGACTCGGCGTCCACGTCCGGGCCGAGCAGGGTTTTCTCGATGACGATGTTGAATTGTTCGTCGATGCCGACCATTTCGCTCCAGGTGGTCATGTAGGCGATCTGGTGTTCGGCGCGGTCCAGCGGTGCACCACGGGCGGCGATGACCACCACCTTGCGGCCACCGAGCAGGCCGTTCAATCCGCGCTCGTCGAAGGTGAACAGCAGGTCTTTCTGGCTGACCACGTCGATCAAATGCTTGAGGGTGTAGGGGATGCCGAAATTCCACATTGGCACGCCGAACAGAATGATGTCGGCTTTGAGGAAACGCTCTGCCAGCTCGCTGATGCGGGCCCAGGCCGCCGCCTGATCAGGCGTGCGTTCCACGCCTTGAATGCCCGCGTATTTGGCGTCCAGTGTCGCGCCGTCGAAGGCGGGCAGTGGTTCATTCCACACGTCCATCGTGTCCACCGTGGCAATGGTGTGCTGCGCCTGCCAGGCATCGATGAAAGCCTTGGCGACCTCGATCGTCGCGGAGCGTTGTTTGCGGGGTGAGCTTTCGATGTAGAGCAAATGCGGCATGGTCGTGGCCTCTGCGTGATGGGAGCGTGAGCATCAGTGATAGCAGAAGACCGTGGGCGGGACGATGAAATTCCGGAAAGGGCGGCGACTGGATAAAAGCCGTCCCCATAAAAAATGCCTGGCCTCAGTGATGGGGCCAAGCATTTTTCGTTTGCAGTACAGCGTCCGAAACTTACTTCGGCGTCAACGCCTCACGCACGTCTTTCACCTCAGCACTGGACACCGCGGGCGCAGCATTGCCCCAGGTGTTGCGCACGTAGGTCAGGACGTCGGCGACGTTGTCATCCGACAGGTTCCAGCCGAACGCAGGCATCGCCGGCGCGGTGGGTGCCGCGTCGGTGGCGCCTGCGCGGCTGCCGGCCAAGACCACACGGATCAGCGACGACGGGTCGTTGCTGTTGATCAGCGGGGCCATGGCCAGTTTCGGGAACAGGTGAGCAGCGCCTTCACCGTTCGGCGTGTGGCATGCCGAGCAGCGGTCAGCGTAGATCGCCTTGCCCGCGACCATTGAGGCGTCCGTGGCCGCAACCGGTTTCGGCGCATCCACCGGCTTGGCGCCGTCTTTGAGGTAGACGGCAACGGCCATCAGGTCCTGATCGTTCCAGTGCTGCGACGAGTGTTCCACCTCTTCAGCCATCGGCCCGGAAGCGATGTCGAAGCGGTTGGCGCCGGTTTTCAGGTACTGAACGATGTCGTTTTCATTCCAGGCCTGCAGACCGTCGTGGCCGGTGGACGTGATGTTCGGTGCCACCCAGTTCTGCAGGTTGGCGCCCGTCAGGAACTGGCCGCCCTTGTCACCGCCGGTGATGTTCTTCGGCGTGTGGCACGTGCCGCAGTGGCCCAGGCCTTCCACCAGATACGCACCGCGGTTCCATTGCTCGGACTTCTGCGGATCGGCCTTGAATTCGCCTTCCTTGAAGTTGAGCAGGTTCCAGCCGATCAGGCTGGTGCGCACGTTGAACGGGAAGGGCAACTGGTTGGTTTCGACCTTGTGGTCCGACGCATCGACGGTTTTCAGGTACGCAAAAATCGCCAGGTTGTCCTCGCGACGCACCTTGGTGTACGCGGTGTACGGCATGGCGCCATACAGGCGTTTGCCGTCCAGACCGTGGCCTTTGGACATGGCGTTCTGGAAGTCGTCAAACGTCCAGCGACCGATGCCATTCACCGGGTCCGGCGTGATGTTAGCGCCGGCCAGTTTGCCGAATGGCGTGTCGAGCACCACGCCACCGGAGAACAGCGGCTTGCCCGGCAAGGTGTGGCACGCGGTGCAGTCGCCGACCGTGGCCAGGTAGCGGCCTTTTTGCACGAGGTTGTAGGAATCCGCGCCGGTTTCGGCGTGAGCCAGGGAAACGGACAGTGCGATCAAGCCCGCACAGGCAGTCAGAAGCGTCTTCATACGCTGATCATCTCCCCTGGACGCTTGAGGTAGCGGGTGCGAATGGCATCCGCTGCTTTGAAAGCCAACGCAGCGACGGTGCCGGTCGGGTTGTAGCCAGGGTTTTGCGGGAAGGCTGACGAACCGACCACGAACAGGTTCGGCACGCCCCACACTTGCAGGTATTTGTTGACCGAACTGTTCTTCGGATCGGCGCCCATGATGAAGCCACCGACGATGTGCGACGACTGGTACGGCGCGCTGTTCCAGTGACCTTGTTGGGAACTCGGCACCATCTGGCGCGGGTTCATGCTCTTGGCGATTTCCCCGACCTTGCCCGTGACGTAGGCCGCCATCTTGCGGTCGTTCTCCGGGAAGTCGAAGGTGATGCGCAGCAGCGGACGGCCCAGCGGGTCTTTGTAAGTCGGATCGAGGGACAGGTAGTTGGTGCGGGTCGCGTAACTGCTCGCTTCACAGCCGATGGACATGTTGGCGGCGTAGTTCTTGACCGTGGCTTTCTTCCATTCCGAACCCCACGCCGGGGTGCCGGGCGGGAGAGGGCGCGAGTCGATGGGCGCTGCGCCAATCGGGGTGACCCGGGTGCTGCCGCCGCCGACGAACCCCAGACCCGAGTGGTCGAAGTTGTCGTTGTTGAACTCGTCGATGCCCATGCCGATGGCGCCGCCGCCGATGAACGGGTTGAAGTTCTTGTCATCGAAGAACATCCGCACGCTGTTGGCGGTCTGGTAGGCGTAATTGCGGCCCGTGGTGCCGGTGTTGGTGACCGGGTCGTACGGTTGACCGATGCCGGACAGCAGCATCAGGCGCACGTTTTCGAAGATGAACGCGCTGATCACCACCAGTTCGGCGGGCTGTTCCCACTCGTCACCGTTGGCGTCCATGTAAACGATGCCGGTGGCGCGTTTGCCGCTGCTGTCCAGGGTCACGCGCAGGACTTCGCAGTTGGTCATCGCGGTGAAGTTTGGCTTGCGGATCAGCACCGGCAATACGGTGGTAATGGCGCTGGCCTTGGAATAGTTGGCGCAGCCGTAGTTGGTGCAGAACCCGCAATAGGTGCACGGGCCCATCGCCACGCCAAGGGAGTTGACGTAAGGCTTGGACACCAGCGCCGAAGGCACCGGGAAGGGTTTGTAGCCGAGGTTTTTCGCGGCTTCGGCGAACAGCGTCGGCGCGTAAGTCTGCTCGGTCGGCGGGTTCGGGTATTCCTCCGAACGCGCGCCTTCGAAGGTGTTGCCGCCTTCCTGGATCACGCCCTTGATGTTGCCGGCCTTGCCCGACACGCCTGCGAGGCGATCGAACTTGGTGTAGAACGGCTCCATTTCGTCCCAGTCGGTGCCCCAGTCTTGCAGGGTCAATTCGGGCGACAGCTCTTTGCCGTAACGCTCGGTCAGGTAGCTGTGCAGACGGAATTCATGGGGCTGGAAGCGGAAGGTTATGCCCGCCCAGTGGTTGCCTGCGCCGCCCGTGCCATTGCCGGGGTGAAACGATCCCCAACTGCGCATCGGCAGCGCGGTTTCAGTGACGTTGTTGCGAATCGTCGTGGTGTTCTGGCGCGTGCGCAGCATCAGGTCCTGACGACGGTTGTAGCGCAGTTCGTCAGCGGCGGACGCGATGTTGAAGTCGGCGGCGGTGTCGCGCCACGGGCCACGTTCGAAACCGATGATGTTCAGCCCTTCATCCGCCAGTTCGTTGGCGATGATAGACCCGGCCCAGCCGAGTCCGACGACCACGACGTCCGTGGAAGGTAGTTTTTTGGCCATGTCGAATTAACCCTTCTTGGTCCAGGCGGTGCTACCGGAAATGGAAAGCGGCACCAGGTTCAGCTTCTGATTGTGCTGAGCGATGTAGGGGCGGTAGTCGTACCGGGCACCGGGAAAACCGATCATTTTCCAGGAGACCATGTCGCGGTTGCCGCCGTAGACCGGGTCGGCGAAGAAGCCTTCCATGGTGTTGCCCAGCACTTGCTGGAAGAACAGCTTGGCGTCGATGCCGTCGAGGACGACCTCACCCTTTTCCAGGCCCGTCAGCACCTTGTCCTGCTGCTCCGGGGCGAGGGCGGCGAAGCTTTTCTGAAATTGCTTCTGACAGTAGCTCTCAAGCCCGGCGAGACCCAGACGGTAGCGGTCGCGGGGTACGAGTTCGGACTGATCACCCTGCATCGGGGTGCCTTTCTCGAACGGGCCTTGCATGTACAGACGGCTGAAGGTGCCGTATTCACCGGCGAGCTGACGGTCGATGAACACCGCGCAACCGGCGTCTTTGCCGCTCACGCTCAGCTCGTCCGCCGGAATCAGGCGCGCCACGATGGCCTCCACCGCGCTGGCTTCGGCGGCGGTGAAGAACTGCCAGCCGGGGGTGTCGTAATGCATCGGACCGTTGTGGTCGAAGGGGACCCACTCCGGCACACCGACAACGGTGGCCGCCTTGGCGGTGGCAGCAGCGCCCACGGCCAGCGTCGTTGCCGAGGACTTCAGCAACTGGCGGCGGGTGAGGCCCTTGGGTTTTTCTGTCATGCAAGGCTCCTGAGAACGCACCTTCGCGGGCCATCGCAAGGAGGGTCCGGTCGGGGGGCGTCGTACGTATTCACGGTTGGGTTCGGCGAGTTGTTTTAGTGCCGAGGATCAATGCTTCGGTGGGTGTGACATTGGGTCTCTGGCAGCCCGACGGGCGAAAGGCGCACGCTGAGCGGGGAATCGCCATGACCGCCGGTCATCTTTTCCACGCGAAGCGCAATCATAGATGTGTTACCGGCTGTTGCATCCTGTGAATTCTGCAAATGACTGTTGCTGATATTGCAACAGTAGGCTTTTTGTCTTGGTGTGCGGCGTTTCCCCGCAAACCAGCGCACAAATGTTCAAGAACGCTGTAACCGTTGTGCCAGGAGGGTTTAGGCTCCCCACCCTCGACCCGCAAAAAAAGCCGCGAATTCTGATCCGTTTTTTATCGGAATGGCTGATCCGGGTGTGGGTCAAGCATTGATAAGGATCGCGTAACAAAATTGTTCTTTTTTAACAACTCGTCATGCGAAAGCGGCCTGACACCTCACCGATACTCCTCGGCGCTTTCTGCGTAGATGACAGGATTTTCATGAAGAACGGTCCATGACGCCGGGCGCTTCTTGGTATCGTGCACGCCATTTGCGTCCGGCGAACCGAGAACGGACGCTGTGTGTACTGTTCATCTTTTCACCGAGTAGCTGTAGAAATGCCCGATCCAATTCCCTTAAAGGACCATGAAAAGGAGACCCGGCTGGTCAACAAGCGGTTGATCGCCTGTGCGCTTTTCGTCGTCATCCTCAGCATTGCCCTGGTCTGCCGGATGTACTTCCTGCAAGTCACCCAGTTCGCCTATCACTCGACGATTTCCGAAAACAACCGCGTTCACGTGTTGCCGATCCCGCCGGAACGCGGGCTGATCTACGACCGAAATGGGGTGATCCTCGCCGATAACCGGCCCAGCTTTAACCTGACCATGACCCGCGAGCGGGCGGGGGATTGGCATGCGGTCATTGACGAGTTGATGCAGATCCTCAACCTGCCCGACGAAGACCGGATCATTTTCGACAAGGCGATGAAGAACTCGCCCCATCGCTTCGTGCCGGTCACCCTGCTCTATGAGCTGACCGAAGAGCAGATCGCCCTGCTGGCGGTGAACCAGTTCCGTCTGCCGGGGCTGGATGTCGAGGCGCAGTTCGTTCGTCATTACCCGTTGGCCGAACATTTCGCCCATTCCATCGGCTACGTCGGTCGTATCAACGAAAAAGAAGCAACGCAGCTGGATCAGGTCGAGTACCGGGGCACCCAGTCCATTGGCAAGACCGGCGTCGAGCGCTTCTATGAAAACGAGCTGCACGGCCACGTCGGCTACGAAGAGGTGGAAACCAACGCTCAGGGCCGCGTGTTGCGGGTGCTCAATCACCACGACCCGGTGGCGGGGAAAAGCATCACCCTGAGCCTGGACATCAAGTTGCAAGAAGCCGCCGAAGAAGCGCTGGGGGATCGTCGCGGTTCCGTCGTAGCCATCGACCCGGCGACCGGCGAGGTGCTGGCGATGGTCAGTAAGCCGAGTTTCGACCCGAACCTGTTCGTCACCGGCATCAGCTTCAAGGAATATTCGGCGCTGCGTGATTCGGTGGACCGGCCGCTGTTCAACCGCGTGCTGCGCGGCCTGTACGCACCGGGTTCGACCATCAAGCCTGAAGTCGCGATTGCCGGGCTCGACAGCGGCATCATCACACCGTCCACCCGCGTGTTCGATCCGGGCTATTTCCAGCTGCCGGACTTCGACCACAAATACCGCAACTGGAACCACAGCGGCGACGGCTGGGTGGATTTGTACGCGGCGATCATGCGTTCCAACGACACCTATTTCTATGACTTGGCCCACAAGCTGGGGATCGACCGAATGCACGATTATCTGACGATGTTTGGCATCGGTCAGAAGGTCTCGCTGGACATGTTCGAAGAGTCGGCGGGCCTCATGCCGTCCAAGGAATGGAAGCGCATCACCCGTCGCCAGGCGTGGTTCCCGGGCGAGACCGTGATCCTCGGCATCGGCCAGGGCTACATGCAGGTCACGCCGCTGCAACTGGCTCAGGCCACGACGCTGATCGCCAACAAGGGCGTTTGGAACCGTCCGCATTTGGCCAAGGAAATCGGCGGCGTGCCACCAGTGGACGAGCACCCGATGCCGAACATCGTGCTGCGCGATGCCCGTGAGTGGGATCAGGTCAACAACGGCATGCAGGCGGTGATGCACGATCCGAGAGGCATCGCCCGCGCGGCAGCCCAGGGCGCGCAATACCGGATCGCCGGGAAAAGCGGTACGGCCCAGGTGGTGGCGATCAAACAGGGCGAACGCTACAACCGAGACAAAACGCTGGAACGCCATCGCGACAACGCCTTGTTCGTCGGCTTCGCGCCCGCCGCCAACCCGAAAATCGCGGTGGCGGTGATGATCGAAAACGGTGAAGCGGGTGGACGAGTGGCAGGCCCGGTGGTGCGGCAGATTCTTGATGCGTGGCTGCTGGATTCGGACGGTCATCTCAAACAGCAATACGCCACGCCCGCGACGCCGCCGGTCAACCCGAAGCAGCAAATCGCCGCGCCGAGCAAGGCGGTGGTGCAGCCGCCGGTGTGACGCAGGGTTGTTGGACTTCCTCTGTAGCAGTTGGCCGTTCGTTCCCCATTCCCACTGAACTGTGACCCACCCTGCGGGTCGATTTGAAACGATGCGCGACGCAGCCTTTTGCGTCGCGCCGACTTTTCGACTCGACAAGGAACCCGCCCCATGTCCAGCAAAACCGTCGCCGATTACCTCGCCCAGACCCTCGCCGCCGCAGGCGTTTCCAAGATATGGGGGGTGAGCGGCGACAGCCTGAACGGGCTGACCGACAGCCTCGAACGGCTGGGCAAGATCAAGTGGATGCACACTCGCCACGAAGAGGTCGCCGCGTTTGCTGCCGGGGCTGAGGCCGCGTCCACCGGTAAGCTGGCGGTCTGCGCAGGCAGTTGCGGTCCGGGCAATCTGCACTTGATCAACGGCCTGTATGACTGCCACCGTAGTCGCGTGCCGGTGCTGGCGATTGCCGCGCAGATCCCGTCCTCGGAAATCGGTCTCAACTATTTTCAGGAAACCCACCCCACCGAACTGTTCAAGGAGTGCAGTCACTTCGTTGAAGCGGTGAACAGTGCCGAGCAGTTTCCTCGCGTGCTGGAACGGGCCATGCGTGCGGCCATCAGTGAGCGGGGCGTCGCGGTGATTGTGATCCCGGGCGACGTTGCGCTATTGCCTGCGCCTGAAGCCAAACCGGCGTGGGTCGACGTCAGCCCTGCGCGGGTGATCCCCGCCGAAAAGGATTTGCAGCAACTGGTGACGCTGCTCGACAAGTCGAAAAGCGTGACGATTTTGGCCGGTTCGGGCTGTGCCGAGGCACACGATCAAGTCGTCGCGTTGGCCGAAAAGCTGTCCGCGCCAGTGGTCCACGCCCTGCGCGGCAAGCAATACATCGAATACGCCAACCCCTTCGACGTGGGCATGACCGGCCTCATCGGCTTCAGCTCGGGCTATCACGCGATGATGTCCTGCGACACGCTGTTGGTCCTGGGCAGCAGCTTTCCGTACCGCAATTTCTACCCGGAAAAAGCCAACATCATTCAGATCGATATCGACGCGGCGGCCCTCGGTCGTCGTGTACCGCTGACCCTTGGGCTGGAGGGCGGTATTGCCGAAACCATCGTCGCGCTGCTGCCGAGGATCAAGCCGCACACCGACCGCAAGTTTCTCGACAAGGCGCTGGATCACTACGCCAAGGCCCGCGAAGAACTGGACGAACTGGCCACGCCTTCGCCTCACGGCGAGCCGATTCATCCGCAGTACCTGACGCGCATGGTCGATGCCTACGCCGACCCGGACACGATCTTCACCGTCGATGTCGGGACCCCGACGTTGTGGGCGGCGCGCTACCTGACCATGAACGGCCAGCGCTCCCTGCTGGGTTCTTTCAACCACGGCTCCATGGCCAACGCCATGCCTCAGGCGTTGGGGGCGAAAGCCGCGTTTCCACAACGCCAGGTGGTGGCGCTGTGTGGCGATGGCGGGCTGTCGATGCTGCTGGGCGACTTGCTGAGCATTCGCCAGCTCAACCTGCCGATCAAAATCGTGGTGTTCAACAACAGCTCGTTGGGCTTTGTCGCAATGGAGATGCAGGCCAGCGGGTACGTGCCTCACGACACCGATTTCAACGCCACCAACTTTGCCAACATCGCCATCGGCGCGGGCATTCTCGGGATTCGCGTGGAAGATTCGGCCGACCTGCCCAACGCACTGAAAAAAGCCTTTGAGCATCCGGGCCCGGTGGTGGTGGACGTGGTCACCGCAAAACAGGAACTGGGCCTGCCGCCGAAAATCAAACTGGCCCAGGCCAAGGGTTTCAGCCTGTTCATGCTCAAGGCGGTGATGAGCGGCAAGGCCGATCAGGTGCTGGAATTGGCGAAAACCAACTTCCGCTAGCGCGCAGGGCTATCTGTAGCTGCCCGCCAGGCCGGACGGCTACAGGTGCTTTACACCACGTTCAAGCACTCACGAAATAATCGCTGCAACGGCAATTGCCGATTGGCATGGCGCATCACCACGGCCAGTTCGCGGTAGAAGGTCAGGGCGCCGAGGTCGATGACCCTGATCTGCGTTGCGCGCTCCAGCCAAAGCCCGGCCTTTGGCACCAGCGACACCCCCAATCCTGCCTCGACCATTCGCACAATCGCGTCCACTTCATCCAGTTCCAGGCCCGCTTGGGTCTCGATCTTCTGTTCGCGCAGAAAACGGGTCACCTGCCGTCCGCCGAACGAATGTCGGTCATAGCGCACGAAACGCTGTTCGCGGAGCAGTTCAAGCGGGTCGTCTCCTTTTACAGAGGCCGGGGCGATGAGCACGAAAGGCTCGCGCTCGATGACCTCAAGGTGCAGTTCCTTGGGCAGCGAAAAGGGCGGGCGGATCAGGATCGCCACGTCGATTTCCCCTGCGTCGACGCGGTTCAGCAGCGTCTGCGACACGCCGGGCACCACCTTGGCTTCGACGGTCGGCGCCAGCGTGTTGAGCTGCACCAGCGCGGCGGGCAGCAGCCCGGTCTGCACGGTGGCGATGGCGCCGATCACCAGTTCGCCGTAATACCCGGTATCAGCCGTCGGCGCCGCCATGCGTTCGAACCGCTCGACAATGTCCTGCGCCATTGGCAACGCGCGCTGCCCGGCCGCGTTGAGCGTGGCGCTGCGACCACTGCGGTCGAACAGCGTCGTGCCCAAGGCTTTTTCCAGGGTTCGGATTTGCGCACTGACCGCCGATTGGGTCAGGCCGATCTGATTGCCCGCCGCTACGAACGTACCCAGACGCTGGGCTGTGAGAAAGGTTTTCAGCTCGCGAATCATGGCAACTCACTGATCGAAATTATTGTGACTCGACGCGAAAATTATGATCTTTCAATCAAGGAATCAATGGGTAAAGATGGTGGCATCCCGAAAAGAGGAACATTGACCGTGACCGCTACCACCCGGACCATCTCGCCGTTTCACCTCGCCATCCCCGTGTACGACCTCGCGGCTGCGCGGCACTTCTACGCCAGCGTGTTCAACCTGCCGGAAGGCCGCTCCAGTGATCACTGGGTGGACTTCGATTTTTTCGGTCACCAGCTGGTGATCCATGAACACCCGAAAACCGATTCCCAGGCCCACGCGGGCAGCAACGCGGTGGATGGCCATGACGTGCCGGTGCCGCATTTTGGCGTGGTGCTGGGCTGGGAAGAATGGGAAGCGCTGGCGGAGCGTTTGAAGGGGCAGGGCGTGAAGTTCGTGATCGAACCTTACGTGCGCTTCAAGGGCCAGGTGGGTGAGCAGGCGACCATGTTCCTGTTCGACCCGTGCGGCAATGCGCTGGAGTTCAAGGCGTTCAAGGACATCGGGCAGTTGTTTGCGAAATAAAGACCTACGCATTGGCGTTTGCTAGGCCGCGCAATCAGTGTAGGAGCGCGCTTGCCCGCGATGGCGGTGTGTCAGCGGCAATTATGCGACCTGATCACCGCAATCGCGGGCAAGCGCGCTCCTACAGTAATGCGGCATTTTCAAACGATAATTGGATCCCGCTTAAACATTGTTAGATGAATGTCTCAGCGTTTTTAGATGTTCTTTCTACGTCTATGAAGTGACCGATAAGTTTCATCGACGACCGGTCTCAACTCCTTTCATTACCGGCCGAAGTATATTTCAGGCCGCGTCTTCCCTTTCTCCGCTTAAACCCGTAAAAAGCCCGGCGCGCGCCTGACCGGCCACGCATTCCCGTCGCTGTCATTCTTGGTTATGGACACAATCGTATGATCAAAAGTCTGGGTTTCAGCAGAAAGATCCTGCTGGCCGCTGCATTGATAGTTGTTGTTGCTTTTAGCTGTTTCATCCTGGTCAACGATTACCGCCAGCGTGAAACTCTCAAGAACAACGTTGACGCCGAATTACAACAACTGGGAAGTCTGACCACGCAAAACATCCAGACGTGGCTGGACAGTCGGACTCAACTCCTCAACTCCATGGCCCAGCAAGTGGCGGCCGACGGTCCATCCGCGAGCAGCCTGCAGCGCATTGTTGGTCTGCCGGTGTACGGCGACAATTTCCAGCTGAGCTATTTTGGCGGCAAGGACGGCCTGATGTTCTCGGTGCCTGCGGGCAACCGTGCGGCCGATTACGACCCTCGTGCCCGTGGTTGGTACAAAGCAGCGGATGCGGCGCAAGGCATCATCGTCACCGAACCGTACATCGCCGCGTCGTCGGGCAAGCTGGTGGTGACGCTGGCCACGCCGGTGCGTCAGCAGGGTCAGATGATCGGTGTCGCGGGGGCAGACATTGCTTTGGACGCCATCAGCAAGACCATCAACTCGCTGAACTTCGGCGGGCACGGCTATGCGTACATCGTCAGCGCCGACGGCAAAATCCTGATTCACCCGGACAGCAAACTGCTGCTCAAGAACGTCAGCGAGGCCTACCCGAACGGCGCACCGAAAATCGTGCCCGGCGTGTACCAGATCGAGTCCGGTGGCAAGGCGCAGTTCATCTCGTTCACCAAGGTCGAAGGCCTGTCCTCGGCGAACTGGTACGTGGCGTTGGTGCTCGACCAGGACACCGCCTATTCGATGCTCAGTGAATTCCGTTCCTCGGCCATCACCGCGATGGTCATCGCCGTGGCGATCATCATGGTGCTGCTGGGCTTGTTGATTCGCGTCCTGATGCAGCCGCTGCACCAGATGGGTCGCGCCATGCAGGACATCGCCGACGGCGAGGGCGACCTGACCAAACGCCTGTCGATCGTGTCGCAAGACGAATTCGGCGCGCTGGCACAGTCGTTCAACCGGTTTGTCGAGCGTATTCATGGCTCGATCCGCGAAGTGGCGTCCACGGCGGGGCAGTTGGGTGAAGTCGCGGCCCGTGTGGTCGGCGCGTCCAACTCGTCCATGGGCAACTCCGATCAGCAGGCCAGCCGCACCAGCAGCGTGGCCGCCGCGATCAACCAGCTCGGCGCCGCTGCCCAGGAAATCGCGCAGAACGCCGCGCTCGCGTCGCAGCATTCCAGCGAGGCCACGCAACTGGCCAGCGAAGGCCAGGGCGTCGTGACCCAGACCATCAAGGCGATGAATCAGCTGTCGGACAAAATCAGCGAATCGTGCGTGAACATCGAAACGCTGAACGCCAAGACCGCCAACATCGGCCAGATTCTGGAGGTGATCACCGGCATTTCCCAACAGACCAACCTGCTGGCGCTGAACGCGGCCATCGAAGCGGCGCGTGCGGGTGAAGCGGGTCGTGGTTTTGCGGTGGTGGCGGACGAAGTGCGGAATCTGGCGCACCGCACCCAGGATTCGGCGCAGCAGGTCCAAGGCATGATCGAAGAGCTGCAAGTCGGCGCTCGCGACGCGGTGGTTAACATGACCGAAAGTCAGCGTCAGAGTGAAAGCAGCGTGACCATCGCCAACCAGGCCGGCGAACGCCTCAACAGCGTGACCCGCCGCATCGGCGAAATCGACGGCATGAACCAGTCGGTGGCAACGGCGACGGAAGAGCAGACTGCGGTGGTGGAGTCCATCAACGTCGACATCACCGAAATCAACACGCTGAACCAGGAAGGGGTCGACAACCTCAAATCAACGCTGGACGCCTGTACCCACCTGGAACATCAGGCGGCGCGGTTGCAGCATCTGGTGGGGACGTTCCGGATTTGAGAAGCGGTTCGTCTGTGACAGGCCTGTCGCCTGTTAAACCGTTTCGCTGCCGTCGTGCCTCCGGCGTCTCCCACAGGATCTGTGGCGCATGGGATGTTGAGCCTGACACCGAACCTGTGGGAGCAGCCGGAGGTTACGACGGCCGCGAAGGCGGAGTGTCAGGCGATACAGGCTTCAATGATCCACCGCGTCGCTGCCGTCGTGCCTCCGGCGTCTCCCCCAGGATCTGTGGCGCGTGGGATGTTGTGCCTGATACCGAACCTGTGGGAGCAGCCGGAGGCACGACGGCAGCGAAGGCGGACTGTCAGGCGAGCCTGCTATCAAGGCTGTTCAGGCAATCCGGCAGCCCTGCGCAATCCCAGATGCAACGCTGTGCCGAACATCTGTCCATGGTTCCTGCCGTTGAATGGCTGGTAACTCGCCTCGGTTCCCGGCAGTTGCGCCAGGTGTTCCGCCAACAAGCGGTTGGCATCCTTGGGCACCGCTGACATGGCCTTTCTTCTTTCCTCGGAACCCCCGTCGAATTGCGCGATGGGCGGCTTGCCTTCACGTTCCCCCTTGACCAGCCGCACCATGCGCGTTGTGCCTGCGGGAAACGCCGTCAGCGCCATGCCGTTGTCGTAGGTGATCGGCTGATACCAGAGCGAGGCGCTGGCGGCGATCCAGGTCTGGAACGCTTCCGGTCGCTGCAGCAAAGCATAGAGCGTGAACAGTCCGCCGAACGAATGCCCCCAGAGCGTCTGCCGTTTCAGGTCGAGGCTGTACCGCGCCTGCACCTGAGGTTTGATCGTCGCCAGGATCAATTCCAGAAACGCCTTCGACGTCTCCCCGGTGTAATCCCGTGTGCGCTGTTCGCCGTCGTAGGTCCCGTCGATGTCGTAGCCGATCATCACCAGCAGCGGCGGGGCGCCTGCGCTCAATTCACCCAGCCAGTCGTCCTGCACCTCGGCCATGACGTTGTTGCCGTCCAGCAAATACATGACGGGGTAGCCCGAAGCGGGCGGTGCACTGCGCGGGATGCCGATGTCCAGCCGGTAATGCCGTTGATGATCGGGGGAGTCGATGTTCAGACGTTCGAAGCGGTAGTGGGCAGAGCCGGTTTCAGCCAAGGGGTGAGTCTCCTGATGGTCGGCGATTGCCAGCAAAGGCAGCGCGCCGAGCACGATAACGATCAGCGATTTCATCCAGTTCATCGGAGCGTGCCGGAAAGTGAGGGTTCACCAGCGTGCCCCGGCGCGTGCCGGTTGTCTATTCCGCGTGCGCCCTGAACCGGCACTTTGCGCGAACATGTCGACAAAATCCGCGAAAAATCTTGCATCAAATGGTCAACGAACTGTTATCCGAGGTTCATCCACGGGTCATGGAAATGCCACATGGTCTCTCTAATGTCGGTCGCACCGAGCACGTTCCAGGACGGACCGGGCGGCTGACATTCACCCCTGGCAGGACGCCGGAACCGATACACATGACAAGAGAAGCCCCATGAACCCAGCTATCCATGTCGACCGTTTGAACAAGACATTTGCCCGCAAAACCGCTCTGGTTGACCTCGCATTGTCTATACAACCCGGAGAAATGGTGGCGCTGATCGGCGCTTCCGGATCGGGCAAGTCCACCCTGTTGCGGCATCTGGCCGGACTTGCCTGCTGCGATCGCAACAACGGTGGCAGCGTCCGCGTGCTGGGCCGTGAGGTTCAGGCGGCGGGGCGCCTCAATGGCCAGGTGCGCCGTCTGCGCGCCGACATCGGCTACATCTTTCAGCAATTCAATCTGGTCAATCGCCTGAGCGTGCTGGACAACGTCCTGCTCGGCTGCCTGGGTCGCGTGCCCCGCTGGCGTGGCAGCCTCGGGATGTTCAACGCCGAGGAAAAGGCCCGCGCCATGGCCAATCTGGACCGCGTCGGGTTGGCGGACCTCGCTCAGCAACGCGCGTCGACCTTGTCCGGCGGTCAGCAACAACGGGTCGCCATCGCACGCGCATTGACCCAGCAGGCCGAAGTCATTCTGGCCGATGAACCCATCGCGTCACTGGACCCCGAGTCCGCCCGCAAGGTCATGGAAATCCTTGCTGACATCAACCGCCAGGACGGCAAGACCGTGGTCGTTACCCTGCACCAAGTGGACTACGCCGTGCGCTATTGCCCACGGGCCGTGGCGCTCAAGGGTGGCCGCATTCATTTCGACGGCAATGGCGCTGAGCTCAATGGCCAGTTCCTCAACGACCTCTACGGCGCCGATGCCGACGCCAGCCTGATGTTCGCCGATCAGGGCCGCCATCCCAGCCAGCCCCCGCGATTGGCGCTGGCCCGGGCCTGATTGTTCATCACAGAACAGCACCCCACAACAACACCTCAACCCATGTTCCAGGAGCTCTCCATGTTGAACCGTATCGGTCGCGTGTTCGCGTCTGCCGCTCTCGTCGCTGGCTGCCTGACGGGCACCGCGCACGCAGATGAAAGCGCCCTCAACTTCGGCATCATGTCCACCGAGTCGTCGCAGAACCTGAAAAGCGTCTGGCAACCGTTCCTCGACGACATGTCGAAAAAGACCGGCCTGAAAGTCAACGCCACCTTCGCTTCCGACTACGCGGGTCTGATCCAGGGCATGCGTTTCAACAAGGTCGATGTGGCCTGGCTGGGCAACAAGGCGGCGATGGAAGCCGTGGACCGTTCCGGTGGCGAGATCTTCGCCCAGACTGCGGCGGCCAACGGCGCACCGGGCTACTGGAGCGTGATCATTGCGCGCAAGGACAGCCCGATCAATTCCATCGACGACATGTTCAAGCACGCCAAGGAACTGACCTTCGGCAACGGTGACCCGAACTCCACGTCCGGCTACCTGGTGCCGGGCTATTACGTGTTCGCCAAGAACCACGTCGATGCCGCCACCGCCTTCAAACGCACCCTGAACTCCAGCCACGAAGTGAACGCCCTGAGCGTCGCCAAGGGCCAACTGGACGTCGCGACCTTCAACACCGAGAGCTGGGACCGTCTGGAAGTCACCCAGCCGGAAAGCGCGGCCAAGCTCAAGGTGATCTGGAAGTCGCCGATCATCCCGGCCGACCCGATGGTCTGGCGCAAGGGCATGTCCGATGAAACCAAAAACAAGGTCCGCGATTTCTTCGCCAATTACGGCGATACCGACGAAGAAAAGGCTGTGCTGAAGAACATGCAGATGGGCAAGTTCCTCAAGTCCTCGGACGACCAGCTGCTGACCATCCGCCAGCTGGAACTGTTCAAGCAGAAGACCGAAACCACCGCCAGCACCAGCCTGAGCGCCGATGAAAAGAGCGCGAAGCTGAAAGAGATCGACGCCGGCCTGACCAAGTTGCAAGACCGCATCACCGAGCTGGAAAAACAGAACACCGCCAAGGCGGGCTAATCGGCTCACTGGCCGATCGGCAGGCGCGGTGGTCAAACCGTCGCGTCCGCTGCAACCCATAGACACCGGGACTCTGTCATGAGCACTCATGCTGTATACGCTGACCCCGTCGGCAAGCGCACCTGGCCGCAATACCTGGGCTGGGGCATCTTCTTCGCGATGATGGCCTGGGCCTGGCACGGCGCCGAGATGAACCCGCTGGCGCTGGTCCGCGACTCCGGCAACATGGCGACCTTCGCCGCCGACTTCTTCCCCCCTGATTTCCACGAATGGCGCTCGTACCTCCAAGAGATGATCGTCACGGTGCACATCGCCTTGTGGGGCACGCTGTTGGCGATCGTCTGCTCGGTGCCGCTGGGCGTGCTCTGCGCCGACAACATCACCCCGTGGTGGATTCATCAACCGCTGCGCCGGGTCATGGATGCCTTCCGCTCCATCAATGAAATGGTCTTCGCGATGCTGTTCGTGGTCGCGGTCGGTCTTGGCCCGTTCGCCGGTGTTCTCGCCTTGTGGATCAGCACCACGGGCGTACTGGCCAAGCTGTTTGCCGAGGCCGTCGAAGCCATCGATCCCGGTCCGGTGGAAGGGGTGCGCGCCACGGGTGCCAGCGCCTTGCAGGAAGTGATTTTCGGGGTCATCCCGCAAGTCATGCCGCTGTGGATTTCCTACGCCTTGTACCGCTTCGAATCCAACGTGCGCTCGGCGACGGTGGTGGGGATGGTCGGCGCAGGCGGCATCGGCGTGATCCTCTGGGAAAACATCCGCGCGTTTCAGTTCACCCAGACCTGTTCGGTGCTGCTGGTGATCATCGTGGTGGTCAGCGTCATCGACATCTTCTCCCAGCGCCTGCGCAAGCAGTTCATCTAACGATCACGACAGGAGAGGGTGCGAACCCTTTTTTTAGCCATGCACTTGTCTAGACAATCCGAACCCGTCTACCGCGAACTCGCAGACACCCTGCGCAACGAGCTGAACCACTACATCGCGGGTGAGTTCCTGCCCGCTGAAACTCAGTTGGCCGCGCGCTTCGACGTCAACCGCCACACCGTGCGCCGGGCCATCGACGAACTGGTGCGCGAAGGCAGCCTGTTGCGCCGCCAAGGCAAAGGCACCCAAGTGCTGGGCCGTCCGCTGGTGTACCCGGTGGCTGCTGAGAGCGCCTACAGCCAGTCGTTGTCGGCCTTGGGGCACGGCGTCGAGGCGGTGTTGCTGCAGCGTCGTCACTGTGTCGCGACCCGCGAAGAGGCCGAACACCTAGGCCTTGAAGAACACGCGCCGCTGATCGAACTGCAAACCCTGCGCCGCCTCGATGGCCAGCCGGTGAGCCTGATCCGCCACCGCTATTGCGCCAGCCGTGCCGCGCTGGTGGCCGATTACAAAAGCGGCTCGGTGCGTCAGTACCTCGCGTCTCGCGACCTGCCGCTGACCCGCACCTTCAGCCTGATCGGCGCTCGCCTGCCCAGTCGCGAAGAGGCCAGCGTATTGCTGATGCCGCGTCATTTGCCCGCGCTGACGGTGCTCACCCTATCCCGCGATGCCGATGGACACCCGGTGGAGATTGCCCATTCCACCAGCCGTTCCGACCGCTTCCAGTATCAGATCGTCACCTGATGGAGATGCCCTCGATGACTGCTTCATCCGCTTTCACCACGTCCCCCGAACACGCAGCACGCCAGCACTGGATCGGCGTGTTGTCCCGCACCCAACGCCAGGATTTGCTGCCCCACGAAGACGCCCTGCGCGACGTCGAGTATCAGCTGATCCGCGCGCCTGAAATTGGCATGACTCTGGTCCGTGGACGCATGGGCGGCAGCGGGGCAGCGTTCAACCTCGGCGAGATGACCGTGACCCGCTGCGTGGTGCGCCTCGGCGACGGGCGCACCGGTTACAGCTACCTGGGCGGGCGCGACAAGGCCCACGCCGAACTGGCCGCCCTGGCCGACGCTCACCTGCAAGGCGCGCAACAGGCCCACTGGCTGCGCGAACTGATCGAACCGCTGGCCAAGGCCCACGCCGAACGCCGGTCCCAACAACACGCCGAAACCGCCGCGACCAAGGTGGACTTCTTCACGCTGGTTCGAGGAGAAAACTGATGAACACGACGCTCGCCACCGCTTCGCTTTTACAGCCTGCCTTCGCCGACCCGGTGCTGGACGCCCAGCGCAGTTTCCGCGCTGCCCTCAAGGCCCTCGCCGGGCCTGGCGTGGCCCAGAGCCTGTCCTCGGCGCAAATCCCGCCGCACCTCGAAGGCCTCGCTTCGGCCAGTCACGCCCTGTGCCTCGCCTTGCTGGACGTCGACACGCCGCTGTGGCTGGCGCCGACGTTCGACACCCAGGCGATTCGCGCCAACCTGACCTTTCACTGCGGCTGCCCCATCGTCAGTGACCGGCAGAACGCTCGCTTCGCCTTGCTCGATGACAGCCAGCTCCATGACCTGAGCGGCTTCGACCTGGGCAACGACCGCTACCCCGATCAGTCCTGCACGCTGCTGGTTCAGTTGCCGAGCCTGCAAGGCGGTCGCCAGTTGGCGTGGCAAGGGCCAGGCATCGAAAGCAAGAACCACGTCAGCCTGCCGTTGCAGGACGCCTTCTGGGCCGAGCGCAGCGCACGCAACGATTTTCCCCGTGGCATCGACGTGTTCTTCGTTGCGGGCAGCGAGTTGATGGGACTGCCGCGCAGCACCCGCGTCCTGTCGAATGGAGGTGCCTGATGTACGTTGCCGTGAAAGGTGGCGAACAGGCCATCGACAACGCTCACGCGCTGCTGGCGAAAAAACGCCGGGGTGACACGTCCGTCCCAGAGCTGGGCGTCGAGCAGATTCGTCAGCAATTGCCCTTGGCCGTCGCCCGGGTGATGACCGAAGGCTCGCTGTACGACACCGAACTCGCCGCGCTGGCGATCAAGCAGGCAGCGGGCGATCTGGTGGAAGCGATCTTCCTGCTGCGCGCCTACCGCACCACGCTGCCGCGCTTCGCCGCGAGCCTGCCTATTGACACCTCGGCGATGCAGATCAGCCGTCGTTTGTCAGCAACCTTCAAGGACGTGCCCGGCGGTCAACTGCTCGGCCCGACCTTCGACTACACCCACCGCCTGCTGGATTTCACCCTATTGGCGGAAGGCGAGTTCCCCGGTCCGCAAACCCGCCCTGACGCCACCGTCGGGGCCTGTCCTCGGGTCTCGGGTCTGTTGGCGAAAGAAGGCTTGATCAAGGACGAACCGGACATGGGCGCACCGGTCGCCGACATCACCCGCGAGCCGCTGGAATACCCGGCCAGCCGTGCCGAGCGCCTGCAAGCGCTGGCCCGTGGCGACGAGGGGTTTCTCTTGGCGCTGGGCTATTCGACCCAACGGGGCTATGGCCGCAATCACCCGTTTGCCGGGGAGATTCGCGTCGGTGAGGTCGAGGTGTGGATCGAGCCGGAAGAGCTGGGCTTTCCGGTTGCCATCGGCGCCATCGAGGTCACCGAGTGCGAGATGGTCAACCAGTTCGTCGGCTCCGCAACCGAGCTGCCGCAGTTCACCCGGGGCTACGGCCTGACCTTCGGCCACGCCGAGCGCAAAGCCATGGGCATGGCACTGGTGGACCGCTCGCTGCGCGCCGGGGAGTACGCCGAAGAAGTCGTCTCGCCCGCGCAACAGGAAGAATTCGTCCTCGCTCACTGCGACAACGTCGATGCCTCGGGCTTCGTGTCGCACCTGAAACTGCCGCACTACGTGGACTTCCAGGCGGAACTGGAACTGGTCCGCAAGCTGCGCGCGCCTGCAAAGGAGTCGGCCCAATGAACGCCGCCACTGACCCTCGACAACAACCTCGCCCGCAGCGCGACGAGGCGTACAACTTCGCCTACCTGGACGAACAGACCAAACGCATGATCCGTCGCGGTCTGCTCAAGGCCGTGGCGATTCCCGGTTACCAAGTGCCGTTCGGCGGCCGTGAAATGCCGCTGCCCTATGGTTGGGGTACGGGCGGCATGCAGCTGACCGCCGCAATCCTCGGCGCCGAAGACGTGCTCAAGGTCATCGACCAGGGCGCTGACGACACCACCAACGCGGTGTCGATCCGCCGCTTCTTCGCCCGCACCGCTGGCGTCGAAACCACCGAACGCACCCCGAACGCGACGATCATCCAGACCCGCCACCGCATGCCGGAAACGCCGCTGCACGCCGATCAGATCATGGTCTTGCAGGTGCCGATTCCCGAGCCACTGCGCTTCATCGAGCCCTCGGAAACCGAAACCCGCACCATGCACGCGCTCAATGATTACGGGGTGATGCACGTCAAGCTGTACGAAGATATCGCCACCTTCGGCCACATCGCCACGGCCTACGCCTACCCGGTCATGGTGGACGAGCGCTACGTGACGGACCCGTCGCCGATCCCGAAATTCGACAACCCGAAACTCGACATGAACCCGGCGCTGATGCTGTTCGGCGCCGGTCGCGAGAAGCGCCTGTACGCCATTCCGCCGTACACCCGCGTCACCAGCCTGGACTTTGAGGATCACCCCTTCGAAGTGCAGAAATGGACACACAACTGCGCCATCTGCGGCAGCCATGACTCGTTCCTCGACGAGCTGATTCTCGACGATCAAGGCACCCAGAGCTTCGTCTGTTCCGACACCGACTATTGCGCGCAACGGGTCAACGAGGGGAGGGCGAAGCCATGATCGCTGCCAGAAAGCTGCAACCGGAGGCGATCACCGATCGCAGCCAGCCGCTGCTCAAGGTCAAGGGCCTGGGCAAATTGTACGGCCCGGAAAAGGGCTGCCAGAACGTGAGTTTCGACCTGTACCCCGGCGAAGTGCTGGGCATCGTCGGCGAGTCGGGCTCGGGCAAATCGACCCTGCTGTCGCTGCTCAGTGGCCGTTGCCCGCCAGACAGCGGCGTCATCGATTACCGCGACACGCATGGCAACTGGCTGGACCTCTACAGCGCCACCGAAGCCCAGCGCCGCACCCTGTTGCGCACTGAGTGGGGCTTCGTCGAACAGAATCCTCGCGACGGTCTGCGCATGGCGGTTTCGGCAGGCGCCAACATCGGCGAACGCTTGATGGCTCAGGGCGTGCGCAATTACCAGCAACTGCGCGCAGCGGGGCTGGACTGGCTGAATCAGGTGGAGATCGACCCGGCGCGCATCGACGACCTGCCGCGGACCTTTTCCGGCGGTATGCAACAGCGTTTGCAGATTGCCCGCAACCTCGTGTCCGGCCCGCGTCTGGTGTTCATGGACGAGCCCACCGGCGGCCTCGACGTGTCGGTGCAGGCGCGCTTGCTCGACCTGATGCGCGGCCTGGTGCGTGAGCTTGACTTGGCGGTGGTCATCGTCACCCACGACCTGGCGGTGGCCCGCCTGCTGGCCGACCGGCTGATGGTGATGCGCCGCTCCCACGTCGTCGAAACCGGTTTGACCGATCAGATCCTCGACGACCCGCAGCACCCGTATTCGCAGTTGCTGGTGTCTTCCGTGCTGCAACCTTGAATGCAGCCCTGACCCGACTTTTGGAGTGGCTTTGATGAACACGCTGATCGAGGTCCAGGACCTCTCGAAAACCTTCACCCTGCATCAGCAGAACGGGGTGGTGCTCAACGTGCTGCGCGGCCTGAATTTCTCGGTGCGCGGCGGCGAATGCCTGGTGCTGCACGGGCATTCCGGCGCGGGCAAAAGCACCTTGCTGCGCACGCTGTACGGCAACTACCTGCCTGCGGGCGGCAGCATTCGGGTGATGCACCAGAACCAATGGTTGGAACTGGTCGGTGCCGAGCCTCGGCAAGTGCTGGAAGTGCGTCGGCAGACGCTGGGCTACGTCAGCCAGTTTCTGCGGGTGATCCCCCGGGTCGCGACGCTGGACGTGGTGATGGAACCGGCCCTGGCCCGTGGCTGGAGCCGCGAAGAGGCCAAGGCCCGCGCCGAACTGCTGCTGGCCCGGCTGAACATTCCACAAAACCTGTGGCAGCTGGCGCCGGGGACTTTTTCCGGCGGCGAGCAACAGCGCGTCAACATCGCCCGGGGTTTCATGGTGCCGTGGCCGGTGATGTTGCTCGACGAACCCACGGCGTCGCTCGACGACAGCAATCGTGCGGTGGTGCTGGAACTGATCAACGAAGCCAAGCACGCCGGTGCCGCGCTGATCGGCATCTTCCACGACCGCCTGGCCCGCGAAGCGGTGTCCGACCGCGTGCTCGACATGACCCCTCAACAACTGCCCGACAAGCACCTGACGGCCAAGGAGTTGCTGCAATGCTGAACGAACAGATCCTGACCAACGCCCGCATCGTCACTGCCGATCAGGTGTTCACCGGCACCGTCGTCCTGCGGGACGGGATGATCAGTGACGTGCAGACCGGCGTGAGTTATCTGCCTCAGGCTCAGAACCTCGATGGCGATTACCTGCTGCCGGGGCTGGTCGAGCTGCACACCGACAACCTGGAAAAACACCTCAGCCCGCGCCCCGGCGTGGACTGGCCGTCGGCCTCGGCGGTGATCAGCCACGACGCGCAGATCATCGCGGCGGGCATCACCACGGTGTTCGATGCGCTGTCCATCGGCGACGTCAACCCCAAGGGCAAGCGCATGCAGCAACTGCCGGGGATGGTCGAAGCCATCGCCCGCGCCAACGCCACTGACACCACCCGCGCGGAACATCGCCTGCACCTGCGCTGCGAAGTCTGCCACCCGGACACCCTGAGCGTGTTCCGCGATCTGGTGGAGCAGCCGCTGGTGCAATTGGTGTCGACCATGGACCATTCGCCGGGTCAGCGTCAGTTCGCCCTTGAAGCCAAGTACCGTGAGTACTACATGGGCAAATACCACCTGAGCACAGAGCAGATGGATGAATTCATCGTCGAGCAGGTCGCCAACTCGAAGATTTACAGTGACCGCTACCGCAAGGCCATCGTCGACATCTGCCTGGCGCGTGGGCTGTCGGTGGCCAGTCACGATGACGCGACGGTCGAGCACGTCGAGGAGTCCGCAGGCTACGGCATGACCATCGCCGAATTTCCGACCACGCTGGAAGCGGCGCAGGCCTGCCGTCGTCTGGACATGAGCGTGCTGATGGGCGCGCCGAACATCGTCCGTGGCGGCTCGCACTCCGGCAACATCGCGGCGGCGACCCTTGCTAAAGAAGGGCTACTGGATATTCTCTCCAGCGATTACTATCCGGCGAGTCTGTTGCAGGCCGCGTTCACCCTCGGTGCGCAACTGGACGACGATCAGCCGCAGACGGGCGCAGGGCTGGCAAAAGCCGTCACCACCGTAAGCCTGGCGCCGGCACGTTCGGCGGGGCTGCAGGACCGTGGCGAGATCCGCGTCGGCCTGCGCGCCGATCTGATTCATGCCCGTGCCGTGGGCACCCTGCCGGTGATTCAGCAGGTCTGGCGACAAGCGAAGAGGGTTTTCTGATGGCAGGCAGGTTGATCTATCTCATCGGACCGTCCGGTTCGGGCAAGGACAGCCTGCTGGATGCCGCGCGTGAACCCCTGGCCTCTCGGGGCTGCCGGATCGTGCGGCGGGTCATCACCCGTTCTGCGGAAGCCAAGGGCGAGGCGGCGCAGGCCGTCAGCGTCGAGCAATTCTCCGAGATGCAGGCTCAGGGCGCGTTTGCCCTGAGCTGGTCCGCCAACGGCCTGCATTACGGGATTCCCAACGAGATCGATCAATGGCTCGCTGACGGCCACGACGTCTTGATCAATGGCTCGCGAGGGCATCTGCCACAGGCGCGGGCGCGCTATCCCGATTTGTGGGTGGTGTTGCTGAGTGTCGATCAGGTGGTCCTGCGCGAGCGATTATTGGCACGGGGCCGGGAGTCGGCGCAGGAGGTCGAGGCACGGCTGTCGCGCAATGCGCAGTTTGCCGATGACCTGCTGGCCGCTGCGGGGCCCGCGAACGGCGCATCGATTCTCTTGCTGGACAACTCCGGCGCGCTGGAACAGACCGTCGACCGCTTATTGCAACGTCTCGACCGGGAGCACGCATGCGCCTGACGTTGCTGGGGACCGGCGATGCGCGACAGGTGCCGGTCTACGGGTGTGAGTGCCCTGCGTGCGAAGCGGCCTACGCCGATCCACGCCTGCGCCGACGCCCGTGTTCGGCACTGGTCGAACTGGGGGAGCAACGCTGGTTGATCGACAGCGGCCTGCCTGACCTCACCGAACGTTTTCCGCCGCGCAGCTTCAGCGGCATTCTCCAGACCCACTACCACGCCGACCACGCGCAAGGGCTGCTCCATCTGCGCTGGGGGCAGGGGCTGGTGATCCCGGTACACGGCCCGGCGGACCCGGAAGGGCTGTCGGACCTCTACAAGCACCCGGGCATTCTCGATTTCAGCCAACCGTTCGCCGCGTTCGAGTCGCGAACGTTTGGTGAGCTTCAAGTGACGGCCTTGCCGTTGCTGCATTCCAAACCGACGCTGGGGTATCTGCTGGAAGGCGGCGGACGCCGGACTGCGTACCTCACCGACACCGTGGGCTTGCCCAACGACACCGCCGCGTACCTGCGTGAGCGGGCAGTGGACGTGCTGATCCTCGACTGCTCGATGCCGCCCCAACCCCAGACCCCGCGCAATCACAATGACCTGAACCTTGCGTTGCAGATCATCGAGGATTTGCAGCCGGGGCAGGGCGTGTTGACCCACGTGGGGCATACGCTGGATGCGTGGTTAATGGCCCATGAAAGGGAATTGCCGGGGCATGTGATCGTCGCTCGGGACGGGATGCAGGTTTAACGTTCTTTCCGTCGTCGCACGGTTTGCCGGTGGCGACGTCCTTGAGAGCGTGACCGCCGGCAAACCGTGCTGCTACATAAGGGGGCACACCGCTCGTCAGCTTTGCCGTCATTTCGGTTTGCGCGTGCAATGGCCTAACTACACTTTCCAAACGAGGCCTACATTCCGCCTCCTGTACCCATCAGTTTTGCCCGTTGTTTCACGCAGCGCGTGCAATGTCTTCTGAAATGTTCAAACCGCTTGAGCGAGCAGCGCATGAATGCTGACTGCGGCTGCATCTGTGTGCGCAGTGAATGGAATCAATGGACAGCGACAACGTTTCAGAGGACGGCCAAGATGGCTTATACATTGCACGATATTGAAAAGTATTTGAAAGACGGCGAGACCATTATTTTAAATGGCGTTGAATACGTCTACCGCGGCGCCGATCGAGACAACATCCGGGTTACCGTACCGGATAATCAAAACGCTGGGGACGTCGACTATCTGAACTATAAACAAGTCAAAACACTTGTCGAAGTTGATGTCAGACGGTGTGAGGAGACCACGCTACTTCGTTTGCTCCTCGACGCTGGAGGGGTTGAAATTGCAAAGCCGGATCGATCTTCAGTAGCCACTGTTAGTAGGCCATTGCTGATCGAAACATCGCGCGGAGACTATTTTTTTGGGGAAGAGAAAGAGGTTGATTTCCGGGGTAAAAAAGATTTCAGCGGGGACTCGGCGTACTTTCTTTATCTGAGCCCGACTGAATCAAGTCGCAAAGCTTACGACTCACTGTTGGCTCTGCTCCCACAGCTGAAGATTGCCCGTTTCGTGGACAAACGCGACAACGAAAGGGTTAAGGACGCCAATGAGTTTCTGCTGGATGAAGTCGAGCATCTGTACGACTTACAAGACGTGGACCTCATCGATCTTGCCTCTGCACTCGATACTGTTGCGGCGGCAGACGAAGCTGACGCGGAAGCAGCCCAGGCAGAAGCACCTAAAGCAGAAGCAGCCAAGGCAGAAGCACCTAAAGCAGAAGCACCTGCTACGGATCAGGCAGTAGCAGACACTTCGGTGCAACGGCAAACGCTCGAATCCTTGGACGTACCCTACCTCATCACCACCCAGCCCGACGGCTATCTGCCTGACATGACCGACTTCACACTGGCACATGAAGGCAGCGTTGATGACGGCTGGTACAGCACGGTGCCGATCAAGGGTGACCGGGCATTGACGGTAGGGGAAACACTGAGCGCATTTCTGGTCAACCGTCGCGATGGCGAAATCAGCCGTGTCGACTGGAAGGCGCCGAAGGGCACGCTTGAACGAGACAAATGGCCCGCATCTTTCGCCCAACACATCGCCAGCCAGGAGGCGGCGTCGATCACTGCCGGAGCGTGGGGGGCGGACAATACCTTCTCAACCGAAACCAAAACCGACGCGCCGCCGTTGCGCCTCTGGAGTCATGCCAAAAACCGCGCCTTCACCAATGCACCCTTCGCCGCCAACCTGATCCAGGTGCTGGCCTGCAATGAAGAGTTCCCGTTAATCGCCGGACAAACGTTGTGTCTGCAAGTACGTGACCTGAAGACGCAGGCGTTGTTCGAGCAACACTTCTTTCAGATGGCCGATCAGGCCAAGGCCGGTTGGTCAAAACCGCTGTGCGAGCAGATCAATCGTGACAGTCGCCTGCTGCGGGCGGGTGTCTTGAACGATGATTGTCAAGTCGTACCCACTGACAGAGACAACGCCTTCTGGGGGCCACAATGCGCTGAACTGAGTGTCACGCTGACGCTGGCCAACTGGTGGCAAAGCCGCGAGGTCGAGGGTACACAAGCCTTGGATAAGGGCACCACGTTGCATGCCTGGGTCTTCGATGCGTTCTCCCATCGTCTGCTGGCTCAGCATGAATGGACCCCGAGTACCGCCCAGCGAGGCCATGGAAAATGGCTTGCCGCGTGGGCCAACGCCGTGAATGCCTCTGAAGTGTCGCCTTATCTGCGCGCCAGTATCGCGCCTCCCTCTGACAAGAACCTCGATGTCTCGCAGACCAACAGCCTTGGGCTCTGGCACCGCGGTGACGGACTGCGCATCTTCACCTCCCTGCCCGATACCGAGAGCGAATCGGTGGGGCGTGCACTTGAGCTGCCCCAAGGCGCGGAAACGACGGACGATGTGCAGGTGACCGTGCGTCATCCGTTCAGCGGACAGGCACTGCACAAGGCGGTGTTCACGCCTGAGGCAAACGGTGTCAGTCAATCCGATCAAAAGGCTTGGCGTGCTGCGCTCATCACCTTCCTCAAGGACCAGGCCTGGCCCGAGCTGCAGTTCGTCAACCCGACGCAGGGTAACGCAGACGTCCGGATGCCGCGCTTTTGCGAATTGCAGATTGAGCTCGACCCCGTTGACATCGACGTGGTGCCAGCAGCCATCGGCGCCACCCCGCCCACAGTCACGACTGTCCCGGGCAGCGGCTCATTTCAGGTCATCGCCAGTGCTCATACCGGTGAGATAGTGTTTCGTCTGAGCCGCTCGGCCTTTGACGAGGGCATGAGGATTGCTGCGTGCGTGCCAGTTGCGCTTGGTGAGGATGTGGAATGGCCGGTTTCTGTCACCGGTGACCGAATCACCTGGGGGGCGCGGACCACGTCATGCACGTATCAGGTGACGCTGGATTGCCCGGAGAAAATCATCGCGGAGAAAGACCAACGAGCGTCAGAGGAAGAGACAATCGTCGGACATCTCGGCGTGTTCAGCGAAAACCAATTCTGGCAAGTGTCCCAGCCCGTCACCTACACCCCACCTGGCGCGTTGACGCCCTACGAGCCAATCAGCGTGCTGTGCGAGGACTACGGCAACACCGAACGCTCGGAAATCTTCGACACCCTCGGCCAAGGCGAAAGCGGCGTGGACCCCCGCACCGGCCTATTCCATGCTCATTACCCGGTCGCGACCCTGCAAGGGCTAAACGGGCTCGGCCCGATCTGTGACCTGACCCTGCATTATTCAGCCCTGCGCGGCAACGAAGCAGGGCTGGGCGATGGCTGGGCCTGGCGTTTTTCCAGCCTCGATGTGCGTGAGCGTTGCCTGACGCTAGCCAATGGCGTACGCATCACGTTCACCCTTGATGAGTGGAAAACGCTGAGTAAAGGAACCCCACTAAAGAAACAGCACTGCCTGGTGCGATCAAACAAGGATTACAGCGAATTCATCCTCGACCTGCCGAGCGGTCGTCGGGAGGTGCTGAGCAAACCGGGCGTAGCGGGCAGCGATGCGGAAGAACCCAATGCCGCATTCGTCGACAAAATCATCACGGCACTCAAGGCCATCAAGGAAAAAAGCAAACCGACGTTTCCAAGCGTCCCGAGTCACTGGACCCAATGGGTGCTCGCGGTGCTTTCACCCAAGGCCTATCACATCGGCGCCACACTGGATTACAACGAAGCCGTCAGCGCATGGGAAAAACACGGCAGCACCCAGGAACTGGACGAGCGCATTGCCTATTACCAACGCCCGTTCGTGCAACTGGTGCCATCACGCATCGTCTCGTTATATGGCGAGGCATTGGATCTGGAATGGAAACGCCAGAAAGGGCAGTTTTTGCTCATGGGCATCAAGAGCGGCAAAGAATCGCTGTTCACCGCCCAATACCCGAATCCGGTACCCATTCAAGGCGATACGCACGTGAACATGCAGGTCTGGCCAGATAGCACTGAACGCTTCGAGGTCAACTTGCAGTTGCGCCATTGCTTATTGCGCAAACTCACGCGCACCCAGGAAAACCCAAAGGACAAAACGAAGCAGATCCTCCAGCAGGTGGACTGTGGTTATGTCGACGACCCGACACTGGACAGGGTGCTGTGCCGGTTGACGGAACTCGATGGCTCGGTCGAATGCGTGCAGTACCGCTCAAGCAAGCTGGGGAAAGGCAGACCCCTCTGGCCGCAGGCCGTGCTGCACGCGTTGATTCCCGGTGACGGACACGAAAATCAGCTGACCACCTACCGCTACAGCGGTCGCCTGCTGAACACTTACGATCAGTTGTACATCGTTGAGGGCGAGCGCGGCGCCCATGGGGCGCGTGAACATCATCTTCAGGTGTTCGGTCTGGACGAGCGGACACAGCGTCAGGAGTTGATACTGGGTTCGGCGTCGATTGACAGCCAGTGGCTGGAATTCAAGGCACGGCAACCGGCCAAGGAAGAAACCACGCAAGAAACGGAGGACAAGGATAAGGATGGAAAACCGATTGTGAAGGTCATACCCCCGCAACCGGCCCGGAGTGAAGTCCTGCGCTACACGGGCTACGGAGATGATCTGATTCAAGCCATTGACCAGATCAAGCTGGAGATCAGGGACGATAAAGTGGTGGTGACCTGGGCTGATGAAAAGGTCGATTATCAACAGGAAATCGTCGACATCCTCTGGCGCTATGGCCGGCGAGGTCGTACACGTTTGATCCGCTCTATCCAGACGCTGATGCAGGTCCTCCCGGCTTCGCAGCGTCCGGCACTGGGCAAGGGCATCGACAGGCTGATCACCAAAGAGAATGACGATGGCCTACCGGTTGAACTGATCGCTTTGGGACAGCACACCTGCCATTACGCCTACTACCCGGTGGAGGGCGGTGACAACATCGTCAGTGCCAAGGCACTGAACGAGCTGGTAGGCGTGTTCGCTATGCCGCAGTTGAATTGTCCTAAATTGCCGGAGCATGCCGTGCCGCCGCTGATGGCCGAGTATCAATACGACGACTGCGGCCATTCGCTGGGGTTGAAGCTCTTTGGCTACCGTGCGGTGGAGCGTGACGGCAGGACATTGCTCGAACTGGATCGGCAGGTGGTCATTGAAGGCATCGGGGTCAAGGGTGACTTCGCTGGGCAGTTGTCCAGCAGCACCGAGTGGGTCAAGACTGCCGATGAGGTACTGTGGCGTGAGCGCATGACCAGCGTCTCGGCAGTCACTAACAAAGCGACACCCAGCGGTGAGAGCAAGGTCAGGCAGTGGACCCTTGGCGATAAACAGGTGGCCCATTTTGGCAAGGAAAGCTTCACGCTGGAAACCACGCGCACCTGCGAGGACAACCCCACACAGACATCCATCGTTGTACGCACCGTCTCGAAGACACAGGCGGGCAGCCAGCCGATCAGCGCCGAGCGCTGCTCTCGTTACAGCCAGCGTTGCGTGGCGCGAATTGAAGACGGCATCGAAACGACCTGGGCGTATGACGCGGCTGGACGGGTGGTCGATGAAGCGCAGTATTGGCTCAAGCCTGGCGCAAACAGCAAAGAGGCCGGCCAGAAGGCGCAGGCACACACGCGGACCCAGTATTCCGATAATGGCAAACGAGCGACCCAGTTCCATGCCAATGGTGACGCTAGCTTGGCCTACCTGGACGGCTTGCAGCGGACATGGCGCAGCGAGTGGCGCAGGGCCGACGCTTTGGTTTATCTGCCGCTGTTCGAATGTGTGCTGCAAGGACTGGACGAATCACAGGTAATGGGCGGTTTCGAGTGGGATTATTTGCCTGGGGGGCAGGCGGTTGTCGAGAGAGGGCAGGTGCAGTTGCAGGAGGGGCGTCGGGCTTGGGGGAGTGAAGAAAGTATAGAGTCCGCGCATTACAAATCTGAAAATCTTTCAAGGGTAAGTGCGGAGCAGGAACAGCAGGAAATCTGCTATGAGGGATTCAACGAACTCGATAACGCCGAAAGGTACTTTATTCATTTAAATGAGCTGCATCTCTCAAAAGCTAAGACGGACGAATACGTCCGGGGCCGTATCAGTGATTTGTTGCCCCATACGTTGATTTTATTTAAAAATATAGACGTTTTAAAGGCTCTGAAATTCCTTCAGGGTCTAGCGGGTCGTAAAGGTATCCAATGTTTGCAGGCATATATTTATGATGATGATGTGAGTGTACATCTTTTAGATGAGAGTGTTTTTAGCGCGACGGTTGATGATTTAATATCTATGCCTGATATGGAAAATGTCGATCCTTCAGATTATAGGGTCTTTCTTAAAGACAAATCCGGTGAAAGCGCTTCTCCCATGCTTCGCCTGAGACGATCTAACCTGTTCACCTCCCCAAATACTGTTAGCGATGTATCGACCCGCCTAATTTCCGAACAAGGCCTCTACCACCAACGCCTCTTCCAACGCACCACCGAATACCTCACCAAAACCGATGGCACCTTCGAACGCACCCAAACCCTCGCCGACGGCGCAGGCCTGCAACAGCTAAAACTCATCCAGCATCTGGACTCAAATGCCCGCGTGGTGAGCAGCGAGCGTGTCGTCGGCGATGAAACCCGCAAATACGCATTTGAACGGGACGCCTTGGGCCGCGTCACGAAAATCACCCGCCCCGACGGTAGCCTCGTCGAACGCACCTACCATGGCTTCAGCAATCAGATCACCGAACTCAAGGTGGGGGGCAAAGTCGTGGCTACGCAAAAACTGGTCAACGACTCCACCTTGAAATCGCGCAAGGTCGGTAGCCGGACGTACACCTTCGATGACGACACCGTGACCCTGCCTGACAAAACTCGTTTACACACGCAAGTCGATGCCGAGGGCGTCAAGTGGGACGCAAGCGACAGCACCATGGCCAGCCTGACGCGCAAGGGCGGCATTACCACTGTGGCATCGGGCACCGCCGCCAACGACACTTGGCGGCACAGCTTCACGTCGTCCAGCCTGCCGGGGCGCCTCAAGGAAACGCAAACCACGCCGCGCGGCGAGTCGAACAACGTGGAGTGGCAAAGCCTGCGCGGCGTCACCGTGGCGATGTTGCGTGCCGATGGCCATTGGCAGCGCGGCTTTGTCGATCACGATGGCCGTGTCTTGCGCACCTGTCAGGAGCACGAGGACGTGGCCTACCGCTTCGACTCGCTGGGTCGACTGCAATCGCGGCAGGTCCAGGCGCTGAAGGCCGGCGAGCAATGGCAGGTGCTCAGCGCCCATGACGGCTTTGGCCAAGAGGTGACGCGCACCTTCCTGCACAACGGCGCGCCGCGTTTCGAGCAGCGCATGGCCTGGCGCGGCGATGGTCGGCTGGCGAGCAAGGCGAGTTACGAAGGGAATGTGCTCAGGTCCACCGAGCGTTTCAGCTACGACATACTCGATCGGCTTGAACGCTACACCTGTGAGGCCAGCGAAGCCGCCCATTGCCCGAAAGACGCGGAGGGCAACCCGGTCAAAGCGCAAGTGTTTACGTGGGACGCACTGGACAATCTCGTCAGCTGCGTGACCACTGCCTTCGACGGATCGGAAGCGACCCGAGCGTTCAAGTATGAAAACAGCAAAGACCCGACGCGCATGACCGCCGTGCAGCGCGGTGCTACGTCTCAGGCCCTGAGCTGGAGCGACAACGGTTACCTCAACGCCACTGAAACCAAAGGCCGAACGTTCGCCTACAACGTCTGCGGCCAGGTGAGCAAGGTCAGCGATGGCCAGGAAGTGCTGGCCCGCTACGAGTACGACGGCTACCAACGCCTGGCGGCGCAGTACGTCCAAAAGGACGACACCACCCGTGAACTGCGCTACGACGGTGACGAGTTGATCGGTGAAATCTGGTTCGACAAGGACCGGGTCGTCACCCGACGCACCAGCCTTTCGGCGGGCCTTGCCGAATACGACGGCGACCAGGTGCGCTGGCTGATCGACGACCCGCAGGTGGGCGTCGCCGGGCAGGTCAAGGACGGCGACGTCAGCCTGGCGCCGCTGTTGCCATTTGGCGAGGGCGTGGCGCTAGACGAAGTGATCGTAGGTTACAACGGCCTGCGCCGCGACCCGGTCACCGGCCAGTACCACGCCGGGAATGGCTACCGCAGCTACGACCCGACGCTGTGCCGTTACGCCCAGCCGGACTGGCTGGCCCCGGTCGGCGAGGGCGGCATCAACCCCTATCAACACTGCCCGGACCCGGTCAACCTGCATGACCCCAGTGGCGCGATCATGCTCAGCCGCTGGGAGCAGAATCTGGACCTGCAGAACCTCGACCAAGAGCTGAAAAACACCCAAGCCATGGAGGTCGGTGGCAAATGGCGCGGCCTGGCCCTGTCGTTGGTGTTGACGGTGTTGGGCGTCGTGGCCACGGTGTTTTCCGGTGGCACCGCGGCCGTGTGGCTGTTTGCTGCGCTGACGGCGCTGAGTGTGGTCTCGTTCGGGCTGGAGGTGGCGTCGGTGCTAACGGCCGAGTCCAATCCGGCATTGTCCAGGGCGCTGGGGGTTGCCTCGATGGTCACGGGCGTATTGTCTGCTTCCTGTTTCTTGGGGGCGATCAAGGCGGGCGTTGCCGTGCTCAAGCAGACGATCAGGCTGGCCGCACGCGCGGCGGTACGGGTATGGAGCGGGGCCAAAATGCTGGGTAAGAGCGCTGCCCAACTTTTCAAAAACAAGGGCGTCGTTATCCAGTCGCTCAAAGGCTTGAGAGCGAAAGTCAGCCCCGGCCAGCTCTTGAAAAGTTTCAAAGGTAAAACCCAACCCTTCAGGCGTGAAGGCCCCCTCGCCGATTACGCCTTCTCTCAACTGGGCAACCCGCAGACCCGTATGGCACGTTCGTGGGGGCAGCAGGTACTCGATTACGTCAATGCGCCTGCCGCAGAGCTCAAGCCGATGCCCACCTACGAAAGGTACGGCTGGCTCGGCAAGCTGAGAAGCGCCTGGGACGGTCCGGACCCACTCAAACTGACCGGGCGACCCGCCAGGTTCTACGCGTGGGCCAACCAGTCGCGCTTCGTGTCCAAGGTGAGCGAAATCGGAGGGTTGGCCATGGAAGCCAACATCCTGCGCGGGACAGGAGAGTCTTCATACGCGCTGGCGCAAGGGGACGATTCCTCGACCATCAGCGTGCACTTCCGCGCCAGGTATCGCAGCGATAACCCATACAAGCCGCGTGAAGCCACGCCTCGGTACGATCTTTGGGCGGCACTGGGGTTGAGCGGTTGACCCCATTGCCGTTCCACAGGCGGCAGCAATTCAGCGGCCATTGCTGTCAGGAGCGTTAGAGAGGCCGCATCGACGGAACGACAGGTGACGATCATGAGTAAGTCAGTAGGGAAGGTGGACACAATAGGCGCAAACAGCAGCAAAGAAAAATTCGGCTATATCAAATACGCCCCGACGAAAGACGACCCCGAGGATATGGATACGCTTCTTTATTTCTCGCAGAGTGATGTGCCCGGGGCGTTTCCGAGTAAAGGTGACGATGTCACTTTTATGATCAAGCGCGACCTGGCTAAGGAAGACGATGAGAACCGGGATAAACCCAAGGCGGATTGGGAGCGGTTTTATAGGGCTGCAGACGTAGTACTGGTCAAGAAATAAGTGTTTGCAGGCAGCGTGTGATGTAGCGCCGGTCAGGTTTTACGTGGGCCGGTCTGCCTGTACACCGATGCAAAATCGCTGACGTTGCGGCTCCGACAGCCAAACCAGCACATATCTACAAGGCACATCCGCCAACCCGGTCTACGCTCAATTTTCCCTGCACCTTTCCCGGAGATTGCGCCCCATGTCTATCCTGACCCTCAAAGACGGCACCGAGTTTTTCTACAAGGACTGGGGCACCGGTCAGCCCATCGTGTTTTCCCACGGCTGGCCGCTGGATGGCGATGCATGGGATGCGCAGATGCTGTTCCTCGGCCAGAAAGGCTACCGCGTGATCGCTCACGACCGTCGCGGTCACGGGCGCTCTGGACAGACCTGGGAAGGCAACGACATGGACACCTACGCCGATGACCTGGCGCAGCTGTTCGAAGCGCTGGACCTGAAAGACGTGATCATGATCGGCCACTCCACCGGTGGTGGCGAAGTGGCGCGTTACATCGGACGTCATGGTTCGTCTCGCGTGGCCAAGGCCGTGCTGATCGGCGCGGTGCCGCCGCTGATGCTGAAAACGGCCGCCAATCCGGAAGGCCTGCCCATCGACGTCTTTGATGGCATTCGCGCCGGTTTCACGGCTGACCGCTCACAATTCTTCAAAGACCTCGCGGTGCCATTCTTCGGCTTCAATCGCGATGGCGCGAAGACCTCTCAGGGCGCTATCGATTCGTTCTGGTCCATCGGCATGCTCGGCAGCATCAAGGGCGAATACGACTGCATCAAGGCGTTCTCCGAAACCGACTTCACCGAAGACCTGAAAAAGATCGACGTGCCGACCCTGATCCTGCACGGCGACGACGATCAGATCGTGCCGCTGGTGGCTTCGGGCGAGAAGAGCCACACATTGGTAAAAGGCTCGACGCTGTATTTGGTGAAGGGTGGGTCGCACGGGATGTGTACCGTGCAGGCCGATGAGATCAACGAGATTCTGTTGGGGTTTATCAAGGGTTGATTTATCGATTTTTGAACGGCCCAGTACCCCTGTAGGAGTGAGCTTGCTCGCGATAGCGGTCTTTCAGCCACCCGTTGCGTGACCCGACTTGACGCATCGCGAGCAAGCTCACTCCAACAGTGCTGATCAGGCACAGATTTTGTAGGAGCGTGGCTTGTCCCGCGATCGGCTGCGCAGCAGTCGTAAAGGGGGGGCGCAGGGTGGATCAGGCACACCCTGCGCGCGGAGTTTACGACGGGTTCCCCGCCGATCGCGGGACAAGCCACGCTCCAACAGGTCAGTGGCGGGTCATTACCTTATTCTGTGGCCAACCGCCGCCCAACGCGCGGAAGGTCGACACCGCCGCCCTCGCGTCATTGGCATGCAACTGCGCCAGTTGATCCCGCGACACCAGCAATTGCCGGTCTTCATCCAGCACTTCCACCAGGCTGATGGCGCCGCCTGTGTACGCATCCTGCGCGGCGTCCCGTGCGGTCTGGTGCGCGGCGACTTCGTCATTCACTTCGGTGCGCTGTTGTTCCAGTTCCACCAGCGTGACGATGGCGTTCTCGACGTCTTCGGTGGCCTTCAACATCACTTGCCGGTACTCGGCCAGCGCCTCGGCGCTGGCGCCTCTGGCTTGTGCGACTTCGGCGTCCACGCGACCGAAATCGAACAGCCGCCAATGCAGGCCCACAATCGCCTGGGGCTGGAACGCCGACGAGGTGAACAGCTGGCCGCTGTGGGCCGTGTCGAACCCCAACAAGCCGGACAGCGAGACCTTCGGGTAATACTCGGAGACCGCCGCGCCGATCCGCGCATTGGACGCCGCCAGTTTGCGTTCGGCGGCAATCACGTCCGGACGACGACGCAGCAGCTCGGCTGGCCCTTCGGAATCGCTGATGGTCGGCACGCTGTAGGTCTGCGCGCTGTTTTTCATTTCCAGCGCGTAGGTGCCGGGCTGTGCGCCCATCAGCACGTCCAACCGGTTGAGTTGGGTCGCCAGTTCGGTGCGCAACGGCGGAATCGTCGCCCGTGCCTGCAACACCAGCGCCTTGGCCTGGGCCTGTTCGCGGTTGGTCGCCAGGCCGCTGCCCATGCGGTCGTTGATCAGGTCCAGCAAGCCGTTCTGGGTCTTGACCTGATCTTCGGCGACGGCCAGCCGTTGCTGCGCGCCACGAATGCGGAAGTAGGCATCGGCGGCCTCGGCAGCGACTGAGATTCGCACGCCCACATGGCTGGCTTCGGCGGCTTGGGCTTCATCCACAGCGGCCTCTTCGCCGCGCTTCAGCCCGCCCGCCAAGTCGGCTTCCCAACTGGCGCCAACGCCGAAGGTTTCCAGCGTCTGGTTGCGGTCGTAACCCGGAAACGCGCTGCCCAACTGGCCTTGGGCGCTCTCGGTGGACTGGCGTTGACGCACGGCCTTGGCATCCAGCGCGCCTTGAGGCAAGCGTATCGCACCGGCCTGTTGCGCCACGGCGCGGGCCTGTTCGACACGGGCGAAGGATTTGGCCAGGTCAAGGTTCTGGTCCAGCACCCGCTGGACGATGCGGGTCAGTTCCGGGTCGTTGAAGCCGGTCCACCACGTGTCCAGCGCCGGTGCCGAGGTGTCGCCAACCCGTTGTTGCAACAGCGTCTGATTCTGGTAGGACGCGGTCAGTGTGTTTTTCGGCTGCTGGTAGTCAGGCCCGACGGTACAGCCTGCGAGGGCGATGACGAGTGCGCTCAGGGCAAAGACGCCCGTGCGTTTGAAACGAGACGCCAGGGTGATCATGGGGCTGTCCTCGAAGCGTGAAACGGAAAGTGGGCGTTGAGTGTTCATGGCGTTCTCAATGGGCATCGGCGGACGGTGCGGCCGGAGGCGTGACCTTGCGCATCAACGGCACCATGGCCACGGCGATGATGAAGCAGGCCATGATCGACAGGAAGGCGTCGGCGTAGGTCTGGGTCTGTGCTTCGCGGTAGGTCAGCAGCCACAGTTGGTGCAGCGCGGAATTGCTGGCGTCGGCGGCGTTCTGGCCCAGTGCGGCGAAATTGCCGGTCACGGTCGCGAGCCAGGTGTTCATGGCTTCGTTGCTGTAGTTGAGGTGCTCGGCCAGGTGCGTGAAATGCAGATTGGTGCGGTCGTTGAGGATCGTGGCACAGGCCGCGATGCCGATGGCGCCCCCCAGGTTGCGCATCAGGTTGAACAGCCCGGACGCCTGTTTCAGCCGCGACGGGTGCAGGCCGCCGAGGGTCAGGGTCACGGCCGGAGGCACCGCCATCTGTTGCGCGAAACCGCGAATGGCTTGCGGCAGCAAGAGCTCATGGCTGCCCCAATCGTGGGTGATGGGCGAGAAGTCCCACATCGACAACCCAAACAACGCGAGGCCGAACATCATGATCCAGCGCAGGTCGACGCGATTGGCCAGAAAGCCGTACACCGGGATGGCCATCAATTGAAATACGCCCGTCGAGAACACTGCTTCGCCGATTTCCAGCGCGCTGTACCCCCGTACGCGGCCCAGGAACAGCGGCGTGAGGTAAATGGTGGCGAACAGACCGATGCCGGTGACGAAGGAGAAGAAGCAGCCGAGCGCAAAGTTGCGGTCCTTGAGGGCGCGCAAATCCACCACCGGGTTGTGCACCATCAGGGTACGGCTGATGAAGGCGATGGCCGACAGGCCCGACACCCAGGCGGTGGTGAGGATGGTCTGGTCGCTGAACCAGTTCCAGCGCGGGCCTTCTTCAAGGGTGTATTCCAGGCAGCCGAGGAACAGCGCCAGAAACACCATACTGATGTAGTCGGCGCCCTTGAGCAGCTTGAGGTCCATCGAGTCGATGTTGACCAGCATCGGCACCGCGACGGCGACAAAAATGCCCGGCACCAGGTTGATATAGAACAGCCAGTGCCACGACGACACGTCGGTGATCCAGCCGCCGATTACCGGTCCCAGCGTCGGTGCCAGAGACGCGATCGCGCCGATGGTGGACGCCGCGATCACCCGCTGTTTGCCGGTGAAAAACATGAACGCCGAGGTGAACACCATCGGAATCATGGAACCGCCCAGGAACCCTTGCAGCGCCCGGAAGGCGATCATGCTCTGGATGTTCCAGGCCAGTCCGCAGAGCAGACTGGTGAGGGTGAAGCCCACCGCCGAGGCGCAAAACAGCCAGCGCGTGGAGAACACTCGGGCGAGCCAGCCGGACAGCGGAATGACCACGATTTCGGCGATCAGGTAGCTGGTCTGGACCCACGCCGTTTCATCTGAACCGGCTGACAAGCCACCGCCGATGTCACGCAGCGAGGCCGAGACGATCTGGATGTCCAGCAAGGCAATGAACATCCCTACACACATGCTGGCGAACGCGAGGATCTTGGCCCCGGTGGCCATCGATGCGGCGTCTATCGGACCTTTGGGTTTTGCGGCGGGTGCGCTGGCGGTGGCGGTGCTCATGGGGCTTTTTTCCCGTCAGCAGCGCTGGCGACGTTGGGTTGCGGGGCGTCTTTTTGTCCGTTGACGTTCGTGTCGACTTCGGCGACCACTGACAGACCCGGTCGCAGCTTGCCGAGGTGGCCGTCTTCGCCGTCGAGGTAAACCCGCACCGGCACCCGCTGCACGATTTTGGTGAAGTTGCCGGTGGCGTTCTCCGGCGGCAGCACGCTGAATTGCGAACCGGTCGCCGGGGCGAGGCTGTCGAGGTGGCCGTGGAACACCTGGCCCGGCAGCACGTCGGCTTCGATGGTGACGGCCTGGCCGGGGTGCATGTGGGCCAACTGGTCTTCCTTGAAGTTGGCGTCTACCCACAGCCCGGTGGCGGGAACCACGGAGAGCAATTGCGTGCCCGCTGCCGCATAAGCACCGACTCGCGCGCGGCGGTTGCCGATCACGCCGTCCACCGGGGCGCGCAGTTCGGTGTATCCGACGTTGAGCCGGGCCATGTCGCGTTCAGCCTTGGCTTGTTCCAGGGCGGCACGGGCCTGTTGTTTCTGGGTGGCGATGACGTCCAGCTGTCGTTGCGAGGCCAGCATCGACGCCTGGGCTTTCGCGCCGTTGGCCTGGGCGGTCTTGTAGGTGGCGTCGGCGCGCTGGAAGCTTTCAATGGACACTGCCGAGCGCCCGGACAGCACCTTGTAGCGTGCCTGATCGTCTTTGGAACGCACGGTTTCGGCATTGGCGGCATCGATCCCGGCCTTCGCCTGGCTGACCACCGCGTGTTGCAGCTGTTCGGTGGCGTCGAGGTTGGCGAGCAGCGCCTCTTCGGCGGCGACGGCGCCTTCGGCCTTGTTCAACGCGGCGACGTAATCGCGGTCGTCAATCTTCACCAGCAGGTCACCTGCGTGGACGATCTGGTTATCGGTCACTTTCAGCTCGGTGATGTAGCCCGGCACTTTCGGCCCGATCACCGTGACATCACCGCCGACGTAGGCATCGTCGGTGGACTCCAGAAAACGGCCCACGGTCCACCAATGCAGGCCATAGAAAACGGCGCCCACCACGACGGCCACCGCGAGCAGCAACAGAATCAGGCGTTTGCCCTGAGCGGGTTTTGGCGGTGCAGCCGCAACGGCAGGCTCGGTGACGGTTTGAGGGTTGTTCATCGCGGTTTACCTGTGATTCTGCTGAGGTTGGGAAGAGGGTTTGGGGAGCGTCTTGCGGTAGGCGTCGCGGCGCGGGCGGCCGGTTTCAAGGCGCCACGCAGACAGGCTGTCTGACGGGCCTTTGTAGCGAAGGCTGTGGTCGTGCATGTTGATGCGCTTGCCGGTGTTGCCGTCGGTCGGCACCAGGTCGACGGCCACGCCCGTGTTCTCGTCGAACAACTCAATGTTCGAGCGCTCGCCGGAGAAGTGCTTGTGTCCCCATTTCATCAAGCTCAGCACCACGGTGCGGAAGTCGCGGCCGCTTTCGGTGAGCACGTAGTCATAACGCAGCGGTTTGTCGGTGTAGGCGTGACGCTCGACCAGCCCGGACTCGATCAGGCCGTTGAGGCGTCGTGTCAGGGTGCTGGGCGCAATACCGAGGCTTTTTTCAAATTCGTCGAAGCGGCACAAACCGTAGGACAGGTCGCGCAGGATCAAGATGTTCCACCAGTCCCCCACGTGTTCGAGGCTGAGGGCAATCGGGCAGGGCATGTTCGCAAAGCTTTTCTTCTTCATGGCCATAGCCTCCGGGGCTATCAAGGGCAGTGCGGGAGAAAAATTATGGGTGTAATCTAACTAAGTGACTTTCATCATGCAAGTCACTATTTCTATGAAAGTGACAAGCGGCTGGGTGTGGCAGCGTGGAGGAGGGCGTTACACTGCCCGGACCCTAAGAGGAGGCTGGTGATGACTGAAGCGCTTTATCTGCCCGAAACCCTGACCCGTGCTGAAGTGGATGCGCTGGCGGGCGTGTCCGTGATCGATTTCGGCACCAATTGGTGCGGGCACTGCAAGGCGGCCCTGCCGTTGATCGGCGAGGTGTTTGCCGAGTATCCGCAGGTACGCCACGTTAAAGTCGAAGATGGCAGCGGCCGCAGGTTGGGGCGCTCATTCAAGGTGAAGCTGTGGCCGACACTGGTGTTCATGCGCGACGGGCAGGAAGTCGGGCGACTGGTCAGGCCGACTCGCGTGAGTGACATTGAGGAGGCGTTCGAGGGGGCGGTACGGCAGGGCTAACGTAGCGCAAAACTGTAGGAGTGAGCTTGCTCGCGATGGCGATTTTTTATCCTCCGAATGAATGGCAGACCGACTTCGCGAGCAAGCTCACTCCTACAGGAATTAGTGTGAGCCTGAAGTCCATGGCGGGCACTTGGGCAGTTACCGGCGCAAGTACGCCGCGAAGTCGATATCCCCGGCGCTCAGAATCGCTTGTACCCGGTTGTGCACGTTGAGCTTGCGCAGGATCGCGGAGACGTGGGCCTTGACCGTGGTCTCGGCGATGGTGAGGGTGAAGGCGATCTGTTTGTTGGAATCGCCTTTGGTCATGCGCTCCAGCACCTGCAACTGTTTGCGGGTCAGCGCTTCGAGCATTTCAGGCTGTAGCTGCGGGGCGTCGCGAGGGGTGCTGCGGTGGCCGGGTTTCTGGCTGCGGATGATGTCCGGCGGCAGGTAGACATTGCCGTTGAGGATCTGCTGTATGGCATCGGTCATCTGCTTGCGTGGCGATGATTTGGTAATGAACCCCACGGCGCCATACGTAATCGCTTGCAGCACCACTTGCTTGTCCTGTTCGGCGGAGACGATGACCACCGGGATGGTCGGCGCCTCGTTGCGCAGGTTGATCAGGCCGTTCAGCCCATGCATCCCCGGCATGTTCAGGTCCAGCAGAATCAGGTCGAGGTCTTCATGACCCTGAGTCATCGCCAGTGCGCTGTCCAGGTCTTCGGTTTCCATGACTTCACTGCCCGGAAACCCGTCGCTGATCACGTTGTGAATCGCCTCGCGAAACAGCGGATGGTCGTCGGCAATCAGGATCTTGTACATGGCATCTTTCCTTTCTTATTGTCTGGCCTGTCGTTGGCCCTGATCGGCATTACACGTCAGTAGCGCTGCTTTGTGAATGCGACCATCGAGAGCGAAAGCAGTACCAAAGTCGTAGACGGTCTGAACGATTTCGATCCAACCATGCGTCGCCGACACGGCTGAACGCCCCGAGACACGCGGGTTTCAGGCCAGTGTCGCCGCCCGTGGCTGCCTGCCCACACCGTCAGCCCTTGGTCTTATTGCAAACCCCTGCGGATGCTCTAGGCTGGCCCTCATTCCCGATAAGAACAAGAAATCGCCTGATATGAGCCAGAGCCTCAACATGCTGCGCAAGTTCGTGGCCCCGGAAATCATCTTCGGCGCTGGCAGCCGTCACAGCGTCGGCAATTACGCCAAGACCTTCGGCGCGCGCAAGGTCATGGTGGTCAGCGACCCTGGTGTGATCGCCGCCGGGTGGGTCGCGGACGTCGAAGCCAGCCTGCACGCGCAAGACCTCGACTATTTCATCTACAGCGCTGTGTCGCCCAACCCTCGGGTCGAAGAAGTGATGCTCGGCGCCGACCTCTATCGTGAACACCATTGCGACGTGATCGTGGCGGTGGGCGGCGGCAGCCCGATGGATTGCGGCAAGGCCATCGGCATCGCAGTGGCCCACGCTCGCAACATTCTTGAATTCGAAGGCGTGGACACCATCCGCGTGCCCAGCCCGCCGTTGATCCTGATCCCGACCACCGCAGGCACTTCGGCGGACGTCTCGCAATTCGTGATTATTTCCGACCGCCAGGAACGCATGAAGATCTCCATCGTCAGCAAGGCGGTGGTGCCGGACGTGTCGCTCATCGACCCGGAAACCACGCTGAGCATGGACCCGTTTCTGTCGGCCTGCACCGGTATCGACGCGCTGGTGCACGCCATCGAAGCGTTCGTGTCCACCGGCCATGGCCCGCTCACCGACCCCCACGCACTGGAAGCCATGCGGCTGATCAACGGCCATTTGGTGCAGATGATCGCCAATCCCACCGACATTGCCCTGCGCGAGAAGGTCATGCTCGGCAGCATGCAGGCGGGGCTGGCGTTTTCCAACGCGATTCTCGGCGCGGTGCACGCCATGTCCCATAGCCTGGGCGGCTTCCTTGATCTGCCCCATGGCCTGTGCAACGCCGTGTTGATCGAACACGTGGTGGCATTCAATTACAGCTCTGCCCCGGACCGCTTCAAAGTGATCGCCGAAACCCTGGGCATCGATTGCCGAGGCCTGAATCACGCGGCGATCAGCAAGCGATTGGTGGACCACCTGATCTCGCTCAAGCACCAGATGGGCTTTCACGAAACCCTCGGATTGCACGGTGTCAGCACGGCGGATATCCCGTTCCTTTCTCGGCACGCCATGGGCGATCCGTGCATCCTCACCAACCCCCGCACGTCCAGCCAGCGCGACGTCGAAGTGGTCTATGGCGAAGCCCTCTGACACCCAACAGTCCGCGCTGACAGCGCTGCTCGGGCTGGGCAATCATTCGACGCGCAAGAGCCATTATCCGGAGCTGACCCTGCGTCTCGCCGAGCTGGAAAACGAGCGCAACCGTTATAAATGGCTGTTCGAACACGCGGTCCACGGTATCTTTCAGGCGCGGTTACATGAGGGGCTGCGAGCGGCGAATCCGGCACTGGCGCGCATGCTCGGCTACCGCGATCCCGACGAAGTGCTGCGGGTGCTCGACGATCTGGGGAGCACGCTGTTCGTCGGCGGGCAGGCGGAAATGCAGAGCATCGCGCAGGTGCTGCAACGGGACCAGAGCCTGCAAGGTTATGAAACCCGGTTGCGGCGCAAGGACGGCAGCTACGTCGACGTGCTCATGAACCTGTTGCTCAAGCCAGACGAAGACGGCGTGTTCGAGGGTTTTGTGGCCGACATCACCGAGCGCAAGCTGGCGCAAAAGCGTTTGCAGGAACTCAATGACCAGCTTGAATTGCGCGTCACGGCGCGCACCGACGAGCTGCGTGAGGCCCGCGACGCCGCCGAGTCCGCCAACCGCAGCAAGGACAAATACCTCGCGGCGGCCAGCCACGACTTGCTGCAACCGTTGAACGCCGCGAGGCTGCTGATTTCGACCCTGCGCGAGCGTCACTTGCCCGATGCCGAACAGACATTGGTGGAGCGCACCCATCAGGCGCTGGAAGGGGCAGAGGACCTGCTCACCGATTTGCTCGACATTGCCAAGCTCGATCGGGCGTCGATCCAACCCGACATCGAGCTGTATCGCCTTGAGGAAGTATTGGCGCCGCTGGTGTCGGAATTTGAGCCTGTGGCAGAGGCGGCGGGTTTGGCCCTGCGTGCCCGTATCGGCCGGTTTGCGGTGCGTACCGATCTGCGGCTGATCACCCGGATTCTGCGCAATTTCCTCAGCAACGCCTGTCGCTACACCGATCACGGCAGCATTTTGCTCGGGGCGCGCAGGCGAGGAGATGCGCTGCGCATCCAGGTGTGGGACACGGGCCGGGGCATTGCCGACGACCGGCTGGCGTCGATCTTTCTGGAGTTCAACCAGCTGGATGTCGGCCGCGCGGCAGATCGTAAAGGGGTCGGGTTGGGACTGGCCATCGTCGAGCGCATTGGCCGGATTCTGGGCTGTCGGATTCAGGTCCGTTCACGGCCGGGGAAAGGGTCGGTGTTTTCCATCGACGTGCCGTTGTCAGCGGAAATGCCGGTGCCGATCAGCGTCGCTGCCCATCAATCGCCAGGCACGGGAAATCCGCTGCCGGGACGTCGCCTGTTGGTGCTGGACAACGAGACCAGCATTCTCGACAGCATGGCCGCGTTGTTGGGGCAGTGGGGCTGCGAGGTGTTGACGGCCACCGATCAGGCCGCCTGTTACCGAGTGCTGCAGGGGAGGGCGCCGGAAATGATCCTGTTCGATTTTCATCTCGACCACGAGGTATTGGGCTGTGATGTGGTCGCGGACCTGCGGGCGCATTTTGGCCGGGAGATCCCGTGCGTGATGATCACGGCGGACCGCACCGATGCGTGTCGAAGGTCGTTACAGCGGCTGAACGCGCCGTTGCTGAACAAACCGGTCAAGCCGGGGAAATTGCGGGCGGTGGTGAGTCAGTTGTTGGGTTAGCTGTTTGGGTAGGGCGTTCACGATAATGAGCGTTGTCGTCATTCCTGTAGGAGCCGGCTTGCTGGCGAAGGCGTCAGATCAGACCCATTAGCGTTGACTGATTCAACGCTTTCGTCGGATCGCCGCCCGCACCAAGCTGGCTCCCACAGTGGATTGCGGAGTACCGGAATGCAGGGTGTTCAAACACAAAAAAGCCCCGAACCTTGTGAGTGCGGGGCTTCGAAAAGACGGCGGGGTACGCCGTCCCTTGTTTCGGTCATCAGGCGTTAGGCTGCCATCCGCCGCCCAGCGCCTTGTAGATGGCGACGATCCCGCGATACAGGTCGATCTCGGCCAGGGCCTGAGAGTCTTCAGCCGCCAGACGCTCGCGCTCGGCATCCAGCAAGACCAGGAAGTCAGCGGTGCCTTCCTTGTACTGAATGCTCGCCAGGTTGGCCGCTGAACGGCTCGCCTCGCTTTGACGCACCAGCGACACCAGCCGCTGCTGACGCTTGTCGTAGTCGCTGAACGCGTTCTCGGTTTCTTCCAGCGCCAGCAGCACTTGCTGCTCGTAGTTGGCCAGTGCGCCTTCGGCATCGGCGTTGGCGCCACGAATACGCGCCCTCACACTGCCCAGGTCAAACGCGGCCCAGGTGATGCTCGGGCCAAGGCCCCAGGCTTGGGCCGCGCCCGAACCGATCTGCGAACCCCGGCTGGCGGTGAAGCCCAGGAAACCGCTGAGGCTGACCCGTGGGAACAGGTCGGCGGTCTGCACGCCAATCCGCGCGGTCTGCGCCGCCAGTTGCCGTTCGGCACTGCGCACGTCAGGACGGTTTTCCAGGAGCTTGGTCGGGTCACCGATCGGCAGCGCCTTGGAGATGGCCGGAAGCTTGGCCGGGGCCAGGCTCACGATCATGGCGTCCGGGCGTTCGCCCAGCAACGTGGCGATGCGGTTGCGTTCACGAACCTGCTCGGCTTGCAGCTGCGGAATGGTCGCTTCCACTGCGGCATAGCGCGCATCGGCTCGCACGACGTCGATTTCATTGCCGACGCCTTCATCGCGCAGTTGTCGCGTCACGTCGCGGGAGTCCTGCTGGTTTTTCAGGTTGTCCCGGGCAATGTGTTCGCGCAGTTGTGCGCCACGCAGTTGACCGTACGCGTCCACCAGCTCGGCGATCATGGTCACTTGCAGCTGATACAGATTGGCTTCGGCCACTTGCTGATCAGCGTCGCTGGCTTCCAGTTCGCGCTGGATGCGGCCGAACAGGTCGATCTCCCAGGCCATGTCCAGGCCCAGGTCGTAGCGTTCCTGATTGACCCGGTGCTCGGTTTCACCCGGCACCTGAGCGCGGCCGATCTGGCTGCTGGCGCGGCTGGTCACGACCGGCATCGCGTCGTTGCTGATGTCGTCACGGATGGCACGGGCCGCTTTCAGGCGGGCGAAGGCGACGCGCAGTTCACGGTTGCCTTGCAGCGACTGAGCGACCAACTGGTTCAGGGTCGGGTCTTCGAACTGCTGCCACCAGATGGTCTCGGTGCGGTTGCGGTCGTAGGTGCCCTGTGCCGCGGCCTGAATATTGGCCGCCGCAGTGTCCGGCTTCTTGTAGTCAGGGCCGACGGCACAGGCCGCCAGCGCAAGGACCAACAGGCTCGGCAGGAAGAGTTTTACAGCCTTCATCAATGAGCCTCCGGAGCGATGGTCTGGACGCGTTGAGCCTTGGCGGCCTTGCGCGCTTCTTTGCGTCCTACATAGTTGCGAATCAGCACATAGAACACAGGGGTCAGCAGCAGACCGAAGAAGGTCACGCCCAGCATCCCGGAGAACACCGCCACACCCATGGCATGACGCATTTCGGCACCGGCACCGCTCGACAGCACCAGCGGCACAACACCCATGATGAACGCGAAGGAGGTCATCAGGATCGGACGCAGACGCAGGCGGCAGGCTTCCAGTACGGCCTCCAGCGGGGTCTTGCCTTTTTCCTGTTCATCCTTGGCGAATTCGACGATGAGGATCGCGTTCTTACAGGCCAGGCCCACCAGTACGATCAGGCCGATCTGGGTGAAGATGTTGTTGTCGCTGCCAGCAATGATCACACCGGCGATGGCCGACAGCAGGGTCATCGGCACGATCAGGATGACCGCCAGCGGCAGGCTCCAGCTTTCATACAGCGCGGCCAGCACCAGGAAGGCCAACAGTACGCAGAGCGGGAAGACCAGCAGCGCGGTGTTACCCGACAGGATCTGTTGGTAGGTCAGGTCGGTCCACTCGTAGGTCATGCCGTTCGGCAGTTCCTGCTTGAGCAGTTTTTCCATCGCGGCCTGTGCCTGACCCGAGCTGAAGCCTGGGCCGGCGGCACCGTTGATCTCGGCGGTGATGAAGCCGTTGTAGTGCATCACGCGGTCCGGGCCGGAGGTGTTGGTGACGTGCAGTAGGGTCGCCAGCGGGATCATCTCGCCCAGATTGTTGCGCACTTTCAGCTGACCGATCTGCTCGGCGTCCTGACGGAATTTCTGTTCAGCCTGAACGTTGACCTGATAGGTACGACCGAAACGGTTGAAGTCGTTGGCATACAGCGAGCCCAGGTACACCTGCAGGGTGTCGAAGATGTCGCTGATGGCCACGCCGTGGGTCTTGGCTTTCTCGCGGTCGATGGCGGCATCGACCTGTGGCACGTTCACGGTGTAGCTGGTGAACAGTGCGGCCAGTTCCGGCACGCTGCGGCTCTTGCCGATGATGTTCATCGTTTCTTTGTAAAGCTCGTCGTAACCGAGGTTGCCACGGTCTTCGATCTGCAGACGGAAGCCGCCAATCGTGCCCAGGCCCTGTACCGGCGGCGGTGGGAAGATGGCCATGTAGGCTTCCTGGATCGACGCGTACTTGCCGTTCAACGCCCCGGCAATTGCACCGGCGGATTCACTGGCCAGCGTGCGCTCATCGAACGGCTTGAGCGTCACGAACACGATGCCGGAGTTAGGGCTGTTGGTGAACCCGTTGATCGACAGACCCGGGAACGCTACGGCACTCTCGACGCCAGGCTGTTTCAGCGCGATGTCGGACATGCGTTTGATTACATCTTCGGTGCGGTCTAGGCTCGCGGCGTCCGGCAGTTGGGCGAAGGCCACCAGGTATTGCTTGTCCTGTTGCGGCACGAAACCGGTTGGTGTGGTCGAGAAGCCCAGCCACGTCATGACGATCAGACCGGCATACACCAACAGTGCCACGCCGCTAACGCGGATCACGCGACCGACGGCGCCGACGTAGCCGTTACTGGCCTTGACGAAAACGCGGTTGAACGGACGGAACAGCCAGCCACCCAAGAGCTTGTCGAGGAAGCGCGAGAACCCGTCTTTCGGTTCGTCGTGGCCCTTGAGCAATACCGCCGCCAGTGCCGGCGACAGGGTCAGGGAGTTGAAGGCCGAGATCACCGTCGAGATAGCAATGGTCAACGCGAACTGTTTATAGAACTGTCCCGTCAGGCCGGAGATGAAGGCCGCCGGTACGAACACCGCACACAGCACCAGCGCGGTCGCGATGATGGGGCCGGTCACTTCGCGCATAGCGATTTGCGTGGCTTCCATCGGTTTATGGCCAAGCTCGATGTTCCGCTCGACGTTCTCGACCACCACGATGGCGTCGTCCACCACGATACCGATCGCCAGTACGAGGCCAAACAGCGACAGCGCATTGAGGGAGAAGCCGAACAGGTGCATGACCGCGAACGTACCGATCAGCGACACCGGCACAGCGGCCAGCGGGATGATCGAGGCGCGCCAGGTTTGCAGGAACAGGATCACCACCAGGACCACGAGGATCAGCGCTTCGAAGAGGGTGTGAACCACCGCTTCGATGGAGCCGCGCACGAAGATCGTCGGGTCATAGACGATGCTGTAGTCCATGCCTTCCGGGAAGTTCTTCTTCAGGAGTTCCATTTCGCCGCGCACTTCGTTGGAAATGTCGATGGCGTTGGAGCCTGGGCGCTGGAAGATCGGGATCGCCACGGCCGGCTGGTTGTTCAGCAGCGAACGCAGGGCGTACTGGCTGGAGCCGAGTTCGACACGGGCGATGTCGCGAACACGGGTGATTTCACCGTTTTCGCCAGCACGCACGATGATGTTTTCGAACTCTTCCTCGGTCACCAGACGACCTTGAGTGTTGATCGACATCTGGAAGCTGGTCGCGCTCGGGGAGGGCGGTGCACCCAGTTGACCGGCGGCCACCTGGCGGTTCTGCTCACGAATGGCGTTAACGACATCGGTTGCGGTGATGTTGCGCGAAGCGGTCTTGTTCGGGTCGAGCCAGACACGCAGGGAGTAGTCACCCATACCGAACAACTGCACGTCACCGACACCGTTCAGACGCGCTAGCTCATCCTTGATGTTGAGCACGGCATAGTTCGACAGGTACAGCATGTCGTAACGCTGATCGGGGGAGGTCAAGTGGACCACCATGGTCAGATCCGGGGAGGCCTTGTCCACGGTGATACCGATGCGGGTCACTTCTTCCGGCAGTTTCGGCTCGGTCCGCGTGACGCGGTTCTGCACCTGAACCTGCGCGGTGTCGAGGTTGGTCCCCAGCGCGAAGGTGATGGTCAGGGTCAGTTTGCCGTCGGCGGTGGCTTGCGAGGACATGTACAGCATGTTCTCGACACCGGTGATGGCCTGCTCCAGAGGGGCTGCCACGGTTTCGCCGATCACTTTCGGGTTGGCGCCGGGGAAGTTGGCACGCACGACGACGGTCGGTGGCACGACTTCCGGGTATTCACTGATCGGTAGCTGGAACAGCGAGATGGCGCCCGCGATCAGGATCAACAGCGAAAGCACCGCTGCGAAGATCGGTCGCGTGATAAAGAATTTTGAAAAATTCATCGAGTGTGTCCCTTAACCGCGTGGCGTAGCAGCGGCAACTTTGGCATCCAGTTTGGACTGGGCCTTCGGTTGGTTGCTGGCTTCAAGTGCCTGGCGCTGTTGTTGCAGAGCAGCGAGCGTGTCGGCGCTGGCCATCGGGGTGTCTTGCGGGTCGATCGGTGAGCCCGGACGCACGCGTTGCAGGCCGCTGACCACGATGCGGTCGTCTTTCTGCAAGCCGCTGCGAACGATCCGCAGGCCTTCGAGTTTCGGACCCAGGTCGACGTTGCGGTAGGTGGCCTTGTTGTCCTTGTCGACAACGAGCACGAACTTCTTGCCAAGGTCAGTACCGACGGCTTCGTCCTTGATCAGCATGGCGGTGTAGGTGCCGCTGCCGACCAGCTTCAGACGGGCATAGAGGCCAGGGGTGTATTCGCCCTTGCTGTTGTCGAACACGGCGCGGCCACGGATGGTGCCGGTGCGTGGGTTGACCTGGTTGTCGACGAAGTTCATCTGGCCCTGATGCGGGTTTTCAGCTTCATTGGACAGGCCCATGTACACCGGGCTGGTCGCGCCGCGTTTGCCGTCGCGGGCCAGTTGGTTGTACTTGAGGAACACACGTTCGTCGGCGTCGAAGTAGGCGTAAACCTTGTCAGTGGAAACGACGCTGGTGAGGATGCTCTGATCGGCGGTGACGATGTTGCCCGCGGTGATTTCCGCACGGCTGACACGGCCAGTGATCGGCGCGGTCACGCGGGTAAAGCTCAGGTTCAGCTTCGCCAGATCCAGTTGGGCCTGAATGGCGGCCACGGCGGCCTTGGATTCCTGCGCGGTGGTGGTCCGCGAGTCGGCCAGTTCCGCCGAGATCGCGTTGTTGGTGCGCAGACGCTCGCCACGCTGGGCTTCGTTGTTGCTGCGAACCGATGCGGCCTTGGCCTGCTGCAGTTGGGCGTCGAGGCGATGCACTTCAGCTTCGAACGGACGCGGGTCAATCTGGAACAACAGGTCGCCTTTCTTCACCAGCTCACCGTCGGTGAACGCAACGGCATCGATCTGACCCGAAACGCGAGGACGAACCTGCACGGTTTCCGGAGCTTCCAGACGCGCCGTGACTTCATCCCATTCGTTGACGGGCTGCTCAAGCACCTTGGCCACGTTGACCTTGGCTGCCGCCGGAGCCTGCGCTGCCGTCTCAGGGCCTTTACCACATGCGCTGAGCACCACCAGTGCCAGCGCGGCAAGGGGATAGCGCAAGGGAGTAAGTGACTGAACCATGGGAAAATCCGCCGATGTTATTGAGATGGGCGGATTCTGTTCTCGGGGGTTCTATTGCACGAATCGAATACGGCGAAGGTAAATATCAGTGGGAATGATATTTCCGGTTACAAAGGCTCTGGGACGGGGGTTGGGACGATAACGGACGTCGTTCTATGGCAACGTCCATCGCTGTCAAATCAAAGTTTGTCTGATAAATCCATTATAATGTCGCTTATGCCGTAATCTTCGAGATAAGACACAATATTATGGATTTAAAGGCATTGATATGTCGCGCACACCCTCCTATTCTCCTTGCCTGAAGCATCTATTACTGCGGAGTCATGATCGTGTTGGATTTCAACTTCAGCAAGCCGGACGAGATTGTGAAACGGCTGTGCGAGCGTTTGCGCACCGAACGTCTGGCCCAGCAGATGACACAGAGCGATCTGGCCGGCCGCGCAGGCGTAGGGGTCACCACTGTGTCTAACCTTGAAGCCGGACGCAACGTTGGCCTGGAGACCGTTGTCCGGGTCGCTGTGGTGCTGGGTCGAAGCAAGGAACTCGAAGCGCTGTTCCTGCCGCGCCTGGAAAGTGTTGATGACATTCGCCGTTATGAACGCAGCACGCGGCGTCAGCGAGTGAAGCGGACAGCTACTGATGCTTGAGCAAGTGCATGTTTTCTATGAAGGTTGGGGCGAGCGCTGGCTATGGGGCACGCTGGTCTCCACGGCGGCGATCAACGGGCGTCCGCAGATCGTTTTCGAATACACCGCGGAGGCGAAGAAGCGGGGGCTGGAGCTGTCTTCATTCACCCTCCCGCTTAAAGGCGAGACCTTGCGCAGAGGGTTTGCGCCCCATCAGCTAGGCCTGCCGGGCCCGGTCTATGATGCCTTGCCCGATGGCTGGGGCATGCTGCTGATGGATCGGCTGTTCAGGCGCCGCCATCTCAACACCGCCCGGATCGGGCCTCTGGAGCGACTTGCGTACGTAGGGGACAACGCGATGGGCGCGATGACGTTCGAGCCTGTGGCACCCGAAGGGGAGGAGGCCCGGCAACACGTCTCGATTGACGCACTGGCGGCTGAAGTCCGACACGTACTCAATGGCGACGGTGGCGAGTTTCTGGAGCAATTGATGCTCGTGGGTGGCTCTCCGCAGGGGGCGAGGCCCAAGGCCCTCGTGTACCGCGACCCGCAGACCGGACACTTCACCACGGCGGTCAATCCGGCCTTCGAGGCCTGGCTGGTCAAGTTTCCTGCACGGGGCGAGCATCCCGAAGTGTGCGCGATTGAGACGCTGTATGCCGAGTGCCTGCGGATATGTGGCATCTCGACGCCCGATACCCTGTATTTCGAACTGCCCAACGGGCTCGCGGCTTTCGCCAGTCGGCGCTTTGATCGAAAAAACGGCCTGCGCGTGCCGATGCAGAGCCTTGCGGCATTCACGGGAGCAGATTTCACATCGCCGGGCTCATTGGACTACGTCAACTTCCTTCGGGCGACGCAACTGTGCACCAACGACATGCGCGAGAAAGCGCTCGCATTCGAACGTGCCGTCTTCAATGTGGTGTTCAACAACCGGGACGATCACCCGAAGAATTTCGCGTACGTGATGTCATCAACCGGCGCCTGGACCCTGGCGCCCGCTTACGACGTGACGTTTTGCAAAGGGCCCGGGGGGTATCACCAGATGGACGTCATGGGCGAGGCATTGGCGATCGGCCGTGCGGCCATGCTCGGTCTTGCCAGAGAAGCCGAGCTTGCGGCGGACATCGCTGCTGCCCTGATCGATCGCGTGTGCGATGTCGGAGCGGGGTTCGAAGCCTTGGCACAGAAGCAATACCCGAACGCCATTACCTTGGCCACCCGGCAGATGCTTCAGCACCGTATCAACGAGAATATCCGGCTGCTTCGGTAAGCGGACAGGCCAGCAAACAGCGTTAAAGACTGTCCGGATCGCCAAAAAACATCTGAATCCGCGACCGCAACCAGCGTTCGCCCGGGTCGTTGTCCTGAGAACCGCGCCAGGCCATGTGCAGCTCGAAGGTGCGGGCTTCCACGGGCAATTCTTCAGCCCGTACACCGCCCGCTGCGGTGAGCACGGCGGCGGTGTAGTCGGGCACGGTGGCGACGATGTCGGTGCCGGCGATCAGGGTCGCCAGGCCGTTGAATTGCGGGACGGCCAGAACCACGTGGCGTTTGCGGCCGATCTTTTCCAGATACTCATCGATGAAGCCGCCCAGGTCGCCGGCGAACGAGACCAGCGCGTGGGGCCGTGCGCAGAAGTCATCAAGGGTGATAGGGCCGGGCATTGAGTCGGCGCGCAGCAGCTTGGGCTTGCTGCGCCGCAGAACCTTGCGCTTGGCGTTCGCCGGGAGATCATCGGTGTAGCTCACGCCGATGGAAATCTCGCCGGATGACAGCAGCGCAGGCATGAGGATGTAGTTGGTGCGGCGCACCACCAGCACGATGCCGGGGGCTTCGGAGCGCAGACGCTTGAGCAGCGAAGGTAGCAGGGCGAATTCGGCGTCATCGGACAGGCCGATGCGGAACACGGCAGTGCTGGTGGCCGGATCGAAATCGGCGGCGCGGCTCACGGCGGTGGAAATGGAGTCCAGCGCAGGAGAGAGGAGGCCGAAGATTTCCACGGCGCGTGCCGTGGGTTCCATGCTGCGGCCGGTGCGGACGAACAACGGATCGTCGAACAGCCCGCGCAGACGCGAGAGCGCCGCGCTGATCGCCGGCTGGCCCAGGAACAGCTTTTCCGCTGCACGGGTCACGCTGCGTTCATGCATGAGGGTTTCGAACACGATGAGCAGATTGAGGTCGACGCGACGCAGGTCGTTGCGATTCATGACGGGGGTCTCAGGGACATGGTCGGTTATGAGCGGCCAGAGAGGCCTTGCCAGTGTTCAGCTCGGGAACGAATGTTACGGAATGATGCCGATTCTGATCAGGCTTGAATGCATGCGCAAGCATACAAACGTGTTACCCATCACGACCATCGATAATTTGCCTTGAACTTGGGCAATTTCAGGATACCCAACTGAAGAGGCGTGAGGGATCGAGCCACCCGACTAGGGGGGATTTCGTGCCAGTCATGCTGACGTTCATCCGGAATGTGCGCATCGGGTTGCAAAGTCCGGGTGAGAAAAGAACAATGTCCGCCTTGAATACGTGAGCATTCGATGGTTATCTAATGGCCGCCTTTCAACAACAGAATCGATGACAGGCATGTCGACTATTAATAGCCACTGATAGTGTTACCGGCAGAGCCCGGATAGAGTTCATGGCATCAAGGTTCATAAGGCGAGGTTCGAAATGTCCCGCACGATCCGTTTTCATCAGTTCGGCCCGGCCGAGGTACTCAAGGTAGAAGAGGTGCCCGTCGCGTTGCCTGCCCCCGGCGAGGTGCAAGTGCGCGTACAGGCGATCGGCGTTACCTGGTACGACGTGCTGTGGCGCCAGAATCTGGCTTCTTCTCAGGCGCGGCTGCCGGCTGGTCTGGGCTCTGAAATGGCAGGCGTGATCACCGCTGTCGGCGATGGCGTGGCTGATCTGAACGTCGGCGACCGGGTGGCCAGCTTTCCCTCTGCAGACCCTAACGTGCACCCGGTTTATGGCGAGCTGATTACACTGCCCGCCACTTCCGTGACCCGTTATCCGGAAATTCTCACCCCTAATGAGGCAGCCGTGCACTACACGCCGCTGCTGATGGCGTACTTTGCTTTTGTCGACCTGGCTCGCGCCAAACCGGGGCAGACCGCTCTGGTAACCGACGCCAGCCATTGCGCGGGCCCTGCGTTCCTGCAACTGGGCAAGGCGCTGGGTATCAAGGTCATCGCCGCGACCAAGACCGAATCGTGCCGTGAATACCTGTTGAAGCTGGGTGCCGACAAGGTCGTGAACACCGAAGAGCAGGACCTGCTTATGGCGATCAACAAGTACACCGACAATCGGGGTGTCGACATCGTCCTGGACGGTTTGGGCGGCCCGCAGATGTCCATGTTGGGCGACGTGCTTGCACCCCGTGGGAGCCTGATTCTTTACGGCTTGCAGGGCGGCAATCAGACGCCGTTCCCGGCGTGTGCAGCGTTCCAGAAAAACATTCAGTTCTTCGTTCACTGTGTGGGCAATTTCACCGGCAAGCCTGAACTGGGTATCGCTCAAGACGAAGAAGCCGTAAAACGTGCCTTGCGTGACATCAACCAATTGACTGCTGACCGCGTGCTGGTCCCGCAGATCACCAAGGTCTTTGCGTTCGATCAACTGGTCGAAGCGCACCGCTTGATGGATGGCTGCCCTGTAGGCGGTCGCATAGTGGTGGAAGTCGAGCCTGCCTGAGCGCAATTCATCGCGCTGGCTGAATGATCGACGCTGTGGCCAAGCGTCGTATGAGTGGGTCCGGTCGCCGACTCAAGGTGCCCGTCCTGTTTTTACCGGCCATGTTTCACCCGACAAAGCCTTCCTGACGTGATCTGGAAGGCTTTTTTGTTTATGGATGACGCGTTATTAAACAGCCTGTTTCATTCGTCAGTGCCGCGTGCCTGACACCGTTGCTGTGACTGAATACTGATTTGAGTAAACAACTGTGTTTAAAAGAGCGCGGGGGAAGTTTAAATCTGGCGCCATTCGGGTCGGTATCTGTACCTTGTAAATATTATCGAGACACCGATAATAGTTCAGTCAATACAACTCAAGGAATGAGTCATGTCACACTTTCCGCTGCGCCTTTTCGATACCTTGTGCAGGGCGCCTGTGTTCGAAATCCTTCCCTGTCTTCTGCCCGTCCCCGCGCTCTCCGGCGGCTGTGGGGCAGGGCTCGGAACCCTTGATCGTTGACCTGAGCCAGGATCGAGCTGTTCTTGTGGCACAGGTTATTGGCTTTTCATCGACGGCGGAACGTCGTGGAAAGTTCGGATGTTATGGCTGGACTGAGTATTTCAGGTGTCGACGTTATGAGTTCCATTCACGAACAAGCGATGAACTATGTTTATCAACAGGTGCTGCAGCGGTTGTTGAGTTATTTCAATCGGGCCGAGAGAACGGCACTGCAATTATTGATTCAACGCCTGATCGTTGCCGCCGGTGGTATCGAACAGATTGGCAACTATCGCGTCCTGGTGGCGTTCGGGGGTGGCAAGGACAGTGCTTATACCGTGGCGTTGCTCCGGGCCGCGCAATTGAGTATCGCGGGGCGCTCGCCCGCCACGTTCAAGTTGCGGGTCGTCAATATGCGCCACGCGGGCATGACGTCCGCGGTCATGGCCAACATTCACCGCTGTTATTCGGCGTTGTTTCTTCACGACGACCCTCGCGTGGAGTTGCTGGTCGTAGATCATCGATATGTCCAGGCATTCGAACCCGATTTGCCCTTTTCGGCGGCAGGACGTGAGCAGAACCGATCCGACATGCTGCTCGGTGGGCACCTGACGGCGGGCGATGCCCGGACCACCTTTTGCAACGCGTGTTACCTGAGCATGGCCGAGTGCCTGGGGCGGGCGGCGAATTGGGGAGACGGCGTCAGCGCCGTCGTCAATGGCGAGACCCTCAAGGAACAAAAGCAATACGCCACCTGGATCGCGCGCTTGAGCGGGCGCAGCGGCCAGAACGTGGAACGCTGGAACCCCCTCGGTTTCAGCCAGGCCATCAGCGCCATCGACCGTATCGGCCGCGTGTATTACCGCGAGCTGTATGGCGAGGAGTCGATGCCCATGGATTTCATGCTGAAGGCACCAGAATTTGCGCACGTGAACAGGGGACCTGCATTTTTGCCCGTCGCGGATCTGATCGGTTTCAAGACTGAAGAGCATTGGGCGTTGCTCACGGATTTCCTGGGATTCCGTTTCGACGATCTGGCGTTCAGTTTCAGCGAATCCGATTGCGCGAACCCTTTGCTCATGGCCCATATGCGCGGGCTCATGGCGCAATTCGTTCAAGGCCGGGAATACGCCGAGGGCATTGCCGAATACCTGGTGCTCGGCGCCGAAATGATGCGCCGCAAACGCATGCCCAAGCGCCTCATTCAGCAAGCGCTCGCGGCCTACGACGAGCCGGAAAAAGTCGACCTGCGACGCACCCTGGCGGACGGTTACGCGCAAGAAGCGTTCGGCCTCAATGAGGCTCAACTGGTGTGCCTGTTGTTCGCACCCTTTGTCGACGAGGGCGCGCAGCTGGAAGTGTTTTTGCGGGCTTGTCATCCCGGCATGCTGGTGGCGCAGGCTGATCTGCACCGGGCGTTGTCGGGTCAGCCGGCGCCCGATCAAGTGGTGCAGTGGCTGGTGGACGTCAGCGGCTTGAGCCTGCAAGGCCTGCAAAACCTCTATGCGCGGTCACGCGTGGACTTTGGCGACAAACATTCAATCATCGCCCGCGTACGCGCGAGCGACCCTGACAAGGCTTGGGTGACGACCGTCGACCCCGCCACGGGCCAACCGGCGGTGGAACGGGTTTCCGGCCGCTGAAGGGGGCGTCGCAGGCCATGAGCGACCTGCTGCGCGGCTGCATTTTCTTTCATTGACCCTGCGTTTTACGCATGGATGGGGTGTGTCCGATGAATAACGACAAGACCGATTTTGCCTACCAGATGGTGTACCGCTACCTGTCGCGGCTGACCCACGAATTGCCCGAAGGCCCGGCCGTCAAATTGCCGTCCCTGCGACTGCTGGCCCGACGGCTGCGGGTGTCGATTTCAACCGTTCAAAACGCGTATTCGCTGTTGGAGAAGGAAGGGCGGATCTGTTCGGTGCCCAAGTCCGGTTATTACGCGTTGCCTCAGCCCTGCAACGACGTTCACTGCGAGGGAGAAGATTTGCTGGCGCGGTTTCAGGCCGGGACGCGGCGCCCTGACATGTTCGTTTTCGGTGCCGATGAGCCCACGCTGTTGCAGTCGTTGGACGGCCCATTGCTGAGCGTGGAGCGCGACCTGATGCGGCATTATCCCTGCCAGTCCGACCCACGCTATCAGCCGTTTGGCGACATCGAATTGCGCACGGCGCTGGCCGCGTATTACACGTCGTCCACCGAGCATTGCTGGCACCCGGACAACGTTTTTATCGGTCCGGACAAGACCGGTGTGCTCAAGACGGTGCTCAAGGCGCTGCAATTGCGTGATTGCGCGGTATTGGTCGAGTCGCCGTGTGGCTGGAATATCCTGCGCACGCTGCAGTCGTTTGGCGTTCGGGTGATCGAGTTGTGTACGGATGCCGACGGCGTGATCGATCCCGATGAGCTGGAAGGCTTATTGCGCCACAGCGAGGTAAAAATGGCGGTGCTGTCGTCGCGAATGGACACCGTGCGCGGTCGGATCATGGCGCCGGAACCGCGGCAACGGTTGGCCGAGGTGCTGAATCGGCACGACGTCTGGGTGCTGGAAAACGACAGCCAGGGCGGGCTGTGCTTCGACGAGCAATTCACGCCGTTGCGGGATTTGATCGACCCGCAAAGGCTGCTGATCGTCGGCGCCTTCGACAAGACCATCGGCCTGGAGGCGCCGTTCGGCTACCTGCTGACCCGCCATTCCCGCGCCTTGTGGCACCGCCAGCTGCTGCTGCGCTCGTTCCGCCTGCCACCGATTCGACAGAAAGCCATCGCCCGCCTGTACAACTCGGGCCAACTGGACAAACACCTGCACGCCTTGCGCCTGTGTTTGCAGCAGCGGGTGGAGCATTTGGGGCTGATGATCGATGACTTCCTGGGAGACGACGTCACCTTTGAACGGCCTCAGGGCGGCGCGACGATCTGGCTGGAAAGCAAGCATCGCGTGGACATGGGGCGAGTGTTCGAGCGGCTGTTGGAACAACGCATCGTCATCGCCCCCGGCGAGCTGTTCAGCGTGCGCGGGTTGCATCAACAAAGCCTGTGCCTGAGCGGCGCGGCGGACTGGACCCAGAACATCGAGTCGATGCTAGTGCATGTCAGGAACGCGCTGGTGCAGGAGCGGTTGGGGTAGGGTACTCGTAGCGTACGGTCAGGATCGCGGCGGTGCTCTGGTCTAGGACGCCGCCGATCCATTTCCGTTTGCCAGACCCACCGCGCACCTGCTATCTGTATGCCCGTCCAGTATTCAGACTGCCTGTTGCCACCTCCCGTGACCGCCATCCTTTCCCCCGAACCCGTTGTCGATGCCGCCCCGGATGCATCGCCGCCCGGGCCTGTGCAGCCAGCGGTCGATCCGCAGCACGGCTATGCCATCGCGGTGCGGGCCTTGTGCGAGTTCACGGCCAAGGTCGGGGACCTCAATCTGCGTTTCACGCCGTCGCCCACGGCCCAAGAGGGGATCGCCGGACATCGCACGGTGGCGTCCCGTCGCGGGGTTGATTATCAAGCCGAAGTCTCCCTGTCCGGCGCCTACCACGAACTGAACGTCCGAGGCCGGGCCGACGGCTATGACGCGGCGCTCAATCAGCTGGAAGAGGTGAAGACCTACCGCGGCGACCTCGACAAGATGCCCGCCAATCACCGGCAGCTTCACTGGGCTCAGGCCAAAGTGTACGGATGGTTGATTTGCCAGCAGTTGAAGCTGGCCGAAGTGAACGTCACGCTGGTGTATTTCAACATCATCAACGAGCAGGAAACCCTGATTCGCGAACGGCACAGCGCTGATGAACTCAAGGCCTTCTTTGAGGCGCAGTGTCAGATTTTTCTGCACTGGGCACGTCAGGAAATGGCCCATGTTCAAACGCGAAACGACGTGCTGACCGATCTGAAATTTCCCCACGGTGCGTTCCGAGCGGGCCAGCGGGTGTTGGCGGAGTCGGTGTACAAGGCCGTCAGCACCGGGCGTTGCCTCATGGCGCAGGCGCCGACCGGCATCGGCAAGACCATCGGCACGGTGTTCCCGATGCTCAAGGCGACGCCGACCCAAAAGCTCGACAAGGTGTTCTTTCTTACCGCCAAGACCCCGGGCCGCAAATTGGCGCTGGATGCCTTGAGTGTGATCGCCCGCAGCGCCCCCGAGCTGGATGTGCGTGTGCTGGAAATGGTGGCGCGGGACAAGGCCTGCGAATTCCCCGCCAACGCCTGCAACGGGGATTCCTGCCCATTGGCCAGAGGGTTTTACGACCGCTTGCCCGCCGCCCGCAGCGAGGCTGTGGCCCACCGCTGGCTGGATCAGCCCGGGTTGCGTGAAGTGGCCTTGCGGCACGACGTCTGTCCTTATTATCTGAGCCAGGAAATGGCGCGCTGGTCGGACGTGGTGATCGCCGACTACAACTATTACTTCGACCTCAGCGCCTTGCTGTTCGGGTTGTGCCAGTTCAATCAGTGGCGCGTCGCGGTGCTGGTGGACGAGGCACACAACATGGTCGAGCGTGCTCGGCAGATGTACAGCGCGAGCCTCGACCAATTCGTTTTGAATCAGGTCCGGCAGAGCGCGCCGGAGCCCCTGAAAAAATCCCTGCAACGGCTTAATCGCGAGTGGAACGCGCTGCATAAGGAACAGGTCGCGCCGTACCAGGCCTATCCCGCGACCCCTGGCAAATTCCTCTCGGCGCTCAACCTGTGCGTCGCCGCGTTCGGTGATTATTTCAACGATCATCCCCACGCGGCCAACGGCGAACTGCAAAGCTTCTATTTCGAAGCGATCCAGTTCGGGCGGATTGCCGAGCTGTTCGGTGAGCATTACCTGTTCGACATCAGCAAGCGCGAGGCGAGGGGCAACAAGGCGCTGTCGAAACTGACCCTGCGCAACGTCGTGCCTGCCGAATTCATTCGCCCGCGCCTCACCGCCGCCCGCAGCACGGTGCTGTTCTCGGCCACGCTCAACCCCCGGCATTTTTACCGCGACCTGCTGGGTTTGCCGGAGAACACGGCGTGGATCGATGTCGAGTCGCCGTTTCAAAAGGCGCAACTGGACGTGCACATCGTCAGCCGCATCTCCACCCGTTACACCCATCGACAGGCGTCGCTGGCGCCCATCGTGGCGCTGATGGCTGAGCAATTCCAAGTGCGCCCTGGCAACTACCTCGCATTCTTCAGCAGCTTCGACTACTTGCAACAGGTGGCGGAATTGATGCGCGCCAGCCACCCCGACGTGCCCCTGTGGCAGCAGTCACGGGGCATGGCCGAAAGTGATCGGCAGGCATTCCTCGACCGTTTCACCCCTGAGAGCCAGGGCATTGGCTTCGCGGTGCTGGGCGGCGCGTTCGGTGAAGGGATCGATTTGCCGGGGGCGCGGCTGATCGGCGCGTTCATCGCGACCCTCGGCCTGGCGCAGATCAACCCGGTCAACGAACAGCTCAAGCAGCGAATGAGCCTGTTGTTCGGCGCCGGTTACGATTACACCTATCTCTACCCCGGCCTGCAGAAAGTGGTGCAGGCGGCAGGGCGGGTGATTCGCGGTCAGGATGATCGTGGGGTGGTGGTGCTGATCGACGACCGGTTTGCCGAGCACAAGATTCAGCAGTTGTTGCCGACGTGGTGGCAGTTGTAGGACGGCCCGTGCAATTGTCTCAAGCGGTTACGGATCGATAGCCGAGCAAGGCGGTCCAACTGCCAGTAAACTGCCGCGATACCGGCATTTTTATCTGTTGCGCTGCCTCTTTTTTCTTCTTCTCACGTTTTCCATCCACGGAGGTTTCCCATGAGCATCAGTCCATTCGCAGGCAAACAGGCGCCTGAGGAATTGCTGGTCGATCTTCCTCGTCTGGTGACGGCCTATTACACCGGCCAGCCGGACGCCTCGGTTCCTACCCAACGGGTTTCCTTCGGCACGTCCGGTCATCGTGGCAGCTCGTTCGACCTGAGCTTCAACGAGTGGCACGTGTTGGCCATCAGCCAGGCCATCTGCCTGTATCGCCAGGCCAACGGCATCGACGGCCCGCTGTTCCTCGGCGCCGACACCCATGCGCTGTCCACCCCGGCAGCCGCCTCGGCGCTGGAAGTGCTGGCGGCCAACGGCGTCAACGTGATGATTTCCGAAGGCGATGAGTACACGCCCACTCCGGCGGTGTCCCACGCGATCATCTGTTACAACAAGGGCCGTACGTCGGGCCTTGCTGACGGCATCGTCATCACGCCGTCGCACAACCCGCCGGAAAGCGGCGGCTTCAAATACAACCCTACCAATGGCGGCCCGGCCGATTCGCACATCACCAAGTGGATCGAAACCAAGGCCAACGAATTGCTCGCCGAGAAGATCGTTGGCGTGACCCGCATGACCTACGAGAAGGCCTTGCGCGCGGACACCACCCACCGTCACGACTACGTGAACACCTACGTCGCCGACCTGAAAAACGTCATCGACATGGACGCCATCCGTGGCGCCAATCTGCGTCTGGGCGTTGACCCGCTGGGTGGCGCGGGCGTGCGTTACTGGTCGGCCATTGGCGAGCATTACGGCCTGAACCTGGAGGTGGTGAGCAAATTCGTCGATCCGACGTTCCGCTTCATGAGCGTCGACTGGGACGGCAAGATCCGCATGGACCCGTCGTCCAATTTTGCGATGCAGAGCCTGATCGGTCTGAAAGACCGCTTCCAGGTCGCGTTCGCCTGCGACCCGGACCACGACCGTCACGGCATCGTCACACCGACCGGTGGCCTGCTGGCGCCGAACAATTACCTGGCAGTGTCCATCGATTACCTGTTCCAGAACCGTCCTGACTGGCGCGCTGACGCGGCGGTCGGCAAGACCGTGGTCAGCAGCGGCATGATCGACCGCGTGACCCAGCGTCTGGGCCGTCGTTTGTACGAAGTGCCGGTGGGCTTCAAGTTCTTCGCTGAGGGCCTGTATGAGGGCTCGCTGGGTTTCGGCGGCGAGGAGAGTGCGGGGGCGTCGTTCCTGCGTCGTGACGGTTCGGTCTGGACCACCGACAAGGACGGCCTGATCCCGGCGCTGCTGGCGGCAGAAATCCGTGCCCGCAAAGGCCGTGACCCGAGCGAGATGTACAAAGCGCTGACCGATGAATTGGGCGAGCCTGTTTCCACCCGCGTCGAGGCCAAGGCGAACTTCGAGCAGAAGGCGCTGTTGAGCAAGCTGTCGCCGGAGCAGGTGACGTCGACCGAGCTGGCAGGGGAGAAGATCGAGCAGATTCTCAGCAAGGCACCGGGCAATGATCAGGCAATCGGCGGTTTGAAAGTGATGACTGAAAACGGCTGGTTCGCCGCGCGGCCTTCCGGCACCGAGGACATCTACAAGATCTACGCCGAAAGCTTCAAGGGTGAGGACCACCTGAAACGCCTGGTGGCCGAAGCGCAGGTGCTGGTGGATTCGGCCATCGCGCCGAAGTAGTTCCGGATTGCGCATCGGTCGCGTGGCTGCGATGCACCGCAATCCCACAGGATCGATGAAAGACAACCCACAGGGATAATCCTGTGACAAAAAAACGCCCCGGTTCCTCACGAAACCGGGGCGTTTGCATTGCAAGGGCTTTACGCCACATCCACCAGCACAATCTCGCTGTCTTCAATGGCCGTCACACGCAGCACGCGTTCTTGCTCCACGGCCACGCCATCCCGGGCTTGAGCACGCAGGCCGTTGACTTCGATGCTGCCGGTCGCGGGGACCAGATACGCACGGCGGCCTTCATCCAGCCCATATTCCGCGGTTTCACCCGCTTTCAGGTTCGCCGCCACTAACCGCGCATTCGCCCGAATCCGCAGCTCGATGTCATCGTCCGCCTTGCCGCTGGCCAGCGTCACGAAGCCTTCGCGATTGCCTTTCGGGAACGGTTTGGCGCCCCAGGACGGCGGAGCCCCGACTTCATCCGGCATGATCCAGATTTGGAAAATCCGCGTCTCTTTCGACTCCAGGTTGTATTCGCTGTGGGCCACGCCGGTCCCGGCGCTCATCACCTGCACGTCACCGGCTTCGGTACGTCCACGGTTGCCCAGGCTGTCTTCGTGGGTGATCGCGCCTTCACGGACATAGGTGATGATTTCCATGTCGCGGTGCGGGTGACGTGGAAAGCCAGTGCCGGCTTCGATCACGTCATCGTTCCAGACCCGCAGTTGGCCCCAGCTCATGCGGCCCGGGTCGTAGTAATTGGCGAACGAAAAGTGGTGATGCGCGTTCAGCCAGCCGTGGTCGGCGCCGCCGAGGGATGTGAAAGGTCTCAGTTGCAGCATGATCAGTTCCTCCGTTAGCAGGGCCGGGCCGTTCAAAGGGGGCACCGCTGTTAGTCGATGGAGCAATGATCCGTCAAAGTCATATCGATAAAAAGCGTAAGTTTTGCGTCATAACAATCGGATAATCCGATATTTGATAAGCGCCAAACGTTGACCTTTACCTGCACTTGATCGGCTAACCCCATGACCCCAAAGCATTTCGCTGGAGGTTGACGGCGAATGGGGCGACCATAGGCGCCTATTCGCCAACGTTGATAGCTGGAGCCCGCGTGTCGCACGATTTCCTCGACGAGCCACCCCACGAACTGCCTCCCGACCTGACCATCCCCGACCGCCTGCCGTTCCTCAAACGCCTGCTGGCCCGCCTGATCGGTGGCAGCCTGTCACGTCTTGAAGCGCAGCACGTGCCCTCCTGGAAACAGGGGCACGCCGATGGCTTCCTCAACGGCCACGCCGAGGGCATGAACGAGGGGTACGCCGAGGGGCATTTGGACGGCATCGAGGAAGGGCGACGTGTCTTGGTGATTCGCGACACGCGACCGCTGGAGCATCGCGGGCCGAGGGTGGACGATCACCTGTTCGATGACTGGCGCCTGCCCCTGAGCAACGAGCTGAAAAAGCGCATCAAGGCCGATGTCGCGGAAAAGCTGCCCCCTCACGCGCAACCCACTGCCGCGCAATGGAAGATGATCTTCAGCGACACGCCGTCCACCTACGTCATCGCGGGCGCCGGGGCGGGTAAATCGACCTCGCTGGTGCTGCGGGTGCTGTTGCTGCATCACTACCTGGGCTTCGAACTGGACGCCATGACGGTGGTGACCTTCACCCGCGAGTCGCGCAAGGATTTCATCAACAAACTGATCGAAGTCATGGGCCTGTGGGGTCACGACCTGTCTCTACGTCAGGCACGGGACGTCGTTCGCACCTTCCACTCACGCATCCTGCCGCTGGTGCGCAGCCTGCCAGGGTTCGAACAGGTGCAGGCGTTCGAAAATCTCAGTAGCCAGAGCGCGGACCTGTTCGGCAAACGGCTGGACGACGGCGAGGACAGCAACCCGTTCGATTTACGCATCAACGACGCCCAGCGGCAGCAGATGAACCTCTGCTACCGCGACCTGTACGCCGCCAACCCGCGTTTTCGCGAGGTCATGGCGCCACTGTACCGGCATTCGTTGCAGCTCAAAGAACTGGACCGGGACCACCCCGATGTGCAGAAACGCATCACGGTCATGGGCCTGTCGTCCAAGCGCGACGAGGAACTGTGCGACGTCATCGAAGACCTGTGGATTCGCAAGGGTGCGTGGCCGATTCAGGGCGTCGAGCCGATGCGTCAGACCGTGGAGGTCAGCGGTCTGACCTTTCATGTGCATGGCTACGCGGCCGAGCTGGACGCGTGGATCGTGTTGGGCTTCGACCCGAGCGAGGACCAGCACCTGCGGCGGCCCGACGCCAAGCTGCCCGTGTGGGCGGAGTGGGTGATCAAACGCACGCTGTTCCAGGCGTTCTGCCGCAAGCCCGTCATCTGGCTGGAGAACTACGACGCGTCGCGGGGCATGATGCAGTCGCTGTCTGGCGCAGCGGTGGCGGGTCCGGGTTTCGAGTACAAGGTTAAAGGAGAACTGAGCGCGGCGCCGTTGCTGGACTGTTTCGTCGCGGCGGCGGGTTTTATCGAAAACCTCGGGCTGGACGTGCCGGACGCTGTGTCGCAAATGAGCTTTTCCAGTGAAGATCCGGACCGGTTCTTCTTTGAGGCCTTGAGCCTGTTCTGGAAAGCCTTCGAAGACCACCTGCTGGAACAGACCCCGCCGGTGATGACCTACAACCGCATGTTCTCGCTGTTCGGCGAGAAGTCGCCCGAGAACCTGAAGCTGGTGAGCGACGACGGGCTGCGTCCGCTGTCGCACCTGATGATCGACGAGTTTCAGGACGTGTCGCCGCAGATTGTGTCGTGGATTCGGGCGAGTCTGAGGGAAGTGCGCAGCCGAGGCGTGACGTTGCACGGCGGCCGGGGTGCGCAGCGCTCGTCGCTGTTGTGCGTGGGCGATGACTGGCAATCGATCTACGGCTGGCGCGGCAGCTCGCCGAAGTTCTTCATGGAATTTCCCAAGGAGTTTTCCTCGCCGTCGACCACCAAGGTCATGCTCAGCGACAACTTCCGCAGCCACCAGCACATCATCGATGCGGCCGAGCACATCGTCCGCGCCGCGCCCGCCATCAGTGGCAAGAAGGCCAGGGCGAGTGGGGCAGAGCAGACGCTGTTGCCAGTCACCGTGCTGGACCGCGACGACGACCAACTGGTCGCCAGCCTGATCGAACACTACAACGCCGGTGATTCCGTCCTGCTGCTGTACCGCAAGGGCAGCGAGCGGGCGAAGTTGCCAGAGGCGCTGCAAGCGGTGGTCAACGCTGATTACGCGCTGCCACCCCAAGAGCGCCGTCTCAAGCAACTCACGTATCACAGCTCCAAAGGGCTTCAGGCGGACGCGGTATTCCTGCTTGGCGATTGCCAGCACCTGACCCAGTCGCCCTACAAGAATCAGGTCTATCAATTAGCGGGATTGGGCCGGGAGGGTGATCTGGAAGCGTTCGACAACGCGCAGAAAGACGAGGTATTGCGCCTGGCCTATGTAGCCATCACCCGGGCGGTGCGGCATTGCTACTGGTTCATCGACGCGGCGGGCAACGACGAGACGGCCACGTCCAGAGCGTCGGCGCGGATTGCCGGCGATAAGGCGTTTTTTGAAGATCGACGGGGAAGTGTTGCGACGGACGCGTGATGCGCGTCCCTCTAACCGCTTCCAGCATCGCCACGACGTTTGAGGCCGAACGCTGATTCAACTGTGGGAGCGAATTCATTCGCGAATCGATCTTCCAGACGGCACATCACCCTCGGATGTACCGTTTTCGCGAATGAATTCGCGCCCCACAGAGTTGACCCCGAGATGTTCGGGAATGTGTTCAAGCCTGATGCAGATAAAGCGTCTGCTGCGGCACGAAGGTTTCGAGCTCAAGCTCGATGGCTTCGATGATGCGTTCCACGTCCATCGCGTTCATCACCGTTGCGCAGGGTATCCCGGCAATGGCGATCACCGTTTCACCGCTGGCTCGGTCGAAGAGGCGCGCGACCATGCTGCTGGGTGCATCCATGCTGGCTTCGAAGCCGACCGGATGAAAATGCCAGCGCATCAGCTGGCAGGCGTTGGGGAACGTGACTTTATTCATGGGACCCACCTCGTTCAATCGAGCAATGCCAAAGCTCCGCAGGGCAGGAAAAACAGGGTCTGGCGTCCGGCTTCGAAGAACGTCGCAGCTCGTGTGCCGGAGCACCTCGCTGCTTAGTCGAGTTCCGCGTTGATCGAGGGCAGGATTCACAGATCAGAAGTCAGGTAAAGGTAGCACCGACTTCTTACAGTGATGAGAAAAAAATCCTACATCGTTTGAATCTTTACGCTTCTTTGATTCAGCTCATGCTTCGTTATAGCCTTTTGTCATTTCCAACAAGGCTAAATCAATATTCAGATATAAGGCTCATGGACACCATCTTTTCAGAGCTGTTCGGACGTGATGTCCTCAATAAGAGCAACTTAATTGGCGTCAATAAAACTTTAAACACTGCCTAAGCAGCGTCTGTGTAAAGTTTGCTTAACATATGATGGCCATCCTTCTTAGTTTTGGATCCTGCTTCAGACTCGGTGTAAAAATATTTTAAAGAAGACTGAATAAAAGTTGGCCCGCTGCCGATAGAAGATCAGGGGCACTGAAAAAACCAAGAAGCATTTCGTCCGTCACCGTTTGAGTCAAAACTGTGAAGTTCCGAATGCCGGATCGTCGCATGGATGCACTTCGCCGGACTTTAAAGAGAGACATCCCATGTCGATAAGAAACATGAACATCGCGCCACGCGCATTCCTGGGGTTCGCATTCATTGCGGTTCTGGTGGTCGGACTGGGCTTTTTTTCCCTTAATCGCATGGCCGTGATCCGGCAGGCGACGACTGACATGGAATCCAACCAACTGCCGAGCGTGGGCTACCTTGGCAACATGCTGGAAAACACGCTGCGCCTGCGCATCACCTCGTTCCGCACGCTGGTCAACCGTGAGCCCGCTGCGCTTCGCGAAACCGATGGCCGTATTGCTGAACTTATCGGCAAGTTGCAGGAGGCGAAAAAGAACTACGCAGCGTTGCCCGCCGAAGGTGAGGAGTTGTCGGTATACCGGCAGTTCGACGCCACGCTGACCACTTTTCTTGACGTGCAGAACCAAGTGCTAGAGCTGTCGCGTCAGGACAAGATGGAAGACATGCGCAACTTGATCAACACGCGCATGAAAGACGCTACGGATTTGATGGGGGTGCAGATCAACCAACTTATCGCCATCAATAAAGCAGGGGCTGCTGCAGCCGCAGTGGTGTCAAAAGAACAGTATGAAGGTGCCAACGTCGGGATTATTTCCGTCTCGGTGGCAGCGGTGTTATTGACCGTTCTGCTCGCCTGGCTGCTGACCAAAAGTATCGTGAACCCGCTGTCCAGAGCGGTTCGAGTGGCTGAAGAGATTGCTGGTGGCGACTTGACCCGTCCGATCGAGATTGACGGCAAGGACGAACCGGCGCAGCTGTTGAAAGCGCTGGGCACCATGCAGCAGAACCTGCGCAAGACCATTGAATTGATCTCAGGCTCGGCCACCCAGCTGGCGTCTGCGGCGGAAGAGCTGAGTGCGGTCACCGAGGAGTCTTCGCGCGGCCTGCAACAGCAGAACAACGAGATCGAGCAAGCCGCCACGGCGGTGAACGAAATGACGGCGGCGGTAGAGGAAGTGGCGCGCAATGCTGTGTCCACGTCTGAAGCGTCCCAGCAGTCGAACCAGACGGCGCGTCAGGGCCGTGATCGCGTGGTTGAGACCGTCAAGTCGATTCAGGACATGACCCAGCAGATCCAGGCAACCACGGGTCTCGTCGAAGGCTTGGCGGAGCAGGGCCGTGATATCGGCAAAGTGCTGGACGTGATCCGTTCCATCGCCGAGCAGACCAACTTGCTGGCACTCAACGCCGCCATCGAAGCGGCGCGGGCCGGGGAGGCGGGACGCGGCTTTGCTGTGGTGGCGGACGAAGTGCGGGCGTTGGCCCATCGCACGGCGCAATCGACCACGGAAATCGAACAGATGGTGGCCGGGATTCAGTCCCGGACCGGCGACGCGGTGCAGTCGATGTCACGCAACACTGACAGCACCCGCAGCACCTTGAGCCTGGCCAGTTCGGCGGGGGATGCGTTGGAGCTCATTACCGAAGCCATCAGCCAGATCAATGAACGCAACCTGGTCATCGCCAGTGCTTCGGAAGAACAGGCGCAAGTGTCGCGGGAAGTGGACCGCAACCTGGTGAACATCCGCGATCTGGCGGCACAGACAGCGGCGGGTGCCAACCAGACCAGCGCGGCGAGCCATGAGCTGTCGCGTCTGGCGGTGGATCTGAAAGCGATGGTGACCCGGTTTGTGATCTGACGCAGCATTCTGTGGGAGCCGGCCCGTATCAAGCCGGCTGTCACAAGGTTGCGTTTGGGTTATGGATGCGCCGCTGCAGGACGAACGGGTGGCTCACTGCGCACCGGCTTGACGCTGTTATCGGGCCTCAGCAGCAACGTCAGCACCACCGACACCAGCAACGCGCCGCTCATGAACAGGTACGACGCGCTCAACGTGCCGGTCGCGCCGTTCAAATACCCCACCAGATACGAACCGGCAAACGATCCGAGGGCTCCGAGGCTGTTGATCAGGGCCATGGCGCCGCCTGCGACGTTGGCCGGGAGGATTTCCGGAACAATGGCGAAGAACGGGCCATACGGCGCGTACATGCAGGCCCCGGCAATCACCAGCAGCGAATACGACCACCAGAAATGCTCAGTGCCCAGCGCGTAGGAGCCGTAGAACGCAATGGCGGCCAGTAGCAGGGGCGGCCAGACGAACAGTTTGCGTTTCTGGGTCTTGTCCGACGCCCACGAGACCACGACCATGCCGATCACCGCCGCCAGATAAGGCAGGGCCGACAGCCAGCCGGCCTCGACCATGTCCATCTGCATGCCCTTTTTGATGATGGTCGGCAGCCACAGCACGAAGCCGTACACGCCGATGCTCCAGCAGAAATACTGCGCAGTCAGCAGCAGGACTTTCGGCGAGCGGAAGGCTTCGGCGTAGTTCTTCACGGGCTTGATGCCGACCTGCTCAGCGTCCAGACGCGCTTGCAGTTCGGTCTTTTCCTCAGCGGTCAGCCACTTGGCCTGGGTCGGACGTTCGTCCACCAGACGCCACCAGATGAACGCCCAGATCACCGCAGGCAAGCCCTCGACGATAAACATCCAGCGCCAGCTGAAATGCGCCACCAGATAACCCGACACCACCGACATCCACAGCATGGTCACCGGGTTGCCGAGGATCAGCACGGTGTTGGCCCGCGAGCGCTCGGCCTTGGTGAACCAGTAGCAGAGGTACACCAGCATCGCGGGCATGACCGCCGCTTCTACCACGCCGAGCATGAAGCGGATGCCGATCAGCATGTAGGCGTTGGAGACGATGCCGGTCAGGGTTGCCAGGCCACCCCAGAGAATCAGGCTGACGAAGATCAGCTTCTTCACGCTCTTCTTTTGCGCGTAGATCGCCCCCGGCACTTGAAAGAAGAAGTAACCGAGGAAGAACAGCGCACCCAGCAACGACGACATGCCGGGGGTGATGTGCAGGTCTTCGGCCATGCCCGAGGCGGCGGCGAAGCCGTAGTTGGCGCGGTCCAGATAGGCGAGGCTGTAAGTGATGAACACGATCGGCATGATCAGCAGCCAGCGGCGTTTGAGGCCTGCGTGTTTCACGGTGTCGAGTAGCTTTTCCATGTCAAGCTCCCTGAGGGTGTTGTTCTTGTCGCAGCAGGTGATGGGAATGGCGGTTCAGGTAAAACGGGTGTCACGCGGTCTGTCGTCGTGGTGCGTTTGTTGATTCGGCTGTTGATTCGGCGGCTTGCAGGGCGGCGCGAGTCGGCAGGCCCTCCATGTCGCCTCGGCTCTGCACGGCCTGGGCGCCGATCCAGTTGCCCCGGGCAGTCGCCTGGGCGAAGTCGAGGTTCTCCAGCAGCGCGCTGATCACCCCGACCGCGAAGCCATCGCCCGCGCCCACGGTGTCGATCACTTGAGGCACCGGCACGCCGGGCACGAAGGCCTGATTCAGTTGGGTCCGGTAGTACGCACCTTTCGCGCCGAGTTTGATCACCACCGCTTCCACACCCTTGTCGAGATAGAACTGCGCGATGTCCGCCGGGGTGTCGCGACCGGTCAGCAACTCGCCTTCGGCCAGTCCGGGCATGACCCAGTCGGCAAGGCTGGCCAGGTGATTGACCTCACGGATCATCTCGGCCTGACTCGACCACAGCGACGGCCGCAGGTTGGGGTCGAACGACACGCTGCGACCCGACTCACGCATCTGGATCATCAGTGTCTGCGAGAGTTCGCGGCAGGTGGCCGACAACGCCGCCGGAATGCCCGTGGCGTGCAGGTGCCGCGCCTTCAACAGTGCCGGAACGATGTCGTTGACGGACAGGTGACTGGCCGCCGAGCCCCGACGGAAATACTCGACCACCGGGTCGGCGCCTTCCAGCTCCAGCGACTTGAACTGAAAGCCCGTGGGGTAGGCCGGATCGACGGTGACGTGGCGGCAGTCGACGCCTTCCTGTTGCAGGCTGTCGATGACGAAACGCCCCATCGAATCATTGCCGACCCGGCTCAGCCAGGCGACGTTGAAGCCCAGGCGCGAAAGGCCGATGGCGACGTTGCTGTCGGCGCCCGCGATGCGTTTTTCGAAGTGGCGGACAGCGGCCAGATCGCCGGTCTGCTCGGCGACCAGCATGGTCATGGTTTCGCCGAAGGAAAGGATATCGATCTCAGACATGGCTCAGGGCCTCCGACGACGTGTGCGTGTGGCGCTGGCCCAACTGGGCGAGGGCATCGACTTGGGTGCGGGTGACGTCCAGCAGATCGTCGCCTTGCAGCGGGTATTCGACAGCACGGGGCAGGCCGAGGGGCATGTGCTTGAGCAACTGCTCCCAGAGGTGCAAGTCAGTCTGGCGCGGCGGCACGGCGATCAGCTTGCCGGCTGTGTTGCGGGACACCGCCTTGCAATGCACGTATTCGACGTAACGGCCCAATTGTTGCGCTGCGGCGCTGGCCGATTGCGCCTGCCACAGCCAGTTGCCGATGTCGAAAGTCATGCCAATGGGCATTTGCAGAGCCTCGATCCGGGCGAAGAACTGGACGAGGGGTTCCAGGCGGCCGCCTTGTGGGGTCTGGTCATTTTCCACCAGTAGGTGCACGTCGTAACGGGCGAGGCGATCGGCCAGGGCAGCGATGTCGCTGTCTTCGGTCAGGTGGCCCAACGAGACTTTCAGCCACGGCGCGCCACAGGCCGTCGCCCGTTGCAGGGTCGGTTCCAGCTCGGGATTGGGCGCGTTCTGGCCATCGAGCCACAACTCCAGCGGCCCCGAATACAGACACTCCAGCCCTTGCGAGCGAATGGCTTCGCCCAAGGCGACGAGGTCTTCGCGGCCTGTGAACAGCTCCTCGCGAAGCTCCATGCGGGTCACGCCAGCCTCGACCAGCAGCGGGATAAAACTGGCCTGGCCGCGTTCACGAACGAGGTCGGCACCGAAGGCGCCCAGGCTGATGGCAACGGGGAATCGGTTCATTATTGTTGTCCTCTGAAACCGTTTTCATTTTTGTTCGAGCGAAGGTGCTCGAAGAAAGTTCTTCAAACGGACAGGCGGGTGGCCTGCCATATAAAAGAAGAGGGTCAGGATCGCTGTCGGGTCGAACCGCGCACGATCAGTTGCGCCGGAAAGTCGTACAGCCGCACTGGCTCCTGGTCCCCGCGCAGGCGATTGAGCAGGCACTCGAACGCTGTCACGCCGATGTCGTGGGTCGGTTGGGCAAGGGAGGTGATGCCGCTGCCGACGAGGGGGTACCAGTCCAGTTCGTCGAGGGCGATCAGGCCGATGTCGTCGAACAGATGGCAGCCCAATGCGTGCAACTGGCGGGTCGTGCTCAGGGTTGCAACGCCGTTGCCGGTGAACAAGGCTTTGGGGCCGTGCCCCTGATCATCGAGAAAGGCGCGCAGGTGATCGCGCAGGGCAGGGCCGGTTTCACAGACCTCGCCACGGAAGCCGCTGCGTCGGGCAAGGCCGGTCTTGAACGCGTCGACCCGCTCGACCCGCGAACTGGTGCCGTCCTGAGGTTCGGTGACCATGAGGATGTCGCGATAGCCGGTGTGGTGCAGGTGATCCAGCGCTTGCGTGACGGCATCGACGTTGTTGAGCCCGACCAGATCGCTGTCCAGTTGATCGACTTTGCGGTCCACCAACACCATCGGCAATTCGCTGTGCAACTCGCGCAATTCGTCCAGATGATGGCCGAGGGTGTTCACGATCAGCCCTTCGATGTTGTACGAGCGCAGAGCCGCGAGGTGCAGGCGTTCTTGCTCATCGTCGCGGTCGGTGTTGCACACCACCAGGCTGTAGCCGTGCTTGCGGCAGGCCGTTTCGACGCCGTGCATGACGGCAATGGAATAAGGGTTGCGGATGTCGGCCACCAGCATGCCGATCAGGCGAGTGCGGCCGCGTTTCAAGCCACGGGCCATCTGGTTGGGGCGATAACCGAGGGTGTCGATGGCGTGTTGAATGCGCCGGGCAATGGCATCGGACAGCAGTTGCCGGTCATCGCCAATGAAGCGCGAGACGCTGGCTTTGGAAACGCCCGCCATGTCGGCGACGTCATTCATGGTGACGCGGGCACGCGTCGGTGTCGGAATGCTGTTCACGGCCTGACCCTTATTGGATTTATCAGCAGGCTTTTATTATCGAGCGTGTGAGGCTCTGAAACCGGTTTCAGGAAACACCAAAGCGAGGGGTGTCGTCAACTCGGGATCGGATGAAAGGTGGTGCTTGGGGTCCTTGGTGTCTCGATGGTGCCACGTACATCGCTATCGCGAGCAAGCTCACTCCTACAACTAAAAAGCGTTCCCCTGTAGGAGTGAGCTTGCTCGCGATGACGCCGTATCAGTCAATGTAGAGTCAGCCATTCCCCTTGAACGTATCCCGCCACGCCAGAAACCGCTTCTCCAGCATCGCCAACACGCCGTCGCTGATCTTGCCCAGCAGCGCCAGCACGATGATCGCGGCCAGCACGATGTCAGGCCGTGAGGTCTCGCGCCCATCGCTGAGCAGATAGCCCAAGCCCTTGGTCGCGGCGATCAGTTCGGCGGCCACCAGAAACATCCACGCCAGGCTCAATCCCGAGCGCAGGCCGGTGAACAGGCCGGGCAAGGCAGCGGGGAGAAACAGGTGAAGAATCATCTGCCGCTGGCTGAACCGATACATCTTGCCAACCTCCACCAGTTTGCGATCAATCCCGCGAATCGCCGCCACGCCGTTGAGGTACACCGGAAAAAACGCGCCGATGGCGATCAGCACGATTTTCGAGGTCTCGCCGATGCCCAGCCACAGCAGCAACAGCGGCACCCACGCCAGGCTCGGGATAGAGCGCAAACCCGCGAAAGTCGGTTCCAGATAGGCTTCGGCCTCCCGACTCAATCCGACCCACGCTGCAAACAGCAGGGCCAGGCCCGCGCCGATGCCGAACCCGCTCAACACCCGCAGCAGGCTCGCGCTGATGTGTTTCCACAAGGCGCCGTTGGCCAGGTCGGTCAGCGTGGTGAAGATCTCGCTGGGCGCGGGCATCTGGTACGAGTGAACCCAGCCGATGCGAACGACGATTTCCAGCAGCACCAGAATCGCCACCGGCACCACCAGCCCTTTGAGGCGCCCGCGCCAGCGGCTGGGCGTGGGCGCGGCAGCTTCAACCGGTGCGCCGGCTTCGGCGTTCAGCGATTCGACGCGGGAGCTGCTCATGGCTTGGCGACGACGGCTTTGCCGAAGGTCGGGTCAATCAACTGATCGATGACCTGATCGACATTCGTGCCTTTGCGCACCAGTTCTTCCGACACCAGAATCGGCGCTGCGGCTTTGGAGGCGGTCACATCTTTATCGGTCAATTGCGGGCTGCTGATGTCGGTGCGGGTCAGTTGCAGCTTGGCGACGTCCAGGGGCAGGCCGGATTCGGTGGCCAGCAATTTCGCCAGCTCTTCCGGATTCTTTAGCGACCACTCGCGGGCCTGCTCGTAGGCGCTCAACACGGTTTTGATCGCCTCCGGATGCTCTTTGGCGTACGTCTCGGTCACGCTGACCACGCCGTAGCTGTTGAAGTCCTTGTTGCGATACAGCAGGCGCGAACCCGCCTGAATTTCGCTGGCGGCCATGTGCGGATCGAGACCCGCCCACGCGTCGACGTCGCCTTTTTCCAGCGCAATGCGGCCGTCCGGGTGTTGCAGGTGCAGCAGCTCCACGTCGTCTTTGGTCAGCTTCGCCTGTTGCAGTGCGCGCAAAGTGAAGAGGTAGGGGTCGGTGCCTTTGGTGGCGGCGATTTTCTTGCCTTTGAGGTCGGCGACGGTTTTAAGCGTCGAATCCTTGCGCACCACCAGTGCGGTCCACTCGGCGCGGCTGTAGACGTAGACCGATTTGATCGGGCTACCGTTGGCGCGGGCCAGCACAGCGGACAGGCTGGCGGACGAGGCGAAATCAACGCCGCCGCTGTTCAAGTATTCCAGCGAGCGGTTGCTGCCCTGGCTGAACACCCAACTGACCTTGGTGTTCGGCAGGGCCTTCTCCAGCCAGCCGAAATGTTTGAGCACCAGGCTTACCGGCGAGTAGTAGGCGTAATCCAGATGCACTTCGGCGGGCGGCGCTTCGGCGGCTTGTGCGAAGGGTTGCAGGGTCAGTGCCAGGGCACCGGCCAAGAGTTTCAGGGAAGTGGGCAGGCGAGGAAACGCGGTCATGATCAAGTCCAGTCGAAGGGATTGAAGCTGCACGGGGCTGCTTATGTCGAAAACGGCAGTCAGCGCGAGTCAGCCTGCGTAAATGGAATAATGCAGGCTCTGTGCCATGAACTCATGTGCGGGCCAGCGCGGGGCGACGGGGAGCAAGAAGGCGTGGATGCAGTTGCTCCATCAACAGTCTGCTGAAGCGGTGTTGCGCCAGAAACACTGCGTGAAAAATCTGCATTAAACAGTTGTCAGTCTTCGGCGTGATCTGCATGCTGGCATTTTTCAATTGTGTTACAGGACTTTTCTGCGCATGTCTGTCCCTGCCCGAGATGCCGATGCTGCGTCACGCCGTTCGGCGACCGTTCTCAGCCTGTGCCTGCCCAGCGATGTCCTGTTGTACCTGCTGATGCCCATGAACGCTGACGCCTTTGGCATCAGCCTCGCCGAAGCGGGGGTGCTGCTGGCGGCCAACCGGCTGGTGCGGATTTTCGGCTATGGCTACGTCGTGCGCTTCTACGCACAGCGCGGCGACCGGGCGGCGCTGACCCTGGCTTCGCTGGTGTCGATGGTCTGCGCCGTGGGCAACTCGTTCATCACCGGTTTCTGGTGGCTGCTGATTTTGCGGCTGGGCTGGGGATTGGCGTACGCGGCGTTGAACCTGTCCACTCAAGCCCTCGCGACCTCCGAACCTGCCGGCGCGGCCCGCAGGTCAGGCACCTCACGGGCGATCATCGCCATCGGCCCGATGCTGGCGCTGCCTCTGGGGGCGCTGGTAAGCATGTATTTCGGCCCCCGGGTGATCTTTCTGATACTCGCCTTCTTCTCCCTCATCGGCCTGTTCATCGCCCGAGGGCTGCCGAGCGTTCCTCATGCGATGCCGACCGCCAACGGGCGTCGCTTCAAGGCGCCGGACAGCGTGGCCATGTGGTCCTTCATCGAAGGCGTCGCGCTGGACGGGCTGTTTATCTTCGGCCTGTCGTTGCAGGCGCAATCGGTGCTGGGTGGCAACGCAGTGTTCATCGCCGGGGTGCTGCTGGCGTTGCGTTACGTCTCGGAAATGCTTCTGAGTCCTTTGGGTGGTCGCGCCGCCGCGAGTTACGGGGCGGTGCGCATGCTGGTGGTGTTCTCGGCGCTGACGACCCTGGCGTTGACGGCCTTCGGCTTTCACTGGCTCATCATCGGTGCGGGCGGTGTGCTGATCTTGCGTGCGCTGCAATTGCCGCTGGTCACCACGTTGGTGGCTGAACGCAATCCGGGGGTAGGGCGCGTGCAGGCGCTGGCCGGAAATGCGGTCTGGCGTGACGTCGGTGCGGGCGTCGGGCCTTTGCTGGCCGGGGTGTTGCTGCCCATCGCCTCGCCGTCCTGGGTCTACAGCCTGGCGGGGTTGGCGGTGGTGGTCAGCGCTGTGGTGTGCAGTCGCTACCGGGTTCGTGAAGTACCCGCCTGAAGGGCTTTCGAAACATCCTATTACATACCGTTCAGCGATTGGTCCGGTAAATCAGAGGCTTGCATGCAACCTCTGAGGTCATTTCCTATCAGATGGTCATTCTTCATACGGACATAAAGCTTCGTTAGCCTGCATTCGCTAGCGAAATGCCAGTTCACAGGGACGTTGCTCAGGGCGCTCAGCCCTTCACGCATCACAAGAATCCAGGCCATCATGACCTTTTTCAAAACCCCGGTTACCTCGTCAGCCCTGCAACGCATCGCCTATTTCTTGCTGCCGATCCTGCTGATCTGCTCGGCGGTGTTCTGGTTTACCGTCGGCAGGGGCGTCCACGCAGAACCGAAGAACGGCACCCAGACCCTGGTGTTCCTGCGCCACGCGGAAAAGCCTGACATGGGCCTTGGCCAATTGAACTGCCAGGGGCTGAATCGTGCCATCGACCTCTCTACTGTATTGCCAGATACCTTCGGCAAAGCGGACTTCATCTTCGCCGCCAACCCCAGCCGTCACGTTGAAGAAGGCGCAGGCGATCATTCCTACAGCTACTTGCGCCCTTTGATGACCGTCGGCCCGAGCGCGATCAAACTCGGGCTGCCCATCAACATCGACTTCGCCGCCAACGACACTAGCGACCTCGCCGACGAGCTGATGCGCGACAAATACCACGACGCCACCATCTACACCGCCTGGTCCCACGGTTACCTGCCCGAACTGATCAACAAAGTCGCCGAAGAGGCCTCCGGCCAGGACCTCAAACTCGTCAAGGACTGGATGGGCGACGACTTCGACTCCGTCCTGGTGCTGACCCTGAAGTGGAACAACGGCAAGGCGACGTTGCAGTATGAGAACTACAAGCAGAACCTGAATGACGGCGCGGTGGGGTGCCCGACGTGAGGAGCACTGCTACACTTCGCGTCGTTATCTGCACAGGGCGAACACAATGACCCAAACGGTTCAAGAGAAACGCGAGCTTTACGCAAAGACACGTCGTTCGAACTACCTCGCCAGCTTGCGGCTAGAGGGTTTTGACACCGCACCCTCCGATGCTGCAAAACCGTTGCCAACGCGCGAGGCGGTACTTGCGAAGTACCGGCAGATGGCCGGTTGATAAATGGCAAGTTGTGTGAGAAGAGCAGTCCGCTCAATTCAAGCTTCTGATTACTCATATTGATACGAAGCCGTTTTATTCCTCGATTCATCCCCGTCCCATCGAATTTGACCGCAAGATCTGGATGGCCCTCATCGCACACCCGGTTACTATGGGCGCAATGCGAAAGACGAGGAGCCTTCCATGAACTTCACTTATCGCTTCATCGAGTCCCCCGTGGGCCAGTTGAAACTGGTGGCCAAGGGTGCGGCGTTGGCCGCGATTCTCTGGGAAAACGACCGCCCCAATCGCGTCCTGCTGGGGCCCATGACCGAAGCCCCCCACAGCGAAATCCTTGATCAGGCCGAACAGCAGCTGGCGGAATATTTCGCGGGAACGCGCAACCGTTTCGACTTGCCGCTGGATTTTCACGGCACTGATTTCCAGAAAAAAGTCTGGCACGCCTTGCTCGCCATTCCATTCGGCGAAACGCGCAGTTACCTGCAGATCGCTATCGAAATCGGCAATCCCGCTGCCGTGCGCGCGGTGGGGGCGGCCAATGGCAAGAACCCGATTTCCATCGTCGCGCCGTGCCATCGGGTGATCGGCAGTTCTGGCGCGCTCACCGGATTTGCCGGTGGCCTGGCGGCCAAGGAGTTGTTGCTGACCCTTGAAGGCGGGATGCCGAAACCCTCGAAAAAGAACCTCGATGCGTTGGCCTCCGCCCAAGCATCGCTGTTCTAGACTCAAGCGCCCTTCAACAGTGTTTTACCCGTCACCTTCACATGGAGTTGAACATGCCTGCCTCTGCCAAGACGTTCCGTGACCTGCACCACCAATCCACCGTGCTGCGCCTGCCCAATGCCTGGGACGCCGTGAGTGCGCTGCTGTTCGAAAGCCTCGGCGCCAAAGCCATCGCCACCACCAGCGCGGGCGTGGCCTGGGCACAGGGGTATGCCGATGGGCGTGTGTTTCCGCTGGAGGCAGCCATCCAGGCCGCCGCCAACATCGCGCGGGTGGTCAAGGTGCCGCTGTCGGTGGATTTCGAGCACGGCTATTCGGACGATCCAAAGACGGTCGCTGAAAACGTCAGGCGCGTGCTGGAAGTCGGGGCTGTGGGCATCAACATTGAAGACGGTCCGGATGCACCTGACTTGCTGGCGCGCAAGATCGAAGCGATCAAAAGCATGGCGTCCAACCATGGGCTGGACGTGTTCATCAACGCCCGTACCGATGTGTACCTGGCGAATCTGGTGGCCGATGACCAGAAGGTCGAGGAAACCCTTAAACGCGGCCAGTTGTATGAAAAAGCCGGCGCCGACGGGCTGTTCGTTGCGGCGGTGGTGGATGTCGATGCGATCAAGCGCATCGTTCAGGGCGTCAACCTGCCGATCAACGTGTTGGCCCGACCAGGGCTGCCGGATGCGGAAGGCTTGGCGAAGCTGGGTGTTCATCGTCTGAGTGCCGGTTCTAGCGTGGCGATCACCGTTTTGAGCCTGGCCGAGCAACTGGGGCGTGATTTCCTCGGGGAAGGGCGCTCGGAGCCGGTGACCCACAGCACCCTCAATTACCCTCAGATTCAGGCGTGGTTCGAGTAACGTTTTACCTCAGAAGCGCCATGTCCTGGCGCTTCGACTCCTCATCAATTGATCAACCTTTCATCGACCGATAAACGGCGCTGGCATATGTTTCTCGCGAGGAGTACAAATGTACTCCATGACGAACTTATCTCCCCGACGCGCTGCCATCCTGACGTTCATCCGTGATCGCATCGCCGACAATGGCCAGCCGCCGAGCCTGGCAGAAATCTCTGAAGCCTTTGGCTTCGCGTCTCGCAGCGTTGCGCGCAAGCACATTGTGGCGCTGACTGAGGCGGGCTTCATCGAAGTCACCGCCAACCAGGCCCGTGGCATTCGCCTGATCGACGCCACACCCCGCACTCAAATGCTGGAAATTCCGGTGCTGGGCCGCGTTGCAGCAGGTGCGCCCATCGGCCCCGATCTCGATAACCTCGACACCTTTACCCTCGACAGCCGCACCTTCCTGCGTGTGCCGGATTACCTGCTGCGGGTAAAAGGCGATTCGATGATCGAAGACGGGATTTTCGACGGCGATCTGGTGGGCATTCTGCAAAGCGCCGATGCCCGGGACGGACAGATCGTCGTGGCCCGGCTCGATGGCGAAGTGACGATCAAACGGCTGGAGCGGGGTGATGACACATTGCGTCTGTTGCCCCGCAACCCGGCCTATGCGCCGATTGTCGTGCGTCCTGATCAGGACTTCGCCATCGAAGGGGTGTTCTGCGGCCTGGTGCGCCGGGAATGATGGGTGCGGTGGTCAGCCTTGACGCGCTGCTGGACGAGCATCGGGTCTGGAAAGGGCGGGCGCAGGCCCAGCCAGTCGCGGCGCAACCCACGGGCCACCCGTTGCTCGACGCTGCGTTGCCCATTGGTGGCTGGCCCCCGGCGGCACTCACTGAAATCCTGATTCCCGCCAATGGCAGCGGTGAGTTGCGCCTGCTGTGGCCGACCTTGGCGCGCCTGGCCAACGCGGGCGAACGTATCGTCCTGGTGGCGCCGCCGTTCGTGCCATACCCCCAGGCCTGGCAATCGGCGGGGGTCGATCTGCGTCAGCTGTCGATCATTCAAGCCAGCGACACCGATGCCTTGTGGGCGGTGGAACAATGCCTGCGCTCCGGCAGTTGCGGGGCAGTGCTGGCGTGGCCGGGCAAGGTCGATGACCGCGCCTTGCGTCGTTTACAGGTCGCGGCGGAAACCGGCGAAACCCTTGCGTTCGCCTGCCGTGGTCAGCAAGCCGCCGCCAACCCTTCGCCTGCGGCCCTGCGCATCGCCATCGATGTCCGACCCCGCCAGTTGCGGGTGTTGAAGTGCCGAGGCGGGTTGGCCCCGTCATCCCCCATCCCGTTCACCACTGACGCTTGAGGTTTCCATGCTCTGGGCCTGTGTCCTGCTGCCGCAACTGGCACTGGACGGCGTCATGCGTCGTCGCGCCGATCCTGAAAAGCCGCTGGCCCTGATCAGCGGTCCCGCTCAGCGCCGTGTGTTGCAGACGGTGAATGCCGCCGCCCGTGAACTGGGGTTGCGTCCCGGACAGACGTTGACCGCCGCCCACGCCATGACCCGTGGGTTCGACACGGTCGAATACGACCCGAAGCAGACCGAACACTGGCACCGTCTGCTTGCGGCCTGGGCCTACCGCTTCAGTTCCCAGGTCAGCCTGAAATATCCCCGCGTGTTGCTGATGGAAGTCGAGTCGAGCTTTGGACTGTTCGGCCCATGGCCGGTGTTCGAGGCGCGATTGCGCCAGGAGCTGACCGCCATGGGATTCAGTCATCGCATCGTTGTTGCACCGAACCCTTTGGCGGCGAGGATGTTGGCCAATGCCCACGACGGTCTGGCCGTCACCGACAATGAGTCGCTGCAAGACGTGCTGCAACGGATGCCGGTCAATCGCCTCGGGTTGACCCAGGACGTGGCCACCGCGTTAGGGCGCATGGGACTGCACCACTTGCGGCAGGTACTGGCCTTGCCTCGCGACACCCTGGCGCGGCGTTTTCCCGCAACGGTGTTGCAACACCTGGATACCCTGACCGGGCGTCGCCCGATGGCGTTGGAATGCTATGTGCCGCCGGACTTTTTCGAGACCCGCATCGAGCTGAACTTCGACGTCGAATCCCATCAGGCGCTGTTGTTTCCCCTCAAGCGGATGATTGCCGATCTGGCGCTGTTTCTCGGAGGTCGGGACAGCGGGGTGCAACGCTTCGTCATTCATCTGGAACATGTGCCGAGTGTCGGCAGCACCGCCCCGGACACGCTGATTCCAGTGGGCCTGCTCAGTGCCGAGCGTGAGGCGAACATGCTGTTCGAACTGGCCCGGGGGCGATTGGAGCAAATCGTCGTGCCGTGCCCGGTGCGGGCACTCAAGCTTTCGGCCAAAGACTTGCCGGCCTTTGTGCCTTCCCATCGCGAACTGTTCGATGATCGCCCTCAACAAAGCATGCCGTGGGAGCAGTTGCGCGAGCGGCTACGGGCGCGATTGGGCGATGACGCGGTCTGCGGCTTGAGCTTCCACGCCGATCATCGCCCCGAATGCGCATGGCAACCCGCCTCGCACACCAAGCCTGCCGTGGGCTTCAACCCGGTGCCTCGCCCCGGTTGGCTGTTGCGTGAGCCCGAAGCCCTGACAGACAGCGGCTCGCGGGTGTTGGCCGGGCCTGAACGGATCGAGTCGGGTTGGTGGGACGGCGGGGATGTGCGCCGTGATTATTACCTGATCGAAACCCGCACCGGCCTGCGTGGCTGGGCCTATCGCAGCGTGGGAGATGACAGCGGCCTGTGGCTGCACGGGTGGTTCGCATGAGCTGCGAATACGCCGAACTGCATTGCCTGTCCAACTTCAGTTTTCAGCGCGGGGCCTCTAGTGCTCTGGAGTTGTTCGAGCGGGCGAAGCTGCATGGCTACGAGGCCTTGGCCATCACCGACGAATGCACGCTGGCGGGAGCGGTGCGTGCGTGGCAGGCGGCAAAGGAATGCGGCCTGCCATTGATCGTCGGCAGTGAAATGACCCTTGAAGACGGGCCGAAAATCGTCTTGCTGGCCGAAAATCTTGCGGGGTATCAGGCGCTGTGCAGGCTGATCACCCAAGGACGCAGGCGCAGCAAAAAGGGCGAGTATCGCTTGCTGCGGGAGGACTTTCAGTCCCCGCTCAACGGGTTGCTCGCCCTGTGGGTGCCGGACCTTGAACAAGAAAACGCGACGTTACGTGAGCAAGGTCAATGGCTCCACGATCTGTTCACCGACAACCTCTGGTTGAGTGTGCAGTTGCATTGCGGGCCGGACGATCAGCAGCGGCTGACGGCACTGTTGTCGTTAGCAAAACAGTGCGGTCTGCCTGCCGTCGCGAGCGGCGATGTGCACATGCACGCCCGAGGTCGTCGTGCGTTGCAGGACACCATGACTGCCATCCGTCATCACACGACCGTGGCCGAGGCGGGGCACAGGCTGTTTCCCAATGGGGAGCGACATTTACGGCCACGGGCGATGTTGGCGGATGTCTTTCCTGCGGAGTTACTGGCCGAAACGCTGGTCATCGCGCGGCGTTGTACCTTCGATTTTGCTGACCTGAAGTACGAATACCCCCGCGAGTTGGTGCCAAGGGGGCATTCGGCGACCAGTTGGTTGCGTGAGCTTACCGAACAGGGGGCGCGCAAGCGTTGGCCGGACGGAGTTCCAGAAATAGCTCGTACGAACATTGATCATGAGCTGGAGATCATTGCCGAGAAGAAGTACGAGAGCTATTTCCTCACTGTTCACGACATCGTCAGCTTTGCCCGTAATCAAGCCATTCTTTGCCAGGGACGAGGTTCGGCAGCTAACTCCACGGTATGTTTCGCGCTGGGCATCACCGAACTGAATCCTGCAAAAGGTGAGGGCAAGATGCTGTTTGCCCGGTTCATTTCCAAAGAGCGGGATGAGCCACCCGATATCGACGTCGATTTCGAGCATGAACGCCGTGAAGAGGTCCTCCAATATGTCTTCCGCCGGTATGGCCGAGGCAGGGCGGCGCTGACGGCTGTGGCCAGCACCTACCACGGAGCCGGCGCCATTCGTGACGTGGCGCGCGTGCTGGGTCTGCCGGCCGATCAGATCAACGCACTGGCTGATTGCTGCGGACGCTGGACCGACAACCTGCCTCCTGCCGAGCGTTTGCGTGAATCAGGCTTCGAGCCGGACAGCCCAGTGCTGCGCCGGGTTCTGACGCTGGCGGGCGAACTGATCGGCTTTCCCCGGCACCTGTCTCAGCACCCTGGTGGTTTCGTCATATCTGAGCAGCCGCTGGAAACGTTGGTGCCGGTAGAAAACGCAGCAATGGCCGATCGCACGATCATTCAGTGGGATAAAGATGATCTAGATCTGGTCGGGTTGCTCAAAGTCGACATTCTCGCACTAGGGATGCTCAGTGCCCTGCGCCGCACGTTCGATCTGGTTGAGCTGCATCGCCATAAGCGCTGGACCATCGCGACCATTCCTGAAGAGGACAAGCCGACCTACGACATGATCAGTCGCGCCGACACCATTGGCGTGTTCCAGATCGAGTCCCGGGCGCAGATGTCGATGCTGCCGAGGCTCAGGCCGGAGACGTTTTACGATCTGGTGATTGAGGTCGCCATCGTCAGGCCCGGCCCGATCCAGGGCGATATGGTGCATCCGTATCTGCGGCGCAGAAATGGCGAGGAGGAGGTGACCTACCCGGACCGTCTGGAAAGCGTATTCAAAAGAACGCTCGGTGTTCCGCTTTTTCAGGAGCAGGTCATGGAGGTGGCGATCATTGCCGCCGATTATTCGCCGGGCGAGGCTGATCAGTTGCGCCGGTCCATGGCGGCGTGGAAGCGCCACGGTGGCCTGGATCCGCACAAGGAGCGGCTGGCGACCCGAATGAGGGCCAATAAGTACCCCGAAGACTTCATTCACCGCATCTTCGAACAAATCAAAGGCTTCGGCAGCTACGGCTTTCCCGAGTCCCATGCCGCCAGTTTCGCCTTGTTGACCTACGCCAGTTGCTGGCTCAAATGCCACGAGCCCGCTGCCTTCACCTGCGCCCTGATCAACAGCTGGCCGATGGGTTTTTACAGCCCTGACCAACTGCTACAGGACGCCCGTCGCCACCACATCGACGTGCACCCGGTGGACATTCGCTACAGCGACTGGGATTGCTCGCTGGAATCGGTGGAAGGCCGAGACTACTCCCAGGACCTGGCGATCCGCATGGGCTTGCGGATGATTCGCGGCTTCCGCGAGGAAGACGCCCGGCGCATCGAGCAAGCGCGCTCGGTGCGCGAGTTCAAGGACGTCACAGACCTCTGCGTGCGTGCCGATCTGGACAACCGCGCGCGGGCGGCGCTGGCGGATTCCGGAGCCTTGCGCGGTCTGGTAGGGCATCGTCATCGCGCACGTTGGGAGATGGCGGGGGTTGAGGTGCAACGTCCGTTGTTTGGTGATGACTGTTTTGGCGAAGAGGCTCAAGTCGCACTGCCCTTGCCGAGCGTGGCCCAGGACCTCATGGCCGATTACGACACCCTCGGCACGACGCTGGGGCCGCACCCGCTGTCGCTGCTGCGCCACAAACTGGCCGCCAAACGGTTTCGCAACTCGAAGGACTTGCTCGATGAAGAGCACGGACGGCAATTCAGTGTCGCCGGGTTAGTGGTCGGTCGACAGCGACCGGGCACGGCCAGCGGCGTGACCTTTGTCACGCTGGAAGACGAACACGGCATGATCAACGTGGTGGTCTGGCGCGATCTGGCTGAACGTCAGCGCAAGGTGTTGGTGGGTGCTCAGTTGATGCAGGTGTTCGGCAAGTTCGAGTATCAGAAGGGCGTCCGTCACGTCATTGCCCAACGGCTGTTCGACCTGACCCCGCTGCTGACCGGGCTGGACGTGCGCAGTCGCGATTTCAAGTGATTGACCGCTACGAGGCGTTCATGGCTTCGGAGTGAAACCGCTGGCGATACTCCACCGGGCTGATGGCCAGCCGCTTGACGAACACCCGACGCAGGCTGTCGGCGTTGTCGAAGCCACAGCGACGGGCGATTTCCTTCATCGATTGTTCGGTGGTTTCGAGATAGCGGCGCACGGCGTCGATCCGTGCATCGGCGAGAAAGGCCATGGGCGGGGTGCCGGTTTCCTTGGTGAACAGTCGCGACAAATTGCGCGGGCTCATGTGCACCCGTTCGGCCAGGGAGGCCAGGCTGTGATCGATGTGCAAGTGCGCGAGCATGTAATCCTGAATCGCCTCGACCTGGGAATCGACGCCTCCCTGAATGTCGAGCAACGGGCTGAATTGCGATTGCCCACCGGCGCGACGCAAATACACCACCAGGTATTTGGCGACGTCGATGGCCATGCGTTTGCCGAAGTCTTCCTCGATCATCAATAGCGACAGGTCGATCCCCGCCGTGACACCGGCGGTGGTGTAGATCGTGCCGTCCTTGACGTGGATGTGGTCAGGGTCGACGTGGGCCGAGGGAAATAGCTCACTGAGGTGCGCCGCGTCCATCCAGTGGGTGGTGACCGACTTGCGGTCGATCAGGCCCGCCGCACCGAAAGCGAACACGCCGTTGCAGATCGCGGCCAGACGGCGGCAGCGTTTTTCCTGGACCTTGAGCCAGTCTCCAAGGGTCGAGTCTGCGTAGACATCGAAAATCCCCAGTCCGCCCGGAACGATGACCGTGTCGAAGTGCGGGCAGGGGTCAAAAATCGTTCGGTCCGGGATCACCGTCAGCCCGCTGGACGACAGCAACGGGCTACGGGTAGTGCCCACGGTCAGCATTTCGTATTCACAAGCCCCTTCGCTCAAGACCTTGACCTGAGCGAAGGCGTCTTTGGGACCGGCGATGTCCAGCAGTTGAAAGCCGGGGAACAGCACCATGCCCACGCTGATTTTGCGCATAGGGTTTCCTTTGAAGATTGAGCTCGCCTGTCGCGGCCCGGCTTGCCGGCGGTGGCGTTCTGAAGATCGCTACCGCTGGCAAGCCGGACTGCTAAAGGACGGGGATCGGCCACACAGTCGAGGCTTTACATGATGCATGCAATTCCCGGGCTACCTCACGGCCGCCACGGCACTCATGTCTTCCGCGCCCGGCACTTGCCGCTGGAACCACCACCCGCTGAGCCCGCCCAGCGCTATCCAGAACCCACCGTTGACCAGCAAGGACGCCACGCGGAACTGCGCCTGCAGGTCATCCGGTGCCAGTGCATGGTGCTCGGCGGGTTGCGGTGCGCCGTAAAGATGCGGCGCCGCAATCAGCAACATCGCCACGAGTCGCCATGCCCAGTGTTTGCCAAAGACGATCAACGCCAGCCCGACGGCTGTGGCCAGCGCCGTCGCGCCCCACCAGTCCTGGCGCGAGGTCAGCTCGGCGGCCACGGTGCCCGGCAATTCCGGCGGCAATCCTGCAGCGGGGGCCAGACAGAATGTCGCATACCCCGCCAACCCCCAGAGCACACCGTGCCAGGCCTTGGCCGGTGTGCGCAGGTTGTACAGCGCGCTGAGCAGCAGGGCGAAGCCAATCGCGACCACCAGATCACCCCCGAACGTGGACAGCGTGCGCTGCCAGCCGTCCTCCGGTGTCCAGGCCTCGGCATCGTGCTCGTGCTCATGGGCAACGGCGCCGTGGTCGTGAGCCGCCAACGGTTCATGAGCTTGCTCATGAACCGATTCGGCGTTTTCGTAGACTTCAGCCTGCAAAATCAAGGGCGTGATCCACAGGCTTTGCAGCAGGGTCAGCAACAGCGCGGCGAGGGCACCGGTGTAACAGGCCGTGGTGAGGATGCGTTTGAACATGCGCGTATGCTCCGCAATGGATCAGTGGCAGGGGAAACCCGAGCTGTGGCGGGTGTCGTGGGCTGCGTTGTGGACCAGGTCCAGGTGCGAGAATCCGGCGAAGTACACCAGCGACAGACCCATCAGGATCGAACCGAAGGTCACCAACAGGCGATGGCTGCGTGTGGCGGAAGGGGCATGCGTCAGGGCGGTGCTGCTCATTGGGTTGCTGCTCATGGGGCAGTCCTCGTTTCAGTGTTGTCGGTTTTGAGTGTGCTCAAACGGCTGTACAGCTCATCGGTGTCCAGCAGCGAATGCGCTTGCAACACCTTGATCAGGGCTTCCAGATAGCGCTCGTAGTAATCCCACGGGGGCTGGTGGTCACAGGGCAATTGCTCCCACGTCGAGATCGAGCCAATCAGTTGCTGGCGGAAGGCTTCCCACTCGAAATGACCGGCCTTGGACAATGCCAGCGCCAGCCCGTACAGGCTGCGCTGCCATTCCTGGGTGAACTGCAACCGGCCTTGTGCTCGGGGTGGCGAGTCCTTGTGGCCGAGCATGCTGTTGGCGGCGAACTCTTCGAAACGCGTAAACATGGCGGCCTCCTCAGGCGGCGGGCAATTCCACCAGGGCCACGCCCATCATGGCTTCCGGTGTCACCAGCGCGGCCAGTTGTGCTTCGCTCAGGTGATCGGAGTTCGCCGGGCGCTCGGGCACCACGAACCAGCGGATCTGCGCGCTGCTGTCCCAGACTTCGACGTGGGTGTCTGCGCTCACCGGCACGCCGAATTCGCGCAGGACGGCGCGGGGTTCGCGCACGCCTCGGGCCCGAAACACAGGGTCTTTGTACCAGTAGGGCGGCAGGCCGAGGATCGGCCATGGGTAGCAGGAACACAGGGTGCAGATGATCAGGTTGTGCACGCCGGGGCCATTGGCAACGGCCAGCATGTGCTCGCCCTCGGCGCCGTCCATGCCCTGGGCCAGGTTCAGTTCGGCGATGGCGGCGGGCGTGTCGGCCAGCAGGCGAGCCTTGTACTCAGGGTCAACCCAGGCGCGGGCGACGATCTTCGCGCCGTTGAAGGGGCCTGCGACGGTTTCGAAGTGGGCCAGAACCGCGTCCACCGAGTCGCTGCCGATCACGCCTTTTTCAATCAGCAAGGCTTCGAGTGCCCGGACCTTGGCCGCGCTTTCGGCTTCCCGTTGTTGTTCGTAGTCGAAGAGTTGACTCATGGAAATGCTCCGCAATAGGTTCGTCAAAGGTGAAGGGGTCAGCGCGTGGGCTGCAAATAGGCTTCGAACAGGTCCGCGTAAATCGTCGTGTTCGGCTCGCTTTTATCAACGCCCCACAGGTCAGCGGCGTCGAACGCCACCCGGTACACCGGCATCGGCTCGCCAATCCCGTCCGGCCCGGTGTTGACGAAATAGGCGAACGCCCCCGCATACACCTCAACGATTTTTCCCGGTTTGTTGCGCAGGTAGCCGGGCAGGCGGGTGTGGTCCACGGCCACCGGGTCAGCGATGGTCACGACATCGCCCTCGCCGAACAGCGGTGCGGCGTCGTAGGGCCGGAGCCCCGAGTCGCCTTGCTCCAGGTAGCGCACGATCTGCTCGCGGATCGCGGCATTGGGCTTGTCCGGCAGCGGCGCATCGGGCTGCTTGCGGTAGTGATCGGCGCGGTCCTTGAGCTCGTCACTGTGGATGTAGCCCGCATTGACGAAAAAGCCGGAGATCCCGCCCAGCCATTTCTCGTAGTAGCGAAACTTGAAGTATTCGAAAGGTTGCATGCCTTCGGCGCCGGTGCGCAACGAGGCCCAGGTCCAGTGCTCTTGAAAGCCGTGGGCAGGGTGGCCATCGGGTAGTTCGGCAGCGCGTCTTTCAGGTGGGCGCTCTCGGCCATCATCGCGGTGTGGATGCCGAAGATGCGCTTCTCCCATTCCTGCACGAACACCTGTTTTTCGAAGTCCACCGGGCCAAGGTTTTCGAGGCCGCCGAGGTAGTGTTGTAGTTTCATCGAACGCTCCAGTGTGAAGTTCAAGGGGTCGCAATCAAGCCAGTTGCGGGCTGGGTTTGCTCGTCAACGCATCGCCGAGGCGTTCGGAGACGTAGCCAAAGACCGCACCGGTGACCAACGCGACGGCGGCGATCAGGGCCGGGTTTTCCAGACCGGGCGTCGTCATCGGTTTGCCGCCGACCGCCGTGGTGCCCACTGTCGAGGCGAAGCCCCAGACGATGGCGGGCAGAATGCTCAGCAACGGCACCTTGGAGGCCTGAACCATCAGGGCACTGCCAGCCCCCACCAGCACGGCGATGATGATGGGCGCTTCACTGACAGTGGCGATCCCCAGTAACACCAGGGAACTGATCACCAGCCCTGTCAGGTTCGACGCGACACTGCGCACGAATCCGGCACTGCCACCGCCGACCACGAAAAACGAGGCCCAGGCGATGAAGGTGACCCAGACCGGCACCGGCAAGACGGTGGCCGTGACGTAGGTGTCCAGCACGGCGAGCAGGCCGATGCTGACGGTGTAGGCTTCTTTCTGTTTCATGAGGTCATTTCCTGTCGTGGGTGGGGTGTGGTGTTGGGCAGGGTGAAGCTCAAGGTTGAAAGCCCGCGTCGTGCTCAGGCCGCCTGCAGGCAGTCGAGAAAGCCCTGACGCAGCTGTTCGCTGTCCAGATCGCGGCCAATGAACACGAAACGGTTGTCGCGGGATTCGTCGTCGGCCCAGCGGCGGCCGGGCATGGCCTCCAGCAGCATGTGCACGCTGTGGAAATGAAAGCGCCGGGCTTCGCTCGTGAAATTCAACAGGCCTTTCATGCGCATCAGCCGTTGGCCCTGATCGTTGACCAGCTGGTTGATCCAGCGGTTGAACCGGTCCGGGTCCAGTGCCCCGGGTGTGACCACCGAGCAGGACGAGATCGACGCGTCGTGCTCGTGGTCATGGCCTTCTTCTTCAAGAATGTCCGGCTCGATCATCAGCAGGTTTGGCAGCGAGAACCGTTTTGTGCCGAGCAACGTTTCCACTGCGACCCGGGAATGGTTGGTCGGCAGCAGGCTGGCGGTCTGGTTGAGCTGGCGCACCTGACGGGCGATGTCGGCCAGTGCGGTGTGGCTGACCAGCGCGGTCTTGTTGAGGATCAGCGTGTCGGCGAAGGCGATCTGTTCCCGCACGATTTCGTCGTTCAGTTGATCCTGGAGATGCACCGCGTCGACCACGGTGATCACTGACTCAAGCTCGACCTGAGTGCGCAGGTCGGGGTCGGCGAGGAAGGTTTGCAGCACCGGGGCCGGGTCGGCCAGGCCTGAGGTTTCGACGATCAGCCGGTCAAGACGGTGGCCGGCCAGGTTGAGCATTTCCTTGACGCTGGCCACCAGGTCCGCTCGCACAGTGCAGCATACGCAGCCGTTGTTGATCTCGATCAGGGCTTCCTGTTCGGCGACGATCAACTGGCCGTCGATGCCGACTTCGCCGAACTCATTGACCACGACGCCGATACGCTCATGCCGGTTCTCACTCAACAGGTGATTGACCAGCGTGGTCTTGCCCGCACCGAGAAAACCGGAAATGACCGTGACGGGGATTTTGCCGTTTGCCATGAGTACGCACCCTTGTCGCTGTGATGGGGCGCTGCCGAAGTGGGCAGCTTTCCTCGTGACAGGTGCGATTTTCAGTCCGCTTTGCGTCGGCTGTCCGAGGTGGACAGGCTGTTGTCACGTTTGGTCAGGTTCCATGGCGTGATCGGTATGTAAGGTCAAAAAAGGACAGTGGCAAGGTGGGGCGGCAGGTTTTCCAAGAAGGGGTTGAACAGAAAGGATGCACTGTCATGGAGCGTGACACACAGTGCCTAGGCCGTGTCAGGCCGGAGCACTCAGGCGCCTTCGATTTCTGTAGGAGCGAATTCATTCGCGAGAGGCCGGTACATCCAACCTTTAAGCGTTGGCTGAACCCCGTTTCGCTGCCGTCGTAACCTGCGGCGACTCCCACAGCATTGATGTCGTTCTCAGAGAGCGTGATCGACGCCGGGCAGCCGTGGCGATCTTGAACCTGGCGAGTGACCGCGAGCCACCTTCGATCCTGTGGGAGCAGCCGGAGGTTACGACGGCCGCGAAGCGGTGGAGCAGACAGCTTACTCCTGCCGGCTGCATCCCCACCGCGGCCAAACCGTGTGGCGACAGAAGCCAGGCATCAACCCTCGACCTTCACCGCCCGCCCGGTCTTGATCGATTCCAGCGCGCAGTTCGCCAAATGCAGTGCCTTCAACCCGTCCCGTGCGTGGGTCGGCAGCGGTTCGTTGGCGCGGACGGCGGCGATGAACTGGTTCAGTTCGATGCGGTAGGAATCGGCGTAGCGCTCAAGGAAGAAATTCTCCAGCGGTTCGCGCACTTCGGTCTGGCTGGCGCTGTAGGTGCGCACGGTGGTGGGGCGGTGGTTGTCGTTGAGGACCATACCTTTCGAGCCAAACACCTCCAGACGCTGATCGTACCCGTAGACCGCTTCGCGGCAGCAGTTGATGTGGCATTGTTTGCCGGACGCGGTGCGCAGCAGGACCATCACGCTGTCGTAGTCGTCCAGTTGGGCGAGGGCAGGTTCGACCAGGCGGCTGGCGATGGCAAACACCTCGACCGGTTCTTCACCGAGCAACGTGCGCGCGGTGTCGAAGTCGTGAATGGTCATGTCGCGGAAAATGCCGCCGGAGTGCTTGAGGTTGTCCAGCGACGCCAGGCCGGGGTCGCGGCTGGTGATCACCACCTGGCGCACCTCACCGATGTCGCCCTGGGCAATGGCTTTGCGCATCTGCAGGGTGTCGGGGTCGAAGCGGCGGTTGAAGCCCAGCATGACCTTGCCGTTCTGGCGCTCGACGTCTTCTACGGCTTTGGCGGCCTTGGCGTAGTCCAGGTCGATGGGTTTTTCGCAGAGCACCGGTTTGCCTGCTTTCACCGCCCGCAGCATGTAGTCAATGTGGGTGTCAGTGTGGGTGCCGATCACCACGGCGTCGACGTCGTCCCGCTCGATGGCCTCGGCGCAATCGTAGGCCGCCGCGCAGCCCAGTTTGGCCGCCAGCTTGTCGACGCCTTCGCGCCAGGGGTCGGCGATCACCGACAGTTGCACATCGGGGTTGGCCGCGACGTTGGCGGCGTGGATGTTGGCGATGCGGCCTGCGCCGAGGACTGCGATGCGTAGCATGGGGTGGATCTCCTTGGATTGTTGTTGTCGGGACGATCGGGTGAATTCAGTGGGTCAGGTTGAACGGCGTGACGATCTGCACCGGCGAGGCGGGGATCGGGTCGACCTTCCACAACCGGTGAAATTGCAGGATGTGCTGGAACGCGTGGCGGGCGTCGATCTGCAGGTTGTGGTCGATGATCGCGGCGATTTTTTCGTCGGCCAGCAACTGTCGGTTTTCCTGATCGAGGTCGTGGCCGATGAACACCGTCAAGGGCCGGTTCTGAGCCGCGAACGCATCGACAATGGCGCGGTTGCCGCCGCCGACGCTGTACACGGCCTTGATCGACGGATTCGCCTGCAACGCCTGGCTGACCCTAGCCAGTGTGGGTTCGTAGACCCCGAAACCGCCGGTGATGTCGACCACCCGCAAATGCGGCGCGCGGCTGCGCAGCCAGGTGCGGAAGCCCATCTCACGCTCTTCTTCTCCTCGGAATAGCTCGCTGCTGATGACCACCGCGACGTCCTGCGCCGCATCGTCCAGCCAGCGCGACATCAGGTACGCCGCCGTTTGCCCGGCGGTGCGGTTGTCCATGCCGATATAGCCAATGCGCTCGCTTTGCGGCAGGTCGGACACCAGCGTCACCACGGGGATGCCAGCCGCCGTCACCTGGTTCACGGCGTCGTTGATCTGGGGTTCGTCGGCGGCCTTGAGGATCACGCCCTGACTGCCTTTGCTGATGCAGCGCAGAATCACGTCGGTCATCAACGCCGTATCGATCTCTTGATACAGATGAAAACGGGGAAAGATGCGAAAGGGCGCGAGGTTGCCCAATTGCGCATGAATGGCCTCCTGCACCGCGTCGCTGAAGCGTTTGGGGGTGTGGAGGATGATGTCGATGTGAAAGGTGCGGCCCACCGCAGGGCCGGACTTTTCCTGGGCTTCGAGCTCTTCGAGGGCCTGCTGGATGCGGCGGTTGGTCTGATAATGCACGCTGCCGCGCTCGTGCAATACGCGGTCGACCGTGGCTTTGCTGACCCCCGCCTGGGCGGCGATCTGCTTGATGGAGAAACGTCTGGCGCGGTCGAGCATGGAATCTCCTGAGCCTCTGTTGAGGTCTTGTTGAGGTCGATTCGGGCCTGTGTGAGGTGAACGCAATGCTAGTCTCAGTTCCATTCGTTGTACAGATGGAATTTAAATTCTATTGTGGCGACGATTCATCCGCAGCCAAAAACAACAAATGCAGGAGAGAAGCGCATGTCAGCATTGGATCTGTCCACGTCGTTCGCGGGCCGCTATTTCGTCGTCACCGGCAGCACACAAGGCCTGGGCGCCGCCGTGGCCCGCACATTGGCGGAACGGGGCGCCGCCGGTTTGATCATCTGTGGGCGCAGCCGGGATAAGGGCGAGCAGCAGGTTCGTCAATTGGCCGAGCTGGATTGCCAGGCGTTCTTCGTCGAAGCCGACATGGAGGACGTCGAGGATTGCCGTCGGGTGGTGGCCGCCGCTAAGGAACACTTCGGCACCGTGCACGGGCTGGTCAATTGCGCGGGCATGTCGGACCGGGGCAGCATCCTCGACACCTCGCCCGAGCTGTTCGACCGGATCTTCGCGGTCAACGTCAAAGCGCCGTTTTTTCTCATGCAGGAATGCATCAAGCTGATGATCGCCAATCAGGTTGAAGGCTCGATTGTCAGCATTCTCAGCGTCTCCGGCCACGGCGGGCAGTCGTTCCTCACCGCGTATGCCGCGTCCAAAGGCGCGCTGGCGATCCTCACCAAGAACGTCGCGTTCAGCACCTTGCGCAACCGCATCCGGGTCAACGGCCTGAACATCGGCTGGATGGACACCCCTCACGAAGACCAGATTCAGCGGCAGTACCACGGCGCTGAAGACGGCTGGCTGGAGCGCGCTGAAGCGCAGTCGCCGTTTGGCCGGTTGCTGAAACCGCAGGAGGTGGCGAACAGCGTGGCGTACCTGCTTTCCGATCAGTCGGGCATGACCACCGGCTCAGTGATCGACATGGAGCAGGGCATCATCGGCTGTGGCGACGGCTCGACCCCGCGCCCCGATGCGCCACTGACCCTGGACGGGGTCAGCGGAGCCGGGCAATGAACCTCTTCCCCCAGCCGAAGGACATCGACGTTCGCGCGTTTGCCGTGCTGTGCGAGCAGTCGGTGCGCGTCGCCGATTACCCCCATGCCCAAGAGGTTGTGAGCCGGGTGGTGATCTACCGGGCCGACACCCTGCGCGAATCCGAGCAGCAGGACCGTCGGGCCTTGATGAGCGAGTTGCATCATCTGTTTCGCGACGGGCCGGGGGTGATGGTGGTGCGGGGTGCCTACACGGACACGGCAGTCATTGATCGGCACAGCGAGGTGTTCCGGCAGATCATCGCCGACGAGTCCGCCCGCGTGGTGCGCGCTGATCATTTCGCCAAGGCCGGGGCCAATCAGCGGATCTGGAATTCCCTGCAAAAGGCCGCCGAGCATTCCCCAGAGTCCTTCATCGAGTATTACGCCAACCCGCTGCTGGGGCTGATTTCGGAGGCGTGGCTAGGGCCGTATTTTCAGGCGACGGCGCAGGTCAATGTGGTGACGCCCGGCGGTCAGGCGCAACAACCCCATCGTGATTACCACCTGGGTTTCCAGAGCGACGAGGTGGTGTCGCGGTTCCCGCTGCCGCTGCACCGGTTGTCGCAGAACCTCACGCTGCAAGGGGCCGTGGCCCACACCGACATGCCGCTGGAAACCGGGCCGACGCTGTTGCTGCCGTTCTCGCAGCAGTACGAACTGGGTTATCTGGCGTGGCGCGATCAGGGTTTCATCGATTACTTCGCGCAGCACGCCATTCAGTTGCCGTTGAACAAGGGCGACCTGCTGTTCTTCAACCCGGCGCTGTTCCACGCGGCGGGCACCAATCGCACGACGGACCAGTACCGCATGGCGAACCTGCTGCAAATATCGTCGGCGTTTGGCAAGCCGATGGAAACCGTCAACCGCGACAAGATGATCCTGGCGCTGTACCCGTCGCTGTTGAAACGAGTGGAGCAGGGGGAGCTGGACGAGACGGGCATGCAGGCGGTGATCGCGATGAGCGCGGACGGGTATTCCTTCCCCACCAACCTCGACACCGACCCACCGCTGCACGGCATGGCCCCGCAGACCGGGCAGCAGTTGCTGGAACAAGCGTTGCGCGAGCGGTGTGCGGTGGAGCGGTTTGTGGAGGCGGTGGGGGTGATGCAGCGCAAGCGCACGGCCTGAGGAGCGGGCGTCATCTCCCTGTGGGAGCGAATTCATCCGCGATGCCATCGTGCAACCGACAAACACGTGTCGGATGTACCGGCCTCTCGCGAATGAATTCGCTCCTACAGTGGAGATCGAGTCAGGCTCGGCATCTGCGGCGCCAGTGGACTTCTGTAGGAGCGAATTCATTCGCGATGCAGTCGTACAACCGACAAACATGTGTCTGATGTACCGGCCTCTCGCGAATACATTCGCGCCTACAGGTTTGAATCCGTGCAAGGCGTCAGATGTTTTCCGGCGTCACGATCTGCAACGGCACCAGCACCCGGTGGCGTTGCGGGTCGATGGTGTCGGTCTTGGGCAATTGCACCATCACCTCGATCAGCGCTTGGGCGATGAGCCTGGGTTGGGAATCGATCACCAGCGTCACCAGTCCCTTGCGCATCGCCGGGCGGGATTCGACTGTGGGTTCTTGCAGAATCACGCACAGCTCGGGCCGATGAGGCGTCGCGGCCAAGGCACTGATCACGCCCTCAACGCCTCCGCCCGCCACGTACAGCCCTCGCAAATCCGGATGGCGCGCCAACAGTTCCAGCGTGGCCTCTTCCGTGATCGCGCCGTTGTCGAGGGTGATGATCGACGGCAGTACGCGAAACTGCGGGGCTTTTTCTTCGAAGAAACTGCGCACCCCGGCTTCCCGCTGTTCATGCCCGAGAAATCGATGCCCGCCGAGCATCACCGCCACCGAACCGCCTTCTTTCGCTGAACCATGGGCGATCAGCCAGCCTGCGGTGCGGCCCACTTCAAGGTTGTCGGTGCCGACGTAGGCGCCAGGCGTGATCGTCGGCAGATCGGTCAGCAGCGACACCACGTGCACCCCTTGCTGACGCACCTGTTCGATAGCGTTGATGATCAGCGGGTGGTCGAAGCTGACCAGCGCCAGGCAGTCACTCAGCGCGGTCAATCGATGAATCTGCCCGACGATGGATAACGGCGCGCGGTCATGGATCAGCTCGATGTGGCAAACGATATTGGCGACTTGAGAGTCCCGCGCCTGTTCGACGATGGCATCGCTCAAGGTCTTGTAAAAGGTCTGCGAGGTGCCCAGCAGCAGAATGCCGAAGTGATACGCCGGCTTCTTTTCGTTGATCCGCTGGCCGATCAATCGCGCCGCAAAATAGCCCACGGCTTCGGCGGCTTCCTGCACTTTTTGCGCGGTCTCCGGGTTCACCGGTGCGCGGGCATTCAATACGCGATCCACTGTCGCGACACTCAAGTTGGCGTAGTGGGCGACGGTGGCAATGGTCGGGCGTTTTTTATTATCCATACAGCCTCGAAAAGACGGCTTGATAGAAAACTATCAAGCGCTAACAGGGCTGGATGATAGCTTGAGAGAGAATACTTTCAAGCGCTTGTCGCGGCCTTTTGGATCTCTATAGTTTGAATCAGCCACGTCATTGAACGGCACGCTATTTCACACTTCGGAGAACAATAACAATGTCGCAGATTCCCTTCGATCCTGAACGCGGGAAGGATTACAGCATCACCGGCGAACAGGCGCGGCGGGCGGAAGAAGCCGGTCTGGTTTCGGCCGTCTGGTATCAATGCCCGGTGCCGCGCAAACGCATGAAAGAACTGATGCAGCGCCACGATCATCGCGCCCTCCGCGACACCGCCATCTGGCTCGGGGCGATGGTCCTCAGCGGCTGGGGCGGCTATGTGTTCTGGGGCAGCGCGGCCTGCGTGCCGTTCTTCCTGATCTACGGTCTGTTGTACGGCACCGCCGCGAACTCCCGCTGGCATGAGGCTGGCCATGGCACGGCGTTCAAGACCCGCTGGATGAACGACGTGGTCTATCAGATCGCCTGCTTCATGGTCATGTACGAGCCACAAGTCTGGCGCTGGAGCCACGCCCGCCACCACACCGACACCATCATCGTCGGTCGCGACCCCGAGATCGTCGAGCCCCGTCCGCCGCGCCTGAACATGATCGTGCTCAAGCTGTTCTCGCTGCCCCACGTCTACAACGCGTTAAAGTCGCTGTTCCCCCACGCGAGCGGGCAGATGAGCGCGGAAGAAAAAGTGTTCGTGCCCGAGTCGGAATTTCCCAAGGTTTATCGCACGGCGCGCGTCTGGCTGGTGTTGCACGGGATCGTCATTGCCTCGGCGCTTTACCTCAACTCCTGGCTGCCGTTGATGTTCGTGCTGTTGCCGACGATGTACGGCGGCTGGCTGAGTTATATGTTCGGCCTGACTCAGCACGTGGGCCTGGCCGAAGATGAACTCGACCACCGCAAGAACTGCCGCACGATTTATATGAACCCCGTGTTCCGGTTCTTTTATTCGGACATGAATTACCACCTGGAACATCACATGTTTCCCATGGTGCCTTATCACGCCCTGGCGCAACTTCATGAAGAAATAAAAGACGATTGCCCGCCGCCGTACAACAGCCTGTTCGAGGCCTACCGGGAAATTATTCCGACGTTGCTGAAACAGCGCAAAGACCCTTCTTTCTATATCAAGCGCCCGGTTCGCGAGCCTGCGCCTGAAGCGGCAACAGCGTCGCAAAGCCCGGAATCGGCGTTCAGCTGACCATCACCCTCCTTTTCAAAAGAACAAGAGAGCACTGCCATGAGCAATCAATGGGTAGAGGTTTGTCACGTCGATGACATCGATGAAGAAGATGTCATTCGCTTCGATCATCAACAGAAAACCTACGCGGTGTACCGCTCCCACAACAGCCAATACTTCGCCACCGACGGCCTGTGCACCCACGAGAAGATTCATCTCGCCGACGGTCTGGTCATGGACTTCGTCATCGAATGCCCCAAGCACAACGGGCGTTTCGATTACCGCAACGGCAAGGCGCTGAACGCCCCGGCCTGCGTCAACCTCAAGACCTACCCGGTCAAGGTCGAAGCCGGGAAAGTCTTGCTCGACCTCTTGGGGCAGGGCGAAGCATGAAGGCGTCCGAGACGCTGGTGATCGTCGGCGCCGGTCACGCGGGTGGCCGAGCGGCGCTGACCCTTCGGGAAGCGGGATTTACGGGGCGTATCGTGTTGATCGGCGATGAGCCGCATTTGCCCTACGAGCGTCCGCCGCTGTCGAAAGCGCTGCTCAAGGGTGAGTCGGACCTAGCCGCGTGCAGCCTGTTCAGTGAGGCGAGTTTCATCGCGTCGGGGATCGAGCATCTCAGTGGGGTGAAAGCGACGCACATCGACCCAGCTCGGCATGAGGTGGTGTTGGACAGTGAGGTGTCGGTGGGTTACAGCAAGCTGCTGCTCGCCATCGGCGGTACGTCGCGCCGCCTCGATTTGGCGGGCCGCTCGTTCGACAACCTGCATTACCTGCGCACGTACGACGAAGCGGTCGAACTGGAAAAACGCCTCACGCCCGGCACCCGGCTGGTCGTGGTGGGCGGCGGGTTCATCGGCCTTGAAGTGGCGGCCAGTGCTCGCGAGCGCGGCTGTGACGTGACGGTGCTGGAGGCCGGGACACGACTGGCGGCCCGTGCCCTGCCTGAACGGATCTCCGAGGCGTTGTTGGCGCTGCACCGACGTGAGGGCGTGACCATACACCTCGGCGCGCGGATCGAACGTTTCATCGGGGAAACCCACGTGGAAGCAGTGCAGCTGGCCGATGGGACGCGCGTGCCGTGCGACCGGTTGCTGGTGGGCATCGGGCTGCAACCGAATCTTGAGCTGGCGCGCCAGTCAGGACTGGAAACAGGCAGCGGCATTCGGGTAGATCGCTATCTGTGCACCAGCGCGCCGGACGTGTACGCGGCGGGGGATGCCTGCGAATTTCCCGGCATCGACGGCGGCTTTCAGCGTCAGGAAACCTGGCGCAATGCGGAGGCCCAGGGCCGCATCGCCGCGCTGAACATGCTGGGTCAGGAGCAGCCGTTCACTGGCGTGCCGGGGTTCTGGTCCGATCATTACGCGTTCGGCTTGCAGACCGTGGGCGTGCTGGCGGCGGACGCGCGGATCGTCCAACGAGAGGGGGGCGATGGCGGGTTTTTGCTGCTGTACCTGGACTCCCAATCCAGGCTGACGGGCGCCAGTGGTTGGGGGCTCGGCAACAGCATCGCCAAAGACATCAAGCTGTGCGAGCGGCTGATCGAAAGCGGGGTCGTGTTACCCGTCGACGCACTGGCCGATGCCGGGGTGTCACTAAAAGGATTGCTGCGGGGTGCCCATGCCTGAGCGGTCATTGACGCGTGAGTTCGTGGTCTTCCAGTCGATGTGGGCCATGCAGAACGAACAGGGCGTGCTGCCGTCGCCTCTTGAACAGCAACTGACGAAGATTGCCGAAGCGGGTTTCGATGGCATCACTGATCACTTCTACGAACCGGGGGCGGCGCGGGAACTGGCAACGTTGGCGCGTAGCCTCGGGCTGCAGATCGAAGGCCAGTTGTTTCCGCAAACCGTCGACGGGTTGCAGCCTGCGTTGGACATCGCCAGCCAGTACGGTTGTCATCACCTGACGATTCAGGCCGACGTTCGCCCGCGCACGCTGAAGGAGGCGGTCACGCTGATCGAAGGCTGGCAGCGTCTGGCGGAGCAGGTGGATTTCCCCGTGCTGATCGAAACCCACCGCTACCGCGTGACCAACGACCTGCATTTCACCCTCGACCTGCTTCGGGAATTGCCGGAGATGAAGCTGTTGGCCGACCTGTCCCATTACGTGGTGGGACGCGAGATCCCGCTGCCACCGAGTGATGAGGATCAGCGTCAGATTGAGGCCATCCTGCGGCACAGTTGGGGCTTTCATGGCCGGGTCGCCAATAGTGAGCAGGTGCAGGTGCCGATCAGTTTTCCCCAGCATCAGCCTTGGCTGGCGCTGTTCAGCGAGTGGTGGCGGTTCGGGATGCAGGACTGGCGTGAGCGGCCGGAGGTGCAGGGGAGCCTGTCGTTTACCTGCGAACTGGGCCCGCCGCCCTATGGGATCACCGACCGATTTGGGCGGGATATCACTGACCGGTGGCAAGAGTCGTTGCAGATGAAGGATCTGGCTCGCCGCCTCTGGCAGGATTGCGCGCCAATCTGACGTTCTGGCACGCCCTGTGCTGTCCTGATCGATACCGGGTTGTTGAACAATCCCGCTCGCTCAGGAATGCACGCTGTGTCCATCGCCAAAGAAAACGGGTTGTCCCTCGCCGATCAGGTCGCGCACGAACTGCGTGAGGACATCATCAACGGTCGTTTGCTGTCCGGCATGCCGCTGGTGGAAACAGAACTGGTCCGCCATTACAGCGCGTCCCGCAACACCGTGCGCGAAGCCTTGCACCTGCTGGGGCGGGAAGGGTTGACCACCTACATACGGCACAAGGGCGTGATCGTCCGTCGCCTGACCGTGGACGACGTGCGTGACCTCTTCAGCGTGCGCCGCACCCTGGAATCCCGCGCCATTCTGGCCGGCCGCCCGCTGGCTCATCCCCAGACCGATCACATGGCCAACGCCATCGACGCCGCCGAGCTGGCCTGCGAGCGCGAAGACTGGCGGGCGTTCGGCACCCACAGCCTGCGTTTTCATCAGCAGGTCGTCGGCCTGCTGGGCAGCCCGTCGTTCAACGAATTCTTCACCAACATCGTCGCCCAGATGCGCCTGGTGTTTTCCGCTGCCCTCGACGAAGCGAACTTTCAGGCGCCGTGGCTGGCGCGCGACCGCCACCTCTATCAGCTGCTGCTCGACGAACGACGGCTTGAAGCCAACGAGGCGATGGACAGCTACCTCAACGATTCCGAACACCAGGCGCTGACGCTGCTGGCCAGCGCTGCACACCCTTGAATCAAGCCACCTTTAAACCAGGAGAGCCTCATGTATAAAGACTACCCAGCCGCGTATCAGGTCAGCAAAGGCTCGGCCTTGCAGGTCGACACGGCGTTTTACGAGCGCATTCGACAGGCGCAGGACCAGCGCACCCTGGTCGAGCAGTTCCAAGTGCCAATCCGCACCGGGCGGGCGTGGAAAGTGAAGGCAGGGCAGGTGTTCCGCGTCACCGCACCGGTCGGCCCGCAGGTGGGCGATTTCAACGTCTGGAACGCCAACGACCCCCGCGAACGCCTCTGGGCCGCCCGCACCCGGCAGCTGCAAGGCGCCCACGTCACCACTCATGATCGCCTGTGGTCGAACTTGCCATTCCTGCGCCCGCTGGTGACCATCACCGACGACAGCCTCGCGGCTTACGGCATCGACGAACACGGCGGCCGTCTGCACGATTTGCTCGGCACCCGCTGCGACCCCTACGTCAACAAAATGCTCACCGGCGAAGATTTCCATCACCACTGCCATTCCAACCTGACCCGCGCCGTGCTGCCTCACGGCCTGACCGAATTCGACGTGCACGATGTGCTGAACATCTTTCAATGCACCGGGCTCAACCACGACGACATGTACTTCATGAAGGCCTGCCCGGCGCAGAAGGGCGATTACCTGGAATTCTTCGCCGAAATCGACCTGCTCTGCGCCTTGTCCACCTGTCCGGGCGGCGACCTGTCCTTGCCGATGTGGGGGCCTGAAGCACAAGACCCGCTCAGCGTCTGTCGGCCGTTGGGGGTGGAAATCTACGACCTGACGCCCGAGCTGCTGGACGGTTGGGAACAACCCAAACGCGCCGAGTACAACGGGTTGCATGGGTTGGGGATTGCCAAGGCAGCGTGGGAAAAATAGCTACGCCTGAGTGTCCTGGATGGGGGGCTTCGGACAGCAGACGCTGAGCCTGCTGTTCGATGAATTCAAGTCCGTGAAAAGCGGGGCCAGCGACATCACTCTGTCATGCCCGCAGATTTTTTACATCCGCCCATTTTTTTTTTTACAAAACGCCCAATAGCCTCAGAAAATTTTACAGGTCGCCGGGGCGGATCGAACGGGATGACCTCAAGCATCCCGCAACAAGTCATGGGCGTTGAGCAGGCTCCAGGCGATTTCAGGGCGTTTTTCCAGGCCGCGGCGGATGGCGGCGGGGATGGCGGCTCGGGTCTTGCGACAGAGGCCGGGGAGGTCGGCGATGTCGATGACGATGCCACGCATGCTGCGCACTTCCTTGAAACCGGGGGCGACGTCGAGGCGGATGCCGAGTTGCTCGTACAGGCGCCGTTGCATGTGTTCCAGATCGGTGAGGCTGGCGATGTTTTCCAGCCGTTCGAGGAGGCGCTTTTCCTCGGGCTTGGTCAGGCGGAGGATGCGTTGGTCTGCCCCGGCGGTCTCCAGCAGGCGTTCGCGGTCGCAGATGCAGGCGCCGGGCGGGCAGGGTGAGCGGATCGGCAGTATGGGGATCATGGGTGCCGATCATAGCGAGGGGGATCGGGGATTTATAGGGCTTCGATGGACGGCCTCGTGATCGAGTCGCCGGACGGTCTTGCTGTGTGATCAGCGTCTCGTTGCGCAGCCGTTGGTGCAGAAAAAACGAACGCTGGCGTGTCTCGGTCCTCGAACGTTCATACCCCTCGCGGTCATTCTGGAGAGACGACGATGATCAGTTCGCGCAAGACCTTGATGCCTTTGTTGTTTGTCGCGGCCGCCGTTGCATCGGGCGGTGTGGTGGCGCAGTCCTCTGTTTCATCACCGGTCATGCTCGCGGCGTCCGGTATTGGCGGTGGGGGCGCGGGTGGCGGTTCGGCAGGGGGCGGGGCTGCTGGCGGTGGCGCGGCAGGTGGTGCGGCGGGCACGGGGGCTGCCGGAACCAATGCCGCCGGGACCAATGGCACCAACAGCGGCAACACCAACGCGACCGGGACCAATGGCACGAATAGCAGCAACACGAATGCCACGGGCACCAACGGCACGAACGTGAACGGCACCGACGCCGCCCACACCAATGGCAGCAACAGCAGCAATACCAACGCCACCGGCACCAATGGCACCAATGCCAACAGCACTGACGCGGCCCACACCAACGGCAGCAACAGCACTAACACCACCGCGCCGAACACCTCGACCACCAACGGGGTCAATAACGGGACCGGGCAAAATGGCGTGAACAACGGTGGTGTCAACAACGGCAACGTGGGGACGACCAACCCAGCGTTGAGACCGGGTAACGGCGTGGGTGGCTCGTCATCGGCGCCGTCCTCCAGTGGCAACAGTGATTCCCTGCAGCAGGAACGTCAGCAGAGTGGCGAGCGGATGATCATGGAGCGCAAGGGGCAGATTCAGGAGGCCAACTGAGGCGGTGTGTCAGGCGATTCAGCGTTCCCTGATCCGTCGTCTTCGCTGCCGTCGTGACCTCCGGCGACTCCCACAGGACTTGTTGCGAATCCGCGACCTGCGACCGACGCCTCTACAGTTGATCGTGCCCACCGGATCAAGGATGGCGCGAAATCCCGTGGGAGACGCCGGAGGTTACGGCGGCAGCGAAAGCGGTCCACCGGATTCACCCCACCTTCGGCCACGCACAAACCGTCCATTCACAGCACGTCCGTTCAATACCCGCAAATCCCCCCACGACACTATGGCTTCAAGACCTGCCATCCCTCATCGAGGACATGGCGGTATTCATGAATCCGTTGGTGTGAAATGAGCTATTCGACTTTCAACGACCGCGCGCTGGACCTGGGGCTGTTGTTCCTGCGGGGCAGCGGTGCGCTGTTTCTGCTGTTCGTCCACGGCCTGCCCAAGCTGCTGGATTACAAGGCGCAGCTCACGCTGATCGAAGACCCTTTCCACTTGGGCGGCGTCTTGACCCTGAGCCTGGCGATTTTTGCCGAGGTGCTGTGCCCGTTGCTGATCCTTGCCGGTGTGCTGGCCCGGCTTGCCTGCCTGCCGATTCTATTTCTGCTGCTGGTGGCGCTGGTCGTGGTGCACAGCGACTGGAGCGTCGAGCAAGGCCAGTTCGGCTGGCTGCTGATCATCATTTTCACCAGCGTATTGATTGCCGGTCCCGGTCGTCTGGCGCTCAATCTTCGCATGCCGGGAGCGCTTCGCTATGCCTGAAACCGTTCTGTCCGCCGATATCCCCGCGCCGTCGACGTTGTCACCCGACGAGATCGTGACGCTGGTGGTCAAGCACCGCGTCAAGCACGGGATGGAAACGCAATACGAAGCCTGGCTGCGCCGCACGGTCACCATTGCCAGCACCTACCCGGGGCACCTCGGGGTGGACGTCGTTCGCGGCAAGTCCGACGGTTTGCACACCTTCACCTGTGTGCTGCGCTTCTCCTGCACCGAGGTCATGCAGAGCTGGCTCAGCTCCACCCAGCGCCGCGACTTGGTCGCTGAAGTGGCGCACATGCTCGCCGACGGCGACACCACCGAGGTCAATCGCCATAGCGAATTCTGGTTCGTTCCGGCCAGCGAGCTGCCACCGCCGCCGCGCTGGAAACAGGCCGTGGTGACCTTTTGCGTGATCTGCCCGCTGACCCTGCTGATCCCGCTGCTGTGGGGGCCGGTCTTTCGCGCATTTCCGTTGCTCGCTAATTACGTGATCAGCACGGCGCTGGTGACGATCACCATCGTGTTGCTGGTGGTGTACCTGCTGATGCCCCAAGCGACAAAGCTGGCTGCGCCATGGCTGAACGCCAAACCCGAGCCGCTGCCCGGTGCCGACCATGAAGGATGAACCCACCAACAGCGACCGCCGCCGCTTCGTCGCCACCGGCTCGCTACTCAGCGCGGCGGCGGCCGTTTTCTCTTCATTTCCCGTCACTGGCCTTGCGGTCGGTGCATCCCACTCTTCTGCCCCCGGAGGCGCGATGAACGTCGATCTGATTCTCTATAACGGCAACTTTCACACGGTCGATCAGGAAAAACCCAAAGCCAGCGCCGTGGCCATTGGCGGCGGCAAATTCGTCGCCGTGGGCACCGATGCCGAGATCATGTCCCTGCGCAACAGCGCCACGCAGGTCATCGACATGCACCAGCGCACGGTGATTCCGGGCCTCAACGACTCGCACTTGCACCTGATCCGTGGCGGCCTGAACTACAACCTCGAACTGCGCTGGGAAGGCGTGCCTTCGCTGGCCGACGCGCTGCGCATGCTGAAGGATCAAGCCGACCGCACGCCGACCCCGCAGTGGGTGCGCGTGGTGGGCGGCTGGAACGAATTCCAGTTCGCCGAAAAGCGCATGCCGACCCTGGAAGAGCTGAATCAGGCTGCGCCGGACACCCCGGTGTTCGTCCTGCACCTCTACGACCGTGCGCTGCTCAACCGCGCCGCACTGCGCGTGGCGGGGTACACCCGCGACACGCCGAACCCGCCGGGGGGCGAAATTGTGCGGGACAGCAAAGGCGACCCGACCGGCATGCTGGTGGCCAAACCCAACGCAATGATTCTGTATTCCACCCTCGCCAAAGGGCCGAAGCTGCCACTGGAATACCAGGTCAACTCGACCCGTCAGTTCATGCGCGAGCTGAACCGTCTGGGCCTGACCAGCGCCATCGACGCCGGGGGCGGTTTCCAGAACTACCCGGACGATTACGCCGTCATCACTCAGCTCGCCGAAGCGAAACAGCTGACCGTGCGCATCGCCTACAACCTGTTCACCCAGAAGCCGAAAGAAGAGCTCAACGACTTCAAGCACTGGACCAGCACCGTCACACTGCACCAGGGTGACGACTTCCTGCGGCACAACGGCGCCGGGGAAATGCTGACGTTCTCCGCCGCCGACTTCGAAGACTTCCTCGAACCACGCCCGGACCTGCCGCCCGGCATGGAGCAAGACCTTGAGCCGGTGGTGCGCCATCTGGTCGAGCACCGCTGGCCGTTCCGCCTGCACGCCACCTATGACGAATCGATCTCGCGGATGCTCGACGTGTTCGAGAAGGTCAACCGCGAGATCCCGTTCAACGGCATTCCGTGGTTCTTCGACCACTGCGAAACCATCACGCCACAGAACATCGAGCGCGTGAAGGCGCTGGGCGGCGGCATCGCGATTCAGGACCGCATGGCGTTCCAGGGCGAATATTTCGTTGACCGTTACGGCAAGCAGGCCGCCGAGGCGACGCCGCCGATCAAACGCATGCTGGCCGAAGGTGTGCCAGTGGGGGCGGGCACCGACGCCACCCGCGTGTCGAGCTACAACCCCTGGACCTCGCTGTACTGGATGGTCAGCGGGCGCACCGTTGGCGGTCTGGAACTGTACCCGGAAGGCCTGTCCCGCGAGGCCGCGCTGGAGCTGTTCACCCGTGGCAGCGCGTGGTTCTCGTCCGAGCAGGGCAAGAAGGGCCAGATCAAGGTGGGCCAGTTAGCGGACGTGGTGGCCCTGTCGCAGAACTTCTTCAGCGTCCCGGAAGAGTCGATCAAGTGGATCGAATCGGTGCTGACCATCGTCGACGGCAAGGTGGTGTACGCCACCGAAGAATTCGACGACCTGGCCCCGCCGAGCGTGCCGGTGCTTCCGGACTGGTCTCCCGTGGCCAAGGTGCCGGGCCACTGGCGTCAGGGTGCGCCGATGGCCGCTGCTGTTCACCAGTGCAGCGGGCCGTGCGGGGTGCATGCCCACAGCCACGACAAGGCGCGAATGTCGAAAGTCCCGGTCAGTGACTTCCAGGGCTTCTGGGGCGCGTTCGGCTGTTCGTGCTTCGCGTTCTGACCGGCGATTGAAAAGAGCCTGAAATCCCTCGCCGGGCTGAATGGGCGAGGGCAGGGGTCAGCGCCGTTCGCTGACCCCCAATAAACGAAACGCCACACCTCAGTCACTCACTCAATGGAGTCAATCATGACCGCTCCCTACAAACGTCTGGACATCAACGATGCCGTGGTCCTGCTGGTCGATCACCAAACCGGCCTGATCTCGCTGGTGCAGGACTTCTCGCCGAACGAGTTCAAGAACAACGTGCTGGCCCTGGCCGACTGCGCCAAGTTCTTCAAACTGCCGACCATCCTGACCACCAGCTTCGAATCCGGCCCGAACGGTCCGTTGGTGCCCGAGCTGAAGGAAATGTTCCCGGACGCGCCGTACATCGCACGCCCTGGCCAGATCAACGCCTGGGACAACGAAGATTTCGTCAAAGCGATCAAGGCGACCGGCCGCAAGCAATTGATCATCGCCGGTGTCGTGACCGACGTCTGCGTGGCGTTCCCGACCCTGTGCGCGCTGGAAGAAGGCTTCGACGTGTTCGTGGTGACTGATGCGTCCGGCACGTTCAACGAAGTGGTTCAACAAGCCGCCTGGGCGCGCATGTCCGCTGCCGGTGCGCAACTGGTCAACTGGTTCGCCGTGGCCTGCGAGCTGCAACGCGACTGGCGCAACGACATGGAAGGCCTGGCCAACCTGCTGTCCCAGCGCATCCCGAACTACCGCAACCTGATCAACACCTACACCACGTTCAACAAGTAAGACGGGTTGATGTCAGACAGGGCGCCATTGTCCCGCCCTGTCTGACAAACGCCGCAGCCCCCTGTAGGAGCGAATTCATTCGCGAGACGGCGGCACATCCGCAGAGGTTTATCGGATGTACCGGCCTCTCGCGAATGAATTCGCTCCTACAGAACACCGTCTCCGGATCACGTTCCCGAACGCACGATCATCGTGCGTTATCTACCCAGTCCTGGTGCGTGAAGTAGCAGTCCGATACGCCCCCCGAAACCTGTTCCTGCACATTTTCCATTCCGGTCAGACAGTTGGCGGGGTGCCGCTGACCTTGGCACCGCTTTTGCTTTTATGCATCCGTGGATGATTGGATACAAAAATTCAAAGAGGTCACCTCATGCGCCCCGTGCCGCGTTACACCGAACGTCAACCCGTGACCGCCGAAGAGGAGGCGTACGCCTTTCTGCTCGACGCCATTTGCAAAGGCACTTACCGCATGGGCGAGCGGCTGATCGCCGAAGACATCGCGGGGGAGATCGGCATGAGCCGCATGCCGGTGCGCGAAGCGTTCAGGCGCCTGGCGGCCGACGGACTGGTCACGTTGCGGCCCAACCGCGGCGCCGTCGTCAGCGGCCTGAACATCGACGAAATGCGCGAAGTCTTCGAAATGCGCAGCGCGCTGGAAGGCCTGGCGATCCGCGTGGCGGTGCCCAAAATCACCGAACGCCACCTCATCCATCTGGAGCGCCTGCTCGACGACATGGACGACTACCGCGACGACAGTTCGGAGTGGGTCAGCCGTCACCGCGCGTTTCACGAATACCTGTGCAGCCTCAGCGAGCGCGCGCGGTTGATGCGGCAGATATCCGCGCTGTACACGGTCATCGAGCCGCACATGCGGGTCTGGCTGGAGCATGGCGAAAAGCCCCTCAGCGCCCGCGATGAACACGCGGTGATTCTCGATGCCGTGCGCGCTGGCGACGCCAATCACGCCGAGCGGGTCCTGCGCGACCACATCGAAGGCACGGTGCCTAGCCTTATCGCCTTTCTGGAGCAACAAAAACACCCCTAGCTTCCCCCAAAGAGCCAGAGCGGACACCCAGTCCGCCCGCTGCAAAGCCGTACCGCTGTGACGTTCAGAACTGCCCTTACTTTCTTACCGAAACCGGAGCTTCCGTCATGCACACACCCGCCACATTGGCCGCCGCCATTTCCCTGAGTCTTTGCGCATCGCAGGTGTTCGCCGCGCCGACCGTGCCCGACCGTCTGCAGAAGGTCGACAAGGTCACCTATTGCTCGGGCATGGATTCACCGCCGCTGGTGTCGTTCGACGCCGCGCAGAAACCGGTGGGCCTGACCATCGACCTCGGTGTCGAGATCGCCAGGCGGTTGGGGGGCAAGAAGGTGGAGTGGCGGGTGATTCCGTTCTCCGGGCTGGTGCCCGCGTTGCTGGCGCAGCAGTGCGACATGATCGTCGATCAGTTGTTCGACAAACCCGAACGTCGCGAAGTGATCAACATCGTCAATTACATGTATTCCAGCCAGTCGGTGGTGGTGCCCAAGGGCAACCCCAAGGGCATCAAGTCGCTGGATGACCTGTCCGGACACAAAGTCGCGGTGCTCAACGGGTCGACGATCAAGACCCTGCTCGACGCACAGAACGAAACCCTGACCAAAGCCGGCAAGCCGCCGCTGAAACTGGTGGTCTACAACACTGACACCGACGCGTTCCAGGCCCTGCGCATCAACCAGGTCGACGCATACGGCACCACCGTGGAAACTGCCGGTTACTACGCCAACATGGCGCCGGACCTGTTCCAGGAAGGCGTGCCCGCGTTCAGCCGCATCCTCACCGGGTTGGGCATTCGCAAGGACGACGCGCAACTCACCACCGCTGTGCAGCAGGTGATCAGCGACATGCGCAGCGACGGCAGCTACACCCAGTTGCTCGCCAAATGGCATGTCGAAAGCGACAAGCTCGACTGAGTCAGCGCCGAACGGGATAGACCGATGAATTTCAATTGGGATGTGTTCTGGCAATACCTCCTGCAACCCAGTGGCGTCTACGTCACCGGGCTGTGGCTAACCTGCCTGATCAGTGTGCTGGCGATGCTGCTGGGTTGCACGCTGGGCCTGATCGCAGCGTTGATGCGCCTGTCGAAGAACCCGCTGTTGAACCTGCCGGTGCGTTTTTACGTATGGCTGATGCGCGGCACGCCGCTGTTGGTGCAAATCGTCTTCCTCTACACCGCGCTGGCGGCGGGCGGGATTTTCCGCTTCGAAGACATCGACCTTGGCTGGTTCATCGTGCCGGGCAACATTCAGGCGGCGATCATCGCGCTGGGGCTGAACGAAGGCGCGTATATGGCCGAGATCATTCGTGCCGGGATCGGCGCGGTGGACAAAGGTCAGTACGAGGCCGGGCGTTCGCTGGGCATGACCTTCGGCAAGCTGATGCGCCGTATCGTGTTGCCCCAGGCGTTTCGGGTCATCGTTCCGCCGCTGGGCAACGAATTCAACGTGATGCTGAAAAACACCACGCTGGTCAGCGTCATCGGCGTTCAGGAACTGCTGCTGAGCACGCAAATGGTGACCTCCGCGACGTTCCGCGTTTTCGAGCTGTACCTGGTGGTGGCGATTTACTTCCTGATGCTGACCACGCTGTGGGGCTTCTTCCAGCGCTGGCTGGAACAGCGCTTCGGCCAGTCGGACCGACAGCCACCGGCGGCGAAACGCATGTTCGGTCGCAGCGCAATGAAACTGCTGAGGGGGCGTTGAGATGGCGCATCAAAGTGACGAACTGATCATCGAGGCGCTGGACATTCACAAGTCCTTCGGCGACCTGGAAATTCTCAAGGGCATCTCACTGCAAGTGCGGCGAGGCGAAGTGGTGGTGCTGATTGGCGCCTCGGGGTCGGGCAAGACCACCTTCATTCGCTGCATCAATTTGCTGGAAGACATTCAGTCCGGACGCATCCGGGTGAACGGCCAGGCCATGGGCTATCGCGAGCGGGCCGACGGCAGTCTGGTGCGTGAGTCCGAGCGCCACATCGCCCGCCAGCGTCGCGACATCGGCATGGTGTTCCAGCGCTTCAATCTGTTCGCCCACATGACCGCGCTGGAAAACATCATTGAGGCGCCGATCCACGTGCTCGGCGTCCCAAAAGCGGCTGCGTTGAATCAGGGCCGTGAGTTGTTGGCGCGGGTCGGTCTGGCAGACAAGGCCGCGCACTATCCCTCAATGCTCTCCGGCGGGCAGCAACAGCGGGTGGCGATCGCCCGCGCGCTGGCGATGAAACCCAAAGCCATGCTGTTCGACGAGCCCACCAGTGCCCTTGACCCGGAAACCGTCGGCGAGGTGCTTCAGGTGATGAAAGAACTCGCCGAAGACGGCATGACCATGGTCGTGGTGACCCATGAAATGGGCTTTGCCCGAGAGGTCGCCGACCGCGTGGTGGTGCTGGACCAGGGCGAACTGATCGAGCAGGGGCCCCCGGAACAGATTTTCAGCCGTCCGAATCACCCCCGTACCCAGGCGTTTCTCAGCCGCGTCCTCTGAGGCCCAGCCGGTCTGGTCCACGAATCCCGCATTGATAGAGCCTTCGACATGTTGAATTTTTCTGCCCACGACTATCCGTATCCGTCCCAACGCCAGAGCGTTTTTGCCCGCCGAGGCATGATCGCCGCATCGCAACCGCTGGCCGCTCAGGCAGGGATGGAAATGCTGCAAAAAGGCGGCAACGCCATCGACGCCGCGATTGCCACGGCCGCGGCCCTGACCGTCGTCGAACCTACCGGCTGCGGCATCGGCGGTGACGCGTTTGCGTTGGTCTGGACCCAGGGCCAACTGCACGGCCTGAACGCCAACGGCCATGCCCCAGCGGCGTTGAGCATCGAGGCCGTGAAAGCGGCCGGCCACACCGAGATGCCCCTGTACGGCTGGACGCCGGTCACCGTGCCCGGCTGCCCCTCGGCTTGGGCTGAACTGTCTCGACGGTTTGGCAAGTTGCCGTTCGTTGATCTGCTGCAACCGGCAATCAGCCTGGCCCGGGACGGTTTTCCGCTGTCACCCGTGGTCGCCCATCAATGGCAAAAAGCGTTCGACGAATTCAGTCCCCATCGGGACGCAGTGCTGGACAGCTGGTTCGACACCTTTCTGATCGACGGCCGGGCGCCGAAAGCCGGAGAACTGTTTCGCAACCCGGCGCAGGCGCGCACCCTTGAAGAACTGGCCACCACCCAATGCGAGAGCCTGTATCGCGGCGCGCTGGCGCAGCGCATCGACGCTCATTCGCGAGCCACGGGCGGCTATTTGCGCGCTGAAGACCTCGCCGCGTTTCGCCCGCAGTGGGTCGATCCGATCAGCGTCAATTACCGGGGCTACGACGTCTGGGAAATCCCGCCCAGCGGCCAGGGCCTCGTGGCGCTGATGACGCTGAAGATCCTCGAAGGCTTCGATTTCGACCATCGCGACAGCCAGCAGACTTGGCACCGTCAACTTGAGGCGATGAAGCTGGCCTACAGCGACGGCCTGCACCACATCACCGACCCATTGCACATGCGCGTCGCGGTCGAGGAGTTGCTCAGCGACCGTTACAGCGATGCACGGAGGGCCTTGATCGCCGATCACGCCCAGGCGCCAACACCGGGCGATCCCCACGCCAGCGGCACGGTCTACCTGGCCACCGCCGATGCCGAGGGCAACATGGTCTCGTTCATCCAGAGCAACTACCACGGCTTCGGCTCCGGCGTGGTGCTGCCCGACAGCGGGCTGGCGTTGCAGAACCGGGGGCAAGAATTCAGCCTCGATCCCGCGCACGCCAATTGTCTGGTCCCTGGCAAGAAAACCTTTCACACGATCATTCCGGGGTTTATCACCAAGGACGGCGAAGCAGTGGGGCCGTTTGGCGTGATGGGCGGTTACATGCAGCCTCAAGGGCACGTGCAGATGGTCATGAACCTGGTGGATTTTGGCCTCAACCCCCAAGCGGCCCTCGACGCACCGCGCTGGCAGTGGTTGGGCGGGATGAAAGTTGGCATCGAACAGGGCGCGTCAAAAGCGTTGGCAGCGGGATTGGCGCGCCGGGGCCACGACATCAGCATCGCTTTTGACTCCACGGAATTCGGACGCGGGCAGATCATCGTGCGGGACCCGGGCACAGGCGTGCTATGCGGCGGCACCGAGCCCCGGGCTGACTCCACCATCGTGGCGTGGTAAACCAGACGATCTGCTGATTTTAATTTTCCGAAAAGTCCTGTAATACAATACGATTGCTTTCAAGGGGCCGGATCATGAGGATCGGCCCCGGATTCAATCGTGGTCTTCCTGCAAAAGGAAGGCCGCCACCGTGGCATTCATAGGTCTTCAGGAATACAGCATGAAAGTACTACGTCAGGCGTCGTCCTTGCGGCATCAAGTGCAGGATGCACTGCGCAATGAAATCATCTCGGGGCGGTTCAAGCCTGGGGATCGTCTGGTGGAACAACAGCTGTACACCGCGCTGGACGTTAGCCGCACCTCGTTGCGTGAAGCATTGCGGCAACTGGAAGCGGAAGGGCTGGTGGAACAAGTGCCCCATCGCGGCGCCTACGTGGCCTCGGTGGATGCCAAGGACGCCGTGCAGATCTACGATGTACGCGGCGCGCTGGAAGTCCTCGCCGTGCGCAACTTCGTGCGCTACGCCACCGACGAAGACGTCGGCGAACTGAGCGAAGTCTTCGACGAATTCGCCGAACAGTCCCGCACCACCAGCGTCGACGGAACAGCCCTGCTGGACATCAAACGCCGCTTCTACCACGTCCTCCTCGACATCGAACAAAGCCGCGTCGTCGGCGGCATGCTCGAACAACTCAACAACCGCGTCAGCCTCCTGCGCGCCCTGTCCCTGGGCCGCGAAGGCCGCATGCCCCACACCCTGGCCGAACTCAAGGAAATCGTCCGCAACATCCAACTGCGCGACGAAGAAGGCGCCTGCGCCGCCGCACTGCTCCACGTCGAAAACGCCTCCAAAAACGTGCTTGAACTGTTGGCGGCAACTGGGGTGCACGCGGTGCAATAACCTGCCAACACCCGGATCGCCGGGCTGCCCCTTTCTCACGAACCCTGCGGCGTGCGCGGTTTAGGTATTCACTGAAGATTCACTGTGGGAGCGAATTCATTCGCGAAAGCGGGTCTTCAGGCGACGGAGATGTGTCGCCTGTACCGCCTTCGCGAATGAATTCGCTCCCACAGTTTAAGGCCTCTGCACGAAATGAAGCCCTGTACATGCCCTCACACCGCGAAGAGCGTTAGCTCCAGCCAGATGCCGTTGCTCTTCAAACACGATGGATCAGACGCCGCCGAACGCGACTTGGGTGCAGGCCGAGCGCAGGCGGCGCGGAGTGGGTCGAGCGGCATGGATGCCGCGAGAGCCGCGCTGGGCCATGGATGGCCCTTCGCGGCGGGCCCACGGAGCGTCGCCGTAGTGAGGGAACCCTGACGAAGTCAGGGCCAAACCAGGAGCAGGCGATTTTGGTTACTTTTGTCGCTTTTTCAAAAGTAACTCGCCGAAGGCGAAACCTTCTGCCCCCAGGCAGAACCGCCCCAACGGCAAACCTACCGCAACGCCGAATACGCCGTAGGCGTCATAAACTGCACCTCAACCCGCTCCACGATAATCTTCTGCGCCTCCGTCGCATTGCGCTTCTCCACCCACTCCGGATCTGCTTGAAACGCATTCCACTTCGTCTCCCGCTCCGCTAGGCTCTCCCACTGCAACAGATACGTCAGCGACTGATTCGTCGGCCCCGACAGATTCGTCCAGAACCCGACCTGCTTGATCCCATACTTATCGAAAAACCCCAGCGTAATGCTGGTAAACCGGTCATGCAAAGCGGGCAAACGGCCGGGAGCACAGTGATAAGTGCGCAATTCAACAATCATTCTTCCTCTCCTGTTTAAGTGCTGCTGACAAAGACTGAAAGCAGGTGCCGCTGGTAAGAAACCGTAAATTAGCCTATTGACCGATTGTATGACAGTCCTATAGTTTTATCTCACCTACTGGCCAATGTCATGCAGAACATTGCAGACACCGCCGCGACCCGAATTGACAAGAACATAAAAATCAAAGGGCACGAACATGACGCAACCCCAACGTATCGGCTTTATCGGACTGGGCATGATGGGCACGCCCATGACCGCCTGCCTGGCCAAAGCCGGCTTTCAACTGTTCCTCGCCGACGCCGATGCCGGGCGCCTGCGTGATGTGCAGGCGACCCTCAACGCCAGCGCGCTGACCCCCGAAAACGCCCAGTCACTCGACATCCTCATCACCATGCTGCCGAACTCGAACATTGTCGAGAACGTGTTGCTCGGCGAAGGCGGGTGGGCGGCATCCCTGGCGCCACAGGCCGTGGTGATCGACATGAGCTCTTCAGAGCCTGCCCGTTCCCGTGATCTTGGCCAGAAACTCAAGACCCTCAACCTTCAATACCTCGATGCCCCCGTTTCGGGCGGCGTGAAACGTGCCGTGGACGGCAGCCTGGCGATTCTGGTTGGCGGTAATGCCGAGGTCATGCAGCAATGCCGCCCGGTGCTTGACGCCATGGGCAAGAACATTCTGCACATCGGCGACGCCGGGTCGGGGCACGCCGCCAAGGCACTGAACAATTTCGTCTCGGCTGCGGGCCTGATGGCCACCGTCGAGGCGCTACACGTCGCCAAGCGCTTCGGCATCGACCCCGGCGTCATGGTCGATGTGCTCAATGCCTCCAGCGGTGGCAGCAACACCTCGTTGAACAAGGCCAAGCAATTCATGCTCAGCGGCACCTTCGGTTCGGGCTTCTCCATGCAGTTGATGAACAAGGACCTGAAGATCGCCAAGGGCCTGTCGGATGCGCTGGAGTATCCGATGATTTTCGGCCAGAGCGCGATCAAGGTCTGGAACGACGTGGCGCAGGATGCAACGCCGACCACCGACCACACCGAGATGTACCGCATGCTGGCCAAAGAAGGCGAGTGAAGGAGTCCGATTCCATGTCAAACGCCGCCAAGTTTTACATCGACGGACGCTGGGTCGAACCCGCATCCCCTTCATGGTTCGACGTCATCGACCCGGCCACCGAGACCGTGGTCGAGCGCCTGGCGCTGGGCGATGCCTCCGACGTTAACCGGGCCGTGGCTGCTGCTCGCAAGGCGTTACCCTATTACGCCCGGACTTCCGTTGCCGAGCGCATCGCGTTGCTGAAACGCGTCGTGTCGATCTATGAACGTCGTCAGGAAGAATTCGCCCAGGCCATGCGCATCGAGATGGGTTCGCCCATCACGTTTTCCCGCAAGTTCCAGGTGCCACGCGGCTGGCTGCACCTGAATCAACTGATCGAGGTGCTGCAACGCTTTCAGTTCGAAGAGGCTCAGGGCAGTACGCTGATTCGCCACGAACCGGTGGGTGTCTGTGGCCTGATCACGCCGTGGAACTGGCCGATCAACCAGATCGTGGTCAAGGTCGGTCCGGCCCTCGCGGCAGGCTGCACCATGGTGCTCAAGCCCAGTGAATACTCGCCGTTGAGCAGCCTGCTGTTCGCCGAAGTTCTGGACGAGGCGGGCGTGCCACCGGGGGTGTTCAACCTGGTCAACGGTGACGGGCCGGGTGTCGGCGCGGCGCTGTCGGCCCACCCGGACATCGACATGCTGTCGTTCACTGGTTCAACCCGCGCCGGGGTGCTGGTGGCCAAATCCGCTGCTGACACCGTGAAGCGCGTGGCGCAGGAGTTGGGCGGCAAGTCAGCCAATATTCTGCTCGACGACGTCAATCTGCAGGATGCCGTGACTCGCGGTGTCGCCGCGTGTTTCACCAACAGCGGCCAGTCCTGTTCGATCCCGACGCGCATGCTGATCCCGCGCAGCCTGATGGACGACGCGATCCAGATCGCCAGAACCGCCGCCGAAGGCTACAGCGTTGGCGCGACGACGGACGAAAGCACGCAACTCGGCCCGCTGGTCAATCGCGCGCAATTCCGTCGGGTGCAGACGTTGATTCAAAGTGGCATCGACGAAGGCGCGCAATTGGTCACCGGGGGCGTTGGCCTGCCGAGCGGTATCGAGAAGGGCTACTACGCCAAGCCAACGGTGTTCGCTTACGTGGCATCGGGCATGACCATCGCCCAGGAAGAGATCTTCGGGCCGGTGCTGTCGATGATCCCTTACGACAGCGAGGCCGATGCGATTGCCATCGCCAACGGCACCCACTACGGACTGGCGGCGTACGTGCAATCCGGCGATCAGGAACGCGCCCGTCGCGTCGCCCGCCAATTGCAGGCCGGCAGCGTTCACCTGAACTATCCGCCCGCCGATTTCGCCGCGCCGTTTGGCGGGGTGAAGCGCTCCGGCAATGGCCGCGAATGGGGCGAATACGGCTTGCGCGAGTACTTGGAAGTCAAATCATTGGTGGGCTACGGCAACTGAGTCGCTACGGGGATTCAGGCCCAAGGCTCAAAAAAATTTGCCCGTTTCAACTGTATGACAATCAGTCGATCGTACGAATAAGGTGATCACAACATGAGTGACAACGAACGCTTCAACCAAGGTTTCAACAATCGCAAAGAAGTGCTGGGCGACCGCCATGTCGAGAAGTCCTGGGCCGCCGCCGATGACTTCAACCGGCCGATGCAGAAGATGGTCACGGAAGTCTGCTGGGGCGAGATCTGGGGCGACCCGACGCTCTCGTTCAAGACCCGCAGCATCATCAACATCGCCATGCTCACCGCCATGAGCCAGCACCATGAACTGGGCATTCACATACGCGGCGCGCTGCGCAATGGCGTGACCCAGGACGAGATTCGCGCCGTGCTGATGCAGGCGGCGGTGTACTGCGGCGCGCCGTTGGGCCTGGCGGCCTTCCGCGTGGCGTCCGAAGCGATCAAGGCCTTCGAGGCTGAAACCGCTGCCAACTGAATGCTCCAACCTCCACCTCAATGCATGCGTCTCACAATAACTATAAGGAAACGCCATGAGCACATACGCCCCAGCCAGCTCGGCGGCTGAAACCGAACAGTCGATCGAGAAGAAGAGAAGGAACGCCATCAAGGGCGCGTTTTTCTCCGAATACATCGACATGTTCGACATCTACTTGCCGGTGGTGGTGTTGTCCCCGGTGCTGTTCTTCTTCCAACCTGCGCAACTGTCGCCCGGCATGGCCGCGATTCTCGCCTCGCTGGTGTTCATCACCACGCTGCTGGGCCGTCCCATCGGCGCCTTGCTGTTCGGCATGATCGCCGACAAGACCGGTCGCCGCATGGCCTCGATCTACTCGGTGTCCGGCTTCGGCGTGGTCACGTTGCTGATCGCCTTGCTACCGGGCTACGAGACCATCGGCATCGCCTCGTATTGGCTGCTGGTGCTGTTGCGCTTCGTCGACGGGATCTTCCTTGGCGGCGGCTACACCGGCGCGATGCCCTTGGCCATTGAATATTCGAAGAAGCACCAGCGCGGCTTCGTCGGCGGCTTGATCATCGCCGGGTTCCCGCTGGCCTACGTCTCCATCAACCTGGTGGCGATGCTGATGTTCATGCTGTTCCCCCTCGACGGCCCCGGTTCGCCGTACGTGGTATGGGGCTGGCGCATTCCGTTCGTGATTGGCGCGGTGCTGGCCGGTGTGCTCGCGCTGTACTACGTGTACGCCGTGTCGGAATCGGAAATCTGGGAAAGCGAAACCGGCAACAAACCCCGCGAGAAGCTGCCGCTCACTGACCTGATCCGAGGCAAAAGCGGCCGCAACTTGCTGCAAGTGTTGCTGATGATGACCGGCTTCTGGCTGACCCAAAACATCATCACCATCTTCCTGCCCACCGGGTTGCTGCGGAACACCTTGCACCTTTCGGGGCTTGAGGTGACCGGTACGCTGCTGATCGCCTATTCGATCCTGTTTTTCAGCTACATCGCCTCGGGCATGATCGGTCAGAAAATCGGCCGTCGTCGCTTCTTCATTGTGCTCGGCCCGATCATCGCCACTGTGGGCGCCGCGATCATGTACGTGCTGGCTAACGTTCAGGACCTGAGTCTGCCGGTGATCATCACCCTGGTCTGCGTGCTGTCGGTGCTGGTGACCGCACCGTGGGGCGTGATCGTGACCTACATCAACGAGCGTTTCGTGACCGACGTGCGCGCCACCGGCTTCGGTGTCGGCTTCAGCCTGTCGGTGATCATCCCGTCGTTCTACGCCTTTTACATGGCCTGGCTGGGCGAATTCATGCCGTTCACCGTGACCCCGGCCGTGCTGCTGGTGATCGGCGGCGTGATCGCCACCATCGGCGCCTACATGGGGCCGGAAACCAAAGACGTGGATTTCTAGGATTCACAGCCCCCGTGGCTGAGGAGAGCAGTCGTGAATAGCAAAACTGTGGGTTTCATTGGCTTGGGCAACATGGGCGGGCGCATGACGCGCTGCCTGGTGAACGCCGGGTTGAACGTGCTCGGTTATGACACCGACGCTGAGCGGGTCAAGGCGGCCGGGGCGCAGGCGGCGAAGTCCATCGCCGACGTGGCGTCCGAAGCAGGCGTGGTGCTGCTGTCGTTGCCTGACAGCAAAGTGGTGGAGGCGGTCGTCGAAGGGCCAAACGGTCTGTTGGCGCACTGCCGCGAAGGGCAGGTTGTCGTTGATCTGAGCACGGCGGCGGCGAGTTCGACCATTCGCCTGCATGGCCTGTTTGCCGAGCGCGGTGTGCAGTACGTCGACGCCGGGATTTCCGGCGGCGCGGCGGCGGCGGAGAAGGGCGCGCTGACCCTGATGGTCGGGGGCGATGCCGCGACGGTGGACGCCCTGGCCTGGGTGTTCGAACCCATCGCCAGCAAGGTGTTTCTGATGGGCGAGAGCGGCGCCGGGCACACCACCAAACTGCTGAATAATTTCCTCAACGCGGTGAGCCTCGCGGCCACCGCCGAGGTGATGGTGGCGGGCAAGAAAGCGGGCCTCGATCTGCATCGTTTGCTGGACGTGCTGAACAGCAGCAGCGGGGTGAACTTCGCCACGCAGAACCGTTTCCCCCACATCGTCGACGGCAATTACCTGGAAGGCGGCCTGACCGGCAAATTGATGAGCAAGGACGTGGTGCTGTACCTCGACCGCGTGCGCGAACTGGGCGTCGCGTCCCTCAATGCATCGGGGCCGCTGGCCAGTTTCGGCCTGCAAACGGCGCTGGGTTACGGCGACCTGATCAGCAACCGAGTGGTGGACGCCATCGGCGACATGTCTGGTGGGGTGCGTCTGCACGAATCGGCCAAAGGCAAGACAGGAGAGAAGGCATGAAGGTTTTTCACGGCGCCGTCGAAGGCGCGATTTCAGAGCAACGTGGCGCGACGTTCACTGGCGTGGTCTGGGCCGACCCGGTGATGCCGACCACCGATGGCGTGACCATCAACAACGTGTCGTTCAACCCCGGCGCCCGCACGTTCTGGCATCACCATGAGGTCGGGCAGGTGCTGTACGTGACGGCGGGCAGCGGCTGGATTTGCCTGGAAGGCAGCGACCCACAGCCGATCCGTCAGGGCGACACGGTGTGGATCGGCCCGAACGAACGGCATTGGCACGGCGCGAATACCAAGAACTTCATGGTCCACACCGCGACCTCCATCGGCAAGACCGTGTGGCAGGAAGCCGTGGCGGATGAGGATTATTTGCGGTCTGCGGATTGATCCCAGACGCCGTTATTCCCCTGTAGGAGCGAATTCATTCGCGATGCAATGTTTCAGGCGCCGCATGTGTATCGATCATGCGGCCCCATCGCGAATAAATTCGCTCCCACAGGTTATGGCGGTCTGACGATAGATCCAAAACGCCGTTATTCCTCTGTAGGAGCGAATTCATTCGCGATGCAATGTTTCAGGCGCCACATGTGTGTCGATCATGCGGCCCCATCGCGAATGAATTCGCTCCTACAGGTCTTGCAACGATCCCCACTGTTGACGAGGAAAACCATGAGCCTCACCGAAAAACAACAACAGGCCAAAACCGCGTTTACGCGACATGGCACGTGGAATGAAGGCTGGGACAGTCTGTTGCGTCTGGACCCCGGTTTTGTCGAGGCGTATGCGAATTTTGCGTCGGTACCGTGGCAGAACAATCACCTGCCGAACAAGGTCAAGTGCTTCATCGCGCTGGTCGCCAGTGCCAACGCCACGCACCTGTTTCAGCCCGGTATTGAGGAACACATTCAGGCTGCGCTCAAGCACGGCGCCACCCGCGAGGAACTGACCGAAGTGCTGGAGCTGATCAGCACCGTCGGCATTCACGCGTCCAACGTCGGTGTTCCGGTGTTGCTGGAAGTGCTGGAAGAAGAGGGCATGCGCAATGGTCCTGAACCCCTCGACGCCCGGCGCGAGGCGCTAAAGGCCAGCTTCATCGAGAACCGTGGCTACTGGCATCCGTCTTGGGAAGGGCTGCTGGAGCTGGACCCCGAGATGTTCGAGACCTACGTCGAATTTTCGTCGGTGCCGTGGCGCACCGGCGTGCTGGAACCCAAGGTCAAGGAATTGATGTATTGCGCGTTCGACGCTGCTGCCACGCACCTCTACGTGCCGGGCCTCAAGCTGCACATGCGCAATGCCCTGCGTTACGGCGCGACCAAGGAAGAGATCATGGAAATGCTGGAGATCGTCAGCGTGATCGGCATCCACGGTGCGCAAATGGCCGCGCCGATCCTGGAGCAGGCACTCAACGCGAGGGCCCGCGACGCCCGATGACGCCGCTGCTCCCAAGATTCCTATAACAATAACGATGAGGAACACACATGAACGCAGCAGCCAGCATTGGCGCGCGCCTGGACCGGTTATCGCTTTCGGGCTTTCACTACCGTCTGCTCGGCCTGATCGCCGCCGGGATGTTTTTCGACTCCTTCGACATCTACATCGCCGGGTCGGTACTCGCCGCGTTGATCAACAGCCATGAATCCACACTGGCACTGAACGCGACATTCGTCTCGGTGACCTTCATCGGCATGATGTCCGGCGCATGGCTGTCCGGCGTGTTGGGCGACCGCTACGGACGACGCTTCACCTACCAGTTCAACCTCGGGATCTACGGCTTCGCGTCGATTGCCGCCGCGCTGTCCCCCAACATGTACTGGCTGATCTTCTTCCGGTTGGTGATGGGCGTCGGCATGGGCGCCGAGATCGTCGTCGGCTATGGCACCTTGAGCGAATTCATCCCCGCCGCTTGGCGCGGGCGCTTCGGCACCATCCTCAACCTGATCATCAACACCTCGCTGTTTCTCGCGGCCTTCCTCGGCTGGCTGATCATCCCGCGCTTCGGCTGGCGCTGGATGTTTGCCATCGCGGGCGTGGGCGCGCTGATCGTCTGGTTCCTGCGGAAGAACATGCCGGAATCGCCACGCTGGTTGGCGTCCCAAGGGCGTCAGGAAGAGGCCGAGAAGATCGTGGCGAATATCGAAAGCCGCTGCGGCGTCGAGCCTGGCAGTGCCGTGCCGGTGACGATCACGGCGCGCGACGACACACCGCCCGCCCGGATTCGCGACCTGTTTTCCCGCCGCCTGCTGACCCGCACCATCACCGGCATCACCGTGCTGGTGGCGTTGTTCACCGTTAACTACGCTTTCGTCAGCTGGATTCCGACCTTTCTGGTGCAGCAGGGCCATAGCGTCTCCAACTCCCTGGGGCTGACCACCCTGATGTTCGCCGGAGGGCCGCTGGGGTCGTTGATTGCCTTCGCCTTGGCAGAACGGCTGGGACGCAAATGGGGCATCGTGCTGTTCTCGCTGGTGGGCATCGGTTTTGGCGTGAGCTACCCCTTCGCCGAGACCGAAACCGCGATCATCGCCGCCGGCTTCGCGATCACCGCGTGCATCTACGTGCTGTCGTCGTTGAGCGTGGCGAGTTACGTGCCTGAGCTGTTCCCGACCGAACTGCGCTTGCGCGGTGCCGGGTTGTGCAATGCCATCGGGCGTGGCGTGAACATCCTCGTGCCTTATGCCATCGCATCGGTGTTCGCCGGTTTCGGCATCGTCGGCGTGATCTCGCTGATCGTCGGCACGCTGCTGTTGCAAGCCATCATCGTCGGCTCGATCGGCCCGGAAACCAAGAACCGATCACTGGAAGACATCGCCGTGGCGCCGCTGCCGGTGGTGGCAGCGGGGCAAGAAAAGCCTCACGAAATCAAGACCTGAAGACCGACCCTATCTGGAGTTTTTCCCATGAACACACCCTCGACCGTCAGACCGAACTGGACCGACCCCGAAGTGATCGTGGTGCGTTATGGCACCCGGCAGACCACCAAAAGCGAGTGCTATTACAACTTCCGCGCCTACCGGGAACCGGACGCGGAAATCACCATGGATTATTTTTTCTGGATCTTCCGCAACGCCGAGCAAACCATCGTCATCGACACCGGTTTCAGCCCGGAGGCCGCAACCGCACGCAAACGCCAACCGGTGGTGGCGCCTGCCGATGCCTTGGCCCGCCTGGGCATCGACCCCAAAGAGGTCAAGTTGCTGGTGTTGACCCACGCCCACTACGACCACGCCGGGAACCTGGGTCTGTACCCGAACGCGAAGATTGTCATGTCGCGCAAGGAGTTCGACTTCTGGGGCACCGACATGGGCAAGCGCCCGCAGTACGGCCACCACATCGACCCACTGGACATCGAACGCATTCAGGCGCTGCACCATGAAGGCCGCATTACCTTGCTCGACGAAAAACAGAACACGCTGATCCCCGGCATCGAGCTGTACGAACTCGGCGGCCACACGCCGGGCCAGATGGCGGTGGTGGTGGAAATGCCCGAAGGCCCGGTGATCCTCGCATCGGATGCCATTCACTATTACGACGAACTGGAGCAGGACCGGCCCTTCGCCGTGCTCGACAGCCTGGCCGACATGTACCAGGGCTACGAGCGCATTCGCGAATGGCTGCAACGCCCCGGCGCGGTGGTGATTCCCGGCCATGACCCGGACGTGATGAACCGTTTCGCGCCGGTCGATCCGAGCGATCCGTCGTTCGCCGTGCGCATCGATGCCAACGGAGCCGGGGTATGAAAGGGCGCACGGCACTGGTGACCGGGTCGTCCGACGGCCTGGGCCTGGCGATGGGCACCGGGCTGGCCGCAGCGGGTTACCACGTTGTGCTGCACGGTTTGGCCATGCCCGATGAGGTGCGCGACACCTGCGAAGAACTGACGAGCACTCACGATGTGCAGGTGCGTTACGTGCGCGCTGACCTGTCCACACCTGAAGGCGTCGAAGCGCTGATCGCAGTGGCGGGGCCGGTCGATGTGCTGGTGAACAACGCGGTGATCCGGCATTTCGCGCCGCTGGAAGACTTCCCGCTGGCGCGCTGGGATCAGGCGTTGGCAGTGAACATCACGGCCGCATTTCTGGCGATTCAGCGGGTGCTGCCGGGCATGCGTGAACGTCAATGGGGACGCATCTTTAACCTGTCGTCCGCCTATGGCTCTCGGGCCATCGCCAACCGCATTGATTACGTCACCACCAAGACGGCGCTGCTGGGCCTGACCCGCGCCGTGGCGGTGGAAACCCTGGGGCAGGGCATCACGTGCAACGCCGTGTGCCCCGGCTCGGTGATGACGCCGAACATCGACAGCCGACTGACCGCGCTGATGGCTGAAAAACAGCTCGACCGCCAGACCGCTACCGTTGAGTTTTTGCAGGGCAAACAGGCCACAGGGCGCTTTGTCGAGGCCAGCCACGTGGCCGACCTGATCGTCTACCTGTGCAGCGAATCGGCAGGGTCGATCACCGGCGCGACATTGCCGGTGGATGACGGGTGGATGGCGGGGTGAGCGATGCTGAACATGACCCTTGGAAAACGGAACTGCCCATGACTCAAAGCCTCAGCCTGCAACTGGCGCATTTCATCGAACGCACCACCTGGTCGGACATTCCCGCCCACGTGCGTCACGAAGCCCATCGCGCATTGGTCAATTATTTCGCTGTGTCGCTGGCCGGTTGCAGCGACCCGGACGTGGCGAAAGCGGCGACGCTGTTCACGCGCTTCAACGCAGGCGGCGCGGCCCACGTCATCGGTCGCGCCGACGTCATGGACATGCTCAACGCGGCGTCGCTGAACGCCATGAGCGCCAATGTCTTCGACTACGACGACACGCACATTCCGACGATCCTGCACCCGACGGCACCGGTGGCCGCCGCGTTGTTCGCGCTGGCGGAAACACAGCCTGTCAGCGGTGAGCAGCTGTTGCTGGCGTTCGTGTTGGGCGTGGAAGTCGAGTGCCGGATCGCGATGGCCATTTCCCCCGAACATTACCGGCGCGGCTGGCACATCACCTCGACCTGCGGGGTGTTCGGCGCGGCAGCGGCCATCGGCAAGGTGCTCGGCCTCGACGCCCGGCAATTGGTCGGCGCATTTGGCAATGCCAGCGCACAAGCCAGCGGGCTGGTGGAAACCCTCGGCAGCGCGGCGAAGAGCATGGGTGTTGGCAATGCCGCGCGCAATGGCCTGCTCTCGGCATTGCTGGCACAGGACGGGTTCGTCGGGCCAGACCAGCCACTGGAAGGTGAGCGCGGTTTCTTGAAGGTGTTCGGTGAACAGCCGCGTTTCGACGAAATCAGCGTTGGGCTGGGCGAGCGCTGGGCCTTGCTGGCAAACACTTACAAACCCTATCCCTGCGGTGTGGTGCTTAACCCGGTGATTCAGGCGTGCCTCGAACTGGCGCGGGATCGTACGTGGGGGCTGGACGACATTCAGCGCATCGAACTCACCGGGCATCCGTTATTGCGTCAACGCACCGATCGGCCTGACATTCGCTTCGGCAGACAATCCCAAGTCAGCGCGCAACACGCCGTGGCGGTCAGCCTGGCGACGGGCAAGGCCGGTCTGGCGGAATTCAGTGACGCAGCGGTGAGTGATCAACGGCTGCGGGCGTTGTATGAACGTGTGCATTTCGTCGATGACGCTGACTACTCGGTGGAGTCTGCGCAGGTGCGGATCACGTTCAATTCCGGTTCGGTCCTCACACGAACCGTCGACGTTTCCCTCGGCAGCCTCGACGCGCCCCTCAGCGATCATTTTCTCGAAGACAAACTCCGCGACCTCGCCGCTTACGGCCGGTCCGGATGCGAACCGCAACCGCTGATCGATGCGCTCTGGGCGCTGGAACAGGCAACCGACGTTGGCGCGCTGATGCGCCTGGCCAGTCTCTGACAGACAGGAAAACACTTATGAGCAATCAATTACTGGGCTTCATCGGCGTAGGCGTCATGGGACGGCCCATGGCGCGGCGTCTGCTGGAACAAGGTCACTCGTTGGTGATTTTCGACAAAGATCAAGGCGCACTGGACGAGCTGGGTGCCTTGGGCGCGAAGGTCGCGGGCAGCGTGCGGGAGGTGGCGGACAGCGCTGAAATCATTTTCACCAGCCTGCCAAGTCCAGCGATTTTCAAGGCCGTGGCCTTGGGCGCTGACGGGATTATCGAAGGGACTTCCGTGCGCATTCTGGTGGACCTGTCCACCGTCGGTTCCCGTGCGGAACAGGAAGTCGCCGAAGGGCTCGCCGCGAAGGGCATCGATACCGTGGACGCGCCCGTGAGTGGCGGCGCTGCCGGGGCGAAGAAAGGCACGCTGGCGTTGATGGTCGCGGGCAAACCGGCAGCGGTCGAGCGCGTGCGCCCGCTGTTCGATGCCTTCGGCAAAGTGTTCATCGTAGGCGAGCAACCGGGGCAGGGCCAATTACTCAAACTGCTCAATAACATGCTCTCGACCACCGCGTTCGCGATCACCAGCGAGGCCTTTGTCGCGGGCGTAAAGGGCGGCCTGGACCCGGAGGTCATGATGGCGGTGATCAACGCGGGCAGCGGCAAGAACGGCGCGACGATGGACAAATTTCCCAAGCACGTGTTGCCGGGCACCTTCGATTTTGGCTTCCCGATTTCCAGCGTCTGCAAAGACGTCGGGTTGGCTGTCGAAGAATGCCAGGCGCTGGGCGTGCCGATGTGGCTGGGGAACGCGGCGCGGCAACTGTGGAACGTCGCCGCACAACAGGACGGCGGGCACCGAGACCTGACCGATCTGGTGCGCACCGTGGAAGGCTGGTCGAACCGCTGACCGATCTGCATCTATGGCATGGAACCGCTTCGGCGCGGGGGCCACCTAGGGTAATCGCTCTCAGGACCCGCCCCCCATGCCACCTGCCTCGACCCCGCTTTTGGGGCCCACTTTCGTTCGCCATGTCCGTTTCGCTTCGCTGGCCCTCGCCATGCTCTGCGCCGGTTGCCAGACCCTCGACCATGAGGTGCTCGGTTATCCGTTGCCGCCTTCGGTCGAGCGCACTCCGCGACTGGTGGCCGGGCTCAATCGGTCGCCGGACATCAGCGTCCGTCCGCGCCCTCGCGTCATGGCGGCGGCGTATGACGGCAGTGATATCTGGGGACGGCTGGGGCAGGGGTTCAGCCTGGTGGACGACACGGGGGAGAACCCGCGCATCGTCCGCCAGCGTGACTGGCTGTTGAGCAATCCCGGTTTCTTGCGCAACGCCAGCCTGCGCGCCAGCCCCTATCTGCACTTCATCGCCGAAAGCCTGGACCAGCGCGGCATGCCTGCGGAGTTGGCGCTGCTACCCATCGTCGAAAGCGCCTACAACCCCAAAGCCAATTCGATCAAGGACGCGGCAGGGTTGTGGCAGTTCATGGCCGCCACCGGGCGCGACTTCAACCTGCGCCAGACCGCCTGGTATGACGGGCGCCGCGACGTCGTGGCGTCGAGCAAGGCGGCCATGGATTACCTCACACGCCTTCACGACCAGTTCAACGGTGACTGGTTGCTGGCGATGGCGGCGTACAACGCGGGCGAGGGCACCGTCAGCCGGGCCGTCGAAGCCAACCAACTGCGGGGGCTGCCCGCCGATTACTGGCACCTGAACCTGCCGAAAGAAACCCAGGATTACGTGCCGCGCCTGCTGGCACTGTCGATGCTGGTGCGCGAACCGGAGGTGTACGGCGTCCAGCTCAGCCCCGTGGCCGATGCCCCGTATTTCACCGCCATCGAACTGACCCGCCCTGTAGACCTCAGCCAGTTGGCCGCCAGCGCCGGGGTGGACGAAGCGGTGCTGCTGGGCCTGAATCCGGCTTTCCTGCGTAAGAAAACTTTGGATGGCCCGACGCATTTGCTGGTGCCCAGGGATCAGGTGCAGCAACTGTCCGCCAGCCTTGCGAAAATGGGCCCGTACGGGTCACAGGCGTCAGGCGAAGCGCTTGCGGCGACCCTCTCGCCGGTATCGCCGTCCGTCCGGTTGTCGCCCTGAGGGCGGAACTCGCTCCACCGATCGCCGTGACCCGCTTCGGTGCACCGCTACAAAAAAGCGTGTGGGTAACCGTACGGATACAAACCTTCCTGAGGCAGGCATTCAGCGCTTCAAGCCTGCTGTGGTGTCGCCGGGCCATATATTCGTTCATCTAAATCGTGGCATACGCCGTGAACTTTTTCGCACCCCTGTACCCTTGCTGATACAGAGGGATTTATCGTGTTTCAGAAATATCTTGAAACATCGCATGAGTATTTGTTTCGCGAATGCCTCGCTATCACAGCTCGCCGCTCGTCATTGCATGGGAAGTCCTTAGTTGTGTCGCATTCGACACGAACAAGAAACAAAGGCCGCGTCGCGGTCCTCAGGTGGCGGAAATCGGCCACGTCGCGTCCACGCAAACCCCCGGAACACAAGGGTGTTCAGCCGGAGTGGCTGAATGGATAAAGCACCGTTCGGAAATCCGAATGGCCTTAGTTGGATTTCCGAATGTTTAAACGGCGTAAATAAAGTGTGCGTAACTTTATTAAGTTGCCGCGACTGAATGAGTTAAAGTGCCGCGCTAACTCTAAAGCTAAGCCAGGGGAGTTGAAAGGGAGCAGTAGTCACTTTGTATTCAGAAAGTGAGTATCAACGAATCGATAAATGAGCGCTTCTTCAACTTCAAACACAACAATGTTACTTGCAGAACTGATAGCCGTTTGAACTTAGATCGCTGACGGCCGGTGATGGTTTTCAGGCGAGCACAAGAAAACCGAGGGCTGGGCGCACTGAAATGTAGCATAACCCATTGATTGTTAATCTATTGTGATAGGCGATGAGAATTATTTTGCGCAATCGATGCCCTGTTAAAACATTGTCTTGCGCGAGGCAAGTCTTAAATTTAAATACGCGTTTGAAAGGGGCTGTGCATGTATTAGTTGCGCGGAAGAGTGCAGTCATATTGATATCACCGGGGAACCTTGTGAACCTGTTCTCATCAAGCGCGGGAACTAAAATTAATTATTGCTGCCTTTGTAATGCGTGGTACTAATAACTCGCTTGCACCCAATTTGAGAGGTATCGATGAAGGACGAAATCGATGTAAGCGGCTGGGCATCTTTAGGGGCAAATACAACGCTGGATGTTCATCAGATAGCGTTGAATACAGCGAGTCTGAGCATGGACCTGCTGCTGTGCGGCGAGACCGGAACCGGCAAGGACACGTTGGCCAAGGCCATTCATGAACTGTCGGGTCGGACCGGTGCCTTCGTCGGCATGAACTGCGCGGCAATCCCGGAATCGCTCGCCGAAAGCCAGTTGTTCGGTGTGGTCAACGGCGCGTACACCGGCGTCAGCCGATCACGTCAGGGGTACATCGAAGCGGCCTGCGGCGGCACGTTGTACCTGGACGAAATCGACAGCATGCCCCTGAGCCTTCAAGCCAAGTTACTGCGCATTCTCGAAACCCGCGGGATCGAACGCCTGGGCTCCACCGCGTTCATTCCCGTGGATTTGCGGGTCATCGCTTCGGCGCAACGGCCGCTGGATGAACTCGTGGAACAAGGGCTGTTTCGCCGCGACCTGTTCTTTCGCCTCAATGTGCTGACGATCCAGATGCCAGCCTTGCGCAACCGTCGCGAACAGATCCTGCCGTTGTTCGACCAGTTCACCCAGTCCATCGCCCGCGATTTCAACCGCTCGGTGCCTTCACTGGACACCGGTCTGGTGCAAGTGCTGTTGAGCCACGCGTGGCCCGGCAACATTCGCGAACTCAAGTCGGCGGCCAAGCGCTTCGTCCTCGGTTTCCCATTGCTGGGTGCCGACATCGAACCGGATCGTGATCCTGAAACCGGCCTCAAAACCCAGTTGCGGGTGATCGAAAAGATGCTCATCGAGGACGCGTTGAAGCGCCACAAACACAGCCTCGATGCCGTGATTCAGGAGCTGGAGATTCCCCGGCGCACCCTGTACCACCGCATGAAAGAACTGGGCCTGAGCTGCCTCGCGGTATCCGATCCGCTGTTTTCGTAACACCTGACGCCTGTTGTCCCACGAATCGCTCGGCCCGCCCGCAGCGACCGGCGCTTGCAGGCGCGTGAACTGCCAGAGGTTGGGGATGAGTGTCTACGATTCTTTTGATGATGAACCCGCCGATGACCAACAGGTGCCGAACCTGACAGTCATTGCCCAGAGCATTTCGCAGCTGGGCATCGATGTGCTGCTGTCGGGGGAGACGGGCACCGGCAAGGACACCGTGGCGGAGCGCATCCACGGGTTGTCGGGGCGTAAGGGGCGTCTCGTGGCGATGAACTGCGCGGCCATTCCGGAGACGCTGGCGGAGAGCGAATTGTTCGGCGTGGTCAGCGGCGCTTACACCGGTGCGGACCGGTCCCGGGTCGGCTACATCGAAGCCGCGCAGGGCGGGACGTTGTACCTGGATGAAATCGACAGCATGCCGTTGAGTCTTCAGGCCAAGCTGTTGCGGGTCCTGGAAACGCGTGAGCTTGAACGGCTGGGGTCGACGACGTCGATTGCGCTGGATGTGTGCGTGATCGCCTCGGCGCAGCACGCGCTGGATGAGTTGGTGGAACAGGGGCGGTTTCGCCGGGACCTGTATTTTCGGCTCAACGTGCTGACGCTGAAACTGCCGCCGTTGCGGGCACAGCGTGAGCGGATCATTCCGCTGTTTCGGCGCTTCGCGCTGTCGTCCGCCCGTGAGTCGGGGCGGGTGATGCCGGAGGTGAGTACGGTGTTGCGGCACGTCTTGTTGAACCATGACTGGCCGGGAAACATTCGTGAGCTGAAGTCGGCCGCCAAGCGGTTTGTGCTGGGGTTTCCGTTGTTGGGCGAGGAGCCTGGGGAAGAGGGCGAGTCGTCGACGGGGTTGAAATCGCAGATGCGGGTGATCGAGAAGGTGTTGATCCAGGCGGCGTTGAAGCGGCACAACAACAGCATCGATGCGGTGAGCCAGGAGCTGAACATTCCCCGGCGGACGCTTTATCACCGGATGAAGGAGTTGGATGTTTGAGGGTGTTTTTTCGAGGTGTGTGAATATCCGTTGCTGCGGTAACGGCTGCTGACGGTTCCGCCCTTACGGCGGGTCACTTTTGGCAAGAGCGCCCGGAATGCCGGCCCAGCCAAAAGTAACCAAAAACGCTTTGCTCCTGGCTTGGCCCTCCTTCGTCGGGTTCCCTCACTCCGGCGACGCTCCGTGGGCCCGCGCCGAACGGACATCCATGTCCTTGCGGCGCTCTCGCGGCATCCATGCCGCTCGACCCACTCCGCGCCGCCTGCGTTCGGCCTGCACCCAAGTCGCGTTCGGCGGTGTCTGAACTATTGCGTATGAAGATCAAAAGCGAAAGCGAAAGCGAAAGCGAGAGCGAGAGCGAGAGTAATGTCGAGGGCAAGGGCAAGGGCGAACTTCGCCCTGGAATCTGGACGCTGTCCTTGTGGGAGACGCCGGAGGTTACGACGGCAGCGAACGCGGTCTGCCTGGATTGGTGAAGATTCAGGAGCGCCGCAGAGCCCCTGTAGGAGCGAATTTATTCGCGAAGGTGGTACATCCGACGCAGCTCTGTCGTCTGCCAGATCCCTTCGCGAATGAATTCGCTCCCACAGGGGGATGGTGGAGCTACACAGATTTGCGCCCAACGTAAAAGAGTCAGACGCGTCGCTTGCCTTTGGCTTTGGCTTTGGCTTTGGCTTTGGCTTTGGCTGTGGCTTTTGATCTTCCTACGCAATGGCTCAATCACCGCAGAACGCGACTTGGGTGCAGGCCGAGCGCAGGCGGCGCGGAGTGGGTCGAGCGGCATGGATGCCGCGAGAGCCGCGCTGGGCCATGGATGGCCCTTCGCGGCGGGCCCACGGAGCGTCGTCGGAGTGAGGGAACCCGACGAAGGAGGGCCAAGCCAGGAGCAGGCACCCTTGGTTACTTGGGGTGCTTTTCCAAGTAACTCGCCGAAGGCGAAACCTTCTGCCCCCAGGCAGAACCCGCTGTAAGAGCGGAACCGTAATTAGCCGTTACCGCAGCATCGGATATCCCCACGATCTAAAAGCCAACAAAAAAATTTCCAAACCTCTGATGGAACCGATCCCACCCCCGTTACCACCTATCAGCACCAAGCACTTCCGCTGGTGATGACCCAGGAGTAATCGACATGGCCGTAGGTATGAACCCAATCTCGATGATCGGCAACCTCACCCAAGGCGCCGCTGGCGCGTTGTCCAGCATCAAGCAGGAAAGCAGCATCACCGACTCCGCCGCACCCTCCAAGGCTGAAGCCGCGCAAAACGCCGCGACCGAAAAATCCGACGCCAGCTCTGCACGACTGATCGCCATGCAGACCGACGCCGACATCAAGAAACAAACCAACGACGTCCTCAGCGCCATCCGTTCCGGCAAGGAAGATAGCTCGAACAAGGCGATCAGTGCCGAGGCGCAAAACGCCAAAGGTATCAGCTACTGATCATTCAGAGCGCCCCCTGAAAAAGGGGGCAACCCCCTGACATTGGAGGTTTCATGCTAAGTCTCAACGCCAGTATCAACCCGCTGCAGAACGCGCACATCGGCACCGTCGTGTCCACCGGCGGGATCGGCGGTCAACAAGGGCCGCAACAGTCGCTCAAGGACGTCATCGACAAGCTCGCCGGCGCGCTGACCAAGGACGGTCACCTGGACCAGGATTCGCCGCTCGGCAAAATGGTCGGCGACCAGATGAAAAAGATGAACCCTCTGGCCGCGATGGTCGGCGGCTCGCCGGACATGATCAAGGCAGCCTTGGGCGACGTGATCAAAGACAAGCTGGGCGACAACTTCGGCGCGGCGGCGGACTTCGGCCTGGGCGGCGGCGCCAGCAGTGGCGCGGGCAAGCCGGACCTGATGTCCCAAGTGCTGAACGGCCTGGGTAAAGCTTCGTTGGATGACCTTTTGAGCAAGCAGGGTGATGGAACGAAGTTTTCCTCCGATGACATGCCGATGCTGGACAAGGTCGCGCAGTTCATGGACCAGAACCCGAGCAAATTCCCCGCGCCGGATTCCGGGTCGTGGAAGAACGAGCTCAAGGAAGACAACTACCTCGACAAGAGCGAAACCAGCGCCTTCCGTGCCGCACTGGACATGCTCGGTGGCCAGTTGGATCAGCAGCAAAGCGGCGTTGCCGATGCCAGCAGCGGCGCGGGCAGTCCGACGGGCAGCACGCTGGCGGCGGACCCGACCGGTGGCCAAGGCGCATTGAGCGGCAATCCTGCTCAGGACCTGGGCCAGTTGCTCAGCGGTCTGCTGCAACAGGGCCTCAACGCCAGCACTGGCAATGGCGCGGGTAACAACGTCGGCAGCGGCCTAGGCTCTCCTGCGAACGATGCCGTGCAGCCGGGCAATTCGGGCAGCCAGGGCGTGGCCCAGGACCTTGGTCAGCTGCTGAGCGGCCTGATCGAGAAAGGCCTCGAAGCCAGCCAGGGCAACAACGGCAATGGCGCCGGCGCCACCGGTAACGGTGCGCCGCAAAACGCGTTGTTCGCGCAACACGACTTGCAAAACAGTCTGGGCCAGGCCGCCGACGCCATCGTCCAGGCACTGCTCGGATCAGGCAATAACAGCGTTTCCTGATAGAGCTTTCGTATCGACCCGTCTGCCGGAGAGCACCCGTGACCGTTTCCAACGTCAATCAACTCAAATCGCCATCCCCCGATCTTGAGCAACACCTTGATCAAGGACTGGTCAGCGGGCCTTCGCAGGCGGACGTCGATCTGTTCAATGCGGCCATGCGCCCCGACATGGCGCTGCAGCAGAGCCACCTTTCCGAACAGATTGCCAGTGCCTTGTCCGAGCGACTGGGCACCATGGACAAGTTTTCCCAGCAGGCGGCGCGCAAGATGAAAAAGGCCTCCACCACCGACGACCCGCTGGAGATCGCGCAGATGAGCCGATCCTTGTCGCAGTATTCGTTGCAAATGGCGTTGACCACCAAGGTCGTCAACAAGAGCGCTCAGGCGTTCGACAAGCTGACCAACCTGCAATAGAGGGTCTGGCGTGAAGTATCTGACTGCGGGTCTGATGTGCCTGATGTTGCTGCTCAGCGGATGCAGCGACGAGACCGACCTGTTCAGCGGTCTGTCCGAGCAGGACTCCAACGATGTGGTGGCCAGCCTCGCCGATCAGCACATCGATGCGCGCAAACGCATGGAGAAAACCGGGGTGGTGATCACCGTCGCCACCGCCGACATCAACCGGGCCGTGCGCATTCTCGACGCCGCCGGTTTGCCTCGGCATTCGCGCACCAGCCTGGGTGAAATCTTCAAGAAGGAAGGCGTGATTTCAACGCCGCTGGAAGAGCGCGCCCGCTACATCTACGCCTTGTCGCAGGAACTGGAGGCGACGCTGTCGCAGATCGACGGCGTGATCGTGGCCCGGGTTCACGTGGTGCTGCCTGAACGGGTCGCGCCGGGCGAGCCGGTCCAGCCCGCATCGGCGGCGGTGTTCATTAAGCACACCTCAGCGCTCGACCCCGACAGCGTGCGCGGGCGCATTCAGCAGATGGTCGCCAGCAGCATTCCGGGGATGTCCGGCGAGCCGCTGGACTCGAAGAAATTCGCCATCGTGTTCGTGCCCGCGGCAGAGTTTCAGGACACCGAACGGCTGGTCAATTTCGGGCCGTTTCTGGTGGACAGCGCGAACCTGGGCTTCTGGAAAAGCATGCTATGGGCGGCGCCGTTTGTCGGGCTGGTGCTGATCCTGTTGCTGGTGTTGATCCTGCGCAGCGACTGGCGCAACGCGCTGTTGCAGCGGATCGGCCTGCGTCGCGACGAGGGTTCTAACCTGCCGGTGCGGGCGTGATGCAAAACGCAACGCACGCTGCGATGGCGGACGCGGATCAGCGCTGGATTCAGTGGTGGTGCGCGCCTTGGCAATGGGCGCACGGCGACTGGCTGGCCCGATTCGCCGAGGACAGCGGGCTGCCAACGTCGGAGCTGTCGGGGGTGTTGCGCACCCGGCATGGCGCGTTTTTGCACAGCGTCGGGATTGCGCCCAGTCAACCTCCCGCGCCGGTTGAGCCGGTGCTGCAATGGTTGACGCTCGATCCCGCTCAACAGCAGGCCGCGCTGCACCTCGCACAGAGCATATGCCTGGGGCGCGTGACGGATGAATCCCCTCATGAGCGCTGGTGCCGCGCCGTGGCCAAGGCGTTGCGTCCTGGCGTCTGGCTCGACGCTTCCGTGCACGATCCTCGTGAATTGTTGGCGGCCTGGGTGGGCGAGGATTGCTGGTCCCGGTTGCGCTTGAACTGGGCACCTGGCGCCGTGCCTGACGCGGTGATCGAGATGCCCGTCGGCAAATTGCACACGCTCTGGCAATCCGTCGTTTGGCGCGCCAGCACACCCTGACTCTTTCTCTCCGGGAATTCGACATGCTCGCCAAACGCCGCCTCGCCCTGGCTTCTTCCGATGTGCTGCTCGACACCATTCTGCGGCGGGACGACTTGGCCGATATCCAGCTCGCCGGGGACGTATTGCGCAATGCGCGCGAGGAAGCCGAGCAGATCCTTGCGGACACCCGCGAACAGGCGCAACGGGAAAAAGACCAGGCGCTGATGCAGTTCTGGGAACAGGCCAACGGCTTTCTGGACGCGTTCGAGCAGCAGCGGCAGACGTTGCAGCAAGAAGCGATGAGCGCTGTCGAAGACTTGCTCAACATCACGCTCGCCCGACTGCTGGACGAGACCACGCTGGCCGAGCGGACACGGGTGCTGATCCGCAACCTCGCCGACAGCCAACGCCATGAAGCCGTCGCCACCCTCAGCGCGCACCCCGATCAGCTCGACGAACTTCGGGACTGGCTCGCGCAAAGCCGGTTTTCGGAACACTGGCAACTCAAGGCCGACCCCCTCATGCCGCCGCTAACCCTGCGCCTGAGCGACGCCAACGGCGCGTTCGACATTGACTGGACCAGCCTGAAACGCGGGCTGTTGGGGCAAGACGCGTAGGTGCATCAACGCTCTCCACAGTGGGAGCGAATTCATTCGCGAAGGGCTCGGACAGGCACTCGATCTGCGTCGCCTGTACTTCTTTTCGCGAATGAATTCGCTCCCACAGGTAATCGGCGGCGCTGCCAAATGCTGAGCCTGACTCGGTTTCAACTGTAGGAGCGAATTCATTCGCGAGAGGCCAGTACATTCAACCCAGAAATGTCGGCTGCACCAACGCTTCGCGAATGAATTCGCTCCCACAGGTAATCGGCGGCGCTGCCAAATGCTGAGACTGACTCGGTTTCAACTGTAGGAGCGAATTCATTCGCGAGAGGCCAGTACATTCAACCCAGAAATGTCGGCTGCACCGCCGCTTCGCGAATGAATTCGCTCCCACAGGTAATCGGCGGCGCTGCCAAATGCTGAGACTGACTCGGTTTCAACTGTAGGAGCGAATTCATTCGCGAGAGGCCAGGACATTCAACCCAGAAGTGTCGGCTGCACCGCCGCTTCGCGAATAAATTCGCTCCTACAGGTAATCGGCGGCGCTGCCAAATGCTGAGGCTGACTGGGTTTCAACTGTAGGAGCGAATTCATTCGCGAGAGGCCAGTACGTTCAACCCGGAAGTGTCGGCTGCACCGCCGTTTCGTGAATAAATTCGCTCCTACAGGTTTTTCGCCGCGCCCCATTATCCTGAACACCCCACCTTCCGTAGCAGCACAGCTGAACTGGCCTAATGATCCCGGACACCTCTTAAGGGCGATATGATTCGCCCATTCAGGAGGTTCCATGCAAGAGCGAAAAACCTATACCCGCGAGTTCAAGCAACGTGCTGCCAGCATGGTTCTTGACGACAACTGTTCGGTTCCTGACGTCTGCGCATCGATGGACGTCGGCCCAACGGCTCTGCGCCGCTGGGTGGATCAGGTTCGTAAAGAGCGCCAGAAAGGCCAGCCTTTGGCAGGCACCAAAGCGATCAGCGACGAGCAGCGAGAACTCCAGCAGTTACGCGCCAAAATCAAACGCCTGGAGACCGAGGCCGAAATCTTAAAAAAGGCTACCGCTCTCTTGATGTCGGATCCCGATCGTTTTTCCTGATTGAGGAACTGAGAGAGTCAGGTGCGTATCCGACCAGCCAGCTTTGCTGCGCTCTTGGCGTTTCCCGAAGCGCGTTCTATGACTGGCTTCATCGCCGTTCGTTGCCTGATGCCAAGCGTGAGGCGCTCAAGGCCCAGGTCGTCCAATTGCATAGGGAAAGCAGGGAAAGTGCAGGTGCGAGAATGATCTCTCAGTCCTTGAAGGCGCTACAGATCAAGGTAGGGCGACATCTGGCTGGGAAACTCATGGCGGAGGCAAATCTGACCAGCAGGCAGCGCCGCCGCCATCAGTATCGCTCCAGAGGTGTCGAGGCCTTTGTCGCCAAGAACCTGCTCGAACGTAACTTCAAGCCAACAGGAGTCAATCAGGTCTGGTGTGGCGACGTCACCAGCCTGATGGTCGGGAAGCGCTGGTATCACTTGGCAGTGGTCATTGATCTGTTCGCTCGCCGAATCGTTGGCTGGGCGTTTTCTCTGATCAATGACGCCAACCTGGTGAGCAAGGCACTGAGAATGGCGGTGGAGGTTCGAGGTAAACAGTCGGGTTTGATGTTCCATTCAGATCAAGGCTGCCAATACACCAGCCAGCGTTTCCAGTCCGAGCTGCTTGAGCATGGGATCACGCAAAGCATGAGCCGCAGGGGGCAATGCTGGGACAACGCACCAACGGAGCGATTTTTCGGCACGCTCAAGTCAGAATGGGTGCCTGCCAAGGGCTACTCAGAAATCGAAGAAGCTAGACGGGACATGACCAGCTTCTTCATGCGTTACAACCGAATCAGGCTCCACAGCTATAACAATTACCTGTCGCCGATAGCCATGGAGCTGCAGGCGGGGTGATCACCGTAATCGGTGTCCGGAAAGACTTGACCAGAACAAGCTTGCTGGTAGTGGAGACGATTACAACACGCGTCTAAAGCCTTTTTGTCACGTCACAGGGAACCGGAGCGCGGCGTGTTTCCACTCAGGGGATGAACCTTCACGTTGGAGTCGTCCCCATGATCAGTTTCAAATCACTGCAAAACCACCTCGATCATTCCTACAGCCGCGCCCAGAGCGACATGGAAGACGCCGCTGAAACCGCGTCCGACAGCGGCACGATGGAAGACCTTCAGGCGTTCAACGACGCGTCGCAACAAACCAACGTGGCGAATATGATCCTCAACGAAGGGCTGCGCGCCAAACACGGCATCACCAAAGCGATCATCGATGGAATTCAGTGAGTTCACGGCGATCCTCGCCCAGTGGTGTGAGCAACGTCCGCTCACGCCGCTGGACTGCTGGATCGACGACGCCAACGCCCGGCTGGCGGTGCACGGAAACGGTCTCCGCATCAGCCTCGACCTGCTCGATCCCTACGACGGCAGCGACCCTCAGCGTCTGGAAGCGTTATTGGGGCAGGGCGGTGCCAGCGTCGCCTGCGACTGCCTCGGTGCCTTGGCCATCGACCCCGAGACCCGCTGCGTCGTACTGCTCAGCTGGCTGCCCAATCCCTGCACGTCGGCGGATGCCCTCAATCGCCTCGAACAGCTGGCCAACCAGCGCGGCGCGATGCTCAGCCTGATGCAAACCTCCATGCGCCACGCCACGGCCCTGTCGTCGCCTCGCGCAACCCTCAATACCTGGCAACCGGGAGTGTGAAATGCGCAAGGCCTTAATGTGGTTGCCTCTGCTGATGATTGGCGTCGCGATGCCCGCGCTGGCAGCGGTGCCCGATGCCTGGAAACACACGGCTTACGCCTACGATGCACGGCAAACCGACCTGGCCACCGCGCTCAAGGATTTCGCCAAGGAATTCGGCATTGGCCTGGACATGGCGCCGATTCAGGGCACCCTCGACGGTCGCATCCGGGCGCAAAACCCGCAGGAATTCCTCGACCGTCTGGGCCAGGAACACCACTTCCAGTGGTTCGTCTACAACGAAACCCTGTACGTCAGCCCCACTAGCGAGCAGACCTCGGCGCGCATCGAAGTGTCCCCGGAGGCGGTGGACGACTTGCAGCAGGCGCTGTCCGACGTCGGGTTGCTGGACAAACGCTTCGGCTGGGGCGCATTGCCCGACGAAGGCGTGGTGTTGGTCCGTGGCCCGGCCAAGTACGTCGATTTCGTTCGCACCTACAGCAAAAAGGTCGAAGCGCCGGAGAAAGCCGAGAAGCAGGACATCGTCGTGCTGCCGCTGAAATACGCCAACGCCGCCGACCGCACCATCCGCTACCGCGACCAGCAACTGACCGTGGCCGGGGTGGCGAGCATTCTTCAGGAACTGCTGGAAAGCCGCTCCCGGGGCGAGTCCATCAACGGCGTGAATCTGGTGCAAGGGCAGGGCAGCACCGCCAGCGGCATGGCGGGCAACAATTCGGCCGGTCTGAATTACGGCGGCCTCGAAGGCGGCGGATTCGACACCAATGCGCTGGAGCAAGGGCTGGACCGCGTGCTCGGTTCCGGTGGCAAACGCGGCAGTGGTTCCCGTGACAGCGCAAGCGGGCGCTCGAAAATCCGCGTCAGCGCCGACGTGCGCAACAACTCGGTGCTGATCTACGACCTGCCGAAACGCAAGGCGATGTACCAGAAGCTGGTGAAGGAGCTGGACACCCCGCGCAACCTGATCGAGATCGACGCGGTGATCCTCGACATCGACCGCAACGAACTGGCCGAGCTGTCCAGCCGCTGGAATTTCAATTCCGGCAGCGTCAGCGGCGGGGCGAATCTGTTCTCCCAGGGCACCAGCTCGACGTTGTTCATTCAGGACGCCGGCAAATTCGCTGCCGACTTGCACGCGCTGGAAGGCAACGGCGCGGCGTCGGTGATCGGCAACCCGTCGATCCTGACCCTGGAAAACCAGCCGGCGGTGATTGACTTCAGCCGCACCGAATTCCTCACGGCGACGTCCGAGCGGGTGGCGGACATTCAACCGATCACGGCAGGCACCAGCTTGCAGGTGATCCCTCGCTCGCTGGAAAAGGGCGGCAGTTCTCAGGTGCAGTTGATCGTCGACATTGAAGACGGACAGATCGACACCTCCAACATCAACGAAGATCAGCCAGCGGTGCGCAAGGGCAACGTCAGCACGCAGGCGGTGATCGCCGAGCACGGTTCGCTGGTGATCGGCGGTTTCCACGGGCTGGAAACCAATGACAAGGTCAACAAGATCCCGTTGCTGGGAGACATCCCGGTGATCGGCAAGCTGCTGTTCCAGAATCGCACCCGGGAAACCAACCAGCGTGAGCGGCTGTTCATTCTGACCCCGCGTCTGATTGGCGATCAGGTCAACCCCTCGCGTTACGTCGAGCTGAGCAATCCCCACGACGTTGACGATCAGATGAAGCGCATCAAGCAGCGCCGCGACGGCGGTGAAGAGCCGACCCGTGGCGACGTGCAGAACGCGTTCACGCAGTTGCTCGATGGCGTGGCGCCGGTGGGCTTCAACAGTGGCGAGGCGCTGCCGTTCGAAGCCGACAGCCTGTGCGACCCCGGTGCGGGTCTGGAACTGGACCGTCAACGTTCGCAGTGGTTTGCGAAGAAGGATTGGGGCATCGCCGTGGTGGTCGCCCACAACACCACCGCGAAACCGGTGCGCATCGACGAAAGCCGTTGCGGCGGCCGCTGGGTAATGGGCGTCAGCGCCTGGCCCCATGCCTGGCTGCAACCGGGTGCGGAGAGTGAAATCTACATCGCGGTCCGCCAGCCGCAGGTCTCGACCAAGTCCGGCAAAAACCGTCCATCACTGCTCAAGGGGGCCACACGATGAACCTGCGCGGCTACGTCATCCTGCTCGTGCTGCTCGCCACCCTGGGCGGCTGCGCGAGCCATTCGGGCTGTTCGGGCTACGCCTGCAAACGCCCGGATTCCAACGATCGTGAGCTGGTGATCTGGTGGCCGGCGGACATGCGCCAGGGCATCGACGAGCGGGACCACGAGCAAGACTTCACCGTTGTGCCATTAAAGGACTGAGCATGATTCGGGTATCGGAAAAGGCAGCGTTCTACGCCCACGTCGCCGCAGAACGCGCGGCCATCTGGCCAGTGGCAACCGGCATCGCCTTCGTCAGCCGTCGAGAGCACCGGGATTGGGGCATCGCTCTGCACATCGAAGGCCGCGCCCTGCGCCCCGAGCAACTGCGCGACGCGCTGGAGCGGCGCTTTTCGCAGGCTGAGGTGTTCAACGAGTATTTCCTGTTTCTCGATGTGCAGCGGGATTTCGTGGTCTGGCACGCCGTGCCCGACGCCTCGGAATCCTCCACCAGCCTGGACAGCATTCGCCAGCATGAATTGATGTTGGCGGGGTTGGAGCATTTGCGGGATTGAGGCCTGCGCCATTCAATGCAGCACCGCGATCCACTGTGAGAATCGAGGGGTGTCAGACACCCCTGTGATTCAGGCCATGTGTGTACGCAAGCGCAACACCCGCTGCCCGTCGAACGGATCGGTCAACCAATGCCCCGACACGCCGAATGTGTCCCGTAATCGCTCTGGCGTCAGCACCTCGAACGGCGACCCCAACGCCACCAGTCGCCCCCGGTCCATCACGGCCAACCGGTCACAGGCCAGCGCCTGATTCAAATCGTGCAGGGCGATGACGGTGGTCACGGGCAGGCGTTGCACCAGGTGCAGAATCGACAGTTGCTGCTGAATGTCGAGGTGGTTGGTCGGCTCGTCCAGCAACAGGATCTGCGGCCGTTGCGCCAATGCTCTGGCAATGTGCGCCCGCTGCCGTTCGCCGCCCGACAGCGTGTGCCAGGCCCGATGACGAAGGGGCTCAAGGCTCACATCAGCAATCGCCTCACTGACGATTCGGTCGTCTTCCACGCTCCACGGCGCCAGCGCCGACAACCATGGCGTACGGCCCAATTCAACGGCTTCAAGCAGGCTGATCGAATCGCCGGTCTCCGCCTGTTGCTCGACCACCGCCATCCGCTGCGCCATGTCGCGACGGCGGATGGCAGACAGCCGTTCCCCGTGCAGGAGCACCTCACCTGAGGTGGGCGTCTGCAACCCGGCCAGCAACTTGATCAGGGTCGATTTGCCTGAACCGTTAGGGCCCACGACGCCGAGGTTTTCCCCCGCCCGAATCGACAATGACACGCCGCTGAGCAACGTCGCGCCCTTCACGCTGTAGCTCAGATTGACCGCGCTGAGCACGCTGGCGGCCTGTTCGACAGAAGCGTTCATCGGGCGCGATTTCCCCGCATCAGAATCAGTGCAAACACCGGCGCGCCGACCAGGGCCGTGATCACGCCAATGGGCAGCACCTGGCCCTTGATCAGCACCCGCGACAGCACATCGGCGGCGATCAGAAACAGTGCGCCGCTCAAGGCACTCAACGGCAACAGCCGCGCATGCCGCACCCCGACGACCATGCGCACGGCATGAGGAATCACCAGACCGACGAAGCCAATGGAGCCGACCATCGATACCATCACTGCCGTCACCAACGCTGCGGTGGCGATCAGAAGGGTCTGCACCCGACGCACCGGAATCCCCAGCGAAGCCGCCGAGTCGGCACCAAAGGTGAATGCATCCAGCGAACGCCGGTGCCACAGGCTCACCGCCAGCCCCAGCAGCACCACCGGCACGGAAAGCGCCACCGAGGTCCAGCGCACGCCACTGAGATTGCCCAATAGCCAAAACATGATGCCCCGGGCCTGTTCGGCGCTGGCAGATTTGGTGATCAGAAACGACGTCAGCGCATTGAACAGCTGCGACCCGGCGATCCCCGCGAGGATGATTTGCCCCGTCACCGCCTGGCTGCCCGAGGCCCGAGACGACCGTGCCAACAACGCGACCAAGGCAAACGCGGCAATGGCGCCCACGAACGCACCCATCGATAAGGAAATCGCCCCGGCGCCCAAGCCGATGATCGCGACCAATACCGCGCCGGTCGACGCCCCGGCGGAAATGCCCAGCAGATACGGGTCCGCCAGCGCGTTACGCAACAGCGATTGCAGCACCACACCGGACATCGCCAGGCCCGCGCCACAGGCCGCCGCGACGATGGCTCGGGTCAGCCGGTAATTCCAGACAATGCCCTCATCGATGGGATCGACCGCATAACCCGCCGCCCACAGCTTGTTCGCCAGCACCTGAAAGATCACCGGCAGGCTGATGGAGGTCTCACCGATGGCCACGCCCGCAATCACGGCCAGCACCAGCAAGCCGCTGACCCACAGGGCATGGCCCAGCCAGCGGGCGATGTTCAGGAGGTTCATGGTGTTTCAGTGGCCTTGGCCAATTGCTCGATGCCGTCGAACAGACGAACGCTGGACTCCATCGCACTGGCGTCCATGATCACGATGCGGTTGTTTTTCACGGCGTCCATGTTGCGGGTCACGGGGTCGGACGTGAGGAAGGCCAGTTTCTTTTCGTGGTCGTCAGCGGGGAAGCGGCGACGGTCCATGCGCGCGATCACCAGAATCGTCGGGTTGGCCTTGGCGATGGTTTCCCAGCCCACGGTCGGCCATTCTTCGTCCGAATCGATGATGTTGCGCATGCCCAGGGTGTCGAGCATGAATCCCGGAATGCCTTTGCGCCCGGCGACGTACGGGTCGGTGTTGATGTCCGGGCTGGAGAACCAGAACACCGCCGAAACCTTGCTCGCGTCATGGGCCTTGGCGTGTTCGATGGCCTGAGCCAGACGGGCCTTGTAGCCGTCGATCAGTTGCTGACCGCGATCCTGAACGTCGAAGATTTCCGCCTGTTGCGCGATGCTTTTGTACAGCGCGTCGATGCGGAACGCTTCAAGCCGAGTCCCGTCAGCGCCGACCAGGTTGTTCTTGCCTTCGCAGTCGGACGGCAGGATATACGTCGGGATCTTCAGGTCGTGAAACTGCTGTCGCGTGCCGACCGCACCTTGCGGACCGACCATCCATTCGAACTGCACCGGCACGAAGTCCGGGTGCTTGCCGATCACCGATTCGAAGCTCGGCGCGTTGTCGGCCAGGCGCTCGATCTTCGCGTTGGCGTCCTTGAATTGAGGCAGGGTGTCGTTGAACCACAGGGAAGTGCCAATGACCCGGTCGCTCAGGCCCAGCGCATAGAGCATTTCGGTGGCGGCCTGGCCGATGGTCACGGCTTTGTGAGGCGCCTGGGCAAAGGTCAGGGGCACGCCGCAGTTGTCGAGGGTCAACGGGTAGTGGGTCGGTGCAGCCAAAGCGGAGGGGGACATGAACGCTGCGCTCGACAGCGTCAGACTGGTGAACAAGGGAGCAAAACGGCGCAGCGACATTGGGGTTTCTCCAGTGAGCCTGTGATCGACGAAACAGGCACTGGAAAGCACACCCGAACGGCTGGCGGAGAATAAAGGCAAGCACCGCGCACGGGAGTCCTTCCCGGACACCCCGCCGGTGAATGATTGACGCTTGCCGGCAGGTCTCCTGACTGGCGCTTCATCACCGTGCTTCGGCCTTCCCGGGCGGTAACCCAGTGGCAAACAGGAAGCACGGCTCGACGCCTACAGTTGCGGGGACAGTTCCGTTTGAGCGCGCCCGATGACACAGGGCACGGCTCGCGGATTCCCTATTAATTCCGAGTGGAAACCGGCGGCGGCGATGGTAAACGATTTGCCCGATACAGGCGACCACTCGGCGTTCGCAACCCTTGTAGGAGCGTGGCTTGTCCCGCGATCGGCGACGAAGTCGTCGTCATCCGTCAAATGCATTTCATCTGAGGCACCGCGAATACCGATTTGGCGACGGGTTCCCCGCCGATCGCGGGACAAGCCACGCTCCTACAGGCCCCTTATTTTAACGGCCAGCCGATCACTTTCTTCGGCCTCGGATTCGCATACGTCCGCACTTTGGAGGTCTTCAATCCCAATCGCACCAGCGACTCCGCCAGCGCCACGGCGGCCGTCACGCCATCCACCACCGGCACGCCCGCACGGTCACGAATCAGCTGGTCCAGCCCGGCCATGCCGCCGCAACCCAGGCAGATCACCTCGGCCTTGTCCTGCGTCACCGCCTCGACCGCCTGCCCGGCGATGGCCTCCAGTGCGCGGTCCGGCCTCTCTTCCAGCTCCAGCACGCTCATGCCGCTGGCTCGCACCGACGCGCAGCGTTCGAACACACCGGCCAGTTTCAGGCGGTCTTCGATCAGCGGCACCGTCCGGTCCAGCGTGGTCACCACCGAATATTTATGCCCGAGCAGCATCGCCAGGCTGGCCGCGGCTTCGGTGATGTCCACCACCGGCACGTCCAGCAATTCCTGCAAGCCTTCGCGCCCGTGCTCGCCATACCCGGCCTGAATCACCGCGTCGTAGGGCTGATCGTAGGACAGCACGCGGTCCATCACGGCAATCGCCGCCAGATAGCTTTCGAAATTGCCTTCCACCGATTCCGCACCAAAACGTGGCGTCAGGCCGATGATTTCCGTACCGGGTGACGCAACACTGCGCGCCTGCTCGGCAATGGTGTCGGTCATGGATTGAGTGGTGTTCACGTTGACGATCAAAATGCGCATGGGGGCGGGTCTCAAGCGGTGATCATGGGATACATGCCTACCGCTGAAGCGAAAACCGCGCCACCTTGGAATTCGGCGGGTGAGACGTCGAACCGTTCGCCGACGTCTCGGGTGGATCTTCAATCCTTCATCGGCACCGGAGCCTGCGGCGCAATGAAGCCTTGATCACGCATCGCTTGCCAGAAGCCGTCCGGCACCTGGGCATTCAGCGCCGCGACGTCTTCGATGATTCGCGAGGGCCGGCTCGCGCCAGGAATCACCGCCGCCACCAGCGGGTTGGCCAGTACGAATTGCAGCGCCGCCGATTTGATATCGACCTGGTACTGGCGGGCGATTTCCTGAATGTGCGCGACCTTGTCGAGCATCGCTTGCGGCGCTTCCTGGTACTCGAAATGCTTGCCGCCCACCAACACGCCCGAGCTGTAGGGCCCGCCCACGACGAACTCGGCGTTGTGCTCACGGGCCTTGGCGAACAGGCGTTGCAGCGGCTGGTCGTGGTCCAGCAGCGAATAGCGGCCCGCCAGCAGGAAACCGTCCGGTTGTGCTTCACTCAGGTCCAGCGTCAGCTCGCACGGCTCGACCCGGTTCACGCCCAGGCCCCACGCCTTGATCACGCCTTCTTCGCGCAGTCGGGTGAGGGTGCGGAAAGCGCCTTTGCGGGCGATGTTGAAATGCTCGATCCACTCATCGCCGTGGGCATCTTGAGCGATGTCGTGCACGAACACGATGTCCAGCCGATCGGTGTCCAAGCGCTTGAGGCTGGCCTCGATGGAACGCAGCGTGGCGTCGCCGGAATAATCGGTGAGGATTTTGTTTTTCAAACCGTCGCTGAACGGGCCGCTGCGGGTTTCGCTGTCCAGTTCGTCGGAAATCAACCGGCCCACTTTGGTGCTGAGGGTGTATTCGTCGCGCGGCACATGGGCCAGCGCCTTGCCCAGCCGTTGCTCGGACAGGCCCGAGCCGTACAGCGGCGCGGTGTCGAAATAGCGGATGCCCTGATCCCACGCCGATTGCACCGTGGCGGCGGCTTCGTCTTCGCTGATGTCGCGGAACATATTGCCCAGAGGCGCTGCGCCAAAGCCGAGGCGGCCAATGATCTTGTCGTGCAGACTCATGAAAGTGTCCTGTCCGGGGTCATGGAGTGCCGGGAAAAAATGCCCGGCGTGTTGTACAGATCATGCCGTGCGGCAGGAGTTCTATGGTTCGTGTGGAGGGCGGGCATACGTGTCACACCACGCCGCAGAACTCCTCCTGTAGGAGCGAATTTATTCGCGAAGAGGGTTCAGACGCTAGAGAAGTGTCGACTGTACAGCCCTTTCGCGAATGAATTCGCTCCTACAGGTTTCTCGACTCGGCACCCTGTGGCGGACGATCCCCTCCGCTTGAGCAGCACGGCACCATGCAACTTTTGCGGTCTGCGCGCCTTCCAACCCATTACACCGTGTCGATAACCGGAAAGGGAGGGCCGTCGATGAGCGAACACATCGTCCATTTCCATTGTGGGGTCGATCAGACCACCACCGAGCATTTCCGCGACCGCTGTCTGGAAGCCCTCGACAAAGGGGCGACCGGCTTGCTGCTGAACCTCTCCACCGCAGGCGGCAGCACGGCCCTGGGCTTCACGATCTACAACTTTCTCAAGTCGCTGAAGGTGCCGATTCGCGCACTGAACAGCGGCAACATCGAATCCATGGGCATCGTCATCTACCTCGCCGCCGAGGAGCGCATCGTCTGTCCTCACTCCCGGTTTCTCATCCACCCGATGAGCTGGTACTTCAACCAGAGCTCGGTGGATCACTCACGCATCCGCGAATACCTGCGCAGCCTGGATAACGACTTGCAACGGTACGTGAACATCTATCTGAGCGAGACCGACGGCGCAGTGACCCCGCTGGACATTGGCCGCTGTCTGTCGTCGGAGGAAAAGGTGATTCGGGCCGAAGACTCCCTGGCCTGCGGCATTGCCCACCGGGTCGAGCAGTTGCAGTTTCCCGAAGGCGCCACGCACTGGACGGTCAGCGCCAGCTAAGCTCAACTCATCCACACACCGGGTCGCCACAGAACCCGCCTGACACGAGGAACTTGCCATGCACACTCATTCGCACAAAACCCCGGACGCCGTGCCCCGTGGCGCTGTTCCGCTGGACGAAGAAGAGGTTGAAGTGGACGTCGATAATGACCCCGGCAATGAAGACCCGGGTTCGCAGTTCGACCGGGACGCCACGGTGCCGCTGATCGACCCGGACGAATAACTAACGCAACGCACGGGCATAAAAAAGCGAGGGCTCTCACCCTCGCTCGTTCCGCTGATCAGACGTTGATCAGGATTTACGGCCTGCGCCGCCTTGTGGCATTCCGCCTTTTTTGCTGGCGTCCGGACGTTTTTCGTCAGTTGCTTTCTGCCGGTCGTTGGCCATGTTGCTGCCACCTGAAGCCTGGCCGCCTTTTTTGCCTGCGTCGGAGGCTTTTTGGCGATCGTTCGAGAAGTTGCCAGGGTTCGATTTTCCGGTGTTAGCCATGATTGCGTACCTCTTGTTATGAGAAGGGCGAGTCATGTGGCTCGCATTAAATGGGATGAATCAAGCGGCAGTTGGTTTAAACAATCACGGCATTACCGGACAAACGGCGGGAGTGGCGAAACGATGCCAGCGCCTTTGGATACGGGCGTTTACATGTGCACTTCGACCGCCAGCGGCAGGTGATCGGACAGGTGCGTCCACGGCCGCGTCCCGAGGATTTTCGGGTTGTGACTGGTGGCGTTGCGCAGGTAAACCCGGTCCAGCCGCAGCAGCGGGAAGCGGGCCGGGTAGGTCTTGGCCAATCGCCCATGGCTTTGCTCGAAAGCCTCGTGCAAGTACGTGCAGCGCGCTAGGCGTTTGTTGCCCTGCAATTGCCAATCATTGAAATCCCCGGCAATCACCACCGGCGCGTGTTCGGGCAGCGAGTCCAGCAACGCGCACAATAAGTCGAGCTGTAACTGCCGATGACTTTCCAAGAGGCTCAAATGCACGCAAATAGCGTGCACCTCGTCGTGTCCCGGCACCTGCAACACGCAATGCAGCAGGCCCCGACGCTCCGGGCCGGTGATCGACACGTCGAGGTTGCGGTAATGCAGGATCGGGTACTTCGAGAGGATCGCGTTGCCGTGGTGGCCTTCCGGGTAAACTGCGTTGCGGCCGTAGGCAAAGTCGCTCCACATGCTGTCGGCGAGAAATTCGTATTGGGAGAGGGTCGGCCAGTCGTGATAGCGGGCGGCATGGCGATCATGGCCGCCGAGCACTTCCTGCAAAAACACCAGATCGGCCCCCGTGCTGCGCACCGCTTCGCGCAGCTCCGGCAGGATGAAACGTCGGTTCAGGGCCGTAAAGCCCTTGTGAGTGTTGACCGTCAGTACGCGTAAACGATGAACGTCCCGTACGCCCGACATGTCCGAGAGGGGAAGGTGGACACCAGCAGGATCGGAAGTCACACGCACGCTCCTTTTGCGAGGGATGTGCTAGTTCCGACCGGCTCGGGTCCGGGCAGTTCAGCGTTTTGCGATGCCGTTTGGCCGGCGTCGTGCTAGAGCCGCGTGTCTACGGCGGGGCGTCGCGACAGCAGCACGGTCAGGCCCAACGCCAGAATCGAGAGCAGTGCTGCGAAAAAAAAGATCCAGTCGTAGCCCATGCCGAGGGCAATCGCGCCCATCAGCGGCCCGGCGATGGCCAGTGCCAGATCGAAGAACACCGCATAGGCCCCCAATCCCGCGCCACGGCTGCTGTTGGGCACTTGCTTGATGGCTTCGACGCCGATGGCCGGGTAGACCAGCGATAAGCCAAACCCCGCGAACCCCGCGCCGATCAACGCCACAGTGGTGTTGGGCGATAGCCACAACAGCACTAGCCCGACGGTCTCGACCGACATGCACACAATGGCCGAACGGTAGCCGCCGAAGCGGGTGATGGCGTTGATGAAAAACAGCCGCGCCACGATGAAGCAGACACCGAACACCGTCAGGCACCACGCCGCGCCTTCCCAGCCCCGGCTCACGTAATACAGGGTGATGAAGGTGGTGAGGGTGCCATAGCCGATGGAGGACAGGGTCAGGCCCAGGCCATAAGGTGCGACGCGACCGAACACCGACCAGAACGCCATGCGCTCGCCGCGCACCACAGGCACCGGCGGTTTGTTGCGAATCAGCAGCAGCGCGCCTGCGGCCAGCACGGTCAACACCAGGCCGAGGCTGACGAACCCCAGCGTGTTGACCATCACCACGCCCAGCGGCGCGCCGATGGCAATGGCGCCGTAGGACGCGATGCCGTTCCATGAAATCGAACGTGCCGTGTGTTCCGCACCGACCTGGCCGATGCACCAACTGATCGTGCCCACGCCCACCAGACCTTGCGACCCGCCGAGGATCACCCGAGCAATCACCAGAATGGACAGGCTGATGCCCGCGAACGTTTCGAGCAGGACCGCCAAAACGGTCAGCACGCCACTGATCGCGATGCCTGCCAGCCCATACACGATGGCCCGCTTGGTGCCGATGGTGTCGCAGATCCGGCCCGCCACAGGGCGGCTGAACAGCGTGGCAAGGTACTGCGAACCAATCACCAGACCGGCCACCACCGCACTGAAACCCAGTTGGTTATGGACATAGCCGGGCATCACCGCGATGGGCAGCCCGATGCACAGGAACGCGATAAAGGTGTAGAGGACGATGGAGACGATTTGCAGGGTGATCGCCATTGAATTCGTGTGCTGAGGCGACGTTTCGGGTGGCAGGGCGGCAGACATGAGGGCTCTTCGCAGGCGCGGTGGGAGTGCGCCATCATCGCCCGAGGCCAACGGAAATGAAAGCAGGCTAACGATTTAATCGTGATGCGTCGCCAGTCTCTTTCATTCCATCTTCAGTCGCGGTGCGGGTTTACCGGCAGTGGCATTTCCCCTGGCTTGCCCGCACGCCCGAATCGTTCAGCGCTTCTGCAACCAGCCCAAAAAGTGATTCTTCTTGATCACCACCGGCTTGCGCAGCAAAACATGCTGGCTGTTCTGTTGGCGCACCGCCTGCAACTTGTTGAGTGCCGTGGTGATTTCCGCCCGCTGCTCCATCGCCTTGCGCGTGGCGGCTTTTTCGATGCGGTACATCACACAGGACGTGAGGGCGATGAAGCGCGCCTCGGACGGCGAGTCGTCGAGCACGTTCTGCACGCCCATCACTTCCCCCGGCCCCATGCGCCCGGCCTCGATCATCTCCCTGCCGTCGGGAATCCTCACCGAGACAACGCCGGTCGCTATCACCCACAGCCCGTCCGGTTCGTCTCCCATGTCCATGATGGTCTGACCGGTGGCGAACTCCCGAGCGACCATCGTTTGCGCCAGTTCATCTTTCTCTTCGGCAGTGCTGGCCCTGAACACCTTCACCTCGTCCAGTAACGCCCTGGGTCGCGACATGGCCTCGGCGGTGATCTCCGATTGCCAGGCGATACCCGCAGCTTCCAGGTGCCGATACGCCAGATCGAACAGCAGATTGCGCACGTCGCTCTTGTTATTGAGGTCGCTGATGAAGCCTGTCATCGAATATTCGATGGTGGTCGGGCTGGTGTCTTTGACCACTGCCCGGGGTTGTGGCGTCTGTAACAACGCGCTGCACCCTTGCAACGCACGCTCCAGGGCATCCAGCACGCGGCGGGGCCGGATGTGCGGAGACATCATCACCGTGATCGACACGCCATGAATATTGACCGGTCGGCTCAAATTGACGATTTTTGCCTTGGCCGCCACTGAATTTGGGATCACCACCATGGTGCCGACCCCGGTCATCAGGTGCGTGGCGCGCCAGTCGATGTCCATGACCTTGCCTTCCATCCCGTCGATGGAGATCGCGTCGTCCACCTGATAGGGCTTGGTGGTGTTGAGGATGATTCCGGAAAACACGTCGCTCAGTGTGCTCTGCAACGCGAGGCCGACGATGATCGCCATCGCCCCGGAGGTCGCCAGAAGCCCCTTCACGGGCAGCTGCAGCACGTAGCCGGCCGCCGCGACGATGGCGATCAGGAAGACCACCGCGCCTATGACCTCCTGCAACAGTCGCCCGCTGTGGCCAACGCGGCCGGTTAACAGCAAGCCCAGCAGAACGGTGAGGGTGCGCGCCGCATACATCCACCAGACGATGGCCAGCGCGGTGGCGGCGAATTGCATGGCGCTGTTGTCGGGCCAGGCAGGCGCTTCCAGTGGGCTCACGCCTGCGCTGGCGATCACCAGGCTGTAGGCCACGAAACCCATGAGGCGGATGCCGATCCGGGTCAACCGGTTGCGGTCGGCCAGCAGGTGCCAGGCCGCGACATCTGCCAAAAGCAGAAGCAGGCTCCAGGCCAGCGAATAATGAGGAGCGTCTGAGGGCATGAAGGGAATTCCACGGGAGAGGGCACGTCGCCACGACACGCGGGGATGTTAGGGACAGTGATGGCGGGATGTCTATAACCGATCGCTCCCGGAGTCTGCCGTCATCGACCGCCGCAGCTCTGCTTCGAAACAAGCACAGCGCTTCAATCACTGGATCGGCAGGGATCGCACCATCGGCGCTTCTTCTAACCCTGCTTTGAGGCGTCCCATGCACTCATCCCTGTTTTCGCTCGCCCGTGCCGCTGGCCTGGGCCTTGCGCTGTGCTCGACCCTGGCCAGTGCCCAACCGCCCGCCCAGCAGAAAACCCAAGTGCCGGGCTATTTCCGGCTGGCGGTGGGGGATTACGAAGTCACGGCGCTGTTCGACGGTTACAACGACCTGTCGCCAAAACTGCTCAAAGGCCTGCCCCCTGAGCGGATTCGCGCGCTGCTGGCTCGGCGTGCCATCGAAACACCGGGGGTGCAAACCGCCTTCAATGCCTTTCTGATCAACACGGGAAAGAACCTGATTCTGGTGGACACCGGGGCGGGCCAGTGCATCGGTGAAACGGCGGGCATGCTGACGCGCAACCTCAAGGCGGCGGGCTATGAACCGGAGCAGGTCGACACGATTTTTCTGACCCACCTGCACCTGGATCACGTCTGTGGCCTGGTCGACGGCAACAAACAGCCGATCTTCGCCAACGCCACGGTGTACGCCGCCAAGCCCGAGGCCGATTACTGGCTGGACCCGACGGCGCTGTCCCGCGTGCCGGAACAGGCCAGGGCATTCTTCAAAATCGCGCAGGAATCGACCGCTCCCTACGTCGCTGCCGGTCGGTTCAAGACGTTCACCCCCGGCGAGTCGCCCATTGCGGAAGTGCACACCACCCTCGAAGCGGGGCACACCCCCGGCAGCACCACGTACCAGTTCACGTCTCGCGGCCAATCCATTGTCTTCATCGGTGACTTGGTGCATAACCTCGCCGTGCAGTTCGAACACCCGGAAGTCAGCATCAGTTTTGACGAGAACAGCCAGAACGCGATCGCCAGCCGCGACGCGGTGTTCAGCGAAGCCGCCAGCAAGAAGCGCTGGGTCGCCGCCGCGCACCTGCCGTTCCCCGGCACCGGGCACATCGAAGCCCTGGGCAAACGCTTCCAGTGGGTGCCTGTGGAATACGGCCCGTATCAGCGCGCTGCCCATGTGCCGCTGATCGACTAAGATGAGCGCAGTCGCCTGGGCACAGGGAGTGGGCGACTGCACTGGCACCCCTTTACTGACACAGGACTGGCCCTTGAACACTCCCCGGATCATGCAGCTGAGCGGTGATGCCTTCACCGCTGTGCGCATTCAGCAGGCGACCCCCGACCCTGAAAAGATCATCGACATCCCGTGTGTCGATGCCTTCTCGATCATCGTTCAGTTGCAGGATTTTGCCGCCCATCGCCTTTGGCGTGGGCGCCGGTTGAGCTACGCCGGTGGCCATCTCCGGGGCTCTGTCGCGTTGCCGTTCATGGGCGATGAACTGCGCTGTCAGCATCGTTCGTCTTACGACAATCTGCGCGTGACGCTGCCCCGGCAGGCGCTGGACGCGTTGCAGGCCGAGCAGGGCGCCCAAAAGATCGGCGTGTTCCGCTACGAGCAGGGCGGCGCCGAAGACCCCGTGCTGTATCACCTGGCGCACGCCATGCTCCCGGCGCTGCAACGTCCCGACATGGCCAATCGTTTGTTTCTCGATCACGTGCTGATGGCGATGAGCAGCCACGCCATCGCCCGCTATGGGCGTGTCGCCCCGGCGTCCGGCAAGCTTCACGCGTCCCTCACGCCCACCCAATTGGCGATTGCCAAGGAGCTGATCGCTAGCCACCTTGACGGCGATCTGTCGGTCGAGCGCATTGCCCAGGAATGCTCGCTGACGCGCAGCCATTTCTCCCGGGCATTCAAACAGGCCACTGGCGTCGCTCCCCACGCCTGGCTGTTGCAGATTCGTGTGGAGCGGGCGCGGGAATTGCTGCGCGCCATGCCGCCCATGCCGTTGGTTCAGATTGCGCAGCACTGTGGCTTCGCCGATCAGCCGCACTTGACGCGGGTGTTCACCCGATTGACCGGGGAAACACCCAGTGCCTGGCGCAGTCGTCAGCGACAGGTGCTGTCAGTGCCGGTCACTGGCGAGCGACAGTGACCAACTAATCGTTATCTAACGATCATTAAGCTCACCGAGATTCAACAACCGTTAGACGGATGAATTACAAGTTCCTACCCCTACGGATAATATCGGTTAATGTTTTTTACTGATTAGATGTTCACTGACTAAAAATGGATCGGCGACGTTGTTCGAGTACGGGAGCCCGATGGCCTCGTTCACGTTCGACGCATTCAGGGCGTGCGAATCCACTCTAAGGACTGCGTGAATAAGATGATAAGTCTCGGTCAGGCTACTGTGTCCCTGGACCTCAGGGACGTTTTCAAAGACGGCGTTGCCCTGCGCATTGGCACCCGCGCGTTCGATATTCTGGAAATGCTGATTCGCCATCAGGGGCAACTGGTCAGCAAGGAACAGATACTTCAGCACGTGTGGCCCGACACGATCGTTGAGGAAAATAACTTGCAGGTGCACATTTCGGCGCTGCGCAAGGCGCTGGGCGCTGACCGCGACCTGATTCGCACGATCCCCGGTCGTGGCTACCTGTTATTGGGCGGCGAGGGTGCCTGGCCTGACGCCACCTTGCAGGACCCGTTGCCCAAGGCGCGGGAAACAGCCTCGGGATGGGGACCATCAAGCGCCAGGCATCGGCTGCCCGCGAGCGTCGATCTGGTGGGGCGCGAGGCGTTGCTGGACGAGGTGGAGGCGGTTTTGAACGACGGCCACGCGTTGGTCACCCTGATCGGGCCGGGGGGCGTGGGCAAGACCAGTCTGGCGGTGGTGCTCGGCCAGCAGCGTATCGACCGCGAGGCAATGCCGGTGTGTTTCGTGCCGCTGGCCGAGTTGCAACGGGGCGATCGGCTGTGCGAAGTGCTGGCGGCCGCGTTGGGCGTTGAGCCCGTCGAGGGTGAGCCGCTGGCGGCGAGCATATGCCAACACGTTGTTCGCCATCCGGGCCTGATTATCCTCGACAACTGTGAGCACCTCATCGACGAGATCGCCGGGCTGGTCGAGGCCGTGTTACGGGGCGCGCCGTGTGCACGGCTGCTGGCCACCAGTCGTGAGCCCCTGCGGATTGCCGGCGAACGCAGCGTGCAAGTACCCCCGCTCACGGCGCCCGCACCGGACGCCAGCCGCGAAAACGTGTTGCAAAGCACCTCCGCTCAGCTGTTTCTGCGGCATTGGCGGGCACTGGACTGCCACATGGGCGGCAGCGGCGACACCGAACTGGACGATTACAGCGTCGAGCTGGTGGGTGAGGTCTGCCGGCGTCTGGACGGTATGCCATTGGCGCTGGAAATGGCGGCGGCACGGGCCACGGCACTGGGTCTTTATCAACTGGTCGCCAGTCTGGACGACAGCGTTCATCTGCTGACCGCGAGCCTGCGTACCGCGCCGCCACGGCAACAAACGCTGCATGCGTCGCTGGCCTGGAGCTATCGTTTGCTGAGCCGGGACGAACGTGCGGTGCTCAGGCTGCTCGCCGATCTGGACGGCCCGTTCACGCTGGATCAGGCGTGCCATGCCTTGCAGTGCGCGACGCTCGCCCGGGCGTGCATCATGGATTGCATGGTGAGGCTGGCGACCAAGTCGTTGTTGGTGGTGTCGGCCCAAGGACCGTTCCGTTTTTATTGCATGCTGGCGGCAACGCGGGCCTGCCTGCGGGTGGTTCAGACCCAGGAAATCGCTGGCGAAACCCTCAGGCTCGACCCGCGCTACCGTGTTCCCGCCGCTGCACAGGGCGATATCCAACCGCTCAGGGCTGTTCCGTTGGGTCCCGACGGGTATCATCCTCAGGCACACAGAGCACTGGCGTTGAGCCGCTGAAGACGGAAGAGTTTATGAATGCGACACCCCGGGTCTATGTGGTCGATGACGACGCCGCCATCCGTACCGCGCTGCAGCGCTTGTTGAATTCGGAGGACATCGCGTGCAGCGCCTTCGACAGCGCCGCCGCCTTTTTGGCGCACCCGCTCGATGAAGCCCCGACCTGTCTGTTGCTCGACGTCAATCTCGCCCACGGCACGGGTTTCGATTTGCAGGATGAATTGCAGGTGCGCGGCCTGCATTTTCCGATCATCTTCATGACCGGCTACGGCACCATCGCCATGTCGGTCAAGGCCATCAAAGCCGGGGCCCATGAGTTCCTGACCAAGCCATTCGAACCGGAGCACCTCCTGGACCTGGTGCGCGAAGCGCTGTCCGCCGACGCACGCAACCTGTCGGAACGCCGCCTGACGTTTAACGTGCGCGACCGTTTCAATCACCTGACGCCCCGTGAACGACAAGTCATGGGTTTATTGATCACCGGCAAAATGAATAAACAGATCGCTGTCGAATTGGGCACCAGCGAAGTGACCGCCAAAGTTCACAAAAAACATGTCATGGCAAAAATGAACGCACGCAATGTCATCGAACTTTTGAAGATGCACGAGCGGCTCGGTGTCATGACGCAATGACTAACCGCACATTTATACATCTTCAGTAGTTTGAAGTTTATATGTCGTGTGACCTGCCAATCGCGTCAACTTTCCGCCCGACAAAGTTGTGCTTATGATTCGCAGGGCCGATGAGTTCCATGCGGTTGTTTACGCCTGTCGAACTCAGGCACGGTCCGCGGGGCACGATCTGGCCCCTGACGTTGAATCTCACCAAGGGCTTTCATGAGCAGCGTTTTTGATGCGCCATCAGGCAGGGCTCCCCACGACGCGCTCTTCGGGCCGGAGTGGTGGGGGCAGCTCGTCTGGGAATGGCTGCTCGCCGACGGCGAACTGAGTCATTTCCGGGTGAGGCTCCCCGACGGCGGAGGTCAGCAGTGGCGCGTGATCAGTGCGGCCGCCGGCGCAAGTGACAATGCCACGCGGCGGCTGGAACATGAGTTTTCCCTCGCGGCCCGGTTGTCGCCCCGGTGGGCGCTGCAACCGCTGGCGCTGTTGTCCGACGCATTGCCCAGCGGCCATGGCCTGCTGCTGGTGTCGAGCGATCCGGGCGGGCAGCCGCTGCACGAACTGGCCAATCAACCCTTGTCGATCGAACGTTTTCTGCACCTGGCCATCGGCGCCTCGTCTGCTTTGGTGCATCTTCACGCAGAAGGGCTGCTGCACCGTGACATCAAGCCGTGCAATCTGGTGGAAGGAGCTGATGGCAGTGTGCGGCTGAGCGGATTTGGACTGAGCGTCGAGGCCCACCCTTCGGGCGCTCTGCCAGTGTCGGATTCAATTTGCGGCACGCTGGCGTACATGTCGCCGGAGCAATCGCGCAGGGTCGAGCGTCACGCCGATCAGCGCAGCGACCTTTACTCTCTCGGCATGACGTTTTACGAGTGGTTGGCCGGCCACTTGCCGTTCGAGGCCCGCGACGCCGTCGAATGGGTGTACTGCCATGTGGCGCGACAGCCACCGGCGCTCAGCCTGTATCGCGGTGACATTCCTCCCGCGCTGTCGGAGCTGGTGCTCAAGTTGCTGGCCAAGAACCCGGACGACCGTTACCAAAGCACGGCTGATCTGCTGGCAGACCTGCGTTCGTGCAACTGCCAGTGGCAACGGCTTCAGGACATTCCCGCATTGGGCCACGACCTGGCGCCGGCGCGCAGTGAAGCGTACCGGCACGCGCTGATCACGCAGGCGCGGCAGCGGGAGGCGATTCTGGCATCTCGCGTCAGTGTCACCATTGCCGGAGGGCAGGACACGCTCGACCTCGCGTCGGTGATGAAAGCGGCGCAGGCATTGAGTGACGAGACCGAGCAGGATCGCCTGATCGAAATCCTCATGCGCACCACCATCTTGCATGCCGGTGCACAGCGAGCGCTGCTGATGCTCGTGAAGAACGAGGCGCCGCTGATCCACGCGATTGGCCGTGACGACGATGGCGGCCTGCGGATCGAATTGGTGAACCTGACCCCCAGCAAGGCGCACTTGCCCCTGTCGATCCTCTACCGGGTGATGCGTACCCAACAGCGTCTGGTGATCGAGGATGTCTCCGCCGACGGCTACTTCGGCGACGATGAATACCTCGACGAGCATCGTGTGCGGTCCGCGTTGTGCCTGCCGTTGCTCAAGCAGCGCCAGGTGATCGGTGTGCTGTACCTGGAAAACAATCTGGCGCCGGGGGTGTTCACGGCCAACAGAGCCGGGGTGTTGGAGCTCTTGGCCGGGCAGGCGGCCATCTCGCTGGAGACCGCTCGACTGCATCAGGAACTGATGGCGGAAAACGCTCGCCGACACGACATTGAAACCGCGCTGCGAAACGCCAGGGCCAAACTGGCGAGGGTGTCGCAAGTCACGGTCATGGGTGAGCTGGCGGCGTCGATTGCCCACGAAATCAACCAGCCGTTGGCGTCGATGGTGTCCAATGCCGCAGCAAGCCTGCGCTGGTTGAACCGGGAGACCCCGAAGGTCGATGAAGCGCTGTCCGGGCTGCGGGACATCGTGCAGGACGGTCGGCGTGCCGGAGAAATCGTCAATGCCCTGCAGTCTCTCGCGCGACAAGGTGCGCAGCAGCGACGGCGGCTGTTGATCAACGACGTGATCCGTCACGTCGTGGCGCTGACCGTGGTCGAGGTGGAGCAACACAGAGTCCTGATGACCAGCCACCTGACCCGCTCACCGTTGCAGGTCTACGGTTGCGAAGTGCAATTGCAGCAGGTGGTGCTGAACTTGATCCTCAACGCGCTGGACGCCCTGAGCGCGGGCGACCAGGTGCTCAGACGCCTGTCGATCACCAGCGAAGCGGTGCACGATGATTATCTGGTGGTGAGCGTGGAAGACACCGGCCCGGGCATCGCCCTTGAGGACATGGATAAGGTGTTCAACGCGTTCTACACCACCAAGGACAAAGGCATGGGCATGGGATTGGCGATCTGCCGCTCCATCGTCAACGCCCACGGCGGCCAGCTGTACGTCATGCCTGCGCGCTACGGCGGCGCCACGTTCGTCTTCACCCTCCCGGCGGTTTGAGCGGCAGACGCAGGCTGCGAGCTACGAGCTACGAGCTACGAGCTGCAAGCTGCGAGCTAGAAGCGGCGAACGCTGAACCTGAGACCTCCGCGCACAGCTTGAAGCTTGAAGCTTGCCGCTTGAAGCTTCAATACGGCCAAGTCGACGCCAGCAACCGTTCGCAGAACCCGCCCGCATTCAGATGGTGGTCATGAAACTCCAGCACGTCGGCGTTGATCGTGCCGTAGGTGCTTTGCCGTCGGTGCAGTTGTCCCTCGGCCAGCGTATGCAGGAACTTGATCTTGAATCCGGCTTCGCGGGGGAATGCGTTGAGTACGCAGGCGAGGACACCGGGGCAGAGCGCCTGGCAATGGGTGCCAAGCAAGTCGGTGTCGACGGCCGCCGCCAGCAGCGCTGTCAACGCCGGTTTGTGCGAGGGAATGCCGGGGGTGGTGTGCAGGGCGATGGCGTCCCAGACGAGGGCGATGTCATCGCGGGAGCGGCCATAACCTCGCAGGAACTGGGCCGCTGCGTCGGCGCTGTCCACTTCGAAGCGCTGCTGGGAATGGCGATACAGCGTTGTGACACCGATGCGCAAAAACAGCGCGCTGATGTACAGCAGGTCGGGTTCATAGCGCAGTTCACGGCCTTGGCCGATCAGACTGGCGAAGACGAACGTGCGGCAGGCGGCGTCGAACATCAGTCCGGACTGGGTCGCCCGCATCAACTCGGTCGCCGCACGGGCCATCGCGCTGTCGGGGATCGAGATTCCAGCAACATATCGGGTGGTCACGTGCGTCCCTCGCAACGAACCGGGCTTTGGCATGTTCAGACCTTAAACCGCTCGGGCGACAGCGTCTTTGTGCGGCGCCTTAAACGTCCTGAAAGAGTCTGGGTCGGGCTACCTGGCAGGCGCGGATTATTAACCATTCAGAACATTTAATACCCGGAGAAGGACTTTAAGGCCTCTGCGGACCAGACTCCAGAGACCGCCCCCTGCGACCTGGAGAGCCCGGAATGAATGCAATCAACTCGACTTTGTACAACGCGTTGCTGGCGTCTTTGCGTGCCTTGCCCGACGGCGAGCAACAACTGCTGGAACAGGTGGTGCGTGAGCTGTCGAATCGCGTGGCCTCGGAAGCGGAACGCCCTGAGACCGAGACCCCGGCCGAGCGCGTGGCGCTGTCTCCGTGGCAGGAGCGGCGGGCCAAGGAGCTGATGGCCAGCCAGATGGACAAGGGCCTGTCGATTGCCCGTATCGCCAGCGAATGCTCGTTGTCGCGCAGCCATTTCTCACGGGCGTTCAAGAAAAACACCGGCCTGTCCCCCCGCGACTGGTTCCTGCAAATGCGACTGGACCGCGCCCGTGGGCTGTTGAGCGAATCGGCGCTAACCATTTCCCAGATCAGCCTGGACTGCGGGTTCGCCGATCAATCGCACTTCACCCGCGTGTTCACCCGAGTGGTCGGGATTACGCCGTTCAACTGGCGCCGGTCCAAGGCGCACGTGTTGGCGTGTGCGGGGTGATCAATGCAGCGCTACAAGACATTCAACGGGTACTGAACCACCACATACCAGCGATCAATGTCATCGCCGCCTTGCGCGTCGTTGCCGCGATGGGACACATGGGACAGGTTGAACAGCAGGTCTTTCGCCGGGCCTGACTGCACGACGTATTTGACGTCGATGTCGCGCTCCCAATGCCGTCCGCCCTTGCCCTGGACCGGCTGGAAACGTCCCGTCTCTTCGTCGAACGGCTGGTACACCGCGCCTTGAGGGGCGTGGGTGCCGTCGATCTGGCTGCCGCGCACGTAGCGGGTCATGAATTTCAGGCCTGGCACGCCGAGCACGCTGGCGTCGAGGTCGTAGCGCAGTTGCCAGGACTGCTCGTGGGCGCCGTTGAAGTCGGCGTATTTGATCGAGTTGGCGAGGTAAATCGAATCGCCCCCCACAAAGTCGAACGGCGTGTCGCCATCGATTTTCTGATAGGCGAGGGTGAGCGCCTGACCGCCCAGGCTGTATTTCGTGGACAGGCTCCAGGCCGTGTTGTCGATGGCTCCGGCCCGTGCGCTGCCTTGATCCAGCGTGCGATACACGTTGGCATCCGTCAGCAATGAGCTGTTGTCGGACGGCACGGCGAGGTAGTGCAGGTTGCCGTAATACTGCCGCCAGGTGTCAGTGAGTTGCGAGCCATAGACCGACCCGCCGAACGGCCCGTCGCCCGTGCTTTCCACGCCCGCCAGCGAGATCGCCCGACCACGGGTGCTGGCGCCATAGCCATCGAAATCGCCGTGGGCGGTGGAGGCGTTTTCGTTCTTGAACGCGTTGAAGTGCCCTGCGACCAGTTTCAATCCGTCGACATCCCGGCTGTCGAGAAACAGGCCGGTGGCGTATTCCGGTTGCAGGCGTTTGTCCCCGGTGTCGAGGACCGGCGTCTCGACTTCCATCTCGCCGATTTTCAGCGTGGTGTTCGAGAGCCGCAGCTTCAGTGCACCGCCGGCGCTGGCGTAATCGTCTTCGGCACGGCCGTCGCTGTCCAGCGGCAGCAATCCGGTCCCGGCGTGACCTCGGCCGCTGTCGAGCTTCAGGCCATAGAAACCGTGGGCATCGACACCAACGCCCAACATGCCTTGGGTAAACCCGGATTGCATGTTGGCGATAAAACCCTGGGCCCATTCCTGTCGATAACTCTGATCGGGGTGCCCGGTGCGGTAGTCGTTCTGCAGGAAGAAATTGCGCGCCAGAATGTTCAATGAAGTGCCCGCGAGGAAGCCCTGATCATCGGGGGCGGTGGCGGCCATCAAGGTCGGGGAAGTGGTGAGTAACGCCAGGGACAGCAGGGACAATCGGCTTGCCATGAAACGGCCTTCTGAAGAGTGAACACGCAAGCCGTCAATGTGGCAGGCACGGACGCGCGGGGATTGATGCCCTGTGCGCGTTTTAGTCCGGGAGTGCTGCGTGATAAATGAAGGCGTCAACGTCACGAAGAGCACATTCATGCAAGCCGTACGGCAACCGACTGTGTATATCTGCCCGAGCCGTTTACAGTGCCTCGCTTGTTGTGCATTGTTGACGGGCTCGAACCGTGCGCCGCCCAGCGCGGGCCTTTCCCTCATGCTTACACCGGAACCGATCCATGAATCGCAACGACCTGCGCCGCGTCGACATGAACCTGTTAGTGATCTTCGAAGCGTTGATGTTCGAACGCAACCTGACGCGGGTCGCTGAGAAGCTGTTTATGGGCCAGCCCGCGATCAGTGCCGCGCTGGCCCGTTTGCGCGATTTGTTCGACGACCCGTTGCTGCTGCGCAACGGCCGGGCCATGGAGCCGACGGCCCGTGCGCTGGACATTCTCAAGGAGCTGCAACCGGCGCTCGACACCATTTCCGGGGCCGTGAGTCGCGCCAAGGAATTCGACCCGGCCACCAGCTGCGACGTGTTTCGGATCGGGCTCTCCGACGATGCCGAGTTTGGATTGTTTCCGCCGCTGCTGACGCGCCTGCGGGAAGAGGCCCCGGGGATCATCGTCGTGGTGCGCCGAGCCAATTACCTGCTGATGCCGTCGCTGCTGGCGTCCGGGGAAATTTCGGTGGGCATCAGCTACACCACCGAACTGCCGGCCAACGCCAAGCGCAAGAAACTGCGCGACATCGGCTGCAAGGTGCTGCGGGGCGACAAGCGTCCCGGCACGTTGACGCTGGACGATTACTGCGAGCGGCCGCACACCATGGTGTCGTTCTCGGGGGATCTGAGCGGCAACATCGACCTGGACCTGGCCAAGGTCGGGCGGGCGAGAAGGGTGGTGGTGGCGGTGCCTCAGTTCAGTGGTTTGCGCGCCTTGTTGGCCGGCACCGAGCTGATCGCGACCGTCCCGGATTACGCGGCCTGCGCGTTGGTAGAAGGCTGCGCGCTGCGGGCCGAAGACCCACCGTTCCCCATCGAGCCAGCCGAGTTGTCGATGGTCTGGAGCGGCGTCCACGACAACGACCCCGCCGAACGCTGGTTGCGCGCGCGGATTACCGAGTTCATGTCCCAGGAAACGCGGCCGATGCCGTGAGCCGTGTGGAGCTTCGCGTCAGTGCTGAGTTGCCCGTACTGCCGCTTTCGCTGCCGTCGTAACCTCCGGCGTCTCCTACAGAACCGTGGTTAGTCCCGATCCGAACGGTATCTGATCGGACGCCATCGCGGGCAAGCGCGCTCCTACGGTCTTTCGTCGAACACAAACACAGCGTTCGCCGCCTATCCTGTGGGAGACGCCGGAGGTTACGACGGCAGCGAAAGCGATGTGCCTGTCACCCACGGCATCCCTGTCCAGACACCTTAATCCTCCTCTATCCGAATGAGCTCGTCCGTCACTTCCTCCAGCTGCCGCACGACCTGATAAATGTGCGCCACGGCCAGCAGGGTCGGGCGGGGGATGTGTTTGCCGGGTTTGACCTTGTACAGCGTTCGCGCCAGCCAGATGCTTTGCACCACCGGAATCCCGGCTTTCTTCGCTCGGGCGATGAGGGCCAGGGCGTCGTCGTCTTCGCCTTTGCAATGAATCAGCGGTAACGGCGTTTTTCCCGGCCGGTAGTACAGCGCGACGGCGTAGTGGGTCGGGTTGACCACGAGCATGTCGGCATCTTCCACGGGTTTCGGCGGCGCGGTCGGGGCCTGGTTCAGCAGCTCATGGGCCAGTTGCCGACGATGGCCTTTGACGTGGGGATCGCCCTCGGACTGTTTGTATTCCTTCTTGATGTCCTCATGGCTCATGCGCAGCTTTTTCGCGTGGAAATACTTCTGCAACGCGAAGTCCACGACGCCGATCACCACCAGCAGCCCCAAGGTGGCCCGGAGGATGTGGCGGAACAGCTGCAACAGCGAATGCCAGTAGGTCGTCAGGTCAGTGTTGGACAGCAAAATCAACGCCCCCAGCGACGGCTTGACCACCGCGTACAGCGTCGCGGCAATCGCCACCGCCTTGAGAATGCTGAGCAGCAGCGTCGTCAGGCTCTGGGCCGAGAACATCTGCTTGGCGTGGGCAAACGGGTTGAGCTTGTTGAGGTCGATCTTCAAGGCTTTGGGCGCGAACAGAAAGCCGATCTGCATCCAGCTCCCCACCAGCCGCATCAGCACCGCGATGCCGACGCTGCTGAGGATGAATCCGACCAGCACCGAGGCGCCTTCGCTGGCCACCTGTTCGAGGGTGTGCAGGTAGGGTTTGCCGATCCCCTGAAACGACAGCGACAGCAAATGCAGCAGCCGCGCCACGCTTTCATCGGCCAACCCCAGCGTGACCTCGCTGACCACCAGCAGCACCAGGAGTTTGCTCAGGTCCTGACTCTGCCCGACCTGGCCTTTCTCCCGGGCGTCGCGCAGCTGTTTGGGCGTGGCTTTTTCGGTTTTTTCGCTCATCGACTGCCCCTGTTTATCCGGTGCGCGCTCACGGCACCGGCACCAATTGCGTCAGCAAATGCTTGAGATCCGCCAGTTGCAGAATCTGGCCGTTGCCCAGTTCCAACAGGGTCGGCAGGTAGATCAGCAGAAACGCGATGCCCGCCATGCTCTTCGCCGGCATGGCCAGAATCGACACGTTGAGCTGCTGCGCGTACAGGCCGATGATCGCCAGCGCCGCTTCGATCAGCAGCAACAGGCCAATGAACGGCGCGGCGTAGAGCATCATGTGCTGCAGGGTCTGGTTGAGCTGTTCGAGAAACACGTCCAGCCCTTCGACCGTCATGCCTGGCAGCCACGCGGTGGGCGGCCAGACCTGGTAGCTGTCCCAGATCACCTGGGTGATCAGCGACAAACCGCCCGACAGGATCACCAGCATGATCAGGGTTTCCTGAAACAGCTCGCCCAAGGGGGTTGCGTCAGGCCCGAGGGCCGGGTTCAACTGCCCGCCGCTCAAGGCGCCGCGTTGGCTGTCGAGCAGTGCGCCAACCGAGGCGAACATCCAGAAGGGCGCGTACAGCAGCAGGCCGAGCAGGGTGCCCAGCACCGCTTCCTTGAGCAGCAGCGCGCCGATGGAAAACCAGTCGTTTTCAAAGGATGACAGCGCGCGGCTGATGGCGGGGGCCGGAACCATCGACACCACCAGCACCACGGCATAGCGCAGCGGGCCCTTGAGGTATTTGAAGCAGAACGCCGGGACCAGAATCATGCACGGCAACAGGCGCGCCGCTGCCAGGCCCATGCCCAGCATCAATTCAAACAGCCCCTGTGCGTCGAAGGGCATCTAGTGCATGCCCCCGGAACGGGCGATCAGGTCGAATGACATGTTGATGAACTGAATCAGTTCGACACCGATCCAGCGCCCGGTCATGGCCAGGGTCAGGCCGACCGCCGCCAGTTTGATGCCGAAGGGCAGGGTCTGGTCCTGAATCTGCATCAGGGCCTGCACCAGCGAAGTGATCACCCCTACCAGCACGGCAACCCCTAACGGGGGCGCCGTGAGGATCACCACCAGAAACATGCCCTGCTTGAACAACGCCAACGCTTCCATGGGCCGCCTCACATGTACGAATAAAAGAGACTGTCGAGCAGGCGTGTCCAGCCTTGCACCAGCACGAACAGCAACAGTTTCAGCGGCAGGGAAATGGTCATCGGCGAGACCATCTGCATGCCCAGCGCGAGCAGCAGGTTGGAGACGATCAGGTCGATGACGATGAACGGGATGTAGATCAGAAAGCCGATCTGAAACCCGGCCTGCAATTCCGACAGCACGAACGCCGGGACCGCCAGCAGCAGGTCGCTCTTGGTCGCCTGATCAGCCATTTCCTTGGGCCACATGCGTTGGGTGTTGTCCAGCAAGTGGGCGCTGACGTCGGGGTCGGTGTTTCGGGTCATGAAGCGTTGCAGCGGCTCGATCACCGTGCTGGCGCTGGCCTGGAGTTTGTCGGTGCTGCCCATTTCCAGCGGGTGTTCGTGAATCCGCTGCTGAATCTCGTGGGCCACCGGGGCCATGACGAACATGGTCGCCGCCAAGGCGATGCCGTACATCGCCATGTTCGGTGGCACCTGCTGCACGCCGATGGCGTTGCGGGTGATCAGCAAGGTCATGGCGATTTTCAGAAAGGCCGTGCAGACGATCAGCAGAAACGGAATCAGCGACAGGGCGCCGAGAAACAGCGCCAGCATGACCGGGTTCATCCCGTCCATGATCATGCGGGCGACGCCATGCGGATGATGTGCAGGCCGAGGCGGCCTTCGACGTCCACCAGTTCGCCCTCGGCCACCACGCGGTCGCCGTGGCACAACGTCGCGTAGCCGGGGGCGATGCCGCTGACTTCCAGCACCGTGCCCGCCGCGATCCGGCGCAGGTCGCCGAGGGTCAGGTCGAGGTGGCCGCAGCGCAGGGTCAAGGCCATGGGCAGGTGATCGAGCGGGTCGAGTGTGTGTTGCGGCTGGGATTCGGAGGTCGGCGTGTCGAGGGTGTCTTCGAACGGGGCGTCGGCGGGGTGTGCCCAATCCGTTTCAGCGGGGTCTTCGTGGAGCGGTTGCCCGTGGTCTTGGTAGGCGTCTTCGGCCACGGGGGAAACGTCCTGATCCTCGTCGGTCAGGGTGTCCAGCTCTTCGTCGTAGAGCGCTTCATTGGCCATGTTCCAGGGTTTCCTCGTGGCTGAGCCGTACATACAGCTGGCGTTCGTCGCTGTCGGTGTGCACTGCCCATTGCCGTCCGCCGAGGTTCAGGCGGCCTTGGCCATCGCTGTCGAAATGGCTCAGCGTGGGCAGCAGCACGTCACCAGGTTGCAGTGACGTGAGTTGCGCCAGGCTCAGCGACAGTTCGCCCAGTTCCAGCGGCTGTCGGACGGGCCATTGCTCGTCGAGCGCTTGCCGATGCCGGTACCAGTCAGCGCCTTGCAGTACGCGGAGCAAGACGTCGGCAGTGGCGCGGATCACCCCGTGCAGGCATTGATCGCCCCATTGCAGCTGAATCCGACAGGTTACGGCGGCGGTTGGCAGTGCAGTGTCAGTGCTGAGTGGCACAAGGGGCGAAAGCAGTTCCGCGATGACCGGACTGAATCGCTGATTCAATACCTGCCAGTACCAGGGCTGAGGTTCGCCGGAGAGGGTGACGGGCAACTCGCCGAGCAGGGTGAGCAGGGCGTCGGCGTTGCTCAGGCCCAAGATGCCAAGGGCGCTGTCGAACCAGATCAGTGAGTGATGCTCGGTGAAATCGGACGTCATCGGGCGCAGGGTCAGTTCGCCCGGCAGGCCTTGCGCGCTGAAGGCCAGCGTGGCCCCGGCGCCGAGTTGGCGACTGAAGTGCGCGGCGTGAGGATCGATCTGGCGGAAAGTCAGGGCGTTCATGCAGGCAGTTCCTCGTGAAAAGACAGGTCGACGTCATGACCCAGTGCGTCGGCCAGTGCAGTTTCACAGGCCCGTTGGTGGGGCTGGACGCGCTTGAGCACGCCTTTTCGGGCGAAGCCCAGTTCGACGTTCCATTGGTTGTCGCGTTTGTTGGCGTTGACCTGGACCTTGCCCAGCGTCGGCATCAGCAGGGTCACGCTGAACGGGCCGTCGGGTTGGGCGGGCAGGCGCTCGGCGAGTTCGTGAATCAGTTGGGTTGGCACGCCTTCGCTCGGGGGCAACAGGCTGAAACCGCTGCCACCGAAGCCCGAATGATCGGGTTCTTCGCTCACGGGCGGGACCAGCAGTTGCGAGAAAAACAGGCCGTCGGCGTTCAGCGCGTCGTTGGGGCTGGACTGAGGCGATGCCGTGGTGGGGCGACTGACATCGGATCGGCGGGCGCCACTCAGCGTGAGGCGGTCGGCCAGCGTGGACGGTTCAGGTGATGCCGGACGCTGCGCAGGGTGTGCAGCTGGGCGAGGGGGCGCTTTGATCGGTGCGTTCATCGGGCTCAACCTTATCGTTGAAAATCAGCTCTGTTCGTTGACGGCTTCGGCGAGGCAGGCCAGTTTCTCCACGGCCCGTTGGGCGGCCTTCGCGGCGGCCATGGCCTCGGTGATCCGTTGGCGCTGGTCGTCGATGCCCAGCTTTTGCCGCTCCACGTCCTGACGGATATAGGCCAGGCGGTCGAGCATGCGGTGTTCCTTTTCGTGCCAGCGGTCGAGGTCATTCAAGGGCATGGTCTTGTTCAGGTTGACTTCGCTCAACACCTGACGCCGCTCCCGCTGATTGACCCGCTCCTGGCTCAACACCTCGCGGGTCTCCTGCAATTGCACCTGCATCGCCTCCAACGCCTGCTGCGCCAGACGCTGCGCCCGCTCGGCACTCGCCTGACGGTGCTGACGCAACGGCGTCAGCACACCGATCACCTGCTCCATGGCTAGGCGTTGCGGATCGGTTTCGAGTTCTTCTTCCATCCAACAATCCTCCAGCACTGAAACTCGGGCCGACGGGTTAAAACAGGGTCCCCCTGTGGGAGCGAATTCATTCGCGAAGCGGCGGGGTGGCCAACGGAGATGTGTCGGCTGTACCGGCCTCTCGCGAATGAATTCGCTCCTACAGATTTCGTGCGTTGCAGCCAAGCCCGGGCCGACGGGTTGAAACGCGATCCCCTGTGGGAGCCGCCGGAGGTTACGACGGCAGCGAACGCGGTGGGTCAGCTGTAGAGGGATTGCCTGACCCTCCGCATTCGCGGCTGTCGCACAGCTCCAGCAGCTCCCATAGGAATGGGTTAGCTGGCTCAGAACCCATCCGTAGCCGGGGTCTTGGTGCAGCCACCCCCATTTCACTCCGGCAACTGCGATGTCAACGCCATCAACGCTTCAAGCGTCTCCTGCAACGGCACCGGCTCGCGCAAATCCTGGCGCAGGAAGGCGTTGATCGGTTCGTTAAGCTGCACCGCGCAATCGGTCACGGGGTCGCCGCCAGGCTGGTATTCGCCGAGGCGCAGAAGCATTTCCACCTGTTTGTACGCCGCCATGAGCCGCCGCAGCCGGTTGTTCGCCTGCTGGTGTTCGCGGCCAGTCACGTTGCTGAGAATCCGGCTGATGCTGGCTTGCACGTCAATCGCGGGGTAGTGGCCGCGTTCGGCCAGCTTGCGCGACAGCACGATGTGACCGTCCAACAGCGACCGCACTTCGTCGGCCACAGGATCGTTCATCGAATCCTGCTCGATCAGCACGGTGTACAGCGCGGTGATGGACCCCTTTTCGCTCATCCCGGCCCGTTCCACCAGACGCGGCAATAGCGTGTACACCGACGGCGGCAAGCCACCCCGGCCCAGCGGTTCGCCCGCCGCGATGCCGATTTCCCGTTGGGCCCGGGCGAAACGCGTCAGAGAGTCCAGCAGCAACAGCACCTTCATGCCGCGCTCGCGGTAGGCCTCGGCGATGGCGGTCGCGGTGAACGCCGCACGGGCCCGCTCCATGCTGGACCGGTCGGACGTGGCGCAGACCAGCACCGAGCGGCTGCGCAACGTGGCGTCCAGTTCGTGATCCAGAAATTCGCGCAATTCCCGACCCCGCTCACCGATCAGGCCGAAGACGATCACGTCGCAGTCCATGTTGCGCGCCAGCTCGGCCATCAGCGTGGTCTTGCCGCAACCGGCCCCGGCGAACAGCCCGACGCGCTGACCTTCGCCCAGCAGAATCGCGCTGTCGATGGCCCGCACGCCGGTGGGCAACGCGTTGGTGATCCGTGGGCGCTGAGTGGGCGGCAGGGCGTCGGCGATCACCGGCAGCGTCACCCGACGATCACCGGGACCGGCAAAAGCGCCCAACGAGTCCTCCAGCAACGGCCGGCCGAACCCGTCCAGCACGCTGCCGAGCAGGCTGTCATCGACGCCGATACGGTGGGCCATGCCGAGGGGGCGAATGTGCGCGCCGACCTGAATCCCGTCCGGCGTGCCCAAAGCGCTGAGCAGCGTGCAGTCGCGGGTGAAACCGACGATTTCCGCCAGCATGGTGCTGCCGTCGGCCTTGCTGACTTCGCACAGGTCCCCGACCTTCGCCGCCGGAATCTGGCACTCCAGCAAAATCCCGCTCACCGCACTCACGCGGCCGCTGACCTGCACGGCAGAAAACCCGCTCAGCCGCCGGGCGTGGCCGGTTTTCCAGTGATCGAGGGCGGCGTTCACCAGTTCACCTCGTAATGCCGTTCGCCGTCGAACTGAATGCGATTGTCGTCGATGCGGGTCAGGCGCAACCCGGCCAGTTCATCGCCGACGTACAGCCGATGCCCGTCCGCCGTGACCAGATGCGCGTGCGGCCCGGACATGATCTGCACGATGGTGAACGGCAGGCCGTTGCTGGACGTGGTGACGTTGTCGATCACGCCGACGGGCGTGTCATAACGGTCTTTGAAGCGTTGCAGCATGCGCTGATACACCACCTGCGACTCGGCTTTCAGGTTGCCGCTCAACACCAGACCTTCGGGCGTCTGCTGCACATCGACGCCACTGAGCAGGCGGTCGCTGAGCATGGTGGTGAGCTGGCGCCGGGTGTCGTCGACATTGGCCAGGTGAATACGTTTTGAAGCAGGTTCCGCGACGGGTTTCAAGGCGGGTTTTGTGGTTGCTGCGGAAGGCTTCGACGGTTGGACCATGGCGACGGCGGCCACCGTGTCCGGACTGCCGCTGCTACGGGTCAGGCTCCAGGCGCTGCCAGCAACGCCCAACAACACGCCGACGATGACCCCGGTGGTGCGGTTCAACAGCCTTGAGCGCGACTCGACTTTTTCCAGCGGGGGTGCGCTGCTGCGGGCGTCTGGTGCAGGGTCGGGCGGCTCGGTCACAGGCGTTTCCTGCGCGGCTTCGACCCGAGGTTGCGGGATGACAACCGGCACCGATGGCCACGCATCTTCGGCCGCCGACACGCACAGCCACACCGAACCCAGCACGAACGCGGTGTTGGGGATCAGTTCGGCGGTCGCGTGACGATGGCCTTCCTGATCGCCGATCTGACCCTCGGCCGCGTTCAGCACGAACCCTTCGCCTTGGCGCTGCAAGCGGCAATGCACCTGTTCGACACCCGGGTCGTGCAGCGCCAGGTCCTGCTCCTCGTCCGAGCCGATCACCCATTGTTCACCCACCAGGGGCAGGGCAGCGCCTTGATGCAGGCCGGTCAACACCCGTAATTCAAACATGCGACGCTCTCCAGCCACTCACGCGGCGTACTCGTTGTCCAGCGCTTCCAGGTCTTCTTCGAGGTCGAAGCGGCCCAGCACCTTGACCTGCGCAGCGTTGTTGATTTCGGCGAACGACAGCACCGGCACGTGATAGAACTCTTCCTGCAACAGGGTCCGCAGCGGGCTGCGCAGGTCCTGAGCCACGAGCAGCACCGCGCGTTCGGCGGTGCGGAGCGGGAAGGCGATGTGCAGCTGCTGCACCAGCAACTGGCTGGTCTCGTTGTCCAGCGCGAAGAAGGTTTCGGTCTGGGTCTGGCGCAGGCCGTCGCGCAAGATGCCTTCGCTTTCCGGGGTCAGCACCCACACCAGCAACCCTTCGGCGCCGCAGTATTGGTGGTAGATCTGCGACTTCAGGGCGATGCGCACGTAGTCGGCCAGCACCGTCACTTCCCGTTCGTGCTGGCCGTGTTCGATGAGGGTTTCGGCGATCACCCGAATGGCCCGAAGCGGCACGCACTCCGACGCCAGACGTTGCAACACCGCCGAGAACCGCGCCAGTGGCAGCACCCGTTGCATTTCCTGGGCGAGTTCCGGTTGTTCGCTTTCCAGCCAGCCGAGGATCGCCTTGGTTTCCTGCAAGCCGATGAATTGCGGGCCGCAGGACTGCAAGGCGCGCTCCATGCGCTCGATGATCAGGGTCATGGCGTCCACCCGCTCGACGTCATGGTTCTGCAATTGCGGGTCGTCATAAGGCAGCCACAGCCATTGGCCTTCCTGCCGCTCGACGCTGCCGTAGACCCCGGCGTCCGGCGATTCTTCAACCATCCGCGCATCCACCGCCACGTGGCTTTGGGTGAACGTCGCTTTGAGCAGCGGCACCTCGTAGACGGAAAAGCGGAATTCATCCGGTGGCAGGTGTTCGGCCTGTTCGATGATGAAGGAGGGCAGGGTCAGGCCGTATTGCACCACCAGCCGGTTGCGACGCTGGCGAATCTCGCTGACCAGCGCCTCGACCTGCGCCGGGTTCTGGCTGGGGTGGAATTGCAGGACGAACTGACGACTCGGCGAAAAGGTCCGCAAGTCTTCGCGGCCGTTCATCTCCGGCGCCACGGCCACCGCCTGCACCTGTTCCGCCTGGGGTTTGGCGCGGTGCAGTTGCAGCAACCCGCCCGTGCCGCAGACGATCGAAATGACGATGAACACCGCAGTCGGCATGCCCGGCAGCGCGGCGAAGCCGAGCATGGCCACGGCGGCGATGATCCAGGCCTTGGGCTGGCTGGTGATCTGCTCGGCGATCTGCCGACCGATATTGGCCTCGGCGCGGTCCTCGTCCGGCACGCGGGTGATGATCATGCCGCAGGTGACCGAAATCAGCAGCGCTGGAATCTGCGCGATGAGGCCGTCGCCGATGGTCAGCACGGTGTAGACCTGCAAGGCATCGCCCGCCGTCATGTTGTGCTGGACCACGCCGATGGCGATGCCGCCGATCATGTTGATCGCGACGATGATCAGGCTGGCGATGGCGTCGCCGTTGACGAACTTCATCGCCCCGTCCATGGCGCCGAACAACTGGCTTTCCTTGCCCAGCTCAGAGCGACGACGGCGGGCTTCATGAACGCTGATCAGGTTGGCGCGCAAATCGCTGTCGATGGACATCTGCTTGCCGGGCATGGCGTCCAGCGTGAACCGCGCGCCGACTTCCGCCACCCGCTCGGAACCCTTGGTGATCACCAGGAAATTGACCACGGTGAGGATCAGGAAGATCACCATGCCCACCGCCAGGTTGCCGCCGACCACGAACTGGCCGAAGGCTTCGACGATGTGCCCGGCGTCCTGATTGAGCAGAATCAGCCGGGTGGTGGAAATCGACAGCGCCAGACGGAACATCGTCGTCAGCAGCAGCACCGCCGGGAAAGTCGAGAACGCCAGCGGGCGGGGCAGGTGCATCGCGAGCATGATCAGCAGGCAGGAAATACAGATGTTGATGGCAATCAGCACGTCCACCAGGCCCGTGGGCAGCGGCGTGATCATCATGAAGACGATGGCGATCACCACAAAAGCGCCGACGATTTCCGAGCGGCGCATGGCCGCCAAGGCGAGTTGGTTGAGCAGGTTGATGACACGATCCATCAGGCGAGGCCCCCTTGCTGCGGGTTCTGTTCCAGCCGAGTCAGCTCGGCCATGAGGATGAGCAGGTTGCCCAAGGCGTTCTGGCGGCTTTTCATGTCGCGCCACAGGAGAATCGGCAATTGCTGCAACATCGGCCGCAGACCGTTGAGGAACGCGAGCTGATGCTTGAGCTGTTTGCCGCCGATGTGCTGGGTCAGTTGCAGGGTTTCATTGAGGCTCATGCCTTTGGCGGACAGCGCGAGCAGGTGTTTGAGGAATGCGGCGGAATCCACCTGGACGCCGGGGTTTTTGTTGCGCATCCGCCCCAGCAGGTGTTCGCAGCTTTGCAGCAGGGTCGCGACGTGGCGCGCCGTGTTGAGGCCGTGCATCAGCGTGCGCAATTGCTGGGGCGATGTGGAAGGGGTGAGGGCGGAGAGGTCGTCGGCGAGGGCGCTGCGCATGTCCCGCAGGTTGAGTTCGAACTCGCCGGCCTGCTCCTGTTCATTGAGGAGGGCATCGATCAGGCCGGTGATGTTGGGTTGACCGGACACGGCCACGCCGTACAGGTTGCGCAGGGCGCCCCGCCGTTTGTTGTCGATGCCCGAGCGGGCGAAGGCCTTGGCGCTGTTGATTCCCGCGCGCGCCCGCTGGCCGTATTGGCGGCGCAGCAGCTTCAATTGTTGGGTCAGGACCACGTGTTCGCCGGTGGCGCCGTCCGCTTGCGCCTGCTTTCTCGCGGCCTGAAGCACCACGTGCGCCTTCGCGGGATCGCCTTCGGAAAAATCGAGAATCTGCTCAAGGCTGGCGGCCCGTTCCTTTTGCAACTGTTTGCGCATCTTGCGGGCCGCGTCGTCGAGCCCGGAATCCTGACTGCCCATCAACAGTTGATACAACTCCCCCAGCTTCGCCGCGCGAGACTGCAAGGCATTGCCGCTCGCCACCAGTTCGCGCTGACCCAGGCTGCGGCTCTGTTGCACCAGCGCCGACGCGAAACGGGCCACCTGTTGCGGCGAGGTGCCGCCCAGGTTCGGCAGGTTGGTGCGCGGGGGCGTCGTGACCGTCGCCGCGTTCTTCGCGAGGGCGGGCTCAGGGGTGTGCAACGCTTGAGGAGCAGCGGGAGCGGAGATCTTCATAGGACGATTCTGAGCGTGGTCATGGGCTCTGAGTGGGGCGTCCGGGGATTACGGTTCCATCGATTCCGCACAATCGGCATCTGTGCCAAAAACCGTTCGGGATTCAGTGCCTTCGCGCAAGTTTTTGCACGGAAGGATTTGGTGCATAAATTATTATTGATACAAATCAGTGGGATAGAGGGTTTTAGAGGCTGGCACGGCTATCGCTATAGGGCTAACACACTTCAAACAAGGAAGAGCCCTGATGTTCCCAAGCCTCGCACTGCTCGACATCGAACCTAAAAAGCGCCACCAGCCGATCTCCGGCATCCGCCAATTGACGAGCGATCAGATCAAGATGATTCGTGCATTCATTCAGAAGCGCGTGATGAATCCGGACGACGTTGACGACATCCTGCAATGCACTTTTCTAGAGGCGCTGCGCAGCGAACACAAGTTCCAGAACGCGAGCAAACCGCAGACGTGGTTGTGCGGGATCGCGCTGAACCTGATCCGCAATCACTTTCGCAAAATGTATCGTCAGCCCTATCAGGAGAGCTGGGAGGACCAGACCCACACCGAACTCGACAGCCAGGGTGACATCGGGCATCAGGTGGACGGCCACCGCCAACTGGATCGCGTGGTCAAGGCCATCGGGACCTTGCCATCGAACATGCAGCGGGTGATCGAAGTGTCACTGGAAATGGACGGCAACTATCAGGAAACCGCGAGTTCGCTGGGGGTGCCGATTGGCACGGTGCGTTCGCGCCTGTCCCGTGCCAGGGAACAGTTGAAACGTCAGATGGACCCGTTCAGTTGAGGCCGGTCTTCTTCAGCCAGGTTCAGCGTTGGCCGAGCGCAGCCGAAACGGCCAGACCGTTTCAGATGTGCTCGGAAACGGTGGCAGCGTTGACCAGGTCGTACAGGGCGAAGGCGCGGTTAACCAGGAAAACGGTAACAGCGGTGAGGGCAATGGCATTGATCAGGTGGATAGTCATGGTCGTGAGTCCTGTAGGGAAGATCGTAAGGGAGGTAAGCGATGGAGGCGATGTTACGCGAGGCCCGAAAAACCTGAAGACAATCGCTTTCATGGTGGACATCAACAGGATTGATAAGGGCGGCGGGAGGCTCTAGTGCAAGTCTGTCAGCTCTGCGCAGAACCTCTGTAGGAGCGAATTCATTCGCGATTGGCCAGTACATCCGACTCTTGTCTGTCGACTGTACGGGCGCCTCGCGAATGAATTCGCTCCTACAGTCTTGGCCATCGCAGGCCTGAAAAAACGACACAACCTGAAACATTTCCCGGAACCGACCTGCATGCGGGACCACACAGTTGCCATCCTTCATTCCCGGATGGCGACTCCCATGCGTATTTCGAACAGCCCCTACAGCGGTATCGCACCTCAGTCCGACAGCGGCGAGTCGGCTCAATCCCTGCCACTGGCAAAATCAGCCAGCACGTTGCTGAGTCAGGGCGCGAACCCCAATGTCCAGTTCGGCGCGGCGACGGCTCAGCCTTCCGGGGACGTCGCCGCGACTGAAAAGCAATTGCTGTCTCTGCTGTTGCAACTGTTCAAAGGCAATGCGCAAGCCCCGCAGACACCGCAAACCCCGCCCCAAGGCACGCCGGCCAACACGTCATCGTCGGCCACATCCTCGGCCAACACGCCCACACAAGCCCCGGCCAGCGCCAGCAAACCCAACGCTGTCAGCGACGTCAGCGCCTCGACACCCACCGATGCCAGCCAACCCACCGACCAGCCCAAATCCACCGAAGCCAGCTTCCTCGACGACTCGAAATACTCATCGCCCAAAGAGCTGGAACGTTGGGCGCCGATGGTCGCCAACTTGCCGCCGGACCAGCGCGAGCAGGCCGCCAAGGAGCTGAACCGGCCCATCGCCGCCGCGCGCATGGCCGCTGAAAAAGGCCCGGACGCCGCCAAGGCCATGGACTTCATCAACGCCAACCCGGCGCTGAAAACCGCCGTGGACACCGGCAAACACGGCGGCAAGGCTGACGGCAAGATCACCGACGGTGACCTCAAGGCCTTCGCCAAAAACATGCAAAAGGCCGCCGACAGCGCCGACAAAGACATCTCGAATTACCAGAAAGACCACCCGGACGCCGATCCGCAGTCAATGGAACTGGTGCGCAGCGCCGCCCTGATGCGCGCCAACGAACCGCTGACCAAGGCCGCCGACCCCAAGCACGCGGCGGGCACGGACGGCGAAACCAAAGTCGACGGGCTGACCAGCGCCGACGGTTTGAAAGCCCTGCAGAGCGACAACCCCGGACTGGCCGGACCGCTCAAACAGGCGGCCAAGACCTGGTCGCAGCCGGGTCTCCTGACCCAGATCGACCAGGGCGGTCTGGAAGGGCGGTCACTGGCGGCCCACAGCCCCGATAAACTGTTCAGCGCCAGCAACATCAGCGACTGGATCAAGAAACAGGCGCCCACCAACGGCGGTGAATTCGCCAGCGTGTTGAGCGACGCCGCGACCCTCAATTCGGTCGCCAACACCGACATCAGCAAGCTGGGCAAGGACGTCTTCGACAACCCTACGGCCTACACCGGCGAGCAAAAGGCTGCGGTGATGGTCAAGTTGCAACAGACCCAGCAAAGCGTCGTGGCCGGGGAAGACCTGCGCAAGACCGGCAAGACCGAAGACGCACTCAACGAGAAAATCGGCCAGTTGCAGGCCGACCCGGATGTGCAAGCCTTCCTCGATCAGCAGATCCCGCAGCAGTCGCGCAACCTGGTCAACAGCACGCCGAGCCTGCAAAAGGCCGTCAACGAGCAGATGCAGAAGGTCAACAGCGGTGAGGCCTTGCAGACTGATTTGAACACCGCCGACAAGGCCACCAGCAAGGACAAACCCAACGCCGATTACAGCAGTGCCCTCGGCGGATTGTCCGCGCAACTGCAAATGCAACAGGACCTGCTGGGGCCGAACGCCAACGTGCCCACCGCGCAACAGGTGCTGGGCCAACGCCCGGACCTGCAAGGCAAGGTTCAGGACTCGTACGTCAGTAATTTCAGCGAAGGCGGCGCGGTCAAGCAGCTGCTGAACCAGAAGAAAGCCGACGGCGAGCAAGCCTTGAATAGCGCCGACGCGCAAAAGGCGGCCTACGACAGTGTGTTGCCGCAGGATTTCGTGCAGGGCCAACAACAGAACTACGTGCAGTCCACCTTCGCCCAGCTTCAGGACTCCAAACCCGGCCGCAAGATGCTCGACGAAGCGAGCAAGGGCGACAAGGACCACGCGCCGTCCCAGGTCGCGAAAATGGCCTCCCACATGGGCCCGGCAGCGTTCCAGTCCATCGCAGGCTTCGCCTCTGTCTCGGACATGCTGGCCCGCGGCGACAAGACCGACGCCGCCAAGACGATTTACGACAGCACCAAATCCGGCCTGTCAGCCGCCAAGCAAGGCTACGACGCGGTGGCGAAATCCGCCGGGCGCGCCGGGTTGGGTGAAGTGGCCGCGAAAGTCGGCGGGCGCGTCGCGGGCATGGTCGTCGGTGAAGCCGCCGGGATGGCAGCCGGGGCCGCCATCGGCGCCTCGATTCCGGTGGTCGGCTGGATCGCCGACGCCGCCATGAGCCTGGGTTTCGGGATCTCCGCGATCATCGAAGCCGTGAAGAAGCACAAGGCGCAGAAAGCCTTCGACCACAACGTCGACCCGGTCCTGGACCAATTCGGCATTCCGAAGGCCCATTGATTCTTCCCTGACCTGAAACGAGGTAAACGATCATGAACATGAGTGTTTCGTCGCATCGCCCCCTGCAGGACCTGAACACGCCCACGGATTTTTCCTCACTGAGCGGCAAATCCGGCCAGCACAACGGCCTCGGCAGCAGTGGCAGCGGCAACCAGGCCATCGACCCCAGCGCATTGCTGTTCGCCAGCCCGACGCAGTCCCAGGTCAATTTCGCGCCGCCCAACAGCCAGGACCCGCAGGTGGACGCCAGCAACCCGGCCTCCAGCACTGATCAACAAGCGGGCGTGGTGCAGCAGATCATGAGCCTGCTGATGCAATTGATCCAGATGCTCATGCAGAACAACCCCAACAGCCCGTCCAACGCGCAAAACCTCGCGACGCAGAACCCGGCCACTGGCAGCGGAAGCGGTGCCGGCAGCGGCGCAGTGGACGGGGCGGGTTCCGGCGCAGGTTCGGGCGAGGGCGCGTCGGGTGCAGAGGGCGCTGGGGCTCCAACGAGCAACGCCGCCAGCGCGGTGCCGGGCGATACGTCGCTCACCGGTTCAGGCGATCTGCACCTGCCCAAGCAGCTCGAACCGTACCGCAACGACATCATGGACGCCTCGAACGCCACGGGCGTTCCGCCGAGCGTGCTGGCCGGGCAGATCTGGGCCGAGTCCCGTGGCCAGTTGGGCCAGGACACCACCAACGTCAACGGCAAGACCGATGCGGGCCTGATGCAGGTCAACGCCGATACCTTCGCCGGTCTGAAAAAGGAAAACCCCGATCTGCTGGGCAACGCCGACGTGAACAACGCCCACGACAACATCATGGCGGGCGCGCTGTACATGCGCGATCAGAAAGAGGCGTTCGGCGACTGGGGTTCCGCGCTGCGGGCCTACAACTCCGGCCCGGACAAGGTCAGCAAGGGTGACCTGGCCAACGCAGGCGGCGTGGGCGATCCCGACTACGTCAACAACGTCATGAACTTCGCGAAGATCATCGAAAGCGGTCAGGGGCAATTGCCCGGCTGATCGGTGACTCGCTCAAGGACCGGGTGACGGGCGGGTGTGTGCCCGTCGCGCGGTCTGGCTCGTACATCAACAAGAGGTGTTAACCATGAATGGAATCCAGAGAACCCCCCAAGGCGCTCAGCCGGTCGCCAGCACGTCGGCGAACACCGTCAACGACACCGACGCAGGGCATGGCGCGGGGCGGGTTGCCGCGTTGTCTCCGGCGCTGGTGCAAGCGGAAGTCACGCTGATCGCCGATTACCTGAAACAGCACGTTTTTTCTGCCCATTACCAGAATTTGAAAACGGCTCCTCCCGGCGCCAGCCAAGCGGCGCTGGATGACATCAACCAACATAACGAAGGCGTGACCCGGCATAACGCGCAGCTCAACGACATCGCCACCAGCCGTGCCCGCGTGTTGCAGCGGGAGGGCGAAACCCTGAGCGACATCGCCGACACCCTGGCCAAGGGCGAGAAGTTCGACCGGCTGGCAACTCACACGTCCAGCGCGTTCCGTGCGATTCCGTTCGCCGCCGCGACGGCGTTGCAGTACGCCCGCCCCCAGATCAACAAGGGCGACTGGCTGCCGACGCCACTCAAACCTCTGACGCCGCTGATTTCTGGGGCGCTGTCGGGTGTCATGGATCAGGTGGGCACCGGGGTGATGAACCGGGTGACCGGCGATAATCAATTCCTCAAGACCACGCCTGACAAGCTGCATGATGCAATGGCGACCTCCCAGCGGCTGCACGCACCGGGGCTGGTCAGGCAGAGCGTCGACATGGGCGTGGCGATTCAGGGCTACACCGCCCGTAACGCAGCGCGTACGGTCATGGCCACCGCGCTGGCGGGGCATCCCAAGGCACAGGGCGCGATGGACACCGCAATCTCGACGGTCGGCGGACTCGGGGCGAATGCCGTATTCGGCAACCGGTTGCAAGCCACGGAACACCGTGACCATCAGCGCGGTGGGGCCTATGTGTTCGGCCGTAAAGACGCCGAGGCCAAGCCGCTGGACGAAGAAACGGAATGGCTCGACGCCTATAAGGGCATCAAGAACGCCAGCTATTCGGGGGCGGCGGTCAATGCGGGCAAACGCCTCGCGGGCATGCCTATCGACATCCTGACCGACAGCAGCAAAGCCGTGCGCAGCCTGGTCTCGGCCACCAGCCTGACCCAGAACGGGCTGGCGTTGGCGGGTGGGTTCGCGGGCGTGGGCAAGTTGCAGGAATTGGCGACCAAAAACCTCAGTAATCCTTATGCGAAGACCGTTGTCAGCCAGTTGACCAACACTGCTGCATCGGCCGCCGTGTTTGCTGGCTGGACCACCGCAGGCGTGATGACCGATCCGGCCACCAAAGGCGCCGAGGCCTTCCTGCAAAACACCGTCAAGGGTGCGGCGTCCACCTCGGCGTCGTTTGTGGGCGACAAGAGCGTGGCGGGCGCCAAAGCCGTCGGCCGTGGTGCTTCCGAAACCGTGTCCACAACCGGCGCGGCCTTGCGGGCGCAGTACGAGAATCATGTGCGCCGTCGTGAACGGGAGCGGGATGTTGAGGGGGAAGGGGGGATGGAGATGGCCTGAGGTGGCTTGAAGTTTTGAGCCGCGAGTTTTGAGCTGCAAGCTGCAAGAAAGAGCAGAATTCGCGCGCTTCAGACGCTTTTGATTCTGCCCGGAGGGCGTAGGAGTTGGCTTGCCTACGATCGGCTGCGAAGCAGTCGCAAATTCAGAGCATGCGATCTGTCTGACAGGGTGGAGGTGTTTGGTTCTACTGCCGCTACGCAGCAGATTGTAGGCAAGCCAACTCCCACGGCCCGTAATCAAAAGCGTTGTGCAGCGCTTGTTAGAGTACGCGACGCGTTCAGTGACTATGCGAGCTGATGCGTTAGCGTATAGCGTTAGCCTTTATGGCCTTAGTTCTTTTCCGTCTGCACTTATTTGGCGCATACACATTAGCTATCCATAACTCGAAAGTCTGTTAATACCCCTCAAAACTTGCACAATCGTGCTTTTATTTAAGCCCACAGAACTAATAGCACACGACCCACTCGAAGCGTTTAATGGCAGATAGTTTGCCATCGGGCGGATGAAGCTTCGTGGTTGAGGCGCACGCCCGAAATCAGGACTAACCTGAGCAGACGCGGGCGTTCGCCGTTGATACCGACTGTCCAGTCAAACGCCGCTCGCTGGCTGCACAGGCCATCCATGCAAGTCAGGAAATGTAGACCGTCCTTATTTGGGGACACCGTTTTTATTGTCGACGACATTCACTGGCCGGGCACTTCGCCCGCCTCGACAGACATGACACTTGGAGCAATCGGCGATGAATAAGCAATGGGTTTGGGGCCTGACGGTTTCCGTGCTGGCTTTGGGTGTGTCCACCGCGTACGCGGCGTCCGATGTAACCACTGGCAAGGCCGTGGCGGAATACGGCTCCGAGAAAGTCGGCCCGAACCGAACGGCGTCCGATGGCAGCGACCATGTCGGAGCGAATGCGACCGCGTCCGATGGCGCGGATCATGTCGGCGCCAACGCTACGGCCTCCGATGGTTCGGATCGTGTGGGTGCCAATCGTGTAGCGGCTGACGGTGCTGATCGTGTCGGGGCCAATCGCGTAGCGGCTGACGGTGCTGATCATGTGGGCGCAAATTCCGTTGCTGCTGATGGTGCTGATCGTGTGGGTGCCAACCGCGTAGCCGCTGATGGCGCTGATCATGTGGGCGCAAATTCCGTTGCTGCTGATGGCGCTGATCGTGTGGGTGCCAACCGCGTAGCCGCTGATGGCGCGGATCGTGTAGGTGCCAATCGCGTAGCGGCTGACGGTGCGGATCGTGTAGGTGCGAATCGCGTAGCGGCTGACGGCGCTGACCGTGTCGGTGCAAATCGAGTGGCCGCCGACGGTGCAGATCATGTGGGTGCGAACTCCGTAGCCGCCGACGGCGCCGATCGCGTGGGTGCGAATCGTGTCGCTGCTGATGGCGCGGACCGTGTAGGCGCTAATCGTGTCGCTGCTGACGGCGCAGATCACGTCGGCGCCAACGCTGTCGCTGCGAACGGCCAGCCTGAACGCGGTCTGGCTTCTGATGGCGCGGACAAAGTGGGCGCGTCCCGCGTCGCCGCTCAGGGCGAGAAAAAACTCGATTACATGAACTTCCGCGAAGTGGCCGGTGAGATGGATTACGACAAACTCACCCGGTAACGGTCACGTGAAAGGAAAGACCGCCCCGCCTCGCCGGTGGCGGTTTTTTTTTGCCTGCGCCGCACGCGCGCTCTTACACGACGGCATAATCGCGCCTTCTTTCAACAGGAGACCGCCCGATGACTGACCGTACGCTGATTGTTCCCGACACCATGACATCCCTCGTTGAACGCGCCGGTTACGCCCCTGCTGTGAGCGTCGGCGACACGTTGTACTGCGCCGGACAAGTCGGCAGAACCGCCGACCTCAAGGTGATCGACGACCCGGAACAACAGTTCATCGCGGCCTGGGACAACCTGCGTCAGGTGCTCGAAGCGGGAGGCTGCACGTTCGAAGACATCGTCGACATGACCACCTACCACGTGAACATGTCGCAGCACATGCCGGTGTTTCGTGACGTAAAAAACCGGCTGTTCCCCCGAGGCCTGTGCGCCTGGACCTGCATCGGCGTGAGCGAACTGGCGCACCCCGGCATCCTGGTGGAAATCAAATGCGTGGCGGTGCGGCGTCGGGCTTGATCCATGGGCGGTATGACAGCCGGCCGCTCGTGGAGGATGGGCTGAACTAACGCTGCGCCATCCGGGTCGGTTTTACATCGCTCATCCATTGCTGGAGTCTGTCATGCAGCCTTATGTCATTTGCCACATGATGTCGTCCCTCGACGGCCACGCGCTCACCGACGGCTGGGACCGCGCCTTCAAGAAATCCGCGGGCGACCTCTACGAAACGCTGGCCCAGACCTTCGAATTCGATGCCTGGATCTGCGGTCGCGTGACCATGCAGGAAATCGCCCACGATGACGGTTATCCGAAAGGCTTGGCGAAGGGCACGATTCCCCGCACGGATCACTTCGTCGAACGCAATGCCAACAGCTACGCGATCTCCATCGACCCCCACGGCAAGGTGGGCTGGAAGAAAAATGAAGCGCTGGGTTCCCACGTGGTTGAAGTGCTCACTGAAGGCGTCTCGGACGATTACCTCGCGCACCTGCAATCCGTGGGCGTTTCGTACCTGTTTGCGGGAAAAACGGAAATCGACCTCCAGCACGTGGTGGACGTGTTAAGCAGACAACTGGGCTGCAAACGGCTGATCGTCGAGGGTGGGCCCCATGTCAGCGGCTCGTTCGTCAACGCCGGTCTGGTGGACGAAGTGAGTGTGTTGATCTTGCCGCTGGTGGACGGTCGTGGCGAACACCCCGCGTCATTCGAGGTGTCGCCCGACGCCTGGAAACAGCCCGCGCACCTAAAGTTGTCGTCTGCCGAGGTCCAGGAGGGCGGCGCGGTTTGGCTGCGTTACACCAGGGCCTGATGGAATCAACCGGCGAGGCGTGTCTCGTCGGCATGCTGGACGGCGCTCTGCACCAGGTCGATGAAAGCGTTGAGCGCAGGCGAGCGCACGCCCCGTCGCCAGATCAGCCAGATATTCAAGTAGCGGAATTCTTCGCTCAGCGGATAGGCCCGGACGCTGGGGCTGCCTGGCATGCTTTCGAGCATGCTGCGCGGCACCATCGCCACGCCCGCGCCTGCGGTTACACAGGCCAGCATGCCGTGGTAGGACTCCATTTCGAGGATCTTGCCGGGGGTGGCCATGTCGGCCTTGAACCAGGCTTCGAAGTGGCGGCGGTAGGAGCAGTTCTGGCGAAAGCCATAGACCGTCTTCCCATTCACATCCAGCGCACGGGTCACGGGATCATGGCTGGCAGCGGTGATCAGCAGCATTTCCTCTTCGAACAACTCGACGCCTTCCAGCTCGGGGTGACGCAGTGGCCCATCGACGAACGCAGCACTCAGCCGTCCTGACAAGACACCGTCGATCATGTCTCCAGAAGGCCCGGTAGAGAGGTCCAGCTCGACCTTGGGGTAGCGCTGGTGAAACGCTGCCAGCAGGGAAGGGATGCGCACGGCCGCCGTGCTTTCCATGGAGCCCAGGGAAAACGCGCCCTGAGGCTCGGACCCCGAGGTGGCCTGACGCGCCTCCTCAACCAGATCGAGAATGCGCCGGGTGTAGTCGAGAAACGTCCAGCCGGTGGGGGACAGACGCAGGCGCAGTTTTTCGCGAATGAACAGATCGACGCCCAGTTCCTGTTCCAGTTGCTTGATGCGAGTGGTCAGGTTGGACGGCACACGGTGCAGGCGCTGGGCCGCCGCGGTGATGCTGCCTTCTTCGGCAATGGCCTTGAACAGTTCGAGTTGGGTCAGGTCCATGTGGGCGGTCAATCTTTCACGTTTTGAGAATGTATTTTTGATAATTATTCATTATCGGAAATGGTTCGGAGAGCCTATCGTGGTCCCAGGACTTCAGCAATGGGTGGCCGTCGGACGGCATTCAGTGTGAAGGTCACACCACCACAGGAGGCATTTACTCATGTCGCAACACGCATCTTCGTCTCACGCCATTTCGTTGAACCCTGCCACTGGCAAGGTGTTTGCCGAGTATCCGTTCGAACAGGCTGCCGAGCTTGAGCAGTCCCTGAGCCGCGCTGCCGCTGGCTTCAAAGCCTGGCGCAAGGAGCCGATCAGCGTGCGCGCCGAGCAGTTGCGCAAAATCGCCAAGGTCTTGCGCAAGAACGCCGAGGCACTGGCGCAGATGATGACCGCCGAAATGGGCAAGCCCATCGCCCAGTCCCGTGGCGAGGTGGAAAAAACCGCTGCCACCTGCGAGTGGTACGCCGAAAACGGCCCGGCCATGCTGGCCCCGGAAAAGACCCCGGTCGAGAACGACAAGGCGTACATCGATTACCTGCCGCTGGGCCCGATCCTGGCGGTGATGCCGTGGAACTTCCCGATCTGGCAGGTGATGCGCGGCGCGATCCCGATGATTCTTTCGGGCAATACCTACGTCCTCAAACACGCCCCCAACGTCATGGGTAGCGCGTACCTGTTGCGTGATGCTTGGGCCGAAGCCGGTCTGCCGGAAGGTGTGTTCGAAGTGATCAACGTCGGCAACGAAGGCGTTTCGAAAGCCATTGCCGATCCACGCATTGCCGCGGTTGCCGTCACTGGCAGCGTACGCGCCGGTGCTGCCATTGCCGCTCAGGCCGGTGCAGCGTTGAAGAAGTGCGTGCTGGAGCTGGGCGGTTCGGACCCGTTCATCGTGCTGGCGGACGCGGACCTGGACGAGGCCGTGAAGGCCGCGACCATCGGCCGTTATCAGAACAGTGGCCAGATTTGCGTGGCGGCCAAGCGCATCATCGTCGAAGAAAGCGTGCTGCCCGCGTTTACCGAAAAGTTTGTGGCGGCGGTCAAAGCGCTGAAAGTCGGTGATCCGCTGGATGAGGCGAATTACGTCGGTCCAATGGCCCGTTACGATCTGCGCGACGAGCTGCATGCCCAAGTGCAGAAAACCCTGAGCGAAGGCGCGACGCTGTTGTTCGGCGGTGAAAAGGTCGCGGGCGAGGGCAATTACTATGCGCCGACGATCCTGTCGAATGTGCGGCCAGGCATGACATCGTTTACGGAAGAGCTGTTCGGCCCCGTGGCGTCCTTGATCGTCGCCCGTGATGCCGAGCATGCCGTCGAGCTGGCCAACGACAGCGAGTTCGGTCTGGCGGGCAGCGTCTGGACGGCGGACGTCGAAAAGGCCCGCGACATCGCGGCGCGACTGGAAACCGGCGGCGTGTTCATCAATGGCTACACCGCCTCTGACGCCCGGGTGCCCATTGGCGGCGTGAAGAAAAGCGGATTCGGCCGGGAGCTGTCGCACTTCGGCATCCGCGAATTCTGCAACGCGCAAACCGTCTGGCTGGATCGTCGTTGATCGGCGTCAGCCGGTAGCACCGAACCCCGCGCAATCGATGACTGCGCGGGGTTTTTCTTTCTCTGTGATGGGCACGTCCTGTTGCTACAAACACTCAGGTGCGTTGCAGCCCTTCGGGTCGACGCGGTTTGAACTGTAGGAGCGAATTCATTCGCGAAAAGGCGTTCGGGCGATGGAGATGTATCAGCTGTACCGCCGTCTCGCGAATGAATTCGCTCCTACAGGAGATCGCGGTAGCTCTGAGAGACGCGGCCGTCCCCCTCGGTGTCAGGCGCGACGGGTGTGTCGTTCGCAAGGTCCTGGGCTGCTCCCATTGCAGACCGCTAAATCGCCTTTTTCTGCCGTTCCCGATGCGCCGCTGCTTTGGCGCGGTTGCCGCAGGCGGCCATGCTGCACCAGCGGCGTTTCTTGCCTCGGGTGTGGTCAACGAACATCAGGGTGCAGGTCGGTCCTTCGCAGCTTTTGACGTCTGAAAAATCCTCGGTGCACAGGAACTCGGCAATCGCCTCTCCTACGGGCAACAACAAAGATTCCGGCGTACGCCAGCGCCGTTTCAGGCCAAGGGACAGTTTTCCGTCGAGACCATCACCGGCCGTGATTTCCGCGTACTTCTCATCCCGTTCCAGCAAACGATTCAGCGATCCGAGTTCCGAAGCGGCCGACGGATCAAGGGGCTGCCCTCGGTGTTTGAGCACGAACGCCCGAAACCACTCGCGGAGCGATCTTGCTTGCGCGGCGGCGTTGTCCAGCTCGCCCGGCAGCGCGTTTTCACGCAAGGTGCTGAGAACGGATTCGTCGACCCAGCCCGATTGGCGCAACCAGTCCAGCCAGCCGTCACCGTCATCGATCCAGTCGAAAGGTTCGGTCATCGGTGTGGCGATGGAGTTCAGAAAGTCCAGTGCAGGGGCGTCTGCGACGAAAATGGCGGGGCCGCGAAGCTTGGAGGTCATGAAGGTTCCCCAACGAAGAATCGGCCAATGGTAACCCCTGAAATGCACTTGGCCAAGTTACGGTTTCGTGGGTGACACTGCGCACTGACGAATGACCGGCCCCGCTCATTGCGAGGACAGGGGCGCCAGCGCATCGCGCAGGCGCGGACTGGCAAAATCCAGAAAACGGCGAATTTTCAACGGCATGTGACGGTGAGGCGCGTGCAGGATATGAATGGGGAAGGGCGGCAATTCGTATTCTTCGAGGACGATGCGCAGGGTTCCGGCCTGGATGGCTTCATGGGCCTGGTAATGCAGCAGTCGGGCGAACCCCACACCTTGCACGGCGGCGTCCACCAGCGCGTTGGCCCCCGTGAGCAGGCGCGGAGCAAAGGCCACCTCAATGGACGCGCCGGTGTCCGGAGCCTGAAAGCGCCAGCCGGCGGTCAACGTCGGACCGTCTGTGGCGATACACGGCATGTGCTTCAAGTCGAGGGGCGTCTGCGGCACGCCATGTTCGGCGAGCAACTTGGGACTGGCGCAAATCACTCCCCGCACCGCGCCGACACGGGTCGCGGTCATGCCGCTGTCGGGCAGATGACCGATGCGCACGGCCATATCGATCTGATCGTCGAGCAAATCGACATTCCGGTCCCGAAGGTCAAGTTTGACGTTGATTTCGGGAAACAGTCCGAGGAAATCCGCCACCACCGGCAGCACGTGAAGGCGGCCAAACAGCAGCGGGGCGGAGATGACCAGTTCACCTCGCGGCGCCACGAATTCCCCCGCAGCGGTGCGTTCGGCTTCGGCGATCTGTTCGAGAATCTTCTTCGCGGCAGCCGCGTAAATCACCCCCGCATCGGTCAGGCCGAGTTTGCGCGTCGTGCGCGTCAGTAACTGCGTTCCCAAGTGCTTTTCGAGGTCCCCGATGTTGCGGCTGACCGTCTGGACCGGGATTCGCAAGGCACGAGCGGCAGCGGAAAAACTCCCGGTTTCGATGGTGCTCAGCAACAGGTTCATCGCTTCGATACGGTCCACTTCATCTTCCCGAAAACAGTGAAGGTCTTTCCCGAAAACGTTGGATTATCAAGGTTCCGCGGAGGGTTCATAGTCTGGTCCAGCCCTTTGTGCAGCGCAAGAACCGTCTGTGTGGCGCCACGCAGCGGAGTTTTGTCGCGCGCGAACCCGGCGCCGACGCCAAGGCTGGGCTATGACTGTACACGCGACCCAGGGTGATGCCGCAGCCTGGGACTGTCCCTTCAAAAATCAACACGGCATCCAAGAGGATTTGTCATGAGTGAAGCACTGACCCAAGGTGTTCACCACGTAGGGCTGGCCGTGGAAAACCTCGACCAGACCGTCGATTTTTTCTGCACATGCCTGGGCTGGAAAGAAGTCGGGCGCAACCCGGCCTATCCTTCGGCATTCGTCAACGACGGCACCGTGACCGTCACGCTCTGGCAGGTGGCAGACCCGCAGACAGCCACACGCTTCGACCGCCGAAAAAACATTGGCCTGCACCACCTTGCCCTGGCCGTTACCAACTTGCCGGGCGTGTTCGAGAAAGTCCGGGCGTACCCCGGCGTGGTCGTGGAGTTTGCACCTCAGCCAACTGGCCCCGACTCTCCACGCTCCCATTTCATTTGCGCAATCCCAGGCGGGATTCGTGTCGAGTTCGCCACTCGCGCCCCGGCCGCCACGGCCAAGTGACTTCCAGCAGCAGGAGATGAGTCGATGCCTTACGTCAATATCAAAATCACCCGGGAAGGCACCTCGCCCGGTGCCAGCGCCACCACGCCGGAACAGAAAAAAGCCCTGATTCAGGGGGTGAGCCAGTTGCTGCTCGACGTGTTGGGCAAACCACTCGATTCCACGTTCGTCGTCATTGACGAGGTTGACCTCGACAGTTGGGGCGTGGGAGGTGTGACCGTTACTGAGTACCGGAACGGCCTTAAGAACAAGTCCTGACTGCGCTGCATGCCGGCAAAACACGGATGTTTTGCCACAGCACTTCAATCTTCTCCCGATGCCCCCATGCCCATCTGTCTACGCCCCGCAGTCGTGTCTGCTGTTGCCTGAGTTTTCTGTGATGCTCATAAAAGTAACCTTATAGAATGCGTTTGACAGGTTACTTATTGCGTGCAAGGATAAATCCACCTTAGCCAAGGGTCGCATGGGAACGCCCGTGCTCATCACGTTGATCACCCACGAAGGATCGCAACAAATGACTCTCAACAAATTGCTGGCGGCCATGTGCGCATGCGCTGCGATCGCTGTCGGTTCAGGCATCACACCCGCCCAGGCGGCCACGGAGAAAACCATGACGTCCAGTGTTCAACCTTTCCAGCAAGTGCATTACCGCTATGCGCAAGTCAATGACGTGAAAGTGTTCTACCGTGAGGCAGGCAACCCGGCCAACCCCACTGTTTTGCTGCTGCACGGTTTCCCGACTTCGTCGTTCATGTACCGCAATCTGATTCCGATTCTGTCCAAGCGTTATCACGTGGTTGCGCCGGATTTCCCGGGCTTCGGCCTGACCGAAAGTCCAGCCCGTGACAAATACGAGTATTCGTTCGAGAACATTGCCAACACCATCGACCAGTTCACCGAGCAGCTCGGCCTGAAACAGTACGCAATGGAAGTATTCGACTACGGTGCACCGGTGGGCTGGCGTTTGGCGAAAGCACACCCTGAGCGCATCACTGCGATCATCACCCAGAACGGCAACGCCTACGTCGAGGGTTTGAGCGATGGTTGGGCACCGATTCAGAAATACTGGAAAGACGCGTCACAACAGAACCGCGACGCACTGCGTCCGTTCTTTGAAGTCGGCGCAATCAAGGACCAATACACCTACGGCACGAAAGACCCGAGTGTTGTCGCGCCAGAAACTTACTTGATGGATGCGGCGCATATCGCCCGCGGTGATAACGCTGAAATTCAACTGGACCTGTTTCGCGATTACCGTAATAACGTCGAGATGTACCCCGAGTTCCAGAAGTATTTCCGTGACCACCAGCCACCCCTGTTGGCTGTATGGGGCAAGAACGATCCGTTCTTTCTGCCACCCGGTGCAGAAGCCTTCAAGCGGGATTTGAAACATGCAGATGTTCGTTTCTACGATACCGGTCACTTCGCACTGGAAACTCACGTCGATGAAATAGGCGCGGCGATCGTTCAGTTCCTGGACCATAACGTCAAGCGCAAGTAAGGCGGCAGCTTCGAGGGTCAAGCGACAGGTTTAAGCTAAAGCAGAACGTGAAAATGGCGGCCATTGTGGTCGCCATTTTTTATGGGTATCGGTCAGGTTTCTTCAAATAAACCATAACCGCTCCGAAGGTTTTAATGAGGTTCTTCAGGCCGCTTCCACAGTCCTGTGTCAGCCCCGAGCCTTCATGGCGACGCGGCCATACGCGGCAAGAAGCCGCCGTGCCTAGTCCAGAAACAACCCCTGTTCCTGCTCGAAGGTCTCCATCAGGTAATCCGCGACCGCCCGAATGGGCACGTCTTTGCGATCCTGCGGGCGCATCAACAGCCATGCCTCCCTGGGCGGCGGGACGCTCTTCAACTGGCAAAGCCGCAGCGTCGGTTCCTGTCGACCCACGTAATGAGGCACAAGCGCCAGCCCCGATCCGAACCGGGCCGCCGTGGCCTGGGCAATGTGGTTGTTGGCGCGAAACGGCACCCGTGCGGACGGGAAGTGGCGGGCGAGCCACAACGCTTCCGGCATGTCCGAATTTTCTTCATCGAAGCTGATGAACTTGGGATTGCCGCCATCTTCTACGGCACGGCAGACCTCTTCCGTGCCGTAATACCCGAAGGCCAGTCGACCCAGGGGTTTGGCGATGAAATTACCATCCAGTGGCTTGCCGATGCGCACGGCGATGTCCGCCTGATGTCGCTCCAGGCTGACCGAGCGCAGGTCGGTGGCCAGATCAATGTCCAGGCCCGGGTACATCACCGGCAGCCTGGCCAGCCGCTCGATGAGAAAACCGTGGGACAGGGCAGGGGGCGCGTTGATGCGCACCAGCCCTCGCGGCAAATCATCGGCATCGCCGCGCCCGAGGGTCTGTACCGACGCCTCCATGGCGCTGGCGACGTCCATCGTGCGCATGCCCGCAGGCGTGAGCACGTAGCCTTCGGGGCGACGCTCCACCAGCTTCTCGTTCAAGGTCAGTTCCAGCGACTGAATGCGCCGGGAAATGGTCGCGTGGTTCACCGACAGCGCCCGGGCCGCCGCAGACAAGCTGCCGTGACGACCCAGCGCAAGGAAAACCCGAACGTCCTGCCAATCGATTTCTGTGCGTTTTTTATCAGGCATCGCGAGAGGGTAGCGGATTTGTAACAAGGGTTGAATCCCCGCGCCCTTGATCCACCGCTTAGGCTCCGGACAGGTTCAACACCACGCCGCCCAAATGACGGGTCAGCTCAGCGGTGGTCATCAGTGGTGACAGCCTGAACGACTGGCCCGCCCACATGTTGGTGAAGTCCGACACACCGGCCTTGTCCGTCACCGCGCGCAACGGCATCAGCGCGCCGCCTGCGGTGGGGAAGGCCGGGGCGTGTTCGGACAGCGGGCCGATTTCGCGCATCAGGCGGTTGAGAATGCCCCGCGCCGGACGGCCCGTGAACAGGTTGGTCAGCACCGTGCTGTCGTCGTCGGCATTCAACAGTGCCTGACGGTGGAAATCGCTGATCTTCGCTTCCGGCGTCAACAGGTACGCGGTGCCCACCTGAATGGCTTCGGCCCCCAACGCGAAGGCCGCCCGCGCACCCCGCGCCTCGGCAATGCCCCCCGCTGCGATCACCGGGATCGACACAGCGTCAACGATCTGCGGCACCAGCGAGAACAGCCCGACCTGGGCGGCCATGTCGTGGGTCAGGAAGTTGCCCCGATGCCCGCCCGCTTCGTAGCCCATGGCAATCACCGCGTCGACACCGCGCTCGGCCAGCCATTGCGCTTCTTTGACCGTGGTGGCCGACGCGATGATTTTCGCCCCGGTGGCGCGCACGCGCTTCAATAGGGCCTCGTCCGGCAGACCGAAATGGAAACTCACCACCTCGGGCCGGTACTGCTCGACTACGCGGCAATAGGCGTCATCGAACGGTGCCCGCGCCGAGGAGGGAATCGGCTCGGCGGGGTCCAGCCCCAGCTCGACATAATAGGGCGCCAGTTTGGATCGCCAGGCCATTTGCTTGACGGGATCAGCGGCGGGCGCGACGTGGGAGAAAAAATTCAGGTTGATCGGCTTGCGGGTCTGCCCACGAATCTCGTCCAGCGCGGCGGTCATTTGCTCGATGGAGAGCATCGCCCCCGGCAGGGAACCCAGGCCACCTGCATTGCTGGCTTCGATGACCATTTTCGCGGTGGTCGCGCCTGCCATGGGGGCTTGGATGATGGGCAGATCAATACCGAAAAGGTCGAGGATGCGGTGACTCATGGGTGACTCCTGGTGGTTCGAATCAAGGGTTCAGACGTCCAGGCCTGAAACAGGGGCCCGGACACGTGTCGTCGGTGCGCAGCGGGTGTGCAGAAAAGCACGGCGGGTCGCGCGTTGCAGAGGTCTTCTCGCCCGCTATTTCAGCTCCCTCGTGACCTGGGAGATGAAGCTGCGAATCCACTCATGCTGGGGTTTGTCCTGCTTGGCGATGTCCCAGACCATGAAGCAGCGAAACGACGGCACGGCCAGCGGCACCGGGCAGGTCGTCAGCGGCATGTATTGGGCGAAACTGCGCGCCGCAAAGGTCGGAATCGTCGCCACCACGTCGGTGCTCAACAGCGTCGTCAGCGCCCCGGCGAAGTGAGTGAATGACGCCGTCACCTTGCGCGTGTGACCCGCCGCCTCGAACAGGTCATCGATGAACCCCCGTCGTCCGTCGAAGCAGATTCGCACGTGTTCCGCGGCAAAATAATCGTCGAGTTCCAGCGGCTCCGATTCACCTGCTCCCGGCCGGTACAGGCAGGAATAGGACGACGAAAACAGCACCTGTGACGAGTATTGCGTACTGAAATCCTTCGGCTCGCTGCAGATCACCAGGTCCATCGCCGGATCATGCAGCGCGTTCTTCCACAGCGAACTGTTGGTCTGGTGAAAGGCGAAGCGAATGCCGAGCCGTTCCTGAGACACGGCGCCCACGAGCCGGGGTGCGAGAAACGCTTCGAGGTCGTCCGACATCGCGAGGTTGAAGACGTAATGGGATTCCTCGGGTGAAAACGAGGTGTCCGACCCCAGCAGCGCAGACACGGTGGACAGCGCCTCGGTGATCATCGGCGCGATCTCCAGTGCCTTGCGTGTGGGCTGCATCCCGGCACTGGTGCGCACGAACAGCTCATCGCCGAAGTGTTCGCGCAGACGTCGCAGCGCCGAACTCACCGCGCCCTGAGTCACGTGCAAGACGGCGGACGCCCGCGTGGCGCTGCGTTCCGTCATCAGACAGTGAAACGTCAGCAGCAGGTTCAGGTCCATGCGCGCGATATTACGTACGTTAATCCGGCTCATATTTCCTAATCGTTTGTCACCGCTCCCTGGCCATTTCACGATGCCCCCGCACGACACACATAACCAGAAATGACCAACCAAAGGGGCAGTCCAATGAGCGTGGCACAACATTCGGCACAAAGGGAAGCGTCGACGTCCGACACGGAACGGGTCGACATCAACAAGCGGGCGATCGCCGTCGGCATCGGCAATTTCATGGAATGGTTCGACTTTGCGATCTACGGGTACTTCGCCGGGATCATCGGCGCGCTGTTCTTTCCCTCTACCGCAGCGGGTGTTTCGCTGCTGTCGTCCCTGGCCGTGTTCGCCGTCGGCTTTCTGTCCCGCCCGCTGGGCGCACTGGTGCTGGGGCCGTTGGGTGACCGGCTGGGTCGTCGCGCCGTGTTGATTGTGACGGTGTTCGGCATGGGCATTTGCACCACGATCATCGGCCTGTTGCCCTCGTATGAGGCCATAGGCATCGCCGCGCCGATCCTGTTGATCGCGTTGCGCTTCATTCAAGGGATGATGGTCGGCGGCGAGTGGTCGAGCGCCGGGATCTACATCGTCGAAAGCGCGCCAAGCCACCGCAGGGCCACGGCCGCCAGCGTGATCACCGGGACCGCCGGGCTGGCGTTTCTGGTCGGCACGTTCACGGCAGCGATGCTGTCTTCGAACCTGACGGACGCGCAACTGGCCGCCTGGGGCTGGCGCGTTCCATTCGTGGTGTCGATCGTCATGACCGGCATCGCCGTGTTCATCCGCCGCAAACTCGGCGACACCCCGGTCTACGAAGAACTGGTCAAGCAACGTCAGTCTGCCCATGTGTCGCTGCCGTCCCGCGCCGCCAAGCGTAAGGCGTTCATCACCACGTACGCGTTTTCGGCGCTGTTCGGGGTGTCGCTGTATTACTTCATCACCTACGCCAACAACCACCTGGTCACCGCCGTCGGCCTGCCGAAGAGCACCGCGCTGTGGCTGTGCAGCATTGCGCTGGTGGTGTATTGCATCCTCAACCCGATCATTGGGCGCATCAGCGACGCCATTGGCCGCCGCAAACTGGTGCTGTTTTCCGCAGCGGGCCTGACCCTCATGGCGTACCCGATCTTCTGGATGCTCAACAGCGGCAGCACCGCGCTGATCATCACAGCCTTGCTGGTGTTCGCGATTCTGGTGGCGATCACGGCGGTCATGGACGTGGTGTTGCTGGTGGAAGTCTTTCCGGCCTCCATTCGTTCCACCGGCGCCGCATTGGGCCACAACCTGGCGTTGGCGACGCTGGCAGGCCCCGGACCTTTCATTGCTGCCGCGCTGATCAAGGCCACCGGCGACGTCAACATGCCCGCGCTTTACCTCACCGCAGTGTCGGCCCTGTGTTTTGCCGTGCTGCTGGTAACCCTTCCAGAAACCAAAGACAACAACATTTCTGCGTACTAGGAGAACAGCATGACCCGTATCGCCGTTGTACAAGCGTCTTCCGTTCCGTTCGCCCCCGTGGCCAGCGCCGAAAAGGCCTGTGAGATTTTGCACCGCGTCGCCAGCCAGGGCGCGCGGCTGGCGGTCTTCCCGGAAGCCTTTATCGGGGGATATCCCAAAGGTCAGAGTTTCGGCAGCGTCGTCGGTAACCGCACCATCGATGGCCGGGACCTCTACAACGAATACGTCGAAGGCGCCGTCGCGCTGGACGGGCCCGAGCTGGCAATCATCGCCGAGTGCGCGACCGAGGTGAACGTGATCGTCGTCATGGGCATCATCGAGCGTTTCGGGCGGACCCTGTACTGCACCGCCGTGACGTTCGTGCCCGGCAAAGGCATTGCCAGCTATCACCGCAAATTGATGCCCACTGGCCAGGAACGCATCATCTGGGGGTTTGGTGACGGCTCGACGATCGAGGCGGTGCCCACCGAGATTGGCATCATTGGCAACGTGATTTGCTGGGAAAACTACATGCCGGCGCTGCGTCAGGCGATGTACGCCCAGGGCACTCAGTTCTATTGCGCACCGACCGCCGATGACCGTAAGGGCTGGAGCAGTTCGATGGTGCACATCGCGCTGGAAGGGCGGGCGTTCGTGCTGTCGGCCTGCCAGGCGATCAAGCTGAACGAGTACCCGCACAGCTATCAGGAGGCGTTCGGTCTGGAATTCAACGCCGACGACTACATCATGCGCGGTGGCAGCATGATCGTCAGCCCCATGGGTGAAGTGCTCGCGGGCCCGGTGTTCGACACCGAAACCGAGCTGTACGCCGACGTCGACCTGGCGATGCTGAACAAATCCAACCTGGACTTCGATGTCTGCGGCCATTACTCGCGGCCCGACGTGTTCGAGTTGCAGGTCAACATCAAGGCGATGCGTCCGGTGAGCTTTAAATAAGCCGTCATGACGCGACAGGGGAAGGCGCTTGAGATGAGGATTGCACATCGTTGTCAGGCGCCTTCTGATGTCAAGGAAACCCCGTCAAGCTACGCGATACGGGCCGGGAGGCCGTAACGAAATAGCGCGATGAGGGTTATCTCCTGAGCAGATGGCTCACCGGATGCCAGGCTGTTTATCGTTAACGGTGATAGTCAGCATCAAGGATTACAAGTTCAGTTATGACGGCCGATCTGGAAAATGGCCTGCATTAGAAAAGCTGCCCGCCGGGGCAGCACGAATGACAGGAATCTCCCATGCGTCTGACCCTTGCTCCGATTGCCCTGACGGCTTTCGCCTTGTTGACCGGTTGTGCTTCTGCGCCCAATGAACCCACCTTGACCCTGCAAACCAGCAAGTCGCCGGAGCAGTTCGCGGCCTGTGTGGTGCCCAAGCTGCAAAGTCATTCGCTGAGCCCGTTGCTGTCCCAGACCCAGCGCCACTACCGGATCACCATGTCCAGCTCGCTGGCGGCGGACAACGTGATCGAAGCCTACAAGGCAGGCAACGGCGGCAAGGTGTTCATCTACGAACGTAGCCTGTTGTCGTCAGGCGTGGGCCAAGCCGCAAAAGACTGCGTGTGATTCAACCCGCTACGGTCTACAGCACCCAACCGAGCCCCAGCGATTTGTGCAGCGCGGCGAAATCCTTGAGCAGCGCTGCATCACCGGAAATACGGCTTTCCTGCGCCTGATAGCGGGTCCGTTCAGCGTCGAGCCAATCCAATGTGCTGGCGGTGCCGGCGCGATAGCGTTGCTGGGTGAGGTCGGCGGCGCGTACGGCGGAGGCCTCGACGTTGCGCAACAGCACGACGTTTTCCCGCTGGTGGCCGTAGCGCGCCAGTGACACGTCCGCATCCCGCAAGGCACTCAACACCACACTTTTATACTGCGCGAGCGCTTCGTCGTGCCCGGCTTCGGCGCCTTCGACGCTGGCGGCCACGCGCCCGAAATCCAGAATGTTCCAGGTCAGGCGCGGCAATAACAGCCACGTGCCGTTGTCCTTGCGCGCGAGGTGGCCAGGGTCGGCGGCGGAGAACGACAGGTCGCCGGTCAGGCTGAGCTTCGGGAACCAGTCGGCTTTCTTTTCGCCGATCTGTGCGTTGCTGGAAGCGAGGGCGCGTTCGGCCACGCGGATGTCAGGGCGCGCCTTGAGAATCGCCGCCGGTTCGGCAAACGGCACTTGGCTGGGGATCGACGGCATGGGTTGCGCGGTGTTCAGCTTGTCGTCGAGTTCGCCGGGCTCCAGCCCGCACAACAGACCCAACTGGTCCACCGATTCAACAATCGAGGCTTGCAGCGGCAGACGCTGGGCGCGGGTGTTGTCGGCCTGGGTCAACACTTGCTCCAGTTGCAATTGCGACGCCACGCCCCGGCTGCGGCGTTGCCGCGTGAGGTCCAGTGCCTGATCTTCGATGGCCACGCTGGCCTCGACCAGCGCCAGACGCGCCTGTTGGTCGCGAAGGTCGGCATAGGTTTGCACGATCTCTGCCGCCAGTTGCACCTGTGCATCCGCCAGCCGGGCCTGTGACGATTCGGCTTCGGCCTGGGCGGCTTCGATGGCGCGACGTGAGCCGCCGAACAGGTCGGCCTCCCAACTGGCGTCGAACCCGGCGAGGTACAGCGTCAGCGGCCCACGACCACCGCCGCCATTGTCCCCACCCAACACAGAGGTGTCGGGAGAGCGCAGTTTCAGCATCGCGGCATCACCACTGACTTTGGGCAGCAACTCGGCGTCGGCGCCTTTGAGGCTGGCGCGAGATTGCCGCAGCCGTGCCTGAGCCGTGGCGATGTCGGGGCTGTTTTGCATCGCCTGACTGATCAGCGCATTGAGCTGCGTATCCCCGAGCGACTGCCACCACTGGGCGACAGCGGGCTCCCGGGCGGCGTGGGTGTCCGCGTGGGGGAGTTGACCGGCCGCCAGGGTTTTCGGCGCCACGTTCGGTGCGCCGTGATAATCCGGGCCGACGGTGCAGGCCGACAACAGCGCGGCGGACAGCAGCAGGAGGGGGAATGAACGGGGAATCATTATCGTGGACCTGCCTGCGCGGCGCGCTTTTTCAGGATGAAGATCAGGGGGAAGCACGCCAGCATGGCCATCCCCAGCACATAAAAAGCATCGTTGTAGGCCAGCACCGACGCCTGCTGCGCAATGTCGCTGCCCAGTTGCGCGAAGGCCTGGAGTTGGGCGGTGGACGGGTCGCCGGTCTGGGCCAGAAAGCGGGCGGTGTCACTGGCCATGTGGTCCTGCGCCAGTTGGCTGTTGGCAAGAATGCCTTCGCGCAGCACGTCGTCGTGGTAGTGACTGCGTCGGTCCATCAACACACCGAGCAGCGCCAGTCCGAGGGTGCCGCCGAGGTTGCGTGACATGTTGTAGAGCCCGGCGGCGTCGCCCGCGTCTTTGGCCTCGACCGAACGCATCGACAGTTGGCTCAACGGCAGCATCACCAGAATCTGGCCGAACCCTCGGAGCAACTGCGACAGGGTGAAGTCGTGGCCCACGCTCTGAACCGTCAGTTCGGTGTCGAGAAAACAGCTGGCCCAATACAGCAGCAGCCCGGCGCCGACCATCAGCCGCAGGTCGTAGCGCCCCAGCATCTTCGGCAGGATCGGCATCAGGAAGAACGCCGGAATGCCTGACAGCAGCATGATCGAACCCGACTGCTCGGCGTTGTAGCCCGAGAGGATGCCGAGGAATTGCGGCACCAGATACGCCGTGCCGTACAGTCCGGCGCCCACCGCCGTGGCGATCAGCAAGACACTGCCGAAGCTGCTGTTGAGCACCAGTTGCAGACGCAGGATCGGCGTACTGGAGCGGACCTGGCCCACCGCGATCAAAAAGAAACCCAGCAGCGTGGCAAGGCTCAGCCAGACGATCAGCAGCGAGTCGAACCAGTGCTCACGCTGGCCTTCCTCCAGCACCACGGTCAGCGAACTCAGCCCCATCGCCAGGCCGATGATGCCCAGCCAGTCGGCCTTGATGAAGCGTTCCAGGTTCATGCGCTCGCTGGGCAGACCGGTCAGCAGCAGGGTGATCAGTGCGATGCTGATGGGCAGGTTGAGAAAGAAGCACCAACGCCAATTGATGTTTTCCGTGAGCCAGCCGCCCACCACCGGCCCCATCAACGGACCGAGAATCGCGGTCATGCCGAACAACGTGGTGCCAATCGCCAATTGATGCGGCGGCAGGCGGGTACGGACGATGGTCTGCGCCGTGGGAATCATCGCGCCCCCGGCGAAACCCTGGCCGATGCGTCCGGCGATCATCGCGCCAAGGCTCGATGACAGGCCGCAGAACAGCGAGAAAAAGGTGAACATCAGCGCCGTGCCGATCAGAAAACGCCGCAGGCCGAACACGCGGGTCAGCCAGGCGGCGAGGGGGATCATGACGATTTCCGACATCAGGTAACCGGTGGCGATCCAGGTGCCTTCCGTACCGGTGGCGCCGATCTGCCCCTGAATCTGCGGCAGCGCCGAATTGGTGATCGAGATGTCCAGCGTTGCCAGCAACGCCCCCAACGAACCGGCCGCCACGGCGATCCAGTCGGTCAGCGAGGCGTTGCGGGGTGTCTCGACGTTGCCCGGGAGGGATGCGGCATCAGCCATGATGGGCGTCTGCCTTGGCGGTGCGAATGTCCACGTCCACCGTCGCGGACAGGCCGGGCACGAGGGCAGGGCGCACGTCATCGGTCACGTCCAGCGCGATCCGCACCGGCACCCGTTGCACGATCTTGGTGAAATTGCCGGTGGCGTTGGACGGCGGCAATAGCGCGAACTGGGCGCCGGTGCCGGGGGCGAGGCTGTCAATGTGGCCTTGCAGGTCGCGACCTGGCAGGGCGTCGACGTGCACGACCACGTTCTGACCGGCGCGCATCTCGCCAATCTGGGTTTCCTTGTAATTGGCGGTCAGGTAAATCGCATTCACAGGGACCACGGTCAGCAACCGCGTGCCGGGCTGGACGTACTGACCGACCCGCACGCCCCGGTCGGCGACGCGGCCGTCCAGCGGGCTGCGGATCACTGCGTCTTCCACGTCCAGCTGACTTTGCGCCTCGCTGGCCTTGGCCACGTCCAATTGCGCCTGGGCCTGTTTGAGTTGAGCTTGCAGCGTGCCGTAGCGGGTCTGGCTGGAGCGCAAGGCGGCCTGCTTGGCGGCGACGTTGCTGCGGGCCTGAGCGAGTTCATTGTTCAGTTGTGCGAGGCGTTCTTCCGGCTCGGCCCCGGATCGGGCCAGCGGCGCATAACGGGCGGCCTCGGTTTGTGCGTGTCTGGCATCGGCTTGCGCGCCTTGCAATTGGGCCTGGGCCTCGGCGATGGTCGAGTCCTGTTGCACCAGATCGGCTTCGGCCTTGGCCAGGTCTGCTGTGCGCGCCGCGATAGTGGCCGAGGCTTCGTCGCTCACCGCCTGGTATTTGCGCGCGTCGAGCCGAACCAGAATGTCGCCGCGCTTGACGGGCTGATTGTCGGCCACCAGCACTTCGCCGACGTAGCCGCTGATCTTCGGCGCGACGCTGATGCTGTCGGCCTGCAAATAAGCGTCGTCAGTGGTTTCGATGAAGCGTCCATGCAGCCACCACCACACGCCCCAGCCCACGGCGAGCAGCAGGGCGACGGTGCCCAGGGTCAGGAGAATGCGTCGGGCTTTGCCACGCTGGCCATTGGCGGTTTCTTCAGGGGCGACCTGAGGGGTAGGTTGTGCAGCGGACATCAGGTCAACTCCGAATTTGTATCAGGTGATATAAATTCGTTTCTTCGCCATTTTTTGTCAATCGGTATATTTTGGCGGTCACTGAAAAGGAGCAGCACATGGCACGACACAAACCTGCCGCCGAAGGGGGCTATCAACGGGGTGAAGAGACCCGCGCCCGCCTGATCGAAGCCGCCGTCGCGGTGTTTGGCGAGCGTGGTTACGACGGCGCCTCGACCCGTGACATCGCCACCGCAGCAGGCCTGAATTCCCCGGCCTTGCAGTATTACTTCGATGGCAAGGAGGGCGTTTATCTCGCCTGCGTCGAGCATTTGATCACGCTGCTGTGGGGCAAGATGGGCGCTCCGGTCGAGGCGGCCGAAACGGTGCTGGCCGACGAAACGTCGGGTGACCCGGCGCTGATCGAGGTGTCGCTGGGGATTCTGAGTGCGGTGGTTTCGACGATCCAAGACAGCCCGCAAACCACGGCCTGGCGTGCGTTTCTCGACCGGCATCAGGCCGGGCTGTGCCCCGAGGTCGCGACAAATGCGTTCGAGGACCGCTTCAAGAAACGCATCGGCGTGGTCATCCGGCAACTGATCGCCCGCCTGTCCGGGCTGGCCGTTGATGATGAGCGCACGATCATTCATTCCATGGCGCTGTTCACCCAGGGGCTGGCGTTCCGGGTGCAGAAACCCAAGTTGCTGGAAGCGCTGAACTGGACCGCCATCGATCAGCAAGAAATGGAGTTGGTGCGAGACGTGGTGCTGACTCAGGCCCGTTTTACCCTTGAAGGACTCGTCAGGCAGCGGGGCGCGTAGCGGCCTTGAAACCTCGAACGTTCATCGGACAGTTTCGGCACGATTTGCATCTGTAGACGCAATAGGTATAAATTGGCGTCTACAGATCAAGAGGGCACTGTGATGACTGTGGCGCTGCAACAACCGCAACTTTCCCGATCTCAAGGCGTGGTGGGCCTGCGCACGGCTTTGCGGATTCTCGACAAATGGAAGGCCTCCGGCGATCAGGCCTGTCGCATGCTGCGCATTTCCCGCAGCACCTACACCCGAGCCCGGCAGGACGACGCTGATTGGTCGGTGGCGCTGGACCTCGACCAGATGCAGCGCATCAGTTTCGTGCTGAACATTCACGCCGCGCTGCGCACCCTCTTCGACAACCCGGACAACGTCTACGGCTTTCCGTCCATGGACAACGATAACGCGTTCTTCAACGGCCGCAAGCCACTGGACGTGATGGCTCAGGGCGACATGATTTCCCTCTACGAAACCTTCCGCCGGATCGACGCCCTGCGGGGCGCCCAATGGTGAATCCGGACGACTTGCCTGTTCTGCCGGATGAAAAACGGCTCGCCCACCGACTGGTCAACTCTAAATACCCGCCCATCGACCTGTTCAACGACGTGGCCGATGCGGAGGAGTTCGATACCCTGTTTCAGTTCCAGGCCATGACCAATCCCCGGCTGTTGAATGAGGTCGGCAGACTGGAGCTGATTCCCCGTCAGGACATCCCCTTCGGCATTCCCGGCTGCTCCTACGCCACCGCGCCGTTCACCCACGTCAATGCCGACGGTTCGCGCTTCAGCGCGGGTGAGTTTGGGGTGTTGTATCTGGCAGACACTGTCGAAACCGCCGTCGCAGAAGTGCGGCATCACCAGCAGCAGTATTGGTCCCGAGTCAGCCAGCTCAACTACGAGCGTTTCGTATTCCGCAGCCTGTCCTGCCGTTTTCGGGAAGTCGGCAGCGTCGATGCCACCGTGCTTGCGTCGTCACATCCCATTTACGCCCCCGACGATTACAGCGCGTCTCGTGCCTTGGGTGCGGCCCTCAAACACAAGGGCGTGGCAGGGCTGCGTTATCACTCGGTGCGCTCGCCGGGCAATGTGTGTTGGGGGCTGCTCACGCCTCGGCATGTGGCCTCGATCCACCAAAGCGCGCATTACGAAATGATCTGGAACGGTCGGATTACCAGCGTGAGTCGCTTGTCCGGGGCGTGAACGAGCCACTGGCATGATCGCTGCTAGGAATTAAAGAGCTAATCAATTAATTTGTGGGCTCAGGTTTTCAGAGGCTTCAATGGGCCTCTCCCGACATCAAATTCGGCCGCTCAAGGTAACCCGCACCCATGCAGACAATCATTGGCCGTCGTGGCAAGGCCGCTTCTCCCGAAGGGAAGGTCAAGACCAGCAGAAAAGGGCCAGGACGCCCCGAAGGCGCTAGCAATCTGCGCGATGTGATTCTGGACGCCGCCGAGGAGCTGTTCGCCAACCTGGGCTACGCCGGCACCACCATGCGCGAAGTGTCCCAACACGCCAACGTCACCCAGGCGTTGATCAGCTATTACTTCGGTTCCAAATACGGCCTGTTCGAAGAAGTGTTCCTGCGACGCGGCAGCGCGATCTCCGATGAGCGCCTGAAAAACCTCGACACGCTACAAGCCCAGGGCCAGGTACCGGGGGCGCGGGCGATTGTCGAGGCGTTCCTGTTGCCGACCGTAGTGTTGAGGACTTCCGTCCAGGGGCGCCATTTCCTTCGTTTACAGGCGCGCCTTCACACTGAGCCGCCTAATATTTCCTACGCGTTGCGGGACAAAGCCTATGGCACGTCCACGCAACGTTACGTTGATGCCTTGAAAGACGCCGTGCCGGGGTTGAGCGATCTGGACGCCAACTGGCGCATCACCTTGATGGTGGGCACCTACTTATATGCGTTCTCCGACAGCCATCGCATGGAAGAGCGGCTGCCGGACGGGCAATACAACCCCGAAGACTGGCAATCGCTGATTCAGCAGGTCACCAGTTTCGTGGTGGGCGGGATGTCGGCGTAACGGGTAACACGTGGGTAAAACGGCACCAGATTGGGGAGCGGCTCCCCAAACGGGTGCGAGACGTAACGGCGACGAATCGACGGCTTAAATAGAAAATCCATAAAAATCAGTTGGTTGTCGCATTTTTTTGCAATTGGCACAGCTTCTGCTATCTATTAATTAAAAGGTTGATTAATTAATTACAGCTTTTGAGTGGTTACACCCAGAAAAGCAAAGGAGTCGTGATGAACCTGATTGCCGTTTCCTCTCATCAACCGGTCACCGCCGCAGACGGGTGCCAGGACCCGGTCCTGCTCAATGACTGGCACGTCGTGGGCTACAGCACCGATTTTGTCGAAGGCACGATCTATCCCGTGCGCTTGCTGGAGCGCGAGCTGATTGTCTGGCGCAGCGCCGACAACCAGATTCACGTCTGGGAAGACCTGTGCATCCACCGTGGCGCGCGTCTGTCCAAAGGCTGGATCAAGAACGACTCCGTGGTATGCCCGTACCACGGCTGGGAATACAACGGCAGCGGCGCCTGCACCTTGATGCCTGCCGCGCCGGACGAAAAACCGATGAAGAAAGCCCGCGCCTTTCCGTACCCGGCGGTGGAGCGTTACGGTTTTGTCTGGACCTGTCTGGGCGAACCCGCTTCGGACATTCCGGTGTTCCCGGAGTGGGACAACGACGTGTTCATGAAGGTGCACAGCGGCCCGTACCCTTACGCCGCCAACGGTTTCCGTGCGGTAGAGAACTTCATCGACGCGTCGCACTTTCCGTTCGTGCACGCCGGCCTCAATGGCGTGATGGACAAACCCGATCGTCTGGAGCCGTACACCGTGGAGGAGGTCGACACCGGCCTGCGTTCTTCCGAAGTGCGTGTGTTCCAGCCATGGGGCGATGCGCGGGGCAAGCCGCTGGTGGCGTTCTACACCTACCACGCGTTCCGTCCGCTGGTGGGTTACTTCTCCAAACGCACCCAGGACTCCGACGCCGAAGGCAATGTCATCAGCGATAAGTCCGACACCTTCGCGACACTGTTCACCGTGCAGCCGCTGGATGCGGTGAATTGCATCGTGCGGGTGTGCGCCGCCATGGACGTCAACCCGCGACCGGATGCCGACGCCGTGCGCGCCCGCGCCGACGTGGTGTTTGGCCAGGACCGCGACATCGTCGAAACCCAGCGTCCGGAGCGCATCCCCACCGAGCTGCGTTACGAACTGCACCACCGCACCGACCTCATGGGCCAGCGCTACCGCACCTGGTTGCGCAACAAGGGCATCCAATATGGCGTTATCTGACGGCTTGTTGAGCGTGCGTCTGCGCGCCATCGAATACGGCGCGCCGGGCATCAACCTTTACACCTTCGAATCCCTCGACGGGCAACCGCTGCCGCCGTACGAGCCGGGTGCTCACGTGGACGTGGCGATGGCCCCGGACCTGCTGCGCCAGTATTCCTTGCTGTGGCCGGCAACCGAGCCAAGCCAGTACCGGATCGCGGTGCAACTGGCTGAGGTGGGGAAGGGCGGTTCGCGCAAGCTGCATTTCGAATCGGTGGTGGGCGCGACGTACGAGGTGTCGGCGCCGCGCAATCACTTCCCGCTGATGCCCAGCGACGAAGCGTTTCACCTGTTTGCGGGCGGCATCGGCATCACGCCGATCATCTCGATGTACCGGCAGTTAAAGGCCAGCGGGCGCACGGTGTTTCTGTATTACTGGGCGGCCAGCGCGCAGCACATGCTGTTCCATGAAGCGTTGTGTCACGAGAGGGACGGCGTGCAGCTGTTTCACACCCGTTGCGGCGGGGCTGCGCCACCTCGGCTGAAGGACGTGATCGCGACCTTGCCCCAGAGCGCCCAGCTGTATTGCTGCGGGCCGCAGGGCATGGTCGACGAGTTTGACCAACTGACGCTGGACCGACCGGAAGCCAACACCCATCGCGAGCGTTTCAGCGCGACGACGGATGCGCTGCAACCCGGCGACAGTTTCCGGGTACGCCTGCAACGCTCGGGGCTGACGCTGACCGTACCCGCCGAGCTGAGCCTGTTGCAGGTTTGCGAAGCGGCCGGGGTGGATGTGGCGTACTCCTGCGAAGAAGGGGTGTGCGGCGCCTGTGAAGTCAAGGTGCTTGGCGGACACGTTGAACACCGCGACACGGTGCTGACCCCCAAGCAGCGGGAGCGCAGCGCAAGCATGATGATTTGCTGCTCGCGCGGCGTTGGCGACAGCCTGGTACTTGACCTGTAGCGCTGGAATGCCCGGCGATTTTTTCGCCGGTTAATTAATTGGTTGATCAATTATTACAAGAGGCCAGCGCGAAACACCCTCGCGCTGCAGGAGGAACACCCGTGGACAGAGCATTGCGAGTCGGCATCATCGGCGCCGGTATCGGCGGCGTCACCTTGGCCCGAGCCCTCGAACAGCGTGGCATCGAAGCGCGGATTTTCGAGCGCGCGCCGATGTTTGGCGAAGTCGGCGCGGGCGTGCAGATGACCCCCAACGCGGTCAAGGTGCTGAGTGAACTGGGGCTGGACAATCAACTGAAAACGATCGGTTTTCTGCCCGACGCGATGGTCGGCCGCAACTGGAAAACCGCCCGCGAACTGTTTCGCACGCCGCTTAAAGAATCCTGCCCGGCGCTGTACGGCGCGCCGTTCTATCACGTGCACCGGGCCGATCTTCATGCCGCGCTGGCGAGCGACATCAAGCCGGGGCAAGCCACCTTCGGCGCCCACTGTGTCGGTTTGCAGCAACTGGGTAACACCGCTGTGGCGAAATTCGCCGACGGGTTGGAGTTCGAGGCGGACTTGATCGTCGGCGCCGATGGCGTGCGTTCGGTGATTCGCGAGCAGTTGTGGGGCGAAGAGGCCGCGAACTACACCGGCCACATGTGCTGGCGCGCGCTGGTCAACGTCGATAAACACCCGCTGCCGTTTGTCAGCCCGGATTCCAGCTTCTGGATGGGGCCCAAAGGCCACGTCGTGACGTACTACGTGAAAGGCGGGTCGATGGTGAACATCGTCGCCGTGAACGAAAACCCGTCGTGGGTCGAGGAATCGTGGAACGCCAAGAGCACGCAGCAGGAATTGCTCGCCGGGTTCGAAGGCTGGCACCCGAACTTGATCGAGCTGTTCAAGCGCACCGACCCCGACGCGATCTTCAAATGGGGCCTGTTCGACCGCGATCCGATAAAGACCTGGTCCAAGGGCAACGCCACGCTGTTGGGCGACGCCGCGCACCCGATGCTGCCGTTTCTGTCCCAAGGCGCGGCGATGGCCATCGAAGACGGTTACGTGCTGGCCCAGTCCCTGGCGTATCACGGCCCGCGCCAATTGCAGCAGGCCCTGCGCGCCTACGAACTGGAACGCCTGCCGCGCACCAGTCGGGTTCAACTGGAAGCACGGGAGCGCGGGCGCACCTATCACTTGCCGTCGGCGTGGTCGCAGCTCAAGCGCGACATGGCCTACCGCTGGCGTCAGTTGCTTAACCCGAATGCCGTGGGGATTCAGGCCAACTGGGTCTACGAATACGACGCCCGGGACTGCGAAACCCGTTTCCCACTGGCGCAGAAAATCCCCGCCTGATTGCAGTCGCGCAGCCAACGATTGCAGATCGGACAGAACGATAACGGAAGGGGTCATGCCATGAGTCATCTTCGCTACGGCGGCCACGTGCACGCCAACGGGATTCGCCAGCATTATTTGCGTTACGGGCCGCCGGAGGGTGCAGCCGAGGGGCTGGACCCGGTGATCATCGTGCCGGGCATCACCAGCCCGGCGGTCACCTGGGGCTTTGTCGCCGAACGCTTCGCCAGCCGCTTCGACACGTATGTGCTGGACGTGCGTGGGCGCGGGCTTTCGGAATCCGGTGACGCGCTGGATTACAGCCTCGACGCCCAAGCGGCGGATCTGGTCGCGTTCGCCGACGCGCTGGGCTTCAAGCGTTACAGCGTGGTCGGTCACTCGATGGGTGCGCGAATCGCCTTGAGGGCCAAGGCGTCCGGCGCCGATGGCATGACCCGGATGGTGCTGGTGGACCCGCCTGTTTCCGGGCCGGGGCGTCGGCCTTATCCGGCACAGCTGCCGTGGTACATCGATTCAATTCGCCAGGCCAAGGTCGGCATGAGCGCCGCCGACATGCGCGCCTTTTGCCCCACCTGGACCGAGGCTCAATTGGCCTTGCGTGCTCAGTGGCTGCACACCTGTGACGAGCGGGCGATCCTCGCCAGTTTCAATGGCTTTCACAAAGACGCGGTGGTGGAAAATATCGCCGCCATTGATTGCCCGGCGTTGCTGGTCACGGCGGCGCGGGGTGAGGTGGTCAAGGACGAGGACGTCGCCGAATGCCAGGCGCTGTTGCCAACGCTGGCCCATGTGCGCGTCGCCGATGCCGGTCACATGATTCCCTGGGACAACGAGGAAGGTTTCTACGCCGCGCTGGGGGATTTTCTTGGCGCGGCATTGAGCGAGGAGGGCGCACGTCATGGCCGTCAGTGATTTCACCATGATCGAGGCCTGGACCCAGGTGTTGCGCCTCTCGAAGTTGCAAGCGGGCCAGGCCGTGACGATCCTCACGGGCGCCGACACCCACCCGCAAACCTTGCGCACCGCACAGATCGCCTGCCAGTCGCTGGGCGCGGTGATCAGCCGTCTCGACCTGGCCCCGGTCAATGGCGAACGCTCCCTAAGCCGCGACCCGCTGGCCTATCTCGGCACCACGCCGTTGACCGGCAACAAGCCAGCGATGGCCGCCCTGAAAGCCAGCGACCTGGTGCTGGACCTGATGACGTTGCTGTTCTCTCCCGAGCAGCACGACATTCTCGCTGGCGGCACGAAGATCCTGCTGGCGGTCGAGCCGCCGGAAATTCTTGCGCGCATGGTGCCGACCGAAGCGGATCGCACGCGGGTCATGGCCGCTGCGGCAAAGATCAAGCAGGCCAGCCGGATGACCGTCACGTCGCCTGCCGGAACGTCACTGTCCTGTCCGCTGGGCGAGTTTCCGGCGATCAGCGAATACGGCTTCGTCGATGCACCGGGGCGCTGGGATCACTGGCCGAGCGGCTTCGTGCTGACCTGGCCCAATGAATTGCAGGCCAGCGGCACCATCGTCATCGACCGGGGCGACATCCTCTTGCCGCACAAAAGTTATGTGCAGAACCCCATCGTGCTGACCGTCGAGGCTGGCTACGCCACGGGCATCGAAGGCGGCGTCGACGCGGCATTGCTGCGCGATTACATGGAAAGCTTCGCCGACCCGGAGGCCTACGCCATTTCTCACATCGGCTGGGGGCTGCAACCCCGGGCGCGCTGGTCAACGCTGGGGCTGCTGGATCGCGAGGCGCACATCGGCATGGACGCGCGGGCGTATGAAGGCAATTTCCTGTTTTCACTCGGGCCGAACAACGAAGCGGGCGGGTCGCGGACGACGGCGTGTCACATCGACATTCCCCTGCGCGGCTGCACGGTTTCACTGGATGACCGGGTGGTGGTCGAGGCAGGCAAGGTGATCAACGAGGAGCCGCTGTGATGAGCAACGATCTAGAAAGCTACCAACGTCAGGGCTTCGGTGCCGATATGGCATTGCCCGCGCCTTACGCGTTGCTGATCGTCGATCTGGTGGAAGGCTTTGCCGACCCCGAGATTTTTGGCGGCGGCAACATCCCCCAGGCCATCGCGCAGACCGAACAGTTGCTGGCCCACGCACGGGCACAGGACTGGCCGGTTGCCCATTCGCGGATCGTCTTCGCCGACGACGGGGCGGACGCCAACGTGTTCTCGCTCAAAGTGCCGTCGATGCTGACGCTGACCGAACACGCACCCCGCAGCGCCATTGTGGCGCAGCTGACCCCCGTGGCAGGCGAGTTGGTGGTGCGCAAAACCCTGCCGTCGGCATTCTTCGGCACCGATCTCGCCGCATGGCTGACGTTCAGGGGCGTGCGCACGCTGTTGGTGGCCGGCGCGGTCACCAGTGGGTGCGTGCGGGCGAGTGTGCTCGACGCGCTGAACCACGGATTCCGGCCCCTGGTGGTCAGTGATTGCGTGGGCGATCGGGCCATCGGGCCCCATGACGCCAACCTGTTCGACCTGGCGCAGAAGTACGCCGTGGTCAAGCCGATGACCGAAGCGCTGGCGCTGCTGGACGACGCCTGACCCTACAACAAGCCAATCTGGCACACGCGTTGCTATTTAATTAACTGCCCGTTTAATAACGGTGGTCCGAGCCTGGAACGCCCTAATGCTGTGCAAGCCTTTCACCTGATCAGCTTGGAGAACACCATGAACATGCGTGCACGTTTCACAAAATCGAACCTGTTGGCGGGCGTGATCGCCTTGATCGTCAGCGGCGCCGCCTGGTCGGCGGACACCATCAAGATCGGCGACATCAACAGCTACAAATCCCAGCCAGTGTTCACCGATGGCTACAAGAAGGGCATGGAACTGGCCGTTGAACAGATCAACGCGGCAGGGGGTGTCAACGGCAAGAAACTGGAGCTGATCACCCGCGACGACAATGCCAACCCTGGCGACGCGATCCGTCAGGCCGAAGACCTGATCAACCGCGAGCATGTCGATGTGCTGGCCGGTGCGTTCTACGCCCACATCGGCACCGCGCTGTCGGACTACGCCAAGCAGAAAAAACGTTTCGTGCTGATCACCGAAGCCCTCAGCGACAACATCGTCTGGAGCGCGGGCAACCGCTACACGTATCGCCTCGACGCCTCGACTTACATGCTGACCTCGGCGCTGGTGGACGAAGCCGTCAAGCTGCACAAGAAACGCTGGGCGCTGGTGTACCCCAACTACGAGTTCGGCACTGCGGCCGCCAGCGCGTTCAAGACCTTGCTCAAGGCGCGTCAACCCGATGTGGAATTCGTGACCGAGCAGGCCCCGCCGTTCGGTAAAGTCGATGCGGGCAGCGTGGTGCAGGCGCTGGTGGACTCGAAACCGGATGCGCTGTTCAACGCATTGTTCGGGGCTGACCTGGCGAAGTTCATTCGCGAAGGCACCACCCGCAGCTTCTTTGGCGAGCAACTGCCGGTGCTGAGCATCATCACCGGTCAGCCGGAATACCTGGAACCGTTGAAGGACGAGATTCCGCCGAACTGGACCGTCACGGGTTACCCCTGGTACAGCATCGACACCCCGGCGCACAAAGCCTTCGTTGCGGCGTATCACGCCAAATACGGCACCGAGAACCTGCGCTTCGGCTCGGACATCGGCTATTCGGCGATCCAGTCCATCGCGGCCGGGATCAAGGCGGCGGGCGGCAAGACGGACTCCGAGTCGTTGGTCGATGCGTTCAGCGGCCTGAAGGTCAACACCCCGGACGGCCCGCTGGAATACCGCAAGATCGACCACCAGGCGACCTGGGGTCTGTACGTCGGCAAGCTGGCGGTGAAGGACGGTGCGGGCGTGATGGTGGATTACACCTTCAAGCCGGGCGACACCCTGCTGCCTTCCGATGATGACGTGCGTAAGTTGCGTCCGGCCGAGTGATGTGCAGCGGTAGTGAATACACCGTGTAGTGCTATTTGAAATGCGATTTTGTGAGAGTCGGCTTGCTGGCGAAAACGTTGGGTCAGTGAAAAGTGAAATAACTGACCCACCGCATTCGCCAGCAAGCCGGCTCCCACAGGTCCTGTGCTGGCAGCGGGAACCTACGCCTGATCGCGGATGAGGTGACCGCGCTGCCCCAGATCGAGGGCGTCATGGACTTTTCAGCGTTATTTTCACAGTTACTCAACGGCCTGGCCGAAGCGTCGTCGCTGTTTCTGGTGGCGGCGGGGCTGTCACTGATTTTTGGCGTGACCCGCATCGTCAACTTCGCCCACGGCTCGTTCTACATGCTCGGGTTGTACATCGCCTATTCCATCGTCGAATACCTCATGGGGTCGATGGGTGCGGCCGGGTTCTGGCTTGGTTTGGCGCTGGCGGCGATTTCCGTGGGCCTGATTGGCGCCGTGGTGGAAATCGTTCTGCTGCGCCGCATCTACAAGGCGCCGGAACTGTTCCAGTTATTGGCCACATTCGCCCTGGTGCTGGTCATCAACGACGCGGTGCTCGGCTATTGGGGCGCGGAAGAACTGCTCGGTCGTCGTGCACCGGGGTTGTCCGGCTCCATCGACATTCTGGGGCGTCAGTTCCCCACCTATAACTTTTTCCTGATCGCCATCGGGCCGATTGTGCTGGGTCTGGTGTGGCTGTTGCTGGTGCGCACGCGGTGGGGCGTGCTGGTTCGCGCGGCGACTCAGGACCGGGAAATGCTCGGCGCCCTCGGCGTCAATCAGGCGTGGCTGTTCACGAGTGTCTTCGCCTTGGGCGCGATGCTGGCGGGGCTCGGCGGCGCGGTGCAGTTGCCCCGGGAACCGGCCAGCCTTTCCCTCGATTTGCGCACCATCGGCGAGGCCTTCGTCATCGTGGTGGTGGGCGGCATGGGGTCGTTGCCGGGGGCTTATGTCGCGGCCCTGCTCATCGCCGAAATCAAGGCGCTGTGCATCGGCTTGGGGTCGGTCACCCTGTTCGGCATCAGCGTGTCGTTTTCCAAGCTCACGTTGGTGATCGAGTTTCTTGTCATGGCCGTGGTGCTGGTGATCCGGCCGTGGGGCCTGATGGGCAAACCACAAGCCACCAGCCGCAATTCGGCGCCGGTGGAAGCCCCGATGCGACCGGGTTCGACCTCGTTCAAATGGCTGGTCGGTGTGGGGTTGCTGGTATTGGCCGTGCTACCGCTGCTTTCGACCTGGCTGCCCTATGCCAGCGTGCTGACTCAAGACGTGTTGGTGACCGTGCTGTTCGCCGTCAGCCTGCACTTCATCATGGGCCCCGGTGGCATGCACTCGTTCGGCCATGCCGCGTACTTCGGGCTGGGAGCGTACGGCGCCGCGATTCTGTTCAAGGTGCTGACGATGCCCATGCCGATGGCCTTTGCTTTCGCGCCGCTGGTGGCGGGGTTGGGCGCGTTCGTCTTCGGCTGGTTCTGCGTGCGCTTGTCGGGGGTGTACCTGGCGATGCTGACGCTGGCGTTCTCGCAGATCGTCTGGTCGGTGGTGTTCCAGTGGGAGGACGTCACCGGCGGCTCCAACGGCATCACCGGCATCTGGCCGTCGGCTTGGCTCGACGGCACGCGCTATTACTACCTGACGCTGATTCTGGTGGCAGTGAGTATTTTTCTGGTCAGACGCATCCTGTTCGCGCCGTTCGGCTACAGCCTGCGGGCGGCGCGGGATTCAGCCTTGCGCGCCGACGCCATCGGCATCGACGTCAAACGCGTGCAATGGCTGGCGTTCGTCATCGCCGGGGTGTTCGCCGGGCTGGCGGGCACGCTGTACATCTTTTCCAAGGGCAGCATCTCGCCGGACGCCATGGCGGTCGGCAAGTCCGTGGACGGGCTGGTGATGGTCCTGCTCGGCGGCATTCAGAACCTGCTGGGGCCGGTGGTCGGCGCCAGTGTTTTCAGTGTCTTGCAGGACTCGATCATGCGCGCCACCGACTACTGGCGGGCGGTGTTCGGCGGCGTGATCCTGCTGCTGGTACTGGTCTTTCCGCAGGGCATCGCCGGGTTCTTTCAACAAGTGGGCGGGTGGTGGCACGCGTGGCGATCTCGGTCGCCTGCGCATGAGGCAAGCGTTACCACGGTGATGGAGAAACAGGCATGACCCTTCTGCAAGTACGTGACTTGAACAAGTCCTTCGGCGGCGTCCGTGCCGTCGACGGCATCAACTTCGACCTGCACGAAGGCGAGCTGCTGGCGCTGATCGGCCCCAACGGCGCAGGCAAATCCACCACCTTCAACATGGTCGGCGGCCAGCTCAAGGCCTCGGGCGGTTCGATCCGTCTGCTGGGGCAGGAACTGGTAGGCAAACGCCCGCGCGACATCTGCCGCATGCAGGTGGGCCGCACCTTCCAGATCGCCGAAACCTTCGCCTCGCTGACCGTGGTGGAGAACGTGCAGATGGCGTTGCTTTCCCATCACGGCAAAGGCTTTTCGCTGTTCACCTCGGCGCGCAAACAGTACCGCGAAGAGGCCATGGACTTGCTCGCCCAAGTCGGCATGCAACGCCACGCCGAGCGCCCGTGCAGCGAACTCGCGTACGGCGACGTCAAGCGGGTGGAACTGGCAATGGGGCTGGCGAACGACCCGAAACTGTTGCTGATGGACGAGCCCACGGCGGGCATGGGGCCGGAAGAACGCAACGACCTGATGGCGCTGACCAAGCGGCTGGTGGTGGAGCGCAAGATGGCCGTGCTCTTCACTGAGCACAGCATGGACGTGGTCTTCGCCTACGCCGACCGGATGATCGTCCTGGCCCGTGGGCGTTTGATTGCCGAAGGCGACGCGCAGTACATCCGCAATCACCCGAAGGTGCAGGAAGTGTATTTCGGCACCGGCAAGACGTTCGAAAACGAAATCGCTCAGTCGCAGGTGCAGGTATGAACGCAGTGCTGTCCACGCAACGCCCGGAGGCCGCTTCGGTGGGTGAATCGCTTCTGGAAGTCACCGGCCTCAACGCTTGGTATGGGGCCGCTCAGGTGCTGTACGACCTGAATCTCAACGTCAAACGCGGCGAAGTCGTGACCTTGATGGGCCGCAATGGCGCAGGCAAGTCCACCACGTTCAAGGCGTTGATGGGCATGCTGGCGCGGCGTCAGGGTGGCATTCACTTCATGGGGCAGGACATCTCGGCCCTGGCGCCGTTTGAGCGGGCGCGACTGGGGCTTGGGTTCGTCCCTGAAGACCGGCGCGTGTTCACTCACCTGACCGTGACCGAGAACCTGGAAGTGGGGCGTCAGGCCAACCGGCATTGGCCAGACGGCACCGAGGCGCTGAACTGGACGCCGCAACAACTGTTCGAGTTCTTCCCCAACCTTGGCGCCATGCAAGACCGGCCGGGCGGGCAGATGAGTGGCGGCGAACAGCAGATGCTGACCGTGGCGCGCACGCTGATGGGCAATCCGTTCCTGATCTTGCTGGATGAGCCGTCAGAAGGGGTCGCGCCGGTGATTGTCGAGCAGATGGCACACATGATCCTGGCGTTGAAAGCCAAGGGCGCGAGCATTCTGTTGTCCGAGCAAAATTTGCACTTTGCCGGACTCGTATCAGACCGCGCCTACGTGCTGGAAAAGGGGCTGGTGCGCTATGAGGGCAGCATGTCGGAACTGGCGGCGAACGAGGCGGTGCGCAAGGCCTACCTGACGATGTAGCCGGGGAGCGGGGCAGGCGGCCGTGATATTCTCGCGGCTTGTCTGTCCTGTCTGTGGTTTCCCATGAAATACATCCATCAGCGCGAGCACCTCAATGAAGGTGACATCGTGGTCATCGAGTCGTCGGGCGTGTGCAACATCCGCCTCATGAGCGACGCCAACTTTCGCAGCTTCAAGAACGGCGGTCGGCACACCTACCACGGCGGCGCGTTCGACCGCTTTCCGGCGAAAATCATCGTGCCGAGCAGCGGGTTCTGGAACATCACACTGGACACCGTGACCAAACGGGCAATCAGCGTCACGCGCAAGCCCAACATCAAGCATTCGATCAAGATCGTCAGGCGGTCCGGGGGCGGGTTGCCTCGGTAAGCGTTGTCTTCCACAAGGGTGGTGGCGCGGCAATGTCTACGGTCCGACGCTGTCCCTGTGGGAGCTGCCGGAGCTGTGCGACGGCCGCGAAAGCGGTGTATCAGGCAACACATCTTCCACTGACCCACCGCTGTCGCTGCCGTCGTACCTCCGGCGTCTCCCACAAGGGTGGTGGCGCGGCAATGTCTACGGTCCGACGCTGTCCTTGTGGGAGCTGCCGGAGCTGTGCGACGGCCGCGAAAGCGGTGGGTCAGACGCAGATGTGTTGTTTGACACACCCACTATTTGGCAATGAACTGCTCACTCACATACGCCGAATAATCCGGCAGCACGCTTTCAATCTTCCCCTGATCCTTCAAAAACTCCGCCGTCTTGGCAATCGCGGTCACCGTGCCGCCACCCAGCAATTCCGGCGATTTCTGTTCTGCCGCCGTGGGGAAGTGCGAGCCGTCCAGCAGCTCAGGCACGTCCGCCGCATTGGCGCCGGTGAAGCGCGCAATGGTCTTGACCGGCGTTGAGTCGGCCGTCCACTCGCTACGATGGGCCGTGTAATCGGCAATGGCGGCCAGACTGACCTTGGCAAAACCGGCGACGACGTCCGGGTGTTTCTCGGCAAAATCCTTGCGGGCGACCCAGACTTCAAACGTCGGTGAACCCCACTGCGACACTTGCCCGGCGTCGGTCAGAATCTTGCCCGTCTTGCGGATTTCCCCCAGCGCGGGTGACCACGTGAACGCGCCATCAATGTCGCCACGTTTCCACGCTGCCGTGATCTGCAACGGGGTCAGGTTGAGGATGGTGACTTTCTTCGGATCGATGTTCCAGTGCTTCAATGCGCCAAGGAGGCTGTAGTGCGAGGTGGACACGAACGGCACGGCGATTTTCTTGCCGATCAGGTCTTCCGGCTTGTCGATGCCGCTGCCATTACGCACCACCAGCGCTTCGGAACTTTGAATCTGCGAGGTGACGATGAACGCCACCAGCGGCACTTTCCTTGACGCCGCTGCCGCCAGCGGACTCGACCCCAAATTGCCAATCTGCACGTCACCCGAGGCCATCGCCGCGATCACCGCAGGGCCCGCGTCGAACTGGCGCCAGTCGATTTTCTGGCCGATGGCTTTTTCGTACTCACCGTCAGCGATGGCGCGCTTCACCGGGTCGATGCCGGTGATGTAGCCGAACGTGAGGTCAGCGGCCTGGGCGGCCATTGAGAACGCAAACACGCTCAATGCCAGGGAGAGAGGGGCCGTCCAATGTGTCTTGATCATGGGGGTCGATGCCTTGGTTGAAAGTCCGCGCCGGTCACAGCGAACGGCGGTCAGGCATGGAGCATAAGGTTCTATGAATTTTGTTTTAAATATCATTTTGGCATTAGCTTAGGCGTGTCTGCTGGCTGGATCATACGCTTTTCACAGCGTCGTCGAAGACCTCGCCTCAAGACCTCCGGCGCATGACGGTGGCGCGAAGTTCGCATCAGTTCGATGACCAACGCCTAAAGCGTGCAAGGCAGCCCTATTGCTGTTGCGCCAGCAACACCGACCGAACAAAAATGCCTTAAAACAAACAGTTACCTCCGTCATTCGAGGCCTGAAAGCCTTTAAAACGGCGCCGATGACGCATGGCACAAAGCCTGCAATCCCCTGAATCTGTCCCGCGATGCGCTGCCCGGCGCGTTGTGTCCGATCGTTCAGGAGTGTCCGTTGTTGTCTTTCCCTGCGTCTTGGGGCTGCCTGCCCCCGCGTGAATCGCCATGAATTTCGATGTCGATTTTGCGCTGTCCACATTGCCTGCGTTTCTGGTCGCGGTGTGGGTCACCCTGCAAGTCGGGTTGATCGCCATCGTCACCTCGTTATGCGTCGCCTTGATCAACGCCGCCATCGCCGTGTTCGAAGTGCCGGTGCTGCGACGGCTGGTGCGCTGGTACGTCGAACTGGCGCGGAACACGCCGCTGTTGATTCAGCTGTTTTTCATCTACTTCGCGCTGCCGAGCATCGGCATCCGCATCTCCGGGTTTGCTTCGGCAATCATCGCCATGACCTTTCTCGGCGGGGCGTACCTCACGGAAATCCTCCGGGCCGGAGTCGCGGCGGTGCCCAAGGCGCAGATCGAATCGGGGTTGTCGATTGGCCTGTCGCGCTGGCAGTTGCTGCGGCATGTGATCCTGCCGCAAGCGGGCATCCTCAGCCTGCCCGCATTGTTCGCCAATTTCGTGTTCCTGCTCAAAGAAACCACCGTGGTCTCGGCAGTCGCGGTGCCCGAGATTCTGTACACCACCAAGAACTACATCGCGCTCTACTACAAGACCTACGAAATGCTCGCGGTCATGACCGGTATGTGTGTGCTGCTGTTCGTGCCGCTGTCGCTGTTGCTGCGCGTGATCGAAAGGAGGCTCCAGCATGGCCAGTTCGGGTCTTGAGTTGCTGTGGGTGTCGGCGCCGCAATTGCTGACGGGGATCGGTCGCACGCTGGGGATTTCCGCCTTGGCCATCGTGTTCAGCAGCGTTGGCGGCCTGGCGTATGGCGTGCTGCGCAATCTCGGCATTCGCTGGCTGGACACCCTCCTGCTGATTTACCTGGAAGCGTTTCGGGCGATTCCGGTGCTGGTGTGGCTGTACCTGTTCTTCTTCGGCTTGCCGATCTTTTTCGGCTGGAGCATTCCGGGCTTCTGGTGCGCGGTGCTGGTGCTGTCCCTCTGGGGCATCAGCGAAACCGGCGAAGTGGTGCGCGGCGCCTTGCGTTCGATTCCCCGTGGCCAGCGCGAGGCCGGTCTGGCCATCGGACTGAGTCTGCCCGGTCTGTATGGCCGGGTCTTGTTGCCCCAGGCCTTGCAGCGCATGACGCCGCCGATGATCAACGTGTTCACCCGCATCATCAAAACCAGCTCGCTGGCGGTGCTGATCGGCGTGGTCGATGTGATCAAGATCGGCCAGCAGATCATCGAGCGCACCTACGAATCGGTGCTGATCTACGGCTTCCTGTTCCTGTTTTTCTTTCTCGTCTGCTACCCGTTGTCAGCCGCATCCCGTGTGCTTGAGCGACGCTGGAGTCACTCATGAGTGCATTGATAGAGCTGTCCGGTTTCAGTAAGCGTTTTGGCGATGTCCCGGTGTTACAGGACGTCGATCTCCAGGTCAAAGAGGGCGAGGTGCTGGTCATTCTCGGCCCCAGCGGCTGTGGCAAAAGCACCTTGCTGCGTTGCTTGAACGGGCTCGAAGCGGGCCACGCCGGGCACTACCGTTTCATGGGCCGCGAGTTGCCGGCCAACACCGACTGGCGCCTCGTTCGCCAGCAGATCGGCATGGTGTTCCAGAGTTATCACCTGTTTCCGCACATGAGCGTGCTGGACAACATTCTGCTGGGCCCGGTCAACGTGCAGAAGCGCCCGAAGGCCGAGGCGCGGCAGCAGGCGGAAACGCTGTTGGCGCGGGTTGGCTTGCTGGACAAACGCGATGCCTTTCCTCGCGAGTTGTCCGGTGGCCAGCAGCAACGCATCGCCATCGTCCGTGCGTTGTGCATGAACCCCAACGTCATGCTGTTCGACGAAGTGACCGCCGCCCTCGACCCCGAAATGGTCAAGGAAGTGCTGGAGGTGATTCTCGACCTCGCGCGCAGCGGCATGACCCTGTTGATCGTCACCCACGAAATGGCCTTTGCCCGTGCGGTGGCGGATCGGGTGCTGTTCATGGACGGTGGCCGCATCGTCGAACAGGCCGACCCTGAAACCTTCTTCAGCTCCCCGCAGACCGCACGCGCGCAGCAGTTTCTGGAGAAATTCTCCTACGTAGAAAATATGCCTAAAAGGAATGCATCGTGAACCTTAAAACTGCCCTCGTTTTCCCTCTGCTGGCTCTCGGTTTGTGGGGCAGCGTCGCTGCCCATGCCGAAGGGTATCTGGACAAGATCAAGGCCCGCGACAAGCTGGTCGTGGGCGTGTTCAGCGACAAACCGCCGTTCGGCTTCGTCAATGAGAAGGGTGACTACGTCGGTTTCGACACCGACCTGGGCCGCCGTTTCGCCAAGGATCTGCTGGGTGACGAGAAGAAAATCGAATTCGTGGTGGTCGAGCCGGCCAGCCGTATTCCGTTCCTGCAAAGCGACAAGGTTGACCTGATCCTGGCCAATATGACCGTGACCCCGGAGCGCGCCCAAGTCGTGGACTTCACCCACCCGAACCTGCGCGTGGCGGTGCAGGCGCTGGTGCCGGAGAAAAGCGACGTGAAGAGCCTTGATGACCTGGCGAAGAAGACCACCATCGTCACCACCGGCACCACGGCGGACATCTGGCTGACCAAAAACCACCCGGACTGGAAACTGCTGAAGTTCGAGAAAAACTCCGAGTCGCTGCAAGCCCTGGCCAACGGTCGCGGTGATGCCTACGCGCAGGACAATCTGGTGCTGTTCAGCTGGGCCAAGCAAAACCCCGGCTACCGCGTGCTGACCCAGAAACTGGGCGACGAAGCACCTATTGCCCCAGCGGTGAAGAAAGGCAACGTCGAGCTGCGTGATTGGGTGAACACCGAACTCGCCAATCTGGGCAAGGAAAAATACCTGCTCAAGCTCTACGACCAGTACGTGCGTAGCCAACTGGCCGATGGCACCGACCCTGCGGCAGTGATCGTCGAAGGTGGGGACTGGAAGCCGTAAGGTCGTTTCCAGCGCGTGGGCGGTGAGTCAGTGATGGATTTGGGGCTGACCTACCGCTTTCGCCACTGTCGTAACCTCCAGAAGCTCCTACAGGATCTGCGTCGGGCACAGCGCCTCGATACGCCAAAGATTCCTGTGGGGGACGCCGGAGGTTACGACGGCAGCGAAGACGTCGTCACGGGTTCAACGCCGCTCCACCACATTCAAAAACCGCCGCGTCCGTTCGTTCTCCGGGTTGACGAGAATCTGATCGGGCGTGCCGTCCGCGACGATTTTCCCGGCTTCCATGAACAGCACCCGGTCGGCAATGTCCTGGGCGAATTTCATTTCGTGGGTCACCAGCAGCATGGTCATCTGCTGCTCATAGGCAATCGTCCGAATCACCGCCAACACCTCACCGACCAATTCCGGGTCGAGGGCTGAGGTCACTTCATCGAACAGCATCACCTGCGGCCGCATCGCCAACGCACGGGCAATCGCCACGCGCTGTTGCTGCCCGCCCGATAACTGCGCCGGGTAGGCGTCGGCCTTATGGCTCAAACCCACCAACCCCAGGTATTCATGGGCGCGGGTCAATGCCTCTTCGCGACTGAGTTTCAGCACCCGAAACGGCGCCTCCGTCACGTTCTCCTGCACGGTCAGGTGCGGAAACAGGTTGAACTGCTGGAACACCATGCCCACCCGATGCACCACTGGCGCCTTCTTCGACCCTGGCCAGCGCCAGCCAGAGGACCGCGCAGGCACGTGGGCGCCCGCCACTTCGATACGCCCTTGCTGGTAGGTTTCGAGCCCTTTGATCAGGCGCAAGACCGTGGACTTCCCCGAACCGCTGGGGCCGATCAGCGCGACTTTCTGGCCTTGGGGAATGCTCAAATCCAGATGATCGATTACCCGGTTATCGCCGAATTGCTTCACCACGCCGTTGAGGACGATCTGCGGCGAGGCGAGGGGGAGGCCGTTGGTGAGATCAGACATGAGTGCGCCTTTCGAAATATTTGAACAGCAGGGAAGTGGGGATGCTGATGGCCAGGAACATCAGCGCCATGACCGTGTACGGCTCGTTGTAGCGGTAGCTCATGCCCGCGATCTGTTTGGCCGCCTGGAACAGCTCGGGAATACTGATGACCGCCAACAGGGGTGTTTCCTTGAACATGCCGATCAGGTAATTGCCGAGCACCGGCACCATCGGTTTCAGCGCCTGAGGCAAGACGATGCGGCGCCAGGTCGTCGTGGCGTCAAAGTCCAGTGCCCGGGCCGCTTCCCATTGACCGGCCGGTACGCCTTCAATGGCGCCGCGAAACCCTTCGGCGATGTACGAGCCGTAATACAGGCCCAGGCCGATCACCCCCGTGGACATCGCTGGCAGCGTGATGCCCGCCAGAGGCAGGGCGAAAAACAGTACGTACAGCTGCACCATCAGCGGAGTGTTGCGGAAGAAGCTCAGGTAGGCGCTGCTCAGCCGCCTGATCACGGTGTGCCGTGTACGTTGGGCAATCGCGAGCAGCAGGCCGATCAGCGTCGCGAGGAGGAAGCCCAGAATCACCACCTGCACGGTCACCAGCAAACCGTCGAACAGGTCCGGGACGATGGACCAGGCGAATGCGGGGTCGAAGATCATCTCGCACCTCCGCGACGCCAGGACGTGATGTGGCGCTCGTAGCGTTTAACCAGCCAGCTCAACGGCCAGGCCATGGCGAAGTAGCAGACCAGCACGATGCTCCAGATCAGCGTTTGTTGGCCGAGGGTGGTGATCAACTGGCCGCCGGAAAAGGTCAGGTCGCTCAGGGTGATCAACGACACCAGCGAGGTGGTTTTCAGCAGTTCGACCAGTTGGTTGCCCATGGGTGGCAGCATGAAGGGCAGGGCTTGCGGCAACACGATGCGGCGGAAGGCGGTGATGGAGTCGAAGTCCAGTGCCCGCAAGGCATCACGCTGGCCGAGGCTGACGTTGTTCAGGGCTGAGCGCACGATCTCCGAGCCGTAGGCGGAAAAGGTCAGGCCCAGCCCGAGAATGCCGGTGGTCATCGGCGACAGGCTGATGCCGAACAGCGGCAGGATGAAGAACAGGTAAAACAGCAACACAAGGGCCGAAATGCCCCGCAGGATTTCAACGTAGACCGTGGCGATCCAGCGCAGGATTCGCCAGGGCGAGAGCCGCATCAGGGCGATGACGAACGACATCACGATGACGATCAACTGAGCGAAGAACGTGAGTTGAAGCGTGACCCATGCGCCGTTGGCCAGCTGATGAGCGATGAAACGTGCCGTTTCCACGGCGGGAGAATCGAAGAACATGGCCGTACTCGTGTGGGTTGGGGCCGGACATCAGCGCAAGACCTGTGGGAGCGAATTCATTCGCGAAAAGGGCGGTACAGCCGACACATCTCCAGCGCCTGAAATACCTTCGCGAATGAATTCGCTCCCACAGTTCAGTCCGCGTCAGACGAAACATTGCGTGGCGACACTGAATTCGCTCCTACTGTTGAATCCACGCCAGACGAAGCACTAACGATTACACCGCTGCTCGGCCGTCACATCTGCCGGAGCCAATTCATTTTCGGTGTAGCCGTACTTCTGCAATATCTTCAGCAATTCACCCGACGCCCGCAGTTTCGCCAGTTCCCCGTTGAAGGCCTGGGTAAACGCCGGGTCGTTTTTCGGCAAACCGTAAGCGTGGTAATTCCAGATGGGCTTGCCTTCCGCGTCGGGGATCTGGTCGAACGGCAGGGCGCGCTCGATGCTTGGGTCGTTGGCTTTCTTGACCAGGTTGATGATCTCCGCGTCCGGGAAATACACCACGTCCACGCGACCGGCTTGCAGCGCGGCGAGGGCGTCGGTGTCCTTGTCCAGCAGTACGACGTTGCTGGTGGCGATCCCGCTGTCCTTGGCTTCCTGCACCTGGTTGCTGCCCGGCTGTGTGGCCAGTCGAGCTTTGCCGTTGGCGGCCACATCCTTGAGGCTGTGCAGCTTCAACGGGTTGCCGGCCTTGACGATGAACGCGCCGCCCGAGCGGGTCACCGGGTTGGAATAGCCGATCACCTTGCAGCGCGCCGGGTTGATAAACAGGCCCGCGCCGATCAGGTCAAAACGTCCCGCCGCCAGCCCCGGCACCAGCGAACCGAATTCTGTGATGGGGGTTTCGATTTTGCTGATGCCCAATTGCCCGAGAATGGCTTGCAGAATCTCGACGTTGGCGCCTACGGTCTTGCCGGTGGTGTCGATGTAGGCGTAAGGCTGCTCGTTGGCGATCCCGGCGGTCAGGCCTTGGGTGCGGCCTTTTTCCAGCAGACCGGCAAATGCGGAGGAGGCGAACAGTGCGTTGAACAGCACGGCGGAGCCGATTGCAGCAGACAGCGATTTCAGGCCTTTCATGAACAGTGCTCGATAGGAAGTGAACGAAAATCGGTTGCGTGAGATTGAGCCAGTGGCGACGAATCAGGGCGTCCAGATGCCCACGTCCTTGGCATCCACGGCTTTGGGCAGCAAACCCGCTGCTAAAAAGGCGTCGGCAATTTTCTGCTGTTCGCCCAACTGATCAGCCTTCACCGGCTCGACCTGATAGCTGCGATGGGCGTTGGCGGATTCCACGGTTTCCACGTCCAGATTGCCCCACAGCGGACCCAGCACTTTCGCGGCATCTTTAGGGTTCTTCTTGATCCAGCTGCCCGCTTCCTGCAGCTGCTGATACACCAGCTTCAGCACCTTCGGATGCGCGCCCGCGTAGGCGGTGCTGGTCAGGTAATAGCGTTTGTAGCTCGCCAGGCCGGTGCCGTCAGTCAAGGTGCGGGTCGGCAACTGGCGCTGAACGCTGGTCAGGAAGGGTTCCCACGTGACCCACGCATCGACCTTGCCGTTCTCGAACGCCGCTCGACCGTCAGCCGGTGTGAGGTAGGCGGGCTGAATGTCGGAGAAGGTCAGGCCTGCCTTGTTCAGCGCCGCGATCAACAGGTAATGGGTGCCGGCCGCTTTGGTCACGGCGACTTTCTTGCCTTTCAGGTCGGCCAGTTGCTGGATCGGCGAATCCTTGGAAACGACGATGGCCTGCGCACGGGGGGAGGCCGACTCTTCAGCGAAATAGGTGAGTTTGGCCTGAGCGGCCTGGGCGAAAATGGGCACGGTGTCGGCGACATCCGCGCTGATGTCGACGTTGCCGATGTTCAACGCTTCCAGCAGTGGCAACCCGCTCGGGAACTCGTGCCAGCTGACGTCGATATTGTCGTTGCCCAGCGCTTTTTCCAACGTGCCCTGGGCCTTGAGCAAGGTGATCAGCGTCGACGACTTCTGATAGCCGATGCGCACCGTCTCCCGTGCCTGAGCGCTTGACGGCAAAACGAACGCGAGGGCGAGGGCGAGACTCAGCCCCGCGAACAGCGGACGGCGAAGAGGGGTACGGCGGGTGTCGAGAGGGCTGGGCATGATCGATTCGTGCTCGAAGTATGTGGGTCGACGTAAACGCTGGCGAACGCCAAGCCCTGAATCATAGGGTTCTAAGAAATAATCTTTAAATACCTTCTGGCTATTAGCTTATTCAGCAATTTCAGCGCGGCGACAGGGCGTCGCTTATGCCTGATTCAAAGCGTCTTCGACCTAAATATTCTTTTAAGAGATAAAACGAATCATGGATTATTCGAAAGGTGACTGCGGCAGGTCAGACGCTCTGGAACGCCGTTGTCATCCTTAAGTGGACATGCAGGAGTGACACATGAGTAATGCCCAAACCGCCAATGCACTGGACGTGCTCTGGCGTCAGGCGCCGGGCGGCGAGCTGCTCGACCTGGGCCGGGTCTATCGAGGGCCGCTGGCGCTGTCCCGGCTGCACACCACGCCCCGGCGCATTCTGAGTCGGCGAGAGGCCGTGCTGCTCGGTGCGTTCGCGCTGGTCTTGCACGGCGCGGTGATCTACTGGGTCAACAGCACCCCGACGCCAGCCTTGCCGGTGGTGCCGCCAGAAATCCCGCCGATGACCATCGAGTTCTCCCAGCCCGCGCCGCCTGTGGTCGAAACACCGCCACCACCGCCCGAGCCGATTCCTCAACCCGTGGTCGAACCGCCGCCTCCGGTGGAAGACGAACTGGCCGTGAAACCGCCGCCCCCCAAGCCGATTCCCAAGCCGATTCCCAAGCCAAAACCTGTGGTGAAACCCGTGCCTAAACCGGTGGCCAAAGCCGTCGAGCAACCGCCCGCACCCCCCGCACCGCCACAACCGGTTGCGGCGCCTGCACCGCCGGCTCCACCCGCCCCGGCGCCCATCACCCCGGCCTCCGCCAGCGCCGGTTACCTGCATAACCCGGCCCCGGAATACCCGGCGCTGGCGATGCGGCGTAACTGGGAAGGCACCGTGTTGCTGCGTGTGCATGTGCTGGGCACCGGTAAGCCGAGCGAAATCCAGGTCCAGAAAAGCAGTGGCCATGAGCAGCTCGACGACGCTGCACAAGCGGCGGTGAAACGCTGGAGTTTCGTCCCGGCCAAACAGGGCAATGACCCGATTGACGGCTGGGTCAGCGTGCCCATCGATTTCAAGATCAAATAACGTTCAACCCCTATTCGTGACACCGCGGGCCACCTGACAAAAGGCGCATCGCTACAACGATCCCTTGCCTTGTTGGAGAGCCTCACATGAACCTCATCGCTTCCCCCTTCGATTCCATTGAACACGCGGTCATCTGGCTGCTGATCGTCTTCTCCGTCGCCACCTGGGGCCTGACCCTGCTGAAAGGTGTGCAGTTCGCCCGTCTCAAGGGGCAGGACAAGAAATTCCACAAGCAATTCTGGGCCGCGTCGAGCCTGGATTCCGCCGCTGAACTGGCCCAGACCCAACCCGGTGCAGCGGCCCGCGTCGCGTTGGCGGGCTACGCGGCGATTCAGGTACCAGAAGGCGGGCAGGCCGCCGATTTGAGCCAGGCCATCAACCATCAGGATCGCCTTGAGCGCGCCTTGCGCCAGCAGATCGTCCGTGAGCGTCGCTCGCTGGAAACCGGTCTGGCCATCCTCGCCAGCATCGGCAGCACGTCGCCCTTCATCGGCCTGTTCGGGACCGTCTGGGGGATCATGTCGGCGCTCAAGGGCATCAGCGCAGCGGGCTCGGCGAGCCTCGAAACCGTGGCGGGCCCGATTGGTGCGGCGTTGGTGGCGACCGGCGTCGGGATCGCTGTCGCGGTACCAGCGGTGCTGGTTTACAACTATTACCTGCGTCGTCTGAAACTGACCGCTGCGGACCTTGATGACTTTGCCCACGACTTCTACAGCCTGGCGCAGAAAAATGCGTTCCGCGTGCTGCTGCACCCGGTGCTGAAATCCGGCGCCACCGGTGCGGGCCAGAAAGTGAAGGAGGCGTCCTGAGATGGCTTTCTCCACACAAGACAGCGATGAAGTGCTGAGTGAAATCAACGTCACGCCGTTGGTGGACGTGATGCTGGTGCTGCTGGTGGTGTTCATCGTCACCGCGCCGCTGCTGACCAACTCGATTCCGATCAACCTGCCCAAAACCGAAGCCGTTGCCCCGGTGGAACAGAAAGACCCGCTGGTGGTGAGCATCGATGACAAGGGCAAGCTGTTCATCAACAAGGATGAGATTCAGCCGGATCTGCTGGAGACCAACCTGCGTTCGGCCAAGGACAAAAATGCCGATGTGCGGGTGCAGTTGCAGGCGGACAACGGCGTGAATTACGGCGAGGTGGCCCGGGCGATGGCGTCGATTGAAAAGGCGGGGATTACCAAGTTGTCGGTGATCACGGCCAAGTGATCGCCAGCGCTGTTAGCGCATGAATGCTTCAGGCTTTTACAGGTTGCTTCTCAGGCGGAGGGCAACCTGTTTTTTTATGGATCGTTCCTACAGCTGAGTCCGCGCCAGGCGACGAACAGGGCGGCAGCGCGGCCCCCCCTGTAGGAGCGAATTCATTCGCGAGAGGCCGGTGCAGCCGCTAGACATCTGTCGCCCGACGCACCTTCGTCGGAATGCTGCCCAGAATAAATTCGCTCCCACAGTTCAGCCCGTACCACACGAAACATGGCGTGGCGACTCGAATTCCAGTGGGAGCGATTTCACTCAACCTTTGAGGTAAATCTGCGCCCCGTTCCCGCCCAACCCCTCGGCGCCGACGAAGAAGTCGGTCACGCGTTTGTCGTAGACCACCGGGTTTGCCAAGGTCATGACGCCCAAATCCGGCAAGTCTTCGACGACAACCTTCTGGAACTCCGCAAACAGCCCGAAACGCTTCTGCACGTCCGTCTCTATCGCGGCCGCTTCCAGCAACTGGTCGACCTTCGGGTTGCTGTAATGCGCGCCATTGGAAAACGGCACCCCTGGCTTGAAATTCTTCGACCAATACAACCGTTGCACGCCCACGGTCGGGTCGAACAGGTTGCTCATGCCGTTCAGCGTGAAATCGAAATCCCGATCCGTGTACACCCGCTTCACGTAGGTCGCGAAATCCTGGGAACGCAGGGTCACCTGGATGCCGACTTTCGCCAGCGCCTGTTTGATGTAGTCCGCCGTGCGCCGGTAGGTTTCAGGGCCCGGCAATGGGTCGAGCGTCAGCTTGAAGCGCACGCCGCTGCTGTCTTTCGGCAATCCGGCCTGGTCCAGCAATTCGTTGGCCTTGGCCACGTCGAAGGCGTAGCGGGGCAGGTCCGGGCTGTAGAAGTTTTTCATGTCCGGGCTGATCGGCCCGTACAGCGGTTTGCCGTAGCCGAGGAAGATGGTCTTGCGGATGAAGTCCAGGTTGATCGCATGGGCGATGGCCGTGCGCACGGCGTGTTTCTGCAAGTACGGGTTGTCGAAGTTGAACTCGATCCGGGTGATGCTGTTGACGTAGGGCTCGCCGCGATCATCGACGCTCAGGCGCGGATTGGTCTTGATCCGCTCGATGTCGCTGAGGGGCACGCCACCCGTGGAGATGTCGATTTCCCCCGCTTCCAGCGCGGCCACCGTCGCCGCCGAGTCCGCGATGAAACGCACGATCACCCGGTCCAGATACGGCTTCGGCGCGTCCCAGTAATTCGGGTTGCGTTCGAGGATCACATGGCTGCCGCGCACCCACTCCTTGAACACGAACGGCCCGGTGCCGATGGGCGCGGTGGCGTTGGCGTGGGTCTCCGGGCGGGCGTCGCCGTACACGTGTTTCGCCACGATGGGCGACTCGCAGGCGGCCAGGGCCTTGAGCAAGTACGGCGCAGGTTTGCTGAGTTTGAGCTGCACCAGATGCGGGTTGATCGCCGTGACGCTGGCGACGTTGGCGAAGGTCGCACGGCCTCGCGGGTTGGAGGCCTTGAGGGTTTGCAGGGAGAACACCACGTCATCGGCGGTGAAGTCCTGGCCGTCGTGCCATTTCACGCCCTGACGCAGGGTAAAGGTGTATTCGAGGCCGTCGTCGCTCGCCGTCCAGGCCGTGGCGAGCTGCGGTTTCGGGTTGAGGTCGAGGTCGTACGTCAGCAAACCCTCGGTGACCTTGCCCGCGATGTACACGGTGGCGCCCGCGGTGTGGGTCAGGTTGACCAGAATCGGCGGCTCGATAGCGATGTGCATTCTCAGGGTGCCGCCGCGCACGGGCGGTTCATCGGCGAAGGAGAAGCGGGGTGTGAGTTGTAGGAGGGTGGCGGTGGCACCGGCGTAAACCAGCAACTGGCGTCGAGTCAGGCTCATGATGGGTTTCCGTAGAAGGACACTAAGGACAGCGACGGGCTCATGGGGCGGCCCGGTCGCGGGAAGGGTTGAACGCGTCGGTGAGGCCGTCGCCGATCAGGTTGAAAGCCAGTACGGTCAGGAAGATCGCCAGACCGGGAATCGCCGTGAGGTACCACGCGGTGCGGATCTGCTCCCGGCCGCTGCCGATCATGCTGCCCCAGCTCACCTGATTCGGATCGCCCAGGCCCATGAACGACAGCGCCGATTCCATCAGTACCGCCGAGGCGACCATGATCGACGTGGTGACGATCAGCGTCGGCAGGATGTTGGGCAGCACTTCCAGCGCAATAATGCGCAGGTGGCTGTAACCCACGCTGCGGGCGGCGAGGATGTATTCGCGCTCCCGAATCGAGCGCACTTCGGCGCGCACCAGTCGCGCGACGGTGGGCCACGAAATCACCCCGATGGCGAAGATCAGCGTCGGCACTGAGGGCTGTGCGATGGCCACCAGCGCAACGAGCAGAACGAAACTGGGCATGGTCTGGAAGATCTCGATCAGCCGTTGCAGGCCGTAATCCAGCTTGCCGCCGAAGTAACCGGCCACCGCGCCAATGCTCAGGCCCAGCAGCACGCCGAACAGGCTGGCCAGGATGCCCACTTGTAACGACACCCGCCCGCCATGGACCACCCCGGCCATGACGTCGCGCCCCAGCGCATCGGTGCCCAACGGGTAATGCCAATCCTGCCCCGGCCAGAGCAAGGCGTCGGCTTCCATGCCCAGCGGGTCCCCGGGATAAATCAGCGGCGCGAACACCGCCAGCAGGGTGATCACCATCAGAAAGGCCAGACCGGCCAATGCGGTGGGATTGCGCAGAAAGCGGCGCAGCCCAGGGCTGCGGCGGGCGCTCATCGGTGACTCCGAATGCGTGGATCAAGCCAGGTTTGCAGCAGGTCCACCAGCACGTTGGTGATGATCACCAGCAGCGAGGACATCAGCAGAATCCCCAGCAGCACGTTGTAATCCCGGGCCATCACCGCGTCATAGGCCAGGCGCCCCAGCCCCGGCAGGCTGAACACCGTTTCGATGACCACGGCACCGCCGAGCATGCCGCCGAAGTGCAGGCCGGCCATGGTGGTGATCGGCAGCAGGGCATTGCGCAGCACGTGTTTGAAGGTGATCACCCACGGCGACAGGCCTTTGGCTTGCGCCGTGCGCACGTAATCCTGGGCGCCGGCTTCGAGCATCGAGGCGCGGGTCAGCCGGGCGTAGATGGCGATGTAGATCAACGCCAGCGAACTGGCCGGCAAGGCCATGAAACGCAGGGTATCGCCGACAGCCGCCCAGCCGTGCAGGTCGGCGCCGATGGTGCCTGCGCCGCCCGTTGGCAGCCAGCCGAGCTTGACCGAGAACACCACGATCAGCATCAGGCCGATCCAGAAACCCGGCACGGAATAGAAGAACTGTGAGCACACCGACAGCACCCGATCCGGCCAGCGCCCTTGCCACCGGGCCATGAGCATTCCGAGGGCCACGCCGAATAACAGTGAGAAAAACAGCGCCAGCAGCATCAGGGTCAGGGTGGTGCCCAGGCGTTGGGTGATCAACGCCTGCACGGTCGCGCCGTAGCGAGGCGAGTAGCCCAGGTTCAGGTGCGCCAGGTTGCTCAGGTAATGCCAGAGCTGCACCGGGATCGACTGGTCCAGACCGAACTGGCTGCGTAATGCCGCGAGGCTTTCTTGGGTGGCTGAACCGGATTCGCCCGCCATCACATCGGCGGCATCGCCGGGAGCCAGTTGCAACAATAGAAAGTTGATCAAAAGAATGCCCAACATCGTGGGCAAGGTATGCAGCAGCGCGCGCCAAAGTGCGCGGCTCAGGGTCAGCCATATCTTCATTAAAGGATTCCATTTCGTGCGGCGCTATTAACGGTTTGCTTATAACCTTTGTCAATGCACGAAAGGAGCATAACGTTATGCAAACAGACACTCTAAGCATAGATAAAAACGATATACGTACTTTCCATGTCGATGATTGACGCAGGAAAGAGGGAACATTACTGTCGGCCACCTGTCAGCGATGTCAGTTTGGATACATGCCCCATCGCGAACTACGTTATAGGGCTGCCCCTGCAGGCAGTGCACTTACTTTAAATTGTTTAAATGAGGCACGTGTGGCACTCAATCATTCCATTGAGTCGGGTCAACTCCGGCATGAACCTTCATCTGCTGATGCGCTGTCGCGTTTGCTGGGGCGGATTCCGGCGCTGGTGGAAGAAGTGGCCAAAGAGGCTTCCCGTCGAGACCTGGAGCGTGAACTGCCATTCGCCGCCTTTGCGCTGATTCGTGAAGCCGGACTCGGCGCGCTGCGAGTGCCCCGTGCGTTGGGCGGGCCGGGCGGCAGCGTGCAGGACTACATCGAATTCATCACCACCCTGGCCAGTGCCGACCCCAACGTCGCTCACGCGCTGCGCTCGCATTTCAATTTCAGCGAAGCAGTCATTCACAGCCCGGACACGGCTGAAAAGCGTGATTACATCGCCAAAATCCTCGACGGCAAGCTGTTCGCCGGGGCCCACACTGAGGTCGGCGCGCCGCTGGGCACCATCCTCACGCGGCTCACCCAGGTGGGCGATCACTACCGTCTCGACGGCAAGAAGTGGTACGCCACGGGCTCGGCCTACGCGGACCTCCTCTCGTTTTCCGCCACCGATGACAGTGGCAAGCTGATCAGCGTGCTGTTGCCCGCCGACCGCGCGGGCATCAATGTGCTCGATGACTGGGATGGCATGGGCCAACGCCTGACCGCCAGCGGCGGGGTGCTGCTGGACAACGTCGAAGTCTTTCCCAACGAAATCAAGACCCGCAGCCACAATGCGGACGTCGGTCGCCACTGCTCCAGCCTGCGCCAACTGCATCTGGCGGCCTGCGCGGCCGGGGTGGTGCGTAACATTCGTGAAGACGCGGTGGCGTATGTGCGCAAACAGGCCCGCGCCGCCATGCACAGCCCGGCAGACACCGCCCGTGACGATCAATTCGTGCAGCAAGTGGTGGGTGAGATCGCCGCCAATGCCTACGCTGTTGATGCACTGATCGCCAATACCGCACGTGTACTTAACGACAGTTCATTGGGTTTGTTTGCAGTGGCCGACGTGCAACTTGCGTCGGCAGAAACAGTGGCTGTTGCTACAGCAACACTGGATCAGCAATTAATCAACGGATCGATCAGTAATGCACAGATGCAAGTCGTGGTCGCCAAACTAGCGTTGCGTTCGGCTGAGATCATCTTTGAAGTAGGCGGCGGGTCGGCCACGTCGCGCAAATATAACTTTGATCGTCACTGGCGCAATATACGCACCGTATTGAATCACAACCCGCTGCTGCACAAAGCCCGAGTCGTCGGTGATTATTATGTGAATGAAACGACCACTCACCTGCGGGAAGGGTTGGTCTTTTAGTGTCAACAGGACAGGGATTCGTCCGCCCCCTTATACAATCAGAGTTCATCAGAACCTCCACGCGCAAGACCCCACCAGGTACCGCTTTTCACAATCCTTGTTAGATGGCCAGGAACGTCCACCACGCCAGCAATAAATTGATTTTTTGCAGGTAGTCCCATGAATGCTCGTATCAATACCCCACGCTCACCGCTCGCGTTGATGGTGTCCATTGGCGTGATGACGCTGTGTGGCAGCGCGGCCGTGTTCGCCGATGACACCGCTCCGAAAAACTCCGCGCAATCGGGTAAAGGTGAGGACGCACTGGAAACCGTGGTCGTGACCGGCTCGCGGGCCGAGAAACGCACGGTCGCTCAAAGCCTGGCGCCCATCGACGTGATAAGCGCCGATGACCTGGCGCGCTCCGGCAAGCAGAACCTGCGCGATGCCTTGGCCGCGCAGGTGCCGTCCTACACCAACGACGCGGGTTTCACTGGCGCCACCGGGATCGCCGTGAAATCGGCGACCCTGCGCGGCTTGGGCGGTAACGCCGTGCTGGTGCTGGTCAACGGCAAGCGCCGTCACAACACCGCACAGATTTTCCACCAGTCGTCCGCCACCTCCAACGGTCAGTCGCCGGTGGACCTGGACCTGATCCCGATCAGCGCGGTGGACCACATCGAAGTGCTGCGTGACGGCGCGGCGGCGCAATATGGGTCGGACGCCATCGCCGGGGTGATCAACATCATCCTGAAGAGCAACAAGTCCGGCGGCCAGGCCTCGGCGATTTACGGCCAGTACGGCCAGCGGGAAGGCCACAAGGGTTTCTACGGCGCCACCGGCCAGACCTCCGCCAACCAGGGTTTTGAATTGCCGAACGACGGCTTCTTCAACCTCAGCGCCGACATCAAGATTCAGGAAACCAGCAACGCCGCCGGCGCCGTGCCGGATCGCACCAAGATCTACGCCGGCAATGACCCCCGCGAGTACGGCGAAAGCCGCTACCGGCAGACCATGGGTCAGCCTCGGGTGCAGACCTACAACACTTCGTACAACCTCGACCTGCCGCTGAACGACGACCTCGACTTCTATTCCTTCTCGACCTTCAGCCACCGTGACTCCACTGGCTTCGGCACCTTCCGCACCGCGGTGTCGGCGCAGAACGTTCCGGAAATCTACCCGGACGGTTTCCAGCCCAAGTTCCGCTCCGTTGAGGATGACGTGCAGAGCGTGTTCGGCCTCAAGGGCAAGGACGTGTTGGGCTGGGATTGGGACCTGTCGAGCAGTTGGGGTCGTAACGATCTGCACCTGCACAACGACGATTCGCTCAACGCCTCGTTCGGCCCGGCGAGCAAGACCGACTTTGACAACGGTGAAGCGATCTTCAGTCAGTGGACCAACAACCTCGACATCACCCGTGCCTTTGACACCGGGCTGTTCAAGGACCCCCTCAGGGTCGCGAGCGGTATCGAATACCGCGTCGACAGTTATCAGATTCGCAAAGGCGAGTTCCAGTCTTACGCCGACGGCGGCTACGTGTACCCGGTCGGCTCGCCGAACGCGGGCAAGCGTCCGAATTCCGGCTCGGCGGGCTGGGGCGGGTTCAGTCCGGCGGCGGAGGGCAGTTGGGATCGCAGCAACACCGCGGGCTACGTCGACTTCACCCAGAAAGTCACCGACAAATGGGAGCTGAGCCTGGCCGGTCGTTACGAGCATTACAGCGACGTGGGCGACACCACCAGCGGCAAGCTGTCCACCCGCTACCAACTGACGCCGACCTTCGCGGTGCGCGGCACGGTGAACAACGGCTTCCGTGCGCCTTCGTTGCAACAACAGCATTTCTCGTCCAGCACCTCGGCCTGGGGCGTCAGCCCGATCACCGGCCAGTTGCAACAGCAGGTCACCAACTACGCGGTGCCGGGCTCGGCGACAGCAGCGGCCTTGGGGTCGAAGAAACTCAAGCCTGAGAAGTCGCAGAACTACAGCATCGGTTTCGTCGCCACGCCGTCGAAAGACCTCGACCTGTCGGTGGACTTCTACCAGATCGACATCAAGGACCGCATTCTGCAAACCAGCTCCCTCAGTGGCCTGAACGATCCGAACGTTGCCGCCCTGTTGAACGCGGCCGGGCTGAGCACCAACCAGGCCGTCTCGTATTACGGCAACCTGGCCGACACCCGCACCCGAGGCATCGACCTGGTCGGCGACTACCGCGTCGATTACGGGCCGTGGGGCCGTGGCAAGTGGACGCTGACCAGCACCCAGCAGTTGCAGCAGATTCGCAGCATCAACGAACCGGATTCCCTGGCAGGCACCGGCGTGTCGGTCCTCGGGCGTGACAAGCAGGGCAACCTGGAGACCGCGTTTCCGAAGAACAAGACTGCACTGCAACACACTTGGTACATCGATGATTTCGAGGTCTCGCTCAAGGAAACCCGCTACTCGGCGGTCACCGGCAAGAGCTACTACGCCGAAAATCGCGACGAGAAGATCAAGCCCGCGTTCATCACCGACCTGGACGTTGGCTACAACATCAGCGACAGCTTCAAGGTGTCGGTGGGTGGCTTGAACATCTTCAATAAACGGCCCGAGCAGCTCTCGCAACAGGCCAAGCAGTTCTACCTGTTCCCGGTCGATAACCCGGCCTACAGCTGGTACTCCCCGTACGGCGTGGACGGCGGCTACTACTACGCCCGACTCGATTATTTCTGGTAACCCGACAGGGCCACGCGACCGCATCCGGTCCCGTGGCCCGGCCTTTCAATCACCTGGAAAAAGGAAACCGAAATGGCTCAAGCACAGCACAACCCGACATTCGAACGCTCGGCCTTTCCCGCGCCGACCGATTACCCCGACAGCCCGCTCAGCCAGGCGCTCAAACAACCGCTGCTGCTGGGCGTGTTCCTCAACATGCAGGACATTCGCCTGACCAATCACCCGACGTCCAACACCTGGACGTTCGACTACAACACGCAAATCGTCCAGCAGGCCGAAGCACTGGGCTTCGAACTGGCGTTCAGCCGGACTCAGTGGTTGCCGAAAGGCGGGTATGACGGTGAGGCGTCGCTGGACTCGTTCATTGCCCTCGGTGCGATGGCGGCGGTGACCAAAAGCATCCTGTTGGTCTCGACCATTCACGTGTTGTACGGCCCGTTGCACCCGCTGCACATCGCCAAATACGGCGCGACCCTGGACCACATCGCGAAGGGCCGCTGGGGCATCAACATCGTCACCGGGCATCGTCCGGTGGAGCATGAAATGTTCGGTCGCCCGCAGATCGAGCACGACCAGCGTTATCAACTGGCGGGTGAGTTGTTCGACGTACTGAACACGCTGTGGAGCAGCACCGAGAATTTCAGCTACGAAGGCGCGCACGGCTGGAAGATCAAGGACGGTTACATCACGCCGAAGCCGCTGTACGGGCGCCCGGTGCTGGTGACAGCCACGGGGTCGGAGGCGGGGATCGATTTTGCGACGAGTCAGTCGGACCTGATTTTCATCACCAATTCGTCGGGCTCCGGCATTCGCGAAACGCTGGAAGACATCCCGGCCCACGTGCAGAAGATCAAGGCCCGTGCGCGGCAGTTCGGGCGTGAGGTCAGGACCATCATTAACCCGATCATCGTCAGCCGCGACACCGAGGCAGAAACCCGCGACTACCTGGAAGGGATCGTCGGCAACAAAGTTCCCGGCGCGTTCGGCAACCACAAAGCCTACGCCAGCGACGCCCACGCCTGGCGCGGTCGTGCAGACGGCTCGCGCAACACCGGACTGGGGCTGGGTGGCAACATCGAAATCGTCGGCACACCGGAGCAGGTGGTCGAGCAATTGGTGGCGTTGAAAGCAGCGGGGATCGATGGCGTACAGCTGAACTTCCACGACTTTGCCGTGGACCTCAAACATTTTGGCGAACGGATCTTGCCGTTGTTGAAAGAAGCGGGGTTGCGGGTGTAACGCGCGTCACGGCACTTCATCCGAATTCGGCGGAATACCTGTAGGAGTGAGCTTGCTCGCGAAGACGGCGTGACAGGCGCCGAAATTAGCTTGGGCTGTAACGGCTTCATCGCGAGCAAGCTCACTCCTACAGGTTTGGCGGCGCGCTGTTTTGTGAGACAGACATCGGCCTTTCTATAGGCGTGAGCTTGCTCACGAAGACGCCGTGACAGGCACCGAAATAGCATCGGATGTACCGGCCTCATCGCGGGCAAGCTCACTCCTACAGGTTCAGCGGCGCGCTGTTTCACGAGACAGACATCGGCCTCTCTGTAGGAGTGAGCTTGCTCGCGAAGACGCCGTGACAGGCACCGAAATAGCATCGGATGTACCGGCCTCATCGCGAGCAAGCTCACTCCTACAGGGTGCAGCGGCGCACCGATTGATGCGTCAAACCACGATCCCCCTGTGGGAGCGAATTTATTCGCGAAGAGGCCCGCATAGACGCCACATTTCTACTATCAGGAGCACACCATGAGCCTCGAATTCATCGGGCATACCAGCAGCCGCAGCGGTGCGGAGGTGATCGAGGCCAGTGGTCCGGTCATCGACAAGGCGTACATCAAACACATGGCCCACACCGCCGAGGCCAACGGCTTTGACCGTTTGCTCATCGGCAGTTTCGCCACCTGGCCTGACAACAACCAGATCGCCGCCTACGTGCTGCACAACACCGAACGGTTGGGCGTGATGCTGGCCCACCGCCCCGGTTTCGTCGCGCCCACGGTGGCAGCACGGCAACTGGCGACGCTTGACCAGTTCAGCGAAGGCCGTCTCGCCGTGCACGTCATCAGCGGCGGCACCGACGTCGATCAACAGCGCGACGGTGATTTCCTTGCCCACGACGAACGCTACGCCCGCACCGCCGAGTACCTGAACGTGGTGAAAAAGGTCTGGCACAGCGATCAGCCGTTCGACCACCAGGGCGACTATTACCGGGTCAAGGGGGCACTGTCGAACGTCAAACCCTGGCGCGACAGCGGGGTGCCGATCTTCTTCGGCGGCTCGTCCCAGGCCGCGTTCGACGTTGCTGGCCAGCACGCCGAGGTCTACGCGCTGTGGGGCGAATCCTTGGCCCAGACCGCCGAAACTATCGCCAACGTGCGCAAGGCGGCGGCCCGTTATGGCCGTGAGGATCAGATCCAGTTTCTGCTGGCGTTCCGGCCTCTGGTGGCCGACACCGAAGACGCCGCCTGGGCCCGCAGTCGCGAGTTGCTGGCCGCTGCCAAAGCCAAGTATCCGGCCGCACCGGTCCTGCACCAGAACGTCGGTTCGCAACGGTTGCGCGATGCAGCGGCGCAAGGTGCGGTACTGGATCAGCGGCTGTGGACCGAGTTCGCCGCCGTGACCGGTGCCCATGGCAATTCCACGGCGCTGGTCGGGACGCCGCAGCAGGTCGCCGACGCGCTGTTGGAGTACCACAAGATCGGGGTCAGCAAATTCCTGATTCGCGGTTTCGACCCGGTTCCGGACACCCTGACGTTTGGCCGCGATGTGATTCCGCTGGTTCGTGCTGCTGTCGCCCGTCATGCCTGAGCGCCGTTTGCTGGATCAGTTATTCGGCGAGACGGGTGCGACTTTCGACGGGAGTAGCTTTCCGTCCAGGGTGCGGGTCGATCATGGTGATCTCCAGCGCTTGCCCGATCTCTTCAGGCACCCCGTCCTCAGTAACCTCGAACAACTGGCCGACCGCTACCGGGGGCGCCTGTCATTTGGACGCGGCCTGCGCTCGCCCAAAACCTTCGACAGCCACGTCAACGCCGCCAGCCTGCTGCAACTGGGCCTGACGGTGTTTTTTCAAGACGTGGCGGGCAGCGTTCCAGGTTCGGCCGCGTTCCTGCGTCAACTTGAAAATGAACTCGGCGTCACTCCCGGCAGCGCTCGCTTGAGTGCGTTCGCTTCACCGGGCGACGATGGCGTGTCTTGCCATTACGACGCGGAGGAGGTGATATCGATCCAGTTGCTCGGCCACAAGACCTTTCACGTCGCGCCCATGACCCAGATCGAGCACCCCTACGGCGCGCAATTCGGGCCGGAGATGGTGGCCGTGGAGAACCTCTACGAACAGGCGCGTGAAGGCTTTCCAGCCCCCGATGACGCTGCGTTCATCACCCACGACATGGCCCCCGGCTCGGTGCTGTACCTGCCGCGAGGCACCTGGCACAGAACCGAAGCCCGGGAGCCGTCGCTGTCCCTGAGCATTGTCATTCGCCCGCCGGTGCTGGCCGACGCATTGCTAAGCTGGCTCAAACCGTGGCTGCTGGGCGACTCGCGATGGCGTGCGCCGGTTTACGGTGACCGAGCGGCCCATGAGAAAGCGTTGAAACCGCTGTTAGGGGAATTGGCCCAGCGTCTCAGCGAGGGCGCCGAAACCCCGATCCTCAGTTGGAGCACAGGCCCTTCCGTGGAAAACAGCGACCTGTTGAACGTCCCGACTTCGCAGCTCTCATGGCAAACCACAGTATCCGGCAGAGCGCGCATCGAAGTCCGTGCGTTGGATCAGGACTGGCGTGAACGCGTGACCCTCGACACGGAAATCCCCGTCGCGTTGCTCCCCGCATTGGCGTGGATCAATCAACGCCCAACTGCGTTCAATCTGCGCCAACTGAGCGAACAGTTGCCGAAGATCACGCCGGGCGATCTGCGGCAATTGCTGGAGCTGCTGGTCAAGGCCCATGCCCTGCGGTTACTGGTGCCGCGCTGAACCCACGCGCTAGCCCAGACGCACCCCGGACAGATTGCCAATGAACCCACCACCCGTGGAATCGGTCAGGTTCTGCACGTTGCTGCGGGCGAGCAGGGCGTCCTCGGTGGAGATGATTGGAATCCTCGGCAAGTCTTCCAGCACCTTGTTCTGCACCTGGTGGTACAAGTCCCAGCGATGCGTCGGGTCGTTGTCCACTTGAGCCTGTTCCAGCAGGCCATCGACCTCGGCGTTCACGTAATGGGTCGCGTTGGAATAGGCCACCCCGGACTGAATGTTCTTCGACCAGTAGAAGCGTTGCAGGCCGATGGCCGGGTCCGGGGCCGTGGACGCGGGGGACAGGTTGGTGTCGAAGTCGTATCGGCCATACACCCGGTCTATGAACTGGGCGTAATCCTGATTGCGAATCTCCAGCTTCACGCCGATTTTCGCGAAGGTGCTGCGCAGGAAATTGGCCGTCTGCTGATACACGGCGGACGGACTCGGGTCGTTCTTGATGCGCAGGCGCACGCCGTCCTTGTCTTTCTTCAGACCCGCGGCTTCAAGCAAGGCCTCGGCGCGCTTCAGGTCGAAGGGGTACTGCGGCACGTCGGCGCTGTAGAACTGCGGAAAGTTTTTAGGGATCGGTGAGTCGGCGGTGGTGCCTTGTCCGAGCAGGATGTTCTTGAGGATGAACTCCTTATCGATGGCGTGGGCGAAGGCCTGACGCACCCGCAGGTCCTGGAATTCCGGCCGTTGCAGGTTGAACTCCAGGGCCATGATGCCGGTGCCGCCATACGTGTTCAGGCGATCAACGATGGTCAGTGCAGGGTTGGTTTTCAGGCGCTTGATTTCGCTGTTCGACAGGGTGTCGGCATAGGCCACGTGCACCGCGCCGGTTTCCAGCGCCGCTGACACCGAAGACGGGTCGGCCATGAAGCGATAGACCACCTGATCCAGCAGCGGTTTGCCGGACTGCCAGTACGCGGGGTTGCGTTCAAGGGTCAGGTAATTGCCGCGCACCCATTCCTTGACCTTGAACGGACCGGTGCCGATCGGCGCGGTGTTGGCCGGGTTGTTGAGGATGTCGGTGCCTTCATAAAGGTGACGGGGCAACACTTGCGAGTCGCGGGCGTTCAAGGCGCTGAGCAGATAAGGCGTGGGTTTCGACAGGTGCCAGACCGAGGTCAGCGGATCGGGGCTGTCCACGCTTTGCACGTTGGGGAACGCAGAGCGGCCTCGGGAACTGTATTTCTTCCAGACTTGTAGCACGGAAAACGCGACGTCTTCCGACGTGAATGGCTTGCCGTCATGCCACAGCACACCGGGGCGCAGCTTGAACGTGACCTGCAAGCCGTCCGCGCTGAATGTCCAGCTTTCGGCGAGTTGCGGTTGCGGACCGTTGTCGGGGCTGAGGTACAGCAGGCCGTCGAAAATCTTCGGCGAGATGAGCTGCGTGGCCGGCGCGGTGGTCAGGCCGGTGGTGAGTAAGGTCGGCTCAGGGTTTTGCGCAATGATCAGCGTGCCGCCGGGGCTGTTGCCGAAGGCGAAGCGCTGGCCGAGCAGGCCATAGGCGGCGGTGGAGGCCAGGGAATAGCCGAGGAAGGTGCGGCGGGTGACCATGTGGATGTTCCTTTTTTCTCGATTGATCGGGTGAGTCCATGCTTGCTTCTGCCCGAAGGGCGTAGGAGCGCGCTTGCCCGCGAGAGAGTGGCTGTCTCGGTGCACAGGTGTCGTCTGGACTGGCCATTCGCGGGCAAGCGCGCTCCTACAGGGGGTTAGGGCCTGCGCCTATCCTCACCAGTCATAACTCACCCGCGCGTAGTAGAAACCGCCCCCGATCCCGTACGGCGTGTTGCGGTTGGCGTACGGGTCTTCGTGGTTGATGGTGGAGGCGAGGGTGTCGGGCTGGTTCGGGGGGCGTTTGTTGAACAGGTTGTTGGCGCCGAGCGTGGCCTTGATGTTGTCGGTCACCAGGTAGCTGATGGCGGCGTCGGTGATGAACGCGTCGCTGGTGGTCGAGTCTTGCGACCGGTTCAGGACGTTGTTCACGGCGCGGGTCTTCGAGTAGTAGTGCTCGGTCAACTGCACCTGAACCTTGCCCAGTTGCCAGTCCAGCGCCGCCCGCACGATGTTCTGCGGCAATGCTTCTTCGAGCAGGGTGATGCGCTCGCGGTCCAGCAGGCTCAGTCCGGCGTTGCTCAGCACGGCAGGGTCGTCGACGCTTTTCACCTCGTTCTTGTTGCGCGCATAGGACAACGCCCAATGGGCCCGGCCGTAACGCTCGTAGTCGGCGTCGTAGTCGAGCTTGAACTCGATGCCGCGGGTCTGGGTGTCGCCGAAGTTGGTGAAATAGCGCACCTGCTGCTGGCTGGTCAGCCCGGCACTGGTCAGCGCTTGTGCTACCGCTGCGTTGTTGAACCCGTTGAAGGCCCCCGTGAGGAAGATGCGGTCGCGGATGTCGATCTGGTACACGTCGACCGACGCCGACAGGCGATCGGTCGGGGTGAAGACCAGGCCGAAACTGACGTTGGTGGACTTCTCCGGCTTGAGCTTCTTCGCACCCAGTGCCTGAGCGGCCGGTGAGTCCGGGCGCAGGGTGTCGTAGTAGTACGAAATGTACGAGGTGTTGGTGATCGGGTCGTTGACCGGCTGCACCGTCGCACTCTGGTAGTTCTGCTCCGCGAGTGACGGCGCGCGGAAACCGTTGCTCAACGTGCCCCGCACCGCGACCTGGTCATTGAACTGGTAGCGGTTGGAGAACTTGCCCGCGACCGCCGAACCGAAGTCCGAGTAATCCTCGTAACGCACCGCCAGCCCGGTGTCCCATTTGTCCGTGAGCTTTTGCGCCAGGTCGACGTAATACGCGGTGTTGTGCCGTGCTTCATTGAAGGCGAATTGTGGACTGAAACCGGTGAGAAACGCCGAACCGGCGCCGGCCAGCTTGCCCCGCAGGTTCACCGCCGGGTAATCGTTGGGGTAGCGGTAACCGCCGCCCGCGTAGGAGTAGTACTCGCCGGGGCCGAGTTCCAGTTGGTCGTAGCGGTATTCGGTGCCGATGGTCACGTTCAGCGGTGCCGCAAACAATCCGGTGTCGAAGGCACGTTGTCCGCTCAGCGACAAAATGCTCTCGCTGAATGTCAGGTCTCCGGCGTGCATGTTCTGCAAGGGCAGCAGCGCGCCGAACGAGGGGTTGGTGGTGTTGAGGATGTTGATGTCGGCGCGGTTCTGGCCGTAGCTCACGCCCGCGTCCCAACTCCAGCCCAGGATGTCCTCGGCCTTGATGCCCACGTTGAGTTGCAGGTCTTCTTCCTTGGTTTGCAAACGCGAGCTGTAGCCGCCCGGCGTGGTGATGACGTTCGACGTGGCGTTGGTTTCGGAGCGGAACGAGCCCTTGGCCTCGGAGGTGCGCGGGGCGTAGGTGGCGAAGGAATACAGCGCCAGGTTGTCGTTCAGCGGCAGGCCGATGTTGTAGGCGAAACTGGTGCTCTCCTGAATCGGCACCACCTCGTAGTTTTCCGGCACGTTGCGGTTGGCCGTGGCTTCGCGAGGGTCGTTGGGCGAGGCGTAAATCTGCCAGATGGACTGGCTCGGCTGCTTCCACGGGCCGACGGTGTGGCTGTCACCGGTTTTCAGGTACGACAGGCTGAAGTTGGCGAAGCCGCCGTTTTCACCCAGTGCGAAACCGGAGTTCAGGCCGCCGGTGTAAGTGGCACCGGCGTCGCCGAGGTTGCCGACTTTCGAAACCTCGTGGTTGTACTCGCCGTAGGAGACGTCCGCCGAGCCCCCGGATGAGGCGGATTTGAGGATGACGTTGATCACCCCGGCAATCGCGTCCGAACCGTATTGCGCCGCTGCGCCATCGGTCAGCACTTCGACCCGTTCCACGGCCGAAATCGGGATCAGGCCAAGGTCTGCGGCCGATGAACCCAAGGTCGCGCCGCCGCTGTTGTTGATCATCGACGTACCGTGGCGCCGTTTGCCGTTGACCAGCACCAGCACCTGATTCCCGGACAGCCCGCGCAAAGAGGAGCCGCCCACGTTTTTCGACAGGGCGCCGCCGTTGCTGTTGATGTTGATATAGGACGGCGCCACTTGGGACAGCGCCCGCCGCAAATCGCTGGCCCCGGTGGCGCGCAACGCATCGCCCTTGATCAGCTGCACGGGAGCGAGGGCCTTGAGCGCCGTGGTCTCGACCCTGGAGCCGGTCACGACCACGGTTTCGAGGCGTTCCTTTTCGTATTCGGTTTCAGCGTTGGCGGTATCGAACGGCGCGAGACTGGCGGCGCCGACGGAAAGAACCACGCCAAGGGTATGGCGTCTGGACGGGAGTGAAGACATGGGTATGTGCCTGGTGTTGCTTCTGCATTCTTCGCTGTGTGTGCAGGAGTGAGTCGACGCTGGCCGGTTGGGCCTGGCAGGGTTTTGGGTGTTAACGGTTGTAGCTGCGGGCGTCCGGGATGGGGCGGTCCTGAACTGCCCCGAAGAAATTGGACACCCATCCAACCCTTGGGGCAGTTCCTTACTGTGGGAGCGAATTCATTCGCGAAAAGGGTTCAGGCGTTGGAGATGTATCACCTGTACCGACTTCGCGAATGAATTCGCTCCCACAGTCACCGCCCCAACAACTGAAACTTCCCGATCAAATTGAATTTCCACGCCACCGGGTCGTGGACGGTGTGGGTGCGTGCATTGCGCCAGTGGCGGTCGTAGCCATATTCGAGGCGGGTGGAGCTGGCGCCGCCGAGCTGGAACAGTTTGTTGCTGGCCAGCAAGGCCGCTTCGGTGGTGAGGATTTTCGCGGTGGCCAGCGCCGACGAGACCTGAATCGACGGCCCCGGCCCTTGCTCCGCTGTCACCCGGTCGAACAACGCCGCCGCTTTTTCCAGCACCGCTTCTCCGGCGTGAATCCGCGTGTGCAGGTCGCCGATGATTTCCAGCACGTACGGGTCTTCGGCGACGGCGGTGACCCCGGTGCGCGCATAGGGCCTGGCGTGTTCACGCACGTAATCCAGCGTGTCGCGAAACGCTGCCCTCGCGATGCCCAGGTCCAGCGCGCTGTGAAACAGATCGGGAATGCCGTAGGTGTTGGCGCTGACTTTGCCCTGTTCGGTGTCGAGCACGTGACTGTGTTCGACGCGCACGTTATCCAGCAGCAGGGTGCCGCTGGCGGTGGTGCGCTGGCCGAAGCCGTCCCAGTCGTCAATGATGCTCAGGCCCGGTGCGTAGCGGTCCAGCACAGCGGTTTTCGACTGGCCGTTCTCGTCCACGCAGCCCACGGAAATCAGCTGGGAAAACAGCGCCCCGGTGGAATACGCCTTGGACCCGTTGACCCGATAGTGATCGCCTTCACGGGTGATCTGCGTGCGTGTGGTGCCCGCGGGCAAGCTGCCGCCCTCGGCATGGCCGTTGCCCCAGCGATAGCCCTCCAGAATCTTGCCGAAGAACAACGCCTGCTGCTCCGGACGGCCCACCGCCTCGATCACGCTGCACGCCAGAATGATGCTCAGCATCAGTTGGCCAATGGAGGCGTCGGCCTCGCCGATGATCGCCACCACTTCGGTCAGCGTCCGGTACGACACCTCGGCACCGCCAAACGCCTTGGGCACGCGAATCGCCAACAACCCGCTGTGGGCGAAGTCGTCCAGCTCCTGCCACGGCAGCTGGCGCTCGACGTCACGGCGTTGAGCGTTCAACCTGAACACGGCGGCCAGCCGTTCAGCCGTCTCCACCGCTTCGCGTTCACTGCGAATGACCTGGGCCGGGCGGGCAGGGGCGGTGACGTTGCGCTCTGAGGCTGAAGGGTTCGACGAGGCGTGCCGGGCAAACGATGTGTCGGTCATGAAAGAGGTGTCCTGTTCCTGAAGGGCGTCGGTGAATCTGGCGACGGCATCACGCCTGATAACGGGCGTCGGCGAAATTGCCGTACAGCGCTTCCGAAGAGTTGAAGAAATCCTTGAGCTGTTTCTGGGTGACCACCACCACCGTCGGCGACACCAGCGGAATTTTCGGCAAATCCGTGAGCACGATCTGCTGAAATTCGGCGTAAAGGGCCTTGCGCTTAACGGGATCGACCTCGCCCTGGCCCTGTGCAAGCAGTTCATCGACACGGGTATTGGCGTAACGCGCGCCATTGGAGAAGGCGATGCCGGGCTTGAAGTTCGACGACTGATAAAAGCGCTGGGTGCCCATTACCGGATCGGGACCGGCGGTGGCGCTGACCAGCGTGGTGTCGAAGTCGCGGCGGGTGTACACGCGGTTCACGTATTCGGGGAAGTCCTGGGAGCGGATCACCAGCTTGACGCCGATCTTCGCCAGGTTACTGCGCAGGTAATGGGCGATCTGCAGGGTTTCATTGGCCGGGTTGGGGTCGTTGTAGACGGTCAGCCGCACGCCGTCGGCGCCTTTCTTCAACCCGGCCTCTTCCAGCAGGGCTTCGGCCTTGGCCAGATCGAAGGGGTAACGCGGCACGGTGTCGTCGTAGAAATCGCTCATGCTCGACGGAATCGCGCTGTACGCCGACTTGGCAAAACCGAAGTAGATGTTCTTGACGACGAAATCCCGGTCCACCGCATGGGCAAAGGCTTGACGCACGCGCACGTCCTGAAACACCGGCTTTTCCAGGTTGAACTCGAAACCCACCAGCCCCGGCGAATACGGCGCGCTGATCTCGCTGACTTGCAACTGCGGCACGTTGCGCAGGCGCTTGACGTTGCTCAGGGCCACCGACGCCAACTGAACGGCCTGGGTTTCCAGCGCGGCGGAGGCGGCGGTGAGGTCGGGAATGATGCGGAAAATCAGGCTGTCCAGGTGCGGCTTGCCGGTGTCCCAATACTGCTCGTTCTTCACCAGATTGATCGATACACCACGGTCCCAGCGCTCGAACTTGAACGGGCCGGTGCCGATGGGCTTGATGTTGTACGGGTTGGTCAGCGGGTTGCCAGCGTCGTACAGGTGCTTGGGCAACACCTGCGCATCGGTGGATGACAGCGCGCTGAGCAGATACGGCGTGGGGGTGGAGAGGGTGATCACCACTTGCAACGGCGTCGGCGTTTCGACCTTGCTCACCGGCGCGAAGGTGGTGATACCGCGAGAATTGAATTTGCGCCAGATGTTCTGCAGGGAAAACGCCACGTCGTCGGCGCTGAACGGCTGGCCGTCATGCCAGGTGACCCCGGCCCGCAGGTTGAAGGTGTACACCAGCCCGTCGGCGCTGACGTGCCAGTCGGTGGCCAGCCGTGGGACCGGTTGGCGTTGGTTGTCGTAGGACAGCAGGCCATCGAACAGCTTGCTGGTCACCGTATAAATGGTGCCGTCGGTGGTCAGCGCGTTGGTCAGGACCGTAGGCTCGGGGAACTGCGAGACGACCAGCGTTTGCGTGCCGTCCGTGGCGGCGAACAGCCCCGAGGCGTGACTGGACAGCCCGGCAGCGGCCGCCAGAATCGTGGAATGTTTGATGAACGTTCTTCTGCTCAACGACATGCTGCACCTTCAATGACGCGGACGAGAGAGACGCGCGCACTCATGGTCTGGCCTGCGCGGCGATCTTATTAAGAAGTAAGGGAGGCGATGTTCTGTTGGGCATCAGAATCGAACCGCGAGACTAACGGACTTATTCCAGCGGACACAAGTGCCGGTCTTATAACTTTAAATTCAGACTTCATGCCGCGTGGCTTTATAAGTTTAGAACTTTTTATGCGGTGTTCGCGCCGAAAAATTACTGTATTAGTGTTCGCCGTTGAAACAGTCCTCGCTCAATTCGATTGTTTATAGAGAACTCGATGTCGGTCCGAACTTTCTACCAGCGTTTAACTCAGCGGCTGCATTCAGGCTTTCGCAGTTCACTGTTTCGTGCCGTGCCGACCGCCCTTGGTGTGATCGTCCTCAACTTTATTCTGTTGCAGATGGTGCCGGGGGACGCTGTCGATGCGTTGACCGCCGAAGCAGGCTCCGCGACCGCGGAAACCAGCGCCTTGCTGCGTCAGCAATACGGCCTCGACAAATCTTCGCTGGCGCAATTCGGCGACTATGTGAATCAACTGGCCCACCTCAGCCTCGGCGACTCGCCCCGGTACGGCATTCCGGTGCTGGACGTGATCAGCCAACGCCTGCCCAACACCTTGTTGCTCATGGGGCTGGCGCTGGCGATTTCGTTGGTGGTCGGCGTCATCCTCGGGGTGATCATGGCGCTGTGGCAGGGCAAATGGCCGGACCGCGTGCTGTCGTCGCTGGCGTTCGTGCTGTATTCGACGCCGGGTTTCTGGATCGGCTTGATGGCCATCGTGCTGTTCGCGGTCAAGCTGGAATGGCTGCCCAGTGGCGGCGACGGGACCATTGGTGCCGGGCTGACCGGCATCGATAAATTCGTCGATAAGTTGCAGTACGCGATCCTGCCCGCACTGACGCTGTCCAGCTTCTTCATCGCGATTTATGCCCGGCTGACCCGCGCCTCGGTGCTGGAAGTCCTGACCCACGATTACGTGCGCACCGCCCACGCCAAGGGGCTGACGGCGTGGCACATCACTTGGCGCCACGTGCTGCGCAACGCCTTGCTGCCCTTGACCACCGTGGCCGGGACGCACTTGGGCGGCTTGCTCGGCGGCGCCGCCGTGGCGGAAACCGTGTTCGGCTGGCCGGGCATCGGGCGCCTGACCCTCGAAGCGGTGCAGGCCCGTGAATACAAGGTGTTGCTCGGCATTCTGCTGCTGTCGTCGTTCATCGTCATCGTCGCCAACCTGCTGGTGGACCTGCTGCACAAACGGCTCGATCCCCGGATATCTCCACGAAAAGGGGGGCGTTGAGCATGACCCTGGAAACCTCTGCACCCATCAGCCGTCCACGGCCCGCGCCGGTCAACCTGCCGGACAGTTCCTGGCGGCAGCAACTGGGCAGTTCGCTGCTCGGGCGTTTCGCCGCCACCGGAAAAACCCTGACGGATCAGCCGGACGACCCTTCCTCTGAGTTTCACGCCCACGACCGCTGGCCCGTGCTGCGTGCCTTATTGCGCTCACCGGGCGCCGTCGTCGGCATCGGCGTGTTGCTGCTGATCGTGCTCGTGGCGTTGGCGGCGGGGCACCTGTACCCCGGCGACCCGCTGGACATGGCGGGTCAACCGCTGTTGGCGCCTGGCGAGGACTGGGCATACCCACTGGGCACCGATGCCCTCGGGCGCGACATCGCCGCTGGCCTCGCCCACGGGGCACGGGTCTCACTGTTGGTCGGCATCACGGCGGCGCTGGTCAGCGTGGTGATCGGCACCCTGATCGGCGCACTGGCCGGGTATTTCGGCGGGCGTATTGACCGGGCCCTGACCTGGCTGATCGAGCTGTTCCAGACCACGCCGTCGTTCCTGCTGGTTGTGGTGGTGGTCTCGATCACCCAATCCACGGTGGGCGTGATCGCCGTGGTGATTGGTCTGACGTCCTGGGACACCGTCGCCCGACTGGTGCGTGCGGAATTTCGCGCATTGCTCAACGCCGATTTCGTGCTGGCGGCACGGACCGTGGGCTACAGCACCCGGTGGATCATCTTTCGTGAAGTCCTGCCCAATGCTTTGCCGCCGATCATCATCACCGCGTCGGTGATTGTGGCGTCGGCGATTCTCACTGAGTCGTCGCTGTCGTTCCTCGGTGTCGGTGACCCCAACCTCATCAGCTGGGGCAGCATGATCGGCAGTGGCCGCGACATGCTGCGCAGCGCGCTTTACCTGACCGCGATCCCCGGCGCCGTGCTGGTGGTCACCGTGTTTAGCCTGAATCTGGTGGGTGACGCCCTGATCAGCGCATTGAATCCAAGACTGCGTGGGAGAACGGCATGAACGCTGTAGCCAATATCGACGACACGGGTCAGCCGTTGCTCAGCGTGAGCGATCTGCAGGTCAATTACGGCGAGTACCAGGCGGTCAAGGGCGTGAGCTTCACCGTGGCGCGGGGCGAAACCCTGGCGCTGGTGGGCGAATCCGGGTGCGGCAAGTCCACCACGGCCATGGCGATCATGCGCCTGCTGGGCGGGCGTGCCGGGATCACCGGCAACGTCGATTTCGACGGCCAGAACCTGTCCACCGTCAGCGACCCGGTGATGCGCAGCCTGCGGGGCAACGACATTTCCATGGTGTTTCAGGACCCCATGACCTCGCTGAACCCGGTGCTGAGCATCGGCGAGCAGATCGGCGAGGTGCTGCGGCGCCATCGTGGCCTGTCGCGCAAGGACGCCCGCGACGAAGCCCTGAAGCTGCTGAAAAAAGTGCGCATCCCCAACGCCGAAGCGCGGCTCGACGATTTCCCGCACAACCTCTCCGGCGGTCAGCGGCAGCGGGTGATGATCGCCATTGCCGTGGCCTGCAACCCGCGTTTGTTGATTGCGGACGAGCCCACCACCGCGCTGGACGTCACGGTGCAGGCGCACATCCTGCAACTGCTCAAGGAGTTGAGCGAGGAATACGCCATGGGCCTGCTGCTGATCACCCACGATCTGGGCGTGGTCGGGCAGTGGGCGGATCGTGTGGCGGTGATGTACGACGGGCTGATCGTCGAGTCCGGGACCACCGAGGCCATCTTCACCGCGCCGCAACACGCCTACACGAAAGGGCTGCTGGGCGCCTCGTTGCGGCTGGACACGGATGCCCATTACGCCACCGCGTCGTTGCCGGAAATCAACGTGCGCAAGCACAACAGCGGGGTCATCGAGTTCGACCTGCACAGCCATTCCCGTTATTTCACGGCGCGGGATGCCAGCACGGGCGCCCTGGAACAACCGATCCTTGACGTTCGCCATTTGCGCACCGAGTACAAGACCCGTCAGGGCACGGTCACGGCGGTGGACGACGTGAGCTTCCAGATCCGGCCCGGCGAAACCTTAGGGCTGGTGGGGGAATCCGGCTGTGGGAAGTCTACGCTGAGCAAGACGATTCTCGGGCTGATCAAGGCCCGTTCGGGGGAGATCCTGCTGAACGGGACCGATATCGCCGGTTTTGACGAAAAACAGCTGCGTGGCCATCGCCCGTTCGTGCAAATGGTGTTTCAGGACCCCTATGGCTCGCTGAACCCCAAGCACAGCGTCTACCGCATCCTCGACGGCGTGCTGAAAAACCACGGGGTGAAGAGCGCGCAAAGTCGCAGCCAGCAGATCTTCGAGATCATCCACCGTGTCGGCCTGCCGCAATCGGCGGTGTGGAAATACCCCCATGAATTTTCCGGCGGCCAGCGCCAGCGCATCGGCGTGGCGCGGGCCCTGATCCTACGGCCGTCGCTGGTGATCCTCGACGAAGCGGTGTCGTCGCTGGACGTCTCGGTGCGGGCGCAGATCCTCAACCTGCTGGCGGACCTGAAGCAGGAATTCGGGCTTTCCTACCTGTTCATTTCCCATGATCTGTCGGTGGTCAAGTACATGGCCGACCGGGTGCTGGTGATGCACGACGGCAAGATCGTCGAAGAGGGCGCCCACGACGGCATCTGGAAAAATGCCCGCCACGATTACACCCGCAAGCTCATTGGCTCCGTTCCCGTGCCGCGTTACGCGCTGGCGGACGATGAGTCGGTGCCCTATGCGGATTCGGCCTGGCAGGAACTGCCGGTGGCCATGCTGCTGTCGCGCTTCGCGGTCTAGCGACGACGTTTCCACACATTTGCTACACACACGATGAAAGACCATTGAGGGAGAAAACATGAGCGCTATCGAATACCGCAATCTGGGTCGCAACGGCATCAAGGTGTCGCCTATCACCCTGGGCACCATGATGTTCGGCGGCCAGACCGACGACAGCGTGGCCAAGCGGATCGTCGACAAGGCCTATGAGCAGGGCATCAACTTCATCGACACGGCCAATGGCTACAACGGCGGTGCATCCGAGGAAGTGGTCGGGCGCCTGATCGCCGACCGTCGCTCGCAGTGGGTGCTGTCGACCAAGTTCGTCAACCCGAACCCCGGCGCTATTGGGCCGAACGATCGTGGCGCGTCCCGCCACAACGTCATTCAGTCGGTGGACGCCAGCCTCAAACGCCTGAACACCGATTACATCGACCTGTTCTACCTGCACCGCGAAGACCACACGACGCCGGTGGAAGAGACCGTTCGCGCGCTGTCCGACCTGATTCGTGCGGGCAAGATTCGGTCTTACGGGCTGTCCAACCACCGGGGCTGGAAACTCGCCGAGTTCAGCCGTGCGGCGGATGTGCTGGGGGTTGAGCGTCCGGCGGCAAGCCAGCCGTTGTACAACCTGGCCAACCGTCAGATTGAAAACGAGCATTTGCCTGCGGCCGAGTATTACGGGATTGGCGTGGTGTCCTACAGCCCGCTGGCCCGTGGTGTACTGACCGCGAAGTACGACCCGACGCAGCCGCCGTCCGAAGGCACTCGCGCCGGTCGCAACGACAAGCGCCTGCAACAGACCGAATGGCGGCCGGAGTCGCTGAACCTGGCGCAACGGGTCAAGGACCACGCGCAGTCGCGGGGCATCACACCGGGCCAGTTCGCGTTGGCATGGGTGCTGAACAACCGGCTCATCACGTCCGCCATCGCGGGTCCGCGTACTGAAGAGCAATGGAACGACTACGTGCCCGCGCTGAACTACGCGTTCACGGCAGAAGACGAAGCCTTCATCGACGACCTGGTCATCACCGGCCATTCCTCGACACCGGGCTACAACGACCCGAGCCACCCGTTTGCGGGGCGTAAGTCGAGGGTTTGATCAAACGTCAGGCCTCGCCGCAAACCTTGTGGGAGACGCCGGAGGTTACGGCGGCAGCGAAGGCGGAGTGTCAGATGATTCATCTCTCACTGATCCACCGCTTTCGCGGCCGTCGTAACCTCCGGCTGCTCCCACAGGGTCGGCGGATGCCGCAGCTCACAGGCTAGACACAGCCTTTGACGATATCCCGCTCTTCATTCCAGCCGGACTCCACCGGTCAGCCTATGCGGAGCACAGGAACGATCAATTTCAGAAACACCACTGAAGATTGCCTCGCCGCAAAACCTTGTGGGAGACGCCGGAGGTTACGACGACAGCGAAGGCGGAGTGTCAGAGGATTCATCTCTCACTGATCCACCGCTTTCGCGGCCGTCGTAACCTCCGGCTGCTCCCACAGGGTCAGCGGATGCCGCAGCTCCCAGGCTAGACACAGCCTTTGACGATCTCCCGCTCTTCATTCCAGCCGGACTCGACCGGTCAGCCTATGCGGAGCACAGGAACGATCAATTTCAGAAACACCACTGAAGTTTGCCTCGCCGCAAAACCTTGTAGGAGACGCCGGAGGTTACGACGGCAGCGAAGGCGTCGTGTCAGATGATTCATCTCTCACTGATCCACCGCTTTCGCGGCCGTCGTAATCTCCGGCAGCTCCCACAGGGTCGGCGGATGACCCTACGATTGCGCGGTCAAATCCCACCCACGCCACGGCCTCTGCACCAACAACCCACCCGCCAGCGTCACGGCCACCAGCCCCCAGACGGCGATGGTGGTGGTCACGCCCCATCGATCCGCGAGAAACCCGCCAATCAGCGTCGCTACGGGCTGCAGGCCGAAGCCGATGATGCTGAACAACCCCATCAGACGTCCGCGCATGGCCGCAGGGGAGAGGATCTGGACCATGCTGGTGCAGGTCACCATGGCCTGTGACGTTGCCAGCCCGAACATGAACAACGCGATCAACTGCAGCGCCAGCCATTGACTCAGTGCGCTCACGATCAGCCAGCCGCCCATCCACACCAGCGTGAGCGACAACGTCAGCCCCATGCGTTTGATATGGCTGATGACCGGCGACAGAAAGAACGCATACACCAGCGACCCGGACGCCGCCGCTGCCAGCAACAGGCCCGTGCGCCGGGGATCGCCGTGGGCCACGGCGGGCAACAGGGCCAGGGTGCCCAAGCCGAACATCGTCAGCGTCGCGCAGCAGATGTAAAGGTTGCGCAGGGTCAGGGTGTCGCGGATGTGCGCCAGTGCCTCGATCAGCGAAGCGGCCGTCTGCCCCTGACGCCGCTCCTGATTCACGCCGCGCAACGAGATCAGTGAGAAAATCACCACCCAGTACGACAAACCGTTGGCCCAGAACGCTGCCGACATCCCCACCTGCGCCACCAGATACCCCGCCAGCGTGGGCCCCACCGTCCGGCACACGTTGAGGATCATCGAGTTGATGCTGATCAGCTTGCGGATGTTGTCCATCCCGGCCAGGTCAAACAGAAACGCCTGCTGGGTCGGGAAATACACGGAGTTCACACAGCCCATGAGAAAGGCGAACACATAGATATGCGCCAATTGCACGTGCTCGGCCTGAATCATCGCGGCGATGGCGAACGTCAGCGCGATCTCCAGCAGATGGCAACCGATGAGCAGTTTGCGCCGGTCGTAGCGGTCGGCGAGGCCGCCGGTGAACAGGCTGAACGCCAGAATCGGCACGCTTGAACACAATGCGCTGACGCCAAGGGCAAACGCCTGCCCGCCGGACAACTGATAGACCAACAGCGCCATCGCCGTCTGTTGCAGCCAGATGCCGATCATTGAGACAGACTGGCCCGACAGATAAACCCGTGTATGCGCCGTGCGCAAAGGCGTGAAGTTATTCAACCACAACGAAAGGGCAGACATCGGCGTTATCGATCCGGTCAATAATAATGAAGTGGATGTTTATTGACTGTTGTTGATTCAACAGTGCTGTTGCTCAGGCAACACTGAACTAACGTGAGCAACTTAAAACGCTCGACAGACTGATGAGTGTGTCAATGACTGTCAATCAATCCCCGGTCATAAACTCAGAACGTAACGGTCTATCTGCTGTTATTTAGTTTGGATTACACTCGCTGCACCTCGCACGAGGCCTCTATAGACAACCGCGTTGTTTCTATTAAATGTCGTGCGACCACGTCCGCCATTGATGAAGTTTCCCGTTGCAGCCGTTGGATTGCGAACAACGCCTGCGAATGCCCAAACCCATTCCGTTAATGGCCGATTTCATGACCGATCTGAACCTGTGGTACACCCGTTGCCCCACCCCGACGCCCCTCGGCCTTGCCGTGAAACTGGGCTATCTGGAATCTGCGCTGGCGCAGCATTCGGTGGGCATCCAGTCGCTGCAAAGCTCGACGGATGAAAAAGTCCGCGCCAGCCATTTCGATCACTCCCAGCCATGGTCCTTCCGCCAGGGCGGCAACATTCCCCCGATCCACGCCCGTGCCAGTGGGCGAGACACCCGGTTGGTCGGCATCACCTGGATCGACGAATTTCAGGCGGTCATCACGCTGCCGTCATCGGGCATCACCGACGCTTCGCAACTGGCGGGCAAACGCCTCGGCCTGCCACGCCAGCCGCCGGGGATCATCGACTTCCAGCGCGCCACGGCGCTTAAGGGCTTGCTCTCGACCCTTGAAGTCGCCGGGATTGCGCGCAAGGACGTGCATTTTGTCGACGTCGTGACGCAGACCCCGCACTTCGGCCAGGCCACCGTGGGCTATCCGCCCGAGCTGAAACGCCGTCTGCCGTACGCGGCGGAATTCACGCAACTGATCAAAGGCACCATCGACGCGTTTTTCGTCAAAGGCGCGGAAGGCCTGAGCGTGGCCCATCAGTTCGGCGCAGTGATCCTCAGTGAAACCGGCAGCCACCGCGACGCGGCGATACGCATCAACAACGGCACGCCACGGCTGTTGACGGTGGACGGCACGCTCGCTCAAGAGCGGCCGGATCTGGTTGAAGCGTTATTGCAATCTGTGCAGCGTGCGGGCGAATGGGCGGCGCAGAACCCCGATTTGACCCAGCGCTTCGTGGCCCAGGAAATCGGCGTGTCCGAGGAAGCGGTTCAAGGGGCCTTCGGCCCGGACCTGCACCTTAAATTCACCACCCACCTCGACCCGTCGGGTGTGGAAGCGATTCAGTCGTTCAAGCATTTCCTGTTGCGCGAAGGCTTCATCGAACAGGATTTTTCGGTTGAGGACTGGCTGCATGTCTGAGTCGCCCTCGGTCTGGGACGTCATCGTGTTGGGCGGTGGGGCAGCCGGTCTGGTCGCGGCGTTTCATGCGCGTCAGGCCGGGGCGTCCGTGCTGGTGGTCAACAAGGGGCTGGTCGGTCGCAGCGGGGCGACGATCACCTCGGGCGGCGGCGTGTCCATTGCGGGGGAAAGCCTGCGTGCCTTGGGCCTCGACGCCGATGCCAGCGACACCGAAGAGCGCTTTCTGCACGACACCATCACGGCGGGCTCCTGGCTCAACGACCAGCAGTTGGTTGAAAGTATGGTCACCGGCGTGGGCGAAGAGGTCGGTCGGCTGGTGGATTGGGGCATCAAATTCACCCTCAACCGGCGTGCGCCCGGTCACAGCAGCGGGCGGGGCATTCACATCAGTGGCGTGGACATGCAGCGCGCGTTGACGCGGATTGCGGTGCAGGCGGGGGTGAGTTTTCGCGAGGACTTTCAATCGACGCAATTGCTGCAACGCCAGGGCGAGGTGGTCGGCGTGCTGGGCCTGGACCGTCGCACCGGCTCGGTGGACAGTATTTTTGGCCACGCCACGGTGATCGCCACAGGTGGCGCCACCTCGAACTGGAGCTTGCGCACTGCACCGGAAGAGCTGTCCGGAGAAGGACAGCGCATGGCGGTGGAAGCGGGCGCGACCCTGATCGACATGGAAATGACCCAGTTCTTGCCCTGCTGCCTGGCCGCCCCGGCAATCTGGCGCGGTTTGCAGTTTCCATGGATTCTTGGCCCGCAAAGCGGCGTCCACGCGTGGCTGATGAACCGTTTCGGCGAACGCTTCATGGCCCGGTGGGACCCGGCCCGCATGGAGCTGGCGACCCGCGACATGGTGTCGGCCGCCTGCGCCACGGAAGTCTACGAAGGGCGCGGCAGTCCCAACGGTGGCGTGTACTTGTCATGGAAACACCTGCCCAACGACATCATCGACAACTTCCCGTTGAACTCCCGCAACATCAGCGCCGATTGGCAGTGGGAAGGCTTCGACATGACGCCGTTGGTGGAGCGCATCAAGCAGGGCTACGCCATCGAAGTCGCCCCCGCCGCGCACTTTTCCCTCGGCGGCGTGCGCGTCGACAAAGGCGCCAACACCGGCGTCCCAGGGCTGTTCGCCTGCGGTGAGGCCACTGGCGCGATGCACGGCGCCAATCGCCTGTCTGGCAACGCGGGTGCGCAAGTGTTGGTGCAGGGCAGGGTGGCCGGGGTCGCGGCGGCCCGTGATGCACGGGATCGCCGTGCCCGTGACCGCCACGCCGAAAACCTGGGCAGCGCCTACGCGACGACGATCGCGCCGTTCGAACGGGACAGCGGCGTTGTGCCCTTCGAACTCAAGGAGCCACTGTCGCAACTGGCCGAAACGGCGCTCGGGCCGGTGCGCACGGCCGAGTCGATTGCCAAGGCTCAGGCCACGTTGGCAGATCTGAAAGACAACGCCCTGCCGCAGTTGGCCTGCCGCACCCGGGATTTGATGTGGAACCGCGACTGGAGCGACGCGCTGGAATGTCAGGCGGCGTTTTCAGTGCTGGACGCCGCGTTGCTCGGTGCCGCCGGACGTACCCATTCCATCGGCGCACACCAGCGTCACGACCACAAAGACGCTTACGCCGGGCCGCTGAGCCACTCGCTCATCCGTTACGACGGTCAGGCACTGGTGCGTGATACCACCCCCGTGGCCTTTCCGTTTTTAGCGCGGCCATGAACCTTTTCGTTATCGGGAGCCTTGCATGCTGATGCACCTGACGCTGTTTCGTGACGGCGAGCTTCGCCAGTTGGACATTCAACTGCCGCCACCTGCCGGTCTGGGGTTGGGCATTGATCGCTGGGAAGGCGCGTCGGTCAGTACCGCGCTGCAGTATGTCCAGCGCGTGTTCGAACCCAATTTTGGTTATGCACTGTCGTGCCGTCGTGGGCTGTGCAAGCTCTGCGCGATGCGCATCGACGGTGAGGTCAAGCTGGCGTGCACCGTGCCGTTGCACGACGGCATTCGCATCGAACCGGCCAAGCCGAAACTGGCGCTGCACGACACCGTGGTCGAGCTGAGTCTGGTGCGGGAGAAGCCCCAGCGGATCAAGGCTGTGCAAGTGGCCGCCGACATCACGCCATGAATCGCAACACCTCAACAACCACCTGACTGCCTGTCGGGATTGCCTTTATCCAACGTCAAGCGTCCCGCGTTAAGCGAACCTATTCAGGAGTCTGATCATGTCCGAAGCACTGCTAAAAGAACCGCAAGCCCTCGAAATCACGGCACCGACCACGATCTGGTACACCCGCTGCCCGGTGCCCACCACGTCTGGCATCGCTCAGCACAAACACTGGCTGCAAAACGAGTTCGCCCGCCAGGGCATCACCCTGGATTCGATTCGCGCCTCCCAGGACCGCGCCGTGCGTGAATCGCACTTCCGCCACAGCCTGGCCGGCAGCTTCCGTGAAGGCGGCAACGTGCCGCCGATCTGGGCCAAGGCGCAGGGACAGGACACCGTGGTGGTGGGCATCACGTGGGTCGATGAGGAGCAGTTGGTGTTCGTACGCGGCGACAGCGACATCAAGACCGTTGCCGACCTGCGTGGCCGTAAACTCGGCGTGGTGCGCAAGGCCGCCAGCGACTTGGTGGACGTGGGCCGGGCCGAGGGGCTGCGCGGGCTGTTGACCGCCTTGCAACTGGGCGGCGTGCCACGGGACAGCGTGGAAATCGTTGACATCGCGACACCGGAGTGGGACCTCAAGGAAGGCTCGAAAACCCGCGAAGACCATCATGCGATTCCGACACTGGCGTTGCTCAACGGCACCGTGGACGCGATCTTCATCAAGGGCGCGGGCAGTGCTCGTGCGCTGGCGCAGGGGCTGCGGCCGATCCTCAACATCAACGAACAGGAAAACCCGTTGCTGCGGCTGAGCGCCGGTTCGCCGCGACCCATCACCGTGGATCGCCAGACGCTGCAAGATTCGCCCGAGATCGTCACCCGTTACCTCGCCGTGCTGTTGAAGACCTACGAATGGGCCAAGGACCATCCGCAGGAAGTGGTCGACACCATCGCCGCCGAAACCGCGACCGATGCCGAGAGCGTGCGCTACGCGTTCGGCCCTGAGCTGCACCTGTCGTTCGAACCGAAACTGTCGGAAATCTACCTCGAAGGTTTGCGTCGGCAGAAGGATTTCCTGCTGGCCGAAGGTTTCATCGACAAGGACTTCGACTTCGACAGCTGGATCGACCCCGCACCGCTGGAAAAGGCCTGGGCATTGAAGGATGAGATTGTGTTGGGCTAACCCCCATTAGACAGCGCTGCCATGGGCGGCGCCTGCACTTTTTTTCGCGAATAAATTCGCTCCCACAGGTAATCGGCGGCGTTGCCAAATGCTAAGTCCGACGCGGTTTTTACTGTGGGAGCGAATTCATTCGCGAAGGGGCCGGTACATCCTAGCGAATAGGTGCCGGCTGTACCCCCGTCTCGCGAATAAATTCGCTCCAACAGGGATTCGGCGGCGTTGCCAAATGCTGAGTCCGACGCGGTTTTTCTGTAGGAGCGAATTCATTCGCGAAGGGGCCGGTACATCCAGTGAATAGGTGCCGGCTGTACCCCCGTCTCGCGAATAAATTCGCTCCTACAGGGATTCGGCGGCGTTGCCAAATGCTGAGTCCGACGCGGTTTTTACTGTGGGAGCGAATTCATTCGCGAAGGGGCCGGTACATCCTAGCGAATAGGTGCCGGCTGTACCCCCCGTTTTGCGAATAAATTCGCTCCCACAGGTGCGGCAGCGCGCGGCGATACCGTGAACGACCCCAACCCTCTAGCAGCACCAAATCGCATAAGCCAGTCCATCAGGTTATTGGACCGCAGACCCCTCCAGACTCGATGCTGGCGTTTTATCGACTGTCGGACCCTCCATGACCACACCCCGTCAACTCAAACTCGGCGCGTTCATGCGCCCGGTCAGCATTCACACCGGCGCATGGCGTTACCCCAATGCCTGGCGTGATGCGAATTTCAATTTCGGGCACCTGAAACGCCTGATCCAGACCCTGGAAAAAGCCCGTTTCGATGCCTTCTTCATGGCCGATCACCTGGCCATGCTCAACATGCCTATCGAAGCGTTGAAACGCAGCCATACCGCCACGTCGTTCGAGCCGTTCACGCTGTTGTCGGCGCTGAGTCAGGCCACGGAACACATCGGCCTGGTGGCCACGGCCTCGACGACCTTTGACGAACCCTTTCACATCGCCCGCCGTTTCGCGTCCCTTGATCACCTGAGCAACGGCCGGGCGGGCTGGAACATTGTCACCACCTCCAACCCCGACGCCGCCTTGAACTTCGGCCTCGAAGAACACCTGGACCACGACCAGCGCTACGCCCGTGCCCGTGAGTTTTACGACGTGGTGACCGGCTTGTGGGACAGCTGGGCGGACGACGCGTTTGTCCGTGATGCCGACAGCGGCGTGTACTTTGATCCGGAGAAACTGCACACCCTCAATCACAAAGGTCAATACCTGTCGGTGCGCGGCCCGTTGCACATTGCGCGTCCACCCCAAGGCTGGCCAGTGATTGTGCAGGCAGGGGCCTCGGAGCCGGGGCGCCAGTTAGCGGCGGAAACCGCCGAGGTCATCTTTGTGGCGCCGGGAACGCTCGATGAAGGCCGCGAGTTCTACGCCGACGTGAAAGGCCGGATGGCGCGCATTGGGCGTGATCCTGATCACCTGAAAATCCTGCCGGGCGCGTTTGTCGTGGTCGGCGATACGGTGGAAGAGGCCCGACGCATTCGGGCGCACCTGGACAGTCTGGTGCACGAGCAGAGCGCGATTGCGTCGCTGTCAGTGGCGCTCGGCGTGGACGCCAGCCGTTTCGACCTCGACGGCTTTTTGCCCCCGATCCCGCCCACCAACGCCAGCCGCAGCACGCAGGAGCGGGTGCTGGCGTTGGCCGATCGCGAACAGCTCACGGTCCGGCAACTGGCGCAGCGATTGGGCGGTTATGCCGGGCTGTCCTTCGTCGGCACCGAGCAGACCATCGCCGATGAGATGCAGACCTGGCTGGAAACCCACGGCAGCGACGGCTTCAACATCATGTTCCCGTGGCTGCCGGGCGGGCTGGATGACTTCGTCGCGAAGGTCATTCCCGAGTTGCAGGCACGCGGGATATTTCGCAAGGAATATGAAGGCACCACATTGCGCGAGAACCTGGGATTGCCAAGGCCGGTGAACCGGTTTTTTGGGTGAGGCGCGGTGGTGTACCCACGCTTCAAAAACGCCACATATCCCGTAATGCTGCATGGCAACGCGCAATCCCTGTAGGAGCGAATTCATTCGCGAGAGGCCGGTACAACCAACACATCTCCACCGCCTGATGCATCTTTCGCCGTATTGCCGCCCAGAATGAATTCGCTCCTACAGATTCAGCCCGCGCCGGACGACGCACTGCCGAGCAGCACGCAATCCCTGTAGGAGCGAATTCATTCGCGAAGGGGCCGGTACATTCAGCGAATCAGTGTCGGCTGTACACCCGTCTCGCGAATAAATTCGCTCCTACAGGTAATCAGCGGCGCTGCCAAATGCTGAGCCAGATCACCGCCGATCATGCTGCTTGCGATACGCCCCCGGCTGCACACCCTCGGCCTTGGTGAACGCGCGGGTGAAGGCGGACACCGATTGGTAGCCCACGGCGCTGGCGACGTGTTCGACGGTCTGGTTGGCTTTGAGCAAGTGGGCGGCGTGGCGCATGCGCAGGGCGAGCAGGACGTTGCCCGGCGATTGCCCGGCGATTTCGTTGAAGCGTTTGAAGAAGGCCGAACGCGACAAGCCGGTGCACGCGGCCATGGCCTCCAGCGTCCAGGCATGTTCGGGGCGTTCGATCATCTGTTGCAGCAGCGCGGCGAACAGCGGCTGGCGGGCGAGGGCCACCAGCCCGCCCAGCGCCGGATTGCCGCCGACGTGTTGGCGCAGCACGTACAAAAACAGCAAATGGCTCAACCGCTCCAGGAGCGTCGATGAAGGGCCTGACGCGCGCTGACATTCCTGCAGAATCAACTCGAACACACTGCGCGCCGCCGTGGACGACGGGTCTCCCGCCCGCAGAATGATGAAATCGGGCAACGCTTCCACGATCAGCGATGACAAACCGGCATGAAAATGAAAGAAGCCGCACACCAGCCCTACGCCATCGGCAGCGGCACTGTCCAGCGCGAGCATTTCCATGCGCGGTTGACCCTGTGCGGCCTGAGCGTCGGCCTCATTCGACAGCCGATACGGCAAATCCCGCAGCAGAAACACCGCATCCCCCGTATCCAGGTGCTGAGGCTGATCATGGCCCTCAACGTGCAGCCAGCATTGCCCCTGCACCAACACATGAAAGCTCGATCGCGCCAGCCCCTGCGTGCTGGCATGCCAGCCGCCGCAATAGCGGCCCACGTGGAAAATGCTGGCGTCCAGCTCAAGACTCTCTAATAACCAATCGATTAGCGGGGTGGCGAAATTCATCTAATGGAAACACTCAGAAGCAAGTAATCGCTACTTTAGAATATGGAGTGAAATTTTTATAACCAACACACTGGTCGGACCCTCTACCACAGGAGTCCAACATGTCCCGCGTCACTGTGCAAACCCTGCAAAGCGCGCCTGAAGCCGCCAAACCCTTTCTGGAAAACGCGCTCAAGGCCAACGGTTATCTGCCCAATCTGCTCGGCGTGCTGGCCAATGCACCGGCCGCGCTGGAGACCTACCTGACCGTCTCGGCGATCAATGGCAAGGCTGAGCTAAGTCTGGCCGAAAGGGAAGTGGTGCAACTGATCGCAGCGACCCGTCATGGCTGCTCGTTCTGCGTCGCGGGCCACACGGCCGTGGGATTGAACAAGGCACGTCTGGCCCCGGAGGTCGTCGAGGCCCTGCGCACAGGTTCCGCGCTGCCCGAGGCGAAGCTCGAAACACTGGCCGCTTTCGCCCGTGAAGTGATTGCCACCCGTGGCGACGTTTCCGACACCACCTATGCCGCGTTCAAAGGGGCAGGTTACAGCGAAGGCAATGCGCTGGAAGTGATCCTCGGCGTCAGCCTGGCGACCCTGTGCAACTTCGCCAACGTGTTCGCCCAGACCGAGCTCAACCCGGAGCTTGAGAAATACCAATGGCAACGTTCCGCGCAATGATTGCGGGCGTCGATGCATGAATGAACGACAGATAAGGAGAGCTCTCATGGTGGATTCGGTACTTGGCCATTGGCTGGATGCGCACGCCCAGGCACTGGATCTCGGCCAGTGCGATCCGGAGTCCGTGTTGCCGCAACTGGCCGACGCCGGGGTGATGCGGGTCGGCATTGGCCGGAAAGACGGCGGTTCAGGCGGCACGCTGGCCGACGCGGTGGAGACCGTGGCGGCCATCGCGACCCATTCGGTGACGGCGGCGTTCGTGTTCTGGGGGCAACGGGCGTTCATCGAATACCTGCTGCACAGCCCCAATGCGCGATTGAGGGAAACCCTGCTGCCCGCGCTGCTCGACGGTTCGCTGGCGGGGGCCACAGGGCTCTCCAACGCGATGAAGTTTTTATCCGGCATCGAAACCCTGCAAGTGCGCGGCATTGAAAACCCAGATGGCTGGTCACTGGAAGGCCGCTTGCACTGGGTGACCAACTTGCGCAAACAGAGTTTCGTGGTCGCGGCGGCCATTGAGGGCGAGGCGGGGAAAAAGCCCTTCGTCATGGCCATCCCTTCGACTGCCAGCGGCCTGCGCCGCTCCGAAGACTTGCAGCTCATGGGCTTGCAGTCGAGCAACACCGCAGCGCTGGAGTTCAGCGACATCGAACTGTCCCGCGACTGGTTGTTGCACCCCGATGCGAAGCAGTTTCTGCCGGCGGTGCGTCCCGGCTTTCTCGGCCTGCAATGCGGCTTGTCGATCGGCCTGGCGCGGCGTTCACTGGACGAAGTCAAACGTCACCTTGATGGCACGCGTTCGGTGCTGAGCGCCGAACATCATGAACAGGTCGAGCGTCTGGAGTCCGTCATCAGCGGACTCAAGGCCGGGTTGCTCGATGGCCGTTTTCTGACCCAGGCCGCCGCGCTGTTCCGCTTGCGCATCGCCCTGGCGCAGTCCGTCGCAAGCGCCGTGCAACTGGAGCTGCAAGCCAGTGGCGGCAAGGCGTTTCTCGATGAGCACGGCAGCGCGTTTGCCCGACGCTGGCGCGAGTCGGCGTTCATCCCCATCGTCACGCCGAGCCTGGTGCAACTTCAGGGCGAGTTGCAGCGTCAGGCCCGAGAGTCGGCGGCATGAACGGGTCCGCGAATCCCGTGCTGAGCGCCCGGAACATCAGCCTGGGGTACGCCCGCGAGCAAGGCTGGCAGCACGTGTTGGCGCAGTTCGACCTGGACGTGCGCGCCGGGGAGGTGGTCTCGATTCTCGGTCCCAGCGGCGTCGGCAAGTCGAGCCTTTTGCGCGTATTGGCCGGCCTGCAAACCGCGCACACCGGTGACGTCCACGTGACGGGTGAGCCGCTGACCGGGCCGCATCCTCGAGTCGCTGTGGCGTTTCAGGACCCGAGCCTGTTGCCGTGGCTGACCCTGGAAAAGAACGTGGCCTTCGGGCTGGATTTCGCCAGTCAGCCGTCCTTGAGCGCGGCTGAACGGCAAACCCGAGTCGATCAGGCCATCGCGGAAGTCGGCCTGAGCCATGCGCGCGGCTATCACCCGGCGCAGTTGTCGGGCGGCATGGCGCAGCGTACGGCGCTGGCCCGATGCCTGGCGCGTCAGCCGCTGGTGTTGCTGCTGGACGAACCCTTCGGGGCGCTGGACGAGGTGACCCGCGCCGACATGCAACAGCTGCTGCTGGACGTGACGGCGCGACATGACACCGCCGCGATACTGATCACCCACGACATCGACGAAGCCTTGCTGCTCTCCAACCGCATTCTGCTACTGGGCGACACCCCGGCGCGGACGGTGGGCGAGTGGCACATCGATCTGCCACGGCCTCGGGCCGAGCTGGTCGAGGAAATGGGCGCGTTGCGTGTCGACATTCTGAAAACCCTTCGGCGGGCGAGCCGCAACCCACACCCTCGAACCGAATCGCTCGAACCGCCGGAGATTGGCCATGTGCCTGGACGACTTCACTCACACCCGTCGTGATTTTTTGAAACTGAGCGCGATGCTCACCGCCGCCGGCGCCATGCCGCTGCTCAACAGCCTGCAAGCCCGGGCCGCCGCCGAACCGGATGCCCCGGTGCGCATCGGCTACTTGCCGATCACTGACGCCACGCCGCTGCTGGTGGCCCATCACAATGGCCTGTTCGAAGCCGAAGGCATTCAGGCCGAGCGTCCGGTGCTGTTGCGCAGTTGGGCGCAGGTCATTGAGGCGTTCATTTCCGGGCAGGTCAACGTGATTCACCTGCTGTCGCCGATGACCGTCTGGGCGCGCTACGGCAGCAAGGTCCCGGCCAAGGTCGTGGCGTGGAACCACGTTGGCGGCTCGGGTTTGACCGTCGGCCCGGACATTACCGACGTCAAGCAATTGGGCGGGCAGTCCATCGCCATTCCCTTCTGGTATTCGGTGCACAACGTCGTGGTGCAACAGCTGCTGCGCGACAACGGCCTGACCCCGGTGAGCAAACCGGCCAACGCACAACTGGCGGCCAACGAGGTGAACCTGGTGGTGCTGCCCCCGTCGGACATGCCGCCCGCGCTGGCCAGCAAACGCATTGCCGGGTACATCGTCGCCGAGCCGTTCAATGCCTTGGCGGAGGATTTGAAAGTCGGTCGCGTGCAGCGCTTTACCGGCGACGTCTGGCGCAACCATGCGTGCTGCGTGGTGTTCATGCACGAGCACGATTTGAACAACCGGCCGGAGTGGTCGCAGAAGGTGGTCAACGCCATCGTCAAGGCGCAGGTCTGGACCCGTGACAACCGCGCCGAGGCCGCGAAGCTGCTGTCCAAGGACGGCGCCAACCGTTACACGCCTCACGCCCAGACCGTGCTCGATCGGGTGTTGTCGCCGGCCGCCAGTGAGCGGCAGGGCTACCTCGCCAGCGGCGCCATTCAGCACGCGCAATGGGACGAGCACCGCATCGATTTCCAGCCGTACCCGTTCCCGAGCTACACCGAGGAGCTGGTGCGCCGCTTGAAAGACACGCTGATCGAAGGTGACAAGGGCTTCCTCGCCAGCCTCGATCCGAAAACCGTCGCTGGCGATCTGGTCGATGACCGTTTCGTGCGCAACAGCATTGCGGCGGTGGGTGGGTTGAAAACCTTCGGCCTCGCCGAGAGCTTTCAGCGGAACGAGGAGTACAGCGCTTGACGGCAGGCAAGTACGCGTCGCTTGGGCCTTGGCTGCTGGGGATCGGCGGGCTGCTGTGCCTGCTGATCATCTGGTGGCTGGGCATTCACCTGTTCGGCGATCCGAAGGGGCTGTCGGCCCGGTTTTCCCCGCAGGCAACCCTCGCCAGTCTCTGGACGCTGTTGGGCAGTGCCGAGCTGTACGGCCACGTGTGGGTGAGCCTGAAACGCATTCTTGTGGGGTTGCTGCTGGCCTTGCTGATCGGCGTGCCGTTGGGCCTGTTGATCGGCAGCTCGCGGAATCTGGAAGCGGCGACCACACCGGCGTTTCAATTCCTGCGCATGATCTCGCCGCTGTCGTGGATGCCCGTGGTGGTGATGCTGATGGGCGTGGGCGACCAGCCGATCTATTTCCTGCTGACCTTCGCGGCGGTGTGGCCGATCCTGTTGAACACCGTGGCGGGGGTGAAACAGCTCGACCCGCGCTGGCTGCAACTCAGTCGCAGCTTGAGCGCCAGTCGCCGGGAAACGCTGATCAAAGTCATCATGCCCGGCGTGCTAGGGCATGTGCTGACCGGGGTGAGGTTGTCGATCGGCATCCTCTGGATCGTATTGGTGCCGTGCGAAATGCTCGGCGTCAGCGCGGGCCTGGGCTACTTCATCCTCGACACCCGCGACCGCCTCGCGTACTCGGAATTGATGGCCATGGTGCTGCTGATCGGCGTGCTGGGCTTCATGCTCGACGCCCTGGCCCGTGGACTGCATCGGCGGTGGGTGCATTGAGGTCACAGGCTCGCTCCCACAGGGGGCTGTGTCGCCTCCGAATTTCAGGGCTGATCCGAATCAAACTGGGGGATCAATTTCACAAACGCCACCGCCGGCAAGCCGGACTGCTACAGGGTGTGCGATTCACTCCTCAAAAAACACCAACGCCCGCAATTCGATACTGCGGCGCGGCGGTGCGTTGGGCGGGGTGGTGGGGTCGTCGAAGGCGGTGTGGGCGCCGGCCCGGGCGATGAGGTCGGTTCTGGAATCGTAGATCTTCAACAGCAACGCTTCCTCGGGGCGCAGTTGCGGGTAGTAATACCAGCGGTGGTTTGGATTGGCCCGGATGGAAAACGTCTCGCCCACCTTGTCGCGGTACACCAGATCGCTGGGGATAAAGTCCTCGGCGTCCATCGTGCTGGCGTCGCACAAGGCCAGCGGAGTGGTGAAAATTGGCCCGCCGATCGGGCGCCACAGGTTGATGATCGCGAAACGTTTTTGCAGGCGCTGTTCGGCTTCCTCGGCGGGCAGATGATCACGCACGCGGCGGATGGCCGAGCGCTCGGTCTGGTCGTTGTGCACGTAGCGCACCGGTTCGCGCAGGCCCGCCGCTTCACGACCTGGCTGATCGACGCGGATCGTGTGGTCAAAAATCACCGTTTTGACTGCACCGGTCTGTGCCCGCAATAGCGCATCCGCTTCGGCGTAATACTGCTGCACGACCTGCGCCTCGTCTTCCGGGTCCGCCACGGCACTGGCCTGTTCGACCCGCTGAAACCCTTGGGCGTCGAGCAAAGGCTCGGTCTTGAGCAAACGCGCGTTATGAATATCCACGCGCGTCGGTTGCAGGGTGCCGGTGCGTTGCGGCTGGCCATCGGGCTGCGGCCAGGTGTAATTGACTGGCCGGACGCCGTCGTCCAGCAGGTAATTGAGTTCGCCGACGACAGACGCCGGTCCGAGGTTTGGCTGATGAATGCCCATGTGAACGTTCCTCCAGTGGAGACGAAGCGCTTCAGAAAGGTTCTTTGTAGGGCCGCAGGTCGAGCTCCTGAGTCCAGGCGCTGCGCGGTTGTGAATGCAGGTACCAATAGGCGTCGGCGATGTCGTCCAGCGCCAGCGTGCCGTCGTCGCCCAGTTGTTCGAAACGCTGCGGAGCATGGCTGCGGATGCGTTCGCCATTGATCGCACCGTCGATCACCACATGCGCGACGTGCACGTTTTGCGGGCCGAATTCCCGGGCGAACGATTGGCTCAGCGAGCGCAACCCGGCCTTGGCGGCGGCAAAGGCGGCGAAGGGCGGTTTGCCGCGCAACGCGGAGGTCGCACCGGTGAACAGCAACGTGCCGCCGCCGTTTTCCAGCAGCAGCCGGGTCGTTTCCCGGGCGAAGATAAACCCGCCGAGGGTGGACGCGCGCCAGGTCTGCTCAAACAGTTCGGTGCTCAGCTCCAGCGTCGGCGCGACCACGGAGTTGCCGACGTTGAAGATCGCGACCTTCAGCGGACCCCACTCACGAATGCGCTGGATGGCGGCAAGCGTGTCGGCTTCGCTGCCTGCATCGCCCGGCAACGCGAGGGCTTCGCCATCGACGGCTTCGATGCTACGCACCACAGCGTTGAGTTTTTCAGGACTGCGGCCACTCACCGCCACCTTATAACCACCTTGGGCAAAACGCCTGGCAAGGGCGGCGCCCAAGCCTTCGACGGCGCCGACACCCGTGATCCAGACCACTTCTTTCGCAAGGGATGAGGACATGGAATCCACTCTCAGAGATCGATAGAAATCCACTCTACCTGCCCCGATCCAAGACCCCATAGACTTTGGAGCGCTATCCATATAGCTAGGATTTAGCTTTAAGCTCTGATGACCCTGTGGTCACCGAAAAACGACTGGGGTTTTCTTGAGCCCTGCTTCCGTGGGGGACGGCTCGGTCACCATACTCGCCGGGTGGTCGCTGAGGTCCACGCCCGTGGCATTCGGCAGGCACATCGCTGCAATGAAGGCGATGAGGTACGAGCTCACCGCGAAGACTCCCATGGCCACGGGCAGGCTCATTTCTGTCGAGGCGAAGCCCACGGCGGCGGGCATGATCGAGCCGAAGCCGCGGCCGAAGCTGGTGCAGAAACCGGCGCCGTTGGCGCGAATCTGGGTGGGGTAGAGCTCGGAAAACGCCAGTGGCAAACCGGACGCGAGCCCGCCCTGGAACGCGCCGAGCAACAGTCCGAGCGCCAATACCACGGTCATGTTGACCGGCGCGAACATGTAGACCGAGACCACCAGCGTCTGGCAGATCAGGAACAGCATGAAGGCCTTGCCACGGCTGATGTAGTCACTGATCAGGCCATAAACGAACGGGCCGATCAGCGAGCCGATGATGTTCACCGCGAGGTAGCCGGACGTAGACGCAATGGGCAGGTTAAGCACCGTGCGCATGTAGGTCGGCAGCCAGGTGATCATGATGTACGCCGCGCCGAAGATTCCGCTGGCCAGGATCGTGCTGATCAACGTGATGCGGCGGTGCTCGCCACCGAAGATCACCCGAAGGTCGATCTTGCGCGATTGCTTGCTCACCTGCTGGAACGCCTCGGATTCCGGCACCAGGCGACGGATGAACCAGATCAACAGCGCAGGCAGCAGGCCGATGGCGAAAAAGGCGCGCCAGGCGATGTCCTCCGGTAGAAACGCGAACACCACGGGCATCACGGTCAGGGAGATGGCGTAACCCACGGCGTAGCCGCTTTGCACCGAGGCAGCCACCCGGCCGCGCAAGGCGGGTTTGATGGCTTCGCTGATCAGCACCGCGCCCACGACGGCTTCGCCACCGTAGCCAATGCCTTGCAGGAAGCGTACGGGCAGAAACGACCAGAAGCCGTTGCAGAACCCCGCCATGCAGGTGAAGGTCGCGACCCACAGGACCGTGGCCTGCATGACTTTGATGCGGCCGTAACGGTCGGCCAGCATGCCGGCGCCCCAACCGCCGATGGCGCTGCCGATCAACGAGACTGAGCCGAGCAGACCCGCGTCGGATTTGCTCAACGCCAGCACGGTCATCAGCACGGGCATCATCAACGCGTAGATCGTGGAATCCATCGAGTCGAGGGTGAAGCCACCGAAGCAGGCCCAATAGGTCCGCTTCTCCTGTTTGTTCAAGTCCGAATACCAACCCAGTCGCATGGTGCTTTCCTTTATTTTTATAGGAGGACGTCAGCAGGCTAAATCGGAACGGGCAGGCAGGCCTCTGCGAAATGCTGATGGAGCCTGCGATTATGGTTATGGACCCTTTGCGCCAATGATCGCGGGGGCTTTTCAGGTGTCGGTCGATTGTCGAATAAAGAAAAGCGATAGCGCTGAGGTCGGCAGCGAATCGTGCTGATCAATGATCGGCCATTTCTTTCACGACGTGTCTGATCGCCCCCATCGCTGCATTGGCCGCCGCCGAATGCAGGCTGGCGTTGCGGTAGATGAGGCCGATGGGGCGCGCCGTGCCACTGAGTTGCACGTCGATTTGACAGAGCTCACCGGAGGCCATCTCCTGCTCCAATTGATGGCGGGACACCGCCGCCAGCATGTCCGAGCGCAGCAACAAACCGCGAATGATGGCCATGTCAGCGGTTTCGACCACTGGCCATGGCGCCTGAACACTCGCTTCGGTGAAGCAGGCTTCCAGCAGACGGCGAGCGGGCGAACCGGCGCGGGGCAATACCCACCGGGCATTGGCCAACGCGTGCACGGCGACCGGCCCGGTACTCAGCGGGTGATCATGGCGCGCCAGAACCACCATTTCCTCGACGAGTAAGGCTTCTCCGGTCATGTCCGAGGCGTAGTCCGCCGAGCGCAAGGCCCCAAAAATAAAATCGATGTCTCCCACACGCAGTTCCGTGGCCAGGAAATCAAAGGGGCTTTCGTTGGTGATGACCCGGATGCCGGGGTGCTCGGCGGTCAGGCGGACGATGGCTTCGGGCAGGATTCGCGTGCGCCCCAGGGGCAGGGCGCCGACGTGCACGACGCCTTCCAGCGCGCCGCGCATGGCGGTGATGTCCGAACGCATATGCCGCAGCTCATTAAGGGCGCGGCGGATGGGGAACAGGATTTCGAGGCTGACGCGGGTGGGCTGCAACCCTTTGGGTGTGCGCTCGAACAATGATTGGCCGCAGCCGCCTTCCATGACCTTGAGCGCCGAACTGACCGCTGGCTGGCTCAGGCCGAAATGCCGGGCCACCGTCTGCATGTGCCGGGTTTCGCAGAGTTTGACGAACAGTTCCAGGCGTCGCGCCTGAAACAGGTACAGGGGTTCAACGAGTGGGGTCGCCGCGTTGAGCAAGAGGGGCACGGTCTGCAACTCGTCGAGGACGCGCAACGCGCGGGGCAGAATCCGTTCGCCGGATTCACTGAGGCGCATGCCGTTGACGTGGCGTTCGAACAGCGACACACCAAGCGCGATTTCCAGCTCGGAGACCGCCCGCGTGACCACCGATTGCGCCCGATACAGGGCTTCCGACGCCTTGGACACGCTGCCCAACTGCGCGACGCGGACGAAGGCGCGGACCTGCATGAGGTTGACGAGGTCATCACTGAACATAGGGGGCGGGGCGCTCCGAAAGGCACGAATGACGGGAATATGCGGTGCGTCGGCGTGCCGCGCAATAAGTAAAACGTATATCAGCATGGGTTGAACGCATTATTCGTCGACCCAGACGGGTGACATGCTCTGGAAAAAAGCAGGAGGTTCATCCCACATGGTCACCCCACAGAAAACCGCACTGGTCGTCAGCGCTCATTCCGCCGATTTCGTCTGGCGCGCAGGCGGTTCAATCGCCCTGCACGTGAGTCAGGGCTACGCCGTGCACATCGTCTGCCTGTCATTTGGCGAACGGGGCGAGTCGGCCAAGCTGTGGCGCAAGGGCGAGATGACTGAAGACAAGGTCAAAGACGCCCGCCGTACCGAAGCGCTGGCCGCCGCCGAGATTCTGGGCGCCAGCATCGAGTTCTTTGACATCGGCGATTACCCGATGCGCGCCGATCGGGAGACCTTGTTCCGTCTGGCAGACGTGTTTCGTCGCGTGCAGCCGTCCTTCGTGCTCAGCCATTCGCTGAAAGACCCCTACAACTACGATCACCCGCTGGCCATGAACCTGACGCAAGAGGCCCGAATCATTGCCCAGGCAGAAGGGTATCGTCCGGGGGAAAAAATAGTCGGCGCGCCACCGGTCTACAGCTTCGAGCCGCACCAGCCCGAACAATGCGAATGGCGGCCCGACGTGCTGCTGGACATCACCAGCGTCTGGGACCGTAAATACGCGGCCATCCAGTGCATGGCGGGTCAGGAACACCTGTGGGAGTACTACACACGGGTCGCGCTGCAACGGGGCGTCCAGGCCAAGCGCAACGTGGGCATCACCTCGGCGCGGGACATCGTCTATGGCGAGGGGTATCAAAGCATCTTCCCGCGCGTGACGGAGAATCTGGCATGAGTCACTTGATTGGAAAATCAGGCTTCGTGGTGCGTCAGATTCCCCGTGCCGACCCGTCGTCCATTGATGATCTGAGCCGTTTCGGTGTCGCCACCGTGCACGAAGCCCAAGGCCGCAAGGGCTTGCTCAGCAGCCGGTTGCGGCCTATTCAGCAGGGCGTGTGCGTCAGCGGCACTGCCGTCACCGTGTCGGTGGCGCCGGGTGACAACTGGATGTTTCACGTGGCGGTGGAGCAGTGCCAGCAAGGCGACATTCTGGTCGTCGCGCCGACGTCGCCGTGCACCGATGGTTATTTCGGCGATCTGTTGGCCACGTCGCTCAAGGCCCGGGGTGTACGCGCGTTGGTGATCGATGCGGGTGTTCGCGACACACAGACCCTGCGCGAGATGGGATTTGCCGTGTGGTCCAGCGCGGTGCACGCGCAAGGCACTGTGAAAGAGGTGCTGGGCTCGGTCAATTTACCCATCATCTGTGCGGGACAGTTGATCAATGCCGGGGATGTCATCGTCGCCGATGACGACGGCGTGGTGGTGGTCCGACACGCTGAACTCGCCCCGGTGCTTGACGCAACGCGCAAGCGGGCAGACCTTGAGGAGCAGAAACGCGTCAGGCTGGCCAATGGCGAATTGGGCCTCGACATCTACGACATGCGCGGCCGTCTCGCGGAGAAAGGCCTGACGTATGTCGACCGACTGGAAGAGATCGAACACTGACGATGAGTCAAACCCGCATTCCCTGTCTGTTCATGCGTGGCGGCACCTCCAAGGGCGCGTATTTTCTCGCGAGTGATCTGCCTGCGCCGGGGGAGGTGCGTGATCGGGTGTTGCTGGCCGTGATGGGGTCGCCGGATACCCGGCAGATCAATGGCCTGGGGGGCGGGGATTCACTGACCAGCAAGGTGGCGATCATCAGCCCTTCCGAACGGGAAGATGCCGACGTGGATTACCTGTTCGCCCAGGTGTTGGTGGACGAGCCTCGTGTGGATTACGGCCAGAATTGCGGCAACGTCCTGGCAGGCGTCGGACCGTTCGCCCTTGAGCGGGGTTTGATTGCAGCCTTTCCGGGTGTGACGCCGGTTCGGGTGTTCATGGTCAATACGGGGCAGGTGGCGGTGATCCACGTCCCTACGGCCAATGGCGAGGTCGATTACGCGGGCGATCAACGCATTGACGGTGTGCCGGGAACAGGGGCGGCGCTGGCGATCGAATTCAAGGACATCGCCGGGTCGAGTTGCGGCGCCTTGTTGCCCACTGGCCGAGCACGGGATGTGATCGACGGCATTGAGGTCACGTGCATCGACTTCGGCATGCCTGTGGTACTGATCCGCGCAGGCGATCTGAGCAAGAGCGGTCACGAAACCCCGCACTGCCTCGATGCCGATGCGACGCTTAAAGCGCGACTGGAGTCGATCCGTCTCCAGGCCGGCCCTTTGATGAACCTCGGGGAGGTCGGTCAGCGCAACGTGCCAAAAATGGTCTTGGTTGCTGCGCCCCGTGAAGGTGGCGCGATCTGCACCCGATCGTTCATCCCGCACCGTTGCCACACGGCCATTGGTGTCTTCGGCGCGGTGAGTGTGGCGGCGGCCTGTCTGCTGCCTGGCTCTGTCGCCGATGACTTCGTGGAACGGGAGGACACCGACCCTCAGCGCCTGAAGATCGAACACCCCACGGGGCACTTCGTCGCTGAGATCCATAGGTCTGAAGGGCAGCTGCTTGGCGGAGGTATTGTTCGCACCGCTCGGCTGCTGTTCGAAGGCCGCGTGTGCATTCCTGCCACCGTGTGGAAACCGGCTTGATCCTGTTAGCGCGCACCAACGCGGTCACTCACCCCCAAACTGCTGCCGATACTGATTCGGCGATAACCCGATCCGTTCGCTGAACGCCTTGCGCATGTGCCGTGGGCTGCCGAAGCCGCAGCGGGTGGCGAGGGTCTTGAGGGGCAGGTTGCAGGCTTCCAGCAGTTTCCGGGCATGGTCGATGCGAGCGTTCTGCACGTACTGCATGGGCGTCACGCCGACTTCTCGCTGAAAGGCGCGGGCGAAATTGCGGGCGCTCATGGCGGCAAGGTCGGCCATGCGCTGAATGGTGTAAGGCTCTTCGATGTGATCGACGACGTAGGCCTGGACCTTGGCAATGGCACCGCCGTCCCGGGGCACCGCTGCCAGCAGGGGGCCATAAGGGGTCTGGCCGCCCTGGCGCTTCATTACCACCAGCAGGATTTTCGCGACCTCCAGGGCCAGCTCCTTGCCGTGGTCTTCGGCGACGACGGCCAGCGCCATGTCGATACCGGCGGTGATGCCGCCCGAGGTGATGAGATTGCGGTCCATGACGTAGATCTGTTCGGTTTCGACCCGCGTCTCCGGGTAGCGTTGGGCAAGGCGCTCGACGTAATTCCAGTGGGTGGTGCAGCGATAGCCGTCGATCAGCCCGGCCTCGGCCAACAGGAACACGCCGGTGCAAATCGCGCCGAAGCGCCGGGCGGTTTTGACGGCATCGGGCAGCCACTCGTTCAGCGCGGGGTGGCTGACACCGTAGGCGCCCGGGCCACCGGGAACCAGAAGCAGGTCAACGGAGGTGGGACAGTCCTCAAGGCGGAGGTCGGCATGGACCTTGAGGCCACACGAACTGCGCACCAGGCCCGCTCGGTCGGAAACGGTGAGCAACTGGTAATGTTTTTCCTTGGGGAGCAGGCGGTTCGCCAGGGTAAAGGCGTCCATCGGGCCGGTCACGTCGAGCATCAGCACGTCGTTGAACAGCACCATCACCACGGTCTTGTGGGCACAAGGGTCTTGCATGCATCAACCGCCTTTTTCAGGGCCGGGCCGGCACAGGCCGGTGGCTCGGGTCTTTCATGGCGGGAGTGTAGGGCAAATTGAAGGGAGTCCGGTACAGCGGAATCGAGAGAGTGCCAGCAGGATCGTGTGCGCTGGGTGTGCTGCCGCTGCGGTCGGACGCGACCCCGGGCTGATCGCTGCCGTCGTGCCTCCGGCGTCTCCCACGAGACTTGCGGTGTTCAGGGATTGAGCCGACGACACAAATACCCTGTGGCAATCCGGCGTGCCGGCCATGACTCGCAGCCGTCGGCGGCCCGGACGCGATTGTATTTGGACGACGAACGCGAGTACGGCGCGGAACCTTGTGGGAGCAGCCGGAGGGACGACGGCCGCGATCTGCCGGGCACCGGCAGCAAAACCGGACACCTCGGTCGTGTCAGGTGAAAAGGTGCCTCAATGGTTCTTGCACCCCACCGGCAGTTGAAACCGGATCATCGCGCCGCCCAGTTCGGAGGTTTCGGCGTAGAGGTTGCCGTTGTGGGCTTCGACCACGGATCGGCAGATGGTCAGCCCCATGCCCAGTCCGCTGGGCTTGGTGGTGTAGAACGCGCCGAAAATCTGCTGTCGGTCTTGCACCGGGATGCCGGGGCCGTTGTCCTCTACGGACACCTGTACGCCGTCGCGCAAGGACACCGAAGACACTTTCACCACACCCGACGATATCGGGGCTTGGGCGACGGCTTCGAGGGCGTTGGCGATCAGGTTGTACACCAATTGCTGGACCTGAACCGGATCGGCGATTACGGACTGATTGGCCATGAGCTCGGTTTTCAGGGTCACCCCCGCCCGCGTCAGCGCAGGTGCATGCAGGCGGGCGGCTTCGTGAATCAGATCGTTGACGTTGACCGGTTGCGGCGTACACGGCGACCGTCGGGCCAGCGCCCGCAGGGCTGCCACGATGTTGGCGGCCCGTTCGCAGTCCTTGCGGATGTCGCTGAGGCCATCAATGGCTTCGTCCAGATTCGGGTTGTCCCGTTGCAGCCAGCGCGCACAAGCTGATGCATTGGAGGCGATGGCCAGCAGCGGTTGGCAGATTTCATGGGCGATGGACACCGTCAGCTCACCCATGGCCTGCAAATGCGCGTTGCGTGAGAAGTCATCCTGCGGGCTGATCGCAGGTGCAGGTTTGCGAATGGCGTTGTGCGATGGGGTGGGCACGTGTGGCGCCCAGAGTTCCAGCGTGCCCAGGTGCTGGGCCGGGTAGGGCGTCGGCAGCGGGGTGATGGCGATGCCGCTGTGCGGGTCGGGGATCAGCCGATACATCGACTCGGTCTGCCCCGGGGGCAGTGACATGTCGTAGTAGTCGGACCAGGGCTGATCTGCACCGGCACTGGCGTTGGAAGCGCGTTGAGGTGAACGTTTTTCTGGCATCGAGCCCCCGGATTCAAAGCGCCTCGTGTCGTTGTCGCCGAGTATACGCAGCGATCCGGGGCCGAAACGAAAGTCGTTCCCGTTTGGCAGAATCAGGCACCTCGATGGCCGTTACAGTCCCCTCGGTGCCCGGATTGGCAAGACCGTATCCAGAAGCGCAGCGCTGAAGAATTACGCCACGCCGATTTTCCACTGCGCAGGTGGCGGCGTGCCGTTGACCGCGTAGTCGCCGACGATGCGGTCCTTGTAGATGCGCGGGTTGTGGGAGGTGAGGGTGCGGGCGTTGCGCCAGAAACGATCAAGACCCAGCGGGCGCAGCGTGGCGGACGCGCTGAGGGCGTCGAACATCCGCGAACTGGCGTCGAGGATCAGGTCGCTGACGATGGTTTGCGACTGGGCAATCTCCAGCTCGGCGATGTCCACGGCTTTCTTCAAGGCCTCTGCATCACCGGTGAGCCGCGCCTGATAAGCCCGTTCCAAGGCCTCGGCGGTCTTCAGCACAATGGCCCCGGCGCTGTAGGCCGCCGCGCGCAGACTGCCCACCACTTGCAGGACCTGCGGGTCCTGGGCCACCCGCGACGCATTGCCGTTGCTGAAACTGCGGGTGCGCTTGGCCACGGCAGCCGCCACTTCGCCGCTGAGGGCACGACCGATCCCGGCAAGGTTGGCCAGGTGCACGATCTGATACAGCGCCGGGGAATACTGGAACTTGTCATCGACGCTGACGATGTTCCGCGTGTCCACCGCCACGCCGCGCAGATGCGTGGTGCCGCTGGCGGTGAGGCGCTGGCCGAAGCCGTTCCAGTCGTCCACCACCTCCACGCCTTCCGCGTCACGGCGCACAGTCACAAACACGCGTTTGTCGTCGTGATCGCTGACCGCCACGTCGATCCATTCGCTGTACAGGCAGCCTGTGGTGTAGAACTTGTTGCCGTCGATGCGCCACTGCTCGCCGTCCAGATACAGCCGCGAATGCAGGTGCGATTGCGGCGTGTCGCCGACTTCGCCGGTGGCCGGGCCCACGGTTTCGCCGCGCACCAACCGCTCGAACCAGACTTTGCGCCGTTCTTCGTCACGGCTGTTCAGCAGGTTTTCCGTGAAGCCCAAATGCCCGCGCAGGGCCTGCACCAGATTGGAGTCAGCTTCGCCCAGCTCGATCAGCAGGTTGGCCAGTTCGGGCAAAGTGACGCCCAGGCCGCCGTATTCTTTCGGCACCCGCACGGCGGTGAAACCCGAGGCCTTGAGCAGTTGCAGCTCCTGGACCGGCAACCGGCGCTCCAGCTCGCGGCCGATCGCGCCTTCGCGCAGGTTGGCAAACAGCGGACGAAACCGCTCGGCCAGTTGTTCATAGCGAGCGGAAGGGCCTGCGCCCCAGGCTGCGTTGACTTGATGCGCCATGGTCAAACTCTCTGTACAAAAAATGAATCAGGAGGCGTCCGCCTCATGGTTTTCTGGAAATCAGACGGCAATCGACGGCTCGCGAAGCAAGGTCGCCGGGTGCGCGGGGAAGGGCAGGCCCAGACGCTCGCGCAGCGTGTTGCCGGTCGGGCCGTCTTGCGGCACCAGCCCGCGACGTTTCAGTTCCGGCAGGATCAGCGCGATGAAATCGTCGAGCCCCTCGGGGTAGGTCGGCGGCAGGATGTTGAAGCCGTCGGCCCCGTAGCCTTCGAACCACGCCTGCAACTGGTCCACGACTTCTTCCGGCGACCCCACCAACGTCCAGTGCCCCCGCGCACCGGCCAGACGCAGGTACAGCTCGCGGATGCTCAGGCCTTCGGCGGCCAGTTGCAGGATCAACTGCTGACGGCTCTTCGAAGCGTTGGTGGCGGGCAGGTCTTGAGGCAGCGGGCCATCCAGCGGCAGGTGGGACAGATCGACCCCACCCAGCAAGCCGGACAGCAGGCTCAGGCCGACCTCCGGGTGCACCAGATTTTGCAGGCGCTGATGCTTGGCATGGGCTTCGGCGGAAGTCGGCGCGGTGAAGATGGTCACCCCCGGCAGAATCTTGATGTGTTCGGGTTTGCGGCCCAGCACGGCAGCGCGGGATTTGATGTCGCTGTAGAACGCCTGTGCATCGGCCAGACTCTGGTGCGCGGCGAAAATCGCCTCGGCGGTGGCCGCGGCCAGATCACGTCCGTCTTCAGACGCCCCCGCCTGCACCAACACCGGTTTGCCTTGGGGGGAACGCAGCACGTTCAACGGCCCGCGCACGTGGAAATGCTCGCCGTGGTGGTCGGCGCGGTGCAGCTTGGTGCGGTCCAGGAACACGCCTTTGTCCTTGTCCAGCAGCAGCGTGTCGTCTTCCCAGCTGTCCCAGAGTTTCTGCACCACTTCATGAAACTCCCGCGCCCGGCTGTAGCGGTCGGCGTGGGCAGGCTGCTGGCCCTCGGCGGTCTTGGCGAAGTTCTTCGCGGCGTCGGGGTCGCTGCTGGTGACCAGGTTCCAGCCGACGCGACCGCCGCTGATCTGGTCCAGCGAGGCGAACTGGCGCGCCAGGTTGAATGGCTCGCTGTAGCTGGTGCTGGCCGTCGCCACCAGACCGATGCGCGAGGTGACGACTGCCAGCGCGGACAGCAGCGTCAGCGGTTCGAAACTCAAGCTCGGCGCGATCACCCGGTCGAAGGTCGGCGCGTCGATACCGCGCACGGACACGCTGTCGGCGAGAAAGAGCGTGTCGAACCCGGCTGCTTCCGCCTTGCGTGCGAGGTCGCTGAAGTGGTCCAGACGGACGCCTGCGTCGGCCTGAGAGCCGGTGTCACGCCAGGCCGCGATGTGGTGCCCGGTGGCGCGCAGGAAGAGGCCGAGTTTCAGGGTGTCAGTGCGTGTGCTCATGGGATGACTCCGTGCAATCGTGAGTGTTCAGCCAGCGTCCGTTAATGGCACGCGCCTGTTTATCTTGCAGGGAATAAAACAGGCAGGTGTTCGTGGGGTCATTCATTAAGCGGTGCGCAGTAGAGGTCATGAAGTTGCAAGGGCTGTGCCGTAAACGGGCCGTTATTTAAAAGGCCAATACATCAGTATTTAACCAGGCTCGGTAAACACAGCTTCGAATTGATGTGTGTCAAGAGGAGGGTATCTGTTGTTTGACTGTTGCTGGATCAACACTTGTCTTGCGCGGTGTTATTCGCGTGCGCGCTGGCGGAAAGCCGCATCCCTTAGCAGGCAGCCTTAACGGCGACAGGGATTGCACAGGCCTCACCGTTGACCGGTCATTCCATCGGAGTTGCGAACTAAGGCATTGCAGATAACAGCAGGCATAACTTTAGTTGAAAACGTTATAGCCAATATCCAAGTGACAATTGACGCTGAATCCATCGCCTCATTATTGTCGCTCCGGCCATAGCCTCTTATTTAAACAGTGCCTGCCGTTCATGAATAACGCGTGCCTGTCTCGAAGATTTAAATAACCAAGGACGCTCGTCATGGAAACGCTTAACAGCCGCAGGGCTTTTATCAAACAGGTGGCGTTATTGGGCACGGCGGCCGCCGCCGGGATGATCCTGCCAGGCTGCGGCAAGCCGGAAAAGACCGCCAACGCTGCGCCTGCCGTGATCAAGAACCGCTCGGACCAGGTGGTCAGCTTCAAATACCCGGACAACCCGTCGTTCGACCTGGTGTACCTCGCCGATTCATTGGGCTATTTCGAGGGCACTCGCACCCGGCCGAATTACATCGGCAAGATCGCCGCGCCGCAGATCATCCCGTTGGTTGGCACCGGTGAGATCGACTTCGGTTCGCGGATGGTGCCGTTGGTGATTTCGGCGATTGCCAGCGGCCTTGACCTCAAGGTGGTCGCGGCGGGCGGCAAGACCCTGCAGGAAGCGCCGCACATGAAGTATTTCGTGCGGGCCGATTCGGGGATTTACACGCCCAAGGACATGGAAGGCAAAACCGTGGGCTTCAACAGTTTCGGGGCCTGTGCCGAGTTCGTGACCAAGAAATACCTGCGTGAGCACGATGTGGACGTGGACAAAATCAACTGGGTGGTCGTACCCGACAACCAGGGCGAACAGACCGTGCTGACCCGTAACGTGGACATCGCAATCATTCACCCGCCAGCGTCCGGCGGCGCGGAACACAACCCCGAACTGCGCAAGTTGTGGAGCGACTACGACCTCGACAAAGGCCTTGGCGGCATGGCGCCGTACAGCGGCTACGGCAGATTCATCCGGGAAAACCCTGAGGCCACGCAGGATTTCGTCACCGCGATTGCGAAGGCCGCCAACTGGGTCAACGCCAACCCCGACGAGGCGCGCAAGATCGTTTCCCAACGCATCGGCACGCCGCTGGAGCTGGTGGAGCGCTACGCCTACGTCGACGACCTGGTGGTGACCGAACCGCCCATTCAGTACTACATCGACATCCTCGAAAACGAGAAGAAGATCAAGCCCGGGACAGTGGCCGTGAAGGATGTGTACACCAATGCGTTCAATGCGTTGGCGAAGGCGTGAGCGCGGGTCGTCGGCATGGATTCCCCGGTCACGCAGCCGCTGCAAAACCTGTAGGAGCGAATTCATTCGCGAAAGGGCCGGTACAGCCAAGAAATCTTCATTGTCTGAACCCCCTTCGCGAATGAATTCGCTCCCACAGTGAAGAGGGCGTCGTGCTCAAGGTCTGCGACCGACACCGAACCTGTGGGAGCAGCCGGAGGTTACGACGGCCGCGAAAGCAGTGAGTCGGGCGATGCATGTGTGCCTGCCTTGACGCAAATTCCCTGTAGGAGCGAATTCATTCGCGAAAGATTTTTCAGGCGACGCCTCTTCAACGCCTGTCCTGGCTTTCGCGAATGAATTCGCTCCCACAAAGAAACGGTGTTCACCCAATGAAAGGGGTGGTCATTACAAAGGACAGAAGAGGCATCAGTGCACAAAATCTCCACAGTTAATCTGCACATGGAATACCAGGCGCAGGACGAATCAGGCAAAACCGAGCGGGTCGAGGTGTTGAAGGACTTTGATCTTCAAGTGCGCGAAGGCGAGTTCCTGTCGATCCTCGGCCCGTCCGGCTGCGGCAAATCCACCTACCTCAATATCCTCGCCGGGCTCGCGCAGAAAACCGGCGGCACGCTGGAGATCGACGGAAAACCCTTGCAGGGCATCAACCGCAATCAGGGCGTGGTGTTTCAGGGCTATGCCTTGCTGCCGTGGCGTTCGGTGCTCGACAACATCGCCGTGGGGCTGGAAATCCGGGGCGTCGGCAAAACCGAGCGACGGGAACGGGCACGCGAATACCTCGATCTCGTTGGCCTGACGGGCTTCGCCTCCCGCTACCCGCATGAGCTCTCGGGCGGCATGCGTCAACGCGTGGCCATCGCCCGCTCGCTGGTCTATGAACCTGACGTGCTGCTGATGGACGAGCCCTTCGCCGCCCTCGACGCACAAACCCGCGAAACGCTCCAGGACGAACTCCTGCGCATCTGGGACCTGCACAAAAAAACCATCGTGTTCATCACCCACAGCCTCGACGAAGCGATCTTCCTGTCCGACCGCGTGGCGGTCATGACCCCGCGCCCTGGGCGGATCAAGGAGATCATCGACATCGACCTGCCACGTCCCCGGTTGCCGCAACTGCGCAACAGCCATGCCTTCGTTCATCTGCGTCAGAGGGCGTGGGCGTCGTTGCGCGAAGGCATGGGCAATGCAGTTCCGGATGCGGCGGAGGTCGAAGAAGCAGCCCGTCATGAAAGCTGGCAGCAGGTCGCCCGGCTCGGCGGCTATCGGGTGGGGGTCTGAGCATGAGTGCGTGGTCTCGCTGGTCCCGACACTCACGCCGCGCGGTGGACAGTTCCATCGGCATTCTGGCCTTTCTGGCGCTGTGGGAAGCCTTGCCGCGACTGGGCATCGTCAACCCCGGTTACCTGAGCCCGCCGTCGGCCGTGCTCGGCGCCATTGTCGACATGGCGGGCAATGGCGCGCTGCTCAAACACCTTCAGGCCAGCCTGATCCGGTCTCTGGCAGGCCTCGCGTTGGCCATCGTCACGGGCATTTCGCTGGGCCTGCTGATGGGCTGGTTCGCGCGGGTCGAACGTATCCTCGATCCGCTGTTGCAGTTCTTCCGGCAAACCTCGGCGTTGGCGCTGTTTCCCGTGTTCATCCTGTTTCTGGGCATCGGCGAACTGTCGAAAGTGGCGATCATCTTCTGGGCGTCGTTCTGGCCAATCCTGTTGAGCACCATCAGCGGGGTCAAACAGGTGGACAGCCTGCTGATCAACTCGGCGCTGTCGATGGGGGCCAACCGCCGTTTTCTGTTCCTGAAAATCGTCCTGCCCTCGGCGTCGCCGTCGATCTTTACCGGGGTGCGTTTGGCGGGGGCGTATTGCATCACCGCGCTGGTGGCGGCCGAGATGATCGGCGCCCATTCCGGGCTGGGGTTCCTGACGCTGAATTCGCAGGAGGTGTTCCAGATCCCGAGCATGTACGCGGGGATTCTGCTGCTGGCGGTGGTGGGGTTGTTGTTGAACTTCCTGCTGGCGCTGCTGGAGCGTCGCTTCACCCGTTGGCGCCGTGGGTTGAAACATGCCGGCTGACACCGGCGCAGCGTTCACCGGAGGCTGGATTCGCTGGAGCCTGGCCGGGTTGATCGGCGCGGCAGCGGTCTGTGCCATCTGGCTGCTGCCAATGATCGATGGTGCCGAACAGGGCCCGGGCCCGGTATTGCTGCAAGCGCAGGCCCGGCAGGTGTTGCGTATCGGCGTGCGCAGCTACCCGCGACCGACTTACAGCAACGAGGCGCTCATCGCCGAGCCCGATGAAATGGACAGCGAATTGGCCACCGCATTGGGCCGGTATCTTGGGGTGAGGGTCGCATTGACGGCGATCCCATCACAGGACGTCGCCGGATTTCTGCGCAGGGGCGAAGTGGATGTCGTCATCGCGGGCAGCCTCGACATTCCGGGGCTGGAGCGGCAGCGGGCGGGATTGAGCGACGTACCTTCGGCCTATGAGAAAGGCGCGCTGCTCAGCCTGCGCAACGCGCCGCAAACCTCAATCAAAGGTCAGACCGTGTGCGTGGCCAATGGCAGCCCATGGATTCATGCATTGCAGGCAAAGGGCGCGCAGGTTCAAACCTACGTATCCGGGATTCGGGCAGCCACAGCGTTCATGGCGGGCGACTGCCAGTTGCTGGCCGACGAACGCACGGTCCTCACCAGCCTCCTGCAAACCCCAGACTGGCGCTTCTATCGCATGCTGCCGCAAACCCTCGAAGCCAGCAGCGATGCGCGGGTCTACCTGTCCCAACCTGACCCGAAAAGCCTGCGCCTGCTCCAAACGGGACTGCGCGAATGGCGGTCCGACGGCGGGCAGGCGAAGGCTTGGGATGTGCACAGCAATGCGTTTCTGGTCGATAGCATGAAGATCAGCGATGGCTTGGTGTGTCACTGATCCGTACGACCTTTATGCGCGCTTCGGCAACACCCAATCCTTGCGGATGAAATGGCAGGTATAGCCATTCGGGATGCGTTCCAGGTAATCCTGGTGCTCCGGTTCCGCTTCCCAGAAATCCCCGGCCGGGCTGATTTCGGTCACGACTTTGCCAGGCCACAGGTCGGAGGCATCGACGTCTTTGACGGTGTCTTCGGCGATGTGCTTCTGCTCGTCGTTCAGGTAGAAAATCGCCGACCGGTAGCTCAGGCCGATGTCGTTGCCCTGGCGATTGGCCGTGGACGGGTCGTGGATCTGGAAGAAGAATTCGAGGATTTTCCGATAGCTGATCAGCGCCGGGTCGAAGACGATTTCAATGGCTTCGGCGTGGGTGCCGTGGTTGCGGTAGGTGGCGTTCGGCACATCGCCGCCGGAGTAGCCGACGCGGGTGGACACGACGCCGGGGTAGCGGCGCAGCAGGTCCTGCATGCCCCAGAAGCAGCCGCCGGCGAGGAGGGCGGTTTCGGTTTGAGTGGTCATGGTGCAATCCTTCCTGTATGCGTTGAACGCACAGATGTCAAAGTGTGTCCCAGTGTGCTCGCCTGTCGTCGACCGGTGCAAGGGGGGCGAAATAACCCGAACTCCCGACCCGCCCTCGACGTCTGCTGTGAGAGACACCCCCGTCAAAACCTTCATCAGGACCCTCTTCAGGACTTTCCGTGAACAAACCCCGCATCGGCTTCGCCTGCATGTACCGCCACCCGGAGCGCGAATTGTCGCTCAAGGAACTCAAGGCGTTGGAGGGCGGTTATAACCCGCGCACCACGACCTTGCGCTGGATGGACAGCGTCACCGTGCAAGAGGCGCAGGACAAGTTGCTGGACATCGTCGAGCACAACCTGGCAGCGCAAATTCGCCTGTTGGGCTACGTCGCGCAGTTGCCGGTGGAGCGGCGTATGTTGAGGCTGAGCAGCGACCTGTTGCCGTTCTACAGCCACCCCAAGGTCGCGGCGTTTTATCAAACGTCCTCGGTCATGACCCGGCTGGCGAGTCTGTTTGCCGCCATTGGCGACACGGCGCGGCAGGCGGACATCCGGCTGTCGTTCCACCCCGGTCAATTCTGCGTGCTGGGGTCGGACCGTCCGGACGTGGTGGAGAACAGCCTTGCGGAATTCGAATACCACGCCGACATGATCCGCATGATGGGTTACGGCCGCCGTTTTCAGGACTTCAAATGCAATATTCACATCGCGGGGCGACTCGGTGCGGACGGGGTGCGCGCCGTCTGGCCACGTCTGTCTGAAGTGGCACGCCAGTGCATTACGTTCGAGAACGACGAGAAAACCTACGGCGTCGATGACTGCCTGCAACTGGCGGACCTGGCGCCGGTGGTGCTGGACATTCACCACTGCTGGATTCACGAAAGCCGTTACATCGCCCCCGATGACCCCCGGGTCAGTCGCATCATCGACAGTTGGCGTGGCGTGCGGCCGGTCATGCATTACTCGCAGCCGCCCGAGAGCCTTCAGGCACTGGGCTTCACCGCTGAGCAGAAGCTGGAGATGGAGGCATTGCTTCAGGTGGTCAACAAACGTGACCTGTACCTGCACAGCGACCGCATGTGGAACGACTGGACCAACCGCTACGCGCTGCAATTCCTCGATAGGTTCGACATCATGTTCGAAGCCAAGGACAAGAACCTGGCCACGGAAGCGTTCTATCGGCAGTTCATGGACCCCGAACAACCCTGAATTCCAAAATGGGGGGCTGAATCCTGTGGAGCGAATTCATTCGCGAACGGTTTTTCGGGCGACGCATCACCATTGCCTGTTCCGGCTTTCGCGAATGAATTCGCTCCCACAGTGAGAACAGCGCACATGGCGGAAATTGAGGGATGGCGGATCTTCGATGTCAGCACCGCGGCCTCTAAATGGCGCGTTGGGACGTTTTTTAGCTTGAGCGGTCGGTAAAAACATCAATTGTCGGCGCTTTCGACGCGTCCGTGTTGTGTGCGGTCATGGCCCGGTGCCACAATCGCGCCTGTGACCGCAGTATGGACAGGCCATTTCGATGTACCTCGTTGAATTTCAGCACGAGCGCAAAGCCCTGATCGACGCCCAGGTGCGGACGGATCGGTTGCAGCTGCTGTTCAGGCAAACGGTTTTCTCCGTGCTGGGCAGTTTTCTGGCTGCCGTGATGCTGAGTTGGCTGTGCTGGAGCCGGATCGATCACGCGCTGGTGTTTGGCTGGCTGATGCCATTGGGCGCGTCCACCGCGCTGAGGGTGGCGCTGCTGGTCACGTATTTTCGCAGCCCTGTCGTCAGGCGCACCCCTGAATGCTGGGAGCTCAAATACTGGCTGACGCTGGTGCTGTCCGCGACGATCTGGGGGTTAGGCGCGCTGGCGTTGATGCGCTCCGATGACCTGCTGATCCAGGCCCTGGTGTTGCTGTTTACGGTGGGGATGTCGGTCAGCGCCGTGTCCTGTTATTCGGCGTATCGCTCGATGACCATCGTGTCCATCGGGCTGGTCTTGCTGCCGTGTTCGCTCTGGCTGCTGTTTCAACAGGGCACGATGCAGGTGGGCATGGCCTTGCCGTCGCTGGTGTTCGCGTCTTTCGTGATCACTGCCACCCGCAGACTGTCCGAGGCGATGGAGACGGCGTTTCGCCTGACCCGGGAAATGGAGCACGCTCGCGACATCGCCAATCAGGCGGCGCAAACCGATGAACTCACCGGGATGAAGAACCGTCGAGCGTTTTTCCATCATGCCGAGCAGACGTACGCGCACGGCAAACGCAACCGCCAGCCGATCAGTGCGCTGATGCTGGACATCGACCACTTCAAGCGGATCAACGATTCTTATGGGCATCAGGCCGGGGATCAGGTGTTGCGGCAGATCGGGGTCGTGATCAGCGAGTGCGCGAAAGAGGGCGACATTTGCGGTCGGCTGGGCGGCGAAGAGTTCGCGCTGCTGCTGATCGACACGTCCCTCATTGCCGCCGAGGTACGGGCCGAGCAACTGCGCCAAACCATCTCGCGGCTGTGCTGTGATCACGGGGAAGTGATCACCGCCAGCATTGGCGTGGCGTCGATGGGGGCGGAAGGGCAGAGCGTTCATGCGTTGCTCAACGACGCGGACAAAGCGCTGTTCCGGGCCAAGGCGCAGGGGCGTAATCAGACGGCGTTGGCGTGAGGAGCGGTTTGTCCAGACAAACGCGTGCGTGTCAGACAGACCGCCTTCGCTGCCGTCGTAACCTCCGGCGTCTCCCACAGGGTCTGAGGTGCGCCGGCTGGTGGCGTGCGCATTTGATGAAGGTTATCGACGCAATCGTCCGGACGTCATCCCTGCACCGGCCGAACACAAACCTGTAGGAGCAGCCGGAGGTTACGACGGCCGCGAAGGCGGTGTATCAGGCGAGGCGTTCGTTACTGTCCCGACGCTATCGCTGCCGTCGTAACCTCCGGCGTTCCCCACGGGGTTCCTTGCTCGGCCTTGAAATCGTGACCCCTTCTGTCACACCCCCGTGACATTCCCCCTGACTCTTTTCATTCTCTTCAAGCTGTGGCGTAGTGTCTGGCGCACATTGGCCGACTGGAAGAGGTAAAGAGCGATGACCCTGCAAAACCAACTGGACAACCTGTACCCGCGTGCCGAGGACATCCCCGAGCAGTTCCGCGCAGGCCCTGTCATCGAGCAGCGGGATTACCTGGTCAACGGCGTGTTGCATCAGTGGCAGGGGCCATTGGCGCCGGTGCTCAGTCCGGTGTCGCTGAAGACCGACGCAGGCCTTGAAGACGTGATCCTGGGCAGCACGCCGCTGATGGACGCCGACACCGCGATGACCGCCCTTGATGCGGCCGTCAAAGCCTATGACCGAGGGCAGGGTGCCTGGCCGACCATGCGCGTCGTGGACCGTATTCATCACGTCGAAACCTTCCTCAAAAAAATGCGCGAACAGCGCGAGGCCGTCGTGACCCTGCTGATGTGGGAGATCGGCAAGAACCTCAAGGACTCGCAGAAAGAGTTTGACCGCACCTGCGACTACATCGTCGACACCATCAACGCGCTCAAGGAGCTGGACCGTCGCTCCAGCCGCTTCGAGCTTGAACAAGACACCCTCGGCCAGATTCGGCGCGTGCCGCTGGGCGTGACCCTGTGCATGGGGCCCTACAACTACCCGCTGAACGAAACCTTCACCACGCTGATTCCGGCGCTGATCATGGGCAACACCGTGGTCTTCAAACCGGCCAAGTTCGGCGTGCTGCTGATCCGTCCGTTGCTCGAAGCCTTCCGCGACAGCTTCCCCGCCGGCGTGATCAACGTTATCTACGGCAGCGGCCGCGAGACCGTCAGTGCGCTGATGGCCAGCGGCAAGATCGACGTCTTCGCCTTCATCGGCACCAATAAGGCCGCCAGCGCCCTGAAAAAACTGCACCCCAAGCCACACCGCTTGCGCGCGGCACTGGGCCTGGACGCGAAGAACCCGGGCATCGTGCTGCCCGACGTCAATCTCGACAATGCCGTGACCGAAGCCATCACCGGCTCGCTGTCGTTCAATGGCCAGCGTTGCACCGCGCTGAAAATCCTGTTCGTGCACGAAAACGTGGTGGGCAGTTTCCTTGAGAAGTTCGAGGAAAAACTCGCCCAGCTGAAACCGGGCATGCCGTGGGAGCCGGGGGTTTCCCTGACGCCGCTGCCGGAACCGGGCAAGACCGACTACCTGCAAGGCCTGGTGGATGACGCCGTGAGCAAAGGCGCCAAAGTGGTCAACGAAGGCGGCGCCACGACCCATCGGCAGTTTTTCTACCCGGCGGTGCTGTACCCGGTGACACCGGACATGCGCGTCTACCACGAAGAACAGTTCGGGCCGGTGGTGCCGGTGGTGGCGTACCGCGATCTGGAAACCGTCATTGAGTACGTGCTGGACTCGGATTTCGGCCAGCAGTTGAGCATCTTCGGCAACGACTCCAAGCAGGTCGGGCGACTGGTCGATGCGTTCGCCAATCAGGTAGGCCGCATCAACATCAACGCCCAGTGCCAGCGCGGGCCGGACAGCTTCCCGTTCAACGGCCGCAAGAACTCGGCCGAAGGCACGCTTTCGGTAGACGATGCCCTGCGCGTGTTCTCGATCCGCACACTGGTCGCAACCAAGTTCCAGGAGAACAACAAAGCGCTGATCAGCGACATCATCCACAACCGTGAGTCGAGCTTCCTGACCACTGATTACATTTTTTGATCGCCGGGTTTATCACAGGGTTCCCTGATGTGTCTCGCAGCGACTTGGGCTAAGATTCCGCAGCCCACGTCGCTGTAGTCATTGCACCTCAAGGAAGTCAGCATGAGCGTCTCCGCTATCGTTTTTCTGGTTGTCGTCGTCGGTTCGGTGGTCTACGTCATCGGCGTCTACAACCGACTTGTCCTGTTGCGTAACCGCTTCAAGAATGCCTTCGCCCAGATCGAAGTGCAGCTCAAGCGTCGTCACGACCTGATCCCCAATCTGGTCGAAACCGCCAAAGCCTACCTCGCCCATGAACGCGACACCCTGGAGTCGGTGATCAGTGCGCGCAATCAGGCGGTGGCCGGCCTCAAGGCAGCATCCGGTCAGCCCGGAGATGAACAACGCATGGCGCAACTGGGGAGTGCCGAAGGGGCGTTGACCAGCGCGATGGGTCGCCTGAACGTGACGATGGAAGCCTACCCGGACCTCAAGGCCTCGCAGAACATGCAGCAGCTCAGCGAAGAGCTGACCAGCACCGAAAACAAGGTGGCGTTTGCCCGTCAGGCTTACAACGACGCGGTGATGGAATACAACACCTACAAACAGTCCTTCCCGCCGGTGTTTTTCGCCGCCAACTTCGGTCACAAGGCCGATGCCGGTGTGCTGGAGTTCGCCGACACCGCGCAGATTCAGGCCGTGCCCAAGGTGGCGTTTTAATCGACCCACCGCAGGGACCGCGTGATGAACTTCTTCGAGCAGCAAGACCGCGCCCGACGCAACACCGGGCGGCTGGTGCTGTTGATGACGCTGGCGGTCACCAGTCTGGTGGCCTTGACCAGCCTGGCCGTGAGCGTTGGCCTGCAATTCATGGCCGACAGCGGCAGTAAACACCGAACCTTGCACGTGGCCTGGAACCTGGTGCCCGCGATTGCGCTGGTGACGGTGCTGGTGATCCTCTTGGCGTCGTTGTACAAAAGCCGCCAGCTTCAGGGCGGCGGCAAGGCGATTGCCGAGCGCCTGGGCGGGCGGCTGATCAACCTAACGCAGCACAACGACGACGAGCGCAAGGTGCTCAATGTGGTCGAGGAAATGGCCATTGCCTCGGGCAGTCCTGTGCCGCCGGTCTATCTGATCGACGACACCAGCATCAACGCCTTCGCCGCCGGATTGACCCCGCAAGACGCCGTGATCGGCATTACCCGGGGTGCGATTTGCCTGCTGTCGCGGGAAGAACTGCAAGGGGTGATTGCCCATGAGTTCAGCCACATTCACAACGGCGACATGCGCCTGAACACCCGGCTGGTCTCGGTGCTACACGGGATACTGGTGATCGGGCTGATCGGCGAGTTCGGCATGCGCAGCGCGAAAGACGGCGAAAAAGCCGCGCTGCCCTTGTTTTTCGTCGGCGCGACGCTGTGGGTGCTGGGCTATACCGGCACGTTTTTCGGCAATTGGATCAAGGCCGCGGTCAGCCGGGAGCGGGAGTTTCTCGCCGATGCCTCCGCCGTGCAGTTCACCCGGGACCCGGCCACCATCGGCGGTGCGCTGAAAAAGATTGGCGGGTACGGGCAAGGCTCGAACTTGCAAGCGAGTCACGCACCCGAGTTCAGCCATCTGTATTTCGCAGCGGGGGTGGCGGCTTATGTAGAGGGGTTCATGGCCACGCACCCGCCGCTGAAGAAACGCATTCGACGCATCGAGCCGCAGTGGGACGGCGTGTTTCCCGAGGTGGTGTGGCCGACTGCTTACACGCACTTTCCTGCGACGCCGCCTGTGCGTGTACCGACCGAATACAACGGGTTGAACCTGACCCTTGCCGGGATCGAAGAATCGCTGGCCTCGATTGGCGATCCGAAACCGGTGCACCGGGCCTTGGCTCAAGGCGCGTTGGCCCGACTGGACGGGCTGCTTTATGACGCCGCACACCACGAGATCGGGGCGCAAGCGCTGGTATACGGCCTGTTGCTGTCGTCCGACGCCGCGATGAGGGAGCAGCAATTGCAGCTTCTGAAACCCCGGATCGAGGCGCGACTGGAGGATCGTTTGCGGCGTCTGGTCACGCCGTTGCAACGACTGGATCAAGACCTGCGCCTGCCGCTGATTGACCTCGCGATCCCGGCGCTCAAACAGATGAATACGCAGGCCATCGCCAGGTTCACGGACAGCATGACGCTGTTGATCAAGGCGGATCAGCGGATCGAAATGTGGGAATGGACGCTGCTGCGGATCGTCGAACGCAGCTTGAATCCACCGCGTCAACGCCAGGCGAAATACGATCTCGTGCAGTTGGGCGATGACGTGGGTGTTCTGTTAAGCGCATTGGCCAGGGCAGGCCATGACAACCCGGATCAGGCGCAGGCAGCGTTCGTGCATGCCCGCGCCAGTTTGCCAGTGCCTCTCGCCGGTCTGGAAATGGCCGCGCCGGCAGGCCTGAAATCCTTGGCCACGTCCGTCAGCCGCCTGAACCTTTTGTGGCCGTTGCAAAAGCCGCAACTGCTCAAGGCCATGGCCCGCTGCGTCGAACACGACGGACGGGTCACCGCGGCCGAAGCCGAATTGATGCGCGCCGTCGCCGACATCCTCGATTGCCCATTGCCGCCGATTGCCGGGTCCGGTCTGACGCACCCCTGAGGCTGTGGTAAACGCCGGAGGGGCTTTGAGATTGCCGTTGCCATAAGGCAGGCCCTTGAGACGCATGTTTACACCCGGGCATGGTGTCCATTACCGTGCGAGACAGTTATTTGGCAGAACCTTGCGGATGTCTGCCTACGCCCCACTTTTTCATTGCTGACTGGACACCCCTTTGGTTGAAGCTACCCCCGAGTCGATTGCCCTCTCTACGTCATCGTTGCCGTCCGTCAGCGTGTTGCAACAGCTGCGCACGGCCACTGCGGTGCAGCACAAGGCGCTGGAGGCACGACTGCCGTTGACGAGCCCCGACCTCGATCGTTCCACCTATGCGCGCATCATCAAGGCCTATTACGGTTTCCATGTGCCGCTGCAGCACAGCATCGAGCGTTTTCTGGATGCCGCCCCTGACCCCGCACGGCACAAAATCCCCGCGCTGATCAAAGACCTTCACGCCTTGGGCCTGACCCGCGAGCAGGTCGACGTTTTGCCCCTCTGCACTGAATTACCCGTCATCGACAGCGAAGCGCGCTTGCTGGGCGTGATGTACGTGATGGAAGGCGCGACGCTGGGCGGACAGGTGCTGCGGCGGATCGTCGCCGACCGGCTGGGCATCGACGCCGACACCGGCGGTGAGTTTCTTGACGTGTATGGCCGAGACACCGGGCGGTTATGGAAAGCATTTCTGGCCCGCCTGGCCGACTTCGATCATCCTGACGAAAACCCATGGGTGGTGGATGCGGCATGCGACACCTTCGCCCGCTTCGAGCACTGGCTGGATCGCGCAGGCGTTTTGAAATGAACCCCACTCCCGAACACACTTTGGAATCGTTGCTGCACAACTGCGCTGACGAGCCCATTCGCATCCCTGGTGCCATCCAGCCCCATGGCGTGCTGTTGACCCTCGACGAAACCTCCTGGACCGTCCAGCAAGCGAGCGCCAATGCTTCCTTGCTGCTGGGCGGCGCCGATGACCTGCGTGCCGGCCAGCCGCTGTCGATCTGGCTCGGCGTGGATCAGGCCGACGCCCTGCGTGAGGCCGTGGCCACCGGCCCGCTGGACGACATCAATCCGCTGCGCCTGCGCTGTGGTGGGCAGTGGGCAGACGGCTTGATCCATCGGCATGACGGCCTGTTGTTCCTCGAACTGGAACCCGTCGATGAGCAGGCTGTGCTGCCGCCGCTGGACCATCACCTGAGCCGGACCCTGCGTCGTCTGCAATCGGCGAAAACCCTGGCTGAGCTGTACGACATCAGCGTCAACGAAATTCGCGCATTGACTGGCTATGACCGGGTGCTGATCTACCGTTTCCAGGAACAAGGGCACGGTCAGGTCATCGCCGAGTCCGCCACCCCTGAACTCGATGCCTATCAGGGCCTGTTCTTTCCAGCCAGTGACATCCCCGAGCAAGCCCGCGAGCTCTACCGCCTCAATTGGCTGCGGATCATTCCTGACGCCGCCTACGTGCCCGTACCGATGGTGCCTGCGCTGCGCCCGGACACCGGCCAGCCGCTGGACATGAGTTACGCGGTGCTGCGCAGCGTTTCGCCGATTCACTGCCAGTACATGCAAAACATGGGCGTACGGTCGTCGATGAGCATTTCGTTGCTCAAGGACGAGCAACTGTGGGGGCTGATCAGTTGCGGAAACCGCGAACCCTTGCAAGTGCCTCACGCCTTGCGCGCTGCCTGCCAGACCATCGGCCAGGTGCTGTCGATGCAGATCAGCGCCCTGGAGGGTGTGCAGGCACAGCGTCAGCGCCAGGCCAAGGACAGCCTTCTGGCAACGCTGGCCCAAGCGATGGTCGACGCCGAGGGCGACGTTTATCACGGTCTGGTGGCGCAAGCTGACGACCTCTTGGCATTAGCCGACGCCAGCGGTGCGGCGGTCATCATCGAGCAGGACATTCACCTGTTCGGCCAGTGCCCGACCCCTGAACAGGTGCAATTGCTGCTGGGCTGGGTCCAGCAGCAATCGTCTCCGGTGGTCGAAACGTCGAGTCTGAGCCGTCTGTTTCCCGACGCGACAGCGTATCAGCGGATTGCCAGTGGCCTGCTGGCGTTCACGCTGCCCAAACCGGTCGACAACGGCGTGCTCTGGTTCCGTCCGGAAATCAGGGACAGCGTGCAGTGGAGCGGCAACCCGGACGCGTCCAAGGTGCTGGTGGGCAACCGCTTGCAGCCCAGGGAATCGTTCGAAGTCTGGAAGCAACAGGTGGAAGGCACGTCCCGGCTGTGGAGCGTCGGCGATGTGTATGCCGTGTCCGACTTGCGGCGCTCGGCATTGGAGTCGGACCTGTCACGGCAAGTGCTGCGGGAGAAAGACGCTGTGCGGGCAAGGGATGAGCTGGTCGCAGTGGTCTCCCACGACTTGCGCAGCCCGCTGACGGTCATCGTCATGCAGTGCGGGATGATGCAACGGGTGATCGCGGCGGACGTCAGCCCTGCGTCGAAACGCCTGAACTCGGCCATCGACACCCTTCAACGGGCGACGGCGCGCATGACCAACTTGCTGGAAGATTTGCTCGATACGTCGAAGATCGAGGCCGGGCGGTATTCCATCGACCCGCAGCCGCTGGAATTGAGCCAGTTTTTCGAAGACGCGTGGTCACTGCTGCTGCCGCTGGCGCTGAACAAATTCATCGACCTGACCTTCACCGGTGAGCCGAACCTAAAGATCATGGCCGACCCTGAGCGGATGTTTCAGGTGTTGTCGAACCTGGTGGGCAATGCCATCAAGTTCACGCCGAAAGAAGGCCAGATCAGTGTCACCGCGACCGTCGAAGGGGATTTTGTCGCGATCACCGTCGTCGACTCCGGGCCGGGCATTGCGCCGGAACAGCTGCCCCATGTGTTCGAGCGCTACTGGCGCATCCGCGAAGGCAACCCGAGCGGGACGGGGTTGGGGCTGTACATCTCGCAAGGGATCGTCAAAGCCCATGGCGGCGAACTGACCGCCAGCAGCGAGCAGGGTGTGGGCAGCACGTTTCGGCTTACCGTGCCGTTGGTGGCGAGCGCTTGAGATGAGTGCCGGTCTGGCGGGCGCTGTCGCTGCCGTCGTCCCTCCGGCGTCTCCCACGGGATTGGGGAATGCCTTGAGATGTGTGGACGGTGTCGAACCTGTGGGGCAGCGGCTGTTCAACCTCCGCCATGTTCCACGGGATTGGGCTTGACCATGAAATGTGTGGACGGCACCCGACCTGTGGGAGCCGCCGGAGGGACGACGGCCGCGATGGCGGTGGGTCAGGCTGCTAAAGGGCTGAAGGCTTTGTTATCGGGGCGAATCGCGTGACGCCCAACTGTTTTAGAAGGTTTTTCCCACTGTGAACATCGACACCCGCATCAAATTCCGCCATCTGCTGTGTTTCCTTGAGGTCGCGAGGCGGGGCAGTCTGGCGAAGGCGGCGGACAAACTGACGATCAGTCAACCCGCGCTGTCGAAGACCCTCAAGGAGCTGGAAAGCCTGCTGTCGGCCACGCTGTTCGAGCGCAGCAAGCGCGGCGCGGCCTTGACCGAAGCGGGGGTGGCGTTCATGCGCTACGCCGGGCCCAGTGTTCAGGCGTTGCGCGAAGGGGTGAACAGCCTGCGGTCGGGCATTCATGAACCGGTGACGGTGCGTCTGGGGGTGCTGTCGACAGTCGAAAGCCTGCTGGTGCCGGAAGTGATCTGTCGCCTGCACGCCCGGCACCCCTCACTGGTGGTCAGCGTCGCCACGGGCCCTAGCGCATGCCTGCTGTCTCAACTGCGGCTGGGCGAACTGGACCTGGTGGTCGGGCGCATGACCGACAGCCCACAAATTCTCGGCCTGAGCTTTGAGCACTTCTACAGCGAATCCATGACCCTGGTGGTGCGGGCAGGCCATCCGCTTCTCGCCGAGGGCGACCGTCGCGCCACACTGGACGACTTTCCGCTGGTGTTGCCGCTGGCGGGGACCACCATTCGCCAGTTCGCCGACAGCCTGTTCGTGCAACACGGCATTCAGCCCCCTCGGCAGCGTCTGGAAACCCTGTCCCTGACCCTCAGTCGTCGTTATGTGGTATCCAGCGACGCGGTATGGATCGCACCCTTCGACGCGGTTTGCCAGGATTTGCACAGCGGCGAATTGATGGAACTGGAGCTGGGCATGCGCGAACCGGGCGGCTCGGTGGGGCTGTGCAGCAACCCGGCGCTGCCTCTGACGCTGGAGGCGCAGTGGTGTGTAGACGTGCTGCGGGAGGTGGGGCACGCGTACCGGGAGGGCGATTATTCATAACCAAACGGTTATGGATGCCGGTGGTTTTTTCAATGTTGTCGCGGCCGTCGCTGCGGGACACTGCGCCGATGCCTGCGGGTCCTCCGGCAGGCACGAACCTCCCATAACAACAGCAAGGAGACTGGCATGTCCGACCTGCACGACAGCCGTTTCGCCACCCGCGACCGTCATTGGCAACCCAAGGCACTGACCCCGGATTACAAGACATCGATTCTGCGCTCCCCGCGTCAGGCACTGGTGAGCATTCCCCAGTCGATGTCGGAAACCACTGGCCCCGATTTCACACGGTTGCAATTCGGGCGTCATGACGCGGACCTGCTGCTCAACTTCAACCACGGCGGCCTGCCCATCGGTGAGCGCATCATCGTTGCCGGTCGGGTGATCGATCAGTACGGCCAACCCGTGCCGCACACGCTGGTCGAAATGTGGCAAGCCAATGCCGGTGGTCGTTATCGGCACAAAAAAGACGCCTATCTGGCGCCGCTGGACCCCAATTTCGGCGGCGTGGGTCGTTGCCTCACCGACCGCGACGGCTATTACTGCTTCCGCACCGTCAAGCCCGGCCCGTACCCTTGGCGCAATGGCCCCAACGACTGGCGTCCCGCGCACATTCACGTCTCTGTCAGCGGCCCGTCGATAGCCACCCGACTGATCACACAGCTGTATTTCGAAGGCGATCCGTTGATCCCCCTGTGCCCCATTGTCAAAGCCATCGCCAACCCGGAAGCGGTGCAAGGCCTCATCGCCAGGCTCGACATGAGCCTGGCCAATCCGATGGATTGCCTGGCGTACCGCTTCGACATCGTGCTGCGCGGCCAGCGCAAGACCCACTTCGAAAACGTCTGAGGAGGCTGACATGCCCGTTCATATTCTGCCGGAAACCCCTTCACAGACCGCTGGCCCCTACGTTCACATCGGCCTGGCGCAGGCCGCCGCGGGCAACCCGCCCCGGGAGCAGGAAATCTGGAATGAGATGGCCAGGCCGGACGCCCCCGGCGAGCACATCCTGCTGCTGGGCCACGTCTACGACGGCAACGGTCACCTGATTCGCGATTCGTTTCTGGAGCTGTGGCAAGCCAACGCCGACGGCGTGTACGAGACGGATTTCGACCTGAACAAGCCCTTCAACAGCTTTGGCCGCACGGCGACCAGCGACGAAGGCGAGTGGTTGGCCATGACGGTTAAACCGGGCGTCGTACGCAACGCAGCCGGGCTGCCCATGGCACCCCATGTGAACCTGTCGCTGTTCGCTCGCGGCATCAACATTCACCTGCACACGCGGCTGTATTTCGATGACGAAGCTGCCAGCAACACGCTGGACCCGGTGCTCAACCTGATTGAGCAACCGGCCCGTCGTCAGACATTGGTTGCGAAACGCTGCACCGTGGACGGCAAAGTCGCCTATCGTTTCGACATCCGTGTGCAGGGCGAAGATGAGACCGTGTTCTTCGATTTCTGACCGCGTGACCGCATTAACTGTATGGACGAGCCGTCAGGAGCAGTACGTTGAACAGATCCGGCAATCAGCTTTTCGACCGTTATTTCACTCAACACACCATGCGCGAGGTCTTTTCCGATCAGGGCCGCGTGCAAGGCATGCTCGATTTCGAAGCCGCGCTGGCCAACGCCGAGGCCACGGTCGGCGCGATCCCGACCGACGTCGTGGCCGATATCGTCGCAGCGTGCGATGCATCGCTGTACGACTTCGATGCGCTGGCCGTGGCCATCGGCGACGCGGGCAACTCCGCCATTCCGTTGGTCAAGGCGCTGGGCAAGCAGGTCGCCACGCGCAACCCCACCGCCGAGCGTTACGTGCACATGGGCGCCACCAGTCAAGACGCGATGGACAGTGGGCTGGTGCTGCAACTGCGCAGCGCGATCGGTCTGTTGGAGCAGGCGTTGGGCAACCTCGCGGAAGCGTTGGCGCAACAGGCCCAGCGGCATGCCAACGTCCCGATGGCGGGGCGCACCTGGCTGCAACAGGCGACTCCGGTCACCCTTGGCGCGAAAATCGCCGGATGGCTGGGGGCGGTGACCCGCCATCGTCAGCGTCTCAAAGAGCTGAAATCGCGGGTGCTGTGCGTGCAATTCGGGGGCGCGTCGGGGAGCCTGGCGGCGCTGGGCGACATGGCCTTTCCCATCGCCGAAGCCTTGGCCAAGGAATTGAAACTGAACCTGCCCGATCAGCCGTGGCACACCCAGCGCGATCGGTTGGTGGAGTTCGCCAGCCTGTTGGGGCTCATTGCGGGCAGCCTGGGCAAGATCGGCCGGGACGTGAGCCTTCTGATGCAGACCGAAACCGGTGAGGTGTTCGAGCCGGCAGCGGCGGGCAAGGGCGGTTCATCCACCATGCCCCACAAACGCAACCCGGTGGGGGCAGCGGTGATGATCGCCGCCGCCACCCGTGCGCCGGGGTTGGTGGCCACGTTGCTCAGCGCCATGCCACAGGAGCATGAGCGTAGCCTGGGTTTGTGGCACGCCGAATGGGAAACACTGCCGGAGCTTTGCTGCCTCGTGTCCGGGTCGTTGCAACAGGCGCTGGCGGTCATTCCCGGTCTTGAGGTGGATGCCGAGCGGATGGCCCACAACCTGGCGCTGACCCAAGGGCTGGTGTTGGCGGAGGCGGTGAGCATTGCGCTGGCCGGACGCGTGGGGCGAGACAGGGCCCATCAACTGATCGAGCAATGCTGTCGCCGGGCGGTGGACCAGGGTCAACCGTTGCGCGTCATAATGGGCGCCGATCCGGCGGTCAGCGAACAGCTGTCGCCGCAGGCGCTGGATAATCTGCTCGACCCCACCCGTTACCTGGGGCAGTCGAGGCGCTGGGTCAAGCGCGCGGTGGCCGATCACCAGGCTTTCAATCTTCGTTGAATCGACAGGATCGCAAATGGACGAGAAACACCGTTATGAAGCCGGCATGAGCGTACGCCGTGAAGTCTTGGGCGACGCCCACGTCGACCGCAGTCTGGAGAAACTCACGCCGTTCAACGGCGAGTTTCAGGAAATGATCACCCGCCATGCCTGGGGCGACATCTGGACCCGCCCCGGTTTGCCACGCCATACCCGCAGCCTGATCACCATCGCCATGCTGATCGGCATGAACCGCGAGGGCGAACTGCGCCTGCATCTGCGTGCCGCAAAAAACAACGGCGTGACCCGCGACGAGATCAAGGAAGTGTTGATGCAAAGCGCGATCTATTGCGGCATACCGGCAGCCAACGCGAGTTTTCATCTGGCAGAAGCCGTGTGGGACGAACTGGGGGTTGAGTCGTTGCAGGAGTGAGCGTTGCGAGCGATGCGAACGGGGTGAATGAGTGCGTTCACTTGCGCCCCCTGTACTGCTTACAGCGTCCGACGTACGACGCCGGGCGCGACAAAAACGACGTCATCCTTGAGGTTTCTTTGGTTATCTGACGACAGCTTCTATATTCTCTGCGTCTAGCTCCAGACTCGCAGCGATGGTCGGTCGACTACGCGCTTCCGCAAGGCCAAAGGAACCCTGATGAGCACCACCCGTACGCCGCTCTCCGGCGTCAACCAGCCACTCAAGGGCATCGCACTGATTGTCCTGGCGACCTTCCTGTTTTCCAGTCACGACACCCTGTCCAAATACCTCTCCGGCATTTACCCGATCATGATGGTGGTCTGGGTGCGTTATGTCGTGCACACCGCATTGATGGCCTGCATTTTCATGCCGTCCGCAGGGCTGCGCGTATTACGGACCAAGCGGCCGGGGCTTCAAGCGCTGCGGGCGGCATGCCTGTTGGGCACGAGTCTGTTATTCACCAGCGGGCTGATGTTCATCCCGATTGCCGAAGCCACGGCCGTGAACTTCCTGGCGCCCCTGCTGGTGACGGCCTTGTCGGTGCCGCTGCTCAAGGAGCAGGTGTCGCGAGGCCAGTGGATAGCCGTGCTGGTGGGGTTTGGCGGGGTGATGGTGATCGTGCATCCGGGCGGCGAACTGTTCACCCCCGCCGTACTGCTGCCGCTGGGCTCCGCGCTGTGTTTTGCGTGTTATCAATTGCTCACTCGGCTGGTTGCCGCCCATGACAGCCCGACCACGAGCAATTTCTTTGCGGGGCTGTTTAATAGCCTGCTGATGAGCGCCATCGTGCCGTTTTTCTGGCAATCGCCGCAGTGGATACACATTCCATTCATGCTGGCGCTGGGCACTTGCGGGATGGTCGCGCATTTGCTGCTGACCCAGGCTTTCCGCTTCGCGGCACCCGCGTTGCTGGCGCCGTTCGGCTACTGCCAGATCGTGTTCGCGGGGCTGTGGGGGTATCTGGTGTTCAACCACGCGCCGTCACTGACGGCGCAAGCGGGGATTGCGATTATCTGCTTGAGCGGCCTGGCGGCCGCCTGGCAGCAGCGCAGGACAGGCGGGTAGGGCGTTGACCACGGCGCGATGCGGGAGGGCAATCCAGAGTGCCGCTTGACCGACCCGCATCGCTAACCATCAGGCAGCGCTTGCTTTCACGTCACGCGGCGCCATGAAGAACATCCACACCAGCGCCAGAAAGTACATCGCCGGAATCAACGTAAACACCACGTTGTAATTGTTATGGGTCGCCGTCAGCACGGCCCCGACAATCTGGGTCATGAACATCCCGCCAATCGACGCGCACATCCCGCCAAACCCGAACACCGTGCTCACCCTGTGCGGCGGTGTGTAATCCAGCTGACAGCAGGGGCGAAGAATAATCGGTCTGACACCGAAGCATCAGCCAGGCGCTGTCTCTTGGGTGCGTTCATTCAGGAGTCAGTTTATGCAGCGTTCGATTGCCACCGTTTCCCTGAGCGGGACCCTCCCCGAAAAGCTGGAAGCCATTGCCGCCGCCGGGTTCGACGGCGTGGAAATTTTTGAAAATGGCGCTATTGGCCGAACGAGCCGGTGCGCGGCAGTTGCGCGTGGGCTACGAAGGGCTTGCCTGGGGTCGGCATGTCAACACGTGGCAGCAGGTGTGGAACCTGGTGCGTCAGGTCAATCACCCGGCTCTGGGGGTGTTGCTGGACAGCTTTCACACGCTGTCGTTGAAGGGCGATCCAGGCGCCATTGCCGATATTCCCGGTGACAAGATTTTCTTCGTGCAGATGGCCGACGCGCCTTTGCTGGCCATGGACGTACTGGAGTGGAGTCGGCATTTTCGCTGCTTTCCTGGCCAGGGTGAATTCGATCTGCCGGGTTTTCTCGCCCCGATCCTGCGCAGCGGTTACACCGGGCCGTTGTCGCTGGAAATCTTCAACGATGGTTTTCGTGCTGCGCCCCCTCGGGCCAATGCGGCGGACGGCTTGCGTTCGTTGCTGTACCTGGAAGAAAAAACCCGCGAACGGCTGGCCGAGGAGGCGCAGCCTGTTTCGCCCGGGTTGTTGTTCAACCCGCCGAAAGCCAGCGCGTACGACGGCGTTGAATTTCTTGAATTTGCTGTCGATGAGGCTCACGGCGCCCGTTTGGGCAGCTGGTTGCAGGGCCTCGGTTTCGCTCAATTGGGTCAGCACCGCTCGAAGGCTGTCCGCCTGTTGGGGCAGGGCGATATCAAGATCGTGCTCAATGCCGAGCCTTATTCCTTCGCCCACAGTTTTTTCGAGTCCCACGGCCCATCGCTGTGCGCCACGGCGTTGCGCGTTGAAAATGGCAGCGTGGCGCTGGAGCGCGCCCGTCAGTTCAAGGGGCAGCCGTACCGAGGGCTGGTCGGGCCGAACGAGCGAGAGATTCCCGCCGTGCGCGCGCCCGACGGCAGCCTGATTTATCTGGTAGAGCCAGCCCGGCCCGGCCAGTCGATCTACGACAGCGATTTCAACATTCACACGGACACCCCCGCTGCCGGTGGTCTGCACCGCATCGACCACATGGCCATGGCGCTCCCGGCGGATAGCCTCGACACGTGGGTGCTGTTCTACAAGAGCCTGCTGGATTTCGAGGCCGACGACGAAGTGGTGCTCCCGGACCCCTACGGTCTGGTAAAAAGCCGTGCGTTGCGCAGCCGTTGCAGCACCGTGCGCCTGCCGCTGAACATCTCCGAAAACCGTAACACGGCGATTTCACATGCCCTGTCGAGTTACCGCGGCTCCGGTGTGCATCACGTCGCTTTCGCCTGCGAGGACATTTTTACCCAGGTGGCGCGGGCGAAAGAGGCTGGGGTGCAATTGCTGGACATCCCCCTTAATTATTACGACGACCTGGCGGCCCGCTTCGATTTCGACGACGAATTTCTGAGTGAGTTGGCCTATTACAACGTGCTGTATGACCGCGATGCCAAGGGGGGGAGCTGTTTCATGTGTACACCGAGGCGTTCGACGAGCGATTTTTCTTCGAGATTCTGCAACGCAAAAATGGCTACGTCGGTTATGGCGCAGCCAACGTGGCGGTGCGTCTGGCAGCCATGGCCGCTTCACGGAAAGGCACGCCACGGCAAGCGAGGTTGTGACAGACCACGCGCATGCTGGCATATGCCGCTTCCGTAACGCGGCGCTGCGGCTCATAATCGGCGGATTCCACCGTGGTCGTGAGCCAAGCATGAAAACTGTCGACGACACTCTTGTCGAAGCGTCCGTAGAGTCGCCACGCAAGGGCCGCAAGAACAATCCGGAAAAAACCCGCGACGGCATCCTCCAGGCCGCCGTCGCTGAATTCGTCGCCCAAGGCCTTTCAGGTGCGCGGGTCGACGCCATTGCCGAACGTACGCAAACCTCGAAACGGATGATTTATTACTACTTCAACAGCAAGGAGCAGCTGTACAGCGAAGTGTTGGAGAAGCTGTATGGCGACATCCGCCACACCGAAAGCAGCCTGAAACTCGACGTTCTGCCGCCCATGGAGGCGATTCAGCGTCTGGTCGAATTCACCTTCGATCACCACGACCGCAACGTCGATTTCGTGCGCATCGTCTGCATCGAGAACATCCACAATGGCGAAAACGTCAAACAGTCTCCGACCATTCGGGCGCTGAGCCAGCATGTGCTGCAAGCGCTGGACGAGACGTTGCGGCGTGGAGAAAAAGAAGGCGTGTTTCGCGAAGGTGTACAGGCGGTCGATCTACACATGCTGCTGAGTTCGTTCTGTTTCTACCGCGTGTCGAACCGCCATACTTTTTCGGAGATTTTCCAGATCGAGCTGGAAGACCCGCACATCAAGGCCCGGCACAGGGCAATGGTGAGCGATTCGGTGATGCGGTATCTGAAACCATGACGCCGATTGCCGCCACTGAGGCGAATTCGCTCTGCGCGTGACGCCCTGAAACCGCTACGCTAGAGCACTGCCCATTCAAGGACCGGTGCCGATGTCGCAACGCCAATCCACCCTGATCGCGCTGTTGGTGGCGGTCACGTTTTTCATGGAAAACCTCGACGCGACAGTGATCGCCACGGCCTTGCCGCAAATGGCGAAAACCTTTGGTGTGGCGGCGGTCGACCTTAACATCGGTATGAGCGCCTACATGCTGGCCATCGCGGCCTTCATTCCCATCAGCGGCTGGCTGGCGGATCGGCTGGGCTCGCGGCTGGTGTTCGGCGGCGCCATCGTGCTGTTCACCCTGTCTTCGTTGCTGTGCGGGTTGAGCACAGGGCTGGAGGCGTTTGTCGCGGCACGGGTGCTGCAGGGCATCAGCGGCGCGATGATGGTCCCGGTCGGGCGCCTGGCCGTCATGCGTGCCACGGAGAAAAAGGACCTGGTCCGCGCCATTTCGCTGATCACCTGGCCAGGCCTCGTAGCGCCCATTCTCGGCCCGCCTTTGGGCGGCTTCATTGTCACTCACGCCTCATGGCCGTGGATTTTCTACCTCAATCTGCCACTGGGCGCGCTGGCCTTGATCGCCACCTGGGTCTTGATCCCTCGACGCAATGACGTCAGCCAGCGGGCGTTCGACTTTCCCGGTTTCGTGCTGGTGGGGGTGGCGTGCATGGCGTTGCTGTACGGCATGGAGATGCTTGGGCAGGCTCGTGGCAGCCATGGGCCCGGGCTGCTGGTGACGGCCGTCGGTCTGGTCAGCGCCGTGCTGGCCTGGGCACACATGCGCAAGCGGGCCGAACCGCTGTTGAACGTCAATGTGGTCGGCATCCGCACGTTCAGCGTCAGCCTTTTCGGCGGCTCGCTGTTTCGTATCGCCATCAGCACCTTGCCGTTCCTGCTGCCGTTGATGTTTCAACTGGGCTTTGGCCTGTCGGCGTTCGATTCGGGGCTGTTGGTGCTGGGCGTGTTCGCGGGGAACCTGGCGATGAAGCCCTTCACCAGCCCGATCATGCAGCGCTGGGGCTTTCGCGCCGTGCTGATGGGCAACGGGGTGATCGGTGTGCTGGCCATCGCGGCCTGTGCGTTGCTCGACGAGCGCATGAGCTGGGGCTTGATCCTGTTCATCCTGTTTGTGGGCGGCCTGTCGCGGTCGATGCAGTTCACGGCCTTCAACACCCTGGGGTTCGCCGACGTGCCGAAGCCGCAGATGAGCGACGCGTCGACGATGTTCAGCATGTTTTTCCAGCTGAGCATGGGCATGGGGGTGGCCATCGGCGCGTTGCTGCTGCGCGGCTCGATGTATCTGCACGGCAACGACGGCCAGGCGCAGACGGCGGACTTTCAGTTGACGTTCGTCGGGGTGGCGCTGATCGCATTGCTGGCGTTACTGGATAACCGGCGGCTGTCCTCCGAATCCGGTGAGGCGGTGCTGCAGCGCAAGGCGTGAGCGACGGCGTGACGTCACGCACTGTCCAAAACCGTCATCGCGGCTGCGCGCTTTGACTATTGCCCATTGCCGGGACAGAGCGGAGTATTTCGTCACTCGAACAATAAGAAGTGAAGGACGGCACAATCATGCAGATCGAAGGCAAGGTATTTCTGGTCAGCGGCGGCGCATCGGGTCTGGGCGCGGCGACCGCGCAGATGCTGATCGAGGCGGGCGCTAAGGTCATGCTGGTGGACGTCAATGGCAAGGCGCTGGACACCCAACTGCACGTGCTCGGCGTCAATGCCCGGGCCAGTGTCACCGACATCACGAATGAGGCCGCTGCGCAGGCGGCGGTGGACAAGGCGCTGGCTGAGTTCGGCCAGATCAATGGCCTGATCAATTGTGCGGGCATCGTCGGCGCTGAAAAAATCCTCGGCAAGGACGGCCCCCATGGCCTGGACAGTTTCAGCCGGGTGATAAACGTCAACCTCATCGGCAGCTTCAACCTCCTGCGTCTGACCGCTGCCGCCATCGCCGAGGGCGTGGCGGACGAGGGTGGCGAGCGCGGCGTGATCGTCAACACCGCATCCGTGGCCGCGTTCGACGGCCAGATCGGTCAGGCCGCCTACGCGGCGTCCAAAGGGGCCATCGCCAGCCTGACCTTACCCGCCGCCCGTGAACTCGCGCGGTTCGGCATCCGGGTCATGACCATCGCCCCCGGCATTTTCGAAACCCCGATGATGGCCGGCATGACCCCGCAGGTGCGCGAGAGCCTGTCCGCAGGCGTCCCGTTCCCGCCACGGCTCGGCAAGCCCGACGAATACGCCGCCCTGGTGTGCCACATCATCGAAAACAGCATGCTCAACGGTGAGGTGATCCGTCTCGACGGTGCCTTGCGCATGGCTGCTCGCTAATCGAGGACATTCAACATGCCACACAACCAGCGTCAGCCACAGAACGAAGACCCCGTGGTGATCGTCAGCGCCGTGCGCACGCCCATGGGCGGCTTCCAGGGAGATCTCAAAAGCCTCACGGCGCCGCAACTCGGCGCGGCGGCCATTCGTGCGGCGGTTGAACGTGCGGGGCTAGCGGCTGCGGATGTCGAGCAGGTGCTGTTCGGCTGCGTGCTGCCTGCCGGACTTGGCCAGGCCCCGGCACGACAGGCCGCCTTGGGGGCAGGCCTGAGCAACGGCACCTTGTGCACGACGCTGAACAAGATGTGCGGCTCCGGCATGCAAGCGGCGATCATGGGCCATGACCTGCTGCTGGCGGGCAGCGCCGGGGTGGTGGTCGCGGGCGGCATGGAAAGCATGTCCAACGCGCCGTACCTGCTGGACAAGGCGCGCAGCGGTTATCGCATGGGCCACGGGCAGATCGTCGATCACATGTTTCTCGACGGGCTGGAAGACGCCTACGACCGTGGGCGCCTCATGGGCACCTTCGCTGAGGATTGCGCGTCATTCGACAGTTTCAGTCGCGAGGCCCAGGACGCGTTCGCCATCGCCTCGCTGACCCGGGCCCAAGAGGCCATGAAGCAGGGGCATTTCGACGCTGAAATCGTCCCGGTGCAGGTGACTGTCGGCAAAGAACAGAAAACCGTCTCCCAGGACGAGCAACCGCCGAAAGCCAGGCTGGACAAGATCCCGCAGCTCAAACCGGCTTTTCGCGAAGGGGGAACGGTCACGGCGGCCAACTCCAGTTCAATTTCCGACGGCGCGGCGGCGTTGACGTTGATGCGTCAATCAGAGGCCGAACGGCGCGGGCTGAAGCCTTTGGCGGTGATTCGCGGCCATGCGGCGTATGCCAACCAGCCCAACCTGTTTCCGACCGCACCGATTGGCGCCATCGAAAAACTGATGCGCAAAACCGGCTGGTCCCTTAGCGATGTGGACCTGTTCGAGATCAACGAGGCGTTTGCCGTGGTCGCGTTGGTGACCATGAGCAAGCTGGAACTGCCCCACGAGAAAGTGAACGTCAACGGCGGCGCCTGTGCCCTCGGCCATCCCATTGGTGCCTCGGGGGCGAGGATTCTGGTGACCCTGTTGTCGGCGCTGAAACAGCGGGGGTTGCGACGCGGCGTGGCCGCCATTTGCATCGGCGGCGGCGAAGCGACGGCCATTGCGCTGGAGCTGGTTTAATCGTTTAAATTCAATGGTTTGAAGCTTTAACTTAAAGTCGGGTAATGCTGTTTCTGGCTTCGACAATTATTGATTAACGGGATGAAGAACAATGACTTACGAAATGATCTTGAAGGAAATAAAAGGTCGGGTTGCGTTGCTTACGCTTAACCGCCCACAAGCACTGAATGCCCTCAATGCGCAGTTGATCAGCGAGCTCAATCACGCGCTGGATGAACTCGAACGCGACCGTGACATTGGCTGCATCGTGCTGACGGGGTCGGCCAAAGCGTTTGCCGCCGGTGCTGATATCAAGGAAATGGCCGAACTGACATACCCGCAAATCTATCTGGATGACCTGTTCAGCGACAGCGACCGGGTGGCCAATCGCCGCAAGCCGATTATCGCGGCGGTGTCCGGGTTTGCGTTGGGGGGCGGCTGTGAACTGGCCCTGATGTGCGATTTCATCCTGGCGGCGGACAACGCCAGGTTCGGTCAGCCGGAGATCAAGCTCGGCGTGCTTCCGGGCATGGGCGGCACGCAGCGCCTGACCCGCGCCGTGGGCAAGGCAAAGGCCATGGAAATGTGTCTGACCGGGCGCATGATCGACGCCGAGGAAGCGGAGCGTTCCGGACTGGTGGCGCGCATCGTGCCTCAAGCGCAATTGCTCGAAGAGGCGCTGAAGGTCGCCGAGAGCATCGCCGCCAAGTCGTTGCCGGTGGCGATGATGGTCAAGGAAAGTGTCAATCGCGCGTTCGAGGTCAGCTTGTCCGAGGGCATCCGCTTCGAACGTCGGGTGTTCCATTCGGCGTTTGCCAGCGCGGATCAGAAGGAAGGCATGGCGGCATTCATCGAGAAGCGTGAGCCAAACTTCAAGCACCGCTGATCAGCGGCGGCTGACCTCACATGCCGTCGTCTCCCGTGGCGTGCGGCGTATACCGGATGCCGTGCGCGTTGATGTGCAAGGTGGCGCGGGCGCCGCGCAGGGTGAGGGGTACCTTGCTGTCGACGAGCACAGGCGCTGGCTCGGGCGGTTTCGTCGGTGGCGACGCACCGTCCCGTTCGGTGGGTTCAAGGACCGAAATCCGCTCAGGGCCCTCGGCCATGCCACAGACCAGCGGCTGGTCGGGGTCACCTTCGAAAAACTGAATACGCAACGCCATTCCAGCGCGCGGCTCGGTGAGACTGCCGACGACGCGTGCCCAACTGTCTCTGAATGGGCTTGCCGGACCTTCGGTCTGCCATCCATATCGAATCCTGACTCGACCGGCTTCGTCCGCCCGTCCGTCGATCAGGGTGGCGGTCTCCAGCGACGCCACGACGGGTTGCGGGTGTTCCAGGGACGGCCTGAACGGCATTGTCCACGGCAGCACACTAAAACTGTTTTCGTAGCCCGCCAGCGCTGGCCGGTCTGCGCCCGGCGGGACAAGCAGCCATTGTGCAATGCCCATGTCGGCGGCGCCCTCTGACGCCATGGCCTGCAAGATATGAATGACGTCGTTGGAGGTGCAGCCCCTTAACGGCGCCAGTTGCCAGGCGCTGTGGCGCACATCCGTCAACAGCGATTGATCATTGAGCAATGGGTCTGGCTGTCCGTCCACGCGTACGACCAGGCCTGCGCGAAACCAGGGCAAGCGGCTGCGGCCCCTGATTTCCCGCCGTTCACAGCGCAGCCGCTCCAGCAGGCGCACGCTGATCTGTTTCTGCTGCTGTTGTGCGAGGGGGCGATTGGCGTTCTGCACCGCGCAAAGGCGCTGATTGTCGGCATCGGAGGCATGGTGTTGAGGTGCAAAGGCCTGGGGCGTGTAATGCTCGCCCGCATGGCTGCTGTAGCTGGCCTGCACGGACAGTTGCTCGGCGAGGTGATCGATCGGGGCGGGCGCCGACCCTTCCGGGAAACCCATCGGGTCGTCGGAAAACACCAGGGTATGCCGTTGAAGAGCGTGTTCATGGCGAAAGGCAATGCCTTCTTCTTCGCACAGCCTCTGCAGGAAGTGCAGGTCGCTTTCGTCGTATTGCAGGCAATGAGGTCGGCGGGGATATACGCCGATCAAGTGATCGAACCGGAACGCCCCGTCAGTCAGGCCGTGGTCGTGCAGCAGCCGCGTGAGGATTTGCGGCACCGTCAGCCCGTTGAATGCGCGACGCCGGGTCGGGCCGCACAGTTGCTGGAGGGCAGGGGTCAGGCGTAGCCGGTACACGCTGAGGTCAGCGCCGCGATACAGTTGTCGGGCGTCGCTGATCTGCCCATGCACGCCATGCACCGGGGCAGGCGTGCCGCCGATTTCCAACCCGGCGTTGCACTGCCGCAACGACGCCAGATCCAGCGCAGGATCAGGGCTCACAAGGTCGATGTCGAAGCAAAATGGCGCATTGAGTCGATCACGACCCTTGACGCCGACGACCAGCAGATCGCTGGGGCGGCTGGCGATGGACAGGGTCATCGTCACTGGCGAGTCTTTGTGCATCGAGTGGGGCACCGTGAAATTTCGGGGTGCAGAGGGTACGAAAAGCGGCGCGACAAAGGGGCCAGTTCTGTATTTTCAGAAAGGGACTACAGGTCGCGTCGCCATATCCAGAGCCGTGTGTTGACGTTTTCCGGGAAACTTATCCGCGCTCGTTTGATCGACGGCAGCACGTCAGGGGTTTCATATGACGCCAGCGCGTATAAAATGCGGCGGGCGCCAGCGTTCTGTCCTGGCGCGTCATCATCGTTCACCTTTTCAGCATTCACCGTCTTCGGTCCGACGCGCCACGCCGGATCGGCCCCGACGGTGTACTGCCACCGGAACAAGAGAGTAATCATGGGCGCACAGTGGAAGGTCAAACACAAAGAAGCAGCAGCCAATGCCAAGGGCAAGATTTTCGGCAAGCTGTCCAAGGAAATCATGATTGCCGCGCGTTCCGGCGCTGATCCCGACATGAATTCGCGCCTGCGTTTGGTGGTCGAGCAGGCGAAGAAAGCCTCTATGCCCCGCGAGACGCTGGAGCGCGCGATCAAAAAGGGCGCTGGCCTGCTGGGCGAGCACGTGCACTTCGAGAAAGTGACCTATGAAGGGTTCGCGCCGCACAAGGTGCCGGTGATCGTCGAATGCCTGACCGATAACGTCAACCGCACGGTTGCCGAGATCCGTGTGCTGTTCCGCAAGGGGCAAATGGGCGCTGCTGGCTCCATCACGTGGGATTTCGACCATCTGGGCATGATCGAAGCCGCGGGCGACGGCAAGGCCGACCCGGAAGAAGCCGCCATCGAAGCCGGCGCTCAGGACGTCGAGCCGGGTGACGAGGGCGTGACCCTGTTCTACACCGAAGTCACTGACCTGGACGCCGTGTGCAAGGCGCTGCCAGAACAAGGCTTCACTGTGGAATCCGCCAAGATCGGCTACCGCCCGAAAAACCCGGTGTCGGGCTTGAGCGACGAGCAGATGGCCGAGGTTGAAGCGTTTCTGGAAGCGATTGACGGCCACGATGACGTGCAGGACGTGTACGTCGGTCTGGCCGGTTGATACCACGGTGGGTCAGTGACTGATCGGAGTGATTGACCCACCGCATCGCTGCGGTCGCGCCTCCGGCATCCCCCAAGAGCCCGAGGCCGCCGCAAGCCAGTGATGTTTGCCTAGCGATCCAGCAGCGCCAGCACCTCGGCAAACCCCGGTCGTTTCATGACCTGTGGCTGAATGCAGCGCGCCGCAAGCCCCCGCAGCACAGCCGTTTCTTCGTCAGACCCGTCGCAACACGTCAGCAACTCATCCAGCAATATCCCGAACGCCCGCACCTCGATGCGCTCCAGGGTCTGGCCCGTCGTTTCATCGGGATAAAACGCGGCAGCGCCGAAATCCCCCAGCAGACTTTCGCCCTGTTCCGCCCAGAGAACGTTATGGGCGTACAGGTCGCCGTGATTGATGCCTTTGCGATGCAAATGCCCGCAGGCGTCGGCAAGGCCGTGGGCCATGCGCCGCACCGTCGCAAGGCTCAGGCGCGTACTGCCGTAGACGTCACGCGTGCAGGATTCGAGGCTGGGCGGGCGGGCCAGGGTGATGAATCGCGGGGAAATCAGCTCCATCACCAACCCTCGCGCCTGCTGCGGGTGATCGAACACTTGCCCCAGGACGGGAATCAGGTTCGGGTGCTGACCGGCGGCGATGCACGCAGCCATTTCATTCAATGGGGAGCCATCGCTGGTCAGCTCGCCCTTATAGAGCTTGACGGCCACCTCGTCGGTCACTCCGTCGTCGTGCTGCCATTCCGCCTGCTGAATCACCCCGGAAGCGCCTTCTCCCAGCACCTGATGCAAGGTCAGCGCTGACCAGGGAATCTGCCGGATGGGCTCCTCAGTGTGAATGTCGTTCAGCGGGTTGCCGGAAAACGCCAGCCAGGCCAGCGCGGGCATCTGCAGCAGCCAGTCCGGCAATCGGCGAATCTCGTTGGACGCTATGCGCACCAGCTCCAGCCGCTGACACGCCGCCAGTGACGGGGGCAGGGTGCGCAATCGGTTTCCGGCCAGCATCAGTTTTTGCAGGTGTTCGAACCGACCCAGCTCATCAGGCAGTGATTCCAGGCGGTTATCCGTCAAGACGAGGGCGCGCAGACGGGGTGGCAGCGAGCGGGGCGATACTTCGGTGATCCGGCACGCCTTGAAGCCGACGAAAAACAACTGCTCGCACTGGCCCAACGCTTCGGGCAGGTGGGTGAACAGGTTGTTGGAACAGAACAGAATCTTGAGGCGTTTGAGCCGGTGCAGATCGGCCGGCAGCTCGCTGAGTTGATTGTCCGACAGGTTCAACACCTCCAGCGAATCGCTGAGGTTGAAAATCTCGTCGGGAAACGCCGTGAGGCCGCAGCTGAGGTCCAGCCGTTTGCTGCCCGCCAGTGTGCCGGCGCGCAGGTCTGCGAGAGTGTGCATGGGGAAAAGGCCCGTGGTTCAGGGCCGGTCATGATAGCGAGTTCGTGAGCGTCGCGCTCAACCGAGGCAGCGATCCAGCAGCTGATGCATGCGTTCGAGGGTGGGGGCCGATTCGGCATAGAGAATCCGGTACACCATCGGCGCCACGACCGCATCGACCAGCTCATCGGCGGATGGGCTGCGCTCGCCGCGCAAGTGGGCGCGGTCGATGATGATCTGCAACTGATCGCGGACCATGTTCAGGCACTTGCCCGAGCACAGGGTTGCGCTGCTGGCGACCACGTCGCGCATCATTTCGCGGCCCGGTGCGGAATTGGTTTCTTCGAGGTAGACCTCGACCCAAGTGCGCAAATCTTCGCGCAGGCTGCCGCAATCCACCGGTTCATCGGGGCGCAACCGTTCCACTGCCGCATCGGCCAGCAGCGACGTCAAATCGCCCCAGCGACGGTAGATGGTCGAGGGCGTGACGCCTGCACGGGCAGCGATCATCGGCACGCTCAACGCGGAACGGTCCTGCTCTTCAAGCAAGTCGCGCACGGCGGCGTGGATCGATGTCTGCACCCGGGCGCTACGGCCGCCGGTACGAATGCCTTCTTTGATAGCCATGAATCGGACCTTAACACAAAGTATTTGCTTTAAGCGGTTTCTGCTCGCACACTCTCTAACGCAAATTAATAGCTTTTATGGTGTGCTTTTTCGGGAGAGTGTACGCGTGTCTGAATCGATGCAGAACCCGCAAGTCGATGGTCGGAGCCGGGGCCACCTCGGGTATTTCGCGTTTGTGATGCTGTGCTTCTTTGCTGCTTCCAGTGCCCCGACGCCGCTTTACCATGTGTATCAGCAGGCGTGGGGCTTTTCTTCCGCGCTGCTGACGCTGATTTTTGCGGTGTACGCCTTGAGTTTGCTGGCGACGTTGTTGGTGTTCGGTTCGCTGTCAGACTATTTGGGTCGGCGTCCGGTGATCCTCGTCGCTCTGCTGCTGGAGGCCTTGTCGATGCTCTTGTTCATCGGCGCCAGCGACGTCAGTTGGCTGATTGCCGCCCGCGTCTTGCAAGGGGTGGCGACGGGGATCGCCAGCAGCGCGTTGGGCGCGGCGATGCTCGACACCGATCAGAATCAGGGCCCATTGATCAACAGCATTGCGCCGATGTTCGGCATGGCGTTGGGCGCGCTCGGCACCAGCGCGCTGGTCGAATACGCGCCGATGCCGTTGCTGCTGGCCTTCATTCTGCTGCTGGCGGCATTCGTGGCGCAGATCCTGTACCTCTGGCGCGTGAAGGAAACCGTCAGCCCGCAACCCGGTGTGTTGAAGACCCTGAAACCAAGACTCTATGTGCCGCAGCGTGCGCGCAGTACCTTGCTGCTGGTGTTGCCAGCGGACATCGCCGCCTGGGCGCTGGGCGGGTTCTTCCTGTCGCTGGCACCTTCATTGCTCGCCGCCGCGACCGGCTCGAAATCCGTGCTTCACGGTGGTTTGGCGGTGGCGGCTCTGACGATCAGCGGGGCGATTTCCATCATGAACCTGCGCCTGCGCCCGCCGCAATTGGCGCTGTTGGTGGGGTGCAGCTTTTTGGCGTTGGGCGTGTCGGTGATTCTGCTGGCGGTCAACGTGGGCTGGCTGTGGCTGTTCTTCAGCGGCGCCGTCGTGGCGGGGATCGGGTTTGGCGCCAGCTTCCTGGGGGCGTTGCGGTTGCTGCTGCCGCTGGCTCACGCCCATGAACGGGCGGGGCTGATGTCGACGTTTCTGGCGTTGAGCTACCTGGCGTTCTGCGTCCCGGCGCTGCTTGCCGGGCTGGCGGTCAAAAGCGAGGGCCTGGTGGTCACGACCAACGTGTACGGGGCCGTAGTGGTGGTGTTGGCGTTGCTGGCCCTGGGCGGGTTGCTCATGCAGCGCATGACCAAGGCGCGCGCGGCCTGACCCCGGATAGCACTGGAAATGGGCGCGGCGCCGCCCATTCCCTAAAGTCAGAGGCCGCAGTGCCGATAAACCGGCTGGGACACACTCGACTCAATTGAGCATGGATCAGCTATGACTTCGATTTCCTCTATCACCTCCACGCAGCCTCTGGTGGTCACCCCGACAGTGGCGACTCAGCCGGTGGCCACCGCAGCGGTGGGGACAACCCCGAGCACCGCATCGCCTTCGTCTGTCGTGTTGCTGGGGCAGGACACCCTCGTCACTAACGCACAGACCTACACCGCCCGTGGTGTGATTGCCGACGCCGATGTGCCGCCCGCCTGGGAATACACGCGGCAGGATTCGGTGACCCTGGCGATGCAGGGCAACTTCAGCACGACGCATGGTGTGGGCCGTTTCCAGGGCCTTGGCGCCACGCTGCTTGCGCAACTGGCGCAGACGGGGAAGGGTGTTTCCCAATCGGTGATCAGCTCGCCTTCCGGACGAACCCTTGAACCCTCCGAGCTGGCGGCCGCCCAGGACAAACTGCACAGCAGTGCCGCCGACAACAGCATCAGCCTGACCCTGAAGACCGCCAGCGGCAAGACCGTGCAGTTGACCCTTTCCAGCAGCGAAAACGGGCTGGCGGTACAGGCACAGGTCAGCGGTGGCGACCTGAGCGACGACGAACTCGCCGCGCTGGGCAAGATGGCGGACGGTTTTCAATCGGCCATCGACGGGCTGACGGCGAAACCTCCTCAGCTCAAGCTGGAAGCGTTGACGCAATATGACAGCAACGTGTTTTCGTCGGTGGCGCTGAGCACCCGCATCAAACTGAATGACGGCAGCGTCCAGACCCTCGACATGAATGCCGACGCCGACCAGCGTTCAGTGCGCATGAGCGGTGCGTCGGGCAATCTGAACATTTCGGTCGATCTGAAGAATGCCGCCATTATCGGCAACAGCGACCAGCAGGCGAAAGCCGTTAAAAACTACGTGAGTCAGATTGAAGCCGCCCGGACACGCGGTGACGGCGACGCACAATTGCTCTCCCTCTTCGAAGACGGGTTCAAGACGCTGCACAGCCAATACCCGGGAGCCCGGCCTTCCACTGCACCCCAGACCGTCAACTCCATCGACTTGACCGATACCGATCACGGCTTGCTGACGGGCCTGGCCGATTTCAAGGCGTCGGTCACCGAGAAGACCGAGGCCAGCAACCCGGCACGCCCTGATGAGCTGGACGCGTTCTCGTACAACCTGTCGCAATCGACGCAATCCAAAGGCCGGGATCAGTTGAACCGGACCCTCGTTCAGAACCAGCAATCGAGCCTGATTGCCAGTTACCACAAGGCGCTCACCGCAGGCCAGAAGCTGGACCTGAGCCGCGATCCGACGTCGCAGAATTACCTGTATTACCAGATCAACGATCAGGCCAGCAGCAAGACCAACATCGGTTACGACAAAGGGGCATTGGTGCAGGCGTCGGTCAGCCAGTCCGCAAGCCAGTCGACGCGTATTTCCAAATACGTGATGGGGCACCTGGAGAGCGACACGCGGACGCCGTTGTCATCGTCAAAAACCCAGAATTTCCTGAGCGTGCTGCAACAGGCGCTACAACAGGACAAGGACGCGAAACAAGGACGTGGCGTTTCGACGCTCAAGGACACCCTGGCGGGGATTCAGGACAAGGTATTGTTGCGGGGCAGTGCGAGCGACCTGAAAGGTTGAGCGGTGGATCTGTGACAGACCGGCTGTCTGATCCACCGCTCTCTGTTCAAATCGGCTGACGCAACGCCTGTCGCGCAGCCTTGACAGCAGGGTCATCGGCAGGGCTGACCACGGCGTAGTTGTAACCACCTCCTGACCAATAATCGGCTTCCAGCTCACCGTCCCGTCGCGTGCCGGGGGCCAGCAAATGATTGTTCGGGCCTGGCGGACGGATGTAGAAACTCAGCGTCCGTCCTTCGTCATCCTTGTACACCACCATCGCGGCGGCACCTTGTTCGGTGCTGGTCAGGCGCCCACTCACGGGTTTGAACCCGGCTGACGCCAGATCGGGCAGGCGGTTGGCCTGGGCGAAATGCTTGTCCAGCCAGACCTGCGCGTTGTTCGGCTTGTCGGTGTTCCAGTCGCTGGCCATGCTGTCGTTGACCGCGAACATCCGATAGGCCTGCACGGCGTCGGCCATGGGCTGAACGCCGCTGACGAGGGTCATTTCCCGGGCCTGCCAGCCACTCATCCCGCCGACACCGACCGCGATCAACAGCACCGCCGCGGTGGCGAACTGGCGGCTGCGGCTACGACGCACGCGCTGGCGGATGAACGTCGGGTCCAGGTCTGGATTGGCCGGGCGATGCAGTTCGCCACTCAAGCTGGCGCGCAGGTTCTGGGCATCCCGCTGCCAGGCCAGCAGTTGCTGGGCCAACTCGGGCTTCGTGGCCAGATACGTCTCCATCGTCTGCCGGTCGGCGTCGTTGAGTTGCCCATCGACGTAGGCGTGCAAGTCGCGTTCACTGGGAGGCAATGTCATCATTTCAATATCCGCAGAGCAGGGGTGGTGATTTCGCCTTCGCTGAGCAGGCGCAGGGCCTGCCGCGCGCGAGACAAGCGGGACATGACGGTGCCCACAGGGACGCCGAGAATTTCCGCCACTTCGTTATAACTCAAGCCTTCGACAGACACCCAGAGCAATAGCGCACGTTGTTCGGTGTTCAGCCGTTCGAACGCCTGCAGCGTGGTTTGCGCGACCACGGTGCGCTCCACGGAAGGCTCATGGTGATCTTCCTTGCCGCCGGTAAACAGCTCCAGCATGCGACTGTACCGGCGCGAACGTCGATGGGCGTCGAGAAATTGCCTATAAAGAATGGAGAACAGCCAGGCGCGCAGGTCGCCTTCCGGGCGTTTGCTGCTCCAGGCAGACAAGGCTTTTTCAAGGCTCGACTGCACCAGATCATCGGCCGTGCTGTGGTCACGGGTGAGCGATGCGGCAAACCGACGCATTCGCGGCAGCAGCTCTCGTAATTGATCGTCGACATCATGCATAAGGTGATTTCCTGATCGATCGGCGGGATCGCTCGGATCGTATGACCAGCAAGACGCACGCCCGTGCAGGTTATTCCACCGCACACAAAATAAATATCACGCCATGGAATAAAGGCGTGTATGCCGCGTCCTACCGCTACATGAATGCAGAGAGGCCCTAGGCCCGGAGTGTGACCGATGATTGATCGTGAGCCGCCGTACCCCCGCAAACCACCCTTGACCCCCTCGGAGAAAATCGTTCGCCTCGCCGGTATTGGCCTGGTGGTGGCCATCGCCGCCGGCGCATTCGCCTACGTGAACGGCAGCCTTGACCCACAACGCTTGACGCCTGCTCGGGTTGTCGATGTGTTCGAACACAGCAACGGCGTTCACCCCGGCTACCGTCGCAACCACCCCAAAGGGATCTGCGTCGCCGGGTATTTCGAGAGCAATGGCGCGGCGGCGACACTGTCCAAAGCTGAAGTCTTCGCCAGTGGCCGCATCCCGGTGGTCGGACGGCTGGCGTTGCCCACCGGCAATCCGTATTCGCCTGACAGCGCGGCGCCCATCCGCAGCTTCGCGGTGCAGTTCACCCAACCCAACGGCCAGCAATGGCGCACCGGGATGAACAGCATGCCGGTGTTCCCGGTGGGGACCCCTGAAGCGTTCGTCGACCTGCAAAAAGCCACCGCGCCTGATCCCAAAACCGGCAAGCCTGATCCATCCAAGCCTCCGGCGTTCTTTGCTGCGCACCCCGAGGCCCAGCCGTTTCTGGCCTGGGTCAAGACGGCCAAGCCGTCCGCCAGCTTTGTGACCGAGACCTACAACAGCGTCAACGCGTTTGTGCTGGTAGATGCGCAGGGCAAGCGGCAACCGGTGCGCTGGAGTCTGGTGCCTGAAGCAAAAGGCGATGCACCGGCCCCGGACGCCAAGGATTACTTGCAGCAAGACTTGAGCGACAAACTGGCCAGCGGGCCACAGCGCTGGAATCTGGTGCTGACCCTTGCTAACCCGCAAGACCCGACCAACGATGCGTCCAAGGCGTGGTCCGGGGAGCACACGACCGTGACGGCGGGAACGTTGGTGGTTGAAAGCGACAGCGCCCAACTGGACGGCGCGTGCCGGGACATCAATTACGACCCGCTGGTATTGCCGAGCGGCATCGAAGGGTCAGACGATCCGTTGCTGGCGGCTCGGTCTGCTGCCTACGCCTCGTCTTACCTGCGCCGCACAGGCGAAGTCGATCAACTGAAAGCCGCGCCTGCCCAGGAGAAACAGCCATGAGTACGCCCACCTTGCATTTTTCGCCTCTGACGCGCGCGCTGCACTGGTTGATGGCCGTGATGGTGATCGCCATGTTGTTCATCGGCGCGGGCATGGTGGCCTCGGTGTCCGAACGCCATGAGTGGTTGTTGAACATCCATAAACCGCTGGGGATTGCGATTCTGGCATTGGTCATCGTGCGTTTGATCGTGCGCTTCACCACGCAAACGCCGCCGTTGCCAGCGGATTTGCCTGCGGTGCAAGCGTTGGCGGCGAAGCTCTCTCACTACCTGCTCTATGCGTTGATGCTGGCGATGCCCCTGATTGGCTGGGCGATGATCTCGGCAGCGGGCGACCCGGTGATGCTCGGCAGCTCAATCCGTCTGCCTTCCATCCTGGCGGCCCATGCCGAGACGTTTGCGTTTCTGCGCAAAGCCCATCGCTATCTGGCGTATCTGTTTTTCCTGACCATCCTCGCGCACCTCGCGGCCGCGTTGTTTCATGGCTGGATTCGCCGGGATGAAGTGCTGGACAGCATGTTGCGAGGGAAAACGCGGGGGTCATGATGCTGCTCGTCCGTTCGCACTCTTGCCTGTCGCCGTGGTCCATTGATCACCGCATCCCAGGCAAGGAAGACCCGTCATGAACGGTTGGTGGCAGGAAGTCGTCGAGACGTTGCGTTCCGAGTTCTCAGACATCACCGATGCGTCCCAACTGACGCGGGTGAGTGTGCGGCTGGTGATCGCGGCCGTTTTGGGCGGGATTCTCGGTTTCGAACGCGAGCACAAAGGCAAGGCGGCGGGGGTGCGTACCCATATGCTGGTCTGCATGGGCGCGGCGCTGTTTGTTCTGGTGCCGCGACTGGCAGGCGCGGATGACGCGGCGTTGAGCCGCGTGGTGCAAGGCATCGTCGCCGGGATCGGCTTTCTCGGCGCGGGCACCATCCTCAAGGGCGACAAACTCAACACTCATCAAGTGAAAGGCCTGACCACTGCAGCGGGGTTGTGGATGACGGCCGCCATTGGCATCGCCGCTGGCATGGGCCGGGAAGCCACTGCCGTGCTGAGCACGATACTGGCGCTTGGGATATTCAGCTTGATGCCGCTGATCGTCGAACGCTTCGATCCACCCGAAGAGCGAGACAAAGACCCGGCCCGCAAGACCGGCGGTGATTCGCACCAACCCTGAGCGCGACGGCGCGCACTCAGGGCTTCTTCATTCAATCATTCTGGAAAGGTTTCACCCAGTACCGCAGGCGGCTCCTGGCTGGGCGGGTCGCCCTTGGGCGGGTCGATGACAGGCGGCATGGTCGGCGGAGGCGGTTCTTCAGGTTTCGGCACCGGCAGTTCCGGATCATCGATGTTCGGATCGGGCGTTTCAGCGGGAACGGGAATGGTCATTGCTTCACCTTCCTTAGGCGCAGGTCGCAAGAGGCAATCGTGCCGGTTTTTTCTGCGCGCTCGCTGCGTTCGACAGTGAGTCCGATTGAATGATTCAGCGCAATTTCCCGGTGGTTTGCCAGCCCGCGACTAAGCTGCCAACGGATCGATTTTTGCCGCACAAGCTCTTTGAACTTTTCCCCGAAACTGGCGTTCGGAACCTATGCGGCCAGATTCGGGCACACCTGCCCTGATGCCGGACGCATGCAGATCAAGGATGAAGTGTCGACGAAATGGACTATTACGGACTTGTATAAGGAGCGTCCCTGGGGCGTGAGGAGTGATGCTCGATGAATGTGACTGCTGATCAGCCATACGGCCCGGATTCCCTGGCCACCGATGTTCCACACCCAACCCAGCCTTTATCCCTGACCCAGGCCCTGCAACTGCCGCGGATCGTCATCGAAGACACGCAGCCGGTGCTTGAGCACGGGCAATTGGCGGCCAAAGCCATCACCGGGCAACCCGTAACGGTCACCAGCAAGGTGTTCGCCGATGGCCACGACAAAATGGCCGTGCGCATCCGTTACCGCGCTGCCGACGAGCAGGAATGGCATCAGGCGCCGATGCGCGAACTGGGCAATGACAGCTGGATCGGTGAGTTCACCCCGACCTCAGTCAGCCGCTACCTGTTTCGCCTGGAAGCCTGGATCGATCAATTCGCCAGCTATCGCTATGAGCTGGAGAAAAAATACGCTGCCGGTGTGCCGGTCGATCTGGAGCTGGAAGAAGGGCGTTTGCACCTCGTGCATGCCAGCGAACGCAGCCAGAACGAACTCAAAGGGCAGATCGATAGCCTGCTGAAACGTCTCGGCGAGAACACTGAACACGAAGCGCAGGTCACCTTGCTGCTGCACAGTGAAACCGCCGCGATCATGGCGCAGGCCGACAATCACGCGTTCCTCAGCCGCAGCCTTGAATTCCCGCTGGATGTGGAACGTGAACGGGCGCAGTTCGCCAGCTGGTACGAGCTGTTTCCTCGCTCGATCACTGACGATAAACATCGCCACGGTACTTTCAACGACGTGCACACCCGCTTGCCGATGATTCGCGACATGGGTTTCGACGTGCTGTATTTCCCGCCGATTCACCCGATTGGCCGCGCGCACCGAAAAGGCCCGAATAACTCGCTGAAAGCCGGTCCCGACGATCCGGGCAGCCCGTACGCCATCGGCAGTGCGGATGGCGGTCACGACGCGATCCACCCGCAATTGGGCACCCGTGAAGACTTCCGCAATCTGGTGGCTGCGGCTGCCGAGCACGGCCTGGAAATCGCCCTCGATTTCGCGATCCAGTGCTCCCAGGATCACCTGTGGCTCAAGGAGCATCCGGGCTGGTTCTCGTGGCGCCCGGACGGCACGATCCGTTACGCGGAAAACCCGCCGAAGAAATACCAGGACATCGTGAACGTCGACTTCTACGCGCCGGATGCGATTCCTAGTCTCTGGCTGGAACTGCGCAATGTGGTCCTTGGCTGGGTCGAGGAGGGCGTGAAGATCTTCCGCGTCGACAACCCGCACACCAAGCCGCTGCCGTTCTGGCAATGGATGATCGCCGACATTCGTGCGCAGCATCCGGACGTGATGTTCCTCGCCGAGGCCTTCACCAAACCGGCGATGATGGCGCGTCTGGGCAAGGTCGGTTACTCCCAGAGCTACACCTACTTCACTTGGCGCAACACCAAGGCCGAGTTGGCCGAGTATTTCACCCAGCTCAATGAGTCGCCGTGGCGCGAATGCTACCGGCCCAACTTTTTCGTCAATACGCCGGACATCAACCCGCACTTCCTGCACGACTCAGGGCGCCCGGGCTTCCTGATCCGCGCCGCGCTGGCGACCATGGGGTCGGGGCTGTGGGGCATGTATTCCGGGTTTGAACTCTGTGAGTCCGCCCCGGTGCCGGGCAAAGAGGAATACCTGGATTCCGAGAAGTACGAGATTCGCCCTCGGGACTTCACCGCACCCGGCAACATCATTGCCGAGATCGCGCAGTTGAACCGCATCCGTCGTCAGAACTCAGCGTTGCAGACTCACTTGGGCCTGCGCATCTACAACGCCTGGAACGACAACATTCTGTACTTCGGTAAACGCAGCGCGGACGGCAGCAATTTCGTGCTCGTGGCCGTCAGCCTCGATCCGCGCAACGCGCAGGAAGCCTATTTCGAGCTGCCGTTGTGGGAAATGGGTCTGGCGGATGATGCGGCGACTCTGGGTGAAGACCTGATGACCGGCCACTCCTGGACCTGGTACGGCAAAACGCAGTTCATGCGCATCGACCCGAACTATCAGCCGTTTGGCATCTGGCGCATCAAGGCGCCAAACCAATAATTCAAGGGACGTGGTCATGGCAAAGAAACCCCGCAACGCTGCCTTTATCGAAGACCCGCTCTGGTACAAGGATGCGGTGATTTACCAGGTGCACGTGAAGTCGTATTTCGATTCCAACGATGATGGAATCGGCGACTTTCCGGGCCTGATCGCCAAACTCGATTACATCGCCGAACTGGGCGTGAATACCATCTGGCTGCTGCCGTTTTACCCGTCGCCCCGGCGCGACGACGGCTACGACATCTCCGACTATCGCGGGATTCACAGCGATTACGGCAACATGTCGGACGCCAAGAAATTCATCGCCGAAGCACACAAGCGCGGGCTGCGGGTGATCACTGAGTTGGTCATCAACCACACGTCGGACCAGCACCCGTGGTTCCAGAAGGCACGGCACGCGAAGAAGGGCTCCAAGGCCCGAGATTTCTACGTCTGGTCCGACGACGATCAGAAATACGACGGCACCCGGATCATCTTTCTCGACACTGAAAAGTCCAACTGGACCTGGGACCCGGTCGCCGGTCAGTACTTCTGGCACCGCTTCTATTCCCACCAGCCGGACCTGAATTTCGACAACCCGCAGGTGATGAAAGCGGTGCTGGAAGTCATGCGCTACTGGCTGGACATGGGCATCGACGGCCTGCGTCTGGACGCGATTCCGTACCTCATCGAACGCGACGGCACCAACAACGAAAACCTGCAAGAGACCCACAACGTCCTCAAGCAGATTCGTGCGGAGATCGACGCCAACTACCCCGACCGCATGCTGCTGGCCGAGGCCAATCAATGGCCGGAAGACACGCAGCTGTATTTTGGGGATCGCAAAGGCAAGGACGGCGACGAATGCCACATGGCCTTTCACTTCCCACTGATGCCGCGCATGTACATGGCCGTAGCGCAGGAAGACCGTTTCCCGATTACCGACATCCTGCGCCAGACCCCGGAAATCCCGGAAAACTGCCAGTGGGCGATTTTCCTGCGCAACCACGATGAGCTGACCCTGGAAATGGTCACCGACCGTGAGCGCGACTATCTGTGGAACTACTACGCCTCCGACCGCCGCGCGCGGATCAACCTGGGCATTCGCCGTCGTTTGGCCCCGCTGCTGGAACGCGATCGTCGCCGCGTAGAGCTCCTTAACAGCATGTTGTTGTCCATGCCAGGGACGCCGACCCTGTATTACGGCGACGAAATCGGCATGGGTGACAACATTTACCTGGGTGACCGCGACGGCGTGCGCACGCCAATGCAATGGTCCATCGACCGCAACGGTGGCTTTTCCCGAGCCAACCCGGCGAGTCTGGTCTTGCCGCCGATCATGGATCCGCTGTACGGCTATCAGTCGGTCAACGTCGAAGCCCAAGACCACGACCCGCATTCGCTGCTGAACTGGACGCGGCGCATGCTCGCCGTGCGCAAGCAGCAGAAGGCGTTCGGCCGGGGCACGCTGAAAATGCTCTCGCCGAGCAACCGCCGGATTCTGGCCTACACCCGCGAACACACAGGGCCGGACGGCAAAACCGAGATCATCCTCTGTGTCGCCAACGTCTCCGCCGCGTCTCAAGCGGCCGAGCTGGAACTGTCCCACTACGCGGGCACGGTGCCGGTCGAGATGCTGGGCGGCAGCGCCTTTCCACCCATTGGCCAGCTCAATTACCTGCTGACGTTGCCACCGTATGGCTTCTACTGGTTCCTGCTGGCCGCGGAGAATCAAATGCCGAGTTGGCACGTCGAACCGGCCGAAAGCATGCCGGATTTCCCCACCCTGGTGCTCAAGCAACGTTTGGAAGAACTGCTGGACGAACCGCTGCGCCAGACCATGGAACAGACCTCGCTGTCGGTCTACCTGCCCAAACGCCGCTGGTTCGCGGGCAAGGGCACGGCCATCGACAACGTGCACATCGCTTACGCCGTACGCTTCGGCACGGCCGAACGCCCGGTGCTGCTCAGCGAAATCGAGGTCACGTCGGGCAATGATGTGGCGCGGTATCAACTGCCGTTCGGCTTCCTCGCCGAGGATGACTTCAGCAGCGCGCTGCCGCAGCAATTGGCCCTGGCCCGTGTGCGTCGTGGGCGCCAGGTTGGCCTGATTACCGATGCGTTCACCCTGGAGCCGTTCATCCGGGCCGTTATCAAGGGCATGCAGGACAAGACCGCATTGCCCACCGACGATGGCGAGCTGCGCTTTCAGCAGACCTCGAAACTGGCGGCGCTGGGCCTGAACGACGAATCTGAAGTGCGCTATCTGTCCGCCGAGCAATCCAATAGCTCGGTGGTGGTCGGCAACGCGCTGGTGTTGAAGATGATCCGTCGCGTGGCGGCCGGGACGCACCCTGAACTGGAAATGGGCGCGTACCTCACCGAAGCCGGCTACGAACACATCTCGCCGCTGCTGGGCGCGGTGGTGCGGGTCGACAAGGCGGGCGAGAGCAATCTGCTGATGATCGCTCAGGGGTATCTGAGCAATCAGGGCGACGCGTGGGAGTGGACCCAGAACAACCTCGAACGCGCCGTGCGCGATCACATGGCCCATGGCTCGTCTTCAGTCGAGCAGCACGCCAACGCGTTGCTCGAATTGAAAGATTTCGCCGGTCTGCTGGGCCAGCGGCTGGGGGAAATGCACGTGGTGCTGGGCGCGCCGACCGACAATCCCGACTTCAAGACCGAAGTCACCAGCGTCAAGGACAGTCAGGCGTCGGCGAAAAGTGTGGGGGCGCAAATCGAGCGCGCGCTGGACTTGCTCGAACAGCATCGCAATACCCTTGAACCTGGCGATCAGCAATTGGTCAGTGAACTGCTGGGTAAACGCAAACCGCTGCTGGCACAGGTGCAGAGCCTGGCCAAACAGTCGGTGGGCGGCCTGCGCATGCGGGTTCACGGTGACTTGCACTTGGGCCAGATGCTGGTGGTGAAAGGCGATGCGTACCTGATCGACTTTGAGGGTGAACCGGCGCGACCGCTGCAGGAGCGTCGCGCGAAGTACAGCCCGTTCAAGGACGTCAGCGGCGTGTTGCGATCTTTCGACTACGCTGCCGCCATGGCGGTACGCAATGCCCAGAGTGCGGATAGCTCGCCTCAGGCAGAGGCGGCGCGTAAGCATGTGGCCGAAACGTATTTGACACAAGCGCGGGACGCGTTCCTCGGGGCTTACAAAACAGCTACCGTCGACGTTGCCCACGCCTGGAAAGACACCGAAGGGGAGGCGGCCGCACTGGCGCTGTTCACTTTGGAAAAAGCGGCTTATGAAGTGGCCTATGAGGCCGAGAATCGGCCGACCTGGTTGTCGGTACCGCTTCAAGGTCTACGTGGGCTGCTGGACTTGTCTGATGGAGAATGAAAATGAGTGCGTCTGACCCATTCGGTAAAGGCAACCAAAATGTGCTGCCCAACGCCGGCGACATGGACGCGTTGATCCGCGCCGAACACCGCGACCCGTTCTCCATGCTCGGCCCCCACAGCGACGGCAAGGAAGGCCAGGTGATTCGCGCCTACCTCCCCAATGCATTAGGCGTGCGCGTGCTGTCCCGTGACGGTGAACGCGACCTGGGCGAACTGAGCATGAGCGACAAACCCGGCTTTTTCGCCGGGCACTTTCCGGTGCGAGAGCCTTACCTGTTGAAGATCAACTGGGCCACCGGCGAGCAGATCACCGAAGACCCGTACAGCTTTGGCCAACTCCTCGGCGAGATGGACTTGTACCTGTTTGCTGAAGGTAATCACCGCGACCTGAGCAGCGCGCTGGGCGCACAGGTCACGTCCGTCGATGGCGTGAATGGCGTGCGTTTTTCGGTGTGGGCGCCGAACGCCCGTCGGGTGTCCGTCGTGGGCGACTTCAACAGCTGGGATGGCCGCCGTCACCCGATGCGTGTGCGTTACCCGTCCGGTGTGTGGGAAATTTTCATCCCGCGCCTGGGCCCCGGTGAAGCCTACAAATATGAAATCCTCGGCCAGCACGGCGTCCTGCCACTGAAGGCCGACCCGATGGCGCTGGCCACCAAGGTGCCGCCGGACACCGCCTCGAAGGTCGCTGCGCCCCTGAGTTTTGACTGGCAGGACAACGACTGGATGCAGGCCCGTGGCGACAAGCAGGATGTGCATCAGCCGCTGTCAATCTATGAGTTGCACGCCGGATCCTGGAAATGGCACCACGGCGGCGATGACGAGCCGGATCGTCCGTTCAATTGGCAAGAGCTGGCGCGGGAGCTGATCCCGTACATCAAAGGGCTGGGCTTCACCCACATCGAATTGATGCCGATCATGGAGCACCCGTTTGGCGGCTCGTGGGGGTATCAGTTGCTCTCGCAATTCGCGCCGAGCGCGCGTTATGGCTCTCCAGAGGATTTCGCGGCCTTCGTCAACGCCTGTCACCAAAACGACATCGGCGTGATTCTCGACTGGGTGCCTGCGCATTTCCCGACCGACACCCACGGCTTGGCGCAATTCGACGGCACGGCGCTGTACGAATACGGCAACCCGCAGGAGGGTTTCCATCAGGACTGGGACACGCTGATCTACAACCTGGGCCGCACCGAAGTGCACGGGTTCATGATCGCCTCCGGCCTGCACTGGCTGAAGAAATTCCACATCGACGGCCTGCGGGTGGATGCCGTGGCGTCGATGCTGTATCGCGACTATTCACGTAAAGCCGGGGAGTGGGTGCCGAACCGCTACGGCGGTCGTGAAAATCTGGAAGCCATCGATTTTCTGCGTCACCTGAACGACGTGGTCGCGCTGGAAGCGCCGGGGGCGTTGGTCATCGCTGAGGAATCCACGGCGTGGCCGGGCGTCAGTCAACCGACTCAACAGGGCGGCCTGGGCTTCGCCTACAAGTGGAACATGGGCTGGATGCACGACACGCTCAAGTACATCGAGCAGGACCCGATCCATCGTCAGCATCACCACGACCGTCTGAGTTTCGGACTGGTGTATGCGTGGTCCGAGCGTTTTATCCTGCCGATTTCTCACGATGAAGTGGTCCACGGCAAGCATTCGCTGATTGACAAGATGCCGGGGGATCGCTGGCAGAAATTCGCCAACCTGCGGGCGTACTTGACCTTCATGTGGACCCACCCTGGCAAGAAGCTGCTGTTCATGGGCTGCGAGTTCGGGCAGTGGCGCGAGTGGAACCACGACACTGAGCTGGACTGGCACTTCCTTAACTACGCGGACCACAAAGGCGTGCACACGCTGGTGGGCGATCTGAACCGGCTGTATCGGTCCGAGAAGGCGTTGTACGAGCAAGATTGCCAGCCGCAGGGTTTCCAATGGGTCATCGGTGACGATGCGGGCAACAGCGTGTACGCGTATTTGCGCTGGAGCAAGGACGGCGAGCCGCTGCTGGTGGTGGCGAACCTGACGCCCGTGCCCCGTGAGCATTACCGCGTAGGCGTGCCGTTTGGTGGCAAATGGGCCGAATTGCTCAACACCGACGCCGAGGTGTATGCGGGGTCGAACATCGGCAATGGCGGGGGCGTGATGGCCGAGGAAATCAAAAACCACGGACAGGCGTATTCTGTGGCCTTGAACCTGCCGCCGTTGGCGGTGGTGGTGCTCAAGCCGATGGGGGATCAGTAAACACCTGTTTGGTCTGTAGGAACCGCCGGAGAAACGACGGCAGCGAGGCGGTGATCAGTCACAGCTGGATTGACTGACCCACCGCCGTCGCTGCCGTCGTGCCTCCGGCGTCTCCCACGAGATTTGCGGTGTCCAGAGATTGTGCTGAGACACAAATCCCCTGTGGCAGTCCGGAATGCCGGCCGTGCCGCCCATGGCTCGCAGCCGTCGGCAGCCCGGACGCGATTGTGTTTGAGCAAAGAGCGCGAGCACGGCGCCGAACCTTGTGGGAGCAGCCGAAGGAACGACGGCCGCGAAGCGGTGGGTCAGGCTATTGATTGGCAACTGAACCACCGCTGTCGCTGCCGTCGTCCCTCCGGCGTCTCCCACACGTTTTGGAGCGCTCCCAGAATGCGCGATCGCCGCGATCCCTGCAGCAACGGCTTGCCGAAGGTGGCGATTTCAAGGACGCTGCCGTTGGCAAGCCAGACTGCTACAGATGGTTTGCATGCCGTATTAGCGTCATTGACCCCACGAGAAACGCCTCTCCCCAGACGAACGTCACCCTCCCGCAGTGAACCTGACATCATTTGAATGGTCTGTTGACCACGTTTCGTTCATCGCATGCGGCTTGTCCACCCGGCCATTCTTTTTATTTGTCGAAGATTCCCCATGTCACTATCTCGCCTCGTTTCCATCCCCGATTCCCTGATTTCCCCACTGCCGGGCGCTCGACGCCGTTTGCTCAGCGCCGGTTTGATGGGCACGCTGTTGGTCGTCGGACTCGCCGGTCAGGCTCACGCTGAAGGCAAAGACCGTTGGGTCAGCGACACCCTCAGCACCTATGTCCGCAGCGGCCCCACCGACGGTTATCGCATCGTGGGCACCCTCAAGTCCGGGCAGAAAGTCGAGCTGATCAACACCCAGGGCGATTACAGCCAGGTGCGCGGCAATTCCGGGGATACCGTCTGGATTCCCTCCAACGATCTTCAAGAAGTCCCCGGCCAGACCGAACGGCTGCCGCAACTGACCCAGCAGGTCGCCGACCTCAGCGGTCAACTCAAAACCATCGATGACGACTGGAAGACCAAGGTCCAGGGCATGCAGGAGACCCTCGACTCCCGCAAGAAACTCGTCGACGAGCTCGAAGCCCGCACTAAAGACCTCAACGCCCAGTTGACCGACGCCCAGTCGGAACTGCGCTCGACCCAAGCCAAGCTGGGTGACGAGAACAACCAGGTGTTGATGCGTTACATGGTCTACGGCGGCAGCATTGCCGGGGCGGGCCTGTTACTGGGCCTGATCCTCCCAGCGCTGACCCGTGGCCGCAAACGCAACGATCGCTGGTTCTGACGCCCCCCTGTGGGAGCGAATTCATTCGCGAGACGTTGGCAGGGTTGAAAACTCTGTGTCTGTAACGCCGCCTCGCGAATGAATTCGCTCCCACAGTCATCTTTTTCTGACGGTCTTTTCGATCCCCTGAAATATCTTGTAATTGGCCCTAGGTCGATTGTTCTTTGTGCGCTATTTTGGTGCGGCGAATCGGTCTGTCTTGGGCCGGTACGCAGTCGCAAAAAAAGCTCCAGCCAATGTGCATCTGCAGTCGCAAGGATGCCGGGCGAGTCGTGAGAGGGTATGACCCCATCCGGCTCGACCCGCCAATGCTGTTCCACATTCAAAAGAAGAAAGAGAGTCGACTCATGAAGTTTGAACCCTTGGCCAAGTCGCTCATTGCGACCTCGCTCACCCTCGCGTTTTCCTCCACTTACGCCGCCTCCGTCGCCCCCGTTGCCGCTGAAAACGGCATGGTCGTCACCGCTCAGCATCTGGCCACTCACGTTGGCGTCGATGTGCTGAAGTCCGGCGGTAACGCGGTGGACGCCGCCGTTGCCGTAGGTTATGCGCTGGCAGTGGTTTACCCGGCTGCGGGTAACCTCGGCGGCGGTGGTTTCATGACCATCCAACTGGCGGACGGCCGCAAGACCTTCCTCGATTTCCGCGAAAAAGCCCCGCAGGCCGCCACCGCCAACATGTACCTGGACAAGGACGGCAACGTCGTTCCGGACCTCAGCTCCAAGGGCCATTTGGCCGTGGGGGTACCGGGCACGGTGTCCGGCATGGAAATGGCGCTGAGCAAATACGGCACCAAGAAGCGGGCCGAGGTCATTGCACCGGCGATCAAACTCGCCGAAAACGGCTTCCCGCTGGAGCAGGGCGACATCGATCTGCTGCACACCGCGACAGACGAGTTCAAGGCTGACAAAGACCTGACCCCGATCTTTCTGAACAAAGGCCAGCCGATGCAGGTTGGCGACAAGCTGGTGCAGAAGGACCTGGCAAAAACCCTCAAGGAAATCTCTGCCAAGGGGACCGATGGTTTCTACAAGGGCTGGGTCGCCAAGGCCATCGTCGATTCGAGCAAGGCGGGCAAGGGCATCATCGTTCAGGCCGACCTCGACAAGTACAAAACCCGCGAACTGGCGCCCATCGAGTGCGATTACCGGGGCTACCACGTGGTCTCGGCGCCGCCTCCGAGTTCAGGTGGTGTGGTGATCTGCGAGATCATGAACATCCTCGAAGGCTACCCGATGAAGGAACTGGGCTATCACTCGGCCCAGGGCATGCACTATCAGATCGAGGCCATGCGTCACGCCTACGTGGACCGCAACAGCTACCTCGGCGACCCGGATTTCGTGAAGAACCCGATCGCGCACCTGCTGGACCGTGACTACGCCACCAAACTGCGCGCCGCGATCGAACCGCAAAAAGCCGGCGATTCCCAGGCCATCAAACCGGGCGTTGCGCCTCACGAAGGCAACAACACCACGCACTATTCCATCGTCGATAAGTGGGGCAACGCGGTTTCCGTGACCTACACCCTCAACGACTGGTTCGGCGCGGGCGTGATGGCGAGCAAGACCGGCGTGATCCTCAACGACGAAATGGATGACTTCACCTCCAAGGTCGGCGTGCCGAACATGTACGGTCTGGTGCAGGGCGAAGCCAATGCCATTGCCCCGGGCAAGACGCCGTTGTCGTCGATGAGCCCGACCATCGTCACCAAGGATGGCAAGGCGGTAATGGTCGTCGGTACGCCGGGCGGCAGCCGCATCATCACGGCGACTTTGCTGACCATGCTCAACGTCATCGACTACGGCATGAACATCCAGGAAGCGGTAGATGCGCCGCGTTTCCACCAGCAGTGGATGCCTGAAACCACCAACCTCGAAAACTTCGCCGTCAGCCCTGACACGCAGAAGATTCTCGAAAGCTGGGGCCACAAATTCGGCGCGCCTCAGGACGCCAATCATCTGGCCGCCATTCTGGTCGGCGCGCCTTCGCTGGGTGGCAAGCCGGTGGGCAACAACCGCTTCTACGGTGCCAATGACCCACGTCGCAATACCGGGCTTTCGCTGGGGTATTGAGGTGTAAGGGTCACACAGTAAAAACACAGTAAACACGGGCGAGGCAGCGCAGTTGCCTCGCCCGTTTGTTTGATGCACAGATTTTGGTTGTCATCGGGCATGTCGCGAGTGTTATGTTATAACTCTTTGCGGCGAGCCTTCTCCGGTTCGCGTTGTCCTGATGCTGCGAGAACCTGCCTTACATGAACACTCCGCTTCCCGACGTTGCCTCCTCCGAGTTCTCTCAATCGCTGCTGCCGCTGGACTGGGTCGGCATGCGAGGCATTGATATCCCTTTGATCCTCGATGAACCTGGCGTTGGCGCGCCGATTCATGCCCGTGCGGATTTGCAGGTGGATTTGCCGATGCCACAGATCAAGGGCATTCACATGTCACGGCTGTACACGCTGCTCGACCGCTTTGCCGAGCACCACGCCGTCAGCCCGGCGAGCCTCGCCGCACTCTTGCAATTGATGGTGTCCAGTCACGCCGATTGCCATTCCTCGCAGGCGAGCGTTCGTCTGTCCTTCGACCTGCTGAGCAAACGGCCTGCCTTGATCACGCAGGGGTTGAGCGGCTGGAAGTCCTATCCGGTGGTGGTTGAGGCGCAGTGGAGGGAAGGGCGGCTCGCGCTGACGGTCAGTGTGGACGTCACCTATTCTTCGACCTGCCCGTGCTCGGCGGCGCTGTCGCGGCAATTGCTGGAGCAGGCGTTCACCGGGCATTTCGGTTCAGGGTCAGTGGATGCCGACGCCGTGGCGACCTGGCTTCGCCGGAATGGCTCCCACGCAACACCGCACAGCCAGCGCAGCGTGGCGCGGGTTCAGGTGAATGTCGATGAGGACGCTGAACGCCTGGGGCTGCTTGGGTTGATTGACGTCATCGAAGACGCGTTGGGCACGCCGGTGCAGACCGCCGTGAAGCGCGCCGACGAGCAAGCCTTCGCCCGTCTCAACGGGCAGAACCTGATGTACGTCGAAGATGCCGCGCGAAAGGTTCAGCAGGCGCTGACGGGGCGCTTTGCCGCCAGCAGCGTCTCAGTGCGCCACTTCGAAAGCCTGCACCCTCACGACGCGGTCGCCTCCGCTTCCTACAGCGGGATGAGCCCGGCCCGAGGGCAGTTTGCATGAGCCTTGCCTACGAAAACGAGCGCGCTATCGATGAATCGGCGGCGGCCGTCGAGGCGCCCGTCCGGCACAGCCGCTTGCAGTCGATTGACGCGCTGCGGGGCCTGATCATCGTGTTCATGTTGCTGGATCACGTGCGTGAGACGTTTTTCCTGCATCGTCAGGTGACTGACCCGATGGACGTCGGCAGCACCAGCCTTGAGCTGTTTCTGAGCCGCACGCTGGCCCATTTCTGCGCGCCGCTGTTCGTGTTTCTGACAGGGCTTTCGGCGTTTCTGTACGGCCAGCGTCATGCGGGTACTAAAGGTGTGGCGCACTTCCTGTTCGTCCGCGGGCTGGTGCTCATCGCGCTGGAACTGACACTGGTCAACGTTGCCTGGACTTTCCAGTTCCCGCCGTCGGTGATCTACCTGCAGGTGATCTGGGCCATCGGGCTGAGCATGCTCGCGCTGTCCGTTCTGGTCGCTTTGCCCCGTAGCGTGTTGGCTGTGCTGGGGCTGGCGATCATTGGCGGACACAACCTGCTGGACGGCGTGCATTTCGGCACCGATTCCTGGCTGCACGTTCCGTGGGCCATTTTGCATGACCGGGGTTGGATTGAGGTCAGCGATAGCCTGCGTCTGCGTACGTCGTACCCGGTGCTGCCCTGGATCGGCGTGATCGCTGTGGGGTACGCGGTCGGGCCCTGGTTCGCTCACGGCGCGGATGCGCAAAAACGTGAAATGAACCTCATCGTCTCGGGATTCGGACTGCTGACGCTGTTTCTCGCGTTACGCGGCCTCAACGGCTACGGGGAGAAACCATGGACGCCGGGCGACACAACCACCCAAACCCTTATGAGCCTGCTCAACATCACCAAATACCCGCCTTCACTGCTGTTCATCAGTTTCACGCTGGGCTTCGGACTGCTGATGCTTGCCTGGCTGGAACGTGGCGCACAAAAGGTTTGGTTGAAACCCTTGGTGACGTTCGGCGCTGCCCCGATGTTTTTTTACCTGTTGCACCTGTATGTGCTCAAAGTGCTTTACCTGATCGCGCTGGCGGTGTGGGGCGCGAATCAGGGGACGTATTTCGGGTTCGATTCGGTGTCGGCGCTGTGGGTGTGCGCGGCAGCGATGACGCTCGCGTTATTTCCAGCCGTTCGTTGGTTTGCCGACCTCAAAGCCCGTCGGCGGGACATCACTTGGCTCAAATATTTTTGAAACCGGACACGCCGGTCTGTCCGGCGCGTTCTACGGCTGAGCTCAGGTCCGTTGAAGACTGCGCTCCATGCGCGCCAGCGCGTCTTCCAGCATCGGCCGAGGGCAGCCGAAGTTCAGTCGCACGAACTGGCCGCAGTCGTCGCCGAACTCCAGGCCGCAGCTCAGAGCAACCTTGGCCTCGTTGAGAAAAAACTGCTGCGGGTGCTGAATGTCCAGCGCCGAGCAGTCCAGCCACGCGAGATAGGTGCTTTGCGGCAGGTGCATGCGAATACCGGGGAAGCGGGTTTCCAAGGCGTGGGCCAAGTAGTCGCGGTTGTCCTGCAGGTAGGCATTGACCTGTGCCAGCCACTCAGCGCCGTCGCGATAGGCGGCTTGCGTCGCCTCAAGGCCCAGCGCGTTGACACTGTCCACCAACCCCAGGCGGCCCGCGTTGAAGCGCTCGCGCAATTCGGCGTTCTGCACCACGGCAAAGGCGGTCTTCATGCCGGCGATGTTCCAGGCTTTGCTGGCGGACATCAGGGTCACGCTGCGCGCGGCGATTTCCGGGCTCAGGGAGGCAATCGGGGTGTGACGACGGCCGTCGAACAGAATGTCGGCGTGGATTTCGTCGGAGATGATCAGCACGTCATGCTGCACGCAGGCCTCGCCGATGGCGCGCAGCTCGTCGCGCTCGAAGACCTTGCCCAGCGGGTTATGCGGATTGCTCAGCAATAGGGCGCGTGACTGCAGCAGCGCATTGTTCAGCGCAGCGATATCGGTGGGGTATTGGCCATTGGCGTCGACGTGAAGCGGCAGGTCGACTCGCGGCAGCTTCCAGTTCGCCGGGGCGTGCAGCAGTGGCGAGTAGTTGGGCGTCTGCACCAGTACGCCGCTGCCTGCGGGCACCAGGGTGTTGAGCGCCATGTTCACACCGGGTTCGACGCCGGGCAGGAACACCAGGTCTTCGGGTTGAATCACCCAGTCGTAGTGACGGGCCAGGTGCGCCACCAACGTCTGGCGCAGGCTGTCCTGCGCCACCGAGTAGCCGAGCAGCGGGTGTTCAAGACGGTTTTTCAGCGCTTGCACGATCGGCTCGGCCACCGGGAAATCCATGTCCGCCACCCACATCGGCAACACGTCTTCCGGGTACTGGCTCCACTTCTTGCTGCCGGTGTTCAGGCGCTGATAAACGCTGTTCAGGTCCATGCTCGTGACGGTCTCGACAAAACGATGGGCGATTGTGCCAGAGACGAGCCAAGTGCGGAAATCTGCACCCTATTAGCGGAGTTCCCAGCACGTGCGGAAAAATAAAAAGCCTGCCAGTTGTTTGGGTCGCCAGGCGAGTATCTGCTTGATCTGTCCTATCAATCAGGTATAGGGGATTTGCTTTGTAAGGTCGGCGGGCGGCCGTGAAAGGTTCAGAGCCTGCAAAGCGTTCCAGGTCGGGTCGCTAGGCTTAATGACCCCCCATTCCGCAAAGAAATCAGCCAAATTGCAGTTCGCGACCTTAGATAGCGACGTTGTAAAGGTTATCAGATCCCCTGATTGAACTGGATTTTCTCTCGTATAACGGTCCCATTTGGGGAGAAAATCGTCACCAAAAGCTTTCCTGAGTTGTTCGAATATTGCGTGAGTGTCGGGCGACTCGGAGTATGTCTTTTGGTCGCGAGGCTGGGCGAGCCAAGTTTTCAAGGCTGGCCATCTCCGAGGAAATTCATCACTGTAATCATTCTCATGTACTCTTCCTACTGCCAAAGCATAGATGTTTACTGAGTTTTCATCAAATAGAGGTTGCGGGCTATTTGATCTATTTTGAAAGTGATGCCCGTATTCGTGTAGCGTGACCCATCGGCGATGAGCGACCGCTCCCAGTAATGCAGTCATGTATTCATTTCCTGGCGCGCTCCCATGGGGGAGTGCTATATATCCAGTCGTTGCGCTGGGCATAACTGTTGATGCTGCTTCTACTGCATGTATCCACATGTTGCTTCGGGTATGAAGGGGAGATGAGCCATCCAGTCCTGCGGCCATTGCTTCAATACTCAACACTTTTTCGTGGGATGTTATGATTTCATTAGGGTTCGCGTGGGCATAGTTTCTATAAGTATCAGCATAGCTCGTGATAACCACCCGATCACCCGCCAGTTGTACCTCTGACAATGCATCGCTTTTTTCAAGCATGCGGATGAATTCTTCTGGGTAAGTATTTGAGCAGAACGGAATCGGTCGTGTGCTTCCATCTAAAACAATATGGCAACGGGCTCGCCCATTGTTACGGATATGAACGAGTCCTCCCAAAGGGTCTGATACCGTATTCCGCCCACGTTTCAGCCTTGTCTCGCGCATGTTTTCAGTTTGTGAAGCTCGATCCATTTGATTTGCAAGTCCTTGTACCCCCACCAATACCCATACGGCTTCATCATCACCCTCCAGCCAAATCGAAGTTGCGGAGTTAGCCGACATGCGATATCCGGTAGGCTGATAGTCAGCCCACCTCAGGCGCCATTGGTAATAGTCCTGGTCTGCGGCCATATTTGCGGTCGGGCCGAACCATCGTGCACGTGCATGAACAAAATCAGCGGTGGCTTCGACGGCATGAGAGCTAATATCGCCTGTGGTGACGCGCGCACGAATGGTGTCTGGGTGTAACAAATAATTTTCCGGAACATTAGCGTTGCTAAATCGACCGTTAAGGTCGACTTCTCCAATCGCTCGCCACACTCCTTCAGCATAAAGCTCAACAGTACCTGCTTTTGTTGATGCACTGCCAATAACTTCATTGGTAGCTTTCTTTCTAAAGGAAAGCGTTTCCAGCATGATTGAGTCGGATGAAAATATAGCTGTATTCTGATAGGAAGTGGCTTTTGAGCGGTCTGGCTTGGCCGAGTTTGAGTGACCAGTAGAGGGGGCTGACTCAGGCAAGCTAGTCCCGCAATGCCAGGCCAAATGTGCTGGCGCTAAAGACGGGCTATCCAGTTGAGAATTTGTTTTTTTCCGTTTTTTCATGATAACTCTCCATGTAACACGCTGTGCAAGTATGAGCTAAATAGAATGCGGATTCGCACTGTTTTTTATTGATGTTTAAACGCAATAATAGATGGGTCGGCGATGGCGATGTTGTTTTCGAACTTTTGATATTGTGCCTTAGTGAGATATAGATATCTGGGTTGCAGAATAGCAGGGCGTTCAACCTAAGTGGAATGCGTAATCTATATTGATTAGCGATTACTACAGCGTGCTTATGGCATTAACGCGATAAGCGGCGTCTGAGTGTTGGTTCCAAGTTCGGTGCCGAGAAGTCCCACTAGCGACGGTCTTAGCACTCTCCGGCCAAAAACGGACGGGATGAAAAAGCACATTGCTGATGTCCGCAAGCAGACGCCTAGATTCACCGTACAAGTTGCTCACCGATTTCTTCGCCGAGAATTTTTTTTGGGGGGGGGCGTCGGGGGGGGGGCGTTTGCCGTCGCGTGGGGGATATTGCAGGATGCGGGCGTGAAAACGATGCGAAGCTACGCCCTTGCCTCACGATTCGCATTGCTAATGGACATGGCGGTGGTTCTTACTACGAGCATCGCCATCGGCCTGGCGGTGCTGAAACTGTCCGGAAAGTAACCCCGAAAGATTACTTTCCCAAATGTAACCTCCAGAGGTTACTTTGTTGAACGATCAGCCACGGGCGATCACCAGAAGGTGCTCGCCTGGCTGTTCAAGCGACCCGCAATCACTTCAATCGCCTTATCGACATCTGCCGCCTCGGTGTAACGGCCCAGGCTCAAACGCAAGCTGCTGCCCGCCAGCGCGGGGCTCAGACCCATCGCCAACAACACGTGAGAAGCACCGCTGCTGGCGGAGTTGCAGGCCGACGTCGACGACACGGCGAGATCGCTGGACAGGCTCATGGCATTGAATCCGGCCTTGTCGACGCAGATGTTCAGCGTGTGCGGCACGCGTTGTAGCGGATCGCCGTTGAGGCTCACCCCCGGCAGTTGCAGCAGGCCGTCACGCAGACGGGCCGACAGCACGCCGATGCGTTGCACTTCGTCCTCCATCTCGGCGCTGGCCAACGCGTAGGCCGCGCCCATGCCGACGATTTGGTGGGTGGCCAGCGTCCCGGAGCGGAAACCCTGTTCGTGCCCGCCGCCGTGAATCTGCGCTTCGAGCAACGGACGGGCACGCTCGCCGACGTACAGCGCGCCAATGCCTTTCGGGCCGTAGATTTTGTGAGCGGAGAACGACATCAGGTCCACAGGCAGTGCGTTGAGATCAATGGCCACCTTGCCTGCGCCTTGTGCGGCGTCGACGTGGAAAAGCGCGCCCTGAGCACGGAGCATCTCGCCGATGGTGGCGATGTCGGTCAGCGTGCCGAGTTCGTTGTTCACCAGCATCAGCGACACCAGCAGCGTGTCATCCCGCAGGGCATTGCGAACGGCGTCGGGGCGGATCAAACCGGCGCTGTCGGGTTCAAGCCAGGTCACGGGAAAGCCCGCCTGCTCAAGCTGACGCACGGTGTCGACCACGGCCTTGTGTTCGATGCGACTGGTGATCAGATGGCGACGCTGGGCAGGTGCGCGTTGCGCAATCCCTTTGATCGCGAGGTTGTTGGATTCGGTGGCCCCGGATGTCCAGATGATTGCATCGGCTGAACAGCCGACGAGCTCAGCGACCTGACGGCGTGCGAGTTCGACTGACTGGCGGGCGAGATTGCCATAGGCGTGGGAGTTGGAGGCGGGGTTGCCGAAGGTGCCGTCGCGACCGAGGCAGGTGACCATCGCCTGGATGACACGGTCATCGACAGGGGTGGTGGCGGCGTAATCGAAGTAACAAGGAAGTGTGCTCATGGGGGAGAAATCCGCGCTGTCCGTGATGGGAAAAATGTTACCTGCGTGGACCTGAAAAAAAATTGATTACTCAACGCTGATTGGGCTGCTGGTTAGAATATTTTTCGTATCTGCCCGTGCTTTAGAGAATAAAGTTTCGAGGACTGCGAGATTCGGCTTATCTTTATCGCCATTGGTCATAACCTTCACACGAGTCGACACCTTACGATGGATAAATTCGATCAAGCCATTCTCGGCATTCTTCAGGCCGACTGTACCCGTCCCATTGCAGAAATCGCCGACGCCATTGGCTTGGGCAGCACCGCGTGTTGGCGTCGGGTTCAGAAGCTCGAAGAGCAGGGCATGATCAGGGGGCGCGTTGCATTGCTGGACCCCGGCCAATTGAACGTCAACGTCACCGTATTCGCTGCGATACGTACCAATCAGCACAATGCCGAATGGCTTGGACGCTTTCACGACCTTATCTCCACGCTGCCTGAGGTGGTGGAATGTTACCGCATGGCGGGCGATACGGATTACATGTTACGTATCGTTGTGCCTGATATTACCGGCTATGACGCGGTGTATAAAAAGCTGATTCAACTCTCGGGCATCACCGACATCAGTTCAAGCTTCGCCATGGAGCAAATCAAATCCACGACCCAATTGCCATTGACCTACGCCAGCTGACGCCACGAATAACCTTATAGCCAAACGGTATTTCTACATCCGCGCTTAAGCTCTTTATGCTCACGGCATAACTCGTTATGACAAGTGGTGCGATCCAGCATCACCCGGAGGCTTAGTGATGACGCGCCAAGTGCTGGAACAGGAATACGACATCGTGGTGATCGGCGGCGGCACGGCCGGACCGATGGCGGCGATCAAAGCCAAGGAACGCAATCGCAACCTGCGCGTGCTGCTGATCGACAAGGCCAACGTCAAGCGCAGCGGCGCCATCAGCATGGGCATGGACGGCTTGAACAACGCCGTGATTCCCGGCCACGCCACGCCTGAGCAATACACTAAGGAAATCACAATCGCCAACGACGGCATCGTCAATCAGGCGGCGGTGCACGCTTATGCGACCCACAGTTACGAAACCATCGAGCAACTGGACCGCTGGGGCGTGAAGTTCGAGAAGGACGAGACCGGCGATTACGCCGTCAAAAAAGTCCACCATATGGGCGCCTACGTGTTGCCGATGCCCGAAGGCCACGACATCAAGAAAGTGTTGTACCGCCAGTTGAAGCGGGCGAGGGTGACCATCACCAACCGAGTGGTCTGCACCCGTTTGCTCACCGATGAGGAAGGTGCAGTGAACGGCGTCATGGGGTTCGACTGTCGCACCGCCGATTTCTACGTGATCAAAGCCAAGGCCGTGATCCTCTGCTGCGGCGCTGCCGGGCGACTGGGCCTGCCGTCGTCGGGTTACCTGATGGGCACCTACGAAAACCCGACCAACGCAGGCGACGGTTATGCAATGGCCTATCACGCCGGTGCAGAACTGGCGAATCTGGAGTGCTTCCAGATCAACCCGCTGATCAAGGATTACAACGGCCCCGCGTGCGCGTACGTGACCGGCCCCTTGGGCGGCTACACGGCCAACAACAAGGGCGACCGCTTCATCGAGTGCGACTACTGGAGCGGCCAGATGATGTGGGAGTTCCACCAGGAACTTGAAAGCGGCAACGGTCCGGTGTTTCTCAAGCTCGATCACCTGGCTGAAGAAACCATCCAGAACATCGAGGAAATCCTGCACAGCAACGAGCGCCCGAGTCGTGGGCAGTTTCACGCCAATCGCGGCACCGATTACCGCAGCCAGATGGTGGAGATGCACATCTCGGAAATCGGCTTTTGCAGCGGGCATTCCGCCTCGGGGGTGTGGGTCAACGAGCGTGCGGAAACGTCGGTCAAGGGCCTGTATTCAGCGGGCGACATGGCAGCCGTCCCGCACAATTACATGCTCGGCGCGTTCACGTATGGCTGGTTCGCCGGCAACAACGCGGCGGATTACGTCGCGGTGCGGGATTTCAGCAGCGTTGATGCGCAACAGATCGAACGCGAAAAGGCGCGGGTCTATGCGCCTCTGGATCGCGAACACGGCCTGCCACCGGCGCAGGTCGAATACAAGCTGCGGCGCTTTGTGAACGACTATCTGCAACCGCCAAAAGTGACCAAAAAGATGCAGATCGGCTTGCAGCGCTTTGATGACATCGAGCGCGATCTCGACCAACTGAAAGCCAACAATGCTCACGAACTGATGCGGGCCATGGAAGTCAGCGTGATCCGTGACTGCGCCGAGATGGCCGCCCGCGCTTCGCTGTATCGCACTGAAAGCCGTTGGGGCCTTTACCACCACCGCGTCGATCATCCACTGCGCAACGACCGCGACTGGTTCTGCCACACGCACCTGAAGAAAGACGAAGACGGCCGCATGGTCAGTTTCAAGAAGCCGGTCGAGCCTTACATCGTGGCGTTGGACGCCGACGAAATGCTCGCCTATGACCGCCTGCGCGTGGGGGCTGACGCTGCCTGATCCAGCGTCGCCTGCACCTTTTAGACAGAGAGCGCGATACGCGCCAAGGACACCGTGAAATGGCTTACCAGCCCCAGGAAATCTTCTTCCGCTCCAACGCCCCGGTCACCGTGGACGAGGACAAGTGCATCGCCGACAAGGGCTGCACGGTATGCGTCGACGTCTGCCCGATGGACCTGCTGGCGATCAATCCCGCGACCCAGAAGGCTTACATGGCGTTCGACGAGTGCTGGTATTGCATGCCCTGCGAGAAGGACTGCCCGACCGGGGCCGTGAAGGTCGAGATTCCGTACCTGTTGCGCTGATACGTAAACTTTGTAGGAGTGAGCTTGCTCGCGATTGCGTCAGGTCAGACACCGTTATGCGTCTGATCCATCTCATCGCGAGCAAACTCACTCCTACACGTGAACCTAAAGCCATCCGCCAACCCCGGACGCTGATTCACCCGACACCCCTCGTTTCCCACCGCGCCCGATCGCGGCGGAGACGACACTTCCTATCAATGATGCGAGGGGATACATCCATGTTATTGCGCGCCACGCTGGCCGGTTTCGTACTGGCTTCGTTGAGTCTGTCGGTTCAGGCCGAAACCATCCGGATTGCCATCGGCACTCAAGACACCACCATCAATTGCGCGGCCGGCGGGCTGCTGATTCGCGAGCTCGGGCTGCTCGACAAATACCTGCCCCATGACGGCAAATACAAAGACGCGCAGTACCAGGTCGAGTGGAAAAACTTCACCAGTGGGGCGCCGCTGACCAATGAGATGGTGGCGGGCAAACTGGATTTTGGCGCGATGGCCGATTTCCCCGGCGCCTTCAACGGCGTCGCGTTCGAAACCGCAGGCAAGCACAGCCTGTTCATCAGCGTGCTGTCGGGCAACATCAAGGGCAGCGGCAACGGCATCGTCGTACCGACCGCGTCCACGGCGCAGTCGTTGGCCGACTTGAAGGGCAAAACGATCTCCGTGCCGTTCGCGTCCACTGCCCACGGCATGCTGCTGCGCGCCGTCGCGGCTCAGGGCTGGGACCCGCTGAAAGACGTCAACATCATCGCCCAGGCGCCGGAAGTCGCAGGTTCTGCGCTGCAAGCCGACAAGATCGACGCCCACGCGGACTTCGTGCCGTTCGGTGAACTGTTCCCGAACCGTGGCTTCGCCCGCAAAATCTATGACGGTTCCCAATCCAACACCCCGACATTCCACGGCGCGCTGGTGGACGAGAGCTACGCGAAGAAATACCCGGAAATCGTCGTCGCCTACCTGCGCGCCGGAATCGAGGCCAATCAGTTGCTGGCGGCCGAACCCGAGAAATACAGCGAGCTGATCGAAAAAGTCACCGGCATCGAGGCCGAAGTCAATTACCTGTTCCACGGCCCTTTGGGCTTGCAGACCCGGGATCAGACCTGGAAACCCGAATACCGCCAGGCCGTCGGCACCGCCATCGACACGCTCAAACTGATGAAGAAAGCCGACCGCGGGCTGGACCTGAACACCTTCATCGACGACCAATACGTCCGTGCGGCGTACAAGGCATCGGGCGTGGACTACAACGCGCAATTGGCCAACTACGCCCAGTCGCCGCTCAAGGCCAATGACGCGCTGACGGGCAAGCCGATCACCGATTTCAGCCACGTCGCCGAAATCTGGGTCAAGGGTGAGCCGAAAGTGCGCCATTACGCCTCGGCCGAATCGGCATTCACGGCCCTGCAGGCGCTGAACAAGGAAGGCAAGCCGATCCGCGCTGTGTACGCCCAGGCCGAAGACAGCGGCATCAAGCTCTTGGCCGGTCAGGCGTGGTTTGCCAGTGACAGCAAAGGTCGGTTGAGTGCCTTCCTCCTCAAAGGCCAAGCGCAGCAATTCGCTCAGGCGCAGGGGGGCAAGGTGTTGAACTTCCAGGACGCCAGCACTCAAGTTGCTGTGGCCAGCCGCTGACCCTTTGTGGGAGTGAGCGTGCTCGCGATAAGGGTGGGTGGCATGAAACCGATTCCGCTGACCGGACGCTATCGCGAGCAAGCTCACTCCTACAGTGGGAGCTGCGTCGTTCGAAGATTGCACACACATGGAGAACGCTGTGACTTCACCTTTGCTGCGCTGGTTGCCGAGAAGCGCATCCATTCTGCTCTGCCTGCTGTTCTGGCAACTGGCAGCGAGCAACCACTGGAATCTAGGGCTGGTGACGTTCGCCAACGTCCCGACGCCGCTGTCGGTGATCGAGGCTGCGGCCGGACTGGTGGATTCGGGTCGGCTGACGCAGCACCTGACGGCCAGTCTCAGCCGAGTGTTCGCGGGGTATCTGGCCGCCTTGATCATCGGCGTTGGCCTGGGCGTCATCATCGGCCGTTCGCGCTGGGCGGAAGACGTGCTGCTGCCGCCGTTGGAAGTGCTGCGACCGATTCCGGCCGTGGCGTGGATTCCGCTGGCGATCCTGATGTTTCCGTCTTCCGAACTGTCGATGGTGTTCATCACCTTCACCGGCGCGCTGTTTCCGATCCTGCTCAACACCGTGCACGGTGTCGAAGGCGTCGATCCGCGACTGATCGCGTCGGCAAAAAGCCTGGGGGCAGGGCGGCGGGCGATTCTGTTGGAAGTCGTTCTGCCGGGTGCCGCGCCGAGCATCATCACCGGCCTGGCCATCGGCATGGGCACCTCGTGGTTTTGCCTGGTGACGGCCGAGATGATTTCCGGGCAGTTCGGCATCGGCTATTACACCTGGGAGTCGTACACCATCCAGAATTACGCCGACATCGTCGTCGGCATGTTGCTGATCGGCCTGCTGGGCATGGGCAGCAGCCTGTTGATCAAGCGTGTGGGGCAGTTGTTCACCCCTTGGCACCGACCACGAGGAAAAGCCTGATGACTGTCGCGACCCACCCCGCAGGCCGCGTGGACATCCACGGCCTCACGATTTCCCTGGGCGAAGGGCAGAACGCCTTTCAAGCCGTGCAGGCGCTGGATTGCCAGATCGAGTCGGGGCAGTTCGTCTGCATTCTCGGGCCGTCCGGCTGTGGCAAGTCGACCCTGCTCGGCGCGCTGGCCGGACACCTGCAGCCGATCGCTGGCAACCTCAGTGTCGATGGCGCTTCGGTCAACGGGCCGTCGCCGCAACGGGGCATGGTCTTTCAGCAACACACGCTGTTTCCCTGGCGCACCGTTCGCGAGAATGTCGCCTTTGGCTTGAAGATGAGCGGGGTGGGCAAGGCCGAGCGCCTGTCGGCCGCAGATGAAATGCTCGCCTTGGTGGGCCTCGAAGGGTTTGCCGGGCACTGGCCGAATCAGCTGTCGGGCGGCATGCAGCAGCGGGTGGAAATCGCCCGCGTGCTGATCAATCGCCCGCGTCTGCTGCTGATGGACGAGCCCTTCGGTGCGCTGGACGCCTTGACCCGCATGAAGATGCAGGCGCTGTTGCTGGACATCTGGACGCGGATACGCACCACCGTCGTGTTCGTGACCCATGACATCGACGAGGCGCTATTCCTGGCTGACCGGATTCTGGTCATGAGCCCACGGCCAGGGCGTTTCATCGAAGACCTGCAACTGGATTTTCCGCGCCCGAGAAGCACTGAGCTGGTGACCCGCCCGGAATTTTCGCGCCTGAAACGGCATTGCCTCGAACTGCTGCACCACGAGGACGGTCGGCAGCTGCCACGGCTGAACCCCCTCGGGCTTCCTAACGAACACGACGGACTGCGACTGGCCTTATGACTGACCTGACGAGCTATTTTGAAGACATCGACCACCCGGAGATTCTCGCCCTGCGAAGCCGTCTCGAAAACCCGGACGCTGGCGTGCGGCGCATCGCGTTGATTGAGCTGGCGGACCTTGAAGAGCCGGAGGGGTTGGACTGGTTGGCAAACCGGCTGGCGTCAGACCCGGCAACCGACGTACGTGCGCAAGCTGCAGCACTGCTGGAAGCCTGGGAAGAGCCCGAAGTGGTGCAGGCCCTGTGTGAAGCCTTGACCGACGCCGAGCCTGCGGTGCGTGACGCGGCCGCGCAGAGCCTGAGCGTGTTGAAAACGGTGGAGGCGGGCCGGGTGATTCTGCCGTGGGCGGGCCACGCTGACGTCAGTGTGCGGACCGCGGCGTTTCGGGCGCTGCGTGAATTACGCCTTGAAGACGCCGCGCCTGCCGCGCTTCATGCGTTGGCCGACGAGGATGCTGGCGTGCGTCGCGAGGCCGTTGGGGTGCTGGGCTGGCTGAAGAACACCGATGCGCTGGCTGCCTTGGCCACCCTGGCCAGCCAGGACCCTGACAGTGAAGTGCGCCGCGCAGCCACCGGGGCGCTGGGGCTGGCCAGCAACGCCGACGTGTTGCCTGCTTTGCGTAAAGCCTTGCAGGACGACGCCTGGCAAGTGCGCGAAGAGGCGGCCACGACGTTGGGTAAGGTGGGGCAACAGGACGCCGGACCGGCGTTGATCGACGCGTTGGCGGATGAATACTGGCAGGTGCGGTTGCGTGCCACCCGCAGCCTGGGGCGTTTGCGTCACGTCGAGGCGCTGTGGCCGTTGGTGGAAGTCTTGACCCACGGCATCAGCAACCTGCGCAAAGAAGCGGCCTTGGCCCTTGGTGAACTGCGCGACGGCCGCGCGCGACCGGCGCTGTTGCAGCTGGAACACGACGGCGATCCCGAGGTGCGCAAGGCCGTGCGCATCGCCTTGGCGCAACTGCCATGATCCCGGCCCCGGTCTCCATCGGCAATTCCACGGAGCGGCAGCGCCTGAGGTTGAGCTGGCAGGATGGGCGTGAGCAGTACATTGACCATGTGCTGCTGCGACAGCAATGTCCGTGCTCGCAATGCCGGGCGTTTCGTTTGAGAGGGATGAAGCCGGTGGTTGCGTCTTCGTTATGTCTGATTGAGATCAACCCACAGGGCTACGGGTTGCAACTGGTGTTCAGCGACGGGCATCAGCGCGGGATTTACCCGTGGGCGTATTTGGCGGGGTTGGGTCCGGAAAGCACCGCCTGAAGACTGAAATGCAATTACCCTGTGGGAGCGAATTCATTCGCGAAAGATTTGCCAGACGATGGAGATGTATCGGCCGCACCGGCCTCTCGCGAATGAATTCGCTCCCACAGAAGACCGTGCCAAGCGCCCACAAAAAAACAGCCTCAGGAGGCTGCTTTTTTCATCACGACACTGCGAGCATCAATACCGCGCTTTATCAATCCATTCCAGCGACGTGCGCCAGATACAGATCCCCAGGAAATACGCCGACATCGCCAGCCACACGCTCAGCACCCACGAGCCGTTGTAGGGATGGTTGATCACCATCAAAAAGCTGCACAAGAACCACACGCTGGTCACCGCGATGTTGAGCGGCATGAAGCGCCGTACGCGGAACGGGTGGAGGAACTTCATGCGGGTGACGGTCAGCAGCGCCAGGCAGATCACCGTGATGAACGTCAGCCACGGCGCGGGCGACAGGATGTACACACACAACGCAACCACGTTCCAGGCCGCCGGGAAGCCCACGAAATAATTGTCCTTGCTCTTCATCTCGGTATTGCAGAAGCAGAACAGCGACGACACCAGAATGATCGAAATCGTCAGCAGCAGGGTGTAGTCGGGGAGGGGAATGTAGCGGTAGATAAACAGGGCAGGGATAAAGACGTAGGTCAGGTAATCGATGACCAGGTCCAGTACCGAACCGTCAAAATGCGGCAGGACCGACTGCACGTTGACCTTGCGCGCCAGCGAGCCGTCCAGGCCGTCCACGATCAGCGCGATGCCCAGCCACAGGAGGCACGCCTTGGGCTGGTTATCGAACAGCGCGATGGTCGCGAGGAACGCGAGGACGACGCCGGTGGCCGTAAAACCATGGGCACCCCACGCTTTGAGCCAGGCGATACGTTGAATTGGAATCATGGACGGTCCTTCTGAAAATAAAGCTGGCCCGATCGATTCACCGTGGCGGTGACCGTAGACCTGGCCAGAGGTGCAACTATCGACCGGTTGTCGGTCCATAAGGTTCACCTGTCACCTCTACACGGTAGCAGGCGGCGCGGGGTTTCGTGACGCAATTGTCACATCCCGGCTCGCGATTTACACCCCTTACCGGGTCATTGGTCGGCTGCGGGTGGAAAGAGGCACTATGCTGGCCCCTTTTGCAGAAAATCCTCGGCAGAATCCACGCCTGATCAGTGACTTAGCCAGGGATTTGCATGCGGATTATCAAGTGGTTTGTGACGTTCTGCGTTCTTTCAGCCGCTTCCAGCCACGTATTTGCACGGGATTTGAGCAAAAACGAACGTGATCTCTGCACGTGGGGCGCAGGCATCGCCAGCACGGCACAGCAATACAAACTGGCGGGGCTGACGTTGTACGGAGCCCGGAAAAAGTTTCAGGCCCGGCACTTTCCTCAGCAATGGATGCGCATGAGCGCATTGGGCATCACCGAACAGACGTACGACAGCGATTCGCGCATGCGCCCCGAAGGCGTTCGGCAGGTGTACTACGAAGGGTGCACCCGGCACGAACTGGCGCGCCGGTAATTTAGACCGATCAGCTCAAACGCTGCATCAGATACGCTTCGCCGGTGACCCTGATCATCGGGTGGGGCGTGATCTGACAGGTCTTCACCACACTGAAACCGTGACGTTCGTAAAAGCGTCGAGCGCCGGTGTTCTCGGCGTAATCGATCAGGCTCAATCCCTTCAGGCCCATGGCGGCGGCGCGGGCCTGGGCGCTTTCCAGAAACCGCAGACCGAGCCCCTTGCTCCGCCAGCCTTCGTGCAACGCTAGGCTCGAAATGTACAGCGTGTCAGGGATTTCCATGTCTGCGTAAGGCGCCAGCACCGGATCGGTCGCCGGTGTCGGGTTCGGGTCTTCGCGCATGGCATAGCTGTGCATCATGCCAATGACCTCGCCATGGGCCTCGGCGATCAGGCAGTTCTGAAAGGAAAAGTCCACGCCCTCCCTGGCATAACGCCGAGCCCCTACGTCCAGCAGCGCCTCACCGGGCTCCGCCAACTGACTCCAGATGTAATCCGAAGCCCCCTCCGACGTGATCTGAAACAAACGGGCAATCTCACGGGCATCCGCCGCCGTGGCCGGACGAAACTCGACAGTCATTCACAAGGCTCCACAAGACATTGGGCGCCTGTTATAGCGTGGATATTGAAAGGCTCGCCAATGGCCGACGTGGGCGCGTCGCTGGCAGGCTGACAATTGTCGCAATTGGTGGGCAAGAGGTGGGGGAGAAGCGGTCGGGCGCGCCGTTGCGGCGCACCCGTGCTGACTCAGTGCGGTGCGCGAGGGATGGTTTTCATCAGGTCGGCGGGGCTGATGTGGCCCACGACCGGTGCGCTGCCGGGTTGTGGCAGGTTGAGGATGTGGCCTTTCATCTTGCCGATGATGTGCATTTCGCACGGCTTGCAGTCGAATTTCAGGGTCAGGACTTCGTCGCCGTGGATCAGCTGCATCGGTGCCACTTTAGTCTTGACGCCCGTGACGCCCTTGGCCTGTTTCGGGCACAAGTTGAAGGAGAAACGCAGGCAATGTTTGGTGATCATCACCGGCACTTCGCCTGCTTCTTCGTGGGCTTCGTACGCCGCGTCGATCAGCTTGACGCCGTGGCGGTGGTAAAAGTCGCGCGCCTTCTGGTTGTAGACGTTGGCCAGGAACGACAGGTGTGCTTCCGGGTAGACCGGCGGCGGACTGGTTTCGGCCTTGCGACCGCCTCGTGGGTGGGCAGCGACGCGGGCGACGGTGAGGGCTTCGATGACTTCGCGGCGCAAGGCTTTGAGCTGCGAATTCGGGATGAAGAAGGCCTCGGGCGCGTCGAGTTTGACGTCGACGGCGTGGTACTGGGTGGTGCCGAGCTGGCAGAGGAGGTCGCGCAGTTGATCCAGTGCCTGTTCCGGTTTATTGGCGACGCCGAATGGGCCGTCCAGCGAGACGCTGGCGCTGATGCCTTCCTCACTGGTGGCGGTAACGTCCAGACGCGATTCACGCAGCTGCACCTGCCACGACACACCAATCCGGCGCTCGGCAGAGGTCTTCTGTAGGGCTTGTTGCCAGTTGTGGTCGAGGTTGCGATTCAGCGGATGATTCGGACGGGCTTTATGCAAGTCCGCTGGCATTTCGTTGGGTTCGACGCGATAGCGGTAGCGCTTTTCGCCGTCTTCTTCGAATTCACCTTTCGGCTCGGCGATGTTGGCGCGGAAGCCCACCACTTCGCGCTTGATCAGCACGTTGAGGCCGTCGCCGTTGGTCAACGGGTCATGGGTCACGACTTGAAGGTCGCGCTTGCCGACTTTTTCGACGATGCCCACGGGCAGGCCGGTGAAGGTCGGGGTGTCGAAGGCGCCGATGTCGATCTTGCGGTCGGTGACGAAATAGTCAGTGCTGCCGCGGTGGAAGGTTTTTTCCGGGTCGGGCAGGAAGAAATGCGCGGTGCGGCCACTGGAGGCGCGGGCCAGGTCCGGGCGGTCTTCAAGCACGTCGTCCAGGCGCTGGCGGTAATAGGCCGTGATGTTCTTCACGTAGCCCATGTCCTTGTAGCGGCCTTCGATTTTGAACGAGCGCACGCCGGCTTCGACGAGGGCGCGGATGTTGGCGCTCTGGTTGTTGTCCTTCATCGACAGCAGGTGTTTCTCAAAGGCCACGACGCGGCCCTGATCGTCTTTCAATGTATAGGGCAGGCGGCAGGCCTGGGAGCAGTCGCCACGGTTGGCGCTGCGGCCGGTGTGGGCGTGGGAAATGTTGCACTGGCCGGAAAACGCCACGCACAGGGCGCCATGAATGAAGAACTCGATGGCGGCGTCGGTTTCGTCGGCGATGGCGCGAATCTCTTGAAGATTCAGCTCACGGGCCAGTACCAACTGCGAGAAACCGGCCTGGTCGAGGAACTTGGCTCGCTCCAGCGTACGAATGTCGGTCTGGGTGCTGGCGTGCAGCTCGATGGGCGGAATATCCAGCTCCATGACGCCCAGGTCCTGAACGATCAACGCGTCCACGCCTGCGTCGTACAACTGGTGGATCAGCTTGCGCGCTGGCTCCAGTTCGTTGTCATGCAGGATCGTGTTGATCGTGGTGAAAACCCGCGCGTGGTAGCGACGGGCGAATTCGACCAGCTCGGCGATGTCACTGACTTCGTTGGCAGCGTTATGGCGTGCGCCGAAGCTCGGGCCACCGATATAAATGGCGTCAGCGCCGTGCAGAATGGCCTCGCGGGCAATCGCCACATCGCGGGCCGGGCTGAGCAATTCCAGGTGATGCTTGGGTAGGGACATGTTTTTTTAGTCGGATCGTCACGGTCAAGGCGCGCATTGTAGCGGCGAAATGCCCGAGGGGCATCCATGGACTGCCCGATGGCGGAAAACAGAACGCCCCGGCGGACCCAATTCTCTGTAGGAGCGAATTCATTCGCGAAAAATGGCTCAGGCGACAGAGGTGTATGGACTGTGCCGGCCCTTCGTCGGAATGCCGCCCAGAATGAATTCGCTCCTACAGGGATACCGGTTCGCCCGGGAAGCATGAATCCTGCCTCGAAACGTTAGCCCTTGGCCGCCATCGCCGTCACTTCCACGCGCATGCCTTCCACGGCAAGCGCCGCAACGCCTACCGCTGCACGCACGGGCCAGGGCTTGGCGAAGAAGCGCTTGTACACCTCATTGAACGCAGCCCGGTCGGCCATGTCGGTCAAGTAGATGGTCAGGTGCATCACGCGATCCATCGAACTGCCCGCACGTTCCAGCGCGACTTTCAGCGCCTGAAGGGTGCATTCGCTCTGAGCCGTGATCGTGCCCAGTTCCAGGCTGCCGTCAGCGCGGGTCGGGATCTGCGTGGAGACCATGATGCCGCCGAACGTCGCAACGTCAGAAGAAATGGAATCCGCGTCTGGATCGGGCAGGAAGGTAACGTGTTGGCTGGACATGAGCGCTCTCTGATGAGGAAACGAAACGGCACGCCTGAGGCAGCGCAGCCGTTGTGAAGGGGCCGATGATAAAGCAGTCGCGAAATGGTGTAACGTCGCCCGTTTCGATCAGCACTCAAACGCCCACCCCAGGGAGACAGCAATGAAAGAATTCGAAGGCAAGATCGTTCTCGTCACCGGCGGCTCAAAAGGCATTGGCCTGGCCTGCGCGCAGCAGTTCGCGGCTCAGGGTGCCCGGGTCGTGATCAGTTCACGCGCCCAGGCCAATATCGACGCAGCGCTGAAGACACTGCCGGGGGCGGTCGGTTTCGCGGCCGATGTTTCCGACGAGGCTTTCGCGGCGGCCTTGGTCCAACGCGTGGTGCTGGAGGTGGGGCCTATTGACGTGCTGGTCAATTCGGCCGGCGCGGCAAAACGCTCCCCGCCGCAACAGCTCACACCGACGTTCTGGCGCGAGGCCATGAACGCCAAGTTTTTTTCGACGATCAACGTCGCGGATCCGGTGGTCAAGCTCATGGCTGAACGCGGCCAGGGTGTGATCATCAACATCATTGGCGTCGGCGGGAAAGTCGCCAAGCCGATTCACCTGGCAGGCGGCTCGGCGAATGCCGCGTTGATGCTGGCGACCTCAGGGCTGGGCAATGCCTACGCGGGGACTGGCGTTCGGGTGGTCGGGATCAACCCCGGTTTGACGGAGACGGGTAGGGTGGCCGAAGGGATGGCGGCCGATGCAGCCCACGGGGGCATCTCCATGGAGGCGGCCGTCGCCCGCAGCGTGCAGAAAATCCCCATGGGGCGAATGGCCAGGCCGGAAGAGATCGCCGACCTGGCGCTGTTCCTGGCGTCCGACAAGGCGCGCTACATCACGGGCACCGTGATTGCGATGGATGGCGCCGAGTTCCCGGTCATTTGAGTACAGCGGCATAGCCAAAGGCTTACACGCGGTTCAGCGAATGTGCCGTATACGTTGCCGTGGGAAAGCCGTACATTGGATCCATCGACTGAAGCACAGGAAGCGCTTCAGAGGTCAAGGATGATCTGCCATTTGCCCGGAACGCTACCGACAGGATGTTGGAATGGTCTTGATAGCAAAGAACCCGCCCAGGCGGGTTTTTTATTGCCTGCGATTTACGGCTGGCCGTATCGAATGAAGACGCCGCTCACTCTTTGACGTCCATGAACTCCTCGGCCCACGCCACATAGCTTTCCGGCAGAGTGTAAGTGTGGGTCAGCTCGGTGGCGCTGAGGTTCTCGGTGCTGTGAGTGACCTTGCGCTGTGCACGCAGGCTGTCATAGGTCGCTTTGATCGACGCGAAATACGCCGCGTGACCCGCCACCACGATCCGCACACCCAGTTTGGCGAGGCGCTCGCTGTCGCTGAGCTTCGGATTGCCGTAGGTCACCAGCATCAATGGCACGGTCAGCTTTTCCGAAATCTGCTCCAAGTGATCGAAGTCCTTGATGCCGACCATGCAGATACCGTCCGCACCGGCGTTTTCATACGCCTGCGTGCGCTCGATGATGTCCTGCACGGGCAGCACGCCAGCGTTGGTGCGGGCGATGATCGAAAGTTCCGGATCCACACGGGCTTCCAGTGCCGCTTTGACCTTGCCGATGCCTTCTTCAATAGAGATCAGGTCGGTGGACTTGCGACCGAATTGCGCGGGCAGCAAGGTGTCTTCGATGGTCAGGGCGGCAACGCCTGCGCGTTCCAGCTCCTCGACGGTGCGCATGACGTTCAGCGCGTTGCCGTAGCCATGGTCGGCGTCGGCAATGAAGGGGAGTTGGGCGACGCGGCCAATGCGCGTGGCCTGTTCAACGAACTCGCTCAGGGTGATCAGCGCGAAGTCCGGCGCCGCCAGAACCTGCAACGAAGCGACCGAACCACCGAGAATCCCGACTTCGAACCCGAGGTCAGCGGCGATACGAGCGGACATTGGGTCGAACACGGAGGCGGTTTCGAAGCTGGTGTTGGACGCCAGCAGTTCACGGAAATTACGGCGCAGCGCGGAGTGAGAGATTCTGGACATTGACGTTTCCTGGTGCTGGCCATCATCGATGAAACGATCTACGCCAATTGAAATGAGCGGCGAGACTAACATGCCGAAAAACCGCAGGTTATGTCGTTTGAGCATGGGCCATGCCTAAGATACATACCTCCCACCGCGCCGAGAAGCGCGACCTGGCGCTTTCCACCCCCGTAACCGGGAAGCCAGACGCTTCCTGATGGGCATCACAGGCGTTATTTGCTGCGTTGATTAAGACAAAGTTAACGCAATAGTTAAATTAAACGTTAATAAGTCGATGAACTTACTTTAATGATGACTTCATCCGTAAAAGACCGTTGCAGGATATAAGATAATACACATCATCGATTTCAGTAATGTCGCCTATCGATGCTGAGTATTTATCTTCTCATCGTTATTCGGGAAGAATGATCCCAACAGCAAACGAAACCACCGCTTTGCTAATGACGACTTAATGATCCTTACCTACTTTTGGAGAATCACATGAAATACGTAGCCTTCGCCGCACTCTCGTTGTTCAGTGTCTTCGCCTCGGCCAATGAGCTGTCCAACACCCAGGCCAGCGCACAGCCAGTGTCTCAAACCGAACAGTACAACCGTCACAAAGGCCTCGACGTTGCCAAGGTCACCAGCGTTAAAACCGCTCAAGACCCTGAAAAGTTTGACGGCCTCGTGAAAACTGACCTGACGTATGTTGATAGCAACGGCGTCACCCATAACCTGGAATACACCACCATGGGTTATGGCCGTCAAAACGGCTGATCTCGCTGGGCGATGTTTATATGCTCATAGCAATAAGAAAAACGCTGCGCTAATGACGCAGCGTTTTTGTGTGCGTTATATAAACTTCCTCTGTTATGGCTATCGTCTTGATCATCCCGCCTCGGCTGCCCGCCTGAGCGTGATGCGTGTCAGTTCCGAAGGCACGCCAAGCCGCAAGGCAAAGCCTGGCCATAGCGCGGTGCCGTTATTAACGTAGAGCTGCAGGCCGTTAACGTCATAGAACCCTGACACAAAACCTTCGTTGGCCCGGGCGATGATCAGGTCAAGCGGACGAATCATGCCGCCGTGGGTATGCCCCGACAACTGCAACGCTACGCCTTGACTCGCGGCAAGCCGAGCGTTGCGCGGCTGGTGGTCCAGCAAAATGATCGGCGTGTGGTCGGGTGCGCCTGCCAGCGCCTGTTTCAGGTCCGGAACCGGCAAACCGGCCCGTGGAGCGCTCAGGTCGGTGACGCCAGCGAGGACTAAACGAGCGCCGTTGCGCTGGATGAGTGCATGGCTGTTGTTCAGGCGGATCATGCCCAGAGACGCGAAATAGCGCATCCATGTTTCGTGATCGAAAAAATACTCGTGATTGCCGGGAATCACATACACCCCATCGGGAGCGTGCAGATTGCGCAGCGGTTCGACGTCTTGTCTTCGTGCGCTGAGCGGGCCGTCGATGAGGTCGCCGGTGACCACGATCAGATCAACCCCCAGCGCGTTGGAACGATCAACCACCGCGTGCGCCCACGGCTGATTAAAGAGGCGACTGATGTGCATATCGGTCAATTGCAGAACGGTATAACCGTCGAATTGCGGCGGCAGGTCTTTAATGGCCACATCGATGTCCTTGACCGGCGGGACCCGTACCGCCTGATGCACGCCCACAGCCGCCAGTAACAGCGCCGCAGTCCCTATCCCATAGCGCAGCGTGACGGGAATCTCCAGCCAGCGGCGACGAACCAGCAGGCTGAGCAGGGCGCCCAGATCAACGACGAGCTGCAACACCGCGATCAGCAGAATCGCGCCGAATGCCCAGTTGAAAAGAATAATCACCCCACGGGGAAACTCCGGCGAGAACACGCTGCCGGAGGAAAATTTCGCGTACAGGTGGTACTGCGACGCCAGCAACAGGACCAGCGCGGCCCCGACTCTGACGGGCAAGGGCCATGGCAGGGGCCAGATGAATCGAACGATCACATACAGGCAAGGCGTGCTGAACATAAGATGAAACATCAGGTGGCTCCTGTGTCCGTAATGGCCTGTGCGTCTACCTCGCTAAATGCTGTGAAAGCGCCAGCCCAGAGAGGTTGAGATCAACGGCCAAGGCGATACGTTCAGAAGCCCCTGTTTTATTCATGGCATGTGCTTCCTGCTGTGAGAGGAGGTACGCAACATCATGCGTGTCCTCGCAGTGCAGGATCAGGCCGCGGTCAGTGAGGCCATGTCGATCACGAACCGGTAGCGGACGTCGCCGCGCTCCATGCGTTCGAAGGCGTGATTGATGTCCTGGATCGCGATGGTTTCGCAGTCCGGAACGATGCCTTTACGCGCACAGAAATCGAGCATTTCCTGGGTTTGGGCAATGCCGCCGGAGGGCGATCCGGTGATGCGTCTGCGCCCCATGATCAACGGCAAGGTGCTAAAGCCTTCCATGTCACCCAGATTGCCGACGATGACCAGCGCGCCGGCCACGTCCAGCAGCCCCAGATAAGGCGACAGGTCGTGGGCGACGGGAATCGTGTCGATGATCACATCAAAGGCTGACGCGGCGTTAGCCATGGCCTCGTCCGAGGTGGACAGCAGCACATTGTCAGCGCCCAATGCGTACGCCTCGTCGGCCTTCCCGGACGTGCGGGTGATGACCGTTACGTTGGCGCCCATCGCTGCGGCGAAACGCACGGCCAGATGCCCCAGCCCGCCGATGCCGATGACGCCCACGCGGCTGCCGGGGCCGACGTTCCATGTGCGCAGCGGGGAGTAAACGGTGATCCCGGCACACAGCAGCGGGCCCGCGAGGGCTGGATCGAGCTTTTCGGGAAGCGCGAGCACGAAATGGTCTTTGACGACGATGTGTTTGGCGTAACCGCCCAAAGTGATGTCGTGGGTGATCCGGTCCTGCCCGTTATAGGTCACGGTCGGGTACTCGCGGCACATTTGCTCTTCGCCGAGTCGGCACTGATCGCAGTGCGAGCAGCTGTCGATGATGGTCCCGACCGCCACGTGCTGCCCGACGCTGAACCGGCTGACGTCGCGGCCCGTTTCGACCACTTTGCCAATGATCTCGTGGCCCGGCACGCAGGGGTAGTGCGTCTTTTGGAAGGCGCTCCAATCGCCGCGTGCCTGATGCAGGTCGCTATGGCACACCCCGCAGTAGAGGATTTCAATGGCAACGTCATCCGGCCGCAATTCGCGGCGTTCGAAGGAAAAATGAGTCAGTGGGCTGTTGGCATTGTGTGCAGCGTATCCATAAGTCTTCATCGGTCGAATGTCCTGGTAGGGAGGAGCAATGACCATACGGCTGAATGTCGGCCGCCTGTCAGCCCGATACTCCCGGGTCATTGCCCGATCCGCTTGGATGACGGGGCTGGAAGAAGGACGTGACAGAGTGCGCTGGCGGGAAACAGGGAACGCGCCATTATCTCCTCACAATGGCAAGCCAGAGAATCAGGCAATCCCTCGATAGAAATGGGCTAACTTGAAAACGGCGCATGCCTCTACAGTCGTCATGGACGCAACATCTCCCCATGAACACGGTGATTCAGGTCCCTCATCATGATTGAATTAAACGAGGCGGATGATATCCGGCGTGCCGAAACCGCCGGCATTCGCGAGGAACTGGCAAACCGCATTGAAAGGTTTCTGAAAAACGATGCCGAGCGCATGACCTCGTTGCCCGGTCTCAGCGTTGCCACGGTTCTGAGGCCGACCGTGCCCAGTTCATATATCTACGAGCCGAGCATTTCCCTGATCCTTCGGGGGCGCAAGCGCCTGCACCTCGGAAAAACCACCTACATCTATAACGAGTCCCGATTCCTGCTCACCGCTGTCAACCTGCCAACGGTGACCGAAGTGCTGGACGCGACTCCCGAAGCCCCTTACGTCTCGCTGTTGATGCGACTCGACTTGCAGACGGCGCGCCAGGTCATGGCCGATGTGGGAACCACCGGTTCAGGCGGCGCTGCCACCGGCATCGGCATGGCCCTCGGACCGGCGACGGTCGAGCTGTTCGATGCTGTGGGGCGGCTGATCAAGCTGATCGACAACCCACAGGATTTGCTGCATGTCGGGCCGCTCATACAACGCGAGATCATTTATCGGATTCTGGTGAGTTCGGCAGGGCTTCGCTTTCGAGACACGATCATCGCCGGTACGCAGAGTCAGCGCATCGCCAAGGCCATCGCCTGGCTCCGGGATCACTATATGCAGCCTCTGCGGATCGAAGACCTCGCGACGCTGGCGGGAATGGGCGTGTCGACGTTGCATCACCACTTTCGGGTCATGACCGCCATGAGCCCGTTGCAGTACCAGAAACACCTTCGTCTTCACGAGGCTCGCCGGATTCTGTTGACCGAAGCCGTGGATGCGACGACCGCTGCCGTGCGTGTCGGCTACGAAAGCGCCACCCAGTTCAACCGGGAATACAAACGCAGTTTCGGCGCGCCACCTATGCGCGATATCCAATCGTGTCTGGCGGCGGGGAGCCGCGCGACGGAGTGAATCAGCCCACCCACGCGCCTCTGGAGTGCAATCCTCCTGAATACTTGCCTAATCCTCCGACCTTTCACGGTATGGATAGAAAACGTCAGAACCAAGGGCTAGAGTTGGGCCACCGGGAGCCTGTTTCAAAAAACCTGCCTCCCTGCCAGGCATCGCACCTGGCGCCGGCCTTCGACACGCGTCTACGCAGCCGGGAGCCCCCGCCTGTCATCGCTGCCCGCAGCGCCGCCGTTTAAAAAATCAAAAAGCATAATCAACCGATGATGAGCGGGTGAGCCATGGAATTACGCATTAATCAGAAGACCTATCAAGTCGATGCCGACGCCGATACGCCCTTGCTGTGGGTGATTCGCGACGACCTGGGCATGACGGGCACCAAATACGGTTGCGGCCTCGCACAGTGCGGCGCGTGCTCGGTGCTGGTGGATGGCAACGTCGTGCGTTCCTGCGTGACTCCGGTGGCCGGTGTGGTGGGCCGTGAGGTGACGACCATCGAGGCGATTGAGTCCGATGAAGTCGGTAAGCGTGTGGTCGCCACGTGGGTCGAGCATCAAGTCGCTCAGTGCGGCTATTGCCAGTCCGGTCAAGTGATGGCCGCCACCGCGCTGCTCAAACACACGGCCAAACCCAGCGATGCGCAGATCGAAGCCGCAATGGTCAATCTGTGCCGCTGCGGGACCTATAACGCGATTCATGCCGCTGTCCATGACCTTGCCGGACAAACCGTGAAGGGGGATGCCTGATGAACGTTCGTTTCGATGCCGTCGCCCATCTCATGGGGCAACCCCTGACCGACCCTGTAAACTTTTCTCGCCGACGCTTCCTGACCGGTACCGCCGTCGGCGCGTTGGTGTTGGGGTTTGGCTTGCCACTCGGGTCGTCTCGCGTACAGGCCGCTGCTGGGGGCGCAGCAGAGCGCGGCACCCAAGTGCCTGCGTTTCTGGAAATTCGCCCGGACAACACCGTGCGGCTGCTGTCGCCGTTCATCGAAGGCGGGCAGGGCACGTTCACGGCCATGGCGCAGATCGTCGGCGAAGAGCTCGATGCCGACCCTGCCACCTTTATCGTCGAGTGCGCTCCGCCGGGTGAAGCGTATTACGTGATGGAAAACGGCATCCGCATCACGGGCGGCAGCATGTCGATCCGGATGAGCTACCCGACCATGCGCCGTCTGGGGGCGCTGGCCCGCGCCATGCTGCTTCAGGCAGGGGCTGAGGCGCTCAACGCGCCCGTCAGCGAACTGACCACCGAGCCCGGTAAAGTGGTGCACGCGGCCTCGGGTCGGTCCATTCCTTATGGTGAACTGGCGGGCCGCGCACTGGACTTGCCGGTGCCGGACCCCGCCAGCGTCACGCTGCGCGACCCGAGCCAGTTCCGCTGGATCGGCAAGCCCGTCAAACGCCTCGATGCCTACGACAAATCCACCGGCAAGGCGCTCTACACCATCGATCTCAAAGTCGACGGCATGCTCCACGCTGCGGTGCAACACGCGCCGCGCCTGGGCATGACAGTGGGCGCTCTGCGCAACGAAGACCAGGTCAAGGCCATGAAAGGCGTGCATTCGGTGCACCGTCTGCCCGGCGCCGTGGCGGTGGTCGCCGAGCGTTGGTGGCATGCCAAGCGTGCCGTGGAAGCGATTCAGGTGGACTGGCAGGAAGCACCGGCCGATTCGACAATGCGCGTGATGCCCGCCGATTTCTCGACCGACGCCTATTTCAAACGACTGGCCGCTGAGAAAGGCCCGGCTCGCGATGACGAAAACGAAGGCGATGTGGCCGGTACGCTGGCCAACGCCAAGAGCAAAATCGAAGCGACCTACAACAACCAGTACCTGCACCATGCCCAGTTGGAGCCGCCGTCGGCTCTGGCGCGGTTCAACCCGGACGGGTCGCTGGAGATCTGGCTGCCCAACCAGGCCCCTGAAATGTTCCAGGCCGACATTGCCAAGCGCTTCGGGCTGGACCCGTCGCGTATCACCCTGCATTCGCCGTTGCTGGGCGGCTTTTTCGGTCGGCATTTCCTGTACGACTCGGCCAGTCCGTACCCGCAGGCCATCGAATTGGCGAAAGCGGTCGGGCGTCCGGTAAAAATGATCTGGAGCCGTGAAGAAGAGTTTTTGCGTGACGTCTTGAGACCCGGCGCAGCGGTCAATTTCCGCGGCGCTCTGGACAATGACGGTTGGCCTGTTGCAATCGAAGCGATCAGCGCGACGGAAGGGCCGACCGAGGGACTGGCCGGCAAGCAGGGCGACAAGATCGACCCGACAGCCCTTGAAGGGTTGTCTGGCAAGTCCTACGCGATTCCCAACAAGCGCATTGCCCAGATCTACGTCAAAGGCTCGGTCACGTTGGGCTACTGGCGCTCGGTGGGTAATTCGCTCAACGACTTCTTCTATGAGTCCTTTCTCGACGAGCTGGCGGACAAAGGCGGCAAAGACCCGTTCGAATTGCGCCTGCACCTGCTGCGCGACAACAAACGCCTGACGACCTTGCTCAACGCTGTCGGCGAACTCTCGGGGGGCTGGAAGCGCGGCCCGTTCACCGCTGAGGACGGCAGCAAACGCGCTCGCGGCGTGGCCATGGCGTCGCCGTTCGGCACGCAGACAGCCGTGATCGCCGAGGTGTCCATCGAGCACGGCCAGGTCAAGGTGCACGACATCTGGCAAGCCATCGACCCGGGCAGCATCGTCAACCCGGCGATTGTCGAGGCGCAGGTCAACGGCGCGGTGTCGTTGGGGTTGTCTCAGGTATTGGTGGAGGAGGCGGTGTACGTCGACGGTAAACCCCGTGCGCGCAACTACGACTTGTATCCGATTCTGCCGCCCTCGCGGATGGCACGGGTGCATGTGAAGGTGGTCGAAAGCGGGGAAAAAATGGGCGGCATCGGTGAACCGCCGCTGCCTGCGGTGGCGCCTGCCGTGGCCAACGCGGTCGCGGCATTGACGGGGCAACGGCCTCGCAGCATGCCCCTGAGCCGATACACTTTTACCTGACCTGCGCCGGAGCCTTTATGAATAACAGCCGATTCGCAAGAACCGCTGGCTGGCTGGCGTTGCCGTGCCTGGTCGCGGCGGGCCTGCTGGCCTGGTACGTTAACCGCGAGCCCGCCTCGCATCTGCAAGCTGATCAGACCGCTGACACGGCGCCCGCGTTGGTGACCCGAGGTGAGTACGTCGCCCGGCTCAGTGATTGCGTGGCGTGTCACAGCGTGCCTGGGGGGGCGCCGTTTGCCGGTGGGCTGGAAATGGCCACGCCACTGGGCGCGATTCATACCACCAACATCACCCCGGACCGGGACACCGGCATTGGCGGCTACAGCCTGGCGGACTTTGACAGGGCCGTTCGACATGGCGTCGCCCCCGGCGGACGTCGTCTGTACCCGGCCATGCCGTATCCGTCTTACGCCAAGCTCACGGACGATGACGTCCGCGCGTTGTATGCGTTTTTCATGAAAGGGGTCGCGCCGGTCAAACAGGCCAACATCGCGAGCGCAATTCCGTGGCCGCTGAACATGCGTTGGCCCATCGCGTTGTGGAACGGCGTGTTCACCGACGCGGCGCCGTATGCGGCCAAGGCGGGTAAAGACGAACTCTGGAATCGCGGTGCCTATATCGTTCAAGGCCCGGGCCATTGCGGCAGTTGCCACACGCCGCGCGGACTGGCGTTCAACGAAAAGGCGCTCGACGACTCCGGCACGCCGTTCCTGGCCGGTGCGTTACTCGACGGCTGGTACGCGCCCAGTCTGCGCAACGATCACAACACCGGGCTGGGTCGCTGGGACGAGCCGGAAATCGTGCAGTTCCTCAAGACCGGCCGCAACAAACACGCGGTGGTCTTCGGTTCGATGACCGAGGCCTTCAACAACTCCACTCAGTTCATGAGTGACGGAGACCTGTCGGCGATTGCGCGTTATCTGAAGTCATTGCCCGGCGACGGCCAACGCGACGGCGCACCTTGGCAGTATCAGGCGGTGTCCGCCGCTGCCCGGCTGGACGTTCCCGGCGCCCACACGTATGTGACCCGCTGTGCGTCGTGTCATGGGGACGATGGAAAAGGGCAGTCAGAGTGGATGCCACCTTTGGCCGGGGCGACGTCCGCACTGGCGAAAGAAAACGCTTCGGCCATCAACATCACCCTGAACGGTTCGCAACGGGTGGTCGCGGCTGGCGTCCCGGATGCCTATCGCATGCCGGCGTTCCGCGAACAGCTGTCGGATCAGCAAATCGCCGAAGTCCTGTCTTTCGTGCGCAGCACGTGGGGCAATCAGAGTGAACCCGTGGACGCGCAGGCAGTCAGCAAACTACGTGAACACACAGACCCGGCGAGTAGCAGCCCGATCATTCTGCAAATGCGGTAAGGAGACGCCTGATGGAAAGCATTGACCTTTTGGTGTTGCGCACCGCCCGTGACTGGCTCGCGGCAGGAGAACACGTGCTGCTGGCGACCGTGGCCCGGACCTGGGGCTCCTCGCCGAGGCCCGTCGGCTCGATGATGGCCCTGCGTAACGACGGTCGCGTGGTGGGCAGCGTGTCGGGGGGCTGTATCGAAGACGATCTCATCCACCGCTATACCACCGCCTACGGAGGTGAGGGTTTAAGGGGAGGGCACCCGGAAGTGGTGCGTTACGGCGTCACGGCCGACGAAGCCCATCGTTTCGGATTGCCGTGTGGCGGAACCCTGGAGCTGGTCTTCGAGTTCAACCCTTCCTGGCAATCGCTGGATGAAGTGTTGGGCCAGCTCGACTCGGGGCATTTGGTGCGTCGGCGCCTGGTGTTGGCGAGCAACGAAGTAAGCCTCGAACACAGCCCTGCACCGGAGCAGTTCAGCTTTGACGGCCTACAGATGCTCAACACCTTGGGGCCAGGGTACCGCCTGCTCATGATCGGCGCCGGTGCGCTGGCCGAGTACCTGGCCACGATGGCGTTGTTCAACGGCTTCAAAGTCACGGTCTGTGATCCGCGTCCCGAGTACGTCGAGACTTGGTCGGTCAGCGGTGTCCAGCGCATCGTCGGCATGCCGGATGACGTCGTCCGGGATTTCTCGGTTGACCTCAGAACCTGCATCGTCGCCTTGAGCCACGATCCCAAGCTCGACGACCTGGCCTTGCTGGAGGCCTTGCAGAGTCCGGCATTTTACATCGGCGCCATCGGTTCGCGACGCAACAGCCAACAGCGCCGTGAGCGCTTGATCGAACACTTTGGCGAAACCGAAGCGTCACTTCAGCGACTGCGCGGCCCCATTGGCATTTATATCGGCAGCAAGACCCCGGCGGAAATTGCCGTCAGCGTCATGGCTGAAATCCTCGCCGCCAAAAACGGCGTCGTCCTGCCTCGGGACGTCAGCGTGACCGAGGCCAAGGCGCTGGAAGACCGGGTGACGCTGGAGTTGGAGAAAGAACTGGTGTGAGGGGCTTCACGCGCGGGCGACGACACCCGCCTCTCACGGCGCCTCGAAGCCCGTGCAGACTGCGTCGCTGAACAAGCGTGTGTGTCGCGCTGGGTCAATCTGCCGATGCAGTGTCAGGGTTGTCAGCCTCCCTGCTTTCTGCCTTGAGCCAGTCAAGCACGGCGCGAATCTCAGGCGAGCTCTGTTTGCTTGGGGCACAGAGAAAGTGATAGCCCGTGTCACTTTCCATTTCCTCATCCAGCAATTTGCGAAGCGTACCGGTGCGCAGTTCATCAGAAATGTGCGATGTCCTGGCCATCGCGACGCCCAGTCCTCGAATCGCCGCCGAGACGGCCATGTTGGAGTGAGGCACGACCAGCACGCAATTGAGCGAGGAGGGTGCCAGTGCGTGTTTCTCAAGCCAGTAATCCCAGGAAGGCGTCGATATCTGCTCGCCATTGGCCATGTTCCGGGAACGCAGAATGACCGGGAACTTGATCACGTCTGCGGGGGTTGCGGGAGGGCCGATTCGGTCAATCAGGGCAGGGCTGCACACCGGGAAAATCCGTTCAGGAAGCACGAACTCGGCGTAAAAGCCCGGCCATGTGGCGTCGCGGGTTTCCAGGCGTATGGCGGCTTGTCCGCTGGCATTATCGAATCGCGAGAAATCCTCGGTGTTGAGTTGAATACGGATGTCGGGATGCCTGGCGTAGAAGGCGGGCAGGCGAGGGATCAACCAGGTGTTGGCGAACGAGTCGTGTACGAACAGCTCGATCAGCGATGTGCCCTGAGCATTTCGCTCGAAGCGCGTGGCGAGGGCGGCAAAATCCTTCAGGAACTGGCGCACGACAGGGAGCAGTTCGATGCCAGCCTGCGTCACGACCATCGCACCTGCAGTGCGGTCAAACAGCTCGGCGCCCAGTATTTCCTCCAGTTGCCTGACCTGGTGGCTGATCGCGCTTTGCGTGACGTGCAACTCCAACGCCGCCTGCGAAAAATTCAGGTGTCGAACGCAGGCCTCAAAACCCCTGAGCGCGGCCATCGAGGGGAATTTCCTAGCGGCCATTGCCGAGCCTCAACTGGACATTCATAGGGCATAAAATCCTTTCATTAACGACCGTTTCCCGCGTCGGGACAGAATAGCTTTTCCCTGCCGCGAACACTCACCATGACCTCATCAGCTCCCGCGCCTGACGTCCCGCATACTAAACGAACATCACGTAAAAATGCGCTCACCGCCGCCTGCGCGGCCCATGCCACGCACGATGGTTTGTGCGATCTGGTGTATGTGTTCCTGCCGGTCTGGCAGGACATGTTCATGCTCGGCTATGTGTGGCTGAGTGTGCTCAGAAGCGCTTATGCCTTGACGCTGGCCGTGTTGCAAATACCGGTGACCTCGTTGACAGCGAACGTTCGTCCGGTCCATTTGCTCGTCGGGTCGACCGCTGTCACCGCGCTCGGCTGGTTACTGGCGGGGCTGGCCGGGAGCGCCGTCGGGTTGGGTGCCGCACTGGTGGTCGCCGGGATCGGCGCGAGCGTGCAACACCCCGTGGCGTCCGCCATGGTGTCACGGGCCTACGGCAGCGGGGCCAAGCGGCCGCTGGGGATCTACAACTTCGCGGGGGATGTTGGCAAATCGGTGCTGCCAGCTTCAGCGGCGGTACTGCTCACCTATGGCTCGTATCGTAATGTGATCTTTTTCTACGCGGGCGTGGGCGTGTTCGCGGCGTTATTGATCGGAGCGCTCCTTAAAAGGACTGACACCGTTCACACGTCGCCTGAGCCGAGCCGTCCGGCAAGCGATACCAACGGCGTGACCGAGACACCGGGCGCCTTTCGGGCACTGCTCGCCACCGCGATACTGGACAGTGCTGTGCGCATGGGATTTCTCACCTTTCTTCCGTTCATCATCAAGTCCAGCGGCGGCTCGTTGGCTCAAACGGGCGTGGGCCTGACGCTGGTCTTCATCGGCGGCGCCGTGGGCAAGTTTTGTTGCGGCTGGATGGCAGACTCACTCGGCAGCACCAGAGCAATCATGCTGACGGAGGTCGCGACCGCGCTGCTCATCGTGCTGGTGCTGACGACACCGCTGACGATCGCCATGCTGACACTGCCGTTCCTGGGGGTGGTGTTGAACGGCACATCTTCCGTGTTGTACGGCGCGGTCACCGACGTGGTCGATACACCCGGACACGCCCGAGCTTTTTCAGTGTTTTACACCGGAACCATTGGCGCTGGCGCGCTGGCCCCGGTGCTCTATGGCTATGTGGGTGATCACGCAGGTATCGCGGCGGCTGTCATCGTCATAGCGGTCACGGCGGCCGTGTCGTTTTTGCCGGTCACCATAGCGACCCTCCGGCATCCTGAAGGGGTGGGTGAATCGCGATGAATGTGAGGGCTCAATCACGCTCCCTCATGGGCAGCCGTTTTGCCGAATACGCGCGTTTTTCGTCCTCGGAGTTGTAGTAGACGTTCTGGGTCGTGCTGAGGCTGTTGTGCCGCAAATCGACCTGAAGGTCTTTCATGTCGCGATGGGGCGCATCGAACGTCGCCGAGGTGTGCCTCAACCAATGCAAAGATGCCGCACGCAAGCGTCCAACGTCTTCATCTGCCCAGTTTTCCGCCTGCATCCGCTCCAGTGCCCGGTCGAATACCTCTTGCAGCAACACCCGGATATGTCGATCCGACAACCCGGCGCGCCCTCGTTGCGTCGCGATCAACGGGGTGGTTTCGCGGAAACCGGGCAACGGCGACAGGCCCTGATGCACCCGCCAACGCTTGAGGTAGTTCTCGACGTAGTCGTCCCGCACGCTGATTTTCCCGGCCTTGTTGCCTTTGCCAACCACGTGATACCACCAGTTGCCCGCGCCATCCTTGCGCATGTCGCCCATGCTCGGCGTCCAGTTCTCACGCCCGACCAGATCGGAAACCCGCAAATACATCGCAAAAATCGTCGCCACGATGAACAGCGTGCGTTCATATCTAGCATCCTGGGAGGCCAGCAACTCGGCTGTTTCCAGCACAAAGTCCCACTGCAATGAGGTCAGAATGCGCGTGTCGGCGTCGCCCGTGGTGCGCTGCTTGTACTTGCTCTTCTGTTTAACTGCCTTGAACGGATTGTGCTCACAGAAACCCTCATCGATGGCATGCTGAAAAAAGCTGCCGCAGACCGCAAATATCTGCGCGATCGAGCCTTGCGCAGGCTTGTAATGGTCCTGAAGGAGAGGGCGGTTGTCCTCGTTGGCGCGCTTGCGTTCCTCTTTGGAAGCCGACTGACTGAAAGGCCGCCAATCAGGGTTCAACACCGACGTATCACTCGCCAGCTTCTTGCGACCACCGACCCGCAAGAAGCGAGATTTCACGACTGGGCCGACCCAGGCGGGATCGGGTGCGAGGCAGAACTCCAGAAACGATTCGGCGTGAGTGCGGCGCATGTCCAGCAGGGAAACGCGAGACTTGAGCAGGGTCCATAGCAACAGGCGCTCAACGTGCGTGCGGTAGGAATTGAACGTAGACTCGTTGCCGGCATAGGACTTCAAGAAACCCCGCACGGCGCGATAGCCCTCAAAGGCCTGCAATTCGGCGGGAAACTGTTCAAGATAGGCCGTGACGGCGGGCAGTTCCTCCTTGAGCGAACTGAAATTCAGCTCGACGAAGCGGGCAAAAGTCTCGAATAACGGGTGCGGCGTCGAAGGCGTGGACATTGAAAATCGCTTGCAGAAGGCTCTGGAATGGTCGTGATGATCCTATGCGGAGCAGTATTGTGCAATATCCGGGTCTGACAGTTATCGGATATTGCAAACGCGTCAATCCGGCTACCTGAATGCCGATTCCAGCGAATTTCCGCAATATCTGGCCCAACCCTTATTGGCATGTGTCGTTGCATCCGATAAGCAATCACTGTGTGCTTAAATCCCTTTCACGCATTTCCGGACATCGTCATCAATGACGTTCCCTGGCTTGATGCAGTCCTGAAGCGGCTTGCGGTCTTGAAGCTCATCGAACTCGACCCGTTGTCTGTTTCGGCATTGTTTGTCCAGTGCCAGGCCGAACGGAGAATGATCAACCTTGAGAGATTCGCACAGCGTTGCGTTGGCGAATGTTGACGCCTGACTGGCGACGGTGTGTGCGATGGAAACCACAGAGCCCGCGTTGAAGCTTGCGCAGATGAGCAGCGCGGCGAGTACGCGATTCATTGTGCATCCTTGATCTGGGCGTGAGCGTTAGCGCTGAGTCGATGTTGCTCAGCCTGACGTGAGGTGTGGAGAAATTCGTGATGGAGAATGAGGGGTGGTGCTGAGGATAAACGCCGAGGTAGCGATTTGAGGACTGGACGCCCAAGGATGGAATTTGGGGGTTCTGAGCGTTGCAAAGCGTCACACTCACCACCCAGTGCGGACACAGACTGTTACGTATAATGTATATTATGTTAAATGATGTAACTGGAATGGACCTTGCCGGTCCCTCACACAGGTTCCAGGCAGACACGTTGAGGCTATTACTCGCTTACTACGAAACATCGTCCCCCCGCCGTCACCTCTAATGCGAAGAGACGAAGATCGAGGGTGTACTGGGCTCAGGTAATGCATATGTCGCTTTCATCCACGCGACCTCCGCATGAGGCGTGCGACCGAAGAAGCGTTTGAATTCCCGACTGAATTGCGAGGCGCTTTCGTAGCCGACATCGAACGCCGCGGCTGCCGCCGAAACATCGTTACGCAACATCAGTAAACGTGCCTGGTGCAGCCGCGTCGACTTCAGGTACTGCATGGGGGAAGAGTCAGTAACCGTTCTGAAGTGCAGATGGAAATTGGGGACGCTCATGCTAGCCTCCTGCGCCAGTGCTTCCACGTTCAACTGCTCCTGATAAGAGCTGTGGATTTTGCGGATGGCGCGAGTGACTTTGCCGAAGTGCCCCTGCTTACTGAGTGCAGCGCGCATGGAGCCGCCCTGCTCGCCGGCGATGATCCGATAATAAATCTCGCGAACCAGCGACGGGCCGAGGATCTGCGCATCGACCGGGTGAATCATGGCGGCAAGAAAGCGCAGGGTGGACTCACGCAAACGGTCGTCCATCGGTGAGGAATACATGCCCTTTGGGGGAGCTGCCGTCGGGCCGAATGTCTCATCGATCTCCAGAATCAGCTCGCCCGCCAGCTTGAAATCCAGTCGCATGTATACAGCAAACATGGGTTCTTCTTCGCTGGCGTCGGTTTCCATCGTGAACGGCACCGGCACCGACACCACCAGATAGTGCTGGGCGTCGTAAATGTAGACGTCGTCCCCCAGGTAACCGCGCTTGCGGCCCTGACACAAGATCACAATGCCAGGCTCATAGAGCACGGGTGTGCGGGTCAGCGGCCGGTTTGAACGCAAAAAACGTATGTCATCCAGGGGACTCAGGTTGTAGCCTTCGAGCGGTGCCAGTTGCTCCATCAACTGGACCATGCGCTCAGTCGTTTGTGCATCATTGCTCATGTTCGATCCTCCTGCTCGCCGCGTTCAGTTATCAGTAGAGCGGTCAAGGCTTCCCATTGTGATGGGTGAGCTTCATTCAGCCCGCTGGCTGAGCCATTCACGAAACGTGCTGAGCGCCGTGGATTCGGGTTTGTTCACTGGCCAGGCGAAGTAATACGAAAAGCTTTGCCGATCGATAACCAGGTCGAAGGGCATGCGCAGCAATCCGGCCTCGAGCTCTTTACTCACCAGCGACTTCTGAGCGATGGCCACACCGTGGCCTTCGATAGCGGCCTGGTATGCCAGTAGCGAGGTTTCGTAGCGCATGCCTCGGTACGGGTTGACTTGAGGCACACCCGCTTCACGCAGCCACAACGCCCAGTCGTCCAGCCGGGCGAGGGAATGCAAGAGCACCTGATCGACGAGCTCTTCGGGGGCTCGCAGATCCGACGCAAAACTCGCGCTCACCACAGGCACCAACTCGTTGCGGGTCAGCATCTGGGTGCCGATCCCCGGCCAGTCGCCGCCGCCCAACTGGATGCCGCCGTCGACGTCTTCGTGCTCGAAATCCAGCGCGGCAGGTGACGTGGTCAGCTGCACGTCAATGGCCGGGTGCGCAATATGGAACCCCGCCAAGCGCGGAATCAGCCAGCGCACCGCGAAGGTCGCCGGTGCACGAATCTTCAGCAATTGACGCCGCGTCGAGCCACCGACAATGGCATTGGTGGACTCGCGCAGGGCGTTGAACAACGGCACGATATCCGCCAGATAACGCTCGCCTGCAGCCGTCAACTCCAAGCCCGTAGGCATGCGCCGGAAAAGTTGCACAGACAGATAATCCTCCAGCGCCTTGATCTGTCGGCTTACCGCGGCTGGCGTCACTGACAGTTCATCCGCCGCACGGGTGACGCTGAGCGAACGACCCGTGGCCTCGAACGCCTTGAGCGGGTTGAGCGGCGGCAAGGGGCGAGAATGGGCGCCGTTGATGTTCACTGAGAATCTCCAGGCTGTCAGAGCGGATCGACGGGCCTATTGAGTATCGGAACTGCGCTTGCGGTCAATGCGCACACCCCAGATCGCTGCAACCAGGATGCACGGTAGCAGCGACACGATCGAATAGACGATGCCGGCCAGCGGGTTGCCACTCCAGTTCACCAGCGCCAGGCTGATCATGGGCAGAAAACCGCCGAACAGGATGTTGCCAATCTGCTGCGAAAGCCCGAAGCCAGTGGTTCTGCTCTGCGGCGGAAAACTGTCAGCGATGAACGCAGGCAGCGGCGCCATGACCATCGCCGTCAACGCAGCGAGCAACGTGATGCACGCGATCAACCCTGGCCAGGCCTGAATCTTGGCCGAAGCGACAATCTGCGCAAAACACGGATACGCGGCACCCGCCCACAACACCATGCCGACCAACATGATCCACGCCCGCCCATACCGGTCGCTAAGCGCGCCGAACAGCGGATACAAGGGCGCTGCAATGAGGATGGCGACGCCGACGCACAGGTTCGCTTCGAACACCGGCACGGCCAGCACGTTCTGCAGGAAATACAGCATGTAGATGATCGAGGTATACAGGGTGACGGACGTGCCCCCTTGAGCACCGAATACCGCCACCAGAAGGTTCTTCCATGAGGCACGGCTGGTCAGGGTGTCCGCCAGTGGCGAGCGAGATACACCGCCCTCCTCCTTGAGCGCCTGGAAGACGGGCGTCTCTTCCATCCCCAGGCGAATGTAGGTCGCGACCAGCACGATCGGCGCCGAAACAAGAAAAGGCACCCGCCAGCCCCAGGCAGCAAAGTCGGCGGGTGTGAGGTAAACATTGAGCAAGGAAACCACCAGAAGCGCCAGCAACAAGCCCAGGCTGGCGGTACTCTGCAAGAAACTGGTAAACAGACCGCGCCGCTCTCGGGGCGCATGCTCCATGACATACACCGCCGCCGAACCGTACTCGCCACCCAGGGCAATCCCCTGAATGATGCGCAGCACAAGCAGGCACACCGGCGCGAAGATCCCCGCCGACTGATAGGTCGGCAAACACCCCATCAGCACGGTCGACGTTCCCATCAGCACCAGGGTGATGACGAACGCGCGTTTGCGCCCGATGCGATCAGACATGGGACTGAAGATCAGCGTGCCCAGCGGTCGCGCCAGGTAGGCAACGCCGAACGTTCCCGCCGTGAGAATCGACGAAACGAAGGGGTCGAACTCAGGCAAAAACAAGGCACGCAAGGTGCTGCCCAAGGCGACATAAACGAGGAAGTCATAGTATTCGAGCATGGTGCCGAAGCTGGCCGTGCCAACCACGCGTGACATGCTGGGCCGGTAAGATGCGGCGGTTGCGGCGATGTCCATTGATATGGTCCTTATTGTTATGGGGCTACAGCGAAAGATCGATGAGTACGGTCGTCACTGTGTCGATGCAAGGAACGCTTTAACGGCAGCCTTGTGCTCAGCGCCGCAAAGCAAGATGGCTTGAACGGCGCCTGCTGATTCCAACGCTTGAGGCAGGTCGCTGCTCGCGGCCTGACGCACCAGGCGCTTGGCCAGGCGCAAGGCCTTGGGCGGCGCACTGGCAATGGTCGTTGCCAGTTGCTCGACGGTGCTGTCGAGCTCATCGGCGTCGACCACCCGGTTGATCAGCCCCATCTGCAAGGCTTCTTCAGCGGTGTGGAACTGGCTGGTCAGCGTCATTTCCATCGCTTTGGCCAGCCCGACTGCACGGGTCAGGAACCACGCGCCGCCGATGCCCGAGATCAACCCGAGACGCAAAAAGCTTTCAGCCAGTCGCGCGCCTTTCACGGCAACCCGCAGGTCGCACATCAGGCTCAGGTCGAGCCCCGCACCAATGGCCGAGCCGTTGATGGCAGCGATCACCGGGACGTCCACCGCTTGCATCGCCAGCGTAATGCGGTGCAGGTAACGGCGCAGACTCTCGAGCACGTCCTCGGTGGCGCCCTGCATCAGGTCTTCGCCGCGCTGCATGTCTTTGACGTTGCCGCCGGTGCAGAAATGCCGACCACTGCCGCGCAGCACCACGCAATGAACATCCGGACGGCCATTAATGCCTTCCAGTGCCTCGGCCAGGGCCACGCACATCGGCGTTGTCAGGGCGTTGCCGGTGTCGCTGTCGTTGAGGGTCAGGTACAGGACAGCACCACGTTGTTCGATCAGTACCAGATCGTGTTTTTCAGGATTCATGAAACATGCTCTCTAAGGGTCGTCGGTTTTTTATCGATGGTTGAAATGCGGTACACGTCGCTCCAGAAACGCCTCGCAACCCTCGCGCTGGTCGTCGAGTGCGAAGCAGCCGTGAAAAGCGCTGCGCTCGTAGGCGAGTCCTTCCGCCAGCGACGTCTCGAAGGCTCGGCAGGTGGCAGCCTTTACTGCCATCAGCACCGGCAACGAATGCCGCGCGATTGACTGCCCGATCGCCAGCGCCGCATTAACGACGTCCACGTCCGGCACCACTCGGGATACCAGGCCCGCCGCCAATGCCTGGGCAGCGGTGATGGATTCACCGGTCAGGTTCATTTCCATGGCCAACGACTTGCCGACCGCACGCGGAAGACGCTGAGTTCCTCCTGCGCCGGGCACCAGGCCGAGCTTGATTTCCGGCTGACCGAAGACCGCGGTTTCGCCCGCCACGACGATGTCGCAGATCATCGCGAATTCGCAGCCGCCGCCCAGTGCGTAGCCGCGCACGGCCGCCACCAAGGGTTTGCGCAGCGTGCTGACGCGCTGCCATTCAGCCGCCAGGAAGTTTTCATTGACGGCTCGGGCGTACGTCATCTGCGCCATGGCTTGAATGTCTGCGCCCGCGGCGAAGGCACGGGCCGAGCCCGTCACGACAATCGCCCGCGTCTGGGTGTCTTCATCCAGCGTTTGCAGGGTATCGCCCAGTGCAGTCATCAGCTCATGGGTCAGGGGGTTCAGCCCGTTGGGACTGTTCAGGGTAACCAGGGCGACAGCGCCCCGATGCTCAAGGGTGACAAAGGGCGTGGTCATGCGCAGGACTCCTGACGTGGGCGTACACCGATGGCGCCTGCGGCTTCGAATTCCGCTATCTGGCGTGCGCTGTATCCCAGTGTTTGCAGAATTTCGAGGGTATGTTCGCCCACGGCAGGGGGCGCGTTGAGCGGCGCGTCGGGATGGCTATTGATGGCAAAGCCCGGCATGCGCAGTACGCCCGCATCCGCCTGGGGCAGTTCGACTTCAACGCCGCTCTGGCGATAGTGTTCGGTCGCGGTCAGTTCGTCGTACCCTGCCACCGGCGCGCACAGAATGTCCCGGGCTTCCAGTTGCGGCAGCCAGTGCGCAGAGGCTTCGCCAATGAACCGTTGCTCAAGCAACCGGTGGAGCTGATCTCGATGCTGCACTCGGCCCGGGTTGTCGATGAAACGTTCGTCCTGCATCAATTCAGGCAAGTCCAGCAGATCGCACAGTGCCGTCCAGCGCACCGGGTGATAGGCCGCCACCATGATCCAGCCATCGGCGGTCTTGAACGCTTCGTTCGGTGCAGCGTACGGCGCGGCGCTGCCGGTTTTTTCCGGGACCCGCCCGGTCGCCAGAAAACTGCTTAACGACAGGTGCTGCAGCATCAATGTGCAGTTGTACAAACTTACATCCAGGTGCTCGCCCTGCCCCTGCCGCCGACGGCCATTGAGCGAAGCCAGTATCGAGATGGTGGACAGGTAAGCGGTCACCATGTCGGCGATAGGAATCGGCACCTTGGACGGGTCTGAATCAGGACTGCCGAGCATGCTCATCAAGCCGGTGACGGCCTGAATGATCCCGTCGACACCCGGCCGGTCATGCCAGGTTCCTGTTTGTCCGTAGGCGGACACCGAGCAATAAATGACACCGGGATTGATGGCCTTGACCGAGGCGTAATCCAGGCCCAGCCGGGCCATCACGCCGGGCCTGAAACTTTCGATGACCACATCGGCATCACGCATCAATTCCAGTGCAATCTCGCGACCTGCGTCGCTTTTCAGGTCCAGCGCAATCCCTCGCTTGTTGCGGTTCACACTGAGCGAGGTCACGCTCTGACGCTGTTGCCAGGGCGGGCCAATGGCGCGCCCCAGCTCACCGTCCAACGGTTCGACCTTGATTACGTCGGCGCCCATGTCACCCAGCAACATGCCGCAGACCGGTCCCGCCACCACGTGCGAAAAGTCCACGACTTTTATGTCTTTCAAGCTGTTGGTCAGCATCTTCAACACCCGGTTGCGCACCTGTACGTGCTCGTTTTTGTAATGGGTCGAGGATAGGGAAAGCCGTCCAAAGGCGGCTATCGACTTTATGAGCAGGGGGGATTGAGTTTTTGTTAAGCGCCTCGGCAGCGCCCACCAGCACACGTTTTACCCGGGCGGCAAGCGTCACCGCGTTTGCCGCCCAGGTCGCTGATCAAGGTCAGAAAAGCGCAAGCGTGTAGGTCAGGATCAGGCGGTTTTCATCGACGTCACGCGCGAAGTTGTTGTGCGCCATGCCGTTTCGCCAGCGCACGCCGAAGTGCTTCAACGGGCCGCTTTGGACCAGGTACTGCACCTCGACGTCGCGCTCCCATTCCTTGCCCTCCTCGCCGCTGGCCAAACGGATGTTGTCCCCGCGCACGTACAGCGTCCTGAACGTCAGGCCCGGGACGCCGAAACGGGCGAAGTCAAGGTCATACCGCGCTTGCCAGGAGCGCTCCCGGGGCTCGTCGAAGTCATTGATCAACACGAAATTGGGCAGATAGATGTCAGTGCCGTTCACGTAAGGAACAGCGGTGTCGCCACCGTTGTGGACGGCGCTTAGCGTGACGGCATGGCCTTTGAGGCTGTAGGTGAAAGCACCGCTCAGCGAGTGGCTGTCCACCTTGCCGCCCTTCCCGGCACCCGCTTCGTCGCTGACGAAATAACGCACATCGCTCTTGAACGTGCCCTCGCCCACTGGCGTGGTATGCACCACTCCAAGGTAGTGCTGGCGGTAGATGTCTTCGAGTTCGGCACGCTGGTAGGTCACTGCCAACTGCGGCGAAAAGGTGTAAGTGCCACCGCCCATGGTGAAGTGATCGGATTCAATAATGCCCCGGAAGCGTCCATTTTTGCTGAACAGCGCTAGGTCCTCCGAGGCGGTCTTCGCCCGGTCGGTTTCGCGGTCGAAACGCACCCCCGTCAGTGAAAGGGATTTGATTTCGGTCGAATCCAGGGTGACGCCCTGAAAGGTCTGCGGCAGCATCCGGCCGTTGTTGCCCACCAGCGTCGGTTGCACGGTGGTGAAACCGTTACCTAATTTGAGCTCCGTTTTGGACACCCTGATTTTGCCCATCACACCGCCCTTGGAGAATTCAGCCGGTGCGCGCCCGTCACTGTGAACCGGCAACAGGCCGCTGTTAGTGCGGTCGGGGCTGGAGTCCAGTTTCAACCCCACCATGCCCAGCACATCCAGACCGACGCCTACCACCCCTGAGGTGTAACCCGAGCGGTAATCGATCAGAAAGCTCTGCCCCCACTCGTCGCGCTTGCTTTGCCCGGGGCCGTCGCGAAAGTCTCGGTTGAAGTAAAAGTTTTTCGTGATGAATGTCGCTCGACTGTCTTCGATGAACCCGTCAGCCCGGACCCCCGCCGCCAAGGCTGAAAGCATCAGGACACCGCCAGTGGCACGCATTGTTTTCTTGTTTTTCATGAGGTCTCCAACGCTGTTCCCGGGCACGACAATGAATACCGCGCCCTGAAGCCAGCCGGTTTTTATTGTTTAGAGAGAGCTTGATTCGATGCGCCACAAGACCGCACGGCATCTCGTTCGCTGAGATGAAGCGCGTGAAATGACAGGGTGTGGAACGCGCTTCTGAATGGGCGTCTGATGACCTGTGCAGTAACCTCTGGCGCGCCGAGCTTAGAAACATCATGCCCGTCGTCGCTATCGATTTTCTTTCACGTCGGCCTTGAGTTTTTGTTAATCCGGCGGCGTGGCGTGAGGGTGATGCAGGTATCGAGGATCACCCCAAATGAGCAGGCGTTGGCGGCGGGTTCGCTCCCAAGGCCAATCCCGGCAATAGGATTAGGCAAGCAATGGAGATAAACCGGCATTCGCAGCGCAGCCCCCTCACCGTACCGTGGGCCCTCAGCTTTTTCCGCTGAATCGATATTCAACGATTGGAGATCAGCCCATGTTAATCGTCTACAACCCCGCAGATGGCAGTGAAGTCGGCCGTGTTCCACAGAGCGATGCAGCAGCGGTAAACGCTGCCGTCGACCGTACCTGTGCAGCGTTCCCAGAGTGGTCCGGCAAACTCGCCAAAGAACGTGGCGACATCCTGCGTCGCTGGTTCGAAAGCGTCAGGGCAGACAAGGAAGCGTTCGCCGAATTGATGTCGAAAGAAAACGGCAAGTGCCTGACCGAAGCCCGTGGCGAGATCGATTACGGTCTGGGGTTCATCGAGTGGTATGCCGAGGAAGCCAAGCGCGTCTATGGCGACACCATCCCCACCCACGACAAGAACGCCTCGGTGATGGTGACCAAAGAGCCGGTCGGCCCGGTCGCCGCCATCACCCCGTGGAACTTCCCGTTCATGATGATCACCCGCAAGGTCGCCACGGCATTGGCAGCGGGTTGCACTATGATCATCAAGCCGGCGGAAGACACGCCGCTGACGGCATTCAAACTGCTGGAGCACGCCCGCAAAGCCGGCATACCGGAAGGTGTACTGGAAGTCGTGGTGGGCGATCCCAAACAGATCGGCGAGATCATCACCTCCGACCCGCGGATTCGCAAAGTCTCATTCACAGGTTCTACCAACGTCGGCAAGCTGCTGGCGGCACAATGTGCGCAGACCATCAAAAAAATGACCATGGAGTTGGGCGGCAACGCGCCTTTCATCGTGTTCGACGATGCCAATATCGATGAAGCAGTGAAGGGGCTGGTGGGCGCCAAACTACGTAACTCGGGCCAGGTGTGCATCTCGCCGAACCGAATTTTCGTGCAGGACACGATCATTGACGCTTTCATCGAAAAAGTGAAAGCGGCTGTGATGGCAATCGATGTCGACCAGGGTCTTCGAGAAGACTTCGTGGTCGGTCCGATGATCAACAAAACCGGTTTCGAGAAAGTCGGGGCGTTGGTCGAACAGGCCAAGGCAGCAGGCGCGACGGTTCTGTTGGGCGGCAAACCCCACGCCAAGGGCGGGTTGTTCTACGAGCCGACCATCCTCACCGGCCTGACGGACGATTCACCGCTGGCACAGAATGAAATCTTCGGCCCGGTGTTCGCCGTTTACTCGTTCTCGAGCGAGGAAGAAGTCATCCGGCGCGCCAATCAGACCGAATTCGGCCTCGTTGCCTACGCCTATACCAGTGCACTGGGGCGTTCGCTGCGACTGTCTCGTCAGCTTGAAGCGGGTATGGTCATCCTCAACTCGGGTTCGGTCGGCACCGTGTCGATTCCGTTTGGCGGCATCAAGCAATCCGGCTATGGCCGTGAAGGCAGCTATTACGGCATCGAGGAATACGTTCACGTGAAATACGTGCTGCTCGCCGGCGCACAACTGTAATCGTCCCTCGGCGGCGCGAAGTGCCACGATCCATTTCGCGCTGCCTCTCGCTTCCAGTGCCGACAATGGACGTGCCGCGTCGACATTCAACCATCGATCAAACAACAGAAAACTCGGTATCAGGACGGCAATTGCAATTATCGGCTACAGCCTTCAATGGCGATCTCCCTTCATCGCATCACGCAAACGCTCGATGCCCAGCCGAAATTCCCGCTCATTCAAACTGCCATAACCCAGACGCATTGCTTGAACGTCCGAGGGGTCATCGCAGAACATGCTGCCTGGCAGGATCCTGACGTTTCTCTGCAAAGCCAGCTGCGCCAATAGTTGCATGTTCTGTGGTTGAGAAAATCGAACCCATAGCGCCAAGCCCCCGCTGGGATGGGCGACGTGAACAGTATCCTTCAGGATTTCCTGAACCGCCTGCACCGCTGACTGACAACGTTGTTCGTAGACTTTCAGTGCCCGGCGGATATGCCGCTTCAGCTTACCGTTTTGCAATAGCTGTGCAGCCGCCCGCTCGGTAACCGTATTGCCCTGCCGGTCAATGAGCATGATCTGGTTTGCCAGCCGGTTGATGACCGACGCGGGAGCCACTACATAACCGACTCTCAAACCGGGTGCGAGAATCTTGCTCAAAGAACCGACGTAGATGACACGGCCACTTTGATCCATGCTGGCCATGGGTAGCATCGGATTGTGCGAGAAGTGAAATTCGTGATCGTAGTCATCTTCTATCACCACGAAATCGAATTGCTCGGCCATGGCTAGCAGGCGCATCCGACGATCAATGGGCATCGTCACTGTGGTTGGGAACTGGTGATGGGGGGTAAGGTAAATAGCACGGATACGATGGCTGCGGCACACTCGCTCAAGGTCGTCCGGAATCATCCCGAACTCATCTTGCTTGACGCTGTGCACCAGGCCCCCACAGGCTCGAAAAGCCTCTCTGGCAGGAGGATAGCTCAGTCGCTCCATCGCCACGCCGTCGCCCGCACGTATCAGGATTTTCGCAATCAGATAGATACCCATCTGACTGCCCCGAACGACGCACAAGGTGTCCTCTTCGGCATTGATAGCCCGCTCGGCTCGGAGCATGGTCGCCAACTCAATTCGCAAGGTGCTTAGGCCACGTGGATCACCGTAGCCCATTCGATTACCCCGGGCAGACTCCATAAGCGCGATTCGAAACGCCTTGGACAGGTCTTCAAAGGGGATAAGGCGAGTATCGGGTGCCCCATCGCTAAAATCCGTTGACTCCTCATCAAGTACGCTCACCGGCAGATGTTCATCACCGTAAGGTAGGTAGGCGGGCTCTGCCAGACGGCCCGACAGTCGTTGTGCTACTCCCGCCACTCGCTGCTCTTGCTTGAACACCGGAAGCTCCGGCGAAACGAACGTGCCGCGTTTTTCGTGGCTGACCAGCCAGCCTTGGGCTATCAATTCATCGTAAGCCAGGATCAGGGTCTTCCGATTCACACCGAGCCGGACCGACAGTTCGCGGGTGCTTGGCAAAGCATCTCCTGCCCGTAATAGCCCCGACCTGATACGGTCCGTCAATGCAGCCACGATCTGCATATTGAGCGACGTGCTCGCAGCGCGGTCGATGTCGATACCGATGTCCCAACTGTTTGTCATGAGTGAATCTCTCCAACTTCTGGACCATCCATGTTTTTGAATCTGGATGATTGAAAGGGTCCAGGCAGAAGGTAGCATTTTAGTCATCCCTAGCGCACGGACCGCATCAAGCTGATGCTTTACGTGAACGCCTGGTAGATAAGCAGACTGCGCAAACGGCGCGGATCTCCGTTGACTAAGTGACCTAGAGGCGAGAAACCAGTATGCAGACGACCCCACAGCTTCTCCCGTTCCACATTGCGTTTCCTGTGCACGACATTGCCGTTGCCCGCCAATTTTATGGTGAATTGCTCGGTTGCTCCGAGGGCCGTAGCTCTGCTCAGTGGGTTGATTTCGACTTCTATGGTCATCAGGTTGTCGCTCATCTTGCTCCCGAAGAAACGGGGGTCAGCCCGACCAACAGCGTTGATGGCCATGGTGTGCCTGTCCGCCACTTCGGTGCGTTGCTGACGATGGAGCAATGGACGGCACTGGCCGACAGGCTCAAGGCGGCGCGCACGCAATTCATTATTGAACCGTACATTCGCTTCAAGGGTGAGCCTGGCGAACAGGCCACCATGTTCTTCCTGGACCCAAGCGGCAATGCGCTTGAGTTCAAAGCATTCGCGGATATAAATAGTTTGTTCGCCAAATAACCCGAACGCCTGAATGGCTTATCCGCACCCGCCTACTTCTGAAAACGAGACGCCCACCATGCGAAGATGGAACATTGCCATAACCGGCTTCGGTGCTATCGGCAAAGCCGTGGCCCAGATGATCCACCAGCGTAACCAGCGCTATAAGACACTTTACGATGCCGACGTTCGTATCGTGGCGGTGTGCGGCTCCCGTGCAGGCTTGATCAATCACGAAGGGCTGCCTCTGGATGACTTGGCGACACTGGCATTGCAGCCTGGCCTGACCGGTGACGGCTTCTTGCAGCGCGCCGGGGCTGACGTCGTGATTGAGGCGGGTCCAACGGATTACCAGACGGGTGGCTCGGGATATCGTTATCTGCGGGAAGCATTAATCGCCGGCTCGCATGCCATTTCGATTTCCAAAGGTGCGCTGGTCTTTGACTTTCCAGGCCTCGCAGAGCTGGCTCGGGCCAATGGCGCACAGCTGAAGATCAGCGGCGCGACTTCCGCAGCGTTGCCGACCATTGACCTGCTGCAATACAACCTTGTCGGTTGCCGGATTCTCGAGATCGAAGGAATCGTCACCGCGACCAGCAATTTCGTCCTCAGCAAGTTGATGCACGGGGTCAGCTACGCCGATGCAGTCGTTCAGGCGCAACAACTCGGCATGGCGGAGCCGGACCCACGCTTCGATCTGGAAGGCTGGGACACAGCCTGCAAGATCAATATCTTGGCCAATGCAGGCTTCGGCGCCAGCTTGAAACTCCATGACATCCCTCGCGAAGGCATCGATCAGATCACACCTTCAGATATACAGCGTTGGAAGGTCGCCGGTGTCGTCCCCAAACTTGTCGGTCGGATTGACAACACCGGGCCGAGCGTTACGGCATCGGTAGAGCTGAGAACCTATCCGCTGGACCATCCATTTGCCCAGGTGAGCGCTCGGATGAAGGCAATTCGAGTCAGTACCGACGTCATGGGAGAAATCTCTGCCATCGGTCTGACGAGCCCATCTGCCACTGCGGCTGCGGCATTGAAAGACTTCGAGCACTTGCTGATGGCCGCACAGTATTGAATTGAGTTGCGGTCTTCAAAGTTTTTATCAAATCTTCATCACCACTCCCGCACCGTCAACTGTGCGCAAGAGGAATTCACATGCGCGTCCATGTCTTGCAACACGCCTTCTTTGAAGGCTTGGGAAACATTGAAAACTGGCTCAGACAACAAGGGGCCACCATCAGTTATACCCGCCTCTATGAAGCGGCCAAGTTCCCGGCGGTGGAACAGCTCGATTTAATCATTGCCTTGGGCGGCCCCATGAGTGTCAACGACGAGGCGGAGTTGCCATGGCTTATTCAGGAAAAACAGTTCATTGCTCAGGCGATCAGGGAAGATGTTGCAGTCTTCGGGATTTGTCTGGGTGCCCAACTCATTGCTTCCGCGATGGGGAAGCGCGTGTATCCCGGCCCTGAAAAGGAAATTGGCTGGCACCCTATCCATGCCACTGATAATTCTTCAAGCACCTTCAACTTTCCGAACACGGTCAGCGTTTTACATTGGCATGGCGAAACATTCGACCTGCCTGACGAAGCAGTCAACCTCGCCGAGAGCGTCGTCTGCAAACACCAGGCTTTCCAGTTGGGGCGTCGAGTCATTGGCCTGCAGTTCCATATGGAAATGACCCGTGAAAGCATCGAGAAAATGCTTGTTCATTGCGGTGGCGACCTGACGGAAGGCAACTTCGTGCAATCGGAACAGGTCATTCGCGCCGCGTCCAACGAGCGCTTCAGCGCACTGGAACATCTGATGGCAGAGCTGCTCTCCTATATCACCCAAGGTATCGATAAGCGGTCTGGACACCACCTGCTATCAATGACCCGCTGAGTTTCACTTCACGACTCCAACGCTCTTCAAGCAATGCATCTCGATGGCGCCAGAAGCGTTATTGAGCTAACGCCTGCGCGCGTGTAAAGCCACTCGCACGTCGTTAGAACTCCCCGAACGCAAACTTCGTCAAGTTCCCATGATTCAGAGGATACGGTATGACAACGACACTCGAATTATCCAAGGACCAACTGGTCAGCCAAGCGTTGAGCCAGATGCAAAACAACCTCGCAGACACGACCTGGACCGCTCGCCAAAAACTGGCGCTGACGTGCCGCATCCTGTTCGAGAACGGACACGATTCGGGGCTGGCAGGTCAGATCACTGCTCGAGGCCCTACACCAGGCACGTACTACACACAGCAATTAGGCCTCGGATTCGACGAAATCACTGTCGGCAATCTGCTGTTGGTAGACGAAGATCTCACCGTGCTTGAAGGCAATGGCATGGCTAACCCGGCCAACCGCTTCCACAGCTGGGTGTATCGTGCTCGACCGGATGTGAACTGCATCATTCACACCCACCCCACTCATGTCGCAGCCTTGTCGATGCTTGAAGTGCCGCTGCAAGTTTCACACATGGATCTTTGTCCTCTGTACGAAGATTGTGCGTTTCTTGAAGGATGGCCGGGTATTCCGGTGGGCAACGAAGAAGGCGAACTGATCGCTGGTGCACTGGGCGACAAGCGCGCAGTCCTGCTCTCGCATCATGGTCAGCTGTCAACAGGGACGAGCATCGAAGAAGCCTGCGTCATTGCGCAACTGATAGAGCGCGCCGCCAGGCTTCAACTCATGGCGATGGCCGCAGGCGACATCAAGCCTATCCAACCCGAGCTAGGCCGCGAAGCGCACGACTGGATCGCAAGACCCAAACGGTACGCTGCGACTTTCAACTACTACGTCCGGCAAACCCTGCGTCAGCACGCTGACTGCCTGAGCTGAATTCACCTCGTTTTCATAAGGAGAGACACTGTGTCCACTTCACCCATTCACGGCATCATCGGTTACACAATCACCCCTTTCTCGGTCGACGGCGACAGCATCAACCTAGACGCGCTCGGACAATCCATTGATCGCCTGATCGCCAGCGGCGTTCACGCTATTGCGCCGCTCGGTAGCACCGGCGAAGGCGCATACCTGAGCGATTCAGAATGGGACCAAGTCAGCGAATACAGCATCAAGCGTGTGGCCGGGCGCGTCCCTACGGTCGTCAGCGTGTCAGACTTGACGACCGCCAAAGCAGTGCGTCGCGCACGATTCGCCGAAGCCCATGGGGCCGACGTTGTGATGGTGCTCCCGGCGTCCTACTGGAAACTCAGCGAAGCAGAAATCCTCGCTCATTACCGCGCCATTGGTGAGAGCATCGGCCTGCCCATCATGCTTTACAACAATCCGGCCACCAGCGGCACCGACATGTCGGTTGAGTTGATTCTCCGCATTTTCAATGCCGTTGATAACGTCACTATGGTCAAGGAAAGCACCGGGGATATCCAACGGATGCACAAGCTGCAATTGCTCGGCGACGGCCAGGTGCCGTTTTACAACGGCAGCAATCCTCTGGCGCTGGAAGCATTCGCCGCAGGCGCCAAAGGTTGGTGTACTGCTGCTCCAAACCTTATTCCCCAGCTCAATCTCGATTTGTACGCGGCCGTGCTGGCCAATGATCTGCACAAGGCGCGTGCGTTGTTTTATCGGCAACTGCCGCTGTTGGACTTCATCCTCAAAGGTGGCTTACCGGCGACGATCAAAGCTGGGTTAACCGCCAGTGGCCTCGACGTGGGTAACCCGCGCCTGCCGGTATTTCCGCTGGCTGATGAAGGCCGTCAGGTCTTGCAAAAACTGCTGACCAGCCTGCGCTGACTCAACGGCTTGGAGGGCGCCCCTTCTTATACGCACAGACCGCCTAGAAACCTCAAAGCGGTCGTCACGACAAGTTGGGGTTTTCCAAAATCCGATTGGCTTTAGCCCATCGCCCGTAACAGCGAAGGATGGCTGTCGAGGGAACAGTTTTGCATTTGGCAGCCTGGCCAGTTTCGTGGCCGAGCGTGAGCGACCTTGCGAAAAAGCGGGTAGCCCCTGCTTGAGGAGACTCATTCCCCGTGAGGATAAAAGTGCATGACTCATGTTTCCATCAACCGCTCTTGCCACTCCTCCTGCGCAACAAATCCATGAAGTGCTGCAACGCTCGGCTGACGGGCTCTCCTTTGCGACGCAGCAAACCGAACGGCGCCATCTGCGCGTTGAGTGTGACGGGTAAGGCTGTGACCAGCCCCATCTTGAGGTAATCGCGCATGGCCGATTCGGAAAGCACCATCACCGCGTCCGTCAATTGAACCAGTTGTTGCATCGAGTAGACGGAGCTGCATTCGATGATGTCTGCCGGGGTTGGCAGATTCAGTTGTTGCAGTGCCTGATCGATGGCAATGCGCGCCGGGCTGGTTTCAGGCTGAAGAATCCAGGGCCAATCCTTGACCAGCTCACGCCACTCCAGTTTGCGACGCTTCGCTAAGGGATGTCCGCGGTGAACGACGGCGATCAGCTGTTCGTTGCCTAACGCTTCAAATTCATACTGTTCTCGCTCGGTCACAAGGTTGCGCCGTGTCACTGCGATGTCGATGCGACCTTGTTCCAGTAGCTGGACCACTTGATCGCTGGTGTCTCCCATGATGCGGATGCGCAACTGGGGATTCAGGCCTTTGATCTCTGCCACGGCGTTCATCACAAGATCGGGTGCTGCTCCCATGATGGTGCCGATGGACAGATACCCGTACCCGCCTTGCTTGCGCACCGCGATGTCGGCAGCGCAACGGTCCAGGCCGCTGAGCGCCGCTTCTGCAAAGCGCAACAGTTCGCTTCCCAATGCCGATGGACGCATTCCTCTGGGCAGCCTCTCGAACAGTTCGCAGCCAAACATGTCTTCGATTTCTTGAAGCATTCGCGTTGCCGCGGGTTGCGACATGCTCATGCTGACTGACGCGCGATGCAGATTCAGACTTGAGCCGAGCACCACCAGCATCTGGAGATGCTTGTAGCGCAGTCGGCCAAAAAGATGGTGAGACGACCGTTCGCTGTTCATACCGTTTTCCCGAGCGATAACCTTAAGGTATCGAATATAAGCTTAATTCGATTGGTCATGCATCGTAACGAGGCATACAGTCGTCTCAACAAAAAACAACACCCATTGAGGTGCACACCATGAACGTTATTCCCGCCCCCTGTTCATTCGTTGCCTTGCCGGATCGAAGTTCACCGGCCCTCCTCTTTGCGCCTGAGCCCGTTTGAGGAGCCTCCCCCCTCCTGTCATTCGTTAAACATTACGCAGTCAAATAACTCCAAAAAAGGATACTGACGTGACCACTCTTCCCGCGTCCTTGTTGCGCAAGGTCTCCTGGCGGCTGCTTCCGTTTCTGCTGCTGATGTACATCATGGCTTTCCTTGACCGCGCCAACGTTGGTTTTGCGAAGCAGGCATTTCAGGCCGACACCGGGATCGGTGATGCGGCGTTCGCGTTTGGCGCCGGTGTGTTTTTCGCGGGCTACGCGCTGCTCGAAGTGCCGAGCAACCTGATCATGCACAAGGTGGGCGCGCGCTTGTGGATGTGCCGAATCATGGTCACCTGGGGGCTGATTTCGGCGGCGATGGTCTTCGCTCACACTGAAACCAGCTTCTATGTGCTGCGATTTTTGCTAGGCGTCGCGGAGGCCGGATTCTTTCCCGGCGTGATCCTTTACCTCACCTACTGGTTCCCTGGCGCCGCGCGCGGCAAGGCCATGGGGTTCTTTTATTTCGGCGCGCCGCTGGCGTTCATCTTCGGCAGTCCGCTGTCCGGACTGCTGCTGGAGCTGGACGGCGTCCTGGGCAGCCATGGTTGGCAATGGCTGTTCGCCGTCGAGGGTTTGATGGCGACGGCCGTGGGCATCTGGGCGTATTTCTATCTGGACAACAGGCCTGCCGATGCGAAGTGGCTGACGGCCCAGGAGCGCCATCAGCTTCAGGCCGTGCTCGACGCCGAGGACAGCCAAAAGCAGTCTCATGGCAGCGTGCTCAAGGTGCTGTTTCAGCCTGCCGTCCTGTACCTGAGCCTGATCTATCTGCTGATTCAAGCCAGCGTCTACGGCGTGGTGTTTTACTTGCCGAGTCAGGTGGCAGGCCTGCTCGGCACCAAAGTCGGGCTGATGGTCGGTCTGGTCAGCGCCGTGCCCTGGCTGTGCGCCTTGCTCGCGGCGTGGAAGATACCGGCCATTGCCGACCGAACGGGTCAGCGCCGCACCGTGGCCGCCTTGACCCTGGTGGTTTCGGGGCTAGGCATCGCGGCGTCCGTCTCTTTTGCCAGTCCGTTGCTGGGCATTTTGGCCCTGTGTTTTGCGGCTTCGGGCTTCATTGCCGTGCAACCGGTGTTCTGGACGTTTCCCGGCAGCTTCCTCGCCGGCTCTGCCGCCGCCGGCGCCATTGCGCTAATCAACTCCTTTGGCGCTGTGGGCGGTTTCATTGCTCCCATCCTGAAAAACTGGGCGGAAGGCGCATTCCACTCACCGGCGGCCGGGCTCTACCTGCTGGCGGTCACGACCCTGATCTCCGCCGCGCTGGTGATGGGCATTCGTCCTCCTCGCGCGACCCGTTCTCACAAGCAACCCACCTTCCAGATCTGATTCCAAGGAACGCATTATGGCCACTCCAACCATCAAACATGTTCGTGCCTTTGTCCTTCGCGGGGGCGGCGCCGACTACCATGATCAAGGCGACGGTCACTGGATCGACGATCACATTGCCACGCCCATGAGCAAGTACCCCGAGTACCGCCAAAGCCGCCGCAGTTTCGGCATCAACGTCCTCGGCACCCTGGTGGTGGAGGTCGAGGATTCCGAAGGCAACGTCGGTTTTGCGGTGACCACTGGCGGTGAGCCAGCCGCCTATATCGTCGAGAAACACTTGGCTCGCTTCGTCGAGGGCGCCAAGGTCACGGACATCGAGCGGATCTGGGACCAGATGTATTTCTCGTCCCAGTATTACGGCCGCAAAGGCCTGGTCATCAACACGATTTCCGGCATCGATCTGGCGCTCTGGGACTTGTTGGGGAAAGTGCGCAAGGAACCCGTGCACCAGTTGCTGGGCGGCGCGGTCCGGGACGAATTGCAGTTCTATGCCACCGGCGCCCGTCCGGACCTCGCGCAGAAAATGGGTTTCATCGGCGGCAAGTTGCCGCTCCACCACGGTCCGGCCGAAGGTGAGGAAGGTCTGCGCAAGAATCTGGAAGCGCTGGCGGTGATGCGTGAGCGCGTCGGCAAAGACTTCTGGCTGATGCTCGATTGCTGGATGAGCCTGGACCTGAACTACGCCACCAAACTGGCTCACGGCGCTCAAGAGTTTGGCTTGAAATGGATCGAGGAGGCGCTGTCCCCTGACGATTATTGGGGGTATGCCGCGCTCAAAAAAGCGGTCCCGCCGGGCATGCTGGTGACCACGGGCGAACACGAAGCGACACGCTGGGGCTTCCGCATGCTCTTGGAAATGGGCTGTTGCGACATTATCCAGCCGGACGTCGGCTGGTGCGGCGGGATCACCGAGCTGATCAAGATTTCCGCGTTGGCCGATGCCCACAGCGCCATGGTCGTGCCCCACGGCTCTTCGGTGTACAGCTACCATTTTGTTGCAACCCGCACCAACAGTCCGTTCGCGGAGTTTCTGATGATGGCGCCCAAAGCCGATCAGGTGGTGCCGATGTTTCACCCACAGTTGTTGGGCGAGCCGGTTCCGGAAAACGGTCGCATGCGCCTGTCCAGACTGGATCAGCCGGGGTTTGGTGTCACGTTGAATCCCGAGTGCGCGTTGCATCGCCCATACCAGCACTGATTAAGCTCGACAGGAGTTCGACATGAAAATGCCGCGTAACGCATTCAAAGCCGGACTGGCCAAAGGTGAACCGCAATACGGGATATGGGCCGGATTTGCGACGGGCTACGCTGCGGAAATCACCGCAGGTTTTGGCTACGACTGGATGCTCATCGACGGAGAGCACGCCCCCAATACCGTGCCGTCCATCCTGGCACAACTCCAGGCGGTTGCGCCCTACTCCACTGCGCCCATCGTTCGTGCCGTGGGCCATGATCCGGTGCTGATCAAACAGCTGCTGGATGTCGGCACCCAGTCGTTGATGATCCCCATGGTCGAGACGGCCGAACAGGCCCGCGCCCTGGTTCAGGCCACCCGCTATCCACCCCATGGTATTCGCGGCGTCGGCGGCGGCCTCACCCGGGCCACGCGTTGGGACGGTGTACCGGAGTACATCAATACCGCCCATGAAGAACTCTGTCTGATCGTGCAGATCGAGTCCCGCGCAGGCGTCGACAATGTGGCGGAGATCGCCGCTGTTGAGGGCGTCGATGCGATTTTTATTGGCCCGGCGGACCTTTCTACGGGCCTGGGACACATTGGCAATCCATCACACCCGGACGTGCAGGAGAAGATTCGCCGTGCCATTGACGCAACGCTTGCGGCCGGCAAGGTCTGTGGAATTCTCGCACCCGCTGAAGAAGACGCACGCCGCTACCAACAATGGGGTTGTCAGTTCATTGCGGTGGCCATCGACATCAGCCTGATGCGTCAGGCGGCGCTCAGCAACCTGGCGCGCTACCGCAACACTGAACAACACGCTGCATCCAAAACCTATTGATTGGAAAGGAGCCCGACCATGACGTCAGTACCTGTGTACGAGAACTACATCAACGGTGAGTTCGTCCCCGGCACCGAGCATTTTGATGTGCTTAATCCTGCCACCGGTGCGCTGCTGGCCAAAGTGCCTGCCTCGAATGCCGATCACGTCGACCAGGCGCTGTCTGCCGCCCGTTCGGCACAACGGGACTGGGCTCGCAAGCCCGCCAACGAAAGGGCTGGCCACCTGCGTAGCATTGCGAAAAAACTGCGTGAAAACGTGCCCCATCTGGCCCGCACCATCACGCTGGAACAGGGCAAAACGTATGGTCTGGCGGAGGTCGAGGTCAATTTTACCGCCGACTATCTCGACTACATGGCCGAATGGGCGCGTCGCATCGAAGGCGAGATCATCACCAGCGACCGGCCGGGCGAGAACATCTTCATGTTTCGCAAACCGCTGGGCGTCGTCGCGGGCATCCTGCCGTGGAATTTCCCCTTCTTTTTGATTGCCCGCAAAATGGCCCCGGCGCTGGTCACCGGCAACACCATCGTGATCAAGCCCAGCGAGGAAACCCCCAACAACTGCTTCGAGTTTGCCCGGTTGGTGGCTGAAACAGACCTGCCGCCAGGCGTGTTCAACGTGGTATGCGGTGACGGCCGCGTTGGGGCTGCACTGACGGCGAACCCACGTGTCGACATGATCAGCTTCACCGGAAGTGTTGAAACCGGTGCGCGGATCATGAGTGCCGCCGCGCCAAACATCACCAAACTCAATCTGGAGCTAGGGGGAAAGGCGCCGGCCATCGTGCTTGCCGATGCGGACATAGCGCTGGCGGTGAAGGCGATCCGCGACTCGCGCATTATCAACACGGGCCAGGTGTGCAACTGCGCTGAACGGGTTTACGTCGAGCGCCAAGTGGCGGACGAATTCATTGAAAAAATAAGCGCTGCCATGTCCGCCACTCGCTACGGCGACCCATTGGCCGACACCACCGTGGAGATGGGGCCGCTGATCAATCGTCAGGGGCTGGACAGCGTGGCGGCCAAGGTCAAGAAAGCCCAAGAGCAAGGGGCGTCGCTGGTGACCGGAGGCAAGGTCGCGGACCTTGGGCAGGGATTCCACTTCCAACCGACCGTGCTGACCGGCTGCCGCGCCGAGATGGAGATCATGCGCAAAGAGATCTTTGGGCCGGTGCTGCCGATTCAAATCGTCGATGATCTGGATGAAGCGATCGCCATGGCCAACGACTGTGAATACGGGCTGACCTCTTCCCTCTACACACGAGACCTGGGCAAGGCCATGTACGCCATGCGGGAAATCGATTTCGGCGAAACCTACATCAATCGTGAAAACTTCGAGGCGATGCAAGGCTTCCATGCCGGGGTCCGCAAGTCGGGTGTGGGTGGGGCTGACGGCAAGCATGGCCTCTATGAGTACACGCATACCCACGTCGTCTACCTGCAAGCCTGATCCGCTGAGGGGCATTTCTGCGCGAGCGTGATGCCCCTCCTCGTCCTTTCCCTAGCGCTGTGTCAGCGCATCCCGTCCCTTGACCAAACTCCCCGGTCCGGAGCGTTTGGTTACCGATTCACCTGCTGCTTCGACAACGACAGGCACACCCCGGCGGCCAGCACCAGCGCAGCGGCGATGACGTAAAGCGCATAGTCGGTGGAGGACGTTGCATCCTTGACCCAGCCGATCATGTACGGGCTGGCGAAACCCGCGAGGTTGCCGATGGAGTTGATCATCGCGATTCCGGCAGCGGCAGCGGCGCCGTTGAGAAACGCAGGCGGCAGGCACCAGAACTGACTCATGCCGCTCATGACGCCCATCGCGCCAATGGCCAGCGACATCGTCAACAGCACCGGGTTTGCGCCGGCCCAGGTGGCGAGCACCAGTCCGAAAGCGCCGACCAGCGCCGGAATCGCGGCATGCCAGCGACGTTCGCGGTGCAGGTCAGAACGACGACCGATCATGATCATGGCGATGGCCGCACAGGCGTAGGGGATGGTGGTGATGATCGAAACCGTCGCCGCACTTTGAATGCCCGCGCCTTTGATCAGCGAAGGCAGCCAGAACGTGATCCCGTTAAGGCCCATCATCAGCCCAAAATACCCCAGGCTCAGCAGCCAGACCATTTTGTTTTTGAAGGCGCCGAACGCCGAGTGATCATCGGATTGCGTGGCCTCGGCCGCAAGGTTCTGTTGCAGCGTGCGCTTCTCGTCCTGAGTCAGCCATTTCGCATCGTCGATCTTGTCCTGAAGGTAAAACAGCACGGCAATCCCGGCCAGCACCGAGGGAATCGCTTCCAGAAAGAACAACCACTGCCAGGCCGAATGCCCATGCCAGCCTTGGGTCGTTGACATGATCAGCCCGGACAGCGGCCCGCCAATCACACCCGCCATGGGAATCCCGGTGAGAAACATGGCCGTGATTTTTCCGCGCCGGGAAGACGGGAACCAGTACGTCAGGTACAGCAAGATGCCCGGTACGAACCCGGCCTCGGCCACGCCGAGCAGGAAACGCAGCACATAGAACATCATCGGCGTCGTCACGAACACCATGCAGGCGGAAATGATGCCCCAGGTGATCATGATCCGGGCGATCCATCGGCGGGCTCCGACCTTGTGCAGCAGGATGTTGCTGGGGACTTCGAACAGGAAATACCCCAGAAAAAACACCCCGGCGCCAAAGCCGTAAATGGTTTCACTGAACCCCAGATCATCGAGCATCTGGAGTTTCGCGAACCCGACGTTGACCCGATCCAGGTAGGCGAACACGTAACACATGAAAAGGAACGGCAGGAGCCTGAGGGTCAGGCGCCCATAGAGTCGGTCGTGCGTGCGCGTTTCGCCGGTCGCGAAAACGGCGGGGGCTGCTTCGGCCATCGGTCTATCTCCCACTTATTGTTATTGTCAGGACGGGGATGCGGGTTCAGTCGAACATGTCCGGCTGGGTCTCGACGAGGTCGCTCCACAGGGTCTGGAAATGCAGCCAGCCGATGTATTCGCTGCCCACATGCTCGCGGCTGTAACGCGCACGCTCTTCAGTCACCAGTTTTGGCGTCGCCCCAGTGGCCTCGATCAGCAGCTGCTGCTGGCAGCAACGCTCCAGCGCGATGAACCAGAACGCCGCCGAATCGATGCTGTGGCGGCTGGCCGTGAGCAGGCCGTGATTCTGGTGAATGGCGGCTTTCACCCCGGCAAACGCGTTGGCGACCTTGTTGCCGCCCTGCACTTCCACGGCCACTTTCCCTGCTTCATCGCTGATCACCACGTGGTCCTCGAAGAAGGCGCAGGCGTCCTGGGAAATGGGCAGCAGAGGCTTGGCCAGAGACGCGAACGCCGTGCCATAGACGGTGTGCGCGTGGCACATGGCGACGATGTCCTGATGCTGCTCGTGCACCGCCGCGTGCAACACGAACCCGGCGCGGTTGATCGCGTAGCTGCCCTCGACCACATTCCCGTGGTGGTCGGCGCAGATCAGGTTCGACACCTTGACCTTGTTGAAATGCACGGCCATCGGGTTGGTCCAGTACAGGTGCGCATGCTCAGGATCGCGGACCGTCAGGTGACCGGCGAAGCCGTAATCCAGGCCATGAATCGCAAAGGCACGGCAGGCGGCGACCAGGCGTTCCTTGAGGTGCTGGCGCTGTTCCGCGTGGCTGGAAAATACGGGAAGCTCGGGAAACGTCAGCCCTGCCTGATCAGGCTGATAGATCGAGACTTTTTCGGGCTTTTGAACTGCTTTCAACGGCAAATCCAAGACTTCAGACATATCAGGCACCTCATTTATTGTTAGGGAGATTGCGCGGCAGCGTTCGCTTCAGGCGTAAAGGAAGCGTCGCGCTTGAGGGCCATGATCGGCACGCGGAGCATCCTTGACAAACGATGTCTATGCATAGAAGCATGAACACCATTCATGGATTAACGATTTAACGGGACATAACTGATGCGACGCATCCCCAATTTTGTGCTGTTGCGCGCCTTTGAAGCCGCCGCCCGGCTGGAAAGCTTCACCCAGGCGGGAGAAGAGCTTCATCGTTCACAATCCGCGATCAGCCATCAGGTCAAAGAGCTGGAGGAATACTTCGGCCGTCCGCTGTTCTACCGTCGAAACCGACGTGTCGAACTGACCGCCGAAGGGAAGCGTTTCTACGACAGCCTGGAGCGGGTTTTCGACGTGCTCGAAGCGGCCTGCCAGGACGTCTCGCTGGAGCGCGGCGCACAAGTCCTCGCACTGCATTGCGCCCCCAGTCTGGCGGCAAAATGGCTGGGGCCGCGCCTGCCGGAGTTCACGCAGCAACACCCGGACATCACCATTCGCTTGTCCACGGGCGCCGAACCCATCGACCTGATTCAGATGCGCGAGATAGACCTCACCATTTCGTACAAGACGGCCGTCAGCCGGTCTGGCATCGTGGTGCAGCCGATGGGTGTCGAGCGGATCATCCCGATGGTGGCGCCATCTTCCTTGCGGGCCGACCTTTCGGCCCGGGAATTGGCGACCCGCCTGACCCTGATCGATTCGCAACTGAGCCGCGTGACGTGGAAAGACTGGTTCAAGCTCAACGGGCTGACCTTTCCGGATCGGCCAAGGCAGTCGTTCGACCGGGGCGCCCTGGCCATTTCCGCCGCCGTCGACGGCATGGGGATTGCGTTGGAAACCGTGCGACTGGCCGAACGCGAGTTGGCCAGCGGCGCCTTGATCGAGCTGGGCGCGGGGCAGTTCAAGGCCATCGAGTGCGAAACGCACTTTCTGTCCTGCCGCACGAGTGAGCGCAATCTCGAAAAAATAAAGCTGTTCTCCCACTGGCTGTTCAGCAAGATCCACTAGGCCATAGGAAAAGAGGCATGCCCTCCTCCCCAGTCGCCTGGGGGGGCACGGTTCTGAACGTCGGCATGTTCGGGTCAGAGCTCTCCCGTCAGAAACTGGGCGCGGCCATGCCCGAAGCTCCAGTCTGCATCCGAGTTGGTGACGATGGACACCATCAGGTCGGACGGCTCGATGCCGCAACGCTCTTTGAGCAACTGAGCCAACAATTGGTAGAACCTGGTTTTCGACTCCTCGGTACGGGGTCGGCTCACCGCCCTGATGACCACCACGTTGTGGGTCCGTGGGATATCCAGCCCCGTGTCCTCGACGATCAATCGCCCCGGACGCCGTTCGTTGACGATCTGGTAACGATCGCGCTCAGGCACCTGGAACGCGTCGACCATGGCGCGGTGCACGGTATCCAGAAGGGTTTGAAGCTGCTCATCCGAGCGGCCTTCAATCAGGTCAATCGTGATCAGTGGCATGACAGTTACCTCGACAGTGACTAAGGGGTGTGCCCGGTCTTGGCCAGGCGATAAAGCGACGATAGCCCTTTGTATTGTTCTGGACGAGATGGGATTATTGAATTCATTGTTTCCTGTAGAGAACAATAGAATCATGCAGAAATCTGACGCGGAAGGCCTGTGGTCACACATCCACTGGCTGGCGATTCTGGAAGAGGTCGGCACCTATACGGCTGCCGCCACGCGCTTGGGGGTCAGTAAATCAGCGGTGAGCCAGCGGATTTCAGAGCTCGAAAAAGCCACCGGGCATCGTTTGGTGCAACGCACGACCCGCAGCGTTCGCCTGACGGATGCGGGGCAGTCTCTGGTCCGGGAAGTCCGTGGCGCGTTCGCGCACATTGCCGACAGTTTTTCTCAAGTGAGGGATTCCGCCGGGGCCGTACGCGGTCTGGTGAGGCTCACCGCGCCAGTGGCTTTCGCTCGCCAACACCTCGTGCCTCGGCTGTCCGGGTTTCTTGCGCGCCACCCAGACGTGCGCGTGCAACTGGACGTCTCGGACCATCTCAGTTCCATGGCGGCTGAAGGGTATGACCTGGCGGTGCGCCACAGCTATCAGGTGCCCGACACTCATGTCGCCTGGAAACTCTGCGATACACGATCGGTCCTGGTGGCCACCCCTGCCTACCTCGCAACCCACGGCCAACCCGATAACCCGATGGGGCTGGTTGATCACAATTGCCTCTTTTACCCACGCGGCGTGGATGCCCCCGCCTGGATGTTTGAACGTCCCGCCAAGGGAAAGCGCGCCGGGGAACGCCTGACGGTGCCCATCACCGGGAACTTCGCGACCAACAACAGCGAGGCGCTCCGCGATGCCGCGCTTCAACATCTGGGGATCGCCCTGCTTCCAGACTTCAGCGCGCAGGCCGCCCTGGACAATGGGTCGCTCGTCCCGGTGCTGGGGCATTGGGCGCTGAAAGGCGCATTCGCCGAAGAGATTTATCTGATTCGCCCCTATTCTCGCCAGATCCCTCGTTCGGTGACCGCGCTGGTGGAATACTTACGGTCATGTTTCCACACCGGCTTTTAGAGCGACCCATGAATGCCAACCTCGGTAGCGCTGATACATGAAAGACGAATCTCCTAAAACCGACGTCGGCCCATCGACCTCCCCGGCGACCGGGCCAGGCACAGGTGCTGGTGCAGGCAAACGGGCGCCACGCGCTGCACAAGCCAAACCCGTTCACGCCGTCCAGTGCGAAGACGGCCTGGTGAGGCCGCCGTGGGCGACGACCGATCCGCTTCTGCGCGATTACTACGACACCGAGTGGGGCATGCCTGTGCGTGACGAACGAGGGCTCTTTGAGCGCCTCAGCCTTGAGGCGTTTCAGTCCGGGTTGTCCTGGGTCACCATCCTGCGTAAACGTGAAGCCTTCCGGCGTGCGTTCAAGCAGTTCGATCCGGAGCTGGTCGCATCATTCGATGAGCGCGACATCGAGCGCCTCATGGCCGATGCCGGGATCATTCGCAACCGCGCGAAGGTGTTGGCGACGATCAAAAACGCCCACGCGACCCTTGCGCTTCGCGAACGCGGTGGCCTGGCGGCATTCATCTGGTCGTTCCAGCCCAAAGTAACGCCCGAGCCTCAGACCATGGCCGAGGTACCGACCACCTCGCCCGAGTCGTTGGCGCTGAGCAAAGCGTTGCAGAAAGCGGGGTTCGCCTTCGTGGGACCGACGACGATGTACGCCTTGATGGAAGCCACCGGCATCGTGGACACCCACCTGATGCAGAGTCACCGCCGTGGCAGCTCCGGGGTGTGGAGCAGCTCTGTTGTACCACGCCATGGGGGTCGCTCAGCGCCTGGCGCGCCTCGAACATAGGGCGCTACCTGCCGTCGTCCCTTCCGCTGTCGAGGCGCAGCCGTCGGTAGACCGATGCAGCGACAGGCCACCGTTGGGTGCTCAATACCCGCCAGTCGGCGACGGCGGCGTATCCAGACTCTTGAATCGGCTGGACAACGCCTTGAGGCCGCGCATCAGTACCGTCGTATCGACACCCACGGCAACAAACGTCGCGCCCAGCTCCAGATAGCGCCGTGCAAGACGTTCGTCGGGGGTGAGAATGCCCGCCGCTTTGCCCGCTTCGCAGATCCGCAGGATGGCCTGTTCGATGGCGTCCTGCACGTCGGGGTGCCCGGGGTTGCCCCGATGGCCCATCGCAGCCGAGAGATCGGCGGGACCGATAAAGACCCCGTCCACGCCCTCGACCGCGATGATCGCGTCAAGGTTGGCCAGGCCTTCCAGGCTTTCCACTTGCACCAGCAGGCACACCGCGTCGTCCGCCTGATCCAGGTAATCCGCGATGGCGTTCCAGCGAGACGCCCGGGCCATGCCACTCCCCATGCCGCGAATGCCCTGAGGCGGATAGGTCACGGCACGCACCAGCGCTCGCGCCTGGTCAGCGGTGTCGACCATGGGCACCAGCAAGGTTTGCGCGCCGATGTCGAGCAGTTGCTTGATCAGTGCAGCGTCGCCGGACATTGGGCGCACGATAGGCCGGGATCGATAAGGCGCGACCGCCTGCAACTGGCTCAGCACACTGCGCAGGTCATTGGGCGCATGTTCGCCATCGATCAGCAGCCAATCGAAACCGGCATTGGCCGCCAGCTCGGCAGAATAAGGATCTGCCAGTCCCAGCCACAGGCCGATCTGCGGTTGGCGTGCCATCAGGCGCTGTTTGAATTCGTTCATGGTCGTCACCTGTGGTGGAAAAACAAAGCGGGTCAGGCGAAGTGGCACGACACCGTGCCGAATTCGCCGTAATCAGCCATGACGGTGTCGCCACGGACCACATCGATGGGCCGGATGAACGACCCGGCGAGGATCACCTGCCCGGCCTCCAGCCCCACGCCGTGGGCGTGCAGTCGGTTGACCAGCCAGGCCACGCCGTACGCCGGGTGGTTCAACACGCCGGCGGCCAGTCCCGTTTCCTCGACCTCGCCGTTTTTGCTGACGATGGCACCGATCCGGCGGATGTCCGCGTCGACGAGGCCCGGCTTGAACGCCCGTCCGCCGAGAATGATCGCGGCATTGGCCGCGTTGTCGCTGATGGTGTCGAGCACCGTGCGCGTGCGTCCGGTCTCGCTGTCCCGGCGCTGGATGCGTGCATCCAGCACTTCCAGCGCGGGGGTGATGTAGGCCGTGGCCTCCAGCACGTCGAACAGCGTACAGTCCGGCCCGGACAGCGGCTTGCTCAACACGAACGCCAGTTCCGCCTCGATTTTCAGTTCAATGAAACGCTCAGTCGGAATGCGTGCGCCGTCGGCGTAAAACATGTCGTCCAGCAACACGCCAAAATCCGGTTCATCGATGTTCACCGCGCGACGCATGGCGTTGGACGTCAGGCCGATCTTGTGCCCCTTCACCTGGCGGCCCGAGGCGACTTTGTGTTCGATCCACGCCGATTGAATGGCATAGGCGTCCGCCAGGTTCATGTCCGGGTATTGCAGGGAAAACTGCCGGCATTGCTGGCGGTGCTGTTCAGCGTGCGCCAGTTGGCTGGCGGCGTGCCGCGTTTGTTCAAGCGTGAGCACCGGCGTCATGATTCCTGCTCCACGGGGTTGCGCAGCACGCCCACGCCCACCACCTCGACTTCCACCACGTCCCCCGGTTGCAGGAAACGCGGCGGGTCGAAACGAATTCCTGCCCCAGTCGGCGTGCCGGTCACGATCAGGTCACCGGTTTCCAGCGTGGTGAACGTCGAAAGGTAGGCAATCAGGTGGCCGAAATCGAACATCAAACGGGCCGTCGTGTCCTCTTGGCGCAGTTCGCCGTTCACGCGCGTGAGCAGATGAAGATTGCCGAAGCCCTCAGGGAATTCGTCAGCCGTTACCACCCACGGCCCATAGGAGCCGGAACGGTGGAAGTTTTTGCCTTGGGTCACGTTAAATTTGGCGTGGTGCACCCAGTCGCGAATCGTGCCCTCGTTGACGCAGGTCAGGCCGCCGATATGAGCCAGCGCCTGATCGTCCGGGATGCGGCGACCGCCCTGGCCAATGACGATACCAATCTCCCCTTCGTAATCCAGCTGCCGGGACTCATGGGGCTGGAGCAACGCTTGATCCGGCGCAGAAAACGAATCCGGCACGCGCATGAAAATGCTCGGGTATGTCGGCAGCTCGCTGCCGTCCTTGTATTCGGCATTGCGCTGCGCGTAGTTGACCCCGATGCAGAAAATCTTTTTCGGCGCCGGGACCGGCAGTTGCAACGTGACGGCGGACAACGGGCAGTCCGCCTGAGCGCCTGTGACCAGGGTTTTGACCTCGGCAAGCACTTGAGCCGGTGCACCCAGCAGCGCGGCGACGCCGCCAAGCTCCGGAAAGCGCTGACCGAGATCGATCACGCCGTCGTCAACCACGGCGCCCCACGTGCTGATACCTGCGTGCGTGTACGTGATCAGTTTCATGGCTCAAATCCAAAGAGGTGTGCAGGGTTGGTGACCAGAATGCGCTGCAACGTCGCGGGCTCAGGAGCGAAGCGATACAGCAGCTCCATCAACGCCCCTTCGTTCGGCGGTTGTTTCGTTGAGAGGGGGTGCGGCCAGTCGCTGCCCCACAGGCAACGTTCGGGTGCAGCGGCGATCAGCGTCTGGGCGAGCGGCAGAACGTCGTCCCACGGTTCGCCTTGAGTCGAGATTTTTTCGGACAGCGACAGCATCACCCAGAAGTGGCCTTCGCCCAGCAGTCCCAGCACCCTGTCGAGACTCGGGTCAGTTCGCCCCAGCGAGGGTTTGGCGCGCCCCATGTGATCGATGACCACCGGCACTTTGAGGTGTTCGAAATCCTTCAATTGCTCGACGACGCCGTCCGCCGAAGGCTGCACTTTGACGTACCAGCCCAACTCGGCAACGAGGTCCAGCGCCCGGCGCAGTTCTGCCGGGGAAAAATTGATGCCCAGCCCGGCGCGGCTGAACCGCGCACCGCGCACCCCGGCGTCGTTCAGGCGTTGAAGCTGGCGGTCATGGCCGTCCATCAACACGGCGGCGTTTGCACAGCCTGCGTAACGACGGGGGCCACCACCGGCATTCAGGCCTTCGAGGGCGTCCAGCACCACGCTGTGGTCGGCGCCGTAGGTGGTGGCCTGCACGATCACACCGCGCTGAATGCCCAATGTGCGATGCAGATCGCGGGCCACTTCCCACGTGGCGGACGGCATGCTGTACGCAGCTTCCGGCTGGATAGGGTAACGGTCCCGAGGGCCGAACACATGAAACTGGCTATCGCAGGACAACGCCGGCGGCAGGGGCACCGGTGCTCGGGGACGGGGATCAAACGGCAGGTAGTCAGGCATGGGGTGTGCTCGTGTTGGAGAACCTGATCCGACTGTAAGAACGGCTCGGCAGCCCAGCAACGGGCCTCTTGAATTTGATTCCGGCTGGTGGACTCTTTGCAGGGATGCGGCTTGTAGCACCGCGGCAGGGGTCGCTATCAATAACGTCACCCTTCTGCCTTATCGCGTTTTGCGGAGTACCTCATGAGCCATCGCCAGACCATTCACCTGGATCAGTTTTCCCACACCAATCCGATTCCGGCCGCCTGCCGCCGCGGCCCGCTGCTGATGACCGGCGTTATCAATGGGAACGACCCGAAAACCGGGGATTTGCCCGAGGACCTCGAAACCCAATGCCAGCACATGTTCAGCCACATCAACGCCATCTTGCAGGCCGCCGGCGCCCTTCCGGACGACATGGTGAAAATGACCGTCTGGATGCAGGACCGGGATCAGCGCGGCCCCTTGAACGCGCAGTGGCTCAGCCTGTTTCCTGATCCGGACAACCGCCCGGCACGCCACGCCATTCAGGCCGCGACGCCCTCAAAATTTCTGATCCAGTGTGAGTTCACCGCGTGGGTCGATGAAACCCGCACCCCACAGGCCAGATAAAAGTCCACGGTGCGGAACAAAATCTTCCGCCACGGCTGTTCAGGACGTGTGAGCCGCACCACTATGCAGAACAACGTGAAGTGCAACGTGAAGAGCAACGTGAAGACCAACGCCGCATCCATCGCGGGCCCGTTCAACCGACCGACCACCCGCTTCGAGGCGCCGATGAGCCGTCAGCCAACACCCACTGACATGAGTGACAACACGTCGACAGTGCGCTCGCTGACCCGAGCCTTTCAGGTGCTGCGCATCCTGGCTTTGGGCCAGGAGCAAGGCATGCGGCTGGTCGACGTGGTGCGTCACACGCAACTGTCGCGGCCCACGGTGCACCGCCTGCTGCAAGCGCTGATCGATGAAAATGCGGCGGAACAGGACCCGGTGACCCGCCGCTACCGGGTGGGCGGAGAGATTTCCATGCTGGCGCTGGCCCGCCCTTCCCGATCGCCGCTGCGCAAACTGGCTGAGCCGCATTTGCAGTATTTGAGCGATCAACTGGGCGACACGGTGTTCATTACTGTGCGCAGCGGTCGAGACTCGGTGTGCCTGGACCGGCGTCTCGGCAGCTACCCCATCAAGGTGATGTCCATCGACGTCGGCACCCGTCGGCCTTTGGGTGTCGGCGTCGCCGGTGTGGTGCTGCTGTGCGGCCTGCCCGATGAAGAGGCCGAATACCTGCTGCAACTGGACAAGGCGCGGCTGGAGACGTCCAACCTCACCATCGAAGAGATCAAATCACGCATCACCGCCGCCAAGGCCCGAGGGTTTGCTTATGCCGCGCAAGGCGTCACCCAAGGCACGGCCGCTGTTTCGGTGCCGATTTACGGGCCTGCGGGCGAGATCGTCGCCGCTTTGAGCGTGGCCGCTGTCGCCAGCAACCTGACGCAAGACCGGGTGCCCGCGACAGCCGCCGTGTTGGTCGAACAGGCCGCCTTGATCAGCAAACGCCTCACCGCCCGAGAGCACTAGTTCGCACGTTCAACTGCACCAATCCGCTTCATTCCGATTTCTGTTCCCACTCGAATAATAAGAGGAACCGTAGATGCGCACCGACCTGCATCGCTCTGTCGTAGAACCCGCCGTGTCCAGCCCGGACGCGCTCTTGAACCGGATCGCCTGGCGTATCCTGCCGTTCCTGTTCATCTGCTACGTCCTGTGCAACATCGACCGCTCGAACGTCGCCATCGCACACCTGGAATTCAGTGCCGAGATTGGCCTGAGCGCAGCACAGTACGGGCTGGGCGCATCGCTGTTTTTCATCGGCTACATCCTCTTCGAAGTGCCCAGCAACATGATGCTGGAACGCTTCGGCGCACGGTTCACCCTGACCCGGATCATGGTGCTGTGGGGGCTGGTTACGGCGGGCTTCATGCTGGTCCAGAGCGTGGGCGGGTTTTACCTGGCGCGTATCCTGCTGGGCATCGCCGAGGCCGGGTTTCTGCCAGGCATGATCCTTTACCTCAGCTACTGGTTTCCGGCATCACGGCGCGGCCGGATCACCTCGTGGTTCACCCTGGGGATTCCCGTTGCCGGGGTCATCGGCAGCCCGCTGTCGAGTTTCCTGATGGTCTATTTCGACGGCTGGCACGGTCTGAGCGGCTGGAAATGGATGTTCATCATGGAAGGCGGCATCACCGTGCTATTGGGCGTGCTGGCGTGGGTCGTACTCGATGACAAACCCTCCACCTCGAAACACCTGAACAGCGACGAAAAACAGACGCTGATCGACGCCATCGAACGCGAGCAGACCGGCCCCCGCGAAACCGTCGTCAACCACCGATTGCTGACTACGCTGCGGTCACCCGTGACCCTGGCGCTGGGCTTCGTCTACTTCGCCATCGTCATGTCGATGGTCGTGCTGAATTATTGGGCGCCGTCCTTCATCAAGGAAGCGGTCGGCGGCACCACCAGCACGATTGCCATGCTGTCGGCAGGCCTGTACGCCGTGGGTGCGCTGGGCATGATTGTCATGGGCTGGTTGTCCGATCGCTACATGCAGCGACGCCGCTTCGTCGCCGCCGCCCTGGTGGCAGGCGCTCTCGCCTACAGCGTCATCGCTTCGCAATGGGTATCGGGTTTCAGCTCGTATTCGGTGCTGATGCTCGCGGCCTTTTTCACCTATGGCGCGATGCCGGTGTTCTGGAGCATCCCGGCGTCGGTCATGAGCAAACAACAGGCCGCCATCGGCATCGCCGCGATCAGCGCACTGGCCAACGTCGCGGGCATGATCGGTCCGGCGATCATCGGCTGGTCGAAAAGCGCCACCGGTTTCTATGCTGCTGGCATTTATCTGATCGCGGTGACGCTGTTGCTGGGAGCGGTGGTCGTGATGCTCAGGTATTCGAAACCTGCTTGAGAGGTTAAAAGATAGAGGGCGGGTTCAGCCTCCTGTCATGTTCATGAAGCGCACCACTTGGACGTCGCCTTGAGGGTCGAACTCATGCCGGAGCGGCTTGCTGCGCAACGCGTCCTGCACGGCCTCGATCAACGGTCCGTCAACCAACGGGTGGCGCCGTAGCAACGCGCGCAGGTCGAGGGCGTTTTCATGGCCGAGGCATAACAGCAAACGCCCTTCGACGGTCATGCGCACCCGATTGCAACTGGGGCAAAAGTTGTGGCTGTGGGGCGAGATAAGACCGATTCGGGTGTCCGGATGGTCGGTCAGACGCAGGTAGCGCGCCGGGCCACCGCTGCTTTCCAGACTTTCATGCAGCGAAAACTCACGGGCAATGAGTTGCTGAACCTCATCGCTGGAACAGAACGCCTCTTGCCGCGCCCGACCCACTTCCCCCAGCGGCATTTCTTCGATGAAGGCGATGTCGATGCCCTGTCCGATGGCGTAGCGCACCAACGGCAGCACCTCATCCAGATTGCGTCCCTTCATGACCACGCAGTTTAACTTGACCCGCTCGAATCCGGCCCTTGTTGCGGCCTCGATCCCGCGCAGCACCTGATCGAGATCGCCGTGACGAGTGATCGCCCGAAAGCGCTCTGGGTCCAGGCTGTCGAGGCTGATGTTCAGGCGTTTGACACCGGCCTCTGCCAGAGGCCGCGCCAGCCGCTGCAATTGCGAGCCGTTGCTGGTCATCACCAACTCGCGCAGCCCTGGCAACGCTGCGATGCGGCGGCACAGCTCGACAATGCCAGGGCGAACCAGGGGCTCACCTCCGGTCAGCCGTATCTTGCGCACGCCCAGTCCCACGAACACGGCGGCCACCCGATGCAGTTCCTCAAGGCTGAGCACCTGTTGGCGGGGCAGGAAGGTCATGTGTTCGGCCATGCAATACACGCAGCGAAAATCACAGCGGTCGGTCACTGACAGCCGCAGGTAATCGATGTGTCGACCAAAGCCGTCCTGCATTACCGTGTTCATGTTCTGCCTCCAGTTACTGCACGAGCGGCGAATCGGCGCCTTGCAGCTGAATGCCGCGGATATCCGCTGCACCGATGAGGGTTTGCAGGTACTGCACCACCGCTTTCTGCCACACCCCTTGCTGCAACAGATTGCGGATGGAGGGTGCGACGGCCTCGTAGGGCAACGGCTGACCTTCGGCCCGCTGATCGACGCTGATCACATGCCAGCCATAACGGCTCTCCAACGGCGCGTCGGCCAAACCGGTCGGCAAGGCGAACAACTGACGTTCGAGCTCCGAAACGGTCTGGCCCTTGCTGATCTGCCCCAGAGACCCTCCCTGTGCCCTCGACGGGCACGCGGAATGGGCCTTCGCCAGTTCCGCGAATTGCTCGGGAAACTGGCTCAATTTCTGTTGCAACGCTTCTGCCTGGGTCAACGCCAGGCTGCGGGCCTCATCGTCGTCCGGGGCACATTCGAGCAGAATGTGCCGCACCGCCAGCAAGGGCGCGCTGTGGAAGCGCACCCGGTTGCGTTCGTAGTAACCCTGACAGGTGGCCTCGTCGCAGACGGGCACCGGCACTTCACGTTCCAGCAGTAACCGCGTGGCCGCTTCCTCCTCGTTTTCCCCTGGACCGATCTGCAATGACAGGCCCAGCGCAGCGATCCGTTGCTGCAACAGCTCACGGATCACCAATGCCCGCGCCGCACTGTAGACCGCCTCTTCACGACTGCCCGCCGGGTGATATTGCACTTCCAGCGCCATGGCCTGAGGGGTGATCGGCACCTCGTTGACCGAGACGATGGGCCATTCCTGCTCGCTGCTGGCAATCACCTCGGCGTGAGGGGCCGGCGACTCCGACGCAGCGGCACTCAACGGTTCTTGAGGCGCACAGCCGCAACCGCTGCCGCATCCACATGCTTCTGACATGATCGTCTCCTTACGCTTTCTGCCGAACGATTTGATAGCGCCGACCGAGGTACCAGATCGGCGCGCTGACCACGTGCACCAACCGCGTGAACGGGAACAGCACGAACAGCGTCAGCCCCAGAAACACGTGCAGCTTGTACACCAGGCTGACCGGCGCGATGGCGGCCGCGGCCTCTTCAGGACGCAATAGCACCGTGTTCTGCGCCCACTCGGCGAGCAACACCATGACCGAGCCGTCCAGGTGTTGGGTGGAGGCGACAATCGTCAGCAGACCCAGCACCAACTGAGCCAGCAGCACCAACAGAATCAGGATGTCCGACACGCTCGACGTCGCACGAACCCGTGGGTCGGTGAGCCGTCGATGAATCAGCATGAGCAACCCGATCAGGCACAACCCGCCAAAAATGCCGCCGGAAACCATGGCCAGCAGCTGCTTGTTTTCAGTGCTGATGACCGTGTGGTAGATCGCCGCCGGGGTCAGTAGACCGACGAAATGTCCGGCCAGCACGAACAACACCCCGATGTGAAACAGGTTGCTCGCCAAGCGCATGCCCTTGTTGGAGAGCATCTGGCTGGACCCGGCTTTCCAGGTGTACTGCGAGAGGTCGAACCGCGCCCAACTGCCGATCAGGCAGACGGCCAGTGCCACGTAGGGATAAACCCCGAACGCCAGCAAATCCCATTTAGACATGACCCACCTCCTCGTCCGGCGCGCTGGCCGGTCTCTGATCCTGAAAATCCACCCAGTGCAACGGCACTGCGCTTTCTTCCCGGGCCTTGCCCGGTGCGTTTGGCGTGACGCCACAGCGGTCCTGCTGCTCCGCCTGCAAGAAGTCCACTGCCTCTTCCTCCCACACTTTGTCCAGCGCTTCCAACGAGTCGTCCCGGGGTTCGGCCGCGACTTTTTCGCGCAACTGGGCAACGGCCTCTACGGGTTCGGCACCGGCGATTTGCAGCAGCGCCCGGAAGCAACTGGCGTAGGCGCTTTCGCGCTCTTCAAGCCGCGCAGCCAGCAACGCCAACAGGTGCGCGATATCGGCCAAGCCCTCGCGGGCCTCCAGATCCAGGCGCGTGGACAGGTATTCCAGGTACAACGGGAGGTAGTCCGGCAGCTCCTTGACACCAATGGCAAACCCGGCGGATTCGTATTGGGCAAGCATGTCGACCATGGCCTGCCCCCGGTCGCGGGACTCTCCATGGACATGTTCGAACAGCAGCAACGACAGCGAACGGCCGCGACCGAACAGCGCACCGTAGTGCTCCTGGCCATCCATCAAGTCCTGATTGCAGATCAGCGCCAGCAACTGGAACAGCGCCACCCGCTGTGGCGGGCTGATTTCCCGCGCTTGAAGGATGGCTTGCTCCAACTCTGCCCTGCCGTCCACCAGGTGTTCAGCCGGGTAGTCCAACAGCAATGAAATCACCTTGAGAATGCGCATGCTCACTCCTCCCACAGCTGAACGGTGTTGATGATGTCCCGGCGATTGGCCTTCTTCGCGCCGAACAGATTGGTGTCCGACGTCCCGTTGCAGCCGCTGCCGAAACTGAACCCACACCCGGAACGCTCGGCGAAAGCATCGCTCATCGCCTCTTCGCGGTGGGCACTGGGGATCACGTACCGGTCTTCGTAATTGGCAATGGCCAGGTAGCGGTACATCTCTTCGACCTGGCTCACGCTCAGCCCCACATCGTCCAGGACCTGAAGATCCTGGACGCCATCGACCTGCTCGGAGCGCTTGTAGGCGCGCATGGCCAGCAAGCGCTTGAGCGCTCGCTTCACCGGTTTCTCATCCCCCGCCGTGAGCAGGTTGGCGAGGTAGCGCAACGGAATGCGCAGGCTGTCGACGTCCGGGATCACCCCGTTCATGCCAACGGTGCCCGCTGCGGCGGCGTTTTGAATCGGCGACAGCGGCGGGACGTACCAGACCATCGGCAGCGTCCGGTACTCTGGGTGCAACGGCAGCGCCAGCTTCCAGTCCACCGCCATTTTGTACACCGGCGAGCGTTGCGCCGCGTCGATGACCGATCGCGGCACGCCGTCTTCCAGGGCCTGGCGAATCACCGCTGGATCGTTCGGGTCGAGAAAAATGTCCAGTTGTTGCTCGTACAGGTCTCGCTCGTGAGGGGTGCTCGCGACTTCACTGATGCGATCGGCGTCGTACAGCAGCACGCCCAGGTAACGAATCCGCCCGACGCAGGTTTCGGCACACACGGTCGGCATGCCGGCCTCGATCCTCGGGTAGCAGAAAATGCATTTCTCGGACTTGCCGCTTTTCCAGTTGAAGTAGATCTTTTTGTACGGGCAGCCGCTGATGCACATGCGCCAGCCACGGCATTTTTCCTGGTCGATCAGGACGATGCCGTCTTCTTCGCGCTTGTAGATCGCACCACTGGGGCAGGACGCTGCGCACGCCGGGTTGAGGCAGTGCTCACACAGACGCGGCAAATACATCATGAACGTGTTTTCGTACTCGCCGTAAATGTCCGCCTGGATCTGATCGAAGTTCTTGTCTTTGCGCCGCTTGGCGAACTCGGTGCCGAGGATTTCTTCCCAGTTCGGACCCCACTCGATTTTTTCCATGCGCTTGCCGGACACCAGCGACCTTGGGCGAGCTGTTGGCTGATGCACGCCCAGCGGTGCGGTGTGCAGGTGCTGGTAGTCGAAATCGAACGGCTCGTAGTAGTCGTCGAGGGTCGGCAGATCGGGGTTGGCGAACAGGTTCGCCAACACGCGGAACTTGCCGCCAATGCGCGGCGTGATCGAGCCATTGGCGTTGCGCAGCCAGCCGCCTTTCCACTTGTCCTGGTTTTCCCATTCTTTCGGGTAGCCGATGCCGGGTTTGGTTTCGACGTTGTTGAACCAGGCGTATTCCATGCCTTCTCGGCTGGTCCACACGTTCTTGCAGGTGATCGAACAGGTGTGACAGCCGATGCATTTGTCCAGGTTCAGGACCATGCCCACTTGTGAACGAATCTTCATGACAGCGCTCCTTACTCGATCTCGGTTGGCAGAGGACGCGGCAGGTCATCGCCGTCCGATCCTTCGAGCCAATCGACCTTGGCCATCTTGCGCACCACGACGAATTCGTCGCGGTTGCAACCAACCGTGCCGTAATAGTTGAAACCGTAGGCCTGCTGCGCATAGCCGCCGATCATGTGGGTCGGTTTGAGCACCACGCGGGTGACCGAGTTGTGGTGGCCGCCCCGGGTCTTGGTAGTCTCGGAGCCGGGCACATTCACGATGCGTTCCTGGGCGTGGTACATCATCACCATGCCCTCCTTGACCCGCTGGCTGACCACGGCACGGGCGGTCAGCGCACCGTTGGCGTTGAAGCACTCGACCCAGTCGTTGTCTTCGATGCTCGCGCGTTTCGCGTCGACCTCGGACAGCCAGATGATCGGGCCGCCGCGACTCAGGGTGAGCATCAACAGGTTGTCGCTGTACGTGCTGTGGATGCCCCATTTCTGGTGCGGGGTGATCCAGTTCAGGACGATTTCGGTCTGCCCGTTGCTGTGTTTGCCCTTCACGCCTGCGATGGTCCGGGTGTCGACTGGCGGCCGGTAGCTCATCAATTGCTCACCGAACGCCTGCATCCACGGGTGATCCTGATAGAACTGCTGGCGCCCGGTGATCGTCCGCCACGGAATGTTCTCGTGAACGTTGGTGTAGCCCGCGTTGTAGCTGACATGCTCGTCTTCCAGACCCGACCAGGTAGGGCTTGAAATGATCTTGCGCGGCTGCGCCTGAATGTCCCGGAACCGGATCGCTTCGTGGGCCTTGGGCAAGGCAAGGTGGCTATGGTCGATGCCGGTAAACTTCGACAGTGCCGCCCATGCCTTGACCGCCACATGGCCGTTGGTTTCCGGCGCCAGGGACAAGATCACTTCTGCGGCGTCGATGGCGGTTTCGATCTTCGGACGATCGTGACTGATGCCCTCGTCGGTGCTGCGGTAGTTCAACTCGCCGAGGAATTTCACCTCCTCTTCTGTGTTCCAGTTGATGCCCTTGCCGCCGTTGCCGAGCTTCTCCAGCAGCGGCCCCAGTGAGGTGAACTGCTTGTAGATGTTGGGGTAGTTGCGCTCCACCACTTGCAGGTTCGGGGCGTTCTTGCCGGGCACCGGTGGGACGCCTGCGGTTTTCCAGTCCGTGCCACCGAACGGCTGCGCCAGTTCACCGACACTGTCGTGCAGCAAGGGCACGCTGACCAGATCCTGTTCGACGCCCAGATGCCCTTCGGCCATGGACGAAAAAGCCTTGGCGATGCCCTTGTAGATCTCCCAGTCCGAACGAGACTCCCAAGCCGGGTCGATGGCAGCGGACAGCGGATGAATGAAGGGGTGCATGTCCGAGGTGTTCATGTCGTCCTTCTCGTACCAGGTCGCCGTCGGCAGCACGATGTCGGAATACACGCAGGTCGAGGACATGCGGAAATCCAGGGTGGTAACCAAGTCGAGCTTGCCGATGGCGCCCTCATCCACCCACTCGGCCTCTGTCGGCTTGCACGCACCGACCTGGCCGATGTCCTCGTTCAACACGCCGTTTCGGGTGCCCAGCAGGTACTTGAGCATGTACTCATGCCCCTTGCCGGACGACCCGAGCAGGTTCGAGCGCCAGATGAACATATTGCGCGGGAAGTTGACCGGATTGTCTGGCTGTTCGCAGGCGAAACGGATCGAGCCGTCCTGCCACGCCTTGACCATGTAGTCCTTGGGCGGCATCCCGGCAGCAGCGGCGTCCCGGCAGATGTTCAGCGGATTGGTGTTGAATTGCGGCGCGCTCGGCAGCCAGCCCGCACGTTCGGCGCGGATGTTGTAATCCAGCGCGTGCTCGGGGAATTCGCGTTTGTCGGCGAGGGGCGAGAGTACGTCGTGCATGCTCATCTTCTCGTGCCGCCACTGCGAGCTGTGGCCGTAGAAGAAGCTGGTGCCATTCATCTGGCGGGGTGGACGGCTCCAGTCCAGACCGAACGCCAGCGGCAGCCAGCCGCACTGAGGACGCAGCTTTTCCTGGCCGACGTAATGCGCCCAGCCGCCCCCGGTCTGACCCACGCAACCGCAAAGCATGAGCATGTTGATCAGCCCGCGGTAGTTCATGTCCATGTGGTACCAGTGGTTCATTGCCGCGCCGACGATGATCATCGAGCGGCCACGGGTCTTGTCGGCGTTGTCGGCGAACTCCCGGGCGATCTGGATCGCTTTTTCACGGCTGACGCCGGTGATTCGCTCCTGCCAGGCCGGTGTGCCCGGCACGTTCGCATCGTCATAGGAGCGCGCGACATTGGCACCGCCCAGGCCTCGATCGATGGCCAGGTTGGCCGCAGAGAGGTCGAACACCGTGGCCACTTTGACTTGCCGCCCGTCCGCCAGAATCAGGTTGCGCACCGGCACCCGGCGGTATTGCACTGCCTCACCGGCCACGTGCTGGAAGTGGTCGTGGGCCTGTCCCCCGAAGTAAGGGAAAGCGACCTCGGCCACGTCACCGCCAATCTGGCTCAGGGTCAGATCGACATCGCGCCCGGCCCCGCCTTCACGGGACAAGATGTTCCACTTGCCCTGCTCGCCCCAGCGATAACCGATCGAACCCTGTGGCGACACCAGTTCGCCGTCCGCATCGAGGGCAATGGTTTTCCATTCCGGGTTGTTCTCCTGACCCAGGTTGCCGGCCAGGTCCGAAGCCCGCAGAAAACGGTCGGGCTGATAGCCATTGCCAGGCGCGACCCCCAGCATCGGCTTGAGCAGCACCAATACGGGTAAATCCGTGTAGCGTTTGGCGTACTCAGTGAAATACGCACTGGGCCGGTCCAGATGAAACTCTTTGAAGATCACATGATTGAAGGCCTGGGCCAGCGCAGCATCGGTGCCTTGCTTGGGGTTGAGCCACAGGTCAGTGAGCTTGGCGACTTCGGAGTAATCCGGGGTGATCGCCACCGTCTTGGTGCCCTTGTAACGCACCTCCGTGAAGAAGTGCGCGTCCGGCGTGCGGGTCTGCGGGACGTTCGAACCCCAGGCGATGATGTAATTGGAGTTGTACCAGTCGGCGGACTCCGGCACGTCAGTCTGCTCGCCCCAGACCATGGGCGAAGCCGGTGGCAGATCGCAGTACCAATCGTAGAAACTCAGACAGGTCCCGCCGATCAACGACAGGTAACGGGCACCGGCAGCGTAGCTGACCATGGACATGGCCGGGATCGGGGAAAACCCCACCACCCGGTCCGGCCCAAATTGCTTGACGGTGTAGACGTTGGCCGCGGCAATGATCTCGTTGACCTCGTCCCACGTCGAACGGATGAAGCCGCCCATGCCGCGTTTGCTCTTATACGACTCGGCCTTGCTCTTGTCCTCGACGATGCTCGCCCATGCTTCCACCGGTGCGAGGGTCTGCCGCGCTTCACGCCACAGCTTGAGCAGCGGCTTGCGGATTTTCGGGTACTTCAGCCGGTTGGCGCTGTAGATGTACCAGCTGTAACTGGCACCTCGCGGACAGCCGCGCGGTTCGTGGTTGGGCAGGTCGTTGCGCGTGCGCGGGTAGTCGGTTTGCTGGGTTTCCCAGGTGATCAGGCCGTTCTTCACGTAGATTTTCCACGAGCAGGAACCGGTGCAATTCACGCCGTGAGTCGAGCGCACGATCTTGTCGTACTGCCAGCGGGACCGATAGACGTTTTCCCAGTCGCGGGACTCTTTGCGCGTCTCTCCGTGACCGTCGGAAAACTCGTTTTGCTTGCGGTTGAAGTACCGCAATTGATCGAGCAGATGGCTCATGATGCTGTCCTCTCAGGCTTGCAGTGGGGTTCTGTGCCCCATACACACAACGGTTGGGTTAGGGTCATGTCAGCACGGGGTTTGCGCGCCCTTGCGGGCGTACCACCACCAGGTCACGACGATGCAACTCAGGTAAAAACCGATGAACATGTAGAAGGCCATCGCCGGGCTGCCGGTCATGGCCATCGAGCTGCCAAAACTCTTGGGAATGAAGAACGCGCCGAAGGCCCCCATGGCCGAGCTGAAACCCAGCACCGCAGCAGACTCCTTGCCCGCATCCTTGATGGCCTGCTCCCGGGCTTTAAGATCCTGACCCTCGCTGGCCCGCTCGTGCAGGGTGCGGAAGATCACGGGAATCATGCGAAAGGTGGAACCGTTGCCGATGCCGGTGGTGAAAAACAGCAGCATGAACATCGCCAGGAAACCGTAAAAATGGCCGCTGTCGCCCTGTTCGGGAATGAAATGCAGTACACCGAACACCATCACGATCATCAGCACGAAGTTCCATAAGGTGACCCGCGCGCCGCCCAGTTGGTCGGCCAGCCACCCACCCAGCGGACGCACCAGCGCACCCACGAGAGGACCGAGAAAGGCGAAGGCCAGGGCGTTGACGTCCGGGAATGCCGTCTTGATCAGCATCGGAAATGCTGCGGAAAAACCAATGAATGAGCCAAAAGTCGCCAGGTACAACCAGCACATCAGCCAGTTGTGCTTGCGCTTGAAAATGACCGCCTGCTCGCTGAACGACGCCTTCGCGCTGGACAGGTCGTTCATGCCAAACCAGGCGAGCAGCGTGACCACGGCAATGAATGGCACCCAGACCCAGCCCGCGTTTTGCAGCCACAGACGGCTGCCATCCGTCAGGGTTTGCGGCTGACCGCCCCAGATGCCGAACACGCCCAGGGTGATCACCAGGGGCACGGCGAACTGCATGACCGAGACCCCGAGATTGCCCAGGCCTGCGTTCAGCCCCAGCGCGGTGCCCTGCTGTGCCTTGGGGTAGAAAAAGCTGATGTTGGACATGCTGGAGGCGAAATTGCCGCCGCCGAAACCACACAGCAGTGCAATGATCACGAACACCTCGTAGGGCGTATTCGGGTCCTGGACCGCATAGCCCATCCACACCGTCGGCAGCAGCAACGACGCGGTGCTGAGCGCTGTCCAGCGACGGCCACCCAACACCGGCACCATGAACGAGTAGAAGACCCGCAACGTCGCACCCGACAAACCGGGCAACGCCGCCAGCCAGAACAGTTGATCCGTGCTGAAGGCGAAGCCGATTGCATTGAGGCGCACGATTACCGTGCTCCAGACCATCCACACTGCGAAGGCCAGCAGCAGCGCGGGAATCGAAATCCACAGGTTGCGCGTCGCGATCTTTTTACCCTTGTGCTCCCAGAACGCAGGGTCTTCGGGGCGCCAATCGTGTATGACCGGGCCGACGTCTGGTTGTTTATGAACCGACATGGTTGTCTCCTTGAGCAATGCTGGAAAACGGATTCGGGGTCGCCGGCGGCTGCTTGCCGAGCAGCGGGCGTTTGCGGATTTCGCTGAAGTACATCCAGATGAGGGACACCCAGACCACGCCATACATGAGCATGAAGGCCGAGGAGCGCACGCCGGTCAGGTCCACCAGGGCACCGAACAGGATGGGGAGGACAAAGCCCCCCAGTCCGCCCGCGAGCCCGACGATGCCGGACACTGCGCCCATGTTGTCGGGGTAGTCGTTGGCGATGTATTTGAAGACCGAGGCTTTGCCGAAGGCGAACGCGATGCCGATGATGAACAGCAGTGCAGTGAACAGCGCGGGGTTGAGGCCGATGTGCAGGTTCATCGGACCGTTCAGGGTCTGGATCTGCAGTTGCGTTTGCGGGTAGGACAACAGGAAGAGGCAGACCCAGCTGACCCACAGCACCCACCACGTCACGCTCTGGGCGCCCCAGCGGTCCGACATCCAACCACCGACCGCCCGTAGCACACCGCCGGGCAGCGAGAAGCAGGCCGCCAGCAACGCCGCGCTTTGCAGGCTGAAGCCGTATTCGCCGACGTAGTACTGGGTCATCCACAACGCCAGGGCGACGTAGCCGCCGAAGACGATCGAGTAGTACTGGCAGTAACGCCACACGGCCGGGTCTTTCAAGGCTTGAAGCTGCTCGCGCAGGTTGGCCCCTTGCGCGCTGCGATGCGTCTTGTCATCGGCGCTGAACCACCAGAACAGCAGCGCTGTGATGAACAGCATGGCGCTGAACACTTGCGGGACGAGTTGCCAGCTGCCTGCGGCGATGAGCGCCGGGGCGAGAAACTTGGTCACGGCCGAGCCTGCGTTCCCCGCACCGAAGACGCCCATGGCGAAGCCCTGATTGTCTTTGTCGAACCATTTGGCGACGTACGCGATGCCAACCGAGAACGAACCACCGGCCAGGCCGACGAACAGGCCCAACACCAGAAATTGCCAATAAGCCGTGGCGTGACTGATCAGGTACAGCGGCAAGACGCAGACCAGCATCAGCAGAAAGAAAACGCTTCGCCCTCCGAAACGGTCCGCCAACAGACCGAGGGGCAAGCGCACCAGCGAACCGGTCAATACCGGCGTGGCCGCCAGCAGACCGAACTGGGTTTCGTTGAGGTCGAGCAGTTCCTTGATGGGAACGCCGAGTACCGCAAACATCATCCAGATCATGAAACAGATGGTGAATGCCAGCGTACTCATCCCCAGCACGACGCCCTGTCGTACATGCAGTGGGTTCATCCCTATGTCTCCCGTCATAAACCGTGAGCGGCAGACTAGAGAGACGAACCCAACCAAAACATGACTTCGATCAATGAAGCCAAGACACCTTCAGGACTATGATCCGGCCGCCTACCTCCAAAGAGGTAGCGCCCGTGAACCTCTAAACCCTATGTTTATCGGTGTTTAACCGTGTCATCCCGATGGATTTGGGCGGTCACCGACAGGGTGAGACTCTTTAGAGGTAGATCGCCAAGGAGCGGCAGTTCCATCTGCTTCCATTCAGTGTAGACCCCCATGAAATTTTTATACGACCTCGTTCAAGGTCGGCTGCAATGACCCGGTGGCTGCGCAGTTCCCTGCCCGCCCGTGCGGGCCTGGCCGTGATTTTGATCACCGTGTTGGCCCTGGCGAGTTCAATGAGCGCCGGCCTGATCGCCTGGTTCAGCCAAGGGGACGCGGCCGCCATCAATACGGCGGGTTCGGTGCGCATGGAAACCTACCGGTTGAGCTGGAAACTGGCGTCGGGGGCCGAACCTGACACCCTCGCAGACATCCGCCGAAGCCTCGAACAACGGCTCAACAGTCAGGCGCTCAAGGCCGTGCTGGCAGACGGCAAGGAAACGGAACTGAATGCCAGCTACCGTCGGCTCCAGTCGTATTGGCGAGACCTCCTGTCTCCGGCTCTAACCCGTAGCGACGCGACGGTGTTCCACGCCAGCGCCGAGGCGTTCGTCGAACAGCTGAACCAGTTCGTGTGCCAGCTGCAACGCCATAGCGAGCAGAAACAGGCCTGGCAACAGATGATTCAGGGCGCGGCGCTGTTCATCACGCTGTTCATTCTTCTGGTGGGGCTCTATGAACTGCAAAACGGCGTGATCGGCCCGTTGCAGGAACTGGTGGAGGTCACGCAGCGCTTTGGCGGTGGCGAACTCCACGCGCGGGTCAACTATCGGTCCGAGGACGAGCTTGGCCAACTGGCGACCCGCTTCAATGCCATGGCCGAGACCATCGAGCAGTCCCACCGGCATCTGGAAACCGAAGTCCGGCAGAAAACCCTGAACTTGCAGCACACCAACGCCGCCCTGGAGCTGCTGTACCAAAGCAGCCACAGCCTGGCGACCCGGCTGGCGAACGCCGAGATGCTGGACGAGTTGATTCGCGAATTCCAGCAACGGCTGCCGGGCCTGCGCCTGTCACTGTGCCTGCAAGGCCCGTCACAGGCCCCGGCCGGGCAGCGACTCGCGCTTCAGGGGACCGAGCATCCGGTCGTCTGCCTCAGCAGCGCGTGCGCGACCTGCGAGCGTCATCCGCACCCTTACAGCGTCAGTCATCAGGGCCAGGTGATGGGCGAACTCAAGGCACATTTCCTCGACGGACATGTACCTTTCCCGTGGGAAACCCGGCTGATCGAGGCGCTGGCGCACCTCATCGGCACCTCCCTGTCCCTCAGGCACCAGCGCGAACAGGAGCATCGCCTGTTGCTGCTGGAGGAGCGCGCGATCATCGCCCGTGAGCTGCATGATTCACTGGCCCAGGCGCTGTCGTACATGAAACTGCAAGTCAGCCGTTTGCAGACACTGATGCGTCGAGGCGAGACCGTCGCGACGCTGGACGCTGTCACCGTCGAACTGCGCGACGGGGTGAACAATGCCTACCGCCAGTTGCGCGAATTACTGACGACCTTTCGCCTCCAGCTTCACGATGCGGGGTTGGCGCACGGCTTGCGAGAGACCGCCCGGGAGTTTGGCGAACGCGCCGAATTCCCGGTGCACCTGCACGTTGATGACCTGGCATTCGAGCTGTCTGCCTGCGAACAGATTCACCTGCTGCAAATCACCCGAGAGGCGCTCTCGAACTGCTTGCGTCACGCCCATCCGCAGACGGTCTGGCTGGCGTTGCGCCAGTCAGGCGAGACCGTGCGGTTGACGATCGAAGACGACGGCAAGGGCTTCGTCGGAGGCCACGATCCCCGGGAGCACCATGGCCTGAACATCATGGACGAGCGCGCCCGCAGCTTGCACGGACAACTGCGTATCCTGCTCCGCGAGCCCCGCGGGACGAGGGTTCAGATCGAGTTTCAACCGGAGTTTCTCCGCCACCACACTCAAGGTACGGTTCCATGAACACACGCCCCCCTTGCAGCATCCTGCTGGTCGACGACCACCCCATGATGCGTCGCGGCATTCGCCAGATGCTGGAACTCGAAGACGACTTCACGGTTGTCGGCGAAGCCAGCGATGGTGAAGAAGCGCTGGCGATGATCGGCCCTTTGCAGCCGGACCTGGTGCTGCTGGACAACAACATGCCCCGCATGAACGGCATCGAGACCTTGCGGCATCTGCGCCATCGCGCGTTCGGAGGCAAGGTGCTGCTGTTCACGGTTTCGGACGCCGAGGACGACATTCGTGATGCCTTGCGCCTTGACGCTGACGGCTACCTGCTCAAGGACATGGAGCCGGAGTTATTGAACCACTACATCCGCGACGCCATGAACGGTGCACTGGTGGTCAGCCCCGACCTGACGCGGGTGATGGCCCAGGCGCTGCGCTCCCCCCAGCGCAACCCTGACGTGGCGCTGACCGAACGGGAGCGCCAAGTATTGAAAGTCATCGCGGGCGGTCACAGCAACAAGGTGATCGGGCGCAAGCTGGGCATCACCGAAGGCACGGTCAAGGTCCACGTGAAAAATCTCCTGCACAAGCTGGGCCTGCGTTCTCGCGTGGAAGCCGCCGTCTGGGCCATGGCGCATTTACGCGAACATGAACACTGATGTCGTCACTGCATGAGGTCCGCAAACGACAGAAACCCTATGTTGTCGTGCTGATGCACTTGGCGGTCGCGCTCCACAATCGCTAACCCGTCCGCCCAGCAGGCGGGCGCCAACATCGCCGACCCCTGCTGCGGGTGCAGTTCCACGCGGGGTTGCCCCCCTTCCTGTGACACCAGCCGCGCCCGCAGGTACTGGCGACGGCGGTTAGGTTGCAACCACTCGAATCCGGCGGGCAACGCAACCGGACGGGGTATCACGTCACGCGCCCCCTGAGCCCTCAGCAGAAACGGTCGCACCACCACCAGCGCCGTGATCAACGCGGCGGCGGGATTGCCTGGCACACCGATCCACGGTTTTCCGGCCACGTCTCCGAACGCCAAGGGTTTGCCGGGCTGGATGGCGAGCCGCCACAGGTCAACGCGGCCCACGCTGGCAATCGCGTGCTTGAGGTGATCCTCCTCGCCGACCGAGACGCCGCCAGACGTAAGCAACAGGTCGCATTCCGAGACGGCCAGACTCAAGGCGTGACGACTGGCGGCCAAGTCGTCGGCCATGACGCCATAGTCCTGGACCTCCACGCCCCATCCCTGCAACAGCGCCGACAGGCAATGGCGATTGGCGTTGTAAATCTGCCCCGGCATCAAGGTTTCGCCAGGGGCGCGCAATTCGTCACCGCTGCTCAACAGGCACACGCGCAGCGGGCGGTAGACCTCAACCGATGCCATCCCTGCTGCCGCCAGCAAGCCCAGCTCCTGCGCCCGCAGACGCGTGCCCCGCTCCAGCAATCGATCACCCTCGCGCACTTCTTCCCCCGCTTTGCGCACGTGATCGCCCCGACGAGTCGCCGGGAGCCACACCCGATCACCGTCTACCCGGCACAGCTCTTGGGGCACCACGGCATCGGCACCGGCTGGCAGAGGTGCGCCGGTAAAAATCCGCACCGCCTGCCCAGCCAGTAAAGGTGGCGTAGCCCCCTGCCCTGCAGCAATTCTTCCTGCCAGGATCAAACTGCCCCCAGCCGCCGGAACGTCCGCCGCGCGCAGGGCGAAACCATCCATGGCGCTGTTGTCCCATGCGGGTAAATCCCGGGGCGCGCGGACGTCCGCAGCCAGCACCCGACCCAGTGCTTGCGCAAGGGGAATGGTCTGCTGCGCAGGTGGTGGCGGCGCCTGTTGCAATAGATGACGGATGGCCTGGTCGACCGGAATCAACGACCCGCTGTCGCACAGGGAAGCACTCATGGGCGCACCCCGCAGGGATCGACCACCGTGCCGGCCGGTGATGCCAGCGGTTTGAGGTGCGGCACGAAATTGCAAGGCGCGGTGCGGCTGTCCAGCTGTTCGCGCAGGATCTGGTCCCACGCGGTCCGACAGGCCCCTGGCGAGCCCGGCACGCAGCAAATCAGCACCCCATTGCTCATACCTGCCAAGGCCCGGGACTGGAGGCTGGACATGCCGATCTCCGCCAGCGAAATGTGGCGAAACAACTCGCCAAACCCGGTGACTTCCCGGTCCAGCAAGGGCAAGACCGCTTGGGGCGTGTTATCGCGCGGGGTCAACCCGGTGCCCCCGGTGGTCAACACCACTTGCACGGCAGGGTCGGCGATCCAGACGGAAAGCGCGGCGCGTATCTGGTAGACATCATCTCTGACCCATTGACGGTCGATCAGCCTGTGTCCCGCCGTTTGGACCCGCTCGCACAGGGTCCGCCCCGAGCTGTCAGTGTCAAACGTGCGGGTGTCGCTGATGGTTAACACCGCGATGTTCAGTGAATGAAACGAGCATTGCGCCAGGTGGCCCATGTGCGGCCCCTCCCGTGGATGTGGAATACGCCGGAGCCTGAACCTAATCCCTTGCTGCGCCCATTCCTCCGAGGAGGTACGCCAAACGGCAGGGTTAGCGACACATGGACAACCCGCCGCGCCTACGCAAGAATCGCCGCATTCTGAAAGAAGGCCGTTTCCATGTCCGACAGTCCGCAAACCCGCAATTCCGGTTCCTCCATCACCCGTGCGCTCGACATCATCGAGGCAGTGGTTCAGGCCGACCATGCGCTATCGCCCGCCGACCTCTCCCACCTGCTGGACATTCCCAAACCGAGCGTGCACCGGCTGCTCCAGCAGATGCAGGGCGAAGGGTATTTGCAGACGAACATGCGCGGCGGCATCGTGCCCAATGACCGGTTGCACAAGATCGCCGTGGGGGTGATTTACGCCAGTCGCTACAAGGCGCAACGCCAGGCGATCCTGCGCCACCTGTGTGACACCCTCGACGAGACCTGCGGCATCGCGCTCCCCGATGGCATCGACATGGTGTATTACGACCGGGTGCAAAGCAGCTGGCCGTTGCAGATGTACCTTCCGGTAGGGGCTCATACGCCCATGTGGTGCACGGCGAGCGGGAAGCTCTACCTCAGCAGTTTCAACAAGACGCGGCGCACCCAGATCATCGACAACCTGGCGCTCCGGCGGATGGCGAGCAACACCCTGACCGACCCGGTCGAGCTTGAAATCGAACTCAAACGCGTGCGGCAGATGGACATTGGCATCGACAACGAGGAATTCGTCGATGGCATGGTCGCCATTGCGGTCCCCGTCAGAGACAGCGATGGCCGATTGATCGCCTGCCTGTTCGCGCATGCCCCGACAATCCGCAAAAGCCTCGATGAACTGATGACGTTCGAGCCCGCCATGCGCCGCGCCGCCGAGCAACTACGCATTCTGGTGGAAGAACCCACGGAGCTGGACTGACCGCGTTTTCTCAACCGCACCGCCCCAAGGGCGCCGACTGACGGCGCTCTTTTTTTTGCACCTCTATCGACATTAAATCGCTATAGCGATACATTTCGTTCCGGAATAAGACAATAACAACTATTTCCTGAGGTGTGATATGTCTGTACCCGTCATCCTGCCTCGCATCATGGAGGTCGGAGCTGATGCCAGCGCGCGACTGCCTGATGTGTTGGGTTTCCTGAATTGCAGCCGCCCGCTGATCGTGACCGATAAAACCATGGTCAAACTGGGCCAGGCGCAACGCCTCCACGAGATTCTTGAAGCCAAGGGCATCAAGAGCGAAGTCTTCGATGACACCGTTCCTGAGCCCACCGCTGCCTCTATTCAAGCCGGCGTGGACAAGCTGCGCAGCGGCGACTTCGATGCCATCGTCGCCCTCGGCGGCGGCAGCCCCATCGACAGCGCCAAGGCCATGGCGATCCTTGCCCGCTACGGCGGCGTCATTCGCGACTACCGTTTCCCCCGCCAGGTCAATGAAGCCGGACTCCCCCTGATTGCGATCCCCACGACAGCGGGCACGGGTTCGGAAGTCACGCGGTTCACCATCATCACCGACGAGACCACCGACGAAAAACTGCTGTGTGCGGGCATCGGCTTCATGCCGGTCGCCGCCCTGATCGACTACAAACTGACCCTCAGCCTCCCGGCGCGCACCACCGCCGACACGGGCATCGATGCGATCACCCACGCCATCGAGGCTTATGTTTCGCGCAAGGCCAACCCTTACAGCGACAGCCAGGCACTGGCCGCGCTGGCCTATCTGGGCCCGAATCTGCTGACGGCCTGTCAGGACGGCAAGAACGAAAGCGCCCGCGAAGCGATGATGATCGGCGCGACCTTGGCCGGCATCGCGTTTTCTGCCGCCTCGGTGGCAGTAGTGCATGGCATGAGTCGCCCGATTGGCGCCTTCTTCCACGTGCCTCACGGCCTGTCCAACGCGATGTTGCTGCCCTCCCTGACCGCGTGGTCGCTGAGCGCCGCGCCCGGTCGCTATGCGCAGTGCGCCAAGGCGTTGGGCGTCGCCGACTCCCACGATGACGACGCGACGGCGGGCCAGAAACTCATCGCGTTTCTCACGCGGGTGAACGCTGAGTTGTCGGTGCCGACGCTGGCGGACTTTGGCGTAGAGCGCGCGCGCTTCAATGAAGTCGTCAACACCATGGCCGAGCAGGCGCTGGCCTCGGGTTCACCGGGCAACAACCCGCGCGTGCCGACGGTCCCGGAAATGGTCGAGCTGTATCACGCCCTGTGGGACTGACCTCCCTGCCTCTCCCACCTTATTTGATAGACGGAGCACATTCATGAGCGTTATCGGACACTGGATCAACGGCGAAACGACCACCCCTGATGGCCGCACCCAAGCGGTCTTCAACCCCGCCACCGGCGAGAGCAACACGCAAGTGGCACTGGCCAGCACCGTCACCGTGCAGGCGGCCATCGCCGCCGCCGAAGAGGCGTTTCCCGCGTGGCGCGACACTCCGCCCGCCAAACGTGCGCGGGTCATGTTTCGCTTCAAGGAATTGCTGGAGCAGAACGCGAATAAAATCTGCGAACTGATCGGCCAGGAACACGGCAAGATCAGTCATGACGCCGCGGGCGAATTGCAGCGCGGGATCGAGAACGTCGAGTACGCCTGCGGTGCGCCGGAGCTGCTGAAAGGCGAGCACAGCCGTAACGTCGGCCCGAACATCGACTCTTGGAGCGAGTTCCAGCCACTGGGCGTGGTGGCAGGCGTGACTCCGTTCAACTTCCCGGTGATGGTGCCGTTGTGGATGCTGCCGATGGCCATCGTCTGCGGCAACACCTTTGTCCTGAAACCCTCCGAACGCGACCCGAGCAGCACCCTCTACATCGCGCAATTGCTCCACGAAGCCGGCCTGCCAGCGGGTGTGTTGAACGTGGTCAACGGCGACAAGGAAGCCGTGGACGCCCTGCTGTTCGACCCTCGCGTGAAGGCCGTCAGCTTTGTCGGTTCGACGCCGATCGCCGAGTACATCTACCGCACCGCCACTTCCCAGGGCAAACGCTGCCAGGCGCTGGGCGGCGCGAAAAACCACGCCATCGTCATGCCCGACGCGGACCTCGATAACGCAGTCAATTCGTTGCTGGGCGCCGCGTTTGGCTCGTCCGGCGAGCGTTGCATGGCGCTGTCGGTGGCCGTTGCCGTGGGCGATGCCGTGGCGGACGCGCTGATCGGCAAACTCACCGAAGCGATGCAAGGGCTGAAATTCGGTGTCCACACCGACGCCAGCAACGACTTCGGCCCGCTGATCACCGCCGCCCACCGCGACAAGGTCGTGGGCTTCATCGACAGCGCCGAGTCTCAGGGTGCGCGAATCGTCGTCGATGGCCGTAACGCCCGCGTGGCGGGTCATGAAGACGGTTTCTTCGTCGGCGCGACGCTGATCGATGCGGTCAACGCCGACATGGACAGCTACAAGGCCGAGATTTTTGGCCCGGTGCTGCAGGTCATCCGCGTGGCGACCATGGACGAGGCCATGAAGCTGATCAACGACCACGAATATGGTAACGGCACCTGCATCTACACCCGCGACGGTGAAGCGGCGCGGTACTTCAGTGACCGGATTCAAGTGGGCATGGTAGGGATCAACATCCCGCTGCCCGTCCCCGTTGCCTCCCACAGTTTCGGTGGCTGGAAACGCTCGCTGTTCGGTGATTTGCATGCGTATGGCCCGGACGGTGTGCGCTTCTACACCAAACGTAAAACGATCACTCAGCGCTGGCCATCGGCGAACGTGCGCGAGGGCGCCGAATTCTCGATGCCGACCATGAAATGATCCGATGAAAGGCAGGCGCCATCGCGCTCCCGGGCGTGGCGCCTGCCAACCCCGCTGATTAGACTGCGGGTGCATACGTAAGCAGCAAGACAGCGTTTCCACATGCAATAAAAACAATAATGGCTGGGGCCTTAGGGCCGAGGAAAACACTTATGGCAGGTTATGTGCAGCAAGAAAGCGCCGCGCACGCGAGCAGCGCCGCCAAGGAAGAACGCAAGATCATCATCGCGTCTTCCCTGGGTACGGTTTTCGAGTGGTACGATTTTTTTCTCTACGGGGCATTGGCGGCAGTCATCAGTAAGCAGTTCTTCGCCGGTGTAAACGAAACCACCGCGTTCATCTTCGCCCTGCTGGCGTTCGCCGCAGGCTTCATCGTAAGGCCGTTCGGCGCACTGGTCTTTGGCCGGATCGGCGACATGGTCGGCCGCAAATACACCTTTCTCGCCACGATCGTCATCATGGGCCTCTCGACGTTCGCCGTGGGCTTGCTGCCCGGCTACGCCAGCATCGGCATCGCGGCGCCCATCATCCTTGTCGTCCTGCGCATGCTTCAAGGCCTGGCGCTGGGCGGCGAATACGGCGGTGCGGCGACCTACGTCGCCGAACATGCGCCGAAGAACAAACGCGGCTTTCACACAGGATTCATCCAGTCGACGGCGACATTGGGGTTGCTGCTGTCGCTGGCGGTGGTGCTGGCCTCTCGCCTGATTGCCGGTGACGGGTTCGACACCTGGGGCTGGCGCATTCCGTTCCTGCTGTCGATCGTGCTGGTGGCGATTTCGACGTGGATTCGCATGAGCCTGCATGAGTCGCCGTCGTTCACCAAAATGAAGAGCGAAGGCAAGCTGTCCAAGTCGCCGATCCGCGATTCGTTTACCGTCTGGCCCAATCTCAAAGTGGTGTTGATCGCGCTGTTCAGCGTCAACGCCGGTCAAGCCGTGACGTTCTACGCCGCGCAGTTCTACGTGCTGTTCTTCCTGACTCAAGTGTTGAAGGTTGATCCGTCACTGGCCAATACGTTGCTGATCGTCAGTGTGATCATCGGCGCGCCGTTCTTCGTGTTTTTCGGCTGGCTGTCCGACCGAATCGGCCGCAAGAAAATCATCGTCACCGGCCTGCTGCTGGCGACCGTGCTGTACTTCCCGCTGTTCAAGATGCTCGGCCATTACGCCAACCCGCAGATCGACGCCGCACGCCAGCAGTCGCCGATCGTCGTGGTGGCTGACCCGGCGACCTGCACCTTCCAGTTCGATCCGGTGGGCAAGGCGAAATTCGACAGCCCGTGCGACAAGGTCAAGACCCTGCTGATCAAGCAAGGCCTGCCGTACACCTCGCAATCCGCGGCCGCGGGCACCACCGTGCAAGTCACCGTGGGCAGTACGCAGATCACCGGTTACGACGAAGCCGCGCTGAACGGCGCAGTCAAGGCCGCCGGTTATCCCGCCAAGGCTGACTCCGCGCTGGTGAACGCGTCTGGCGTGGTGCTGGTGATCGTGGCCCTGATGCTGATTGCGACCATGACCTACGGCCCGCTCGCCGCGTTGATGGTCGAACTGTTCCCGACCCGCATCCGCTACACCTCGATGTCGCTCCCCTACCACATCGGCAACGGTTGGTTCGGCGGATTGCTGCCCACCATCTCCTTCGCGCTGGTGGTGTACACGGGCGACATCTTCTATGGATTGTGGTACCCGGTGCTGGTGACGGCGGTGAGCCTGGTCTGCAGCCTGCTGTTCTTGAAGGAAACCAAGGACGTAGACCTCGATAAGGTCTGACCTGCGAATGAGCATCACACTGGAGATCGAGCCCGCTCGCCCTCCAGTGTGTCGCGTTTTTTCTCGTTACCGCAGCGGCGGATGCTCTGCCGACACAGCGTCATTGGCCTCGACGTCCGACATGTCCTCCTCCAGTGGCGCTTCGTCGTCGGGCTTCAGGGGTATTTCCCCCTCGCCTTCGCCCACATCGTCGCTGCCCGGTGGCGGATTGGGGATGACGTCGGGTCTGCCGGGTTCCAGCGGCTCGATGGAGTCGACCGCGTTTTCAGTGCCACCTGGAATGCCTGTTGATGGATTCATTGCACACCTCGCTAGGCCGCGAATGAGTCGCGACATACAGATATGAAGTCCCCCGCCAACGGTTTGTTCGATGAAGTTCGCCAACGGTCGTCACTCGACAGTGCGGCAGCGTCATAAGGCGGCGAACTCCGTGAACGGCACACCCTCTGATGAACAGGTCCTGATCGTTCGAGGCTATGCCCGCCATGAAAAACCTGAAAATCGCCACGTTCAACGTCAACGGCATCGGTGCCCGGCTGCCGAACCTGTTGCAGTGGCTGGAGCGCGAGCAGCCGGACATCGTCTGTCTGCAAGAACTCAAGGCTCCGGACAAAGCGTTTCCTGCCCACGAGATCGAAGCGGCGGGCTATGGCTCGCTGCACCTGGGGCAGACGTCGTGGAACGGGGTCGCAATTCTGGCCCGTGACACCGAGCCACTGCTGATCCGTAAAGGCTTGCCAGGGGAAGAACAGGACACCCAGGCGCGGTATCTGGAGGCCGCCGCCCATGGCGTGGTGGTCGCGTGCCTGTACCTGCCCAACGGCAACCCGCAGCCCGGCCCCAAGTTCGACTACAAACTGCGCTGGTTCGAGCACCTGATCCAGCACGCCGAATCATTGCAGGCCAGCGACCACCCGGTGGTGATGGCCGGCGACTTCAACGTCGTGCCCACGGACGAAGACATCTACAACCCCCGCTCATGGCTGAAAGACGCCCTGCTGCAGCCCGAAAGCCGCGACTGTTATGCCCGGCTCCTCGCCCAAGGCTGGCTGGACTCGCTGCGGCACCTGTACCCGGACGAGCGCGTCTACACCTTCTGGGATTATTTCCGTCAGCACTGGCAGAAGAATTCCGGCTTGCGCATCGACCATTTGTTGGTCAATCCGGTGCTCGCTCCACACCTGAAAGATGCCGGCGTCGATGCTTGGGTGCGCGGCGAAGAACACCCCAGTGATCACGCCCCGACCTGGATTCGCCTGGGTGCCGCCCGCAAAGCCAAACCTCGAAAAAACGCGCGGAAAAAGACAAGCGCCGACAAATAGAGCGTCATCGAACAATCGGTTGAACTAACGCGTCTGCTTCAGGATCACTTTTAACGCGCGCACTGAGCGCAAATCCCCTTCGCGAGCCCTGTTGCTCGCGGCTTTGGTACAGGTCGATGAACGACAAGGAGCTCACGTGACCGACACTGCCTACTCCCCCTACCGCCACCTCCCCGGCCCGCTTCACGCGATTCTGCTGGCGGGCACGGTCCCGTTGTTTCTCGGCGGGCTGCTCAGCGACATCGCCTACTACAACAGTTACCTGATCCAATGGAGCAATTTCGCGTCGTGGCTGATTGCCGGGGCCATGCTGTTCTGTGGCCTGGCGTTGCTGTTTGCGCTGGTCAACCTGATCCGGGCGGAGCGCAAATCCGGCCGCCCGGTCCTGTATTTCCTGCTCCTGCTCGTCACGTGGGGGCTGGGCTGGATCAATTCATTCGAACACGCCAAGGACGCCTGGGCCGTGATGCCGTCGGGGCTGATTCTGTCGGTGATCGTGACCGTGCTGAGCATCGTTTCCGCCTGGATCGGTCTGACCAACCTTCGCTCGGGAGACGCACGATGAAACCTGCCTTTGCACTGACTGCCCTGTCCATGTCCCTGCTGCTGAGCGCTTGCGGTGCAGGAAAGGACAACCCGCAAGCCCACGGCCCCGACCCGAAAATGCCCCAGGCTGAACGCGGGTTGCTGCCGAGCATGAAAATCGCCGAGCCGGTGGCCTGGGGTGACCAGAAACCCAAGGTGCCCGAGGGTTACAGCATCTCGGCGATTGCCACTGACCTGAAAGTGCCGCGCCAGACGCTGGTGTTGCCCAACGGCGACATTCTGATCGCGGAAGGCAAAGGCGGCACCGAAGCGCCGAAGCTCAAGCCCAAGGACGTGATCGCCAGTTACATCAAGGCCGAAGGCAACACAAAGGTCAAAGGCGGCAACCGCCTGACCCTGTTGCGGGATGCCGATGGCGACGGCAAATACGAGATGAAGACCGTGTTCGCCGAAAACCTCAACGCGCCGTATGGGCTGGCCTACGCGAACGGCAAACTGTACGTCGCCAACCAGGACGCGCTGGTGCGCTTCGACTACACCGACGGCCAGACCAAGGCCACGGGCGAGCCCGTGACCGTCACCGAGCTGCCAGCGAAGATCAATCACCACTGGACCAAATCACTGGCCATCACCCCGGACGGCAGCACGCTGTACGTGGGCATCGGTTCGAACAGCAACGTCACCGAGCGTGGCATGGAGGTCGAACTGGACCGGGCGCAAATCTGGCAGATCGACGCCAAGACTGGCGCGCACAAACCGTACGCCACGGGCACCCGTAACCCGACGTCGTTGAAAATCCAGCCCGGCACTGGGGTGCTGTGGGCCGTGGCCAACGAGCGGGATGAATTGGGTGAAGACCTGGTGCCGGATTACCTGACGTCGATCCGTGAAGGCGCGTTTTACGGCTGGCCGTACAGCTATTGGGGCCAGAACGTCGACACCCGCGCCCAGCCGCAAGACCCGAAAAAGGTTGCGCTGGCAGTCAAACCGGATTACAGCCTCGGTTCTCACGTGGCCGCGCTGGGTCTCGACTTCTCGATCCCGGCCATTGGCGACAAGTTCGCGGATGGCGTTTTTGTCGGCGAGCACGGCAGCTGGAACCGCGAGAACCCGGTGGGCTACAAAGTGGTGTTCGTGCCGTTCAGCAACGGTAAGCCTTCCGGGGAGCCGGTGGATTTCGCCACCGGTTTCCGAGGTGACGACGGCAAGACCCGAGGCCGGCCGGTCGGGGTCACGGTGGACCCTCGCGGTGGCGTGATCATTGCGGATGACCTGTCCAATACGGTCTGGCGTGTAACGCGCAATCGTTGAGTTTGCATCTTTGATACCAGAAAGGGAGGCGGCTGTTCCGGCAGCGCCTCCCGCGTCCTGACAACCCTCCCCCCTCTTCCAGACGCTAGCTTTCCGTTCGGCGCGCTATCCCGTGTTGCCGCAGTTTGCGGTACAGCGTATTCCGACTGATGTTCAGCCGACTGGCAACCCGACCGATGTGCCAACGCTCTTCATCGACCAGCGCCATGAGCGTCTGCCGCTCCGATGCACCGAGAGGGTCCTCGCAGTCGGTCTCTGATGCCGGTGGGGCAGGAAGCAACTCCAACGCATCCTCAAGCGAGATGCGCCCCTCCCACGCGAGTGCGACCAGCGTACGAAGGCAGATTCGAAGTTGCCTCACATTCCCCGGCCAGGCCTGTGCCATCAGGTGTTCACGCACGCCGGGTTCCAGCTGGATCGCAGTGTCGCCAGCTTCCTTGCGCAGCAGAAAGTCGAGCAGCGGACCCTTGTCCGAACGCTCACGCAGCGGTGGAATCTGCACCGTGAACCCGCCAAGGCGATAATACAGGTCTTCACGAAAGCGCCCTGCCACGACACTTGCCTGAAGGTCCTGGTGGCTCGCACTGATGAGCCGAATGTCGATCGGACGTGGCGCACCGCTGCCCAGCGGCACCACTTGCCGCTCTTCAAGCACGCGCAACAGCCGGGTTTGCAGTGCCAGCGGCATGTCGCCGATTTCATCGAGAAACAGAATGCCGCCGTGGGCCTGTTCGAGCTTGCCGACCATGCCCTCCTTGCGGGCCCCGGTGAAGCTGCCACCCTGATAGCCGAACAGCTCGCTTTCGATGAGGCTTTCCGGGATCGCCGCGCAGTTGATGGCGACGAACCGCTGATTCGATCGTGAACTCGCACGGTACAACGCCGCCGCGAATGCCTCTTTACCGGTCCCGGTTTCACCCTGCAAAAACACCGGCACGTCCCGTTCCAGCACCCTGAGCGCACGGCTCAGACCGCGCTGCAAGCGCTCGTCCTCCATGCAGAACTGGTCATCGTTGATGTGCGGCAGCGCACGCCTGGCGTTGAGAGCCGTCGGCGTCGCGATGCGAACGGGTGCGCGCAACTGACCGTAAAACAGGCGACCGTCGACCAATCGCATGGGCCAGCACAGGGTGGGCTGATGGCTTGAATACCGGATGACCTGCTCAGCAGGCATTTCGAGCATCGTCGACAGGGACTGCCCGATCAATTGATCCCGCGTGGCCCCCAGAAGATCCAGCGCCGCCTGATTCACCGAACGTATGCGGGCCGTGTCATCAAAGCTGACCAGCCCTTCGCCCAGCAGCCCGACGAACCGCGCTTCGGGGTGAAACCGAAGGAGGTACAGCTGGGGTTCATGGCCCAGAAAGAAACAGTTTTCGATCAGTTTGGCGGACAGGTTGGTCAACGCCATCGCTTGCAGCATGGCGGAAGGGCTCTGGTCCTCCCGCGCCGAGGACAGGTTCAGTACAGCGAGCAACTCGCCCTGGTCGTCGAACACAGGACTGGCCGAACAACTCAACCCGGCGTGCTTTCCCCGAAAATGCTCATCCCGGCGAATGGTCACCTGCTGACGCTCCACCAGGCACGTTCCGACCCCATTGGTGCCCTCGACGTCCTCCCCCCACATCGCGCCGAGCCAGAGGCCCGCTCGCTGGAAGTCGGTGCGTTCCGCGTCATTGAACACGCTGTCGATCACCACACCCTGGGCATCGGTCAGCATGACCACATGGCCATCGCCCCCCAGCTGCTGGTGCAGGCTGCTCATCTGCCAGCGCGCCACCTTGATGATGTGTTCAAGGGGTGCGCGATGGGCGTTGAGGGTGTGGTTTTCCAGCACATTGGGCGGGCGTCGGCTGGCCGGGTCCAGCCCGTGTTGGTCCAGGCAGCGACGCCAGGACCGGGTGATCGCGGGGTCTTTCGCAAAATCGGCAGTCTTCGGCGAGCCCTGTACAGCCTGCAGCACCTGCTGGGCATGGGCGCTGAGCAATGCGGACGTCATATTTTTATTCTCCGCTGCATATCGGTATGCACTTTATTCCGCAGCTTAGGCGAAAAGGCCAGCCCGTGCGGCTTCATCTGCCCAATGTGACACTTTGTTCAGCGTGATTTCCAAATGCGTGACACATCACTGGCAACGGGGGCGTTGGATGTGGGCTCGCGTCGCTCCGGTGCGCTGTCCAGAGCGGTTTTTCCGACGTGGCCCGGGGTTTGCTCAGCTCACGGGCCACAACAACAAAAAACAGGGAGAAGCCCCATGAATGTTGCGATTGAAACCCCGTTGCAAACCCCCACTGCCCAACTCAGCGACTGGCTTGCGCGCCTGAGTGATCACCTCGCCCAGCGAGACATTCCCGGTACGCTGGAGCTGTTCGCAGAGGAATGCTATTGGCGGGATTTGCTGCTGTTCAGCTGGAACCTGGTGACCCTCGAAGGCAAAGCCTCCATTTCCGACCTGTTGACCGAACGGCTCGAACAGACAAAACCGGACCACTGGAACGTGGACGGCGAAGCGACCCTCAACGACGGCGTGCTGGAAGGTTGGATCACGCTGGAAACCGTCGAAGCGCGCGGCAAGGGTTACGTGCGTCTCAAGGACGGTGTGTGCTGGACGCTGTTGACCACCATGCGTGAACTGAAGGGCCATGAAGAACCCAGCGGCCGTCGCCGTCCATTCGGCGCCAACCACGGTCATGGCCATGCCGACAAACGCAACTGGCTGGAACGCCGTCGCGATGAAGAAGCGTCACTGGGCATCACCACGCAGCCCTATTGCCTGATCGTCGGCGGCGGGCAAGGCGGTCTCGGTCTTGCCGCACGCCTCAAGCGCTTGGGCGTGCCAACGCTGATCATCGACAAGGCGGACCGGCCTGGCGACCAATGGCGGGGGCGCTACAAATCCCTGTGCCTGCATGACCCGGTCTGGTACGACCACATGCCGTACCTGCCCTTCCCCGATCACTGGCCGGTGTTCACGCCGAAGGACCAGATCGGCGACTGGCTGGAGATGTACAGCAAGGTCATGGAGCTCAACTACTGGGCGCGCACCGAATGCGTGAATGCGCGCTTCGACGAGCCGTCCCAGACCTGGCGCGTCGAAGTGGAACGCAACGGCGAGCGTCTCGTCTTGCAGCCGACCCAACTCATTCTGGCGACCGGGATGTCCGGGGTGGCCAACGTTCCTGCGTATCCCGGCGCCGACGCCTTCAAGGGGCAACAGCACCACTCCAGCCGTCATCCCGGTGGCGATGCGTGGAGTGGCAAGAAAGCGGTGGTGATCGGCGCAAACAACTCGGCTCACGATATTTGTGCCGACCTGGTGGAAAACGGCGCCGACGTGACGATGGTGCAGCGCTCATCTACCCACATCGTGCGTTCCGACAGTTTGATGGAACTGGTGTTCGGCGGGCTGTATTCGGAAGACGCCGTGGAAAGCGGCCTGACCACGGACAAGGCGGACATGCTGTTCGCGTCGATCCCGTACAAGGTGATGCCGAGTTTTCACAAGCCGGTGTTCGAAGCCATTCAGGAACGTGACAAGGATTTCTACGACGGTTTGAGCAAGGCCGGGTTCATGCTCGATTTCGGCGATGACGATTCCGGGCTGTTCATGAAGTACGTGCGTCGCGGGTCGGGTTACTACATCGACGTTGGCGCCTCCGAGTTGATCGCCAATGGCACGATCAAACTCAAAAGCGCGCCGAACCTTGGTGTCGAGCGGATCGAAGCCGATGCCGTCATTCTCAACGATGGAACGCGTCTGCCGGCTGACCTGATCGTCTACGCCACCGGGTACGGCTCCATGAACGGCTGGGCGGCGAAGCTGATTTCTCAGGAAGTGGCCGACAAGGTCGGTCGGTGCTGGGGACTGGGGTCAGGCACCACCAAAGACCCAGGCCCGTATGAAGGAGAACTGCGCAACATGTGGAAGCCGACGCAACAGGAAAACCTGTGGTTTCACGGCGGCAACCTTCACCAGTCGCGGCATTACTCGCTGTACCTGGCGTTGCAGTTGAAAGCGCGGTTCGAAGGGTTGCCGACGCCGGTGTACAAGCTGGCTGAGACGCACCATATCGATTGAGGTAAGAAAGCAGTCCGATGCCGGGTTTCGGCATTGGACTCGTCATCCACTCCCACAGGTTCAGCAGGTGTCGCAGCTCTCGGGCTTGACACAGCCCTCGTGGGAGACGCCGGAGGGACGACGGCAGCGACAGCGGTGGATCAGCGGAAGATGCGTGGTCTGATACGCCGCTGTCGCGGCCGTCGCATAGCTCCGGCAGCTCCCACAGGTCTTGCGTCAGCCCCGATTCTCGATACGCCACCACCCTCGTGGGAGACGCCGAAGGTACGACGGCAGCAACAGCGGTGGGTCAGTGGAAGATGCGTTGTCTGAACCATCGCCTTCGCGGCCGTCGCACAGCTCCGGCAGCTCCCACAGGTCTTGCGTCAGCCCCGATTCTCGATACGCCACCACCCTTGTGGGAGACGCCGGAGGTACGACGGCAGCGACAGCGGTGGGTCAGTGAAAAATGCGTTGTCTGATACACCGCTTTCGCGGCCGTCGCACAGCTCCGGCAGCTCCCACAGGTCTTGCGTCAGCCCCGATTCTCGATACGCCACCACCCTCGTGGGAGACGCCGGAGGGACGACGGCAGCGACAGCGGTGGATCAGCGGAAGATGCGTGGTCTGATACGCCGCTGTCGCGGCCGTCGCACAGCTCCGGCAGCTCCCACAGGGACAACGTCGGACCCTCGGCATTGGCGCGCCACCACCCTCGCCAAATCCTCACAACCCCTCCCATCCCCCACCGAGTGCCGCTTGAAGTTGCACACTCGCGGTAAGTTGCGTCGCCACCAGGCTCAACAACGTCTGCCGCTCATTGAGGCTGGTGGCCTGCGTCGTCGCGACATCCAGATAATCGATCACCCCGGCTTCGTACTGATCCCGACTCACCGACGCCGATTCTTCCGCCGATTGCGCGGAGTTGCGACGCGCCAGCAATTCCGGTTCCAGCGTGCGCAGTTCCACCAGATAATCCTCCACCTCCCCTAATCCCGTCAGCACGGTCTGGCGGTAGGTGGCGACGGTCGCGTCGTAGGCGTGGCGGGCCTGATCGACGCTGGCTTCGGTGGCGCCGAAATCGAGGACGTTGCCGGTCAGGCTCGGTCCGATGGACCAGAAGCGGTTCGGGATCGAGAACAGGTTGCTGATCGTCGAGCCTTGATAGCCTCCGCTGGCGCTCAGCGTCAGGTCGGGGTAGTACGCAGCGGTCGCCACGCCCACTGCCGCGTTGGCCGCGGCCATTTGGCGTTCAGCCGAGGCGATGTCCGGGCGGCGTTCCAGCAGGCGGCTCGGCACACCCGTCGGCACGTTGGGCACGTGGTACTGCCAGGCTGGGTCAGCCGCCAGTGCAAAGTCGGCCGGGGGTTTGCCGATCAGCAGCGCGATGGCGTGTTCGAACTGCGCCCGCTGCCACTGCAGATCAAGCATTGAGGCTTGGGCGCTCTGCAGCTGCGTTTTGCCGGTGGCGAGATCCGCCCGCGATGAAATCTGCTCGTCGTACTTGTTCTGAATGATCTGCAAATAGCGCTCGTAACCGGCGATGGTCTCGCGGTAGAGCACGATGCGCTGGTCCAGCACCCGCAATTGAAAGTAATCCTGGGCCAGTGACGATTGCGCACTGAGGGTGGCGTTGGCCAAATCGGCCGCGCTGGCCTGGGCACTGGCGCGGTCCTGCTCGGTGGTCCGGCGCAGCTTGCCCCAGATGTCCGCTTCCCAGCTCAAATCAAGGCTCGCCGAATATTCCTTCCGCACCCCGCCCGCGCTGCTGCCCCCGGTGGTGCCACTCGTGCCGGACGAAGAGCCCGTGCCCGTTTCACTGCGCGTCCCGGACCCCGTGGCGTCCAGCGTCGGGAACAGATTTGCACGAGATTGCCGCACCAGCGCCAACGCCTGCTGGTACTGCGCGGCGTACAGCGCGACGTTCTGGTTGTTGAGCTGCACCTGATCCACCAGCGCGTTCAGTTGCGGGTCCTGATACCGCGTCCACCACGGACCTTTCGGCACAGCGTCTTGCGGACTGGCCGCCTTCCAGCCTTCGGCCTCCTTGAAAGTCGCCGAGATCGGCGCGGTGGGCCGGTGGTAATCCGGGCCGACCATGCAGCCGCTCAACAGGCCGCTGGTCAGCACCACGAAAAGACACAAACGGGAAAACGGTGGAGCGTTCATTCATTCAACCCTGTCAGTCAGCCGGGCACGTGAGTGCGGCGAATACGCGTGTGCCAGACGTGCCGGGAGGCACGGCTCAAGCGATCGAGATAGAGGTACACCACCGGCGTGGTGAACAGCGTCAGCACTTGGCTCAACACCAGGCCGCCGGCGATGGCGACCCCCAGAGGCTTGCGCAGGTCGGCGTCGCCGCCACTGCCGAGCGCCAACGGCAAGGCGCCGAAAAACGCCGCCAGTGTGGTCATCATGATGGGCCGGAAACGCATGCGGCAGGCTTCGATGATCGCCTGCTCCGGCGGCAGATGACGGTCTCGCTCGGCCATCAGCGCGAAGTCGATCATCATGATCGCGTTCTTTTTGACGATGCCGATCAACAGCAGAATGCCGATCAGCGCGATCACCGTCAGCTGCATGTTCACCGCCTTGAGCAATAACAGCGCCCCTACCCCGGCCGATGGCAAGGTCGAGAGGATGGTCAGCGGGTGAATGTAGCTCTCGTACAGCACGCCCAAAACGATGTAGACCGCCAGCAACGCTGCCGCGATCAGCCAGGGCATGCTCGCGGCGAGGGCGGCATAGGCTTGAGCGGTGCCCGCGAAACCGTATTGCACGTCGCGGGGCATGCCGACCTTGTCCACCGCGTTGTTGATCGCCACGGTCGCCTGATCCAGCGAAACACCGTCCTGCAAGTTGAACGCGATGGTGCTGGTGGCCGACTGGCCCTGGTGCGCGACGGCCAGCGGCGCGTTGTCCGGGCTGAAGGTGGCGAAGGCGGTCAGCGGCACTTGCTGGTTGTCACTGTTGATCACGTACATGCGGTCGAGCATGGTCGGGTCTCGGGTGTAGAACGGGTCCAGGCCCATGACCACGTGGTATTGGTTGAGGGTTTTGTAGAGGGTCGCGACCTGGCGCTGGCTGTAGGCGTTGTTCAGCAGGTTGTCGATGTCGGTGACGCTCACGCCCAGCCGGCTCGCTGCGGCGCGGTCGATGTGCAGCTTGAGTTCTTGCCCACCGGTTTGCGCATCGGAGTCGATGCCCGTCAGTTCCGGCAAGGCGCGCAAGGCGGTCTCGACCTTCGGTTCCCACTGGCGCAACACGTCCAGATCGTCCGCCTGAAGGCTGAACTGGTACGTGGCGTTGGCGCTGCGCCCGCCAACGCGAATGTCTTCCGCCGGGGTCAGGAACACCTGAATCCCTGCTGACGTGTTATTCGCTTTGGTGAGACGGTTGGCGATCACCGCCGCGCTGCTGGTGCGCTGGGTGTAATCCTTGAGCCGCACGAAGAAGTCACCGGTGTTGCGCGAGCCTGCCCGCCCGCTGCCGGTGGACGACATCACGGCTTCAACGTCGGGGTCTGCCGCCAGATCGTGGGCGATTTTCATCAGGTACGGCTTGAGGGCCTGAAACGAAATGTTCTGGTCGGCCCGCACCGCGCCCATCAACACCCCGGTGTCCTGGGCCGGAAAGAAACCCTTCGGCACCGTGGCGTACAGGTACACGTTGAGCACCACGGTCAGCAGCAGGCTGAACAGGGTCAGCAGCCGGTGACGCATGACCCAGCCCAGCGCCGTGATGTACGCGCCTTGCATTCGGGCCAGTCCGGCTTCGATCCAGCGATACAGCCGCGGCTCAGAGGCATCGTGCGCCGGTTGGCGCAACAGCAACACGCACAGGACGGGCGTCAGGCTCAGGGACACGATCATCGACAGCCCCAGCGCGATGCTCAACGTCACGGCGAACTCACGAAACAGCCGCCCGACAATGCTGCCCATCAGCAGAATCGGGATGAACACCGCGATCAGGGACAGGGTCATCGACAGCACCGTGAAGCCCACTTCCCGGGTGCCCATCAGCGCTGCACGCAGCGGGCGCATACCCATTTCCTGATAACGGGCGATGTTTTCCAGCACCACGATGGCGTCGTCCACCACAAAACCGGTGCAGATGATCAGCGCCATCAGCGACAGGTTGTCGAGGCTGTAGCCCAGCAAATACATCAGCGAGCAGGTGCCGATCAGCGACACCGGCAACACCACCGCCGGGATCAGCGTCGCCCGCACGTTGCGCAGGAACACGAAGACCACGGCGATCACCAGCAGCGTGGCGATCAGCAGGGTTTCCTCGGTGTCGTGCAGGGACGAGCGTACCGTCGGGCCCCGGTCGATGACGCTGATCAATTGCACGTCGCCGGGGATTTCGCGTTGCAATTCGGGCAACAGCGCCTTGATCCGGTCGATGGTCTGCAACATATTCGCGCCCGCCTGGCGGGTCACGCCGAGGGTCACGGAGGGCTGGCCGTTGTAATAGCCGCCGACGAAAGCGTCTTCCACCGAGTCATAGACGTTGGCCACGTCCCGCAGGTGCACGGCGCTGCCGTTCTGGTAGGTGATCACCAGCGCCTGGTAATCCGCGGCCTTGTCGATCTGGTCGTTGGCGTCGACCACCCAACTCTGCCCGTCGCCCTGCAAGATGCCCTTGGGCTTGGCTTTGGTGGCGTTATTGATGACGGTGCGCACGGTTTCCAGCGAAATGCCCGCGTGGTTCAGCAGGTTCGGCTGGATGTCGATCCGCACGGCCGGCAACGCACCGCCGCGCACCGACACTTCGCCGACGCCGTTCACCTGCGCGACTTTCTGTTGCAGCTTGCTGTACGCGAGGTCGTAAAGCTCGCCGGGGCTGCGGGTGGACGACGTCAGCGCCAGCATCAACACCGGCGCTTCGGACGGGTTGGCCTTGCGGTAGGTCGGCAACGACGGCATGGAACTGGGCAACAGGCTGCGGGAGGCGTTGATCGCAGCTTGCACGTCCCGGGCGGCGCCGTTGATGTCGCGGTCGAGTTCGAATTGCAGGATCAGCGTGGTCGAGCCCTGGCTGCTGGTGGACGTCATCTCGGTGATCCCGGCGATCTGTCCGAGGCTGCGTTCCAATGGCGTCGCTACCGTGGCGGCCATGGTTTCGGGACTGGCCCCCGGCAACGAGGCGCTGACCATGATCGTCGGGAAGTCCACCTGTGGCAGCGGCGCGACGGGCAGCAGGGTGTAGCCGAGAATCCCGGCCAGCGTGATGCTCAGGCTCAGCAGCAAGGTGGCAACCGGGCGCCGGATGAACAGCCGCGAGAGGTTCATGCCTCGCCTCGGTCAACGCGGGTGCTGCCACGGTTGAAGCGCGCCTTGGCCCGTTCCGACAGGCGATCGAACAGCAGGTAGATCACTGGCGTGGTGAACAGCGTCAGCACCTGGCTCAGCAGCAACCCGCCGACGATCACCAGCCCCAGCGGACGCCGCAGTTCCGCGCCCGCCCCGGTCGCCAGCATCAATGGCAAGGCGCCGAACAATGCTGCGAGGGTGGTCATCAGAATCGGCCGCAGACGCAGCAGAGCGGCGCGATGAATCGCATCGCGAGCGTTGAGGCGTTGCTGCTGACGGCCTTCGAGGGCGAAGTCGATCATCATGATCGCGTTTTTCTTGACGATGCCGATCAGCAGAATCACCCCGATCAGCGCAATCAGGCTGAATTCGGTGCCGGTCAGCAACAGCGCAAGCAACGCGCCGATGGCCGCCGAGGGCAAGGTCGACAGAATCGTCACCGGGTGAATGAAGCTCTCGTAGAGCATGCCCAGCACGATGTACATGGTCACCAGCGCCGCGAGAATCAGCCACAGCGTGTTGCCGGTGGCGGTCTGGAAGGCTTCGGCGGCGCCCTGATAACGCAGGGTAATGCTGGTCGGCGCGGCCAGATCGGTCATGACCTGAGCGATGGCCTGCTGCGCCTGCTCCAGGGAATAGCCGTCCGCCAGGTTGAACGACACCGTCACGGCCGGGAATTGATCCAGCCGGCTCAACGACAGCGAACCGGTGCGCTGCCCGACCTTGGCAATGTCGGTCAGGCGCACCATCTGTGCAGGTGTTGTGGTGGTCGTGGACGTCGCCGTGCTGCTGGTGCTCGACGACGCGCCGGTCGTGGCCGTGGCGTTGGTGGTGCCCGTTGCAGCCGACAGGTAAATGTTGTCGAACGCCGCGAGGTTCTGCTGAAACCGCCCCGGCACTTGCAGCACCACGCGGTACTGGTTGGACTGGGTGAAGATCGTCGAAATCAAGCGCTGGCCGAAGGCGTTGTACAGCGCGGTATCGACATCTGACGCGCTGATCCCGTAACGCATGGCCGCCGCACGGTCCAGCTCGACATAGGCCACCAGCCCCTGATCCTGCAGGTTGTCGATGACGTCGCGCATTTCCGGGCGCTGTTGCAGTTTCTCCATCAGCTTCGGCACCAATGCCGAGAGGTTCGCGCTTTCCGAATCGTCGAGGGTGAACTGGTACTGGCTGGGGGTCAGTTGGTCATCGACGGTGAGGTCTTGCGAGGACACCAGATTGAGCTGAATCCCGGCCACCGCGCTGGCGGCTTTTTCCAGACGGGTGATGACCTGAGTGGCGGTTTCGTCCCGGTCTTCGAAGGGCTTGAGGTCGATCTGCAAGCGCCCATTGTTCAGTGAGTCATTGTTGCCATCGACACCGATGGTGGACGACACCGACGCCACGGCCGGATCCTGACGCACCACCTCCACCATCGCCTGCTGCCGCCGCGCCATTTCGCTGAACGACACGTCTTGAGAGGCCCGAGTAAAGCCCTGGATCAGCCCGGTGTCTTGAGTCGGAAAGAAGCCCTTGGGCACGACGAGGTACAAAAACGCGGTGAGCGCGACGGTGCCGACTGCCACCAGCAACGTCAGCTTCTGGTGATCCAGCACCCACACCAGCCCCCGGTCGTAGCCGTCCAGCACCTTTTGGTACTGCCGGTCGCCCCACGCGGCAAAACGGCCCTTCCCTTCTTCGGGCACATGGCGCAGCAGGTGCGCGCAGAGCATCGGGGTCAGGGTCAACGAGACGATCATCGACACCAGAATCGCCACCGCCAGCGTGATGGCGAATTCGCGGAACAGTCGCCCCACGACGTCGCCCATGAACAGCAGCGGAATGAGCACAGCGATCAGCGAGAACGTCAGCGAGATGATGGTGAAGCCGATTTCCTGCGAACCCTTGAAGGCCGCCGCCATTGGCTCTTCGCCTTCCTCCAGGTGCCGGGAAATGTTCTCGACCACCACGATGGCGTCGTCGATGACGAAGCCGGTAGCAATGGTCAGCGCCATCAGCGTCAGGTTGTTCACGCTGAAACCGGCGAGGTACATGACGCCAAACGTGCCGATCAGCGACAGCGGCACCGCGAGGCTGGGAATCAAAGTGGCCGTAAAACTGCCGAGAAAGGCGAACGTCACCAACACCACGAGCCCGATGGACAGCATCAGCTCGATCTGCACGTCCTTGATCGACGCACGAATGGTCTGGGTGCGGTCACTGATCACGGTCAGCTTCACCGAATCCGGCAGCGCCGACTGCAAGGTCTGCAACTTCTGCTCGATGCTGTCGACCACTTCGATGACGTTGGCGCCAGGCTGACGCTGCACCGCGATGACAATGGCCGGCTGGCCGTTGGCGGTGGCGGACAGGTACTGGTCCTGAGGCGCCTCGGCGGTGGTGGCGACGTCCTTGAGGCGCAGGGCCGAGCCGTTTTCGTAGGCGAGGACCAGTTCGCCGTACTCCACGGCATCCCGCAGCTGGTCGTTGGCGTCGATGGTGATCGAGTGCGACGGCCCGTCGAAGCCACCCTTGGAGCCATTGACGTTGGCGGCGTTGACCTTGTCGTAGACGTCTTCCAGCGTCAGGCCGTGGGCTGCGAGGCTGGTGGGGTTGACCTCTATTTTCACCGCTGGCTGCTGACCGCCCGCGAGGCTGACCATGCCGACGCCAGAAATCTGCGACAGCTTGAGGGCGACGCGGGTGTTGATCAGGTCCTGCACGCGAGTCAGCGGCAGGCTGTCAGACGTGGCGGCGAGGGTCAGCACGGCGGTGTCGGCGGGGTTGACCTTCTTGTACGTCGGCGGGTTCGGCAAGTCGCTGGGCAGCAGGCTGTTGGCGGCGTTGATTGCGGCCTGTACTTCTTGCTCGGCAACGTCCAGTGACAGGTCGAGGGAAAACTTCAGCGTGATAACCGAGGCCCCCGCCGAACTGGTGGAATACATCTGCGCCAAACCGGCCATTTGGCCCAACTGGCGTTCAAGCGGTGCAGTGACCGCCGACGCCAACACGCTGGAACTGGCGCCGGGATAGAGCGTACTGACCTGAATCGTCGGGTAATCGACTTCGGGTAATGCCGAGGTCGCGAGCAAACGGTAGGCGAAAATACCGGCCAGCATCACCGCCAGCATCAGCAACATCGTCGCGACCGGACGCTGGATAAACAGCCGTGATGGGTTCATGGGGCGGTGATACCGGCAGTACGCTTGCCGGTTTTTTCGGTGGCGATGTCCGTGCCGGCCTTCTCGATTTCGACCTTGCTGCCGTCACGCAAGTGATCGATGCCCCGCGTCACCACCTGCTCGCCCAGCGCCACGCCCTCGGTGATTACGGTCTGATCGCCCATGACGGGGCCGACCTTGATGCTGCGACGGTTGACCTTGCCGTCCTTCACTGCATACAGAAACTCGCCCGTGCTGCTCAACTGCACGGCGGCTGATGGCACGACGACGGCATTGTGCAGGGTGTCGGTCGTCAGCTTCACGTTGACGAACTGGTTGGGGTAGAGCTTTTCATCCGGGTTATCGAACTGCGCCTTGAGTTTGATGCTGCCGGTGTTGGTGTCGATTTCGTTGCTGATGAACTTCAGTGTGCCGCTGGCCAACGGCGTGGTGCCGAGTTGATCGAGGGCCTGCACGCCCAGCGATTCGCCTTTGCGCACTTTCGGCAAGAGCGACGCCAATTGCGCTTGCGGCAGGCTGAACGTCACGGCGATGGGGTTGGTCTGGGTGACGGTGACGATGCCCGTGGTGCTGCTGGACGACACGATGTTGCCGGGGTCCACCAGGCGCAGGCCGACGTAGCCGTCAATGGGCGAGACGATTTTGGCGTAGACCAGGTTCAGTTTCGCCGCATCGATCTGGCCCTGATCGGCCTTCACCGCACCGGCGTACTGCCCGACCGTGGCCATCTGGGTGTCCAGGTCCTGTTTGGCCAGCGAGTCCTTGGCGAAAAGCCGTTTATACCGTTCGGCAGTCAGTTGCGCGCTTTTGAGCAGCGCCTGATTCTGGGCCATGTCGCCCTGGTACTGATCGAGCGTGGCCTGATAGGCTCGAGGGTCGATCTGCGCCAGCAACTGGCCTTTTTTCACGTACTGGCCTTCAGTGAAGTACACCGCCATCAGCTCACCGTCGACACGGCTGGTGACCGTGACCGAATAATTCGGGATCACCGTGCCCAGCGCCTGCTGAATCACCGGTACATCCGCTGCTGCTGCCGTCCCGACCGCCACGCTCACCGTGGCGTTGGGGTCCGTCATCCCCGGCCCGGCATGACGTCCGCCGGGGCTGGCAGGCACGGCGCTGCCGTCACGCTGGGTCGGCGCATTGGCGGGCGTGTGCCGAAGGTAAAGAAAGACAGCGACGAGGGCTGCGACTATCAGGAGCGCAATGACAAGGATGCGCTTGCGTGAACGGGCTGCCGGGATCTGGGTCATGGGGGACTTCTGCTGGACAAGGGATAACGCGTGCAACGGTCAACGACGCGGCTTGGAACGCGGTCGGTGTAGTGTCATTTAGCCCTCCATGGAGAGTTGTAACAAGCTGTAAAGATGACCTTTTCAGATTATTTACATTGTGAAAGCCCCGTCATTTTTATCGCCAGAAAGTTCCATCCCTACTATTCAATTAGACAGATGTCTAATACGGCTCAAACATTCCTACGTACTACTACGAGCATCAAATCTGTTACATGCTGGTTATCATCAGGCTGCCTTCGTGCCGACCCCAATAACAAATTTCCGGTGCTGAAAACATGACCCTTTCTATCCGTAGCAAAGTCGTTTTGCTGTGCGTTGTCCCTGCGCTATTGCTCGCCGTGCTGATTACGGGTCTGGCGGTGATGCTGTTGCAGAAAACCGCCGACGACCAGATCAACGACACGCGCCGTACTCTGATCACCGATCGCCAAAACGCCCTGGAACATTCGGTCCAGGTTGCCCAAAGTGCGATCGCCTCCCTTTACGACGCCTCCGCACCCGGCGACCTGACCGCGCGCGACAAGGCCGTCAATGTCCTCAAACAACTGCGTTACGGCACCGACGGTTATTACTTCGGTTACGACGCCAACAGCGTGCGAGTGTTCTGGGCTGACAAGGACGTGAAGATTGGCGAGAGTTTCAGCAACTTTCGCGACCCTGATGGCGTGTTCGTGATCAACGAACTGGTGCGGGTGGCCAAGGCCGGGTCGCACTATCAGCGGTATCGCTTCCCGGTGCCGAACAGCGACAAGGTCGTGCCCAAGATCGGCTATGCGCTGTACCTCGAAAAATGGAATTTGATGATCGGCACGGCGGTGAACATGGACGACATCGATGCTCAGGTCGCCCAAGTGAGCGACGAGCTCAAGTCCCGTCGCGCGGAGCTGGTGTGGCAAATCCTGGCGCTGAGCATCGTGGCGTCCATCCTGCTGGCGCTGTTGGCCGCGTGGCAGGTGAAACGCCTGTTCAATCCGCTGCTGCAACTGCGCCTGCAGCTGGAAAACATCGCTTCGGGTGACGGTGACCTGACCCGTCGACTCCCTGTGACGAGGCACGATGAACTCGGCGAACTGGCGGTGGCGTTCAACCGTTTCGTCGAGAAAATACAGGGACTGATCGGCAACGTCACCGGCATGACCCTGCGCTTGAACACGTTGGTGACGGGGGTCACCGATCAGGCGCAGCGCTCGGAACGGGCCATGGACCTGCAACGTCAGGAGACCGATCAGGTCGCAGCGGCGATCAACGAAATGAGTGCCGCCGCGCTGCAAGTGGCGCAAAACGCTCAGGAAGCGGCTCGGGCAGCCAATCAGGCGCAGCACGAGGGGGCGTCCGCCGGGCAGATCGTCAGCGCCAGTGTCGACAGCATTCACGGGTTGGTGGACAACCTGCGCGTCAGCGGCACCTCCCTGACAAAATTGCAAACCGAGGTGGACGCCATCGCCGGGGTGCTCGGGGTGATTCGCGCCATCGCCGAACAGACCAACCTGCTGGCCCTCAACGCCGCCATCGAAGCCGCACGGGCCGGTGAAGCGGGTCGTGGCTTTGCGGTGGTTGCGGATGAAGTTCGGGCGCTGGCCAGCCGCACCCAGGAGAGCACCAAAGAGATTCACGGCATGATCGGCCGACTGGAAGCAGGCACGGTCGACACCGTCAGCGCCATGAAGCAGTCCAGTGACGCGGGTAACCAGACCCGCGAACAGGCCGCCCGGGCCACCAGCTCGCTGGACGCCATCGGCGCGCTGATTTCCACCATCAACGCCATGAACGCCCAGATCGCCAGCGCCGCCGAACAACAGACCGCCGTCTCCGAAGAGATCAACCGCAGCGTTCAGCAGATTGCATCCTCTATCGAAACCGTCGCCCAAGACACGCAACAGGGGGCCAATACGGCACGGGAGCTGTCGCTGCTCAGCCAGGAACTGACCTCGGCGGTTGGCCAGTTCAGGGTGTGAGCCCCCGGTGATTCACACAGGCTTTTGCGTCGGCCACTTGCTCCAGGCTTGATAAACGACCCGTGGGAGACGCCGGAGGTTACGACGGCAGCGAAGGCGGCGTGTCAGGTGACTCACTCTTTTCAGCCCACCGCTTTCGCGGCCGTCGTAACCTCCGGCTGCTCCCACAGAAACCGCGTGATTGGGTATTTCAGGTGTGAGTCCTTGCACAGGTTTTTGCGTCGACCACTCGCCTTGGACCTCACGCATGTCTGTGGGAGCGAATTCATTCGCGAAGGTGGGCCAGGCCACACAGCTCTGTCGACCAAGCGGGCCTCTCGCGAATGAATTCGCTCCTACAGTTGGCTCGTATCTCACCCTGCCCTCGTCTACGCCTCCAAAATCCCGTCCGATAATCGCCCAACTTCGCCTCGGCAGCCCCCTCCGCCCATGCACTTTATGGTGTGATGCGCCGGTCGCTTACATGTGGCCGCGCAGTCGAAGTAACCGGGATCGTGAGTGCCCCCTTCCTGACGCCGCCCTTTCAGAACGAGGAGCTGTCCGTGATTGACAAGAGATTCGAATCCATCGCCGCTGCGGTGGAAGGCATACGTGATGGCGCCGTCATCATGGTCGGGGGCTTCGGCAGTGCCGGCATGCCGTCCGAATTGATTGATGGCGTCATCGCCACGGGTGCGCGGGAGCTGACCATCATCAGCAACAACGCGGGCAACGGCGATCACGGCCTGGCGGCATTGCTCAAGGCGGGCAGCGTACGCAAGGTCGTGTGCTCCTTCCCGCGCCAGTCGGACTCCTACGTGTTCGACGAGCTGTACCGCGCCGGTAAAGTCGAACTGGAAGTGGTGCCTCAGGGCAACCTGGCCGAACGCATTCGTGCCGCGGGCTCGGGCATTGGCGCGTTCTACTCGCCCACCGGCTTCGGCACCCTGCTCGCCGCAGGCAAGGAAACCCGCGTCATCGATGGCCGGGACTACGTGCTGGAAATGCCCCTCCACGCCGACATCGCCCTGATCAAGGCCCACAAGGGCGACCGCTGGGGCAACCTCGTGTACCGCAAGGCGGCACGTAATTTCGGGCCGATCATGGCGATGGCTGCGAAAGTCGCCATCGCTCAGGTCGATGAAATCGTGGAACTGGGCCAACTGGACCCGGAACACATCATCACCCCCGGGATTTTCGTCCAGCGCCTGGTGGCCGTGCCGGGCCACGCCGTCTCTCCTTCCGCCACCGCCACTGCCGTCTGAGGCCTGCCATGACCGTCACTCAAAAACTGTCGCGCACCGACATGGCCCAACGCGTGGCCGCCGACATCCCCGAAGGGGCTTACGTGAACCTGGGCATTGGCCTGCCCACGCTGGTGGCCAATTACCTGGGCGAAAAGGAAGTCTTCCTGCACAGCGAAAACGGCATCCTCGGCATGGGCCCCTCCCCCGAGCCCGGCGCCGAAGACGACGACCTGATCAACGCGGGCAAACAGCACGTGACCCTGTTGACCGGCGGCGCGTTTTTCCACCACGCCGATTCCTTCTCGATGATGCGCGGCGGCCACATCGACATCGCCGTGCTCGGTGCCTTTCAGGTGTCCGTCACCGGTGATCTCGCCAACTGGCACACCGGCGCCGAAGGCTCCATTCCTGCCGTCGGCGGCGCGATGGACCTGGCCACAGGGGCTCGCCAAGTGTTCGTGATGATGGACCACCTGACCAAGACCGGCGAAAGCAAACTCGTCGACCAGTGCAGCTACCCGCTGACCGGCATCGGTTGCGTGACCCGCATTTATACCGACCTGGCGATTCTGGACGTGACGGATCAGGGGTTGCTGGTGCGGGAAATCGTGGCCGACATCACGTTTGAAGAACTGCAACAGCTCAGTGGTGTGCCGTTGCGTCAGTAGTTCGTACCCTCCCGCCATGGCGGGAAAGGAGAACACCGTCCGGCATGCTTGGTGCCGGACGGTGGCCCAGGCCAGCGTTAGAACTTGTAGCCGAAACCGACGGCGAGCATGTGCAGTTCGCCGCCCGCTTCCGTGCCTTCGCTGGGACCGGTGCCCTTGGTGATGTGACGCAGGTCGTACATGTACGAGCCGCTCACTTCGAGGTCTTTGGATACGGTGTAGGTCAACCCGGCCGTGACGCTTTTAGGCTGGTTGCACGGGCAAATGGCAATCAGCGTTGCTTCGTCGTTCGGCACCTGATGGTTAGCCAGCGACACGCCCCCGCGTACCTGCAAGCGGTCGTTGACCTTGTAGTTCGCCCCGAAGCGGAAGACGTTCTGGTTCTGCCAGCCAAAGCCCGGCCCATGGCTGGAACCGGGCGCACCGCCTTCTACCAGCGAGTTGTTGAACGTCTTCTGACTCGCCCAGTTCAGCCACACGTAGTCGAAGGCGAACGTCCAGTCGCCCCAATCGTACGCCAGCCCCGCGCCCGCCTGTTGTGGTGCGTTCAACTGCCCGTTTGGAATGATGTCGTCATGGGCGTCCAGTTTCTGAAACCACACCGGTGACGAGTACGTCAGTCCCAGGCGCAGATTGGGCGCAATAGTGCCCAGGTAGCCGACGCCAAAACCGATCCCCAACGCGTGATCGGTGTCATTGGTGGCACCGAAATTTTCCAGCCCATGCAGCATCAGGCTTTCATAGCCCAGCTTCACCGAGAAACCGAGGTAATGGCCCGGCGCGAACTGGTAGGTCGCGGTGGGCGAGAGAATCAGTTGCCCCAGTTCCGATTTGACCTTCGAGGTGCCGAATGCCGGAATCGGTTTGCCATAGTCCACCCCCGCGCCGTACCCGGCAGCCGTGAGGCCGAAGGTGACGTCGGGCGAATATTGATAGTTGGCGCCGAAGCCCGGCAGCAACAGAAAGATGTCATCGCTGTTTTTGGCCCCATGGACGTTGGAACGCAACTGCCCCACGGTCGCCATCACGTTGCCGTCCACCCGCGACCCCACCGCGCCCATGCCGGCCGGGTTGTTGATCGCGGCGGTGGCATCCACGGGATTGGCGATGGATGCGCCGCCCATGCCCATGGCGGTGACCCCATACCCCGCATACTGAGGGCCGTTTGCCGCTTCCACCCTCGCCGCTAACATCACCGTTCCCGCAAGGATGACGCCCAGCACATTTTTCATGACCCTGATTCCTTATATTTATTGTTGGCAGGTCAATGCCCACGGCGTTGCGTCAGGCAAGCCGAACCCGCAACGTCAGCGAGAGGGCCGACGCCGTTGGACACGATCGATGCTTATTCAGATCGGGGCAGTCCGCCTGCCCCTCAGATGCCGATGCGGTTACGGGCGACCGTCACCACGACCTACCGCGACACGGGTGGTAAAGATCGAGGTTTCGACGTCCAGCGCGACCATGGCCAGGAAGATGTTGGGGTGATCGCCCTTGAGCCGGGTGCCGGTCATGTAGAGCGTCTTGCCGTCTTCGCCGCCCAGTGCGACGGAGACCACCTCGTGACCCGGAATGTGAACCCGGTCAGTGATGTTGCCTTGAGCATCGATGCGTGCGAACTGGTGCGAACGCAACACGGCGAGCCAGATGCCGCCCTCGGCGTCGATGGCGATACCGTCCACGCAACCCAGTTGGCCCGCGCGATCTTCATCGGTGGGGAAGGCTTTCTTCATGTCGAGGAACACGCGACGGTTGACCAGCTTGCCGTCAACGATGTCGACGATGGACAGGTGCTCGACAAAGGTCTCGGAGAAGATGAGGTGTTTCTGGTCCGGGGTGATCACGATGCCGTTCGGAAAGTGGCAGTCCTCAAGCCCCACGTACACGTCCTTGCCGCCCGGCTCGACGATCACGATGCGGCCCGGTTTCAGGCCTTCGCCTTCAAACACCCGGGCACCGACGTCGTCAACGTAGATGCGGTCGTTTTTATCGATCACCATGTCGCCAATGTAGCCCGTAAACACGCTGGACAGGTCGGCGTACAGTTCGAGGTTTTCACCCAGGGGCTTGCCCGGCAGGTAGCGGTACAGCCGGGTTTCGTGCATTGAACTCAGGATGAGCGTGCCGTCGGACAGAAAGCCCATGCCGTTGGGTTTGTGCGGCATTTCGGCGATGACGGTCTTTGTGCCGTCTGCATCAACGGTGTAGACCTTTTTGCCCAGCATGTCGGAGACGTACAGCTTGCCATCCCTCCAGCGGGTGCCTTCACCGAAGATCAGGCCGTCGGTCAGCTTCTCTACCACGTATTTTTGTTGTTGTGAGGACATGTCACGTACCACCTTTGTTGTTAGAGATTGTTGAGGTCGCCGTGCAGGTCCACGGCGTTGTTCATGCACGCAAAATACGGTTTATCGCGAGAGTCCGATCAGAGGATTTCAAACAGCCCTGCCGCCCCCATGCCACCGCCCACGCACATCGACACCACGGCATAACGCGCCTTGCGTCGCCGGCCTTCGAGCAGGACATGCCCAACCTGGCGAGCGCCGGTCATGCCATACGGATGGCCGATGGAAATGGCGCCGCCGTTGACGTTGCAGCGCTCGGGGTCAATCCCCAGTTGCTGCTGGCAATACAGCGCCTGGCAGGCGAACGCTTCGTTGAGCTCCCAGAGGTCGATGTCCTGAACCGTCAGCCCGTGTTGCCTGAGCAGTTTGGGGATGGCAAAGATCGGCCCGATGCCCATTTCTTCCGGCGCCAAGCCTGCGACCGCGATACCGCGGTACAGACCCAGCGGGGTGGCGCCCTCTTGCGCCGCACGCCGACTGTCCATCAGCACACAGGCGCTGGCGCCGTCCGATAACTGACTGGCATTGCCCGCCGTGACACTGCCTCCCGCGATGACTGGCGACAGCTTCGCCAGGCTGTCGAAGGTGGTGTCGGCCCGATTGCCCTCGTCCCGCGCCAGCAGCACCGGCTCAAAACGCACCGCGCCGGATTCCTTGTCGACGATGCGACGCTCCGCGCTGATCGGCACGATCTCGTCGTTCAGCAGGCCGTTGGCTTGGGCGCGGGCCGTGCGCAACTGCGAACTCAGGGCGAACGCATCCTGCGCCTCACGGGAAATCCCGTATTGGCGCGCCACGTGTTCGGCGGTTTGCAGCATCGGCATGTAGGCGTGAGGCACGGCTTGCTGCACGGTGCGATCCGCTTCCTGGGCCACCCACTGGAAATAAGCATCCTGCACGGCAGAGATGTTTTCCTGCCCACCAGCAGCCACCGCGTCCATGCCGTCATGCAGAATCTGCTTGGCTGCCGTGGCGATGGCCATTAGCCCGGACGAGCATTGCCGGTCGAGGGTCATTCCGCTCACCGAAACCGGCAGCCCCGCCGCGAACACCGCGTTGCGCGCCAGGTTCGAACCGGCGGTGCCTGCGGCTAACACCGTGCCGATCACCACGTCGTCGATGAGCGCAGGATCAACCCCGGCGCGCTCCACGGCATGGCGTAGCGCGTGGCCCATGAGGGTCGGCGACTTGATGTGATTGAGCGAACCGCGCATGGCTTTGCCAATGGGCGTGCGCGCCGTTGACACGATCAGGGCTTCACGCATGGTGGTCTCCTGTCGCGCGCTGATGCTCACGGAGCACCGTTTTCAGCGCATCGGGCAGCGGCAGGCCGGTCATTTGCGGGGTGACGCAGATCGGCGAGAACACCCCTTCGAACGCCACGCTGCCATCTGGCAAAAACGCGGTGGCGTGCAGATCGAACGTGCGCTGACGGACCTCGCCCACGTCGATGCGAATGTCCACCACCGAACCGGGCGGCAGGCTTTTGTTGAAGGTCAACGACATGTGTTTGCAGGCGAGGCCGCCGTTGCCGGTCCTGGCTTCCGGCCCCCAGCCGATGTGGCCGTAGAAATGCATGACCGCACCGATCAGAAACTCGGTGAATCGACCGGTGTACGCGACACCGGCGGGATCACAGTCGACCCAGCGCACCGTGCGCCGGACCGTGAAGGGCCGTTCGGCAACGACGTATTCAATGCCGCCGTTCATGCCGCACTTCCCGTACGCCCGAGGCGCACCATCAATTCAGGGTACTGGTCACGCAGGCGATCATCGTCGACACGCCCGGTACGGGTCATGAACTGGTAGACGAATTCCTCGGGGCTGTAGGTGTCCATCCACTGCCCCATCCGCTCGTACCACAGGTAAGAACGTTCGGACGCACCGATCAGCTTCTGCTTGCTGGGGCGGTGGGTGCTTTCATAGGCCTGCAAACCTGCCAGCGCGTTGTCCTCGTGGGACAGCAGCGCGTTCGCCAGTGCAATGGCGTCGTTCATGGCGATGCGCGTGCCCGAGCCGATGGAGAAATGCGCGCTGGCCAGCGCATCGCCCACCAGCACGTGACGACCGTTGACCCAATGGGCGTTGCGAATCACCGGGAACTGGCGCCAGACCACGCGCACGTTGCCACTGATCAACGGCGCGCCTTCCAGTTCAGGGGCGAATATCTGTTCCATCAACGCCTGACGCGCGTTTTCGGACAGCGCGCCGAGGTTCAGACGCTCCCAGGTCGCGTCGTCGCATTCGGCGACGAAGGTGCTCATTTCATCGCTGTAGGCGTAATAATGCGCGACGAAATGACCGCCCTGGTATTTGCGGAAGACCAGTGCAGACGCCTCGAAGACCTTCGGCGTGCCATACCAGGCAAAGTGATTGCCGAGGGTGTGAGTGGTGGTGCCGAAACCCTGTTCGAACTCGCGACGGATGACCGAATTGATGCCATCGGCACCGACCACGACGTCCGCGTCCTGTAAACCAAATCGCGCCAGATCGGCCGTGCTGTCGATGCGTTGGCGATAATGAATGACCACCCCCGCCGCTTCCGCATGCCGCTCCAGAATCTGCAACAGGGTCAGGCGTGGGATGGCACCACCCTTCACTGGCAGGCGAAAACCGATGGCGGTTTCATCCTGCACGATCACCTGATGCTGGTGCTGACGGGTCGCTTCGGAGAGCGCGTCGTACGAACCGGCATCCGCTTCGCGCAGCTGTTGCAGACCGGTGTCCGCCATGACCACACCGAAGCCGAACGTGGCGTCTGCGGCATTCTGTTCGATGATTTCAACGGACCAGTCTGGCGCGCCGCGTTTGAGCAACAGCGCCAGGTACAGACCGGACGGACCGCCGCCGACAATGGCCACTTTCATCATTGCGCTCCCCGGCTGATTTGCAGGCGGTAGCGGTCGAACTCGGTGACCTGACCGACGAACCCGCCGGTCAGCGCCGCGTTCCACAACGCCGGGACGAAGCCCAGTTTCTTGCGTTCGAACACCAGCGCGTCTTGGGCAGTGATTTTCCAGTAACCATTGCTCAGGTGTTCGAGACCGTAATCCGGGTTCGCTCGGGCGGCGTCCACCAGCGGCTGAAATTCCGGGGCATCGAGGACGAAGAGCACCACCTCGTCGGTGTTGTCCGGGGCAATATCGGCCGCCTTGTCCAGCCAGACCTGATCGATCCCCACGAACGGTGCAGTACCGGCGAGGTGCGCGTCTTCATGGGCCATCGCCGCTTCCAGCGTGCGGGTCGCGTCCTCACCATCCAGTGCGTTCATCGGGCGCTCTTGAATGGTGATTTCCATGTAATAGCCGTTCGGGTCGTTGAAGTAGATCGACTCGATCAGCTCGTGGCGGATCTGGAAGATCAACGGGATCTGCTGCGCCTCCAGACGGTCGCGCCATTCCAGCAACTCTTCGCGGGTGTCCACACGCCACGCGGTGTGCGTCGCTTCGTAGCGATAGTCGGCCACGGGCAGGGTGAAGTCCGGCTGTTCGGTGTTGATGTAGTAGAAGAACGCGATGGTGCTGTGGTTGCCGCTGTCGAAAAAGAAATGCAGGAAATCGGGATGATTGGAGGGCCCCCAGGCACGTGCCGAGATGGCATGCACCAATGGCAGGCCAAGTTTGTCCCGATAGAACTCCACGGTTTCACGCAGCTTCCAGGTGGGCCTGGCGCTGTGGTGAACGCCTTTGAGAACGGGCTGTTTTACAGTCATGGGAACGACTCCTGTGAACGGCGTCGGAGGACGCCTGTTGCCAGGGGGCTGACGCGCAGCCCCTTTAATCAAATGAACTCGACAGCCCGCACTCAGCCCGCAAGCTGGGCACGCTCAAGCTCGACGCTCTTTTTCACGATGTCGCGCAGGCCTTCTTTGCTGAGCTTCCCGGACGCGGTCAGCGGGAACGACGCCAGCACTTCCACGCGCTCCGGCCACTTGAACTTGGCCAGTCCGTAGTCCTGCAGGAACTCCCCGAGTTCGGCCACGCTCGGCGCAGCGAAGCCATCGCGCAGCACCAGCGTCACGCACAGACGCTCGTCGAACACCGGGTCCGGGTAGCCGACCGCCGCCACCGCCGCAACGGCCGGGTGACCGGAGACCGCCATTTCCACTTCTTCGCAGTTGATCTTTTCGCCGCCACGGCTGACCAGGTCCTTCAAACGGCCGCAGAACACGTAGTAGGTCTTGCCGTCGATGAGTTTGGTGAACATCAGGTCGCCGGAGCGGTAGTAGCCGTCGCGGGTGAAGGTCTCGCGGTTGCGGTCTTCGGCGTTGTAATAGCCGTGAATGGTGTACGGGCCCTTGAACACCGGCTCGCCGATTTCGCCAGGCTTGGCGTCCTCGTCCGTGCCGGGCACCACGATGCGGATCTCGTCGAACTCGGACACCGGGCGGCCGTTGGTGGTGTCATGGGCTTCTGCCGGGTCATCGCGGTGGGTCAGCGCGATCACGCCCTCGGTGATGCCGAAGATGTTGTGGGTGCGCACGCCGAGCAGTTTCTGCAACTTGGCCGCGCTGTTGGCGACGATCACGCCACGGGCATTGGACAGGTCCACACGCCCTTCCTGAATTGCCGACTCCAGCCGCGCAATGATCGGACCGCCCAGCATCAGCCAGGTGGGCTGGGTGGTGGCGATCAACGAGATTAGGGTTTCAGGCTGCAGATCCGGGGTAATCGTCACCGTGCCACCGGTCATCAGAAACGGCCCGAAGCAGCAGCCCATGTTGAGGTTGTGCACCATCGGTTGCGGCATGAACAGCGTGTCGTCCGGACGGAAACCCAACCACTTGGCCACCGAGCGCATGTTGTAGAGGTATTCGTTGTGGAAGCGCGGAATGATTTTCGGCACGCCGGTGGTGCCACCGGACAGCTGAAAAACGGCGACCTGAAACGGGTCCAGGTGCACCTGCCCCACCAGCGCTTCGGCTTCGGCCAGGTCGATCCCGGCGATCAGCGCGTCCTGAAACAGCACCCCGTCCTGAGGCTCGCCGCGCACTTGCATGATGAGCTTCAGGGAAGGCGCCGCTTCCTGCATCTTGCGGGCGAAGGCCACGCTGTCGAACTTCTCGACTTCATCGCCCTGCACGATGTGCAACCTGGCTTCACCGTGGTTGGCCAGATAGCCGATTTCACGCTCGCGGTGGGCGGCCATGGTGCAGATCGGAATCAGCCCGGCCTTGAGGCAAGCGATGAACGAAATGACCAACTGCTCGCTGTCGCGCAGCTGGTAGATCACGCGATCCAGCGGCTTGAGCCCTTGTTGGATGAAGGCCCCGGCCAGCCGAGTGGACAGTTCATCCAGCTCGCGGTAGGTGATGCGCAGATTCGGACCCAGCAGCGCGACGTTGTCAGGGTAATGCCGAACCACCTCTTTAAGCCCGTCAACGAGGGTTTCGTGACGCAATGCACCGCCCGCGACGTAACGGTCAAGGTCGGCCTGCCGGGGGTAGACGACACCGGCAATCGGTTCGGCGACGCGGTTCAGTCGTGGGGTGTGTACAGCAGCGGATTCATTTTTTGTCATTGTCATGAGCGAACGCCTTTGTCTTGTCAGAAGTTTTCTTGAAGCCAACGTCTCAGGTGCTGGCCCGCGAGGACCTGGCCGGACGTCTCACCCGTCTCCAGTGCCTGACCGTGGTGGTTGCCACGCACGCGGTGCCGTTCTTTGCGTGAAGCCGGGATCGCCTCATAAATCGCGTCCACGTCCTGCGGAAATACCGCGTTGTCGCCGCTGTACTCAATCAACAGTGTGGGCTGTTCGATGGCGTGCGCGCATTTGGCCAGAGAGGCGTTCGAGGACAGGCCCGACCAGGTCGAGAGCCACGACTCGGGGGTGACAATGCGCCCGAAACCCACACTGCCCAGGTTGGAAACAAACGGGTCGGCGCCCCATAACGAACCGACGAAACGGTCGGACGGATCGAGGGAAATGTCCCAACTGCGCAGGTCGGCGTCGGTACGCCACACCTGAAAGATCGCCCCGTGCGCCGCCAGCGCCCGGTCTGCGTTCGCGCCACTGGTTTTCAGTCGATGACGTGCTGCTTGACGACGCTCGATCAAATCACGGGCATGGGCATCGATACGCGCGACACGCTGACGCTGCGCCGCCCGATAGCATTCGATGAAGTCTGCACTGTAACGGGCAGAGTCAGGCGGCATGCGGAAGCCGTTGGCCTCGCTGAACGGGTCCAGCGTCGGGTCGGTGGAGAATGGATCGCGCTCATCTGTCACCGACGGGTCCAGCGCGTTCATCAGCAGAATGCCCTGGCCGGGATGCGGCGAGACCAGCGCGATGCCGTCTGCCACAGGGAATTCGGCAGTGTCGAACTTCGTGGCGCGGCCGGCCGGGGTTTTATCGACGCGTCCTTCCGCAGCCTGTGTTGATTGCTGGTTGTAGTAAGCGAACAGACCGGCGCCGCCCGAATTGCCCAGCAGCACGATGGTGTCGAACCCGGCGGCACGCAGATGACGCATGCCTGCGGCGACGTCGTACAGCGCGAATTCGTGTTCCAGACGCAGGTCATTGCCAATCGAGCGCGCGCCTTGCACCCAGCACGCCCATCCCGCGTCCAGCGCATCCGGCACCAGGTAGTGGGTCACCACCAACTCCCGGGGGTGCATGATGAACAGCACTTTGCGCTCGCCGCCTCGGGAGAAGAGCACGCCGAGTGCACCCTGACCGTCCTGTGTCGTCAGCGGCACCGGCGTCGAGCTGAACGGAACGGTCATGCGATCCGCTTGCCAGGACGCGCCGCGCAAACCTGCCGTCACTGCCACTTTCTTGTTATTGGAATCAGCCACTGTGGGCCCTCCTGCCAAGCCTCGAAAGGCCGTTGAGATCGCTTTTTGAGACAGGCTCAATTAGACGTTGAGCAGAAGATAGAGCACTATCTGAGAGGGTGTCAATTAGCGTTTCAAAAAATAGTTTCCGAGACTTTCCCCTCCCTGATCCTGCAACCCTGCTCTGGCCTTGCATTCATTGAGGGCTTTAGAAAACGTGACAGGCAGTGATAATCTGAGGCCGTATCAATTAATTCCAGGGAACTGTCGGATGTCAGAGAAAACCAAAGCCGCTGCAACCCCGAAGGCCGCGCCCGTCAAAAAGGTGGGACGGCGGCCCAAGAGCGGCCAGGATGTCTCGCGGGAAGCCATGATCGAATGCGCCGTGAGGATCGCCCGCAGCGAATCCTTGAACGAAGTCAGCATGGTCAGGATCGGCAAGGAACTCGGGGTGGCCGCTGGCATGGTGCATTACCATTTGGGCAGCCGCGACGAACTGATCAGCGCCGTGATCAACGCCGCGTTCAAGGAGCGTCTGGAACGGCTGCCAGCACCGACCGGCGCGTGGCGTCACGATCTGGAACAGTTCGCCTTGTCGTCGCTGGACACGATGGGCCGCTGGCCGGGGCTGGCGACCTACATCCTGACGGAGAACAAATTCCGCCTGTTTCAGCGGGTCCAGCCCGGCGAGACTGATTACGGCCTGGCGTACTTCGATCACATGGGGCGGATTCTGATGAGCATGGGCGTTTCGGGGCCCATGGGCGCGATGATCTACCACCTGCTGCTGTTGTTCGTGTCGGTCATCGCCGCCGAAAAGGAAAACCGTCAGTCGCCCAAGACCCACGGGGACTTCATCAGTGGTTACCTTGCCCGCTTCGCCAACGACAGTTATCCGGGTGCGGCGTTTCTCGCAGCGCCGTTCGCCTCGCTCAACAGTCCTGCCACTTATGAAACCGGGGTGTCGATCCTGCTGGACGGTTTCGAGAAATGGATCGTGGTGCCAGAGGTTCCCGCCAAGGCGTGAATCGGGCGACCGCAGTTGACTTATCCCGGGATAAACCCTGGTTGTGCCCCTGATTTCACAGGATGCTTTCTCTTGAGCAGCTACCTCGAGCCGGACCTTTTGCGCACCTTTCTTCTGATTGCCGAAACCGGCGCGCTCAGCCGGGCCGCTGGCCGCGTGGGCCGCACCCAGGCGGCCGTCAGCATGCAGATGAAACGCCTCGAAGACATCGTGGGTCAGCCGCTGCTCACCCGCACCGGTCGAGGTGTGAACCTGAACGCCCATGGCGAACGGCTGCTGCCCCATGCCCGCAAGATTCTGCGCGCCCACGATGAGGCCATGGCGCAACTGCGTGACGACGCCCTCTCGGGGATCATCCGGCTGGGCTGCCCCGACGACTACGCCACGGTGTTTCTGCCTGCCCTGCTCCGGGATTTTGCGGCCTTGCATCCGCAGGTGCAGGTCGAGGTGTTCTGTGCGCCGACCCCACGGCTGATTGAACGCATCAATGCCCACTTGCTGGACATTGCGATCATCTCTGAAGCGCACACCGACAACGCCCCCTCTGCCATTCGCCTGGAACCTCTGGTGTGGGTGGGCGCCAAGGGCAGCGACGCGGCGCAGATGGAGACGCTGCAACTCGCCCTCTCAGACCCAGACACCCTCGACCATCAGGCCGCCGTCAACAGCCTCGAAGCTGTCGGCAGACCGTTTCGCCTGGCCTACGCCAGCCACAGTTTGACCGGGTTGTGTGCGGTCGTGCGGTCGGGTCAGGCCGTCGCCGTGCTGACTCAAACCGCCGTGCCCGCCGATCTGCACATCCTGCGCAGTGACAGCGGGCTGCCCGCGCTGCCGCAGATTTCCATCAGCCTGAAACTCGATCGCCAGAAAGTCTCCGGGCCGGTCGCCGCCATGGAAGCGCATATACGCGCGCAACTGCCGCAGTTGTAAACCGGCGTGGGTGCCTCAGCCCAAGACCTTCGCGTAAATCTGTTTATCAACGTTCGCCCCCGACAGAATCACCCCGACCCGCTTGCCTTCCATCGCCGCCCGCTCCTGCATCAAAGCCGCCAGCGCAGCCGCCCCTGCGCCCTCGGCCAGGTTGTGGGTGTCGGCGTAATACACGCGCATCGCCTCGGCAATCTCGGTTTCGCTGACAGAGACGATCCGCGCCGCACCGGTGGCGTAAATTCGGAACGCGTCGGGCACCGGTTTACGCACGGCGAGGCCGTCGGCGAAGGTGTTGGCCGATGCCGTTTCCCGCAATGCGCCCGCGTCGAAGGACTGCTTGGCCGCGTCGGCTTCGGTGGAAACCACGCCGACCACTTGAGTCTTCAGGCCCAGCGCATCGCGGGCGGCAATCACCCCGCAAATCCCAGAGCCGCAGCCGATCGGCACGTACACGGTGTCCAGGTCCGGCGCGGCCTTGAACAGTTCCAGCGCATAGGTGGCCACACCCTTGACCAGTTCCGGGTGGAACGCGGGCACCAGAAACAGCCCCTCGACCTGCGCGAGACGGATCGCTTCTTCGCGCGCCTCGTCGAAGTCCTGACCGTACTCGATGACCTCGCCGCCGAAGCCGGCCATGGCCTTGTTCTTTTCCACCGAGTTGCCTTTCGGCACGACGATGACTGACCGAATCCCCAACGCCTGCGCAGCCATCGCCACGCTTTGCCCGTGATTGCCTCGGGTGGCGGCGATGACGCCCGTGGTGTTCGGCCAGTTGCGCTTGAGCCAGGCCATGTAGGTGATGCCACCCCGCACCTTGAACGCACCGGTCGGCGTGTGGTTCTCGTGTTTGACCCACACCGTGCAACCCAGGCGCTGCGCCAGCAAAGGCCAGACGAACTGCGGCGTCGGGGGCATGACCTGGTACACCTGGCGGGCGGCATCTTCGATATCCTGCAGTGTCAATTCGGGCATGACGCTCTCCTGTTTTTTGCCGAGTCTAGGCGCTGGGTCCCGTTGAAGGCTTTCAAAAAAACCACCTGACCTTCGTTGAAACGCTCAGTAAGATGAGGCCCATGAGCACCCTTGATCAGCCTGCCTCTCTGCCCCTCAACGACCCGGTACGACGCGCCGTCGTCGGGCCGTGGCTGATCGAATTGCTGCCTGCCAGCGCGTACGAAGCCCGCTACGTCGCCACGCACTCATCCATCGGTTTCGCCTTCGACAGCCAGCGCGGTGTCCATGCCATCGGCAGCGACCGCGTGCGCCCGTTCGATGCCCTGCCCAATGGACTGGCCTTCGTGCCTGCCGGGTGTGACGTCTATTCGCAATCGTCCAAGGGGGGCGAATATCTTCGGGTGCTGCGCCCCGATGGTTGGGCGCTGAATGACGAACGCCCGTTCAATAACCGGATCGACCCTCAAGCCATTCGCCTCGCTCAACGCATGCGCAACGCGCTGTTGAAGCCTGCGTCGGACGATGACTGGGAGCTTTGGGCGATGACGCTGGCGAGTCGTGTCTGCGCCGAGGCAGAAAGCGCAGGATCAGGATCGATTACCCCTCGCCGCCTGCGTCTGCTCGACGAGTATCTCGACGCCGGTTTGAGTGAGCCCATCAGCGTGCAGGCAATGGCCGCGCTGCTCGACCTGTCCGAGGGCTATTTCATGCGTGCCTTCACCGAGGCGACGGGAACCAGCCCTCACCGCTACCTGATCGACCGCCGCATCGCTCGCGCCCGTTCGCTGTTGCGCGACCCGGCACAACGGCTGGCCGACATTGCGCACGCCTGCGGTTTCTCGTCTCAGGCGCACATGACCACGACTTTCACCCAACGGCTCGGCGTCAGCCCCGGGGTCTTTCGGCGCTGATACGCGCGCTTGGCAGGCCTGTTTGCGCGAACATATTGATATGCGTTTTTGATATTTAAATAACGCTGGTTATATCTATAAAGTCGCTTCCATCAAGGACGGCGCAGCGTGCTCCGGTCCCTCAAACGATGGAGCCTGTGATGCCTCAAAAACGCTCGACAATTCCTCGCAAAGGCCGCTTTGGCGCTGTGCTGACGCTGGCCGCCAGTGTGTTGGTCGCGACACTGGGCGCGCCGCAAGCCGCTCAGGCTGAAGGCCAATTGCGCATCGCCGAACAGTTCGGTGTGGTCTACCTGTTGCTCAACGTGGCACGGGATCAGCAGTTGATCGAGAAGCACGGCAAGGAAGCGGGCGTCGATATCAAGGTGGACTGGACGCAGCTGTCAGGCGGCTCGGCGGTGAATGACGCCCTGCTCTCTGGCGCCGTGGACATCGCCGGTGCAGGCGTGGGCCCATTGCTGACCATCTGGGACCGCACCCATGGCAAACAGAACGTCAAAGCCGTGGCCTCCTTGGGGAACTTCCCGTATTACCTGGTGAGCAATAACCCTAACGTCAAAACCATCGCTGACTTCAGCGAGAAAGACCGCATCGCCGTGCCCGCCGTCGGCGTGTCGGTGCAATCGCGCTACCTGCAATTTGCTTCGGCCAAATTGTGGGGCGATGCCGACTACAACCGCCTCGACAAATACACCGTCAACCTGCCGCACCCGGACGCCGCCGCTGCGCTCAAAACCGGTGGCACCGAGCTGAACGGCCACTTCTCCAACCCGCCGTTTCAGGAGCAGGAAGTGGAGAACAAGAACGTCCATGTGGTGCTGAATTCCTACGACGTGTTGGGCCCGAACTCGCCGACGGTGTTGTTCGCCACGGAAAAATTCCGTGAGGACAACCCCAAGACCTATCAGGCGTTCATTGACGCATTGGCGGATGCCGCGGACTACATCAAGCGCGACAAGGCGGGCGCGGCGGACACCTACATTCGCATCACCCACTCCAGCATCGACCGTGCGCAGTTGATCAAGATCATCGAAAACCCGCAATTCGAATTCACCATCAACCCGAAGAACACCTACCCGATGGCCGAATTCCTCTACCGCGTCGGCGCGATCAAGACCAAGCCAACCTCGTGGAAAGATTATTTCTTCCAGGATGCGAAGTTGCTGGAAGGGAGTTGATGAGCGACTAGAGCTGCCCCGCCTCATTCCGGTGCACGTTTGAACTATGCTGCTGTCCATCCGATGAGTGTTCTGCACATGAGGATTTGACATGTCAGCTGATTCGCGTCCAGCCGTACTCGAACTGATCGGCAATACCCCGTTGGTGCGCGTCAGTCGCATCGACACCGGTCTCTGCACCCTCTTCCTGAAGCTTGAATCGCAAAACCCCGGCGGCTCGATCAAGGACCGCGTTGGCCTGGCCATGATCGACGCCGCCGAGCGCGACGGCCGTTTGCGCCCCGGTGGCACCATCGTCGAAGCCACGGCGGGCAACACCGGTCTCGGCCTGGCCTTGGTCGGTCGGGCCAAGGGTTATCGCGTGGTGCTGGTGGTTCCGGACAAGATGTCCACCGAAAAGGTCTTGCACCTGAAGGCCATGGGCGCCGAGGTGCACATCACCCGTTCCGACGTCGGCAAGGGCCATCCCGAGTATTACCAGGACGTCGCCGCCCGGCTGGCCAGTGAAATCCCCGACGCCTTCTTCGCCGACCAGTTCAACAATCCCGCCAACCCCCTGGCCCACGAATGCAGCACCGCGCCGGAAATCTGGGCGCAAACGCAGCATGACCTGGACGCGATCGTCGTCGGGGTCGGCTCGGCAGGCACCCTCACCGGCCTGACCCGCTTCTTCAAGCGCGTGCAACCGGACCTGGAAATGGTCCTCGCTGACCCCGTCGGGTCGGTGGTCGCCGAATACAGCCGCACGCGGACGCTGCCCACCCCCGGTTCCTGGGCCGTAGAAGGCATCGGCGAAGATTTCATCCCCTCCTTCACCGACATCACCAGCGTGCGTCAGGCCTATTCCATCAGCGACGAAGACAGCTTCGAACACGCCCGGCAGTTACTGCGCGCCGAGGGCATTCTGGGGGGCTCGTCTACCGGCACGCTCCTGGCCGCTGCCTTGCGCTATTGCCGCGAACAGACCGTGCCGAAACGCGTGGTCAGCTTCGTCTGCGACACCGGCACCCGCTATTTATCCAAGGTCTACAATGACCAGTGGATGACCGATCAGGGCCTTATGCAACGCACCAAATACGGCGATTTGCGCGACTTGATCGCCCGTCGTTTCGAGGATGGCCGGGTGATCAGCGTCGGCCCGGACGACACTCTGCTGACAGCGTTCCAGCGCATGCGCCTGGCCGACGTGTCGCAACTGCCGGTGCTGGTGGACAACACACGGCTGGTGGGCGTGATCGATGAGTCCGACATCCTGCTGGACGTGCACAATGACACTTCCCACTTTCGCACCACTGTCGCCAGCGCCATGACCGATCAGTTGAACACCCTGCCGCCCGACGCTTCCCTCGCCCGGCTGCAAGAAGAACTGGACCGTGGCCATGTCGCCATCATCGCCGACGCTTCGGGCTTTCACGGCCTGATCACCCGCGTCGACCTGCTCAATCACTTGCGGAGATCCCTTGCATGAGTCAGCACGACGAACACGCCAAGCCCCATGGTTTTGCCACCCGCGTGATCCACGCCGGACAGTCACCCGACCCGTCCACCGGTGCGCTGATGCCGCCGATCTACGCCAACTCCACCTACTTGCAAGAAAGCCCCGGCGTGCACAAGGGGCTGGATTACGGGCGCTCGCACAACCCGACGCGCTTTGCACTGGAGCGTTGCGTGGCGGACCTCGAAGGCGGCACTCAGGCCTTCGCCTTTGCCTCGGGGCTGGCGGCCATTTCGTCGGTGCTGGAATTGCTCGACGCGGGCTCGCACATTCTGTCCGGGGATGATCTCTACGGCGGCACCTTCCGGTTGTTCGATAAGGTGCGCAAACGCAGCGCCGGACACCGTTTCAGCTTCGTCGACATGACCGACCTGTCGGCCTTCGAAGCCGGTTTGCAGGATGACACCAAAATGATCTGGGTCGAGACACCGAGCAACCCGCTGTTGCGCCTGAGCGATCTGGCGGCCATTGCACGCATCTGCCGGGATCGCGGGATCATTTGCGTGGCCGACAACACCTTCGCCAGCCCGTGGATTCAGCACCCGCTGGCCTTGGGTTTCGACATCGTGGTGCACTCGACCACCAAATATTTGAACGGCCATTCGGACGTCATCGGCGGCATTGCCGTGGTCGGCGACAACCCTGAGCTGGCTGAACGCTTGGGCTTCTTGCAGAACTCCGTGGGCGCCATCGCCGGGCCTTTCGACGCCTTCCTCACCCTGCGCGGCGTGAAAACCCTGGCCCTGCGCATGGAACGCCACAGCAGCAACGCGCTGGAACTGGCGCAATGGCTGGAACGCCAGCCCCAGGTGGCGCGGGTTTACTACCCCGGCTTGCCCACTCACCCGCAACACGCGCTGGCCTGTCGGCAGATGCGCGGCTTCGGCGGCATGATCTCGCTGGACCTAAACACCGACCTGGCCGGCACCCGACGGTTCCTGGAGAATGTCGAGCTGTTTGCGCTGGCGGAAAGCCTCGGCGGCGTCGAAAGCCTCATCGAACACCCGGCCATCATGACCCACGCCAGTATTCCTGCCGGAAACCGGGCGAAGCTGGGGATCGGCGATTCGCTGGTGCGCCTGTCGGTGGGCATTGAAGATATCGAAGACCTGCGGGCGGACCTGGCTCAAGCGCTGGGTACAATCTGATTTGTGGATTGTGTTCAGGCATGTGCGGAGGATTGTTGCCCGTTAAGTAATAGAGATTTGCCAAAATTCACATGGTCGAGGCTTCGATAGGTTGCTAACGTTCTATCCATCAAATCCGCCGATTTGATGGATGTCCTCCAGGCCGCCACACCGTCCGAGATAACGGGTTGGCGGCTTTTTTATGGACGCGATTCGGCGCTCGACGAGTCCGTCGACAGCGGCTGAATCATCAACACCCGCTTCAACCAGCTGTAAAGACTCATCCCTTCCTTCGATAACTCCCCGTCCGCCCGCCGACACAGGTAATACGCGCGCCCGTCGTCCAGCGCGTGGTCGAACAGTTTCACCAATTCACCCCGGTCCCGCAGCGGTGCCACCAATGGCTCGCGAAGCAGCGCACAGCCCAGTCCATTGAGGGCGGCGGTCATTGCCAACTGGCCGTCCTCGAAGAGCAAGCCCTGCAACGCGCCCGGATGGCGAACGTCTACACGCTGAAACCACTGCGCCCAGGTGCCGCGTTCTTCGTCGTGCAGCAGCGGCAGGTCAATTAATGCTTCGGGCGACTCGATAGGGCCGACGCGTTCCAGCAGCGACGGGCTGCACCACGCCGTCACGTCACCCGGTATCAGCGGCTCACTCTGATACCCCGGCCAATGCCCCGTCCCGAACCGGATGGAAATGTCGGCCGCATCGCTGGGGTAACTGCGGTGGTTGGCGTAGGTCACGTTGACGTCCACGGCCGGGTTGTCAGCCAGAAACTCGCCCAGGCGCGGGATGAACAGGTTGATCCCGAGCATGGGGATCAGGCTGATGGTCACTTGCCGTGTCGCGGACTGCTCGCGCACGTGCTCGGTGGCGCTGCGCAACACCGCGAACGCCGAGCGAATCGCCCGGTAATACTCCCGGCCGTCGTCGGTGAGGATCAGGTTGCGGCCTTGCCGCGAAGTGAGCGACTGGCCGAGAAAATCGTCCAGCAGGCGCAATTGATGGCTGATGGCCGACGGCGAGACATCCAGCTCACGGGCGGCGGCATTCACTCCACCGTGACGGGCGAAGGCTTCGAAGGTGCGCACGGCACGCAGTGGCGGGTCGTTTTCAAACTGTTCTGTAAAATTCATGTGTTGAGCTTAATACGGATATCAAATGCCGAAAAGCGGCAAACAACTTCGCCATATAGAAGGTTATAAGCCTATGCAGCCATAACAGTTGATAAATATAGAATGGTTAATTAGTGTTCTTTCCAACGAGGCCTACCTGCTTTTCATAAAAGGCCCTCTCACACCGTGAACCCGAGGAAAACCACATGAGCGCTGTCGAAGGTGAACTGGGCATTCTGGCCCGGCGGCGAATCGAGGCTGAGATCATCAAGCCGATCTACGAAATACTGGTGCGCGACTACGGCAAGCAGCACGCCCAGGCCGTGATTGGCGAAGCGGTTTCCCAAGCAGCGGTCAAGGCCGGGGCGTATTTCGCGTCCCGCGAGCCAAAAGGCCCAAGCCTCGAAGGTTTCGTGGCCCTGCAAGAGCTGTGGGAAAAGGACGACGCGCTGAAAGTCGACATCATCGCCAGCGACGCCACCCACTTCGACTACGACGTGCACCGCTGCCGCTACGCCGAGATGTACCACGATATGGGCCTCGGCGAGATCGGGCACCTGCTGTCCTGCAACCGCGACGAACTGTTCATCGTCGGCTACGACCCCAACGTCGAACTCACCCGCACTCAAACGCTGATGCAAGGCGCCAGTCACTGCAATTTCCGCTACAAGGTCAAGGATCAGGAGCCGCAATCATGAGCGCCGCCCCTCGCATCAACGGCGCACGTCTGTGGGATTCGCTGATGGAAATGGCGCAGATCGGCGGCACGCCCAAGGGCGGCGTTTCCCGGCTGGCACTGACCGAGGAGGATCGTATTGGCCGCGACCTGTTTGCCCGCTGGGCCACCGAAGCCGGGTGCACCGTGCGCGTCGATGCCATGGGCAATATGTTCGCCCGCCGCGTGGGGCGTGACGACAGCCTGGCCCCGGTCATCACCGGTTCTCACGGCGATTCACAACCGGCTGGCGGCAAGTTCGACGGCATCTATGGTGTGCTCGCGGGCCTGGAAGTCATCCGCACTCTGAACGATCACGACATTCAGACCGATCGGTCGATTGAAGTGGTGAACTGGACCAACGAGGAAGGCTCGCGGTTCGCCCCGGCGATGATTGCCTCGGGCGTCTACACCGGCGTGTTCGACCTGGCATACGGCCTGTCCCGCACCGACGCCAAGGGCATCACCCTTGGCGAAGCGTTGCAGACCATCGGTTACGCAGGTGACGAACCCATGGGCGGCCGCGAGATTCACGCCGCCTTTGAGCTGCACATCGAGCAAGGCCCGATTCTTGAAGCACAAGGCCTGACCATCGGCGTGGTGACGGGTGCTCAAGGCCAACGCTGGTACGAAATCGAACTCACCGGACGCAGCGCCCACGCGGGCACAACGCCCATGGATCATCGTCTGGACGCTCTGCTCGGTCTGGCGCGGGTGGTCGAAGCGGTCAATGCCATGGGGGTTGCCCAGGGCGATGAAGGTCGTGCGACGGTCGGCTGGGTCAACGTCTTTCCCAATTCTCGCAACGTGGTGCCGGGGCGCGTGGTGTTCAGCGTCGAGTTTCGTCACCCCAACGAAGCCGTGCTGGAGGTGCTCGACTGGCAGTTGCGTCAGGAAGTGCAGGCCATCGCCGACACCATCGGCCTGCAACTCAAGCTGGAGCAGATCTTTCAATATGCGCCGATTGCCTTCGACGCCGACTGCATCGACCGCGTAGAACAGGCCGCGTCCGAACTCGGCTACAGCCATCGCCGCATGATTTCCGGCGCTGGCCACGACGCCTGCTACCTGAGCAAAGTCGCCCCTACTTCCATGATCTTCGTGCCCTGCGTGAACGGTTTGAGCCACAACGAAGCCGAGCACATTCATCCTCATTGGTCGGAAGCCGGTGGGAATGTGTTGCTGCACGCGATGCTGGCCAAGGCGGGAGTTTGACCCTTCCCGCACCGCCTGTGCCTTCGGTATAGGCGGGATCGCAGCACGGTCAGGCTCTTGATTCTGGCCGGATTGCACCCCTTCTCCTCATCTCTTTTCTCAACCGTACTCATGCCCCGCGTTGACAGCCCCTCATTCGCAGGTTTACGTTAACGTAAAGGTGATACAGATCATTTTCGTCTGACAGCCCCTCCAAAAACAACAAGGGAACGCAGTCTCATGAACTACCCCACGCTCAATTTCGGCCTTGGCGAGACGATCGACATGCTCCGCGACCAGGTGCAGGCCTTCGTCGCCGCGGAACTGGCGCCTCGCGCGGCGCAGATCGATCAGGACAACCTGTTCCCCGCCGACATGTGGCGCAAGTTCGGTGACATGGGCCTCTTGGGCATCACCGTCGACGAGCAATACGGTGGCGCGGGCCTGGGCTATCTCGCTCATGTGGTGGCCATGGAAGAAATTAGTCGCGCGTCGGCCTCCGTCGCCCTCTCCTACGGCGCGCACTCCAATCTCTGCGTGAACCAGATCAACCGCAACGGCAACCCTGAGCAGAAAGCCCGCTACCTGCCAAGGCTGATCAGCGGCGAGCACATCGGCGCCCTGGCCATGAGCGAGCCCAATGCCGGTTCCGATGTGGTGTCGATGAAGCTGCGGGCCGATAAACGCGGCGACCGCTTCGTCCTCAACGGCAGCAAGACCTGGATCACCAACGGCCCCGACGCCCACACCTACGTGATCTACGCCAAGACCGACCTGGAAAAAGGCGCCCACGGCATCAGCGCTTTCCTCGTCGAGCGCGACTGGAAAGGGTTTTCCCGTGGCAGCAAATTCGACAAGCTCGGCATGCGCGGCTCCAACACCTGCGAGCTGTTTTTCGATGACGTCGAAGTCCCGGAAGAAAACCTGCTCGGCACGCTGAACGGTGGCGTACGTGTGTTGATGAGCGGCCTGGACTACGAACGTGTTGTGCTCTCCGGCGGCCCGACCGGGATCATGCAAGCCTGCCTGGACGTGGTGTTGCCTTACATTCATGACCGCAAACAGTTCGGCCAGAGCATCGGCGAATTCCAGCTGATTCAGGGCAAGGTCGCCGACATGTACACCCAACTCAACGCCAGCCGCGCCTACCTGTACGCCGTGGCGCAGGCGTGTGAACGTGGCGAAACCACGCGCAAGGACGCCGCCGGGGTCATCCTCTATACCGCCGAACGTGCCACGCAAATGGCGCTGGACACGATCCAGATTCTCGGCGGCAACGGCTACATCAACGAATTCCCCGCAGGCCGTCTGCTGCGCGACGCCAAGCTGTACGAAATCGGCGCTGGCACCAGTGAAATCCGTCGCATGTTGATTGGGCGCGAGCTGTTCAACGAGACGCGGTGAAGCAGCGGCGAGCGTTGAGCGGCAAGCGGCAAGTAAAGGCAGTGTGCGGTGACCGGGTATTAGGCGTCGTGTCAGCGGTTCTGGTGGGGGGATGAGTGATGTTTTTCAAAACACAGGTCAATCCGCGTTCGGCGGAGTTTTTGGCGAACAGCGAGGCGTTACGCAAGCAGGTGGATGATCTGCACACGCTGTTGGCGCAGGTGTATCAGGGCGGTGGGCCGAAAGCGCAGGAGCGGCACACGTCGCGGGGCAAGTTGCTACCGCGTGAGCGCATCAATCGGTTGCTGGACCTGGGGTCGCCGTTTCTGGAAATCAGCCAGTTGGCGGCCCACGACGTGTATGGCGAAGAGGTGCCCGCCGCAGGTGTGATCGCCGGAATCGGGCGGGTCGAGGGCGTCGAATGCATGATCATCGCCAACGACGCGACGGTCAAAGGCGGGTCGTATTACCCGCTGACCGTCAAAAAACACCTGCGCGCCCAGACCATCGCTCAGCAGAACCGCCTGCCGTGTATTTACCTGGTGGACTCCGGCGGCGCCAACCTGCCCCGTCAGGATGAGGTCTTTCCTGACCGCGAACACTTCGGCCGCATCTTCTTCAATCAAGCCAACATGAGCGCCGAAGGCATCCCGCAAATCGCCGTGGTCATGGGTTCATGCACGGCGGGCGGCGCGTATGTGCCAGCCATGGCGGATGAAGCGATCATGGTGCGCCAGCAGGCGACGATCTTCCTCGCAGGGCCGCCGCTGGTGAAAGCCGCGACGGGTGAAGTCGTGAGTGCTGAAGACTTGGGCGGTGCCGACGTGCATTGCAAGATTTCCGGCGTGGCCGACCACTACGCCGACAGCGACGAACACGCGCTGGCACTGGCCCGACGCAGCGTCGCCAACCTCAACTGGCGCAAATTGGGCGCACTGCAAACACGTCCTCCTGAAGCCCCGCGCTACCCCAGCGACGAACTGTACGGCGTGATTTCCGCTGACCCCAAACAGCCTTTTGACGTGCGCGAAGTCATTGCGCGGCTGGTCGACGGTTCGGTGTTCGATGAGTTCAAGGCGCTGTTCGGCACCACGCTGGTGTGCGGGTTCGCGCACCTCAATGGCTATCCCGTCGCGATCCTGGCCAACAACGGCATCCTGTTTGCCGAGGCGGCGCAGAAAGGCGCGCACTTCATCGAACTGGCCTGTCAACGGGGCATTCCGCTGCTGTTCTTGCAAAACATCACCGGTTTCATGGTCGGTCAGAAATACGAAGCGGGCGGTATCGCCAAGCACGGCGCCAAGTTGGTCACCGCCGTGGCCTGCGCCAAGGTGCCGAAATTCACGGTGATCATCGGTGGCAGTTTCGGCGCCGGTAACTACGGCATGTGTGGGCGGGCCTACGACCCGCGTTTCCTGTGGATGTGGCCCAACGCGCGCATCGGCGTGATGGGCGGCGAGCAGGCGGCGGGCGTGCTGGTGCAGGTCAAGCGCGAGCAGGCCGAACGCAGCGGCCAAGGCTTCAGCGCCGAGCAGGAAGCCGAGATCAAGCAGCCGATCCTCGACCAGTACGAACATCAGGGCCACCCCTATTACTCCAGCGCCCGCCTCTGGGACGATGGCGTGATCGACCCCGCGCAGACCCGCGACATTCTCGCCCTGGCCCTCAGCGCGGCGCTCAACGCCTCCATCGAACCGACCCGCTTCGGCGTGTTCCGGATGTGACCCGAGGAACGACCATGACCGATTTCGACACCGTCGAGCTGGAATACGACCCGCGAGGTTTCGCGACCCTCTGGCTCAACCGTCCTGACAAGAACAATGCGTTCAACGCGCAAATGATTCGCGAGCTGATCCTGGCGCTGGACAAGGTCCAGAGCGACAGTCGCCTGCGCTTTCTGCTGCTGCGCGGGCGCGGTCGGCACTTCAGCGCCGGGGCCGACCTGGCCTGGATGCAGGAATCCGCGAACCTGGATTATCAGACCAATTTGGGCGACGCCCGCGAACTGGGCGAGCTGATGTACGGCCTCGCCAAACTGAAATTGCCGACGCTGGCGGTGGTGCAAGGCGCGGCCTATGGCGGCGCGCTGGGCCTGATCAGTTGCTGCGACATGGCCATCGGCGCCGACGACGCGCAGTTCTGCCTGTCGGAAGTGAAGATCGGCCTGGCGCCAGCGGTGATCAGTCCCTTCGTGGTCAAGGCCATTGGCGAACGCCATGCCCGTCGTTATGCCCTGACCGCTGAACGTTTCGACGGCCAACGGGCGCGAGAGATCGGCCTGCTGGCCGAAGCGTACCCGGTCGCCGAGCTTGAGGCCCAGCTGCAACACTGGGTGTCGAACCTGCTGCTCAACAGCCCACAGGCCATGCGGGTCAGCAAAGACTTGCTGCGCGAAGTCGGCCACGGCGAATTGACCCCGTCCCTGCGCCGCTACTGCGAAAACGCCATCGCCCGCATCCGCGTCAGCCCCGAAGGCCAGGAAGGTCTACGCGCCTTTCTGCACAAGCGCGAGCCGAGCTGGCGCGACGAATCCAAGAACGGAGAGACACCATGAGCCGCCCGAACACCCACGCCCTGACGTCCGTGCTGGTGGCCAACCGGGGCGAAATCGCCTGCCGCGTGATGCGCACCGCCAAGGCCATAGGCCTGACGACCGTTGCGGTACACAGTGCCACTGACCGCGATGCCCGCCACGTGCGCGAGGCCGACATCGCTGTGGACCTGGGCGGCAGCAAGGCCGCTGACAGCTATTTGCAGATCGACAAACTGATCGCCGCCGCCAAGCGCAGCGGCGCCCAAGGCATTCACCCGGGCTATGGGTTTCTCTCGGAAAACGCAAAATTCGCTCGTGCTGTCGAGCAAGCGGGCCTGATTTTTCTTGGCCCGCCCGTCTCGGCCATCGACGCCATGGGCAGCAAATCCGCCGCAAAAACCTTGATGGAAACCGCCGGTGTGCCACTGGTGCCCGGTTACCACGGCGAAGCCCAGGACGCGCAAACCTTCCGTGACGCCGCCGCGCGCATCGGCTACCCAGTGCTGCTCAAGGCCACGGCAGGCGGCGGTGGCAAAGGCATGAAGGTGGTCGAGCGTGACGAAGACCTCGCCGACGCTCTCGCCTCGGCACAGCGTGAAGCGCAGTCGTCGTTTGGCGATTCGCGCATGCTGGTGGAGAAATACGTCCTCAAGCCCCGCCACGTAGAGATTCAGGTGTTCGCCGATCAATACGGCCATTGTCTGTACCTGAACGAGCGCGACTGTTCGATTCAACGCCGTCACCAGAAAGTCGTCGAAGAAGCCCCGGCGCCCGGCCTCAGCGCTGAGTTGCGTCGGGCCATGGGCGAAGCGGCGGTTCGAGCGGCGCAAGCCATCGGCTATGTGGGTGCGGGCACGGTGGAGTTTTTGCTGGATGCGCGGGGCGAGTTTTTCTTCATGGAGATGAACACGCGGCTGCAAGTCGAACACCCGGTGACCGAAGCCATCACTGGCCTGGACCTGGTGGCCTGGCAGATTCGCGTGGCCCAGGGCGAGCCGTTGCCGATCACACAGGCGCAGGTGCCGCTCAACGGCCACGCCATCGAAGTGCGCTTGTACGCTGAAGACCCGGCCAATGACTTCTTGCCCGCCACAGGCACCTTGCAGGTGTACCGGGAATCGGCGGCGGGGCCTGGACGCCGCGTGGACAGCGGCGTGACGGAGGGGGCTGAAGTCTCTCCGTTCTACGACCCGATGCTCGGCAAGCTGATCGCCTGGGGCGAAGACCGCGAACAGGCGCGGCTGCGACTGCTGGCCATGCTCGACGAATTCGCCATCGGCGGATTGCGCACCAACCTGGCGTTTCTGCGCCGGATCATCGCTCACCCAGCGTTTGCAGCGTGCGAACTGGACACCGGGTTCATTCCTCGTTATCAGGCCGAGTTGTTGCCGCCGGCCGAGGGCTTGTCCGATGAGTTCTGGGCTGTTGCCGCCGAGGCGTATCGTCACGGCACGTCGAATACCGTGCGGACCGATGATCCTCATTCGTCGTGGTCGAGCACGAACGGCTTGCGTTTGGGATTGCCGAATGAAGTCGAGCTGAAACTGAGCTGTGCAGGCGAAACCCGCACAGTGACCCTGAGCGCGCCTTCGACCGACGTGACGTTGCAAGGCGAACAACTGACCCTCAAACACAACGGGCTGCGTCGCCAGACCCTGGCGATCCGCCGAGGCGACACCCTGTACCTGCGCTGGCAGGGCGAGCTGCACGCGATCACAGCGTTCGACCCGATTGCCGCCGTTGACGCCAACCACACCCACCAAGGTGGCCTCAGTGCGCCCATGAACGGCAGCATCGTGCGGGTGTTGGTCGAGGTGGGTCAGCCCGTCGAAGCCGGAACGCCGCTGGTGGTGCTGGAAGCCATGAAGATGGAGCACAGCATTCGGGCGAATCAGGCGGGCACCGTCTCGGCACTGTATTGCGCAGAGGGCGAGATGGTCAGTGAAGGGACGGTGTTGGTGGAGCTGACGGAGATCTAACGACTCGCACAGAATCTGTGGATGCGCGCAGAACCTGTGGGAGACGCCGGAGGTTACGACGGCAGCGATGGCGGCGTGTCAGTCACTCGTCAATGGCTGACCCAACGCTTCGCTGCCGTCGTAACCTCCGGCGTCTCCCACAAGGGAATCAAGATCAGTTCAAAAGCGATGTTGAACCGAAATAAAAAGGGGGTAAGGATCAGTCGATCCTCACCCCGTTGATTTAAGCCGCCACCTCATACAACTTGGGCAGCTCAACCTCCCCATTCACCAACCCCTGACGCATGCGCACCGCTTGCAACGCCGCTGCGTTCATCGCGCTTTCCTTCACATGGCCGTACCCGCGAATCCGTTCAGGTAAACGCGCCAGGCTCAGTGCCATGTGGCGATTGCTGGCGTTCAAATGCGTCAGGATCAGCTCGATGTCACTCACGTAGCTGTCGATCAACGCGCGCTCCTGCCGACGCTCCAGACTCCGGCCAAACGGGTCGAACGCCGTCCCGCGCAGGAATTTGAAGTTTGCCAGCACATCGAAGGCCTTCAACATCCACGGGCCAAAACTGCGTTTGCGCGGGGTGCCGTTGTGCGGGTCGCGCTTGGCCAGCCACGACGGCGCCAGATGAAACTCCAGCCGGTAATCGCCTTCGAACTGCGCCTGCAACTGACGGGTGAACTCGCCGTTACTGTACAGACGCGCCACTTCGTACTCGTCCTTGTAGGCCAACAGCTTGAAGTAGTTGAACGCAACGGCCTCGGTCAACGCCGGTTGCTCGCCCGGAAACAGCCGCGCTTCGGCATCGCGCACGTTGTAGACCAGCGACAGATAACGCTCGGCATACGCCAGGTTCTGATACGCGGTGAGGGTTTTGGTGTTGTTGATCAGACGCTGCTCAAGGCTCAGCGTTTCGGGTTCAAACACGGTCACCGCTTCGGGATTGGCCGCCGCCTGCACCGCTTTCAAATCGAACGCCGCTCGACGCCCCCACAGAAACGCTTGCTGGTTCAGGTTGACCGCCACGCCGTTCAGCTCGATGGCCTTTTCAATCGCCGCTGAAGTCAACGGAATCAGGCCCTTCTGGAACGCATAACCCAGCATGAACAGGTTGCTGGCGATGCTGTCGCCCATCAATTTGGTCGCCAGGTCGGTGGCAGGCACGAAGTGGGTCTTGTCAGTGCCCACGGCCTCGCGAATGGTCTGCATCATCGCGTCCGCCGGGAATTCGGCATCGGGGTTGCGGGTGAACTCCGCAGTCGGCGTTTGCTGACTGTTCACCACTGCGTGTGATTTGGCGCTGTTGAGCTTGGCAATCGCATCAGGGCCGGACGACACCAGCAGATCGCACCCCAGCAGCAAATGCGCTTCACCGGCCGCAATGCGCACGGCGAACAGGTCTTCCTGCCGCGCCGCGATGCGAATGTGGCTGACGACCGGGCCGAATTTCTGCGCCAGACCGGCCTGATCGAGCACGCTGCATCCCTTCCCTTCGAGGTTCGCCGCGTAACCCAGCATCGCACCCACCGTCGTCACACCGGTTCCGCCCACGCCCGGCAGCAGGATGTTGAACGGTTGGTCGAGGCTCGGCAGCGTCGGCTCAGGCAGCTCCGCGAACGCTTGGGCCTGTTTCGGCAACTGAGGCTTGCGCAGCTTGCCGCCGTGGACGGTGACGAAGCTGGGGCAGAAGCCCTCGACGCAGCTGAAATCCTTGTTGCACGCGCTTTGATCGATCTCGCGTTTGCGCCCTTCGGCGGTTTCTTTCGGCAGAATCGACAGGCAGCCGGATTTCGCCCCGCAATCGCCGCAGCCTTCACAGACGGCCGGGTTGATGATCGCGCGCTTGTCCAGATCAAGCATCGTGCCGCGCTTGCGGCGACGGCGTTTCTCGGTGGCGCAGGTCTGGTCGTAGATGATCACCGACACACCTTTGAACTCGCGCAATTCGCGTTGAACACTGTCCAGGTCGCGACGATGGTGAAAGGTCGTGATCGGTGCGAACGCTTCGCGGCTCGGGTATTTATCCGGCTCATCCGACACCAGCGCAATGCGTTGCACGCCTTCGTTGAACACCTGACGACTGAGCTGATCGACCCGCAAGATACCGTCGATGGGCTGGCCGCCGGTCATGGCCACGGCGTCGTTGTAGAGAATCTTGTAAGTAATGTTGACCTTCGAAGCCACCGCCGCCCGCAGCGCCAGATGGCCGGAGTGAAAATAGGTGCCGTCGCCCAGATTCTGAAACACGTGCGGGGTCTCGGTGAACGGCGCCTGGCCAATCCAGGTCACGCCTTCGCCGCCCATTTGGGTGAAGGTCTCGGTTTCCCGGTCCATCCAGATGGTCATGTAATGGCAACCGATGCCCGCCAGCGCGCGGCTGCCGTCCGGGACTTTGGTCGAGGTATTGTGCGGACAACCGGAGCAGAAATGCGGGGTACGCTGCGTGTTGAACAGCGGCGCGGCGAGGGCTTTTTCTTTGTCTTGCAGGAATTGCAGGCGCGCTTCGATTGTCGGGCTGCTGTAGATCGGCGCCAGCCGTTTGGCGATAACCCGGGCAATCATCGCGGGCGTCAGTTCGGCCAGGTTGGGCAGCAAAGAGCGCCCTTCTTCGTCGAACTCGCCGACAACACGAGGGCGTTTATCGACGGGCCAGTTGTACAGTTGGCCGGTCAATTGGTCTTCGATGACGCTGCGCTTTTCCTCGACCACCAGGATTTCGTCGAGCCCTTCGGCAAAATCGTGCACTGACACCGGTTCCAGCGGCCAGCTCATGCCGACCTTCAACACGCGAATGCCCACCGACGCGCACAGCGCTTCGTCGATGCCCAGCTCTTCCAGCGCCTGACGCACATCGAGGTAGGACTTGCCGGTGGTGATGATGCCGAGACGCGGCTCGGGAGAATCGATGACCACTCTGTTCAGTTCGTTGGCCCGTGCAAAGGCTCGAGCGGCGTAAATCTTGTAGGTGTTGAGGCGCGCTTCCTGGGCCAGTGGCGTGTCAGGCCAGCGGATGTGCAAGCCGTCTTTCGGCAGCTGGAAATCTTCGGGGATGCGGGTTTCGATGCGCAGTGGATCGACTTCGACCACGGCGGAAGAGTCGACGTTTTCGGCAATGGTCTTCATCGCGACCCAGCAGCCGCTGTAGCGGGACAGTTCCCAGCCGATGATGCCGTAATCGAGGATTTCCTGAACGTTGCTCGGGTTGAGCACCGGGATCATCGAGGCAATGAACGCGTGTTCGCTCTGGTGGGCGATGGTCGAGGATTTGCAGCCGTGGTCGTCGCCCGCGAGGATCAGCACCCCGCCTTTTTCCGCGACGCCGGCCGAGTTGCCGTGCTTGAAGACGTCGCCGCAACGGTCAACGCCCGGCCCCTTGCCGTACCACAGGGCGAATACGCCGTCGTACTTGCCATGGGGAAACAGGTTGACTTGCTGGCTGCCCCAGACCGCCGTGGCGGCCAACTCTTCGTTGACGCCGGGCTGGAAATGGATGGCGTTTTCCTGGAGGTAGTCCTTGGCGTCCCACAGGCTCTTGTCGAGGTTGCCCAGTGGCGAGCCGCGATAACCGGAGATGAAACCAGCGGTGTTCAGGCCCCGGGCCTCGTCGCGCTGCTTTTGCAGCATCGGCAAGCGGGTCAGCGCTTGGGTTCCGGTCAGGTAAAGATGGCCGGTGGCGAGTCGGTATTTATCGTCCAGACGAATATCAGCCAAAGACATTCAGGCACTCCTTTATTGTTATTAGTGCGTTTTGAATGTGGCGAATGGCGGCGTCTCGGGCTTTGTGGGCCGTGGTGCTGCCATTCGGTCGTCGGGACGGTTCAGCCCGACGCTCACAGCCCAAATACTGCCTGTGCGGCGCGGGCTTTTTCTTTCTCTTTTGGCCGGTTTCTGCTGATATTCTGCATGCCGGTTTCATTTTTATAATAAAAAAGGGTCAATTCATGCAGGTCAAACTGAGCCCCATCGATCGCAAAATTCTCCGCCTGTTGCAGCACGACGCCGACCTGTCTGCCGCTGAAATTGCTGAACGGGTCGAGCTGTCGCAATCGCCCTGCTGGCGGCGGATCAATCGTCTAGAGGAGGAAGGGGTGATCGAGCGCAAGGTCGCATTGCTCAACCCGGCGAAGCTCGGGCTGACCATGACCGTGTTCGTCGACGTGAAACTGTCAGGCCACGGCCGGCGTTACCTGACCGAATTCGAGGCCGCGGTCATCGGTTTTCCCGAAGTCCTGGAGTGCTACACGATGGCGGGCGACATGGATTTCATGCTCAAGGTCGTGGTGCAGGACATCGCCAGTTATGAACGATTTCTGCGCGATCACTTGCTGCAAAGCCCCCATGTTCAGGAGGCGCATTCGAATATCGCGATGAGTGTGGTGAAGCGGACGACGGAACTGCCCATCGACTAGCCGCGACAAGTAGCAGCAACGAGTGGCGAGCTTCAAGCTGCAAGAGCAGTTAGCGGTGAGTTTGAAGCGGGTGGCGTGCCGCTCGGAATGGGGTGGCGTTTTTTTTGCGGGAACGAAAAAAAACATTTGACGTGCAAATGATAATGATTATTATTGAGCGCAACCCGTCGCGAGACGGGTTGGTAACCCGGAAGCCTTAGGTCGGCTTCCGGATTATCTCCTCATCAGGCTAATCACGGTTTTTGACCCGGCTTTTTGCCGGGTCTTTTTTTGTGCCCTTTGAGGGTCTGATTTCGTGCTGCGGTTCGGTCGGGTGTTGCATCTTCAGGCTAATGAAGAGGGTGACTGCTTGATGGCGCGCATCATAGCAAAAGAAAAATGAGCGCTGAACCGGCAATGCGGTCAAAAACGACATATTTAGTAAATAAGTCGAGGATAAACGACCTTTTTACTTGAGAATGAATCTCATACCCACTAGCATCGACGAGCATCACGGACGATGCCCCCACGCCTCTGCTCAGCACGATGCTCTTCAGGATGATCAACGGATGACCGCGAGTGATACGCCATGACCCATCAGCTCAGCTCGATGTTTTCCTTGCCCCCTCGCCAACCCGACGTGCCTGCCAGCGCCGAGACCGACACCTGTCGGCGGCGGATTCAAAAACTCCCGCGCAAGACGCAGCAGGTCTTTCTGCTCAGCCGTCTCGATCAGTTGCCCTACACCTCCATTGCTCAGTTGCTTGAACTGGACGTCGACTCAGTCGAGCGCAAGATCGTCCGCGTTCTCGTCCATTGCAGTCACAGCGCCGACGAAACCGCAGAGAAGGCGCTTCGCTGGTATGCCCACTTGCAGAGCCCCCTCGCCACCGCCAGCCAGCGCATCGAGTTCCGCCACTGGCTCGACGCCGACCGACGCCATTTGAACGCATTTCAGGACGCCGAACGCCTCTGGCGTAGCCTGGAAGCACCCGCTGCGCTGATGGGCGCCAGCGGCTGGCACCGCCGCAAACGCCGGGTTTACATCGGCTGGCTGATGTTGACGGCCTTTCTGTGCAGCCTGTTGGTCACCGCTGAAGCCTTCACCTGAGTCCCATCAGCAACCGTTTCTGTCGCCGGTCCTCGACCTGATGCGTGTAAAGTAGCGGTCATAACAGCCCAGCAGCGCCCTCTTCTTTTGACGGACTCGGCCTGCGATGGCGCTGAGTTGGCACTTACGTACTCAGGACTCTTCCGTGATTCAGACCGCCCTCTCCGTTACCTGCGATTTCGACAGCGGCAACATCGTCGTACTCGATGCAAGCAGCCCTCAGAATGTCCAACTGGCCATTCGCCCCGACACCCGCAGCCCGCATTTTCAGTGGTTCCACTTCAAGGTCGATGGCATGCAAGTGGGCGAACCTCACGCGTTCAGCCTGACCAACGCCAGCGAATCCAGCTACAACCGCGCGTGGACCGGCTACAACGCCGCCGCCTCCTACGACCAGAAGACCTGGTTCCGTATCCCCAGTCAGTTCGACGGCAAAGCGCTGAATTTTGAGCTGTCACCTGAACAGCCGCAAATCTGGTTCGCCTATTTCGAGCCGTACAGCCGTGAACGCCATGACGGGCTGATCGATCAGGCGCTGAACAAAGCCGGCACTGAGCTGCTGGCCACGGGCAAAAGCGTCGAAGGTCGCGACATTCCTCTGCTGCGCAAAGGCGACGGCGCACCCGGCAAACGCAAGATCTGGATCATCGCCCAGCAACACCCCGGCGAGCACATGGCCGAATGGTTCATGGAAGGCATCATCGAACGGCTGCAAGAGAACGATCCTGAATTGGAGGCCCTGCTCGCCTCGGCCGATCTGTACCTGATCCCGCACATGAACCCGGACGGCTCGTTCCATGGTCATTTGCGCACCAACGCCCAAGGCAAAGACTTGAACCGTGCGTGGCAGGATTCAACAGCGGAACTCAGCCCGGAAGTGTATTTCGCCAGAGAACAGATGGAAAAATACGGCGTGGACATGTTCCTCGACGTCCACGGTGACGAGGAAATTCCGTACGTCTTCACAGCCGCCTGCGAGGGCAATCCGGGGTACACCGAGCAGCAGAAAGCACTGGAAGCGGACTTTCGCGCTCGCTTGAGTGGCCTGACCAAAGACTTCCAGACCCGCTACGGCTATCCGAAAGGTCAACCTGGCAAGGCCAACATGAACCTGGCGTGCAACAGCGTCGGCGAACGCTACAAATGCCTGTCGCTGACCCTTGAAATGCCGTTCAAGGACAACGACGACGCACCGGACATCGTCACCGGCTGGTCGGGCAAACGCTCGATGCAACTGGCCCGGGATGTGCTGACCGTACTGGGGCAAATGGTGTCTGTGCTTCGCTGACAGCGAACGCCTTTCCCTGTGACAGCCTGAGGTATCGGCGGTGGCGATCTCGCGTATCGCGCCGCCGACACTGATTGGCCAGACGAGCCTGCACCTCACGTCTGGAACCCGAAACAATGAGCGAGCTGCGCAGTCGCACCTTTATAGGACAATGAAGGAGCACGACCATGCCTCTCGAATTCAACAGCGACCACACCACCTGCACAGCGGTGGTCGACGGCACCCCCTACAGCAGCCCGATCACTGACGTGGTGATCACCACCAATGATGCGACCCACATGTCCGAAGCCAACATTCGCGGGCAGAAGGTGCCGATTACCGAAGCCGAAGCTGACGCGCTGACGGTGTATCTGGCCCATGATCGCAGGCATCACACCGTGGGCGTTGAACCGGGTGAAGACTCGCCGGTGATCTGATTGCTACGAAATGACCTTCTGATCTGCTTTTTATCGAAAAAACTGCCCCTGTACTAAAAACAGTTGGGCGAGCATAGTTCGGGCATCTTTCCGAGTGAGCCCGCCATGAAGCGCTATGAGAAATTCGCTGACGACATTGCCGAACTCATCCGTTCGGGCGTCTTGGCTGCGGGTCAACGAGTGCCCTCGGTGCGTTACGCCAGCCAGACCCACGGGGTCAGCCCCTCAACGGTTTTTCAAGCCTATTACCTGCTGGAGCGCCGAGGCCTGATCCGTGCGCGGCCGCGATCCGGGTACTTCGTCAACGACAGCCTCGCCCCCGAAACGTTTGCGGCCCCTCGCTTTGAGGCCCAGCCCGTGTCGGGGCTCCCGCTTGAGGCCCACGTCAGTGAGTCCACGGAAGTCGATGTCAGCGAGCTGGTGTTCTCGGTGCTGGAATCGATCAAAGACCCGAACACCGTCCCTTTCGGCTCGGCGTTTCCCAGTGCGGGGCTGTTCCCGTTGCAGCGCCTCGCCCGTTCACTGGCCAGCGCCACCCGTGACATGGACCCGAGCATGGTGGTCAGCGACTTGTCGCCCGGTAACCCCACCCTGCGTCGACAGATCGCCCTGCGCTACATGGTGGCCGGGCAGATGCTGCCGATGGAAGAGCTGCTGATCACCAACGGCGCCCTGGAAGCCTTGAACCTGTGCCTGCAAGCGGTCACTGAACCGGGTGACCTGGTGGCCATCGAAGCCCCGGCGTTCTATGCCTGCCTGCAAGTGCTGGAGCGACTGAAGCTCAAGGCCGTGGAAATCCCGGTGCACCCACAGACCGGCATCGACCTCAACGTGCTCGAACACGCGTTGGAGCGCTACCCGATCAAAGCCTGCTGGAGCATGACCACCTTTCAGAACCCCACCGGTGCGACGGTGCCTGAAGCGCGCAAACGTGAACTGGTGGAGCTTCTGCGCAAGCACGACGTGCCGCTGATCGAAGACGATGTCTACGCCGAGTTGTATTACGGGCAGCACGCGCCGAAACCCGCCAAGGCCTTCGACACCGAGGGTCTGGTGCTGCATTGCGGGTCGTTCGCCAAGAGCCTGGCCCCCGGCTATCGCGTGGGTTGGGTGGCGGCCGGGCGTTATGCGCAGAAGGTCGAGCGGCTGAAAATCATGACCTCGCTGTGTGCGTCGATGCCGGCACAGGCGGCGATTGCCGATTACCTGCAACACGGCGGCTACGACCGGCACCTGCGCAAATTGCGCAACAGCCTGGAAGATCAGTTGCGCGCCATGCTCAGCGCCGTCGCCCGGTATTTTCCGTCGCAGGTCCGGGTCAGCCAGCCGTCAGGCGGGTATTTTCTGTGGGTTGAATTGCCTGAGCAGATCGATTCGTTGAAGGTGTTTCAGGTCGCCTCCGCCCAAGGCATCAGCCTCGCGCCCGGCCCGATCTTCTCCCCGACGCGACGGTTCAAACACTGCATCCGCCTGAACTACGGCAGCCCGTGGAGCGAGACGGCCGAGCGGGCAATGGAGACGTTAGGGAAGATCATCAAATCGATGATGGGGTGACGATCAGAAGGGCACATGACCTGTGGGAGCGAATTCATTCGCGACACGTCGGTACCGACGCACCTCTTCATCGGCTAGACCCATTCGCGAATGAATTCGCTCTCACAGAGATGATCTTCTCCAGGCAGGATGTGGGGAACATCCCGTCCTGTAGCAGTATCAGCGACCGCCACCCAGATCAATAAATGTCCCGGTCGAATACGACGCTTTGTCCGACAGCAGCCACAAAATCGCTTCTGCCACTTCGTCCGCCAGCCCGCCACGCCCCATCGGGATGGTCGGTTCGAGCTTGGTCACCCGTTGTGGGTCGCCGCTCAGGGCGTGGAAATCGGTGAAGATGTAGCCAGGGCGCACCGCGTTGACCCGAACCCCCTCGCCCGCCACTTCCTTGGACAGACCCAGGGTGAAGGTGTCGAGCGCGCCCTTGGACGCGGCGTAATCCACGTACTCGCCCGGCGACCCCAGGCGTGCCGCCACCGACGAGACGTTGACGATGCTGCCGCCGTCGCCGCCATGACGCGGCAGCATGCGCAGCAACGCGTGTTTGCTGCACAGCATCGGGCCGACGACGTTGCTCATCATGATCTTGAGCATGCGGAATTCGGACATGTTTTCGACCCGGGACTGTTCGCCCACGGTGCCCGCGTTGTTCACCAGCGCACTGATGCGCCCCAGCTCGGCGTCCACCTTGGCAAACAGACGAATGATTTCGTCTTCGTTGCTGACGTCCGCCTGAATCGCGATGGCATGCCCCCCTGCCTCGCGGATCTGATGGCAGACGCGTTCCGCGGCGTCATGATCAGACAGGTAATTGATGCACACGCGATAACCTTGCGACGCCGCCAGAACTGCCGTGGCAGCACCAATACCTCTGGAGCCGCCAGTGATGAGGAGGTTTTTATCCATGGGAGTATCCGAATCAAAGCTCTAATCTTTTTCCGGGTTCTGCCAATCGCCAGCTGCATGCGCCGTCTTTCGTAGCGTCCCAGTGTTATGCCAAGCGTGAAACGTCAAACGGTGTTCTCGGAGACGCGGTTCTGCGCCGCGCTAATATCCGCCATGAAGCGGTCTGCTGGCAACGGAACGCCCAGCAAATACCCCTGCAATGAATCGCACCCCAGCTCCGTGAGAAAGTTCTGCTGGCTGCTGGTTTCTACGCCTTCGGCAACGATTCGCAGGTTCAGCGCCTGCCCCAGCGCGACGATGGCCGAGACGATCGCGGCGTCGTCGCTGTCATGTTCGAGGTCGCGGACGAAGCCACGGTCGATTTTCAGCTCGTTGGCTGGCAACCGCTTGAGGTACATCAGGCTGGAGTAGCCGGTGCCGAAGTCGTCGATGGAAATGTCGACGCCCATCTCCGAGAGTTTTTGCAGCACGGACATGCTGGCGTCAGCGTCGCTCATGGCCGTGGTTTCGGTGATTTCCAGGGTCAGGCAGTTGGCGGGCAAACCGTGGGCCGCCAGCGACGTTGCCACACTTCTGACCAGCCCGGCGTGACAGAACTGCAAGGCCGACAGGTTGACCGCGATGCGCCAGTCGGTGTACCCGGCGTCGTACCAGACGCGCATCTGCCGACAGGCCTCATTGAGCACCCACTCGCCGAGGTTGATGATCAGCCCGGTTTTTTCCGCCAGGCCGATGAACGCATCCGGCATCAGCAAACCGTGCTCGGGGTGGTTCCAGCGCACCAGCGCTTCGGCCCCGACAGGCGTGCCCGACCCGGCCGCGAATTTCGGTTGGTAATGCAGGCAGAACTGCCCTTCGCGCAGGCCGATGCGCAGATCCTGCAGCAATTGCAGCTGGTTGCGGGCGTTGGTGTTCATCGACGCATCGAAGAAGCTGTAGCCGTTTTTGCCCGCGCTTTTGGCGTGGTACATGGCCGCGTCGGCGTTCATCAGCAATTCCTGCTGGGTGCGCCCGTTACCGGGGTAAAGGCTGATGCCGATGCTCACCGTGACTTGCAGGTCATGGTCCTGCACGTTGAACGGCCTGCCCACCAGACTGACCTGACGGGACGCCACGGTGGTTGCGTCGTCGACTTCTTCCAGTTCCACCAGCAACACGAATTCATCGCCGCCGATACGGGCCAGCGTGTCATGGCGATGGAAGTTGTCGCGCATGCGCAACGCCACCTCGCGCAACAGCTGGTCGCCGACGTGGTGCCCAAAGGCGTCATTGACCGGCTTGAAGCCGTCCAGGTCCATGAACATCAGGGCGAACAGACCGCCTTGGGAATCCACCTTGCGCATGGCCTGCTCGATGCGGTCTGCCAGCAGAATGCGGTTGGGGAGCCCGGTCAGGGTGTCATGGAGCGCCAGTTGGGTCAGTTCGCGATTCGCTTCACTCAGTGACTCGGCCAGTTGAGCGGTACGGGCTTCGAGGCGCGCGTCCAGCACCGACGTCAGCAAGGTGATCGCCAGGACCGCGAGGGTGGTGATCAGCACCAGTTTGTCCAGGCCGTCCGTGCGCAGCCCCGTGGCCGCCGCGCCGCAGAAACTGCCCTCGGGAAAGTTGGCCGCCGCCATGCCGGTGTAATGCATGCCGACGATGGCGAAGCCCATGACCACGGCCGCCCCGCCGCGCATCAGGCGGATATAGGGGGTTTCTTTACGCAATCTCAGGGCGATCCACAACGCGGCGCCGGACGCCGTGACCGCGATGATCAGCGACGCGCCGAACAGCGCCGGGTCGTAGTCGATGCCCGGCTGCATGCGCAGCGCCGCCATGCCGGTGTAGTGCATGGTGCTGATGCCAACGCCCATGGCCAGCGCGCCGAACACAACGTGCAGCAACGGCACGCGCTCTTGGCTCACCAGCCACAAGGCCAGGCCGGAAGACAGCACAGCGAGCAGCAGGGAAAGCAGGGTCAGGGCAAGGTCGAAACCCAGGTCGATGGGCAGTTTGAACGCCAGCATGCCGATGAAGTGCATTGACCAGACGCCAATGCCCATGGACAGCGCGCCGCCCAGAATCCACAGGGGTTTGGCCCTGCCTTTGGCGGTGGAAATGCGGCCGGCAAGGTCGAGCGCCGTGTACGACGCCAGGATCGCCACAAGGATGGAAACCAGGACCAGCGAAAAGGTGTAGTGTCCAATCAACATGGGCGTAACTCGCGACTCAACGACAAGGGCCAGATGGCCCCATGAACTCGGCGCAATTCTACCGAAATCCGCAAGAATGTCGCGTCAGTCCATCGAAATAATGGCACTGAGCCATTTAGCCCTTCTCAGCGCCGGGTTACTTCCGGGTCACGCGACAGCCCGCTCTCGGCATTCCATCCACCGCCCAGTGCCGCGATCAATTGAACGCTGGCGATCAACCGGCTCTGCAACACATTCAGCACGCTGCGTTCGTTACTCAATGCGGTGGTTTGCACGTTGACGACATCAAGATAGCCAATCAGGCCCGCCTTGTACTGGTTACTCGTCAGGCGCAACGAATCGCGGGCGGCGTCCAGCGCCTCGGCGCGCACCTGAGCTTCCTGCTCATAGACCCGCAATTGCGCCATGTAATCTTCGACTTCCTTGAAGCCGTCGAGCACGGTCTGGCGATACTGAGCGACCGTCTGATCGTAGACAGCTTGGGTGCGATCCACCTCGGCGGCGCGCTGACCGCCGTCGAACAGGGTCATGGCCAACTGCGGCCCCACCGACCAGAAACGGTTGGGCAAGGTGATCCAGTTGCTGAACGTACTGCTGCTGTAGCCGCCGTTCATGCTCAGGGTCAGATCAGGGTAATACGCCGCCTTGGCCACACCGATGTTGGCGTTGGCGGTCATGACCGAGCGCTCGGCGGCCGCAATGTCCGGGCGACGCTCCAGCAACTGCGAGGGCAGTTGTGCCGGAATCTGCGGCAGGGTCGGGATGTTCGTGGTCGGCGCCAGGCTGAAATCCGCCGGAGCCTGACCCATCAACACCGCGATGGCGCTCTCGAACTGCGCCCGCTGCCAGGCGAGGTCGATGAGGTCGGCCTGTGTGCTTTTGAGTTGGGTCTGCGCTTGAGCAATGGCGTCACGCCCGGAAATACCGGCGCGGTATTGGTTCTGCGTCAGTTTGAGGGAGCGCTCGTAGGTCTGCACCGTGGACTCCAGCAGACGCTTCTGCTCGTCGATCACCCGTAATTGCAGGTAATTCTGCACCAGCTGCGATTGCAGGCTCAGTTGCATCGAAGCCAGATCAGCCAGACTGGCTTGGGCGCTGGCCTTGTCGGCTTCCAGCCCTCGACGCAACTTACCCCACACGTCAGCCTCCCAACTCACGCCCAGCTGCGCGTTGTAGGTGTCGCGAATCCCGCTGCTGGAGCTGCTCAGGCTGGAATTGCTGCTGCCGGTGCCCTGACTCGAACGGTTTTTGCTGGTGGTCAGGTCCAGCGTCGGGAAAAACGCCCCCCGTGCGCTGCGCACCAACGCCTCGGCCTGACGGTATTGCGCGTCGTACTGGGCGACGGTCTGGTTGGAGGTGTTGAGTTTTTCCACCAGCCCATTCAGTTGCGCGTCGCCGTAAATTTCCCACCACGCACCGCGAGCGATGGCGTCGCTGGGGTTGGCCTGGGTCCAGCCGTCGGCCTGCTTGAAGTGCGCGGGCGTGGTGACGTCGGGCTTCTTGTAATCCGGCCCGACCGCACACGCGCTGAGCAGCAACATGCTGAAGCTGACGGCGAAGAGCCGTCGCACGGGCAACGTCCGCTGTTGGGTCAAAAGGTTCTGGCGAAGGGTCATAGCGGTGTTTCCAGGGCAGCATCCGTCCGCACGCCGCGCCACTTATTGACGCGGTGACGCAGGCGGTCGAGGTAAAGGTAAACCACGGGCGTGGTGTACAGCGTGAGAATCTGGCTCAGGATCAGGCCGCCGATGATCGTCAGGCCCAGCGGGTGACGCATCTCCGCGCCTTCGGCACTGCTGAGCAGCAACGGCACGGCGCCGAGAATCGCCGCCAACGTGGTCATCAGAATGGGCCGCAAGCGTTGCAGACACGCGTTGCGGATCGACTCCATGGGCGTCATGCCGCTGCCCCGCTCCAGTTGCAGCGCGAGGTCGATCATCAAAATAGCGTTCTTTTTCACCACGCCGATCAATAGAAACAGCCCCAGCAGCGAAATCAGGCTGAACTGCCCGCCGGTAAGATAAATACTCAACAGCGCGCCGACACCCGCCGAGGGCAGCGTCGAGAGGATGGTCAGGGGGTGCACGTAGCTTTCGTACAAAATGCCCAGCACCAGGTACACGGCTACCAGCGCACCAAGGATCATAAACGGCTGGCTCTTTTGCGTCGCGGCGAAGGCGTCGGCGGTGCCGGCCATTTTGGCAATCACGTCTTCGGGCAGCCCCAGCGCGGCCACAGAGCGTTCGATGGCGGCGTTGGCGTCATCGAGGCTGACGCCTTCAGCGAGGTCGAAAGAGATGCTTTCCGAGGCGAACTGGCCGTCATGGCTGACCCGGTCATCTTCCAGACTGCGTTCGTAATGGGCGATGGTCGACAGCGGCACCCGCGCGCCATCGGCGGTGATCACCTGCACCTGCTCCAGGGTGATCGGGTCCAGCGCGTATTTCGGGTTGATTTCCATCACCACCCGGTACTGGTTGAGCGGGTCGTAGATGGTCGAAATCTGCCGCTGGCTGTAGGCATTGTTCAGCACCGTGGTTACCGTGTTCATGTCGATGCCCAGACGCTTGGCGGCGTCGCGGTCTACGATCAGCGTCACTTGCTGGGTGCCGCCGCCGTCACGGGCGTCGATGGCGGTCAGTTCCTTTAGTGTCTTGAACGCAGCGGCGACCTTCGGGTACCACTCGCGCAGGCTTTCCAGATCGCCGCTTTGCAGGATGTACTGGTATTGCGAGGTGGTCTGCTCACGGCCGCCGCCCAGTTGCAGGTCCTGATCCGGTTGCAGGAACAGTCGGCCGCCCGGCACCAGCGGCATTTCCTTGCGCAACCGCTCCACCACCTGCTCGGAGCCGATCTTGCGCTCGGAGATAGGCTTGAGGCGCACGATGATGAACGCGTTGCCCGTGCCGCCGTTGCCGCCGATGAACCCGGCGACGCTTTCCACGGCCGGATCCTTGAGCAATGCATCCCGGAACACATTGAGTTTGGGCTGCATGACCGAGAACGACAGGCCATCATCGCCCCGCACGAAGCCGATCAACTGGCCGGTGTCCTGTTGCGGCAGGAAGGTCTTCGGCACCACCACGTAGAGCGCGATGTTCACGCCGATGGTGATCAGCAAAGTCAGCAGGGTCAGGCGTCGGTGACGCAGCGCCCAGCCGAGGCTGCGGTCATACCCGGCAACCATGCGGTCGTTGACCCGCTGGCTCCAGCGCTGCAAGCGGTTTTCCGTGCCCGGCACGTGAGGCTTGAGCCAACGGGCGCAGAGCATCGGGGTCAGGCTTAGCGAAACCACCAACGACACGATGATCGACACCGACAGCGTGATCGAGAACTCACGGAACAGGCTTTCTACCAGGCCGCCCATGAACAGGATCGAGATGAACACCGCCACCAGCGACACGTTCATCGACAGCAGCGTGAAGCCGACCTCCTGGGCCCCGCGATACGCGGCCTCCATCGGCGGCACACCCTCGTCGATGTGCCGGGAAATGTTCTCCAGCACCACAATGGCGTCGTCCACCACCAGTCCCGTGGCTAGAATCAGCGCCATCAGCGACAGGTTGTTCAACGAAAACCCATAGAGGTACATGATGGCGAACGTGCCCACCAGCGAGACCGGCACGGCCAGCGTGGGAATCAGCGAGGCGCGGAAATTGCCGAGGAACAGGAACACCACCATGATCACCAGCACCACAGCGATCAGCAGGGTCATTTCCGCCTCGTGCAGCGTCGCCTTGATGACTGGCGAGCGGTCCATCGCCAAGTCGAGCTTGACGCTGGCGGGAAGCACGGCCTGCAACGCGGGCAATTGCGCCTTGATCGCCGCCACGGTTTCGATGATGTTCGCGCCTGCCTGCCGGTTGATCACCAGCAACACGGCGGATTTCTCATTGAAGAACCCGCTGTTGTAGCGGTCCTCGACCGAATCCTTGACCCGGGCCACGTCCTTGAGGCGCAGCGCCGCGCCGTTCTGGTAGCGAATCACTAGCGGGCCGTAGTCCTTGGCCTTCTCCAGTTGATCATTGGCCTGCACCTGCCAGTTGTGTTCGGCGTTCTCCACCGAACCTTTCGGACGACGCACGTTGGCGTTGGCAATCGTCGTGCGCACTTCGTCCAGCGACACGCCGTACTGGTCCAACAGCTTAGGCTCCAACTCGACCCGCACGGCAGGCAACGAACTGCCGCCGATCTGCACTTCGCCGACGCCATTCACCTGCGACAGGCTCTGGGACAGGATGGTCGAGGCCAGGTCGTACAGCTCGCCCTTCTCTAGCACGTCCGACGTCAGCGACAGCACCATGATCGGTGCCTGGGACGGGTTGACCTTCTTGTAAGTCGGCATGCTGCGCATCCCGCTGGGCAACAAGCTGCGCGAGGCATTGATCGCGGCCTGCACCTCGCGGGCAGCGCCGTTGATGTCCCGGTCCATGTCGAATTGCAGAATGATCCGCGTGGTGCCCTGGCTCGAACGGCTGCTCATGGTGTTCACCCCGGCAATCGTGCCCAAGGAGCGTTCGAGCGGCGTGGCCACGCTGGACGCCATGATTTCCGGGCTCGCGCCGGGCAACGTCGCCGACACCACGATCACCGGGAAATCCATGTTCGGCAGCGGCGACACCGGCAGCAGATTGAAGCTCATGCCGCCCAATAGCATGATCGCCAGACTCAGCAGAATCGTCGCAACGGGCCGACGGATGAAAGGCGCCGACAGGTTCATCAGAAGCAGCCTCGAGTTTCAAGCTGCAAGAAGCAGCCGCGAGTTTCGAGCTGCAAGCTGCAAGAAAAAGCCGCGGCGTCGATCAGCTTGAGGCTTGGAGCTTGAAACTCGCAGCCATCGCTAACGCTGCTACGAATTTCTAGCGGCGAGCTGCAAGCAGAGTTCGCGCCGCCAATCAGCTTGCAGCTTGCAGCTTGAAGCTCGTCGCTGCCGCTATCGCAGCTCCAAGTTTCGAGCTGCAAGCTGCAAGAAAAAGCCGCAGCGCCGATCGGCTTGCAGCTTGCAGCTTGAAGCTCGTGGCTGCCGCTATCGCAGCTACGAAATTCGAGCGGCGAAGTGCAAGAAAAAGCCGCGCCACCGACCAGCTTGCAGCTTGCAGCTCGAAACTCGAAGCTGCCGGTCATACCGCCTCCTCAGTCTTACTCGACCGACGAAACCGGCCCCCCAAGCGATCGAAATACAGATAGATGACCGGCGTGGTGAAGAGTGTCAGGACTTGGCTGACCAGCAACCCGCCCACCATCACCAGCCCCAGCGGTTGGCGCAATTCCGCACCCGAGCCGGTGGCGAACATCAGGGGAATGGCGCCGAACAGCGCGGCCAGGGTGGTCATCAGGATCGGCCGAAAGCGCAGCAACGCCGCTTCGTAGATTGCGGTCTGCGGGTCGATGCCCCGGTTGCGTTCGGCGTCGAGGGCGAAGTCGATCATCATGATCGCGTTCTTCTTGACGATGCCGATCAGCAGAATGATGCCAATGATGGCGATCATCCCCAGGTCGTTGCCGCTGAGGATCAACGCCAGCAAGGCGCCGATGGCCGCCGACGGCAGGGTTGAGAGGATGGTGATCGGGTGGATGTAACTCTCGTAGAGCACGCCCAGCACGATGTACATCGTCACTACGGCCGCCAACACCAACAGCAGCGTGCTGGAGAGCGAGGCCTGGAACGCTTCGGCGGCGCCCTGGAATTCGGTCTGCACGCCAATCGGCATGCCGATGTCCTTCTGCACCTGCTGAATCACTTCCACGGCCTTGCCCAGCGCCACACCGGGGGCAAGGTTGAACGACATCATCACCGCCGGGAACTGGCCGATGTGGGCGATGGCCAACTGCGCCTGACGCTGTTCCACTTTCGCCAGACTAGACAGTTTGACCTGGCCACCGTCGGTGGTCTTGACGTGAATCTGCTCCAGCGCCTTCGGCCCCAGTTCGCTGCCTGCCGCCGCTTGCAGCACCACGCGGTACTGGCTGGCCTGAGTGTAAATCGTGGAGATCTGCCGCTGACCGAAGGCGTCATACAGCGCGTCGGTGATGGTCGAGACGGTCACGCCCAAGCGACTCGCTGCGTCGCGGTCGATGTTGAGGTACACCTGCAAGCCTTTGTCCTGAAGGTCGCTGGCGACGTCGGTGAGTTCAGGGCGTTCGGCCAGCGCCTCGACCAGCTTGCCGCTCCACAGGCTCAGCAGTTCAGCGTCCGGCGAGGACATGCTGAACTGGTATTGCGTGCGGCTGACGCGGTCTTCGATGGTCAGGTCCTGCACGGGCTGCATGAATAGGCGGATGTCCGAGAGCTGATCCACTTCCGGTTGGAGCCGCTGAATCACCTCGGTTGCAGATTCGCTGCGCTCGGCGTGTGGCTTGAGGTTGATCAACATGCGCCCGCTGTTCAGCGTGGCGTTGTCACCGTCCACGCCGATGTAGGACGACAGGCTGGCCACGGCCGGGTCTTGCAGAACGATCTTCGCCAGCGCCTGCTGCCGTTCACTCATGGCCGCAAACGACACCGACTGCGGCGCCTCGGAAATGCCCTGAATCACGCCCGTGTCCTGCACCGGGAAAAAGCCCTTGGGCACGGCCAGATACAACAACACAGTGATGCCCAACGTGGCGATGGCAACCAGCAAAGTGATGGGCTGGTGTCTGAGCACCCACTGCAACTTGCGACCGTAGGCCTCGACCAGCCAATCGATCCAAACGCCGCTGGCGCGGTAGAAACGGCCCTGCTCCTCTTCCTTCGGTTCACGCTTGAGCAAGCGGGCGCACATCATGGGCGTCAGGGTCAGGGACACCACCAGCGAAATCAGGATCGCCACGGCCAGGGTGATGGCGAACTCGCGGAACAGCCGTCCCACCACGTCCGCCATGAACAGCAGCGGAATCAGCACGGCAATCAGCGAGACGGTCAGCGAGACCAGGGTGAAGCCGATCTGCTTCGCGCCCTTGAGCGCGGCTTGCAGCGGGGTCTCGCCCTCCTCCAGGTGCCGGGAAATGTTTTCCAGCATGACGATGGCATCGTCCACCACGAAACCGGTGGCGATGGTCATGGCCATCAGGGTCAGGTTGTTGACGGAAAAACCCGCGAGGTACATCACGCCGAAGGTCCCGATCAGCGACAGCGGCACGGCGACCGACGGAATGATCGTCGCGCTGAAACGGCGCAGGAACAGGAACGTCACCAGTACCACGAGCGCGATGGACACCAGCAATTCGTGCTGCACGTCGCTCACCGAAGCGCGGATGGTCTGGGTGCGGTCGGTCAGTACCACCACTTCCAGCCCGGCCGGCAGGTTGTTGGTGATGCTCGGCAACAGCGCCTTGATCCGGTCCACCACCTCGATGACGTTGGCCCCCGGCTGACGCTGGATGTTCAGCAGCACGGCCTGGTTCTCATTGGCCCACGCGGCGAGGCGTTCGTTTTCAGCGCCATCGACAATCTGCGCCACGTCTTTCAGACGCAGCGGCCCGCCGTTGCTGTAGGCGAGGATCAGGTTGGCGTACTCCTCGGGAGACTTGAGCTGGTCGTTGGCGTCGAGCATCGACACCCGGGTCGGACCGTCAAAGTTACCCTTGGGGGTGTTGACGTTGGAGGCGCTGACCAGCGTACGCACGTCCGACAGGTTCAGGCCATTGGCGGCCAGCGCATCCGGGTTGACCTTGATCCGCACGGCCTGACGCTGACCGCCCGCGATGGTAACCATGCCCACGCCGCTGATCTGCGAGATTTTCTGCGCCATGCGCGTGTCGACCAGGTCGTTGAGCTTGGGCAGCAGCATGGTTTTCGAGGTGATCGCCAGGGTCAGCACCGGGGTGTCCGCCGGGTTGACCTTGTTGTAGGTCGGCGGCGCCGGCAGATCATTGGGCAGCAGATTGGTGGCGCCATTGATCGCGGCCTGCACTTCCTGCTCGGCGACGTCCATGTTGATGTCGAGGCTGAAACGCAGGGTGATCACCGACGCGCCGCCGGAACTGGTGGAGGCCATTTGCGTCAGGCCCGGCATCTGGCCGAACTGGCGCTCCAGCGGCGCGGTCACGGCACTGGTCATCACCTGCGGGCTGGCGCCGGGGTACAGCGTCATGACGCGAATGGTCGGGTAATCCACCTGCGGCAGCGCCGACACCGGCAATAGCGTGTACGCGATCAGACCGGCCAACACGATGGCCAGCATGCTCAGCGTCGTGGCGACGGGCCTGAGGATGAACAGGCGGGACAGGTTCATACGTTGCCTTTTTTCGCGGCGTCGGCGCTGGCCGATTCACCGGACTCCTTGGACGGTTGCCCTTGCAGTTTCTCGCCCGGCGTCACCGGCACGTCCTTGCTGTCGTTCACCACTTCCACCGTACTGCCGTCTTTCAGGCGGTCGGTGCCTTCCAGCACCACGCGGTCGCCAGCGGCCAGGCCTTCTGTGATCACGGTGGCGTTTTCATCGCTCGGCCCGGTTTTCAGCGGACGGATGCGGACTTTCTTGTCGCCGTCCATGACGTAGACGAAGGTGCCGTTGACCCCGAACTGCACCGCCGCCGACGGGACCAGCACGACATTTTTCAGGGTGGTGGCCAGCAGGCGGGCGTTGACGAACTGATTGGGGAACAGCGCTTCGTTGTCGTTATCGAAGCGGGCCTTGAACTTCAGGGTGCCGGTGGTGATGTCGATCTGGTTGTCGATGCTCGCCAGAAAACCCTTGGCCTGAAGTTTCACGTCGCCCCGGTCCCACGCTTCGACCAGCAGTTTTTCACCGGTGCGGTAATGGCTGATCACATCCGCCAGGTCTTTTTCCGGCAGGGTGAAATTGACGGAGATCGGCTTGGTCTGGGTGATCACAGCGAGTGCCGTGGTGTCGTTGGCCGCCACCAGATTGCCGACGTCCAGTTGGCGCAGGCCGATACGGCCGGAGATCGGTGCACGGATCTGGGTGAAGTCGAGGTTGAGTTTGGCATCGCCGACGGCGGCCTGATTGGTCTTGATGGTTCCCAGGTATTGGCCCACCTGGGACTCGGCGGTGTCCAGCGTCTGCTTGGCGATGCTGTCTTCTTTATAGAGGTCGCGATACCGCTGGACGTCGATCTGCGCGTTTTTCAACAGCGCCTGATTCTGCATCAGCGTGCCTTCGGCCTGCTGCAGGGCGATCTGATAACTGCGCGGGTCGATGACCGCAAGCAAATCACCGGCCTTGACTTGCTGGCCTTCCTGAAAGTTGATCTTCATCAGTTCACCCGCCACCCGGCTGCGGACGTTGATGGTGTTGAGCGCGGTGACGGTGCCCAGCGCCTTGTAATAGATCGGGAAATCCCCGGTGCTCGCCGGGGCGACGCGGACCGGCACAGGTCCGGTGGAACCGCCGAAGCCAGGCCGTGGCGCGCCGGTCTTGCTGGTGCCACCGCTGCGAGCCGCGCCCTTGTGGGCCTGTTCGCTCTTTTGCGCCGTCGCGTCGGTCTTGGTGGCCGAGCCGGGCCAGAAATGCCAGCAAACGGCGGCAACAATCACTAAGACCAACAGGCTGATCAGCCAGCGACGGGAACTGCGAGGAGCGGACGATTGCATGAATAAAAAGACCAGAATGCGCGGGAGGCTGAACAATAAGCATAGTTAGGTGCCAAGCAAAGGGCCTTTACCGGCAATTTACCCAACGCTTACGTGGCTAACGTGCTGAACTGCAAATGAAAACGGCCTGATCGAGTCAGGCCGTCTTGTGTTGCGAAGTATTACCGGGAACGGTCCGGCAGTACCTGGCAGCGTGTTACTTGAGAACGGACAGCGCCGCGTCGTAGTTCGGCTCCTGACCGATTTCCGGCACCAGTTCGCTGTGCAGGACGGTGTTGTTTTCGTCCAGTACCACGACCGCGCGGGTGGTCAGGCCGACCATTGGGCCATCAGCGATGGCCACACCGTAGTTCTCCAGGAACTCGGCGCCGCGCATGGTGGACAGGTTTTTCACGTTTTCCAGGCCTTCGGCGCCGCAGAAACGGGCCTGAGCGAACGGCAGGTCAGCCGAAATGCACAGCACGACGGCGTTGTTCAGATCATTGGCCTGGGCGTTGAATTTGCGCACCGAAGTGGCGCAGGTCGGGGTGTCGACGCTTGGGAAGACGTTCAGCACTTTGCGCTTGCCGGCAAAGGTGTCCAGGGTGACGTCAGACAGGTCGGCGCCGACCAGTTTGAAGGCCGGGGCCTTGCTGCCGACTTTTGGCAGTTCGCCGCTGATTTGTACCGGGGAGCCTCTACGAGTCACTTGAGCCATGAGCTGAGTCCTTATTCTGAGGTGGCAGGTTCGGTGTACGACAAGACCGGAAGTTAACCACGAAACCGGTTAGCGACCTACCGGTATACACGAAAATGTTGCCGATTGAGGTGTCGGGGCACGGTCAGTCCGCGGGTTTGTCCAGCAGGCCCGGCGTGGCACACAATTCGACCATCCAGTCGACGAACACCCTCACCCGCCGCGACATCTGGCGGTGCGCCGGGTACAGCGCGGTGAGGGGCAATCGGGGCTGAGGATGATCGCTCAACACTTCGACCACTTCGCCGCGCTGCAAGGCCTCGGCGGCGTGATACCAGGGCGTCTGCACCAGACCGTAACCCGCCGCGCACGCCGCCAGATAGCCGTCGGCGCTGTTGGTCGCCAGGGTCTTGGGCAAGCTGAGCTCCTGATCCCTGCCGTCAATGACGAATTCGAGCCCATAGCGTTTATTCGATGTCGCGGAAAAATACTCAATGACCTTGTGCCGCTTCAGGTCATCCAGGGTCAGCGGCGTGCCATGACGTTCCAGGTACGCCGGGCTGGCGCACACCACTTGCCGCATCTGCGCCAACGGGCGCGCCACCAGCGAATGGTCCAGCGCCTGCCCGCCCCGGATCACGCAATCGACGCCGTCGCGGATCAGGTCCACCGGGCGGTCGCTCATGCCCACCTCCATTTCCAGACCGGGATAACGATCCGTAAAGGCTGGCAGCGCAGGCATGAGAATCAGCCGCCCCACGCCCGACGGCATGTCCACCCGCAGCACGCCTTCCGGGGCTTTGGCACTGGAGGAAAAGATCGACTCGGTGTCGTCCAGGTCATTGAGCAGGCTGACGCAGCGCTCGTAATACGCCTGGCCGTCGGGCGTTGGCGTGACTTGCCGGGTGGTGCGCCGAAGCAACTGTACGCCGAGGTGCGCTTCGAGCTGTTTGATCAAGATCGTCACTGACGCCCGAGGCATGTGCAGGCTGTCGGCAGCCTTGCCGAAACCGCCGAGGTCGACAATGCGGGTGAAGGCGCGCATGGCATTGAAACGGTCCATCGTGGCTCCGGCGGTCTAGGATTGTTTAGAAAAAACCAACAGTGAAAGCACTTTTAGCCGGTTTATCCGGTCCCTGTCGAGGGGCACCATGGGTGAGTCTTGAAACCGTTCGACATTCAAAAGGAACGAAGCATGCAAACGCGTCAACTGGGTAAAAACGGACCTCAGGTATCGGCCGTCGGGCTGGGCTGCATGGGCATGACCGATTTCTACACCACCGGCGGCGATACGCAAGAAGCCATTGCGACGATTCACCGCGCGCTGGAACTTGGGGTCACGCTGTTCGACACCGCCGACATGTATGGCCCACACACCAACGAAGAATTGCTGGGCAAGGCACTGGTCGGCAAGCGGGATCAGGCGTTCATCGCCAGCAAGTTCGGCATCGTGCGCACCCCGGGCGATGCCGGCGCCCGTGGCGTCGACGGCAGCCCGGAATACGTTCGCAACGCCATCGATGGCACGTTAAAGCGATTGAAGATCGACACGCTGGATTTGTACTACCAGCACCGGATCGATCCGAAGATTGCCATCGAAGAATCGGTGGGCGCCATGGCCGAGCTGGTCAAGGCCGGTAAAGTCCGTTACCTGGGGCTGAGCGAAGCGTCGGCGGCCACGCTGGAACGCGCGCACAAGGTCCATCCGATTGCTGCCCTTCAAACCGAATACTCGCTATGGAGCCGGGAGCCGGAAGAAAACGGCGTGCTGGAAACCTGTCGCAAACTGGGCATCGCGTTCGTGCCCTACAGCCCGTTGGGCCGTGGCTTCCTCACCGGCACCCTGAAAAGCCCCGACGACTTCGCGGCCGACGACTACCGCCGCAGCAGCCCGCGTTTTCAGGGCGAAAACTTCGCGAAAAACCTTCGGTTGGTGGAAAAGGTCCAGCAACTGGCAGCGGACAAAGGCATCAGTGCCGGGCAACTGGCATTGGCCTGGGTGCTGGCCCAAGGCAACGACGTGATCCCGATTCCGGGGACCAAGCAGCGTAGATATCTGGAAGAAAACGCGGCGGCGCTGGACGTGAAGCTCAGCACCGGTGAGTTGCAGGCGCTGAAGGATTTGTTCCCGGTGGCAGCCGTGGCCGGTGGGCGATATCCGGAGGCGGCGATGAAGTTACTGAATGGCTGATGTAACGGCCCCCTTCCCTGGGGCAAGCCTAAACGAGCGTCTGCCGAAGGCCGTGGGCATGCCCGGATGGCGCGATCAGGCTTTTGATTCTGGCCGAAGGCCGTGAGAGTGCCGGGGTGCGCTCCACCATGCCTGCGATCGGCCCGGGGTCGCGCCCGACCGAAGCGACAGCAACACCCAGCACCTTCGGTGTGTCAGACATACCGCATTAACCGGGTTTACGACTGCTTCGCAGCCGATCGCGAGCAAGCTTGCTCCTACGGCCTCCGGCCAGAATCAAAAGCATTGACCGCGCCCCAGTCCGTTTCTGTCGAAGGCGTGGGAGTGCCGGGCGGCGCTCCCATCGGCAGAACCAGATTACGCTGCGATCAGGCTTTTGATTCTGGCCGAAGGCCGTGGGAGCTGGCTTGCCTGCGATCTGTTGCGAAGCGACAGCAAAATTTGCGTACCGGGAAGTGATGAGAATCAGAAATCCCGCTTGTAGAAAATATCCAGCGAACTCGCTATCCCGCTGGCGGCCTCCACATACACCTTCTTGCTCAGCAAATACCGCAAGGCGATGGTATTGGCCGGTTCGAACACGCCTACGCCATACCGCAGGCTGAGCTTGTCGGTGATCTTGCCGCTGGCGACGACAGAGGTTTTGTCGCCGCTGCCGGAGGTGTCGAGGTCGAAGTCTTTGATGCCCAGCCCCGACGCCAGTTTCCCCGCTGTGGACGACCCGCCTGCCAGCCCCAAAGCCAACGCGGCCTGGGCCATCATGTTGCTGTCTTCGCCGTTGGTGCTCAGCGGACGGCCCAGCACCAGATACGACAACGCCTGTTCCTGACTCATCGCCGGTTCCGAAAACACCGTGGTGGTCGGCTGTTCCGCGCTGCCAGTCAGGCGAATGCCCGCGATGACGTCGTCGGTCTGGCGAATCGCTTCGATGTCCAGGTACGGCTGATCCACCGGCCCCGCAAACAGCAGCCGCGCCTTGCGGATGGTCAGGCGCTGGCCGTAAGCGCGGTAGCGACCGTCATTCAGGTTCAGTTCCCCTCGGGTGTCGAGGTTGTCGCCGATGTGTACATGCCCTGCCAGATTGGCGGTCAGCCCAAAGCCGTTGAAGCTCAATTTGTCCTGTCCCACCTCGACGTTGACGTCCATGGCAATGGCCATCGGCGGTTTGCCCTCCTTGGTCTGCGCACCGACGATCACCGTGTCGTCGGAGACCTTGACCGTGGACGGCGGCAACTGGCGCACCGTGATCTCGCCTTTGGGGATCAGCACCTTGCCGGACACCGCCAGTCGATCCCCTTGCAGGGTGATCTTCAAGTCGGGCGCGGCTTCGAGCTTGGCATAAGGCTCGACGGTGATCGGTAAATGCGAACCTTGCAGGCTGACATCGACATCCAGCGCCTCCGCCCAGCCGATGTGCCCGCCAATGCTGCCCTGCCCGGTCGGGCCGCTGTTCCAGTTGCCCTTCAGTTGCACGTTCTCGCCCGCGATCAGCGCCTGAACATTGAGTTTCTCCAGGCTGACGGGCAGCTCCGGTCCGGACACTTCGCCGTCGCTCAAGGTGACGTTGCCGTTGACCTGTGGCGCCAACAGGCTGCCGGTGATGCGTCCATTGCCGTTGAGCTTGCCGTTGAGCTTCTCGATCATCGGCACGAAGGGTCTGGCCACCGACACGTCCAGCCCGCTCAGGGTGAAGTCGCCACTGACGGGCTTGTTCTTGCCCAGAGGATCGATGCTCAAACTGGCGAGCAGTTCTCCCAGCTTGCCGCCCCGTAAATCGAGACGAGTGTCGACCTTTTTCGGGGTCAGGCTGCTGGTGAGTTTCAACGCCTGATACGGAAAATCCAGCCACTGGTTTTTGTCTTTCACGCGCAACGTGCCGCCGCTGGCGTCGATCACGATCTGGCCGTTAGGGCCCGATGCCGGAACGTCCAGTTGCACGTCGGCGCTGAGCGAACCCTTCCAGGCGAAATCCTTGGGCAGCCATTGCGCGAGGCTTTCCAGCGGGAATTGCTTGAGGTGGTAACGCAGGCGCGGATCAGGCATCAGACGTTGGTCCTCGCCACACAGGCTCGCAGGCCCGGACATCCAGCAGTGGGCGCCGAAATTGATCTTGCCGTCCGCCAGCCGCTCCAGCTTCGCCGGTTGTTGCAGCTTCCAGTCCTGGCCGCCAGTCTGGATGTCGCCGCTGGCGAGCCGCCCGCGCCAGTTGCCTTTGTCGAGAGTGCCGTCGAGGGCAAGGGCCAGCTTGAGCAGTGGGCCTTGCAGGTCAAGCTTGAGCTGCTGTCGCTTGATGTCGCCCTGCCCGTTCAGGGTCAATGTGCCCAGCGCGGTATCACCGGTCTGGATGCCGGTGGTTTTCAGGTCGATGTTCGCCCGCTGCGCGCCGTCGAGCTTGGCGGCCAGGGTCAGGGTTTGCAGCTTGTGGGTGTCATACGCCAACTGCGTGCCTTGCAGCGCCAACTGGCCTTGCGGGGCCTGCAATGTGCCCGCCAGGTCCAGACGGCCCTTGGCCTGTCCTTGCAAGCGCGGCCACAGTTGACCGAGTCGCGGCAGATTCATGTCGAGCTGCGCTGTCAACTTCTGTTGCAGGCTGCCGGTGCCCTGTATGCGGTTGTCCCCCAGCCGAATGTCCAGTGCGCTGACTGTCCACTTGTCACCGGCGCCGTCGGCCTTGGCTTGCAGAACGGCGGGCTGTCCACGCAGACGGCCTTTCAGGTCCAGGTCGGCGTTCAGGTTGAGCTGATCGTTCTTGAAGGCGCCTTTGCTGCGCAGCGGACCGGCCAGCGAACCGGGCAACTCGCCGACCCAGAACGACGGGTCGAGGGCGCTGAGGTCAAGCGCGGTGTCCCACGACACGCCGTCGGCGAAACCGACGTTGACATGACCACTGGCCTTGCCCTGCCCGGCCACCAGCTCCACTTGCGGCAGGAAAATCTGTTGCAAGTCACCGCTGAACGGGCTGGCCAACGTGAATGGCCCCGCCGGGCCTTTGAACGCCCCCGCGAAGTTGCCAAGGTATTTGCCATCGGTGTAGGAGACTTCGCCGGTGAAGGTGTGAACGCTGACCTGCGGTTCGTCGATGACCGGGTACAAGCGATGCCACGGGAAATCCAGCCAGTCGATTTTCGCATCGGCATTCATGCCCTTCTGCCAGTCAACCTTGCCGCTCGCCTTGAAGTGTTGGGTCGGGCTGGCAGTCAGGTCCAGCGCGCCGATGTCCGCGCCGTTGGCGTCCACACGCCCTTGCAACGCCAGCGCCACGGGGCCCTGCTCTGCTGGTAGCGTCGCGTTGCCTACGATTGCGTAGCCTTGGGCCAGATCGCCTTTGGCGTTCAGGCTCAGGCCATTGAGTTGCAGCGTGTCAGGCAGGTCGGCGCTGGGCTTGAAGGCGTCGCTGGTAATGGCGACGTCGGCAGGCAGGTTGTCCACCAGCGGTTGCAACTGGCCGACTAGTCTGGCGTCGATGTAGCCATGGGTCTGGGCGTTGAGGTTCAGCGTCTTCAGCAGATCGCCATTCACGTTCAGTGTCAGCGAAAGCGGCTGACCGCTCACGTCCGGCAGTTTGACCTGCCCCTCGGCGGTCAACGGCCAGTCAGCCGTGGGGTTGAGCAACCCGGTGAGGTCAAGGACGATGTCGTCGCGTTGGGCATGGACTGAATCGATCTTCAACCCCTCCGCCGTCCAGTGCGCCGCGAGCTGCACGTCGCGTACCTGTTCCAGGCCGTCCAGGTGCACGCTGCCCACGTGCACCTGTCCCAGTTCAAGGGCGAGCGGCAGCTTGAGGTCCGGCAAGGTGATCGGGCCGTTGCCAGGTTCAGCGCCTGAAGGAGGAAAGTGCAAACGGACATCGCCGGTTTGCAACGTGTCGATGCACAGGGTCATGCGGGTCAGGCAGCCTGGCGACCAGGCGAACACCGGCGCATCCACCTCGACTGTGCTCTCGCCCTGTTGCCAGACCACGGAATCCGCCCGCCATTGGCCACCGAGGCGACCAGAGAAGTTGCTCAGTTGCAAACCGGGCACCTGCCCCAGCGCCCAACGGCTGCCGGTTTCGGTGCCGAGAATCAAGCCCACGCTTGCGCCGATCAACACCACGACGCCCAACACAGCGATCGCGCCATACAGCGCGACCCGTTTAAACAGTGCCGCTTTCGTCACAGTTCAGGTCCCATCGAGAAGTGCAGACGAATGCCGCCGTCGTCATCCAGTGCGTGTGCCAGGTCCAGGCGCAGCGGGCCGACCGGCGAGACCCAGCGTATGCCGATGCCGACACCGGTTTTCAGGCTCGGAAGGTCCAGCGAGTTGAACGAGTTGCCCTGATCGACGAACGCCGCGACGCGCCATTTCTCGGCAATCGAATACTGATACTCGGCACTGCCCGCGATCATGTAGCGCCCGCCGATCTTGTCGCCCTCGTCGTTTTCCGGCGACAGGGACTGGTAGTCGTAACCGCGCACGCTTTGGTCGCCCCCGGCAAAGAAACGCAGCGACGGCGGAATGGATTTGTAGCCGTTGGTGGCCGTACCGCCCACTTGAAGGCGCCCGAGGAATCGGTGGTTCTGCGCCACAGTGGTCAGGCCCTTGACCAGCGCCGTGCCATGGACCACGTTGGCGTCCGACCCCAGTCCCTCTTTCGCGACCTCAGTTTCGAATTGCAGGCGATAGCCATTGTGCGGGTCGATGCGGTTGTCGCTGCGCAGGTAGGAATAGCTGATGCCAGGCATCAATAAGGTACTGATGCCTTCGTCATTGCCGAGCCGATATTCTTCGCGCTGCCATTTGAGGGAAATGACTCGCTCCCACCCGCTCGGCAGTTTGCTGTGCCACTCAGGGCCGACGGTGAGCAATTTGCTCAGGCTGTCGGTGTCAGCGATTTCTTCATATTGATAGCCACCGGCAAAGCGCAATTTGTCGGTCAGGGGTGGGTCGAGCGGGATGTCGTAGAACAGCCCGACGTTCTGCCGGGGCGCCGACAGTTCGGACTCGATGCCGTAGCTGTGACCTTCTGCGTTGACCCAGTGCCGCGTCCAGTTGGCCTTGACCCGTGGCCCCACGTCCGTGGAGTAACCGACGCCAAGGCCCATGGTCCGGGGCTTGCGGGTTTGCAGTTGCACGTCCACCGGGATGGTCTGCGCCTGTGCGGCCGTGGGCGAGGCGTCCACGCGCACGCCTTCGAAATAGCCGCTGGACTGCATGGCCTGATTGAGATCGGCGATCAGCTCGGAATCGTAGGGGGTGTCCTCCTTGAACGGGACCATGCGCCGCAGCAGGTCTTCGTCGAACGGCGCGTCGCCACTGAACGTGACCTTGCCCAGCATGAAACGCGGGCCACTGTCGTAGACCAGCTCGATGTCTGCAACGCCCGCTCGGGGGTCGACCGACAGCCGTTGGGTCACAAAACGCCCGTTGAAAAAACCGTAGCGGGCGGCCTGATTCTGGATGAGTTTCTTGGCGTCTTCGTAATAGCCGTGGTTGAGCGCAGCGCCCGGCTTGAGCGCGTCGCTCTTCGGCACCTTGAACGCTTTGAGTTGACTCGCGGGGCCTTCGATCCGCACCGTGACGTTACGCAGGTGCACGGGCTCGCCGGGCTGCACGTTCAGGACCAGGTGCAGGTCTTTGTCAGTGTGTTTGATCTCGCTGTCGATCTGCGCCTGATAGTAGCCGAGGGCTTGCGCCGCCTTTTGCGCCTGTTCGACGGCGCCGACGCTGAACCGTTCGAGGGCTTGCTCGTCACGCTCGCCGAGGCTGCCCACGTACCCCTCGATGTTGGACTTGAGTTCTGAATGGGCAGGTTTGATCCGCACCTCCAGTTGCGCGTCGGCGAACGCGGCGCAACTGGAAAACATCAGGAGAAAACCACTGGTGAATCGAACAGGAAACTTCATAGGCGCGGATGCTAACACGAGCGGCGGGGGCTGCTGGAACCCGCAAAAAGGGAGAAGAAACCCGACGTCACACCCTTGAACCCATTGAAACCTGAGGGTTCGGGTGAAAAAACACGTGTTCGCGGATAGGTCCTACAGCAACTTCGCCGATTTCCTCGTAGCCCTGTCTTTTATAGAAGTCGAGATAGTGGCCGTTTCCGGTGTCGAGGACGATGCCCTGAGAGTTTTCATCGACGGCGCACCAGTCATGCAGCGCCTGCAACAGCTGTTCACCGTAGTGCTGGCCCTGAAAATCCGGGTGCACCGCGAACAAGGGCAACACGTGCACGGCATCGGACGGCAGGCACGCGAGCACGGACTGGTAATACTCAAGATAGCGCTGGGTGCAACGCAGCCCCGTGCCCATGACCATACGCAGTCGCCACGCCCAGCTTTCTGTAATGCCCAGGCGGCGCTGCGGCGGCGCGATCAGGGCGACCCCGACCAGCCGGTCCTGAACGAACAGCCCCAGCGCGGGCATGTCTTGCAGAAAGTGTTGTTTGACCAATTCACGAATGGTCGCGCGCACCCGCTGTTCGTACCCGGAGCGCCCGGATTCGAACAGGTACGCGAAACTCGGTTCATGACGATAGGCCTGGTACAGCAGCGAGCGGGACTCTCGCGAATAACCGCTGTCCAGTTGGCGGATGTCGGGCGAAGCGTTCGCAGGTTCAGGCATGTAATCGTGTCCCTTTCGATGACGACCCGACGCGTGGGGCCGGATTCGTGGTGTCAGGGTTTCGAGTCCTGGCCGTTGTCTACAGTTCCGGCGAGTTTTTCAGGCGTTTCCCACAGCGTAGCAGCCCTGTCTGATCGCGAGTTTGTGCGGCGATGCTGGCCGTCGCTGAGCAGGTCGGCTAGCATCGCTGTTTGATTTTTGCCAGGACTGCCGTCTATGAAAATTGTGTCTTTCAACATCAACGGCCTGCGCGCACGCCCGCATCAACTGGCGGCATTGATTGAAAAGCACCAGCCTGACGTGATCGGCCTGCAAGAAACCAAGGTCTCCGATGACCAGTTTCCCCAGGCTGAAATCGAGGCGCTGGGCTACCACGTGCACTTCCACGGGCAGAAGGGCCATTACGGGGTCGCCCTGCTGTCCCGTCAGGCGCCACTGGTCCTGCACAAAGGCTTCGACACCGACGACGAAGAGGCTCAGCGCCGCTTCATCTGGGGCACTTTCGCTGATCGCAATGGCCTGCCGGTGACGATCATGAACGGCTATTTCCCACAGGGCGAAAGCCGCGATCACCCCACCAAATTCCCGGCCAAGACCAAGTTCTATGCCGACCTGCAACAGCTGCTCGAAACCCGTTTCAGCAATGAGCAGCCGTTGGTGGTGATGGGCGACGTGAACATTTCGCCGGAAGACAGCGACATCGGCATCGGCCCGGACAACGCCAAACGCTGGCTGAAAACCGGAAAATGCAGCTTCCTGCCAGAAGAGCGTGAGTGGATGGCCAAGTTGAAAAACTGGGGCCTGGTGGACAGCTTCCGCCACCTGTACCCGGAAGTGGTCGACCAATTCAGCTGGTTCGATTACCGCAGCCGTGGTTTTGAGGACGAGCCGAAGCGTGGACTGCGCATCGACCTGATTCTCGCCTCCCATGGCCTGCAACCGCGAATCAAGGCCGCCGGTGTGGATTACGACCTGCGCGGGATGGAAAAACCGTCGGATCACGCGCCGATCTGGCTGGAGTTGAGCTGATTCCCGAGGCGGTAAGGCAGTTGTAACCGTCCGGCCCACCCGGCCAGCGGTGGCGTTTCGAACGTCGCCACCGCTGGCAAGCCGTGTTGTAAAAGGCGTGGCCTGAGACTTGTCACATTACAGCAACGCATCTGTCTTATTCTCCGGCCACTTTCGGCCATAAGAAGTTGCCGCACATGTCGCGCACTCGCCTGTTCTTTTCTTTCTTTTTGATCTGCCTGCTACCGCTGTCAGCGTACGCCGCCGCTCCGCTTCCCGTCCCGGGAGATGGCTCGCCTGTGCTGCGCCTTCAGGGCTCGAACACCATCGGCGCGCAACTGGGGCCTGCACTGGTCGCTGGGCTGCTCGATCAGCAAGGCGCTCAAGGCATTCAGCTGCAACCCGGCGTGCAGCCCAATGAAATGCGGATCGTCGGGCAAATGCCGTCCGGGGAAGCGGTGAGCATCGACGTCGCCGCTCACGGTTCGAGCACAGGTTTCGCGGCGTTAAAAACCGGCCAGGCCGATCTCGCGGCCTCCTCGCGCCCGATCAAGAACAGCGAAGTGAACGATCTCGCGGCCCTCGGTGACCTGCGCGGACACGAGGCCGAACAGGTCATCGCCATCGACGGCGTGGCTGTGATTCTGCACCCCGCCAACCCGATCCGGGAGCTGAGCATCACGCAACTGGCCAAGGTGTTTTCCGGGGAAATCCGCGACTGGGAAGCACTCGGCGGCACCGGTGGCCCCATTCATCTCTATGCCCGGGACCAGCAATCCGGCACGTTCGACACCTTCAATGAGTTGGTGCTGGCCAAATCCGGCAAGAAGTTGGCCTTGGACGCGAAACGCTTCGAATCCAGCGAAGCGTTGTCGGATGAAGTCAGCGAGGACCGCCACGGCATCGGCTTCATCGGTCTGCCCTATGTCCGCCAAAGCCGTGCGGTGGCGATCATCGACGGCGAATCCAGGCCGATGCTGCCGACCATCAGCCTCATCGCGACCGAAGATTACCCGCTGTCTCGTCGCCTGTACTTCTACCTGCCGCCGCAATCGAACCAGCGGTGGGCCAAGGCGCTGGTGCGGTTCGCCCAAAGCCCGCAAGGCCAGTCCATCGTGGCGCAGAATGGTTTTGTGGCGCAGACCGTCCAGGCCGTGAAAGTCCGGGCCACCTCGGAGATGCCCGCCGAATACCAGAACCTCACCCGTGAGGCCGAGCGGCTGTCGGTGAATTTCCGCTTCGCCCAAGGCAGCGCCACGCTGGACACCAAGGCCCGACGGGACATCCGGCGCGTGGTCGATTTTCTGAAAACCCATGACAAGCTGAACCAGAGCGTCACGCTGGTAGGGTTTGGCGATGCTAAAAGCGACCCGGCACGGGCGCAGCTCTTGTCGAAACTGCGGGCCATGGCAGTGCGCCGGGAATTGCTGAAAGGTGATGTGATCTTGCGTGACGTACGCGGTTTCGGCGATGAAATGCCCGTGGCGGCGAATGATGCCGACGAGGGCAGGATCAAGAATCGTCGGGTTGAGGTGTGGGTTCAATAGGACATGCGCAAGTCGCGGCATCTGCATTACCCCTACCACCGATTCGCGAATGAATTCGCTCCTACAGGGGACTGCGTCAGACCGAAACATTCGCGGTGACGTAGGACTACTGTGGGAGCGAATTCATTCGCGATGGCCGGTTCAGGCGACACAGCCGTTGGATTTGGGTTACCTGTGCCGCCGTCTCGCGAATGAATTCGCTCCTACAGGGGACTGCGTCAGACCGAAACACTCGCGGTGACGCAGGACTTCTGTAGGAGCGAATTCATTCGCGATGGCCGGTTCAGGCGACACAGCCGTTGGATTTGGGTTACCTGTGCCGCCGTCTCGCGAATGAATTCGCTCCTACAGGGGAACTGCGTCAGACCGAAACACTCGCGGCGACGCAGTACTACTGTGGGAGCGAATTCATTCGCGAAAAGCCGGATCAGGCAATGACCTTTCACTGCCTGAAACCCGGCCCTGCAATTTTGCGCGAAGTCGGATCAACGATGCTCGCTGCGCATCATCTCTTTCGGCACGTATTTGCCGATCTCAAACTTCCCAATCGCCGCACGGTGCACTTCGTCCGGCCCGTCCGCCAGGCGCAGGGTGCGTTGCATGGCGTACATGTAGGCCAGCGGGAAGTCGCCGGACACCCCCGCTCCGCCGTGAATCTGGATGGCGCGGTCGATTACCCGCAGCGCAACGTTCGGCGCCACGACCTTGATCTGCGCGATTTCGCTCTTGGCCACCTTGTTGCCGACCGTATCCATCATGTACGCGGCTTTGAGGGTCAGCAGCCGCGCCATGTCGATTTCCATGCGCGAGTCGGCGATTTTGTCTACGTTACCGCCCAGGCGAGCAAGCGGCCGACCGAACGCCGTGCGCTGCACCGAGCGTTTGCACATCAGTTCCAACGCCCGCTCCGCCATGCCGATCGAACGCATGCAGTGGTGAATCCGGCCCGGACCAAGGCGACCCTGAGCGATCTCGAAGCCGCGCCCTTCACCCAACAGGACGTTTTCGTACGGCACGCGGACGTTCTCGAACAGCACCTCGGCATGGCCATGGGGTGCATCGTCGTAGCCGAAGACCGGCAGCGGACGCACGATCTTCACCCCCGGTGCATCCGTCGGCACCAGGATCATTGAATGTTGTTGATGACGAGGGCCGTCCGGGTTGCTCAAGCCCATGAAAATCATGATTTTGCAGCGTGGATCGCAGGCACCGGAAGTCCACCATTTGCGGCCATTGATGACCCACTCGTCGCCATCGCGCACGGCACGGGCGGCCATGTTGGTGGCATCGGACGAGGCCACGTCAGGTTCGGTCATCGCAAAGGCCGAGCGGATTTCGCCCCGCAGCAGCGGTTCGAGCCACTGCTGCTTTTGCGCGTCGCTGGCGTAACGCACCAGCACTTCCATGTTGCCGGTGTCCGGCGCCGAGCAGTTGAACGGCTCCGGCCCCAGCAACGAACGGCCCATGATTTCCGCCAAGGGCGCGTATTCCAGGTTGGTCAGGCCAGCGCCCAATTCGGATTCGGGCAGAAACAAATTCCACAGCCCTTCGGCTTTGGCCTTGGCTTTCAGTTCTTCCATGATCGCGGTCGGCTGCCAGCGGTCCCCTTCCGAGACCTGGCGCTCAAACACAGGCTCGGCCGGGTAGACGTAGGCGTCCATGAACGCCGTGACGCGCTCGCGCAATTCCTGGACCTTGGGGGAGTAAGCGAAATCCATGGGCAGCTACCTTCTGATGAGGTGTTTCAAGACATGCAAGCGATGCTAGATCAGGCCCCTCCATTTATCTAACCTATTCTCAGCGTGTATAAACATTCATCACTGATATATGATCGGCGCGTTTCGGCACGAAAGTCCCAACTACAACAACAGCGTGAGGCGCATCGCAATGAATCTGAGCAAGGTCGATCTCAACCTCTTTATTGTCTTTGACGCCATCTACACTGAGGCCAACCTGACCCGCGCCGGTCAGATCGTCGGCATCACCCAGCCAGCCGTGTCCAATGCCTTGGCCCGCCTTCGCGAGACCTTCAACGATCCGCTGTTCGTGCGCACCGCCCAAGGCATGGTGCCAACGCCGATGGCCCAGAACATCATTGGGCCGGTGCGTAATGCGCTGTCGCTGCTCCGGGTGTCGGTGCAGGAGAGCCGGATTTTCAACCCGCTGCAGGCGAACAAGAACTACCGCATCAGCATGACCGACCTCACCGAAGCGATCATTCTGCCCGCGCTGTTTCAGCGGCTGCGCCGCCTGGCCCCAGCGGTCACCATCGAAAGCTTTCTGTCCAAGCGCCGGGAAACCACCAAGGAACTGGCGGCGGGTCGGCTGGATTTCGCCGTAGACGCGCCGTTGAACACCGACCCGCAGGTGCGCCACGTCAAGCTGATGGAAGACAACTACGTCTGCGCCATGCGCAAAGGGCATCCGCTGGCGAACAAAGGCTCGATAACGTTGGACGACTATCTGTCGGTGGCGCACATCCACATCTCCAGTCGCCGCAGCGGGTTGGGCTACGTCGATCTGGCGCTGGGCAAAATGGGCATCCAGCGCAAGATCGCCCTGCGGTCGCAGCATTATTTGATGGCATCACAGGTGCTGCACCAGACCGACATGGTCATGACCGTTCCAGAACGCTTCGCCCGGCGTAACGACCTGCATTTCGTCCACCTCCCGGTGAACGACGTGCCAAGCGTAGAGACCCACTTGTACTGGCACGAAAGCACCGATCAGGACCCGGCGAACCGTTGGATGCGGGAGCAGATCATTGAGTTGTGTCAGCTGGTGATTGCGCAAGAACGCAAACTTGAGAAAGAACTTTAAGTAGTGGTAACTGTTATTTATCAACTGCTTAAAACCAGTATCTAAAGTCGATTGAAATCTAAAACTGTAGGAGCCGGCTTGCTGGCGATCCCTTATGCCAGCTGCCTTATGGGTGACTGGCACACCGCGTTCGCCAGCAAGCCGGCTCCTACAGCGATCGCGTCCTGCCGCTCTGCCGGTAACCGCCCGCCCTAGAGTGCATCTCGCTGCTTGACGTTTACGTCAAGGTCGCCGTACGTTAGCCGAACGCTTCCCTCGTTCGAGCCCCGCCATGAACCACCCGACTTACAGCATTTCCGACCTCGCTCGCGAGCTGGACATCACCACGCGCACCATTCGCTTTTATGAAGAACAAGGCATGCTAAGCCCCGAACGCCGTGGGCTGGAGCGCATTTATTCAGCGAGGGACAAGGTCACGCTGAAGCTGATTTTGAGGGGCAAGCGCATCGGGTTTTCCCTAGCCGAATGCCGGGACTTGATCGGCTTATACGACCCTAGTGGCGACAATCAAAAGCAACTGACCACCATGCTGCAGAAGATCGCCGAGCGTCGCGCCCAACTCGATCAGCAGTTGCTCGACATCCAGCAGATGCAGCTGGAACTCGACACCGCCGAAGAGCGCTGCAAAGAAGCGCTGAAAAATACCGTTCAATAACAAACGAATAGCGCATAAACCTGATGCTGACAGTGAGGATGAATTTGCCATGTCGCTGCCCCAACGCGTACGTCTGGTCGAAGTCGGCCCCCGTGACGGCCTGCAAAACGAGGCGCGCCCCATCGACGTCGCCGACAAGATCCGGCTGGTGGACGACCTCTCCAACGCCGGGCTTGGCTATATAGAAGTCGGCAGTTTCGTGTCGCCCAAGTGGGTGCCACAAATGGCGGGATCGGCGGAAGTGTTCGCGGGCATCCGGCGCAAGGACGACGTGACTTACGCCGCCCTCGCCCCCAACTTTCGCGGTTTCGAGGACGCGCTGGCGGCGGGTGTCAAGGAAGTCGCGGTGTTCGCGGCGGCTTCCGAGGCCTTCTCGCAGCGCAACATCAACTGCTCGATCAGCGAAAGCCTCGACCGTTTCCTGCCGATCATGGAAGCAGCGCGATTGCACGGTATTCGCGTGCGGGGCTATGTGTCCTGTGTGCTGGGCTGCCCATACGAAGGCACCGTGCCGCCGAAACAGGTGGCGGCAGTGGCCGACGAACTGTTCGGCATGGGCTGTTACGAAGTGTCACTGGGCGACACCATCGGCACCGGTACACCCGGCGCGACCCGCGAATTGATCGACGCCGTCGCGGCCAACATCCCTCGCGGCAAACTGGCCGGGCATTTCCATGACACCTACGGGCAGGCGCTGGTGAATATCTACGCCAGCCTGTTGGAGGGGATTCAGGTGTTCGACAGCTCGGTGGCGGGCCTGGGCGGCTGCCCCTACGCCCAAGGGGCCACAGGCAACGTGGCGACGGAAGATGTGGTGTACATGCTGAACGGGCTGGGCATCGACACGGGTATCGACCTGGACAAATTGATTGCAGCCGGTCAGCGCATCAGTGACGTGCTGGGCAAGGCGAACGGCTCTCGGGTGGCGAGGGCACGTTTGTCGGCCTGATGTGCGACAAGTTGTCACAGAGTGTTACCCTGACCAGCATTGAAGCGATGGAAACGGGTAACACGGAAACACCCGGTGATGATCTCAGCGTGGCGCTGAATGTGGGGTTTTTCTGAAGGCCACGGTTTCCGGGCTTTTCAAAGCATTGACGAAACTTGGCATGGCTTCTGCTATGTCTTATGTACAACAAAAATAAAAAATCGCAGTAACCCAATAAAAACAAGACGTATCGGCTCTGACATAACAAGAACAAGACGGAAGAGACGCAGCTAACTGATTTTTTTGGAGTGGATCGCTTTGTGAGGCTCAGGCCTCTCGACCGGGCAGAGAACAATAAAACTACCTTCAGGTAGCTACCGCATGGGTTGAATCGCAAGATCGAAGCTACATCAGCGCTCAAAAAAATACGTTTGCTCTTGGCCCCGGATGGGGGTCGCTCAAAACCAAAAAGGTATGGCTGCCAAAAACAACAACAGGCCACCTAAAAACAAAAAAGAGCATGCAACTGAAACACCTTGAAGGGGAGCCTCGGCTCCCCTTCGTGCTGTCTGGCGTTTGGTAACCTCACGCCAGACGCTCCTTAAAAATTAGCTGGCGTGTTCGCGCTGATGATTTCTGCCTCATCCTGCCCGATGTTGCGAAAGCTGTGGGGCAGCGTGGTCGGGAAGTAATACCCATCACCGGCGTTGAGAATGCTGATCTGCCCGTCTACCGTCAGCTCGATGGTGCCTCGCGTGACCAGACCGCACTCCTCGCCCTGGGCATGCACGATCGGTTCATCGCCCGAGCCTGCACCCGGCGCGTATTGCTCACGGAGCATGCGCATCTGGCGGCTGGGCACCGAAGCGCCGATCAGCAACAGGCGCAATCCGTCGCGACCGAGATCCGGCTGTTCTCCGGCGCGGAAGACGTAGCGTTGTTCTTGAGGCGGCTGATCGAAGGAGAAAAAATCCGCCAGGGTCATGGGAAACCCCTCCAGCAGTTTTTTCAGCGAACTGACCGAGGGGCTGACGCGATTCAACTCAATCAAGGAGATCGTGCCATTGGCGACTCCGCTGCGTCTGGCCAGCTCACGCTGGGACATTTTGTAGCTTTCCCGCACTAACTTCAGTCGTGACCCCGTATCCATGACAGCCCTTGGTTGATTCTGAGGGTATCGGGGGAAGTGCCTGTTTTCACACACGAAGCGTGGGCCGTTCCCCGGTTTGAGTGGGGCTGATTAGAACACGATTAACCGCCCTGACCTAGACGGCCACGCGACATATGAACGCGACGGTTTTAGCTGGGTTGGGGTGGGTATTCCGCGATGAACTGCCCGATGACATCCGCAAAATCGTGATCGGCGGTAAAGCCCAGCTTTTTCGCATACGTTGCGGTGAATGACCCTGGCCAGGAGCCGACGATTTTCTCGATCGCCGGGTTGCGCCCCAGACGAATCCGGTGGGCGACCTCGTCCCCCGCCGTCCGCCGCAACGCGTCAATCATGTCGGCCACCGTGATCGACAAGCCCGGCATGTTGATCACCCGCCCCGGCTGCAATTGCTCCGCCGACAGCTCATGGCCATGAATCAGGTTGGCGATGGCCTGCGCCGGTGACATCAGCCACAGGCGCGTCTCCAGCGACACCGGGCACACGCTTTCCTGCCCGTTGAGCGGCTCACGGATGATGCCACTGGCGAAGCTCGATGCCGCAAGGTTGGGTTTGCCGGGCCGTACGACGATAGTCGGCATGCGCAAGCTGCGGCCATCGACGAAACCCCGACGGCTGTAATCAGCGAGCAGCAAATCGTTCATCGCCTTTTGTGTGCCGTAGGAGCTTTGCGGCGCCCAGACCTGATGGTCCTCCACCTGAGCAGGCAGCTGTCCGCCGAACACCGCCACGGAACTGGTCATCACCCATTTTGGGCAGGTGCCGAGGCTGCGAATCCGCTCCAGCAGCTGTTGCGTCGCGGTGAAGTTGATGCGCATCCCGAGCTCGAAGTCCTGTTCGGCCTGACTCGACACCACGGCCGCAAGGTGGAAAACGCTGTCGGTTTCGGCGGTCACCAGCCCTTCCAGCACTTTGGGGTCGGCGATGTCACCGCAGACCACCTCGACCCGAGGGTCGTCCAGGCCGGTCAGCGGCACCACGTCGAAAGCCACGATTTTCGAGAGGGCCTGCCTGGCCCCCTGTCGATCGGTCAACGCGCCGCGCTGCAAGAGGGTTTCGATCAGGCGACGGCCGAGAAAGCCGGCCGCACCGGTCACGAGAATATTCATGGGTCACTCCTGTTGCTCAACGGTTAACGAGTTTTGCGGGAATCCGGAAGATCAACACCGACCCGAGGATCAGTGCACCCGCCATCACGTACAGGCCGATGGTGGTGCTTTGGGTCATGTCCTTGAGGAAGCCGATCAGATACGGCGAAACGAACCCTGCGAGGTTGCCGCACGAGTTGATCAGCGCAATCCCCGCAGCGGCCGCAGTACCTCCGAGGAACGCCGTCGGCAGGCTCCAGAACAGTGGCAACGTGCTGAGGGCGCCCATGGCGGCGAGGGTCAGGCCGATCATCGACATCGTGAAACTGCTGCTCCAGGTCGCCGCGATGATCAAACCGATGGCGCCGACGATGGCCGTCAGTGCGAGATGCCAGCGGCGTTCACGTACCCGGTCCGCGTGGCGCGACACCAGCAGCATGGTCGCGACGGCCGCGCCGTACGGAATCGCGGTCAACAGGCCGATGTGCAGCACGTCGGTGACCCCGGCCTGACGGACCAGCGTCGGCAGCCAGAAACCGACGGTGTAAAAGCCGGCGATCATGCAGAAATAGATCGCGGTCAGCAGCCAGATGCGCGGCTGGCGGAACACGTCGCGCACGCTGTGGACTTCGTGGGAGTGGCTTTCGGCGTCGATGCGCGATTGCAGCAGGGTTTTCTGTTCCTGAGTCAGCCAGCCCGCGTGGGAGATGCGGTCGCTCAGGCAGAAAATCACCAGAATGCCGATGGCCACCGACGGCAGGCCCTCGATGAAGAACAGCCACTTCCACCCCGCCCAACCGTGGGCGCCGTCGAACACGGCCATGATCCAGCCGGACAGCGGCGCACCCACCAGGCCCGACAGCGGCACGGCGCTGGCGAACAACGCGAACATCTTCCCGCGACGGTGGGTCGGGAACCAGTACGACAGGTACAGAATGACGCCCGGGTAGAAACCGGCCTCGGCCAGCCCCAGCAGGAAACGCATGATGTAGAACGACATCGGCGTGGTCACGAAGGCCATGCAGGACGAGATCACGCCCCAGCTGATCATGATCCGCGCAATCCACAGCCGGGCGCCGACCCTGTGCAGGATCAGGTTGCTGGGGATTTCAACCAGGAAGTACGCGATGAAAAAGATGCCCGCGCCGAGGCCGTACACCGCTTCGGAGAAATGCAGGTCATCGGACATTTGCAGTTTGGCAAAACCGACATTGACCCGATCGAGGTAGGCCACCAGATAACACAGCAGCAGGAGCGGCAGAATGCGCCACGCCGCCTTGCGGTAAGCCGCGTCTTCGGAGGCATCGGCGGCGGGCGTGCCGCTGGCGCCCTGCGTCAAGGATTCACTCATTTCTTTCCCATCCCTTTGTTTTTGTAGTGGGCGAATGTTGGGGGCAGAACAGCGTGCGACATAACAAGTAACATAATACGTCATACGAATTCAACACGCTTCCTGCACGGGACGTGGCGCCGGAAATGCAGTAACGTTCATTCATTTGAAACATGAGATTTCCATGTCCGCCTCCGACCTGACCCCGCGCCCGAATGCCCCCTCCAGCCTGAAAGACGCCTCCAAAGGCACGCTGGCGGATCAGGTCACGGCCGCACTCAAAGCGCATATCGCCAACGGCGAAGCCCTTCCCGGCACGCGCCTGCCCACCGAGCCTGTGCTGTGCGAGCGTTACGGGGTGAGCCGCACGGTGGTGCGAGAAGCAATTTCCCGGCTGAAGTCGGCGGGTCTGGTGGAAGTGCGTCAGGGCAGCGGGACCGTGGTCTGCGAAGGTGCGCACATCAAGGCGTTCACCATCGATGTGGACGTCGGCGGCTCCATCGAAGCGGTGTTGCGCGTCACGGAATTACGCCGGGGCATTGAAGGCGAAGCGGCCGCCCTCGCCGCCCAGCGTCACACCCGTCAACAACTGGAAACCATTGAGCGTGCGCTGAAAGCCATTGATACCGCTGAGCACGAAGGCCATGACGGCGTCGAGGAAGACCTGGCGTATCACCTGTCGATTTCCCACGCCACGGGCAATCCGCTTTACCCGTCTTTGCACGAATTCATCGCCCAGTTTGTGAAAGAGGCCATCCGCATCACCCGCTCCAATGAAGAGCGCCGTCAGGAAATGGCCAGCACCGTGCGCGTCGAACATGTCGCCATTTACGACGCCATCGCCGCCCGCGATCCGGAAGCTGCACGCCAGGCCGCCCTCACCCACATCAACAATGCTGTCGAGCGATTGAAGAGTGCTGACCCTTCCTTTTGGCAGAATCCCGTGCACATAAATCCTTGAAGCGCTTGGCATTCGCCCGCAAGACTTGACCGTTCGTCGTGATTTGCTAAATAGGAATCAGTCATAAATCCGTTTTCACGAAATGTTCACGTCGCAAGGTTCAGTCTGCACCTACTCCTTTTGATCCTCTTTAAGCCCGTCTTCCCCAGCGGGCTTTTTTCTGCCCGGGATTTGAGCATCGTGCTCATGCACACCCCGCAAATTCCTCGAACTCGTCTTGCGCGCTGTCCTCCAATATTCAAGCCCCCTGAGGATACTGACATGAGTAACGACGACCGCAACGCCTCCACCCGTCCCACCAACGCCCCACCTACCGATGCGTCCGGCAAGCCCGTGAACGTGGTCGAGCGCGATCTCGCAGACCGCGACGACGACACCCGCGCCGTGGACGAAGTCATCACTCCCACCTCCATCCGCACCAAGGAACAGGAAGCCGAAGAGCTGAAACGCAAGACCGATGCCATCGAACGCAAGGTCGCCGACGGCAATTGACCGACGCTTGAATGCCCGGTTTCTGGGAACAGATTCCCATTGCCGGGCACCGTTCGTCGGCGTCGGCAATGTTGTGCTACACCTACTGGCAAGCACTTCAGCACTGTCAGGGATGAGTCGGTCTATGCGTTTGAACATGCCGGTTACACAACAGGAACGTACTTTTGCCGCTAACGAGCGTTTGATTTCCACCACCGACCTCAGCAGTCACATCACCTACTGCAACGACGCTTTCGTCGCCCTCAGCGGTTTTACCCGCGAAGAACTGATCGGCCAGCCCCACAACCTCGTTCGTCACCCCGACATGCCGCCCTCGGTGTTCGCCCACATGTGGGAGACCCTCAAACAGGGCAAGCCATGGATGGGCGTGGTGAAGAACCGCGCGAAGAATGGCGACTTTTACTGGGTCAGCGCTTACGTCACGCCGATCTACGAGCACGGTAAGATCTCGGGGTTCGAGTCCGTTCGGGCGCTCCCGACCCGCGAGCAGGTGCGTCGGGCCGAGGCGCTGTACGCGCGCCTGCGAGCGGGCAAGTCTGCCGTTTCCGGTGTTGAAACCGCCCGCTATCAACTGGCCCGCCAACTGCCGCTGATCATCGCCGCTGTGATTCTCGGCGTTTGCAATTATTTATTGGCCGATCATGCGGAGTTGGCGGCCATGCTGCTGACGCTGGTCGCCCTCAGCGTGTTTCTGGAATGGCGGCAAAACCAGACGCTCAAGGCGCTGCTGGACGAACATCCCAAAGCCTTCACCGACCCTTTGATAGCCTTGACCTACAGCGATAACCGGGGCCCGCAGGCGCGTCTGGACCTGGCGTTGCTCAGCGAGGAAGCGCGCCTGCAAACCGCGCTGACGCGGCTGGTGGATGCCGGGGAAAACGTCAAACAGCGCGCCGGTCAGTCCGCCAGCCTGTCGCTGTTGCAGGCCGAAGCCCTCGATCAGCAACGCAACGAAACCGATCAATCGGCAACCGCCATCACGCAAATGGCCGCGACGATTCAGGAAGTCACCCATAACGTGCAGAACACCGCTAACGCTGCGCTGGAAGCGGACAACCTCGCCCAACAGGGACGCAGCCTGGCCGACGACAGCCTGTTGGCGATCCGCCACATGGCCAACTCGGTGTCTGAAATCGGCGAAGCGGTGGGCGAGCTGGCCAGTGCGACGCAATCCATCGGCAGTGTTGTGGACGTCATCAATTCCATTGCCCAGCAGACCAACCTGCTGGCCCTCAACGCGGCTATTGAAGCGGCACGCGCCGGGGAACAGGGCCGAGGGTTTGCGGTGGTGGCCGATGAGGTCCGCTCACTGGCTTCGCGCACGCAGACCTCCACCGAGCAGATTCAAGGCATCATCGGCGAATTGCGCGAGGGCGCCAGCCGGGCGGTCGCCACGGCCACGCGGGGCCAGGCCATGTCGCAGGAAAGCGTGACCAGCGTCGAAGCGGTGCAGCACGCGTTGAGTGGCATCAGCCAGGCGGTGTCACGGATCACCGGGATGAGCCAGCAGATGGCCTCGGCGTCCGAGGAGCAAACCCACGTGGCCGAAAGCATCAATCAGCAGATCAACCGCATCGCTCAATTGTGCGACCAGAGCGCGGGGCAAGCGCAACAGGGGTCGAGCATCAGCCGAGAGCTGGAGCAAATGGCCCAGTACCTTCACAGCCTGGCCGAGCGGTTTAATCGCTAGTAGCGGTCGGGGCTTTAACCTGCAACTGCCGACGAACCGCTGCTAGCACTTCTTCTGACAGCGCACGACCTTCGGCCATCCGGGCGACGGTCAGCGCCCCCATCAACGCGCAGAGACTCAGCATGGCCTGATCACGGTTTGACGGCCCGGCATCCCCTTCGGGCCGGGCGGCGGCCAACTGCTCGGTCAGCAGCGCCAGAGTCTGCTCAAACCCTTCCACCGCGACCGTCTTCACGGGGTCTTCAGCCCTCGCAAGTTCACTGCCCAACGCCGCAAACGGGCAACCACTGCTTTCATCCCGGTGCCGCACGCTCAGGTAAGTGGCGACCGATGCATTGAACGCATCGGCCTCTTCGCCTGATGCCCCGACTTGCGCCAACTTCGCCAACTGATCGTCCACGGACGCTTTCGTCGCCTCCGCGACCAGGTGTGCCTTCGACTCGAAGTGTTTGTAAAACCCGCCCTGCGTCAAACCCGCGGCCGCCATCAATGCGGTGAGGCCGCTGCCGTCGATGCCGTGGCGACGAAACTCGACGCGGCTGACCTCAATGATTTTCTGCCTCGTTGCAGCGGTTTCCAGTTTGCTCTTGCGCATGGAACGCCTCTTTCTATCCGAATATCCGACGTGCTGTTGACATTAGATTCCGATCACCATCTAATGTGAATTACAAGCTTCATATAACTCTCCCGTCCGCGCAAGCGGTTTCCTGTACTGAGGATCGATCATGTCTCAACCCACCCTGCTCGTCACCGGCGCCACTGGCTTCACCGGCCGCAAAACCGTCGAAATCCTGCGCAAAAAAAACATCCCTGTCCGAGCTCTGGTGCGCGCCGATGACCACCGCGCGGCGGAACTGCGCGAGCTGGGCGCAGACGTTGCCATTGGCGATTTCCAGGACCTTGATTCGGTGCGCGCCGCCCTTGAAGGCATCGAGTCGGCCTACTTCGTCTACCCGATCCACCCCGGCATCATCGACGCGAGCGCCCGTTTCGCGTTGGCGGCGAAAGAAGCCGGTGTGACCTCGCTGGTGAACATGTCGCAGATTTCCGCCCGTCGCGTGGCTAAAAGCAACGCAGCCTTGAGCCATTACACCGCCGAACGCGTGTTCGACTGGTCGGGTCTGGCGACCACTCACCTTCGCCCGACGTACTTCGCCCAATGGCTGCTCTACCCGCACTGGCGGAAACACATCGTCGAACGCGGCGAAATCCGTCTGCCGTTCGGCGACGGTCGGCACGCCCCGATCGCCGCCGAAGACCAGGCCCGCCTGATCGCCGCGATCCTGCAAAACCCGCAACCTCATGCGGGCAAGACCTACGACCTCAACGGCCCGATCGAACTGAGCCAGCAAGGTGTCGCCGATGCCGTCGGTGAAGTGCTGGGCCGCACCGTGACCTACGTGCCGATCACCCTCGAGCAATACGATAAGGAAATGACCGAATCGGGGCTGGGCCCGTTCCTCCGCCAGCACCTGATTGAAGTGGCGCAGGACTACCAGCATGGCGTGTTCGAGGGCGAAGACTCGATCATCGCCGACGTCACCGGCGTCGCGCCGATGACGGTCCAGGCCTTTGTGACCTTGCACAAGGCCGCCTATCAGCGTTGATTGATCCCGATCCACGCAAGCCCCGCTGAGTCGTGCATTCAGCGGGGCTTTTTCAATGGCGGTAATCCTTAACGAAGCGGCGTCTCCGGCTTGCCGTTGACCGCCAGCTCCGAGACGTTCCACCCTCCCCCCAACGCCTTGACCAGCCCGACACTCGCCGCCAGTTGTTGGGTCTGCAAATCCAGCACGCTGCGTTGCGCCTGCAACGACGCGGTTTGTGCGACGACCACGTCCAGATAACCAATCGCCCCCTGCTTGTAACGGGCCAGCGAGAGGTTTTCGCTGTATTGCGCCGCTTCCGCCGCTGCGCGCTGATCCTCCAGCGCCGAACCCAGGCCATCAATGATCGACAGGTTGTCTTCGACCTGCTCGAACGCCGCCAACACCTGCGCCCGGTATTTGCCGCCCGCCTCATCCGTCGCGGCTTTCGCCGCGTCCACCTGGGCCTGACGCAAGCCGCCGTCGAACAGCGTGGTCACCAGCGAAGGCCCCACGGCCCAGAACAGGTTGGGTGCGCTGAGCAGATTGGCGAACTCGCTGCTTTGGTACCCGCCTTGGGCGCTCAGGGTCAGCGTGGGGAACCAGGCGGCGCGGGCCACACCGATGCGTGCGTTGGCGGCGGCAATGCGTCGCTCGGCGGCGGCAATATCAGGTCGACGCTGGAGCAAGGTCGAGGGCACGCCCGTCGGCACCGTGGGCAATGGCAAGGCTGCAGTGCTCGGCGCGATGCTGAACTGTGACGCCGAGGCGCCGGTCAACGCCGCAATGGCATGTTCAAGCAGCGTCCGTTGCACGTTGTTTTGCTTGAGCTGCGACTTGGCCGACGACAGCTGCGAAGAAGCCCGCGCGACATCCAGCCCGGAGACGATGCCGCCGTCGTGCAGGCCTTGGGTCAGGTCCACCGCGCGGCTGAACGCCTGGGTCGTCTGTTCCAGCAGGTGGGTCTGCTGATCCAGGCCGCGCAGGCGCACGTAGCTGTCGGCCAGTTGCGCTTGCAGGCTCAGCCGCGCAGACGCCAGGTCGGCGAGCGAGGCTTGCGCTTCGTCAGTACCCGCCGCCACCGAATTGCGCACGCGGCCCCAGAGGTCCACTTCGTAGTCGATCTGCACACCCAGGGTGCCCGAGTTGTAGACGTCGTCCGTGGTGCTGGCACGCAACGGTCGCGTATCGGACTGGCGGATTCGTTGCGCGTTGCCGATCTGCTTCACCGTGGGCAATAACGCTGAGTTCACTTGGGCCACGAACGCCTGAGCCTGCGCGTAATGCGCCAGCGCTGCGCTCAAGGTCGGATTATTGGCCAGCAGTTGCTGCTGCAGCGCATCCAATTGCGGGTCGTTGTAAACCTGCCACCAACCGTCGCGACTGATCTGGTCACTGGGCGTGGCGAGGCTCCACGGCCCTTGGGCTCTGTACTGTTGCGCCGTGGGCACCGACGGTACGGTGTAGTCCGGCGCGAGGGAGCAAGCGCCCAGCCCCAGCATCGCCATCAACAGCATGCTCTGCTTAACCATGGGGTTTGGCCTCGGCAGGTTTGGCGATCTGCACCGGGTCGTTGTCGTTCAAGCCATCGGGCGGCGTGTCGATGACGCGGTCCGTGGCGGCGAGGCCCGAACCGATTTCCACCGAATCACCGAAATCCCGAGCGATGGTCACGGTCTTGAACAGCACGTGGTCGTTTTGATCGAGAGTCGCGACGCGCATGCCCTGAGCGTCAAATTGCAAGGCACTGGCCGGGAGCCGCACGACGTTGGGTTGAATCGGCAGGTCGAAGCGTACGCTGGTGTAGGCGCCCGGCAGCAGACGACCGGTGGGGTTATCGACTTGCAGCTGCACCAGCGTGCTGCCCGACGACGCGTTCACCGAATCCGCCGAGGCAATGACGGTGGCTTTGAACTGTTCCTGCGGGTATTCGGGCACGCTCAGTCGCGCCGTTGCACCGGCCTTCACCTGCGGCGCGTAACTCTGCGGCACTTGAACGTAGACCCGCAAACGGCTGACGTCGGACACGGCGAATAGTTCTTGGCCGCTGGCCGTGCTGCCCGCGTTGATCAGCGCGCCGACATCCGTGGAGCGCGCCGTGACCACACCGTCGAACGGCGCGGTCAGCCGTTGAAAACCTTTGGTCGCCAACAACCGCTCGACATTGGCCTGAGCCGCCTGAACCTGCGCCAGCTTCGCAGCCAGGTCACCGTTGCGTTCATCGACTTCCTGCTTGGACACCGAGTCCGACGCCAGCATGGCCTGCCAGCGTTTGGCACTGGTCTGGGACAGCGTGGCATTGGCTTTGGCGGTGGCCAGATCGGCGCGTGCCTGGAGCAACTGCTGATCCAGTTCGGGGGTGTCGATCTCGGCGAGCAGTTGGCCTGCCTTGACCTTGGCGCCGATGTCGGCTTTCCAGGACTTCAGGTAACCGCCGACACGGGCAAAGATCGCTGCCCGCGACCAGGCTTCCAGGCGTCCCGGCAAAATCAGCGCCGAACCTTGGGTGGGTGCGGCCGGGCTGATGACGATCACGCTGGGCAGCGCCTGGGCATCGGTCCAGGTCTTCAGGTCTTTCGATTCACTGGCGCGGGCCGTGAGACCGACGAACACCACGGCGGCGACCACGACCAGCGCAATCAGCAGACCCAGATTCGCTCGCCAGCCGCTGACGCGTGGCTGACGTTGGGTTACAGGAGTGTCGTTGAGCATGTCAAAACCCTTGAGAAGCAGTGGCCTGGACGCGGGCGCGACTGTCGCGTGCGTGAACGAGGCTGAAAATGATGGGAACCAGGAACAACGTGGCCACAGTGGCGAAGCACAGACCGCCGATCACCGCACGGCCCAGTGGCGCGTTTTGCTCACCGCCCTCGCCCAGGCTCAAGGCCATGGGCGCCATGCCGATGATCATCGAAATGGCGGTCATCAGAACCGGACGGAAGCGGGTAAACCCGGCTTCCAGCGCGGCCTGCAACGGGTTGCCGTGCTCCGCCAGCCGTTCCCGGCAGAAGCTGACGACCAGGATGGCGTTGGCCGTCGCCACCCCCATGCACATGATCGCCCCCGTCAACGCTGGCACCGACAACGGCGTGTGCGTGACAAAGAGCATCCAGACGATGCCCGCCAGGGCCGCAGGCAATGCGGTGATGATCACGAACGGGTCGCTCCACGACTGGAAGTTGACCACGATCAGCAGGTAGATCAGCACGACGGCCCCCAGCAGCCCGAACAACATGCCGCTGAAGGCGCTGTTCATCGTCGTTGACTGACCTTGCAGCGCCACTTTCGAGCCTTTCGGCACGTCGTTGGCGTGCGCGGCCAGAATCTTCTGGATGTCTGCTGCCACACCGCCGAGGTCACGGCCCTGCACCGAGGTGAGGATTTCCACCACGGGCTGGATGTCGGATTGGGTCACCACGGAGTTGCTGTGGGTCCGCGCCACCGACGCCAGGCCGCCGAGAATCTGTCCGCTGCCGGTCGAGGACGTGGAGGTCAGCGGCAGGTTGTACAGCTGCGCCAACTTGTCGAGGCTGTACTGCGGGGTTTGCAGCACGATGGGGTACGACACGCCGTTCGCCGTGTTGAGCCAGAACGTCGGTGCCACCTGGCTCGATCCCGCGAAGTTGACCACCAGGCTGTTGGTGATGTCTCGCTCGCTGATCCCGAGCAGTTGCGCTCGGGTGCGGTCCACGTCGATCTTGAACGTCGGCAATTGCTGGGACTGCTGAATCCGGGCATCCGCGACGCCCGGCACCCGACGGATTTCACGCAGCAGCGTGTTGGCGTAGGCGTAGTTGCCGCCCAGGTTGTTACCGGTGATCTGCACGTCCACCGGGGCCGACGAACCGAAGTTGAGAATCTGCCCGACGATGTCGGCTGGCGGGAACGAGAACACGGCGTTGGGGAATTCGCGAGGCAGTTGCTCACGCAACTGGCGCACGTACTCGGCGGTCGGCTGATGGTCTTCGTTCAGGCTGATCTGGATGTCGCTGTCCTGGGAGCCGACCGTACCGGTGGTGTTGTACGCGGTATTGATGCCGCTGACCGCCAGCCCGATGTTGTCCACCACCGCCTTGAGTTCGGAGCCCGGGATCACTCGACGCACGGCATTCTCCACATCGAAGATCAACTGCGCCGTGCTTTCGACACGCATGCCCACCGGGGCACGGACGTGCATCAGAATCTGCCCGGAATCCACCGCCGGGAAAAAGTTGCGGCCCAACGTCGGCGCCAGCGCGAAGGACGCGACGACGAAGGCGAGGATGCCGACCATCACCCCTTTGCGGTGCTCCAGCGCGGCGGCGAGCAACCCGTGATACCCCTCGCGAATCCGTTCGAAACGCGCCTCGAAACCCCGTTGGAATCGTACCAATGGGTTGCGGCTGGCAGGTTTGTGCGCGCCCTCTTCCGTCAGGTTGTGGGGTTTCAGCAGGTAGTTCGCCATGGTCGGGACCAGCGTTCGCGACAGGATGAACGAGGCAATCATCGCGAAAATCACCGCTTCGGCCATCGGCACGAACAGGAACCGGGCCACGCCGTCGAGGAAGAACATCGGCACGAACACGATGCAGATACACAAAAGGGACACGAAGGCCGGTGTCACGATCTGCGCGGCGCCGTCCAGGATCGCGGTCTCCACCGGCTTGCCCTGTTCCAGGTGCCAGTTGATGTTTTCGATGGTCACCGTGGCATCGTCGACCAGGATGCCGACGGCCAGCGCCAGCCCTCCGAGGGTCATGATGTTCAGGGTTTCACCCATCGCCGACAGCGCGGCAATCGACGACAGGATCGCCAGCGGAATCGAGACCGCAATGATCACGGTCGAACGCCAACTCCCCAAGAACAGCAGGATCATCAGACTGGTCAGCGCGGCGGCGATCAACCCTTCACGGGCGACGCCACTGATGGCCGCTCGCACGAACAGCGACTGGTCGCCGATCAGGTCGATGTTCAGGTTTTCAGGCAACTGCGCCTTGGAATCGGCGAGCTTGTCCTTGATCCCTTCGATCACCCCGAGGGTCGAGGCCGAGCCGGTCTTGAGCACCGGAATCAGCACGGAACGGTTGCCGTTGACGTGCACGATGTTGGTCTGCGGCGGGCTGCCGTCCTTGACCGTGCCGACATCACGTATCAGCACCGTGGTGCCGTTGGCGGTCTTGATCGGCAGGTCTTCGAGGTCCTTGAACGCCACCGGCGAGTTGTTCAGTTGCAGCATGTACTCGTAGCCCCCGATCTTCTGGGTGCCCACGGGGGTGATCTGGTTTTGCGTGGCCAGCGCGTTGGCGACGTCTTGGGCAGACAGCCCTCGCGCTTGCATCTGCGCAGGGTCAAGGTCGATCTGCACCTGACGGGTCTTGCCACCGAAGGGGTACGGCAGCGACGCGCCCGCCACGGTGGTGAGCATCAGCCGCACGGTGTTGAGGCCGATGTCACCCAGCTTCTGCTCGCTGAGGTTCTGGCCGGACAACGCCAGTTGCACGATCGGCACCGTTGAGGCGCTGTAGTTGAGAATCAACGGCGGCACCGTGCCGGGCGGCAGGTTGCGCAGGATCGCCTGGGACACCGACGTCAACTGGGCGTTGGCGTTGCTGATGTTCACGCCCGGCTGAAAAAACACTTTGACGATCCCGAAGCCGTTGAGCGACTGGGCTTCGATGTGGCGAATGTCGTTGACCGTGGTCGTCAGCACCCGCTCGAACGGGGATGTGACGCGCCCGGCCATCTGGTCCGGCGAGAGACCGGTGTACTGCCAGATGACCGCGATGACCGGAATGCGAATCTCCGGAAAAATGTCAGTGGGGGTGCGCAGAGCCGCCAGCGGCCCGACGATCATGATCAAAACGGCGAGAACGACAAAGGTATACGGTCGTCTCAAAGCAACGCGTACGAGGCCAAGCATGGAAGTATCCAGACAAGCGTGAAACATCAATGTCGAAGCGGATCAGGCACAAACGGCCCGACGGCGCTCCGACGTCCAGGTCGATCCGATCGACGAAGCCCGTCCAGAAAAGGCGGCATGGCGCACGATATTCACAAATACGGGTATATACCACTTAATTTTTCATGACATGGACCGCAGGCATGAAAAGCGGATGGCGGCGGACGCAGATCGGGAGGCCGCAGACCGGTACAGGCCTGAGAAAAACGCGACACATCGAGGGAGAACGGCCTGCGTCGCACCGCTCAGAGGGTGCGACGCAGTCGGGACGAATCAGGCCGCGGTGCTGTGGCTGGATTCGGAGGCAGGTGTGACGGGGAACGCCGAAGATGAAGACCCGGTGTCCCGCTCGCTCGATGCAGGTTGCACAGCCTGGGTACACGCCACGAAATCTTCCTGGCGCAGCAACGTCAGGGCAATCAGCGACGCGATCCCGGTGCCGATGTAGAAATACCACGGTGAGCTGATGTCGCCGGTTTGCTGAATCAGCCAGGTCGAAATCAATGGCGCGCTGCCCCCGAACACGGCCACCGGAATGTTGTAGGCCACCGCGATACCGGTCGAGCGAATCCGGGTTGGCAGCAGCTCACTCATGGTCGCGTAGGTCGACGAGGCGTACAGCCCGAACAGAATCGCCACGGCCATCAACGGCCAGATGAACGTGGCAGGCGTTGCGGTCGGTGCCGCTTTAAAGAACCAGTACATCGCCATCGTCGCCAGCACACCCACCACCATCAGGAATGGTTTGCGCCCGTAACGGTCGGTGAACGCTCCGCCCAACGGCATGACGAACGCCGCCGCGAGGCTGGCGATGAACACGTAGAACAGCGTGGTGCCGCTGTCGAACTTGAGGATGCGCGACATGTAGGTCGAGGCGAAGGTCAGCACCAGATAAAAGATCGAGCTGTGCAGCGTGATGATGAAAAACACCAGTGCAATCGCCCGCTTCCACTGCCAGACCTCACGCAGCGGCGCCTTGGAGGTTTCCCCGGCTTTTTGCAGCGCAAGGAATTCCGGGCTGTCTTCTAGTTTCAGGCGAATGTACATCGAGATCATCCCCATGGGGCCGGCGATCAGGAACGGCACACGCCAGCCCCACGATTGCATCGTCTCCGCGCCCAATACCCAGGTCATGCCATTGGCGACAGCGCCCCCGAGGAGCAGCCCCAATACCGCCGTGACCATTAGCCAGCAGGTGGAAAAACCACGGCGACCGGGCCCGGCGTACTCGGAGATGAAGCTGGTGATGGTGCCGATCTCGCCACCGGCCGAGAAGCCCTGGACGCAGCGGATAAGGATCAGCAGCACCGGAGCGGCGAGGCCAATCGACGCGTAGGTCGGCAGGAATCCGAGCAGGCAGGTCGAACCGGCCATCATCATCAACACCGTGATCAGGGTCTTGCGACGACCGATCTTGTCGGCCAGCGGACCGAAGAACAACCCGCCCAGCGGCCGCATGAAAAAGCTCAGCGCGAACGCGGCGAAGCTGCTCAGCAGGCTGGTGGTGGGGTTGTCGGAAACGAAAAACGCACCGCCGATGTACACCGCCAGAAAACCGTAGACGCCGTAGTCATACCATTCGATGAGGTGGCCGGAAATCGCGCCAATGAAGGCGCGGCGACGTTGCCGTTCGGGATTTTGTTGTTGAGTTGCCATTGTTGTATTCCTGTCTTTTGTTGTTATTCAAGGAAAAACATCATGGTGAAACGGTGCACTCACACCGCCGCCGCGCTGCGCTCCTTCAACCAGAGCCGCAGATCGGTCTTGAGCACTTTTCCGTAGCTGTTTTTCGGCAGTTCGGCGCAGAACACGTACTTTTTCGGCTTTTTGAACGAGGCCATGCGCGAGACGAACCACTCGTTCAACCCGTGCTGATCGACCGCCTGCTCTTCACGCGCCACGACGAACGCCACCACCGATTCGCCCCACTCCGCGTCCGCTTCACCGACCACGCAAACTTCGAAAACGCCGGGGTGCGTGGCCAGCACTTCCTCGACCTCGCGGGGGTACACGTTGCTGCCGCCGGAAATAATCACGTCCTTGGAGCGGTCGGTCAGGGTCAGGCAGCCATCCGGGTCGAGATACCCGATATCGCCCGTGAACAGCCAGCCATCGACGAGGGTTTCGCGGGTCGCCGCTTCGTTGCGCCAGTAGCCCTGCATCACGGTCGCGCCGCGCACGGCGATTTCTCCGGCCTGCCCGCTGGCAACCGCATGCCGCTGGGCATCGACGATTTTGATTTCGACACAGGACTGCGCCATGCCCACCGACGCCACCCAGCGTTCCCAATTCGGGTTGCTCCGGTCCGCGATGGCCTGGCGGCTCAAGGCGGTCACCGTCATCGGGCTTTCACCCTGGCCGTAGATCTGAATCAACCGTGGACCAAACACCTCCACCGCTTCACGCAGATCCGCCACGTACATCGGCGCGCCGCCGTAGATCACGCTTTTCAGACCCTCGCCAGAGTAGCCCTGACGCTTGGCCTCTTCGACCATCCGCTTGACCATGGTCGGCGCTGCGAACAGCGACACCTGCTCCAGCCCTCGCGCAAGATCGAACAGCTCCGCCGCCTTGAACCCGCGCGACTCGGGCACCACATGCCGGGCGCCGCAGCGCACATGGATGAAGTTGTACAGCCCCGCGCCATGGGACATCGGCGCGGCGTACACCACGGCATCGTCAGCAGACACCTGATCCACATCCAGCGGGTAACACAGCGACATGGCCATGAGGTTGCCGTGTGACAGCATCACGCCTTTGGAGCGCCCCGTCGTGCCCGAGGTGTAGAACAGCCACGCGAGGTCGTCGGTGTTGCGCGAAGCAGGCACGTTCAGCGCTTCACCTTCGGCCGCCAGAGAAGCCAACGAACCGTGAACCGCCACTTCCGTGCACGAGACAGGCAACTCTCCGAACGCGAACACTTGGCCGTCATCGGTGACCATCAGCCGCGCTTCGGCGTTTTCGGCGATCCAGCCGGCTTCGGCGGCGTGCAGTTTGCAGTTGATCGGCACCGCGACCGCGCCGATCCACCAGATGGCGTAAAACAGCTCCAGGTATTCGCAGCAGTTCTTCATGAACAGCGCGACCCGGTCCCCCGGCTGGACGCCGTATTCCTCACTCAAACACCCCGCACGGACCTGCACGCGTCGGGCAAATTCGGCGTAGTCCGCGACCTGTTCCGTACCGCGAAACAGTGCCGGGCGTTCGGGCCAGCGCCGGGCCGCATCGTTCAACCAATGAGCAATGTTCATGGTCAGGCCCTCCGCGCTTGCAGCACGGTGGCGTAATTGGCGACGGCCATGCCGCCCATGTTGAACAGCAGCCCGAATTCGGCGTCTGGCGCGGCAAGGCCGATGGGGTTGCCGGTCAGTTGATGGAACGCCATCGCATGCATCGACACGCCGGTAGCACCGACCGGATGCCCCTTGGCCTTGAGGCCGCCTGACAGGTTGACCGGCAGACGCCCGCCCGCCTGCACGATGCCGTCGTCCAGCGCGCGATGGCCCTCGCCTTTCGGCGCCAGACCCATGGCTTCGTAGATGAGCAGTTCGGCGATGGTGAAACAGTCATGGACTTCGGCGAACCCGATATCGGCCAGCGTCACCTCGGCCTGACGCAGCGCCGCGTGAATCGCCCGCTGCGGGCCTTCAAAGGCGAGAATGTCGCGCTGGGCGATGGGCAACACGTCGTTGACCTGACGCGCACCGCGAATCAGCACTTCACGGCGAAACAGACGGGCACGTTTTGGCGAGGCGAGGATGATCGCTGCCGCGCCGTCGGTGATCAGCGAGCAGTCGCTCAGGCGCAAGGGCGAGGCAATCACCGGGTTGCTGTCGGACACGGTATTGCAGTGTTCGAACGGCATCGCCTTGTGCATGTGCGCCAGCGGGTTGGCCATCGCGTTGGCGTGGTTTTTCGCGGCAATCGCCGCCATCGCCGACATCGGGCTTTGGTAGCGGTCGCGATACTGGGCGGCGGCAATGCCAAACAGTTGAGGAAAACTCAGGCCGGCCTCTTCGGCATCGTTCTGATACCCGGCACCGGCGAGGGCCTGGGTGACCTGCGCCGTGGTGTTGGAGGTCATCTTCTCGGCACCGACCACCAGCACCAGTTCGGCAGCGCCGGAGCGGATCGCGTTGATCCCGGCTTGAATCGCAGCAGAACCAGAGGCACAGGCGTTTTCGCAGCGGGTGGCGGGTTTGAAGCGCAAGGCAGGGTCGGCTTGCAGCACCAGCGAGGCCGGAAAACCGTCGGGTACCAGCCCGGAATTGAAATGCCCGAGGAAGATCGCGTCGATTTCCGAGGCGTCAATCGCGGCATCGTCCAGAGCCTGACGCGTGACTTGCACAATCAGGTCTTCAAGGGTGGTGTTGTCCAGTCGCCCGAACCGGCTGTGACCGGCGGCAACGATGGATACGGCGTCATTGACCATTTTTATTTTCTCCTTCGCAATGAGCAGGCGTTCTTTACAATGCCCACCACGAAGCCCCCTCGCCAGTTCGTACAACTACGTATAGGGATGAGTAGTGCCAAAGGCCGATACTGGTCTGGAAGACGACAATAAAAACAGCGAGACAGCGCGATGAAAGATGAGTCCGACCACCTGCAGGACCTGGAACGGCTGGCGTTTCAAGTGTCTCCCGCGCCTCAGGTCATCACCGGCAATCGTCGCATGCTGGATTTCAACGACGCCTTTCTGAAGCTGTTTGGCTATGAGCGCGACGAGTTGGCCGATCAGTTGATTTTGAAGCTCTACCCCTCACAAGCCGACTATCAGGCCATCGGCGAGCGCAGCCTGAGCTGGCTGCGCAACGCCCTTAACGGCGCGTATTCCGACGAGCGTTTCATGCAGCACCAGAGCGGCGAGGTGTTCTGGGCGCGGGCCAACGGCTACACCTTGACCCCTGACGAACCCTTCCAGTTGATGGTCTGGCATTTCGAGCGCATGGACCGGGCCATTCGCCCCACCGTCAATCTCACGCCCAGAGAACGCGAGATTTCCGCGCACATCGTCAATGGCCTGACGTGTAAAGAGGTTGCCCGCAAACTGTCGATTTCCCACCGCACCGTCGAAGTCCATCGCGCACGCCTGATGAAAAAGCTGCAAGCACGAAACAGCGCCGATCTGGTGTCGAAAATCATTGTTCTGCGCTAGGCAGTGCGCACCTTGCGACGCTCAAGAGCCAATCGAAGCGATGGCCCGCGCCAGCTCTGCCTGGTTGAAGGGTTTAGGCAAGCGCGGCAAGCGCTGGGCCAAGGGCGAAACCGTGTCGGTGAACCCTGAGGAAATGATGATCGCCAAGGCCGGGCGCAAGCGGGAAATCTGCTCGGCCAGCTCGGAACCGGACATCGCGGGCATGACGTAATCCGAGATCACCAGATCGAAATCGTTGTGCTCGCGAATCAGGGCCAACGCCTCGTCGCCATCGCTGGCGGTCAGAACCCTGTGCCCCAGGTCCTCGATCATGGCCCGGGTGCTCAGCACCACCAGCGGATCGTCGTCGACAAACAGCACCTTGAGCTGTTGGGTGGGGAGCGCCGCAATGCGAGGGAGGGTTTCGTTCGCTATGGGGCTCGGTTCGCTCGCCACCTTTGAAATGGGCAGCCACAGCTCGGCGGTCGTGCCGAGGCCGGGTTGGCTTTTCAGGACCAGCTTGCCGCCCGACTGTTCGGCCAGGCCGTGAATCATCGACAAGCCCAGACCAGTGCCTTTGCCCAGCCCCTTGGTGGTAAAGAACGGCTCCATCGCCCGTTGCAGCGTGGCCTCATCCATCCCGGTGCCGGTGTCGGCCACCGAGATGCAGATGAACGGCTCTTCGGTCGATTCCGGCGAACGCCAAAACGCGGCTTCCCGGGCTGAGACTTCAATGTTGCCGCCGTTCGGCATGGCGTCCCGGGCGTTGATCATCAGGTTCATGATCGCCATTTCCAGCTGACCGGCGTCGACGAACACCTGCCGCAGCAGCAGTGGGAATCGGGTGTCCACCGAGATGTTCGCCCCCAACGAGTGCCCCAGCAGCTCGGACATGCCGCGAATCAATGTCCCTACGTCGACGGGCTCCGGCGCCAGCTCCTGACGCCGCGCAAACGCCAGCATGCGCTGGGTAAGGGATGAACCCCGATGGGCGGCGGCAATGGCGTTGTCGAGCAAGGACACGGTTTTCCCATCGCCGGACAGGCGCTTCTTGACGATGCCCAGGCTGCCGAGAATCACCGTCAGCAGGTTGTTGAAATCGTGGGCGATGCCGCCCGTGAGCTGGCCGATGGACTCCATTTTCTGTGACTGGTAGAGCGCTTCCCTCGCCTCTTTCAACGCGGTCTGCGCCATGACCGAGTCCGTCACGTCGCGGGTGATCTTGGCAAAGCCGATGATGACACCGCCCTGATCGCGAATCGGGTCGATCACCACGTGCACCAGAAACCGCGAGCCGTCCTTGCGCACCCGCCAGCCCTCGCCCTCGAAGCGCCCTTCGCGCACGGCGATGTCCAGCGAGCGTTGCGGCATGCCCGCCTGCGCGTCAGCGGGTTCGAAGAACAGGGAAAAATGCTGGCCGATGACCTCATCCGGCGTATAGCCCTTGATGCGCTGGGCGCCCGCGTTCCAGGTGGTGACGATGCCCGTCGGGTCGAGCATGTACAGCGCGTAATCCGTGACGCCCTGCACCAGCAGGCTGAATTGCTGCTCACTGCGACGCAGGGCTTCCTCGGCCTGGCGCCGCTCGGTGAGGTCGCGGGTGACTTTGGCGAAGCCAATCAACGTGCCGTCAGCGGCATGAATCGGGTCGATGACCACCAGCGCCCATAGCCGCGTGCCATCCTTACGCACTCGCCAGCCTTCCCCTTCGAAACGTCCCGAGGTCGCGGCAATGGACAGCGCCCGCTGAGGCAAACCGGCCAGGCGGTCTTCTTCGGTGTAAAACAGGGAGAACGAACGACCGAGAATCTCCGCCTCATCGTACTGCTTGATCCGCCGCGCCCCGGAGTTCCAGCTACAAACGATGCCTGCGGTGTCGATCATGTAAATCGCGTAATCGAACACCGCATCGACCAGCATCCGATAGCGGTCTTCCTGGGAAAGCAGTCCTGATGACGGCGCGGGTGGTTGCATGCTGGCCTCTAAGGCTATGAAGGTGGATGGGGAGCTTGAGCGGCCAGCTTTTCGTTACGCCCCGTCCGGTTTGAGGAGGGATTTGACCCGGTCTACCACGGCGTGGATGTCGAACGGTTTGTCGAATACCTCAAGGAACAAGTCCCGACGCGCCATGCCCAAATGCGCCTGAGCGCCGCTCATGAGCATGATGGGAATCTCATTCAGTGTCTTGTGTGCCCGCACGGTCTCCGCCAGCTCGATGCCGTTCATCCCGGGCATCATGTAATCGGTAATGATTAGCTGCGGGCGCTCTCGCTCCAGAATGGTCAGGGCACGCTGGCCGCTGCCAGCAGTCACCGTGAGGTAGCCTTCATCCTCAAGCGCGAAGCTGAGTACGTCGGCGATCAGGTATTCGTCATCGACGATCAATATCGTGGTCATAACGCCCCCGGCCTGCGCAACCCGCCATGAGCGAGATCGCGGCGACGACCTTTAGGCGTGATGGGTTGAGCCAGGGGCATGGAAATGAACCTTTTTGACGTCGAGACCCTGATCGCTGAAGACCACCTCCAGTAATGCCGGATCGTAGGGGTTGTCCCTTATTTTAAGAATGGACAGCTGGCGTTTAAGTTCAGCCGATTCCTGCACGAACCGCAGCACCAGCAGGTTGTCGACGATGCAGGACAAGTCAGGCGCCGGGGCGTCTATCTCGCCGCCCAACAGGCTGATGACTTCCCACGACGCGACGACCGTGACATTGCGCGCCCGCAACTCGCTCATCAGCGCCGTGTAGAGGTCGAGAATCCGCGATTTGTCCGCGGCCACCCGGGTCATGCCGCCGAGGCTGTCGAGGAACACCCGCTTGATGGATTTCTCTTCGACCGTGCGCAGCAGTTCCAGCGCGAGCTTGTCGATCAGTTCGGTGGTGATCGACTTCCACATGATTGTCAGCGCGCCCGAGGCTTCGAGGGTTTCGAAGTCCAGGCCGAGGGAAGAAGCTTTCATGCGCAGGCGCTGAGGAGACTCGTAGAAACCGAAATGCAACCCCGGTTCTTCCACCGTTGACTGGCCGAGAAAGCTGAGGCCCAACGACGTTTTGCCGGAACCCGAAGGCCCCATCAGCAACGTCACCGACGAAGCCATCAGGCCGCCACCGATCAACCGGTCCAGCCCCGGCACACCGCACGGGACCACGGTGATGTGATCACTGTCACGCATGGAGGAATGCGTCACCGTGCTTTCCAGACGCGGGTACACCACCAGGCCGTCTTCGGTGATTTCGCATTCGTGGGCGCCTGGAATGGCACCGCTGCCCCGGGTCTTGCGCATCTTGATGCGGCGGATGGATTTGATGCCGACCAGTTCTTCGCCCAACTCCAGCACGCCATCGACCATCGTGTGCTCGGGGCTGCCGTCGTCCAGCTGAGAGCTGGTGAGGAAAAACACCGTACAGCCGGCGAACGCAGCGTGACCCTGCAATTCGGAGATGAAGCGTTTGGTGTTGAGCGGCGAATCGGCGCGGGAGCGGGCGTTGAGCAACCCGTCGAGGATCATGACAGTGGACTTCTGTCGAACGATCTCACGGCGCAGCAGCTTGACCACTTCGTCCAGCCCGTCGTTTTCCATGGTGTCGAAAGCGCTGACAAACTGGATCTGGTCGCCGATCTTATCCTTGTCGAAAAAGCTCAGGGTCGAGAGAAACTGGAACAGTCGCTCATGGGGTTCGGCCAGGAGGGTCGCGAACAGCACGCGGCCGCCATCGCGGGCATGGTTGAAGCCGATCTGGTTGGCCAGAATGGTTTTGCCTGAACCGGGGCGGCCTTGAATGATGTAGGAAGACCCGGCGACGAAGCCTCCCTTCAACAATTCATCCAGCCCCTGAATTCCGCTCTTGAGGCGTCTTAGCTGGTTCAAATGTGCTCCCTCCGCCAGTGATCGTCAGCGGTGCGAACGATACGCACGACGAAAGACGCATTCTTTCGCGTTTGGCGCCGCTTTCCAAGCGCAATCATCATTCGTGGCGAAGACTTACGGCACAACCCGCGAAATAGCCTCATGGCCGCGACGGTGTTTTTTCATCCGCTTGCTCTGGGACGCAGCTTTCGGTTTCCGCTTTCGACTGCTCGCTGCGCCGCTCCGGGTCATGGGTTTGATCGGCGCCGACAAGGGGAATTCGGGGGTATCGTCGGAAGAATCGACGGGTTCGTGATCGGGGGTGTGAGAACCCATGGCCGCTGCCTCTTTTTCAGGAATGCAGGGGTTGGAGTGCGGCGGGTGCCAGAGGTGCGTTTTTTCTGATGTGGCCAGCGCTGAACCCGTGGGAGACGCCGGAGGTTACGACGGCAGCGATCTGTTGCGAAGCAACAGCAAGTCCTATGCACGCGGTCTGCCGGGCACACGACATGCCCGGTTCGTCCCGCCTTTCACCTCAATCTCAATCAAGCGCCCTCAAACACGCTTCAAGAATGTCCAGCCCTTCGTTCAGCACCTCGGGCTCGATGGTCAACGGCGCCAACAACCGGATGATGTGCCGGGATTTGCCGCTCGGCATGAGCAACAACCCGTGTTCCCGAGCCATTTGCAGCAACTGCGCCATCTGTGCCGTGGCGGGTTTGCCTTCCGGGGTGATGAGTTCAATCCCGCGCATGGCCCCCACACCGGTCAAACGGCCCAGGTACGGCGATACCTTTTCGGTTTGCCAACGCTCGTAACGCGCCAACAACGTCGATGAATACTGCTCGTTCCACGCCGACAAATTCGCATCGGTCATGACGTCGAGCGTCGCCGACCCCGCCGCGCAGGCAATCGGGTTGCCGGAATAAGTCCCGCCCAATCCGCCTTTAGGCAGCGTGTCCATCAGAGATTTGCGCCCGACCACCGCGCCCAGCGGCACGCCACCCGCGATGCTTTTGCCCAGCAACAGCAGGTCCGGCTCGATCCCCAGACGGCTGAACGCAAACCGCTCCCCCGTCCGCCCGAACCCCGATTGGATTTCGTCGACGATCAACACAATGCCCTTGTCGTCACACAGCTTGCGCAACGCCTTCGCGAACAGCGGGTCCAGTGCCAGAAACCCGCCCTCGCCCTGCACCGGCTCGATGATGAAACACGCCACTTCGTCGATGTCGATTTCCACGCTGAACAACCGGTCCAGCGCCTTGAACGCTTCTTCCGCAGACACGCCGTTGTCTACGCTCGGGTACGGCACGTGGAACACCGGCCCCGGCAGCACGCCCACTTTCTGTTTATAGGGCGCGACCTTGCCATTCAAGTTCAACGTCGCCAGCGTGCGGCCATGGAACGCCCCGTCGAACGCGATGACCGCCGTCTTGCCGGCGTGGCCGCGCACGATCTTCAAGGCGTTTTCCGCCGCCTCCGCGCCGCTGTTGGTGAGCATGCCGCTGACCGGGTAGCTCACCGGAATGAACGCCGCCAGCCGCTCGATGAACTGCTGATACGGCACGTGGGGCGCGGCGTTGAATGCGTAATGGGTCAGGCGCTGGGCCTGCTCGCAAATCGCCGCGACGATCTGCGGGTGGCAGTGACCCAGGTTCAGCACGCCAATGCCACCGACGAAATCGATGTAGCGCTTGCCGTCAACGTCCCAGACCTCGGCGTTTTTTCCGTGGGTCAGGCTGACGGGGTGGACGAAGGAAATGGAGTTGCTGACGGAAGGGAAAGCCATGCTCAAGCGCCTTGCGGACTGTGGGAATGGCGCCTATCTAAGCGATGAAGCGCGTTTTCTCACAAGCGAAATAAAGGCAACGGGTCATTCCGCCAAGGACTGAACCCGCACTGACCCGGTGCGCCGCACCAACGTAACGCATGCCCGCGGGCAGGGTTTCGGGGCGCCCACCTGCGTTCAGGGAATTCACCAAACCCCGCCCGATTCATCGATCAACGATTTTTGAATCAAACCAATCGAAATCGACTCACCCCGGTCACCGCCCCTTGCCCACTGCGGCGAATGACCACGCCCGCAAAATGAATCACTTGAATCATTTCGGAAATTTCTGGCACAAGCGTTGCAATTTCACCTGCAACTCCCGCTTTCAGGTGATGCGCCCGATGGACCGCGATCTGCTCTGCAGCCAGCTTCAACAACAGTTCGAGGACTTTCCACGGCAAGAGCGCGCGGCCGCCAGTTTTATTCTGGACAACCCCCACGAAATCGCTGTGATGTCGATGCGCGACATCGCCCGGCTGGCCAACGTCCCGCCTTCGACCATGACCCGCCTGGCCAAACGCATGGGCCTGTCCGGCTACGACGACCTGCGCGAACTGTTCATCGATTCGCTGCGCGGGCAGAACAGTGCCTACGGCTCTCGCGCCCATGACCTGGTGGAACTCAAACAGCGGGTCGGCGAGCAGCGAGTGATTCAGGACATGGCCAACAACGCCATCGAACAGATTCAGTCGATGTGCAGCCACGACAACCTGCGGGCGATTTCCCGCGCCGTGGCGCTGCTCGCCGGGGCGCGTCAGGTCTACTGCCTGGGCATGCGTTCCTCGTTCGGCGTGGCGTTTCAGTTTTCCCACGTCGCTTCTTACTTCGCGAGAAACGTGCGGTTGGTGGAAGGCGCGGGTGAAAGCGGCGTCATGTCGATCATCAACCAGACCAGCCCCAAGGACGTGGCATTGGTGTGCAGCCTGCCGCGTTATTCGCGCCGGCTGATCACCCTGACCAACTACCTGCACCAACAGGGCGTGCGCATCATCACCATCACCGACAGCCTGACCTCACCCACCGCAAGGCTGGCGGCGGAAACCATCATCGTGAAGAACCAGACCCCGTCGTTCTACGACACCATCGTCCCGGCCATGTTGGTCAGCGAGATGCTGGTGGCGTTGATGTCGGCCGCCTCGACCCAGGACGTAGAAGCCTCGGTCACCCACACCGAAGAAAAGCTGCTCAGCCTCGGCGAGTGGTGGGACCTGGGCTAGCCCCGCTTTCAATTTCTGCCGTTTTTCAATCCGATTCGACCCCTTCATCTACCGGAGCGTCCTGATGAAAGCCAGACCGTGCAAGCCATTCAGCCACATCCTCTTCGCCGCCGGGCTCAGCGCCCTGCTCTGCTCCACCTTCGCCCAGGCCGGTGAAGCGCTGGACCACATCCTCAAGGCCAAGGAACTGCGCGTCGCCGTACCCGTCGACTACCCGCCCTACGGCTACGTCGGACCGGACATGGTGCCCCAGGGCCTGGACATCGACGTCGCCAACCTGATGGCGAACAAGCTCGGCGTGAAGCTGCAACTGGTGCCCGTGACGGCGCCCAACCGCGTGGCCTACATCCAGTCCGGCAAGGCGGATTTCACCATTTCGTCCCTGGGCAAGACCGCTGAGCGCGAGAAGGTCATCGACTACAGCATCGCCTACTCGCCGTTCTTCGACGCGGTGTTCGGCAAGGCCGAGTTGCCCGTCAAGTCCATGAGTGACATGGCGGGCAAGACCGTGTCCGTGACCCGTGGCTCGATGCAGGACAAGGAATTGACCGACATGGCCCCTGAAGCGATCACCAAGCGTTTCGAGGACAACAACAGCAGCATCTCGGCGTTCCTGTCCGGGCAGACGCAAATGGTCGCCATCGGCACCACCGTCGCTGCCGCGCTCAAGCAGAAAAACCCGAACATGGACATCGCGCTCAAGGTGGTGCTGTCCAACGCGCCCAACTACATCGGCATGAACAAGGACGAGCCGGAGCTGCGCAACAAGGTCAACGAGATCATTCGTCAAGCCAAGGCAGACGGCACGCTAGACGCGATCTCGCAGAAATGGCTGGGTGCCCCGGCTGGCAACCTGCCGGAATAACCATGAGCGAGTTCACTCCTTCACTGGTCACTCTGGCGCGCTGGAGTTCGGGCCTGCAACGGGCGGACATCCCGCCAGCGGTGCAGGACGCCGCCAAGCGTTGCCTGATCGACACCCTCGGCGTGGCGCTGGCGGGCAGTCGCAGCACGGTCGCCGCCCAGGCCCGTGCGGTGATTGCGGTCACGGCGGGCGCAGGCGAATCGACGGTGTTGGGCCAGGCGCGAAACGCCGCCGCCCCGGCAGCAGCGTTTGCCAACGCTACGACGGCCCATGCGCTGGATTTCGACGACAACTGTTATCCCGGTTTCGTCCACGGTTCGGCGGTGATCCTGCCCGCCGCGCTGGCCGTGGCGCAGATGCGCGACCTGAGCGGCGCTCGCTTGCTGGCGGCCATCGTCGCCGGGGCTGAATGCGAATACGCGCTGGCCAAGGCGTTGACGCGGCAGATTTACGACCGGGGCTGGTGGACCACCGGCGTGCTCGGCGTGGTCGGTGCTTGTGCTGCGGCCTGTCATGGGCTGGGGCTGAACGCGGAACAGACCGCCGCTGCGCTGGCCCTTGCTATTGCAGGCACCGGCGGGATGAAAGCCGGGTTTGGCAGCGACGCCAAGATGCTCATGGCGGGGCGCGCCAGTGAAACGGGCGTGATCGCGGCGCTGTTGGCCAGTCACGGCAGTCGCGGCCCCCTGGATGTAATCGAGCATGAAAAAGGTCTGGCGGCGATGTTCAACGGCGGGCTCCTCAACCCCTTGCCCGCCCTGGGCAGTCGCTGGAGCCTGATTTACCCCGGCGTGGACATCAAACGGGTGCCGGTGTGCCTGTCGTCCCATGCCGCCATCGATGCCCTGCGCGAGTTACTCGATGAGGGCGAAGTCAGGGTGGAGGACATTGACGCGATCCTGTGCGACGTGCCGCCCATTGTGATCCAGAACCTGGTGCACGACGCGCCGGTCACCCGCCAGCAGGCCCAGTTCAGCATGCCGTTCGCGCTGGCCTGCACCGCGCTGCTCGGTGACATCACCCTCGCCTCACTGGACGCGACGGTTCTGGCACGCGCTGACCTGCAACACCTGATGAAACGGGTCCGCATGGCGAGCAGCGTCCGTTGGCAAACCGCTCTGCTGGATTCAGCGCCCGAAGGGGCCTGGGTGAAGGTCGTGCGCCGCGACGGCACCTGCGTCGAGCGCTTTTGCGCGATGCCGGTGGGGTCCGCGTCACGGCCCCTGTCGAGCGCCCAGCTTCACCACAAGTTCATGCACTGCGCGAAAGGCGTGTGGCCTGTCGCCCGCGCTCAACGCTTGTTCGATGAACTCTCGCACCTGGAAGACCTGCCCGGCGTTCGCGACCTGCTCGTCTGCGAAACGCCCACTGTGGAAACGATGCAATCATGACCCTCGATTTTTCTGTGGTACTCAAGCAATGGCCGATGCTGCTCGATGGCCTCGCATTGACGGTCGGCCTGACACTGATCGCGGCGGTCCTCGGCACGCTGCTGGGCATCGCCTGCGGGGTGATCCGCAGCAAAGGCCCACGCTGGGCGCGCTGGCTGATCGGCACGTACGTGGAGCTGATCCGCAACACCCCTTTCATCATTCAGCTGTTCTTCATTTTCTTCGGCCTGCCGGGGCTGGGCCTGAAGATGACCGCGCTGACCGCCGCGATTCTGGCCAACGTAATCAACCTCGGCGCCTACGTCAGCGAGATCGCCCGTTCCGGGATTGAAGCCACGCCCGACGGCCAGATCGAAGCCGCCGAAAGCCTGGCCCTCGATCGCTGGCAGATCTTCACCCGCGTGATCCTGCCGCCCGCCCTGAAACGGGTCTGGCCCGCGCTGGTGGGGCAGATGGTCATCATCATGCTCGGCTCGGCAGTGTGCAGCCAGATTTCGGCGGAAGAGCTGTCGTACGCGGCCAACCAGATCGCCAGCAACTCGTTCCGCAATTTCGAAACGTACATCGTCGTCGCGGCCTTGTACCTGCTGCTCTCCATCGCCCTGCGCCGCCTGCTGAATTGGGTCGGCCCGCATTTCATCTTCGGTCGCTGAGGGCCTGACATGTACGAATTCACGCTGTGGGACATCGCCCGGAACCTGCTGCTGGCGGCGCGCTGGACGGTCGGCCTGTCACTGATCGCCTTCATTGGCGGCGGGTTGGTGGGTGGATTGCTGGTGGTATTGCGCCTGACGGGCACGCGCACCGTGCGCCGTCTGACCATGCTGTACGTGCAGCTGTTTCAGGGCACGCCGCTGCTGTTGCAGCTGTTTCTGGTGTATTTCGGCCTGTCGATGTTCGGCATCGAAACCAGCGCGCTGGTCGCCGCCTCGATCTGCCTGACGCTGTACGCCAGCGCCTATCTGAGCGAAATCTGGCGCGGCAGCGTCGAGTCCATCGACCGAGGTCAGTGGGAAGCGGCCAGTAGCCTGGCCCTCAGTTTCGGCGAGCAGTTGCGTCACGTGATTCTCCCCCAGGCCCTGCGCGCGGGGATCGCCCCGACCGTGGGCTTCATGGTGCAGGTGGTCAAGGCCACGGCGCTGACCTCAGTCATCGGTTTTGTCGAAATGACCCGCGCCGGCCAGATCATCACCAACGCCACGTTCCAGCCGTTCTTCATCTACGGGTCGGTGGCGCTGATGTATTTCGCGCTGTGCTTTCCGCTGTCGCTGTACAGCCGCCGACTTGAACACCAACTTCGTCGCTAAGGACCTCTCACATGACTGCGTCATCTCACCACGACGCCGGGGCCGCTTTCGCTCTGGTGGACATTCGCGGCCTGCGCAAGCGCTTCGGCGACAACGAAGTGCTCAAGGGCGTGGACCTGCAAATCGCACGCAAGGAAGTGGTCTGCATCATCGGCAAAAGCGGCTCGGGCAAAAGCACCCTGCTGCGCTGCCTCAATGGACTAGAGCGTTTTCAAGAAGGCTCGGTGGTGGTTGATGGCCAGCCGATCCAGCCCGACAACCGCGCCGCGATGCGCGAACTGCGGCAGAACGTCGGGATGATTTTCCAGGGCTTCAACCTGTTCCCGCACCTCACGGCCGGGCAGAACGTGATGCTCGCGCCACGCCTGGTGCAAAAGACCGCCGGGGCAGACGCCGAACGGCAGGCGCGCAAGCTGCTGGAGCGGGTCGGCCTCGGCGAGCGCTTCGACGCCTTCCCTGATCAGCTCTCCGGCGGCCAACAGCAGCGGGTGGCGATTGCCCGTTCATTGGCGATGAACCCGCAAGTCCTGCTCTGCGACGAGATCACCTCGGCCCTCGATCCCGAACTGGTCGGCGAAGTGCTCCAGGTCGTCGAGGGCCTCGCGGCCGAAGGCATGACGCTGATCATGGTCACCCACGAAATGGCCTTTGCCCGTCGGGTCAGCGACCGGGTGATTTTCATGCACCAGGGCCTGGTCCACGAAGCCGGACCGCCCCACGCACTGTTCGATAACCCGCAGACCGTCGAGCTGCGGCGCTTTCTTTCACTGGATCACTGACCGCTGCACGCGACGCTGCTCATTCAGACACACGCTCAGAATCACAATCAGGAGACACCCATGGATTTCCCGTTGACCGTTCCACCGTCGAAAAAACACCAGAGCTTCCTGTGGTCGCCCATTTGCACCGACCTCGACCAGCTCGACGCCCACGTGGCGATTCTCGGCATCCCGTTCGGCAAGGCGTATGTCGCCGAGCACATCAGCAACGACCAGAGCAAGGCGCCGGACGCCATTCGCGCCATGAGCGATCGGATCTGCCGTGCCTTGCACCATTACGACTTCGACGTCGGTGGCCCGATCTATGACAACCGCGCGCTGAAGGTCGTGGACTGCGGCAACGTGCCCGCCGACCCCACCGACCTCAACAGCCACAGCCTGCGCGCCGAACAGGCTGTGCGCAAAATCCTCGACGCTGGGGCAATGCCGGTCATCCTCGGCGGCGACCACAGCATCCCGATCCCGGTGCTGCGCGCCTACGAGGGCCGTGGCCCGATCACCCTGATCCACATCGACGCGCACCTGGACTGGCGCGACGAGATCAACGGCGTGCGCGACGGCCTTTCCAGCCCGATCCGCCGGGCCTCGGAGATGGAACACATCGGCGAAATCTTCCAGATCGGCCTGCGCGCCCAAGGCAGCGGTCGTCCGGCGGATTACCAAGCGGCGGTGGATTACGGCGCGCACCTGATCACTGCCTATGACGTCCACGACCACGGCATGCAATCGGTGCTGGACCGGATTCCCGATGGCGGCCAGTTTTACCTGACCATCGACGCCGACGGCCTCGACCCGTCGATCATGCCCGGCGTGGCAGGCCCCGCGCTGGGAGGCATCACCTACGTGCAAATTCGCCAGTTGATTCACGGGCTGGTGAAAAAAGGCAAGGTCGTGGGCATGGACATCGTCGAAATCACCCCGGCCATCGACGTCAACAACCTCAGCTGCATCACGGCCGGCCGACTGATCGTCAACCTGATCGGTGCCGCCGTGCGCGCCGATTACTTCGACGCGCCGCCGCTGTAACGCCTATCCCCGGATTCAGCGCCAAGGACGGCCCCCTCTCTTTCTGCAACCCAGGCCCGATCACCATGCCCACCCATACCCGCATCCGCATGTTCAACACCAAGGACACTTACCCCAACCAGTCACTGGACAACGACCTGTGCCAAGCAGTCCGCGCCGGCAACACGGTGTACGTACGCGGCCAGTTGGGCACTGATTTCGACGGCAACCTCATCGGGCTCGGCGATGCACGCGCACAGGCTGAGCAGGCCATGAAGAACGTCAAACAGTTGCTGGAAGAAGCCGGCAGTCAGTTGCAGGACATCGTCAAGATCACCATTTACCTGATCGACCCCCGCTACCGTGAAGAGGTGTACCGCGAGGTCGGCAAATGGCTGAAGGGCGTGTTCCCGATATCTACCGGGCTGGTGGTGTCGGCCTTGGGCCAGCCGCAGTGGTTGATGGAAATTGATGTGATTGCCGTTATTCCCGATTGAGCCTGCACGGTTCGTCAGTTTCCCTCCAATTCACCACAGCGGCATTGACGATTGAGCGATGCCGCTGACGGTCTGATCCCGCCTCAACAGTGCACATCCCTTCCCCGCCAGGCGCTCCTACCCCGGCAATGATTCAATTCGCTCTCCGTTTGCCGGCGAACGACAGACAGCAACATCTGGACGGCAATCTGTTGATTCTGATCTTCGACAGGGCGCCGTCATGACTTTCGTTTTCCTGCTAAGTGCCTGCCTGCTGGCCGCCCTCCTCCCCTTTTTCAACGAGACGCTCACCGTTCCCCGAACGGTGGGCGTGACCCTGATCGTGGTTGGTGTGGTCACGATCAATTTCCGGCGTGACAGCGATCACGGCGCCAAGGAGTTCTCCCGATGAAAATCAGCGTCTTCGGTAGCGGTTATGTGGGTCTGGTGCAAGCGACCGTTCTGGCGGAAGTCGGCCACGATGTGGTGTGCATGGACATCGATCCGGCGAAGGTCGAGCAGTTGAGCAAAGGCCACGTGACCCTTTACGAACCGGGTCTGGAAAGCCTCGTCCGGGAAAACCTGGAAGCCGGCCGGCTGCATTTCACGGTGGATGAACAGCGCGCCGTCGAACACGGCGAGGTGCTGTTCATCGCGGTCGGCACCCCGTCACGGGCCGATGGTTCGGCAGACTTGAACGGGTTCTTCGCGGTGGGCGAATCCATCGCCCGGCACCGCATCGAGCCGGTGATCATTGTCGAGAAATCCACCGTGCCCGTGGGCAGCGGCGACGCGTTGCGCAGCCACATCGAACATCACCTGCGCCAGTCGGCCCGGTTGCTGAAATTCGATATCGTCTCCAACCCCGAATTCCTCAAGGAAGGCTCGGCTGTGAAAGATTGCCGTCGCCCGGACCGCATCGTCATCGGCTGTGGCAACCCCGACGTGTTCCCGGTGATGCGCGAACTGTACGCGCCGTTCAACCGCAACCATGACCGCATCATGTTCATGGACCTGCGCAGCGCCGAGCTGACCAAATACGCCGCCAACTGCATGCTGGCGACCAAGATCAGCTTCATCAATCAGATCGCCGAGCTGGCCGAACACCTGGGGGCTGACGTTGAATCGGTGCGCCTGGGCATCGGCGCGGATTCACGCATCGGCTACGACTTCATCTACCCCGGCTGCGGCTACGGCGGTTCGTGCTTCGGCAAGGACATTCGGGCGCTGATTCACAGCGCGCGGGAGGCCGGTTGCTCCAACGATTTGCTGAACGTGGTAGAGAACATCAACGAACGGCAGAAGAACAAGCTGTTCGACCGGATCAATGCGTTCTACAAGGGCGAACTGCGGGGCAAGACTTTCGCGCTGTGGGGCCTGGCCTTCAAGCCGAACACCGACGACATGCGCGATGCACCGAGCCGCGTGTTGATGGAAGCGTTGTGGGCAGCGGGTGCGACGGTGCGTGCGTTCGACCCGGAAGCCATGCAGGAAACCCAGCGCCTGTACGCGGAGCAGTCAAACCTGATGCTGATGGGCACGCCGGAATCGGTGTTGCTGGGCGCCGATGCGCTGATCGTCTGCACCGAATGGCAACAGTTCAAAGCACCGGATTTCGACCTGATCCAGCAACGCCTCAAAGCCCCGGTGATCTTCGACGGCCGCAACCTCTACGACACCGAACGCATGGCCAAACGCGGCTTTCAGTACTACCCCATCGGGCGTGGTGAATCCTGCAACCTGCCCATCCCCCAGCAACAATGGGCGCCGTATGAGCTGCTGGCCAACCACCACGCTGTCTGACACGCCGCCCTCCCCGTAGCCGTCCGGCGTGGCGGCGGCAGCGCCCCTCTGCCGCCACGGCCAGCATGCCGGACGGCTACAGCTGCTTTGTGTCGCGCCGGACTGCCCATGGGGGTCAGCACAATCCTTCGACACCGCAATTCTCGTGGGAGACGCCGGAGGAACGACGGCAGCGAAGCGGTGGGTCAGTTGCCAAATCAATCGCCTGACCCACCGCTTCGCGGCCGTCGTCGCTCCGGCTGCTCCCACAAGGTTCAGTGCCGTGCTCGCGTTCTTCGACAAGCACGATCGTGTGCGGGTTGCCGATGGCCGCGAGTCATGGCCGCCACGCAGGACTGCCACAGGTGATTTCTGTCGTCAGCACCATCCCTGGACACCGCCATTCTCGTGGGAGACGCCGGAGGGACGATGGCAGCGACGGCGTTGGGTCAGTTGCTGATCAATCGCCTGACCCACCGCTTCGCGGCCGTCGTCCCTCCGGCTGCTCCCACACGATTCCGCGCCGGGCTCGCGTTCTTTGCTCAAACACAATCGTGTCCGGGTGCGACGGGTGCGAGTCATGGCCGCCACGCAGGACTGCCACAGGTGATTTCTGTCGTCAGCACAATCCCTGGACACCGCCATTCTCGTGGGAAACGCCGGAGGGACGACGGCAGCGACGGCGGTGGGTCAGTTGCCAATCAATCGCCTGCCCCACCGCTTCGCTGCCGTCGTTCCTCCGGCTGCTCCCACAAGGTTCAGTGCCGTGCTCGCGTTCTTTGCTCAAACACGATCATGTTCGGGTTGCCGATGGCGGCGAGTCATGGCCGGACTGCCACAGTGGGTTTGTGTCGTCAGCAAAATCCCTGAACACCGCAATTCTCGTGGGAAACGCCGGAGGGACGACGGCAGCGACGGCGGTGGGTCAGTTGCCAAATCAATAGCCTGACCCGCCGCTTCGCGGCCGTCGTTCCTCCGGCGGCTCCCACAAGGTTCAGTGCCGTGTTCACGTTCTTCGCCAAGCACGATCGTGTTCGGGTTGCCGATGGCCGCGAGTCATGGCCGCCACGGCCGACACGCCGCAGGGGATGTGTGTCGTCAGCACAATCCCTGGACGCCGCAATTCTCGTAGGAGACGCCGGAGGAACGACGGCAGCGAAGCGGTGGGTCAGTTGCCAAATCAATCGCCTGACCCACCGCTTCGCGGCCGTCGTTCCTCCGGCTGCTCCCACATGGTTCCGCGCCGGGCTCGCGCTCTTCGTTCAAACACAATCGCGGCCGGGTTGCCGACGGCTGCGAGTCATGGACGCCACGGCCAGCACGCCGCGGTGCTACGGGCCGGGTAATCTGACGAGGATGTAATCCTCTTTATCGAACCGGCCGTTGAGCAGCACCGGCAGTTCACTGAGCCGGGTGCCGTGGAGTTTCTGGAAATCGTTGTTGCTCATGACCACGTTCGCCGGGCCTTGCACGGACAGCAGCTGTTCCGGGGTGTCGGTGAACACCGGTTGCAGGTCTTCATCGACGTTGACCATGAATTTGATCGCCTTGGCGTCTTTCCCCATCGAATGCAGCACCAGCGGCGCCTTGTCCGACCGCGTCGCTTCGCGCACCGCTTGAGTGAAATGCCGGGTGTCGTACAGCGTGCGTTCGGTTTTTTCAAACACGCCGATGTAGCTGATCCACACGGCCAGCACCGCACAGGCGGGTAGCCCATAGAGCCGCAGGCGCGGCCGCATCAACAGCGGTAACGCGACCAACTGCAAGATGCCCAGCACCGCGAGAATCGGGCCGATGTCGCTGAGGGCTTCGGGAAAACGCGGACGCACCGCCAGCAACCCCGCCATCAACACACCGGGAATGAAGCAACAGAGGGTCAGGATGAAACCACGCAGCCACCAGAAGCTGCGCCCTGAACGGACTTGAAACGGGTACGCGGCGATAATCGCCGCCATGGGCAACATCGGCAGGATGTAGCGCGCTTTCTTGGCTTGGGGAATCGACAACCCGACCATCACCGTCAAACCGGCAAAGGCACACATGTACAGTAAGTCCAGCGCTTCGCTCTGCTGTTTTCTCGCCGCCACCGCCACCGTCGCCAACACCACCAGCGCGAGCGGGTAAGCCAGCGCATAGTTGCCGAACGCGCTGCTGAAGTACCAGAACACCGGGCTGCTCCCCTCGCTGCCGTCCATGCGTGAGGTGAACTGCATGCGCACGACCTCGGCCAGCAATGCCTCCCCTCCGCTGATTCTCGCCAGCAGCAACAGCACCAGCACGCACGCCAACAGCAACACGACGGCCGCCAGCCCGACTGTCCAAAGACGGCGCCATTGCCGGCTCAAAACGTAATAGCTGCAGAGGACACCGGCGGGCACCACCAGTCCAATCGGGCCACGAATCGCGAAGCCGAGGATTAACAGCGCGAACACGGCGCTCAAGCGTCGGGCCGAACCAAAGTGATCGGTGGCGTAGGCGAGGTAAAACACGGCGAACGACACCGTGGCGAGCATCTGATCCAGCGACACGGCGCGGGTTTCGGTGATGAACGTATTGCTCAGTAGCAACAAGGCGATGCTGAGCCATGCCCAGCGGCGCGAGTACGGCGACAGCAACCGGTACATCAACCCCACCATCACCGCTGACGCGATGCAGGTCGGTAGCCAGGCGCTGAAGCTGGTGACCTGACCGAAGGGCAATGAACCGAGGTAGATCAACCACGTCGTAAAACCCGAGTAGTCCGGGTACGGCTCGCCGTAAGTCGTGGGGAACACGCCTGGACCGTGGCGCAGCATTTCCTGCGCGAACATCACGAAGCGAGAGTCGAATCCGATGATGCTCAGGTGCCAGCTGGCCGTCACGAATAACAGAAGGGCCAGTCCTCCTGCCCACCAGGCCTGGCGTCTGGCCCGAGCCGGGGTGACACCCGACAGAAACTCGGAAGCGATCGCTGTCAATACAGACTCCTGTGGGCACGCGGATCGGTTAACGACTGCCGGAAGCGTAGACGTGATCCAGAGATTCCGTGATGGCCTGTCGTCCACGACGGTTCACTGCGAAGCACAGCCGCCGCACGCACATTAACATTGCAATGCGGCGATAACGACGTCCGTTTTATTTCTCGCCCACTGTATGGCTGCGAGCGTGCACGCACGAAAAGTGAAGAATGACAGTATCGTCAATGGCAGTTCGTCACAGAGCGTTAATGGTTGACTGTCAAACTTTCGTGAAAACTGCGTGAGCGCCCCATGACATCTTTGTGACGCGTATCGGCGCTGGCCTCTGTGATCGAACGTCAGCGATAACATCCCGCCAAAGCCCGCAAAGTCGCGCCGTTGAGCGGCGAGGAAAATGTGAAAACGCTTTTCACAAACCCTTCACTCCCTGTTGACTCCGACTCGCTTACTTTGAATCAACGCGACGCACTTATCTTCACTTAGTTTGAAAGTTGCGTCCTGAATACTTTTTATTTATTGCAGGGCTCGTCATGACGCTCAACTTCAGCCACGCCCTGGATCAATTGAACGCGCGGTATCAGGCGCTGGGAAAGTTATCCCGTTTAATGGTGTTTAGTATGGCAATGTTGGCATTGGCCGGGGTGACCACTCTGGCGTTGCGACCGCCACCCTTGACTGACCTCTCGGACGGCCATCGTCTGCGCAAGATCAATTTTTTCCCGCTCTGGGCTCAGGGCGATCTGGTGGTACTCACCCGTCACGCTGAGCGCTGCGATCACTCCACCAACCCCTGCCTCGCACAACCCGACGGCATCACGGTCAAGGGAAGCCGCGTTGCCGAACAGTTGGGGCGTACGTTTCAGGCCTTGGGGCTGGATCAAGCCACGATTTACAACAGTCCGCTGCGCCGCACCGAGCAGACGGCCGCGTTCGCCTTCAACCGCGCGCCCGTGGCCCAGGACTGGTTGGTCAATTGCCGCAAATCGATGCTCGATGACGTCCTCAAACACAAGATGGACGGGTACAACCTGATTCTGGTGACCCACAGCGAGTGCATCAGCGAGGTTGAAAAATCCCTGAACGTCCGCGCCCCGGTCACGCTGGATTACGGCTCGTCGCTGATCGTCTCGGTCAACCGCAAAGACCGCAGCGCCACCGTATTGGGCTACATCGACGCGCAGGACTGGAACACCGTCCTCGCCAAACGCCCCTGACCCACGCCTTTTCCTTCACCCGCCCTTCGGAACATCAGACCGTGCACAACAGCCGAAACCGTTTCTACTTCAAGCATGTGGGTGTCCCGTTGCTGCTGGCCTTGATCCTCTTCGTCAGCTTCGATTTGACGGGGCTGGACGTGATCCTCAGCGACTGGATGTACAACACGACCACCCAGGCCTTCCCGCTTCAACACAACAAACTGTTTGAAACCATCACCCACAAGTGGGCGCGGATCATTCCGAACTGGACCGGCGAAGCCGCCATTATTGGCGCGTTGCTGTCGTTCATCTGGCCGCGATTCAAGGCCGAAAAACACGTGAAGATGATGGCCTGGCTGGAGAAAATCCGCGTGGCGCCCTTGCTGCGTTTCCTCACTCGCCATCGCCGGGACCTGCTGTTCGTGGTATTCGCGTTTTCCATCACCACCGGCGCGATCCACTATTTCAAGAGCCACACCAGCATCTATTGCCCGATCGAAACCACGCTATACGGCGGCATCGAAAAGCAAAAGGAATGGTTCGAGAACTTCAACCTGCTGCATGACGCTGGCAAAGGGCGCTGCTGGCCGGGTGGTCACGCATCGGGGGGGTTCACCATGATGGCGCTGTTTTTCGTGGCGCGGCGCTACCGCTGGCGTCACGCCCGCAAGCTGATGGGCTTCGCGCTGGTGCTGGGCATGGTCTACGGCACCACGCGGGTGCTGCAAGGCTGGCACTTCATGTCCCACACTTTTTGGGCCGGCATTATCGTCTGGTTCTCGATGTTCCTGACCGCGCTGGCCTTCTATGGGCGGGCCAGGCTGGACCCCGGCATCGAACTCAAGCCCGCGCCCAAACCGCGCACACCGACACTTGTCCCGGTGCCTCAAGCACAACGGTAAAACGGCAGCCCGCCGGTTCCCGGCTGGTCAACGTCACGGTCCAGTGCTGATTGCCACAAATCCGCTGGACCAGCGACAACCCTAATCCGAGCCCTTCTCCGCGCTGTTCGTCGCCCCGCACAAAGGGCTGGAACATCGCCTGCTGCTTCTCCAGCGGAATCCCGATCCCGCTGTCTTCGACCGTAAACCCATGGGCATGCAACGTCAGCCGGATGAAGCCCGTGTCGGTGTAATGCCAGGCGTTGCGCAACAGGTTGCCCATGACCGAACGCAGCAGCGGCTCGTTGTACAGCCCTTTAGCTTCATCACAGGGTTCATAAATGAACGTCAGGTTTTTCTCTTCGATGGGCGCCCGCCAGACCTCAAGCAATTCGTCGGCAATCTGTGACAGTGTGCCACGCTGGCCTTGTGGCGCGTTCTTGCCTTCAGTCCGCGCCAGCAACAGGAAGGTTTCCACCAGTTGATTCATGCCCGCCGTGGCTTTGCTGATGCGTTGCACCTGCGTTCGTGAACGCTCATCCAGACGCGGGTATTCCAGCAGCAGCTCGCAGGACGTCGCCAGCACCATCAGCGGCGTACGCAATTCGTGGCTGACATCGCTGGTGAACAGTTTCTCGCGCCCCAACGCCGCCCGCAGGCGTCCCAGGGTTTCATCGAAAGATCGCGCCAGCGCGCCGACTTCGTCCCTGGCATACCCATTGGCCAGCACCGGCGCCAATTCGAGCAGTTGATCACGATGACGCACCTGCCCCGCCAGGCTCGACACCGGTGCCATCACCCGCGACGCCAACAGGCGGCCGAGCAGCACCGCCAGCAGCACGCTCAGAATGAAACCGATCAGGACCACGCCAAACAAGATCCGCTCGCGCTTGGCGAACGAACGTTGGTCGCGCAACAGCACGTAATGCCGCTCCCCGACAGACGCCACCATCGCGTAATAGGCACGCTTGCCACGGAAAAATTCCTGAAAGCCGAGGGGCAGGCCCCGCAGGTCATCGGCCATGGCCAGATCGCTCGCGCCATCATCGGCATAGAACAGTTCGCCTTTTTCCGGGCGATGGCGCCATTCCTCGACATTGTCCAGCTTGAGCAGGCGGTGCAGATTGCCGCTCATGTTGATGGCCGTCAGACGTTTTTCCACGACGTGCACGGTGGCGATGATGCCCACCGCGAACACGCCGGCCACCAACGCGCTCATCAACGCAAAAACGATCACGATCCGCTGTTTCAGACTGTGTTTGATATCCATGGGGTTCCGTGCGTCACTCAGATCAGGGCTTGCGCCGCCGGGCTGATTATCCGGATGCCATGTCATGGTTTCGTCAAAACGTGGACGGTGAAGCGCAGCGTGGGGTGAATGCCCCGGAAGCTAGGGCGTCGCGGGCCGCATCATCAACATCACCGCCGCGCAGACCGCCATCAACACACATGTCGCGATGAACACGATGGGCATGCCGAAGTGTCCGCCGAGATACCCGCCCGTCAACGGCCCCAGCACCTGGCCGACGTACTGGCTGGACGTCGAGTAGCCCAACATGCGCCCCGCGACCTGATCCGGCACTGAATGCCGGATAATCGCCGCGATACACGGCAGCAGCCCGCCCAAGGCAACACCCATCAAGAAGCGCAACGCCACCAGCTGCCATTCGTTGGTCACGAAGGCCTGGGGAATCAACAGCACGGCCGCTGCGATCAAACACCCCATCACCACTTTCCAGTGGCCGATGCGGTCTGCGAGCTTGCCGATCCGCGAGGCCGACAACACACTGGCCAGTGCCGTGGCGGACATCACCAGCCCCGCCATCACGGTCACGTTTTCCGTGTGCAATTGCGTGAGGTACACCGTGATGATGGGTTCGATGGACATGATCGAAAACATCACCAGGCACGCGACCACGAACATGGTGATCACCGGCCGCTTGTCCGGGATCAAGTCCCAGGGCCGCACGGCGACAGGCCTGGCTTCGCCTGCCGCATGCTTGGGCCTGGGCGCTTCTTTCATGATGAACAGCGTGGCGAGAAACGTGAGGAAGATCACGCCGCCAGCCAGGAAAAAGGTGTTGCGGATGCCGATCAGCGGCGGCAAAAATCCGCCGATCAACGGCCCTGTGAGATTCCCCGCCATGATCCCCGACGAGAGCATGCCCAACGCCCAGCCGGAGCGTTCTTTGGGCGTCTGGGTCGCCACCAGAATCGTCGCCCCGGACGCATACCCGCCCAACAAGCCTGCCAGCAGCCGCAGCCCCACCAATTGGTAAATGTTTTCTGCCAGACCGATCAGCGACATCGCCACGGCCATGCCCAGACTGGCACGAATCAACATCAGCTTGCGGCCGTAGCGATCCCCCAACCGACCCCACAACGGCGCGGTGAACGCGGCAGACAGAAAGGTCGCCCCGAACGCCGCGCCGGACCATTGCACAATGGCCGCGGGGTCGCTGACACCCAGGTGTTCGACATACAGCGGCAGGAATGGCAACAGCAAGGTCATGGCGATGATCGTGGTGAACGACCCGGCCACGCAGACTGCCAGGTTGCGCTTCCAGTGTTCTTCGAGGATTGCAGCGGGGGGTTGAGCGGTCATCTCTGATCCGTGCACAGGACATGTCCGTACACGGTAGAGGGTTGATGCCCATAAATAAAATTCATGTTTTTTATGCAGTGGATTCCAGGGAGGAATGACTGGAATTGCCTGGTTTTTGCTCCCGCTGTGGCAGCGAATGCCTACGCGCGACGCTGGTACATCAGACAGAGACATGCCTGGCATACCGGCCCTTCGCGAATGAATTCGCTCCTGCAGCTTGAATCAGGCGCCGGCCAACTCACTTCCCGTCCTGTGCGTGCTGGGCGGCCTGTTCGATCAGCGTTGCCACTTCTTTCGGGTGGGATTCGTACACCGCGTGGCTGGCGCCTGCAATCTCAATGGTGTGCGCGTTGGCACGTTTGGCGTACATGCGCTCCAGATCGGGGTTGATGATGCGATCAGACTTGGCCACCGCGTACCAGCTCGGCTTGGTCTTCCAGGCCGCGACAGTCGCCGCCGTGGTGAACACCGAGGCCGACGTCAGGGACTGGCTGTGAGCTTCGAACTCTGCCTGAGCCTTGGGCAGATCGGCGGCGAAATCCGCCGGGTAAAACGCCGGGTCCAGGTACAGGAAACCGTCGTCGGTTTTCTTCACGGCCTTGGTCGCGTTCGGGTACAGCTTGCCATTCGCAGCCTCGGTCTCGCCGACGTCCAGCGCGTGGGCGGCGATGTACACCAGACCCGCGACGTGGCTGTCTTCGCCCGCATCGGAAATGATCGCCCCGCCGTAGCTATGGCCGACGAGGATGGTCGGGCCGTCCTGCATCGCCAGGATGCGTTTGACGGCGGTGACGTCATCGCTGAACGACGTCAGCGGGTGCGCGGCGACGGACACGTGATAGCCGTCTTTCACCAGAATGTCGTACACCGGCTTCCAGCCCGCGCCGTTCACGAAGGCGCCGTGCACCAGCACGATGTTTTTCACAGGGGCCGCCGAGGCGGCAGTGGCGAATCCGGCAGTGGCCAAGGCGAGTGCGGCGACAGCGAAGGCGGAACGGACGTGACGAAACTTCATGGCGTGACCTCAAGCGGTAAGTAGGGGTGAACGCCGCAGCGTTCAGTCAGTGACCACAGCAAGACGCACCCGCTCGGCGCTTATTCCACCGCTCGCACACATTATTTCGATGCCCGTCGACGCTTCGCCCTTCGCCCACACCGGGCATCAGCTCCGTTGATGACGTGTATCGACACGCACCATTTCAGCTGCGTCCGGCCTGCTCCCTAGAATGGCGCCATACCCGAGCCAACCTCTGAGCCCGGCGCAGCGGATCACGTGGAGCCTGTCATGAAAGCCTTTCTCTTCATCGCGTTGTCGTTTTTCAGTGTGTTCACCTTTGCCGACGATACGGTCAGCCGCGGCACCTCGGCGGCGGTCCAGGACGGCCAGTACGATTACACCCAAGACCTGGACATCGCCAAGGTCGTGCGCATCAACACCGCGAGCAACGCCCCCGGCGAATGCGGGCCGGTGAAGGCGCAAATCGAGTACGTCGACAGCAAAGGCGTGAGCCACACACTCGAATACACCCGTCTGGGTGACGACTGCCAGAACGGCTGATGTGTAACGCAGGGTTCTGCGCGGTCGGCAAATGGGGTTAGAGTAGTCACGCTGGCCCCACGACTGAGACCGGATCGTGGGGCACTTTCCATTCAATTGACTGAAGGAAGTCCCGCGTGAATCAACCGTCTCACCCAGCAAAAATCGCCGAATTGATCGTCGACGCCATGCGCGACGGCCAGAAAATCACCGAGATTCGCCCTGATTACATCCCTGCCGATGCGCCGAGTGCCTACGCCCTGCAACGGGAAATCCTGCGGTTGCGAGACACCACGGTCGGCGGCTGGAAAGTGGGTTCGAAAGCCACCCATGGCGGCCCCATCACGGGCGCATTACTCCCGGAGGACGGCCTGTTTGCCAGTGGCAGCCAGGTGGAAATCATCGATTACCCACACCCGATCCTCGAACTTGAAATCGCCTTTCGCCTGAACCGCGAATTCACGCCCCGCGCCGAGGCCTATTCCGATGAGGACGTGCTGGGCAGCATCGGCTTCATGGGCGCCACCATTGAGATCGTCTCCAGCCGGTTCAGAGCCTGGCCAAAGATCGACCCGCTGCTGGCGCTGGGCGATCTGCTCAACCACGGGGCACTGATCGTCGGCGATTTCGTGCCGTACGACGCCAGCTTCCCCTTCGTCGAACCCGCCGTGACCTTCACCTATGCCGACGAAGACATCGTGCCCGGCGACGGCGCCAACCCGGCGGGCGACCCGCGTCGCCTGCTGCCGTGGGTGGTCAACCACCACACGCAAAACGGCCAGAGCGTGACGCCGGACCTGATCATCACCACCGGCTCGTACACCGGCATGTATTTGACGAAGGGGCCGGGTGTGGCCATCGGAGAGATTCGTGGATTACCGCCGATATCCGTGGAGTTGATCTGACGCCCATGGGCTGCGCGGGTGGATCCCCGCAGCAGCCGTGCGTCGCTGATGGGGACCACAACTGTGGGAGACGCCGGAGGTACGACGGCAGCGAATGCGTAGGATCATAACGGGCTGAGGTGTCTGACACCCCGCTTCGCGGCCGTCGTACCTCCGGCTGCTCCCACGCGATTTCGGGCGTTTCGACGTTTTGCAATACGGCACAGCGCACCCGGAGCCCGACGACCGAATCAGCGTCACGCCTTGCCGAAGGTGACGTCCAGCGACATCGCGTCAGTGTGGCGCATCGGGTTGTTGCCTTGGCCGAGCGTGTCGTCGTTCGGGTGCATGTAGGTCATGCCCGTGCCCAGGGTCTGGGTCAGGAAATCCCCGCCCTTGCGCATGGCGTCGGTTGAACCGTCATAGAAACCCGCCACGGTTTTGTTGCCCGCCGAGTCAGCCGAGACGATGTCGCTCGATGCCTTGTCCGCCACGCTCTGGCTGTCGCCCACTTCGAAACCCTTGCCATCGGTGGCATGGATCGCGGCGTTGCGGCCGTCGATGTCGCTGGTGTTGATGAACCCGTTGTAGAACTCCAGACGGCTGGCGTCCGGCTTGTACTGGCCATCGGCATCGGCCTGTTTGAGCAATCCGGTGGTGTCGTTCTCAAACTTCATCGTGCCTTTCTGGCCGGGCTGCAGGGTCAGCTCGGCCGTCAGCTGATCGTGCTGGTCGAACTGCCCGATCTTGATCGGGTGATCCTGAGTATTGGTGATGTTGAACGCGCGCGGACCACTGCCCGCGACCGGATTGTCTCCCGTGGCAGCCGTGCTGCTGGCGCTGTTCGTGGAAGGCGTGGCCGTGGCCGGATCGGCTGTGGCGGTTTGCGGTTCGGCAGCCGCTGTTTGCGGTGTCACTGTTTGCGGTGTCACTGTTTGCGGTATCGAGGCCTGGGGTGTCGCCGTCTGGCCCGCAGGCTGAGCCGGCTGATCGGTTTGCGGGGGCTGCGCGGCGGCGTTCGTCACCGGCTTCTGCGATTGGCCCGGCGAACTGCCATTGCCTGCGCCATCCGAGGGGGTCTGCGGCGCATTCTGGTTGTTTTGCATCATCTGCGCGATGAGCTGGAGTATCTGTTGCACCAGGTCCCGCACCTGATTGCTCAGGCTGTCATTGCCGTCTGCCGGTGCCTGAGCCGCCGCGACCCGACTGTCACTCAACGCCGCAGGCTGCCCGCCGAAATTGACCTGCCCGCCTGCCCCGGCTGCCCCGCCGAAACTGACCATCCCGCTTTGGCCGGATGAACCTCCACTGCCCTTGAACGCGTCCTTGTGTGCGAAGTCGCGGGTGTCCAGGCCAAAGCCCTGCTGGGCGGGACCGAGTATTTTCATCGACATCTGACACCTCCGGGACGGTCTGAATACCGCGTGAGTGGCGTCAGCGTCCTGATCGGTTCCCGCTGAGGACTGCCCGTTATCCCCCGTTCGTCCAATACCCCGGCCGGTTGTACACCTCCTTCAGAAACGCGATAAAAAACCGCACCTTCGCGGGCAAGTAGTGCTGATGGGGATAGACCCCCTGAATGTCATAACTGGGCAATGCAAAGTCATCCAGCACCGTGACCAGCGCCCCGCTTCCCACGGCGTTCTGAATCTCCCAGGTTGAGCGCCAGCACAGGCCCAGCCCGCGTTTGGCCCAGTCGTACAACAGCTCACCGTCGTTGCAGTAGAGATTGCCCGTGACCTTGATCGCCACTGGTTTGCCGTCCCGCTGAAAGGTCCAGCCCCTGTGTTGTCCGCCCTGCAAGTTGAACGTCAGGCAATTGTGATCGGCCAGGTCTTCCAGCGTCTGCGGCAGACCGTGTTCCGCAAAATACCCCGGTGAGCCGCACACCACGCGTTTGTTGGCGTACAGCTTGATCGCCACATAGTTGGGGTCGAGCACCTCGCCGATGCGGATGCTCATGTCATAGCCCTCGCGCACCAGATCGACCACGTTGTCAGTGAGGTTGAACGACAGCTGCAAATCCGGAAAACGCGCTTGAAACTCCGGTGCGTGCGGGGCGACATGTTGACGCCCGAACCCTGCCGGGGCCGAGACAACCAGGTGCCCGCGCACGCTGTTTTCGTTCTCGCTGATGCTCGCGTCCAGTTCTTCGAACGACTGCAACACGGTCTTGGCGTTTTCCAGGTACGACTCGCCCGCATCGGTCAAGGTCAGGCCGCGAGTGGAGCGGTGAATCAGCTTCACCCCCAATCGTTCTTCCAGTGCGCTCAGGCGTCGTCCCATGATCACCGGCGTCACACCTTCCACCAGCGCCGCCGCCGCAAAACTGCCGTGAGTGGCGACCAGCACGTAACTGCGTACCTCTGTGTAACGGTCCATTCGATACTCCTGATACCGACAGAACTGCCAAAAGCAGCCATTCACAAACTCTCGAATTCAAATCAGGCTGAGCACGTACAAAAACTATCGAGTTCAGGAGACTAACAAATGACCATCATGAGAGCCATCGAAGCCGCCGTTCTGGTGATGCGTCGCGAAGGGGTCGATACCGCGTTCGGTATCCCCGGCGCTGCCATCAACCCGCTGTACGCAGCGTTCAAGAAACTCGGCGGCATCGATCACGTGCTGGCCCGCCACGTCGAAGGCGCCTCGCACATGGCCGAGGGGTACACCCGCGCCATCGCTGGGAACATCGGTGTGTGCATCGGCACTTCCGGCCCGGCCGGTACCGACATGATCACCGGCCTGTATTCAGCGTCCGCCGACTCGATCCCGATCCTCTGCATCACCGGCCAGGCGCCCCGCGCACGCATGCACAAGGAAGATTTCCAGGCCGTCGACATCGCCAGCATTGCCGCGCCGGTCGCCAAATGGGCCACCACCGTCATGGAACCGGGCCAAGTGCCGTACGTGTTCCAGAAAGCGTTCCAGCTGATGCGCAGCGGCCGCCCGGGTCCGGTGTTGATCGACCTGCCGTTCGACGTGCAAATGGCCGAGATCGAATTCGACATCGACGCCTACGAGCCGCTGCCGGTGATCAAGCCACAGGCCAGCCGCAACCAGATCGAAAAAGCCCTGACGATGCTCAACGCGTCCGAGCGCCCGCTGATCGTCGCCGGTGGCGGCATCATCAACGCCGATGCCTCGGATGCGCTGGTGGAATTCGCCGAACTGACGGGCATCCCGGTCATCCCGACCCTGATGGGCTGGGGCACGATTCCGGACGATCACCCGCAAATGGCCGGCATGGTTGGCCTGCAGACCTCTCACCGCTACGGCAACGCGACGATGCTGGAAGCGGACATGGTGCTGGGCATTGGCAACCGCTGGGCCAACCGCCACACCGGCACCGTGTCGGTGTACAGCGAAGGCCGCAAATTCATTCACGTCGACATCGAACCGACCCAGATCGGCCGCGTACTGACGCCGGACTTGGGCATCGTGTCCGACGCAGGCGCAGCCTTGGCGATGTTCCTGGAAGTCGCTCGCGAATGGCACACCGCTGGCAAGCTGAAAAACCGCAGCCAGTGGCTGGCCAGCTGCCAGGAACGCAAGCGCACGATGCAGCGCAAGACCCATTACGACAACGTGCCGGTCAAGCCGCAGCGCGTGTACGAAGAGATGAACCAATACTTCGGCAAGGACACTTGCTACATCAGCACCATCGGTCTGTCGCAGATCGCGGGCGCGCAGTTCCTGCACGTGTACAAGCCGCGTCACTGGATCAATTGCGGTCAGGCAGGCCCGCTGGGTTGGACCATTCCGGCAGCGCTGGGCGTGGCCAAGGCCGACCCGAGCCGCCAGGTTGTCGCACTGTCGGGCGACTATGACTTCCAGTTCATGATTGAAGAGCTGGCCGTGGGCGCGCAGTTCAAGCTGCCGTACATCCACGTCGTGGTGAACAACTCGTACCTGGGTCTGATCCGTCAGGCGCAGCGCAACTTCGACATCGATTATTGCGTGCAGCTGGCGTTCGACAACATCAACGCCCCCGAGCTGGAAGGCTATGGCGTGGACCACGTTGCAGTGGCTGAAGGACTGGGCTGCAAGGCTATTCGTGTCAGCGATCCGGCACACATCCAGGCCGCGTTCGCCGAGGCATCAAGCTTGATGCAGCAATACAGCGTGCCGGTGGTGGTCGAGATCATCCTCGAGCGCGTGACCAACATCGCCATGGGCACCGAGATCAACGCGATCAATGAATTCGAGTCGCTCGCCGACAGCCGAGCCGACGCCCCGACCGCGATCAGTCTGCTGGACTAAATAACGGCACTGATCGACGCCACCGAATAAAGAGAAAGAAAGGAGCGAACCATGCCACGTCTCTGCGCCAACCTGTCCATGCTGTTCACCGAGCTGGACTTTCTACAACGCTTCGAAGCCGCGGCCAACGCCGGGTTCAGCGGGGTCGAGTACCTGTTTCCGTACGATTTCAGCTCGGCGCAAATCAAGGCCGAACTGGACGCCAACGGCCTGACCCAGGTGCTCTTCAACCTGCCAGCGGGCGACTGGGCCAAAGGCGAGCGGGGGATTGCCTGCCACCCGGACCGCGTCGAAGAATTCTACGCCGGGGTCGACCTGGCCATTGCCTACGCCAAGGTACTGGGTAATACACAAGTCAATTGCCTGGCCGGGATCAAGCCACAGGGTTTCGATGACGCGCTGATTGAAAAGACCTTCGTTGACAACCTCAAGTACGCGGCCGACAGGCTGCAAGCCCAAGGCATCGATCTGGTCATGGAAATGATCAACACCCTTGACATCCCGGGCTTCTACCTCAGTACCACGGCCCAGGCGCTGGCGATCCGCGAGAAAGTCGGCAGCCGCAACCTGTCGCTGCAATACGACATCTATCACATGCAGATCATGGAGGGCGACCTAGCCCGCACCCTCGAAAAAAACCTGCCGGTGATTCGCCACGTGCAACTGGCCGACAACCCTGGGCGGCATGAGCCAGGAACTGGCGAGATCAACTACGGGTTCCTGTTCGGGCACCTGGACAAGCTGGGGTATCGCGGGTGGATCGGCTGTGAGTACAAGCCGTTGACCACCACCGAAGCCGGGCTCGGCTGGTTGAAGACTCATAACCTGATCTGACACAAACACTAACGCCTACCGGGATCGCCCTGTAGGAGCGTGGCTTGTCCCGCGATCTGGTGCGAAGCAGCAGTAAAACCTGATACCTCGGCGTGCCTGACACACCGTGCGTATCTGTTTTACGACCGGTGCCCGGTCGATCGCGGGACAAGCCACGCTCCTACAGGCGGCACATTTACAAAAAAGAGGAACATTTCATGGCGAACATCGGCTTTATCGGCACCGGCATCATGGGCCTGCCCATGGCGGAAAACCTGCAGAAAGCAGGTCATCAACTCATCCTGTCGAAACACTTCGTCGCCCCGCCCGCCTCCTTGATCGACGGCGGCGCGACGGTGTTGAACAACCCGCGAGAAGTGGCCCAGGAAGCGGAATTCATCATCGTCATGCTGCCCGACACCCCTCAGGTCAACGACGTACTGTTCGGCGAGAACGGCCTGAGCGAAGGCACGGGTGCGGGCAAAGTGGTGATCGACATGAGCTCGATTTCGCCGTCCGCCACCAAAACCTTCGCCGAGAAGATCAACGCCACGGGCGCGCACTACCTCGACGCCCCGGTGTCGGGCGGTGAAGTCGGCGCCAAGGCCGCGACGCTGAGCATCATGGTCGGCGGCAATCAAGGCACCTTCGAGCGCGCTCTGCCCTTGTTCCAGACCATGGGCAAGAACATCACCCTCGTCGGCGGCAATGGCGACGGCCAGACCGCCAAGGTCGCCAACCAGATCATCGTCGCCCTGAACATTCAGGCGGTGGCGGAAGCGCTGCTGTTCGCCTCGAAAAATGGCGCTGATCCGGCAAAAGTCCGCGAAGCGCTGATGGGCGGTTTCGCCTCGTCGAAGATTCTTGAAGTTCACGGCGAACGCATGATCAAAGGCACCTTCAACCCCGGCTTCCGCATCGCCCTGCACCAGAAAGACCTGAACCTTGCGTTGGAAGGCGCTCGCGAACTGGGGCTGAACCTGCCAAACACCGCCAACGCTCAACAGGTATTCAGCACCTGCGCGGCACTGGGAGGCAGCGGTTGGGACCACTCCGGCCTGATCAAAGGCCTGGAGCACATGTCGAACTTCTCGATTCGTGGGGATCACACGCCGGATTGATCTTTCACACAGCGTTCTACGCCATGAAAAAAGCCAGGCAACCGTTACGGGTTCGCCTGGCTTTTTATTACCAGCAGGTTTAACGCATCAGAACACGTTGATCGGGTAATCCGCGATCAGACGCAATTCATTCACGTCGCCTTCCGCCTGGTCGGCATTGGCGCGATGGATCGCTTCACGCAAACGCAGCGACAGGTTCTTCGCCGGCCCGGCCTGCACCACATATTTGGCCTCGACGTTGATCTCGTGGTGCTTGCCATCTTCACCGTAACCATAATTCACGTAGGTGCTGTTCGACGGCATATGCGAGCCGTCGATATCATCACCGGTGATGTAACGCGCCATGAAACTAAGCCCCGGCACGCCGTAGCTCGCCATGTTCAAGTCATAACGGGCCTGCCACGATTTCTCGCCGGGGCCGTTGAAGTCCGAGTATTGAACGGAGTTGGCGAGGAAGATCGAATCCGCCGTGTCACCAGGGCCGTTAATACCAAAGGCCACATAGTCGAAAGGGGTATCGCCATGCACTTTCTGGTACGCCAGCGTAATCGTGTGTGCGGTCAGGAAAGAATAAGCAGCGGCCAGCGACCACGTGGTGTTGCTGATATCACCGGCCTTGGCCGAACCGGCATCATTGGTGCGGTAGATATTGAAATCGAAGTTGACGGACTGGGTATCAGTAATGCCTTGGGTGTAGTTGAGGTTACCGTAGTACTGATCCCAGACGTCCTTCAGGTTGGAGCCATACAGGCTGGCCGTCAGGTTGTCGTTGAAGGTGTACTTGCCACCGGCATAGTCAATGCTCGACGCCGTAACACCGGCATAAGACGCATAAATATCGTGATCGTGGTTGGTGGTGACCGGGCCATTGCCGCCCGTGAAGTGACCACCATCCAGTTCCAGACCGGCGATGTCACTGCTCAACAGGTTGAAGCCCGTGGCTGTCTGCGTGAACAGGCGCGAACCGCCTGCGGCAAACACCGGCGCGGTCGGCATCAGATCGCCGTAGCGCAATTCGGTCTTGGAAATCCGCATTTTGATGGCCCCGCCCGCAGTGCCGTACTCGTCTTCCGGATCGCCGTGGCGATCCACCGGCAGGTTGCCAGTCCCCGCGGTGCCTGCGCCGCCGTCCAGCTTGATGCCCCACTCACCGTAGGCATCGACGCCAAAGCCCACCGTGCCCTGGGTGAACCCCGAGCTGAAGTTGCCGATGACACCCTGGGTCCAATCCTTGCGGTCGCCACCGCCGTTCTTGCCGTCGCGATTGAAGTAATAGTTCTTGAGATGAACGGTCAGGCTGCTGTCTTCGACAAAACCCTTGGCATCGGACTGATCACTGACGACGCCAGCGGCCGCCATCTGGCTCACGCCCAGCGAAACCGCGAGCGTCACGAGGTTCCATTTCACAAATGTCATTATTATCCCCTGTCTCAATTAAGGCCCAACGTTCCGCAGACCCTGACATGCAGGGTATCGTCCTGAGTTCAGGAGAAAGATGAAACGGTGGAATGTGCGCTATGGCAGATGGGCAAAAATACATCGGCACCGTAATTGATGTTCACGGTTGATCTACAGGCTAGAGGCCCATTTCCTTATTGTTGCAATGAGGTATATCAACCCCATTTCTTGCCGAGTGTGCTCCTCGGGCGAAAAACTTTTAGCATTTTTCCGCCAGACGGTTCATGAATGGGTCGTGATAGTCACTATCGATCTTAGTAATAGTTGCAGCGCCGCCACCGGTGTTACCTTTGTCGGCGATGAAGCACACGAATCAATGACTTGGTGAATCCGCAGCATCAAGTAATCGAATCTTGCTCCACTTCATCATTCCTTTGGTAAGACTTTTTAGCCACCCCACGTCAGTGCGGTGGCTTTTTTTATTAAATAATCTTCATGCAGTTTTCACTATCTGGTTAATTCACGATAGTTCGTAACTCTCCGCGCACTTGATGCCATCACTCACAGTGTTTAATCACCCGCAGGGTTTAATCACCCGCAGGGTTTAATCACCCGCAGGCTTCATTTCCCGACCCGATTCGCCACCGGCAGCGTATATCGCCCCGATAGATAAAAGCGCCTGCAAACGTCTCAGCGATGACGTATAACGAGCATCGGTAGTAGCCATCTAATATCAGACAACAGTTGGAACCGGCGGACATGTTCAAACAGCTTACGATCGGCAAACGGCTTGGGCTCGGCTTCGGTCTGGTACTCGCCCTGATGATCCTCATCACCCTCATCGGCGTGCACCGGGTCAGCATTATTGAAAATACGCTGACGGATGTGAGCGAAGACGCCACGATCAAGCAGCGTTACGCGATCAACTTCCGAGGCAGCGTGCATGACCGGGCCATTGCAGTGCGCGACGCCGTGCTGGTCCGCGACGACCAGGGCCTGGCGCCCCACCTGCGCGACATCGAGCGCCTGAACGCGCTGTATCAAGCGTCCGCCAGCCCGATGGACCAGATTTATCAAACCAAAGGCGCCACTGCCCGCGAACAAGAACTTCTGGCCAGCATCAAAGCGGCGGAACGTGCCGCCCTGAGCGCGACCGACAAAGTGCTGCGCCTGCGTCAACAAGGCGACATCGACCAGGCACAGACTGCGCTGATGGCTGACGTTTCGGGCGCCTACAAGGACTGGCTGAACCGCATCAACGCGCTGATCGATCTGGAAGAAGCCTCCATTGCCGACCATATCGGCATGGTGCGCGTCACCGCCGCCAGTTTTGCGGTGCTGATGTTGATCGCCACCGCCGTTGCCGTGGCGTTGGGCGTTGTGGCTTCGCTGCTGATCATCCGCAGCATCAAATCCACCCTCGGTGCTGAACCCCACGAAGTCGCGGCCTCCATCCGACGGCTGGCCTCGGGTGAACTGACTCAAGCCATCGATACGCCCTACCCCGACAGCGTGATGGGCGCCTTGAAAGTCACCAATGCGCACCTCTCCGCCACCATCAACCAGGTGCGGGCGGCGGCGATGGATTTGATGGGCTCATCCTCGCAACTGCGCGCCAGTTCCGACAGCAACAGCGAACAGATGCGCCTGCAAGCCACCGAGACCGAGCACATGGCCACGGCTATCGGCCAAATGGCAGGCACCGTCAAGGAAGTCGCCGGTTACGCGGCGAAGGCGGCGAACGCCACCGAAACAGCCGATCAGGAAGTCGAGCATGGCAAGCTCATGGTCGAAGGCACCGCCAAAGCCATGCACGAGCTGGCGTACAAGCTGGAAAGCGCCGCTGATTCCGTCGGAAAAGTCTCCGATGACAGTCAGTCCATCGAGACCATCGTCGCGGTGATCAACGCCATCGCCGAACGCACCAACCTGCTGGCCCTGAACGCCGCCATCGAAGCCGCCCGCGCAGGTGAAGCAGGTCGTGGCTTTGCCGTGGTCGCCGATGAAGTTCGCTCGCTGGCCACACGGACACAGGAGTCCACACAGGAAATCCGCAACATGGTCGGCCAGTTGCAGGCCGGTGCCGGCGTCACGGCCGGGCTGATGCGCGAAAGCCGGGAAATGGCTCACCGTACGGTCCAGCAGACCCAGGAAGCGCAAACGGCGCTGGTGAAAATTCGTCACGAGGTTGGTGCGCTGAATGACATGAACGCGCAAATCGCCAGTGCCGCTGCGCAGCAAGGCGCCGTGGCGGAAGACGTCAGCCAGAACATTAACCGTATTCATGACTCGGCCCGCGAGGCGGCGGTGGGCTCTAATCAGGTCGCACTGTCGAGCAAGGAGCTTTCGCAACTCGCCGATCAACTCACCGCCCGCGTGAGCTTTTTCAAGGTCTGAAACGGGCTGGGCGTGCCGGGATGAGGTAGGGTCCCGGTACGTCGGACCTTCTCCGAAAAGAATTTACGACCGGGCCGAATAACTTTCTTCGCCGGGGTGTTTACGGTTCGACACTTTCGGGGATTACACATGAACAGCACGACTTCACGCCTGCACAGCCTTCCCGCTCACCACTACGACCGCATCACTCGCCTTTTTCACTGGCTGACCGCCGCCGTTGTCATTTTTCTGTTCGCCAGCGCCCACATGTGGGCGTTTCTCGCCAAAGGCACGGACCTGCGCAAGGGGCTACAGTCAGTGCATATTTCCTTGGGCATCGCCTTTGCCGTGCTGATCGTCGCGCGCATCGTCTGGCGCGTGTTTGGCGGCAATCGTCCGAAACACGACACCCACCCCGCCGCCCATCTGGCGGCCAGCCTTGGGCACGGCGTGCTGTACCTGCTGTTGCTGGCGCAAATCTCGCTGGGTTTTCTGTTTCGCTGGGCACAGGGTGAGCCGTTCACGTTCTTTGGCCTGTTTCCGATCCCGGCGCCGTTCGCCATCGATCACGGGCTGCGGAGCACCCTGGGCGGTCTGCATGACAACGTCGCCTGGGCGATCATCTTTTTGGCAGGGGTGCATGCCGCCGCTGCGTTGTGGCATCACTACATCGTCGGCGACAGCACCTTGAAACGCATGTTGCCTATGCCTCGCGGGGATCTGCGCGGCTGATCCTTCGCTGACCGGGCCTGCGCCCGGTCATTGTGGTGTTCGGCAGGGCCGAACGCGTATTCGATCCCATCATTTACGGAGCATGAGAACCATGAACACACAGTCTGCACATGCCACGCCCTCCCGTCCTTCCCTGCTGCTGGGGGCCTGCGTGGCCCTCGCACTGTTCGCCGGTCAGGCCCGCGCCTCGGGCGACGAGTCCGCCCCGCCCAAGCCCAACTGCCCGAAAGGCCAGGTCTGGGACAGCAAATCCGGCAAATGCGTGATGCAGACCAGTAAGGCCACCTCGGACGCCGACCGCACCGATTATGCCTACCGCCTCGCCAAAGACGGCCGCTACGAAGAAGCGCTGTCGTTGCTCGACACCCTGCAAAACCCGAATACCGCGAAGGCGCTGAACTATCGCGGCTACGCCACCCGCAAATTGGGCCGGACCGATGAAGGCATCGGCTACTACCTGAAATCCGTGGCCCTGGACCCCAACTACGCACAAGTGCGGGAGTACCTGGGCGAGGCGTACGTGATCAAGGGCCGCGTCGATCTCGCTCAAGAACAGTTGGTGAAGATCAAGGCGCTGTGCAGCACCACCTGTGAAGAGTACGAAGACTTGGCCGACGCCATCGCCGCAGCGCCGCAGACCTGAGTTCGCTTCAGTGAATGATGAGCGACAGGCCGGGAGGCCATCATAGGCAGAGACGCTGAGTTTCGCCGGGAGCTGGGTCTTCTGTTGCCAAGGTTGTGGCGATACGGCTGGGTGCTGTCTCGACAAAAGCACCTGGCCGATGATCTGGTGCAAGCCACTTGTGTCCGGGCGCTGGAGCGTGCCGCGCAGTTCGCCGCGGGCACCCGTCTGGACCGTTGGCTGTTGGCGATCATGCATTCGATCTGGCTCAACGAACTGCGCTCGCAACGGGTCCGTCAGGGCCAGGGTTTCGTCGATGCCGAGCAGGAGCTGTCCTTTGACGGGGAAAGCCAGGCACAGAAAGAAGTCCTCGCCGCCCAAGTGATCAAACGTGTCAACGCGCTGCCGGAAGCCCAACGCGAAACGGTCTTTCTGACCTATGTCGAAGGACTTTCGTACAGGGAGACTGCCGACATCCTGCAAATTCCCGTGGGCACCGTCATGAGCCGATTGGCGGCCGCGCGCCTGAAACTGGCTGAAACCGCACCACCCGCCATGTCGAGCCCTTCGACAGGAGAACGGCGATGACCCGCGATACGACACACGCCCCCCCTTCGGACGAATGGCTGGTCGCCTGGCTGGACGACGAACTCGACCGGGAACAACGCCAGTCCATCGACGACCTGCTGCGCACCGACGCCTCGGTCGCGGCGCGGCTTGAACGGCTGAAACGGTCGGACCTGCCGTTTCGCGAAGCGTTTGATTCGGTCCTGGACGATGCCCCCACCGCACGCCTGCAACGCATGCTCGACGGGTTGCCCGCAGCGGCCGCACCACCGAAGCCAGCCCTGAGCCGTCGCGGTTTCCTGGCCATGGCCGCGACGTTCGTTGTCGCCGGAATCGCCGCAGATCGCCTGTTAATGGGCATGCAAAGCCCTAAATCCGGCGGCGGATGGCGCGGGTCGGTGGCCGAATACATGGCGTTGTACACCCCGCAGACCCTCGACAACCTGACCGCTGACCCCTCGTCCCATGTCGCCCAGTTGAGTTCGGTGGGACAACAGCTCGGCCTGGCGCTGAGCCCTGAAATGGTGGCATTGCCCGGTGCGGAATTCCGGCGGGCGCAAATCCTCGACTACGACGGCGTGCTCATCGGCCAATTGACCTACCTCGATGCCCGGCACGGCCCTTTGGCGTTGTGCATCAATCAGGCACGCACCGGCAGCGAAACCCTTGGCCGGGAACAGCGTCTGGGGCTCAACGTGGTGTACTGGTCCAACACCCGGCAGGACTTCATGCTGGTGGGCAAAAACCCGTTCGAAGACCTGGAAATCATGGCCCGCAGCATTCAGAAACGCCTCCCGGTCTGATGCACCGTTCAGGGGTTTAACTGGAGTCGAGAGGCGGTTTCTGGTCTAGTAGCGCTCGCATTGACCGGAATCGACACGGCATCGGCTCCAGACCGGCCTGTCGCTGCAACACGCTTTCACGAATTCGAAGGAACCCTTGATGTCTGCCCACCGCTTGAAACTCGCCCTCGCTTGCCTGCCGTTGCTCGCCTCCCTGATCGCCACGCCGGCTTTCGCCCATGCGCACCTGGAGAGCCAGCTGCCTGCCGCTGACAGCGAAGTGACCACGCCCAAGGAACTGCGCCTGAATTTCTCAGAAGGCGTCGAAGAAAAATTCACCAAAGTCGCGATCAGCCTCGACGGTCCGGGGGAAACCACCGAAATCATCCAGACCCAGAGCGTCACCACCGACCCCGCCGATAAGAAAGTGCTGATCGTGGTCCCGGCCGTCCCGCTGGCGCCGGGCAAATACAAGGTCGAATGGCATGCGGTGTCGGTCGATACGCACAAAAGCGAAGGCGTTTATCGCTTTCAGGTGACGCCATAACGCCATGCAAGAAGGGTTGATCCTGTGCCGGTTCGTGCACTTCGGCGCTGTCTTGCTGCTGTTCGGTTCGGGCCTGTTTCGCAGTGTGCTATTCACTTCGAACCTGACGGCGTTCGTAACACGTCCCGACAGCCGTCGACTTGACCGCCAGCTCGCGTGGCTGACCGGCACGGCGCTGCTGAGCGCACTGGGCTGGCTGATGCTGACCGCCGGGAGCATGGCCGGTGACTGGCGCGAAGGGTTTGCGCCCTCCACGCTCGCGCTCGTCCTGGGTCACACCTTCTTCGGTCGCGTCTGGGTCGTGCATCTGGCGCTGAATCTGCTGGCATTGATCTGGGTGCTTCGCCCGGGCACATCGGTGAAGTCCCGCCTTTGGATCAACGCCCTCTTGTTGCTGACGCTGGCGCCGGTGGGTCATGGCGCCATGTTCGACGGCCTGCGCGGCCAACTGCTGATCATCAACCAGATGCTGCACCTGCTCGGCGTCGCCACCTGGCTGGGCGGCCTGCTGATGCTGGCCGTTCTGATCAAATCCGTTGATCCGGTGGACCTGCGTGCCGTGCTGCTGCGCTTCAGCGGCATCGGTTACGGGCTGGTGGCCTTGATCATTGCCACTGGGCTGGTCAACGTACGCGCCCTGAGTGGCGGATGGTGGCCAGACCCGGCGTTTTCGGGGTTCGGGGCAGTGCTGGGAATCAAAGAGGCGCTGGTGCTGTGCATGCTGGCGCTGGCAGCCGTGAATCGAAGCCTGGCGCGCGCCCACGTATTGCGACTTCCTGTCTTGAGGGCCAGTGTACTGCTCGAAGGCCTGTCGGGTGGGGCCGCGCTGGCCGCCGTGTCCTTGCTCGGCACTCTGCCGCCCATGCCAGGCTGAATTTGACCGCAAGACTCGGGGTTCCTGACCTCGGCGCAGGCAGTAGTCTTGAGGCTCAACAGTCATTTTCAGAGGTAACGGGTCATGGGCCAAGGCAAGTTGCAACGGTCTGCACAACACATCGAAGACGACCCGCGCTGGGCGGCCGTGGTAGCCCGTGACCCGGCTGCCGACGCGCAGTTCGTCTACGCCGTCCGCACGACCGGCATTTACTGCCGCCCCAGCAGCGTGTCGCGCCTGCCGCGTCCGGAGAACGTGATTTTCTTCGACTGCGCGGCGCAAGCCGAAGCCGCCGGTTACCGCCCCAGCAAACGGGCCGCTGCCGATCAGACCCACCTGGCCGAGCAGCACGCCGGGATCGTCGCCAACGCGTGCCGACACATCGCCGAGGCGGAACAGCCCCCCAGCCTCAACGCCCTCGCCGCACTCTCGGGCATGAGCCCTTGGCATTTTCATCGTGTGTTCAAGGCCGTCACGGGCGTCACCCCCAAAGCCTGGGCCAGCGCCCACCGCGCCGAGCGCGTGCGCCATCGACTGAGCGACACCCAGACCATCACCCAGGCGATGTACGACGCAGGGTTCAACTCCAACAGCCGCTTCTACGAGGCCAGCGAAACCCTGCTCGGCATGACGCCGTCGGACTACCGCAAGGGCGGGACCAACGCTGACATTCATTTTGCGGTGGGCGAATGCTTCCTTGGCTCGATTCTGGTCGCTCAGAGCCAACGCGGCGTGTGCGCGATCCTGCTCGGCGACGATCCGGACCAACTCGTCCGCGATCTGCAAGATCAGTTTCACAACGCCACGCTGATTGGCGGCGACGGCGGATTCGAGCAGTTGGTGGCCCAGGTTGTCGGCTTCGTCGAAGCCCCCGGACTGGGTCTGGATTTGCCCCTGGATTTGCAAGGCACGGCGTTTCAGCAACGGGTCTGGCAGGCGCTGAAACACATCCCGCCAGGCACCACCGCCAGCTACGCAGACATTGCCAAACGCATCGGCGCGCCCCGCTCGTTCCGCGCTGTCGCGCAGGCGTGCGGCGCTAACCCGCTGGCAGTGGCTATCCCCTGTCATCGGGTGGTGCGCAGCGACGGCGGGCTGTCCGGATATCGCTGGGGCGCGGAGCGCAAGCGTCAGTTGCTCGACCACGAAGCACAGGCAACCCCGTGTAACAGCTTGGCGCTTGAGAAACCCTGACAGGGGCGTAACGTCCTGCGTCGGACATCTGATGAAGGAGCATGGACGTGCCTGCCATTTTTCAAGCGTCGACTCACGCGGCTTCGCCCGCTTTCTGGCTGATCGCCGATCAGCTCAGCACCCGCAATGAAACAGAACGACTCGCCTACATCCGCACCGGTTTTCCGCCGGGGTGGGTCAAGACCGTACGCAACGCATTTCAATTGAGCAACAGCCAGCTGGAAGCCCTGCTCAACGCCTCGATTTCGACACTGGAACGTCGGCAGCGGCAACGACGGCCACTGGATCTGGTCGGTTCCGAACGGCTGGACCGGGTCGCTTCGCTGGCCATGCGCGCCGCCGAGGTGTTCGAGGATCAAGACACCGCACGGCGCTGGATGATGACCGTTAATCGCGCCCTCAACGACCAGACCCCGCTCACGTTGTGCGAGACCGAAATCGGCGCTGGCCAGGTTCGCCGCGCGTTGGCGGCCCTGGAACATGGCGGGGTGGTGTAATGCACGCCTGGAGAATCAGCAAGGCCGACGACATCACTGGCCTTTCCGGCGCAGGCGCCGCCGTGTACGGCGGTCGCTGGAATCCGCCGGACGTACCCGCCGTGTACCTGGGCCTGAGTCCGTCCGGCTGCGCGCTCGACCCGGTGATCCTCGCCGGGCACGTTCCTCAACTGCGTTTCAAGCTCATGCACCTTGAACTGCCGCCCGACCCCGAACTGTTTGAAACGCCAGCCGTCGACCAATTGCCGATGGGCTGGGACAACTTCCCCGCTGACCGGCCCAGCATGGAGTACGGTGGCGAATGGCTCGAACGCAATGACCAGCTGGGATTGATCCTGCCGTCAGCCGCCATGGAGGAAATACGGCTGGTGCTGATCAATCCGAAACACCCGGCCTGCAGCCTAATCAAGGTGCTGCAAATCACCGACTTTTTCTACGGCAAATCGGGCACCCGCACTGCGGCTTAGCGCCCGGTGTCGACGACCACCCGCCCACGCACCTGCCCATCCATCAGCCGATGGGCAGTCGCGATCACCTCACTCAAGCCGATTTCGTGGCTGATCAGCGCCAGCGCCTTCGGGTCCAGGTCGGTCGCCAGTCGTGTCCATGCGTCGATACGGTCCTGACGCGGACGCATGACACTGTCGATGCCCGCCAGCGTGACACCGCGCAAGATGAAAGGCGCGACCGAGGCGGGAAAGTCCATGCCTTGGGCCAGCCCGCAGGCGGCGACCGTGCCCCAATAACGGGTGCTGGCGCAGACATTGGCCAAGGTGTGACTGCCCACCGAATCGATGGCGCCTGACCAGCGCTCCTTGGCCAGAGGGCGTCCGGGCTCGGACAGGGTGGCGCGGTCGATGATTTCCGCCGCGCCCAGTTGCTTCAGGTATTCCGCTTCGGAGGCCCGCCCGGTGGACGCCACCACGCGATAACCGAGTTTCGCCAGCAAGGCAATCGAGAAGCTGCCGACACCGCCATTGGCGCCGGTCACCAACACGTCGCCCTTGTCCGGGGTCACGCCGTTCTTCTCCAGCGCCATCACCGCCAGCATGGCTGTGTAACCTGCTGTGCCGATGGCCATCGCCTGGGCGGGGGTGAACGCTGCGTTCAGCGGGATCAGCCATTTACCTTGAACCCGCGCCACCTGCGCCAGCCCACCCCAATGCCCTTCGCCTACACCCCAACCGTTGAGCACGACTGCATCGCCGGACTTGAAATCCGGATCGCTGCTGTCTTCGACAATGCCCGCCAGATCAACGCCCGGCGCCATCGGAAACTGACGGACGATTGGCCCCTTGCCAGTGATCGCCAAAGCATCCTTGTAGTTGAGTGTGCTGTGGGACACCCGCACGGTGACGTCACCTGCGGGCAACTGCGACTCATCGATAGACGCCAGTTTGACGTGATAACCGCTGTCGTCTTTATCAATCAAAATCCCATTGAACATGCTCTTCTCCCGTATAGACCGATCGTCTATAAATAGAGCCGAAGAAATCAGCGTGGCAGCCCACGCAGAAATCCGGCGATGAATGTATTGAGGGGGGTGTCGCTCTGAACGAGCCGTGCGCGCAACACGGCGCCTTCCCAACCGATCCAGAAATACGCGGCCAGCTCGCCACAATCCGCACGCGCCGGCAATTCTCCAACGGCCTTTGCCGCATCGAAGCAAGCACACAAGCGCCGTTGCCAGTCGAGAAACGTCTGCTCAAGCGCGTCGCGAAACCCTTCCGGCAGCACGCTGACTTCCTGGCCCATGTTGCCCACGAGGCAGCCGCGCCTGAAATCATAGCGGGCCATGCTCGCCTTGGAGTGCTGTACGAAACCGGCTAGGCGTTCCAGCGGCGACAGCGACTCATCCAGCAACCAGCGGTCCAGGCGCCTTGCGAAATAGCCTGCATAACTGTCCAGCACGGCGAGCCCGAACGCCTCTTTACTGGCGAAGTAATGGTAGAACGAACCCTTGGGCACGCCCACGCGCTTGAGGATGCTGTCGATGCCTGTGGCCATGAAGCCCTGCTCAGTCAGCACTTCCACACCGCAGCGAATAAGGGCTTCACGGGTGTCGAAGTCGTGGGGGCGGGCCACTTTCGGAGGACGCCCTGGGCGTCGGGGTTTTGCGATCAGATCAGTCATGGGGGGCCATATTAGACCGACCGTCTAATAAATCAACCTAAACCGAACCACCGCAATCTGGCTTCCTTGCCACGCACTATCGCTATATATTCCGCTGCATAGCGTTTGGCCGGTACGAGCCGAGCCTGCACTCACTCACATAAAAACCAACATGGAGCTGCTTCATGCGCGCAACGTTCCTCCGCGTCACCTTCAAATCCCTGGCCCTCGCTGTCGCGGCCTTGTCCGCAAGCAGCGCGTTCGCCGATGAAGTGCAAGTCGCCGTCGCGGCCAACTTCACCGCTCCGATCCAGGCCATCGCCAAGGATTTCGAAAAAGACACCGGCCATAAACTGGTCGCGTCGTTCGGCGCCACGGGTCAGTTCTACACGCAGATCAAGAACGGCGCGCCGTTCGAAGTGTTCCTCGCCGCCGACGACACCACCCCGGCCAAACTGGAAAGCGAAAACGAAATCGTCAAAGGCTCGCGCTTCACCTATGCCGTCGGCACGCTGGCCCTGTGGTCGGCCAAGGAAGGTTATGTCGATGACAAGGGCGAAGTGCTGAAAAAGAACGCGTACCAACACCTCTCCATCGCCAACCCGAAAGCCGCGCCTTATGGCCTGGCGGCCACTCAGGTGCTGGAAAAGGAAGGCCTGACTGAAGCGACCAAGGCCAAAATCGTCGAAGGCCAGAGCATCGCCCAAGCGTTCCAGTTTGTGCAGACCGGCAACGCCGAGCTGGGTTTCGTGGCGCTGTCGCAGGTGTATAAAGACGGCAAATTGACCAGCGGTTCCGCGTGGATCGTGCCGGCCAACCTGCATGAGCCGATCAAACAGGACGCGGTCATCCTCAACAAAGGCAAGGACAGTGCCGCTGCCAAAGCCCTGATGGACTACCTGAAAGGTCCAAAAGCAGCTGCCGTCATCAAATCCTACGGGTATCAGCTGTAAATGCCGCTGGGCAGTGCCGACCTGGCGGCGATCTGGCTGACGCTGAAGCTGGCGTCGTTGACCACCGTGATTCTGCTGATCGTCGGCACCCCCATCGCGTTGTGGCTGGCCCACACCCGGTCATGGCTCAAGGGCCCGGTGGGGGCTATCGTCGCCTTGCCGCTAGTGTTGCCGCCCACGGTCATCGGCTTCTACCTTTTATTGCTGCTGGGGCCGAATGGCGCGTTTGGACAATTTACCCAAAGCCTTGGGCTGGGCACGCTGACGTTCAGTTTCAGCGGCCTGGTGCTCGGTTCAGTGCTGTATTCAATGCCCTTCGTGGTCCAGCCGCTGCAGAATGCGTTCGTGGCGATTGGCCCGCGCCCGCTTGAAGTCGCCGCCACCCTGCGTGCCACCCCGTGGGACACCTTCTTTTCCGTCGTCCTGCCCCTGGCTCGTCCCGGCTTCATCACCGGCGCCATCCTCGGCTTCGCGCACACCGTGGGTGAATTCGGCGTGGTGTTGATGATCGGCGGCAACATCCCCGAAAAAACCCGCGTAGTCTCGACGCAGATCTACAACCACGTTGAATCCATGGAGTACGCGCAGGCTCACTGGCTCGCGGGCTTCATGCTGGTGTTCTCTTTCCTGGTTCTGTTGGCCCTCTACTCCAGCGGCAAGACCAAAGCGACCTGGAGCTGATCCGTCATGACCTCGACCATCGACGTCCGCCTGAACGTGGACTTCCCCGACTTCACTGTGAACGTCGATCTGTCCCTGCCGGGGCGCGGCGTCACGGCGCTGTACGGCCATTCCGGCTCCGGCAAGACCACCTGCCTGCGCTGCATCGCGGGGCTGGAAAAAGCCTCGACCGGCTTCATCTCGATCAACGGCGAGGTGTGGCAGGACAGCGCCAACGGCGTCTTCGTCCCGCCGCACAAACGCTCGCTGGGCTACGTGTTTCAGGAAGCCAGCCTGTTCCCGCACCTTACCGTCCGGGGCAATCTGGAATTCGGCCTCAAACGCATTCCGGCCCGGGAACGTCATGTGAATCTGGAGCAGGCGACCACCCTGCTCGGCATCGAGCATCTGCTCGCCCGTCAACCGGACAAGCTGTCCGGTGGCGAACGGCAACGAGTCGGTATCGCCCGGGCCCTGCTGACCAGCCCTCGCCTGCTGCTGCTCGATGAACCGCTCGCTGCGCTGGACGCCCGGCGCAAGGGCGAAATCCTGCCTTACCTGGAACGCCTGCACGACGAGCTGGACATTCCGATGCTGTACGTCAGCCACTCGCAGGACGAAGTCGCTCGACTGGCCGATCATCTGGTGCTGCTCAGCGGTGGCCAGGCGCTGGCCAGCGGTCCCATCGCTGAAACCCTGGCGCGACTCGACCTCCCACTGGCCATGGGCGATGACGCGGGCGTGGTCATCGAGGGCGCCGTGGTCGCCTACGATGCCGCCTACGACCTGATCACCGTTCGCCTTCCGCGGAGCGATCTCACGATCCGTGTCGCCCATTCCGTGCTGGAAATGAGCAAACCCCTGCGCCTCAAGGTGCAAGCGCGAGACGTCAGCCTGACCCTGCAAGCCGACGACCAGACCAGCATTCTCAACCGTCTGCCGGTCACCGTCGTCAGCGAAGTGCCTGCCGACAACGCGGCCCACGTGCTGGTACGTCTGGACGCGTCGGGCACGCCGCTGCTGGCGCGCATCACGCGTTATTCGCGGGATCAGTTGCACTTGCACACGGGCCAGACGCTCTGGGCGCAGATCAAGTCGGTGGCCCTGCTGGCTTGAGCTGCGTCTGAACCGTGCGCTGATCGCCGAAGCAAATAATCGGCACGACTGTGCGGTGGGAAGGTCAATGCAAAGACCAGCCCTCAGGATTGCCCTTCATGTCGGACGCCCTTACCCGCGAAGACCTGCCCAAAGACCTGCATTATGTCGATGACAGCCAGCCGGGCTTCACGCGCAAGATCCTGCGCGGCAAATTTGCCTATTTCGATACCAACGGCGAACGCATTCGCGACGAGGCGGAAATCAAGCGCATCAACGCGCTGGTGATCCCACCCGCGTACACCGACGTGTGGATCTGCGCAGACCCGCGAGGCCATCTACAAGCCACCGGCAAAGACGCCCGAGGCCGCAAGCAATACCGCTATCACCCCCGCTGGCGCGAGATTCGCGACGAGAACAAGTACTCGCGGATGATCGCGTTCGGCAAGGCATTGCCCAAGGTGCGCAAGCAACTGGAGGCGCAACTGGCCGCCCCCGGCATGGGCCGCGAAAAAGTCATGGCGGCGGTGGTGTCGCTGCTGGACCAGACCCTGATCCGCATCGGCAACAGCCAATACGCCCGGGACAACAAGTCCTATGGGCTGACCACACTGCGCAACAAACACGTAGACGTTCACGGCAGCAAAATCCTGTTCCAGTTTCGCGGCAAAAGTGGGGTCGAGCATGAGGTCAGCGTCACCGACCGACGCCTGGCGAACATCATCAAGCGCTGCATGGAATTACCGGGGCAGAACCTTTTTCAATACTTGGACGAAGACGGCCAGCGTCACACGGTCAGTTCGTCGGACATCAATCGCTACCTCCACGACCTGACCGGCGCCGACTTCACGGCCAAGGATTACCGCACCTGGGCCGGCAGCGCCATGGCACTGACCACTCTGCGCAAACTGGACTGGGAGCCCGAGGCTGACGCGAAGAAACACATCGTCGCGATGGTCAAGGAAGTCGCCCGGCTGCTCGGCAACACCCCGGCGGTGTGCCGAAAATGCTACATCCACCCCGCCGTGCTGGAGGCCTTTGTCGTGGGCGAACTCGCCAAGCTGCCTCGTTCGCGTCAGCGCCAGGGTTTACGACTTGAAGAAGCCGCATTGGCCGGATTTCTCAAAGGCTTGCAGGCTGCCGAAGCCCTGCGTGACGTCACAGGAGACAAACCATGACCGCCCATACCCCCGGCGAAAAAATCAACGACCCTGACGCCAAACCCGCTGATGTGGCGGATGATCGCGACCGCACCCAGGAAACCCGCAAAGAGCAGCCCTTGACGGGAGGCGAGCACGACGACGCAGGCCATACCCCCAAAGTTCCCGATGCCCGGTAAGCTCTGCACTCAGACCGATTCGAATCACGCCAAGGCCCGCCCATGACCACAGCGCCACACCCTCCGCAAGACGCAGACACCCGATCCCTTGGTTCTTCCAAAGTCGCGCCGGATCAACCCGGCTTTGTCAGGGTGCGCGGCGCGCGCGAACACAACCTCAAGGACGTCGATGTGGACATCCCGAGGGATGCCTTGGTGGTGTTCACGGGGGTGTCGGGGTCGGGCAAATCCTCCTTGGCATTCTCGACGCTCTACGCGGAAGCCCAGCGCCGGTATTTCGAATCGGTCGCGCCCTATGCTCGCCGCCTGATCGACCAGGTGGGCGCACCCAACGTCGATTCCATCGAGGGCCTGCCGCCCGCCGTCGCCCTGCAACAGCAGCGGGGCACGCCCAGCACACGCTCGTCGGTAGGCAGCGTCACTACTTTGTCGAGCCTGATTCGCATGCTGTACTCGCGGGCCGGCCACTACCCGGACGGCCAGCCCATGCTGTACGCCGAGGATTTCTCGCCCAATCTGCCACAAGGCGCCTGCCCCGAATGCCATGGTTTGGGCCGCGTGTATGAAGTGTCGGAAGCGCTGATGGTCCCGGACGACTCGCTGACCATCCGCCAGCGCGCCGTCGCCTCTTGGCCGCTCGCGTGGCAAGGGCAAAATCAGCGCGACATCCTCGTGACCCTGGGCTATGACGTCGACATCCCTTGGCGCGACCTGCCGAAAAAACAGCGGGATTGGATTCTGTTTACTGAAGAGCAGCCGACCGCGCCGGTGTACGCCGGGCTCACCCCGGAAGAAACCCGCGTCGCCCTCAAACGCAAGCTGGAGCCGAGCTATCAGGGCACGTTTATCGGCGCCCGACGCTACGTGCTGCACACCTTCACCCACTCCCAAAGCGCGCTGATGAAGAAACGCGTGTCGCAGTTCATGCGCGGCAGCCCGTGCCCGCTCTGCGACGGCAAGCGCCTGAAACGCGAAGCCTTGTCGGTGACCTTTGCCGGTCTGGACATCGGCGAGCTGTCGCAAATGCCGCTCCTGCGCTTGGCCGACGTGTTGAAGCCGGTGGCCGATGGGGCGACCAAGACCGATATGTCCATCGAAAAACGCCTTGCCGCCCAGCGCATCGCCCAAGACCTGTTGGCTCGCGTAACGACCCTCACCGACCTTGGCCTCGGTTATCTGGCACTGGAACGCAGCACGCCGACCCTGTCGTCCGGCGAGCTGCAACGCCTGCGCCTCGCCACGCAGCTCGGTTCGCAACTGTTTGGTGTGATTTACGTGCTGGACGAACCGTCCGCTGGCCTGCATCCCGCCGACAGTGAAGCCCTGTTCGCCGCGTTGCAGCAGCTCAAAGCGTCGGGCAACTCTCTGTTCGTGGTCGAACACGACCTGGAAACCATGCGCCGCGCTGACTGGTTGATCGACGTCGGTCCTGCGGCGGGCGAACATGGCGGACGCGTGCTTTACAGTGGTCCTCCCGAAGGGCTTGCGCAGATCGAGGCGTCTCGCACCCGTCAGCACCTGTTCGCGGAGCATAACGAGTTGCGCACCGAGCGCCGCGCACCCTCAGGTTGGCTGCGCCTCGAAGGCATCACCCGCAACAACCTCGACAACCTGAACGCTGAGTTTCCGCTGGGGTGCTTCACAGCCGTGACCGGCATTTCCGGCTCCGGCAAATCAAGCCTGGTCAGTCAGGCATTGCTGGAACTGGTGGGAGCAGACCTGGGTCGTCCCACCGCCGCCAGCGATCAGGACGAACCGAGCCTCGAAGACGACGCCCCGCAATTCACCGGCGGGCGCATCGCCAGCGGGCTGGAAACGATCAAGCGCCTGGTACAAGTGGACCAGAAACCCATCGGCCGCACCCCGCGCTCGAACCTCGCGACCTACACGGGACTGTTCGACAATGTGCGCAAACTGTTCGCCGCCACCGATGACGCCAAATCAGCCGACTACGATGCCGGACAGTTCTCTTTCAACGTCGCCAAAGGCCGTTGCGATGTGTGCGAAGGCGAAGGCTTCGTCAGCGTCGAATTGCTGTTCATGCCGAGCGTCTACGCACCCTGCCCGACCTGCCACGGCGCCCGCTATAACCCGCAAACACTGGCCGTTAAATGGCAAGGCCTCAGCATCGCTGAAGTGCTGCAACTGACCGTCGATCAAGCCGTCAAGGTGTTCGCCGAGCAACCCACCGTCCTTCGCTCATTAACCGTGCTTCGGGACATCGGCCTTGGCTACCTGCGCCTCGGCCAACCCGCCACCGAACTCTCCGGCGGCGAGGCCCAACGCATCAAACTCGCCACAGAACTGCAACGCAACGCCCGTGGCGCCACCCTTTACGTCCTCGACGAACCCACCACCGGCCTGCACCCCAGCGACGTCGACCGCCTGCTCGTTCAACTGAACGCACTGGTCGACAACGGCCACACCGTCATCGTCGTCGAACACGAAATGCGCGTCGTGGCCCAGAGCGACTGGGTCATCGACATTGGGCCTGGTGCAGGTGATCGAGGCGGAAAAATCGTGGCCAGCGGTACGCCGGAGAAAGTCGCTAAAGCGAAGGCAAGCCGGACCGCGCCGTTTTTGAGGAAGGTGTTAACAGGGTTCTAACTTCACCTTGATCGAAGACAAGGCCGCGAGCAGACTACGCCCTCCCAACAAGGACGAATCTATGAAAACAGGACTCGTGATACTGCTGGCTGGCCTGATCGGTGGATGTGCGAACTACACCGACCGGGGAACCGGCGAAGGCGGAAGGGAAACAGGAAAAAACGGCTACACCGTCCGGTGCGACGCCTCACCGCCGAATCAGCCAGGCTGCTATTCGCCACCGCCCTCCTGGTCATGGGGATTTCTGGACAGGTTCAAATTCGGAATTGGCGCGAAGTAAGGCGAGGCCATACACAGCCAGACAAGAGCGCAACCTCGCGGTGACGCCACTCAGTAAGGATCAATGAATGCTGCAAGAACGAATCGCTGCACTGCGCCTCTCGAAACCCCTGCAAGGGGAAATCGATAATCTGGTGCGCGCACTTAACGCGGCAGATGGGAAGGAATCGGTCGAGCGCGAGGGAGAGATGCAGATCGCTTTCATCTTGGGGCTGGAGAAAACGAAGAAACTGCGCCCAGCGGACATTGAGGCGCTCTACATGATGTTCGACGACGCGGTGCAGGAACGGCTGGCCAATCTGTAGGTTTTGCAGTGTCCGCTACACGGTATTGAAATGGATGCCCGAGCGACGCTACAGGGCGTTGCCGAGGACGCAAAAGCACGAAACCACATTGAGGAGTGAGTTGCGGAAAATGCGGAGTTTTCAGAGCGCTAAAACGACTCAGGCGCTTCGGAAGATTCCGTAAGCGCCTGATCTGGATGGTGCCCCGAGCCGGAGTCGAACCGGCACATCCTTTCGGACGACGGATTTTAAGTCCGGTGTGTCTACCAATTTCACCATCAGGGCGGTGTTGCAGTTTCCATTCCGACCGCGGGCTTTGGAAGCAGGCCGGCCGACAAGAGGTGGGAATATATACATCCCTACCCTGTGAAGCAAGCGCGAAGCGTTGCAAAAGGCGTGAAAAATGTAACTGTGGGCTCTGTGAAAAATCTCGATAAATCATGGGCCTGCGACATTCGCATCACAGATATTGCGAACATCAGGACGATACGACCGCTCTCTTTACCGGTCGCTGCGGTGGCAACGCTGATGATGCTCCGTTTGTCACGCGCCTCTAATCATCAAGAAGCCCGCAGCTGCGGGCTTCTTAGTTTTTACTGTCTAAGCGAAAGCATCATGGTCATCGGAGAAAGGTCTGGGCACGGAATAAACCCAGCGTGCTTGGCATAGTAAGCCGCGAGCCTTTCGTTCAACGGATGCACGATGATTGCCACGGATCCGATGACTTCGGAGGCGATAATGCAACGCTCAATGGCGTCAGCCAGCAATCCAAGTGATAGACCCCGCCCGCTAGCCTTAGCGGTGACCCCCATGCGCCCCAGAACGGTTACAGGCAACGGGTCAGGTGCATTACGTCTGAGCTTCGCCGTCGCGCCGTGTCGCCGATCTACGGCGCTGTTAGATAACGTGTAGTAGCCCGCGATAACATCCGTGTCCTTGAAGCAAACGACATAAACCATCGCATGTTTTGCCTGCTGTGCCTTTAAAGCCTTGTTGCGTATGTAGTCGTCGATTGAATTTTCACCGGATTCAAATTCATCGGCTACGTGACGCACCTCCAGCTTTTCCGGAGGACTCAGCTCCAAGGTTTCGGCTTTGCAAGCAGTTTCCTGACGCATTCGTTATTCCCTAATGAATTGTCGTTGAGCGCTTGCTCAAATCGGTCAAAGGCTTCATCACTCAACAAGAACAGTCTGCGATCCAAAAGCACTTCTTCGGCGCGTTTGCACGCAGCCTCAAGGATGAAGCTGGTCCGGTCTGTTCCAAGAATCTCGACAGCGGCGTCAATCAAGCTGCGTTTTTTGGTATCGACCCGCATGTTGATCGGAACGGGTTTATCGCGTTCTAAGATTTGGTTCATGTCACGGTCCCTAAATGATGATTGTTGAGCCGTGCCCGCCAGGTGAGTCCATGGCCCAAGAATGTTGGTTCGCTGTCACAAAATAGTGCCTCCAGTCCTTGGTTTCTTCGACGGTGAGCGTACCCAATGCACCCGAGAAGCCTATCACTCTGTATAGCTAACGTATAGTCGTATATCTAATGCACTTACACAACTCAGATTGGCACCGTGGCGCGTGTGCTCTCCTGAGCGATGACTGCCTCAAACGAGAACGGAGAAGAGACGGTGCTTGGAGAATAGATCTGCGAGGCAACGAGCTTAGGTTGCGGAAACGATCTTGATAGTTGCGGAAACTTTGACGTTTCAGGAAGCACAAAAAAACCCGCAAGACGTTGATCTTGCGGGTTTTATATGTGGAGGCCGAGGTCGGAATCGAACCGGCGTAAGCGGATTTGCAATCCGCGGCATAACCATTTTGCTACTCGGCCCCAAACGTCCAGCGCCCCTACTACTGACCCTGAACGCGTACAAACTGGAGCGGGAAACGAGACTCGAACTCGCGACCCCGACCTTGGCAAGGTCGTGCTCTACCAACTGAGCTATTCCCGCTTGGTGTGGGCGCCATTCTATAGATTCAAATGACCCCGTCAACCCCTTGATTTAAAAATACTTATTTTTGCTCTGTGGTAGTGCGCAGATGCGGCCACGCCGCTCTGAGGTACTGCACCATCGACCATAGGGTCAGCCCCGCCGCGACCATCAGCAACACATAACCCAACACCACCCAGAAGGTGAAAGCGGGTGGGTTGGCCAGGAGAATCACCAACGCCAGCATCTGCGCGGCGGTTTTCCACTTGCCCAGATTAGACACAGCGACCTGAGCACGGGCGCCCAACTCGGCCATCCATTCACGCAACGCTGAAATCACAATCTCGCGACCGATGATCACGGCGGCAGGCAGCGTAAGCCAGAAATTGGCATGGGCCTGGACCAGCAGCACCAGCGCCACGGCCACCATCAGTTTGTCCGCGACAGGATCGAGAAATGCGCCAAATGGCGTGCTTTGCTCCAGGCGCCGGGCGAGATAGCCGTCCAGCCAGTCGGTGGCGGCCGCCAACGCGAAAACCGAACTGGCAGCGGTATAGCTCCAGTGATAAGGCAGGTAAAACAGCAGAATGAAGATCGGAATCAGCAGGACACGTAATACGGTGATCAGATTAGGGATATTCATCGGCACAACTGGCTACGAGGTGAGCGGGCATTCTACTCGCTGTGCAGGCTGGCATAAATCGACTCTGCGAGCTTTTTACTGATTCCGGGTGCCTTGGCGATTTCTTCGATGCTGGCGCGGGACAATTCCTGCAACCCACCGAAGTGTTTGAGCAAGTCGCGACGCCGCGTCGGGCCCACGCCTGCCACGCCTTCGAGGGTGGACGTGCGGCGGGTCTTGCCACGCCGGGCGCGGTGGCCAGTGATGGCGAAGCGGTGGGCTTCGTCCCGGATCTGTTGAATCAGGTGCAGCGCAGGCGAATCGCCCTTCAGCGTGAATTCATGAGCAACGTCGTTTAAATACAGGGTTTCGAAACCGGCCTTGCGGGTCGTTCCTTTTGCCACGCCGAGCAAAATGAGGTCCGGCACGGCGAGCTCGTTGAGCACATCACGCGCCATATTCAACTGGCCTTTACCACCGTCCACCAACAGGATGTCCGGAAGTTTCCCGGCACCGTCGTTGATTTTGCTGAAGCGCCGGGTCAGCGCCTGATGCATGGCGGCGTAGTCGTCGCCAGCCGTCACGCCTTCAATGTTGTACCGGCGGTAATCGGACTTGATCGGACCCTCCGGGCCGAACACCACGCAGGACGCAACCGTCGCCTCACCACTGGAATGGCTGATGTCGTAGCATTCGAGCCGCTGCGGTGGCTCATCCAGCTTGAGCACCTCGGCCAGCGCCTCGAAACGCGCCGCGACGTGCTGACGGTTGGCCAACCGCGCCGCCAATGCCTGTTCAGCGTTGGTCACGGCCAGTTGCTGCCAGCGCGCCCGGGTGCCGCGCACCCGGTGGCTGATGGTGATTTCCTTGCCGCGAGAGGCATCGATGGCATCGATCAGCGCCGGGAAGTCGTCATTGACCACGTTCACGATCACTTCGCTCGGCAACTCGCGTTCGCCGCCCCCAAGAAAATACTGGGCCAGGAACGCAGACATAACCTCCCCGACCTCCTCCTCGATCCCGACCTGAGGAAAGAAATTCTTGCTGCCCAACACGCGACCGGCACGGACGCTGATGAGATGAACACAGGCGCCGCCAGGGTTGACGAAAGCCGCGACCACGTCGACGTCGCCACTTCCGCCTTCCATGCTTTGCTGATCCTGAACCCGTCGGAGCAGGCCGATCTGATCACGCAATTCGGCGGCCTGCTCGAAATTCAGCGCCATTGCCGCCTTTTCCATGAGCATGTTCAACTCATCGGTCAACGCATTGCTGCGTCCTTCCAGAAACATCACCGAGTGACGTACGTCCTCGGCATACACCTCAGGTTCGACGAAATTCACGCATGGCGCTTTGCAGCGTTTGATCTGGTATTGCAGGCAGGGGCGGGTGCGGTTCTTGTAGAAGCTGTCCTCGCACTGACGCACGTGAAAGGTCTTTTGCAGAATGCTCAGGCTTTCACGGATCGCCCCTGCACTCGGGTAAGGCCCGAAATAACGGCCTTTGGCTTTTTTTGCCCCGCGATGGATGCTCAGACGCGGAAACTCGCCGTCGGACAGGTGCACGTAAGGGTAGGATTTGTCGTCGCGCAGCAAAATATTGTAGGGCGGCCGCGATTCCTTGATCAGCGTCTGCTCCAGCAACAGCGCCTCGGTTTCGTTGGCGGTGATGGTGGTTTCGACCGACGCGATGCGCCCGACGAGTGCGCCGGTCTTCGGCGCATGGCCGGTCTTGCGGAAATAACTGGCGAGGCGTTTTTTCAGGTTTTTGGCCTTGCCGACATAAAGAAGCCGCCCGTCGATATCGAACATGCGATAGACACCGGGACGGCCACTGCAGGTGGCAAGAAACGCGCTGGGATCGAACGATTGGGTCATTTCAGGCGCTGGCATCGACCATGCCGTGACGAACGGCCAGCAAGGCCAGCTCGACGTCGCTGCCGATCGAAAGCTTCTCGAAGATGCGATAGCGGTAGGTATTGACGGTTTTCGGCGATAGACACAACTTGTCGGAGATGGTTTGCACTTTCTGGCAACCGACGATCATCAGGGCAATCTGGATTTCCCGCTCGGACAGCAGGTCGAACGGCGAATTGCTGGTCTGTGGCTGGAACGATTTGAGTGCCAGTTGCTGGGCAATCTGCGGGCTGATGTAGCGCTGCCCTGCGAAGACCAGCCGAATGGCCTGAACCATTTCAGTCAGGCCCGCACCTTTAGTCATGTAGCCCGCCGCACCCGCTTGCAGCAGACGTGTCGGAAACGGATCTTCTTCGCAGACAGTGACTGCCACGACCTTGATGTCAGGGTGACTGCGCAGCATTTTGCGCGTGGCCTCAAGGCCGCCGATACCCGGCATTTTGACGTCCATGAGCACGACGTCGGGCTTGAGCTCTCGCGCCTTCTTCAAAGACTCTTCGCCGGAGTCGGCCTGGCCGACCACCTGCAGACCGTCGATGTCGGCAAGCATGCGTGTGATACCTGTCCGAACCAGATCATGGTCATCGACAACCAGCACCCTAATCAAGCAGACACCTCACAAAAAACAATTTATGGCGATTGCCCGCCACCTTAACAAAAAGAAAGCGCATGACCTAGGACGAAGCAACGTTCGAACGGCCCTGACAGAGAATCGATAACGAGACCGACACGCTATCATCATCGGCCGGGAAACTTGCAAAAAATCTTGAGGCGCACGCTCACACGTGCAACGGAAGGTCAGTCTTCTTGCGGGGCGGATTTCTTTTCAACGGCGTAGGTCGCCTTGTATTCCGCCAACGCAGTCGTCAACCGGAGAATGGCATCCTGATCTTCCTTGACCAGTGTTCTGTAGCTGCCCAGCACCCACTCTTCAACCTCACTGAGGTTTTCGATCGGCACCGGGGTGGGCGAACCGGTCAACACATAGAGCACGTCTACACCTTTGGCAGCCACTGCCGCCAGGTAATCGGCTTTCGGCGTACGGTCACCGTTTTCGTACTTTCCTTGCGCATTGGGTTCGACACCACCAATTTCGCCGAACGCTCGTTGCGACAGCCCCAAGCGCTCGCGTTCTTCCCTAAGCCGGGCACCTATTCCACTCATTTGAATGCGTAACCTTGTTGACCCCATCCTTACGAATGGTAGAATCCAGATAAATTTGTACAGACTTGAACGGTTTTGAACTATGCCCGGAATACGCACCGCAGCACAAGCCAAGGCCTGGCTCGAAGAGCAAGGCAAATCCGTTCAAGAATTTGCCCGGGAAAATTGTGTGGACGCGGCCACGACCTATCAGATTCTTTCTGGCCGGAAAAAAGGCCGACGCGGAGAATCCCATAAGGTAGCGGTGCTGTTGGGGATGAAAATCGGGGTCATTCCGGACTCGGCTTCGTCCGCTGAACCCAAGATATGAAGTGCGCCGGGGCCGGCTTCACGCCTCCAGCACATACTCCATCCAATACAGTGCAGGCTCCTCTCCCACGTGGCGATAACCGAGCCGAAGGTACAGGCCCGACGCCGGATTGTTCTTGAACACTTTCAGCCGAACCCTCGCACACCCCCGCGTCCTGGCCATTTGCAACACCCACACCATGACCCATTCCCCCACGCCTTCGCCGCGATAGGCCTCGATCAGTTGAATGTCGCGGATATAAAGGTAATCACTCTCCAGGGTCAGACTGAGAAAGCCGATCGCCTTGCCCGCCTGCTCCACCACATAACTCTCTCGGTTGGGCCATTCCGTGTCGAAGGCTTCGGGCTGCCAGACCAGACCGTAGTGGCTGTAATAGTCACGCATGTTGACCCGCGTCAGCTCTCGAGCGAAGGCTAGCGTCTCATCGGTGGCGGGCCGCAGCTGTAACCGTTTACCCTCGGGCGCGATGAGCGGCGTCATCTACAGCGCGACCCGGTGTGAACGGGTCTCCCACCCGCTTCCCAAACGCTGCGCAACCAATAGCCCCTCTTCCGCGTCAGGGAGGGCAGCTACTTGCGCGCCCTGTTCATCCCACAGCGCGCTGCGCCCTCCGGAATGCCAACCGCCGGTGACGCCCGCATAGTTGGCCATCAAAACAGCCATCCGATAGGTGCGGGCATGGCCGCTGAGCAACCCAGCGTCGTGTGCGTACCCGCCTTCCGAAATCAACACGCTGGCCGCGTATATTGACGCGCCTGCCTCGGCGGCCCGCCTTGGGTGAGAGGCCTGGCAGAAATCGGCACAGATGGCCAGCCCGAGGCATTCACTCCCCAAGTTGAACGCTTCGCCGCCCGCTCCGGCCGTAAAGACCGCTTCCTCGCCACTGTGCAAATGCTGCTTGTGCTGGACGGTCACGCCGCCGTCGGGATGAAGAATGAAGGCAGCGATCGATAGGCCGTCACCGGTGGATGAACGGACTGGCGCGCCTACGACCGTGGTCATGCCCCATTCACGTGCCTTCACCAGCAACGGTCGCAGCCGAGTATCCTCCGAAGTGATGGCCATCCCCCGAGCCAATTCGGGTTCATAACCGGTCAGCGACAGTTCGGGAAACATCAAGAAACTCACCCCGAGTCCCGCCGCCTGCTCCATGAACGCGAGATGCCGAGCGATATTGGCGGCGATATTTCCCGCGTCCGACCGGGATTGAGCGACGGCCAGCACCGCTGCACCGGGTGTTTCATTGACATGCATGGCTGTTCCTCCTGAGCGCCGTTTCTTCGATGATTGGTTCGCCGGGGCATTCTACGTGAAGCGTTCATCGCGCCCGTATACGCCAATCGTCAAAGGCTGCCCGAAATCGACACGATTGAAATTTCCAATTGAATAGACGCGCAACCCTGAAGTAAGCTCGGCGACATTCCATGGAGACAGATCATGTTGCCATCCATTCATACATCGCTTCTGCGCACTGCCGACGTCCCGCGTCAGGTAGCGGGCATGGCCATGTGGGATGCAACGACGATCGCCTCCCCGGCTTCTTATTTTTATGGGTATTGGTTTAGCCACTGGCGCGCCTGATACCCAACCGGCGCCCACGAATCACGGGACGCCAACCAGAGATAACTCTACCCCCGGTCGGCCTCCCGACCGGGGGTTTTGTTTTTTAGCCCCTTTGGTTTTAGCCCGTTTGAACAACCGACCAACGCTTCGAATCGAGGAACACGACATGAACTACAGCACCTATTACCGCAACGACATCGACTTCGCCTGGCGATTTACCACCCTCCGTTCGGGACAGCCTGCCGCCTCCGATCGGTCACTGACAGGTGGCGCATCAACACTCACGGCCAGTACGGCCCTTTGTCGAACACCCCAGTAGGTCCGCGCGGGAAAATGCCCGCCGACCAGGAAGCCCGAACCATGAATTCGTCCGTCGCCGCAACACACCTGTCCGACCTGCCGTCCAGCCCTGTGACCCTGATCGACAGCCACCCTGCCCCACAACGGCTGCCCAGCACCCTGGCATTGAAAAACCAGTTGCCGCTGAGCCCGGCCCTCGCCGCCCAAGTGGCTGCTCATCGCCAATCGGTACGCGCCATCCTCAACGGCGAAGACACCCGCCTGCTGGTGGTCGTCGGCCCCTGCTCCATTCACGACCCGAAATCTGCGCTGGAATACGCTGAACGCCTGGCCAACCTCGCCACCGAGGTCAGCGACCAGATGCTGCTGGTGATGCGTGCATACGTGGAAAAGCCCCGCACCACCGTGGGCTGGAAAGGCCTCGCCTACGACCCGCACCTGGATGGCAGCGACGACATGGCCGCGGGCCTGACCCTGTCCCGACATTTGATGCGCGAGATGATCAGCCTCGGCCTGCCGATTGCCACCGAGCTGCTGCAACCGATCGCCGCCGGTTACTTCGATGACCTGCTGAGCTGGGTCGCCATCGGCGCCCGCACCACCGAATCGCAAATCCACCGCGAAATGGCCAGCGGCCTGCACATGCCGGTGGGATTCAAGAATGGCACGGATGGTGGCATCGCCGTGGCTTGCGACGCCATTCGTTCGGCGGCCCATGCCCATCGTCACTTCGGCATCGACCGCCACGGCCATCCGGCGATCATCGAGACCCAGGGCAACCCGGACACCCACATCGTGCTGCGCGGCGGGCATGCCGGCCCCAATTACGATCAGGCCAGCGTGGCCACGGTCAATGCCAGTCTGGACAAACACCGCATGGCGGCCCGGATCATGGTCGATTGCAGCCACGCCAACAGTGGCAAAGACCCACTGCGTCAGCCCCACGTCTTCAATGACGTCCTGCAACAGCGGCTGGCAGGTGATCAAACGCTGACCGGCATGATGCTGGAGAGCCACCTTTTCGAGGGTTGCCAGCCACTGAGCGATTCGATGCGTTATGGCGTATCGGTCACCGACGGCTGCCTGGGTTGGGACGGCACTGAACAGCTGCTGCGTGACGCCGTGAACAAACTCCGTTACAGGTAAGTAAGACGTGTGGGAAAGCCAGCTCGCATTCCGCGGCTGGCTTCCCATAACTGCGTCATCATCGACAGCACGCCGCTGTCGACTTCCAGAGCGATGCCGTAGGAAATTCAGGCGATGCCCGTAAGCCTTTTCGCTCCATCACCTGCTACCAGCAGCAAGCCCTTTGAATCCAGACTTCCGTTGCCCCGCTCACGCTCACACCAGCGCTACGCCGGTCGTGAAGACCGCAAAAGGTGGCACTCACTGCGTCATATGACTCGCTAACCTCGCTCGCCTCACTACCAGCAAGGGATTGCCCGTCATGAATGACACACCTATCACGACCAAATACCCGATCCTGTTGGTCCACGGGCTGTTCGGGTTTGATCGTATCGGCACGTTCGACATGTTTCACGGGATCGTTACCGCACTGGAGAACGCTGGCTGCCGTGTTCACGTGCCGGTGCTGTCCAGCACCCACGACAATGAAACCCGGGGCGAACAGCTTCTCGAACAGATCGACCGTTTCATGAACCGCACCGGCTATTTGAAAGCCAATCTGATCGGCCACAGCCAGGGCGCGTTAACGGCCCGTTACGCAGCCGCTGTCCGTCCGGACCGTGTGGCCTCAGTCACTTCTGTCTGTGGCCCGAACCATGGCTCCGAAGTCGCGGACTGGGTCCGGCGGGCGTTGACACCCGGGGCATTGCCGGAACGACAGGCCGCGCGACTGATAAGAGGGTTTAGCTATTTTCTCTCGTTGCTGGGCGGCACCACTGATTTGCCGCGAGACCCGGTCCGCGCACTGGATGCATTGACAACCAACGGGGTCGAACAATTTAACCGCCGGTACCCTCAGGGCCTGCCAGATGAATGGGGTGGCGAAGGGCCAGAGCGTGTAGACGGCGTGAACTACTACTCCTGGAGCGGATGCCTGCGAGACACGCTGTTGGACGAAGGGCAAAACGCATTCGACCCACTACACTTGGCACTGCGCAGCTATGCCCTGCTGTTTGAGCGCGAGGCCGAACACAACGACGGCCTCGTCGGTCGCTACAGTTCCCATTTGGGTAAAGTCATTCGTTCCGACTACCCACTCGATCATATGGACGCCATCAACCAGACGGCGGGATGGGTGCGCAGCGATATCGATCCCGTACAGCTTTACGTCGATCATGCAGGCTTGTTGTTTCGCAAAGGCTTGTAGTTTCCGTGACGGCTTACCCGCTCAGCCTGCGAGCCGGAACTTTCTCGGGAAAAGCGTCCCTTAATCCGGTAGGCTCGTTCCTTTTTTTGACAGGAGTACTTTCAAATGGCTAAAGCCACTGCCCGCCACATCCTTGTTTCCAGCGAAGCGAAATGCAACGAACTCAAGGCAGAAATTGAAAATGGCGCTGACTTTGCCGAAGTCGCAAAAGCCAATTCCAGCTGCCCTTCCAGCCGTCAGGGCGGCGACCTGGGTTCGTTCGGTCCTGGCCAGATGGTCAAGGAATTCGACACCGTGGTCTTCAGCGCGCCGGTCAATGTCGTTCAGGGTCCAGTGAAAACCCAGTTTGGCTATCACCTGCTGGAAGTGACCAGCCGTCAGGACTGATTCTGAAGGTTGTCTCTTCAAACGGCTCGCCTTCTAAAGCGGGCCGTTTGCGGTTAAAGCCCTCAAAAAAAGATTCTTGCCTATTCCGGCAAAGAAATTGCTTCGTTTTGTCTGGTTCACGGTGGTGCACAGGCTTGAGCCCCGGCCGCCCGCGCCGCACTGTAGAGATGTCATCAACCACAGGAATCGTGCGGTTACAAAGATCACAGCGTTGCGGTACCTTGCCACCGGAGGTAACGAATAAAAACCACAGGACAGACAGCACCTTCCGTCCATGACCTTCAACCCTGACATTGCCCGCCAATGTCAGTCAGGATTCGTGTAATGCGTTTTGTTTTTTCATCGCTGATCGTTGCAACACTGGTCCTTGTCTCAGGTCTTCAATCCCTGTCCGCTGCACCTCAACACGCCCTGACCGTCTATGGTGAAGCTCCCCGCTACCCGGCCGATTTCAAACACTTCGACTACGTGAACCCGGATGCCCCAAAAGGCGGCAGCATGCGCCGGTCCGCACAGGAAATCGGTCAATACGATCACATCATGCCGTACCTCGACAAAGGCACCGGCGTGTCGCAAGTCAACGGCCTGCTCTACTCCCCGTTGGCGGTGAAATCCCTGGACGAGCCTTACACGGTTTACGGCCTGATCGCGGAAAAAATGGAGCGTGCACCGGACGGCATGTCGCTGCGCTTTTTCCTTAATCCCAAGGCACGTTTCTCCGACGGGACGACCATCACCGCTGAAGACGTGCGCTTTACCTATAACCTGCTGATGACTCAGGGCAGCCTGTCCTACCGCACCGAGTTCGGCGACGTAAAAGGCGTCGAGGTGGAATCGCCCACCCAGATCCGCTTTGACTTCAAGAGCAATGAAAGCCGGACCTTGCCGCTGGACCTGGCCTCGTTGCCGGTGTTCCCCGAGCATTACTGGAAAGACAAAGACTTCACCAACGGCGGCGGTTTCGATGTTCCCGTCGGCAGCGGACCGTATCGGATCGGCAAGGTCGATCCAGGCCGCAGCATCACCTTCGAGCGTGACCCGAACTGGTGGGCGAAGGACCTGCCGGTGAATCGCGGGGTTTATAACTTCGATCACTTCAGCGTCGAGTATTTCGGCGACATTGACGTCGCCCGCCAAGTGCTGCGCGGCGGCGGCTACGACTACAACCGCGAATATTCGGCCACTGGCTATTCCATCCTGTATGACAGCCCGGCACTGACCGAGGGTCGTCTGCAACGCGCGCACCTGGCCAGAGGCGCCGTTCAAAGTTCGCAAGGCTTCGTGTTCAACCTGGACCGGCCGAAATTCCAGGATCGCCGTGTGCGCCAGGCGCTGGCGATGCTGTGGGACTTCGAATGGACTAACAAGCAGATGATGCGCAACGTCTACGTGCGCCAGAACAGCTACTTCTCCAACAGCGACCTGGCGGCCACCCAGCTTCCCACCGAGTCTGAACTGAAAATTCTCGAACCGCTGCGTGGCCAGGTTCCTCCGGAAGTCTTTACCACGGTGTTCCAGACACCCAAGACCGACGGCACCGGTTTCATCCGAGACAAACAGTTGCAGGCGTTGGCGTTGCTGGAAGAAGCCGGCTGGATGCCGAAAGGCGACAAGCTGGTCAATGCCGAAAGCGAGCCGCTGAGTTTCACCTTCCTCAACGGCCAGAGCGGGTTCGAGAAGATTCTGCTGCCTTATAAGCGCAATCTGGCGCAGATTGGCGTCGATTTCGAGATCCGTCGCATCGATTCCGCGCAATACCTGAACCGGGTCATGGCGCGGGACTACGACATGATCGTGACCGGCTACGGCGTCTCGACCTCCCCCGGCATGGAGCTGTACAACAATTTCGGTTCCAGTGTGGCGCGCGATTCCGGCTCCAGCAATTACATGGTGTTGCGTGACCCGGCGGTCGACACCCTGATCAACGGCCTCGCCAAAGCCGACACCAAACCGGCGATGGTCGATTACGCCCATGCGCTGGATCGGGTGCTGCAATGGGGCTTTTACTGGATTCCCAACTATTATCCGCCGGGCTCCTCAACCGTCTGGTGGAACCGCTTCGGCATCCCCAAAGTGCAGGCCAGCAACAGTGAAGCCATCGAGACTTGGTGGGAAATCAGCCCGCAGGCGCTGACCACCGAACAGTTCGCCCAGCAACGGGGCGCCTCGGCCATTCCTTCGGAGGTGAAGTAATGCTTGGCTACCTGACGCGACGCCTGCTGCTGATCATCCCGACGCTGCTGTGCATTTTGCTGGTGAACTTCTTCATCGTGCAGGCTGCGCCCGGCGGTCCGGTAGAACAGGCCATCGCCAAGCTCCAAGGCGTGGCGGGCGGCACCATCGGCGCGGGCCACACCGAAACCATGAACGTCGGTCAATCCCGCGCCAGCCGGGGTCTGGACCCCAAGCTGATCAAGGAAATCGAGCACCAATACGGCTTCGACAAGCCTTTGCATGAGCGTCTGTGGCTGATGCTGTCGAATTACGCACGACTGGACTTCGGCAACAGCTTCTTTCGCGGCGCCAAGGTCACCGACCTGATCCTGCAAAAGATGCCGGTGTCGATTTCTCTCGGCCTGTGGGCGACGCTGATCACCTATCTTGTGTCGATCCCGCTGGGCATTCGCAAGGCGGTGAAACACGGCAGCCATTTCGACATCTGGAGCAGCACCGCGATCATCATCGGCTACGCGATGCCCGCATTCCTGTTCGCCATGTTGCTGGTGGTGTTGTTCGCGGGAGGCACGTACCTGAACTGGTTCCCGATCCGGGGGCTGGTGTCGGAAAACTTCGATCAGATGACCACCTTGGGCAAGATCGCCGATTATTTCTGGCATTTGGTGCTGCCCGTCGCGTCGCTGGTGATCGGTGGTTTCGCGACGCTGACCATTCTCACCAAGAACTCGTTTCTCAACGAAGTCACCCGCCAATACGTGGTCACGGCTCGGGCCAAGGGTCTGAGTGAACGCCGCGTGCTGTACGGACATGTGTTCCGCAACGCCATGCTGCTGGTGGTCGCGGGCATTCCACAGGCGTTTATCAGCGTGTTCTTTGCGGGTTCACTGATGATCGAGGTGATTTTCTCCCTTGATGGTCTCGGCCGCATGAGTTACGAGGCGGCTGTGTCGCGGGATTACCCAGTGGTGTTTGGTTCGCTCTTCATCTTTACCCTGTTCGGGCTGCTGATCAAACTGGTCGGGGACATCTGCTACACCCTCGTGGACCCCCGAATCGACTTCAGCGCGAGGAATGCCTGATGCGCAGACTGTCTCCGGTGGCTCGCCGACGCTTCGAGCGTTTTCGCAACAACCGCCGTGGCTGGTGGTCGCTGTGGCTGTTTTGCGGCCTGTTCGTCATCAGCCTCTGTGGCGAACTGGTCGCCAACGACAAACCCTTGGTGCTCAGTTATCAACACAGCTTGTACTTCCCTGCTTTCAAACGGTACACCGAGCAGGCGTTCGGCGGTCAACTGCCCTTCCAGCCGGACTACCGCAGCGATTACGTGCGCCAGCTCATCAGCAAGGGCGACGGCTGGATGCTGTTCCCGCCCATCCCGTTCAGCGACGACACGCCGAACTATGACCTGAACAAACCTGCCCCCAGCCCGCCCTCGGCGATCAACTGGCTGGGCACCGACGATCAGGCGCGGGACGTGCTGGCGCGGGTGATTTTCGGCGCGCGGGTGTCGATTCTGTTCGCCCTGGCGCTGACCGTCATTAGCGCATTGATCGGTATCGCCGCAGGCGCGCTGCAGGGCTATTACGGCGGCTGGGTGGATTTGATCGGCCAGCGTCTACTGGAGGTCTGGTCGGGCCTGCCGGTGCTGTACCTGCTGATCATTCTGTCGGGGTTCGTCGAGCCCAATTTCTGGTGGCTGCTGGGCATCATGGCGCTGTTTTCATGGCTCGCACTGGTAGATGTGGTGCGCGCCGAGTTCCTGCGCGGGCGCAATCTGGAATACGTCAAGGCGGCCCGCGCATTGGGGCTGGACGACCGCAAGGTGATCCTGCGCCACATTCTGCCTAACGCCATGAACGCGACCCTGAGTTACCTGCCGTTCATCCTCACCGGAGCGATTTCGACGCTCACCGCCCTCGACTTCCTCGGCTTCGGCATGCCCGCAGGCAGCGCCTCGTTGGGGGAGTTGATCGGTCAGGGCAAACAGAACCTGCAAGCCCCTTGGCTCGGCTTCACAGCCTTTTTCACGCTGGCACTCATTCTCTCGTTGCTGGTGTTCATTGGCGAGGCGTTGCGCGACGCCTTCGACCCGAGGTCCTGACGTGGCTGAAAATCTCATTGAAATCCGCGACCTGTCGGTGTCATTCAGCGGCAATAACGTGGTCAAGCACCTGAGCCTCGACATCCCGGCCGGAGAATGCCTCGCGCTGGTTGGCGAGTCCGGTTCGGGCAAATCGGTGACGGCGCATTCGATCCTGCAACTGTTACCCCAGGCGGGCACGGTCAGCACCGGCAGCATCCGTTATCGCGGGCAAGAATTGCTGGGCGCTGATGGCAAAACCATGCGGCAGATTCGCGGCAACCAGATCGCGATGATTTTCCAGGAGCCGATGACTTCGCTGAACCCGTTGCACACGGTTTCCAAGCAGATCGGTGAAACGCTGCTGGTGCACAAGGGCATGACGGGCAAGGCGGCGCAGGCACGCATTCTCGAATTGCTGGAACTGGTGGGCATTCAGCACCCGAAGAAGCGCCTGAAGGCCTACCCCCACGAATTGTCCGGCGGCCAGCGGCAGCGGGTGATGATCGCCATGGCGCTGGCCTGCGAGCCGGAACTGTTGATTGCCGACGAGCCCACCACCGCCCTCGACGTCACGGTTCAGCGCAAGATTCTGTTGCTGCTGAAAGAGCTGCAACAGCGCCTGAACATGTCGCTGCTGCTGATCAGTCACGATTTGAACCTGGTGCACAGCATCGCCCAAAAGGTCTGCGTGATGCGGGCCGGGGAAATCGTCGAGCAGTCCAACTGCCACACCCTGTTCAAACACCCGCAGCACCCGTACAGCCAGCTGTTGCTCGACGCGGAGCCTGCGGGCGAGCCGCTGCCTCGGGACACCCGCGAGAAGGTCCTTGAGGTCGAAAACCTGCGGGTCTGGTTCTCGCTGGGCGGCGGCATCTTCAACCGCCACCACGAATACCTGAAGGCGGTCGATGACATCAGCCTGAGCATCGAGCGTGGCAAGACGCTGGGGATCGTCGGCGAATCGGGGTCGGGAAAATCGACACTTGGTCAGGCAATCCTGCGCTTGCTGGAATCCCGTGGCAGTATCCGCTTCAAGGGTCACGCGCTTGACTGCCTGAACCAGAAGCAGATGCGTCCATGGCGCAAGCAGATGCAAGTGGTGTTTCAGGACCCTTACGGCAGCCTCAGCCCGCGCATGTCGGTGGCACAGATCATCAGCGAGGGGCTGGAAGTGCACAGCGAACTGGACAAGGTCCGCTGCGATGCCGAAGTGATTCGCGCCCTGGAGGAAGTCGGCATCGATCCGCTGAGTCGGCATCGCTATCCCCATGAGTTTTCCGGCGGGCAACGGCAACGTATTGCCATCGCCCGTGCCCTTGTGCTCAAACCTGCCTTGATTTTGCTCGATGAACCGACGTCTGCACTGGACCGTACCGTGCAGAAACAGGTAGTGGCGTTGTTGCGTCAACTCCAGGAGAAACATGGGCTGACGTACCTGTTCATCAGTCACGATCTGGCGGTGGTCAAGGCCCTCGCCCACGACCTGATCGTGGTCAAGGACGGCAAGGTGGTCGAGCGCGGCGCGAGTCATGATGTCTTCGATGCCCCGCAACACCCCTACACCCGGGAGCTGCTGGCGGCGGCGCACCCTGGTTACAACTGAGGGGTTACAACTGATTGGCAACAGCAGTCTGAGCGGCCAGATGCCCGGGACGGAAACGACGGAACAGTGCATGAAAGACAGTGACAGCCTCAAGGATTACCGACGCGTTCGGCGCTTAGCGATCCGTTCGTTGTTCGAAATCATCGAGCAGTCCAGTGAAGGTACTGTGATCGTGGACAAGGACGCACGGATCGTCTGGATCAACGAGCGTTATGCGCGCCGCTTCGGTCTCGAAGACCCCAGCCGCGCCGTGGGTCAGCCCTGCGAAAAGGTGATTCCGGGTAGCCTGCTGCGTCAGGTGGCGAGCAACGGCCAGCCGATCTTGCTGGACATGATGGACACCGCCAAGGACCCGCTGGTAGTGATGCGTCTGCCGATCCACGACGACGTGGGCGGCGTGATCGGCGCCATCGGTTTTGCCCTGTTCGACGAGCTGCACGCCCTCTCCCCCTTGCTCAAGCGCTACCTGAGCATGCAGCAGGAACTGGCCTCGACCCGTTCACTGTTGCGGGCGCGACAGGCCAAATACAGTTTTGCGCAGTTCATTGGCACCAGCGCCGCGAGCCTGGAGGTCAAACGCCGTGCGCGTCGCAGCGCCAGCACTGACTCTCCCGTTCTGCTGATGGGCGAAACGGGCACCGGCAAAGAGCTGCTCGCTCACGCGATTCACAACACCTCGCCCCGGGCGCACAAACCTTTCGTCAGCATCAACAGCGCGGCCATTCCCGAAACGTTGCTGGAAGCCGAATTCTTCGGCACGGCGCCGGGGGCGTTCACGGGCGCAGACCGGCGCGGGCGTCAAGGCAAGCTGCGTCTGGCCGAGGGCGGCACGCTGTTTCTCGATGAGATCGGCGACATGCCGCTGCCCCTGCAAAGCAAATTGCTGCGGGTGTTGCAGGAAAAGGAGTACGAACCGGTCGGCTCCAACGAGATGATCAAGACCGACATCCGGCTGATTGCGGCAACGTCCATCGATCTTGAGGCGGCGATCAAGCGCGGGGAATTTCGCGCCGACCTGTATTACCGCCTGAGCGTGCTGCCGATTGAAGTTCCGCCCTTGCGCGACCGGCTGGATGACATGCCCGCGCTGACCGAAGCGATTCTCGAAGAGTTACACAGCCAGCACGAGCTGGAGCCCGGAGCGATGACAATGCTCGGCCATCATGCATGGCCAGGAAACATCCGCGAATTGCGCAACGTGCTGGAACGCGCGGCGCTGCTCAGTGATGACACGCAATTGACTGCCGACGACATTCGCGTGGCCATTGGCACGGTTGTTCCTCATACCCCTGCCGCCTCGCAGCGGCGGACGGAGCCGGTCCTCAACGAAACCTACAACGACGCACGGCAGCGGTTCGACCGGGAATTGATCCAGGCGAAACTGGCGCAATGCAGGGGGAATGTAATCCTAGCCGCCCGGCAATTGGGGTTGGGGCGCTCGACGTTGTACAAGAAGATGGCGGCGTTGGGGATTGCCGAGTCTCAGTAAGGAGACAGGCTGTCTCTGAACAGAGATGCGATGACTGCTCCTCTTGCGCCTGCGCCCACGTCCTATCCTGTAGGAGCGAATTCATTCGCGAGACGTCGGTTCGGTCGATAGAAATTCGCCGGATTGACTGGCCTCTCGCGAATGAATTCGCTCCTACAGAAATGTGCGGCATTCCCGAATATGCGATTGCCTTGGCGTTCCCGAACACTGCTTGCCGGTGGAGTGGCCCGTACGGTTGCCCGATGTCTCAATAACGAGACAAAAACACATCTGGCAACTTCCTTAAAATCATAAAGCCCATTAAATTCAATGTCTTACGCACATGGCACGCTTATCGCTACACCTCCTGCCAAGCGGCTTGACCGCGTCGATAACAAAAACAACAGGAGACACTCGATGAGTGTGATCATCGCCTTGGCAGCCCTCGCGCTGTTGATGCTCGCGGCCTACCGTGGTTACAGCGTCATTCTTTTTGCCCCCATCGCCGCCCTCGGTGCGGTGTTGCTCACCGATCCGTCTGCCGTGGCCCCCGCGTTCACGGGTGTGTTCATGGACAAGATGGTCGGCTTCGTCAAACTTTACTTTCCCGTGTTCTTGCTCGGCGCCGTGTTCGGCAAGCTGATTGAGCTGTCCGGCTTTTCCCGTTCTATCGTGGCCACTGCTATCAAGCTGCTCGGCACGCGGCAGGCGATGCTGGTGATCGTGCTGGTCTGCGCACTGCTGACCTACGGCGGCGTGTCGCTGTTCGTGGTGGTGTTCGCGGTCTACCCGTTCGCCGCCGAAATGTTCCGCCAGAGCAACATCCCGAAACGGCTGATCCCGGCGACCATCGCACTGGGCGCGTTTTCGTTCACCATGGACGCCCTGCCCGGCACGCCGCAGATCCAGAACATCATCCCCTCGACCTTCTTCAACACCACCGCGTGGGCGGCGCCTTGGCTGGGATTGATCGGCACGGTGTTCGTCTTCTGCGCAGGCATGCTGTTCCTGCAACGCCAGCGCAACAAGGCGCAACGCGCGGGTGAAGGCTACGGCGCTGAACTGCGCAACGAACCGGAAACGCCTGCTGACATTCAACTGCCCAACCCATGGATCGCACTCGCGCCTCTGCTGTTGGTCGGGATCATGAACCTGCTGTTCACCCAGTGGATTCCCCAGTGGTACGGCAAAACTCACACCCTCTCGCTGCCCGGCATGGCGACGCCGGTGCAGACCGAAATCTCCAAGATCACCGCCATTTGGGCGGTGGAAGCCGCGTTGTTGGTGGGGATTGTCTTCGTGTTGCTGTTCGCGTTCAGCGCCGTGAAATCCAAACTCGCTGAAGGCAGCAAGGGCGCGGTCAGCGGCGCGTTGCTGGCGGCGATGAACACCGCGTCGGAATACGGCTTTGGCGCAGTCATCGCGTCACTGCCGGGCTTTCTGGTGTTGGCGGACGGCCTCAAGTCGATCCCCAACCCGCTGGTCAACGAGGCGATCACCGTTACCCTGCTGGCGGGCATCACCGGCTCGGCTTCGGGCGGCATGAGCATTGCGCTGGCGGCGATGTCAGACAGTTTCATCGCCGCTGCCCACGCAGCAAACATACCGTTGGAAGTCCTGCACCGGGTGGCGGCGATGGCCAGCGGCGGCATGGACACCCTGCCCCACAACGGCGCCGTCATCACCCTGCTGGCCGTTACCGGCCTGACGCACCGCGAGGCGTACAAGGACATTTTCAAGATCACCCTCATCAAGACCCTGGCGGTTTTCGTGGTGATCGCTACTTTCTATGCAACCGGCATCGTATGAGGAATCCAACATGAGTCTGCACGGCAAAACCGCACTGGTCACCGGCTCCACCAGCGGCATCGGTCTGGGCATCGCCCTGACCTTGGCGAAAGCGGGCGCCAATCTCGTGCTGAACGGCTTTGGTGACGCCTCGGCCGTAATCGAGCAGGTCAAACAGTTCGGCGGCAAGGTCGGCCATCATCCGGCGGACGTCAGCGACGTGGCGCAGATCGCCGACATGATCGCCTACGCCGAGCGTGAGTTTGGCGGCGTGGACATTCTGGTGAACAACGCCGGGATTCAGCACGTCGATGCGGTGGAAGATTTCCCGGTCGAGAGCTGGGACAAGATCATTGCGATCAACCTGTCGTCGGTGTTCCACAGCACCCGTCTGTGCCTGCCCGGCATGCGCGCCAAAAACTGGGGCCGGATCGTCAACATTGCCTCGGTACACGGGCTGGTGGGTTCGACCGGCAAGGCGGCGTACGTCGCGGCGAAGCACGGCGTGATCGGGCTGACCAAAGTGGTGGGGTTGGAGACGGCGACCAGTAATGTGACGTGCAATGCCATTTGTCCAGGCTGGGTGTTGACCCCGCTGGTGCAGAAGCAGATCGATGATCGCGGCGCGGAAACGGGCGACATCGAACAGGCCAAGCATGACCTGCTGGCGGAGAAGCAGCCGTCACTGGAGTTCGTCACCCCGTCTCAACTGGGCGAATTGGCACTGTTCCTGTGCAGCGAAGCCGGTGCGCAGGTGCGTGGTGCGGCGTGGAATATCGATGGGGGCTGGTTGGCGCGCTGATCAGACCGGACACCGAACTGTAGGAGCGTGGCTTGTCCCGCGATCGGGTGCGCAGCACTCTTGAATTCACTGCACGCGGTGCACCAGACTGGACCAAGTCGTCGGACTTTACTGCCGCTTCGCGCCAGATCGCGGGACAAGCCACGCTCCTACAGTGGCAGCTTTAGCTCCCTGGCTCATCCCGCTCATCCACCAGCCCCCAATCCTTGACGTTTGCTTTCGCGGCGGGCTGTGGAGGCGGCGGAGGCGTCGAGATCGTGTTCGCATCGCCCTCGGCGTGGAGCTTCAGGCGCAAACGCACGTTGTTTGCGGAATCAGCATTTTTCAGCGCCTCTTCTTCGGTGATCGCCCCCTCCACCGCCAGGTCGAACAGCGCGTTATCAAAGGTCTGCATCCCCAGGTTCACGGATTTTTCCATGATGCCTTTGAGCTCAGTCAGTTCATTGCGATGGATCAGGTCGCGAATGGTTGACGTGCCGAGCATCACTTCCACGGCCGCTCGACGCTTGCCATCCGTGGTCTTGACCAGCCGCTGGGAAACGAACGCCTTCAGGTTGTTGCCCAGGTCATGCAGCAACTGCGGGCGGCGTTCTTCTGGGAAAAAGTTGATGATGCGGTCCAGCGCCTGGTTGGCGTTGTTGGCGTGCAGGGTCGAAATCGCCAAATGCCCGGTGTCGGCAAACGCCAGCGCATGCTCCATGGTTTCCCGGTCACGGATTTCCCCGATCAGGATCACGTCCGGCGCCTGACGCAGGGTGTTCTTCAATGCAGCGTGAAAGCTGCGGGTGTCGACCCCGACTTCCCGCTGATTGATGATCGAGCGCTTGTGTTTGTGGATGAACTCCACCGGGTCTTCAATGGTGATGATGTGCCCGCTGGCGTGCCGGTTTCGGTGGTCGATCAACGCGGCCAGCGAGGTGGATTTGCCCGAGCCCGTGGCCCCGACGAACAGCACCAGCCCGTGCTTTTCCATGACCACGTCGAGCAGGATCGGTGGTAGGTGCAGGTCTTCGAATTTCGGGATGTCGAGCTTGATGTTCCGCGCCACGATGGACACTTCGTTGCGCTGTTTGAAGATGTTGATCCGGAACCGTCCGACGCCCGACAAGGAGAACGCCAGGTTCATCTCCAGCTCACGCTCGAAGTCCGCCCGCTGCTCGGCGTCCATGATCCCGTCGGCAATCAGCGCGACGTCGCCGGGTTTGAACGCCTCAGTGCCCAATGGCTTGAGGACGCCATTGAATTTCGCGCAGGGCGGCGCACCGGTAGACAGGTAGAGATCCGATCCATCCTGGGTGGCCAAAACCTTCAACAACGCCGGAAAATCCATAAATCACACCGCACATAAAGGTTTAAGAAGACTGCAGGTCGACATTAAGTGCGACCATCGACCCGTACCAACGTTCGCTTGAAGCCCGCGCAACGCTCGTCCGACCAAAGAGAAGGAAATTACCTGAAATTCTGTGACAAAGGCATAATGCGCGGCTTTTTTATCGAGGGGTTCATTCCGCATGAAGGCTCAAGCTCGCCATATTCTGGTCAAGACGGCCGAAGAGGCCGAACAGTTGAAGCAGCGCATCGCCAAGGGTGAAGCCTTCGACGTGCTGGCGAAGAAATATTCCACCTGCCCGTCAGGCAAGCGCGGCGGCGACCTGGGCGAAGTCCGGCCAGGGCAAATGGTCGGCGCCATCGACCAGGTCATCTTCAAAAAGCCCCTGCGCACGGTGCATGGGCCGGTGAAGAGCAAGTTCGGCTATCACCTGGTGCAGGTGTTTTATCGGGATTGAGGTGACGTTCACGCCATGAGTCTGTAGGAGTGAGCTTGCTCGCGATTGCGCCATGGCAGATGCCGCAGATGTGTCGGGTAAACGCTATCGCGAGCAAGCTCACTCCTACAGGGGATCGTGTAGGTGATTCAGACCGGCATCACGCTCCGTGGAATCACCGCACCTGGATGCTGAATCACCAGCCCCGCCAAGCGATGCCCGGCGTCCGCTGCCTCTTCCGGGCTGCCGCCACGCAGGCGTTTCGCCAGGTACGCTGCGCTGAATGAATCCCCCGCCGCCGTGGTGTCCACGACCTTCCGCACCGCATGCGCCGGAACCTCATAACGCCGCTCGCCCGCGCGCACCAGGCAGCTTTGCGCACCCCGCTTGATCACCACTTCGGCCACGCCCAGTCCGCGATAGGCGTCCATGATCTGCTCACTGTCGGTGTAACCGAACAGTGCCTGTTCGTCGTCCTCAGTGAGCAAGGCAACGTCCACTTCATGCATCACGGCCCGATACGCCTGTCGCGCCTGATCGACGCTGCGCCACAGCCGTGGGCGGTAGTTGTTGTCGAACACCACCCGCGCGCCGCGATCACGGGCATCGCCGAGGCTCGACAGCAGCCGCGCCCTGCCCACTTCCCCCAGCACCGCCAGGGTGATGCCACTGAAATACAGCACGTCGTATTCCGGCAGCGCTTCCAGAATCGGGTCGGCCGATGGCGTGGTGAAGCATTCGCGCACCGCCGCTTCGTTGCGCCAGTACAGGAAACGCCGCTCGCCGTTAGCGTCGGTCTGAATGCAATACAACCCCGGCAAGCGGCCCGGCAGACGCTGGACCCGGCTCAAGCCGATGCCTTCGTCCGCCCAGATGCCGCACATGGCGTCGCTGAAGCTGTCATCGCCCAGTGCCGTGACGTAATCCACCTGCGCCGCCGAACCCAACAGGCGCGACAGATAGACCGCCGTGTTCAAGGTGTCGCCGCCGAAGCTCTGCTTGAGCGCACCGTCGGCGTGCTGTTGCAGCTCGATCATGCATTCGCCAATCAAGGCGACGCGGGGATGACTGTGGCTGACCAGTTCGCTCATCACAGGCTCCCGTCAGAAAAAGGTTTCGAAGGTTTCGATGACACTCAAGTCGTCGCCCACCAGACAGCCCGTGCGCCACTTGTCGAAGGTCAGGCAAGGGTGCGAGGTGCCGAAGGAAATGATGTCGCCGATCTTCAGCTCGACGCCCGGCGCGACGGTCATGAACGCGTGCTGGTCCATCACGGCAGTGACCTTGCAGGCACTGACGTCATCGCCTTGCGCGGGCACCACGCCCGGTGTGTAGCGTTTGATCGGGTTGGGCATGCCAGCGTCGAACGCCACGTCACGCTTGCCCAGTGCAATCACGGCAAACCCCGCCTCCGGCATCGATTGCACGTGGGCCCAGACTTCCATGGCCGGTTGCAGGCCTTCGTTCAGGTCGTGGCGACGGTCCAGCACGCAGCATTGGGCTTCTTTGTAAATGCCGTGATCGTGCACCACGTAGCTGCCGGGGCGCAAAACAGCGAGGAAGCGGTCGCGCACCTGCTGTTTGTCGAACTCTTCGGCGATCAGGTCGTACCAGGCCGAACCCGAAGCGGTGACGATTGGGCGATCCAGCGCGAACGCACCTTTGTCTTGCAGGGTCACGGCCAGACGCACCAGCGACGCGGCAAAAGCGCGAATACCGGCGATGGCCTTGTCGCCATGAATCACGCCCTCATAGCCTTCAATGCCAGTGAGCTTGAGTGCCGGTTGCGCGGCAATCGCGTCGGCCAGGGCCATGACTTCTTCTTCACTGCGGCACCCGCAACGGCCGCCGACCACGCCGTATTCGATCATCACGTTGAGGTGCAGGCCTCTGGCAGCGAAGAACTCGCCGAGGGCTTTGACGTTGTCCGGATGATCGACCATGCAATGGAAGTCGAACATCGAGTCGCTGAGCATCTCTGCGATGATCGCCATGTTCGGCGCGCCCACCAGTTGGTTGGCCATCAGCACCCGGCGCACGCCGTGGGCGTAGGCAGCGCGGGTCTGGGTGGCGGTGGCCAGGGTCATGCCCCAAGCGCCGTGCTGCAGCTGACGCTGAAACAGCGCGGGAACCATGCTGGTCTTGCCGTGGGGGGCCAGCTCGGCGCCGCTGTCACTGACGAATCTCTGCATCCAGCGCAGGTTGTGTTCCAGCGCTTTATCGTGGATGACCAGCGCGGGCAGGCTGACGTCGCGAACCAGTTGGTCGCCTGGGTTAGCGGCGCCTTTCTCGACGACGGCGTCCTTGTTTACGGTGGCAGTGGTCATGTCTGTTCTCCGGAATTCTTGTTGGTGTGAAAAGACGAACCGTCAGTCGTTGACCCGGCGGGCCAAGCCGTTTGCGCTGTCGATCAGCACGCGTCGGTAGTCGTCGTAATGCGCGGTCGCGTCGGCCCGTGGCGCGACGATGCACAGGGTGGCAATGCAAATGCCCTGCTTGTCCTTGACCGGCGCGGCGAAGCAATGGGTAAACGTGTCGGCGATGCTGTTGAAGGAAAAGAAGCCTTCGGCATGAGCCTTGCGGATCTCCGCGAGGAAGGTCTCCAGCGGCAGGCGAGTGCCGTCCGGCAGGATGAAATCCTCGGGGTCGATCAGGTCGGTGATCGCCTGATCGCTCAGGTGGCCCAGCAGCAGACGGCCCGAGGCGGTCCACGGGATGGGCGCGTCTTCGCCGATGTCCGATGAAATGCGGAAATGCCGGGCGCCCTCTTTCATCAGCGCGACGGTGTATTTACGGCCGTTGAGCAGGCACATCTGCGCGGTTTCACGGGTCTGGTCGACGATCTCGCCCAGGCTGATTTCGGCCTCACGGGTGAAGTCGAAATGCCGTAAATGCGCCTGCCCGAGAAAGTACAGCTGACGCCCCAGGTAGACGTGGCCGTCCTTGCCCACGTTTTCCAGAATCCGCCGCTCCAGCAGGGACGCGACCAACTCGTAGACCGTCGATTTCGGGCTGCCGATGCCGCTGGCAATTTCGTTCGGACGCAGGGGCGTGCCCGTTTCCTTGAGGAAATCGAGAATATCGAACGCCCGGTCCAGACCACGGGCCCGGCGTTTGATGGTGTCTTCGGTCATAAGAGCAGTTCCGAGCTGAGCGGCGGGGGTGCACAGCACACCGCACGCCTGTAAAAAGAGGCGCCAGTTTCAAGCTGCAAGCTCCGAGCTGCAAGTGGCGCAACGACGCGCTCAGCTTGCCGCTTGAAGCTCACCGCTTATAGCTGTTTCTTCTTGTACGCAATGCAGTCGATCTCGACCTTGCAGTCGACCATCATGTTGGCCTGTACGCAGGCGCGGGCCGGGGCGTGTTCGGGTTTGAAGTATTCGCCGAACACCTTGTTGAAGCTCCAAAAATCCCGTGGGTCTTCCAGCCACACGCCGACGCGCACGACATCTTCCAGGCCGTAACCGGCCTCTTCCAGAATCGCCACCAGGTTCTGCATCGTCTTGTGGGTCTGCTCGACGATACCGCCATTGATGATTTCGCCATTCTCGGCGGGCACCTGACCGGACACGTGCAGCCAGCCATCAGCCTCTACAGCGCGGGCGAAAGGACGTGGCTGGCCGCCACCTGCGGTGCTGCCTGCGCCGTAACGAGTAATGCTCATGAAATTTCTCCTTCGGTTGAGCGTTTAAAAACGGATGTTCTTGAGGAATTCTGCCAGACGCGCCGATTTCGGCTGCTCGAACAGGGCTTTGGGAGGGCCTTGTTCCTCGATGCGGCCCTGATTCATGAAAACGATCTGGTCGGACACTTCATAGGCGAAGCGCATTTCGTGGGTCACGAGCAGCATGGTCATGCCCTCTTCGGCTAGGCCCTTGATCACGCTGAGCACTTCGCCGACCAGTTCAGGGTCCAGCGCCGAGGTCACTTCGTCGAACAGCATCAGGCTCGGGTTCATGGCGATGGCGCGGGCGATGGCCACACGCTGTTGCTGACCGCCGGACAACTGGCCCGGATAGTGATTGCGACGCTCCAGCAGGCCCACCCGCTCCAGCCATTTCTCGGCCAGCGCAACGGCCTGATCCTTGGGCAGCTTTTTCACTTTCAGCAGGCCCAGGGTGACGTTCTGCAACGCCGTGAGGTGCGGAAAAAGGTTGAATTGCTGGAACGCCATGCCAGTCATGGCACGGTGCTGGGCGATGACTTTTTCAGGGTGGCGCACGCGCTTGCCGTTCACGTCGCTGTAGCCGATGTCCTGGCCTTCAAGGCGAATGTGCCCGCCCTGAAACTCTTCCAGCAGGTTGACGCAGCGCAACAGCGTGGTCTTGCCCGATCCGCTGGAGCCGATCAGGGTCACCACGTTGCCCTTGTTCATTTTCAGGTCCACGCCCTTGAGCACTTCAACGGGGCCGTAGGATTTGTGCAGCCCTTCGATGCTCAGCAGAGCCGGGGCGGCGGTCGCGGTTTGAGTCTGTGTCATGGCAAGGCCACCCGTTTTTCGATTTGCCGCCCGAGAAGCTCGATGGCGTAGTTGATGACGAAGAAAAGGAATCCGGCGAACAGGTAAAACTCAAGGGTCATGAAGTTGCGGGCGATCACTTGTTGCGTGCTGAGCAGCAGCTCCGCCACGCCAATCACCGACAGCAACGTCGAGGCCTTGACGATTTCGGTGGACGAGTTGACCCAGGTCGGCAGGATCTGGCGCAGGGCCTGAGGCAGCAGCACGTAGCTCAGGGACTGGCTGAACGTCAGGCCAATGGCCTTGCCTGCTTCCAGTTGCCCGCGAGGAATCGCCTGCAGCGCGCCGCGCACGATTTCCGCGACGTGGGAGCCGCAGAACAGCGTCAGGCCCAGTGCCCCGGCGTTGAAGGCGGTGATCTGCCAGCCCATGGCCGGTGCCATATAAAAGCAGGCCAGCACCAGCACGAAGACCGGCGTGCCGCGAATCAGGTCGACGTAGGCGCGAAACGGCAAGCGTGCCCACCATTTGCCGTAGGTCAGGATCAGACCGGCAAACACGCCAATCACGGTGCCGCAGATGATGGCAAGGCCCGCGCACTGCACGCTGGTCAGAAAGCCGTTCCACAGGGCTTCGCGGGCGATCCACAGTTCATGCAGCCAGGTCGGTTGTTCGTACATGTCGGCCTCCTAGCGGCGAATCGCCAAGCGCTGTTCGAGGTAGCGCAAGAGCATGGCGATGAGGTAACAGGCCGCGACATACAACGCCGTGGTCACCATCCAGGTTTCGATCACCCGGTAGCTCTCGACGTTGATCTTGCGCGCGTAATAGGTCAGTTCCGGCACAGCGATGGCGGCTGCCAGCGAGGTGTCCTTGAACAGCGAAATGAAGTTGTTCGACAGCGCCGGCAGCACGTTGCGCAGCATCACCGGCACGATGATGTACGCCCTCACCTGCCATTCGCCCAAGCCAATCGCCAATCCCGCTTCGCGCTGGCCTTTATGAATGCTCAACAACCCGGCGCGAAACACTTCGGTCAGGTACGCCCCGGCGTACAGCGACAGGGTGACGATGAACGAAGGGATCTTGTCCAGGCGAATCCCCAGGCTTGGCAACGCGAAGTAGATCAGCAGGATCAACACCAGAATCGGCGTGTTGCGGATCACCGTGACGTACACCGACGACACCACCCGCAGCGCGCGGTATTTCGACAACATCGCAAACGCCGCCATCAGGCCAATCACACAGCCGATGGCGATGGAGATCAGGGCCAGCTCAAGGCCCAGACCCAATCCCGCCAGCAGGCTGGGGAAATCCCGCCAGACTGCCGCAAAATTCAACTGATAATTCATGGTCAAGAGTACCTGGGACGGGAAGGCGCCACGGCCTTCCCTGCCCCGTCAATTACGGGTCGCGTTACTTGTACTCAACCGGGAAACCGATCGCTGGGCTCGGCAACTCGACGCCAAACCACTTCTTGAAGGATTCCGCGTAGGCCGGGAATTCCACGCCGGTCATGGCTTCATGCAGCGCGGTGTTGACGAAGTTCAGCCAGTCCTGATCGCCGCGTTTGACGGCACAGGCGTAGGTCTGCGGGCTCCAGGCGAAGGCTGGCGAGCGATACCGGCCAGGGTTCTGCACCATCAGGTATTTGACCGAGGACTGGTCGGTGGCCGCGGTGTCGGCACGACCGGAGTTGATGGCCTGGTACATCAGGTCAACGCTGTCGTATTGGTCGACCTTCGCTTTGGGCAGCGCCTGGTGCACCAGTTCCTCGGCGTACACGTTCTGCAGCACGGCAACGGTCACGCCATCGCCAGCGGCTTTCAGGTCGTCGATTTCCTTGTACTTGCTGTTGGCCGGCAGCAGCAGCGCCACGCCTTCGCGGTAGTACGGCAGGGTAAACGCCACCTGTTGGGCACGGCTCGCGGTGACGGTAATGAACTGGCAGCTCATGTCCACTTTGTCGGTGAGGAGGTTGGGAATCCGCGCATCGGAAGACTGCACCACGAACTCGACTTTGCTCGGGTCGTTGAACAGGCCCTTGGCGACGATGCGCGCAATGTCGATGTCAAACCCCTGCAATTTGCCGTCTGCGCCCTGGAAGTGCCACGGGGCATTGGTGCTGCCGGTGCCGACGACCAGATGGCCACGTTGCAGCACGCTGTCGAGCTTACTGTCCGCCGCTTGCGCGGTGGTTGCCAGTGTCGCCGTCGCTGCCAGAACGAATGCACAAGCTTTCAGAAAAGAAGGTCCGCGATGCATGTGATGAACTCCGCCGAGAAGGTGTTTATTCCGCTATACCGGAACTATGTATGTAACAACGGAATGAACAGCAGAAAGTGTGCCACAGAACGGGCAGCAAATCCCAGCGCAAGAAAAACGCGGAATATCAAAGGGCTAGCCATACAGGCCGTTATGGGGAGTGAACAAACGAGGTGTCCGACGCGCTACTGTTCGCCACATCGCTGTGTACCCGGGCCCCACCGTTGTGCACGGCGCGCCACAACCGCGCACTTAGCGCGCAGCACCGCGTCCCATATCCGAAACAACACGGGGGCAATAAAAACGTAACGGGATTGCAGCCTTAAACCCACGGCGTTTAGCTACGCTCAACAGCATCCAGGACGGACCCGCCCCTACTTGCCTGACAGATCAGGGGAACATTGGCACCGTAAGTGCTTCGAAGCTGTATATGAAGCTTTTATGACAACCACGTGACCAAGCGTCCATGAGACGCATCTCACCGGTTGTGCGGTGGAGGAACAGCCAATGAAAGAACGCGCCACAGTCATTTGCCGACGGGAAGATCAGATCCTGTACGTGCGCAAACCCAACGCCCGCTGGACGCTGCCCGGTGGCAAGGTCGAAGCCAATGAATCCCCGGCTCAGGCTGCCGAGCGTGAGTTGCGCGAAGAAACCGGGCTCATTCTCAATGAACTCTCCTACGTCAGCCGTTTCGAAGGTGGAAGCGTGTTGCATCACGTGTTCGAGGTCTCGGTGACCTTTATGGCCACCCCGACACCCAAAAACGAAATTGCCGATTGCAAGTGGTTCACCGTCAAGCAGCTCAACGCTTTGAAGGTCAATCCCTCGGTGAAATCCATCGTCAAAGCTTTCCTGAGCGATGCGATTCTCTAGTCTCCGCTGGCAATCGTGCCCCTGACCGAGCCGCAAGGCTTCGGAAGGAGTCATGACCATGTCACTCGATCCCATTCTTCTCGTCGGCGGTTCCGGCGTCGTCGGCCGCCAGACTGCTCGCTGGTTGCGCGAACGACGTCCTGAGCTCCCGCTGTTGATCGGCGGCCGCAACCCCGTAACCGCTGCCGAAGTCGCGACGCTTGTGGGCGGCGCGCAACCTGTGGTGGTCGATTCAGCGACATCGGGCCTTGGCTTGGCGCACGGGCAACGTGTCAGCGCGGTAGTGATGCTGGCGCCAGATGACGGGCTTCATTGCCTGAAACTCGCGCAAGAACAGGGCGTTCCGTACCTCACAATCGTCAATGGTGTGGTGGAAATCGGCCCCGAGCTGGCTTTTTTCGCCAACCACCCGAGCCAGGCGCCGATCATCTTCGCCAGCCACTGGCTGGGCGGCGCGGCCGTATTTCTGGCGATAGACGCCGCGCGGCACTTCGACACCGTAAAGTCGATCCGACTCGGCTCGATCATCGATGATCAGGATCTGGCAGGCCCCACCGCACTGGAAGACATGGAGCGCGTTCACGACACCGCCCCCGCCGCACTGGCCTTTGCCAACGGGCGCCGCACCTGGCTGATCAATGAGGCCACCGACGGGACGTTTCGGACCATTGATGGGCGAACACTGGACGCCAAAGCGTTCTCGACCTTTGACACCGCCAGCCTTTACGCCCTCACCAGCGCGCCGGACATTCGCTTCGACCTGGCGACAGGCGCCTCGTCGAGCCGGCTTGGCGGCGGCCGCCCCGGGGCTGAAATCGTGGTCGAGGTGGAAGGCGAAAAAGCGGGCCAAGCGCTGCATGCCCGCTCGACCCTATCATTCGAGGAAGGCTTGGCATCGCTGACCGGGCTGTGTGTCGCGTTGCTGCTTTCCCCCGCGTCGGGTCAGAGTGGGCGCCCGCTTCCGACGACGGGCGTCCTGCTGCCGGAGTTGCTGTGGGAGGCCGACGCCTTTCTGGATCAACTGTCTCGATCGGGCGTGGTATTGACCCGACAGGATCCCCGTCCTGCCGGCTGATACTTGTCACGCTCGCCGTTCACTGAGGTAACGGCTTCAGGCATTCAGCATCTGGGTTTGCAGGCGCAACTCATGCCGACGCTCTTCTCGCATCGCCTCCAATTCCGCCGGCGACCGGGCCAGGAATCGAAGCGCAAAGTCATAAGGGTTGGTGCCGTGGTCCTCGACTGCGTTCAGATACGCGGTCTGCGCGTGCTGCTGGCGGCGCTCTTCCACATACAGCCCGCCCGGATGCTGACTCAGGCTCGCCAGCTCTCGCTGCAGTTTCTCGTTGCGATGGATAAAGATTTCAAGCGCCTTGGCGACGCGTTGATCGTTGAAGGGCATGGGTTTCTCTCCTTGATTTGCCTGTGACCGTATCGGCCGCCTTCCTGAAATATTGCGCGCAGTTCGTCGCTTTTCCGTTTTCGCGACACAAAACCCGCACACACAAAAAAGGCCAGCGATGCGCTGGCCTTTTCGGTGTTTCGTATGGCTCCACGACCTGGACTCGAACCAGGGACCCAGTGATTAACAGTCACTTGCTCTACCAACTGAGCTATCGCGGAATGCGAGCTATCTTACTGATTGAAAAAGAGAAGTCAAGCGAGCGGATAAAAAAATCTTCTATTCCACCGCCGTCCAGTGCAACTCCCTTTTCCTACACTTCCTGGCGGAATGGACCTACGACGACTCCGCGAGCAACACCGTGATCCACGTCACCTGACGCTCAAGCTCCTGCACCTTTCCAGCGGGTAAGGTCTCTCTCGCGCGGGCAAGGTTGAGTAATGTCCGCTGTTTGAGATTAAGAAGGCGCTCCCATTTAGCCAGAAACGCGGCGCTACGGGCCTGCATCAGCAAGGGACCGAAGAACAGTTCTTCCTCGCGATACGCCACCGGGCCACTCCGTTCCGCCACGATGATTTCGTAGTCGAATCGGTTCTCGCGCAACACCTCTTCGCTGAGAATCCGGTAGTCGTGCTCCATCAACCATCGACGCAAGGGTTGCTCGCCGCCGTTGGGTTGCAGGATCAGACGCTCTTCACCGGTCAATCGCGACTGGCCACTCGCCAGAATGTCGCGAATCGTCTCTCCGCCCATGCCGCACAGGCTGACAGCGTTGATCCGGTCGCGGGCTTCGATAGCCTGCAGGCCATCGGCTCGGCGCACAATGATTCGTTCGCTGAAATCGTTTTCACGCACCGTACGCGTCGCGGCCTGAAACGGGGTCAACGCCACCTCACCCGCTACGGCGGATTCGATCAGGCCACGACGCATCAGCGCCACCGGCAGATAAGCATGGTCCGAGCCGATATCAGCCAGCCGCGCGCCTGTCGACACATGCGCCGCCACGCGCTCAAGGCGCTCGGACAATGTCTGTTCGTTCAACGTCGGCCTGCTCCGTCCGCACTTCCGGCCCCCATGAGCCGGATTGGGGCGCGATTGTGTCGGGTGTGACGTTACATTTCAAATGCAAACGCGGGTGACGCCGTGAATCAGTCCGCCCCGTCAACGACGTGGATGTCCCTCAACCCTACGCGTGCAGCCTGCCCGACAATCTCGTCAGGCGACGCCTCGCCGTTGGGCATGATCAGGCTGTTCTCAGCGTCGCCGAAATGCAGTTGAAGCAGATGCATCGCGGCTTCATGGACCGGCAGACGGGCCTGTTTGAGCTCGAACCGATGGGTCCGGGCCTCGTCGTTGAAAACATATTGAACCGTGTAAGTACGCATGGATGAGTCCTCGTAAAGAAAGAATCGGCGAACATCCTGACTTAACAGTCAGTTTTTAGTTCAGCCTTATTCCCGACTTTCCACAACTCATCGAGCTTGGTCGTGTAGCTCTGACTCATCATTTCCCGCCGCATGGCCCACCCCGGGTCCTGCGGAACACTGGCGCAGCGCAACGTGCCCCTGCCCCATCGCCCGTTGATGGCATCCAGCACTTCCATCACCTTGGTCGCGGTTGCCGGTTGCGAGGCGGCGAACAGGTCGTCGGTAAACTCCCCCGGCTGCCGCAGGTCCATCAGCAATACCTCGGCCTTGCTGTAGCGATACCCCGGCCGAAACAGGCGATTGACCGCTTCGGTCGCCGCCTTGCTCATCAGGCGCACGTCGTTGGTGGGATAGGGCAATTCCACCAGTGCGGCATTGGCGTAGCGAACCTCTTCGGGGTTGAACATGCCCGTGCGGATGCTGACCCGAATCTTCTTGCACAAGGAGTTCTGGGCACGCAGCTTTTCCGCCGCTCGCTGGGTGTAAGCGGCCACGGCCTGCTGGATCGACTCGATGTCGGTGACCCGGTCACCGAACATGCGGCTGCAGCAGATTTCCTGCCGGGGCGCTTCGGTTTCTTCCAGCGCCAGGCATGACGTTCCAGCCAGCTCCCGGGCGGTCTTTTCGATCACCACGCTGAACTTCTGTCGCAGCATCCAGTAATCGGCCCGCGCCAGATCCATGGCCGTATTGATGCCCATCGCGTTCAAATGTGCCTTCATTCGCTTGCCGATGCCCCAGACCTCGCCGACATCGCTATTGCGCAGCACCTTGTCCCTCAACGACGGGTCGCACATGTCGAACACACCTTCGTTACGCCCTACACGCTTCTTGGCAACATGATTCGCCAGCTTGGCCAAGGTCTTAGTGCGCGCGATTCCGATCCCCACTGGCAGGCTGGTGTGCATGAGGATCGTCTGGCGAATCTCACGGCCAAATGCCGTCAGGTCGCCGGGGATGCCGGTCAGGTCGGCGAACGCCTCGTCGATGCTATACACCTCAAGGGCGGGCACCTTCGACTCGATGATGGTCATCACCCGCTCGCTCATGTCGCCGTACAGCGCGTAATTGCTGCTGAATGCCACCACCCCGTGACGCCGCAGTTCGTCCCTTATCTTGAAATACGGCGCGGCCATCTGCACGAACGGCTTGGCGTCATAACTGCGCGCGATCACACAGCCGTCGTTGTTCGACAGCACCACAATCGGCGTCTTGACCAGATCGGTGCGAAACACCCGCTCGCAGCTGGCGTAGAAGCTGTTGCAGTCGATCAGCGCGAAAACCGGCTCAGGCTTTGCCATGGGCGCGAATGCTGTGCTTGACGACACCCCAGATCATCAGGTCATCGCTTTCCAGCACGCGGCGAGGCGGATAACTCGGGTTTTCCGACTTCAGCATGACGTCCGCCCCGCGCATGTGCAGGCGCTTGCACACGGCTTCGGTATTGAGCGACGCCACCACGATGTCACCGTGTTCGGCGTAAAGGCTTCGGTCGACGATCACCAGGTCGCCGCAGAAAATCCCGGCGCCCTGCATGCTGTCGCCTTCGATCCTGACCAGATAGACGTGGGGCGCACGGATGTCGAACAGCTCGTCCAGCGACAGGTGTTTTTCAATGTGATCGGCCGCAGGCGACGGGAATCCCGCAGCGGCATGGGAAGAAAAATAGGGCAAGCGTTCGCCGCCAGCCTTCAACGGACCCAGTACGGTAAGACTCATGATGTGTGCCTTGTTTGAATAACTGTATGCATATACAGTTAACGCCGTGACCGGGCTTTTGGTCAATCTCACGACACAACATTTCGACGGGTGACACATGTGCGGGCGATATTCGATTTACGAGTCGATGGATCACTACCTCAAGGAGCTGGCGCCCACGCAGTTGGTGATCAATGGCTACGACCTCTGGCCCATCGAACGCTACAACGTTGCGCCGACCAGCCGGGTCGAAATCATTCGGGCCACCCATGACGGGCTGAGGGTGGACAAGGTGCGCTGGGGCTGGTCGCCGTCGTGGGCCAAAGGCAAACGGCCCGATCCGTTCAATGCCCGGATCGAAACGGTGTTGGAGGGTACATTCTTCAATACACTGTGGCCGAAACGGCGCGTGCTGGTGCCCGCCAATGGCTGGTTCGAATGGGCGAAAGATGCACAAGACCCGAAAACCAAACAGCCCTTTTTCATCCGGCTGAAAAACTCGGCGCCGCTGTTCTTTGCCGGTCTGGCGGACGTCGAAAAAGGCCCGAACGCCGATGAACACAACGGTTTCGTGATCCTTACCACCGCCAGCGATCCAGGCATGATGGCCTTGCACGACAGACGCCCTGTCGTACTGACACCGGAGCATGCACGGGAATGGATCGACCCGGCGACCTCCAGCGAACGGGCCGAACAGCTCGCCCGAGAAGGCTGCCGCTCGACCGACGACCTGACATGGGACGCCGTCAGCAAGGACGTCGGTCGTGCAGACGCTCAAGGCCCACACCTGATCCAACCCCTCGATAAATGGCCGCCTGCCTCAAACGACGTCTACAGCCACAGGCGCTACGCCGACCAACTCGACCTTGTGTTCGATGACGGTGCCCGTGTCATTGGTCGCGAAAATCACACTGCCGTGGCTCAAGCCCTCACGGACGTCACCCTTGAACAGGATTTCGAAGCTGCGCCCCTGCGCATCAACGTCCAACGAGCGAAGTGAGGTCTGATTTCCTGCCGCATTGACGCTGAGCTTCAAGGTGCCGTGATGGCCGTCGCCCAGACCGCTAAACCCCAGCAGCGACAAGTCGACCAGATCACCGTCGGCGGCGTTGAAGTCAGTGACGACATCGCGGTTGCGCACATCGGTGCCATCGACGCGGTAGCTGTCCTCTGCGTGGGCAAAAAAGAAGATGTCCGCGCCGCTGCCGCCGGTCAGCGTGTCGCCGTCTTCCCCGCCGTCGATGCGGTCATCGCCGCCCGCACCATTGAGGGTGTCGCGCCCGATATCACCGAACAGGGTCTCCTGCCCCGCGTCAGTGCCGGTCAACGTGTCGTCAAAACGATCGCGGGCTTCCAGGTTCCAGAAATTGGCGTTGGTCAGGCTCGTGCGGTAGTCGCCTTGCAGCGCCACCTGAAAATACTTGAGGTCCTGGCCGGGGATGAACGGGTGCTCGTAGCTTCTCAGGTAAGTGCGGTCGAGTGTCTCGTTGTAAACCACGTCGACTTTTCCGCCGTACCCCTGCCCGATGCCGTCCAGCCTCAACGTCGTCAGATCGAGCATGTCATGCGCGGGATCGAAGCCCACGATCAGGTCACTGTGGCCACCCGTGCTGTCGACGTAGCTGTCGCTTTCGGTGACGTACCGAAAGGTGTCGCTTTGGCTGCCGGCCACCAATCGGTCCTGCCCCTCGCCGCCGACCAGCACGCTGACACCCTCACCCTCGCCCGCCGTCAACACGTCGTTGCCCGCATTGCCAAACAGCAGGTTGTTACCGCTGCCGCCCGTGATCGAATCACTCTTGGCAGTACCGTACCAATCGGTTCGTTGGACTGATGAAGTCATCCCGGCTTCCCCTCGATCGATGTGATTGAGGGGGCAAGGGTAGAAAATGACAGGGATATCGCCAGAAGGAATGGACGAATGGTCCAGGCTCTCCCGGAAAACTGCGCCAACACGCCGCAGCTTCGGGGCAGACCGCCATACAACTGTCGTCCGACTTATGCGACAATGCGCGCCAATTCCGGTCTGAATCCCGCGTTCAATTCCCCAGCAGCTCTGCCCACCCGGGCAGACGTTGCTGTTTACGTATGCGTGTTGAGTCGACTCCCTCCGTGATCAGCGCGTGACGGGAGCGACCGGCATGGGTCGAACTCTGGTCCAAGACCCAAACCAGTAACCTGTAACTCCTTGATAGGTAAACGCTTTGATTTCCACAGCTAACATCACGATGCAGTTCGGCGCCAAGCCGCTGTTCGAGAACGTTTCGGTCAAATTCAACAACGGCAATCGCTATGGCCTCATCGGCGCCAACGGCTGTGGCAAATCCACGTTCATGAAGATCCTCGGTGGCGATCTGGAGCCATCGGGCGGTCAGGTAATGCTTGAGCCGAACGTGCGCTTGGGTAAATTGCGTCAGGATCAGTTCGCCTATGAGGAATTCACGGTCATCGACACCGTGATCATGGGTCACGAGGAGCTGTGGAAGGTCAAGGCCGAGCGCGACCGTATTTATTCGCTGCCGGAAATGAGCGAAGACGACGGCATGGCCGTGGCCGAGCTGGAAACCGAGTTCGCCGAGATGGATGGCTACACCGCCGAGTCCCGTGCCGGTGAGCTGTTGCTGGGTCTGGGCATTCCACTGGAGCAGCACTTCGGCCCGATGACCGAAGTCGCGCCGGGTTGGAAGCTGCGGGTGTTGCTGGCGCAGGCGCTGTTCTCTGATCCGGAAGTGCTGCTGCTCGACGAACCGACCAACCACCTGGACATCAACACGATCCGCTGGCTGGAAACGATTCTGACGGCGCGTAACAGCACCATGATCATCATTTCCCACGACCGTCACTTCCTGAACAGCGTGTGCACCCACATGGCTGACCTGGATTACGGTGAGCTGCGTCTGTTCCCGGGCAACTACGACGAGTACATGACCGCGGCGACCCAGTCCCGCGAGCAGTTGCTGTCGGACAACGCCAAGAAGAAAGCCCAGATCGCCGAACTGCAAACGTTCGTCAGCCGCTTCTCTGCCAACGCCTCGAAAGCCAAGCAGGCCACCTCCCGCGCCAAGCAGATCGACAAGATCCAGTTGGCCGAGGTCAAGCCGTCGAGCCGTGTCAGCCCGTTCATCCGTTTCGAGCAGACCAAGAAGCTGCACCGTCAGGCTGTGACCATCGAGCACATGTCCAAGGGCTTCGACGGCAAAACGCTGTTCAAGAACTTCAGCTTCACCGTCGAAGCCGGCGAGCGCGTCGCGATCATCGGCCCGAACGGTATCGGCAAGACCACCCTGCTGCGCACGCTGATGGGCGAGCTGACCCCGGACGCCGGTTCGGTGAAGTGGACCGAAAGCGCCGAGCTGGGCTACTACGCGCAGGATCACGCCCATGACTTCGAAGACGATATCAGCCTGTTCGACTGGATGGGTCAGTGGACGTCGGGCGAGCAGATCATCCGTGGCACCCTGGGCCGGATGCTGTTCTCCAACGACGAGATCCTCAAGTCGGTCAAGGTCATCTCCGGTGGTGAACAAGGGCGCATGCTGTTCGGCAAGCTGATTTTGCAAAAGCCGAACGTGCTGGTGATGGACGAACCGACCAACCACCTGGACATGGAATCCATCGAAGCGCTCAACCTGGCGCTGGAGAACTATCCGGGCACGTTGGTGTTCGTCAGCCACGACCGCGAGTTCGTGTCCTCCCTGGCCACGCGCATCATCGAGCTGAGCCCGAACGGCGTGACCGACTTCAGCGGCACGTACGACGATTACCTGCGCAGTCAGGGCGTCGTGTTCTAAATCGCCTGGCGTGATCAAAAGCCCTGTCCACGTGACAGGGCTTTTTCGTGGGCGGTAAAAACCCCGAGGATGACGCTGTCATCTCTGACGTCTCCTACAGGGTTGATGGGGAAAACAGACAGGGGTGCCGAACGTTATTTCTGCGCCACCTGATGACTTTCGGTGGCATCCCAACCGCCGCCCAGTGCCTTGTAGATCCCCACGATTCCTCGGTACTGATCGGTTTCGCCCTGGGCCTGTGCGTCTTCGGCTGTCAGCCGTTCGCGTTGCGCGTCGAGCAGCACCAGGTAATCGGCGGTGCCTTCACGGTACTGGATCGCGGCGAGGTCAGCGGCCTTGCGGCTGGACTCGCTTTGACGGACCAGTGACAGCAAACGTTGTTGGCGCTTGCTGTAATCGCTGAAGGCGTCGTCCGACTCTTCCAGCGCGAGCAATACGGTCTGCTCATAGGTCGCCATCGCGCCTTCCGCGTTGGCCTTGGCCCCGCGCAAGCGCGCCCGAACGCTGCCAAGGTCGAACGCCGCCCAACTGATCTGCGGTCCCAGTCCCCACGCTTGTGCCGCCGATGAGCCGATCTGCGAACCACGGGCCGCCGTGAACCCGAGGAAGCCGCTCAGGCTCACCCGGGGAAACAGATCCGCCGTGGCTACACCGACGTTGGCCGTGGCCGCCGCCAGTTGCCGCTCGGCGCTGCGCACATCACTGCGCCGTTGCAGCAACTGGGCAGGGTCGCCAATGGGCAGATTCTTCGAGATGGCGGGCAGGTCTTTCGGCTGCAAGTCGACGCTCAACTGATCAGGCCGTTCGCCCAGCAAGGTCGCGATGCGATTGCGCTGATGCACCTGTTCGGCCTGCAACGCGGGAATCGTCGCTTCCACCGCCGCCAGTCGCGCGTCGGCGCGGACCACGTCGATTTCGTTGCCCAGGCCTTCGTCTCGCAGTTGCGCGGTCACGCCTCGGGAATCCTGCTGATTTTTCAGGTTGTCCCGGGCGATGCGCTCACGCAGTTGCGCGCCTCGCAATTGCCCGTAGGCGTCGGCCAGTTCGGCGATCATGCTGACTTTCAGCTGTTCGAGGTCGGCCAGCGCCGCGTCCTGTTGCGCCGTGCTGGCTTCCAGTTCGCGCTGGATACGCCCGAACAAGTCGATTTCCCAGGCCATGTCCAGGCCCAGATCGTACCGCTCGATGTTGACGCGGTGCTCGGTCTGGCCCGGCACTTGGGCCCGGCCGAGGTCGCTGCTGGCATGGCTGGTGACCACCGGCAGCGCGTCATTGCTGATGTCGTCGCGAATCGCCCGGGCCGATTTCCAACGGGCAAAGGCCACGCGCAAATCCCGGTTACCTTGCAGCGAACGACTGACCAGTTGATTAAGGGTCGGGTCGTCGAATTGCTGCCACCAGACGCTTTCGAAATGGCTACGGTCGTACTGGCCGACTTGCGCCGACGTGACGTTGGCCGCCGCCGTCTCCGGTGTCTTGTAATCCGGGCCGACCGCACAGGCTGCCAAAGCCAGCACCAACAGGCTCGGCATGAACAGTTTCAAGGTTTTCATCAATGAGCCTCCGGTTTCAGCGAGCGCACGGCATGAGACCGGGCCGCGTTGCGCGCTTTGCCGCGCTCGACGAAGTTACGAATCAGGACGAAGAACACCGGGGTCAGCAACAGCCCGAAGAAGGTCACGCCGAGCATGCCGGAGAACACCGCAACGCCCATGGCATGGCGCATTTCCGAACCCGCGCCCGTGGAGGTCACCAGCGGAATAACGCCCATGATGAACGCGAACGAGGTCATCAGAATCGGCCGCAGACGCATGCGGCAGGCTTCCAGCACCGCGTCCAGCGGCGACAGCCCTTCGTCCTGTTTGTCCTTGGCGAACTCGACGATGAGGATCGCGTTCTTACACGCCAGGCCGACGAGGACGATCAGGCCGATCTGGGTAAAGATGTTGTTGTCACTGCCGGCGATGATCACCCCGGCAATGGCCGACAGCAGCGTCATGGGCACGATCAGGATCACCGCCAGCGGCAGGCTCCAGCTTTCGTATTGAGCGGCCAGCACAAGGAACGCCAGCAGCACGCAGAGCGGGAAGACGAACAGCGCGGTGTTGCCCGAGAGGATTTGCTGATAAGTCAGGTCGGTCCACTCGTAGGTCATGCCGTGGGGCAGTTCCTCGGCCAACAGTTTTTCCATCGCCGCCTGGGCCTGGCCCGAGCTGTAACCCGGTGCGGGGCCGCCGTTGATTTCGGCGGTGATAAAGCCGTTGTAGTGCATCACGCGGTCCGGGCCGGAAACGTCGCTGACCTTGACGAAGGTCGCCAGCGGGATCATCTCGCCCTTGTCATTGCGCACCTTCAGCTGGCCGATCTGCTCAGGGTCCTGACGAAACTGCTGCTCGCCTTGAACGTTGACTTGATAGGTGCGGCCAAAGCGGTTGAAGTCGTTGGCGTACAGCGAACCGAGGTAAACCTGCAGCGTGTCGAAAATGTCGCTGATCGCCACGCCGTGGGTCTTGGCTTTTTCCCGGTCAATGGCGGCGTCCACTTGGGGCACGTTCACGGTGTAGCTGGTGAACAGGTTGGCCAGCTCAGGGATGCTGCGGCTCTTGCCGATGATGTTCATCGTCTCTTTGTAGAGCTCTTCGTAGCCCAGATTGCCCCGGTCTTCGATTTGCAGGCGGAACCCGCCAATCGTGCCGAGGCCCATGACTGGCGGCGGTGGGAACACGGCCGTGTAGGCTTCCTGAATCCCGGCGAATTTGTGGTTCAGGGAACCGGCGATGGCGCCCGCGGACATGCTTGCGTCTTTACGCTCGTCGAACGCGCTCAGGCCGATGAACACCACGCCGTTGTTGGGGCTGTTGGTGAAACCATTGATCGACAGGCCGGGGAACGCCACCGCGCTGTCGAAGCCCGGTTCCTTCATGGCGATGTCGCCCATGCGCTTGATCACGTCTTCAGTTCGGTCGAGGCTCGCGGCGTCCGGCAGCTGAGCGAAGGTCACCAGGTATTTCTTGTCCTGGGTCGGGACGAAGCCGGTCGGCGTTGTGGAAAAACCGAGGTAGGTCAGCGCGATCAGCCCGGCATACACCACCAGCGCGACGCCACTCAGGCGCACCACCCGTTTGACGGTGCCGACGTAGCCGTGGCTGGCCTTTTCGAAGACCCGGTTGAACGGTCGGAACAGCCAGCCGAACAGCGAATCCAGCACCCGCGAGAAGCGGTCTTTCGGCGCGTCGTGGCTTTTGAGCAACACGGCGGCCAACGCAGGCGACAGGGTCAGAGAGTTGAAAGCCGAGATCACCGTCGAGATGGCGATGGTCAACGCGAATTGCTTGTAGAACTGCCCCGTCAGGCCGGAAATAAACGCTGCCGGGACGAACACGGCGCACAGCACCAGCGCCGTGGCGATGATCGGGCCGGTCACTTCGCCCATGGCCTTTTTGGTCGCGGACACGGGGTCCAGACCGAGTTCGATGTTTCGCTCGACGTTCTCCACCACCACGATGGCGTCGTCCACCACGATGCCAATGGCGAGGACCAGCCCGAACAGCGACAGCGCATTGAGCGAGAAGCCGAACGTGTGCATCACGGCGAAGGTGCCGATCAGCGACACCGGCACGGCCACCAGCGGAATGATCGAGGCGCGCCAGGTTTGCAGAAACAGGATCACCACCAGCACGACCAGAATCAGCGCTTCGAACAGCGTGTGCACCACCGCTTCGATGGAGCTGCGCACGAAGATCGTCGGGTCATAGACGATGCTGTAGTCCATGCCTTCGGGGAAGCTTTTCTTCAGCTCGGCCATCTTCGCGCGAACCTGATTCGACACGTCGATGGCGTTGGAACCGGGGCGCTGGAAGATTGGCATTGCCACTGCCTGTTCGTTATTCAAGCGGGAACGCAGCGCGTAGGCACTGGAGCCCAGCTCGACCCGGGCGAGGTCTTTCAGGCGTGTGATCTCGCCATTGGCACCGGCACGGATCACCACGTTCTCGAACTCTTCCTCGGTGACCAGACGGCCTTGGGTGTTGATCGACATCTGAAAGCTGGTGGCGCTCGGCGACGGCGGCGCGCCCAGTTGTCCGGCCGCGACCTGACGGTTCTGCTCACGAATCGCGTTGACCACGTCGGTGGCGGTCAGGTTGCGCGAGGCGGTCTTGTTCGGGTCCAGCCAGACCCGCAGCGAATACTCGCCCAGACCCCAGACCTGCGCGTCCCCTACCCCGTTCAGCCGCGCCAGTTCGTCCTTGACGTTCAGCGTTGCGTAGTTGGACAGGTACAGCATGTCGTAGCGTTTGTCCGGCGAGGTCAAGTGCACCAGCAGCGTCAGTTCCGGGGACGCCTTGTCCACCGTGATGCCGATACGGGTCACCTCCTCCGGGAGTTTCGGCTCGGTGCGGGTCACGCGGTTCTGCACCTGCACCTGCGCGTTGTCCAGGTCGGTGCCCAGCGCAAAGGTGATGGTCAGGGTCAGCTTGCCGTCCGCCGTGGATTGCGAGGACATGTACAGCATGTTCTCGACGCCGGTGATCGCCTGCTCCAGCGGCGCGGCAACAGTTTCACCGATGACCTTGGGGTTGGCGCCGGGGAAGTTGGCCTTGACCACCACCGTGGGCGGCACGACTTCGGGGTATTCGCTGATCGGCAACTGGAACAGCGAGATGGCGCCTGCGATGAGGATCAACAGCGAGAGCACCGCCGCGAAAATCGGTCGCTGGATGAAGAATTGGGAGAATTTCATCGTCGTCGGCCTTTATCCGCGTGGGCCGGAAGCGCTGGCGATTTTCGCCGACGCTGCGGATTTGGCCGAGGGCTGATTGCTCGCCTCCAGGGCCTGGCGTTGTTGCGCAAGGGCGGCGAGGGTTTCGTCGCTGGCCATCGGGCGGTCTTGCGGATCGACGGGCGAACCCGGACGCACGCGCTGCAAGCCGTTGATGACGATGCGATCGTCTTTCTCCAGACCGCTGCGCACGATGCGCAACCCTTCCAGCTTCGGCCCCAGCTCGACGCTGCGGTAGGTAGCCTTGTTGTCCTTGTCGACCACAAGCACGAATTTCTTGCCAAGGTCAGTACCGACCGCCTCGTCCTTGATCAGCGTCGCGGCGTAGGTGCCGCTGCCAACCAGCTTCAGACGTGCATACAGGCCTGGGGTGTAGCGCCCGTCGGCGTTGTCGAACACGGCGCGACCGCGAATGGTGCCGGTGCGCGGGTTGACTTGGTTGTCGACGAAATTCATCTGTCCGAGGTGTTTGTTGTCCGCTTCGTTGGACAGGCCCATGTACACCGGCGTCGCGGCGCCGCGCTTGCCGTCGCGGGAGAGCTGGTTGTATTTGAGGAACACGCGCTCGTCGGCGTCGAAATAGGCGTAGACCTTGTCGGTAGAGACCAGGCGGGTGAGGATGCTTTGGTCGGCCGTCACCAGGTTACCGGCGGTGATCTCGGCGCGGCTGACACGGCCGGTGATCGGCGCAGCGACATGGGTGAAACTAAGATTGAGACGCGCCAGGTCCAGCTGCGCCTGGGTTGCCGCCACAGCGGCCCGGGCCTCTTGCGCGGTGGTGGTGCGCGACTCGGCGATCTCGGCGGAAATCGCGTTGTTGGTGCGCAACCGCTCGCCGCGCTGGGCTTCGGCGTCCGTACGCACGACGGTGGCTTTCACCTGTTGCAACTGCGCTTCGAGGCGATGCACTTCGGCTTCGAATGGACGCGGGTCGATCTGGAACAGCAGGTCGCCCTTCTTCACCAATGCCCCATCGACGAACGCCACGGAATCGATCTGCCCGGAGACCCTCGGCCGCACTTCGACGGTTTCGGGGGCTTCGAGACGGGCGGTCACTTCGTCCCATTCGATCACCGGTTGCTGCAGCACTTTGGCGACATCCACCTTGGGCGCACTCGGCGCCTGGGCTGTGGCTGCGGGGCCTTTGTCGCAGGCGCTGAGTAATACGAGCGCCAGTCCGGCAAGGGGATAACTAAAACGGGTCAATGGCTGTTGCATGGGAAAATCCGCCGAAGGTTATAAGAATTGCCGCGGAGTGTGTGGGACGCCACACCGGTCCACGAATTGAATGGATTCAATGTTGATATCAACTCAAATGATAGTTGTAATATTAATTGACGAAACGGGATGAGACGCTCTGCCACGGGGCTTACAGACGATTCAAGAACATGGGTCTGACACGCGGGTGGACGACCCGTCGCTGAGAAACAGGCCGATTCGCGAACGCAGCCACCGTTCGGATTCGTCGTTGTCCTTGGCCGTGGTCCAGACCATGTGCAGCGGGAAATCAGCCAGTTGCACCGGCAACGGCTGGCTGCGTAACCGACCACTCGCGGTCAGCACATCGGCTGCGTATTCCGGCACGGCCGCCACCAGATCAGTGTCTTCCAGCAGCGCGCCAAGGCTGTTGAAATGCGGCACCGCGAGGACCACTCTGCGCTGACGCCCGATCAGACGCAGCGCCTCATCAACAAACCCCACCGTGCCGCCACCAAACGACACGAGGGCGTGTGGCCGTTGGCAAAAATCATCCAGGCTCAAGTCGCCAGGCACGTCATCACCGCGCAATAGCACGATGCGGGTGCTGAGCAAGGTCCGACGTTTGGCGTTGGCCGGCAGCTCAGTCGTAAAGCCCACGCCCACGGTCACCTCGCCGCTGGCCAGCAGCCTCGGCATTTGCAGATAACTGGCACGGCGAACCACCAGCGACACCCCCGGTGCTTCCGCCCGGATACGCTTAAGCATCGACGGCAGCAAGGCAAATTCAACGTCGTCGTTCAAACCGATGCGAAACACCCGGTCGCTGGTCGCTGCATCAAACGCCTCGGGCCGCTTGACCGCCATGGCGATGGATTCGAGCGCAGGGCCGAGCAGCAACGCAATTTCCTGCGCCCTGGGCGTCGGCTCCATGAAACGACCTGAACGCTGGAACAGCGGGTCGTTGAACAGCAGCCTCAATCGGCCGAGCGCAGAACTCACGGCGGGCTGGCCGAGGTACATGCGTTCAGCGGCCAGACTCACGCTCCGGGCTTTCATTAACGCTTCAAAGATCAACAACAGATTGAGGTTGATATGGCGCAGGTCGCTGCGATTCATGGGGAGAAACCTGCTTTAGATTATATGTGTAATACTGGCAAATTCCAGGTCGTTAAGTCAAAGGTTAAAAGCGTCGAGGGGTTGGCGTTGGAGGGTGACTCTGTTGCCCTGGCGGGCCTAATCGCGGGCAACAGAGTAGCCATCCAGAGCCAACCAAAAAAAACGCGCCAGGGATCACCCATGGCGCGTTTTTTCGATCAAAAGTTCTGACTCAGTAGCTCAACAACACTTCGGCCCGGCCTTCCCGCCATAACGCGCATCCTGGCGTTCCCGAAAGAACACTTCGTACGACATCACCGGCTGGTCTGGGTGGGTCTTCTGCATGTGCTCGACGTAATTGTCGTAGTCAGGCATGCCCACCATCAGGCGGGCGGCCTGCCCGAGATATTTGCCGAGGCGACTCAGGTCATTGAACATCAGTGCGCTTCCGGCATCGCCTGGAACGGCGCTTCCTTGTCGCTGCGCTCTTTCTTGACCCACGCCGCACGGCCCACTTTCACGGCGTAGAACAGAATGCTCAGCACCACGAACAGGAACAATGTGGTCAGCGCTGCGTTAGTGTACGCGTTGAAGATCACGTGCTGCATCTGATCAACGGTCTTCGCCGGAGCGATGACCTGGCCAGCCTCCGCCGCTGCACTGTATTTCTTGGCCAGGGCCAGGAAGCCAACGGCCGGGCTCGGGTCGAACAGCTTGATGAAGCCTGCGGTCACGGTGCAGATCAGCAGCCATGACGCTGGCAGCATGGTCACCCACACGTACTGTTGACGCTTCATTTTGATCAGCACGACGGTCGCCAGCATCAGCGCGATACCCGCCAGCATCTGGTTGGAGATGCCGAACAGCGGCCACAGGGTGTTGATGCCGCCCAGTGGATCGATCACGCCTTGATACAGCAGGTAACCCCACAACGCCACGCAGCCGCCGGTGCCAATCACGTTGGCGGTCCACGACTCGGTGCGTTTCAGGGCAGGCACGAAACTGCCCAGCAGGTCTTGCAGCATGAAGCGACCGGCACGGGTGCCCGCATCAACCGCCGTCAGAATGAACAGCGCTTCGAACAGGATCGCGAAGTGGTACCAGAACGCCATGGTGTTCTGGCCTGGCAGCACTTGGTGCAAAATCTGCGCGATACCCACGGCCAACGTTGGCGCACCACCGGCGCGAGCCAGTACGGTGTTTTCGCCGATGTCCTTGGCCACAGCGGTCAACGCTTCAGGCGTGATGGCAAAGCCCCAACCGGTGATGGTCTGAGCGACTGCAACGACGTCGCCGCCGACCACTGCCGCCGGGCTGTTCATGGCGAAGTAGACGCCTGGGTCGATGACCGAGGCCGCGACCATCGCCATGATGGCGACGAAGGATTCCATCAGCATGCCGCCGTAACCGATGTAACGGGCGTTCTTCTCGTTATCCAGCAGTTTCGGCGTGGTGCCCGAGGAGATCAGCGCGTGGAAACCCGACACCGCACCACAGGCGATGGTGATGAACAGGAATGGGAAGAGCGCGCCTTTCCAGACCGGACCGGTGCCGTCGGTGAACTGAGTCAGGGCCGGCATTTTCAGCTCAGGCGCAAGGATCAGGATGCCGATCGCCAGGGCGACGATGGTGCCGATTTTCAGGAAGGTCGACAGGTAGTCACGTGGCGCGAGCAGCAGCCAGACCGGCAGCATCGCGGCAACGAAGCCGTAGCCGACGAGCATCCAGGTGATCTGCACACCGGTGAAGGTGAAGACGTGCGCCCACTCAGGGCTCGCAGCCACTTGGCCACCGGCCCAGATCGACAGCAGCAACAGCACGACGCCGATGATGGAAATCTCACCGATGCGGCCCGGACGGACATAGCGCATGTACACGCCCATGAACATCGCAATCGGGATGGTCGCCAGCACGGTGAACATGCCCCACGGGCTTTCAGCCAGGGCCTTCACCACGATCAGCGCCAGCACCGCAAGGATGATGATCATGATCAGGAAGCAGCCGAACAAGGCGATGGTGCCGGGAACGCGGCCCATTTCCTCGCGGACCATGTCGCCCAGCGATCGGCCGTTACGGCGAGTGGACAGGAACAGGATCATGAAATCCTGCACCGCACCGGCCAGGACCACACCGGCGATCAGCCAGAGCGTGCCCGGCAGATAGCCCATTTGCGCGGCGAGCACCGGGCCGACCAGCGGACCTGCGCCGGCGATGGCGGCAAAGTGGTGACCGAAGAGAATGTGTTTGTTGGTCGGCACGTAGTCCAGACCGTCATTGTTGATCACCGCCGGGGTGGCCCGGGTCGGATCGAGCTGCATGACGTGATTGGCGATGAACAGGCTGTAGTAGCGGTACGCAACCAGATAAATGGCGACGGCGGCGACGACGATCCAGAGTGCGTTGATGGCTTCGCCGCGACGCAGCGCGACGACACCCAAGGCGCAGGCCCCAAGGGCTGCAACGGCGAACCAACCCAGATGTTTGGTCAGTCGGGTCATTGTGGGTCTCCTGCCGAAGCTCATGGCTTGCGGCGTAATTGTTATTGTGTGATCCGGGGTAACGGAGCGTTGCCACTATCCGCGCAGTTGTCAGCAAGAGAAATTCGTACTACTACGGTTTCGTCTGCGTAGTTCTACGCAGACACACTTAGCGAGGCAATTTCCCTGTGTGGAGCCGGCTTGCTGGCGAATGCGGTCTGCCTGTACCTCATCAGGCGACTGACACGCCGCCTTCGCCAGCAAGCCGGCTTGTATGTTTAGACTTGATGGGGTGGGAGGGACGGAAAGCCGAATCTGACTCTAGCCAGTACAGACCGTTGGGAGACTTCCAGCCCCACCCTGTCACCTACAAGCGCCGATATGGAATGCATCGGCCTGGACCGACGATAGAAGCAAGCCAGCGCTTACGGTGAACCCCCAGCAAGCTCTTCAACCCTAACTCGGAGGGTGTGACATGGCAATCCTTGATGCAGCGGCGATTGTGGGTGTCGATGTGGCGATGGCGGAACTTGTCACCGCTCAGCGTGGTGTGGATAAAACTCATTGTTTGGTCAATGAGCGAACTTCGATTCACCACTGGCTCAAGACATTGCCTCAAGGCAGTGCCATCGCCCTCGAGGCGACCAATACCTACCATCTGGACCTAGTGGAAATGGCCCATGACATGGGGCACCTGGTGTTTGTCGTCGATGCGGCACGCGTAAGCAAATATCGAGAAAGTCTGGGCAAGCGCGCCAAAACAGATGCGTGCGATGCACATCTGCTGGCTCGCTATCTGGAAAAGGAAGGTGACGAGCTGCGTCAGTGGAGCCCGCCACCCCAGTTGCACACCCAGCTCAAGCATCTGCTGCATCGCAGGGCCTCGCTGGTCAATAGCCAGACGTCACTGCGCCAAGGCTGGAAGGATGAAAAAGACCTCAGGAAGGGGTTCGAGAAGTTGATGCGTCGCTTCAGCCATCTGATCAAAGATATCGAGAAACAGCTCAAGCAAGTGCTGATCAAGTCCGGTGAAATGGATCAGGTCAAACGTTGCCAGGGCATCGAAGGCGTCGGGTTCCTGACCGCCACAGCGCTGTTTGCGGCATTCCTTCGAGGCGAATTCAAAAACGTAGATGCGTACATCGCCTATCTGGGGCTGGATTTGCGGGTGTCGGATTCCGGGAACAAATCCGGTCGCCGCCGGCTAAGCAAGAAAGGCGACCCCGAGGTACGCCGGCTAGGCTACAACGCTTCAATGGCCGCCTGCCGATCGGCGACATGGAAACCGTATTACGAGAAGAAAATAGGCGAGGGGAAAGCCAGAACTGAAGCGTTGACGATATTGAGCAGGAAGCTCGCAGGGGTGGCCTTCTCGCTGATGAAGAAACGGGAAGAGTACGACTCTACGAAACGTTTGGGGGTTGCCCCCCAAACATAGAATCTCCCACAGTTTGAACCGTGTACACCTCGGTTTATGCGGCCACGCCTTTCTCCTGTGGGAGCGAATTCATTCGCGAAAAGATGTTCCAGTCGCCCCGGATGTTCATGCTGTAATACGCCCACAACAACACCCGCTCCCGCCGGACATCCCACGCCATGCAACTCAAACACAAGATCGTCGCCCTTGGCATCCTGCCGCTGATCCTTGCCGTGTGCGTGATCTGCGCGCTGGTGATCGTGCAGAACCAGCGTCTGGGCGAGCAGCAGGCGCAGTTGATCGAGGACAGCATTCTGTCCAGCAAGCGCGCCGAGTTGAAAAACTACGTGGAGATGGCCATGAGCGCCCTCGCCCCGATCTACGACAGCGGCCGCAATGACGAACAGACCAAGCAGCAGGTATTGGAAGAACTGGCCAAGCTCAGCTTCGGCATCGATGGCTATTTCTTCGTCTACGACCAGAGCGGCCGCAACCTGATGCATCCACGGCAGGCAGCGCTGGTGGGCAAGGACTTGTGGAACATGACCGACCCGCAAGGGCTGCTGGTGATCCGCGCACTGCTGCAAAGCGCGGAGTCCGGCGACGGTTTCCAGCATTACGCCTGGGAAAAACCGTCCACCGGGCAGATCACCGACAAACTCGCCCATGTGGTCATGCTCAAGCGCTGGGGCTGGATGCTCGGCACCGGGATCTATCTGGAAGACGTCGAACGGGCCACGCAACAGGCCCGACAGGAAGTCGCGCGGGGCATCTACGCGACCATGCTCGACATCGGCGGCGTCGCCCTGATCGCCGTGCTGCTGGTGTTCGTCTGCGGTGTGACTCTCAACGCCAGCGAGCACCGTCTGGCCGACCGCAAGCTGCAGATGCTCAACCAGCGCATCATGAACCTGCAGGAAGAAGAGCGCTCGCGGCTGTCACGGGAATTGCACGACGGGATCAGCCAGGTGCTGGTGTCGATCAAATTTCAGTTCGAGCTGGCCGGTCTGCAACTCGAGGGCCACGACCCGCTCGGCCTGGAGACCCTGCGTCACGGCACCGAACGGCTCGGCGAGGCCATCGGCGAAATCCGCACCATCTCCCACGACCTGCGCCCTTCCCTGCTCGACACCCTGGGGCTGGCGGCGGCGGTCACGCAACTGGTGGCGGAGTTCGAGCAACAGACCGGGCTGACCATCCAGTACACCCACAACCTCAGCAAGTTGAAGCTGGCAGAAGGTGCACCGGTGGCGCTGTTCCGGATTCTGCAAGAGGCGCTGACCAACATCGAGCGTCACGCCCATGCACAGAACGTCTACATCGACTTGCGCAGCACGAAAAAACAGGTGCAACTCACTGTGCGCGACGACGGCGTGGGCTTCCGGGTCGACGTCGAGCGTTTGCAAGAGATACAGGGCGGCATCGGTTTGCGTAATATTCGCGAACGCGTCGAGCATTTCCAGGGCCAGCTCAATCTCTACTCGGTCCCCGGCCACAGCGAACTGACCGTGACCATGCCCATCAACGTCGCCGCCTGACCCTTCATTTCAGACAGGAACCCGCACCCCATCATGACCGCCAGCCAGACCATCCGCATTGCCCTGGTCGACGACCATTCGCTGGTCCGTGACGGCGTGCGCGCCCTGCTTGCCACCCGGCCTTTGTTCGAGGTGGTAGGCGAAGCCGAGAACGCGGCGCAGGGACTAAAGATGTGTGAAGAGGTCAAGCCGGACATCCTGCTGGTGGACATCGGCCTGCAAGACATGAACGGCCTGGAACTGACGCAACTGATCCGCCAGCGCTGCCCGACGATCAAGATTCTGATCCTGAGCATGTACGACAATCAGGAATACGTCGCCACGTCGATCCGCGCCGGGGCCAGCGGTTACGTGCTGAAAAACGCACCGTCCCGGGAAATCGTCGCGGCCATCGAGGCGATTGCCACCGGCGGCACGTTCTACAGCGCTGAGGTGACCCTCAAGCTGGTGTCGAAAAAGACCGACGAAAACGAACTCACGCCCCGTGAAGTGCAGGTGCTGGTGGGTCTGGCCAAGGGGCTGGACAACAAAACCCTCGCCCGCGACCTGGCCATCAGCGTCCGCACCGTCGAAACCCACCGCCTGAGCATCCGCCGCAAACTGAAAGTCGACAAACCGGCGGGGCTGGTGAAATATGCCATGGAGCATGGGTTGTTGTTGCCGTGACCCTGTGTCGCCGCCGCTGAACCTGTGGAGAGGTCCTTCATGTCGCCGCCGAACCTGTGGGAGCGAATTCATTCGCGAAGGTGGGTCAGGCAACACAGCTCCATCGACCGGACGGGCCTCTCGCGAATAAATTCGCTCCCACAGTGGGTCGACGTTGACCGCGAAGCCGTTCACTCCCTCGGCAACACCCGCTCCGCCGTTTCCTGATCCACCGGCAGTGCAAATCGGAATGTCGCACCCTGCCCCGGCACGTCGATCAGCTCGATCCGGTGCCCATGCAGTTGCAGAATCTGGTGCACGATTCGCAACCCCAGCCCGCCATCTCGCCGTGCACCGCCAATATTAAACGGACGCAGAAACAGCCCTTCACGCAACTCGGCGGCAATCCCCGGCCCGGTGTCGCTGATCGTCACCTCGACAAAACGCGCCTTCGGCAATAACGCCACCTTGATCTCGCCGCCCTGGGGCGTGTGCCGCAGGGCGTTGTCCAGCAGGTTGGTCATCACCCGCTCGATCAGCCCCAAGTCGGCATGCACGCCGGGCACCGACGGCGCAAAGCTCGGGGTCAGGGTCACGGCCTTGGACTCGGCGCCGAGTTCGAACTTCTGGAAAATGTCCTGCACCAGATCGGTCAGCGAAAACCGCTCCACCACCGGCACCACGAAACCATGCTCCAGCCGCACCAGTTCCAGCAGCGACTGCGCCAACCCGCCCACCTTGCGGCTCTGGTCCAGCGCGATGCCCAGATAACGCCGCCGCTCCTCGGGCGTGAGGCTGGCGTCCTTGACCGACAGCACCTCCAGATAGCCGTGCAGCGATGCAAGCGGGGTGCGCAGGTCATGGGAAATGTTCGCCACCAGCTCGCGGCGGTCCTGGCTTTGGCGGGTCAGGGTTTGCCATTGCTCGCTCAAGCGGTTCTGCATTTGTTTGAACGTTGCGTCGAGCACGGCGATTTCATCGTGGCCCTGCCGAGCCGATTCGGTCGAAGACGCGGGCAACGGCACCGGCGCAGCATTGATGTCGAAATGGCTCACCGCGTAGGTCAGTCGCCGCAGTGGCCGGGTGATCCAACCGAACGCTGTTAGACCCGCCAACAGGCACAGCAAGGCAATCAAACCAATCGACCACAACGCCGTGTTCAGGGCCTCACTGGTGGCGCCGCGCTCGGCAAAGCGGTCATGGGCCTCGCCCAGCAGCACCACGTACAGAAAACCCGCCGGTTTGCCCATGACCATCAACGGCGCGGCGCTGAACACCTTGCGCGTGTCCATGCTGCGCGGGTCATCCCCCAGAATCGGCAGCGGCTCTCCGGCCAGCAGCTTGCGCACGGGCGCCAGATCGACTCGGTCCCGCAGCATGTGATCCTTGGGCGCGGCGTCGCCGACGATCTTGCCTTCGCCGTCGAGCAGGTACACCTCGACGCTGGGGTTCACCAGCATCAACTGGCTGAACAGCTCGCGCACGGCATCGGGTTTCAGGCCGTTGGCGTCCATCAATTGGGTGTCGCGGGCGATGTGCTGGGCGAGGTCGCGGGACAGGCCCTGCACCACCTCCAGCTCATGCATTTTGTTGGAGCGCACCTGCAACAGCACCGACGTGCCGCAGCAGATCAGCAACAGAAACGCGAAGACCAAGGACAGCCGCTGGGTCAGGGTCATGTTCACGACGCCTCTCCCGCATCGGCGAATTTATAGCCGCGCCCCCACACCGTCAGGATGCGCAACGGCTGGGCCGGGTCGTTCTCGATCTTGGCGCGCAGCCGGTTGATGTGGGTGTTGACGGTGTGCTCGTAGCCTTCGTGGTTATAGCCCCAGACCGAGTTCAGCAGGTCCAGCCGCGAGAAGACCTTGCCCGGCTGGCGGGCAAAAAAATACAGCAGGTCGAATTCCCTCGGCGTGAGGTCCAGCAAGCGGCCTTCCAGCGAGGCTTCGCGGGTCAACGGGTCGATGAACAATCCGGCGCTGTCGAGGCTGCCGGTGTCCATCTTCAGGTTGCGCGCCATGGCATCGACCCGCCGCAGCAGCGCCTTGACCCGCGCCACCAATTCCATCATCGAGAACGGTTTGGCCAGGTAATCGTCCGCCCCCAGCTCAAGGCCGAGAATCCGGTGCATCTCACTGGAGCGCGCGCTGGTAATGATGATCGGCGTGTAGCGGGTCATGGCCCGGGCACGGCGGCAGATCTCCAGGCCGTCGACGCCGGGCAGCATCAGGTCGAGGATCAACGCGTCCCAGCCGCCCTGCTCCAAAAGGCGCAAGCCTTTTTCCCCGTCGGCGCTGTGCACCACGTCGAAATGTTCGTCCCGCAGGTGCAGGCAAATCAGGTCGGCGATATGGCTATCGTCCTCGACCACCAGAATGCGTTTGGGCTGATCCATGGAAAGCAAACCTTGCCAGTGCTGAATGCGCGATGCCGCCATTGTGCCGATTTTGCGGTCGATCAGTTATCACGAATTGTTTAACTCTCGGTGAGGATTCCGGGAACAGCCCGGCCCTACTCTGGCGTCATCACATGACAAGCCTGCCCCGTGCAGGCGGCGCCAAGGAGACACCTCATGCTTTCGAGAAGACAGTTCATGGTCCTGAGCAGCAGCGCTGGCGTCGCGGCCATCGCTCTGGGCGTGCTGCCGAAGTTCGCGGACGGCGAAACCCTCGTACCGGCGGATTCGGCCGTGGGCACGTTCGAAGTCAGCCACAGCGACGCCGAATGGCACGCGTTGCTCAGCGACGACCAGTTTCAGGTGTTGCGTCGCGAAGCCACCGAGCGCCCTTACAGCAGCCCGCTGAACGACGAGCACCGCACCGGCACGTTCGCCTGCGCCGGTTGCCAGTTGCAGCTGTTCTCGTCGACGACCAAATTCGACAGCCACACCGGCTGGCCGAGCTTCTGGCAGCCGCTGGACAACGCCACCGCCATCCGCACCGACACCTCGTTCGGCGTGCTGCGCAAAGAAGTCCATTGCCGCCGCTGTGGCGGGCATTTGGGGCACGTCTTCACCGACGGACCGAAGCCGACCGGGTTGCGCTATTGCATGAATGGTCTGGCGATGACATTCGCCGAGTCGGCGACATGAACAACCAATCACAGGACTAGGCCCGGTGTAGGAGTGAGCTTGCTCGCGATGGCGGGATATCAGTCACCTCTCAATTGACTGAACACATGCATTCGCGAGCAAGCTCACTCCTACAGGTACGTCGTCCGCCACACTGCACGTAACTCTTTGATCCACCAGAAGGGAATTGACCCATGCTCCTGATCATCCTTGCCTACCTCGGCGGCGTTCTGACCATCGTCAGCCCGTGCATTCTGCCGGTGCTGCCGTTTGTCTTCGCCCGCACCGGCCAACCCTTCGTCCGCAGCGGCCTGCCGTTGCTGGTGGGCATGGCCGTGACCTTCGCGCTGGTCGCCACCCTCGCGGCAGTCGGCGGGGGCTGGGTCGTGCAGCTCAACCAATATGGCCGTGGCCTGGCGCTGATCTTCGTTGCGCTGTTCGGCCTCACCTTGCTGCTGCCGAAACTGGCCGAGCGCCTGACCCGTCCGTTGGTGGCCGCGGGCAGCCGACTGTCTGAAAACGCAGGCGTGCAGGCCAAACCCAGCCCGTGGGCCTCGTTCATGATCGGTGTTGCAACGGGCCTGCTCTGGGCGCCGTGCGCAGGCCCGATCCTCGGTCTGGTGTTGACGGGCGCGGCATTGCAAGGCGCGAGCGTCGGCACCACCTTGCTGCTGCTGGCCTACGCCGCGGGCGCCGCCACGTCACTGGCACTGGCGTTGTTGCTGGGGGGCAAGGTGTTCAGCGCGATGAAGCGTTCGCTGGGTGCTGGCGAGTGGATTCGCCGGGGGCTGGGCGCCGCGATGCTGGCGGGTGTCGCCGCCATCGCGCTGGGTCTGGACACCGGGATTCTGGCCCGTGTCTCGACCGCCTCTACCGGTGGCCTTGAACAATCGCTGGTGGGTCAGCTCACCGGCAAGGGCAAAGACAGCAACGTGATGCAAGGCGGTGCGATGATGGCGCAAAACATCCCCGGCAAGGATGAAGCGGGCGCGAGCATGCAAGCTTCTGGCGCGATGATGATGGCCGCGAAAAACAGCACATCGAGCCTGCCGGTCGAAGGCCAGCTGCCGTCCCTCGCCGGAGCAGTGCAATGGCTAAACTCCGCCCCACTGACCGCCGAACAGCTGAAAGGCAAGGTGGTGTTGGTGGATTTCTGGACCTACTCCTGCATCAACTGCCTGCGCACCCTGCCCTACGTCAAAGCCTGGGCTGACAAATACCGCGATCAAGGCCTGGTGGTGATCGGCGTGCACGCCCCGGAATTCGCCTTCGAGCGCGACGTGAAAAACGTCACCAAGGCCATGGCCGATCTGGGCATCCATTACCCGGTGGCCATCGACAATGACTACAAAATCTGGCGCGCCTTCGACAACCAGTACTGGCCTGCCCATTACTTCGCCGACGCCAAGGGTCAGATTCGCTATCACCACTTCGGCGAAGGCGCCTATGACGAATCCGAGCGCGTGATTCAGGAGCTGTTGCGCGAAGCAGGCAATACTCAGATCACCACCGACCTGATCGACGCCAACGGCAATGGCGTGCAACAGGCCGCCGACATGGGCGAGGTTAAGTCGCCGGAAACCTACCTGGGCTTCGAGCGCGCCGAAAACTTCGTGTCGCCGGGCGGCGCCAAGGCTGATCGGGTCGCCAGCTACAGCACCCCGCAAAGCCTGTCGCTGAACAATTGGGGCTTGGACGGCCAATGGAACATCAGCTCCGAGCGCGCCAGCCTGAACGCGCCCAACGGCAAGATCGTCTATCGCTTCCACGCTCGCGACCTGCATCTGGTGCTCGGCCCTGGCAGCGACGGCAAGCCGGTGCGCTTCAAGGTCTCCCTCGACGGCAAGGCGCCGGGGGATGCACACGGGACCGACATCGCGCCCGACGGCAATGGCACCGTCACAGAACAACGCCTGTACCAACTGGTGCGTCAGCCCGGCGACGTGGCGGACCACACCTTCAGCATCGAATTCAGCGATCCGGGCGTGTCCGCATACGCCTTCACCTTCGGTTGATTCCACCCCGTTTCAGGAGTGTCAGACATGAAAAAATTCAACGTTTCCACCCTTCGCGCCGCGCTGCCTGACGGCCGCCGCATGGGCCTGCGCGTGCTACTGGGCGCTGCCCTGCTGCAAACCGCCGCCTGCTCCTTCGCCGCCGAAGACGCCGTGAGCATCGCCCCGCCTATAAAGGATGAAGCCGTGAAGACCGCCGGGACCGAGACCGCCGTGTTTGCGGGCGGTTGTTTCTGGGGCGTTCAAGGCGTGTTCCAGCACGTGCAAGGGGTGAAGAAAGCTGTATCCGGTTACGCCGGGGGCAAGGCCGACACCGCGCAGTATGAGCGCGTAAGCGAAGGCGACACCGGGCATGCCGAGTCGGTGGAAGTCACCTTCGACCCGTCGCAAGTCAGCTACGGCACGCTGCTGCAAGTGTTCTTCTCCGTGGCCCACAACCCGACGGAGCTCAACCGTCAGGGGCCGGACCGTGGCACGCAATACCGCTCGGCGATCTTCCCGGAAAGCCCCGAACAGCAAGCCGTGGCCCAGGCTTATATCGCGCAACTGGACAGCGCCAAATCGTTCAATGCGCCCATCGTGACCAAGATCGAGACCTATAACGGTTTCTATCCGGCGGAGGACTACCACCAGAATTTCCTGACCACCCACCCGACCTACCCGTACATCGTGATCAACGATTTGCCCAAGGTCGGCCAGCTCAAGCAACTGTTCGCCGACCGCTACAGCGAACAGCCGGTGCTGGTGAAATAACCCGCAGCACTTGTTACAGCGGGCCGCACCGCCCGCGAGCCCTGCGTACACACCCCGAACTCTCCTCGTTTGGCGCCCTTATCGGGCGCCTTTTTTTGCGCGTGTAAAAATCGTCATCGATTTTTTAGCCCGTGACATCCGTCTGTCGCCAAAGCCGGGCTACGCTGATTCAACCTTCGCCGCCGCACGATCCCTTGCCTGCCTGGAATGTATTCGAAAGCGGGCCGGTCGAAGCGCTCTGGATGGCGCGTTACAGCCAGCCGCACTGTCCATTCCCACGTCAAAAGAGGCGCACGAGCGTCCAATACAGCCGTGACGTATTCAGCAAGACTCACCGTTCAAAAAACCGGAGCCTGATCATGAATAAACTGACCACCGTGGCGGGTGCACCCGTCGTCGACAACCAGAACTCGCAGTCCGCCGGCCCTCGCGGCCCGCTGATGCTGCAGGACGTGTGGTTGCTGGAAAAACTGGCGCACTTCGACCGTGAAGTGATCCCGGAGCGTCGCATGCATGCCAAGGGTTCGGGCGCGTTCGGCACCTTCACCGTGACCCACGACATCACGCGCTACACCAAAGCCAGGCTGTTTTCGGACATCGGCAAGAAGACCGATATTTTCATCCGTTTCTCGACCGTGGCCGGTGAGCGCGGCGCGGCCGATGCCGAACGTGACATTCGCGGCTTTGCGGTCAAGTTCTACACCGAACAAGGCAACTGGGACCTCGTCGGCAACAACACCCCGGTGTTCTTCCTGCGCGACCCGCTGAAATTCCCCGACTTGAACCACGCGATCAAACGCGACCCGCGCACCAACCTGCGCAGCGCTGACAACAACTGGGATTTCTGGAGTTCGTTGCCCGAGGCACTGCACCAGGTAACGGTGGTCATGAGTGACCGAGGCTTGCCGAAATCCTATCGCCACATGCACGGTTTTGGCAGCCACACCTTCAGTTTCATCAGCCCGCAGAATGAGCGCTTCTGGGTCAAGTTCACTCTGAAAACCCAACAGGGCATCGAGAACCTGACCGATCAGGAAGCCGCTGATCTGGTGGCTGGCGACCGCGAAACGCACCAGCGCGACCTGTACGACAGCATCGAAAACGGTGACTTCCCGCAGTGGAAGCTGTTCGTGCAGATCATGCCGGAGCAGGACGCCAACACTTACAAAATCCACCCGTTCGACCTGACCAAAGTCTGGCCGCACGCGGACTATCCGCTGATCGAAGTCGGCACCCTGGAGCTGAACCGCAACCCGGAAAACTATTTCCACGACGTCGAGCAGGCCGCGTTCAACCCGGCCAACGTGGTGCCGGGCATCAGCTTCTCGCCGGACAAAATGCTGCAGGGCCGTCTGTTCTCTTATGGCGATGCGCAGCGCTACCGTCTGGGCGTCAACCATCACCAGATCCCGGTCAACGCTCCGCAGTGCCCGGTCAACAGCTACCACCGCGACGGCCAGATGCGGGTCAACGCCAACGCAGGCGGCACCATCGGCTACGAGCCCAACAGCAAGGGCGCGTGGGTCGAGCAGCCGGATTTCTCCGAGCCACCGCTGGAACTGCACGGCGCGGCAGCGAACTGGGATTTCCGCAAAGACGACGATGACTATTACTCTCAGCCTCGCGCCCTGTTCCGCCTGATGACGCCAGCGCAGCAACAGGTGCTGTTCGACAACACCGCACGGGCCATCAGCGGCGCGTCGGCGCTGGTCAAACAGCGTCACATCGGCAACTGCACCCAGGCCGATCCGGCGTACGGCGCGGGCGTTGCAGCGGCCATCGAGAAGCTTGGCTAACGCAACGTCAGCGTTGACAGAAAGGGGTGTTCAGGCCACGGTACTGACACCCCTTTTTTCTTGAGTGCTGCCCGTCAGCGCTCTGTGACCGAGCTTTCGCCATGAACGAACTCCAGCAATTGAATGAAAGCCACGGCCTGCTGCTGGTGTTCGTCAACGTGCTGCTGGAGCAGATCGGTCTGCCGGTTCCGGCGTACCCCACCCTCATCGTCACAGGCGCATTGGCCATGCAGAGCAAACCACTGCTGGGCGCCGGGGTGCTGGTGGCGATGTTCGCCTGCCTGATCGCCGACACCCTCTGGTACTTCGCGGGCAAGCGCTATGGCGGCGTGCTGCTGAAGTCCATCTGCAAGATTTCCCTTTCTCAAGACACCTGCATCCGTCAGGGCTTGAATGTCTACGACCGGGTCGGACCCCGGGCGATGCTGCTGTCCAAATTCCTGCCCGGCGCGGGCGCGCTGGTGACGACGGTCGCGGGCATGAACGCCACGCCGTTTGCGCTGTTCATGCGTTATTCGCTGGCAGGGTCGTTCATCTGGGCGGGATCGGCGCTGTTGCTGGGCATGCTGTTTACCGATGCGATCATCCCGTTGCTGGGGTGGCTGACGGGTTACCTGCCGCTGGCCATCGGCGGTGTGCTGCTGGCACTGGCGCTGTTCATCGGCTGGAAATACTGGAAGCGCCGTCGCCTGATGAAGCGCACGTCGAAGGTGCCACGCATCACCGTGCCGCAACTGCTGGCCCTGCGTGACACGGTCGACATGCCGCTGATCATCGACGTTCGCCCCACATTTCACACCGCCGTGGTCGAAGGCATACCCGGTGCGCTGTCCATCAGCCTCGAAGAACCCCTCGACCCGTGGCTCGATCAGTTGAGCGATGTCGACATGGTGTTTTATTGCGCCTGCCCCAACGAGCTGTCCGCAGCGTTGTTGGCGGAAAAGCTGCGGGCACGCGGGCTGACGCGGGGCAAGGCGCTGATCGGCGGTCTGGACGCCTGGCGCGAGGCGCACCCTGACCAGAACATCCCCGGACAGGCCGCCACCGCCTGATCATTCGGCGACGCCGGACGTCTGTAGGAGCGAATTCATTCGCGAGGCGGCGTTTCGGACGGTGAATATTCATCGTCTGTACTGGCCAATCGCGAATAAATTCGCTCCCGCAGAGGTATGCGCCGAGCCTTGAGCCCCCGAAACGGTGCCAGATACCGTCAAGCCGTCAGGGCTTATTGAATCGCGCCGACGTTAATGCAACACACTCTGCAAAAACTGCCGGGTCCGAGGATGCTCCGGTGCCGAAAAGATCTGCGCCGGAGGGCCCATTTCGACGATTTTGCCGCCGTCGAAGAACACCACGCGGTCGGCCACTTCACGGGCGAAGCCCATTTCATGGGTGACGACGATCATGGTCATGCCCTCCGCCGCCAGGCCCTTCATCACGCTCAGCACCTCGCCGACGGTTTCCGGGTCCAGCGCGGAGGTCGGCTCATCGAACAGCAACAAACGCGGCTTCATCGCCAGCGCGCGGACGATCGCCACCCGCTGTTGCTGCCCACCGGACAACTCGCTGGGGTAACCGTCGGCCTTGTGCTTGAGGCCCACCCGGTCCAGCAACGCCAGCGCATTGGCCTGAGCATCGGCCTTGCTCACACCCTTGACCTTGACCGGCGCCAGAATCATGTTGGCCATCACCGTCATGTGCGGGAACAGGGTGTAATCCTGAAACACCATGCCAATGTCCTCGCGCAGACGGGCCATGGCCTTGCGGTCGTCTGCCCGCACCGACTCGCCACCGCCGACCACCACACTTCCCGCAGACGGCGCTTCGAGGCTGTTGAGGCAGCGAATGAACGTGGACTTGCCCGAACCGCTGGGGCCGATGATCACCACCACCTCCCCTTGCGCCACGTCCAGATCGACGCCCTTGACCACTTCCACCGACCCGAAGTGTTTATGCAGTCCACGGACTGTCAGCATGCTCTTCATAGGCCGGCCTGCGCACGGGTGGCCGCCTGGAGTTTTTCCTGCGCGGCAAGCAGACGATCACGGCGCGCCTGATTGGCCTGACGCTCGACCTGCAACCGGGCGTCGGCGCGCAGCAGGCTCGGGCGCAGGGACGACAACGCCGGGCCTCCCGCCGAATCCCGGGACTGCACGTTGGCGGTCGGGTCCAGGCACTCGCGCACCTTGCCGGCGGGCAGGTTCAGTGCGTGCCCGAGTTGCTCCATCGCGCAGATGTCGACCATGTCGGTGTCGATCCGGTGCGCCGGTAGACCGGCGTCCATGGCCATGCGCACCGCCGCGCCAACGATGTGATGGGCCTCGCGGAACGACAGGTCGGCTTCGCGCACGATGAGGTCAGCCAGCCCCGTTGCCGTGGAGAAGTCTTCACCGGCGCGCTTCACCGCCAACTCGACATTCGGCGTCGCGGTGCGCAGCACCAGATCGAGCAGTTTCAGGCAGCGCAGGCTTTCTTCCGCCGCCTCCCAGAACCCTCGGGTGCCTTCACGGTTGGCGTCGCCGGTGTGGGAGAAGTTGCTGCCCTTGACCGTGACGCTGGCCGCCATCAGCAACCCGATGATGTGCCCGCTGCGGCCCTTGAGGTATTCCAGCACCGTGGGGTTTTTCTTTTGCGGCATGATGCTCGACGTCGCCGCGACGCTGTCGGGGAAGTCGATCAGGCTGAATTCGTGGGTGCTCCAGACGAAATAATCCTGCGCCACCCGACTCCAGAACACCGACAGCAAACTCAGGTGCGACAGGCTTTCGAGGATGAAATCCCGCGACCCCACGGCGTCCAGCGCATTGTCGAGGTAGCCGTCAAAGCCCAGCAATTCAGCCGTGCGTGCCCGGTCAATGTCGAACGGCGTCCCGGCGAAGGCCGCCGCGCCCAGCGGGCTCTGGTTCATCGACGCCAAGGTCTGGGTCAGGCGCTGGCAATCACGGGCCAGGGCCTGCTCCACTGCCGACAGGTAATAACCATAGGTGATCGGCTGCGCCGGTTGTAGGTGGGTGTAACCGGGCATCACCACTTCGGCGAAAACCTCGGCGTTGTTGAGGGCGGTCTGACGGGCTTGAATCAGCGCGTCGATCAACGCCATCAACACCTCGCGGCAGCGCAGCCGGTCGAGGGTCGCGAGGATGTCATTGCGGCTGCGACCGGTGTGCAGGCGGCCGCCGACGTCGGTGCCGATCTGCTCGATCAAATGCGCTTCGTAATTGAAATAGGCGTCTTCGCGGGACGGGTCGAGGGTGACCACGCCAGGCCCCGCCGCCTCCATGTCCAGCACGCCCTTGGCCAGGGCGGTCGCGTGTTCGTCGCGAATCAGGCCCTGTTCGGCGAGCATCAGGATATGCGCCTTGTTGACGTTGCCCAGGTTGAGGAAGCCATCGGCAAACCCTTCCAGACGGGGCCGGTAAATGTACTCGTTGACCTCGGGGGCGGTGGCTTCTTTCAAGCGACGACTGACTTTGGATTCTTGCATGATCACATCCCTTAACGAGTGGTGCGCATCGCCGGGCGACCCAGGCGACGTTCGAGATAACGGCTGAGCCAGCTCAGCAATGAACAGATGACGAAGTACACCAGCAGCACTGCGCCGTAGACCGCGAAGGCAGGGCTGACGCCGGTCATGACCGTGGAACGCTCGACGATGATCTGCCCGACTTTAAGAAACTCGCTGACGCCCACCAGTGCACCCAGCGATGTGGCTTGCACCAACATCGTCAGCAGCCCGGTGTACGCCGGCAAAATGGCTTTCATCGACTGCGGCGCAATGACGTGCAGGTAGATCTGCCAAGGGCGCAGGCCCAGGGTCCAGGCGCTTTTCCACTGGTGCCGGTTCACCGACTCCAGTCCGCCGCGCACGATTTCGATACCATTGGCGCTGCCCCATAACGTCAGGCCCGTGACCACCGCTGCGAACGGACTCAGGTCGAGGCCGAACATCGGCGCACCGAAGAAAATGAAGAACACATTCACAATCAGCGGGATCGAGCGGAACAGCTCGACGTAGCCGTGAATCGTCCACCACAGCAGCCGGTTCTTGAGGGTGGCGAGCACCCCGAACACCGTTGAGATAAGCGTGGTGAACAGCAGGATCACCAGCGCCAGGCGCACGGTCATCCACAGGCCCTTGAGGACGAAGCCCCAGTTTTCGATCAGAAAGTTCATGGGGCCTCAGTGCCGGAAAGGCCGTTGCAGGTGGGCAGACAAGCGACCGGTCAGCAAGGACAGGATCGCCACCAGAATCAGGTACATCACGCAGATCGCACTGAACATCTCGATGGCCCGGAAATCCGTGGCGATGCGGTCCACCGCCACGAACGTCAGCTCCGCGAGACCGATGGCCTGCAAGTACGACGAGTTCTTCAGCAGCGAAATCGACGTATTCAGCACGGCCGGCAAGCTGGTACGAAACGCGATCGGCAAGGCCACCAGATAAAAATACTGATGAGGCTTGAGGCTCAGCGCCATGCTCGCTTCACGCATCTTGTGCTCCACCGTGGCCAGCCCGCCGCGCATGTTCTCCACCTGATAGGCCCCTGCCCACAGCGACAGGCAGACCACGCCGGACCAGAACAGCGACAGCTCCAGGCCAATCGCAGGCAGGCCGTAAAAGATGAAGAACAACTGCACCAGAATCGGCGTGTTGCGGATCAGCTCCACGTACAGCACCACGATCTGCGACAGCAGCGGGATGCGGAAGGACCGCACCGCGCCGCCGAGAATGCCGATCAGCAGCGACGCCCCGATGGCCAGCAGCGAGACCCGCAGCGTCATCAACACGCCGTCGAGCAAAGCTGGCCATTGCGCCACCAGGTAATTGAAATCGAAGTCCATGGGGGTGCCCGATCAGAGTTTTTCTTCAGGCTTGGCCTGTTCGAACACGCTCAGGTAATAGCTCTGGATGTTTTCTGGCACGTATTGCTGAACCCAACCACGGAACAGTTTTTCTTCGTGCATCCGGGCAACCGCGGCGCTGAGGTAATCGCGAAACGCTTCGTCGTTCTTGCGCACGCCAATGGCCGCGTCGGAGATCTGGAAGGGTTCGTTGATCAGCCGTGCATCGCCGTCGTTGGCCGCAACCACCACCAGCGTGGCGGCGTCGTGGGTGTAAGCGTCGGCGCGGCCCTGACGAAAGGTCTGCAAGGCATCGGCGGCGCTGTTCATGCGCAGAGTCTTGACCTCGGGCATGTGATCCTCGAACCACTTGGCCTGCACCGAGCCCTTGAGGGTGGCGAGGGTCTTGCCGTTGAGGTCCTTGATCGACCTGATCGGGCTGTCTTTCTTCACCACCACGTCGCTAGCGCCCCAGCGGTAAGGGGTGGTGAAGTCGATGACCCGCTGACGCTCAGGGGTGACGCCGAGGGTCGCGATGAGGAAGTCGACCTTACGCCCCAGCAGCTGCGGCACGCGGTTTTCGGCGGTGACACAGGTGAACGTCACTTTGTCCTTGGAGCCCAGCGCCCACAGGGCAATTTGCCTGGACATCTCAACTTCGACGCCCGCGAAGTCGCCGTTGTTGTTCTGGAAGCCATACGGGGGCTGGTCGCAACGGACCCCGGCACGCAATTGGCCGGCCGCTTTGATTTCATCGGGCACCGGCGGCAATTCAGCGGCATGGACCTGCGCCATCCCTGCCAGGGACACACACGACAGAGCCATGACACGAACGAGGGATTTCAACGAAAACGACATATTGCCTCCTGGTTAACTACCAGCGCAGCGACGAGCAAAGACGTCACCACGCAACGATTTCAAGGGCAGAGGATTCAGCGAGATTGCGGCGTCTGAGGACGCCGGGGCATCGTGTCCGTCTGCGCGAACTATCGATGTCGAAAACAGTTATAAAGCCTCTGGCTCATGCCAACAAATGACAATACAGTGGTCGTCCATACCGAATTGATATGGTCAGCCATGAACTTCAAACAAGTCGAAGCCTTCCGCGCCGTGATGTTGAGCGGCTCGATGACCGCTGCCGCCGAGTCGCTGCACACCTCACAACCCAACATCAGCCGCTTGATCGCGCAACTGGAGCGGGCCAGTGGTTTCAAATTATTCGAACGCGTGGGAGGCCGCCTGTTGCCTACGGATGAAGGCGCGGCGTTGTTTGTCGACGTGGAGCGTGCGTTCGTGGGGCTGCAAAGCCTGGAGCATTCGGCGCAGAACATCCGTCGCGGCGGCACGGGGCAATTGCGGATTGCGGCGGTGCCATCGCTGTCGTTGACGCTGTTGCCCAGGGTCATTCAACGCTTTCGCCAAGAAAACCCCGAGGCGGCGATTTCCATTCACACCAACGATTCGCCCATGGTCGCGCACTGGGCGGCCTCGCAGTTCTGTCACGTCGGCTTGGCGTCTTACGTCGGCGATGACATGCCGGGGGTGCGCACGCGCAAGATCTGCGACGTGCCGGGGGTGTGCGTGTTTCCAAAGGGGCATCGGCTGTCGGCGCTGGCGGCGGTCAAGCCTGAAGACCTGTACGGCGAAGAGTTCATTTCGCTGTCGTTGAACGATGGTTCGCGCACCCGCGTGGACCGGGCGTTCGCGGGGGACAAGGAGCATCGCAAGCTGAACCTGGAGACGCCGTATGCCGCGACGGTCTGCTCACTGGTGGCGTTGGGATTGGGGGTGAGCATCGTCAGCCCGATGGTGGCGCAGGAATACCTGCACATGGGCATCGAGACCCGGCCCTTCGCGCCGCAAATCCGGTTTTCCACCTACCTGCTGCTGCCCGAAGACCGGCCACAGAGCGTGTTGAGCCAGCGATTCAGCGTGCTGATCGAAGAGATGCTCACCGAGGCGAGCAAGGCGTGGCAGGTGTGAATGAAAGGCCCGCACGGCTGAAGCCGTATCAAGACGCCCCCTTCGCGGCACCACCGCGCACCTGTGGGCGCGAATTCATTCGCGAAAAATAGTCCAGGCGATAGAGATGTATCGCCCGTACCGGACCCTTCGCGAATGAATTCGCTCCCACAGTGTGAACCGTGCCGTACCGCACCTCATGCGGCGCTCCCACAAGGTGGTGTACACGTCAGACGTATCTGTGAACCCGCCGGATCAAATCCCCTGCAACGCCAAATCCATCGCGAAATACGTGAAGATCAGGTCCGCGCCTGCCCGCTTGATCGCCCCGAGGGTTTCGCGCACGACGCGGCCTTCGTCGATGGCGCCTGCCTGAGCGCCGAACTTGATCATCGCGTACTCGCCACTCACCTGATACGCCGTCAGCGGCAGGTTCGAGGCTTCGCGGATGTCACGGATGATGTCGAGGTACGCGCCCGCCGGCTTGACCATCAGCGCATCAGCGCCTTCGGCTTCGTCCAGCAGCGACTCGCGCAGGGCTTCGCGGCGGTTCATCGGGTTCATCTGGTAGGTCTTGCGGTCGCCTTTCAGCGCCGAACCGCCCGCCTCACGGAACGGGCCGTAGAGCGACGACGCGAATTTGGTCGAATAGGCCATGATCGGCGTGTTCGTGAACCCGGCCGCATCCAGCGCAGCGCGAATCGCCCGGACTTGCCCGTCCATCGCCGCCGACGGCGCAATCACGTCAGCACCGGCGCGAGCGGCCATCACCGCTTGTCGGCCGAGGTTTTCGATGGTCGCGTCGTTATCGACGTGGCCGTTGTGCATCACGCCGCAATGGCCGTGGTCGGTGTACTCGCAGAAGCAGGTGTCGGACATCACGATCATTTCCGGCACGGCGTCCTTGATGGTGCGGGAGATGCGCGACACCAGGCCATTTTCCTGCCAAGTGTCGCTGCCGCTGGCGTCCAGATGGTGGGAAACACCAAAGGTCATCACCGACTTGATCCCGGCGCGGGCATAGCGCTCGACTTCCTGGGCCAGCTTCGACTCCGGGATGCGGCTCACGCCCGGCATGCTGTTGATCGGCACGAAGTCATCGACTTCTTCTTCGACGAAGATCGGCAGTACCAGATCGTTCAGCGTGAATTCGGTTTCCTGGAACAGCGCACGGAAGTTTGCGTGGCTGCGCAGGCGACGTGGACGGGCGGCGGGAAACAGACTGGACATGGCAGTTCCTGAACAAAAATGGCGAAAAACGGCACACAACGAGGCGTGACCGTCATCAATGGCGCGAAGCTTATGCCTGCCTCGCTCCGGATTCAAATTTCGGGGCGATAAAGACAATTGTGGTGCGTGTAACAGTCCGGCACCTTGGGTCGAACGAATTCAGCGCTCGACAGGTCATTAATCGGGAGCAGCGTGCACTTAAGGCTGCGCGACCCACTTGGCGAGGCCAGCCTTGAACACCCCTTCCGATCTTCGTAACAACCGCTCGCTGGACGGCCTCAATTTCTTTCTGGCCGACGTGCGCGACGGACTGGGTCCATACCTGGCGATCTACCTGCTGGCGGTGCACAAATGGGACCCGGCCAGCATCGGCCTGGTCATGACGCTCGCCGGTATAGCCGCTTTGGTCACCCAGACGCCAGCGGGTGCGCTGATTGACCGCACCCGCAGCAAGCGCCTGGTGGTGGTCATCGCCGCGCTGCTGGTGACCGCCAGTTGCGTGATTCTGCCGTTCATCCACAGCTTTACCTGGGTGGCGATCACTCAGGGACTGGGCGCGATTGCCGGTTCTGTGTTCGCCCCCGCCATTGCGGCGATCTCTCTGGGCATCACCGGTCCGAAAGCCTTCACTCGCCGAACGGGCCGCAACGAAACCTGGAACCACGCGGGCAATGCCTGCGCCGCGCTGCTGGCGGGCGGCCTGTCGTGGGCGTTCGGGCCGATTGCAGTGTTTTACCTGATGGCATTCATGGCGATCGCCAGCGTGGTCGCCGTCAGCTTCGTCGATGGGTCGGCCATTGACCATGACGTCGCCCGGGGTTTCGACCCTCGACAAGAGAACGGCGCCGAACAGCCCAGCGGCGTGTCCGTGCTGATCCACAACCGCCCCCTGCTGGTATTCGCCATCTGCTGCGGCCTGTTTCATCTGGCGAACGCCGCGATGCTGCCGCTGGTCAGCCAGAAGCTCTCACAGATCGACCTCAACCTCGCCACGCCCCTGACCTCGGCCTGCATCGTCGCCGCACAACTGGTGATGGTGCCGGTGGCGTGGCTGGTGGGGACGAAGGCTGACAGCTGGGGGCGCAAACCGTTGCTCCTGGCGGGCTTCGTCATCCTGCCGCTGCGGGGCGTGCTTTACGTGCTGTCGGATAACCCTTACTGGCTGGTGGGCGTGCAACTGCTCGACGGCATCGGCGCAGGGGCGTTCGGGGCGCTGATGCCGTTGGTGGTCAAGGACCTGACCCAAGGCACGGGCCGCTTCAACGTCAGCCTCGGGGCAATCTCAACGGTATTCGGCCTCGGCGCCGCGCTGAGCAATGGCCTCGCCGGTTGGGTGGTTCGCGAAGCGGGTTACAACGCGGCGTTCCTGACGTTGGCGGCGATTGCGGCGGTGGCATTCGTGCTGTTGTGGGTGGCGGTCCCAGAGACCTCGGAGATTTCCGACCGCCCGGTCGAAACCCCGTTACCCGGGGCCAACCCGAGCGTTTGAAAGAGGCTATCGGTGAGGCGTGCTGCTTGCACCCTCTCCCAGCTCGCGCTGCATGATCACGGTGTCGAGCCAGCGGCCGTGCTTGAAGCCCACCGATTCGAACACCCCGACCTTGCGAAACCCCAGACGCTCATGAAGCCGGATCGAGGCCACGTTTTCACTGTTGCCGATGATCGCAACCATCTGCCGTCGACCGTCATCGGTGCACTGCTGAATCACCGTTTCCAGCAACTGCTGGCCAATCCCCAACCCGGCCATGCCTTCGCGCACGTATACCGAATCTTCGACGGTGAAGCGATACGCCGGACGTGGCCGGTACAACGTGGCATAGGCGTAACCCACGATTTCGCCTTCGTGCTCGGCGACCCGATACGGCAGGTCGTTGGCGCGGATGTCGGCACGCCGCTGGAGCATCTGTTCCAGGGTCGGCGGCTCCAGCTCGAAACTGGCCGTGCCATGCAGCACGTGGTGGGCGTAAATGGCCTGCACGGCAGGCATGTCGTCGTCGCGGGCGTCGCGCAGGATCAGGGATTGAGACATGGACACTCTTCTTTCAAAAAAACGCAAAGGCCGTCGGCAAGCCGTGCGGTGATGAGGTCTTGTATTGTTCGCAAATAACGGACACAACACCAGACCTGTAGGAGCAGCCGGAGGTTACGACGGCCGCGAAAGCGGCGCCCCGTTTGCCACTGAGTCGCCAGACACACCGCTTTCGCTGCCGTCGTAACCTCCGGCGTCTCCCACAGGGGTGCGAGCGGATTCCAACACAGCGCCTTGTCTGCAATCGATGGGATCAGGCACTTGTGGTCGAGTTAGGTTTAGAATGCCGCCCCTTTCCACTGCCGACCCGCCGCCACCCGATGAATCCCGACGCGCTGAACACCCTCAACGAGCACCTGCTCACCGCCCTCGCCCCTGCGCCCACGGAAACCCGTCGGCTGTTTCATGGCCGTGGCCGCCGCTGGCCGGGCCTTGAGCAACTGACGGTGGACTGGATGCAGGGCGTGGTGCTGGTGTCGCTGTTCAAGGAACCGGCGGCTGACGAGTTAGTGGGTTTGAAGCGTCTGCTGGCGGAGCTGATTCAGACGCCCGTCTGGAAAGACAGACTGGCGCATACCCTGCTCTTGCAACACCGCTATCTGCCCGACAGCCACACCGAAACCCTGCACGGCGAGATGCCGGACGAGTGGACGCTGACCGAAGGCGGCCTGCGCTACCTCGTGGATTTCGGCAAGAAGCAGAACACCGGGCTGTTTCTCGACATGCGCTACGGCCGTGATTGGGTGCGTGCGAACGCGGACGGGAAGCGAGTGCTGAACCTGTTCGCTTACACCTGCGGCTTTTCGGTCGCAGCCATCGAGGGCGGCGCGGCGTTCGTCGTCAACCTGGACATGTCACGGGCGGCGCTGAGCCGGGGGCGCGACAACCATCGCTTGAATGGCCACGACTTGAGCAAGGTCAGCTTTCTCGGCCACGAGCTGTTCAAATCCTGGGGCAAGGTGAAGAGCAGCGGGCCGTATGATCTGGTGATCATCGACCCGCCGTCGTTTCAGAAAGGCAGTTTTTTGCTGACCAAGGACTACCAGCGCGTGCTGCGCAAACTCCCCGAGCTGCTGACAACCGACGGCACCGTGCTGGCCTGCATGAACGACCCGGCGCTGGGGGCGGATTTCCTGATCGAGGGCGTGACGCGAGAAGCGCCGGGGTTGCGCTTTGAACAGCGGCTGGAGAACCCGCCAGAGTTTGCCGACATCGACCCCGATGGCGGCCTCAAAGCCCTCGTGTTCCGCCAGACCTGACGCGGTCCCTTGTAGGAGCGCGCTTGCCCGCGATGCGTCCGATCAGACACTACGTCTTCGTCTGTCATCCCCTATCGCGGGCAAGCGCGCTCCTACAAAAAGCGGCGAGTCACGCGGGAGCAAAATCGCCCACGCCCACTTGCAGCTTGACGCTCGACACTCGCCGCTGCTTCTAGGCGCTGAGCCGCGAAATCACGTCGTTCAACCCCACCGACAACTCATGCAGGTCCTGGCTCGCCGTCTGGGTGCGCTGCACGTTGCTCTGGTTGGTGGTGGCAATCGCGGTGATTTCGGTCAGGTTGCGCGAGATGTCCTCGGCCACGGAGGTCTGCTCTTCGGCGGCCGTGGCGATCTGGCGGTTCATGTCGCGAATCGCTTCCACCGCCGTGGTGATGCGAGTCAGCGACGAACTGGCCAGGGCGACCTGATCGACACTCTCCTGACTGCGCGCCTGACCGCTCTCGATGGCCTGCGCCGCGTCGATGGCGCCGGTCTGCACCGAATTGATGATCTGGTTGATTTCAGCCGTCGACGCGGCTGTGCGTTGGGCCAGCGTGCGCACTTCATCCGCCACGACCGCGAACCCACGTCCGGCATCCCCGGCCCGCGCCGCTTCGATGGCCGCGTTCAGGGCCAGCAGGTTGGTCTGCTCGGCGATACCGCGAATCACTTCCAGCACCTTGCCGATGCGCCCGCTGTCGCTCTCCAGACGACGAATCACGTCGGCGGTGTTGCTGATCTCTGTGCGCATCTGGGTGATCGCGGTAATGGTCGCGCTCATCACCTTGCCGCCATCCTGAGAGCTGCGATCCGCTTCATCAGCGGCATGAGCCGCTTGTGCCGCATGGCGCGCAACTTCCTGGGCCGTGGCCGACATCTCGGTCATCGCCGTGGCCACCTGATCGGTGCGTTCGAACTGCTCGTGAGTGCCTTGAGCCATCAGCGACGCAATGGCTTTCAACTCACCGCCCGCGCTGTCCAGGTCGGTGGTGCTGCGTTTCAGACGGGTGAAGGTGTCCGCGAGGAAATCGCGCAAGGTGTTCGCCGCCACCGCCAGACGGCCGAGTTCGTCCTGACGGGTCACGCTGACCCGGTCGCTGAAGCGCCCGTGGCTCAGTTGCGCCACGTATTCGATCAACAGGCTGATCGGACCGACGATGTTGCGGTTGACCATCCACAACGCCAAGACACCGACCAGCAACGCCGACGCCAGCATGACGAGGGTGCCTATGAGAATGGTCCGATCGGCCGTGCTGCTGATCACCTTCGATTGCTCGTCACTGAGGGTGCGCAGGTTGCCCACCAGTTCGCTCATCTGCTCGCTGGCGGCACGGTCCACGCCCTTCACCGCCTGATCACCGGCCACCGGATCGCCGCCCGCCGCGACGAACGCGTCGCGGCCCTTGCGATAAGCCACGCCCAGCGCACGGTGCTCGTCACGCAGCTTGTCGACCTGGGCCTTGCTCGTCGCATCCAGACCGGCCATCCCGCTGAGCTGACCCAGCGTGGTCTGCACCAGACGCTCCTGCTCCTCGAACTGGCCCCAGAACTTGTCCCGGTCCGCAGGCTGTTTGCCGCGCAGCAGAACGTTTTTCCATTCCTGAACCTGAATCTTGAATTGAAGGTTGGCCTGATCGACCCGTTGCGAGGCCTGCAGCGGACCGTCCAAAAGGCCGCGGTACGCGTGAACGTTGCTGGAGAGGAACTGGAAACAGGCCAGTGCGATCAGCAGCACCAACGCCAGGCTGCCGCCGAGCAGCGCCAGGATCTGCAATCTCAGGGATTTGGACATACGGAAAATCTCATCAGGGGGGACTGCGGTTTTCGGGATTGCCCGAAAATGCCTGCTTGCCACATCCCTGTGCCGCCGTGTCAAAAACGGAGGGCTTACACAGCCTGATTCGACCCCGCCGAGCGCTTCTTTAAACACGACGCAAGCAGCCCGACGAACGGTCAGAAAGCGTCAATCCCGTGGCGAAAAGACGGGTCAATAAACCGACGAATCAGCACCTAACCCCTTGAATATACGTGCTTTTTTGTATACGCATTCAGTTGACCACATGCCTTTATCTGTAGGAGCCGGCTTGCTGGCGAATGCGGTGGCTCAGACACATGTATGTTCGCTGATACGCCGCGTTCGCCAGCAAGCCGGCTCCTACAAGGAATTGTGCATCTATGTCGGCACACCACCTTGTCTGTGGGGGGGCCACGTCCTGATCATGCCTCCTTCTGCCCAAACACCTGCGAAGGCCGGCGCAACACCGGGTCGAACGGGTTGATCCTTTGCCCGATGGCAGCCGCTTCGCGCTTGAGCATGTCCACCACGGTGGGCATGCGTTCGGCGTTGAGGCGGTCGCTGATAGTGGCGACGCTGAGGGCCGCCACAGCCCGGCCTTCGCGGTCGAGGATCGGCACCGCAAGGCCGGCCATGCCTTCAAGTACACCGGTGTTGCGCGCGGCATAGCCCAGCCGCCGGACGTTGTCGATTTCCGAGCGCAGCATCACTTCGTCGTACAGATGAAAATCTCGCAGGCGCGGCAGGTTGTAGCGGATCACCGTGTCGCGCTCGTCTTCCGGCAAGAACGCCAGAATCGCCAGACTGCCCTGCCCCACGCCCAACGCCACGCGGCCGCCAATGTCGCCGGTGAACGTGCGGATCGGGTACGGCCCTTCACTGCGGTCCAGGCACACCGCGTCAAAACCGCTGCGCGCCAGCAAAAATAGCGAATCCCCCAGCGACGCCGACAGCCGCAGCAAACTCGGTCGTACCACGTCCCGCAAATTCCCGGTCTGTCCCGCCTTCGCCGCCAACGCGAAGAACTCCAGGCTCAACCGGTAGCGTTTGCTGCGTGCGTCCTGCTCGACCATGCCTTCGTCCATCAGGCTGCGCAGCAACCGGTGAGTCGTCGGCTGCGACAAGCCCACTTGCTGCGCCAGTTGCGTGACCCGATCACCGCCTTCGGGGCATTCACCCAGACAGCGCAGCACGGCAAACAGTCGAGACACAGCGCCAACGCCTGTTTCTTTTGTCGATTCATTCCGCTCAGTGGAATCCACTTTCTATATTTCCCTATTTACATTCACTGATTGAATAAATCTGAAAATACTACTCGCTCAATGGAATTCATCGTTGAGCCCATCCTAGTCTTCGGCCTAGGATCAGTCCACCAGGGCGATTTGAATAACAGCGGCAGCCGACACCGATCGAGCGCCAGCGTCCATTGAGCATGCCGACATGCATCGGCACGCCGTCTCTCTTCGCATCTGCCCATAAAAAACGCATGCCCCCGGCGTGCACGAAAAAGGTGGAACGAAGCCATGGCATTTCTTCAACTCCAGGCACTCTGCAAACGTTACGGCCCGGTCGATGCGGTAGTCGCCACTGACCTGTCGGTGGAAAAAGGCGAATTCGTGTCCCTGCTCGGCCCGTCCGGCTGCGGCAAGACCACCACCCTGCAAATGATCGCCGGGTTCGTTGATGTCACCTCGGGCAAGATTCTGCTTGATGGACGCGACATCACCCACGCCAAACCCGCCAGTCGCGGCCTCGGCGTGGTGTTTCAGTCCTACGCGCTGTTCCCCCACATGACCGTGCGCGACAACGTGGCCTTCGGCCTGAAGATGCGCAAAGTCGCCGCTGACGACATCCAGCGCCGCGTCGCCCGCGTGCTGGAGCTGGTGCGCCTGCATCAACACGCCGAGCGCTACCCTCGCGAACTTTCCGGTGGTCAACGCCAGCGTGTGGCGCTGGCCCGAGCGCTGGTGATCGAGCCGCCGGTGCTGTTGCTCGATGAGCCGCTGTCCAACCTCGACGCCAACTTGCGCGAAGAGATGCAGTTCGAGATCCGACGCATCCAGCGCGAAGTAGGCATCACCACGCTGATGGTCACCCACGATCAGGCCGAAGCCCTGTCCATCAGTGATCGCGTGGTGGTCATGCAGGCCGGGCGCATCACGCAGATCGACGAACCGTACAAGCTCTACGAACACCCGCGCACCCGTTTCATTTCCGGGTTCGTCGGCAAGGCCAACCTGTTGCGCGGCGACCGTGATTCGAGCGGCGTGGCCCAAGTACATCAGAGCCAGAGTCAGGGCAACGGCGACGGCGAACTGACCCTGAGCCTGCGCCCGGAAAAGATTGACCTGGTGACCGCCGGTGAAGGCCGTCTGCAAGGCCGGATCATCACCCGTTATTTCCTCGGCAGTCAGTGGCTGTACCGCATCGAAACGCCGATTGGCGAGTTGACCGTCGTGCGCCGCAACAACGGCGATGCGCCGATGAACGAAGGCACAGCGGTGGGTCTGGACTGGCCGTCGGAATTGCTGCGCGTGCTGGCCGCTGACGAGGTGTCGGCATGAGTGTGCTGCGCGACAGCGGTCGCGGTTATCTGCTCTCGACCCCGGCATTGGTGCTGTTCGTCGGCCTGCTGGTGGTGCCGCTGCTGTTGACGCTGGTGCTGTCGTTCAACGTGTTCGACTACACCGTGGGCGTCAAAAGCGGCAGCTGGACCTTCGCCCAATACGTGAATCTGGTCACTGATTCGTACTTTTACGAGATCTTCTTTCGCACCTTCTGGATCAGCGCGCTGGTCACCCTGCTGTGCGTGGTGATTGGCGTGCCCGAGGCCTACATCCTTAGCCGCATGGGCACGCCGTGGCGCTCGATCTTTCTGATCCTGATCCTCACGCCGCTGCTGATTTCGGTGGTGGTGCGCGCCTTCGGCTGGAGCCTGCTGCTCGGCGCCGACGGGCTGGTGAATCAGGCGATTCAGGCCCTCGGTGGCCGGCCGATCAAAATGCTCTACACCCCGTTCGCGGTGGTGCTGGCGCTGGTCCACGTGATGCTGCCGTTCATGATCATCCCGGTGTGGACCTCGTTGCAAAAGCTCGACCGCTCCGCTGAACAGGCCGCGCTGTCGCTGGGGGCGAGTCAGACCAAGGTCATGCGTCTGGTGGTGCTGCCGCAAGTCATGCCCGGCGTGCTGTCCGGCACCTTGATCGTCTTCGGGCTGTCGGCCAGTTCGTTCGCCATCCCCGGCCTGCTCGGCGGACGCCGCCTGAAAATGGTCGCCACCACGGTCTACGACCAATACCTCTCGGAACTCAACTGGCCCATGGGCGCCGCCATTGCCGTGGCGCTGTTGCTGATCAACCTGCTGGTGATGCTGTCGTGGAACCGGCTGGTCGAAGGCCGCTATAAAAAATCCCTGGGGGAATGATCGATGTCCAAGAATGGTCCTCTGGCCCTGTCGTTTCACGCCCTGATCGTGGTGTTCATGCTGGCGCCGCTGGTGGTTGTGTGCCTGGTGGCGTTCACCCCGGAAAACACCCTGAGCCTGCCGTGGCACGGTTTTTCCCTGCGCTGGTTCACGGCGGTATTCGAGCGCGCCGACTTCATTCAGTCGTTCTATAACAGCCTGATTCTGGCGGTGGTCGCGGCCACCCTTGCGACCCTGATCGCCGTGCCCGCCGCGCTGGCGATCACCCGCTATCAGTTTCCGGGGCGCAACTTCCTCAACGGCCTGTTCCTGTCGCCGATCATCATTCCGCACCTGGTGCTCGGGGTGGCAGTGCTGCGCCTGTTCGCGCTGATGGGGGTCAATGGCAGCTTCGTCTGGCTGATGTTCGCCCACGTGGTGGTGATCACGCCGTACGTGCTGCGGCTGGTGATCGCGGCGGCGATTGGCGTCGATCGCAGCGCCGAGCAGGCCGCGGAATCCCTGGGCGCCAGCCGCTTCACGCTGTTTCGCCAGATCACCCTGCCGATGATCTTGCCGGGGGTGGCCGGAGGCTGGCTGCTGGCGTTCATCAACAGCTTCGACGAAGTGACGCTGTCGATCTTCGTCACCTCGCCCTCAACGCAGACCCTGCCCGTGCGCATGTACGTCTACGCCACCGAATCCATCGACCCGATGATGGCCGCCGTGTCGGCGCTGGTCATCGCGCTGACGGCCATCACCATGATCATCCTCGACCGGGTCTACGGCCTGGATCGCGTACTGGTGGGGCGCCACTGATGCCTTTGATTTCAATCACCCAACGCCTTTCAGGGAACGCACCATGGCTTTGCTGAAACGACTGGCCGAACACGACCGCGAGGTTCTGCCCTTCACGCTTGACGGCCAGCCCGCCAGCGGCCTCGCAGGCGACACCCTGCTCACGGCAGTGCTGACCACCTCGGACCACCTGCGCGGCAGCGATTTCAGCGCCGAACCCCGCGCCGGTTTCTGCCTGATGGGCGCCTGCCAGGATTGCTGGGTCAAGCTGGGCGACGGGCGCCGGGTGCGGGCCTGCGCGACGCTGCTGGAGCCGGGCCTGAACGTCAGCCGCGAGCCGGGGCGCAACCTATGAAACAGAACGAGATTGTCATCGTGGGCGCAGGGCCTGCCGGTATCCGTGCCGCGCAAACCCTGGTGGCCTACGGGCTGCAACCCTGCCTGATCGACGAAAGCCTGCGGGGCGGCGGGCAGATTTATCGTCGTCAGCCGGAGAACTTCAAACGCTCGGCGAAGGCCTTGTATGGCTTTGAAGCGTCGAAAGCCCAGGCCATGCATTCAACGCTGGATCGCCTGACAGCCGACATCGATTACCGCCCGGAAACCCTGGTCTGGAACGCGGAATCGCACACGCTGGACACCCTGTCCAACGGCGTGGCGGCGCAGGTTCGGTACAAGCACCTGATCGTGGCGACTGGCGCCACGGACCGGATTTTGCCCGTGCCCGGCTGGACGTTGCCCGGTGTTTACAGTCTGGGCGCCGCGCAGATTGCGTTGAAGTTTCAGGGCTGTGCCATCGGCGAGCGTGTGGTCTTTGCGGGAAGCGGGCCGTTGCTGTATCTGGTGGCTTACCAGTATGCGAAGGCCGGGGCGAAGGTGCTGGCCGTGCTCGACAGCGCGCCGCTGTCGGCCCAGACCCGCGCCCTGCCCGCCTTGCTCGGTCAGCCTGCCACCCTGGCCAAAGGGATGTTTTACCGGGGCTGGCTAACGGCCCGTGGCATTCCCGTGCATCAGGGCGTCGCGCTGGACAGCATCCACGGCCAGCAACGGGTGGGCAGCGTGCAGTGGCGCGACGGTGCGCACCTCAAGCGGCTCGACTGCGACGCCGTCGCCTTCGCCCACGCCTTGCGCAGCGAAACCCAATTGGCCGACCTGCTCGGCTGCGAGTTCGACTGGAGCGCGCTCAACCGCGCCTGGCTGCCGGTTCGGGACGCCAGCGGTCGTAGCTCTGTCGAGGGTGTGTATCTCGCAGGCGACGGCGCTGGAATCATGGGTGCCGACGCGGCAGAAATGGCCGGAGAACTCGCGGCTTTGACGCTGCTGAGCGACACCGGGCATCAGGTTGATCCGAATCGCAGTAGCGAGCTGCAACGCAAACTCGGAGGCATTCAACGCTTCCGACACGGTCTGGAAACGGCGTTCCCATTCCCTGAACAATGGGCTGCCACCGCGCCAGACGAAATGACCGTCTGCCGCTGCGAGGAAGTCAGCGCGGGGGACATACGCCAGACCGTCGCCGAGGGACACTGGGAGATCAACCGGGTCAAGGCCATGTGCCGGGTCGGCATGGGACGCTGTCAGGGCCGCATGTGCGGGCTGGCGGCGACCGAACTCGTCGCGCACGCCTCAGGTCGCGACATTGCCAGCGTTGGCCGGTTGCGCGGTCAAGCGCCGATCAAGCCGTTGCCCTTCGGTGTGGAGATCGAGCCATGAGCCTGCCTGTCGAAGTGGATGCCTTGGTCATCGGCGGCGGCATCGTCGGTTCCTCCGCCGCGCTGTTTCTGGCCAGGGCGGGCAAACGCGTGGCTCTGCTGGAGCGGGATTTTTTCGGCTCGCATTCCAGTGGCGTCAACTACGGCGGTGTGCGACGTCAAGGCCGCCCCCTGTCGCAATTGCCATTGTCGCAGCGGGCCCACGGGATCTGGAGCGACCTGAAAAACCTCATTGGCATCGACGGCGAATACCTGCGCTCCGGCCATCTGAAACTGGCCCGCAGCGATCAGGACATGGCCGCGCTGGTGGCCTACGAACAGGCGTCTCGGGGCTTTGGTCTGGACCTGCAATTGCTCGACCGTGCGCAACTGCGCGCCCGTTTTCCGTGGGCGGGGGATGTCGCGGTGGGCGCCTCGCTGTGCGCCGACGACGGCCACGCCAATCCGCGGCTGGTCTCTCCGGCGTTCGCGTTTGCCGCCCGCCGCGCCGGGGCCGAGGTGTTCGAACAGGCGCAGGTCACCCAGGTGAGCCACAACGGCCAGGCCTTCGACGTACAGACCGCCGAAGGCCACCGGTTTCAAGCGCCGTGGCTGCTGAACTGCGCCGGGGCCTGGGCAGCGGCGCTGGCCGAACAGTTTGGCGAACCGGTGCCGATGCGCTCCGGACACCCGGCGATGCTGGTGACCGAGCCACTGCCCATGTTCATGGACGTCAGCACCGGCGTCGAAGGCGGCGGGATTTATGCCCGTCAGGTCGCACGGGGCAACTGCGTGCTGGGCGGCGGACAGGGCTTCCCCCTCGACCCGACCACCGCGCGCCCCGGCCAGGCCGCGATCCTCGACATCCTGCGCAACGCCGTCGAACTGTACCCGCCGCTGGCTGGTGCACAGGCGATCAGAACGTGGAGCGGCACCGAAGGTTATCTGCCGGACCGCGAACCGGTGCTCGGCGCAAGCTCGACCCAACCGGGCCTGTTGCACGGGTTCGGTTTTGCGGGGTCTGGTTTCCAGATCGGCCCCGCCGCCGGGGAAGCGCTGGCGCAGATCGTCTGTCACGGCGAACCGGCCATTGCTCTCGACGTTTTTTCCATCCGCCGTTTTCAACCCGCTTCACAGCCTGTACAGCCCGCCACCGCCGTGCCCAAGGGCGCGGTCAACGTTATCCCTTTGTTCAGAGGAAGATCACACCCATGAAAACCATGAACAGCGTCAAACGTTTCGCCCTCACCGGGCTGTCTTGCGTCCCGCTCGCCGCGTTATTGGCGTCGGGCACGGCACAGGCGGAAACCACGCTTTACCTCGGCATGAACGGCGGCACCATGGAGCGCCTGTACGCCGATCAAGTGCTGCCAGCGTTCGAGAAGGCCAACAACGTCAAAGTGGTGATCGTACCCGGGACGTCGTCCGACATTCTGGCCAAGGTGCAGGCGAGCAAGGACAACCCGCAGATGCACGTGATGTTTCTCGATGACGGCATCATGTACCGGGCGATTTCCATGGGCCTGTGCGGCAAGCTGAAGCCCAGCGCGACGCTGGCGGACATTCCGGACAAGGGCAAGATCAAGGACGAAGCGGTGGCCGTGAGCCTCGGCGTCACCGGCCTCGCGTACAACACCAAAATGTTCCAGGAGAACGGCTGGAGCGCCCCGACGTCGTGGGGCGACATGGCCGACAAACGCTACAAGGACAAGCTGGTGTTCCAGTCCCTGGCGTCCTCGACCTTCGGTCTGCATGGCTTCCTGATGTTCAACCGTTTACAGGGCGGTGACGAGACCAACGTCGAACCGGGCTTCAAGGCCTGGCCAAAAACCGTCGGCCCGAACGTGCTGGAATACATCGCCAGTTCGGCGAAGATTTCCGAGATGGTACAGACCGGCGAAGCCGCGTTGTTTCCGCTGACGCCAACCCAGGTGACAGCACTGAAACTGAAGGGCATCCCGGTCGAATACGCCCCGCCGAAAGAAGGCGCCGTGGTGTTGAACGTGGCTGAATGCACCATCGCCAACAACGACCAGCCGGAACTGGCGCAGAAGCTCGCGGAATTCCTGCTGACCCCGGAAGCCCAGGCCCCGGCGCTGGAATTGGGCGACCAGATCCCGTCCAACCCGAAAACCCCGACCAGCGACCGCACCCGTGGCCAGGTCGAAGCGATGAACAAATACCTGGAAACGGCCGTGACCATCGACTGGGACAAGGTCAACCTGATCCGGCCCGAGTGGAACGCACGCTGGAGCAGGACAATCGAGCGGTAAAACGGGCTGACAGCGGAGCGAGGGTCAGTCTGACCCATCGCTTTCGCCGCCGTCGTCCCTCCGGCGTCTCCCACAAGGTACGTTCAAGTCTTCAGGATCGTGATGCAGGCCCCCTTTCGATATGAGGGGTTCAAGGCGATCACTGCATGGCGAAACGCTACAAAACCTGCGGAAGACGCTGGAGGGACGACGGCAGCGAAGACGTTGGATCGGGCAACGTCCAGGCATCAGGCCAACCCCATCTTCTGCCCCTTAACATTCTTTATAACTATCCCCCACCCGCACAGTCACACAAAGAACCCACTCCTTCACGCTCGATGAGGCCGGATGAGTTTTATTCTTTGCATGACCGTGCTGGGCGTCCTTCTGATGCTCCTGGCGTTGACCTCTTCCTACCTGCGCTGGCTGCCTGTCACTACGTCGGCGGTGTGTCTGGCGTTTGGGGCGTGCATCGGCCCGTGGGGGCTGGATATAGTGCAGCTGGACGTCCGTGAATCCCGGCACTGGCTGGAACGCCTGACCGAAGTCGCGGTGCTGTTTTCGCTCTTCAATACCGGCATCAAACTGCGCTTGCCACTGCACCGCTCGGCCTGGCATTCGGCCTACCTGCTGGCGGTGCCGGTGATGCTGGCGACCATCGTCGGCGTCTGCCTTGCCGCGCACTTCCTGTTGGACCTGCCATGGGCCGTGTCGCTGCTGCTGGGCGCCATGCTCTCCCCGACCGACCCGGTGCTCGCCGGTCTGGTGCAGGTCAATAACGCTCAGGATTTTGACCGCGTGCGCTTCGGCCTCTCGGGGGAAGCCGGGCTTAACGATGGCAGCGCGTTCCCCTTCGTGATCTTCGCCCTGCTGTTCCTCACCCACGGCACCGCCGATTTCAACTGGGTGCAGGGCTGGCTGCTGAAAAACATTCTGTGGGGCGTGCCCGTGGGCCTGTTGCTGGGCTACGGATTGGGGCGCGGCGTCGGTCACCTGATGATCTACCTGCGCATCAAGAACGCCGACAGCACCACCTCGCCAAACGATTTTCTCGCGCTGGCGCTGATCGCCATGGCCTACGCCATCGCAGAAGCATTGGGCGCGTATGGGTTCCTGGCCGTGTTCGCCGCCGGATTGGGCCTTCGCCGGGCCGAGGTGCGGATCACCCAGTCGGAAGTCCCGTCCGAACACGTCGCCAAACCAGTGCTCGGGCACATGGACAGCGACCCCCAGGCCGCCACGGTGACCGACCACGAAGAACTCTCCGAATCGCAACTGGCGGCCGGGGTGATGATGGGCGATATGCTCGCGTTCGGCAGCCTGGTGGAGCGCGCCATGGAGGTGCTGCTGATCACCCTGCTTGGAGCCGCCATCGCTTTTTATTGGGACTGGCGCGCGCTGGTGCTGGGCCTGGCATTGTTCTGTGTGATCAGGCCGTTGAGCGTCTGGCTTCTGATCAGTCGACGCCTGCTCAGCCGTCCGCAAAAGGCGCTGGTGGGCTGGTTCGGCATTCGCGGCATCGGTACGCTGTACTACCTGTGCTACGCCCTTTCCCACGGCCTGCCGATGGACGCGGTGCCTACCACCATAGGGCTGACGCTTTCGGTCGTGGCGCTGAGCATTCTGTTACACGGCATCAGCATTCAACCGCTGCTCGAACGCTACGAGCGCAGCATGGCGCCAACCGCTGATCGGTGACGCGATAGAGCCGGTCGATCAACTCATCGGAACAAGCGATTGGACGCTCTGGCACGGGATCGGTAGCTTGCTCATCAACTGAACACGTCCGTCCTGGCGATTCTGCCATGTGGCCTGGCGTTGCACTATTGCCCTACGAGGACTGGCGCCCGTCCCCCGAGACCTGACGCATCAAGACCGGACGCTTGAACACTGCCCTGACTTCCTCGGCAACGCGGTGGGGGGTGCAATTTTCGTCGGGCTGGCGTATTACGTGTCTTACTTGAAGGCCATTGAAGCCTCGGCGACGGATGCCAAGGCCACTCGCCTTGAACAACCGGCCAGCCAAAAATAATTTAACGATTCCTGCGTGCGACGATCCGAATGGACTGACGCACGTTTTGCTTCTGCCACGCCACACGCTGTCGAGAAACGCAATGTCTGATCGGGTTCTGCTGGACGGGTTTTCACGCAAGGTCGATTACGTTCGAATGTCGGTGACGGATCGCTGCGATTTCCGCTGCGTGTATTGCATGGCCGAGGACATGACCTTCCTGCCCCGTCAGCAGATTCTCTCGCTGGAAGAAATCCAGCAGATCGCCGAGCGCTTCGTCGAGTTGGGCACCAAAAAAATTCGCCTGACCGGTGGCGAGCCGCTGGTGCGTGCGGGCATCGTCGGTTTGTGCAAGAACATCGCCGCCCTGCCCGGCCTGCGTGAACTGTGCATGACCACCAACGGCTCGCAGCTGGACAAGCTGGCGGCGCCGCTGTTCGAAGCCGGACTCAAACGCCTCAATATCAGCCTCGACAGCCTCGACCCTGCGCGCTTCAAGGAACTGACCCGTACCGGTGACTTGAGCAAAGTCATTGCCGGCATTGATGCGGCCAACGCAGCCGGGTTCACCCACACCAAGTTGAACTGCGTGGTGATGCAAGGGCGCAACGATCACGAAATCAATGACCTGGTGGCCTTCGCCATCGATCGCGGCCTGGACATCACCTTCATCGAAGAAATGCCGCTGGGCATCATCAGCGAACACAGTCGTGCCGAGTCGTTTTTCTCCAGTGATCAAGTGCGCGAGCGGATTGCCGAACGCTACACCCTGATCAACTCCACGGAATCGACCCAAGGCCCGTCGCGCTATTGGCGCCTGGCCGAAGCCCCGGACATCCGCGTCGGCTTCATCTCACCCCACAGCCACAACTTCTGCGCCACCTGCAACCGCGTGCGAGTGACCGTGGAAGGCCGCTTGTTGCTGTGCCTGGGCAACGAACATTCCGCCGACCTCAAGGCCGTCCTGCGTGCCAATCCCGGCCAGCCGGAAAAGCTCGAAAGAGCCATCGTCGACGCGATGAAACTCAAACCGTATCAGCACAATTTCGAAATCAACGATGACGTGCAGGTGGTCCGGTTCATGAACATGACCGGCGGCTAACGCCTTACCGACCGAGCGGCTACCCGATCCAGCAACGCCTGCGCCACATCGACCATGCGCTGCCCGCAATCCATGGACGACACGCGCAAGCGCTCGTACGCGTCGTTCTCGGTCAGCTGGAATTCATCCATCAATAAACGCTTGGCCCGCTCCACCACTTTCCGCTCGCTCAACGCTTTGCGGGCCTCGTCGCGCTCGTCGTTGGCGCTCATCAGCCGTTGGGTCTGGGTCTGCAGCATATCGAGGACCGAACGCCCGACGTGATGCCCCAAGCCGTCTTGCGGCGGGCTGTCCAGATCAACCGCCTGTACGTTGAACAGCACGGCCTGATCCAGGCAACCGGCCGTTTCCAGACTGATCAAGCGGTTCAGCAAGGTCCGGTGATTCTCCAGATCCGCGCGGGCTTGCTTGATGCTCGCCTGACAACTCTGCAACAGGACCTCCGCCAGACGGGTCTCCACGGCGCGCATGGCATCGATGCGCAAGGTCGCGAGCTCAAACCACATCGGCGACAGCGCGGGGTCAACGCGTTGGCTTTCCGATGTTTTCAGCGCCACGCCTCGCAAACGAGACACCTGAGCGGTTGTCTCACCCGCCTGTTGGTTGCGCCACAACGTCGCGGCGTCATTCTCGCCAAACTCGATGAACGTCTGGAAACACCGTTCCTGACCGTGCACCAGGTGCTCGATCCGCCCGCGCAACGTCGCGTCGAAGAAGCCCGCCGAGAACCCGGCCACCCCGGCTGCCCGTTCTTGTCCAGCCAGTTCCTTGCCTTGCATGAAGTTGAACAATGCCACCAGCACCCGTGTGATCTGCGGATCGACCGCCGTGTCTGCCGCTTCGAACACCACGGCCAGCAAGCCGCCGATCAGCCGGGTCAACGCCGTCGTGGCGTCCACCGCCGTCAACCGCTGATCACGAATACGCCGGCGCAAACCGGGCAACTCATCCAGCGCATGCATCACGAACGCCAGCCGGTTGAACAACCGCGCGCGATCAGACGCCGCATGCGGCTCCAGGTCGATACCTTGAAAAAACGTCACCACTTGGTGCTCGATCGCTCGCGCTTCGGCACTCAGCGCATCAAGTTGGGGCAGATGGTGCGCGTCAGGGCACCCGAGATACACATTCGAATACCCGCGCTCGCGTTGAAGCACATGGACCAGCCTGCTGATGGACGTCACCAGCTCGCAGGTCTGCGCTAACCCTTCAAGCCCCGCCAGCTCACTGCGTCGGGCAGCCAGCATGAAACGCAGGGCGGGAGGCATGTGGGTGTCGGTCATGGGCATCGGGGTCTTGAGAGGACGATGAAGGGGGCTATGCAAGACCGGGGCCTTCGAGGTGTTGCGGTGCCGGGGGGGGGAATATTCCTACATGATCTGTCGTTTCCGAAACACCGTCATATGTATAGCGATGGGTTGACTCAAGTTTCAGATCCGGTAGCCTTCCGTTCCGCAGGTGGGTAAATCCTGAATCACCGCGAAGTGCCGAATGCAGGCGCATCGTAAGCACGCTATAAGCGACGCCGGCTTCAGGGACCGCCACTTTTTCCGATAGCTCCTTCCGAGGGGCTATTTTTTTGCCCATGTGAAACGGATTTCACTGTGAATTTTTATATGGACGAAAGTGGTGACTTGGGCTGGTCGTTGCTCCAGCCCTACACCAGTGGCGGCTCCAGCCGGTTTCTGGTGATCGCCAGCGTCGGCGCGCCCAACGATCTCGACGTCAACGTCAATCGCACTGTTCGCCAGCTTTACGACCGATTTGGCTGGAACACACGACGTGAAAAAAAGTGGACGGACATGGGCGTCAAAGCTCGCCTGGCTTTCGCGCAGGCGGCGCTGAGCCTCAAATGCAGAAAACCGGATATTCAATACAGAGCGATAGTGGTCCGGAAAGCCGAGGTGGCCGCGCATCTGCGACGCGATGGGAATCTGCTCTACAACTTCATGACGAAGGAACTGTTGGTCGATGAGATGTCCAGGCACGACTCCGTGCGACTCGTCCCGGACCCTCGCTCACTCAAACAGCAAAGCGGCAACAGCCTGCCCGAGTACCTCAGAATTCAGCTCCTGTTCGAAAAAAATGTGGACACTCGACTGCATTACCATCCCGTCGATAGCTGCCACAGCTTGCATCTGCAATTTGCCGACATGCTCGCTGGCGTGGTCTCAGCTCACTACGAGTTCGGTGAACAGCTAGGGTTCAATCTGCTGAGGCCCGCCTTTACCGAGCTCAAGGAACTGCAACTGGGTGCGCCTTCCTGCGAGGCTTGAGCTCGCCAGCGGCAGGCCTTGCCAAGGCGTAGCGCACTCAGGCTCGCTGCCGCCGGTAAGCCGGGGCTGCGCTCTTCCAGGCCTCTCGCCAATAGCTGGACGATTCTGCGCCCGGCAACTCGCGAATCGCGACCGGCCAGAACCGGGGGTAAACACCATTCCCGTTTGACACCCGCCCACGACTCCCCGAAGCTGCTGTCCACGCAGAAACGGAAATCGGTATGTCAAAAGCGTCTTCGCAGCACTCTCCACGGCATTCGAACGCCCGGCGCCGCTGGAAGATAGCGATTACAGCCGTCATCGTCGCGACGGTCGTAGCCCTGGGATGGCTTGTGCGCGCCTGGCATGCACCGCCCCCGCCGCCCGTCGTCAATCACAGTTACGCCGAAGCCCTTGAACAGGCCCATGACGGCAAACCCGGCGCAGCTCGCGTCCTTTATCAGCAATTCAGCCGCACTGACCTGTCCGACATTCGCAGGGCGGGTTTGCTCGTTGAGCTGGCGAATTACCCCAGCGCACACGCTTTGAAAATTCTCGATGCGGACCTCAAACGTCAGGTGCCGCTGGTCCAGCAGGCCGCCATCGACACGGTCACCGCCATTGTCCCCGAAGCCCAGCGCAGCCTGCTGATCGGCCCTTTGCTGGACGACCCCGACCAAGGCGTTCGCTTCAGCGCCGTTCGTGCCTTGCAGGGCCTGACGCCTGACGATATCGGGCTTTATTACGGTGCTCTCCAGGAAGCCGCCGAGCAATACGAAAGCACCCTCGCCTCTCAGCCGCCCAGCGGCCAGAGCCAGTTGCAACTGGCGAAACTGCTGATCAATCGTGGCGAAGTTCGTCGGGCCGCAGACGCCCTCGATCTGGCATTGAAACTGGAACCCAATAACCTTCAGGCGGGCCTCGCCCAAGTGCAACTGCTGGACCAACAAGGGGAAGCGGACCGATCCCGGCAGCTGTTGGCGACGCTGCAAGAAAAACACCCGCAATCCTCGCTGTTGCAGCATGCACTGGGCCAGTGGCTGTTGCGTCACCATCAAAATGAGTACGCATTGCTGGCATTGGCCAAAGCGGTGGAGCTGGAACCCGAAAACACCGCCTATCGGTTCGAACTCGCGGTCGCGCTGCACGACTTACAGCAGGTCGAACCCGCGCAACGACAACTGGAAGACATCCTGCAACGTCAGCCCGCGAATCGCAGCGCGAGGATATTGCTCATCCGCTACTGGAAGGAAACGGGGCAATTGCAGAAAGTACAGGTATTGCTCGCCGAGCTGGAGCAGTTGAACCCTGATGATCCGGCGCTTCAACAGGGGTTATAGCGAACAGGGCCACTTGTGGCCGTCGCTGCCGGACTGTTTCCAATAGCCGCGTAGTTTGAGAAATTACTTACAAAGATAAGCGTCGCTCGCGCGTCAATTGTCAGACGTGATTGTAGTGAGCCTCAAGTTTCATATAACAAATGCACGCTGCCTATTTTCCAACTCGGAAAAAACGTGCATTATTTACCCCGTAGCGAATCACAACTACCCCGTGGTCCACGGAACGCTGACTGATCAACGTTAGTTTCTTCATCCGCAGACATTGTCAAGGCGCAGAGGGGTCGTCACACAATGAGCACAAGGCCTTTAATTACGTCTATGTTGCTTGCGTCGGGCTGACAACAGCCATTTACCGCCGGAGTACTATTTTTTGTCCAGACTTGCCGAGTTTCGCGCAGCAGAAAAAGCCCTTCAGGAGCAGCTGGCTCAGCTGGAGAACCTGAAGAATGATGCAGGGCTGAAAAAAGAGATCGAATTCGAGCAGAAGCTCCAGGCCTTGATGAGCACCTACGACAAGAGCCTGCGTGACGTCATTGCCATTCTCGATCCAAATCCGTCTGCTACCGCCGCCGCACCTGCGGGCCCTAAACGCCGCCGTGCGCGCGTAGTCAAGGTTTACCAAAACCCGCACACCGGCGAATTGATTGAAACCAAGGGCGGCAATCACCGGGGACTCAAATCCTGGAAAGAGCAATACGGTGCCGAAACCGTGGACAGCTGGCTACGGGGTTGATCGATAACGCACTCAGCCGTTGCCTTATAAGAAGCCCCTCCCCAGGGGCTTTTTTTATGGGCCGACCGTTGCACCGAAGCAGGCATTGCTCACGGATTCAGCATGAATACCGTGAACACTGCCGCCGTGCCTGACATCGTTCAATAACGTTCCAATGAGTGATAACGCCCAGCTGATTACATACACCGGGCACTCTGCGCTGTGCCGTGCCGACATCGATATAAATGAGTAATGCGTGAGTGTTATTACTGACATTGATAGTACAAGCCGAACTAAGCCTGTACAGGATTCAGATCAATCTATTCTCAAAATAGCGGGCTGAGGGCTGAAGCAGGTAAATGTCTTCACGTTTTTTTCACACCCAATTCTACAGGATGAAGACTGCTAAAGGATTAGCGCCCCATGCCCGCTTCGGCGGGCTTCTTTATGCCTGTCTTTTATGCCTGCCCTTTTCGTTACGAGGGGGCCTCATGGCACGGCGTTGAGTCGCAAGCTGTCCCTGATACGCATGACTTCATCCTTGTTCGCGGCATAGCCATCGGCTGAACCTGCATAGGACAACGACCACGCCGTTTCTTTATTGGCCGCCGCCACCAGCGTCTGCGTCATGACATGGGCACCGTTCTGGGTAATGGTGCAGGTCGTTTCCATGGCCGGAACGTCGCTCAAGGTGCTGGCTTTCATTTTCGTGCAAACGCTCTGAAAGCCACCCCGCACGAAATTGACTTGGACCGCCTTGCGCATCTCCAGCAGCACACCTTCAACGTTGACTTCGTGTCCGGGTTGCAAGCGGGTCTGAGTCAACTCGACGACCATGGCGGGATCACCGTTGTCATGGTTTTTCACCGCCCGCTGACGGATTTGGACCGATGGCCGGTCAGGGCTGGACTCCGGCTGTGGAAGGGCTTCGACTTCCCAGTCACTGGGCCAGACGATCATGGCATCCGCGGCCAGCGCGGCGTTCGCACCCAAGGCCAGACACAGACCTGTCAAAGCAAACATACGGAACATGGAAAACATGAGCGATACCTGAACGTCGAGCCCGAAAGTTTGAGCCACGCTCGCTATGCCGACAAGGCCTGCGACACTGAAGACGCACTTTCGGGTTTGGCTCGGCGTCTGCGTCCCGTATCATGGTGCAACATTTACAGGATTACCCGGAGTCATCATGAGTCTGCACGAACTGAACACATTTCCCGGCGTCACTGCTCAGCCGGACGCCGCCACGGCCCAATTCGTGTTCAATCACACCATGTTGCGGGTCAAAGACATCACCGCTTCGCTGGACTTCTATACCCGTGTTCTGGGTTTCAGTCTGGTGGAGAAGCGCGACTTTCCCGAAGCCGAATTCAGCCTGTACTTCCTCGCTCTGGTGGACAAGGCGCAGATCCCGGCCGACGCCGCTGCCCGCACTGTCTGGATGAAAGGCATTCCTGGCATTCTTGAATTGACCCACAACCACGGCACCGAAAACGACCCCGCTTTTGCCTATCACAACGGCAATACTGACCCGCGCGGTTTCGGCCACATTTGCATTTCAGTACCTGACGTTCACGTGGCCTGCGCCCGTTTCGAAGCGCTGGGCGTGGACTTCCAGAAACGCCTGACCGATGGCCGCATGAAAAGCCTGGCGTTCATCAAAGACCCGGATGGCTATTGGGTCGAAATCATCCAGCCAACGCCGGTCGCCGAATAATCGTTCGCCGGGCTGGACACGGATTCTGGCCGAAGGCCGTAGGAGCCGGCTTGCTGGCGAATGCGTCGGGTCAGCGACATGGATGTCACTGATCCAACGCTTTCGCCAGCAAGCCGGATCCCACAGGCTCGAAAGCGTTTGAATCGGCTGAACACGAAAAAACCTCATGATGGCTCATGAGGTTTTTTTGTTTTTGCGGGTGATTCAGTCAGCCATCACGCCGGAGCGCTGGTGCGGATCAAGTGATCGAAAGCGCTCAGCGAAGCTTTGGCACCCTCGCCCAACGCAATCACGATCTGCTTGTACGGCACGGTGGTGACGTCACCGGCAGCGAAGATACCGGGAATCGAAGTTTCGCCACGGTTGTCGACCACGATCTCGCCACGGGGCGACAACTCGATGGTGCCTTTCAGCCATTCGGTGTTCGGCAGCAAACCGATCTGCACGAAGATCCCCTCCAGCTCGACATTGATTTCTTCGCCGGTGATGCGGTTTTTGTAGCGCAGGCCGTTGACCTTCTGCCCATCGCCGGTCACTTCACTGGTCAACGCGCTGGTCAAAACGGTCACATTCGGCAGGCTATGCAGTTTGCGTTGCAGCACAGCGTCCGCACGCAGCGAGCTGTCGAATTCCAGCAAGGTCACGTGAGACACGATCCCGGCCAAGTCGATCGCCGCTTCCACACCGGAGTTGCCGCCACCGATCACCGCCACGCGCTTGCCTTTGAACAGCGGGCCGTCGCAGTGCGGGCAGTACGCCACGCCTTTGTTGCGGTACTGCTGCTCACCCGGCACGTTCATTTCGCGCCAGCGAGCGCCGGTCGCCAGAATCACGGTTTTGGATTTCAGCACGCCGCCGCTGGCGAACTTGACCTGATGCAGCGCGCCATCCTTGCCCGGAATCAGCTGATCGCCGCGTTGCAGGTTCATGATGTCGACTTCGTATTCCTTGACGTGTTCTTCAAGGGCAACGGCCAGTTTCGGACCTTCGGTGTGTTGGACCGAGATGAAGTTCTCGATGGCCATGGTGTCCAGCACCTGACCGCCGAAACGCTCAGCGGCCACACCGGTGCGGATGCCTTTGCGCGCGGCGTAGATCGCTGCCGCGGAGCCGGCCGGGCCACCACCGACCACCAGCACGTCGAAAGCGTCTTTGGCGTTCAGCTTCTCGGCCTGACGATCACCGGCACTGGTGTCGATCTTGGCCAGAATCTCTTCCAGATTCATGCGGCCCTGGGCGAACAGTTCGCCGTTCAGGTAGATGCTCGGCACCGACATGATCTGACGGTCAGTGACTTCTTGCTGAAACAGACTGCCTTCGATGGCCACGTGCTGCACGTTTGGATTCAGCACGGCCAGGAGGTTCAGCGCCTGAACCACGTCTGGGCAGTTCTGGCAGGTCAGCGAGAAGTAGGTTTCGAACTTGAAGTCACCGGTCAGTGCACGGGCCTGCTCGATGGTTTCCTCGGTGGCCTTTGACGGGTAGCCGCCGACTTGCAGCAGCGCCAGCACCAGCGAGGTGAATTCGTGACCCATTGGCAAGCCGGCAAAACGCAACTTGATGTCTTGGCCCGGGCTGTTCAGGGCGAAGGACGGCGTGCGTGCATCGCTGCCATTGGTGTCGAGGGTGATCTGATTGGAGCTGCTGACGACGTCGTTCAGCAGGGCCAGCATTTCCTGGGATTTAGCGCCGTCATCGAGGGACGCGACGATCTCGATTGGGCGAGTGATACGCTCCAGGTACGATTTCAATTGAGCTTTAAGATTGGCGTCCAACATGATTCGGCTTCCTTTTCTTCACATTCAGGGTCTGAACTGCAGTGCTTGAAATAAAAACGCCCAGGCGATGACCGCCCGGGCGTTTTTTGGGGGCGATGCGGTTTACGTGCTTATGGGCTCATCGCCCCCGGTCCTGACATGAGGACTTAGATCTTGCCGACCAGGTCCAGCGAAGGTGCGAGAGTGGCCTCGCCTTCTTGCCACTTGGCTGGGCAGACTTCGCCTGGGTGAGCAGCGACGTACTGAGCGGCCTTGATTTTGCGCAGCAGCTCGGAAGCGTCACGGCCAACGCCGCCGTCGTTCAGTTCAACGATCTTGACCTGACCTTCTGGGTTGATCACGAAAGTACCGCGGTCAGCCAGGCCTGCTTCTTCGATCAGCACGTCGAAGTTGCGGGAGATGGTCAGGGTTGGGTCACCGATCATGGTGTACTGGATTTTGCCGATGGCTGGCGAGGTGTTGTGCCAGGCAGCGTGAGCAAAGTGGGTGTCGGTGGACACGGAGTAGATTTCAACGCCCAGTTTCTGGAACGCGTCGTAGTTGTCAGCCAGGTCTTCCAGTTCAGTCGGGCAGACGAAGGTGAAGTCGGCTGGGTAGAAGAACACCACAGACCATTTGCCTTTCAGGTCAGCATCCGAAACTTCAACGAAAGCGCCGTTTTTGAAAGCAGTAGCTTTGAACGGTTTTACTTGGCTGTTAATGATAGGCATCGGGTGGATCTCCTTAGGGTTGTTGAATAACTGCATTTGAATTCGATGGGAAGGATCTTACGCACAACCTCCGATTAAGGCTCATTGGCAAACCTGATATCGGCGATTGGTTTTCGCTATGAAGGCACACTATAAATAGAAGAAATCAGTGACACCTTCGCGAACCCTCGGTCATGGATTCCACTCCAGCCTAACCAGTTCCTCCTTCGATGTTCAAGCCAGTGCAGACAAGCTTCACAGAATGACGCAAAATGCCGCGTTTTGATGGTATGTAATCCGTGATACGTACCTGCCTCATCTTTCAGGAGTTGTCATGTCCCGAAGCGGCGTTAACAAGGCTGATGTGCAGGCTGCACGTCTTTCGATCATCGCTCGGGGCGAACACCCCAGCATCGATGCAATACGTATCGAACTGGGTAACACCGGCTCCAAATCCACCATCCATCGCCTGATGCGTGAGCTCGACGGACCGACAAACGTCCCTTCTCCGGCACCGATCGATGACGAGCTGAACAGCCTTGTCGCACGGCTGGCGCAACGTTTGAAAGCCCAGGCGCAGGAACAGCTCGACGAAGCGCTGGCCCGACTCGACGCTGAAAAGAAAGCCATGCAGGACGAGTTGAACAGTGTCGAGCGCCGCCTTGCCGACTTGATCGAGCGACACGCTGCGCAAACGACGAAACTCGGCACCCAGACCGCGACCCTGCTGGCGACTCAAAAAGCCCTGCAAACGGAACAGAAAGAGAATGCGCGACTGACCCAAGCAGCCCACGACAGCGCTGCCAGGCTGCAAGACAAGGACGATCAGATCCAGGCGCTGAAAGACCAGCACTTGCAAGCCCACACTCAATGCGCGCTGTTACAGGAGCGTCTGCAGAATGCCCTGAGCGAGAGCGAGAAGATTCAGTCGCGCCTGACCGAGCGCGATCAACAGAATCGCGTGCTGGAGCTGATTCTGATCAAGACCGAGGTCGCGCTGGAGAACTCGCGCGCAGGGCGTCCAGACGGCCAGGAGACGCCGCAGACCTAAGGCGCTTCGATCAGCCCGCGAACCCGCTGGGCCAGGTCATCGATGCTGAACGGCTTGGTCAACATGTCCATCCCCTGCTCCAGAAAATCGCCACGCACCTGGGCGTTTCGAGCGTAACCGGTCATGAACAGCACGCGTAACTGCGGCCGATGCTGGCGAGCGATTTCTGCCAACTGCCGGCCGTTCATGCCGGGCAAGCCGACGTCGGTGACCAGCAGATCGATGCGCCCCGCGTCCTGCAGATACGGCAATGCCGAGGGGCCGTCAGCGGCGACCTCCACCGAGTAACCCAACTCACGCAACACATCGACCACCAGCATGCGCACGTCGGGTTCGTCCTCGACCACCAGCACCCGCTCACCCTGCCCGGCCCTCGGCGTCGCGGCATCCTCAGGCGGCGGCAGGTGCCGCCCGGCGGATTCAAAATGGCACGGCAAGTACAAATCGATCCGCGTGCCCCGGCCTTCGACACTGTCGATCTGGACCTGCCCGCCGGTCTGGTTGATAAAGCCATACACCATCGACAAGCCCAGCCCCGTGCCCTGCCCGATCGGCTTGGTGGTAAAGAACGGGTCGAACGCCCTGGCGATGACCTCGGCCGACATGCCGGTGCCGGTGTCCTGCACGCTCAGCCGCACGTAGTCCCCCGGCGTCAGGGCGTCATGCAAGACAGCGACATGAATGACCTCGGTCTGGATCAGCAAACGCCCACCCTCGGGCATGGCATCCCGTGCATTGATCACCAGGTTCAGCAACGCGTTTTCCAGCTGGTGCTCATCGGTGTTGGTCAATCGCAGCGCGCTGTTCAGGTCGATTTCCAGCTCGATGCTTTCGCCCACCGTCCGGCGCACCAGTTCCTCCATCGACACCACCATCTGGTTGACGTCCACGGGGCGCGGGTCCAGCGACTGGCGACGGGCGAACGCCAGCAACCGATGGGTCAAGGACGCGGCACGGTTGGCCGAACTCATGGCCGCTTCGATATAGCGGTCGATTTCCGACACCCGCCCCGCCGCCACCCGACGCTGAATAAGGTCCAGCGCGCCAAGCACACCGGTCAACATGTTGTTGAAGTCATGGGCGATGCCACCGGTCAACTGGCCGATGGCGTCCATTTTCTGTGCATGACGCAAGGCTTCTTCGGCCTGCGCCCGTTCACTGATTTCCACTTGCAGGCGCTCGTTGATCTCGGCCAGCTCACGGGTGCGCTCTGCCACGCGCCGCTCCAGGCTTTCGTTCAACTCGCGCAACGCATCTTCGGCGCTGACCTGCGCCGTGATGTCGGTGCTGGTCCCGAGCCAGTAGGTGATGTTGCCCTGCTCGTCGCGGATCGGCAGCGCGCGGCACAGAAACCAGCGGTACAACCCGTCCTTGCCCCGCAGTGGAAAGGTGTCTTCCCAGATTGAGCCCGTGGCGAAGCAGCGGCGCATGCGGGTGTCCACGCGTTCCAGATGGTCAGGGTGATGCAGTGAACGCCAACCGAGGGCCATCATCGCTTCGTGTGAGGTGCCGGTGTAGCTGTACCAGCGAGCGTTGTACCAATAGATCTTGCCGCTGGGGTCGGCGATCCAGGCCAGCTGGCTCATGTTGTCGGCCAGGGTACGGAACTGACGCTCGCTCTCACGCAGCGCATCAGGGCGGGTCGACGCCTGATCGTGAGGGCCTTGGTCGTCAGTGGTTTGGCCGTCAGGCGCGATGGGATTCAGGGGCATGGATGCCGGAAAACTCTTGCTGGTCAAAACGGGTCCATCCTTCAACGATTGCAGGTCCGTGCCTCATCCATGAGGCCGGGAATCAAACACTAACGGGTGACGGTGCGCATCGTGACGAACTCTTCGGCGGCCGTCGGGTGCACACCGATGGTGTCGTCGAAAATCTGCTTGGTGGCGCCAGCCTTGATGGCGATGGCCATGCTCTGAATGATCTCGCCAGCATCCGGCCCGACCATGTGGCAGCCCAGCACGCGGTCCGTCTTGGCATCGACCACCAGCTTCATCAGCGTACGCTCCTGATTGTCGGTGAGGGTCAGCTTCATCGGACGGAAACGGCTCTCGAATATCTGCACATCGTAGCCGCCTTTTTTCGCTTCTTCCTCCGTCAGCCCGACTGTGCCGATATTGGGCAAGCTGAAGACGGCCGTGGGTATGTGACGGTAATCGACCGGGCGGTATTGCTCCGGCTTGAACAGGCGCCGAGCCACTGCCATGCCTTCGGCCAGGGCCACCGGCGTCAGCTGTACGCGGCCAATGATGTCACCGATGGCGATGATCGACGGCTCGCTGGTCTGGTAGTTGTCATCAACCTTGATGAAGCCTTTGTCGTCGAGCTCGACGTTGACCGTCTCCATGCCGAGATTGTCGAGCATCGGGCGCCGGCCGGTGGCGTAGAACACGCAATCGGTGTTGAACGTGCTGCCATCGTTGAGGGTCAGGTCCAGCGTGCCGTCGGCGAGCTTCTCGATCTTTTCGATCTGCGAGTTGAAGCGCAGCGCCATGCCGTGCTTGGTCAGCTCCTCGCGCAAATGCTCGCGCACGCCGCCGTCGAAGCCGCGCAGGAACAGCTCGCCGCGGTACATCAGCGTGACGTCGCTGCCCATGCCATTGAAGATGGAACCGAACTCGACGGCGATGTAGCCGCCACCGACCACCACTACGCGCTTGGGCAGTGTGTCGAGGAAGAACGCTTCGTTGGAAGTGATGGCGTGTTCACGGCCCGGAATGTCCGGAATCTGCGGCCAGCCACCGGTGGCGATCATGATGTGTTCGGCGGTGTGCACCTGGCCGTTGATTTCCACCTCATGGGGCCCGCGCAGTTTTGCGTGCCCTTCCATCAGCGTCACGCCGCTGTTGTTCAGCAGGTTGCGATAGATGCCATTGAGGCGGCTGATTTCCTGATTCTTGTTGGCGATCAGGCTGGCCCAGTCGAATTCGGGCTCGCCCAACGTCCAGCCGAAGGCTTTGGCGTTTTCGAAGTCCTCGGAAAAATGCGCGCCGTACACCAACAGTTTCTTGGGCACGCAGCCGACGTTGACGCAGGTGCCACCCAGATAGCGGCTCTCGGCGACCGCAACACGGGCCCCGAAACCTGCTGAAAAACGCGCGGCGCGCACACCACCGGAACCGGCACCGATGACGAAAAGGTCGAAGTCGTAGCTCATTAATTTCTCCTTGGCAGGAGGGCTAGCATAACCACTTCGACGCGCTCGGCAAGGGTTGGCGCGCAGAAACGACAAAGCCACCCGAAGGTGGCTTTGTGCTGCGATACAGTTACTTGGCCTTGGCAGGCACAGCCACTGGATCCAGGGACGTGCCCGTCTTGTAGAAGTGCTCGAAGCAGAAGTTGGTGGCTTCGACGTAGCCTTCTGCACCACCACAGTCAAAACGACGACCCTTGAACTTGTAGGCCAGCACATTACCTTCGGCAGCCTGCTTCATCAGCGCGTCGGTAATCTGGATTTCGCCGCCTTTGCCTGGCTCGGTCTGTTCGATTTTCTCGAAGATGTCCGGGGTCAGGATGTAACGACCGATGATCGCCAGGTTGGAAGGCGCGTCTTCCGGTTTTGGCTTCTCGACCATGTCGGTAACGCGGAACAAGCCCGGCTTGATTTCTTCACCGGCGATCACGCCGTACTTGTTGGTTTCGTTCGGATCGACTTCCTGAATCGCCACGATCGAGCACTTGTACTGCTGGTGCAGCTTGACCATCTGCGCCAGCACACCGTCGCCTTCCAGGTTCACACACAGGTCGTCCGCAAGTACCACAGCGAACGCCTCGTTACCGATCAGCGGACGACCACTCAGAATCGCATGGCCCAGGCCCTTCATTTCAGTCTGACGGGTGTAGGAGAAACTGCACTCATCGATCAATTGACGAATACCAACGAGGTATTTCTCTTTGTCGGTGCCTTTGATCTGGTGTTCCAGCTCGTAGCTGATGTCGAAGTGGTCTTCCAGCGCGCGCTTGCCGCGACCGGTCACGATGGAGATTTCGTTCAGACCCGCAGCCAGTGCTTCTTCCACGCCATATTGGATCAGCGGCTTGTTGACAACGGCCAGCATCTCTTTGGGCATGGCTTTGGTCGCTGGCAAGAAGCGAGTGCCGTAACCGGCTGCAGGGAACAAGCATTTCTTGATCATATAAGTCCTTGATGGGGCTGGGGGTGTTGCGGCGCAGTCTAATCAGGAGGCGATCACCTTACAATGCCCCCGCCACTGGCCGATTCGATGTCTTGGTAGAGGAACGGCCGCAGAGATAGTTCCGTTCAGTTTTCGATATTCCGATCACCGAACGCGCAGAGACGTATCGTGGATATCGCGCAAACGATCAACCGCGAGGCGCCCCGCTCTCCCTCTGTCACGTCATCCATACGCAGGCATCCGGTCCCGCGAAACGACCGTTAAATGACAGACTCAAGCGTAGCCGCGATCATTCGTTTGCGTAGGAAAATAATGCTATTACGCCGTATCATGGCCGCCTGAATCACTTGTCGAGATGGATCGATGTCGGAAGTCAAAAGCGTAAACGGTTACCAGATCAAGAAACTGCAGGATGGCCAATGGTGGCTGGTAGGTCACGATGAAGAAGCCGTGGCAGGGCCTTTCACCAGCGAAAGCAGCGCCATTGAAGTCGCATCGGTCTTTCAGGACACCCCGGCACCCCGTCGTCGCGCCGACAAGAAGTCCTGACTTCGTAACCCGGTTCAGGCCTTCGCAATGGGGCCTGAATCTTTACTGAACCGCTCAGGTGTCGAGAAAAAAAGGTTCAGTGATGCCGGAACGATGGCACAGCAGCTCAGTCTCAGAAAGGCTGATTATTCAACCCCGGCCCTCATCGTGAAGCATTCGAAATGACCAAGATCCTGTTCGTCCTCGCCGTACTGGGCCTTACCGGCTGCGCGACCGCGCAAAGCACTTACCTGAAGAATGGCAACCAGGCCCTGAGCATCGATTGCTCGGGCGAGGCCATGTCGTGGGCCGCCTGTTACGAAAAGGCCGACGCCTCCTGCGCGGGCACCGGCTACAACATCGTCAGCACCAACGGCACACCGCAACCCAAGGAAGCCGACAAGACCCTGGGTGTCGATGTCGGCAACTACAAGACCCGCACGGTGCTGGTGATGTGTAAATAAACGCGCTCCCCTGCCTTTCCCCCGTCACTCGCCTGCTTCTTACTCACCCGAGATACAGGCCGTGACGGCGTGCTGAATGTCCTTGGGCCGCAAAGGGTTGTTACCACCGCTCTCGAACAGCTTGATGGAGCTGCCGCCTGAACGTTTCTCGATGACGACAATAGCGGTCGGCGTCCCGCTGGAAAATTTCTGTGGCACGATCACACGCAAGCCTTCCTTGTGCGGTTCAATCTGGGGCGGCATGCGACTGTCATCGATTCTGGCAACGAAGCACTCGGCGTACTCCTGCGGGTTTTTTCCGGACATCACGCTCATGGTCGCGGGCGAGTGTTCGATGTCAGCGACACTGGCGCAACCTGTCATCGCCAGCGCCAGCATTACAACAGCCAGTTTCATACAATCCCTCCAGTAAAGGTGCTACGACACGTCGACGTTCGATTAAATCCCGACGCTCGCGCTTTTTTTCGTCACGCACCCAGCAATAAAAATCCGCACGGCCATCAACCCAGGGGTCGTCCGTGCTATCGTTTCGGGTTTTCGAGAATGCCCTGTCTCCGGAGACATCCATGAAATTCGTACACCAGCGCGAGCACCTCAACGAAGACGACATGGTCGTCATCGAGTGCTCCCAGCTCTGCAACATCCGTCTGATGAGCGATGCGAATTTCCGCAGCTTCAAAAACGGCGGCCGCCACACCTACCACGGCGGCGCATTCGACCGCTTTCCGGCCAAGATCACTGTGCCCAGTACCGGTTTCTGGAACATCACCATCGACACCGCTGGACGCAAGATGGACAGCCACGGCGGTCGCAAGACCACATTCACCCATTCGATCAAGATCGTGCGACGCACTTCCTCGCGCTTGAGCTGATCACTCCATCACAGGCTGCGTGAACGTTTCGTGCTTTCGTGCAGCCGCCTGTGACCTTTGCCGTTTTCAAGGAATTCTATCGTGAGTACGTCCGCGCCCGTCGTGAAATATGCCATCAGTTACAAGCTCAACGGCGAACGCCGCTTCGAGTTCGCCCTGCTGCAATCCCCGTCCGCTGAAGAAGCGCTGGCCGCGCTGCAGAAAATGCACAGTGGCAGCGATGATGTGATCAGCGACGTGAAAGTCAGCAAGGCGCTGTGACCGGAAGACCGTGATGATGCACCGCAAGGGCACTACCCCCGCGACGCTGGACCTGTTCGCGGAGGACACACCACAACCGCAGGCCAACGAACAGATCGGCCCTCGTTCGTGGGTCCTTCGCGGTTTCGCCCTGCCTTGGGTGAACCGGCTGCTGCCGGCGCTCGACAGCGTGCTGACCCAGGCGCCCTTTCGCCAGATGGTCACCCCCGGTGGGCACGTGATGTCGGCGGCGTTGAGCAGTTGCGGGCGTTACGGCTGGATCACCGATCATCAGGGCTACGCCTATTCCCCCATCGACCCGCAAACCGGCCAACCCTGGCCTGCGTTGCCCAAGGTCTTTCTCGAACTGGCGCAACAAGCAGCGGACGCAGCGGGTTTTCAGGACTTCGTACCTGACACCTGCCTGATCAACCGCTATATCCCCGGCGCGAAAATGTCGCTGCATCAGGACAGGAACGAACGGGGGTATGAATGGCCGGTGGTCTCAGTATCGCTGGGCATCCCGGCGATGTTTCTGTTTGGTGGACACGCGCGCAGCGACGCCACTCAGCGCGTGCCGCTGTTTCATGGGGATGTCGTGGTCTGGGGCGGCGAAGACCGTTTGCGTTTTCACGGCGTGATGCCGATCAAACAGGCTGAACACCCGCAGCTGGGCGAGCAGCGGATCAATTTCACGTTTCGCAAGGCGCGCTGACGACAGACACGATGACGCCAACCTTGCCCGAGACGTCCGAGGCAGTTCACTTTGTGGGAGACGCCGGAGGCACGAGGGCAGCGACAGCGGTCTGTCAGCCTCCCTATCTGTCGCTGATCCACCGCTGTCGCTGCCGTCATACCTCCGGCGTCTCCTACAGGTCCTTCGGCGCAGACATCCGGCGCCATTCTGCAATGGCCTCCCGCTTAATCAACCACCGCATCCGGTTCCGACGCCGCGCGGGTTTTGACCGGACACACGACCCGGTGCAGGTTCAGCGCGGTATTGATGATGCCAATGTGACTGAACGCCTGCGGAAAATTGCCCAGCATGCGTCCGGCCCGTGGGTCGTATTGCTCCGCCAACAGACCCACGTCATTGCACAGACCACACAACCGGTCGAACAGGTCGCTGGCCTCCTGATCGCGCCCCTGCAGCACGTACACATCGGCCAGCCAGAACGAGCAGACCAGAAACGTCCCTTCACTCCCTGAAACCCCGTCGGTGCTGCGCTCGCTGTCGTAGCGCAGCAGCAAGCCATCCTGCATCAAGGCTTTTTCAATCTGCGCCACGGTGCCCGTCACGCGCGGGTCGTCTACGGGCAGAAATCCCGTCAGCGCGATCTGCAACAGGCTGGCGTCCAGCTCCTTGCCGCCGTAGGTCTGCACGAAGCTCCCCAGATCAGCGTCATAACCGTGGGCGCAGACGTCCGCGTGAATTTCATCGGCGATGTCCCGGTAGTGACGCCCGCGCTCGCGGTCTTCCGGGTGGTCGCTCTTGGCCAACACCCCCGCATTGCGGTCAAAGGACACCCACGCCATGACTTTGGAGTGGGTGAAGTGCCGGGGCTCGGAGCGAATTTCCCAGATACCCGCATCAGGCAGATGCCAGACCTTTTCCAGAAACGGCATGATCACCTTCTGGATTTCCGTGCTGCGCGGCAGCCGAGGCAGGCCGCTTTTCAGGGCCTGGGTCATGGCGTCGGCCACTTCGCCGTAGACGTCCAATTGCATCTGCGTCGCCGCCGCGTTGCCAATGCGCACGGGACGGGAGTTCTCATAGCCGCTCAGCCAGGGCAATTGATATTCCGGCAACCGCCGCTCGCCACCCAGCCCATACATGATCTGCACTTGCTCAGGATTGCCCGCCACCGAACGCAGCAGCCAGTTGCGCCAGGCCGTCGCCTCTTCGTAATAACCGAGGTTCATGAACGCCAGCAGGGTCATGGTGGCGTCACGCAGCCAGCAGAAGCGGTAATCCCAGTTGCGCTCGCCGCCCAGTTGCTCGGGCAGCGAGGTGGTGACGGCAGCGACGATGCCTCCCGTGGGCGCATAGGTCATCGCTTTGAGCGTGACCAGCGAGCGCTTGACCTGAGCGGTCCAGGGGCCGACATCAGGGCAGCGGTCCGAAAACTCACGCCAGAAATTTTCGGTCTGTTCCAGCGCCTCCTCAATGTCGAACGCCTCCCGAACCGGCTCATGGGACGCCTGCCATGACAACCCGAACCCCAGCCGCTGGCCAGCTTGCACAGTGAATTGGCTTTCGGTGTGATGGTCCAGCGGGTGTAACTCGGAGGGCGTGTGCAGCACCAGCATCTCCGGCCCCGCAACGGCGGTCAGCACATGGGGCTCGCGCTTTTCGACCCAAGGCACGGTACTGCCGTAATCGAAGCGAATGGCCAGGTCCATGGCGAAATCGACACGGCCTTCCAGACCGATCACAATGCGCACCACGCTGCTCTCTTCGGCCATCGGCATGAAGTCCACCAGTAGCGCCGAGCCGGTGGCAGTGGTGAAGGTGGTTTCAAGGATCAGTGTGCCTTCGCGGTAACGGCGTCGCGAGGTGGCATTGGGGTCAGTGGGGGCAATCTTCCAGCGACCGTTATCGCTGTCGCCCAACAAGGCGGAGAAACAGGCGGGGGCGTCGAAGCGCGGGAAACACAGCCAGTCCAGCGACCCGTCGCGGGCCACCAGCGCTGCGGTGCGGCAGTTGCCGAGCAGCGCGTAATCTTCAATCAGTACAGCCATGGGGTGCAGGTCCCTTCTGGTGTCTTTGAGGTAATGAACCCGCCTGGCGGACGATGAATCTGCCCGCCAAGGGGCCATGCAACGCCCAATCAGCGCGGCAGGATGTAACGTTCGATGGCCGTTGCCAGCCCGTCCTCCAGATTGCTGCCCGTCACATAATGAGCGTGGGTCTTGACCCCGGTTTCAGCCTGCCCCATCGCGATCGACAGCCCTGCGCGCAGGAACATCGCCACGTCGTTGCCAGCATCGCCAATGGCCGCCGTCTGGGCCAGCTCGACCCCCAGCGTTTGCGCGAGGGTTTCCAGCGCCGTGCCCTTGTTGGCGTCCAGCGCCGTGACATCTAGGTAGTAGGACTGCGAACGCGCCGCCCGTGCGGTCTGGGCGATCAGGGGATTGAGCTGGATTTCCAGCCGCTTGAGCAGCTCGAAATCCTTGCTGGCGGCGACGATCTTGTCGATCCGGTCGATGTAACCATCGAAGTGATCGACTTTCACAAAGTCGTAACCCAGCGTGTTGCGCTCGTGCTCGACATAGTCCCCTTGCGGGTCGACGAGCAGCCACTGATCGTCCGCGAACACCCACACTGACACCTTCTCTCCGGCGAACAGCTCAAGGCTGATGCGCGCGGCCTCAGGGTCGATGCGATGGGCTTTTAGCAGACTGCCGTCCGGGTTGATGATGTTCGCCCCATTGAACGCCACGGTTGGCAGATTGATGCCGAGGGCCTCGATCTGCTGACGCATGGCACGGGGCGGACGGCTGCTGGCCACCGAGAAGCGAATCCCGGCGGCCTGCAATTGGTGAACGGCATCGATGTTGGCCTGGCTCAGGCTGTGATCGGGCCGCAGCAGCGTGCCATCGATGTCCGACAGCATGAAACGGATGAGGGGGAGCGAGGCTTCACTCATCCGAGGCGTTGCCAGCTGTGACCATCACGAGCCAGCAGCTCATCGGCCGCCGCCGGGCCATCTTCACCCGCCTGATACGTCTCGACGTGAGCATCTTTGGTCCACGCATCAATGAACGGCTGCACGGCCCGCCAGCCGTTTTCAATGTTGTCGGCACGCTGGAACAGGGTCTGGTCGCCGGTCAGGCAGTCGTAGATCAGGGTTTCATACCCGGTCGACGGCTGCATCTCGAAGAAGTCCTTATAGGCAAACCCCAACTCGATGGTCTGCATGTCCAGCGTTGGCCCCGGCTTCTTGGCTTGCAGGTCGAACCACATGCCTTCGTCCGGCTGAATCTGGATTTTCAGGAAGTTCGGCTCAACCTTGTCCACGTCGGTGTCCCGGAACTGGGCGTACGGCGCGGGTTTGAAACAGATGGCGATCTCGGTGTCACGCACGCTCATGCGCTTGCCTGTGCGCAGGTAAAACGGCACGCCGACCCAACGCCAGTTATCAACCATGACCTTGAGCGCGACGTAGGTTTCCGTGGTGCTGTCTTCGGCCACACGATCCTCCTGGCGGTAACCGGGGACTTTCTTGTCGCCCACGGTGCCCTCGGTGTATTGCCCGCGCACGGAGTTGGCCAGCGCTTCCATTTCCGACCATGGCCGAATGGCGCCGATGACCTTGGCCTTTTCACCGCGGACCGCATCCGCACCAAACGCCGCGGGCGGTTCCATGGCCACCATCGCCAATAATTGGAACAGGTGATTGGGCACCATGTCGCGCAGTGCGCCGGTGGTTTCATAGAAACCGCCACGGGTTTCGACGCCCACGGTTTCAGCCGCCGTGATCTGCACGTGATCGATGTAATGGTTGTTCCAGAACGACTCGAACAGGCCGTTGGAGAAACGGCTGACCAGAATGTTCTGCACCGTTTCCTTGCCCAGATAGTGGTCGATCCGGTAGATCTGCTTCTCGCTCATCACCTTCAGCAAGCACGCATTCAGCGCCACCGCACTGGGCAGGTCGTGCCCGAACGGCTTCTCGATCACCACGCGACGGAAATGATCGTCGCCTTCCGTCATCAGTCCGGACGATCCCAGACGCTTGGTCACTTCACTGAAGAAACGCGGCGCCGTGGCCAGATAGAACACAGCGTTTTGGGTGCCGGTGCTCTTGATCTTGTCGTCGATGGCCGCATAGGTGCCGTCGTCGAGAAAATCGCCAGTGATGTAGGTGATGCGCTTGGCCAGACCGCCCCATAACGCCGGGTCCAAGGGCTCTTTTCCGCCTTCGGCGACCTTGCTGGCCGCCTCCTGGCGAATGAAATCCTCTAGCTTCTTGGCGAAGTCGGCGTCGCTGACGGTGTTGTGGTCAACGCCGACGATGTGCAGGTCCTCACCGACCAGTCCGTCACGGAACAGGTTGTAGAGGGCTGGCATCAACAGCCGCTTGACCAGGTCGCCGTGGGCGCCAAACAGGAACAGAGTGGTCGCCGGAGCGACCGCAGCCTTTTGCTTGCTTCGGGTTAAACCCATTATTTTGGTTCCTTATGACCACCAAAACCGAAACGCATGGCGGAGAGCATCTTGTCGCCGTACGTGCTTTGTTGACGGGAGCGGAAGCGGGCAAACAGAGAAGTGGACAGCACCGGGACCGGTACGGCCTGCTCCATCGCGGCTTCAATGGTCCAGCGGCCTTCACCGCTGTCGGCCACGGAGCCGGAATAGGCATTGAGCTGAGGATCGGTCGCCAGTGCATCGGCGGTCAGGTCCAGCAGCCAGGAGGAGACGACACTGCCGCGACGCCAGACTTCGGCGATGTCGCCCATGTTCAGATCGAAGCGCTGGTCTTCCGGCAGGTTTTCCGAGTTTTTGGTCTTGAGGATGTCAAAGCCTTCGGCGAAGGCCTGCATCATTCCGTATTCGATGCCGTTGTGGATCATCTTCACGAAGTGACCGGCGCCCGGCGGGCCAGCATGGATATAGCCCTGCTCAGCGCGAGGGTCGGCGTCCTTGGCCCGGTCCTTGGTGCGGGGGATGTTGCCGATGCCGGGGGCCAGGGTCTTGAACAGCGGGTCAAGGCGGTTCACCACCTCGGTTTCACCGCCGATCATCATGCAGTAGCCGCGCTCCAGGCCCCAGACGCCGCCAGATGTGCCGACATCAACGTAGTGCAGGCCCTTCTCTTTCAGCGCGTGGGAGCGACGCACGTCGTCCTTATAAAAGGTGTTGCCACCGTCGATGATCACGTCGTCTTTATCGAGCAGATCAGCCAGCACATTGATGGTGTCTTCGGTCGGAGCGCCCGCTGGCAGCATCACCCAGACGGCTCGCGGCTTGTCCAGCGCAGCCACCAGTGACTTGAGGTCGGTGGCCGGCGTCGAACCTTCGTTGGCGAGCACGGTGCGAGACTGCTCATCGCGATCGTAAACGACTGTCGTGTGGCCATTGAGCATCAGTCGACGTGCGATGTTGCCGCCCATGCGGCCTAGTCCAACAATCCCGAGTTGCATGTAGAGGTGCTCCTTAATTCGTAAACAGGGTGCCCCATTTTATAGCCCAGTGCCGCTTGTAGGGTTAGTCCGGGGAGGCAAACGAAGGTTTCCCGGTGAAAATAGTTTCATGTTGGTGCGTCAAGGACGGGCTTTTTACGCCGTTCGTCGCCAAGACGAAACGACAGTGACAATTAAAAATAAAAAAGTTCCAATTTTTTTGAAAAGAAATCAGAATCCGCGCCGACAAAGGTAGGAAGCATGGACAAGTCGGGTAGCGATCGCGTCATTGCTTGAACCTTACGAAGTTGAATCCGCCATTTGCGAGGTGAGCAATGGGCACAGTACTACCGGCAAGCGTTCCACAGACTCTGTACGTTACCGTCCGTCGCGATGAGCTGCGTCAGCTCCGCGAAGAACGTGACCAGCTGCAAAAGAAAGTCGCCCAAATGGCCCTGATGCTGCAACACGCACAGCTCGCCAACGGCACGGCCCTTCACGCCTGATCCCCCGCGCTTCACCCAATGAGGCAAGCCCGATTTGCTGGCTTGCCTTCACGCTTGATCCCCTCGCCTGACCCTTCCCCGTTATACGTCTTCTCGGTCGACGAACTTTCCGTCATTTTTCCGACCAGACACATTCCGTAACGTTCCAACCCTGCTCTCAATCCCCGTCCTGACCGGGTTCACACACCGTCCACCGCTGTCTCACATTTTTTTCACCTCACCCTCACCATACTCCCGCACCTTCGCGGAACGTACGCCGGGTCGCTCATGGCCTGCGCGACGCCCCGCTGCAAAAACGAGGCGGCCCATTGCGCCGCTCGACAGATCCATAGCTGGAGCGCCTGATGGCAACGATGAAACGGAGCACCCCCACTCCGAAGGGTTTTGACTGGGCCGGCGTGGCCTGGCTTTTCCTGTTCTTCTGGTACTTTTCCGGAATCACCCAACTGCTGATCCAACTGACCGGCATCACCGGCTTCGCGGGCTTTCGCCAGGCGTTCCTGATGAGCGGTATCTGGCTGGCGCCGATGTTCCTGTTCCCTGGCAAGACCCGTGTCATGGCGGCCGTCATCGGTGTCGTGCTGTGGGCCTGCTCCATGGCGAGCCTGGGCTACTTCTTCATCTATCAGCAAGAATTCTCGCAAAGCGTCATTTTCATCATGTTCGAGTCGAACGTCTCTGAGGCGGGCGAATACATGACGCAGTACTTCGCCTGGTGGATCGTGCTGGCGTTCATCGCCCACACCGCCTTTGCGATTTTCCTCTGGACCCGCCTGCGGCCCGTGTACATGCCCCGTGGCCGTGCCTGGGTCGTTGCCACTGCGCTGCTGGTGGCGATCATCGGCTACCCGCTGGCGAAACAGATGTCACGCTTCGACACGACGGCTGCCGGCCTTGAAGCCTTCGAATCGCGCATCGAACCCGCCGTGCCCTGGCAGATGCTGGTGGCGTACCACCGCTACACCCAGCAACTGGACAGCATGCAGGACATGCTCACCACCAGCAGCAATATCCCGCCGCTGAAAAACCTCAAGGATCAACAGGCCGGCCTGCCGACCACGCTGGTGCTGGTCATCGGTGAATCGACCAACCGTGGCCGCATGCATCTGTATGGCTACCCACGGCAGACCACGCCGAATCTGGACGCCATGAAAAGCGAGCTGCAGGTGTTCGATAACGTCATCACCCCGCGTCCGTACACGATCGAAGCGTTGCAGCAAGTGCTGACCTTCGCTGACGAGGAAAATCCGGACCTGTACCTGAAGACCCCGTCCATCGTCAGCGTGATGAAGCAGGCGGGTTACAAGACCTTCTGGATCACCAACCAGCAGACGATGACCAAGCGCAACACCATGCTCACCACGTTCTCCGAGCAGGCGGACGAGCAGGTCTACCTGAACAACAACCGCAATCAGAACGCCCGCCAGTACGACGGCGACGTGCTGGAGCCGTTCGCCAAGGCCCTCACCGATGCCGCGCCGCGCAAGCTGATCGTCGTTCACTTGCTGGGCACGCACATGGCCTATCAGTACCGCTACCCGGAAACCTACGAGAAATTCACCGGTCGTGACGGCGTGCCTGCGGCCATCGATGACAGCAAGCTGGAGATGTACAACAGCTACGACAACGCAGTGCTGTACAACGATTTCGTGGTGTCGAGCCTGATCAAGACCTACAGCAAGGCGGACCCGAACGGCTTCCTGCTGTACCTGTCCGACCACGGCGAAGACGTTTACGACTCGCCAGGGCACAACACGCTGGGCCGCAACGAGGGCAAACCGACGATTCCAATGTACACGGTGCCGTTCATTGCCTATGCGTCGCCAAAATGGCGTGAAACCCACAACTGGAGCTTCGACAGCATCCACAGCCGTCCTTATTCCAGCTCGAACCTGATCCACACCTGGGCGCAACTGGCGGGCCTGAGCTTCGACGAACTGGACTCGACGAAGAGCCTGGTGAGCCTGGACTTCAAGGCGCGCCCTCGACTGATTGGCGACCCTTATGCGCAGAAAGGTTTGAGTGACTTCGCTGGCATGGAAAAGGCCGCGACTCAAGAGGCGCCGATGCCTGAAGTGGCGAACAAGTAACCACCGTTCAGAAAAAAGGCCTGCGCAATGCAGGCCTTCTTTTTATAAGCGTTATAAGCGTCGATTCAAACGCCCTGATCAGACAGACGTCTTGTGCATCAGCACGCGGGTCACGCGCCGCTCCTGCACGTCAACCACCTTGAGATTCCACCCCTCCCACTGCACCTCGTCGCCCATGACCGGCAACCGGTCAAGCAGGCTCATGATCAGCCCGGCCAGCGTCTGATATTCCTCGGTAGCACGAGCCTTGAAACCGGTGCGTTCGCGCAGGTGAGTCAGGTTCATGGCGGCGTTCACCAACACGCCCTCGCCCTCCTCGACCAGACCAGGCCCCTCAGCCTCGGTCGCGTCCGGGAGTTCGCCTGCAATGGATTCAAGGATGTCGGTCATGGTGAGGATGCCGACGAAGTCGCCGAACTCGTTGACCACGAATGCAATGTGAGTCGATTGCGCACGCATCTGATCCAGCGCGTTGAGGACCGAAAAACTGTCGAGCACGCTGAGGGCCTGGCGCGCCGCGTGTTCCAGGTTCGGCACTGCTTCGGCGAGCAACGCGTTAAGCAGTTCCTTTTTGTGCACGAAGCCGAGAGGTTCTTCTACGCGCCCCTCACGAATCAGCGGTAGGCGCGAGTAGGACGACGCCATCAGACGTTGACGGATGGTCGCTTCGTCATCTGACAGATCGATCACGTCAACGTCGTTGCGGGCGGTCATGGCGCTGCGGACCGGCTTTTGCGCCAGCTGCAACACGCCGCTGATCATCACCCGCTCACGCCGGTCGAAAATGGCTTCGTCCACATCGCCATCGCCGTCGAGCATGTCGGCGATGTCCTCACCCACGTCTTCGACAGCGGGTTTGCGGCCGCCCAACAGCCTCAGCACGGCGTGGGCCATGCGCTGGCGGCGCGGCAGGTTGCCTTTCAGGCTGCGTTTGCGACGCGAGCGCGCGACCTGGTTGAACACCTCGATGAGGATCGAGAAGCCAATCGCCGCGTACAGGTAGCCTTTCGGGATATGAAACCCGAGGCCGTCGGCGGTCAGGCTGAAGCCGATCATCATCAGGAAACCCAGGCACAGCATGATCACCGTCGGGTGTGCGTTGACGAAGGCCGTCAGCGGCTTGCTGGCAATGATCATGATGCCGATGGAGAACACCACCGCGATCATCATCACCGACAACTCGTCCACCATGCCGACCGCCGTGATCACCGCGTCCAGGGAGAAGACGGCGTCAAGCACGACGATCTGCGCGACGATGGGCCAGAACAGCGCGTACGTCGTGGTGCCCGAATGCTGAGCGACATGGCCTTCGAGTCGTTCGTGCAGTTCCATGGTCGCCTTGAACAGCAGGAACACCCCGCCGAACAGCATGATCAGGTCGCGGCCGGAGAAGCTTTTGCCGAACACGTCGAGCAGCGGCTCGGTGAGCGTCACCATCCACGAAATACTCGCCAGCAGCCCCAGGCGCATGATCAATGCCAGGGACAGCCCCAGCACCCGCGCCTTGTCACGCTGCTCGGGGGGCAATTTGTCGGCCAGGATGGCGATGAACACGAGGTTGTCGATGCCCAATACCAGTTCAAGGACGATCAGGGTCAACAGGCCCAGCCAGGCCGTGGGGTCCGCAAGCCATTCCATGGGTCAAGGGTTCCTTTTCAGCGGCTGAGCGCCGGATAAGACGACACCCGGCGTCACCGTGAGGGAGCCGAGACAAATGAAGGTCTTTGAAAACACGCGCCGGTCGGCGAAGAGAAACGAGGGACGAAGATCCGGGTTCAGGGAACGGGATCGGCAACTGGGAGGTTCCAGTGAAAGTGACATGGGTGTCCTGAAATCAATACGGGAGGCGATCCTACATCGCTCGCTGAATTGTCTTACAGGATAGAACTGTTACAAATGTTTTGGATGGTGTTGCTCAAGCAACAGCTCATACACGGTTTCAACCTGCGATCAGATTGACATCGGCTGGTCACCGTCGACCTTTGGGAGCGAATTCATTCGCGAAACGTTGATACAGCCGATACACCCTTATTGGATGTACCGGCCTATCGCGAATAGATTCGCTCCTACAGATGGGTGTCCGGCGAGGGCTTGCAGGTGCCTACAACGCCTTCTGCCAAAACAGCGCCTTGCCCATCTTCGGATCGAGCTGATAGTCCGAGAAACCCAGCTTGCGGTAAGCACCCTGGGCGACTTCATTGCCCTCCAGCACTTCCAGCGTCATTTTGCAGCAACCGCGCTGGCGGGCGATTTCCTCGACCTTGGCCAGCATCTTCTGGCTGATGCCCAGACCACGGGAAGACGCGATGACCACCACATCGTGAATGTTCACCAGCGGACGGCAGGCGAAGGTGGAGAACCCTTCGAAGCAGTTGACCAGCCCAACCGGCTCGCCAGAGATGAACGCCAAAACGCTGAACGCGTGGGGACGCTTGGCCAGTTCGAGCGCCAACTGTTCACGGGCGTCCTGAGACAGCGACTCGCCGCCGCCCATGGCGTCTTCGGCATATTGATTGATCAGGAAACCGATGGCTTCTGCGTGGACCGGATTGGTATAGCTGGCTTGCAGGACCAGAACCTCAGGGGCTTGCATTGACTTCCTCTACAACTCAGGGGGGAACAGACAGAAGACCGAAGGCCCCTCTGTCGCGTGGGTTGGATTCTACCGTGCAGCGCACCAAAAATTCCCGATACAAAAGTAGGATTTTTCTCAATTACGCACGAGATTCGGGCTGTGTTGCACCGAGAAATGGCGACAACAAAAACTTCATGAAGCGCCGGTCGCTAAAAATCACCGCGCGGCTATGCTTCCCAAGCCGCTGCAGAGGGATTGTCGAACAATCCGACCAGCGGTCGTCGATACTGTTCAGGAGGAAAATGTGCGCCAGAACGGCGCATTCCGCGGTCAGGGAATTTCTGTAGCGAGGTGAATTTTTTCCTACAAAAAGCTGCCATCCCGCAGGCCAGACATTTCCCGGAAAAAAAGTCGAAACTTCTACAAATGCCCTGGGTCAGCTGATTAGAGCGCCTATGCTACCGGATGAAGCCCAAACAGAGGCCGCTTTCACCCTGTCCTTACTTATGCAGTCGGTAAATGGGTATCGATTTTGCGTAGGTCTTGTGTGCCTGGCCATAGGACATGGCCTTTTACAACTCAAGTGCTGTACCAACACTGCGTATCGAATGGGAGAAAACGATGATTAGTGCCGCTGTCAAAACCCAGAAGGGAGAGAGTTTTAACCAGCCGGCCAGCGAGCTGACCCATCTGCCGGTCTTCGCAACGACGAGCGCACCTGTGCTGCAACTGCCCCCTGTACAACCCGGGATCTCCATGGCGAACAGGAAAAAGATCCTGTTCGTGACGTCGGAAATGGCCGACTTGGTGAAAACCGGCGGTCTGGGCGATGTGTCTGCTGCACTGCCGCGCGCCATGCGCCACCTTCACGATGTACGCGTGCTGATTCCCGGCTATCCACAGGTCATCAATAGCGGTAACCCGATTCACATCATCAGCGAACTCAGCGGGCACGCCGCGCTCCCGCCTTGCAAGATCGGCCGGATGGACATGAAAGACGGTCTGGTCATTTATGTATTGATTTGCCCGGAGCTGTACGAGCGCGAAGGCACGCCTTATGGCGACAATCACGGTCGCGACTGGTCCGACAACCACATTCGCTTTGCCCGTCTGGGCCTGGCCGCTGCCGACTTCGCCGCGGGCGCGGTGAAAACCCAGTGGTGCCCGGAACTGGTCCACGCCCACGACTGGCCTGCGGGTCTGGCACCGGCGTATATGAAATGGCGCGGCCAGACCACGCCAAGCATCTTCACGATTCACAACCTCGCGTATCAGGGTTTCGTCAGCGTAGCGTCGAGCCGCGAGCTGGGCATTCCCGATTCCGCGCTGGGTCCGGATGGCATGGAATTTTACGGCCAGCTGTCGTTCATCAAGGCGGGCATGGCGTATTCGAGCCACATCACCACCGTGAGCGCGACCTACGCCAAGGAAATCACCACCCCGGATTTCGGTTGCGGTCTGGAAGGCTTCCTGCAAAGCAAGGCCAATCGCGGCCAGCTCAGCGGGATTCCCAACGGCATCGATGAAAGCTGGGATGCGGCCACCGATGAACACCTGATCTGCCGCTTCGCCCCGAACGAATGGACGCGCAAGGAGATCAATGCCGACTACGTCCGCGAGCTGTTCGAGCTTGAGCCGTCCACGGGCCCACTCTTCGCAGTGGTCTCGCGTCTGGTGTATCAGAAGGGTCTGGACCTGACCATCGGCGTGGCCGAATACGTCGTCAACAACGGTGGACAGATCGCGATCATTGGTCGCGGCGAACCGGATGAAGAAGACGCCATGCGCGCCCTCGCCGCCCGCTTCCCGGGCCAGGTCAGCGTCCGGGTCGGCTTCAATGAAACCGACGCTCGTCGCATGTTCGCGGGCAGCGACTTCCTGCTGATGCCGTCGCGCTATGAGCCGTGCGGTCTGAGCCAGATGTACGCGCAGCGCTTCGGTTCGTTGCCGGTGGCACGTCGTACCGGCGGCCTGGCAGACACCATCGAAGACGGATGCACCGGTTTCCTGTTCGACGAATCCACGGTGGAAAGCTACACCGAAGCGCTCACCCGCGCCTTCAACGTCTTCGCCAGCCCTACATTGCTTAACGCGATGCGCTGCCGTGCGATGGCTGCGCCGTTCGACTGGCACAAAGCGGTCGAACCTTACGCCGACCTCTATCAGGAGTTGTTGAAGAAAAACGTGGGCGCTGCACTGCATTACTGATCGATGAATTGAAAAAGGGGTAACGGATGCCTTCGCGCACGGATGAGAACTGGCGCCACGGCGCCGTCCTGCTAGATCCTGAACACACTCGGTTTGCCCTTTGGGCTCCGGATGCCTATTACGTCAGCGTCGAGATCGAGGATGGGCCGTCACTGGCCCTGCTGCCTCAAGAGGACGGTTGGTTCGTCCTCGAAGCTCGATGCCCGGCGGGCACGCGCTATCGCTACACCATCGACGAAGACCTTCATGTGCCTGATCCGGCCTCCCGGGCTCAGGTCAGCGAGGTGCATGGTTTCAGCCAGGTGGTGGACCAGAATGCCTACCGCTGGCAGCACGATGCCTGGCGCGGACGGCCCTGGCACGAAGCCGTCATTTATGAACTGCATGTCGGCGCGCTCGGCGGCTTCGCGGGCGTCGAACAACGCCTGCGGCATCTAGCCGACACCGGCGTCACCGCCATCGAGCTGATGCCCATCGCACAGTTTCCCGGCAATCGTAACTGGGGCTATGACGGCGTGTTGCCCTACGCACCCCAGTCGTCCTATGGCACACCGGAACAACTCAAACACTTGATCGACACGGCCCACGGTCTGGGTCTGGCCGTGATTCTGGACGTGGTCTACAACCACTTCGGTCCGGATGGCAACTATCTGGGTGCGTACGCCAAGCATTTTTTCCGCAGCGACAAGAAGACCCCGTGGGGCGACGCCATCGATTTCCGGCGCCGCGAAGTCCGGGACTTCTTTATCGACAATACACTGATGTGGCTGCAGGACTACCGCTTCGACGGCCTGCGCTTCGACGCTGTGCACGCCATCGAAGACCCGACCTTCCTCAAGGAACTGGCCGAACGGGTGCGTCAGGCAACCGCGCCTGACCGTCACGTGTGGCTGATGCTGGAAAACGAATTCAACGAAGCCCATCGCATGGATCAGGGCTACGACGCACAGTGGAACGACGACGGCCACAACACGTTGCACGTGTTGCTGACCGGCGAAACCGACGCGTACTACACCGACTTCGCCGAACAGCCAACCCATAAGCTGGCACGCCTGCTGGGCGAAGGCTTCGTCTATCAGGGCGAATCCACCCGCCACGGCCACGCCCGGGGCGAACCGAGCGCGCATTTGTCGCCGACCTCGTTCGTGTTGTTCCTGCAGAACCACGACCAGATCGGCAACCGTGCGCTGGGCGAGCGCCTCGTTCAGTTGAGCCCTCCACACGCGCTGCGAGCGGCCACGGCGCTGTTGCTGTTGTCGCCGATGATCCCGCTGATGTTCATGGGCGATGAATGGGGCGCAAGTGAGCCGTTCCTGTTCTTCACCGACTTCCACGACGAATTGGCCGACGCCGTGCGCGAAGGTCGCCGGGGGGAGTTCGCGGATTTCGCGGCGTTCGCCGACCCGGCCAAGCGTGAGCAGATTCCTGATCCGAATGCGCTGAAGACCTTCGAGGCCTCGCGCCCGGCTTTCGACGCCTTGCTGCTGGAAACCGACAAGGGCCAGGATCACCGCAGCTGGCTGGCGTTGTACCGCGAGCTGTTGGCGATTCGTCGCGAGCACATCGTGCCTCGGCTGGAGGGCGCCAAAGCCCTGGGTGCTGCAGACGTGCTCGCCGACAAGGCCGTCAGCGCACGCTGGGAGATGGGCGACGGACAGATCTTGCGCATCGACCTGAACCTGAGCGAGCACGCGGTGCAGGTCGACGAACACAGCGTGCAGCACGTGCTGCATGAGTCCCACCCAAAATCGGCAGAACTTTCCTCGCGCGGCACCCTCAATCCCTACACGGCCATTGTCAGCCTGATATCGAGTGACGTTGGAGGAACAGGATGAGCAATGAGCAACTGGAAATGCTGGCAGCCGAAGCCGGGCTGTCAGTCGATTGGAAGGACGCCAACGCACGCCCGCAGCGCGTCAGCCCCGAGGTCCTGCGCAAGGTCCTCGACGGGCTGGGTTACCCCGCCGAGAACGATGAACACATCGCTGCCAGCCTTGAACGCTTGCAGGATCAAAGCCTCTCCACCACCCCGCCACCGCTGTTAACCGTCGACCACGGCAGCAATCTTGACCTCTCGGCGTGGTTCAAGCCCGAAACGCCGTTCGTGCTGGAGCTGGAAGACGGATCGCGTCTGGACGCCAGGCTCACCGCCAAGGCCGAACTGCCCGCGCTGGCCACAGTGGGTTATCAGCAGCTGGCGATTGCAGGCCAACACTTGACGATCGCCGTCGCGCCAAAAACTGCCTACACCCTGGCCATGGCGGCGGACGTCAGCGTCCCTCGCACCTGGGGCCTGACCTTGCAGCTGTATTACTTGCGCCGCGAAGGCGATGGCGGCTTCGGCGACACCCAGGCGCTTGAAACCTTCGCCAGATCAGCGGGTGAGCGCGGCGCCGCAGCCATCGCCATCAGCCCGGTGCACGCGATGTTCTCCAACGACAGTGAGCGTTTCAGTCCGTACTCGCCGTCCAGCCGCCTGTTTCTCAACGCACTGTATGCCGCGCCGGGCACGATTCTGGGCGAGCGTGCCGTGCGCGCAGCCCTGGAAGAAACAGGGCTGGCGGATGAGTTCAAGCGCCTGGAAGACTTGCCACTGATCGACTGGCCCGCCGCAGCGGCGGCCAAATGGAAACTGTACCGAGCGTTGTACGCAGCGTTCATCGCCAGCGACCACCCGCTTCATCAGGACTTCAACAGCTTTCGCCACGCGGGTGGCGAAGCGCTGGAAAACCACTGCCGCTTCGAGGCCCTGCGCGACCAGTGCGACGTGCTTGGCATCAGCGGCAATTGGCATGAATGGCCGGACGATTACAAGAATCCGCGCAGTGGCGTCATTGAGGCGTTCGCCGCCGACCATCGCGAACAGATCGGCTTTCACGCCTTCGCCCAATGGCTGATCGCCCGTGGCCTGGAACGCGCCCAGACGGCCGCACGCAGCAGCGGCATGAGTGTCGGCCTGATCGGTGATCTCGCCGTGGGCGCCGACGGTGCGGGCAGTCAGGCCTGGAGCCGTCAAGATGAATTGCTGTCGTCGCTGACCGTCGGTGCGCCCCCGGACATCCTCAACCGCGCAGGACAAAGCTGGGGTATTTCCGCGTTTTCGCCCACCGGTTTGAAACGCAACGGTTTCCGCGCCTTCATCGAAATGCTGCGCGCCAACTTCGCCCACGCCGGTGGCCTGCGCATCGACCACGTCATGGGGCTGCAACGCCTGTGGGTCGTGCCCGAAGGCTCTCCGCCCAGTGAAGGTGCCTACCTGAATTATCCGATCGACGACATGCTGCGCCTATTGTGCCTGGAATCGTGGCGCCACAAGGCCGTGGTCCTCGGCGAAGATTTGGGCACCGTGCCCGACGGCCTGCATGAGAAACTCTCGACCCGCGGCGTTCTCGGCATGCGGGTCTTGCTGTTCGAACAGGACAACGCGCACTTCAAGCCCATCATCAAATGGTCCGACGACGCGCTGGCCACCACCAGCACCCACGACCTGCCGACGCTGACCGGTTGGCTCAGTGAGCTGGACATCGAGTGGAACAAGACCCTGGGCCATATCGACGACGAGGCCGAGCGCCGCTGGCGGGGTGAGCGCGAGCGTGAACGCGAAGGATTGCGTGCCGCGTTGAAGCTCAACTATGAGCACGCCCCTCTCGGCAATGAAAGCGACGTGATCGATGGCAGCGTGCGCTACTTGGGCCATACACGCGCTCCACTGGTGCTGCTGCCCATTGAGGACGCCTTGGGTATCGAGGAGCAGGCCAACTTTCCGGGCACCATCGACAGCCACCCCAACTGGCGTCGGCGTTTGCCCGGCGACACCGCCTCATTGCTGGACAACGCCAACGCGGCGCGTCGTCTGGAAATCCTTGCCGCAGCACGTCAACAGGCCGCGGAGCGCGATCAATGAATCACCCAGTCAACTCACCCCTCAAATCACTGCGCGCGACCCAGCGGCTGCAATTCCACAAAGACTTCACCCTCGATGACGCCACGGCGCTGGTCCCTTATTTCGCCGAACTGGGCATCAGCCACGTTTACGCCTCCCCTCTGCTCAAGGCCCGCGCCGGTTCGATGCACGGCTATGACGTGGTCGACCCTCGCGTCATCAACCCCGAACTGGGTGGCGAACCGGCGCTACGTCGTTTGGTGGCCGAGCTGCGCAAGCATGGCATGGGGCTGATTCTCGACATCGTCTCCAACCACATGGCCGTTGGCGGCGCCGATAACCCGTGGTGGCTGGACCTGATCGAATGGGGCCAACGCAGCCCTTACGCCAAGTTCTTCGACATTCAGTGGAATTCCCCCGACCCGCTGCTCAAGGGCCAATTGCTGCTGCCATTCCTCAGCACCGATTACGGCACCGTGCTGCAAAACGGCGACGTGCCGCTGCTGTTCGATGCCGAGCACGGCAGCTTCCGTGTCGAGCACTATCAGCATCACTTCCCGATCAATCCGGGCACCTACGCGCCGCTGCTGAAGGCGGCCAAACGCCCTGAACTAGACGCCTTGGCCGGCCGTTTCTCTGCACTGGATGAAAGTCCCGATGCCTACGACCTGGCAGTGGCTGCCAAGGCCGAACTGACCAAGTGTGTGAAGGACAACCCCGACCTGACTGACGCTATCGAACACGGCCTGAAGCAGTTCGACGGCAAGGACCCGGAAGGTTTCAAACGGCTTCATCAGTTGCTGGAACAGCAGGACTATCGCCTCGCCAGTTGGCGCACGGCGGGCGACGACATCAATTGGCGGCGTTTCTTCGACATTAACGAGCTGGGCGGCCTCAAGGTCGAGCGCTCGCAGGTGTTCGAGGCCACCCACGGCAAGATCTTCCAGCTGATCGCAGAGGGCCTGGTGGACGGCCTGCGCATCGACCACATCGACGGCCTGGCCGACCCTCGGGGTTACTGTCGCAAGCTGCATCGCCGCGTCGAAAGCCTGCTCAGCCAGCGTCCGGCGGGCACCGAGCTGAGCCATGTGCCGATCTTCGTCGAGAAGATTCTTGGTTCCGATGAGCAGGTGCGTAAAGACTGGAACGTCGACGGCACCACCGGTTACGAATTCATGAACCAGGTGTCGCTGTTGCAACATGATCCGAAGGGCGAAGAAGTCCTTGGCGAACTGTGGAACCGCATCAGCGGCCGTACGGCGGATTTCAATCAGGAAGTGCTCGAAGCACGGGACCTAGTGCTGCACGGCACCTTGGCGGGCGATTTCGAGAACCTGGCACAAGCGCTGTTACAGGTGGCCCGCAGCGACGTGATGAGTCGCGACCTCACCCTCAATGCCATCCGCCGTGCGCTGCTGGCGCTGGTGGGCAACTTCCCGGTCTATCGCACCTACATCACCGCGTGTGGACGCTCGGCCGAGGATGAGCGGTATTTCCAACAAGCCATGACCGGTGCACGTGAAATGCTCAACGAAGGCGACTGGCCGGTGCTCGATTACCTCGCGCGCTGGCTGGGTGGCGAGCGCCTGCGGGATTACCCGAACGGGCCATTGCGTGAGATGCGCCGCAAGGCGTGCAACCGCTTCCAGCAACTGACCTCACCGGTCGCGGCAAAGTCGGTGGAAGACACCTCGTTCTACCGTTCGGCCGTGCTCTTGTCGCGTAACGACGTGGGTTTCCATCCGCAACATTTCAGTGCACCGCCTGAGGCGTTTCATGAGGTGTGCATCACTCGCGGTGCAAGCTTTCCGGACAACCTCTTGACCACTGCGACCCATGATCACAAGCGCGGCGAAGACACCCGGACCCGTCTGGCGGTGCTCAGCGAAGTGGCGCCTTGGTATGCCGAACAGGTGGAGCGCTGGCAGCAGTTGTCGACACCGCTGAAGCAGGGCGATCAGGCGATCAGCCCTGGCGACGAGCTCATGCTTTATCAAGCGATTCTAGGCAGCTGGCCGCTGAACATGGAGGGTGAAGACGCCTTCGAGGACTACGCCAAACGCCTCACGCAATGGCAGGAAAAAGCCCTGCGCGAAGCCAAGTTGCAGAGCAGTTGGAGCGCGCCGAACGAGCCCTATGAGAGCGCCTGCCGCGAGTTTCTCCAGCAGTTGCTGCTGAGCCCGGACACCGTCGCCTTGCGTCAGTCCATCGGTGCCACCGCCAACCGCATCGCCCCCGCCGGCGCCTTGAACAGTCTGGCGCAAACTTTGCTGCGCATGACCGTGCCCGGTGTTCCTGATCTGTATCAGGGCACTGAATTCTGGGACTTCAGCCTGGTGGACCCGGACAACCGTCGTCCGGTGGATTACCCCGCTCGCCAACGCGCGCTGAGTGACTTCACGACGCCCGCCGAGCTGCTTGCCCAGTGGCAGGACGGTCGCATCAAACAGGCGTTGATCGCGCAGGTGCTCAGGTTGCGCAATCTCTATCCGACACTGTTCAGTGAGGGCCGCTATCAACCGTTGGAAGTGGTCGGCGAACACGCCGCACACGTCCTTGCATTTGCCCGGGAAAAGGAGGATTTGCGGGCTATCGTTGTGATACCACGTTTGCCGGCTGAACTATTGGGCACTGCGCAAACTCCATTCATCAATGCAGCACATTGGGGCGATACACGAATCCTCCTGCCGTTCGCTGATTCAAATCCAAATTGGAAGGGACTTTTCGCGCAAGCTACAGTCACAGACAACAAGGAATTGTCGCTCAGCGCAGCGCTCAAGGAATTTTCCGTCAATCTGCTTATTCAAACCTTGTAATACCCGGGAGTGTCGAGATGAGTGCCGACGAAAAACGAATCAAAGAGCTCGCCCATCAGATCTGGGAATCTGAAGGCAAGCCTCACGGAAAGGACGCCGTTCACTGGGAACAGGCCCGCAAGCTGGCGGACGCCGAAGCCAAGGCGCCTAAAAAAGCGGCTGCCCCCAAGGCAGCGGCCAAACCCAAGGCTGAGCCCAAGGCCGCTGCAGCCAAACCTGCTGCAAAGCCTGCCGCCAAGCCAGCTGCGAAAGCCGCTGAAAAACCGGCGGCCAAGCCTGCGCCTAAACCGGCGGCCAAGGCCCCCGCCAAACCGAAAGCCGCTGCGGCTGACGGCGCGCCAGCTGCGAAGCCGGCTGCCAAGCCTGCCGCAAAACCAGCGGCCAAGAAGACACCCGCGGCGGCCAAGCCACCCGCGCCGTGAGTCTTCGGTACTCCGAAGACTGATCGCGTAGCAAACCTCGACCGCAGGGATCGCCTGAAAACGATGTTCCCCCTGCGGTAACCCCTTTGCCTGTTTTCACCAATGGCGCAGTCCCAGCCTGCGACAAAGGCTTTGTTCGCCTTCAGGAAATCATTCGAACGTCAGGAATCCCCATGAGCAAGCAAGAAAACACCACCGCCCCCAAGAATGAATCCAGCAAGGCCGACAGCCCGGAAGTCACCGCGTCGCGCATCCGCGAAGGCCTGCCCTTCCCGCTCGGCGCGAACTGGGACGGCCTGGGGGTTAACTTTGCGATCTTTTCCGCCAACGCGACAAAGGTCGAGCTGTGCCTGTTCGACTCCACCGGCGAGACCGAACTGGAACGTATCGAACTCCCCGAATACACCGACGAAATCTTCCACGGCTACCTGCCCGACGCCCACCCCGGGCTGGTCTACGGCTACCGCGTGTACGGCCCCTATGACCCGAAAAACGGTCACCGTTTCAACCACAACAAACTGCTGATCGACCCCTACGCCAAGCAACTGGTCGGCGAGCTGAAATGGTCCGAAGCGCTGTTCGGCTACACCATCGGCCACCCCGATGACGACCTGAGTTTCGACGAGCGCGATAGCGCGCCCTTCGTGCCGAAGTGCAAGGTTATCGACCCCGCTTACACCTGGGGCCGTGATCAGCGGGTGAACGTGCCGTGGGAGAAAACCATTTTCTACGAAACCCACACCCGGGGTTTCACCATGCGTCACCCGTCCGTTCCCGATGAGCTGAAGGGCACGTTCTCAGGCCTGATGGTCGATGACGTGATCCAGCACATCAAAGGGCTGGGCGTGACCTCGATCGAGCTGCTGCCGATCCATGCGTTCGTCAACGACCAGCACCTGCTGCAAAAAGGCATGACCAACTATTGGGGCTACAACACCATCGCGTTCTTTGCCCCTGATCCGCGTTTCCTGGCCCACGGCAAGATCGCCGAGTTCAAGGAAATGGTCGCGCACATGCACCACGCCGGTCTGGAAGTGATTCTGGACGTGGTCTACAACCACACCGCCGAAGGCAACGAGCGCGGCCCGACCCTGTCCATGCGTGGCATCGACAACGCGTCGTACTACCGCCTGATGCCGGACGACAAGCGCTTCTACATCAACGATTCCGGTACCGGCAACACGCTGGACCTGAGCCACCCGTGCGTGCTGCAAATGGTCACCGACTCCCTGCGCTACTGGGCCAGCGAGATGCACGTCGACGGTTTCCGTTTCGACCTCGCGACCATTCTTGGCCGTTACCACGATGGGTTCGAAGAGCGTCACAGTTTTCTCGTCGCCTGTCGTCAGGACCCGGTGCTGCGTCAGGTCAAACTCATCGCCGAGCCGTGGGACTGCGGCCCCGGTGGCTATCAGGTCGGTCATTTCGCACCGGGCTGGGCTGAATGGAACGACAAGTTCCGCGACACCGTGCGCGCGTTCTGGAAAGGCGACGAAGGTCAATTGGCTGACCTTGCCAGCCGTCTGACCGCGTCGGGCAACATGTTCAACCAGCGCGGTCGTCGGCCGTACGCGTCGGTCAACTTTGTCACCGCCCACGACGGCTTCACGCTGCACGACCTGGTGTCGTACAACGACAAACACAACGAGGACAACGACGAAAACAATCAGGACGGCAGCAACGACAATCGCTCGTGGAACCACGGCGTTGAAGGGCCGACCGAAGATCCGGAAATCAACGCGCTGCGTCTGCGCCAGATGCGCAATTTCTTTGCAACCCTGCTGTTCTCCCAAGGCACGCCGATGATCGTGGCGGGCGACGAGTTTGCACGCACCCAGCACGGCAACAACAACGCCTATTGCCAAGACAGTGAGATCGGCTGGGTCAACTGGGATTGGGACGAAGACGGCAAGGCGCTGCATGCGTTCGTGCAACGTCTGATCAAACTGCGTTTGAAATACCCGATCCTGCGCCGTGGCCGTTTCCTGGTCGGCGAATACAACGAGGAGTTGGGTGTCAAGGACGTGACCTGGCTGTCGCCAAGCGGCGAGGAGATGACCACCGAGCAATGGCATGACGCCAACGGCCGTTGCCTGGGCATGCTTATCGACGGTCGTGCGCAGGAAACCGGGATTCGCCGTCGCGGTGGCGATGCGACCATGCTGCTCGTGGTCAACTCGCACCACGAAGGCGTCAACTTCACCCTGCCAGAAGTGCCGGAAGGACTGAACTGGGTCAGCCTGGTCGATACCAACCAGCCGGACATCAAGGGCAAGGAGCACTTCGAATTCGGCAACGAATACACCGTGACCCCGCGCTCGTTGCTGCTGTTTGAGCTGCACAAGGAAGAGCAGGCGTAAACCGCTGCGCAATCGCCGTCGGGATCAGCCCTTGATCTCGACGGCGCCTTGATCCCCTGTAGGAGCGAATTCATTCGCGAGACATTGGAACAGCCAACCAAACGGTGTCGATTGTTCGAATGCTTCGCGAATGAATTCGCTCCCACAGGTATTACGCATACACCCGCCGAGTAGGACGAGCCACGCCCTCTTGAACGCGGAACCTTCAAACACCGCAGAATTCACGCTGGCAGCGACAGCGGTGGGTCAGTTGAAGATGCATTGTCTGATACACCGCTGTCGCGGCCGTCGCACAGCTCCGGCAGCTCCCACAGGTCTTGCGTCAGCCCCGATTCTCGATACGCCACCACCTTCGTGGGAGACGCCGGAGGGACGACGGCAGCGACAGCGGTGGGTCAGTGAAAGATGCGTTGTCTGATACGCCGCTTTAGCGGCCGTCGCACAGCTCCGGCAGCTCCCACAGGTCTTGCGTCAGCCCCGATTCTCGATACGCCACCACCCTCGTGGGAGACGCCGGAGGGACGACGGCAGCGACAGCGGTGGGTCAGTGAAAGATGCGCTGTCTGAACCACCGCTTTCGCGGCCGTCGCACAGCTCCGGCAGCTCCCACAGGTCTTGCGTCAGCCCCGATTCTCGATACGCCACCACCCTCGTGGGAGACGCCGGAGGGACGACGGCAGCGACAGCGGTGGGTCAGTGGAAGATGGGTTGTCTGATACACCACTTTCGCGGCCGTCGCACAGCTCCGGCAGCTCCCACAGGTCTTGCGTCAGCCCCGATTCTCGATACGCCATCACCCTCGTGGGAGACGCCGGAGGTACGACGGCAGCGACAGCGGTGGGTCAGTGGAAGATGCGTTGCCTGAACCACCGTCTTCGCGGCCGTCGCACAGCTCCGGCAGCTCCCACAGGGACAGCGTCGGACCCTAAGCACTGGCGCGCCACCATCGTTGTGGGGGGACGCCGGAGGCTCACCGCCTCGCGAATGAATTCGCTCCCACAGGTTCATCAACGTTCCCGGTAGCCCTTCTCTGCCCGCCCTTCACATCAACGCCGACAACCTCACGTCCGCCGCCAGCACCCTGTGCAACTGCCCGTTCGCCGCAAAGATCGGTACTGACACGGTGATACAAAACGCGTCCGTGGCCGAAGAGCGGTAGACCGGTGTGATGTAACTGGTCAACTGATCCGCGACCTCCTTGAACCAAGGCCTCTGCGCCCAATTCCGCCCCTTGCAGCTTGGCGTCTTGTCGTCGGTGTCCAGCCCGATGTTTTCGGTGATCTGATTGCCGTTGCGGTCGACCATGTAAAACAATTCAAACCGCGAATCCCGGCGCAGGGTGTCGAGCATGAAACGCTCGGCCATCTGCAGATCGCCGTGCATCGCCGCTTCGCTGCCGAGGCTTTCGACGCTCGCCTGAATTGCCTTGTGCATCTGCAACCGAAACCCGCCCAATCCGTTCAACAAATGATCGCCACTGTTGCGCACGGCGTCGCTGTGAGTCAGGACCTGACCGGCGTTGCCCAACAGTTCCGAGGCGACCCCGGCAATGTTCTGCACGTCGCGGTTGATCGCATGCACCGCGATGCCGATGTGCTCCGTGCCTGAGGCGATGTGGCCGACCCGCTGATCCAGCTGATCCATCGCCGATTGGGTGCTGAGCAAGTCCTCGCCCATGCGGGTCATACTCGCACGGCCCTCGGCCACGGCCGCGTGCATAATGCTGCCCGCAGCGCCGAGCTGATCCATGTCCGCCCGAAAGCGCTCGATGATCTGACTCACCCGCGCCGTGGACTCAGTGGTGTGCCCGGCGAGCCGTCGCACCTCATCGGCCACCACGGCGAAGCCCCGGCCATGCTCCCCGGCGCGAGCGGCTTCGATGGCCGCGTTGAGCGCCAGCAGGTTGGTTTGCTGAGAGATGCTGGCGATGACGCCGAGGACCTGGCTGACCTCCTCCAACTGGCCGAACAACTGACCGATCACCGCCTCCAGTTTCTGCTCACTGGAGCCGATCGCCTCGACTTGCCCGAGCACTTGTTCGCCGGTCTGCTGGCATTGGCGCAGGGTCAACGTGACCTCGCTCGACAGCTTGGCCACCTGCGCCGCCCCTGGCACCAACTCGGTGTCCAGGGACGTGCTGACCTGCTCGCTGGCGCTGGCAATCAGTTCCGAAGCTTGAGCCAATCGCTGCCCGCTCTGCTCGGTGACGCGGGCGATACGCGCCAACTCAGGGGCATGAGCCGCGATGTCCACAGAGGCGGCGAGGCTCTCGGCCAGGCGCTGGTGCAGGATCTGGCTGAAACCGTTGAGACGTGCATTGAACGGCGAAGGCCCGGACAGCTGCACCGTCAGGTCCAGATCGTCGAACAGCAGGTTGAGGGCATCGTCGTCTTGAGCCCGGTGTTTGTTGGCGCGCAATGAAAACATTCGGCATCTCCGTCCGTGTGTGCGGAAGATGCTGCAAGCGCAGTGCCATCAGAGCCGCGGCGAAGCGCGCCGCCATGACAGAGAGAAAAGGTCAGCGCACGCACCAAATCGGGGGATTCAGGACGCAGACAGACCCTTTTGGTGCAGTCGATTCACGGATCGGTCAGCGCGCCAGCAGCTTCGCGTATGTGTTCAGGTCGATGTTTCCGCCACTGATGATCACCCCTACCCGCTGCCCTTTCAGTTCAGCCGCCCTTTCACGGGCAGCGGCAAAGCCGAGACATCCGGTCGGCTCGACCACCATTTTCATGCGCTCGGCGAAGAAGCGCATCGCTTCCACCAGTTGGGCATCGCTGGCGACGAGGATGTCGTTCACGTCACGCTGGATGATGCCGAAGGTGTAATTGCCCAGATACTGCGTCTGGGCGCCGTCAGCGATGGTTTTCGGTGTGTCGATCTTGATGATGCGGCCGCTGCGCAGTGACTGCTGACCGTCGTTGCCCGCTTCAGGCTCTACCCCATACAGCGTGCAGTTCGGCGCCAGCGCCCGGGTCGAGAGCGCGGACCCGCTGAGCAGCCCGCCGCCGCCGAGACAGACGAAGAGTGTGTCCAGCGGACCCACCTCGTCGAACAACTCCTTGGCAGCTGTCCCCTGCCCCGCAAGGATGTCCGGGTGATCGTAGGGCGGGATCAACGTCAGCCCGTGTTCTTGCGCCAGGGTGCGACCAATCGCTTCGCGGTCTTCCTTGTAGCGGTCATACACCACCACGGTTGCGCCGTATTCTTTGGTCGCGGCCACCTTGGCGGCCGGAGCGTCGTGAGGCATGACGATGGTCGCGGGAATGCCCAACAGTTGCGCGGACAAGGCGATGCCTTGCGCGTGGTTCCCGGAGGAAAATGCCACCACGCCATGCTTGCGTTGCGTGGCGTCGAACTTCGACAACGCATTGAACGCGCCGCGAAACTTGAAGGCCCCCATGCGCTGGAAATTCTCGCATTTGAAAAACACCTCGGCGCCCAGCTCGCGGTCCACGGTGCGCGAGGTCAGGACCGGTGTTTTGTGGGCGTGGCCTTCAATACGTTTGGCGGCTGCGATCACATCGTCATACGTGGGGAGTACGAGCGTTTCCATCATCATCCTCTTAGTCGTCGGCAAGACCGGTTTCATCGAAAATCCCGGGCTCGCCAGCCATGGAACATAGACCTCGGGAAGGTAAAGGTTCGCAAGCGGTTCAGGCAACCGTTCGTTGGTCGATGACAACCGGGACATTGGTACAGGCCCCGTAAACACTGACTTTGTAGTCACGAACGGACCTTTGTGTATCGGCACTACAAAAAATGTAGTTCACTAAAATAATCACTACAAAACAGTTGACGAAGTGTTTCGGCGATTGCATAGTGAGGCCGTCTCCCTGATCGGGAGAGCTGGCAAAAGTATTCCGGGCCCGTTCGACAAAGCCGTCGAACAACCTCTGGATGTGTGCTGCCCACAAGGCAGATTGATGAAGCTGAACCGGCATGATCGACCCATAGGCCGAGCGCTGGCGAAACGTCCTCAAGACACTTGTGGCCGACCACGATACGTCGCCAGTGTCCTTACGACGCCCGCCGTTTCTCTCCTGCGATTCGACCCATCCCGTTTCAGCCTCTCATCAACACCACCTCCTGCCCGGCAACGGCTCCGGCTCTGTTGTGTTTGACGGACCTTGTTTGTCAGCGTGTGAAAGGACTGCGGATCGATGGACGATCTGCCATTACGTTTGAACTAACCAGATAGATTAACGACAGGCGATAAAGGGGTATCCAACCATGAATCTGAACAATCAACCCACCATTGATCAATTGGCTCGACTGTTCGCGGCGCAGAAGGACTCCCTCGATAGCCACATTCTCTGGGTCTGTGAGAAAGGTGATGTGCACATGGACGGCCTGGGTGCCTGCACCGAGGAACAAGAGTTCGACGAACAACGTCCGCACATGCGTGCGCGGCTGAAGATGTACCGCAAAGGCCACGGCTACGTCGGCAAGAAGGCCGCCGCCGACAAGCAATTCCTGGGTCAGGTGCTCGACACCCTGAGCAGCGAATGGGGCAGCGCGCAAAAAGAGCCGGGCCTGCGCGTCATCGACAAACTTTGCTGAACCTTGCCACGCCGCTGGCCACTCGTTTGAACAGGTGGGCAGCGGCGTTTTTGCAGGTGCTTACGAAAGCCTCGGATTGACCAGAGCCGTCAGCACATGGTCCGCCCATTCGCCATTGATCTTCAGATAGGCCCGGGCGAAGCCTTCCTTCTCGAATCCCAGTGTTTCCAGCACGCGACCGCTGCGCTCGTTTTCTGGCTTGTAGTTCGCCATGATCCGGTGCAACTGCAAATCGTCGAACACGTGGGCAATGCCCCGGCGTAACCCTTCAGTCATCAGCCCCTGTCCTTGGGCGGCCTTGGCCAGCGAATACCCCAGGTGACACGCCTGAAATGCCCCCAGCACGACGTTGCTGAAATTGCATTCGCCCACCATGTCGCCGCTGGCACGATCAAGCATCAACAGGTGCAGACAACGTCCCGCCAGCCGCTCGCGTTCAAGGTAGGCAATGCGCATCAGAATGTTGTCGATGTCGAAAAAACCGGCGGGACGGGTCGGCTGCCACGGTTGCAAGTGCTTGTGGTTGGTCAGGTTGTAGGCCCGTATCTGCGCCGCGTCCCCAGCGAGCGCGGGCCGCAGGATCAAACGCTCAGTGACCAGCTGGATCAACTGCGGCTCAGCAATGATCTCCATCAATCGCGCCCGACGAGGGCCAGTCGGCACGCCAGCCCGAGAAAGACTGTGCCGAGGATCTTCTGCATCCAGCGCGCCGCCCGCTCACTGCTGCCGACCCGTTGACCGAGACGACTGGCCATGACAATCACTGCGCCATTGGCGATGACACCCACGGCGTTCAACACCGTTGCCAACAGCAACATCTGCACGACGATGGACCCTGCGTCGGGATCGATAAACTGCGGGAACAGCGCGAGCACGAACAGCGCCATTTTGGGATTGAGCACGTTGGTCAGCAGGCCCTGGCGGAAAATCTGCGCCCGCGAATAGCGGGGCAACGACGCATTGGCCGACAGCGCGGTGCCGGTCGAGCGGAAGGTCTTGAACGCCAGATACAGCAGATACGCCGCGCCGATGAAGCGCACCACGTCGTAGGCCACCGGCACCGTGACGAACAGTTGGGACAGCCCTAGCGCGGCCGCCAGTGCGTGGCAATAGGTGCCGAGCTGGATGCCTGCGAGCGAGGCGAAACCCGCAGTCCTGCCCTGGCTGGCACTGCACGAGGCGATGAGCAGCATGTCGGGGCCAGGGGTGAGCGCCAGCGCGAGGCAGGCCCCCGAGAACAACGCGAGGGTGGAGAAAGCGAGCATGGGACGTCCCTTTCGTGGCAGGCACAAGAGGCGTCAGTTTACGGAGCTGCCGAGTTTTTGACGAGCGGACTGATTGGGTCTGTCTGGCCGATTCAGAACGCCAGCTTGTACCCGATCGCGATCAGCATCAGCGCCAGACACGGCCGCAGCACGGCGTCGGGCACACGCCCGGTCAACTGGCTGCCCAGATAAATCCCCGGCAACGACCCCATCAACAGAAAGCCCAGCATGGGCCAGTTCATGTTGCCCATGCTGGCGTGGCCGAGCCCTGCAATCAGCGTCAGTGGCACAGCATGGGCGATCTCGGTGCCGACCAGCCGACGCGTGGGCAGAAACGGATAGAGGATGAACAAGGCCACCGTGCCCAGCGCGCCCGCGCCGATAGACGTCAACGCGACCATGACGCCGAGGATCAGCCCGGTGAGCACCGTCAGGCTGTTCAAGCTTCGATCACTGAGGCGGTAGTGATCCCCGGCGTGGCGCTGAGCGAACGCCAACAAACGCTGTTTGAAGAAGATGGCCAATGCCGTCAGCAGCAGAACGACGCCCAGACCCTGCTTGATCACCGCATTCATCGCGTCCGGCGCGGTGTGCAGGCTGCTCAGGAACCACAGCGTCAACCCGGCGGCAGGCACGCTGCCCAGCGTGAGCCAGCCAGTGATGCCCCAGTCGATGTTGTCGTTCTTCCTGTGCACCAGCACGCCACCGCTTTTGGTGATGGCCGCGTACAGCAGATCGGTGCCCACGGCGGTAGCGGGATTGATGCCGAACCACAGCAAGATCGGAGTCATCAACGACCCGCCGCCGACTCCCGTCATGCCGACGATGAAACCGACCACCAGGCCAGCCACGACGAAACCTATATTGCCAAAATCCATTGTTCTGCCTGACACGCGGAAAAAACTGGCGCGCAGGATAACGATTTTTCATCTAAGGACCGCTGTTTTTCTTATATGGGGCGTAGATCAAAAAGGTCTATGGTTATAACCAAACCTGTCCTTGCGACCGTGTTCCAGACGACACCGCCGCATTGCCCGGTCAATATTTCGCGAATGAATTCGCTCCTACAGAGCCCCCGCGTCGCCGAAAATGTGTCGCCCGACGCCGTTCCTACAGAGGTCCGGTGTCGCCGCAAATGTATCGCCCGACGCCGTTCCAACTGTGGGAGCGAATTCATTCGCGAAGGGCCCGTACATCCGGCACATCTCTGTCGCCTGACTGATTTTCGCGAATGAATTCGCTCCTACAGGGCCCCGTGTCGCCGCAAATGTATCGCCCGACGCCGTTCCAACTGTAGGAGCGAATTCATTCGCGAAGGGCCCGTACATCCGGCACATCTCTGTCGCCTGACTGATTTTCGCGAATGAATTCGCTCCTACAGGGGCCCCGCGTCGCCGCAAACGTGTCGCCCGATGCAGTTCCAACTGTGGGAGCGAATTCATTCGCGAAGGGCCGGTACATCCGGCATATCCCTGTCGCCTGAGCGATTTTTCGCGAATGAATTCGCTCCTACAGGGGGACGCGTTGCCGCACAAGTATCGCCTGATGCAGTTCCCATTGCCCCGCGGCATTTCAAAAAACCGGACCGCGAGTCACGTCGCAAACACGTCGACGCTCACGGCTCCCCCTCCCAATAATCCAGCGTCGCCTCAGGACGCTGCACGGCCTTGAACGCCCTCGCCCCATTTAGGGTGACCATCGCCTGATACTTGCCGGAATCCGGGTATTCGCAGACTTCCGGGGTTTCGCGGGTGCTGATGGAGAGGTATTTGAGCGGCGCGTCGGAGGTGTTGATGATTTGGTGCGGGTATTCCGGGCCCGGGGGAATGAAGATCACATCGCCGGGCTTGATCGGCAGCATTTCGCCCGCGACGCGCAGGCTGCCCTGCCCTTCGATGACCACGAACATCTCTTCCTGAGCGTAGTGAAAATGGTAAGGGCAGGAGCGTTTGCCCGGCGCGACGATGTCCACGGACGCGCCGAGCTTTTGGGCGGCGGTGCCGGTGCCGAGTCTTGCGGCCTGACTCTCGTAGAGCGGGTCGCGACGTTCAGCTTCCAACGGCACTTCGTTGAAGTTGCGGATCAGACGAGATGCCAGATCGAGCTGACGATTGGTCATATTTTTTCCTGTGATCCCAGCATCTGTAGGAGCGCATCTAGCGGGTCGCAACAACAAACAGCCTCGGGAACGGCAGCAGCACGGAGCCGTCCGCCAATGCCGGATATGCCTGGGAAATAGCCTTCAAATACGCATCGAGAAACGCTTTCTGCTCGCTGTCATCAAGCTTTTGCAGATACGGACGCAGTGCCGAGCCCTTGAACCATTCGACCACCGCCGCATGCCCACCGGCCAAAGGGTGGTGGTAGGTGGTGCGCCAGACATCGACTTCCGCTGCGTGCGGTTGCAGCAGCTCAAAGTAATACGCGGCCGGATGACGATCCGGGTGTTTGACCGAGGCGATCTTGTCGGCCCATGGTCCGTTCGCCGCGATGTCGCGCGCCAGTCGGTGGGCGGGTTCTTCAAGGTTGTCCGGGGTCTGGACGGCGAGGCTGCCACCGGGATTGAGCAGGCTGACGAGGCGCGGGTACAGCTCGGCGTGGTTCGGCACCCACTGCAGCGAGGCGTTGGCGAGAATGACGTCGTAGCGTTGAGCCGGTTTCCAGACGCCGATATCCGCCAGTTCGAACGTGATGCTCGGCAGGCGCTGACGGGCGTCGCCCAGCATGTCATCGGAGCTGTCGAGACCGGTGATCAGCGCGTCGGGGAAACGCTCGGCCAACACTTCGGTGGAGTTGCCCGGACCGCAACCGAGGTCGATCGCAGTCTTGACGTCTTGCGTGGGAATGGCGGCGACCAGGTCGCGAACCGGGCGGGTGCGTTGCTGCTCGAACATCGAATACTGCTTGGCTGACCAACTCATCAGGCATTCCTTCTGTCATGAAAGGCATGCCGTGGAGGGTAAAGCCTGCCGCGCGGGAGTACAAATGAACAGCTATCGGCGCCGCACGACGACGGTGAGAGTGAGCGTGTTCACTCCCGCAGGCCATCGCGCTCGCCTCTGATCTATCAAGCCGCGTGAATGACAGCCTGCGCGACCTCACTGACCGCGACCACCGCATCTTCCAGAATCAGATCAGCGCCCTTCTCTGCCACCATCAAGACTGCCGCATGGGTGTTGCCCGAGGTGATGTTGGGAAAGACCGACGCATCGACAATGCGCAATCCCGCCAACCCGTGCACCTTGAGGCGCTTGTCGACCACGGAGGTCGAGGCGTCGGCGCCCATCGTGCAAGAACCGCACAGGTGATAGATCGAGCCGCTGTTTTCGCGGAAATATTGCAGCATTTCCTCTTCAGTTTGCACCGCCGAGCCTGGCAAGACCTCGTCCACGGTGATGCCTTTGAGCGCGGGCGCCCCCATGATTTTGCGCATCAGGCGACTGCCCTGAATCACCTCGTCGATGTCCTTCTGGGTGCTCAGGTAATTGGGGTCGATCAGTGCCGCATCGCGAGGGTTGCTGGACGCGATTTCCACGTGGCCGCGACTGGTCGGGCGGCACGGGTTGAAACACAGCAGAAACCCGGAGTACGGCTCGGGCTTGAGACTGGCCTTGTTGTTCTTCGGAATCTGGTACGACAGCGGGTTGAAATACAGCTGCAGGTTTGGGTGGCTCTGCTCATTGTTGCCACGAAAGAAGCCGCCCGCTTGGTTGACGCTCATCGCCAGTGCGCCCTTGCGGGTGAACAGGTATTTCAGACCCAGCTTGAACTGGCCGAACAGCGAGCTGAGCTGGTCGTTCAAGGTCGGAATATTGGACTTGTAGTAATAGCTGGCGCAGAGGTGGTCCTGCAGGTGCTGGCCCACGGCTGGCAAGTGCTTCACCAGCGGAATGCCATGTTTTCTCAGCAACGCCTGATCGGCCACGCCGGACAGTTGCAGGATTTTCGGCGTGTCGACGGCGCCTGCGCAGAGGATCACTTCCTTATTCGCCATGAACGTGCGGTTCACGCCGTTCTGACTGACCTCAACGCCGACGGCACGAGTCCCCTGCTCATCGAACAGCACACGATCCACCAGTGCGTAATGCTCCAGCGTCAGGTTGCTGCGCCCCAGCGCCGGGTGCAGGTGCGCGAAGCTGCTGGAACAGCGCTCGCCGTTGCGGGTGTTGACGTCGTAGAGGCCTGCGCCTTCGAATGTCGGCCCGTTGAAATCCTCGCTGCGCGAATAGCCCAGCTGTTCGCAGCCTTCGAGGAACACGTCGCAGATCGGGTGTGTCTGGCCCTTCATCGGGGTGATGCTGATCGGGCCGCTGCCGCCGTGGTATTCGGTGTCGCCGAGCGGGTGGTTTTCCAGTTTGCGGAAGTACGGCAGCACGTCCTTGAAAGCCCAGCCGTCGTTACCGTCCGCCGCCCAGTCATCGAAATCGTGGGCCTGGCCGCGGACGTAGATCATCGCGTTGATCGAGCCCGAACCGCCCTGCACCTTGCCGCGCGGTGCGTAGATGGCGCGGTTGGCCAGTTGCTTCTGTGGCTGGCTGTAATACATCCAGTTGAAGGTCGGGTTGTAATACATTTTGGCGAAACCGACCGGGATCTTGAACCACAGCGAACTGTCTTTGCCGCCCGCTTCGAGCAGCAGCACCGTGTATTTTCCGGACGCTGAAAGGCGGTTGGCCAGAACGCAACCTGCGGCGCCAGCGCCAGCGATGATGTAGTCGTATGTCATGCACGGTTACCGCGTAAGTCGTTATTCAAAAAAGGCATTGGCGCCGATTTCAGCCCCGCGCCGGTGATGTGTCTTTCACATCCGCCGGGGTCGGCGCCATCTGCAGGTGCAAACGCGAACCGGTGTACGGCGTGTGGGCGCGCACCACGTCCATGTTCAGCTCTACACCCAGGCCTGGCTCGGTGGACGGGATGATGTAGCCGTCTTCCCACTGCAAGGGTTTTTTCAGGATCTCGGCGTGGAAGCCGCCCCAAGTCTCGATGCTTTCCTGAATCAGAAAATTCGGCGTGCAGGTCGCCAGCTGGAAACTCGCCGCCGCGCCAATCGGCCCGTTGTACAGGTGCGGAGCGATCTGCGCGTAGTAGGCCTCGGCCATGCTGGCGATCTTCTTGGCCTCCAGCAGACCGCCGCAACGCGCGACGTTCATTTGCAGGATCGACGCACCGCCCGCCTGCAACAGCTTGAAGAATTCATACTTGGTGGTCAGGCGCTCGCCGGTGGCAATCGGGATGCTGGTCTTGGCTGCGACCTGGGCCATGGCCTCTTCCTGACCCGGCGGCACCGGCTCTTCGAACCACAGCGGGTCGTACTTTTCCAGGCGCTGTGCCAGACGAATCGCTGACGACGGCACCATTTGCCCGTGGGTGCCGAACAGCAGGTCGCATTTGTTGCCCACGGCTTCACGAATCTTGCGGCAGAAGGTTTCGCAGCGCTCCAGCACTTCCAGGGAAATCTGGTGGCCTGAGTACGCGGTGTAAGGCCCGGCCGGGTCGAACTTCACGGCGGTGAAGCCTTTGTTCATGTTCTCGACCGCGCATTCGGCGGCCAGGTCCGGGTCCTCGTAGTCGTACTCGCCCTGGCTGTTGACCGGGTACAGGTAGGTGTACGAACGCAGACGCTCGTTGACCTTACCGCCCAGCAATTCGTACACCGGCTTGTTCGCCGCCTTGCCGATGATGTCCCAGCACGCCATTTCCAGGCCGCTGACCACGCCCATCATCGTCAGGTCCGGGCGCTGGGTGAAGCCGCTCGAATAGGCCTGACGGAAGAAGCGTTCGATGTGGTGCGGGTCATGATTCAGCAGGTAGCGCTCGAACACGTCTTCGATGATCGGCAGCATGGCTTTGGGGCCGAACGTGGCGGCGTAGATTTCCCCGACGCCTTCGATGCCGCAATCGGTTTTCAGTTTGACGAACAGCCAGTACATGCCACCGATGTGCGGCGGCGGAACGGCGACGATGTGGGTTTCCAGGGCGATGATTTTCATGTCAGGCACCGTGTGCGTTGAAGGTTTTGCGCTTGACCCGCGCCCGCAGCGCCAGGGCTGTGAGGGTGCCGATCAGGCCAATGAAAGCGATGTAGCTGAAATAGAGCTTGTAACCCAGGGCACCGGGGAACTGGTCAGTGAGGTAGCCATTGATCAGCGGAATGAAGGTGTCCGGCAGATAGCCCACCACTGAGACGATGCCAATGGCCAGGCCCGTGATGCGCAGCGGAATGTTGCACGTGTCGAGAATCGCCCAGTACAGGCCGCGAATGGCGTAGGTCATCAGGCCGATGAAGATCACCGTCACCACCAGCAAACCGAGGTTGTTCAGCGCCGGGAACAGCACCAGCCCGACCATCGCCAGTGACGCCAGGGCCAACGCCACGATCAGCACCGAGATGTTCGAATACTTGTCGCCGAGCCAGCCACCACCGATGCCGCCCACCGGACGCATCCACAGTTTGATGGTGGTGATGGTGCCGGCCATAACGGCGGTCATGCCGCTGCCTTGCAGGTAATCCGAGAAGCTGTAGGTGGCCCAGAAGATGTGATAGCCGCAGAACACAATCGCCGTCACCAGCCACAGTTCCGGGATTTTGATCAGCGTGGCGAGGTCGCTGAACAGATTGTGTTTTTCTTCGTTTTCGGCGTTTTCAGCCGCGACTGATTTCGGGTCTTTCACCAGCACCAGCAGAAAACCCAGGCCGATGCAGATGAACGAATACAGGTACACCACATGACGGAAACCCTCCGCTGCCGTCTGCCCGCCCGTGCCGATGGCGTAAGCGAAAATGCCCAGCGCGACGGTGGCCAGCAATGCTTCGACCAACCCGCGACCGCCGTCCAGAATGCCGAAAAACCGGCCCTGCTCGGCGTGCTGCGCGATCATCTTCACCCGCTTGAGCACCGAGGCCCAAAAGGTCAAACCGGTGGTGAGCCCCCAGCAGCCGAAGATGATCATCAGGCCGGTCATCGACGGCACGGTCGAATACCACAGCCCCAACGCGCCGGTGGCGACCAGGGAAAAAAAGATCAGAAAGCGCGGCGCGATACGGTCCGCCAACCAGCCGCTGGGCAGGTAACTGAGCAGGAAAATCGTGCCCAGCATCGAATACAGATAGCCCAATTCACTGTGGCTGATCTGAAACACGTCGAGCATGGTGGTCTGGTAGACCTGACGCAGATAGAGAATCGGGTAGATCGCACCCGCGGCGAGCACCAGCAGCATCAGCTGGATATAACGGCTGGCCTTGTCGCTCTTGGCGACGGGCACGGCAGCGGACGACTGAACAGCGGCCGCAACAGAAGCAGGCTTCGACATTTTTCAAGACCTCAGCGCCCTCCGGATTCCGAGGCGCTTTTTATATTGTTGTTATGGGCGCAGAGGCGAGTTTCGAGCGGCGAGCTGCAAGTAAAAGCGGTACGCGGTGCGCTTTTGTCTTGTAGCTCGCAGCTCAGGACTTACCAATGCTTCAAAGCAGCACGCGATCTGCTTTTGTCTTGCAGCTTGGAGCTCGGCATCTGCCGCTGCTCCAAAGCAGCACGCGGTCTGCTTTTGTCTTGCAGCTTGCAGCTTGAAGCTCGCCGCTTGCCGCTAGAACTTGAGGACAACGAGCCGGGTCTGGGTGAATTCGAGCATGCCGTGCTTGCCGTCATCGCCCCCCAGCCCCGAGCGCTTCCAACCGGCGTGGAAACCCTGATACGGGTCGGCCGGGGTGCGATTGACGTACAGCTCCCCTGCTTCGATGGCGTTGGCAACTTTCATCGTGGTGCGGTAGTTCTCGGTGTACAGCACCGACGACAAGCCGAATTGATGGTCGTTGGCCATGACCAGCGCTTCGTCGATGTCGCGGTACTTGAGCACCGGGAGCACCGGGCCGAAGATTTCTTCCTGAACGATTTCCATGTCCTGACGGCAACTGCTGAGCAGCGTTGGCGGGTAGAAATGGCCTTTGCCAACGGGCAACACGCCGCCGGCCTCCAGCACTGCGCCTTCGCCGATGGCACGCTCGACCATGGCGTGAATGTTCTGCTGGGCACTGGCACTGACCAGCGGGCCCATGCGCGAAGCGTCTTCGGCACGATCACCAAAACCCACCGCACTGATCTTTGTTTTCAACAGACCAAGGAAACGCTCGTACACACCCTCGTGCACATACACCCGCTCCACCGCCGTGCAGAGTTGGCCGCAGTGGGTGGTCTTGGAGACAACGATATCGCTCGCGGCTTTTTCCAGATCAGCATCGGCCTCGATGATCGCAGGCGTCTTGCCGCCCAGCTCCAGCGACGGTTTGGCGATGTTTTCCTTGCAATAGTCCAGCACGATGCGCCCGGCGTTGACGCTGCCGGTCAGGGTGATCATGCCCACGGCTTTATGGGTGCAAACGTTCGCAGCGGTCTTGTGGTCCATGGTGAGGATGTTGATCACCCCGGCCGGAATGCCCGATTGCTGTACGGCCTTGGCGATTTCAAAGGCTGAAATCGGCGTGTTGTTGCTCGGACGAACCACCACGGTATTGCCCGCGATCAGCGCCGGGGCGATCTTGCGCAGCAGCGTATAGACCGGGTAGTTGAACGGAATCAGGCACGCCACGACGCCGATCGGCTGACGTTGCAGCAGAATATTTTCGTTGGGCGTGTCGCTGGGAATGATTTCGCCTTCGATACGGCGCGCCCACTCGGCATGGTAACGGGTGATTTGCGCAGCGTAGCGGGCTTCGTTGCTGGCGTCGGCGACGCTTTTGCCAGACTCGGCGGCCAGTGCCTGACCAATGTCTTCGGCGCAGGCTTCAAGGGCGTCGGCCAGGGAACGCAGATGATCACCGCGCTCGATGCTGGTCAAACCGCCCCAGACTTTCTGCGCCGCAGCGGCGGCGTTCACGGCCGCCACCGCTTCCTCGGCGGTTGCCGCCGGGACATGTCCAACCAACGCTTCGGTGGCCGGGTTGTAGACCGCAATCACCGCGTCATGGGCAGGCTCGGCAAACTGGCCGTTGACATAGTTTCGTTCGAGTCGCATGTGGGACGTCCACCGTTGTTTTTGTACGAATGACGAGCAGTCTTGTCATCGAACACGGTGGCGACAAACGATTTATTGATCCGACAAACATTCCAAAAACGCACGTTACTGTCCTACCCCATCGTTGCGTGGTCAGGGAATCGCTGTCAGGGCCGCCGTAGAGGGTTCGAGCTGACGCTGCGCCAGCCAGATTTCTTCCTGCAACCACTGGCTGAAGACCTGCAATTGCGGCAAATCCTGCTCCGGGCGGGTCACCAGCCAATACGATTGGTGGCCTTCGACGTGCACGTTCATCACTTGAGTCAGGTGTCCGGTGGCCAATTCAGGGGCAACCATGTGCCAGTCGGCGATGGTGATGCCCAGTCCGTCGACTGCCGCACGAATGGCCAGGTCGAGCAGGTCGAACTCGTACCCGCCCTGGGTATCGACGCCCTGGATGCGCGCGGCGTCGAGCCAGTGTTTCCAGGTCAGGTAGCGCTGGTCCTCGTTGGCCAGCACGTGCAGCAGCGTCAGGCGATTGAGGTCGATCCCCTCGTCGCTCGACTCCCGCGCATACAGCGACGGCGCGCAGACCGCGATGTGCCGCTCCTGAATCAGCAGTGAACTGTCCAGCCCGTCCCACTCGCCGTTGCCAAACCGGATCGCACAATCGAGGGTGCTGGTCTCGGCCAGGCTGTCCTGCAAACGGGTGCTGATGCTCAACTCCAATTCGGGATGCTGCTCGCGCAAGCGCCCCAGGCGCGGCATCAGCCAGCGATGGGTGAAGGTCGGCGGCGCGTTGATCCGCAGACGGTTGGAGTGGGACTTCTGCTGAAGGCTGCGCACGGTCATTTCGATTTTGTCGAAGGATTGATGCAGCGCCCGCAACAGCACCCGACCGGCGCTGGTGAGGTCGAGGTGGTGATGGCGACGCTCCAGCAGCGTCTCACCCAATTGCTCCTCAAGCTGCCGCACCTGGCGACTGACCGCGCTCTGGGTCACGTTCAACAGCTCGGCTGCGCGGGTAAAACTGCCGGTGCTGCCGGCCACTTCGAAGGCTTTCAGGGCATTGAGGCCGGGCATTTTGCGTTTCATGTGAAGCTCTCTAACCGCCACGGGGAAGGCGCGAAGCATCCCACGGTACGACAGGTTTCGACTACGGCCGTTGGAGAACTTTCTGGCAGTAACATGCATTTGTCGAAGGTTTGGCGGGACAAATAATCGTTTGTCGATTACGCCTCGGATCACAAAACTGCGCGCCATCTAATAAAAACAACCGAGACGTACCCATGCCTTCCTGCGCTTCCCTGCGGCTGTCTGCTTCGTGCCTCACCCTTCTCTGTGCCTGCTCCGCGCCTGCCATGGCCGTGCAAGTCACCGACCATTTCGACCTTGGCGGTGCCATCCGCGCGCGCTGGGATTACGACCCGGATCGGGACATCCAGAAATTCAATTTCGACACCGTGTTCCTCACCGCCAAATACACCTCTGACAGCTGGATCGGTGCCGCGAAATACCGCTTCTACGGACACTACTACCCCTATAAATACACCCAACACGTGGGCGATGTTTCGTTCCCCGAGTACGCGTGGGTCGGCTATAAATTCAACCCGGATCAACAGATTCAAGTGGGCCTGAACCAGATCCCGTTCGGCTTGCAGCCTTACTTCGGCAGCACCTTCTTCGAGACCCTCGGCAACGTGGTCGGCCTGGAAGACGTCGAGGAAATGGGCGCCAAATACATTCAGCAAACCGGCGACTGGAACATTCAGGCGGGCTATTACCTGCGTCCGGCGTGGCAAGGCAAAGGCACCAGCAAAGGCCGTACGTATTCCAGTGTGGTGTCGCAAGCGGACAGTTACGTCGCCAACGGCAGTGACAACCAGGAGCGCAATACCGTCGTGCTGCGAGTGGCCAGGGCGCTCGACCTCGGGCCATGGAAATCCGAAGTCGGCGTCTCGGGCCTGGCCTCTTCGCTGGAAAACAACGACACCGACCGCGATGGCCGACGCAACGCCGTCGCCGTTCACTACATCGGTAAAAACGGCCCGTGGGGCGTGCAATTGCAAGCCGCCCGCCAACAGATGTCGCCGCGCAACCCCGGCACCGACGAACTGGTCACCTTCGGCGGTTACGACGGCACCTACAACGTCGCCAGCCGCGCCAACCTGTACGTTGCCGACCTGAGCTACGACGTCGGCGGCAAATACCTGTTCGACCAGATCAGCGGCATCAAGCTCTACGCCAACTACAGCGCCTACCAGAAATCCGCCGCCGGCTTCGACGACTCCCAGCGCGTGATCCTCGGCTCCTCGTTCTCGGTCAGCAAACTGTGGGTCGCCACCGAATGGCTGATCGGCAAGAACGACCCCTACATCGGCGGCAGCGATTACAGCCAGAGCCTTGGTGCGGGGGGGAGCAATCAGTGGGAGAACCAGTTGTATGTGAATGTGGGGTATTACTTCTAAGTGTGGACGCGCTACGCCCGCCCAACCCCCTCGAACGCCACATCCACCATCAACCCCGGATCGAGACTGCGAATCCGCTGCTCGATGTGGTAAGCCCCTGCCTCGGCATAGCGCAGGTACACGCGGCCGCAGGTCACGCATTCGCAAACCTTGCAGCGGTTGTAGGGAAAGAATTGTGGGGCGATGGGGGCGTCGGGTGACCAATAGGAGGTGTTGGCGGGGTGGTATTCGACGAGCGTGAGGTCTTCTTCCTCGGCGGCGATCAGGGAGCCGACTTCCCGCAGTTGGCTTTCTTTGAGCGAGACGGGAAGCCCTTCCCAGCCCGCGAAGGATTTGGACTGGCACGTGCAAGGCTGGTTCATGGCGTGGGAGCGTTGGGCGAAACGCATGAGTTCGGCGTAGGCGAGAGGTGTGAACATGAGCGGCAGACTCTTGGCAGATGAGGTCTTTCGAGGCGTGTCACATTGTGCAATGCCGACAGCCCCGTGCCTACTGCCCCTGCAACGAACGTGTGCGGTCAGCGAACGACGCGCCGGGTGAGCTGACCGCCCGGAATCGGGTAGGACACGTACAGCCCGGATTCGACCTGATCCCTGGACGCTTGCGCCAGGCCCCGGACCTTATTTGACGCAGTCATCAACCGCTGACGATCTAGCCGGCCATTCTGTACCGCATCGACGATGGCCTGAGCGATGTCGTCCAGCCCCGATTCGCTGGACACCAGCAAAAGATGCGCGCCCGCTTCCAACGCTGTGACGGCCGTGTCGGTGATGCTGTTGTCGCGCAGGATGGACACGGCGTCCAGGTCGTCTGAAATGATCAGGCCATCGAACCCTAATTCCTCGCTCAACAGCCCAATGACCTTGCGCGATGTGCTGGCGGAGTGCTGCGGGTCGAGTGCGGGAAACACCGCCGGACCGGGCATGATCGCTTTCACGCCGGCCGCGATCACTTGGCGGAACACGTCCAGCCCCTCGTTCAGCGCTTCAAGGTTGTCCGGTACGAAGGCCCTGGCCACAGCAGGGTCGTCCAGGGTTTCATAGTGACCGGGGAAGTGCTTGGCCGTGGCGATCACCCCTGCCCGCTGCACACCCCGGATGAACGCGCAGGAAATACGCGCGACTTGGACGGCGTCCGGCCCCAAATGGCGGTTGTGCAACCAAGGGTTGTTGCCGGTGACCACATCGACGATCGGGGCCAGGAACATATTGACCCCCATGGCCCGCGCCGAACTTGCCATCTCATAGCTGCGCGCCTCGATGTCTTCGCTGCTGAGCGTCTTGAGTTCGTTTGCCGACGGCATACCGGGCACCAGCCGATGCAACCGTTGTATGCCTCCAAGCTCCTGATCAACGGCGACCAATACCGGGCCACCTGCACAGTCCGCGGCATGCTCGACGATACGGGAGAAATCCGCCTGGGCTTCAGCACGACGACGCTCGAAGGTCATCTTGCGTGCGAGGTATTCGTCACGGGTTTCGCCCAACAAAATGGAAACGCCGCCGTTTTTCAGGAAACGACGCACACCCTCATCAAGCGTGAGTCCGCTGAAAGCCGGTAGCAAGACGGAATAGGCTGCTCGGTGCAGTTCGGTCATCATGCTCGTTCTCATCAATAAATATGAGCATTAATGCTCGTTGTCGCTCACTTTATGCTCATTAAAGGCATTGTCAAGCCGGACAGCCTTCAAACCGAGCGCTCACCTCTCACCTGAGTGAGCACTGAAGTGACCATCCGTCCTGCGACTCTTTGTGATGTGCACGTTTCATGACCGCTGGAAACGCTTCTGTTGCCTACCTATCCGCTGCCCAGATCAAGGGCGCGGGGAATATTTACGGGACGCTCTTTTCATTTAGCCGTTTGCTCGTCAACATACGCGGCAACTGATGAAGGGGGCGCTAAACGCTTCAATGAGAATCGATACCGTTCCCCAACTTCTCTCTTTCAAGTCGAGATAAAACAAACACGTGCGAACCCACTTAAAGATCGAAAAATGATATCGGATTGATATTAATTCTCGGCAGTGGCTTCACGTGATCTCACGCTTAGTTTCAGGATGAACTCGATGCGTCATTTACTGCTGACGGCTACGCTGGCCGTGTCGCTTTATGGCTGTGGTTCCACGCCGAACAATCCATCTGTCGATCTGGAAACCACCAAGGCCCCGGCGGACTACGCGCAATGCGTGTTCCCCAAGTGGCAGAAAATCAAACCCGAAACGACGATGACCGAAGGCAAGAACCACTTTAAGTTGCTGGTCTCCAGCAAAGTGTCTCAAGACGACATTCTCGAAGTGTTCAAAGGCAACCCCAACACCCGCGTGTTCTTCTATCAACGGGCACCCCTCTCTGCCGCGTTCGGTCGCAGCGCGCTGGAAAAAGCCGCTCGGGAATGTTTGTGAGTCCAGCCTGACCCTCCAATGGCGCGAATGGCCGACGGTGCAATCAGGCTGAACTTTCGTTTTTGCAATTCCCTCTGAGAACCGACACGTCCGATTTATCGGGCACGGTATCCACTGGGAGGCATCACCACCATGAGCACCACACTGAACGGCAAGAAAGTCCTGATCATCACCGCCAACACCGGGATCGAGCGCGACGAGTTGCTCAAACCGCTGGAGGCGTTGAAAGGCATGGGGGCAACTGTGACTCACGCGACCATCAAGGGCGGCGCCGCCCAGACGTTCCTGCACGACACCGAGAAAGACACCAGCGTCACCTCGGACGCCCGCCTGGCGGGCTTGTCCGTTGATCAATTCGATGCGCTGATCATCCCGGGCGGCACCGTCAACGCCGACACCCTGCGTCAGGACGCCGATGCCCAGCGTCTGGTCAAGGCCTTCGCTGATGCGGGCAAACTCATTGCCGCGATCTGCCACGGCCCATGGCTGCTGATCGATGCCGGGGTTGTGGAAGGCAAGACGCTCACCTCCTATCCTAGCGTGCGCACTGACCTGCTCAACGCCAAGGCGGCAGTCTGGGTCGATGCCGAGGTCAAGCAATGCGGCGCCAATGGCTGGACGCTGATCACCTCGCGCACACCGGATGACCTGCCTGCCTTCAACGAGGCCATCGGCAAGGCGCTGCTTGCAGCATGAAGCCAGTGGCGTAGCCCGAAAGCAAGACGCACCGACGCCGCTTTCATAGCGGCGTCGGTGCGTCTGGAAGAGGAGTAACCCCAGCGGAAGACAGCGACGTACAGTCCGCCAGGGGAGTCTCGCACTCACGGGGTAGGAACTGCTGTTGGCCGACTAATTCAATCTTTCTTCATTTATAGGGCCAAAATTTCTCGTTTACGACAGCCTGTCTTCGAAAACGAAAATACTTGCAACTCTTGTCCAAACAATCACGTCGACATCGAAAGGCCAACGCGATCACCGCGGGTGCCCTGACGAGAATCGCCCATGATTGGAATCATTGTCCCCGCACACAACGAAGAGCTGTATCTGGATGACTGCATCAAATCGCTGATCGCCGCTGCCGGTCATGAAGACCTGGGCGGCGAGGCGGTCGAGATTCTGATCGTCCTCGACGACTGTTCCGACAGTTCGGCGCAGATTGCACGCGCCCATGGCGTACACACCCATCCGTGCAACCACCGCAACGTCGGCATGACCCGCGCAGCAGGCGCCCGGCGCATGCTGGACCGAGGCGCGCGCTGGCTCGCGTTCACAGACGCCGATACTGTTGTGCCGTACGCGTGGCTGGCGGAGCAAATCGCGTTCGGCGCTGACGCAGTCTGCGGCATCGTGCAGGTGGACGATTGGTCCGAACACACACCGCAGGTGCGTGAGCGATACGACGCGCTTTATCGCCCGGTGGATGATCACCGTCACATCCACGGCGCGAATCTGGGCGTGTCTTCCGACGCCTACCTCCGAGCCGGAGGATTCAAGGCGCTGGCCGCCCATGAAGACGTGCATTTGGTCGCGGACCTCGAACGCATCGGCGCTCGCATCGTCTGGACCGCGCGTAACAGCGTGACCACCAGCGCCCGTAAGCACTGTCGATGCAAGGAAGGCTTCGGCGATTACCTGAATTCACTGGCGACTCAAACGTTATTAGGCTAACCCTCATAACGCATGCCGCCAGAATGCTCCGTTCGGCGCCTACCCTCGCATGCGCAGAACCCAGACCTCGGCGGGACCGCAATCGATGCAACCCTTGAAAAACCGGGCGAACCCCGGTGGTGACACACTGGGCGGCGGCATGCCCAGTGCCAGTGTCGCCCTGCCAAAATCGGGTAACTGGTTCAAACGACTGTTGGCGTTTACCGGGCCGGGCTACATGGTCGCGGTGGGCTATATGGACCCCGGCAACTGGGCGACGGACTTGGCCGGTGGCTCGCAGTTCGGCTATCTGCTGCTCTCCGTCATCCTCTTGTCCAACCTCATGGCCATCGTCCTGCAAGCGCTGTCGGCTCGGCTGGGCATCGCCACCGGCTGGGACCTGGCGCGTGCCTGCCGCGAACGCTACAGCCGTCCGGTGTGCATCGCCCTGTGGCTGGCCTGTGAAATTGCGATCATCGCTTGCGACCTGGCCGAAGTCATCGGCACCGCCATCGCTTTGAATTTGTTGTTCGGCATTCCGCTGGTGTGGGGCGCGGTGATTTCGGCCATCGACGTGTTTCTGATCTTCCTGTTGATGGGCAAAGGCTTCCGGGCGCTGGAAGCGTTCGTCATTGCCCTGCTTCTAATCATCTTCGGCTGCTTTGCGATACAGATGGTGCTGGCCCGCCCTGACATGGCGGAATTGTTCGCCGGGTTCATTCCCAAGGCGGAAATCGTCACCAACCCCGCCGCGCTGTACCTGGCCATCGGGATCATCGGTGCCACCGTGATGCCCCATAACCTGTACCTGCACTCCTCCATCGTGCAGACCCGCGCCTACCCGCGCACCGACGAAGGTCGTCGTATCGGCCTGCGCTGGTCGGTCACAGACAGCACCATCGCCCTGACCCTGGCGCTGTTTGTCAACGCTGCGATCCTGATCACGGCGGCCACGGTGTTTCACAAGGCGGGCAAGACCGACGTCGTGGAAATCGAGCAGGCCTACCATTTGCTGTCGCCCATGCTCGGTGTCGGCATCGCGTCAGCGCTGTTCGCCATCGCGCTGCTGGCGTCGGGGATCAACTCCACGGTGACCGCGACCCTCGCCGGACAGATCGTCATGGAAGGCTTTCTGAAGCTGAAGTTACCGGGCTGGGTGCGACGCTTGTTGACCCGAGGGCTGGCGATCATTCCGGTGATCGTCGTGACCAGTATTTACGGCTCGGAAGGCACGGCGAAGCTGCTGGTCTTGAGCCAGGTGATCCTGTCGATGCAACTGCCGTTCGCCATCGTGCCGCTGGTGCGATTCGTCTCCAACCGCAAGCTGATGGGCAATCTGGTGGCCGGGCCGCTGCTGACATCGGTGGCGTGGGTGATCGCTTTGCTGATCATCGGTCTGAACGGCGTGTTGCTGGTGGGGATGTTTGGGGACTGAAACGCACCCGTAGGAGCCGGCTTGCTGGCGAACGCGGTGGGTCAGTGATCAATGAGGCGACTGACCCACCGCGTTCGCCAGCGAGCCGGCTCCTACAGTGGCTGCAACGGTCACCACATCTGAAAACGCCACAATCCTCGTGGGAGACGCCGGGGGGTTACGACGGCCGCGAACGAATTGACCGGCAAGCGCCGGCCATTGGGGCCGGCGCGCTCCCTCAGATCAATGGCTGTCGCCGTGGTCGTGGCCCATGTCCATGCTCTCGGCCATCGATTTCGCCGGGGCATCGACCTCTACAGTCTCGCGCTCGCCCTTGGCGTTTTCGATGGTGAGCGTCAGCGGCACGTGGTCCCCTTCCTTGATCTGCCCCACCAGCCCCATGAGCATGACGTGGTAGCCGTTCGGCTCCAGCGCCACGGTCTTGCCCGCTGGCAGCGGCACCGAGTCCACGGGCCCCATGCGCATGACGTCGTTGGTCATGCTCATCTCGTGGACTTGCACGTGAGTGGCTGCCGGTGACGCGACGCTCAACAGCTTGCTGTCGCTGTCTGCCGTGATGCGCATGAACGCGCCGGAGGACGGCTGGCCCGGCACGCTGGTGCGGACCCATGCGTCTTCTACCTTGGTTTCTGCCACCGCCGACAGACTGATGCCCGCCAGCAAAGAGACGGCGAGCACGCGGCGCAGGGCCGGAATACGAAACAGAGCGGTCATCAGCAGACCTCCATGACAGTGAGCAAGTCTTCGGCGCATTGCTTGGCGGTCAGCGAAGGACCGAGGCCCAGGCGCAAATTGCCTCGGGTGTCGAACACGTAACTGGTGGCGGAATGGGACATGGTGTACGTGTCGCCAATCGGCACCTTTTCATAGAACACGCCGAATTCCTTGGCTACCTGCTGCGTTTGCTCCAGCGTGCCGCGCAAGGCGACGAAGCTCGGGTCGAACTGCTTGACGTAAGCGTCGAGGATTTCCGGGGTGTCCCGTTCAGGGTCGATGCTGATGAAGATCACCTGCATGATCTTGCCTTCCTCGCCCATCATCTTCTTGGCCTGAGCCGCTCGGGCCAGGGCCGTTGGACAGACCGACGGGCACTGGGTAAAGCCGAAGAACACCACCGGCATCAGCCCGCGAAAGCTGGACAGGGTCTTGGTTTCGCCCTGGGTGTCGGTGAGCTTGAAGGTACGGCCCATGATCTTGTTGCTCAGGTCCTTGCCGTACTTGAAATCCAGGGCGGTGGTCGAACCGTCGCAGCCCGCGAGCAGGCCCAGGCCCAGAATGCCCATGCCGGTCATCACCTGACGGCGGGTCAATAAATCATTCATCTGACGAACTCTCTGAAGCGGCCAGCGTTGGCGCCAGCCGTTGATCGCCCTCTGCGAATGCCTGTCGGCATAAAGGGCGACACCCATCGGTACGCGAGTATGGCACGCCGGTTCAGGGTGCCTGAGGCGACAATCCGGGGAGGCAATGTCGGGGTGGTTTGCGCAGCAGGTAATCGGAACGGGGGATGAGCTTGCGCCGGCTGCGCGCCATCCAGCCGAGGCCAATGAAAAACACCAGCGACAGCGCCAGCGTGCCCGCAAAGGCGCAGTCGGCCATGGACAGCTTCATGAGTTGGGCATGCTCGCCCATCTGCGCCATGTCCATGTGCCCGGACAGATCGTGTTGCTCGCTGCAGTCCATGCCGGGATTCGTCTGATTGAACGCCCGCAGCATCTGGCCGTGGCTCAGGCTGCACACAAGCCCACTGAACAGGATGAAGCCATACAGCATCCAGGCAATGAGCGATTGATGGGTTCGGACGAATTTCATGGGGCGCCATTCTACATCGTTGCCCCCGCACACACGTTTCGGCGCCGGACTGTCGGGTGCGACAAAACCGCGCAGGCCCTGAAGAACTCGCCGCACACCGCCGCGCGCACGGCGACGGACCCGCCAAAGCCCGCAAATTGTTTGAACCCCCAGCCGCCCGGAGTGCCGAATCCCATACGCAGCCTGCGCAGAACGTGCCGGCCAGAATAACAACGGGAGCACGCAACCCATGGGCCATGACGCACAAGGCATTGACGCGGTGCTGGCGGATTTCGCCCGCCGTCCCAATGTGCCGATGATCGATGACCACCTGCGCGAGGCCATGACGCTGTGCATCGAGCGCGGGCTGGATCGCCTGCCGATGCCCGGCAGCGGGCAGACCCTCCTGCGCTGGCAGCACCTGGCGGCGGTCGGCGGCATCGATCTGTCGCTGCTCAAGCTGTACGAAGGTCACACCGATGCGTTGGCCATCTTGCAGGAACTGGCGTGCGCACCGTTTACCGAGCCGGGCATCTGGGGCGTGTGGGCCGCTGAGCCGCCCTCGGCGCGAGTCGGGGTCAGTGCACGGAATGGCGAAGAGGTTCGCCTGAATGGCCGCAAAGCCTGGTGTTCCGGCGCGCAGCAGATTGATTACGCGCTGATCACCGCCTGGACCGCGGATGACCAGCCGCAACTGGTGGCCGTCCGACTCGATCAGCCCGGCATCACCATCGACGCGCAAGCCTGGCAGGCGGTTGGCATGGCCACCACCGCCAGTGTGGATGTGCATTTCGACAACGCTGTCGGGCATTGCGTCGGTGAGTCTGGCGCCTACCTATCGCGCCCCGGCTTCTGGCAAGGAGGCGCTGGCATCGCCGCTGCGTGGTATGGCGCCGCGGCCTCCCTCGCACGTTCGCTTCATAGACAGCGGCAACAGGGTCGACCCGATCCCCATGCAGATGCGCACCTTGGCTCGGTAGATGCCGCGCTGCATGGGGCATCGGCAGCATTGCGCGCTTGCGCGGCGTGGATCGACGCCGACCCTGCAGCTGACGCGCGTCTGCCGGTGCAACGGGTGCGGGCACAGGTCGAGATGGCGGTCGAGCACGTCTGTCGGCATGTGGGCCGCGCACTGGGGGCGACGCCGTTCTGTCGTGATCCGCAGTTCGCCCGTCTGGCCGTGGACCTGCCGGTGTTCATTCGTCAAAGCCATGCCGAGCGGGATCTGGCGCAACTGGGCGAACTGATCGCCGCACGGGAAACGGAGGATTGGTCGTTATGAGTCAGGCGCAACCTTTTGGCGTCGCGGGCACGCCCTTGAGCCAATGGCAAGACAGCACCGCTTTGCGCGGCGCCCAGGCCATCAGCCTCGAAGCGCTGGTACCGCCGGGTTCACGGCTGGTGGTACTGGCTCCTCACCCGGACGATGAAGTGCTGGCCTGCGGCGGGTTGCTGGCGGCGATGGCGATGGCCGGTCGGGAGCAGGAGATTCAGCTGATTTCGGTGACGGATGGCGAAGGCAGCCACCCAGGTTCATCGCAGTGGCCGCAGGCGCGGCTTCGCGCGCAGCGTCGTCTGGAAAGCGAGTACGCGGTCGCCGCGCTGGGCCTTGATGTGTCTCGCCTGAGTTGGCATCGCCTGAGCCTCGTCGATGGCGGCGTGGCCGAAGGCTCCGAAGCGTTAATCGCGCTGCTGAGCGAGGACTTGCGCCCCAGCGACGTGTTGCTCAGCACCTGGCGCCACGACGGCCACTGCGATCACGAAGCCGTCGGCCATTGCGCTGCCCAAGCCGCCGCCAGCACCGGCGCAACGCTGGTGGAAGTACCGATCTGGGCCTGGCACTGGGCCGAACCCAATGACCCGCGCATTCCGTGGGATCAGGCGCGCAAGCTGATGCTCAGCGACGAACAGTTGGCGCGCAAACGCCGAGCCATCAGCTCACACGCCAGCCAGCTGCAAACCGACACCAGCACCGGCGCGTCGCCCGTGCTGGACACTGTGACCCTGGACCGTCTGCTCCAGCCCTTCGAACTGGTGTTTCTGTGAGCCTGCCTGCCGATTACTTCGATGAACTGTTTGCCGACAGCGATGACCCGTGGGCCTTTCGCACCCGCTGGTACGAACAGCGCAAGCGCGACCTGACCCTCGCCGCCCTGCCCCGTCAGCGCTATGAGCGGATTTTTGAGCCGGGCTGCGCCAATGGCGAGCTGAGCCTGCGTCTGGCCGAGCGATGCGACGAGCTGGTGTGCATGGACATGAGCGCCCGGGCGGTGGAATTGGCGCGTAAACGCTTGAAGCCCTTCGCTCGCTCGACGGTGATCGAAGGGTGCCTGCCGGAGGATTGGCCCGAGGGAACGTTCGATCTGATCGTTGTCAGCGAGTGGGCGTATTACCTGGCGCCTGCGTTGTTTGTGCAAGTCATCGAAAAGATCGTTGCCCATCTCACGCCGAATGGCACCGTGCTGGCCTGTCATTGGCTGCACCCCATCGACGGTTGCCCGATGGAGGGTCGCGAGGCCCATGGTCTGCTTGATCAGCACCTGAAGATGCCACGCACATTGCAGCATGAAGAGCAGGATTTTTTGCTGGAGATGTGGAGCCAGCAGCCAGGCGGGATTGATCTGGATGAGCAGGTGCGGCCGTAGCCTCACGGTTGGCTGGCGATGGGGTCTTCGAGATCGCTACGCTGGCAAGCCAGGCTGCTACGCAAGCACCCGCGTATCAGGCCAGTCGCTCCTGCACAAACACCCGCGCCTGCCGCGTCATCTGGTCCAACTGCCGGTCGCGCTGTTTCTCGGCGTCGGTCATCGCCCGTTTCCCGTGCTGTTTCAGCAAATAAGCATGGATCTGCCGCACCTCGACAGATTGGTAGATCGGCATTGTGTCGATCACGCCCAGCAGGCCTTCGGTCTGATGATCGCGGGTGTTCATCAGCACTTGCGGGCCGCGTGCGCCCAGCACCTGGAACCCCATCGCTTCGAAATACGGCACCTTCCCGACGAAACACGCGAGTTCGGCGTGGGGGTAGCGCGCCAGCATTTTCTGCACCATGCCACGGGCAATGCCGTGACGGCGCTGATCGGCCTTCACCGCCATGTACGCCACCGAACAGGCGTCGGCATCGCCCTGCACCGGGAGGTACAGCAGGAAGCCCGACACGACTGACGGATCTTCGTCGTCCAGCGCCACGATCAGTTCGACGGGAAAGCCACGGGAACCGTCCATGGCCTGCAAATATTGATGCACCTCATGCCCCACCCCGAATTGATACAGCGGATACAGCGGGTTGCTCGGCGCGATGCCGACCATGCTGATGTCAGTAACGTAATCGACCACCATCTGCATGATCTGGCTGTCGATGGATTCGGGCGGTGTATTTTCGAGGCGTGTCAGGGTGAACATGGCGATCCTGGGTCAGGGTGAAGGCTGCGCGGCGATGGCGTTCAAACGCCGAACTCGCGCATCATACCCGTTCTGGACTCAGACCTCGCCTGGCGCCTTTTCAGGTTTCGTCAGCGTCTGAGCGAACCCTTTCAAAGAATTCAGCCCTGATCGACTGGCGAACGCCAAACAACCTGTGGGAGCGAATTCATTCGCGAATCTCCGGGACAGGCGACACATCTCCTCCGTCTGAAATGCCGCCTTCGCGAATGAATTCGCTCCTACAGGTTGAGTCGGCGTCAGACCGCAGATGTCGCGGTGTGACGCTTCCACAGGTTTGAAGATCCGTCCGCGATGGGACTCAGAACGACAATTGGCGCGGGTTGACGTCCAGGATCCTGGCCAACCGCACCACGGTCACGCCCACGCCGAGGTGGCGCAGCGACGGTTGCACCAGCACGCAGTGGTCGTAGGGAGTGTCGATGGGGGTGTGGCCGTCGTGGGCGATCACGGTCCCGGCCTTTTCGATGACTTCCAGTCCCCGAAAATCCTCGACGAACGAGAAGTCCATGCTGCGGGCGACCACCGGGCTGGTGACTTCCAAAAAGCGTTGCGGCTGTGAGGCAGCCGGGCGAATGAACTCCGCGACGTCCTCCTCCTTCACCGCCCCCGTCGTCACCAGAAAACGCGCTGCGGTGTCCAGCGCCACCTCCCGGCTGCGTCGGGAAAAATGCTGCCCGGTCTCGATCAACAACGCGTTCTTCGCGCTGGCCGGGTCGTCAAACCCGCCAAAATCACGCAGGCGACGGCCATTGGCGTGCCCTGCATCCACCACCACGGTTTGCGGCACGCCCAAGGTCGCCGCGAAATCCAGACCCTTGGATTGCGCGCCGCACATCATCACCGGCGGCGCTTCTTCGTGCATCGAGTGAATGTCGAGCAACAGATCGACCGTCTCCACCACCGGGCGCAACTGCCGCGCCCGGCGCAGTTCAACGGAGTCCAGATCGCCGTCCAGTTTGTCCGTCAGCCAGACCCGGTTCATGTCCTCATCCAGATAGCGGGTCGCGTCGATGTTCTGCGGATCGAAGCGGTGGTACGCCTCGACATTGCCGAACGCCAATGTCAGGCGCCCACGCACCGGGCGCAGTTCACGCTTCAAAAACGCGTCCACGGTGATCGCCCCACTGACTTCGTTGCCATGGGTCAGGGCCATGATCATCACGTGGGGGCCGGGCACGCCGCTGTCGAAACTGTGCACGTACTCCACGCCTTCCGTGCCGGTCTGCCAACGGCGGATGTCCGGAAATTCGACTTCGATGGGGTACGGTTTCAAGGCGGCGCGGACTTGCTCAAGGGTTTTCATTTCAGTCTCCAGCAGACAATGGCATACGCGGGCCGGGGCTCATTCGAGGCGCGGCAACAGGTGCTTCGTTGAAAGGATTGGATCAGGCAGGCGCGCTGTTTCGCATGCGCCGCCCCAGCAGAATCACGGCGATGACGCTGACCAGCGAGGTGGCGACCACGTAGAAACTCGGGGCCAGCTTGCTGCCGGTGGCGTCGATCATCCAGGTCACGATCAGCGGCGCAAAACCACCGAACAGCGTCACCGAAAAGTTGTAGCTCAGCGCCAGGCCAGTGCCCCGGGTGCGGGTCGGGAAGATGTCGGCGAGCATCGCGGGAATCGGCCCCAGGCACGCGGCGATCAAAATGCCCACCACCGCCTGCACCATCAGCAACGTCGAGACGCTGGGGAAGTGATTGAGCCAGACGAACATCGGATAGGACGACAGGCCGGTGATCAGCAACGCGAGGGTCAGCACCCGGAAGCGGCCGTAACGGTCGGACAGGCTGCCAAACACCGGCGCCATGATCATCAGCGTGATGCCGGTGACCAACGCACCCAGGTACGACGACGTGGCCGCGATGTTCAGTTGTTTCAGAGCGTAGGTCGGCATGTACAGCTTGTGCACGTAGTTGAACGCCGTAGCGCCCGCGACCACGCCGATGGCCAGCAACAGGCTGACGCGGCCCTTGATCAGCACATTCCGAAGTGGGGTTTTCTCTTCCACCTTGGCGGCGACTTTCTGAAAATCCGGTGTCTCTTCGATCTGGCTGCGGATGTAGAAACCCACCGGCCCGATGAGCAGCCCGACACCGAACGCCACGCGCCAGCCCCAATCGCTCAGCTGTGCGTCGGTCAGCACATAGCTCAGCAAGGCGCTGACGCCCGCGGCCAGTACGGTTGCCAGCCCTTGGGTGGAAAGCTGCCAACTGGCGAAAAACCCACGGCGGCTGGCGTCGGCGTGTTCGACCATGAACGCCGTCGCCGCGCCAAATTCGCCCCCAGTGGAGAAGCCCTGAAGCATGCGGGCGACGATGATCAGCAAGGGCGCGGCGAGGCCAATCTGCTGGTACGAGGGGGTGAAGGTGATCAAGGCCGTGCCGATCAGCATGATCAGAATCGAAAGGGTCAGCGAGGCCTTGCGCCCTGCCCGGTCGGCATAGGAGCCCAACACGATGGCGCCAAGTGGGCGCATCAGGAACGAAATCCCGAAGGAGCCGACGGCCAATAGCAATGAGGTGGTTTCGTTGTCCGAGGGGAAGAACAGCTTGCCGATGACCACGGCGAAATAGCCGTAGATCAGCAAGTCGTAGAACTCCAGTGCATTGCCGAAGCTGGCGGCGACGATCTCTTTCCACGGGCCTCGTCGGGCGGTGGCCGGGGCGGCGCTCACGGTTGATGAATGAGGGGTCATGAAGAATGGCTTCCGGGTCTGTTTCACAGTGGGCAATCACGTTCGCGAGCCATGGCGGGCGAACTCGACGGCAGTCTTTTTTATTGGGTGAAAACAACCGGACAGTGACTGAAGGTCTTCGCCTCCATGACTGCCCGGCCCGGTGTAAAGGTGGATCAGGTCAGCGGGTTGGACAATTGCTGTTTGGGCACAGGGTTGAGCTTATTCGGCACAGGGGCGTGGGGATGGGCGTTTGACCGCGGGGCGATGCGTTGATTATTTGCCGACTGCCCATAAACGGTGCGGTAGAACTGGGTCTGTAGCGGCACGTGTCCGGCTCAGACTCCGCAACACAGATGAACCTCTGTGGGAGCGAATTCATTCGCGAATCGTCGGGACAGGCGACGCATCGTCTTCGTCTGAACTACCGCTTTCGCGAATGAATTTGCTCCCACAGGTTGTGGCCCGAGTCAGGTGGCACATTCGCGGTGACCTGAAGGCCAAGCAATCAATCCGGGGCCAACCCCTCCCAAATGCGCATCACCCGTTCGCTGCGATTGGCGCGCAAGCGGTGCAGCGAGATGTCGAAACCGATCTGCATTTCCAGCCCGCCCGCGATCACCAACTCCCCCGCTGCCAGCGCCTCTTTGACCACCATGCGCGGCAGCCAGGCCAGGCCACTGCCGCGCTTGGCCATTTCCAGAATGGCCTCGTAGGAGTCCGCTTGATAGATCATGCGCAACGCCAGCCGGTGGGGCAGCCGCGCCAGATGCTGGGCCAACACGCCGCGCAAGGACAATGTCGGGGAAAACCCCAGCCACGGAATGCTCGACACATCACTGCTGGCGTCGATCAGAAACAGCGCTTGCCCCTGAGCATCCGGCGCGCTGACCGGGAGCAATTCTTCCCGGGCCAGCACCCGTGAATCGAAGCGTTCGCTGTCGATCAGAATACGCGTCAGCGGGCTTGAAAAAATCAACTGCAAGTCCACCTCTCCGGCGCTTAATTTGGTGATCGCTTCCTGCGCTCCGCCCGTCACCAACGACACCGGAAATACGCCGAACTGCGCATGCAGCGACTGATACCAGTCCGGAAAAAACACGCTGGCCAAGGTGCGGCCCGTGGCGATGCGCAGCGGCTCGTCGCGGTTCATGCCGAGGTTCTGAAATTGCGCGCGGGCGGCCAGCAGCAGCTCCATCGATTGCGTCGCGGCGTCGAGAAACAGCAAGCCGGCCGGGGTCAGCGACAGCGGCTGTTTGCGCTCCACCAACGGCACACCGACCCAGTCCTCCAGTGCACGAATTCGTCGCCCGAACGCTGGGTGGGTCACGCAACGATTTTCGGCTGCCCGGGACAAGCTGCGGGTCCGCGCCAGCTCAATGAAATCTTCCAGCCATTCCAGTTGCATCGAGTGTCCTGTTCAGCGTTGTCGGCAGATGAAGCATTTGCGCACAAGCGCCCGCCGTTGTCATGGGGGCCGCGAAAAAACACAGGGGGGGGCGATCCGCCCGACGCTGCGCCTTAGGTGAGCCGCGTCGATGCCCAAGCCCGCACGGCGTCGGCGAACAACCGCAAGGCCATGGGCGGGTGCCGGTTCGCCGGGTAGTACAAGCAGGTGCCGGGATAGACCGGACCCCACTCGGGCAGAAGATGCACCAGCCTGCCCGCTTGCAGATGCTCTTCAATTTGACCCAGCGGCAACCAGGCAATCGCGACGCCCGACAGCGCCGCCTCGATCATCACGTTGACGTTGTCCATGGTCAGCGGGCCATCGACGTCGACGCTCGCGCTCTGCCCCAGGTATTCGAAATCCCAGCGAAACAGCGCCCCGCTGGCAAACTTGAAACGGACGCAGCGGTGTTGCTTGAGGTCATGGGGCACATCGGGCGCGGGGTGGTGCTGCAAATATTCGGGCGACGCCACCGCACCAAAATGCACATCGGCGCCAAACCTCACGGCGATCATGTCCTTGGGCACGTCTTCGAACACCCGGACACCGGCATCGAACCCCTCGCCGACGATGTCCACGAAACGGCTGTCCGCCACGAACTCGATGTGGATCTGCGGATAGGTTCGCAGGAAATCCGGCACCACATGGCGCACCAACAGCTTGATCGACGACTCCGAAGCACTGATGCGAATAGACCCCGACGGGGTGTTGCGCGCCGAGGTGACTTCGTTGACCACGTTGGTGAGGTCAGCGAGCAGTGGCCGCACCCCTTGCAACAGTTGCTCCCCCGCTTCGGTCAGGGCCACCGACCGGGTGGTGCGGTTGAACAGGCGCATCTCCAGCCGCGCCTCCAGGTTGCGCATCGAGTGGCTCAAGGCCGAGGGCGAAACCCCGAGCACCCGCGCTGCCCCGCTGAAACTCTGCTGTTCGGCGATGGCAATGAAAGCCGTCAATTCGGGCAAATCGGCGCGGATCACTTGTGAATTCCCCTCAGCGAGTCATGCAACGGTTGGCGAATTGTTGAGAAGCGTACAGGAATATAAGGTAGGTTGATCGTCACTGAGGAGTCGCACCATGCAACAGCGCACATTGGGCAACAGTGGCCAGACCGCGCTCCGACCTGATACCCAAGGACCGCAGCCCGATCACTGTTGCCGCGCTGATCACCCAGAAGCAGCCGGTGAAACTGACCTTCCACCTCAACCGCGCCATGGTCAACGGCCTGCCCCGTGAACAGGCCGCGGAATGGGTGACCCACTTGGCGTTTTACTTCGGCTGGCCGAAAGCGATGTCAGCTGTGCCGGTGCTCAAGGAGGTCTTCACGTCGCGCGGGTGACGGGCCAACACTCAAATTATCGACCCCTCTCCTTCGCCCCCCCACGACGAGAGTCAGAGACGAAATCCTTTCCAACTGAGCCATGCCCAATGGGCTGCAACAGGGATGCAGGACGCAGGCAGCCAGTAGATCGAAGGTGCCAACACCGCAACGCCCCCACCGTAACCGATCAATACGACCAACGCAGTCGCCAACGCCAGTCCCCACCACACTGCCTTTCCGGGCCGGTCCCACTGACCGGCAAACCTGTGATGAAGTACCAGCAGGGCGCCCAGTCCCCACCAACCGATGATCATCATGATCATGACGGGAGGAGCGAAGACGGCGACAACCGTAAAAATGGCTGTAAAGACCATGTTGGGCCAGACGATGAGGTACAGAGACAGCTTGACCACTGCCCCATGAAAGGATGACCTCATCTCCCCCGATACGTCTTGCACAGACTTAACCAAGCGCCGCCCTTGCGCGCGCCTCGGAGATGGGCCTCAGGACAGGGTCCGAGTCCTGGACAAGGATGTACACCCACCAGCGATCAGGCGGGCTGCGCAAAATCAGGTGCACCGTGAAGGGACGTCCATGCGATCCGGTCACGCCGGGAATGGTGCTGTCCCGAAGTATTTCCACTTCGCGTATCCCGTGTTGTTCCAGGACACTCCGGAACAGTGGGTCGTTGCGCTGATGAAGCAGATGGATTTCGGTGCGGGTCGCCTGTTTGAGAGCAGCGACCACAGCCCACCCGCCGAGGGTGAGCAACAGAATGATCCAGCGGTAGTCGTAGAGCCCGTGCAAAACTTCCATGTTCTTTCTTATCGAGAGGACGTCAGGGTGACGGGCGTAGTTGCAAACGCCCGCCTTGGCAGAGAGAAAGCGATGGCACGGAGTATCGAACAATGTGTCTCCCCTGAAAAGTCTCACGCACTGAGTCGGTCTGCGCAACGCACGCCCACATCACGAGGCGTTGGGCAAAATCCTTCTTTGTAGCCTTCTGGCTGGTCGGCGGCAGCGTGTCGAAATCCGACGCCGCCAACGTGCAGGCCGGCGCCGTAATATCAGCCTCTCTTCATGACCTGCGACGATAGTCGCCATCGCTAAAGTGGATTAACCAGTTGGTACATGAATATGTTTTCATGTCGCCCGCTTGTGAACGGCCCCTCCGCGCGTGCCCTTTCTGCCGCCCTCATCCGCGAGGCTGGCTTTTTGCATTTCAGGTTTTTTGATGAGCAATCCTTCGCAATACCCCACAAACCCCGGCGCCCGCCGTGGGCTGTCGACCGCGCTGGTCGTCGGTTCCGTCATGGCAATGGCCGCCTCCTCGCCCACGCGAGCCAATGACTGGCTCGACCGCTCCACCCTAACCGGCGACTGGGATGGCAATCGCAGCCGCCTGACGGAGCAAGGGGTGAAAATCACGGGCGATTACAGCGGCGAAACGGTCTACAACGCCCATGGCGGCAAGCAGCGTGGCACGCGGTATTCGCAGAACGTCAAACTCGGCGCGCTGTTCGACCTTGGCAAGCTGCTGGACCTGGACAGCGGCGGCAAGGTGCAGTTGACGATCAACGATCGGCGCGGCAACGACGGCTCGGGCGATCTGGTCGGCAACCGGTTGCCTGTGCAGGAAAACTACGGCGGCTCTACACCCGCCTCACCGAGCTGAGCTACGAGAACACGCTGTTCACTCCGGCGCTGAACGTGAAGCTCGGCTACATGGCCATGGGCAACGACCTGGGCGGGCTGAGCAGCGGGATTTTGTGCAACTTCATGAACGCCGGGTTTTGCGGCCATCCCTTGGCGATGTCCGGCGGCAGCGGCTGGAGCAACTACCCCAACGCGCATCTGGGCGGCATGGCCAAGTACCGGTTTAACCCGAATTTCGCGGTGCAGGTCGCGGCGTTCAAGGTGGATGCCGCGAGCAACGGTGATTCCAGTCGGGCGTGGCATGTCACGCCCAAGGACAGCACGGGCAACATCCTGCCGGTCGAAGCCCTCTACAACGTCCTCGGCGACCTGCCCGGCGAGTACCGCGTCGGCTATTACTACGACACCTCGGACGCGCCGCGCATCGGCACAGGCAAAGAGGTCGCAGGCCGCGAAGGCTCGTATTTCCTGATGGATCAGGCGGTGTGGAATTCGGACGCGGTGAGTGGCCGTAACGTCCACGTGTTCGGGCAATTCTCCAATGCCAGCGCAGCCGCTGCACCGTTTCGTCGCTGGTATTCGGCGGGTTTTGCGCTGAAGAAGCCGTTCGTTTCACGCCCAACGACACGATTGCCGTGGGTTACGGCCGCGCGGTGTTCAATTCGCGCAGCCGTGATGTGCAGGAGAATGCGGCCTTGGCCCGAGGCGAAGACTTCCCGGACTTGGCCAGCGGCGAGGGTCTGGTGGAGATGACCTACGGCGCTCAAGTGGCGCCATGGCTGACGATTCGGCCGTCGGTGCAATACATCATCGAACCGGGGGCGTTTTATGGGGAGGACATCGAGAACACCTTGATTGTCGGGTTGCAGGTGAAGGCGACGCTCTGAGCCCTACGCGTACAGCGTGAGCCGGCTTGCTGGCGAATGCGCCTGTCAGCAAGCTCATCCGCAACTGAACCACCGCTTTCGCCAGCAAGCCGGCTCCCACAGGAACATCATCTGCCTCCGGCTATCGGCGCCGCTACACCGGCGGCAAATTCGCCAGTATCAGCAACGCACCCATCACGGTAATCGCCCCGCCGATGCGGGTGGATATCTGTGCGAACGGCAGCAGTTGCATGCGGTTCGCGGCCGTCAGGATGGCGATGTCGCCGGTGCCGCCCAAGCCGCTGTGGCAGCCGTTGACGATGGCGGTTTCGATGGGAAACATACCCATTTTCCGGGCAATCACCAGCCCTGTCAGCACCAGCGTCAGGACAGTCGTGGTGATGGTCAGCACATTGCCGATGTGAAACGCGGCCGTCAGTTCGCTCCAGTGAGTCACCGCGATGGAGTTGGCGAACAGCAGCGGGTACGTCACGCAGGTGGTGAAGAATTTGAACAGCACCTGCGCCCCGGCTTCCAGCTGTTGCGGCACGGCGTTGCAGAGTTTCAGCAGCACCGCGATGAACAGCATGCACACCGGCCCCGGCAGGCCGAACAGCGCATGCAATAGCACACCGGCCAGGTACAGCGTGATCGCGCACATGCCCGCCGCGATGACTTGGTTGACCGTGTCGCTGTCGAAGCGCTTTTCCTTTTCCACGCCCGGTGCGGTGGCGTCCTGAAGCAGTTCGATCATCTGCAACCGCCCGTTACCGGTCAGGTGCGGAAAGCGTTTGCCCACCAGATCGAGGGCGCCGCACGCCATGATCGCCACGAGGTTGCCCAGCAGAATGATCGGCAGAAATTGCGCGAGGATCTTGCCCGAATCCATGCCAAGGATTTCGCCATACCCCACCGACAGCGGAATCGCGCCCTCGCCCAGCCCGCCACCCATCACCGGCACGATGACGAAGAACAACACCTGACGCAGTTCCAGCCCGCACAGCATGCCCACGGCGATCCCCGCGAGCAGCGCCAGCACCGAGCCCACCAGCAACGGCACGAAAATCTTGGCGAAGCCTTTGATGATCAGGTTGCGGTCCATGGTGAAAATGCTGCCGACCACCACCGCCGAGACGAACAGGTAAATGAAGTTGCTCGACTTGGTGAAGGTCGTGACCGGCGTGATGATGTCCTGCGGCACCCAGCCGAGGCTGACGATGTAGGACGGCAGGAACGCCGAGACAATCGCCGCGCCGCCGATCTTGCCGAAGAACGGCAGGCGCTTGCCCATCTCGCCACAGGTGGCGCCGCCCAAGCCGATGATCGCGATCATGGTCGGCAGGTCGGCCTTGATTTCCTTGGTCAGCAGCAACCCGGCCACCAGCCCCAACAGCAGCAGGTAGACCGGCAATGGAATGAAGCTGATGCGGATGTCCATCAGGCGCCAGAACAGCGCATTGCGGCGTGGCTCGGACCCGGCCACGGCGGGCCGTGCCAGCGATTCGGCGTTATGCATGGGGAAACCTCGTCTTCTTTTATTGTTGTAGAGCGGTGTTGCCGGGGATGTGCAGCGCCGTCAGTGGGTCAGCAGCCCCGCCTGACGCGCCTGCTCCAGCACTTGCCGCGCGCGAATCACGAACGGCGCATCCACCATTTGCCCGTCAACCGTGTAAGCCCCGACGCCTGCCGCATCCGCTTCGTCGGCGGCTGTCACAAAACGCTGAGCGCGGTCGATCTCTTCGGCGGATGGCAGGAACGCTTCGTTTGCCATGTCGATCTGGGTCGGGTGAATGCACGACTTGCCTGTGAAACCCAGCCGTCGGGCGTAACGGGCCTCTTCTTGATAGCCGTCGGGATCTTTGATGGCCGCGAACGCCGCGTCGTAGGCGGCGACGTTGGCTTCCCCCGCCGCCATCCGCACGCTCAATTGAAGTTGCCGGATGACAGCGGTGTCGCGACGGTCGATGCCCAACGGCTCCAACAGGTCGGCGAAGCCCAGTTGCAGCCCCATGACCCTGGGGTGAGCACTGGCAATCTCGGCGGCCAGACGCAAGCCACGGGGGGATTCGATGTTGGCGAGAATGCGGATGTTGGCCGCTGACGGGTGCTGACGCTCCAGCCGCTCAAGGTCAGCCACCAGTTGCAAAATCTGCTCGGGGCTTTCGACTTTCGGCAGGTTGATGATGTCCAGCCGGGTGCCGACCAGTGCTTCAAGGTCGGCGGCGTAATGGGCCGAATCCTGACCGTTCACCCGGACGACGATGGTTTTCCCGGTCGTCGGCAGATGCGCCAGAAACCCCGCCGATTGCGCGCGGGCCTCGGACTTGGCGCTTTCGGCGACCGCGTCTTCCAGATCAAAGCTGACGCCGTCGGCGCGAGAGGACAGGGCTTTTTCGAAGAGTTCGGGACGGGAACCGGGGACAAACAGTTTGCTGCGCATGGGCGATTCACTCGATGACGACGGCGACCTGAAAGGCATCGCAACGTCGCGCCGGATGACAGGACCACGCCCCATACCCGGCATTGTTCTTGGAAGCCAGGTGCATGGCCCCGGCGCTATTGAAAGCCGGGTCCATATTGCAAAAGCGCAAAAGCTAACTAAAGTGCGTATTTCTACGTTTAGAATCCAGAATTTTTAGACTATGGACACGCGCTACCTCGACAGCTTCCTTCAAGTCGCCCAACTCGGCTCCACCGCCGCTGCCGCGCGCAAACTCAACCTGACCCCCACCGCCGTGGCACAACGGATTAAGGCGCTGGAGCACGAAATCGGCCAGCCCCTGCTCAGCCGCACCGGGCGCAACATGCAACTGACCGCCGCCGGTTCCGCGCTGTTGGGTCCCGCCAGTGAATTGCTGGTGCGCGCTCGCGATCTGCGCGCCATCGCCGCGCTGGACGCTGTCGCCGGAGAGCTGCGCATCGGCTGCATCACCACCGCCCTGGCCTATCTCGTCCCCGGCGTACTGGCGACGCTGATCGCCAATTACGAACACCTGCGCCCCCACGTGGAGCCGGCGTTTTCCACCGACCTGTACCGCAAGGTGCTGTCCGGCGAAACCGACATCGCGATGATGGTTGCGCCGCAATTCGAGCTGCCGAAAGAGTTCGTCTGGCGCCCGGTGCGCGACGAGCCGTTTGTGGTGCTTGCTCCCCGTCATCTCGCCGACGAGCACCCGCACAGCGTATTGCGCAGTCAGCCGTTCATTCGTTACCACCGCCGTTCATGGGGCGGCGTGTTGGCGGACCGCTACTTGTTGCAGGCAGGCATTCAGCCCCAGGAGCGCTTCGAAATGGACGCGCTGGACGCCATCGCCGCGATGGTCAAAGGCAACCTCGGCGTATCCCTCGTGCCGCAATGGCGGCCCATGCACGCGCAGTTGGGTGAACTGGCACAGATCCCGTTGCCCGGCGCCGGGCTGTACCGACCGATTGGTCTGTTGTGGAAACGCAATTCGGCCAAGGAGCGTTTGATCGAGGTGTTCTGCAAGGTGTTGTTCGAGCAACTGAGCGCGCAATAAATCCATTTTTTATGGATTCTAAAGCTAGCTAAAACGCATTTTATTTCTCCATTACGCTGACCAGAATGGCTCCCATGTGCTGCATCGGAGCCTGCGTTGCCCGTCCAGCGATAACAAGATCGGAGAAACCCATGTCGCACCCTCGCCCCTCCACCGGCCCGCTCGCCGGGATCACTGTCCTCGACCTCAGCGCTTACATTGCCGGCCCGTATGGCTGCTCGCTGCTGGCCGACCAAGGCGCGACGGTGATCAAGATCGAGCCGCCTACTGGCGACAACCTGCGCAAATACCCGTCCACGCTGGCGTCTGAAAGCCGCGCCTTTCTGGGCGTCAACCGCAGCAAATCCGGCGTGGTCCTGGACCTCAAATCCCCCGGTGGTCTGGATGCATTGTTGACCCTGGTACGTGAGGCCGATGTGCTGGTGCACAACTTCCGTCCCGGCGTCCCGACGCGGCTCGGCATTGACTACGAGCAGTTGAAAGCGGTCAACCCGCGACTGATTTATTGCGCGGTGACCGGTTATGGCGAAGAAGGTCCGCTCAAAGCCAAGGCCGGTTACGATCAGGTGCTGCAAACCATGACCGGCATGTGCGCGGCCCAGAGCAAGCCCGACGGCCCGCCTGAAATTCTTTACGGTTCAGTGGTCGATTACTACGCCGCGTCGCTGGTGGCAGGCGGTGTGTCCTCAGCATTGTTCGAACGCGAACGCACCGGACTGGGCCAGTCGGTGGGCGTGTCGCTGTTGCGCAGCGCGCTGGCGATGCAGTCCGCTCGGCTGATCTGGGCAGACAGCGAACCCCGCTCACTGGACCGCGACATGCGCTCCGGCGGCATCACCGGCATTCACCCGACTCGCGAAGGCTATTTGTACCTGTCGGCCAATACGCCGCATTTCTGGACCGCGTTGTGCGAGTTGACCGGGCTGGGGCATCTGGCGAACGACGAGCGTTTCAGCACCGTGCGCAACCGGGCGATTCATCACGAAATCATCGTCCCGCAATTGCACGAAGCCCTTCAGCAGCACAGCGCGCTGGAATGGGAAACGCTTTTCGGCGAGGCCGTGCCGTGCGCCGCTGCACGTCGAGTCGAGGACATGTTCGACCACCCGCAGTGCGAAGCGGAATCGCTGATCACCGAGTTCGAGCACCCTGTCGTGGGGCGCTATCAGGGCTTCACCCGCGCCGTGACCTTCAGCCGCACGCCCAGCTCCGAACCCTTCGCGGCGCCTGTGTTTGGCGCGGACTCGGATCGCGTGATGGCCGAGCATGGGTTTACCGATGAGCAGATTGCCCAGTTGCGGGCGAGCGGCGCCTTGCAATGATTCTGGACACTTGCACGACCTGATGTTCGCGCGCCCCTTTGTAGGAGTGAGCTTGCTCGCGATGGATCTACTGCCAGACACCGGAACATCCGGGTTGACGCCATCGCGAGCAAGCTCACTCCTACAGGACGTGTGTCTTCACAGCACCAAAGATTTCCCACAAACACAATAAAAGGGATCACCCCATGACCAGCACCACGCAACCCCTCCGTCTGCACGGAGGCCCTCGCACATGAACACGGCGATCACTGCCCCGCGCAGCCTGCGCACCCGTTTCACCGACAGCACGATCAGTCTGTTCGAACGGACCATTCCCGACCCCTTCGTGCTGGCGATTTTCATCACGTTCATCGTGGCCGTCGTTTCGTTGCTGGTGGCCCCGAACGCCTCTGTAGATGCGCTGTTGGGCGGCTGGTACAAGGGCTTTTGCAACATCTTCACGTTCGCGCTGCAGATCACGCTGGTGCTGGTGCTCGGCCATGCACTGGCCCACGCGCCCATCGTGCAGCGTTTTTTCACTCGCCTCGTTGCCTTCGCACGCACCCCTGCGCAAGCCGGTGCGATGATTTTCCTGTGCGTGGCGATCACCTCGTTTTTCAACTGGGGCTTCGGGTTGGTCCTCAGCGCCCTGCTCGCCCGGGAAATCGCCAAACGCATGCGTGTGGATTTTGCGTGGCTGGTGGCGGCGGGATTCTCGGGTTGGGTGGTCTGGGCAGGCGGCCTGTCCAGCTCCATCGTGCTGGCCCAAACCACACCGGGCAACCCGATGAACGTCGTGGAAAAACTCACCGGCCATGTCCTGAGCCTGGGCGACATGGTGTTTGTGCCTTACAACATGGTGCCGACCCTGGGGTTGCTGGTGATCATGCCGTTCGTCCTCGCGGCCCTGCGCCCCAAGGATGAAGACGCGGTGTGCCTGGACATCACCCAACACCCGGACCCGGAACCTGCCAAACGCCCCGAAGGCAAACGCAGCTTCGCGCAATTCCTCGAATATTCGCCGCTGGGCAGTGTGATCATGGGCGCGCTGGGCATTGCCATCGTCGCGTATTCGTTCACCGGGCATCTGCAATTGTCCGGGGTCAACGGCGTGATCGCGATCATGTTCACCCTTGGCATCATCCTGCACGGCTACCCGCTGGCTTACGCCAACGCGGTCAAGGGTGCGGCCAGACAGAGCGGCTCGATGATCCTGCAATACCCGCTTTATGGCGGGATCATGGGCATGATGGAGGCCACCGGTCTGCCGGGGGTGATCGCCAAGTTGTTCGTGGCGATTTCCACCACCCACACTCTGCCGTTCTGGAGCTACGTGTGTTCGCTGCTGGTCACCTTTCTGATTCCCAGCGGCGGCGGACACTGGGCGGTGCAAGGGCCGTTCGCGATTCCGGCGGCGGTCGAGTTGCACGCCTCGCTGGCCGCCACCACCATGGCAGTGGCCATGGGCGAGCAGGTGTCGAACATGATGCAGCCTTTCTGGGCCGCGCCGGTCGTGGCCATGGCGGGTGTCGGCGTGCAGCGGGTGCTGGGCTTTACCTTTGTCACCTTTCTGGTGGCGATGGTGGCGTACGGCGCGGCGTTGTTATTGCTGGTGTAAGACTGCACGACACGCGCCCCCCTGTAGGAGCGAATTCATTCGCGAGACGTCGGTGCAGTCAATCGCAATTCATCGCCTGTCACGCCGCATCGCGAATGAATTCGCTCCTACAGAAATGGGTGTATACCTTGAAAGCGAGCCTGAAGAGCCAGGAATGTATGAAAACTGCTGACCTGAAACCACCCGCCAACAGCTGCGACGCGCACATCCATATCATCGACCCGCGCTTCGCCCCGGCTGACCCATCGACGCCGCCTGCCCACGGGCAATCGATCACCGACTACCACAAGGTTCGCGAATCCCTCGGCCTGCGTCGTGCGGTGATCGTGCAACCGAAGTATTACGCCACCGATAACCGCTGCACCCTGGACGCCATCGCACGCATGCGGGGGCAAGCGCGTGGCATTGCGGTGGTCGACACCCGCGCCACCGACAAAGAGCTGATCACGCTGCATGAGGGCGGTATTCGCGGCCTGCGCTTCAGCCTGTGGAATACGGGCAATCAGGTGGTCAGCGTCGAGATGATCAAACCGTTGGCCGAGCGCGTCGCCGAGTTCGGCTGGCACCTGCAGATTCACATGGGGGCGGAGCAGATTCTTGAACAGCAAACGCTGCTGGCGAAGCTGCCGGTACAGATCGTCTTCGATCACATGGGGCGGATGCCCCCGGGTTCCAACGCCAGCCACCCCGCCTTTCGCTTCATCGCGCGGCTGATCGACGCCGACAAAGCCTGGGTCAAGCTCAGCGGTCCCTACCTGAATACCGCGCAGGGCGGACCGCGTTACGCCGATGTGCGCTCGCTGGCCCAGGACTTCGCCACACTGGCACCGCAGCGCATGGTCTGGGGCAGCGACTGGCCCCACGTCACCGAAGCCCACAAACCCGATGACGCCGACCTGCTGGACCTGTTGCTGGACTGGACCGACAGCGACGCTGCGCGACAAGCCATTCTGGTGGACAACCCGGCTCAGCTTTATGGGTTTGATGAGTGAGAGACACTTGTCACATCAGCGGCTCTCGACTGTGAGCGCGAGTTCATTCTGGGCAGCACTCGACGAGAAGTCGGCACATCCGATCCATCAGTGTTGGATCGGCCTCCACATCGCGAATGAATTCGCTCCCACAGGTCGAGCGTAGCGCCTGACGTTTTATCAGTGCGCCAGCAATGCCGCCACGTAATCGACGAACGCCCGGGCCTTGACGCTGGTCATGCGCCCGGCCGGGAACACGGCCCACAGGTCGATGGGGGGCAACGCCCAGTCGTCGAGCACGGTCACCACTTCGCCGCTGGCCAGCTCCGGAGCGAACATCCATTCCGAGGCCATGACCAGGCCGAGGTTGGCCTTGACCGCCGCCCTCACCCCTTCCGCTGCCGACACCCTCAGACGACCGGCCACCGAGGCGCTGAGCACTTCGTCGCCCTTGCGCATGGCCCAGGTATCGCCGCCCCCGCTGCGGTTGTAGATAACGCCTTGATGGCTGACCAGGTCTCGCGGATGTTTTGGCACACCGTGGGATTCGAAGTACGCGGGGGTGGCGATGATCCGGCGACGCCCTTCGGCAATCTTCCTCGCGGTCATCGACGAGTCTTCCAGCGCGCCCATGCGCAACGACACGTCGATCCCCTCTTCGACCAGATCGACGCTGCGGTCATCCAACACGACTTCGATGTTCAGCTGTGGGTGCTGTTTGAGCAGCGGCCCGAGGTACGGCACCACGTGCAGGCTGGCGAAGGTCACTGCTGCGCTGACCCGCAACCGCCCACTGAACCCGGCGCCCGCACCCTGCACGGCGGCGTCGGCTTCGTTCGCCTGATCCACCGTGCGCCGGGCGGCCTCGTAATAGGTCTGCCCTGCTTCGGTGGGCGTCAGGCCGCGGGTGGTGCGCAATAACAGGCGCGTGCCGAGGGCCTCTTCCAGCGCGGCGATGGATTTGGAGACGGCAGGCTGACCGACGCCCAGCCGCTTGGCCGCCGCCGAGAACGAGCCGGTTTCCACGGCGCAGATAAAGGTTTCCATCGCGGCGAGACGGTCCATCGGGGTTCCTTGTCAATCGAGGCAGTGCGCGCAGCATCGCCGATCGTTCGACGGGCTGCAAAACCTGTGAACACAAAAAGCCGCCACACAGGGTGACGGCTCGCTTTGCACCGATGACTCAGCCGCGCAAGGCAGGCAACAAATCGGTCGGTTCAGGACGCTGGGTGTAATCCGGGTTGACCTCGGCGTATTTGATCAGCCCGTCCTGACCGATGACGAAGCGCGCAGGCATCGGCAGCACCCAGGCCGGGTCATCGTTGAAGGCCGGCAGGTCATTGCCGAAGCCTTTGTAGAGGTCGACCAGATAATCCGGAAGCGCGAAGCGCAGGCCGAAAGCGTCCGCGACCTGGCTTTTCTCGTCGCTGAGGATCGGGAACGTCAGGTTGTTCTGACGCACGGATTTGCGGCTGTTGGCTTTGATTTGCGGCGAGATCGCCACCAGGCTCGCGCCCAGCGCCCGGTACTCCGGCAGCGTCGCTTCGAGGGCTTGCAGCTCCATGTTGCAGTAAGGGCACCAGACGCCACGATAAAAACTGATCACCAGCGGCCCCTTGGCGAGCAGCTCGGTGGAGGACACCGGGTTGCCGTCAGGATCGTTGAGCGTGAAGACCGGGGCCTTGTCGCCGACCTTCAACGTGCGCTCGGCCTGACCAGAGGCGATCAGTTCATCGGTGGCGCGCTTCATGATGACGTGCACCTGAGGCGGCGCGTTGTAAGGCGGTTTACCGGCGACGAAATCAGCTTTGAAGGCGTCGAGGGTGGCTTGCAGGGTCATGGCGGTAGTCCTTGTGAGTGATGAACATTGGGTGAGCTCATCCTCTCAAGTCACGCCGAGGCCCAGTAGACAGGGCGTGGCGATAACAACTATGCCGTCCAGGAATGGGCCGTCAGTGTACGGCCTCTCGTATTGAACGGGGCTCGATCCCTGCGGCTGACGGGGGTCCACTCTTGCAGCGCCGGGAGCCCTCGGTGTTGCCCCACCCGACAGTTTTTCCCTTTTGCCATTGCAAAAACCTGTCACGGCACTGCAACCTCCGTGGATTCTTCGGCTCAGACTATTTCGAAACAGGCAAAATCGCGCATCATGGCCGCAGTCAGCTCAAGGGAGATCTTCATGCGCTTCACAACTTTCACGCGTCTTGCGGCCATTTCAGGGCTGCTGATGTTGACCGGGACGGCGCTGGCCAGCGAAGAAACGCAATTGATCCAGTCCATCAACACCTACCGCAGCGAGGCGCAGCCCTGCGCCAATGTCGTGTCTCAGGAGCTGCCGCCACTGAACACCGACCCGCGCCTGAACCTCCCGGCCAGTGGCGCCGTCGACCTGCAACCGATGCTGGCCCGGGCCTCGTACCCGATGGTCTCCGTGCAGGCGATCAGCCTTTCCGGCCCCCGGGACGCGCAGTCGGCCATGAAAGCGATTCAGGAGAGTTTCTGTCAGGTGGTGCTCAACCCGCAGTTCGTCGACGTGGGCGTAAGCCGCAATGACCGCGACTGGCGCGTCGTGCTGGCGCGTCCGTTGCTGGCGGGTGGCCTGGGCAACTCACAGGCGGAAGGGCAAAAGATGCTCGGCCTGATCAACGCCGCCCGCAGCGTGCCTCACCAGTGTGGTGGCCAACCTTACGGCCCTGCTTCGGCGCTGACCTGGAACGACACCCTCGCAACGGCCGCCGAAGGCCATACGCGCTCCATGGCCAACAACAATTATTTCGACCACAAAGGCCGCAACGGCGGCACACCGGGTGACCGGGCGGAGTTGGCGGGTTACATCGGGCAGGCGATTGGCGAGAACATCGCGGCAGGCCAGGACAGCGCCCGCAAAGTGGTCGAAGGCTGGCTGGCCAGCCCCGGGCACTGCGCCAACATCATGAACCCCGCCTTCCGCGAACTCGGCGCCTCGTACGCAGTGGACCCGAAGAGCGATGCCGGGATTTACTGGACGGCGATGTTTGGGGTGCAGCAGTAACAGGCGTGATGCGGTTCGGGGCGTTTGACTCTGGCCGAAGGTGTGCTGCTAGAGCGGGCGTGAATCTGATCAATCACTTCGCCTTGCCATCCTTCGGCTTGTAAAACAGAAACTTCCCGGTCTCGGCCGTGCGCAGGTATTCCGACGCCCACGCCGGTTTGACGTTGCGGTCGTGGAAATACATGGCGCCTTTGGTGCGGTCGGTGAGCTGCTGGTTCAGGGCCTTGCGGGCGATTTCCTTGGAGGCGGCGTAGCGGTCGTCTTCTTTTACCTGATCAGAACGCCCATCACACCACCAGGAAAACTGGCAGGCCTTTTTCTCGACGCCCTGCTTCACCACGCCGCAAATGGTGTCTGGATAACCCTCATGACCGAGGCGATTGAGCACCACGTCAGCCACGCCTTCCATATCAGCGTCCGTGCCGCCCTTGGCTTCCCAATAGATGGTCCGCGACAGGCAGACCAGCGCGTCGTCCACCGACGCCACGCCCGCCGGGTCCACGGCCTGGGCTTCGGATTTGGTGATGATCTGACTGCTGGGCACCGCCGGGGTGGGGCCGTCTTTCTCGGCGGCTTTTTCTTCGAGAACCTGAGCTTTACTGACCACCGCCTGAGGCTCGGGCGTGGCTTCAGCGGCCACGGTCTGGCCGGCGAACATGATCGCGGTGAGACAGATCGAAAGGGAAAAGAGGCGCATCGTCGAACCTTCTGCTGAGGCCGATCGGTCCTGCACCCGCTCACCGTCGATGGCCGTTTCCGAGGGCGCCCATCGGGTGAATCGGAACGTCGCAAGCTGTCGTCGACTGGTTATGGATTGTTAGGGGGTAGAGACGCCGAGGTACAACAGCAACCTTAAGCATAGCTCGCCGAAACAGCAGCATAGTGGCATTTTAACTTTACGCAATAGGCGTCGCTGGGCGGGCCGACGGTCCGTTTTCGGCCCCTTCCGAAGCGCCCCGAACATGATCGGGACACTTCGGATGTTCAGGGTAAACCTGACTTACAGCCCGTCTGCCGGGTGCAGGGTTCGCAGTTGCAGGTCTGCCGGGCTCTTCTTCTGCCACACCGGCCAGTATTCAGCGCGCTTGGCTTCGACCGAGTGCTTGTTGCCCTCGAACCAGTTCAGGGATTTCGGAGAGTTGATGACGAGTTTGGTATCGGCGATCCAGTCCTTGAAATCACTGGACTGCGAGCTGTATTCGGCTTTCGGATCGCGGGCGACCGGCCACATCGAGAAGCGCGCTTTCCACATCCCCATGCGCGGCGTCACCATCGAATAGTAGGTCTTGCCGGGGGCCAGATCGGCTTCGAGAAAGTCAGCCGCTTCGGAGACGACCATGAACGTGCGATGCCCCGCAACAGTGGGATACGCGATCTTGGTGCCGTTGGCCATAATGCCGATGAATTGGGTCTTGCCATCGGTAACGTCGTACAACGAGGCGTCAATGGCCTTTGCCATGAACGCACTGCGCATGAAGACAACCTGCGCACCGTCCTGCGCGCTGGGTTGAATCGTCTGGTTGTCCGCGGGCTTCATCATCGATGAGCAGCCCGTCAGCAACAGGGCCCCGGTCAACATCAGCGTTCCAGAAATACGCATCTACAGCTCCTTGATTGAATAACCAGCCCGACAAAACATCGGGCCCAGGGCTGTATCGGCGTGGTGGAGCTGCACCTTAGGGAAAATAACCAATCCGTGTGTGTCAGGATCTGTCAGAACGGCCCCACCACCGCCGCCGCGCCGGGAACCTGCCCATTCGCCTCAGCCGCCAGCTCCGTGTAATGCCGCCGATGAGCCAATGCCTGCCCCTGTTCATCGAACAAATGACACCGCGCACCTGACACCCCAATCGACAACGCCTGCCCGGCTTTCACCGAGGACAAACCGTCGCCCTTGATCATGAGGTCGCTGCCGTCGTCGGTTTCGGCGTGGGTGAAGGTTTCGCCGCCGAGGTGTTCGACGACCCTGGCGAGCGCAGGGATCTGCGCTTCGCCTGATCCTTGTTCGGACAGGTGCTCCGGCCGCAAACCCAGCGTCAGCGGGTCGCCGGGTTTGACGCCCTCGCCGTTGACCGGCACCCACAACGTCCCGCCCCCCGGCAGATTCACCTGCACGCCGTCGGCGCTGACCGCTGCTGCCGAGACCTTGAGAAAGCTCATCTGCGGCGAACCGATGAACCCCGCGACGAAGCGGTTGCGCGGGTGGTGGTACAGCTCCAGGGGCGAGCCGACCTGTTCGATGCCGCCCTTGTTCAGCACCACGATTTTGTCGGCGAGGGTCATGGCTTCGACCTGATCGTGGGTGACGTAGACCATGGTCGCTTGCAGGTCGGCGTGGAGTTTGGCGATCTCGATGCGCATCTGCACCCGCAGCGAGGCGTCGAGGTTGGAGAGCGGCTCGTCGAACAGGAACACCTCCGGCTCATGGACGATGGCGCGCCCGATGGCCACCCGCTGCCGTTGCCCGCCGGAGAGCGCCTTGGGTTTACGGTCGAGCAAAGGTTCGAGCTGAAGGATACGGGCGGCGTTGCGCACTTTGGCTTCGATCTGGTCTTTGGGGAGTTTTTGCATCTTCAGGCCGAAGGCGATGTTGTCGTAGACCGACATGTGCGGGTACAGCGCGTAGGACTGGAACACCATGGCCACTCCGCGATCGGCCGGCTCCAGGTAGGTCACGTCTCGCGTGCCGATGCGAATCTGGCCCTGGGTGATGCTTTCCAGGCCGGCGATGCAGCGCAGCAGGGTCGATTTGCCGCACCCGGACGGCCCGACGAAGACCACGAACTCGCGGCTTTCGATACTCAAGTGGATGTCATGCAACACCTTGATGTCGCCGTAGGCTTTCTCGACGCCACTCAGACTGAGCTCAGTCAAAATCGTATCCCCTGAATTATTGTTGTTGTGGTCTTGGCAACACCGATCAATTGTAGGAGTGAGCTTGCTCGCGATGGCGGACTGTCGGCCTCCATATTCATGACAGATAGAACGCCATCGCGAGCGAGCTCACTCCTACAGGTGCTTGTTCATTCCGGAACTTGACAGCCATTCATTTCGCTCTACGATCATTTGTAATTCTAAAAATACAAATGTCAAGGAGCACACCGAATGCGGGCTGCGTACATCCATGGCATCCGGGACATCCGCATCGGTGAAAAGCCCGTGCCAGTACCGGTGGGCGACGAGGTGTTGCTGCGCGTGAGCGCGGTCGGCGTCTGCGGCAGCGACCTGCATTACTTCAAGGAAGGCGCCATCGGCCACGCCAAAATCACGCAGCCGTTCATCGCCGGGCATGAATTCGCCGCCCGCGTGGTCGAGGATCAACCCGCCCTCGGGCTGAAGGCCGGCCAATTGGTGGCAGTCGATCCGGCCAAACCCTGCGGCCAATGCGAATGGTGCCATCGTGGCCACGTCAATCTTTGCCCCCACGTTCAATTCCTCGGCTCTCCCCCGCACACCCACGGGGCGATGACCGAATACATCGTCGTCTCGCCAAGCCAGATCTACGCCGTCCCTGACCCCTTCACCCCGGTGCAGGCCGTGATGTTGGAGCCATTGGGCGTGGCGATTCACGCGATGGACCTGGCAGGCACGAAAAAACTCTTCGAAACCGTCGCCATCATCGGCTGCGGCCCCATCGGCCTGTGCCTGTTGCAACTGGCGCGAAGGCTGTGCAAGAAAGCCATTTACGCCATCGACCCGATCAACTACCGCACTGAAAAAGCCCGGCAACTCGGCGCCGATGAGGTCGCCGCCGACCACGCTGCGATTGCCGAATGGACCCACGGCCGTGGCGTCGATCTGGTGCTGGAAGCCACCAATTCCCCGGAAGGTTTTCAGATCGCCGCGCAGTCCGCGCGCATCGGTGGTCGCGTGGTGCTGGTCGGCATTCCCGATGGCGATCAATACACCCCGCTCAGCGCGTCGTTGCTGCGGCGCAAGGGTCTGGACATCCGCATGTCACGGCGCATGGGCCATGTGTACGACCGGGCGATTCAACTGGTGGCTCAGGGGGCGGTGGACGTGGATTGCCTCGTCACCCATCGCTTCGATCTGCAACAGGCGGCGGAAGCGTTCAGCTACCCCTCGGAATTTCTCGACGGCGCGCTGAAAACCATCGTGCTGCCGCACCCGGACTAGATCACTCAGACACGCGCATCTGCGCACACCGCGTACTCCTCATCCACAACAATAAAGAGGTCACGTCATGAAGAAGCTGGTATGGAACGCCCTGGCCCTGTCGATTGCGCTGGGGTCCGCCCTGGGTTCAAGCGCAGCGCAGGCCTGGACCCTCGAAGAAGCGTCGGCCCCTTACAAGGGCACGGAAATCAAGGCGATTTTCCTCGACCGTCCCGGTTACGCCGCCGCCATCAAACTGCTGCCGGAATTCGAGAAGAAAACCGGGATCAAGGTCAGCTACGAAACCATCCCCTACGAAAACAGCCGCGAGCGCCAGGTGCTGAGTTTCACGTCCGGCGAACAGCTGGACGTGGTGCTGACCGACGTCGTGTGGATCGGCGAATTCGCGGGCAACGGCTGGCTGGAACCGATCACCACCTTCACCAAGGACAGCAAGCTGGCGGACCCGGATTTAAAGCTCGACGGCTTCTTCCCGATCCTTCTCAAATCCTTCGGCGGCTGGGGTGATGAAACCTATGGCCTGCCTTTTGATAACTATTCGGGGCTGCTGTTTTACAACAAGTGCATGCTCAAGGACGCCGGGTTCGACAAGCCGCCTGCGACGTGGGAGGAAGTGCTCAAGGACTACGGGCCGAAGCTTACCGACAAGGCCAAGGATCGCTACGCCTACGCGCTGCAATCGCGACGCGGCGAGACGCAGTCGGCGGACAGTTTCATGCGTTTCCTCTGGCCGTTCGGCGGGTCGCTGCTGGACGCCAACTTCAAGTCCAACCTGAATTCGAAAGAGTCGCAACAAGGCCTGCAATTCCGTCAGGACCTGATGAAGTTCATGCCGCCGGGCATCGTCGATTACGACCACAACGAAGCGGTCAACGCCCTCGCCCAAGGCAAGGTGGCGATGATTACCGAGTGGTCGGCGTTCTACGGCACCCTGGCCGACCCGAGCAAATCCAAGATCACCGATTGCCTGGCCGTGGCCACCGAACCCAAAGGCCCGGCCGGTCTGAAGCCTGCATTGGGCGGTTTCTCGCTGGGGGTCAATTCCAAATCCGAGGACAAACAGAAAGCCGCCGCATGGCTGTTCATTCAGTGGGTGACGTCGGAAGCGATGGCCAAACCGTACCTGGAAGCGGGTGGCGTGAGTGGCCGGATGTCGGTCTACAAAGACCCGGACGTGCAGAAGAAGTATCCGTTCGTGCAGCCGATGGTGACCTCATGGGAAGGCGGCGTGCCGGACTACCGCCCTCGTTTCCCGCAATGGCCTGAAGTGTCCGAAGTGGTGGGCGAAAACGGCACCGCGATCATGCTCGGTAAGTCGAGCGTGGCGGACGGGGCCAAGGCCATCGGGACCAAAATGGAGGACATCCTGAAGAAGGCCGGTTACTACGATGGCAAGGTGAAGTTGCTGAAATAGTGCTTTAACCCTGTAGGAGCCAGCTTGCTGGCGAAAGGGAGGTGTCAGGCGTCGCAAAGTTGACTGACACACCGCTTTCGCCAGCAAGCCGGCTCCTACAAGGAATTTGCACCGTTACACACGCCTAGGCCTGACCAGAGATCCACCACCATGCCCAATAACAAACAACGCGTGTTCCCCACCCTGTGGAACAACACCCGTGCCGCCTTCTCCTTCCTCGCCCCCGCCACCGTCGCGCTGGCGTTGATCGGGATTTTCCCGACGGTGTTCGCGCTGGTGAATTCCTTTCGCCAGTACAACCTCGCCCGTCCCAAGGACGCGACGCCGTTCATCGGTTTTGACAATTACCTCAACGTCCTCAACGACGCGTCGTTCTGGGCGGCGCTGGGGCGGACGGGGCTGTTCCTGATCACGGTCGTCCCGATTCAACTGGCCCTCGGCCTGGTCATCGCCCTGCTCCTGCACAAACCCGGCCTCTCAGGGTTCAAGCTGTTGGCTCGGATGAGCCTGGTGATCCCGTTGGCCACAGCCCCCGCCGTTGCCGGGCTGATCGGGCGGCTGATTTTCAACCGTGATTTCGGTGTTGCCAATGCGCTGCTGGCGATGCTCAACGTCGGCCCCGTGGAATGGCTGGGCGACACCACCAACGCCTTTATCGCCGTGGCGTTGATGGACATCTGGCAATGGACGCCCTTCTGCGCCCTGGTGCTGCTCGCCGGGCTGACCATGGTGCCCAACGAAATCGAAGAAGCCGCGCGTCTCGAAACCCGCAGCCGCTGGCAGATCGTGCGCTATGTGCAGCTGCCGTTTTTGCTGCCCAGCGCCACGGTGATCCTGATCCTGCGCACCGCCGACATCCTGAAAATGTTCGACACCGTGTTCACCATGACCCGTGGCGGGCCGGGCGCTGCCACCGAACTGGTCAGCGTGTACATCCAGCGCATCGGTTTCCGGGTGTTCGATCAGGGCGTGGCGTCGGCGCAGGCGATTCTGCTGCTGATCCTGACCATCGTGCTGGCGCGGCTGTACATCAAATTCGTCTACCGGGAGATCTGACATGGCCACCGTTTCCGCTGCAAAAGTCGTGGCCGCCCCCGTGCGGGTCAAACCGAAGACGAAGGTCAACGCTTGGCATTTGGTGGGCCTGCTGGCAATCTTCCTGTTCGCCGTGTTCCCCTTCTACTGGATGGTCGCCACCAGCATGAAGACCCAGGCCGAAGCCCTCGCTTCGCCGCCGATCTGGGCCTTCACCCCGCACCTGGATAACTACGTGAAAGTGCTGTTCGAGCGCGACGTCTTGCACAGCCTCGGCAATTCGCTGATCGTCGCGGCGTGCACCACGGTGCTGTCGGTCGGCCTCGGCACCCCGGCGGCGTATGCTTTGGCGCGCTTTGAATTCAAAGGCAAGGAAGACCTGTGGTTCTGGTTTATCACCAACCGGATGCTCAGCCCGATTGTCGTGGCGCTGCCGATTTTTCTCATGGCGCGCAACCTCAGCCTGATCGACACCCACCTGGTGCTGATTCTGGTCTACCTGACGTTCAACCTGCCCATCGTGGTGTGGATCTGCACCGACCAGTTTCGCGGCGTGCCGAAGGACCTCGACGAAGCGGCGCGGCTGTCCGGCGCCTCGCGCTTCACGATCTTCTGGCGCATTGCGCTTCCGCTGGCGATGCCGGGGGTCGCGGTGTCGGCAATCTTCTCGTTCATCTTCTCGTGGAACGAGCTGTTGTATGCGCTGGTGCTGACCCGCAACGCCGCCCGCACCGCGCCGGTCACGGCCACCAGTTTCATGAGCGGCTACGATTTGCCCTGGGGCGAGATCATGGCCACCGGCACGCTGATCGTGTTCCCGGTGATCATTTTCGCGTTGATGGTTTCAAAGCATCTGGTACAAGGTCTGACCATGGGCGCCGTAAAGTAGGCGCGTCGCTTCCCGCGCCAAGGACACTGCCGTGCAGAACCGCTATCCCGAGTTCTCCCCCGACACCGACCCGGTGAACGCGGAGGACCAACTGAATATCCGTATCGCCTGGTACTACTACGTCAACAACATGACCCAGCAGCAGATCGCCGACCGCCTCGGCATCACCCGTCTGCGGGTCAACAAGGCCCTCGCCACCTGCCGCGAAACCGGCGTGGTGCAGATCCGCATCAATTCGCCGCTGGCGTCGTGCATCGCGCTGGAAGACCAGTTGCAGGAGCGTTTCGGGCTGGAACGCGTGACCGTCGTGCCCTCCCCTGACGACCCGTCGACGATCTTTCGCGTGCTTGGCGTCGGGGTGGCGCCGAGCATTGAGGAATACCTCGTTGACGGCTCGATCATCGCGGTCGGTTGGGGCCGCACGCTGCGTCAGGCGGTGCGTGAACTGCAAGGCCGCACGCTGCCGAACATGACCGTGGTGTCGCTGCTCGGCGGTTTGCATTACGGCTCGGCGAACAACACCGTGGAAATCGCGTCGAGCCTGGCCACGCTGTTCGGCGGCTCCTATTACTACCTCGCGGCGCCGCTGTTCGCGCCGTCCGAGCAATACCGCAGCATGATCCTCGAAGAAGCCTCGGTGCAGGACGTGTTGGGCAAGGCGCGCCAGGCCGATCTGGCATTGCTGACCGTGGGGGATTTGAGCGAACGCTCGTTGATGCTCGAACTGGGGTTGGTCAACCCGGAAGACGCCCGCTCCCTGCGCGCCGCCGGTGCAGTGGGCGATTTGCTGGGCCGCTGGCTTGACCGCGACGGCATCGAGGTCAACCACCCGCTGAACCGACGGGCCATCTCACTGGACCCCGATGACCTGCGCAAGATCAAGAAAGTGGTGCTGGTGTCGGGCGGTCCGTACAAGGCGGAAATCATTCGCGCCGTGCTGCTGCGCAACGTGGTCCATGAACTGGTGATCGACGAAAGCGCCGCCCTTGAATTGCTGGCCCAGGACAACTGACCGTTCGCAGACGATCGCTCGTCAGGCGCCAAGCCCAGCCCCTGTAGGAGCGAATTCATTCGCGAAGGTGGGTCAGGCAACACAGCGCTGTCGACCGAACGGACCTTACGTCGGAATGCCGCCCAGAATGAATTCCCTCCCACGGGTTTGGCCGCGTAAACGAATGACTGAATCACTTTATCTTTGATGAGAGCGCACACCATGGCCACCCACGATTTCCTCGGCAAACGCATTCTGGTCACTGGCGCGGGCAAGGGCATTGGCCGCGAGACCGTGCAGTGGCTGACCCGCTGCGGCGCCGAGGTCATCGCCTTGGGGCGTAACCCGGATGACCTCGCCTACTGCGAGCAAACGCTGGTGGTGGACCTCGCCGATGCGGCCGCCACCCAGGCCGCTGTGACGACGATGCTGCCCATCGACCTACTGGTGAATTGCGCCGGGGTCGTGGAGCTGGAGTCGGTCCTCGACACCTCGGTGGAGACCTTCGATCACCTGATGGCGGTCAATACCCGGGCGCCGATGGTCATCGCCCAAGTGGTGGCCCGGGATTTGATCAGGCGCGGCGTGCCAGGGGCCATCGTCAACGTGTCGAGCCTGGCCGCAGCGGTGGGCACGCGCGATCACCTCGCCTATTGCGCGTCGAAAGCGGCGCTGGATGCCATGACGCGGGTGATGGCCGTGGAATTGGGGCCGCACGGGATTCGGGTCAACAGCGTCAACCCGGTGGTGACGCTGACACCGATGGCCGAAAAAGCCTGGAGCGACCCGGCCAAGTCCGCGTCGATGCTGTCGCGTATTCCGCTGGGACGTTTCGTTCAGCCCAGCGAAATCGCCTCGACCATCGCCTTCCTGCTGAGCGACGACGCGGCGATGATCAACGGCGTGACGCTGACCGTGGACGGGGGTTTCAGCGCGGGTTGAAACGTAAACCGAGCTGGGCCAGACGCGGGTACAAATCCCGCAGGCGGGGGTAGAGTTCGCTGTACAGCGCCAATAGCTCGCGATGGAATTCCCGCAGCGCCGGGTTGGGCAGAAAGGTTTCGCCGTCCTGAGTCATGACCTGTGCGGCGCTGGCAAAATCTTCGTACCATCCTGCTCCGACAGCCGCCGCAATGCCCGCGCCCAGACTCGATGCTTCTTGCGTCGTGGCACGAATCACCGGCCTGTCGGTGATGTCGGCGATGATTTGGCACCACAACCGGCTCGCAGCGCCTCCGCCAATGGCGACGAAGGTGTTCACCGGCTCGCCGGTCGCCTGCACCATGTGTTGAGTGGCGACGGCCTGTTCCAGCGCGATGCCTTCCAGCACGGCGCGGTAGATTTCCGCGCGGCCGTGGTCCGGCGACAACCCCAGCAGACAACCCCGCGCGTCCTGATCCCAGTAAGGGTTCATCACGCCGTTCCAGTACGGCAACAGCATCAGGCCCGCGCTGCCAGGGGCCACTCGCGACGCTTCGATTTCCAGACGGATCAGGCTGTCAGGCTGGGCCACGACGTCGATCTCGAAAAACTGTTTGAGCAGGCTGTTGATCAGCAAGGTGCCGGAGCGCAGCGAGGTTTCCAGCACGTAGCCCTGGCGATCGATGGCGCACAACGTACGAAAGGCGTCGTGGACGCGGGGCGTTTCGGCGTAAACACCGGAAACGATGGCCGTGCCCAGATTCAGGTAGGCCGTGCCTGCGCTGACCACGCCAATCCCCAACCCGCCCGCCTGACCGTCGCCCCCGCCTGCCACCACGGGCGTACCGGCGGGCAGACCGGTGAGGGTTTCGGCATCGTCCGTCACAGCGCCCAGTACTGAGCCGGGCGCGAATGCCGTGGGGAAGCAGTCGCTGTCGAGGGGGATCGGCAGTGCGCTCAGTACGTCATCCGCCCAACGATGCTGGTGGATGTCGAAGGCGCCAAACGGGTCGGCGCTGGCCCAACTGGTGACGAACTGGCCGGTGAGCTTGCGCACCAGCCAGGCGTGGGGTTCATAGACGTGGCGAATCTGCCGGAACAGTTCCGGCTCGGCATCGGCCAGCCACGCCAGGCTGTAAATGGCCGGCGCCCAGTCGTGGGGTTTGCCGGTGATGCTGTGCAGACGTTCGTGGCCAACCCGATGACAGAGCGCCGCGACTTCATCTTTGCGACGCTCGTCGAGCCAGAGAATGGCGGGCCGCAGCAGGCGATCCTCGGCGTCAGTGACGGCCACGGTTTCCCGTTGATTGACGATGGAAACGGCCGCGATGGCCGAGCCTTCGACCAACCGCATCAGCGCCGTGACCGCCTGTTGCGTGGCCCGCCACCAGTCTTCCGGGTCCTGCTCGTACGCATTGGGCGCCGGTCGCGACAGCCCCAACGGCGCCCGCGCCTGCGCCACCAACACGCCCCGCGCATCCCAGGCAATGGCCTTGCAGGTGGTCGTGCTCAGATCGATACCGATAACCAGCTTATGCATGCGCGCCCTGCTCTCCAACCGTCCGTGATCACCCCGGAATTGAGGGCAAGACTAGCCGAAATCCAGTGAAAGATCCGCGTCCGGCTTTGGCTTGAACGGTTGGCTCAGGCTTGACCCCATTCTGTCGGGCAGCCACCTATCCTTCTGTGGGAGCGAACGCGTTCTGCGCGGCATTCCGACGAGGGGCCGGTGCGGCCGATACATCTCCGTCGTCTGATACATCTTTCGCGAATGAATTCGCTCCTACAGGTGAAAACCTGGCGAGTCAGAAACCTCGCTACAACGCCTCCAATCAGGCGGAACACATAACCCCTGTAGGAGCGAATTCATTCGCGAGAGGCCGGTGCGGCCAATACATCTCCATCGTCTGATACACCATTCGCGAATGAATTCGCTCCTACAGAGAACGGCCACTGAACGAGGCAGCGGCTTGGCCGCATTGCTCCGTTGACAATCCCCGCCCGCTCATCAAGGCTTGCGCTGCCCATCACTCAGGAGTCGTCATGGCCAGCAAAGAACAGATTTCGGCGTTTATCGCGCAGGAGTTTCCGCAGACGCGGATCGTGGTCGAGGCGGTTGGGGAGAAGACCGCGACGGTTTCTCAGGCGGTCGATGATTCGGACTTGCGGCCCGGTGGGACGGTGTCGGGGCCGACGTTGATGGCGGTGGCGGATGTGGCGCTGTACGTCGCGGTGTTGGGGGCGATTGGCATCGTGCCGTTGGCGGTGACCACCAGTTTGACGATCAATTTCCTGCGTAAACCCGAGGCCGGACGCCGGATCGTGGCCGAGTGTCAGTTGCTGAAGGTCGGCAAGACCCTCGCCATTGGTGAGGTGTCGCTGTATTCCGAGGGACTACCGGACGCAGTCGCCCATGTGGTCGGGACCTACGCGATCCCGCCCAAACGTCCGGCCTGAGCCGTTACACGACTGCCGTTCAGAACTTCCAGCGAGCGTTGATCACCGCGTTGCGCGGGTCGCCATAGGACCCCGAGTTGAACGTGCCCAGCCCGTCGTAATACTTCTTGTCGAACAGGTTGTTCACGTTCAAACCCACGCTCAGGTGCGAATCGACTTCATAGTTGGCCAGCAACCCGACCACGCCAAACGGACGTTGATGAGCCTTGGCGCCGAAGTCTTCGTTGACCGCGTAAATGTCGCTCTGCCAGGTCATGTTGCCGCCCACTGTCAGCTTGTTCAGCTCGCCCGGCAGGCGATAGGTGGTGCCGAGTTTGAACAGGTTCATCGGTTGGTTGGTTTCGACGCGATTGTCATCCTTGTCTTGGGATTCGCGGTAGGTGTAGCCGCCGATGACGTTCCACCCCGGCAGCACTTCGCCGGAGATTTCCGTCTCGATGCCCCGCGTGGTGGTGCCGCTGATGGCCTCATACACCTCACGGCCGTCTTCGCCAGTGTCGACGAATTGCGGCGTGTTCTTCTGCTTCACCTCGAACAGCGCAACGCTCGCGTTCAGCGCGCCGTCGTAGAACGAGCCCTTGAGGCCCACCTCGTAGTTGTCGCCTTCCAGCGGTTTGAGCGAGGTGTTGCTTGCCGTTTTGTAGAACGTCTGCGGCAGGAAGATGCTGGTCCAGCTGGCGTAGACCGAGTAGGTGTCGTTCAGGTCGTAGATGACGCCCGCGTACGGCGTGACCACGCCCGTCTTTTTGGTGCGGTCACGGCTGGTGGATTCGCCGGTGAAGTCGTCGCTGCTGTCGTCCTTTTCCGTCCACGAACTGACCCGCGTGCCGAGGATCACCGACAGCGCATCCGTCGGTTTCAAGCGCACGGCCCCGTAGACGCCGTTCTGGCTCAGGCGCGTCAGGTTCTCACCGGTTTTGCCCAAGTGCGGCTTGCCACCGGGGTTGCCATCGTAGGTATAAATATTGTCGACCGAGGGCGTTGCACGCTCATAGTCCGGGTAGTTGAGGTGGGTGTACGCCACGTTGGCGCCGAACACCAGCTCATGCTCGCGGCCACCCAGTTCAAACGGTCCGGTCACGTACAGGTCGCCGTTGTCCTGGGTCTGGTAGCTGTCCAGCCGGTTGACGTACATGCGCACGCCCCCGCCGGTTTCGAAATCCGGCGCACCGGCACTGGCCGAGCCGACCACGCCGTGGCGGTAGCCGTACTGATGGGTGTAGGCGGCTTTGAGGGTCCAGTCGTTGGCGAGTTTCTGTTCCAGCACGGTGCTGAAGTTGTACTGCGTGTTGTCCAGGTAGCTCCATTTCGCGCCGGGGTTGAACGAACGGGAAAAATGGGTCGCGGTGCCGTTGCTGTTGAACAACGGGATGTGGCCGAAGCTGACGCCGTCGGAGTCGTTGTTCTGGTAATCGAGGCTGAAGCGCAGCAGCGTGTCTTCGCTCAGGTCCACGTCCACCGCGCCGTACATCACGCGTTTCTCGGTCTTGTACGCGTCGATGAAAGAACCGGCGGTTTGATACACGCTGACCAGCCGCCCCCGCACGTTGCCGCTGTCGGTCAACGGCCCCGCCACATCGGCCTCGGCGCGGTAGCGGTCCCAGGCACCGGCCTCGCCGTACACATAGCCCTGAAACTCTGAGGTCGGGCGTTTGCGAATCAGGTTCAGCGTCGCCGACGGTGTGCCCGCTCCGCTCAACAGGCCGGTCGCGCCGCGCACGACTTCCACGCGGTCGTAAATCGCCATGTCCGCGAGGGTGCTGGTGTACTGCTGGGATTCGTTGGCGGTCTGGGAAGGAATGCCGTCGTATTCGAAGTTCTGAATCTGGAAGCCGCGCGAGTAAAAGGTGTAGCGATCACTGTCGCGGTGGTTGCTGGACAGGCCCGGCGTGAACTTGACCACGTCGTCCAGCGACGCCAAGTGGTGATCGGTCATGACCTGACGCGGGATCACGGTGACCGACTGCGGCGTCTCTTTCAGCGACAGCCCCATCTTGGTCGCGGTGCTGGTCTGACGCGGGGTGTAGGTGCCGGTGTTCTCGGTGGTCTCATCGATTCCCGCGCCGACGACGCTGGTGGCGCCGAGTTGCAGGGCCGCGGTTTTCTCGGCGCGGTACAGCACGTAAACGCCTTGGGCACCGGGGGTGGCGATCAGGTCCGAGCCCGCGAGCAACGCCGCAAACCCCTGTTCGACGCTGTAGGTGCCGTTGAGTCCGGCGCTTTGCTGGCCATCGGTCAAACCCGCCTGAAACGACAACACCACCCCCGCTTCATTGGCGAACCGCCCCAACACCGCGCCCAGCGACCCCGGTGCGATGGCGTAGTTTTTCTGCACGCTGGCCGCCTGCGCGTACGCCCCACCCAGCAAGATTGGCTCCAGCCACGCGAGCGAAGCCCCGAGCACAGCGAGTCTCAAGGTGTTGCGCGGCGTGAAGGCAAAGGGATTTCGGCTGGCGGGTTTTGACGGGGTGCGCATGCGTGCTCCTGATGCCCTGCTCGGGCGTTGTAAGGGTTTCTTACAAGGAGTCGCGCGAGCCTGCGCAAATCGACAATGCCACCCTGAAAATAAATTATGCAGAGGCTGGATGCCCCACCAACCGCGTCCAGAAATCGGTGTAGCGCACCACCTTGACCGGCAGCGAGCGGGCAATCGCTGAAAGCGCCAGATCGATGTCATCGAGCGGATAGGAACCCGAGACCCGAAGGTGCGCGATCTCTGGCGCGCAACCGAGGTATCCGCTGCGGTAGCGCTGCAATTCACCGATGAGACGGTCGAGCCGCCAGCCGTCGACCACGAGTCGCCCGCTGATCCACGTGTCAGCCAGAGGGTCCAGCGGATGACGGTCGAACAGCGTGCGGGCGTTGAAGCTCACGGCCTGGCCGCTGTCGATGATCGTCTGCTCCCCCGGCGCGCCTTCAGGGCGAACCGCGACCGCATGCTGAAACACGCCCAACTGCGTGACGCCGTCCTGCTGCCGCACGCTGAAACGGGTGCCCAGTGCCTGCATCTCACCCTGTGCGCTGCGCACGATGAAGGGTCGGGCATCCTTGGCGGTCTGGACGAAAATTTCGCCCTCACGCAGCAGGATCAATCGGGCCTCGGCGTTGAACACAATGTCCACGGCGCTGGCCGTGTTCAGGACAAGGGTGCTGCCATCGGCCAACGTGCGGGTCAGGCGCTCGCCAGTGCTGGTGCGCAGGTCGGCGAGCAACACGGGCGCTTCACGATACCCCGCCCAGCCAAGCGCGCTAAAACCGACACCCAGCGCAACCGTTTTGAGCACGCCACGTCGCCCGAATGAAGCGCGACCTGCGCGATCCAGCACCTGATAACCCAGCGCACCCTTGGCGTTGCCCAGTTGCGCCTGCAACAGCGCGACCCGCTGCCAGGCCCAAGGGTGCAAGGGGTTTTCGTCGTGCCAGCTCTGGAACTGGCGCTGCATCGTGGCGTCACCAGGCGTGGCCCCCATTCGCGCAAACCAGTGGGCCGCTGCGCTCAGGGCCTGATGTTCGGGGGAACGGTTCAAGCGCCGTGTTCCAGCTGGAACAGCAGACAATGTTCAGTAGCGCGGGCGATGTATTTGGTCACCGAACTCACCGACACGCCCAGTTGCTCGGCAATGTCCTTGTAACCCAGGCCCTGCAACTGCGAGAGCAGGAACGCTTCTTTCACCCGCTTGCCCAACCCGCTGAGCATCGCGTCCAGCGCGTGCAGGGTTTCCAGCAGCATCAGGCGTTCTTCCGGGGCGACGGCGTAACGTTCAGGCTGTTCAGCGAGGACGTGCAGATAGGCCTCTTCCACCGATCGACGCCGAAAACTGTCGACCATGACCCGTCGGGCGATGGTCACCAGAAAGTGTCGGGGTTCGATCAGTTCATGGGTGATCGGTTGGTTGCGGTCCGCCAGCAGCACGCGCATGAACGTGTCTTGCGCCATATCGGCGGCCTGATGGGAACAGCCCAGACGACCCCGTAGCCAATTCACCAGCCAGCCGTGATGAGCGCCATACAGCGTCGCGACGCCCTGATGGGGGTGGGATGAGGAAGAAGAAACGGCCATGGTGAGAAACACAAGCAAATAGGAATGGTTCGCAATATATTTCAAACGGAAACATTCGGCAACGTGCGTTCGCCATCGCGGCCGTCGTTCCTCCGGCAGCTCCCACAGGGTGGATGCAGTCCACACATCCCGGGGCAAACCCAAATCCCGTGGGAGACGCCGGAGGAACGACGGCAGCGACAGCGCCCGCAAGACCGGCACTCATCCCAAGTGCTCGCCACCTACGGCACGGTGAGCCGAAACGTACTGCCCACACCCTGCTCGCTGCTGACAGTCCGTTCGCCATCGCGGCCGTCGTCCCTCCGGCAGCTCTCACAGGGTGGATGCAGTCCACACATCCCGGGACAAACCCAATCCCGTGGAAGACGCCGGAGGAACGACGGCAGCGAATAGGCGCTGTCTGACACACCCCTTCCGCGACTGTCGTAACCTCCAGAACCTCCCGCAGCGTTTGGCGGTGTGACGGGATTAAATCATCAACCCCACAACGTCCGACCAAAGAAGGTCAAGGTCCGGTCCCACGCCAGTTGCGCCCAGACCGGGTCGTACTGGGTGCCGGGAATCCGGCCATGGCCCACGGCGGTTTCGTTGGTGAACGCGTGATGAGCGAGGTAGCGATGGAATTCGAGTTCGACCCCGCCGTCGCCGAGTTTCTTTTCCAGTTCGTCCACGGTTTCGATCGCGAAGAACTCGTCCTGCGTCGCCCAGTGCGCCTGAACCGGCACCTTGATGGCGTTCGGATCAAGGTATTCCAGCGGCGGGAACCCGTAGAACACCACGCCCGCCGACAACTCGGGAATGAAGTTCAAGGACAGGAAGGTCAGCGCGCCGCCCATGCAGAAACCGGTCACGCCGACTTTTTGCGCATGACCTTTCAGGTATTGCACCGCACCGCGAATGTCCTGAGTGGCGGCATCGGCGAAGTCGAGTTTGCTCATCAGGTGATGGGCCTCCTCTTCCTCGACCGTGGCTTCGCCGCGATACAGGTCCGGCACCAGCGCCAGATAACCTGCGGCTGCCAGACGGTCGGCGACGCCACGGATCTGATCGTTGAGGCCCCACCATTCCTGGATCACCACGATGGCCGGCGCGCCTTCGGTTTTCTCAGGGGTGGCCAGATAGCCGCTGACGTCTTTGCCGTCAGGGCGTTTGAAGGTAATGGTTTTGCCTGTTGCGGGTTGTGCGATGGATTGCGTCACGTGTATCTCCCGGGCGTTTTAGGTGTCTGAGACGCTGACCTTGGGCATCCTCGGACAGCAGAGCCCTCTGTTCTACGACACTTGCACGCGCCTGAAAAGGACAAATAACGGCCATTGCATGAAAGTTGCCATCAAATGGCAGAAATGAGCGATGTCAAGGCTCAGCCGTTTTGCAGATCGGAGTTGATCGAGGTCCCGCAGAGGTCGGTCAGGGAAGCGTCGCGGTCTCGGGCGCGCTCGGCATCACGCATGTCCCGCAGTTGCTTTTGCAGCGTCGGCACCGACGGCGAATAAAGGAAACCGAACGACACGCTGTTGCGTCGGCCCTTCACCGCGTGGTGCATCAGGTGGGCTTGATAGAGACGGCGCAGGTAGCGATTGCGCGGTTGCGGCCGCATGGGCCAGTGCCGATGGACGATGCCGTCGTGCACCAGCATGTAGATCAGGCCGAACGCCGCGACACCGGCCCCCACCCATTGCAGCGGGTCGTAGCCGTTAATGCCCAGGACAATCAAGCCGACTGCCGCCATGCCCAGCGCCAGCAAGTAGAGGTCGTTGGTTTCCAGTGCGCCGAGGTGTTCTTCGTGGTGGGAACGGTGCAGAAACCAGCCCCAGCCGTGCATCACGTACTTATGAGCCAGAAAGCCGACACCCTCCATGGCGACCAGGGTGCAGAGGAAAATCGCGAAGTTGAGGATCATGGGGATGGCGTGGTCACGGGCTGGTGGACATCGAGGTGCAGCATACCGGGGCACGCGGGAAAATCAAAAGCGGGCAGGCGAACGGAGGTCACGGCGCCGCACGGGATTCCCTGTGGGAGCGAATTCATTCGCGAAAGAGGGCATGGCCGATGGAGATGCGTCGGCTGTACCGGCCGTTCGCGAATGAATTCGCTCCCACAGGGGTTTACGTGTTTAGCCTGTTCGGGTGGAGTTGGCCCGGATTTGATGTCAGCAGCCGCAGAGGTGTTTCTGCCGGTCCAAATGGTCAGAAGATCTGCGTCAGCTGCAAAGCCATCGTCAGCACGCCAAGGCCCACCCGTTTCACGTCTCAGCCGAAGATTTCACTCACAACGTTTGCTTTCCTGACCGAGCGATGTAAAAAATGGCCCCATGGGTGGGCGGAAATCTGGCCCACTGTATTAATGCCGGTCATCGACACCCGCTGGCCAGCATCGCTTTCAAGGAATTCAGAATGGCTCCAAGACATGTAATCAACGCTTCGGTCAGTCCTAAAGGTAGCCTGGAGACGCTGTCACAACGTGAAGTGCAACAGCTCAGCGCCGCAGGTTCCGGCAGCATCTACAATCTCTTCCGCCAGTGCGCCCTGGCCATCCTCAACACCGGCGCCCATGTCGATAACGCCAAAACCATCCTCGAAGCCTACAAAGACTTCGAAGTCCGCATTCATCAACAGGACCGGGGCGTGCGCCTCGAATTGCTGAACGCCCCTGCCGACGCCTTCGTCGATGGCGAGATGATCGCCAGTACCCGGGAAATGCTGTTCAGCGCCCTGCGCGACATCGTCTACACCGAGAGTGAACTGGACAGCCAGCGCATCGACCTCAGCTCGTCCCAAGGCATCACCGACTACGTCTTTCACCTGCTGCGCAACGCCCGCACCCTGCGTCCGGGCGTCGAGCCGAAGATGGTGGTCTGCTGGGGCGGCCACTCGATCAACACCGAAGAATACAAATACACCAAGAAAGTCGGCCACGAACTGGGCCTGCGCAAGCTGGACATCTGCACCGGCTGCGGCCCTGGCGTGATGAAAGGCCCGATGAAAGGCGCGACCATCGCCCACGCCAAACAGCGCATCAACGGCGGCCGCTACCTGGGCCTGACCGAGCCCGGCATCATTGCCGCCGAGGCGCCGAACCCCATCGTCAACGAGCTGGTGATCCTGCCGGACATCGAGAAACGCCTCGAAGCCTTCGTGCGCGTGGGTCACGGCATCATCATCTTCCCGGGCGGTGCCGGTACGGCGGAGGAATTCCTTTATCTGCTGGGCATCCTGATGCACCCGGACAACCAGGGCCTGCCGTTCCCGGTGATCCTGACCGGGCCGAAAAGCACCGCGCCGTACCTGGAGCAGTTGCACGCATTCGTCAGCGCGACCCTGGGCGAAGAGGCACACAAGCATTACACGATCATCATCGACGACCCGGCGGAAGTTGCCCGGCAGATGACCGAAGGCCTGAAAGCCGTGCGCCAGTTCCGTCGTGAACGGGCCGACGCGTTCCACTTCAACTGGCTGCTGAAGATCGAAGAAAGCTTCCAGCGTCCCTTCGACCCGACCCACGCCAACATGGCGAGCCTGCAACTGCGCCGTGACCTGCCACCCCATGAACTGGCGGCCAACCTGCGCCGTGCGTTTTCCGGGATCGTGGCGGGCAACGTCAAGGACAAGGGCATCCGCTTGATCGAAGAGCACGGGCCTTACGAGATTCACGGCGACGCCGAGGTCATGCAGCCGCTGGACAAATTGCTGCAAGCCTTCGTCGAACAGCACCGGATGAAATTGCCGGGCGGCGCGGCGTACGTGCCGTGTTATCGCGTGGTGTCTTGAGGCACACAACCCTGTAGGAGCGCGCTTGCCCGCGAAAGGGGTGAGCCTGCGACACATTTACGCGCTGACACACCGTCATCGCGGGCAAGCGCGCTCCTACCCTTCAACTCTCTGGACTCCAACGGTTCCTCATGATCCACATCCGCCCCATGACGCCCGAAGATTTCGAACGCTTCTGGCCCACCTTTCAGGCCGTGGTCCAGGCGCAGGAAACCTACGCCTACGACCCCGCCACGACCTACGAACAAGCCCTGCACCTCTGGCTCGACTACCCGCTGCACAGCCTCATCGCCGAGGAAGACGGCGTGTTGCTCGGCAGCTATTACCTCAAGGCCAACGCCGCCGGCCCTGGCAGCCATGTGTGCAACTGCGGTTACATGGTCACGCCTGAGGCCCGTGGCAAAGGCGTCGCCCGACTGATGTGCGAACATTCCCAGCAACTGGCGGTGGACAGCGGTTTCTCGGCGATGCAGTTCAACTCGGTGGTCGCCACCAACGAGGTCGCAGTCGCGCTGTGGGGCAAACTGGGGTTCGAGACCGTTGGCCGCCTGCCCCGCGCCTATCGTCACGCCCGCCTCGGACTGGTCGACTGTCTGGTGATGTACAAATGGCTGGCCGACATGCCTGCGTCCCGCAAAGCCAAAAGCCCGCTGCTGATCGGCCGCAAGAACATCGAGTCCGTCGTTTCACGCCCGCGACGCAAGGCCCCTGACGCGCCCGCCTGATTTTTTCGATCGGCGGGAACCACTCGCCGTCTGACGCCACTCAGTCCGCACAGTACCCACTGCATGGACGGCGTCAGCATGGCCTTACCCCCGAACCTTTTTCACCGGACCGCCCCCACGGGCAATGTGGCGCGGACGGGACACGCCGACGCAGCAGCCCCCGCCGAGGGACCGCGCCAGCGCTCGGGCATCATGGGCCGCATGGCCACCCTCAGTCAGTCGGCGGTCACCAAGGGCCGCAACCTGAGGGACGGGCTGTTCAGGGCGCGACCGGGCGACGCCGCTTCCGTGCCCCGCAGTTCCCGCGCCCCCACGCCTGACCCGGCCCTGGCCGATCCAGGCCTGGCACCGCCTCCGGCGGCCCTGCCACTGATGCCGAAACTCACCATGGCGCTGGACAACCAGAAACTGGTGTTCGGCGCGGACGGCCACACCACCCACACCGAAAAACTCCTCGACGGCATCCTCAACACACCTGCCGACCGTTACAAAAGCCTCGCGCACCTCGGCACCCATGGCGATCAGAGCACCTATGCGCTGATCGACGCCCGTGATCGGCTGATCCATGCCCAGGCGAGCAACCTCTCGGTGTCCGTCTTCAAAAGCAGCGGGACACACGTCAACCCGGCGAGCCTGACCATGCCGGATCATGCGCACAGGGCGCAGGTCACCGGGGTTCACGTGGGGGATGACGGCCAGGCATGGCGGCTGCACGAGAAGAAACTCTACGCGCTGGAAAACGGCGAATGGAAAGAACGCACCCACGTCCGCAACTTGAAAAGTCTGCACAGCGTAGGCGACGGTACGGTCTACGCCTTGGGCGAGGACGGCAAGGTGCGTTCGCTGAAAGATCCCCGCACGCCGCTGGAATTCACCCACAAGGTGTCTGCGCTGGGAAGCGCCACGGGCGGTGGGCTGATCGCGCTGTCCGAAGACGACGACCACACCCCGACGCTGGAGCGGCTGCACGTGTTCGGCGACGGCGTCCACGACATTCAGCCCCTGCGCCTGCCCACCGGCACGCCCAACGACGAGGCCCTGAAGCCGAAATCCGTGACCATCGCCGGTAACACGCTGCTTGCCACCAGCGCGTCGGGCAAGTTGCTGCAGGCGCACATCAGCGACAACGACCTCATGCCCTCGCTGGACCCTGACGCCCCTGCGGGCACGATGGTCCCGCGCCCACCCTTGATCGGCCTCGACCTGCACCTGAGCGAGAAAACACCCCACGCCCGTTTGCAATCAGCTTTTGGCGCGCACACTGTCAGCGACTTCTTCCACGACGATCAGGGGCAGTTGCACGCCAGGGTCAAGGATCAGAAAGGCGCCGAACACAGCGCTCAGTGGGACCCGCACCGTCAGGATTTCAAACCCGGCTGGAACATGGCACCGCTGATCATGGACCGGCAGAAAGGCCTGCCGACGTTGACCCCGGACGCCCAGTCGCAGATTCGCCTGCCGCGCGGCAACATCGCCCTCAGCGGCAACGACCTGCTGGTGCAGGATCCGCGCACCGAGCAATGGAAGAAAGGCAGCGAAAAAGACCTCAAGGCCCTGCAGGCGGGTCAGGACGGTTTTGCGTATCTGGTCGACAAGGACGGCAAGCTCAAGCAACTCAAGGTCGCGCCGCAAGCCGCCGCCCACGAAATGGGCAAGGGCGCGGACCTGGCGTTGCCGGGGCGCGGGACCGAGGCCAAAGGCACGGTCATGCGCGGCGCCGAACACCTCACCGTGGACAGAGTCGCGGTGCAGAACGATCAGAAATACGTGACCCTCAGCGGCGGCCAGTTGCGCCTGCACGACCAGAACGGCGAACGCGCGTCCCTGCCCTCACCGCCCGGCACCGGGCCGATTCAGTCCTTGAGCAGTGGCGGCAAGGATTGGTACGCGTTGCGCAACGATCAGCTGTTTCGCCTCCCTGGCGACAGCACCGACCCGAAAAAAATGAGCACCGAAACACCCCGCTGGGACCCCGTCACCGTGGACGGCCCACTCGCAGGCGCGACCCTGCAAGACCTGCGACCGGATCACGACGGCAAGCTGCTGGCGAAAAGCGACCGGGGCGATTTCGTCCGAAACGGTGACGGCACCTGGGCAGCTGCCACGGCGCCCGCCGACCCCACACGCAAGGCCCACGAACATTTCGACCAATTGGTGGCCGGCGAGCCAGACTTCACTCGGCGTGGTAACGTCAAGGCGAGTCTCAATGTGTTGGGCCGCAGCAACATCGAGACGATCAAATCCGAACAGTTCGCCCCCGCACGCTGGAATCAGAACTACCTCACGTCTCACCTGTCACCGACCGGCGCCGTCAAGGTGCCTGCCGACAGCGTGCAGCACGCCTGGAGGGGCCGCGAAGGCCTGAAACCGATCTACACCGGTGAAACCGACGCCTTGCAAACCCTGGCCGAAAAATCGACCGCCGCGATGAGCGCTGTCAACGCGCCCACGGCGGCCTCTCGTATCGACGCGTTGAAAGCCATCCCGATCCCGGCCCAGACTCCAGCGCTCACTGAGCTGACCGAGCTGTTCGACTGGTTCCACAAAACGGTGGCCGACGACCTGCAACACACCCTGCGCGAGCTGGCGGAAAAGGAGAACGCGCTGCTCAAGAACGGCGAGGTCAACCCGGCGTATCAAGGCAAGCCCCGGGCCAACGACATGCTGACCGAAGTGGCGCAAGTGGCGCGCAACAGCGGGATCAACGACACCCACCCGCTGGGCAAACTGCTCAATTCGCTGCAGGACCAACATTTCACGCTGGAGCATCGTACCTCGCAAACCGGCCTCGATGCCTCGCGCAAACGCGGTGACGATCAAGCGCTGTTGCGTGCGCGCCTGGCACTGGACATCAACGTGCTGGACGACATCAGCAAAAAGCTCAGTGAATTGGTCGCGGAGACCCAAAAAAACGGCCCGCAGAACCTCGATGCCATCGCCAGGTCACTCGCCGACTTGCACAACGACACCTACGAAGGCAGCCCGATCAAGCGCTACACCGACGCCGGTTTCCGCAATCATGCCGCGCTGGAAGCCAGCTACGACGCGACCAAAAGCCTGCTCAAGTACATGCGCAAGGACAACCACCCGGTCAAACGTAGCGTGCTGCAAGGTCTGGAAACCCGGCCCGATGCGTTGGTGAGCAACCTGACCAATGCCCTGCGCGATCTTGAACCGAGGGAAAGCCTCAAGCTCAACCGCAACTACGGCGGCGGCGTCACGGGTGGTGTCTCTGGGCCGGAAGGCAAGGCGTTTCTCGGCTTTCGCGGCAGCATCGACCCCGAACGCACGTTCGGCCTGACGTTCACCCGCTTCGATCGCGGCCTGAAAGTCGCGCTCAATCGCGAGGGCGCGGTCAGCGGCACCGCCAGTTTCGGCTTCGGCAACGGCATCAGCGACACCCGCACCACGCCCGGCGACAGCCACAAGAACATTCAGTCCAACGGCGGCTGGTTCGGCGGCAGCCTCGACGGCAAGTACAAATACACCGACAACACGGCCTTGAGCTTTTTCATCCGCGACGACGAGCTCGAAGCCTTCATGAAGGACCTCATGGAGGAGCCGCTGCACAGCAGCAAGCAACCTGACGCGGGTGGCTTGAAGCCCATGGCGTTGATGGACCGTGGCGTGGAAAAAGAGGTTCGCGAGACCACCAAGCACAACTTTGACCTCGACGTGGGACTGAACATCGAGTCCCGGACCAACAAAGGCCAGACCGACGCCGAGCCGGTGGCCGGGTTCATGCGTTTCGGCGCCGGGCTGCTCGCCAGCCTGTCCCTGCTCAGCGCCGAGCGGGAACGGACGGAAGGCCACGGCAGCGACGGGCTGACCACCGACATCTACAGCAGCAACCGCGCGCGGTTCCTCGAAAAGGGCTCGGTCTCGGGGTATGCGCGGATGTTCAGTACCGTGTTCAGTTCGCGTCCCAGCAACCTGTTCATCGCCGGCGGGGCGCCAATGGGCGTCACGGCGAGCCTGTCCTTCGATAACAAGACCGGCAAAACCTACGACGTGCGGTTCAAGCACGCGTTGCCCGTGCAAAACAACGACCTGAAAGGCCTGGCCGAAACCCTGGAAAAGGCCTACCCCGCCCTGCCCAAAAACCAGCCCACCGAGGGGCATCCGGCAGACCGCACCCTGCTGCTGCTCAAAACCAAATACCTCAGCGCCGGGGCACCGAAGAACGACGCGCAATTCGCCGCGCTTGCCAGCCTGCGCCAATTGGACCGGCAGAATACGGCCGCCAAACAGGGGTCGAGCCTGATGTCCCTGATGGACATGGTGGTCAAGCACAACAACGTCAATCGCGTCGACCAGGCGGCGCTGTCGAAACGCGGCATCGACTGGACCAAGGAATTGCTGGGCCTGGACGTCAACCCCGGCAACGCCGAGCACATCCACGACCTGATGAGCCATGACCCGCAGCTCAAGGGCCTGCTCGATGAACTGAAACGCACGAAAGGCACGACCCGCGCCGAGTTGAAGCTGGAGGTGCGCGACGACATCAAGCAGCGCATCGAAGAAGGCGCGCTGGCCGGGACCCTGACCGACAAGGACCTCAAGGAGATGCTCGCCAACAAGGACAACCTGCGCATCAAGAGCATCGCGATCTTCCGGACGGCGGCGAAGGACGATTCGCTGGCGATCCCACTGCCCTATGTCAGCTTCAAGAGCGGCAGCAACCTCAGCATCGAGCGCCTGCGCGGCGAGGTCACGTTCGATTACGGGCTGGATCAGACCCAGCCTAAGAAATTCACCCTGGACGGCGAGCAGGCGGATCAAAGCGACCCGCAAGCGGCCCGCGACCTGGCCAGCGATGCCCAAGGCGTATTCCGGCCCGCGTGATGCGAGACAGGATTGCGCGACGACATTCATTCGAGGAGCTAACCCATGGCAACCGCCACCAACCTGATAGACGCCCTGGCCAAACAGATGGGCATTGCGTTGGCGCTGGAAAACGGCGTCTGCGCCCTGTTCGACCAGCAACGCGAAGTGGTCATCATTGAAGTCCCGACGGCGGGGGATGTCGCGATTCTGCATTGTCGGCTGGCACTGCGCCCCGACCCCGCGCTGCATGAAAAGCTGCTGCGCCTGAACTTCGACTCCAGCGCCATGAGTGGTTGCTGGCTGGCGCTGGACGACCGCAATCAGGTGCGGCTGTGCGCTGAGCTGCCGCTGGACGGCTTGAGTGAGTTGGCGTTCGTGCATTGGGTGCAAGGGTTCGTCAAGCAGACCCAGGAGGTCCTCGCGCTGTTGCGTCCTTCGGCTCCGGCTGCGCCGGTGATGGCTCGACGGTTCGTCTGATCGATCGTCCCGCGAGCCGCAAATACGGCTAAGAACGTCAATGCTTGGCTCAGCTGACGTTTTTCGCCATCTGCGCGGCGCTTTCAAAAACTTGCCGGAATGCCATCTCTCTACGATTCTCTACACACGGCCCGACCACGGTGGCCGGGCTTACAATACGTGCCGGAGAGGCCACCATGACGACCGTAGCCGAGTTACTGAAGCTCAAAGACGAACAACACAGGGTTCCTCATACCGTCAGGCCGGACCAGATGGTCTTTGAGGTGATCACGTTGATGGCGGAGAAAAACATCGGTGCCGTGCCGGTGGTGCGGGACGGCAAGGTGGTGGGCATCGTCAGCGAGCGGGATTACGTGCGCAAGATGGAGTTGAAGGGCCGCGCCTCGGTGGGGACGCCCGTCAGCGAGATCATGACCCACGAGGTAAAGACCGTTGCGCCGGGTGACAAGGTCGGTGATTGCATGGCGATCATGACCAACGGCCGGCTGCGGCATTTGCCGGTCGTCGACAACGGCGAGTTGGTGGGGCTGTTGTCGATTGGTGACCTGGTGAAAGAAGCGATCGCCGAACAGGCGAGGCTGATTCAGAAAATGCAGGAATACATTCGCGGCGAGAGTTATTGAAGTCCGGGGTGGTTCAGGCAGGTTTCAAGACGCCTGACCCGCCCCTGCGTCCGACCGCGGCCTGTGCGGTTACTGCACCGGCAGGAAATTCAGGAACAACAGGCTCTGCGCATAATTGAGCCCGATCCGTCGGTAGCGCTCGTCGAGCATCTGGGTCAGCAGGTCCAGCCGCGCCACGATCTTGCCGAATTCCGTGGCGAAACTCAGGTTGCTGCCCTCCTCCGAAATTTCGTTCGAGAACAGCATCAACTCGCCATTGGCATTCTGCCGCTGGCTCAGCAGCCACGTGGCCTTTTCGATGTTGCGGGCGGCGTTGCTGACGAATTTGGGGTTGATCTGGTCGGTCATGAAGAACTCCATCCGTCCACCGTGGGCCGTCACCAGCATGCTGCCGATGGCGTAGATGAACGCGCCGACCCGGTCGCCGAGAAATTCCGGGCTGAGGGCGTAGCTCAGGGCGGCCAGATCCCGCCGATTGCCCAACTGCGCCAATGGCTTCTGCTGCTCGATGGCGTTACGCACATTGCGTTCGGCCGACCGCGCATCGACGAACCCGGACTTGCGCCACTCGGCGGGGTTGCGCAGGTAGAGCTTGTTCATCAGCAGGTAGAGGCTTTCCAGGTTGTCGTGCATGGCGAGGGTGGCCATGCGGTCGACGCTGGTCTGGAAGAATTCCTGAGGGCGGGTATTGCCGAACTGCGTCGCCACATCCTGCCCGTCCTGACGGGTGCAGCCGAGGGTGCAGACAGCTGTCAGACACACCACGAGCCAGGCGCGAACGCGGTGGCGTGCAAGGGATGAAAGGCGCAGTGGAACCATGTTTCAAGGGCTTCGACGATCTGGACCCCACGCGAATCGCGGCGTCCCGGCCATGCATAGAGCGGCAAATCGCTGAAAAGTGCGGAAACGGGGGTGAAATGACGTTGGCGCTTCCCTGACACATCGACTTCTCTGCCGTCGTAACCTCCGGCGTCTCCTACACGTGGTGTGTCGGCTTCAAAATTCAGGATCGGCATTGAATCGCAATCCCAGCGTCCGTCAGAGCTTTCGCGGCCACCCCAGAACCTGTGGGAGCAGCCGGAGGTTACGACGGCCGCGAAAGCGTTGGGTCTGACACCCCAATGTCGATGAAACAAAGCCTCACACATTTGACGTCGCCCTCGCCTTTCACCAAGCTAGCGGACTTCACTTGCTTTCAGGAAACACCCCGCGTGATGACCCCAAGCCTGCACTGGCGCCGCTTTCTGTTTTGCCTCGCTCCCTTGATCGCCCTGCTTGCGGCCTGCGACGGAGGGGCGCCGAAGACCAAGCCTTCCGAAGCCACGACTTATGTAAGTGTCGAATGGGACAAGCTGCCTGCGGTCAGTGATCAGGACTTGATGGCCGGGTTCAACAGCTGGTTCTCGGCGTGCAAGCGCCTGGCCAAGGACCCGGTCTGGGGCACGACCTGCGCAACCGCCGCTCAGGTGCCGTTGAACCCGCCAGCGGTACGGGACTTTCTGAAGAATCAATTGCAGGTCTACAGCCTCCGCTCGTCCGAGCACGGCGCCAACGGTTTGATCACCGGCTATTACGAGCCGATCTATAAAGGCAGCGAAGCCCATAACGATCAGCATCCGGTGGCCATCTACGGCGTGCCGGACGATCTGATCATCGTCAATCTCGACAGCATTTACCCGGAACTCAAGGGCAAACGCTTGCGTGGTCGCCTGGATGGCCGCGTGCTGCGCCCCTACGACGACGCGTCCACGATCAACGAGAAAGGCGTCAACGCTCCCGTGCTCGCTTGGCTGGAAAACCCCATCGACCTGCAATTCCTGCAAATCCAGGGCTCGGGACGGGTGCAACTGGAAAGCGGTCGGCAACTGCGCATCGCCTACGCCGACCAGAACGGCCACCCGTATAAACCGGTGGGCCGCTGGCTGGTTGAACAGGGTCAACTGACCAAGGACGAGGTGTCCATGGGCCGGATTCGCGACTGGGCCATCGCTCACCCGGACCGCGTGCATGAACTGCTCGGCAGTAACCCCAGCTACGTGTTCTTCACCCTGCGCCCGGACAGCGACGAAGGCCCTCGCGGCTCGCTCAACGTGCCGCTGACTGCGGGCTACAGCGTGGCCATCGACCGCAAGGTCATCCCGCTCGGCAGCCTGTTGTGGCTGTCGTCGACCCGCCCCGACGGCTCGCCCCTGGTGCGTCCGGTCGCCGCCCAGGACACGGGCGGTGCCATCGCCGGTGAAGTCCGCGCCGACATGTTCTGGGGCACCGGTGACGCGGCGGGCGAATTGGCGGGCAACATGAAACAGCAAGGCCAGATCTGGATGCTGTGGCCCAAAGGCGCAGCATTGCCCAACGCCAAACCCAAGGAATGATGCGGCATGAGCAGTGAAGTGATCGCCACCGAACAGGTCACCTTGAACGGCAACACCGTGACCCTGCTGCCGTTGCAGGCCGGGCACGCGGAGCCACTGGTGCAGGCCGCTGAAGACGGCGAGTTGTGGAACATGAAGGTCACGGTCATTCCGGGGCCTGCAACCGTCGAGACGTACATCGCCAACGCCCTGGCGGGACGCGCGGCCGGAACTGTCATGCCCTTCGCCATCGTGCACCGCGCCACCGGCAAGATCGTTGGCAGCACCCGGTTCTGGAAGATCGACCGCAAGCACCGCAAGCTTGAGATCGGCCACACCTGGCTCGGCGAGTCGGTGCAGCGCTCGGGGCTGAACACCGAGATGAAATTCCTGCTACTGAATACGCCTTCGAGGTCATGCAGTGCGTGCGGGTGCAGTTCACCACCGACGAACTCAACGAGAAGTCCCGCGCCGCCATCCTGCGCATCGGCGCGAAACAGGAAGGCATCGTACGCCACGAGCGGATCATGCCCGACGGCCGCAAGCGCTATTCCGTGCGGTTCAGCGTCATCGATGACGAGTGGCCCGAGGTGAAAGCCATGCTGCGGGCGAACATGGCGCGCTTCAGCTGAGGTTTACTCGTTTGGCGTGACACACCCGAGCCGGTTGCGGGTTGATCTGAAACCGGTTTCAGGTATAACAGGATGTTTCTTCTCTCAAGCGCCGCGTTCCCTAATGACTCACACCCCTGACACCCCACACAACTTTCACATGGGCTGGCTGCTGTTCGCGCTGGCCATGGGTGCGTTCGCCATCGGCACCACCGAATTTGCTTCGATGACGTTGTTGCCCTTCATCGCCGGCGACTTCCAGACCACCCAGCCGCTGGCCGGCCACGCCATCAGCGCCTATGCACTGGGCGTGGTGGTGGGCTCACCGGTGATCATGGTGCTCGGCGTCCGGTTGCCACGGCGTGCGCTGCTGGTGGGCCTCGCGGCGTTCATCGGCATCGCCAATGCCCTGAGCGCCATCGCCCCCTCGCTGCCCTGGCTGGTGTTCTTCCGGTTTCTCAGCGGCTTTCCCCATGGCGCGTATTTTGGCGTCGCCATGTTGCTGGCCGCGTCTCTGGTGCCGAAGAATCAACGGGCCCAAGCGGTTTCACGGGTGTTTCTCGGCCTGACCATCGCCACCATCGTCGGCGTGCCGTTCGCCACCTGGATCGGCCAGACCGTGGGCTGGCGTTGGGGCCTGGCGGTGGTCGCGATACTTGCCGCGATCACTGCCGTGCTGATCCGCACCCTCGCCCCCGACTCGCCCGCCCAGGCCGACGCCAGCCCGCTGCGTGAACTCGGCGCACTGCGCTCGCGTCAGGTCTGGCTCACCTTGGGCATTGCCGGGATCGGTTTTGGCGGCGTGTTCTGCGTCTACACCTACCTGGCCGCGACGCTGATCGAAGTCACCAAGACCTCGGACTTCATGATCCCGGTGGTGATGGCTGTATTTGGCGTGGGCACCACGGTCGGCAATCTGGTCTGCGGCTGGGCAGCGGACCGCGCCACCATGCGCTCGGCGGGCATCTCGCTGGGCTTCACCGCATTGGTATTGGCGCTCTACCCTTCGGCCACCGATAACCTCTGGCTACTGATACCGCTGGTGTTTTTCATCGGCTGTGGCGTCGGGCTGGCGGCCATTCTGCAAACCCGCCTGATGGACGTCGCGCCCCATGCGCAATCGTTGGCGGGGGCATTGGTGCAGAGCGCCTTTAACCTGGCGAACGCTATCGGCCCGTGGGTCGGTGGCCTGGTGATTTCAGCCGGAATGGGACTGCCCGCCACCGGCTATGCCGCTGCGGCGCTGACGCTGGGCGGTCTGGGAATGTGGTACTGGGCAATCACCGATGCCCGCGCCAGCGCGCAGCGATTCGACCGCCAAGCGGCCGGGGAATCCTGACTCGGCAAGCCCCCGGTCACGACCGTGCGTCATCGTGTCACCGCCCGGTGGGCTGAAAAACCTTGTCCGCCTCGCTCGCGCAGGCATAATCGGTCCACCCTTTGCATTGAATGAGTACCCCGTATTGAAACGCGTGACCTCCTGCTCAGATACCGTTGCGCCCAGCAGTTGTGCCAACGGCTCGGTGCGCCGGGCTTCCCGCCGTCTGGGGCAGATCTATGACGAAGCCTTTACTGACTGCGGCCTGAAAGCCACTCAGTACTCTCTGCTGTCGCAGATCGCACGCAGTGGCCAGCCCAAGATGCGCGACCTCGCGCAGGCGCTGGTCATGGACCTCTCCGCCTTGGGCCATACGCTCAAGCCGCTGGTGCGCGACGGTCTGGTGGAATTGCAGGTGGATGAGACGGACCGCCGCAGTCGCCGGGTGCTCCTGACCCAGGCCGGTCAGGAAAAGTACGCACAGGCGCGCAAGGTTTCGGAGCGGGTTCAGCAGGTTTTCGACAAGACCTTCGGCGTCGAAGAGACAGTGAAGCTGCGTCAGGCGCTGGACTTCATTGCTTCAGAGAGCTTTGCGCAGTCGTTGCTGGGTGAGTTGCAGGCCAGCGAAGCCTGACGGCGAACTCACCGCCGTCATGAGTCCTCTGGCTCATCCGGGGTCGGGAACAAGGTGTCGACCTTGTGCCGGTTCGACACCCGTACCGGCGCCATCGCGGCGGACTCGGCCAGTTTGGTGGCCATGTCCCAGTGGCGGGCCTCCTGCCCCTCGGGTCGGCCCTCTGTCTCCCAAATCAGTTGCGCCAGTTGACGAACAGCCTCTTCGTCGACATTCATGCACCGCCCCCCTAGGTATTTCTGCAGTTCGTCGCCCGGCGTCAAATAGACGCCGAGGCCTCCCGCGGTGACCACACTGGGCGAGCCATAGACCAGCCAGTACCGGGGAGAAAATAGCCGCGCGCCCTCACACCGTTTGTAGGCGTTGGACAGCGAAAATCGGCCTCCTGGCCCTCTGCGCATTGTTGCGATACCGCGACCACGCATCACGACAGATCTCCTTTCAGGGTTGCCGGCGGTTGAGCAAAATGCTCACGACCAGGCCAACACCTGCTGCCGCCGCAACGGCCGCCCAGGGGTTGGCCTTGACGAACACCTTGGCTTCATCGAGCGCACGGGTCAGCGGTGGTTGCTCAGGGAGGAAGTCACGTTCATACACCGTTTCACCGCGTGTGGCAGCGTCTTTGAGAAACGCGATCAAACGGGCGTGGGCCTGACTCGTGCGGTCTTCGTGCAGGGCATCACCCGCCGCGAGCAACGCATTGGTTTCATTGATAAAGGTGTTGAGCTGTGCGCGGGTCTTCTCATAGAGGTCCTCGCTCAGGGTTTCGGTAAGGTTATCGATCATCTTGCTCATGGACGTTCCGTGTTCAAGGGGGGGTGAAAAAGGTTGACCGGTGCTCGGGATAATTCGTTCCGAAAGACTGAACAACCGTCGACACGTGTACAGGTTTAACGTGTCGAGGGCTTATCCGAGTGTCGCGTCGTCGTTCAAAACGCGCTTCGGCTCTGTGAATGGATCGCCGTTTTCCCGACTCGAATCCTGCGTCAGCCATTTCTTGAACCGGGCCGGACTGCCGGTATACAGCGCATTCGCCGGAACGTCCGCGTTCACCACGCTGTTGGCGCCAATCACGCTGTTCTCGCCAATGCTGATGCCCGGCAGCACCACCGTACCCGCTCCGATCCACACGTTCGCGCCGATGCTGATCGGGGCGGAGCGCGTGTGGCTGTGGCGCAGCGCCGGGTTCAAGTCATGGGTAGTGGTGCAAAGGCGCACTTGCGGCCCGAGCATCGCGTCGGCGCCGATGGTAATGCCTGCCTGATCCAGAAAGACGCAACCGGCGTTGATCAAAACGTTCTTGCCCAAGGTGATGCGGCCGCGTTCGAAATAGAACGGTGGGCGGATGACCGCATTGCCCGCAGTCACAACGCCCGTCTTGCTTAAAAGACGATTGCTTTTCTTCTTGCCGAGGTCGTGAGTGCTGAGCAGCCGTGTGTACTCGGCCGGTTTGAGATGTTTTTTGAGGTTATACAGCCACAGCATCATGGGGTTCGGTCACGTGAGAAAGGGGATCGCCTGCCCAGTATTGAGCGCCGTCGTGATTCTAGCGCGTTGCCGAAAAGCCGTATGGAATGCTTGCGCGTTGCCGCTGTACAGAATGAAAAAGCCCGACACAGGGGTCGGGCTTCACTGAGCACTGACAAACTACGCACGGCCAGGCGCGGTTCGGGCTAGATGCCCCGACCGCCGAGCGACGGTTTCGAATCATCCCGGTTCGACCGATCCGCCGACGGCACTGGGTCATTGCTGGTCCGGGCCGGGTGCAATGGGTCAACGGCGGGATCGGAAGCGTCTGGGGATTCTGGATCGAATCCCAGATCAGGGTCGATCTTGCGCGGTGTTTCACCTGAAGTGGGTTCAGCCGGGCGAGTGCCAGCGCGATGATCGAAACCGGTCTCGTTGTCGGCCTGGCTGTTCACGCCTTTCTGCGAAACGTTGCCGGGCGCGTCGGGATTCATCTCCATCTCGATTCTCCATCCTCAAGGCATGGGATATCCACGCTCATACCTATCGGAAACGCCCGGCATCCAGGAGTGCCGCAAGATGGACGAATGGCACCAACAGGCCCGAAAGGTCGCAAACCGGCACGTCAAGGTCGGCCCTGTATCCTTAAGTATGATGGCAATCAGCTACGCTCCCGCTCACTATGGAGGCTGGCTGTGAGCCAAGCCAACCGATGTGTCGTCAAACCGAGGATGCCCACGGGACACGCTGGTGCTGTGAAAGCGGACGGACGTAGAGGTCAACGGATCGGTGACCACTGACTGCTTCAGAACGTACACACCAGAGGCCCATAGTGCTCGTACCCCTACCCGCGATCAAACGCGACCTTGAAGAAACCGCCGTTCATCTTGAACGCCTGTCTCAGTCGATGGCGGGCCATCTGGCCTACGCCACGTTTCGTCAGCCCCACCAGACCCACACGGAAATCGCCGGGAATATTCGGGGCATTCATTCCTCTGTTCAACAGTTGAAAGCAGCGGCTGCGCGCATTGATTAGCGCCCTGCCGCTGCCCGTCAGACATCCTGCGGTTTACCTGGCTGCGGAAGGGTAATCGCTGTAGCCCTGGGCTGCGCCGCCGAACAACGGACGTGGTGCGCAGGTACTGATCCACCAGGTAGCCATTGGCGCCATGAATCTCTACCCCATCGAAATCGGCACGAATGGCACGGCGGGCCACCTGACGGAAGTCGTCGACGATCTGGGCAATCTCGCTGCGGCTCAACGCCCGTGGTGTCGGAGAATCGACCATCGCGCCCTGCCCGGTCGCCGGGTCGACTTTCCAGATCTGCCCTTCGAAGGGTTCGGCGGACGGTGCCAGCAAAGGGCGTTTGAGCGGCGAGCGTCGAGATTGATCGGCATCGTCGCACAAGCCGCCTGCAGGCATAATCCCGTCGGCGGTTGAGGGATGGCCCGTCCGAATCGACCCGCCCGCGCTGCTCACCACCAGGAGGTCACTGTGCGCAAGGATTACCTCGCCTTTTTCATGTCGCTGTTTCTGTCTAGATTGGCGGATCAGATTCTGCTGTTCATCGTGCCGCTGGTGGTGTTCCAGACCACCCAAAGCGCCGCTTGGGCCGGGCTGGCGTTTTCCGTCGAGTCGCTGCCGCGCTTTTTGGCGTTTCCCGTGTGCGGGGCGCTTTGCGATAAATACCCTCCGGTCAGAATCCTGCACATCAGCCAGGTGTACCGCGCGGTGCTGTGTTTGCTGGCGATGGCGCTTTATGGGGTCTTCGGCGGGATCGGCTGGTTGGTGGCGCTGTCGGCACTCTGCGGGGTGCTGACGACCCAGGGGGTCATGGCGCGGGAAGTGCTGATGCCTCACATTTTTCATCACTACCGCTACACCCAAACGCTGTCTTACTCGCAGATCGCCGATCAGACCGGGCTCGTCCTCGGGCCACTGCTGGCGGCTCTGATGCTGGAAGTCTGGGCTTGGCATTGGGTGGTGTTGGGCATCGCCGGGCTGTTTCTGCTGGCCGACCTGAGCATGCTGATGTGGCAGCGCCTCAGCCATGTCACCCTTGAGGTGTTCGAGCCCACCCAAGGCCTCTGGCTGCAACCGTTGAGAGTGGCCTTCGGGCACATCCGGGATCGGGCGGAACTGAAGAAAATCATCACGCTGGCCGTGGGCGTCAACCTGATCGTCGGCGTGACCCTGGCCACTTCGGCGGCCATGGTGATCGGCGAGTACGGCGCCGACAAGGACCACTACGCCGGGTTGCAGGCGGCGGGTGCGGTGGCCACGATTCTGATTCTGTTTGTGCTGGCGCGCGTTGCGCTGCCCTTGCGGCTGTTGGGCGGAGCCGGGTATTCGATGATCGCCGTGGGCGCTTTCGTCTGTGCACTGAGCCCGAATTTGCTGGGCTACGGCCTGGGGTTTCTGCTGATCGTCGTGTTCGACAAGGTCTTCAACGTCTACATGCGCACCACCCGTCAGCGCGTGATTCCCGCTCAGGACTTCGGCAAAACCGTGGGCGTGATCACCCTGCTCAACAACCTCTCGCAGCCGTTTGCCGGCCTGCTGGTGGCGCTGCTCGCGGCGCCGTTGGGCACGCAACCGGTGGTTTTGATTCTCGCGGTGCTGGCGAGTCTCTTGGGCGGCGGTGCAGGGTGGTGGTTTGCCAAAGAACATCGCCCCGCCGCCGTGACCTCGATCCTTGAGGCCGATCAGCACGCGGGGAAATGAGCCGGTGCCTCAGCTCAGATACCGTTCCACCAGACGTGCCCAATACGCCGCGCCAATGGGCAGGTTCTTGTCATTGAAGTCGTACGCCGGGTTGTGAACCATGCAGCCGTCTTCTCCCACGCCATTGCCCAGCCGCAGAAAGCATCCGGGCCGCTGTTCCAGCATGTAAGCGAAGTCTTCGCTGGACATGAGCTGGTCAGCGTGGGGAATGATGTGCGCGTCGCCCACCAGTTCACGGGCAACCTGCAAGGCGAACTCGGTTTCAGCGGGCGTGTTGTCGATCACCGGGTAGCCTTCCATGTAATCGATGGTCGCCGTGGCCCCGTAGCTGCTGGCCTGCGCGTGAACCAGCGCTTGCACACGTTCCTTCAACAGCGCGCGCACGGGCTTGCTGAACGAACGAATGCTCAGCTCCAGATAGGCGCTGTTGGAGATGACGTTGTTGGCCACCCCCGCCTGCAACAAACCGACGGTGACCACCGCAGGTTCTACCGGATTGACGTTGCGCGCGACGACGGTCTGCAGCGCCATGACGATGCTCGACGCCACCACGATGGGGTCCACCGTCAGGTGTGGTCGGGCCGCGTGACCACCGTGGCCGTGCACGGTGATCGCCACTTTGTCGCTCGCCGACATGAACGCACCACTGCGAAACAGAAAGGTACCCGGCGCCTCTCCCGGATGGTTGTGAAGGCCGAACACGGCGTCGCAGGGAAAGCGCTCGAACAGCCCGTCTTTCACCATGCGCTGCGCGCCGCTGTCGAAGCCCTTCTCCTCGGCAGGCTGGAAATACAGGTGAACCGTTCCGGTGAAATTCCGGGTGCGCGCCAGGTATTCAGCCGCCCCCAGCAACATAGTGGTGTGACCGTCGTGACCGCAGGCGTGCATGGTTCCCGCATGAACACTGGCGTAAGGCAGGCCAGTCTGCTCGGTCAGCGGCAAGGCATCCATGTCCGCCCGAAGGCCGATACGCTTGCCACTGCCCACCGTCAACGTGCCGACGACGCCGGTTTCGCCAACGCCTTCAGTGACGTCATACCCCCACGCGCGCAACTTGCCAGCCACCAGCGCGGCGGTTTCGAACTCTTCATAGGCCATTTCAGGGTGCTGGTGAATATGGCGGCGTATCCGGGTCAGCTCATCCGTCATGGGCTGGAGGTCGTCGATTTCGCAGTAATGGGGTTCAGTGTTCATCCGAAACATACCTGACGATAAGAAATGAAAGTGCGTGAATCATGCCGATCACGGCGCATCGGGTTGAGGCATCACAGGCGCTGGCAAACGCAGGGCCAGCGTGCAGACACCGCCAATGACCAACAGCGCCGCCATCGCGGCCATCCCGGTGACAAACGAACCCGTGAGGGTTTTCAGGAACCCGATGATGGACGGGCTGACAAAGCCGCCGAACGCGCCGATGCTGTTGATCAACGCAATGCCACCCGCCGCCGCAGTGCCTTTCAGGTAGGTCGAAGGCCTCGCCCAGAACACGGCATAAGCGGCATAGGTCGATAAGGTCGCCAACGTGATGCTCCCCAAAGCGAGCGGCAGGTTGCCGCTGCTGAAACCGGTCAGGACTAGCCCTCCGGCCCCCATGAACGCTGGCACCGCGCCGTGCCATCGGCGCTCGCTGAGCCGGTCGGAGCGCCGGGCGTTGATCATCATTGCCACGATGGCGGCGCTGTACGGAATGACCGAGTACAGCCCGATGTCGACAATGTCCTTCACGCCCGCATCCCGCAGCAGGGTCGGCAACCAGAAGCTGACCGTATAAAGCCCGCAGATGAGGCAGAAGTAAATCAGCGCCATCACATAAATCCGCCAGTCCTTCAACGCCGCCGCAAAGGTGTGCTGTTTCGACGGCGGCGTCTGTTCGAGATCGTTCGCCAACCACTGCTTTTCTTCTGTGCTCAGCCACGGCGCCTGGGCGGGTGAATCACTCAAAAAGAAGTACGCGACCACCCCCAAGAGAATGCATGGCGCCCCCTCCAGGATGAACATCCATTGCCAGCCTTCAAGCCCCTGGGCCCCGGCGAAGGCCTGCATGATCCAGGTGGACAACGGCCCGCCGACGATATTCGACACCGGCCCCGCCAACAACACGCACGCCATGACCTGCGCCCGGCGTTTGCCGGAAAACCACAGCGTCAGGTAGAGGATCATGCCGGGGGCGAATCCAGCCTCGAATACCCCGAGAAAGAAACGCAATACGTAAAAGGTGGTGCTGTCATGGACGAACAGCATCGACGTCGAGGCCACGCCCCACAACAGCATGATGCGGCTGAGGGTCTTGCGAATCCCCACCCGCGCCAGCCACAGGTTGCTTGGCACTTCGAACATCACATAGCCAATGAAGAAAATCCCGGCGGCCAGCCCGTACGCGGCATCGGTCAGACCGAACTCCTGCTGCATCGCGATCTTGGCGTAACTGATGTTGACCCGATCCAGATAGGCCAGCGAATAACACAGCAACAGGAACGGCAGCAGCCGCCAACTGATCTTGCGGTACATCCTGCCCAAAGCCCCGTCATCCGGGGGTGACACGGTAATCAGCGTTGCGGCGTAAGCCATGGTGATGTCCTCGAACACTCTGCGTTGTTGTTCTTGTTGTCTGGAACCGATGAGCTTGGCATCGCCCGATTGACACAAAGTATGAGAAGGATGAAGACTGCGAACAATAGCAATACTCGCTGACGAGCGTTGCCTTTTAGTCAACGGTAAGGAGACGCCGACAGTGCAACGAATTGGCCTGAGTGAACGACGTTTGCACTACTTTCTCGCCGTGGCAGAAACCGGCTCGATACGCGGCGCGGCAGACCATCTGAATGTCGAAGCGTCGGTGGTCAGCCGGCAAATTCATCAGCTCGAAAGCGAGCTGGGTGTGCAATTGCTCCAGCGCCACGGCCGAGGCGTCATTCCGACCGAAGCCGCCGAGCTGGTGATCAACCATTGCCGCGAACGACGCTCCAGTGAAACGCTGCTGCTGACCCAGATTTCTGAACTGCAGGGGCTGGAGCGTGGCGAAATTCATATCGTTGCAGGGGAAGGTTTTCGCGAGGAATTGGTGCGCTGGGTGCTTCAGGATTTCTGCCAGCAACACCCCAAGCTGAAGGTGACGCTGGAATTCGCCAACGCCGTGGACACCGTGCGCATGCTCGCCAACGATCAGGCCCACCTCGGCCTGGCGTATCGCCCGCCCATCGACCCGGCCGTGCGCACCGTCATGCAACGCAAACAGCCCATGTGCGTGATCGCCTGGCCTGGCCATCCCCTGACCCGGAAGAAACAGCCGCTGGCCCTGAGCGACGTCTGCCCCTATCCGGTGGGGATGATGTCCAACGGCTTTGGCCTGAGCAACCTGGTCAAACTGGCGCAGTACCACGACCGTGTGCAGTTCGAATCCAGCCTGGTGACCAACTCCATCGCCACCCTGAAAAGCTACGTGAAGGCTCAGCTTGGCGTGACTTTTCTTTCGTCCCACGCCGTGGCAGATGAAGTCGCGGACGGCAGCCTTGTCGCGCTCCGCACCCGTAGCGAGGTGTTCGAAACCGCAGAGGCGCACATGCTGGTGCGCGCCGATCGGCAGCCATCGGTGGCGGTCGAGCGGCTCTTGCAAATGCTTGAGGAGAAGGCGCTGTTTTGAGCGTTCCGGTGGTCCGTTGAACCCACATAAGCTTATGTGTATTGGGTATTTACGGTGCGTCGCCCGGACTGGATACCCTGACGCCCCTTCCCTTTCATAAGCGTGAACCATGCACATCCCTTTCAAAACAGCCGTGTGGGTAGCGGCCTTTCAGGTGGCAGGTTTGTGGGCGAGCATTGCCCAAGCCGCCGTCGAGTATCCGCAAACCGTTCGCGTTGGCTACCAGAAAGGCAACAGCCTGGTGGTCCTGAAAAATCGCGGGACGCTGGAAAAAGCCCTCGCGCCTCACGGCGTCAAAGTGGTGTGGCAAGAGTTCGCGTTCGGGCCGCCGCTGGTCGAAGGCATCAACAGTGGCGACATCGACATCGGCTTCGTGGGCGCGACCCCGCCCGTGTTCGCCCAGGCGGGCGCCGGGCCTGATGTGACGTACGTCGGCTACAGCGAACCCTATCAGGACAACTACGCCATTCTGGTGCCGAAGGGCTCCACCGCGCAGTCGCTTGCGGATCTGCGTGGCAAACGGATTGCCGTGGCCAAGGGGTCTGCGGGCCAATACCTGCTGATCGCCGCGCTGGAGCAGGCCAAGCTGAAACTCGGTGACGTGGAAGAAGCCTATCTGGGTTACAGCGAAGGCCGGGCGGCGTTCGAGCGGGGCGACGTGGCCGCGTGGGTGGTGCCGGACCCACGCCTCGCCGACACCGAACTGTCGAGTGGCGCCCGTCCGCTGATCACGGCGCGCAGCCTGCCGATTCAATACAGCTTCTACATCGCGCCGCGCCCCTTCGCCAAACGCTACCCGGAAACCCTCGCCACCGTGCTGCGCGAGCTGGACAGCACCGAGCACTACGTTCAGAGCCATCAACAGGAAGTCGCGCAGCTGCTGAGCGACGACACCAAGGTGCCCGTGCCGGTGTGGATTCGGTCGCTGGCCCGCCAGCCGTGGGGCGTGCATTTTCCGTTGAGCCCTCAGGTGATTGAGGCCCAGCAACAGGTGGCCGATGCGTTCTATCGCAACCAATTGCTGCCGAAGGCCGTGCACGTCGCTGACGCGGTGGTCGATCTGGAGCATCCGCAATGAGCCGACAACTGCACCTCGGTGCCTTTCTCATGGGCGTCGGCCACCACGCCAGCGCCTGGCGCCTGCCCGACGCGCAACCCGGCAATCTGACCAGCCCGGCCTACTTCAAGGCCTTGGCCCAGACCGCCGAGCGCGGCAAGTTCGACTACCTGTTTTTCGCCGACCGTCTGGCCTTGTCCGACCGCTTCGGCGACAACCTCGACGCCAGCGTGCGCTACCTCACCAGTTCCCGCCTCGACCCGGTCGCATTGCTGGGCCTGCTGGCGGGCGCGACGTCGCACATCGGCCTCGCGGCGACAGCGTCGACCACCTTCAATCACCCCTTCACTCTCGCGCGCACCTTCGCCACGCTGGACCACCTCAGCGAAGGCCGCATCGGCTGGAACATCGTGACCTCCACCAACGACGGCGAAGCGCTGAACCACAGCGCCGAGCCGATCCTCGAACACGAACTGCGCTACCGGCGTGCGCGGGAGTTCGTCGAACTGGCGATCAAACTGTGGGACAGCTGGGAAGACGACCCCTTCATCCACGACAAGGTCACGGGGGAGTTTGCCCATCCCGAGCGGGTGCATTACCTCAATCACGCCGGGGAATTCTTCAACGTGCGCGGCCCGCTCAACGTGCCGCGCTCGCCGCAGGGTCACCCGGTGCTGATTCAGGCGGGCTCTTCGGACACCGGCCAGGATTTCGCTGCGAGCGTCGCCGACGTGATCTTCACCGCACAGCCCGATTTGCAAAAAGCCAAGGCGTTTTACGAGACGGTCAATCAGCGCCTGCTCGCTCAGGGGCGGCCCGCCGGTTCGCTGAAAATCATGCCGGGCGTGATGCCGTTCGTGGGCAAGAGCAAAGACGAAGCGCTGGCCCGATTCGCCGAGCTGGAGGACAACGTGCACCCCCTCGCCGGGCTGGCGCTGTTGTCTGACAGCATGAACCACGACCTCTCGGTCTACCCGCTGGACGAGCCGTTGCCGGAGGTGAAAGAGATACGCGGCAACCAGAGCCGCTTCAAACTCGTGCAGGAACTCTCGCAACGCGAAGGCCTGACCCTGCGCCAACTGGGCAAACGCTTTGGTGGCAGTCGCTCCCATCGGGTGCTGGCGGGCACGGCCAGCGAAGTCGCGGATGATCTTGAACAGTGGTTCACGGAACGCGCTTGCGACGGCTTCAACATCATGCCGCCCTACCTGCCTCAAAGCCTCGACGATTTCGTCAACGGTGTGGTGCCCGAGCTGCAGCGACGGGGCCTGTTTCGACGGGAGTACAGCGGACGCACCCTGCGCGAACATCTGGGGCTGGAGCGGCCTGCGAACGGCCCTCGCGCCTGAAGGCGTCCGATCAGGGCGCCTTTACAACCACCAGATTTTCGCGACTGATGATGTCCGGTTCGGCGACATAACCGATTTGCCTGGAAAACGCTTCGACGAACTGGCCACGCAGCTTTTGAATTTCCTGCGAGCTGTAGTTGACCAGCCCCCGCGCCCACTCAACGCCGTCGGCGCCTCGGCACACCACCATGTCGCCACGCTGAAACACGCCTTCGCTGCGCAGGATCATCAACGCGGTGATGCCCGTCGTGGCCGATGCGCTGCCGTCGATGATCTCCAACGTCCCGCGCATGGGCAGTTGATTGGACAGCCAGCGTCCTCGGGACGCCGCCGGGTGGGTATCAGAGATCAGCAGCGTGCCGACCGATGCGCCCGCAGCGATGGCATCGAGAATGCCGTCCTGGCGCCCATCGGCGATCACCGTGTGGGCACCTGAACGGGCCGCCAGCCGCGCCGAGCGCAACCAGGAGCGCACATCGACGCCGAAGTGTTCAGTCATGTCGTGCGCGTAGCGATCCAGCGAGGCATCCCCGGCAGCGGCTTCATCGATCACCGCTGTGGCCTGATCGGTTTCAAGGCCCTGGCTCGTAATCAGGAAGCCTTCCAGCTCGGTCAGCAAAATGTACACATCCGCCTGCACCAGATTGACCACCAGCGCCCCCAGACTGTCGGTGTTTCCCGCGCGAATCCCGTGGGTGGCCAAGGCACAGTTCTCGCTGACCAACGGGATCACGCCCTGCCCGAGCAAGACTTGCAGCGTGCTGCGTGCGTTGAGGTAGTGCTTGCGGTGGGACAGGTCATCCTGTGTCAGCAGAATCTGCGCAGATTGAGCGCCCGCGTGCGCCAGCGCCTGCGCCCAGAGCTGGGTCAGCCTGATCTGATCGATCGCGGCCAGGGCCTGCGCCTGATGCAAGGGCAGCGCGACGCCCGTGGAGGCACCCGCACCAGGCGTCGAGACCACAACGACTTCAAGCCCTCGTTGACGCAGGGCCATCGATTGAGCGGCCAGCCTGCCGATAGCATCCGGATTGAAGCCGTCGGTTGCCGCAATCAGGCGGTTGTCGACGTGGATGACCCAGCGCTGGGTGGTCGCGATCGCTTCACGCATGTGGCTACCTCACTGTTTGTTCTGGGCCCGGATGACAGCGCATCCGGATCACGCGATTGGCGTAACGGTCACGCCGTCGCTCATCTGTGCCAAGAGGCTGGCAGACTGAAGGTCCGCGCTGTTGGAGCCATGGATGACATACAGGCACTGCCCCGCCGTTACCCGGTCGCCCAGCCCGACCTTGAGGTCGATGCCAGCGGATTTATCGGCCGGCGCACCGGCGCGTCGGGCCAGCTCACCGATGCGCCAGCCGTCCAGTGCACTCACCTCCCCTGCCGCACTCGCACACACCGCGAAGGTCAGCGCACCGGGCAACACGGGCGCTCGCCGACCCTGGGCGTCGATGATCCGCTCAAACGCCGCATTGGCCTCGCCATTGGTCAGCAGTTCCTCCGCGCGGCGACGACCGGCTTCCACACTGCCGATGGCCGGGTCCCACGCCAGAATCTGTCCCGCGAAAAAAAGCGCCTTGTCGCGCAAGTCCTGCGCCGCCTCCGGATCATTGGCCAGCACCGCCCGCACGTCGCGCACCTCCAGCGAAGGCCCGATGCCGCGACCGATAGGCCGGCTTCCGTCTGTGGCAAACGCCACCACGGTCAGACCGAGCCCGGCCCCGACCCGCTCGAACAAATCGCCCAATTCCCTCGCCTGGGCCTGCGTCCTGAGTTTGGTGCGCGGGCCGTACGGCAGATCGACCACCACGTGGGTCGAGCCAGCGGTGAGCTTTTTCGAGAGGATCGACGCCACCGACCACCGATTGGAATCAAGCCCCAACGGCCGGGTGATGGCGTTCATCACATCGTCCACCCGTGAGTGATTGAGTCGCCCATTCCAGGCAATGCACGCCCCCGCCTCAGCGACACAACGCTGCACGTCGGCGATGTCCAGGTCCACTCGCGCCACGGACTCCATGGCGTCCGCCGTGCCCGCCGCAGACGTGATCGCCCGGGACGATGTTTTGGGCATCGCCAGGCCGTGAGCCGCGACGATGGGCACCACCAGCAAGGTGATGCGGCTGCCGGGGACCCCACCCATCGAGTGCTTGTCGACCACGATCGGGCGGTCCCATGTCATCGTCGGGGAGAAGCGGCTGCGCACCCTGGCCAGCGCGACGACCTCGGCGTCGGACAGGCTGCGCGTGGCGCTGACCAGAAACGCACTAATTTCGCCATCCGTGTAACGCCCCTCGATGATGTCGCGCAGCAGCATTTCATACTCGGGTTCGCCCAGCTCTTGCCCCTGAACCTTCTGAATCAGGGCCTGACGACTGGCCGGTGAGGGCGTGCGGCGCAAGGCGATCTCGGCGCCCTCGGCAACCCGCCAATGGGCGAACGCTTCCTCGCTCAACCCGATTTCGTCCGCCGCCAGCAACCCCGGCGCGTCCAGCCCTTGAATCTGTACGCTCAACGATGCGGTGTCGGCCAGGAGGTCGACTTTCGAGCCGCCCAAATAATCGCCGACCGACAGCACGGCGCTGTGAAGGGGCAGGTAGGCCACCCGCTCCAGGCCCGTCGAGATCGGTACACGGCGCAGACGTACCCGTTGAGAGGCGTTCGCCAACGCATGAACGAATGCGCTGACCCCCTGCTCAAGCGCGCCGTCGTTGTTGACACGGATCGTTTCGATGTCCACGGGCAACGGCTCGACCTGACGCATCACCCGCGCGCCCGCCTCCAAGGCGTTTTCCCGGCCACGGGCGAGAATGCGCGCCGCCAGGACGTCGAGCGACGCCGTGACTTCCACCACCACGAGCCTGGGCACCAGCCCGGCCAGTTGACGAATCATTTTGCGTGAGCCGTTGGCGATGACGTTGCAGCCCTCGCCCAACGCGGTCAGCAAATCAGCAGACAAACCGTATGACAGTCCATGCGCGTCCCAGGTGACCAGAAACGCCCCTGCACTCACGGACGCCGAGAATTGAGCCTCGGTGACGCCGATGTGGTCCTCGCCTGGTGCGCCCGAGGGGCGCGTGATCGTGCGACGAGCGAACACGTATCGACCGGTGTCACCGAGTTGGGCGCGGGCGCCTTCGATCAACGAATCCTTACCGGCACCGCTGGGGCCGACGACAAAGAAGAAGATGCCCTGCGCCATGTGACTTACTCCGCCTCGTCCAGGCCGATGTCTACACACACCGCGGCCTGATTGAGCTTGCTGGTCGAGATGTAGTCGACACCGGTCTTGGAAATCGCGCCGATGGTCGACAGGTTGATGCCGCCGGACGCTTCCAGTTTGGTGCGCCCATTGACCATTTTCACCGCCTCGGCCATGTCCGCCACGCTCATGTTGTCGAGCATGATCACGTCGACATTGGCCTCCAGCGCTTCGGCCACTTGGGTGAGGCTGTCGCATTCGACTTCGAGCTTGGTCAGCACGGGCAACTGGCGACGCGCGCGCTGTACCGCCTGGGTGATGCCGCCGCACACCGCAATGTGGTTGTCTTTGATCATCACGCCGTTGTCCAAGCCCAGGCGATGGTTAAGACCACCACCGCACGTCACCGCGTGTTTCTCAAGCATGCGCAGGCCGGGCGTGGTTTTGCGGGTGTCGATCAGGCGTGCACGGCTGCCGGCAACGGCGGCCACGTATTTGGCGGTCTCGTTGGCGATCCCCGACATGCGCTGCACGATGTTCAGCGCCGTACGTTCGGCTGTCAGAACGCTGCGCGCGTTGCCACGGACATCGATCATCACCGTACCGGCTTCGATTTTCTGACAGTCCTTCACCCGCACGATCACCTCCAGCGTCGGGTCGTAACGCTTGAACACCCGTGCGGCGATGTCGATGCCGGAGACGATCAGCGTCTCGCGAGCGTTCATGTAGAAAGCGCCCACTTCGTCCGCTTCGATCATCACTTGAGCGGTCAGGTCGCAATAACCGATGTCTTCGGCCAGCCAAAGGTCGATCAGGCGGTCAGTCTGGAATACGTCATACATCGTGGTTACCCCTATGTGTGGATACAGTTCGGTGAAGGTCGGTTATCGGTGCTGCAATTTTTTGTCGAGCAGCAGCATCAGGCTGTTGCAGGTGACGGCGATGACGGTGAGCAACAAGGCGACGGCCATGATGGTCGGGATATCCCCCAGCCCCATCGCGTTGACCGCCAGGTAGCCCAGCCCCCGTTGAGAAGCGAACATTTCGCCGATCAGCACCCCCAGCAACGTCAGCGCAAAACCCAGCCGTACGCCGGCCAGGATTTCCGGCAGGATCGCGGGCAGCAGAACGTGGAACAGCGATTGGAGGGGGCTCAGGCGCAGGGTCCCGGCGGTGCGCAGGTACACCGGTCGCATCTGGCGAATGGCGTTCATGGTGAACAACAGAATGGGAATCAGACCGTGCATGACGCCGAACGCCACTTTCGACGAAAGCCCCAGGCCGAAACACAGCAAGACCAGCGGGTAGAGCGTCACTTTGGGGATCGCGTACAGATTCAGCAGAATCGGTTCGGCGACCGCACCGGCGAGACGATTGATGCCCAGTAACACGCCCAGCACGATGCCGCCGATCAATGCCAGGCTCATGGCGTAGGCGAACGCCTTGGCGGTCGCCCCCACGTTGGCCCACAGCTCGGCCGTGCCCATCATTGAAATCAGGTGTGTGAGCGTCATCCAGGGCGAGGTCAGCGCGCCAGCCCCAATCATGAGGTGCAACACCTGCCAGGCGGCAATCAGGGTCATGACCAGTAAAAACGTCGGAACCATTCTTTGCATGGTATTCACCGTTGACGACGCGCTTGCAGGCGACGGTCCATGAAATTGAGCAGCGCGTTGATCAGCGTGACACTGATCAACACCAGCAACATGAGGGCGTACATGTTGTCGCTCTCGAAATTGTTGTAGGCAAAGGCAATGGCGTAGCCGATCCCGGAACCTGAGAGGATGAACTCGGAGGCTATGACGCCGATGAAGGCGTAGGCCACCGCCAGTTTCACCCCGCCGAACAGGTACGGCAGCGCGGCGGGCAGCTCGATGCGGTACGCCGTCTCAAGCCTGGACATGCGCATGACCGCAGCGCTCTTGCGCAAGACCTTGGGGATACGATCAAGCCCGGTCAGCGTGGCGGTGATCATGGCGACGATGGCCAGCAGCACCGCGATGGCGATGATCGAGCCGTGACCGACACCGAAAACCACGATGAATACGGGGTAGAAAATGAACGTCGGGACGGCGTAATAGCTCGCCAGCAACGGTTCCAGGGCCGCCCGAAAACGCGGCATCGAATGCACCGCCAGGCCAATGAAGAACCCGCTGATGACCGCGATGAACGCCGACACCAGAATGTTGGTGAAACTGAACAGAATGTCGGCGCCGTAATGCCCCGACGACACCAGTGCCAACAGATGCGTGAGCATTTGCGAGGGTGGAATCAACACGCTTTGAGGGATGATGTGCGTCCGGCACAGCAGCTCGATCAACCCGATGAAGCTTGCGACCAATGCAGATCGCAGCACGCTTTCGATATTCAACTCGACGTCCTCGCTAGATGGCCCGACCGGATCAGTGCTGGGTGCCCATGACCTTCATGGTTTCCACGCGCAACTTCTCCCAGAGACGGGAATTGATCTCACCGAAGCGTGGCGTGGACACCACGCGGCTGTCGCGGTCGCGATCCCAACCGGTGTCCACCATGTCAATGAACAGCCCTGGCCGTGAGGACATCACGCCGACGCGATCCGAGAGCATCGCGGCTTCGTCCAGCGCGTGGGTGATCAGCAACACAGTGGCGGACGTTTCGCGCCACAACCGCAGCAGTTCGTCCCCCATCAACAAGCGCGTCTGCTGGTCCAGCGCACCGAAGGGTTCGTCCATCAGAATCAGGCGCGGCTGCATGACCAACGTACGGGCGATGCACACCCGCTGTCGCATGCCTCCGGAAAGTTGCGCGGGGTAGGCAGTCGCGAAATCCCGCAGGCCCATGAACCCCAATGCGTAGGCCACCCGACGCTCCACTTCGGGGCCATCGACGCCACTGCGACGCAGGCCGAAAGCGATGTTGTCGCGCACGTTCAGCCAGGGAAACGACGCATCCTCCTGAAACACCACGCCCACGCCGTCTGGCACGCTGGAAATGACCTTGCCTTCGAACATCACCTCGCCCGAGGTCGGTCGCGCAAGGCCGGACAGGACGTCCATCAATGTGGATTTGCCGCACCCGGAGGGGCCGACAACGGAGAAGAATTCACCTTTGTTCAGCGTCAGGTCGATGGGCCCGAGCGCTGCAAACAGTTCACGCGTACCCGCCTTTTTGAACGAGCGAGTCACCTGACTCAGAGTGACGTGCGCCGTGCGAGATTCCGGGGCCGCCCTTAACGGTTCAACCGACCCACCCTTCAATGCAAAGGTCATGCTTCACTCCTCCAGATTCGCTGGTAAGCCCTGAGCCCGCCAAGGCTGAAAGCGCTCAACTTATAATGCATACGCTACATATGAAGGACACAGCAAGATCGCTGCCAAGAAATAAAAACTCGCATTGAAGTAACGACAACATTCAATTAAGCAGTTGATTTATAAGGATCTAACAAAGATAAAATCTGATTTTAAAGCCGATAACTGAGTACGAGAAAAACTAGCGCTATAAACAGAAAGTTAATCGATTGCAATGTGTACGCTACTCGCTCCAGCTTAGTGCTGCCGTCCGTACAATCGCACTAAAACGGGACGAACTCACCCGTCTTCCGGTCAGCGAGCCGTGCGCGCAACTGCCGACAAAAAGCAACGTACACACTGATTCAATGCGACACGCGGCCGTTTTGGCGAAAAACACTAAAAACAATTTAAGTTCATGATTATCAGCGTGTTAATGCTTAAGACTGTAAAAGGCCTTATTCAGAAAACGCCCTTGGCCTGCATTTTGCTGACCGCAGTTAATAGCGTACAGAAACGAATAATAACGACACCTCGCCTCCCTCTTGCCATGCCCCATGCACCCTGAAGCCAATAGGAGTTTCAAGAATGACTGCACAGCAAGCCCTTTTGCACTCGACCCGAAAGTTCGCCGCAGCCGGTCTGGCGATGTTGTCGCTGATCGCCACGTCTGCGCACGCCGACGAGATTTCGGTGACCCAATGGGGAACAAGCCTTTATGGCCTCCCTTATGCCGTGGCGATGGAGACCGGGTTGTTCAAGAAGGCAGGTATCGATATCACGGGCATTCTGGGATCGGGCGGTGGCGGCACCACCGTGCGCAATATTCTGGCAAGCGATACGCCCTACGGTGAAGTGGCCGTGGCCGCAGCGCTTGCCGCCCAGCGTCAGGGGCTTGATTTGGTCATCGTCAACATCGGCACCCGCTCGGTGGCCGAATCTTCGGTCGTGACCCTCAAGGGTTCTCCGGTGAAGGACATCGCTCAACTGGAAGGGAAAAAAGTCGCGATCACCTCGCCCAAGGGTGTCTCGGAAATGCTGCTGCTGATGTCGCTCAAAGCCAAGGGCATCGACGCGGACACAGTGACCCGAGTGGCCTCCGGCGGCTACGTGAACGGCCTGACGTTGCTGGATCAGAAAGCCGTGGACGCGGCCGTGCAGATCGAGCCTCTGTCGATCCTGCGCAAAGATCAGTACACCACGCTCTACAAGTCCAGCGACTTGCTGCCGCCGATGACGACGTCGGTGGGGATCACCACCCGCGAATTCGCCAAGGCTCACCCCGACAAACTGCGAGCAATCATAGAAGGCCGCCGACTGGGCGTCAAAGCCATCTACGACAACCCGCAGCAGGCTGCCGACATCCTCGCCAAGAGCTTCAAGCTGGAGCCGGCCATCGCCAAGGAAGCCGTGGACAATATGATCGCGCCCCACATGTGGAGCGAGGGTGATTTCAACACGGTCGAACTGGAGCGCATGGCCGACGGCCTGAGACTCAACGGCGAACTCAAAGGCACGGTGGACTGGGCTGCCATCATGGACAAATCCTACCTGCCGAGCGACTTGCAGCATTAATCACGGCTGATGCTCCCCTGCGAACGGCCCGTTTGCCTGTATGACAGACGACGGGCCGTCGTTTTTTTCAAGGCCCGGAGGCGGCCATTGGCGATCAGTGTTGAGCACCCTCTCTCGGGGCAGGTCCGCCGACGGCACCCGCGAGAGGCTCTATTCAGGGCGTTCCGAAGGGTCTTATCAATCGTACTGATGATGACTATCGAACCGCTCGCCTGTTGGCGCTCGAAAGCTGACTCCTACAATCCCCTCCTCTTTTCCCCCGCTGCTGCGCCTCCTTGAGGCGACACTCTTCCTTGGAATTCGAAACCATGCCAAGCGCCAGTCATACCCCGCCCGAACACAATCAGCAGAGCGTCAAACAGCAGTGGCTGGCGATTCTCTCGGTCGCCGTCGGCGCCTTTGCCCTGGTCACCAGCGAGTTTCTTCCGGTCGGCGTGCTCAACGACGTTGCGCGCGACCTGGGCATCAGTGCGGGCCACGCCGGCCTGATGGTGACCCTGCCCGGCATCATGGCCGCCCTCGCCGCGCCGTTGTTGTCGGTGGGCATTGGCGCCATGGACCGTCGTTACCTGTTGATCGGCCTGACGCTGATTATGATCATCGCCAACTCGGTCGTGGCCTATGCCAGCGACTTCAGTCTGCTGCTGTTCGGTCGCGTGCTTCTGGGCGTCAGCATCGGCGGGTTCTGGGCCACGGCGATTGCCCTGAGCGGCCGTCTGGCCCCCAAAGGCGTAGGCGTGGCGCAAGCGACGTCGATCATCATGGTGGGCGTGACCCTGGCCACGGTGCTGGGCGTGCCGGTCGGCACCTGGCTGAGCGAACTGATGGGCTGGCGCATGACCTTTCTGGTGACCGCACTGCTGGGTGTCCCGGTATTGCTGGCGCAGCTTTTCCTGCTGCCGAGACTCAATCCGGACAAAGCCATTCGCATCAGTGACCTCCCGGCCCTCTTCATCAATCCACAAGCAAGGGTGGGACTGATCGCGGTCCTGCTGATCGGCCTGGCGCACTTCGCCGCCTACACCTACGTCGCGCCCTTCTTCAAACACAGCGCCGGTTTCGACGGCCCGACCATTGGTTCGTTGCTGCTGCTCTATGGCATCGCCGGGGTCATGGGTAACATCTTTGCCGGTTTCGCTGCCAACCGCAGCGTGCGCCACACGCTGATGCTGGTCGCGGTGCTGATTGGGGTCAGCACCGCGTTGTTCCCGTACTTCGCCACCGGCCTGACGGGCGCTGCCATGCTGATCGCGCTCTGGGGCTTTGCCTTCGGCGCCTTCCCGGCCTGCGCCAGTATCTGGATGTTCGTCGTGGCCCCCAAAGATGTCGAACGCGGCATGCCGCTGTTCGTCGCGATGTTCCAGGTGATCATTGCGCTGGGTTCGTTCTTCGGCGGGCAGATCGTCGACCAACTGGGCAGCTCGGTGTTGATGAGCCTGGCGACGGCGTTGGTGGGCTGCGGTCTGGCGACGGTGCTGGTGCTGGGACGTAACGTCAGCAACAGCCAGTCGGGGGATGCTGACGCCTCGGTTGTGGTCAGTCAGCACTAAGGCGCGAAGGCCGGGTTTCCTGCGTAGCGCGCTGGAAACCTGATCCGCGGACCGGCTGCGATGAGCATTGCAGCGCGGTCACGGCCTGCGGAGAGGCCCTGATCAGGCCAGTTTCTCCTCGGTTTCATCAATGAATTTCAGAATGCTGACACCGCCGCGCAGGATGTCATCAGCAATGGCCTTGCGGGCCTTGGCGGGTTTTTTATCGCGCAACGCATCCATCAGCACCATGTGTTCATCGGCCCCGATGTAAGAGTTGTGGCCGAAGGTATAGAACAGATTCAGGATCGGCCCCATGGAGACCCACAAGCCCTCGATCTGAGCGGTGAGCATGTCCATGCCCGACAGCCTGTAGAGCGTGAAGTGAAACTCACGGTTGTGGTGCATCGCCGCCAGGCCGTCGTTGTTTCGATCCGCTTCTTCGAACAAATTGTGAAGCGCCAGAAGCCTGGCCAGGTCGGCTTCAGTCACGTTGTGCGTGGCCATTTCGGCGGCCAGCCCTTCCAGCGCCATGCGGATGGTCCGAACCTCCAGATACCGCGCGCGGGTCAATGCCGGCACCGTTGCAAACCGGCCAGAGCGAAGTTCCAGACCGCGTTCGCTGACCAGCCGAAGACAGGCTTCGCGCACAGGCGTGACGCTGGTTCCCAGTCGTTCTGCGAGGTCCTGCATGACCAACCGCTCCCCCGGCTTGAAGTTTCCAGCGATCAGTCCTTCGCGAATCGAAAAATACGCCCGAGCGGACAGGTTGCCTTGCTCCAAGGGTTGAATCTGCACAGTGAGCTCCTGATGGTTTCGGTCCCGGATGGCGGTACTACGGCTTGCACACCCATACGCGATAAGGCGCCACTTATAACATATAGGCACTGAGGTGCCGATGGGTGCCCAACGCCAAAGGCGGCTGCAATGCCGTCTTCGGCGCATCACGACATGAGCGGCTAGACCAGCGTTTTCAAGACATCCTCAATCACGCCAAGGGACTCATCCAGTATCTCCCGTGTGTGCGCGGTCGACAGGTACAGTCGCTTGAGTTGCATCGGCTGGAAGATGTGCCGTTTCTCGATCAGGCGCTGACGAAAGGCCATGTCGCGCGCGTCATCGTTGCGCAGCAGATCGGTGTACTGCCGGTACGGCCCCTCGAAAAAATACAGCAGCCAGGCCGAACCATAACCGGCGCTTTGTGCCGGAATGCCCAAGCGTTGCACGATGATGTCCAGTTGTGCGCGCATGTAATCACCCAAGGCGAACAGCTTCTCGTACGTCCCGGGGCGCGCCAGTTCTTCGAGGGTGGCCTGCACCGCCGCCAGCGTTGAAGGGGTGCCATTGCAGGTGCCGCCCATGAAGACGCCCTTGGGACCGGTCAAACCGATCAAGTGCATCAACTCGCGTTTGCCGGCAATGAACCCCACGGGATAGCCCGACGAAGCCGCCTTGCCGAACGTGGCCAAATCCGGTGTCACCCCAATGATCGACTGATAGCCGCCCAGCGCGTGCCTGAAACCGGTGATCACTTCATCGAAGATCAGCACGACGCCATGGTCGCGTGTCAGGCTGCGCAGGTCTTTAAGAAAAGCGTCCGTCGCCGCCACCGCCCCCATGTTGTGAGCGATGGGCTCGACGATAATTGCGGCCACCTCCTCCGGATGAGCCTTGAGGTATCGCTCGACCGCTTCGGCATCGTTGTACGGAAGAACAGCCGTGTACTCGGCGGCGGCGTGGAGAATGCCATCGGACATCGGATCGAATTGACCGATCCTGTCTCTGGCGGTCTGGCCGTTCATGGCGACGTAATCGTGCCAGCCGTGGTAGCCACCTTGAAACTTGATGATCCGCTTGCGCCCCGTGGCTGCACGCGCGAGGCGCAACGCGTGATAGGTCGCCTCCGAGCCGCTGTTGCAAAACGCAATCTGCTCGGCGCAGGGAATGTGACCGACCAGCGTCTCCGCCACTTCGACTTCCAGGTCGGTGATGCCTGCGCCCATCAGGTCCATGCGCTGTGCAACTTCGAAGACCCGATCACGGATTGCCGGATGCCCGTGACCCAGCACATGGGCGCCGAATCCGCAATGAAAGTCTGTGTGGCGTTGACCGTCGGCGTCGAACAGGTAGGCCCCTTCTGCGCGCACGAACGCATAGGGTTGTCCAAGCTTGCGGCTGGGACTGAGATGACCCCCTGGCAGCACTTTTTCGGCACGGGCATACCACGCTTGATTAGCCGACATGGCGCTGCTCCTTGCCTGAAATGTTGGCCAAGGCCTCGCGGGTCACCGCTTCGATGCCTGGCGCGTCCAGCCGGTAATGCCGGTAGAGATGGGTCGGCGGCGCAATAAGGCTGTATTCGTCATGAATGCCATGGCGAACCAGACGCACACCGGCGCCCTCATCGGCCAGCACTTCGGCCACAGCGCCCCCCAGTCCGCCGAGGACGTTGTGCTCTTCCACGGTGATCAGCAGGTTCGTTGCGGCGGCAGCGTTGAGGATCGCCTCGCGGTCGATGGGCTTGAGGGTGTGCATGTCGATCACGCCGACCGCAAGACCGCTTTCGGTCAGTGCTTTGGCGGCTTCCAGGGTCGGGTGCAGCATGCTGCCGGTGGCAATCAGCGTCACGTCGCGGCCCACGGCATGCACGATGGCTTTGCCAAACTCGAAGGCAACGTCGTCAGGATAAACAGACGGTTCCTGGCCGCGTCCGATGCGGAAATAAATCGGCTGCGGATGGTGAATCGAGGCGCGAATCGCGGCTGCGAGCTGCGGACCGTCTGCCGGAGCAACCACCGTGAGATCGGCGATGCTGCGCATGATCGCGATGTCTTCAGTGGCGTGGTGCGAGGTGCCATAAAAGCCGAGGCTGATGCCGGTGTGATGGCCGATCAGACGCACCGGCAACGCCGAATACGCCACGTCCATGCGGATCTGTTCACAGCACAACAACGCCAGGAATGACGCGAAGGTCGCCACGAACGGCATGGTCCCGGTGGTGGCGATACCGGCTGCGGCGCTGACCATGTTCTGCTCGGCGATACCAAACTGGATGAACAGATCCGGGTGTTTCTCGGCGAAGCGGTTCAGGCCGTTGGAGTATTGCAGGTCGGCCGTCCCGACAGCGATGGGATGGCCGTCGGCAACCAGATCCAGCAGCCCTTCCGATAAATAATCGAGCCCCGGATTGATCGCGTTCAGTTGGCGGTACTGCCAGCTTTTCGGGTTGACTGGCGCACTCATTGAACACCTCCATTGGCTTTGATTTCTTCGATGGCCAGCACTTCGTCTTCCGGGGCAAGCCAGCCCAGATGCCAGCCGGGTTCGGTTTCCATGTACTCCACACCCTTGCCCTTGGCGGTCAGGGCGATCACGCAGACCGGCCGTTCCCGCGCAGGCTCGGCCTTCAACTCCCGGAACAACATCGCCACGGCGGCCACGTCATGGCCGTCCACTTCCCGGACGTCCCAACCGAAGGCCCGCCATTTGTCTGCCAGCGGTTCGATGCCCACGACGTCATCGACCTTGCCGTCGAGCTGATAGCCGTTGCGATCAACGATGGCGATCAGGTTGCCGGTCTTGTGATGCGCAGCCGCCAATGCGGCCTCCCAGACCTGCCCCTCTTGCATCTCGCCGTCGCCCAGCAGCACGTAGACGTCGAATGCATCGCCCCGTAACCGCCCGCCCAGTGCCATGCCCAGGCCGCCCGATAACGCGTGGCCAATGGACCCCGAACTGAAATCCACCCCGGGCACCTTGCGCATGTCCGGGTGATCGCCCAGTGGGCTGCCCAAGCGTGTGTAGTCATCCAGCCAGGCCTTGTCGAAGAAATCCCAGTCAGCCAACAGCGGGTAGAGGCCGACGGCAGCGTGGCCCTTGCCCATCAGAAAACGGTCGCGTCCCGGCCACTTGGGCTCGCCGCGTTTCAGGCGCATGGCGTCGTAGTAGAGCGCGGAGAAAATCTCGGCACACGAAAACACCGAGGTGTAGTGGCCAACCTTGGCGATGGAAATCAGCCGCACCGTCTCCAGGCGCACGAACAGTGCGCGCTCTTTCAGACGAGCGATCTGCTCGGGCGTCAACGGCATTACGGGATCACGAACCGCACGATTTTCAGCGGGCATGAGGGCACTCCTGAGTGGGTTGATCGAGGCCTGATGCGGCCTTCTTCTTACAACTTATAAGTTATATTTTGTAGAATCAACCACCGATTGGCGTTTTATTTTTTCTCGCCGAGGGCTTGCGCGGCGCCAATTTCGGTGTCAATCATATAAGTTATAAGTGATCAGTAACGCTCAACGAGGCTTTTCATGATGCAGGAAACCACCCTTCCCTTAACCGAACTGGCCCGCACGGACGTGCGCTTCCACCTGCATTCGCAGACCAATCTGCGGGCGCATCAGCAACAGGGCCCACTGGTCATCGAGCGTGGGTCAGGGATTTACGTGACCGATGAACACGGCCGCGATTACATCGAAGGGATGTCGGGCTTGTGGTGCGCGGGGCTTGGGTTTTCCAACCCTCGGCTGGTGGAAGCGGCGCAGCGTCAGATGGCCGTGCTGCCCTACTACCACACCTTCAATCACCGGGTGCCGAATGTGGTCGCACAGTTGGCCGAACGCATTGCCAGCCTGGTGCCGTTTGAACAGCCGAAGATTTTCTTCGCCTGTTCGGGTTCGGAAGCCAACGATTCGATGATCAAGCTCGCCTGGGCGTACCATCGGGCGCGCGGCAAGGGCGGCAAGCGCAAGGTGATTGCCCACCAGAAAGGTTTTCACGGTTCGACGGTGATGGGCGCCAGCCTGTCGGGGTTGCCCAACATGCACGCGGCGTTCGGCTTGCCGCTGGAAAACAGCGTCTTGCATGTGCAATGCCCGCACTTCTACCGCTACGGCACCGAGGGCGAAAGCGAGGCGCAATTCACCGAGCGCCTGTTGCGGGAACTGGAGCGACGCATCGAAACGGAAGGCGCCGACACCATCGCCGCGTTCATCTCGGAACCGGTGATGGGCGCCGGTGGGGTGATCGTCCCTCCTTCGGGCTACTTCGCAGGCGTTCAGGCGCTGCTGAAAAAGCACGACATTCTGTTCCTGGCCGACGAAATCATCTGCGGGTTTGGTCGCACCGGTCGCTGGTTCGGTCATCAGACCCTGGGCTTCACGCCGGACATGATGGCCTGCGCCAAGAGCCTGTCTTCGGGTTATCAACCCATCTCCTGTGTGGTGGTCGCGGGGAATGTCTATCAGGCCATCGAGGAGCAGAGCCAGCAACTCGGCGGTTTCGGTCACGGCTTCACCTATTCGGGTCATCCCGTGGCGGCCGCTGTCGCGCTGGAAACCCTGACCATCTACCAGGAAATGCACTTGCCGCAACGCACCGAGGAGCTGGGCCACCTGCTGCACCAACGACTGGAACCCTTGCTGGCGCACCCACTGATCGGCGAGCTGCGCGGCATCGGCCTGGTGGCCGGGCTGGAACTGGTCGCGGACAAAACGACCCGTGCGTCCTTCCCGGCGCACATCGGCATTGGCGCGCAAGTCGAGCGGGCGGCCCGGGAACAAGGCCTGATCGTGCGCAACATGGGGGACTCCATCGCCCTCGCGCCGCCGTTCATCATCACCGCCGACGAGATCACCGAGCTGGTCGCCCGCCTGACGCGCGCGCTGGATGTCGTCGCCTTGGCCAACGGGTTGTCACTGTGATGAACGCCAAGGCCGCAGTCCCTCAAACCACCTTGCCCTTGATCGAGTTCAACGGCGTTCAGAAAAGCTATGACGGCAAATCGCTGGTCATCAAGGATCTGAACCTGGGCATCAGCCGGGGCGAATTCCTGACCCTGCTCGGCGCCTCGGGCTCCGGCAAGACCACGACGCTGATGATGCTCGCCGGTTTCGAGACCCCGACCCGGGGCGAGATTCTCATGGGTGGCACGCCGATCCAGAAAAAACCGGCCCATCAACGGGGCATGGGCATGGTGTTTCAGAATTACGCGCTGTTCCCCCACATGAGTGTCGAGGAAAACCTCGCCTACCCCCTGAAAATGCGCGGCCTCAATCGCTCGGACTTACAGGCCAAGGTCAAGCGCGCCATCGACATGGTGCAGCTGCATGGCATGCAGCAACGGCGCATCACCGAGCTTTCCGGTGGTCAGCAGCAGCGCGTCGCTCTGGCGAGAGCGATGGTCTTCGAGCCGGAAATCATTCTGATGGACGAGCCGCTGGGCGCGTTGGACAAGAACCTGCGCGAGCACATGCAGTACGAGATCAAGCAACTGCACAAATCCTTGGGTGTGACCATCGTCTACGTGACCCACGACCAGAGCGAAGCGCTGACGATGTCTGATCGGGTGGCCGTGTTTCATCAGGGCGACATCGCGCAAATCGGCTCGCCGACGGCGTTGTACGAACACCCGGAAAACGCCTATGTCGCCAATTTCATCGGCGAGAACAACGTGCTGATCGGCGCCGCCCGGCCTCGCGATGAGCAGACCTGTGAAGTGATCCTGGAAAACGGCCTGCAGGTCACCGGCTCTACAAAAGCGCTCAAGGGCCGGCGTCCTGAACGCGTTGAGCTGGTCATCCGTCCGGAGAACATTCGCCTCGGCCCCATGGCAAGTATGCCCTGGCAGGCCACGGTGACCGACACCGTTTACCTCGGCGACCACCTGCGCGTGCATCTGCGCCTGAGCAACCAGCACGCGCTGATTGTGAAAGTGCCCAACAACGCCCTTTTCAAACAACTGCGACCCGGCCAGATGACCGGCTTTGACTGGAGTACCGACGACGCCCATCTCTTTGAATTGAGCTGATCCACCGCTGCACCTGATAACGATAAGTCTCGACAACAATAACGATCCGAGAGGCAACCATGCACACCATCCCTGACACCGTTTAGTTCGTCACTGCCCGTTTGTGAACCTTGTCTTCCTTTTACATCCTCAAACAGCAGGAGGGACAAACATGTCCTCGATATTCCGTCGCACCGCACTGGTCTGTTCGATTTGCGCCGCCACTTTGCTTGCCAGCCACGCCGTGCAGGCCCGAGACCTGACCGCTGTCGGCTTCGGTGGCGCCACTCAGGAAGCGTTCGATAAGGCCTACTTCAAGCCCTATGCTGCACAAAGCGGTAAACCTGTGGTGCAAGACACCTACGATGGCGGCATTGCCAAACAGAAAGCCATGGTCCAGTCCGGCAACCCCACGTGGGACGTGGTGCAGATGGACGAAAACGAAATGGCCCTGGCCTGCGAGCAAGGCCTGCTGGAGCCCTTGGATCACAGCAAGCTGAGCAACGCCGCCGACATCCCCTCGGACAAGTTCGCACCGTGCGGGGTCGGCGCGATTGTCTGGTCGGAAGTCATGACCTACGACAACAAAAAGTTTGCCAGCGATGGCCCGAAAACCTGGGCCGATTTCTGGAACGTCAAGAAGTGGCCCGGCAAGCGTGGCCTGCGCAAGCAAGCGCGCATGACGCTGGAAATCGCCCTCATGGCCGACGGCGTCAAGCCTGCCGATGTCTACACGGTACTGGCGACCAAGGCCGGTCAGGATCGCGCCTTCGCCAAGCTGGATGAGATCAAACCCTACATCCAATGGTGGGAAACCGGCGCTCAACCCCTTGAATGGCTGTCGTCCGGCAGCGTTGCGGTCACGGCCGCCTATAACGGTCGGATCGCCATCGCCAACCAGCAAGGCGGACACTTCCCCCTGATCTGGAACCAGCAGCTCTACAGCATGGATTACTGGACGATCATCAAGGGCACGCCAAACCTCGCAGACAGCTACGCCCTGCTCGACTACATGGTCAGCCCGAAAGCCCAGACCGCCTTCGCTCAAGCGATCCCCTACGGCATCGTCAACGCCAAGGCCCAGGCTGCACTGGACAAACAGACGCTGAGCAATTTGCCCACCGCCCCCGCCAACCTGGAAAACGCCTTGCTGCTCGACACGCCTTTCTGGGTCAACTACGAGGAAGACCTGATGGCGCGCTTCACCAATTGGGCGGCGAAGTAAGCCCGTCCTTTGCTTGAATGGCGGCTTCGTTCACCCGAAGCCGCTGCCATCGAATTCCGAGGTCAGCCACTATGTCCGCCCCTGCGCTGGAATCACTTGCAAGCGCCCACCAGAAGTCGAGTCGACAGAAACGCCTCGTCTCGGTGTTGCTGCTGTTGCCCCTGTTGATCTACACCGCCGTCTTTTTCGTTCTCCCCATCGGCATGATGCTGTACCGCGCCGTCAGCAACCCGGAGCTGATTCATGCGTTCCCACGCACGGTTCACGCACTGGAGCAGCAAGCGCGGAGCGAAAGCCCCGGCTTGCCGAGCGATGCCGTGTTCGCGGCGATCGAGCAGGACTTCATCCACGTCGAGAATCTGGGCGCTGTGGGTGAAGCCGCGCGGCGCATGAACTACGAAAACAGTGGCTACCGTTTTCTGATCACCGCCACCGCTCGCCGCTACCAGTGGCCCGCCAATCAGCAACCGGTCAGCAGTGAATCGCCCCGCGCACGCCTGACCGCCATCGACCCTCGCTGGTCAACGCCTGAGCTGTGGGAGGCGTTTGAGCGCGCATCACCGGCCTACACCTCTTATTACCTGCTCAGCGCCCTCGACCTGGAACGCACGGCCCACGGTATTCAGCGCGTCGCGCCGGAAAAGCGGGTGTACCTGGACCTCACGTTCAAGACCTTGAAGATCGCGTTTGTCGTGTCTGTGTTGTGCCTGTTGCTGGGGTTTCCATTCGCCGTCCTGCTGGTCAAAGCGTCGCGAGGGTTTCAGATGCTGCTGATTCTGGCGGTGATGCTGCCCTTCTGGACATCACTGTTGGCCCGAACCACTGCCTGGATCGTGGTGCTGCAGGAGAAAGGCATCGTCAACACCCTGCTGCTCAAACTGGGCCTGATTGAGCAACCGCTGCCGATGATCTTCGATGCGTTGGGGGTGTACATCGTCATGGTCCACATCCTGCTGCCTTTCACCGTGCTGCCGCTGTACAGCGTGATGAAAGGCATTCCGGCCCACTACATGCGCGCGTCGGGGTCCCTGGGTGCGCATCCGGTGCGCGGGTTCCTGCATGTTTATTTGCCCATGACCCTCACGGGCATCGGTTCCGGCACGCTGCTGACCTTCATCGTCGCGGCCGGTTACTACGTCACCCCCACGCTGGTGGGCAGTGCACGGGAACAGATGCTCGGCTATTTCATCGCCTTCTATACCAACACCACGGTGAACTGGGGCATGGCCTCGGCACTGGGACTGGTGTTGATCTTCTGCGTCATGGCGATCTACCTGGTCGCCGCTCGGCTGGTCGGCATCCGCCAGATCGCCGGTCTCACGTAATCGGGAACCTGCCATGAACCATTTCACCCTGTGCTTCATCAGCCGCAATCTGCTGCGTCTGTTCGGAATCGTCATGATCGTTTTCATGATCGTGCCGTTGCTGGCCGTGGTGCCGATCTCCTTCAGCAGCAGCACGTTCCTGTCCTATCCGCTGCCGGGGCTGTCCTTGCGCTGGTATGAAAAAGTCTTCAGTGCCGGTCCCTGGCTCCAGGCCTTGCGCAACAGCCTGCTGGTTGGTTGCGCCGCGACGTTGCTGGCCACGTTATTGGGCACCCTGGCAGCGCTGGCATTCGCACGGCGCAACCTGCCTGGCGCGACCAACGTGCTGGCGCTGTTGATTTCGCCGATGATCATTCCGCCAGTGATTTCCGGGCTGGGCATGTATTTTCTGTTCGGCCAACTGGGCCTGACAGGCACGCTGACCGGGATGATTCTGGCTCACACCGTGCTCGCGACCCCCTTCGTCCTGATCAACGTCGCCGCCAGCCTGCAAGGTCTGGACATGAGCCTGCTGAAGGCCGCTGCAATGTCGGGGGCATCGCCGCTGCGCGCCTTCATCAACGTCGCGCTGCCGATCATTGCGCCGGGCGTGATCTCGGGCGCGCTGTTTGCCTTCATGACATCGTTCGACGAGATCGTCGTCGTGCTGTTCATCGGTGGGCCCGGCCAGCGCACGCTGCCACGGCAGATGTTCGATGGCATTCGTGACACCATCGACCCGTCGATTGTCGCGATGTCATCGTTCCTGCTGGTGGTGGGTCTGGCGGGTCTGTTGGCCACGACCTGGCTCTCGTTGCGCTCAAGCAGAACCTTGAATCAACCGGCCGCCTGACTTTCAGCGCCACGTCTTCTTTCACAGCCGCCGGCCTGACCATGGCCGGCGATACTTTCAGGAGCAGTACCATGTACATCGTCACAGGCGGCACCCAAGGCATCGGCGCCGCAACCGTGGAAAAACTCGTCAGCCTTGGCCACCCGGTGGTGTTCACCGGACGCGATGAAACGGCAGGCGCCCAATTGGCGGCGCGCCTGCCCCACTGCACGTTCGTCCCGGGCGATGTCGTGAATGAAGACGAATGCCGCAACGTCGTCGCAACGGCACTGCAATTGAGCGACGGCAAGCTGGCAGGCCTGGTCAACAACGCAGGCATGTCCGGTCGCAAAGCGTTTACCGAGACCACCCAGCAAGAGTGGGACACGCTGTTCGCCGTCAATACGCGCTCGGTGTTCTTCTACACAAAACACGCGCTGCCAGGTCTGATCGCTGGCCGTGGCGCCGTGGTGAACGTCTCCTCCATCGCGGGCAAAACCGGGGAACAAGGGCTGGCCACCTACTGCGCCAGCAAAGCCGCCCTTCTCGGGCTGACCCAGGCATTGGCCCTGGAATATGGCGGGCAAGTGCGTTTCAACGCGGTCTGCCCCGGCCAGATCGCCACGCGCATGATGGACAAAATCGTCAACGACGAAGCCCGCCTTGCAGCCCTGACCGCGCGAATCCCGGAAGGTCGCCTGGCATCGGCCACGGAAGTCGCTGACGCCATTTGCTGGCTGCTTTCACCGGGAGCCAGCTACGTGAACGGCACCACCCTCACGGTCGACGGGGGTGAGACAGCCGGATTGCTGTCGCCAAAGTCCCTGTAGTGACCGGGGTCGGCAGGCGTGCTGAGGTTTTGTCAGTCGCCTGAGCCTGAACGCACGTATTCATCCGGTGTGGGCGTCGCGGCGAATCAAATCCGCCGCCTTCTCGCCAATCATGATGCACACCGAATTCGGGTTGCCTGAAATCAGGGTCGGCATGATGGAGGCATCGGCAACGCGCAACCCCTGAATGCCATGGACCTTCAGGTCCGGCCCGACCACCGACTGCGCATCGACGCCCATGCGGCAGGTGCCAGAAGGGTGCAACGCGGCGTGGGCGTGCTCGATGCAGAACGCCTTCATCTCTGCCCGGGTGCGCTGGGCGCCGTCGGGCACATGGCGCCGGGCAATGTAAGGTTTGAACGCCGCCTGGGACATGATTTCCTCGCCGACCATGCAGCCGTCCACCAGCGCTTCGATGTCATACGGGTCGGAAAAATAGTTGGGCACGATGCGCGGCGGGCTTGAAGGATCAGACGAATACAGCTCGACGTAACCCCGGGAGCGCGGGCGAATCTGCCCAAGGTTCAAGGTGCAGCCGTTGCCGCCGGGCACCGAGTCGACGCCCTCTTCGATACCGGCACCGACCACCATGAAGTACTGAATGTCCGGATTCGTCGACGCCTTGTCGCCCCACCAGAACGCGCCGCCCTCGATCAGGTTCGACGCGGCCGGTCCTTGCCTGAACAGCGCGTATTGCAGACCCGCCACGGCCTTCCAGTGCAGCTTCTTGTACTTGTCGTAGCTGTGGGGGCCGGTCAACTCGTACACCAGCGAGATTTCGATGTGGTCCTGAAGGTTTTGCCCCACGCCGGGCACGTCCTGAATCGCGCGAATGCCCTGCTTTTCAAGGTGCGCAGCAGGGCCGATGCCCGAGAGCATGAGCAAGCGCGGCGAGTTGATCGCCCCTGCCGAAAGGATGACCTCTTTGGCGGCGTGCATGACCTGGTGCTTGCCGTCCTGCATGTACTCCACGCCAACGGCCTTGGTGCCCTGCATCAGGATGCGCAGCACCTTGCACGAGGTCTTCACGGTCAGGTTCTTGCGCGCGCGAGCAGGCGTCAGGTACGCCACCGCCGCACTGCTTCGCCAGCCGTTCTTCGCCGTGATCTGATACAGCCCGCAACCTTGCGGCGTGCCAGAGTTGAAATCTTCGTTGTACGGCAGGCCATATTGCTGACAGGCCTGCAGCCACACCTTGGTCAGCGGGTGCACGTTGATCGGATCGGACACGCCCAACGGCCCACCGACGCCGTGAACATCGTTGCAGAAACGCTCGTTGTCTTCGGCCTTCTTGAAATACGGCAGCACGTCCTTATACGACCAGCCAGCGGCACCTTGCGCGGCCCATCCGTCGTAATCGGCGGGTACACCACGAATGTAGATCATCGCGTTCACTGAACTGCCGCCGCCGAGCACGCTGGCCTGGACCATGGTCGGCGTCTCGGTGCGACGTTGCTCATCGGTGGGCTCCCACTCATAGCGCTTGAGCAACGGACCTTGCGCCGTTTTGTAATAAGCGCCGGGGATGTGGATGTAGGGGCTGCGATCTCGTGGCCCCTCTTCGAACAGGACGACCGATGCCGACGCGTCTTCGCTCAACCTCGACGCGATCGTGCAGCCCGTCGAACCACCGCCAATAACAATGAAATCCACCATGAAGACCCCGACCTGTTCTGATTGAAAGCGAGGCTGGCCCTGCGGCGCAGCCCAGTGAGCGCAGCCGGTCGGCTTAGCGTCCGACCAGTGCGCTCATGAGTGTTTTGAGGTTCGCCGCCACGTCGTAGCTGTTGCTTTGCTGCTGCCGGGTGCAGAACAGCTCACAGCTCCACCAGCCCTCATAGCCGGTGGCCTTGACGGCGTCCGTCCAGTCCTGAAGATTCAGGACGCCCTGCCCCGTGGGGATATTGCGCAGCACCCCTTCATCGGGCGTGCCGCCATCGAACGGCAACGAATCGCAGATGTGCACGCCATAGATAACGTCCTTGTCCAGCCGCGCGACGTCATCTGGCGTCACCCCGGCGGTGAAATAATGCCAGTAGTCGACCACCAGCTTGATGTTGTCGCGGCCAGCGCGGTCGACCAGCTCCAACTGCTGATGCAGATGGTTGAGCGGCGTCCATGACAGCGCCTCCAGGTAAAGCAGAACGCCGTACTGGCTGGCCAGATCCGCGAGGGCCGCCAGGTTTTTTGCGGTGAGCGCCAACTGGTCGGCCTGGGAGCGTCCGACCAGCCCCGTGTAGTGATCGCTGCGCCCACGCTGCTGAATATCGAGGACGGCCTGCACGTTGATCGGGCCTGTCAGCACCTGAACACCTTTGGCCCCCGCGAGATTCGCCAGCTGAAACAGCCGCTCGGCTTCCTGAAGCATGTCGTCGCGTTCAGCACCTTGCCGCTCGATGTCCCTGAGGTACCCGATGCCGGTGACCCGCACATCGCTCAAAAGGGTCTTCAGGTCGGCCTCCGAGAAGCCCGCCGCCAGATAGGCCTCCAGCTTGCCGCTGTACATTTCCACGGCGTCGAAACCCACTGTTCTGGCGATGTCGAGATCGATGGCCAGCGGCGAATGTCTGGCGACCGTGGAATGCAGTGCCAGGATGTTTTTTTGCATGTCCATAAACCCTCCCAAACCTGTGACAGGGGTTCTGCGGGCGCAGAACCCTGAGCAATCACGCGACGGCGTTGGCCGTATCGCGGACCTTTTGCGCGGCGGCCAGCAGAACGTCGGCGTGCAATTCGCCGGTTTCCACGGCGGCAACAATGGTGCGCACCACCTCGTCGAGCCCCGCCTCGCTGGACAGCAGCAACAGGTGCGCGCCAGCCGCGAGTGAGGCCACCGCCGTGGCGGCCACGCTATTGCCGCGACTGATGGAAACGGCATCGAGGTCATCGGAGATGATCAGGCCAGAAAAGCCCAGCGCGTCGCGCAGCATCGAGATCACTGCGGGCGAGGTGGACGCCGACTGGTTCGGGTCGATGGCTGTCACCACGGCAGGGCCCGGCATGATGGCCTGGACGTTGGCCGCGATGAGGGTCTTGAAGACATCGATGTTTTCTTGCAGCACCTCCAGCGAGCCAGGCACGTGGGCCTCAGCGATGGCCGGATCAGATTCGGTGATGTGATGCCCCGGGAAGTGTTTGGCCGTTGCGATGACGCCCGCGCGCTGCACACCCGCGACAAAGGCGCGGGCAATGCGCGCAACCTCGTCGGGATCGGTACCCAACGTACGACCCTCAAGCCAGGGATTGGCGCCAGTGACAACATCCACGATGGGGGCGAGGAACAGATTGACGCCCAGCGACCGGGCGGCTTTGGCGGTCTCGAAGGCGCGGTGTTCGATGTCGTCAGCGCTCAGGCCACCCAGTTGCGACGCCGTCGGCAGCGCTGGCACCAGACGATGCAAACGCTGTATGCCCGCCAGTTCTTGATCGACCGCAATCAGCACCGGCGCACTGGCCAGTTGCTTTGCGCGCTGGGCGATGGTGTGAAAATGCTCGGCAGTTTCGGTGGCCTGACGTTCTGCGCTCATGGCCCTGGCGAGGTATTCGTCGCGGGTTTCACCCAACAGAATCGACACGCCGCCGCGCTCCAGAAAACGCGAGACGGCGTCATCCAGCTGGAGACCGCCGAACGCTGGCAACAGCACGGCATACGCCGCTTTTACGAGATCGCTAGACATAAATACCCTTGAGCCATGTGAGAAGTGACAGGAACAACCTGTGTCGAAACGCGGGCAGGCTTTTCATCGGCGCGTGTGGCCGTGACAGCGGCTCCCCCTCAGGCCTTGGAGTATCCGAGGAAGGCCCTTGCCGCTCAATTTCGCAGCTGCCCACGCAAGCGACGCACGTTGACGCGCACGCTGCGTCAGTTGCCCGACAAGGGCGCATGAAGCGGACGCCTGTTACTGACGGCTTTGTGCCTGTTACCGCAATACGCACGGGTCACAAGCGGGTATCGCAATCCTGAACACCTCTCGATCCTTCGGGTCGCCGACGTCCGAAAAAAACCGATAAAACGCTTACCAATGGACGCACTTTTTCTGGGTTATACGTTTACACTGTGTCACGTCGATGCCTCGCCCACCAGCAGAAATCGGCGTCTCAGGGAAGCGGTCATCAATGCCAGTTGACGATCTTTTGGTTATATCAGGTGAACGCTATAACTGATCAGAAGATGCCCCTGCGGTAGCGTGCCTGATGCGAATGATCGGCATGGAACTTGCTCGCAGGATGGCCAAGCGCGTTGGCACTACGCACTGTTTCTTGAGTGGCTTATATAGTTTTTTGTTGAACGGTTTATTCAGCGCCGGAGCTTTTTGAAGATGTGTTCAATGCTTCTTGCGCGTTCCATTCCTATGCAAAGCGGAGACTCCCTCACCATGCCTTCGATGGGTTCCCTCTCTCATCCTGAACGTCAGCAGCTTCGCAGTGACGCGCAGACGCACGTGCAGAAAAACCTCAGCACGCTGGTCGATTCCTGCCGCTCAGTGGCGGATATGTGCAGGAAAATCGACGTTAACCGCCAGCAATTCAATAAATACCTGGTGGGCCAGCACATTCCGTCGCAGAAGATTCTGCAGAAGATCGGGCGCTATTTCATGATGGAGGCCGAGGACCTGTTTCGACCGCCCGCCGAGTTTAAAAAATTCTACGAGGGGTTCGAAAATGAACTTCCGACCGACTTGCGTGCCTCCACGCAATTCAATCACTTTCTTCCTTTGGCCAAGGGTTCCGCCGATCAACTGGAAGATTACTTGGGCGTTTATTACCGCTATCACAACTCTTCTATTTATAAAGGCAGGATATTGCGTTCGGTCACCTGCCTGTATCGTTCGGACTCGATGGTGCAGTACGTGACGGTGGAGCGTTTCCCACTGCAGGATGGCAGCGGCAAGATAGGTTATTCGTTTACCTACCATGGCTTTTGCCTGCTCATGGGGGATCGTATCTTTCTGGTGGATTTCGAGGGCAAACAGCGCAACGAGATGACATTCTCGATCCTGACGCCGCAGCATCGTCGGCCTGTTCGCTTTCTGTCGGGGCTGGTGACGGGCGTGGCGTCCTCCTCGTTCCGCCAGCCGTTCTCCACCCGCATCATGCTGGGCCTGGTCGACAAGGGAAACATCCGCAAGCACCACCTGCGCAACGCCACCGTGCTGTTGCCCAGTGATCAATCGCTGCCGCTGGAAGTGCGCGAATACATGACCGGTGAAAATTCCGCGATCATCTGGGGCGGCCAATCCTGACGGCATGGCCGGGAAGCGCGAGCCGCCACTCGCGCCTCCTTTGCTTCAGCCCGCGCTCATCAGCGCTGCTGACGAGAGACGTCCGCCACCACCGGTTTGGTCTCGACGCCCTGCCCCTCGTGCGTTTCCACGGACGAGGTCCCGCCCTCATCGCTCATGGCCTTGCGAAAGCCCTTGATGGTTTCCCCCACGTCCGCGCCAAGGTTTTTCATCTTTTTGGTGCCAAAGACCAGCACTACGACGAGGAGGATCACGATCCAGTGTTTGAAATCGAAAATGCCCATGTTGACTCCTGTAACGGCCGCGCCGTTGAGTGATGATTGAAGTGCTAATGCGCTGGCCTCTTCACCCTCCGTGGGCAAGGTGGCTCGCGCGTGCGGTGATGATCTCGACCAGCGACGGCCCCGGGCAATTGAGGGCCTTGGTGAACACGGCACTCAGTTGAGAGGCAAACTCTACCCGCCACGCCTGCAGGCCGAAGCTGCGGGCAATGGAGGCGAAGTCGGGGGAATAGGGTTTGCCGTCCGGCAGGTTGAATTCGCCACCCAGGTAATGCTCGCCACGTGCCTGATGCAGTTCGCTCACAGCGCCATAGCCACTGTTATTGAGGACCACGAACACCACCGGAATGGTGTGCATCACGCAGATCGCCACTTCCTGCATCGACTGCAGAAAATCACCGTCGCCCACCACGCACACGACCTGCCTGGCGGGCATCGCCAGCTTGGCGCCGATGGCGGCGGGCACCGCCCAACCGACATCGCCAAAACGACCCGCACACAGGTGGCTGCGAGGGGTGTACACCGGAAAGACCTGACGCACCGCCGCCTGAACGCTGCCTGCACCGACCACCAGAATCGCATCGCGCTCCAGCAGCTGGCGCAGCTCGATCAAGGGCCGCTGCACCGGCAATGCCACACCATCGTTGCCGTTGTCGGCCTGCGCCACGGCGTGCTGACGCTCGCGAAGCAAGATCACAGAGGCGCGGTATCGGGCGCGTCGGCGCTTGAGATCGCCCAGTCGAGAAGGCGTGATCCAGGCAGATAGCGCCCTCAATTGCGCTCTCAAGCCGTCCACGATCGCAACGTCAATCAGTGCGCGTGCTTGAGGCGCAGGCCCAACCGGATCATCGTCGAGGGTGATCAGCGTCGCCTCGATCACCTTCTTTAAGGGCGCCTGGTGAGCAATGTGCAGGATGTCCGGATCGCACGCGCACCCTAACGCAATGACGACATCCGCCGAGGCCAATAGCGTGTTCGCCCCCTCACGCGGTCCGCGACCCAACGTGCCGCCGCTCAGCGGGTGATCCTCAGGAAAAGCCCCCTTCCCTTGCGCCGTGGTGATCACCGGGCACAGAAAGGTCTCGGCAACGTTCAACACGTCGGCACTGGCTTCCGCACGGATCACGCCTGCGCCCGCGAGGATCACCGGTTTGCGTGCACCCGCCAACCGCTCACCGACACGCTCAAGCCGTGTATCGTCCAGCGCCACAGCGTCAGCCACTGGCAGCCGCGACGCCCCTTTGAGCACTTTTATCTCGACGCTTTCAGCCTGCACGGCCATGGGAATTTCAAGGGTCACCGGGCGCGACGGGCCCGACATCATGGTGTCGAACGCCCGGCGCAGTGTGGACGACAGCTTGTCGGCGGACGAAACGGTCAGGCGGGTTTTGTCCGCTGATGCGCGGGTCGCGCTGACACCCGATTGCCCGTCAACGGGCTCGAACAACACCGCCACTGAATCCTCGGGCCTGCCCGCCGTCACGACCAGAAGCGCAGACCCGTCGGCGGAGGCGGTCTCGATGCCGCCCAGCGCTCTGGAGCGTTGCGGCGAGGTGGACAGCAGCGCCGCCATCGGACGACCACAGGCGCGAAAATAACCGTCCGCCATGTGCACCGCGCTCTGCTCTTGCATCACCTGAATGAACGGCACACCTGCACCCGGCGTCGCCAGCGCTTCGACCAGAGGCCAGGAACCGGACGCGGGAATGCCGGCCACGTAATTGACGCCAAGTGCCTTCAACTCTTTTGCAAAAATTAGACTACCAGTGAGCTTCAAGGGCTTCTCCAGTCGTAAGGACGTGGGCTTGGCGCAATGCGCCCAGGAGTCGCCTGAGTATTGATTCGCCTGTCCGCGCGCTCAATTTCGCACTCTCGCGAAATACGACGCACGTTGACGCAAACCCGCGTGGCGACAGAGGACCCACCACCCTGCCGCCCAGACGCCCACCCTCAACTTCAGAGCGTTCATAGCCAGCAGGGCACTGTATTTGCTTACTTATAGAGAACCCGACAACGCCAGGTTTTACGAATAAGCGCGGAGCGCCCGGATCAACGGAGCACGGCGGCAACCCTTGCCCCACCGAGGCGCAGGAGGGGTTGCGCAGGTTCGGTCACATCGATGCGTCAGAGTGCGTCGCTTTTCAAAGCGGTGCGAAATTGAGCCGGTTTGCCCGGCGGGCCAATACTCGACTCAGCAAAACAAGACCCGAACCTATCAGGCGCCAGGCATCCGGTTTCAAGCGCCCGAATCAGCGCTCGATGTCCAGACCGATGCCCGGCAGAAGAAGAGTCAATCGGAACCGTGGAAGCATGCGTCGTCGGGCTTTCCCGATGCGACGGAACTGCGCAACGCTCCAGCTGCAAGGACACACGCTGGCCATAACACTGCCGATGCAACTAGCTGCAACTCACGCGACCTGCCCGCACCGCTGCACCTCGAAGGCTGATGCCCGGAGGCTCTTCGGACAAGCAAACACCCCCTTGGCGGGGTGCACGGGTCGCAGATTGTGATGGGTCAATAACTATTTCAACACCACCACCCTAGGCAGGGCACTCAGAATGAAAAAAGAATCAGAGATGGGTTATGGATCATCTGGCGTCGATCTTCTGGACTCGATCACGATGAAACGTCGCACGTTCTTGCTCGGCGCGGCCGCGTCTGCTGCGGGTCTGTACCTGGGCTCGTTTGCCCCAGGCGTGATGGCCGCTGCGGGTGGTCATCTGGAGCTGTTGGGCTGGGAAGGTGAAACCGGGGACGCGGAACTCGCCGACTGGCGTAAAAGCCGGGGCATCACCGTGCATTCAAGCTACGCCAGCAACCAGGACGACATCACGGCGCGCCTGGCCGGCAGCGACCCGGTGCAGCTTGACCTGACGATGTACGCCCTGGGCTACGAAGTCATCTACAAGGACATGGGCATCCTGCGCGAAATCGATGCCTCGAAAATCCCTAACTATTCGGCCAGCACCACCCTCCCGCTGTTCTACAAGGGCAGCCGCTGGTTCTGGGACGGCAAGCAGTGGGGGATTCCGCTGCTGTGGGGCATGAACACCATCGTCTACAACCCCAAGAAACTGGCCAAACCAAAGCAATACACGGACCTGCTCGACCCTAAACTCAAGGGCAAACTGACGTTCGTGGACGACGGCACGTCCAACTGGTCGCTGATCGCCATTCTGGCGGGGTACGGCGACAAATTCCCGAACCTGACCCGCGCCGAATTCGACGATGCGTTCGACAAGCTCAAGCCGTATCGCGATCAGTGCCGCGTGTTTGCCGCGTCCTCGGGTGACGCGGTGTCGCTGCTGGTGTCGGGTGAAGTGGACGCCGTGTTCTCGCTGTCCGCCAGCGGCCCGAGCGAGACCAAAAAGCGTGGCGTGGACACCGAGCTCGCCATTCCCAAGGAAGGCGCGGCGCTGTGGTGCGATGCGCTGTTCATTCCGAAGACTGCCAAGGACGTGCCGCTGGCGCTGGAGTTCATCGACAAGGTGCTGGAACCCGAAACCCAGGCAAAAATGGCCACCACCATGTACTCCGCCGTGGTCAACCCCAAGGCCGTGCCGCTGCTGCCGCCGGACCTTCGCAGCACCTTCGATTACGACCACCTGGACAGCTTTTTCGAGAAGTCGAAACTCTACGGCCAGCCTCCGCTGCAGTCCGATAAATACGTGACCTACGCTGAGTGGATCGATCAGTGGGCGACGTTCAAAGGCTCATTCTGATCGTCGCTGCTGGTTTACCGAACACGAGAAAGATCCGTTTGAAGCATCGTCAAACAAGCGCAAGCCGCGTGGCTTGCGCTCTCATCCTGACGCAACGGGATGGGGTCTGCGCCGGATGCGCTACTGCCGTCGAAAGGGCCAACGAGGTGACATTATCTTCGGCCGATTCGACGTCAGCCCCTGCCCCATCCCGAAAGAAAATGTATAGGCAATTTCGACATGAACGTAATCGACAATCGCGATGCCGTCGCGCTGGCCACTCCTGTTGCTGAGCCCCGCAGGCGAATGAGCATGGACAAGAAGACACTCACCGGTTACCTGCTGGCCTCGCCGCCCTGCCTGTTTCTGATGGTGTTCTTCCTGGTGCCTTCCGTGTTGCTGCTCGTCGCCAGCTTCTGGAAAGCCCAGACCTTCGCCATGGAGCCGGCCGCCACGGTGGTCAGCTATGCGCGGGCCCTGAGCGCCAGCGGTTTCTACAGCTCGCTGTGGATCGCGATGCAGAACGGCTTTTTCACCGCCATCCTGTCTACCGTGATCAGCGCCCCGGTGGCGTACTACATCGTCTATCGCACCCGCTCCAACCTGACGCTGTACATGGCCCTGATCTCCTGGTTCTCCAGCTACCTGGTGCGGGTTTATGCCTGGCGTTCGATCCTGGGCACCAACGGCGTGATCAACTCCACCCTGATGCATTTCGGCCTGGTCGATCAGCCGCTGGAATGGCTGGTGTTCAGCAAGTTCGCCGTGGTGCTGACGCTGGTGCACATCATGTTGCCCTTCACCCTGCTCCTGCTGGTCTCGGGCCTGCGCGACATCAAGAAAGACTACCTCGAAGCCGCCGCCGACCTGGGCGCCAGCGGTGCGCTGACCCTGTGGCGGGTGATCGTGCCGATGGCGCACAAGAGCATCGTGAGCTGCTTCATGTTCACCTTCGTACTCGCCGCAAGCGATTACGTGACCCCGCAACTACTGGGTGGACGGGATGCGATGACCACCGGTCTGATGATCGCCAACCAGTTCCGCTCGGTCGGCAACTGGCCGCTGGGGGCGGCCATGGCGTACTTGCTGTTGATCGTGTTCATGCTGGTGTACGCGCTGCTGCTGGCGTTCTTGCGCGTGACGAATCTGGCACCGGGCAAGCGTTACCACGACTGAACGTCGCCCCATCAACATTTGAGGTAGCTCGCCATGATCAGGTTATTCACTTACGTTTACATGCTGTTTCTCTACGCCCCCATCGCGATCATCACGCTGTTCAGCTTTCACGCGACGGCGTCACTGTCGTTTCCCTTCGAAGGGTTTTCCACCCGGTGGTTCGACGAGCTGTTCGGCAGCCTGGACTTCATGACCGCCCTGAAGAACAGCGCCATCGTCGCCCTCGCTTCGACGGTCATCACCACCCTGTTGGGCACCTTTTCGGCCCTTGCGTTGATGAGAATGAAGGGCCGTGCGAAAGCGGCGTTCGCCTTTCTCAACTTCGCCCCTATTGCCCTGCCCGGCCTGTTTCTGGGCATCGCTCTGGTGATCTTCTTCTCGCTGATCGGCGTGTCCCGCTCGCTGCTGACCGTGGTGATCGGACACACGCTGTTCACCTTTCCGTTCTTCGTCGAATCGGTGCGGTCGCGGCTTGAATACTTCGACCTCTCCTTCGAGGAAGCGGCGCGGGACCTCGGCGCCTCGCCCTTTCAGGCTTTTCGCCTGGTCACCCTGCCCATCATCGGACCGACCATCACCGGCGCCGCGATCCTCGCCATCGCGCTGTCACTGGACGAGTTCCTGATCACCGTGTTCGTCACCGGCAGCGACACCACCCTGCCGCTGATGATCCTGTCGATGATGCGCCGGGCCGTGAGCCCCACCATCAATGCTGCCTCGGTGTTCATGCTGGCCGTGACCATCGCCATTATCGCCATCGCCGGCCTGGTCATGACCCTGCGCCGTCGCCGCATCGAACTTGAACGCGCTGAACCTGCGGAGTAACCCCCATGAACAACAGCATCGAACTGACCGGCATTTCCAAAAGCTACGGCGGCCTCACGGCTCTGGGCAAACTGGACCTGACCATCAAGCGCAACGAGATCCTGACCCTGCTCGGCCCCAGCGGCTGCGGCAAGACCACGCTGATGCGGATCATCGCAGGCTTCGAAGAGCCCTCCAGCGGCCGCGTTGTCATCGACGGCAAGGACGCCACCCGGCTGGCGCCGGAGCACCGCCCGGTGAACATGGTGTTCCAGAAATACGCGCTGTTTCCGCACCTGGACGTGTTCGACAACGTGGCGTTCGGGCTGCGGCTGAAGAAAACCCCCAAGGACGAAATCAAGCGCGAAGTGATGCGCGTGCTGGAACTGGTGCAGCTGGAGAGCTTCAAGAACCGCTGGATTTCGGAGCTCAGTGGCGGCCAGGCGCAACGGGTCGCCCTCGCCCGCGCACTGGTCAACCGCCCTGCCGTGCTGCTGCTCGACGAGCCCCTGGCGGCGCTGGATCTGAAAATTCGCCACCACATGCTCAACGAGATCAAGCGCATTCATGAAGAGACCTCCACCACCTTCGTGTACGTGACCCATGACCAGGACGAGGCGATGATCCTCTCCGACCGCGTGGTGCTGCTGAACAAGGGCGGCATCGAGCAGATCGGTGGCCCGGAAGAAATGTACTGGTCGCCGCGTACCCTGTTCGCCGCCAAATTTTTCGGCGACACCAACATCGTCAACGGCACCTACGCACGGGGCAGCGACAGCTACGTGCAGCTGCCGTTTGGCCGCTTCTCGTGCGCCGCCAAAAACGAGGTCGGCGCTGGGCCGGTCAACGTGTCCATTCGCCCTGAAACCCTGACGCTGACCCCCACTCAGGGCAACGCGGCTGAAGGCGAGTTTCTGGGCAAGGTCAAGGACACCTCGTTCATCGGCAACCGCGTGATCTATCGGGTCGCCGTGGCGGGCGAAACCCTGGACCTCAAATGCCAGCAACTGCCAACGCCGGGCGCCCACGCACTGACGCCCGGAACGCCGGTCTCGATGCGCTGCCAGCCTGACAGCTTCGTCGTGCTGCCCGCTTGATCAACGCGCCTGTGCATTAGCACGTCGCCGCTGCTACGTTCGCTGTCCTGAACGCCTGGGTTTTTTCTTCATCACGAAGACGAACCCGGGCGTTTTTTTATGGGCTGAAAACAGGTGAGTGTCGAGGGTCAAAGACGGAATCGCCAGCAGAGGGTAAGCCGGTTGAAAGGCGGCCGCCCCGCTTGAACGAAGAGGCGCCTATTCGCTTGGTACCCGCACCGATTGCATCGCCCTGGTTTACCCGCAAGTTCATGCCGCCTTACGCCCTGTCCGCAGCGGCAAGGGCCAAGGGTGGCAGACAACATGATTGCGCCGAATCTGTGTCGAGCAACAGCAACGCAACGGCGAGCATGCTAGGCGAGAAAGCTGCCGATCAGATTCGTGAGTGGGTCTGATTCGGGCAAAAAAAAGGCCTCCCGAACGGGAAGCCAAATGCACTTGCACAGCGAAGCCTGAGACCCGCCGTGAGGGGTGACCAAGCCCCTCGACAACCTTGAGCAAGTGCGTCGACGCGCAACGCCTGGTGAGTGGGTTGCGCGTCGAGCTCACGATGGCCAGCGTCGAACGCGCTGGCAAGATTTTCAGCGATTCACTTCTTGTAGCGACGAATGCGGATGTCAGCCTGTTCCTTGTGACCGGCAAAGCCTTCCATCGCGCACAGGCGCGAGCAGTATTCGCCGATCAGCACCGAGGCCTCATCGGTCAGCACGCGCTGATAGGTGCAGGTCTTGATGAATTTCCCCACCCACAACCCGCCCGTGTAGCGCGCAGTGCCGGTGGTCGGCAGCGTGTGGTTGGTGCCGATCACTTTGTCGCCATAGGAGACGTTGGTGCGCTCCCCCAGGAACAACGCGCCGTAGTTGGTCATGTGCTCAAGGAAGTACAGCGGGTCGCGGGTCATGACCTGAACGTGCTCGGAGGCGATGCGGTCGGCCTCTTGCACCAGCTCCTCCAGGGTGTCGCAGAGGATGATTTCGCCGTAGTCACGCCATGCCACCGATGCGACGGGCGCGGTGGAAAGGATCGCCAGCTGACGGTCGATTTCGGCAGGCAGCGCGTCGGCCAGTGCGGCGCTGTTGGTCAGGAACACCGCCGGGGAGTTCACCCCGTGTTCCGCTTGCCCCAGCAAATCGGCGGCGATGATTTCAACGTCCGAGGAATCGTCAGCGATGACCAGGGTTTCGGTGGGGCCGGCGATCAGATCGATGCCGATCTTGCCGAACAGCTGGCGCTTGGCTTCGGCGACATAGGCGTTGCCTGGCCCGACGATCATGTCGACCTTGGAAAACTCATCGGTGCCCAAGGCAAAACCGGCAATCGCCTGAACGCCGCCGACGCAGTAGATTTCGTCGGCGCCGCCCAGGTGCATGGCCGTGACGATGGCCGGGTGTGGCTTGCCATCGAATGGCGGCGCCATGGCCACGACGCGCTTGACCCCGGCAACCTTGGCGGTCAGCACGCTCATGTGCGCCGAGGCCAGCAGCGGGTATTTGCCCCCCGGGATGTAGCACGCCACCGAGTTCACCGGGATGTTGCGATGGCCGAGAATGATGCCCGGCAGGGTCTCGATTTCCACATCGTGCAATGACGCTTTCTGCGCCTCTGCAAACCGACGCACCTGCGCCTGGGCAAAGCGAATGTCGCCGATTTCCTGCTCCGACAGGCTCGCCACACAGGCGGCAATTTCAGCGTCGCTCAAGCGAAAGGAGGTCGGCGCCCACTTGTCGAACTTCTCCGAATACTCGCGCACGGCGGCGTCGCCGTTCTTGGCCACGTTGGCAATAATCCCTTCCACTGTGTCGCGCACATTCAGCGCAATCTCGGCTTGGGCTTCGACCGGTTTACTTGTCTTCAGGTATCGAATCATCACTTGGCTCCAGGTAGATCTTGATGCACGCGGTATGCATTCAGCATGGCGTCATCTTTTCCTACCCCTTGGGCCGGGACAATTTCGCAGCTCCCGCAATGGTGACGCGATATGACGCAGTGGCGACGCATCGACCAGGACATTTCCAGCAGGCGTCTCCCTCAGAACCCGATGCGCTGAGTATTTTTCTGCTAGATCGTTTTCGTATAACCGAATTCGTTTATCCACTCGTAACCGAACGCCGGGACCGTGTCGCTTTTGTCACGCCTTCTCACATTCAACGCCCTTTAAAACTGCCGACAGCGTTGATCGTCGATTCAAAAAACGACAACCGGGATTGACTTGGTCATTTTGAGTGTTAAGTTAAATACGAGAGTTATACGTATAAGTTAAATCATTTCCAACCAACAAGCAGGTGACCTACCGTGAGTCGAGTTTTGTATTTATACGGGGGCTGGCCCGGCCACTTTCCCTATGAAATCGCCGCTTGGGCGCGAACCGTGTTTCAGGAGCTGGACTTCGATGTCGAAGAGTCCACCGACATATTCACGCTGGATCGTGACCTCACCGGCTACGACCTCATCGTGATCGGCTGGAACAACGCCGTGACCACTGAAACCCTGACCGCCGCGCAGGAAAACCGTTTGCTGGAGGCCATCGAAAGCGGCACCGGGCTGGTCGGCTGGCACGGCGCGGGCGCAGCGTTTCGCGCCAGCCTGAAATACCACTGGGTGCTCGGCGGCTCGTTTCTGGAGCACCCGATGGGCGAAGGCTTCCCGCACCCCTACCAGGTCAACTTCATCGATCGCGAGCATGAGGTGACGCAGGGCGTGGAGGACTTCGAAGTCCGCTCCGAGCAGTACTACATGCAGGTCGACCCGAACATTCACGTGCTCGCCGAAACCACCTTCGACGGCAACCCGTTCCCGTGGCTCAAAGGCAATCGCAGCCCGGTGGCCTGGGTGCGCAACTGGGGTGAAGGCCGGGTTTTCTATCACTCCATCGGCCACGACACCAGCAACCTGGCCGACCCCAATATCCGCCGCCTGACCAAACAGGGCCTGGCGTGGGCCACTCGCAGCCGCAGCAAAAATCCACCGGTTTAACGCCCCCACAAAAGCGCTGAAACCGTTTTACCCGTTCCATCCACCCAAGGAGTCCAGGTCATGGCAAAGCTGACTGGCAGCCAGATCGTTGCACAAACGCTTAAAAATTATGGGGTCGAGTACGTCGCAGGCATCCCGGGTCACGGGATCTGGACGCTGACCGACGCCTTCCTGGAAGAAGAATCCAAAATCAAGTTCATCCAGGTCTTCCACGAACAGAGCGCGGTTCACCTGGCCGACGGTTACTACCGCGTGGCCGGCAAGCCCATGGCAGCGGTCACCTCCATCGGCGCCGGGGCCAGCAACACCGTTATTGGCCTGGCGACCGCGTTCACCGACTCCACCAGCCTGATGCTGATCACCGGTGGACCGCCCACTCACATGCGCGGCCATGGTCTGCTGCAAGAGCTGGAGCGCTACACCGACAACGATTTCCCGAAGATCGCCGAAGCCGTGACCAAGCGTCACTGGGTCGCCACGCGGGTCGAGGAATTGCCGTTCATGATGCACCGCGCCTGGAGTTCGATGGTGACCGGTCGACCAGGCCCCGTGCACCTGGAAATCCCGATGGACGTGCAAGCCGAAGGGGCTGAAGTCACGCTGCATGCGCTGGAAGAACGCACGCCGATCGGCAAGTCGTTCCCGGACCCGGCCGCCATCAGTGCCGCCGTCGCCGAGCTGAAACTGAGCAAGCGCCCGGTCATCGTCATCGGTGGCGGCGTGATCACCGGCGAAGCGAGCGCAGAAATCCTCGCCCTTGCCGAAGCCTGGAAAATCCCGGTCGTGACCACCTGGAACGGCAAGAGCGGCTTCCCTGAAGACCACCCGCTGTTCGCCGGCAGCGTCGGCCAGACCGGCACCATGTGCGGCAACACCGTGGCCTCGAAAGCCGACGTCATCATCGCCGTGGGCTGTCGCTTCACCGACTGGTCGTCGTCGAGCTACGCCAAAGGCGTGACCTTCGCCATTCCGCCGTCCAAGCTGATTCACATCGACATCGATCCCCACGAGATCGGCAAAAACTACCCGGTCACCGTCGGGATCTGTGCCGATGCCAAACACGCCGTGGCGCACATCGTCGAGGCGCTGAAAGGCCAGACCGTCGACCGCACCGAGTACCTGAATGACCTCAAGGGCTACCAGGACGAGTGGGAAGCCAAGCTGTCCAGCCGTCGTGATTCGGACCGTTTCCCGTTCACGTCGCAACGTCCACTGGGCGCGCTGCGCAAGATTTTCCCGCGCGACACCATCGTGGTAGTGGGTTCCGGCAACACCCAAGGTGCGGTGAAGCAGACGTTCCCGGTGTACACGCCGCGCACCCACCTGACCTCGGGCGGCTTCTCGTCCATGGGCTGGGCAGTGCCTGCGGCCATCGGCGCCAAACTGGCGGCGCCGAACCAGCCGGTGGTGTGCATCCTCGGTGACGGTGACTTCCTCATGACCTCGCAAGAGATCGCCATCTGCGTCACTAACAACATCCCGGTGGTGTTCATGATCCAGAACAACGCGGGCTACATGTCGATCCGCGGGGGCCAGCGCAAGCAGACCAGCCGCCACATCGGCACCGAGTTCAACCACCCGGACGGCACGCCGTACAGCCCGGACTTCAAGGCCGTGGGCGAAGCGTTCGGCCTGAAATCCTACCGTGTGGAGCGCCCTGAAGACCTGGAACCTGTGCTGCAGGAGGCGCTGGACCTGAACGCACCGGTGCTGATCGAAATCCCGACCGACCGTGACGCGGCAGGCCCGTGGGTGCCCGGCTGGTGGGACTTCCCGATTCCCGAGTACATTACCGACGAACGCCAGGACGAATACTGGGAAATCCGTAACTCCGAGCAGCATTTATAAGAAACGGAGCGGCTCCATGACTGATGTACCCAATACGCCTCAGCCAGAGCTCGCTCCACACCCGAAGGCACGCTCCCCGCGTGCCTTTGGCATGGCGCAGCCAGATGCTCAAGGCAACATCGACTGTGATGTCGTCATCATTGGTTCAGGCATGGGCGGATCAACTTTCGCCCATGAACTGAGCGCGACGGGCCTTAAGGTCGTGATCGTCGAGCGCGGCGATTTCCTGCCCCGCGAAATACAGAACTGGGAGGCCTCGTCGGTGTTCGGCCAGGGCCGTTACCGCAACGCCGAACCCTGGCTGGATGCCCAGGATCAACCCTTCAACCCCGGCGTGTTCTATTACGTCGGCGGCAACACGAAATTCTACGGCGCCATGCTGCCGCGCTTTCGTGAGGAAGACTTTTCGGAAATTCAGCACTACGACGGCGTGGCGCCTGCATGGCCCATCACCTACGCCGAGATGGAACCCTGGTACACAAAAGCCGAGACGCTCTATCGCGTTCACGGGCAGGCCGGAACCGACCCCAGCGAACCCTGGCGTTCGGGCCCCTACCCTCATGCGGCACTGACCCACGACCCGGCGCTGCTGCCACTGGAGCAAAGCATGCGTCAGGTGGGCTTGAAGCCCTTCGTCATGCCCGCCGCCGTGGATTACGGCGACGGCGGGGATTGCGTGCTGTGTTCGACCTGTGACGGCTACCCGTGTCTGGTCGATGCCAAATGCGATGCGGAGATGTCGGCCCTGCGCCCTGCCCTGCGCAACGGCTCGATTCAGCTGCTGACCAATACCTTCATCGACAAGCTGGCCACCAGCGCTGACGGTCGCAGCATCCTGTCAGCCAACGGCTCCCGCCTGGGCCAAGCGGTCTCGCTGCGTGCGCCGCGTTTCGTGCTGGCGTGTGGTGCGGTCAACAGCGCGGTGCTGCTGCTCAAATCCGCCAACGATCAGCACCCCAACGGGTTGGGCAACAGTTCGGGCCAGGTGGGGCGTAACTACATGGTGCACAACAGCACTTTCATGCTGGCGGTGGACCCGCGCCGGAAAAACCCGGTGCGGTTTCAGAAAACCCTGGCGCTTAACGACTGGTACACAGCCGGTGCGCACAACGCCTATCCGCTGGGCAACGTGCAAATGCTGGGCAAGATTCGCGAACCCATGATCACGCCCATGCGGCCCTGGCTGCCGAAATTCGCCTCGCGCTACGTGACCGACCACAGCGTCGATCTCTATCTGACCTCCGAGGACTTGCCGACCCAAAACAATCGAGTGACCTACGACGCCAGGCAGGGCGCGGTGAAAGTGTTCTGGCAACCCAACAATCTCAAGGCCCACGACGAGCTGGTCAGCAAGACCCGGCAGGTCATGCGTCTGGCAGGCTACCCGCTGGTGCTGACCGAACGAATGGGCATCGCCACCAACTCCCACCAATGCGGCACCTGCGTGATGGGCACCGACCCAAAAACCAGCGTGCTGGACGTCAACTGCAAGCTGCACGATCTGGCCAACGCCTGGATCGTCGACAGCTCGTTCTTTCCGTCCTCGGCGGCGGTCAACCCGGCGCTCACCATCGCCGCGAATGCCATGCGCGTGGCAGCGCACTTCATCGCCGCGAACTGAGTGGGTTGTTTCAATCGGAGGGGAAAGCCTGGCCTTCCCCTCCTCTCTTTACTCGGCGAGCCGGGCTGTGGACTGCCGAACGACCAGCTTGGTGGGGAAGATTTTCTGCACGGGCGCAGGCACGAAATCCGGCCCGCCGTTGAGCTGCTCGATCAACAGCTGCGCCGCCGTCACGGCTTTCTGCACCATAGGCTGGGCGATGGTCGTCAGGCCGTATTGCACCGCTTCCGGAATATCATCGAAGCCTACCACCGACAGCGAAGACGGCACCTCACGCTGCAATGCCGCAGCGGTCTTCATGCAGGCGATGGCCATCACGTCGGAACAGGCGACCACCGCCGTGACCTCGTTCGAGGTGAGCAAGGTGAACGCCGCCGCCTCGCCAGAGGTGGAGTCCAGGCCGCCCGCCTCGACAATCGCCAGATCATCGAAATTCAATCCCGCCGCGGCCGCCGCCTCGACATACCCGGTCAGCCGCTCGCGGACAATACGCTCGCTGGAGTGGGCAAAACGTTGCGCACTCACCGCGCCACGCTCGCCGTCCGGATTGAGACGGTCGACCAGAATGCCGATCTTGCGGTGCCCCAAGTCCAGCAAGTGTTGAATCTGCGCCATCGCGGCCGTTCGGTCGTCGATCCCGACAAAATAGCTGCCTTCCAGCAACGGCGAGTCGATCACCACATAGGGCAGGTTCTGTTTCTGAATGGCCACGATGGCCGGATGATCGTCCGGCAGCGTCGAAATGATCAGCCCATCCACCAGCCCCCGAAGTGCCAGGCTCGATTCAGAGTCGGACTTCCCGCCCCTGAGCAGGCGTTTGGTGTTCAAGGGAAACAGCGTGAGCGCGATGTTCTCCAGCTCGCCGATTTCACTCACCCCGCGCAACACGGCGATGGCCGAGGGGTCGGCGAAGGCGACGGAGAGTTTGTCCATCATCATCAGGCCGATGGCCCCGACTCTTCCTGAACGCAAGCTGCGCCCCATGATGTTCGGCCCGGGATACCCAAGCTTTTCGGCGACCTCAAGGATGTGCTTGCGCTGCGCCTCGGAGAGCTTGGAGGGACGGCTGTACGCGTAGGACACCGCGGGCTGCGAAACCCCGGCGGCACGCGCCACATCTTTCATCGAAACGTTCGCCATAGCGCCTTCTTAATCAAACCTTCGTAAAAACCCATAGCATACAAGGCCGCAGCCGATGCAAACCAATGCGTGCGTTGAATATCACGCGCTGCGCGCCGCGAACAGCCGTGGCGCACTGGCGATGATCACCAGCATGCCCAGCGCCGTCATGAACAACGCCCAACCCAGCGACGTGGCCTTCGCGGCGAAACCGATGAGCGCAGGCCCCAGCAGGATACCCAGATAGCCGATCGAGGTGGCGATGCTGATCGCAAGCTCACCCGGCATGCTGCGCTGAGTCCCGGCAAGGGACAGGTAAACCGGGGCGATATTGGACACGCCTATGCCGATCACGGCAAAGCCCGCCAGGCTGATCAGCCAGTTGTCCAGAGTAAGGACGACAGCGAACCCCGCCATGGCGATCAGGCCGCTGAGCACCAGCACTTTGCGGCTGCCCAGGCGCGCGACGACACGGTCGCCGTTGAGCCGTCCAGTTGCCATCATCACGGCGAAAACGGCGAAGCCAAGCCCGGCGATCGAATGATCGACACCCCGGTAGTCGGCGAGGAAGATCGCGCTCCAGTCCAGCACCGAGCCCTCAGTGAGGAACGCCAGCAGACACAGGGTGCCGAGGGCCAGTACCTGCCGCGTCGGGCGAACGAACAGGGGCGCGCCCTTCTCACCCGAGACTCCCAGCGCATGACGGCCAGCCGTTAGCAGAAAGAGAACGATGCCTGCGATCAGGACGCTGGAGGCGATCAGTGGCGACGCCCCCAGCCACAGAAAGAAGGTGATGCCCGCCGCGCTGACGATGGTGCCGAGGCTGAACAGGCCGTGAAAACCGGACATCAGGGACCGTTGCGTGCTGCGTTCGACCATTACACCCTGTACGTTCATCGTCACGTCCACCAGGCCGCAACCCGCCCCAAACAGGGTCAGGCTGAGCATCAGCCCGTAGAAATGATCGAGGGTGGCGAGCAATGGCAGCGTCGCGCAAACCAGCGTCAGGCCGAAGTACAGGGAAAAACGACAGCCCTTGCGGGCGTTCATGATGCCTGCAAGCGGCATCATGACCAGCGACCCCAGGCCCAGACAGAGCAACAACAGCCCCAGTTTCCCGTCATCAATATCCGCACGCTCGCGGGCATAGGGCACCAGCGGCGCCCAGGCGCCCATGCACAGGCCGGACATGAGAAAGGTCAGCCGGTAGGTGAGCATGTGCGGCGTTGCGTGCAGCGGCGGAATTTCCTGTGATGACACGTAAACCTCTTCGACCTGCCACGGCGGGCGATCTATCGAACATTGCTCGATGCTTGATCGCCCCCGCAGACCACTGGACTTGGCGCGCAGGTGCACGCGCCACGAAAGTTATACGTATAACGTATTTATCACCGCATTGCCATCGCAACTCACCGCCACCCTTGCTTGCTTAAGAAAGCTACTTCTCTGATCAGCGCCGCGCCGCCACGCGAGCGACTGCCTGCGCCGCAGCATTCAAACGCTCCACGCTCAAACGCCCCTGCGCTACCGCATCGACAATCGCCTGAGCCAGAACGCCGGCCTTGGGCAATAACCGGGGGGAGATCAGCAGTAGATCGGCCCCGGCATTCAACGCTGCCACCACCACCTCTTCAATGGGCACGTCGCGCTGAACGGAGCGATGATCCAGGTCGATGGTCATGACCAGCCCGTTGAAGCCCAATTCGCTACGCAGGATGCTCACCAGATCCGGCGACAACGACGCCGAGACCGCCGGGGTCACCGCCTCGACAATGGCCGGCCCCAACATCACCGCGTCGGCCCCCGCCTCGATGCCGGACCTGAACGCCGACCAGCCGCTGCGCAACGCCGCCATCGATGAGGTGAGAAAGGCCTCCTCGGTTGCCGGAAGTTTTGCCAGCTGCGGATGCCCCGGAAAATGCTTCAACGTGCTGCCCACCTTCGCCCGTCGCACGCCCCGCACATAGGCCGCTGCCATTTCGGCGGCCTTGACCGGGTCGCTGGCGAGCGTCTTGCCGTCCAGCCAGACGTTCGGCCCGCTGAGCACATCAGCGGTCGGCGAAAGCACCAGATTGACACCCGCCTCGCGCACGCCCAAGGCCATCTGGAAACACACCTCCTCAAGCTCGTACGCGTTCATGGCCCGCGCAACGTCCGGCGAGGGCAGCGCGCAGGCGACGCCCTGTAAACGGTGCACGGCGGAAATGTCGGCGTCAGCGGCCAGGATCATGTCGCCCGCCAGTTCCCGAGCCTGGCCGACGAATCCCTGCCATTTCTCCAGGGTTTCGATGCGCAGACGCTCGGCGCTCATCTGGCCACGCCGGTATTCCTCGGCGGTTTCGCCAAACAACACGCTGCGCCCGCCGCTGCCGAGGAATCGGCGCAGGTCGTCGTCGATCTCAAGCGGGTCGACCACGGGGAATAACACGCTGAACGCTGTCGCTAAAAGCTGGCTCATGGGAAGTCCTGAGATGGGAGGGGTTGGAGGAACAATGAGGCTCGGGTCAACGGCGTCCGCGACCTAAGCCCGAAAGTGACTCATCAGGTGTTGCTGGTGATTGGCCAAGGCATTCAGGCGCTTGCTGACCCTGGCGGATTCATCTGCCTGCTCCGCGAGCGATTCGGTGACGTCGCGAATGGCAGAAACGTTGCGATTGACCTCTTCAGAGACAGCGCTTTGTTCCTCGGCGGCGCTGGCGATCTGCAGGTTCATCTCGTTGATGACGTCGATGCTCTGATTGACGCGCGTCAACGCGTCCACCGCTTTCAACGCATGGAACGCACTGGCATCGGCCTGTTGCCGATGAGCCTGCATCGTCTCGACCACCGCTTGCGTGCCGGTTTGCAAGGTTTCGATCACGCCCCGGATTTCGCCCACAGACGTTTGCGTGCGCCTGGCCAGATGACGAACTTCATCGGCCACCACGGCAAACCCACGGCCGCTTTCCCCTGCCCGCGCGGCCTCAATAGCGGCATTCAGCGCCAGCAGGTTGGTCTGCTCGGCAATCGACTGGATCACTTGCAGGACGCTGCCAATCCGCTCGCTGTTCTGCGCGAGCAGGGTCACCTCCTCCATCGACGTGTGCATGTGTTGCGCGAGGTTCTGAATGGAGGTCGCGGTGGTTTCGAGTGTGCCCTTGCAAGATTGCGAGGCCGCCTCGCCGTCACGGGCCGCCGTGGCGGCCTTCGACGCGTGGCGTGCGACCTCCTGGGAAGTGGTGCTCATTTCGTGAGCGGCGGTCGCCACCTGCTCGACCTCGCGCAACTGATGCTGCATCCCCGCACTGGTCAGGCTGGCGATTTCTGATGCTGTGTCAGCGGTCGTCCGCGTTTCGCCCACCCCTTGACTGACCTGCGCAATCACCGGTTGCAGCTTGTCGAGGAAACGGTTGAACCCACCCACCAAACGGCCCATTTCGTCAGTGCGATCAAAGATCAGGCGCCGCCTCAGATCACCGTCGCCCTGGGCGATGTCTTCGAGCATGTCGGACACGCGACGGATTGGCTTCACCACACTGGACGCCATCAGCCACATGAGCACACACCCCAAAACCAGCACGCCCAGCCCGACTGCCAGTTGCATCTGGACGGCGGTGTGGCTGGAGCGGGTCAGCGTCTGATCCAGTTGGGCGACGGCGGCCATGAGGGTCGCCTGAGGCACTTCGATGATCGCCATCCACACGCCAGAATCCGGGATTGGCGAGAACGGCACCATCACCAGCGCGTTGCCAGTACTGGCGTTGGTGCCGACGAACGTCGCGCCACTTCGTGCACTGCCCACCAGTGCCTCCGACTGATTCGGATAACTCTCGGCCAGGGTTTTACCCAATAACGCCGGGTCGTTGCTTTTGCCCATGACCGTGCCCGCCGCACTGACGAAGGTGACTTGGCCTTTGCCCTCGAACAGCGACGCGCTAGCCTTCTGCGAGAGGTTCTGCAGGCTGCTCAAGGTCAGGTCGACACTGGCCACGCCGATCAGCTTCCCACCATCGATCAGCGGGACGGCCACACTGGAGGTCAACGTGGGCACGCCGTTCAACAAGAAACTGTAAGGCTCGACCAGGCAGGGTTTGCGGGTCGTGTGCGGGCATTTCCACCAGGCTTTGTCGGGCTCGTCGCCGAGGATGTCTTTCTCTTCCACGGTGAAGTTTTCCACGCCCGACACGTAGGCGGCGAAACGGCCCGAAGCGTTGCCAGTGTGGTCGGGACCGTTGATCGAGACCGCGTCCCCCGCATCCAGACCGTTAAGTTCGAATGCCACGCCAATGCCCAGCAGCTCAGGAGTGGTCGCGATCATCGCCCGCATCAAGCGGTAAAGATCGCCGCGTACCTGCGGCGGCGTCAGGCCATTGAGTTTTGCCTGGCGCTTTAGCATGACCAGTTGCGTCGCCAAGGTGCGGGTGAACATCAGGCTGCTGACGAATCGCTGCTGCACCACGTCAGCCTGAACCCGTCCCATGGCTTCCAGATATCGTGTGGACGCCTCACCCAACGAGGCACTGCTGGATTCGGCGACCACCGACGCTGTGCGCTGCATGTGCACAATCGAGAAGGCCAGCAGAAACACCACCATGCACAGCATGCACACGCCTGCGACCACGGTGATGCGGGATTTGATGGTCAGGGGTGTGCGGGTCATTGCGGGGCCTCGGAGCATTCTGTCGACACGACATTGGAATTGTTGTGATGGTCTCAAGACCGCTTGCATCGCCGGCCAGGCGCACCTGTCCCGCGCCATCTTCCTCAGCCGCTCTTTCATCCACAATTTCGCAGTGCCGCCACTGCTGACGCAGAGTGAAGCGCCGCTGACGCGCGCCGCGCAGCAGAACGCGACGCAGACAGGTCGCAATCCAGCACGCCGATAACCGTTCGCGACATTGCCGGCGAATCAGTCCTTGTCATGCATTGACATCGCACCTGCATAGCACGTTGAATGAAGACTTATACGTATAACAAAAAGAGCGGATTCACCTTTGATCCGACTCTGCGCACTGAAAGGCAAACGGTATGAACAGCGACAACAATCCTCTGATCTCCAGCCGCATCCGAAAAGCCCGCGTGGCAACGTTCATGGGTTTCATGATGATCGGCGCGATGATGTACATCTGGTCCACCGGCGTCAGCGTGTTCCGCCAACAGCTTGGCCTTGCAGGCGCACCAGGGGATGGCGATTTCGGGCTGATCGCGTTGAGCATCGGCGTGGGTTCGGCAGCGGGGTCGCTGTTCGTTGGCAAACTGCTGGACCTGTACGGCGCCCGGCCAGTCATCAGCCTCTGCGCCATCATTTACCCCTTGTCCATCATTCCACTCGGGTACATCAGCGGCTTCTGGTTCGCGTTGGTATTCGGCGCCGTACTCGGCCTGTTTCGCGGCGCGCTGGACACCGCCCTCAATGCTCATGGCGTTCAGGTCGAACGCTTCTATCGACGCTCGATCATGTCGGCCTTTCACGCGTCGTATTCGTTCGGCGGATTTCTACTCGGCATGATCTGCAGCTGGCTGACCGGCCTGTTCACCGAGAGTGTCGCCGTGCCTTTTTCCGTGCTCGGCGGCGTGATGTTTATCACCGGTTGCCTGCTGAGCCGCTGGCTGCTGGGCAAAGACGATGTACCGCTCAAACAGCCCGAGACGCAGCACCCGCTTGCCGCCCACGCCGCTCACGCGCCGAACACCAAGACCGTGCTGCTGATGATCGCGTTCGGCACCCTGTTGCTGGGCAGCATGATGGGCGAGAACGCCATCGGTGACTGGGGTCAGGAGTACGTGCACCGCGTGCTGGGCGCCAGCACGTCGTTCGGCGGCATGGCCGTTTCGGTGTTCATCGGCGCGGTGACGTTCGGACGGCTGTTTGGCGACGAATTGGCCGGACGCTTCGGCAACGCCCGGGTGATTGGCGGCAGCGGTGCGCTATGCGTGGCGGGCACGCTGCTGACCCTTCTCGGCGCCAGCGCCGGGACCGGCATCGTCGGCTTTGCCCTGTTCGGTCTGGGACTGTCCTGCATCGCACCGCTGATGGTGTCGTCGGCCGGGCGCAAAGACCCCGAGAACGCCGGTCGAAACATCGGCATCGTCAACGGCATCGGCTTCTCCGGCATGCTCATGGGCCCCGCCGCGATTACAGTGATTGTCGGCCACTTCGGCCTGGAATCTCTGATGTACTTCCCACTCATTCTGCTCGGCCTGCTGGCCGTGTTCGGCCCGATGCTCGTGCGCACGGGCACGCCGAACGCCCGACCGCTGGCGCAAACACGGCCAGGCAGCGTCGTCAAAACCGGATGAATGCCAGGAGATCGTGACGCTCTCTGGCTGGCCCTTGTAGTCTGTCTACCCGATTCGCATACTCCTGCGCTGAAACTGAACGGCCGCGATACGGCCATCCATGGGTAGTCCAGGCGCTGAGCACTTCAACATGCATCATCCCCAGTCCATTCGTACGGTCGGCAGCCTTTTCAGCCAGCGCCCCTCCTCCATTCCTGATGGACCCGGTGTGTACGCGTTTTGGTGGATCGCTGACAGGGATACTCTCCTTGCGTCAAACCGTACAGTTGTCCTCAAGGGGCCTAATGAGGTTCGGGTCAACGTAGAGTACAAGGATTGGTGGCCGACTGAGCTGACGTACCCTTGCCTTTACGTCGGCAAGACAACCAACCTGCGAAAAAGGTTTGGTCTTCACCTGAAGCGCAAGAGCAAAGGTCGACTGCACGCAGCACATCCCGAGCACCACAAAGCAACCCCTCACACCACGTCATGTCAGCTTCGCTGGGGAATCGAACACATTTTCCCCAACGAACCCGACCCGCTGCATCTCATCTCGAATTCTGTAGGTTTCTCCTACAGGAATGATTTTGCTGACAATGCAATCGCGGAGCGGTTTTTCGAGGAAGATCGGCTTGTGGGAACCTGGCGGCCGTGGTTCAACATCGACGCCGAGCGTTGAGACGCCCTGATCGAGTCAGACCACTTGACCGGCGAGATACTCTTGTCGGAGCCATCACTTATTGCATCAGTAACCCACCCCGCGAACACCCCCCGAAGCGCGAATGGATTCGCCGGTCACCCAGCGCGCGTCTTCGGACGCCAGAAACACCGCCAATGGCGCGATGTCCTCGGGCTCCCCAAAACGTCCCAGCGGGGTTCCAGCCACCAGCTTTTCTCCGAACTCACCGGCAAAATTCCCATCAGTCGCCGGGGTGTTCGTGTGCCCTGGCAGAATTGAGTTAACCCTGATGCCTCGCGCGCCCAACTCCCGGGCCAAGGCGAAGGTCAAGGTATCGACCGCGCCTTTGGTCGCCGAGTACACGCTCGACGCCAGATAGGGGTCGGTGCTGAGGATCGAGCTGATATTGATGATGCTGCCTGTCGGCCCCAGCAGTCTGACGGCCTCACGCACGGCCAGCAGATAGCCCAACACGTTCAGGTTGAATTGCTTATGGAAAGCTTCTTCGGTCAGGTCATCGATCATCTGGAACACTGCCACACCGGCGTTGTTGACCAGGATATCCAAAGTGCCGTAGTGCTCACGGACCGTTTCAAACAGGCGCGCCACATCGGTCGCCTGACTCATGTCTGCCTGCACCGCGACCGCTGATCCGCCGTTGGCCTCGATCCCGGCAACCACGGCATCGGCATCGGCCTGGCTGGTGGCGTAATTGACGATGACCGTTGCGCCCTGCGCCGCCAAAGCCTTGGCGATCCCGGCGCCGATGCCTTTCGATGCGCCGGTGACAACCGCTATTTTTCCTTCGAGTTTCATGACGTGCCCTTTTGAAGTTGCGTGACAGGTGACGGCGTCGCACATGGGTTATGAAAAACGCCAGGCAACGCGCCGCTTGCCATCAGTATTCAGCCAGCGAGGGCGCCGACGTTTGCCGGTTACTCGCACATGCTTGCCTATTCTTCTCAGTTGGCTTGCCATGCATTGGGATATGGCTCACGGTAGGCGGCATGGAACGATCAATGGCGGAACTGCGCAGCATCGTGATGCGCGCGCAAGACAAGTGGACCGAGACCGGGCTACCCCGCGTGACGATGGTGCGTGCCGAGGCTTGTGCAAGTCAGGTCTATCAACCGATGCTGCACCTGGTGCTTCAGGGCACCAAGACCTTGTCGATTGGGGATGAGGTTTCCAGGTATTCAGCAGGCCACTATTTTCTGGTGCCTGTGGATGTGCCCGCCACCGGGCAAGTTCACGCAGACGCGGTTGGCCAGCCCTATCTGGCGGTCAGTCTGACGCTGGACCCGGATGTGATCGCCACGCTGTTGATGGACGAAGGCAAGACGCCGAGGCCACCGCAGAACACCTGTTTTGAAGGCGTTCTGGCGCCTGCGCAAATGATCGATGCGTGGTTGCGGATGATGCGGCTCATGGATCATCCCCACGAGGCTGAGATCCTGGCGCCGATGATCGAACGGGAGATTCTGTTCCGCGCCTTACAGGGGCCGTTGGGTGGCATTCTGCGTGACGTCGCGCGGCCGGATGGCCGGATGACGCAGATCCGCCGCGTCACCCAGTGGATTCGTGACCACTACACCGAGCCTTTTCGGGTAGAGCCGCTGGCACTCATGGCGGACATGAGCGTTGCCGCCTTTTACCGGCACTTCAAATCGGTGACGGCCATGACACCGATCCAGTATCGGAAACGCCTGCGTTTGCTCCGGGCGCGCTGGTTGCTGTTGTTCGACACACTGGACGCGACGTCGATCGCCTATGCCGTGGGTTATGAAAGCGCCTCGCAATTCAGCCGTGAATACGCGAGATTATTTGGCCTGCCGCCTGCGCGGGATGCGGCGCGATTCAAGTCACCCCTCCCGGCCACAGGCTGACAGCGCCCGGTTGAGCGGCCTTCAGAAATCGGTGAACAACGTCCCCTCGATACGCTCGGCAAACCCATCCCCGAAGACATTCGCGGGTGTGGCGAACCCGGACAGACGCTCGCCTTCCAATACCCGCCGCGCTGCCTCGACTGCGGCCAGCGGCGTGTAGGAATAGCCGTTCACGGTCTCGATCACGGACCGGGCGGTAGCTCCATCAACGCCAGTGACCTCAACCACTGCACGGGCACGATGCGCCTCCCGCTGTGCGTGAGTCGGGCCATCGGGCAATTGTGAGAGATCGCCTTCTGGAAACGCATCGCCTGAGATGTGCACGAACATCGCGATGTTCGGGATGCCGGTCGAATGCCAGGCTGTCACCAGATCACCAAACGACAGCGGCACACACAGGACCGGGCCGTCACCGAAGTCGAAATGACGCGGCGTTGCATCCGGTGTGGCGACCAGTTCGCCATCAACCCTCGCCATGACCCCTGCGCCGATGATTTCACTGACGCTCATGGCCGAGCCACGGGACATCGAACCTGGAACATGAAGCGCAATGCTCAGCGCAAAAGGCTGTTCAACCCGCTTGGCGACGTGCACCGCCAGGGAATCGGTCGGTACAACGTCCCAACCCACTCCCGGCAAGAGCATGACCTGGTGCGCAGCGGCTTCCGCTCCCAGTCGCTCGGCCAGCCGGTAGACGTTGATCTCCGCCGTGATGTCCAGATAGTCCACCCCGGCCTCGATACAGGCGCGCATCAGCGGCTCTGCGGTGTGCGCAAAGGGGCCGGCGAAGTTGAGCAGGACCGAGATACCGGACAACGCGCCCGCCGCATCCGCATTGGCATCGAACAGTCGAAACGGCACGCCCAGTTGCGCAGCAAGGGCCGCAAGACGCGCGTGATCACGCCCGGCGATTTCGAAGGACAGGCCCAGCGCTTTTGCCCGCTCAGCGGCCATGCGACCGGTGTAGCCGGTGGCGCCGTAGATCAGAAGAGTGCTCATCGGGCGTGCTGCCATTTTTTATGAACGAATTCGAGGCTGTACCCATCCGGGTCAAGCACATTGGCGGCGTAGTAATCGGGATCGTAGTGCAGACGCGCACCGGGCGCGCCGTTGTCGACAGCGCCTGCCTTCATGGCAGCAGCGTAGGCGGCGTCCACTTCGGCCTGGCTGTTGGCGACGAAACCCACATGTGCGGCGCGTCCCTCGACGCCTCCCTCGCGCAGCCAGAAAAACACCCGGCCATTGGCACCAAAGCCCTTGAGATCGGGGTGCCCCGGCGGGCCGTCCTTGCCGTCGTAGTCCAGGCGCGCGGTAATGCCCAACGGGGTCAAGGCCGCTTCGTAGAAACGGATGGAACGGGTGATGTCGCTGACCGACAAAAAGACATGATCCAGCATTGCGTGCTCCTCAAAGGATGTAGCTGTCGGCGGTTCAGATGTTGTAGCCGCCTGCGACTTCGATGGTCTGGCCATTGATCCAGCTGCCCTCGTGCGACAGCAGCATGGCAATCACGCGGGCGACGTCTTGCGGCTCACCCACTCTGCCAAGCGCGGTCTGCGCTGCGAGCATGGCCTCGAATTCATCGTTCAGACCGCCGCCAAGCTCTGTGCGGATCGCGCCAGGTGACACAGCGTTGGCCCGAATCTGCCGCTCGCCAAACTCTTTGGCCATGTAACGGGTGAGCACTTCCAGTCCGCCCTTGAACGCTGCGTAAGGCGCCACACCCGCCGTGGCAACGCGGGTGGTTGCGCTGGTCAGGTTGACGATACTCGCACCGTCCGCCAGCAGCGGCAGCACTGTTTGCGTGAGGAAAAAGGGGCCTTTGAGATGAACATTGAACAGGCCATCGAACTGCGTTTCGCTGACAGTGGCCAAGGGGTTGAACAGGCCATACCCGGCATTGTTGACCAGGCCATCGAGCGTGGCGACGCCCCAGGTTTCGCGCAACGCCAGTGCCACCGTCTCACGAAACCTGGAGAAACTTGCCACCTCCGACACATCGAGCTTGAGCGCGACCGCCTTGCCTCCCGCGTGCTCAATGCGCTCGACGACCGAAACCGCCTCCTCTGGATGACTGTTGTAGGTCAGGATGACACCCATGCCCCGCTGAGCAATGTGCTCGGCGGCACTGGCACCGATGCCGCGACTCCCGCCCGTGACGACGATTACGCTCATGTGCTGTTCCTCTGTGCTTCGAATGAGGACCCAGCCTACGGATCAGGCCGATCAGGAGCGCACCCGTTCCTGCTCGAAACCTGCCTGTTTCTGCTTTTTGCTCGCAGCACACGAGCGTCTGCCCTCAGCCTGTAGGAGCTGGACAGATGGATCGACTCAACGCCGCCACACTTGGCCTTGATCGCTCACGACCCACGGTTGGGCAGCGGACACGACATGGACCCCGCCGACCCAGCGTTCTGCTGGCGCGTGGTCGAGCCAGTTCAAGCGGCCTGACAAGACCTGCTCGCCCAAGGCAGTGATTCGGATAACGCGCTTCTGCCACTCGGGTCCCGGCTGCTCATGCACGAGAGGCTGCGGCGAATCGATCAGGGGCCGCAGCAGTGCGTGGAACATCAAATCCCCCAGAAAGGGCAACGGCTCATAACTCATCATCAAGTGGCCAAAGACTTTTCCGGAGGGCAGCTCACCGTGATCGGCCAGCACGCGCAGTGTCAGGCGCTCGGTCATGCTTAATCCGTCATTGGCGCCTGGAAGCTCTTGCAGTTGCCTGGCCAACGCGGGCCCCAGCAGCGGCAGTGCTGGATGCGCTCGCGCGGCAATGCGTGCCCAATCGACCGGGGTTGTCGACGTGTAGGCGGCCCATGCTTCACGCGCCACTGCCAAGGCGTCTTCGCCCAACGGGCGCCGTTGTGGCCACAGCCAGGCGAGCAGATCGGGCGCCAGTTGCCCGATGCCGATAAATCGCTCCACGCCGGGAACCTGAGCGATTTCGATCAATTCAAGTCTGCGCGGTAACGCGGGCAAGCTCGCCAGTATCCGCGCCAGAAACAGTTGATCGTAGGCGTCGGCTTCGCACCACAACACCAGTTCGCTTTCGGCATTCAGTTGCGTCAATGCCTTGCGCTGCGTGGCTTGGCGCTGCTGGATATCTCGCGTCGGCAGATCGAAGGCCTGTTCGGCAAAGGCCGCTCGCACGGCCCAGTAATCATCCTCAGGCAAAGCCGGCACCGGGCCCATCACCATCGGATCATCGAACATATGAAACGCACCCGAGAAACCGGCGATTCGCAGGTTGTGCTCGATATCGTTGCCGCAGCGCCAGTGTTGGACCGCCGCCTCACCCGTCGCGACGAAATCCGGATGGCGTGCAGCGAACGCAATGCTGTCGGCATGGGCTATCAGCTTGGGCCAACTGGGGAAGCCCGCCTCGCGCGCCATCAGCCACTGCGTGTCAGCGAGTCGATAGTCAGGGCCCGACAAACCGATCATGCGCAACTGCGTGCGGGCATCGTCGGCTTCGTGGTTTTTCAGTGCTTTCAAAAGACGCTTGGCGCGCTTGCGCAGCGAGGGCAGATCAGGGAGGCCGTGATGACGGGAAGCGTTTATGGCAGGCATGCCAACTCCTTTCAGGGCTCGGTCCGCCGACAAGCCGGGAGCTGGAATGAAAAATTGAAAACACTTGCCTGGGTGACCCCTTCGCGCGGACCGCAGGCGCAGCAAACGCCCGGCGCTGACTGTAGCGGGAAGAGCCGAAGGAAGCAAAGCCCGATTGTTAATTACCGAGCGCTTCGCGAAAGCTCAATGGCTCAATCGCAGTACCGGCGGAAGACATGGCAAATCCTGAATAAATATGGGCGGTTGAACACTGTTAACGTTGGCCTGAAGCCGCCCGTTCAACTGGCTGACTTCAGGCTTTCCAATGACGAACGCGATTCAACGCGCGTCCTACAATTCTCTGCGGACGATGTCTGCGCCCGCACTCAGCGCCTTCAACTTGCCGCTGGCGATTCGTCGCGGCAACGGCGCCATGCCGCAGTTGGTGCACGGATAAAGTTTGTCCGCATCCACGAACTGAAGCGCCTTTCTCAAGGTATTGGCGACGTCTTCCGGCGTTTCAATCGCGTGGTTGGCCACATCGATGGCCCCGACCATCACCTTTTTACCCCGGATGAGTTCGATCAGGTCCATGGGCACGTGGGAGTTGTGGCACTCCAGGGAAACGATGTCGATGCTGGATTTCTGCAGTTTGGGAAAGGCCTCTTCATACTGTCGCCACTCGGAACCCAGGGTTTTCTTCCAGTCGGTGTTCGCCTTGATGCCGTAGCCGTAGCAGATGTGCACCGCCGTTTCGGACTTCAGCCCTTCGATGGCCCGCTCCAGCGTGGCCACGCCCCAGTCGTTCACCTCATCGAAAAACACGTTAAAGGCAGGCTCGTCAAATTGAATGATGTCGACACCTGCGGCTTCCAGTTCCCTGGCTTCCTGATTGAGAATTTTGGCGAATTCCCAAGCCAGTTTTTCACGGCTTTTATAGTGAGCATCGTAGAGGGTGTCGATCATCGTCATCGGGCCCGGCAGCGCCCACTTGATCGGCTGATCGGTCTGCTGACGCAAAAATTTGGCGTCTTCAACGAACACCGGCTTTTGGCGAGCGACTGCCCCGACCACCGTCGGCACGCTCGCGTCATAACGGTCACGAATCCTGACGGTTTCGCGCTTTTCGAAATCAACGCCATCAAGGTGCTCGATGAAGGTCGTGACGAAATGCTGGCGGGTTTGTTCGCCATCGCTGACGATATCGATGCCCGCCCTGTGTTGTTCTTGAAGCGCAAGCAACAGCGCGTCTTGCTTGCCTTCAATCAACTCGCCGTCCTGCAACTTCCAGGGCGACCAAAGCGTCTCCGGTTGTGCGAGCCAGGAAGGTTTAGGCAAGCTGCCAGCGGTCGACGTGGGCAACAGTTTTTTCATGAAAAAAGACCTTATCTATTAATGAATCAAAGCGCGCAGTCAACGGACCACTGTTCAAGAGCGGTCTGGTAGGGCTTGATGAAGTGTTCTTCGGCAAACTTTCCTTGCTCGACGGCCAGCTGACTACGCTCTTCGCGGTCATACACAATTCGGGTCAATGAATAGTCCTGGTGCTTCAAGCTGGGCTGATACGACTTTCCTGCGGCGGAGTTCGCGTTATAAATCTCAGGCCGATAGATCTTCTGAAAAGTGTCCATCGTGCTGACCGTGCCAATCAGCTCAAGGGCGGTGTAATCAGTCAACAAATCCCCTGAGAAATAAAAGGCCAACGGCGCTGCGCTATTAGGCGGCATGAAATAACGGACGTTCAGGCCCATCTTTTTGAAATACTCATCGGTCAACGAGTCGTCATCCTGCTGGTATTCAAAGCCCAGCACCGGGTGTTGATTCTCGGTGCGGTGGTAAGTCCTGGCGCTGGAGACGCTCAAGCAGATGACGGGCGGCTTGTCGAAATGCGCTTTGTAGGCGCTTGAATTAACGAAGCACTTGAAGAGTTTGCCGTGCAGCTCTCCAAAGTCCTCGGGCGTGCTGAACCCGGATCGGTTCTTGTTGTGCTCCGTCAACCGCACGCTAAAGTCATAATCTCGAACGTAAGAAGAGAAATTGTTCCCGACGATGCCATTCAGGCGCTCGTTCGTTGTTCGATCGACAATGGTTGTTTTCAACACCTCAATCATGGGGATGGCGTGGTCACCGTCTTCACCATGGAGGCTCACTTCAACAGAGATGATGTCCAACTCGACCGTGTAACGATCAGCGGCAGGGTTGTCCCAGTGCGCCAAGGCATTGAAGCGGTTATCGATCATCTTCAAGGTGTTGCGCAAATTCTCCTGACGACGTTCTCCTCTGGCGAGGTTTGCGAAGTTGGTCGTGATGCGCGTCGTGTCTGACGGAATATAATGCTCATCAAAACTGATGCGCTTGATCGCAAATTCGAATGCTGTGCTCATGTTGATCCGACACCCTGTTTTTGCCAGACCTGAATAAGCTGTTTGTCTTTATCAGGAATGGCTGTCGTTCCGTTCTTTCACTCGGCTGGATTAACAGTGCCTGCAGTGAAAAGCTGTACGAAGTTTAGGCGGGGACCCTGCATGAATAAAAACGAATTGAATTCAGTGAAGGCATTAGCCGGGCTCATGATCAACTTCACAGCAATGCGGTCCCACCGTCTTTATCGCCCGGATAAGGAACGCACCTGTTCCTGCTCAAAATCTGCCTGTTTCTGCTTTTCACTTGCGGGGTACGGCCGTCACCCCTCAGCATGCCGGTTATGGACAACTCACTGAACGAACTCAGGTCACTCGCGGCCCAGGCTGAAAACCGGCGAACCGACACCGGCATCCCTCGCGTGGCCATGATCAAGGGAGCAGTTCCCGAGCACCTGCTGGCAGCGGTGTACGACCCGATGATCAATGTGATTCTGCAAGGCAGCAAAACCATGACAGTGGGTGACCGGACGCTGCGCTATGACCCCGCCACCTACTTCGTCATGTCCATCGATTTGCCTGCCGTGGGTTCGGTGCACCCGGCCGCCACCGGCGAACCCTACCTCGCGGTCAGCCTGACACTTGATCTCACTGTATTGTCCACGCTGTTCGCCGACCTGCCCGAACCTGCGCTTCGAGCCGAAGCGAATCCGGGTTTTTCAGTCGCCCCCATGACCCGCGATCTCACGGACGCCTGGGTGCGAATGCTCAGGTTAATGGGTGACCTGCCAGCCATCGCAGCCCTCGCGCCGGTCTACGAACGAGAGATCATTTTCCGCGTGCTTCAAGGCCCGCTTGGCTGGATGCTTAGGGAAATCGCTGCGCCGGACAGCGCAATGGCCCGCGTGAATCTGGCAGTCCAGTGGATTCGTCGCGATTTCGCCCAATCCATCCGCGTCGAAGACCTGGCTGAGCGAGCGTCGATGAGCGTTTCCGCATTCCACCGCCATTTCAAGGCCGTGACCAATTTGAGCCCGTTGCAATATCAGAAACGTGTGCGCCTGCTTCAAGCCCGAATGCTCATGGTTGCCAGTGCGAAAAGTGTCATGTCGGCAGCATTCGAAGTGGGTTATGAAAGCGCGACACAGTTCAGCCGGGATTACGCGAAAGCCTTCGGCCTGCCCCCCTCACGAGATGCCAGCAGAATAGTAGGCGATGGCGCATTCACAGGCGGCCAGTGAGTGGTGAGCAGGTCTGGTCGCACCCGCCAGCGTGGAGGTCGATGCTGGTAACATCCCGCGCCGAATCGCACAAAAATCGCCGGCGCAAACACGTCTTTCGTCGGGCCGGAGTGGGCGTTTGGCGCCTTTCAAGCCCCACGACCAAGGTGCACCAGACTCTCCGCCAACTCGTTTTTGCGGAAGGGCTTGGTGAGACGAGGCAGATCAGGGTCGAGGCCCTCACGTTCCGCGTAGCCGGAGACGAGCAGAATCGGCGTCCCTGGTCGGGAGTTCCGAACCACCTTCGCCAAGTCGGTCCCGCTGATACCGGGCATGAGGTGGTCCGTGACGAGCAGGTCAAACGACTCCCCGCCCTTCATCAGCTCCATGGCCTCTTCTCCTGACGCGGCTTCGATCACGCAATAGCCCAGTTCGGCCAACATGTAGGACGTGCTGGCGCGAACCAGTTCTTCATCATCGACCAACAGCGCAACCCCGCGCGTCAATGGCGGCTCCGGCGCTTCTGCCATGCGGAGTACCGCCGCCGGTACGGTCATGCTGCGCGGAAGCCACAGCTCCACGTTCGTGCCAAGGCCGGGCGAACTCTGGATCGTGAGGGCGCCGTTCAATTGCGATGCCAGCCCGTGCACCATCGAGAGCCCCAGGCCCGTCCCTTTGCCGACGCCCTTGGTGGAAAAGAACGGCTCGACCGCGAGGGCGAGTGTCGCGGGGTCCATGCCTATGCCGGTGTCGGCCACCGACAGGCACAAGTATTCGCCAGCCGGAAGTTTGGAGCGGTGGTCGACGCCCACTGCCTCCATGGTGGCCGAGATGCGCAAGGTGCCGCCTTCCAGCATCGCGTCCCGCGCGTTGACAGAGAGGTTGAGCAGTGCCATTTCGAGCTGATTGAGGTCGGCGATGGCGGCCGGGAGATGGTCAGGTGCATCGACAACCACCTTGATTTGCGGCCCGGTGGTGCTGGCCACCAGATCACCCATGTCACTCACCAGCTTCGCCACATCGACGGGCACCGGTTGCAGCGGCTGACGGCGGGCGAACGCCAGCAGCCGCTGAACGAGCGTCTTCGCCCGCTCGGCGGACTGCATGGCGCCGGAGATCAGCCGTTGCTCCCGCTCGCCGCCCACGCCCCGGCGTTGAAGCAGGTCGAGCGTACCGACAATCGGAGTCAGCAGGTTATTGAAGTCGTGGGCGACGCCGCCGGTCAACTGCCCCATGGCTTCCATTTTCTGGCTCTGCCGCAGGGCCTTTTGAACCTCTTCCCGTTCGGCGATGGCCTGGGCCACCCGCCCTTCCAGCGTGGCGTTGAGTTCTCGAAGCGCGTCCTCGGCCGTCTTGCGGGCCGTGATTTCCATCGCCGTACCGGTCACCCGCAAACAGCGACCCGTGGTGTCGAACACGCCCCGTCCCTTGGCCGCCACCCAACGCACGATGCCGTCCTCACGGCCCACCGTACGGTAGTCAACGTCATAGAGCGCGCGATGCTCAGGGTCGATGGCGGCGCTAAAAGCCTCAATCGTTGCGTCACGGTCCTCAGGGTGCAAACCGTCGTAAAAATCCTGCAGCGTGACCGGCACGTCCGCCGAAATACCAAACATGGCCTTTGTCTGTGCGGGCCATACCAATGTGTTCTGCACGAAATCCACATCCCAGAAACCCACGTCTGCGTGGGCCACGGCCAGGCGCAAACGCTCTTCGCTGATCCGGATCGAAGCATCCGCCCGCGCCCGGTGCACGACCAGCCCGACCGTCTGAACCACGAAATCGACAACCTCGATATCCGCTAACAACGGATCGCGGCGCTCGGGGTGATACAGCACAAACGCGCCCAGCGTGACACCTTGCGCCGAACGGATCGGGATTGACCAACACAGGTGCAGACCCTGTTCGATGGCCCGCTCCCGGCACGCGGACCAGAGGGGATCGGCACTGACGCCAGCGATGGCGTTCCTATACGCAGCGGGCAGGCTCGGGCCAGAGCAGGACTGCAGACGCCGGCCGTCGTCGTCCAACAGCACAATGCTGCCGAGGAACCGGGACGGGGACAGCGCTTCCACCTCGCGGACGATGGCGTCCAGCGAGAACGCAAGCGGCGTCTGCGCGACGGCCAGTTCCAGAATGCGGTTCTGAGCGGCGCCCAGTGCTGCCGCACGATTGCGCGCTTGGGTCAGGCGCGCATTCTCGATGGCGATCGTCGCCAGCCGCGCGAGGCTTTCCAGACGCTTGAGCGTGTCCTGATCATGATCCCCGACTTCAGCCCAATAGGCCCCGAGCGCTGCGACTGGAACAGGGCGACCAATGGGCACCATGACGAGACTGCGCACAAAAGTCGCCGCATAGGCGTCTTGGGGAACACGGGAATCCAGCCGGACATCAGGAATCGCGACGGTCGCGTTATGGCGCATCGCCCAGCCCGAAATGCAGTGGTCCGCGGCAAACGTCTGGCCTTGCCAGAGTGGCGAGACCGCGTCTTCCGCCACGTAGGAACAGTAGCCGCCCGTCTCGATGACGATCGCGACGCCTTCTGCCCCGACTGCCGCACGCGCCGTGTCGCGAAGCACGGCGACAACTTCGTCCATTGAACCGGCCAGCGCCAGCCGCTCGCTGGCATTCAACACGTGGGACAAACGGTCATTACGGTCGGGACCGACGAGATCAGTAGGCAAACGGGCTTCCTCATGAACGCCGCACAGACGTTCTGCGGGCGGGTTCAGCATGAACCTGAAGAAAGCGCGCCGTGCAGCTCCCTCCCTGTTCGGCAGTGTGAAATCCAGTCTGTCAGAAATGTGGCCACGAAGCATCACCGCACCGACCGTGACCAGGAACACGACGTCCGATGGCACGCCGTTGTACGGAAAAATAGCGAAAACAGGGTCGTTTGAGTGGCGTTTCAGGCCGTTAGTCTAAAGGCCCGACGGATCGGCCCTGATTGCGCTCCAGGTAAGAAAAGCGTCATCTGCCCTGACTAGGTTGAAAGCTCACTCCGAGCTGAGACAAGAACGTGAACACTTCAGCCACCCCCGACAACGCCCACCTCTCCCGTCCCAAACTCGATCACGCACTGAGCCCCCGAAGCCTCGCGCTGTTCATCGGCCTGTTGATCGTCGGCGTCCTCGTCAGCGGCTGGGGCATCGTGCAAGACGTTGACGAGGCTGGCGCCGTGGCCACAACGTGGCTGCCCTACGGCCTGCTGTGTCTGGCGCTGGTCATCGCGCTGGGCTTCGAGTTCGTCAACGGCTTTCACGACACGGCCAACGCCGTGGCCACGGTGATCTACACCCACTCGCTCCCGGCCAACATTGCTGTGGTGTGGTCGGGCCTCTGCAACTTCAGCGGGGTGCTGGCGTCAAGCGGGGCCGTTGCGTTCAGCATCATCGCGTTGCTGCCAGTGGACATGATCCTCCAGGTGGGCTCCGCAAACGGTTTCGCCATGATCTTCGCGCTGCTGATCGCCGCCATCGTCTGGAACCTGGGCACGTGGTGGCTCGGGCTGCCCGCCTCTTCATCCCATACCCTGATCGGCTCGATCCTCGGGGTCGGGCTGGCCAATGCCTGGCTGCAAGGCCGCTCGGCCGCAGACAGTGTCGACTGGTCACAAGTGTCTAAAGTGGCCTACGCGCTGTTGCTGTCTCCACTGGTGGGCTTCGTCTGCGCGGCGGGGTTACTGCTGTTGCTGAGGCTGCTGGTCAAACAGAAAGCGTTGTATCAGGAGCCGAAGGGCCAGAACCCGCCGCCACCGTGGATTCGCGGGTTGTTGATCCTGACGTGCAGCGGCGTGTCCTTCGCCCACGGCTCCAACGATGGTCAGAAAGGCATGGGGCTGATCATGCTGATTCTGGTGGGCACCTTGCCCATGGCGTATGCGCTGGACCGTGCCGTGCCTGTCACCCAGACGACCCAGTTCGTCGCGGTTGCGCAGGTCACACACCAAGGGCTGACGACCGAAGCCAAGGGGCGTCAAGTGAACGACCCGCGCACGGTGTTGATGGAATACGTCCGCACCCGAAAAGCCAGCGACGACACCGTGCCTGCCCTGGCCGCCGTGACCGGAATCATCGCCGACGAGGTGAAGAACTACGGCACGCTGGCCAAAGTGCCTGCGCAGGCCATGACCAACGTGCGCAACGACATGTTCCTGACCTCGGAGAGCATTCGGCTGCTCGGCACTCAGCACCTCGACAATTTCTCTGCGGACACCCGCACCAACGTCGCGGAATTCAAACGCCAGATCGACGCGGCCACGCGCTTCATTCCGTTCTGGGTGAAGATCGCCGTGGCCATCGCCCTGGGGTTGGGCACGCTCGTGGGCTGGCGCCGTATCGTCATCACCGTGGGGGAAAAAATCGGCAAGGCGCACCTGACTTATGCCCAGGGCGCCAGTGCCGAACTGGTGACCATGGCCACCATCGGCGCGGCGGACGGCTTCGGTCTGCCCGCCTCCACGACCCATGTGCTCTCCTCCGGCGTCGCCGGGGCCATGGCGGCCAATGGCAGCGGGTTGCAGATGGCGACTGTGCGCAACCTGATTCTCGCGTGGGTGTTCACCCTGCCCGCCGCCATGGTGCTCTCGGCGCTGCTGTTCTGGCTGTTTCACGCCATTTTTTGAAGGGTGAATCGTGACAGGCCGTCAATCCGCTTATTTCACCCTGGCGGGAAATCGGGCGGTAAAGGCAGTGCCGGCCGCCAGCGTCGACGTCACCCCCAGGGTGCCGCCGTGGGCTTGGGCGATTTGCGCTGCGATGTATAAGCCCAGCCCCAACCCTTCCCCGCGCTGCCCGGCCTCCGAGCGCGTGAACGGTTCGAACAGCAGCGGAATCAACGCGACCGGAATGGGAGGGCCCTGGTTGGTCACCAAGATGACGATGTCCCCGCTTTCCTGCCACGCTTTCACTCGAACGGGCGCATCCGTCGCCCCATGCGTCACGGCATTGCCCACCAGATTGGACAGCAATTGCGTGATGCGCAGCGAATCGCAGTAGATCCCGGTGGGCAGATCGAGCGAGTGGCTGATACGTGCCTGCGGGTTGGAGTGCTGCACTTCACTGAGCGCCTGCTCCAGAACAGGCCCCAGGTCATCCACCCATTGGGGCTTCACCGGAATCCCGCCGCCCATGCGACCCCGGGCAAAATCGAGCACGTTCTCGATGAGCATGCCCATGCGCGATGCGCTGTGGCGGATGGCAGCCAGAAGCCGCAGCGGACGCGTTTCCGTGGTCTGGATTTCCAGCAAATCGGTGCTCATGCGGATCGCACTCAAGGGCGTGCGCAGGTCGTGCCCCAGCACCGCCACGAATTGATCACGCAAGCGCTCATGTTCCTTGGCGGTCGCCAGCGCAGCTTGAGTCACCTCCAGGTCTTTCTGGGCATCGAGGCTCATCCCGATCAACTGCGCGAACAGGCTGAGCGTCTTGAGAATGGAGGGTTCCTCCAGATCGGCCGGCAGTGAATCAATGGCGCAGAGAGTCCCGAAAAACGCGCCGTCTCTCGTGATGATCGGAATCGAGACATAGCTCTCCAATCCATAGGTTTGGGGCGTGTGATGCAACGAGAAATGCGGATGCGCACTGGCTTGGCCAAAAATAACCGGGGTTCGGTGCTGGCGGATTTCGTGGCAGATAGTGGATTCGAGCCGCAACTCCCCACCGGGCTCAAGGCCAAAATCGATGGAGTCGTCCACCGCGCAGGCCACCCAGTTCTTGTCCGTGACTCGGGCAACCGCCGCGAAACGCATCCCGGTCAAATGCTTGACCATGCTCAGGATCACGGGCACGGCCCCGATCGCCTGCACGGCGTCAATGTCAGCTGAAAAATCCGGGCGGACCATACGGGGCGGGCCTTTGATGGAAGATTGGAGCGGAGACTACAACGAATAAGGCCCGGCTTACAGACACCCTCGCTCCAATTCCATCATGAGCCCCCTGGTGCACCTCCAAGAAGAGTTAACGATGACGCTTGCCACACGCAAATGAAGGTAGATAAAAGAGGTCGTGCGTGCATTAATTGGCCATCACTGGCGACATTAATCGGAAGGTTGGCATGACTCAGATTTACCCTTCCCTGCCTTTCGAACCGATTGGCTGTGCCCAATGCCGCAACCTCGAAGGTTTGGGCTTCGACTTCACCATGGCTTTTCAGCCGATTTTCAACGTTCACACCCAGACAGCCTATGCCTACGAGGCTCTGGTTCGCGGCACCAATGGCGAATCGGCTGCGAGCATCTTGAGCAAAGTGGATGATACCAACCGCTATCGCTTCGATCAGGCCTGTCGTGTCAAAGCCATTGAACTGGCGGCCACGCTAGGGCTGTTACAGCAGCCCAGATGCAAGCTCAGCATCAACTTCCTGCCCAATGCCGTCTACCGGGCCGAGACTTGCATCAGGGCGACACTTGAAGCAGCCCATCTGTTCGACTTCCCGTTGGACAGGCTGATGTTCGAGGTGACCGAAGGCGAACGCGTCGATGATCCCGATCACTTGAAATCCATTTTCCAGGCGTACGAGCGTCACGGCTTCACCACCGCGATCGATGACTTCGGGTCAGGCTATTCAGGCTTGAACTTCCTGGCCATGTTCCAGCCCCACGTGCTGAAAATTGACATGGCATTGACCCGAGGCATCGACGCGGATCCGGTGAGAAAAGCCATCGTTGAAGGGATCGTGCTGGTTTCGAAACGCCTGAACATCGAAGTCGTCGCCGAAGGGATCGAAACGCCTGAAGAATATTGGGCGCTCCGGGCGCTGGGCATTTCGCTGATGCAAGGCTATCTGCTGGCACGCCCGGCCATTGGCGCGTTGGTGTCCGGCGACTTTTCGCGAGTCGGCGCTACGGCTGAATAAGGAGTCTCACATGAACCCAAGGATTGCAGGCTGTCTGGCCATAGCCGTATCGATGTCCGGCTGCGGCACGATCGCGACGTTGACCAACGAAAAAGGCGCTGCCGACGAACTCGGCAGCTGGCATTCGCACTGCCAGACCATTCCCCGCGCCTACAGCGGCGTCGCCTACGATTTCTGCACGCTGAATGGCCCGGAGCGACATGGGCAACCGCCTACTGCCACCGGGATGGTCATCGACATCGCGCTGTCCAGCATTACAGATACGCTGGTCATTCCGTACACCGGTTATCAGCAGTATCAACGGGGAAGTATTCCGGTGCGCAGGAAACATCTGGATGTGAGTTGGTGAAATGTTTGGCACCGATCGGATGCCGGTGGGAAGTAGAGGGATAAAGCGGTATCAGGCGGGAGAGCCACGGAATCAAAGGGATTGGGTGAAGGCACAGGGAAAAAACCGGTGCCAAATAGGCGCTAAACGATTTAGGCCTATATTGACGAAATGCAGGCGATTTTGCGGCAGCTTTGGCACCGCGGCAATATTCACGTAAATACGCGGGCCGCTACATCCACCGGCCTGCCCAGACCACTCTTCCGATGATCTCAAGCATATCTACAGCGTCCGCAGCCACCTCCATGACCGGATAGGCGGGATTCGCGCTGATGATTGCAACGCCCCCTCCAATCTGACGCTGCAGACGCTTCGCATAGAGGTGATCTCCCATGCGAATAACGTAGATCGCCTCACCTTCCAGTTCGGTACGGCCGTGGTCAATGACCACGTTATCGCCATTGCTCAGAAGACGCTCCATCGAGTCATCATCAACCTTGATCGCCGCAAGGCGCGCGGGCTCCAGGCGTTGGGCTCGTAGGACATCGGTCTTAAAAGGGAGATGCCCCAGCACCGCAGCGCCCTCACGCCAAAGGCTGCTTTCAGACGTGCATTTAGAGTCGTACAGCGGGACGTACGTATAATTGTCATCACCCGTACTTGGCTCCGAGCCGAGCCCTATCCCGAACGCAAGCCAAACGGCGGACACGCCAGAGGCGTGGGCAATTTGTTCCAATCTGTCGAGCGTTGGATACGTCTCACCATTCAGATAACTGCGGATTGCCCCTTCAGAAAGCTGCGCCATGCGCGCAAAACCGCGCGGCGCTTGCCCGCGCATCGCCTCTTTCAGCCTCTGCTTGAAGCATCCGATAGCTTCCGCGCGAATCGGAGGGTCGGTCTGGACTGCATCCGCCTGGTTCGAATTACCGTAACTCATTAGATTATTTCAGCTCCTTATAAAATTTAAACCCGGCACTGGCGTAGATCGTGTGTGAGCTGGTGGAATATTTGACACTAATCGCATCCACAGGTGGGAAGTGATGGGACCATCCGGTAAATGGGAGCAAAGCACCGTGGCTCAGGGGTTGACGCAAATGACAGCCTGAGCATGCGGTGCCAATAGGCGCAAAGTCGCTACACAGCCTTAGTGCTGAAAATAAAGGGGCTCACAAAATTCGTGCGTACTTTGGCACCAGTGATTTACATCCATCCGCCAGCCCAAACGACGCGACCTAGGATATCTAAATGAGTGAGACCCTCTTCTGGAACCACTATGTCGCGGTAGGAATTGTTCTCACTGATGATCTGAACAGACCCGTCGAGCCGCCGCTGTAGGCGCTTCGGTTGCAGCCTGTCGTTCAGCCTGATGACATAAACCGCCTCCCCTTCCAGCCTGGATCGGCTGCGATCAAACATCAGGGTGTCACCCTCGTTTAGCAGCCCTGACATCGAATCTCCCTCGACTTTTATCGCTGCCAAGGTTTCACTATTAAGGTTCCGAGCTTTTAGGTAGCCAGCCGTGAAAACCAACTGCTCGATAACCGGAACCGCCCCTGGCCATCCAGAGTTCGCGGACCCGCAGTGGGCATCGAATACCGACAAAAAAATGTGGCCGCCGTCATCGGCAAAATCCAAGTCCCGCTCATGAAACTGGACGCCCTCCCCAGTCGCCAGCCACCCCACGTCCACGCCCACCGCCTTTGCGATCTCAACGCAACGTCCAATCTTCGGTTCGCTTTGCCCAATTAGGTAGTACTCCAGCGTTCTGCGCGGGATGCCAGTCAAACGCGCTAACTCATCGCCACTTCCGGCTATCTCGGCGCATTGACGAATGCGCCCAGCCAAATCATCAATCATTTCGTTTGGCCTCGAATAGAAAACGAAAACATGGCCTTAGTGAAAAACGAAACTCCAGCTGCGAAAGGAGATTCAGACCAATCAATGAGATAGCCAATTTTAGGACGCCATGAAGCCAAAGCACATAACGAAATGATCAATCTAGCGTTGCAAGTGGTCGTTATGGCGAATCAGGAAAATGGTTCATCGTCTCAACTCACAGAATCTGAGTGCTAGGTGATGACAGCAAGGCTTTCGTTTATTCATGAGATTGAGCGGATCAGTCAGAGCGCCGCAATACCAAAGGCTTGCTGTCCTGTGATGTATTCATCCGGGCAACGACAAGTTCGATGGGGACATGCTGGCCCGGCGCACTGGAAGCCCTAACGCCCGGCAAATACACCCGTCGACGTTGGAACCCGCCGAGCGCTCGGCATATCCATTGGTGAGGCGAAATCCGCCATCGGCGTAACAGATGCGCGGCGCTATCCAGCACGGCAAGTCGCGTTGTTCTAGGTCGACAACGGATCAGGCTTCGAACTCTTTACTAGACGTGTTCGGTCGCCTAACAGCGATAGCGACCGGTGCCAAATCCACTGCAAAATTGTGCCAAATCCGGCGCGAAATTACACAAAGTCACGCAAAAGTCACGCGCATGAAAAAGGCCAATGCTGTGAACATTGGCCTAACTCATTGAAAAATATGGTCGGGACGGAGTGATTCGAACACTCGACCCCTAGCACCCCATGCTAGTGCGCTACCGGACTGCGCTACGCCCCGACTAGGCGTGAATCTATTGGGCTTCTTGCGAAAGCGTCGAGAAATATACCCTAAGCTTTTGAATGATGGAAGTATTTTGAATCATCGATCTACTTGCGCAGAACGACTAATACGTCTTCCAACTCAGTAATCATCTGCTTGATCAATTGCTTGTACTGCAGGGAATCGTCCTTCACCTCATCGCTGGACATGCGAAGGCGCGCGCCACCGATGGTGAAGCCCTGGTCGTACAGCAACGCGCGGATCTGTCGGATCATCAGCACATCTTGTCGCTGATAATACCGACGATTCCCGCGGCGCTTGACCGGGTTGAGCTGAGGAAACTCCTGCTCCCAATAACGCAGAACGTGCGGTTTTACCGCGCAGAGCTCACTGACCTCACCGATGGTGAAGTAGCGTTTGCCGGGAATAGGCGGTAGCTCGTCGTTATGACTTGGTTCCAGCATAAGCCTCAACTCGGGCCTTCAGTTTCTGCCCTGGGCGAAAGGTGACCACACGGCGAGCTGTAATCGGAATTTCTTCCCCTGTCTTGGGATTTCGACCCGGTCGCTGGCGTTTATCTCGCAGGTCGAAATTGCCGAATCCGGACAATTTGACCTGCTCGTTATCTTCCAGAGCGTGCCTGATTTCCTCAAAGAACAGCTCAACCAGTTCCTTGGCTTCTCGTTTATTCAGGCCTAGCTCTTCGTACAGACGTTCGGCCATCTCAGCTTTCGTCAGAGCCCCCATACGCTACTTCCTTAACGTGGCGTTTAACCTTTCCTCTAGCGAGGTGAGAATTTGCTGCGTCGAAGCGTTTACCTCATCGTCAGTAAGAGTGCGCGATGGATGTTGCCAGGTCAAGCCAACTGCAAGGCTTTTTCTATGCGGATCAATGCCTTTACCCTGATAAACATCAAAGAGCCTGAGGTCTGTTAGCCATTCCCCTGCATTTTCACGAATAACGTCCATTACCGCAGTCGCTGCAACATCACGATCCGCCAGCAACGCCAGGTCACGACGGACCTCCGGGAAGCGTGACAACTCGTGGAATTTCGGCAGACGCCCCTCGACCACATCGGCCAGCACCAGTTCGAACACGAATACCGGACGATCCAGACCCAACGTCTTCACCAGCTCAGGGTGTAGTGCGCCGATGTAACCGACTTCGCGGCCATCGCGCTCGATACGGGCTGTTTGGCCTGGATGCAGCGCAGGATGTTTGCCCGGTACGAAACGGAAATCATCCAGTGCGCCCGCGAAGCCCAGTACCGCCTCCACGTCAGCCTTGACGTCGAAGAAGTCCACTGCCTCACGACCCTGCGCCCACCCTTCCGGCAAGCGACTGCCGCAGATCACACCTGCCAGCATAGGCTCTTGTTTTAAACCGTCCAGCTGACCGACAAAACGCAGGCCGCTTTCGAACAGGCGTACACGGTCTTGCTGACGATTGAGGTTGTGCTGGAGCACCTTGATCAGGCCGGGCCACAGCGACGAGCGCATGGCAGCCATGTCGGCGGAGATCGGGTTGGCCAGCAACAATGGCTCAACACCCGGATTGAATAGCTCAAACCATTTCTGATCGATGAAACTGTAGGTGATCGCTTCCTGATAACCGCGCGCGACCAGCAGACGGCGTAGCGCAGGCAGATCGCCACGGGCTTCGGCGCGGGCTTGCGGGGCCAGACGCGCTTGCGGGTAACGAACCGGCAAACGGTTGTAGCCGTAAAGGCGGGCCAGCTCTTCGATCAGGTCGACTTCGAGGCTGATGTCGAAACGGTGGCTAGGCACCTCAACGCGCCACTGGCCAGCCGTTTCATTGGAGACTTTCAGGCCGAGCGCAGTGAGCAGACGCTCCACTTCGGCTGCATCCATGGTCATGCCGAGCATTTGCTCGATGCGCTCAGCGCGCAGGATGACCGGCGCAATCGACGGCAAATGTTGCTCGCTGACGGTTTCGATGACCGGACCGGCTTCGCCGCCCGTGATTTCCAGCAACAGGCCAGTGGCACGCTCCATGGCTTCGCGAGCCAGCTGCCAGTCAACGCCACGCTCGTAGCGATGCGAAGCGTCGGTGTGCAGACCGTAGGACCGAGCCTTGCCGGCGACCGCGATCTGATCGAAGAACGCGCTTTCCAGAAAGATGTCACGGGTGGTCGCGGTATTCACGCCGCTGTGCTCGCCGCCCATCACGCCAGCGATCGCCAGGGCGCGCTGATGGTCGGCGATGACCAGGGTATCGGCGCGCAGGCTGACTTCCTGACCGTCCAGCAACACCAGCTTTTCGCCTTCTTCCGCCATGCGGACGCGAATACCGCCGTTGATCTCGGCGAGGTCGAACGCGTGCAGCGGCTGACCCAATTCGAGCATCACGTAGTTGGTGATGTCGACGGCGGCGTCGATGCTGCGCACTTCCGAACGACGCAGGCGCTCGACCATCCACAGCGGGGTCGGGCGTGACAGATCGACATTACGAATGACACGGCCCAGGTAACGCGGGCAGGCAGCCGGTGCCAGCACTTCCACCGAACGCACCTCATCGTGCACGGCAGGAACGACCGCCACTGACGGGCGAGTGACCTTGGCGTCGTACAGCGCACCGACTTCGCGAGCCAGACCTGCAACGGACAGGCAGTCGCCACGGTTCGGCGTCAGGTCGACTTCGATGCTGGCGTCATCCAGCTCCAGATAATCACGGAAATCCTTGCCAACTGGCGCATCGACCGGCAACTCCATCAAACCGTCGTTGCCCTCGCCCACTTGCAGTTCGGCCTGAGAGCACAACATGCCGTTGGACTCGACGCCGCGCAGCTTGGCTTTCTTGATCTTAAAGTCGCCCGGCAGTTCTGCGCCGATCATGGCGAACGGAATCTTCAGGCCTGGACGCACGTTGGGCGCGCCGCAGACCACCTGAAAGGTTTCCGAGCCATTGCTGACCTGACACACGCGCAACTTGTCTGCATCCGGGTGCTGTTCGGTGCTCAGCACCTCGCCCACCACGACCCCACTGAAAACACCGGCGGCCGGGGTCACGCTGTCGACCTCCAGACCTGCCATCGACAGACGGGCAACCAACTCGTCACGGGACACTTGCGGGCTTACCCAGCCGCGCAACCACTGTTCACTGAATTTCATCCTGCTCTCCTAAAAAGTTCGTTACGGGCGACCTAGCGAAATTGCGCGAGGAACCGCAAGTCGTTGTCGAAGAACAGGCGCAAGTCATTGACGCCGTAACGCAGCATGGCCAGACGCTCTGCGCCCATGCCGAAAGCAAAACCCTGGAATTCTTCCGGATCGATACCGGACATGCGCAGCACGTTCGGGTGAACCATGCCGCAGCCCATCACTTCCAGCCAGCCAGTCTGTTTGCAGACACGGCAGCCCTTACCGCTGCACATCACGCACTCCATGTCGACTTCAGCGGATGGCTCGGTGAACGGGAAATAGGAAGGACGGAAACGCACTGCCAGTTCTTTTTCAAAGAACACGCGCAGGAACTCTTCGATGGTGCCCTTGAGGTCGGCGAAGTTGATATCGCGGTCGACCAGCAGGCCTTCGACCTGGTGGAACATCGGAGAGTGAGTGATATCGGAGTCGCTGCGGTACACACGGCCTGGACAGACAATGCGGATCGGCGGCTTGTTCGCTTCCATGGTGCGGACCTGTACCGGCGAGGTATGGGTGCGCAGCAGCATGTTGGCGTTGAAATAGAAGGTGTCGTGCATCGACCGGGCCGGGTGATGGCCTGGGATGTTGAGCGCCTCGAAGTTGTGGTAATCGTCTTCGACCTCAGGGCCTTCGGCAATGCCGTAGCCGATGTGGGTGAAGAACTGTTCGATGCGTTCCAGAGTCCGGGTAACCGGGTGCAGACCGCCTGTGGTTTGGCCACGGCCCGGCAAGGTTACGTCAATGGATTCGGCAGCGAGTTTCGCGGCAAGATCCGCTTCCTCAAGCGATGCCTTTCGCGCATTGAGAACCTCTGTGACACGCTCCTTGGCAACGTTGATGAGCGCGCCAACCTGCGGACGCTCTTCAGCCGGCAAATTCCCCAGGGTCTTCATCACCTGAGTCAATTCACCCTTCTTGCCGAGGTAGTGAACCCGGATTTGCTCCAGGGCATTGATATCTTCGGCGCTTTGCACAGCCTCAAGTGCTTGAGAGACCAGCGCGTCCAGGTTTTCCATGTACAGACTCCAGATACGAAATAGGGGAAGAGCTTACAAGGCTCTTCCCCTATTTATGACGTTTAACACCGAACCCCGAAACGAGGCCCGGTGATTGCCGGGGACTTAGGCCAGAGTGGCTTTAGCTTTCTCGACAATCGCAGCAAACGCCGCTTTTTCGTTCACTGCCAGATCAGCCAGAACCTTACGGTCGATCTCGATCGACGCTTTTTTCAGGCCAGCGATGAAACGGCTGTAAGACAGACCGTTGATACGCGCACCAGCGTTGATACGAGCGATCCACAGAGCGCGGAACTGACGTTTTTTCTGACGACGGTCACGGTAGGCGTATTGGCCAGCCTTGATTACCGCTTGCTTGGCAACACGGAATACGCGTGAACGCGCGCCGTAGTAGCCTTTAGCAAGTTTCAGAATTTTTTTGTGACGCTTACGGGCAATGACGCCACGCTTTACACGAGCCATGAGTTACTTCCTCTATTCTTGATCAAAATTAACGAAGGCGCAGCATGCGCTCGACTTTTGCGACGTCAGACGGATGCAGCAGGCTGCTTCCGCGCAGTTGACGCTTACGCTTGGTCGACATTTTGGTCAGGATGTGGCTCTTGAAAGCGTGCTTGTGCTTGATGCCATTCGCGGTTTTCAGAAACCGCTTAGCTGCACCACTTTTAGTCTTCATCTTTGGCATGTTCGGATACTCCGCATTCAGTTGATAAACATAACCGCAAGGCCTGCCGTGCCCTGGTGGTTATTTCTTCTTTTTCGGGGCGATGACCATGATCAGCTGGCGTCCTTCCATCTTAGGATGCTGTTCGACGGCGCCGTATTCGAGCAGGTCAGCCTCAACCCGCTTCAACAGCTCCATACCCAGCTCCTGGTGGGCCATCTCACGACCGCGGAATCTCAACGATACCTTGGCCCTGTCCCCGTCACTCAGGAAACGTACCAGGTTGCGTAGTTTTACCTGGTAATCCCCTTCCTCCGTCCCTGGACGAAACTTGATTTCTTTAACCTGAATCTGCTTCTGGTTTTTCTTCGCCGCAGCAATCTGTTTCTTCTTTTCGAAGATCGATTTGCCGTAGTCCATCACGCGACAGACAGGTGGTACTGCGTCGGCAGAAATCTCTACCAGATCAAGCTTGGCTTCTTCAGCTATACGAAGCGCTTCATCAATCGAGACGATGCCAATCTGCTCGCCGTCAGCGCCAATTAACCGAACCTCGCGTGCCGAGATATTCTCGTTGATCGGGGCCTTCGGTGCAGCTCGTTTATCTTGTCTCATTTCACGCTTAATAATAATTACTCCGAATCTTGGCGACCACGCCGGGAAACCGCTTGTGCGAGGAACTCCGAGAATTGGGCGACCGGCATCGAGCCGAGGTCTGCGCCTTCACGGGTACGCACAGCGACAGTTTGCGTTTCAACCTCCCGATCTCCGATGACGAGGAGATAGGGAACCTTGAGCAAAGTATGCTCGCGGATTTTAAAGCCGATCTTTTCATTTCTCAAGTCGGACTTGGCACGAAACCCGCTTTCAGCCAGAGTTTTTTCCACTTCAAGGGCAAATTCTGCCTGTTTATCAGTGATATTCATGATCACTGCTTGAGTTGGAGCCAGCCACGCAGGGAATGCACCTTCGTAGTGCTCGATCAGAATTCCGATGAAACGCTCGAACGAACCGAGAATCGCACGGTGCAACATGACCGGATGCTTGCGACCGTTGTCTTCCGAAACGTATTCGGCGCCCAAACGGATAGGCAGGTTGAAATCGAGCTGCAATGTACCGCATTGCCACACACGACCCAAGCAGTCCTTGAGAGAAAATTCGATTTTCGGACCGTAGAACGCCCCCTCGCCCGGCTGCAGATCATAGGGCAGACCGGCGCTATCGAGTGCTGCGGCGAGCGCGGATTCGGCGCGGTCCCACAGATCATCGGAGCCCACGCGCTTTTCAGGACGAGTGGAGAGCTTCATTTCGATGTCCTTGAAGCCGAAATCGGCGTAGACATCCATGGTCAGCTTGATGAAGGCTGCGGACTCGGCCTGCATCTGCTCTTCGGTGCAAAAGATGTGGGCGTCGTCCTGAGTGAACGCACGCACACGCATGATGCCGTGCAGTGCACCTGATGGCTCATTACGGTGGCAGGCACCAAATTCGGCCAGGCGCATCGGCAGCTCGCGGTAACTCTTCAGGCCTTGATTGAACACCTGCACGTGGCAAGGACAGTTCATCGGCTTGATGGCGTAGTCGCGACTTTCGGATTCAGTGGTGAACATGTTTTCGGCATAGTTCGCCCAGTGACCCGACTTTTCCCACAGAGAGCGATCAACCACTTGCGGGGTCTTGATCTCGAGGTAGCCGTTTTCACGCTGGGTCTTGCGCATGTACTGCTCAAGCACCTGATACAGGGTCCAGCCGTTCGGGTGCCAGAACACCATACCCGGCGCTTCTTCCTGGGTGTGGAACAGGCCAAGGCGCTTGCCGATTTTACGGTGATCGCGTTTTTCAGCTTCTTCGATACGCTGAATGTAAGCCGCCAGCTGCTTTTTATCGGCCCAGGCGGTGCCGTAAACACGCTGCAACTGTTCGTTCTTGGCATCACCGCGCCAGTAGGCACCAGAGAGTTTGGTCAGCTTGAACGACTTCAGGAAACGGGTATTCGGCACGTGCGGGCCGCGGCACATGTCGACGTATTCTTCGTGGTAGTAGAGACCCATGGCCTTTTCATTCGGCATGTCCTCGACCAGACGCAGTTTGTAATCCTCGCCACGCGCCTTGAATACTTCGATCACTTCGGCACGCGGTGTGACTTTCTTGACGACGTCGTAATCCTTTTCGATCAGCTGCTGCATGCGCTGCTCGATGGCCGCCAGGTCATCAGGGGTAAACGGGCGCTCGTAGGCGATATCGTAATAGAAGCCGTCATCGATGACGGGGCCAATCACCATCTTGGCTGTCGGATACAACTGCTTGACGGCATGACCCACCAGATGCGCGCAGGAGTGACGAATGATCTCGACGCCTTCCTGATCTTTGGGGGTGATGATTTGCAGGCTCGCGTCGGCGTCGATCAGATCGCTGGCATCGACCAGTTGACCGTTGACCTTACCGGCGATGGTGGCTTTGGCCAGACCTGCGCCAATGGACGCGGCGACCTCGGCGACGGAGACCGGGTGATCGAAAGAACGTTGACTGCCGTCGGGAAGAGTAATAGTTGGCATGGCGCCTCCTCTCCTAGTGGTGACCCCTACCAAAGGTCACGTGGGTTGGGATAGAGCCAGTACGCGATTCGGCGGTGTACCTGCCTCACAGTGGCAGGAGCCCAAAGGCCAACCATTTGACCGAACCAGAGTGACTGGAATGTACGAAATCGACAGGTGCGCACTCGGCGAAACCTGACCCGCGAGACGCGAGCGAATCTGCAGGACGCGCATCCTAACACAGCCTGAGAGCTCTACGTCAGGCCGCCCCCGGCGAGTTGTGAATAAAGATGCTGACAATTGCCGTGAGAATTGTCCGGAACTGAACTGCGACATCTCGCTGTCGTCAGATAATCCGAGATCACCGTTCCAGGCCCTTGACTCTCGGGGCCCATCGACAAGAAGGAAACCACCATGAAGCTTCTACGTGTTGCCGCCCTCCTCGCACCTTTGGCGCTGGCTCTTCCGATCAGCGCTCATGCCGCCATGGATGCGAACACCAAGACCACCTATATGAATGAATGCGCCGCCGCAGCGACTCAAAATAATCCTGGCATGGACACCAACGCAGTCAAGGCGCACTGCGAATGTGGCGCACAGCAGATCAACAAGAATTTCTCGGACAAGGAAATTGCGTCACTGAATGACAAAACGACGCCTCCGAGTACCGAAATGACCGCTCGACTGCAAAAAGCTGTGAGCGAAAACTGCCTGAAGGGCAAAAAATAAAAAATTTACATTCCGCAGTCATGGGTCAGGGGCATTGGGTAGACAATGCCACGCGCAACCTTCTGAAGCCCTCGCCGTTCGCGGGCTTCAGCCACTTCAAAGGCATGAGAAGGCTATGGTTGAACGTCGGCGGCCCGGCGGATCCCACGGGAATTTTCCCTATATATTTGCGGGACTGGCGCAAAGTTCTAACCGAAAAAGTCCAGCATCGACACATTTCGACTATGATAGCCCCCGTGTGCCCAGTTGGCCTGAGCAGCACAGCACTACTGAATATTATGTTTCTGGAGATACACCATGTCTAATCGCCAAACCGGCACCGTAAAATGGTTCAACGATGAAAAAGGCTTCGGCTTTATCACTCCACAGGGTGGCGGTGACGACCTGTTCGTACACTTCAAGGCTATCGAATCCGAAGGTTTCAAAAGCCTGAAAGAAGGCCAGACTGTTTCCTTCGTGGCTGAGAAAGGCCAAAAGGGCATGCAAGCTGCTCAGGTTCGCGCGGAGTAATCCGAGCGCGCTAAAAAAACCCGTCTCTGACGGGTTTTTTTATGCCTGCAAACAACCTGGGCGCTATTAGCCGCAATTTACGCGGGTTACCGTGGCGCCTTGGTCCGTATTGAGGTTCAGTCGGTCGGAGCGATACTCCAGAGTCACCATGTCGTCTGGCCCCAGCACCCTGGCCGTCTGGGCACCCGCTTTCGCCCGGGCCTGATCGAGCAACGCAGGTGAAGCTGGCTTGCCGACCGCGAACTGCGCCGCGGCCGCATCACAACGGGACTGGCTGGAGTCTGACGTCGCCGCGCCTTTGGCGGGGGATGAAGACTCTGATGCAGTGCTGCATCCCGCCAGCAGCGCCACTGCCAGAATCAATCCCGATGATGCATATTTCCAGGGCATACGAACTCCTTACGTTTAACGAAAACCAGAACTCCTGCGACAGCGTCACTACGGCTTGGTTTCGCAAGCCCAGGCAGAACACGCCCTTGGACGGTGTCGGGATGTGCTGGAGTCTGCCCGAGCCCGATGCCGTGCGGGCAATCAAATCGTCACAAAACGTAAGCCATTTTGTGTATTCATTGCGCAAATTGAACGTCATGCCTAAGTCGCAGTGCGCAACGTTGACCGGGATGCTTTACTGCACGCCCGCGCTGGGGTAACCCGCGCGTGAGGGCAGCGCCAACACCTATTTTGCAGAGGAACGATTCACCATGGCACTCGTGTCCATCGATGCTGATATCAAGGCCAAGTGGTCGCAAGGGCAATGCGCCCATAGCCCTGGCAGTCCTGAAGAATTGGCAATCATTGCAATCGATTTGCTGGTGAAGGAACTGGGCACTGAAAGCGCCCAGAATTTCATGAACCAGGTATTTCTGCGCTACTCGACCGAGGTGTTGAGCAGCGCATGATTGGCGTTATTTGAGCCGTGCCAGACGCTGCGTCAGCAGGTCGAAGAACCCCTGCGCATCGCCGTTCTCAATCCAGAAAACATTTTTAGGCTGTTCCAGCGTGTCATTCCAGTCGGCCACGGTCTGACCGAAGCCTGGCCCCTCCCGGCTGTCAATCGCCACGTTGATCAGCCTGCCACTGAACAACTCCGGTTTCAGCAGCCAGGCAATCACACTCGCATCGTGCACCGGTCCACCCGGCAAACCGTAATGCACCATATCGGCCTTGACGTACTCGTTGAGGATGCTGCTGACCAGCTTGCCCGCTTGATTGTTCAGCCCTTCTATCCGCTGAATACGCTGATCGCTGGTGAGAACCTTGTGCGTCACGTCCAGCGGCACGTAAGTCAGCTTGACGCCACTGGCCAATACCACTTTGGCGGCATCCGGATCAGCGTAAAGATTGAATTCAGCCACAGGCGTGATGTTGCCACCGTTGAAGTGTGCCCCGCCCATGACCACCACTTCCTTGATGCCCTGCGTGATGCCTGGTGCCTGAATCAACGCCAACGCGAGGTTGGTTTGCGGCCCGAGCATGGCGATGGTGATGCTGTGGGGCTCGGCCTTGCTCAGCGTGTCGATCAGATACTGCACCGCGTTACCGTCGGCCAGCCCTTTTTTCGGCTCATGGACTTCGACGCCCGGCAGGCCTTCCTTGCCATGAATGTTTTCGGCGTAGATCGGTGGTCGTACTAACGGCCTGCCTGCCCCTGCATAGACCGGAACCTCTTCACGCCCCGCCCACTCCCGGGCCAGACGCGCATTACGAGAGGTCTTGTCGATCCGCACGTTACCGGCGACGGTGGTGATCGCACGGATGTGCAGTTCTTCCGGCGACGCCAGCGCCAGCAGCAGCGCGACCACATCGTCTGCCCCTAGATCGGTGTCGATGATCAGGTCGCGTTTTTCGGCGGCGTGGGCAGCAGTGGAAAAGATGGCCAACAGTGCAATGCTCCTGATCAAGCGAAGGAGAAAGTGACGGCAAAGGTGCATAGGAAACTCCCTGTTTCGTGAATGTGACGCGAATCGCCAGCGATCAGAAGACCACGCCCGCGATCAACGCCACGTTGGTGTATGGCTGGCATTCTCCCGTGCGCACGACGGCCCGGGCGTTACGACTCAGTTGTTTCAACGCCTCGTGACTCATCAGCCGCTGTTGTCCCAAGTCTCCCGCGGCATTGAGCTGATCGATGACCGACAGGGCCGGGGGCTGCTTATCCCGCATTTCATCAGCGATGACGTGGCTTTCGACCTGCATTTCCGCCAGCACCGTGTTCAGCACACTGACGAAATCCGGCACGCCGTGCGTGACCGCCAGGTCGATGAGCTCTACACCGGGCGGGACAGGCATCCCCGCGTCCACGATCAACAACACATCCCCATGCCCCAGGGACGCGACCACGCGGGACAACGCGATATTAAGCAACGGTGTTTTCTTCATGGCTGATAACTCTGGACGTCCACGACGGTGGGTATGGAAGGCTGGGCGCCTGAACGCGTGACCGACAGTGCCGCTGCAATCTGTCCGAAACGGATGGCGTCCGACTCGGATTTCCCTTCGGCCAACGCAGCCGCGAAACCGCCGACGAATGTGTCGCCCGCCGCCGTGGTGTCGACCGGCTGGACCTTGGGCGCCGGGAAGTGCTGAGAACGGGCCTGACTGGCAAACAGCGCACCCTGCTCGCCCAATGTGACGATCACTTTCCTGACGCCCGCCTTCATCAACGCCGTGGCGGCGGCATCGGCACTGCCTACGCTGTCGACCGGCAAGCCTGTCAACGCGGTGGCTTCGCTTTCGTTCGGGATCAGGTAGTCAATCCAGCCGTACCATTCTGCGGGCAAGGGGCCGCTGGCGGGTGCCGGGTTGAGAATGACCGTCTTGCCCAATTCACGACCGCGCTTGAGCACATGGCCCACCGTCGCCATCGGGATTTCCAACTGGCAGATGATGACATCGGCCTGGCTCAAGAGCGTGTCGAATCCGTCGACCACCGCCGAAGTCACGTGTCCATTGCCACCTGCCACGATGACGATTGCATTCTGGCTGCTGTCATCGACCACGATCAAAGCCACCCCCGTGGACTCGCCCTCGATCCGGGTCACGGCCTGGCAATCGATCCCTTCGGCCAGCAGCGCTGAACGCAACTCGTCACCATACGCATCGCTGCCCACGCAACCGATCATGGCCACGCTGGCACCGAGACGCGCAGCCGCCACCGCCTGGTTGGCGCCCTTGCCCCCGGGCACGGTCACGAACGACTGGCCGGCCAGCGTTTCACCTGCTTTCGGCAGCCTTGGCGCTCGCGTGACGAGGTCCATATTGAGACTGCCCACTATCACTACTTTTGCTTGCATGACGTCGTACTCTTCCATCCGGACCCTTCGATCCGGCTCAGCGAAACTCATTGAATGCGTTGGTGGGCGGCGCCGTGGATTCGCGCAAGACGATGCTCGGCGCCACGATCATCCGCTGCACCGGACTGTCGCCCCGTGCCGAAATTCGTCGCAGCAACACTTCAGCGGCGCGTTCCCCTAGTTGCAGAATCGATTGCCCAACTGTGGTCAGCGCAGGATAAACGTACTGGCTCATCTGGATATCGTCGAAACCGATGACCGACAGATCCGCTGGAACGCGCACATTGCGCTCGGCCGCCGCACGCAATGCGCCGATGCCGACCATGTCGTTGGCCGCGAAAATCGCCGTGGGGCGATCACCGTCCAGCAACACGCTTGCCGCCTGGTACCCGCTGGGACCGGTGAAGTCGCTCTCGACTACCCAGTTGTCAGGCACGTTCACGCCGGCTTCCTGCATCGCCCGGTGATAACCGGCAAGACGCATCCGCGCGACGCTGGTTTCAGCCGGACCACAGATACAGGCAATGTGGCGATGCCCCAATTCGAGCAAATGCGAAGTGGCGAGATAGGCGCCCAATTCGTGATCGATTCGCACTAGATCGGCACTGATGTTTTCCAGATCGCGGTCGACAATGACCATCGGGGTGCGCACCGACGACAAACTGTCGACAAGGCTGTCACCCCCGCCGACCGACGACACGATGAGGCCATCGACCCGTTTTTCCAGCAGCACGCGTAAATAATTACGCTGCTTCTCCAAGTTGTCGTCGGAGTTGCAGAGGATCACGCAAAAACCGTTGCGCTCGCAGAAATCCTCAATGCCCCTGGCCAGTTCGGCGAAGTACGGGTTGATGCCGTTGGGAATCAACAAACCGATGGTCGCGGTGGACTTGGCCTTCAATGAGCGGGCGACGGCGCTGGGCACGTAATCCAGCTGCGCGATTGCCGCCTCGACTTTCTTGCGGACCTCGTCACTCACCGGCCGTGTCCGGTTGACGACGTGGGACACTGTTGTATAGGAAATGCCGGCAATGGCGGCCACGTCTTTGATGGTGGCCATATCAGCCGCGCCGCCGTGCGCGGTTGCTGCGGTAGGTGTCGAGCACGACAGCCACGACGATCACAGCGCCGGTGATGATGCGTTTGGTGGGCTCGGTGGCGCCAATTTGCGCAAGGCCTGCCGCCAGTACCGAAATGATCAGGACCCCGAAGAAGGTGCTGATCACTGACCCGCGCCCACCCATGAGGCTGGTGCCGCCAATCACCACCGCCGCGATGACCTGAAGTTCGAGGCCCGATCCGGCATTGGGGTCAGCCGCTTCAAGACGGGAAATCTGGAACAAGGCAGCGACACCTGCCAACAGTCCCATCAAGGAAAAGACCAGAATCTTGTAGGGCTTCGGATTGATCCCTGCCAGACGCACGGCTTCTTCGTTAGTTCCGATGCCGATCAGGTAGCGGCCGAAGACCGTTCGGGTCAGCACGGCCTGGGCGGCAAAAATCACGATCAAAGCGATGACGAACGAAGGCGAAATGCCGAACGCGAAGGGATTGGACAGCCAGGCGAAGGAATCGCCGATGTACGCCGTGCGCGAATCCGTCAATTGGTACGCGACGCCGCGCGCCATTTCCAGCACACCCAGCGAGACGATGAAGGACGGAATGCGCCAGGCCACGGTGATCGAACCGGTCACGGTCCCTGCTACTGTTGCGCACGCCATGCCGAGCAGCGCGGAAGGCAACACGCCCCAGCCCCAACCCAGCATGGCCACGCTGACGGCGGAAGCAGCCAACGCCAGCACCGAGCCGACAGACAGGTCGATACCGCCAATGATCAGAATGAAGGTCATGCCAACAGCCAGCACCATCAGATCCGGGATCTGGTTGGCCAGCGTACTGAAGGTTTCGTAAGACAGAAAGTGATCGCTGAGAAAGGAGAACAGCACGATCATCGCCAACAAGGCGCCCGCCAAGCCGAGGTACGTGCCAAGGCCAAAATAATTGCCGGTGCGCTTGCCCGGCGAAGGCAGTGCGGCAGGAGTAGTCGAGGTTTTCATCAGTCGTTCCTGGGCGCGGCTTCAGAGAGCAGCGCATCACGTTTTTGATAGCCAGCGAATGCCGCGGCGAGCAGTTCGTCCTGGGTCCAGCTGTCGCGCTCGAACGTGTCGATCAACCGACCGGCCGACAACACGCCGATGCGATCACAGATCAACATCAGCTCACGCAAATCGCTGGAGACCACCACCAATGCCCTGCCCTGTCGGGTCAATTCGCCGAGCAGCGCGTAGATGTCGAACTTGGCGCCCACATCGATCCCTCGCGTCGGCTCGTCGAACAGCATCACTTGGCAGTTGCGCTCCAGCCAGCGGCCGATGACGACTTTCTGCTGGTTACCACCCGACAGCTCCGAAACCAGTTGCGTTGGGCTGGAGCTGCGAATGCGCATGGCTTCGACCTGACGTCGGGCGAGAGCCATCTCGGCGTTGCCGTTGACCACGCCGCCGCTGGAAATCGCTTCCATGTTGCCCAGCGCGATGTTGGCGCTGATGGACTGCGACAACAGCAGACCTTCGCCTTTGCGGTCCTCGGTAATGAGCGCGATACCGTGACCGACGGCGTCCACTGGCGAGCTGACGCGCACGGTTTGCAACGGGCTGCCCACCTGAATGCTGCCGCTGTCGGCGGTGTCCGCGCCGTAGATCAGACGCAACAGTTCAGTGCGGCCTGCGCCAATCAGCCCGGAAATGCCGAAAATCTCACCGGCGCGGACATCGAAAGAAACATCCCGCACTTTGTCCAAGCGGCTGAGGCCTTTGACCGAGAGGGCGACGCCGCCAATCTTGCGCTCGCCAAGGTCGATGTGTTCGCCCAACTCGCGCCCCACCATGAGCGTGACGAGTTGTTCGCTGTTGTAATTGGCCATGGCATCGACGCACACGAGCTTGCCATCGCGCAGCACGGCGATGCGCTGGGCGACGCGAGCCAACTCTTCCAGGCGGTGAGAGATATACACGATGGAAACGCCGCGATCCTGCAGCCGGGTAATCTGCTCGAACAACATCTCCACTTCGCGAGCCGTCAGCATCGCGGTCGGCTCGTCGAGAATCAGCACGTGGCAATCGCCGATCAGGTTGCGGGCGATCTCGACCATCTGCTGATGACCAATGCCCAATTCACCGACCAGGGTGTCGGGATCAATGGCCTCAAGGCCCACTTGTGCCATGGCCTTGATCGAGTCTTCCCGCAATTTTTTACGGTTGATGAACCCGGCCCGACTGGGCAGGTTATCGAGAAACAGATTTTCAGCGACCGACAGCGTCGGCAGCAGATTGAGTTCTTGCATGACCATGCGCACGCCCAGTTTTTCTGCTTGAGTGCGGCTGGCCGGTGCATAGGGTTGCCCCTGAAACTGCATGTCACCTGTGGTCGGGGTAACCAGTCCACCGATGATTTTCGACAGGGTGCTTTTGCCCGCGCCGTTTTCACCGGTCAGCGCCAACACTTCCCCGCGCAGCAGCGTCAGGTCGATGTCGCCGAGGACAGGTTGGGCGTAGGTTTTTCCGATGTTGCTGACAGACAGAACAGCGGCCTGAGCAGACGCTGACATAACGCTCTCCACGCGCCTGCTCCCGGTGAGGAGCAGGCGGTATGTACGGATGATTGACGGGTCGGGCTTATTGCGGCTTGGTGACCAACTCGACCGGGGTCTCGATCACACCGTCCTTGATGTCGAGCTTGTCGCCCTTGATCATCTTCAACGCGGTGTCGATGCCGAATACAGCCTGACGAGCAGCGAACTGGTCAGCGGTAGCGAGCACTCGACCGTCCTTGAGCATCGGCTTGATGGCGTTGATGTTGTCATAGCCCACGACCTGCACTTTGCCCGCCTTGCCTGCGGCACGTACCGCCGACACTGCACCCAGCGCCATGCTGTCGTTACCGGCCAGCAGGGCTTTCAGGTTCGGGTATTCGTTGAGCATGGCCGAAGCGACGGCGTTGCCCTTGTCGATTTCCCAGTTACCCGATTGCGTGGAAACGATCTTCATCTGTGCAGCGTCCATGGCGTCCTTGAAGCCCGCGGTGCGTTGCTGCGCGTTGGTGGTGGTCGGCACGCCTTCGATGATCCCGACCTGATCGCCCGCCGTCAGTTGCTTGGCGAGGTAGTCACCCACCAGCTTGGCGCCCTTGCGGTTGTTCGGGCCTACGAACGGCACTTCGATACCTTTGCTTTTCAGCACGTCCGCGTCGAGCTGGTTGTCGATGTTGACGACCTTGATCCCCGCTTTCATGGCCTTGTCAATCACCGATGCCAAGGCCTTCGAGTCAGCGGGTGCGATCACCAGCGCGTCGACTTTCTTGACGATCATCTGGTTGACGATGTCGATCTGCGCGGCCGTATCAGACTCGTTCTTGATGCCGTTGGAGATCAGGTCGAAATCACTGGAATGTTGTTTCTGGTACTGCTTCGCCCCGTCTTCCATGGTCAGGAAGAACTCGTTGGCGAGGGATTTCATCACCAGCGCGACGGTGGGCTTTTTGGCGTCGTCAGCGTAGGCAGAAGAGAGAGGCAGGGTTACCGCACTGGCGGTGAGCATGGCAACAGCAAGAAGACGTGCAGCGAATGGCAGCTTCATGGAATCACTCCGACATTATGATTATTGTATCGGCATCGTCCGCGAGGTCAGGGTGCACCCGGCCGATCGCAAACGTTTGCGTGAACGAAACTATGAGAATGGTTGCATCATTTGTCAACAGCCTGAACTCTGGCGACAGGCTTTTTCAGATTTACCCTACAACCGCCAGATGGATTATTCCCCGTTCACAGGCCACGATGTGATGGCTTAAACGTGCGCAATACCGCATTAAATACGCTATTTAGTCCGCTGCACCCCTCAATGCTGCGCTAATATGACGGCGATCTGACATCGCGCATCGCCAATGTCGCTGTCACTCACATAAAAACGTCGTTGGAGTGGAAATGATAGACCCGGCCGTACAGAACACCCTCGCAGAGCAAGGCAACGACCCTGCTTCGGATTTCATCCAGTCGATGATTTCCGCCTTACCCGGCGTGGGTCCTGTAGGAAAAAGCCGTGCAGCTCACCGGCAGTGGTATGAATCGCTGTCCGAAGAAGATCAAATGAAAGTCCGTGACAAGCTGCGAGAAGAAATTGCCAAGGTCAGGGAGCAATTCGGCCGGCGCTCTAATGCCGTCTCAGCGCAATCCGTCAGGCTCAGAGACCACGGCTGACCCGCAGACCCATCTGGGGTTTAGACCGATCGCCTAAACCCCACCAGGCCTGATCGTCCCTTTCGGTCGGGCCATGTTTAATCCTCCTTCTTCACCGTCGCCACTTCGTCGGCGCGCACTCTGACCGGCTTGCCAGAGATGTCTTTGAACTCATAAAACCCGTCAACACTCTTGGTCTTGGGCACATCCTTGGTGATGTATTGCGTGCCGTTCTGCAGCGTGACCACGGTGGCGGTCGAACACCCCGCCAACGCTACGCAACCTACGAGCGCCAAGGACAGCCCCAACCCTCTGATCTTCATGCCGACTCCTCTATTTTTCCAGGTCATTGCGAACCGATTCGCCAATAGGGACTCTGATCGACGCAATCGCTTTTGGTTCGCGAAGAAAAGAATTGGTCGGACAAATCAACGACTTGGGATGCGATGAATATTCTTCTTACTGCACGGTTGCGAAACGTCCCACACTGAAATACTGTATACGCATACAGCTAAAACAAGGGATCACTCTCGTGTCTACCACCGCCGCTACAGCCCCGTACGAACGTCTGGCCATCCGCATTCAGAAAATCATCAATGCCCCGACCGCACAGAAGTCGCGCTCTGCCCTGATCTTTCGCCTGGCCGACGAACTCGAAGAGGACTGGAGTCAATTGCTTGAGGAGATCGCGGAGAACGACAACGTCACCCTCGCATGGCGCGATGACGGTGGCGTGCAGATTTTCTGGACAGTGCCCAAAGAGGACTGAGCTGACCTGACCCCGCTTGCAGCAACATACCCGCCCTACCGGCGAGTCACAACTGTGCCTCGCCCCGCGCTAATCAGCCCGTAGTTGGATTCAATGCTCAGACTTTTCGTGTTATGCCTCTTGCTTATCTCCTCCCTGCAAACCGCACTCGCCGACGTCAACATCGGCACCTGGAATCTGGAGCACCTGAGTGTGCGGCCCAACAAGGATTTCCAGAGCATCGCTAAAGTCGCGAAAAACGTGGACTTCCTTGCGGTGCAAGAACTCATGAGCGAAGACGCACTGAACACCCTCGCCAAGGAACTGACCCGGCAGACGGGTAAACACTGGAGCGCGATGGCGTCACACGCGGTGGGTCGATCGACCTACAAGGAAATGTACGGTTTCGTCTGGCGTGATGACATCGTGGCCTACGAAGATGGCGCAGTGACTTATCTGGATCGCGGCGACACCTTCGAACGCGAGCCCTACTCCGCCCGCTTCCGATCGATAAAGGACGACACGACCTTTGTGGTCGCCACGGTGCACATCCTTTACGGCAAGAATCAGGCTGACCGCGCTTCGGAAATCACCGCGCTGTCCAGCTACTGGGCGTGGTTGAAGGACACGTATCCTGGCAAAAACCAAATCATGTTGATGGGCGACTTCAACACCCCGCCGAACGCACCGGCCTGGAGCAACCTGGACGCCAGCGCGAAGCCATTAATGCTGGAGGGTGCCTCAACGCTGTCCACCACCGACGGTAAATTCGCGAACCTTTACGACAACGTCTTCGTGAGCAGGCAATCCGCGATCAAGGCCAGCGAGATCAAAGTCTTCAAATATCCAGAGTATCTGGGGATGACCAACGCCAAAGGCCGTGACAGCGTGTCGGACCATGCCCCGATCTTCTTCCGCGCGAGCTTCACGGGGGGCCGTCAGGTGGCAGCGTCTGCGGCGCCAGGCTCATCCTTGCCGAACCCGATGAAACCGGCGTCGCCGGATTCCAGCGGAAAAAACTTGACCGTGGCGATTCGCGGGAACAAAAAAACCATGATCTACCATCGCCCGGACTGCCCGTCATACAACTCGGTTTCAGAGAAGAACCGTATCGACTTCGCCAACGCCGCCGCTGCTGAAGCCCAGCATTATCATCTGGCGGGCAACTGCCGCTGATAGAGACCTCGTCGTGAGGGGCGCGCCTGATATCAGGTGGCGCCCTTGGCCTGACTTATCGACGTGCCAGATCGTGCTGGATGCAGCCGTCATAATACGTTTGCTTGACGGCTGCCGGTTTCAATCGCGATGGACTCTTATACGTCTGTTCGGTGATGCCTAGCGCCATTTTGCGCATCCAGGGTTGAGAAAACTTCTGTGCCTGAAGCTTCCGGCGCTGGCTGTATAAAGTCTTCCCGGACAGCTTCGATTGCTGCGCGACGCCAGCCATACCCGCTCCCCATTTACACACCTGCACATCCTGCTTACTGACAGTACGCGCTTGCACAGGGAGTGCCGCCATCATCAAAACAAAGGCCGTCACGCCCAATCCCATCTTTCGCATACGCCCTCGTCCCGGAATCACTTGAAAGAAAAGGATTTTTCCAGAAAACCCACGCCCTGCGGGCCATCAGATTGCCTTTTTTATGCGGGAACGCTTAGGTTGGCTCTACGGTCGCTGCCCCACCTGGTCCCTGTCGCTCTTCGTACACCCAAAAAGGCATGGATTTGAGGCCATGCATCGCATCAAGGGCCCATGGACACTCAAACAGATATGGCACATGGCCGCTTATCGGCGAGCGATTCAAAATGCCATGAAACAATGCAATTCTCTCTCGGTCGGTAGCCAGTCGCAGCTGCAACCCGGCTACTCGTCTCAGGCAGAGAACACGCATTACGATCCATGGCCGGAATCCAGTTTTTTTGCAGCCTGTATCGATCTCGAAATGAAGTGACAGCACCGCCGATGCATTCCGCGGACACCCTGTCAGGTACATAAGGACGTACTCAATTTCAGACCGGCGTACTCGACGCCCAACAGGCCCATGACGATGAATGATTCCAGGGATTTTGAAATTCATTACCGTTTCCGAGGCGAACCCCGGCACTTCTGCCACCATGCCAGTCACTTGTGTGAAAGCGAGGCGTTGCACTTTGCGACCTTGCACGCGGGTGTGGGCAATCTGGATGGCAGCGTCGCTGCGGGCCCCATGCGTCTGGCCATGCTCTATGCCGAAGGGCTGGGCGTGACTCAGGTTCAGTGGAAGCGAACCTGACGCGACAATTCTTCAAACAAACCAGGAATCAAGTGGTCGGTATTTACTGCAGCGCTCATTAAATCAGCAACGCGAGGTAAATATGTCCATTGATAACGCGCTTAAACACGAGGTTCTGACTCGACTCTTGCACGCACACCCTGCGGGTTTGGGGAAAGAAGTTCTGGACAACTATCGAGGGGAAAACGCGGTTGCGGATACCCTCGAGCATTTGCAGAAAGCCGGCTTGATTCACCACGGCTGTGTCGACAGCCCGGCAAAAGGTGAGCGAACGCTCAATTACCCGGTGAAGTTGAGTTCCGCTGGCGTAGAAGCCGCCAAGCAGCTTTGACCTGAATACCGTCGGTATCGAAAAGGGGAGAATGCTGGTGTTCTCCCCAAGTGCTGCAGACCCGATCATCCATGAGCCGGTCGGGTAGCAGCACTACAGGGGAACGAGAAGCATCCTACAAGCTGCGTCTGATTTCAGTCACTCAGACAATTGTGACTTAATTAGTCGAACAAGCCGCATCACACTGCCGGATAATCGCCCGTGCCGTCCGGCCAAGCCGTCAGCAATTCATAACCCGTTTCAGTGACCGCCACCATGTGCTCCCACTGTGCGGACAGCGACTGATCACGGGTCAACACGGTCCAACCGTCGCTCAACACGTGGGTGCCCGGCTTGCCGGCATTGATCATGGGCTCGATGGTAAAGACCATGCCCGGCTTGAGCTTGAGCCCCTTGCCTGCTGCGCCGTAGTGCAAGACCTGAGGTTCTTCGTGGTACTTACGGCCGATGCCGTGGCCGCAATACTCCCTCACGACGCTGAATCCCTCACGGTGGGCAACGGTTTGAATGGCGTGGCCGATATCGCCCAACGTCGCGCCCGGTTTCACCGCGTGAATACCCGCCAACGTTGCTTCGTAGGTGGTTGCGACCAGACGTTTCGCCAGCGGGCTGACCTCACCCACGTAATACATCCGGCTGGTGTCGCCGTACCAGCCATCCTTGATGACCGCCACGTCAATATTGACGATATCGCCTTCCTTGAGGATGTCGTCTGGTGATGGGATGCCGTGACAAACCACCGTGTTGGGCGAGATACAGGTGGTCTTGGTGAAACCGTGGTAACCCACATTGGCCGGGATGACTTTCAGTTCATTGACGATGAAATCGTTGCAGATGTCGTCCAGCGCCTCGGTGCTGATACCGGGTTTGACGTGCTGACCGATCATGGCGAGCACGTCTGCGGCGAGACGACCTGCGATGCGCAGTCCGACCAGATCGGCTTCGGTCTTGATACTCACGCTCATTGCGACACCACCCTGACCTGAGTCTCTGCGGCTGCACTTTCATCAGGCAAGGCACCCAATAAGGTATTTCCGGAGACCTCGGCGCGGATCAGCAATTGACAGATATCGGAGTAGTTCAGCCCCGGATTGAGCTCAGCGAGCATGCCGACCCGCATCCAGTGCTCGGCCTGGGCATTGATTGAGCGGCTTAGCGCGGCGCTGGCCGAGCGAATATTGGCGTGCATCTGTTCGGAAATCTTGACCAGTCCCATGACTTACCTCGCGTTCGATATACGAAGCATATATGTTTCATATATTTTCACGCAAGCCGCAGAACTGTTCTCGCATCACGCCGACGCTTGGGCAGCCGCATCCATCGCACATTCCGAAAGCGACGTCGCCAGCTGCGAAATAGCCTCCTGATCGTCCTCGCTCAGAGCGCGGTAGTGAGTGATGATCGCGCGCTCGGCGTCATTCAACGATTCGGCCGCCATCGGCGTCCGTTGGCCGGAGAGCACATACAGCACGTCAACGCCTTTCTTTCCTAGCGCGGCCAGGTAATCGGAACGGGGAATGCGTTCTCCGCTCTCATACTTCCCTTGGGCATTGGCCTCGACGCCGCCGATGGTGCCAAAGTCCTGCTGCGAAAGTCCGAGGCGCTTACGTTCTTCTTTCAGGCGGGAGCCAAGATCTTTCATATACGGGGGCCTCGTGTCTGACTGTGTCTAAACCAAGACCCCATTGGTCGAGGGGAGTTGCGAATCACCCGACAATTGTTCAAGCTTCGCGCTTTTCGGCTCAAGGAAACGCTCGACGCGGCCGATAACTCGGATGGACAGCTTGTCATTGATGTGGCAACCCGATTCTTGCAGTTCGGAGTACCAGACGTGATTACATTTTTACTGGGTTGGTGTGCCGTTTCAGTCGTGGGAACGGTGATCGCAGTCGGTCTCATCAGAGCGGGCAAGAAGCGCCAGCCCGAAGTCGATGACGCGCCCGCCACTGAGGCTGTTCCTATCGCTACGCCTGCGTCCTACGACCGCTAAGCCGTCCTTCGTTCTGCGTCACGCAGCGCTCGAGGCGAATGCTCACTCCACGGTACAATGCGCCTGTTCACCTGAGTAGGACAACGGGCCTGTCGCAAAGCCCATCTGCTCCAGGCCAATGCTGAACTGGCGTACCCCTGCCGCCAGCGCCAGAAAATCCTCACGCTGCATCTCGTTGCCCCAAACGCTGCTGAACGACGCTTCGCGCACCTGAGAGGGTTGGGCCTGGGCCGGGAAAGCCAGGGTGGTTTCGGCTTGATTCATTTGCATGGTCGATCCCTCTTCACTAAACACTGTGTGGATATACAGTATTTTCTCGGGCAACCAAACGCAAGCCTTGATTCGACGAGCGGTCGTCTTTGAAACGAACCGCGCGTTGAGGCGAAACCGTCAGACCTCAGCGAGGCCCTTGAGACGCTGGAGATCTTCGGCCGCGAGAACGATGCCTTCCGCGAGCGATATTTCCCGTTGTTGATAACGGCGATCCCCCGGCATGCGCCGCTGCCCCACCCCGTGCATCTGCCGCACCAGCTCTTCGCTGCGTTGCGCGAAGGCCTGACCACTGCCCTTGTCAGGGTCGATGACGATAATCGTCTGTCCGGTCCACGGCGTCTGGGCGCCCGGCTTGGTGGACATGTCGAACTCGAAGGAAAAATTGCCCCCCGTGAGCGCTGCTGACAGCAGTTCCACCATCATGGACAGCGCCGAACCCTTGTAACCCCCAAATGTTAGCAGCGCGCCGCCGTCGAGAATCGCCTTCGGGTCTACGGTCGGTTCACCGGCGCGATCAACGCCCATGCCCGGTGACAACAGGCGCCCTTCCCTTGCGGCGATCTGCACGTCACCGTGGGCAATGGCGCTGGTGGCCATGTCGAACACAATCGGCTGCCCCCCGGCACGCGGCGCCGCGAAGGCGATCGGGTTGGTGCCGAAGAGCGGCTTTTGCGCATCATGGGGCACCACGCAGGTCATGCTGTTGACCACGCTCAACGCCACCAGCCCTTCTTGGGCGAAAGGCTCGACGTCGGGCCAGAGCGCCGCAAAATGGTGGGAGTTGCGAATCGCCAGAATCGCGATCCCGGCCGTGCGCGCCTTTTCGATCAGCAGCGCCTTGGCGGCTTGCATGGCGGGCTGTGCGAAACCGCCACCGGCATCCACCCGAACGAATCCCGCGCCAACATCCTCGACGTTCGGCACTGCCTGACCATCGACCCAACCGGCTGCGAGGGATGACAGGTAGCCTTTGATGCGGAAGATGCCGTGACTGTGCGACCCGTCGCGCTCGGCGCTGGCGCAGTTTTCCGCCAGCACGCGCGCTACGTCTGCCGAGGTGCCATGGCGCAGAAATATCTGGCGCAGGAGTTCGGTCAGGTCGCTGTAGGAAATCGTCTGGGTGTCAACCGCGTCGCGGGGTGAGGACATCTGAAGCTCCGGTGTGATTATTGGAAGTGGAAGCCGAACAGAACGTAAATCAGCGCCTGAGAGTACTGTGGGCGAGCAACCGGGTAAACTGCGCACCTGCATCTTGCCCCTCGTTCGCTTCAACTGATCAAGGATCGTTCCATGGAGTGTCAGACCCTCGTTCTCGGCGCCGGCATCGTCGGCGTGTGTTCCGCCCTGCACCTGCAAGCCGCAGGCCAGAGCGTCGTGTTGCTTGATCGCAATGACCCTGGCACCGGGACCAGTCACGGCAACGCAGGGCTGATCGAACGCTCCAGCATCATTCCCTACGCCTTCCCCCGCGAGTGGACGCGCCTGGTTCGCTATGGCCTCAACCGGCAATCGTCGATGCGCTTCAACCCGGCGTTTCTGCCTCGCCTGTCGCCGTGGCTGCTTGAGTACTGGCGGCAGTCATCACCGAAAAACCTCGCCCGTGCCAGCGAGGCCATGCAACCGCTTATCGAACGGTGCGTCACCGAGCATGACCTGCTGGCCGAGGCCTCGGGCATGACCGGCTTGATGCGCGCCAAGGGCTGGATCGAGTTTTACCGCGATCAGAAGGAGTTCGATCTGGCATCCGCTGACGCCCGATCCTACGAGCAATACGGACTTCGCTTCGAGATTCTCGACGCCAGCCAACTGCGCGACCGCGAGCCGGACCTGAACGGCGTTGTCGGCGGCATTCATTGGCACGATCCGAAGAGCGTGACCGATCCTGGTGCACTGGTGCGGGGATACGCGGCGCTGTTTGCCCAGCGCGGCGGCGTGGTGCTCAAGGGGGATGCGCGGACCTTGAAGCAACAGGGCGCTGGTTGGGAGGTCGACAGTGCCCAGGGCCGAATCAGTGCCAGCAACGTGGTGGTGGCGATGGGGCCGCAATCCGCCGAGGTCTTCTCGACGCTGGGTTACCGCATCCCGCTGGCCATCAAGCGCGGCTACCACATGCATTACGCATCGCTGCGGGGCGCCGAGCTGCAACATTCGGTGATCGATGCTCAGGCGGGTTTCGTGCTGGCGCCGATGGCGAGAGGAATCCGCCTGACAACGGGCGTCGAGTTCGACGCCAGCGATGCACCGCCCAATGAAATCCAGTTGCGTCGCTGCGAAGCCATCGCCCGTACGCTCTATCCGCTGGGTGAACGGCTGGATGCCGAACCGTGGCTGGGGCGCCGGCCCTGTCTGCCGGACATGCGCCCGGTGATTGGCCCGGCCCCTCGTCACACGGGGCTGTGGTTCAACTTCGGTCACGCCCATCACGGGCTGACGCTGGGCCCTGTCACCGGACGCCTATTGGCCGAGATGATGACCGGCGCGCCGACGTTCACCGACCCGGCTCCTTACAGCCCCGCGCGCTTTCGGTAAGGGTTCAGCTCAGCCGCTTCTGGAAGAACAGGCGCTGGTGCCCTGGCGGGTAATCGTCGAGCTGGCCGAACGAGGCGTAGCCGTGTTTGCGATAGAACTCGGGGGCCTGAAAGTCGAAGGTGTCCAGCCAGACGCCCACGCAGTTGCGCTCACGGGCAAAGTCTTCGGCCATTTCCATTAACTGGCTGCCCATCCGCTGCCCACGGGCCTGCTCGGGCACGACCAGCAGTTCGATGAAGCACCAGCGATAGAGAACCCGGCCGTGAAGCCCGCCGATCACTGCGTCGGTGGTTTCATCCCTGACAAAGAACGCGAACTTTTCCGACAGGCCATCTCCCGCTTTCGCCGCGTTGTAGGCCTTGAGGGGTTCGAGAATCTGCAGACGTTCGTCTTCGCTGGGGTTGCTCTTGAATTCGATTCGCACGCTCATGCGTCGCTTCCTGCTGACATGGAAAAGGAACGCAAGGGTGTGGGATTTGGCGGAATGAGTAAAGCGGCGGCAAACAGAGGGAGCCGCCGAATGGGGCTCCCGGGTGGATGTGATCAGTCTTTCTGATCGCGGAGGATGTTGCCGGAGGTGCCGTCGATGCGGAATTCGTACGTCAGGCTATCGGCCTTGCGGCCTTCACCTTCCCAGTACCCTTTGTCATCGGCCTCGATCTTGTAGATCTCCGTGTAACCGGACGACTTCGCCTTTTCGATGGCCTTCTCGATGGTGATCCAGCCTGGGCCGGGCTTGTCCGCGAGGGCGAACGGGGCAGTGGCCAGAGCGGCGGTGGCGAGGACGGCAGCGGTAAGTGTCTTGATCATTTTTGAACTCCATTTCCCTTTGCGGGCTATTGACGTGCAGGGGGTTGGAGTCAATCGAAAGACGGATGGTTCAGGCGAGGTTTTGTAACGGGGTGCTGCACGGCGACCGGCAAACATCATCCTGGGATGACGACCGCCGGGAAGCCGGTGTTGCAGGGAGCCACATCAATCAGCGCTTGACCTTGCGACGCAGGATGCCGTTCAGCACCACGACCACCACGGCGACAAAAATGGCAATGTACTGGAATTTTTTCTCGTCGAGCACGCCGATGGTTTGCAGGTGCGACAGGCCGAGCATGATCACCAGCACACTCAAGGCGATGAGGATCGAATAAATCAGACGCTGTTTGTTGGTCATTACGGAGGTTCCTGAAAACGGGTCTAGATCGTTTGCACTGCCGCAAACGCGCCCGACATCTTACGCCGTCACAAAGGTGATAGCACCCTGGGCCTGCGCGTTCGATACTGCGGCGAAGCGTCTCGGTGACTGAACCCTGTCACTTTGCCGTGGTTTAATACCGGCAGTTTACGTTTGTTGTACGCAATTTTTCGTCGTTGAAAGGAGTCCCCAATGCCCCATGAAGGCAGCCTGTTGCAGGCCGCAGTCGTGTTTCTGCTCGCCGCCGTTCTGACGGTTCCCCTGGCCAAACGCCTGCAACTGGGCGCGGTGATCGGTTACCTGATCGCTGGCGTGATCATCGGCCCGTCGGGTCTGGGCCTGATCGGCAACCCGCAGAGCGTGGCGCATATTTCCGAGCTGGGCGTGGTCCTGCTGCTGTTCATCATCGGCCTAGAGCTGTCGCCCAAACGGTTATGGGTGATGCGCAAATCAGTGTTCGGCGTGGGTCTGGCGCAAGTGCTGCTCACGGGTCTGGTGATTGGCACCGTGGCGCTGCTGGGATTCGGCCAGCCGCTGAACAGCGCCGTGGTCCTCGGCTTGGGTCTGGCCCTGTCGTCCACGGCCTTCGGCCTGCAAAGCCTGGCCGAACGCAAGGAGCTGAACGCGCCCCACGGTCGCCTGGCCTTCGCGATTCTGCTGTTCCAGGACATCGCGGCGATCCCGCTGATCGCATTGGTGCCGATGCTGGCGGGCGGCGATCACGAAGCGTCGTCCGGCGATTCCCTGCGTCATGGTTTGCAGGTGCTGGGCGGCATTGCCGTGGTCGTGGTCGGCGGGCGGTATTTGCTGCGGCCGGTGTTCCGCATCGTCGCCAAGACCAAGCTGCAGGAAGTGTCCACGGCCACTGCGTTGCTGGTGGTGATCGGCACGGCCTATTTGATGGACCTGGTCGGCGTCTCGATGGCGCTGGGCGCGTTTCTCGCCGGTCTGCTGCTGGCGGATTCGGAATACCGCCACGAGCTGGAATCGCAAATCGAGCCGTTCAAGGGTCTGTTGTTGGGCCTGTTCTTCATCAGCGTCGGCATGGGGGCCAACCTGGGTCTGTTGCTGAGTTCGCCAATCACCGTGCTGGCCCTGACCGTTCTGCTGATCGGCCTGAAGCTGCCGCTGCTGTTCTTCGTTGGCCGGTTCGCCGGGGGCCTCGGCAAACAGAGCGCCTTGCGCTTGGGGCTGGTATTGGCGGCGGGCGGGGAGTTCGCCTTCGTGGTGTTCAAGATCGGCCGCGATCAAGGCCTGTTCGATGCCACGCTGTACGACACGCTGGTGCTGACCATCACGCTGTCCATGGCCCTTACCCCGCCGCTGTTGCTGGTGATGTCGCGCTGGCTCAAACCCAAAGCGGTGGTCAAGGAAGTGCCTGACGAATACCGGGACATCGACTCGGACAACCCTCGCGTGGTGATCGCGGGCATGGGCCGGATGGGGCAGATCGTGGCGCGTATCCTGCGCGCACAGAAGATCCCGTTCATCGCACTGGACACCTCGGTGGAAACCATCGAATTCACCCGCAGCTTCGGCAATGTCCCGGTGTTCTACGGCGACCCGCTGCGCCCTGAAATCCTCCGCGCGGCCAAGGTCGATCAGGCGGAATACTTCGTGATCGCCACCGACGACCCGGACACCAACATCAAGACCGCCGAACTGGTGCGCAAGCTGTACCCGCACCTGAAAATCATCGCCCGGGCCCGTAACCGGCAGCACGTGCATCGCCTGTTGGACCTCGACGCGCAGGCGGTTCGGGAAACCTTCTATTCCAGTCTGGAGATGACTCGGCGCACCCTGATTGGCCTGGGCTTGACCGAGGCGCAGGCGGCGGCGCGCATCAATCGCTTCAAGCGCCACGACGAACAGGTGCTCAACCGTCAGCACCTGATCTACGACGACGCGGCGAAGGTGATGCAAAGCGCACTGGAAGCCCGGACCGAGCTGGCCGAGCTGTTCGAGTCCGACCGCATGGATGAAGAAGCCGAACTGGCCGCCAGCAAACCCTGACGTCGTCCTGCGCTGAGTCGGCTAACGGCTCAGCGCGACGACGAACTCCAGAAAGGCGCGCACCTTGGCCGGTGGCAGATGGCGGGACGGGTACAACGCATACAGCGGGAAATACTCGTCCGGCCAGTCCGGAAACAGCTCCACCAGCCGCCCCTCCCGCAGCGCCGGTTCCACGCCCAACGCCAACACTTGCGCCACCGCCTGCCCTTCCTCGCAGATGCGATGCATCGTTCCCACGTCGTTGACCATCAACCGCCCACGCGTGTTGACGAACAGTCGCTCATCACCTCGATGAAATTCCCACGGAAACGGACGCCCGGTGTGCGAGTCGCGAAAATCGATGCACACGTGTTCGGGGCTCTGCAGATCGGTCGGGTGGTGCGGCGTGCCGTGCTTTTTCAGATACGCCGGGGAGGCGACGGTCAACACCCGCGTCTTGAGCAACTGACGACCGATCAGCGATGACGACGGCTGCTCCCCGAAACGCACGGCCAGGTCGACGCCGTCCGCGATCAGATCGCCCAGTTGCTCGCGGGTCACCAGGTCCAGTTCCAGTTCGGGATAGGTCGCCATAAAATCGCCCAATGCCGGGGCCAGGATCAGCCGGGAAAAATACGGATCGACGTTGACCCGCAACCGCCCGCGCACGGCCGTGGCGCTCCCGGACGCTTGGGTGGCCGCCTCTTCGAGCCCCGCCAGCAGCGGCGCAATCTCTTCGTAAAGGCGACGGCCCTCGTCGGTCAGCTTGACCGAGCGCGTGGTGCGGTCGAACAGGCGAATCCCGAGTCGGGCCTCCAACCGGGCCACTGCGCGACTGACACCGGATTGGGTCATGTCCAGCGCTTCGGCGGCCTTGACGAAACTGCCGCTGTCGACCACCGCCGACAGCACGCCCATGCCACTGACCAAACGTCCGTCGAAACTCATTGATGACTCTCCAGCATGGATGCGATGACACCCATGCTATCGGAGAATCAAACCGCCCGGCGCGATAATTCTCGCAACGGCGACATCAGGTCGCTCCGAATGAGGAAACGGATTCATGTACACGATCATGGGTGTGACCGGGCAAGTGGGCGGTGAAGTGGCGCGCAATCTTCTGGCAGCGGGCAAACCGGTGCGTGCGGTGGTGCGCAGCGCGGAGAAAGGCCAGGTGTGGGCGAATCAAGGTTGCGAGGTCGCGGTCGCCGAGGTGGACGACGTGTCGGCGTTGACGACCGCCTTCCAGAACAGCACTGCGGTATTCATTCTGCTGCCGCCGAACTTCTCGCCGACCGAAGGCTTTCCGGAAACCCGCAAGGTCATCGCCAACCTTCACGAAGCATTGACCGCGGCAGCCCCCGGCAAGGTGGTGTGCATTTCCACCATCGGCGCTCAGGCGACACAGCCCAATCTACTGAATCAGCTGCAACTGCTGGAGAAAAGCCTGAGCACACTCGAACTCCCGGTGACCTTCCTGCGTCCGGGCTGGTTCATGGAAAACTGCCTGTGGGACGTGGCGCCAGCGGTCGAAACCGGTGTGATTCCGAGTTTTTTACAGCCGCTGGACAAACCCGTGCCGATGATTGCCACGGCGGACGTCGGGCGTGTCGCCGCCGAGCTGTTGCAGGAGCAGTGGTTCGGCAAGCGGATCGTCGAGCTGGAAGCTGAAAGTCACGTCACGCCGAACCAGATCGCCGACACCTTTAGCGAACTGTTGGGCAAGCCGGTGTCGATGCAGGCGGTGCCACGCGACACCTGGCATGACCTGTTTACCTCGCAAGGCATGAGCAATCCGCTGCCGCGCATGCAGATGCTCGACGGCTTCAACGAAGGCTGGATTCGCTTCGAAGGGCTGCCACGCAAGGGCCATGTGACGCTGAAAACCGTGCTGGCCGGGCTGTTGGCGCGCTAAGTGGCGATCAGGCCTCCCGCGAGTTTTTCACGTGTTCGATGAAGCGCGTGACCGCAGGGGCCTTTTCGTAGCGGCGGTGGATCAGCGACAGGTATGAGGTGGGCTGACAGTCTTCGATGCGTCGATACAGCACGTTCGGCAACTGGATGTGATCGACCACCGATTCCGGGACCACTGCCACGCCCTGCCCCAGGCTCACCAGCGCAATCACAGACACCAGACCGCCCGGTTGAGGCCCCAGGGTCGGCGCAAAGCCGCCTTGGGCCGCCACTTCCAATGTCCCGGAAATCTGCTCGGGCAGAATGAACGCCTCGTTTTGCAGGTGCATCGCGTTGATCAGCTTGAGCTTGCTGAGCCATGACCCGCTCGGCAGCGCCAGGGCAAACCCTTCGGTCAGAAGCTTCACAGCGCTGACCGACTCCGGCAGGTTCATGGGCGAACGGATGAAGCCCACGTCCAGCCGCCCTTCTTCAATCATCCTCGGCAACGCCGGCATCAGGTATTCGGTGATCGCGAACTCGACGTCGGGATGCCCTTGGCGAAATTCCCCCACCTGACGCTGCAACACGCCCGAAAACACGGCCGAAGCGACGTACCCCAATTCGATCTTTCCCGCTTCGCCCCGTCCGGCCCGCTGCACGTTGTATTGCGCGGTCTCGAACTGACGCACCGCCAGCTCGGCCTCGATTTGCAAGGCGCGGCCTGCATCGGTCAGACGAACCTCCCGCTGCTCGCGGACGAACAACCGTGTGCCCAAGGCGCTTTCGAGATCCTGAATCTGCCGGGTCAACGTCGGCGGCGCGATGCCCAGTTGCTCGGCGGCACGGGTGAAATGACGGTGCCGGGCAACGGCGAGGAAGTAGCGAAAATGACGGATTTCCATGGCACGTTACCTGGCAGGTAATTGATTCGTGGGAGGCAGGTAACGAAGCATACGCCTTTCGGCGATATTCTGAATGTCACCGAACCCCCGGTATTGCGCTGCCGCTAGCAGGCCTCACCGCTACATGGGGCGCGCTCAGTCTGAAACATACGGATCGTGCCCCGAATGTCGCTCACTGAGCATTAGTCAAAACCTAACACTGGAGCTGCCATGCCTCATCCCAGCCCCCGCATGACGCTGCTCACCGCTTCCGGCGTGTGCTCGCTGATCGTGCTCGACACCAACATCGTGGCCGTGACCCTGCCGAGTATCGCCCGGGACCTGGGCGCGGGGTTCGCCGACATTGAATGGGTCGTCAGCGCTTACATGCTGGCGTTCGCCGCGTTGCTGCTGCCTGCAGGCAGTCTGGCGGACCGCTTCGGACGCAAGAAAATGCTGCTCACAGGCCTGGTGCTGTTCATTCTGGCCTCGGTGGGCTGTGGCGCCGCGCCGAGCATCGTGTTTCTCGACATCGCCCGGGCGATCAAGGGCGTGGGGGCCGCGCTGCTGTTGACCTCGGCGCTGGCCACCATCGGCCACGTGTTTCACGACGAAGTCGAACGGGCCAAGGCCTGGGCGTTCTGGGGCGCGTGCATGGGGGTGGCGATGACGGCTGCGCCCACCGTCGGCGGTTTGATCGCGGAGCTGGTGGGCTGGCGCTGGATTTTTTACCTCAACCTGCCGGTCGGTCTGCTGTTGCTGGCGATGGTGTCGCGCAACATCGGCGAGTCGCGTAATGAGCAGTCCGCCCGTCTGGACCCCATCGGCAGCCTGTTTTTCAGTGCCAGCCTGTTGAGCCTGATCTGGGGATTGATCGAAGCCAACCGCATCGGTTGGGACAACCCGTTGACCTTCGCCCGCCTGACTGGGGGCGCATTGTTACTGGGCCTGTTTGTGGTCGCGGAGCGCTTGCAGCGTCGGCCCATGGTGGATTTTCAGTTGTTCAGACACCCGCGCTTCATCGGCGCGTTGCTGGGCATGTTCGCCTACGCCGGGTGCGCTCAGGTGATGATGACGCTGCTGCCGTTCTATCTGCAAAACGGCCTCGGTTTCAGCGCCATCAGCTCGGGGCTGGGCATGTTGCCGTTTGCGATCACCATGTTGCTGCTCCCTCGGCTGGGGCCAAAACTGGCTCGGCACCTGTCGCCTGCCGCGATGATGGCGTTGGGGCTGACACTGGTCAGCACCGGCAACCTGCTGTGCGCCTGGGCCACCACGCTAGGGGGTTATCCGGCCTTCGCGCTGGCCATGGCGGTGACCGGCGCTGGCGCCGGACTGCTGAACGGTGACACCCAGAAAAACATCATGGCTTGCGTGCCTCGGGAGCGCACCGGCATGGCGTCGGGCATGAGCACCACCATGCGTTTCAGCGCGATCATGCTGGCAGTGGGTGTCTACGGCGCGCTGCTCGCCAGCCACACGTTGAAGGCGTTGAACCTGAGCCTGCGCAATCTCGCGCCGGAATGGCTCGATCAGGCCGAATACATCGCGTCCCGCGTAGTGGCCGGTGACATGAGCGCCGCGTTGCAAGCTGTCGACACGGGCCCCCGCGCCGTGGTGCAACTCTTGGCGCAGCAGGCGTTCGTGACGGGGTTCGGCTCGGTGTTGTGGGTCGCCGGGTGCGTCGGTCTGGTGGGCGCGGTGTTGGTGGGTACCCTGATGCGCAAACCCATCCCGGCCCTGCAACTCAATCCCGCCTGACTTTCCTCGATCCAAGGGGGTCAGTCCTGCCGTTTGAGCCATTCCCCAGGCGGCAGGCCCATTTCCTGAACGAACGCTTTGCTGAGCGCCGCCTGGGAGCTGTAGCCCACCGACGCGGCAATCACCTTGAGTTTCACGCCTTGCTTCATCAGGTCCCGCGCCAGCTTCATCCGCCACGCCGTGAGGTAGGCGATAGGTGACACGCCGACCACCTTGAGGAACTGCGCCGAGAATTTGCTGCGGGACATGCACGCCAGCTCGGCCAGTTGCCTGAGGTTCCAGTCCTGCTCCGGGTTCAGGTGAATCGCGTTGATCGCAGCGCCCAAATGCGGGTCGAGGATCGCGCTCAGCCCGCCCCGCGCAATCATCCCGTCCTCCATCGCCCGCCGCACCAGCACGATGAAGATGTATTCGAAGAGCACGCTCAGGCCCTTGCGATGTCCGGCACCTTGGACGCGAAATTCGGCCAACAGCGCCGTGATCACTGGCACCAGCGGCTCAATGTCCTTGAACGGAAACACCAGCGTGTCGGTGACGCCCAGCGGAAACGAGCGGCCCATGCTGACGCCGAACTCGAAGGTGGCGCAGAGGATATCGGCGCCCTGCTCGGTGGTCGGTTGCAGTTTGTAACGGCAGGTGCTCGGACACAGCAGAACGGTGGGGCCGTCCAGTTCGATGCGCGGATGACCGGGGCGAATCAACGCCAGGTCGCCGCGTTCGACGATGTGAATGAACGCCGTGCCGTCGGGCTTGTTGATGTCGAGGGTATCGAACACCGTCCCGGCGTAGAACAGCCGTCCGTTCATGTGGATTCGGTCGAAAAACTCGGATAGCGCGTCCATTGAGTCACTTCAGGCAAAAAACGCGGACGTCGGGACAAAACCCCTCCGACGTAAAGAACGAGGATAACCCTCACTTGCGACGCCCCGGTCGGCGGCGACCGCAAGAGGTTATTCCAATCCGAGGAGCCTCACAATGAGCACTGATTCGAACGTCAATTCCCTCTACCGTGACCCCGAAAACGGTGTGTTGCCGAAGGTCGATTTTTCCCTGGACCTCACGCGTGCCGCGCTGGTGGTGATCGATCCGCAGGTCGATTTCTTGAGCGAAAAAGGCGTGACCTGGTCGTTGGTGGGCAACAGCGTCACCGAGAATGGCGTGGTCGGCCACCTGGAGCAGTTATTCGCGGCGTCCAAACAGGCCGGGATCGCGGTGGTCATTTCCCCTCATTATTACTACCCCTGTGACCACACTTGGGAGCATGGCGGACCGCTGGAAAAAATGATGCACGACGTTGGCATGTTCGACCGGACTTCGCCGCTGGACCTGACTGGCTTCGACGGCTCCGGCGCTGACTTCATGCCGCAGTACAAACCGTACATTCTCGACGGCAAAACCATCATCTGCTCGCCGCACAAAATCTACGGCCCGCAGACCAACGACCTGACTCTGCAACTGCGCAAACAAGGGGTCTCGCAGGTGATTCTGGCGGGGATGGCGGCGAACCTGTGCGTCGAATCGCACCTGCGTGATCTGGTGGAGCAAGGCTTCGAAGTGGTCGTGGTGCGCGACGCGACGGCCGCGCCGCAGGTGCCGGAAGGTGACGGGTATCAGGCGGCGTTGATCAACTACCGGTTCATTGCGCATGGGTTGTGGACCACGGCGCAGGTGTTGGAGCAGTTGCAGAGCCGGTGATCGGACTGCGGCACGAGACCTTCGTGGGAGCGACTTCATTCGCGAATGGGTTTACAGGCGACATATCTGCGTCGGCTGTACCTCCTTCGCGAATGAATTCGCTCCCACAGTTGAATCAGCGTCTGGCAGAAAATTCAGCGGCAATCTCGAATTCCACAGGCTGATGGTCTTAACAAAGCGATTCATGAATGGATTTTTTTTGGACTTAGGGAATAACCCTCCCCCGGCTTCGTCATACGGGCTCAAGAAGTTATTAACCCTGAAATGAGGAAGCCTCCCATGAAAACCACACTGATCGCCCTGACCCTGACCGTGTTGAGCAGCGTTGCCCTGACCGCCCACGCTGACATGAAGAACATGCCGCAGGTGCAGGAATACACCTACGGCACCAAGCTCGACATCGCCGAAGTCACCAAGACCCCGAACCTGAATTTCTGCGGCGTGCGTCCGGTGGACCTGGGCTACGTCGATCACATGGGCAAGGCCCACACCCTGCGTTATGAAACCAGCGGCAACACGTGCCTGGGCGACAACTGATTGACCGATCGCTCGATCACTGCGCGGCGAGGCGCCACATCCGCGCCAGATCTCGTGCCCGGTCGTGCAGCAGGGACGCGGCGTTGTCGCAGGCCTGCTCCAGCGTCATCGGCCCGCTGGCCAAGGCAAACGCCGCGCTGATGCCGTGTTCGTAAAGGTCCGCGTAGCCCTCGCCCAAGGTGCCCGCGAGCACGATCACCGGCACGCCATGGCGCTGAGCGATTTTCGCGACACCGAACGGCGTCTTGCCGCGCAGGGTCTGGGCATCGAAGCGCCCTTCCCCGGTGATCACCAGATCGGCGCCCTGAAGGGCGTCGGCCAGACCGGTCAGGTCAGCGACCACTTCCACACCCGGCCGAAACGAGGCGTTCAGGTAGGCTTTGGCGGCGAAGCCCATTCCCCCTGCCGCGCCAGTGCCAGGGTACTCGCTGTCATCCTTGCCCAGCACGCGGGCCGAGACTTCGGCGAAGTGGCCCAACGCTGCGTCCAATGCCAGCACCTGCTCCGGCGAAGCGCCTTTCTGTGGCCCGAAAATATGTGAGGCGCCGTTGGGTCCGCAGAGTGGGTTGTTGACGTCGGCGGCGACTTCGAACTGCACGTCCTTGAGACGCGCATCCAGGCCACCCAGATCAATCTGCGCGACCTGGCTCAGCGCCAGACCGCCGGGGGGCAGCGGCTTGCCCTCTTCATCGAGAAAGCGCGCACCCAACGCCGACAGCATGCCGGTGCCCGCATCGTTGGTGGCACTGCCGCCGATGGCCAGAATCACGCGCTGCGCACCGGCGTCCAACGCGGCGGCGATCAGTTCGCCGGTGCCGTACGTCGTCGTGACCGTGGCATCGCGCTGTTTCAGGGTCAGCATCTGCAAGCCGCTGGCCATCGCCATTTCGATGATCGCGGTACGGGTATCAGGCAACCATCCCCACTGCGCCTGGGTCGATGCGCCCAACGGTCCTGTTGCGTCGGTGGTCATCCATTGCCCGCCACACGCCGCCAACACCGCTTCGATGGTGCCTTCGCCGCCATCGGCCATTGGGCATTCGACCAGCCGCGCGTCCGGCCACACCTCACGCAAGCCGCTGGCAATGGCCTGGGCAACACCTTGGGCGCTGAGGCTGTCCTTGAAGGAATCCGGGGCGATGACGATGTTCATGGTGTTCTCCTTATCGATGGTCGCGATCTTCGCACGGGTGTCGAGAAATTCCGCCTGCCCTTCGCACAACGCGGTCAGGCGCTGTGTTGTTCATCTGAACAAAAGGCCCGGCGATATCGACGGTTGGCGGGTTGCTCTCTATAACGTCTGCTGTATCGGAGACATTTCGGCCACACAAACCGGCGAATATGACACTATATAGCCACTATTTTTTTACGGGTTATCGCCACCTCATGGCCAATCAGCCCGTTTTGGTTTTTTCACGATGAAAGCCGCAGCCCTATGCTTCTGAACGATCCCGTCACCCTGCTGTTGATCATCATCCCGTTCGGACTCATGACCACGCTGATGCTGTGCCTGTCCTACGTCGGCACCAGCCGTCACCGCGCGCCGCTGCACTGGTGGATTGCCGGGGATCTGGTGCTGGCGGCCTATCGCGCGGTCGACCTGATGCAACCCGGGGTCATTCCCCAAGGCCCCGACTGGCTGGGCATTCTCACGCCAGAAACCGCCTTTATCGCCAACACTGCAGGGCTGTTGCTGGCCATCGGTTGCCACACCCTGGCGCTGCATCAACTGGCCGAACGTGCCCACGGTGTCGCGTGGCACCTGCGAATGCTGCTCACGCCGGTGTTGCTGTACGGCATCGGCGCCAGCGTACTGCTGCGCAACGATTACATGCTGTCGTGGTTTTTCCTGTTTTGCGTGCTGACCATCGGCGTGCAGTTCTACGTGACCTTGCCGTTGAGAACACGCTTTCGTGGGGCCTGGGCATTGCTTGCCGGGCACGTCGCGCTGCTGATCTTTCATGCCCATTCCGCGATTACGCTGGCCGTCGATCCCCCGCCGCCCTTGACCTTCGATGAACCGGACATGTTCTCGCTGCCTGCGCTGGCGATGGATTTCATGGTCTCGTTCCTGTTTACGCTGAGCTTCGCCCTGATGTTGCAGGAGCAATTGCGCCAGCAGGTCGTGCAATTGAGCATCACCGACACCCTGACCGGCGCCCTGAACCGACGCGGCGCGGTGGCGAGCATTCTTCATCAGGAGCGTCGTCAGAAAGGGCCGCAACGCTACCCACTGGCCGTGGCGATGATCGATCTGGACAACTTCAAGCGCATCAACGACCAGTACGGGCATGCAATGGGGGATTCGGCCCTGCAAGCCTTCGCCAGCACCGTGACCCGATTGATGCGCAAAGAGGACGTGTTCGTGCGTTGGGGCGGCGAGGAGTTTTTGTTGGTGTTTCCCGGCACCGATGTGCAACAGGCGCAGATGTTCATGAAGCGTTTGCGCGATGCGCTGGACCCGCCGACGGGAGAATCGACGCTGCCGTTTCCGATTGGCTTCAGCGCAGGACTGGCTCAGACCTCGACGTTGAACAGCCGGGAAGATTTCGAAGCCCTGTTGCGCTCGGTGGACAAGGCGCTGTACAGGGCCAAGCAGGTGCGCGGGCGGGTTGAGGTGGTCGAGGCAATGGATTTGTGAAGCGTGGCGGATACCGGACCCAACCTGTGGGAGCGAATTCATTCGCGAGACATGGGCACTGCTCCACATAGCCAGCGCCAGACACGCCGTCTCGCGAATGAATTCGCTCCTACAGAGGACCCGGGATGCCATGGATTGCAGCGTAGGGCCTGATGACTTAGCGCGGGACCATCTGCATCCCCAGGTACAACCTCAACAACTCATCGGTCCGGTACGGGTCACACCCGCTCACCTCGGCAATTTTCTCCAGCCGATAGCGCAGGCTGTTGCGATGAATTCCCAAAGCATCGGCGCAGGCCTGGCTTTCGCCGCTGTAATCGAACCAGGCGCGGAGGGTGTCGAGCAGTTGGCCGTTACCCTGCAAACGCAGCACCGGTTCGGCGATTTCCTCGGCCAGCCAGTCATGGCGATTGCGCCAGAACAGCACCGCCAGCCGATGATTCGCCAACCTCAACAGCCGGTGTTGCGGTTGAACGTGACGGGCGTAATCCAGCAGATCGCGGGCGGCCGTGCAGGCGTGGCGTAAAGAGGTCAGGTCTGACGACGGCTCGACCGTGGCCATGCGCGACACCGGCCAACCCTGCTCGTCGAACTGCTCCAGCAGCAAGGCATCATCGCGATCCTTGCCCGCCGCACGACACCAATACACCAGGCTCGGCTCGCACGACACACACCAACTGTTGGCGTAACGTCCGTTCAACCAGGCCGCCAATGGCCCCGCATAGCCCGCACCGTCAGGCAGTTCGATCAACACCGCCTGACGCGGCAATTGCGGCTGCAAACCCAATTGCTCCGCTTCATCCACCAGATGCCCGGTGCTGTCCCCCAACAAGAGCCGAGCCAGCAAATCCTCACTGCGCTGATGCCGCCACTGCTGGTCGGCCTGCTGACGACGGTGCTCCATGAGCATTTCCGCCGTCATCTTCACCAGCTCGGCATAGACCCGCACCTGATCCGGCTCCCCCGTGATGCCCAGCACCCCCACCAGCTTCTGGTCCAGCATCAACGGCAGGTTCACCCCCGGCCGCACCCCGTCCAATTGCCTGGCCGTGTGCGCATCGATTTCCACCACCCGACGATTGGCCAGCACCAACTGCGCGCCCTCATGCCGCGTGTACAACCGCTCCGCCTCACCGCTGCCGATGATGATGCCGAGGTAATCCATCACATTGACGTTGCAAGGCAAAATCGCCATCGCCCGATCAACGATGTCCTGGGCCAGCGCGTGATCAAGGGCGAACATGGGGCACTTCCGGGGAGCGAGGCAGTCGATGGGTCATACACATCACGCATTATTTTTGTGGGTGGTGGGAGTCTGCCTGAATCTTGGAGGGAGTGCGATTGACCGCTAGCATGACGCACCGACTATAAGTAATATCCACATCAGACTTATGGAAGTCTTATAAAGGACGCATTGCATGGACAAGGAAAGCCGTGAAACAGCTTCTGAAACTCCATCCGCACCATCAAGTGCACGTCAGGGGTGCCGTTGGTCGACTTGAAGCCATGCCAAACGTGGCCAATGTGAAATCTCTGACTCATCACGCTTACGGATTTTGATTGCGGGTCGGGGATTACCGGGTTCTTTTCGATTGGGACAGCGGTATCAGGATCGTCAGTGTTCAGGAGGTCAGGAAACGCGATGAGCGCACCTACTAGTAACGTCCAAATTATCAATGGCCCTGACGGCAAGCCGGCGTTTGTGGTCATCCCCTACCATGAATATGTGAGTCAGCACGGCGACAGCGATCTGATCCCTCACGAAGTCGTCAGCTTGATGGTCGACGGTGCAACGCCGATTCGGGCATGGCGCGAGTACCTTGACCTTACCCAGGAAGAGGTCGCCAGCCGCCTGGGCATTTCTCAATCGGCTTTCGCTCAACAGGAGTCCGTGGCGCGCCCCCGCAAGGTAACGCGTGAAAAAATTGCCCGCGCATTCGGCATTCGTCCGGATCAGCTCGATATCTGACACCCACCATGCGAGACGCCACTTTGCCCCTGTCCCGCCTCGCCCTGTTCCTTCTTCCCCTGCTGACCCTGCCCGCCTGCGCGTCCACCGAGGTGCCGTTGGGTCAGTCGAGTTTTGCCGAGTATCGCCAACAGACCCTGGCCTGGCTTCAGCAGAACCGCACCTTTCAAACCGATGATCACGCTGCCGAGCTGGAGTGGAACGCGCCCCGTGAATGGCGGCCTGTGGGGGTGGTGAAACGCGGGATTCTGTTGGTGCATGGGCTGGGGGATTCGCCCTGGTCGTTCAATGATGTGGGGCAGGCGCTGGCCGATCAGGGCTTTCTGGTGCGCACGGTGTTGTTGCCGGGGCACGGCAGCAAGCCGTCGGACATGCTCGATGTGACGCTCAAGCAATGGCAGCAGGTGGTGCGCGAACAGACGCTGATTCTGCGTCGCGAGGTGCCGACGGTGTATCTGGGGGGCTTTTCCACCGGGGCCAATCTGGTGCTGGATTATGCCTATGCGCATGCGGACGTTGCCGGACTGGTGCTGTTTTCTCCTGCGTTTCGCCCGGAAAACACTTACGCCTGGGTGACGCAGTACATCGGCTGGTTCCGGCCTTGGCTGGCGAAGCCCGACGATGGCGTCCGACCGATGCAGACGCCGGTTCGTTATCTGAATGTGCCCACCAATGGGTTCGCCCAGTTCTACCGCAGCGCTTTGCTGGCGCAGGACCGTATTCAAGAGCGGCCTTACGACAAGCCGGTGTTCGTTGCGATCACGCAGCACGACTCGGTGCTCGACACGGCGTATGTGCTGGACACGTTCAATGCGCGATTCAGCCATCCGGACAGCCGCTTGATCTGGTACGGGGATCAACCGGCGAACGCCGCCCAATCGCCGCGCGTGCTGGTGCGCACTGACTACCTGCCAGAGTTTCGCATTGCCCAGTTTTCCCATATGGGGCTGCTGTTCTCGCCGGAAAATCCGTTGTATGGGCAGGATGGGCGTCAGCGGATTTGCTGGAACGGGCAGGAAGCGGCGGACATGCAAAAGTGTTTGAAAGGTGATGCGGTGTGGTACTCGGACTGGGGGCATCGCGAGCCGGGCAAGGTGTTTGCGCGGTTGACGTTCAACCCGTATTTCCAGTGGCAGATGGGCGTGATGATGGGGGTGTTGCAGTCAGCTCATTAGGGTCGGATGCGGTATCCCTGTGGGAGCGAATTCATTCGCGAAAGGATTGGGCAGGCGACAGATACGTGTCGGATGTACCGCCATTTCGCGAATGAATTCGCTCCCACAGTTAAGTCGGTGTCAGGGCGCGCATTTCACGGTGACACAAGACTTGGGGGGGACCTGCTGGCTACCGAGCCTTTCACTCCCCCGGCGCCAGCCGCTCTCGGCTGTTGCTCAAATGGGTCAGCATCGCGGCGCGGGCGGCGTCGGGGTCCTGGCGGCGGATGGCGGCGAGGATGGCTTCGTGCTCCAGATTCGCCAGATAGGCATGGTTCGTCAGGCTGGTGCCAGCCCGTTCGCTGGTGGCGATGCGGCTGCGGGGGATGACGGCGTTGCCCAGGTTCTGCAGGATCTCGACGAAGTACGGATTGCCCGTCGCTTCGGCAATCAGCAGGTGAAAGCGGCGGTCCGCCTCCACGCAGCTGTCTTCCTTGGCCAGCAGGTCCTGATAGTCATCCAGTGCCAAACGCATGGCCGACAGCTGTTCCTGGGATCGCCGCTGAGCCGCCAGCGCGACGGCCTGGGTTTCAAGGCCCAGCCGCAGTTCGATGATGTGACGCACGCTGAACGCGGTCTCGACGTTCAAACGCATGCCGCTCTGCTCGGTGCGTTGCAGCACGAACGTGCCCTTGCCTTGATGGGTCTCCACCAGCCCTGACGCCTGCAACTTGGAAATCGCTTCCCGCACCACGGTCCGGCTCACCCCGTGCTGACGCACGATTTCACTCTCGGACGGCAGCTTTTCCCCCGGCGCGATGCTGCCCATGAGAATCCGCTGACTGAGGTCTGTGACCAGGTCCGTGGCCAGGTTGTGCTGCCGTCGTTTGGGAAGCGTTTGAGCGGGTGTTTGCATGGAGGTTGTCCTGACAGTGGCCTCGAATGATGGAGTATCTGCCCTGATTGCACTTGTCTTTTTTCAACCCGACAGACCGGAACGAGTGATCGCCACGCACCTCGCCCGTCTTGAGAAAATCCCGTGAGAATCCCTGTGGAACAGGCCACTCGACGGCTTGACCAGACTCGTCCAACTTGTCGTACAAGCAAGCCTATGACACCGAAATATTTCCCGCAAGCCCTTGAAAACCGCTTGCGGAGATAACGCGTACTTGTATGATGACTAACAACAAGGCGCGCACACCTTGTCACACACATACGAAAGCCCCGCATAAAAATAATCAGTGGGAGTCAACAGAGTGAACACACCCTCATCACGAGTGGATGACGTCAACGATTCCGTCTTGCAATCGGCGGTTTCCAAAGTCAAACGTCATATCCTGCCGCTGTTCGTCATCATGTTCATCGTCAACTACATCGACCGGGTCAACATCGGTTTCGTCCGCAGTCACATGGAACACGACCTCGGCATCGGCGCAGCCGCCTACGGTTTCGGCGCTGGCCTGTTCTTCGTCGCCTACGCGCTGTTCGAAGTCCCCTCCAACATCCTCATGCAGAAAGTCGGCGCCCGCCTCTGGCTGACCCGCATCATGTTCACGTGGGGCCTGGTCGCGGCTGGCATGGCCTTCATTCAAAACGAAACCCACTTCTACATCCTGCGCTTCCTGCTGGGCGTGGCCGAAGCCGGTTTCTTTCCGGGGGTGATCTACTACTTCACCCGCTGGCTGCCGGGCGTCGAGCGCGGCAAGGCCATCGCCATCTTTCTCAGCGGCTCGGCGTTTGCCTCGCTGATCTCTGGCCCGCTGTCCGGCATGCTCCTGCAAATCGAGGGCCTGGGCATGCACGGCTGGCAGTGGATGTACCTCATTGAAGGCCTGTTCTCCGTTGCACTGTGCGTGTTCGTCTGGTTCTGGCTGGATTCGAAACCCCAGGACGCCAAGTGGATGACCCAGGCGGAAAAAGATGCGCTGACCGAAACCATCGACGCCGAACAGCGCGCCCGTGAAGCCGCCAGCCCGGTGAAGCTGTCTATCGGCCAGTTGCTGAAAGACCCGCAAATCATCCTGTTCTGCCTGATGTACTTCTTCATTCAATTGACGATCTACGCAGCGACGTTTTGGCTGCCGAGCATCATCAAGAAGATGGGCAACATGAGCGACTTCCAGGTCGGCCTGTACAACTCGATCCCGTGGTTCATCGCCATCGTCTGCATGTACGGCTTCGCCAGCCTCTCGGCGAAGTGGAAGCACCAGCAGGCCTGGGTCGCCGCGGCGCTGCTGATCGCGGCTGCCGGGATGTTCATGTCCACCACGGGCGGTCCAGTGTTCGCCTTCGTTGCCATCTGCTTCGCGGCGATGGGTTTCAAATCGGCCTCGTCGCTGTTCTGGCCGATCCCGCAAGGCTATCTCGACGCCCGCATCGCCGCTGGCGTGATCGCCCTGATCAACTCGGTGGGCAACCTCGGCGGCTTCGTTGCACCGACCGCGTTCGGCATCCTCGAACAACAGACCGGCTCGATTCAGGGTGGGCTGTATGGCCTGACCGCCACGTCGATCATCGCCGCAATCCTGGTGTTCAGCGTGCGCACGACACCGAAACCCGGCGCGGCGCCCGTCACCGCAGGGTCAAAACCCGACGCCACGCCCAGCCATTCGTAACGACTTGAACCCCGATTCAACGGCGCCCGCGCGGCGCCCTGTACAACCAAGGATTTCGCCATGACGACACAGACTTCCGGCAGCACCCCCGTTATCACCGACATGCAGGTCATCCCGGTCGCGGGCCACGACGACATGCTGCTCAACCTGAGCGGCGCCCATGGTCCGTATTTCACGCGCAACATCGTGATCCTGAAAGACAACGCGGGTCACACCGGCGTCGGTGAAATCCCCGGCGGCGAAAAGATCCGTCAGACCCTGGAAGACGCCCGCGCCCTGGTGGTCGGCAGCACCATCGGCAACTACCAGAAGATTTTGAACGACGTGCGCCGCACCTTCGCCGAGCGCGATTCAGGCGGTCGCGGCCTGCAAACCTTCGACCTGCGCATCACCATTCACGCGGTCACCGGCATCGAAGCCGCTGTGCTCGACCTGCTCGGTCAACACCTGGAAGTGCCGGTCGCGGCCCTGCTCGGCGAAGGCCAGCAGCGTGACGAAGTGAAGATGCTTGGCTACCTGTTCTACGTCGGCGACCAGAAGAAAACCAACCTGCCCTACCGCACTGAAGAAGACGCCGACAACGACTGGTTCCGCGTGCGTCATGAAGAAGCCCTGACCCCGGAGCGCGTGGTGCGTCTGGCGGAAGCGGCGTTCGAGCGTTATGGCTTCGAAGACTTCAAGCTCAAGGGCGGCGCCCTGAGCGGCGACGCGGAAATCGAGGCGGTCACTGCGCTGGCCGAGCGTTTCCCGAAAGCCCGCATCACCCTCGACCCGAACGGCGCCTGGTCGCTGAAAGAAGCCATCCGCCTGTGCCGCGATCAGCACAAGGTGCTGGCCTACGCCGAAGACCCGTGCGGTGCCGAAAACGGCTACTCGGGCCGTGAAGTGATGGCTGAGTTCCGCCGCGCCACCGGTCTGCGCACCGCCACCAACATGATCGCCACCGACTGGCGTGAAATGGGCCATGCGATCCAGCTGCAATCGGTGGACATCCCGCTGGCCGACCCGCACTTCTGGACCATGCAGGGTTCAGTGCGCGTGGCGCAGATGTGCAACGAGTGGGGCCTGACGTGGGGCTCGCATTCCAACAACCACTTCGACATTTCCCTGGCGATGTTCACCCACGCGGCCGCAGCGGCGCCGGGCAACATCACCGCCATCGACACCCACTGGATCTGGCAGGACGGCCAGCGCCTGACCAAAGCCCCGCTGCAGATCATCGGCGGCAACGTGCAGGTGCCGAAGAAACCGGGGCTGGGGGTCGAGATCGACATGGACCAGGTGGCCAAGGCCCACGAGCTGTACAAAGGCATGGGCCTCGGTGCGCGGGACGACAGCGTTGCGATGCAATTCCTGATTCCGAACTGGAAGTTCGACAATAAGCAGCCTTGCCTGGTCCGTTAACACGGGCTCGCAACGCTGCCTGAAACAGAACCACGTTAACTGCCATATGGCGACCGGCGCGTAACCCCTTGCGCGCCGTTTTTCTTCATCCGCTCCACCGTTCATGGCGTGCTAAGGTTCCAGCATCTCACTGCCGTGAAGCCGTCCATGTCCCATCTGACCCAGACCCACCCTCGCCTGACCATCGCCATCGCTTTCGGTGCTGTCGCGGGCATCGTTGCCGCCTTCATCGCCCCTGCCATCACTGTCACCAGCAAATGCCTGATCGCCTGGAACGTCGCCGGTTGGGTGTACATGCTGCTGATCATGATCCGCACGTTCAAATCCAACGCCGAAGCCGTGCGACGCATCGCCGAAGTCGAGGATGAAAACGCTGGCTGGGTGCTGGTGATGGTCTGTGTGGCGGCGATTGCCAGCCTGGCCGCCATCGTGCTGGAACTGGCCGGGATCAAGGACATGTCTTCCAGCGACAAAGCACTGCATTACGCGTTTACCGGGTTCACCATCGTCGGGTCGTGGCTGTTGATCGGGGTGATTTTCAGCCTGCATTACGCCCGGATGTTTTACACCTGGAACGGCGACGACGCGGCGCTGCGGTTTGCCGACGGTGAGCAGAACCCGGATTACTGGGACTTCCTGTACTTCTCGTTCACCATCAGTGTGGCGGTGCAGACGTCCGACGTGGGCGTGGCGACCCGAAATTTGCGCAAGGTGGTGCTGGCGCAGTCGTTGATCGGGTTTCTGTTCAACACGTCGATATTGGGGTTTTCGATCAACATCGCGGCGGGGTTGTTTAATTGATGACAGGACCGACACCGCCCCCTTGTGGGAGCCGGCTTGCTGGCGAAAGCGGTGTGTCCATTTAACATCTGTCGTCTGACACACCGCATTCGCCAGCAAGCCGGCTCCCACAATTACCGTGCGCGTCTGAGGGTTTCACTCTGAATCCAGCAGGCGTATGTTGGCCTCCACAAATCCAATGTGCTCTTGAACGAGGCTTAACCGAAATGACTCAGGGTTCCGCGCTGAGAATTGCCGTGCTCGATGACTGGCAGTCCGTTGCCCAGAATGTGGTGGACTGGACCGTACTCAACCCGATTGGCGAGGTCAGCTTCCTCCACGACTTCCCCGCCGACACCGCGACCATGGTCGCGCGCCTCAACGACTTCAACGTGATTTGCGTGATGCGCGAACGCACGATTTTCGACGATGCCCTGCTCAGCCAGTTGCCCAACCTCAAGTTGCTGGTCACCGGCGGCATGCGCAACGCGGCGCTGGACCTCAAGGCCGCCGCGCGTCTGGGCATCACGGTGGTCGGCACCGAGAGCTATAAATACGCCGCCCCCGAGCTGACCTGGGCGCTGATCATGGGCGTCACCCGCAACATCGTCGACGAGGCCAACTCCCTGCGCGCGGGCAACTGGCAGATCGGCCTTGGCAGCGACCTGTATGGCAAGACTCTGGGGATTGTCGGCCTCGGCAGCATTGGCCAGAAGATCGCCCGCTACGCGTTGGCCTTCGACATGAAGGTCATTGCCTGGAGCGAAAACCTCACCGCCGAACGGGCCGCCGAACATGGCGTGACCTACGTCAGCAAAGAGGCATTGTTCGAGCAGTCGGACATCATCTCGGTCAACCTGGTGCTGAGTGATCGCAGCCGGGGTTTGGTGGACGCCGCTTCGCTGAACCGCATGAAGCCCACGGCCTATCTGGTCAACACGGCACGCGGGCCGATTGTCGATGAAGAGGCGCTGGTCGACGTGCTCAAGCAGAAGAAAATCGCCGGGGCGGGGCTGGACGTGTACGGCATCGAGCCGCTGCCCGCCGATCATCCGTTCCGCAGCCTGCCAAACCTGCTGGCGACGCCTCACGTCGGCTATGTCACGGAGAACAACTACCGGATGTTTTTCAGCCAGATGATCGAGGACATTCAGGCCTGGCACGCGGGTTCGCCGATTCGGGTGTTTGGCTGATGGCCGTCGCCCTCTCCCGGCCCCCTTCAGACCCTCGTGCCGCGCTGTTGGTCATCGACATGCAGTACGACTTCATGCCCGGTGGCGCGCTCGCAGTGGCCGAGGGTGATCAGTTGGTGCCGCTGATCAACCGCCTGGGCGCGCAGTTTCGCAACGTGGTGATCACGCAAGACTGGCACCCGGCCGAGCACATTTCGTTCGCGTCGAGCCATGCCGGGCGCGCACCGTTCGACAGCATCACCCTGCCTTACGGACCGCAAACGCTATGGCCGGATCATTGCGTTCAGGCCACGGGCGGCGCCGAACTGCACGCCGACCTCGACATTCCCCAAGCGCAGTTGATCCTGCGTAAAGGCTGCAACGCCGGGATCGACAGTTATTCGGCGTTCGTCGAGGCGGATCGCACGACCCAGACCGGGCTGGCGGGGTATTTGAAGGAGCGCGGGGTCGACAGCGTGTTCGTGGTCGGCCTGGCGCTGGACTTCTGCGTGGCGTGGTCGGCGCTGGATGCGCGGACGGCGGGGTTCAATACGTGGGTGATCGCTGACGCGTGCAAGGCGATCGACCTCGGCGGGTCGCTGGAAACGGCGTGGCAGGACCTGACGGCAGCGGGTGTGGTGCGGATTGATAGTGCTGATCTGACGGGCTGAACCGGATACCCGTCGCCTTCTCGCCAGGCTGGGGCTTGGCGTGCGCTGACGATTCTCTGTGGGAACGAATTCATTCGCGAAAGGTTGGTACAGCCTGCACATCTCCATCGCCTGTCCCACCTTCGCGAATGAATTCGCTCCCACAGTTAAACCTGCGTCAGGCCGCACATTTCGTGGCGATATCGAACCCCTGTGGGAGCGAATTCATTCGCGAGACGTAGGCATGGCCAATGGAGACATGCCGTCTGTACCGGCCTCTCGTCAGAATGCCGCCCAGAATGAATTCGCGCCTACAGGTCATGCGCCTTGCCGGCCTACTCGTTACCCAACGCAAACCGTTTCAACCCTTCCCCTTCCATCCGATACCGCACCCACTCGTCCTGCGGCTCGGCGCCAATCGATTTATAGAAATCGATCGCGGGCTGGTTCCAGTCCAGCACGCTCCATTCGAAACGACCGCATCCGGTGTCATGGGCGATCTTCGCCAGATGCCGCAGCAGTTGCTTGCCCGCGCCAATCCCGCGCTGGCTGGCAGACACGAACAGGTCTTCCAGGTACAGCCCCTTGCGGCCCTGCCACGTCGAGTAGCTGAGGAAATACACCGCAAAACCGATGGGCTGGTCGTCCAGCAGGCAAATCAGCGCCTTGGCCGGTGACGGCTCGTCAAACAGGCTGCGCTCGATGTCGGCGACGCTGGCCTTGACCTCGTGCTCGGCTTTTTCGTAGATCGCAAGCTCGGTGATGAAGCCCAGAATCACGGCCGCATCGGCGCGGGTGGCGTCTCGAATATGAAGGGTCACGGTGGGGTCTCCCGAATCAATGAAAAGGCCGCCGCGCAGGGGCGAACGACGGGGAGCGGATTGTGTCTCAACCAACAGCACGGCGCAGCAGGTACACCGAAAAAAACTGACCGTCTCCCTCAGCAAACCGCCAGACTACCCAAGAGAAGCAGCATGGACACTGAACAAGACGGCAAGACCCCCGGCCTTACCCCCGAGGAAGAACGCGACATCGACGAGAACCAGCCACCCCGCGCCGCCGTGCTGCACGAGACGATCCGCATGCAGGGCGATCAGGAGCTGGAGCGCAACGTCGCCGCGCTGTTCTGGTCGGCATTGGCCGCGGGCCTGACCATGGGCCTGTCGCTGATGGCCATGGGGCTGCTCAACTCGCGGCTGCCGGACGGCGAAGCGTTCAAGGTGATCGCCAGCGTTGGCTACAGCGCCGGGTTTCTTGCGGTGATCCTTGCCCGTCAGCAACTGTTCACTGAAAACACCCTGACGGCCGTGCTGCCGGTGATGAGCAAGCCGACGCTGAACAATTTCGGCCGTCTCCTGCGGCTCTGGAGTGTGGTGCTGGTGGGCAACTTGTGCGGCACGCTGCTGGTGGCGTACGTGATGCTGGAACTGCCGATTTTCGACACCAAGACCGACGCCGCCTTTCTGGACATCGGCCGCAAGGTGATGGAAAACGGCACCACGCAGATGTTCGCCAAGGGCATCGTCTCCGGCTGGATGATCGCCACCATGGTCTGGATGATCCCCTCCATGGAAAACGCCAAGATGTGGATCATCCTGATGATCACCTACCTGATGGCGCTGGGGGATTTCACCCACATCGTGGTCGGCTCGGCGGAGGTCTCGTACCTGGTGTTCGCCGGGGAATTGTCGTGGAAAGAGTTCTGGCTGGTGTTCGCCGGGCCGACCCTCGCGGGGAATATCATCGGCGGGAGCTTTATCTTCGCGCTGATCAGCCATGCGCAGATTCGAAGTGAGAGCGGGACGCCGAAGAAAGAACGTCGTCCCAAACAACCGCCGAAGGACAGCGCAAACCCCGAAGGCGCGTGAGAACCTTTGTAGGAGTGAGCTTGCTCGCGATAGCGGTGTGCCTGTGCCACATCTGTTGACCGATAACTCGCCTTCGCGAGCAAGCTCACTCCTACAGGGCCCGTGCAAGATGGCAGATCGGTGTACTTAAATAATTTTTAAGAAATACCGGCTACGTTTAAAGGCAAAATGCAAGTCTCCAGTCGCAACGTGGTTCAGGCACTCCAATGACCCGAATTCTGACAATCGAAGACGATGCCGTCACCGCCAAGGAAATCGTCGCCGAGTTAAGCAGCCATGGCCTCCAGGTGGATTGGGTCGACAATGGCCGTGAGGGGTTAGTGCGCGCCGTCAGCGGCGATTACGACCTCATCACCCTCGACCGCATGCTGCCCGAAGTAGACGGTCTGGCGATTGTCACCACCATGCGCGCCCTCGGCATTGCCACGCCGATCCTGATGATCAGCGCCTTGTCCGACGTCGATGAACGCGTCCGTGGCCTGCGCGCCGGGGGCGACGATTACCTCTCCAAACCTTTCGCTTCCGACGAAATGGCCGCTCGGGTCGAGGTCCTGCTGCGCCGCAGCAACCCCGTCACCCAGGCCGAAACCATGCTCAAGGTCGGCGATCTGGAGCTGAACCTGATCACCCGCGAAGCCAGCCGCGCCGGGCAGCCACTGAACCTGCTGCCCACCGAATACAAGCTGCTGGAATTCCTGATGCGCAACAACGGACAGATCATCACCCGCATGATGATTTTCGAGGAAGTCTGGGGTTATCACTTCGACCCCGGCACCAACCTCATTGATGTGCACATTGGTCGCTTGCGCAAGAAAATCGATCCCCCTACCCTGACGCCGCTTATACGTACCGTTCGAGGCTCAGGTTATGTCATTGCCGAACCCGTCTAAGGGCTGGCGCTCCTCCAGCAGCCGGCTGCTGGCGCTTTACAGTTTTCTGTTCGTGGCCTGGAGCAGCATCCTCATGGGGGTGCTGTACTGGGAAGTCACCAGTTACCTGAACAACCTCGCCCGCCACTCGTTGATGCAGCGCCAGCAACTGTTCTCGCGCTTCGAAGGCGTCCAACTGGACGACGCGCTGCACACCAGCGAGCGCTTCGACATCCGCACCGTCGACGCCTATGGCCTGTTCGACAAGGACCTCCAGCCCATCGCCGGGCCGATCCGCGAGATTCCTGAGGGCCTGAAGCTGACCGGTGAAATCCAGGAGCTGGACACCTGCATCGATTCCGACGACCCGAACCTGCCGCGCGCCAGTTGCGATGCCGTGGCCATTCACACGATGGACAACCGCTGGCTGGTGCTGGTCCGGGACAATGGTTCACTGTTCGCCGTGGCCACGCTCATCCTGCGTGCGTTGCTCTGGGGCGTCTCGCTGACGATCATCCCTGGCGCCTTGGGTTGGCACCTGCTGCGCCGTCGACCCTTGCGGCGTATCGGCGCGATTCAGGCCAGCGCCGAAGCCATCGTCATCGGCGACCTGACCAAGCGCCTGCCGGTCTCGGACCGTCGGGACGAGATCGACATGCTCGCCGATATTGTCAACGCCATGCTCGACCGCATCGAGCGGCTGATGAACGAGGTCAAAGGCGTCTGCGACAACATCGCCCACGACCTGCGCACCCCGCTGACCAGGCTGCGGGCGCAGCTGTACCGCATTCAGCAGCAATCCCCGGAACATTCGCCCCAGGGCGAACAGATGGCGCAAGTGATTGCCGATGCCGACACCCTGATGGCCCGTTTCCGGGGCTTGCTGCGCATTTCCGAGCTGGAAGACCATCAGCGCCGCTCCGCCTTCGGCCAACTCGATCCCGTGCCGCTGCTGCATGAGCTGTTCGATTTCTATCTGCCACTGGCCGAAGAAGGTCGCGTCTCACTGCACCTGAAAGTCGCGGAACGGCTGCCGCCGCTGGTGGGCGACCGGGCGCTGTTGTTCGAAGCGTTATCGAACCTGCTCAGCAACTCGATCAAATTCACCCCGGCCGGTGGCCAGGTGCTGATGATCGCCCGGGCCGAGGGCGACACCACGTTCATCGAAGTCCAGGACACCGGCCCCGGCATCCCCGACGCCGAACGCGAAGCGGTGTTCAAACGCTTCTACCGCAGCGAAACCGGCAACAACCACAGCGGCTTCGGCCTCGGCCTCTCCATCGTCGCCGCCATCGTCAACCTCCACGGCTTCAAACTGCGCATCGGCAACAGCCCCTCCGGCGGCGCGAGCCTGGTGCTGGAGTGTCGGCAGGTGACGGCGCTGGGCTGAAACGACAAAGCCGCCTTGAGGGGCGGCTTTGGTGTGCGGGATTCGGGTTACAGGTTGCGGGCCTTCTCAATGATCCGGTCCTGACGCTCCCAGGCTTTCTTCATGACTTCTTGGTAGACGCGCTCTTTCTCTTCGGAAGTGGCGTTGCGGACGAAGTCTGAAAGCGTGCGTTTGAAAGATGTATCTGTTTTTTCCGGCGAACTCATATTTTTCCCTCATTGGCGTTAAGCATCCTTGCCAGCGAAGTCTGATCATATTTTTCAGGGATATGATCGTCAATTCGCTGGATGTTCTCTCGGTACATTCGCGTGGTCCCGTTCTCATTCTTGATGAGGACATCCACGGTCACAGCATGCCCGAATTCAGTTTTGAGTCGATTAACGACCTCTCGAGCGCTGAAGTACTGCCTGATGAACTCATGCGGAGGAATGTTCCGACCTTCCACCTGCTCCCTTGCCGCCACAAACCTCCAAGCCAATTCAGGATCTTGGTAAACGTACAAAATCAGCACGAAACGTTGTTTGCGTAAGGATCTGCGAATGTTGCGCGCGACGACGTCAAAATTCGCCGATGTGCCATCCAACAAAAAGGACTGATTCTGCTTAAGCACCTGGTCATGGACTTTGTCCACCAGCACGGAAATCGCGCGCTGAAACAGGTAAGAATTGCCCCCGGTATAAGACGGAATTTCGCCTCTGAGAAGGTCTGGATCAATCCGCACCGTAGGGGTTTCAAATCGAGCGAGAAACTCCAGCGACGCCTCTGTTTTACCCGCACCCGGCGACCCGGCCATGAAAATGGACACGGGAAAATCATCGGGTGGAAAAAATGAAAGGCTCGTCAGCCTTCTTGCAATCTCCCGCCTGTTCGCCTTGGCAAATGCCACCGCCTCATCCGCAATCTGTTGTTCGGCTGAATCCATTTCCCCTACGTCCTTTCAATGAGTTGACCCATTTGATTGGCACGCAGTATTGGTAGGTTTACGGACCCTGCCTATCCGACGCAACACGCAGAAACAGGATGCGCTGCCGAGCATTCACGGATATGGGATAGCAGGAGGCCGTAGCGTTCAGGCTATAGAGATGCTGTGGATGTACCGGCCCCTTCGCGAATGAATTCGCTCCCACAGTGGAGGCCCGGACGGCTACAGGGGGTTGATGTCGATCGCGTAATCGTGTCGTGACGCAAAACCTGTAGGAGCGAATTCATTCGCGAAAGACGGTTCAGGCGGTGGAGATACTGCGGATGTACCCGCCCCTTCGCGAATGAATTCGCGCCCACAGGAAAAGCCCGGTGCGCCGGCGTGCTACACCGGGACGCTGTTGATCACATCACCCCGGCATGCACGTGAAGTCCCGGCTGCGACCGATCTGGTGCCCTTGGGAATCCTCAAGCTTCACCCGGTATTCCTCGCCCAGGCTCGACTCCACCAGTTTGTAATGCTCGCCCGCCTTGAACTGGTTGAAGCTGATCCCCGCTTCGCAATTCATCTGCCCGTCGTCGCCATTGCCGTCGACGATCAAATCCAAGTCCAGCGTGTGTGCCCCCGGCTTCACATCGAAATACCGGCCATCGTTCAGCCGCTTCCCGTCCAGGTCCTCGGCCATCAAGACCCCGGAAGGCTCTTCCTGCAACCCGATCCACGCCTCGGTGGGATCGGCTTTCGGCATAGGACCCGCACACGCAGACAGGACAGCCACCAGCCCCAGCATGGGCACGAGCAACAGTGATTTGGCGTTCATGACACAACCCTCATTGGAAAGAAAAAGTCCCTGTGGTGCAGGGTGAATTTCAACGATTAAAGGCTGCGCGCCGCCCGGATGAACCACAAATGAATCCCCCATGAAAGCTCCTTGTGCGCGGGACTAACGATTTGTTCATCTGGGCGAAAGCTGCCTGTTAGGTCCCGGCCCCAAGACTGCGCCCATTCGAATAGGAGGTTTCAGGCATGCTCGGGCTGGTCAGGACTGCATTGCTCAAGCCCTACACGTTTATCGTGTTGGCGATTTTCATCTGTATTGTCGGGCCGATGGCGGCGGTCAAGACGCCCACAGACGTGTTCCCCGACATCGGCATTCCGGTGGTGGCGGTGGTCTGGCAGTACGCGGGGCTGTCGCCGGACGCCATGGCCGGTCGGGTGATCTACACCTACGAGCGCTCGCTCAGCACCACGGTCAACGACATCGAGCACATCGAATCGCAATCCTTGCCCGGCATGGGCATCGTCAAGATTTTCTTCCAGCCCGGCGTGGACATTCGCACCGCCAACGCCCAGGTGACGGCGGTGTCACAAACCGTGCTCAAACAGATGCCCGCCGGGATCACGCCGCCGCTGATCCTCAACTACAGCGCCTCGACCGTGCCGATCCTGCAAATGGCCTTTTCCAGCCCGACCCTGTCGGAAGCGCGGATTCGCGACCTCGTGCAAAACAGCATTCGCCTGCCCCTCAGCGCCGTGCCGGGCCTCGCCATGCCAACGCCCATGGGCGGCAAGCAGCGGCAGATCACCCTCGACCTCGACCCGCAGGCACTCGCCGCCAAGGGCCTGTCGGCGCAGGACGTCGGCAACGCGCTGGCCGCTGGCAACCAGATCATTCCGGTGGGCACGGCGAAGATGGGCACCGACGAATACACGGTCCTGTTGAACAACAGCCCGCAGGCGATCAACGAGCTCAACGACCTGCCGATCAAGACCGTCGACGGCGCGCTGATCACCATCGGTCAAGTCGCTCACGTGCGGGACGGCTCGCCGCCGCAGACCAACATCGTCCGGGTCGATGGCCGTCGTGCGGTGCTGATGCCCGCGTTGAAAAACGGCAACATCTCGACCCTGTCGATCGTCGACGACATCCGCAACATGCTGCCGCTGATCAACGAAACCCTGCCGCCCGAGTTGAAAACCTCGCTGCTCGGTGATGCCTCGGTATTCGTAAAAGAGTCGGTGGGCAGCGTGGCGCGGGAAGGCATCATCGCCGCCCTGCTGACCAGCGTGATGATCCTGCTGTTCCTCGGCAGTTGGCGTTCGACGCTGATCATCGCCGCGTCGATTCCACTGGCCGTGCTGTCGGCCATCGCTCTGCTCTCGGTCACCGGGCAAACCCTCAATGTCATGACCCTCGGCGGGCTGGCGCTGGCGGTGGGGATTCTGGTGGACGACGCCACGGTGACCATCGAGAACATCAATTGGCACCTGGAACAAGGCAAGGCGGTGAAGGACGCGATCATGGACGGCGCGAAGCAAATCGTCGGCCCGGCGTTCGTCTCGCTGCTGTGCATCTGCATCGTGTTCGTGCCGATGTTCATGCTGCAGGGCATCGCCGGTTACCTTTTCCGGCCGATGGCGCTGGCAGTCATCTTCGCCATGGGCAGCTCGTTTCTGTTGTCGCGCACGCTGGTGCCGACGCTGGCGATGTTTCTGCTCAAGCCCCACGTGCTCGAAACCGGCCCCGGTCATCACCCGGAAGACGCCTTCATTAATCACCACGAGGGCGATCAGCACGGCCGTCAGCGCAACGTGATCCTGCGCGGCGCGCTGAGTTTTCAGCAAGGTTTCGAGAAACGCTTCTCGGCGATTCGCGACGTCTACCACGGGCTGCTGGGACTGGCACTGAAACGTCGCAAAGCATTTCTGCTGGGATTTCTCGCCTGCGTGCTGGCCAGCTTTGCGTTGTTGCCGAGTCTGGGGGAAGACTTCTTCCCGGCCACCGATGCAGGCGCCTTGTCGATGCACGTGCGCCTGCCGCTGGGCACGCGGATCGAGGAAAGCGCCGCCGACTTCGACCGCATCGAGCAGCGCATCCGCGAGATCATTCCCGGCGATGAGCTGGACACCGTGATCGACAACATCGGCATCCCGCTCAGCGGCATCGACATGGCCTACAGCAGCAGCGGCACCATCGGTCCGCAGGACGGCGACATTCAGGTCACCCTGAAAGAAGGCCACGCGCCCACTGCCGACTACGTCAAACGCCTGCGCGAAGCCCTGCCCCAGAGTTTCCCCGGCAGCCAGTTCGCCTTCCTGCCCGCCGACATCAGCAGCCAGATTCTCAACTTCGGTAACCCGGCCCCGCTGGACCTGAAAATTTCCGGGCCCAACGGCGACGCCAACCGTGATTACGCGCTGGAACTGCAACGCCGCCTGCAACACATTCCTGGCATCGCTGACCTGCGCATCCAGCAGTCCACGGGCTATCCGTCGCTGCAAGTGGATGTCAACCGGCTGCGCGCCAAGCAACTGGGCATCACCGAAAAAGACGTCACGACCAGCCTCGGCGCCTCATTGGCCGGGACCTCGCAAGTGGCGCCGACCTACTGGCTGAACCCGAAAAACGGCGTGTCCTATTCCGTGGTCGCCGCGACCCCGCAATACCGGCTGGACAGCCTGCCGACGTTGGAAGCCCTGCCGATCACCGGCAGCGACGGGCAGTCACAGATCCTCGGTGGCCTGGCAACGATCAAACGCGTGGACAGCCCCGCTGTGGTCACCCATTACAACATTCAGCCGACGCTGGACCTGTTCGCCAACGTTCAGGGCCGTGATCTCGGCGGTGTGGCCAAGGACGTGCAAAAGGTCATCGACGACATGGCGCACCTGCGGCCCAAAGGTGCGGTGGTCAGCCTGCACGGCCAGATCGACGCGCTGCACGAAGCCTTCAGCGGCTTGAGTTTCGGCCTGCTCGGCGCGGTGGTGCTGATCTATCTGCTGATCGTGATCAATTTCCAGTCGTGGATCGACCCCTTCGTGATCATCACGGCATTGCCAGCGGCACTGGCCGGGATCGTCTGGATGCTCTTCCTCAGCGGCACGTCGCTGTCGGTGCCGACGCTGACCGGGGCGATTTTGTGCATGGGCGTGGCGACGGCCAACTCGATTCTGGTCGTGAGTTTCTGCCGCGAGCGTCTGGCCGAACACGGCGACGCGCTGCTCGCCGCGCTGGAAGGCGGGTACACCCGCTTCCGCCCGGTGTGCATGACGGCTTTGGCAATGATCATCGGCATGCTGCCACTGGCCATTTCTCAGGAGCAGAACGCGCCGCTGGGCCGTGCCGTCATTGGCGGGTTGATCCTCGCCACCACCGCCACCCTGCTGTTCGTGCCCGTGGTGTTCAGCCTCGTGCACCGCCACTCGAAACCCATCTCTGCTATTACCCCCGCCAGCGCTACCGATGGAGAAACACCCCATGTCGTCTGAACACGCCCCTTCGCGCAAACGCCTGATGCTCACCGGCATCGGCGGCCTGACCCTGGCGGCACTTTTGGTCGCCAATGGCCTCGCCGCTCGCACCCGCCATGATCACGCCGTCGCGGACTGGACTGAAAGCCAGTCGGTGCCAGTGGTCACGGTGGTCTCGCCTTCGCAAAACGCCCAAGCCGACACGCTACAATTGCCCGCACGCCTCGACGCCTGGAGCAAAGCCTCGATCAATGCCCGGGTCAGCGGCTACCTGAAAGACTGGGCCGCCGACATCGGCACGCAGGTGCAGGCCGGTCAGGTGCTGGCCCACATCGACAGCCCCGAGCTGGATCAACAACTGGCGCAAACCCACGCGCACCTTGCCCAGCAACAGGCCCAGGCGCGCATCGCCCAGACCACCGCCGAGCGCTGGCAACACTTGCTCGCCACGCATTCGGTGTCGCAACAGGAAGTGGACGAGAAAGTCTCCGCCGCCACCGCTGCGAAGGCCGATGTGCAAGCGGCGGAGGCGGACTACCAGCGCCTCACCGACTTGGCCGCGTACAAGACGATTCGGGCGCCGTTCAGCGGCACGATCACCGCGCGTAACACCGACATCGGCCAGTTGATCAAGGCCGACGATGGCGGCGGCACCCCGTTGTTCAGCATGGCCGACACCCATCGACTGCGCCTCTATGTGCCGATTCCGCAGAACTACGCCAGCGTCATCCGCCCCGGCATGCAGGTGCAGCTCAGCGTTCCCGAGCACCCCGCACAAACCTACAAGGCGACCCTGCTCGGCGACTCCACCGCCGTCGATCCGCGCTCCGGCACGTTGCTGGCCCAGTTCGTGGCCAACAACCCCGATGGCGCGCTGCTGCCGGGTGATTACGCCGACGCGACCCTGCCCATTGCCGCAGGCAGCCATGGGATGAGCATCCCGGCGAGCGCACTGATTTTCCGCGCCAAAGGCACGCAGGTCGCGACCATGGACGGGGCCGGTCATGTGCACCTGCGCGACATTCACATCGCGATGGACCTTGGGGATCGGCTGGTGATTGACCAAGGCTTGCAAGCCTCCGACAAGGTCATCGACAACCCGCCCGATGCCCTCCGTGAAAACGACCCGGTGCAACTCGCGGACGCGGGAGGTGCCCATGCGCCCAAGGCTTAAGGGTCTGACCCTGGCGCTGGTTATCGCAGGCGCGTTAACGCTGCAAGGCTGCTCGCTGGCGCCGACCTACCACGCACCAGCGGTGCCGCTGCCTGAGCATTACAGGGAGGACGCAGGCCCGTGGCACCCGGCGCAGCCTGCGGATCAGTTGCAGGCCCAGTGGTGGCAGGTGTTCGGCGACAAACAGCTCGACGACCTGCAACAGCAACTGCTCAACGCCAACCCGGACCTGGCGGCCGCCCTCGCCCACTACGACGCGTCGGTGGCCTTCGCCAGCCAGTTGCATGCCGGGCTGTTTCCGCAGATCAACGCCAGCGTTGCGCCGGTGCGTCAGCGTCAGTCGGATCGAAGACCCTTGCGTGGCGATACCCAGCCCTCGGTCTATAACAGCGACACGGCCGGGTTCAGCCTGAGTTTCGACCCGGATCTGTGGGGCAAGATTCGCAATCAGGTGGCGGCGGGAGACGCGCAGGCCCAAGCTTCGGCGGACGACCTGGCCGTCGCCCGTCTCAGCCTGCAAAAGCAACTCGCGACCCTTTACGTGCAAGCGCGCGGACTGGACGCGCAGAGCCGAATTCTCAAGGCGTCGCTAGACGACTACACCCAGGCCCTGCAACTGACCCGAGACCGTTACGAAGGCAAGATCGCCTCGGAGCTTGACCTCTCCCGCGCCCAGAGCCAGTTGGCCGAAGCCCAGGCGCAACTGGACGATGTCAAAGCGCAAAGTGACCTGAGCGAACACGCCATCGCCGAGCTGGTGGGCGTCCTGCCGAGCGACTTCGCCCTGGTTCACGACGCTGAATCGTTGAAACAGCCGGACATCCCTCATGCCTTGCCCGGCAGCCTGTTGCAACAACGGCCTGACGTGGCGGCCGCAGAGCGTCGGGTGTTCGCAGCCAACGCCAACATCGGCGTCGCCAAAGCCGCGTGGTACCCGGATTTCAGCCTCACCGGCCTGCTCGGCGGGCAGACACAGGGCAGCGGCAATCTGCTGGCGGCGGCCAATCGTTATTGGGCACTGGGGCCGCTGGTGAACCTGCCGATCTTCGACGGCGGACGCCGCAACGCCAACGAGCGTCAGGCCAAGGCCGAGTTCGAAGGAGCCGCCGCGCAGTACCACAGCCAAGTGCTCAAGGCGGTGCGCGAAGTGGAAGATAACTTGGGCCAATTGCGGGATTTGCAGCAGGAATCCCAAGACCAGCAAGCCGCCGTCGACGCCGCCCACAGCGCCGAACAGATCGCGACCAACAGTTATGAAGCGGGGGCGCTGAATTATCTGGAAGTGGTGACCGCGCAGACCACCGCCTTGCAGGCGCAGCGGCGGTTGCAGGAAGTGGACACCAGCCGGTTGCAGGCCAGTGTCGGGTTGGCGGTGGCGTTGGGTGGAGGGTGGAGCAGTTCCTTTTCCAATGACTGACTCACCGCTTTCGTCCGACCGCGGCCCGAACCGTCGTAACCTCCGGCATCTCCTACAGGTTTTTGCGGTGCATCGAAATCTGGTGAACGCCGCCGAACCTGTGGGAGCTGCTGGAGGTTACGACAGTGGCGAAGGCGTCCTGCCTGACACACCGCATTCGCTGCCGTCGTAACCTCCGGCGTCTCCCACAGATTGAACTGCCCCCAAGAAGTTGGACACCCATCCAACCCCTGGGGGATCTATGATCAAGTACACCGAGCAGTTCAAGCTCACGGCGGTCACCGCCTACCTAAACGGTACCAACGGCTTCCGAACAGTGGCCAGACATTTTGGCATCGACTTCAGTCTCCTTCGACGCTGGGTCGCCAGTTATCGGACTGGCAACAGCATCAAGCCAATGTCGTATGCGCGGCGGTACAGCGAGGATTTCAAGCGCCAAGTCTTGACCTACATGCATGAGCATCGACTTTCGCTACGCCAGACCGCTGCGCATTTTGACCTTGGGCGGTCCTCCCTGATAGGCATCTGGCAACGCCAGTATTACAGTGACAGTCCTGTCACCCCTACTGCCATCCAGCCAGCCGACACGCCCATGAAAATCAAACCCGCCAAACCCACCGACACCAACGATGCACAAAAGCCACGAGAGCAGTTGATGGCTGAACTTGAGTACATGCGCATGGAGAACGCTGTCCTAAAGGAGCTCAAGGCCCTGCGCGAGGAAAAGGAGCGAACACGGGGGAAAAAGTCCTGATCGTCCGCAAACTCAAGCACCGATTCCCATTGCCCGACCTCCTTGAGCTGGTCGGGCTGGCACGCAGCACCTTCTATTACCAGGTCAAGGCTGAGCAGAAACCGGACCGGCATGCGGCGCTCAAGGAACGGGTGCAGCAGGAATATCACAAGCAGAGAGGGCTGTATGGCTATCGGCGTATTGCGCTTGCGCTCAGAAAGGAAGGAACGCTGGTCAACAAGAAGGTCATCGAACGGCTGATGGCCGAACAGGGTTTGCAATCGGTCGTACGGCCCAAGAAATACCGTTCCTACCGGGGGACTGTTGGCAAAATCGCCGCGAACCTGCTGGAGCGTAATTTTCATGCACCCCGGCCAAAACAGAAGTGGGTAACCGACGTCACCGAGTTCAAAGTGGGTCAGCAGAAGCTCTACTTGTCTCCTGTGATGGATTTGTACAACGGCGAAATCATCGCGTACGAAACAGCCAGTCGGCCTTACTACGAGTTGGTGGGGAACATGCTCGACAAGGCGTTGGCTTGCTTGGGAGACGCGCCCAAACTGGTCGTTCATTCGGACCAGGGATGGCACTACCAACAGCCACGCTATCGCCACGCACTCAGCGAAAAAGGCGTGAAGCAGAGCATGTCCCGCAAAGGCAATTGCCTGGATAATGCGGCGATAGAGAGTTTTTTCGGCACGCTGAAGTCAGAGTTTTTCTACCTGAAGCGTTTCGAGAGTGTGGAAGAATTGAAGGCGGGCCTGGATGAGTACATTCATTACTACAACCATGACCGCATCAAGCTGAGGCTCAATGGCATGAGTCCTGTTGAATACAGGACTCAGGCTGAGGCGTAAACTGTCCAACTTTTGGGGGGCAGTTCAGATCAGGCGTCGAACATGGCTTGATCATCCACGCAGACTTCCTGTAGCAGCACGGCTCGCCGGCGGTGGCGTCCATGAAATTGCCACCGCCGGCAAGCCGGACTGCTACAGGGTTTTGGGTAGCATTCAAATCACCGATCCGCCAACGCCTTGGGCACTTGCCACACCAACAGCGCGCCCAAGGTCAGGAACGCCGCCACTGCATACAGCCCGGTGTCGGTGTGCCCGGTTGCGGTGTTCAGCCACCCCACCATGTACGGCGACACGAACCCGGCGAGGTTGCCCATGCAGTTGATCCCGGCAATCGCCGCCGCAGCCGAGACCCCGGCAAGAAACGCGGATGGAATGCCCCAGAACAGCGACAGCGCGGACAGCACCCCGGCGGTCGCGACGCACAGCGCCAGCACCACCAGCACCGGGTTGGCGCCCACCAACGGACAGACGATGAACCCCAGGGCCCCGATCAACAACGCCTCGGAGAAATGCTGTCGGCGCCTGGCGGTGCGGTCGGCCGTCATGCCGGAAATGATGATCGCGGGTAGCGCCACCAGGTACGGGATCGCTGAAATCCAGCCCACGTAGGCCACGTCCTGAATCCCGGATTGCTTGATCAGCGACGGCAGCCAGAAGCTGATGCCGTACAGCCCGATGATCTGGCAGAAATACACTGCCGTGAGCTTCCAGATGTTGCGGTCGCCCATGAAGCTGCGCACGCTGGCGTGTTCGGTTTTCACCGCGTCTTCCCGCGCCAGGTCACTCTGTATTTCCTGCTTCTGCGCGTCGGTCAGCCATTTGGCCTTGGCGGGTTTATCAACCATCAGAAACAGCACGGCAATACCGGCGATGAACGACGGAATGGCTTCGAGCAGGAACAACCATTGCCAGTTGGCCATGACGGTCGAGTCTTTCAGCGTCGCCATGATGATCCCGGAAATCGGCCCGCCAATGACCCCGGCCAGCGGGATGGCGATGTAATACAGCCCGAGCGAAAGACCACGTTTCTTCGACGGAAACCAGTACGTCAGGTACAGCATGATGCCTGGCGAAAACCCGGCTTCGGCCACGCCGAGCAGGAAACGTGCGATGTAGAAATGCATCGGCGTCTGCACGAAGAGCATGGCGGCGGAGATGATCGACCAGGTGATCATGATCCGCGCGATCCAGATGCGTGCGCCAACCCGGTGCAGGATCAGGTTGCTCGGCACTTCGAAGAAAAAGTAGCCGATGAAGAACACCCCGGCGCCGAAGCCGTAGATGGCATCACTGAATTGCAGATCCTGCATCATCTGCAATTTGGCGAAACCGACGTTGACCCGGTCGAGGTACGCGGTGAGGTAACAGAAGATAATGAACGGCATGATCCGCCAGGCGATCTTGCGATACACATCGACCTTGCTTGCGGCCTGCGCAGTCGTCTGGCTGGTCGTCTCGGCGACGACGGCTTCGGTGATATTCGACATACATTCCTCTTCTTTCTGAAGATCTTTTTATTGTTGGAAGACCCTGTGCGCCGACGGCCAGACAGAGTGCCTGACAGCCGACGCGGGCCTGAATGCAGTGCGCCCTCGGTTACCGCAACGTCGCTTGAAAGACTTCCTCCATTTCCTTGCGCACCCGCACCGCCTGAATCGACAGGTCCGCCGTGACGTCACTCCAGCGCACCGGTTGGCCCGCTGCCACCGGACGGTTCAGCACCACGCCGTGGGCCAGACCGATCGGCAGGCCGCCCATGGCCAGGGAATCCACCGCTGGCATGAGCTTGCCGTACACCCGATGCCCGCCCTCGCCGTCCAGTTTTTCGCCCGCTTGCAGGTCGCGTTTGGCCGTCGCCACCACATCGCCGCGGAAGCCGTTGGTGGCCCCCGTCGCACGACCCAGCAGCGCGGCCTGGGCCACGGAAATGCCCAGCTCCAGACCGATCATGTGGTACGGCCGGTACAGCGAGGCGTACTCGCCGGTCGGGTCCGTGCGTACGCCGTATTGCGAGAAGCAGTCGCGCACGTAATCGCTGTGCCCCTTGAACGTCACGTACACGCCCCAGCGCAGGTCGCGGTACACCGGGCGCTCGTCGCGCTCCAGCGAGGAAATCACCTCGACCGTCCCGGAGTGAGAAAGAATTCCGCCGATGTCCCGTGGCCGCAACAGCGTCGGCAAGTCGTCCACGCCACAGGGCGGAAACGCCAGGCCCGTGGCCGCCGGGGTCAGGCCGGTGGCGTTGGACACCGCGGCCATTTCCAGCGCCGATTTGGTGCCGTCGAGAAACGAGTTGAACATCTGCGCGTTGAAATCGCCGGAGCCGACCTGCTCTTCGGTAAAGCCGTAATAGCCCCAGACGGTGTCGGGGGTCGAGGTGTGATAAGCCGGCAGGTATTTGGTGCCCTTGCCCGCGCAGACCACTTCGAAACCCGACGTCCGGGCCCAGTCCACCAGCTCGACGATCAACGCCGGTTGATCGCCGTAGGCCATGGTATAGACGATCCCGGCCTCGGCCGCTTTCTGCGCCAGCAAGGGACCTGCCAGCACGTCGGCTTCGACGTTGACCATGATGATGTGTTTGCGGTGTTCGCAGCAGAGCAAGGCGTGACGAATCCCTGCCGCCGGGCTGCCCGTGGCGTCGATGATCACATCGACCTGGCCATTGGAAATCAGCGCCTGGGCGTCGTCCTGAATGTAGGTGGTCTGGTTGCGAACGGCGTCGTCGAAGGAGCGCGCGGCGTATTGCTCGGGGCTCCAGCCCACCCGCGCCAAGGCGTTGCGGGCGCGTTCAGGCGACAGATCAGCGATGCCGATCAGGTGAATGCCCGGCGTGCGGCGGGCCTGTGAAAGGTACATCGAACCGAATTTGCCTGCGCCGATGAGACCGACACGAACCGGCTTGCCGTCGGCCTGACGTTGTTGCAGTTGATCAATCAGCATCATGAGGGGTACGTCCTCTTTTGTTGTTATGGACCGCTACGTAAACGGTGTGCGGGGCGGGTGTCGTCCTCGTCACCGTTTGTGGAGATTCGAATCTAGCATTAGTATTTCTGCGGATGAATGAGCCTTTGCCCACTACCGGATGTGCAAAAAACCACATGGACGCTTTTAACTGGAACGACTTGCAAACCTTTCTGGCGATTGCCCGCACAGGCCGTCTGACGGTCGCGGCGCAACGTCTGAACCTCGATCACTCGACCTTGAGCCGCCGACTGGCGAGCCTCGAAGCGGCGCTGGGGGTCAAGCTGTTCGACCGCCGCGCCACGGGCTACACCCTGACTCAGGAAGGTGAGGCGCTTATTCAGGAAGCGGAGTCCATCGAAAGCATCAGCCTGCGCCTGCAAACCCGGTTGCAGGATGCGCAGCACAGCGTGTCGGGGACCGTGCGCATCGGCACGCCCGAAGGTTTCGGCACCTGGTTTCTGGCGGAGCGGTTACCGCGTCTGATGGCCGATCACCCGCAACTGGAAGTGGAACTGGTGGCCAACCCGCGCCATTTCAGCCTGTCGAAACGCGAGGCGGATTTGTCGATTGCCATGGCGCGCCCGGATCACGGCCGGGTGCATGCGCGCAAGCTGGTGGATTACGAATTGGGGATTTATGGCGCGCCGTCGTACTTGGCGCGGCATGACGCCATCGACTCAGTCGCGCAACTGACCCAGCACAAGTGGGTGGGGTACGTGGAAGACCTGATGTGGACGCCGGAGCTGAATTATTTTCGGGGGCAGATCCCGGTGATTCATCCGGGGATTCGCATTTCCAACGTGATCAGCCAACTCGCGGCGGTGCGGGCGGGCGTGGGATTGGGCGTGCTGCCGTGTTTCATGGCCCGTGGCGAGGCGGGGCTGAGGCAGATTTTGCCCAGCCAGAAGATCAACCGCACGTACTGGATCATTACCCACGCTGACACGTGCGAGCTGGCGCGGGTGAAAGTGATGCAGCAGTTTCTGGAGCGCGAAGTGGCGCGGGAACCGTTGTTCTGGCGGATTTGAAAGATCAGGACCTGTAGGAGCGCGCTTGCCCGCGATTGCGGTTTGCCTGTGACAAATGCGGGGGCTGACACCACGCAATCGCGGGCAAGCGCGCTCCTACAGAATGTGCGTGTATCAATGAATCTGGCTCACGCCTCAACCACCGAAAAATCGAACAACACCTGCGGCGCTTCGATCAACAACGAGCGCATCACCTGTGGCGAACAATCCAACGCCTGCAACTGCTCGACCACCGTGCCGTAGCTGATCTGCTTTTCATGCTGCGTATGCGGCCAGTCACTGCCCCACACCAACCGCTGCGGGCCGAAGCTCTGCACCAGCAGCGGCAATGCGGCGCGGGCGAAGTCGAGGTTTTCCTGCTCGCTGCCTTCCAGCCGATAGATGCCCGAAACCTTCATCCAGACCTGTCCGCCCAAACCCAGCTCCAGCATCTCGCGAAAGCCCGGTTGCTCCAGACCCAAGCGCGCATCGGGTCGACCGAAATGGTCGACGACGACCTTGACCCCGAACGGCATCAGCGCACGAATCAGCCCCGGCAGGTCCGCCACATGGCGGTGCAGCTCCACGTGCCAGTTCAGCTCGGCCACATGCGCGAACAACACCTTCCACTGCGGCTCGGAAAAATCCGGCAGTGCCTTGCCCATCAGGTTCAGGCGGAGCCCGACCACGCCCAGCCGGTCCATCTCGTCAAGCTCGGCACGGGCGATGTCGCGTTCGACCACCACCACACCGCGCAACGGGCCCGGCGCCTGTTTCAGCGCGTCGAGCAAGTAGCTATTGTCGGTGCCCAAAAAGCTCGGTTGCACCAGCACGCCGTGGCTCAGACCATGGCTTCGCAGGTTTTGAAGATACAAGGCCAGCGTGGCGTCGTAGTCGGGTGAGTAGCGTCGTGCCGATGTCAGATCCAGCTCCCTGCTGAATACGTGTGCGTGGCCGTCGATGCCAAGAATCGACGCGGGAAAGGTCTCGGACATGGGTCTCATCTATCGAAGGAATACGCGGTGCCGGGGTGTTGAAATCCGGACACCGCACTAAAGGAATCGTCAGGCGCTAGCCGCTTCGTTGCGCGGGGTCGAGCCCTGGGCAGCGGCGGCGGTGGCTTCGAGGCTGCGGCCACGGGTTTCCGGCAGGCACAGGGCGGCAATCACGGCGACGCCGTAGGCGATACCGGCGTCGATGCCGATGGCCGAACCCAGGGACATCGACTCGCTCATGTGGCCGACGAGGAACGGAAACACCGACGACAGCACGCGGCCGAAGTTGTAGCAGAAGCCCACCCCTGCCCCGCGCACGTCGGCCGGGTACAGTTCGTTGAACAACGCGCCCAGGCTGGCCGGAATGCCGGCGGCGAAGAAGCCCAGCGGGAAGCCGAGGAACAGCATCTCGGTGTTGGTCAGCGGCAGGAACACGTAGCACTGCACGGTGATCACGCAGCACAGGGCGAACAGCACGATGTTCATGCGACGGCCGATGCGGTCGATCAGGAAACCGCTGGCCACGCAGCCGCACCAGAAGGCGACGATGATCACGGCGAGGTAGCCGCCGGAGTTGAGCACCGACAGGTTGCGTTCGGTTTTCAGGAACGTCGGCAGCCAGGTCATGACCGCGTGGTAACCGCCGTGGGCACCGAGGCCCAGCAAGCCACCGAGCAGAGTCACGCGCAGCAGTTCAGGACGGAAAATGCCCGCCAGGGATTTGAAGAAGTTCTGCGGGATGGCGTTGTCTTTTTGCAGGCGCTGGAAACTGTCCGGCTCTTCGACGTTGCGACGCACCCAGATGATCAACAGCGACGGCAGCAGGCCCACGAGGAACATCACGCGCCAGGCCATGTCGGCCGGAACGAAGGTGTAGATCAGCGCAAACACGCCCACCGCCAGGCCCCAACCCACCGCCCACGCGCTTTGCACGGTGCCCATGACCTTGCCACGGTATTTCGGGTTGATGGTTTCGGCCATCAGCACCGCGCCCGCCGCCCACTCGCCACCGATGCCGAAACCTTGCAGGGCCTTGACCACCAGCAGCGAGCTGAAGCCGGTGACAAACGCCGACAGGAAGGTGAAGAACGAGAACCAGAGGATCATCCATTGCAGGGTGCGCACGCGACCGTAGCGGTCCGACAGCGTGCCGCCGACCCAGCCGCCCAGCGCCGAAGTGATCAGAGTCACGCCGCTGATCAGACCGGCGTCGCCCTTGCTCATGGCGAAGGCCGCGATCAGGGCAGGAATGGCCAGGCCGAACATCTGGACTTCAAGGGCGTCCAGCGACCATCCGCCGAAACAGGCCCAGAACGTTTTGCGCTCCCGAGGAGTGACTTGGCGATACCAGTTGAACATGGTTCTTGTCCTTATAAGTGTGTGACGCGGCAGTGGTTATGGCGCCTGCTCTCGATGGCAGGCTCAATGCATTGCGCTCTGTAGGAGCGCGCTTGCCCGCGATGAGGCCTTGTCAGACACCGTTGCAGCGTCTGGACGAATGCCATCGCGGGCAAGCGCGCTCCTACAGGTGGCGCGTGATCATCAGCGGATATCCACGCTGTACCGAAAATGGCTGGCATGCCCCCGCGAGCGGCGCCATTCCAAGGGTTGTCCGGCGTAGTTGCGGGCCAGGCGCTCGATCACCACCACCGGGCTACCGGCTGGCACCTGCAACAGTCGGGCATGGACGTCGCCAATGGCCTCGGCGGTCAGGGTTTCTTCGGCGTAGGCGACCACCTGCCCGCACAGCTCTTCGTAGATGGGATAAAGCAGCGGGCCATGGCGGCTGAGATCGGTGTCGAGCAGGGTCTGGAATTGCACTTGCGGCAGCCAGATTTCCTCGGCCAGCACGGGCTGCGCGTCCAGCAGGCGCAGGCGAATCATGCGAATCACCGGCGCCTCCAGCGGCAGCCCCAGCGCCTGGGACACGGCAGAAGGCGCGTTGACCGGTTCGATGGAAAGAATGCGGCTCTCCGGCACCTGACGTTCGCCGGACACGCTCTGGAAACGAAAGAAACGGAACAGTGACGACTGGAACTGCGGACGACGAATGAAGGTCCCACGCCCCTGTTGGCGTTCGAGAATGTTTTCGCTGACCAGCATGTCGATGGCCTTGCGCACCGTGCCGGTGGACAGGCAGTACTCGCTCGACAAGGCAGCTTCGGTGGGAATGGCCTCACCCGGACGCCAGCGGTTATTGGCGATTTGCTCCGCCAATTGATCACGCAAACGTTGGTAAAGCGGCAGGCGGACATCACTGGAAAGACGGTTCATGGCGGCGCTTCGCTGTTGTAGTTATCTAGTCATCTATATGAATTTTCGCGAAGTATTGTCCTGTTACAGCTGGTCGTCAAGGTGGGCGCATTGCCGTTCGGCGCTTCGCTCAGTTCGCCGGACCTGCGAAAACGCCTACGCCCACCGTTCATCTCGGCATCGCCCTTGTCGAGTCTTCCTACGTCTGTGAGTCCTGCCGTCCTCTAGCGAACAGTTCCGCCACCCGCTTACGTGAGGGTTTTCCAACGCAGGCGTTTTTGACTCATGAATCTTTATTACACGCAACATCCCCACGGCATTCTCTGCAGCTCGCAGTTGATCGGCGAGGCCTCTGATCAGGGTTGCCGGATGGCGGAACACAAGGGCGCGCTGTATGCCGCGTACCTTGGGGAAGGTGACGTGATCAAGCTGATCACCCGGCAGGCCGCCTCGGAGCGGGAATGGGCAACGCTCGAAACAGGCCGCAACAGCAGCGGCGTGCCGGGGCTTTTTTCGTTCAAAAGCACGCTGTACATGGTCTACAAGAACGCACAGAACATGACCGTGCTCTGCCGTTACGCCGAGCCCTCGAAGTCCTTCGTGACGGTTGCGCAGATGAATGACTGGCTGTCGCAGACACCCGCCTTCGCTGTTCTCAATGGCACGCTGCACATGTTCTACAAGACCCACGACAGCGCCAACCTCTATCACAAGACCACCGCCAACCTGAGCAGCTGGCGCAGGCGCCCGGTGATCAAGACCGATGGCAAGATCGCCGCCTTGACACACCTGAGCCCGGTGGCCGCGACCTACCAGAACCTCATTCATTTGATCTACAGCGACAGGGAGTCGGGTCACTGCTTCTTGCTGAAAAGCGACGGCACAAACTGGACAAGCCGCATCCCGCTGATCAATCAGAGCTACCCGCATTCGCCGGGGCTGACCGTGCATGACGGATTGCTCACTCTGGCGTTCGCCGGGCAGGACAACGCGCTGCACCAGTACACCTATGACGGTCACTGCGTGAGTGCGCCCGTCGCCAGCACGCTGCTGACGTGCGCCCCGGTCAGCCCGACGCTGGCAGCTCAGGACGGGCAGCTCACAGCGGTTTTTTCCCAGTGAGCGCGCTCCAGTTCCCTCTCCCGCCAACAGACTTCGTGAGCGTTTGCCATGCCCGTCAACCCCACCATCCGTGATTACATCAGCCGCGAACTGCTCTCCGTTTCCCGCCTGCAAGACTTCGAAACGCAATTCGAAGTGGTGGTCACGGACATCGCCACGTTACTGTCTTCCGCGCCCGCCGATGCCGGACACACGTCGGCGTGGCTGGCGTATGCACTGTCCCAGCGTTACATGCGCAGCGCGAATGAAGCCGCGCAACGGGATTACGCGGAGTCGCTGACGTCGACGTTCCGACGGCTCTACAACGATGCGCGGTTCATCGCGCTCATCACGGCGGCTCCGGCCCGTGTCAGCTACCCAATGCTGCTGAATTTCTATCACCTGCATCACGCCTTCACCATGAATGGGCTGCGCGCAGCACAGGGCCCCGAAACGCTGGACCACGGGGACGCCCTCAGGGTGTTGCAGATCATTGTCGGGGCGGCCCACGGCCCCTGGCTGTCGCGCATTCGCCTGCACGGGCGCATCCGGGATTATCACCACGCGCGGATGATCGACGATGCACAAGGCACACGGATCGAACTGGGCCGGGCACCGTCCAGCGTTCATCATTCCTTGTCGGTGGCCACCTGGAACATGCAAGGCACGTCAGAAGCGAGCGATGCAAAATGGCGCACGTTCGTACTGCCACTGGCCCGTGAGAACACCCTCATTGCCCTCCAGGAAGCAGGGGTTCGTCCAGCCTCGGCCCGGCACGTGACCGACCTGACAGTGGCTGATCAATTCGGTGCGGTGTTCCGGGTTGAGCAGTATCTCTGGGACGCGGGCAGCGTCTCGCGCCCGGAGCAATATCAGCTGTTTTTTCTCGACGTCCAGCGCTTGCGGGTCAACCTGGCGGTGGTCGTCGCCAGCCGGGGTGACTTTGAAGTAGTGACGCCGGTGGTGATTTCCGATGGCCTGCCCGCGCTCGATGGCGCCCCGCCGAATCGCCCGGCACTGGGCGTGGTGATACGCAGGCGCCATTCGCGCGCGGAGCCGATCACCGTCTACACCTTCCACGCGATTTCCGGCGGTGGACCCAATGCTCCGCGTGTGCTCAGAGAAGTGAGTTGGCACACGCCGACACCCGTCGCCTTGTTGGGTGATTTCAACCGGGACCCTCGGGAAGACCCTAGTGGTAGCCAGCCCGCTCGGGGCCCATGGATCTCCCCTCCGGAAATCGGGCAACTGGTGCTGCCCGGCACGGCGACTCACCCCAGCACACAACCTCAGTCGATACTGGATTACGCCGTGGTGAATGGCACGAGCATCGATCCCGCCCCCGGGCAGGTCAGCGCCGCCGGCCCGTCGGACCATCGGGCAGCCAGTTTCACGCTGGCGTTTCCCGAGTGAGCCAGTGAGCGCGTCCGCCGAGGGTGGCGTACGCGCTCACGTGAGTGGCTAAGCCACCTTGTGCTTGGCACGCACCCGAGCGATGTGTTCAACCAGGTACTCGGCATCCCGCGCGACGCCGGAGAACCGGCCCGATCCCCAGGTGTAGAGCCATGGCAATCCGAGGAAATACAGCCCCGGTTGCGCCGTCACGCCGCGCACATGGCCGGGATGACCACGACCGCTGAACACCGGCGCATCGACCCAGCTGAAATCCGGCGTAAAGCCGATGCACCAGATGATGCTGGTGATGCCGTGCTCCAGCAGATTCAGCTCGCCGCGCTCCTGCTCCGGCGTCCACACCGGCTCGTAACGCTCACCCGCCGGGGCGTCGATCTCTTGCTCGGCGATGTACTTGTCGATAGACGTGTTGATCCGGTTGTACACCGCATCGGCGCTGTTCAGGCTGTCCGTGAGGTTGTCGCTGAACTGCATCACCTCGCCTTGCAAGCCGTCGAGGCGACCGAACAGCTCCATGCCTTCCAGGGCAAATTTGCGCAGGTCGATGTCCCGCCCGCCGTCGCGCCCGGTGACGTAATGGTTGGTGTTGTCGCGCACGCCTTCGCGCAGCGGATGGGTGTCGACGCCGATCTGGTAGTAGCCCATTGCCGCGAGCCAATCGACCACGTCCTTGCCCCGGTAAAACCGCGCGCAGCGAGGCGCATCACCCACCGCCAGATACACCTTGCGCCCGGCCAGGTGCAGGTCTTCGGCGATCTGCGCGCCGGACTGCCCGGAGCCGACCACCAGCACATTGCCTTCGGGCAGGGCCTGGGGGTTGCGGTATTGCTCGGAGTGAATCTGGGTGATGCTCGAAGGCAGGCGCTCGGCCAGGCGCGGGATGATCGGCGTGTGATAACCGCCCGAGGCGCAGATCACTTGATCGGCGGTGAAGTCGCCTTGAGATGTGTGCACGTCGAACCCGCCCGAAGCACGAGGCGCCACGCGCTTGACCGTCACGCCTTCGTGCACCGGAGCGTTGACCGCTTTGACGAAACCCGCCAGGTAGGCGTTGATTTCGTCCTTTTTCATGAAGCCGTGGGGGTCCGTGCCGCCGTGCTCTTCGCTGTAGCGATACCCTGGCAGCGCGCATTGCCAGTTGGGCGTGACCAGACTGAACGCGTCCCAGCGCTGGTGGCGCCAGGTGTGGGTCAAGCTGTGCTTTTCCAGCACCAGATGATCGACGCCCTGCTGTTGCAGGTAGTAGCTGGCCGACAGACCGGCCTGCCCGCCGCCGACGATGATCACACTGTGGTGCGGGGTTTTGATGGGGGTGATTGAGCTGGGCATGGTGGAGGTCTCCGGTGGTGCAAATCATAAAAGTCAGAATGTGTGGGCTACGGCCATCTGCCGGCAGAATTGCGTTTTTTCTGTGGGAGCGAATTCATTCGCGAAGGGCCAGTGCATTCGATAGAGAGGCGTCGCCTGGCAGATTTTTCGCGAATGAATTCGCTCCCACAGAGGGGGCCGAGTTGAGTCAAAACGAACTCCAGCCCGCACCCGTCACCCGGCCACCGCCTTCGGTGCGCATGCTCAACACTTCGACCTCGCCTTCGGACTGCCCGAAGGCCTGCCCCTTGAGCATGCCGAGGGTGTCCATCGCCGAGCTGCAATAGAAGCCCTTGACCTGCTTCACCCGCTCGGAGGCGTTGTTCAACCCGCCGTCGACTCGCTGGAGAAAATCCGCCAGCGGGTAGCTCGCGCCCTCCTGCAAATGTTCGTAGATCACGGTCGAGGGCGAGTAGCAGGCGGCCTCTTTGCCATTGGGCCAGCGGATGCGGAAGTTGACGGCGGGCATGTCAGTGCTCCTTGTGTGCGGACAGAGGTGAAAGGTCGAGGTGCGGGTAACTGAACCCGGTGAATGGCTGCTCCTTGAGGTTCCAGAAGGTGCGGCGTTGCAGGCCGTGCTGAACGGTGAGTTCGGCACTGTCGGTGACCCGGCCGATGCGTTCGCAGCGCAAGCCTTCGAAGGCAAACGCCGCCTGAACGTTGGGCCAGTCGGCGTCGTCCAGGGTCATGAGAAATCCGTAGCTGGGGAAGACTTGCAGCCAGCGCAAGAGGTCGGCGTCGTCCGGACACGGCAGCCGTTGCAGGTCGATGTCGCCCCCGCAGCCAGTGGTTTCCAGCAGCATCAACAGACTGCCCAGGACCCCGGCGTTGCTGATGTCCTTGGCGGCATGCAGCAGTTGCGCTTCGGCCAGACGCGGCAGCACTTCGAGCTTGCTGCGCAGGCGCTCGGCGGGCACGCCTTCGAAGGCTTTCCAGTAGGTGCTGTCGGCGTGCCAATAGCCTTCGAGGTCCACCGCCATGGCGATGACCTGCCCCGGTTTGACGTGCAGGGTCGAGAGCAAACGGCTGGCGATGCCGGTGATCGCCACGGCCAAGGCAGTGGGATTGTGCGCGGCGAGGCTGGTGTGCCCGCCCGCCAGCATCAGGCCGTAGGCGTCGCAGGCCGCACGAATACCCGCAAGGATCTCTTGCGCGGCGGCATCGTCGTGATGCCAGTAAGCGTTGACCACCGCCGTCGCACGACCGCCCATGGCGGTGATGTCGCTGACGTTGGCCATTACCGCTGACCAGCCCGCGAACCACGGCGCCGCTTTCACGAAACCCGGCAACATGCCTTCGATGGCCAGCAACTGGAAGTGATCGCCACAGGCAATGGCGGCGGTGTCGTCGCCGGGCAGTGCGTAGAGCTCGGCGCGGGTCAGCGGCTTGTCGCTGATGCCGATGATTTTCGCCGGTTGCTGGATCGCCTGTTTGGACAGCATCGCCGGTGTCTTGCGCAGGGTGTCGAGCAGCGCGTTCAGATCGATGGATTCAGCCATGACGAGCCCCCTTCAACGCTCGCAACGACACCTGACGCGGCATCAATGGATAGCAGGCCAGATCAGCCTGCATCAGGCAGTGAGGCTGGCCCAGCAATTCGAGGTGTTCGAGGGTCTGCCACTGCAAGCCATGGAAATACGCTTCGTTGGGCGCCTGAACCGTGGCACGAAACGTCTCGCAACCCAGGTCCTTGGCCCGTGAGACCGCCTCGTTGACCAGCGCCTTGCCGATCATGCTGTGGCGACGATAGGCCTGCGCGACACACAAGCGCCCACCAAACCAGAGACCGGGCTCCGGTTGATAGATGCGCACGGCACCGACGACCTGATCCGCCATGCCGCAACTCCCGGCCAGCGCGACAATGGCGATGGCCTGGAAGTCGTGGCTGTCCTTGTCCTGGGGCAGCAGCTGTTGTTCATCGGAAAACACCGAGCGACGCAGCGCGAAGTACGCCTGTTTCTCCCAGGGTTCCGAAGCGGGTTTGACCACCAGCTCACCGGCGCGAAACGGTTCGAAGGTGCTGTCGACGAGGGCAAAGGCCAGGTTCTGCATGATCCGTCTCCCGTGAAATGTGTAGAACCTGTAGGCGCTTGCTTGCCCGCGATGACGGTGTGTCAGACAACGACGAAGTGTCAGATCCGACGCCTTCGCGGGCAAGCGCGCTCCTACAAAAAGCAATGGCTCGCGCCGTTATTCATGGTTCTTCAACGCCGAACACGCGCCGCACTTCGCGCAGCCCGCGTTGATGTTTTCCGAGTGCAGGCCGTGGCGACGCAGGCTGGCGCCAATCTGCGGGTAGAGCCGGGCCATCATGGCGCTGTCGGGTTTGGGATGATGAGCCAGCGGCGTGCCGTCGATGGGCACGAACGGCACGACGAAGGGGTACACGCCCATCGCACTCAAACGCTCGCTCATGTCGGTGATCGCCCGTTCGCTGTCGCCCAGCCCGGCGAGGATGTACGTGCTGACCTGACCGCGCCCGAACACCTTCACCGCCGCTTCGAAGGCTTCGAAATAACGGCTCAACGGCACTTCGGCTTTGCCCGGCATGATCCGCTGACGCACCTCGTCCGTGACCGCTTCCAGGTGCATGCCGAGCGAGACCACGCCGCTGTCGGCCAGTCGTTCAAACCAGACGTCGTCGTCCGGCGGCTCGCATTGGGCCTGGATCGGCAAGTCCACGGCGGCGGTGACGGCAGCGGCGGACTCACACAGAATTGCCGCGCCACGGTCCGGCGTCTGGGGCGTGCCGGTGGTCATTACCATGTGCTTCACGCCGTCCAGCTCGACGGCGGCTTTCGCCACTTCCGCCAACTGTTGCGGACGTTTGCGGGCGATGGTCTTGCCCGCCGCCAGCGACTGGCCAATAGCGCAGAACTGGCAGGACGTGCTGCGATCATTGAAACGAATGCAGTGCTGCAACACCGTGGTGGCCAATACGTCAGCACTGTGCAGCGTGGCGATCTTCCAGTAGGGGATGCCGTCGGCGGTGCTGCGGCTGTAGAAATTTGGCACGCCGGGCATCTTCACCTGACCGACCTGCAAGCCTTCACGAAAGATCAGCGCCAGGCTGCCGTCTTCACTGGGCTGCGCTTGGTACGGCGAGGTCTGTGAAGCCTGGTTGAGGATCGGCACCATCATGGTCCGTCCGCCCACGGTCAGCGCCTTATGGTCCGAAGGCCCCGCACCGCCCTTGCGTGACAGGCCATTTTGCGCGGCGGGCCAGCGCACGCCGTGGCATTGCAGTTCGGCGAGCAGTTCATTGGTCTGCATGGCTCAGCTCCTCGCGAACAGGGGTCATCGGGTGCGGGCTGCGTTCGTGCAGCTGGGCGGTGGGCGTGCGGTCGATCAGCAGGCTCAGCAGTTCCGGACGGCTGTAGTGGCCGACGGAATCCATCATGCGTTTGCGTTTGTCGATGAGCTTCAGGTCGAGGTCGGCGATCACCCGGCCTTCGCCGGTGCGCAGCGGTTCGCCGAGCAACTTGCCTTCCGGCGTGACGATGGCGCTGAAGCAACCTCCGGAAATCGGCCCCAGCGCACAACCGGTGTCCTGCATGATCTGCCCCTGTTGATCGGCGTCGAGCCAAGCCGTGGCGTTGACCACGAAGCAGCCGGATTCCAGGGCGTGATGGCGGATGGTGACTTCGATCTGCTCGGCAAAAATATCGCCCACCAGCGAGCCGGGAAACATCGCCACGTGAATCTGTTCGCCATCGGCCATCAGCGCGTAACGGGCCAGCGGGTTGTAATGTTCCCAGCAGGCCAGCGAGCCGATGCGGCCCACGGCGCTGTCCACGGCACGCAGGCCCGAACCGTCGCCCTGCCCCCAGACCATGCGTTCGTGGTAGGTCGGGGTGATCTTGCGGCGGTGTTGAATCAGCGTGCCGTCGGCGTCGAACAGCAATTGCGCGTTATAGATCGTGCCGCCGTCGCGCTCGTTGACGCCGATGGAGGCGACGATGCCCGCTTCACGGCAGGCCTCGCCGATTTGCCGAGTGACGTCGGAGGGCACGGTGACCGACTCTTCGAGCAGTCGCAGGTGCTCCTTGCCCATGGCGAACGGCGGTTGGACGAAGGAGAAATAGGGGTAATACGGCACCACGGTTTCCGGAAAAACCGCGAACTGCACCCCCTCGCGACCCAATTCAAGCAAGGTGCGGCACAGCTTGGCGACGGTGGCTTCGCGGGAGTACAGCACGGGGCTGAACTGAACGGCGGCGGCGCGGATGGTGGTCATGTCGGGGTGTCCTGGTCGTGCGTTGATCGTTAGCGGCAGGCATTCATTGATGCAGCGCCAGCCGCGACCTCTGTAGGAGCCGGCTAGCTGGCGAATGCGGAGTGTCAGGCGATGTTTTTTAGCTGACCCACCGCTTTCGCCAGCAAGCCGGCTCCTACAAGGGATATGCGCTATTCAGCGCTGTCGTCTCAGGCCGTCCAGGTATCGATAATCATCGCGCCCTCACGGCGCATCAGCAGGCGCAGGTCCATCACGTCCAGCGGGTTGATCGGGCGGATGCCTTCGATCAGCGCCTTTTCGGTCTGGCCGTACAACGCCTGCAGGGCAAAGCGGCAGGCGTAGACTTCGCCGCCCTCGACCATGAACGCCTTGATCTGGTTATTCACCGCCAAGTGCCCCGGAAACGCTTCGGCGCCCAACGTCGGGAAGCCGCGCTGCACACCCAGTTGCACGCCCGGTCCGTACAGCAGGACTTTGGTTTCGAAGCCTTTACGCAACAGGCGCTTGGCTTGAAGCATGTTGACCAGGCCGATCGACCCTTCGAACGCGATGGTGTGGAAGGTCAGCAGAGCTTTTTCGCCCGGCTCGGCTTTGACGTCCTCGAAGACCTTCTCTTCGTAATTGACCAGGAAGTCGCCGTCTTGATAGTGATTGATGTCTACGCTTGGCATGTCGTCGCTCCGTTCGTTCGGGTGTTGTCGGTGTCCGGATCGTTCACCGGGTGACAACCTGATAGAGCGAAGGCCGTGCCAAAAAAATCGAGGGTCTCGTGAAAGGCGTAACCGGTTGATTTCAAGGAAGATCCCTATCTGATCCGTCTTTTTACCCACCATCTGATGCTTTCAAGGCATTACGCATTCCCGTAGAAGTACGAATCTTCGTAGTGGAAAACCACGAGATTTCGTATCATGAACGAACCCGATTCGTTGATTGGCTGGGCCGACCTGGCCTATTCCTCGCGGCACATGGTGTTCGAGCACTGCGCCGAAGCCATCGCCCTCCTCGACCCGTTCGCCGATCACTTCGGCGACCTCAACATCGCCGCCTGCAAGCTGCTCGGTTACCCGCGCCAGGAGTTGCTGGCCCTGCCCGTGAGCAAACTGTTCGGGCACCAGTTGGCGGACCTGATCGTGTTCACCCAGGCGGTGATGGACAAAGGCCGAGGCTGGACCGACGACTTGAGTTGCAACATCAAGACTGGCGAACGCATCGAGCTGGAAATCTCCGCCACCACCTTGCAGATCAAGGGCAGCCCGCAGCTGATCCTGGTGCTGCGCGAGGCCAGTCAGCAGAAGTACCAGCAGGATCAGGCCCACACCGAGCGCACCATGCGCGGCGGGCTGATCGAGTGGCGCAACATCCTCAATCTGTTTCAGGAGTCCGAGCGGGACAATCAGCTGTTGCTCAGTTCGGTGGGCGACGGCATCTACGCCATCGACAGCGAAGGCCTGGCCACCTTCGTCAACCCGGCGGGCGCGCGGATGCTCGGCTGGGACGCCAAGGACATGCTCGGCAAGAACATTCACCGCATTCATCACCACAGCCACGAAGACGGCAGCCACTACCCGGTCGAGGATTGCCCGATCTACAAGGCCGTGCACGACGGCGTGGTACACGAAGGTCGGCAGGAGGTGTTCTGGCGTCGTGACGGCAGCTTTTTTCCGGTGGAATTCACCAGCACGCCGGTGATCTCGGATGGGCGTATTGCGGGGGCCGTGGTGGTGTTTCGCGACATCACCGAACGGCGCAGCACCGAGACTCAGCTGCAAACGGCGCTCGACGAACTGAAGGTGCTGAAGCAGCGGCTCGAAGACCAGAACGCTTATTTACAGGAAGAGATTCACATCGAGCACAACTTTCGCGAGATCGTCGGTCAGAGCGCGCCGATCCTGAAAATCATCAAGCAGATCGACGTGGTCGCCCCCACCGACGCCAGCGTGTTGATCAACGGCGAATCCGGCACCGGCAAGGAGTTGATTGCCCGCGCCATTCACCAGGCCAGCCGCCGCAGCGCGCACCCGCTGATTCGGGTCAACTGCGCGGCGATTCCCACGGAGCTGTTTGAGAGTGAGTTTTTCGGCCATATTCGCGGGGCATTTACCGGAGCGGTGAGAGACCGGGTCGGACGCTTCGAACTGGCCGACGGCGGCACGCTGTTTCTTGACGAAATCGGCGAGATTCCACTGGAGCTGCAAAGCAAATTGCTGCGCGTGTTGCAGGAGGGGCAATTCGAACGAGTGGGCGAAGAACGCACCCGCAAAGTCGATGTGCGGATCATCGCGGCGACCAATCGCGACCTGAGGCAGGAAGTCGGGGCCAAGCATTTTCGCGAGGATTTGTACTTCCGTCTTAACGTCTTCCCGATCCAGTCCCCCGCCCTGCGCGACCGTCCGATGGACATTGCGCCGCTCGCCGCGCACTTTCTCAAACAAGTCGGCAAACGCCTGAACATGCCCGGTCGGCGGCTGCGCAACAGCGACATCGAACGGCTGCAAAACTACTCCTGGCCGGGCAACATTCGCGAATTGCAGAACGTGATCGAACGGGCACTGATCACCTCGACGGGCGCGGATTTGAATATGGATTTGCCTGATGAACCGAAAGCCGCAAGCCGTACAGTGGCTGACACGTCGCCTCTGCCGACCTTCCTCACCGAAGATCAGATGCGCGACCTCGAACGCAACAACATGCACGCCGCCCTGAAAGCCGCGAATGGAAAACTGTTCGGCAAAGGCGGTGCGGCGGAATTGCTGGGGGTGAAACCGACGACGCTGGCATCGCGGTTGAAGCGGTTGGATATTGAGGTGGACTAAGAGGTCCACCTCATCGCTCAATGCTTTAAAGCGGCCAACACGTGAACGGGATCATTGTGGATCGCACGCAATAATGCCTTCGCGGGCCCTTCAGGCTCTCGGCGACCCTGTTCCCAATTACGCAACGTGCCGACCGCGACATCGATCGTGCGTGCAAAACTCGCTTGCGAAAGACCGGTCGCCTGTCGGATTTCCTTGATTTTAAGCGCATCAACATGAAATTCGCGGGACGGCTGGCGCTCCCCCCGAACGATCTCACCCATCTCTGTCATGCTCTCGACAAGACGGTTGAAGAGTTCTTTTTCCATCATTCCCACCTGCTGTTCAATTCCTTGAGAATCTTTTTTTCCTGAGCGTCCAGATCATCCTTGACGCCCTTGCGGTAGATCAGAATCAGGCGAATCTGAAATGCCAGACTCACGTGGTAATAGATCACCCGCACACCCGAACGCTTTCCTTTGTCCTGACTCGACCACCTGACCTTACGCAAGCCCCCAGTGCCTTGAATCACCGTCCCAGCTAAAGGATTCTGAGCGAGAAAAGCCTGAAAGGCCTGGTACTCCTCGTCAGTCAGCAGCTCTCCAAGATCCTGAGTGAATATCCGTGTTTCGATGAAGATCATCCTTTATCCTCATGCGCCATTGGCGCAGTCGCAAGCGTAGACATACCTTAAGTCGATTGCAACCCTAAAAAAAGAGCGCCCGAAGGCGCCCTTGGTTACACGGTATGACCTGCCCTCAAAACCCCACACTCGCCTGCACAAAGAACGTCCGTGGTTGCCCCAGGTAGATCCCCGAGTTGTTGTCGCTGGAGCGGGTGAAGTATTGGTGGTCGAAGAGGTTCTTCACGCCCGCCCCCACTTTGAGGTTCGACATCTGTTTGCCGAAGTTGTAAGCGCCGCGCACGTTCCAGGTGACGTAGCCAGGGATGTCGCCGTACTGACCGTCAGCCGAGGGCGTGGTGATGTAGTTGCCGTTGAAGCTGCCATCGGCGTTGGTTCCGGTGCCGGGTGCGCGTTGTTTCGATTGGGCGTAGCCGTCGACGTTGTAGGTCCAGCGGTCGACCTCATAACGCAGACCGACCGTGGCGACCTGACGCGAATAGAGCGGCAGGTCGCGGCCTTTGAAGCCGGGGATGTCGCCCTCGGAGGTGGCGCGGGTGTAGGTGAATCCGGCATTGGCCGTCAGCCCGGTCAAGTGCGCGTCGAGGGCGCTGAGGTCGTAGTGGGCCGAAGCTTCGATGCCCTGGTGCTTTGTGGCGCCGAGGTTGGTCCAGCCCACGTCGTTGCTGACGTATTGCAGTTCGTCGTCGAAGTCGATGTAGAACGCGGTCAGCTCGCCGCCCCACGTGCCGTTGTCGTAACGGGTGCCCAGTTCGTAGGTCTTGGCCTTCTCCGGTTGCAGGCCGCTGGCCGTGTCATTGCCCGTGCCGCCCTGGGCAACCTGGAAGTATTGCAGGCTGCCAAAGGACGTCTCGTAGTTGGCGAACAGCTTCCACTCGTCCGACAGGTGATACATCACGCTCAGCGCGGGCAACGGTTCGTTGTTGTTGACGCTGCGGTCTTTCTCTTGCACTCGCACCCCGTTGGTGCCGAGCACCGGTCGGTCGTGCCAATCGGTGCTGATCCGTTCGAAACGGATGCCGGGGGTGACGGTCCATTTGCCCACATCGATCTTGTCGTCGATGTAGAACGCGGTCGCTTCAGTGCCACCCGTGCGATCCTGATAGACGTGGCCGTCGGAACCCGGAATCACCACGGGAGTGTTGTTCACCAGCCCCAGGCGAGACGCCTGCTCATGCATGGCCTCTTTCAGGTAGCGGGCACCCACGCTGACTTCCTGGGTGGTCGGCCCCAGGTCCAGCACGTGCGAGACGCGCGGCTCGATGCCAAACGTGTGGTAGCTGCGCGGGAAGGAGCCGAGGGTTTTCTGGTCGCGGGCGGCAATGTTGCTGCCGCGAAAACTGTCGGTGTAATACGTCAGCAGTTCGGCTTGGGTTGAGTCGTCGATCTGACGCTTGTACTTGATCGACACGTCCTTGCGACGACCGCTGAAGTTGTCGTAATCACGGTCAGACTGATACGGATTGGCGTCGAACTGCTTCTGCGTCAGACCGCCCGGCATGTCGGCCTTGGCGTCGTAATAGTGGAAGTTCACCGACAGGTCATCCTGCTCGGTGAGCGCCCAGTGGGTCTTGAGCAGCAGGTCATCAATGTCGTTGTCATTGTTGCTGGAGCGATAGCCCGAACCGTTGACGGTGGAGTACAGCAAGGCTGCGCCCAGGCCGTTGTCCGCCGTGCCGCCGATGAACATGGTTTCCATGTTCTTGTAACCGCCATGGCGACTGGTCTCGATGGTGCTGCTGACGTCGCCGCTGAGTTTTTCCGGGATGGCGCGGGTGACGAAGTTGATCACACCGCCGACGTTCTGCGGCCCGTAACGCACCGAACCTGCGCCGCGCACCACGTCGATGCTGTCGAGGTTGCCCGAGGAAATCGGCGCCATCGACAGCTGTGGCTGGCCATAGGGCGCGAACGCCGCAGGTACGCCGTCGATCAGCACGGTCGAGCGTGGCGACAGGCGCGAGGTCAGGCCACGCACGCCCACGTTCAGGGAAATGTCGCTGCCGCCGGTGCCGTTGGATTCCTGCACTTGCACGCCGGGAATGCGCCGCAGCACATCGCCGACGTTTTGCGCGCCCTGCTCGACCATGGTCTGACGGCGCACAACGGTCCGCGCACCGGGGTGGTTCTGCACCACGACGGCGTCGGCATCACCGAGCCAGTCCCCCACCACTTTCACTTCGATCGGCGCGATTTCAAGGCTGCCCGGCGTGGCGAACGCGCTTTGTCCGGCAAGCTTGAGCACCACGGTGTCGGCGGACATTTCATAGTCCAGACCACTGCCCCTAAGCAGCGAACGCAGCGCCTGTTCCGGTGACAGATTGCCATCCACCGCGGGCGCCTGCTTCCCGGCGACCAGGTCCGGGCTGAAAAACAGTTGCAGGGAGGTCTGCTGACCCAGCTGACTCAACGCGGCGCTCAGGGGTTGGGCCTGAATGTGAATCGCCGTCGGCGCGCCCTCGGCATAGCTGTGACCCGCGCCGGTGCCGACCGCCAGGGCCAACGCCCACGGCAGCCAGCGAGAGGATTGCGGTGCAGGCAGGGTGCGGCGGACGGCCAGTTGAAGCGCGTTGAGTCTATTGTTTTTCACGTCGGGTCTTGTCCTGAAGTTTCAGAATGCGAAGCACATCTGCGTTGTTCTGAATGCTAAGCAATCGCAGTTGGACAAGAAGACGAAGGGCCGCGAAAAAACCTGAATCTATTTTGAAAATATTTCCTGGCTGCCGTCGGCGAGGGTTCGCACGGCCACCGGCAAAATGCTCGGCAAGGCCCGGAGCAGGGCATCCGTGTCGTCGGATTTGAACACGCTGGTCAGGCGCAAATTCGCGGCCTTCACATCGCTGACCCGCAATGGCTGCGCGCGATAGCGGGAGACTTCCTGCACCACGTCCCTCAAGGACGCGTCGTTGAACACCAGCTTGCCGGTACGCCACGCCGTGATCGCCGCCGTGTTGACGGCCGATGCCGGCATGAGGTTGCCACTGGCATCGATGCTCGAACCCAGTCCCGCGGTGAGCGTGACCTGATTCCCTTGCTCGCCCGCCGTGCCCTTGACCTTGACCGTGCCAGACTCCACCGCCACCAGCGTGCGGGTCGGGTCGCGACGGACGTCGAAGCGGGTGCCGGTGACGGTCACCGAACCATTGCCGGTCTGCACCACAAACGGTCGGGAGGTGTCGTGCTCGACGCTGAACATCGCTTCGCCCTCGGTCAGTTCGACCTGACGCGTGGCGCTGAAGAAGTGCACCTTCAGACGGGTGCGACCATTGAGGTCCAGCACCGAGCCATCCGGCAATGCCACCTGACGCCGCTCGCCCACTGCCGTGGCGAATTCCGCGCTGTAATCAGGCTGCCGTTCCAGGCCGAAGTAAAGGCTCGTTCCCACCACCATCGCCACCAGACTGGCCGCCACCGCATAGCGGGTAAATGTTCGACAAGCGGGTAAAGATGGCGCAGGCAACGGCGTCGGCGCATCCGGTTCACACAGGGCTTCGAGCCGTGCCCTAGGCAGCAGATCGGCAGCGCCCCACAGGTTTTGCAGCAGGCGGTATTCATGGGCGTGCGGGTCGTGGGCGCTCAGCCAGGCCTCGAACTCAGCGTGCTCCTCCGATGACAGCTCGCCGTCGCGAGCACGCGCAAACCACCACGCCGCCTGATCGCGTACGGCGTCTGGGCCACAAGGGCAATCACGGTCCGTCGTCATGGTGTTTCCTGAGCAAATGAAAGGCGGGCCAGTTCCCGGTGACGATGCATCATGGCGCCGGGGCATCCAGCCGGTCGCGCAAATGGCGCAGCGTGCGAATCATATACTTTTCCACCATGTTCTTGCTCAGGCCCAGGCGGTCGGCGATCTCCAGCTGCGACAACCCTTCAAGCTTTTGCCAGACGAACACCTTGCGACAGTTGAGCGGCAACTCCGCCAGGGCACGTTCGATGGAGTCTGCCAGCTGGATGGCATGCATGAACGCCTCCGGGTCATCCGTGTGACCGGCCGATGTGTCGAGGGATTCCCGTTCGAGTTCACTGCGCCGGTCTTCACGCCGCCAGGTGTCGACGGCGATGTTGCGGGCCGTTTGATGCAGATACGCCCGAGGCTGCTCGACGCTCGCCCCGCCGGTCGATTCCAGCACGCGCACAAACGCGTCATGGGTCAGGTCTTCGGCCTGATGACGGTTCTTCAGACGGCGGGTCCAGGTGCCCACGAGCTCTTCGTAATGATCGAGAAAGCCTTTGCTTCGTGGCAGCTTGAGGGTCATGAGGGGGTGGGAATGTGGGGGCGGAAGGCGCGAATAGTAATGGTTCTTATTATAGAAACGCAATCTTCCAACGCATTATCGCCTTCCCCGGTTATTCAGGAGCAGCGCCGTTTCGGCTCCGCTCCCCCATTGACCCTCTGTCAGCCATGACGTGCTGAGCGGGACGGTCAGTGTCGTCCATCAGCCCGGTGGAATCGTCGCCAGCAGGCCAATGGAAATGGTCAGCGCCAGAAAGCCCAGCAGAAACAGCGTCATCTTGCCCATGAGTGTCACCTCTCAATGTGTGCGATACAGGCGCAAACATCGCCTGATCGCTCGGGGCCAGCCTCCTTTCAGTGGCTGGGAATGGTGACTAGTTTGGGCCGGACAACTGTTTCAATACAGCGCCAGATCTTGGAGAAAAATACGGATCAGATGGAAATCCTCACAGCGCCGGACGCTGAATGTTCACCCATTCCTGCACGCTCGGCCGCGCCCACTGCCGCTTGGCATACGTCACCAGCGCATCAGGCACGTCGTCGCCATTCAGGATCAGCCGGTTGAGCATCAACGCCAGGTCTACGTCGGCAATCGACCATTCGCCAAACAGGTGGTCCGCCCCTTGCGGCAACAATGCCTGAGCGCCCTCGATCAATTTTCGCGCCGCGGCCTTTGCTGAGGGCGTCAGCGCAGGGGCCTGCTGACCGTAAAACACCACCAGCGTCGAGCGCTCCTGCCGCAACGGGGCCAGATCGCTGCGCAGCCACGCCTGAACCTCACGAGCCTTGGCGCGGTGTTGAGGGTTTCGGGGATAGACCGGCGTGCCGGGGAACACCTCTTCCAGGTATTCGTCGATGGCCGACGATTCGGACAGGGAGAAATCGCCATGGACCAGCGTCGGCACCCGCTGCGTCACGGACAATGCCGTGTAATGGGGGCCTTGCTGCTCGCCAGCCTCCAGGTCCACCGGAATCCATTCAAAGTCGAGGCCCTTCTCGCGCAGGACCACGAAAGCGGACAGGGCGTAAGGGCTGGTGTATTGGGCGTCGACGTAGAGTCGCAGGCGAGCGTCGTTCACGAGGGTGATCTCCATTTCAGGGAACAGACACGCTACGAGAAGCGTGCGAACAAGGGAAATTCAAGATGTTCATGGGCCTATTCTCGCGGGGAATGGAAGGCACGACCGGACATAAAAACGCCCCCAGGAAGGAGGCGTTGTTGAGAGAGTGGTAGACCGATCAGCCCAAATCGAAACGGTCCAGATTCGTGACTTTGGTCCAGGCCGCCACAAAGTCCTTCACGAATTTCTCATGGGCATCGGCGCTGCCGTACACCTCGGAAATCGCCCGCAACTGCGCATGAGAGCCGAACACCAGATCCACCCGCGTCCCGGTCCATTTCACGTCGCCGGTCTTGCGGTCTCTGGCCTCGAAGGTGTCATTGCCGGGCGACGTGGGTTTCCATTCCACGCTCATGTCCAGCAGGTTCTTGAAGAAGTCGTTGGTCAGTACCCCCGGACGGTTTGTGAAGACGCCCTGCTTGCTCTCCCCGACGTTGTTGCCCAAGACCCTCAAACCGCCCAGCAAGACGGTCATTTCCGGCGCAGTCAGGGTCAGCAATTGCGCCTTGTCCACCAACAGTTTCTCGGCTGAGACCTTGTAGGTCTGTTTGAGGTAATTGCGGAAGCCATCGGCGATAGGCTCCAGAAAACCAAAAGATTCGACATCCGTTTGCGCTTGGGAGGCATCGACGCGGCCCGGCGCGAACGGCACGGTCACGGTTTGCCCGGCGTCCAGCGCGGCCTTTTCGACGCCTGCGTTCCCGGCGATCACGATCAGGTCGGCCAGCGAGACCTTGTTCGTCGACGCGCCGCCGTTGAACTGGCCCTGAATCTGCTCAAGCACCTGCAACACCTTCGCCAGTTGCTGAGGCTGGTTGGCCGCCCAGTCCTTCTGAGGCGCCAGACGCAGACGTCCGCCGTTGGCGCCGCCGCGTTTGTCCGAACCCCTGAAAGTCGACGCTGCCGCCCAGGCCGTGGAGACGAGTTGCGAAACGGTCAGCCCCGACGCCAGAATTTGAGTCTTCAAGGCCGTCACGTCGTCAGCGCTGACCAGTGGATGGGTGACATCCGGCAGCGGGTCTTGCCACAACAGTTCTTCAGTGGGGGTTTCCGGGCCGAGGTAGCGGGCCAGCGGGCCCATGTCCCGGTGGGTCAGCTTGAACCAGGCGCGGGCGAAGGCGTCGGCGAGCTGTCCGGGGTTGTCCTTGAAGCGGCGAGAGATTTTCTCGTACTCGGGGTCGAAGCGCAGGGCCAGGTCCGAGGTGAGCATGCGCGGTTCCTGACGTTTGCTCGGGTCGTGGGCATGAGGAATGGTGTTCGCACCCGCGCCGCCCTTGGGTTTCCACTGGTTGGCACCCGCCGGGCTTTTGGTCAGTTCCCATTCGAAGTTGAACAGGTTTTCCAGGTACTCGTTGCTCCATTTCGTCGGGGTCGAGGTCCAGGTCACTTCCAGGCCGCTGGTGATCGCGTCGCCGCCTTTGCCGCTGCCGAACTTATTGCGCCACCCCAAGCCCTGCTCTTCCAGACCCGCCGCTTCCGGCTCCGGCCCAACGTTGTCGGCAGGTCCCGCGCCGTGGGTCTTGCCGAACGCGTGACCGCCCGCGATCAGCGCCACGGTTTCTTCGTCGTTCATCGCCATGCGGCCGAAGGTTTCACGAATGTCTTTCGCGGAGGCCGCAGGGTCGGGGTGGCCGTCCGGCCCTTCCGGGTTCACGTAAATCAGGCCCATTTGCACGGCGGCCAGGGGATTCTCCAGATTGCGTTCCCCTTGGGCAGTACGGCTTTTTTCTTCGCCGTGCTTGGCCGGTTCCGCGACCAGATCGCCCTGCCCCGGCTGCTCCATGTCCTTGTGCGCGCCATAACGCTCTTCGCCACCCAGCCACGTGGTCTCGGCGCCCCAGTACACGTCTTCGTCCGGCTCCCAGACGTCCGGCCGACCGCCCGAAAAACCAAAGGTCTTGAAGCCCATGGATTCCAGCGCAACGTTACCGGTGAGCACGATCAGGTCGGCCCAGGAAATCTTGCGCCCGTACTTCTGTTTGACCGGCCAGATCAGGCGCCGGGCCTTGTCCAGGCTGACGTTGTCCGGCCAGCTGTTGAGGGGCGCGAAGCGTTGCTGCCCCGAGCCCGCCCCGCCGCGACCGTCACCGGTGCGGTAGGTCCCGGCGCTGTGCCAGGCCATGCGCACGAAGAATGGGCCGTAGTGGCCGAAGTCTGCCGGCCACCAGTCCTGAGAGTTCGTCATCACAGCCAGCAGGTCTTTCTTGACCGCGTCGAAGTCCAGGCTCTTGAATTCTTTTGCGTAGTCGAAACCCTCGTCCATGGGGTCGGATAGGGAAGAGTGCTGGTGAAGGATCTTCAGGTTCAGCTGATTGGGCCACCAGTCGCGGTTGGTGGTACCGCCGCCAGCCGCGTGATTGAAAGGGCATTTTGATTCGGTTGCCATGGTTATCTACCTTTGATCGTGATCATCCCGCCGTCTGCCTTTATCCAGGGCGCGGCAGAGACGAGTGAACTCAGTAGCACCGACGGTGCTTATTCTTATCGCCTTATCAGGGATGGAACCGTCGGCAAAAGCCAACGACAGATCAAAGATAGCTCCGATCTCAGAGAGGTCTAATAGCCGCAGCATTGATCCGCGATAGAGCGGCTCTTTTAAGCGGTCTGGATGTGTCACGTTCGCGCGGCATCGCTCTGCTACCCTGCTTCATCCCTTTTCGGACAGACCTGCCCATGATCAAAATCCGTGTGATGACAATGGACGATTACGATGCCGTCCTGGCCCTGATGAATGCCACCCCCGGCATTTCGATCCGCGATGCCGACTCCCGCGAATCAACGGCCCGCTACCTGGACCGCAACCCCGGCATGAGCTTCGTCGCGCAAAGCGATTCGGGGCTGGTCGGCTGTGTGATGTGCGGCCACGACGGGCGGCGCGGTTATTTGCAGCACCTGCTGGTCTTGCCCGAATTCCGCCGTCAGGGCATTGCGCGGGAGTTGGTAGAGCGCTGCCTGTCCAGCCTCGAAGCCTTGGGCATCGGCAAATGCCACCTCGACGTGCTCAAGACCAATGACGCCGCTGCCCGCTACTGGCAAGGCCAGGGCTGGAAGCGGCGTGAGGATATCGACCGTTTTTCGTTCACCCGACCGGGCAACGAAAACGCGTGATCCCGACGATCAGGCCTTCGAAACGGCTGCGCTGACGGCTACCGCATCCGCGCCCGCCGGGGTGCGCATCGGCGCGGATGGATCGGTCACCGCCTGCCACACGGCTTCGGCGACATCCAGCGCGTGGGTCATGGGCGATGCCGTGTCGCGCACGCTTTCGAACACCTGATCCCGGAACGCGACGTACGCATCCGGAATCGGATCGGCCATCAGCCGCCGAGCGTTATCGCCAAAAGCGGTGCCCGGTGCGCGACCCGGCAACACCAGCCGCACGCGAACGTCGAACGGTTCCAGCTCCAGCGCCAGCGATTCGGTGAAGGCGTTCACCGCCGCCTTGCTCGCGGTGTACACCGCCAACAGCGGCAACGATTTCAGCGTCACCGTAGACGTGACGTTGACCACCACCCCGCCCCGACGCTGACGGAACTGAGGCAGAACGGCCTGGGTCATGGCGATGGTGCCGAGGGTATTGGTGTCGAAAATCTCCCGTGCGCTGGCAAGGTTGAGCCCTTCCACCGGCGCCAGCAAGCCAATCCCTGCATTGTTGACGAGGGCATCAATCGGTCCCGCCGCGTCGATGCAACGGGCAATGCTGTCGGCGTCCGTCACGTCGAGTGCGAGGATGCGCAGGTGATCGGAGGCCGGCAGCAAGTCTTTACGCGGCGTGCGCATCGTGGCGATGACGTTCCAGCCTTTGTCGAGAAAGAATCGCGCGGTTTCCAGGCCGAAGCCCGAGGAGCAACCGGTGATCAAAACGGTGGGCGAGTGAGTCATGTGAAACTCCAGCGAATGAATGACCGCTCCACCATAGATCGACGGCAGCAGACGAACTACACTCCAACGTCCTGTTCTTTGTCGTGAGCGTCCGGAATGGTCGATCCACTGGCTGAAGTCGTCGGCCTGCTGCAACCCTCAGCGCCCTTCTCCAAACTGGTCATTGCCTCGTCGCCGTGGGCCGTCAGGCGCGCCGACACCGGCCAGCCGTTTTATTTCGTGGTGCTTGAAGGGGCATGCCGACTGGCCATCGACGGCCCTCACGGCAGCGACATGATCGTCCTGAACGAAGGCGACTTCGTGCTGATTCCTGCCGCCCAGTCCTTCGCCACGTCGAGCATGGACCGCGAGCCGCCGCTGGAGGACGAAGTTCCCACGACGGCCATCACCCCGATGCCTGGCGGTGTCCGGCTCGGTGATCCGCTGGCTGACGTCGACACGCGATTGCTGGTCGGCCATTGCGTGTTCGGCTCGGCCGATGCCGGGCTTCTGGTGCCCTTGTTGCCGCGATGGGTGCACGTGCGTGGCGAACGACGGCTGGCAACGCTGGTGCAATTGGTGGGCGACGAATCCCGTGCCCAGCGACCGGCGCGAGAGATGGTCATGGCGCGGCTGCTGGAAGTGCTGCTGATCGAGGCGCTGCGCTCGAACGGATCAACGGCGGCCTCACCCGGGCTGTTGCGCGGGTTGTCCGACCCCAAGCTGTCATTGGCCTTGAGGGGCTTTCATGAGCACCCCGCCGCGCCGTGGAACGTTGCGCAACTGGCAAGCACGGCGGGCATGTCGCGCTCGACGTTTTTCGAGGCCTTCGGCCGTGCGGTGGGCCTGCCGCCCATGGAATACCTGCTGACGTGGCGCATGGCACTGGCCAAACAGATGCTGCGCCAGCGCGAGCTGGCGATCAGCGAGATTGCCGAGCGGGTCGGCTACAGTTCGGTGAGTTCATTCGGGGTCGCCTTCACCCGTCACGTTGGCCTGCCACCGGGGCGCTACGCCACGACTCAGGTCGATGCAGCACCAGACATCGACAGCACAGATCAGCAGCTCGGCTGATCCAGCTTCACCACCGGCACCTGATGCCGACGAGCCGACCAAAGCACCCCGCCCACCAGCAGACAGATCGACGCCAACTCCACGAAGCCGGGGAAGTGCCGGGTGTAAATAAAGCCGTAGATGCAGGCGAACACTGTTTCGAACACGATCATCTGGCCGCTGAGCGACGAAGCCATGCGCCGGGAACAGGCGTTCCACAGGCTGTTCGCCAGCCACGAACCGCACAGCGCCAGAAACAGGCTGACCCACAGAAACGTCATCCAGCGGCTGTGTTCGATGCCGGTGGGAATCAGGTTCGGGAACAGCGCCAACGCCACCACGCCAAACACCACCGCCACGCCGCCGGTGACAATGCCCAGCAACGTCGACCATTCCCTGCTGTTGAACGAACTCTGCTTGAGGTAGCGGCTGTTGTGGGTGGCGAACCACGACCAACTCACCACGCCGCATAACCCGCAGGCGATGCCGAGTAGCTGCGAGGACAGTGGCACATCGGAAGCGGTTTGCACGGCGCGTTCAATGCAGATCGAGACGATGCCGAGGAATACCATCAACAGCGGCAGCTTGAGCTTATTGATGGGCAGCGATCCGGTGTCGTTGCGCCCTTGAAAGGTGATGGCGATGGGAAGCATGCCGTTGATCAAGGCGGCAGCCGTGACCCCGCTGAGCTGGATTGCGGCGCCGAGCAAAGCGTAGTTCAACACGTTGCCGGTCAGCGACAGGCGCAGCAACAGCATGACCTCGCCACGGGTGAGCCGAGCGAACAGACGACGGGCGAACGGCAACGCCACCAGCAGCGAAAACAGGCCGTACAGGGCGAACCGTGCGCTGCTGATCAGCACAGCGTTGAAGTCCGGCAGCAGCGACGGGCCTACGATGACCCCGGCCCAGATGGCCCCGGCCAGCAGCGCGTACACAATTCCACTGTTCATCATTTCCACTCGGCAGGCCGTTTGGCGAAATTCTATCGATGGCCGATACTTCGCACATGCGATAAAAACTCAGCGACACATTCCTCGGTGGAATGTCAGCCCAAGGATCGAGCCTTGAGGAGACACCGTCATCAACCGCTACCTGCGCAACCTGCCGCCCCTTGAAACACTGATCACGTTCGAAGCCGTCGGACGGCACGCGAGCTTTACCCACGCGGCGTCGGAGCTGTTTCTCACCCAGAGCGCAGTGAGCAAACAGATGCGCCAGTTGGAGACGTGCATCGGGGTGCCGGTGTTCGAGCGCAAACCTCGGGGCGTGGCGTTGACCCGAGCGGGGGAGGAATTGCTGATGACGGTCAACGTCATGCTGTCGACCCTCTATCAAAGCGTCACGCGCATTCGCAACGTCCATCAGACCAACGCCGTGTCGGTGTTGGCGACCCATGCGCTGGCGCAGTTCTGGCTGTTCCCCAAGCTCATCGAATTCAATAAGGCTTACCCCGAGATCGCCGTGCACGTGCACGCGATCAATGAAATCGACGACGCCAGCCTCAACGATTTCGACCTTGGCATCCTCTACGGCGACGGGGAATGGGCCTCGTTGAACAGCGACTTTCTGCTCCCGGAGATCGTTTACCCGGCCGCCCACCCGTCCTACGACGTGTCCGGCATCGAGACGCTGGAAGACCTCGCACGGGCCAACCTCGTGCAAATCGACACCTCCGCCTGGCGTTGCCTGGACTGGCAACAGTGGTTTGAACTGTTGGACCACGACTACACACCGCCCGACAACGCCCCGGTGTTCAATCAGCTGACATTGGCATTCCGCGCCGTGCAACAAGGCATGGGCATCGGCCTGGCGTGGACCTTCATGGGGGACGAAGCCGTGGCCAAGGGCGAACTGCGGCGGGTCACGGATTTCCAGTGCGTCACGCGGTTCGGGGAGTTTCTGGTGTCCGTGAAACACCGCGCCCTGTCACCTTGCGCCGAGGTATTTCGGCAGTGGTTGCTGGTGTCGGCGAAGGAACAGGTGGGTGCGTTTGGAGATCGCGTTGTGCCAGATAAAACGCCGTCGCTGCCGTCGTAACCTCCGGCGTCTCCCACGGGAATTGCGGCGTGTGCAGGTTTCGACACCGGCACATATCCTGTGGAAGCTGCAGGAGCTGTGCGACGGCCGCGAAGGCGGTGTGCCAGGCGGCCTATTCATCTCTGTCCCCGCCGCCGTCGCTGCCGTCGTGACCTCCGGCGTCTCCCACGGGAATGAACTGCCCCCCAAAAGTTGGACAGTTTACGCCGCAGCCTGAGTCCTGTATTCAACAGGACTCAGGCCATTGAGTCTCAGCTTGATGCGGTCATGGTTGTAGTAATGAATGTACTCATCCAGGCCGACCTTCAATTCTTCCACACTCTCGAAACGCTTCAGGTAGAAAAACTCTGACTTCAGCGTGCCGAAAAAACTCTCCATCGCCGCATTATCCAGGCAATTGCCTTTGCGGGACATGCTCTGTTTCACACCTTTTTCGCTGAGTGCGTGGCGATAGCGTGGCTGTTGGTAGTGCCATCCCTGGTCCGAATGAACGACCAGTTTGGGCGCGTCTCCCAAGCAAGCCAACGCCTTGTCGAGCATGTTCCCCACCAACTCGTAGTAAGGCCGACTGGCTGTTTCGTACGCGATGATTTCGCCGTTGTACAAATCCATCACAGGAGACAAGTAGAGCTTCTGCTGACCCACTTTGAACTCGGTGACGTCGGTTACCCACTTCTGTTTTGGCCGGGGTGCATGAAAATTACGCTCCAGCAGGTTCGCGGCGATTTTGCCAACAGTCCCCCGGTAGGAACGGTATTTCTTGGGCCGTACGACCGATTGCAAACCCTGTTCGGCCATCAGCCGTTCGATGACCTTCTTGTTGACCAGCGTTCCTTCCTTTCTGAGCGCAAGCGCAATACGCCGATAGCCATACAGCCCTCTCTGCTTGTGATATTCCTGCTGCACCCGTTCCTTGAGCGCCGCATGCCGGTCCGGTTTCTGCTCAGCCTTGACCTGGTAATAGAAGGTGCTGCGTGCCAGCCCGACCAGCTCAAGGAGGTCGGGCAATGGGAATCGGTGCTTGAGTTTGCGGACGATCAGGACTTTTTCCCCCGTGTTCGCTCCTTTTCCTCGCGCAGGGCCTTGAGCTCCTTTAGGACAGCGTTCTCCATGCGCATGTACTCAAGTTCAGCCATCAACTGCTCTCGTGGCTTTTGTGCATCGTTGGTGTCGGTGGGTTTGGCGGGTTTGATTTTCATGGGCGTGTCGGCTGGCTGGATGGCAGTAGGGGTGACAGGACTGTCACTGTAATACTGGCGTTGCCAGATGCCTATCAGGGAGGACCGCCCAAGGTCAAAATGCGCAGCGGTCTGGCGTAGCGAAAGTCGATGCTCATGCATGTAGGTCAAGACTTGGCGCTTGAAATCCTCGCTGTACCGCCGCGCATACGACATTGGCTTGATGCTGTTGCCAGTCCGATAACTGGCGACCCAGCGTCGAAGGAGACTGAAGTCGATGCCAAAATGTCTGGCCACTGTTCGGAAGCCGTCGGTGCCGTTTAGGTAGGCGGTGACCGCCGTGAGCTTGAACTGCTCGGTGTACTTGACCATAGATCCCCCAGGGGTTGGATGGGTGTCCAACTTCTTGGGGGCAGTTCAGGAATGCGGTATGTGAAGTTTTCGACATCGGCACATATCCTGTGGGAGCTGCAGGAGCTGTGCGACGGCCGCGAAGGCGGTGTGCCAGGCGGCCTATTCATCTCTGGCCCGCCGCCGTCGCTGCCGTCGTGACCTCCGGCGTCTCCCACAGATGTGCGGTATGTGAAGTTTTCGACATCGGCACATATCCTGTGGGAGCTGCAGGAGCTGTGCGACGGCCGCGAAGGCGGCGTGTCAGGCGGCCTATTCATCTCTGGCCCGCCGCCGTCGCTGCCGTCGTGACCTCCGGCTTTTCCCACGGGAGTTGCGGCGTGCGCAGGTTTCGATGTCGATGCAGGCCGTCATCCGCTCACTGAACCGTGCGCGTCGGCCGCACCACAATCTCGTTCACATCGACATCATCCGGCTGTTCGATGGCGTAGCGCACCGCCCGGCCGATCGCGTCGGGTTGCAGGGCAATGGCGCGGTAGGTGGCCATGGCGGATTTGGCGGTGTCGTCGGTGATCGTCGAGGCCAGTTCGCTTTCCACCACGCCGGGGTGGATGCAGGTGACGCGGATGTCCGGGCTTTCCTGGCGCAAGCCGTCGGAGATGGCGCGCACGGCGTATTTGGTCGCGCAGTACACCGCCGCCGTCGGCACGACGCTCAACGCACCCACCGACGCGATGTTGATCACATGGCCCGAACGGCGCTGGGTGAACTCGGGCAAGACCGCCGCGATACCGTGCAGCACCCCCTTGATATTGACGTCGACCATGCGGTCCCATTCTTCGGTTTTCATTGAGGCCATGGGCGACAGCGGCATGATCCCGGCGTTGTTGATGATCACGTCCACCCTGCCCCAACGCTCCCGTGCGGCTTGGGCGAATGCAACGACGTCGGCCTGGTCGGTCACGTCGAGGCGACGGCACTCGGCCTTCCCGCCGGCGGCATTGATCTGGTCCACCACGGTTTGCAGACGGTCCGTACGGCGCGCGCCCAGCATCAGGGTCGCACCGGCGGCGCCCAGTTCCCGGGCGATGCCTTCGCCAACTCCGCTGGAAGCGCCGGTGATGAGGATGATTTTGTCGAGGCTCATGTTCAGGTTCTCGTGTAAGTGACGTTGACGGACACACTAACCGTGAAGCATTGTCGCGATAACTCCCCCTCCACTGACCGAACAGGTTAGCGCTGCTTACCAATGGACATCGATCTCAATCTGCTGAAAGTCTTCGCGGCGGTCGCTCAATGGCACAACTTCAGGGCGGCCGCCGATCATTTGGGGGTGAGCCGCTCGGCGGTGAGCCAGAGCATTCGCAGGCTGGAAGACAGCCTCGGGGTGTCGCTGGTCCAGCGCTCGACGCGCAATGTGCGCCTGACCGAAGCGGGCGAAGCCTTGCACCGACAGACCGCGGGCGCGTTGTCAGCGGTGGCCATCGCCCTCGACAGCGCCGCGTTGCAAGGCCCGCCTCGCGGGTTGTTGAGGGTGGCGGTGACGTCGATTGCCGAACGCTTTCTCGACGGCCCGCTGATCGCCAGCTTCGTCGAGGCCTTCCCTCACGTGACGCTGGACGTGACGGTAACCGATGAGGAGTTCGACATCGTCGAGCGCGGGTTCGACGCGGGCGTGCGCTTGGGCGAAGTGATCGAGCAGGACATGATCGCCATCCCGGTCACCGGCGAGCAGCGCGAAGTCGCCGTCGCCACCCCGGCCTATCTCGCGCAACATGGACGCCCGCAACACCCCCGCGACCTCACCGCCCACCGCTGCATCGGCTGGCGCCCGTCCCCGGACGTCGCGCCTTGGCGCTGGGAATTCACCGAAAACGGTTGCGCGTTCGACGTGGCCGTCGCTCCCCGAATTACCACCAACGACATGCTGCTGATGGTGCGCACAGCGCTGGCGGGCGGCGGAATCACCTTCGGCATCGAAGACACCTTCCGCCCGTACCTCGAACGCGGCGAATTGGTGACCGTGCTGGACGAATACCTCGCGCCTTTTCCGGGGTTCTACCTGTACTACCCGAATCGGCATAACCTGGCGCCTAAGTTGAGGGCGTTGATTGACCATGTGCGGGGGTACAGGAAGAGATAGAACATGCAGTGCGCGCGGGGAGCCTGATCCACCGGGTTGCCCGGTTTTACTGCCGCTTCGCAGCAGATCGCGAGCAAGCAACGCTCCCACGGCCTGCGGCCAGAATCAAAAGCCCGTCTGTGCACGACGCGCCGCTTCCCACCGGGCCTCAGTCAAAAAACTCCATCCCTTCATACGGACTGACCCGACAAGCGGCCAGCCGGGACGCCAAATCGCCTACATGGGCTTCGAGCTGATGGCCATCGGGATCAAGAAAATACAACGAATCCCCTTCACTTTTATCCTGTTTCCAAAGTGAGACGTTCTGGTCCCGAAGCCATTGCCCGAATGCAGCAAAATGCTCCGGCGCCACGGTGAATGCATAGTGCGTGTAGTTCAGTTGCATACCTTCCGGGCGCACATCATCCAGCGACAGGCACAGCCAGAGATCTCCCAGCGTGAGATATGCGCCACGCGCCCAACGCGCGGAAAGTTTGAAGCCCAAGGTTTTCTGGTAAAACTCAACACTTCGCGGCAGAGACGCCACCGCAAGGGTCAGGTGATTGAAACCGGTCAACATGAGAACGAGCCCTTTGGAGGTTCAATGAGTGCCGATGCAACGCCGCTGGACGAATCAGGATCATCACCGCAGGACGGCTGGTTTTCCGCCGAGCATCGGGCGCGGATCGATGAGTTGATCGTCAAGTTGAAGACCAGCGACACCCGCGAGAGCGTTTCGCGGTATCACGGGATGGCGGAAGGTTATCTGCTGGGGCTGCTGGATGGCTATCACGTCGGCGTCGAACACCATGATGAGGTGCGGCAATACTTGCACAGCCTCGCCATCGCGCGGTTGAAGGTGGTCAAGCCGAAGGGGCGCACGTGACCACTGTCCCGGGGTCGGTTCAGTCTCCGCGATTGCAGCACAGCCGCATTTCTGCTGGGATGCCCCATCGCCATTCAAAATGAGCCCCTCATGACCTCTTATCAGGACCTTTTCAGCATCGGCGAAGCGTTCGACACCTTCGTCGGTCGCGGCCTGCCCGCCGAAATCGCCACCGTTCGCCGCATTCAGCAACAGCTCGCGGAAACCAACGCCCTCAGTCCCGCCACCCTTGAGCGACTGCGCGCTGTCCGTGGCCGTGTTCATCTGCTGGCGGCGGGTGAAATGTGGTGCCCGGATTGCCAGATCAACCTTACCGTCCTGGATCACCTGCAGCGCGTGCAGCCAAACATCACGCTGGCGGTGATCACCAAAAGCCGGGCGGAACAGGCGCTCAAGGCCCCGCTGGCGCTGGAGCGGATTTCGATCCCGTTCGTGCTGGTGCTGGATGACGCATTTCACGTGCTAGGGCGTTTCGTCGAGAGCCCGCAGGCGGTGGTGGACGGTGGCGATGCCGTGAAGGCGGATTATCGGGCGGGGAGGTTTCTGGAAAATACCGTGCGGGATGTGCTCGCGATTCTCGAAGCGCCAAAGCCTTGATGTGCTGATGCATCTCACGGGGTTGCCTGTGTGTGTGTGTGTCTGGACGTGTCGAGACCGGCAAAAAACCCGTGGGAGACGCCGGAGGGACGACGGCAGCGACGGCGGTGGGTCCGTTGCCGATCAATCGTCTGCTCCACCGCTTCGCGGCCGTCGTTCCTCCGGCTGCTCCCACAAGGTTCAGTGCCGTGCTCGCGTTATTCGTTCAAACACAATCCTGTCCGGGTTGCCGATGGCCGCGAGTCATGGCCGGACTGCCACAGTGGGTTTGTGTCGTCAGCAAAATCCCTGAACACCGCAAATCCCGTGGGAGACGCCGGAGGGACGACGGCAGCGACGGCGGTGGGTCCGTTGCCAATCAATCGTCTGCTCCACCGCTTCGCGGCCGTCGTTCCTCCGGCTGCTCCCACAAGGTTCAGTGCCGTGATCGCGTTCTTTGCTCAAACCAATCGTGTCCGGGTTGCCGATGGCCGCGAGTCACGGCCGCCGCGCCGGAGTGCCACAGTGGGTTAGTGTCGTCAGCTCAATCCCCGGACGCCGCACGTCTTCCTGTGGCGTACGGTGTTTAGCGGACGACGCCAATCTCTGTGCCGGACCGCTTGTAATTTCCGCTCCTTCAGCTCAACTGTCTAAGGTGCATATCCTTATATTCAGGAGCGTTGGACATGGCCATTGCAAGCTCTTTGGCCCCGTTGTTCCGCCAATCGGTGGGATTCGATCGTTTCAATGATGTCTTCGAGTCAGCCCTCCACAGCGAAGCAGCCTCGGGCTACCCCCCTCACAATGTCGAGCGCTACGGCGACGATCATTATCGGATCGTCATCACCGCTGCCGGGCTGTGCGCCGACGACCTGGACCTTCAACTGGAAAAAAGCGTGCTCACGATTTGCGGCGGCGAGCGCCACGCCGATGCGGGCGCGACTTATCTGCATCAAGGCATCGCCCACGGCCCGTTTCGCATGGTGTTTCATCTGGCCGACCACATTGAAGTGCAAGGCGCGACGTTCGAGCACGGGCTGTTGATCGTCTTCCTGCTGCACCGCATGCCGGAGCCGCTCAAGGCCCGACACATCAGGATCGACAGCTCGGGCGATGGTCCCGGGGAGTACCGAATCAATCGGGGTTGAAGGTGGAGCATTCGGCCGTCTCACCCGCGACGGCCCCCGATCGCCCCTCTTCGACAAACGCCGCCCGTTTCGCCGCCACGGTGTCCCGCAGCGCCTCGTAGTAGTCAGGCTCTTGCCGCAACTTGTCCGTCATCGGCAACAGGCGCGCTCGGTCATCGACAATCCCGCCCACCGTGTTGATCGTGCTCAGGGTGTCGAGGGTATCGCTGTTGTCGCCGAACGGATCGACCGCGAAGCTCAATACCTTGCCAGTGGCGTCCCGCAGGTTGGCGGTGCCGAGCAGCGGCAGTTCGACGATAGGTCCGTCGGCGATGCTCCAGACGCCGAAAGTCTGACCGAAATCGGCCTTGTGCCGCTCGATGCCCAGCTTGCCCGACACGTCGAACAGCCCGACTACGCCGACGGTGGTGTTGATGACGAAGCGCCCGAGGGTGTTGACCGAGCGTCGGCCGTTGCCTTGCAGCAGGTCGTTGATGAAGACCTTCGGCTCGCCGAAGTTGGCGACGAAGTTGTGCACGCCGCTCTGGAAGAACCCCGGCAAATGCCGATAACCACGGGCCACCGGGGCCAAGGCGTAATCGTCGACCGTGCGGTTGAAGGCGAAGATGCCCCGGTTCACCGACTGAGCGGGGTCATGAATCTGGTAGGCCACCGGCTCACACGAAGAGGGCGCCGGGGAAGGCGGCGTCGCGCAGCCGCTGGCGAGCACGGCCAGCACACCGACAGCGGCGAATCGAACACAGGGCACAGCAGGTTTGAGGATAGGCATGCGGAGCATCTCGACAGGAAGTGCCGACGATGCTGCCAAGGCTTTTTTGCCCGAAGATTGCCGGTTTCTTGCGGCCCGGTCGCTTTGTTGCCGGATTGAAATATATGACGCGGCGCGCCGAATGATTTTAGATAGACGTCTGTTTTCCAGCCCGACAGCGTGCCCGACCGTGAGCCATCTCATCCTGGTGGACGACGACCTCGAAGTCCTCGCCCTCCTGCAGAAATTCCTTCAGCAACACGGCTACAGCGTGGAAGTCGCCATCGATGGGCCTTCGCTGTGGCGGGCCGTCGAGCGGCGCGCCCCGGACCTGATCATCCTCGACGTGATGCTGCCGGGGGACAGCGGCCTCGTCCTGTGCCAACGCGTGCGCGCCGAACACAACGTCGCGGTGATCATGCTGACGGCGCTGGGCGAGCCAAGCGACCGCATCGTCGGCCTGGAACTGGGCGCCGACGATTACCTGACCAAACCCTTCGACGCCCGCGAACTGCTGGCCCGGGTGCGCGCCGTGCTCAGACGGACCGGAGAACACCAACACCCGACCCGAGAGGCGCCACGGCCGATTTTGATGTTCGCCGACTGGCAGCTGGACGTCACGCGCCGGGAATTGCGCTCGCCGGATAACGTGATGATTCCGCTGTCCGCCGGGGAGTTCGAGCTGCTGCTGGTGTTCGCCGAGCATCCTCGTCGCGTCCTCACCCGCCAGCAGTTGCTGGACATGGCGCGGGGCGAAACCCATGACGCCTTTGATCGCAGCATCGATGTGCAGGTCAGCCGTCTGCGCCGCAAACTGGAGTCGGAAGTGACTGCGATGCCGATGATCCGCACCATTCGCAACGTGGGGTATCTGTTCACCCCTGCCGTGGTCAGTCGATGAACGTGGTACGGGCGGTGCGCGCCACACTGGGCCTGCCTCGCGACACCGTGGCACGCTGGATCGCCTTGACCACGGTTGCCGCCATGCTCACGTCCCTGGCGTTGAACGGCGTGGTCAGCCTGCTCGGCGGGGTGTGGGCCCGACCACCGCTCACCGAAACCGGTCTGATGGAAAAGGCGGCTGCCGTGACCCGAATCATCGATTCCGTGCCCCCGGCGCAACGGCCAGGGATCGCCAGTGCAGCCAGCGACAAGGCGTTCACCAGCCAGTGGTTGCCGCGTCACGAAGACGCCCGTATGCCACCGGTTGACGACCCGGATTTCCGCTCCGGTGGCCCGCTGCTGCGGCGGTTACTGGACAGGCCCGACGCGAGGATCGAAGCCTATGAGCCGTCGGACTGGGTGCCGCAATTGGCCGAGAGTCGCTACAGCCTGTTGATCGAGCTGCGTGACAAAAGCTGGGTGCTGTTTTCAGTGCCGACCCGCAGCTGGGGTCTGTCGGAGCTGCCGCGCAATCTGATCATTCTCGTGCTGATTCTGTCTTCGACCCTGCTGGTGGCGCTGGTTGCCACTCGCCATCTCGCGACGCCGCTGGAGCGCTTTGCCAAGGGGGCGCGGCGTTTTGGAGTGGACTTCAAGGCGCCGCCGATTGCCGTCGAGGGACCTCGGGAAATCCGCGAAGCGATTCTGGCGTTCTACGGGATGCAGGCGCAAATCCAGCACTTCTTACAGGACCGCACGCAAATGCTCGCGGCCATTTCCCACGACCTGCGCGCCCCGCTGACCCGCATGCGTTTGCGCGGCGAATTCATCGAAGACCCGGAGCAGCAATCGCGGCTGTTCCGGGACGTGGACGAGATGCAGGCGATGGTCAATTCGGCGCTGGAGTTCTTTCGCGATGATGCGCGGCTGGAACAGGCTACGGCATTCGACCTGGCCGAGCTGCTGCACACCCTCGTTGATGATTTCAAGGACGCGGGCATCTACGTGTCCCTCGACGCCCCGCCACGTTACGTGTACGTAGGCCGTCCCATCGGCATCAAGCGTGCATTGGTCAACCTACTGGACAACGCCGTCAAATACGGGATGGAACCGGGGATCAGCTTGCGTGCACTGACCGGCAGCGTCGAAATCCACGTCACCGACCGCGGCCCCGGCATCGCGCCGGAATATCAGGAAAAGGTCTTTGCCCCGTTCTTCCGCATCGAAGGCTCGCGCAACAAATACACGGGTGGCGTGGGCTTGGGGCTGCCTGCGGCACGGGCCATTGTGTTGGAGCACGGCGGCAGCCTGACGCTGGAGGCGCGGCACGGGGGTGGGCTGGAGGTCAAAATGGTGTTGCCGGTGTCGGTGTGAACCTGGGGATCGCCTTCGCGGCCGTCGTAACCTCCGGCTGCTCCCACAGGATTTGCGGCGTGTCTGTATTTCGAGACCAACGCTGAACCTGTGGGAGCAGCCGGAGGTTACGACGGCCGCGAAGCGGCGGGGTGCGCGACCTGCGGGCCGATCTGCGCTGACGCTTCAATTGATGGAACTCCCTCGGCAAACCCAGGCCCTATAGGAGTAGGCCTCCGCCCTTGAGCGGCGAGAGGCAGGCGCCGGCTCGACGCCGTGCCATGGAATTCAATCGCTGACAGGTGACGCCGTGAATACATTCGTTCCGCTGGAAAAACTGGAAAAAATGGGCCGAGAAGAGCTGAAGGATTTCTACGAAATCTGGCTCACCACGTCCGAAACCTGGCCCCAGGACCCTGCCATCTCGCAACGCGAATGCCTCTGGCGCGCCGACCGCGAGCTGACCCAGGACGTGGAAATCGACGAGGCGTTCTTCCAGAACCTGCCGCGCCTGTGGCTGGTGGTCGATGACCTGAATGACACCTCTGCCATCCGTAAAATCGAAGACGAACTGGGCAGCCATTTCAACGAACTCGCCGTGAAGGGCGAATTCCGGCCGGTCGACAAGCCGAAAGTGTCCTGCGAAGACAAAAACACCGACTTGCGAAGCTGACCTCAAACCCCGTGGCAGTCGATCTCCGGCTGCCACTGCAATGCTGCTACAAGCTGCGCTAATTGCCCTCCTGGTGTGTTACCGGCATCATCGGCGGTCTCGACACAAGGACCGTGCCCATGCCCACCCCGTCTCTCCCTGACACTGTTCACATTCGCGACCTGCGAGGCACTGACGCTGAAGCGCTGCTCGCATTCGAAACCGAGAACCGCGCCTGGTTCGAATCCCACATCGACCCCCGCCCCGCATCGTTCTACTCACCGCAAGGTGTGGACGAACACATTGACCGTTGCCTATCCGAGCTCGCCTTGGGTACATGGCATCCGTGCGTCATCGAAGATGCCAGCGGGCGCATCGTGGGCAGGGCCAATTTGAAGCAGATCGATGCGCAGTCCGGGACCGCGGAAGTGGGCTATCGAATCGCGGAAACGGCTGCTGGAAAGGGCTTGGCCACCCAAGCGCTCAGGCACCTCATTCAACAGGCGCACAGCCGCTGGGGGCTGACCGGGTTGGTGGCGTATGTGTTCGAGGAAAATCGGGGGTCGCAGAAGGTGCTGGCGCGGTGTGGTTTCGGCCGTGACCGCCTTGCCCTTCACGGGGAGCCCGGAAGGGAAAGGCGCTTCACACTGTCACTTTGAGTCCAGCATTCAGCGTCAGTGGCTGATCGCGTCTTCCATGCCGATGCCGCTGTCACGGCGCAACACCAGGGCACGCCATTTCTCATCGGCGTCCACGCGTCTGCGGTAGAGAAGAGTGCCCAGTATCAAAAAGATCGCGCCGAGCGGAATCGAAATCACCCCAGGGTTTTTCAACCCGATCAATGGCTGCTCCAACCCCACCAGACTGGTGGTTTCAGCGCCTGTCGCGTCGTATTTATCTTTGTTCGTCTGGAGGTTCGCCTGGGCTTTGGCGAGTGCGGCGGTCAAGGCCTTGACTGACTCATCGTTCAGGCCTGGCGCATCAAGACGGGTTTCCAGCGTTTGAATGTCCGTCGCGATACGGGTCATGGTTACGGTGGTCTCTGCGCGAATCGCCATCGGGTATTGCATGTTGGGCGAGACAAGCACTACCACGATCGCGGCCAGTGTCCCGCCGATGACGCCGCACACCACACCGAAGACATTGCAGCGTTTCCAGTACAAGGTGCCGATCAATGCCGGGAGATTGGCCGAAGCTGCGATGGCGTAGGCGAGCCCTACCAACTGGGCGACGTTTTGCCCCTTGGCCATCAGACTTGCAGAAATGGCCACGGCGCCCACCAGAATGGCGGCCAGTTTCCCGGCCAGCATCTGCTGGCGGTCCGACGCCACGCCCTTCTTGATGGCGCCCACGTACACGTCGTGGGCCAGTGACGACGCCGCTGCAAGGGTCAACCCCGCGACCACCGCCACGATCGTGGCGAACGCAACGGCAGCCACCAGACCCAGCAGCACGTTGCCGGATACAGTGTCTGCCCCTCCGCCCAACAGCTGGGCCAATAAAGGCGCAGCCAGGTTGCCACCTTTATCACCCGCGACAATCGTCGAACTGCCCACGTAATAAGCTGCCGCGAAACCCAGGAAAATGATCAGCAAGTGGCAAGCGCCGATGGCGAGCATGGCCCACAACACTGACTTACGCGCCGTTTGTGCATCCTTCACGGTGAAGAAACGCATGAGAATATGAGGCAAGGCCGCCGTGCCCAAGGTCAGTCCCAGGCCTAACGACACCTGCTCCAGCGGGTTCTTCAAATACAGGCCCGGCTCGAAAAAGGTTTTCGTCACCAACGTGGGGTCTTCACCGGACGCCAATGCACGGCCATGGGAAAGATAGTCATACAGGGCGGCTTGATGGATGAGCGACGAAAAGAACGCCGCAATATCAAGATGAAAGGGAATCAGTGCGAGCACGGCCAAACCTGCACACGCCGTCAGTAGCAAACCCGCCTTGATGATTTGCACCCAGGTGGTGGCCGTCATGCCGCCAAACGTCACGTAGGTGAGCATTAATACGCCGACCACCGCGACCGACACTTCGTACTTGATGCCCAACAGCGCATAGAGCAGAACGGCGCCGCCGACGATTTGCGGAATCATATAGGCGATGACGATGACGACACTCGATGTCGCTGCGAGAATCTTGGACGTCCGAAAGTCATAGCGATACGCGAGCACATCGCCAAACGTGTAGCGGCCGAGGTTTCGGCAGGGCTCGGCCACGAACAACAGCACAGGCATCAGCGCGACGAAAAAACCGATCAGGTAAAGAATGCCGTCGTAACCATACAGCGCGATCAGCCCCGACACGCCCAGAAACGCGGCGGCAGACAGGTAATCCCCGGCGATGGCGAAGCCATTCTTGACCCCCGATATGCCGCCCCCCGCGGTATAGAAGTCATGCGTGCTCTTGCCCTTTTTCGAAGCCAATCCGGTGATGACCAACGTCATCAGAATAATCGCCACAAACGCCGCCAAGGCATAGGGTTTGTGGGCTTGCGGCACCAGATCTGCCGCCTGGGAAGAGGCCGTCGCGAACATCGCGACACACCCCGCGACGCAGCGCTTAACAGTGTTCATGGACTTTTCTCCAGGCGTCGGAAAACGTTGTTATTTGAATATCAATGGCTTTCATCCGATACGCATAGATCAGGGCAAGGCCCGCAACGAAGAAGTACTGCGACACCGCAAACGCAGTCCCCACATTGACCCCACCCATCAACGGCAATACATAAATGTCGCGAAACCACCCTGCTCCGACAATGAACGCGAAATAGTAGGTGAAAAAAACGGCACTCAGCGTGACCAGCATTCGGTTTTTTGCGGCCATGCAGCGTTCGAAAGATTCAATCGCCAACGCTTTTTCATCCGTGTGCAGCGGCGGGACGGGAAGTTGTTTGAGCGCATTCATGATTGCCAATCCTCCAGGAGCCGGGAATAAATATCGACGCATTCATGAACGCGTCTGACGCTGCACCACTCATCCGTCTGATGGGCGCAAGAAGGCTCTCCAGGACCGATGACGATCGCCGGCACTTCGCCAAACAATTCCCGGAGTACCGGACCATCAGTGAAGAACGCCACCGTCCGCACGGCTGACTGCTCACCGGTGACAAACGCGACGGATTCTGTGACCTGCCGGATCCACGGGTTGGCGAGATCGTTCGAAAGGGCGGGTACATCCACTGTCGCTGACAACTTCACGTTGCCGCCGATATGGTCGCCCACCCTGCCGCATAGCTCGTTGTGGGAAAGGCCGCACACGGTGCGGATGTCGATCGTGAACGCTGACGTGTCCGGCACTGAGTTAACGTTCATGCCTCCCGTGATCGTGCCGATGTTTAAGGTGGGACTGCCCAGCAACGGATCGACCGGGGTGCAGAAATCAAATTGCCGCAGCTTCTGGATGGCATCGACCGCATGGTAGATGGCGTTATCACCAAGCTCGGGCATGGCACCGTGCGCGGTCTTCCCCGTGGCCTGTCCCGTCAGCCAGAGCGCGCCTTTGTGCCCGACGACACATTGATTCGCGGTCGGCTCTCCAATGAGCAACGCGCCCACGTCCAGACCGGACAGATCAAGCTCGGCCAGGCGCTTGGCGCCTTCACACCCCGTTTCCTCACCTGCGGTCAGTACAACCAACACCGGAGGCAAAGACCCGAACCGCGTCGCGAAGGTGTGCAACGCGCAAAGAAAAGCCGCGATGCCGCCTTTCATGTCCGAAGCGCCGCGGCCATAGAGACGATCACCGATCACCTCCCCGCCCAACGGCGCCTGAACCCACGGAGCCGCGCCCAGTGGGACGGTGTCGAGATGACCTGTGAAACATAACCTCGACCCGTCCGCCGAAGGGTTCCATGCCAAGAGGTTGGCCCGTCCTGGGGCGATCGACTGGACCAGCGTGGTCAACCCCAACGTTTTCAGTGCCCGCTCCAACTCTTCGACGAGGGGGCCTTCATTGCCAGGAGGGTTGATGGTGTTGGTGCAGACCAGGTGTCGCGTCAGTGCTATGGGGTCACGCAGACTTAGGGGCACGATAGGATTCCTATGTCAGGAGCAGGATGCCGCACCTAGACAAAGCGTTCGAAAAACGCCATGTACTGGTACGTTACTTTTTTTGTACCAGCTGAATCTATAACGACGAGGGGTGACCGTCAATCAAAAACATGAGGTGAAAGGTGTTGATGAGGCCGCGCATCCGGTACAAAAGCCCCATGTCCCGGCGTATGTCCTAGCATTTCGGCCCTGCGCATGTGCAACATCCAGGCGAAGGTGCAGGTTTGTCCCGGTTCGAGCTAAAGTATGTCTCCCTGTACCGGCGCCGGCCGGACGCGGCATGGCCCTCACGCACCCACGGCCAGGTCGCCAAGACCGTTGAGGATGATTATGTTCACGTTGCAACCCCATGAAATTGCTGAAGGCAAGGCAGAATCCATACGCCGCGCCATCGAGCAGGCCATTCTCGACGACCGCCTCAAGCCGGGTGAAAGCCTTCCAACAGTGCGTAACCTCGCGGCGGACCTGGGTGTCAACAAGAACACAGTGGTGGTTGCCTACCGACAGTTACAGGCGACGGGGCTGGTGGTGTCCGATGGCAGACGGGGTTCGATCGTGGCCAACCCCTCGTCGTCGGCGCCTTCCGCCGATGTTGGCCTGCCCCAGATGATGTCGGTGCGTGACGGCAATCCGGACATCGCGTTTCTTCCCGATGACCACGACATTCGCGACGCATTTTCCCGCATGAGCCTCGACAACCATTTGTATGGCGAGCAGCGAAACAACGCGGGGTTCGTCAAATGGGCAAAAGAGGGCTTCCTGGCGGACAACGTGCCCGTGGACAGAAGCATTTTTGTCTCCGCAGGCGCGCTGGATCTGATCGAGCGCGCGCTTGAAGCGAGCGGGCTCACTGCAGGTGACAAAGTGGCCGTGGAGGACCCTGGCTACATGAGCCTGCTGGCGTTGACCCGCCTGATGGGCTTTGAGCTGGTGCCCCTTGCGTTCGATGATCACGGGATCGTGCCCGCCAGCCTGCAAGCGGCGGTGGACGTGGGCGTGAAGGCGGTGCTATTCAGCAGCCGCGCGCAAAATCCCACCGGTATTTCGACGTCGAAAGAGCGCGCACGGGCGCTAGCGGACATTGCCGCCCATGCCGATGACGTGCTGTTCATTGATGACGATCATTCCAGCCTGCTCCAATTGGCCGATTACCATCCATGGCATATCCGGGAGAACGGGCCTTGGCTGGTTGTCAGGTCGCTGTCCAAATTCCTGGGCCCTGATTATCGACTGGCGGTATCGACGGGAGACACCCGGACCATCGAGAGCCTCGAAAACAGACAGGCCGTCGGCATGGGGTGGGTCAGCACCTTTTTGCAGCGCCTGGCGCTTGAGCTGCTCATCAGCCCTGCCATCCGCCGAAAAATAGCCGCCGGTGGCGCAACGTATGTCGAGCGCCATATGGCCCTGGTGACGATGCTGAAAAAGAAAGGGTTCAACGTGGCAGGCGGCGCCGGACTCAATCTGTGGTTGCCCATCCCCGACGAGCGTGCAGTCGCCGAACGTCTGTTCGATGCGGGCTGGCTGGTGCGCACGGGGCGTGACTTCTGCGTGACACCCCAGTCCGGTATTCGAATCACATCATCGAGAATGACACCGCAACAGAGCAGCGTGTTCGTGGAGGCGCTCCTCGCCGCACGTCACGCCGTGACCACGACGCTGTCGGCCTGAGTCTGACGCCGACAGAACCCGACTGGGACGATCGATGACGGCCCATTGCGAGCCATCATCGATCGTCCCGTGTCACGCTGGAAAAACGGACTGATCCGGCAGACTCAAGCGCGAGCCAACGTTTGGCTGGCGTGATAAGCACGTGCGGTTTCAAGGCGCTGGGCCGTGATGTTGGCCGCGCGTTCCGTCACTGTGCGCAAAATCGACGCAGGCGCGCTTTTCGGCGAACCGGCCTGGAAAGGCGGTTCCGGGTCGTAGGCCATGTAGAGTTGCAACTCTTGGGCGACCGTCTCCCCGCGCAGCAGTGAAACCAGTACCAGCGACCCATCGATCCCGGACGTCACGCCGCCAGCGCTGACGAACTTGCCGTCGATCACGACGCGCTCATCGCTGGGGATGGCACCGAAAAAGGGCAGCGTTTCCATGGCTGTCCAATGGGTCGTCGCGCGCTTGCCCTTGAGCAAGCCAGCCCCGCCACACAAGAGCGCTCCGGTGCACACCGAGAACACATACTTCGCGTTTGCGGCTTGCTGACGGATGAAAGAAAGCACGACCTCATCATGCATCAGGGCTTGCTGGCCATAGCCGCCCGGCACCAGCAGCACGTCGAGCTGTGGCGCCTCGTCCAGGGTCGTATCGGCCAGCAACAGCATCCCGGCCAGATCACGGACCGGATCTTTGTCCTTCCAGATGGTGAAGAACGTCGAGTTCGGGGTACGTGCCAACGCTTCGAAGGGGCCGGTGAAATCGCATTGATCCATGCCGGGAAAGATCAGGGCGCCGATCTTCAAATGGGTCTCGAGTGGAATAGTCATGTTCGCTCCAACAGTATCAAGGTTCGTGGTACAACATTTGTTATGTACCAGTACAAATATAGGCTATTGTCTGCCCTGTCAACGAATTTTGACGCCGGGGTGAGTACCCACGGGCGGCCTGTCCGGCGTTCCGTCGCTGGGCAGAGCCTTCGGGTGAGCTACGCAGATGGACCAGAGACCGCCCTGTTCACTCGACCAGACACACGTTTCTCAGGCCCTTCATGCGCATTCACGTGACCTTCATCGACCGCGTCGGCATCACTCAGGAAGTCCTCGCCCTGCTGGGTGAGCGCCGCTTCAATCTGGAGGCCGTGGAGATGGTTCCCCCCCACGTCTACATCGATGCGCCAACGCTCGGCGCCGAGGTGCTGGAGGAGTTGCGCGGCGCATTTCTCGGCGTGAAAGGCGTGCAATCGGTGACGGTGGTCGACATCCTTCCGGGCCAGCGCCGACACCTGCAGCTCGATGCGTTGTTATCTGCCAGCTCCGACCCGGTGTTGGCGGTGGATGAGCGCGGGCATGTCTTGCTGGCCAACCCTGCGCTGATAGCTTTGTGCGGACGCGAACCGGCCGGCGAGTCGCTCGCCCAGGTGTTTGATGACGACGTGCTGCACACGTTGGTCAGCCACGCCTTTCGCTTGCCGATGCGAGAAGTCAGCCTTGGAGGGCGAACCCTGCTGCTCGACGCCATGCCGATTAATGCCGCGGGCGCCCTGATCACCCTCTACCCGCCAAGCCGAATCGGCGAGCGGCTGTCGGCGCTGCGCCATGACCCTGCCGGTGGGTTCGACGCGATTTTGGGTGCTTCCCAAGCCATTCAAAAGCTCAAGGCGCGAGCGCATCGCGTGGGAGGGCTCGATGCGCCTCTGCTGATTCAAGGCGAGACCGGTACCGGCAAAGAGTTGGTCGCCCGCGCCTGCCACGCGATCAGCAAACGGCGTGAGGCGCCGTTCTTGCCGTTGAACTGCGCAGCGCTGCCGGAAAGCCTTGCCGAGAGTGAGCTGTTCGGGTACGCCGCTGGCGCCTTCACCGGCGCGCAACGGGGCGGCAAGCTCGGGCTGCTGGAGCTGGCGGATCAAGGCACGGTGTTTCTCGATGAAGTCGGAGAAATGTCACCCTATCTCCAGGCCAAACTCCTGCGTTTTCTGAGCGATGGGTGCTTCCGTCGCGTCGGCGGTGACCGGGAGATCAGGGTCAATGTGCGAATTCTCAGCGCGACCCACCGCAATCTGGAAAACATGGTCAGCGACGGTCAATTTCGTGAAGACCTGTTTTATCGTCTCAACGTGCTAAACCTGCACGTGCCGCCACTGCGCGAGCGTGGCCAGGACATCCTGTTGATGGCAGAGCACTTCATGCAGCAAGCCTGCGCGCAGATTCAGCGTCCGGTTTGCCGTCTGGCCCCCAGCACGTTTCCAGCCCTGCTCGACAACCGATGGCCGGGGAACGTCCGGCAATTGCAAAACGTGATATTTCGCGCCGCGGCCATTTGTGAACATCCCAGGGTGGACCTCGACGACCTGGACATCGCGCGCACCGCCGTGGACGGGCAGCAAACCCGTGAGATAGGCAGCCTGGAGGACGCGGTTGCCCGCTTCGAGAAAGACCTGCTGGAACAGCTTTACCCCAGCCACCCTTCCAGCCGACTGCTGGCGGCGCGGTTGCAGACCTCGCACACCTCGATCTCCATGCGACTTCGCAAATACGGCATCCCTGGCAAGTCCTGAGCCTTTTGCTCCAGTGCCGTGTTCGCCTGGCCAGATGACAGCGCCTATAAAAAAAGCACCCTCAGGTGCTTTTTCAATGACGCGTTCTTCCGTTTATCGGGCTGCCGTCGCCCGCGCTGCGTGCAGCTTCTTGTAGCTCTCGATCAAGCGCAGGTGTTTGTCCAGACCTTCAAGCTTCATGCTCGTCGGCGTCAGGCCGTGGAAGCGCACGCTGCCGTTCACCGAACCGATCGCCGCGTCCATGCGTTCGTTGCCGAACATGCGGCGGAAGTTGACTTCGTAGTCGGCCAGTTCCAGGTCGTCGTCGAGTTCCATTTCCAGCACCACGTTGACCGCCTGATAGAACAGGCCGCGTTCGACGGTGTTGTCGTTGTATTGAAGGAAGGCTTCGACCAGATCTTTGGCTTTTTCGTACTTCTGCAGGGCGAGGTAGATGAGCAGTCTCAGTTCTAGAATGGTCAGTTGGCCCCAGTCGGTGTTGTCGTCGAACTCGATGCCGATCAGCGTGGTGATGTCGGTGTAGTCGTCCAGTTCGCTGTCTTCCAGACGCTGGGCGAGGCTTCTCAGGCCGACTTTGCTCAGGCTGTGCAGGTTGAGGATGTCGGCGCGGAAGGCCAGCGCCTTGTTGGTGTTGTCCCAGATCAGGTCTTCGATCGGATAGATCTCGGAATAGTCCGGCACCAGGATGCGGCAGGCCGTCGCGCCAAGGTCGTCGTAGACCGCCATGTAGGCTTCCTTGCCCATGTCTTCGAGGATGCCGAACAGGGTCGCGGCCTCTTCGGCGTTGGCGTGCTCACCCTCGGAAGAGAAATCCCACTCGACGAATTCGTAATCGGCTTTCGCGCTGAAGAAACGCCACGACACCACCCCGCTGGAGTCGATGAAGTGCTCGACGAAGTTGTTCGGTTCGATGACTGCCTGGCCTTCGAACGTCGGCTGCGGCAAGTCATTCAGGCCTTCGAAACTGCGGCCTTGCAGCAGTTCGGTGAGGCTGCGCTCCAGGGCGATTTCGAGGCTTGGGTGAGCGCCGAACGAGGCGAATACACCGCCGGTGCGCGGGTTCATCAGGGTCACGCACATGACCGGGAATTCGCCGCCCAGCGAGGCATCTTTCACCAGCACCGGGAAACCCTGCTCTTCCAGCCCCTGAATGCCCGCGAGGATGCCCGGGTACTTGGCGACGACCTCGTGCGGCACGTCCGGCAGCGCGAGTTCGCCTTCGAGGATTTCGCGCTTCACCGCCCGCTCGAAGATCTCCGACAGGCACTGCACCTGAGCTTCCGCCAGCGTGTTGCCCGCGCTCATGCCGTTGCTGAGGTACAGGTTCTCGATCAGGTTGGACGGGAAGTACACGGTTTCGCCATCCGACTGGCGCACGAACGGCAGCGAGACAATGCCGCGCTGGGTGTTGCCGGAGTTGGTGTCGTACAGGTGCGAGCCGCGCAACTCGCCGTCGCGGTTGTAGATTTTCAGGCAGTAGTCGTCCAGCACTTCGCTCGGGAGCGCGTCGTCCGGGCCGGGCTTGAACCAGCGCTCGTTCGGGTAATGCACGAAGTCGGCGGTGGCGATGTCCTCGCCCCAGAACTGGTCGTTGTAGAAGAAATTGCAATTCAGGCGCTCGATGAATTCGCCCAGCGCCGAGGCCAGTGCGCCCTCTTTGGTCGCGCCCTTGCCGTTGGTGAAGCACATCTGGGAGTGAGCGTCGCGGATGTGCAGCGACCAGACGTTGGGCACGATGTTGCGCCACGAAGCGATCTCGATCTTCATGCCCAGCGCCGCGAGGATGCCCGACATGTTGACGATGGTCTCTTCCAGCGGCAGGTCCTTGCCCGCGATGAAGGTGCTTTCGCCGGACAGGGACGCTGGCATCAGCAACGCCTGGGCGTCGGCGTCGAGGTTTTCGACCTCTTCGATCACAAACTCGGGCCCGGCCTGCACCACTTTCTTCACGGTGCAGCGGTCGATGGAGCGCAGGATGCCGAGGCGATCCTTTTCGGAAATGTCGGCGGGCAACTCGACCTGAATCTTGAAGATCTGGTTGTAGCGGTTTTCCGGGTCAACGATGTTGTTCTGCGAGAGGCGGATGTTGTCCGTCGGGATGTTGCGCGTCTGGCAGTACAGCTTCACGAAATACGCCGCACACAGGGCCGACGACGCCAGGAAGTAATCGAACGGACCCGGCGCCGAGCCATCGCCCTTATAGCGAATGGGCTGGTCGGCGATCACCGTGAAGTCGTCGAACTTGGCCTCCAGGCGGAGGTTGTCGAGAAAGTTGACCTTGATTTCCATGGGGTTTACCAGAAGCGAAAAACGGAATGGCGGCCATTATCCGGGTTTTGCGCCGGAAGTCTCGTGCGGTCGGCTCAGAGGGTGAAGGTCGGACCGATCAGCGAATGTTGCGAGATGTGAAAAAATTGTAAAAAATCCGTTACCATTTGTGTATATTTCTCATTTGCGACTGATTGACAATTACTTCTCTGCTCAACCAACCAGGAAATCGATCTTGAAAGCCCGCCTCCCTGCCAGCCTGTTGTTCGCTGGCGCTTGCAGCGCCATGCCCCTCACCCACGCCGCTGATGAAATCACCCTGCCCTCCACGCAAATCCAGAGCAACGGCGTCGCCCAAGCCGACGAGCAAAGTCAGGGTTATCAGGGGAAGACGGCCACCAGTACCACGCGTCTGGGGCTGTCGGACAAGGAAACGCCGCAAGCGGTGACCACCGTGACCCGCGACCAGATCGACGATTTCCGCATGAACAGCGTCAAGAGCGCGTTGCGTTCTGCGCCCTCCGTCACGGTCGAGCAGATCGAGACCGACCGCACCGAGTTCACGTCCCGGGGCTTCAACATCAACACCTTCGAATACGACGGCATGGGCATGCCTTTTACTGGCGACCTGCTGGTGGGCGATCAGGACCTGGCCGAGTACGAGCAAATCGACGTATTGCACGGCGCCAACGGCCTGATGAGCGGCAGCGGCAACCCGTCAGCGACGGTCAACTTCGTGCGCAAGCGTCCGACGAAAGACGTGCAGGCGAAGATCAGCACCAGCGTCGGCGCCTGGGACAACCGCCGTCTGGACGTGGACGTGTCCGGTCCGCTGACCGACAGCGGCAACGTGCGCGGCCGCTTCATTTACGCCCACGACAAGGGCAACTCCTACCTCGACCGCTACAGCCACGAAATCAACGTCGCGGCTGGTCTGATGGACTTCGACCTGACCGACGCCGACACCCTGACCGTCGGTTTCTCCCAGCACAACAGCGATTCGAACGGCAGCAGTTGGGGCAACCTGCCGCTGTCGGATTCGGACGGCAACCCGATCCATTACGGCAGCCGGAGTTCCAACGTCGGCCAGCCGTGGACCTACTGGAACGTGCACACCCAGCGCACTTTCGCCGAGCTGAAACATGACTTCGGCAATGGCTGGAACAGCAAGCTGTCCGTCACCGGCATCCGCCAGTATCAGGACACCGACATGTTCTACATCGCCAGCGTCACGGGCGACGACGCGTCGGCTTATGCGACCCACATCACCAGCAAGACCGATCAGGTGATCGGCGAGGCGCAGCTGTCCGGTCCTTTCACCCTGTTTGGCCGCGACCATGACCTGACCGTCGGCGCCAATTACGGCCGCACGCATTTGAAGGCCAACGAGCATGACATCGACGCCAACGGCTATTACGACGTGCCGTTCTCCAGCGCGCTGGCCGGCACGCTCACCCGTCCATCACTGGAGTACACCTTCGACACCAACAACCAGAATTTCCGGGACACCCAGAAGAGCCTCTACGCCGGTACGCGCTTCAGCCTGATGGATGACCTGCACTGGATCGTCGGTGCGCGGATGCTCAGCGCCGATGGCAGCGGTCTGGATTACGGCGCTGACCATTACACCCGCGAGCACGGCAAGGTCACGCCGTATTCCGGTCTGGTGTACGACCTCAACGATCAGTGGAGCGTGTACGGCAGCTGGACCAAGATTTACGCGCCGCAATACAAGGTCAGTTCGGACGGCAGCATGCTCGACCCGCTGGAAGGCACCAGCAAGGAAATCGGCATCAAGGGCAGTCTGGACAGCGGCCTCAACCTGACGGCAGCGCTGTTCAAGACCAAGCAGGAGAACGTTGCGGGCAACGGGCAGTATCAGGGCAGCCGCTTCGTCTACGACCCGATGGATTACAAGAGCCACGGCGTCGAGCTGCAAGCGTCGGGCGAAGCGATGCCGGGCCTGGAAGTGTTGGGCGGCTACACCTACGTGCGCATCGACGACGATAACGACGACCGCGCCCGCAAATTCGTGCCGACCCACAGCTTCCGTGGCATGGCGACGTATCGCCTGCCGGGCCTGCCGAAAGCCAAGGTGGGCACGCGGGTCAGTTGGCAGAGCGCCGTGCAAAGCGACACCAACAGCGACGTGCGCCAGAACGCCTACGCCCTGGTGGACCTGATGAGCAGTTACGACATCGACGAGCACTGGAGCACGTCGGTCAACCTCAACAACGTCACCGACCGCAAATACCTGATGTCGCTGTACGACAGCGCCACCAGCGCCAACTACGGCGCCCCGCGCAACGTGACCGCGTCGGTGACCTGGACGTATTGAGCCGCGTGTTCCAGTAGCACTCCGACTTGCCGGCGGCGCGGTCTCACAGTCGCCACCGCCGGTACGCCGCGCTGCAGCAGCCAATCGTTGGTCACACAATCCGGCACGTCGCAAGGGTGACAATCCATTCCTCCTGTGGGAGCGAATTCATTCGCGAGAGGCCCGTACATCCGACACGTGTTTGTCGGTTGTACGATTGCATCGCGAACGAATTCGCTCCTACAGGGCTCGCGATTATCCAGCCGGAGCGTGTTCATAGGGCAGCGCTTGCGCCGACAGTCCGGCTCGGCGGCAGCATGGATCAGTCGCCCAAGGCGTCGATAAAATCCGTCGACGGCACGAAGAACAGCGCACCGCTCACGGCCTTGCTGAAATCCAGCAGCCGGTCGTAATTCCCCGCCGGGCGGCCGACGAACATGTTTTCCAGCATCTGCTCCAGCGGTTCGGGCGAGCGTGCGTAGCCGATGAAATAGGTGCCGAACTCGCCCGATCCCGGACGCCCGAACGGCATGTTGTGGCGCAGGACTTTCACCTCTTTGCCGTCTTTCTCGATGACGGTCAACGCACTGTGCGAGTTGGTCGGCTTCACGTCATCGCCCAGTTCGATGTCCGACAGCTTCTTGCGACCGATGACCAATTCCTGTTGCTCGACGGTCAACCGGTTCCAGGCCGTCATGTCGTGCAGGTATTTCTGCACGATCACGTAACTGCCGCCCGCGAACGCCGGGTCTTCATCACCGACGATGGTCGCTTCTGCCGCGCGCTTGCCTTCCGGGTTTTCCGTGCCGTCGACGAAGCCGATGATGCTGCGCATGTCGAAGTTGCGGAAACCGTGGACTTCTTCGACGACGGTCACTGCATCGCCCAAGGGTTCGAGGAGTTGGGTCGCCAGTTCGAAACACAGGTCCATGCGGTCGGCGCGGATGTGCATCAGGATGTCGCCCGGCGTGGCCACGGCGCGGCGCTCCGGCGGGCCGAACTCACGGAAGGTGTGCAGTGCTGCCGGACGGTGGGTGCCAAACAGCGAATCCCAGGCGTTGAAGCTGAAGCCGCAAATGCAGGACAGATTGCCGTCGGGCACGCGTTTGCCAACCGCGCGGACCAGACCGGCAATGTCGGCGCACCAGGCCCGGGCGGTTTCAATGGCGTCATCGCCCGGCGCCAGAGTCGCCACCATGAAGATCGCGCTGCTGGTGATGGGCGTGTCGATGCCTTGGGGGAATGGGGTGACTTTGATCATTTTCCAGAAATTCCTTTTCTGTGGGAGCGAGCTTGATCACTCCCACAGGTCACTCTTCACACAATAATCGGGGGAAAATCAGTCCAGATCCGCCGCCGAATGCCGCTCCGGCACTTGTTTGTCTTCATCACCCCAGGTGCGGTTCACCCGCAGGCCGCGCACGACGGCCGGGCGGTTGGCGATGGTTTCGGCCCAGCGCTGGATGTGGGTATAGCTCTCGGCGTCGAGGAATTCAGCGGAGTTGTACACGGTGCCGCGCACCAGTTGGCCGTACCACGACCACACCGCGATGTCAGCGATGCTGTAGTCCTTGCCGCCCAGGTACGGGCTTTCAGCGAGACGACGGTCGAGCACGTCGAGCTGACGTTTGGCTTCCATGGTGAAACGGTTGATGGCGTATTCGATCTTTTCCGGGGCGTAGACGTAGAAATGCCCGAACCCGCCGCCCAGATAAGGCGCTGCGCCCATCTGCCAGAACAGCCAGTTCAGGGTTTCGGTACGGCCCGCCGGATCGGTGGGTAGCAACGCACCAAACTTCTCCGCAAGGTAGAGCAGGATCGAGCCGGACTCGAACACGCGCACCGGCGGCTCGACGCTGCGGTCCAGCAAAGCCGGGATCTTGGAATTCGGGTTGATGTCGACGAAACCGCTGGAGAACTGGTCGCCCTCACCAATGCGGATCAGCCACGCGTCGTATTCGGCATCGGTCTTGCCCAGCGCCAACAGCTCTTCGAGCATGATGGTGACTTTCACCCCGTTGGGGGTCGCCAGCGAATACAGTTGCAGCGCGTGCTTGCCGACGGGCAGGACTTTCTCGTGGGTCGGACCGGCCACCGGACGGTTGATCTTGGAGAACTGACCACCGGATTCCGCATCGTTTTTCCAGACCTTGGGCGGTACGTATGCTGCGTTCGACATGAAACTAACCTCTTGAAGTGAGTCACTGCGAAGGGTCCATGGGCACCGCCAGACGACACGGCGGACCGCAACCAGACCGGGCGTGATGGAGAGCGGTTCAGGGTATGCGCTTACGTTGGGGCGGCTCAAGAACATTTCAATCGCGACGTCTTGGCTTTAACCTGACACCCCTTCCTAGCCCCTCCCCGACAGGAACGCCATGCTCGCCCCCTTTTCCGGTGCCAAGATCGCCGTGCTGTGTGAAGGCCAGTTGCTGATCTACCTCCGCGACGACATCCCCACGATTCCATGGCCCGGCCTGTGGGACCTGCCGGGCGGCGGCCGGGAACATGACGAAACCCCGCTGCAGTGCGCGTTGCGTGAAACCCATGAAGAATTCGGCCTCACCCTCGATCCGGCGTGGATAGTCTGGCAACGGCTGTACGCAGGCCAGGGCATGCACGGCCTCGACACGTGGTTTTTCGTGGCTGAGGTGCCGCCGGGCACATTCGATCAGGTGGTCTTCGGCGATGAAGGCCAGCGCTGGCTAATCAGCTCAGTCGAAGCCTTTCTGGCCCTGCCGGACGCCATTCCCCGCCTGCAACAGCGTTTACGCGAGTACCTGAACGACGGCCGATAACTGCCTGTCAGCCCAACGGACGTGCCGCATCCCGAGCAAACAGCGCCGCCAATTCCTCAGAAGGCACCGCCTTGCTGAAATGGAAGCCCTGCACCTCATCGCACGGATGCCGTTGCAGGCATTCCAGTTGCTCCAGGGTTTCAACGCCTTCGGCAGTGACCGTCATGCCCAGCGAGCGCCCCAGATCGATCATCGCCTGCACGATCGCCTGATCGTTGCCGCGCTCGGTCATGTGGGAGATAAAGCTGCGGTCGATCTTGATCCCGTCCAGCGGGTATTTGCGCAAGTACGCCAGCGATGAAAAACCGGTGCCGAAATCGTCCAGACTGAGCCGTACGCCCAGGGCCCGCAGCGCCGTGAGCGTCGCCAGCGCGGCGTGAGCATGATCGAGCAGCACGCGCTCGGTGATTTCCAGCTCCAGGCGGCTGGCGGGTAAACCGCTGTCGAGCAACGCGGCGGCCACCACCGCGACCACGTCTTCGTTCTCGGCCAATTGGCCCGGCGACAGGTTCACTGACAGGCCGATGTCGTCCGGCCAGGTCATCGCTTCGCGGCACGCAGTGTTCAACACCCACTGCCCCAGCGGCTGAATCAACCCGGTCTCTTCCGCGAGGCCGATGAAGGTGTCGGGCGGGAGCAGGCCGCGCTCCGGATGCTGCCAACGCACCAGCGCCTCGAAACTGCGCAGCGAGCCGCCAACGGTGGCGTAACGCGGCTGGTAATGCAGGCGCAACTGACCGTCGAGCAGCGCCTGACGCAGTTCCTGTTCGAGCTGACGACGCGCCACCAGTTGGGTTTTCATGCTGTCGTCGTAGAAACACCACGTGTTGCGACCGGCGCCTTTGGCCTGATACAGCGCAATGTCGCCGGTGCTCAACAGCTCAGCGGCGGTGTGCGCGTTTTCCGGGGCCTGAGCGATACCGATGCTGGTGCCGATGAACACGGTCTGCCCCTCGACCTCCAAAGGTCGGCACAGGTCGTCCACCACCCGCCCACACAGTTCAATGATGTCGCCTTTTCGCGTCTCGCCCACCAGCACCAGAATGAATTCGTCGCCCCCCAGCCGCGCGACCATGCCATTCGGTTGCGCGTGGCTGCGCAGGCGCTGGGCGACTTCCTGCAACACGCGGTCGCCGATGGCGTGGCCCAGCGCGTCATTGATCGGTTTGAAGCGGTCCAGGTCCAGACTCAACACCGTCAGCGCTGACGGCGCCGGTCGATCCAGGTGTTCGTCGAGGAATTGGTGCAGGCGCAAGCGGTTCGACAAGCCGGTCAGGGAATCATGCAACGACAGCTGGCGAAAACGCTGCTCGCTGCTGGTCAGTTCCAGTTGGCTCGCGTGCAAGGCGTCGAATTGCGCATCGATCTGTCGCGCCGACGTCAGCGCATACCGCACCAGCATCGCGAGGACGATCGCCAGCACCAGCACCCCGGAAATGAACAGCGGCAAGGTCTGTTGAAGCAGGTCCATGCCGGGCTTGGGCGGCACCCAGCCCAATTCGATCCTGGAACCGAGCAGCGGCATCTGGTCATAGCCCTGCCGTGGCGCGGGGGACACGGAGATCGTCGGCAGACCGTAGGTGTCGCTGAGGTGCGCGAGCTTGGCGGGGTCGAGGATGGTCACGAACATCATCACCGACGCGGGGCCGGGCACCGGTTCGATCAGCGGGTCGGACGCCGGGCTGATGGTCGCTGCGGCCACCAGCGCGGGCACGCCGTCGACGCTGAACGCGCGCACCAGCCCGTCGTTCTCCTGAGTGGACTGGCGAGCATCGGCGATCAACGCGCTTAAATCGCCTTCCAGCCAGTCGCCGGCCTGAATCATCGAGGGCTTGCCATCGATCACCGCGTAACGGGTGCGGTCGTTGGCATCAATCACCAGCACGCCGTTGTAGCCGTACAACTCGTAGGGCACCGCGCCGACGTTGCGCTGTTCGTCAGCCCACGGCTTGTCCACCACCATGTGCAAGTGTTTGTAGGCCTCGCCCCACTTGGCGTAGTTGATGATGTTGCGCCCCACCTCGTTGCGCACCTGATCCAGCGTGCGAGAGATGAACGTGCGCGAACGCTGCTGCACGTCGCGATCCTGATTGAGCGCGTTCTGCACCAGCAGGTAGCCACTCAGCCCGATCAGCAGCAACAGCGCGCAGATCGCCGGAAAGAGGCGCAGGATCAAGTGGCGACTGCGACGTGTGGCGGCCCAGTCGGCCAGTGTGGGTTTGAACATGCAGACACCTGAATGCATCGACGGTAACGACAGCGACTCGTCTGGACCGGCCGTCAGCGAGACGCTGCGGCCGACCGATGATTGCGATTGGCTATCGTAACCGGCTGTTTCTGCAGGGGCTAGCGGTCATTCTGCGAAGCGGCGGTTACTTGGTCGCGAACAGCCGCCTTGTCGATGACCGAGTACACGTTGCGAATCCGCCCGTCGCTGAATTCATAGAACACGTTCTCGGTGAACTGCACGCGCTGGCCGTTGACCGCCGCGCCAAACAGTTCGCCCACCGGGGTGCAGTCAAAACGCAGGCGGGCCGCGACGTGCGGCGGGTCCGCCAGCAACATGTCGATCCCGAAATGTAAGTCGGGGATGGCGCGAAAATCGTTCTCCAGCATGCGTTGGTAGCCCTCCAGCCCGATGCGCTGGCCGTTGTAATGGGCCTCCTCATCGACAAACCGGCCGAGGTTGGCCCAGTCCTGACGGTTCAGGCAATCGATGTAACGGCGATACAGGCTGAGGATTTCGGGTTCGGACATGGGGGAAGCTCCCTTTTTTTATCGCTGCGGGTGCAGCCTTCGGAAATTAGGGCTTCATGGCGCGACGTTAGTTCAAAGGGTGCATCGGTCATCTTGCCGTCCTGCGAGCCCTGTCAAAGCGGTACGGCAACAGGCCTCGGGCGCCATCGATCCCCCCGAACCTTCAGATCACCCTTCGGTGCAGCTTGAACGCGCCGACATTCGGGGCATAAGACCCCCTGACCAGGTGGCTGATCCGCTCGGCACTGGCGCACGCCAGCGTCCACCCCAGGGCGCCATGCCCGGTGTTGACGAAGAGATTTTCCACGGGGGTGGCATCGATGTACGGCAATCCGTCCACCGTCATGGGCCGCATGCCGCACCAGGCGTTGACCTCAGCGGGCATGCGGATCTGTGGGTAAAGGTTGCTCAATGCATGCTTGAGGTTCGCCACTCTGGATTCACGCAGCGTACGGTCGTTGCCTGCGAACTCGACGGTGCCGGCCACGCGCAGCCGGTTACCCAGCGGGGTGACACAGATATGCTCGTGATCGTCGACAATGGGCCGCGTTGGCGCGATACCCACCTCATCCCGATCCAACGTCAGCGAGTAGCCTTTGACCGGCGTGATAGGCAGCTTCACACCCCAGGGCGCCAGCAGCCGTGGGGAGGCCGCGCCACTGCAGACGATGACCCGCGCCGCCTCGATTCGCCCATTGGCCAGTTTTACGCCGGTGATTTTACCGGACGCCACTTCCAGCCCTGTCACCTGCGTCTCGTATTGAAAACGGACCCCCTCGCCCGCCGCGACGCGTGATATCTCCTGAGTGAATTTGTGCGCATCCCCCCAGCAGTCATTTTCCAGCCAGAGCCCGACCTCGATACTCGACTCGATCGGCAACAGCGAGGGTTCGAGCGTGACGCACCCCAGCCGGTCCAAACGTTTCACGCTAGCGCCCATTCGCTCCAGCAGCGTGGCAAAGGCTTCTGCGCTCGAACGCGCGTTTGGGCCTTTGAAGATTTCCAGAAACCCGCCCCGCCCCAAGTCGAACTTCATCGCATCGCGGGCCAGCAATGTGTCCATCAGGCCCAGGCTATGTTGCGCGAAACGGGTCAAGGTGTTGGCCGTGTCGCGGTATTTGCTGTCGCGACAGTTGGCCAGAAATTTGAGCCCCCAGCTGCCCAGCGCGGGGATGGCCGAGGGACGCAGCAGCAGAGGCGCGTCTTCACGCCCCAGCCATTTCAGCATTTGCAGCGGCGTGCCTGGCGATGACCAGGGCAACGCGCTGTTGGCCGCCAGCAAACCACCATTGGCGAAACTGGTTTCCATGCCGGGTGCAGGCTGGCTGTCCAGAACGGTGACCGACAATCCTTCCCGGGCGAGAAAACAGGCCGTCGTGGCGCCGATGACGCCCGCTCCAATGATGATCGTGGCGGTCATGGCTTACGGTTCCAGGTAGGCGTTGGCAATGATTTCAATCTTGGCGCCCGGCACCATCAGATCGGCGATGATCGTCGCGCGGTTGGGGAATGGCGTATTGAAAAACGCCCGGTAAACCGCATTCATCCCCTCGAAGTAAGCCTTGTCGGTGAGGATGACTTGCAGCTGGGTGTAGTCGTCCATGGTCCCCCCTGCGGCTTCGATCGTCTGCTTCAGGTTCTTGAGTGTGAGTTCGGTCTGGGTCGCGATGTCGCCGGTTTCAATGCTGCCGTCGGGATAGATCGGAATACTCGCGGTGTAAAGGGTCTTGCCGCCGACAGTGGCCCATTCGACCGGTGCGGATCCCTCTGGAAGGCCGGTTGTGATGACGTTACGCATAGTGACTCCTTTTGAAGTGGGGGTTGCGGTTGGGATAGCGGTTGAACAGACCCGGGGGGCGGTTGCGTCAGGTGGACGTTCTGGAGGTTTTGCGCTCCAGCATGCGGACGGCGATCGACAGCGGGAAACACAGCGCGAAATACAGGGCCCCCACGATCAGATAGGTTTCCAGCGGCATGAAATACACCGAACTCAGGTCTTGGGCCCGCAGCATCAGGTCGGGCGTGGCGATGAGCGACGCCACTGACGTGTCTTTCAAAAGGGAAATCGCCACATTGCCTATCGGCGCAAGCACGACGCGGATCGCCTGAGGCAGGACGACCCAGCGCAACATCTTGAAGCGGGTCATGCCGATGGTCTGGGCGGCTTCGAACTGGCCTTTGGGCACGGCTTCGATGCCTGCGCGATACACCTCGCTGAGGTAAGCCGATGCGTTGAGGCCCAGACCGATGGTCGCGGCCTGAAAGGAGCTGAACTCAATGCCGATGGCTGTCAGCCCAAAGTACAAAATGAACAGCTGCACCAGCGCCGGGGTGCCGCGGAACAGCTCCACATAGGCCACGGCCAGACGCACGACGCCACGGTGGCGACTCATGCGCAGCAGCGCTACGACCATGCCCACGACCAACCCGATGGCCAATGCGCTCAACGCCAATTGCAACGTCGAGACGGCGGCGCTCAGCAGTTCTTCGCGGCAGGCCTGCCAGAGTTCGTAATACGTCATCTCAGTGCCCCCTGCGCAAGCTGGATTCGGCGCGATTGCCTACTCTCGCCAGTACCAGGCTCAAGACCAGATAGATGACGGCCACCATCAGGTAAATGAGGTTGGTCTGGTACGTTTCGCTGACCAGCATCCGGGCCTTGAATGCCAGTTCCGGCACTGCAGCGGCGGACGCCAGGGAAGTGTCCTTGAGCAGGCCGATGGCGAAGTTGGCCATGCCTGGCAACGCTACCTTGACGGCCTGCGGCAGCACGATCATGCGCATCGCCATCCGCCGCGTCATGCCGATGGCCGCAGCGGCCTCGCCCTGGCCTCTGTCCACGTTGTTGATCGCCGAGCGAAAGACTTCACACAGGATCGCCGCGCCATTGAGCCCGAAGCCGACGATCGCGGCGACCGTCGCCGGCAAGGTCAGCCCGAGATGGGCGAGGCCGAAATACAGGATGAACAGCTGGGTCAGGATGGGCACGTTGCGGAACAGTTCTAGATACACGCTCGCCAGGGAACGTAGCCACAGGCTGCGGGAAATACGCATCAACGCCAGGACGAACCCCAGCAGCATCGCGACCGCAAACGAGGCGACGGTCAGCCCCACGGTGCTGAGCGCGCCGAAGCCGAGCACTTTAAGAAAATAGGGAAACAGCGACAGGGCACGTTCCAGCTCATCGATGAACACCACGGTCAACGCTCCTGCACAGCGCGCAGGAAGGCGCGGGTGCGGTCCACCTGACTGTCACGAAACACCTGAGCAGGTGAACCCTGCTCGACGACGCGGCCGTCCGCCATGAACACCACCTGGTCCGACACCTGCTCGGCGAAACGCATTTCATGGGTGACGATGATCATGGTCATGCCCTCCTCGGCGAGCTGGTGCATGACGCCGAGCACCTCCCCGACCAGCTCCGGGTCCAGCGCGGACGTCGCCTCGTCGAACAACATCAACTTGGGCTTCATGGCCAGCGCGCGCGCAATGGCCACCCGCTGCTGTTGGCCGCCGGACAGCTGATCAGGGAACGCCTGCTCTTTGCCATGCAGCCCGACTTTGGCCAACAGCGCTCGCGCCTGCTCCGCCACTTCTTTTGCCGGGCGGCCCTGAACCTTGAGCGGGCCGAGCATGATGTTCTGCAGCACCGTCAGGTGGGCGAACAGGTTGAAGCGCTGAAACACCATGCCAATCGAGCCCCGCATGCGCGCCAGTTCTGCGTCACGCAGGGCCACCCGGCGCTCGCCGACCTGGCGCTGCCCCATCAACTGGTTATCGATATAGATGTCTCCCGATGAGGGTTCTTCCAGGTAGTTGATGCAGCGTAAAAGCGTGGTCTTGCCCGAGCCGCTCGGTCCGATCAGCGAGACTTTCTGCCCCGGCAGGACGTTCAAGTCGATGCCCTTGAGCACCTCGATCCGACCGAACGACTTGTGCAACCCTTGAATACGGACGAGCGGCTGCCCCGCCGAAGCGGTAGGTGGTGTGTACGACATGGAAAAACCCTTTTCGAGAATCGCGACGCGGCGGTTGACAGGCAATCAGCTGAAGACTGGGCTGAAATCGCGCGCTTGATGTTCGAAGGGTCCCAGCAGATTGCCTTGGGCGTCTCGGTCAACACCGAGCCGAGGATCGACCGGCATCGGCACCAGATAATCAGGGTTCTTGATGCCGTACTTGGCCAGGATGGGTGCAATCTGGCCGGTGGACTTGAGCCACCGGACGCCCTGGTTGATCGCGTCGAACAGATCGTGATGCTTCGGATAAACGCCCCAGATCGCCTGGAATTTCCCGGTGAGGTTTGGATAACGCTCATCGAACGCCATCGGCACCTGTTTGAGCTTCATGCCGGGGTTCTGCAGGATCATGTAGTCGATGGTGGGGGCGTCGAGCACGGCGAAGTCCAGACGCCCCGCAACCACGTCACGGATGCAGGCGTCTGAGTTGTCGTAGAGTTTGACTTCCTTGACGCCCGGGATTTTCTTCATGTCGGGCACCACGGAGTAGCCGGTGTTGCTGCCCAGCGTGCGCCCTTTCAGATCATCTGCGCTGATCGTGGACGCAAACGGCTCGCTGTCACGCATGATGATGTAGGCGCCGGTGTAGAACACAGGGTCTGTCAGCAGCAGGATTTTGGAGCGCATCGGGTTCCAGGCGAAGTTACCGCCGAACCAGTCGGCCCGGCCTGATCGCACCGCCTCGATCACTGCCGGGAAGCCCATCGGCAGAATGTCCAGCTTCAACTGCAGCCGATCGGCGATCAGCTTGAGCATTTCCAGGTCAGTGCCTACAGGCTGGCCGTCCCGCACGGCCCCCAATGGCATGTCACCCATGCAGGCGGCGGTCAGGTAACCCGGCCGAATCGTTTTGATGGGTGCGCTGGCTGCAAAGCTTTTGGACACGGGGCCCAGGACGCCAGCGGCAACGCATGCAGCGGCGCCATAAGCGGAGGCTTTGAGTAATGAGCGGCGGGACAGTCCCCGTTGAAAAAGAGTCGAATCTGAAGTCATGAGTCACCTACCACGGAGAATTGATGGACTGGCTTGCGTCGTCGCTGACGATTGCAAACTTCGAACAACAGGCTGGGCAGACTGAACAGTGAGACGGTGAAACGTGTTCTTTTTAGTGTTGGCGAAATGAAATCTATCGTCGATTTTGCATAAATGCAAATATTTTTCTCAATTGAGAAGCCGTGCAAAATGCTGCAAACTCTCGGCCTGCCCGTCTACTGGACTCCGGACATTCCCCATGAGCGTCAAGACTCGCGACAAAGCCCCTTCGCCAAAAAAGGCGGCGCTCCAGATCGAGGCGTCGGTTGAACGCATTCCCAACGTGCCCGGCCCCATGCATGAGCCCGGGCCGATGATTGCGATGCAACGCAAGAAGCTCAAATGGTCGCTGACCCGACTGGCCGAGAAGTCCAACGTCTCGATCTCCACCATCTCAAGAATCGAAAACGGCCTCATCTCCCCGACCTACGCCGTGCTGGCGCGGCTGTGCGAAGCCTTGGAAATCCGCTGGGCCGACATGTTAGGCGAGGAAGAACAGCGCTCTGCAACGGGATGTCGCGTGGTCAATCGGGCGGGCAGCGGGGTGATGCACAACACAGCGCGGGGGGTGTATGAATGGTTGGGGGCGGACCTTGCAACCAAGCGTATGGAGCCGACCATCGTCGACGCGATTCCGGACACCGGCTTGCGTACGCTGGAGGGGCACGAAGGGGAAGAGTTCTTGCTGGTGCTAGAGGGCACCATCGTGTTTTTCATGCAGGACTACGCCCCGCTTGAAATGACCCAGGGCGACAGCGTGTACTTCGATGCTTCGATTCCGCACGCCTACTACGGCATTACGCAACCCGCTCGATTCCTGAGCGTTGTCTCGCGCCAGCGCACCTGATGCGACGCCGTCTTCGGCGTCGCTGCCGAGGCGTCGCACCTTCGGCCAGTCCAGCAACGGGGACCTTCAGTTCCCCGCCACCTGCGCCACTTCACCCGAGGTCACCAGCGCTTTGAGCGAGGCGTCGAATTGTTTCAGGGCGTGGACTTGCAACGCGCGCTGCTGATCGATCTGCGCGGCAATTTCAGGGGCGGCCTTGTCGTGAACCCAGACCGATGTCAGCTCCTGAGCACCCGCACCTTCCGCTTTACCAATGTATTGCAGGTTTTCGTCATAAAACTTGGCGACAAACCGTGCCTCTACTTTGCTATTACGCTGGGTCACGAGTTGGTTGTAGGTGTCGAGCATGACCACCACATCAGGGCGCGCTTTCATCAACGCATCGAGGTTGTCGTAAACAGTGACCGACGCAAACTCTTTGGCAATCGACGCTTTGAGCCAATCGATCGCCAGCTTCGGATCGGAGCTGTTGACGAAGGCCTCACGAATCCGCGAGTCCAGCGCGCCATTTTTCACGCCCTTCAATGCCACGGCGTGATAACGCTCAAGGTATTGGAGCGTGCTGACGGTGTTTTCGCTGTAAAGAACGCCCACCGACTGGGTTTTTCTCAACGCAATGTTGCTGTCAGCCACGGGCGCGAAATGGCAGGAATGTTCATCCACGGCAGCGGTGGCCGCATAAACAGGCGCGGTGGCAGCGATGCCCCCAGTGAGGACGGCGACAAGTGTCAGCAGGGTTGAAATTCTCATCGCGGGTGTCCTCTAACGCCAGTTCGGTATGGCTCTATCCTGCTCCTTTGCTGGAAAAAAAGAACTCCCGATTGGTGATGTTCACTATCGATTTCACGAATGGTAGACAGACGGAAAAGGTCCTTTACGTTTTACTGAATAAAGCAACTTCGCCCTATGCTTATACGGACTAACTCAGAAGGCCAAGTTACCGATTACTTGCCGAACTTTATGCAACGCTTGTTGTAATGCACTCATGTCCACCGACCCGAGTGCCAACCGAATCGCATGGGGCACCGGGCTGGAAATGGCGAACGGTTCGGCGGTGGACACCGCGACGTTCATCGACAATAACGCCACCGCGACCTGATCCGCCCGCACCTCTTCCGGCAGCGGGAGCCACAGAAAATACGACGCGGGATGGCCGATGACCTTCAGCCCCTCCAAGGCTTTCCGGGCCAGGGTTTGCCGTTTCCTCGCATCTTCACGTTTTTCCGCTTCGAGCCGCAGGACGGTGCCGTCTTCGATCCAGCCACAGACCAACGCGGTCATCACCCCCGGCGTGTTCCAGGTGGTTGCCCGTATTGTCCGTTCAATCGCAGGCACCCACTGCAACGGCGCGACCACGAACCCTACCCGCAGGCCGGTGGCGATGTTTTTCGAGAAGCCCGAGACGTAGACCGTCAGCTCCGGGGCCAGCGCTCGCAGCGGCGCAGGGGGCGAATCGGCGAGAAAGGCATAGGCCGCGTCTTCGATCAACAACAAACCGTGTGTTCGCGCGATGCCGACCAGACGCTCGCGCCAAGGCAAATCCAGGACCCAGCCCATGGGGTTGTGCAGGGTCGGCATCGCGTAGACCGCCTTGATTCGGCGTTTACGACACAGCGCCTCTAACGCCTCCAGATCAGGGCCGGTGTCGGTCAGCGGGATCGGCACCAGTTCCAGCCGATGGGCGTCGGCGATCACCTTGAAACCCGAATAGGTCAATGCATCCACCGCCACCACGTCCCCCGGTTTGAGCAAGCCCATGATCGTCGCCGCCAGCCCGTGTTGAGCGCCGCTGACGATCAGCACCTCTTCCGCCTCGACCTGCAGCCCTCGCTCCGCCAGATGCCGCGCAATACAGGCCCGTTCATGGCCTCTGCCCGCGTGGGGCTGATAGCGCAGCAACGCCTCCAGATCCCCTGACAACGCCAGTTGCCGCAACCCCACGCGCAACAACTCCGCCTGTTCCGGTAATGCCGGGTAGTTGAAGTTCAGGTCCAGCACGCCCACGGCGGCTGCCTGTTGATCGACGCCATGGCTCAGCGGCAGCGCAATCTCGCGAACGAAGGTGCCGCGCCCGGCTTCGCCGCTGATCAGGCCCATCGCCTCCAGCTCGGCATAGACCCGAGACGCCGTGGCCAGCGCCAGCCCTTCTTGCTCGGCCAATTGGCGGTGGGTCGGCAAACGCGTGCCTGGCGGCAAGGCGCCCGAGGCGATGTCGCTGGCAAAGGTGTCGACGAGGGTTTTGTAGCGAGCGCGGGGCATGGGGCTGTATCCATGACAATTTTTTGATTGTCCTGACACTGCGCCTTAGGATGCGTCAACTGCAACCTGGCACCGGACGATCAGCATGGAAAACGCATCGAAACTGCAACACAGCAACCCCGTGAAAGCCTCCAGCGGCTGGCTGAACGGACTGATCGGGGTGGTGATCTTCAGTGGCTCGCTGCCCGCGACACGCATCGCGGTACAGGAAATCGCGCCGGTGTTTCTGACCGTGGCCCGGGCCTCCATCGCGGGTGCCGTGGCGTTGTGCATGCTGCTGTTGCTCAAGGAACGGCGCCCGGCGCGGCATCACATCCTGCCGCTGTGCATCGTCGCGTTGGGGGTGGTGCTCGGCTTCCCGCTGCTCACAGCGCTGGCACTGCAATACGTCACGTCAGCGCATTCCATCGTCTTCGTCGGCCTGTTGCCATTGGCGACCGCAGTCTTCGCGGTGTTGCGCGGCGGTGAACGACCCAAGCCAGCGTTTTGGCTGTTTTCGGTGCTGGGTAGCGCGCTGGTGGTCGGGTTTGCAGTGTCTCAGGGGTTGTCGCAAGGACTGAAAGCCTCCCCGGTCGGCGACTGCCTGATGCTGCTGGCGATCCTCGCGTGTGGGTTGGGCTATGCCGAAGGGGCGAAAGTCTCCCGGACCCTGGGCGGCTGGCAGGTGATCTGCTGGGCGCTGGTGATTTCCCTGCCCGTGATGCTGGCGCTGACGGCATTGACCGCCCCGTCCACCCTTGCCCACCTAAGCTGGCCGGCATGGCTGAGCCTGGGTTACGTCTCATTGTTCAGCATGCTGATCGGCTTCGTGTTCTGGTATCGCGGGCTGGTGCAAGGCGGGATCGCGGCCGTGGGGCAGTTGCAATTGCTGCAACCGTTTTTCGGACTGGCACTGGCAGCGACCCTACTTCATGAACAGGTCAGCCCTGGCATGATCGGCGTCACCGTCGCGGTGATTCTGTGTGTGGCAGCGGCGCGCCGGTTCTCACGATAGCCGCGCCGGTTCTCACCATAGCCGCGCCGGTTCTCACGTTAGCCGCGCGTCGGTTTTCTCGCTGAACGCGCTCAGTTGCTCAGAGCTGCGGCCGTACGCCTGCCGTACACCAGCAGCCCGCTGAAACAGATCAACGCCATGCCCGCCACCGAGAACAGCGCCGGGTAATTGCCGAAGAACAGCATCCCGTACAGCGTGGCGAACACGATCTGCAAATAGCCCAGCGGCGCGAGCGCAGACGACGAGGCGTAGCGGTAGGATTTCGAAATCAGGAAATGCGCCGACAGACCGAGGCTGCCCAGTACCAGCAACATCAGCCATTGGGTCAACGTCGGACTGACCCAGAAAAACGGCACCACCAGGCTCAACAGTGCGGTGCTGAAAACACCCACATAAAAGCTGCACACCGACGGGCTGTCCGACTCCCCGGCCAGTTGCGTCAACAGTTGGTACACCGCGAAGCAGAACGCACAGGCCAACGGGAACAGCATCCACAGCGAAAACCCGTCACTGGCCGGGTTAATCACCACCAGCACACCGATGAACCCGACGATCACCGATACCCACTGCAAGCGGTCCGCGCGAATGCCGAACAGGAGCGGCGAAAGGATCGTGACGAAGGCCGGTGCCAGGAACACCAGCGCGGTTGATTCGGCCAACGGCACGTGGGTCAGGCCGAACAGAAACGTCAGACTGTCGCCCAACAGAAACACGGCCCGAAGCAAGTGCAGCCAAGGGCGTTTGGTGTGGAAGGCGGCGCGACTTTTTTCCCGGATGATCACGCTGGTGACCAGCAAGGTGTGAATCAGATACCGCGCCCACGCCACGAAAATCACCGGCAGGACGAAGATCAGGCTTTTGGACAGCGCATCGTGGGTGGCAAACACGAACGCCACGCCCACCATCAGCCACATGCCGATCACGTGGCTGGAACGGGAAGAAACAGTCATCGAACCGCCGGACAGTCAAAAGGTGTGCAGGAATGCGCGGGAGTACACCACAGTTGAAGGAACGGTCCAAGGCACCTGACGCCCGCAAGAGGTTCGGTGTCGGTCGCAGACATTGAGCACGACACCCCCTCCCCTGTAGGAGCGAATTCATTCGCGAAGGCGATTCAGGCGATGGAGATGTATTGGCTGTACCGGCCCTTTCGCGAATGAATTCGCTCCTACAGAGGATTTGCGTCAAGGCAGTCACAGATGCATCGCCTGATACACCGCCTTCGCGGCCGTCGTGCCTCCGGCTGCTCCCACGATTTCGGTGTCGGTCTCAGACCTTGAGTACGGCGCCCCTCCCTGTAGGAGCGAATTCATTCGCGAAGGCGGTTCAGGCGATGGAGATGTATTGGCTGTACCGGCCCTTTCGCGAATGAATTGAACTGGCCTAATGATCCCGGACACCTCTTAAGGGCGATATGATTCGCCCATTCAGGAGGTTCCATGCAAGAGCGAAAAACCTATACCCGCGAGTTCAAGCAACGTGCTGCCAGCATGGTTCTTGACGACAACTGTTCGGTTCCTGACGTCTGCGCATCGATGGACGTCGGCCCAACGGCTCTGCGCCGCTGGGTGGATCAGGTTCGTAAAGAGCGCCAGAAAGGCCAGCCTTTGGCAGGCACCAAAGCGATCAGCGACGAGCAGCGAGAACTCCAGCAGTTACGCGCCAAAATCAAACGCCTGGAGACCGAGGCCGAAATCTTAAAAAAGGCTACCGCTCTCTTGATGTCGGATCCCGATCGTTTTTCCTGATTGAGGAACTGAGAGAGTCAGGTGCGTATCCGACCAGCCAGCTTTGCTGCGCTCTTGGCGTTTCCCGAAGCGCGTTCTATGACTGGCTTCATCGCCGTTCGTTGCCTGATGCCAAGCGTGAGGCGCTCAAGGCCCAGGTCGTCCAATTGCATAGGGAAAGCAGGGAAAGTGCAGGTGCGAGAATGATCTCTCAGTCCTTGAAGGCGCTACAGATCAAGGTAGGGCGACATCTGGCTGGGAAACTCATGGCGGAGGCAAATCTGACCAGCAGGCAGCGCCGCCGCCATCAGTATCGCTCCAGAGGTGTCGAGGCCTTTGTCGCCAAGAACCTGCTCGAACGTAACTTCAAGCCAACAGGAGTCAATCAGGTCTGGTGTGGCGACGTCACCAGCCTGATGGTCGGGAAGCGCTGGTATCACTTGGCAGTGGTCATTGATCTGTTCGCTCGCCGAATCGTTGGCTGGGCGTTTTCTCTGATCAATGACGCCAACCTGGTGAGCAAGGCACTGAGAATGGCGGTGGAGGTTCGAGGTAAACAGTCGGGTTTGATGTTCCATTCAGATCAAGGCTGCCAATACACCAGCCAGCGTTTCCAGTCCGAGCTGCTTGAGCATGGGATCACGCAAAGCATGAGCCGCAGGGGGCAATGCTGGGACAACGCACCAACGGAGCGATTTTTCGGCACGCTCAAGTCAGAATGGGTGCCTGCCAAGGGCTACTCAGAAATCGAAGAAGCTAGACGGGACATGACCAGCTTCTTCATGCGTTACAACCGAATCAGGCTCCACAGCTATAACAATTACCTGTCGCCGATAGCCATGGAGCTGCAGGCGGGGTGATCACCGTAATCGGTGTCCGGAAAGACTTGACCAGAACAAATTCGCTCCTACAGAGGATTCGCGTCAAGGCAGTCACAGATGCATCGCCTGATACACCGCCTTCGCGGCCGTCGTAACCTCCGGCTGCTCCCACAGGTTTGGTGTCGGTCGCAGCCCTGGAGTACGAAGCCTCTCCCTTGTAGGAGCGAATTCATTAGCGAAGTGGGCTCAGGCGATGGAGATGCGTCGACTGTACCGCCGGTTCGCGAATGAATTCGCTCCCACAGGAAATCCTGATCGTCTGGTATGGCCTGGCCCATCCGCCACCGCCGGCTATCCGTGCGCCTACTTCGTGCGACTCACCCGCCACACTTTATTTCCGACATCATCCGCCACCAGCAACGCACCTTGCTGGTCCAGAATCACGCCGACCGGCCGTCCTTGAGCCTCGCCATCGGCGTTGAGAAAGCCGGTGAGAAAGTCGATGGGCATGCCCGACGGTTTGCCGTTGTCGAAGCCGATGAACACGACCTTGTAGCCCGATTGCGGGTTGCGGTTCCAGGAGCCGTGTTCGCCGACGAACACACCGTTGGAGAAGTTCTCCGGCATGCCTTTGGCGTCGGAATAGGTCAAGCCCAGCGGTGCGACGTGGGTGCCGAGGGCGTAATCGGGGGCGATGGCCTTGGCGACCATGTCCGGACGCGGTGGCTGGACGCGCACGTCCACGTGGCCGCCGTAATAACTCCACGGCCAGCCGTAAAACGCGCCGTCTTTCACCGAGGTCAGGTAATCCGGCACCAGGTCGCTGCCGATTTCGTCACGCTCGTTGACCACGGTCCACAACTCGGTGCTGCCCGGTTTCCAGATCAGGCCATTGGGGTTGCGCAGGCCGCTGGCGAACAGGCGCTTCTGGCCGGTCTTGGCGTCCACTTCCCAGATCGCCGCCCGGCCCTCTTCCGCTTCCAGGCCGTTCTCGCCGACGTTGCTGTTGGAGCCGACAGTGACGTACAGCTTGGTGCCGTCAGCGTTGGCCACGATGTTCTTGGTCCAGTGATGGTTCAGGCCCGCTGGCAGGTCGGTGACTTTGACCGGCGTGGCGGTGATTTCCGTCTGGCCTGCGGTGTACGGCACTTTCACCACCGCGTCGGCATTGGCGATGAACAACTCGTTGCCCACCAGAGCCATGCCATACGGCGACGTCAGGCCACTGATGAAGACCGTGTGCACCTCGGCCTTGCCGTCGCCATCGGCATCACGCAGCAAGGTGATGCGGTTGGCGCTCGGCGCTTCGGCACCGGCGCGGTCCATGACAATCCCGGTGGCCTTGCGCTTGGCCCACGCCATGAACCCGCTGCCGCCATCCTTCGAGCCTTCCGGTTTCGGCGGCGTGTTGCTCTCGGCCACCAACACGTCGCCGTTCGGCAGTTTGTACAGCCAGCGCGGGTGCTGAAGGTTGTCGGCCAGCGCCTGCACCTTAAAACCCTGCGGTGCCTTGGGCGTGTCATCGCCCTTCCAGCCCACGGCCTTCGACACCTTGAGCGTCGGAATCAGGCTGCTGGTCGGCTCCGGCAACTGCGGGTTGGGCCCGACGCCGGCCTGAAACGGCAACTTGGAATTCTCTCCACAGGCACTCAACAGCGCCGCGGTGGTCATCAGCAGTACAACGCGTTGCGACGGCTTCATCATTCGAACCTCTTGGCGGCCATCCCTGGGCCGAATTGGAATTGACCGAAGTATCGCCCTGTCGCCCGACACCGAACAGGCCGGGGGCCACAAATGAGATTTGTCCTTCAGGCACGAATAACCGACCGCACGGAAGGCACAAGGGTTCAACTGCCCGGCCTGTTGGGCTCATGCCCGGAACGACACACGCCGCTCACTTCACCAACCGCTTCTCCTTGGAAGGCCGATAACCAAAGTACGAGCTGTAGCACTTGCTGAAGTGGCTTGGCGAGACGAAGCCGCAGGCCACCAGCACTTCAACCTGTGACAGTTCAGTGTGCTGCAACAGGCGGCGGGCTTCGGTGATGCGCAGTTCGAGGTAGTAGCGCTGGGGCGTGGTGCCCAGTTGCTCCTTGAACAGCCGTTCGATCTGTCGCCGGGAGCGTCCGGCATAGACGGCCAGCTGCTCCATTTCCAGCGGTTCTTCGAGGTTGGCGTCCATCAGTTTGACGACTTCCTTGAGCGGCGCGCTGACGGAGATGTGCGGGCTGGGTTTGATGCGGCGGTAGCGCGATTCTTCGAACGACAGGATGTCTTCGATGCCTTCCACCAACGCCTTGTCGTGGAGTTCCTTGATCCACTCCAGCGCCATGTGAAACGCCCCGGACGGGCTGGATGCCGTAAGTCGCTGGCGGTCGACGACGAAGGGTTCGCTGGTGACGTGGGTGACCTTTGAAATTTCCGCCAGCGCCGGGCGATGCTCGGGGTGAATCGCGCAGCGGTAGCCTTCCAGCAGACCGGCGGCGCCGAGGAACCACGCGCCGTTCCACAGCCCTGCCAGGGTCAGGCCCAGGTCGGAAGCGGTGATCAGCAGGTGGTTCAGCGACTCCATGACCTTGAGTTCGGTGCGATAGCCGCCGCAGATCACCAGAAGGTCCAGATCCTTGAGCGCCGACAGTTCAAGGCGCGCGTCCGGGCGGATGACCAGGCCCAGGTCGCTGGTCACCTCGCCGTCCTGCAACCCGAAGGTGCGCGACGAAAACAGCTTCGGGCGCAACAGGTTGGCCGTGACGAGGGTGTCGAGAAACTGGGTGAAGGCCGGCAGGGAAAAATGTTCGAGCAGCAGGAAGCCTGCCCGGGTGGTCGCAGAGGGTGTCTTTTTATTGTCGTCCAGATAACGAAGGTTCTTGCCCTTCATGCCCCCACTGAACTCGCGTCTTTCGCTCAACGTTTGCCTCTTCGCTTGAAAACAGGCGCCCGGATGCGGGCGCCGCGCACGTGCCGATGACTCGACGCCTACGCCAGCTGGAAGCCGTGGGCGAGTGGATCGCGGTCATCGACAAAAATGGTGTTGTGGCCGGTCACGCGGGCCCAGCCGGCGATGCTGGGTTTCATGCCGTCGAATTCGCCGACCTTGATCGCGGCCTCGACTTTGCCCTCGTAGAGAGTACCGATCAAACTCTCGTGCCGGTAGAGGTCGCCCACATTCAAGCGGCCTTTGCCGAATAACTGCGCCATTCGCGCCGAAGTCCCGGTGCCGCCGGGCGAACGGTCGATGGCCTTGTCGCCGTAGAACACGGCGCAGCGTCCGTCGGCGGTCGGCTCTTTCGGGGCGTCGCACCAGATGACGTGGTGCACACCGCTGATGCGTTCATTCTCCGGGTGGACGGGCTGGCTGACGTGAGCCAATGCCGCCCGCAGCTTCACGCTCAGGTCGACGATATCGGCCGTGGTCTGCCCTTCCAGGCCGCGCCAGTTGGCTTGCGGTTCGACCACTGCGTAGAAATTGCCGCCGTAGGCAATGTCCACCGTCAGCGTGCCTACGCCCGGCACCTCGACCTCGACATCGGCGCTGTGCAGGTAGCTGGCGACGTTGTGCAGGCGCACCGAATCGACGAAGCCGTTGTTCACCTCGTACGCCACGTCGACCCGGCCCGCCGGGGTTTCGATGGCCAGTTGGCCGGGCACTTTCGGGGCGATCAGGCCTTCTTCGATGACCACCGTGGACAGCCCGATGGTGCCCGCGCCGCACATGGGCAGGCAGCCACTGACTTCGATGAACAGCGCGCCGAAGTCGCAGTCGCTGCGCACCGTGGGGTAGATGATCACGCCGGACATGATGTCGTGGCCGCGAGGCTCGAACATCAGTGCCGTGCGCACCCAGTCGTGGTCGCGGACGAAAATCTCCCGGCGCTCGGCCATGGACACCGACGGCAGCAACGGCCCGCCCCCGGCCACTACGCGCACCGGGTTGCCACAGGCGTGGGAATCGATACAGAAAAAGCTACGTCTCATGTGGGAAATCCTTCAGACCTTTTTGGAAGGCCTACACCAGCTTGGTTGGAGAGTGCCGCTGCAAGGCGCCCCGTGACAATCGATCCAGCAACAACGCGATGGCGACGATGGCCAGACCGGCGCGCAACCCCAGGCCCATTTCCATCCGCGACAGCCCCCGCGTGACTTCCGCACCGAGACCGCCCGCCCCCACCAGCCCCGCCAGCACCACCATCGCCAGCGACATGAGGATGCACTGGTTCAGCCCGACCAACAGGGTCGGCGCGGCGGTGGGCAGTTCGATCTTGAACAGAATGTCCTTCGGCGACGCGCCGGAGGCTTGGCCAAGTTCGAGCAGGTCCTTGGGCAGCTGTTTGAACGCCAGCGTGGTCAGGCGCAGCATCGGCGGGATGCCGTAGACGATGGTGGCGATGATTGCGGGCACCCGACCGAGGCTGAACAGGATCACGGCCGGGATCAAGTACACCCAGGGCGGCACGGTCTGCATGATGTTGAGAATCGGCTGGAACGCCTCGTCCACACGCTTGACCCGCGCCGCCAGCACGCCGAGTGGGAATGCGATGGCCACCGAAATCAGCACCGCCACCGAGACCAGCGCGATGGTCTGCATCGACGCCACCCACAGCCCGGAGAACAGACAGAACGCCAACATCAGCGCGGCGAACACCGCCACGCGTTTAGTGGCGAAAACGAACGCCGCGACGAACACGATGCCGATCAGCACGTAAGGATGCGGCGCCAACAGCACGCGCTCCACCAGACCCAATACCGCTTCCACGATCTGGCTGATGAACACGAACAGTCCGTGCAAATTGGCGTTCAGCCAGTCGATGGCCGGGGCGAGGAATTCGCCGGGGGAAAAACGCAGGTCCGCAGTCATTGGGCTTCTCCCGTACGCGACCGGGCGGCGCTCTGGGCCAGGCGGTCGAGGATCATGGTCAGGATGACGATGGCAATCGCCGCGTTGATCGACTTCGCGATGTCCAGCGTGCGCACCGCGCCGTAAATCGATTCACCCAGCCCGCCGGAACCGACGATCCCGGCGATCACCACCATGCCGAAGGCCATCATCAGGCTTTGGTTCACCCCCGCCATGATGCTCGGCATCGCGAACGGCAGGCGGATCTTGAAGAACATCTGCCAGCCGGTCACACCGCTGGAGTCACCCAGTTCGATGAAGTGATTAGGGGTCATGCGAATCCCCAGCGAGGTCAGGCGCAAGGCCGGGGGCAGCGCGACGATGAAGGTCGCCAGCAACGCCGTGGCCGGGCCGTAGCCCAACAGCGCAATCGCGGGCAGCAGATAGATGTAGGGCGGCATGGTCTGCACCAGGTCCAGGCAGGGATCGACCACCCGGTCGAACGCCGGAGTCAGCCCTGCCAGCACGCCCAACGGAATCGCCACGACCAACGCGAGAAAGGTCGCGGTGAGCACCAACGCCAGCGTGCTCACCGTTTCCGGCCACAGCCCGATGAACGCGCAAAACGCCAAGGCCAGGCCTGACAGGATCGCAAAGCGCACGCCAATCAGGCGCCAGCCGAGCAACGCAAAAATGATCGCCACGACGTAAGACGGCGGCCAGGCAATGCACCACAGCACGGCCTTGTACAAACCGGTCAAAGCGCTGTTGGCAGCATCAAACAGAAACTCGCCGTGGTCGGCCAGCCACCCCAGTGCGGAGTCGATGGCCTCGTCGAATTGACTGGAAAAATCAGGCGTGTTCATGCCGAGGCCTCCAGCGCCGCAACGTTCGTCGAAGCGGCAAATTCGTTGGGAATGCCCTGCACGCCCCGCAGCAGGTCGCGGGAGGTGATGATGCCGACGACACTGCCGTTTTGCACGACGGCCAGCGCGTCGCGCTCGGACTTCATGGTCAGGCCAATCAGTTCGTCGATGTCGGCGCTGGGCGAGGTTTTGGTCAGGCGCTGAATGTCGCAACCGGGGTTGGCCGCCCTGTAGGCATCGACCGGGGTCATCACCGAATGGGCTTTCACCAGATGCAAGCGCGAGATGCCCGCCACGAACTCCGCCACGTAATCGTCGGCCGGGTTGAGCACGATGTCCTCGGCGGTGCCGACCTGAATGATCGCGCCGTCCTTCATGATCGCGATGCGGTCACCGATGCGGATCGCTTCGTCGAGGTCGTGGGTGATGAACACCGCCGACTTGCCCAGCTCTTTGGTCAGTTGGCGGAATTCGTCTTGCAGCTGTCGGCGAATCAACGGGTCGAGGGCGCTGAACGGCTCGTCCATCAGGATGATTTCCGGGTCCGCCGTAATGGCACGGGCCAGACCGACGCGCTGTTGCATGCCGCCGGACAGCTCGCTCGGGTAGCGGGAGGACCACTCGCTGAGGCCGACTTTCGCCAGCGCGCGCTCGGCGACCTGATAGCGCTCGGCCTTGCCGATGCCCTGTACTTCCAGGCCGAACGCGGTGTTTTCCAGCACCGTGCGATTGGGCAACAGCGCCACGCTCTGGAAGACCATGCCGATGTGGCGGGCACGGACTTCACGCAATTGGGCCGGGCTCAGGGCGGACAGGTCTTTGCCTTTGACGATGACCTTGCCTGAGCTCGGGGTGATCAGCTTGTTGAGCAACCTGATCAGGGTGGACTTGCCACTGCCGGACAACCCCATGATGCAAAAGATTTCTCCACGGCGAACCTGGAGACTGACGTCCGAGACTCCGACCACGCAGCTGAAATCTTGCAGAATCCGGCTCTTGGTCAGGCCTTGCTGCACGACAGCGTTCATCGCGGCAGGTGCGCTTTTCCCGAAGATTTTCCAGACGTTCTGGCAATCCACCAGCACTTCGTTCGTATCGATTTTAGCCGTAGTCATGTCGTAACCCGTCGAGTCAGTGGTGCTGACTTCTCTCATTGATCAAAAGGCGGCAGTGGCAAAAAAGGTGCAGCAATCGCTCAGCTTTTCACTCAGTTCTTGACGTTTTCCCAACGCTTGAGCAGGTCGGCGTGGCTGTCGGTCCAGTCCTTGACCGCCTGGTCCATGGTCTTGCCGTCCTTGACCTGGGTGTTGATCCCGGTGATGTCGGCAATCGGCACGTAGACGCTGGCCATCAGCTCGCGAGCGTGGGGGTAATCCGCAGCGAAGCCTTTGTGGCCGATCCAGTAGTAACCCTGTGGCGGCGGGAAGATGCCTTTAGGGTCTTTGAGGAATTTCACGTCGTATTTCTGCACCATCCACGACGGCTCCCAGATGGTCACCGCGATCGGCTCCTTGCGGTCCACGGCGGACTTGAGCGCAGCGGTCATCGCGGCAGTACTGCCTTCCACCAGTTGCAGCTTGAGGTCATAGCCCTTGACCACGTTGGTGGCGTCTTTCATCAGGCCCGACCCCGGCTCGATGCCGATGATCTTGCCGCCGAACTTGTCGGCGTTGGCGTTCAGTTGTTCGATGGAGTCGATGTCCACGTACTTCGGAACGGCCAGGCCTTGATAGAGGCCGTGGGACACCGGCGACAGTTTTTCCAGACGGTTCTTGTTCTTGTTCCAGTAGTCGGACGCGGCGTAGTCGGTCTGCGAAGCCAGCACCTGCACGTCGCCCTTGGTCAGCGCGGCGTAGGCGATGCCCCACTCGGAGAACTCCACCACCTTCACGGTGTAGCCGGAGTCTTCGAGGACTTTCTTGGTGATGCCGGTGATGGGCGTCAAATCCTCCCAGTTCATGGTCCCGACGGTGATGGTCTTTTCCTCTGCCTGAACCGGCAGCGTCATCACGCCCACGACAGCCACCGCGCAAACGGCCTTCCAGATGTTCTTCATGGCATTCCCCGATCTACGTTGATGAAACTTGAGTGTTGGTGTTTTTCGAACCCGATACCGCGTTTACCCCTCACGCCCCGCTCTTAACTCTTGCCAGCGAATCACCGAACTCACCCCCAGTTGCGTCAGCAGGCGCGGCGGCAATTTGCTCGGCTCCGGTGCCTGGCTGAAGCGCCGCAGAAAGTCGGAACCCATGCCCGTCGCCAGCTCGGCCGCCATGACGCCCGCCAGGGTGCTCTTCACCGTGCCCAGGCCGTTTTCACAGCAGGCGGCGTAGAGGTTTTCCTCCACTTCGCCGAACGCCGGGACGCTGTTGCGGCTCAGGCACAGACGCCCCGCCCAGCTGAACTCGATGGGCGTGTCTTTCAATTCCGGAAAGCGCGCGTCGAGGGACTGCCGCTGCTCCATAGCCACCTGCGCCACTCGTTTCGGGGTCACGGTGATGGTCGGGTCGTAAGTGAATTTGGTGCGGATGACGATCCGCGACAGGCCGTCTTCCGAGATCTTGCGCACCGTCGCGCCCATCGGGTCGGCGGGGAGCAGCGCCCAGCGATCGTGACCGGAGACCCTGCGCGAGAACTGATCGTCGCTGTAGGCCGCGGTCATCGACGCGTAGGTGAAGACGTGCAGCAGCCGTCCCTGAAAATGCCCGAAGTCTTCGATGTGGCCGTTGACCGCGAGAATCACCTTGGGCGCCGATACCCGGCCCTTGTGGGATTTCGCCACCCAGCCGGCGCCGGATTTCGACAGCTCGACGATGGGCGAGCGTTCGTACAACGTGACGCTCTGCGCCAGACCGCCCGCCAGGTCGCGGATGTACTGCGCCGGTTGAATCATCACCGCGCCGGGGGTGTACAGCCCGCCGTGGTAATAGCGCGAGCCGGTGATCTCGCGCATCTGCGCGGCGTCGAACAGCTCGTGTTTCTCGCCGATGCCCGCCAGTGATTTCGCGTACTTGAGGTTCAGTTTCAGGCCACGCTCGGTGGCCGCCGCGTTGATCTTCCCGGACGGGTCGAAGGTGTGCGGCGACATGCCGTATTCGAAAGCGGCTTGTCGGGCGAAGTCGATGGCGAAGCGGTTCTGCTCGATTTCCAGCGCCGTGGCCGATTCGCCGCCCACCGAGTATTCCCCGGTGGACAGGCTGTGGGGCACGTCAATCATGAAACCGGAATTGCGCCCCGCCGGGCCTTTGGCGATTTCATGGGCATCGACCACCACGATGCGGTCCTGAGGACGCAGTTGGGACAGCCGACGGGCCGCCGAAAGACCGGCGAATCCCGCACCGATGATCAGCCAGTCCGCCGACACGTTCCCATCAAGCATTCGCACCGGGGTCGAACGCGTGGAGATCGCCTCCCAGCCTGAAACACCGGTGTCCACCGGCAGCCGCTTGATGGTGTGCTGGCTCATTTTACGGTCTCGTCTACCGAGCGATCGGACACGTCGATCCAGATGGTCTTGATCTCGGTGTACTGGTCGTGGGCGAACACCGACTTGTCGCGACCGCCGAAACCGGACTCCTTGTAACCGCCGAACGGAGTGGACGCGTCGCCCTCGCCGAAGCAGTTGACGGTGACGATGCCGGCACGAATTTCCCGCGACAGTTTGATCGCCTTGCGCAAGCTGCCGGTGTACACCGAGGCGGCCAGGCCGTACGCCGTGTCGTTGGCCAGCGCGATGGCCTCGGAGATCGAATTGAAAGTGGTGACCGACAGCACCGGGCCGAAGATTTCTTCCTGGAACAGGCGGCTGTCGCGGTCCACGCCGTCAATAACGGTAGGCTGGACGTACGCGCCGTCCTGGGTGTCGCCGCCGTACACTGCTTCCAGATTTCCGCTGCTGGCGTAGTCGAGGTAGGACTTCACTTTCTCGAAATGGTCACTGCTGACCAGCGCGCCGACGCGATTTTGCGGATCCAGCGGGTCGCCCATTTTCCATTCCCGCAGGTAGGCGCCCATGCGTTTGAGCAGTTCGTCCTTCACCGACGCGTGCACCAGCAGACGCGAGGTGGCGGAGCAGTTTTCGCCCATGTTCCAGAACGCGCCGTTGACCACGTGCTCGGCGACCAGGTCCAGGTCTTCGGCGTCTTCCATCACCACGGCCGGGTTCTTGCCGCCGCACTCCAGCACTACGCGCTTGAGGTTCGAATCCGCTGCGTAATGCAGGAAACGGCGTCCCGTGGCGGTGGAGCCGGTGAAGCTCACCATGTCCACGTGTTTGTGCAGGCCGATCGGTTCGCCGACGTCCTTGCCGGTGCCGGTGACGATGTTCAGCACGCCCGCCGGTACGCCTGCTTCGAAGGCCAATTCAGCCACGCGCAATGTCGTGAGTGAGGTTTGCTCGGCCGGTTTGACGATCACCGAGCAACCGGAGGCCAGCGCCGGGCCAATCTTCCAGGCCAGCATCAGCAGCGGGAAATTCCACGGCAGCACGCAGCCGACGACACCGATGGGCTCGCGCACCACCAGGGTCAGCGCGTCATTGCCCACAGGGGCGGTGTGGTCGTAGAGCTTGTCGATGACTTCGGCGTGCCAGCGCAGGGTGTGAATGGTGTCCGGCACATCGACCAACTGGCACTCGCGCACTGGCTTACCGCTGTCGAGGCTTTCCAGCACCGCCAGTTCGTGGCGATTGTTTTCCAGCAGTTTGGCGAACTTCAGCAGCACGGCCTTGCGCTCGCCCGGTGGCAGCAGCCGCCAGCGGCCATCGTCGAAGGCCTCTTTGGCCTTGCTTACGGCGTAGTCCACGTCGTCGGTGTTGCACGCCGCGATGTCGGTGAGGTGTTCACCATTGGCCGGATTGACGGTGGCAAAGGTGTTGCCGGACAGCGCGGGTTTGAAGGCACCGTTGATGAACGCGTTGGTCGGAAACGACATCGACTGAGCGATGGCGGCATATTCGGCCGCGGTTAGAAGATCACGCATTGCTGGCTCCCGAGGTGATGTGTGCGACGGTGCGTTTCACGTTGGTGATAACGGTCTGAAGGCTGCGTTTGTCATCGGAGTTGAGGGGCCGCAATGGCGCACGCACATCCCCGACGTTCAAGCCGTTCAATTCACAGCCGAACTTGATGCATTGCACGAACTTGCCGCCGTCGAGGGCATTCATCAGCGGCATCATCGCGGACATGATTTGCCGACCTTTATCGAAGTTCTTTTCCAGCACGCAGGCTTCATAGAGCGCGACGTGTTCTCTTGGCAGGAAGTTAGAACCGGCGCACACCCAACTTCTGGCGCCCCAGGCGAAGAACTCAAGGGCCTGATCGTCCCAGCCGCAAGACAGCGCAATATGCGGAAACTCACGGGCCAATAAGTGCACGCGGCCCATGTCACCGGAACTTTCTTTAATGGCTTTAACGTTCTTTGACTTGCCGACGCGCGCGAGGTAATCCTCGTTCATTTGCACGGACATGCGACCCGGATAGTTGTACAACATGATCGGCAAGTTGGCGGCGCGGTCGATGGTCAACGCGTGAATAGCGTTTTCCTGATCGGTGGGCAGCGCGTAGGGCGGGGTCGTGACCAGGATCGCGTCAGCCTTGATCCGCTTGGCGTCTTCGGCGTACATCACTGCATCTTCTGTGCGGATGGCGCCGGTGCCGACGATCAATTGCACGCGGGAACCGATGACTTCCTTGGCGTGGGCCGCCAACTTCAGACGCTCTTCGGCGGTCTGGGCGTAATACTCGCCGGTGGAGCCACCAATGATGATGCCGTGAACGTTCGCCTCGATCAGCGATTCCAGAACTTCTGAAAAGACGCTCCAGTCGATTTCACCATCAGGCGTGTGGGGCGTCACCGCCGGTGTATATATGCCTTCGAATTTCAAGACGTCTTCTCCGAATAAGTAGGGCGCGAGCGTTCAATGAGCAGCACAAAACAATCCCCGGATAAACAAGAGGAAGATTCCGTGGTGAAACATGTTCAGTTGTGTACGGACGCAGGGGTGCCGTGCGCTCAAGTCGGAACGTGAGCGGAGTGTTCGGCCAAAGGGGCCTCAACTGTTATCAGCAGCGCGAGCGAACCGTTATTCCACGCCCGTCCTTTTCACTGGGGCGATGGGGTGACCTGGGTATTTAAAATTCATGTCGTCGACGCAGCGCCGGAAAAGCAGAAAGGCGTTGTTCGATAGGGGGCAGAGGTAATTCAATCATCTGGAGCATGGACCGTATCTATCCCAATTGGCAGTGACGACGGTTTCTTGTTTTAAGTCCGTCCGGGGCAGCCCCGGCGGTCTTTTTGCACGTCTCGAATCCCGGTTTTCGTCCCGGTGATGGCTGGCGGCTTGGGTGAAGATTACGTGGCGTTTGAGGCTGGGAACAAGAAACTTTTACGCTCATCAATCCATAAGCTGATGTTATCGATTGGGGGTTTTGGAGGGGGAATTGGGTGGGAATGGGGGGTATCGTTCGAGGTCGATGGCGTGGAAATCGGGGACATATCCGATAACGGTAGTGGCGCAGATCACGGTTCTGCCTAGGGGCAGAAAATTTCGCCTCCGGCGAGTTACTTGGAAAAGCACCCCAAGTAACCAAGGGTGCCTGCTCCTGGTTTGGCCCTGACTTCGTCAGGGTTCCCTCACTCCGGCGACGCTCCGTGGGCCCGCCGCGAAGGGCCATCCATGGCCCAGCGCGGCTCTCGCGGCATCCATGCCGCTCGACCCACTCCGCGCCGCCTGCGTTCGGCCTGCACCCAAGTCGCGTTCGGCGGTGTCTGGTCTATCGCGTGTGAAGATCAAAAGCGTCTGGCTGGAGCGAACGCTCTTCGCAGTTGGGGGGATTCGCTAATTCAGTCGCACCACAAATCCCCCTGTGGGAGCGAATTCATTCTGGGCGGCATTCCGACGAAGGCGTCGTCACATCCCACACACATCTGCCGCCTGACGCATCCGTTCGCGAATGAATTCGCTCCTACAGTTGTAACCGCGTGCAGGTCAACCACTTGGCTATGGCATCGACGCACGCTGCTCCAGCACTAAAACTGCCCCAACACCCAATCCCGCAACCGGCAGCATGCCTCGTCTTTCTCACGATCTTCGCGGAACGTCAGGTAGTGCTGGCTCTCCGTCAACACCACCTCCTCCTTCACTGGCCGCACCAGCCTCCCCTGTTCCACCAGCGCCGCGACCAGATGGTTCCACCCCAAGGCCACACCCTGATGGGTGAGCACCATGCTGATGATCAGGTTGTAGTCGTTGGCGTTCAGCAGGTGGGGGCTGTCGTGGGGTCGGTCATCGATATCGACATCATGAAAGGCAAACCACACCCCCCAATCCACATGCTCTGCCACTTGCGAGCGGCCGTAGGGACTGAGGTTCAACAACCCGCTGTCGCGCAGTCCCGTCAACGACGCCAGTTCAGGGTGCGCCGCCTGGTATTCCGGCGTGCACACCGGGTAGATCACGTCGTGGAACAACGGATAGCTGCGGTAGCCGTCCTGGATCTTGGCCATTTTCGTGATGAAGATATCCGGCCGCACCCCCGGTTCCATCGACAGGAAGTTCTGCGTCGTGATCAGGTTCAAGTCGATGTCCGGGTTCTCGCTGAAGAACGTCGGCAGTCTGGCCGACAGCCACAACGCCGAAAAAGCGGGCGAGCAACACAGGGTCAACACGCGCTTCCCGGCGTTGTGGCTGCGGATGCGTTCGGCGGCTTGGGAGATGTTGACGAAGGACATCTGCGCCGCGTCGAAAAAGATCGCCCCCGCTTCGGTCAGCGCCACGGCGCGCCCTACCCGCTTGAACAGCTCGACACCGAGGTACGTTTCCAGCTCGCGGATCTGTCGGCTGATGGCCGCTTGCGTGACACACAGCGCCTCCGCCGCGCGGGTGAAGCTCTGGTATTTGGCGGCTGCCACGAACGACTTCACTGCTTTCAGCGAAGGCATTTTCAGCAGCGTCATATCCGGATCGATGTGCTTGACCATAACGTGAGGGCGTGGATTCCGATTCGATGCAGGATGAGGGAAGCAGGCCTGCGCAGACCGCCTGCGCCCGTGGGGCAGGCGGGAGATTAGCCGAAAGCGCGGGCAACGCCTACGCCGAGTCGCCCCGAACGGCGGCCTCGATGGTGGCGATGTCGATTTTGGTCATGTTCATCATTGCCGCGAACGCCCGTTTGGCTGCAGCCTTGTCGGTGCTGGTGTACGCCTTGGTGAGCACACGCGGGGTGATCTGCCACGACAGGCCCCACTTGTCCTTGCACCAGCCACAGACGCTGGCCTCGCCGCCATTGTCGATGATCGCGTCCCACAGGCGGTCGGTTTCCGCCTGATCGTCCGTGGCGACCTGAAACGAAAACGCCTCGCTGTGTTTGAATTCGGCACCGCCGTTGAGCCCGATGCAGGGGATGCCCATGACCGTGAATTCCACGGTCAAGACGTCTCCTTCCTTGCCGGACGGGTAATCGCTCGGGGCGTGATGGACGGCCTTCACTTCGCTGTCGACGAACGTCTTGGCGTAGAACGCTGCGGCCTCCAGCGCGTCGCCGTTGTACCAGAGGCAGAGGGTGTTTTTGCTGACCATGTCGGTTCTCCAGAAACGAAGAAGTGAAAGGTCAGTCTAGTCCCGCCCGTCACAACAGCGAACGCGAGAGAGGGTCAGCCGGACGAGCGCTGACCCGTCTGCTTTCAATCGCGGAATTGCGTGAGTTGCTTGTCCAGGGATCCGGCCTGGTCGCGCAGTTCGACCGACTGATCGAGCAACACGCGGATCGCCTGATCGTTCTGTTCGGAAATGCGGCTCACGCCCTGAATCGCCACCGACAGTTGCTCGCCCGTGGCCGCCTGGCTTTGGGTCTGGCGGGCCACTTCGCTGATGCGAGTGAGGATGTCGCGGGCGTGCTGACGGATCTGCACGACGCCTTCAGAGGAAGTGGTCAATTGCGAAACACCGGTGCGCACGGCTTCACCGACCTGCTGAACGTTGGCCACGGTGTTGCGCACGTCTGAGCCGATGGCGCCGATCATCTCGCCGATTTCACCGGTCGAGCGGCTGGTGCGTTCGGCCAGCTGCCGGACTTCATCGGCCACCACCGCAAATCCTCGGCCCTGCTCCCCTGCCCGCGCCGCTTCGATGGCGGCGTTGAGGGCCAACAGGTTGGTCTGGTCGGCGATGCTGCGGATGACCGCGATGATCCCGGCGATTTGTTGGGAGCGTTTTTCCAGATCGCCGACGGCACCCGCCACCACGTCCATGGTCTGGTCGATGTGGGTGATGCCTGCCAGGGTCTGGCTCATGTCATCGGAGATGTGAGTCGTCAGCGCTTCCGTGTTGCGCGCCAGTTGCTCGACGTCCTCGGCCTGTTGGGCCATCTCGGTCACCGAGTGCGCCAGGGCCGTGACACCGCTGGCCATTTCTTCCGTGGCCGTGTGTTGCGCGGTCGCCCGCTCGGCGACGGCCTGGGTGGTGTCGCCCAGTTGCGTGGAAATCTGCATCAACGCGCCGCTGCTGTGGCGGATGGTGCCGACCAGCCCGCCGAGGCGCTGAATGAACTGATTGAAGGCGCCCGCCAGCTTGCCGGTCTCGTCGCCGCTGCGTTGTTCGAAACGCAGGCCCAGCTCGCCGCTCCATCCCTGGATGCCGACCGTGAGCCCCGACAGCGGACGAATCTGCCAACCGAGCAGGTTCCACAGCACCAGCGCCAGCACCAACAACCCCGCCAGGCCCACCAGCACGGCGACGTAGAGGAAGTGGTTGATGCCCGCCATGGCCTCGGCCTGCGGGTAGGCAATCATCAGTGACCAATGGTTCGGTGCTTCACCGATCTGCACCGGCCGCAGCGCGTAGGTCCAGCCATTGCTTTCGAAGTTGTAGGGCTGACCGGCCTTGATCGCCTCTCTCGCCGCGACAGGCAGGTCGTCCGCGAGCTGCGCCAAACGTTTGCTATCCGGGTGACTGGCATACAGACCGTCGCTCGACACCAACGCGCCGTAGCCCTTGAACACATTGATGGTCGACAGCTGTTTATTGATGCCTTCAAGCGGAATATCGACCCCCGCAACCCCCAGCGTTTTACCGCCCTGCACCAGCGGCACCATGATCGAGGTCAGCATCAATTGCTGGCCGCTGGCGGTTTTGTAGGCGTATGGCTCGGAGGCCCAGGCTTTGGCGGTGTGCAGCGGACGGTAGTAATACTGGTTGTCGGCGTTTTCCGGCACATAGCCCACCAGCGGCTCGGATTTGACCACCCCGCTCGCCCGGTTCCAATACGTCAGGTAACGGCCTGTTGCATCGTGATTGGGTTGATTGACGAATTCGTTGTCTTTGCCATCGAATGCGTTCGGCTCCCAATACTGACCCAATCCCAATAATTGGGAATTGGATTCCAGAAGTGCGCGCGAAGTGGCGTCAGCGGTTTTACGATCGACATGTTCGTGTTGCAAGGCAATGGCAACACTGGCAAGCGAGTCTGCAATTGAATAGCCCACGCCAAGTTCTACTTCGACCGCCCTCGCGTTTTCTTTGACGAGGGTATCGACCAGCGTTGTATTTTCTTTGACCGCCGACCCGTAAGCCACGTAGGCAACGGACGCCAGCAACAGCAGCAGGACCGCCACAGCGCCGATCAGCGCGGTCCAGAACAGTTTGAAGTGTAAAGAGCGGTTAGACATGAAGGTTCTCGGATGGCATAAAAAGTCAGTCGGCAAGACTGTCCGAATATGCACACGCGGCAGCCCTGCCAGGTCTATTATTAGTTTGATATCTATGTGCCAGCATATACCCGCTCCCTTTAACTCCGCAACCATATAAAACGCCGCGGTATAAAAGATGACCGGTGAGTCTCTAGGCGAGGTCGTTATTGGAAAGTTGTACGACGTAATAGAACTAAGACCGGCTCGTTATTAACGAACCGGTTAGTTTTTGTTTAGGCTGAATAACTGATTTATATAACCGAACAATCATTCCGCCTCGTCGGCGACTTCCACTCGGTTTCGACCTTGGCGCTTGGCGTGGTACAGCGCGGTGTCCGCCAGGCCGTAGGCCAGGTCGAAGCTGGTGCCAACGGGATTGGCACTGACGCCGAAGCTCGCGGTGATGACGCGATTCACCGGATCGCCGAAAACGTGTTCGGCGACGGCCTGGCGCATCGCTTCGGCCAGCGCGAGGCCCTCCTCCAGTTGGCCACCGGGAATCAGCACGGTGAATTCCTCGCCGCCGACCCTACCAATGGCGCCTTTCTCGCCGACGATCTTGCGCAGGCACTCGACGATGCCCTGAATCACGGCATCGCCCGCCGGGTGACCGAATTCATCGTTGACGTGTTTGAAATGGTCGATGTCGAGCACGATCATCACCGCCCCCGTGCGCATCAGCGCCTGGGCGGTCATGTCGATGATCGCGCCGCGATTCAGCACCCCGGTGAGCGCGTCGTGGGTGGCCCGGTATTCAAGCTGGCGCGCCAGGGTCTGCAACTGCGCGTTGAGCGCGTTCATCTCGCGCTCCGCCCGATCGCTGCGGCCAATCAGGCGACGGGTTTCGCGCATCAGCCGCTCGTAGTGAGTCGCCAGACCCGACAACGATGTGCGGTAGACGTCGGCGTCGGCATGCGGCAGTGCCAGCACCGAACGAACCTGTTCAAGGGCCTCGGCCTCGCTCTTGAACAAGTCAGGCGCCAGCTGGCCGGAAGGGTCTCGCGAAGCGACGGAGGCTGCCATGTCCACGAGCCTCTTCACGTCGTGATCGGACGGTCGTTGAAGACAATCGACGTGAAGTCGGCTTTCAGTTCTTCACCGAATTCGAAAATCGTCTCGTCTTCTTCGTCGTAGTACCAGTTCACTTCGATGCCGTTGCCGTCTTCGGCGCATTGGTCCAGGGCGTCGAAAATGCTGAACAGCATCTTGGTACTGGAACTGTTGAAATACGCCAGCGCGATGTTGGCGGTGATCGTTGCGCCTTCCTTGCCAGCCAGGTAGGTGCGCAGTTGCTCCACGATGGGCGAGTAAAAGGCGGCTGCATTTTCCGGGTACGACTCGCCCTTCATCGACAGAAGGTTCTGGTCGAAACGAAAGTCGATTTCCGGGGAAGTGGCCGTTGCTTCGATGTAGACGTTGTCCATGGCTAAGCGTCGCTCAATTCAAATAGTGGCTTTAAGGCAAAACAGCGTCGTGTCCGGGTCATCGGCGCGCGGATGAAACCCGAACTCCAGCGGCGCGCTGGCGTCCCGGGCCATGGTCAGGAAGCCCAGACCGGCGCCCTTGCTGTCTTCCGGCGTCTCGGCACGCAGGGTGACTTTGTAGGCCTGTTTGATTTCCTCGATCGTCATGTTGCGCAGCGGCTCCAGCTTTTCGCGCAGACGTTCGGTGTCGGCGGTGGCGATCGGGTTGGCGCAGAGCATCTGATGACGCTCGCCATCGGTGCTGATGCACACCGCGCCCTGACGCAGGCCGGACTCGTCGGGGGCCGAACCGCTCAACGCGTCGGACGAGTAATGGATGATGTTCTGGGACAGCTCGACGAACGAGGAAAACAGCTTGCGTCGCGTCGGTCCGCTGACCCCGGAAATTTCCAGCTGCAGCTTCACCACCTCAGCCATCGCCGAGATGATGTGATGTGAGAAATAACCCATGTGATAGAAAATCACGTTTCGCTGTTGGGCCAGGTCGAAAAACGTGCAGTCCTGCTGGGCGGTTTCTGAGTTGAACATCGTCATTCCTGAATGCGGGCACAGAATAGGGTCAAATCGTCGCGCCGAGCCTGGTCCGCCTGCCACAGCGCCAGCGCCCCTTGCAATGCTTCACAGATGGCAGCGGACGCTTCGCGGCGGTGTTGCAGCAGAGCGTCGAAGGCTTTGCGTTTGCCGAAGGCGATGCGTTTCGGGCCGCCGATCTGATCAACCAGGCCGTCGGTGGCGATGAACATCAGGCTGCCGGGCTGCATCGGAACCGTGCTGACCGACCATTGGTAATCGAAATCGCTGCCCACGTAGCCGACGCCCATGCGTTGCCCGGCGATGGTCTGCACCTGATCGGCGTCCGGGTGCAGCACGTGCAAGGCCATGCGCGCGCCCGCGAAACTCAGGGTGCGGCTGGCGTTGTCGAACCAGAAAAACGACGCGTCGAGGCCGTCATCGGACTCCGGGGTGTCGTCCTGGCCATCGACCTGCCCCAGCAGTTCCTTGACGCTGCGGTTGACCGCCGCCAGCAACTGCGCAGGGTCGCGAGGTCCGAAACGCTCCAGCGACTGGGTCAGCGAGGAGGACGCGATGAGCGTCATGAATGCGCCAGGCACGCCGTGGCCGGTGCAGTCGGCAATCGCGCCAAACCAACCTTCGGGGTAGGCGCTGAAATGGTAGAAATCGCCACCGACCACGTCCCGCGGTTCCCACAGCAGCGCGGCGTCGCCCAACGTGGACGCCAGCGCATCGCGAGAGGCGCGCAGCATGGCCCGCTGAATCACGCTGGCGTATTCGATGCTTTGCATCATCTGGCGATTTTTTTCGGCTTGCATGGCGGCGACCACGGCCATCAGTTCCAGACCGTTGCCCAACCCGGCAAAGCGCCCATTACGGGTGACGATGAAACCGTCCGCCAGGGCCTTTTCGCCGAACTCGACCGTCTTGAACGTCAGGTCTTCGATGCTCATCAGCGCATCGACGATCAGCGGTTCTTTGTCCATGAAGGCAATGCAGCTTTTCTTGTCGTAGAGCTCGCGATGAAACGGCTTGCTCATCTGCGACAGGAAAATGTTGCGGTTGATCAGACCAATGGGGCGCTCACCTTCCAGCACGGCCAGACACGCCCGCTCGCGGTGGGCGCTGAAGATTTCCATCACCCGGTCGTTGGTGCTGTTGGACTCGATACCCGGCACCTCATTGCACAGATCACCGGCACAGCGATGGTCCCTGGGCAACTTTGGCCGGGTGAAAGTGAAGTGTTCTGCCTGCATGCTCGTGGCCACTGCGCCGGACGGAAGCGGGCACCTTAGCAAGGTGATGTTAAGATGATGTTACAGCGACCGCCCCTGCCTCCGTTGCCCGAGTTGGTGTTAAATACAGCACCCGGATTACACATTCAGCGCGCCAAGCCTTGTCTGGACGCGCGCCATGAAACGGAAAGCACGATGAAAAGCCCATTCAAGCCCTCCTTTATTCCTCACTCGACGGTGGCAGCATGATCGAAGTCACCGAAGTCTCCATCGCTGAATTGCGCGCTGCACTGGCCTCCGGTCAGACCACCTCGGTCGAGCTGGTCAAGGCGTACCTGGCACGCATTGACGCCTACGACGGCCCGCAGACCGACACCGCGCTCAATGCCGTGGTCGTGCGCAATCCCGACGCCCTTCAAGAAGCCGAAGCCGCCGACCAGCGTCGCGCCGAGGGAAAAACCCTTGGTCCGCTGGACGGCATCCCGTACACGGCCAAGGACAGTTATCTGGTCAAGGGCCTGACCGCCGCGTCGGGCAGCCCGGCCTTTGCGAATTTGGTCGCCCATCGCGACGCCTTCACCATCGAACGCCTGCGTGCCGCCGGGGCGATCTGCCTGGGTAAGACCAACATGCCGCCGATGGCCAATGGCGGGATGCAGCGCGGCGTCTACGGCCGGGCGGAAAGCCCGTACAACGCTGACTTTCTGACCGCTCCGTTTGCGTCAGGCTCCTCCAACGGAGCAGGCACGGCCACCGCTGCGAGCTTCGCGGCGTTCGGGCTGGCGGAAGAAACCTGGTCCAGCGGCCGTGGCCCGGCGTCCAACAACGGCCTGTGCGCCTACACCCCGTCGCGCGGCGTGATTTCAGTGCGCGGCAACTGGCCGCTGACGCCCACCATGGACGTGGTCGTGCCGTTCGCCCGCACCATGGCCGATCTGCTGGAAGTGCTGGACGTGGTGGTCGCCGAAGACCCGGACACCCGTGGCGACCTGTGGCGGTTGCAGCCGTGGGTGCCGATTCCGCCCGTTGCGTCGGTGCGTCCGGCCTCCTACGCCGAATTGGCGGTGAAGGCCGAAGCGCTGGCGGGCAAGCGTCTGGGCATCCCGCGTATGTACATCAATGCGGATGCTGACGCTGGCACCAGCGAAGCGCCGGGCATTGGCGGCCCCACCGGGCAGCGCATTCATACCCGCCCTTCGGTGATCGGGCTGTGGCAGCAGGCCCGCAAGGCCTTGGAAGCCGCGGGCGCGGAAGTGATCGAGGTTGATTTCCCGCTGGTCTCCAACTGCGAGGGCGACCGCCCCGGCGCGCCGACCGTGTTCAATCGCGGCATCGTTTCCAAGGAATTCCTGCACCACGAATTGTGGGACCTGACGGCCTGGGCCTTTGATGACTTCCTGCGCGCCAACGGCGACCCGAAGCTCAACAGGCTGGTGGACGTGGACGGCCCGAAGATCTTCCCTCACGACCCCGGCACCCTGCCAAACCGCGAGGGCGATCTGGCGGCGGGGATGGACGAATACGTGCGCATGGCGGAACGCGGCATCACGCCGTGGAATGAGATCGAGACGTTGCCGGACGGCCTGCGCGGGCTGGAAAAAACCCGCAAGCTGGACTTGGAAGACTGGATGGACACACTGGGGCTGGATGCGGTGCTGTTCCCGACCGTCGCCGACGTCGCGCCCGCCAACTCGGACGTTGACCCGGCGTCGGCCGACATCGCCTGGAGCAACGGCGTGTGGGTCGCCAACGGCAACCTCGCCATCCGCCACCTCGGCGTGCCCACCGTCACAGTACCCATGGGCGTCATGCCCGACATCGGCATGCCCGTCGGCCTGACCTTCGCCGGCCGCGCCTACGACGATTCGGCATTGCTGCGACTGGCCTCGGCGTTCGAGGCCACAGGCAGCAAGCGCCAAGTGCCACCGCGCACGCCGCCGCTGGAGCGAAACGCAGATTGATGCCGCTCCCCTTGTAGCCGTCCGGCTACAGCGGCGCTCCATCGCTTCTGCCATCGCTTTTCAACTGAACGAGGACCTGAACATGCTTCTCCATCTGTCGACGTGGCGCGAGATCGAACACTTTCTGACGCGCAGCCGCACCGTCGTCGTTCCTATTGGCTCCAACGAACAACACGGCCCCACCGGCCTGCTCGGCACTGACTGGATGTGCCCGCAGATCATCGCCGAAGAAGCCCAAAAAGACGCCGACATCCTAATCGCGCCGACCTTCAACATCGGCATGGCCCAGCACCACCTGGGTTTTCCCGGCACGATTTCCCTACGCCCATCGACCTTCATCGCCGCCATCGGCGACTGGGCGCGCTCGCTGGCGGGCCACGGCTTCGAAAAAATCCTTTTCCTCAATGGCCACGGCGGCAACATCGCATCGATTGAAGCGGCGTTCTCGGAGCTGTACGCCGAAGCCAGCTTTGCCAGACGCCCCGCAGGTTTTGCGCTGAAGTTGTGCAACTGGTGGGATCTGGAAGGCGTCGGCAAACTGGCCCACGCGCAATTTCCGGTGGGCCATGGCTCCCACGCCACGCCATCGGAAATCGCCGTGACGCAATGGGCCTATCCCGATGCGATCAAATCGGCCGACTACTCCCCGCAAATCGCGCCGACCGGGCCGATCCGTGAATCCGGCGATTTCCGCGCACGCTTTCCCGACGGCCGCATGGGCTCGGACCCTGCGCTGGCAACCCCGGAAAAAGGCGGAGAATTGGTGAGGCTGGCGGCTAAGGGTCTGGTGAAGGAAGTGGAGGCGTTCAGCCGGGAATCGCTGCCCGGCTGATTCATCAGCGTGTGCGCTGACGGTCGACTTGCCCCGGCCGTCAGGGGTTCAACCGCTTGAGAGCCTCGCGCAACTCGGCATCATTGCCCCCCAGCGCGTTGGTGGCGATGGCTGCGTTGCGCAGCAGTATCGACGCGGCGTGTTCGATGTGTTCTTTGAGCAGACGGTCGGACGGGCCGGACAAGGTCAACGCCCCTTTCAATTCATACCCCATGGCGAACACCGGCACTGACACGGCCGTGGTCTCAGGGTCGCGCTCGCCGTAGGAACACGCCCAAAAACGCTCGCGAACCTCGGTCAGCGCCGGATCGACATTGCGCGTGAACGCCCGAAGTACCTTGCCGGACGCACCCGCCTGCAGCGGAAAGCGCGCGCCTTCCAGCACCGACACGCGCACCGCCCGCTTGGGTTCTACCCTGAACAGCACCACGCGGCTGCCGTTTTCCAGCACATAAAAGGAAGAGGTCTCACCGCTTTCTTCGGTGATCGATTCCAGCAACGGATGGATCACATCGCGCAGCCGGAACGAGGTCTGGTACAGCTGCGACAAACGTAGCGGCTCAGGTCCCACGGAATAGCGACCATCGCTGAGACGACGGACGAACCCGGCTTTTTCCAGCGAAGCGATCAGGCGCAGGATTGTGCTTTTGTACAACCCTGTGCGCCGTGCGATCTCGGCCAGGGTCAGGCAGTCCTGTTCAATGTTGAAGGCCGACAGAATGGCAAACGCGCGGTCGACGGCCGCCACCCCGCTTTCTGCTTGGGCCTGCTCAGGGAGATTCTTTTCGGATTCGGTATTCATAGACACTCATTGTCGATTCGTCGCTCGCGGGCGGCAGGTGATTCGCAAACCACCCCGCCGACCCGCAAGACAATATCAGAGCAGCCGGATACCTTTCGAAAAAAGTGCAGCCCGCCTCACGCCTCGCGCAAAAACAATCGCAGCGAAACCACCATGGCCGCGGCGATGAACATGATGCAGCCCATCACCATCAGACCCGCTGTGAACGAACCGGTGTAATCCTTCAAGAAGCCCATCAGGTACGGCCCGACAAAACCGCCAAAGGCACCGATGGAATTGATCAGCGCAATCCCCCCCGCCGCTGCCTGCCCGCGCAGGAACTTGCCCGGCAACGTGTAGAAAATGGTTTTGCCGGCGATGGTGCCGATCAACGCCAGGGTGATGCCCGCCAGTGCCGGAATCAGCGCGTCCATCTGCAGCGCCAGGATCAACGCAAAGCCTGCCAGCAACATCGCCAGCGTCAGGTTGAAAATGCCCTTGCCGGTACGGTCCACGTGTTTGGCCCAGATCAACAGCGCCACGGTGGAAAAGAAGTACGGGATCGCCGCCACCCAGCCGATCATGCTGACCTCCACACCATGGGCCTTGAGCATCTGCGGCAACCAGATGCCGATGCCGTAGGAACCGAGGGTGAAGCTGAAGGTGATCGAACTGAGAATCCACACGCGCGGATCTTTCAGCGCCGCCTTGAAGCCGTGGCTGTGCTGGCCCTTGCCCTGCTCTTCGGCCAACATCCCGGTCAGCACCTCGCGCTCATCGGCGGTCAGCCATTTGGCCTCGGCCGGGTGATTGGTCAGCACCTTGAGGGTGATCAACCCGAGGATGCACGCCGGAACCCCTTCGATGAGAAACATCCACTGCCAGCCCGCGAGCCCCAGCAAACCGTGCATTTGCAGCAGCCAGATCGACAGCGGCCCGCCGACCAGGAACGAGATCGGTGTGGCCACGGTAAACCAGGCCAGCACCCGCGTGCGGTATTGCGCCGGGAACCAGAGGGTCAGAAAGAAGATCACGCCAGGGAAGAAACCCGCTTCGGCGATGCCGAGGATCAGGCGCACGATATAAAAGCTGTACGGCCCTACAATCATCGCGGTCGCGGCGGCAGCAAGGCCCCAGGTGATCATGATCCGCGCCATCCACAAACGGGCGCCGAAACGGTACATCGCCAGGTTGCTCGGCACTTCGCACAAGCAGTAACCGAAAAACATGATGCCCGCGCCCAAGCCAAACTGCGTGGCGGTCAAGCCCAGTTGCTCGGTCATCTGCAACGCCGCGTAGCCAACGCTGGTGCGGTCCAGGTAATTGAAGAAATACGCCAGCGCAAGCAACGGGATCAAGCGCCAGGCGGCTTTATGCAGGACGCGGGTCTGTTCGGCATCCAGGGGGCGCACACTGGCGACGTCGCTGCTGTGCGGGGGGGTCGTGACGATGGCCATGACGGGGTTCCTCACCAATTATTTTTATAAGGCTGACGGCGGGAATGTCCGTCAGCGACAGGCATCAGGGAATCCGTTCCAGCGGGGTGTCAGCGAACGATGCCACGTCCGCGCAGCGCGTCGATGTCACCCGAGGCGTAGCCCATTTCTTCCAGCAACTCGGCGGAGTGACTGCCCAGCGACGGCACATTGAGGCGGGTGTCGAAGCGACGGCCATTCATCTCGAAAGGCAGCATCGGCACCTTGACCGCCTCGCCATCTTCCAGCGTCAGATGGGCCAGGCCACCCGACTCGTTGAGGTGCCGGTCGTCGAACAGGTCCTGCGGACGCTGGATCGGTGAAAACGGCAGGCCGGTCTGTTCGCACAGGTCCATGACCTCCTGTTTACTCATCTGCGCCAGCCGTTCACGGACCGGCGGCAAGATCCTTGCTCGGGCTTGAACGCGCTGGGTGTTTTTCGCCAGCGAAGGATCACGGCCCAGTTCGGCAAAACCAAAACGCTCGCAAAAATTGACCCACTGGCTGTCGCTGACCACGCCCATGAACACTTGCTCATCGCCCAAGGTATTGAATACGTCGTAGATGGCCCAAGCGGATAAGCGACTCGGCATCGGTGCCGCCGGCTTGCCGGTGGTCGCCATCTGCATCATGTGCTGCCCCACCAGAAACGCCGAGTTCTCGAACAGGCCGGTCTGCACGAACTGCCCTTCCCCGGTGTGCTTGCGCTGCCACAGCGCCGCCAGAATCGAGATGGCGCTGAACATGCCGCCCATGACGTCATTCACCGACGCCCCTGCGCGCAACGGACGGCCTTCCGGACCTGTCATATAGGCCAGGCCCGTCATCATCTGCACCACCTCGTCCAGCGCGGTGCGATGTTCATACGGCCCCGGCAGAAAACCTTTCATCGAGCTGTAAATGATGTCCGGCTTGATCGCCTTGACCTGCTCATAGCCCAGGCCGAGTTTATCCATGGCGCCAGGGCGGAAGTTTTCGGTGACCACGTCAGCGCTTTCGATCAGCTTGCGGACGGCGGCCATGCCCTCCTCAGTCTTGATGTCGACCGCGAAGCTTTTCTTGTTGCGGTTGTAAGTCATCCAGTAGCCCGCGCCGGAACCGGTCAGACGTCGGGTATTGTCGCCTTCCGGAACGGGCTCGACCTTGATCACCTCGGCGCCAAGATCCGCCAGCACCAACCCGCAGGTCGGGCCCATGACCATGTGCACGAACTCGACCACGCGCACGCCGGCCAGCGGCAGCGCCTGAAGCTTCTGATTGAGCAGGCTCATCGCGCGCCTCCGGCGTAGTGGAAATTCTTGCCGACGCCTGCGTCCGGAATGAAGCCATACAGCGGCTCTCCCGGCAGGCCCTGTTTAAGCCAGGTACGGGCGGCCACCAGCTTGTCGATGTCCACGCCGGTGCGCAGGCCCATGGATTCGAGCAGGTAGACCAGATCCTCGGTCACGATATTGCCCGACGCCCCCGGCGCATAGGGGCAACCGCCGATGCCGCCTTGAGAGGCATCGATGGTGGTCACGCCGACGTCCAGCGCCGCGACCACATTGGCCAGGCCCTGGCCGCGGGTGTTGTGGAAATGCGCGCTGCCGGCCTTGCTGCCGATCTCATTGCGCAGACGCGTGAACACGCGACGCACCTGCGCCGGATTGGCGTACCCCACGGTGTCGGCGAGTCCCACCTCATCGACGCCCAGCTCAACCATGGTCAGGGCCATGCGCAGCACATCGTCTTCCGGCACCTCGCCCTGAATCGTGCAACCGAACACCGTCGACAACCCGGCCTCGACCTCGACATGAGGGAAGCGCTCGTTGCGCAGGGCCATGACCGCGCGCACTTCGTCGTACACCTGTGGGTGGGTCTTGTGGATGTTGGCCAGGGAATGGGGTTCACTGACGGAAATAGGCAGGGTGATCTTCTGCACGCCCGCGTTGAACGCCGCTTCGGCGCCCTTGAGGTTCGGCACCAGTGCGGTGACGAACACGTCAGATCGCTGACGCATGTGCGCCACCAGCTCCGCGGCATCGGCCATTTGCGGCAGCAGTTTCGGAGAAACGAACGAACCGACCTCGATCTCTTTCAAGCCCGCGTCGGCCAGCGCCGTCAGCCATTGAAGCTTGAGCGCCGTGGGCATGGTCGCGCTGACGCTTTGCAGGCCGTCGCGGGGGCCGACCTCGCTGATCAGGATGTCTACGTTGTTGTTCGGATTCATCGCCGGGTCTCCGGGTATTGGAATGCGGTTGTTCTGTCTGATAGAACGATGTTCTGAAATAATCATGAGCCGATAAAATCCCCCTGTCAACGCTACTCACCCCGAGTCATACGCCAGCGCTTTTGGGACTGATCGGGAGTGTTCGGGCGGGATCACGTAATGCCATCCTGACCAATCCGGCGGGTTGACAGCCGAAAAAATAAAGTTGAACCTTGTTCTGTCAGAAAACATGACGTTCTGTCTGATAGAACAATAACAACATGGCGAAAAGGCCTCGTCACCGGCAAGATCGGTGCTTTCCCGTTCGCCCCCGTAGGAGCTGATCCTGTGAGCCTGTACGCCCCGCCTCGCGATTTGCCGACCCGCGTGTTCACCACGCTGCCCGAAGCTTTCTGCAAAGACGGCGACTCCGACTGGGTACGCGCCAACAAGCCCGGGCAGAAGGTCAAAAGCTTTCTTGAAGGGCCGTCCTTCGACCGGGACGGCAATCTTTACGTCACCGACATCCCCTACGGCCGCATCTTGCGCATCGACTCTCAGGGCCACTGGACCTTGATCGCCGAATACGATGGCTGGCCCAACGGTTTGAAAATCCACCGCGACGGACGGGTTTTCATCGCCGATTACAAGCATGGGATTCTGACCCTCGATCCGCACACCGGAACGGTGACCCCCTTCCTCACCCACAGCCGCAGTGAAGGCTTCAAGGGCGTCAACGACCTGTTCTTCGATGCCAGCGGCAAGCTGTACTTCACTGATCAAGGCCAGACCGGACAGCAAGACCCGACCGGTCGCGTCTATGCCTATGACTTGGACAAGCAAACCCTCATGCGCCTGATCGACAACGGTCCGAGCCCCAACGGCCTGGTCATGGACCTGGCGCAGAACGCGCTGTTCGTGGCGATGACACGGGGCAATGCGGTCTGGCGCCTGCCAATCCAACGCGATGGCGGCACCAGCAAAGTAGGGATTTTCACAGCCATGGCCGGGGGCGTCAGTGGCGCCGACGGCATGGCACTGGACAGCGAAGGCAACCTCTATGTGTGCGATGCCGGGAATGGCTGCGTCTGGGTGTTCGACCCTCACGCCGTGCCGCTGTACCGCATCCGCTCGTGCACCGAAGGCCGCACCCTGACCAACCTGGCGTTCGGTGGCGAGGGCAATCGGCAATTGTTCATCACCGATTCCTCCACCGGCTCCATCCTGGTCGCCGACTTGCCCCATAGCGGCCAGCCGATGTTCTCGCACCGCTAGGCCCTTAATCCGCTGAACCCTGTGCGCCAGGCGCACGGGTTTCGTTCGGCCTGAAGAAAGCGAGCCCCGTTGCGCTCGCTCCCGACAAAACCAATAAAAGGGACGCCCATGTTGATCTTTCTGAGCTACGCCATGATCGCCTGCTTCATGTACCTGATCATGAGCAAGCGCCTCTCGCCGCTGGTGGCGCTGCTGCTGGTGCCGATTGCCTTCGGTTGCCTCGGCGGCTTCGCCACGCAACTGGGCGGCATGATGTACGACGGCGTGAAGATGCTCGCCCCCACCGGGATCATGCTCACGTTCGCGATCCTGTACTTCTGCATGATGACTGATGCCGGGCTGTTCAACCCGCTGATCAAGGTGCTGCTGCGGCTGGTCAAGGGTGATCCGCGCAAGATCGTCGTCGGCACCGCCGTGCTGGGATTGTGCGTCGGGCTCGATGGCGACGGCGCCACCACCTACATCATCGCTACGGCGGCTTTTTTGCCACTCTATCGTCTGACCGGCATTCGTCTGCAGGTCATGGCCACCGTGTTGCTGCTGGCGATCGGGGTGATGAACATTCTGCCTTGGGCTGGGCCGTTCTCGCGGGCGGCCAGTGCCATGCACGTCGACATCACCGAGCTGTTTCTGCAGATGGTGCCGATCATGATCGCCGGTGGCGTGTGGGTGATTTTCGCGGCGTGGTGGCTGGGCCGGATGGAATATCGCCGCCTGGGTATCGTCAGTGTCAGCGAAGACAAAGTGCTGGAAGGCTACGCGCACATTCGCCTGAGCGACCCGAAATTTCTGTTCAACGTGGTGCTGACCGTCGCCCTGATCAGCTCGATGATGCTCAGCCTGATGCCGCTGCCGATCCTGTTCATGGTCGCGTTCGGGCTTGGCTGCCTGGTCAATTACCCGACGCTGAAACAACAGAAAGAGGTCATCGGCCGTCACGCCGACAATGTGCTGGCCGTGACCCTGCTGATTTTCGCGGCGGGGATCTTCGTCGGCATCATGGGCGGCACCGGAATGGTCAAAGCCATTTCTGACAACCTGATCGCCATCCTGCCGGAGCAGGCCGGACACGGTATGTCGGTGATCACGGCGCTGCTGAGCATGCCGTTCACTTACGTGCTGACCAACGATGCATTCTACTTTGGCGTGCTGCCCATCCTCGCCGAAACGGCTGCCCACTACGGCATTGGCTCCCACGAAATGGCCATCGCCTCGCTGATCGGCCAGCCGGTTCACTTGCTCAGCCCATTGGTGGCCTCAACCTACCTGCTGTGCGGCCTGCTGGACATCGACTACGGCGACAACCAGCGGGTCTCGCTGAAATGGACCTTCGGCACCGTGCTGGTGATGCTGATCGCGGCCATCGCCATCGGCGCAATCACGGTCATCAACTGACGTGCAACGCGGACGCCGATGGCTTGGCGTGATTAGGCCACGGCGTCCAGTTCGGTCAGCAATTCGCTTGGAAGCCTCAACTCCGCCGCACCGAGGTTCTCCCGCAAATGCGCCACCGAAGACGTTCCCGGAATCAGCAGGATGTTCGGCGAACGTTGCAGCAGCCAGGCCAGCGCCACATTCAGCTGCGAGGCGCCGATGCGCTGGGCCACGCTGGCTAGCACGTCCGACTGCAGCGGCGAGAAACCACCCATGGGAAAGAACGGCACATAGGCAATCCCCTGCTGAGCCAGCTCGGCGATCAATTGTTCATCAGCACGATGGGACAGGTTGTAGTGGTTCTGCACACAAACCACCTTCGCAATGCCTTGAGCCTCTTTCACCTGTTTGCTGGTGACGTTGCTCAAACCCAGATGCCGAATCAGCCCCTGCTGTTGCAGCTCGGCCAATGCGCTGAAACCTTCGGCAATGGACTCGTCGCCCGGCGCATGCAAGTGGCCCCACGCTCGTAGATTCACCACGTCCAGCACCTCCAGACCCAGATTGCGCAGGTTGTCGTGCACCGCGCTGACCAGTTCGGCGGGGCTCTGCGCCGGGTTCCACGACGCATCGTCACCGCGCACAGCGCCCACTTTGGTCACGATCGTCAGGTCATCGGCGTAGGGGTGCAGCGCCTCGCGAATCAACTGATTGGTGACATGGGGACCGTAAAAGTCTGACGTGTCGATGTGATTCACCCCCAGCGCCAAGGCTTCGCGCAACACAGCAATCGCCGCTTGCGGGTCTTTCGGCGGCCCGAATACGCCTGGCCCTGCCAACTGCATCGCACCGTAACCCATGCGGTTAACGGTACGGTCGCCCAATTGAAACGTGCCTGCCTTGCTCGCGTCGCTCATGTCGCTTGCCTCTCTAAAAGGGTGTCAGGCCACTATAGGCGTTGACGGACCGCTCGATAATCCGGTGCAATCGGCACAGGTCGTACGGCTCACCGAACAATCCCCCCACTCAAGAGCACATCATGGCAGCGGATATTCAGGATTTGATGGCCTTCGTGGCCGTGGTCAAGGCCGGCGGTTTTCGTGAAGGCGCGCGCCTGAGCGGTCGATCGGCGTCGAGTCTGAGCGACGCCGTGCGGCGCATCGAATCGGGACTGGGCGTTCGGCTGCTCAACCGCACCACCCGCAGCGTGGTGCCGACCGAAGCTGGGGCGAGGCTGATGGAACGCATCGTGCCCGCACTGGGCGAAGTGGAATCGGCGCTCGACGTGGTCAACGACTTCCGCGATCGCCCGTCCGGCACCCTCAAACTGAACGTCCCCGCCAGCGCCGCGCGGCTGGTGCTTCCCGCGATCATTACGCCGTTTCTACAGGCCCACCCCGACATCCAGCTGGAAGTCATCGTCGAAGAAAGCTTCGTCGACATGCTCGCCGCCGGTTGCGACGCGGGCATTCGCTACGATGAACGCCTCGAACAAGACATGATCGCCGTGCCCATCGGCCCGCGCTTCCAGCGCTTCGCTACCGCCGCCTCCCCCGCCTACCTCGCCGCCCGCGGCATCCCGCAACACCCTCGCGACCTCCTCGACCACGCCTGCCTGCGCGGCAAATTTCCCAGCGGTTCGATGCCAATGTGGGAATACGAAAAAGACGGTGAAATCCTCCACGTCGACCCCTCCGGCCCGCTCGTGGTGCGCATCGCAGGCGCCATCGACCTCGGCATACAAGCCGCCGTCGATGGCCTGGGTGTGGTCTACCTGTTCGAAGACTGGCTCCGCCCACACATCGAGAGCGGCGCATTGGTGCCGATTCTGGAAGACTGGTGCATGACGTTCAGCGGCCCTTTCCTTTATTACCCCGGACGCCGGTATGTGCCGTCGCCGTTGCGGGCGTTTGTGGACTTCATCAAAGCGGATTAAAAGCATCCGAGGACTGGCGCTCCGCTGACTCACGCCGCTCCCCAATCATCTCGTAAAGCTGCTGAGCCGCCGCCGACAGCACCCGCCCCCGTCGACGAATCAAGCCGATGGTGCGGCTGACCACCGGTTCCACCAGCGGCACGCTGACCAATATCGGGTGGTCATCGGCGGGCATGGCCAGGCGTGGCACGGCGGCGATGCCGACACCTGCTTCGACCAGGCTGACGACGCTCATGACGTGCCGCACTTCGCAGAACGAGCGCGGCAGGTCCGGGGCGTCGGCCAGGGCCAGGTCCAGCAGCAGACGGTTGCCGCTGGCTTTGGCCACGCTCATGTAGTCGTACGCGTTGAGCTCGGCCCACGTCACGGCTGGCCGTTTCGCCAAAGGATGATCGCGGCGGCAGGCGACGACGAAGGCTTCTTTGAGCACGGGCTGGAAATCGATGTTGGCTTCCTGAACACCAATGTAGTTCAGGCCGAAGTCCACTTCGTTGCGCACCACGCTGGAGAGCACGTCGCTGGCGCCTTCGTCCATCACGCGGATGACGATGCGCGGGTAGCGTTCGTGGAATTCGCGCAGCACTTGCGGCAGAAAATAGCGCACCACCGAAGGCACGCAGGCCACGCTGACTTCGCCGCTCATGCGTCCCGCGACGTCGCCCAGCCCGATCAGCGACTCGTCGAGGCTGTTGAGGATCTCACGGGCCTTGCGGGCGAAGTCACGACCGAAGGCCGTGAGGTCGACGCGCCGGGTCGTGCGCTCCAGCAGGCGCACGCCCATTTTCGCTTCCAGCTTGGAGATCCGTCGGGACAGCGCAGGCTGCGACAGGTGCAGGTCCAGCGCGGCGGCGCTGAACGTTCCGAGTTCCGCGACTGCAACGAAAGCGCGCAGGTCGCTCATTTCCAGATTCATGTGTGGCATGCATAGATCCATCAGATTGTTGCAATTCAAATGCTACCACTGCTGCGCCATGATCGCCGGGTGCTGCTCGGCACGTGCAACCAGACAATCATAAAGAGAAGGAGCGCACCCTCATGAACACGATCAATCGCCGCGGACTGCTCAAGGCAGGGGCCATCGCCTCTGTCGCCGCCGCCACGCCCGGCCTGTCCCTTTCAGCGCTGGCGCAAGGAGAAGCTCAGGGAAGCACTCAAGGGGACACTATGAAAACTGCCAACCCTGCTCCAGCGCCTGAACCGGTCACCCGCATTCTCGCGCGCTATTTGGTGAACGCCCGCTACGAAGACCTGCCCGCCAACGTGCGCAAGGAAGGCACGCGCACCCTGCTCAACTGGGTCGGCGTCGCGGTCGGCGGGTCTCATCATGAGACCGTGGAGCGGGCGCTGTCGGCGCTCAAGCCTTTTTCCGGGCCGCCCCAAGCCGGTTTGCTGGGGCGCTCGGAGCGGCTGGACATCATGAACACGGCCTTTCTAAATGGGGTCGCCAGCCACATTTTCGACTTCGATGACACGCACCTGAAAACCATCATTCACCCGGCTGGGCCGGTGGTGTCGGCGATTCTGGCGTTGTCGGAGTACCACCCGGTGTCTGGCAAGGATTTCCTCAACGCCGTGGTGCTGGGCGTGGAGACCGAATGCCGCATCGGCAACGCCGTGTACCCCAACCATTATGACGTCGGCTGGCACATCACCGGGACCGCCGGGGTGTTCGGCGCGGCTGCGGCGGCGGGCAAGATTCTGGGGCTGAACGAACAACAGATGGTCTGGGCCCTGGGCCTGGCGGCCTCGCAACCGGTGGGGCTGCGCGAGTCGTTCGGCTCGATGAACAAGAGCTTCAACCCCGGCCGTGCGGCCAGTAACGGTCTGTTTGCAGCGCTGCTGGCCTCGAAGGACTACACCAGTTCCGACGGCATGATCGAGGCCAAGCGCGGCTGGGCCAACACCATCAGCACCAAGCAGGATTACCGCGAGATCACCGAAGGCCTCGGGACACGCTACGAGGCGGCGTTGAACACCTACAAGCCCTTCGCCTGCGGCATCGTGATTCACCCGGCACTGGACGCGGCGATTCAGCTGCGCAATCAGAACACGCTGACCGACGACCAGATCGCTCGCATCGACCTCAAAGTGCACCCGCTGGTGATCGAACTCACCGGCAAGAAAACGCCGAAGATCGGGCTGGAAGGCAAGTTCAGCATTTACCACTCGGTGGCGGTGGCGATCATCGAGGGTGCCGCGGGCGAACGGCAATACAGTGATCGCGCGGTCAACGACCCCAAGGTCATCGCGCTGCGCGAGAAGGTCACGGCGACCATCGACCCGTCGATCAAGCCCGAACAGGTGGACATGACCATCACACTGAAGGATGGCCGCACACTGCATAAATTCATCGAGCACGCGATTGGCAGCCTGGAAGTGCCAATGACCGATCAGCAGCTGGAGGCCAAATTCACCGACCTGGCGAAAGGCATCCTGCCTGATGCCCAGATCCGCAAGCTCATCGAAACGTGCTGGTCGGTGGAAAAACTGGCGAGCGCGGCGGAGATCGCCAAGGCAGCAGTGGTCTAGCGGCTCAATGGTGAGAGCCCTTTAGCAGCACGGCTCGCCGACGGCGCGATCTTGCGGACTCAACCGCCGGCAAGCCGTGCTGCTACAGCGGGATCGCGGCGTGCACGATCTGGCGTCGCGTGGAAAACCTGTGGGAGCGAATTCATTCGCGAAAAGGGTTCGGGCAATAGAGACGTTGAGACTGCACCGCCCCCTTCGCGAATGAATTCGCTCCCACAGGAATGAGTGCCCGCAGGTGAAAACAGGCGCGCATGACCTCAGCGGGCTGAACACGCCCTGTAGCCGACCCGTTTCGACTGGGCAATAATGCACGACGTTTTTCCGCGCCCACCCAGAAGGAATTTTCGTGTCGTCGAACGGTTCAACCCCTGCGTTGCTTGAGGTCAGGAAACTGAGCCGTCTGGATCAAAGCGGCACGACGCAACTGCTGAAACCCACTGATTTTTTCCTGATGCCCGGTGCGCAGGTCGCGATCACCGGGGCGTCCGGTTCGGGCAAGAGCGTGTTCCTGCGTACGTTGGCGTCGCTCGATGCGCCGTCCACCGGCGAGATTCTGTGGCAGCAACGCCCGCTCTCCAACGACACGATTCCGCACTTCCGCACCTGCGTGGCCTATGTGGCGCAACGCCCGGCGTTGATCGAGGGTTCGGTGCTGGACAATCTGCAGTTCCCGTTCACCCTGAACGCCCTGCGCACGCGCACGTTCAACTTGGCCTACGCCACCGAACTGCTGGTGAAAGCCGGTAAGAACACCCCTTTTCTGAGCAAGTCTGCCGGGGATTTGTCCGGCGGCGAATCGCAGATCGTCGCGCTGATCCGCACCCTGCAACTGGCGCCGCAGGTGATGCTGTTCGATGAACCCACTTCCGCTCTCGACCCGGCCTCGGCGGCCGCCGTCGAGTCGTTGGTGCTGCATTGGTTCGAGGAAGGCGCGGGGACGCGGGCGTACATCTGGGTGTCCCATGACCCCGAGCAGGCGCGCCGGATGAGCATCCGACATCTAACGATGAATCAAGGCGTGTTGCGGTCGGGAGCCGACGCATGAATTACCAGAACCTGTCGTATGTGGACTTGGCCATCGCGGCCACGCTGATCCTGATCAACGGCGTGTTGTCGCTGGTGCTCAAGCTCGGGTTGGGGCGCCAGTTGTTGTGGGCGTCGGTGCGCACGGTGGTGCAGTTGCTGGCGGTGGGTTATCTGCTGGGCTGGGTATTCGCCCACGCCGAATGGTACGTGGTGCTGCCGTTGATGTGCCTGATGACGCTGGTGGCCGGGGTGTCGGCGGCGGGCCGGGGCAAGCGCACGTACGCCGGGCAGTTGATGGACAGCGTGGCGTCGGTGTGGAGCAGCTCGTGGCTGGTGGCGGCCATCGGTCTGTTCGTGATCATCCGCATCCGGCCGTGGTACGAGCCGCAGTACGCGATTCCGATTCTCGGGATGATTCTGGGCAACACCCTCACGGCGGTGTCGCTGGGCATCGAGCGCATGACTCAAGAACTGACCTCCGGTCGCAACACCATCGAGATGATCCTGGCGCTGGGTGGCACGCGCTGGGAAGCCGCTCAGGGCGCGGCGCGGCAAGCAGTCCGTGCGGGGATGATGCCGACGCTCAACCAGATGTCGGTGGTGGGGATCGTCAGCCTGCCGGGGATGATGACCGGTCAGGTGCTGGCCGGTGAAAACCCGGTGGATGCGGTGCGTTACCAGATCATGATCATGTTTCTGATTGCGGCGGGATCGGCGTTGGGCACCGTGTGCGCGGTGCTGCTGACGTTCCGGCGGCTGTTCACGCCCGACCATCGCTTCATGATTCATCGGCTGGTCGTCCGACGTTGAAATCGAGCATCACGAACCTGTCATAAAGCAGTATTATTCTGCCATCACCTCGCGGCAGGAAATACATGCAGTGGTCCGCCGATCGTTCTCCTCCCTCAGTTTCCTCCAACGCCTGCTGATGACGCTCTGCGCCGCGACGCTGGTGTTTCTCTGGGCGCTGTATGGCCAACAGAAAGCCACCTCGCACCATGAAGCGCTTGCCGCCAAATCAGCCGAACACCTCAATCTGGCCACCATCGCAGCCGAAAACCTGCGCCAGCTGGTTGACCGGGCACAGGCCATTGGCCGGGTGACGCGAGGTGATATGGACGACCTCGGCCAGCGCCACCAGGGGCTGGTGCGCATGTTGGCCGAAGACCCGGTGTTCAAGCGCATGAGCCTGTACAGCAGCGACGGTACGCTGCTGTCCGCCAGCCATTTCGATGAGCTCCGCCAACTGCCGCCGGAATGGCTGAGCCAAATGCAGCAGCACGCCGAGCACTATGGGTACAAGGCCCTGTTGCCGAGCGCGCCTGCCACCCAGACCAATACGCTGCTGCCGAGCTGGCGCCTGCCCTTCCTGCTGCCACTGGTGGATTCAGCGACCGGCAAGATGGACAGCATTCTGATGGTGCAACTGGACGTCGGCTACCTCGCCGCCCTCTTCGAACACATCGACCTCGGTCAGAGCGGCATGATGCGCCTGCTCGACAACGACGGCCACGAACGCCTGCGCATCAGCAGCAGCGGCGTGATGGTGTCGGGTGTCCCTATGATCCCGGAGCTGTCTTCCGGCAACGAGGTGACGGGGATGCTGACGCAAATGTCCCGGGACACGCCGTACCAGAGCATGTACCTGCGCGTGCCGCAACGGGGCTTCAGCGTCGTGGTGAGCCAGGCTGACGGCGAAATCCTCGCCTCGTCCCGTCGGACCTATGAACGCCAGTTGTGGCTGAACCTGTGCATGACCCTGCTGATTCTCGGCAGCCTGATCTGGACCCTGCGGGTGTTGCGCAAGCGCCAGGAGGCGTTCAACGCGCTGGAACAGGCGCAACAGGTCAATCAGGAGTTGATCGATCGCCTGGAAGACGAGCATCGGCGCAGCAGCCACGCCGCCGCCACCGACCACCTGAGCGGCCTGCACAATCGCCGTCAATTTCTGGAAGTCGCGGCCCGCACGCTGTTCAGCCAACGGGGCAAGCGGCGTCTGATGGCGATTCTGTTCATCGACATGGACCGCTTCAAATCGATCAACGATTCCCTGGGCCACAAGGTCGGCGACATGCTGCTGCAAGCCGTGGCCGGCCGTATCAGCCGCATGCTGGAGCCCGACGACGAAGCGGCGCGCTTTGGCGGTGACGAGTTCGTCGTGCTGCTGGCCGGTGAACGCTCTGAAGAACAGATCGACAGCTGGGTGCGCGGGCTGGTGCAAAAGCTCTCGGCCATCTATTCCCTCGGCGATCACGAAGTCACCACCAGTCCCAGCGTTGGCGTCAGCATTTGCCCGCGAGACGGCCAGGACGTCGAGGACCTTATTCGCAGCGCCGACGCCGCCATGTATTCGGCCAAGCGTGCGGGTCGCGGCCAGTATCGCTTCTTTGACCCGTCACTGAACGTCGCCGATGTCGAAGAGTTCATGCTCGAACAGGCCTTCGGCAATGCCCTGAGCGAACGTCAGTTCGTGCTGCATTACCAGCCTCAGATTCGCCTCGACACCATGATCGTCGACGGCTACGAGGCGTTGGTGCGCTGGGAACACCCCGAATTCGGATTGTTGTACCCGGACCGATTCATCTCCCTCGCCGAACGCAGTGGCTTCATCATCGCGCTGGGTTGGGAAGTGCTGCGCCTGGCCTGCGAAACCCTCGAACAGTGGCTCAAGGAAGGCCGTCAGTTGCGCCTGGCGGTCAACGTCTCCGCCATTCAATTGCATCAGGCCGATTTCAGCGACCGGGTGCTGGCCAAACTGGCGCGACACCGCATCCCCGCACAATGGCTGGAACTGGAAATCACCGAGACCACGCTGCTCGATCAGGAGGGCCGCGCGGTGGAGCACCTGCAGCGTCTGCGCGAAGCGGGGATGCACATCAGCCTCGACGATTTCGGCAAGGGCTATGCCGGTTTCGCTCACTTGCAAGCGCTGCCGCTGACCAAGCTGAAAATCGATCGCACGCTCATCGCGCCGCTGTCCAACAGCCCGGACGACAGCCCCATCGTGTCGTCCACCATCATTCTCGCCAAGCGCCTGGGGCTGACGGTGGTGGCCGAGGGCGTGGAAACCCGCGAACAGGTGGTGTGCCTGAAAATCGCCGGGTGCGACGTGGCGCAGGGTTACCACTTCAGCCGCCCATTGGCAGCGGCACAACTGGCCGAATACCCGCCCTTCATCCACTCGGCTCCAACGGACGCGACTCACAGGGATGCGACGGAAAACACATGCACGCAGTGAAATGCCTTAGCGCTGTTTTGGCAGGCCTAATGTTCAACGTCTGCGTGGCCGCGCCGGCTCCGACGGCGCCCTCTCCGGCAGCGCCCTTTTCAACCGCGCAGTGCACGCAGCACAGCCTGCGCATCGCGGTGATTCCGAAAAAGAGCATGGACGAACTGCTCAAGGAACAGAAACCGCTGATCGAACGGCTGAGCAGTGCCACCGGCATTCCTGTGGAAATCGTGCCTTCTTCATCCTACGAGAGCGTGGTCGATGCCATCGTCTCGGGCGGCGTCGACATCGCCTGGCTGGGCCCCGCGTCCTACATGCTCGCGTACCAGCGTGACCCGCGCATCGAACCCTTTGCCAGCCTGACCATCAACAACGGCTTCTTCACCCCGGCCGGTCATCATTATCAGGCCCTGCTGCTGGCCCGCAGTGAAGTCGCCAGCAACATCGACGCCTTGCGCGGCAAACGCGTGGTCCTGACCGACCCCGCCAGCACCTCCGGGAGCCTGGTGCCGAACACTGAATTCTCCCGATTGACCGGAATTCCGCTGGCGCAGTTCTTCGGCTCCATTGCCTATTCGGGTTCTCACGACAAGTCATTGGACGCCCTGATCAACCGCAAGGCCGACGCGGCGTTCGTGTCCAGCGTGCGCGCCGATGAATACCTCATCAATGGCCTGATCAAGCGCGACACCTTCAAGGTGCTGTGGCGTTCGGAACCGATCTACTACGACCCTTTCGTGTTCAGCGGCAGTGTCTGCCCCCCGCTGAAGGAAAAGATCCGCGCCGCGATGCTGAACGATCAGCAAGGGCTGGCAGGGTTTCTGGCATCACAGAAAGCCTCCGGGATTGCGCCGGTCAGCCACGCCGAATACGCGCCGTTGCTGCGCATGATGCAGGCCGAACCGGTGGCGCCATGAACCATGATGTTCATCTTCAGTGAAGGGAAAGTGGCGCATAATGCGCCCGCCACGTTTCCACGATGAGGGTCACTGAGATGTCAGTCGTTCATAAAGCGGCTCAGGTGGGGTTTTCGACGCAAGCGGGGGCCTACACTCAGGGCCGACCGGATTATCCGGATGAACTGAGCATCTGGCTCAGGCGCACCGTGGGGATCGACGAGCAAGCCTCGGTGGTCGACCTCGGTGCAGGTACGGGCAAGTTCACGCGATTGTTGGCCCCCCTGACCGATCACCTCACCGCCGTCGAACCGGTCGAGGCGATGCGTCGGGAGTTCGCCAAGGGCCTGCCCGACACGGACATCGTTTCCGGAACGGCCGATGCCCTGCCCTTCACAGATGGCGCCGTCGACGCGGTGGTCTGCGCCCAGGCCTTTCACTGGTTTGCCAATGACGCGGCGCTCGCCGAGATTCACCGGGTGCTGAAACCGGAGGGTCGTCTGGGACTGATCTGGAACGTGCGGGACGAGTCCGTGGACTGGGTCGCCGAGATCACCCGCATCATCACGCCGTACGAAGGCGACACCCCGCGCTTTCATACCGGCCAGTGGCGCCAGCCCTTCAGCGGCCCGCACTTCGCCCACCTCGAACTCACCTGTTTCAACTACAGCCACTCCGGCCCTGCGGAAACGGTGATCATGAACCGTTTTCTGTCCGTCAGTTTCATCGCCGCGCTGCCCGACGCCGAGAAAGCCGTGGTCACCGAACAGCTGCGCGACCTGATCAAGACCCACCCCGCCCTGCGCGGCCGCGACAGCATCGACTTTCCCTACCAGACCCAGGCCTACCTGTGCCGACGGCTGGATTGATCAAAGGTAATCCTCGTGAAGATCATTCGCAGTAAAGCGTTCACCGGCGACCGCGCCTGGGCAGCACTGGACATCGCCAACATGAACGGCATCACCACCCGCCTGCACTGGACTGACCAGCCGTACAAATGGCACGTCAACGATGGTCAGGAAGTCTTCGCCGTTTTGGACGGTCGCGTTGAAATGCATTTCAAGGCAGACGGCGTCGAGCAGTCGACGATCCTGGAAACCGGCGACGTGTTCTACGCCTCGGTCGGCACCGCCCACGTCGCCCACCCACTGGGAGTGGCGCGGATTCTGGTGGTGGAGAGCGAAGGGAGCGTTTAGCCCTTTCCGATCGCGCTGAATCAGTCGTCGGACACAGTGACGAGGGAAGTCTTGTCTTGCGACGCGAAACGCTGCGCGTACTCCTTCGGCGTCACTCCCAACCGTCGAACGAACGCCTTGCGCAGCACATCGACGCTGTTGTAACCGCAGCGGCAGGCGATTTCCTCCATGGAGCGCCCGCCCATCTCGAACGCACGGCACGCGGCTTCAAGACGCACGTCTTCGACGTATTTCGCCGGGGTGGTGTTCAGGCCTTTCTGAAACTGGCGAATCAACGTACGAACGCTGGTGGACATGCGGTCGGCGAGCATCTCCACGGTCAGTTCGGTGTGTAAATGCTCGCTGATCCACACGCACAGTTCTTCCAGCCCCGAACCCGCAGTGCGTTGGGATTGCAGGGTGACGCTGAACTGCGCCTGCCCGCCGGGACGCCGCAGAAACAGCACCAGGTTGCGGGCGACCTCCATGGCAATCGCGTCGCCCAGGTCCTCGCTGACCAGTGCCAACGCCAGATCGATCCCTGCCGAGATCCCCGCCGAGGTGTAGACGTTTCCGTCCTTGATCCAGATCGGGTCCGGGTCGACGTTGACCTTGGGATAACGCTCCGTCAGCTCCTGCGCCACGCCCCAATGGGTGGTCGCTCGCCGACCGTCCAGCACCCCCGCCGTGGCCAACGCGAACGCCGCCACGCAGATCGAGCACAGCCGACGCACGTCCGTTGACCGCTGCTGAATCCATGTCAGCGCGGACTGATCCAGATGGCCGAGGGTCTTCCAGCCGGTCGTGACGATCAGGGTGTCAATCGGCAGGTCATCCCGCCGTTCCTGTTCCAGCGTCTTGTGGGCCAGAAGGCCAATGCCAGTGCCGCTTTGCATCTGCACATCAGCGCTCGAAGAGATCAGTTCCAGCCGATAAGGGGGCGCGTCGGCGGCGAACAAGCTGTTGGTGAAACTGAAAACCTCAGCCGGACCGATCACGTCCAGCGCGTCCACCGGGGGTAACGACAGAATGACGACCCGTTTCTGCGGCGTGTGCAAGGCCCGGGTCTGGAGGCGGGTTGGCGTGGTCACGGGACGTCTCCGGTTGAATGGATGAAGAACACGATCTTGGCACGAATCGACTGAAAACAGTCAATTATGACGATGGCAGGACCCTAGACTCGGCGGCAGACCCACTTCTCAGGTAAGCGCCATGACTTCTCCCATCTCCCTCGGTGGCATCATTGCCCCGGACACCGACCTGACCCGCAAAGCCAGCGCGCTGGTCGAGCGGGTGCATTCCAAGGCTCTGCTCAACCACGTCCACCGCTCCTGGTGGTTCGCCGATTTTCTCGGCCAGCAGCGTGGCCTGAAATACGACCGCGAAGTCGTTTACCTCGCCGCCCTGATGCACGACCTCGGGCTGACCGAGGCATTCGCGGCCGACCAGCGTTTCGAAGTGGATGGGGCGGATGCCGCCAGCCGTTTCCTGCTCGACAACGGCTATGCAGACGCGAAGGCGCAACTGGTCTGGGACGCTATCGCCCTGCACTCCAGCGCCGGGATCGCCGACCGTAAACAACCGGAAATTGCCCTGATCTACATGGGAGCCCACGTCGACGTCATGGGCCTGTTCATCGACGAAATCACTCCGTCGCTGATCGACGACACCCTGGCGCTGTACCCGCGCCTTGGCATGAAGGCGGCGTTCACCCAGGCCGTCGCCGAAGTCGCGCGGAAGAAACCGCACACCGCCATCGGCACCGGGCTGGCGGACGTGGGAAGACGGCACATCCACGGCTTCGATTGCCCGAACGTGTGCGACCTGATCGACAACGCGCCGTTCGACAGCTAAGCGGAGGTGTCCATGATTTCTGACTGGCTTTGCGGGGTGCTCGCCCGACGCGGGATTCATTATGGCTGGGCAATGGTCGCGGTGACGTTTCTGACGGCCCTGATCACGGCGGCCTCGGTGGGCGCGCCGGGAATTTTCATCGTGCCCATGCAGATGGAGTTCGGCTGGAACACGCTGGAAATCTCATCGGCGTTGTCGATTCGCTTCGTGCTGTTTGGCCTGATGGCGCCGTTTGCCGCTGCGCTGATGAACCGCTACGGCCTGCGCACCGTCACGATCACCGCGATTCTGGTGATCATGGTCGCGCTGCTGATGTCGCTGAGCATGACCAAGGTCTGGCAGTTGGTGGCGCTGTGGGGCGTCGCGGTCGGCATCGGCGCAGGAATGACCGCGCTGACCCTGGGCGCGACGGTTGCCTCACGCTGGTTCAGTCACCGGCGAGGGCTGGTGATCGGCATGCTCACCGCCAGCACCGCCACCGGGCAACTGATCTTCATGCCGATTCTGGCAAATATCACCGATCACTACGGTTGGCGCTGGGCGTTGATGTTGATGTCCGTCATGCTCGCGGTCGCGGGTTTCGCCGTGCTCATGATCATGCGCGATCGCCCCGGCGACATGGGCCTGCGCCCGTATGGCGACACCGGCGACGTTGCGCTTGCCACGCCACCTGTCAGTGCGGCGTCGATCTTCGCCGCGTCGTTGAACACCTTGCGTGACGCCGCGAAGAGCCGGGTCTTCTGGATTCTGTTCAGCACCTTTTTTATCTGCGGCGCCACCACCAACGGTCTGGTGCAAGTCCACTTGATCCCGATGTGTGGCGATTACGGCATTTCACAGGTCAAGGCAGCCGGGTCGCTGGCGGCGATGGGGGTGTTCGACCTGATCGGCACGGTGGCGTCTGGCTGGCTGTCGGACCGGTTCGATAATCGTCGGCTGCTGTTCTGGTACTACGGGTTGCGGGGGCTGTCGCTGATCGCCCTGCCTTTCACCGACTTCTCGATCTTCGGCTTGTCGGTGTTCGCCGTGTTTTACGGCCTCGACTGGATCGCCACCGTGCCGCCCACTGTCCGCCTGGCCGCCTCCCGGTTCGGCGCCGAACGCGCCGGGCTGGTGCTTGGGTGGATCTTCGCCGGGCACCAGATCGGCGCCGCCGTTGCGGCATTTGGCGCAGGCTGGTCGCGCACGGCGCTGTTGAGCTATCTGCCCGCGTTTTTCACCGGCGGCGTGCTGTGCCTGATCGCGGCAGTGACCATCCTGTCAGTGCGGGAGCAGAAAGCGATGCCCAACGCCGTGACGAGCTGATGGCGGTACGAGGGTTGCCTGAAGATTCAGCGCAGCCCCGCGGCAAACGCCTCCAGTTGCGTAATCACCGCGTTCCAGCCGTCGAAGAAGCCGAGCTGTTTATGCTGCTCGCACGCGTCTTCGTCGGGGTGCATGACGTGGGCGGTGTAGCGGGTGCCGCCGCCTTCATCGCTCATCATCACGATGGCGGTGAACCCCAGCCAGGGCGTGGCCGGGCGCCAATCGGCGGTGAGCATGGAGGTGAACACCAGCCGCGACTGTGGCACCACTTCCAGAAAGCTACCGGGGTTGCCGCTGCTGGCACCGTCCGGTCCGGTCATCAGCGTATGAAAGGCCCCGCCGGGTCGTAGATCGAAGGCTTTGACCTCGGTCACCCACGGTTTGGGGCACCACCATTCTTTCAGCAGATCGGGGTCGGACCACGCACGCCAGAGCGCGGCGCGGGGGACGTTGAGTACGCGGGAAATGATCAGGTCGTGAGGGTGGCTGTTTTCAGGTGTGTTGAGCGACATGGCGGGCATCCTCTTTTTAGGGTTGTCGGGTTTGCCGAGGGGATCGCACGGGATTAACAGCCTAGCAGGCGGCAGCGAGTCTGCGCCGTGAGCCCGGCCTGCCACCGCTTTAGCGGCCGTCGTAACCTCCGGCTGCTCCCACAGGTTTCGCGTCGTACGCGGGTCCTCGGTCCGACGCCATTTCCTCTGGGAGACGCCGACAATTGCGGTACATCAGTCGCTGCGCATGAGAATGGTCTACCGCATCCCCAGCAAACCGGCTCCCACAGGGTTCGCGTCGTACGCGGGTCCTCGCTTCAACGCCATTTCCTGAACTGCCCCCCAAAAGTTGGACAGTTTACGCCGCAGCCTGAGTCCTGTATTCAACAGGACTCATGCCATTGAGCCTCAGCTTGATGCGGTCATGGTTGTAGTAATGAATGTACTCATCCAGGCCGACCTTCAATTCTTCCACACTCTCGAAACGCTTCAGGTAGAAAAACTCTGACTTCAGCGTGCCGAAAAAACTCTCCATCGCCGCATTATCCAGGCAATTGCCTTTGCGGGACATGCTCTGCTTCACGCCTTTTTCGCTGAGTGCGTGGCGATAGCGTGGCTGTTGGTAGTGCCACCCCTGGTCCGAATGAACGACCAGTTTGGGCGCGTCTCCCAAGCAAGCCAACGCCTTGTCGAGCATGTTCCCCACCAATTCGTAGTAAGGCCGACTGGCTGTTTCGTACGCGATGATTTCGCCGTTGTACAAATCCATCACAGGAGACAAGTAGAGCTTCTGCTGACCCACTTTGAACTCGGTGACGTCGGTTACCCACTTCTGTTTTGGCCGGGGTGCATGAAAATTACGCTCCAGCAGGTTCGCGGCGATTTTGCCAACAGTCCCCCGGTAGGAACGGTATTTCTTGGGCCGTACGACCGATTGCAAACCCTGTTCGGCCATCAGCCGTTCGATGACCTTCTTGTTGACCAGCGTTCCTTCCTTTCTGAGCGCAAGCGCAATACGCCGATAGCCATACAGCCCTCTCTGCTTGTGATATTCCTGCTGCACCCGTTCCTTGAGCGCCGCATGCCGGTCCGGTTTCTGCTCAGCCTTGACCTGGTAATAGAAGGTGCTGCGTGCCAGCCCGACCAGCTCAAGGAGGTCGGGCAATGGGAATCGGTGCTTGAGTTTGCGGACGATCAGGACTTTTTCCCCCGTGTTCGCTCCTTTTCCTCGCGCAGGGCCTTGAGCTCCTTTAGGACAGCGTTCTCCATGCGCATGTACTCAAGTTCAGCCATCAACTGCTCTCGTGGCTTTTGTGCATCGTTGGTGTCGGTGGGTTTGGCGGGTTTGATTTTCATGGGCGTGTCGGCTGGCTGGATGGCAGTAGGGGTGACAGGACTGTCACTGTAATACTGGCGTTGCCAGATGCCTATCAGGGAGGACCGCCCAAGGTCAAAATGCGCAGCGGTCTGGCGTAGCGAAAGTCGATGCTCATGCATGTAGGTCAAGACTTGGCGCTTGAAATCCTCGCTGTACCGCCGCGCATAGGACATTGGCTTGATGCTGTTGCCAGTCCGATAACTGGCGACCCAGCGTCGAAGGAGACTGAAGTCGATGCCAAAATGTCTGGCCACTGTTCGGAAGCCGTTGGTGCCGTTCAGGTAGGCGGTGACCGCCGTGAGCTTGAACTGCTCGGTGTACTTGATCATAGATCCCCCAGGGGTTGGATGGGTGTCCAACTTCTTGGGGGCAGTTCATTCCTGTGGGAGACGCCGGAGGTACGACGGCAGCGACAGGGACCTATCGGCCGCCGACAGTGCCTGGCCTACAACCGAAACGATTGCTGCATCGCCCGCGCCAGCAGGTCCACGGCTTCATCCCCGCGCGAAGCCGCGCTGCGCACGAACACGATGTCGTGATCGGGAATGACCGGCAGGCCGTCGAGGATTTGCATGTGTTCGGTGACCTTGCCGCGATCGATCAGACTGACGGCCAGTCCCGCTTCCACGCAGGCTTTGACTGCCTGATTGGAAGGGCTTTCGAGGACGATGCGTGAGTGGCGCCCCGAGGCTTTGAGCGACCCCGTCATGGCTTCGCGGTAAGGACATTGCAGCGCGTGAACGGCCAGGGGCAGCGGATCGTTGAGCGCCACCGTCGTGCTCGTCGGCCCGACCCAGACCGGCGTGGTCGACATCAGCACTTGGGTGTCGGGGCCGATGTCGCCTTTGCGCTGCGCCACGACGGCGGTCTGCAATTTGCCGCGCTGGACCAGTTCTCTCAGCGCATAGCTCGGCCCGGTTTTCAGTTCCAGCACCACATTCGGCCAAGCGGCGGCGAAGGTCGGCAGGATGTCGCGGATGACATGGGTCGCGTATTCGTCCGGCACCCCCAGCGTGATGCGCCCGGCGAGGTCAGTGCCGTGCAGGTCGGCCAGCGCCTGATCGTGGGTGCGCAACAAATCGGCGGTCGAAATCAGCAGCCGCTTGCCCAGCACGGTCAGCGAAATGGACTGATTATCGCGGTTCAGCAACCGGCCGCCCGCCACCTGCTCCAGACGCTGAATGTGAACGCTCACCGCGGCCGGGCTTTTATGCAGCTGCTCGGCCGCCGCGCTGAATTTTCCGATGCGCACCACCGCATGAAAGGTGCGCAACAGGTCGATGTCGAGAATGGCCGTCATGATTCAATCCTGTTAAACGACTGCTGCACGATATTTTGATTTATTAGACTACGCCCCTTCCGTAGCCTTTGGGAATGAGCCAGCCCATTTCGATGCAACCCAACCAACCGACACGCCGCCACTGGCGTCAGACGCTGCCCTTGCCTTTGCTTGAAGCGGGGCTGCTGCTGACCTGGAGTTCCGGCTTCATCGGCGCGCGCTTTTCCATTGATTACGCCCCGGCGCTGCTGGTGGTGTTCTGGCGCTGCGTCGTGGTGTGTCTCCTGTTACTGCCGTTCGTCTTCCGCGCCCTGCTCAAGACGCCGGTTTCCGTGCTGCTGACCAACGCCGGAATCGGGCTGTTGGCCATGGCGGGCTACCTGACCGGGGTGACCCAAGGCATCGCGCTCGGCGTACCCGCCGGGTTGGCCGCATTGTGCGCTGACCTGCTGCCGTTGGGCATGGCATTGCTGGCAGCGCTGGCGTTGGGCGAGCGCTTGGCACGGCAGGTCTGGCTGGGGCTGATCGTCGGGCTGGTCGGGGTGTTGTGGGTGACCCATGGCGCGCTGGTGCTGGGGGATGCGCCGCTCTGGGCCTACGGCTTGCCGGTGGCGGGCATGTTCTCCCTCGCCGTGGCGACCTTGTGGCAAAAACACGCCAGCACGTCGCAGTCGATGGGTCTGCTGCCCAACCTGTGGTTGCAGTGTTTCGTGTCGAGCTTCGCCTTCGCCGCCATCGAGGGCAGCCAAGGCAGCCTGGCGCCGATCCCTACCACGGGCTTCGTCCTGAGCGTGGTATGGACCGTCGCCCTGTCGACCCTCGGCGGCTACGGGCTGTACTGGATTTGCCTGCGTCGGACCACCGCGACCCGGGTCGCGAGCGTGCTGTACCTCAGCCCGCCGATCACCCTGCTCTGGGCTTGGGCCATGTTCGACGAACCGTTGTCCTGGCAGATGGCGTCAGGCATGGCGATTTCCGCAGTGGGCATCTGGCTGGTGGTGCGCGCCGAGGCTCGGCAGGCGGAGAAAGCGAAAGACTCCGCGAGGCCCTCCCCCGGCTCGGTTGGCCAAGGCGATGACGTCCTTCACGACAGCGCAATCACTGAGAATCGCTGACGTCTACCAAGCGCACGCCTGCGTCAGACGGCCGACAAATGCTCGAAGAGGAGGGTCGCGCCCACCGCGATCAGCACCAGACCGCCAACAATCTCGGCACGCTTGCCGACCACTGTGCCCAGCACCCGACCGAGCATCACGCCCAGCGTCACCATCACGGTAGTGGCGATACCGATGGCCAGTGCCGCGACCATGATGTTCACGTCAACGAACGCCAAGCCCACGCCGACTGCCAAGGCATCGATGCTGGTGGCGAACGCGGTCACGGCAAGGATGAGGAACGAATGCTGGTCAGGCTTCTGCTCGTCTTCTTCGTCGTGTTTGAAGCCGTTGTAGATCATGTGCAGGCCCAACGCGAGCAACAGCACGAAGGCGATCCAGTGGTCCCAGCTCTCGACCAAACGGGTCGCGACCTGACCGATGCCCCAGCCGATGACCGGGGTAATGGCTTCAATGACGCCGAAGATCAGACCGGTGCGTAGCGCTTCGATCAGGCGGGGTTTGTGCAGACTGGAGCCTTTGCCGATGGCCGCTGCGAAAGCGTCCGTGGACATGGCCAGGGCAAGGAAGATGAGGGAAATGGGGCTCACGGTTTACGTCCAGTCGGGCGATGAGTCAACGAGGCAACCACACGCCCGACGATAGGCATGGATGCATCGTTGGTCTCGCCGGTCCGCGGGCATTCCCGAAGATGTTCGCGCCACGGCGACTGCCGAGAATGTTGACGCGGACGCTCTGAACCAAGGGTTCTGAGCAGGCTACTCCCCAACAAGGGCCGCCACTATAGGCAATATTTCGTGAAAAAAATATGAATGATTGCCTGGTCCCGAACATGACTTGGCAAACCTGTCACCCCGCGACTCCGCCTTGCTCGGCCATCAGTTCGACAATCCAGTCGATGAACACCCGCAGCTTGAGGCTGATGTGCCGGTTGGGCGCATAGGCCACGTACATAGGCATCACGCTCAACGTCCAGTCTTCGAACAAAGGGATCAGTTCACCCTGCGCCCGGGATTTTTCCGCCATGTAAACGGGCAACCAGAGTGCGCCCAATCCGGCCAGACCGGCCGTGATATACGCGTTGCCGTCATCCACCACCAAGCCGTGGCGGCTCTGCACTTGAACGGCTTCGTCACCCCGTTGCAAGGTCATCGGAAACAGCTTGCCCGTCCGCGCCCAGCGATACCCGACGATGCGGTGGTGCGCCTCTTCCAGCTCCCGGGGGTGGGTGGGCGTGCCGTTGCGTTGCAGATAATCCGGCGCGGCGTAGACACCCAATTGCAGGTCGCCGATATGGCGAGCCATCAACGATTGATCGGTGAGTTCGCCGCCGCGCACCACGCAATCGACGTTTTCGCCGATCAGATCGACCATGCGATCGCTCACGCCAAGGTCGATCTGGATGTCCGGGTAGCGCGCCTGAAATCCCGGCAGCGCCGGGACCAGAATGAACCGCGCAAACGGGCTCGGGACGTCCACCCGCAACCGGCCTCGGGGCACGGTGGCAGCGCCGGACAGGCTGGTCTCGGCGTCGTCCACGTCGGCCAGCACCCGCACCGCCCGCTCGTAGTACACCGCGCCATCGGCAGTGACGTTCACCTTGCGCGTGGTGCGGTTGAGCAACTTCACCCGCAGCCGCGCTTCCAGCTGCTGAACGAGCTGAGTGACAGTGGTTTTGCTCATGTGCAACGTCCCGGCAGCTTTGGTGAAACTGCCGGTTTCGACCACACGAACGAACGCCTGCATTGCGTCGAAACGGTCCATGACGACTCCGAAAACGAGAGAGATTGTTTGGGATTACCAAACAGTGCTGAACAAGGTTGCTCGTTTATCGGTGGCGTGCAAGGCCTTTACAGTCACTTCATCGTTAATTACGGGTCATCACTGACCCACCGATGGAGGCTGCACATGACTGTTCGCGACGTTGTTTTCCCACCTGGACGCCAAGCGCTGTACGAGCGCAACCGCTACTCCCCGGCGATCAAATCCAATGGCTTTCTGTTCGTGTCTGGCCAGGTCGGCAGCCGCGAAGATGGCTCGCCTGAGCCTGAGCTGAAAGCGCAGGTGCGATTGGCCTTCAATAACTTGAATGGGATTTTGAAAGAGGCTGGCATCACCTTCGACGACGTCATCGACGTGACCGTGTTCATCGTCGACCCGCAGAAGCGATTCGAAGCAATCTGGGAAGTCGTACCCGAATTCTGGGGCGTTGCGCCGCATCCGACGATCACGGCAGTGGGCGTGACGTGGTTATATGGGTTTGATTTCGAGATCAAGGTGATTGCGAAACTGCCGGAGTGAAACGACGGCGGCGACGGCGGCGTGTCAAACAGCCCATCCGTCTCAGGCCCACCGCCTTCGCGGCCGTCGCACAGCTCCGGCTGCTCCCACAAGGTTCAGGCCGGTCGCGAAATCTCCACATCCCGCAAACCCCGCGGGAGACGCCGGAGGCACGACGGCAGCGACGACGATGGATCAGGGACACATAACACCTCCCTTATCCCATTTACATCCCGAATCAGACTCCAACGCTCTAATCCTCCCGTGGACACTAACCTTGACCTTCCCAGCCAACATCAGGAAGACGAAGAATGTCCGCACGCCCTCAATCCCGGAGACTGCGCGTTGGTCGCTGCTCTCAGATCGATCAGGTCTACTTGATCACTGCTGTGACCCACAACCGACAACCTTTCTTCAGCGACTGGCGAGCAGCTCGACTCTTGGTGCATCAACTGCGCAAGGCGCAATGGGCTGGATTGGCGGATTCGTTGTCATGGGTAGTGATGCCCGATCACTTCCACTGGCTCATGCAACTCAAACACCGAGAACTGTCGTCGGTGGTGCACAGGGTCAAATGCCAGGCGGCGGGCCAGATCAATGGGTATTTGGGCAGATCAGGGCAATTCTGGCAGCGTGGCTTTCATGACCGAGCGCTTCGCAGTGATGAAGATGTGCGGCCGGTAGCCCGCTACATCATTGCTAACCCGATAAGAGCAGGATTGGTCAAACGGGTACACGACTACCCGCTGTGGGACGCTCACTGGCTGGACGGGTGTGAGTATTGAGCGCGAAAGCGCAGGCTCAGACGGTCTTTGAGCCGACTGACCCACCGCTTCGCTGCCGTCGTGCCTCCGGCGGCTCCCACGGAAACCGTGTTGAACCCTGATTCATTGGCATCCTCACGCACGCGATGTTGGTGTCGCTACCCTCCGCGCGCAACGAAGATAATACCGTGGGAGCTGCCGTGAACGGGCCTCCGGCGGCTCCCACGGAAACCACGTTGAACCCCTGATTCATTGGCATCCTCACGCACGCGATATTGGTGTCGCTACCCTCCGCGCGCAACGAAGAATATCTCGTGGGAGCCGCCGGAGGCACGACGGCAGCGACGGCGGAGGTCCAGACGGTCATTGCACCGACTGACCTCCGCTCGTTAACAGCCAACGCTACAGGTCACATCGCCTCTTCCAGGGTCAACTCTGGCGGCTGCCGACGCAGTCCACCTGTCAAATACATCAAATACACGAACCCGATCGCCAGCCACGACAGCCCGAGTTCCACCGCGTTGGAGTCCAGGCTGAACATCAGCCACAGGTCAGCGACCATCCCCGCCAGCGGCAGCAGCACATACAACAGCACAGCGCTCAGGCCACGGCGTTTCTGGGCGATCCAGTAGTGAAAGATCACCGACAGGTTGACCAGAATGAAGGTCAGGAACGCGCCGAAGTTGATGAATGAGGTGGACGTCGTCACGTCCATTTTCAGGGCAAGCAAGGCGACGACAGCGCTGAGCAGGATGCACCCGACCGGGGTGCCGAAGCGTGGGGACAGGTAACCGAAGAACGCCTTCGGCAACACCGCGTCGCGGCCCAGCACGTACAACAGGCGGGAACCGCTGGCCTGGGCGGCGATGCCGGAAGTGAATTGTCCGATGACCAGACCGATCAGGAAGATCGACACGAACAGGTCGCCGCCGATGTTTTTCGCGATCTCGTAGGCCGCCGAATCGACGTTGGCGAATTGCAGCGACGGCTGGGCCAGTTGCACCACGTACGAGGTGCCGACGAAGATCAGTCCACCGATCAGCGTCACCCACAGAATCGCCCGTGGCATGTTGCGTTCCGGATCGTGGGTTTCTTCGGTCAGGGTGCTCACCGCGTCGAAGCCGAGGTAGGAATAACAGGCGATCGCCGCGCCGCTCATGATCATCGACCACTGCACGCCACCGCTGGCGAAGGGCGCCAGGGTGAACAAGGGTTTCGTGGGATCGCCCAGCGTGTAGTGAACGCACAGCACGATGAACGCCGCCAGAATCAATACCTGCAGGAGCAACAGCAGGATGTTCACGGCCGTCGCCAGTTTCAGGCCGAGGATGTTGATTACCGTGGTCAGGGCGATGAACGCCAGCAGCCAGATGAATTGCGGCACCTCGGGAAACGCGGAATTGAGGTAAGCGGTGCCGATCAGCCAGATCGCCATCGGCAGGAACAGATAGTCCAGCAGGATTGCCCAGCCGGTCATGAAGCCCAATCGGGCGTCGATGGCCTTTCTCACGTAGGTATACGAAGACCCCGACACCGGGAAGGCCTTGGCCATGTGCGCGTAACTGATGGCGGTCAACAGCATCGCCACCAGCGCGGCGAGGTAGGCCATGGGCACGTGCCCCCCACTGGATTGGGCGAGAATGCCGAAGGTGCCGAGGACGATGATGGGGGTCATCAGGCCGACGCCGAAGATGACCAATGTGCTGAGGGATAAAGTGCGTTTCAAATGAGCCATTAACGTCTCCGATTATCGTTTTAGTCGTTTGCGCGCGAGGCGCCGGATGTTTGGCAGTGGCAAAGAAAGTGACAGCTAATGATTATTGAGGGTCAGCGGTTGCAGGTCAGTGGTGTTCTCCGGAAGGAATGGCGGGGCCGTGAGGGATCACGAACCGATGATCAGGTCGCGCCGGTCGCCGCTGTCGATGACGTCACCGCTCAGTCGCAGGCGCTGGTGACGGTCGTAGACGTAGGGTTCGCGGGCCTTGTCCAGCAGGTTCAGGTCGAGGGTGAGCCTGAGTGTCGCTTCGTCGCGACCGGCTTCCACCAGCAGGTCGCCAAAGGGATCGACCACCGCGCTGCCACCGGCGAACACCAGCCCGTCGTCGCCCTGCCCCACGCGATTGACCATCACCGCGAAGGCCTGATTTTCCAGTGCCCGCGCCATTACGCAGGTGCGGTGCGTGGGGCCGTAGGGGTCGAAATTGCCGTTGGTGACGATCAGCAGTTGCGCGCCGAGCTGGCCCAGCGCCCGCGCCGTCTCAGGAAATTCGATGTCGTAGCAGATCAACAACCCCACCCGAATACCCTTCCACATCACCGTGGACAGCCGGTCACCGGCGTCGAACACGTCTCGCTCGCCGGACCACAAATGGGTCTTGCGGTAATGCAGCACAATGCCCTGCTCGGGGGTGATCAGCACCGTGGTGTTGTAAAAGCGCCCGTCGTGCACTTCAGCGAACCCCACCGCCACCGCAATGCCCCGCGCCGTCGCCGCCTGCTGAACCCGCGTCAGCGTCGGGCCGTCGAGCGGTTCGGCCATCTGCGCCACGTTGTCTTTCGTGGGAAAGCCGGTGAGGTAGGTTTCCGGCAACACCAGCAATTCGGTGTCCGCCGCGCACGCTTCGATCAACGCTAATGTGCGTTCAAGGTTGTACGCCACATCCCCGTCACGCCCCGTGACCTGGGCCAGTTCTACATTCATCTTTCACTCCTGCATGCCGGTCGCCGCCGACCACCTGTCGTCAGGTATTATCAGCCCTTGCCGCCCACGGCGGTAATCACACGTCATGGGTAATCCCAAGGAGTGACAATGAGCACGCCGCCAACGTTGCAGGAAATCGCCTGGCATCGCACGTTCGGGATTCTGATTGGCGCCATCGACCAGCCGAATTTCTGGCAAACGGTGGTGCGCCGGGTCAGCGACGTGCTGCGGTTCGATAATTGGGTCGCGCTGCTGTTCAAGGACGGGCGCCCTTATCTGCTCGACGAGTCGCCCGCCGAAGATGGCGGGCCGGACCCGCTGTTTCAGGATTATCTGGGGGGCATTTATCTGATCGACCCGTTCTACCGGGTCAACTGCGAACAGGCGCAAAGTGGCCTGTTTCAATTGCGGGATGTCGCGCCGGACTGCTTCGCGCAAACCGAGTATTACCAGCGCTATTTTCACCTGAACGTGGTCGCCGACGAGATTCAGTTCAACTGCCGCATCGACGATCGGCAGCTGGTCTGCCTGTCGTTCGGCTCGCGCACGCCGATCACCCAGGACGAAGTCGCGCACTTGGCGCTGTTCCAACCGTGGATGGAAGCGTTGATTCGTCAGCGCTTGCTTCACGGCCAGCACGATCCCCATCCGCCACGGGTGCCGTCCCATCAAGGGCTGGAAAACCTCAAGGCGACGCTGACGTCGCGGGAGTTCGACATCTGCCAACTGATGCTCAGCGGGCACTCCAGCAAGCGCATCGCCGACCTGCGGGACATCTCGGTGGACACCGTCAAAACCCATCGGCGGCACATCTACAGCAAGCTCGGGATCAAGACGCAGTCCGAGCTGTTTTCTTCGTTGCTGCCGTCGTAGAAAAGGCCCGCGAACGGGCCTTTTCTCATTTCGCCAACAGCCGCTCCAGCACCACCTCCAGCGGGTGGCGCAGCTCCCGGTCCGCCTGACGCTTGACCTGGCTGCGGCACGAATACCCCGTCGCCAGCGCCTCACCCGGCTTGTCCAGTTTGGTCGCCCAGGACTGTTCGAAGATGGTCTTCGACGTGCCTTGGTTGCGCGCTTCGTGACCGTAAGTGCCGGACATGCCGCAGCAGCCGGTGGCTTCGGTGACCAGTTTCAGGCCCAGTCGCGCGAAGACTTTTTCCCATTGCGAGGTGCTGGCCGGGACGTTGGTTTTCTCGGTGCAGTGGGCCATCAAGCGGAAGGTGTCGGCTGACGGCCGTGCGGCGGATTCCGGCAACGCGTCCATCAGCCACTCTTGCGGCAGCAGCACGGTCGGGCTGCCTTCGAGGCCTGGGACTTTCTGGTATTCCTGGCGATAAACGAGGGTCATCGCCGGGTCCAGCCCCACCAGCGGCACGCCGCAATCGGCCAGCGCCTTGAGTTGGGTGGCGTTGCGCACGGCCGCCTTGGCGAACGCACCGAGGAAACCCTGCACATGCAGCGGCTTGCCGTTGGCACTGTACGGCGCGAGGAACACGCGGTAGCCCAACTGATGCACCAGCTGAATCAGCGACGCCAGCAGCGGCGTTTCGAAGTAACGGGTGAACGCGTCCTGCACCAGCACCACGCTGCGCTGACGCTGCTCGTCGCTCAGTTCGCGCAGGGCCGGGACGCTGGCGACCGCGACGTTGCAGCGGGTCAGCGTGCTTTGCAGGTTGTAGCGATGGATCAACGGGCTGTCGAGCATGCCGACGTGGCGTTCAAGCAGGCCGCTCACCCATTTCGAGCCCATCACTGCGTTATACAGCCCCGGCGCGTGGGCCAGGTACGGGATGGTGAATTCCAGCGAGCCGATCAGGTAATCCCGCAGCGGACGCTGATAACGCCCGTGGTACAGCTCCAGGAAACGCGAGCGGAATTCCGGCACGTTGACCTTGATCGGGCACTGCCCGGCGCAGGATTTACAGGCCAGGCACCCGGCCATGGCGTCGTAGACTTCGTGGGAGAAATCCGCCTGACCTCGGGACCGCTTGAGGTTGTTGCTCAGGCGCGCGGGCAGGCCTTTTATCCAGTTGGCTTTGCCTTTCGCCGCTTCCAGCACGTCGATGTTCGCCGCACCTTGCAAGCGCAGCCATTCACGAATCAGCGACGCCCGGCCTTTCGGCGAATGCTGGCGTTCGCGGGTGGCTTTCCACGACGGGCACATGGCGTCGTTCGGGTCGAAGTTGTAGCAGGCGCCGTTGCCGTTGCAATGCACGGCGCTGCCGAAGCTCTGCCAGACGCGCTCGTCGATCTGCCGGTCGAGGTCGCCGCGCAGGGTGACTTCGTTGACCTTGAGCAGACCTTCCGGGGCATCCGGCGGGGTGCAGATCTTGCCGGGATTGAGCTGGTTGTGCGGGTCGAACGCGCCCTTGAGCGATTGCAGCGCCGGGTACAGTTCGCCAAAAAACGCAGGCACATATTCGGAACGCAGGCCCTTGCCGTGTTCACCCCAGAGCAGGCCACCGTAACGCTGAGTGAGCGCGGCGACAGCGTCGGAAATCGGCTTGACCAGCGCGGCCTGCGCAGGGTCTTTCATGTCCAGCGCCGGACGCACGTGCAGCACCCCCGCATCGACGTGGCCGAACATGCCGTAGGCCAGGCCGTGGCCGTCCAGCAACGCGCGGAACTCGGCGATGTAGTCCGCCAGTTTTTCCGGCGGCACGGCGGTGTCTTCCACGAACGGCTGCGGACGAATCTCGCCCTCGACGTTGCCCAGCAGGCCCACCGAACGTTTGCGCATGGTGTAGACCTTGTTCACCGCCGCCGCGCCTTCGGACAGCGTATGGCCGAGGCGCTCGATGGTGGTGTCGGCCTGCAAGTGTTCGATGAATGCCGCGACCCGGCCATTGACCTCGTCCACGTCATCGCCGCTGAATTCCACCAGGTTGATGCCCAGGGTCGGACGGTCCGCATCGGCCGGGAAATACTCGGCGACGCTGTGCCAGACGATGTCTTTCATCGCCAGCATCAGCACCTTGGAGTCGACGGTTTCGATGGACAGCGGCTTATGCGCCAGCAGCGCATTGGCGTCACGGAGGGCGTCCATGAAGCTGCTGTAGCGCACGTTCACCAGCACCGAATAATTCGGGATTGGCAGCACGTTGAGCTTGGCCTCGACCACGTAACCCAGCGAACCTTCGGCGCCGCACAGCACGCTGTTGAGGTTGAAGCGCCCGGCCTCATCCCGCAGGTGCGCGAGGTCGTAGCCGGTCAGGCAGCGGTTGAGTTTGGGGAAGATCGACTCGATCAGATCGGCCTGCGTCTCCTGAATCTGCCGCGCCGTGCGGTAGACCTCGCCGATGCGACCCGACTGGGCGCAGGCAACGTCCAGTTCGTCATCGGAGATCGGATGACTGTGCAGGCGTTCGCCGCCGAGCAACACGCTGTGCAGTTCCAGCACGTGGTCGCGGGTCTTGCCGTAGGTGCAACTGCCCTGCCCGCTGGCGTCGGTGTTGATCATGCCGCCGACCGTGGCGCGGTTGGAGGTGGACAGTTCAGGGGCGAAGAACAGCCCGTGGGGCTTGAGCGCGGCGTTGAGCTGGTCCTTGACCACACCGGCCTGCACCCGCACCCAACGCTCTTCAGTGTTGATTTCGAGGATGGTGTTCATGTGCCGCGACAGGTCGACCACGATGCCGTCCGTCAGCGACTGACCATTGGTGCCGGTGCCACCGCCTCGGGGCGTGAGCTTGATCTGACGAAAACGCGGCTCGGCCATCAGCGTGGCGATGCGCGCGACGTCCTCGGCATCTTTTGGAAAGACCGCCGCCTGGGGCAATCGCTGATAGATCGAGTTGTCGGTCGCCAGCACCGTGCGGGTGGCGTAGTCGGCGCTGAGTTCGCCACGGAAGCCGCTGGCGCGCAGGGCGTCGAGAAATTCGGGGTACTGGCTCGCAGGCACTGCGGGCGAGAGTTGGGCGATCATCGTGGGATGGCCTCTTGTCGGTCTGATCACGGAAAACAGCAAAACACTTGTCGCCCGAGCATTAATCGGTCAGCCTCGGGTCGTTATGGGCGCCAATGATCCCGCAGGCTTCAGCGCGAAACAAACAGATATTCCTGCCGCTATCGATGACTTTTCTGAATGAATTACCGCCATCTCACGCCGTCCATGTCCCTGCTGCTGGCATTCGAAGCCGCAGCCCGGCATGAAAGCTACACCCGCGCGGCGGTCGAGCTGTCGTTGACCCAAAGCGCGGTCAGCCGTCAAGTTCAGGCGCTGGAGCAACAGCTGGGCCTGACGCTGTTCCGTCGCGAAGGCCGACAGGTGCAACTGACTGACGTCGGGCGCCTGTATCAGCGGGAAATGAGCGACGCATTGGGCCGCATTCGCAGCGCCACGTTGCAGGCCATCGCTTATCAATCCGGCGGCGGCAGTCTGCGTCTGGCCACGCTGCCGACATTCGGTTCGAAATGGCTGCTGCCGCGCCTGCACGACTTCTATACGAATCATCCCGGCATGCTGGTGCACATCAATTCGCGCATCGACGCCGTGGACTTCGACACCAGCGGCATCGACGCCGCCATTGTGGTCGGCCACACGGGCCTGCCGGGCTTGATCAGCCATCGTCTGCACGCCGAGGAACTGGTGGTGGTCATCGCGCCGCAGGTTGCGGGTAATCATCAGGACTGGACGCCAGACAAGATCGCCGGGCAGATGCTGCTCAACGTCGCCAACAACCCCAACGTCTGGGGCGACTGGTTCAGCCACCATCACCTGCCTCACCGGATGATGCGCCTGGGACCGAGTTTCGAACTGACCTCGCATTTGATTCAGGCCGTCAAAGCGGGCATCGGCATCGGCCTGGTGCCCCGGATTCTGGTCACCGACGAAATCGCCAGCGCCGAACTCATCCCCCTCGACCTGCCCTTCCCGAGCCAGCGCAGCTATTACCTGACCTACCCGCCACGCAACGAAATGCTGCCGTCGTTGCAGGCGTTTCGGGCGTGGTTGCTGGGGCAGGTTTGAGATGGGCGAGGGTCAGGCGATCACCCACCTCAACCCCCACAACACCGCCATCCCCACGCCTAATGTCAGCAGGGTATTGCGGGTCTTCCACGCCACCAGCGCGGCGATAATCGCTGCGGGAATTTGCGGGTTGTTGATCACGAAGTCGCCATGCCCGTTGGGGTACACCACTGCCGGAAGCACCAACGCGGCGAGGACACTGGCGGGCACGTAGACCAGGGCGCGGCTCAAGAGCGCAGGCATGCGCCAGCGGCCATGGAGTTCGATGAACGACACACGCATCGCAAAGGTGCCGACGCCGACGGCAATGAATACAGACCACATCACCAGATCGCTCATTGCGCCTCCCCTTCCGTCTCTTGATCGCGAGAAGACGCTGAAGCGTTGTTACGGGCGTTTTCCGCCAGCACGCCCGCGACGATCCCGCCGACCGAGGCGATGACCAGGCCGAGGTTGTAAGGCAGCTTGACCGCCAGCACGGCAATCAGGCCGCCGACGGTGGCGGCCGCGAGGGTCGGCACGTTGCGCAGACCGGGCACCAGCAGCGCAAGGAAGGACAGCGGAATGGCGAAGGTCAGCGACCAGCTTTCGGGAATGCTCGCGCCGAGCAACACGCCCGCAAGGACCGAGACTTGCCATGCCAGCCACATGGAGAACGCGGTCCCGGCGTAGTACCAATGGGCGAACGGCCCGGTCAGTTCACCCGACGCGAACCTCATCGTGCACAGTGCGTAGGATTGGTCGGAGAGCATGTACGAGACTGGCCAGGTCCAGCGCCGGGGCAGGTGGTTCAGGTGCGGGGCGAGCGATGCGCTGTACATGATGAAGCGCAGGTTGATGATCAGCGCCGTGACCACAATGGCCACCGGCAACACGCCGGTCTGCATCAGTTGCAGCGCGACCAGTTGCGCGGAGCCGGAGTAGAAAATCAGCGTCATGCCCATGGCCGTGCCCGGCGACATGCCCATTCCAATCGCCATGACCCCAGTCACCAGCCCGAAGGGAATGACCCCCGGTGTCAGTGGCAGGAGAGCACGAACCCCCTGCCAGAAGGCCTGCGCCCCGCTTCGGTACTGCATGTGGTTTCCTTGTTGTTCGAGGTGTGGCGGATTGATCGTGCGGAGTGTAGGCACAGGCGGGCGGGGATTTGAATCGACATTTTGTGCGACCAAACGGTAATTTTTGTTATGGGAAGGGTGGGACTGGGGAAGCTGACACCTCGATTGTGTCAGGCATGCCCCCTCACACCACCTGATCCTTCAACGGCAATGCCCTCGCCCGCGCACGGGCATCGGGCTGGGCCTTGTGCAAGGTCACCGGCACCGACTTCGCCGCCGGGACTTTGCTGCGTTCGGCGTGGTGCCACAGCGGGACCAGCGGGTTGCATTCCGGGTAGTAGGCCGCCGCGCAGCCGACCGGGATGTCGTAGGCGATGATTTGCATCGGACCCACTTCCCTCAACACCTCAGGCTCGATGGCGGTGCGCAGCGTGACCCATTCACCCGGCGCGAAGCCCAGCCGCACGATGTCGTTGCGGTTCATGAACACTACGCTGCGCGTACCGGACACCCCGCGAAAACGGTCTTCATAGCCGTAAATCGTGGTGTTGAATTGATCGTTGCTGCGCAGGGTCATCAGCTGAATCGCATCGCGGGCGCCATGGCCCGGCGAGACGTCATCGTCTTCATCCAGGCCCCGAGGTGCGATGAAGCGGGCCTTGCCGGTCACGGTTTTCCACTGACGCTGGGCCGCCGGGAGTGGGCGGTGAAACCCACCTGGTTCCCACATGCGCGATTCCATGTCATGGAATATCTCGGGATAAACCTCGCTGATTGCGGCCCGAATCTTCGCGTAATCCTGACGCCATGCCTCCCACGGGATACGCGCTTCGTCATTCAACGTGGCCAGTGCCAGTCCCGCAATGATCGCCACTTCCGAACGCAACTGTTCGCCGCCCGGCTCGCTCCGACCCTGCCAGGCCCGGATGCAACCGGTGCTGTCTTCCGTGGTGTAAACCTGATCGACGCCGTCCTGCACATCCCTTTCAATCCGTCCGAGGCACGGCAGCAGCCACGCCCGCTTGCCTGGCAACAGATGCGTGCGATTGAGTTTGGTCGCCACTTGCACGTTCATTTCCAGCCGCGACCAGGCAGGCTCCATGCGGTCCGTGTCCGGGATCGCGCGCAGAAAGTTGCCGCCCAACCCGATGAACGCTTTGACGCTGCCGTCGAGAATGCCCATGCACGTATCCACCGTGGCCAGGCCCTTGCGCTCCGGCACCTTGAAGCCGAACAGCGCCTCGATCTTGTCCTTCGGCACTTTGGCCGGGTCTTCGGTGATGCCCACGGTGCGCTGGCCCTGCACGTTGGAATGCCCGCGCACCGGGCAGATCCCCGCCCCCGTCTTGCCAATGTTGCCGCGCATCAACAGCAGGTTGACCAGCATCTGCACGTTCTCGACGCCGTGACGATGCTGGGTCATGCCCATGCCGTAGATAATCATCACCCGCTCGCTGCGGGCGTACACCGTGGCCGCGGCTTCCAGCGCGCTGCGGTTCAAGCCCGAGCGGTTTTCCAGCTCCGGCCAGGTGTGTCGATCCACGTCAGCGACGAAGGTGTCGAAACCGTCGGTGTGCTCGGCGATGAAATCATGATCGAGCACCGAACCACCTGACACCCGGTCCATGTCCAGCAGCGCCTTGGCGATGCCCATCACCGCGGCCGTGTCGCCGCCAATCGCTACCTGATGGTATTGAGTGCTGATCACCGTGGAGTCCGGCCCGAGCATTTCCCGGGGGGATTGCGGATTGACGAAGCGCTCCAATCCCCGTTCACGCAGGGGGTTGAAGGTGATGATCGGCACGTTGCGCTTGCGAGCTTCCTGCAACGGGTGAAGCATGCGCGGGCTGTTGCTGCCGACGTTCTGGCCGAAGAAAAAAATGCAGTCGGTGTGCTCGAAATCCGCCAGCGTCACTGTGCCGACCGGGACGCCGATGCTCTCCTGCAACCCCACCGACGTGCTTTCGTGGCACATGTTCGAGCTGTCCGGCAGGTTGTTGTTGCCATAAGCGCGGGCCAGCAGTTGGTACATGAACGATGCTTCCAGCGACGCCCGGCCCGAGGCGTAAAACACCGCTTCTTCCGGCTGCAACTGGCGCAGCTGCGCGCCAATCTCCGCGTACGCCTCTTCCCAGCTGGTTTTCTGGTAGCGGTCGGTCGCAGTGTCATAACGCAGGGGGTGCGTAAGGCGACCATGTTGCTCCAGGTCGTGGTCAGCCCAGGTGCGCAAATCCGTCAACGAATGCTGCTCAAAGAAATCCGGCCCGGTGCGCAGCGAGGTCAACTCCCAGGCCGTGGCCTTCGCGCCGTTCTCGCAAAACTCCAGCGCGTGAGGGTTGCCCGGTTTGGCCCAGGCGCAACTGACACAGGCGAAACCCTTGGGCTTGTTCTGCCGCATCAAAGCGGCGGGCGCCTTGGCGTACGCCTGTTCGCGCCACAGGATGTTCATGACCGAATGCGCCGACCCCCAGCCTCCCGAGGCGGAGGTATAGGGCCGGTAATGGGCGGTCGAGTGTGCGGCGGGATGAAGAAGTTGCATGGTGAACCCCTGTTCCAAAGCGTGACGTGCTCAGCTCGAAGGCGTGAAGGAATCAGCGTGGTTCGTGAATCGGGCAGCCGTTGTGCGCTGCACGGAAACCCGACGACATCTCGTACGACGGCTTGCGCACTCGCATCACGCCACCAATCGGACGATGGGCCTGCAAGCCGTGCCACGGACTGAACGCCATGCCGTCGTCAATCTCGCGCACGTGTTCCGGACTCCACGAAGGCTGCGGATCGACCTCGACCCGGGCGACGGTCACGTAGGGGCTGACGTCTTCCGGCCAGACCACCGACGCGTCCTCGACCGGCATTTTCTTGAGGTCGCTGGCGAGTTGTACGCGCACCTCCCACACCCCGCCGTGCTGAGCGAAATAGTCGAGCACGGCCTGACGCAAGCCATCGGGGTTGCCGCCGAAATCGACGTGTTTGTCGGTCAGCGCGGTCAAGGTGTCCGACACCGGCGCGACGGAAATCTTGGCGTAATACGGTCCGTACAACAGCGGCACCACGGTGTAGAAGGTTTCACCGAGGATATGGGTTTGCGGATGGCCACCGAGGCTTTTCAAAGTGCCGCTTTCGCCACCCATGGCTTCAATGGTGGACTCGACGCCGCGCAACAACGCCGAGAAGGCTTTCTTCATGCCCGGCGCCTTATCCGTCGTTTTCGCCAGCAATTTCAGCGTGCGCAAAAACGCCTTGGGGGTGGCGGCGGTGAACGCCTTGGCGTTTTGCATCACAAAATCCTGGGTGACGTCACCTTCCGAACCTGGCAGGCGCGGGCCTTCAACGCCGATGAGCTTCAGCGCCAGACCGCGTGGGGTCGAGACCTTGTCGTCGAGGATGTCGCCGGGGTTGGTCGAGAACCGCATCACGGCCGGGAACGTGCCTGGCTTGGCGAATGCGCCTTGGGCAAGCTGAGGCGGCAAACCTTCCGGCACAATCAGGCGGCCTTTCAGCAGCCCGTGGGACTTCGCGTGGACGCTGCGGTTGGCGTGCCCTTCATCCTTGAAAGTGGTTTCCATGATCGAGTGCAGCGTTTCGGCCAACTCTTTGCTGGTCTCGGCCTCGTCGTCGGGGATCTCTTCGAAAGAGTGCTCGAACGGCAGCGGCACCACTGGCAAACGGGTGACAGGTAAGTCGGTCATCAGCGTTATCTCCACTTCATCATCGGTTCAATCACGGTAGGGATTCGGTGCTTCGTCGCGCACTGTGGCCGTGCGCTGATCCAGCGAACTCACAGCAGATGACTGCTGACCATTTGCCATCGTTCAGCGCTTGCGCGGATTTTGACGACCGGTGGTAGAGGCGATTCGAAATACACGCCCGGCCTTCAATCCCGTTGAACTTTGTCGGCGTGCGCTCCCTCCACTGGCAAACCCAGTGCGAGCGATTGCGATGCCTTCCTACAGCAGCCTTCCACACAGTCGCCAAGGCCGCGGACAACGCCGCGGACAACATTCCGACGCCGTGACGTTCGTGCTCATGCATTTCCTTGGCGGCTCGCATCGGACATGGTTTCCGACCCTGCCGTATCTGGACGGCGAGCATGAATGCGTGGCGCTGGACACCCCCGGTTTTGGCGACGCCGCCGACGTGGAGGGTTACAGCGTCGAGGCGATGGTCGAGCACGTGGACCGTTTCATTCGCGGCCTCGGCTTGCAAAACGTCGTACTGGTCGGCCACTCGATGACCGGCAAAGTGGCCGTGGTACTGGCGTCGCGCTCACCCGAGTATTTGAAAGGGCTGGTGTTGGTGGCGCCCTCCCCACCTGGCCCGCAACCCATGAGCGAGGCGGACCGCGATCAGCAGCGCGCGTATGGCAAGACGCGTCCGGAAGCCGAGGCCTTCGTCGATGAGTCCAGCGCGTTTCGCCTGCCGGACGATGTTCGCGAAGTGGCCATCGCCGACGCCCAGCAAGTCAACTTGAACGCCTGGCGTGCGTGGGTCGATCACGGCAGTCGTGAGGACTGGAGCGAGCGCCTCGGGACGCTCGATTACCCCGTGTTGCTGGTCTGTGGCGAGGCCGACGAGCAAGTGCCTGGCCCGGACGAACAGCGTCGCACCACGCTGGCGGCCTTCCCTCACAGCCAGCTTGAAATCATTCCAGACGCCGGGCACCTGATGCCGCTGCAAACGCCAAGGGCGCTGGCCAGATTGATGCTCGATTTCGCCCGCCAACAGTGCGGCTGATTCAACACCGGCGTGTTCGTCCCGGACGCGCCGGTCCTGTTCTTTCGTCATGACAACCATCGAGGTGGATATGGATTTGGGAATCAAAGGCCGCGTGGCACTGATCACGGGCGCCAGTGGCGGCATCGGCTTGGCGACCGCCACCCTGCTCAGCGAAGAAGGCGTGCGGCTGGTGCTGAGCGATATCGACCAGGACAAGCTGGAAAAGGCCTGCGCAGGCCTTGGGACAGAATGCGTATTCGTCGCCGCCGATTTGACCCGTCAGGATGAGGTCGAAAAGGTGATCAAGGCCGGTGAAGCGAAGTTCGGCCAAGTGGACATTGTCGTGCATACGGCCGGGGTGACTGGGGCCAAGGGCGATCCACTGGAACTGTCCGACGACGATTATCTGGAGGCCTGGAACACCGATTTCTTCTCGGCGGTGCGGGTGGCGCGGGCGACGATTCCGGCGATGCGTTCACGCCAGTGGGGGCGCTTCGTCTGCATTACGTCGGAGAACTCGGTACAGCCGTATTGGGAAGAGGCGGTCTACAACACGGCCAAGGCAGCCCTCGGCGCATTTATCAAGAACCTGTCCTATAAAGAAGCGGCCGACGGCGTGCTGTGCAACACCGTGGCGCCTGCCTTCATCGAAACGGGCATGACCGACGGCATGATGAAAAAACGTGCCGAAGAAATGGGCGTGTCGTTCGATGAAGCGATCAAGAGCTTCCTCGACGAAGAACGTCCCGGCATCGTGCAGAAACGCCGGGGCAAGCCTGAGGAAGTCGCATCGGCTATCGCTCTGTTAGTGTCGGACCGAGCGTCGTTCATCAACGGCAGCAACGTGCGGGTCGATGGCGGGTCGGTGCAGGCGATTCAGAACTGAGGGAGGGTTTGTAGCGGCCGCGCCAGACACAGATCGCCGCCGTCGTAACCTCCGACGTCTCCCACAAGGAAAACATGACGGTCGGGATTCGCGGCACCCGCTGAATCCGGGGAAACACCGCAGAACTGTGGGAGCAGCCGGAGCTGTGCGACAGCCGCGAAAGCGGTGGGTCAGTGACTTGACGGTTGCCTGACACACCGCCTTCGCGGCCGTCGCACAGCTCCGGCTGCTCCCACGGAAATGAGTGGCGTGGCGGCCAGAACAACCCTGCTTCCATTCAGTTCTGCAGCGCATATGGCGGCAGTCTTCCAGATATCCCTGCTCATGACTGCCAACCAATTGCACGAAGCTCCACGTGTTCTGCGTCGATCCCAATATCTGTGGGAGCAGCCGGAGGTTACGACGGCCGCGAAAGCGGTGGATCCGTGACTCAACGGTTGCCTGACACACCGCCTTCACGGCCGTCACACAGCTCCGGCTGCTCCCACGGAAATGAGTGGCGTGGCGGCCAGAACAACCCTGCTTCCATTCAGTTCTGCAGCGCATATGGGGGCAGTCTTCCAGATATCCCTGCTCATGACTGCCAACCAATTGCACGAAGCTCCACGTGTTCTGCGTCGATCCCAATATGTGGGAGCAGCCGGAGCTGTGCGACGGCCGCGAAAGCGTTGGGTCAGTGACTTAACGGTTGCCTGACACACCGCCTTCGCGGCCGTCGCACAGCTCCGGCTGCTCCCACCGAAATGAATGACGTGGCGGCCTGCCGAGAACGACTCCGCTTCCATTCAGTTCTGCAGCGCGTACCGTCGGCAATGTTCCAGATACCCCTGCTCATGACTGCCAACCAATTGCACGACGCTGGACCACAGCCAGGACGGCGCATCCAGTGTTTGGGTGCGGTTGGCTTGCAGTTCGCGAATCCACGCGGCACGGGTCGCCAGATCCATCTGCCGCGCATGGGCAATGCCCACCACTTTTGCCAGATACCCTGCGGCACGCATGGCTTCCGGCTGGCTGAGTTGATCCAGCTCCAGCTTCATATCCTGGGGCAGCAGCTCGCGAATGAAAAAACCATGGTCCAACATACGCGTCGCAACCATGCGGTTGCCCAGACCGGGTGACAAGCTTCGTGCGCCTTCGACCACCCGCTTGCCGTTATCCCGAGGCATGCCCGCCCTGACCGTACGCGGCGCGGCGGCAGCCACGGCTTCCTTGATGTCGAGCAGGCAAAGATCCTGATCGTCGTCATCGCCCACACCAATCAGCACGGCATAGCGCAACAGGCCTAACGAGCTACAGCCCTTGACCCAATAGGCCGAATCCAGCAGCTCGACGCGGTCATCCTTCGACCGGCCTTTCAGCGAGGTCACCAGCGCGTGAATCTCATCCGTTGCGCACAAAATTTTCAGCGCGTTGCGCTCATCCTTGGACAACGCCCAGAAGTGCTTGCCCAGCGGAATGGTCGGCTTCATGTCTTCGATGCGTTCCTGGGCAAGGTGCTTCCAGGTGCGCTGCACGGCGCTGCGCATCCCGGCCTTCACCTGCGCCGGTCGTTGCGGTTCTTCCTCGTCGTTGGCTTCGAAGGCCTGTTCGTATCCGAGCATCATTTCTTCAAGCATCCGTGCTGTGGCGACTCCCGGCAGATCAGAACCGCGGGCTGCCGTGGCCAATGACAGCGCCAGGCGCACCAGATCGTGGGCCGGGTTGCCAATGACAGTCTGGTCCAGGTCGCGGATGTGAATGTCGATCTTGCCCTTGAGGTCGCCGGTCGGCCCCAGATTGCCCGCGTGGCAGTCGCCGCAAATCCACACCGGCGGTCCACTGGGCAGGCGTCTGCCGGGCTGGGAATGCAGCCACTCGTAAAACTGCACTGTGCTGCCGCGCACATATGCGTGGGCGGAACGGGCCATTTTCAGGTTGCGGAGTTGAGTGAGAGGTTCCAGCCGTGCCGTGGGACGAGGGGTTTTCATGAATGCGTCTTTGAGAGGGGAGGCTCTATTGACCCGCACCACGGCCTGAACGTTTCAGAATGTTTCAACAAACCACCTCTCCGACACGTTCGGGCAAATTCGCTGAATTATCTTGATCAGGAGGACTCTCTTTTTCAGGCAGCACTTTCAATGCGTCCTTTTAAAAAGCTTTTTGTGAGAGAACCGAGATGGCCAACAGCACCCACTTCCGCATCGATTACCTGATCCACGGCAGTTATAAAACCTTCTACATCCACTCCCCGGCCATGGACGCAAGTGAGGCCTGGCACTGGGCGACGGTCGATGCCGGTATTGGCCAGATTCCCAAGTACCGCTCCGACAAAGTGCCGCGTCTGACCCAGCGCCAGGCCGAGCAGTTGGGCCTGACACACGTGGAATGGACCGCTGCCTGACCCTGCATCTGGACGGATGAATTTTCGCGTCCGTCTTCTTTTTTCCTGGCGTCTTGTCCCGTCAAAACTGCTAACGTGGCCGCCACTGCGGACCCATTGATCAACGACAAGACGTAAGGAACGCCATGTTCAAGTTCATCTTTCTCGCTGTACTGATTGGCATCGGTGGCACGGCCCTGCTCGACCTCTGGGCCTTGTTTCTGAAAAAGGCGTTTGGTTTGCCAACGGCGCCATGGCATTTGGTGGGCCGCTGGTTCGCGGGCATGCGCGAGGGCCACTTCGTGCACCACCGAGGCATCGGCAATTCCCCTGAAGTCCACAACGAGCTGAAAATCGGCTGGACCATGCACTACGTGGTCGGCATCGTATTCGCGGCGGTGTTGCTAATGATCTGGGGCGTGCAGTGGGCGCACTCGCCGACCTTCTTTCCGGCACTGATCGTCGGTCTGGTCACCGTCGGTGCGGGCTGGTACATCCTGCAACCGGGCATGGGCGTCGGGGTCGCGTGCAACAAGGCGCCAAACCCGAACATGGCCCGTATGCAGAACGTCGTGGGCCATGTGGTGTTTGCGATTGGCATGTATTGGACGGCGTTGATCGTGGGGTGATGGCTTCCTGCCAACCCCAGTCACTGAAGGCGTGGCACGCACGCTTTTGGTTTACAACTCCGCCACGATCCGGCCGATGTCAGCCATGACAGCATTGACCTGTTCGGCATTGGCCCGCGATTCGCTGTAGTACACCGTCACGATCAGCGGAGCGCGGTGGGTGGGCCAGAGGATCGCCACGTCGTTGCTGGCGTTGTTCGCGCCGGAGCCAGTCTTGTCGCCAACCCGCCATTTCTTCGGCAACCCCGCTCGCAGCTTTTTGTCGCCCGTGGTGTTGCTGACCAGCCAGGCGATCAGTTGATCACGCGAGGCGCCGGTCAGCACGTCGCCGAAGATGAGCGAGCGCAGGGTCTGCAACATGGCAATCGGGGTAGTGGTGTCTTGCGGATCACCCGCGCGGTTTTCGTTCAGCTCGGGTTCGCGGCGGTCCAGTCGGGTCACGTCATCGCCGGTCCAGCGCAGCCACTGGGTCAATCCCGCCGGCCCGCCGAAGCTGTCGAGCAGCAGGTTGGCGGCGGTGTTGTCGCTCAGGGTCACGGCAGCTTCGCAGATCGAACCCACGCTCAGACCAGCCTCCCCCGTGTGTTTTTCGGTGGTGGGCGAATACGGCACCAGTTGGTCCTTGCCGTAGACGATCAGCCGCGACAGGTCTTCTTCCTTGCGATCGACGCGGGCCAATACGTGGGCCGCCGCCAAGGCCTTGAATGTGCTGCACATCGCGAAGCGTTCATCCCCGCGATGGCTGACGAGGCGCTGGCTGCCGGTGTCGAGGATGGCCACGCCCAGACGTCCGCCGTGGCGGTGTTCAAGTTCGGCGAGTTTTTGCTGGAGGGAGGCGTCGGATGAGCCGTCGGCATCGCTGGCCAGAGCCTTCAGGCTCCACAGCGTTGGCACCGCGAGCAGCGCGGCGCCGAGAAGGGTTCTGCGAGTGATCAAAATGCACGTCCTTGTTGTGGCAGATGAACGACATAATCACCGAAACGGCCACCGTCTGCCACGACGACCGTTACACCTCGGCGACCTGTTTTGTTTAGGCAGGCACGCCCAGAATGACGTGGGACGCCTTAATGATCGCGGTCGTGCTGACGCCAGTGGCCAGGCCCAATTCGGTGACGGCTTCGCGGGTGACGATGGCGTACACCTCGGTGCCGCCGGCCAGGGTGACGACCACCTCGGCATTGACCGCACCGTCGCTGACGCGGGTCACGGTGCCTTTCAGCGTGTTGCGTGCCGAGAGACGAAAGCCGCTGTCGTCGGTCATCAGCATGACCCACGGCGCCTTGATCAGCGCCACCGCTTCCTTGCCCACCGCCAGGCCCAGGCTCTTGACGCTTTGCAGGGTCACGACGGCAACAAGGTCTTCCCCGCCCGGCAAGGTCAGGGCCACTTCGGCGTTGACCGCGCCTTCCTGAATTGCCTTCACGGTGCCTTTGAATACGTTGCGCGCGCTGACTTTCATATGCGAAATCTCGATGGTTGAGAACGGTGTGTGATGTGAGGACGTTGAACCGACGCACATCATCCATGTAGCGCACGTGCTGTTTCAACCACTTTACGGGCGCTTCGTTCAAACGCGCATGACAATCACCGATGACGGCTGAACGTCGACACCGAGCGCACCCAACTGATCAGCCGCAAGGTGGCGGGGTTGTCGTGCTCTTCATGATCGGAGGCCAGCTCACCCGCCAGGGACGCCAAGGATTGCGGCAACAGCCAGGACACTTCCTGCTCACTGGCATGGCACAGATTGGGATCGTCTTCTTTCTCGAACGCAGGCCATTCACTCATTCGGCACCTCCCGTCACAGCATGTCGTTGACACATGGATGTTCACAGATCGAGCAGCTTAGAGATCAAGCACCAGCGGCCCTGAAGCCGGGATTGCACAGCAGATCAGCACCTCGCCCTCCGCCGGCATTTCCGCAGGCGGAACGGGGTAGTGCACCTGGCCCTTGACGAGCCGGGTCTTGCAGGTGCCGCACGAACCGCTGCGGCAGCTGTATTCAGGTTCCAGACCTCGACTTTCGGCCAGCTCCAGCAAGGTGCCTCCGTCGGGCTGCCAGCGCGCCTCCTTGGCGGACCGTTCGAACACCACCGGCACCGACGTGGTGGCGGCAGGCGGCTGCTGCAGCACCACCGCCTGTGGGTCGTGCGTGCGTTTGAGGGTCGAGGGGCCGAAGGTTTCCGCGTGAATCCGCTCGTCACGGATGTGCATCGCCCTCAGTTCGTCATACAGGCCCTGGGTGAAACTGGCCGGTCCGCAGACATAAAAATCGAAGTCGTCGAACGGCAACAGCGTCTTGAGCAGATTCAGGTCAATGCGACCTGCAAGGTGAAAGTCTTTGCGGGGGCGGGCCGTGCGCTCGGGTTGGCTCAGCAGGCGAACGACCGTCAGTTCTTCTCCGGCGTTGGCTACCAGTGTGTCCAATTCCTCGCGAAAAGCCAGATCCACCAGACGACGTGCACTTTGAATGAACCAGACCGGGCGTGAACGACGCTTGCGTTTGTTCTGATACAGCACCTCTCGCAGCATCGACAGCATGGGCGTGACCCCGATCCCTGCGCCCAACAGCACCAGCGGGCGCGTTTCCAGCGGCTCGACGAAGAAGCCGCCCTGAGGCGCCCGGGCGTCGATCACATCGCCCACCTTGAGCTGGTCGTGCAAATGCCCAGAGACCAGACCGTCACGTTTGACGCTGATGCGGAAAAAGTCATCGGACGGCGCGCTCGACAAGCTGTACGTGCGAATGACCGGCTTCGCCTGCCCCGGCAACGACAGGCGCAATGGCAAGTGCTGGCCTGCCTTGTAGACCGGCAAGCCTGCACCATCGACCGTCTCGAAATGAAACGAGCGAATGCCCTCGCTTTCGTCCTGGATGCGCGTCACTCGCAAGGGCCGCCATTGATCGCGCAACGTTTCCGCCTGCAACCGGGCCGCCGCTTGATCCCAGTCACCCGTCATCAGGCTGTTGGGAGAAAACCCTTCGAAGCCCCAACAGGAACGCAGGGCCGCTGGCCGACGAAGCACCTGATGAACCTTGACCTGCCACAGCCGCTCGGCGCCCTGGAACGCTGCGATTTCAGGGCCTTCGAGGATGACCGTGGCGTGCCCGGCGACGTGCAGCACGTCGCCGGTCGCAAAGTCGATAAACAACAGTCCGGCCTTGGGATTCACCAGCAAATTGCCCAAGGTGTTGAAAAACAGGTTGCCGGCAAAATCCGGGATCGTGAGGAGATCGCCTTCGACTCGGACAAATCCCGCGCGCCCGCCACGGTGGGACACGTCGACGAATCGACGCGCAGGATCGCCTTCAAGATCGACGTAGCTGGCGACAAAAAAGGTGTCGGCGCCGCGAATGGCGGCCACCGCCGCTTCGTCCAACGCATTCAGGCGTTCAACCGACGGCCGCTGAGCTGTGGACGGGCGTTTGCCGCTTTGCAGCGGGCGCAATTGAATGTACTGCGGGCAGTTGCCGAACGACTGGTCGACGGCGAGGGCAAAACCCTGCTCAGTCAGCGCTTCGATATGCCCATTGAGACGGTTACGCCGACGGGTGTAGAGATCGATCCCCAACAGCCCGAGCGCCGCGCCGGGCGCGAAGGCGCTGGCGACCGGATCGTCAGCGTCCGGGGCCCAGCCGATCGCCAGGTGTTTGGGGTCGGGCGACGCAATGAAGCCTTCGTGCGCATCCATCATGCTCGCCCATGGCCAGCCCTCGCCGTCCACTGCACCGACGATCAGATACGGAATGTGCTCGTAGAACTCGCGGTGCTGATCCGGCATGAAATCGCGGACCACTCTGCGGCCCACGGCATCCATTCGCTCGACGACGCCCGCATGGGTTTGCACGTGCAGCTCACCGGCGTGCCAGGGCGAGTTTTTTTCCAGCGTGACAGTGTTCATGGCGCAGGCTCCCAGGGATGAGGACGCTACGATTCCAGTACCACCACCAACGGGTGTGAAGCGATTTCGCCTCACACCCCGGTGCGTTAAAAAAGGTTTCTACCGCCTCACACCACCAGACCCGCTTTGGTCGTCGGCATCGGCACGAAACCTTTCAGGCTTTCGATGCGAGCCAGCCAGTTGCGAATATTAGGATACGCCTCCAGTGAGACATTGCCTTCCGGCGCGTGGGCGATGTAACTGTAGGCGCTCACGTCAGCGATGGTGGCGTGATCGGTGACCAGAAACTCACGGCCGTTCAGCTGCTTTTCGATGACCTGCAGCACGGCGTGGGCACGGGTAATGGTGTCCTTGGGATCAAAATCTGCACCGAATACCGTGATCAGGCGAGCGCGCGCTGGGCCCGACGCGATCTGGCCGGACGCGACCGACAACCAGCGCTGCACCTGGGCAGCGGCTTCGGCGTCGGCCGGTAGCCACTGGCCGGTGGTGTCGTACTTCTTGGCCAGGTACACCAGGATAGCCGTGGAATCGGCGATGACCGTGTCACCGTCTTCAAGCACCGGCACCTGGCCGAAGGCGTTGATGGCCAGGTATTCAGGGGTTTTGTGGGCACCATTGGCCAGGTCGACGAACTGGATCTGCGGCTCCAGGCCCAACAATGACAGCATCAGCTGCGCGCGGTGAGAGTGGCCAGACAACGGAAAGTGGTGAAGAGTGATGGCAGTCATTGGAAGGCTCCTGGCGGATCGTGGTTTGAGGTCTGCACGGCGGGACGTCTGCGTAGGCATTCATCGCGCTGATGGGATGAATGATGAATCACGACGTCGATGTGCAGAATCACCAGCGAAAGCAATCCAGCGTTTCAGAAAATGAAAGGGTGCCGCTTCGTCTCAAGCGCTCAGGGCGGAGTGAGTGCGCAGCCGTTCGACCGCAAAGTCGATAAAGCTGCGAACCCGCGCCGAGGCCCGCAGGCCTTCTCGGTAGATCAGATGCACCGGCAGCGGCGCGACCTCGAACGTCTGGAGCACCGCTCGCAAACGTCCTTCTTCGAGGTACTCGTGAACTTCGTGGCTCAGGCAGGACACCAGACCGGCGCCTTGCAGGGCGGCATCAATGGCCGCGACCTGACTGGTGCAGCGCAACACCGGTTTCGAGATCAGGTGACGCACCCCGCCCTCCGGCTCAAAGCGCCACGGCTGCGTCCAACTGTCCGCGCTGCAGACGATCAGCCTGTGGTCCGTCAACGCGACCGGCTCCCGTGGTTCTCCGTGGGCCAGCAGGTACGCGGGGCTTGCGCAGATCAGTTGCCGAACACGCCCCACCCGGCGCGCCACCATGTGAGCGTCTGGCAGCTCGCCGATTAGGACCGCCACGTCCACGCCGTCCTCGTGCAGGTCGGGAAAAGCGTTCTGGTAGGCGATGGACATCTGAATGCCGGGCCAGGCGTCGAGGTATTCAAGGACCACCGGCATCATCATCCGGTCGCCGAACAGCACAGGCGTCGCCAGCGTCAGCAGGCCTCTGGGCTCGACGTGCAGGCCGTTGGCGGAAGCATCGGCCTCATCGGTGGCGCGCAGCAGGCGCACGCACTCCTCGGCGAAATGGCGTCCGGTTTCCGTCAGCCTTACGCCTCGCGTGCTGCGCTCCAGCAGTTGCGTGCCCAGGCGTTGTTCAAGCGCCCACAACGCCCGGCTGACCGTGGCCTCGGACACGTTCAGCAGACGCGAGGCCGCGGCCAGCCCCGACGACTGCGCCACCGCCGCAAAGATGGTCATCTGCCGATGGCGTTCCATTTACGTGCGGCTCCCCCCGGCGGCGCGGATCGCCGGGTCTTGCCTCATGCGCTCGACACAGAAATCGACGAAGGTTCGCACCTTGGCCGAAACCTTGCGTTCAGCCTGATAGCAGACATGCACGGGCACAGGAGGCTGTTCGAAGTCTTCCAGGATCAGCACCAGTTCACCTGATGCCACGCGGCTCGCCACTTGATAGGACAACGCCCGGGTGATGCCCCAACCCAGCGCGGCGGCGGTGAGCGCGGGCTGATTTCCGGAAACGCTCAGGCGTGATTGCACGTCCACCTGAAACGGTTTACCCGCGTCGACGAACGTCCAGTGGCGGGTCAACACGCTGGCAGCCGAAACGATCAGGCGATGGTCTTTCAGTTCCAGGGGGTGCTGTGGATGCCCCTGCGTCGTCAGGTAACCAGGCGACGCACACAGGACGGTGCGCACTTCCCCTACCGGAATGCCGTGCTGGCTGTCATCCATCAGGTGGCCGATGCGCACCGCGACATCGATGCCCTCCTCGGCCATGCGTGTGATGCGGTCCAGCAGCAGCGCATTGACGCTGACGCCCGGGTGCTCCCGCAGGTATTCCACCACCAGCGGCATCACGAACAGTTCGCCGAACAGCATCGACGCGGTGACCGTGAGTTGCCCGACCGGCGCGGCAATGCTGCCACCGGCGGAATCTTCAGCCTCCTCCAGCTCGCTCAGGATGCGTCGGCAATCACTGAAATAACGCTGCCCCGCCTCGCTCAAGTGCACGCTGCGGGTGGTGCGCGACAGCAGCACCGTGCCGATGCGCTTCTCAAGCGCCGCGATGGCCCGGGTCACGCTCGGTGCAGACACCTCCAACCGCCGAGCGGCCGCTGCGAAGCTGCGCTCTTCACACACGGCGATGAATATGTGCATTTCCTGAAATCTGTCCATGGGAGGGCTCGGCGTTACGGCAAGGTTTGGAAAGGAGGTGATAGTAGCGTTTTGGCTTGATCTGCACACAATGACTCGTAGCAGAGAGACTCTGGTACAGCCGATACATTTCCTTCGACCGGCCGATTTTTCGCGAATGAATTCGCTCCCACAGGGGGTCAGCGCCCGGCCGCAACTTCCGCAGCGACCTCGTACGCCTGTGGGAGCGAATTCATTCGCGAAGGCGGCGTGACAGGCGACAGAAATGCATCGCTTGTACGGCCCTTTCGCGAATGAATTCGCTCCTACAGGGGGTCAGCGCCCAGCCGCAACTTCCGCAGCGACCTCGTACGCCTGTGGGAGCGAATTCATTCGCGAAGTGGGTTCAGGCGATAAAGATGCATCGTTTGTACGGCCCTTTTGCGAATGAATTCGCTCCTACAGGGGGTCCTCTACCGCCAATAGAGGGTTTGGCCTTCAGCAATTGCGCCGAGCGATCAGACACATCCTGTAATATTCGCTTGACGAACCGTCCCCCGATAAGCGTTCATATTGGCGAATGATCATACTCCAATTAACACTTTTGCCTCTCGGGGATCACTCATGGTTTCGTCGGTTCTGGCGGCGTCGCTTTCGCGTCGGCGCATTCATTACAGCTGGGTCGTCCTGGCCGTGACTTTCCTGACCATGCTGGTGATGGCGGGCGCGGTGGGGGCGCCGGGGGTGTTCATCCGGCCGCTGGAAGCCGAATTCGGCTGGGACACGGCAGAAATTTCCTCGGCGCTGGCCGTGCGCTTTGCGTTGTTCGGCCTGGTCGGCCCGTTCGCGGCGGCGTTCATGAACCATTTCGGCGTGCGCCGCGTGGTGCTGACCGCCCTGACCCTGGTGGCCAGCGGCATGCTGCTGTCGCTGTTCATGACCCAGTTCTGGCAACTGGTCGTGCTCTGGGGCCTGGTGGTGGGCTTCGGCACCGGCCTGACGGCCATGGTGCTGGGTGCAACCGTCGCCACGCGCTGGTTCTCGCAACGTCGCGGCGTGGCCATGGGGCTGCTGTCCGCCAGTTCCGCTACCGGGCAACTGGTGTTCATGCCAATGCTCGCCAACGTGACCGAGCACTTCGGCTGGCGCACGGCGCTGACCTGCATTTGCGTGGCCATCGTCGTCGCCGGGGTCGCGGTCATCGCACTCATGCGCAACCACCCCGCCGACCTGCAAATGCCGTCCTACGGCGAGACTGAAATCCTGCCCGCCCCGGCCAGCACGCAGACCTTCTCCCAGCTTTTGATCGCGCCCTTGCACGTGCTGCGCGACGTGTCCAAAACCTGGACGTTCTGGGTGCTGTTCATGACGTTTTTCATCTGCGGCGCCAGCACCAACGGCCTTATCCAGACCCACTTCATCAGCATGTGCGGCGATTACGGCCTGATCGCGACGACGGCGGCCAGCATGCTGGCGGTGATGGGGATCTTCGATTTCATCGGGACGATCGGTTCAGGCTGGTTGTCGGACCGCTATGACAACCGCTGGCTGTTGTTCTGCTATTACGGCTTTCGGGGGATCGCGTTGATCATCCTGCCGTTCTCGGATTTCACGGTCTACGGCCTGTCGTTCTTCGCCCTCATCTATGGGCTGGACTGGATCGCCACCGTACCGCCCACCGTGAAGCTGACGGTACAACGGTTCGGTCCGGCCCGCGCCAACATCGTCTTTGGCTGGATCTTCGCGGGCCACCAATTGGGCGCTGCCTTTGCGGCCTACGGGGCCGGCTGGACACGCACGCACTTCGCCAGTTACCTGCCAGCCTTCTTTATATCCGGCTTGCTCTGTGTGATCGGTGCGTTGATCGCGTTGTCCATCGTACCGGCCCTGAAGTCGGCAGCCCCCGCTCAGAGCAATTGACGCGCCGTCAGCCAGACCCCGTAACCGACGGCCATCAACCCCCACGCCAACAGCGGGTGAAACACCACCCGCCAGGCCAGCGCCCGAGGGTCGAAACCGACCCCATGGACGAAGCCCCCGGCCACGCCCCACATGACCAGCATCAGCAGGCTGTGGGAATAGTGGCCGTTGGCGTCGAGCATCGACGCGGGGTGCACCAGCAGCACCAGGCTCATCGGCACCGCCATCAGCAGGGACAGCGCCCTGCCGAGGCTGTGCTTGAAAGGTGCGTTCAGCGCCTCAGCGGTCACGACCGTTCTCCAGCGCGTTGGCGTCGGATGACTCCAGCCACAACGCGTTGATGATGCCGAAGCTGCAAGCCAGCAATACGCCAAGTATCCAGGCGAAATACCACATGTTGTTCTCCTCGATTCGGTTCCGGACTCAATACAGGCCGTGGGGGTTTTGGTCGATGTGCGCCGTGGTGACCTTGCCCCACATCTTGGCGTAGCACCACAGCGTGTAGCAGAGGATGATCGGCACGAAAATGGCCGCCGCGATGGTCATGATGATTAGGGTTTTCTGGCTTGACACAGCGTCCCACACGGTCAGGCTCGACGCGGGATCAAGGCTCGACGGCATCACGAAAGGGAACATCGCAAAGCCCGCCGTGCACAGCGCGCCGACGATGGCCAGGCTGCTGCCGAGAAACGCCATCCGGCCCTGCCCTGCGCTGGCACACAGCAAGGTCAGCAGCCCGCCGAAGATACCCAGCAGCGGCGCGATCACGGTCAACGGGTGAGCGTGGTAGTTGGCCATCCAGCCGTGGTTGGTGGCTTCGACGGTCTTGGCCAGCGGGTTCAGCGCAGCGCCTGCGTCGAACGCCGAAGTGATCTCCAGCCCCTGAATCCCGCCCAGCAGCAACCAGACACCGGCACCGACGAAGGACACCAGGAAGACCAGCGCCAGCAACTGAGTGGCGCGGCGAGAACGACGGGCAATGGCGCCTTCGGTGCGCATCATCAACCAGCTGCCGCCGTGCAGGCCGAGCATGCTCAGGCTGACGACACCGGCCAGCAAGCCGAACGGGCTGAGCAGTTGCCAGAAATTGCCGTGGTAGCTGGTACGCAGGGTGTCATCGAACTGGAACGGCACGCCCAGCAGCAGGTTGCCGAAGGCCACGCCGAACACCAGCGACGGCACCAGACCGCCGACGAACAGGCCCCAGTCCCAGCTTTGCCGCCAGCGGGTGTTGTCCAGCTTGCTCCGGTAGTCAAAACCAACCGGGCGCACGAACAGCGCGAACAGCACCAGCAACAGCGCCCAGTACAGCCCCGAGAACGCTGCCGAATACACCAAAGGCCAGGCGGCGAACAGCGCGCCACCGGCGGTGATCAGCCAGACCTGATTGCCGTCCCAGTGCGGGGCGATGGTGTTGATCACCACCCGCCGTTCGTTATCAGTGCGGCCGACAAAGGGCATCAGCATCGCTGCGCCCAGGTCGAAGCCGTCGGTCAGGGCGAAGCCGATCAGCAGCACGCCGACCAGCACCCACCAGATGAGTTTGAGTGTCTCGTAATCGAACATCGTGTGTTCCTCAGGCCAGCGTCGGTTGTGGGGCGGCAGGCACGTCGCTCTCGCGGCGCTCGAAGTGGTAGCGGCCGGTGTGCAGGCTGCTCGGGCCCAGGCGGGCGAACTTGATCATCAGGTACATCTCGATGATCAGCAGGACGGTGTAGAAGCCCACCAGCGCCAGGATCGAGCCGATGACATCGCCGCTGGACAGGGTCGACGCCGACAGATGAACCGGCAGCACTTCACCGATGGACCAGGGCTGACGACCGTGCTCGGCCACCCACCAGCCGGTCTGCGTGGCGATCCACGGCAGCGGCAGGCTGAACAGCGCCCATTTCAGCAACCAGCGCTTGCTGGATTCGTTCTTGCGCGCCGAGGCGTAGAAGGCACAGGCGAACAGCGCCAGCATCAGCACACCGCTCAGGACCATGATGCGGAAGGTCCAGAAAATCGACGCGACATGCGGGATGGAATCCAGTGCGGCCTGCTTGATCTGCTGCTCGTTGGCGTCCACCACCTTGTCGGTGTACTTCTTCAGCAGCAGGCCGTAACCCAGGTCTTTCTTCACATCGTTGAAGGCAGTGAGGGTTTGCTCGCTCTTGTCGCCCGCGCGCAGTTTGCCCAGCAGGTCGTAGGCGACCATGCCGTTGCGGATGCGACCCTGGTGCTCGGTGACCAAATCCTTGATGCCGGTGACCTGCTTGTCCACCGAACGGGTGGCGATGATGCCCATCACGTAAGGAATCTTGACCGCGTAATCGGTGCGTTGGGTTTCCTGGTTCGGCAGCCCGAACAGGGTGAACGCGGCCGGTGCAGGCTCGGTTTCCCATTCGGCTTCAATGGCCGCCAGCTTGGTCTTCTGCACGTCGCCGATTTCGTAGCCGGACTCGTCACCCAGCACGATGACCGACAGGATCGAGGCCATGCCGAATGCCGAAGCGATGGCGAAGGAACGGCGAGCGAAGCCGATGTCGCGGCCCTTGAGCAGGTACCAGCTGGAAATCGCCAGGACGAAGATCGAACCGGTCACGTAACCGGACGCCACGGTGTGCACGAACTTGACCTGGGCAACCGGGTTGAACAGCAGGTCGGCGAAGCTGGTCAGCTCCATGCGCATGGTGGTGAAGTTGAACTCGGCGCCGACCGGGTTCTGCATCCAGCCGTTGGCGATGAGAATCCACAGCGCCGACATGTTCGAACCGATCGCCACCAGCCAGGTGACGGTCAAGTGCTGCACGCGGGTCAGGCGGTCCCAGCCGAAGAAGAACAGGCCGATGAAGGTCGATTCCAGGAAGAACGCCATCAGGCCTTCGATGGCCAGCGGGGCGCCGAAGATGTCACCGACGTAGTGGCTGTAATAGGCCCAGTTGGTGCCGAACTGGAATTCCATGGTCAAGCCAGTGGTGACGCCCAGGGCGAAGTTGATGCCGAACAGCTTGCCCCAGAACTTGGTCATGTCCTTGTAGACCTGCTTGCCGGTCATGACGTACACCGACTCCATGATGGCCAGCAGGAACGTCATGCCCAGCGTGAGCGGCACGAAGATAAAGTGATACAGCGCGGTCATCGCGAACTGCAGCCGAGAGAGGTCGACGACTGATTCCGAAATCATTTTGGGTTCTTCTCATCAGATACGGGAGGGGCGCCCAATACATGCAGGCCAGCTTGCACCCCGTCATCCTTGACTTCGACCGGCGCGTCGAACCAGACGCTACGGATGCCCATCAACAGGACGAGCTTGATCAACAGGATCAGCCCTATTTCTTTCGCCAAGGGGTGTTTGAGGAAATCGAAGGGACCGGGCATGTTGAAGACTCGTCGGGGTGCGTCGTAATTTTCCTACGGCACCTTCCGAGACCATTGACCCACGTCAAAAAACGCCGGGTAACAGGGTGTGACACAACGCCACACTGGGGTTTATCGCGTTTAATCGCAGAACTCCCTGACGCTGGCGCATTGACGGTCTGCGCCGCTGACAGGCCGGACTGCCACCGCCGGAGAAGTAAATGATAAACGGCAGATAACAGCCTCAAGTGCCGGATTTTTCAGCCGATATCTAGGCCATAAGAGGCAGTCAGGTCATGTTCCCCCGCTCCGTCTGGAGACCGGATAACAGCCACTGCTGCCATCGACGAGGTCGCAGGCCATGGCTCCCCTAACGCTCAAGATGAAGACACGCAGCGTGTTGTACGGCGCGGTTTTGCTGTGCCTGAGCGTTCTCGGGGCAAGCGCCGAGCCGATCCGGATCGTCACCGAAGAGTTGCCGCCCTATAACATGACCCGGGACGGCCAGTTGACCGGCATGAGCACTGAGGTGGTGCGCGCGGTCCTCAAGGAAGTGAACGTCGACGCCACCATTCAGTCGATGCCGTGGGCCCGGGCCTACGATCTGGCGCTGCACGATCCCAACGTGCTGATCTATTCCATCACCCGCACCGTCGAACGCGAGCCGCTGTTCAAATGGGTCGGCACCATTGCCGCGTCGCGCTGGTTCATTTATTCCTCCTCGACCCACCCCATCTCGCTGTTGGACCTGGACGACGCCCGCGACTGGCAGACCGCAACGGTCAACGAGGACGTCGGCGAGCAATACCTGATGAGCAAGCGCTTCAAGGTCGGCCGTCAGCTGCAATCGAGCAACCGCTACGAACTCAACTATCAGAAGCTACGGACCGGGCATGTGGACCTGTGGATCTCCGACGAGCTGAACGCCAATTACATTGCCCATCAGGCGGGAGACAACCCGGCGCAGACTCTGGTGCAATCCTTGCGTGTGCCCGAACTGGAAGAAGCAGGCGGGTTCAGCATGGCTTTCAGCCGAGGGACCCCGGATGCTACTGTTCGGCTGTTTGAGAAAGGGCTGAGGACTGTCCGTGAGAACGGAACCTACGATGCCATAGCACGTAAATGGAATTGAGCATGCTGGCTGAGTCCGAGTCCAAGATCCCTGAAAACGCCGCCGCGCCCCCGCGTGCCGGCTCGTTGGCGCGCAGGCTGGTGTTGGCGACGCTGGCGTTCTGCATTCTGTTTACCGTGGCCACCGTCACCGTCAGGACCTGCTTCGCCTGGAACACCAACCTCTCCAACATGAACGCCGAACTCGGTCTGATCGATCAGGTGTTCCAGGGCACGTTGTCCAAAGCGGTCTGGGAAATGGACAATGAGGCCTTGCAAACGCAGATCGACAGCGTGGCCCTTGCGGCGCCAGTGGGTCGCGTCGAGCTGCGCATTCTGCGCCCCGGCCGGCCACCGGAAGTGCTGGAGCGTCAGCATCCGGGCCATGGCACTTCATCACTCGCCCCCGCGCTACACCGTCAACTGACCGTCGTTCCCTACCCCGGCGCCAATGAAGTGGTCGGTGAACTGACCATCGAGGGCGACGAAAGCCTGCTGTGGAAACGGCTGTGGAAGGAAGTCGCGGTCATCATGCTGACCCAGATCATTCAGTCGCTGGCTCTGGCCGGGTTGATCATGGGCATGTTCAACCGTTCGGTGACCCTGCATGTGCGCCGTATCGCCGAGCACTTGGAACAACTGACGCCGCAGAACCTGAAACACCATCTGGCGCTCGGGCGCGGCAGCAAGGTCAGCGACGAGCTGGACCTGCTGGAAGCCGGGGTCAACGACCTGCAAGACAAACTGGCCAATCACCTCGAACGCCAGACCCGCGACGAACTGGCCCTCGCCGCCAGCCGCGATCAGTTGGCCGAGTTGGTGGAGCAACGCACCGCCCAGCTCAAGGCTGCCAATACCCGGCTGGAGGCCATGACCCGCTTCGATCCGCTCACCGGCCTCGCCAACCGTCGTCACTTCGACGAAGTGAAAGAGCTGGAATTCAACCGCGCCTTGCGCCATCGGCAAGCTTTCTCGGTGCTGATGTGCGACATCGACTATTTCAAGCTCTACAACGACAACTACGGCCACGCCAATGGCGATCAATGCCTGCGCGATGTGGCGTTGACCATGAGCGCGCTGTTTTCGCGCTCCGGCGAATTGGTGGCACGCCTGGGTGGCGAAGAGTTCGCGGTGCTGCTGCCAGGACAAAGCCGCGAACAGGCGCTGTGCTCCGCCGAACGTTTGCAGGCGCTGCTCGCCGACCAGAAGCTGCCTCACAAAGGCTCGGGGGTGTCGCCGTACGTGACGATGAGCATCGGCATCGCCGAACTCGACCCCGCCAACATGGACCGTTTCGATCAACTGCTGCAAAGCGCCGACAAAGCCTTGTACCGCGCCAAAAGTCAGGGCCGCAACCGGTGTGAGATCTGACCCGATCAGGGAGAATGCGACATGCGCCGTACCCGCTATTCGATCAAACAGCGCTTGGGCGTGTTATCGGCCAGCGTCCTGGTGCTGGTGTGCCTGAGCGCCCAGGCCGAGACGATGCACGTCGTCACCGAGGATTCCTCCTACAGCTGGCTCCAGGACGGCAAAGTCGCGGGCCCGGCCAGCGAGATCGTCGAAAAGACCCTCGTCAATGCAGGACTCAAGGATTACCACATGGCCCTGTACCCGTGGGCGCGGGCGTACGACATGGCGCGGCTCGAACCGAACGTGGTGATTTACCCCATGATCCGCAACGCCGAGCGCGAGACGCAGTTTCACTGGGTGGGCGAGCTCGAACCGGTGATCCAGGTGTTCTTCAAACTGCGCGAGCGAAAAGACGTCGCTGTCGGCACGCTGCAAGACGCGAAGAAATTCACCATTGGCGTCGTCCGTGACGACGCCCGCCAGCAATACCTGGAAAGCCAGCATTTCAGCCGAATGGTGGTCTCCGCCAACAACCTCGACAACCTGCGCAAGCTGCTCAGCGGCCAAGTTGCACTGGTGCCCATGCCCGAGCGAGAAGCCCGCGACCAGTGCCGCGACCTGAACGTCTCCTTCGACCTGCTGGAAAACGTGTACACCATCGACGACCTTTCCCAGAGCCTCTACATTGCCCTCAGCCTGAAAACCCCGCCTGACACGGTCCAGCGCGTGACCCAGGCCTTCGCTCAGTTGAAAGCAGACGGGAGCGTGGCGAAGGCGCTGGCACCGTAGAGGGGGCCCGTCACGTTTTGGCGCCCCCTGTCGCCACGCCGTTCTCATTTATCCCTGCCGCTGCGGCACCACCGCCTGCAGCAGTTTGCCGAAATGATCGGCGGTGAACGCCACCGGCTCCGAGTCCTTGACGCCTACGGTTTTCTTCAACAGCCAGTCACGACGCAGTGGGTCCAGTTGCAGGCTGTATTTTTCTTGCCCGTGCAGGCTCACACCTGCCAGCGACACGCTGACCTGGCCCTTGGCACCCATGGCGTCCGGCACGAACGCCACCTCATGATTGCCCAGAAAAAAGCTCATGCGCCGGGTCATGAACGGTGAGTTCTCATCCGGGTAACCCTTGCCTTGAGCCAGGTGAGGTTCGTACTCGAAACGCGTCTGGTCAGCGTCGATCAAGGGCTTCAGCCAAGTCCCGACCTGCGCGTAAAGCGCTTCGATGCTGGCATTCCACTGCGCCAGATCGTCCTGAAAACGTTGCTGTTTCTGTTCTTCGTAGCGTTGATTGGCCGCCAGCAGATCGCTGAGGCGTTGAATCTCGTCCATAACGGCGATTCCCGGTTCACGCAGCCGAGTATTCGGATGCGTGAAGGAAGGGTGGCACAGCCACGGCAGGGTGTCGCGTCAGATCGTCGAACGATCAGGATTTAGGCGGGATGACTTCCAGTTGCGACAGGCGATGGCCCTTGACCAGCGCTGCGTCGATGTCGGTCTTGGCGGTTTCGGCGGCAGCCTGGGAATCGAACGGGCCGATCATCACCACTTCCTTGCCTTCGACCTTGACCACGTACGACGGGTAATGGTGCTCGACCAGCCAGTAGGCCATGTCGCTCAAGGCTTCTTTCAAATGAACGCGAATGGTCCACTGCGATGAAGCCGGGGTCGGGGCTTCCGCGACCGAATCGGTGGCCGGAACCTTGGCGGGCGTCGCCGGTTTACCACCGTCGCACCCTGCCAGCATCAGCACCGCCACCATCATTGCCATCTTGCGCACGTCTGTCGCTCCTCGGTTGAAGTGGCGAGAGTCTATCACCGTGGACCTGACCAAGAAGCAGGGTAAAGAATCGATGAATGGGGTGCGGGCACTGTGAATCAACGTTGGCGCGCCAAAGCTGCGACGTTCCGACGCGGGTCAAACGGGATATTGATCGCAGGCGGCGCAAATAGATGGAACCGGTTCTGGACGCGTCCACCTAATGATCAGCTTGGGGAGGTTTCCACAAGCCCTGTGCCAATCCGGGCACATTTTGAGAGGTGGTTAACGTGGCTAAAGATGACAAGAAAAGCAAAGGCGAAGCGACGAAAGCCAGCAAGGACCTGAAGGATAAAAAAGCGACGTCGGCGAAAAAAGCGGCCGCGGCTTCAGCGCTGTCCAAATCTTCCGAAAAGAAAGACAAGAAGAAAGACGCTGAGCCGAAAAAATCGGCCAAGAAGGCTGACAGCAAGCCTGAAAAGGCCAAGAAGTCAGAGAAAGCCGACAAGCCTGCAAAAAAGAAAAAGTGACACCGGTCATTCGCTAGGGCTTCACGCCCTAGCTTCTCCGGCTGTAGATCGTCCCTGCGCACACTCCGCCATCGATCAAGCAGAGCAAAGGTTTTGATCAGGCGCCCTCGCCCAACTCGCGCATCACCGCATACAGCGCCGATTTCGCTTCAAAGCCCACGCCCGGGATGTCGGGCAGGCCAACGTAGCTGTTCTCGACTTGGATGCCATCAGCAAAGCCCCCGAATGGCTGGAACACATCCGGGTAGGATTCATTGCCACCCAGATGCAGGCCAGCGGCGATGTTCAGCGACATCTGATGTCCACCGTGAGGCACGACGCGGCGAGAGGACCAACCCAGCTCTTTCATCACGTCCAGCGTGCGCAGGTATTCCACGAGGCCGTAGGACAACGCGCAGTCGAATTGCAGGAAATCGCGATCCGGACGCATGCCGCCATGGCGCAGCAGGTTGCGGGCGTCTTGGTGGGAGAACAGGTTTTCGCCCGTCGCCATCGGCAGCTCGTAGTGGTTGGCCAGCTCGGCTTGCAGCGCGTAGTCCAGCGGATCGCCCACCTCTTCGTACCAGAACAGGTTGTAGGGCTTGATCGCTTCGGCGTAGGCAATACCCGTCTTCAGGTCGAAACGGCCGTTGGCGTCCACGGCCAGGCGCTGACCGTCGCCTACCACTTCCAGCACGGCTTCGATGCGGCGCAGGTCTTCTGCCAGCGGCACGGCGCCGATCTTCATTTTCACCACGTCATAGCCGCGATCCAGATAGCTCTGCATCTCAGCCTTGAGCTTGGTCTGGTCCTTGCCGGGGTAATAATAGCCCCCCGCCGCATACACCCACACCTTGTCGTCCGCCACGCCATCGCGGTACCGGTCGGCCAGCAGGCGATACAAGGGTTTGCCCTCGATCTTCGCAACCGCGTCCCACACCGCCATGTCAATCGTTCCCACCGCCACCGAGCGCTCGCCGTGACCGCCCGGTTTTTCGTTGGTCATCAGGGTTTTCCAGATGGCGAACGGGTCGAGGTTGTCATGTTCCTGATCGATCAGCGATTCCGGGTCGGCTTCCAGCACACGGGCCAGAAAACGGTCGCGCATCAGGGCACCCTGTCCGTAACGGCCGTTGGAGTTGAAGCCGTAACCAATCACCGGCTTGCCATCGCGAATGACGTCGGTGATCACCGCGACCACCGAACAGGTCATTTTGGAAAAATCGATGTAGGCATTGGCAATCGGCGAAGCAATGGAAACCGTCTTTTCGCGAATATCGACGATACGCATGAAGTCACTCCTATTGTTTTCAGTGAAAGGTGCAGCGCGTGTTGGGTCTCACTCTAGGGCTGGACCTTTCGCGACGGCCAATGCTAAAAACGCGGCACTCAATGCGCGGACGGCATCACGATGGAACTGGTTTGGCTGGAAGACTTCAATGCGCTGGCCCAAAGCGGCAATTTCTCCCGCGCTGCCGAATTGCGCCACGTCACGCAACCCGCCTTCAGCCGCAGGATTCGGGCGTTGGAGACGTGGGTCGGGGTCGATCTGTTCGAACGCACCACCCAAGGGGCGACCCTGACTGACGCGGGCCAGCACATGCTCGCCAACGCGCAAGAGATGACCCGGCGCGTGTACCAGATGCGCCAGGAAGCGCGGGAGGTCGCCGGAAAGCAGGCACGTTCGTTGCACTTCGCCGCGACCCACTCGCTCTCGTTCACGTTCTTTCCCGGCTGGGTCAGAGCGGCAGAACGTACCAGCCCTATCGAGGCCATTCGCCTGCACTCGGACAACATGCGGGTGTGTGAGCAGATGTTGTTGGGCGGCGAAGTGCAGTTTTTGCTGTGCCACCAGCACCCAGAGGTCCCGCCGCTGTTTCCGGCCGAGTCCTTTTATTCCAAAGTGGTGGGAACCGATGTCCTGATTCCCCTCGGTGCCGGGGCTCAGGAACTCTCCGCCGAGCGCGCGTTAGGCGGTCCGCAGCCATTGTTGGGGTACACCGCCGAGTCCGGGCTGGGCCGAATCGTGTCCGCACGGTTGCGCAAAGAACCCCAGCCACCCCACTTGCAGACCGTGTTCAGCTCTCACCTGGCGGCGGTTTTGCTGTCGATGGCGCTGGAGGGAAAGGGTTTCGCGTGGTTGCCCAGGACCCTCGCCGAGCCGGAAATGACCAACGGGAAATTGTGCCGGGCGCTGGACGAACACTGGGACATCCCGATGGAAATCCGCCTGTTCAGACCGAGCATGGCGTTGAGCGATTTCGCCGAAGATTTCTGGGCGAAGCTCTAGCCTTTGATCGCCCCGCTCACCCGCGGCCTGAACGGCGGTGGCACGAATCCACTTCAGCCAGCACGAAGGCGGTGTATCGCGCTACAATCGCCGGGATTTGGACGACAAACGTCGTAACACCTCTCTCACCCGTGCACCGGCGAACGTGCTTTGATTCAGTTGTTTTTCCATGTCGCCCGACCACACCGAACGCCATGCTGGCATTGTGGTCAATGACTCACATGCCCCGCTAGATACCGAATTAACGTGAATACGCCCATTTCCCCGACGACGGCGCCGATGACCAGCAGCCCGCCCTCGCAGCCCGATCCCGCGCAATGGATCATCTGCGAACACTGCGATTCGCTCTACCACGCCCAGCCGTTGAGCAAAGGGGAATCCGCGTATTGCTTGCGCTGTGCGGCGGTTCTCAACCGTGGCCACCGCATGACCATTGAACAGATGCTGGCGCTGAGCGTTGCGGCGGGGATCATGTTCATCTTCGCCAACGTGTTTCCGGTCATCAGTATCAGCATGAAGGGCCTGTACAACCAGGTGACCCTCTGGGGTTCGGTCGAAGCGCTGGCTCAGGGGCAGATCACCTTGATCGCGATGGTGGCCGGGCTGGCGATCATTCTCGCCCCCGCCCTTCAAATCGCACTGCTGTTCTGGGTACTGGTGCACGCGCGACGCAACGAAATCGCCCCCGGCTTCAAGACCTGCATGCGCACGCTGGAACACTTGCGGCCCTGGAGCATGCTGGAAGTCTGTCTGCTGGGCATTCTGGTGGCGATCATCAAACTCGGCGGGATGCTTGACGTTCATCCCGGCGTCGGCCTTTGGGCCATGGCCATGCTCATGGTGCTGATCGTCCTGATCGCGGGTAAAGACATCCGCAGGCTGTGGGACGATTTGGGGGTCGAGCCCGAATGAACGGCATCCCCTACGCCCGCGAACGCCAGGTCACGCTCTGCCATGTCTGCTCTTACGTCTGCCCGGAAGACGTCGAGGTCTGCCCACGCTGCGATTCGGCGGTGCACCGGCGCAAACCCAACAGCCTGACGCGCACCTGGGCATTTCTCATCGCGGGGCTGATTTTCTACATCCCGGCCAATACGCTGCCCGTGATGTTCACGACGCTGCTGGGCAGTGCCAGTGAAAACACCATCATGAGCGGTGTCATCGAATTCGCCGAGGGCGGCTCCTGGGACATCGCGATTCTGATTTTCATCGCCAGCGTGCTGGTGCCGTGCATCAAGTTTCTGGTGCTGGGCATGCTGTTGATCACCTGCCAGCGCCGCAGCCAATGGGCCATGCGTGAGCGTTCCCGGCTTTACCGTTTCATCGAGCTGATCGGCTACTGGTCGATGCTCGACGTGCTGGTGGTCGCCCTGGTGGCGGCACTGGTCCAGTTTCGCGGGCTCAGCACCATCGAGCCGCGACTGGGCATCCTGTTCTTTGGTTTGGTGGTGGTGATGACGATGCTGGCCGCCATGAGTTTCGATCCCCGGTTGATCTGGGACGCAGAGGTTGAAGATGTCTGATAACGCCCTCCCCCCGTCGGCCCCGGAGCCTGCACGACCGCAGGTCAAGGCCCGCAAAGCCCGTATTTCGCTGGTCTGGCTGGTGCCGATCGTCGCCGGTGTCATTGGCTTGTCGATGGTCATTCACGACTTTCTCAACGTCGGGCCGAAGGTCGTGGTCAGTTTTCTGACCGCCGAAGGCCTGGAAGCCAAGAAAACCCAGGTCAAGTACAAGAACGTGGTGATCGGCACGGTGACCGACATCGCCTTGAGCGACGACCGTACGCACATTCTGGCGACCATCGAACTCAATCAATCGGCCACCCCCTTTACCCGCGCCGACTCGCAATACTGGGTCGTACGCCCACGCATCGGGGCACATGGCGTGTCTGGCGTGGACACCCTGCTGTCCGGGGCTTTCATCGGCGCCGACGCGGGCAGTTCGGACAAAACCGAAAAGAATTTCATCGGCCTTGAAAACCCGCCGCCGGTCACCTTCGGCGAGAAAGGCAAACGCTTCATTTTGCACACCGACGACCTCGGCTCACTCGACATCGGCTCGCCGATTTACTTCCGGCGCATTCAAGTGGGCCAAGTGGTGGCTTATGAGCTGGCGAAAGACGGCAAGGGCGTGGACATCGAAATCTTCGTCAATTCACCCAACGATCAATACGTGCTCACGGATTCGCGCTTCTGGAACGCCAGCGGGGTGGACGTCAGCCTGGGCGCGGCGGGTTTGAAAGTGTCGACGCAATCGCTCACCTCGATCATCTCCGGCGGCATCGCCTTCCGCGAACCGAAGTACAGCCCGGACGCCAAGCCCGCCAACGCCAACGCCGAATTCAAATTGTTCGAGGACCAGACCACAGCACTTGCGCCTCCGGACGGCGAGCCGAAATACATCCGCATGCGCTTCAATCAGTCGCTCAGAGGCCTGGTGGTCAACGCCCCGGTGGACTTTCTTGGCGTGAACATCGGGCGGGTGGTTTCGGTGGATCTGGACTATGACCCGGCGACGGGAACGTTCCCCGGCGTCGTTGGCGCCGTCATTTACCCGCAGCGGCTCGGCGCGGCCAATGACAAACTCAAGGAACAGGCCGGTGGTGGCGACGAAGAAGAACAGACGTCACGGATTCTGGGACGCTTCGTCGAACGCGGGCTGAGGGCGCAAGTGCGCACCGGCAACCTGCTGACCGGCCAGTTGTACGTGGCCATGGATTTTGATCCCAAAGCCCCAAGAATTGCCTACGACCCTAAAGCGCGACCGCTGGAAATCCCGACCGTGGGCGGCAGCTTCGACAAATTGCAGGAGCAACTTCAGGCCTTCGTCGACAAGCTGGGCAAGATCCCCATCGACGATCTGGCAAAAAACCTCAATGGCAGCCTGATCGAACTGCAAAAGACCATGAAAACCGTCAACGGTCAGGTCCTTCCGCAAATGACCGGCACTTTGCAACAGGCGCAGAAAACCCTCGGCAATGCCAACGACACGCTGTCGGACGACTCGCCTGCGCGGCAGCAACTGGGTCAGGCGCTGGATGAAGTGCAGCGCACCGCCCGCTCGGTTCGGGTGCTGACCGACTTCCTCAGTCGCCACCCCGAATCGCTGATTCGTGGCCGCTCCGGCGATGCCGCACCCGGTTCCTACAAAGGTTCGTCCTCTTCCCGTGAAATTGCTCCGGAGCCTGCCCAATGACTGTGCGTACTCACCTGCTGGCCGTCGTCTGCGCGCTGAGCCTTGGCGCCTGTTCGTCGACGCCGACGCATTACTACACCCTGATCGCCCCCGCTGCTCAGGGCTCGGCGGGTGTCACGCCAGCCCCCTTTCAGTTCGAGATGCAGCCGGTGCTGATGGCCGTTCAGGTGGATCAGCCGCCGCTGGTCGTTCGTCAGGGCAACGGCAGCCTGGCCATTCTGGAAAACGAGCGCTGGGGCGCGCCGTTGGGAGATGAATTTCACGACGCGCTGACCGGGGAGCTGGAACGTCGCTTCGGTTCTCGCGATCTGGCCGGCTTGCCCAAACAGAGCGACCAGCCGGTTCTGACGGTCCGAACGGACGTGCGTCGCTTCGAGTCGGTGCTGGATCAATACGCCTTGATCGATGTCGTCTGGAACTTGAGCCTGCGTGCCGACGGCAGCAAACGCCAGACCCTCACCTGCAGCAGCGTGATTCGCCAGCCTGCCGGGACGGGTATGGAAAATCTGGTCATTGCCCATCAAAAAGCCGTGTCCAGCCTGGCTAATGCCATCGCCAAAACCGCAAATGAATGGGCTCGAAACACGACAGCCCGCTGCCCTTCCTGATTAAACATTCCGTTTAAGCGGCTTTCTGTCCGGGAGGCCGCTGGCGTCGCGGCTGCCCTAATTCTCACTCGCAACTTATACAGAAAAGCCATTTCGTACAGCTATTAACAAAAATAGATCATACGTACGTTTCACGAAATATCTTTAACAACCGATTGGATCCCTTTCCACTTCAATCGGATGTTCTGTATTGTCACCACATCGTTCATACACTCTCTACGAAACTTCGACGAAATGATTGAGCGCTTTGATTAATCATTCATTCAACTTTACTTGTGTTATGCGTACACCCGCTTGCTGCCGGGCCGACGAAGGCCACCTGCGGATGGACGCTGGAGGCTCATATGACAGGGATTGGTCCGCGACTTCGGCAAGAGCGCACCCGACTTAAACTTTCGCAAAGCGCTTTGGGGGCGATTGGGGGCGTTGAAACCAACGCACAAGGTAACTACGAAAGCGGCGCACGGTCGCCAAAAGCCGATTATCTATTGCGCATTTCAGGTGCCGGTATTGATATCAATTATGTATTGACGGGTTCACGCCTTCTTGAACTTGATAGCACCAAGCCATCTCCGTTTATGCCTGATCATGCACCTGACGAACATCTGGAAAAAGTGACCGAACAGTTACACCGCAATCTTCACGGCCTCATCGACGCGTTGTATCAGATGGCTTTATTGGTGGAAGTGCGCTCCAGTGGCACTCAGGACAACGCCGTCAAACAGGAACTGGAAGTCATCCGCACCGAGGCGCAAGAGTTGGCACAAGCGTCTGTCAGGCTGATTTTCGTCACCTCGAAACTGACGTGAGCCCTTGACCGCTCCGGTGTACATCGCCGCACTTCATAGCGCATGATTCACCGATTCGACGACGCCCCATGGACTTCGCTGTGACCCATACCGCCCCTGATCTGACCCGCTTGACCGCCAGCGCCGCCGCTCGGTTATTACAACGCCGCGAGTTGACCGCGCTCGCTTTACTGGACGCTTGCATTGAGAGGATCGAAGCGCGAGAGCCCGAACTTCAGGCTTGGCGCCACTATGATGCTGACGGCGCCCGAGCGCTGGCACGGCAGTTGGACGGTGGCCCGATCCGTGGTCCTTTACATGGGTTGCCATTAGGCGTTAAGGATCTGTTCGACACCCGTGATTTCCCGTCCGCCTACGGTTCTCCGATCTATAAGGCGCATCGACCCGCCCACGATGCGGCGGCTGTTGCGCTGTGCCGCGACGCGGGCGCCATCGTGCTGGGCAAAACCGTGACCACCGAGTTTGCAACCTTCACCCCGGGGCCCACCGGCAACCCCCACAACCCGGCGCACACACCGGGCGGCTCGTCCAGCGGATCGGCCGCGGCGGTTGGCGCACACATGGTGCCCCTTGCGCTGGGCACCCAAACGGCCGCTTCAGTGATCCGCCCAGCGGCCTATTGCGGCATCGTCGGTTTCAAACCGAGCTTCGGATTGATCCCCCGGGCCGGCATCAAGAGCCTCAGCGAGTCGCTCGACACCGTGGGCGGTTTCGGTCGTTGTGTCGAAGACGTGGCACTGCTCACGTCAGTCATGGCGAACGCCCCGCAATGGCGACAGGTGCCGACAGATCGTAAACCGCGCATCGGGGTGTGCCGCACGGCGTTCTGGGACAGGGCCAGCCCGGCGGCGCAAGCGGCGTTCAACGATGCGGTTCAGCGGCTGACGGCTCAAGGCGCTCACGCGGTGGACGTGACGTTGAGCGATGCGGTTGCGACGCTGGCCGACGTGCACGACGAAGTGATGTCCGCCGAGGCGTTTAAGGCACTGGCCGATGAGCGACTGAATCATCCGGACCTGTTAAGCGAACGGCTGCAGGCCATGCTGGAACGTGGCGGACAGATCAGTTTCGAACAAAGCCTTCAGCACCGGGCACACGTAGCCTCGGCCCGGCACCAGGTGGGGCGTGGCTTCGCGGACTACGATGTGCTGCTGACGCCCAGCGCCTGTGGCGAAGCGGAGTTGGGACTGGAGCGAACGGGCGATCCGCTGTTCTCACGCATCTGGAGCCTGCTGGGCTTGCCGAGCCTGAACCTGCCTGTCGGTTTCGGGCCTCAAGGGTTGCCGTTGGGCATTCAGGTGATCGGACCGGTGATGAGCGACACGGCAACGTTGGGTTTTGCCCACTGGATCGAGCGCAGCCTGGCAAGTTAACCCTCAACTAGATGTTTGGCTCAAAGTGTCGCCAGACGCTGTCACTCCAGAATGAACCCGGCCCCCACAGGATCGGGGGGCCATAAAATCCTGGCCCGACTGAAGACCCTTCGGGTTACCGCCGTTTCAACCGGTCAATGATCACCGCGAGCAGCAGGATGGTGCCGCGAATGACGTACTGGTAGAACGTGTCGATGTTTTTCAGGTTCATCGCGTTTTCGATGATCGCCAGAATCAACACCCCGGCGATGACGTGGCGAATCATGCCGATGCCGCCGCTGAGGGACACGCCACCCAGCACGCACGCCGAAATCACCGTCAGCTCAAAACCCTGCCCGATCATGGGCTGGCCGGAGGTCATCCGCGACGCCAGCACCACACCGGCCAATGCGCCGATCAAGCCGTGCACCGCGAAGATAATAATCTTGGTGCGGTCAACGTGGACGCCCGCCAGCAACGCCGCTTCCTGATTGCCGCCGATGGCCAGCGAATTGCGGCCGTAGGTGGTGTAGTTGAGCAGCCAGCCGAAAAACACGAAACACACAATCGTGATCAGGATCGGCACCGGCACGCCGAACAACTGGCCGTTGCCGAAGACGAAGAACGCTTCGTCGCCCACGCCCACCGCCTTGCCGTTGGAAAAGATGTAGGCCAGGCCGCGCACGATCTGCATGGTCGCCAGCGTGGTGATCAGCGCGTTGATGCGCAGTTTGGCGATCACGATCCCGTTGATCAGCCCCACCAGCAAGCCCATCGCCAGCGCCGCCGACACGCCAAGAAACACGCTGTCGGTGTCGCGAATCACAATCCCGGCGATGACCCCGGAACAGGCCAGCACCGAACCGACCGACAGGTCGAAATGCCCCGACGCCAGGCAAAACAGCATGGTGCACGCGGCGATGCCGACCGTGGAAATCGCCAGCCCCAAGCCGCGCATGTTGAGGGGCGACATGAAGTTGTCGATGAGCAAGGCACAGAGCACGAAGATGCCCAATGCAGCCAGGAGCATCGCCCAGTCGTCGAAGAATCGGCGCAGGTTCATGCCTTGGCGGGGAGCCGTCAGGCGGCTGGTTTCGGTAGACATACGCACCTCGTTTTTATTTTTCACTTGGGTGATCCGGTTTTTCAGCCGCGGGTACGCGGCAACGCCAATTGCAACAACCGTTGTTCATTGGCCTCGTCGCGAGACAACTCGCCGGTGATGGCGCCTTCGCTCATGACCAGAATCCGGTCGGAAATGCCCATGACTTCCATCAGATCGCTGGACACCACGATCACCGCGATGCCGTCGGCCGCGAGGTTATGGATGATGTCGTAGATCTCGGATTTGGCACCGATGTCGATGCCACGGGTAGGCTCGTCGAGCAGCAGCACCTTCATCGGCATCGACAGCCAGCGACCGAGAATGGCCTTCTGCTGATTGCCGCCCGACAGAAACAGCATTTGCTGTTCCGGCGAAGGCGTTTTGACGTTCATCGCGCGGATCTGCTGTTTGGCGTTGTCACGCTCCCAGCGGCCCTGAATCAGACAACCCAGGTGCACATGACGAGGCCGCGCACCGATGTTGATGTTCTCGGCCACGCTGGACAACGGCACGATGCCTTCTTTCTTGCGGTCCTCGGGGCACAACAGAATCCCGGCCGCAATCGCGTCTCGGGGCGACCGCAGATTCAACGGTTTGCCGTCGAGTTGCAGGGTGCCCGCCTGGGTCCGCGTCAGCCCCGAAAGCAGGCGGAACAGCTCGGTGCGACCCGCGCCCACCAGACCGAAAAAGCCCAGCACTTCGCCTTTCTCCACGGCGAAGCTCACCGGCTCCTGAATGCCCGGCCCTTCCAGCCCGGTCACTCGCAGGCTCGGCCCCTGATGCTGGCGCGGGCGGTAGTTGTAGATGTCTTGAATGTCGCGCCCGACCATGCACGTCACCAACCGGTCATGGTCCAGATCGGCCATGTCTTCGAAGGTGCGCACGAAGCGGCCGTCCTTGAATACCGTCACCGCGTCGCACACGCGGAAGATCTCTTCCATGCGGTGGGACACATACAGAATCACCCGGCCCTCGTCCCGCAGCTTGACGATGATCGCCATCAAGCGATCGATTTCCCGCGCCGAGAGGCTACTGGTGGGTTCGTCGAAGGCGATGACGTGGGCGTTGCGCGACATGGCCTTGGCGATTTCCACCAGTTGCCGTTGCCCCAGCGAGAGGTCCCCGAGTCGGGTGTTTGGGTCGATTTCGTCCGCCAGGCCTTTGAGCAACTCCCGTGCACGACGCACCATGGCCCGCCGGTTGACCATGCCCCAGCGGTTGGGCATGTGGCCAAGTAACAGATTCTCCGCCACCGACATTTCCGGGACCAGATGCAGTTCCTGGTGGATCACCGCAACACCCGCAGCAATGCTGTCGGCGGTGGACTTGAACGCCAGGTGTTGATCGCCGATTTGCAGGTCGCCACTGTTGGGCTGATACGAACCGCCGAGGATTTTTAACAGCGTCGATTTACCCGCGCCGTTCTCGCCCATCAGCGCGTGAACGCTGCCGGGGCGGGCTTCAAAATTGATGTCCGACAGCGCCTTCACGCCGGGAAAGGTTTTGCCGATCCCGTTGAATCGCAAACTGCCGCCGGATGGCTGTAGCTGAACCGATGCCTGTTGCATGTAACCCCTCCTCCTCGCTCCGCCCGATTGGGGTGAAGCGAGGCCTAGCAGATGTCAGCCTGACGCAGGGCGCCAGGCCGCTGATGGCTGCCGCGATTTACTTGTAGAGGCCGATTTTGGTCAGCACGTCCTTGAAGTTCTCGCGGGTGATCAGGGTCACGTCGTCCATGGCGGTGTATTTCGGCGGCTCCTTGCCGGTGGACACCCATTCATACATCTGCAGCGCGGTGTTGTAGCCTTCCTTGTCCGGGCTTGGCAGCATCGAACCGAAGAAGCCGCTTTCCTTTTTCTTCAGTTCATCGATGGCGTCAGTGCCGTTGATGCCGATGCCGATCACGTTGGCCGGAGCGAAACCCGCACCTGCGGTGGCGCGCACGCCGCCCAACACGGTGTTGTCGTTCATGCCGCCGACGATCAGGTTTTTCGCCCCGCTCGGCAGTTTTGGCAGGGCCGCGTTGGTGGCGTCCATGCTGCCCGGCACGTCGAGGGTTTTCTGCGGAGTGAAGAGGATGTGGTCTTCCGGCAGACCGGCTTTCTTCAACGCATCGACCGAACCGTCGGTGCGCTTCTTGCCGGTGTCCAGTTCGTTGTAGGTGTTGATGATCGCGTAGGTCTCTTTCCAGTCCCACTTGCGGTTCTGCGCTTCGGTGGCCATGGCCGCACCCTGTTTCTGGCCCACCTCAAAGGCGGCCATGCCGAGGTACGGCACGTCTTCCATGAACTTGCCTTTGGCGTCGACGAAACGGTCGTCCACGGCCATGACCTTCAGGTCGTTGGCTTTGGCCTTGGCGACGATGGCCGGGCCGAGGGACACGTCAGGCGGGCAGATGACAAAGCCCTTGGCGCCGTTGGCGGCCAGGTTGTCGATGGCAGAGAGGGTTTTTTCGCCGTCCGGTACGGCGATCTTGATGACTTCGAAGCCGTGTTCCTTGCCCGCCTTTTCGGCGAACTGCCATTCGGTCTGGAACCAGGGCTCTTCGGCTTGCTTGACGAGGAAACCGATCTTGACCTTATCGGCGGCCATCGCACCGCTGCTCATTCCAACGATGGCAGTGGCAACAGCGGCACAGCACAGGGAACGAATCCCGTGGCGACTCAACATAGCTAACTCCTTATTTTTATTGACTAGCTACAGCGTCCAGCAGTGAGTGTCGTGACAGCCTGAAGGAGAAATACGCGACAGGCCGAATCGACTGATTACAGTCTTATCATATTATCAATGGCGTCTATGTAACCGAGTGTCACACCTCTACAGCGCTCCCGTGACTCAACCCGCAAAACGGTTCGATGCCAGCCCTTTGATACCGGTTTCGGCCTGCAATACGCTCCCGTCCAGCGCCAAGGCATCGCTGGAAGGACGAGCGCTGGTGACGAACAGCGTGGCCATCTCCGGGCCGCCAAACACGCAACTGGTGGGGTGACTCACGGGCAGGTCCACGATCCGGTCGACGCTGCCGTCGGGCGCAAACCGAATGAGGCAATGGCCGCCCCATCGGGCGTTCCATACGTAGCCCTCGGCGTCCATGGCCGAGCCATCCGGCACGCCGCGCGCATGTTCAGAGGCCCAGACCTGACGTTCGCCCAGGCGGTCGTCGGCCTGAATCGGGTAGCGATAAATGACACCGTCCAGGCTGTCCGCCGTGAGCAGCGCAGCGCCGTTGTCGGGCCAGAGCATCGTATTGACAATCCCCTGGCCGTCGAGCAACGGCGTGACGCGCGCGTTGGCATCGACACGGTAAATCCCGCCGGAACGTCGTTCCAAAGGCAGGTCACCGCCTTCGGCATCGAGGTTGTTCTGCATGCTGCCCAGCCACAGACGGCCCTGACTGTCGCAGCGTGCTTCATTGGCCCGATTGCCTTCGACGGGGTCGGCCACACAGAGCAATGTCAGGGCGGGGTGTTCGGTAGGAGAATCGAGGTTCAAGCGGTACACGCCGCTGGCCAGAGTGACCAATGCGTCACCTTTGACGGTCGGGATGAACGCAGAGACGGGCTCATTGAATTGCCAGTGACGCACCTGCCCTTGATGCAAGCGCAAGGCTCGAAATCCGGCGATGTCCACCCAGTACAGGCTCTGCTGGACGTCGTCCCAGAACGGCCCTTCGGCCAGTTTGAATCGCAGGTCGGAGACCGGCTGCCATTTCATACGCAATGTCCTGTTCTTGTTTTGGTGAGGAAGGCTCGGGGTGCCGTCCTGTGTCACGTCGCCCGCGAGCGGGAAATCACCTCGTTGGCGTTCTCAATCAGACTCATGCAAGCCCACACGCCACGCGCCGGATCACGGGTCGCGATGGCATCGGCCAGGTCCTTGTGCAGCGGCAACGTACGGCCCAATTCGCCCGGCACCGCCGATGACACTTCGAACGAAATCGCCAGCAACGCCCCGAGCGCCGGGAGCATTTGCTCGATGAACTGGTTGTGACTGGCCGCCAGCACCGCCTCGTGGAAACGCTGGTCGGCATGGTTGTAATCGCCCTTGTCCGCCACGCTGGCCGCCAGTTGCAGATACGCCGCCTGAATCTCCGCGATCTGCGCGGGGGTGGCCCGTTCACAGGCCCAACGCACCGCCATCGGCTCGATGGCTCGACGCAAATCCAGCAGATCCGCCACAAAGCTCTCCGGCAAACCCTTGGCCGCTAGCCAACCGACCACCTGGGGGTCGAACAGGTTCCAGTTGCGCACCGGCAATACTCGCGTGCCGACCTTCGGCCCGACTTCCAGCATGCCCTTGGCCACCAAGGTCTTGATGGCCTCGCGGATCACCGTTCGACTGACCCCAAACTCCTCGCCCAACGCCGCTTCGACCTTCAACGACTGCCCCGGCGCCACACTGCCCTGAGCAATCCAGGCCCCCAGGCGGTCCACTGTTGACGCGTGAAAACTATTGCTCATCCATCCGCCCCTTCTTGCGGTGCTTTCCGCAAATCGAGGCTAATCATCATACGATTGACTGTCAAACGGCTGTACAAGGTCAAAAAGCTGGGCTAAACCTGTTCAAACGTCAGGCCTGAGCCTGCCTCTCGGTTAATAGTATTACAATTAATTTTAAAATCGAGCTTTTCGATCCAATAAAACCCAACACAAGATCACTGATGACAAATTAGTCATACCAATGATCGTTTTCAGGCTTCAATTGATCGGCGTGTCAACCTGCTTGCCGCTTGCCACTCGCCGCTCGAAGCTCGCAACTTTCCCCCGCTTCTAAAACAAAAAAGGAACGACGCAATGAGGAAGACGCTTATCCCTGCTATCGGACTGACCCTGCTGGTCTCTGCCCTTCAAGCCCATGCAGGCGCCGGGCTCACGGCCGAACACGCCGCATTCGGCAAACTGCCAGACGGCACCTCCGTGGAAAAATACGTGCTGCGCAACAGCCTTGGCATGCAGGCCACGGTGCTGACCTACGGCGGCACGCTGCAATCGCTGCTGATTCCGGACAAACACGGCAAGACTGAAGACGTAGTCCTCGGTTTCGATGACATCGACGGCTACCTCAACGGCACGGCGTATTTCGGCGCCACCATCGGCCGCTTCGGCAATCGCCTGGCCGACGGCAAATTCACCCTCGACGGCAAGCGCTACCAAGTCCCGCAGAACGACAAGACCAATGCCCTGCACGGGGGAACGAAAGGGTTCGACAAGCAAATCTGGAAAGCCGAGCAGATCAAGGACAAGGGCTGGGTGGGCGTCAAGCTGACCTATGTTTCGGCTGACGGCGAGATGGGTTTTCCGGGGACGTTGAAAACCGAAGTGACCTACAGCCTCAACGAAAAGAACGAACTGCGCATTCAGTACCACGCCACCACCGACAAACCCACGGTGCTGAACCTGACCAACCACAGCTACTTCAACCTTGCGGGTGCGGGCAATGGCGACGTGCTTGATCAGGTCGCCATTGTTCATGCCAGTCATTACACACCGGTCACTGAAAAGCTGATCCCGACGGGCGAACTGCCCACCGTGACCGGTACCCCGCTGGACTTCCTCAAGCCGGTCGCTTTTGGCAAGCGCATTCGTGAGGACAACCAGCAACTGAAATTCGCCGAACCGACTCAAGGCGGCTACGACCACAACTGGGTGCTGGATAACAAAGGCAAACTGTCAAATCTGGCGGCCGACGTGGTTGATCCGAAATCGGGGCGCCGCCTGCAGTTGTTCACCACCGAACCGGGCGTGCAGCTCTACACCGGCAACTTCCTCGACGGCACGGTGAAAGGCAAGGCTGGCAAGATTTACCCGCACTGGGGCGCCTTTACTCTCGAAACCCAACACTTCCCGGACTCCCCGAACCAGCCGAACTTCCCGTCCACACGACTCGATCCGGGCAAGGCGTATACCCAGACGACGGTGTTCAGGTTTTCCAGCAAATAGCCCTCACGTCAGACACTGCATGACCTGAGGCTTGGTCCAAATCCTGTGGAGACGCCGGAGGTTACGACGGCAGCGATTGTGGTAGGTCAGACACGCGTCTGCAAACTGACCCACCGCCTCGCTGCCGTTGTCCCTCCGGCCTCTCCACAGTGACCTCGGCGGTGCCAGAATCTGCGACCGGCACATCCGCTGCGCCGACTCTGAAATGCCCTTCGACCCATCCATTCGTCCACATCTGCAAGCTCCGAATCACCCTTCTGTACCACGCGTAACCGTTTGGCAACGAAAGGAATAATCCGACTGAATTTTCCCGAAAGATCTGACTCAAGGAGATGTGAGCGACTGATAGGGAGGTTTGCAAGCGTGGCACAGTACAAGCATTTCAGAATCGATTACCTGCTGCATGGCAAGTACAAAAGCTTCTACATCAGCGCCGAAGCCATGGACAACGCATCCGCCTGGCATTGGGCGTCGGTGGACGCAGGATTCGGGCAAATACCCAAATACCGTTCGGACAAGGTGCCGAAAGTCAGCAAGCCCAAGGCTGAACAACTCGGGTTGACTGACGTGGAATGGGCGGAATCCTGATTCGCACCCCATTCGCTGAAAATCGGTGCCGCCGGCCTTCGGGTTTCGGCGGTTTTTTTTGAAGGGTCCGCCCATGCCTATGTTGACCCGGCAACAGCGAATCAACAGCTTGCTGCTCATGATGCAGCCCTTGACCCGGAATCCCTTCCCGCCTCAATCACCCTGCCTCGCCAAAGCGCTGAACCGGCCAACTCTGCCGGGCGACGATGGCACCCCGTGATGGCACAGCCCCTGCAATCCTCAGTCCACGTTCAGGACGATCCTGAATGCCTCTCCTTTCAACGTCGACACCACCTCACCTGATCGACGTCATCGAGACACCGCAATGACCCTGTCCCGTTTCCTGCGTCGCAGCCTCGCATCCCTGGCCTTGCTGACCCCGCTCGCCCACGCCGCCACGCCCGTCACCCTGGTCGTAGGCGATCAGAATTATTACAACGTCCGCGCTTCGGTGGAGGCTTCCGGCGTCCTCAAGGACGCGCCTTACACCGTGGAATGGAAACATTTCCAGTCCGCCGCCCCGGTGGCTGAAGGCCTGGAAGCAGGCGCCCTCGATTTGGGTTTCCTTGGCGATTCAGGCTTCATCTTCCTTGCCGCCAAAGGGGCACCGGTCAAGCTGATCGGCGTGTCCCGACAAAACCCCGACACCATCGCCCTGCTGGTGCCCAAGGACTCTCCGGCAAAAACCATTCAGGACCTGAAAAGCAAGAAGGTCGCTTACTGGCCCGGGGCCTGGAGCCAGCAACTGACGTTGCGCGCGCTGGAAAAAGCGGGTTTGCCCAAGGATTACGTAGAATTCGTCAAACTGATGCCGATTGACGCCGCCGCAGCTTTGCCCCAAGGCAGCATCGATGCGTTCCCGGTGTGGGAACCGTACATCTCGCAACAACAGGTGTTTTCCGGTGCGCGTCCGATCATCACCGCACGCGGCCTGATGCCTGGGCTGTCGAGCATCGCGGCGAATGCCAACGCCATCGAACCCAAGCGCGCCGCGATCAGCGACTTCCTCGGCCGATTGCAGAAAGCCCGGGCATGGGTGCAGGCCAACAAAGAGGCCTACGCGGACCTGTGGGCGAAGAAAGCCAATCTGGATCAGGCGGTGTCACGTCACTGGATCGGCCAAGCTGACATGAGCGTCGGACCGGTAGACGATGGCGCGGCGAAAGACTATCAAGGCACCGCTGATTTCCTCGTGCAAACCGGCGCACTGCCCAAGCCGTTCGACACACACAGCGTAATCGACACGTCGTTTAGCGCCGCCTTTCACTGAGGCGCGACCTGACCATTGGCGCACTGCATCAGTGCCATTGAAAGAACTGATCATTAAACGACCATTGCGAGTAAGCCCTTGCCTTTAAGGGCTTACAGCCAGTTATCCACAGAGATATTCACGCTTTCCGTGGACAACTTTTTGAACAAAATGCCGTTGACTTTCAGGGGCTTCCGCGCGTAGCTCCTCGTTCAAACGGGGCCCCCTCCGTGTCCCGGGCACCGCTTCTTGGTACGGCAAAAAAAAATGTGTTTTTTCCGCGACGGATTTCCTCACCCACGCCGTTTAACCCTTCAACTGCACCCGCATCGGGTACAGGTTTGAAGGAGTTGTCATGAGAGCAGCACGATCTCTGGCGAAGTTACGCTATGCCTTGATCCTTCCGGTCGCCCTCGCCGCCCTGGCCAGCACCCCGACCTACGCCCGTGAAGAAATCATCATTCGCCAGGCGCCTCCGCCCGTGCGCATGGAGCCTGTTCCCGTGGCTCGGCCTGGCTATGCGTGGGATCAGGGCCACTGGCGCTGGCAGGGACGCGGCTACGTCTGGGTGCCGGGGCACTGGCAGCCGGTGCGTCACAACGGCCGTTGGCAGCCGGGACATTGGGAAGCCCGTGGCCCGAACTGGTATTGGATAGAAGGTCGCTGGCTGCGCTGAACCACTGACTGGGTTGTGGTCTGAGATGACAGGCTATTTCAGGCCCTCCCCGTCGCTCCCGCCTGGGATCGGCAGCCCCACGACCTGTCGAGACATGCCGTATTGAAAGACATTGATCCGGACATCGAGCTGTTGACCCGCATCGGCAACAACGAACCGGAAGCCGTCAATGAGATGGTGTCGCGCAAGCTCCCGCGCCTGCTGGCACTCGCCAGCCGCTTACTGGGCGATGCGGACGAAGCCCGCGACGTGACGCAGGAAAGCTTCATCAAGCTCTGGAAAGCGGCCGCCAGTTGGCGCAGCGGACAGGCGCGGTTCGACACCTGGCTGCACCGCGTCACGCTGAACCTGTGCTACGACCGGCTGCGGCGCCGCAAAGAACAGCCGCTGGACGATGACAGGCTGTTGCAGGAAATGACCGATCCTTCGCCCGGCGCTGACGAACAGGTGGAGACCGACGCGCAGCGCGCCTTGATGAGCGCAGCGCTGGCAGCCTTGCCGGACCGCCAGCGCGAGGCCATCGTGTTGCAGTATTACCAGGAGCTGTCGAACATCGAAGCGGCGGCGCTCATGGACATCAGCGTCGACGCACTCGAAAGCCTGCTGTCCCGAGCGAGGCGCAACCTGCGCCGTTATTTGACCGAGGCTGAGGGTGCCGATTCGCACACCGCCGTCAGCCCGGGTCTACCTCAAGGAGAGAAACGCCATGACGCCTGAACGCTTTGCTCATCTGACCGAGGCCTACGGGGCCGACCTCAGACACTGGCCCGCCGATGAGCGTGACTCGGCGCGGGCGCTGATTGCCCACGGTGATGAAAGCGTGCAGGCCGCACTGCAACAGGCCGCATGGCTCGACCATCGCCTTGACCTTCACCTGGCTACGGTTCCGGACGCAGCATTGATGCACGACGTCATGGCTTCAGCCCGGCGAGTGGAGCGCCCCTCGTTTTGGCAGCGCTATGCCGACTGGCTGTCGAGCCTTGGGTTCGTGGGCGTCGGCCTGGCCGGTGTTGCGGCGGGCATGCTGGTAGCGTCCCTGAGCCTGCCGCTGTCCGGTTCGCAGGAGCTGCTGCCGAGTGTGTTCGATCAGGGCGACACGGCGCTGATGATCGGCATTGATACCGAAGAGAGCGAAGAATGAGCCAGTCCCCGCAACGCTTGAAACGTCTGCTGATCGCGTCGTTGCTCGCCAATGTGTTTCTGGTGGGCGGCGTGGTGGGCGGTCTGTATCAATGGTCGCAGCACCCACGGCCAGCGCCCGCAGTGGTGCAACATGGCTTGCGTCAGGCGATCGCCCATCTGCCCCAGGAACGCCGCCATCAACTGCGTCAGATGCTGCGCGAGACCCGCGCCGACAATCAATCGCTGATCATGGCCAGCCGAGATGCCCACCGAGACGTCGTCCAGCGCCTGAAAGCGCCGTCCCTCGACCGCGATGCACTGGATGCGGACCTGGATCGTGCACGAACCGCCGACATCACGCTGCGCACCCGCGTGGATGCCACCCTCGCTGACTTCGCGGCGAGTTTGCCCGTCGAACAGCGGCAAGTGCTGGCCGACGCCATGACCGCTCGCCGTCAAGGCAAAGCGGCCAATACAGCAAAAGACTGACAGACAGCGACGGATTTGCCTGCCAGCCGCGTTAAACCCTTGAACGCCTCGTCAATCGGTCGAAGGCACGCTGGATCAAGGATTTCACATGCTGCGTAAAACCAAAGCTGCCCTGTTGGCCCTGGCCGTGACGCTGTCACTCTCAGGCTGCGTCATCGAACGCCCTCACCCGCGTCGTCCGCCCCCACCCGTTGAAGTCGTGCCCGTCATGCCCGCCCCCGGCGCGCAATGGGTCGGCGGACACTACCGCTGGGCCGGCAATCAATGGTTGTGGGTGCCGGGTCACTGGCGCAGGTATTAAGCCTGATAGGGCTCAGGCCGGTGCGCTTTTGGCCTGTTGCTCCAGGTGCAGCTGGAGCTGAGGATCGATGCTGAGCGCGGCGGCGAGCTCGTCAAGGTAATTGCGCTCGGCGTCTTGTTGATCGTCCACCAGTAGCACACTGGCCAGGTACATTTCAGCGGCCATCCCTGGCTCGCCATCAGCGGCCTGGGCGACTTCGGCAGCGTCCAATGGCTTGGCGACTTCTGCGTCCAGCCACTGTTGCAACTGCGGGTCGTCGGCGTGGCGGGCGATTTCCTTGCGGATCATGTCCTGCTCGTGCTCGTCGATAGTGCCGTCAGCCTTGGCGGCCGCGATCAGGGCACGCAGGATGGCATGGCTGTGATCCTCAGCTTCCGGCCCGGCCAGTTGATCGACCGTGCGCGGTGCCTCCTGTGGCGCGGATGCCTGTTGCCGCTGCCACGTCTGGTAGGCCTGAAACGCCATCATGCCGAGAGAGGCCAACATCGCGTAATTGCTCGACCCCGACCGGGTCTGTGCGCCACCGGCGGGTCGGCCCGCCAGCCCTCCGCCGCCGAGCAAGCCGCCCAGCAGACCGCCCAGTCCGCCCAGCCCACCGCCAGCGCTCGCACCGCCTGAGCGGCCACCCAACAGACCGCCCAGTAATCCGCCCAGCCCGCCTTGCCCTGTTTCGTTGCCACGTTGCTGCGTCGCCGACCCCTGACTGGCGCGCAAGAGTTGTTCCAGCAAATCGCTGGTGTTCATGTGCAGTTCCTCATCCGAGACATGTCACGCCTGAATCCAAACCATAGCCCTCAGACGACCGGTCGGCATGACCGTCTGGCCGACACCGTGTTCGGAAAATATTTATGGCCCGCCATTGCCTCAAAAGACGCGTGTTAGCATCGCCCCCTTCTCGACGCTTGAAGGAGCCCAAGGCATGCAGGACACCCACACATTCGCCGCCTTTCTGTTCGACATGGACGGCACGCTCACCAATTCCATCGCCGCAGCGGAACGGGTCTGGACCCAATGGGCCGTGAGCAAAGGGCTGGATGTCGAAGAACTGCTGTCCACCATCCACGGCGTGCGTTGCGTCGACACGATGCGTCGGCTGAACCTGCCCGGCGTGGACCCTGAACGCGAAGCCGAACGGCTCGCCCAGATGGAAACCGACGATGTCGAAGGCGTGGTGTCCATCGAGGGTGCCGCCCGATTTCTCGCGGCACTGCCGCCTGACCGCTGGGCCGTGGTGACGTCTGCGCCACGCCTGCTGGCCGAACGCCGGATTCAGGCGGCGGGCTTGCCTTTGCCGAACATCATGGTCTCGGCTGAGGACGTCGAGCAGGGGAAACCGGCACCGGACTGCTTTCTGTTGGCGGCGAAAAAACTGGGGGTGAAACCGGAGGACTGTCTGGTGTTCGAAGATGCGCCGGCCGGAATTGCCGCAGCAGAAGCCGCCGGAGCAAAGGTCATGGTGATCACCGCAACTCACAAGCATGTGATCGAGACGCCGCATCCGGGCCTGACCAGCTACGACGCCTACACCGTCTCCATCACCGATCAGGGATGGCTGGCACTGAAGCCGCAATGACAGGCGCCCATTGCGGGCGCCCACCTTCATCCTGCATCAGGCCGCGTTCAAAACCCGCGCCAGCACCGACTTGACCGTGCCGATGCCCTTTTGAAGGGCCTGATCAATCTCAGCCATGGTGATCACGGAGGACGATTTGCCCGCTGCGGGGTTCACCACCAGCGCGAGGCAGGCGTAATTCAGCTCAAGCTCACGCGCGAGCGCAGCCTCTGGCATGCCGGTCATCCCGACGATGTCACAGCCGTCGCGCTCCAGTCGCAGGATTTCGGCGGCGGTTTCCAGACGGGGGCCCTGAGTGCAGCCGTAGACGCCGTAATCGCTGAACGGGCTGCCTTCGGCTTTCAACGCGTCGACCAACCGCTCGCGCAGCGCCTGGCTGTACGGCTGGGTGAAATCGATGTGGGTGACCCGCTCCAAATCATCGGCAAAATAGGTGTGCTCACGACCACTGGTGTAGTCCACCAGATCATGGGGCACGCAGAAATGTCCCGTGCCCATGTCAGCGTTAATACCGCCCACCGCGTTGACCGCCAGAATCGCCTGCGCCCCGGCCTGCTTCAACGCCCACAGATTGGCGCGGTAGTTGACCTTGTGCGGCGGCAGACGATGGGGATGACCGTGGCGGGCCAGAAACATCACTTCTCGTCCGCCAAACTCGCCCACCTGAACCTCGCCCGACGGCTCGCCATAGGGCGTGCTCATGGCCAGAGACTGACGAATCGTCAGCCCCTCCAGTTGCGCCAGCCCTGTGCCGCCGATGATCGCGTAAACCGTCATGGCCAATCCTCAGTCGATCAGTTGAGCCGCACGCAGCGCTGTCAGCGCCGCGAGCCAGCGGGGATGTTGACGGTATTCGGTGGTGGCCAAGCCCTGACCGCGCATGCGAGCTATACGTGCGTGTGGCGTGATCTTCATCCGTTGTGCAGCGCTCAGTGCCAGCTCGGCGGCCGCGCGGTCGTTGCACACCAGCCCCATGTCACAGCCTGCGGTCAGTGCCGCTTCGATGCGGCTCGCGGCGTCGCCCACCACATGCGCACCTGCCATGGACAGGTCATCGCTGAAAATCACCCCGTCAAAGCCCAGCTCGCCACGCAGGATGTCCTGCAACCAGCGGCGTGAAAAGCCAGCGGGTTGATTGTCGATTTGTGGGTAAATGACGTGGGCGGGCATCACGGCCGCCAGCTGTTTGCTCAAGCGGGCGAATGGCACCAGGTCATTGGCCCTGAGGGTTTCGAGGCTGCGCTCGTCGGTGGGAATCGCGACGTGAGAGTCGGCTTCTGCCCAACCGTGGCCAGGGAAATGTTTGCCGGTCGCGGCCATGCCCGCGTCGCTCATGCCTTTGATAAACGCGCCAGCCAACAGCGCTGCGCGCTCCGGATCGCCTTCGAACGCACGACTGCCCACCACGGCACTGCGCTGATAATCCAAGTCCAGCACCGGGGCGAAACTCAGGTCGATCCCGACTGCCAACACTTCGGTCGCCATCAGCCAGCCGCATTGCTCGGCGAGGAATTCGGCATTCGGGTTGTCCGCAATCGCCCGCATCGCAGGCAAACGGACGAAACCCTGGCGCAGACGTTGAACCCGCCCGCCTTCCTGATCGACTGCCAACAGCAGGTCAGGACGAATCGCACGAATGGACGCGCTTAGCTCACGGACCTGCCGTGGACTCTCGATGTTGCGCGCGAAAATGATCAGGCCGCCCACTTCGGGCTGACGCAGAAACTGACGGTCGTCGGACGTCAGCCAGGTACCGGCGATATCCACCATCAGGGAGCCATGCAGGCCAGAATGCATAGAAAGATCCTTCAACAACCATTGCCCAATGCGGCATGGTGCGGGATCGTCGGGTGCGATGCAAATGCACGGCACCCGGTGAGGCGGGAATCAGACCTTGGCGGGCGCCGGGGTTGAACTCTTGCTACGGGGCTTGAGCTGCGCGCTGATCATCGCCGCGTCGGTGACACCGGTTTCGGCACGCATGCCGGCTGCCAGGAACGGCACCATCAAACGCATGACCTGCTCAATCGAGGTGTTGACACCGAAGTCGGTCTCGGCAATCGCTCGCAGTGCTTTGATGCCGGACATGCTGAACGCGGCCGCGCCGAGCATGAAGTGCACGCGCCAGAACAGTTCGATGGGAGGAATACGGGGGGCGGCTTCGTTGACCAGAACCATGTAGCGGCGGAACACCTTGCCGTACATGTCTTCGAGATAACGCCGCAGGTGGCCTTGGCTCTGACTGAACGCCAAGCCCAGCAGGCGCATGAAAATCGACAAATCATTGCCGCTTCGGGGTTGCACTACCAGCGCTTGCTCGACGAGAATTTCCAGCAACTCTTCAAGGGTAGGCTTGTGTTCGGGCTTGGCTTGCCGACGTTCCAGCTCCTTGTCGAGGCTGGCGCAAAACGGCCCCAGAAAGCGCGAGAACACGGCCTGAATCAGCGCCTTCTTGGAACCGAAGTGATAATTCACCGCCGCCAGATTGACCGACGCCTTGCTGGTAATCAGCCGCAACGAGGTTTCGGCAAATCCTTTCTCCGCAAACAGCTGCTCCGCAGCATCCAGAATTCGTTCAACTGTTTCCGACTGAGCCATGGGTTCTTCGCCTGACAAACACTTGTTTGAAACATACGTTTCAGCCGTCAGGCTGTCAACCCTCGGCTGTTCGCTTTCTGTCTGGCCGGTCACGGCATTTAATCATATAAATCGCGGCCCCAAGCCATCATTCCCGCCCGGTGGATCCATTCTCTTGGCGACGGTCGGTCAAGCCGCGTGAAAAGGATGATTGCCAAGACGCGATCACTGTATATAATCCCAGTCACTGTATAAAAAGACAGAGCGATTCACATGATCAAACTGACGTCACGCCAAGCTGAAATCCTGGACTTCATCAAACGCTGTCTGGAAGACAACGGCTACCCGCCTACCCGTGCGGAAATCGCTCAGGAACTGGGGTTCAAATCCCCCAACGCCGCTGAAGAACACCTCAAGGCCTTGGCCCGCAAAGGCGCCATTGAAATGACCCCGGGCGCGTCCCGTGGCATTCGCATTCCTGACTTCGAAGCCAAGGCAGACGACAGCGGCCTGCCGATCATCGGTCGTGTTGCCGCAGGTGCCCCTATTCTCGCCCAGCAGCACATCGAAGAATCCCTGGCCATCAACCCTGCCTTCTTTCATCCGAGTGCCGACTATCTGTTGCGTGTTCACGGCATGAGCATGAAGGACGTCGGCATTCTTGACGGCGACCTGCTGGCCGTTCACACCACCCGCGAAGCCCGAAACGGCCAGATCGTCGTGGCGCGGATCGGCGATGAAGTGACCGTTAAACGCTTCAAGCGGGAAGGCAACAAAGTCTGGTTGATCGCTGAAAACCCTGAATTCGCCCCCATCGAAGTCAACCTGAAAGATCAGGACCTGGTCATCGAAGGGCTGAGCGTCGGCGTGATTCGCCGCTAAGGAGAACGTTTATGCAGTTCCCACAGACACCGCAACAACATGCACAACTGCCGCTGTTCGAAGCCTTCATGGCCCCTGCCATGCCGCTGCTCGACGTGCCGCTGCTCCAGATTCCGGTCCTCGAAGACGTCGTCGAGGCCCCGTGGAGCAACGAACCCGAAGTCTTCAGTGAATTGTCGTTGCGCGGCGCTGCCGGAAACTGCCTGAACCTCCTCGCGCCGATCTTGCGCGACCTGAGCCAGGACCGAAACGATCGCTGGTTGACGCTGATCGCGCCACCGTCGAGCGTGACACAAGCCTGGCTACGAGACGCGGGCCTGAACCGGGAACGCATTATCCTGATGCACCCGAGAGGCACGCAAAGCGCGCTGGAGCTGACACGGGAAGCCTTGCGACTGGGCCGCAGCCACACCGTTGTGAGCTGGATCAACCCGCTGCCAAGCACCGCGCGCCAGCAATTGATCAGCGCAGCGCGTGTCGGGGATGCACAAAGTTTGAATATTCGCCTGGGCTGAGGCTATTCGCTCGAGCTACTCGGGACGGGCGTAACCGCCGGAAGCAGGCATGCGCCGGGCCTCTCGTCAAACAGAGAAGCCAGCAGAAAGGGTAGTACGAGGCTGATCCAGAACAGGATCAGTGCAGGACGCGAGGCCCCTCTTCTTCTTTGGTCAGCTCGCCTTCGGCCAGGCGACCGGCCATTTGCACGCCCACGCTGAGCATCGCCTTGGCGACTTCGACGTGTTGGCCATGCAGAAATGCCTTGGCGTCCTCAGAGAAGTTCAAGGTCACCAGCGACCCTTCATCTTCGGCGCGGCGCAGCTCAATGCGGCCGTCAGGCAGTTCTACAATTTCCAGAAAAGAGGTTGGCATCAGGACAGTTCTCCACGAAAGGCGGGCATTGTAACAGCCTGATGACTCAGGCCCTAGCCCACCGATCACAATGCCTTAACACTCGCTCAGCCCTTCACGGAATCGAATCGCCAGGCTTTTCAGCTGTTGGCGCCAGCTTTCCATTTCTTCGCGAGTCAGTTCGGGCTCGACTTCGTCTTCGGCGCCCACGGAAATGATCAACGGTTGGGTCACATCGCCTTTGGGTTTTTTCGGCGCGCGAGGCGGCTGAAACAGCGCGTTGTAGGACGCCAGCAGTTGCGCCAGCCAGGTTTCGCGCTGCTGAGCCAATTCCACCAACTCACCCATTTCAGGGATTGCGATGGCTTCCAGCACTTGAGGAGTGAGCAAGTCCTCGGCGCGGGCCGTGTTGGCGTTGGGCAGGCGATAGAAACCCGCAATTTCATGGCACAAACCCAGCAGCGCACCATAGAGATGAAAGATTGCCGACTCGCGTTCCGCCTGCTCAAGCCCTTGGGCGTTCATGGCGCGGCTTTCTTTCGCCTTGGCCATGGATTCGAGCGCCAAGCCTGCGAAGAACAGCTTTTGGTTGGTGCGGGTATAGAGTTCGTGAGCCATATCAGTGGTCTCCCCATCGATAAAGTGTTGTAACGAATCCGCCAAGGAAAAAAATCCCTCGATGCGCAGACCGGCCACCGAGGGATTCTTTTAACGCAAAGCGCGGGCGCTTGCCAGCCGCGTTAGCAGCTCACACGCGAGCGATCAACGCTTGTCTTCGACCTTCCACTTGCCGCCGTCGTAGAAGGCACGCCAGCCGGTCGGCTTGCCTTCCACTTCAGTCTGCACATACTGCTCCTTGGACTTACGGCTGTAACGAATCACCGCCGGACGGCCATCAGGGTCTTTCTGTGGGGCTTCGCACAGGAAGTGGTACTTCGGATCGATCTCGGACTTGTGCGGCACGATTTCCAGCACCAACGGCGCTCGGGTCTCGCGGTTTTTCGGGAACTGGCTGGCGGCCAGGAACAGCCCCGACGCGCCGTCGCGCAGAATGTAGGTGTCGTCGACCTTCTCGCACTTCAGCTCCGGCATTTTCACCGGGTCCATTTTCGGCGGCGCCGCTTCACCGCTCTTCAGCAGCTTGCGGGTGTTCTTGCAATTGGTGCAGCCGAAGAACTTGCCGAAACGGCCGGTCTTGAGCTGCATCTCACCGCCACACTTGTCGCACTCGACGCTCGGGCCTTCGTAGCCCTTGATGCGGTAGGTGCCCTCTTCGATCTCGTAGCCCGCGCAATCCGGGTTGTTGCCGCAGATGTGCAGTTTGCGCTTCTCATCAAGCAGGTAGGCATCCATCGCCGTGCTGCAGATCGGGCAGCGGTGCTTGCCACGCAACACGCGGGATTCTGATTCACCTTCGTCGTCTTCGGCGATTTCGTCGCCCGGCGTCAGGTTGACCGTGGCCTTGCAGCGCTCTTTCGGCGGCAGGCTGTAGCCCGAGCAACCGAGGAAAACGCCCGTGGACGCGGTACGAATCTGCATCGGACGGCCACACACCTTGCACGGGATGTCGGTCATCACCGGCTCGTTGGCTCGCATACCGCTGCCCGTGGCTTCGGCTACTTCCAGCTTCTTCTTGAAGTCGCCATAGAACTCGTCGAGCACGTTTTTCCAGTCGCGCTCGCCCTGGGCCACATCATCGAGGTTCTCTTCCATGCCGGCGGTGAAGCCGTAGTCCATCAGGTTGGAGAAGCTCTCGGACAGGCGCTCAGTGACGATGTCGCCCATCTTCTCGGAGTAGAAGCGGCGGTTGTGCAGCGCCACGTAGCCACGGTCCTGAATCGTCGAGATGATCGCCGCGTAAGTCGACGGACGACCGATGCCGCGTTTTTCCATCTCCTTGACCAGGCTCGCTTCCGAATAGCGCGCAGGCGGCTTGGTGAAGTGCTGGCTCGGGTCGAGCTTGATCAGCTTCATCACGTCGCCCTGAGCCATGTCTGGCAGCACGTCGTCATCACCGGGCTTGCTCATCTGCGGCAGCACACGGGTGTAACCGTCGAACTTGAGGATGCGGCCCTTGGCGCGCAGCTCGAACTCACTCGCCGCCACGCTGACAGTGGTGGACAGGTATTGCGCAGGCGGCATCTGGCAGGCCACGAACTGGCGCCAGATCAGCTCGTACAGACGCTCGGCATCGCGTTCCATGCCCGTCAGCTTGCTCGGATGAGTGTTGACGTCGGAAGGACGAATCGCTTCGTGAGCCTCTTGTGCACCTTCCTTGCTGCTGTAGACGATCGGCGCGTCCGGCAGGTACTTCTTGCCGAACTCGGTTTCAATGTAGGTGCGGGCCATGGCCACGGCGTCGGCCGACAGGTTGGTCGAGTCGGTACGCATGTACGTGATGTAACCGGCTTCGTACAAACGCTGGGCCATCATCATGGTTTTCTTCACGCCGTAGCCCAAGCGGTTGCTCGCGGCCTGTTGCAGCGTGGACGTGATGAACGGCGCCGACGGCTTGCTGCTGGTCGGTTTGTCCTCACGCTTGGCGATCTTGTAGGCAGACGCCTTGAGCTTTTCCAGCGCGGCCATGGCCTGCGCTTCGTTCAGCGGCTTGAAGGCCTCGCCGTTTTCCCGCGCCACTTCGAAACGCACGTTGGCGCCTTTCGCGGTGCCGAGGTCGGCGTGCACTTCCCAATATTCTTCCGGGTTGAACGCACGGATTTCGCGCTCACGCTCCACGACCAGTTTCACGGCCACGGACTGGACGCGGCCGGCAGACAGGCCACGGGCAATCTTCTGCCAGAGCAGCGGCGAGACCATGTAACCCACGACGCGGTCGAGGAAACGGCGGGCCTGCTGGGCATTGACGCGGTCGATGTCCAGCTCGCCCGGCTTGGAGAACGCTTCCTGAATGGCTTTCTTGGTGATTTCGTTGAACACCACGCGCTTGTAGCGCTCGTCGTCACCGCCGATGGCTTCGCGCAGGTGCCAGGCAATGGCTTCCCCTTCGCGGTCCAAGTCCGTCGCGAGATAGATGGTGTCGGCATCTTTGGCCAGGCGGCGCAGCTCGTCGATCACCTTTTCCTTGCCAGGCAAGATCTCGTACTTGGCTTTCCAGCCATGCTCCGGATCGACGCCCATGCGAGCCACGAGCTGGCGCTTGGCCTTTTCCTTGGGCGTCAATGCAGGCGCTTCGGAAGCTGTCTTGCCCTTTTTGGCGGCAGGTTCTTTCGCAGCGCTAGCCGAACCGCTGGTGGGCAGGTCTCGGATATGGCCGATACTCGACTTCACCACGTACTGGCTGCCCAGGTACTTGTTGATGGTCTTGGCCTTAGCCGGGGATTCCACAATGACCAGCGATTTGCCCATGGATCGGAAAATTCCTAATGCGAGAAAAAAAGACGTCAGAGCCGTCGAGGCCCCGCTATATATAGTGGCTACAAGGTGAGGTCAAGCAGAGGCTACTGCAAGGTCTCGCCTTACGACCTTGAAAAAAGGTCAGGTTCGGCCGTGACCAAAGCAAAGCGTGGCACGTGCTCGCCGTCAACCTCGACTGACTCCAGAAACATCGTCAAAGGACGAACCCAGAGGCCGTATTCACCATACAGCGCCTGATAGAACACGACTTCTTCTTCGGTCTCAGAATGCTTCGCGACACCGAATACACGGTACTCGGGGCCTTTGTAATGACGGTAGAGACCTGGCTTCAACGGCATGCTGTGGACCTCTCGAACGGACGCGAAAAAAACTTCAAAAAAAACATTTCCTGAAAAACACAAAAGCCGGGGCACGTGGCCCCGGCTTGAACACTCATGCCGATTAAACGCGTTCGAACACCGTTGTGATGCCTTGGCCGAGACCAATACACATCGTGGCCACACCCAAGGTGCCGCCCTTCTGCTTCATCACATTGAGCAAGGTGCCGGAAATCCGCGCCCCCGAGCAACCAAACGGGTGACCCAAGGCGATGGCGCCGCCGTGCAGGTTAACCTTCTGGTCCATCTTGTCGAGCACTTTCAAATCTTTCAGTACCGGCAAGGCTTGGGCGGCGAACGCTTCGTTGAGTTCGAAGTAGTCGATGTCAGCAATGCTCAGACCCGCGCGCTTGAGCGCTTTCTGGGTCGCTGGAACCGGGCCGTAACCCATGATCGCCGGGTCCACACCCGCCACGGCCATGGAACGGATCACCGCCATCGGCTGAATGCCGAGGTCCATCGCACGCTGGCCGGACATGACGATCATGCACGATGCGCCGTCGGTGATCTGCGACGACGTACCCGCTGTCACGGTGCCGCCTTTCGGGTTGAACGCAGGCTTCAGGGCAGCCAGGCTTTCCAGCGTGGTCTCTGGGCGAATGGTTTCGTCGAAGTCGTACATCTTCAGGAAACCGTTCTCGTCATACCCTTGCATCGGGATGATTTCGTCCTTGAAGTTGCCTTCCACGGTCGCCTGATGGGCCAGACGGTGCGAACGTACGCCGAACGCGTCTTGAGCTTCACGGGTGATGCCGTGCATCTTGCCGAGCATTTCAGCGGTCAGGCCCATCATGCCCGAGGCCTTGGCGGCATACAGCGACATGTGCGGATTGGGATCGACACCGTGCATCATCCCGACGTGGCCCATGTGCTCGACCCCGCCGATGACGAAGACGTCACCGTTGTTGCTCATGATCGCCTGAGCCGCAGTGTGCAGCGCGCTCATCGACGAGCCGCACAGACGGCTGACGGTTTGTGCCGCCGACGTGTGCGGAATCTGAGTCATCAGCGACGCCATGCGCGCGATGTTCCAGCCTTGCTCCAGGGTCTGGTTGACGCAGCCCCAGATCACGTCCTCGACTTCTGTCGGGTCGACCTTGCTGTTGCGCTCCAGCAGTTTGCTGATCAGGTGCGCCGACATGTCTTCGGCGCGGGTATTGCGGTGCATGCCACCCTTGGAGCGGCCCATCGGTGTGCGACCGAAGTCGACAATCACGACGTCTCTCGGATTCAAGCTCATATTCTCACCTGTTCGTTGGGCACTTAGCCGAAGAAGCGCTGGCCGGTCTTGGCCATTTCACGCAGCTTCGCAGTGGGGTGGTACAAAGCGCCCAGATCAGCGTATTGGTCAGCCAGGGCAACGAATTCAGCGACCCCGATCGAGTCGATGTAACGCAGCGCACCGCCACGGAACGGAGGGAAACCGATGCCGTAGATCAAGCCCATGTCGGCTTCGGCGGCGGTGTCGACGATGCCGTCTTCCAGGCAACGCACGGTTTCGAGGCACAGCGGGATCATCATCCAGTTGATGATGTCCTCGTCGGTGACTTCACGCTGCTCGTAAATCACCGGCTTGAGCACTTCCAGCACGGAGGCGTCGACGACTTTCTTCGGCTTGCCCTTCTTGTCGGTCTCGTAGACGTAGAAGCCCTTGCCGTTCTTCTGGCCCAGGCGATTGGCTTCGTACAACGCGTCCACGGCAGAACGGCGGTCGTCCTTCATGCGGTCCGGGAAACCCTCGGCCATGACGTCGCGACCGTGGTGGCCGGTGTCGATGCCGACCACGTCCATCAGGTACGCCGGGCCCATTGGCCAGCCGAATTTTTCCATGACTTTATCGATGCGCACGAAATCCACACCGGCACTGACCAACTTGGCGAAACCGCCGAAGTAGGGGAACAGGATGCGGTTGACCAGGAAGCCCGGGCAGTCGTTGACCACGATCGGGTTTTTGCCCATTTTCTTGGCGTAGGCCACGGTGGTCGCGACCGCGACTTCACTGGACTTCTCGCCACGGATGACTTCTACCAGCGGCATCATGTGCACCGGGTTGAAGAAGTGCATGCCAACGAAGTTTTCCGGACGCTTGAGCGCCTTGGCCAGCAGGCTGATGGAAATGGTCGAGGTGTTGGATGCCAGAATGGTGTTCTCACCCACCTGCGCTTCCACTTCGGCCAGTACGGCCTGTTTGACTTTCGGGTTCTCGACGACGGCTTCGACCACCAGGTCCACGTGACCGAAATCGCCGTAGGACAGCGTCGGACGAATCGCATTCAGCGCTTCGGCCATCTTCGCCGGGGTCAAACGGTTTTTCTCGACACGCTTGCCCAGCAGCTTCGACGCTTCGTCAAGGCCCAGTTGAATGGCCTCCTCACGAATGTCTTTCATCAGAATCGGCGTGCCTTTCAGCGCCGACTGGTAGGCAATGCCGCCGCCCATGATGCCCGCGCCGAGTACGGCAGCCTGCTTCACGTCCTTGGCGACTTCGTCGTAGATCTTGGCTTTCTTTTTCAGCTCCTGATCGTTCAGGAACAGGCCGATCAGGCTTTCGGCAGCCGAAGTCTTGGCCATTTTCACAAAACCGGTGGCTTCGACTTCCAGCGCCTTGTCGCGACCGAAGTTCGCGGCTTTCTGGATGGTCTTGATGGCTTCGACCGGGGCCGGGTAGTTAGGGCCCGCTTGACCGGCGACGAAACCTTTGGCGGTTTCAAAGGCCATCATTTGCTCGATGGCGTTGAGCTTGAGCTTGTCCAACTTCGGCTGACGCTTGGCCTTGAAGTCGAACTCGCCGGAAATGGCCCGTTTGATCAGGTCCAGCGCGGCTTCCTGCAGCTTGCCCGGCTCGACGATCGCGTCCACGGCGCCCACTTTCAGGGCATCTTCGGCGCGGTTGTCTTTGCCGGAGGCGATCCATTCGACGGCGTTATCGACACCAATCAAACGTGGCAGGCGCACGGTGCCGCCGAAACCCGGGTAAATGCCGAGTTTGACCTCTGGCAGACCGATCTTGGCCGTGGTGGACATGACGCGGAAATCCGCCGCCAGGCACATTTCCAGGCCGCCACCCAGAGCGATACCGTTGATGGCAGCCAGGGTCGGCACGTTGAGGTCTTCAAAGTCACTGAAGATTTTGTTCGCTTCAAGGTTACCGGCGACCAGTTCGGCGTCCGGCAGCTTGAAGTTGTCGACGAATTCGGTGATGTCGGCGCCGACGATGAACACGTCCTTGCCGCTGGTGACGATAACGCCCTTGACCGACCCGTCGGCCTTGATGGCATCGACGGCCTGGCGCAGGTCATTGAGAGTGAGGCGGTTGAACTTATTGACGGACTCACCCTTGAGGTCGAATTTCAGTTCGACGATGCCACTTTCAAGAGCCTTAACCGTGATGGCTTTACCTTCGTAAATCATCAACTGATCTCCACGATATGGAAGCTGAACAATACGCGTCAGACGCTGAAATCTGGCGCAAATCACGAGGTTTTCGTGGTTGCGAACACCAAACGCCAGTTACCCCGTCGACACGATTCGGGCGTCTGTCAGAGCATTCCTACGGCAAACGCTCAATTCATACGCCCGTTTGATTTGGGTGCGCCTACCTTCTGCCATATTCCAGCAATTGTCAATTCAGCAGACAGCGGACAAAACCGGCAAATCACAGGTAAAAGACACAGGTGATAAGGCAGCATTCAGCGTAATGATCGCGTTCAACAGACAAGCTGGGGGAGTAAACGCGAGAAGCGACGACCGGTACGCAAATCCTGGAAAATAATGGGATCCACCGCAGACAAATGCACCAAGAAGGTCTACATTCTGTGCACTGCGCATCAAGACGGGTCGTTTTTCAGAAGTGATGTGAAACGAATCGGCACGTCTTCTGCGGTATTGCACCGCAAAGCACCACGAATTACGGCCTGCCTGGCCAACCCCCAGCCCGATGTTGTTATCGGGCTTTTTAATGCCTGCGATTTGCCCTTGCCGCCGTCACGCCAACGCTTTCAACACGGCAGCAATGCGCTGCAACACTTCCGCTTCGCCGCGCTCCGCCCAATACAGGGCGATCAGCTGCTTGCCAGCTTCGACCTTGTACACGTCGGCGGGCAGCGTCTGAAAGTGCGCCTGCAAGCGGGCATCCTTACACGGCTCGCGCCATTGGTTGACCCACTCTCCGGGTGTCATCTGCCAGTAGGTCCAGACATCCGGCTCGCGGGCCGTGCGAGGTCGGTGATACTGCGCGCACGGGCTCGGCGGCTCGACGGGCAGCCAATGGGGCCATTCCTGTGGGATCAGCTGCATGGCCAGCCCCATGCGCCGTGCCTCCATTCGCATCGCCATGCGACCGCTCTGAGAGCGCGATGGTCTGAGCCATACCAAAGGGCTTAATATGACGGCAATGATTGACAGCACTATCCACACCGTCATATGTCTATGCCCCTGTCGCGGGGAGCGACGAGTAAAACATGAAGGCGTGCCATGAGGCGCGTGAAAAGAGCCATAATCAACACCATCGCAGACCTCAGAAGGAACATCCCATGTCCTATGAACATATTTTGGTAGCCGTGGACCTCACTGAAGAGTGCGATCCCGTTATCAAGCGTGCCATCAAGCTGGCGTTGGGCACCAACGCCAAGCTGTCGCTGGTACACATCGTTGAACCCATGGCCATGGCCTTTGGCGGCGATGTGCCAATGGACCTCTCGCAGCTGCAACAACAGCAGTTCGATCAGGCCAAGGAAAAGCTTGAAGCACTTAAGTTGAAATACCCTGACGTGAAAACCGGTGACAGTCATCTGACCTACGGCCAGCCGCGCCAGGAAATTCACCAGTTGGCCAAGGAACATCACGTAGACCTGATCGTGGTCGGCAGCCATGGCCGTCACGGCCTGTCGCTACTGTTGGGTTCAACCGCCAATGACGTGCTGCACGGTGCGCCGTGCGACGTGCTGGCGGTCCGCCTGGTCAAACGCGCCGAGTAATCCTGCGACGCAAACAAAAGCCCGGCCCGTTGAAGGGGTCGGGCTTTTTTGTGGCTGCCGATTGCCGAAGGATTACCCTTCCTGCTAAGCGCTTACTCGTCCAGCTCGGCGCTCACTCGTCAAGCTCGGCCCAGCGCTCGACCAACCCGTCCAGTTCCTTGTTCAGTTGCTCCAGGGACGCCAGCACTTTGGCCGTTTCGGCAGCCGGACGCTGGTAGAAGCCCGGATGGGCAATCTCGGCTTCAACGGCAGCAATCTGCTGCTCTTTGGCGTCGATCTCGCCCGGCAACGCTTCCAGCTCACGCTGCAGTTTGTAGCTGAGCTTTTTCTTCGTGGCGGGGGCGGCTTCCTGCACAGGTGCGGGGGCTGCAACCGGCTCGACGATGGCCGAATTCAGGTCGGCTTTGCCGGACTTGCTTTCCGTCACGCCCAAGAGACGCGGCGAACCGCCCTGACGCAGCCAGTCCTGATAGCCACCGACGAACTCGCGAACCTTGCCCTCGCCTTCGAAGACCAGCGTGCTGGTGACCACGTTGTCGAGGAATGCCCGGTCGTGGCTGACCATCAGCACAGTGCCTTTGAAGGTCAGCAGCACTTCTTCCAGCAGTTCGAGGGTCTCGACGTCCAGGTCGTTGGTCGGTTCGTCGAGCACCAGCAGGTTGGCGGGTTTGCTGAACAGCTTGGCGAGCAGCAAACGCGCGCGCTCGCCCCCGGACAGCGCCTTGACCGGCGTGCGAGCACGCTGAGGGCTGAACAGGAAATCGCCGAGATAGCTGAGGACGTGGCGGCTTTGGCCGTCGATGTCGATGAAGTCGCGGCCTTCCGCAACGTTGTCGACCACGGTTTTTTCCAGGTCGAGCTGGTGACGCAGCTGGTCGAAGTAGGCGACCTCCAGGTTTGTCCCCACATCCACCGAACCGCTGGTGGGCTGGAGATTGTCGAGCATCAGCTTGAGCAGCGTGGTCTTGCCGGTGCCGTTGGCGCCGAGCAGACCAATGCGGTCTTCACGCTGCAGGACCATGGAGAAGTCCTTGATCAGCATCGGGCCACCGGGGTGGGCGAAGCTGACGTTGTCCAGCACCATGACCTGCTTGCCGGATTTCTCGGCGGTGTCCAGCTGGATGTTGGCCTTGCCGGTGCGGTCGCGACGCTCGCTGCGTTCGACGCGCAGGGCCTTCAAGGCACGCACACGGCCTTCGTTACGGGTACGACGGGCCTTGATGCCTTGACGAATCCACACCTCTTCCTGAGCGAGGCGCTTGTCAAACAGCGCGTTGGCGGTCTCTTCGGCAGCCAGGGCGGCTTCCTTGTGCACAAGGAAGCTAGCGTAGTCGCCGTTCCAGTCGATCAGGCCGCCACGGTCCAGCTCCAGAATGCGAGTGGCGAGGTTTTGCAGGAAAGAACGGTCGTGCGTGATGAACAGCACGGCGCCCTGGAATTCCTTCAGCGCTTCTTCGAGCCAGGCAATCGCACCGATGTCCAGGTGGTTAGTGGGTTCGTCGAGCAGCAGCAGATCGGGCTCGGACACCAACGCCTGGGCGAGCAACACACGACGACGCCAGCCACCGGAGAGTTCGGCGAGGGTCTTGTCGGCGGGCAGTTGCAGGCGGCTGAGTGTGCTGTCGACCAGTTGCTGCAGGCGCCAGCCGTCACGGGCTTCAAGGTCCGACTGCACGTGCATCAGCTTGTCGAGGTCTTCGGCGGTGACGATGTTCTGGCTGAGGTGGTGGTATTCGGCGAGCAAGGCACCCACACCATCGAGGCCTTCCGCCACGACGTCGAATACGGTGCGGCCGTCGGCCACGGGCAGTTCCTGAGGCAACTCGCCGATTTTCAGCCCCGGCGCACGCCAGACGCTGCCGTCATCGGGCAATTGCACGCCCTTGACCAGCTTCAACATGCTGGATTTACCGGTGCCATTGCGACCGATGATGCAGACCCGCTCTCCACGGGCGATCTGCCAGGACACCTTGTCCAACAACGGCATGGCGCCGAACGCAAGGGACACATCGCTGAATTTGAGCAGGGTCATGAGCTTCTCCAAAAACCGGGGGCGCATTCTACCTGAGATGGCGAGGGGATTGGGCGGGATTCGATGATGGGGTGGGAATTGGTTTTCAATCGTTATTTTGATGCCCTCCGGGCCTTTCGCGAGCAAGCTCACTCCTACATTTGCTTAAACGTGCCATGGCCTGATGGACCGAGTTGGGAGCCTTTGGGTTAACGGGATATTGATCTGGAACACCAAAGGCTCACAACGCGGTCCAACAGAATGCGGCGCGTTGCAAAAAATGTAGGAGTGAGCTTGCTCGCGATCAGGCCCGAAGGGCATCAGAGTAAGAATCCCAAGCGAGCCCCTTAAACTACAACCATTTGTTTCCATCCCCTCACCCCCACCACCTTCGCGCTTCAACCCACGCGGTCAACAGGCTAAGCTAGCGGCACTTTTCACGGTTCATCTGCACGGAAGTCTCATGCGCAGTCGTTTGTTCAGCCTTTTGTCCTGCCTGCTTCTGTCGGCCACCGCCGCCCAGTCCGTCCAAGCGGTCGATATCACCACCCAACGTCAATATTACGATCAGGCCAAACGCGCGCTGGCCAAAGGCGATGCCGGGCCGTATCGCATGTACGGCGCGGCCCTGGCGGATTATCCCCTCGAGCCGTACCTCGCCTACGACGAACTCACGGCCCGCCTCAACACCGCGAGCAACGACGAGGTCGAGCGTTTCCTGGCCGAGCATGGCGACCTGCCACAGGCCAACTTCATGAAGCTGCGCTGGCTTCGACTGCTCGCCTCGCGGGGTGACTGGCAACCGTTCGTCAAATATTACGACCCCAAGCTCAATTTCACCGAGCTGGACTGCCTGTACGGCTCCTACCAGCTCAGCCACAACATGCGCTCTGAAGGCTACGCCAACGCCGAAAAGCTCTGGATGACCGGTAAGACGCTCCCGACAGCGTGCGACACGTTCTTCACCCAATGGGCCGTCGAAGGCCAGTTGACCGAACAGAAACGCTGGCAGCGCGCCAAACTGGCCGCGCAAACGCGTAACTATTCATTGGCCAACCAGTTGGTCAACAGCATGACCACCCTCGCTCCTCAGGGTCGTTTGCTGATCGCCGTGGCGCAGAAACCGGAAATGGTGAACAACCAGGGCCAGTTCATGCCGGCCGATGAAGCCATGTCCGACGTGGTCGGCCTGGGCCTGCGCCGCTTGGCAAAACAGGACCCGCAGCGGGCCATGGAATTGCTCGACAGCTATTCGCCCATGCTGCGCTTTTCTCACGAAGAACAGGTGCAGATCGCCAAGGAAATCGGCCTGACCCTCGCCCGCAGCTACGACGATCGCGCCCTCCCGCTGATGACCAAGTACGACCCGGACCTGCGTGACGACACCGTCACCGAATGGCGCCTGCGCCTGTTGCTGCGTTTGGGCCGCTGGAATGACGCCTACGAGCTGACCCGCCGTCTGCCGCAGGACTTGGCGACCACCAATCGCTGGCGTTACTGGCAGGCCCGTTCGCTGGAGCTGTCCCAGCCGAACAGTCCGTTGTTGCCAGCCATGTACAAAGCCGTGGCGAAGGAGCGGGATTTCTACGGTTTCCTCGCCGCAGACCGTACCCAGACGCCGTACATGCTGAACAACAAGCCGCTGCCGCTGACGCAGGCAACCCTGAATAAGGTCCGCAATACGGCGGGCGTGCGCCGTGCGCTGGAGTTCTACCAGCGTGGGGAAGTCGTCAACGGACGCCGTGAGTGGTACCACGTGACGCGTCACTTCAGCCGCGACGAGATGGTCGCCCAAGCGAAGCTGGCGTATGACATGGGCTGGTACTTCCCGGCGATTCGCACCATCAGTCAGGCGCAGTATTGGGATGATCTGGACATCCGCTTCCCGATGGCCCACCGCGACACCCTCGTGCGTGAGGCGCAGGTTCGGGGCCTGCACGCCAGTTGGGTGTTCGCGATCACCCGTCAGGAAAGCGCGTTCATGGACGATGCTCGCTCCGGCGTTGGCGCCAGTGGCCTGATGCAGCTCATGCCTGCCACCGCGAAAGAGACGGCGCGCAAGTTCAGCATTCCGCTGGCCTCCCCCGCCCAGGTGCTGGACCCGGACACGAATATTCAGTTGGGTGCGGCGTACCTGAGCCAGATTCATGGGCAGTTCAACGGTAACCGGGTGCTGGCGTCGGCGGCCTATAACGCTGGTCCGGGCCGCGTGCGGCAATGGCTGAAAGGTGCGAATCACTTGGCGTTCGACGTGTGGGTCGAGAGCATTCCGTTCGACGAAACCCGCCAATACGTGCAGAACGTGCTGTCCTATGCGGTGATCTACGGTCAAAAGCTCAATGCACCGCAGCCCTTGGTGGACTGGCATGAACGGTTTTTTGATGACCTGTGATGGATAGGGTGTAAGCGGGGGGATCAGGCGTTTCGGCAGTGACTGATCCTCCCTCCATCACGTCACGGCCCGTGCGACCCCCAACATCGGCGAAGCCCCTCCCGGAGCCAGAGCACCCGTTTCAAACCATCGGCAATGTTCGAAAAATTTCCAGCGCTTCTGCTTCTGCACTAAACCCTGCCAGCACCGGAAACGCCTCGCCGCTCACTTGATCGCCTACGACCAGCTGAATGAACGACCAGCCCACCGTGATACTGATCCCGTCCTGCCCGATATCCATTCCCGCGCTCAACGGCCGCGCCGTCAGTTCCCGTTCAAGCTCACCGCAAGCGGTCTTCAACTGCCCACTCACTCGCTCCAGCCACGGCCCATGCTGACGCTCCACAGGCCGCAGGTTACGTTCGTAATGAATCTGCACCGCTTTTTCATAGGCCACCAACGCCAGCCCGGTCAGCCGTAACGTCCGTGTCCGCTCTGCCAGCGTCTCGGGCATCAATCCCTTGCCGGGCCCTTGCAGAAACTCCACGTAGTCCAGAATCAGACTCGACTCCATCAACACCTGCCCATCATCGGTGACGAACGTCGGCGCCTTGATCACCGGATTGATCTCGCTGAAACGCGCCATGCCCTGAAACACCGACACCGACTCATGCTCGAACGCGATCCCCATCCGTTTGAGGCTGACCGCGACCCGCCGCACATAAGGCGAATCCAGCATTCCGATGAGCTTCATCCCCTGCCTCCTATAAGCCTGCAAGCCAATTGACGGGTTTCGACAACGATCCTTCGCAGGCTAGCTGAAGCGCTCAAGGCCGCAACGTACAGCCTGGGAAAACATTTCAGTTCGTAACACGCCGTCTACGCTGTATTCACGAAGTCTTCACAAACGTTCTGAAAAACTCCGCGCGATCCCCGTTATCCATCAACCCGCTTGCCTGTTCGGCAGGCCTGTCTGACGTGCACGTCGCAGGGATTGCTTGACGTGAAATGCACCCCCAGACCCGCTCCGAGTCGTTCGTCATATGGAAATACGTTCAAAACTGCCCGTCGTTACCTCCACCCGCCTGGTCATGCTGTTTTCCCTGTGTCTTGTGGCGTTTTACAACCTCGCCACCTGGCATGCACTGGTCGGTCTGACGCAGCTGCAAGGGGTTAAGGTCGTCGCGTTTTATGTCTCTTTCGCGTTTTTCCTGTGGGCGGCGATCACGCTGCTGCTGACGCCGTTCTCCTTCCGGCCGACGCTCAAGCCGGTGTTGAGTCTGGTGGCGATGTGTTCGGCGGCCGCCGCGTATTTCATGAACACTTACGGCATCACCATCGACACGGTGATGATGCAGAACGTCCTGGAAACCAACCCGGGTGAAGCCAAGGCGCTGCTCAGCGGCAGGCTCTTCCTTTATCTGGGCCTGCTTGGCGCGTTGCCGATTGCCGTGATCTGGCTGATCCCGGTGACCTACCGCCGCGTGCTGCCGGGGCTGATCAACAAAGTGCTGGTCTGCGTCGGTTGCGTGCTGGTGATCGCGGCCGCCGTGGGGCCGTTCTACTCGACCTACGCGCCGATCTTCCGTGACGAAGACAAGCTGACCCACTTCATCAACCCGACCAACTACATCTACGCCATCGGCAAGCTGACCAAGCAGACCGTGGCGATCAAGGAAACGGTCAAGATCCAGACCGTGGGCACCGACTCGGTCCTCAGTCCAGAAGCGCAAGCGCGGCCCAAGAAAAGCCTGATGATTTTCGTCGTCGGCGAAACCGCCCGCGCCGACCATTTCTCGCTCAACGGCTACGCCCGCGACACCAACCCGGAATTGAAGAAGCAGGACATTCTCAACTTCACCCAGGTGGCGTCCTGCGGCACGTCCACGGCAGTCTCGGTGCCGTGCATGTTCTCCAAATTCCCGCGTAGCGATTACAGCGACAAGAAAGGCAAGACCTATGAGGGCCTGCTGGACATGCTGCAACGGGCGGGTCTGAAGGTGGTGTGGCTGGACAACAACAGCGATTGCAAAGGCACCTGCCTGCGCGTGCCCCACAGCGACATTCCGAAAAACCAGCCCAGCCCCTTCTGCGACGGCCAGAACTGCCTGGATGAATCGCTGCTGGTGGGCTTGCAGGCGTACATCGACTCGCTCAAGGACAACGCGATCATCGTCCTGCATTCCGACGGCAGCCATGGCCCGGAATACTATGACCGCTACCCGAAATCCCTGGAGCGCTTCACGCCGGTCTGCCACACCAACCAACTGGGCAGTTGCACTTCGGACGAGCTGAAGAACGTGTACGACAACACGATTCTCTACACCGACCACTTCCTGTCGCAGACCATCGAGCTCCTCAAGCGCAATCAGGACAAGGTCGACACGTCGATGATCTACGTCTCGGACCACGGCGAGTCTCTGGGCGAAAACGGCATCTACCTCCATGCCGCCCCTTACGCCATCGCCCCGAGCGCGCAGACCCATGTACCGATGGTCATGTGGTTCGGCAACGCCACACTGGAAGACGCGGGCGTCGATCGCAGCTGCCTCGCCGCCAAGCAGAACCAGCCCGACCTGAGCCATGACTACATGTTTCATTCGGTGCTAGGCTTGCTCGGCGTCAACACCACCGAATACCAGCCGGCTCTGGATATATTCCACAGCTGCAAACACAGCAAAGGATGACCTGACATGCCCCTCCAGAACCCGGTAAGCCCCTCAGCGACTCCGGTGTTCTGGCGGGACGCGCAATTGCCATTCATCGAAGCCCGCTCCATCGCCGATGGCCGTAAGGTCTGCTATTCGCGGCACTCCCATGATGTGTTTTCCATCGGCGCGATCACCTCCGGACAGAGCACGTACCTGCACGAAAAAACCCACCAGACCATCAGCACCGGCACCGTTGTGTTGATGAACCCCGGCGACGTCCACGCCTGTAACCCGATCGACGACCAACCTTGGTCGTACATCATGTTTTACGTCGATGCGCCGTGGTTGGGCCGGGTGCAGCAGGCGTGCGGGGTCGAGGGGTTTCGGGCGATTCCGGCCATTTCCAGTGTTGATTCCGTGCTGTTCACCGGGTTACTGGAATTGCACCGGACCTTGATCGACCCGACGCTGGACTCGCTGGAGAAACACGAAGCCGCGGTCGCGTTTTTCACCCTGATGCAACAGCGGCTCGGAGGCGTGAACGCGCCGCTGAAGAAGGTCAATCTGAGGGTCGAGCGCGCGGCGCGGTACATCAATCAGCACTTTCTGCGGGCGATCCGGCTGGAGGAAATCTGCCGGGCGGCGAACCTGTCAGAGGCCTATCTGATTCGCGCCTTCGAGCAGCATTACCACATGACGCCTCACGCCTATCTGATCAACCGCCGCGTCCAGCACGCCCAGGCGCAGTTGCGTCAGGGCGACACCCTGGCCGACATCGCCCAGCAGAGTGGCTTTTCCGATCAGGCGCATTTTCAGCGGGTGTTCAAGAAACATCTCGCGGCGACCCCCGGCCAGTACCGCCAGTGATCAGACGTACAGCAGCGACAATGCACACCCGGCCAACAGCGCCGACATGCTGCGATTGAACAGGCGAATCCGTCGGGGGCTGCGCAGCCAAGGGCCGAGAAACGCCCCGGCGTAGGCCCAGCAGCCGACCGACAGATAGCACACCACGAAGTAGATCAGCGCAAACAGCCCGATCAGTCGCGCCTCGCCGTCCGCCACGAACGCCCCCATTCCCGCCACTGCCGCGAGCCAGGCCTTGGGGTTGAGCCATTGCATCGCAGCGCCGTGCCAGAACGACGGCGCGTGGGTGGGTTTGTCGAGGTGCAGGCGGCCATCGTCCATTGCCAGTTTCCAGGCGAGGTAGATCAGAAACGCCATCCCGGCCCAACGGATCAAATCGGTCAGCACGGGGTATTGGCGAAGCACTTCGTGCAGGCCAAACCCGGTGAAAATCAACAGCACGACAAAGCCCACCGTTGCACCCAGCACATGCCGCAGACTCGCCCCCAAACCGAACTGGGCCCCGGAACTCAGCGCCACCACGTTCACGGGCCCAGGAGAAATTGACGCCGCAAGGGCGAACGCCGCCATGGAAATCATCAGGTTCATTACCGCCCTTCTCCGTTCAATGAATGAGCGCAGACAGTAACGGGTGGGGTTGGGGGCGGTATTGAAGAAAACTGACCAGTGCCTGCCATGCTCACCCGTGTGAGGTCCGGCTCCCACGGCCTTCAGCCAGAATCAAACGCGCGGGTCTACTGCGGTTAATCACTCGCCTGCGACAACGGTCGAGCGACGTCTTCCAACGATTTGCGCTCGGACGCCACGCCCCAGATCGCTTGCACCGCCGCCGCCAGCAACATCAACGCGGCGCCGATCAGGTAACCGATGAACACCGGCCCCCGCTCATGGCTATCGATCAACTCACCAAACAGCGTCGGTCCGATGATCCCGCCTAGCGCGGTGCCGAAGGCATAGAACACCGCAATCGCCAGCGCGCGAATTTCCAGAGGGAAGGTTTCGGCCACGGTCAGATAAGCCGAACTGGCCGCCGCCGAGGCAAAGAAAAAGATGATCATCCAGGCAATGGCCTGCTGGGTGACGTTGAGCACGCCTTGTTCGAACAGGTAGCCGCTGATGCTCAGCAGCACGGCCGACACCGCATACGTCAGGCTGATCATGACCCGCCGCCCTACCACGTCAAACAGCCTGCCGAGCAGCAACGGTCCGCAGAAATTCCCCAGTGCCAGCGGCAGCACGTACCAGCCAATCGACGCTGACGGCACCTGGTAAAACTCGGTGAGCACCAACGCATAGGTAAAGAAGATCGCGTTATAGAAAAACGCTTGCGCAGTCAGCAGCGTCAGGCCGACCGATGCGCGCTGGCGATAGGTGTTGAACAGCGTGTCGAAGATTTCCCGTAACGGCGTGTGATCCCGCGCATGCAGGCGCAGTTTTTTTCCACTCGGCTCAGGCAGGTCATGGCCTTGCTCACGAAAGCGCGCTTCGATGCCTTCGACGATGGCTTTTGCTTCTTCGGCCTGCCCATGGATCAGCAACCAGCGAGGGCTTTCTGGGAGCCACAGGCGCATCAGCAAAATCATCAGCCCCAGCAACGCACCGATGCCGAAGCACAAACGCCAGCCCAGATCGCCGCCGATCCAGCCAGGGTCCAGCAGAATGATCGAGCCGCCCGCCCCCAGCGCCGCCCCGATCCAGAACGTGCCGTTGATGGTCAGATCGACCCAGCCGCGAAACCGGGCCGGGGTGAATTCCTGAATGGTCGAATTGATCGCCGTGTATTCGCCACCGATGCCCATGCCGGTCAGGAACCGGAACAGCATGAAGCTCCACAGGCTGAACGAAAACGCCGTGGCGGCCGTGGCGCAGATGTAGAGGGCCAGGGTGATGAAGAACAGCTTGCGTCGCCCAAGGCGGTCGGTCAGCCAGCCAAAAAACAGCGCCCCCAGCACGGCGCCGCAGATGTAGGCGCCACCCGCCAACCCAATGTCGGCGTTGGTCAGGCGCAGCACCGGGCTCTCTTTCAGCGCCCCTGATACCGACCCCGCCAGCGTGACCTCAAGACCGTCGAGCAGCCAGGTGATGCCGAGGGCAAACACCAACAACGTATGAAAACCGCCCCACGGCAAGCGGTCCAGACGCGACGGAAGGTCGGTTTCAAACACCCTGCCCTTGGCCTGCTCCGCTGCTGAATCGACGCTCGCGACGGTCATGGTGAATCCCTGCTCCACAGATCGGGATGATCTGAGGGTGAGAGTTCGGGGGCCGATTGCGAGTTCAGCCTAATTCGCCGTTCCTCAGCTCTTCGATTTTGCGAATACGCTCACCTCCGACACGTTCCGCATTTCGCCACGCATCCACCCCATTGGCGATTGCGCGCTCACCGAGGCGCCACCATCCACTCCGGTCGCACCATCCGTTCATACTCCTGCGTCGTCAGGAACCCCAGGGCCACTGCTGCGGCCTTCGGCGTAAGCCCCTCCTGCGCGGCTTTGCGGGTGATCTGAGCCACTCGGTCGTACCCCAGAACGGGATTGAGCACAGTGGCCATGAGCAAAGCGTTTTCAACGTTTTCGGCAAGCTTGGGCACGTTCACCTCCAGCCCTCTCAACAGCCGCTCGGTAAAGATGCCGACGCAGTGGGCCAGGACGCCAATCGATTGCAGCAGGTTGTGGATCAGCACGGGTTTGGCGACGTTCAGCTCAAACACGCTGGATGCGCCGGCGACAGTGATCGTTGCGTGATTGCCCATCACCTGCATTGCCGCCTGCACCAGCACCTCGGCCAAGGTCGGATTACGTTTTCCTGGCATGATCGATGAGGTCAAACCGTCGTCCGGCAGCACTAGCTCCGCCAGACCGCAGCGAGGGCCTGAGCCCAAAAAACGAATGTCATTGGCGATCTTGCTCAACGACACGGCCAGTACATTCAGCGCCCCCGACACTTCGACCAGCGCATCGTGGGTGCCCATGCCCTCGAACTTGCTCGGGTTCGGCACGAATGGCTCGCCAGTGATGTCGCTCAACGCCTCGCAGAACGCCCGATCGAAACCCTCCGGCGTATTGAGCCCGGTGCCCACGGCCGTGCCGCCTTGAGGCAACGTCCGCAGCCGTGGCAGGCACCCTTCAATACGGTCGATACCGTGGCTGATCTGATGAGCAAAGGCATCGAACGCTTGGCCCTGGGTCATCGGCACAGCATCCATCATGTGAGTGCGGCCAATTTTCAGCACGTTCGCCCAGGCCCGTGCCTTTGTGGTGAGAGCGTCGCGCAAGGCGGCCAAGGCCGGCAGCAATTCATCGCGCAGCTGCAAGGTTGCCGCAACGTGCATGACCGTGGGAAAGCTGTCGTTGGACGACTGCGATCGATTGACGTGATCGTTGGGGTGGACCGGTTGCTTGCTGCCCAACGCACTACCCAGCGCGAGGTTAGCCAGATTGGCGATGACCTCGTTGGCGTTCATGTTGGTCTGGGTGCCGGAGCCAGTCTGCCAGACCGTCAGCGGAAAGTGCTCATCGAACGCGCCCGCTGCGACATGCATGGCGGCCTGTTCGATGGCCAGCGCGAGGTCTTCCGGCAGCGTGCCCAGACGTAGGTTCGCCTGAGCGCAGGCCCGTTTTTGCAAACCGAAGGCGTGGATCAGCCCGGCGGGAAAGCGTTCGCCATACGAGCCGAAGACCTCCAGCGCACGCTGAGTCTGCGCGCCCCAGTAGCGGTTGGCCGGAATCGACACTGGCCCGAACGCATCGTGTTCCTGACGCACGTCGCTCATAACGCCGCCCCCGGCGCACGGCCCAGCTCACGGCGGTACTCTTCCTGCGCTGTCTGCTCGGAAAACTCCCCGGCCCACTTGGCAACAACCACGGTGGCGACGCTGTTGCCAACGGTGTTGCACGTGGCGACGGCCATCGACATGAAGCGGTAGACGCCGAACAAGAGCGCCAGGCCCTCGGCAGGCAGCACGCCGACAGCGGTAACCGTGGCGGCGAACACCACGAAGCTGCCACCGGACACAGCCGCCGCGCCCTTGGACGTCACCAGCATGATGGCAACGATGCCCAACTGGTGCTCCCAGCTCAGCGGCACGCCGTAGGCATTGGCGATAAACAGAACACACAAAGACATATAGATGGACGTGCCATCCAGGTTGAAGGCGTAACCGGTGGGCAATACCAGGCCGACGCTCTGCTTGGAGCAACCAAATTTTTCAAGCTTCTGCAACAGTCGGGGCAACGCGCTTTCAGACGACGCGGTGCCCAGTACGATGAAGATCTCGTCCTTGATGTAATTCAAGAACCGCCACAAGCTGAACCCGGACAGACGGCAGACGGCACCCAGCACCACGAAGATGAAAAAGAAGATCGCCACGTAAAACATCAGCACCAAATTGGCCAGGGACATCAGGACTGCCGTGCCGTTACTGCCAACGGCGTAGGCCACGGAACCAAAGGCACCCAGCGGCGCAAACTTCATAATCAGGTTGATGAACTCGAAGAAGCATTCGGAAATACGGCTCAGGCCTTCTTCGATCACTGTGCGGCGTTCTGGCTTGAGCGCCAGCAAGGCAAAACCGAACAGCACCGAAATCACCAGCACTTGCAACAGTTGGCCACCGGCAAAGGCGCCGACGAAGTTGTCGGGAAAAATGCCGTAGATGAAGTCCATCGTCGAGACCGGACCGTGCCCCTTGGCGACGGCAGCACTGGCCGCTGCGGCAGTGGCGCTGCTGGGGTGGGCGTCGTGCATGCCTGAGCCGATGTGCAGCACGTTGCCCCAGATCAGGCCGATGGCCAGCGCCAACGTCGACAACACTTCGAAATAGATCAGTGCCCGCAGGCCGACCTTGCCCACGCGTTTGATGTCGCCGGCCGAAGCGATGCCGTGCACCACGGTGAAGAACACCAGCGGCGCGACGGCGGTCTTGATCAGTTTGAGGAAGGTGTCGCCGAGGATCTTGAAGCTCGCCGCCAGCTCAGGAGCGATAAACCCCAAGGCAATCCCGAGGACCATGGCCGCGATTACCTGAAACGTCAGGTCGCGGTAAAACGGTTTTTTACCGGTAGAAGACATGCTTGCGCTCTCATTGTTGTTATGGGGCAAAAACAGGGTCTGAAACACAGGGCATCACCGAGCACGGATGAATGGGCCCGGCCAACAGGTCAGCGCCTGACGGAGCCTTCCCGGGCAAGGGCGCGATCCACCATCTGAGGCGCCAGTCCCAGGTAGTTGCAGGGGTCGGTGAGGCGTTGCAATTCGGCCAGATCCAGACGTTCGGTCACCTCGCCCTGCGCGACGAGCGCGTCCAGGAGGCTAATGTTTTCTTCGTTGGCAACCCGGCAGGCGGCGTACACGACATCGTGGGCAAGCTGACGTCCCAGTGCGGGTGCAAGGCCCATCATCACGGCCTCGGCGACAATCAGCCCCTGAGTCATGTTGAGGTTTTTCAGCATGCGCTCCGGGCGCACTTCGAGGCCGGCGAGCATGAACTTGGCTTGACCGAGCGAGGCAGCGCTCAACGCAAAGGCCTCCGGGATGGCAATCCATTCCGCTTGCCACGGACCGGTCGAGCGCTCGAAATCCTGAATCATTGCGTCAAGCATCAAACCCGCCTGCTGACGCACGCCTTTGGCGGCGGCGTACATCAGCTCGCAGGAAATCGGGTTGCGCTTCTGCGGCATGGTGCTGCTGGCGCCCCGGCCCTTGACGAACGGCTCGTAGGCTTCGCCCAGTTCACTGGTCATCATCATCATGACGTCCAGTGCGACCTTGCCCAGCGAGGCGGTGACCAGCCCAAGGAAGTTCAAGGTCTCTGCCAAACCGTCGCGAGCCACGTGCCACGTGGCTTGCGGCACGCCCAGCCCCAGCTCGGCCATCAGCGCTACCTGCACCTCGAGGCCCTTTTCGCCCAGCGAGGCCAAGGTCCCGGCGGCACCCGCGAACTGCCCCACTTCCACCCGAGGACGCAGCTCAACCAGACGCTCGGCATGACGGTCGAACATGCTCAGCCACACTGCGCACTTGTAGCCGAAGGTGATAGGCAGTGCGTGTTGCAAGTGAGTGCGCCCTGCCATCGGCGTATCCCGGTATTTCTGCGCCAGTCCGGCGAGCAGGCCACGTACGGCCTGAACGTCACGCTCGACCAGCGCCAGCGCGGCCCGCACCTGCAGGACCACGGCAGTGTCCATGATGTCCTGAGTGGTCGCGCCCCAATGCACGTAGCGCCCGGCTTCGCCGCAGGTCTTCGACAGTTGCTCCACCAGCGGCAGGATCGGGTAACCGACGATTTCGGTTTCGTGTTGCATCCATGCCAGGTCCAGAGAGTCAAACGTGGCCTTGGCGGCGATCTGTTCGGCTGCGTCGGCAGGGATCACGCCACAGCGTGCTTCGGCCCGGGCCAACGCCACCTCGACCTCGATGTAGCGCTCGATCAGCGCTTTGTCAGAGAACACGTCGCGCATTTCAGCGGTGCCGAACATGTCGCGGAACAGCGCAGAATCAAAAACGGTAGTAGACATGATTGGGGTCCTGGATGTTGTTATTGGCCGTACATATTTAATATGTCCGTACATAATTATTACCCGGTCCCCTGATACACTGTCAACTCGCTGTGGGGAGAGCTCGATGGAAGGCAACAATCAAACGCGTTATGTAGCCGTGGCCAATGACCTGATGGACGGCATCAGCACTGGGCGGTACCCGGTAGGGTCATTGCTGCCGACGGAATTCGAGTTGTGCGAGCTTTACGAAGTCAGCCGCCACACGGTGCGCGCCGCGATCACGCAGTTGCAGAATCAAGGGATGGTGTCGCGCCGCAAACGCGTAGGGACCCGCGTAGAAGCGGCTGAACCCAGCGGGGGTTATTCACAGTCGTTGGCGTCTGTGGCGGATCTGGTGCACGTGGCAGAAACCCACATTCGTGACGTCCAGGACGTCCGGCATTTCGTCGTGGACATTACGTTGGCGCGACGCCTGGGGCTTGAACCTGGCTCGCACTGTTTCTGCATGTCGAGCGTCAAAGTCGACATTAATCACCGCCAGGCGCCGTTATGCTGGACGGACGTGTACGCCGATGACGGCTATGCCGAGGTGATCCCGCTGGCCCGGGAGTGTCCCGGCGAACTGATCGCCGCGCTGATCGAGCGGACATTCGGGCGCAGGATCGATGCGGTCGATCAACAGGTCAGGCCGGTGCAATTGAGCGTGGTACTCGCGCATCGCCTGAATGCAGGTCCAGGATCATTGGGGCTGAACATTATTCGCCAATACCGCGACGACCAGGGAGGGCTGATCGCGGTCTCGGAAACGGTCTATCCGGATGACCGATTCACGCTGGTCATGCAAATGAAACGGGAGCGGCGCGGCTGACGAAAAAAAACCACCCAACGGTGGTTTTTTTTCATTCAGGCCATCATCACAGATTGAACACCGTCACCAGCTTGGTGTTCAGGTACGCCTCGATGGCCTCGGTCCCGCCTTCCGAACCGTAGCCGGAATCCTTGATCCCGCCGAACGGTACTTCCACCAGGCCAATCCCCTGATGGTTGATCGACAGCATGCCGGCTTCGATCCGGGTGCTGAGGATGTGTGCAGTCTTCATGGAGGTGGTGAACGCATACGACGCCAGCCCGAACGGCACGCGGTTGGATTCTTTTACCGCGTCTTCAACGGTGTCGAACGGCACGATCAGCGCGACTGGCCCAAACGGCTCTTCGTTCATGATGCGCATCTCGGTGGTCAGGCCGCTGAGCACCGTCGGCTGGAAGAAATAGCCCGGACCGTCGACCGATTGGCCGCCAGTGTGCAGTTTGGCGCCCTTGTCAGCCGCATCGTTGACCAGCGAGGTCAGGGCCGGGGCACGGCGTTCGTTGGCCAACGGCCCCATGGTCACGCCCTGTTCCAGACCGTTGCCCACCTTCACCTCATGGGTCAGGCCCACGAACTTCTCGATGAACTGCTCATAAACGCCACGCTGCACGAGGATACGCGTCGGCGACACGCACACCTGGCCCGCGTTACGGAATTTGGCGCCTGCCAATGTGCGGGCTGCGAGGTCCAGGTCCGCGTCATCGAACACCAGCGCCGGGGCGTGACCGCCCAGTTCCATGGTGGCGCGCTTCATGTGCTGACCGGCCAGGGCGGCCAGTTGCTTGCCCACCGGGGTGGAACCGGTGAAGGTGACTTTCTTGATGGTCGGGTGCGCGATCAGGTAGCTGGAAATCTGTGCCGGATCACCAAAGACCAAGCCGATCACACCTGCCGGCACGCCTGCGTCAATGAAGGCGCGGATCAGCTCGGCGGGCGACGCCGGGGTTTCTTCAGGGGCTTTGACAATGATCGAACATCCGGCCGCCAGCGCGGAGGACAGCTTGCGCACCACCTGATTGATCGGGAAGTTCCAGGGGGTAAACGCCGCGACCGGACCGACCGGTTCCTTGATGACTTTCTGCTCGACGGACGCGTTGCGCGACGGCACCAAACGGCCATAGGCGCGGCGGCCTTCTTCAGCGAGCCAGTCAATGATGTCAGCTGCGGCCAGGGTTTCCATGCGCGCTTCGGCCAGTGGCTTGCCCTGTTCCTGGGTCATGATGCTGGCGATGTTATCCACGCGCTCGCGCAACAGGTTCGCGGCTTTCTGCATGATTTTGTAGCGGTCATAGGCTGGGGTGCTGCGCCAGGTTTCGAAACCGCGCTCGGCTGCGGCGAGGGCTTTGTCCAGATCGGCAATGTCGGCATGGGCGACAGTGCCCAGGGTGTCGCCGGTGGCCGGGTTGATGACCGCGAGGGTGCGACCGTTTTCACTGGCGCGCCATTGGCCGTCGATATAAAGCTGAACGTCTGGGTACATGAGAAAACTCCGAGTGCGCCATCACGAGGCGTGGCAATGGAAATAGCGTGGCGGACAAACTTACAGGCATATACCTTGAACGATCAAGGCGAATTCATAAGATGTCTGACGAGGAAGTTCTAGCCGAGTTGCATCAACTGCTGCGCATACGCCTGAAGCACTTCGCGCTGCATCACGAAACTGGCGTACTTGCCTTCACGCACAGTAGAAATCAGTCCCGCGCGCTCAAGTTCTTTTGTGTGATGGGACACGGTCGCCGCGCTGACTGGGTGGACCTTGAGCAGCTCGGCGCAAGGCACGGCCTCTGTAGAGGCACTGATCTGAAGCAGAATCTGATAACGCCGACGGTCGGCGAGCGCCCTGGAAATCAGTGCGACTTGTTGGTCGGTCAATGACAATTGATGTGCCGTGCTCATGAAGATCGTTACACCCCAGTTGAAACCTCCTTGTCGAGACTTCTTATTGTGAGAGTCGTCGCCCCGGACATGACTGACTCCCGTTAAAAACAAGTGTCAGTTGAGACGCCAAACAGCATATCAAGGTTCAGTCTCCACAGAATAAGCGCGTTGCGCACACCCGCGAAGTATTTTCTGGCATTCTGCGCGCCCTTTTCTTACAGGTCATGCAGCCAACTCAATCCGATTTGTTGTACACAATTTTCGTAATAATTGTTTTTAGATTTGTGGACATGTTGTAAAGTCGAAAACCTGACCTGCTAGACAGATTTTGTGTACAGGTTCGGACTGCGTCACCTGCAAAGCCCACGACCGAATAAAAACAATTGGCAGGCTAACCATGACCACACCTCAAAGCAGTTCCCCTTCGCGCCCGACCGCCAGAAAAACCGACCTGATTTACGGGCTCAACGATCGCCCGCACTTCACGGCCGCGATCTTCGCCGCACTGCAACACGTGCTCGCCAGCTTCGTCGGCATCATCACCCCGACCCTGATCGTCGGCGGCGTGCTGGGCCTGGACAGTGAAGTGCCCTACCTGATCAGCATGGCGTTGTTCGTGTCCGGCCTCGGCACGTTCGTGCAGGCCAAACGCTTCGGCCCCATCGGCTCGGGCTTGTTGTGTTTGCAAGGCACCAGTTTTTCCTTTCTCAGCGTGATCCTCAGTGCCGGTTTTCTGGTGAAAAGTCGCGGAGGTGGCACCGACGAAATCCTCTCGACCATCTTCGGCGTGTGTTTCTGCGCCGCGTTCGTCGAGGTGGTGCTGAGCCAGTTCATCGGCAAATTGCGCAAGCTGATCACCCCGGTGGTGACCGGCACGATCATCACACTGATGGGCCTGTCATTGCTCAAAGTGGCCATGACCGACATGGCGGGCGGCTTCGGCGCCACGGACCTTGGCTCGGCCGCCAACCTCGGACTTGCCGCACTGGTGCTGGTCACGATTGTGGTCCTCAACCGTTTCAATATTCCGCTGCTGCGCCTGAGCGCGATCATCATCGGGCTGACGCTGGGCTTTCTGGTGGCGTGGTACATGGGGCGGATTGATTTCGCGCACATGCCGCACGTGCCGGTGATGAGCATTCCGGTGCCGTTCAAATACGGCTTTTCCTTCGACCTGCTGGCGTTCATCCCGATTGCGGTGATCTTTCTGGTCTCCCCGTTGGAAGCGGCGGGCGACCTGACGGCCAACTCGATGATTTCCCAGCAGCCTGTGAGCGGCCCGGTGTACATCCGCCGGATCAAATCGGGTCTTCTCGCCGACGGCCTCAACTCGGCCATGGCCGCGACGTTCAACAGCCTGCCGATGGTGACGTTCGCCCAGAACAACGGCGTGATCCAGCTGACCGGCGTGGCCAGCCGTTACGTGGCGTTTTTCATCGCCGGGATTCTGGTGCTGCTGGGCCTGTTCCCGATCATCGGCGCGGTGCTGCAATTGATGCCAAAGCCGGTGCTCGGTGGCGCGACGCTGATCATGTTCGGCACCGTGGCGGTGGCCGGGATCAAGATTCTGTCCGAAGCCGGGCTGCATCGGCGCAATATGCTGATCGTGGCGATTTCACTGGGCATGGGCCTGGGTGTGGCGGCGGTGCCTGAAGTCCTGCGCGAGTTGCCGAAGGCGCTGCACAACATCTTCGAATCGCCGATCACAGTGGGCGCCTTCTGCGCGATCCTGCTCAACATCTTTCTGCCGGAAGAGCATATAGAAGACGAGGTCACCGAGTTCGACCCGGAAGCCTCGACGGTGAAGGTGTTGCAAGACCCGGCAAAAGCCCCGGAAACAGAACCTCTCTCGCCACACGCGGTCGCACAGTTGGAACGCTAGGCTTAACTGAGCGGGAGCCCTCTCCCGCCCTGCCTCGCCACTGGAGCCCCCAATGCCGCTACGCCCAATCCGTTCGCTGTTCGCCTGCCTGCTGATTCTGGCGTTGAGCGCCTGCGCGCTGTTTCCCAACCGCGACCCGCTGAACATCAATGTGGTAGGCATCGAACCGCTGCCGGGTCAGGACCTGGAAATTCGCTTCGCCGTCAAACTGCGCCTGCAAAACCCCAACGATGTCGACATTCCCTATGACGGCGTGGCGCTGAACCTCGACGTCAACGGCAAGCTGCTCGCGTCCGGCGTCAGTGACCAGAAAGGCACGATCACGCGGTTTTCCGAAGGCGTGCTGACCGTGCCCGTGACGGTATCGGCCTTCGCCGCGCTGCGCCAGGCGGTGGGCCTGACCGAACAACAGCGTCTGGACAATCTGCCGTACGAACTGCACGGCAAACTGGCCGGCGGGCTGTTCGGAACCATGCGCTTCTACGACAGTGGCACGTTGAGCCTGCCGCAGCCAGCGAGCGGCAGTTGGTAAGCGCCGTCGATTGAACGCTGCTCCTGGTTTCAGCCCGGTAGCAATCCAATCGACCGATAGTCATCGACGATCGCGTCGTACAGTGAAATGTCCGCTCGACCCCGGGCGCTCAATTGCGCGCCAGCGATGCCGGAAAAAATCGCAAAAGCCCGCCGCTCGGCACCGGCCTCATCCACAAGACCGGCCAGCACCAGCATCTTGCTCAGCCACGCCACGTTGACGTCTGCGAACACCTGCACCTCGGTCTGCACATTCGGCGGCAGGTCGTCGTATTCGGACGCCATGAAGCTGCACATGCACATGCGGTTCCCCGTTTCCAGCGCCACGCGGAAAGTGCCGGGGTAGCGACGAAGGCACTCGACAGGGTCTTCCAGCTCCGCGTACATCGCGTCCAACGCGGCGCCCGCGTCTTCCCAATAACGCCTGGCAACCGCCACGCCGAGGTCCGCCTTGCTCGGAAAGTGGTGATACAGGCTCGCGGCCTTGATCCCCACTTCGGTCGCCAGGTCACGGAAATTCAGGCCGTTGTAGCCGTGCGCCTGCCCGGCGAGCCTGGCCGCCGCCAAAATTGCTTCACGAGAATTGGTGCTCATAGCCGTCTCCACTGATCAGCCGCCACGTTAACAAAAAAGCCTACCAACTGCTAGGTATAGACTTGACAGCCTTGTGTGATGACGCCTAGCATCCGCCCTACCAAGTGATCGGTAGGAATATCCCGACGATCATATCTTGTTGAACCTCATGGGAAACATGACTGTGAAAAATGACATCACTTCATCCGACGCCACACAACTCGCCAGCCTGATCCGCAATCGTGAACTGTCTTCAGTCGAGGTCGTAAAAGCGCACCTTGATCGCATCGAAGCGGTAAACCCCAAAATCAACGCCATCGTGACCCTCAACGCTGAAGGCGCACTGGCCGCAGCGAATCAGGCGGACAAAGCGATCGCCCGTGGCGACAAGACCGGCCCTCTTCATGGCGTTCCCTTCACCGTTAAAGACGCGCTCGACACGGCGGGCATCCTGACCCAACGCGGTTCGCGCTTCTTCGCCGGCAACGTGCCGACTCAAGACGCTTCCACCGTCGCCCGTCTGAAAAGCGCAGGCGGCATCATCCTTGCGAAAACCAATCTGCCAGAGTTCTCTACCTGGACCGAATCCGACAACCTGCTCACCGGTCGCACTAACAACCCATGGAATCTGGACCGCACGCCGGGCGGCTCGTCCGGTGGCGAATCCGCCGCCATCGCTGCGGGCATGTCGCCGCTGGGCATTGGCAGTGACGTCGCCATTTCGGTCCGTGGCCCCGCCGCCTTCACCGGCATCGCGGCGTTGAAAGCCACCCACGGCCGCATTCCTTACAGCGGTCATTTCCCCACCGTGACCTCGCAGTGGTGGCACGTCGGTCCGATGGCCCGAACCGTGCGCGACGTAGCCCTCGCCTACTCGCTGCTCAAAGGCCCTGATGGCGCTGACGGTTATGCCGTGCACGCGAAAACCGCGATCGCCGATACGGCGCGCATTTCCGGGCAAACCATTCGTGTGGGTTGGGTATCGGACGCGGCGTTCGGCCCGGTCGATCCTGAAATCACCGCCGCCGTGAAAGCCGCCGCGTCACAACTTGCGGCCCTCGGGTGCGACGTCGAGGAAGTCACGCTACCGTTCCTCGACGATCCGCTCTCCCCGCTGATGCTGATGGTCTACGCCGAACTGGCCCCGGAAATCCGCAAACTGGCCAAAGGTCGCGAACACGATCTGCACGCTGTAGGCCAAGGCATCTACGATTCGCCGGACCCGTCGTTCACTGACTTCAACGCCGCGTTGCGCAAGGCCGAAGCCCTGCGTTCAGCGTTCTCTGCGTGGTTCGATCAGTACGATGTCCTGCTGTGCCCGGTGACCCCGATGACGGCCACGCCGCATGGCGCGCAAGAACTGGTCGTCAACGGTCAGACCGTCTCGTGGCTGCACGTGATGAGCGCCACTTCGGCGTTCAACCTGACCGGCCTGCCCGCGCTGTCGGTGCCGTTCGCCTTGAGTTCCGAGCGCCTGCCGATCAGCGTCCAACTGGTCTCTCGCTGGTTGAACGAAGACGTGATCCTGCAACTGGGTGCGTTGCTCGAACGTCGTGGTGGTCTGGGGGATACCTGGCCGAGCCTGTGACTCAGGCGCTGCGCGTATAACGCGCAGGTGAACGTCATCCTTCAGCAATCACGTTGAAGCCCACCGCCTGGGACCCACTCGATGCTCCCAGGCAATTTTCATTTCACGCCTGACAGGCGCCTTGAACACACGTCTTATATTTAATGTGTAATATCATGCCTGTCGTTGATGACTCACCCCTCCATTCGCGTTCGAAAACTGAACCTTGTCCACTGCTCAGGAGACCGGAATGTCAGACCTCGGTAACCCCTCTCCATCGCTCGTCCGCCCGGCCAGGGCGTTCGCATTTCCTTTACTGGCCACGGTGCTGTTCGCTTACTTCTTTGCGGCCAGCACCCCTTCACCGCTGTTCGTCGTGTTCCAGCATCATTGGGGGTTTTCGTCCGGCCTGTTGACCGTGGCGTTTTCCGCCTACGCCATCACCCTGCTGGTCGCCCTGCTCAGCGCGGGCTCGCTGTCCGATCACATTGGCCGCAAACCGGTGATCGTCGGCGCGCTACTGCTGCAGACGCTGGCGATGGTGCTGTTCGCCTACGCCGGTGACATCCAGCAATTGATCTTCGCCCGCTGTCTTCAGGGCCTGGCGACGGGGATTGCCAGCGGCGCGTTGTCCGCCGCCGTGGTCGAAGCCGCACCCGCCCATCAGAAAAAGGCGGGTGCCTTGTTCAGCAGCATCGCGCCTCTGGCCGGGTTGGCAACGGGCTCGTTGATCACCGGGCTGTCGATGTACTGGATTGGCCATCCAGAAGTGACCGTGTTCGTCGCACTGGCGGTGGTGTTTCCGCTGGCCGCAGTGGGCGTTGCCCGCGTGCCGGAAACCTCAAGTCGGCGGGCGGGCGCCCTGGCGTCGTTGATGCCTCGCGTGTCGGTGACGCCTCGCGCCCGGAGTGCCTACGTTCGAAGCGTGCCATTGTTGCTTTCGATCTGGGCGCTGTGCGGGCTGTACATGTCGTTGGCACCGTCGATCCTGCACGGCGTGTTTGAGGTCGACAGCGCCGGGCTCAATGGCCTGACCGTCGCGGCGCTCTGTGGCCCGGCAGCCGTGGCGGCTGCGGTCATGGGCCGCCTGTTTTCCCCGTCGTTGTGCGCGGCGCTGGGAGCACTGGGCATCGTCATGGGGCTGGCGATCCTCATTGGCGCGCTGTCATGGGGCGGTGTGTTGCCGTTCTTCGTAGGCACCGTGGTGGCGGGCATCGGTTCGGGCGCCGGGTTCTCGGCGGTCCTGCAAACCCTGGCGCCGTTGGCCGATGCCCATGAGCGCGCAGAATTGTTCGCGGCCATTTTCGTGGCTTGCTACCTGTCGCTCAGCCTGCCACCGATCATCGCCGGCTTCGGCGTGGGGCACTTCGGCCTTTTCGACACCAGCCTCGTGTATCTGACGGCGCTGCTGATCGTCGCCCTGATCACCGGCGTCGTTCATTGGCGGCATCATCGCCTTCCAGACTGAAGCCTATACCGGCTCGGTTGATTGCCCCTCGGCCTGGGCTTTCTCCCGAGCCTGGGCAGGGCCTGACCAGGCAAAAAAAACGCAGTCACGGCCTGGCCCTGACTGCGCGTTCTCTCGCCCCCTCCTACCCGATCGATCCATCACAGATGAATCGCCTTGCCCAGTGCCCGCAGGCACGCCTCCTGCAACGCCTCGCCCTGGGTCGGGTGCGCATGCACCGTCCCCGCCACATCCTCCAGCCGCGCACCGGTTTCGATCAACAGCGCGAACGCTGCCGACAATTCCGATGTGCCCGCGCCCACGCCTTGTAGACCCAGCAGCAGGTGGTTGTCCGCCCGCGCCACAACGCGGATGAAGCCGTCCTCGCGTTCGGTAGTCATGGCACGGCCATTGGCCTGAAACGGAAAACTGGCGTTGAGGATGTCGATCCCCTGCGCCACCGCTTCACCCGGCAACAGGCCCACCGTGACGATTTCCGGGTCGGTGAAACACACCGCCGGAATGCAGCGGCGGTCCCATTGTGTTTTGTGCCCGGCGGCGATTTCCGCCACCATTTCGCCTTGCGCCATGGCTCGGTGCGCCAGCATCGGCTCGCCGGTCACGTCACCGATGGCGTACACCCCGTTCATGGATGTGCGGCAGGTGTCGTCGATCTTGATGAACGGCCCATTCATGCCCAGCGACAGTTTTTCCAGGCCCCAGCCAGTGGTGCGCGGCGTGCGGCCCACGGTGACCAGAATCTTGTCAGCCTCCAGCGCCCGCTGGCCCGTGGGTGTGTCCACCAAAAGCCCGCCGCTCTCCGCCAATCCCACCGCTCTGGATTCGGTCAAGACCTCAACGCCCAGTGCCGCCAGGCGCGCGGCCACCGGCGCGGTCAGGTCCTTGTCGTACTGCGGCAGAATGCGCGCAGTGGCCTCGACCACCGTCACCTTTGCCCCCAACTTGGCGTAGGCCGTGCCCAGTTCCAGCCCGATGTAGCCGCCGCCCACCACCACCAGCCGCTTGGGAATCTCTGCCAGCGACAGCGCTTCGGTGGACGAAATGACCGGCCCGCCGAACGGCAGCGTCGGCACTTCCACGGGTGTCGAACCGCTGGCGATGACGATCATCTGCGCGGTGATCGAGTGCGTGCCGTCGGCGGATTCGACGCGCACGGTCTTGCCGTCGACGACCGTGGCGTGCCCCGTGATCACGCGCACCTTGGCTTTCTTTAACAGACCCGCCACCCCGCCGTTGAGGCGCGAAACGATCTGGTCTTTCCAGGCCAACGTCTTGGCGAAATCGATGGTGGGGGCCGAGGCCGAAATGCCCAGCGGCGCGTGGTCGGCGAAGGTCTGCAACCGATGAAACTCATCAGCCGCGTGGATCAGCGCCTTCGACGGAATGCAGCCGATGTTCAGGCAGGTGCCGCCCGGTTTGGCGGCTTCCACGATCACCGTGTCCACGCCCAGTTGCCCGGCGCGGATGGCGCATACGTAGCCGCCGGGGCCTGCGCCGATGACGAGCAATTTGCAGGAAATCTCACTCATGTCATTGCTCCACGAACATCAACGCAGGGGTTTCCAGCAGCGCCTTCAGACGCTGGATAAACACCGCCGCGTCCCAGCCGTCGATCACCCGGTGATCGAAGCTGCACGAGATGTTCATCATCTTGCGGGGCACGAACGCCGCGCCGTCCCAATGGGGCCGCACGGCCATTCGGTTGATGCCGATGATGGCCACCTCCGGACGGTTGATGATCGGCGTGGTGGACAACGCGCCCAGCGGACCCAGCGAGCTGATGGTGATGGTGGAGCCAGACAATTCTTCACGCGCTGCCGTGCCGGTCCGCGCCGCTTCTGCGACCCGCGCCACTTCATCCGCGGACTGCCAGAGGTTCAAGGTTTCGGCGTGCTGCACCACCGGGACCATGAGGCCGCTGGGGGTCTGTGTCGCAATGCCGATGTGCACCCCGGCGAACTGACGAATCACGTTGGCCTCGTCGTCGTAATGGGCGTTGAGGCCAGGCTGATCGCGCACGGCCAGGATCATCGCTTTCATCACGAACGGCAGCAGGGTCAGCTTGGTGCGCCCGCCTTGGCCGTTGAGTTTGCTGCGCAGGTCTTCCAGCGCCGTGACGTCGATTTCTTCGACGATGGTGATGTGGGCGATGGTGCGTTTGGCCAGTTGCATGCGCTCGGCGATCTTGCGCCGCAGGCCCATGACGCGGACCTCACTGACCGAGTTGTCCCGCGCCGGTTTGCCTGTTCCCTGAGCCACGCCACCGCCCGCGATCCACGCCTCCAGATCGTCATGGGTGATGCGTCCGGCACCGCCCGACCCGCGCACCTGGCGCAGATCGATTCCCGCGTCGCGGGCACGGCCGCGCACTGACGGGGACGCCAGCGGTTTCTCGCCTTCAGCCCGCAACGGCACCGGCGTGACGGAGGCGGGTGACGTTTCAAGTGTTGGGCTCACCGCCTGAGGTTTCACGGGCGATGCCGCCTGCGCGACAGCGTTCGTGGCCGGTTCGGTAACGGACGGTTCAGCGGCGCCAGGACTCGCTTGACTCGACTGCGCCACCGGCGTTCCAGCGCGAGCATTGCCCTCACCCTCAACCTCAAGGCGAATCAATTCCGCGCCGACCGCGATCAGCGCGCCCAACTCGCCACCAAGCCAGGTCACTTTGCCGCTCACCGGCGAAGGAATGTCCACCGTTGCCTTGTCAGTCATCACCGTGGCGAGGGTGTCGTCCTCCTTCACCCTGTCGCCCAGCGCGACTACCCACTCGACCAATTCCGCTTCGGCGATGCCCTCACCGATGTCGGGCATTCGAATCACGTGCGTACCCATGCTCAAGCCTCCATCGTTGCTGTCAGCGCCTCGGCCACACGGGCCGGGCCGGGGAAATAATTCCACTCATGCACATGAGGGTATGGCGTGTCCCAACCCGCCACGCGGCGGATCGGCGCTTCCAGGTGATAGAAGCACTCGCCCTGCACCAGTGCAGCCAGCTCCGCACCGAAACCGGAGGTCAGCGTGGCTTCGTGGACGATCACGCAGCGCCCGGTCTTGCGCACCGAGCGAGCGATGGTTTCCAGGTCCAGCGGGATCAGCGTGCGCAGGTCGATCACTTCGGCGTCCACCCCGGATTCCTCGGCGGCAGTCAGCGCGACATGCACCATCGTGCCGTAGGCCAGCACCGTGACGTCCTTGCCCTCGCGGCGCACAGCCGCCTGACCCAGCGGTACGATATAGCGACCGTCGGGCACTTCGCCCAGCTCATGGGATTTCCACGGCACCACCGGGCGGTCGTGATGGCCGTCGAACGGGCCGTTATACAGCCGCTTCGGCTCCAGAAAGATCACCGGGTCCGGGTCTTCCAGCGAGGCGAGCAACAGGCCCTTGGCGTCGTAGGGATTGGACGGCACCACGGTCTTGATCCCGGCCACGTGGGTGAACAGCGACTCGGGGCTCTGGCTGTGGGTCTGGGCGCCGTAGATGCCGCCGCCCGTGGGCATGCGCACCACCAGCGGACAGGTGAACTCCCCCGCCGAGCGGTAACGCAAACGCGCCGCTTCGGAGACGATCTGGTCATACGCCGGGTACATATAATCGGCGAACTGAATCTCCACGCACGGCTTCATGCCGTAGGCCGCCATGCCAATCGCCGCGCCCACGATCCCCAGCTCCGAGATCGGTGCGTCGAAACAGCGGGAGGCGCCGTATTTTTTCTGCAAGCCGGCAGTGCAGCGGAACACCCCGCCGAAATAGCCCACGTCCTGGCCGAACACCACGACATGGGGGTCTTTTTCCATCGCGACATCCATGGCATCGTGAATCGCTTCAATCATCGTCAGTCGAGCCATGACTCAATACCCCGCTTCATGACGTTGACGCAGCAGATGATCAGGCATCTCGGCGTACACGTCGTCGAACATTTCACTAGGGCTAGGTCGCTGCCCGCTGCGCAACGTGCCGATCGCCTCGGCTTCTTTCTGGGTCGCAATGACGTGGGCCATGATGCGTTCCTCGGCTTCGGCATGCCGTTCTTCGGACCAGACGCCGCGCACGATGAGGTGGTTTTTCAGGCGCGTCACCGGATCGCCCAGCGGCCAGGCGCTGCTTTCATCGCTGGGGCGATACGCTGAAGGATCGTCTGAGGTGGAGTGGCCGCCCGCCCGATAAGTGACGTATTCAATGAGGGTCGGGCCGAGGTTGCGACGGGCGCGTTCGGTGGCCCATTTCGCGACGGCGTACACCGCGAGGTAATCGTTGCCATCGACTCGCAACGCCGGAATGCCGAAGCCATGGCCGCGTTCGGCAAAGGTCACCGCGCCACCCCGGGCGATCCCCTGAAACGTAGAAATGGCCCACTGGTTATTGACGATGTTCAGCACCACTGGCGCCTTGTAGGTCGAGGCGAATACCAGCGCGGCGTGGAAGTCGCTTTCCGACGTGGAGCCGTCGCCGATCCAGGCCGCCGCGATCTTGCGGTCGTTCATGATCGCCGAGCCCATGGCCCAGCCCACCGCCTGAATGTATTGCGTGGCGAGGTTGCCGGAGATCGAGAAAAAACCATGCTCTTTCGACGAGTAGAACACCGGCAACTGCCGACCGCGCAGGGTATCAGCGTCGTTGGAATAGACTTGGCACATCATTGACTTCATCGGGTAGCCACCGGCGATCAACAGACCGGCCTGGCGGTACGTCGGGAAGTTCATGTCGCCTTTTTCGAGGGCAATGCGGAAGGCGCAGGAGATCGCCTCTTCACCGAGGTGCTGCATGTAGAACGAGGTTTTCTGTTGGCGCTGGGCCGAGAACATCCGGACGTCGTAGGCGCGCAGGGTCAGCATGTGTTCAAGCCCGGCGATCAGCGCCGCATCGTCCAGGCCGAGGTTGTCGGCCCAGGGTCCGACCGCCAGATGATCCTGATCCAGCACACGAATGATGCCAAACGCCAGGTCGCGCATGTGCTCAGCGTTTTCATCGACAGCGGGACGGCGCATGGCGCCAGCTTCGGGGATCGACACGCGGGAGAAGTCCGGCCGGTCGCCAGGGCGCAGCTCAGGCGCGGGCACCGCCAGACTCAGTGGGGGATACTCAACCATTGGGGCTTCCTCGAATTATTTTTATTGTCGTGGCAGCACTCGCTCACCCTTGGGATGAGCAGGGGTATTGTCCGAACAACAAAAGCCTATCGATGAATCGTCAAAATGAGCTTCCAAATGTTTCGTCGTTTTGTTAATCAGGCAGGAGATTCCTTCAATACCTTCCTGCGTTGTGAATGGATATTTCGAGATGGCCGAAAACAACAAAAAGATCGACCGCATCGACCGTGAAATTCTTCGAGCCCTGCAAAGGGACGGTCGCCTCAGCAACACCCAACTGGCCCAGGAAATAGGCCTGACCCCCGGCCCCTGCTGGCAGCGAACCCGCCGTCTGGAAACCCTCGGCTACATCACGGGCTACACCGCGGTGCTCGATCAGTCGCTGCTCGGGGCGGCGGAAACCGTGATCATTGAAATCACCCTTGAGCGCCATGACGACTCGGTCCTCGAAGCGTTCGGCAAAGCCATGGCGGACATGCCCGAAGTGCTGGAGGTCTACCTCACCACCGGGAACTATGACTACCTGATCAAAGTGGCCGTGGACGGCACGGCGGGCTACGAAGCGTTCTTGCGCAAGAAGCTTTACAAGGTGCCCGGCATCACCCATTCACGCTCCAGCTTCACATTGCGTTGTCTGAAACGCTCGCTGTCGGTTGTGCCCGATCACTGAGCGACACCCGTGCAAAAATGCAGACTCACAATGCAGAAAGGTGAGTTGAAACTAATAAAAATGCACTGCTAGCATCTCGGCAAGTCGCTCAGTCCCCCGCTCACAAGGTGAGGGACTGCCAGTAGCGTCACGCACGGAGAACAACAACAATGCGAGCCTTGCACCCACGTTTCACCGCCTGCCCTTCTGCCGCCCTCGCCAAGGGTTTCCTCGTCAGCGAATACCCTGCCTCGTGTAGCGATGCACACGGGTGTGAGCGCTCCGGGCACCGACGCTCATGACGCGCGCCCTCGTCTGATCCCCCGCCTTTTCTTTCTCCGTGAACGGCCCGCTTACCCGTGAGCGTGTGGCCGACATATCGAGGTGCCTTGATGGAATTCGACACACTGCCCCTGGACGCTCAGGCCCCCGTCACCGCCCAGGTGCGCAACCGGATTGGTCACCTGACGCTCAATCAGCCCGCGACGCTGAACGCCCTCACCCTGCCGATGATTCGCACCCTGCATCAACACCTGCAGGCTTGGGCGGACGACCCCGAGGTGCTCGCCGTCGTGCTTCGCGCCGAGGGCGAAAAAGCCTTCTGCGCCGGGGGTGACATTCGCTCGCTGTACAACAGTTTCCAGGCGGGCGACAGCTTGCACCGCGTGTTCTTCGAAGAGGAATACGCCCTCGATCACTGCCTCCACGTTTACCCAAAACCCACCGTGGCCTTGATGGACGGGCTGGTGTTGGGCGGCGGCATGGGGTTGGTGCAGGGCACCACGTTCCGGGTCATCACGGGCAGGGCGAAAATGGCGATGCCGGAGGTGGGGATCGGCTATTTTCCGGACGTGGGCGGCAGTTATTTTTTGTCGCGCCTGCCCGGCCAATTGGGCGTCTACCTCGGCGTCACCGGGGTTCAGGCCAGAGCGGCCGACGCGCTCTACGCAGGGCTCGCCGACGCGTGCCTGCCCCGCGAATCCCTGGAGGCATTTGACCAGCACCTCGACGCGCTTCAATGGGAAAACAACCCGGGGGAAACCCTGCGCATGCTGGTGACCTCCATGACCGCCAAGCTGCTGCCTGGCGCGGAACTCAAGGCCATGCGCCGCGTGATCGATGAGTATTTCGCGCTGCCGGACATCGCGTCGATTCGCGATGCCTTGTCGCGGGAAGACCGTCCGGCGTATCGGGACTGGGCCGAAGAAACGATCAAGGTACTCGACAGCCGCTCGCCGCTGGCCATGGCCGTCACGCTGGAGCTGATCCGCCGCGGCCGGAGCCTATCGTTGGCGCAGTGCTTCGCACTGGAACTGCACCTGGACCGTCAGTGGTTCGCCAAGGGCGACATCATGGAAGGCGTGCGCGCGCTGATCATCGACAAAGACAAAACCCCGCGTTGGAACCCTCCGAACATTGAGGCATTACCGCACGCACAGGTGCTGGCGTTCTTCGACGGCCACCCTGTGCACACACTCGATACCCTGGCCACGGTCTGACCGTCGTCCCCTGACAAGAGAGCCCCACGATGAACGACCACGACTTGACTGAAGAGCAGCGGATGATCCGCGACATGGCCCGCGAGTTCGCCCGCAACGAAATCGCGCCCCACGCACAGGCCTGGGAAAAGGCCGGCTGGATTGATGACGCCCTGGTCCGCAAGATGGGTGAGTTGGGCCTGCTCGGCATGATCGTGCCCGAAGAGCTGGGTGGCACGTACATCGACTACGTCGCCTATGCCCTTGCGGTGGAGGAAATCTCGGCGGGCGACGGCGCGGTGGGCGCGCTGATGAGCATTCACAATTCCGTGGGCTGCGGCCCGGTCTTGCGCTACGGCAGTGATGAGCAAAAACAACACTGGTTGCCGGTGTTGGCCAGCGGTGAGGCCATCGGCTGCTTCTGCCTGACCGAGCCCCAAGCCGGTTCCGAAGCCCACAACCTGCGGACCCGTGCCGAACTGCGGGATGGCCAGTGGGTGCTCAACGGCGCCAAGCAATTCGTCAGCAACGGCAAGCGTGCACAACTGGCGATTGTGTTCGCCGTCACCGATCCGGAGCTGGGCAAGAAGGGGCTGTCGGCCTTTCTGGTGCCCACCGACAACCCCGGTTTTGTCGTGGATCGCAGCGAACACAAGATGGGCATCAAGGCTTCGGACACCTGCGCCGTGACGCTCAACAACTGCGTGATTCCCGAAGCCAATTTGCTCGGCCCACGGGGCAAAGGGCTGGCCATCGCCCTCTCCAACCTCGAAGGCGGCCGCATCGGCATCGCCGCGCAGTCGTTGGGCATCGCCCGCGCCGCCTTCGAAGCGGCCGTCGCCTACGCCCGTGATCGTGTGCAGTTCGGCCAGCCGATCATCCAGCACCAAAGCATCGCCAACCTGCTCGCCGACATGCACACCCAACTCAACGCCGCCCGCCTGCTCATCCTGCACGCGGCACGGTTGAGAAGTGCTGGCGAGCCGTGTTTGACCGAAGCCTCCCAAGCCAAGCTGTTCGCGTCGGAGATGGCCGAGCGCGTGTGCTCCAAAGCCATTCAGATTCATGGAGGCTATGGCTACCTGGAAGACTATCCGGTGGAGAAGTACTACCGCGACGCGAGGATCACCCAGCTGTACGAAGGGACGAGTGAAGTGCAGCGGATGGTGATTGCCAATGCGTTGGAGCACTACGCGCTTTGACCGCAGGGCCTGCCGCCAAAAGGTCGAGGCAATCGAGATGTGGAGGCTGTACCTGCCCTTCGCGAATGAATTCGCTCCTACAGGAGTGAGTGTGGGCACGACGAAGATGTGCGCCCGACCTTACCGCACTGCACACAGACGGCAAGCTGTGCCGCTACAGAGGGAGCACGGCATTCACGATCTCGCGTCGTGCGAGAAACTTGTGGGAGCGAATTCATTCGCGAAAGAGCGTTCAGGCAACGGAGATGTGCAGGCGGCCCGCCCCTTCGCGAATGATTTGGCGCCCACTGGGCAAGCATGTCGGTGAGAGGGTCAGAACGCCCTCTCGATGGCCCGCCCGAGCAGATTCAGCCCCAGATCGATCTCGCTGTCGCTCACGGTCAAGGGCGGCGCAATACGGAACACCCCGCCCATGCCAGGCAATTGCACGATGTTCATGCTCAACCCCAGCTTCATGCATTCCCGGGTGATGGCAGCGCCGAGGTCGGAGGCCGGCAATTTGCTCGTGCGGTCGCTGACGATTTCCATGCCGAGCAACAGGCCCCGGCCGCGCACATCGCCTATGCAGTCGAAGCGTTCCTGCAAACGGCGCAGGCCTTTTTCCAGATAGGCGCCAGCCACTCTCGCCCTTTCGACCAGGCCGTCACGCTGTACCACTTCCAGCACTTTCAGGCCCACGGCAGCGGGGAGCGGATCGGAAACGTGGGTGGTGTAGAACAGGAAGCCGCGCTCGTGGCAGAGGTCTTCGATGGCGGGACTGGTGATGACCGCCGACAGCGGCAAGCCCGCCCCCAGGGTTTTCGACAGGGTGAGAATGTCCGGCACCACGCCGTCGCGCTCGAAGGCGTACATCAGGCCGGTGCGACCCACGCCGGTCTGTGCTTCGTCGAGGATCAGCAACATGCCGCGCTCTTCGCACTTGCGCTTGAGGGCGGCCAGGTAACCCAGCGGCAGGTCGATCAGGCCACCAGAGCTGAGGATCGGCTCGGCGATGAACGCGGCGAGGCTGCCGCTGGACTGGCGGTCGATCAGGTCGAAGCCGTAGTCGAGCTCGCCTTGCCAGTCGATCTCGCCATTCTTTTCGAAACGCGGTCGGTACGGGTACGGCGCCGGAATCGCCAGCGACCCCACGGCAGCCGGGCCGTAGCCCTGGCGACCGGCGCTGTAAGTCGCAGAAGCCGCGCCACCGGTCATGCCATGCCAGGATTGCGCGAAACCGACGATTTCATATTTACCGGTGGCCAGCTTGGCCATTTTGATCGCGGCTTCGTTCGCCTCGCCGCCGGTGCTGAGGAACATGCTGCGGGACAGGCTCGGGGGCAAAGTTTCGGACAGCGCGTGGGCCAGATCGACCACCGGACGGGTCAGCATGCCGCTGAACAGGTGGTCAAGGTTGCGGATGTGGTGTTGCACCACGTCGCAGATGTCCGGGTGGCCGTGGCCCAGCAGCGAGCTCATCTGCCCGGATGTGAAATCCAGAATCGGCTGTTGGTCGGCGTCGTAGACGAAGCTGCCTTGCGCCCGCTCGATGATCCGCGACTCGAATGTGCCGCCGTAGCGGATCAAATGCCGCTGCGCTTTTTGCCAGAACGCCGCTTCCTGATTCTTCGACATGCCGTTTCTCCACTGAAATCGGCAGGACGAAGCGCCTGCCGTTGCGATGGAGTGAGTCTAGAAAGTTCGGGGTATCAATAAAAACGAATAGTGCTTATGGCAGCCTTCAGCGGCGCTTATATCAGGCGTAGATGGGCATCAGGCCCGTGCAGCGGCGACCAGTCGGTTGACTTCGGCGCGCACCATGTTGGCGTACTCGGGAGGTGACATGGCGTCGAGTTCGGAACGCACCCACTCCGACCACTTGCCCTTGCGTTTGGCACGCTCGCCCATCAACCGGGCGGCTTCGCCTTTGGCCTTGCCCAGATTGCTCTGCCACAAGTCGAAAAGACGGGATTTTTCATCCTCGATTTCAGCGCGTTCGGCAAGGGTCTTGTTGGCCAGGTTAAAACTCATGACGGTTACCTCTGTGTTCAAAAACGGGAGCCGGACATTGGCTCAAAAAGCGTCAGCATCTTACACCCGCCACGGCCGATGCCCGATCACATTCGTCGCACTTTTTGCGCCGCGCCGGAAATACGCTGCAACTTTTCCCGACCCTCGCGACTCCATTGCTCACTGCCATCATCAACTGAAAGGAAATTTGCCATGGCTCGTAAAACTGCTGCCCAAAACGCCGCCGAACAGATCCAGGATCAAGCATTCAGCGAATTGGCGGCCCTTATTGAAGAGTCCGACAAACTGCTCAAGGACAGCGCGTCGCTGGTCGGCGAAGAGGCAGAAACCGTACGCGCTCAGCTGAGCCTGAAACTCAAACAGGCCGTGGATTCCCTCGGCAGCGTTCGTGACAAGACCAAGCCTGCCGTGCAAGCGACCGAGACCTACATCGGTGGCCACCCGTGGCAGACCGTTGCCGTGTCTGCCGGTTTCGGCCTGGTCGTCGGTTTGCTGCTCGGTCGTCGCTAAGCCGCTGTGCAGTTTCGTAGGACGTAGATCGGGAGGGCGTAGACATTCGCCCTCTTCGCAGACGCCAGATGGCTGGCGTCTGCGGTCAGCTCACCCCATGGGATTCACGGGCGCGTGTTGCAGGTCTCACTCCAACACTTCGACTTCCATGCCCACCTCAACAACACCCGGGCCGTCGTTGACCATGTTCTGCCCGAACCACACCTCACCTTCTTTCTCGCGATACGTCTTGAGCGTGCTCAGCGGCTCGCGGTCTTCGCTGCGCTCCCCAGTGGCAGGATCGATGGTGGTCAGGATGCAGCGCGAGCAGCCTTTAAGCAGACGGAATTCCAGGTCGCCGATGCGAATGCGCTTCCAGCCGTCTTCAGCAAAAGCCTCAGCGCCTTCAACGACAAGATTGGGACGAAAACGCAGCATTTCCTGCGGACGACCGATCTTGCTCGACAAGTCATCCAGGGACGCCTGACCGATCAGCAGCAGCGGGAAACCGTCGGCGAACCCGACCTTGTCATCGACCGTGCCATAGCCGGACGGCAGCCAGCGGGCGCGCTCCTTGGGAATGTGCACCATGCGTGTCGGCTTGCCGATGAAGTCGCTGACCCACCGCGCCGCTTCGTCCCCCGCATCGGGCACGCGCAAGGTGTCGCGCCAGACTGTGACGCCGCGCAAGCTGTCCTCGACGTTGTCCGGCAAGGCGACGTCCAGCGCCTGGACACCCGGCGCTGACAGGGTGACTCCGCCCGCCTCGTTCCACAGCACCGAAAGCTGCGACATGTGCGGCAGCGCACGTTGAGTCAAGAATCGCCCACTGGCTTCGTCCACCAGCATCCAGCGTCGGTCCCCCGTCAGCCCCAATTCGTCGAAACCGGCCTGCTGCAACGGCTCGGCCTTGCAGGATTTGAGGGGGTAACGGTACAGCGCGCTGAGGTGCAGCATAAACGCGTCCTTATGACTGGGCGGGAAAGGCCTCACTCTATACGAGCCATCGCCTGCGCGAACCCTACAGATGCAAAAAAGCCCCTCCATACAGCAAGGGGCTGGAAAAAGGTCGAGACGCCGTCAGTTGTCGAGCATCAGCCGCTCGCGCACGACGTCCACCAGCTTGTCCGGCTGGAATTTGGAGAGGAAGTTGTCGCAGCCGACCTTCTTGACCATCGACTCGTTGAAACTGCCCGACAGCGACGTGTGCAACACGACATACAGACCGCGCAGGCGCGGGTCGTTGCGGATTTCGGTAGTCAGCCGGTAGCCGTCCATTTCCGGCATTTCGGCGTCGGTGAACACCATCAGCAATTTGTCGGTCATGACCTCGCCGGTGTCCGCCCAGCCTTTGAGCATGTTCAGGGCCTTGAGACCGTCGCTGGCGACGTGCATCTTCACACCGAGCTGGCCGAGGGTATCGCGCAACTGGGAGAGCGCGACGTTGGAGTCGTCCACCAGCAAGACTTCACGACCGCGTGCCCGGGCAAGCACCGGGTCTTCGAGCTTGTCGCGGGAGACCTTGGCGTTGTACGGCACGATCTCCGCGAGCACTTTCTCGACGTCGATGATTTCGACCAACTGGTCGTCGACCTTGCTGATGGCGGTCAGGTAATGCTGTCGACCCGCGCTGCTCGGGGGAGGCAGGATGGCTTCCCAGTTCATGTTGACGATGCGATCCACGCCGCCCACCAGAAAGGCCTGAACGGAGCGGTTGTATTCGGTGACGATGATGGTGCTCGATGGCCCGGGCACCAGCGGACGCATGCCGATGGCCTGGGACAGGTCGATTACGGGCAGCGTCTGCCCACGCAGGTTCACCACGCCGCAGACGAAAGGATGGCGCTGCGGCATCAGGGTCAGCTTGGGCAGTTGCAGCACTTCCTGCACCTTGAACACGTTGATCGCGAACAGTTGCCGACCGGCGAGGCGGAACATGAGAATTTCCAGGCGGTTCTCACCCACCAGCTGTGTACGTTGGTCTACCGTGTCGAGAATGCCAGCCATTCAATTGCTCCTGGAGCAGGGTTCAAATAAGTCCGCCTACCTTTTATCGGCAGCACCGAAGCAGACCTTAATCTTCATGTAAATGCCTGCCGACTTCATTGATATCACATTAACATCATGTTTTACTCTCGGGTATCCAGTGCGCTCAAATACTGACAAATAGTGGCTTTATGCTGCCAACCAAGTTAGCGCCTCGCCCTGCATCTAGGGGTATTCCCTAACCGAGGTCAGGGCAAACCTGATATTCGCGGTATCTAATTGCCATTATTGTGACGCCATTCTCATTGAATGGAGTCGGTTACGTGGTTGCGCTTGTGGAATCTCTCGATCCCCCTGTCAATTCGGGGCTTGTGGACGTGACTGTCCTGAGCGTCGAATCGGCCCGTGCGCGCGACGCGGTCTCATCGGCGACAAAAAAATCAGAACATTCAGAAACGCCCTACAGACTTCTCATTGCCTTCAACATTAACTTTGCGCCACTCGCCCTGCGCGACCCTGGATCGCTATCCATGAAAAGTGGAGACTTCACATGCTGAATGGCAATGAATGGCAGCAACTGCACAGTGATTTCCTCAGTGATACCCCGCAGCTTCTGGGCCGCGCAGACGAATGTCTCAGTCATCTGGAGCTGATCAGCGACGACAGGGATGCCATTGAATGCCTTCTTGTCACCCTCCAACAGGTCGCCGGCAAAGCCGATAAGGCAGGCGTGTGCGGCGTCGGCAGCTTCGCCCGCCAACTTCGCTATCTGCTGTATTTCGCTGCGGCGTCGGGACGTTTGCTGCCCAAGGCGCTGGCGTCCTTGCGCCAATGCCTGGCGCTGTTGTCCTGGCAGGTTGAGCTGGTCGACCCTTTCACCGGCGTCCTGTTGCTCGATGAGGACGAGCAACAGGCGTTGCTGGAACAATTCGGCTGCTGCTGCGGCATTGAACAGCCCGAAAGCAGCCCTGCCGAGTCCCTGGAGTGGCCTGCCCCGTTACCCCTCAATCCCCCGGACGTCGCCAGCGTCGACCGCGCTGATCGCCCAGGCACACTCTGACCGCATCCGTCCGGCTTTCTGTGCGGCGGCGGCAACATGCCTGAAAACGACGAATTCACGCCCGAATGAGCCGATACTCGCCAAACACGAGAGCCATGCGCGTTTCCTGTTGCATCGCAACTTGTCGATGGGCAGGCTGAAAGTTGATGGGCGTTCTGCCGATAGACGATACAGCGCTGGCTAGCACCATCGTTCCAGAACTAAATCCTGACTAATCAGACAGTTGTCGGCGGCACGTTATTTACAGTTAACGCTTAATAAAACCGGCGATTAAGGTAAGATCGTCGCCCGCTAATGATGACGTTAATCGCATTACCCTTATTGAACGTCGAACACTGGTTTCCGTATGCACGTAGAAGGTAGGTCGGCGCACGTCGTCGCGCCTGCTCCCTGACAAGTGACCTGAAAGTGAATGTTCAGGTATCCGCAATCATTACTTGATGGCTTCATCCGCTATGCATGGCAGCAACAAGACTTTCAAGTTATGGCCTATGAGCCCGAACAAAGCGTGTGGATGGGTAGCGATATCAGGTCTGGTGATCATCGCGCTGAATACCCTCGTCTGGTGGGTTGACGGCAACGTGCCGTGGGCGCTGGTCAACGCCGCGACATTCCTGGGCTTCGGTTACGCCATGAGCCGCCCCAACCAGACCATCCAGTTTCAACCCCAGGAACTGGCCGACCATATGCTGCAAGTCCAGGAAACCGAACGCCATCGCTTGAGCCGCGAGTTGCACGACGACATCGGCCAGATGCTGACGGCGGCCAAGCTGCAAAGCGACTGGCTGCAGCGCCGGGCGACTGAAGACCTGCAGGCGCACTGCGTGATGCTCAAGAACATCCTCGATGAAACCCTGGCGAAAGTGCGGGACGTTTCGGCGATTCTCAACCCGCGGCAACTGGCGAGCCTGGGCCTGGAGGCCAGCTTGCGCGCGCATTTGTTGCGAACGCTGGCGGACACCCCTGTCCTCTGGAGCCTGGAATGCCAGCAGCGGCTGGCCGGTATTCCCGAGGAAATGGCGGTGGCGGCCTTTCGCATCACTCAGGAAGCCGTCACCAACATGCTGCGCCATGCTCAGGCGAAGAACCTGCTGATCCGCATCAAGCGCTGCCCCGACGGGCTATGTCTGAAAATCTCCGACGATGGCCAGGGGTTTTCACCTTCTCCCAACCCTGGCGAACAGGGCCAACGCGGCATGGCCGGCATGGCCGAGCGCGTGGCCTTGCTGGGGGGGCACCTCACCGTTAAAAGCGAACCCGGACACGGCACTGACATCGAGGCCCTGTTCCCTTGGGCACCCCGTGCCCGTGAACGCGCTGACATAAGTAAACATTGATGACCTGCACTCTTCTTCTGGTCGATGACCACGCCTTGATTCGCGCTGGCGTTCGGGCCTTGGTGTCCGACATTCCCGGCTATCAGGTCATTGGCGAAGCCGCCAGTGGCGAGCACTTGCTGGAACTGACCCTTGAACTCAAACCGGACATCATCCTGCTCGACATTTCCATGAAGGACAGCAACGGCCTCGACGCGCTGGAGCGTCTGCACCGTACCCTGCCCGAGAGCAAGGTGCTGATCCTGTCGATGCACACCGATCCGCACATGATCATGCGGGCACTGGAAGGTGGCGCCCATGGCTACCTGCTCAAGGATGCCACCGCGACGGAAATCGAACAGGCGCTGGATGCCCTGCGCAATGGCGAACGCTACCTGAGCCCGGCCATCGCCCATACGGTCATCAACCAGGCTTTGGTCAGTGCCCAGTCCAGCAAAGCCGAACCCGCGGACAACCACAACCTCACCGCTCGACAGCTGGAAATCCTGCGCCTCATCGTGCGCGGAAAGTCCACACGGGAAATCGCGTCGGGGCTGAATCTCAGCGTGAAGACCGTTGAAACCCACCGCTCGCAGATCATGAAACGGCTACAGATCTACGACGTGGCGGGCCTGGTGCTGTTTTGCGTGCGAGAGCACATCATCAGCCTGGATGATTGAAAGAACGAATCTCGCAGCCACTTGTGGGAGCGAATTCATCGCCAAGGCTCGATCGGTCAGAAGACCTCTAGGTGGAGCCTGATCCGCCTTCGCGAATAAATTCGCTCCCACCGTTGAGCTCGCGTGTACCCGAAGCTGCGTGGCGCCGCCGAATGCCTGAGCTGCTCCCCATCAGCCCCAGCTTTTCGCGGCGCCGCGCGATCCCTGTGGGAGCGAATTTATTCGCGAAGGTGGCTCAGGCGATGCCGATTGCACTGACCACTCACTCGATCCGCTTCACCCCGCCCAGCAGCGGCGAATGCGCTGGCAGGTGAATATGCAGGGCGCCGGGGCGTGCTTCGAAACGCAGGTTTTCCCCGCGCAGCGGTTCGCCGTCCAGGTTGATGTCCAGCCCCTGCGCCGACTTCAGTTCCACCCACGGCAGCCGTGCCCGAACGAACAGGTTGTCGATGCCGAGCCCGCCTTCCAGCAGGCTTTTGAGGGTGCCGACCACTTCCTGCGGCGCAGGGAGAATGCTGATGTCCAGCAGGCCATCATCCGCCAGCGCATGGGGGCACAAAGGATGACCGCCGCCCGCTTGCCGGCCGTTGCCGATTCCAAGCGCGAGCAGATCACCGCGCCAGTGGAAGTCAGGGCCGTTCAATTCGCCATAGGCCGCTTTCAATTCGCTGAAGCGCGACAAGCCGGTAAACAGATAGGCCGCGCCGCCCAGCACTTTTTTCAGGTCTTCGGAGGTGTTGGCCGTCACTTGGCTGCCGAAGCCGCCCGTCGCCATGTTGAGAAACAGCTGACCGTCCACCGAACCCATGTCCACCTTGCGCGCGGGCACGTCCAGCAGGTCCAGTGCCCGCTCGATTTCCAGCGGCACGCCCGCCGAGCGGGCAAAATCGTTGGCGGTGCCCAGTGGCAGAATCGTCAGATGGGCGTCGCTGTGGGCCAATGCCAGTGCTTCGGCCACATCCCTTAACGTGCCGTCACCGCCGCCTGCGATGATCTCGCGGTGCCCGGCATCCAGTGCTTCGGTCACCAGACGCTGTGCATCACCGCCCTCCCAAGTCACTCGCACGTCCAGTTCCCATCCATGCTTGCGCTTGCGTTGCACGGCCTGGCGAACGTCCTCGTTGAGCGCCTGTTTGCCGTGAAGAATCAATAGTGCTCTGCGCTCCGTCATAAACCTTCCCTCTGTGCGTGCATTTCGTTGCGTGAGATGTTGACCTCAAGCCTGTCGGAAAAAGCCGTGTTGTAAAAAAAATTTTGCCCGCACCCGGAAAGGGCCAAAACCCCGCCGTCATTGGACTCCATGCTGCCTCCCCTCTCACACGATGCGGATCCAAGACGCGCTTTTGGCCGATCCGAAGGCCTCATTGCCATGACACAGGATGTTTCATGGGCTTTACTCTGGTCAGGCACTCGTTTGAGGGATTTACCGATCCGCATTTGGGAGTAGTCCTACGCCACTTTGAGAATCAATGGGATTTTTTCTCATCGGCGGGATTGAAATGCAGATCGAGAGAGCGCCTAATCGACAAAATATTGGCTAATTTGGAATTATCGGTTCGAAAAGTCAGTATCTTGACTTTTATGGGTGGGACCGGTCAGATAAGCCAGTCATGGATTCACGGATTGAAGATGTGAGGACGTCTTATGCGACTGCAACCGGTCGACAGCCTTCTGCTGACACGCACAAGCCTGATCGAGTATTTCCTGTTCGCTGTCAGGTTGGTACACGGGGTCACATCCGTTCTGCCCGGCATCCTGATTTTTACCTTCTGGAAGACCGATACGCCCACACCACCGGAAAGTTACGTGATGGTGCAGGTGTTCTTCGGCGTCGTCTGCGTGCTGATGTTCCAGGCGCTGGGGGTGTATTCCGAGATCATCTTCAGCAACCGGTCACGTTTCAAAATGATCCTGTTCGTCTGGTCCTCCGCGTTCTGTGTGCTGCTGTTCATGCACAAGGCCATGGACCTGTTCGTCTACATCACCCAAGAGCAACTGATGGTCTGGTTCTTCGCCAGCCTGGTGATGTTCTGCGCCGAACGGTTGCTGCTGCTGATCATCTACAAACGTCTGATGGCCCGTGGGTTCTTCCTGCAAAGCGCCGTGATTCTCGGCGCGACAGAAAACGGTCAGCGACTCGCCGAGTACATGCTGCAAAACCAGGACATTCGTTCGGGTGTATTGGGGTTCATCGACGACCGCATCGGTCGCCTGCCCAAGACCATGGCTAATCTCCCGCTCTTGGGGAATACCCGCGACCTGGAAACCCTGATCCGCGAAGAGAAAGTCACGCAAGTGCTGGTGGCCCTGCCTTGGTCCGCCGAAAACCGCATGGACTACATCATTCGTGAATTGCGTCGCCTGCCGGTGAATGTGTTGCTGGTGCCCGACATGGTCGCGTTCCGTCACGCCCACAACCGCATCACCGAAGTCGCCAGCCTGCCGATGTTCAACGCCTCGGACGTACCGTTGCGCGGCTGGTCGCCCCTGTTCAAACGCATCGAAGACATGGTGCTGTCGAGCGTGGCGATTCTGCTGCTGTCGCCGGTCATGGCCGCCGTTGCCCTCGCCATCAAGCTGAACTCCCGTGGTCCCGTGTTGTTCTGGCAGAAACGCTACGGTTACAACAACCGCCTGATCACGGTGTGCAAATTCCGCTCGATGTACACCCATCAGGCCGACGCCACCGCCGAGCAACAGACCGTCAAGGGCGACGCCAGGGTCACCCGTGTCGGGCGCTTCATCCGCAAGACCAGCCTGGATGAGTTACCGCAATTGTTCAACGTGTTCGCGGGCAGCATGTCCATGGTGGGGCCGCGCCCACATGCCACGGCCACCAAGGCCGCGGGCATTTTGTTCGAGCAAGCTGTCAAGGAGTACACCTCGCGTCATCGAGTCAAACCGGGCATCACCGGGCTGGCGCAGATCAACGGTTTTCGTGGTGAGACAGATACTGTGGAGAAGATCGAAAAGCGAGTCGAATTCGATCTTGAATACATCGAAAACTGGTCCGTCTGGTTCGATTTATACATCCTTCTGCGCACTGTTCCGGCAGTGCTTTTCTCTCGCGAGGCTTACTGATGGGCACCCTGATTCCCTGCATTATCGCCGGCGGTGCCGGCACCCGTTTGTGGCCAGTCTCCCGTGAGGCGATGCCCAAACCCTTCATGCGTTTGCCCGACGGCGAAAGCCTGTTGCAAAAGACCTTCAACCGCGCCAGCAATTTGCCCGGCGTGCAGAGCTTACTGACCGTCACCAATCGGGAAGTCTATTTCCGTACCGTCGACGATTATCGGCTGCTGAACGACCATAAGCTGCACCTGGATTTTCTCCTGGAGCCGTTCGGTCGCAACACCGCACCGGCCATCGCAGCGGCGGCATTGCATGTGCAGGAATTGCACGGCGATGACGCGCAGCTGTTGATTCTGCCAGCCGACCAATTGATCACCGACATCGCTGCGTTCACCACCGCTGTGCAGGACGCGCAAAAACTGGCGGACGACGGCTGGTTGGTGACATTCGGGCTGATTCCGACCCGTGCAGAGACCGGCTACGGTTACATCGAAAAAGGCCAGGCGCTGAACGACAAGGGCTACCAAGTGGCCCGGTTCGTGGAAAAACCTGACGCCAGCACCGCTCAGGAGTACCTCAAAGGTGGCTTACACCTGTGGAACGCCGGAATGTTCTGCCTGCGGATCGACGTGCTGCTGCGTGAACTGGAAACCCACGCGCCCGACGTGCTCGCAGCTGTGCGCCACTGCCTGACGCAATGCAAAAGCAAGGAAGGCAGCAACGAACTGCAAATGGAGCTGGACGCTGCGACGTTCGCTCAGGTGCCGGACATTTCCATCGACTACGCCTTGCTGGAGCGTTCGCAAAAAGTTGCGGTGGTGCCCTGCGAACTGGGCTGGAGCGACATTGGTTCCTGGCAGGCGATTCGCGAGCTGGTGCCCGCCGATGTCAACGGCAACCAGTACAACGGACAGGTGGTGCTGCACGACGTGACCAACTGCTACATCGACTCGAAGAAACGTCTTGTCGGCGCCGTGGGCCTGGACAACCTGATCATCATCGACACCCCTGACGCCCTGCTGATTGCCGATGCCGAGCGCACTCAAGAGGTCAAGCTGATCGCTCAGGAGCTCAAGCGCCAGGGCCATCCAGCGTATCTGCTGCACAACACCGTGACCCGCCCGTGGGGCACGTACACGGTGCTGGAGGAAGGCAAACGCTTCAAGATCAAACGCATCGTGGTCAAGCCGCAAGGGTCGCTGTCGCTGCAAATGCACCACCACCGCAGCGAACACTGGATCGTGGTCAGCGGCATGGCGCGGGTCACCAACAATGATCGCGAATTCATGCTCGACACCAACGAATCGACCTTCATCAAGCCGGGCCACACCCACCGGCTGGTCAATCCGGGGGTCATCGACCTGGTGATGATCGAGGTGCAGAGCGGCGAGTACCTCGGTGAAGACGACATCGTGCGTTTCACCGACATTTATGGCCGGGTGCCAGACGCTGCAAAAGTCTGACCCTCGCGACCACCCGACACTGGCCGCGCCCGTCGCGGCCCTTACCCTCAACGAGACCAGACCCGACCTGACACCTGGAAGCACCCCACATTGGACTTGGCAGTATCGCCGACATGATTGTTTTACCCGCAAGGGAGCCGTATTCATGCATGACAGGAGTTTTGGACCAATGAAAAATACGCTGTTGCTCGCCAGCGTCCTGCTGTTGTGCGCGTGCAACACGCCGGCACGGATCGGCCTCCCTGAATCCCCCGAGATCAAGGCGGCCGAAGACGCCGGTAAAGCCCTCGCAGGCAAGCCATTGCCGCCGGAACGGATTCACGCCGGTGACACCCTGCGCATCGTGCGCAACACCGGTGAAGCGCCGTCCATTTCGGCGTTCACGGCCAACTCGATCTACGAGCTGACGCTGTTCCCGGTGCTCAATGACGGCACCTTTTCCTACCCCTATATCGGTTCGGTGAAAGCGGCGGGCCTCACGGTTCCGCAGTTGATCGACGTGCTGGAAGCCAAGCTGGCCCCGGTGTATCGGGAAACCGCGCTGACCATCAACATCAGCCAGGCACCCAGCAATGTGGTGTTCGTTGGCGGCGCGGTGCGCAACCCGTCCAACCTGCCAGTGCCCGTCGTGACCAATCTGGAACAGGCCCTGGTGGGCGCGGGCGGGATCAACCCCGATGCCGACGCGACCAAGGTGGCGCTGCTGCGTCAGGGCGACGACGGCCTCTACAAGACCTACTTTTTCGATTACAGCAAGCTGCTGTACGCGAAGGGTGGCGGTCCAAGTGCGCCGGTGCTGTTGCAGCGCGGCGATGTCGTGTTCGTGCCCAAATCCACGGTGGGCAACCGGATCGACGGCGTAAACACGTATTTCAATCAGTTGATCCCCTTCTCGAAATCGTTGGGCTTCGGCGTGAATTACAACTTGCGCGACAGCAACTAATCGGAAGGGACTGCCGAACATGATCACGATCCGCTCATTCCGCGATCTGCTACGCCTGTTTTTCATCTTTCGGCGTGAAGTCCAGATCACTGTCATCGCGACGTTCGCCATTATCGTGCTGGGCGCGTTTCTGCTGCCCAGCCGTTACGAGTCCACGGCGCTGTTGCTGGTCAAGCCTGGCCGCGACACCAGCACCGTGCCGATCGAGCTGGCCGACCGCCAATCCATCGCCGTGCCCAGCGCCCTGCGTGACCCTCTTCTGGACGAGGAGCGGATGCTCACCGGGCGGCCGATCATCCGCCAGGTCGCCCATGAGTACATGGAGAAAATGGCCAACGCGCGACGCGAGTCAGGCTTCTTCGCCACGCTGAAAAACGCGCCCAACATCGCGTTCGAATGGCTGGTCAATGCGGCGCGCAGCACCCTGGAGTTCGTCGGTCTGGTGGCAGAGCGCTCGCAGGAAGATCGCATCGCCGAAGACATGGAGAAGAACTTCAAGGCCAGCCACGATCCGGGCTCTTCGGTCATGGAACTGACCTTCACCTGGGGCGATCCCGAGGTGGCTCAGGAAATCCTCAGGACCTGGGTCGACCGCTTCGAGGATGAGCGCACCCGTACACTGGGCCGTGTCAGCCTGTATGCCTTCTACGAGCAGGAAGTGAAGGACACTCAGGCCAATATTCTCGACCACAAACACCAGATTCAGACTTTGCTCAACAAGCTGGGCGCCGTCAGCATCAACCAGCGCCTGGCCGATGTTTCCCAAGGCCTTAACGACCTGCGCACCGAGCGCAATAACACCCTGCGCTCGATTGCAGCGACCAAGGCCGGGATCGACAAGATACAGGAGCAGATCAACAAGCAGACCCGGCTCATCAGCTCCGGCAAGGAACTGGCGCTGAACCCGACCCGCCAGGACCTGGAAAGCCGCATCAACGGCAAGGAAGTCGAACGGCAGGAACTGCTGCGCTCCTACAAGGAAAGCGCGCCGCCGGTCATTGCGCTGGATAACGAAATCAATAACCTCAAGGCGCTGTGGAAGAGCCACAGCACCACGGTTCAGCGCACCGAAAACATCGCCCCCAACCCGCTGTTCACCCGCTTGCAGAACATCCTGAATGACCAGCAGGCCAGCTACACCCGTCTGCTGGTGCAGCTCAAGCAACTGGATGCGCAGCTGGAGCAACTGGAGAAAGACCGTCAGGAAGCGTTGGACCTCGAACCGCAATTCGCTCGCCTGCAAAGCGAACTGGAAGCCGAAGACAAGAACTACGCGCTGTACACCGTCAGCCTCGAAAAAGCACGCATCGACCGCGAACTGGACAACAAACGCATCAGCAACATCGCGATCATCGAACAGGCCACGCTCAACCCGAGCAAGGTCTTCCCGAAAAGCCTGGTGCTGTTGCTGGTGGCGATTCCGCTGAGTATCGGCGTCGGTCTGCTGGCGATGTACCTGTTCTATCTGATCGATCAGCGCATCCACGATGCCGACAAGATCGAGGCGCAATTTGGCGTGCCGGTGTGGACCACTCTGCAAGACCTGGACGCCCCGAAAGGCCCGCCACGCAGCGCCTTCACGGCCAGCCTTTATCGCCTTTACAGCGTGCTGCCGCTCAAACAGGTGCCGGAACGTGGCTTGAGCATCGGCATAACGTCCGCCAATGCCGGGGAAGGCGTGACCTTTGTGATCGAACACCTGCGCGACCTGCTGGTGGAGCTGGGTCACACCGTGCGGGTGGGCGATGGGCGCACCGCCGAAGCCGGAGAAATCCAGCTGATCGACGCCTCGGATTTCTACAGCAAGCAGGAAGCGTTCGTGCACCTGCGCGACGCCGACCTGATCGTGCTGGTGATCGAAGCCGAAAAGTCCACGGTGCCGAAACTGCAAAACGCACTGGCGACCCTGTCCACCGCGTTCAAGCACGTCGATGGCGTGATCCTCAACCGCCGTCGCTTCGAGATTCCGGAAAAAGTGCTGACCTGGATCGGCCGTTATCGGAGCCACCACTAAGATGCAGATCGCCCTCCTCGCCCCGTTGCCGCCGGAGCAGAACGGCATCGCCGATTACGCCGGACACCTCAAGCAGGCGCTGGAAGACCTCGGTGTGCGTGTCAGAACGCCGCTGCACGGCGTCGGCAACGACCCACAGGCCGCTCGACAACGGGTGGCCGAGGCCGACTGGCAAGGCATCGACCTGGTGCATGCGGAAATCGGTGGGGGACGTCTCGCCGAGTTTCATGCCCTGCGCGCATTGCGCCAGCGCTTCGCGCACTTGCCGTTGACCGCCACCGTTCATGATCCGGAACGCCTGGTCTGGCGTCGACAGCAGCTGCCATGGCCGCTGTCGATGATGTCATCGCTGCGCTCGCCGTTGCCAGAAGTCGCCACGGTGCTGGCCGACCCGCTGTGCCTGCATGAAGAACGGCAGTTGGCGCAGCGCCTGACCCGGCTGATCACCCTGACCAAAGCGGGCAACCGCAGCCTCATGGAGCGCATGAAGTTGCAGCAGGCGCAGATGGCCGTCATCCCCCACGGCAACCTGCCCATCGCGTCGATGCCGCTGCCGCCGCTGCAACCGCTCAAGCTGCTGTATTTCGGGTTCATCTACCGGGGCAAAGGCATTGAGGACCTGCTCGAAGCGCTGGCCCGGCTGTTCGTTGAAAAGCCTGCGCTGCGGGCTCGCGTGCGACTCACGTTAGCGGGGGGCAGCGAACCGGAAATGGCGTTCGGGCCGTCCGGCAGCTACCTCGAACAACTGCGCCAGCGCATTCATGAGCTAGGGTTGACTGACCTGATCGGCTGGCACCTGGACCTGCCGGCGGCGGAGATTCCTCATGTGATTCAGGCCCACCACGTCATGGTCTTGCCGTACCGCGAGTCGAGCAAATTGAAGATCCTCGGCAAACTGCGCGGCACCAGCGGGGCGCTGTCCTGGGCGACAGCGTGCGGGCGCGGGGTGATCACGTCGGATGCCCGGTCGTTCGCCGAAGAGGTGTCCCATGGCAACGGCGAGATTTACCCGCAAGGCAACGTCCAGGCGCTGACCGACGCGCTGTTGCGGCTGTGCGAACAACCGCAACTGGCCCAGACCTGGGCTGACCGGGCCTCCGTTCTTGGCAGGGAGCGGGTCTGGAGCCTGACCGCCGAACGATTCAGGCAAGTCTTCCAAACTGCATGCGAGGTGGCTGAATGACGGGAAAAGCGTTGCTGGCGATGGCCGTTTTAAGTGTCTGTGCGTTGACGTCGATCAGCCCGCCCGTCGAGGCCGAGACGATCCTGCGGGCGCCCCGCCCGGTGGTCTGGAAAGACTTTCTGGGGGTCAACGTACAGTTCCAGTACTTCACCCCGGACATTTACCAGAAACAGATGAGCCGCCTCGATCAACTGGGCCTGGGCTGGATTCGCTGGACCCTGCATTGGCCGATCCTCGAACCGGTGCCGGGGCAATACAACCTGGAGGCGCTGGACGCGGCAATGAAGGCCGCCGACCCGCACCACTACAACACCGTCGCCTATCTTGTGGGCTCCGCCGCGTTCGACAGCAGCGCGCCCCAAGGCGCCAGCAACACCGACCAGTACCCGCCACGGGACGACACGATTTTCGCCGAGCGCATGACAGCCCTCGCCCAACGTTATCCGCAAGTCAGCCACTGGCAGGTGTGGAACGAGCCGAATATCGTCTGGCTGCCGCAGCCGGATCCCGAAGCGTACTACGACCTCCTGACCACCACGGCCAAGGCCATTCGCAGCGCGCTGCCGAACAAACCCATCGTCACGGCGGGGGTGGCGTATTACGGGCAGATGCGCGGTTCGACAGGCTACATGCTGCAAGCGATGGTGGATCGGGGCCTCGCCAGCCAGAATATCGTCGCCGCGTATCACCCTTATTCCGAATACCCGGAAGGCGACTCGGTGGCGGACCGGGACTTTCTGGTCCGCGCCATCAACCTCAACAAAAGCCTGCACGATCAAGGGGTGAAACAGGTGTGGGCGACCGAGTGGGGTTGGTCGAGTTACAGCGGCCCGGTAGAGATGCAGCGCGTCATCGGGCTCGATGGCCAGGCCGACTACACCCTGCGTCGTCTCGCGTTGATGAGCACGCTCGACTATCAGCGCATTTTTCTGTTCAACCTCAGCGACCTGGACGAACGGGCCACACCGCGTGATCGCGGCTATGGCTTGCTCGACCTGAGCGGCGAACCGAAACCCGTTTACACCGCGCTGAAGAATTTCTTCGACGTTACCGGCCCTACCCTGCAACCCGCCGATCCGCCGCCGGTCACCTCGGTGCCGGAAGACCTGTACGCCATCTCCTGGAACAAGCCGGACGGCACGCACTTGCTCATGGCGTGGAGCGCCAGCAGCGCGCACCTGACCTTTCCCGGCATCAAAACCGCGACGTTGTATGACCCGCTGACCGGCGCTCACAGCTCACTGGCCAACGCCAAAGGCGTGGACATGGCGCTGACCCCGACCCTGCAAATCCTGGCGTGGAAACCCTAGTCATGCGCATTCTCTGGACACTCCCCTACCTGCCCTGGCCCACCACCAGCGGCGGCAAGACACGGGAATATCACCTGCTGCGAAATCTGGCGGCGCGGGGGCATCGCATCACCCTGCTGGTGCAGTCGAAAACCGAGCTGGACGACGCCACTCGCGCCGCGCTGGAGCCGTGGCTTGAGCGCCTGATCGTGGTGCCCCGTCGGCCCTTGCGCAGCGTGCGCACCCTGCTCGCCGTGGCGTTCGCCAAGCCGCCGATGCTGGCCAGCGCCAACGGCTTTTCCCCGCAGTTGGAGCATGAATTCGAGACCCTGCTGCAAGAGCCATGGGACGTGATCCAGATTCAGCACAGCTACGCATTCCAGCCGTTCGAAGCGCCGCTCAGGCATTCCGGCAAGCCGTTCATTCTGGTGGAGCACAACATCGAATCCGGTCTGGGCGCTGCCAGCTATCTGGACTTTCCCGGTTGGGCCCGACCGTTCGTGCGCTTTGATCAGTGGCGCTACCGGCAGTGGGAAAAGCGCATCTTCCCGATGAGCAGCGAGCTGGTCGCGGTCACCGAAGACGACGCGAAAGGCTTGTCGCGCATGACCTCACGGGCGACCCATCTGGTGGTCAACGGCGTCGACTGCGACTACTACGCCAAGGTCAGCCCGGACCGCTACAGCCGCCGCCTGCTGTTCATCGGCAATTACGAATACGGCCCCAACGTCGATGCCGTGCAATGGGCGCTGGACCACATCATGCCCAAAGTGTGGAACCTCGACCCGATGGTGCGCCTGACCATCGGCGGTTTCGCCTTGCCCCATGACTGGCCGCAGCGTTGGGCCGACCCGCGCATCGATTGGCTGGGCTACGTGCCGGACCTGCGCACGGTGCAACGGGACGCGGCTATTTTCTTCGCTCCGTTGCGTGAGGGCGGTGGCTCGAAACTCAAAGTGCTGGAAGCCATGGCAGCGGGCCTGACCGTGGTCACCACCGAACAAGGCTGTTCAGGCTTGAACGTGGTCGATGGCACCCATTACCTGCGCTGCGACGACGCTGACGGCCTCGCGCGGTTGCTGGCCGAAGCCATCGAACAACCGGCCCGGCTGGCGAAGATCGGTGAAGCGGGTCGGGCTTACGTCCGTCAGCATCACGACTGGTCGGTGTCCGCCGCGCAACTGGAAGGCATCTATTCCCGGGTTCATCAGCAAGAGGACGCTCACGCATGCGCGTAGGACTGGATTACCGCCCTGCGACGGGCTTTCCCAACAGCGGCATCGGCCGGCAGAACATCGCCCTGGAAGAAGCGTTTCGCGCCCATCCCGATGTGCAATTGCAATTGTTCAGCGTCGGGCCGTACGACCACCCGATCCGGCGCATCGCCCACTGCCCGACCTGGGAAACGCCGCTCAACGGCATTCATCGCTTGCCCGAGCGTCTGCGGTTCGAAGCGCAATTTCTGCCGGGTGCCTTGAAAGAAGCCGAGATTGAAATCTACGTCGCCAACTTGAACATGGGCCTGCCCATCGGGCGTAAACCGGCGGGTATCCGCTACGTGTTGCAGCTGCATGACTTGTTCCAGCTGACCATGCAGAACAACCACGGCTCACGCCTCAAGGCCAAGGTTTATCGACTGACGGATCAGCTGTCCATCGGCCACTCACTCAAGGTGGCCGACCGGGTCTGGGTGCCCTCGCAGTACACCGCCGACGAAACCGTGCGCCTGTTCCCTGGCGCCCGCGACAAAATCCGGGTCATGCCCCATGTGGTCGAAGGCTTCAGCGTCGCGCCCGTCGAACTCGACACGCCATTGCCGGAACGTTACTGGCTGTGCGTGGGCACTCGCGAGCCGCGCAAGAACATCCCGTTCTTTTTCGAGGCCTGGCAGATCGCCCGCCGTCAGTTTCCGCGCACACCGGACCTGGTGCTGGTCGGCGGTGCCGACTGTCTCACCCAAGCGCAACGGGATACACCGGGCGTGCACCCTGTCAGCGGCATCAGCGACGCGCAATTGCACCACGTGTACCAGCGGGCCGAGCGTCTGTGGCAGCCGTCCTATGGCGAGGGTTTCGGCCTGCCGGTGGTCGAGGCCCTGAGCGTCGGCACCCCGGTCGCCGTGGCCACGGGGTCCTCGCTGGACGAGGTGACGCCTGACGACAGCCCGCGCTTTGCGCCGGACGACCTCGCCGCTCTGGTGCGACTGATGGGCGTGCTGTCCACCGCAGAACCCCACGACCCCGCCGCCCTGCGCGGGTGGGCCGAACGGTACGGCGTCGACGCCTTCCGTCGTCGCTTCAATGACATGCTTGAGGAGCTGCGCTGATGCCACTGGCCGTGCCCGTTGGCGCCCTGCTCGCCCTGCTGTTCGGCGTGCTGATCCTGCTGCTGCCGCCGCTCAAGGTGCTGTTGGCGCTGGCCGGTGTCGCGGCGGCACTGGCCATCGTTCGTCGCCCATTGCGCGGCCTGTTGCTGTTCGGCGTGCTGGCCACGTTTCTGCCATACGCCACGGTGCAGATCGGCATCCGCACCACGGTGTCGGAAGCCTTGCTGATGCTGATCTGGGCCAGCCTGCTCGCCCATCGCCTGTTCTCGCTCTACACCCCGCCGCTGCACTTGATGCGCACCGAGCGCTGGCTGATCGCCCTGATGATGTTCAGCGCGCTGCCGTTCGTGGTCGGCGAATTGAGCGTTCATGTCGAGGGCAACGGCCCGATCAACTGGGTGCGCTGGCTGTTCAACCTGTCGCCGCTGTTTCTCGTGCCACGGCTGCTCCACGACGAACAATCCCGGGAACGGATGACCATCGCGCTGCTGCTCGGCACGCTGTTTCTGTTGCTGCTGTCGATCCCCGTTTACCTGAAAAGCGGCAACTCGACGGCGATCATTTCCATCATCGGCGGTCTGGGCTATAGCAACCTGGACACGCTCAATCAAGGCCTCAGCGGGTTGTCGACCCGCATGGGTACGCCCTGGACCCACCCCAACATCGCGGGGGGTGCGATGGCCATGCTCTTGCCGCTGGCGTTCTGCATCGGCGTCACCCGGGAAGGGTCGGTGAAGGTGCTGGGCCTGGCCGTGGCGGTGCTGGCTCTGGCCGGTTTGCTGTTTACCGGTTCACGGGGCGCACTCGTCAGCCTGGTGGTGGTCATGTGCTGGATGGCCCGTCGGCGTGTGCCCTATGTCGGTCGCATGCTGATGACCGGCGTGCTGCTGGGCTGCCTGCTGCTGATGTTCTACCCGCCGTTGCAGGAACGGATCGCGGGCCTGTTCACCAGCGACGACGCCAGCACCGCCGTGCGTTTCGAGGAGTACTCACACTTCCCCGACGCCATGCGGGCCTTCCCACTGGGCATCGGCTTCAAGGTCGACCCGCCGATTCCCGGCACCCGCCTTTGGGGCATTTCCAACCTGTGGCTGAACTACATCTACAAGCTGGGCATCCCCGGCATGCTGCTGTTCGTGGCGGTGACGGTCAGTTGGTGGCGCGAAGCGAAACTGCCGCACAACCTGGTCAGTCTGAGTCGGGACACCGCACTGTGGCTGGGGACCCGGGTGGGGGTGATGGCGGCGTTGTTCAGCGGCGTGTTCGACCACTATTTCAGCTTTACCACGGTGCTGATCGCGCTGTTCTGGCTGCTGCTCGGGCTCAACCTGCATGAAGCCAAACGCTTGCAACAGCGCGCGCAAGCCATCGAATCCGATCCGGGGGAACGACCATGAAGCACCGCATGATGCACTCGCACAATTTGCGTGAGGCCCTGCCGGAATACGCCCGCAAAATGGGGGTCAGCGCTGATGAACTGGAAAGCACCTACGACTGGATGCTGGCAAACGAGGTGTGCTTCGAAACCCCGATGAGGGACAAGACCCTGTGTTTCATCAGCTACCTCGACATTCAGTCGCGCATCGAGCCGCCGCTGGCGCGGCGCTTCTATCGGTTGCTGTCCCGTGAAACGGCGGGGGCGCTGATTCCTCTCTACGGCATCAACTGGCCAACGTTGCGCGACCGCATGCTGCGCACGTGGGAACAGGCGTACAACATCCTCATTTGCAAGATTCCGAGTCACACCCTGCGCCTGTTCTGGCTGCGCATGGGCGGGGCGAAGATCGGCAAGGGCTCGACGGTGTGGCGCAACACGGAAATCCTCGGGGTCGATGGCCTGCGGATCGGCGACGACAGCACCGTCGGTTGGCATTGCCAGCTGGACGCACGGGGCGGGCTGTTCATCGGCAACCACGTCACCATCGCGTCCCATGTGCTGATCATTGCCGGTGGCCACGACCTCAAGGCCCCTGAATTCTGGGCGGTTGGCGGACCGGTGTACGTGCGGGATTACGCCTGGATCGCCAGTCGCGCGCTGCTGTCCTTCGGCGCCGACGTGGGTGAAGGTGCGGTGGTCGGCGGTGCCACGGTGGTGTCCAAACCCATTCCGCCCTACGCCATCGTCAGCGGCCCCAACGCCGAGATCAAAGGCGAACGCGCCCGTGGCCTCAACTACAAAGTGGGCGGCAAAGGCCTGTTCACTTTGTTCCACTGAGTCGGGCCGGTGTTCGGCTCGACGCTGTGGCTGACCCTCGCCACCCTCACCGGCCTGGCGGCAGGCTTCGCCCGCGAGTGGCTGTTGGTCGCGGCCTGGGGCGCGGGCGGACGCAGCGATGCGTTCCTGGTGTCGCTGTTTCTCCCTGAAGCCCTGCGCATGGCATTGGCCGCCGGGTTACTGAGTGCCGCCGCGTTGCCGCTGTATCAGCAACGCGCTGCACACGCGCAGCAGGACTGGCTGGGGGCGATGATCCCCCGCGTCTTGCTGTGCGGCCTCGGCGTAAGCGTGCTGTTGAGTCTGGGCGCGCCGTTCTGGGTGCGCCTGATCGGGCCGGGGCTGGTCACCGATGGCTATGCACTCGCGGCCGGTTCACTGCAATGGCTCGCCTGGTCGGCGCCGGGGTTTCTGCTGCACGCCCTGCTCTGCGTGCCGTTGCAAGCCCGCTCGCGTTTCGTGCTGGCGGGCCTGGGTTCGCTGCTGTTCAACCTCCCTCCGGTGGTGTATCTGGCCGTGATGCGCCACGCCGCGACCCCGACGGGTCTGGCGTCCGCCTGCCTGCTCGGCAGTCTGTTGATGCCTGCAGCGCTGTTGCCGTCGCTCGTCCGCGAAGGCTGGCGACCCTGGCACATCAGCCGGGCGCCGGGTGCCGGGCGCGAGCTGTTACAGCGCATTGGCCCGTTGCTCAGCAGCAACCTCGCCAGCCAGGGCCTGGCCTTGCTGGAGCGAATGGTCGCCTCGTTGCTGGGAGAAGGCGCGGTGACGTGGGTCAACCTGGCGCGCAAGCTGATCAACCTGCCACTGATCGCATTGATGAGCCTGAATCAGGTGCTGCTGGGATTGATGAGCGGCGCCGAGGGGCAACAGCGCATGGACCTGCTGCGCAAAGGGCTGGGCAGCGCCACCTTGCTGACGGTGCCCGCCGTCGCCGGGTTGATTGGCGCGGCGGGTGCGCTGGTCGCCTTGCTGCTGCCGAATCAGGCCGTTGACGGTCCGCTGCCGGGACTGCTGGCGTGGTTCGCCGTGCCGTTGATGTTCGGCGCCTGGAACGCCCTGCTCGCCCGCTACGCCTACGCCGCCGGCGACACCCGCCTGCCACTGGCCTGCGAACTCATCGGCAGCCTGCTCAACGCGGTCTTGTTGGCGGTGCTGCCGTTTTTCTTCGGCCTGATCGGGATCGCGATGGCGGCAGTCTGCGGCGCGATTCTCACCGGGGTGTTGCTGATGCGGCGCCAAGGACTGCTCAGCGCGTTGCCCTGGCGCGAGCAGTGGCTTTTAGGAGCCGGGGTGATGCTGCTGGCCGCCACCGTGCTGCACCCGTTGAGCAATGTCTGGCTGCAATTGGGGCTAAGTTGCGCGTACGGGGCGGCGCTGCTGGTGGGGTTGGCGCTGTGGTTGAGGCCGTGGCGCAGCCTCAATCCTTGATCAGCATCACGCGGCCGGCCAGACCCCGGCGTTGCGCGCGTCTGCCGTGGTGCAGATGTGCTTTAAGGTCTGGCGTAACCAGCGATGGGCCGGGTCCTTGTCGAAACGCGGGTGCCACGCCTGAACCACGCTCACCGGCTCCAGCACGAGTGGAATCACGAAGGGGCGCATGCGCAGGCCCAATTCACGCAAGCCCCACAGCACGGGTTCCGGCAACGAGACGATCAAGTCGGACGCCGCGATGGAGAAGATCGCCGAGTGAAAATTCGGCGTGGTCAGGGTGACACGGCGAGACAGTTCGAGTGACGCCAACGCCGTATCGATAGGGCCATGGGGACGCCCACGCCGGGAGACGCTGACGTGATCGTAACGGGCGAAACGCTCCGGCGTGATGGGCGCCTCGAAGATGGGATGCGCTTCACGGGCCAGTGCGACGAACCGGGTGGTGAACAGTTGCTGCACCTTGATTTCCGGGCCGAAATTGCGCCGTGAGGTGACGTGCAGGTCGATCCGCCCTTCGCGCAAGGCATCGTCGTCGCCCTCGCCCTCGGGGCCGAACCTCAGCGAGCTGTCAGGCGCCTGTGTCCGCAAGACTTCCACCAGTTGGCCGCCGAATGCGCCAAAGAACACGTCGTTGGAGCGCAGATTGAAACGCCGCGCCAGGGTGCTCATGTCTACCTCATCACGGGCCTGGAACACCTCAGTCGCTTGCTCCACCAGACTGCGCACCTGCCCCTGCAACGCCAGCGCCCGAGGGGTCGGCACCAACCCCCGCCCCGCTCGCACCAGCACCGGATCGCCTAACGCTTCACGAATGCGCGTCAACGTCCGGCTCATCGCCGCCGGGCTCAAATGCATCCGCCTCGCCGCCGCCACGACACTGCCCTCTTCGAGCAAGGCATCGAGGGCGATCAGCAGGTTCATGTCGGGCAAGGGCATGGGATCAAACCACCTCTGATATCTCGATCAGATTCAAATCCGGGTCGCGCACGTACACCGACCGGATCGGCCCCGTGGCCCCCGTGCGCATCACCGGCCCTTCGATGATCGGCCAGGGCGCGGCGTTGAGACGGGCGATGACGTCGTCCAGCGGGATCGACGCGATGAAGCACAGGTCCAGCGCGCCTGGGACCGGGACGTGGGCCTTGGGTTCGAACTCTTTGCCACGGATATGCAGGTTGATTTTTTGGTGGCCGAAGGTGAAGGCCATGCGTCCGGCGCCGAAAGTTTCCAGCTTCATGCCCAGCACGCGGGTGTAGAAGTCCACGGTGGCGTCTGCGTCCACGGCGGTGAGGACCAGATGGTCAAGGTGATCGATCATGTCGCGCTCCTAACGCTGTTCAAATGAGGCCCCTTGCGCGCCACGCCGCACGCTGTTCGGCGTCGATGCCCAATTCCGTCAGCACTTCATCGGTGTGTTGCCCGAGTGTCGGGGCCGGACGACTCACACCGCCTGGCGTGGAGCCCAGTTTCGGGACAATACCCGGCAGCACGACGGGCGTGCCGTCGTCGAGCTGGCTGTCGAGCAGCATGTCCCGCGCTTTGTAATGAGGGTCGCTGGCGATGTCGGCGGCGTCGTAGATCTTCCCGGCAGGAATCCGCGCCGCCGTGAGTTTGGCCAGCACGTCATCCAGATCAAGGCTCGCGGCCCAGGCGGAGATCGCCGCGTCGATCAGCTCGACCTGCTTCACCCGGCCATCGTTGTGCGCCAGCGCCGGGTCGGACGCCAGATCGGGCCGTTCGATCAACGCCATCAAGCGTTGATAAATGCTGTCGCCATTGCCCGCGATCAGCGCGTAGCGACCATCGCGGCAGCGGTAGGCGTTGGACGGCGCGATGCCCGGCAGGCTGCTGCCCGCAGGCTGACGCACGGCGCCGAACACTGAATATTCGGGGATCAGGCTTTCCATCATGTTGAACACCGACTCGTACAGCGCGACGTCGATTTCCTGCCCCTCGCCGCCGTTCTGGTCGCGGTGCCGCAGGGCGAGCAACACGCCGATCACCCCGTGCAGCGCCGACAGCGAATCGCCTATCGAAACCCCGACGCGCACCGGCGTGCGTTCCGGTTCGCCGGATAAATGCCGCAAGCCGCCCATGGCCTCCCCCACCACGCCGAAGCCGGGGCGATCCCGATAAGGGCCGGTCTGGCCATAACCGGAAACCCGCAGCATCACCAGTTTCGGGTTCAGCGCGTGCAATTCTTTCCAGCCAAGGCCCCAGCCTTCCAGCGTGCCGGGGCGAAAGTTTTCGACCAGCACATCGGCTTCGGCGAGCAATTTGCGCACCACGTCCTGGCCTTCGGGCTCACGCAAATCGAGGGTCACCGAACGCTTGTTGCGCGACGACACAGCCCACCACACCGACGTGCCTTCGTGCAGCAGGCGCCATTTGCGCAGGGGGTCGCCGGTGCCTGGCGGCTCGACCTTGATCACATCGGCGCCGAATTCGCCGAGGATCTTCGCCGCGAACGGCCCGGCGATCAGCTGCCCGAGTTCGATGACCCGAATCCCTTGCAGTGGCTTTTGCATGACGTGCCCTTTCTTGTCTGAAAAAAGTCGCGTCATTGTCGGCTATCCAGAGCGGAAATCCAGCAGCGATTCGTCCTTCTTTCATTCACGCCAGGCGCCCGTCAACGTCCTCGTTCATCGCACGCTGACGCTGTCCTCGCCGTTCGACCGGGTGTCGATGCTCGCGTCCACCGACATGCCCACCCGCAACCGGCTCAGCAAGGGTTGCTGACCGTCGAGCACGATTTTCACCGGCAAGCGTTGCACGACCTTGGTGAAGTTGCCCGTGGCATTGTCGGGCTTGATCGCCGCAAAGGTCACCCCCGTGGCCGGTGCGATGCTCTGCACCCGGCCCTTGAGAGTTTCCCCGGAGAACGTATCGACGCGCACCTGCACTGCCTGCCCCGGCATCACGTGGGTGAGCTGGGTTTCCTGAAAGTGGCCGATCACGTACACCTCATGCAGCGGCACCACCGACAGCAGGTGTGTGCCAGGCGTCACGTAGTTGCCGATGCGCACGCCCCGCTCGCCGACCATGCCGTCCATGGGCGCGACGATTCGCGTGTACGACAGCTGCAACTGCGCCTGATCGTGGGCCGCTTGCGCACGTCTCACCCCGGCTTCGGCGGCGTGTTGCCGGGCGATCAGAATGTCCACCTGCTTGCGGTCCGCCGCCAGCGACGCGGCGGCGCTGTTCTGCCGCGCCCGCGCCGTGTCGATCCGGCTGCGGGCCTGTTGCGCATTTTGCAAGGTGCCCGCGCCCATGCCTGCCAGACGCTCATAACGCACCTGCTCCTGATCGGCGAAGGTCACCTCCGCCCTGCTTGCCGTCAACGCCGCTTCGGTCTGGGCGATCACCGAGGTCTGACGCAGCAACACCGCGCTCGCCTGTTCGTATTGCGCCTTGGCGGTGAGCACTTCGGCTTCGGAGGCGATCAGGGCCGTCTGGAAATCCCGGTCGTCGATCACCGCCAGCAACTGCCCGGCCTTGACCTCCTGGTTGTCCTCCACCAGCACCTGGCTGATGAAACCCGCGACTTTCGGCGCCACGTTGGAGTAATCGGCGGCGATGTAAGCGTCATTGGTGCGCTGCCGCCCATCGTCGCTGGTGAAACCGTAGAGGCCAACGGCAGCCAGTGCGATCACCCCACCGCAGAGGGCCAGGGTTTGCTTTGAGGTCATGTTCATGAGGGGCGTCTCTTAAGGTAAAGAAATCAGCTGGGGGCCTGGGGTGGGTAAACACGGCTGGGCATCAGGGGAATAAGCAGGAGCAACCCGGCGGCCACCCAGCCCATGCAGTAGTAGAGGTCGATGCTGGCGAGGGTCACGACCTGCTCGTGAATCCGATGGGCGAGCGACGCCACCGTGTCCTGAGCCGCCAGCTCCGGGCTGTTGCCGAGCCGGTCCACCAGCACGTTGGAATGGAAGTGCTGACGGGACGTGGTCAGCGCATCCAGCACCCCGGTTGCGATCACCGACGCAAGGCCGCGCACGGTGTTGAACCACGCCGACGCGAACGGACCATCGGCCGGCGCGATCCCGCCCGTGGCCTGCATCAGCAGCGGCAATACGGCCATGGGCTGGCCGATCACCTGCAGCAGTTGCAGCCCGTAGAAATGCTCGCGAATCCACTCCGGGCTCATCTGCGTCGCCGCAAAGCAATGCAACGACAGCAGGCCCAGCCCCACCGTCAGCACCCAGCGGCAATCCACGGCGCGCACGTTGCACAGTGCCGCCAACAGCGGCAAGACCAGGAGTTGCGGAAGGGCCACCAACAACATCATCGGCGCGGTCTGCAAAGGGTGGTAGCCGTGGACTTGCGCCAAGTACGCGGACGGAATGGAGCCGGTCGCCGTCAGCACCACCAGCACTCCTCCAAGCGTGAGTAACGCGTGGGACAGGTTCAGGTTGGAGAGCATCTGCAGCTTGAAGAACGGCACCGGAGTGAACCACTCATTGACCATAAACAGCACCAGCATCGCCGTCCCGCCCAAGAGCAACACCGTGATCAGCTCCGACTCGAACCAGTCCAGGCGGTTGCCCTGCAAAAGCCCCGTGACCAGCATGCCGATCGCCGGAGCGCCCAACAGCACGCCCCGCCCGTTGAAAGCCTTGAAACGCTCCAGTCGCAGCGGGTCCTGAGGGATACCGTGGGCAATGGCAATCATCGCCACCAGACACGGAGTGATCACCTGCCAGAACGTCCATTGCCAGTTGAAATACTCAGTCCACAGCGCGGCCAGCGGCGTGCCAAGGCTTGGCGCGAACGTGGCCGTCAACGCATAGCCCGCCAACCCATAGAGTTTGATGCCTGGCGGCAGAAACCGCAGGGCCACGGTCATCAGCATCGGCGGCAGGCACCCCGCTGCCAGCCCTTGCAGGGCGCGCAGGATCAGGAAGCTTGGGTAATTCGGCGCCAGCGGGCACAGCAGCGCCAGGACGATGAACGTCGCAATGGCGCCCAGGGTGAACCGACGCAGCGAGAGCGTGACCGCGAACCAAGGCGCGAACGCGGTGGCCGTGAGCGAGGTGGCGGCATACAGCGACGTGACCCAGGTGCCTTCGTCGTAGCCGATAAACATCGCGCCGCGAATGTCATTCAGGGCAATGCGGGTCACACCTTCATTGACCCCCGCCACCAGCACCGCGAGCAATACACCCAGCAGACCCAGCACCGTTTGCAGGCCGAACGTGGCCGGGAGCGCAGCCTTGATCGCAGGCAACGGCGCGGCGGCGGTCATGGCGCCGCCCGCTGTCGAGCAGTAGGGCAGGGAGGCTTGGGCAAGGTGAGACATGGGCGTATCACTCCGGAAACGGGCGTCGTTTCCGGCAGTGTAAAAAGCCTCAACATGAAGAAAAATTTACATTTAGGCAGTGTATGAGTGCGTCAGACGCACGAATGGCGGCGCCACTGCTGATGCAGGGCGCAATCCCTCAGGCCAATCAAGCGTGTTCGCTGTCCCAAAAACGCTTGTACATTCCCAGCCGCCGCTTCAAAGGCCGCGACAACCGCGCCTCCTCCTTGCCCAGCTTGAACGCCAGCAGCTTAAGCCCGTTGCGCAAGAACGACGCCGGCCAGAGATACCAGCGTCGAGCGCCAAGGAAATCCAGCTCGGATTTCACATAGCGTAACCCCTCTTTGCGGGCGCCGCCGAACCGGGCGTGAATCCACGATTCCCGGGCCTGAAACACGCCGATGTCGAAGTAACGCCGAAACTCTTCACGCAAGCTGTAGTTATGGGAGTGCCGACAGACTGCCGAGCCCTGGTAGGCGACTTTCCAGTGGGACAGCAACATGCGGGCCGCAACGTACATGTCTTCGGAGAGGATCACGTGTCGAGGAAACCCGCCCACGGCACGCAGCGCGTCACGCCGGTACGCCGCGAAGGAATTGGACATGAACGGCACCTTGATGCCCATTTCAGGCACGTCGGCGAGGGTCTTGATGCGTGACACCGGCGGGTAGTTGAACCAGCGGGCGTGTTGCGCCAGCACGGTGGCGTCGAGGTGCGGCAACTGGCGGCCACACACGGCGCCGACCAAGGGGTCGTCGAACGGCTGAATAATGTTTTCCACCGCGCGAGGGTCTTCGAGGTAGGCATCCTGAGTCAGGTAGACAAAGACGTCATAACGTGGATGGGTCTCGGCCATCATCTGCCGCGTCCCGCCGTGGTTGAAGTCCTTGCTGGCGATCTGGACGACATTCTCGCATCGGGCGCGGGCCAGCTCCCACGTGCCATCGGTGGAGCTGGAATCGACGATCAGGGTGTCGAAAACGGCGGTCTGGGCAGAGAGCGAATCGAGCAGCCGCTCAAGCTCCCTGCGGCCGTTGTACGTCGGGATCACACACGCAACGCGCAAAGCCTGCATAACAATACTCCGGGGCAAAGACTGAATACCCATTTGTCATGACGCACTTTCAGCGTAGCTCAGCTTCTCGCGATTGGATCCCGCCGCCGGTCAGCCCATCACCTCACTCAAGGGAATGAAATTCAGCAGATCACCCTCCGCCACCGTGGTGCCTTCCATGACCTCGATCAGCCCGTCGGCCCACGCTGCGCTGCGCAACACGCCGGAGCTTTGGTTGCGGTAGGCGATCAGGCGGCCCTGTTCCAGACGCCCGCGCAAGTATTCGCGACGGTTGCCGGGTTTGGTCCAGACGAAACCGGCAGGCACCTTGAACTGCAGCGGTTTGACCTCGGTCACGCCCAGACGCCGCAACAGATAGGGCCGCGCCAGCAAGGCGAACGTCACCAGCGTGGACGCCGGATTGCCCGGCAGGCCGATTACCGGCACGCCGCGAAAATGGCCAAAGGTCAGGGGCTTGCCCGGTTTGATCGCCAGCTTCCACAGCGAGATTTCGCCCTCTTCACGCAGCGCGTGACCGAGAAAATCCGCTTCGCCCACAGAAACACCGCCCGTGGACAGAATCAGGTCAACGTCACCCAAGGCCCCCAGCGCGGCGCGGGTTTTCTCCAGGTCGTCTGCCAGAATCCCGGCATCGACGACCTCGCACCCCAAGCGTTTGAGCCAACTGCACAGCAACACGCGGTTGCTGTTGTAGATCTGTCCCGGACCCAGCGGCTGGCCCGGCTCGATCAATTCATCGCCGGTTGAAAGCACCGCGACCCGCGCCCGCCGGATGACCTGCAACTGGCCCAGCCCCAGGGTCGCGGCCAGACCCAGCTCGATGGGGGTCATCACGGTGCCCGCGTCTAGTACCTTGTCGCCTACGGTGGTTTCCTGGCCTTTGGGGCGGATGTTCAGGTCGATGCTCAGCGGTTCAAGGAAACGCACGCGCTCGTCGGGCTGGACCACAGCGTTTTCCTGCATTTCCACGCAGTCCGCACCTTCCGGCACCGGAGCACCGGTAAAAATCCGCGCGCAGGTGCCGGGCTGCAACGGCAGCGGCGCCTGCCCGGCGAAAATCCGCTGGCTGACCGGCAATGGCTCACCGGTCCAGTCGGCGACGCGCAGGGCGTAGCCGTCCATGGCGCTGTTGGGCCACGGCGGCAGGTCCAGGGTGGAGATCAGGTGGTCGGCGAGGATGCGGCCCTGGGCGTCGGCCAGCGTTACGGTTTCGCGCTCGGTGATCGGCGCCTCGGCGGCGAGGGCCATCAAGCGCTCCATGGCCTGCTCCACCGGGATCAGGCCACGGGGTTCAGAGTTGCTCATCGGTCATCACCCACGGGTTGCGCACGGCTCGGCTTTCTTCAGGTGCGGCACGAAATTGCAGGGGCGGAAGCTGTTGTTCAACTGATCGGCCAGAATCCCATCCCACCCGGTGCGCACGGCATTGGTCGAACCCGGCAGGCAGCAGACCAGCGTGCCGTTGGCCAGGCCCGCCAGGGCGCGGGATTGAATGGTGGAGCTGCCAATGTCCGGCACCGAAATCTGCCGGAACAGCTCGCCGAAACCGTCGACCTGCTTGTCCAGCAGGCACGCCACGGCTTCAGGGGTGCTGTCGCGGCCGGTGAAGCCCGTGCCGCCGGTGATCAGCACCACTTGCACTTCATCGTCGGCAATCCAGGTGGCGACCTGGGCGCGAATCTTGTAGAGGTCGTCCTTGAGCAGCACGCGCTCGATCAAGCCATGACCGGCAGCGGTCAGGCGATCGACGAACATCTGCCCGGAGGTATCGTTTTCAAAGGTACGGGTGTCGCTCACGGTCAAAACGGCAATGTTTAGCGGCACGAAGGGGGTGTCAGCCTTGGATTTCATCGGCGTGGTCCGGTTGTAGGGAAAACAGTCCGGTGTTATATCACAGCACCCCTTTTTTCTCCGCTGGACGAGAGCACAATGACGCCTTCCGACACCCTGCCCCCTTGCTCGATCCTGCTGCTGGCCGGCGGTCAGGGCCAGCGCATGGGGGGCCGCGACAAGGGCCTGATCGAATGGCGCGGCGAGCCACTGATTCAACACCTGCATCGCCTGACCCGCCCGCTGACCGACGACCTGATCATCTCCTGCAACCGCAATCAGGACCGGTACGCGCCGCTTGCCGATCGACTGGTTCAGGATGATGAAAGCGGCTTTCCCGGCCCTTACGCGGGGATTCGTGCAGGGATCGCCGTGGCGCGGCACGCCTATCTGCTGGTGATGCCCTGCGACCAGCCGCTGCTGGACCTCGCCCTGCTCAACGCGCTGCGGCGAAAAGCCGTCGAACACCCCGGCCAACCGGTGATGGTGCGGGAGGGCGATCAGTGGGAACCGCTGCTGTGCTGCATTCCGACTGTGCACGCCCCGGTGTTCGAACAGCATTGGCAGCAAGGCCAGCGCAGCCCGCGCCGGACCATGGCCGAGCTGGGTGCCGTGGCGTTGCAATGTGACGACGGCGACCCTCGCCTGGCGAATCTCAACACACCGGATTTGCTGTCCGCCGTTGAGCGCTGATTCGGTCAGACTGCAGGTACCGGGCAAGTTTCATGGAACTTTGCTCACAGCCCCCGCGTCAGAAACTTCACTACATAAAGAATGACCCTCGGAGACACAGTAATGAAACAACGGACTATTCCCGCAGCCTTCCTGCTCGCACTGGGCCTCGCCACCCTCGCCGGTTGCTCTTCGCCGACTGTGATCACCCTGAACGATGGCCGCGAAATCCAGGCCACTGACCAGCCGAAGTACGACGAAGAATCCGGTTTCTATGAATTCAAACAGCTGGACGGCAAAGAAACCCGCATCAACAAAGACCAGGTGCGTACCGTCAAAGAGCTGTGACGCCTGATGAGCGACACCTGATTCATCTGGTTTGAACGAAAAGCCCTGCATCGAGAGATGCGGGGCTTTTTTGTGGCCGTCGGTTTGATTGCTATCAAGGCGCGGGGCTGACCGGTTATGGGGCATCACGTCGTACACGTTACCCTCTCAAGCAGGACACAAACACCCGCCTCTGTAGTCCCTTTCTGAAAGCTTCGCAGTCCCTCCTTTTTGTGTTTCAGCGCCCAGACAGCCACCTTTTAAACCCCTAGATTCCGCGGTTTTTCTCAGCGCGGATCAGGGAATGTCTGACGCCTTATGGGCTGCCCGTCAGGGCGATGCCCTCGCTCACACCTCAATGATGGCCGACGTGTTCGGCGGTGCCCTCGAAGTGGTGGCCACCGTGGCGGTCGGCGTCTTGGCGACCACAGCCATCATCGCGGCGACGGGGCTGACCGTCGCCACGGGCGGGCTGGGCGCTTGTGTGTTGGGCGTGGTCGTTGGGGTGGCGGTGACCGTCGGCATGCAGCTCACGGGCGCGGACAGCCAGCTCAGCGATTTCTGCCAGGGCCTGGCCAACGACCTGTTTCCCCCGACCGTCTGCGCGCACATCATCAGCGGCTCGCACAACGTCTTCGTCAATGGATTGCCCGCTGCACGGGCCGCTGGGGCGATCTCGGATGGCCCTTCTGCCTTGCCCGAGGATGCGGCGCCCGAAGGCACCTTCCTCGACGTGGCCGCCGGCTTTTTCTCCGAACTGTGGCGACCCACCGTCGCCACGCCCGACCCCGGCGCCTCGCCGCTGCCCAACGACCTGATCGCCTGCGACAAGCACCCCGGCACGCCCGGCCAATACCTGGCGGAAGGATCCAGCACGGTGTTCATCAACGGCCAGCCCGCCGTGCGCAGCGGCGACCGCAGCACCTGTGACGCGACGGTGGTGTCGTCCGGATTGATTTCACCGAACGTACGCATCGGCGGCGGCACGGCGGTGGTGCGCACCATTCGCAGCGGCAAGACGCCGGGCGTGGGGCTGGCGGTGTCGGCGCTGATGATGCTGCGCGGTCGGCCTGTGAAATTCGTCAGCAACTTGCCGTGTCTGCTGATCGGCGGCGCTACGGGATATGCCGTCGGAGCGGTCGCGAGTGCTTTGGGTCGGGCGGTGTCCGGGTCGCCGAATCCGGTGCATGCCGCCATCGGCGCCAAGGTGCTGGGCGGACCTGATGAGCTGGATTTCGTCTTGCCGGGCGTGTTGCCGATCGAGTGGCAGCGGTTCTACAGCAGTCGCGATGAGCGGCGCGACGGGCTGTTGGGCGTGGGCTGGAGCGTGGGGTTCGAGGTCCGCATCGAGATCGAGCCGCTCGCCGACGGTGGCGAACGACTGGTCTACATCGACGAGCAGACCCGACGCATCGACATGGGGGCGATCGCGCCGGGTGACGCGGTGTTCAGTCCCGGCGAAGGGCTGGCGGTCAAACGGCATCACGATGGCCGCGTGCTGATCGAGAGCGAGGACGGGGTGTACCGGCTGTTCGAGCCAAACCTCGTTGACCCGTCCCGCCTGCGCCTGAACCAGCTCGGCGACCGCAACGACAACCGGATTCATCTGATTTACGACGCCGAGGGGCGCCTGGCCCATCTACATGACGGCCTCGACGTCGTGCGCGTGAGGTTGGTGTATTCGGCGCAATGGCCGGGGCGGGTTGAGCGTGTTAAGCGAGTGTTCGATGACGACGCGTCCGAGGTGCTGGTCAGTTATGCCTATGACGAGCACGGCGACCTGAGTGAGGTGCGGGACGCGCTGGACAAGGTGCAGCGGCGATTCAGCTACGACGTTGATCGGCGCATGGTCGAACACCAACGGCCCACCGGGCTGCGTTGTTTTTATGAATGGACACTGATCGATGAACGCGAATGGCGCGTGGTGCATCACTGGACCGACGCGGGGGATGAATACCGCTTCGCCTACGACCTGAGCGCGGGCCAGACGGTCATCACCGACGGCCTGAATCGCCGCAGCGTTCGACGCTGGAACCCTCAACACCAGATCACCGACTACACCGACGCCCTTGGCCAGACGTGGCGGTTTTTCTGGAACGACGAGCGTCAGTTGCTGGGTGCCATTGATCCTCAGCAGGGCCGATGGGCCTTTGCTTATGACGACGCAGGCAATCTGAGCTCGACTGAAGCCCCCCTTGGACGCATCGACTGCACGCTGTGGTTGGAGCATTTGTCGTTGCCGAAGGTGCAAACCGATGCAGCGGGCCATCAGTGGCACTACCGCTACGACGCGCGGGGCAACCGCACCCACGAAGTCGATCCCCTGGGGCATGTCACGCGTTATCGCTTCGACGAGCGCGGGCGAATTGTCGAAATCCTCGACGCCAGCGGCAAAAGCAAAACCCTGCGCTGGAATGCGTTCGGCCAACTGACCGATTACATTGATTGCTCGGGTTACAAGACTGAATTCCGCTACGACCGGCGTGGCTTTCTCGACCAGAGCACTGATGCGCTCGGTGAGCGAACCGAGTACGGGTATGACGCGCAAGGCCGGTTGCTAAAACGCAACCTCCCCGTCGGACGCGTCGAGCGTTTCCTGCGCGACGACAGCGGTGCACTGATCGGCTACGTCAACCCCGCTGGCGACATCTCGCGTTACGGCTACGACCGGTGCGGGCGGCTGGAGCGGTATCAGGACCCGCACGAGCGCACGGTTGAGTATCGCCACGACGCTTATGGTCGGCTGGACACGCTGACCAACGAGAACGGCGAACACTACCGCTTTGCCTGGGACGCCGGGGATCAACTCTCGACTCAACAGGATCTGGACGGCAGCCAGCGGCACTATCGATACGACGCGCTGGGCGATGTGATGGGTGTCACGCACGTGTCGGGGCAGGAGTCGATCACCCATGCCTTCGAGCGCGATGCGGTCGGGCGCCTGATCGCCAAAGTGACCAATGATGGTCGCACGGCCTACGCCTATGACCCGCTCGACAACCTCATCGACGCGACCTTCACCGGTCTGGACGGCACGCAGCACAGCGTCAGCTTCACCTATGACGCCCTCGGTCAGTTGCTCAGCGAAACAACCGACGCCGGCACCGTTCAGCATCGCTACGACGAACTCGGCCACCTGATCCAGACCCAAACCCCCGACGGGCGCTGGATCAACCGCCTGCTGTACGGCAGTGGCCACCTGCACCAGCTCAACCTCGACGGCCAGGTCATCTGCGACGTCGAACGGGACCGCCTGCACCGCGAAGTGCTGCGAACCCAAGGCCAGATTCACACCCGCAGTGCCTACGACCGCAGCGGTCGCCTTGAGTCCCGTGCCCGCCGTCACGACAGCCGCCCCCGGCCTTTGCCCGCCGACAGCACCAAAACCTACGAATACGACCTGACCGACAACCTGATCGGCCGCGTCGAGCAGCAGCGCCATGGCGACCACCAGACCTGGCTCGGTTACGACTCCAGCAGCCGGATCCTCTGCGCTCAGGACAGCATCAACCGAATGATGGAGCGATTTGCCTATGACCCCGCCGCCAACCTCGTGGTCGGTGAGTCCGGGAACGCGCGGGTGGCCCATAACCAACTGCTGACGTGGCAGGACAAACACTACCGCTACGACCGCTTCGGTCGCCTGATCGAAAAACGCAGCACCCGCCGCGGTCTCCAACGTTTCAGCTACGACGCCGAAGGCCGCCTGATCGAAGTCAGAAACCCCGACCGCCACGTCGTGCGCATGACCTACGACCCGCTGGGCCGACGCACCCGCAAAACCCTGCACCACCCCGACGGCCAGCTCCTCAGCGAGACCCGATTCACCTGGGATGGCCTGCGCCTGCTGCAAGAAGAGCAGAACGGCCTTTCCACCCTCTACCTCTACGTCGACAACAGCCACGAGCCGCTGGCGCGCGTCGATGGCCTCGGTGAATATCAGAAAATCCGCCACTACCACAACGACCTCAACGGCCTGCCCGAACACCTCACCGAATCCGACGGCCACCTCGTCTGGCAAGCGCGTTACCAGGTCTGGGGCAACACCACCGAAGAAACCCGCGAACCCTACTTCCTCGAACACCAGAACCTGCGCTTCCAGGGCCAATACCTTGATCGCGAGACCGGACTGCACTACAACACCTTCAGGTACTACGACCCGGATATAGGGCGCTTCACGACGCCTGATCCGATCGGGTTGGCGGGCGGGCTGAATTTATATCAGTACGCGCCGAACCCGGTGGGGTGGGTGGATCCGTGGGGGTGGAGTTGTACTCCCAACAAGAAGAGTTCGTATCAAGGGACGAGTCGGAGGGATGCGTTTAGGCAGGCGAAGCGGGATGCGGGGATTCCGATGGCGCAACGGCCGTCAGGTATATTCGGCGAAAAGCTTCGGGACGGCTACGGCGGCATCGTTTACAGAGATGGTAAGCCAGTGGAAACTCGAAATTACTGGTTCCAAAGTAGAAGCGGCGAAAAAGTCTTAATTCAGGAGCATAGCTACGGGCACGCGAAGGCGGCACCACGCCATGGCGCAGAACCACACTTCAATGTCAGGCCATGGGATAAGACAGAGACCGGTCATTTCGATGGCACACACGGGCATTACAATTTTTGAGGTGCAAATATGAATCTAATAGACGCCGTCTCCAGAAACTATTTTATAAAAGAGCTATACCCTAATGGCCTGATTGAAGACATGTTAATCGGACGGATAGGGTTCGATTGCGACAATAAATTCTGCGTTAACTTCCATACAAAACAGAAGCCAGTCAAGGAAGTGGAAAAATGGGGGATTTGGGGAGAGAACTATGATGTTGTGGTGATTTGCTTGCTTGGACAGCGAGTAAAAAATGTAGTGATTTCGAACTGGGACCGGATAAGCTTTGCCCCTGTTACTTGGACTGGCGAGGGCGAGAACATGACCTTCCATACCTCTGGAGACGACTGGGAAGTTTCTTTGACATTTGGAGACCTTGTTTTTCAAGAGTGCAGAACTTATATTTGGTGACATTAGATTAGGCCGATAAATTTTCGAATGAGTCCTTTTTTTTAAACTGGAGTGAGATTTGGCCGACGTGCTTGGATGCGGGTGCTCCGCTGAGCCAATCGCCGTATTCAGTGGTTCGCAACAAGCTGTTGGATGGATACGGAGGATATGTTTATAGAAATGGGAAAATTGCTCACACCAGAGACTATTATTTTTTGGATATCAAAGGTGCCCGATTGCTTATTCAGGACCACAGCTATGGACATTTGAAAGCTATACCCTTTCGAGGAGCGGAGCCGCACTTTAACGTCAGGCCAATCATAAATCCTACAACTGGAAGCGTTAAAGGAACTCATGGACACTACAATTATTGACACCTCTGTTTTTTAGAGTGCACGGGAAATAATCACTTTATTGAGGGGCTATATCCCAACGGATTTGGAGAAGTGCTCATAGGGCAATTCGGACTGGATTTGGGTCGATTCAGCATCAATATCCATATTTTTGTTGAACCCGCTAAGAAAGTCCCTAAATGGGGTGTATGGGGTAAAGATTATAATGTCCTGGTTCTCGAGTTTTTAGGAGACGGGCTGTCAGACATTAAAATTGACAACTGGAGCGAATTCAAGAAAGCGCAGCTTCAGTGTTATAAGAATGGAAATAAATTTGGCCTATGTCAAAAAGGAGTCGACTGGAGTTTTGAAATATTGTTTGGCATGTTGACCTTTCAAAGAAGCAGTACGTACATAGATGGCGATATAGATGACTGATATAGCATGATCAAAGATTCCAAACGCCACACAGCACACTGGGCATCGCCTGCCTTTGCCAGAAAAATTTGGTCCTCGTCGCTCAAAGTCCACTCACCGCTAAGGCCATGTGAGGTGTAAAGCTCTGCCCATGCATAGAGCAGAGCCGTACTTCAACGCTAGACCGTTTGACAAACCATAAGGCAACTACGTAGATCGGGGATACATGGATGACGGTCAACATGATCCCCAAAGAGCGTATATCTTTCTTCACCACGCTCACCAACCAACCCCACCCTCCCCATCCCCCATCTCCCCCGCCACACTCCCCAGCAACTCAATAAACGAAGCCTGCAACAACGTAGGCCGCCAATCGGTGCGGCGGGTCAGTGCGATGGTGCGCCAGAAGCCTTGTCCGGGGGAGCCGATTTCCACCAGTTGTCCCACCTGACTTTCCAGCCGGAACTGGTCTCGTGACATGAGGGTGAGCCAGTCGCCTTCCATCATGAGGCCGCGCTTGATGGTCAGCGATCCGCATTGCACGCGGAGCACCGGTGGGGTCTGGCCGCGGACCTGGAACATGCGTTCCCAGCTCACGCGCATGGGGGTGCCGGGCGCGGGCATGACCCAATGGTGGTTCAGCAGGTCGGCGGTATCCAGCGCGGGTTTTCCGTGCAGGGGATGCCCGGCGCGGCCGACGATGACCAGTTCGTCGTCGAACAGTGCCTGTTGGATGACGTCTTGTTCGGGCACGGATTCGCGCTGGGAGCCGATCAACAGATCCACGTCGCCCTGGCGCAAGTGCGTCAGCAATTCGGCGTACGGACCTTCGAGGATGTCGACGGACGCCGCCGGCCAGCGGGTGCAGAACTCGGCGAGCACTTTGGGCAGAAACCACGCCCGCGCTACAGGCAGCACGCCGATGTGCAAAGTGCCGCCCAGCCCTTCGTCGCGGGTGGAGAGTTCGTCGATCCCGGCACGCAGCTCAGCCAGCATCAATCGGACAAAATGCACCAGCCGTTCGGCGGGCACGGTGGCGCGTATCGCTCGTCCGGAGCGTTCCAGCAACGGGATGTCGATGATGTCCTGCAATTCGCGCATCGCCCGGTGCAACGATGGCTGCGACAGGCCCAGTTCGCTCGCCGCACGGGTGTAGCTGCCCACGCCCACCACCGACACCAGCGCCCGAAGCTGGCTCATGGTCACCCGTTGCTCAAGCCGTGGCAGCGTCGGCATGCCGTGGCTGCGGCGAATGTGCGCGACACCCCGGGCCAGAAAGGCCAGTGCCCGCTCGGCACGGGGTACGAACTGGCTGCCGGCGGCGGTGATGGTCACGCCTCCCGAGCGACGCTCGAACAGGCGCGCATCCAGCAGACGCTCGATGCGGAAGATCGCCTGCGCCAATGCCGGCTGCGACAGGTTCACGGTTCTCGCCGCCAGGCTGATGTTGCAGGCCTGCGCGACTTCCAGCAGCGCGCCAAGGTGACGAAGATTGAATGACCAGACCTGATCCATTTTTCTGTTCTTTAGCCAAAACCAATGGCCGGAGCGTAATTCGAATTTCCCCTGTCGTATACATCCATGGATAGTTGCTCGGGAGCGGATACGTTAGCGAACGACAAAAAATTCAATTCAATAGCTAATCCGAATACCCGTCATTTCAAGAGTCGAGGCACTTGTGAAGCTGCTTGATACCCACACCCACGTCATTTCCCCCGACAGCGCCCGTTACCCCACCGACCCCATCGGCGGCCACCAATCGGAATGGTCCCGTGCCCGTCCGGTCGATGCCGAGGGCCTGCTGCGCGCCATGGACGCTGCCGACATCGAACAGGCCGTGGTGGTCCAGGCCTCGACGGTCTACGGCCACGACAACCGCTACGTCACTGAAACCGTGCGTGCCCATCGTGATCGTCTGGTGGGCGTGTACTCGCTGGATGCGCTGGCCGCCGATGCCGTCGACAAGATCGCTTACTGGCAAGATCAGGGCCTGTCGGGTTTTCGCCTGTTCACCACCGGCAGCACCATGCCGGGTCAGGGCGACTGGCTGGGGCACGCCGATTCCTATCCGGCGTGGGCGTATGCCGAAGCCAATGGCATCCCGGTCTGCCTGCAAATGACCATGGAAGGCATACCCGCCCTGCGCAGCCTGCTCGAACGTTTCCCGAAGGCCATCGTGTTGCTCGATCATTGCGCCCGCCCGGTGCTGAACGAAGGCGCGCCCTACGCAGCGTCCAAGGCGCTGCTCGACCTGGCGACCTTCCCCGGCGTGCACCTGAAACTCACCAACCGCACTCTGGCGGCGTCGGCGGAAGGCCAATCCACCCCCGTCGACTTTCTGCGCACGATCATTGCCGCCTTCGGCGCGGATCACATCGCCTGGGGTTCGAACTTCCCTGCCGCTGCTGGCACGTTGGCAGAACTGGCCGACACCGCCCGCTCCGTTCTGGGCGAGCTGTCATCCGACGAGCAACAGGCCATCGCCAGCGGAACCGCGCGACGCCTGTACCCGTTTCAGTCGTCGGGAGCACGCTGATGAAGCCCGTTGCGAGTCTGCGCACCGTCCTCGGTCGCTACCGCCACACCGAGGCACTGCACGCTAAAACGCTGACCGACCCGGACGTGAATCTGGATTTCCAGGATTTTCCGGTGGTGCACAAAGCGTTCGCGCCGATGGTTCGCGATCAGGCGTATGACCTCTGCGAACTGGCCGTGGTGACGGCGCTGCAAGCCATTGCCTACGGCCGCCCGGTGGTCCTGCTGCCTGCGGTGGTCGCCTCGCGCTTTCAGCGTGGTTGCCTGATCGGTTACGGCCCCAACGGCGTACCGGACGAAGCCGACCTGGTCGGCCAGCGCATCGGCGTACGTGCCTATACCCAGACCACCGGTATGTGGGTGCGCGCCCATCTGGCCGAGGATCACGGGCTGGACATTGCCCGCGTGCACTGGATCACCCACGACCCGGCCCACGTCGAGCAGTACCATAACCCGGCCTTCGTCGAGCAGATTCCCGGCACCAAAGGCTCGCTGCAAATGCTCAAGGACGGCGACGTTCAGGCCGCGATCCTCGGCAATGACTTACCCTCGGGCGAGGAATTCGTGCCCTTGATCAAAGACGCTGCGAACCGCGATCTGGCCTGGTGGCGCACCCATCGCTTCATGCCCATCAACCATTTGGTGGTCGCCGGTGCGCAGGCTTGCGAAGATCAACCCGACGCCATCAGGCGAGCCTATCAACTGATGCGCGAGGCCGATCGCCAGACCCACGGCGTATTGCGCGACACTGACCAACCCTGCCCGACGATATTCGGCTTCGATAGCCTGGCAGGGCCGCTGGAATTCACGATCGAAGCCTGTGTGAAACAGGGGCTGTTGCCCCGTCGCCTGACCTTACAAGAAGTGTTCGCCCCAGCGCGCAAGCTGTTGGGCAGCGACACCGAATAAGCGGCTCCCGGCCGCTTCACCCCTTATCGTGGAGTCCGTCATGACTCGTATCATTTCACCCGCTGCTGGCGCTGCCGCCCGGCGCAAGACCCGGTTCTACGAGGACCTGACCTTTCAAGTGCTGACCGGCATGGTCTTGGGCGTCGCCGTCGGCGCCCTTGCCCCCGACATTGGCCAGAGCCTCAAACCCTTGGGCGATGTGTTCATCCGCCTGATCCAGATGGTGGTCGGCCTGATCATCTTCTGCACCGTCACCCACGGCATCGCCAGTGTCAGGGACCTCGGCAAAGTGGGCAGGATCGCGATCAAAGCCATCGTTTATTTCGAGGTGATCACGACCCTGGCCCTCGTGATCGGCCTGGTCACCATCAACGTGCTCAAGCCCGGCGTGGGCATGAATATCGACCCGGAGCTGTTGCGCACCGCGGGCGAAGCCGTGCACCCCGCCGCGAACATGAGCCTCGGGGAGTTCATGCTCAACCTCGTGCCGAAGACCGCCACCGGCGCGTTTGCCGAAGGTGAAATCCTGCAAATCCTTGTGTTCTCGGTGCTGTTCGCCTGTGGCCTGGCGTCGTTGGGCGACAAAGCCCAGCCGGTGCTGAACGTCGTGGAAACGGTGTCGCAGGCGCTGTTCTGGGTCATTCGTCTGGCGATGAAACTGGCGCCCATCGCCGCCTTTGGTGCGATCGCCTTCACCGTCGCGAAATTCGGGTTGAAGTCCCTCGTGCCGTTGGCGGCCTTGGTGGGGGAGTTCTACCTGACCTGCGCGATCTTCTTCCTCATCGTGCTGGCGCCGGTGGCCTGGTATGCCGGGTTCAGCCTGCTGAAACTCATGCGCTACATCCGCGAAGAGCTGATTCTGGTGATCGGCACCAACTCCTCGGAAAGTGTCTTCCCGCAACTGATCGCCAAGCTCAAGCGGCTGGGCGTGGAGGAATCCGTGGTCGGCCTGGTATTGCCCACCGGCTACAGCTTCAACCACGACGGCACCTGCCTGTACTTCGCGGCAGTCTCGGTGTTCCTCGCCCAGGCCACCGGCACGGCATTGGGATGGGAGCAACAACTGTCGCTGCTGTTCGTGTTGCTGGTCACCTCCAAAGGCGGCGCGGGCGTGGCGGGGTCGGCCATTGCGGTACTGGCCATGACCCTGGCCGCGACCCACGCGATTCCCGTCGCCAGCATCGCGCTGATTCTGGGCGTGCATCGCATCCTCGCCTCGGCGTTCGTCTTCACCAACATCGCCGGTAACTGCGTGGCGACGCTGGTGGTCGGCAAATGGGAAAACGCCATCGACCGACCGCGTCTGCACAGCGAGCTGGATGCGGGCTACCGAGCCGCCTGACACCCGTCCCACCACAACAAAAACAATAACCACCACCGGATTGCGGGGGCGCAAGAGAGACGCGCACCCGACATTCGGCGAGGACACACGACTCATGAAAACAAAAACAACACAGATGCTGGCCCTTGGGGTCATGGTTTCGATGGCCCATGGCGTTGCACTGGCGGCCCCGTTGCCCGGTGCGGACAACCCCGGTTCGACCCGCCTGCCGGGCACGCCCGACGCGAGCGTCAGCGAATCCCCCGCCTCCACCGACGCCCCGCAAACCCGGCCCACGGGCATTGCGGGGGCACTCCGGGACCTGGCCGACCGAGGCATTTTTTTGCGCGCCAACCTGATCAACCAGTACGCCCGCAACACCACCGGCGCTGTCGCGCAGGGCCACAGCAACGTCGGCCAGTTCAACCTCGGCGCAGACCTGAACCTGGACAAGCTGATCGGCACCACCGGCAGCAGCTTCCACTTCACGGTCTACAAGGATTATGGCTACGGGCTCAACCACGACATCACTGGCACGTTTCCCAAGCAGCAGCACATCTACAAAAACGAGTTTCCGCGCTGGCACTTGGGCACTTTCGCTTTCGAGCAAAAGCTGCTGGACGACCGGCTCGACATCATCCTCGGGCGGCTGGGCACCACCAGCTACTACGCCAAGCTGAGCACCAACTGTCAGTTTCAGGCTGGCAACACCTGTGGCGTGCCCCGGCTGATCAACTCCGAAGCAGGTTACAGCCTGCTGCCGTCAGCGACCTGGGGCATCAACGCCCGCTACCGCACGACGCCCAACACCTATGTCGAAACCGGAGTCTACGAAGTCAACCCGACCACGTCCGCCAGCAACGGCATGGACTTCTCGATTGGCGAGGCCAACGGCGTGACGATTCCGCTGGAATGGGGCTGGGTGGAGAAAGGCAATTTCGAGGTCAAGGTCGGCGGGTACGTCAGCACCGCACCGCGCCCGGACCCGTACTACAACACCGCAGGCCGTTCCCTCGGACGTTTCGGGGGCACCGCCGAAACGGTCAATCAGGAACGCAAGGGCGTTTACCTGTTGGGGGACAAAGTGATCTGGCGACCGGACCCGAAATCCTCGCGCAACCTCACGGTGTTCGGCGGCGTCGTGCAGCAACTGGAAGACGAGGAAATCATGAAGCAGCAGTTCCTCGGCGGCTTCGTGCTCACCGGCCCGACCGCGTCCCGGCCACAAGACACCATCGGCTTGTCGGCCTCGATGTTCAACCTCACCGACAAGGAGCGGGATTTCCTGCACGACTCTCGCGTCCGCGCCGGTGGCCACGGCAGCAACAACCCCCACGAATACTCGTTCGAACTCAACTACGGCTGGCACGTGATCCCCGGCGTGATTCTCATGCCCAACGTGCAATACATCATGAACCCGGACAACTCCGGCATCCCCAAAACCGCCACGCTGCCCAAGAACATGCTGGCGTACGGACTCAACGTTCAGTTGAGTTTCGGCGGCATGTTCGGCCTCGCTTCGCCGTCCGGCGGCGACTGAGCGTGATGACTGACGCGGGGTTCGACTGCGGACCCCGTCCCTTTTTTGCAAGCAAGAGGATCGTCCAACATGAGCGCATCATCCAAAACCGCGCTGGTCGTCAGCGCCCACTCCGCCGATTTCGTCTGGCGCGCGGGCGGCGCCATCGCCCTGCACACCCTTCAGGGATACGCCGTGCACATCGTCTGCCTGTCCTTCGGCGAGCGCGGTGAATCCGCCAAGCTCTGGCGCAAGGGCGAGATGAACGAAGAGAAAGTGAAAGCCGCTCGGCGCCAGGAAGCCCAGGCTGCAGCCGACGTGCTCGGCGCGAGCGTGGAGTTCTTCGACATGGGCGACTACCCGATGCGGGCGGACAAAGAGACGCTGTTTCGCCTCGCGGACGTGTTTCGTCGCGTCCAGCCCGAGTTCGTCCTCAGTCACTCGCCCAAAGACCCGTACAACTACGACCACCCGCTGGCCATGAACCTGACCCAGGAGGCGCGCATCATCGCCCAGGCCGAAGGCTACCGGCCAGGGGAGAAAATCGTCGGTGCGCCACCGGTGTACAGCTTCGAACCCCATCAGCCGGAACAGAGCGAGTGGCGTCCGGACGTGCTGCTCGACATCACTCAGGTCTGGGACAAGAAATACGCCGCGATCCAGTGCATGGCCGGTCAGGAACACCTCTGGGAGTACTACACCCGCGTGGCCCTGCAACGGGGCGTGCAGGCCAAACGCAACGTCGGTATCACCTCCAGTCGCGACATCGTCTACGCCGAGGGTTACCAGAGCGTCTTCCCGCGCGTCACGGAGAACCTGTCATGAGCCAATGGATCGGCAAGACCGGGGTCGTGGTGCGTCACGTCGAGCGCGCCGATGCCACGTTGATCGATGAGCTGCAACGCTTCGGCGTGGCGACCGTGCACGAAGCCCAAGGGCGCAAAGGCCTGTTGTCCACCTCAATCAGCCCCATTCAGCGCGGCACGACCATCAGCGGTTCGGCGGTCACCGTGCTGGTGTCCCCCGGTGACAACTGGATGTTCCATGTGGCGGTGGAACAGTGCCAACCCGGCGATATCCTGGTGGTCGCGCCCAGCTCGCCGTGCAGCGACGGCTATTTCGGTGACTTGCTGGCAACGTCGGTCAAGGCCCGGGGCGTGCGTGCGCTGATCATCGACGCGGGGGTGCGCGACACTCAGGCGCTGCGCGAGATGGGGTTCCCGGTCTGGTCGCGGGCCGTTTGCGCCCAAGGCACCATCAAGGAAACCCTCGGTTCCGTGAACGTGCCGCTGGTGTGCGGCGGCCAGTTGGTCGAGCCCGGCGACGTGGTGGTGGCCGACGACGATGGGGTGGTTGTCGTGCGGCGCGGCGAAATCCAGCGCGTGGTCGAGGCCAGCCGAGCACGCGCTGACCTGGAAGCACAAAAAACGCTGCGTCTGGCCAGCGGCGAACTGGGCCTGGACATTTACGACATGCGGGCACGCCTGGCCGAAAAAGGCTTGCGCTATGTCAATACTCTGGATGAACTCGGCACCTAAGATCACGCCCCGTCAGCAGCCTGCCCCGCTGACATGGCGCGTCCCGAAGGGTGTGCGGCGGCCCCTCCCGCTGCAGGCCCTTCGCGCCATTTTCACCACCAAGGTGAAAGTGCTACCTGATTCCTCGCCCTTATGCAGTAAGCCTCGATCAGCGAAGATGCCGCCATACCCACTCAGCGCCCGCTTTCCGAGGATTCCCCCATGCACATCACGCCAGACCATCGCCAACCCAATCGCGCCCATCACCTTGCCAACGCCATCGGTGCGTGGCTCACCCTCGTCTGGGAAATGCAGACGCGCTTTCACTGGAGCGTTCATGGCATGACGCGGCGTTAAGGACGGCGCCGTCGTTCCCTTGCAAGAGTGTCGCGAGTGAAACCGCCTCAGGTGATCGTCCCTAAATAAGAAACAATGAGTCTCTGTTTAGCCTAATTGTTCCCGCGCTGTTCAGTCCTTACATTGAGTCCCAAGCCAGCCAATACGCAGCCAGACGCGCTGCACATGGCGACTCACGACTGACCATTTCGACATTGAAGGGAACACACCATGTCCACTCGCTCACTGACCCCGTTCAAGAAAGCCCTCACCGCCGCCGCACTGGCCCTGTCCATCGGCAACGCGTTCGCCGCCGAGACGGGCGTGCCAGAACATCAGACTCAGGCGTTCCTCAACGCACTGGCTGCGGGTGGTGGCAAGCCGATCGAACAGTTGAGCCCCAAGGATGCCCGTGCGGTCCTGACCGGCGCGCAAAACTCGGTGAAGGTGGACATGTCGGGGATTCAGGTCAGCGAAAAGACCGTTCAGGCCAACGGCCAGAGCATCAAACTGACCATCGTGCGTCCAGCGGGCCTCAAGGGTGAGCTGCCGGTGTTCATGTACTTCCACGGAGGTGGCTGGGTGCTGGGCGATTACCCGACCCATGCCCGTCTGATCCGCGATCTGGTGGTGGGCTCGGGTGCCGTGGCGGTCTACGTGGATTACACGCCGTCGCCGGAAGCGCATTATCCGACGGCAATCAACCAGGCCTACGCAGCGACCCAGTGGGTGGCGCAGCACGGCAAAGAGATCAATGTGGACAGTTCGCGTCTGGCCGTGGCCGGGAACAGCGTCGGCGGCAACATGGCGGCGGTGGTGGCCCTGAAAGCCAAGGAACAGGGCACACCGAAACTGCGCTTCCAATTGCTGCTGTGGCCGGTGACTGACGCCAACTTCGACACCGGGTCCTACCAGACCTACGCCGAGGGCCATTTCCTGACCAAGAACATGATGACCTGGTTCTGGGACAGCTATACCACTGACGCCAAACAACGCGCAGAGATCTATGCCTCGCCGCTGCGTGCGACCACCGAGCAATTGAGAGGTCTGCCACCTGCGCTGGTGCAAACGGCCGGTCTGGATGTGTTGCGTGACGAAGGCGAAGCCTACGCCCGCAAGCTGGACGCCGCCGGGGTGGACGTCACCGCCGTGCGCTACAACGGCATGGTCCACGACTATGGCCTGCTCAACCCGCTGAGCAACATCCCAGAGGTCAAGGCAGCGATGCGTCAGGCGGCCGGCGAGTTGAAAGCGCACCTGAACTGAGGATCGCCCGCCGCGACGGCAGAGGGTCAAGTGTCACATCGGCAACTGACCCGACGCTGTCGCTGCCGTCGTACCTCCGGCGTCTCCCACAGGGTGGTGGCGTGTCGAGAATCAGGCCTGACGCAGAACCTGTGGGAGCTGCCGGAGCTGTGCGACGGCCGCGAAGGCGATGGTTCAGACAACGCATCTTCAACTGACCCGACGCTGTCGCTGCCGTCGTCCCTCCGGCGTCTCCCACGAGGGTGGTGGCGTGCCAATGCCCAAGGTTCGACGCTATCCCTGTAGGAGCTGCCGGAGCTGTGCGACGGCCGCGAAGGCGGAGGCTCAGGCAACGCATCTTCAACTGACCCACCGCTGTCGCTGCCGTCGTCCCTCCGGCGCCTCCCACGAGGTTGGTGGCGCGCCAATGCCCAAGGTTCGACGCGGTCCTTGTAGGAGCTGCCGGAGCTGTGCGACGGCCGCGAAGGCGATGGCTCAGGCAACGCATCTTCAACTGACCCACCGCTGTCGCTACCGTCGTACCTCCGGCGTCTCCCACGAGGATGGTGGCGCGCCAATGCCAAGGGGTCGACGCGGTCCTTGTAGGAGCTGCCGGAGCTGTGCGACGGCCGCGAAGGCGATGGTTCAGACAACGCATCTTCAACTGACCTACCGCTGTCGCTGCCGCACCGAACTCCGGGTTCATGAACAACCGCACGCCCGTACTAGGCCTCCACCCTTTCCCCACCTTAACGTCATCACTGACCACATCGAGGCCACTGACATGAGCCATTCCCTGAACACCTGGGGCCGCCAACGCAGTTTCTGGGTCGCCGCCGCCGTGGTCGTCCATACCCTCTGGACCAGCGCCGCCCCGGCCATGATGTACCCGCTTTACGCTCACCAATGGCAACTGACGCCCACGGTCACCACACTGATTTTCGCCGTGTTTCCCGTGTTCGTCGTCGCCACCCTGATTGCCCTCGGCGATCTCTCCGATTACATAGGCCGTCGCGCCGCCATGTTGCTGGGGCTGACGGCCTCGCTGATCGGCGTGCTGTTGTTTGCCGTCGCGCCCAACGTGATCTGGCTGTTGATCGGCCGTGCTTTCATGGGCATCGGGGTCGGCCTGTCCGCCGGGCCTTCAGCCGCAGCAGTGGTGGAATTCAGCGCACCCGGCAAGGCGAAACTGGCCGGTGCGATCACCACCGCAGCCCAGGCGTTCGGGCTGGCAGCGGCCTTGATCCTCGGCGGTGGGCTGATTCAATACGCGCCCTTCCCCACCCGCCTGAGTTTCTGGGTGTTGGTAATCGTGCTGCTGGCGACGCTGTACGGCGTCTGGCACTTGCCCCGGCACACCAAAGCGGAAAGCCGCCAACGCTGGACCTTGAAGCTGCCCCGGATTCATCCCCCGCTGCGCCGCACGTTTCTGGTGTCGGTGAGCGCCGTGCTGAGTGCGTATTCGGTCGGCGCGACGATGCTGTCGCTGGGTTCGCAGATCGCCCACGACCTGATCGGTTCCAGCAACGCGCTGGTCAACGGCGGCGCGATATCGCTGTTTGCCATCGTGCTGGGCTTCACCGGTATCGTCGCCAAGCGGTTCACCTCGAAGCTATCGATCATCGCGGGCGCGGGCTTTTCGATTGTCAGCCTGTTGTTGCTGATGCTGGCGACAGCCACTCACGCGCTGCCGGTTTTCCTGCTGTCCAGCGCCGCCAGTGGCGCCGGTTACAGCCTGCTGTTCATGGGCGGGCTGAACCTGATCAATGCTCACGCGCCAATCCATCACCGGGCCGGAACATTGTCTGCGCTGTTTCTGGTGGCGTACCTGATGCAAGGGGTGGTTGCGATGCTGCTCGGTCGAGCCGCGACCGCGTGGGGCCTGGACCTGGCGATTGACGTCGGCTCAGTGGCGCTGGCCGGGCTGAGCCTGGGGGCGATGCTGCTGGCGATCTATGTCCCACAACCGCAGGACAGTCTGAAAAACCCACTCGATCAGGCCCCTGCCCCCTGAACCGATGACCCGACAAGGAGCTTTTCCATGCCCACCCTCCACCGCTCCATGGCCCCGGCCCTCAGCTTTAACGGCGGTTTCGTCGACACCATCGGCTTTCTCGCATTGCAGGGCCTGTTCACCGCGCATGTCACCGGCAACTTCGTGACCCTCGGCGTGAGCATCGTTCACGGCACGTCGGGGGCGCTGGCCAAACTGCTGGCGTTGCCCGTGTTCGCGGTGGTGGTGGGCCTGACCCACCTCGCGGCGGTCTCGATCCACCGTCGCGGGCTGACGCCGTTGCGTCCCTTGCTCATCCTGCACACGCTGTTGCTGGCGCTGTTCGGTGTGCTTGCCATTGGCCTGGGGCCGTTCAACGACGGGGACAGCAGCGCCGCGCTGATCACCGGCATGGTCGGCGTGGCGGCCATGGCGATCCAGAACGCCATCTCCCGCCAGCACCTCAATGGCGCTCCGCCCACCACGCTGATGACCGGTAACGTTACACAGGGTGCCATCGACGTGTTCGCCTTGATCGGCTTGCGTGACGAAACACAGCGTGCCGCGATCAAGCAGCGCTTGAAACCAATTGGCTGGAATCTGCTGGGGTTCACGCTGGGCTGCATCGGCGCGGCGTTGCTGTACCTCGCCGTGGGGCTGTGGTGTCTGGGACTGCCGATTCTGGTGGCGATCTGGACCTGCGTACGGACCTTCGGCAGCAGCGATTCTGTGTAGCGGAACGACGGATTGCCCCCGGTGACCGAGAACGTCGCCGGGGCAAATCGCGTCAGTCTCCGCCCAACACCTCGAACGAATACCGGTTGCGCCCCGCACTTTTGGCCCGGTACATCGCGTGGTCGGCGTGTTGAATCAATGTCCCGATGTCGTCGCCATCCCGTGGGAACAGGCTGACGCCCATGCTGGCGTGGATTTTCACCCGATGCCCTTCGATAAACAGCGGCAACTGGAAGCACTGGTGCAGTTTTTCCAGCAGCCCGATGATTTTCTGCGGGTCCTTGAGGTCACTGAAACACATCACGAATTCATCACCGCCCAGACGCGCGACACAGTCGGCCCCCTCGCTGGATGAGGTCAACAGTTTGGCCACGGCCTGCAACACCAGATCGCCAAAACGGTGGCCGTGCTCGTCGTTGATTTCCTTGAAGTGGTCCAGATCGACAAACACCAGCGCCATTTTCCGGTCGTTCACCCGCGCTGCGACCAACGCCTGCTCCAGTCGCTCGAAACACATGCGCCGATTCGGCAGTTCAGTCAGCGGGTCATGCCGGGCCAGGTGTTCAAACGCCGCGCGGCTGCTGGTCAGGTCACCAAGCTGGGTGAGGATTTCCTGTTTCATCGCATGAAAACGGTGAGCCAACACGCCCAATTCGTCCGCCCGAGGCGGCAGTTCGCTGATCTTGCGCTCCCGGGAAAACAACTCCACGGCATCGGTCATGCTGCGCAACGGCCGAATCAAAGCCCGGGACGCGATCACCGCCGCCAACAGCGCCAGCACGCTGAACAGCAGCGCAATCTGCATGATGCTGGTGCCCGCCCGCGAGGTCTGTGCTAGCACGTGGCTCTGCGGCTGGCCAAGCCCCAGCACCACAAAGGGGGCCGAGGCGGCATTGTCGGACAGCTTGACGAAGGCGGCGACCAGCTTGTCGCGCCGATCACCTTCCACGCTGCGACCGATCAACGCCGTCGGCCCGGTGTCGGCCAACAGACGGGACACTTCGGGAAACTCATCCTGCAAAAACAGACGACGTCCCTGATCGAAACCGAACGTGCGTCGATGGTCAGGATGCACCAGCAGATCGCCCCAACGGTTGCTCAGGTACACCTGATATTCCTTCGGCAGATCGCCCTGCAACTGTGTGAACAACTGATCCAGATCGACGTTGATCACCAGCAGCGCAAACACCTTGCCGTCGGCGTTTGCCACCGGTGTCGACACATGCAACGTCGGCTTGCCGAGGCCCGAATGCGCGCCCTGCTCGTGGTTAATGACGATGGGGGAAATCCGCACCTCGCCCACCGGCATGTGAAGCGCCTCGAAAACGTAGCCGTAATGCCCCTTCTCTTGCAGGTCCGCGCCCTCGACCCTGACGATATTCGACCCGTCGCGGTCCTGCCGCACCAGCTCAAGCCCGTGGTCGGTGGTGCTGATCAGACGAATCTGCATGTAGTCGGGGTGGGCCAGCAGCATCGCCCGGAACGACTCGGCCAGGTTGTCCTGCACGGTCGTGCGCAGTGCCGGGTCTTGGATCGCATCCAGGTCATGAACCTGCGGGCCATTGGTCAACACCTGGGCGTCCAGCGAAATGTTACGCAGGCTGGCGTGCAAGTTGCGCCCCAGCACTTGTACCGAGGTCAGCAAGTCGCGCTCGGCCGCCTGCAGCAGCAGGTCCCGGCTGCTGTGGTAAATGTAATAACCCGCCAGCCCTGTCGGCAGCATGCCGAACAGCGCCATTAAACAGCCCAGCTTGAACGCTATGCCGAACCTCATCGCGATTCCCCCAACGGCGGCCGTTCGCCGGACACGATGCGTTGCCATAACGCCGCTCGCCGCTGGTCGTCCTCTACCGGGCGCAGCCAGATGAGACGGTTCAACGGGCTGGCGTCCTTGGGTTCCTGCAAGGTGTTGGAAAGGTCCTGACGCTCGGTGATGACGCGGCTGACCTCAGGTTCAAGCATGTAATTGATCCACGCCGCCGCCAGTACCGGGTCCCGCGCCCCGCTGCTGATGGCCCAGCAATCGAGCCACGCCAGCGCGCCCTCGCTGGGCACGACGTAGCCGACATCGGCGCCGTCGTCGCGCAGCTGTTTGAGTTGCTGACGACCGTAATTGGCAAATATCAACGCCACGGAATGGCTGCGGAACAACTCGGCAGCCTCTTCCGGCAGGGCATAGAACGTCAGCACATTGCGGCGCAAGGCGATCAGTTTGTCGGTGACCCGCGGAAAATCTTCCGGTGAAATCTGAAAAGGGTCACCGCCCAAGGCCAGGCTCGCGATGGAGAAATTGTGATTACTGGTGTTGAACGCCAGCACTCGCCCCTGAAATCGCGGGTCCCACATGCTGGTGATCGAGTCCGGCGGCTGGCTGAATTGCTTGCGGTCGTAAATCAGCCCCATGTCAGACCACAGGTAGGGGATGGCATACGTCTGGCCCTTCACGATGATGTCGGGCAGCCGGGAATAATCTCGAAAACGCGGCAACTGACGCGCTGTGTTGGCGATCCGTTCCGGGTGCACGGGCTGCAGCAGGCCCAGATTCGCGTAGTTATGAATCTCGGCCGTGTTGGCCGCGATGACGTCAAAATCGCCGCCGTTGTTTTCCGCCAATTTGCTGCGCAGCACTTCGTCGCTGCCTACCAGCGTGACCTCGACCTTCACTTTGAAGCGCTTTTCGAACACGCTTACCAGATCGCTGTCGGCATAACCCGGCCAGGCCAGAACGCGCAGCGTTTGCTCGGCGCCGTTGGCGTGCAAGGACGCGAACAGGCAGCAGCACATCAACCACAAAGGGCACAGGAATTTCATGGACGATGCCCGGAAGCGGTAATAACGGCACTATACATATGGCAATGTGCCGTTGCTTGGCAACCTGTTTGCGCAAACACCGCTGTCTGTCGGAAAGTCGACGCTGGCCTGGCGCACCGATTGGGCTAGACTCGCCCCTCTTCAACCTTCAAGGAAGCAGGGTGTCATGCAGATTTCAGGGGCCATTCCGCTGTTGCGGATCTTTTCCGAAGAACAGGCCAAGGCGTTTTACGTCGACTTTCTCGGCTTTCAGATTGAATGGGAGCATCGCTTCGAAGACGACCTCCCGCTGTATGCCCAAATCCGTCGAGGCGATCTGGTGATTCACCTGACCGGCCACCATGGCGACGCCACGCCGGGTTCGACGGTCTTCGTGCCGGTGAACGACATAGACAGCCTTCACGCCGAACTCAACGCCAAACGCTACAAACACGCCCGACCAGGCATTCAGGAACAAGGCTGGGGCAAAGTGATGGAAATCGCCGACCCGTTTGGCAATCGCTTGCGATTTTGCGAGTTGAGCGAAGACTGACGCCTTCCACCGTCGCAGCCCGGTTGCTTCAGGCCGGGCGCATCGACCGATACACCAGGCTCGGCGCCTGCCCCGGGACGTCGTCGAGGGTATCGATGCGCTGCATGCCAACCTTCTCCAGCACGCGGATCGACGCATGGTGCAGGGGTCTGACCACCGCGTAGACCTCGGGCACTCGTAGCTCAACGAACCCGAACGCCAGCGCCGCCTGACTGAGTTCGGTGGCGAACCCCTTCCCCCAGGCCTTGGGGCCGAAGCGATAGCCCAGATTCAACCGCAGAACGTCGCCATAGCGACGGGCATCGAGGCCGCCGAAGCCGATCACTTCATCAGGAAACTCACACGTGCAGATCGCCCATTGCCCATAGCCCTTTTCCTCCCAGTGAGCCAGCCAACCGTCGAGCAGGGATTGCGCCTGATCAAGCTGGGTCAGAGGTCCGAAAGGGTTGAACTGGTGAGTCGCCGGGTCGCCGTAGATGGCGAACAGGCTGGCGACGTCGTCGCGGGTGGGCGGTCTGAGGATCAAGCGTTCGGTGGTTCGTTGCATCGATGGGGGCCTTTCTTGTTTTCAGTCGGTTGAACGCGCGCATCCCTGCTGTAGGGGCGGGTGCATTCCGGATGGCATTCCGATGACTAGCCGGTACAGGCGACAAATCCCTGTCGCCTGTACGATTTTTCGCGAATGAATTCGCTCCTACAGATGATTAACGGTTATCCAGTCACGACGCGTTCAGGCTGGTAATCCATTCCCCCTGTAGGAGCGAATTCATTCGCGAGACGACGGTAAATCTGGCGAGGAAGTGGCAGGCATACCGACCCTTCGTCGGTACAACCCACACATCTTCATCGTCTGAACCCTATTTCCCGAATGAATTCGCTCCTACAGGTGATCGCCGTTTAGCCAATAGCCATGCGGTGAATCAAACCGCCAATAACCGCTCACGCAATTTGGTGATTTCGTCGCGCATCTGTGCGGCGGCTTCGAATTCCAGGTCGCGGGCGAGCTGATACATCTTCTCTTCCAGCTGACGAATGCGTTTGGTGATTTCGCTCGGTGAGCGCAGTTCGGCCTCGTACTTGGCGTTTTCTTCGGCGGCCTTGGCCATGCCTTTGCGCTTCTTGCTGCGCGAGCCTGGCACGGTGGCGCCTTCCATGATGTCGGCAACGTCCTTGAACACGCCTTTCGGGGTGATACCGTTGGCCAGGTTGAACGCAATCTGCTTGTCACGACGGCGCTCGGTCTCGCCAATCGCCCGTTCCATGGAGCCGGTGATGTTGTCGGCGTAGAGAATCGCCCGGCCATTCAGGTTCCGCGCCGCCCGGCCAATGGTCTGAATCAGCGAGCGTTCGGAACGCAGGAAGCCTTCTTTGTCAGCGTCGAGAATCGCCACCAGCGACACTTCCGGCATGTCCAGGCCTTCGCGCAACAGGTTGATCCCCACCAACACGTCGAAAGTGCCCAAACGCAGGTCGCGGATGATCTCGACCCGCTCCACCGTGTCGATGTCCGAGTGCAGATAGCGCACACGCACGCCGTGGTCGGCCAGGTAATCGGTGAGGTCTTCGGACATGCGCTTGGTCAGCGTCGTGACCAGCACCCGCTCTTCCACCGCCACACGTTTGTGAATCTCGGACAGCAGATCGTCGACCTGAGTCAACGCCGGGCGAATCTCGATCTGCGGGTCCACCAGACCGGTCGGGCGCACCACCTGTTCGACCGTACGGCCAGCGTGCTCGCCTTCGTACGGGCCGGGGGTCGCCGAGACGAAAATGGTCTGCGGACTGACACCTTCCCATTCATCGAAGCGCATGGGCCGGTTGTCCAGCGCCGACGGCAGTCGGAAGCCGTATTCCACCAGCGTTTCCTTGCGCGAACGGTCGCCTTTGTACATCGCGCCGACCTGAGGCACGCTGACGTGGGATTCGTCGATCACTAGCAGCGCGTCGGCCGGGAGGTAGTCGTAGAGGGTCGGCGGCGGCGCCCCGGCGGGACGGCCCGACAGGTAGCGCGAGTAGTTCTCGATGCCGTTGCAGTAGCCGAGTTCGAGGATCATTTCCAGGTCGAACCGAGTGCGCTGCTCCAGCCGCTGCGCTTCCACCAGTTTGTTCGCGCCGCGCAAATATTCCAGACGTTCCTGCAACTCGACCTTGATCCCTTCCATCGCGTCCAGCAGCGTTTCGCGCGGGGTCACGTAGTGGCTTTTCGGGTAGAAGGTGAAACGCGGCAACTTGCGGATCACCTCGCCGGTCAACGGGTCGAAGGCCGACAGGCTCTCGACCTCATCGTCGAACAGCTCGATGCGGATGGCTTCCAGGTCCGATTCCGCCGGGAAGATATCAATCACGTCGCCGCGCACGCGGAAGGTCGCACGGGCGAAGTCCATGTCATTGCGGGTGTATTGCAAGTCGGCGAGACGGCGCAGCAAGGCGCGCTGGTCCATTTTGTCGCCGCGATCGACGTGCAGCACCATCCGCAAGTAAGTTTCCGGGCTGCCCAGGCCGTAGATGCACGACACCGTGGTGACGATGATCGCGTCCTTGCGCTCCAGCAGCGCCTTGGTCGCGGACAAACGCATCTGCTCGATGTGGTCGTTGATCGACGCATCCTTCTCGATGAAGGTGTCCGACGACGGCACGTAGGCTTCGGGCTGGTAGTAGTCGTAATAAGAAACGAAGTATTCGACAGCGTTGTTCGGAAAAAACGCCTTGAACTCTCCATACAGCTGCGCAGCCAGGGTCTTGTTCGGGGCGAGGACCATGGTCGGGCGCTGCACTTGCTGAATGACGTTGGCGATGCTGAAGGTCTTGCCTGAGCCGGTCACCCCGAGCAGGGTCTGGTGCGACAAACCGGCGTCGATGCCTTCTACTAACTGACGAATCGCCTCCGGCTGATCACCGGCCGGCTCAAAACGGGTAACGAGCTGAAACTCGGACATGACGTACCTCTGTGTTCGCCCTCGCTCGCAGGTAGATTCGGAGCCAGGGCGTAATGAGCGCGGACGACTGATCTCGCCGGGAGAAAAGACGTACATGAAGGTGTGTGATGGGACTACAAATGGAGTCGCCAACGCCAGCTTTCAAGCCATCATCAGGACATTAGTCCGCGCCACATGACTAATGGTCGAAAATAATCGGAAAAACCGGGAAAAAACCACCCCCGGCCTGTCGCCCCCGCCCGCGATGCTCTCTATACTGACTCCCCGTTTGCGCACCGCTCTAGTGCATTCGGCCGGAGCGATGCAATCCATTCACTCCCATTCAGAGCCCCTGCAAAAATGAGCCTGTTTTCCGCTGTCGAAATGGCACCACGCGATCCTATCCTGGGCCTCAACGAAGCATTCAACGCCGATACCCGTACCACCAAGGTCAACTTGGGTGTGGGCGTTTACAGCAACGAAGAAGGGAAAATTCCGCTGCTGCGTGCCGTTGCCGAAGCAGAGGAAATTCGCGTCGCTCAACACGTCCCGCGTGGCTACCTGCCGATTGACGGCATCGCCGCCTACGACAAGGCCGTGCAAACCCTGCTGTTCGGTGCCGAGTCCCCATTGCTGGCCTCGGGCCGCGTCGTGACTGTGCAAGCCGTCGGCGGCACGGGCGCCCTGAAAATCGGTGCTGACTTCCTCAAGCAGCTGTCGCCAAACACCGTTGTGGCCATCAGCGACCCGAGCTGGGAAAACCACCGCGCGCTGTTCGAAACTGCCGGTTTCCCGGTGCAGAACTACCGCTACTACGACGCCGCGACCCACGACGTGAACCGCGCAGGCATGCTGGAAGACCTGCAGAACCTGCCGTCCGGCTCCATCGTTGTGCTGCACGCCTGCTGCCACAACCCGACCGGCGTGGACCTGACCCTCGAAGACTGGAAAAAAGTCCTCGACGTTCTGAAAGCCAAGGGCCACGTGCCGTTCCTCGACATGGCCTATCAGGGCTTTGGCGACGGCATCGACGAAGACGCCGCCGCCGTGCGTCTGTTCGCCGATTCCGGCCTGACCTTCTTCGCCTCCAGCTCGTTCTCCAAGTCGTTCTCGCTGTATGGCGAGCGTGTCGGCGCGCTGTCCATCGTCACCGATTCGCAAGAAGAGACCTCGCGCGTACTGTCGCAAGTCAAGCGTGTCATCCGCACCAACTACTCCAACCCGCCGACCCACGGCGCGACCATCGTCGCCGCAGTGCTGAACAACCCTGAGTTGCGTCAGAAGTGGGAAGACGAGCTGGCTGAAATGCGTGTGCGGATCAAAGGCATGCGCGAAGAAATGACCCAACGTCTGGCGAACAACGCTGCGGGTCAGGACTTCAGCTTCGTGGCGCGCCAGCGTGGCATGTTCTCGTACTCGGGCCTGACCACACCGCAGGTGCATCGTCTGCGCAATGAGTTCGGCATCTATGCCCTGGACACCGGTCGCATCTGCGTGGCAGCGTTGAACAAGCGCAACATTGAAGCCGTGACCCAAGCGATTCTCGCGGTCATCTGATCGTGAAACGCCCCCTCTTTTAGCGGCCCGGCCGGGCGGCTAAAAGGGGGATTGGCGTGACGCCTCCCCATCACAACCGCTTGTAGCTTTCCTGATACATTCACGACAACCCGCCGACACCTCAGCCGCTCACCCTTCCGCCCCGCTCGCCTGCGAAGTAGCATGGCAGCGTCGTTCCTCATTTCGCGGCCCTTCCCGGCGGCATCACATGGCGGCAGCAACATGCACACGACCCCTGACAGCAACACCGCCACCGCACCGGCTGAAGAGCGGCGCTGGAACACTCGCGCCCTGATCGTCGATGACGACGTGCCAATCCGCGAGCTGCTGTGCGACTACCTCGCCCGCTTCAATATCCAGAGCACCGGTGTCACCGACGGCAACGCCATGCGTCAGGCGCTGGCTGAAGAAACCTACGACGTCGTGGTCCTTGACCTGATGCTTCCCGGTGAAGACGGCCTGTCCCTCTGCCGCTGGCTGCGCGGTTCGTCGGACATCCCGATCCTGATGCTGACCGCCCGTTGCGAACCCACCGACCGCATCATCGGCCTGGAACTGGGCGCCGACGACTACATGGCCAAGCCGTTCGAGCCCCGGGAACTGGTGGCGCGTATCCAGACCATCCTGCGCCGCGTCCGGGACGACCGCACCGAAGAGCGCACTACTTTGCGCTTCGACAACTGGCGCCTGAACAGCGTCCTGCGCCAACTGACGGCCCCTGATGGCCTGGTGGTGCCGCTGTCCAACGCCGAATTCCGCCTGCTGCGCGTGTTTCTTGAACGTCCGCGTCGGGTGCTCAATCGCGAGCAACTGCTGGACGCCGCCCGAGGCCGCTCCATCGAAGCGTTCGATCGCAGCATCGATTTGTTGGTATCGCGTCTGCGGCAGAAGCTCGGCGACGACCCGAAATCCCCGCAACTGATCAAGACCGTACGCGGCGAAGGCTATATGTTCGACGCCAGGGAGATTGGTTGATCCGCTCGGCTGACACCCTCTTCGCCCGGCTGTTCGGCGGCGCGGTGCTGGCGATCATCCTCGCGCACCTGTTGGCGTTCATCTGGTTTCACCATTACGGTCCGGCCATGCCGCCCCCGCCGTCGGCCTATCAGAACGCCCACCCCGCCGAACCGTCCGGGGAAAGCAGCGAATTGTCCTCGGCCCTTAACGCCCTGCGCCCGCCGCCGCCCCCTCCGGGACGCCCACCGTTTCTGGGCATTCCGCTGATTCCGCTGTTTTTTCAACTGGTGACGCTGGTGATTGCCGCGTGGTTCGGCGCCAAGGCCCTGAGTCGGCCGGTGCAGCGCATCAGCGACGCCGCCGAACGCCTGAGCGAAAACCTCGACAGCCCGCCGCTGGCCATCACTGGCCCTCGCGAAGCCCGGCAGGCCGCCGCCACGTTCAACCTGATGCAGGAGCGGATTCGCGATCAGGTGCAGCAACGGGGCCGCATGCTGGCCGCGGTGTCCCACGATTTACGCACCCCCTTGGCGCGGCTGAAATTGCGGGTCGAGCAGATCGAAGAGCCGAAGCTGCACGGTCAGATGACCCAGGACCTGAACGACATGATCGCCATGCTCGACGCGACCCTGACCTACCTGAACGAAGAGCGCACCAGCGAGGCCCTGCAATATTTCGACGTGCAGGCGCTGATCGAATCGTTGACCGAGAACGCGCAGGACAATGGCGATGATGTCGAGGCGAGCGGCACCTGCAAGCCGCTGAAGTCCCAACCGATGGCCCTGCGCTCGTGCCTGCACAACCTGATCGACAATGCCTTGCGCTACGCCGGACACGCACGGGTGATGATTGAGGATTCCACCGAACGGCTGCGCATTAGGGTCGTCGACCAAGGCCCCGGCATTCCGGAAAACTTGCGCGAAGCAGTGTTCGAACCCTTCTACCGCGTCGAGGGCTCGCGCAACCGCAACTCCGGTGGCGTCGGCATCGGCATGACCATCGCCCGCGAAGCTGCCCGCCGCATGGGCGGTGATCTGCGTCTGGAAGAAACGCCGGGGGGCGGCCTGACGGCGGTCGTCGATCTGCCAAGGGTTTAAATTTTTAAGGCGATTGTTATACCCTGTGGGCGCGAATTCATTCGCGAACCGAGGGTACAGCCGACACATAGCGGCCGGATGTGCTGGCCCTCGCGAATGAATTCGCTCCTACAGACCCATCCGTGCCAAGCCGTGGGCTCTGAGGCGAGATCGAACTCCTGTAGGAGCGAATTCATTCGCGAAAAATAGACCAGCCGATGGAGATATGTCGCCTGGCCCAACGCCTCGGAAAATGCCCGATCACTACCGCCAGACCCAAGCCCGGCGGCGGTTTCGTTGAAACCTCAGCGCCTTACTTGGGCAACTGGCGAGACCGGCTGTCCGCCACCCAATCCAGCAACAGGCTATACGCCACGGCCAACAAGGTCGGCCCGATGAACAGGCCGATGAAGCCGAACGCCAGCAAGCCGCCGAACACGCCCAAAAGCACGATCACCAACGGCAGGTTGCCGCCTCGGCTGATCAAGTACGGCTTGAGCACGTTATCCACGCCACTGACGATGAACGTGCCCCACAGCCCAAGGAAAATCGCCATTCCGTATTCGCCCTTCCATGCCAGCCAGGCGGTGGCGGGAATCCAGATCAGAGGCGGCCCCATCGGCACAAGGCTCAGCAAGAACGTGCCGATCCCCAGCACCAACGCCCCCGGCACACCTGCGATGAGGAAGCCGATCAACGCCAGAATCGCCTGGGCCGCTGCCGTGCCGATCACCCCGTTGACCACCCGCTGCACCGTGCCCGCCACCAGATCGACGTAATACTGCGCCTTGTCGCCGATCAGCCGCTCCAGCAGGCTCAACACGAACGCCGCCAGTCGCGGGCCGTCGCGGTAGAAAAAGAACACGAAGACAATACTCAGCGTCAGTTCAAGAATGCCGCCGCCGATCTGCGCACTGCGGGCCAGCAGCCAATTGCCGACCTGCCCCAGATACGGCTTGATGCTCGCCAAGAGCGCCGCGCCCTGCTGATCGATGGTGTTCCAGTAACCGACCAGCCGTTCCCCCACGAACGGGACGCTGACCAGCCACGTCGGCGGATCGGGCAACCCGTCGACCTGCACATCCTTGATGAACACCGTCGCGTCGCGCACGTGATCGGCGAGGTTAAACCCCAGCCACACCAGCGGCGCGGCCACCAACAGCATCCAGCCGAGGGTCAAGATGGCTGCCGCCAATGACTCGCGCCCCTTGAGCACACGGGTCAGCAGACGCATCAGCGGCCAACTGGCAAACGCCAGCACCGCGCCCCAGAACAGCGCCGACCAGAACGGCGCCATCACCCACAGGCAGGCGCCTAGCAGCGCCAGCAGCAGGATCTGCACCAACAGGCGATCATTATTGAGCATGGGTTCAGTCCATAGAAAAGAAGTCCGCAGACCTGAGCATAACGGCGAACCTCGCGGCCCGCCTCGTCATGGCGTCATGCCTGGGTGTAGAACGCGCTTCAGCGGATGAGTTCGAGGGTCAGCCCCTGAGTCGGTTTATTGCCAGCCTCCAGACGCGCTGCCCGTACGCCCTTGCCGACCAAGGCTTCGCGCCAGGCCTCGCCTTGGGGACCGGAAATCGTCACACGCAACGTGCTGTCCAGGTTCAGGCCTCTGGACAGCAAGGTGATCCACGGCTCTTTCGGCGCATCGTTGAGCATCGGCAATTCGAGATCGCCGGAGCTTTTCAGTTCGCGTAACAAGGTCGCGGAGGTCGGCAGCAACTCGCCCAACGGCGCACCGGCCTGAAACTCTTCGACATGGAGCATGGCCCGGCGGTTGCCCCGGGTGATGCTGTACAGCGCGACGAGGGTGTCGCTGTCCGGCTTAAGGCGCAACAGCAGATAAGCCTGGCCATTGTCCGCGCCGTACAGTCGGGCATTGCCGAACACTTCGTTGGCCCACAGGCTGCTTTCGCCGCAGTCCCGCGCCTGACACCAGAAGAGCAACTGAGCCCCCTGTTTTTGCAGCGCCTCGCGGGCTTCCGTGAACGCTTGGTCCGCAGAACGCTCGGCGGGGAGTTGATAGGTGACGGAGGTGGTCGTCCCGCGCGCAGCGACCTGCCCGTCGAAACGCAGTTGACCGCTGATCTTGCGAATCGACCCCATGGGGAAGACACGCTCCAGCTCGGACGCCGGTTTGTAGTCAACGATCTCGGCATCGGTGGGGCGAGGCAGATTCGGGAAATCCTGACTGCCCGCGACATCGGCAGCGTGGGCCATCGTCACAGGACCGCTCAGGCATAACAGCAACCCCAGCGCACGGGATAGACGCATAGGGGTTCTCATTGCAGGTGAATCGAAAGGCAAACGAACGCCGCACAGGCGTGCGGCGGTGGGAAAGGTGAACGGGTCGAGCGTGAGCGGTGGTCCATCGTGCAGTCTCCTGTTTCAACCCGCCCAGCCTCGGCAGTTGCGGGTCGCAAGTCAAGAAACGGCGAAGAACCGATTGAAACAGTCTGCAACAGAGGTTGCGCCCCCGTCGTCATTGAGGTGCAGATGGTGGCCACCGGGCAGCACAGTCACCTCGAAAGGCACGCTTTCGAGCAAGGTCTTGTTTTGCGCGAGAATTCCATCTTCGGCCACGATCAACTGCGCAGGACAGCGGATGGCGTTGACGAAAGACATTGCCTGCGGACGTGTCAGACGGATCGGCGACGCCAGGGTCAGGCGGCTGTCGCTGCGCCAGGTATACCCCCCGGGCACCGGCATCAAGCCACGTTGCGCCAACAGTTCGGCGGCTTCGCGACTGACCGCCACTGCGCCTTTCATTCTCGCTTCGACGGCCCGGTCCATCTCGGCGTAGACCGGTTTGCGCTTGCTCGATTGCGTCAGTTGCGCCTGCAATGCCGCGCCCATGCGCTCGGCTGCCGCCTCGGGTTCGCCCAGTGGCGGGATCAGCCCGTCGATCAGCGCCAGTCGGTTGACCCGGTCCGGCAGAGAGCCCGCGACGATCACCGAGACGATGGCGCCCAACGAATGGCCCATCAGCGAGAAAGTGCCCCAACCCATCTGCTGCGCGACCTGCAACACGTCGTGGGCGTAATCCGGCAAACCATAACCGGCACCGGCCGGACGATGATCGGAGTGGCCATGACCCGCCATGTCCAGCGCCAGAATGCGCAGGCCTTTAAGCTTTGGCGCCAGACGGGCGAAGCTGTTGGCGTTGTCCAGCCAGCCGTGCAACGCGATAACCGGCTCGCCGTCCTGCGGGCCAAACAGGTGCGCCGCCAGTTCGATGTGCGGCAGGCTCAGACGGACTTCTTCGACAGAACAGGTCATGCGTGGGCCCGTTGACGAGAGGCCACGTCAAGGGCGGATTGTGCGCGGGCATCCCAGCGGGAAAACAGGCTCTTGAGCATCTGCGCGGTGTCCTCGGGGTGTTCCAGCGGAAACATATGCCCGCCGGGCACCGAAAGATACTCCCCTTCGCGCATGCTTTTCACCGACAACGCATGGTGACGGCGCACCACGTCGCTCTGCTCGCCGCGCACCATCGCCAGCGGCACCCGCAAATGCCGGGCGATGCCAGGACTGGTGTGAGGCACGCTGCGGTAAATGCTCATCTCGATGGCCGGGTCGAAACGCAGCCGCAATTGTTCGCCATGGGGTTGCAGGCCATGAAGCAGGTAGGCCTCGAAACACTCGGGATCGAACCGACGAAACAGCGTCTTGCCCGAGAAATAATGGCGGGCCGCGTCGAGATCGCTGAACACTTCACGACGCCCCAGTGTGCGGCCGGCCGGGGTGATGCGGTCGATGAAACCGAAGCGTTTGGCGGCGCGAATCATCCATTGGTCGAAGCGCGTGAGCACCGGCGAGTCAAGCATCACCACCCCGCGATACAACTCGGGATGGCGCAAGGCCGCGTGGTAGTGCAGCACCCCGCCTAGGGAATGCCCCACGCCCCAGACCGGTTCAGGCTGCGCTTGCAGATGGTGAATCAGCTCATCAACGAGTGTCGTCCAGTTGTCGGTCACCGGAAAACGCGGGTCATGGGCATGCTGCGCCAGATGGGTGATTTCATAGTCATCCCCCAGCGCGGCGAACAATTTGCCGTACGTGGCGGAAGGAAAGCCATTGGCGTGAGCGAAAAAAACGTGTTGGGCCATGCCCGCGCATCCCGAGAACCCTGATCAGGGGGCAATTGTGCGCACCGGCTTCCCGTCACAGCAATGACCGGAAGTGCCATCGGTGATGACAGTCCGGTCAACGGCGCGGAATTCAGCGCGCAGGCGGCTGTTCGCCGAGGGGCACGACCGCCACGGTCAGGCGGGAGATGCAACTGGCCTTGCCGTCGTCGCTGGTCAGGCGGATGTCCCAGACGTGGGTCATGCGACCGATGTGCACCGGGTGGGCCACGGCGGTCACACGACCGCTGCGCAAGCCACGGAGGTGGTTGGCGTTGACCTCGATGCCGACGCAGTAATATTTGCTCGTGTCGATGGCCAGGTAGCTCGCCGAAGAGCCGACGGTTTCCGCCAACACCACCGACGCGCCCCCATGAAGCAGGCCGTAGGGCTGATGCGTGCGATGATCGACCGCCATGCTGGCGGTCAGGGAATGATCGTCGAACGCCTCAAAACGAATGTCCAGCAGCTCACCGATGGTGTTTTTCTGCATGGCATTGAGGGCTTCAAGGTCGGGGATTTCACGCCAAAGGCTCATGGTTTTTCCTTGTTGTTTCATGAAGTCATTCAAGAGGTGAAATCGTTACGCAGACAACAGGTGCGCCTGTAGGAGTGAGCTTGCTCGCGATGCGCTGTGTCAATCACTGCATCCGGCGCAGGTATATCGCTATCGCGAGCAAGCTCACTCCTACAGGGAACGATGACCGGCCCCGATTGCGGCTTCATCCCGGATGCCGAACACCCAGCAGGCTCATCGCCCCGGCCAACGGAAAATCCCCGTCCAGCTGAGCGAGACTGGCGGTGTGCATCGGCTCGGCCTGCTGCAGATTGCCGTGCACCGCCAGACCAATCAACGACCCCACCAGGGGCTGATGACTGACCAGCAGCACGTCGTCCGACGCGTACAGATCCAGATTTTCCAAAACCTTGCGCGGGTCGCTGTCCGGCGTCAACCACGGCACGGTCACCACGGCGTCAGTGAAGCCCAACGCCTGACGCACCAGCTCGGCCGTCTGCTGAGCGCGGACATAAGGGCTGGCGATGATCCAGCGTAGTGGTTGACCCAATAAATGCGCGGCGCTGGTCAGGACTTCTTCCCGGCCGTTGGCGGTCAATTCGCGTTCGGCATCCGTGCGCGCCCGGGACTGGGCCTCGCCGTGACGCAGAATCCACAGATTCATAGCTTGGGTTCCTCGTCTCGCACCGGATGGCTGGCTGCAGGCACGGTGTGCGGCGCTTCGCCTTCGGGCGCACGGGGCGCGGGCCAGTCAGCAAACGGCCAGGGTTTCTGGTCGGTGTGGAACGTGCCAAAGCGGCCGATCTGCGCCAGAAACTGGCTCAGGCTGTCGCCAAACGACATCATGCTCAGGCTTGGCGCTCCGTAAAACAGGCGGTAGGCCAACTGCACCAGCACCACGACGGCGAGCACCAGCTCGGCGACCTGCCACACCACCAGAAACACCACCATCCACAGGATGCGCAGCAGGATCGATTCGTGTTGCTTGAATTTGGATTCGTTCAAGGTGTTCTCCACGGGCCAGAAGCCAAAGGCCGTTGAATCAGTTGAAACCGCTGGTCGAAATGAAATCGACGTCGGTCTTGGGTTCGGCGCGCATCAGCAGTTCGATGACCTGCTCCAGCGTGCGCCCTTCAAAGAGAATCGCATGCAGACCGGCGACCAGCGGCATGTACACCTGCACCTCCTGCGCCTTGGCCTTGAGTACTCTCAGCGTGTTCACGCCCTCGGCCACTTCGCCCAGACGGGTCACGGCCTCATCGAGGCTCAAGCCCTGCCCGAGCGCGAAACCCACCTGATAATTGCGACTTTTCGGCGACGAGCACGTCACGATCAGGTCACCGACCCCCGCCAGCCCCAGGAAAGTCATCGGGTTGGCCCCCTGGCTGACGGCAAACCGGGTCATCTCGGCCAGCGCGCGGGTGATCAACATGCTTTTGGTGTTTTCACCCATGCCCAGGGCGACGGCCATGCCGGAAATGATCGCGTAAACGTTTTTCAGCGCGCCGCCCAGTTCCACGCCAAAACGGTCGGCGCTCGCGTAGACGCGGAAGGTGCGACCGTGCAATGCGGCCTGAACCTGCTGGCAGAGGTCTTCGTCTTCACTCGCAACCACCGTGGCGGTCAGCGCATGCTCGGCGATCTCGCGGGCGAGGTTCGGCCCGGACAGCACGCCAATCCGCGACTTCGGCGCGATGTCTTCGAGGATTTCACTCATCAGCTTGAACGTGTCCGCCTCGATGCCTTTGGTCAGGCTGACCAGCATCTTGCCGGTCAGCAAGTGCACATGGGGCGTCAACACGCTGCGCAAGGCGCTGGAAGGCAACGCCACGAACACCAACTGGCTGGCGCTCAGCACGCTCTGCAGGTCCGTCACCGGCTCCACCGCGTCGAGCACCTTGATGCCCTTGAGATAGCGCGGGTTCTCGCGATTGACGCGAATCGCCTCGGCCTGCTCAGGGTCACGCATCCATTGCAGAACCCGGTGACCGTTCCCGGCCAGCAGATTGGCCACCGCCGTCCCGAAGCTGCCGCCACCCAGAACTGCGATCGGTTGCTGTTGGGTCATAAAAGCATCCATCTAGAGCCATCGAATCTGGCGATGCCAGCATTATACGGAGCGCTGTGCCCGCCACCAGCGGCAAAACACCACGACGCATCACATAAGCCGATGCCCTACTCTTTATGAGGAAATCGCCTACGGCTCGTTTAAGATGCGCGCACCGGATGAAAATTCCACTGCGGCGCCAATGAGCTATCGTTAGGGCGCTTTCCGATGAGATCAGCCCATGACCCCACCCCATTTCCCGATCCCGGCTCCGAACATTCGATGGCGACACGCATGACCACAGGAGTCCGGCCGTGACCTCGCAACGTGGCTGGAACATCAGCACCCGCACGCAGATTCTCAGCCTCGGCCCTGCCCTGCTGCTGACCCTGTTGCTGATCAGTTTCTTTACCGTGGTTCGTATTCAGGACTTGCGTCAGGAGCTGACCCACACCGGACAGTTGATTGCCAATCAGCTTGCCCCAGCGTCCGAGTACGGCGTGATCGTGGGCAACGATGACGTGCTCGAAAGCCTGATGAAAGCCACCATGAACACGCCCCACGTGCGCTTTCTTGAAGTTCAGGACAGCGCCGGGAGGGTGTTGGTACACGTGGAGCAGGCGACCGAGACCCTTCACGCCCAGCAGATTGAAGTCTTTCAGGCGCCTATCCGGTTGCAGCGGATCAAGAACGAAAGCGATCGCCTCGACGATGCCGACGACCTCACCAGCGTGCCGGTCGAGGACTACCTCGGACGCGTGCTGGTGGGCATGTCCAGCGATGCGTTCAACGTACGCGAGCAGGAAATCCTTCTGAAAGCCGGCATCCTCGCGCTGTTCGCCCTGCTGTTTACCTACATCCTGGCGCGGCGCCTGTCACTGAGCCTGTCCCAGCCAATCAGTGCCATGAGCGACGCCGTAAAAGCCATTCAGCATGGCGACTACACCGCGCCGTTGCCGGTGGCGGATGACGCCGAACTGGGCGATCTGGCGCGACACATCAACAACTTGGCGCTGGGGCTGGAGAAAGCCAGCCGCGAACAGAAAAAAGCCATGGACGAGTTGATCCGCACCCGGGAAGAAGCCGAGCGGGCCAACAGCGCAAAATCGGAATTTCTCGCCATGATGAGCCACGAACTGCGCACCCCCATGAATGGTGTGTTGGGCATGCTGCAACTGATGGAAACCACGAAGATGACCGAGGAGCAGGCCGAATACGCGTCCCTCGCCACCGAGTCCACGGAGCACCTGCTGCGGGTCATCAATGACATCCTCGATTTCTCTCGCTTCGAACGTGATGCCCTGGAATTGGAGAACATTTCCTTCGGTCTCGCCGACCTGATCGCCACCTCGGTGCAGGCGTTTGCCCACAACGCCCAACAGCGAGGACTGGCACTGGAGCTCGACTTGTCGTCGGGGCTTGATCTGTTACGGGTCAAGGGCGACCCCACCCGTATCCGGCAGATTCTGGTGAACCTGATCGGCAACGCCCTGAAATTCACCGAATTTGGCAGCGTGCGGATCGAGACCTCATGGCACGAGCAGGACAGCCAGCACATCCTCTTTACCTGCGCCGTGCGTGACAGTGGCATCGGTATCTCAGCGCAATTGCTGGAATCGATGTTCGATGCTTTTCAGCAAGCCGACAACTCGATCTCCCGACGCTACGGCGGCACCGGCCTGGGCCTGCCCATCGCGCGAAACCTGGCCGAGCGCATGGGCGGGTCGCTGGAGGCCGAAAGCAGCGAAGGCATCGGCTCGGTGTTTACCCTGCAAATTCCGTTGCAGCGGGTGCATCAGGAAGAGCCACCCCCGCTGGCTGGCACCGTGGGCGACTTGCCTGCGGAGCGCGACGGCTGCGTCCTGTTGGTCGAAGACAACCCGGTCAATCGCACCGTGGTCGAAGCCATGTTGCGCAGCCTGGGTCTGGAGGTGAGTGTGGCCGGCGATGGCGCCGAAGCGGTCAGTATGGCCAGCAAGGAAAAATACGCGCTGATCCTGATGGATTGCCGCCTGCCGGTGATGGACGGCTATGAAGCGACACGACGGATTCGCGAACTTCCGGGCCTCGACACGCTGCCCATCATCGCGCTGACCGCCAATGCCCGGCACGGCGATCGCGACCTTTGTCTGCAATCCGGCATGAACGATTACCTGGCCAAACCCTTCAAACGTGCTGATTTACAGCAGGTTTTACAGCGCTGGCTGACCATTAAGCCATCTGCGACTGGCGATAAATGATAAATTGCGGCAGTCTTGTGTGCCGTGATCGACCCGCGACAACGCGCGGACGGACAATTTCAGTGCACAGGTGTACATTCATTTCGCCTGTGCTGTGACTTTCACCACAACGCAATAGTCTATGAGTAGGCTGCCAGCGGGGGATCAACCCTCATGGCCAGATTGGGTAAGAACTGCCACACCCTGCCGCACAGGATTATCGAGGAGCTCGCATGACCAAACAAAACGCCTTTACCCGGGAAGACTTGCTGCGCTGCAGTCGCGGTGAGCTGTTCGGCCCAGGTAACGCGCAACTGCCCGCCCCTAACATGCTGATGATGGACCGCATCGTTCATATCAGTGAAGAAGGCGGCAAGTTCGGCAAAGGTGAATTGGTCGCCGAACTGGATATCACTCCAGACCTGTGGTTCTTCGGCTGTCACTTCGAAGGCGATCCGGTGATGCCAGGCTGCCTGGGCCTCGACGCCATGTGGCAACTGGTCGGTTTCTTCCTGGGCTGGCAAGGCCTGCCGGGCCGCGGCCGTGCGCTGGGATCGGGCGAAGTGAAATTCTTCGGCCAGGTCCTGCCGACCGCCAAGAAGGTCACCTACAACATTCACATCAAGCGCGTCCTCAAAGGCAAGCTGAACCTGGCCATCGCTGACGGTTCGGTCAGTGTCGACGGCCGCGAAATCTACACCGCCGAAGGCCTTCGGGTCGGCGTGTTCACCTCCACTGACAATTTCTAAGGGTATTCGCATGCGCCGCGTCGTTATCACTGGTCTGGGCATTGTTTCCTGCTTGGGCAATGACAAAGACACCGTTTCCGCCAACCTGCGTGCAAGCCGCCCTGGCATCCGTTTCAACCCGGAATATGCCGAAATGGGCCTGCGCAGCCAGGTGTCCGGTTCCGTCGATCTGAACGTGCCAGGCGAAGAGCCGGTGTCGGTCGATAAAAACCTTGAGCGATTGATCGACCGCAAGGTTGTCCGCTTCGTCGGCCACGCTGCCGGCTACGCCTATCTGGCGATGCAGGACGCGATCAAGGACTCCGGTCTGACCGAAGAGCAAGTGTCCAACCCGCGCACCGGCCTGATCGCCGGTTCTGGTGGCGCTTCGACCCTGAACCAGATGGAAGCGTTGGACATCCTGCGCGAAAAAGGCGTCAAGCGCGTCGGTCCGTACCGCGTGACCCGCACCATGAGCAGCACCGTTTCGGCCTGCCTGGCGACGCCGTTCAAGATCAAGGGCCTGAACTATTCCATCGCGTCCGCCTGCGCCACCAGCGCGCATTGCATCGGCGCAGCCATGGAACAGATCCAGCTGGGCAAACAGGATGTCGTTTTCGCCGGTGGTGGTGAAGAAGAACACTGGAGCCAATCGTTCCTGTTCGACGCCATGGGCGCCCTGTCGACCAAGCGCAACGAAAGCCCTGAAAAGTCCTCCCGCGCCTACGATGCAGACCGTGACGGTTTTGTGATCGCGGGCGGTGGCGGCATGGTCGTGGTCGAGGAGCTGGAACACGCTCTGGCTCGCGGCGCGAAAATCTACGCGGAACTGGTCGGTTACGGCGCGACCTCCGACGGCTACGACATGGTCGCCCCAAGCGGCGAAGGCGCCATCCGCTGCATGCAGCAAGCGCTGGCCACTGTTGACGGCAAGATCGACTACCTGAACACCCACGGCACTTCGACTCCGGTCGGCGACGTCGCGGAAATGAAAGGCGTGCGTGAAGTGTTCGGCACCGACGCGCCGGCCATCAGCTCCACCAAGAGCCTGTCGGGTCACTCCCTGGGCGCCGCAGGCGTTCACGAAGCGATCTACTGCATGCTGATGATGGAAGGCAACTTCATGGCCGGTTCGGCGAACATCGACGAGCTGGACCCGGCGGTCGCTGACCTGCCGATCCTGACCAAGACCCGTGAAAACACGGAGCTGAACTTGGTCATGAGCAACAGCTTCGGCTTCGGCGGCACTAACGCTACGCTGGTGATGAAGCGCTGGACCGGCAAGTGATTCGAGCCGATCCCCGCATGTGAAAAAGGCGCCTCTCGAGGCGCCTTTTTCATGCACAAGCGCTTCTGCCGAAGCACAGACGATCCAGACGCCACGGTTTATGCTGCGTACTCTGTTGCCACGTTCATCGAGAGCCCTGACATGTTGACCATCACACCCCGCGCAGAAGACGTCGAAGGCCAGCCAATCCTCCGCCCCCTGCCCTCTGCGCAATGCCGCAGCGTCGGCCCCTTCGTGTTTTTTGATCACATGCTGGAAACGACCTACGCGCCCGGCACCGGCATGGACATCCGCCAGCACCCTCACATTGGCTTGTCGACCCTGACTTACCTCTTCGAGGGCGAGGTTCATCACAAGGACAGCCTTGGCAGCGATCAACACGTGAAGCCCGGCGACGTCAGCTGGATGACGGCAGGTCGCGCCATCGCCCACATCGAACGCACCCCGCAGGCGCTGCACGACAGCGGCTCACGCCTGCACGGGCTGCAAGTCTGGCTCGCCTCGCCCAAAGAACATGAGCAGGGTGCCGGCCATTACAGCCATCATCCCGCCGATAGCCTGCCCGTCAGCGACGGCATGGGCATCGCCATCCGGATGATTGCGGGCTCCGGTTTCTGCCTGACCTCGCCCGTCCCCGTACTGTCACCGACGCTGTATGCCGAGCTCACCATGCAGACGGCCACGACCGTGCTGATCCCGGCCGAACATGAGCAGCGGGCGTTGTACGTGATTGAAGGGGACATGGCGCTGGACGGCGAACCGGTGGCGCCTCACACGCTGGTGGTGCTGGAGCCCGGGACCGAGCCGACCCTGTGCGCGAACAGTGAATCCCACGCGGTGCTGATCGGCGGCGCGCCGCTGGATGGGCCACGGCGAATCAACTGGAACTTCGTCGCCAGCGACCCGGCGCTGATCGATCAGGCGCGGGCGAAATGGGCGGCAGGAGATTGGCCAACCGTGCCAGGCGAAGTGGCGCGGATCGAGCTTCCGAAGAGCAGATAAAGGCAGCTGGGAGCTGCAAGCTGCAAGTCGGAGCGGCGCGCATCTGACTTGCAGCTTGAAGCTTAAAGCTGCTGTTGGAAGACTTCATCCAGCAGGTTGTGCATCGCGATAAACGCGCGCTTCGACACGGTCGGGTTGTACATCTGGACGCCCGGGTTGTTAGCGTGCGGATCGGTGAACGAGTGGAACGCGCCGCCGTAACTCAGCAATTGCCAGTCGACGTTGGCCGCATTCATTTCCGCTTCGAACGCAGGCAGCTGCTCTTTCGGCACCAATGGGTCGGACGCGCCGTGCAGCACCAGCACTTTGCCTTTGATGTTCTTGGCATCGGCCGGGTTGGTGGTGTCCAGCGTGCCGTGGAACGACACCGCAGCCTTCAGCGGAGCGCCAGTGCGCGCCAGTTCCAGCGCACAGCAACCGCCGAAGCAGAAGCCGAAGGTCGCCAGACGGCCCGTGTCCACGGTAGCCGTGGATTGAGCGGTCAATTGATCCAACGCGGCCTGCATGCGCTTGTTCAACAGCGTGCGATCAGTCTTCAGCGGTCCCATCGCGGCGATCGCCTGATCGGCATTGGTCGGACGCACGCCCTGCCCGTACAGGTCAGCCAACAACACCACATAACCCTTGCTGGCCACTTGCTTGGCGATCTGCTCGGCGTCTTCGCTGATGCCCATCCAGTTTGGCGCCATGACCAAACCCGGAGCCGCTGTTGCGCCCTCGCTGAACACCAGACGACTTTCGTAATTCTGGCCGTCAATCTGATACACCACGGACTGCACAGTAACGTTGCTCATTGCTGACTCCTGCTTTTGAGAATGTGGGGGAATCAAATGACAAAACCCGCCGAAGCGGGTTTTGACGGGTTTCGACGTTATACCGAAAGCTCGACCAACAGCTTGTTCAAACGGCGCACGTACGCCGCCGGGTCTTTCAAACTGTCACCCGCCGCCAGCGCAGCCTGATCGAACAGGATGTGCGACAACTCGCTGAAGCGGTCTTCGCTCTGTTCGTTGTCCAGCTTGCCGATCAATGGATGAGTCGGGTTGAATTCGAAGATTGGCTTGGAGTCCGGCACTTTCTGGCCGCTGGCTTCCAGGATCTGGCGCATCTGCAGGCCAAGGTCCTGCTCGCCGATGGCCAGAATCGCAGGCGAATCGGTCAGGCGGTGAGAAACGCGCACCTCGCTGACGGCATCACCCAAGGCGGCTTTCAGGCGCTCGATCAAACCTTCCTTGTCCTTGGCGACTTCTTCCTGAGCCTTCTTGTCCTCTTCCGAGTCCAGCTTGCCCAGGTCCAGATCGCCACGGGCGACGTCGACAAAACCCTTGCCGTCGAAGTCGCTCAGGTAGCTCATCAGCCACTCGTCGATTCGGTCGGTCAGCAGCAGCACTTCGATGCCTTTCTTGCGGAAGACTTCCAGGTGCGGGCTGTTCTTGACCTGCGCATAGCTTTCGCCAGTGAGGTAGTAAATCTTGTCCTGACCTTCCTTGGCGCGTGCCAAGTAGTCAGCCAGCGACACGCTCTGCTCGCCAGTCTCGTCGGAGGTCGCGGCGAAACGCAGCAGGCCGGCGATCTTCTCTTTGTTGGCGAAGTCTTCGGCCGGGCCTTCTTTCATTACCTGACCAAAGTTTTTCCAGAAGCCTTTGTATTCTTCCGGCTGGTTCTTCGCCAGTTTTTCCAGCATGTCCAGCACGCGCTTGGTCAGTGCGGACTTCATCGAATCGATGATCGGGTCTTTCTGGAGAATTTCGCGAGACACGTTCAGCGACAGGTCGTTGGAGTCCACCACACCCTTGATGAAGCGCAGGTACAGCGGCAGGAACGACTCGGCCTGATCCATGACGAACACGCGCTGCACGTACAACTTCAGACCACGCGGCGCTTCACGCTGATACAGGTCGAAGGGCGCACGGGCCGGGACGTACAGCAGCGAGTTGTACTCAAGCTTGCCTTCTACCTTGTTGTGGCTCCAGCTCAGCGGGTTCTCGAAGTCGTGGGCGATGTGCTTGTAGAACTCCTGGTATTCCTCGTCCTTCACCTCGGTGCGAGGACGGGTCCACAGGGCGCTGGCGCGGTTGACGGTTTCCCATTCTTCCGCTGGCGCAGGCTCGCCTTCCACGGCGTTCTGCTCTTTCGGCAATTCGATCGGCAGGGCGATGTGGTCGGAGTACTTCTTGATGATGTTGCGCAGACGATAGCCGTCAGCGAATTCGTTTTCGGCCGGTTTGAGGTGCAGCACGATACGGGTGCCACGATCGGCCTTCTCGACGGTCGCCACTTCAAAGTCGCCCTCGCCTTTCGAAGACCAGTGCACGCCTTCGCTGGCAGGTGTGCCGGCACGACGGCTGTACACGTCCACCTTGTCGGCGACGATGAAGGCCGAATAGAAGCCCACGCCGAACTGACCGATCAGGTGCGAGTCCTTCTTCTGATCACCGGTCAGGTTCTTCATGAAATCAGCAGTGCCGGATTTGGCGATGGTACCCAGGTGGGTGATCACATCGTCGCGGTTCATGCCGATGCCGTTGTCTTCGAGGGTGACGGTTTGCGCGTCCTTGTCGAAGCTCACACGGATTTTCAGCTCGGCGCCACCTTCCAGCAACTCCGGACTGGACAGCGCTTCGAAGCGCAGCTTGTCCACGGCGTCGGAGGCGTTGGAAATCAGCTCGCGGAGGAAGATCTCCTTGTTCGAGTACAACGAATGGATCATGAGGTGCAGCAGTTGCTTCACCTCGGTCTGGAAGCCCAGGGTTTCCTTTTGAGTTTCCACACTCATGGTCATCAAACTCCAATCAGTCCATACAAATAGGGATGGCCGTCCAGAGCGTCTGCCGGGGCTGGACGACGGGTTGTCATCAAGGTGGGGGCTGGGCGGGGGATTTCAAGAGCCTGTGAGGCAGGGAATCACAATCTTCACGTGTCATGAGTGAATGGGTTTCTGTGTGAAGCGCCGGGAATAACGCAGCAAAAAAGATTAACCCGCGTGGTGTAGACGCGCCGTAACGTGGCTGAAACAGGCACTCATTAATCCTGCTCAATTATGGAACTAACGTTATAAGCGTGCGTTCGAAGGCTCGTAGATATTCAATAAGGAGAAACACCCCATGCGTAAGACTTTAGCCATTGCCCTCATGCTCTCAGCCACCTTGGGCCTCGCCGCCTGCGACAAAAAATCCGAGGATAAACAACAGGATGCCAACAAGGCAGCCCAGCAGTCTCAAGAGTCGATGCAGAAGGCTCAGGACAAAGTGAACGACGCCGCCAAAGAAAGTCAGGAAGCTGCGCAGAAGAATGCCGAAGCCGCTCAAGAGCGCGCCAAAGAGACCAATCAGCAAACGCCTGCACCAACTAAGCCGTAAGTTCCAAAGTTTCCAAAAAATAAAGCCCGCATTTGGCGGGCTTTATTTTTATTTCGAGAAAGTGGGCAACCCCGCGACTCTGCGCCTGTGCCGCCCTACCCTTTACGCCAGCGCTTCGCTGCGCTTGCCGAGCACACGATCGATCACGAACGCACCGAACAACGTGATCAGCGATGGAATCAACCACGCCAACCCCTGCTCGCTCAACGGCAGATGCGCCACCGCGTCAGGCAGGTATTCACCCAGTCCCGACCCCTTGATCGCATCGATCATCCCGAACAACAACGACACCAACATCACCGGCGCAACGACACGCCCCTGCGCCTGCCAGAAATCCTTGCAGAAGCTCAAGGCTACCAGTGCGATGCACGGCGGATAGATCGCCGTGAGAACCGGGATGGAGAACTGGATCAGTTTGGTCAGGCCGAGGTTCGACACGAGCAGCGAGAACGCGGCCAGCAGGATCACCAGGGTTTTGTAAGACAGCTGCAACACGCGGCTGAAATACTCGGCGCAGGCACAGGTCAGCCCCACCGCCGTGACCAGACAGGCCAGCGAAATCAGTACCGCCAGGAAACCACTGCCCAGCGAACCGAAGGTGTGCTGAACGTAAGCGTGGAGCACCGCGGCGCCGTTGGTGGCCGTCGCGGCGACGGCATGACTGCCGGAGCCCAGACGAAACAGGCTGATGTACACCAGCGCCAGCCCTACCCCGGCGATCAACCCCGCGATGATCGCGTAGCGGGTGATCAGCCGTGGCGATTCGACGCCACGGGAGCGGATCGCGTTGACGATGACGATGCCAAAGACCAGCGCACCGAGTGTGTCCATGGTCAGGTAACCATTGATGAACCCCTGGGAGAACGGCGCCGCCACATACGCAGGCTGTGCCGTCCCGACCTCACCCGCAGGCAAGGCGAACGCAGCGATGCCCAGCACGGCCAGTGCGATGATTTTCAAGGGCGCCAGAAAACGCCCGACGGTGTCCAGCAAACGGCCGGGGTACAGCGAGACCCAGAACACGAGCAGGAAATACACGAGGCTATAAAGGAAGAGCGCCAGCGGGCTTTCGCCAGTCAACGGCGCCAGCCCCACTTCGAACGACACCGTCGCGGTGCGCGGGGTGGCGAACAAAGGACCCACCGACAGATAACAGACCGCCGCCAGAATCGTCCCGGCCACTTTGCCGATGGGACTGCTCAGCGTGTCCATCGCGCCGCCCACCTTGGCCAGCGCAATCACCGTGACCACAGGCAGGCCGACAGCCGTGACGAGAAAGCCCAGCGCCGCCATCCACACATGAGGACCGGCCTGCAAGCCAACGATAGGGGGGAAAATGATATTGCCAGCCCCCACGAACAACGCAAACGTCATGAAACCCAGTGCCAGGATGTCCTGACCTTTCAACACTTTCATCAAAGAAACCACACTGCTGAATCGGAATTAAGAAGAGGATTTCCCAAAGGGTCGAGGGAAATGCGGCCCATCCTTCTGAGACAGACCCGCCGCATGCCGTAGCCCCTTATGAGGGCCAGACCTGCAAAATGGCGCGTAGCCTACCCTATTTGCCGCACTAATACAGGGCAGAGCGACCGCTGAACGCACGTTCGCGTCGCATTTCGGAAATGTCCTACAGCGAAGTCTTTTTTCTGGGATGAAGCAGTCGACGTGAAGGCAAGCACAAGCCTCGACCTGTGGGAGCGAATTCATTCGCGAATCGGGAGGACGACGATGCATCTCTGGCGCCTGAACATTTTTCGCGAATGAATTCGCTCCTACAGGAGAGACCGCGCACAACATAAAGACTTGCGCACGGCATCAAGCCGCGAAGAGCGTTAGCTCCAGCCAGATGCCGTTGCTCTTCGAACACGGAAGATCAGACGCCGCAGAACGCGACTTGGGTGCAGGCCGAACGCAGGCGGCGCGGAGTGGGTCGAGCGGCATGGATGCCGCGAGAGCGCCGCAAGGACATGGATGTCCGTTCGGCGCGGGCCCACGGAGCGTCGCCGGAGAGAGGGAACCCTGACGAAGTCAGGGCCAAACCCGGAGCAAAGCGTTTTTGGTTACTTTTGGGGCGCTCTTGCCAAAAGTGACCCGCCGTAAGGGCGGAACCGTAGGTAGCCATCACCGCAGCAACGGATATTCACGCAAACCCATACCAAAGCTCTAGAAACACAAAAGCCACCCGAAGGTGGCTTTTGTCGATCAGTCAGCGATCAAAGGCAATCAGGCCTTCTTCACTTCCCAACCGGTCAGCTCAGCCAAAGCCTTGCCGATGTCTGCCAGCGAACGCACGGTTTTCACGCCTGCGTCTTGCAGCGCAGCGAATTTCTCGTCTGCAGTGCCTTTACCGCCGGAGATGATTGCACCTGCGTGGCCCATGCGCTTGCCCGGAGGAGCAGTCACACCCGCGATGTAGGAAACAACCGGCTTGGTCACGTTTGCCTTGATGTAGGCAGCCGCTTCTTCTTCAGCCGAACCGCCGATCTCACCGATCATCACGATCGCTTCAGTCTTCGGGTCTTCCTGGAACAGCTTCAGGATGTCGATGAAGTTCGAGCCCGGGATCGGGTCACCACCGATACCCACGCAAGTCGACTGACCGAAACCGGCATCAGTGGTCTGCTTCACAGCTTCGTAAGTCAGGGTGCCGGAACGCGACACGATACCGACTTTACCTGGCAAGTGAATGTGACCTGGCATGATGCCGATCTTGCACTCGCCCGGAGTGATCACGCCTGGGCAGTTAGGGCCGATCAGGGTAACACCCAGCTCGTCGCACTTGACCTTGGCATCCAGCATGTCGAGGGTAGGGATACCTTCGGTGATGCAGATGATCAGTTTGATGCCGCCGAACGCTGCTTCCAGGATCGAGTCCTTGCAGAACGCAGCCGGTACGTAGATAACGCTGGCGGTAGCGCCAGTGGTTTCTACGGCTTCACGAACAGTGTTGAACACTGGCAGGTTCAGGTGAGTGGTGCCACCTTTGCCTGGGGTCACGCCGCCAACCATCTTGGTGCCGTAGGCGATGGCTTGTTCGGAGTGGAAAGTACCTTGCGAGCCGGTGAAGCCCTGGCAGATAACTTTGGTGTCTTTATTGATCAGGACGCTCATTATTTGCCCTCCGCAGCTTTGACAACTTGTTGAGCAGCGTCGGTCAAGCTGGTTGCAGCGATGATGTTCAAGCCGCTTTCCGCCAGTACTTTAGCGCCCAGGTCAGCGTTGTTGCCTTCCAGACGAACAACAACCGGGATTTTCACGCCAACTTCTTTCACCGCACCGATGATGCCTTCGGCAATCATGTCGCAACGAACGATGCCGCCGAAGATGTTGACCAGTACTGCAGCGACGTTGGTGTCGGACAGAATGATCTTGAACGCTTCGGTCACGCGCTCTTTGGTAGCGCCACCACCTACGTCGAGGAAGTTGGCTGGCTTGCCGCCGTGCAGGTTGACGATGTCCATGGTACCCATGGCCAGGCCAGCACCGTTGACCATGCAGCCGATGTTGCCTTCCAGTGCGACGTAGTTCAGTTCGAACTTGGCAGCATGGGCTTCACGCGGGTCATCTTGCGATGGGTCGTGGAAAGTCTTCAGCTTTGGCTGACGATACATGGCGTTGGCGTCGATGTTGATCTTGGCGTCGAGGCAGTGCAGATCGCCGTCAGCCTTGATCACCAGCGGGTTCACTTCCAGCAGGGCCAGGTCGTGGTCCTGGAACAGCTTGCCCAGGCCGACGAAGATCTTGGCAAACTGCGCAACCTGCTTGCCTTCCAGACCCAGCTGGAATGCCAGCTCGCGACCCTGGAATGGCTGAGCGCCAACCAGTGGGTCGATGGTTGCTTTGAGAATCTTCTCAGGCGTGTCGTGAGCGATTTTCTCGATGTCCACGCCACCTTCGGTGGAAGCCATGAACACGATACGACGGCTCGAACGATCGACTACAGCGCCCAGGTACAGCTCTTTGGCGATGTCAGTGCAGGATTCAACCAGGATCTTGGTGACTGGCTGACCGTTGGCATCAGTCTGGTAAGTGACCAGACGCTTGCCCAACCACTGTTGAGCGAACGCAGCTGCGTCTTCTTTGCTCTTGACGAGCTTTACGCCGCCCGCTTTACCGCGACCACCTGCGTGAACCTGGGCTTTGACAACCCACTCGGTTCCGCCGATCTTGTCGCACGCTTCTGCTGCTGCTTCCGGGGTGTCTACTGCAAAGCCCTTGGATACTGGCAGGCCATATTCAGCAAACAGCTGCTTACCCTGATACTCGTGAAGATTCATGCTTATTACCGTCTTCGTTAGGTACTGCGCTTCGGTGCTGCTCGTCTATGCGTGCCGCACCACCTGTGACCGCTTCTCCCGGAAGGTCGCACGCCTGCATGTGAACGCAGGAGTGAAATCCGCCGGGAGTTCGAGTCCGACCAACCTTCCGCGGCAGGCCCTGCGAACAAGGCCTGCGACGGGCGGTCCGTCGTGGTTTTTCTTAGCGTCTTTTGTTAGCGCTTTTTCTTGTTCTGGATGTGGATGGCGTGGCCATTCACTGCCAGAGCAGCTTCGTGCAAGGCTTCGGACAGCGTTGGGTGCGAGAACACCATCATGCCGATGTCTTCGGCACTGGTGCCGAATTCCATGCCGATCGCACCCTGCTGAACCAGTTCTGCCGCGCCTGGACCAATAACGTGTACACCCAGTACACGGTCAGTCTTGGCATCAGCGATGACTTTGACAAAACCGCCAGTGTCGTTCGCTGCCATGGCACGGCCGCTGGCCGCGAATGGGAACTGACCGACGTTAACCTCGACACCTTCGGCCTTCAAGGTCTGTTCGGTTTTACCGACCCACGCGATTTCCGGGTGAGTGTAGATAACCGAAGGGATCAGGTCGTAGTTCATCTGGGTCTTGTGACCCTTGATGCGCTCGACGACCATGATGCCCTCTTCCGACGCCTTGTGCGCCAGCATCAGACCGCGAACCACGTCACCGATCGCGTAGACGCCAGGAACGCTGGTCTCGCACTGATCGTTGACGAAGATGAAACCGCGCTCATCGATGTCGACGCCGCTGTCGGAGGCCAACAGGTCGGTGGTCACCGGACGACGGCCCACGGCCACGATCAGGCGATCGAAGGTGATGTTCTGCTCACCGTCTTTGTCGGTGTAGTTGACGACCACTTCATTGCCGTTGACTTTCGAACCGGTCACGCGAGCGCCCAGTTTGATGTCCAGACCCTGCTTGGTGAACGTCTTCTGCGCTTCCTTGGAAACGGCTTCGTCAGCGGCCGGCAGGAACTTCTCCAGCGCTTCCAGAACGGTGACCTTGGAACCCAGACGCGACCACACCGAACCCAGTTCCAGGCCGATGACGCCAGCGCCGATCACGCCCAGACGCTCAGGCACGGCCTGGAATTCCAGAGCGCCGGTGGAGTCGACGATGACGTTCTGATCGACCGGAGCCGGTGGAATGTCGATCGGACGCGAGCCGGACGCCAGGATGATGTTGTCGGCTTCGATGACTTCAGTGGTGCCGTCAGGCTTGGTCAGCTCAACTTTCTTGCCGGCCAGCAGCTTGCCGTGACCTTGCAGGGAAGTGACGCCGTTCGCCTTGAACAGGCTGGCAACGCCGCCGGTCAGGCCTTTGACGATCTGGGACTTGCGGCCAACCATCGCGGCCACGTCCATTTGCACGTCGCCGGAAATCGAGATGCCATGAACGTTGAACTGGTTCTTGGCTTCGTAGAATTTCCAGGAGCTGTCCAGCAGCGCCTTGGACGGGATGCAACCTACGTTCAGGCAGGTACCGCCGAGGGCCAGTTTGCCCTCTTTATCCTGATACTTCTCGATGCAGGCAGTCTTGAGACCAAGTTGCGCAGCCTTGATGGCGGCCACATAACCGCCAGGGCCTGCGCCAATCACTACCACGTCGAATTTCTGGGACATAACAAAGTTCCTTTAGCTACAAGCTTTAAGCTGCAAGCTGCAAGCTGATCTGCGTTGATCTGCAGATTCAACTCGCGACTTGTACATAAGGGCAATCAAAGCTCCCCGAGCCACACGCCGCTCTGCTTCTGACTTGAAGCTTGCAGCTCGGGGCTGCTTTTTAGATGTCCAGCAACAGACGAGCCGGATCTTCCAGCAGGTTCTTGATGGTCACCAGGAAGGTCACAGCTTCTTTGCCGTCGATCAAGCGGTGATCATAGGACAGCGCCAGGTACATCATCGGACGGATGACAACCTGACCATTGATCGCCATAGGGCGCTGCAGGATGTTGTGCATGCCCAGGATGGCCGCTTGTGGCGGGTTGACGATCGGAGTCGACATCATCGAACCGAAAGTACCACCGTTGGTGATGGTGAAGGTACCACCGGTCATCTCGTCGATGGACAGTTTGCCGTCACGGGCTTTCTTGCCGAAGGTGGCGATGCCGCCTTCGATTTCAGCCAGGCTCATGTGCTCGGCGTTACGCAGAACCGGTACCACCAGGCCGCGGTCGCTGGAGACCGCAACGCCGACGTCGGCATAACCGTGGTAGACGATGTCGGTGCCATCGATCGACGCGTTGACAGCCGGGAAGCGTTTCAGCGCTTCGGTGGCCGCCTTGACGAAGAACGACATGAAGCCCAAACGCACACCGTTATGGCTCTTCTCAAAGAGATCCTTGTACTTCGAACGCAGCGCCATGACTTCGGTCATGTCGACTTCGTTGAAGGTGGTCAGCATCGCCATGTTCGACTGAGCTTCGACCAGACGCTTGGCAACGGTGGCACGAACACGAGTCATCGGAACGCGCTTCTCGGTGCGGTCGCCAGCGGCGAACACAGGAGCAGCCGGTGCGGCGGCAGGCTTGGCAGCAGGTGCAGCAGCCGGAGCGGATTTCTTCGCTTCGATGGCAGCGACCACGTCTTCCTTGGTCACGCGACCATCTTTGCCAGTGCCTTTGACGCTGGACAGGTTGATGCCGTTTTCTTCGGCCAGCTTGCGCGCAGCCGGAGCGCCGATGGCGTCTTCGTCGCCAGCAGCCGGAGCCGGAGCGGCGGCTGGGGCGGCGGCAGGTGCAGCAGCCGGAGCAGCAGCGGCAGCCGGAGCAGCCGATGCAGTGGCGCCTGCGTCCAGAGTAGCGATCAGTTCGTTGGACAGGACGGTGTCGCCCTCGCCTTTCACGATGGAAGCCAGAACGCCGTCGGCTTCGGCCAGCACTTCGAGCACGACTTTGTCGGTTTCGATGTCGACCAGCAGCTCGTCACGTTTTACCGCTTCGCCCGGCTGCTTGTGCCATTTGGAAATGGTGCCGTCGGCAACGGATTCCGGGAAAGAGGGGGCTTTGATCTCAATAGCCATTGTCTGTAATTCCTTAATTCGGTTTCTAGTGCGCGAAGGCGTTAAACAGTGAACGCGTCTTGCAGCAGTTTTTCCTGCTGTTCGGCGTGCATCGAAGCGTAGCCACAAGCAGGCGCGGCAGAAGCATCACGACCGGCATACTCAAGAACGAGGTTGCGGTTGTGGTTGCCAATGCTGCGGCGCAAGTGATGCTGGCTGCTGTACCAGGCGCCCTGGTTCATCGGCTCTTCCTGACACCAGACCACGTTGGTCAGGTTGGTGTAAGGCGCAATGGCCTCCATCAGGTCGTCTTCCGGGAACGGGTAGAGCTGCTCGATACGCACGATGGCGATATCTTCGCGGCCTTCGGCACGGCGTTTTTCCAGCAGGTCGTAGTAGACCTTGCCACTGCACAGAACCAGGCGAGTCACTTTGGCCGGATCGAGGGTGTCGATTTCCGGGATAACCGTCTGGAACGAACCTTCGGCGAGATCCTCAAGGGTCGAAATGGCCAGCTTGTGGCGCAGCAGCGACTTCGGCGTCAGCACGATCAGCGGTTTGCGCAGCGGACGAATCACCTGACGGCGCAACAGGTGGTAGATCTGGGCCGGGGTGGTCGGCATGCACACCTGAATGTTGTGCTCGGCGCACAGCTGCAGGTAACGCTCCAGACGTGCCGAAGAGTGCTCCGGACCCTGACCTTCGTAGCCGTGAGGCAACAGCATGGTCAGACCGCACAGACGGCCCCACTTGTGCTCGCCGCTGGTGATGAACTGGTCGATCACGACCTGTGCACCGTTGGCGAAGTCACCGAACTGGGCTTCCCAGATCACCAGCGCATTTGGCTGGGTGGTCGAGTAGCCGTACTCGAATGCCAGTACCGCTTCTTCCGACAGGAACGAGTCGTACAGGTCAAAGCGAGGCTGACCGGCATACAGGTTCTGCAGAGGCACGTAGGTAGCGGCGTCTTTCTGGTTGTGCAGCACGGCGTGACGGTGCGAGAACGTACCGCGACCGACGTCCTGACCGGTGATACGCACCGGGTGACCTTCAAACGCCAGCGTGGCGTAGGCCATGGTTTCGGCATAACCCCAGTTGATCGGCAGGCCACCGGCTTGCATCTTCTGGCGGTCTTCGTAGATCTTCTGGACCTGACGCTGAACCACGAAGCCTTCCGGCAGTTCCATCAGCTTGGCCGACAGTTCCTGCAGGGTCTTCAGGTCGAAACGGGTGTCGTGACGTGCGGTCCAGGCGTGGCCCAGGTATGGACGCCAATCGACGAACAGTTCCTTGTTAGGCTCTTTGACCAGGCTCTTCACAACGTGCATGCCGTTGTCCAGCGCGTTGCGGTACTCGTCGACCTTGGTCTGAGCCGCTTCGGCCGCAAGGATGCCGCCGGCAGCCAGTGCATCGGCATACAGCTCACGGGTGGTGCGCTGCTTGGCGATCTGCTGGTACATCAGTGGCTGGGTGCCGCTTGGCTCATCCGCTTCGTTGTGACCGCGACGACGGTAGCAGACCAGGTCGATCACCACGTCACGCTTGAACTGCATGCGGTAGTCGATGGCCAGCTGGGTCACAAACAGTACGGCTTCAGGGTCATCGCCATTCACATGGAGAATCGGCGCCTGAATCATCTTGGCAACGTCGGTCGCGTACTCGGTGGAGCGCGAGTCTTCCTGGTTGCTGATGGTGAAACCGACCTGGTTGTTGATCACGATGTGAATCGTGCCACCGGTCTTGAAGCCGCGGGTCTGCGACATCTGGAAGGTTTCGAGTACCACGCCCTGGCCTGCGAACGCAGCGTCACCGTGGATGGAGATCGGCAGAACCTTCTCACCCGTGGTGTCGTTGCGGCGGTCTTGACGCGCGCGCACGGAGCCCTCGACCACCGGAGAAACGATCTCCAGGTGAGACGGGTTGAACGCCATGGCCAGGTGAACTTCGCCACCGGTGGTCATCACGTTGGACGAGAAGCCCTGGTGGTATTTCACGTCACCGGAACCCAGCTCGACCTTCTTCTTGCCTTCGAACTCGTCGAACAGCTCGCGCGGGTTCTTGCCGAAGGTGTTGACCAGCACGTTCAGACGGCCACGGTGGGCCATGCCGATAACGATTTCCTTGGTGCCGTAGGAACCGGAACGCTGGATCAGTTCGTCCAGCATCGGGATGAGGCTTTCGCCCCCTTCCAGACCGAAACGCTTGGTGCCCGGGTATTTGGTGCCCAGGTATTTTTCCAGCCCCTCAGCCGCGGTGACGCGCTCGAGCAGATGGCTCTGAATGTCGGCGGAGTATGCTGGACGGCCACGCACGCTTTCGAGGCGCTGCATGAACCAGTTGCGCTGGTTCGAATCCACGATATGCGTGAACTCGGCACCGATGGTGCGGCAATATGTCTTCTGCAAGGCTTCGACGATTTCGCGTAGGCTCGCCTCCTCCTTGCCGATGAACAGGTCGCCGGCACGGAAGGTGGTATCGAGGTCAGCGTTGGTCAAGCCGTAATGGTTGATCGACAGGTCAGCTGGCGCAGTACGCTTCCACAAACCCAGAGGATCGAGTTGCGCACCCTGATGGCCGCGCATACGGAATGCCTGGATCAGTCGCAGGACTTCGACTTGCTTCTTCTCGTGCTCGCTGCTCACGCTACCGGCGGAGACCGGTTGGGCGCGGCGCTGGTTTTTGCCCAGCAACACGAAATGATCGCGAACCGTAGAGTGCGATACATCGTTGGCAGTGCCACCTTCTGCAGGCAGCGTCTGAAAGTAGGTGCGCCACTCTTCTGGCACAGCGTTAGGGTCGTGCAGGTAAAGCTCATAGAGCTCTTCCACATAGGCAGCGTTACCACCGGAAAGGTGGGCGCTGTTCCACATGCGCTGCATCACGCTTTCTTGCATGCTTGGTCACCCTCGGTTAGGGGACACCATCGACGTCGACACCAAGGCAAACTCACACGGCGGTTCAGCGAATGTATCAATTCGCCGACTGCACCGAGTCGCCAGGGATCACGCAGATAGTCCGGGTACCAGCCCGGATGCCCCTGCTGGTCTCATTTCTTCAAAATAAGAGCCGCGGCCATATGACCGCTGCTCAGGTTAAAACTACAGCGCCGGTTGAAGCCTGCGCCGTAGCGTTTACGGGTACAACATTTCAAATACTGCCATGCATCTGTTGCGTGCATCGATGCCACAAGGTGCAACGAACCGGCCCGTAACGCTTTACGCGTACGGGCCGGAACATCAGATACCGCTGGTAAGAAGCATGCTGCGTACGTGACCGATAGCCTTGGTTGGATTCAGGCCTTTCGGGCAAACGTTTACGCAGTTCATGATTCCGCGGCAACGGAATACGCTGAACGGATCGTCCAGCGATGCGAGGCGCTCCTGGGTCTTGGTGTCACGGCTGTCAGCCAGGAAACGATAGGCTTGCAGCAGTGCAGCTGGACCGAGGAACTTGTCGGGGTTCCACCAGAACGAAGGGCAGGAAGTCGAGCAGCAAGCGCAGAGGATGCACTCGTACAGACCGTCCAGCTTCTCACGCTCTTCAGGCGACTGCAGACGCTCGATGGCCGGAGCCGGCGTGTCGTTCTGCAGGAATGGCTTCACCTTCTCGTACTGCTTGTAGAAGATGCTCATGTCGACGACCAGGTCACGAATGACCGGCAAACCAGGGAGCGGACGCACCACCAGCTTGTTGTTTTTCACCACGGAAGACAGCGGCGTGATGCACGCCAGGCCGTTCTTGCCGTTGATGTTCATGCCGTCGGAACCGCAAACACCTTCACGGCAGGAACGACGGTACGAGAAACCTTCGTCCTGCTCTTTGATCAGTGCCAGTACGTCCAGCACCATCAGGTCTTTGCCACCGGTATCGACGTCGAACACCTGGGTTTTAGGCGCCGAGTCGCTGTCGGGGTTGTAACGATAAACTTCGACTTTCAACATAGCGGCCACCCTTAGTAAGTCCGTACTTTTGGTTCGAACGCCGGAACGGTCTTCGGCGCAAAGTTGACTGCACGTTTGGCAACCCGCTTTTCACCCGGGTAGTACAGGGTGTGGCACAGCCAGTTGACGTCATCACGGTCTTCGAAGTCTTCACGGGCGTGAGCGCCGCGGGATTCGGTACGCGTGTCGGCAGCGATTGCCGTGGCTTCAGCGACTTCCAGCAGGTTCTGCAACTCCAGCGCTTCGATACGCGCGGTGTTGAAGCCCTGGGATTTGTCGTTGATCTTGACGTTGGCGATGCGCGCACGCAGATCAGCCAGTTGCTCGATGCCCTTCTTCATGTATTCGCCGGTACGGAATACACCGAAGTAGTTCTGCATGCAGCTTTGCAGCTCGCGACGCAGGGTAGCGACGTCTTCGCCATCGGTGCGCTCGTTCAGTGCATTCAGACGGCTCAGCGCGAGGTCGATATCGGCCTGGGTCGCTTCATCGTACTCAATGCCGTCGGTCAGCGCTTTTTCAAGGTGCAGGCCAGCAGCGCGGCCGAACACGACCAGGTCGAGCAGCGAGTTGCCGCCCAGACGGTTGGCACCGTGAACCGATACGCACGCCACTTCACCTACGGCGAACAGACCAGGGATGATCGTGTCCTTGCCTTCGGCGTCCATGGTCATGGCCTGACCATGAATGTTGGTGGCAACGCCGCCCATCATGTAGTGGCAGGTTGGAACGACGGGGACTGGCGCGACAACCGGGTCAACGTGCGCGAAAGTCTTGGACAGCTCACAGATACCTGGGAGGCGGCTGTGCAGCACTTCCTCACCCAGGTGGTCCAGCTTCAACATCACGTGGTCGCCATTAGGACCGCAACCGTTGCCAGCGATGATTTCTTTAACCATCGAACGGGCCACAACGTCACGACCTGCAAGGTCCTTGGCGTTAGGCGCGTAGCGCTCCATGAAACGCTCGCCGTGCTTGTTGATCAGGTAACCGCCTTCACCACGGCAACCTTCGGTGACCAGTACACCTGCGCCGGCGATGCCAGTCGGGTGGAACTGCCACATCTCGATGTCCTGAACCGGAACGCCTGCACGCAGCGCCATGCCGATACCGTCACCGGTGTTGATCAGGGCGTTGGTGGTGGACGCGTAGATACGACCCGCGCCGCCGGTGGCCAGTACAGTGGCCTTGGCCTTGATGTACATGGTTTCGCCGGTTTCGATGCAGATGGCGATCACGCCGACGAATGCGCCTTCAGCGTTCTTCACGAGGTCTACAGCGTAGTACTCGTTCAGGAACGTGGTGCCGGCTTTCAGGTTGCCCTGGTACAGGGTGTGCAGCAGTGCGTGACCGGTACGGTCGGACGCTGCGCAGGTACGAGCAGCCTGGCCGCCCTTGCCGAAGTCCTTCGACTGACCACCGAACGGGCGCTGGTAGATACGACCCTGTTCGGTACGCGAGAACGGCATACCCATGTGGTCCAGCTCGTAAACGGCTGCCGGACCTTCCTGACACATGTATTCGATCGCGTCCTGGTCACCGATGTAGTCGGAACCCTTGACGGTGTCGTACATGTGCCAGCGCCAGTCATCGTTCGGGTCGGCCGAGGCGATGGCGCAGGTGATGCCACCCTGTGCGGATACGGTGTGGGAGCGGGTCGGGAAGACCTTGGTGACGACAGCGGTCTTGTGACCACCCTGCGCCAACTGCAACGCAGCGCGCATGCCCGCACCGCCGCCACCAATGATGATGGCGTCGAATGAAAGTGTATTGATGTTAGCCATGAATCAGATACCCCAAAGAATCTGCACACCCCAGACGAAGTACGCGAACATCACGACGCCGCATACCGCCTGGAACAGGAAACGCACGGTCAACGCGGACTTGCCGAAACTCATGGGAGTCAGGTAGTCGGTCGCGATGGTCCACATGCCGACCCAGGCGTGAGCGCCCAGGGCAACCAGGGCCAGCAGACTGAAAATGCGCATTCCGTTATGGGAGAACAGACCGTGCCACGTGGCATAGTCGATGCCAGGGTGCGCGACCAGGTATCCGATCAGGAAAATGAAATAAGCCGCGAGCACTACAGCGGAGACGCGTTGCGCCATCCAGTCATAGAGGCCCGAACGAGACAGGTTCGTAACGCTGGTTACCATATCCAAACTCCCGCCAGAACGATCAGCACCACGGAGATGGCGATGACGATTTTCGAGCCCAGCTTGCCGCCTTCCAGCGTCTCACCGACACCCGTGTCCATGATCAGGTGACGAACACCTGCCACAAGGTGATACAGCAGGGCGGACAGAAGCCCCCATGCGATGAACTTGGCCAGAGGGCTGGTCAAGGTCGCCTTCATGTCGGCAAAGCCTTCTTCAGAACCCAGCGACTTGCTCAATGCGTAGAGCATGAAGACAAGGCCGATGAAGAGGATGATGCCGGAGATGCGGTGAAGGATCGACGTGATCGCAGTGATGGGGAGTTTGATGGTCCTTAGGTCTAGGTTTACAGGTCGTTGGCTTTTCACGGCTTTTTTTCACACTGAAGAGCCCCTAACAATCAGGGCAAGTTGTTGGGAAGTGCACTGGTCAGGTACCCACTACCCAGGAAGTGACGACACCCAGAAAAACGGGCCTGCAAGCCCCTGGCGGTCGGGTGCCGAGTATAGACAGTTAGCCCGCTAATGACAACGCACAGACCCGCCCCTAATGGCGGATTGCTTTAGCGCGATAAAAGGCGTAAATGGCAGGGAAATTCGAGGAAAACCTTGGGTTAAAGCCTTCTGCCACAACGCTTTTGGCAAATTGACTTTAGAATTTATCTCACTATAGTGATGCGGGCCCTGCGTGGGGGGCCTGTCTGATGATTTGAAGCATTAATAGGAGGCCACATGGCTGACAAAAAAGCGCAGTTGATCATCGAGGGCGCAGCCCCCGTCGAGCTGCCCATTCTGACCGGCACCGTTGGTCCCGATGTAATCGACGTACGCGGCCTGACCGCCACCGGACGCTTCACATTCGACCCAGGCTTCATGTCGACCGCCTCATGCGAATCCAAGATCACCTATATCGACGGTGATAACGGCATTCTGCTGCATCGTGGCTACCCGATCGAGCAGTTGGCCGAACAGTCGGACTACCTGGAAACCTGCTACCTGCTGCTGAACGGCGAACTGCCAACCGCCGAGCAAAAGGCCCAATTCGTCGTCACCGTGAAGAATCACACCATGGTGCACGAACAGCTGAAAACCTTCTTCAACGGTTTCCGTCGCGACGCTCACCCGATGGCTGTCATGTGTGGTGTAGTCGGCGCCCTCTCGGCGTTCTACCACGACTCGCTGGACATCAATAACCCGCAGCACCGCGAAATTTCCGCAATCCGCCTGGTCGCCAAGATGCCGACCTTGGCCGCAATGGTCTACAAGTACTCCATGGGTCAACCCATGATGTACCCGCGCAATGACCTGAGCTACGCGGAAAACTTCCTGCACATGATGTTCAACACGCCGTGCGAGATCAAACCGATCAGCCCGACGCTGGCGAAGGCCATGGACCGGATTTTCATCCTCCATGCCGACCACGAACAGAACGCTTCGACCTCCACCGTCCGCATGGCCGGCTCCTCGGGCGCCAACCCGTTCGCCTGTATCGCTGCCGGTATCGCTGCATTGTGGGGCCCTGCCCACGGCGGCGCCAACGAAGCCGTGCTGACCATGCTCGATGAAATCGGCGATGTCTCGAACATCGACAAATTCATCGCCAAGGCCAAGGACAAGAACGATCCGTTCAAGCTGATGGGCTTCGGTCACCGCGTTTACAAGAACCGCGACCCGCGCGCCACCGTGATGAAACAGACCTGCGACGAAGTTCTGCGCGAGCTGGGCATCACCAACGACCCGCAGTTGGAACTGGCCATGCGCCTCGAAGAGATCGCCCTGACCGATCCGTACTTCATCGAGCGCTCGCTGTACCCGAACGTCGACTTCTACTCAGGCATCATCCTGAAAGCGATCGGCATTCCGACCAGCATGTTCACCGTGATCTTCGCCTTGGCACGCACCGTCGGCTGGATCTCGCACTGGAAAGAAATGCTCTCCAGCCCGTACAAGATTGGCCGTCCACGCCAGCTGTACACCGGCGAAGTCTCCCGCGACATCGTTGCCCTGGCCGACCGCAAGTAAGCGCAAACGCCAGCAAGCGACATCCCATAAAAAAGGCTGCCAGTGGCAGCCTTTTTTATTCCCGCGAGAACTGTATCGGCAGATGATCACTTCGCAGCCCGCTCACGCAGCGCTTTCAGCGTATTGAACGGCGCGTCCACGACAAATTTGTTGGCCAGCCACGACGGTACGCTGCCACCGGGTTCGGTGTGGACTTGATACGTCACCTCTGTCTCATTCGGGCCTTTAGGCACCAGCTTCCAGTAACCCTCGACCTGGGTAACCCGCACGAAACCTTTTTCTTCCGGGATGTAGTTGGGTTGACCCAGCAAGTTGCGCGTCAGGCTGCCATCGGCACCTTCGACCGTGGTGATCTGCAACACCGAATCCCGAGGGGTCACGGGCCACGGCGTGTTGAACTGTGTGTAGGTCCAGGTCTTGTCGCCTTCGTGCTTGAGGATTTTCTGCGACTTGCACTCATGCACCCATGCACAGGCACCGGCGACGTCCTCCTGAAGACTGCGCAGCTTCGCCACACTCGCCTTTATAGTGGCGATGCCCTGATAGGCCTTGTACTGCGAGCCTGGGACATCACTGAGCGACACTTTGATGCCGTCCTCTTGCTTGGCGACTTTCCAGTCTTCGGCCTGGGCCATGCCCGCCACCAGTACAGTCATTCCAAGTCCGAGCGCGATCCGGTACAGCGAACCCATATCTTATTCCTTTTTGTCTGTAGTTCAGGTGCATTCAGCATCGTGCACTGCCGTTGTTACATCTGCTCTGCTCATCAGGCGACCGAAGTGGCCTGCTCCCACCAGCCAATCAATCGCACCGCCTCCTCAGAATCGCTGCCGCAGACGTCCGGGTCCGCCGAAAACTGGCTGCAGACTGCAGGGCGTTCAGGGTGGCCGAATATCAGGCACAGCAGGTCGGTAGAGAGCTGCACACAGCGCTCCCCCGCTGGCTTGCCATTGGGCATGCCAGGAATCGGCGACGAGATTGAAGGCGCGACGCAACAAGCACCGCAGCCCGGACGGCATTCCATGGAAACATCCTCACACGAGGCGATGAACGAAGGGGGATCTTAAACGCTTAAACGCACGTTTGAAAACGCGCGCACGGGTCAGATAGTCGAGAGCGTCATTGCTTGAATTTGAAATCCAGGGCCGCGCCTTCCACTTCCTTGCGCGATTCATTGCGCAATTGAAGCTGCATTTCATTGCTCAGGAGACGCCCCTGAAGCTGAAAATCAGGATCGCTGTTGGCGTCAGGAAACATCTTGGGCAGCAGCGGCTTGGCCCCGCCGTTCGGGGCTTTGGGCTTATTGGCCGCCGTGATCACGCCGGGAGGCGGCGCGAGCTGCTTGACCATATCGGGCGGCAAACTCAAGTCCAGGGCAGCCTTGGGCAGACGCGTCTCTTTGACCACTTGCGCTGGCGATTTGCTCTTGCTCGCCACCGGCGCACGGTTAGCCACCTCGGCGTTATCCGCTTTAACCTTGGCGGATTTGGCATTCGCGCTGGGAGACTTCTGTTCGACCGCGGCGGCCTTGGCGGGCGTGGTGACTTTCGCCGCGGCTTCCGAGCGGGCGCCATCCGATTTGCTCGCCGCCACGACAGGCACGACGCCCACATTCGGTTTCAACTCATGAATCGGCGTCGGAGCCGTCGCTGCCTTGGCATCAGGCGCTTTGTCTGCATCAACAGCCGCTGCAACCGACACAGGCGCAGGATGCGCCGGGACGTCAGGCGCTGCAGGGGTTTGAACGGCAACTTTCGGGGGAGGCGCGGGGGGTTTATCAGCGTCACAGGCACTGACCAACACCACCAGCAGCAAACCGATACAACGCAGTGATTTCATAATCGGACGGCAAAAAAATAGGCAGAAGCCATATGCTGGCTCTTTGCAGGGCCGGTGACAAGTGAATGACCTGTCAGCCAGCCCCATGAAGCTGTGGCAAATGTAAGGCGCTGTAAGTTCACCAGGCCTGACCGGTGTCCTCGCACAACTGCTTGGCAAGCATTCCCACCGTCATGAGCGCCCTCTCCGCTTCACGATTCCACGGCAGGCCACAGTTCAGACGAATGCAGTGGTTGAACTGCTCCGTGTTGCTGAAGATCAAGCCTGGCGCGATGCTGATCCCCTGCTCCAGCGCACGGACGTGCAATTCTTGCGTGTTCACCCGCCCCGGCAGGCTGATCCACAGGATAAAGCCCCCGGCGGGCCGACTGATCTGGGTGCCCTCAGGAAACATCTGCTGTACGGCAAGCTGAAACGCGCTCAGATTTTTCCGATGCTCCTGACGGATGTAGCGCAAATGACGATCGTAACCACCATTTTCGAGGTAGGACGCCACGGCCATCTGCGTCACGCTGCACGCGGAATGAGTGCTGAAAGTCTGCAATCGCTGAATTTCCGCCTGATATTTGCCGGCAATTATCCAGCCGATCCGCACACCCGGCGATAATGTCTTGGAAAAACTGGAGCAATAAATGACCCGACCCAACCGGTCGAACGCTTTCAGCGCTTTGGTTTTGTTTTGCTCGTACATCAACTCGCCGTAGATGTCGTCTTCAATGACCTGAATGTCGAAGTCCGACGCCAGTCGCAACAGGTGTTTCTGCCGCTCTTCGGGCATCGTACTGCCAAGCGGGTTGCTCAGCCGCGAGGTCATCACGAGCGCCTTGATCGACCACTGGTTGGCCGCGAGTTGCAACGCTTCCAGGCTGATCCCTGTATTCGGGTCACTGGGAATCTCGATAACCTTCAAACCCAGCAAATCCGCCAGTTGAAGCAGCCCGTAATAGGTGGGCGATTCTGCGGCGATCAGATCACCAGGGCTCGTCAGCACCCGCAATGACATTTGCAGCGCATCGACACAGCCGTGGGTGATCACCACTTCCGACGGGTCGACGACCACGCCCGCATCGCGCATGCGAATCGCCACCTGACGCCGCAGCGGCTCGAAACCGGGGCTGAACATGTAATTGAACGCGCGAGGGCTTTGGAAACGCGTGACTTTCGCCAGTTGCTGATGCAACGCCCGTAACGGCAAGTAATCAATGTGCGGCACTGCCGCGCCAAAGGCGAACACGCCTTCGCGGCGCGCCTCCACCAGCACCTGTTGGATGATGCTGGCGCGCGTGACCAGCCCGGGCCGCTCAACCCGCGCAATGTCAGGCGTCGGCGCCGTCAGCGCGGGGGTCTGGTGAACGTAATAACCGGATTGGGGACGGGCACGAATCAGCCCCTGATCTTCAAGATTCGCGTAGGCCTGCAACACGGTTGCATGGCTGACATTGAGCTGCGAACTCATCTTACGAACGGAGGGTACGCGCTCGCCGGGCTGATAAACGCCCCGCCGAATGTCTTCAGCCAACTGCTGAGCGATGCGTTGATACAGCAGGAGATTGGTCATTTCGCGTCCCTCGATTACACGTTTTCGAAGCCATTCAGCGCCTGCGCCGACCCTCACCCTCGGGTGATCACCGGAACAGTTGAGAAGTGTACGGGGACAGTTAATCCGTCGGCTAGTCCTAGTTAGGTTTGATGGAAAATTTAATGTGACGTATGCGCCAAATGCCCGGCCGTTTTTCATAAAAAAGCCCGACTTTCGCGAAAAAAGTCGGGCTGGATCACACTTATTTCTTAGCGGGCAGCGCTGAGCTTGCCTTTTTCGTCTGAAAAGACGATTTCAACACGGCGATTTTGCGCGCGACCGCGCTCAGAGGTGTTCACATCGACCGGGAATTGATCGCCATAACCTTCCACCTGAATGCGCTCATCCTCAATGCCAAGATCCGACAGCACATCAGCCACCGCCTGCGCACGATCGCGGGACAGTTGTAGATTTTCCTGAGCATCGCCCGTGCTATCGGTGTAGCCCTCGATCCGCACGACACGCTTGGGGTTGAACTGGAGAAACTGCACGACCTTCAGCACCGTACGATTGGCCGAGGTTTTCAGCTCGGCACGCCCGGTGTCGAACAGCATGTCGCCCAATGTCATGACCAAACCGCGTTCGTTTTGCTGGGTGGACAGGCTGATGACCTGATCTTCTGCCCACTTGCCCTGCTGCTGCGCGCCCGACAGCTTGGCCTCACGCAGCGCCAATTGCAGGCGCTGACGCTCCAGTTCCAGACGGGCCAGTTTTTCCTGATTGAGCAATAACTGACTGTGTTCTGCTGCGATGGCGCTGTAACGGCTGCTCAAGTACGCGTAATGGCTGACATCGTCCGAACTGCCGACATAACTGGACAGGCGCTCGGCACGACCCAACAGTTCGCCCGCGCGGATCACGTCCTTCGGTGCGCTGCGCAATACATTGGTGTCGCCTTTCACTTTCTGAAAATCGGCGCTGGCAGTCTGCAACGCTTTTTCACTGTTCTGATGGCCCGCACACCCATACAAACCGGCGCTGCCGAGCACCAGGCACACACTCAACACACGAGGAAGGCGGTTCATTGGGCCGCTCCCAGCTGTTTGCGTAGGCGGTCCAGTCGCGTGTTCACCTGTGTCAGTTGCTCGTTGCTCTTTTCGGTAAGCACTTTGGCTTCAGCCAGTCGCGCATCCAATTCGGCCTGTTCGGCTTGCATGCGGGCCTGTTTGAAGGATTTATCCGCGACGCTGGCCTGCGCCTGAGCGAGCTTGCTCTGGGCGGTGGCCATGTCCGGCTCATCGTCCGTCGCGCCAACCGCCGTGGCTTGGGCAACGGCCTGCTCGGTGAGTTTCAGTTGCTCGGTAGGGGCGGGATCGTTGGCACAGCCAAACAGGGAGGTGATCGCGACGACTGCAAATAAAGGTCGAATTCTCAAAAAAACGCTCAAAAAAACATTCCTACTGGGTGACGGCGGCGCTGGCCGGCTGCTGCAGCTGTGCCTTCCACACCTCAAGGTTGCGGGAGATGGCGTCAGCAGAACGGCCCGAAGCCGCCAATTCTGTCATTTTTTTCGCCAACTGTCCGCGCAACCAAGGCTCGTTGCAGGCCGAGTTGAACGAAAGCGCGAGGTACAGACCCGGTCGGTCCAGCGGCAGAGGCTGTGAAACCAAGTCCTTGGACATCCCTAACGTCTGGGTTAGCGCCATGCCCGCGTAGCGGCCCGCGAGCACGAACTCGGCCTGGCTCAGCATCAGCTTCTGAAAAGCCTGCGTGAGATTGGGCTGTTTTTCGAGGGTCAGGTGCTCTTTCACGGCGAGGTCGAACGCGGGCGTGATTCGGGTCTTTTCGGAGATGACACCCGGGTGGCCATGCAGGTCGGCCAATGAATTGAAGGGCTGTGCATGGCCGGTTCGCGTCCAGACCATGATTTCATTCTGGGTGATCGCCGGATGAATGAAATCCAGTGATTCAAGTTCGTTGCTGTTCAGCGGCGTGTCGGCCAGCAGGTCCATGCGTCCCGTGCGCACTTCTTCCAACGCCTGGCTGCGTTTACCCGCATACAGCAGCTCGACCTTGATGCCCATTTGTGTCGCAGCGTCCTTGAGCAGGTCCGCATTGGCGCCCATCAGGTGCTTGGGGTCCTGCGGATCACGCCACATATAAGGAGGCGCATCAGGGCTGCCGGTCACCACCAGCCGCTCACATTTGCCCGCTGCCAGCACAGCCATCGATGGCACCAGCAACAATCCTGCAACCAGCGATTTCAGCGTCCGCTTCGGCAACGACATGGCGACGTCCTTTTTCCGATCCAATAAAAAACCCGCTCATTCAAGGCTATGGTAAGCGCACATCATCGGTTTCTTCCGATGGCGACGCTTTCGAACAGCCCCGAAACGAACGGGTTCTCTTTATAAGTCAGGCGGCTGGATTAGACCAGCTTCTCCAACTCAGGCACGGCTTCGAACAGGTCAGCGACCAGGCCGTAGTCGGCCACCTGGAAGATCGGCGCTTCTTCGTCCTTGTTGATCGCAACGATCACTTTGGAGTCTTTCATACCGGCCAGATGCTGGATCGCGCCGGAAATACCGACGGCGATGTACAGCTGGGGCGCAACGATCTTGCCGGTCTGACCGACCTGCATGTCGTTCGGCACGAAACCGGCGTCGACGGCGGCGCGGGAAGCACCGACGGCAGCGCCCAGCTTGTCGGCCAAGGCATACAGGTGTTTGAAGTTGTCGCCGTTCTGCATGCCGCGACCGCCGGAAACGACGATTTTGGCAGCGGTGAGCTCAGGACGGTCGGACTTGGCCAGCTCTTCGCTGACGAAGGACGATTTACCTGCGTCGTGGGCAGCGCTCACGGCCTCAACAGCAGCAGAACCGCCTTCAGCGGCGACAGCGTCGAAACCGGTCGCACGAACGGTGATGACCTTGATGGCCGCCGACGACTGAACGGTCGCAATGGCGTTACCGGCGTAGATCGGGCGCTTGAAGGTGTCAGCCGATTCAACCGAGATGATCTCGGAGATCTGGTCGACGTCCAGCTGTGCAGCCACGCGCGGCAGGATGTTCTTGCCGTTTGAGGTAGCAGCAGCCAACACATGGCTGTAACCGGAAGCCAGTTCGGCCACCAGCGGGGCGACGTTTTCCGGCAGTTGATGCGCGTAGGCCGCGTTGTCAGCGACCAGCACTTTGGCAACGCCTGCGATTTTCGCAGCGGCTTCACCGACAGCGCCGACGTTCTGGCCAGCGACCAGCACGTGAATGTCGCCACCAATCTTGGCGGCGGCGGCAACGGTGTTCAGGGTGGCGGGAGCGATCGCGCCGTTTTCGTGTTCAGCGATTACCAGGGTAGTCATCAGATCACCTTCGCTTCGTTTTTCAGTTTCTCGACCAGCTCTGCAACCGACTTGACCTTGATGCCAGCGCTGCGAGCAGCCGGGGCTTCGACTTTCAGGGTCTTGTTGGTGGAGGACGTGGACACACCCAAAGCGTCAGGCGACAGCACTTCGAGAGGCTTCTTCTTGGCTTTCATGATGTTCGGCAGCGACGCGTAGCGCGGCTCGTTGAGGCGCAGGTCGGTGGTGACGATGGCAGGCAGCTTCAGGGAAACGGTCTGAGCACCGGCATCGATTTCGCGGGTAACGCTGACGCTGTCGCCAGAGACTTCAACCTTGGAGGCGAAGGTGCCTTGGGCGTAACCGCTCAGGGCCGCCAGCATCTGGCCTGTCTGGTTGTTGTCACTGTCGATCGCTTGCTTGCCGAGAATGACCAGCTGCGGCTGCTCTTTATCGACGACAGCCTTGAGCAGCTTGGCCACGGCCAAAGAGGTCAGCTCGTCAGCGGATTCAACGAGGATGGCGCGATCAGCACCCAGTGCCAACGCAGTACGCAGTTGCTCCTGGGCAGTGGTCGGGCCAATGGAAACGACGACGATCTCGGTCGCGACGCCCTTCTCTTTCAGGCGTACGGCTTCTTCCACGGCGATTTCGCAGAAGGGGTTCATCGACATTTTTACGTTAGCGAGATCGACGCCGGAGTTGTCCGCTTTGACGCGAACCTTGACGTTGTAGTCGACCACTCGTTTGACAGCTACAAGAACCTTCATGGATTCCTCGTTACTCTCCGGTGAAAAGAAATCGCCAGGCCCGGCCCGGCGATGGGTACACGTCAGTGTAAAGAACACCTTTGAAAACAGCGTATTCGTCGTTACTTAACGGTGAGTTCAGCAAAAAACGCTGACACCTCCGCTCCAGGCCAAGTCATACGCAGGCCGGGCGTGTAAACTGCTCCCCGCTTGCACATTCCCCAGGGGGATGGAGCGGTTTTGCCGCGGTACTGGCACTGCTTTCAGAGGCGTTCGCTTGCCAACGGTCAGCCTACGGCGAACGCAAAACCGCCCGTATCTTGACCGGAACGCCTATTCCGGTCAATACGACAAAAACGCCAGTCGCAAGCCGTCTCCCTATGTTTTATCAGGGTTTCAGCTGATTCAAACAAACGTTTGTATTGGACCTGAGAGGTGGTGTAGATATAATGCGCCCCATTGAAGATGACGCTGGGATGACACCGTCGCCGAGCGTGAATTGATCACTATTTATAAAAAAATACCGTTGAGCCTTTGATCAGGAGATAGCCAGTGGAACGCGAATTTATGGAATTCGACGTCGTCATCGTCGGAGCCGGTCCAGCCGGGCTCTCCGCCGCATGCCGTCTGAAACAAAAGGCCGCCGAAGCTGGTCAGGAGATCAGCGTCTGCGTCGTTGAAAAGGGCTCAGAAGTTGGTGCGCACATTCTCTCCGGCGCGGTGTTCGAACCCCGCGCCCTGAACGAGCTGTTCCCTGACTGGAAAGCACTCGGCGCGCCGCTGAACACGCCGGTCAAAGGCGACGACATTTATGTGCTGACCAGTGCCGACGCTGGCACAAAAGTGCCGGGCGCGTTCGTGCCGAAGACCATGCACAACGAAGGCAACTACATTATTTCCCTGGGCAACTTGTGCCGCTGGCTGGCGCAGCAGGCCGAGAACCTGGGCGTTGAAATTTACCCGGGCTTCGCCGCTCAGGAAGCGTTGATCGACGAGAACGGCGTGGTACGCGGGATTCTCACCGGCGACATGGGCGTCGATCGCGAAGGCAACCCGAAGGACGGCATGTACACCCCCGGCATGGAGCTGCGCGGCAAGTACACGCTGTTCGCCGAGGGCTGCCGTGGCCACATTGGCAAGCAGTTGATCAAGCGCTTCAATCTGGACAGCGAATCCGACGCCCAGCATTACGGCATCGGCCTTAAGGAAATCTGGGAAATCGACCCGGCCAAGCATCAGCCAGGCCTGGTGGTGCACACCGCCGGCTGGCCGCTGGACGTGATGGGCACCGAGAACACTGGCGGCTCCTTCCTTTATCACCTGGAAAACAACCAGGTGGTGGTCGGCCTGATCGTCGATCTGTCCTACGCCAACCCGTTCCTGTCGCCGTTCGACGAGTTCCAGCGCCTCAAGCATCACCCGATCCTCAAGCAGTACCTGGAAGGCGGCAAGCGCGTCAGCTACGGCGCCCGCGCCATCTGCAAGGGCGGCCTGAACTCACTGCCGAAAATGGTCTTCCCCGGCGGCGCGCTGATTGGTTGCGACCTCGGCACCCTGAACTTCGCCAAGATCAAGGGCAGCCACACGGCGATGAAGTCCGGCATGCTGGCGGCGGAATCCGTGGCTGACGCGCTGTTGGCGGGCAATGAGGGTGGCGATGCACTGAACACCTACGTCGATGCGTTCAAAGGCAGCTGGCTGCATGAAGAGCTGTTTGCCAGCCGCAACTTCGGCGCGGCGATTCACAAGTTTGGCGCAATCCTGGGTGGCGCGTTCAACTACATCGATCAGAACTGGTTCGGCGGCAAGATCCCGTTCACCCTGCGTGACAACAAGCCGGACTACGCATGCATGAAGCTGGCGGCGGACTCCAAGCGGATCGACTACCCGAGACCGGACGGCAAGCTGAGCTTCGACAAACTGAGTTCGGTGTTCATTTCGGGCACTAACCACGAAGAAGAGCAGCCGTGCCACCTGAAGCTGAAGGACCCCAACATCCCGATCAGCGTCAACCTGCCGAAGTACGACGAGCCTGCGCAACGCTACTGCCCGGCGGGTGTGTATGAGGTGGTGACGCAGGAAGACGGCAGCAAGCGCTTCCAGATCAACGCGCAGAACTGCGTGCACTGCAAGACCTGTGACATCAAGGACCCTTCGCAGAACATCACATGGGTCACGCCGGAAGGTGCGGGTGGGCCGACCTACCCGAATATGTAAAACCAGCGGCAAGCTTTAAGCTGCAAGCGGTAAGAGAAAGGCGCCAATCATGGCGCCTTTTTTGTGGGCTACAACCTGCCACCGGCTCAGCGGATTGCCCCGACTCCTGTGGGAGCGAATTCCTTCGCGAGGGGTCAGTACGGACGAAGCGTTTCTATCGCCTGAACCACCGTTTCGCGAATGAATTCGCTCCTACAGGATGCGTCAGCAGCAGTTCCTCATGCCGAAACCCTCAACAACGCCCCCTCTTCTCCCGGATTGCGCTCAAAGTAACGTTTGTATTCGCGGCTGAACTGCGACGTGCTTTGATACCCCACCTTGTGCGCCACTTGCGCTACGCCCATGCCTTCGCCGATCAGCATTTGCTGAGCCTTGAGCAGACGCAGGCGTTTGAGGTACTGCACCGGCGACAGCATCGTGCTGCGCTTGAAATGCTCATGAAAGGTCGACGCGCTCATGTTGGCGCGGCGGGCCAGTTCGTCAACGCTCAAGGCTTCGTTGTAATGGTCGCGCAGGTGCTGCAACGCCGCGGCAATTCGGGCGAAGTGCCCCTGCTGTTCGACCAGCGCCCGCAACACACCGGCTTGAGGCCCGCGCAACGCCGCGTACAACACCTCCCTCACCCGCGCCGCGCCCATGACTTGGGCGTCCAGAGGGTCGTGCAGGCAATGCAACAGACGCTCGACGCTTTCGCGCATAGACCTGTCCAGCTCGGCTGAGCTCATGGACTCGGGCGTCTGCGCCTTGACCGTCACACCGGGTGCTTGTCCCATGGCCTGCACCAATTCGCCCAATACCGTTCGATCAATCGACACGGCAACGCCGTACAGGGGCTCTTCCTGAGTGGCAAAGGTCTCGCACATGAACGGCACCGACAGCGCCTGCACGAGGTAATGGCCCGCGCCGTATTCCAGCGTCCTCGATCCGAGGCGCGCCAATTTGCTGCCTTGGGCGAGGATCACCAGGCTCGGCTCGTAGATTTGCGGGCTGCTGGCGACGTAGTGACTCCAGGACATAGCCTGCACACCCGGCACGCGGGTATCGACGAAGCCAGGGCAAGGCGCCAGCGGTTTGATCAGGGACACCAGCGTGGCGTTGGCGTCGGAATGAAGGGTCAGTGACATGGGCAACCGGACAGAGGATTAGACACTGGCATCATCGCAGATTCGCCGCACAACGCAGCCCCTTATGGGGCAGGTCCGGAGGAATAGGCATGACACGCGGAGGAATGGTCATGGCCGGTGTCGGCTTCGCTGCGCAGAATGCACGGCCTCAACCGTCATCGTTTTTAGCGAGGTTTCACATGTACACAGCCATCGGTTATGCCGCTCAATCCGCCACGACCCCCCTCGCCCCCATGACCTTCAACCGCCGCAGCCCGCGCCCGGACGACGTGGCCATCGAGATTCTGTACTGCGGCGTCTGCCACTCCGACATCCATCAGGCACGAAACGAATGGGGCATCGCGGTCTACCCGCTGATGCCGGGCCACGAGATCGTCGGCAAGGTGACCGAAGTCGGTACCAAGGTCACCAAACACAAAGTCGGCGATCTGGTCGGCGTGGGGTGCATGGTCGACTCCTGCCGTCATTGCGAGGCCTGCGCTGCAGATCTGGAGCAGTATTGCCTGGAAGGCCCGACCCTGACTTACGCCACGCCGGACCGCGTTGATGGCAGCAACACCATGGGCGGCTATTCCAACAGCATCGTGGTCAGCGAGCACTTCGTGGTGCGCATCCCGGAGAAGCTGAACCTGGCCGCTGCCGCGCCGATCCTCTGCGCAGGCATCACCACCTATTCGCCGCTCAAGCACTATGGCGTCAAGGCGGGCGACAAAGTGGGCGTGCTGGGCATGGGCGGTCTGGGCCACATGGGCATCAAGTTCGCCAAAGCGATGGGCGCTGAAGTCACGCTGTTCACCCGTTCCGCGAGCAAGGCAGAAGAAGCCCGTCGTCAGGGGGCAGACCATGTGATCGTGTCCACCGATGCGGAGCAGATGAAAGCCGCTGCCGGTCACTTCGATTTCTTGCTGGACACCATTCCGGTGCAGCACGACCTGAACCCGTACCTGGACACCCTGCGTTTTGACGGCGTGCACATTTTGGTGGGCCTGATCGAACCGATCGACCCCGCTGTGCATGCCGCCAACCTGGTGATGAAACGTCGTGTGTTGGCAGGTTCGTTGATCGGCGGTATCGCAGAAACGCAGGAAGTGCTGGATTTCTGCGCCGAGCACGACATCAGCTGCGACATCGAGATGCTCGACATCAAGAACATCAACGAGGCGTACAGCCGCATGATTGCAGGCGATGTGAAGTATCGTTTTGTGATTGATATGGCGACGTTGAAGGTGTAACGCTCCACATGATCGTTCCCCGCGCGCTGCGTGGGAACAATCATACGACGCGATCACTGTAGGAGTGAGCTTGCTCGCGATAGCGGTGTAACAGTCGCCTATTGAGACGAATGGAAGGCCGCTATCGCGAGCAAGCTCACTCCCACAGGTCAGGCGTTGCGTCAGACAGATCGATCACCCGCCCAACTCCGCCGACAACCGTGCCGCCACTTCCTTGATCACCGGCACCAGCTCGGCCATCTTTTCCAGTGGCATGTACGGCACAGTGCTGGCGATGCTGATCCCGGCAACAATGTGTTTACTGGCATCGCGAACCGGTGCAGCCACACAACGAATCGACGGTTCGTTGTCTTCAAGATCGAACGCATACCCGCCCTTCACGTATTCGTGCATCCGTTCGCGCACCTGCACCCAGGTCTGTTCCTGATGCGCGGGCCACAGCGGGTTCTTCGCCACCTCCGGCACACTGACGTCGTACAGCCGCTGCCACTCGCTTTCCGGACTGTCCAGCAGCAACGCCTTGCCGATGCCTGTGCGCGCCAGCGGCATGCGATGTCCCACCCGCGAACGCATCTCTGGCCCATTGCGGCCGGGATTCTTGTGCAGGTACAGCACCTCGTCGCCTTCGCGGATCGCCAAGTGCACGGTATCACCGGTCAGCGCCGACAGCTCATCCAGAAAGGGTCGCGCCAACGCAGGCAATGGCAGCTCTTCCCGCGCCTGAAACCCCAGCTCTATCAGCTTTGGCCCTAACACATAACCCATTTGCGGCAAGACCCGCAGATAGCGTTCTTCCACGAGGCAACTGGCCAAGCGGTGAGTCGTGCTGCGGGTGGTGCCGATCAGCCGGGCAATTTCCTTGAGGTCGCGCGCGCCGCTGGCCACGGCTTGCACCACGCCCAGCCCGCGCAACAAAGTTTGCGTGCCGGTGGGGGCGGCGTCTTTGCCAGCCGCGCCTGCGGTGTCGGAAGAATCGTGCATATCGCGCCTTATCGAATCGGAGAGCTGGCGGCATTATCGTCGCCAGCGCAGGTCAGTCCAAGGGTTACAGCTCGATCCGCTCGACCTTGCCCACCAACAGGATGTAGGACAACGCCCCCAACAATGCCAGCACGGCGATGTAGGTGATCGCCGGGGCGAACGAATCGCCCGACGCGAGGAAGCCGATCACGATGGGTGTCGCAATGGCTGCCAGGTTGCCGATTAGGTTGAACGTGCCGCCGGTCAAGCCCAGCAAGCGCGCCGGGGCCAGGGTCGAAACCAGCGACCACGTGATCGACGCCAGACCATTGCCGAAAAACGCCAACGCCAGGAACGCGATGACCAATGGCGTCGATTCAACGTAGTTGGCGCCGATGATTGAGGTGGAGATCAGCAAGCCGGCGATGATTGGCAGCTTGCGGGCAAAACCCACGGTGTGGCCGCGACGGATCAACCAGTCCGAAAAGAACCCTGAGCACAGCACACCCACGAATGCCGCAAGAAACGGCAGCGAGGCCAGCAGGCCGGACTTGATGAAGTCCATGCCACGGTATTTCACGAGATAGGTGGGGAACCAGGTGAGGAAGAACCACAGTGTCGAGTTGAGGCAGAACTGCCCCAGGTAAATGCCCCACAGTTTGCGTTTGCTGAGGACGATGCCGAGGTCGCCCCAACTGAAACCGCTTTTGGCTTTATCGGTGTCGGTCTGAATGTCCACCAGACCACCGCCCTCTTTGATCAGGTCGATTTCGCCCTGATTCACGCCTTTGAAATCGCGGGGCTCGCGATAGACCATGTACCAGATCGCCGCCCAGATCACGCCCACGCCACCGGTCGCGACAAACACCATGTGCCAACCAAACGTGGCTTGCAGCCAGGCCAGTACCGGGGTGAGAAACGCCAGGCCGACGAACTGGCCGGAGGTGTAGAAGCCAACCGCTGTGGCGCGTTCTTTTTCAGGAAACCATGCGGTGACCACGCGGCTGTTGATCGGATAAGCCGGGGCTTCCAGCGCGCCCACGGCCATGCGCAGCACGAACAGGCCAACGAAGCTGCCAACGAAGCCGAGGAAAATGGTGGCGACGGACCACAGGGCCAGCGCCACGGTATAGAGAATGCGCGGCGGCACCCGGTCCACCAGCCAGCCGCCGGGCAATTGCATGGCCGCGTAGGTCCAACCGAAGGCCGAGAACACCAGACCGACGTGGACCGGATCGATGCCCAGTTCGCTGGTCAGTGCAGGAGCGGCGATAGACAGGTTGCTGCGGTCGAGGTAATTGATCACCACGGTGATGAACAGCAGCACCATGATGAAAAAGCGTTTGCGGGTCGGCGTGGCCGTGATCGCCCGCGCCTCCGGCAAGGTCTGTGTGCGCATGGGGAGTGCCTCTTTTTATGGTTGTCTGAGGTCGTGTGTTTTTTTGGAACAGATCGTTCCCACGCGCTGCGTAGGAACGATCAGCGATCAGGCCCGAATCACCACTCGGCAAAACTGCCATCGGCGTGGCGCCAGATCGGGTTGCGCCAGCGGTGGCCGATGGCGGCGCGTTCCTTGACGTATTCCTCGTTGATCTCGATCCCCAGGCCCGGGCCGTTCGGGATTTTCACCACGCCCTTGTCGTAATCGAAGACCTCAGGGTTCTTGATGTAGTCGAGCAGGTCATTGCTCTCGTTGTAGTGAATGCCCAGGCTCTGCTCCTGAATGAACGCGTTGTAGCAGGCCGCGTCCAGTTGCAGGCACGCTGCCAGCGCAATCGGCCCCAGCGGGCAATGCAGGGCCAGCGCCACGTCGTAGGCTTCGGCCATGTTGGCGATCTTGCGGGTTTCGGTGATGCCACCGGCGTGGGACGCGTCCGGCTGGATGATGTCGACGTAGCCTTCGCTCAACACGCGCTTGAAGTCCCAGCGGGAGAACAGCCGCTCCCCCAGCGCAATCGGCGTGCTGGTCAGCGGCGCCAGTTCTTTCAGCGCTTCGTAGTTCTCGCTGAGCACCGGCTCTTCGATAAACATCAGCTTGTACGGGTCCAGTTCCTTCATCAGCACTTTGGCCATGGGCTTGTGCACCCGGCCATGGAAATCCACGCCAATGCCGACGTTCGGGCCGACGGCATCACGCACGGCGGCGACATTGGCCAAGGCCAGATCAACCTTCTCGAAGGTGTCGAGGAATTGCAGCTCTTCAGTGCCGTTCATTTTCACGGCGGTGAAGCCACGGGAAACGGCTTCTTTTGCCGCGCGTGCAGTGTCAGCAGGCCGGTCGCCGCCGATCCACGAATAGACGCGGATCTTGTCGCGCACCTGGCCGCCCAGCAGGTCGCTGACCGAGACGCCCAGTGCTTTCCCTTTGATGTCCCACAGCGCCTGGTCGATCCCGGCCAGCGCACTCATATGAATGGCGCCGCCGCGATAGAAGCCGCCGCGATACAGCACGGTCCAGATGTCCTCAATGTTGCGCGGGTCTTTTCCGATCAGGTAGTCGGACAATTCCTCAACCGCTGCGGCCACCGTGTGAGCACGGCCTTCGACCACGGGTTCGCCCCAACCGGTCACGCCCTGATCGGTTTCCACTTTGAGGAAGCACCAGCGCGGCGGGACGATGAAGGTCGTGAGTTTGGTGATTTTCATCTCGGTTCTCTCTTATTCGAAGCTGCTTATTCGAAGACGCGTGTTCGAAGGCGTTTTGTTCTAAAGGCACGTCCGGGACGGCCGCATAAATCTCAGGGTTATTGATCTTTCGACGGACGCGCCTGATTCCAAGCCTCCACATACGCCTTGGCTCGCTCCGCGACGTCGTCGGCGCTCATGCCCGGTTTGAACAGGCCCGAACCCAGGCCAAAGCCTCGCACACCGGCGTCCAGAAACACCTTCATGTTGTCCGGCGTGATGCCGCCCACCGGCAGCAGAATCGTTCCCGCAGGCAGCACCGCCAGCCAGGCCTTTACCACGGCGGGCCCCATTTGTTCGGCAGGAAACAGTTTCAGCACGTCGGCGCCATTGGCCAGCGCGGCGAACGCCTCGGTCGGCGTCGCCACACCCGGCGACAACAGCAGGCCTTCGGCCTTGGCGGCGCGCAGCACGTCAGGATCACTGTGAGGCATGACGATGACTTGGCCGCCCGCCTCTTTCACCTGACGCACGTGCCCCGCGGTCAATACCGTGCCCGCGCCGATCAGGCAGTCGGCAGGAAGACGCTGACGCAGCAAGCGGATGCTGTCGTACGGCTGCGGGGAATTGAGCGGCACTTCAATGACGCGGAATCCGGCGGCATACAGGACGTCGCCGATGGCCGGAGCTTCTTCAGGGCGCAGGCCGCGAAGGATCGCCACCAGGCCGTTTTGCGCGAGGGCTTGCTTGAGCATGTCAGTTCTCCACGTGGAGGGGCCGGGGAGCGGCCGTAGAAAGAGAAGTCGTCAGACCGGCTTGCACTGCGACCTGCCACAGGCCGCGTTCGGTGGCCTGTTCGGCGAAGGTCACGTGGGGGAAGCCGTTGGCGTCCAGCGCACGTTGATAGCGTTCGAGCAACGCGCCGCTGCCGATCAGAATCACCGAGGGCAACGGGGTTTCGGTGTGTTTCAGCAGGTGCGTCAAGGCAACGATTTCGTGGCCGATGAGCAGGCCGGAGAGGTAATCGGGTTGTGAAGCGCCACCGAGTGCACCGGTCAGACCCAGGGTCCGCGTGCTGAAGATGGTGGACAGTAGCCCCGCAGCGCCTTCGGGCGAGAGCGATACAGCCACCCCGCGATCAAAGGCGGCGACATCGAACGCCTCGCTGCGCTGCATCGTGCGACCCAGGATGGTGTGAGCAGACAGCGCGGCATAGACCTCGCCGGTCATGAACGTGTCGAAATGCACGATGCAGCCGTCCACCGCCCTCACCCACTTCGAGTGGCTGCCAGGCAGGCCGATCAACAACGATTGGCGGGCGTCGGCGGCAGGGAGCGAGTCGAGAATGCCAAGGACCTGAGTTTCTTCGCCACGCATGACATTGGGCAGGGCCGAGCGCTGCAAAACCCCCGGCACGATGTGGACGTCGACCCCGCGCGCACTGCGAACGGTCACCAACGCATCGCTCAAGGCCCTGACGCTGGCGGGGGTTTCCTGATACACCGCTTCGCGCCAGCCCTGCGCACTGCCGACCATCCCGCACGCGATCACGGGCAAGTGGGGTTCAGCGTCGAGCCAGTCGCCACAAGCTTCGTCGAAGGCCAGTTCGAAGCCGTCACTGCACAGTTGCCCTGCGATCGGCCGAGGCTCGGACGGCAATTGCATGATGCCCGCGCTGAGCGAGCGATGTTCCAGAACCCGACCGTGTTCGCCGAGTCGATACGCACGAAGGGACGTCGTTCCCCAATCGAGCGCGATCAATTGCGCCTGCATGGCTTCACCTGATTGTTATTAATGAGTGAATGCGAAGCGAACTATAAACCTCAAAACGGGATTATCTCAATATGTAAATTACAGTCCCATATTGTGGGATTAAAAAGCCTCAGTACGTTTGGCGACGAATGTTGATCCTGCCGAGCCGAGCGGTCTGGTGCGGTCCCCAACGACTGGGGCATACTGCCGACTTCGCGGGATCGACTCCCGTATTCGTTCCCCCGCTCATCGGCCGTTCGCGCCGAGGTGGTAACTTCTCCGTTTGTTTTTTACCTCCCCCGTTTCCGGGGGCTCGGACGCGCACGCCTGCGCTGCCCGCATTGCCGTCCACCTTCTACACTCATCTACAAAAGGACCCGTCAGATGAAGCGTTTCCTCGTGCTCGACAGCTTTCGCGGCCTCTGCGCATTGGCTTTTATCGTCCATCACTCGCACATCGAACGCAGCATCACCGAGCTGACGTTCTTCCGAAATGTCAGCCAGTTCGTGGGATTTTTCTTCGCTCTCAGCGGGTTTCTGATCTACCGGCGCTACAGCGACCACCTGCACACACCCCGCCATGTGAGTGAATTCATGGTGACCCGCGCCTGTCGGGTGGTGCCGATGCATGTCGCGGTGCTGTTGTTTTTCATCGGCTTCGAATGCCTGAAATGGGTGCTTGAACGACGCGGGTTGTCGTTGAACTACCCGGCCTTCAGCGGTGACCGTTCGCCAGGGGAAATCCTGCCCAACCTGCTGTTGATTCAGGCATGGTGGCCGGGGTTTAACGCACTGTCGTTCAACTACCCATCGTGGTTCATCAGCGTGGAGTTCTACGTCTGGATGACCTTCGCGCTGATCCTGTTCGCACTCCCCCGCCTCGCACGCAAGCTGATCACGTTGCTGTGCGTGTTGGCGTTTATCGCGCTGTACAAGGACTTCAGTCCGATTCCGCACAATGTGTTGTGGGGCATTTCCTGTTTCTTCGCAGGGGCAATCACCTACCGGATTTACGCGCGGGTGCGGGATTCGATGCCGGGCCCGGTGATCGGGACGCTGCTGGAAGCGGCGGTATTAGGCGCCATTTACTGGGTCATGACCGAGGGCGAGCTGCCGCTCACCGTGGAACTGGGGCTGTTGTTCTGCCTGGCGATTCTGATCTTCGCGTTTGAAGCGGGCCTCATCTCACGAGCACTCTCGTTCAGGCCATTTCCGGCGCTGGGGAAATTGTGGCTGTCGATTTACCTGACCCACGCGGCAGTGATTTTCGTGCTGGCGACTGCACTGACCGTCGTGGCGAAATTCAGCGGGTATGGGTTACTGGTGGACAAACCAAGTGAAGCGACCGGGACGATGGTGCGGTATTTGAGTACTGGCAGTGCGCTGAACGATAACTTGCTGATGCTCTTTGTGGTGGTGGCGGTGGTCGTGGTCTCGAGGCTCACACACTGCTATATCGAAGCCCCGGGAATCCGGTTTGGCAAGCATTGGAAACACCGGACGTTGATGCGTCGGCGCAAGGATGATCCGCCGGTTGAAGGGGCTTGAAGGCGTAGGCCCTGCCCCTGTAGGAGCGAATTCATTCGCGAGACTTCAGTACAGCCGGTAGAAATGTGTCGGATGTACGGCCCATCGCGAATGAATTCGCTCCTACAGGAGATCTGCGGTGTGCCTTAATTCTCGCGAACGCCCATAAAAAAACCGCCCCTAAAGGCGGTTTTTTTGCGTTCGACCAACGCGTCGAATCAACGCTCCAGCAGAATCCGCAGCATGCGACGCAGCGGTTCGGCCGCGCCCCACAGCAGTTGGTCGCCCACGGTAAACGCGCCCAGGTATTGAGAACCCATGTTCAGCTTGCGCAGACGGCCAACCGGAATGTTGAGCGTACCGGTCACCGACGTCGGGCTCAGCTCCTGAATGCTTGCCTCCCGAGTGTTCGGCACCAACTTCACCCACGGGTTGTGCTGGCTGATCATGCCTTCGATGTCGGCAATCGGCACGTCCTTGTTCAGCTTGATGGTCAGCGCCTGGCTGTGGCAACGCATCGCACCGATGCGCACGCAGATGCCATCGACCGGGATTGGACGGTTGAAGCGACCCAGAATCTTGTTGGTCTCTGCCTGCCCTTTCCACTCTTCGCGGCTCTGACCGTTCGGCAGTTCCTTGTCGATCCACGGGATCAGGCTACCCGCCAGCGGCACGCCGAAGTTCTCGGTCGGGAACGCGTCGCTGCGCATGGCCTCGGCCACTTTGCGGTCGATGTCCAGAATCGCGCTGGCAGGGTTCGCCAGATCATCGGCGACCGCTGCGTTGATGGTGCCCATCTGCTTGATCAGCTCGCGCATGTTCTGCGCGCCGGCGCCCGAGGCCGCCTGATAGGTCATCACGTTCATCCACTCGACCAGACCGGCCTCGAACAGACCGCCCAGCCCCATCAGCATCAGGCTGACGGTGCAGTTGCCACCAATATAGTTCTTGGTGCCCGCGTCCAGCTGCTGGTCGATGACCTTGCGGTTGACCGGGTCGAGGATGATCACCGCGTCGTCCTGCATGCGCAGGGACGAAGCCGCGTCGATCCAGTAACCCTGCCAGCCCGCTTCGCGCAGCTTCGGGAACACCTCGTTGGTGTAGTCGCCGCCCTGGCAAGTCAGCACCACGTCAAGGGTCTTGAGCTCGTCGATGCTGTACGCATCTTTCAACGGCGCAATGTCCTTGCCCACCGACGGACCTTGTCCGCCGACGTTGGAGGTGGTGAAAAAAACCGGCTCAATGAGATCGAAATCCTGCTCTTCCAGCATTCGCTGCATGAGCACGGAACCCACCATGCCGCGCCAACCGACCAGACCTACACGTTTCATCGCAACTACACCTTCATTAAAAGTGGGGCCCTGCTCTGTTCGAGAGTCTCTTCGACTCGATCTTGCAGAAGCGGGCCCGAGATATTACAGATTGCGCAGCGCGGCGACTACGGCGTCACCCATTTCCTGCGTACCGACTTTGGCATTGCCTTCGGACCAGATGTCACCGGTGCGCAGGCCTTGGTCGAGGACCAGGCTCACGGCCTTCTCGATAGCGTCCGCCGCCGTGTGTTCGTTGAAGCTGTAACGCAGCATCATCGACACCGAAAGGATGGTCGCCAACGGGTTGGCAACGCCTTTGCCCGCAATGTCCGGCGCCGAACCGTGGCAAGGCTCGTACATGCCCTTGTTGTTCGAATCCAGCGACGCCGACGGCAGCATGCCAATGGAGCCAGTGAGCATCGACGCTTCGTCGGACAGGATGTCTCCGAACATGTTGTCGGTGACCATCACGTCGAACTGCTTCGGTGCGCGGACCAGTTGCATCGCCGCATTGTCCACGTACATGTGGCTCAGCTCGACATCCGGGTAATCCTTGGCCACCTGCTCGACCACTTCACGCCACAGCTGGCTGGAGGCCAGAACGTTGGCCTTGTCCACTGAGCACAGCTTCTTGCCACGCACGCGGGCCATGTCGAAGCCGACACGGGCGATACGGCGGATCTCGCTCTCGCTGTACGGCAGCGTATCGTAAGACTGGCGCTCGCCGTTTTCCAGCTCGCGGGTGCCCCGTGGCGCGCCGAAGTAGATACCGCCGGTCAGCTCGCGAACGATGAGAATGTCCAGGCCTGCGACGATTTCCGGCTTGAGGCTGGAAGCGTCGGCCAGTTGCGGGTAGAGGATCGCAGGACGCAGGTTGGCAAACAGACCCAGTTGCGAACGGATTTTCAGCAGGCCGCGCTCCGGGCGAATGTCACGCTCGATCGCGTCCCATTTTGGGCCGCCCACCGCGCCCAGCAACACCGCGTCGGCCGCACGGGCACGGTCCAGCGTTTCGTCGGCCAGTGGCACGCCGTGCTTGTCGATCGCCGCGCCACCGATGACGTCGTGGCTCAGTTCGAAACCCAACTGATACTTCTCGCTGGCCAGCTCCAGCACCTTGACCGCTTCGGTCATGATTTCAGGACCAATGCCGTCACCGGGGAGAATCAGAATCTGCTTGCTCATAGAACCCTCGTTTCAAAATGGCGGTCGGCCCCTGCTGCGGGGCCGACTCAGGAGCAACAAGTTTCGGGCTGCAAGCTGCAAGAAAAAGCAGTCGCGCCACGTCCAGCTTGTCGCTTGAAGCTTACAGCTCGCAGCTGCTTCTTAACGGAAGAGCCAAGGCTGCGACGCGCGGTGCTTGCCTTCGAACGCAGCAATCGCATCGCCGTCCACCAGCGTCAGGCCGATGTCGTCCAGGCCGTTCAGCAGGCAGTGCTTGCGAAAGGCGTCGATCTCGAAGTTGTACACCTTGCCACTTTCCGCCGTAACGGTCTGCGCGGCGAGGTCCACTTTCAACTGGTAGCCCGGCTTGGCTTCCACGGCCTTGAACAGTTCATCGACTTCGCTTTCGCTCAGGATGATTGGCAACAGGCCGTTCTTGAAGCTGTTGTTGAAGAAGATGTCGGCGTAGCTCGGCGCGATGATGCTGCGAAAACCGTACTCTTCCAGGGCCCACGGCGCGTGTTCGCGGCTCGAACCGCAGCCGAAGTTCTCACGGGCCAGCAACACGCTGGCGCCTTGGTAACGTTCGTGGTTGAGGACGAAATCCTTGTTCAGCGGACGCTTGGAGTTGTCCTGGTACGGCTGACCCACGTCCAGATAACGCCACTCGTCGAACAGGTTCGGACCGAAGCCGGTGCGACGGATCGACTTCAAGAACTGCTTGGGAATGATCTGGTCAGTGTCGACGTTGGCGCGGTCCAGCGGAGCGACCAACCCGGTGTGTTGAGTAAAAGGCTTCATGCGGGGCTCCTTAGTGCTGGCTCAGGGTGCGAACGTCGACGAAACGGCCATTGACCGCTGCAGCAGCTGCCATCGCCGGGCTCACCAGGTGGGTGCGACCACCCGCACCCTGACGGCCTTCGAAGTTACGGTTGGAGGTGGACGCGCAATGCTCGCCGCTCTCCAGGCGATCCGGGTTCATCGCCAGACACATGGAGCACCCTGGCTCACGCCATTCGAAACCGGCCTCGATGAAGACCTTGTCCAGCCCTTCCTTCTCGGCCTGGGCTTTTACCAGACCCGAACCCGGCACCACGATCGCCTGCTTGATGGTGGACGCCACTTTGCGGCCTTTGGCGATGTCGGCTGCGGCGCGCAAATCTTCGATCCGCGAGTTGGTGCAGGAACCGATGAACACACGATCCAGCTGAATGTCGGTGATCGCCTGATTGGCCTTCAGGCCCATGTATTTCAGCGCGCGCTCGATGGAGCCACGCTTGACCAGATCGGTTTCCTGCGCCGGATCAGGCACATTCTGATCGACCGCGAGGACCATTTCCGGCGAGGTACCCCAGCTGACTTGCGGCTTGATCTGCGCAGCGTCCAGCTCGACCACGGTGTCGAACACCGCGTCGTCGTCAGACACCAGGTCTTTCCACGCCTCGACGGCAGCATCCCATTGCTCGGCAGTCGGTGCGAACGGGCGACCCTTGACGTAGGCAATGGTCTTTTCGTCTGTGGCCACCAGACCGACGCGCGCGCCCGCCTCGATGGACATGTTGCAGATGGTCATGCGGCCTTCGACGGACAGGTCGCGAATGGCGCTGCCCGCGAATTCGATGGCGTGGCCGTTACCGCCGGCGGTGCCGATCTTGCCGATGACCGCAAGGACGATGTCCTTCGCGGTGACGGCGAACGGCAGTTTGCCTTCGACCTTCACCTGCATGTTTTTCATTTTCTTGGCGACCAGGCACTGGGTGGCGAGCACGTGCTCGACCTCGGAGGTGCCGATGCCGTGAGCCAGTGCGCCGAACGCGCCATGGGTCGAAGTATGGGAGTCGCCACAGACCACGGTCATGCCAGGCAAGGTGGCGCCCTGCTCCGGGCCGATCACGTGAACGATGCCCTGACGCACGTCGTTCATTTTGAATTCGGTGATGCCGTATTCGTCGCAGTTGTCATCCAGGGTCTTGACCTGAAGACGCGACACCTGATCGACGATGGCGTCAACGCCGTCCTTGCGGTCCGGGGTGGTCGGCACGTTGTGGTCAACGGTCGCGACGTTGGCGTCGATGCGCCATGGTTTGCGGCCCGCCAGGCGCAAGCCCTCGAATGCCTGTGGCGACGTCACTTCGTGAATGATGTGACGATCGATATACAGCAGCGCCGAACCATCGTCGCGCTGCTTGACCAAATGCGAATCCCAGAGCTTGTCGTAGAGCGTTTTGCCGGCCATCAGACGGTTTCCTCATCAGCTTGTTTCTATGCCGCGGGCCATTGCGTCACGGCGACGCATCAAAGACCCCTTGGCTTGTGGGGTAGATGCTATGGAATATGCTTAAATAACTCAAATTCATATTTTTCATGCTTTGGATAACCAACAGGAATTCGAGATGGATTTGGCAAACCTCAATGCCTTTATTGCCATTGCCGAAACAGGGAGCTTCTCCGCCGCCGGGGAGCGTTTGCACCTGACGCAACCTGCGGTCAGCAAGCGCATCGCCGGTCTGGAACAGCAGCTCAATGTTCGCCTGTTCGACCGATTGGGCCGGGAAGTCAGCCTGACGGAAGCCGGTCGCGCCCTGCTGCCTCGGGCTTATCAGATCCTGAACGTGCTGGACGACACGCGTCGCGCCCTGACCAACCTGACCGGAGAAGTCAGCGGCCGGTTGAGTCTGGCGACCAGCCACCACATCGGCCTGCACCGCCTGCCTTCCTTATTAAGGACCTTCACCCGCACCTATCCCGAGGTAGCGCTGGACATCGAATTTCTCGACTCCGAGGTCGCCTACGATGAGATTCTTCACGGCCGTGCCGAACTGGCCGTCATCACCCTCGCCCCGGAACCCCATTCGCTGGTCAAGGCCGTGCAAGTCTGGAACGATCCGCTGGACTTCGTCGCCGCTCCGGAACACCCGCTGGCCAACATGCCCACTGTGACACTGGCCGACATCGCGGCGTATCCCGCAGTCTTTCCCGGCGGCAATACCTTCACCCATCACATCGTCAGCGGGTTGTGCGAGGCGGAAGGCCTCAAACCGAACATCGCCATGAGCACCAACTATATGGAGACGATCAAGATGATGGTGTCCATCGGGCTGGCATGGAGTGTGCTCCCCCGAACCATGCTCGACGAACAAGTGGCGCGTATTCCGCTGCCGGGCATACAGCTGCACCGCCAGCTAGGCTACATTGTCCACACGGAACGCACGCTGTCGAACGCCGCCCGGGCGTTCATGGCGCTGCTGGATGCTCAGGCGGACGCTCCTGGGCAGTGATGCTCATTGATCGACATACCAGCTTTATTCTTAGAAGGCTCGTGATCACATGCCCACAACCGCCGACAGCGCACCGTTTCACACGACCGGCCTGGCCCTGACGGCAAAGGAATCGGAAAAACATTTCGCAACGCTGTTCAACCTGAGCCCCAATGTGGTGCTGTTGACACGGTTCGAAGACGGCCTGATCTGCAACGCCAACCGCCATTTCGAGTCCACGTTCGGCTGGCCCATGGCGGACTGCGTGGGGCGTTCGACACTGGACATCGGCCTCTGGCGTGACCCGAAGCAACGGCAGACCGCACTGGACCGGACGTTTGGCGCGACCGAACCGGCCAGTCTCGAAACCCAGTGGTACGCACGTGACGGTCGCACGCTCGATGGCACGCTGCATACCCAGAAGATCGAGCTCACCGACGGTCTGTACCTTCTCAGTACGTTCATCGACAACACCGAGCACCGTCGTGCCCAGCTGGCGCTGAAAGCCAGCGAGGAAAAGTTCGCCAAGGCGTTTCACTCCAGCCCCGACGCCATCATCATCACCGAGAAGGCCACCGGGCGGTATCTGGAGGTCAACGACGGCTTCTGCCGCCTGACCGGTTACAGCGCCAGCGAAGTACTGGGCCACACGGTGTTCGAGTTCGTCATCATGGCCGACATCAGCCAGCGCATGCGCCTGATCCAAGACGTGGAAGAACACGGCAAGGTGCACAACCGCGAGCTGCTCGGCCGCAACAAAAACGGCGACATCATCACGGTTGACGTGTCCATCGACCCGCTGACGCTCGACGGCATGCAATGCCTGCTGATCACCGCCCGGGACATCGGTTTGCTCAAGAGCACCCAGGCGCAGGTTCAGCACCTGGCCTACCACGATTCGCTGACCAACCTGCCCAACCGCGCGCTGTTGATGGACCGCCTCAGCCAGCAGATTTCTTTGCTCAAGCGCCATGACCTGCGCGGCGCCCTGCTGTTTCTGGACCTGGACCACTTCAAACACATCAACGACTCCCTCGGCCATCCGGTCGGCGACAGCGTGCTGAAGATCGTCACCGCACGGCTCGAAGCCAGTGTGCGGTTTGAAGACACGGTTGCGCGCCTGGGCGGCGATGAATTCGTGGTGCTGATCAGCGGCCTGGAAGGCTCGCAAGAGCAGGTCATCGATCAGGTGCGCGGGCTGGCCGACACCCTGCGCGAACTGCTGGCCGAGCCGATGTTTCTCGACGGCCATCGGCTGCAAGTCACGCCCAGCATCGGCGTCGCGTTGATTCCCGATCATGGCTCGACCCCGGCCGACCTGCTCAAACGCGCCGACATTGCGCTGTACCGGGCGAAGGATTCCGGGCGCAACGCCACGCAGCTGTTTCACAGCACGATGCAGAAAGCCGCCAGTGATCGGCTGCGCCTGGAAAACGATCTGCGCCTGGCCCTGAGCCGGGGCGAGTTCAGCCTCAGCTATCAGCCTCAGGTGGACATTCGTGGCAACCGTATCGTCGGCGCCGAAGCCCTGTTGCGCTGGCAGCACCCGAGTTTGGGAAAGCTGCCGCCGCAGCAGTTCATTCAGGTCATGGAAGAAAGCGGGATGATCCTGGAGGTGGGCAACTGGATTCTGGAAGAAGCCTGCAAGACCGGCGGCGAACTGCTGCGCAAGGGGTTGATCGACGGCAACGATTTCAGCCTGTGCGTGAACATCAGCCCCCGGCAGTTTCGTCAGGCGGATTTTGTCGACCGGGTCGAGCGCTGCCTGCGCACCTGCGGCCTGCCCCATTGCATGCTCAAACTGGAAATCACCGAGGGCATCGTCATTCAGAACCTCGAAGACACCATCGCCAAGATGCTGGAACTCAAGCGCATGGGCATCAGTTTTGCGATGGACGATTTCGGCACCGGGTATTCGTCACTCACTTACCTCAAGCGCTTGCCAGTGGACGCGCTGAAAATCGATCAGTCCTTTGTTCGCGACGCCACTACTGACCCCAACGACGCCGAAATCGTCCGCGCCATCATCGCCATGGCCGCGAGCCTCAATCTGGCGATCATTGCCGAAGGCGTGGAAAAGCAGGAGCAACTGGACTTCCTGGCGCAGTTGAATTGCCAGTTTTACCAAGGGTTTCTGTTCAGCGAGCCGCTGGTTCTGGAGCGGTTCGAGGCGTTGTTACGTGGACAAACCAATGAAACAGCCCCGATTCCCTTGGCTGATGCATGACCTGTGGGAGACAAATGCAGGGCCAGCAAAAAAGGCGTCCCGAAGGACGCCTTTTTGCTATCGACTGCGAATCAATGCGCCAGGGTTTTCTGGCCGTTGATCTGGATGCGTTTTGGCTTGGCCTCTTCAGGCACCAGACGCAGCAGGTCGATGTTCAGCAGGCCGTTGGCCAGTGCAGCGTTCTGCACTTCGATGTGATCGGCCAGACGGAACGACAGCTTGAACGCGCGCTGGGCGATGCCCTGGTGCAGGAAGGTCACGCCTTCGGCGGCCTTGTCGCGCTTGCTGCCGGTAACGGTCAGCACACCCTTCTCAACCTGCAACTCCAGGTCTTCTTCCTGAAAACCGGCCGCAGCGATGACGATGCGGTATTGGTCGTCAGCGTGCTTCTCGACGTTGTAGGGAGGGTAAGTGCTGGCCGATTCGTTACGGGCCGCCGATTCGAACAGGTCGTTGAAACGGTCAAAGCCCACGGAAGAACGGAACAGTGGAGCCAGAGAAAATGCGGTAGTCATGTGAATCTCCTGAAATATCAGCAAGTGTTTGTCTCCGCGACCCGACTTCGGCATCGCGTAACCCTTAGATAAGGACAGTCACTTCTGTTTCAAGAGTCGCTATGGAAAATTTTTCAGGCCGCGGCCGATTCGGTCACACCCAGCATTTGGCTGATCCGCTCGCAATCAGTCTCACGCCGCAGCGAATCAAACATCACCGTCGCCTCGGGGTAGCTCTTGGTCAGCAACACCACCCACTGTTTGAGACGGCCTGGCGCCTGAACACGGGTCATTTTGGCCAGCGCTTGCAGCCAGAATTCGCGAATCAAGGGTTGCAGTTCCTGCCAGGTCATCTCGACGACTTCCCGCCCTGCTTCCGCCGCCGCGATCTGACGGCCCAAGTCCGGACGGGCCACCAGGCCGCGACCGATCATGATGTCGCGGGCGCCACAGATTTCCCGGCAACGGCGCCAGTCGTCCACGGTCCAGATTTCGCCGTTGGCAATGATTGGAATCTTCACCACGTCCTGAATCTTGCCGATCCACTCCCAATGTGCAGGCGGCTTGTAGCCGTCCACCTTGGTCCGCGCGTGAACCACGATGTGCTCGGCGCCGCCCGCCTCCAGCGCCCGCGCGCAATCCAGCGCGGGTTCGGTGCTGTCATAACCCAGGCGCATCTTGGCTGTCACCGGAATGTGCGCAGGCACGGCACGGCGCACGTGTTCGAGGATCGAGTGCAGCAATTCAGGCTCCTTCAGCAGCACCGCGCCACCTCGGGATTTGTTCACCGTCTTGGCGGGGCAACCGAAGTTCAGGTCGATGACCGGCGCGCCCAGCTCGGCGGCAAACGCGGCATTCTCGGCCAGACACACCGGATCAGAGCCGAGCAATTGCACCCGCAATGGCACGCCCGCACGGGTCTTCGAGCCATTGAGCAACTCGGAGGCGAGTTTGTGAAAGTAATGCTCAGGCAACAGACGCTCGGTCACCCGGATGAATTCGGTCACGCACCAATCGATGCCGCCGACTTGCGTCAGCACATCGCGAAGAATGTCATCGACCAGGCCTTCCATGGGTGCCAGAGCAATTTGCATGGGTCACACTCGAAAAAAAGTCCGGCAGTTTACTCAGAGGCGTGCCGATTGTGAACGGGCCGCGCGTCAGGAAACGTCTGCCGGCAGCGCGGGCGCGTAGCCTTCGATGAACTCGCTCGGCATCCGCTTCGGTTTGCCGGTCGAGAGTTCGATGCAGACGAACGTGGTTTGCGCTCGCAGCAGCGTGATGCCATCACTGGGTCGCTTGAGTTGAAAGCGCCGGGTCATCTTCAGTTTCTGATCCCAATCGACGATCCAGGTCGCCAATTGCAGTTCGTCATCCTGATATGCGCTGGCCAAGTAGTCGATTTCGTGCCGAACCACGGCCATCGCCCGGTCCAGACGTCGGTACTCGGTCAGGTCCAATCCCAACTGTTGCGAATGGCGCCACGCGCAACGCTCCAGCCAAGTGACGTAAACAGCGTTGTTGGCGTGCCCCAATCCATCGATGTCGTCCTCGTTCACGTGCAGATCGATGACGAACGGCGTTGCCAGATCCCAAACCATGCTCGTTCTTGCCCCTCATGAATACGTTCGTGGGGCAGTGTAACCAAAAGCATCAGAGAGGGTTCGCACCTGTCAGGAACGCCTCACTGCATGGCCGACTTGGCAGCCCGCAAGACGCGATCGGACAGTTCATTCGGCCCCAAGGCGCGGGCCAGCGCCAGACCGCCGAGCATCAGCGCGATATCGGCCAGGGTCTTGTCAGTTTCTTCCGGACTTGAGGCCAACTGCGCGACCATCAACTCGACGTGTTCGGACAGCGCGCCCCGGAAATCGTCCGAAAGCCGCGCCATCTCACCAATTGCAGTGGGCAGCGGACAGGCGTGCTCTTCGGCGTCACGGTGTTTGCGAGACAGATAAAAAGCGGCAAGCAAGGCGCGTCGCTCGTCGCCTGGCAACTGATCGTCAATTTTCGCGACCATCTCCCGGCGCTCGGCGAGCAATTGGTTGAACGCCTCCAGCATCAAGGCTTCCTTACTGTCGAAATGCGCGTAGAACCCGCCTACCGTCAACCCGGCTGCGCCCATGATCTCATTGACGCTGGGCTCCACAGGGCCGCGAGCAATCAGCGCCGAACTGGCCGCGTGGAGAATGCGCTCACGGGTTTGTGCTTTTTTGTCGTTCATGTCCGCCTCCGGGATGATGGGAGTAATATTATCCGCATCATGGGGGATGGCAAGGGCGCCATGCGCTGAGCCCAAGCCTGTGGGAGCGAATTCATTCGCGAGAGGGCTGTACATCCGATGGGAATGCATCGTCTGAAATGCTGATTCGCGGATGAATTCGCTCCCACAGGTTCAGTAGCAGTGTCCGCATCAGGAGATCGAGGAAAGGAAAATAAAACCCCAAAAAAACAAAAGGGCCATTCAATAATCGAATGACCCTTGGTCTCGCAGAGCGAGAAATCGTGGCGTCCCCTAGGGGACTCGAACCCCTGTTACCGCCGTGAAAGGGCGGTGTCCTAGGCCACTAGACGAAGGGGACGCAAAACCTTCAGTCGAATCCGTCATTATACGCTAACGAATCCTGGCAAATTTGGTGGAGCTAAGCGGGATCGAACCGCTGACCTCCTGCATGCCATGCAGGCGCTCTCCCAGCTGAGCTATAGCCCCAGATTTAGCGCCTCGCGGCGGAGATCAACCTTGCGGCGTCACTCGGTAAAGCTGGCGTCCCCTAGGGGACTCGAACCCCTGTTACCGCCGTGAAAGGGCGGTGTCCTAGGCCACTAGACGAAGGGGACGTAACCCTTTGTGTACCTGATCGGTGCTGGTTCCGACTTGCGGTACAAACTCCAAGGCAGTGTAGCCGACCTTGAAGCTTCTAAATTGGTGGAGCTAAGCGGGATCGAACCGCTGACCTCCTGCATGCCATGCAGGCGCTCTCCCAGCTGAGCTATAGCCCCACATTACACTGTCACATCACACTGCGTTGCCGCCGTGTTTCTGTGTTGCCGTGTGGACGGGGCGCATATTAAGTGCGACCCGAATACCTGTCAAACTTTTTTTAAACATATTTCAAAAGAATTTTCCGGGATAACAATCACTTACCGCCCTCCCCCGGAAAACCTCGACCTTTCGCTCGCTGCATGCCGCACTCAGGCGGCACGCAACGACAGAGAGCCGCTCAGCCAATGGCGCCGAGCAGCTTTTCCCACTCTTTGTTTTCTTTCTTCGACACGCCGCCCAGCAGGTCGAGCGCCTGACGCAGACGGTAGCGGGTCAGGTCCGGGCCGAGGATTTCCATCGCATCGGTCACCGAGACCGAGTTCGCCTGACCGGTAATGGCCGCGAACATCAGCGGCATGGCATCACGCAGCTTGAGCTCCAAATGTTCGACCACCGCCTGAATACAGCCGGTGATGGTGTCTTTTTCCCACTGACGCAGCGACTCAAGCTTCCAGAGGATCAGTTGCAGCACCTGACGCACTTGCTCAGGCGACAGCTTCTTGTGCTCGAACAGCTTCGGGTCCGGGTTCACACCACCGGCAAAGAAAAATCCTCCCAGCGGCGCAACCTGGCTGAACGTTTCGACGCGGCCCTGCACGTGGGGCGCGATCTTCATCATGTAGTCGCTGTTGAACGCCCACTTCTGCACGCGGGCGGCAAATTCTTCGACCGGCAGCTCGCGCAGCCATTGACCGTTGAGCCAAGACAGTTTCTCGATGTCGAAAATCGGCCCGCCAAGAGAGACGCGGTTCAGGTCGAAGTGCTCGACCATCTCCTGCAGCGAGAACTTCTCGCGCTCATCCGGCATCGACCAGCCCATGCGGCCCAGATAGTTGAGCATCGCTTCAGGCATGAAGCCCATGCGCTCGTAGAACGTCACCGAGGTCGGGTTCTTGCGCTTGGACAGCTTGCTCTTGTCCGGGTTACGCAGCAGCGGCATGTAGCACAGCGCCGGTTTTTCCCAGCCGAAGTATTCATACAGCAGGATCAGCTTCGGCGCCGATGGCAACCATTCTTCGCCGCGCAGCACGTGGGTGATGCCCATCAGGTGGTCATCGACAACGTTGGCGAGGAAGTAAGTCGGCAGGCCGTCGGTCTTCATCAGGACCTGCATGTCCATGCGGTCCCACGGGATTTCGACTTCGCCGCGCAAGATATCCGGCACCACGCAAACGCCTTCGCTCGGCACTTTCATGCGGATGACATGGGGTTCGCCTGCGGCCAGACGGCGCTCGACTTCCTCCTTGGAAAGCAGCAGCGCACGACCGTCGTAACGCGGGGTTTCGCCACGGGCCATCTGCTCGGCACGCATCTGATCCAGCTCTTCGGCGGTGCAGAAGCATGGGAAGGCATGACCGGCATCGACCAGTTGCTGGGTGTATTTCTTATAGATGTCGCCCCGCTCGCTCTGGCGATACGGGCCGTGAGGACCTCCGACGTCCGGGCCTTCGCTCCACTCGATGCCGAGCCAGCGCAGGGCGTCGAAAATCTGTTGTTCGGACTCGCGGGTCGAGCGCAGCTGATCGGTGTCTTCAATGCGCAGGATGAATTCGCCGCCATGCTGCTTGGCAAAGCAATAGTTGAAGAGTGCGATGTAAGCCGTGCCAACGTGGGGGTCGCCGGTGGGCGATGGCGCGATGCGGGTGCGAACGGTGGTCATGGAAAATTCCGGATAGGTCGAACAAGCCGCGAATCTTAACAGGCACGGCCCTCGCGGCTCCAGCGTCGGTGCGCAGGCGCCCGGATTTCGAGGGATGGGCATGCAGCATAGTCAGGCCGTGGCGTTACGCCAGGGAATGAATACTCGATTATCAATTCGGGTCATTATTGCAACGATGGCTAGGTGCCAGACTCGGTTAGCTGATAAATTTCCTTACATTCTAAAAACCCAGAACGATCATGCCCGCCCAACTCAAACGCCGCCTGTTCATCTTCTTCGGGGTGGTCCTGCTGATCGCCCTCGCCTTCTTCGCCCAGTGGTACTTGAAAGGACGTTTCTACGAAACCACCGACAACGCTTACGTGCAGGGTGAGATCACCCGAGTGTCCAGCCAGCTGGGCGCGCGGGTCAGCGAGGTGTTGGTGCAGGACAACCAGCACGTGGAGAAAGGTCAGTTGCTGGTGAAGCTGGAGCCGGATGATTTTCGTCTGGCCATCGACCGCGCCAAGGCCACTTTGGCCACACGTGAAGCCGAGCGGGTGCAGGCGCAGAGCAAATTGACCCAGCAATCGAGCTTGATCGCCGCCAGTGACGCGCAAGTCCAGGCCAATCAGGCGACCCTGGGCCGCACCCAGCTCGATCTCGCGCGGTTGCAGAAATTGCGCACGCCGGGGTTCGTCTCCGAGGCACAGGTCACCACCATGACCGCCGACAGCAACGTGGCCCGTTCGCAGGTCACGAAAGCTCAAGCCGATGCCCAGAGTCAGCGCCAGCAGGTCAACGCCCTGACCGCTGAAATCAAACGGCTGGACGCGCAGATCGCCACCGCCCGCGCCGACCTGTCCCAGGCCGACATCAACCTGCAACGCACGGAAATTCACGCGCCCATCAGCGGCCTGATCGGTCAGCGGGCGGCGCGCAATGGCCAATACGTGCAGGCCGGGGCGTACCTGCTGTCGGTCGTGCCGGACGAAGACATCTGGGTGCAGGCCAACTTCAAGGAAACCCAGATCGAGCACATGGAGATGGGCCAGTCCGCCGAGCTGACGTTCGACAGCTTCCCCGGCACGCCGATTCAGGGACGGGTCAACAGCCTGTTCGCCGCCTCGGGCGCGCAGTTCAGCCTGCTGCCGCCGGACAACGCCACCGGCAACTTCACCAAGGTCGTGCAGCGCATTCCGGTGAAGCTGACGTTCGCGCCCGACAACCCGTTGCACGGCAAGATTCGTCCGGGCATGTCGGTGACGGTCTCGGTCAATATCAAACCGGCAAACGACCCACACAGTGGCCGGTGACGCGCTGATTCGCCCGGTCGGCGAACCGACCCGGCGCGACTGGATCGCGGTGATGAGCGTGATGCTCGGCGCGTTCATGGCGGTGCTGGACATCCAGATCACCAACTCCTCGCTCAAGGACATTCAGGGCGCGCTGTCCGCCACGCTGGAAGAAGGCTCGTGGATTTCCACGTCCTACCTGGTGGCGGAAATCATCATGATCCCGCTGACCGCGTGGTTGGTGCAGTTGCTCTCGGCACGCAGGCTGGCGGTGTGGGTGTCGCTCGGTTTTTTGATTTCGTCGCTGCTGTGCTCGATGGCCTGGAGCCTGGAAAGCATGATCGTATTCCGCGCCCTGCAAGGCTTCACGGGCGGCGCGCTGATCCCGCTGGCATTCACCCTGACCCTGATCAAACTCCCGGAACACCACCGGGCCAAAGGCATGGCGCTGTTCGCCATGACCGCGACCTTCGCCCCTTCCATCGGCCCGACACTGGGCGGCTGGCTGACGGAAAACTTCGGCTGGGAATACATCTTCTATATCAACATTCCGCCAGGGCTGGTGATGATCGCCGGGCTGCTCTACGGCCTGGAGAAAAAGGCGCCGCACTGGGAGTTGCTCAAAAGCACCGACTACGCGGGGATCGTCACCCTCGGTGTCGGACTGGGGTGCCTGCAAGTGTTCCTGGAAGAAGGCCACCGCAAGGACTGGCTGGAATCGAACCTGATCGTCACCCTCGGCAGCGTCGCGTTGCTGAGCCTGATCACCTTCGTGATCATCCAGTTCTCCAAACCCAAGCCGCTGATCAACCTGGGCATCCTCGGCAACCGCAACTTCGGCCTGTCGAGCATTTCCAGCGTCGGCATGGGCGTCGGGCTGTACGGCTCGATCTACCTGCTGCCGCTGTACCTCGCGCAGATTCAGGGCTACAACGCGCAGCAGATCGGCGAAGTGATCATGTGGATGGGCGTGCCGCAGTTGTTCCTAATCCCCCTCGTTCCCCAACTGATGAAAATCATCCCGCCCAAAGTGCTCTGCACCCTCGGTTTCGGCCTGTTCGGCATCGCCAGTTTTTCTTCAGGGGTGCTCAACCCGGACTTCGCCGGGCCGCAGTTCAACCACATCCAGATCGTCCGCGCGCTGGGGCAGCCGCTGATCATGGTCACCATCTCGCTGATCGCCACCGCGTTCATCCAGCCGCAAGACGCGGGGTCTGCATCGAGCCTATTCAACATCCTGCGCAACCTCGGCGGCGCCATCGGAATTGCGCTGCTCGCCACCCTGCTGGACGCCCGGACCAAGACCTACTTCGACTACCTCCGTGAGTCGATCTCCCCCGCCAACCCTCAGGTCGCCGAGCGCATGGCCCAACTCACCGACCGACTGGGCAATGAAACGGCAGCGCTGGGCAAACTCAGCGAAATCGCCCATCAGCAGGCGGCGATCATGGCCTATAACGACGCGTTCCATTTTGTCGGGTTGGCACTGGGCATCAGCATGGTGGCGGTGATGCTGACCAAGAAATTGCCGAGTGGGGTCAAGGGTGGGGCCGCGCATTAATAGGTGATTTGTCCGGCGCTTCCGATGGGCGCTTAAGACTTTTGGAGACGACTCTGTAGGCCTTTTCTGAAAAGCACGAAGGCCGCGCTTTTTGTGTTTCAACGCTCAGACAGGACCGCTCTAAGCCCTTACATTCCGCGGCTTTCTCAGCGCGGATCACGGAATGTCTGACGCCCATTGGGCCGCCCGCCAAGGCGATGCTCTTGTTCACAATTCGATGCTGGCCGACGCCTTGGGCGGTGTGCTAGAGGTCGCGGCCAACGTTGCCATCGGCGGGCTGGTGGGCGCTGCGCTGGTGGGTGCAGCCAGCTTGACCGTGGCGACAGGCGGGCTGGGGGCCTGTGTACTGGGCGCCGCAGTCAGCGTCGCCGTGGGCGTGGGCCTGAACGCCACGGGCATGGACGAGCGCATTCGTAATGTCTGTAATGACCTGGCGAACGACCTGTTCCCGCCCACCGTCTGCGCACACATCAGCAGCGGTTCTCCCAACGTCTTCATCAATGGCCTGCCAGCAGCGCGTGCGGCCGGCAGCGTGGCGTCCGAAAGCGCCGATGTGCCCGCCGATGAGGCGCCCGAAGGCACCTTTCTCGACATTGCCAAGGGCTTTTTCTCCGAACTGTGGCGACCCACTGTCGCCACGCCCGCGCCCGGCGTCATACCCGAACCGTCCGATCAGGTGACCTGCGAACGGCACCCGCCCATGCCGGTTCAGCACATCGCCGAAGGATCGGACCGGGTCTTCATCAACGGTCAGCCCGCCGTGCGCAGCGGGGACCGCAGCACTTGTGACGCGACGGTGGTGTCCTCGGGGCTGATCTCGCCAAACGTGCGCATTGGCGGCGAAAAGCTCGTGGTCCGAACGATCCGCAGCGGCAAGACGCCCGGCATCGGTCTGGCGGTCAACGCCCTGATGATGCTCAAGGGCGCCCCGCGTAAGTTTGCCAGCAACTTGCCGTGCATGCTGTTTGCTGGCCTGAACACCTTTGTCGTCAGTCAGGTGAGCGGCGCGTTGAGCCGTGCGGTCTCTGGTTCGCCACATCCGGTGCATGCCGCAACGGGGGCGAAGGTACTGGGTGGGGCCGAGGAGCTGGACTTCACCCTCCCCGGCCTGATGCCCATCGAGTGGCAACGCTCCTACAACAGCCGTGACGAACGCCGTGACGGGCTGTTTGGCGCAGGCTGGAGCATGCCGTTCGAGGTCAGCGTGCGGGTGGAATCGCATCCGGAAGGCGGTGAGCGGCTGATCTACACCGACGAACAGGCGCGTCAGATCGACATGGGCGCGATCGCCTTGGGCAGTGCAGTGTTCAGCCCAGGTGAAGGGCTGGCGGTCAAGCGGCATGACGATGGCCGACTGCTGATCGAAAGCGAAGACGGGCTGTATCGGTTGTTCGAACCTACGCTGCCTGATCCGTCACGGCTTCGGTTGAGTCAGTTGGGGGATCGCAACGATAACCGGATTCATCTGGAGTACGACGTTGAGGGACGTTTGGCGGGGCTGCGCGATTCGCTGAACGTGATGTGCCTCGATCTGGCGTATTCGGCGCAATGGCCTCGACGGGTCGAGCGACTTGAACGTGTGTTTGACGATGGCAGTCATGAGACGTTGGCGCGTTATGCCTATGACGGATCGAGTGATCTGGCCGAGGTCAGCGATGCCTTGGGCAATGTTCAGCGGCGTTTCGTTTACGACGCTGATCGGCGCATGGTCGAGCACCAACTTCCCGAAGGCCTGCGCTGCTTTTACGAATGGGCCTTGATCGACGATCGGGAATGGCGTGTCGTGCGCCATTACACCGACGAGGGCGACGAATACCGGTTCGATTACGACTTGAGCGCTGGGAGCACGGTGGTCACCGATGGCCTGAATCGACGCAGTGTAAGACGCTGGAACGTTCAGCATCAGATCACGGAATACATCGATAACCTCGGGCTGACGTGGCGGTTTGCGTGGAATGACGCACGCCAGTTACTCGGGGCCACCGATCCTCAAGGGGGCGAGTGGCGCTACACCTACGATGACGCGGGCAATCTCGAAACCACCGTAGATCCCTTGGGCCGCTGCCAGCTGACGCAATGGCTCGAACACTGGTCACTGCCCCGACTGGAAACCGACGCAGCGGGCCACACTTGGCAGTACCGCTACGACGCACGCGGCAACTGCACCCACGCCGTCGATCCGCTGGGGCACACCACCCGGTTCCACTACGACGGCTACGGCCAAGTCATTGAAATCATCGACGCGACCGGCAAAAGTCGAAAGCAGTATTGGAACGAGTATGGGCAACTGACCGAATCCATCGATTGCTCGGGGTCTCCCACGCGCTTCAGCTACGACAAGCATGGCTTTCTGCAAGGAATCACCGATGCGCTGGGCGAGCGCACGCTGTACCGGCATGACGCGTTGGGTCAGCTGTTGCAGCAGGTGTTGCCGGATGGACGCGTCGATGAGTACGAATGGACACCCGGCGGATGGCTGAGGCGCCACACAGATCCCGCCGGTGCGACCACGCTGTATGAGCGTGACCGGCGCGGCCAGCTTCGACAACGGACCGATGCGCTGCGGCGACAGGTCCGGTTTGCTCATGACGCTTACGGCCGTCTGCACACCCTGACCAACGAAAACGGCGAACACTACCGGTTTGCCTGGGATGCCGGCGACCGGCTGGTACTACAGCAGGACCTGGACGGCAGTCAACGGCGGTACGCCTGCGACAGACTGAACAACGTGGTGCGTATTGAGCAGCTTGCATCGCCTCATGACGAAGCGTTTGCAAAGGACTCAATCATTCATGAGCTGAAACGCGACGCCGCAGGGCGTCTGATTGCCAAAGTCACCGCCGACGGCAATACCGCGTACACCTACGATGCGCGGGATCAACTGACCGACATTACGTTCACCGGGCTTGGTGCTGAGCCTCGCAGTGTGGGCTTTGCCTGGGACGCCTTGGGGCAATTGCTCAGTGAATCCGGCGCGACAGGCGTTTTCCAGCACCACTACGACGAGCTGGGCAACCGGGTTCAATCCCGACTTCCGGATGGCCGCTGGCTCAATCATTTGCGCTACGGCAGCGGCCACGTGCATCAGATCAATCTGGACGGTCTGGTCATTTGCGATTTCGAACGCGACCGCCTGCACCGCGAGGTGCTGCGCACACAGGCGCAGCTCAATACGCGCACGCAGTACGATCGCGCAGGCCGCTTGCGCTCAAGAGCGCGCCGCGCTGCCGATCAACCCCGGCAATTGCCCGCGCAATGGGCGACCGACTACGACTTCGACCCCGCCGACAACCTTGTGGGGCAATCGGAGCGTAATGGGCCACGCTCGTTTCGCACTTATCTGCACTACGACGCCACTGCTCGGCTCATGGCTCGTGAGGGCGAACCGGCCACCGAGACAGAGCTGTACGCCTACGATCCGGCAGCCAACCTGCTGGAGGGTCAAGGCTCTGGCCACGTCGTGCACAACCGGCTGCTGAGGTATCAGGACAAACACTACCGGTACGACGGCTTTGGCCGAATGATCGAGAAACGCAGCCTGCGCCGCGGCACCCAGCGTTTCGCCTACGATGCCGAAAGCCGACTCATCGCCGTTCACAACGACAAAGGCGATGTCGTGCGCATGACCTACGACCCACTGGGACGGCGCATCGAAAAACACGAATACAACCGCCATGGATGCCGGGTGAGCTCCACCCGTTTCACTTGGGATGGCTTGCGTCTGCTCCATGAAGACTGCCATCACAAACAAAGCCTCTATCTCTATATCGAAGACAGCCACGAACCTCTCGCCCGAATCGACGGCATCGGCGAGTTCCAGACAGTCCACCACTTCCACAACGCCCCCAACGGCCAACCGGAAGCACTGACCGAAGCCAGCGGCGACCTGGCGTGGACAGCCCGCTATCAGGTCTGGGGCAACACCACTCACGAAGACCGCGCACCGCACATTGCGCCCCAGAACCTGAGGTTCCAGGGCCAATACCTTGATCGCGAGACCGGACTGCACTACAACACCTTCAGGTTCTACGACCCGGATGTGGGTCGCTTCACCACGCCTGATCCGATTGGGTTGGCGGGTGGGCTGAATCTCTATGGGTATGCGCCGAATTCGGTGGGATGGGTGGATCCGTGGGGGTGGAGTTGTAGCGTCGTCAAGGCTCGCAATCGACGACATGCTTACACCCTGGCGAAAGACCATGCAAAAGTACCTCGCGTTTCTAAAGGAGGTGAAATCATTGATATTGACGAGATCAAGCCGTCCAGTCGGGGCGATAACTGGAGCCAGATGAAGTATAAGGGCGCACGATCCGTGGGGAGAAAACATACAGATAAGGGCGTATCTTATTTCGAACACCCTGATGGTCACCCTGACGCAGGGATGCCAGGGATACCGAAGCATCATGACTCTGGGCATATTCACGCCATCAACGCCAAAGGCGAGAAAATTGTGTTCACCTGGTAGAGCATTTATGGAACTAACAATTGAATTCCCGGTTGAGCAGGATGATATTTTCACTCAACCATCGCATTTGCCCCAAGGGTTTTGCATTTGTTATCAGCACAACGTTGACGACGCTGGCTATGGACCTTACGGCTTTCACACAGCGAAATCAGAGATACTACTGAAACGCGCACTAGGCCCGCTTACTTATTGGAATTCTGAAAGAGGTCAGTTGGTCGATGCAGACATACCAAAGGCGGACGGGATTTATTTCTTCAGGGAGCAAGGCTATGTGACAACAATGAACAGTGAGCTAATGATTTATCAAAAATCTCAAGCGATTCAAGCACTCAGAGACAGATACAAAAAAACGAGCCCATCGACCCCATCTAGCGCCAAGCCCATATTACTCGAAGTAGCACAAGGGCGGAGAATGTCTGGGGCGGCCATTTCAAAGATACTGGAGAATAATTGTTCATTTCTGATCAGTTATTCTCGCATTACTGAGATGGGTCAAATACTTATTTTTTTTGACACAACGTTGAGGGCAAACATCCGAAAAACCGCTGAAGAAGAAGGTATAAAATATATAACAGAAAAATCCATCGACGATTTAAAGCCATGGTGACTTGGCGAAAATTTTTGAACACAGAAGTTGCAGCCAAATAAAATGCATTAAAAAAGCCCGACACGCAGGTATACCGAAGGTTATCGTAGCGCCATAACGCTGGCACAACGCACGCCATCGACACCGCAAACGAGAACAATATATGTTCTCTAACCAAGACCAAGGGGCACCTAAAACCTTTAAACCCACCGGTCAAAACAAATCAGACTTAAGAGGATCAGATGCTTCCACACAACACCAGTATTGCTTTAACGGAAGATTCCGCACTATCGGTTTTGAAAGAAATTGAATACATGCTCATCTCACTCAAAAACATCGCACGGCATTACTACGACAATGCCGACGACCCTAAAGACGTAGACCCAATCGCCTACGCCATCGAGACAACCAGATTCATCGACGAGAACGACATCGTCTACAAGCTGGCCAACATGAGAGAAGTCATCTCCGACGCTTTTGACGACGAGCGTGGCGACGACGACATGGACGACATTGAACGTGCAATGGAGCATCTGGTTTTTTGGGAAAAGCCGGGAGATTGAGCGCTAGCCGGCAAAAACGTTGGCGGTTTCAGGAGACCTGCAGTTTGAAAAGCCCACCTTCACCAAAAGAAAATAAATTAAGAAAAACGAATAGAAAAATAACGCTCACAGGAAAAAAAGCGATAAAAGCGCTTCAAGAGTTGGAGTTCATGATCATCTCGCTGAGAAAAATTGAAGACCATGACTTCTACAAGAAACTTGACTCACCTGGCCAAGACCAAAACTTACAAGCGCAAGAGCTTTCACGCTTCATAAGTGAGAATAATTACGTGCAAAGTCTAAGCTCGGTCCGAAGAATAATCTCCGAACGGTTCGACTCTACCTTAGGAGACGATGATATGGGTGATACAGAACGTGCGATGGAGCATCTGGTTTTTTGGGAGAAACCCGGAGACTGAGGATTCGCCCAAGCCCAGGCTCACGACGACGCCCCCTAAACCTCCCCCCTCTCCAGCCGATACCTATACAGCAACCTGATTTTGCATCACTTTCACGCCATACTCCGCCACATCACGCTTTTCCACCCTTCAGGTGCTTTAAATGCCGTTACTCCAGGATTCCGACGCGATGTACCGACTGCTGATTCAGAGCGTCGTGGACTATGCGATTTACATGCTGACGCCGGAAGGCATCGTGGCGAACTGGAACCCTGGGGCGCAGCGGGCGAAGGGGTACACGGCGGTGGAGATCGTAGGGCAGCATTTTTCGTTGTTTTACAGCGAGGACGAACGACGCGCTGATTTACCCAGCAAGAATCTGCGGATCGCCCAGACCGAAGGGCGGTTCGAGGCTCAGGGTTGGCGGTTGAAGAAGGGCGGCAGCGCGTTCTGGGCCCACGTGATCATTGACGCCGTTCGCAATGACGCGGGCGAGCTGCTGGGTTTCGCCAAGATCACCCGCGACTGCACCGAGCAGCATCAGGCGCTGCAGGTGCAGCGGGAGCAGGAGCGGCGCTTCCGTTTGCTGGTGCAGGGCGTCAGCGATTACGCGATCTACATGCTGGACCTGGACGGCAACGTGGTGAACTGGAACGCCGGGGCCCAACGGGCGAAGGGGTATCAGGAGCATGAGATCGTCGGCCAGCATTTTTCGGTGTTTTACACGCCGGAGGATCGCGCCCTCGGTCTGCCGTCCAAAGGTCTGGAGACCGCGCGCCGTGAGGGCCGGTTCGAGGCGGAAGGCATTCGTCAGCGCAAGGACGGTTCGCATTTCTGGACCCACGTCGTGATCGACGCCATCCACGATGACGACGGCGAGATGATTGGTTTCGCCAAGATCACCCGGGACATCACCGAGCGCCGCAAGACCGAGCTGCAATTGCTGGAAGCCAAGGAGTTAGCGGAGAAGCGCAGCGCCGAGATGGCCACGCTGTCGCGCTTCCTCGACTCGGTGATCGCCAACATTCCGGCCAGCGTGATCGTGCAGGACGTACGCTCGCACAAGATTCTGCTGGTGAATCAGCAGGCGGAACGGTTGTTCGCCGCCACCAAAATGGTCGGTCGTTTTGCCAGTGAATGCCTGCGGCCGGAGGTGGCGGATTACATCAATCAGCAGATGAGCCAGACCCTGGCGATGGGCGAGGTCCGGACCTCCGAGATGCAGGTCCACACGGCACAAGGGCTGCGCACATTGCGCAGCCGCACGGTGCTCAACCAAGACACTGAAAGCCATTCGGATTACGTGCTGTTCGTGGCCGAAGACGTGACCGATGAGCTGGCGGCCAACGCCAAGATTCACCACATGGCCCACCACGACGCGCTGACCGGATTGCCCAATCGCACGCTGTTTCAGCAGCGTTTGAAGGAAGCGCTCGCACGCTCCAACGGGCCGACCGGCTCCGGTAAAATCACCGGCACGCTGTGCCTGGACCTTGACGATTTCAAGGACGTCAACGACGCGCTGGGCCACGCGTTCGGGGACAAACTGCTGCGCGCCCTCAGCGAACGCCTGCGGTCCGAGTTGCGCGACCGCGACACCCTCGCGCGCCTGGGCGGCGATGAATTCGCCGTGATTCTGCCGGAGCTCGACACCCAAGAGGCCGCCGAACTGGCGGCGCAACGGATGATTCAGGCCATCCGGCCACCGTTCCTGATCGACGGCCACAGCTGCTCGGTCGGCGTCAGCGTGGGCATCGCGTTGTCGCCCGAAGACCACGTCAAACCCGAGCAACTGATGGGTTACGCCGACATGGCGCTGTACGAAGCCAAACGCAATGGTCGCAACCGTTTCGAGCGTTTCCGCCAGGAACTGGACGAGATCGCCCGCCAGCGCCGGACCCTAGAAGCCGACTTGCGAACCGCGCTGCATTTCGGCCAGTTGAAGATGCATTACCAGCCCATCGTCAGCCGGGACGGTCAGGACATTTCCGGCTACGAAGCGCTGATCCGCTGGATTCACCCGATCAAGGGGATCATTCCGCCGATGGACTTCATCCCGATGGCCGAGGAAACCGGGCTGATCCACGAAGTCGGCACCCGCGCCTTGAACCTCGCCTGCCAGGAAGCCGCTGGCTGGGGCACACTGCAAACGGTGTCGGTGAACCTGTCACCGATCCAGTTCAAGAACCCGGGGCTGATCGCCATCGTCGAACTGGCGCTGGCGGACTCGGGCCTGGCGCCCGAACGCCTCGAACTGGAGATCACCGAATCGGTGCTGCTGGGTGACAGCGACGAGAACGTCTCGACGCTGCGCGCCCTCAAGGCCCTGGGTGTGGCAATTTCGCTGGATGATTTCGGCACCGGGTATTCGTCCCTCGGTTACCTGCGCTCCTTCCCCTTCGACCGCATCAAGATCGATCGCTCGTTCGTCAAGGACATGGCCGAGAACAAAGAGGCGCTGGCGATCATCCGGGCGATCACCGGCATGGGCAACAGCCTGATGATCGAGACCACGGCGGAGGGTGTGGAAACCCACGAACAGATGCTTCAGCTGCAAGCGGAAGGCTGCTCGCACTTTCAGGGCTTTTTCTTCGGCCGACCGGTGCCGGCGGATGAGCGGCTGATCACGTTGAAGGACGAGCTCTAGAAGGGCGTACGTTCCCATGCAGGCCAGGCACTGACGCACCCGGCCTGCGTTCAATCGACCTCTTTCGGACACTGGCCCACTCAGCCGTCCACACCATGGTCAGAAGTTGCGATAACAATCCGCCCAGCGCGCGCGGACCTCGCAGAAAATCAGTGATTAATACCTCAATCAATTCACTTTACCCCCCCCTCCCCTCACATTAGCCTTGATCCCGCGTCCACATCGTTCATTGAATTAGCCCGTCACTTAGCGATAAATCATCGAACTAAGTCGCTAAAACTCGCGCGAACGAAAGGCCCTGCAATTAGGGAAGGGCGCACCGTCTTACTTTGAATAAGAGAACACGTATGAAACTTAATGTGGGCTTTATCGGCTACGGTGAAGTGGCTTCTCATTTTGCTCGACGCCTGGCGGAAAACGGATGCAGCGTTGTTGTGCATGATGTATTGGCCGAACAGGAAGGCGGATTGGCAACACTGAAAGATCGAATAGGCTCAACGCCGGTGACGGTCATGGGGTTTGAGGCGTTGTTTAAACACTGTGACATTGTCTTATCGACCGTGGTGACGCAGGCCGCGCTGAACGTTGCGCAAAGAAGTGCACAGCAGTTGAGGCCAGGGCAGTACTACGTCGACTTGAACTCGACGTCGCCTTCGATCAAACAGGCCATCTTCAACATCATCCAGCCGTCCGCAGCCCTCTTTGTGGAGGGCGCGATATTAGGTGCACTGGGTGCAACGGGCGCAGACACCAAGATTCTACTGGGGGGCGCGCAGGCCAGCGAACTCAGTGAACGCCTCAACGGTGCCGGTTTGAACACCCGGTTCTTCAGCCCGACACTGGGCCAGGCGTCCACCTTCAAAATGTTGCGCAGTGTTTTTTCCAAGGGCATCGAGGCCATCCTCATCGAGACGATGCTGGCCGCGACCGAGTCCGGGGTTGATGAGGCGCTCTGGGCCGATATTGTCCACACCGTGACGCATACGCCGTTTGAAAAGACAGCGAGCAACTGGATCGTCAGTCATTTGAATGCGTGTGAACGCCGCTACTTCGAGATGCAACAGGTGGTGGAAACGCTGGAGGAGTTGCACGTCACGCCCTGTGTCACGCAGGGAACGCTGGCGTTCTTCAAGCGCTCCACCGATTTGCAACTCAGTCACCAGACCCGGGCGCAGCCGGTGGATGGCGTATCGCAGGCCATCAATGTAATGCGTACAGCGCTCAACAGTCATCGATAACACGTCGGGGCATTTACATGATCTCTCTATTACAAGAAAAACAACGCAGCGAACATGCTCAACACCGAGCGGGCGGTAGAACGTTTCTGAAATATGGCATCAGTGCGGTGGCCTCGTGCTTTCTCGCTTATATGTCCTATTACATTGTCCGCAACAACTTTGCTCTCTCGACGCCTTATCTGAAACAGCATCTAAGTTTGACGTCCACACAAATCGGCTTGCTCAGCAGCGTCCTGCTGATTTCCTACGGACTCAGCAAAGGTTTCATGAGTGCGTTGGCCGATAAGGCCAGTCCCAGGAAATACCTTGCCGTGGGCCTTGCTTGCTGTGCATTGGTCAACCTTGCGTTCGTGTTTACCACGGGCCTGTGGGAGTTCGTCATCCTTCTGGCCTTACTTGGCCTGTTTCAGGGCACCGGGGCAGCACCGGCCTACATCACCATGGCGAACTGGTTTCCCAAAAGGTTGCGCGGACGCGTCGGGGCGCTCTGGAATATCTCGCACAACATCGGTGGAGGCATCGTGGCGCCGGTGATCACCGCTGGCATCGTTTTCTTCGGGGTCGGCGGCTGGCAGTACGCTGTCTATGTGTTGCCTGCCATGCTTGCCCTGGCGGTTGTCCCTCTGGTTCTGGTGCTTGGGAAGGACTCCCCACGCGCCGAAGGATTCACCCCTCTCGAAGAGGACCCTTCCGTTCACCCGGCACGTACGCCCTCGCCGGAAGATGAAGCGCATCCCGGCCGTGAATTGTCCACGTGGCAGATCTTCCGTCGGTACGTACTGCCGAACAAATCCGCCTGGTACACCGCGATGGTGGATGCCTGCGTGTATGTCATTCGTTTCGGCATGGTGTCCTGGATGCCGCTTTATCTGACGGAATACAAACACTTCTCCATGGCCGAAATGTCAGTCGCGTTCTTGCTGTTCGAATGGGCCGCGATTCCGTCCACGCTGCTGGCGGGCTGGATTTCCGACACGTTTTTCAAAGGCCAGCGCATGCCACTGGCGATCATCTCGACGCTGATGATCATCGTCTGCATCGTCGGCTACTGGAAAGCCACGAGCGTCGTATCGGTGGTCATCTTCACCGCGATGATCGGTTGTCTGATCTACATCCCGCAGTTTCTGGCCAGCGTCCAAGGCATGGAAATCGTCCCGTCCTTCGCCGTGGGTTCAATGACCGGGCTTCGCGGCTTCATGAGCTACATCGTCGGCGCAACCGCCGGTACGACGTTGATTGGCATCGCCGTCGACCGCATGGGCTGGGATGGCGGAATAATGGTGCTGTTCGGCGGGTCGCTGCTCTGCGTGCTGTTTTGCATTCTCGCGCACATTCAGGTGCTGAAGATGAATCGGCGTCAGGTGACGCCCGCGCCAACCGTCACCGACACGCCAACCCCCGTTTCGCGCACGACAGTATGACCTGCACATCCTTCGGGTCCGGAGGACGTTTGCTATGCTGCGGCGACCTGCAATGCGCCCTGTCATGACGTCGCAAGGATGCGTTATCGGCGCCCATCATTGCTTTAATCCAGCGTGCGGAGGTGGCATGTATTACTTGGGCGTGAGTGCATTTCTTGCCATCGTCAAAGAGCAAAGTCTGAGGGCGGCGGCGGACAGTATTCATGTTTCGCCGTCGGCCATCAGTTACCGCTTGAAAGAACTTGAACAGAAACTGGGCGTGACGTTGATCGAACGCCATAAGGGCGTCGACAGTATAAGGGTCACCGCCTCGGGAAAGGCGTTTTTGCCGCTGGCAGAACGCTTCCAGGACGTGCTGAACGATATCGACCGGTTTGGCGTCACGAACTTCAATCTTCATTTGAATATCAGTGCGCCAAACAGCATGAACATGTATTTGCTACCGCCCCTGTATTCAATGCTTTATCAGTGTGCGCCACGCATGACCCTTCGCATTCACACGGAACATACCGAAGAGTCCGTTGAGTCGGTGTCCACGAAAGTCATGGATATCGCCTTTCTCGCACGCGAAGTTTCGGTGCCTTCCAATGTGCTGATGTCACCGTTCACGGAAGAAGGGTTTTGCCTGCTACGCCGTTCAGGACCTTCCCGTGAGGAACCAACGGAGGTCGATGTCGCTCAGCTCGATCCTGAAAAGGAAATCTTCTGGCGCTGGAGCAAGGATTTTCAGTTATGGCATGAGCGGACGTTGGGCAGCCTGCAGGTCAGGCGGGTACAGCTGGACATGGCCAGTCTGATTCCTGACTTGCTGGTGGATGAGCAGCAATGGTCGATTGTCGTGAATTCGGTAGGCGAATGGGTCAGGAAAATCCGGCCCGATGAGTTCGTCGTCGAGCCGATCAAAGACGCGCCGCCCGCCCGCAAGTATTTCAAGATCACGCACAAACAACCTTCAGCAGAAGTCTGCGAAGGGCTGAGTATGGTCGAGAGATGCCTGACAACACTGTTCTGAAAACGCATGTTTGAAGCCGTCCTCTGAAACAGGACTGCCCGTTTTACTCACGCTGACCGATCGTTCCGCCGCCTCAGTCCCGAGCGCGGTGAGTGATGTCGCGTCAACACTGACTCTGTCCTCGTTATAAAGGGCAAGTTCCAACGCCACTTCAGGAGTTTATATGAGCAAGCATCAACGCCTTCGCGCAGCCCTCGACAGCCGCGAGTTGTTCACGGCAATGGCGGCACACAATCCTCTGTCAGCGGTCCTGGCTGAAGAAGCGGGCTTTCACGGTATTTGGGGCAGTGGCTTCGAACTGTCTGCCAGTTACGCGGTGCCTGACGCGAATATTCTATCCAGCGGAACGCACCTCGACATGATGCGCGCCATTGCCTCGGTCACGTCCATCCCGCTCATTGCAGACATCGACACAGGCTTCGGGAATGCCGTCAACGTCAGTTACGTCGTCCCCCTTTATGAGGCGGCGGGTGCCTCGGCGGTGGTCATGGAAGACAAGACATTTCCGAAAGACACCAGCCTGCGCGCTGATGGGCGGCAGGAACTGGTTCGTCTCGAAGAGTTTCAAGGCAAGATCGCCGCTGCGGTGCAGGCGAAGTCCGATAAGGACTTCGTCGTCATTGCACGCACTGAAAGCTTGATCGCAGGGCTGGGACAAGAGGAAGCGATTACCCGAGCCTTGGCATACGAAGCGGCGGGCGCCGATGCCATCCTCATTCACTCCAAGCAGCCGACGCCCGATGAAATCCTTCAATTCGTGAAGGCATGGTCGGGAACCGTGCCGCTGGTGCTCGTGCCCACCGCGTACCCTCAACTGACCGAGAAAGACATCGAAGCCTTGGGCAAGGTCGGGATCGTGATTTACGGCAATCACGCGATCAGAGCGGCCGTGGGTGCGATGCGCACAACGTTCGCGCAAATCATCAAAGACCGCGGTATCCAGCACGTGGACCCGGATCTTCCCTCCGTGAAAGAGATCATCATGTTGCAAGGTGATGAACGCATGCGTGACATCGAGCGACGCTACCTGCGTTGACGGGCGAAGCCGACGATTCGGGCTGGCGACATTGCGTGTGGCGGACGGGGCGCACCGAAGAGCCTCGTCTGCCTGCATCACGTTCAGGCTGATACGGTTTTCCCTAACCAGCGCTCACGAAAATCCTCGTTTCGTCCACGACGGCACCGCTCCAGAATGCCGTCATGCGCCATCCACTCCGCCACGCTGCGGAGCGGTGAATGGCAGGTCAGGACGAAACAGGATGAACACACCATGACGTTTTCCATCGTTGGCCGTTGCGCCGACACCGGTCAACTGGGCATCGCCATCAGCTCGTCGAGCATTGCCGTGGGCGCCCGTTGCCCTTGGCTGCGGCCCGGCGTGGGCGCCGTGTCGACCCAGAACATCACCCTCCCCGCCCTTGGCGCGCTCGCACTCGATCAGATGGAAAACGGCCTGTCCTCTGAGCAGGCGGTGGCGCAGGCGCTGAGCCTTGATGAGTACCGCCAGTTTCGTCAGCTCACGGCCATCGACCACCTCGGTCGAACCGCGCATTTCAGCGGCAGCGAAACCCTCGGCACGCACCATGCGTTATCGGGAGAACAGTGCGTCGGCGCGGGCAATATGCTCGCGGACCGAGCGGTGATCGAGGCGCTGGTTCACGCTTTCGAAACCCATGACGGCCTGCTCGCCGACCGGCTGATCGCCGCGATGCAAGCGGCCGTTGCAGCCGGGGGTGAAGCCGGTCCGGTGCATTCGGCGGCGCTGGTGGTGGTCGGCGATCACAGCTGGCCCATCGTCGATCTGCGCGTCGATTGGGCGGAGGAAGACCCCATCGGCACACTGGCAAACCTGTGGCGCGATTACCGCCCGCAGATGCAGGATTACCTGACCCGCGCCCTCGACCCGACCAAGGCCCCCCGTTATGGTGTGCCGGGCGATGAATGACGCGTCGATGAACGAAGGGTGCACAGCATGAACAGCCGGGACCTGTTGGCCGCGCTGGTGGGGTTCGACACCACCAGCCGCGAATCGAACCTGCAATTGATCGAGTTCGTGCGGGACTATCTGGCCGGGTTCGACGTGCCCTGCGAGCTGATTTACAACGCGTCGCGCAGCAAGGCCAATCTGTTCGCAACGATTGGCCCTGCGGACCTGCCCGGTATTGTGCTGTCGGGCCACACCGACGTGGTGCCGGTGGACGGCCAACCTTGGACCGTCGCGCCATTCGAACTCAGCGAACACGACGGCAAGCTGTTCGGGCGCGGCACGGCGGACATGAAAGGCTACATCGCTTGCGTGCTGGCGGCCGTGCCTGGTTTGCTGGCCGCGCCGCTGAAAATGCCGGTGCACATCGCGCTGTCCTATGACGAAGAAGTCGGCTGTCTCGGCGTGCGTTCGTTGCTGGCGGAACTGGAGCAACGTCCGGTCAAGCCGCTACTGTGCATCATCGGCGAACCCACCGAACTCAAGCCGGTGCTGGGCCACAAAGGCAAACTGGCCATGCGCTGCGACGTGCATGGCGCGGCCTGTCATTCGGCTTATGCGCCGCAGGGCGTGAACGCCATCGAATACGCCGCCGAACTGATCGGCGAATTGGGCCGCATCGGTTCGACCTTGCGCGCTCCAGAACTGCACGACGCACGCTTCGATCCGCCGTTCACCACGGTGCAGACCGGCGTGATCAGCGGCGGCAAGGCCTTGAACATCGTGCCCGCCGATTGCCGCTTCGATTTCGAAGTGCGCGCCCTGCCCGCCCATGACCCGCTCGACGTCGCGCAGCGGTTGCAGGATTACGCCAAGGACCAGGTGCTGCCGCGCATGCAAGCGGTGCATCCGGGCAGCGACATCCGGTTCACCGAGCTGTCGGCCTATCCTGGTCTGGCGACCGATGCGAAGGGTCAGGCCGCGCAGTTGATCGCGCAATTCTGTGGCTCGGACGCGTTCACCACCGTGGCGTTCGGCACCGAGGGCGGGCTGTTCGACGCCATCGGCATTCCCACCGTCGTGTGCGGGCCGGGCAGCATGGATCAGGGGCACAAGCCAGACGAGTTCGTCAGCGTCGCGCAACTGGCGGCGTGCGATGCGATGCTGCGGCGGATCACCGAGACGTTGCAGGGCTGACCGCGTGCGTTGACCGGTCGAGGTGCTAGAGTGCGTGGCCTGCGGGCATCACTTTCTGGAGGCACTTCGGATGAAAATCGGTTTCTTGGGACTGGGCAACATGGGTCAGGCCGTCGCGGCCAATCTGTTGAAGGGCGGCCACGAACTGGTGGTCTGGAACCGCTCGCCAAAGGCCACTGAGCCATTGGTCGCACTGGGCGCCAAGGCGGCAACAGACCCGGCGCAGGCGTTCGCCGTTGACGTGGCGTTCAGCATCTTCGCCGACGACAAGGCGTTGCGGTCGGTGTTGCTGGATTCAGGGCTGCTGCAACAGCTCAAAGGGCCGCTGATCCACGTCAACATGGCGACCATTTCGGTGGAATTCGCCGATGAGCTGGCTGCACTGCACAAGGCTCAGGGTGTGGATTACATTGCGGCGCCGGTGTTGGGTCGGCCGAATGTGGCAGCGGCGGCGCAGCTCAATATCCTGGCTGCAGGGCCTGTACAGGCGCTTGCCAAGGTTCAGCCGCTGTTCGATTTGATCGGTCGTAAAACCTGGCCGCTTGGGGAGAAAGCGTCGGCCGCGAACGCGATGAAGCTGGCGGCCAACTTCATGATCGTGTCTGCGGTGCAGGCAGTCAGCGAAGCGGCGGTGCTGGTGACGCGGCATGGTCTGGCGTCGAAGGACTTCGTCGAGCTGATTTCCAACACCATCTTCCCCGGCCCAGTGTATGCGGGGTATGGCGGGTTGATCGGTGAGCGTCGGTATGAACCGGCAGCGTTCAAGGCGGTGTTGGGGTTGAAGGACGTGGATTTGGTGCTGGCGGCGGCCCAGCAGGTGTCGGTTGAGATGCCGACCGCCGAGCGGGTCCGCGCCAATTTGCAGGACGCGGTGGATCACGGTCAGGGGGAGATGGATTTGGCAGTGTTGGCTGAAGTGGAAGAGCGGCGTAATCCGCGGTGATGGGATTGCGGTGGGTGTGAAAGGTCACAGCGATTCTGATTCTGGCCGAAGGCCGTAGATACTGGCTTGCCTGCGATATGCCGGGCACCGGCAGTAGAATCAACGCATGCGGTGTGTCTGGCGAAGCCGAGGGAGTCTGATTTTGCTGCCTCTTCGCGACAGATCGCGAGCAAGCTTGCTCCTACGGCCTCCGGCCAGAATCAAAAGCGTGAACCGTGCCTCAATCCGCTTCTGCCGAAGGCGTGGGAGCCAGCTTGCTCGCGATCGGCCCGGGGTCGCGCCCGACCGAAGCGGCAGCAAACCCTGAATACGCGGTGCCTGTGACAAAACGCCCGCTTACCTCGCCAACCCCTCCACCACGTCCGGCGGGACGTAATGCGGGCCGTCGAACAGGTAGAGCGGGTAGCCCCAGTACGCGGCGAGTTGCGGCTTGAGTTCATCGACGGTCGCCGGTCTGAACCCTCCGCCCACTTGCGGGCGGAAGGCTTCGACGATGATTTTCACCCGCTGTTTCCCGAGTTTTTTGCGCAAGGCGTCGGCATAGGTTCTGGCCACGGGCGCGGTGCGGGCGTAAACGCCGACGCCGTCTTGAAAAAAGACACCGATGTCGTCCGGCAGCCAGGTCTTGAGCCAGTCAGCCGTCGCCTCGGGTCCGATGTTGGCGCCGTCGTAGACGCTGATCCACAACGGCCTCGGCAAGCGGGCCAGTAGCGCGGGCAGTTCCTTGGCGCGGCTCCAGCTGGGGTCGACTTCCGCCGGAAAATACCAGCCCGTCACGTTCAGCGGCGTCTTCACCTTGGCCAGCCGTTCGGACAGCGTCGCCAGTTCTTCGATGTTGTCCCGCGAACGGTTTTCACTGAAGAACCCGGCCAGCCCGACAATCGCGTCCTGCGCCCAAGGCGCTTTGGCGATGCGCGCCCAGTCCGGCAGCACCGGCACTTCAGGCAGACCAGAACCCGGGACGAACGCCTGCCCGTCCACCGCCGTCCACTGCACCAGTAATTCGCGCACGCCCAGTTTCTGCCAGTCCCCGTGAATCCCCACCGTGGCGTTGTCCGGCTGCCAGACGATGCCGACGATGTTCGGCCGCGTGTCTTGCCCCAGCTCGTAGAGCGCATCGATGGCCACGCCCAGCACGCCGATGAACAGCGCGGCGAGGGAAGTCTTCAGCAGGCGTGACATGGCAGATCCTTGCAAAACGTCACCACGAATAGGTCATGCGGGCAAAGACGCCTTGCGCGCTGTCATCCCCGAAAATCTTCTCCCGGTACTGCACGGAGAAGTCGATGTAAGACTGCGGCGCCTTGTGTTTGGTTTCGCGGAACCAGTAGCGCACCCCGATCCCGACCCCCGCGCCCCCGGCGTTATCGGAGGACGTTTTGTTGCGGCCCAGCGCATCGACCGAGCTGTGCATTTTCGAGTCGTAATCCGCCGCAAGGACGACGTGCGGGAAGATCACCAGACGCGGGCTGACCCGGTCCAGGCGAATGCTGCGCCCCAGTTGCCACTCACTGTTGAAGTAGTTGCGCTTGTCCCGCAGGTAGCGCCCGCCTTCGGCGTAGAACTGCGAGGTCCACCAGCTCGGCACATCGACCCGCAGGTCCGTGCCAATGCTCGAACCGTAGCCCAGACGCACCAGCCAGTCGCCGCTGACATTGCTGCCCGCCAGCGGGAACGTGCGCTCGAACGCAGCCATCACGTTGTATTCGGTGAACGGTTTGACGCGAATCCCGACCGCGCCTTGCAACGCATCCAGGCCTTTGTCGTTGCCGCTTTCCTTGTTCCACAACGTGTCGGTCACTCGACCGTACAGCTCGACGAAGCGCGCATCGCGATAGCCTTCAGGACGCCAGAAAATTTCAGTGCTGTTCTGCACACTGTCGTTGCTGCTGCTCGGTGCGCCGCTCAAACCATTGGAGGTGCTGGCGCCGCGATAGGTCGTGGTGTTGGTCACGCCCCAGACGCGAGACAGGTCGGACACCGCGCGTCGGGTGTCGAACACTTGTTGATCCGGCATCTGCAGATCGCCGGTCTCCTGATAATCCAGCACGCGCTTGAAATAGGCGATGGCCTGCACGTCGTCCGGCGCACGCATGGCGCTGTAGGCGGCGTCCTGGGTTTCCTTGGGGCTCAGGCCTTGGGTGCGGTCCACGCGTTTGAATTCCGCCAGCGCGCCGCGATCATCCCCCGCCTGACTCAGAAAGTAGGCAATCTGCACTTCGTCGCCACGCTTCAGCTCGCCCTTGGCCCGCGCCTGTTGCATGCGCGCCAAGGCCTCTTTCGGTTGACCCAGCGCCGCATACAGCGACGCCTGATCACGCAACGGCAAGGTGCCGACGGCCAGCGCCTGGCTGAAATCCTGCTGCGCGCCGCGCTTGTCCCCCAAACGCATGCGCATCTGCCCGCGCTGGGCCAGCAGCGGCGCGTCGTTGCCTTTGAGGGCCAGTGCTTCGGTGGCGGCTGAACGGGCTGCCGCGTATTGCTCCTGAGCGATCAGCGCGCTGACCAGCAGGCGTCGGTAGGCGATTTCCTGCGGGTACTGGCGCACCACGTCGCGGGCGTAGCTGACGGCGGCATCGTTGTCGCCACGGGCCAGTGAGGCGTACCCCGCTGCGGCGATGTTGACTGCCCGTTGTTCGTGCAGCGCCTCTCGACGACGGGTCAGTTGCGGCGAGTCCCCCAGCACGGCCACGGCGTCGTTGATGGCGGCTTCGGCCCCGTCCAGGTTTTGCTGACGTTGCAGGGCTTCGATCAGCATCATCCGGTAGTCCGGGTTCTTCGGCGACTCGGCGATGGCTTTTCGGGCGAACTCCGCCGCCCGGTTGTAATCGCCGTTGGCGTAGGCCCGCAACGAGCGGTCGCCGTTCTGGAAGCCCTTCTTGTTGCCGGGGTAACGCTCGGGGTGATCGCGACGATCCTTGTCCCGCTCCGCCAGCAGAATCAGTTTGCGCAAGCGGTCAACATCGGCGCGCTGACGCAAGGCTTCCTGGGCCTTGGCGATGGCCAGGTCGTAATCCTTGTCGTTGTAGGCGGCGTAGGCCTGATTGGCGATCTCGAATGCCGGGCCGGTCAGGGCCAGCGGCAGGATCTGCGGTTGCGTGGTCGAGTTGAACTCGGCGTGGCACAGCGCAGGCAGGACGCTCAGGCCCAGAAAAAGTCGAAGTCTCATGAGGGCTGCTCCGTTGAGGCGTCCGGTGAGGAATGGCGGTGTTGCCGGGCCACGGCCTGCTCGATGGTTTCCCGCGACAGCACGCCGGTGTCGACGAGGTAATCGCCGATGCGGCCATGCACATGGGGCCGGTACTGCAACATGGCGCGGTTGAAGGTCTGCCGGTCCAGCAGGCCCTGCTCGATCAGCAGGTCGCCCAGCAGTGGCGTGGCCGATGGCAGCGGCTGACCCGCCACCACGTCGAGGCGACGTAATTGCTCGACGATCTCGCTTTCCCGGGCAATCAGTTGCACGGGCTCAGCGCCCATCTGTTCGGTGATCTGCTGCACGCCTTCGTCCGACAGGGGGCTGGCCACGGCGACTTCAGGGCGGCCGTCAATGTCCAGCGCCAAAGGCACGACGCGCCAGCGCAGGCAGAACTCATCCGCCAGCGCCGACTGCGGTTGCACTTTGGCCGCGAGGTCGAACACCCGTGGCAGGTCGTTCTGGAAGGCGATGGCTTCGGCGAGGGTTTCATCGTCGAGCCAGCCGTGGCTGAGCAGGATGCGGCCCAGCGGCATTTGCCGGGTCTGTTGTTCGTCCAGCGCGCTTTGCAGGTTTTCGTCGTTGATCGCCTGCCACGACAGCAACACGCTGCCGAGTTTGCGCGGCGCACGGGCCACCAGATCGGTGGAGGGGAAATCGTGCATGGTCTTGTCCCAGACCAGTTTGCGATTGAGGACCTTGCCCACCAAAAACAGACGCCAGGCCCGAGCGGCGGCCATGAAATTGACGAAGTTGCCGACCACCATGCGCGGCATCGACAGCAGGCCGTGCTGCCAGCCGTAGATGATCGTGGTGAAGTAGCAACGGTGGGCCATGCGCCACAGCAGCGCGATGCCGTTGGCCGCCAGCAGGAACCCGACGAAACCGTTGGTCTCGAACGGCGTCGGGAAACTGGTGTTCCACAGCCCACTGGCGCGCAACACGATCAGCGCCAGCAACTGCGCGAGGATCAGGTAAGCGATGATGCTGACGAACGACGTGACGATGCCTTTGCGGTCGCGAAACAGCAGATAGCGGTTGGCCAATGAGCCGCTCCAGCCCATCTGCTCCCAGCCTTGCAAGCCGATACCCAGCGTCCAGCGGGCTTTCTGCCGGAACGCCGTGCGGAAGGTGTCGGGAAAGAACTCCCGCACGCAGAGCGGCATTTCCAGCGTCGATTCGTACGGCTCGCGAAACCAGGATTTGCGCAGCACCCGGTACTGCACCGGGAAACGCACGAAGATCGCGCTCATGCCGTAGCGCGCCAGTCGCGCGCCCACGTCGTAGTCTTCGGTGAGGCTGTCGGTGTTGAACGGCTGGTTGGTGTTTTCATCCGCCAGCACTTGCAGGGCGCGGCGCGAGAAACAGGTGCCGACGCCCGCCGATGGCACGCTGTCGGTCATGCTTTCCCGCACCACGAGGTCCTTGCCATGCCACTCGGCAAATTCGTCCATGTAGGTGCCTGCGACCCACTCGTACCAATTGCGCTCCAGCGACACCACCGGCAGCTGGATCATGTCCTTGCGCGGCAGCAGGTAGTTGAACAGGCGCATTTCCAGCGGGTGTAGCACGTCTTCGCTGTCGTGCAACACCACCCCGGCGAAGTTCACTCCGTGGGTCTTTTCGTAGAGAAAGATCGCCTGAATCACCCAGTTCAGACAGTCCGCCTTGCAGGTCGGACCCGCGTGGGGCACTTCCACCCGGTGCAGCTGTTTGTAGCGACGGCGCATACGCTCGACTTCGTCGATGGTGCGCTGATCGTTGACGTAGGTGCCGACGAAGACCACGTAGTTCTGGTAGTCCAGCGTCGAGACCATGTTCTCGATCATCGGCGCGATGACGTCGTATTCCAGCCACGCCGGGACCATGATCGCCAGCGGCTGCTCGTCGCGGGCGATCAACTGTTCAGGGGTCAACGGACGGTAGCGCCGCTCGGCCGTGAACTTGCGGTAAATGCGCCGCGCCCAGTACCACAGGTCGATGAACAGATCGTCCAGACTGGAAATCAGGATGATCGCCGCGACCACGATGGTCGCGACTTCCAGCGCGCTGTAGTAATGGGCCAGCCAGTAGGGCCAATAAAGCGAGGTCATCGCGGCTCCCGTTTACTGGCGATTGCGACGGGCGCGGTGGCCGGCCAGCAACAGCAGAAGGAAGGCGATCACGGCCGCAGGAATCAGCCACAAGGCCGACGGTTTACGCCAGGCGTCGAAGCCTTTCGGTTCTTCGTCGTCGATCATCTGGCTGCCGGTCGGGTCCTTCGCGTCGAAGGTGGTCAGCGGGCCGTTGTCACCCAGCACCGTGACGTTGCCGCGCTCCAGCAGGACCGGGCGAGCGAAGTTCGGCGCCTGTCCGCCGAGGGTGCGGTAGATCATGCCGTGCTGACTGCCCGAATCGACCACTTGCAGGGCGGCCAGGTGATTGAGGGTTTTCAAGTCCAGCAGAGTTTGTTCCTTCTGGTTGATCAGCAGGTGGCCTTCGCCGTTGACCTGCACCGATTCCGTGCTGTCTTTAACTGGCACTTCGAAGGCGAGGAACGATTTGTCCGGCGACAGCGCGGCCTTGGCGTCGCTGTTGACTTTGAAGTCAGCGCGCAACGGCGACACACCACTGGCGCTGGCGATGCGGATCACTTGCGGCAGGCTGGCCGCCGGGCGGTCGAGGTAGCCTTGCGGGACAACGACCTGAGCACCCGCCGCGAAGCGTGCGGCCATGCCAGAGAAGTCGCTGTCCAGCGGCGCCTTGTCCAGGGTGATGTGGCTGCTCGGCAGGACCGCAACCGGGAACGCTTGCGGCGTTTCACGGCACAGGTCGCTGACCGGCTGACGCTGGAACGACACACGCAGAATGTTCTGCGAACCCAAGGCATAACGCGGAATGCGGGCTTCGATGCGTTCTTTCTGGCCATCCGCATCGAGCTGTTTGGCGCCGATCAAATAGTCGTTGAGGAACAGGCTGGCAATCGGTGGCGTGCCGGAAGCGCCAGGTGCAGCGGACACGTCCACCGCCGCACTGACCGGCACGCGCCCGTCGTAGGCCACGGCGCCCAACGGGAAGCTCGCGCTCCAGTCGGTCTTGGCCAGCACATCGACGCTGCCGGGCTTGCCGCCCAGTCGGCTCAACGCCACGCGGCCGTCTTCGCTCAGGGGCATGTTGGCTTCTTCGCCGACGGTCAATTGGCGAGTGCGGGCGAGTTTGTTCCAGGCGGCGCTGAACAGGCCGATGGCTTTTCCAGCGGCGTCCTGATTGATCAGCAGCAGCGGGTGCGCGCCGAGCATGGCCAGACGCACGTTGTCAGTGCCCGAGGCCAGCGCGCCATTGACGTGACGGTCGCGCCATTGTGTGAACGCGCTGCCCGCCGAAGCGTCGAGGCGTTGAATCTGTGCCTGCAAGGCGTCCAGCGATTCGGTCACCGCCTTGAGCAACTGAGGGTCGTTGATGGCCAGGTCGGCATTGAGCGCCGGGGTCTGGCCCAACACCAACAGGGCGCCGATCTGCGCCGGGTCGTCGAGGGTGTGCAGGCCCTTGCCGTCGAGGCTGGCGAAGGCCGGGATCTGTTTGAGTTCAGCCGGGATGTTCAGGTCCCCCAGCTCGATGCTGTCCTTGACCGACGGGAACGACACGATGCGCGCCTGCTTGCCGATGCGTTCCACCGCCACGCCGAGACGCCAGGCGGCGTCGTAGCTGGCACTGGACAAGGCACCCGGCGCAACCAGAATCCCCGGTTTGCCCGGCAGCGCATTCCACGCGGCGCCAACGTCTTGCAACTGGCTGGCGTCGAAGCTGTAGCTCAAACGGCTGTGGGGATCGATGCGCAGCACGTTGCCGATGGCGCGCTCGTCTTCGCATTGCACGCGGGAAATGATCGACGACCACGCCACGCCCAGACGCACCGAGCCACTGTCCCGGGGCGACTTGTCGACCCCGATCGTGGCGCTGGCGTCGCCCTCCCCTTCGTTCAGTCCGAGGGCCCGCACCGGGTAACCGTCCAGCGACAAGAGCAGCGTGTTGCGCCCAGATTCGCCATTCAGGTAGCTCGCGTCGAAATGCAGCGTGGCGTCGGTCAGCGGCACGTCGGCGGGCACGGGGAGGTACAGCTCACGACGAGCGTCCGTGGCGTTGAGGATGATCGGGCGGTCGATGCCCAGGTCCTTCAGGTCAATGACCCGCTGCTGACGGGTATCAGCAGCCAGACGGCTGATGGCCTGGCTCAACGGGCTCTCGGCGGCGAAGGCAGGCGCGACGGCCAGCAGGCTCATGCCGCAGGCAAGGGCACTGAGCGCCCCCGAGTGAACGGTAACGGAAGACTTCATTCAGGCAGATCTCGGTCAAAAATCGGACGAAACACGGGAGACCGGCGCACGAAAGACCCGGCCGACCTGGTCAGCCGTGACTTGTTCGCGGGGCTCGCGGCACGGGGCTTTCTATATGGGCGCTCTACGCCGAAGGCTGAACGCCACGGCAGGCGTTCAGCGGGCGCTCACTGTCGTCGCTAATGCAGACTGGACACCGAACGCAGATGAGGCTGCGGGCGCTGCGCCTCGACGGATTCGGATCGCCGGGCGGGCGTCTCCACCACGAATTCGTCCACCGGCCGGCCCATCAGCGCATCGACGATGCGCGAGCACGCCTTGCCGTCGCCATAGGGGTTGGCCGATTGCGACGCCATGCGCCACAGGTGCTCATCGTCATACAGCGCGCACACGCCACGCACGATGGCGTCGGGGTCAGTGCCCACCAGCCGCACTGTACCGGCGGCCACGGCTTCCGGGCGTTCGGTCACGTCGCGCATCACCAACACGGGCTTGCCTAGGGACGGCGCTTCTTCCTGCACGCCGCCAGAGTCGGTCAGCACCACATGGGCCAGCTGCATCAGGCGCACAAAGGACAGGTAGTCCAGCGGTTTGATCAGGTGCACATTGGGCAGATCGCCCAGATGCTCGGTCACCGGCCCCAGCACGTTCGGGTTCAGATGCACCGGGTAAACGATCTGAATATCGTTGCGACTGGCCAGTGTGCGCAGCGCTTTGCAAATGTCGAGGAAGCCGTCACCGAAGTTCTCGCGACGATGCCCGGTCACCAACAGCAACTTGCGACTGGAATCGAGAAAGCTGAATTGACGGTCGAGGGCGACGCGCAACTGGCGGTTGCTGTCGATGCGTTCGGCAGTCATCTCCAGCGCGTCGATCACTGTGTTGCCGGTGACGAACGACGTGCCCTGCAACCGCTCGCCCAACACGTTACGGCGAGACTGGGCCGTGGGGGTAAACAGATGATCGGAAATCAGATCGATGCTGCGGCGGTTCATCTCTTCCGGCCACGGCTGATGAATGTCACCGGTGCGCAGACCTGCTTCGATGTGCGCCACCGGAATCCGCCGGTGAAACGCCGACATTGCGGCGACCATCGCCGAGGTGGTATCGCCATGCACCAGCACCTTGTCAGGCCGGGCGGCTTCGAGGACCGGGTCAATGGCCGCATAAAGCGCAGCGGTCAGGGTGTTCAGCGTCTGCCCTGGCGTCATCACGTCGAGCGTGTAATCGGCCTTGAGCTCGAACATGTCCAGCACCTGCTGCAGCATGCTCTGATGCTGGCCGGTGATGCAGATCTGCGAATCGATGCCAGGTTCGGCAGCCAGCGCCTTGACCAGCGGGGCCATCTTGATGGCCTCCGGGCGTGTGCCAAAAATCGACAACACCTTGAGTTTGGGGTGAGCTCGAGCCATTCGTATTCCTCCCGCGCATTTGCATGCGCCGCACGGCAGCGTACTTGCAGCGAAAGTGCTCAAGTCGCTCGAAAGTTTTAGTAATGGTCGGACGGCGGTAATCGGAAATTCAATTCGATGTTCACTTCACTGTGCAACTGGAGCAGTCCTTAGTGCCCGAAACAGGACAGATTATTAGCAGATAAAAAACACATTGCAAAAGGTTTTATAACACTTTTAACAACTTACGCGATGATTAAACTTTTATCGAAAAGAAGGGTCAATGTAAGGTTTGGCATTGCGCCATCACCCATACAGCGGGGGCTTCAGGACAGGGATAGAGTGTGCGCCAGTCCACATTTGAATGTAAAGCGTTGAACTTATTGGGGATTAACAGTGTCGCGGGCGAACCTGCCAACACCACAGGTTAGTTACAGTTCAATGTAGCAGTGATTACCGAACAGGGATCCAAAGACAGACGACCGGCTCCGGCAACTTTCAAATCATTGACGCCATAGAAGTGACAGAAAAATTGTATACATCGTTTCTAGAGCACTTGGCGACAAGTTGCGCAGGATACACGTAACAGCGGCGGAAGTGTTGTTTTGTGATGAGCGGAAGTTTGAAGAACATATCAATCAGAACACCCTCAGTCGCAGGCCACACAGCAGCCCCCATTGTGGGCGGCATTCCGAAGAAAAAATGGATCTGGCGGTGGAGATGTGGCGGCTGTACCGGCCATTCGCGAATAAATTCGCTCCCACAGGGGAATCGAGGTGTGCCAGAAAATTCTCCGAATCCGCGAAGAGCGTTAGCTCCAGCCAAAAGAGCTTTTCTTACGCGACGGTTCAGACGCCGCAGAACGCGACTTGGGTGCAGGCCGAACGCAGGCGGCGCGGAGTGGGCCGAGCGGCATGGATGCCGCGAGAGCGCCGCAAGGACATGGATGTCCGTTCGGCGCGGGCCCACGGAGCGTCGCCGGAGTGAGGGAACCCTGACGAAGTCAGGGCCAAACCAGGAGCAGGCACCCTTGGTTACTTGGGGGTGGTGCGGCAATCCGACTTTTCCAAGTAACTCGCCGAAGGCGAAACCTTCTGCCCCCAGGCAGAACCGATGTCGCTCACACCAAATACTTGTTAAACCACGCCACCGTCCGATCCCACGCCAGCTTCGCCGCCGCCTCGTCATACCGAGGCGTCGAATCATTGTGAAAACCATGATTCGCACCCTTGTAAATATGCGCCTCATACGTCCTCCCCGCCGCCTTCAACGCCTGCTCATACGCCGGCCAGCCATCCGTAATCGGCTTATCCAACTCCGCGTAATGCAACAACAGCGGCGCCTTGATCCGACTCACCTCCTCCGCCTTCGGCTGCCGCCCATAAAACGGCACCGCCGCCGACAACTCCGGATACGCCACCGCCGCCGCGTTCGCCACCCCGCCGCCGTAACAGAACCCGGTGATCCCCACCTTGCCCGTCGTCGCGTGATGCCCCATCAACCACTCGATCCCCGCGAAGAAATCATTCATCAGTTTTTCCGGATCGACCTTCGACTGCAGGTCCCGCCCCATGTCATCGTTGCCGGGATAGCCGCCCACCGACGACAACCCGTCCGGTGCCAGCGCCACGAAACCCGCCTTCGCGACCCGCCGCGCCACGTCCTCGATATACGGGTTCAAGCCCCGGTTTTCATGCACCACCAACACCGCTGGCACCTTGGCCGACGCCTTCGCCGGTCGCACCAGATAGGCCCGCACCTGGCCATTGCCCTTGGGCGACGGGTACGTGATGTACTCGGCCACGATGTCGGGGTCGGTGAACGCCACCTGCTCGGCGAGCGCGTAATTGGGGGTCAACGAAGCAAGGATGGACGTGGCGGTCAGGCCGCCCAGCGTGAAGACCGCCGCGCGGTCGAGAAACTCACGGCGATTGATTTTGCCGTGGACGTAGAAGTCATACAGCTCCAGCAACTCGGGGGCGAAATCCTTGGCAGTGAGACGGGTCATCTGTGCACTTCCTCAGCAATGGTCGAATAGCCACCGAACCTGAACCCACCGGCGCGACGGCGCTGCAATGAGCGCTCATTAAAGCAGCGTTTCAGACGCTTTGCTGCTCCACGAATCGGCCTGTCAGCAGAGGTTCAGCAGCGCCGATCCGAACGATCACAATTACTGGCAACGTGCTAGTAGCCGTTTCAGAAATGAGAACAGCGTCACGCTATTGGATCCCTTCAATGTTGCGAAGCCCTCTCAATGCCCCTATCGTCTCTGCCTCGACAGCTGCCGGAGCGCTTAACCCTGTCGGTTTTCAACAAAATCAAGAACAACACGGTAGATATTTCAGGCGCGCCCGTGCCTGAACTTTATTTGGGATGGAGAGTGAAAATGACTACATGGAAATTGCGCGCCGTAATGATCGCGGCGATGAGTGTGCTGTTGTCGGCGTGTGGTTCTGCGCAGGTCAACATGACCGAAGTGCAGACCGCGACGGCGAAAACCCTGGGCCTGGCGTCCTCGGATGAGATCACCGTCACTAACATTCAGTACGCCAAGCAGAACGCCCTCGGCGGACAAAAACTGACTTACGACGCCACCACCGCGCGCGGCCGCAAGTTCGCCTGCAGCGCGTTCGTGATTCCGGGGCTGACCCCTCTGGACAAAGCCGCGTGGAACGACGGCGAATGCCACCCACGCTAACACCCGCTGACGCGCGTCTGTACACGTAACAGCACCTGTCGATGGCGATGACCGCTTCAGGCATCGCCGCCGACAAACCTCTCTCTCGCAAACCCGCCATCACTACCACGCCTGCAACCCCCACAGCACCTCCAGCACATGCCCGGTCGAACGCTCCACCTCCCCAGCCCGGTGCGCGATGCCCAATTCCCGCGACAACGGCGGTTGCAACGGACGCATGACAACGCGACTGTCCGGCAACGGCGTGGACGCTTCGTGGGGCAGCAACGTCGCGCCGTAACCTGCCGCCACCAGGCTCTTGATCGCGTCGTTGTAATTGAGCTGAATGCGCGGCGTCGGCTGCGGTCCTTCATTGGCGAACCATTCCCCCACTTGGCGCGAGAGCCGGGTCGAGGGGTCGTTGAGAATCAGCGCCTGCCCGGCCAGCCACGACGGCGTGATCACCTCGGGACTGTCCCAACGCGCGGGCAAAAACGCCATGACCGGGTCCCGCCGCCACGGCGTGATGCGCAGGCCTTTGACGGGCGGTTGCGGCAACGCGATCACGCCGATGTCGAGGCTGCCATCGGTGAGTTTGTGCAGGGTCTGCTGCGACGTCAGCACAGCGACTTGCACGTCGATGCCCCCATGTCGGAGGCCGAGGGTTTCCAGCGCCTGAGGGATCAACTGCGCGATCACCCCGGTGGACGCCCCCAGCCGTACGCGGCCCGCCAGTCCCAACACCTGACGTTCGACGTCTTCGAGCGCCTGTTCAGCATCGGCCAGCAGACGCCGCGCCCGTTCGATCAGGGTTTCACCGATGGCCGACGGCTGCACCTTGCCTCGGGTCCGCGAGAGCAACGCGCCGCCTACCCGCGCTTCCAGGTCGGCGATGTGCAGGCTGACCGTTGGCGGCGCCAGGTTCAACACCCGCGCCGCCTCGGCAAACGAGCCGTGATCGGCAATCGCTACCAAGGTGCGCAAACGGTCGAGGCTGATTTCGCGCATGGGGTATGTATCCTTCAGAAAAGCTGACGATCAGCATCATAAAATTCAACTTCTCCTATCCTACGCCCTGTCGGAAGATGATTGCCATCAACGGCATTCAGCGAGACACCGACATGACCCTTCCTGTGGTTTTCATCGACGGCGACCAAGGCACCACCGGCTTGCAGATTCACCAGCGGCTGCAGGGGCGCACCGACCTGACCCTCGTCACTTTGCCTGCCGAGCAGCGCAAGCATCCGCAAAGCCGCCTGGCCGCGCTCAACACCTGTGACATCGCCATTCTGTGCCTGCCGGACGACGCCGCCCGCGCCGCCGCTGCCAGCATCGAGAACCCGAACGTGCGGGTGATCGACGCCAGCTCCGCGCACCGCACCGACCCGGAGTGGGTGTATGGCTTTGCACAGATCAGCGCGGAGCAACAGGCCGCCATCGCCTCGGCCAAGCGGGTGAGCAATCCGGGTTGCTACCCCACCGGCGCGGTAGGCCTGTTACGGCCGCTGCTGGACGCGGGTCTGGTGCCACGCGACTACCCGATCACGATCAACGCGGTGTCGGGGTATTCCGGCAAAGGGCGCGCCGGGGTCGAGGAGTTCGAAGGGCAAGATGCCGCCCAAGCCACTCCGTTCCAGATTTACGGACTGAGCCTGGCACACAAACACGTACCGGAAATTCAGCAGTACAGCGGGTTGTCCGAGCGGCCCGTGTTCATTCCAGCCTATGGCTCTTTTCGCCAGGGCATCGTGCTGACCATTGCCCTGCAAGTGCGTTTGTTGGCGCCGGGTGTGGATGGCGCAGCGCTGCACGCGTGCCTCGCGCAGCATTACGCAGGCAGCGGGTTTGTCGAGGTGATGGGCATGGACGAGGCGAAAGCGCTGTCCGGGCTGGACCCACGGGCGCTGAATGGCACCGATAAATTGCGCCTGATGGTCTTCGAAAACGCCGGGCACGTGATGCTGGCGGCGGTCTTCGACAATTTGGGCAAAGGGGCGGCCGGGGCGGCGGTGCAGAACCTCGACCTGATGCTCACCGGGGCTTGACCTTCCCTACCGCAATTCGGCCTTCAGCCACGCCACCAACAGGCTCGCCTCCTCACGGCGCGCCTGACCGTGGCGGCGGTAGACCGACAGCGCGTTGTCCAGGTGCACGCTCTGGGTGAACGGCGCGATCAGGGCGCCGCTGTCGAGCATGCGCTGTGACGTGCGTCGCCAACCCATCGCCAGGCCATGCCCTTCGACCGCCGCATGCAGCATCAGCGAGTAGCTGTCGAACGCCAGCCCCCTCGCCTGTTGCGGCACGTCAACGCCGAACGTCGCCAGCCAGGTGTCCCATTCCAGTTGATAGACCGGCTGCGCATCGTGGTGCAGCAGCGTGTGGCCGTGCAGATCGTCGAGAGCGATGGGCAGCATTCGCCCGTTCGCATAGGCGGGGCTGCACACGGGAAAGACTTCATCGGCCGCCGTGAACAGCAACGGGTGCAGGCCGTGGTCGCGGTTGCTGCTCTGCATCGCCACGTCGAAATAGCCCTGAAAGTCGGTCAGTGGATTGGCCCAGGTGACCATTTTCAGTTCGATTTCCGGGTACTGCTGATGGAAATTCGACAGCCTCGGCATCAACCAGTGAAACGCCTCGCAGGGCTGACACAGCAACACCACTTCATTCTTCCCCGCCACCCCGCGCAGCCGGTCCGAGGTGCTGGCGACGTCGCGCAATGCATTACCCAGCGTGAGGTTGAGCTCGCGTCCCGCATCGGTCAGAAACACCGCCCGATTGCGGCGCTGAAACAGGGCGATGCCGAGGTCATCTTCCAGCGCCCGAATCTGCCGACTGACCGCCGCTTGAGTGAGGTTAAGCTCCTCGGCAGCACGGGAAAAACTCAACAGCCGAGCCGCCGCCTCAAAGGGCAACAGACTGGCCAGTGGCGGGAGGGATTTGCCGAGCTTATTCATAATTTCAGGTAATACATCGCGACGAAGACATCATTTGTAGCACAGCGGGGTGGATCGGCAAGATGGCGCTCAACAGGACTTACGCGTGCCCGCTTCTGGCCGAAGGCCGTAGGAGCGCTGCCTGCTTCTGCCGAAGGCGTAGGAGCTGGCTTGCCTGCGATCTGTTGCGAAGCGACAGCAAAATCTGGCGACTCCGATTTGCCTGACACTCCGCATGCGCATGATTTACTGCCGGTGCCCGGCAGATCGCAGGCAAGCCAGCTCCTACGCCTTCGGCAGAAACGCGACCTTCATCGACAGGAGCTTCCATGCCCACATCACGCTCCACCCTCCTCCAAGGCGTCGCCTTCGCCGTGCTGGCGACGCTGTGCTGGGCGAGCAATTTCATCTCGCCGTACGTGTTGCAGGGCTACAGCATTCAGGACTTCATGCTCGTGCGTTTCATGATGGCCGGGCTGATCGGCGTTTGTGTGCTGCCGTTCTACCGCGCCCAGCTGCGGGGCCTGCGCCCTCGGCAGTGGCTGACCGGCATGGGCCTCGGTGTGGTGGGGTATTTGGGCTACAGCAGTTGCATCGCGGGTGGAGTGATCTACGGCGGGCCGTTGCTGATCGCCGCGTTCATCGGTGCCGTGCCGGTGTTGCAGGCCTTGCTTGGCAATGCGACACAGCGTTCGCTGCGCTGGGGTCAGTTGGCCGTGCCGGTGACGGTGCTGTGCCTCGGGTTGGTAGCGATCAATCTGAATCTGTTGAACGAATCCGCCAGCGGTCCGACGCAGTTGGGGCTCGGCCTGGCCTTTTCCTTCGGAGCGGTGCTGTTGTGGCTGTCGTTCAGCGCGGTGAATCAAGCGGCGATGGTGCATTTGCACACTCAGGCGACGGCAGCGTGGACCTGCCTGATGACCATTGGCGCAGGGCTTGCTGCTGTCGCGCTCACCCCATTGGCGTGGGCTGCGAACCTGTTGCGTCTTCCGGTTCTTGGCGCGACCACCCCCGACGCCCTGCACCTGTACGGCTGGGCCGCGTTGATCGCGCTGCTGTCGTCGGTGATCGGCGCCGGGGCCTGGAACGTCGCCTCGCGACGCCTGCCGATGGTGCTCTCCGGGCAATTGATCGCACTGGAATCGCTGTTCGCCAGCCTGCTCGGTCTGGCGTTCCACGGTCGCTTGCCGAGCATGGCCGAAATGCTCGGGCTGGTGCTGATTCTGATCGGCACTGTGTACGCCGTCCGGGTCATCCTCGCGCCCACCCACCTCGCCTCGGAACAACCCGCCACGCCCTGAACCTCGCCCCATCATGCCCAAGGAGCCTCGTCCATGAACGCCATCGCCGACTACCGCACCTACCCGCTGATCAGCCCGCTGCTCAGCGTCACCGCCACGCCCGAGCTGATTGAAGTGCTGTGGGCTGACCAGCGTCGCAGCCCCTTTCACCTGCTGTGGCTGCGGGATAACTGTCCCTGCGAGGCGTGCGTGTACAGCGTTACCCGTGAGCAGGTGTTCGAAATCGCCGACGTGCCGCTCGACCTTGGCGTGCGCGCCGCCGATATCGATGAACTCGGCGCCCTGAGGGTGGTGTGGCAGGACGGCCATGAAAGCCGCTTCGACCCTGGCTGGCTGCGTGCCCATGCCTATGACGATTACTCCCGCGCGGAACGGGAAGCGAAACGATCGTGCAAACAGCGCTGGGTCGCCGGACTCGAATTGCCGGTGTTCGACTATACGGCAGTGATGGAAGACGACAACGCCCTGCTCGACTGGCTGCTGGCGGTGCGCGATATCGGGCTGACTCAGGTGCGCGGCGTGCCCACCGAACCTGGCTCATTGAGCCCGTTGGCGCGACGGATTTCGTTCATTCGCGAAAGCAACTTTGGGGTGTTGTTCAACGTGCAATCCAAGGCCGACGCGGACAGCAACGCCTACACCGCCTTCAACCTGCCGCTGCACACGGATTTGCCAACGCGGGAATTGCAGCCGGGTTTGCAGTTTCTGCATTGCCTGGTGAACGACGCCCAAGGGGGTGACAGCCGTTTCGTCGATGGCTTCGCGGTGGCCGAGGCCCTGCGGATGGAAGACCCGGAGGCGTATCGATTACTGTGTGAGGTGCCCGTGGAGTTTCGCAACAAGGACCGGCGCAGCGATTACCGCTGCCTGGCCCCGGTCATCGCGCTGGACGCTTGTGGGGAGGTGTCGGAGGTGCGCATGGCGAATTTTCTGCGCGGGCCGTTTGACATCGAGCCTGCGCTGATGCAGCCGTATTATCGAGCCTACAGGCGCTTCATCGAGATGACCCGCGAGGCCCGGTTTCAGTTTCGCCAACGACTGGAGGCTGGACAGCTGTGGTGCTTCGACAACCGCCGCACCCTCCACGCCCGTGACGCCTTCGACCCCAAGAGCGGGGCGCGGCATTTTCAGGGGTGTTATGTGGACCGGGATGAGTTGCTGTCGCGGATATGGGTGTTGCAGCGGTGATCGTGAGTGTCCCAATCCCTCTGTAGGAGCCGGCTTGCTGGCGAATGCGGCAGGTCTGCACTGCGTTGGGTGACTGACACTCCGCCTTCGCCAGCAAGCCGGCTCCTACAATGAATGGCGGTGTGTTCGGATCATGTGTTCGGCATCACCCGCCAATCAAAAAATTCCCCGGCCGTCCGGCTTCGCTGCCTTCCAGCACCGGCACTTGCGCGTCATCTTTCAATTTCACCCCGGACAATTGCCGGCGCCAGGCCTCGCGCATGAGGTACAGCAACTTGTGCGCGGCCATGGCGTAGCTCATGCCTTCCAGCCGCACATTGGAGATGCAGTTGCGCGCCGCGTCGTTCAGACCGACCCGGGGCGCGTAGGTGAAATACAGGCCCAGGCTGTCGGGTGAGCTGAGGCCGGGGCGTTCGCCGATAAGGATCACCACCATCCGCGCCTTGAGCAGTTCGGCGACTTCATCAGCCACGGCCACGCGCCCCTGTTCCACCAACACCACAGGCGCGAGGCTCCATCCCTCAGCCGCCGCCAGTTCATCAATCCGCGCCAGCATGGCCGGGCTGTGACGTTGCACGGCCAGCGACGACAGCCCATCGGCCACCACCACCGCCAGATCGAACCCCTTCGGGTGCGCCTCGGCATACCCACGCAACTGCTCCACCGAATCCGTCGACAAGCGCCGCCCCAAATCCGGCCGTTGCAGGTAGATGTTCCGGTCTTGCGCCGAGCTGTGCACGGTCAAGGTTTCCCGCTGGCGCCCGTTCAACTGCTCGCTCAACGCCGCGTGATCGAAGGGCAAATGCACGGCATCGCGGGCCTGGGCGTGGGCAAACTGAAAATCCAGCTGTGCCGCCGTCGGCAGGCTGGTCCCGGCGTGCCCCAAGGCAATCCGCGCCGAGGTCAGCGAGCGTAACTGCTGCCAGGCGTCGGCCTGGGCAGGTGTCTTGTTGTGGTCGTCACTCATGGCCAAACGTCCTCACTGCAACTGCGCCAGCGCCTTGCGAAACAGCGGCGGCACGCCCTGCCCCAACCGGACGCTGTTGTCGTCCTGACGCAGGATGTCCATGCGCGTCAGCCATGCCTCGAACTCCGGCGCCGGGCGCAAGCCAATGGTCTTGCGTGCGTACAGCGCGTCGTGGAACGAGGTGGTCTGGTAGTTGAGCATCACGTCGTCGGAGCCGGGAATGCCCATGATGAAGTTGATCCCGGCGACCCCGAGCAGCGTCAGCAGCACGTCCATGTCGTCCTGATCGGCTTCGGCGTGGTTGGTGTAGCAAATGTCGCAGCCCATCGGCACGCCCAGCAGCTTGCCGCAGAAGTGGTCTTCAAGCCCGGCGCGAATGATTTGCTTGCCGTTGTACAGGTATTCCGGGCCGATGAAGCCGACCACGGTGTTGACCAGAAACGGGTTGAAATGCCGGGCCACGGCGTAGGCGCGGGTCTCGCAGGTCTGCTGATCGACGCCATGGTGTGCGTTGGCCGACAGCGCGCTGCCTTGCCCGGTCTCGAAATACATCAAGTTATTGCCCAGCGTCCCGCGCTTCAAACTCAGCCCCGCTTCGTAGCCTTCGCGCAGGATTTCCAGGCTGATGCCGAAGCCGCTGTTGGCCGCTTCGGTGCCCGCGATGGACTGAAACACCAGGTCCAGCGGCACGCCTTTTTCAATCGCCGCCACCGATGAGGTAACGTGGGTCAGCACGCAGGACTGGGTGGGAATCTCGTAGTGACGGATCACGCCGTCGAGCATTTTCAGCAATTCGGTGATGGCGCTGATGCTGTCGGTGGCCGGGTTGATGCCGATCATGGCGTCGCCGTTGCCGTACAGCAGGCCGTCGAGGACGCTGGCGGCGATGCCGGCCGGATCGTCCGTCGGATGGTTGGGCTGCAAGCGGGTCGACATCCGCCCGCGCAGGCCCACGGTGTTGCGGAAACGGGTGACGACGCGGATCTTCTGCGACACCAGCACCAAGTCCTGCACGCGCATGATCTTCGACACCGCCGCGACCATTTCCGGTGTCAGCCCCGGCGCCAGCGCCTTGAGGCTGGCCTCGGTGGCGTCGTCCCCCAACAGCCAGTCACGAAAGCTGCCGACGGTCAGGTGACTGACTGTCGAGAAGGCCGCCAGATCGTGAGTGTCCACGATCAGCCGGGTCACTTCGTCCTGTTCGTAAGGGATCAACGCTTCGTTGAGGAAGCGCTTGAGCGGCACGTCGGCCAGGGCCATTTGCGCCGCCGCGCGCTCGGCATCGCTGGTGGCGGCGACTTCGGCCAGGAAGTCGCCGGAGCGTGCGGGGCTGGCCTTGGCCATGAGCTCCCGCAGGCTGTCGAAACGCCAGACCATGCCACCGATGCTGTGGGAAAAACTCATCGCCCGCTTCCTCTCTCACTACCGAACGGATTAACCCGCGACCGCGACCACGGCGCCACGGCCACGCACCACTTTGCAGAACAGCGCACCCACGGCCATCAAGCCGATGAAGATGCCGCAGATGACCAGATTGAACCACACCATCGCGATCAGACAGACCACCGCCAGCACCAGCGCAATGCCCGGCACGATGGGGTAGCCCGGCGCCCGGAAACTGCGTTCGAGGTTCGGCTCGCTACGACGCAGTTTGAACAGGCTGAGCATGCTGACGATGTACATCACAATAGCGCCAAACACCGACATGGTGATCATCGCCGCGGTCAGGGTCATGCCTTGCAGATTGACCAGACCGTCGCTGAGGATCGCCAGAATCCCGATCACGCCGCCCGCCAGAATGGCACGGTGTGGCGTCTGGAAACGTGACAATTTGGCCAGGCTCGCTGGCAGGAAACCTGCGCGGGCCAGGGCGAAGAACTGACGGGAGTAGCCCAGAATGATGCCGTGGAAGCTTGCCACCAGACCGAACAGGCCGATCCACACCAGCATGTGCATCCAGTTGGAGTTGTTGCCGACCACGGCTTTCATCGCCTGAGGCAACGGGTCGTTGATGTTCGACAGTGCGCGCCAGTCGCCCACGCCACCGGCGAAGATCATCACGCCAATCGCCAGCACCACCAGCGTCAGAATGCCCGCCACGTAAGCGCGAGGGATGGTGCGCTTCGGGTCCTTGGCTTCTTCGGCGGCCATGGCGGCGCCTTCGATGGCGAGGAAGAACCAGATCGCGAACGGGATCGCCGCGAAGATGCCGCTGATCGCGGGCAGGCTGAACGTGTCGGAACCGGCCCAGCCGCCCAGCACGAAGTTGCTGAAGCTGAAGCCTGGCGCGACGACGCCCATGAACACCAGCAACTCGGCGACGGCCAGCACCGTCACCACCAGCTCAAAGGTAGCGGCGATGCTGACGCCGAGGATGTTCAGGGTCATGAACACGATGTACGCGCCGATGGCCGCGACTCTCGGGTCCAGCGACGGGTATTGCACGTTGAGGTAGGCACCGATGGCCATGGCGATGGCCGGGGGCGCGAAAACGAATTCGATCAACGTCGCGAGGCCCGCGATCATCCCGCCGGTCACGCCGAACGCCCGCAGGCTGTAGGCGAACGGGCCGCCCGCGTTCGGGATTGCGGTGGTCAGTTCAGTGAAGCTGAAAATGAAACAGGTGTACATCACCGCCACCATCAGCGTGGTGACCAGAAACCCCAGGGTGCCAGCGGTGCCCCAGCCGTAGCTCCAGCCGAAATACTCGCCGGAAATCACCAGGCCCACGGCCAATCCCCACAGGTGCAGGGTTCCCAATGTCGGTTTGAGTTGTGTAACAGTCATGTGCGTGCACCCCGGTAGCCAATCGACGGAATTTGCCTGACGTCGAGCATAGCCACAGGTTTGCGGCCAAGGCTTGACCCTGCAGCGCGCGGTTTGTCGTGTGCGGTCAAGTTTTCCGGCTATTGGCACGGGATGCGCCATGCTGGCGCGCGTTGAGCGCGGTTTGCTTTATCTCGGGTCATGTTTGACGGGGTTGGGTGGCACCTCAGTACCCATTGGGGTGGGTCGATGGGTAGCAGCTACTGAGCAGCGCATCGATTCTCAACCCGTTACACCTGAGTAGGAGTGAGCTTGCTCGCGATGACGTCGGTACATCCAATGCACCTTTAGCGTTCGTCCGATAGCTATCGCGAGCGAGCTCACTCCTACAGGTTCGTCAGCGGATTGCTAAAGGTATTGGCATTCATCCGTAACAAGGTACGACATTTGCTTGAATGAAATTCATACAGACCCTGAAGGCCGCTCACGTCCATGCTTCAGACCCTCATTCCGCAGGCCACGCCGAACACCTCCCCCGCCAGCAATCGCGGGGTGTTGTCGGCTGCCGCCAACGGTCTGGACGGGTTCATCGTGCAGCATGGCGGTGATCTGGATCGGGTGTTCGGCCGCTCCGGCATCGACCCCGAACAACTGCTGCACCCGACCCTCAGCCTGCCCCTCACCAACTATTGCAAGGTGCTGGAGGAAGCGGCTCGGCAAACGGGCTGCGACAATTTCGGCCTGCGCTATGGCCAGCAGTTCCAGCCACAGGCGTTGGGTTTGCTGGGCTACATCGGGCTGTGTTCGCCGACGCTGGAAGCCGCGCTGATCAACTTTTCCGAGGCCTTCCCCTTTCACCAACACAGCACGCTGATCGAGCTGGTGGATCAGGGCGAGTGTTACCGCTTCGATTATCAGGTGCGGCATGGCGCAATTCACGAACGTCGCCAGGACGCCGAGCTAACCATGGGCATGGCGTTGAACCTGGTGCGCCATGTGTTGGGGCCTGACTGGGCGCCTCGGCAAGTGGCCTTCGAACACGCAAGGCCGCAGGACTGGCACGAACACCGCGACGTGTTTCACGCCGACGTGCAGTTCGCCCAAGGCTGCAATTCGCTGCTGATTCCCAAATCAGAATTGATCGGCAAGACGATGCCCGGCAGCGATCCGATTCTGCTGATGTTGATCAAGGACGCGATTCGCCAACTGGGAGACAACGGCAGCGAAACCACGCTGCTGGAACGCGCCCGACAGACCATCCTCGCCACCCTGCACTTGGGTGAGCCTGCCCTTGACGAGATCGCCCACAATCTGGGCCTGTCGGAATGGGCGCTGCAACGCAAACTGCGCGACCACGGTTTGAGCTTCACTCAACTGGTGGACCAGATCCGCCAGGAAACCGCCCTCGCCCACCTCAAGCAGCAAAGCCTCAGCGTCACCCAACTCGCCTCGCTGCTGGGCTACTCTGAAACCAGCGCCTTCTCGCGAGCGTTCAAGCGCTGGTTTGGGGTGAGTCCGAAGCAGTGGCGTGGGGCTCAGTCGGTTTCCTGATTCCGCTCAAACACCTATTTTGAACTCCATACGATGTGATTCTGGCCGCAGGCCGTGGGAGCTGGCTTGCCTGCGATCTGGCGCGAAGCGGCAGCAAACCCTACAACCCCATCTGCCTCGCACACTGAATATCCCCATTTTGCTGCCGGTCCCCGGCAGATCGCAGGCAAGCCAGCTCCTTGTATCTCGACTCTGGCGTTTCATCGCGCCATAGTTCTCGACTGATCATCGAGGGAGAGCCGGGAAGCTGTTCAGCTCCTAAGGCCTCAGAGCTTACAAAGTAGATAGAGCTCCGGTTCTCCAACCTCACTCGAAAAGTCCGAACGGTATCCAGTGCGCGCCTTCGGCGTGAGCACGCATGTACAAGGCAGGACCGGGTGACGCGATGATCGTGTGCAATCGACTCTGGAGAGCGCCATGTCTGCTTTTGTTGGCATCGATATCGCCAAAAACTCATTTGATATCGCCACCCCGCTGGATAACGGGAAGTTCAGGACCAAAGCCAGGCTGGCCAATAATCCCAAGGGTTATCAGGTGCTGCTCGACTGGCTTACCACCCACTCCGAGCCCCATGCCTGGGTCGTGATGGAAGCCACCAGCGTCTACCACCAGGGCGTTGCTGATTGCCTTCACGCTCACGGATACCGGGTGTGCATCGTCAACCCTGCGATCCTCCACCAGTACGGCAAGGATGAGCTGCGCCGGGTCAAAACCGACAAGGCCGATGCAAAGCTGATCGCCCGCTATGCGCAAGACAAGCACACCAGACTGCGCGAGTGGGTGCCGGAGCCCGCGCCACGTCGGCGCTTGCGCGCGTTGGTGCGTCGACTGGAAGATTTGCAGGAAATTCAGCAGATGGAAAGCAATCGTCTGGATGTCGCCGAAGACAAGGTCAAAGCGTCGATCGAGTCGGTGATCAGCCACGTCAAGCAACAGATCGACGAGACCAGGAAAGCGATCAAAGACAATATTGACGACGATCCTGACCTGCGCCAGAAGCGCGATCTGATCGTGACCATCGACGGGCTGGGGGATACGACCGCAGCGCTGATCCTGGCCGAACTCGGCGACCCATTGGATTACAAGGGCCCCAAATCTATCGTTGCCTTTGCGGGCCTGGACCCACGTTGTGCTAGCTCGGGAGAGTCGGTAGGCCCGACCCATATATCCAAAACCGGCTCGAAAAGGCTGCGCGCCGGGCTTTACATGCCAGGCATGGCTGGCCTAAAGCACAACGCGGTGTTGCGAGAGCTAAAGACCCGGATGCGCGCCAATGGGAAAGCCCCAAAAGAGATCATCTGTGCAGCAATGCGAAAGCTGCTGCATCTGGTCTATGGCGTGCTGAAATCGGGCAAGCCGTTCGACGCAGAAATTGCGCTTGCCCGGTGATGGGCAAGACGGTATCTACGGCCTTCGGCCAGAGGCAGACCCTGTCAGGTCAGACTATTTGTCATCAACCCACCGGTCGTTGCAACACCAACCGCTGCAAACGCCCCATGCTCAAGAACGCCAGCGCACCCACCAATGCATGCGCCGCCACCACGTACATCGCTCCGGAGAACGAGCCGGTGGACTGCACGATGTAGCCGATCACGATCGGGGTGAAGATGCCCGACAGGTTGCCGAACATGTTAAACAAGCCGCCCGCCATCCCGGTGATTTCCTTGGGCGAGGTGTCGGACACCAGCGTCCAGTCCACCGCGACCACGCCTTTGCCGAAGATCGCCAGCGACATCAGGATCGTCACGACCCACATCGATTCGGTGAAGTTGCAGAACACCAGCGTCGCGCCCATGGTCATGCCGCACACCAGCGGAATCTTGCGCGCCACCGACAGCGAGAAACCCTTGCGGATCAGGTAATCGCACACCGCCCCGCCGCACAACGCGCCGAGCAGGCCGCAGATGCCGGGGATCGCCGCAATAGCGCCCGCTTCCATGATGTTCAGCCCGCGTCCTTTCACCAGGTACACCGGAAACCACGTCAGGAAGAAATACTGCAGTGAGGTGTCGCAGTATTTGCCCAAATAAATCGACCACATCATCGGGCTTTTCAACAGCACTTTCAGGTCCGAAAAACGGGGCACGAACGCGCCCTTTTCCTTCGGTTTGTCCATGTCCACCTGAGCGCCGCCTTCACGCAGGTGCTCCAGTTCGGCGCGGTTGACCGAGGGGTGTTCGGTCGGGGTTTTCACGAACTTGAACCAGATCAGGCTGACCACGATCCCCAGCCCGCCCATGAACCAGTACACGTGCTCCCAGCCGTAGCGATGGGCGATGAAACCCATGGCCGGCGCCAGCAGCACCACCGACATGTACATCGACGAGTTGAAGATCACCGTCGCCAGTCCGCGTTCCTGCAACGGAAACCATGCCGCAACAATGCGGCTGTTGGCGGGATAGACCGGCGCCTCGATCAGCCCCAGCAAAAAGCGCAGCACGAACAACGTGCCAATGGCGACCGGCACCGAGAAGAAGCCGATCATGCCCTGCGCGACGGTGATGGTGGACCAGAGAAACAACGACAGCCCGTAGACGCGCACCGAGCCGAACTTGTCGAGCAGCCAGCCGCCTGGCAACTGCCCGAGCACATAGGCCCAGGCGAACGCCGAGAACATGTAGCCCAGGGTGACGGAGTTGATGCCCAGCACTTCAGTCAGTGCGGAGCCTGTGATCGACAGCGTGGCGCGGTCGCCGACGTTGATCGCGGTGACGATGAACAGCATCGCGAGGATGCCGAAACGCACTTTGCTGCGCACGGCGGTTGCAGCACCCGCAGCCGAAGCGGCCGCGCTGGCGGTGTTGGAATGTTCCACATGAAAGCCCTCATTTTGTTGTTATAGATCGGCCACAAGAGCGCCCCGTGGGGAGGCGCTCCCGGTCATGCACACACGGTGTTCGCTGATGAATCAGGGGCGGGAACCGACCTCGGCGGTTTGCGCGGTCCAGGCATTGACCTGTTCACTCAACGACAGCCCGAGGCCCGGACGGGTCGGCACCAGCATCCGCCCGTTGCGGGTCTCCAGACGCTCGTTGAACAGCGGCTCCATCCATTCGAAATGCTCGACCCACGGCTCCGTCGGGTAGGCCGCCGCGAGGTGCACGTGCAGCTCCATCGCGAAGTGCGGCGCAAGCATCAGCCCCGCCTGTTCGGCCATGCCCGCGACCTTGAGGTACGGCGTGATGCCGCCGACCCGAGGCGCGTCCGGCATCAGGAAATCGGCGCCACGTTTGTTGATGAACTCGGCGTGTTCGGCGACGCTGGTGAGCATTTCCCCGGTGGCGATGGGCGTGTCGAACTGCTGCGCCAGGGCGGCGTGGCCTTCGGCGTCGTAGCAGTCCAGCGGCTCTTCGATCCAGATCAGGTTGAATTCTTCGAAGCGGCGGCACATGCGCTGTGCGGTCGGGCGATCCCACTGCTGATTGGCGTCGACCATCAGCGGGAAGTCATCGCCAAGGTGCTTGCGAACTGTGGCCACGCGGTGCAGGTCGATGGCGCAATCCGGCTGGCCGACCTTGAGCTTGATCCCGCCGATGCCCTTCTCCCGCGATATGTCGGTGTTGTGCAGCAGTTGCTCCAGCGGCGTGTGCAGGAAGCCGCCCGAGGTGTTGTAGCAACGCACCGAATCGCGATGGGCGCCCAGCAAACGCGCCAGCGACAGGTTGGCGCGCTTGGCTTTCAGGTCCCACAGCGCCACGTCGAAGGCACCGATGGCCTGGGTCGACAAACCGCTACGCCCCACCGACGCCCCGGCCCAGCAGAGTTTGGTCCACAGCTTGGCGATGTCGCTGGGGTTCTCGCCGATCAGCGCCGGGGCGATTTCCTTGGCGTGGGCAAACTGGCCGGGGCCGCCTGCCCGCTTCGAGTAACTGAACCCCATACCGCGATGGCCGTCGGTGGTCTCGATCTCGGCCACCAGGATGGCGATCTCGGTCATCGGCTTCTGCCGTCCGGTCAGCACCTTGGCGTCGCTGATGGGGTTGGCCAGCGGCAGGAATACCGAAGACACCTTGACCCATGCGATCTGGTCGTTATCGGAAGACGTGACGTTTTGTTGTTGTGTGAGCATTGGCAAGCGCCCCTGATTTGTCTGCAAAATCCGGTGATAGTGACTTTCATGATTGCGCAATCATTTCAGCCGATAAAAAAAGTGATCCGCCTCGAACAGGCGATCACCATGAGCCGGATCTTACACTGATTGCGCAATCATTCAACAGTACGTTTGTCGGACAATCGAAAAACGGGGTTCAGGTACTGGCGCGGTCGATCAGGGTAAAGCCGGTGTCGACGCGGACGGGGGTGGCGCTGGAGGTGTGTTCCTGAAAGCGGTCGAGCAAGGCCTGGGCGACCTGCAACCCGATGCGATTGCCATCGACGCGCACGGTGGACAACGCGGGATAGACCTGCGCCGCGCTGCTCAAATCGCCAAAGCCCATGACCGCCAGGTCTTCCGGCACCCGCAGGCCGCGACTGGCCGCTTCCGCCAGGACACCTTGGGCGACGGTGTCCGAGCTGCACACCACCACATCCGTGGCGACGCCGCGATCCAGCAGGTTCGCCAGCCCTTCCCGCCCGACTTGCAGCGTGGCAGGCGGCGCGAGGACTTCCATCGGCACATCGTCGATACCGTGTTGATTGAGTGCGGCGATCAGGCTGTGGCAACGGCGCAACCCGCGAGGGTCGCCGATGGCCACGACGGAGAAGCGCCTGTAGCCTTTTTGCAGCAGGTGCCGGGCGGTGTCCTCCCCCACTTTTTCATGGGAAAAGCCCACCAGCATGTCGATGGGGTCTTCACTCAAGTCCCACGCCTCGACCACGGGAATCCCCGCCTGCGCTAGGCGCGTGCGGCTGGATTCGGTGTGCAGCGTGCCGGTCAGCACGATGCCGTCGGGGCGCCTGCCCAGCACCGCTTCCAGCAGTTTTTCTTCCTGTTCCGCGTCATAACCGGTCAAGCCCAGCAGCGTCTGATAACCGGCCTGGGTCAGCCGGTCCATCAACGCCTGCACCGTGTCGGCGAAGATCGAGTTGGCAATCGTCGGCAGGAAAATCGCCACCAGCCGGCTCTTGTTGCTGGCCAGACCACCCGCCAGCATGTTCGGCACATACCCGGTCTTGCGCACCGCTTCGCGCACTTTTTCGCGGGTGTCCTCGCTCACCAGGTCAGGCCGATGCAACGCCCGCGACACCGTCATGGGCGACACACCCGCAACCTTGGCCACATCGATCAACGTAAGGCTGGAGGCTTTCTTCGGCTCGGACGACGACACAAGGTCCACCGACCTGCCTGATTTCTTCGGCATGAACGATTCCGGATTCAACGCTGGGGACAGGCACCGCCCGGAGAAGGCGTGCGCCGAAGGGGAATTTAACAAAGGTGGGGCGGACACGCACTGGAATAACGCAAGTGCAGGGCTCGTGATTACTTGAATGCAGTCGAGCGAGTGCCCGCGTAATGACGGGTTTGGTAAGGCAACAAGATTTGGACCTTCAATCCAAGTCCCTCGCTCAACCCCCAAGAGGCGGCCAGTTCATCGCGCCGATCGCGCAATCGCCCCTTTGGTTGACGGTGGACCTCGTGCTGGCTGCGATAGCTGTTCAGCAACAACCTCAACGAATACAACGCTTCGGACGCCCGCTCGTCGCTAAGGCACGTGAAACGCGTCATTCTCTCCATCAAATACCCGGCTCTGCGCACTCTAACCTCATCAGGGCAATCTGAGAGGAACAACCGAAGTTCCGACTCAAGGCTTGAATGTTCGTACCAGATCTCGAGCGCGGCACGGATCAACGCGCCGTCATCAGCCTCGCTCAGCGGACTGCGGCTCAAGGCGTCCAACGCTTGAGAAAGAATGTGGCGATCAGCAGCATTCGCCATCGTGAGTCTCCAGATAATCCTCCAGGATGTTCCTGAGGATCGAGGTCGGGGGTTCATGATTGCCAACATAGCAATCAATCGCCTCCAGCGCCAAGCGCTCGAAATCCGAGGCGAGGATGAACCCTGTACGAAGCAGAGCAGATATATCTCGGATGTCTTGATCGGTGCCACGACCCAGTTTGGAAATCGCGACATCGACCGGCGAGGCGATCAAGACCTGTAACGGGGCGTCGGCGCCGAATGAGGCGAGTGGAACGCCGCGTTCGAGATAATCCTCATGCAAAGGGCCAAGGCATGCGCTGAAATTGAGGTCGTAAGTCAGTTCTATGACACGACCACTGCCCTCCTCCTGAAACACTTCAGGCAGCGCAGCCAATAGCTCACGCAAGTTGACGCTGGAGGGAATGGCTACATCGACAAACTCCGCATCAACATCGGTCGAGACTCGATGGCTCGTGTACAGATGTACCGCACACCCTCCGAAAACCACGACGATGAGCGATCCGGGCGGCGAATGTTCAAATCTCAATTCACTGTCCAAAGACCGAAACATCGCGATCAGCGCTTGGCCCAGCCCAGTTTCACAGTTCAATACCGCCGGCCTCACCTGTCCCGTGCCGTCATTCATCATTGCTAATCCTGCCGCGAAGAAAACCGGCAGGAAAATTAACAATGCGAGGGCAAATCCGAAGTCAGCCGCAGGACAGGCGTCACGTAGGATTCATCGAATAGTGTTGAAGGCTATCAAGTTCGGTGGTGCACAAGCCTTATAGCCAAGATGTGTAGCTGATCGTATGCCTTCGCCTCAAAACTCCAACTTGGCCCGCGCCACCAACTGCCGTGGCTCGCCAATGGAAATGGCCGGTGAGCCGAGGCCGCTGGCGGAGGTGTAGTACTTCTCGTCGAACATGTTTTTCAGGTTGAGTTGCAGGGTCAGGTCGCGTTCGTCGAGCTTCATTTTGTAGGAGACGAAGGCGTCGGCGACTTTCGAGGACGGCAGGTGGTATTCGGTGCCTGCGCCGTCGTTGACGCCCCAGCGGCTGGCGAAACGTGCGCCGGTGCCTGCGCGCAGGTTGCCGATGCCGACGTGGCCGAAGTCGCGGGTCAGGTAGAGGGCGCCGGTGTGTCTGGACACCCCGTCCAGCGGCTCGCCCTTGAGGTTCGGGTCTTCCAGGACTTGGGTGTCGGTGTAGGCGTAGCTGCCGGTGAGGCTCCAGAATTCGTTGATCTGGCCGGTGATGTCGGCTTCCAGTCCGCGGGAGCGTACCTCGCCCGAGACCCGCGTACAGGTTTCAGTGCCGCAGGGCTCGCTGGTCTGCACATTTTTCTTGTTGATGTTGAACAGTGCGACGGTGGCGGTGATGGCATCGTTCTGGAACTTGGTGCCGATTTCATAGGACTTGCCCTCTTCCGGCGGCAGGTCGCCAATCGGCGCGGCAATCGAGGTGTTCGGGCGGAACGATTCGGTGTAGCTGCCGTACACCGACCAGTCCGGCTGGATCAGGTAGACCAGGCCCACGCGGGGCACGACCTTGCTGTCTTTCACGTCGGCACCGACCACGAACGGACGGCCTTTGCCGGTCATTTCATCGAAGGCGTCATAGCGCAGACCGGCCTGGACAATCCACTGATCGTTCAGGTGCACGGCGTCTTGCACGAAGAAGGCGTGGGTGCGCAGGTGATCGGTCTGATCGCTGTTGGGCGCGCTGGCCACGCTTGGCTGCGGGGTCACGCCATAGACCGGCGTGTTGTAGTTGAAATCGACCTTGTTGGCGCTGCGAAACAGGTCGCCCAGTTCGCGGTCGTTTTTCATGTAATCGGCACCGAACAGCAGCTCATGGCGCACGTCTCCCCAGTACAGGTTGCCCAGCATGTTGACGGTGGCGGTGTGGGCGAACTGCACGGCATCGCGGGTGGCATCGCCACGTCGGGTGACGGCGCCGGTGGTGTAGTTGGCCGAGATGAAACGCGACTGGTAGTCGTTGTAATAATTGCGGCTGTAGGCGTAGCCGGTGCGCAAGGTCCAGGTGTCGTTGAGGCGATGGTCCATGCGCAGATCCAGCGAATCGGAGCGGCCGGTGGTGACGTTGAACGGCTCGTCCAGACGGCGGTTGCGCGGGATGTCCAGCACCTTGCCGGTCTTGGTGTTGATCTGCGTGCCCCGATCGAACGGCACCGAATATTCCATGTGTTCGTAGGCCGCCGAGACCGTGGTGTCGTCGCCGTACCAGGCCAGCGACGGCGCGATCACCGACTGATCGATGCTGCCGAAATTGCGCCAGTAATCGTAGTTCTGCTTGTCGGCGATGACGCGGTACGCCAGGCCTTTGGTGCCGATCGGGCCGGTCAGGTCGATCTGCTCGCCGCCCCCACCGAAGCTGCTGCCGAACGCGGAAATGGAACGAGCATCGACCAACTGCGGTTTCTTGGTGACGACGTTGATCACGCCGCCGGGGTCCTGCACGCCGTAGAGCATCGAGGACGGGCCTTTCAGCACTTCGATGCGCTCGGTGGTCGGCGTGAAGTTACGCGCCTGCACCGACTGCATGCCGTCGCGCATGATCGAGTTGTCACGGTTGGTGCCGAAGCCGCGCTTCTGAATGGCGTCCTGAGTGCCGCCCAGGGTGTTGCCCTGCTTCACGCCGCTGACCGCGTTGATCGCTTCGTCGAGGCTGTTCGGCTGACGGTCTTCGATCACCCGGTTGGTGACCACGTTCACGGTTTGCGGCACTTCCACCAGCGGGGTTTCGGTACGAGTCGCAACCGAGGCCTTGCGCGCCTGATAGCTCGTTCGGCTGTGTTCGGTTTCGCTGACTTCGGCCTGGGAAGTGGCGTCGATGTTGACCGCGTCCAGCTGCATTTCTTCAGCGCTGGCCAGGGTGTTCAGGCCAAGGGAACACAGCAACGCCGTGACCGAACATGCCCCCAGCACGGCGGGACGAAAGGCGGGCAAGGCGGACACACGAAAACCGGATTGAGCTGTCATGAACGGAGGCACCTGAGGTGTCGAGTGGTGAAGGATCGTTCGTCGGAACGAATCTGATTCTCACTACACGGATGCCAGCAGGGTTTACCTCATAGGGTTTTGAAAATAATTTCTAAGTGCGCGACTCGTCATGGTGGGAGCCAGCTTGCTGGCGAATGCGTGGGGTAAGCGATACACCCGTATCTGGCCTACCGCTTTCGCCAGCAGGCCGGCTCCTACAGAAATCGCGATCGTCCGTGAGTTTGAGATGAAGCATCAAAATGCCACTTCATCCGCATTTCAGAAACACCCTGTATCATTCGCCGCGCCTCCCCCTCCTCTTGCGTACTGAAATCAAGGATTGTTCATGCGTACCCGCTTGCTGACCCCTCTTGCATTGATCATCGGCACGGCATTCTGTGGCTCGGCCCAGGCCAGCGGTGACGATTCCTGCTACCCCAACTGGTTGCTGCTGCGCGACTCACTGGACGTGTGCAACAACCTGGCGTTTCTCAGCCCCGGCAACGACAGCCGGGTGAACTTGCGGCTGATGCTCGCCGACCGCAAGGCGCTGGAGCTCACGCCCAACGCGCTGACCGACGATGAAGTCGCGGAAGGTTTCGGTCCGGTGCCGTTCCCCGTGGCACGTCTGGAGGCGTCGGCCGAGGAAGGCGATCAAGGCGATAATTCCAGCACGGCAGCACTGGGCGAGTTGCTGGAGAAACTGGGCCTCAAACGCGACAGCCTCGACACAGCGGGCGACGCGTTCCTGCAAGGGGAAGGCAGCCGCTGCCGCAGTAACAGCGACGACAGCGCCACAGCATTCATCCAGCACGTCGTCGAGGCGCCGCAGCTGTCCGACGCCGAGCGTCAGTCCCTGGCCCGCGCGCGCATGCAATTGTTGGAAACCTGCACATGGGAAGGCGAAAAACAGGCCGCGCTGCTGCCCACCGACGTTCAATCGGCAGAAGGCAAGGCGTTCCTCGTCTATCTGCAAGCGGCCTCGGATTTCTACAGCGGGCGCTTCGCCGCCGCCGAAACCGGGTTCGCCAGCCTGAGTGACAGCCCCCAGCCGTGGCTCAAGGAAACGGCGCTGTACATGGTCGCCCGCACCCGGCTCAACGACGCGCAAAAAGACGCGTTCGACGAGTACGGCACGATGAAGGACGGCCTCGACCCCGCGCCATTTGCGCAGGTCGCGAAAGCCATTGATCACTACCTCAGCGCCTACCCCACTGGCAGCTACGCGCAGTCCGCCAAGGGCCTGATGCGTCGGGTGCACTGGCTGTCGAAGGACCTCGATAAGCTCGCCCAGGACTACAACTGGCAACTGGCCGACGCCAAGGACGACCAGCGCAACCTGCCGGTGGACGCGTTGATTCAGGAGACCGACAACAAGCTGCTGATGCTCATGACCGGCGCTACGCCGTCGGCCCTGATCACCGCCACTCACGACCTGATGCTCATGCGGCCCGACACACAGTCGCCGCTGACCCGCGACGCGCTGCTGGCTCAGAAATCCCTCTTCGCCCAGCAACCGGCGATGTTCGATTACCTGCAAGCGGCGTTTTCGTTCTACCTCGACAAGAACCCCGCCGAGGCGCTGAACCACCTGCCGAAAGACGTGCCTGCCACCCTCGATTATTTCGCGTTCAGCCAACAGACCCTGCGCGGCTTGGCGTTGGAGGCGACCGGTGACAAAGCCGCCGCCCAGGCCTTGTGGCTGAAACTGTTGCCGCTGGCGAAACAGCCGTTGCAACGGGAACAGCTGGAACTGGCGCTGGCGATGAACTACGAACGCAGCGGGCAACTGGCCAAAGTATTCGCCAGCGACTCGCCGGTTCAGTCCGCGCAAGTGCGTTTGATCTTGCTGAGCAAGGTGGCGGATGCGCCGTTGCTGCGTCAGCAAATTGCCCAAGGCATCAGCGACAACGAGAAGGCCACCGCGCAATTCGTGCTGCTCTATAAAGAGCTGATGCACGGCCAGTACGCGGCGTTCGGCGACGACCTCAAGGCCCTGTCGGAAAAACCCGCCGACAGCAAACTTACCGCGCAATTGGGCTACGTCTACGGCGACGGCCAGAGCCTGCAACTGTTCCGCTGGAACGGCGCGAAGGCCGAATCGAGCTACGCCTGCCCCGGCATCGCCGACACCGCCGCGACGCTTCAGGCCAACGGCCAGGACCCCAACGGCTTGAACTGCCTCGGCGAATTCATCCTGCGCAACGGCCTGGACAGCATGCCGCTGGACCAGCGCCCCTCAGCCTCGCAACTCGGCGGCAGCGAACCGGGTTTCAAGGGCGATGGGTTCTCGCGTCTGGACGGCTATCAAACCGTGATCGCCGATGCCAAGGCCGGGCGTGACGAAAAAGCCTATGCGCTGTTCCGCGCGATCAACTGCTACGGGCCGTCCGGCTACAACAGTTGCGGCGGCAAGGACGTGGCGCCGCCGGTGCGCAAGGGCTGGTTCAAACAGTTGAAGAGCACCTACGCCGGGACCACGTGGGGCAAGACGTTGCAGTATTACTGGTGATAAGGCCGCTGCGTCGGGCCTTGATTGGGCTGCTGTTCTGCATTTCGACAGCGGGTCCGGCGTGGGCCTCGGTAGACGCCAGGGACTACGACGCGTTCTGGCTGTGGAGCGGCGTCGCGTCACAGCCGGTGCTGGAGCAGGCGAAGACGTTGTATGTGTTGCAGGGGCAGATTTTCGCGCCCCGGCGCGACAAACAACGGGTGGATTTCATCGCCCAGGGCATGAGCGTCACGCGGCTGCCGTCGCCGGAGTTGTGGATCGTCTACCGCGCCCACACTCTGCGCTGGCCGGACTCGGTCTATCGCCAGTTGTTCGGGCAGGTCGAACGTTGGCGGCAGGCGGGCAACGCGGTGACCGGCATCCAGATCGACTTCGACGCCCGCACCCGCTATTTGCAGGAGTACGTGACCTTCCTCAACGACCTGCGCGAGCGCCTGCCGTCGCGGTACAAACTGAGTATCACCGGGCTGATGGACTGGAGCAGCAACGCCGACCCCACCGCCATCGGGCAACTGAAAGGCGTGGTGGATGAGATCGTGGTGCAGACGTATCAGGACCGACGGAGCATTCCGGATTACCGCGCGTACCTGCCGAGGGTGAGCCGGCTGGGCGTGCCGTTCAAGGTCGGGCTGGTACAGGGCGGGGAATGGGACGCGCCGGGGTATTTGCGCGGGAGCGAAGGGTTTCGGGGGTATGTGGTGTTTCTCACGAACGGGAGGTGATGCAGCGCCGCTATTGCGGTCCTTCAATCAGGCGCTGGCCGAAGGACATATCACGCGGCAGCCCGCTTCTGGCCGAGGGCCGTGGGAGTGCCGGGGTGGCGCTCCACCTTGCCTACGATCTGGCGCGCAGCGGCAGCAAAATCGGAGCATGCGGTGAGTCAGACATATCACGCTGTTCGTGTTACGACTGCTGCGGTCGGACGCGACCCCGGAGCGATCGCAGGCAAGGTGGAGCGCCGAATCAACAGCAAATCAGCCTTCAATCTCAATATCCAGTAATGCTGCGCCCAACGCTTTGCCATGGGCATCCAGCGCCAGCGAGCGTGTCACACCACCTTTCAAAATCCCCGGCAACACGAAATTCAACGCTTGGACATTCGGCAGCTCATACCGCCGAACGGCCTCGGCGGTCGGGTCAAGCAGTTCGGCAAAGTGCGCCGCCACCCGCTCGGCCGTCAGTTGTTCGACCAGTCGCGGGTAATCCTCCACCCGGTACGCAATCACCGAAATGTTCGACGTATCGCCCTTGTCCCCGGTGCGCGAATGGGCCAGGTCGCGCAGTTTGACGACGCTCATGATGCATCCTCCAGATGAACGCGGGGCGTGACCGCTTCACGGGGCAGCAGCAACGAGGCGACCGCCACCACCTGACGCACCGCCTTGGTCGCCCCGCCGCCGCCATAAGGTCCGTTGGTGTACAAGGTTTCCACTTCGTTGCCGATCCGCACCGCTTCGGCCTTGTCGGCGCAACGGGCCGCGACCCGCAAACGCGCTTCCCACGGCTCACTCAGGGCACGCGAACCCAACTCGAAACCGTGCAACGAATCGACCCCGATCAGCTCGGCGCGCACGTCGTCAAACACCACACCGGTGATTTTCAATCGCTCCAGCACCACGTCCCGCGCCAGTTGCGCCCGGGCCAGCGCACCGGGGCCGCCGTAGGAGATCTGTCCTTCACCGATCCAGCCGTCGAGAAACCCCACCGACACTTTCAACGTCTCGGGGCGTGCGCGACCGGACGCCCCTTCGGCACGCACTTCGTTGGGCGCTACGACATTAAAAGAAACGCCCGAAAAATCCGCCGTCACATCAGGGGTCAGGTACGCGCTAGGGTTGTGCACTTCGTAGATCATCTGCTCAGTGCAGGTCGCCGTGTCGATACGTCCGCCGGACCCTGCGACCTTGCTGATCACTGCCCGGCCCTCCGCGTCGATCTCGGCCAGCGGGAAACCCAACCGCGCCAGATCCGGCACGTCTTTCACGCCGGGGTCAGCGAAATAGCCCCCGGTGATTTGCCCCGCGCACTCCAGCAGGTGACCGATCAGCGTGCCGCGCCCCAACCGCGCCCAGTCGTCCGACGCCCAGCCGAATTCGAACAGCTGAGGCGCCAAGAACAGCGAAGGGTCGGCCACGCGCCCGGTAATCACCACGTCAGCATCGGCCTTCAGTGCGTCAACAATGCCTTCAGCCCCCAGATAAGCGTTGGCGGAAATCAGCCGGTCTCCCAGCGCCTTGATCGTCGAGCCGTTGTCCAGCTTCTGTTCAGGGCTCAGCTGCGCGAGCACATCATCCCCCGTCAGCGCGGCGACTTTCAGGCCGTGCAACCCCAGCGTCGCCGCGATCCGCCGCACCTCTTTCGCGGCCGACAACGGGTTGGCCGCGCCCATGTTGGTGATCACCCGCAAGCGTTGCTGCCCCGGCTCACGGCCACGGGCCACGAACGGCAGGACGCGACGCATGCGCTCGCTCAACAACGGGTCGAAACCGGCGTCGGGATCAGTGAGCCGCGCCTGTTGCGCGAGGGCGATGGTGCGCTCGGCCAGGCATTCGAACACCAGGTAATCCAGCGCGCCTTTTTCAGCCAGCTCCACGGCCGGCTCGATGCGGTCGCCCGAGTAACCGGCGCCGGAGCCAATACGTAAAGTTTTCATTCAAAACACTCCCAGCAGCAGTGCGGTGAGGGTCATCAGCACCGATGCGCCAAACAGAAACGGGATGGTGAAACGCTGGTGGTCGGCCAGTTCGACCTTGCACAGCCCCACCAACAGAAAGGTCGCAGGGGTCAGCGGGCTGACCGGGAAACCGGTGGTGTGCACGCCCAGTAATGAAGCTTGAGCGACTTGCAGCGGATCGACGCCCAACGCGCGGCCGACTTCGGCGATCACCGGCATCACACCGAAGTAAAAGGAATCCGGGTCGAACAACAGGCTCAGCGGCATCGACAGGAAGCCCACGATCATCGGGATCAATTTGCCGTGGCCTGCCGGAATTTGCGCCACCGCGACTTCGGCCATGGCCTTGAGCATGCCGGTGCCTTGCATGATCCCGGTGAACACACCCGCCGCCAGAAGAATGCTGGCCATGGTCAGCGCGGTCTTGGCGTGGGCGTCGATGCGCGCCCGTTGGGCATCGACGTTGGGGTAGTTGATGCACAGCGCCAGCACGGTGCCGACCATGAACATCACCACCGGATCGACCCAGCCCACGATCATCACGGCCATGACTACAACGGTCAGCAGCAGGTTGAGCCAGAACAGGCGCGGACGGCGCAGCACTTCTTCCTGCTCGGTGAGGACGCGTTCGGGCACCACATCGACCTTCGCTCCGGCGCCAAGCCCCAGGCGCTTTTCTTCACGACGCCCCAGCAGCCAGGCACTGATGAAGACAAACGCCAGGCCGACGATCTGCACCGGAATCAGCGGCTGGAACAGCTCGGCCACGGGCACGTGCAAGGCGGCGGACGAACGCAACACCGGGCCGGTCCATGGCAGGAAATTCACCCCCGCCGCCATCGCCGCGACGCAGGCCAGAATCCGCCGGTCGATGCCCAGCCGCGTGTACAGCGGCAGCATGGCCGGGATGGTCACTAGAAAAGTCACCGCGCCCGAACCGTCGAGGTGGACCAGCAACGCCAGCAGCGCCGTGCCGACGACAATCCGCGTCGGACGCGTGCCCACCGTGCGCAGGATGCGGTCGATGATCGGGTCGAGCATGCCTGCGTCGGTCATCACTCCGAAGAATAGGATGGCGAACACGAACATGCCGACCACAGGGGCGACGTTCTTGATGCCGGTGATGATGAACCCGCTGGTTTGCAGACCGAAGCCGCCGATGAGCGCGGCGACGATCGGCAAGGCGATCAGGGCAACCAGGGGCGAGAGGCGCTTGCTCATGACGGCGGCGAGCAAACAGAGAATGGTGATGACACCGAGGGTGGCGAGCATGGGCGAGTCCTTGTCATTCCTGTCCGAAGGGCGGCGGAACGAGCTGTTGTTGTTTTCAACGAGTATCGAAACGGGGGTAAGCTTTGTAAATTGAAATGTTCGATGGTCTGCGTTCGTAAAAACAGAACGTGGCAGGTATGCCGCAGAGCGTCGAACGGTGCGTGCCCACGCAGAGCGTGGGAACGATCAACCCCATCATCGAGGCCCGCATGAAAAACTCGATCCAGCACATCCGCGCCTTTCTGGCCGTCGCCCACAGCGGCAGCTTCGCCAAAGCGGCCCTTGAACTGAACCTCTCGCCGTCCGCCCTGACCGTGCAAATCCAGCAACTGGAAGAATGGCTCGGCGTCACCCTGCTGGAGCGCAGCCCGCGCCAAGTCAGCCTCACCGCTGCCGGGCAGAACAACCGCGGGCCGATGGAAAAACTGCTGCTGGACCTGGACAACATCGTCAGCGGCTCGCGGGATCTGGCGGCGTTGCGTCGCGGGGTGGTGACCGTGGCGGCTCTGCCCTCTCTGTGTTCCGGCGCCCTGCCACCGATGCTCAAGGCCTTCCGCGAGCAATTCCCCGGCGTCGAAGTACGGCTGCGGGACGTAGTGGCTCAGCGCATCGATGCGTTGGTGCGCGACGGCGAAGTGGATTTCGGGCTGGGGGTGCGGGCGCGCATGAGCCACGGGCTGGCGTTCGAGGTGGTGATGGAGGACCGTTTAAGCCTGTTCGTGCCCCTCGATCATCCGCTGGCCAAACGGCGTTCGATTGCGCTGTCCGACATCGCCGGCGAACCGATCATCCTCACCGGCCGCGACAGCAGCGTGCGCGAAAAAGTGGAGCAACTGTTCGCCGAAGAAGGCCTGACCCTGACACCGGGACTGGAAGCGAACTACATGTCCACGGTCATGGCACTGGTGCGGCAAGGGCTGGGGATGACACTGCTGCCGGAATCCGCCGACGAAGGCCGGGGCGATCTGGCACAAGTGCGGGTCGAGCATGCGGGGGTGAATCGGGAGATCGGATTGATCACGCGGGTGGGGTTCGGAATGAGTCCGGCGGCGGAAAAGTTCGTTGACATGATGAAAAGATCACTGCCTCCACGCTCCAACTGACAAAACGCAACCCGCTTCTGCCGAAGGCGTAGGAGTTGGCTTGCCTACGATCTGGCGCATAGCGGCGGTAAAGTCGGTGTTAACGGTGTGTCAGGTGTATTGAGTCGTCAGGTTTTACTGCCGCTACGCGCCAGATCGCAGGCAAGCCGGCTCCTACGGCCTCCGGCCAGAATCAAAAGCAAGCGTACGCCACCGACCTTCTTGCAGCTTGTAGCTCGAAGCTCGCCGCTCGCCGCTGCTCCCGTGGCTGAACGCCACCTGAACACCTGCACAAATCCGGGAAAAAGCAAAAAAACAAGTATGCTCATTCAATAATGAGTATCATTATGTTACACATTGCCTGAATGCGAATGGCTTGCGACCGTGTTCAGGCTGCACACCCTATCAGATTTACACCGGTGATAAATGCTCGTTCCTTTTTTGATCATGTTGCGCGAAGGGATTGAAGCCGCGCTTATCGTAGGCATCATTGCCAGCTACCTCAAACAGACCGGCCGTGGCGAGTGGATGCCCGCCGTCTGGATCGGGGTGTTCCTCGCGGCGGCGTTGGCGCTGTTCGTCGGGGGCGGCCTGGAATTGGTCAGCGCCGAATTCCCGCAGAAACAACAGGAACTGTTCGAAGGCGTGGTCGGCCTGATCGCTGTGGTCATCCTCAGTTCGATGGTCGTCTGGATGCGCAAAGTGGCGCGCTCGGTCAAACATGACCTGCACCAATCCCTGGACGCCGCCCTCGCCGGTTCGAAAAACCAGACCTACGCGCTGATCGGCATGGTGTTCTTCGCCGTCGCCCGTGAAAGCCTCGAAACCGTGTTCTTCCTGCTGGCCGTGTTCCAGCAGAGTGAAGGCGTGTCCGGCCCGCTCGGCGCGCTGTTCGGCCTGATCATCGCGGTCGCCATCGGTGTGGCCATCTATAAAGGCAGCCTGCGCCTGAACCTGAGCCGCTTCTTCCGCTACACCGGCTTGTTCATCCTCATCGTGGCCGCTGGCATTCTGTCCAACTCCGTGCGTTCGCTGCACGAAGCCGGGGTCTGGAACCACTTCCAGGACGTGGTCTTCGACATCAGTGCGACCTTGCCGATGGACGGCCCGACCGGATCGGTGCTGGCTGGCATGTTCGGTTATCAGGATGCCCCGACCGTCAGCGTGCTGGTGGCGTACCTCGCCTACCTGGTCTTCGCGCTGTTCCTGTTCTTCAAGCCGCAGGCGCGGGTGGTGAGTCTGCCCACCCGACCGGCCCATGAACACGGCCACTCTTCCTCAGTTACGAACAAATAAGGGCAACCATGACCAGTCAGACCGGCCTTCCTCCGCAGAAAGCCAAGCCTAAACGCGCCCTGCAATTTGCCGTCGCAGGTTCCGTGCTGCTGATGATCGCCGCAGGCGCCATGTTCTATTTCGCCTCGCAAGCCGCGCAGAAAAAGCGCATCGCCAACGGCGGCAATGAAACCGTGGTGACCATTAACGCCAAGAGCTGCGAGCCGAACGCCATCACCGTGCCTGCGGGCAAGCATGCGTTCCGAATCGTCAACGCCTCCGAGCGTGCCGTTGAGTGGGAAATCCTCGACGGCGTACTGGTGGTCGAAGAGCGCGAAAACATCGTTCCCGGCCTGAGTCAGATCATCAACGCCAACCTGCAGCCAGGCGATTACGCGATCACTTGCGGCCTGCTGAGCAACCCGCGCGGCACTCTGCACGTGACGCCAACCGCTGAATCCGAAGCCGCTGCGAAAGCCCGTCCTTCGATGGTCGCCTTTATCGGCCCGCTGTCGGAGTACCGCGTCTACCTGAGCACCCAGAGCAGCGCGCTGATCCGCGCCACCGCCGATCTGCAACAGGCCATCGACAGCGGCGATCTGGCCGCCGCGCAGAAAGCCTACGCCCCGGCCCGCGCCGCGTATCAGCGGATTGCGCCCGCCGCGCAGCGCTTGGCCGAGCTGGACAATGCGATCAACGCCCGCGCCGACTATTTCGAGAAACGCGAGCAGGACGCTGGTTTCAGCGGCTTCCACCGCATCGAATTCGGCCTTTTCTCGCAGAAATCCGTGGACGGCCTGTCGCCCGTTGCGCAGAAGCTGCAAGCCGACATCGCGACGCTGAAAACCCAATTGCTGGCCCAAAGCATCGCGCCTGAGCAACTGGCGAGCATGGTGGTGCGCAACATGCGCAGCCTGGCCGACATCCGCAGCAACGGCGAAGAAGAGCGTTACAGCCACCTCGACGTCAGCGGTTTCGCCGCCAACCTGGAAGGCACTCGCAAAGTCATCGAGCTGTTGCGTCCACTGCTGGCCAGGAACTGGGGCGAGGTGCTGAAGAAGATCGACGACGCCAGCACCGCACTGGACGACCAGTTGCTGATGCTCAAGACCGAAAACGGCTACAAGCCGTACGACCAGGTCGGCACAGAACAACGCAAACAAATCGCAGACAAGGCCAAGGCGCTGGCCGATGCACTCGATGGAATCGATCCGGCCCTGGGCCTCACTGGCCTCTAAGCGTGCCCTGGCGGGTGCCCCTCTGCACCCGCCCGGCCCTGAAACCCGAGCGAAGAAACTATCCACATGAAAGACTCCGATTCGTCCAACGCCCCGATTTCCGCTGAACGCCGCCGTGTCCTGATGGGCCTTGGCGCTGCCGGTGCTGCTATTGCCGGTGCCAGCCTGAGCGGCAATGCCCTCGCAGCCACCAGTGCCCCGGCGCAAGTGACCGAAGCCCCGAAAAGCGAAAAGACCCAAGATCGCAACGAGTTCCACGGTGTGCATCAGACCGGCATCGTCACCCCGCGCCCGACGGCGGGCATGGTGGTGGCCTTCGACGTGCTGGCCCAGGACACCGACGACCTCGAACGCCTGTTCCGCACGCTCAACGAGCGCATCACGTTCCTGATGACCGGCGGCGCCGTGCCTCAGGTCGATCCGAAGCTGCCGCCGCTGGACTCCGGCATTCTTGGCCCGGTGGTCACCCCGGATAACCTGACCATTACCGTGTCGGTCGGCGACTCGCTGTTCGACGAGCGTTTCGGTCTGGAGCACGTCAAGCCCAAGCGCCTGCAACGCATGGTCGGTTTTCCCAACGACGCCCTCGAAGCGGCCTGCTGCCATGGCGACCTGAGCATTCAGTTCTGCTCCAACGCGCCGGACAGCAACATTCACGCCCTGCGCGACATCGTGAAAAACCTGCCGGACCTGCTGTTGGTGCGCTGGAAGCAGGAAGGCACCGTGCCCGCCCAGGCCCCGCTCAAACCAGGCCAACCGCCTGAGAGCGCGCGCAATTTCCTCGGCTTCCGCGACGGCTCGGCCAACCCGGATTCCAACAACCAGAAGACCATGAACGAACTGGTCTGGGTGCAAGCCGGCAGCGACGAGCCCGCCTGGGCCGCCAACGGCAGCTATCAGGCCGTGCGCATCATTCGCAACCTGGTCGAGCGCTGGGACCGCACCCCGTTGCAGGAACAGGAAGCGATTTTTGGCCGGGTCAAAACCACCGGCGCGCCTATGGATGGCAAGACCGAAACCGACGTCCCGGATTACACCAAGGACCCGGAAGGCAAGCTCACCAAACTCGACGCTCACATCCGCCTGGCCAACCCGCGCACGGCCGAAAGCCAGCGCAACCTGATCCTGCGCCGTCCGTTCAACTACTCCAACGGCGTGATGAAAAACGGCCAGCTGGACATGGGCCTGTTGTTCATCTGCTACCAGTCGGATCTGGAAAAAGGCTTTATCACCGTGCAGACCCGCCTCAACGGCGAGCCGCTGGAGGAGTACCTGAAGCCGGTCGGTGGCGGGTATTTCTTCACCTTGCCGGGTGTGAAAGACAGCAACGATTTCATAGGTCGGTCGCTGATGGCCGCTGCCTCCGCTGTAAAAACAAAAACTGCCTGACAACCCTTACCTCACAGGAAGAGCTCCATGAAAAAGTCGCCTCTCGCGCTGTTGGTTACCCTTGGCTTGTTGCAGACCCCGTCCGTGTTCGCGGCGACGGCACCGCTGGACCTGGTGACCCCAGTGTCCGACTACAAAATTTACGTGACTGAAAACGTCGACAAGCTGGCCGCCGATACGCAGAAGTTCACCGACGCGATCAAGAAAGGCGACCTGGCCACCGCCAAGAAGCTGTACCCGACCACTCGCGTTGCCTACGAGTCCATCGAGCCGATCGCCGAGCTGTTCGACGACCTGGACAAGTCGATCGACTCCCGCGTTGACGACCATGAGAAAGGCGTAGAAGCCGAAGACTTCACCGGCTTCCACCGTCTGGAGCACGCGCTCTTCGAAAAGAACACCACCAAGGATCAAGGCGCGCTGGCTGACAAGCTGATGGCTGACGTCAAAGACCTGCAAGCGCGCATCGCTGACCTGACCTTCCCGCCAGAGAAAGTCGTGGGTGGTGCAGCGGCGCTGCTGGAAGAGGTCGCGGCGACCAAGATTTCCGGTGAAGAAGACCGGTACAGCCACACCGACCTGTATGACTTCCAGGGCAACGTAGACGGCGCGAAGAAAATCGTCGACCTGTTCAAGCCGCAATTGGAGAAGTCGGACAAGGCGTTCGTGGCCAAGGTCGACAAGAACTTCGCCACCGTGGACAAGATCCTGGCGAAGTACAAAACCAAGGATGGCGGTTTCGAAACCTATGACAAGGTGAAAGAAAACGACCGTAAAGCCCTGACCGGCCCGGTCAACACCCTGGCAGAAGACCTGTCGCAAATGCGTGGCAAACTCGGTCTGAACTGAGTTTCAACGCGTTAAAAAACCGCCTGCCGATCACTCGCCAGGCGGTTTTTTTTGTCCGTTGAGTCGGGCACGGTCTCACTCTGTAGGAGCGAATTCATTCGCGAGTAGCCATCCCAGTCGGTACATCCCTATCGACTGGACAATTTTTCGCGAATGAATTCGCTCCCACGGGGGGTCAGCGGCGCATGAAGGTGTTGAGGCAGACACAGGGGGAACATCGCCAGCCTAAATCCCGCTGAACCAGTTGTACCCCTGATCTTCCCAATACCCCCCCGGATAATCGTTGGTCACAAAGATCTCGACGATGTGTTTGGGGTTCTTGAAGCCCAATTTGGTCGGCACGCGGATGCGCAGCGGGTAGCCGTAGCTCGGCGGCAACGCGACCTCGCCAAAGTCCAGCGCCAGCAGGGTTTGCGGGTGCAAGGCGGTGGGCATGTCCAGACTGGAGTAGTAACGGTCCGCGCATTTGAAGCCGACGAATTTGGCCGAGGTGTCCGCGCCGACGTGCTCAAGGAACGTCTTCAGCGGCACCCCGCCCCACTGCCCGATGGCGCTCCAGCCTTCGACGCATATCAACCGCGTGATATCGGTGCGTTGCGGGAGTTTGCGCAGGCCGTCGAGGGTCCACGGGGCCTTCTCTCGCACCAGCCCGGAGACGCCGAGTTTCCAGTCGGCCACGTCCAGGTCGGGGATGTCGTCCTCGCCGTAGAACGCGTTGAACGGGAACGGGTTGCGAATCTGCTCCTTGGCGAAGGTCGGCGCCAGTTTCTGTCCGCTGAACAGCCAGGCTTGCACCCGGTCGTTAAAGCGCGACATGCTCCACAGCACTTTGTCCACCTGATCGCCGTCCTGCAGGTTGCAGCCACTGAGCATGGCCATCGCGCCCACGGTCAGGCCGCCTTTGAGGAAGTGACGGCGTTGCAGGTTTTCCAGCTGAATCTGTTGCGCCGGTTCCAGCTTGATGCGCTGGATCGCGCGTTTTTTCGGTTCAATCATGTTCGCCCTTCCCGCTTTCCATCACACGCGTGCCGCCGGTGATCATCGGCAACAGGGTTTTCGGCACCAGCAACACCAGCGCCAGGTGCACCACGACAAACGCGCCAATCGCCGCCATCGCGCCGAAATGCACGAAGCGGGCAAAGTCGTAGCCGCCGAACAGCGCGGTCAATTCCTGCAACTGGATCGGTTTCCAGATCGCCAGCCCCGATACTACGATCAGCACGCCCGCCGCCAGCACCAGCCAATACATCAAGCGCTGGACGGCGTTGTACACGCCCTTTTCGTGCTTGAGGCGAAAGCGCAAGGCGTCCACCAGATCGCGTTTGACCGCCTTGGGGGTGACAGGCAGGAAGTCACGCTTGAAGTGCTTGCTGAGCAGGCCGTACGCCACGTAGATCAGGCCGTTGATCACCAACAGCCACATCACCGCGAAGTGCCAGGCCAGCGCGCCGCCGAGCCAGCCACCGAGGGTGAAATCCCGGGGGAAGGAAAAGCGAAACAGCGGCGACGCGTTGTAAATGCCCCAGCCGCTCATGAACATGCAGACCATGCCAAAGGCGTTGATCCAGTGCGTGAGGCGAATGGGCCAGGAATGAATGCTGTTTTTTTTCATGGTGTGAGGCTCATTCAGGAAGGCTCAAGACAACCTATAGCCATCGGCATCGCGAGCAAGCTCACTCCTACAGTTGATACGCGGTCTTTGTAGGAGTGAGCTTGCTCGCGATGGTTTTGGATTTTACATCGGTGGCTGGAAACCATCCTTGCCGACCGCTACACCACGGGCAGTCTTGCCGTCGTCAGCCGGGAACACCACGACCTTGGCGCCCTTGACCAGTTGATCGACCTTGCCGGCTTCGATGTAGGCAATCGGCACGTCGTCCGGCACCACCAACTGCTTCTCGCCGCCTTTGTAGCTCACGCTCAGGGTGTGGCCGTTGGTGCCGGTCAGCTTGCCGACGGTGCCGTTGGTCATGGTCCCGGTGCTGCCGTCAGCGTTCTGCCAGCCGTAGTGACCTTCCCCGCTGCCTTTGAGGCTCGGCTCGAACACCGCCACTTCCAGCGCTTTCAGCGTGCCGTCTGCCTGAGGCGTGGCCGCCGAACCGATGAAGCTGTCGGCCTTGATCGAGGCGATGTCGCCTTTCGAGACCAGACGCACGCCAGTCTTGTCGGTCAGGGCGATGCTCTGATGAGCACCGGCACGGGTGGTGTAAGTCAGGGTGTTGTTTTCGAAGCTATCAATGGTGCCGCGCACCGGCTTGACCACGGGCATGTCAGCCGCCGAGGCCATGACGGCGGCGCTCAGGGCGAGCAAACCAAAGGTGGCGGACAATGCATTCTTCATTTTCATCGTGACGTTCCTTGAGGGCAGAGGGATGAAGCATAGTGCGTGTTGAATGACTGCCATCCTCCGCCCGCAACCGGCACCGGACAATGACCGGGCGATGACATTTTTGTCATTCGCCGCACGCCTCGTTCCCCCTGCGATCAATGACAAAAATGTAACCGACCTCAACGGCCCAAATGGTTAAACTCCGCACACGACGCGGCATCCAGCCGTTTTCAGCGCCCTTTGATAACCGCCCGGCGACACCGCCCTGACGCGAAGCGAGCCCCGCCCACGATGCACATCCTGCTGATCGAAGACGACACCAAAACCGGTGAGTACCTGAAAAAGGGCCTCAGCGAATCCGGCTACAAAGTCGATTGGACCCAGCACGGCGCCGACGGTCTGCACATGGCGCTGGAGCACCGTTACGACCTGTTGGTGCTGGACGTCATGCTGCCCGGCATCGACGGCTGGCAGATCATCGAAGTGCTGCGCGCCAAGCAGGACGTGCCCGTGCTGTTCCTCACTGCCCGCGACCAGTTGCAGGACCGCATTCGCGGGCTGGAGCTGGGCGCCGACGACTACCTCGTCAAACCGTTTTCCTTCACCGAACTGTTGCTGCGCATCCGCACGATCCTGCGCCGGGGCGTGGTGCGCGAGGCCGATCATTTCCATCTAGCGGACCTGGAGCTTGACCTGCTGCGTCGACGCGTCACCCGCCAGCAACAAGTGATCACCCTGACCAACAAGGAATTCGCCCTGCTGCACCTGCTGCTGCGCCGCGAAGGCGACGTGCTGTCTCGGGCGCAGATCGCCTCGGAGGTCTGGGACATGAACTTCGACAGCGACACCAACGTGGTCGACGTGGCGATCAAGCGCCTGCGCAGCAAGGTGGACCTGCCTTACCCGGTCAAGCTCATCCATACCGTGCGCGGCATCGGTTACGTGTGCGAGGTGCGGCCATGCGAGCCCGACGCCAGCCCTCTCTGACCCTGCGCTCGACCCTGGCCTTTGCGGTGGTCGCGATGCTCGCCGTGGCCAGCGCCGGGATGTACCTCTACGAAACCATGAAAGCCTCGGTGATGACCCGCAGCGACCACGCGGTGCTGGCGCGGCTCGATCACTTTCGCAAACTGCTGCAATACGACCTGACCCTCGACACCCTGCGCAGCAGCCCGCAACTGTTCGAAAACATGCTGGACAGCGAGGACGATATTTTCGTCATTGGCGAGCCGGGCAAATCCCCGGTGATCATGGTCAACCCGCTGCACGCGACATTGCCGAAGATGCCGGTGATCAGCGCCAACGCCCCTTTGAGCGCGGACGACATGCGCAGCGGCATGGTCCGTGGGGACGTGCCGATGCGGGCGGCCACGGTGGAAGCGGTGTCTGGCGGCAAGGTCGTGCACCTGACCGCCGCGCACCTGGCGGTGAAGGAAATGGCGACCCTTGCCAATTTTCGCGACCGCATCCTGATTTCGATTGCACTGGCGTTCGCGGTGACGGCCGGGCTCGGCTATCTGTTGCTGCGTCGAGGCCTGCGACCGCTGCGCAACATGGCCGCCCACGCCACCGCCATCACCCCGGCGCGCCTCGACAGCCGGATGGACAGCCGCGACACGCCGGTGGAGTTGCAGCAACTGAGCGACGCGTATAACGGCATGCTCGACCGCCTCGCAGACGGTTACCAGCGCCTGACCCAGTTTTCCGCCGACCTCGCCCACGAGATTCGTACGCCAGTGGGTTCGTTGATGGGCCATTGTCAGGTGGCGTTGCGGCAACCGCGCAGCGCCGATGAGTACCAGATGCTGCTGGCCTCGAATCTTGAGGAACTGGAGCGGATTTCGCGGATGGTCGAAAGCATCCTGTTCCTCGCCCGCGCCGACGATGCACAGGCCGCGCTCAATCGTCATCCACTGAGCCTGGCCGATGAAGTGCAGCGGGTGACGGGGTATTTCGAAGGGTTGGCCGAGGAACGGCAGATGACGTTCAACGTGTCAGGCGATGGCCAGCTCGACGCTGATCCGTTGCTGCTGCGACGCGCGTTGAGCAACCTCGTGGCCAACGCGATCCGGTACGCCGATGAAAGCAGCGAGATCGAGATTCGGGTGATCGACCACGGCGATGAACGCCGCATCGAGGTGGAGAACCAGGGCCCGGTCCTGAGCGAATCAGCCCTCGGCAAACTGTTCGACCGTTTCTACCGCGCCGACGCCTCCCGCCACCAGAGCTCCGATTCCAACGGGCTGGGCTTGGCCATCGTCGCGGCAATCATGCAATTGCATGGGGGTGACGTGGCGGTGAACCAGCCGACACCGGGGCGGATCTGCTTTGCGCTGATCTTTGCTCGATAGCTGCGAGCTTCAAGTCACGAGCTGCAAGCTGATCGCTGCCAGTCAGCCCCTCTTCAACCGATCCACCGCTATCGCTGCCGTCGTAACCTCCGGCGTCTCCCACACGTCTGCGGCGCCGCAGGGCTTCTAGCTCGAAGCTTGCAGCTCACAACTCGCGACTGCCCTTAGGCCTTCTTGTCGTGGCTGATCTGCAGTTTGTAGAACGTCGCCGCCCCACCTTCCGTCGCATACCCGGCGTTGTCCTGGGTGTAGACGCCCGCCTTGAAATACAGCTGCTTGCCATTCCACGTGCCGTCCAGCCGGGCGTTCCATTGCATGTCGTGGGCGTTGACGCTGAGGTCGCCCGCGGGGGTCAGGTGGATGGTGTAGTTGAAACGCTCTTTCATCAGGACCCCGGTGGCGAGCTGGATCACCACCGGTTCAGACGTCGGCGTCGGGCGGTACTTGATAACCAGATTGCCGTTCTTGGTTTTTTCCTTGTACTGGTATTCCAGCTTGAGCAGCGGTTCCGTGCTGCCGTAGCAATGAATCTGGCCGATGACGATCTTGCCGGTCGACGGCACTTGATCGACCGTCAACGCGGCACGCAGGAAGTTGTCCGCCTGGCTGTAGGCCCAGTTGTGCACGGCGCCGTTGGCGTAGGTCTCACGCAATTCCGTGCGCGGGTAAATGGCGTTATCGGTCCGAGACCCGGTCACGGGCGCCCAGAAAAACAGCGTCTCTCCCGAACGGAAGTACCCATCCTGATAGCCGCTGACCAGCTTCGTGGTGTCGATGATGGCCGCAGGGGTGCCTACGGGTACGGAGAGGTTCCAGGTGGCGAGGTCGATCATGTTGCGCTCGTGGGTGCGACATGCGCACCAGCAAAGGGAGGTCTCTGGAACGGGGGTTTGCGCCCCGTTTCCTGTCGCCTTTGCTATCGGCTGAACCGGTTTTTCTTTAGCTCGCCCAGCCAGTCAAGAAACTGCCGAAGAAGGTCGAAAATCGGCCTTGGCTATCATCTCGACATCATCCGGTTCAAACGCTTGATTGCGCAAATTTTGATCAACGCAGCGAATTCCGGGGTCGGCGTTTTCCACCGGTCGCGCCATTTTTTTGAAACACCCGAAGAAGAAATCCAAAAAATCGCCAAAAAGGGTGCGGAAGCGCCGACAGACGGTCGAAGAATTTCCGGGCCAATCGCAATTGCAACTGCCCACCCCGTCCCTGTAGGAGCGAATTCATTCGCGAAGGGCCGGTACAGCCGCCACATCTCCATCGCCTGAAATACCTCTCGCGAATGAATTCGCTCCCACAGGGATATGCGGCCGCCCGCGCCCCACCATCCATCTCCTCACCACATGCCCCCATTGACGAAACGACTTTGTTACCGGATATTAATAGTTAGCAACCTAATAATGCAGCGCCTAATCATTCACTGCCTAACCAAATCCTTTTGTTGAATTCACCAGTGGCACCGCTCATGAACCTCGACTCACTGCAAATGCACATCACCGGCGGCGTGGTCGCGGCGTCCCGTCAATGGCGCCGCGTGTGTCAGACCACGCTGGTGAACTACGGCGTGTCCGAGGCCTGCGCGGGTCCGTTGTTGATGATCGCGCGCCTGGGCGAAGGGGTACGCCAGGTCACCGTCGCGCAAGCCTGCGGCCTTGAAAGTCCCTCGCTGGTGCGCCTGCTCGATCAGTTGGGCAAAGCCAATCTGGTGCAGCGCACCGAAGACCCGACCGACCGCCGCGCCAAAGCCCTGAGCCTGACCGACGAAGGTCGCGCACTGGCCAACTCCATCGAAGACGAACTCATCCGACTGCGCCGCGACGTGTTCGCCGACATCGACCCCGCCGATCTGGAAGCCACCCTCCGCGTGTTCAAGGCTTTCGCCAAAGCCAGCCCCGTCGGCCCGGAGCTGTCCTCTTGAAAGGCATGTTCCAGGGTTTCTTTCAGGGCGTCCCCCCTTCCCGCGACTGGTTCTACGGCGTGCGCACCTTTGCCGCGTCGATGCTCGCGCTGTACATCGCGCTGATCTTCGAATTGCCCCGCCCCTACTGGGCGATGGCGACGGTCTACATCGTCTCCAGCCCTTTCGTCGCCCCCACCAGTTCCAAGGCGTTGTACCGCGCAGCGGGCACGTTCCTTGGAGCGGCGGCTTCTGTCGTGCTGGTGCCAATGTTCGTACAGACGCCTTTTTTGCTGGCCACCGTGATCGCGCTGTGGACCGGCACCCTGCTCTACCTGTCCCTGCATTTGCGCACCGCCAACAGTTACGCGCTGATGCTCGCGGGCTACACCATGCCGCTGATTTCCTTTCCAGTCGTCGACAACCCGCAAGCAGTGTTCGACGTGGCCGTGTCACGGACCGAAGAAATTTTGCTCGGCATCGTCTGCGCCGCCGTGGTCGGCGCGATGTTCTGGCCTCGTCGTCTGGCGCCGGTGCTGGTCGACACCATTTGCAAGTGGTTTCAGGACGCCTCGACCTACAGCGACCTGTTTCTCTCTCGTCGTGCGTCCCCGGAAACCGTCGGCGCCCTGCGCACGGCCATGGTTGGCACCTTCAACACCCTGGAATTGATGATCGGACAGTTGCCCCACGAAGGCACGCACCGCCAGACCGTGCGCAACGCCAAGGAATTGCGCGGGCGCATGATTCACCTGCTGCCGGTGATCGACGCCCTCGACGATGCCTTGTGGGCCCTGGAACGTCGCACCCCCGAACTGGTGGCCGACGTCGCGCCATTGATCCTCGAATGCCGCGACTGGGTGGAAAAGACCACCGACGGCGCCCCCGTGAACTATTGGGAAGCGCTGCACACCGAACTCGACCGCCTGCAGCCGACCCCGGCGCAGCTGGATGACCGGCGGCAATTGCTGCTGTCCAACGTGCTCTATCGCCTGCGCGAATGGATCGATCTGTGGCAGGACTGCCGCAGCCTGCAAGTCGCCATCGCCACCGACGACCACCGCCCATGGCGTGCGGTCTATCGGCACTGGCGGCTGGGGCGCCTGTCGCCATTCCTCGACAAGGGCATGATGCTGTACTCGGTGGCCACCTCGGTCAGCGCAATCATCGTCGCCTCGGTGTTGTGGATTCTGCTGGGCTGGCAGGACGGTGCCAGTGCCGTCGCGCTGGCCGCAGTGGCGTGCAGCTTCTTCGCGGCCATGGACGACCCCGCTCCGCAGATTTACCGCTTCTTTTTCTGGACGATGCTGTCGGTGGTTTTCGCCAGCCTCTACCTGTTCGTGGTGTTGCCGAACCTGCACGACTTTCCGATGCTGGTGTTGGCGTTCGCCGTGCCGTTCATTTGCGTCGGCACCCTCACCGTGCAACCGAAGTTCTACCTCGGCACGCTGCTGACCATCGTCAACACCTCGTCGTTCATCAGCATTCAGAGCGCCTACGACGCCGACTTCCTGAACTTCGTGAATTCCAACATTGCCGGTCCCGTGGGCTTGGCGTTCGCCTTCGTCTGGACCCTGATCGTGCGCCCGTTCGGCACCGAAGTGGCGGCCAAGCGCCTGACACGCTTCAGTTGGAACGACATCGTTTCGCTGAGCGAGGAAGCGAGCCTGGCCGAACACCGGCGCATGGGCGTGCGGATGCTCGACCGACTGATGCAGCATTTGCCGCGCCTGACCATCACCGCCCAGGACACCAACATCGCCCTGCGTGAAGTGCGGGTCGCGCTGAACATGCTGGATTTGCTGGCCTACATGCCACGGGTGCACGCGGTGCCACGTCAATTGCTGCGTCAGGTGGCCACTGAAGTGGGCACGTATTTCCGCGCGTGCCTCAAGGCCCGCGAGCGTTTGCCGGCCCCCAAAGGTCTGTTGATGACCATGGACCGCGCACGCCGCTCATTGACCTTCGACTGGATGGGCGACGACGAGTCGCGCCTGCACCTGCTGCACGCGCTCAGCGGATTGCGTCTGGCGCTGCTGCCGGGTGTGGAAATCGTCGACGTGCTCGCCGAGCAAGAAGAACAACCGCCGTACGGCATCGATGGAGCGCCATTGTGATTGGTGATCTGGACATCAGCGGGATTTTCCTGCCGACCTTTCTGGTGCTGATGGGCATCGCTTACGTGATTTTTCTGGTGGTGCACGCCGTGCTGTCCCGTGCCCACTTCTACCGCCTGGTCTGGCACCGGGCTTTGTTCAACGTCGGTCTATACGCTCTGCTGCTCGGCGTCGTGGATACCCTTAGTCGATACCTGATGAAATGAAAAAACCTCTGTTGACGCTGGGCCGTGTGGTCCTGACATTGCTGGTCATCCTGCTCGCCGCGGTCGTCGTCTGGCGCATGGTGATGTATTACATGTACGCCCCCTGGACCCGCGACGGGCACATCCGCGCCGACGTGATCCAGATCGCCCCGGACGTGTCCGGCCTGATCGAAAAAGTCTCGGTCAGCGACAACCAGGCCATCACTAAAGGCCAGATCCTGTTCACCATCGACCAGGACCGCTTCCGCCTGGCGCTGCGTCAGGCCCAGGCGACCGTCGCCGACCGCAAGGAAACCTGGGCACAGGCCCAGCGCGAGAACAAGCGTAACCGCGGCCTCGGCAACCTCGTCGCCCGCGAGCAACTGGAAGAAAGCCAGTCCAAGGAAGCCCGCGCCCTGTCGGCGTTGAACGAAGCGCAAGTGGCCGTGGACGCCGCGCAGTTGAACCTCGACCGCTCGGTAATCCGCAGCCCGGTCGATGGCTACCTCAACGACCGCGCCCCTCGGGATCGCGAGTTCGTCAGCGCCGGGCGCCCGGTGCTGTCGGTGGTGGACAGCGCCTCGTACCACATCGACGGCTATTTCGAAGAGACCAAGCTGGACGGCATTCACATCGGCTCGAAAGTGGACATCCGCGTGATCGGCGACAACGCCCGCCTGAGCGGCCACGTCGTCAGCATCGTCGCCGGTATCGAAGACCGTGACCGCAGCAGCGGCTCCAACCTGCTGCCCAACGTCAACCCGGCATTCAGCTGGGTGCGGCTGGCGCAACGGATTCCGGTGCGCATCGCGTTTGACGAAGTGCCGGAAGACTTCCGCATGATCGCCGGGCGGACCGCCACCGTGTCGATCATCGACGACGCCGTCGCCGACAAGAACACCCAGAAAGGAGCCGCCCAATGAAACGCAGCGCGGCCTTCCTGAGCGCGGGCCTGGGCCTGTTGCTGTCGGCCTGCACGGTGGTCGGCCCTGACTACAAGATGCCGAAGGACGCGGCGGTCAACCGCCCCGACTTGCAGGGCGAGATCGCTGGCAGTTCGGCCAACGTGGTCTCCGCGCCGGTGCCTGCCGACTGGTGGCGCCTGTACAACGACCCGACCCTTGATGCCTTGGTCAGTCAGGCCCTAGTGTCCAGCACCGACCTGCGGGTCGCTGCCGCCAACCTGCAACGAGCCCGTTATCAGACTGACGAAGCTGATGCTGCCGGCGGGTTCACCAACAGCGCGAAGGCCGGGGCCCAGCGCTTGCAGGAAGCCGGTCAGGCGTTTCTGCTGCCGGAAAAAGTGCCGGTGGCCAACGTTGGCGACATCGGTTTGACCACCTCCTATCAGTTCGACCTGTTCGGCGTGTTGCAGCGTGGGATCGAGGCTGCCGAGGCCAACACCGACGCCGCTCAGGCCGCCGTCGACACGGCGCGGATCACCCTGGTGGCCGACGTGGTGCGTTCGTACACGCAGATTTGCGCGGCCAATGAAGAGCGCAACATCGCTCTGCACTCGCTCGATCTGCAAAAGCAGAGCGTCGACCTGACCCAACGCCTGCGCGATGCCGGTCGTGGCGATGAGACCCAAGTGACGCGCTCGCAAACCCAGTTCAAATCCCTGCGCGCCGAATTGCCGCGCTACGAAGCTGCGCAACGAGCGGGCCTGTATCGCCTGTCGATGCTGCTGGCGCGACCGCTGGATCAACTGCCGAAAGGCGCGGCCGACTGCGCCGAACTGCCCCACATCGCCCAGGTGATGCCGGTGGGCGACGGCGCCGCGCTGCTCAAGCGTCGCCCGGACGTGCGTCAGGCCGAGCGTCGTCTGGCGGTGTCGAGTGCGGCGATTGGCGTGGCGACCGGCGAGCTGTACCCGGACATCAGCATCGGCGCGACCGTCGGCACCGTCGGTATTCTCAAGGAACTGGGCGAGCCTTCGACCAACCGCTGGGGCTTTGGCGGCGTGATCAGCTGGACCATCCCGTCCAACGGCGCACGAGCGCGGATTCACATGGCCGAAGCGTCGAATCAGGCGGCCCTGGCGCATTTCGACGGCGTGGTGCTGAACGCGATCCGCGAAGCCCAGACCGGCCTGTCGCAATACACCGCCCTGCTGGAACGCCGCGACGCTCTGGCCGACACCGAAGAATCCGCCAGACAAGCCGCCGACCAGACCCACCGTTTCTTCATGGCTGGCCGCGAATCCTTCCTCGCCGACCTGCAAGCCACCCGCACGTACACCGACGTCACCGCGCAACTGGCGGCGGCGAATACGCAGGTGGCGATGGGACAGATCGATTTGTTCCTGGCGTTGGGTGGGGGTTGGGAGAACAAACAGGCGGCGCAGGCACAGAAGTAATCAGATCGGCCAGAAGCAGATTCGCGTAACACCACCGATCTGCTTGCCGCTTGCCGCTTGCCACTCATAACTGCTTCCCGAAGGGAACCCTTACCCGCCTACACTGCCTGACTTCTCTATACCCCATTCGGCAGGAGGCACCCCATGCGCATGCTCCAACTGGCAGACAAAACCGTTCCCGTCATCGGTCAGGGCACGTGGCGCATGGGGGAGGATCGGCATCAGCGGCAAGACGAAGTAAAGGCCCTGCAACGGGGCATCGACCTCGGGCTGACGCTGATCGACACCGCCGAGATGTACGGCGAAGGCGGCGCGGAAGAAGTGGTGGGTCAAGCCATCGCGGGCAAACGCGATCAGGTCACGCTGGTGAGCAAAGTCTATCCCCACAACGCCAGCCGCAAGGGCATCCCCGCCGCGTGCGAGCGCAGCCTGAAACGGATGAACACCGATTTCATCGACCTCTATCTGCTGCACTGGCCAGGCTCGTACCCCCTCGATGAAACCGTCGAAGCCTTCGAGCGGCTGCGCGAAGAGGGAAAAATCGGCCGTTGGGGCGTGTCCAATTTCGACGTGTCGGACTTGCTGGAACTCAATGACCCACGCTGCGCCACCAATCAGGTGCTCTACAACCCCGAAGAGCGCGGCATCGAGTACGACCTGATCCCGTGGATGGAAACCGCCAGCATGCCGCTCATGGCCTACTGCCCCATCGGCCAGGCCGGCAACCTGCTGATGAACCCGGCCATCCTCGAAGTCGCCCAGCGCCAAGGCGTCACTCCGGCGCAAATAAGCCTCGCGTGGGTGCTGCGACAGGACGGCGTGATCGCCATCCCTAAAGCGGTCGACCCGCACCACCTGCAATTGAACGCAGAAGCGGCAAGCATCGAGCTGACGCTGGAGGACGAGCTGTTGATCGACACCTCATGGCCCGCGCCGATCCGCAAACAGCGTTTGGGAATGGTCTGAACCTCCCGCTGCCACCCAAACATGAAACGATACAAACAGTCACAAAACTGTCAAAACCGCTTGCGATGATGCCGCTTTAGATCTTCTGCCTTCAGCGGCCCCTCTCGCCTGCGAGCCTCCATGAATCACACCATTGCCCGTCATCAGGACTCCGACATTTTCGGTCTGCTGTATGGATTCCGCTTTCGTCCCGATGAGTCCGCCCGAGAAATCGACGCGGCAACGGCGCTGGAGTCCCTGCGCAACCCGACCGACGAAAACGAATTCATCTGGCTGCACTTGAACCTGGCCCACGCCAGTTGCGAACGCTGGCTGAAAACCAATCTGGAGCTGCCGGACGAATTCCTCGAAGCGCTGCACGAAGGCTCCCGCTCGACGCGCATCGAGCATGTGGACTCGGCCCTGCTGGCGGTGGTCAACGACGTGGTCTTCGACTTCAACCGCGTCTCCACCGACATCGCCACGCTGTGGGTCTGTGTGCGCAGCAACCTGATGATCTCGGCGCGGCATCAGCCGTTGCGTTCGGTGGACAAGCTGCGCTCGTCGGTCAAACACGGCGAAACGTTTCGCTCCCCGCTCGAATTGCTCGCCCACCTGCTGCGCGATCAAAGCGACGTGCTGGCGCAGTTCATGCGCAAGACCAGCATCAGTGTCGACAAGATCGAAGACCAGTTGCTGTCGCAGCGGCTGAGCAATAACCGCAGCGAACTGGGCGCGATGCGGCGGGTGCTGGTACGCCTGCAGCGGCTGCTGGCGTTGGAGCCGGGCTCGCTGATGCGCCTACTGCACCGCCCGCCGCAGTGGCTGCTGGAAGAGGACTTGCAGGAATTGCGTCAATCCACCGAAGAATCAGCCCTGGTGATCAGTGACCTCACCGCGCTAGGCGAGCGGATCAAGCTGCTGCAGGAAGAAATCGCCGCCAACCTCAACGAACAGAGCAGCCGCACGCTGTTCACCCTGACCGTCGTGACCGTGCTGGCGCTGCCGATCAACATCGTCGCCGGCTTTTTCGGCATGAACGTCGGCGGCATTCCCCTGGCCACCGATCCTCATGGGTTCTGGATTCTGGTGGCGCTGGTGGCGACGTTCACGTTCGTGGCGGGGCGTTGGGCGTTTCGTAAGAGCCGGGATTATTGAGCAAAGTCAGAGGCATGCGCTCACCCGCTTCTGCCAGAGGCGCGGGAGCCAGCAAGCCGCTCCCACGCTGAACGCGCCGCCTGAAATTTTTAATGCCATCCATCCCTTAGCGCAACAAATCCGCCACATGACTGACCTGCGTCGTATCTCTGTCACATTTTGTAATGATCATGGGTAACATCCCATCTCAACAGGATTGTGAATCATGGCGACCCCCACACTGGCTCAAGGCTCCTTGAAAGGCGCAGGGCTGAGTTCTCAATTCGGGCGCAAGCCCGGTGTTCTGACGATGGTGATCTTCTTCGCCGTACTCGGTCTGGGCCTGCTGTACACGGCCTTCAGCCTGAAGTCGGACATGGACGATCTGGGCACGGTCGTGACGACCTGGACCCCGTTCCTGTTGCTTGGCGTTGCGCTGTTGATCGCTCTGGGTTTCGAATTCGTCAACGGTTTCCACGACACCGCCAACGCGGTGGCGACCGTGATCTACACCCACTCCCTGCCGCCGAACGTGGCGGTGGTCTGGTCGGGGCTGTTCAACTTCCTCGGTGTGCTGTTTTCCAGCGGTGCGGTGGCGTTCGGCATCATTGCCCTGTTGCCGGTAGAACTGATTCTGCAAGTCGGCTCCTCCGCAGGCTACGCCATGATCTTCGCCCTGCTGATCGCCGCCATCCTGTGGAACCTCGGCACCTGGTGGCTGGGCCTGCCAGCGTCCTCGTCGCACACGCTGATCGGTTCGATCATCGGCGTGGGCGTGGCGAACGCGCTGATGCACGGTCGTGATGGCACCAGCGGTGTGGACTGGACCCAAGCCACCAAGATCGGTTACTCGCTGCTGCTGTCGCCGCTGGTGGGCTTCACCTGCGCGGCGCTGCTGCTGATGGCCCTGCGCATGTTCGTGAAGAACCGCGCGCTGTACAAGGCACCGGAAGGCAACACCCCACCACCGATCTGGATTCGCGGCCTGCTGATCCTGACCTGCACCGGCGTGTCCTTCGCCCACGGCTCCAACGACGGTCAGAAAGGCATGGGCCTGATCATGCTGATTCTGGTCGGCACCCTGCCGATGGCCTACGCGCTGAACCGTGCGATGCCTGCCGATCAGTCGCTGCAATTCGCGGCGGTGGCGCAAGTCACCCAACAGGCCCTGAGCAAGACGGCGCCAGCGCCGGCCCCTGCGGACTCGCGCCAGACACTCTCCACCTACATCCGCGACAAGCAGCCGACGCCTGAGCTGGTGCCTGCGCTGGCGGTGATGGCCGGCAAGATCGGTGATCAGGTCGCCAGCTACGGCTCGCTCTCCAAAGTCCCGGCCGAAGCCACCGCCAACGTGCGTAACGACATGTACCTGACCTCCGAAGCCATTCGCTTGATGGACAAGGGCAAGGTCGGCAATTTCGACGCCGACACTCAGGGCAAGGTGGACCTGTTCAAGCAGCAGATCGACACCGCCACCCGCTTCATCCCGCTGTGGGTCAAGATCGCCGTCGCCATCGCGCTGGGCCTGGGCACCATGGTCGGCTGGAAGCGCATCGTGGTGACCGTCGGCGAAAAAATCGGCAAGACCCACATGACCTACGCCCAGGGCGCTTCAGCGGAAGTCGTGGCCATGGTCACCATCGGTGCGGCTGACATGTACGGCCTGCCGGTCTCGACCACTCACGTGCTGTCGTCCGGCGTGGCGGGCAGCATGGTCGCCAACGGTTCAGGCCTGCAAATGCGCACCCTGCGCAACCTCGCCATGGCCTGGGTCCTGACCCTGCCAGCGGCGATCCTGCTGTCGGGCGGCCTGTACTGGTTCTTCACCCAGATATTCTGATTCGCAGCGCTTCACGTGCTCTCCTTCACAGGCGCTTCGGCGCCTTTTTTTTTGCGTGCCGCAAACAACCGTTCCCGCGTTTGATTCTGGCCGCAGGCCGTAGGAGCTGGCTTGCCTGCGATCGGCTGCGCAGCAGCCGCAAACCCGGGCACCTCGGTGTGTCAGATAAATCGTGCATTCAGGTTTTGCTGCCGCTTCGCGCCAGATCGCAGGCAAGCCAGCTCCTTGTATCTCGACTCTGGCGTTTCATCGCGCCATAGTTCTCGACTGATCATCGAGGGAGAGCCGGGAAGCTGTTCAGCTCCTAAGGCCTCAGAGCTTACAAAGTAGATAGAGCTCCGGTTCTCCAACCTCACTCGAAAAGTCCGAACGGTATCCAGTGCGCGCCTTCGGCGTGAGCACGCATGTACAAGGCAGGACCGGGTGACGCGATGATCGTGTGCAATCGACTCTGGAGAGCGCCATGTCTGCTTTTGTTGGCATCGATATCGCCAAAAACTCATTTGATATCGCCACCCCGCTGGATAACGGGAAGTTCAGGACCAAAGCCAGGCTGGCCAATAATCCCAAGGGTTATCAGGTGCTGCTCGACTGGCTTACCACCCACTCCGAGCCCCATGCCTGGGTCGTGATGGAAGCCACCAGCGTCTACCACCAGGGCGTTGCTGATTGCCTTCACGCTCACGGATACCGGGTGTGCATCGTCAACCCTGCGATCCTCCACCAGTACGGCAAGGATGAGCTGCGCCGGGTCAAAACCGACAAGGCCGATGCAAAGCTGATCGCCCGCTATGCGCAAGACAAGCACACCAGACTGCGCGAGTGGGTGCCGGAGCCCGCGCCACGTCGGCGCTTGCGCGCGTTGGTGCGTCGACTGGAAGATTTGCAGGAAATTCAGCAGATGGAAAGCAATCGTCTGGATGTCGCCGAAGACAAGGTCAAAGCGTCGATCGAGTCGGTGATCAGCCACGTCAAGCAACAGATCGACGAGACCAGGAAAGCGATCAAAGACAATATTGACGACGATCCTGACCTGCGCCAGAAGCGCGATCTGATCGTGACCATCGACGGGCTGGGGGATACGACCGCAGCGCTGATCCTGGCCGAACTCGGCGACCCATTGGATTACAAGGGCCCCAAATCTATCGTTGCCTTTGCGGGCCTGGACCCACGTTGTGCTAGCTCGGGAGAGTCGGTAGGCCCGACCCATATATCCAAAACCGGCTCGAAAAGGCTGCGCGCCGGGCTTTACATGCCAGGCATGGCTGGCCTAAAGCACAACGCGGTGTTGCGAGAGCTAAAGACCCGGATGCGCGCCAATGGGAAAGCCCCAAAAGAGATCATCTGTGCAGCAATGCGAAAGCTGCTGCATCTGGTCTATGGCGTGCTGAAATCGGGCAAGCCGTTCGACGCAGAAATTGCGCTTGCCCGGTGATGGGCAAGACGGTATCTACGGCCTTGGCGGTGTTTCAGACGCAGCGGGGTTGACTGACACGACACCATCGCGGGCAAGCGCGCTCCTACAGGAAATACCTGCTCCGTCAGCATCGCCCACCATCAAACACGATCCATGTCCCATGCCCTCACCCTTCGGCCATTGATGCCCCTCCCCGCCTGCCTAAGATGTTGACTACAGCCTGTCTGGCCGTGATCTCTTCCAAGCGAGCCTCCCCATGACTCAAACAAGAACGCTGTACGACAAACACATCGACTCGCACACCGTGTGCACCCTCGACGATCAGGGCCATGTCTTGCTCTACATCGACCGTCAGGTGATCAACGAATACACCAGCCCGCAGGCGTTCAGCGGTCTGCGCGAAGCCGGGCGTGAGGTCTGGCGCCCGGAGACCGCGCTGGCCGTGGTCGATCATGTCAACCCCACCGCCCCACAGCGTGTCGCCGCCATGGCCGATCCGGGTGGCGCGTTGCAAGTCTCTTATCTCGCTGACAACTGCGAAAAATTCGGCATCGAACTGTTCGACGTCCTCGATAAACGCCAGGGCATCGAACACGTGATCGCCCCCGAACAGGGCTTCATCCTGCCGGGCATGGTCATCGCCGCGGGCGACAGTCACACCACCACTTACGGGGCCTTGGGCGCGTTCGGCTTCGGCATCGGTACCTCGGAAATCGAACACTTGCTGGCCTCTCAGACGCTGGTCTACAAACGCCTGAAAAGCATGCGCGTGACGGTCGAAGGCGATCTGTCCAGCGGGCTGACTTCAAAAGACGTGATCATGGCCCTGATCGGCAAGATCGGCGCGTCGGGCGCCACCGGCTACGCCATCGAATTCACCGGTTCGACCATCGCGGCACTGAGCGTCGAAGCGCGCATGACCATCTGCAATATGGCCGTCGAAGCTGGCGCACGAGGCGCGTTCATGGCCCCGGACGAGAAAGTCTTTGCTTACCTCAAGGACAAACCCCGCGCTCCAAAAGGCGATCTGTGGGATCAGGCCGTCGCCAAATGGAAAGGCTTGCACAGCGACCCGGGCGCGGTATTCGACCGCGAAGTCCAACTCGACGCCCGCGACCTGCAGCCCATGGTCACGTGGGGTACCAGCCCGGATCAGGCAGCGGCCATCAACGGCAGCGTTCCCGACCCTGAAAGCATCGCCGACCCGATCCTGCGCCAGGACATGCGCCGCGCCCTCACCTACATGGGCCTGGAAGCGGGCATGCCGCTGAGCGATATCGTCATCAGCCACGCCTTTATCGGCTCCTGCACCAATGCGCGCATCGAAGACCTGCGTGACGCTGCCAAGGTCGTGCGCGGCAAACACGTGGCCGAGCATGTGCGGGCGATGATCGTCCCGGGCTCTACGGCCGTGCGTGATCAGGCCGAAGCCGAGGGGTTGGCGTCGGTTTTCCGCGATGCCGGTTTTGAGTGGCGCCAGTCCGGCTGCTCGATGTGCCTGGCAATGAACGACGACGTGCTCGCCCCCGGCGACCGCTGCGCGTCCAGCACCAACCGCAATTTCGAAGGCCGTCAGGGCGCCGGTGCCCGCACCCACTTGATGAGCCCGGCCATGGTGGCCGCCGCTGCCATCACCGGTCACCTGACCGACGTTCGCAGCCTGCAAGGGAGTTTCTGAGATGCAGCCTTTCACCCAAGTCACCGGCAAGGCCGCGCCGATGCTGGCGGCCAACACGGACACTGACGTGATCATGCCCAAGCAGTTCCTCAAGGGCATTGACCGCGCCGGGCTGGATCGCGGCCTGTTCTTCGACCTGCGCTTTCTTCCCTCGGGCGAGCCGAACCCGGACTTCATCCTCAATCAGCCGGGCTGGCAAGGCGCGAAATTCCTCGTCACCGGGCCGAACTTCGGCTGCGGGTCTAGCCGTGAGCACGCGGTCTGGGGCCTCAAGCAAATGGGGATTCAGGCGCTGATCGGCAGCAGCTTTGCCGGGATTTTCTACGACAACTGCCAGCGCAACGGCGTGCTGACCATCGTGCTGGACGAGGCGCAAGTTCAGGCCTTGGGCAAGGTGATCAGCCAGCCCGACAGCGTGCAGATCGAAGTGGACCTGCCCGCACAGGAAATTCGCCTGCAAGACGGACGCGTCATACCGTTCAACATCGACGAACTGCGCAAAAACGCCCTGCTGCTGGGGCTGGATGCCATTGGCAGCACGCTGCAAAAACGCGAGCAGATTCTCGCGTTTCAGCAAAAGCATCTGGCAGAGAATCCGTGGCTCTCGTGACCGTGACGTAGTGCTTACGACACGCTCACCAACTGTAGGAGCCGGCTTGCTGGCGAATGCGTCCTGACAGACATTGATGCGTTAAATGACACACCGCATTCGCCAGCAAGCCGGCTCCTACGACCTGCGGCCAGCAGCAGTCCTGCATCGCTGCGAAGGGGATGCCTACAACGACAACCCCTGAAAATGCGCCTGCAGAAACTCCACGCACACCCGCAATTTCCCTGAATTGGCCAGCCGCGTGGGGTACACCGCCCAGACGTTGGCGCTTTCGGTGTATTCCGGGAGCACCTGCACCAGCCGCCCCTGCTCCAGAAAGGGTTTGACGTCCCACAGCGAACGCTGCAACACCCCGCGCCCGTCCAGCGCCCATTGCAGGACGATCTCGCCGCTGTTGGACGACAGCGGCCCGCTGACCCGCACGCTCTCCCGCACGCCGTCACGCTCGACATGCCAGATGCCAAACGCGTTGTCGCGCTCCTTGATCACCAGGCAGTCGTGCTGTTCCAGGTCCACCAATTGCTGCGGCGTGCCCCGACGCGCCAGGTAATCCGGCGCCGCGCACAGTACCCGTCGGTTACTCACCAATTGGCGACCGATGTGCTGACCGGGGATGTCATCGCCCACGCGGATCTCCAGATCGAAACCCTCGCTGACGATATCCACCACCCGGTCGAACAGGTCCAGCCGCACCTCCAGATCGGGGTACGCCTCGGCCAGTTTCGAGATCGCCGGAGCGACGTGATTGCGGCCAAAACCGAACGAACTGCACAAATGCAGCTTGCCCCGTGGCGCCGAATGGGCGTCGGACAACTCGTCGTGCAGCAACTGAAAATCTTCGAGAATTCGCACCGCCCAGCGTTGCACGCGCTCGCCGTCTTCGGTCAGCGCGACCTTGCGGCTGGTGCGGTGCAACAGGCGCGTGGCCAGGGTCGATTCGAGGATCTGGATGCGCTTGCTGACGTACGCAGGCGACAGCCCGAGTTCATCGGCGGCGGCCGCGAAGCCAGCCTTGCGGATCACAGTGAGAAACACCCGAAGGTCTTCGGGCAACGGCGCCACTTCTTTTTTTGAGGTCATGCGGCTTCTTTTTTCTGGTCAATCGATTTTCACGGTATGGGTGCTATCTGAGCCTCACATACGTCCTGTAGGAGTGAGTTTGCTCGCGATGGCGTCGTGTCAATCACGAACTGGCCGGCCCCCATCGCGAGCAAGCTCACTCCTACAGCGGCCTGTGCAGGGCGAGAGAATAACATCCTGCGCCGCTCATACGTTTCAAAACGTAAAACCGGACATATCTCCGAACGTTCTAAAAATATGGAATTCAGTTCTTTTACGGAATAAATCACAACCTCTATAACTAGCGCACTTATTCCAAAAGCCACCGATTCCCGCTCGAAGGATTTCTCATGGATGTTTTCTGGTTTCTACCGACACACGGCGACGGCCATTTTCTGGGCACCACCAAGGGCGCGCGCCCGGTCACGCTCAATTATCTGAAGCAAGTGGCCCAGGCCGCTGACGACCTGGGCTACCACGGTGTGTTGATCCCGACCGGCCGTTCCTGCGAAGACTCCTGGGTGATCGCCTCGGCGCTGGTGCCGCTGACCGAACGCCTGCGTTATCTCGTGGCGATCCGTCCGGGCATCATCTCCCCGACCGTCTCCGCGCGCATGGCCGCGACCCTGGACCGCCTGTCCGGTGGGCGCCTGCTGATCAACGTCGTGACCGGTGGCGACCCTGACGAAAACCGTGGCGACGGCAGTTTCCTCGATCACAGCGAACGTTACGAAGTCACCGACGAATTCCTGAAAATCTGGCGTCGCGTGCTGCAAGGCGAAGCCGTCGACTTCGAAGGCAAACACCTCAAGGTGCAGAACGCCAAGGCGCTGTACCCGCCGATCCAGAAACCCTACCCGCCGCTGTATTTCGGCGGTTCTTCGGAAGCCGCCCACGAGCTGGCCGCCGAGCAGGTGGACGTGTACCTGACGTGGGGCGAGCCGCCTGCCGCCGTCGCCGGAAAACTGGCTGACATCCGCGAACGCGCCGCCCGCAATGGCCGCACCGTGAAGTTCGGCATCCGTCTGCACGTGATCGTGCGCGAGACCAGCGAGGAGGCATGGAAAGCCGCCAACACCCTGATCGAGCACATCAGCGACGAGACCATCGCCGCTGCGCAGAAATCCTTCTCGCGCTTCGACTCCGAAGGCCAGCGCCGCATGGCCGCGCTGCACGACGGACGACGCGACAACCTGGAAATCGCCCCGAACCTGTGGGCCGGTGTCGGCCTGGTGCGTGGCGGTGCAGGCACAGCGCTGGTCGGCAACCCCGAAGAAGTCGCGGCACGGATCAAGGAATACGCGGACCTGGGGATCGAGAGCTTCATCTTCTCCGGCTACCCACACCTGGAAGAAGCCTACCGCTTCGCCGAGCTGGTGTTCCCGCTGCTGCCTGAACCGTACCGCAGCCTGGCCGGTCGCGGCATCACCAACCTGACCGGCCCGTTCGGCGAGATGATCGCCAACGATTTGCCACCGCAGAAGTAACCCGTTCACCGCATGACCTGTGGGAGACGCCGGAGGTTACGACGGCAGCGACTGCGTCGGGTCAGGGTTGGATGTATCGCCTGACACACCGCTTTCGCGGCCGTCGTAACCTCCGCAAGCTCCCACAAGGTATTCGGCGGCATTCGTACACGGAGTTCCCCCACATGACCGCCAGCATTCCGTTTCAACCACAAGTGATCCCCATGCAGCTACTGACCTTACCGCCCTCCCCAGCCCTGGCGACCTCCATCCGCGCCACCGCGCAGGTGTTCGAAGACCCGAAATCCCAGGCGTTGCTGGCCCACGTGCAACAGGTCGCGCCCAGTGATGCCAGCGTGCTGATCATCGGCGAAACCGGCACCGGCAAGGAGTTGGTCGCCCGTCACATCCACAACCTCAGCGACCGCCGCCATCAGCCGTTCGTGGCCGTGAACTGCGGGGCGTTCTCCGAATCGCTGGTCGAGGCCGAGCTGTTTGGCCACGAAAAAGGCGCGTTCACCGGCGCGCTGACCGCCAAGGCCGGCTGGTTCGAAGAGGCCAACGGCGGGACGCTGTTCCTCGACGAAATCGGCGACCTGCCGATGGCCATTCAGGTGAAGCTGCTGCGCGTGTTGCAGGAGCGTGAAGTGGTGCGCCTGGGTTCGCGCAAAAGCACGCCGATCAACGTCCGCGTGCTGGCGGCCACCAACGTACAGCTGGAGCGTGCGATCAACGCCGGGCACTTCCGCGAAGACCTGTTCTACCGCCTGAACGTGGTCAACCTGGAGCTGAGCACCCTGCGTGAGCGCCCTGGCGACATCATGCCGCTGACCCGTCATTTCATTGAGGTTTACAGCCAGCGCCTGGGTTGCGGCCCGATCCAGATCAGCAGCGACGCCGAGCACAAGCTGCGCACTTACAGCTGGCCGGGCAACATCCGCGAGCTGGAAAACGTCATTCATCACACGCTGCTGATTTGCCGCAACGGCGTGGTCCAGGCCAGCGACCTGCGCCTGTCGAACCTGCGTCTGGAGCGTCAGGACGACGCATTACCCGCTATCGACGACTCCACCGACGCGCTGTTGGCCCGGGCGTTTCAAAAGTTGTTCGAAGAGCAGGCAGGCGCGCTGCACGAGAAAGTCGAAGATGCGCTGTTGCGGGCGGCTTATCGCTTCAGCCACTACAACCAGGTGCACACCGCGCAACTGTTGGGCTTGAGCCGCAACGTCATCCGGGCGCGGCTGATCAAAATCGGCGAGTTGGCCGTGAACAAGCGTCGACCGGGCGAGCAGGTGCAAGGCGACCGGATGGTGCAGTTGTCGGTATGAATCAACGTCCTGCGGGGTGTGAACGGACGCCATCGCTGCCGTCGTGCCTCCGGCGTCTCCCACAGGTCCGGCAGCGGGCTGACGATTCCTGCTCCTCCTGACACTGCCACGGCTGCGAAACGGCAGACATTCAACGCGACCTTGTGATTTCTCCCACCATTTCGTAGGCGTTGAACGCCATCGCCGTCGTCCGGTGCCTGCGAATCAATCCCCACAGATCCCCTTCCCCCTGCTCGGCATTGCGGAACGCCTGTTCACAGGCGGATTTGGACTGCCACAGCACATGGCTCAGGACTCGCCCCTGGTCTTCGCTGACGTGGACACTGGCGCGGATGAAACCGGGGTACGTACGGGTGAAGCGCTCGAAGCGCTCATTCAGGTCCGCCACCAGACCGGCCTGGTATCGGGGATCTACCGTGAACTCGACGAACTGACTGAACGGAAGGTTTGAGTCTTGTGACGTCATGAACGCTCTCCACAGATGAACGGATGTCGCAGAACAAAGTGCAGCATTGAGGTTTCGCGTGAACTACGTTTCTTGCGTCGTATTGTCAGGGGCGACGGTGTGGCAGGCGCTGCCAGTTGTTAATGCAGGCTGCGAAGGGTAAAACCTCCACTTAACTAGAGGTCAAGCATCTTTTGCCTGTTGATCAACGGGCCATTGAAGGAATCCATGCGCCCTACCGTGTCTCAGCATCTGCCCCGAGAACTGACCGTCGGCCAATTGTCGGCCCGCAGCGGTGTCGCCGTCACCGCCCTGCGCTTCTACGAAACCAAAGGGCTGATCTGCAGCCAGCGCAATGCGGGCAATCAGCGCCGCTACTCACGGGACGTGCTGCGCCGGGTGGCGCTGATCAAGACAGCGCAGCGGCTGGGCATTCCGCTGGCGACCATTCAGGCCGCCTTCGACACCCTGCCACAGGACCGTCCGCCCAACCTTGATGACTGGAACCGGCTGTCGGAATGCTGGAAGGCCGACCTCGACGAGCGCATCCATCGCCTTACGGCCCTGCGCGACCAGCTCAACGGCTGCATCGGCTGCGGCTGCCTGTCGATGGAGGCCTGCCCGTTGCGCAACCGGGGCGATACCTTGGGCGAAGATGGCGCCGGTCCTCGACTTCTGGATCAGGACTGAACGTGCTGCGGCCCCACCAAGGTGGCCGCCAGCACCCGGTCGTCGACCGAGAGGTGCATTTGCTGCATCGACTGGTTCAGCTCGTTCGTGGCCTGGATCAACGAGTTGGACATGGCCATGATCTCCATCTGCAACTGACGAATCTTGCCTTCGCGTGCTTTTGGCGACAGCGAGTGATCACTCATGAAGGCCTGCATGTCCTTCATCTTTTGCGCGATGCGCGCCTGTATCGAACGGATCATCTTGAGCTGATCCTTGATCCGGTCCGGCAGGTTAGAGGCGTCGATGTCCGCGTCCTTGTCACCGGTTTTCGCCGCCTTCTGCGCTTCGGGCGACAACAGCACCTCGACGCTTTTGCGCATTTGCTCGGCCGCGCTGGGTATGTCAGTTGAATCCTCAGTGGTTTGCTGACTTTTAGCGGTCGCCTGCTGCACAAGCAACGCCGCGTCCGCCGGGTTGCGGAAACTCAAGCTCATCATGAAAAGAACGCCTCCATAGCCCTGGCTGCCCTGCGACCACGTGGAAAACCCACACGGTTTCACCGGTTCCATCCCACGCTGTCGGCTCTTTCGGATAGCCCTTTAGGATGGGGGGCCGAAAGTGTGTCGGGGTCGACACAATCTTGGCGTTGATACGCTGTCAGGCGTTGATTCTGGCCGCAGGCGCCTCGCGTCAGCGTTCAGAACGCTCCGCCAACCGCGCCGCCAGCGCTTTCGCCTGCAACGCCACGTCGGTCACCGCCGTGCTTTCCCACCACATCCCGCGCAGAGGCGGGCCCATGGCGAACAGTCGAGACGACACGCGCCCTTCGGCGTCCAGCACCGCGCCGCCCGGATCGGAGGCGATGCCCAGCGCCAGCGGTCCCGGTTGAATCAGCCCCCGCGCCAGCAATTGGCGAGGCAGGGCTCGGTCCACGCGGCGCCAGTCGTATTGAATACCCGTCGAATTAATCAACGCCGCCCCGCGCACCTCGGTGGGTTGATCCTCGCCGCGATAGCGCACGCTGATGCGCACCTGACCCGACTCGCGATCCTGCACGTCTTGCAACGAGGCCGCATGAATGTTCAGACGGCCCTCCTGCACCAGCCGCTCCAACAAAGCCGCGCTGGGCGGTGGCGAGCGGTGGTGATGGCTTTCCCACCAAGGGCGGACATGACGTACGAACTGTCGCCGCTGCACGTCAGTCGCCTGACTCCACAACCGCGGGATGTGCACCCGAACGGTGTCCAGCGGCGCCTGCCAGTCAATGCCTTGGGCGATGGCCTGCTCACATTGCTCACGCAACGCGCGCACCAGTTGCCGGGGGCTGCGAAGGCTGTGGTCAGCGCCGAGAAAATCCGGCCAGGCAGGCGGCTGGCGGCGCACGTGCGGCAGCAAACCATGCCGGGAAAACACGTCAATGGGGCCGCGATGCCCGGCCTGTTCCAGCGACACCACCGCATCGACCATGGTCAGGCCCGAGCCGATGATCAGCACCCGGCCTTGAGAATCAAGCTGACGCATCGCGGCAACGTCCCATGGGTCCACGGCCGCAGCATTCAGGGCGTTGGAGTCGGTTTGCGGCGTGCGCGCGGCGGCGAACATCCCCGTCGCCAGAACGGCGAAGCGGCCATTCACCTCAGTGCCGTCAGCCAACGCGAGACGAATGCCGGACGCTTCGGATTGCACATCCACGACCTCACCTCGCACATGTTCGACACTCGAACCATGCTGCGCGCCTTTCGCCTGTGCCTCGGCCAGTCGCTGCTGCACGTACAGTCCAAAAATACCGCGAGGCGGAAACAGCTCGGCGAGCGGCACGTGCTGCTGATCAGACTCTGGCCAGCCGCCCGACGCAATGAACTCGCCCAGCCAACGGGTCAGGTCATCCGCGTCGTCGGGGTCGACGCTCATGCGCGCAGCGTTGCCGTTGAGGGTGTGGCCCAATTCGGTGGCGCTGTAGGCCTCGCCCCGGCCCAGTTCGCTGCGGGATTCGACGATCACGATCCGCCGCTGTCCCGGCAGGCGCAGCAGCTGCACCGCGAGCATCGTGCCGCTGAGGCCGCCGCCGATGATCAGGATGTCGGCGTCAGGTCGATTGTGTTGTGAGGTCATTGTTTTTGCCTTGTCTTCGCCACAGTGGCGCGCCTGCCCGATTATGGCGAGCCTGCGGAGGGATTCAAACAGGACGATGGTCGGCCCGTTTCGGTACGAAGGATGCAAGGCACGGCGCGTGCCGGGATATCGGGAATTTGCTGATGGGAAAGCGGGCAACGTGCTGAAGGGCTGTTGCCTGACCAACATCGAGTGTGTGACCCCAACCCTCGGCAACACCGCGGTTCAAAACTGTGGGAGCGAATTCATTCGCAATGGTCTGTCAGACAATGCATCTCTATCGTCAGTCCCCTTTTTCGCGAATGAATTCGCTCCCACAGGTGACGCGCGGTCATTCCTCCAAACGCTCACGACACCACATTGCGCACAAAGCGCAGCGCCACGCGCCCATCATTGCGGTAGGCATGGGGCCGGTCGCTGGCGAACATGAAAAACTCCCCCGCCGCGATCTGTCGGGTGTTGTCCGGAAATGCAACGGTCAGGCAGCCTTCGATCACATAGACCTGCTCGCTCCAGCCCTTGGGGTCAGCCTCGGAGGCGTACGCCTCGCCGGGCGCTAGCGAGAACTCCCACAGCTCCACGCCATGCCGCGCCGACGCCTTGGCCAGCAACACCGCCTTGCTCTCCGGGAGCGCGCCTGCCCACGCCACCTCATTGATGCGGCTCGGATCGCGCTCTTCAGGCGCCTGGATCAGATCACTGAATGCCACCTCCAGCGCCTCCGCAACGCGGTCCAGCGTGGCCAGACTGACGTTCTTCTCCCCTGCCTCGATCGCCACGAGCATGCGCCGACTGACCCCGGATTTTTCCGCCAACGTGGTCTGGCTCAATGCCGCCTCGTGCCGCAAACGTCGAACATTGAGGCTGACGTGCTGCAGCACCGACGCGCGTTGCGAATGTTCCTTGTGCACTGGATCGCTCCCCCATAGGGCTTGGTGGGCAATATACTGCTCATCTCGACATGCCACAAACCTGCGTAGAGCCTGATGCATTGAGGCGCCAGGTCTTGCTGCCGCTACGCGTCAGATCGTAGGCAAGCCAACTCCTACGCCCTCCGGGCAGAATCAAAAGCCCAGATCGCGCAAGGACTCGCTTCTGCCGAAGGCGTAGGAGTTGGCTTGCCTACGATCCGTCGCGTAGCGGCGGCAAAATCAGGTGCCACGGTCCGTCAGGATAACCGCCAGCCCGACCATCACCCTTTGCGCTTCATATCCAACCGCCGCAAATGACAGGTCACTTCCTCGCGGTCGTGGTACAGCTGCTTGCAGCCGATCGATACCTTGACGCCCCGCGCCTTGAAGCCTTCCTCGATGCGTTCCAGCAGGCGCTTGACCTCGGCATAGCGCTGCTTCATCGGCAGCTTGAGGTTCACCACGGCCTCACGGCACAACCCCTCACCGAGCCAGGTTTCCAGCAACGCAGCATTTCGTGCAGGCTTTTCGACGATGTCGCACACCATCCAGTCGACGGTCTGACGCGGTTTGTAGGTAAAGCCGTCGGCCATCAAGTGCTGCACCAGCCCGGTGTCCATCAGGCTTTCGGCCATCGGGCCATTGTCGATGGCGGTCACCAACATGCCGCGCTTCACCAGTTGATAGGTCCAGCCTCCCGGCGCCGCGCCGAGGTCCACGCCGGTCATGTCGCCTGATAGACGCTCGTCCCACTGATCGCGCGGGATGAAGTGATGCCACGCCTCTTCCAGCTTCAGCGTCGAACGGCTCGGCGCCTCGCGGGGGAACTTCAGACGCGGAATGCCCATGGGCCACATCGCCGAATTGTGAGCATCGGCCAGGCCCAGAAACACCTCGCGACCACTTTTGAAGGTCAGCAACAAACGCGGCAGGCTGGCGTTGTCCACCAGCTTGCCCGCCTTCTCAAGCGCCTTGCGCAGCGGGCCTTCGAACTTGCGGCAGAACGTCGAGAGTTCCTTGCCGTCGTTGGTGTCGACCACTTCCAGCCACAGGCTGCCGCAGGTCGCGAAATCCGCCATGTGCTGCAGGATGACGCTGATGCGGTCGGTTTCCGGCAGCTCGACGAACACCCCGCGCGCCCACTGGCGAGGGAAAATCAGGTCGGTGAAACGCACGCCACCCATCAGGCGCTTGGCGCCATCCGCTTCGGTGCAGACGAACTCGGCGCAGGCCGCATTGGGCTTGGCCTTGGCATAACCGGACACGCCGAGCTGCGCGGCGTGCTCGCTGATTTCCGAGCAGACCTCGCCTTCGAAACCGGGACGGCAATGCATGAAAAGGGTGTTCACGGAATTCTCCATGACGCGCCGGGCAAACGGCCCACGCGTCCTATACTTGAGGCGATTTCACCTCAGTGACTCGAAAGCCGCGCATGATAGCGGAATCAGGAACCACTGGCCCACGCCAAAGGTCCAGTACTACTCAATGACCGTTTAAAGCCGCCATGCAGAGGGCTCAAACCCATCGTCTTACCGTTTTGTGTGATACGCCCGTCCGCGCCGTGCGGACCCGTCAAGGAGTTAGTCATGCCCTCCCTCGATAGCCTGAAAAGCCTCAAGACACTCGACGTCGGCAACAAGACCTACCACTACTTCAGCCTGCCCGACGCCGCCAAGACCCTCGGCGACCTCGACCGACTGCCTATGTCGCTCAAGGTGTTGCTGGAAAACCTGCTGCGCTGGGAAGACAACAAAACCGTCACCGGCGACGACCTGAAATCCCTTGCCGCCTGGCTGACCGAGCGCAAATCCGACCGCGAGATTCAATACCGCCCTGCCCGCGTGCTGATGCAGGACTTCACCGGCGTGCCCGCCGTGGTTGACCTGGCCGCCATGCGCGCCGCCGTGGCCAAGGCGGGCGGCGATCCCCAGCGCATCAACCCGCTGTCCCCCGTGGACCTCGTGATCGACCACTCGGTGATGGTGGACAAGTTCGGCGATCAACAAGCGTTCAGCGAAAACGTCGACATCGAAATGGAGCGCAACGGCGAGCGCTACGCCTTCCTGCGCTGGGGCCAGAGCGCGTTCGACAACTTCAGCGTCGTACCGCCCGGCACCGGCATCTGCCACCAGGTCAACCTTGAATACCTGGGCCGCACCGTGTGGACCAAGGAAGAAGACGGCAGAACGTACGCCTTCCCGGATACGCTGGTCGGTACCGATTCCCACACCACCATGATCAACGGCCTCGGCGTGTTGGGCTGGGGCGTCGGCGGGATCGAAGCCGAGGCCGCGATGCTGGGCCAGCCGGTGTCAATGCTGATCCCGGAAGTGATCGGCTTCAAGCTCACCGGCAAGCTGAAAGAAGGCATCACCGCCACCGATCTGGTGCTGACCGTGACGCAGATGCTGCGCAAGAAAGGCGTCGTCGGAAAATTCGTCGAGTTCTACGGCGATGGTTTGGCTGACCTGCCCCTCGCCGACCGCGCCACCATCGCCAACATGGCCCCGGAATACGGCGCCACCTGCGGGTTCTTCCCGGTGGACGACGTGACGCTGGACTACCTGCGCCTGTCGGGCCGTCCAGATGAAACGGTGGCGTTGGTCGAGGCGTACGCCAAAGCCCAGGGATTGTGGCGTCTGCCCGGCAAAGAGCCGGTGTTCACCGATGCACTGGAGCTGGACATGGGTTCGGTCGTTGCCAGCCTGGCCGGGCCGAAACGTCCGCAGGATCGCGTCGCACTGCCGGACGTTTCCCAGGCATTCGACGACTTTCTCGGCCTGGCGCTCAAACCCAGCAAACACGATGAAAGCCGTCTGGAAAGCGAAGGCGGCGGTGGCGTGGCCGTGGGCAACGCCGAGCAGGTGGGCGAAGCCGAGTATGAATATGAAGGCAACCGCTATCGCCTGAAAAACGGCGCGGTGGTCATCGCGGCCATCACCTCGTGCACCAACACCTCGAACCCGAGCGTGATGATGGCGGCGGGCCTTCTGGCGAAAAAAGCCGTGGAAAAAGGCCTGCAACGCAAACCGTGGGTGAAAACCTCGCTGGCCCCCGGCTCCAAGGTCGTGACCGATTACTACAAGGCGGCGGGCCTGACCGAGTACCTCGACAAACTCGGCTTCGACCTCGTGGGCTATGGCTGCACCACCTGTATCGGTAACTCCGGGCCGCTGCGCGATCCGATTGAAAAGGCCATTCAACAATCGGACCTGACCGTGGCGTCGGTGCTGTCGGGCAACCGCAACTTCGAAGGCCGCGTGCACCCGCTGGTGAAAACCAATTGGCTGGCCTCCCCGCCCCTCGTCGTCGCTTATGCGCTGGCCGGTAGCGTGCGCGTGGACCTGAGCAGCGAACCACTGGGCGAAGGCAGCGACGGCCAGCCCGTGTACCTGCGCGACATCTGGCCGACGCAAAAAGAAATTGCCGACGCCGTGCTGAACGTCAGCACCGGCATGTTCCACAAGGAATACGCCGAGGTCTTCGCCGGTGACGCGCAGTGGCAAGCCATCGAAGTGCCACAGGCCGCGACTTACGTGTGGCAGGACGATTCGACCTACATCCAGCATCCGCCGTTTTTCGACGACGTGGCGGGCCCATTGCCGGTGATCGCTGATGTGCAAAAGGCCCGCGTGCTGGCGATCCTGGGCGACTCGGTGACCACCGACCACATCTCGCCTGCCGGTAACATCAAGGCCGACAGCCCGGCCGGCCGCTACCTGCGCAGCAAGGGCGTGGAGCCAAAAGACTTCAACTCCTATGGCTCCCGTCGCGGCAACCACGAAGTGATGATGCGCGGCACGTTCGCCAACATCCGCATCCGCAACGAAATGCTTGGCAACGAAGAAGGCGGCTACACCCTGCACGTGCCGACCGACGAGAAACTGCCGATCTACGACGCCGCCATGCGTTATCAAAAGGAAGGCACGCCGCTCGTGGTCATCGCCGGTCAGGAATACGGCACCGGTTCCAGCCGTGACTGGGCCGCCAAAGGCACCAACCTGCTGGGCGTGAAAGCGGTCATCGCCGAGAGCTTCGAACGTATCCACCGCTCGAACCTCGTGGGCATGGGCGTCTTGCCGCTGCAATTCAAGAACGGTCAGAGCCGCAAGACCCTGGAATTGACCGGCAAGGAAGTCCTCAACATCACCGGCCTGACCGGCGCGACGCTGCAACCGGGCATGAGCCTGACCCTGCAGATCACCCGGGAAAACGGCCAGCAAGAAAACGTCGACGTGCTGTGTCGGATCGATACCCTGAACGAAGTCGAATACTTCAAGGCCGGGGGGATTCTGCACTACGTACTGCGGCAGTTGATTGCGTCGTAACACATGACCGAGTGGCGCTTGTCCGCTGTCGCGGGCGAGCGCCCTGCTCGGTTCTTCCAGACACACCCCATGCACAGATTTTGCTGCCGCTTCGCGCCAGATCGCTGCCGTCGTGCCTCCGGCGTCTCCCACAGGTTGAACTGCCCCCCAAAAGTTGGACAGTTTACGCCGCAGCCTGAGTCCTGTATTCAACAGGACTCATGCCATTGAGCCTCAGCTTGATGCGGTCATGGTTGTAGTAATGAATGTACTCATCCAGGCCGACCTTCAATTCTTCCACACTCTCGAAACGCTTCAGGTAGAAAAACTCTGACTTCAGCGTGCCGAAAAAACTCTCCATCGCCGCATTATCCAGGCAATTGCCTTTGCGGGACATGCTCTGTTTCACACCTTTTTCGCTGAGTGCGTGGCGATAGCGTGGCTGTTGGTAGTGCCATCCCTGGTCCGAATGAACGACCAGTTTGGGCGCGTCTCCCAAGCAAGCCAACGCCTTGTCGAGCATGTTCCCCACCAACTCGTAGTAAGGCCGACTGGCTGTTTCGTACGCGATGATTTCGCCGTTGTACAAATCCATCACAGGAGACAAGTAGAGCTTCTGCTGACCCACTTTGAACTCGGTGACGTCGGTTACCCACTTCTGTTTTGGCCGGGGTGCATGAAAATTACGCTCCAGCAGGTTCGCGGCGATTTTGCCAACAGTCCCCCGGTAGGAACGGTATTTCTTGGGCCGTACGACCGATTGCAAACCCTGTTCGGCCATCAGCCGTTCGATGACCTTCTTGTTGACCAGCGTTCCTTCCTTTCTGAGCGCAAGCGCAATACGCCGATAGCCATACAGCCCTCTCTGCTTGTGATATTCCTGCTGCACCCGTTCCTTGAGCGCCGCATGCCGGTCCGGTTTCTGCTCAGCCTTGACCTGGTAATAGAAGGTGCTGCGTGCCAGCCCGACCAGCTCAAGGAGGTCGGGCAATGGGAATCGGTGCTTGAGTTTGCGGACGATCAGGACTTTTTCCCCCGTGTTCGCTCCTTTTCCTCGCGCAGGGCCTTGAGCTCCTTTAGGACAGCGTTCTCCATGCGCATGTACTCAAGTTCAGCCATCAACTGCTCTCGTGGCTTTTGTGCATCGTTGGTGTCGGTGGGTTTGGCGGGTTTGATTTTCATGGGCGTGTCGGCTGGCTGGATGGCAGTAGGGGTGACAGGACTGTCACTGTAATACTGGCGTTGCCAGATGCCTATCAGGGAGGACCGCCCAAGGTCAAAATGCGCAGCGGTCTGGCGTAGCGAAAGTCGATGCTCATGCATGTAGGTCAAGACTTGGCGCTTGAAATCCTCGCTGTACCGCCGCGCATACGACATTGGCTTGATGCTGTTGCCAGTCCGATAACTGGCGACCCAGCGTCGAAGGAGACTGAAGTCGATGCCAAAATGTCTGGCCACTGTTTGAACTGCCCCCAAGAAGTTGGACACCCATCCCCCCCCTTGAGGGATATCTCAGGTCATGGGCCGCTCCATGACGCAACCCGCCAGACCGACCAGCAGAATAGACAAAACGCCGATCTACTCACTGCATACCTTTGACTCGACACAAAACCCTGTGGGAGACGCCGGAGGCACGACGGCAGCGATCTGTCGCGAAGCGGCAGCAAAACCTGACGACTCGATCGACCTGACACCCCACGCTGTCCGAACCCGCCACACCCCAGCCCACCGACACCACTTTCAGCCTTTTCCCACAAGCACCCACGTTTAAACAACGCTAAAATCGCCGTCCTTATCCCACGTTCAAGGACGACCCCATGCCAGTGCTGCGCTGGAGCGCGCTCACGCTGCTGACCCTCGGTTATTGCATCGCCTGGGTGTATGGCCAACTGAGCCTGCCGGTGGTCGTCACGTTCGGGCTGTTGATCATGGCGGGGATCTGCGTCGGCCATTTCCGACACTGGGCCGTTCGCGGATTCGGTCATGCCCTGTTCATCGCCCTCGCGGCGGGTCTGGCCAGCCATTGGCTGCCGGGCTTCTTCAGCGCCCGGGTCATCGCCGCAGCGCGTTTCACTCCCGAAGCCGCGCCCTTTTCGATGTACCTCAACCTCGACAAGCCCCTGATCGGTTTCTGGATCATCCTCGCCTGCCCCTGGGTGTTCGCCGGGTTCAATCTGCGCCGATCACTGATCACCACTGGCCTGACCCTGCCCTTGACACTCCTTGTGTGCCTGACAACCGCCCTGGGGATGGGGGTGGTGGGCTGGACGCCGAAATGGCCCGAGCAAGGGGGTATCTGGGTGCTGAACAATCTGCTGCTGGTCACGATGACCGAAGAGCTGATCTTTCGCGGCTATCTGCAGGGCGGCCTCAGCCGTTTGCTCGCGCGAATGCCAAACGCCCCCACGCTGGCACTGCTCATCAGCTCGTTGCTGTTCGGTGTGATGCACCTCGGCGGCGGTTGGCAATGGATGATCCTCGCCAGCATGGCCGGACTCGGGTATGGCATCGCCTACCGATATGGTGGATTACCGGCGGCGGTCATCACTCATTTTGGGCTCAACCTCACGCACTTCAGCCTGTTCACCTACCCGATGTTCGACCGATGAGCGTTGACCTGCGGCAAACCGTCCCATGACGCAGTTCACAAAACGCTTAATTTCCTGACAACAGGGCCGATAACACCTCAAAGCCTTCCCGGATAGAACAGCTTATGCGCAATAACCAGCCCATCACCCAACGCGAACGGACCTTCCCGGCACAGCAGCGGTTGATTTCGACCACGGATGCTCGCGGCGTGATCACCTACTGCAACGACGCCTTCGTCGAGATCAGCGGCTTCACCCGCGACGAACTGCTCAAGGCGCCGCACAACACCGTGCGCCACCCTGACGTTCCGTCCGCCGTGTTCGAACACATGTGGAGCACCCTCAAACAGGGTCTGCCATGGATGGGCATCATCAAGAATCGCTGCAAGAACGGCGACCATTACTGGGTCAACGCGTACGTCACGCCGATCTTCGACGGCAAACAGGTGGTGGGCTTCGAGTCGGTGCGTGTCAAACCCACCGCCGAACAGATCCGCCGTGCCGAATCGCTGTATCAACGCCTGAACAACGGCAAGTCAGCCGTCCCGAGCCGCGACACCTGGCTGCCGGTGCTGCAGGACTGGCTGCCGTTCATTCTGGTCAGCCAACTGAGTTTCCTGATCGGCGTGTGGCTCAACTCCTACTGGGGCTTCGCGCTCGCTGCGGCCCTGTCCGTGCCGTTGGGGCTGCTGGGCCTGAGCTGGCAGCAACGGGGCATCAAGCGCCTGCTGCGTCTGGCGGATCAGACCACGTCGGACCCGCTGATCGCGCAGATGTACACCGACAGCCGTGGCGCCCAGGCCCGTCTGGAAATGTCCATTCTGAGCCAGGAAGCCCGCCTCAAAACCTGCCTCACGCGTTTGCAGGACACTGCCGAACACCTGAATTCCCAGGCGCGCCAGTCCGACAGCCTGGCCCAGGCCAGTTCCAACGGACTGGAACGTCAGCGCGTGGAAACCGAACAGGTCGCGACCGCGATCAACCAGATGGCGTCCACCACCCAGGAAGTCGCCAGCCACGTTCAACGCACCGCCGACGCCACCCAGCAAGCCAACGAACTGACCCGTCGCGGCCGCACCATCGCCAGTGAAACCCGCGAGGCCATTCAACGCCTCTCGACCTCGGTCGGCGAAACCGGCCTCACCGTCACGCAACTGGCCAAGGACAGCGACGAAATCGGTGGCGTGGTCGACGTCATCAAAGGCATCGCCGACCAGACCAACCTGCTGGCCCTGAACGCCGCCATCGAAGCCGCCCGCGCCGGCGAAATGGGCCGTGGCTTTGCAGTCGTGGCGGACGAGGTTCGCCAACTGGCGCAACGCACCACCGAATCCACGGGCCAGATCCATTCCCTGATCGCCAAACTGCAAGCCACGGCCAACAACGCCGTGCAAACCATGGCCACCGGCCGCCGCCAGGCGGAAGAAGGCGTCGAACAAGTCATGGAAGCCGACAAGGCGCTGGTGGGCATCAGCGACGCGGTGGCCAACATCACTGACATGACCACGCAAATCGCCGCCGCCACCGAAGAACAAAGCTCGGTCGCCGAAGAGGTCAGCCGCAACATCAGCACCATCGCCCAACTGGCCGACCAGACCTCCGACGAAGCCCGCCGCTCCGCCGACCTCAGCGCCGAATTGACCAACACTGCGCTCAGCCAGTATTCGCTGGTAGAACGCTTTAACCGCTAATCAATAGTCAGCAAGACTCCAGCCCCGGCAGCGACCCTGCCGGGGCTTTTTATTGCGTGGTGAAAAAGTAGGAAGTTTCCGAAGTTGCAAGTTCAGTCCTGTTTTTAAGGAGTTCGAGCGAAATGTAGGGTTGACAGAAAGTCGGGATCGCTATTAGTTGAAATTCAGATCGCGATATATATGTACCACCTCCGGAGTGAATTCGCTGATCTAGCCCAATTAATAAAAGAGCACCCACTGGCGAAAAACGTGATGAGGGTGCTCGATGGAGAATGTTATGAATGACATGAATGTCAAAGCGCCGATTCCACTTCCACCTGCAGTCGTGCCTGTTGCGTATGAAGATGGGTTGTTGAAAGTGGCGGACTTGAGTGCCCCTATTGCCGTTAAAGTTGAGGTGTGGCCTGCGGCCGAAACCGGATATACGGTGCGGTTACATCTGAATGGCAAACCCGTGACGGACGAACGCGTCATTACCGACGACGACAAGCCTGGCGATATCCTCACACTGCATGTAGCCGAGAACCTTCTACAGGATGACGGGGCCTACAACCTTCTGTATCGAATCTACAGCCCCTTTTCAGATCTGGAAGACTTCTCACCCCCCGTTACGCTGAAGGTCGACCGCACCCCACCAGGCGGCCCACTCCTCGGCCCCGTGTTCTTCGCAGAAGGTGAATTCAACGGCAACACCCTCGCCTTCGTCCCGGGCTACGCTGGCATCGAAGCAGGCGACCTGATTCGCACCCTGTGCAACGGCGTGGCCGGTCCCACTCATACCGTGCAGGCAGACGAACTCACCCTGCGCCCCATCGAAATCGTCTTCGAAAAAGCCTTCCTGCAAAGCCTCGCCGCGCAGTACGTGGACATCGACTACACAGTGACCGACCGGGCGGGCAATGAGTCGATCCGATCCTTGCCCCAGACGCTCACGCTGGTCTCGTAACGCCGTCCGGCGAACCCACCTGCCGGACAAAACAACACAATCACCTGATCAATCAGGCACCCGTTCCGCCAGAGAACGCGGACGACTGTGCCTTATGGAGAATGATATGAACGACATGAATGTCAGAGAACCGATCCCCCTTACGCCTGCGGTTGTGCCCGCAGCCTATGAGGATGGGTTGTTGAAAACCGCGGATTTGAATGCGCCCATTGCAGTGCAGGTTATGGTCTGGATTGGGGCCATGACCGGCTATACCGTGCGACTGGATCTGGATGGCGTGGCTGTAACCGAAGAGCGCGTCATCACCGATGCTGATAAGCAGGGCGATATTCTTACACTCGACCTGCCCGAAACGTACTTGGTAGATGAAGGCCTCCATACCCTTGAGTACCGAATCTGTAACCCCCTTACCGGGGATGAAGTGTTTTCACCCTCGATCCCCCTGATCGTCGACCGAACCCCTCCAGGCGCCGCGCTTCTAGCTGCAATGATGTTTCCTCGTGCCAGCTTTGGCGCGCGTGCGACCGCGCGGGTCCCTGCCTATTTCGGCATGGCAGTAGGGGACATGATCCAAACCTTCTGCAACGGCGTGCCCGGTCCAGTCCACACCGTGGTCGCGGAGGAACTCACGCTGGCTCCCATCCAGATCGCCTTCGAAGAGCACTTCCTGCTGAGTCTCGCGGCACCCGAGGTCGTCGTCGATTACTCAGTCACGGACCGCGCAGGCAATGAGTCGATCCGGGCAGTGCCGGTAACGCTGTCACTGGTGCCGTAACCGCCACCGACACACATCACAGCCCGGCAGGCCAAGCCGCCGGGCAAACCTACGCGCTCATCCGAGCAATCAAGCACCCGTTCCGCAAGCGAATGCGGACGACCGTGCCTTGTGGAGAAATGCCATGAACGACATGAATGTCAAAAAACCCATCCCTCTTCCACCCGCTTTCGTGCCTGCCGCCTATGAAGATGGGTTGCTGAAAACCGCTGACTTGAATGCCCCTGTCGCCGTGCAGGTTGAAGTCTGGCCTGCGGCTGAAACAGGCTACACCGTGCGGCTCAACCTGGACGGCCTGCCCGCCACCGAAGAACGCGTCATCACCGAAACTGACAAACCCGGCGATATCCTCACGCTGTACCTCTCGGAAAACCACCTGTTGAAGGACAAGCGCTACTCCCTTCAATACCGGATCTACAGCCCGATTGGTGAGTCCGAAGACTTGTCTCCGGCAATCCCCCTGATCGTCGACCGAACCCCACCCGGCGCCGCAGCCCTCGCCCCGCTGTTCTTCGCCGAGGGCTCGATCAACGGCGACGCCAACGCCATTCTTCCCGGCTACGCGGGCATGGCCATAGGCGACGTTGTCCGCACCCTGTGCAACGGCATCCCCGGACCGACCCACACCGTGCAAGCGGACGAACTCACCGTGCGCCCCATTGAAATCGTCTTCGAGGCAGACTACCTCTTGGGCCTCGCCGCCCACGAGGTGACCATCGAGTACGTTGTCGTCGACCGCGCAGGCAACCCATCCTTCAATTCCTTACCTGTAACAATTTCCCTCACTATGTAATGTCATGACCGCTGAAATTAATTAGATCATTTGACGTGCCACTCCTCCTTCATTTGAAGGAGGAGTGGCCCAATTACGTCGAAATCCGAACGCCGGGGGATTATTTTTTTCTCGCTTATTTCCCTTTTGCCTACAACGATTGAGGACTATGTGAAGCCGTAAGCACGCTCCAGGACCTTGGATGCGGTACATATGTACTTACACCCCCCTCAAATTCGACTAAATATGCCGTAATGCATAAATCAGGTTCCGCTTCAAGCGTTGTAAATGACGCTGCGGACACATTCAACCTCTGCACGGGGCTTGATTGACAGTGAGAGGTCATGACTTGAACATATGTAGCCGGGGCACGCAGCCCCACAACGATGTTTGTCGTCGTTTTAACCTCTGTTATCACAACCCCATCCAGAACAGGGAACTTTAATGGAAGATGAAAAGGATATTCCGCCATCTGTAACTCCGACTGACATCGCTCGGAATAAGGATGAAACATCTGCGGAAGATCAACTGGCGAATGCTGACGAACGTGTGGACGGGTCGACCTTTAACTTTGATTCGATACCGCATTACGAAGATTTGCGCGCCATTCTCCCGCCTGGCGCCACATCCAAGGACATCGCCACGTTCTACAGCGAACACCTCGAGCACGTTCTGGGTTTCCCTTGGGAAATCGATGAAGAGGCTCGAAAGGCGGCCCCTTCGTTGCCTCCGCCGTCCCTGGACGGCGGAAGAAACGGTGAGGTCTCCACCGCACAGCTCGCCAAGGGGGTGCTGATCACCGTACCGCGTTCTTCAAAGATCTGGGTCACTGATCAGCTCAAGATGCGCTGGGGGAAAAGCACGTTCTACACCACGGTGCCGGCCTCCAAATCACGAAAAGGGCCACGTCTGATTCAATTTCTCAACGCTGAAGGAGTACCAAACGACCGTACCGGGTTGATCGATATTCGCTACGAAGTGGTCCGTCGCAAACGTCTGGTCGGTGTGTCAGAAACCCTGACGATCTACGTGCGCGACGATGGAACAGGGGAGCCAAAAGGCTCCCATGGCCGACCTATCCGTCGACGTAAACTGGACCTGTAAAACCGATCCGGCATGACGGCGTTCGATACCCGTCGCGCGCCCCCATGCCCGTTCAAACAATGGAGAAAAAAAGCCCCGGCGGCATGACTGCCGTCGGGGCTTGCTTACGACTTGAATCGTTTACAGGGTCAACCGGTCAGAACGCCAGACGCAGACCCAGATTGGCCCCCCATGGCTGCTCGACATGCTCGCCTTTCATGTAATCAAAATCGGCATGCACTTGCAGGCGTTGGGACAGCGACACCGACACCCCCGCGCCCAGCTCGGCCCGCGAGCCGAACAGGTCATTGTCGAAACGCTGGTCGTTGACGCTGACGTCATTGCTACGGGAAAACTCATGCGCCCCTGCCACTCGCACGTACGGCTGCACCACCCCGCCATCCTTGAGGGTGAACGAACGGCCCAGCGTGGCACCCACTTTACCCACGATCGACTGCGTCTCACTGGTCTTGGCTTTCAGGCCATTATTCAGCGTGTAGCTGTCGCCTCCGATCCACACGCTCGACAGCTGGGCAAACGGCTCCACGAAATAATCGTCAGGCAACTTGATGTGCTTGCCGAACTCCACCGAGCCACCCACCGCCATATTGGTGTAATCGCCCTTGGCCTTTTCGCCATCGCTCATCGCCACCTTCGACGCATTGTGGAATTTGTTCACCTTCACCACGCCGTCGAGGTAATAACCCTCGTCCGACAGCCAGGTGCCGTAAGCGCCCACGTAGTAGCTGTCGACTTCGCCGGACGTGCCACGGCCCATGTCCAGATCGGACTGGCTGTAGCCACCCATCACGCCCACCAGCAATTGGCCACTGCTGACGGGCACCGGCCCGTCAGCACCCAAAGACAGCCCGTGTTGCCGCTGCTGATAACTCAGTCCCGAATCCAGCGATGCCTTGAAGCGACTGCCGTAGCTGCGAACCCAGCCACCGCCCTGCTCCTGACCGCGCACCTCACCCATTCGGCTACGCAACGTGCTCAACTCACTGTTCCAGATCGTCGGCCCGACGTTGAACAGCGCCAGCACGCTTTCCGTCGAAGGGCTGATGGTCTTGCCGGAGCCAATGATGAACCAGTCATCACCTTGCTGCTCCAGCGCGTACGAGTAGGCACCGATGTCCGCACGTGCTCCCCGCAAACGGAACTGCGCATCGCCCCCTTCGGTGTGCACCACCCGCAACGCGTCGAAGTCCGACGGCACCGCCTCTTCCCCTGTATTACGAACGTTGAGCACATGATTGCCACTGGCCTGGCCTTCGACATTCAACAAGTCACTCTCCCCGTTAGCCGGATCGATGCGCATGTCAAACCGACCTCGGCCCGACAACTGACCGAGGGTGAGCGTGTGAAAGCCTTCCCCCGCAAAGCCGACACTGCCACCGTCGATGGCCAGAGACTTGACCGAGTTGTCCTCGCCGAACTGCCAGTGACCACTGGAATCGATGATCACGGCATTGCCGTTGACGATATTGCCGTCGAGGCGAGCGTGGTTGTGCAGCGCAACGTTCAGGGTGCTGGTGTCGTCGGCGACGAAATTTCCGGTGAGGGCACTGTCGTTGACCTCCACGTTAGCGGTGCTTTCTTGTTTCACATTGATGAGGCGGCCGTTGCCTGCTTCCAGGGTGGAACGATTGGCGATAAGAATGGTGGCCGTTGTTTTGCCTCCAGCGAGCTCAGGACTTTCCATCACTTCGATCGCTGATCCGGCACGGGCCGTGACAGTTGAATGGTTAACGGTGAGGACGTTTTTTTCTGTGAAGAAGCCCTTTGTGCCGTTGAATATCCGGACACCATTCTCATGGCCAACCACATGGCTGGCGTCAGCCAGATGGACGGTGCCGCCAGCCTGCGATATCCCCCCGTGCTGTCCATGTGCATCAGGAATCACACCTTCAATGGTCGATTGCACGACATTGAGCTCTCCATTCGGCGAAACAAGCACGCCGAACCCCGCGCCTTGGACATGACTGTCCCAGACGTTGGCAATTGACGAAGCTGATGGGTTGGATTCATTCGCATGTAGCACCATACCTGCCGTCTTTGGATTCGAGATACGAGCATTCCGGATGTGGCCTGACCCCACGTTCAGGCTAATGCCTTCAGTAACCGTGCCGCCATCAATGTTCAGTTCGGCGTTTATCACGTTGACATAGTCCACCACTGCTCCGTTCTGAAGATCTAAAACGCCGGAGTTCTTCACCGAGTAGCTTGCAGGCGATGCGGTATGGTCTAACGTCAGTCGCACCCCATCCACCACTGTCACCTCACGCTTTTGACCGTTCACCTCAATCGTCTCAGTGCCCCTGTCCGCTGAGGCATCTTCACGTGAGCCGGCCTCCTTTTCGCCTGCCCACATCGACGAGGAAAAAACACTGATTGCCAGCGCAAGCACGCTTTGCTGGAATCGGTTTGACGGCATATTTCCGATAGACACCCTGAGTCCTCCTATAAGTGAGTCCTCAAGTTTGGGAATACATAGCGTCTTCTCGAGAAAATAAAAAAAAATTTTGCGTAGGACGTTTCCGAAATGGGAGGTAATTTTTCGCACCCGAAAATCGGGCTAGCGCCCGTATATTCGGGACCTCATCAAAAATCCCGACACAGGTTCTTCCGTAAGATTTTTCAAACGTCCTACATACCTTCAAAAGTTCCTACATCCGGGAATTTTTACGACATTGACCGACGAATAATCATGCGATTAAGTTATTCGCAGATCAGGGACATCCAGCTTTCCTGGTTTCGTTTACAACAGGCAACGTTGTATCCAATAGAAAATATATCCATGTACAAAGGATTGAATCATGAGCGACACCAAACAAACGCCTACTATTCAGCACACTGGGATTGCCAGAGAACCTATACCCATCGAAGCACCGGACATCGCGATCGCTTTTCATGACGAGGATAATTTTGGGTTGATCCCGGTAACCGCCCTCGACGCGCCTATTCCTGTCGATCTCAAAGTTTGGGAAGGTGCCGACCCTGGATACTTTTATCAACTCCTATGGAACGGCGAGGAAATCGGTCCTGCGAAGGCGGTACAGCCTGATGAAAAACCGGGAGATCCGCTGACGCTCGAAGTGCCTGTGGAGGTGCAGACTGAAGGTAGACATGAGCTTTCTTTCATAGTGCGAAGCCATATCACGGGAGCCGTTGCATATTCCGGCATCATGAACATCGTTATTGACAGAACAGCGCCTGGTAAACCACGGCTTGCGGCTATTCAATTTCCCGTCGAGGTGATTAATGGGTTGACACTTGCTGAACTAGAAGGGCTGAACAACAAGCTCACCGTGGAGGTCGCCGGTTATACGGGAATGGCCAAGCACGATGTCATTCACACCTACTGGGGTGATATCGTCGGCCCAACCGCTGTGGTCGATGAAAACGACATGGGGCTGAACAAAGTTATCTTTGATTTCTCTCGTGAGTTTCTCGAGTCCATTGCCGATGGACCGAAGCCGGTCAAATACAACGTCAGTGACCGTGCGGGCAACGTTTCGGAATACTCCCTTTCTACAGAGGTCATTCTTCTGTTGGAGGAAATTCCTGATAACTATCCAGCACCGATCATCGACCCAGCCGTGGGCGACCAGATTGAATACAGCGAAGCCCGGGCAGGCGTTCAAGTGGATATCCCACACTATCCGGGCGCAGCGGCTTTCGATCAGATCACGCTGTACTGGGGAGCCGACCGTCCCATGTTTCCGGTTGAATTGCCCGCAGGCAATGAAAACGAGGCTGTCGTGGTTTCCCTGAGCGTGCCGTACGAGACCATCGCAGTCCAACCGGTAGGCGATGTGGTGGTCAGCTACAAAGTGTCGCGCCAAAACCAACTCAACGGCTCCTCTCTACCCGTCACCGTGGATGTCTATGTCACGTTGCCGATCCCGGTACCTGCTGTCGCGCCGATAATTCAAGGAACGAGTGCCGACAATCCAAACACGACCGATAACTTTATCGATGAGGATGACTATGAATTGAACAGTAATGCGATTGTTGAATGGAGCGATCAGTTCAGGCTCAACGATTCGTTAACGCTATTTTGGGGTGAGCAAGAGCGTCAGCGCTGGTATCAAATCAGCGAACTGGATTTAGCCGCAAAAAAAGACCTGATCATTCCCATTGCCAACTCCATCATGAAAGCACAAGGAACCGGAGCAGAAATTCCTGTTCGATACACAGTCAGCCGTCAAGGCAATCCTAACTCGACTCCTTCTCCAGCCCAGAAGGTTACCGTTAGATCTAAAGAGGAACTACCGGGCGGGCAGGATGGCATTGAAGGTCCAGAGTTCGTACTTACGCCTACTGGTTATCTTGCGGTGACAGTGGCACCGAACGGCACAAAAGGCCTAATCAAACCCTATACAAATATGGCTGCCCGCCAAAAACTGTTTTTCACATTTAAAGGCTTCGATGCGAGCGGCAATCCAATCGAAGCTGCCACTGTGACGGCGACAAGGGAACTTTATGATGAGGACGTAGTGAACGGGTACAGTTTTGCGGTCCCATACAATAATCTTCGTTCGATTTGCACCGGTTACTGTGAGGCGTACTTTCGTGTAGAGCCCGCACCGGATAGCAACCAAAGTGCTGTTACTTCTAAAATTAAGCGAATTCCAGTAGACATGCGGGAGCCAAACGAGAACTTCTGCAGCCTGCGACCATAACAATGATTTAAATCTTGGGCGGGCGCGATAAGAGCCGCCTGCCCTTTTATAAAAACGATAGGATAAAAAGATGGACTCTGAAAATACTGTTTTGCCGCGCGAGCCTATTCCCCTGGACTTACCTACCATTCCAGCGGCGCTGGAGGGTGGATTGATTCCAGTAGAAAATTTGCAAACGCCTATTGTGGTCAACTTCCCCGTATGGCCAGCCGCCGAGCCCAAATACACTTACCAGCTTGTTTTCGATGGTGAGCGAGTTTCCGACGAAAAAGAGATTCTCGATACAGACACACCGGGCGATGTACTTTTCGTGGAAGTACCTATTGACCTGCTGACAGAAGGTGAGCATGCCGTTTCGTACCGCATCTCCAGCCCAATCACCGGCGCAGAGGTCTTCTCCGACAGCATCCCCATGCGCATCGACAAAACCGCCCCCGGCGCCCCCGACCTTGCCCCCATCCTCTTCCCATCCACCATCCAGGACACGCTCACCTCAGACGAGCTTGAAGCGCTGGACAACATCCTCCCCGGCCGCATCGCCAGTTACAACGGCATGGCGCTCGGTGATGTGGTGCGCACGTATTGGGGTGAGTTGGAAGGTCCGTTGGTCACGGTCGATGGCAATGACATGGGCTTGAACAGTGTGACGGTGAATTTCACCCGTGATCTGCTGGAGCAGGCGGATGGGGTAAGTTCCGAGGTGTATTACACCGTGACGGACCTGGCCGGCAATGTGTCGATGAAGTCGGAAGCGTTGTCGATCAGCCTGCAACTGTCGGTCACCACCCCGCTCCCGGTCCCGACCATCAAGGAGGCCGCCAACAACATTCTTGATCCGGCCAACGCCAGCGACGGCGCAACGGTGGTCATCGACACCTCGGCGAATCTGCGCGAGGGCGAGAAGATTGCGGTGCGCTGGGAGGGCCCGAAAGGCAGTGATTTCAAGGAGCACGTGGTCACGGCCGAAGAAGCCGGGCAAGCCGTTTCGGTGATCATCTCCAGCGCGCTGGTGACGGTGAACGACGGGCAAACGGTGGTGGTGTCGTACAGCGTCATGCGGCGCAGCGGTGGGGTGCAGGAATCAGAGAAGGTGTCGCTGAAGATTCTCAGCACGGCGCTGGATCTGTCGGCGCCCACGCTGGACACGGTCGGGCCGGATGGCGTGCTGCGTCCTTCGCTGATCACGGGCGACGAAGCCATTGCCCGGGCGACGTATCGCGGCATGCTTGCCTCTGACGCCGTGAAGGTGCGCTGGGTTGGCAAGACCCCGTTTGAAGGCGAATCACAGACCGTGGGCGACAGCACGCACTTGAAATTCACGATTCCCAAGTCGTTCATCGAAGCGAGTATCGGGGAATCGGCAACAGTGTCTTATCTGGTGAACCGCGATGGCACGGAAACGGAGTCGCACAAGCTCGAGGTGAGCGTGCGCGAGGGGCTGATTCTGGATGAGTCGCCGGTGGCGTTGCCGGGCAAGATTTACCTGATTCCTGGCCATCCCGATCTGCTGCCGTCCTTCCCGACCGGGACCACGGTACTGCGCCCGGCCAGCGGTGGTCGCCCTCCTTATACCTACACCTCCAGCGATCCGTTGGTGGCGCAGGTCACGGAAGAGGGACAGACCTCTGTGCGTGGCAATGGCAGCGCAACGATCACGGTCTCGGATGCCGCTGGCGAAAGCCGCAGCTACACGGTGTCGGTCACGGGCGTGATTCAGTGTGAAGGCGTGGGTTCGGGCAATCTGACCCAGATGGAAGCGGCCGCCGCTGCCAAGGGTGGGCGCATTCCGAACATCAATGAGCTGATCGAAATCTACAACGCCTATGGCAGCCGCTGGCCGATGGGCACCCAGAATTTCTGGTCCTCGACCTGGGCCGTGAATTTCCTCGGCGCGAAATGGTACTACGTGAAAAACATGCAGACCGGGCAAGACTTCAAGCTGCTGCACACCAACTCCAGCCTCGGCGTCGCGATTCGCTGATGCTCTGAACCACCCCTGTCCGTGGGCATCGCTGCGGTCCGGTGATGCCCTCGATTTTCGCGTTTTAACGCAACACTACAATTCCAAGAGAGATCATGAACGGTTCAATACATCTCCCACCTTCGAACGTCCTCCCTTTTGACAAGGATTCGCGCTTCAGCGCGGTGGTCAACGGCAAGCCGTTTATCACGACACGTCTGCAAGGCATTGCCTGCCTGCGCTCTGAACTGGAAGGCGTCCAGACCCGGCAAATCTGGAAGATTCATGCGACGGGAAAGGTCGCGCACCGGCGAACGGTGTTCGGTTTTTTCATCGATCAATCGTTGCAACCCGGCACCTACGACCTGGTGCGCAACGAGCGGGTGTCGGCGGTCTACCACCTGACGCCCAAACAACAGGCAATGGTGTTTCATTCGCGGGATTTTCAGGATGGCACGCTGACCCTTCTGGAATGCAACGTTGAAACCGGTCGGCTGCGCGGGACGTTTGAGTTCTCGATCCCGGCCATCGATTTCAACGTGACCCGGGGCGAGTTCAACCTGGTGTGCCGTGCGGGTAAAGCCATCTGCTGATCAAGGCGCCAAGTGCCTGGCGATCTGTTCCGCCGCGTCTTGCAGACAGGCTTCATAACTGACGCCCGCCGCCTTCAATGGCTTGAGGTCATGGTTGGCGGTGGGCAACCAATGGACGTGGATTGCGGAGGACAGTGTGTATCCCTCGACGGTTTCGCGATTGCCCAAGGCGTCGCGTTCACCCTGAACGATGAGGGTCGGGGTCTGGAGTACAGCCAGGTGCTCGACTCGCGGCTTTTCCGGTTTGCCTGCGGCGTAGAACGGGTAGCCAAGGCAGATCAACCCGTCGGGTTGCAGCTCATCGGCCAGCAGACTGGCCATGCGACCGCCCATGGATTTGCCGCCAATGGCCAAGGTGCCACTGACGCACGCGCGGACCGCCGCATACACCTCGCGCCAGCACTCCAACAGCTTGGGTTTCGGGTTGGGCGGGCGTTTGCCACCGTAGATCCGGCGCTGGGCCATGTAGGGAAATTCAAATCGAAGCACCCCGACGCCCAACGCGGCGAGCCGCGTGGCGATGTCGTCCATGAACGCACTGTCCATCGGTGCACCGGCGCCGTGTGCCAGGATCAACGTTGCGGACGGCCCCCCTTCAACCGACGCTTGGGCATTCCATAGCCAGCCGCGTTCGTGGGCCATTTGGGCGCAGGGGTCTGCAGTGAGTGGGGCTTTGCTCATGGGGGTCTCGATCTGCATACGATTCGGGTGAAAGGGGTGGGATGTTAGGGGAAGATTTGGACCGATGAAACCTCACATCTACCAAAGCTTCCTGCGGGAGACGCCGGAGGTACGACGGCAGAGAAAGCGGTGGATCAATCAAAAACCGGCCGTCTGTTAAGCCCCCTTCGCTGCCGTCGTGCCTCCGGCGTCTCCCACGAGGTTCGTAGGTGTCGCCCTATCATTGGCAAGACACTCCGTTGTGGCGCGCCCACCTCTTGAAGATACCCACCCGCGACAGCCCCGGTTCAGCTTGCGGTACTTACCCTTTCAGAACACTTCGGCATAAAGCACCGCTGCCTTGAGCGCCCCAAACCATACGCAACCGGGCGGATTCATCGGCGTGTGAGCTTTTTGTTCGGTGCCGGTCGATCAACCGTGACGATCTCCGGCCTTGCCTGCCAGCTCGGGCCAAACATTTTTTGGGCAGCAACAAGTGCAAATGTCAGCGGCTTTTGTATACAACTTCGAAGTAGAAACGCACCTTCCACGCGCAAGGAACGCAGGGAGTGAAGCGTTTCAGCGACCTTCGAATCCGGTGATCGCTGCGCCTCGCAACGGGGCGCAGCATCCTGCCATTTCGACGCGTCGAAGTGTCGCATCCCCCTGTCTTGAGGCTTCCATCGCCGATCAAACCCGTCTAAGCTAGGCGCCACAGTGGTCCGGCGACAGCTGGCCACAGGTTTGGCGTAAGGATTGTGCACGACCGCTCAGCCCTCTTGCAGACAGACAGCGCAGCCCTGTCCGTCACCCGCAGGGTTGTATCCAATTTTCCTCCCATTCACGCGCGCTGCCTCACCCACCTGTTCCCCGCCTTCTTCGGCCCACTTGGGCAGATCGCTTCTGCGCACGTTCGCAGAGACCTCTGTTGGAGCAACCCGACAATCGTCCCGCAGGCCCCGGATTCCGCTTCGTTGCGGCAAAGGGTCTACGCTTAAATCGACGTTGCGGTCGTTACCACACATAACAAAACCCAAACCGTGGAACCTTAGAATGAGCACTGCAATTACTCCGACTGCTTATAACTATAAGGTAGTCCGCCAGTTCGCCATCATGACGGTGGTCTGGGGCATCCTTGGCATGGGGCTCGGTGTCTTCATCGCCTCACAACTCGTGTGGCCTGACCTGAACTTCGGTCTCGAATGGACCACGTTCGGACGCCTGCGCCCGTTGCACACCAACCTCGTGATCTTCGCCTTCGGTGGCTGCGCGCTGTTCGGCACGTCCTACTATGTCGTCCAGCGAACCTGTCAGACGCGGCTGATTTCCGACGGCATGGCGGCCTTTCACTTCTGGGGCTGGCAGGCCGTGATCGTCGGCGCCATCGTCACGCTGCCGATGGGTTACACCACCACCAAGGAATACGCCGAGCTGGAATGGCCTATCGCGATCCTGTTGGCCATTGTCTGGATCACGTATGCGCTGGTGTTCTTCGGCACTATCGTCAAGCGCAAGACCAAGCACATTTACGTCGGCAACTGGTTCTATGGCGCCTTCATCGTGGTGACGGCGATGCTGCACATCGTCAATCACATGTCGCTGCCGGTGAGCCTGTTCAAGTCGTATTCGGCCTACTCGGGCGCCACCGACGCGATGATTCAGTGGTGGTACGGGCACAACGCCGTAGGCTTTTTCCTGACAACGGGCTTCCTCGGGATGATGTATTACTTCGTGCCGAAACAGGCCGAACGCCCGATCTATTCCTATCGCCTGTCTATCGTCCACTTCTGGGCGCTGATCACCCTCTATATATGGGCGGGCCCGCACCATTTGCACTACACCGCCCTACCCGACTGGGCACAATCGCTGGGCATGGTGATGTCGATCATTCTGCTGGCCCCGAGCTGGGGCGGCATGATCAACGGCATGATGACCCTCTCCGGCGCCTGGCATAAATTGCGCACTGACCCGATTTTGCGCTTCCTCGTGGTGTCGCTGGCGTTCTACGGCATGTCGACCTTCGAAGGGCCGATGATGGCGATCAAGACCGTCAACTCCCTCTCGCACTACACAGACTGGACCATCGGCCACGTGCACGCCGGGGCGCTGGGCTGGGTGGCGATGATTTCCATCGGTGCGGTTTATCACATGATCCCGCGCCTTTACGGCCGTCCGCAGATGCACAGCATCGGCTTGATCAACACCCACTTCTGGCTCGCGACGATCGGCACGGTGCTGTACATCGCCTCGATGTGGGTCAACGGCATCACTCAAGGGTTGATGTGGCGGGCGATCAACGATGACGGCACGCTCACCTACTCCTTCGTCGAAGCGCTGCAAGCCAGCCATCCGGGCTACATCGTGCGCGCGCTGGGCGGGGCGTTCTTCGCCAGTGGCATGCTGTTCATGGCCTATAACGTGTTCCGCACCGTGCGAGCCTCGAACGCCGAAGAAGCCGACGCCGCCACCCAGATCGCTGTCGTGGGAGCGCACTGATGATCAAGCACGAAGCACTCGAAAAGAACATCGGTCTGCTGGCGATTTTCATGGTCATCGCAGTGGCGGTGGGCGGTCTGACGCAGATCGTGCCGCTGTTTTTTCAGGATGTCACCAACCAGCCGGTCGAAGGCATGAAGCCGCGCCCGGCGCTGGAAGTCGAAGGCCGGGACGTGTTCATCGCCAACGGCTGTGTCGGCTGTCACTCGCAGATGATCCGGCCGTTCCGCGCTGAAACCGAACGCTACGGCCATTATTCGGTGGCGGGCGAAAGCGTCTGGGATCACCCGTTCCTGTGGGGCTCAAAACGCACCGGGCCGGACCTGGCCCGCGTCGGCGGCCGCTACTCCGATGACTGGCACCGCGCGCATTTGTACAACCCGCGCAACGTGGTGCCGGAGTCGATCATGCCGGCCTACCCCTTCCTCGTGGAAAACAGGCTGGACGGCAAGTTGACCGGTCGCAAGCTGGAGGTCCTGCGCAGCCTTGGCGTGCCGTACACCGACGCGGACATCGCCGGTGCCGCCGACGCAGTGAAAGGCAAAACCGAAATGGACGCGCTGGTGGCCTACCTGCAAGGCCTCGGTACTGTCATCAAGAGCAAACGGTGATCGCCATGGATATCGGAATGATTCGAGGTCTGGGCACCGTCGTGGTGATGGTGGCCTTCATCGGTCTCGCGCTGTGGGTGTTCAGCCCCCGCCGCAAGGCCGAATTCGACGACGCGACCCTGCTGCCCTTTGCCGATGACCCCGAGGCCATCGCGCAACTGAAAAAAGCGAAAGCCTCCAGGAGCCACACAGAATGACTACGTTTTGGAGCCTCTACGTCACGGTCCTGACGCTGGGCACGATTTTTTGCCTGACCTGGCTGCTGCTGGCGACCCGCAGGGGCCAGCGCGCCGACACCACCGACGAGACCGTCGGCCACTCGTTCGACGGCATCGAGGAGTACGACAACCCGCTGCCCAAGTGGTGGTTCATGCTCTTTGTCGGCACCATCATCTTTGCGCTGGGCTATCTGGCGTTGTACCCCGGCCTTGGCAACTGGACCGGCCTGCTGCCGGGCTACAACTACGCCGACAACGACAAGCAGATCGCTTTCTCGGACGGCAAGACCGGCTGGACCGGTGTACACGAATGGGAGAAGGAAATGGCCCGTTCGGACGCGCGTTTCGGGCCGATCTTTGCCAAGTTCGCCGCGATGCCCATCGAAGACGTCGCCAAAGACCCGCAAGCGCTGAAAATGGGCGGTCGCCTGTTTGCTTCCAACTGCTCGGTCTGCCACGGTTCCGACGCGAAAGGCGCCTACGGCTTCCCTAACCTGACCGACGCCGACTGGCGCTGGGGCGGCGATGCGCAGACCATCAAGACCACCATCATGGGCGGTCGCCACGCGGTGATGCCGGCGTGGGGTGAAGTCGTCGGCGACCAGGGCGTGCGGGATGTCTCGGCGTTCGTGCTGACCCGACTGGACGGCCGCAAGCTGCCCGACGACGCCAAGGCCGACCCGGTCGCCGGGCAAAAAATCTTCGCCGCCAACTGCGTCGCCTGCCACGGCCCCGAAGGCAAAGGCACCGCCGCCATGGGCGCCCCCGACCTGACCCACCCTGGCGCGTTCATCTACGGATCGAGCTTCGCGCAGTTGCAACAGACGATTCGGTACGGGCGTCAAGGGCAGATGCCTGCGCAGGAATTGCTGCAAGGGAACGACAAGGTGCATTTGCTGGCGGCGTATGTGTATAGCCTTTCTCATGGGGAGAAGGCAGCGGATTCGCGGGAGTGAGGAATGGGAAAGATAGGCCCGCACTGTGGGCTGGCGGGGTCCTTCCTGGTTACATATTGACGATTGAGTGAGGCACACAAGTGGCTTAGGATGCGAAATCACTTAGCGTAGCAACGTAACTACATCAGATATAAAGCAGGTGCCCCCATGATCACTACGATTTCCAGCCGCGAATTCAATCAAGACACCAGTGGCGCAAAAAAGGCGACTAAAGAAGGGCCGGTTTTCATCACCGATCGCGGTCGGCCAGCGCACGTACTGCTGACGATTGAGGATTATCAAAAGCTTACTGGCGGATCGGTCAGCATCGTCGATTTGCTCGCAATGCCCGGCATCGAAGACATCGATTTCCATCCGAAACGTGCCGTTATCACGCCCCGAGACGTGGACCTTTCCTGATGTATCTGCTCGACACCAACGTGGTGTCCGAACTCAGGAAAAATCACAAGGCGGCGCCGAGCGTGCGCAGGTGGGCGGACCGAACGCCCGCCGCAAGCCTCTATCTCTCTTCAATTACCGTGCTTGAACTGGAGACAGGCATTCTAAGACTGGAACGACATGATTCAACGCAATCGGCACTGCTGAGGACCTGGCTTGATCATCACGTACTGCCTGCATTTTCGGGACGAATCTTGCCCGTTGACGCCGCGGTGGCCCTGAAATGCGCCCGGTTGCACGTTCCAGATCCGCGCAGTGAGTACGATGCCATGATCGCTGCCACGGCATTGGTTCACGGTATGACAGTGGTGACCCGAAACACCGCTGATTTTTCAGGCAGCGGCGTGAGGGTGATCAATCCGTGGGTCAGTCAGCTGAATGAAACACCTGCCCCCTACGGTATAGAGGGCTGACCAGTAACCATCAACCCATGCGCCCACCACCTTCGGGCAAAACAGACCGTGCAGGTGGCCCCGTCGACTAAAATCACCGGGAAAGAGGCACCGCTTGAACACCACCAACGACCCCGACCGGCACGCACTGGCCGGGGCAATTTCCCCGCCGTGGGACGCTTTGATGAGCACATGCCAATGAGCAATCAGATTCCGGTCCACAACGTCACGCCGCCCTCAAAGAGCGAGGACGTTGACCTTTACGCCTCCCGGGAGAAGATCTACACCCGGGCGTTCACCGGCGTGTTTCGCAACCTGCGGATTGGCGGGGGCGTTGTGCTGTTTCTGTTGTATTTCGGCACGGTCTGGCTCAACTGGGGCGGTCATCAGGCGGTGTGGTGGAACCTGCCGGAGCGCAAGTTCTACATCTTCGGCGCGACCTTCTGGCCACAGGATTTCATCCTGCTCTCCGGCATTCTGATCGTCAGCGCCTTTGGGCTCTTCTTTATTACAGTGTTCGCCGGACGCGTCTGGTGCGGCTACACCTGCCCGCAAAGCGTCTGGACGTGGATTTTCATGTGGTGCGAAAAGGTCACCGAGGGCGACCGCAATCAGCGTATGAAGCTGGACAAGGCCCCAATGAGCGCCAGCAAGTTCAGTCGCAAGTTCGCCAAGCACGGTCTGTGGTTATTGATAGGCCTGGTCACCGGCCTGACCTTCGTCGGCTACTTCACCCCTATTCGCGAACTGGCCGTTGAGTTTTTCACCGGGCAGGCCGACGGCTGGTCGTATTTCTGGGTCTGCTTTTTCACCCTCGCCACCTACGGCAACGCGGGTTGGCTGCGGGAACAGGTGTGCATTTACATGTGCCCCTACGCGCGTTTTCAAAGCGTGATGTTCGACAAAGACACCCTGATCGTCTCCTACGACCCACGTCGCGGCGAGAAACGTGGCCCGCGTAAAAAGGACGTGGACTACAAGGCGCAGGGACTGGGCGACTGCATCGACTGCACGATGTGCGTTCAGGTCTGCCCCACCGGCATCGACATCCGCGACGGTTTGCAGATCGAGTGCATCGGCTGCGCGGCGTGCATCGACGCCTGCGACACGATCATGGACAAGATGAGCTACCCTCGCGGCCTCATCAGCTACACCACCGAACACAACCTCTCCGGGCAGGTCACGCATAAACTGCGACCGCGTCTGATCGGCTACGCAGTCGTGCTGCTGGTGATGATCGGCGTGCTGACCGGCGCGTTTTTCATGCGCTCGCTGGTGGGCTTCGACGTCAGCAAGGATCGCGTGCTGTACCGCGAGAACGCCGAAGGCCGGATCGAGAACGTCTACAGCCTCAAAGTGATGAACAAGGATCAGGTCGATCACACCTACGTGCTGGACGCCACGGGTCTGCCGGACCTCAAGCTGCAAGGCCGTCGCGAGATCAAGGTGCCAGCGGGAGACATCTACACCCAGCCGGTGGAGCTGTCGGTGGCGCCCGAACGCCTGCCGTCGAGCACCAACGACATCACGTTCATTCTGAAAGACATTGAAAACAGCGGCACCGAAGTTCAGGCCAAGAGCCGGTTCATCGGCCCACACGTTCGTTGAGAGACGTCAGACATGACCGCAGCAACCGCTTCAAGCCCGTGGTACAAGCACCTTTGGCCATGGATTCTCATCGGCATTCTGGCGTGCTCGGTCACCCTCACACTCTCGATGGTGACGATTGCCGTGACCCATCCGGACAACCTCGTCAGCGACAATTATTACGAAGCGGGCAAAGGCATCAACCGCTCGCTGGACCGCGAGCTGTTCGCGCAAAACCTGAAGCTGCGCGCCACCGTGAGTCTCGATGACGTGACTGGCGAGACGAGCCTGCGCCTGACCGGCAACAGCCAGCCGGAAACGCTGGTGCTCAATCTGATCTCCCCGACCCAACCGGAAAAAGACCGCAAGATCGTGCTGGCACGGGTCGCGGCCGAGCCAGGTCGTTACGTCGGACAGCTCAGCGACCGGGTGGAAGGGCGGCGTTTCGTTGAGCTGCTAGGGGTGGAAAACAGCCAGACCTGGCGCCTGTTCGAAGAAGAAGCCATCACCCGCGACAAGGACCTGATTCTGGGCGACGAGCCGATTCAGGGTGCCGAAGCGCCGAAGAAGTGATGACGTGAACGCGCCCATTCCCTGCTACCACTGCGCCCTTCCCGTCCCCCGTGGCGGCCGTTTCAATGCGGTCGTGCTCGGTGAAACCCGGGCATTCTGTTGCCCTGGTTGCCAGGCCGTGGCGCAGGCCATCGTCGAGGGCGGGCTGGAAAGTTACTACAGCCATCGCAGCGAAGCCTCGACCAACCCTCAGACGTTGCCCACGCAATGGGCGGACGAGCAGGCGCTCTACGACCGTCCCGACGTGCAGGCGCCGTTCGTGCATCACGCCGAAGATGTGGCCGAGACCACGCTGCTGATCGAAGGCATCAGTTGTGCCGCGTGCGGCTGGTTGATCGAGCGTCATTTGCGCGCCCTCCCCGCCATGGTCGAGGCGCGGCTGAACCTGTCCAACCATCGTCTGCACCTGCGCTGGAACGACAGCGACTTGCCATTGAGTCAGGTCATGAACGAAGTGCGCAGCATCGGTTACGCCGCTCACCCCTATCAGGCGGATCAAGCCACCGAGCGGCTTGCACAAGAGAACCGTCGCAGCCTGCGCCAGCTGGGCGTCGCGGGCCTGCTGTGGTTTCAGGCGATGATGGCGACCATGGCCACCTGGCCGGAATTCAACATCGACCTCAGCCCCGAGATGCACACCATCCTGCGTTGGGTGGCGATGTTTCTGACGACGCCCATCGTTTTTTACAGCTGCGTGCCGTTCTTCAAAGGGGCCCTGCGCGACCTGCGTACGCGTCATCTGACCATGGACGTCTCTGTGTCGCTGGCGATTGGCATGGCCTACGTCGCCGGGATCTGGACGGCGATCACCGGGGTCGGCGAGCTGTACTTCGACGCGGTGGGGATGTTCGCGTTGTTCTTGCTCGCAGGGCGCTACCTGGAGCGCCGGGCCCGGGAACGCACGGCCGCCGCGACCGCGCAACTGGTCAATCTGCTGCCCACCTCCTGTCTGCGTCTCGATAAAGATGGCCAGAGCGAGCGTGTTTTGCTCAGCGAATTGCGGCTTAACGACCGTGTTTTGGTGCACCCTGGCGCCGTGCTGCCAGCGGACGGGCGCATCGTGGACGGGCAATCGAGCATCGATGAATCCGTGCTCACCGGGGAATACCTGCCTCAGTCGCGACAGACAGGCGATGCTGTCACCGCAGGGACGCTGAACGTCGAGAGCCCGCTGACCGTTGAAGTCCTCGCGCTGGGCCATGACACGCGGCTGTCGGCCATCGTTCGCCTTCTGGATCGAGCGCAATCGGAAAAGCCCCGAACGGCGCAGATCGCCGACCGCGCCGCGCAATGGTTTCTGTTGATTTCGCTGGTGCTCGCCGCAGGCATCGGCCTGCTCTGGTGGCAGCTGGACCCACAACGGGCGTTCTGGATCGTGCTGGCGATGTTGGTCGCGACCTGCCCTTGCGCGTTGTCGCTGGCAACGCCCACTGCGCTGACCACCGCCACCGGCACACTGCACAGCCTGGGCCTGCTGCTGACCCGAGGCCATGTGCTCGAAGGGCTGAATCGTATCGACACCGTGATCTTCGACAAAACCGGCACCCTCACCGAAGGACGCCTGACCTTGCGGGCGATTCACCCACTGGGGACGCTGAGCAGCGACGATTGCTTGTGCCTGGCGGCAGCGTTGGAAGGCCACTCCGAACACCCTATCGCCCGTGCGTTTGGCATGGCGCCGATGGCCGCCGAACAGGTGATCAATACGCCTGGTCTGGGTTTGGAAGGCAGGGTGGAAGGCCGCCGCTTGCGAATCGGCGAACCGGGCTTCGTCTGCGAGCTGAACGGTAACGCAGTGCCCAGGATGCCCGATGAACCCGGCCAGTGGCTGCTCTTGGGCGATGAGCAGCAGGCGTTGGCGTGGCTGGTGCTCGACGACCGTCTGCGCGATGACGCGGCGTCATTGATCAACGCGTGCAAACAGCGCGGATGGAAAACGCTGCTGCTCTCGGGTGACAGCTCACCAATGGTCGCGAGTGTCGCGGCTCAACTGAACATCGACGAGGCCCATGGCAGCCTGCGCCCGGATGACAAGCTGCGCATGCTTCATCAACTCAGGACCGAGGGCCGAACCGTATTGATGCTGGGTGACGGGGTCAACGACGTGCCAGTGCTGGCGGCCGCGAACATCAGCGTGGCGATGGGTTCGGCCACCGACCTGGCGAAAACCAGCGCCGACGCAGTGTTGCTGTCCAACCGTTTGCAGGCGTTGGTGCAAGCGTTCGATCTCGCACGGCGCACCCGGCGCATCATCCTTGAAAATCTGATCTGGGCCGCTGTGTACAATGGCGTCATGCTGCCCTTCGCGGCGCTCGGCTGGATCACCCCGTTGTGGGCGGCGGCGGGCATGTCAGTCAGTTCGTTGATTGTCGTGCTGAACGCGCTGCGTCTGACGCGGATGAAGGCCAGCGATGCCGCGCCCTCCCTGACGGGCCGTCAACGCCCGTTGCCTGTGTAGCGAATTCCGGAGGTCCGATGCCCGCGCTCTACATCATGATTCCGGTGGCCCTGCTGATCGTCGCGGTGGCGATCTACGTGTTTTTCTGGGCGGTGGACAGCGGCCAGTACGACGACCTGGACGGCCCGGCGCACAGCATTTTGTTTGACGATCAGGACCCGAGCCACAAGGCCGGGGTGGATGAGGCGTCGGGTAAAGCGGTCCCGAGTGAGAAGAAGATCGGGTGAACAGTTCAGAGCCCGAGGTGCATTCAACGTCGCTATCGCGAGCAAGCTCACTCCTACAGGATGTCGCACAACTCTGTAGGAGTGAGCTTGCTCGCGATAGCGTCTGTGCACTCACCCTAAAAACATCAGATGCCGCCCATGCCTGACCTCCTTCCCCAACTCCTCTCGGCCCTGATCCTCGGACTGCTCGGCGGCGGTCACTGCCTGGGCATGTGCGGCGGGCTGATGGGGGCGTTGACGTTGGCCATCCCCAAAGAGCAGCGCAGCCGACGTTTCCGCCTGCTGCTGGCCTACAACCTGGGGCGCATTTTCAGCTACGCCTGCGCCGGTCTGCTGATTGGATTGGCGGGCTGGGCGGTGGCCAACAGTCCGGGGGCCATGGTGCTGCGGGTAATCGCGGCGCTGTTGCTGATCTGCATGGGGTTGTACCTGGCGGGGTGGTGGAGCGGCCTGACGCGCATTGAAGGGCTGGGGCGCTGGCTGTGGCGTTACATTCAGCCACTGGCCAGTCGGATGTTGCCGGTGTCGAGTCTGCCAAGAGCGTTGCTGCTCGGCGCACTGTGGGGCTGGTTGCCCTGCGGGTTGGTCTACAGCACGCTGCTGTGGTCGGCCAGTCAGGGCAATGCCGTTTACAGCGCGTTGTTGATGCTGGCCTTCGGGCTCGGCACCTGGCCGGTGTTGCTGGCAACGGGACTGGCGGCCGAACGCACGACGACACTGCTGCGTAAACGCGGCATCCGGATCGCGGGCGGATTGCTGGTGATGCTGTTCGGACTGTGGACCCTGCCGGGGCCGCATCAGCATTGGTTGATGGGGCACTAGGTATCGCCCTCACATACCGAAGAGGCCCGAATCGGTGGGAGACGCCGGAGGAACGACGGCAGCGATGGCGGCGGCTCAATCACCCCTGTGCCGCCTGATACACCGCTTCGCTGCCGTCGTTCCTCCGGCGGCTCCCACAGAAACAACGCCATCCTTCGCTTTCGCATACGAGCGCCATTGACCCAGATCAATAAACCCCCGTCCTACAGTCCTTAAACTGCCTTTAACGCCAGCCTCCTCGGGACTACCCGCATGCTCGACGACCTTCGTTGGGACTCAGACCTCATCCACCGCCACGATCTGACAGGACCGCGTTACACGTCCTACCCCACGGCCGTGCAGTTTCATAATCAGGTTGGCGCGTTCGATCTGCTGCATGCGTTGCGCGACAGCCGCAAGGCGATGCGCCCGTTGTCGCTGTACGTGCACATCCCGTTCTGCGCCAACATTTGCTACTACTGCGCCTGCAACAAGGTCATCACCAAGGACCGAGGCAGGGCGCACGCGTATTTGCAGCGTCTGGAGCAGGAAATCCAGATGATCGCCTGCCATGTCGACGAGCGTCAGGTGGTGGAGCAACTGCACTTCGGCGGTGGCACCCCGACCTTCCTCAGCCACGTCGAGCTGCGTCAGCTGATGGCGCACCTGCGCAAACACTTCACCCTGCTGGATGAACATTCCGGCGATTACGGCATCGAGATCGACCCCCGCGAAGCCGATTGGTCGACCATGGGCCTGCTCCGTGAGCTGGGTTTCAACCGTGTCAGCCTCGGCGTTCAGGACCTCGACCCGCTCGTGCAACGCGCCATCAACCGCCTGCAAAGCCTCGATGAAACCCGCGCCATCGTCGAAGCGGCCCGCACCCTGCAATTCCGCTCGGTGAACATCGACCTGATCTACGGCCTGCCGTTGCAGACCCCGGACGGCTTCGCCCGCACCGTGGACGAGGTCATTGCCCTGCAACCTGACCGCCTGTCGGTGTTCAATTACGCCCACCTGCCGGAGCGTTTCATGCCGCAGCGGCGCATCGACACGGCCCAATTGCCCAGTGCCGAACACAAATTGCAGATGCTTCAACGCACCATCGAACAGTTGACTCGCGCCGGTTATCGCTACATCGGCATGGATCATTTCGCCCTCCCCGACGACGACCTGGCGATCGCGCAGGAAGAAGGCACGCTGCAACGCAATTTTCAGGGCTACACCACCCACGGACATTGCGACCTGATCGGCCTCGGCGTGTCGGCCATCAGTCAGATTGGCGATCTTTATGCGCAAAACAGCAGTGATCTGGCCGAATACCAAATGGCCCTCGCCAGCGATCAACTCGCGACCAAACGCGGGCTGCTGTGCAACGAGGACGATCACATTCGCCGCGCCGTCATCGCGCAATTGATCTGCCATTTCACGCTGGACTTTGCCGCAATCGAAAAACGCTTCGACATCGATTTTCGCGGCTACTTCAACGAAGTTTGGCCAAAACTGCTGGCCATGGCCAAAGACGGCCTGATTCATCTGGACGCCAACGGCATCCGGATCACACCCGCCGGACGTCTCTTGGTGCGTTCGGTGTGCATGGTGTTCGACGCCTACCTCGACTTACAAAACCGTCAGCGTTTTTCCAGAGTGATCTAGGAAATTTCCGCAAAGCCGGCAGGAATCATTTTCACGCCACGGAGGGCGCGTGCTGGTCGCAAGGTTGAGCCCTGGGCTACCCTTATGACTGATAAGTGTCTTCTCACAAGGAATTTCCCAATGTCTGAGCCAGTCAAAATGCGCGCTCATACCCAGGCTCACTGCAAGGATTGCAGCCTGGCCCCGCTGTGCCTCCCGCTTTCATTGAACATGGAAGACATGGACGCACTCGACGACATCGTCAAACGTGGCCGTCCACTGAAGAAAGGCGAGTTTCTGTTCCGTCAGGGCGACGGGTTCGACTCGGTGTACGCCGTGCGTTCCGGCGCACTGAAAACCTTCAGCCTCAGTGACAGCGGCGAAGAACAGCTCACCGGTTTCCACCTGCCCAGCGAGCTGGTCGGGCTGTCGGGCATGGACGCTGAGGCCTACCCGGTCTCGGCCCAAGCGATGGAAACCACGTCGGTCTGCGAGATCCCGTTCGAGCGTCTGGACGAGCTGTCTGTGCAGTTGCCGCAACTGCGACGTCAGTTGATGCGGGTCATGAGCCGCGAGATTCGTGATGATCAGCAAATGATGCTGTTGCTGTCGAAAAAGACCGCCGATGAGCGCATTGCCACGTTTCTGGTAAACCTCTCCGCCCGTTTCCGCGCCAGAGGATTCTCGGCCAATCAGTTCCGCCTCAGCATGTCGCGTAACGAGATCGGCAATTACCTGGGGCTCGCCGTGGAAACCGTTTCGCGGGTGTTTACGCGCTTTCAGCAGAACCAACTGATCTCCGCCGAGGGCAAGGAAATTCACATTCTGGACCCGATCCAGCTGTGCGCCCTGGCCGGAGGTTCGCTGGAAAGCTGATGGCCGTCAGGTTCGGGCAGGCTTAGACTACGCTCTTTGTGCGCGTCTTCCTGCCCAGGACCTTTCGATGATTTTCGACGAATTCAGCTTCAAATCCCTCATCCGCCCGGTCGTGGACTTCCCCAAGCCCGGCGTCATCTTCCGTGACATCACCCCGTTGTTTCAGTCGCCCAAGGCCTTGCGCCTGGTGATCGACAGCTTCGTCCAGCGTTACATTGAATCGGAATTCACCCACGTCGGCGCGATGGATGCGCGGGGTTTTCTCATCGGCTCGATCATCGCGTACGAACTGAACAAGCCGCTGGTGCTGTTTCGCAAACAAGGCAAGCTGCCTGCGGACGTGCTGGCCGAGGGGTATCAGACCGAGTACGGCGAGGCGTTTCTGGAAGTCCACGCAGACAGCCTGTGCGACGGCGATTCGGTGGTGATGTTCGATGACCTGATCGCCACCGGCGGCACGCTGGTCGCCGCCGCGAACTTGATCCGCCGCATGGGCGCCAAGGTCCACGAAGCCGCCGCCATCATCGACCTCCCGGAACTGGGTGGGTCGCAGCGGTTGGAAGACATGGAAATCCCGACGTTCTGCCTCACGCAATTCTGAGCGGCAAGTTTCGAGCTGCAAGTCTTAAGCTGCAAGTTTCGAGCTGCAAGCTGCAAGCTGACCGAGAAGGACCGGACAACCGGATCAGCTCGCCACTTGCCGCTTGAAGCTCAAAGCTTTATGGGTTTACGCCCTGCAAACGAGTGCGCCAGGGTCCCGCCGTCTACTAACTCAAGCTCGCCGCCCAACGGCACGCCGTGGGCGATGCGGGAGGTGATGAGGCCTTTGTCGGTCAGCAGTTGCGCGATGTAATGGGCCGTCGCCTCGCCTTCCACGGTGGGGTTGGTGGCGAGGATCACTTCCGCGAAGGTGCCCTGCTCTTCGATCCGCGTCATCAGTTGCGGGATGCCAATGGCTTCAGGCCCGAGCCCGTCCAGCGGCGACAGGTGCCCCTTCAGCACGAAGTAGCGACCGCGATAACCGGTCTGCTCCACCGCATACACGTCCATCGGTCCTTCCACTACGCACAGCAGCGTGTCGTCGCGGCGGTTGTCCGAGCATTGCGGGCAAAGTTCGTCTTCAGTAAGCGTCCGGCATTGCTTGCAGTGACCGACACCTTCCATGGCCTGACTCAATGCCTGAGCCAGACGCGAGCCACCGCTGCGATCACGCTCCAGCAGCTGCAACGCCATGCGCTGGGCGGTTTTCTGACCGACGCCGGGCAGGATGCGCAGGGAGTCGATCAACTGGCGAATCAGGGGGCTGAAGCTCATTGAAGAAAAGTCTCACAAAAACACGAGACGCGGTTTATACCCGCGCCTCTGACAAGCGTCAAATGGCGCTTAGGACACCTTCACCACCAGCTTGCCGAAGTTCTTGCCCTCCAGCATGCCGATGAAGGCATCCGGCGCATGTTCCAGGCCTTCGACCACGTCCTCGCGGAACTTGACCTTGCCGTCCTTCACCAACGGCACCATGTCGCGCATGAATTCGTCCAGGCGGTGGTAATACTCTTCGTAGACGATGAAGCCCTGAATCCGCGCGCGTTTGGTCAGCAGGGTTCGCATCAGCAACGGCAAGTAATTCGGGCCCTCCGGCAGACGTTGGGCGTTGTATTGCGCAATGACGCCGCACAGCGGAATGCGGGCATGTTGGTTCAGTAACGGGATCACCGCTTCGAAAATCTTGCCGCCGACCAGCTCGAAATAAATGTCGATGCCGCTGGGGCAAGCCTCGCTGAGCTGTTCGGCGAAGTGTGGGCTCTTGTGATCGATACAGGCGTCGAAGCCCAGCTCATCCATGACATAACGGCACTTGTCGATGCCCCCGGCAATGCCCACGACGCGCAGGCCGTGGAGCTTGGCGACCTGGCCCACCACCGAACCCACCGCGCCGGACGCCGCCGCCACCACCAGGGTTTCACCGGCTTTGGGTTGGCCGATGTGCATCAACCCCATGTAGCCGGTGATCCCCGGCATGCCGAGCACCCCGACCGCCATCGACGGGCTGGGCAGGTCTTTGGGCATGGCCATGAGGTTTTTGCCGTCAGAGATGCTGTGGGTCTGCCAGCCGGTCTGCCCCACGACCAGATCACCCTCGTTGAATGCAGGGTTGCGCGATTGCTCGACCACGCTGACTGCGCCGCCTTCCATCACCCCGTCGATTTCCACCGGTGGCGCGTAGGACGGCGCATCGCTCATGCGACCGCGCATGTAAGGGTCGAGGGACAGGTACAGCGTGCGCAGTTGAACCTGACCGTCTTGCAGGTCGGGCAACGCCTCGCGTTCAAGTCGGAAGTTTTCCGGGGTCGGCGAGCCTTCGGGGCGTGAGGCGAGGACGATACGCTGGTTGAGGATCAGTTCTTGCGACATCGGGAGCGGCTCCTTGAATGGCTATAAAAAGCAGACCGTGGCTGTCGGGCGGCGTTCGGTTGAGGTGATGGGCAATATGGCATTCGTCATAACTTGTGGATACCGATCCTGTAGGAGCGCGCTTGCCCGCGATTGCAGTGTGTCAGGCAATGCATCCGTTACAGAGACACCGTCATCGCGGGCAAGCGCGCTCCTACAGGTCATGTGCCCTACCCCGGACACAAAAATGCCAGGCACGAGGCCTGGCATTTGGGGTGACGCAACGACCGTTCGATCAGAACGGCAGTTTCATGCCCGGCGGCAGTTGCATACCGGCGGTCATGCTGGCGGTTTTTTCCTGGCTCGCGGCTTCGATCTTGCGCACGGCGTCGTTGACGGCGGCGGCGATCAGGTCTTCGAGGACGTCTTTGTCCTCCTGCATCAAGCTGTCGTCCAGGCTCACGCGCTTGACGTCGTGACGACCGGTCATGACCACACTCACCAGGCCTGCGCCCGATTGGCCGGTCACTTCGGCATTGGCCAGTTCTTCCTGCATCTTGGCCATTTTTTCCTGCATTTGCTGGGCCTGCTTCATCAGGCCTGCCATGCCACCTTTCATCATGGTTGTTCTCCTCGAAAGTCGATGGGTCGTTGCGCGGCGCTGTTAAAGCTTAGCGCCTCGCGGTCATTAAGGGGTCGTCGGTGCATCCACGGGGGCAATCGTATCTTCCCGGATGATCGCGCCAAACTGCTGCATCATCTGCTGGATGAACGGATCGCTTTGAATCGACGCCTCCGCCTGGCGCTGACGATCGGCACGCCGACGCGCCGCTGCCTGGGCCGGGGTTTCCTGTTCGGGCTTGATCAGCTCGATGGTCAGATTGAGGGCGCGTTCGTGGTATTGGTTCAGCGCGTCGTTCAAACGACGCTGTTGCGTCGGGTTGAACAGCGCACTGTGTGCCGGGTCCAGGTGCAACAGCCAGTTGTCGCCGTCCACTGAAATGAGCGTGCAGTTGGCGGCGATGCTGCCGGTCATGCCGGAAATCGGCAGTTTCGGGAACAGGTCGAGCCAGTCCGCGGCCAGGCCTGTGGCAGGCTTGGCGGCTGGCAGCAGTTCGGGCTCTTTCTCCACGGCCTCCACTGTTTCGTGAGCCAAGTCATCGAGATAGGCGAACGACGCAGGATCGATGTCCACGTCCGGTTCGTAATAATCGTCGTCCGGTGGCGGCTCGTCGTCGCGCTCCATGGGCGCAGGAACATACGGCACAGCATCGGGCACGTGTTCGAGCATCGCCGGGGTGACGGTCTCGGCAGCGGCTTGCAGCTGCGCTTCGGATTCCACTTCCGGTGCATCCGGGACCGGGCTCGCCGGGGCGGGCGTCGGCATCGGCGTGAGGTCGGGCTGTTCGGCCACGGTATCCAGGACCGGCTCGGGAATGGCTTCGACAACGGGGGCTACCACCGGCTCGGGCTCCGGCGCGGGGGTGTTGATCGACTGCGCAGCCTTGGGCTCGTTCCAGGGCAGATCAACTTCTTCAACCGGTGCGGGCGGCTGGACAGCGTCTGCGAACGGGGCCGGGGTTTCCACGGGAGGCGGGGTCGCGACAGGGGCTTGCGCAAGGGGCGCCGGGATGTAAGCCGGAACCGACGCAACAGGGGCTGCACCGGCCACCGCTGTCTGGGAATCAACCGTGGCCGGGTTGATCCCCACTGACTTTAGCGGCTGTCTCGGCGCGTTGTCGCTGTCGGCCGGGCGGAACGCCAGCATGCGCAGCAGCACCATTTCGAAGCCGCCACGGGGGTCCGGTGCCAAAGGCAGGTCGCGACGACCGATCAGGCCCATCTGGTAGTAAAACTGCACATCTTCGGCAGGCAGCGCCTGAGCCAGTGCCAACACGCGTTCGCGGTCGCCATGGCCGTTGTCCACGCCTTCAGGCAGTGCCTGGGCGATGGCCACGCGGTGCAGCACATTGAGAATTTCCGAGAGCACGCCGTTCCAGTCAGGCCCCTGTTCGGCGAGATGGCGCACGGCTTCGAGCAACGAGCGCGCATCGCCGTCGATCAACGCCGTGAGGACGTCATAGACCTGGCCATGATCCAGCGTGCCGAGCATCGCCCGAACGTCGGTGGCAAGCACCTTGCCTTCACCGAACGCGATGGCCTGATCCGTGAGGCTCATGGCGTCGCGCATCGAGCCGTCGGCGGCGCGGCCCAGCAGCCACAGCGCGTCGTCTTCGAACGGAATGTTTTCAGCGCCGAGCACGTGGGTCAGGTGCTCGACCACGCGCTCGGGCGTCATGTTTTTCAGCGAGAACTGCAGGCAACGCGACAGGATGGTCGCGGGCAGTTTCTGCGGGTCAGTGGTCGCGAGGATGAATTTGACGTAGGGCGGCGGCTCTTCCAGCGTCTTGAGCAAGGCGTTGAACGAGTGGCTGGAGAGCATGTGCACTTCGTCGATCAGGTAGACCTTGAAGCGTCCGCGGCTCGGGGCGTACTGCACGTTGTCGAGCAGTTCGCGGGTGTCTTCGACCTTGGTGCGGCTCGCGGCGTCGATCTCGATCAGGTCGACGAAACGGCCCTCGTCGATCTCCCGGCAGACCGAACATTCGCCACAGGGCGAAGACGTGATGCCGGTTTCGCAGTTCAGGCACTTGGCGATGATCCGCGCGATGGTGGTCTTGCCGACGCCCCGCGTGCCGGTGAACAGATAGGCGTGGTGCAGGCGTTGGCTGTCCAGGGCGTTGATCAAGGCCTTGAGCACATGGGTCTGGCCGACCATTTCGCGGAACGAGCGCGGACGCCATTTACGTGCAAGAACCTGATAACTCATTGAAAACCGTCGCGACTGGGATGCGGAAGACCGCTAATGCTAGCGGAGCGGGGCCAAAATTGCATCCGGCCAATATGAGTACACGCATATAAGGAATCTGCCGCTAGACTGCCATCACTGTCCGATAGCACCGTTTTGCTCTTAAAGGAGACCCTATGCGTCTGCTGGCGTTGAGCGCTGTGTTGCTGACAAGTGGGCCAGTCGTGGCCGAACAGGCGCCGGTGCGGTTCTCCATTGCCGATGCGTGGGCGATGCCGCTGGTGCAGATCGAGGATCATCAACCCACCAGCGGGTTGATCTTCGACATCATGCAGAGCATGGCCGCCCACGCCAACCTGAGCGCGGAATACCGTGTCGTGCCTATCCAACGTGTGCAACGCACGCTGGAGCGCGGCGCCATTGACGTGCGCTGTTATGCGGCGCAGTCGTGGATGCCCAGTCTGTCCGGGGATTACACCTGGAGCTTGCCGCTGTTGATTCAGCGCGACCTGCTGATCAGCACCCCGGACAACGCCACCCCGCGAATGCCCGACACCCTGAAGGATGAAACCATCGGCACGGTGCTGGGCTACGCCTACCCCACCTTGCAGACCGCGTTCGACAACCACACCCTGCGCCGCGACGATGCCCGCAGTGAAGTCCAGGTCCTACAGAAGCTTCAGATTCATCGCTATCGCTACGCGGTCGGCAATCAATGGTCGCTGGACTGGTTCAACCGTAACCTGCCGGACGACCAGAAGCTGCGCGGCGTGGCGGTGATCGACGAGCAACCGGTGGGCTGCATCGTGCGCAACGACACCGACATTCCGGCGCAGCGGTTGATGCGAATTTTGTTGAGGATGCGCATGTCCGGCGAGATCGACCGGATCATGAGCCGATACAGCACCTCCTCCGGGTTACCCGTGGATGGGCCTGCGGCGCCGTAAGCCTTTGCTGATCCCGAAGTCACACGGCGGGGTCGCAGGATGAACGCGATCTCTGTGGGAGCGAATTCATTCGCGATAAATCGTCCCGCCGATGGAGATGTGCCAGCCGCACTGCCCTTTCGCGAATGAATTCGCTCCCACAGGTCATCGCAACCCCACCGGCTTGCGTGCGCCATGACGAGCGGATGCCGAACCAGACGACGTAGTCGCAGGAGGAATGCGATCTCTGTAGGAGCGAATTCATTCGCGAAAAATCGCCCAGCCGATAGCGAGGTGTCAGCCGCACTGCCTTTTCGCGAATGAATTCGCTCCCACAGGTCATCGCAACCCCACAGGTCCGCGCAGGCCTTTCTGTTTGTGTGCGTCATGACAAAAGGGTGAAAGGGCTCAACCCTGCACCTCTTAGCCTGTAGCAATACCGTCACATTCCAGGATTAGGCTCGCTCGACATAATTCGCAACACTTCAGTTCTGTGAGCAGGAGCCGTGATGAGCGACACACCTCAAGACCCAAGCAAACCGTCCACCCCTGAAACTTCGATCGATAGCCCCACCGACACCAGCCGTCGCCGCTTTCTGGGCGGTGTCGCGGTGCTGGGCGCGGGTGCGACGCTGAGCGGTGTCGTCTCGGCCAGCGAATCGAAAAAAGGCGGCGATGCCGCCGCGCTGGAAAACACGCTGAGCGGGCCTCACCTCGACAAGGCGCTGCACGACAACGTCAAAACCATCGTGGTGATCTACGCGGAAAACCGCAGCTTCAACAACCTGTTCGCCGATTTCCCGGGCGTGGAAAAACCCCTGTCCGCCGTCAAAAAGGACGACTTCCGCCAGCGCGACCGCGACGGTAAGGTCCTCGACAACTTGCCACCCGCCTGGGGGGGCGTGTGCCAGATTGGCCCGCAAAGCCTCGACGGCGTGACCTACGCCACCGGCGTGCAATACCAGGAAAACCTGCCCAACGCGCCGTACGCCCTCAAGGGGCCGTCCGGCGAAGACCTGCCGCTGGGGCTGATCACTCGCGACCTGTGGCACGTGTTCTACCAAAACCAGATGCAGATCAACGGCGGTAAGAACGATGCCTTCGTGGCGTGGGCCGATTCCGGTGGCCTGACCATGGGCTATTACAGCCAGACCCAATATTCCTTGCGCCTGTGGGACGTCGCCCGCGAGTTCGTGCTTTGTGACAACTTCTTCCAGGGCGTCTTCGGCGGCTCGTTCCTGAATCACCAGTACCTGATTTCCGCCCGCGCGCCGTTCTACCCGGACGCCGCAAATTCTGCCGCCAAGTCGCAAATCGCCACCCTCGAAAGCAGCGATCCGCTGGACTACCGCCTCAAGCCGCTGGAAAAATCCCCGGCCAGCGCGATGTCTGGCCCGCCGCAATTCGGCCCCAGCGCCCTGACGCCGGACGGCTATGCGGTCAACACCATGGCCCCGCCCTACTGGCCGACGTGGCTGCGCGACAAGGAAAAACCGGACTACTCGCAGCCGAACCTGGCCAACGTGCTGGTGCCCCAGGGCCACGATCACATCGGCGACAAGCTGTCGAAAAAGGACATTGACTGGGCCTGGTACGCCGGGGCCTGGCAGGTGACCCTGGACGAGTACAAGGATTCCACAGGCATCCCGAAGATCCCGAACTTCCAGTACCACCACCAGCCGTTCAACTACTTCAAGCAGCAAGGCCCGGAGAACCCGTCCGAGCGTAAGAAACGTCTGCGCGACGGCGGTCTTGGGGATGAAGCCAGCACCAACAAGTTCCTCGCCGACGCCGAGGCGGGCAAGCTGCCTGCCGTGACGTTCTACAAGCCCCAGGGCAACCTGAACATGCACGCCGGTTACGCCGACGTGGCCGCCGGTGACCGTCACATCGACCGCGCCCTGAAAGTCCTGCGCAACAGCCCGCAATGGAAAAACATGGTGGTTGTCGTGACCGTGGACGAGAACGGCGGCTGGTGGGACCACGTGGCACCGCCGAAAGGTGATCGCTGGGGTCCGGGCACGCGGGTTCCGGCCCTCGTCGTTTCACCGTTCGCCCGCAAGGGGACCGTGGACCACACGGTCTATGACACGGCGTCGATCCTGCGCCTGATCACCCGTGTGCACGGCCTGGAAAAACTCGACGGCCTCACCGAACGCGACAACGCGATGATCGCCCGTGGCCAAACGCCCATGGGCGACCTGACCAACGCGCTGCACTTCCCGGCCTGATCGAAGCTCTGCCCTCTTCGCAACGTTGCAGCCGTCATGGAGACGTTCTGCAACGTTTGCGTAGTTGACCTTCCCCCTGCTTGCGTATTCCTTCAGGGTTCCTATTGACCTTGCAAGGAAGCAAAACTATGAACGCATCACCTCCACTTTATAAACCGACCTTTCGCACGGCCACCGATCTACTGGTGGTCCACTGCTCGGCGACTCGTCCCACGCACGACATCGGCGTGAGGGAGATCACTCAATGGCACGTCCAGCGTGGCTTCGATACGGTGGGCTACCACTATGTCATCCGCCGCAACGGCGCCGTGGAAACCGGTCGCCCGGAGACAGCCGTCGGCGCTCACGTCAAAGGCCATAACTCACGCTCGATCGGCATATGCCTGGCCGGAGGCCTGGACGCAGCCGGGAAACCCGCCAACACCTTCACCACCGCGCAATTCGCCGCCTTGGAACATCTGCTGGACGACCTGCGCAAACGCTATCCCGACGCCCGCATCCTGGGCCATCGAGACCTGTCACCGGACCGCAATGGCGACGGCGTCATCAGCGCCGATGAGTTCATTAAGGCCTGTCCCTCGTTCGATGTGACCGCCTGGTTATCGGGCCGCGAACTGGCCGGATGACGTCTCTGCAGACCACACACATTGGCCGGGAATGAGTGTGGATCTGTGCCTGTACAGCGCGGTCGCTCCTGCCTAGAGTGACCGCGCCCACCGCATAAACAGGAGAGTACCGTGCCCCAACCACTGAGTTTTCAGCAGGTCGATGTCTTTTCCAGCGCCGCCACCGAGGGCAACCCGCTGGCCGTGGTGATCGCCGCCGATGACGTGACTGACGCGCAGATGGCCGCGTTCGCCCGCTGGACTAACCTCAGCGAGACCACGTTCCTGCTGCGCCCCACTCACCCCGACGCCGACTACCGTGTGCGCATTTTCACCACCACCCGCGAGCTGCCATTCGCGGGGCACCCGACGTTGGGCAGCTGTTTCGTCTGGCTCGACAACGGCGGCATTCCCAAGAGCGATGAAGTGGTTCAGGAATGCGGCGTGGGGCTGGTTCGCCTGCGTCGCAACGACGGTCGACTGGCGTTCGCCGCGCCCCCGTTGAAACGCAGCGGTCCGGTAGAAGCAGAGGTGTTGCAGGCCATCGCCACTGGTTTGCAGATCCAGCCCGAGCGCATCGTTGCCAGCCAATGGGCCGACAATGGCCCCGGCTGGGTCGCGATCCTGCTCGAAAGCCGGGACGAATTGCTGGCGATCCAACCGGATTACCCCGCCCTGAAAGGCATGAATATCGGTGCCGTCGCACCCTGGACAGGCGCCGACGCCGAGGCCGATTTCGAAGTGCGCGCCCTGATCGGTGACATCGCTGCGGAAGACCCGGTGACCGGAAGCCTCAACGCCAGTCTGGCGCAATGGCTGATTGGGGCAGGGTTGGCGCCAAGCGCCTACACCGCCCGCCAAGGCACGGTGATTGGGCACAAGGGGCGAATCCACATCGAACAGATCGGCGAGCGGATTTGGGTCGGTGGCGATGTGCAGCCCTGTGTGGTGGGTCGAGTGACGTTGTAGCCCCTCTCAAACGACCGGTCCGCGATCAATTGCGGCCGGTCCTGACATCGCCCGCTCAGACGCCCGCAGCAACCGGTGCGTCTTCCGACGGCAGCTCCTTTCCTTCCCTCGGCAACCGCAACGCCAGCCCAGCCATCACCAGCGCGACCAGTCCGATCGCCACATACAGCCCTGAAAACGATCCGCTGAAACTCGCCAGCACACCGCCGCTGAAGTTGCCGAGCATGCCGCCCACCCCTTGCATGATGTTCGCGACACCAAAAAGGGTGACGGCCAATGTAGCCGTGCCGGCCATTTTCGAGACGTAGGCCGGGATCAGGCCGAAAATGGGGTAGAACGCGAGGGAGAACAGCACGCCCGCCACCAACGGCCAATACCCGGCGGGGTGCACGACGAGGATCAACGACGCCAGCGCGACGCTGACGTACACCAGCATCATGGTGATGCGCAGTCCGATGCGATCCGACAGCCAGCCCACTGCGAGGCCTGCGAACATGCCGACGAAACCGATGCTGGCCCAGATCTGCGCGGTGTAGGTCACGTCGAAATTCAGTTCGGTGCGCAGGTAGGACGACAGGTAGTTCTGGAACGGAAAGGTCGAGAAGCCGAGCAGGAAATTCATCGCCCAGACCATCAGCACCCACGGTTGCAGCATCGCGGCTTTACCGACCTTCGCTGTGGGATTGATCGCAGCAGTGGCGCGGGAGGTGTTGACGAACAGCCGCGCACGTTTGAACACGATCAGCACGCCGACGGCCAACACGGCGGTGATCAGCCCGACGATCCACCACACGGTGCGCCATTCCCCCTGCGGCGCATACAGCGGCACCAACAGGCTGTTGATGAACACGCCGTAACTGGTGCCGCTGGACACCAGTCCCATGGCCATGCCGCGGTATTTGTAAGCGACCGTGCGCGAGATGACATCGACCATGGGCACGAACACCGTGGCCGCCGTGCCCGCCAATACGGTCAGTAGCACGCCGATCAGCAGCACACTCTGGGCCATCGACAGTCCGATCAGCGCCAAGGCGCACACCACGCCAGAGCCAAAAATCACCCAGCCGCCGCCGAGCCGCGCCGTCAACCAGGCAGCCACCAACGCGCACGTCAGATAGCCGAATTGCCCGGCAGCCGTCAGGGTGCCCACGTAGGAAATGTCGAAGCCCAGATTGGCGCGCATGTCCGGCACCAACTGGGCAAACAGGTAAATTCCGAAACCGAAGGTGGCTGCGACCAGGCCGGTCAGCAGCACCACGATCAACGCATGGATGCGCATGGTCAGCGTCCTTTCTTTTCTAGGCAAGTACCAGAAATGCACCTTCAAACCGGCTGAAGATGGGCTTATAGATGTAGGAGAATTCGCCAACAAATCAGACTGGCCCATCAACTCTAGACGTTGATGGCGTTCACGCTCGGGGCGTGACGTTTATTGGCAAGGGAAGGCGTTTTTCAGAGCAGCGGTGACCAGCACGGACTCGTTCAAATGCAGGCTTTGCGGGTGTTCTTCCAGTGACTGGACCACGATGCGCATCGACTGAACCATCGGAATGCCGCCTTCGGGCACGCACACCAGTTTCGGCGTGCCGCCCGCTTCGTGCACAAGATCAAGAGTGTCGATGGTGGCTTGGAGCACGCCGACGCAGTGGCCGATCCCCACGGGATTTTTCGCCGCGCCACCGCTCATGCTGGCGATGCCGTCCTGGCATTCGAGCAACAGCGTATTGCCGTCCGCTAGGGCAGATGCACTGCAACACAGGGCGAACAGCGCCGAAGCGAACAGGACGGGTTTGAGCATCAGCGCAGCCACAATTCCTTGACCGAATGATCCGCCGCCTTGCGCACCACCAGACTCGCGCGCTCGCGGGTTGGCAGGATGTTTTCCAGCAGGTTCGGCCGGTTGATGTCGCGCCAGATCTTGCGCGCCGCGTCGGGGGATTTCTCGGGAGGCAAGTCAGCGAGTTCGCGGAAGTAAGCACCACGCGCACGAAACGCCGTTTGTTGCAGCATCAGGAACCGCTCGACGTACCAGCGCTCGATGTCGCCCTCGGCAGCGTCCAGATAGATCGAGAAGTCGAAAAAGTCCGACACGATGCTGCCCGGTTTCTGACCGTCGTTGCCTTCGGTTTGCAGAACGTTCAGCCCCTCGAAAATCAGGATGTCCGGCTGGCTGATCTCGATGAATTTGTCCGGCACGATGTCGTAGCTGATGTGCGAATACACCGGCGCGCTGATCACCGGAATGCCAGCCTTGAGGTCGGAAAGAAACTTGACCATGCGCTTGCGATCGTAGCTTTCCGGAAAGCCCTTGCGGTGCATGATGTCCCCTGCTGCCAGCTTGGCATTGGGGTGGAGAAAGCCGTCGGTGGTGACCAGATCGACCCGCGGATGATCGGGCCAGCGGGCCATCAGCGCCTGTAACACACGGGCGAAAGTGCTCTTGCCCACGGCGACGCTGCCTGCAACGGCCACCACATACGTCTGCTTTTTCGCCGGACGGCCAAGGAACGTGTCCTTGATGCTGGCCAGACTGCGTGCCGCGTTGACGTGCAAATTGATCAGGCGCGACAGCGGAAGATAGATATTGACGACATCTTCCAGGGAAATATCTTCGTTTACGCCCCGCAATGCCGCCAGATCTTCTTCGGATAAAGTCAGTGGCGTGCTGGCGCGCAGCCCCGCCCATTCCGCGCTGGTCATTACGAGATAGTCATCAGGCGCCATCTATAGCCTTCCAATCCAGGTGTCCGTATCGACAATGGTGCGAAGACTATCGTATTGACCCAAAAACAGGGCAGATTTCTTTGATTTCCCACGCATTATTGGCGCGAAAAACACTGTTTCAATCCCGCGCATTGCGCCAAATCAAGCCACTCTCAATTAATCCGTTTCACGACATCCTGTATTCGGTGGTCAGGTGAGAAACCTCGTGCACCACGCCCCGCCGCTCCCGAATCGTTTCAGCAGAATCTCAGACGTTTACCCGTGCGCGCACACCAAGCGAACAGATTCCCACATCTGAACAGGACAGTTAACGGACCCGGACTACAACTCACGCCATCCATGACTGACAGCGCCCCCAACCTTCGTCCAAGGATGATGAAGGCGGTCGTTACTTGTTGTTTCGGCCGCTCTGCAGGCGGGGCCGCTGCATAACGCCGACAACGCCTGTCATTCAACTCATCATGAACAACGGATTGACCCCAGCTATGCCAATCAAGCTCGAAATGCTCACGAGTGACCCCGAAGAAAAGGCCTTGGCCGTTCGCTATTGGGCCATGACCGAAGACGGAGAATTCAAGGAAAAGGTGATCGATCTGGTGCCCTTTCGGGAAATCGCCCACAGCGGCTCGCTGGCAGCGCACGTCAGGGAATGGTGCCGTGCGTTCGATGAAAACCTGACCTGCCGGTATTGTGGCGCGATCATGGAGGTCAAAAGCCGCTCACTGGCCAAGAAGTTTCCCCAAAGGTCCATCCGCCCGTGCCCTGCTTGCCAAGTCCTGCAGGATCAAAAGAACCGCGAAGCACAGGCCGCCGCCACCGCAGCGCTTGACGTCCAGCTAAACGCTTACATCGCCGAGCTTCCGAACCACGAGATCGATTACGCGCAGTTGAAAGACGATCAGGCTTTACTCTTGGTGGCGCTCGACGCGGCCTTGTCACCCCGACTGACCGACGGGGCGTTCACCGTCGACGACTGCACATCGCTGGTGCCTGCCGACGCCGACCGATTTATCGAACGGCTCGTGACCGCGGACGTACTGCGCGAGATGCCGCACCTGGCGGCACCCGGCACGTATTTCTTGCTCGATGGCCATTTGGTGATTCGAACCCGACAGGTCGTCTACACCCTGGCGCCCGACCGGCAACCGGAGGCGAGCACGGCAATCCTGCGCAGCCAACTGGACCGGGAATACAGCGACGGGTTGGCGTTGTTCAACCTCTGGCTGGATTTCGCCAGTGCCGACGCCATGAGTTACCTGGCGGACAAGTGCAGCGCATTCGATCACGATCTGGACGCATCCCAGTTCGACGACATCAGGAGCACGTTGCGCGAAGGCTTGAAAACCCACAGCGTTTCGCAGATCTGGTACGTCATCTGGAAAAACGTCAAGGACGCCGCCAGTCTCGCCCGAATGGTCTACTACTCCGAAGCCCGCGCGACGGCCACGATTCCTGGCAAGATCCGCCGGAACCTCGAAAAGATCGAAAAGCAAAGCACGGACGTCCCAAAGTGGGACCGGCCCAATTACCAACCTGCCGGCACGTTAGGCATGCTCTTCAGCGACCTGTTCGGCATCGACGAAGACACCCCGGGCGCAGATGTTTACGCGCGTCTGACCGCGCTCATGCCCGACCCACCCTTTGCTGACGAAACACCTCCAGAGAACGGGCCGGTCAAACGGCTGCTGTGCGATGCGCTGCTCCATGACACCGGCCCACAGATGCTGCACCGGTTCGCGACGCTGATTCGGGAGGGGCATGGTGTCAGCGCAACCATTGCGAAATTGCTGCATGAGGACGCAATTTCCGGCGCCTGATACGGGAAACGGCTTCTAAGCGCGGGTTCAGAAGCCTTTCATGCGAGGCCGAAAATAAATGGAACTCTGGTTTGAGCCGTGGTGACAAATAGCCACTAACTCACTCGCAACCAGAGGCAACCCCCGATGCGGCTTGAATCCCTGGCTATCGCACTGCTCGCCACCCTGACCGATGAAGTCGCCTCCCGCGTCAATCCACTGGACTTCACCGCGCTACTGTATTTGCGGGATCAGGGTTATGCCGCGGTGTCGGTCAAGGATGGCTGCGTGGTGGCCGAGCGCACGGCCGCCGGTAAGCAGTTCGCCAGTGACCGTGCCGGTGGCCCCTCGCGACCGAGGTATCGACGCTGAGCGGGGAGCGCCAACCTCAGTAACCATGAGACTCGCGGTATTTCTGGTACTGGTGGTACTCGATCCACTCCACCACGTCGTAAGGCACATAAAGCTGCCGTTTGGCCCGTGAGATGGCGATGTACACCGCGCAGATCCGCTGATCGAACGCGTAGGCGTCCTTGAATTTCACGTTGGTCAGTAATTCCGGCGTCAGCAGCACCTCATCGAACTCCATCCCACCGGCCTCATCGGCCTGCATCAACAGGCAGCGCTTGTCCGGGTCGCCGACCAGTCGGCTCAGGCGGGTCACGTCGGCCATGCGGAAATCCTTGTTCTTGAGCAAGGCTTCGACCTGCAGAAACGACTCGTCGAACCGGTTGGCCTCCTGCACCTGCGCCCAGTCGGACAGGTCGCTGAAATAGGGATGCAGCCCCTCGGCACTGCGTTCCGGCGCGTAAAAGTCCGGGTCTGACAAACCGACGGCCGTGGTCATGAAGTGTTCAAAACTGCGCCGCGTCGTGTCGTCCGGATACCCGAACGGACTGTTTGAGCCGTGTAATTCGATGGCCCAGCGCATCGTGTCCCAAGGCGAAGCGGTCAGGACCACGCAACGCTCCGGCGGCACGAACCCTTGCGGGTATTCGACAATCGTGACATCCGCATCACGGGTGCCTTCGAAGGGCACCTTGCCCTTCTCGGAGTGCTGGTAGATCAGCGGATTGACCAGGCGTTCGACGTTACGGCCCGAGCGCACCGAGTAGCTGATGTCCGTCTGTCGAACCCTGCGCTCGCGCTTGACCATCACCCTGCCCGGCTGCTGGTACTCGTCGCCAAGGGTGATCAGCACCTGCCGACCGCGCTCGATGATTTGCAACAACGACGGCGGAATGTCCTGGCTCTCGTCGATCAGCACGTGGGTGTAACGGTCGGGCATCACGCAGCCTTCCAGATTCGCCCGTTTGATCATCCACAGGGCTTCGAACCCGGTCTGACTCACCCAGGCCGGGTGCGCTTCCAGCCAGACCCACAGCCGACTGGCGTATTCCAGCACTACTTGAAGTTCCAGGCCGCCAAGCGGCTGATTGAAATGCGGCAGATGTTTGCTCGACAAGCTGCGATCCCACGACTGGCAGTACAGCTCCAGCACCTTCAGGCAGATGTCGAGGGTGGCCTGCGCGCCATGGTCGCGAAAGCCCAGGATGTTCAAATCCTGGGCCAGGGCCTGCCGGGTGGGGCCTTTGGCCTGCACACGCTCGGGCTGGAATCGCGGACCGCGCAGCAGGGCTTGGGCGAAGGCTTTGAAGGTCGAGCCGGGTGCCTTGCCCTTGCCGTGGTTCATCCGCTCGCGAAGGGTGTTCAGCTTGGCGGGGGTGCGCGCCAACAACAGCGTTTTCTCGGGTCGCAGACACTCGATCAACACGCCGAGCAAATGGCTTTTGCCGATCCCGGCATAGCCTTGCACGTGCAGGTCTTCATCGAGATTGGCGCGGAAGGTCCGGACCAGCTTGTCCTGCGCCGCACTCAACCAGCGCTCGCGAAAGCGCGGCGTGACTATCTGCTGGCTGAACGGGTCGTGGTTGCGGTGATGGCGAACCTTGTACTCGACGTCCCATTGCCCATCGGTCAACAGGTACTCCCGCGCTGCCACTTCCTCGGCCAGCAACAAACGCAGGTTCAGGCCCTTGATCGCCTCCAGCCCGAAATACAGCTGGCCCGGATCGAACAAGCGACGCGCTTCCGACAGCAAGCCAGTGCCTGTTGAATGTTGACCCGTGACAGACCACGCGATCAGCCGCGCCAGAATTTTCTCCGCCGCCGCGCCACTCAGGTCCTTTTCGCTCATCTGCGCCAGATTCTGGATGACCAGCACGGCGGCCAGTTCCGGATCGGTCAGCGTGTCGAGGGCAGTGGCACCGTCGGTTTTCAGCGCTTCACAGGTCACCGATGTGACAGGCAGAAAGACCGGCGTGGATAAATCGGAATGTTCCGGTTGCATGGCGTCTCAGGGCTTGGAAAGGCGGTGGATGTCGAGCGTGTATTCATAGTCGCCCAACGTGCCGGACATGCCGCCGGGGCAGGACCGGGCTTCGTCACCGGCAACGTTATCGACCTGCTCGCGCAGTTCGTACACCGCCATCTCCAGCAGCTTTCGCAAGCCCTCGCGGGAGTGAGCGGTGACGCGCAGGTTCAGGTCGAACGCGGGGGCGGCAAATGGAGGTGTGCTGTCGGTTGGTTCGGGTTGAACAGCGGTGGATGCCTGCGCCAACTCAGACTCGGGTTCAGGCTGCGACGGCACGCGCGTGGCACCTGCCAGAATCGCTGCGTGTTCCTCGTCCATCAGGTCCAGCACCTTCGACAACTCAAGCGTCTGCTCGGGGTGCGACTGCATCCGGTCCTTGAGTTCAAGGCGACGCATCTGCCATTCCCGGAGTTGTCGCCGAGTCAGGTCGTCAATCTTGTCCACTGCGCCACCTCTCGCTGTCGGGTGGCGGATTATGCCATTGATTGAGGTGCCGGACTGAACCGCAGGCGCAAGCTTGGCAATAATCCCTATCGCGAAACGGTCTGGGGGAGGCACACGTGGCTGCTAGTTTTCAGCGTAAAGCCCAAGGAGTTTCTGCCATGACACGGACCGCCAATCAAGACCTTACCTCAGCCGACCACGAATTCGCGGCACCAAGCATTGTGGAAACGGATGAACACACAATCTCGCTCGCGTTGTTACGTAGCGGATTTACGGTGAAGATTCCACCGATACCCAACGCCGTTCGCGGCAACTCGGGCACGGTCGCCGTCGTCAGCAAGTACGGAATGTCAGGCAAACCGTTCACCCTCGACGACCCTACAACGCCGATCAGCATTCGCTTCGAGCCGGATCAGTTGCAGTCCATTGCCGGGAACGGGCACGTTCAATACGTCATCTTGCAAGGCCCGGTCGGGACGTCAGAAGAACGAGTCGCCTATTTCCAGGAGCCCATCCCGACGCCACAGGTAAAAGGTTTCGTAGAGAACAACAGGGACGATTTCATCATCCCCGGTGATGCCGTCGAAAACGGCCTGACCATCCTCATTCCGCCTTATGAAAACATGGCACCTGGCGACAGCGTCACACTCTTCGCGACGGCGTCCCGTCACGGGTCGGGGGTATGGCAGGAGCATTCGGTCACGCAAGACGATGTGGCCAAAACCCTCGAGTTTCCCTATGAGGCAGACAAGCTGACAAAGCTGGTGCCCGGAACGATCAACCTCGGCTATACCGTTTCGCAACGCTCTCACCGGTTGGTGTCGCATCTCATCGACATCGCTGTAACCGCCCTGCTCGCGGCACCCGAGCCGGTCCATCAAGAGACCGATCCATTCGGCAACAAACTCTTTCTAGCAGTGGTTGAGTTCGAAAACGGCGAATTTTACGCGCCTGTCACCCTGGCGTTTGGCACTGCACCCCCACAGGCCGGCGAGCGCTTGATGCTGGTGATCGACCGAGAAGGCCCGGGGTTTTCATACGTGCTGGAGGTCAAGGACACGACGTCAGAAGTGACGTTCAGGATTCCGGAATCTGATCTTCAAGGAATGGGCGGACAAGACATCGTCATGAGTGCGCTGTGGCAGCAATCGAGTGGCAAGCTGTTGAGTTCACTCAGTCAAAAATGGCGCGTGTTGGGGGGAAAAAAAGGAAGGGTAGTGCGAAACGGCTGAACCGTTAGGAGGCAACCCCACCAGCCACACCCCGGCACACAATGTTCCCGCTGTGGCTGCTCCCTTCCGGGCCTGACCAGGTTAACGGGTAATCGTTGCGGGGGGACCGATGGGGTCACCATAACGACACTCGCCAGTCGGCGAGCCGCGCCATTGTACCGGTCTGACGCGAAGTTACAACCTCTCGTGTCAGATAAAAAAATATGAGAGGGCTCAAGCACTTGTGTGCAAGGCGTGAGTGCCCGTCCAGCCGGTCTCAGTGGGACAGCGCCCGCAGTTGTCGGACTTTGTTGTTGCGCTCGCCGTTCATCCAGTGTTCCAGCGCGCTGACGGTCATGGGCCGTGCGACGAGGTAGCCCTGCACTTCGTGGCAGCCGAGCTGGCAGAGGATTTCATAGACGTCTTCGGTCTCGGCGCCTTCCGCGACGACGCGATACCCCAGGCGCCGGGCGAGGTCGACGATGGCTTCGACCAGGCGCCGATCCTTTTCATTGGCGTCGAGGTTTTCCACCAGCGATTTGTCGAGTTTGACGGTGGTGGCTGGCAGTTGGCGCAGGTAGGTCCAGTTGCTGTAGCCCGTGCCGAAGTCGTCGATGGCAATGTCGATGTCCAGCGCGCGCAGGCGTTCGAGTTGCTGGCGGGTGATGTCAGGGTTGTCGCAGAGTGCGCTTTCGGTGAATTCAAGTTCGAAACGGCCGGGGTCCAGCTCGCTGAGGGCCAGCTGCTCGAACAGCGCATCGCTGAATTGCGAATTCGCCAGGTCGATGGCCGAGACGTTCATCGCGACCTTGAACGCGTAACCCTGCCGCTGCCAGGTCCGCGCCTGCTCCACAGCATGGCGAAGCACCCAGAGGCTGAGCGAGCGAATCAGCGCGGTCTTCTCTGCCAGCGGAATGAACTCCGCAGGGCTGATCGGCCCCAACACCGGATGCTGCCAGCGCAGCAGTGCCTCGACGGTGACAATGCGCCCCGTGCTGACTTCCATTCTTGGCTGATACACCAGCGACAGCTGGTCGGGGCTGCGCACAGCGTCGGCCAGTGAAGCCAGCAACAAGAAGGCACGCTGCTGCGCGAAATCCAGGTGCGGTTCGTACCAGCGCCACCCGGTGGACTTGCCTCGCGCTTCATCGGCGGCGCTGACCACCAGACGAATCCAGTCCTTCTCGTCACAACGCCCCAGGCCCAGCGGCAAAACGCCGATGCCAAGGTCCATCTGAATCGGGATGTTGCGGCAGATCAACGGGCGCTGAAAATGCTTGATCAGTCTGCGGAACAGCAGTTCGGCCTGCTCCGAGCCGCCGTGGCGCATGAGCAACGCGATGCGCGTAGGGCTGACTTTGTACAGCGCGGTCTCGGGCGGCAATTGCTCACGGCAGCTGTCGATCATGCAGCGCACCAACTCCTGGGCGAAGCTGTAGCCCAGTGCCTTGATAATGCTGTCGAGAAACACCGGGTTGACCATGTCCAGCGCCACCAGCGCGTGGTCGTCCCGGTCAGCCAGGGCGATGATGTCTTCCTCCAGACGCAGGCGGTTGAACAGCCCTGTGGGTTGATCAACATAACTGGCCTTACGCAGGTTATTCAGGCGCTTCATCACCAACTGGCCGTACATCTCGAACATGGTGATGTCGCGGGCATCGAGGGGCGGGCGGGTCTTGTGGTCGATGATGCAGAGGGTGCCGAGGGCGAGGCCATCGGCGGTGACCAGCGGCACACCGGCATAGAAGCGGATGTGCGGATCGCCGGTGACCATCGGGTTGTCGCAGAAGCGCTCGTCAAGCAGGGCGTCCGGCACCTGGAACACGTCGTGGGAAAGGATCGAATACGCGCAGAACGAGATTTCCCGAGGCGTCTCCCGCTCATCCAGGCCAGCGCCTGCGCGGAACCATTGCCGGTGTTCACTGACGATGGAGACCAGCGCGATGGGCACGTCGAAATAATGAGTGACCATCGCGACGATGTGATCGAGCACTTCGTCCGAGCCTGAATCGAGAAGCCCCATGTGTTGAATTCGGGACAGACGCGAGGCCTCGTTTGACGGAGTTGGAGCGCTATTGGCCATATGCGAATCCCTTTGCAACTGCTCTGTGCCACTAGTATCAAAACGATATTGTTGAGGGAAAGTAGCATTAGATTCAGCGACGTGCAGGCATTCGCAGACCGGCGGTGGTGACACAACCGCCGTCGCAAAGTTGCAGTTAAACGGCCATCCCCTCATTTGGAGGGGTTACTGCACCTGAAGCACCTCATCTGCCTTGCCGCCCGCGCCCTGGATCACCAAATGAATGAAATGGAGCTTGGTGATCACCGCAGGCGGCAACACGAACGGGTAGAAATCCTGTTGCCCCATGGCGCGAGAAAGTTCGTTGAGCATGCCCGCCAGTTCGATCCAGGCATTGACGAAGGCAAGGAAGGTCGGCCCGCCCGGATGTTGCGGGTCGTAAAGGGTGTTCAGCTCAAAAGGCTGGTAGTCGAGGTCCATGTCCCGGGCACTCATGCCCAGGCTGAGTGCGGTATCAACGGCGTCCATCATGTGCAGGTAGTGCGCCCAGGTTTCGGCCCAGTCTTCCCACGGATGCATGGTGGCGTAGGCGCTGACGTAGTGCTGCTGCCAGTCGGACGGGGCGCCGTTCTGGTAGTGATGATCGAGGGCTTCGGCGTAGCTGGCGCGGTCGTCGCCGAACAGATTGCGGAAACCGTCCTGCCAGTAGGTGTTGGCGATCAGACGGTCCCAGTAGTAATGCCCCACTTCGTGACGGAAATGCCCGAGCAGCGTGCGGTAGGGTTCGTGCATCTGCACGCGAACCTTTTCACGAATGGCGTCGTCGGCTTCTTCGACGTTGAGGGTGATCAGGCCATTGGCGTGGCCAGTGGTTGGCAGGTTGCCGTCCAGATCGACACCGAGGAATTCGAACGCCAATCCGCGTTCTTCATCGACCGTTTTCGGGATGACGGGCAGCCCGAGGGTGATCAGTTGCGCGACGAGACGCCGCTTGGCGGTTTCGATCTTCAGCCAGCGCTCAGGGTTTTCCGGGACGGACAGGTCGGGAATGGTGCGATTCAGGCTACAGGCCACGCAGAACTCGCCAGCATTGTGCGCAGGAAATATCCAGTTGCAGGCCGCCGGGGTGTCGAGGTTGGCGCATCGGCGGTACAGCCCGGCGTCTGGCTCGTCGCTCAGGCGCCAGGTGTTGAGATCGACGCCGGGTTCTAGGGCCGCGATTTTACTTTGTTCCGGCAGATAACCCAGGGCAGCCGAACAGGCCAGGCACTGGCTGTTGCGGAAAAACACCGACTGTCCGCAGCGGCACTGCCAGACCTTGCTGTTGCGCTTGCTTTCACCGGCGAAAGGCGCCGCGATCCGTGTGCTGAGTTGTTCGAAGAACTGGAACATAGCGATCTCCTGAGTGGGCTGCAAGCACTAGATCACGGGCGGTTGCGGGGGTTCCGGATATTTTCTGAAGGGTGGAATCTGTGATGAAAATCCGGTTTTAACTGCACCACCGCTGTCGGATCAATCCACCGAAATGCCGTGCTTCTTGAGAAATGCCACAAACGCCTCTTCGTCCAAGACCTTCAACCCCAGTTCGTTGGCCTTGGTCAGTTTCGAACCCGCTCCCGGCCCGGCCACGACGGTATGGGTTTTGGCGGAAACCGACCCGGACACTTTGGCGCCCAGGCTTTCGAGTTTTTCCTTGGCGACGTCGCGGCTCATCAGTTCCAGTGAGCCGGTCAGCACCCAGGTCTGGCCGGTCAGCGGCAGGCCTTCGACGACCTTCTTCTCGCTTTGCCAGTGCATGCCGAAGTCTTTGAGCTGTTGCTCGATCTGGAGGGCGCGGTCCGCGTTCTCGGCCACATCGAAGAAGGCTCTGACAGATTGCGCCTGCTTTTCCGGCAAGGTCTGGCGCATGTCCAGCCAGTCGGCCTTGACCACGCCTTCCAGCGTGCCGAACTTGTCGGCCAGCTTCTGCGCACCGCCCGGTCCAATCGACGGGATGTTCAGCTTGTCGAGCATGCCGCCCAACGTCGCGCTGGCCGCAAACTCCGCGCCCAGCTCGCCGACGTCCTGCAATTGCATCTTGCACTCGCCCAGCAACGCGCCAATGACGTTCTGGTTGTGGTCGTCTTCGAAGAAACTGTGAATTTCGTGGGCCACTTCCAGGCCGATGTCCGGCAGGTACGTCAGCACTTCCGGCAGCGCGACCTTGACCTTCTCCAGGGACCCCAGCGAGCGCGCCAGCACCTTGGCCGTTTCCTCGCCCACGTCGGGAATGCCCAGCGCATAGATGAAGCGCGCCAGCGTCGGCTTTTTGCTGTCGTCGATGGCTTTGAGCAACTTCTTGCCGGAGATGTCAGCGAAGCCCTCCAGGTCGATGATCTGATCGTATTCGAGCTTGTAGAGGTCAGCGGGCGAGCCGATGAGTTTCTCGTCCACCAGTTGCTCGATGGTCTTGTCGCCCAGGCCTTCGATGTCCATCGCCCGGCGGGACACGTAATGGATGATCGCCTGCTTGAGCTGCGCGCCACAGGCCAGACGGCCGACGCAGCGGTACACCGCGCCTTCGCTGACGGTTTCCTTGCCCTTGCTGCGCTTGATCAGTTGCGTGCGCTCGACCTGCGAACCGCACACCGGGCAGGTCTGCGGAATCTCGACCTGACGCGCATCGTCAGGGCGGCGTTCCAGCACCACCTGCACCACTTGCGGGATCACATCACCGGCACGGCGGATGATCACGGTGTCGCCGATCATCAGGCCCAAACGCGCCACTTCGTCCATGTTGTGCAGGGTGGCGTTGGCGACGGTCACGCCTGCAACCTTCACGGGCTTCAAACGCGCAACGGGCGTCACAGCGCCGGTGCGGCCCACCTGAAATTCCACGTCGAGCAATTCGGTGAGCTCTTCCATGGCCGGGAATTTGTGCGCGATGGCCCAGCGCGGTTCGCGGGCGCGGAAGCCCAGTTCACGCTGGGAGGCGATGCTGTTGACCTTGAACACCACGCCGTCGATTTCATACGGCAGCGACAGGCGACGCTCGCCGATATCGTGGTAATAGGTCAGGCAGTCTTCAATGCCGTCCGCCACTTTCAGCTCGCGGCTGATGGGCATGCCCCACTCTTTCAGCTGTTTCAAGTTGCCAATGTGGCTGTCGGCGATGTCGTGGGACACCTGGCCGATGCCGTAGCAGCAGAACTCCAGCGGGCGGTTGGCGGTGATCTTCGAGTCCAGTTGACGCAGGCTGCCCGCCGCCGCGTTGCGCGGGTTGGCGAAGGTCTTGCCGCCGACTTCCAGCTGGCTGGCGTTGAGGCGTTCGAAGCCTGCCTTGGACATGAACACTTCGCCGCGCACTTCCAGCGTTTCCGGCCAGCCTTTGCCGTGCAGCTTGAGCGGGATGTTGCGCACGGTGCGCACGTTGACGCTGATGTCTTCGCCAGTGGTGCCATCGCCACGGGTGGCGCCGCGCACCAGCGCGCCGTTCTGGTAGAGCAGGCTCACGGCGAGGCCGTCGAGCTTCGGCTCGCAGCTGTATTCAACCTTGGCCCCTGCGCCGAACAGGTCGCCCACCGGCAGGTCGAGGCCTTCGTTCACACGACGGTCGAACTCGCGCAGGTCGGTTTCTTCGAAGGCGTTGCCGAGGCTGAGCATCGGGATTTCGTGACGCACCTGGGTGAACGCCGACAACGCCGCACTGCCGACGCGCTGAGTCGGCGAATCCGGGGTCACCAGGTGCGGGTTTTCCGCCTCCAGCGCCTTGAGTTCGTGGAACAGGCGATCGTATTCGACGTCCGGAATGCTCGGCTCGTCGAGGACGTGGTAGCGGTAGTTGTGAAGATCCAGCTCTGCGCGCAGTTCAAGGATGCGTTGTTCGGCGGCGTTCATAAGTGTGTTCTCGAAAAAGCAAAAGAGCAGCCAGGGCTGCTCAATCTATATTGCGATATAAACCTGTAGGAGTGAGCTTGCTCGCGATTGGATCAGGCTACGCGGCGTGTCAGACATGCCTCATCGCGAGCAAGCTCACTCCTACAGGTATTGCGTTTATCAACGACGCTGAGTCAGCGCGCGGCGCTCGAATTCGACGATGCGCTGGCGGTAGTGTTCGATGGTCTGCGCGGTCATGACGCTGCGCTGATCGTCTTTCAACTCGCCGTTCAGCTCGTGGGCCAGCTTGCGGGCTGCCGCCACCATCACGTCGAACGCCTGCTTCGGGTGACGCGGGCCTGGCAAACCGAGGAAGAAGCTCACGGCGCGGGTGCTGAAATGGTCGATATCGTCCAGGTCGAACACGCCCGGCTTGACCGCATTGGCCATGGAGAAGAGGACTTCGCCATTGCCCGCCATGCTTTCGTGACGGTGGAAAATGTCCATCTCGCCGAAGCGCAGGCCGCTTTCCAGAATGTTCTGCAGCAACGCCGGGCCTTTGAAGCCGCTTTCGTCGCGGGAAATCACGCTGATCACCAGCACTTCTTCGACCGGGGCCAGGTCCTTGTCTTCGGTGATGCGCTGTGGCGCCTTGTCGTCCGGGAAATCGTCATCACGGGCGCTGAACAGGCTCGGGCCGTCGGTGTCGAGGTTAAGGTCACCCTGCTGCGGCTCGTCTTTGCGCTTGCCGCGTTTGCTTTCGCGCTCCGGGCGCTCGCGGGCCGCGCTCATGGTGGGCAGGTCGTGCTCGTCGAGCTGGGGTTCTTTCTGGGATTCGAGGACACGCGCAGGGCCCAGCACCTCGGCGGACGAGCCTTCTTCGTCGTCCGGCAGGTTGGAAAAGCTGCGGTCCAGCCTGAATTTCAACTTGCCTTTGCCGCCGCGCATCCGGCGCCAGCCGTCAAAAAGAATACCGGCAATGACAATAATGCCGATGACGATCAGCCACTCTCGCAGACCGATTTCCATGTAATCCCGTGCCTCTAATGAAAATTCTGAAAATTAAGGGCGTAAACCCCTTTAAAACGTGGAGCCAACTCTCTGTTCTGAATGGCCTTTTACCCACGTAACAAGAAAAAGTGGACATTAAGCTAGCACGACCAAAGGTAACTTTACACCGTCTGTTACATCTGGCATGTCGCGAGCATCTGTACTGCTGCGACGGTAAAACCTGTGCTGAAGCCTCTGCGCCTGACTTTTCCCTTCAAATCTGTTTAATCCTGTGTCACCCGCTACGCATCCACCAGCGCCATCGCCTCCTCAACGTCCACTGCCACGAGGCGCGAACACCCCGGCTCATGCATGGTGACGCCCATCAGTTGATCGGCCATTTCCATGGCGATCTTGTTGTGGGTGATGTAGATGAACTGCACGGTTTGCGACATCTCCTTGACCAGTCGGGCATAGCGGCCCACGTTGGCGTCGTCCAGTGGTGCGTCGACTTCGTCGAGCATGCAGAACGGCGCCGGGTTGAGTTTGAAAATGGCGAAAACCAGCGCCAGTGCGGTCAGGGCTTTTTCGCCGCCGGACAGCAAATGGATCGTGCTGTTTTTCTTGCCCGGAGGACGCGCCATGATCGTCACCCCTGTATCGAGTAAATCTTCGCCCGTCAGTTCCAAGTAAGCGCTGCCGCCACCGAAAACTTTTGGAAAAAGTGCCTGAATTCCGCTGTTTATCTGATCAAAGGTCTCTTTGAAGCGATTGCGCGTTTCTTTGTCGATCTTGCGGATCACGTTTTCCAGGGTGTCCAGCGCTTCGACGAGGTCGGCGTCCTGCGCGTCCAGATAACGCTTGCGCTCGGACTGCTGCTGGTATTCGTCGATGGCCGCGAGGTTGATCGCGCCGAGACGCTGAATCCGGGCCGCAATGCGCTCCAGCTCATCTTCGGCTTCCTTCTCGTTGGCCTCGGGCGTCAGGGTCGCCAGTACACCATTTAAATCGTAGCCGTCTTCCTGCAATTGCTCCTGCAAGGTTTTGCGGCGCACGGTCAGGGACTGCCATTCAAGCCGCTGCTGCTCCAGTTGCCCGCGCAGGAGTTGGGATTGTTGTTCAGCCTGGGTCCGGCGTTTCTCCGCTTCGCGCAGTTCGCGGTCGGTGTCTTCCAGGGCGTTTTTGGCGATGCGCATTTCGTCGTCGACGACCATGCGTTTTTCCAGCAATTCGTCGAGTTTGAGGCGCAATTCTTCCAGCGGTGCTTCGCCCTCCTCCAGCCCGAGGTTCAGCTGTTCGCGCTTTTCGGTCAGGCGTTCAGACTGCATCTCCAGCCGCTCCAGCGCCTGACGGGTCGAGTCGTGCTGTGCCCGCAACGAACTCAAGCGCACGGCCAACTGGTTGCCGTGGTCCTTGTGCTGACGGGCTTCCTGACGCACCCGGTCCAACCGCTCGCGCAGGCTGTCGCGCTGGGCCAGCAGCAGCTCACGCTGTTCGGTGTCCAGCGCCATGCTGTCGAGGGCGTCCTGCAATTGCAGCCGGGATTCACCGAGGCTTTCCTGCTCGATGGCGCGCTGCTCGCCCAGTTCGGTCAGTTCTTCGTCGAGACGGGTGCGGCGCAGGGTCAACTGCTCGACCTTGGCCTTGGCCGCCGACAGTTGAGCCTTGAGTTCGCTTTGCTGACGGGTTTCGTCTTGCAGGCGACGGCGCAGTTGCTCGCGGCTGTCTTCCTGCACCCGTTGTTGCTCGCGCTGAGTCAGCAGTTGGTCTTCCAGCGCGGCGAGGGTCGCTTCCCGCTCGTCGCGCTCGGCTTCAAGGCGCTGCAGTTCTTGCCCACGCGCCAGCACGCCGCTCTCGGCTTCGCTGGCGCGACGGACCCGCAGAAAATCGCGCCCGACCCAATAGCCATCGCGACTGATCAGGCTCTGACCTGCGCTCAGTTGCCCGCGCATCGACAGCGCGTCATCGAGGGTCTCCACCGGTTTCACCTGACCCAGCCACGGGGTCAGATCGACGCGGGATTCGACCTTGTCCAGCAGGCTGCCGGGAATGCGCGTGATGTCTTTCGAAGGGCTGACCAGGCGCAGGTCGCCCTGGCTGAAACCGGCCAAATCGAGGCCCGCGAAGTCATCGACCAACACCGCGTGCAGGTCAGCGCCGAGCACGGTTTCCACCGCCAGCTCCCAACCCGCGTCCACGCGCAGGCCTTCAGCCAGGCGCGGACGCTCGCTCAACTGATGATCGCGCAGCCATTCGGCGGTGCCCGTTCCGGGATCAAGCGCCGCCTGTTGCAACGCTTCCAGCGACGCGATTCGGCCGTTGAGGCGTTGCAGTTCACCCTGCGCCTGTTGCTGGGACTGGGTGGCCCGTTGCAGTTCGACGCGCAGGTGCTCAAGGCGCTCGATGAGCTGCTCTTCTTCGGCCAGCAGTTCTTCGGAGGCCATCTCGCGGGCGGCGAGGTCTTCGCTCAGGTCGAGGATCGCCGCGTCTTCCGGATCGGCCGCCAGCAATTGGCGTTCTTCACCGAGGCGACGCTGACGCTCGGCCAGCCGCTCCATGCTGGTTTCCAGCTGCTGGATGCGCGATTGCTGAACCTCGGCCTGACGGCGCGGTTCGGCGGAGCTCAGGTTGAAGGCGTCCCACTTCTCCTGCCAGCTGTGCATCGCGGCTTCGGCTTCTTCCAGCGCGGCGGCGGATTCTTCGGCGGCGGCGAGGGTCATCTCCTGCTCGGGTTCGAGCATTTCCAGCTCTTCGCCAAGGGTCGCGAGCAAGGTGCGGTCGTGGCCCAGGTGGGATTCGGTTTCCTGCCGCGCGCGCTCGGCTTCGCGCAGGTCGTCCTGCAACTGCCGCAAACGCTGCTGGCCGTGCTGGATGCTCTGTTCGTTGCGAGCAATGTCGCCGCCCACCGAATAGAAGCGGCCCTGCACCAGATTGAAGCGCTCGGACAGGTCGTGATGCCCGTCCCGCAGGCGCTCGATGGCGGCATCGGCGCTGCGTTGATCGGCCACCAATGCCTCGAAACCGACTTCCTGGCTGCCGATGACGGACTCGCGCTGCGCCACTTGTTCGTTCAGGGCCTGCCAGCGCAAGGCTGACAGTTGCGCCTTCAACTGGCGTTCTTCGGCCTTGTATTCCTGATACTTCTCGGCGGCCTGAGCCTGGCGGTGCAGACGCTCAAGCTGGCGTTCAAGCTCGTCGCGCAAGTCGGTCAGGCGCGCGAGGTTTTCGTGGGTGCGGCGGATGCGGTTCTCGGTCTCGCGACGGCGCTCCTTGTACTTGGAGATGCCCGCCGCTTCCTCGATGAAATTGCGCAGGTCCTCAGGCTTGGCTTCGATCAGCTTGGAGATCATGCCCTGCTCGATGATCGAGTAGCTGCGCGGCCCCAGGCCGGTGCCGAGGAAGATGTCGGTGATGTCGCGACGACGGCATTTGGTGCCGTTCAGGTAATAGGTGTTTTGGCTGTCGCGGGTGACCTTGCGGCGAATGGAGATTTCCGCGTAGGCGGCGTATTCGCCCACCAGGGTGCTGTCGGAGTTGTCGAAGACCAGCTCGATGCTCGCCTGGCTCACCGGTTTGCGGCTGGTGGAGCCGTTGAAGATGACGTCGGTCATCGACTCGCCGCGCAGGTTCTTGGCCGAGCTTTCGCCCATGACCCAGCGCACCGCGTCGATGATGTTGGATTTGCCGCATCCATTGGGGCCGACCACGGCCGCCATGTTGCTGGGGAAGTTCACCGTCGTCGGGTCGACGAACGATTTGAACCCGGCCAGCCTGATGCATTTGAGGCGCATGGATTAGCTGGCCGCCAAGGCAGAAAGAATGGATTGGCAACTGCGCTCGGCGTAGGCAGTCAGCACCTCGCGGATGCACGTCAGATCACGGGCGACCACTGCTTCGAGCAACTGGCCAAATAGCGTCAGGTATTCGCTCATCTCGGCCTGACGCTGATCAAGCGCCAGGTAATAAAAGCGGCTCATGGACGGCTGAAAGTTCTCGACGGTCTCTTGCAGGTACGGGTTGTTGGCGAACGGGTACGCGGCGCGCATCACATTGAAGCTGTCCTCGACGAAGTTCTTCACGTCGCCCCGCTCGCAGCTGGCGATCAGCCGTTGCTGGATTTGCAGGAAAGGCGCCAGATCGAGTTGTTCGGTCCAGCTTTTGGCCACCGCGAGGCCGAGCAAGATGTACAGCTCGCTCATCAACGCGCAGAGGCTCTGAATGTTGTGCGCAGTGAGCACCGTCACCTGCGCACCCCGGCGCGGCAGGATGGCGATCAGGTGGCGGCGTTCGAGGATCAACAGTGCTTCGCGGACCGAACCGCGGCTGACGTTGAGGGCCTGCGTGACCTTCTGCTCCTGAATCCGCTCCCCAGGCTTGAGCTCGCCACGAATGATCCGCTCGGCAAGGTGATGAGCAATCTGCTCAGCGAGGCTGTCCGGTGCCTTGAACGTCATGTCTTTCCTTTAAACCGATAGCTGCATACAAGCGCGGAAGTGTATCGCACTGGATACCTGTGGCGCAGGGCCATGTCACGCAATGTGGCACGAAATAAGCAAAACTTTGAGCGTGTGCGCAGCGATTCATTGCAACCGCAGGCTGCCGTTAATCGGCAAGTCCCGGCAAAACCCGATTTCTTGACTTAAAGGTCAGATTTTCGTTGACCCCATAGTCAGAACTGATAGATTCATCGACAGGTTCGATGACCACTTCTATTAAAAGAAAAACGAGGCACAACCGGTGATCCAGTTTCTACTGAACCAGACGTTGAAAACCGAACATGCGTTGGACCCCAACATGACGGTGCTCAACTACCTGCGCGAGCATTTGCACAAGTCCGGCACCAAGGAAGGCTGCGCCAGCGGCGACTGTGGCGCCTGCACCGTGGTGGTGGGCGAATTGACCACCGACGATGATGGCCAGGAGCACCTGAGCTATCGCAGCCTGAATTCCTGCCTGACCTTCGTGGCGTCGCTGCACGGCAAACAGCTGATCAGCGTCGAAGACCTCAAACACCAGGGCGAGCTGCACAGCGTGCAAAAGGCCATGGTCGAGTGCCATGGCTCGCAATGCGGGTTCTGCACGCCGGGCTTCGTGATGTCGCTGTTCGCCTTGCAGAAAAACAGCACTACTGCCAGCTCACCCCCTCAACGGCATGCTCAGGCCCACGAAGCCCTCGCTGGCAACCTCTGCCGCTGCACCGGTTACCGCCCGATTCTCGCCGCCGCCGAACAGGCCTGCGGCCAACAACGCCAACCCGATCAGTTCGATGCCTTGAAGGCGCAGACCATCGCGCGCCTGAAAGCCATCAAGCCGGCGGAAACCGCCGAGCTGAACAGCGGCGACAAACGCTGCCTCGTTCCGCTGACCGTCGCCGATCTGGCCGATCTCTACGATTCTTATCCCCAGGCGCGCCTGCTGGCGGGGGGCACCGATCTGGCACTGGAAGTCACCCAGTTCCATCGCGCCCTGCCGGTAATGATTTACGTCGGCAACGTCGCCGACATGAAGAAGATCGAACACTTCGACGACCGCCTCGAAATCGGCGCTGCCACGGCGCTCACCGATTGTTACGAAGCGTTGAGCAGCGAATACCCAGACTTCGGCGAATTGCTGCACCGTTTTGCGTCGCTGCAGATCCGCAATCAGGGCACGCTGGGCGGCAACATCGGCAATGCCTCACCGATTGGCGACTCACCGCCCCTGCTGATCGCGCTCGGCGCCAGCATCGTCCTGCGCAAAGGCGAGAAGACTCGCACGCTGGCGCTGGAGGATTACTTCATCGACTACCGTGTCACTGCACGTCAGGAAAGCGAGTTCATCGAAAAGATCATCGTGCCGAAAGCCAACGCCAAACAGGCCTTCCGCGCCTACAAGGTTTCGAAGCGTCTGGACGACGACATTTCGGCGGTCTGCGCAGCGTTCCGCGTGCAGGTGGAAAACGGCGCGATCGTCGATGCCCGTGCGGCGTTTGGCGGCATGGCGGCGATCCCGAAACGTGCTGCGAACTGTGAAAAGGCCCTGATCGGCCAGCCCTGGACCTCGGCCACGGTCGAGCGCGCCTGTGCCGCGCTGGCGCAGGATTTCACCCCGCTGTCGGACTTCCGCGCCACCAAGGAATACCGCCTGCTGAGCGCGCAGAACCTGCTGCGTAAATACTTCATCGAGCTGCAAACGCCGCACATCGAGACACGGGTGACCGACTATGTCTAATCACGCACCGCAAAAGACTCAAGAAGAACTGGTTGCCCTGTTTCAGCAGGACCTCACCTCGGGCGTCGGCCGCAGCGTCAAGCACGACAGCGCCGATAAACACGTCTCAGGCGAAGCGATTTACATCGATGACCGGCTCGAATTCCCTAATCAGTTGCACGTCTATGCGCGGATGTCCGACCGGGCCCACGCGCGCATCGTCAGCGTCGATGTGTCGCCCTGCTACGACTTCGAAGGCGTGCGCATCGCCATCACTCACGAAGACATTCCCGGCCTGAAAGACATCGGCCCTTTGCTGCCGGGCGATCCGCTGCTGGCCATCGACAAAGTCGAGTTCGTCGGTCAGCCGGTGATCGCCGTGGCCGCACGTGATCTGGAAACGGCACGCAAGGCAGCAATGGCCGCCATCATCGAATACGAAGACCTGGAGCCGGTGCTCGACGTGGTCGCGGCCTACCGCAACAAACATTTCGTGCTGGACAGCCACACCCACAAGCGCGGCGACTCGGTCGCGGCGCTGGATACGGCCCCGAACCGCATTCAGGGCACGCTGCACATCGGCGGGCAGGAGCACTTTTATCTGGAGACGCAAATCTCCTCGGTGATGCCCACCGAAGACGGCGGCATGATCGTCTACTGCTCCACGCAAAACCCCACCGAAGTGCAGAAGCTGGTCGCCGAAGTGCTCGACGTGTCGATGAACAAGGTGGTGGTCGACATGCGCCGCATGGGTGGCGGATTCGGTGGCAAGGAAACGCAAGCCGCCAGCCCGGCGTGCCTGTGCGCGGTGATCGCGCGCCTGACCGGTCAACCGACCAAGATGCGCCTGCCGCGCATGGAAGACATGATCATGACCGGCAAGCGCCACCCCTTCTACGTCGAGTACGACGTGGGCTTCGACAACGACGGGCGCCTGCACGGCATTCAGCTGGAGCTGGCCGGGAACTGCGGCTGCTCGCCGGACTTGTCGGCCTCTATCGTCGACCGCGCGATGTTCCACTCGGACAACTCGTATTACCTGGGTGACGCTACCATCAACGGCCACCGCTGCAAGACCAACACCGCGTCGAACACGGCCTACCGTGGCTTCGGCGGTCCGCAAGGGATGGTTGCCATCGAAGAAGTGATGGACGCCATCGCCCGCCATCTGGGCAAGGACCCGCTGGCCGTGCGCAAGGCCAATTACTACGGCAAGACCGAGCGCAACGTCACCCACTATTACCAGGAAGTCGAGCACAACATGCTCGAAGAAATGACCGCCGAACTGGAAGAAAGCAGTCAATACGCGGAGCGCCGTAAAGCAATCACGGCTTACAACGCCAACAGCCCGATTCTGAAGAAGGGCCTGGCGTTGACCCCGGTTAAATTCGGCATTTCCTTCACCGCCAGTTTCCTCAATCAGGCGGGTGCGCTGATCCACATTTATACCGACGGCAGCATCCACCTGAACCACGGCGGCACCGAGATGGGCCAGGGCTTGAACACCAAGGTTGCGCAGGTGGTGGCCGAGGTGTTTCAGGTGGACATCAGCCGCGTGCAGATCACCGCGACCAACACCGACAAAGTGCCGAACACCTCGCCGACCGCAGCGTCCAGCGGTGCGGATTTGAACGGTAAGGCCGCGCAAAACGCAGCGGAAACCATCAAGCAACGGCTCATCGAATTCGCCGCGAAACATTACAAATGCGAAGCCGCTCAGGTCGAATTCCGCAACGGTCACGTGCGGGTCGGCGAGCAGGTCATCAGCTTCGACACATTGGCGCAACAGGCGTGGATGGGGCAGGTTTCGCTGTCGAGCACCGGCTATTACAAGACGCCGAAGATTTACTACGACCGCAGTCAGGCTAGAGGTCGGCCGTTCTATTACTTCGCCTTTGGCGCGGCCTGCACTGAAGTGGTCGTCGACACCCTGACCGGTGAATACAAGATGCTGCGCACCGACATCCTCCACGACGTCGGCGCCTCGCTGAACCCGGCCATCGACATCGGCCAGGTCGAGGGCGGCTACATTCAAGGCATGGGCTGGCTGACCACCGAAGAACTGGTGTGGAACGCCAAGGGCAAGCTGATGACCAACGGCCCGGCCGGTTACAAGATCCCGGCGGTGGCGGACATGCCCGCCGACTTGCGGGTCAAGCTGGTGGAAAACCGCAAAAACCCGGAAGACACGGTGTTCCATTCCAAGGCCGTGGGTGAGCCGCCGTTCATGTTGGGGATTGCGGCCTGGTGTGCGATCAAGGATGCCGTGGCGAGTCTCGGCGATTACAAGCATCAGCCGAAGATCGACGCGCCTGCCACGCCGGAGCGGGTGTTGTGGGGGTGTGAGCAGATGCGCCAGTTGAAGGTGGCCAGTTCCGAGGCAGTCGGTGTGGCCCATGAGCTGACGGTTTCACCGGTTTAGCGGCGTCTGGATGGACCTCATCGCGAGCAAGCTCACTCCTACAGGCAGTGCGCAATCCCTGCAGGAGTGAGCTTGCTCGCGATGACGCCGGTACAGCCAAACAAGATTTTTGATCTGCCACAGGCGATCAGGAGAAACACATGAACAACTGGATCAGCGCCCTCGCCGAGTTGCAAACCCAGGGTGAAGCCTGCGTGCTGGTGACGATCATCGAGGAGCGTGGCTCAACGCCGCGCAACGCGGGGTCGAAGATGGTGGTCAGCGCCGAGCGGATCTACGACACCATTGGCGGCGGCCATCTGGAATACAAGGCCATTGAAATCGCCCGCGAGATGCTCGCCAGCGGCAGCCAGCAAACCCGCCTCGAACGCTTCAGTCTCGGCGCGAGTCTGGGGCAGTGCTGCGGCGGCGTGAACGTGCTGCTGTTCGAACCCATGGGCCAGCCCCAGGCGCAGATTGCCGTGTTTGGTGCTGGCCACGTCGGCCGTGCGTTGGTCCCGCTGTTGGCCAGCCTGCCCTGCCGCGTGCGCTGGATCGATTCGCGGGAGGCGGAATTCCCGGCGCACCTGCCTGAAGGCGTGAGCAAAATCGTCAACGAAGAAGTCGTCGACGAAGTGGATCATCTGCCCGCTAGCAGTTATTGCGTCGTCATGACCCACAATCATCAGCTCGATCTGGAACTGACCGCCGCCATTCTTAAGCGCGGCGACTTCACCTGGTTCGGGCTGATCGGCTCGAAGACCAAACGCGCCAAATTCGAACACCGCCTGCGTGATCGCGGCTTCGATCCCGCGCTGGTGCAACGCATGCGCTGCCCGATGGGGCTGTCCGAAGTGAAAGGCAAGCTGCCGATGGAGATTGCCGTCTCGGTCGCCGCCGAGGTGATCGCGACCTACAACCTGCATTTCGGCACAGAGAGCGGCGAGCATGGCTCGACCTCAGAACCCATCGCCAAACTGATGCCGGTCTCTCGCCGCGCCCAGGCTCAATGAATTTTTAGAAGAACGAATCGTAAACATGACTATTGAAAAGAAAGCCTACCGTGCCGCCATCGTCCACAGCATCGCCGACCCTGCCGAGGTGGTGGCCGAAGCGTCCTACGAGTATTTCGAAGACGGCCTGATGGTGGTGGAGAACGGCAAGATTTCCGCCGTCGGCCATGCCCGGGATTTGCTGGGCAGCCTTGGCAGCGACGTTGAAGTGGTGACCTACACCGACGCGCTGATCACCGCCGGTTTCATCGACACTCACATCCATTTACCGCAGACCGGCATGGTCGGTTCCTACGGCGAGCAGTTGCTGGACTGGCTCAATACCTACGTGTTTCCCTGCGAGAAGCAGTTCGCTGACCCTGTCCACGCGGCGGAAGTGTCCGACATCTTCATCAAGGAATTGCTGAGTAACGGCACCACGACGGCGCTGGTGTTCGGCAGCCGTCACAAAGAGTCGGTGGAAGCGTTCTTCACGGCAGCCGAAAAGCTCAACCTGCGGATGATCGCGGGCAAGGTGATGATGGACCGCAACGCCCCGGATTATCTGGTGGACACCGCCGAATCCAGCTACGTCGACAGCAAGGCGTTGATCGAGCGCTGGCATGGCAAGGGCCGTCTGCATTACGCGGTCACGCCCCGCTTCGCACCGACCAGCACGCCCGAGCAGCTTGCCCTCGCTGGCCAGTTGTTGACCGAGTATCCCGACCTCTACATGCAGACCCACATCAGCGAAAACCTGAAGGAAGTCGAATGGGTCAAGGCGCTGTTCCCGGAGCGCAAGAATTACCTGGACGTGTACGACCACTTCAAGCTGCTGGGTGAGCGCTCGGTGTTTGCCCACGGGGTGCACCTTTGCGACGAGGAATGTCAGCGGCTGTCGGAGACCGGGTCAGCCATTGCCTTCTGCCCGACGTCTAACTTCTTCCTGGGCAGTGGGCTGTTTAACCTGCCGATGGCGGAAAAGCACAAGGTCAATGTGGGACTGGGGACGGACGTGGGCGGCGGCACCAGCTTCTCGCTGCTGCAAACGCTGAACGAGGCCTACAAGGTCATGCAGTTGCAGGGCGCCAAGCTGAGCCCGTTCAAATCGCTGTACCTGGCGACCCTGGGGGGTGCGCGGGCGCTGCGTCTGGAAGACAAGATCGGCAACCTGCACGCCGGAACTGAGGCGGACTTCGTGGTGCTGGACTTCAACGCCACCCCGCTGCTGTCCTACCGCATGAAACAGGCGAAGAGCATCGAAGAACAGCTGTTCGTGCTGATGACGCTGGGGGACGACCGGACGGTGAGCGAGACGTATTCGGCGGGGGTGTTGGTGCATAAGCGCTGAGGTCAGCACCCAATTTTGAAATTGGACAAGAGCCCCTGTGGGAGCGAATTCATTCGCGATGCGGCGGCCGTACACCCAACAGAGATGCATCGCCCAAGACACCGATTCGCGAATGAATTCGCTCCCACAGATTAAATCTGCGTCCGCCGCAAATCCGCTTGGCTAAAAAACATGCGGCGGGTTTGCGCAATCAAACCGCCGTGCTGCGCCCCGGCTTTTTCTTCGGCAGCATCAGGTGCGAGAACACTGCGTGCAGGTCGTCGGAGGCGCTTTCTTCGTCGAGGTTGAGCTTGCTGTCGATGTGGTCCATGTGGTGCATCATCAGGCTCACCGCCAGCGTCGCGTCGCGGGCTTCGATGGCGTCGATCAACTGGGTGTGCTCATCGTAGGAACAGTGCGAGCGGTTGCCGCTTTCGTACTGAGCAATGATGAGTGAGGTCTGCGACACCAGGCTGCGCTGGAAGCTGATCAGCGGCGCATTCTTGGCTGCTTCGGCCAACTTCAAATGGAACTCGCCCGACAGGCGAATCCCCGCTCCACGATCCCCTCTGGAAAAACTGTCGCGCTCGTCGCTGACCATCTTGCGCAGTTCGTTCAACTGCTCCGGCGTCGCGTGTTCGACCGCCAATTCAGTGATCGCCTTCTCGACCATGCGCCGTGCGAAAAACACTTGTCGCGCTTCGTCCACGCTCGGGCTGGCAACCACCGCGCCGCGATTCGGGCGCAACAACACCACGCCTTCGTGGGCCAGACGCGACAAAGCGCGACGAATGATGGTGCGGCTGACCCCGAAAATCTCACCCAAGGCTTCTTCGGAAAGCTTGGTGCCGGGCGCCAACCGTTGTTCGAGGATGGCCTCGAAAATGTGCGCGTAGACGATGTCGTCCTGGGTGCCGCTGCGGCCCGCCTTGGCGGTGCGCGGCTGTTTCTTGAGGGGTTGCAACTGATCGTTCATGGGCACTCGTGAGAACTGAATCCGGCATGTAAGCCGTGACCGTAACGGCGATGACAAAAGCAATAGCAGATATCAGGGCAAAGTCACAGTAAAAGTAATGGCGCATTGTACACAGTGCACAGCGGCTGAACAGATTTCTGCCGTTCGCTTCGTTATGCACACAATCCCAAAAATCCCCACGACAAAATCGAAAACATTATTTGCATTTTTTGTATACAAAAGCATAATTCGCTCGTGCACGTTTCTGACCTTCCAGTCAACAAATCAGGCTGGCGGTCGATTCGCCCCACGGAGCAGTTACCGGCTCTGAAAAAAACAACAAAAACGTTTCGAGGGATTCACTGTGGAAAGTCGCAAAACCGAAGCCACGCCGCTGGAAGCCACTCAAGGAGACCTCAGGCCGACACGCTCGGGCCTGCTTGAACGCCTCTTCAAGCTCAGCCTGCACGGCACCACCGTTCGGACCGAGCTGCTGGCGGGCCTGACGACCTTCATCACCATGGCGTACATCATCTTCGTCAACCCCAACATCATGGCCGACGCGGGCATCGATCACGGCGCGGCGTTCGTGGCCACCTGCATCGCCGCCGCGCTGGGTTGCCTGCTCATGGGCCTGTACGCCAACTGGCCGGTGGGCCTGGCGCCGGGCATGGGGCTGAACGCGTTCTTCACCTACACCGTCGTCGGCACGATGGGCTACAGCTGGCAGACCGCGCTGGGTGCGGTGTTCATCTCGGGCGTGATCTTCATGATCCTCACCCTCTCCCGCGTCCGCGAATGGCTGCTCAACAGCATTCCGGTGAGCCTGCGGTTCGCGATGGGCGCGGGGGTCGGGCTGTTCCTCGGGCTGATCGGCCTGAAAACAGCGGGCATCGTGGTCGACAGCCCCGCGACGTTGATCAAGCTGGGTTCGCTGCGTGAACCCGGTCCGTTGCTGGCGGCGATCTGCTTTCTGATGATTGCGGTGCTCAGCTATCACCGCGTGTTTGGCGCGATCCTGATCAGCATCATCACCGTAACCGCCGCCGGTTGGGGCCTGGGGCTGGTGCATTACAACGGTATCTTCTCCACCCCGCCGAGCCTGGCGCCGACATGGATGGCGATGGACGTCGCAGGCGTGTTCAACGTCAGCATGATCAGCGTGGTGTTGGCTTTTCTGTTTGTGCACATGTTCGACACCGCGGGCACCTTGATGGGCGTCGCGCAACGGGCCGGGTTGGTGAATGACGATGGCCGCATCGAGAACCTGTCCCGCGCCCTCAAGGCTGACAGTGCATCGAGCGTGTTCGGCGCGATGGTCGGCGTGCCGCCTGTCACCAGTTATGTGGAAAGTGCTTCGGGCGTGGCGGCGGGTGGCCGCACCGGGCTGACGGCCGTGACCGTGGGCGTGCTGTTCGTCGCCGCGATGTTCTTCGCCCCATTGGCGGGGATGATCCCGGCGTACGCCACCGCAGGCGCGTTGATCTACGTGGCGATGCTGATGATGGGCGGCATGGCCCACATTGAATGGGACGAGGCCACCGACGCGATTCCGGCCATTGTCACGGCGATCATGATGCCGCTGACCTTCTCGGTGGCCGACGGCATCGCACTGGGCTTCATCACCTACGTCGTGCTGAAGGCGTTTACCGGGCGCCATAAGGAGATTTCGGTGAGCCTGTGGGCGCTGTGCGCGATCTTCATTGCCAAGTTTGTGTTCCTGTAAAGAGGCCCGTATCTGCCTGATGCAACATCCCCTGTGGGAGCGAATTCATTCGCGAATGAGGCGGTACTGTCGACGTAGATTCGTCGCCTGCATCACCGCATCGCGAATGAATTCGCTCCCACAGGGAACGCTGTAGATCCGCACATGACGTCGCCCATTGGGTGGCGTTTTTGCTTTTCCGATTTCAACAAGGAGAAACCCCATGACCCTGGAAACCTGGCTGCTGTTCAGCGGCGCCGCGCTGGTGGTGATTTTGATCCCGGGGCCGCTGTCCCTGCTGATGATCGGCAACAGCCTGAACTATGGCGTGCTGCGTTCATACCCGGCGTTTTTCGGCGGGGTCTGCGCGTCGATCTGCCTGCTCAGCGCCTCAGCCCTTGGCCTGGGGGCGTTGTTGATGGCGTCGGAGCAATTGTTCAGCGCACTGAAGATCGTTGGCGGGCTGTACCTGTTCTACCTCGCCTGGCAAAGCTGGAAACAGTCCCGCCAACCCGCGACCGGCGCAGAGGTGCCAGCGGCCGTCAGCCATCCGGGCTTTGGGTCGCTGTTCTGGCGCGCCTTCGTGCTCGGCGGCAGCAACCCGAAAGACATCCTGTTCTTCGCCGCGTTTCTGCCGCAGTTCCTCAAGGCCGACCAGCCTTTCCTCGGTCAGTTGATCACCATGATCATCACGTGGACGCTGCTGGACCTGACCTGCAAGCTGTTCTACGGCTTCAGCGCCCAGGGTGCTGCGCGTTACCTGCGCACAGGTAAAGGGCAAACCTGGTTCAACCGCATCAGCGCCGGGCTATTCAGTGGCGCGGGCAGCGCTGCACTGCTCAGCCATTGACGCCCTGCACGCTGTTGTCCTCTCAAGGCAGCGGCGTGTTCCTCACGGTTCGGCGACGCGCTGTATGAACACCTGCGGCGCCGGCTCCAGCGAGCTGCCGCTTCTGACACCCCCGATCAATTTCACCAGACGCCCCTGATCCCGGGCTTCGAGCAAGGTATTCAACGCACCTTCTCCCGGTCGCGCCGCCGCCCACTCATCGATCCAGCGATTGGACAGGGGAACGGCGGCGTTTGGCGTCAGGGTCTGAAACTCCACTTGCGAAGCAGAGACGAAATGCGTGTTCAGCATGTAGAGGTGCTCCTGTCCGGTGCGTCGGAACAACAGGATCGAACGCACCTGCAACACCGCTTCACCGTCGGAAACCATGCGGTAGCCTGCGTCGGTCATCAACGCCGACATGAACTCACGCATTGCCGTTTTTGCCGGTGCGCCGATGCGAGGGCCACTGGTGACCCTTTCCAGCAGGGTCACCAGCGGAGGTTTCGAGACCGCGAAATCCAGACGTTTGAAATCCTGAATCGACGGGCCGTAACTGATCCACAGGCGGGGCATGGTGGTGCCGATTCCGGTGAGAGGTGCACCTTCAAGCATCAGCAGCGGATCATTCAACTGCGGTAACGGCGCCAGCTGTCCCTTTTTCCAGGCGTTGAGGGTGGCCTTGGTGTTGATCAGGCGGGTGGCCGTCAGACCCGTGTGCGCCTGATCAGCGGCGTCGTAGATTTTTTCTGCGAGAATCCGGCACGTGGCCGGGCTCAGTCCAGGCCTTGCCTCCTCCACCAGATGCTGAATCTTCAACCTGAACAACGGACCGTGCACGGTCCAGCGCCCATCCTTGAAAGACGCCATCGCCGGTTGATTCAGGCGGTCCCGGCGTATGGTTTCGTTGAGGCCGGAAAAACTGTCCTCAAGGGTCGTCGGACTTTTCAGGAACACGATCGAAGGATTCTGGCTCGCCCCGCTCGGCAGGATGTCGAATCGCTGATCGTCGATCTGCACGAAGTTGCTGCCCGGTTGATCTTTGAGCCGGAAGATCGGTGGAAACACCTCGATCTGTTGCAGCCTGCCGGCGTCATCCAGAGGGCGACCCCAACGCTTCCAGCGGTCGACGCCGTCCAGTGCATCGAGTAACGCCGAAGACCCTGGTTGAGGTGGACGCGTCTGCTGGCCTTCTGCTGTGGGCGGCTCCTTGCGTTTACTGCCGCTGGTGCCAGGTTGTGGCTCGGCGTGCGGCGGCCGACGATAGGCCTCGGCCCATTCAGGAACCGCCTTGTGTTTCTGGTAGTGCACGGCGATGTCCAGCTCCAGCCTGCGCTGACGATCAGCCGGAAACTCGAACTCATCAAGCAACTGCCGTGCGTGTCGGTTCTTGAACGCAGGGTCGCCGTGGGCCTGGGCGATCAGGGTTTCGGCAATGGTCGAGCGCATGCCGCCCCTGAGCCCGACATCCGAGTGGTACACCCAGGCGCCATTGTGAAACCGCACCGGGGGTTCGAAGCCATGAACGGCGGTCTTCTTCAAGCGCAGCGTTTGCTCCCCGCGCGTCGGTAGACCTCGTACGCCTGCCCTTCGCGCTCGATCCACAGTTGACCGTCCTTGAGCCGCGTGCCGAGATCGCGACCGGATTGCGGCACCGCATCATTCAGTGACTTGGGCACTGCATAGCCCTCGAACGGCGTCAGCACGTGCTCGCGCAGCCCGGACGTCGCAGTCTTCAGCCTCGCGCTGCGCCGCGCCATCCGTCCCAGCACAAACACGCTGGCGGCACCGGGAATCACCGACATCGCCACGTCGAGCACACTCATCGCCGTGCTACCCAACGCCAGCAGGCCGTCGTCCAGGCGCCCCTCCCTGAAGGCTTTCATGGCGTCGTGGCCATCCAGCCAGCCATCCTGCACGCTGACCAGGGTGCCGATGCCGGGAAGCAGACCCAACAGGGCTTTCAGGTACCCCACATACCTCTCGCCTTGCTGCCGGTTCTGCTCGGTCTGGATGTCGAAGCGGGTGCGCGCGCGGCTCTGGATCGCCTGCTGAAGCATCCAGGCGCGGGTGTCGAGCTGCTGGGCGGCGAGTTGCAGGTCGAGCGCGGGAACGAAACGCAGAAAACCTTCGAACCCGCGAGCCAGTGACTGGTTGATGTAGCTGACGTGACAGGCCGCCCCCTGAGCGTCCAGCGTGCGCTGTGCGAGGTAACCCGTCAGCGCGGGCTTGCTGATCAGGTGCTGGATCAAGCGGGATCGGGCGGTTTCAGGATCGGACGCCTCGACAGTCAGGACGTCGTCGGGCGCGTCGGGCAGGTAGATCACGGTGTGGTTGGAGACTTTGCTGCGAATTGCACACAGTCCGCTCAACGTGTGGCTGTCCTGCTCGCCACTCACCGAGGTGCCCGGCTTGAACTGCAGCCAGTTCATCTCGATGCCAGCGGCGTCGCTTTCGGCCTGAGAGCGAGACTGGGCTGCCAGTTGCAGCAACAGACCACCCTCTTCGCTCAGGCGTCGACGATTGAGTTCGCAGAACGCCTCCAGCTCGATCTTGCGCTGATAGGGTTCCAGCAGGCGCTCGGCGTCGAGCTGTTGTTGCACCGTGGACGCAGGTGCCAGCTGGAACACTTTTTTAAGCAAATTACGGTAGTGCAGCGCAACGTCCAGCTGCGGAATGACCGCGTGCAGCCAAGTGCCCGACAGGTTCGACGTGCCATGGATCGCGGCGAAATCGAAACGCCGCGCCATCTGCGCGTCACCCGCTGCAAAATTGCGCTCGGCCAGGGCCGCCAACGTCAGGCGCTCACGCTCCCGACTGGCGACCCACGGTGCAAAATAATTCGTCACCCGCCCGTATTGAGGGTCGATTCGGTAGTCGCGCCAGACCCGTTTCGGCAGCTCGACAGTGATGAGATCAGGATCGAGATCGATGCCCAGATCATCCTTGATCCTGGCCTTGATGCGCGCTCGAACGAAATCTTCGAACGAAGGCAGCACGTGATCCAGATGGTTTTCAAGTGCCTGGGCGCTGGCGTGGTACTCGGTGAGCCGCTGGGCATATTCATCGCGAACAGGCTGCTCGACGGTGCTCAGCCAGCCGGGCATCGCAATGCTGAGTGACTGCAAGGGTTGATCGTGGGGTTCGTCTGCGGTCAGCAGGTCGACGGGCTGTAAAACGGTACCGGTCATGGCGGGCTCCAGGTGTATGAGATGCACTGGAGTGTTCACAGGTTGCAACCGGCCCTGCGGTACATATTCATCGGGCGAAAAAAAGCCCGCAGTGTGGGGCGGGCAAGAGGTACAGGGGCATAGCGATGTCACAGGTTGTTCGGTTACGTGATGCCTAGCTGCCGCGATACGTGGAATAGCTGTACGGCGAAATCAGCAGCGGAACGTGGTAGTGATCCTGCCCGGCGTCGATGCCGAACCGCAGCACTACGACGTCGAGAAAGGCCTGATCACCCAGTTTCACGCCCTTGGCCCGGTAGTAATCGCCAGCGCTGAATTGCAGCTGGTAGACACCCGAACGGTAATCCTCGTCCTGTAACAAGGGGGCGTCGCAGCGGCCGTCACTGTTGGTCACGGCTTCGGCAATCTTTTCCAGCTGCTCGCCATCGACCCGGTACAGGGCAATGCGGATGTTGCTGCCGGGGCAGCCGTGTGCGGCGTCCAGCACGTGTGTGGTCAGTCGTCCCATGGCGCGTCGGTGCCTCGCTTGGAGATTGAGTGGAATCGCACCGTTCCAGTGCCGCTTTTGAGAGCGGAGCACGGTTGAACAGCGCGAGCGATGTCGAATTAAGACATTTTCAAAAGAAATTGTACACAATAAAAATCACTTTTTATGCGGCTCATTGCCAGTCACGCCTGTAAGCCCCGAAACGCCGAATGGCGAGGCCCCTGTTGAAGTTTTTCGGCGGATTCTGACCACTCAGGCAAGTTTCTTGCAACGTCATCTGTCATGAGAAAAGCGAGAAAACAGGCTTACAAATCACAATTAAACTTGTATACAATCGTCCCATCGCCGCGACGGTCGACGGATCACGATCACACCTCAGTGCAGATCGATCCCCCTCCACCGTCACAGACAACACGTAGATAAGGAAGATTGCAGTGAGCGCCGACTATCCACGCGACCTGATCGGTTACGGCCGTAACCCGCCCCACCCCCACTGGCCGGGCAATGCCCGTATCGCGTTGTCGTTCGTACTCAATTACGAAGAAGGCGGCGAGCGCAATATTCTGCACGGCGACAAGGAATCCGAGGCGTTCCTGTCCGAGATGGTCGCCGCCCAGCCGCTGCAAGGCCAGCGCAACATGAGCATGGAATCGCTGTACGAATACGGCAGCCGTGCCGGGGTATGGCGCATCCTCAAGCTGTTCAAGCAATTCGACATTCCGCTGACCATCTTCGCCGTGGCCATGGCCGCCCAGCGTCACCCGGACGTGATCCGCGCGATGGTCGAGGCCGGTCACGAAATCTGCAGCCACGGCTACCGCTGGATCGATTATCAGAACATGGACGAGGCTCAGGAACGCGAGCACATGCTCGAAGCGATCCGCATCCTCACCGAACTCACCGGCGAACGCCCGCTGGGCTGGTATACCGGTCGTACTGGCCCGAACACTCGACGCCTGGTGATGGAAGAAGGCGGCTTTCTCTACGACTGCGACACCTATGACGACGACCTGCCCTACTGGGAGCCGAACAACAGCACCGGCAAGCCGCATCTGGTGATTCCGTACACCCTGGACACCAACGACATGCGCTTCACCCAAGTGCAGGGTTTCAACAAGGGCGACGACTTTTTCGACTACCTGAAAGACGCGTTCGACGTGCTCTACGCCGAAGGGGTCGAGGCGCCGAAAATGCTTTCCATCGGCCTGCACTGCCGCCTGATCGGCCGCCCTGCCCGTCTGGCCTCGCTGCAACGTTTCCTCGAATACGTCAAAGGCCACGAACAGGTGTGGTTCGCCCGCCGCGTGGAAATCGCCCGCCACTGGCACGACGTTCATCCCTTCACAAGCACCCCGTTGAAAGGAGCCGCCCAGTGAGCCGTTTCCAGACCCTGACGCCCTCTTCCCTGAGCCGCGAAGCCTTCGTCGAAGCCTTCGCCGACATCTACGAGCATTCGCCCTGGGTCGCTGAAAAAGCCTATGACCTTGGCGATTTGCAAAGCCTCGACGACATCGAGACCCTGCACGCCCGTATGAGCGACATCCTGTTGAGCGCCGACCACGCCACGCAACTGGCGCTGATCAACGCTCACCCGGACCTTGCCGGCAAAGCCGCCGTGCAAGGCCAACTGACCGAAGCCAGCACGAATGAACAGGCTGGCGCCGGTATCCACCAATGCACGGCTGAAGAGTTCGCACGCTTCACCGAGCTGAACGACGCCTACAAAGCGACGTTCGCGTTCCCCTTCATCATGGCGGTGAAAGGCAGCAACCGGCATCAGATCCTCGCGGCCTTCGAGACGCGCATTCACAACCCGGCCCAAACCGAGTTCGCCTGCGCCCTGGCCGAGATCAACAAGATCGCGATGTTCCGCTTGCAGACGCTTTAACCCTGACCATCCCCACGCCCCTTATCAAAGGCAGACAAAAAGAATGAAAGCTTACGCCGTACCCTTCGAAAAATTCGTCAACCTGGCCGATGCCCGTCTGGGCACCAAGATCGTTTCCGTGACCGACGACTGGTTCGCCGACGCCAACCGCCTGTTCCAGCCCACCCCTGCGGTGTGGAAGGAAGGCGTGTTCGACGACAACGGCAAATGGATGGACGGCTGGGAATCGCGTCGCAAGCGTTTCGAAGGTTATGACAGCGCCGTGATCCGCCTGGGCGTGGCGGGTTCGATCAAGGGCGTGGACATCGACACCTCGTTCTTCACCGGCAACTACCCGCCGTCGGCCTCGCTGGAAGCCTGCTTCCTGGCCTCGGGCGAGCCGGATGAGAACACCGTGTGGACCGAAGTGCTGCCCGCCGTCGAGCTGAAAGGCGACAGCCACCACTACCACGAAATCGGCGACACCCAGGCCTACAGCCACCTGCGTTTCAACATCTACCCGGACGGCGGCGTGGCGCGTCTGCGCGTGTACGGCGTGCCGCACCGCGACTGGTCGGCGGTGGGCGACAACGAGCAAGTCGACCTGGTCGCCGTGTTGAACGGCGGTCGCGCCCTGGCCTGTTCCGACGAACACTTCGGCCGCATGAGCAACATCCTCAACCCGGGCCGTGGCGTGAACATGGGCGACGGCTGGGAAACCGCACGTCGCCGCACGCCGGGCAACGACTGGGTGATCGTCGCGCTGGGCCATGCCGGTGAAGTCGAGCAGATCGTCGTCGACACCCTGCACTTCAAGGGCAACTACCCGGACAGCTGCTCGATCCAGGGCGCATTCGTCAAAGGCGGCACCGACAGCCAGATCGAAACCCAGAGCCTGTTCTGGCGCGAACTGCTGCCGAGCCAGAAACTGGAGATGCACGCTGAACACACCTTCGTCGAGCAGATCAAGGCGCTCGGCCCGATCACCCACATCCGCCTGAACGTGTTCCCGGATGGTGGCGTGAGCCGCTTGCGGGTGTTGGGTAAGGTTGCCAAATAACAGAGTGCCGTTCCCGCACTGATGCCGGAACGGACACCCCATGAATCTGTAGGAGTGAGCTTGCTCGCGATAGCGTCGGATCAGACAACACAGGCGTGACCGACATAACGCAATCGCGAGCAAGCTCACTCCTACAAATGACCCGTCAATCAAGAGAACAGAAGAACCCGCATGCGCACACTGATTATCGAGCCGTTGACCAAAGAAGCCTTCGCCCCTTTCGGTGATGTCATCGAAACCGATGGCAGCGATCATTTCATGATCAACAACGGCTCGACCATGCGCTTTCACAAGCTGGCGACCGTGGAAACGGCGACGCCGGAGGATCACGCGATCATCAGCATCTTCCGCGCCGACGCGCTGGAGATGCCGCTGACCGTGCGCATGCTGGAGCGGCATCCGCTGGGCAGTCAGGCGTTCATACCGCTGCTCGGCAACCCTTTTCTGGTCGTGGTCGCGCCACTTGGCGATGCACCTGAACCGGAGCTGACCCGCGCCTTCCTCACCAACGGCAGGCAGGGTGTCAATTACCATCGCGGCGTCTGGCACCACCCGGTGCTGACGATCGAAAAGCGGGATGACTTCCTGGTGGTTGATCGCAGTGGCAGTGGCAATAACTGCGATGAGCATTTCTTCGAAGAGAGTCAGATGATGATTCTCGATCCCCACTAATAAGAAGGGCCTAAGCGTCCGCCAGTGACGACAGGCAAACGGTAAAGACTGTGGCTGCACATCTGATGGAATGGCTGAATCTGGGCGTGCGCTGGATTCACATGATCGTCGGGATCGCCTGGATTGGCGCATCCTTTTACTTCGTCTGGCTGGAGAACAACCTCAACCGCGCCAACCCGCGCGACGGGCTGTCCGGTGACCTGTGGGCGATCCACGGCGGCGGGATCTACCACCTGGAAAAATACAAGCTGGCCCCACCGACCATGCCGGACAACCTGCACTGGTTCAAATGGGAAGCCTACTGGACCTGGATGTCGGGCATCGTGCTGTTGTGCATCGTGTTCTATTCCAACCCCACCCTTTACCTGCTGGCCCCCGGCAGCACCTTGAGCGGCGGCGAAGGCATCGCCATCGGCGTCGGCGCGCTGATCGCCAGTTGGTTCATCTACGACCTGCTCTGCGACTCCCCGCTGGGCAAGCGTCCTGGCCTGTTGGGGCTGGTGCTGTTCGTGCTGGTCATCGGCGCCTGCTACGGCTTCAGCCAAGTGTTCAGCGGTCGCGGGGCGTACCTGCACACCGGTGCAATCATTGGCACCATCATGGTCGGCAACGTGTTCCGCATCATCATGCCCGCCCAGCGCGCACTGGTAGCGGCCATCGCCGAGAACCGCACACCGGACCCGACCCTGCCCGCCAAAGGCCTGCTGCGTTCGCGTCACAACAACTACTTCACCCTGCCCGTGCTGTTCATCATGATCAGCAACCACTTCCCGAGCACCTACGGCAGTCAGTACAACTGGCTGATCCTGGCGGCCATCGCGGTATGTGCGGTACTGGTGCGTCACTACTTCAACACCCGTCACGACAGCCACAAATTTGCATGGGCCTTGCCGGTCGGCGCACTGGGCATGATCTGCCTGGCCTACGTGACAGGGCCTGCGCAAGTGCCGCGCGGTCCAGACGTCGCGGCGAACATCCAGTATCAGCCGCTGCCCGGTACGGCAATTGGCGGACACCGTGCCGACGAGCCGAAACCTGAAGTCGCTCCCGCTCCGGCCCCCGCTGCGCCTGCGGCTCCCGCCCAAGCGAGCAACAGCGGTGGCGTGGATTTCGACAAGGTGCACAGCGTGATTCAGGAACGCTGCGCGGTCTGCCACTCGGCCAAACCGACCAGCCCGCTGTTCAGCAGCGCGCCGGCCGGGATCATGTTCGACACCCCGCAACAGATCCAGCAACTCGCCCCGCGCATCCAGGCCCAGGCCGTGACCGCGCAAATCATGCCGCTGGGCAACATCACCCAGATGACCCAGCAAGAGCGTGATTTGCTGGGGCAATGGATCGACAAGGGGGCGCAGACGAATTGATGTAAGGGGGCGTCGCTTAATGCCCCGGATCTGCCTGATGTCGCCGATCCCTGTAGGAGTGAGCTTGCTCGCGATCGCGGTCTGACAGTTTCATCATTGTCGACTGACTCACCGCCATCGCGAGCAAGCTCACTCCTACAGGGGCGTGTTTGCCGAAGTCGAGGTTCCACCGCCCAGCCGCAACGGGCGTACTCAAAAATAAGAACAATGAGGTGTTGCATGTCCGAGTCAACTCACGCGCGCATCCCTGCTGCGCCACCACGACAGCCCCTGCCACTGATGCAACTGATTCTGGTCGGCCTGCAACACGTCCTGTTGATGTACGGGGGTGCCGTTGCGGTGCCGCTGATCATCGGCCAGGCCGCCGGCCTCTCCCGTGAAGAAATCGCCTTTTTGATCAACGCCGATCTGCTGGTCGCGGGCATCGCGACGGTCGTGCAATCGTTCGGCATCGGTCCCTTGGGCATTCGCATGCCGATCATGATGGGCGCCAGCTTCGCGGCGGTCGGCAGCATGGTCGCCATGGCGGGCATGCAGGGCGTGGGCTTGCCGGGGATCTTCGGCGCGACCATCGTTGCCGGTTTCTTCGGCATGCTGATCGCGCCGTTCATGTCGAAAATCGTGCGCTTTTTTCCGCCCTTGGTGACCGGCACGGTGATCACCTCCATCGGCTTGTCGTTGTTCCCCGTCGCCGTGAATTGGGCGGGCGGCGGTAGCAAGGCGGTGAGTTTCGGTGACCCGCTTTACCTGGGCGTTGCGGCGCTGGTGCTGCTGACCATCCTGCTGATCAACCGCTTCATGCGCGGCTTCTGGGTCAACATTTCGGTGCTGATCGGCATGGGCCTGGGCTACATCCTTTCAGGCTTCATCGGCATGGTGGATTTGAGCGGTCTGGCTCAGGCGGACTGGGTGAAAGTGGTCACGCCGATGCACTTCGGTATGCCGACCTTCAGCCTCGCGCCGATCCTCTCGATGTGTCTCGTGGTGGTGATCATCTTCGTCGAGTCCACCGGGATGTTCCTGGCGCTGGGCAAGATCACCGACCGCGAAGTCACGCCGGGCATGCTGCGTCGCGGTTTGCTGTGCGACGCGGCCGCGTCCTTTCTCGCCGGTTTCCTCAACACGTTCACCCACTCCTCGTTCGCGCAGAACATCGGCCTGGTGCAAATGACCGGCGTGCGCTGCCGTTCGGTGACCATGGTCGCGGGCGGCTTTCTGGTGTTGCTGAGCCTGCTGCCGAAAGCGGCCTATCTGGTGGCCTCGATTCCGCCAGCGGTGCTGGGCGGCGCGGCGATTGCCATGTTCGGGATGGTTGCGGCGACCGGCATCAAGATTCTTCAGGAGGCCGACATCTCGGATCGTCGCAATCAACTGCTGGTGGCGGTGAGCATCGGCATGGGCCTGATCCCGGTCGTCCGGCCGGAGTTCTTCAGCCAGTTGCCGCACTGGATGGGGCCCATCACCCACAGCGGCATTGCCATGGCGACCTTGAGCGCCGTGCTGCTGAACCTGCTGTTCAACGTGCTGGGCGGTGCGGAGCGTGCCGCGATGGCCGGGCCGGTGCACTCGCACTAATCGTGGGTGCCCTGTTTTAGACGCACCGCTCTTTTGCAGCGCACTTGAGCGATGCGGCGCGAGTCAGTATCCTCCGCCGCCGCTCGACCGCGCCTCGAAAAACAGGGCTTGACCACCCGCACACAATAATCTGACCGAACGGCCAAGTTGCCGTCCAGCCGCGCCTCGCTCGAAAAATCATGGAATCGACTGTTTTCAATGACAGACGACGAGACTTTTTTGTCTTTTTTCAGAGGGTTGGCGTAGAGATTGCTATCTGTAAAAAGTTGATCAGTTGGACAACTAAAGCAGCAAAGAAAGGCGCCAAGACAGAGCGCCAAATCACCGCAACACCGACTTTGAACCCAAGGGAGTACCGCATGAACCGTTCGCTTTCCAGCCTGTTCGCCGCCAGTAGCCTGCTGGCCGCCACCCCCGCGATGTCTGGCGATTTGTTGCAATGGCAGAGCAACAGCCTGACGTATCTGTACGGCCAGAATTTCGAGGTCAACCCGGATACCCAGCAGACCTTTACCTTCGAACACGCAGACGGCTGGAAATACGGCGACAACTTCCTGTTCGTCGACAACATCTTCTACAACGGCAAGAAAGATCCGGGCGTGGGCAACAACACGCTGTACGGCGAGTTCTCCCCTCGCCTGTCGCTGGGCAAGATCTTCGACCAGAAATTCGAGCTCGGCCCGATCAAGGACGTGCTGTTGGCCGGGACTTACGAGTTTGGTGAAGGCGACGTCGAGTCGTACCTGATCGGCCCCGGCTTTGACCTGAACATCCCCGGTTTCGACTACTTCCAGCTCAATTTCTACAAGCGCTACAACGATGGCCACCGTGCCGGTTATGGCGCCTGGCAGATCACCCCGGTCTGGTCGTACACCATTCCCGTGGGCAAGTCGGACATTTTGATCGACGGTTTCATGGACTGGGTCGTGGACAACAAACAGTCCAATACCAAAGGCGACTACCACTCCAACCTGCACTTCAACCCCCAGATCAAATACGACCTGGGCAAGGCGATGAACTTGCCGGAGCGGCAGTTGTACGTGGGGATCGAGTATGACTACTGGACCAACAAGTACGGGATCAACGACACCCGGTATTTCGATACGGACCAGAACACGGCGAGTTTGTTGGTGAAGGTGTTTTTTTAAAGCGTCGGTGGGCGTGCGAGTGATTGACTCGCACCCCTTCAAGGATTATCGCAACGAGCCGTTGCTGCGTTCAGCCAGTAATCGCCTTCCTCGGGCGTGGTAAAAATCATATGCCGCTTCGGTAACGCTGTCGGCATTCCGAGAGGCCATTACAGATGCAATATGAGGAGATTCATTGAAATCATGAATGATCGCCGGCAAGTCATGTTGCCGTCCAACATTATGATGCAGCGCTTGCACCTGATCAGTAAAAAATGCCACTGGGGATAACGTTCTCTCAAGGTAGGTTGATGTCAATTGCCCATTCACCACAGCGCTCGAAACCTCACCTATATCTGGCCTGGTTCCGATTGAAGGCAAATATCTCGCAAATTGATCATTCAAATAAAAGCTATCCACCGTCCTTGATCCCTCATGATTGTGTAAACCGCTGACCTTCCCCAGATGCGACATTTCGTGAGCTATTGTTTTCTGAAGTTCAGAGTTCTGTAACTTATCCACATTCAGAAAAACCCGTCCGTGGGGGTCGTTTCGCACAACACTGGCTGTTTCCTCGGACTCTTTGGGTTCTATCCCTACGAATTTATCGTACCCCTCAAGACTGCGATAATCAGAGACCAACGCCTGCGTTCGCTGCCAATCACGCAAGACGTATGGCATCGCTTCATTGTGATAATAACCAAAATATTTCATGCTGACGGAAGACCTGTCCCAGTTCGAATCTTGAGCAGCAGCGATGGCACCCTTTAAAACTTGATCAACGCCCGCTAATGCGAGCCTGACCGCTTGCGCCCCAGAAGCATCAATGGTTTGTAGCTCACCCAGGCCTCTCCAAATAATGCGGTCCCCTCCCCTCTCCAGCATATTTTCAACTCGATCATTGAGCCCTTCATAAACTGCACCGTTTACTTCGAGATTTCTTACCGGTGACTGCCCGACAAACCCATACCGATTCAGCCCCTGCACATCCCCCGCAGGATCCGGATTAACCCAACGCTGCAACCACGGCGCGTAATACCGGAATCCGTAGTAATAAAGCCCCGTCGCATCACACTCTTTGCCGGAATAACGCACGGTCTTGTATTTAGCCTCAACAGCACTTCGCCCCGCCCACCACGCCGTGCCGCCAAAGGGGTAATAACCCTCGTGGCTGATCAACTTCGCATCTTTATCAAGTTCGAGTGTGCTGGAGCCCAGGTGATCACTGAGGCTGTAGCGCAACTGGTCATTCTCGATGCCGTCGGGTTTGCCGGACTCCCAATGCAATAGCCTCACGCTGCTACGCCCCGCCTCGACCGTGAGCACATGCTGCACTTCGCCGGTTGCCTCGTTGCGATGTATTTCCAGCCCCGGCAGGTAACGCACTTCGGCGGTCAGCGCGCGACCGCGCGCCTGACTCACTCGCACTTTTCGCGCCCGCTGACCCTCACCGTCGTAGCGATAAAGTTCGCTGTCATCAGGTCCATCGTCGCGCTTCACCAAAGTCACTTGGCTCAACTGATTGCGCGCATCCCACGTCATTGCCTGACCCGGTTGCAGCTCTTTGAGGTTGCCATTGCCATCGAAGGCTTCAGTGATCTGCCCGTCGTCCGGCAGTGTCCCGTCAGCCCGCTGGGGCAGGCTGCGGTTGCTCGTTGACGACACCGCCATACCCCAGGTTTCAGCCCCCGAATGGTGCCGAGCCACCAGGTTGCCACCTGCGTCGTATTCAAAGCGCTGGGTGTAGTTGATCAGCCGGTCAGGGCCTAATGGCAGGGTTTGAAAGTCGGGCAGTCCGGGCAAATGGGAATCCGGGGCGACTTCTCGTCCAGTGGCTTCGATCAGTTGGTAAAGGCTGTCGTAGGCGTAACGGTTGACCGGATCAACGCGCTGGTTTCTGAAAAACGAGACCGGCTGCGCAGCATCCTCGACGCTCACGACATTCCCAACGGGGTCGTAGCCGTAATTGAGATCCTGCAGCGCTAATCCTTCAGGAGACAACGCCAGCATCCGGGTCAACCGCCCGTCAGCTTCATCATAGGTGTACCGACTGATGACCCCATTGCCGCAGGTTTCGCGTTCAACCGCCCCCGACGCGGTGTATCGAATCTCGCTGGCCAAGGTGTGCAACGCCTGACTGCCGGTGGGCTGGAGCCTGACAACACATCTCTGTCCGGCGCAGGTATAGCCGGTGTACTGATGATTTTGTCGAGCATCGCAACGCACCCGCTCATCCCCCAACGCCCCCAACGTGAAGGTCGAGACATGCGTCTCAGCCTCCAGCAATGGGTCGCGCAATGAGAGCGCTTCAGGCCAGTCGGGACTGTCCAGACCGGCCAGAAAACGGCGTTGCTGCTGCACAATCGCGCCGGTCAAAGCGTATTCCTGAAAAGCTGTGGAGCCTGCCGCATCGTCTCGTCTGACTAACTGCCCACAGCAGTTATGCTGGGCGCCCGCCTCGTCGCCATCGCCATAGGCCAACCGCTCGACGACCCGAGGCGGCTCGGCACTGAGCTGCTCGACAATCGACACCGGGCGTAATGAGGCGTCGTACTCGGTCCAGGATTGAGTGCCGCGACTGTCTCGACTTTCTCGTACCGGGCCTGCTTCGCTTGGGAAGTTCAGACGCCATCCCGCATCGGCGCTCTGCACATACAGTGGCTGGCCGGACAAGCTGTAGATCGTCTGAGTCGCTGGCCTGTCAAGCCGGGCATCCTTCATCGCGTATAGCCGTCCTGAGGCGTCGAAAATCTGCCTGCTTGCGCGAACCTGAAGGTCTTGCTCCAGGGAAGCTCGATAACATAAGACACGGCGAACCTCGAGACTGCGAGGATCGACAACAACCAATGCGGGAGTTCGGGTGTTGAGGTTCATTGTGCCGACGTCCATGTGTCTGCGTTTGCCATCAGGACAGGCCGCAATTGAGTCTTCAGGCCGGGCAGGCCCTATCATTTCAACCGAGACCAAAAGGCTGGCTTGCGCTTATGGAATGACAAGAAATTGCCTATCTTTCGTTCGCCATCTGGCAGAGCAGCAGAAAAAATCCTGCCTTCCTCCCGACCTATAACCGCAAGCGTCGAGGATGCACCGCCGTCAAGATTGATCGAGGAACCCGCTTTAGCAGTGCCATCCAACCGATCAAGCCTGGACATGACGGCGGCCCATTCCGGCAATGTGTAACCGGGTGATATGGTCAGGTCTCGGCTTTCTGTCAATCCAACTGCAAGCCTTGTCCGGCCTTTTGAATTGGCCTGCGCAGGGAGACTGACTGCAGAGCGAGAATTAGGCTGATCCGCATGATTGAGATAGCCAGGTGTAGGAGTCTTTTGCTCAAAGCGAAATCTGGAAAACCGTTTCATCTTGTCAGCGGTAAATGAAGCGGTCCCTGCCGTAGACAACTGCGGTGCGGAATGAATGTAGGAACTGTCATCCATTTTAACTTTGACGTAATCACCTCTGTGATGCTCCGGAACTGACGCGGCGGGTTTGGCTTTTCCGTCAATTTTGTTTTTGCCGACAGAGGCATGAGCGGGGTATCCCAAGTCCAGCTTACGACTACCGTTAAAAAATCCTCCATTTATGACTGCCGTGTATGTGCTCGTTTTTCGAGTCACGCTCTCAATATCTGCCGATGAAAGGGTTCTGAGATTTACAAAATCGTCACCGCCCGAGATCTTGCCTCGGTAGGTTTGATCGATCGATAGATAAGCAAGTTGCCTCTCGCTTGCTGCAGCTCTGTTCAGGTCAATTCCGATCCGTTCGAACAAGGCATTATCTCCGCGCACTCGCACTGCAATAATACCTGGAACAATCGTTCTTACAGTCACCGCCGACCTTGCTCTTCTCGCGGCATCCTTCCAGCGCGCCGCCACTTCTGTTTCAAGCCCATCGTTATCAACGCATGTAATAGGATTATTACCGACCATCCGATACCGATTCAGCCCATCGACATCTCCCGCCGGATCCGGATTAACCCAGCGCTGCAACCACGGCGCGTAATACCGGAATCCGTAGTAATACAGCCCCGTCGAATCGCGCTCTTTGCCGGAATAACGCACGGTCTTGTATTTCGCCTCAACCGCACTTCGCGCCGCCCACCATGCCGTGCCGCCAAAGGGGTAATAACCTTCGTGGCTGATCAACTTCGCATCTTTATCAAGTTCGAGTGTCCTGGAGCCCAGGTGATCACTGAGGCTGTAGCGCAACTGGTCATTCTCGATGCCGTCGGGTTTGCCGGACTCCCAATGTAATAGCCTCACGCTGCTACGCCCCGCCTCGACCGTGAGCACATGCTGCATTTCCCCGGTTGCCTCGTTGCGATGTATTTCCAGCCCCGGCAGATAACGCACTTCGGCGGTCAGCGCGCGATCGCGGGCCTGACTCACACGTACTTTTCGCACCCGCCGACCTTCACCGTCGTAGCGATAAAGTTCGCTGTCATCCGGCCCATCCTCGCGTCCGACGGATGTGACTTCACGGAGTTGATTGCGCCCATCCCAAATCATCGCCTGACCCAGTTGCAGTGCTTTGAGATTGCCATTGCCATCGAAAGCTTCGGCGATCTGCCCCTCATCAGGCAGTGTCCCGTCAGCCCGCTGTAGCAGACTCCGATTGCTCGTCGACGACACCGACATGCGCCAGGTTTGAGCCCCCGAATGGTGCCGAGCGAGCAAATTGCCCCCGGCGTCATATTCAAAGCGCTGGGTGTAACGGATGAGATTGCCGGGATCGAGCGGCAGGGTTTGAAAGTCGGGCAGTCCGGGCAGATGGGAAACCGGGGCCACTTCCCGCCCAGTGGCTTCGATCAGTCGGTAGAGGCTGTCGTAAAGGTAACGGTTGACCGGCTCGACGCGCTGATTGCGGAAAAACGAAACCGGCTGCGCGGCGTCCCCAACACTCACCAGATTGCCGATGGGGTCGTAGCCGTAATTCAGATCCTGTAGCACCTGTCCCTCGCCAGTGAGTGCCAACAGCCGGGTCAGCCGCCCATCTGCCGCATCGTACGTCGCAGTGCTGACGACACCATTGCCTGCGATCTCCCGTTCGACTGCGCCCATTGCGTCGTGGTGAATATCGCTCACTAAAACGTGCACTTTATTGCTGCCCGACGTTTGAAGACCGGTGCTCTTTAGTTCTCCTGAGCAGGCGTACGTCAGAAACCGGCAATTGCCTCGGGCATCGGTCTGCACAATGACATCCCCGTCAGCACCGACAGCGCTCGTCGAGATAAAGCGTTCCGCTTCAAGCAACCGGTCACGTTGCGAAGGTTCTTGCGGCCAGTCAACGTGCCCTGTCGGTGCGAGAAATCGCCGTTCTTGATGCAACAAGGCCCCTGTCAGGCCGTACGCCGAAAACCACACAGACCCTGCTGAATCGTCACGTCGCAGCAACGTGCCGCACTGGTTGTGCGCCATCCATTGCGCGCTGGCGTCGCCATAGATGAACCGTTCAGAGACCCGAGCGGGTTCTCCATCGAGCGTTTCGGCAATCGCCACAGACCGCATCAACTCGTCGTATTCAGACGCAAACAGCGTGCCCCGGCTGTCGCGGTTTTCCAGCGGCTGCCCGGCTTCGCCGAACAACGTCAGGCGCCATCCCGCATCGACGTTATCGGTCAACAACGGCTGGTCAGAGAGACTGTAAACAGTGGAAGTCGAGGGTCGATCAAGGCGGGGGTCGGTAATTGCCAAGAGGCGCCCTGACACGTCGAACGCTTGGCGGGTCATCCGGAGTTCCGGGCGATCTTGCACATCGGCACGGTAGAAATCGACTTGACGCACGGGCAAGCCGCGCGAGTCAACCACGCTGAGACTGGGAGTATGGGAGCAGAGACTCATGTGCCGACGTCCGTGTCCAGGCCTTGATCAAAGGCTAGACGCAAACGCGACAACACAGGATCGCAGGTGACGTATGGTCAGGCTGTGTGGCGTTGAACCAGTCGGGCGCTGGCCACCGGGATGCCCACACCGACGACCATCAGACTCCACAGCAGGCCTGTTGTCGATGACGCTGGACATGGGCTATTTGGTGAGTTCGCTGATTCTGATCAGCGTGCGCCACTGTCGTAACCTCCAGCAGCTCCCACAGGTCGTGTGGCATGCCGGGAGATAGCGATCACCGTAATGAACTCGCTTCCACACAGGTATCGCGTACGGCGTACCTCCAGCAGCGACATCCGGATCGGCGCATCAATGCGACTCCCACGGCAAGGGCTTTCCCGCCCGGACCTTGGCATTGAGCGCACGCAGCAGATCCAGAGGATCACGGTCTTTCATCGCATGACTCTGCTCATCGACCCAGGTCATGACCTGCTGCCGGTCGAGGGTCGGTCGGCGATGCAGGATTTCCACCAATTGCCGCTCACAATGTTGGGCATAGGCGACCACGCTGGAAAACAAAGGGCTGTTCATAAGCCGACACCTCGTCACCGAATACCCGTTCAGGCCCCGTAAAGGCGCCCCCTTTTTCCACTCCCATCTTCACCCGCACACAATACCACCGGCACTCCCCGGTGCCACAGGGGACAAACAGTGAGGATTCAGGGATTTGCAGCAATCTTGAGCCTGTCGCGAAGCCGGTGCTAACATTCGCCACCGCCGAGCAGGCAAGGACATTCCGCTTTATGAGCAGCATCCGCGAGCGCAACAAAGAACTGATCCTGCGCGCAGCCAGTGAAGAATTCGCCGACAAAGGGTTCGCCGCCAGCAAGACCAGCGACATCGCCGCCAAGGCCGGTGTGCCCAAGCCCAACGTTTATTACTACTTCAAATCCAAGGACAACCTCTACCGCGAGGTGCTCGAAAGCATCATCGAGCCGATCATGCAGGCGTCGACGCCCTTCAATCGCGAAGGCATCCCGTCCGAAGTCTTGAGCGGCTACATCCACTCCAAAATCCGCATCTCGCGGGACCTGCCCTTCGCCTCCAAGGTGTTCGCCAGCGAAATCATGCACGGCGCGCCGCATCTGACGCCCGAGCAGGTCGAACAGCTCAACGGTCAGGCACGGCATAACATCGAGTGTATTCAGGGCTGGATCGACGACGGACTGATTGCGCCCGTTGATCCTCATCATCTGATGTTCAGCATCTGGGCCGCGACCCAGACCTATGCGGATTTCGACTGGCAGATTTCCACGGTCACCGGGAAGAGCAAACTGGACGACGCCGATTACGAGGCCGCCGCCCAGACCATCATCCGTCTGGTGCTGAAAGGGTGTGAACCGGATCGCTAGCCCGCGTCACGCCGGGTTGCGGGTCTGCAACGCCTTGTCGACACCGTCGAGCAACTGACCGAAACTCCACGGTTTGCGGATGAACGTCACCGCATGCTGTACCCCGGAGCTTTCCGGCGTTTCATGGCCGGACATGATCAGGATCGGAATCTCGGGCCATTTGTTGCCGGACAGGTTGGCGAGGTCGGCGCCGTTCAACGTGCCGGGCATGAGAATATCTGTCAGCAACAATGACACCCTGCCTGCGTGGTCATCCAGAAACTTCGCGGCGTCATCGGCGTTTTCCAGCGCATGGGTCGTAAACCCCTCATCGCCCAGAATCTCGCACACGAAATCACGAATGATGGACTCATCCTCAACCACCAGGATCAGTCCTTTTTGTTGCCCGTTTGCTGCCATTTGCGCTGCATCCACCATAATTTTTCCCATTGCCTGCCCGGCCGGCCCTGTCCTGGACTCGGGTGTTGTCGGTACTGTGAACGGCGCCAGCGCTGGAAATTCCATCGGCTGATGAGATTTGATCCAAATGAGTGTTTCACGCGCGCGTACGGGCAAATGCCTGACGGGGAAATGTAGCGGAGACCGGGATGCATACGCATGCCAAACGGCGTTTTTCGCGGGCATAAAAAAACCCGCCGAAGCGGGTTTGTGCAACACCGTCCAACTTCCTGTTGGCCGCCAGTACCTTGGCAACGGTCGATCATCCTTGATCCTGCAGTCATCCGTTGCTGCAGTTGATGGATCCAATGTACTGCTTCGATGGGATCCAACATAGAGCGAAACGCTCCATTTCGTGTAAGCCTTTGGCTATACGTGTAAACATTCTGACGTCATTTTTTGGGCATTTGGCAAATCCCCGAAACACATTCGCTTGATTACCGTAAATAACTTCACTGGGCTCTCAGGTTTGGCTTCGCAGCGCCGAGATGCTTTATGACGGGAATGAATCGCGTGGCCTTGGCTGTGGATGATTCTCTGTCTCGGGGGCTGGTCTCAAACACGCAGCCCGCGTCATAACAAGAACAATGAACGGAGTGACGGTCATGAATATGCGCAACTTCTCCATCAGCCGCCGGCTGTGGCTGATCCTCATCGTCGCTGTGTTGATGTTGTTCACGCTGGCGGTGGCCATGCTCAAGCAGATCCACGACGACCTGTACGACGCCAAGGCGCAGAAGACCATGCACGTGGTGCAGACTGCCGCGGGCCTGCTCGACTATTACCAGGGGCTGGAAACCACCGGCAAGCTGACCCGCGAACAGGCGCAGCAGCAGGCGATGGATGCCATTCGAGGTCTGCGCTACAACCAGACTGACTATTTCTGGATCAACGACCTGCGCCCGGTAATGATCATGCACCCCGCCAACCCCAAGCTGGTGGGACAGGACCTGTCGGGCATCAAGGACCCGGACGGTTTTCAGGTCTTCAATGAAATCGTGGCCGTGGCCAAGGCCAAAGGCGCGGGTACAGTCAACTATCGCTGGCCGAAACCGGGCGCCAGCGAGCCGGTGCAGAAAACCTCCTACGTGTCGCTGTTCTCGCCCTGGGGCTGGGTGATTGGCTCCGGCGTGTACGTCGATGACGTGCAGGCCGAGTTCCAGCAACAGGTAATCAAAGCCGTGTCCATCAGCCTGGGGATCATTCTGTTGATGGCGATCCTGCTGATCGTCATTGGCCGCAGCATCGCCGGGCCACTGAAAACCACGGTCGACGCCATGGCCAACATCGCCAGTGGCGAGAGCGACCTGACCCGCACCCTGGAAACCCACGGGCGCGATGAAATCACACAACTGGCGACCCATTTCAACGCCTTCACCGCCAAGCTGCGCCGGGTCGTCGGGGAGTTGCAGGTGTCAGCGCTTGGGCTGGGCCAGGCGTCCAATGACTTGGGCAACAACGCCGTGCAGGCGCAAGAGCGCAGCCAGCAGCAATCCCTGCAAATGGAGCAAGTGGCGACCGCGGTCAACGAGGTCACTTACGGCGTGCAGGACGTGGCGAAGAACGCCGAACACGCTGCCAGTGAAATGCGCAACGCCGAATCCCAGGCCCAGCAGGGCCAAGCCAATATCGACAGCAGCCTGAAACAGATCGGGCACCTGTCGGGCACTATCGATCAAGCGGTCGAAGTGATCCGCACCCTGTCCAGCGAAAGCACGCAGATCGGCGGAGTGCTGGAGGTGATCAGTTCCATCGCCGAACAGACCAACCTGCTGGCGCTGAACGCGGCAATCGAGGCGGCCCGCGCCGGGGATCAAGGCCGCGGCTTTGCCGTGGTGGCGGACGAAGTGCGCTTGCTGGCCCAGCGCACGCAGAAGTCCACGGCAGAAATTCAGGCGATGATCGAACGTCTGCAAAGCCATTCCGATGCGGCCGTGAAAGTGATCGGCGACAGCAGCCGGTCCTCGCAGTTGACCATCGAACAGGCCAACCTCGCGGGCCAGAGCCTCACGTCCATCAGCCAGGCCCTGCGTAACCTCAATGGCCTGAACGCCTCCATTGCCAGCGCTACCTTGCAACAATCCCATGTGGTGGAAGATATCAACCAGAACGTGACCCAGGCTGCACAGTTGTCGCAAAGCACGGCGGTGGCGGCCGAACAATCCAGCGCGGCGAGCGCGCAGCTCAAAGGGCTGAGCGAACAGTTGAATGGGCTGTTGCGGCAGTTCAGGGTTTAATAAGGTTCAAACAAAACTCCGGAATGCTCCGATCCCCTGTGGGAGACGCCGGAGGTACGACGGCAGCGACGGCGGTGTGTCATGAAACAACTCTGCGGCTGACCCACCGCCGTCGCTGCCGTCGTACCTCCGGCGTCTCCTACAGGTTCGTGATATCCGACCCTAGGGCTTGATTACGCCGGTCGCCCGACCCAATATGTATACAATAAATAGAACTATTGAATACATATATGAACACACTCAACCCTGCCCCCTCCTCCCATTGCCCCGACTGGGCCGAAGCGCTGCTCAACGGTTTCAGTCAGGTCCTGCTGCAACGCAGCCCCGTGTGCGGCCTTTTCTGCCTGATGGCGATCCTGATCAGCGCGCCGTCTCCCTTGGGCGGCGCGTTATTGGGTGCGGTCGCCGGATTGCTCACCGCGCAACGTCGCGGCTATTCCAAGGCCGAGCGGCAGTCCGGGGTCTACAGCTACAACGGCGTACTGCTGGGCTTGCTGATCAGCTACCGTTTCGATGATTCGCCCCTGTCACCTTTGCTGATCATCGCCTGCGGCGGACTCAGCGCCATGCTGATGCACGTGTGGATGCAATGGGCGCCTCGTGCGTCTTGCCTCAAGGCCTACACCGCGCCGTTCGTGCTGTTCAGTTGGGTGCTGCTGGTATTCGCCGAACCTGTGCCGAATGTCGGCATGGCCCATTCGGACCTGATCCGGGCGCTGCCACTGGGTCTCGGCCAAGTGTTCCTGCTGGATCATCCGTTGGCCGGTGTGCTGATCGGGGTCGGCCTGCTCATCGCCAATCGCACCGCCGCGGTGTGGGCGGCATTGGGTTGCGCATGCGGCATCGCTTTCGCGTTGTGGCAACAGGAAACCGACCTGGCGTTGCTAGGCCTTTCAGGCTACAACCCGGCGCTGGCAGCCTTGGCCTTCAGCCATGTGCGCCAGAAACCCTGGTTGCCTGGCGTGGCGATCCTACTGGCGATCCTGCTGCAACCGGGCTTTTCCGGGCTGGGGCTGGCGACGCTGACCGCCCCGTTCATTCTTGCTTGCTGGCTGGTGCAGGCTGGCAGTCGGCTGATGCGCCAGACGATCAGCGATCAGCGGTTGCGCTCCTGAGCGGTTTGTCACAGGCTCTGCCGACCTTGCATTCGGAAAACCCTCATGGACAGCAACACCGGTTGGCGCGAACAACTGCGCATCATCGTTTTTCAGACAGACACCAAGGCCGGTCGGCGCTTCGATAAGGCCCTGCTGCTGATCATCCTCGCCAGCCTCGCCATTGTGATGCTCGACAGCATCCAGGCCATTCATCGCGACTACGCGGACCTGCTGGCCTACATCGAATGGGGCTTCACGTTCGTGTTCCTCGTCGAGTACATCCTGCGCCTGTACTGCTCGCCGCAACCGCTGAAATACGCGTTCAGTTTCTACGGCCTGATCGACCTGCTGGCCATCGTGCCGGGGATCCTGGCGCTGTATAACGCCGACGCGCAGTACCTATTGATCATCCGCGTGGTGCGGATGCTGCGGATATTCCGCGTCCTCAAACTCAGCCCTTATCTGAAACAGGCGAACTACCTGCTGGCAGCCCTGCGCGGCAGCAAGCAAAAGATCATCGTGTTTCTGGTGACCGTCTCGACGCTGGTCACGGTGTTCGGCACGCTGATGTACGTCGTCGAAGGCCCTGAACATGGCTTCACCAGCATCCCCAAGGGGATTTACTGGGCCATCGTCACGCTGACCACCGTGGGCTTCGGCGACATCGTGCCGAAAACGCCCGTCGGCCAGATCCTGTCGTCGCTGGTGATGATCACGGGTTACTCGATCATCGCGGTGCCCACCGGCATCTTCACCGCTGAACTGGCCACCGCCATGCGCGGCGATCAGCTCCAGCACGATTGCCCGGTGTGCGCCAAGGACAGCCATGAGCCCCACTCGGCGTTCTGTTCGCGGTGTGGCAACGCGCTGTTTCCGAAAGTCGATGCGATCGCCGTGTCCCAGGGCGCCGAGAATTCATAAGCACAGACGTTTTTAATCTATTAAGCGACTGAGGCTTTTCGTTATAGTCGCGGCCATTAGCCAGCCCTTTATTCATAAGAACAATTTCCACACACGACAAAGGAATTCGCAGTGAACAAACTCTTCGCCGCTTCTCTTCTGGCCGCCGGAATGGCCTTTGGTAGCGCCGCCCAGGCCGCGCCTGAATTGCTCAACGTTTCGTACGACGTGATGCGCGATTTCTACAAGGACTACAACGCCGCCTTCCAGAAACACTGGCAGGCCGAGCACAAGGAAGACGTGACCCTGAAGATGTCCTTCGGCGGGTCGAGCAAGCAGGCCCGTTCGGTCATCGACGGCCTGCCCGCTGACGTGATCACCATGAACATGGCCACCGACATCAATGCCCTGGCGGACAACGGAGGGCTGGTGCCGAAGGATTGGGTCGCGCGCCTGCCGAACAACAGCGCGCCATTCACCTCGGCCACAGTGTTCATCGTGCGCAAGGGCAACCCGAAAGCGCTGAAAGACTGGAACGACCTGGTAAAGGACGGCGTTGAGGTGATCGTGCCGAACCCCAAGACCTCGGGCAACGGGCGCTACACCTACCTGTCGGCGTGGGGCTACACCCTGAAGAACGGCGGCGATGAAGCCGCTGCGAAAAAATTCGTCGGCCAAGTGTTCAGCCATGTGCCGGTCCTCGACACGGGCGGCCGTGGCGCCACCACCACGTTCATGACCAACCACATCGGCGACGTGCTGGTGACGTTTGAGAACGAAGCCGAGATGATCGCCCGCGAGTTTGGCCGCGATCAGTTCGAAGTGGTCTACCCGAGCGTATCTGCTGAAGCCGAGCCACCGGTGAGCGTGGTGGACAAAGTCGTCGACAAGAAAGGCACCCGCGTCCTCGCCGAAGATTACCTGAAATACCTGTGGTCCCCGGAAGGCCAGGAAATCGCCGCCGCCAACTATCTGCGTCCGCGCGACCCAAAAGTGCTGGCGAAGTACACCGACCGCTTCCCGAAAGTCGATTTCCTCAACATCGAAAAAACCTTTGGCACCTGGCCCGACATCCAGAAGACCCACTTCAACGACGGTGGCGTGTTCGACCAGATTTACCCGGCCAAGTAAACGCACCGTTTAACGCAAAACGGCGACCTCGACAGGTCGCCGTTTTTGTTTATGCCGGATGAATCGCGTCGCTGGCAAACAGCGTCGGAACGGTAGGAGCGGGCTTGCCCGCGATGGCGGTGTGCCAGACCACCCTCTGCCGCTGACACACTCTATCGCGGGCTAGCGCGCTCCTACTGCGATACGGTGGGTCAGCTACTGCGTAAGTAGGCTGGACGAGCGATCGCGAGCAAGCTCACTCCTACAAAGGATCTGCGATCAGCCGTCACGCTCAATTCCCGAACTGTCGGCTCAACCCCGGTGGCACGCCACTGGAATCGGTTTCCTGCCAAGGGCCGCTCGGCGAGGTAGACCAGGTCCAGCCGTTGTTCCAGCGGTAGTAGGTGCGTTGGCGGTAGAAGGTGTTGGGCACGTTATCCAGCACGTGCACGCCCAGCCTGGCATCCCAATGGCTGTTGCCACCGGGCGGCGGAGCGAAGTTGGCGGAGGTTTTCGGGCCGGACGGGATCGGCGTCGAGGGCGGGGTCTGAGGTGTGGTGCGTGGGGTTCCTGGCTGGGGCGTTGGCGACGGACTCGATGAGCCGCGAGGAATCGTCGGGATCGGTTCAGAACTCTGCGGCCCGGGGCGCTGGACCGCACAGGCGGCGCTCAACGCCACCACCACACTCAATAAGGCAAATCGTGCGACGCGATACATAGGATTCTCTACTGTGTCTGGGCCGCGCGATCAGGATCAGCAAAAACGCTACTGATCGGGGCTGTCGATGGTCAGGGCCTGTCGCGCCGTGACGTTGCTGGGCAACGGTTGGCTGCGACCGATCCACTCTCCGGAAGTGGGCTGGCCTGCGCGGGATACCCGAGCAACCAGTTGGACTTCCGGAAAGTTCGACAGTTTCAGTTGCGGCATCATCGCGTCAGCGTCGGTCAATTCCACGACCACCGGCAGATCGGCCACGGTCACGCGCTTCACCGCCAACGGCGCGGGCGGGCCTGACACCGCGCGGGCAAACACGAACACCGTGTCACCGGGCTGGACCTTGGCCTTGAGGTCGTCGGACAGGGTCACGCGGACCTTCAAATGCGCACCCGGCGCGGCGATCAGCGTGGCGTCCTGCACTTGGCCGCCACTCTGTACGACCTTTTCGGCGGCGCGGGCGATACCCCCTTCCAGCGCCGGACGCGACGGGTCGTTCGGCGGCAATACCGCGAGCAACCGTTTCCAGTAATCCACGGCGTCCTGGAAGTGCTGGCTTTCGAAGGCGTTGATGCCCTTGAGGCCGAGGCTGGTGACTTCCTTGGGATCGGTCTTCAAGGCTTCATCCGCCAACCCCTGAATCTGCGGGGTCCAGGCTTTGTTGCCGGCGAAATACAACGCCTGTGCCCACTGCCCCAGCAATTCCGGCTGACGCCCCGCCAACGCCACGGCGCGCTCGAACATGTTCGCCGCATCGGCGGGCCGGTCCTGGGACATGTAGGTGCGGGCGAGGAAGTACAGGCTTTCTGCCGAGTCGGGCTGAGCCTTCACTGCACGCTCCAGCCGGTCGGTCATCTGCGCCAGCGAGGTCGGCGGTTGGGCGAATTCGCGGGTCAGTTCGACCTTGTCGCTGGCGCCGAAGTGCAGATAGAGCCCCAGCGCCAACAACGGCACCAGCACCGCCGCGAGCAAGGGCAGCGGCGTACCTAAGCGCGAAACACGCTCCGCAGAGGCGCCTTCAGTGTCGGCCAGCAACTCGCGCGCCGCCTCGGCACGGCCAGTGTCCATTTGCGCGGCGGACAACACGCCCTCGGCTTGTTGCGCGTGCAGTTCAGCCACGCGTTCCTGATACAGCGCGACGTTGAGGGCGGTGCGGTCTTCTTCCCGCTGTGCGCGACGGCCGCGCAGCAACGGGATCAACAGGAAACCCAAGGCCACCAGCAACAGCAGGCCAGCGGCGAGCCAGAAATCGATCATTCGTGGTTTTTATCCAGCAGGTGGGCGAGGCGCTGACGCTCCTCGTCGGAAAACACGTCGGCGTCTTCGGCACGCTGGCCGCGACGACGCACAACGATCACGCCAATCAGCACCGCACCGCCCAGCAGCAGACCGGCAGGACCAAACCAGAGCAGCCAGGTGTGGGCGTTGAGTTCGGGCTTGTAACGCACGAATTCGCCGTAGCGATCGACCATGAAATCAATGATCTGTTGATTGCTCTGGCCTTCGCCGAGCATGCGGTAAATCTCTTTGCGCAAGTCGGCGGCGATGGGCGCGTTGGAGTCGGCGATGTCCTGGTTCTGGCATTTCGGGCACCGCAACTCGCGGGTCAGCTCGGTGTAACGGGCCCGCTCGGCGTCGTCCTTGAAGGTGTAAGCGTCGATGGCGGCGTGGGCGGTGCCCGCAAAACCCAGTGCCAACATCGCAGCGGCGAGCAGCCGTCGCCCCCTGGCACTGCATGGCCGATCACAGTTCAAACCTGTGGGAGCGAATTTATTCGCGAGGCGGCCGTACATCCGACCGAGAGGTGTTGCCCGAACCACCGATTCGCGAATGAATTCGCTCCCACAGAAGAGTCCTCGGCAAGCCTGGGCCATCGCGGAGTGCCCACAGGTCGAGAGGCGGTGGAGAAAGCTCATTGTTTACCCTCATCCACCAGCCCCTGATACAGCCCGGCCAGTTTCTCGCGCCAGACGGTCTCGTCGATCACGCCGACGTGCTTGTAGCGAATGATGCCCTTGCGGTCGATCAGGAAGGTTTCCGGCGCGCCGTAGACGCCCAGGTTCAGCCCCAGACTGCCCGCCTCGTCATTGATGTTCAGCTGGTACGGGTCGTGAAACTCGCTGAGCCATTTCAAGGCATCGGCGTTGACGTCCTTGTAGTTGACGCCGTAAATCACCACGCCCTGCTGCGCCAGTTTGGTCAGAACCGGGTGTTCGACCCGGCAGGCGATGCACCAGGTGCCCCAGACGTTGACCAGCGCCGGTTTGCCCAAGAGGTTGGCGCGGGTCAGCGGTTTGCCGTCCTGCACGGCGGGCAACGCGAATTCCGGGAACGGTTTATCGATCAACGCGGACGGCAGCTCGGACGGGTCCAGGTACAGCCCGCGATACAGAACCACCGCCATGCCGAGAAACAGCACCAGCGGAATCAACAACACCCAACGCTTCATACCGCAGCTCCCGACAGACCCAACGCGTCCCGCACTTTCGCCCGGACCTTGACCCGATAACGCTTGTCCAGCGCCGCCAGCAAACCGCCCAGTGCGGTGATCAGCCCACCGAACCAGATCCAGCGCACGAAAGGTTTGACGTGCACCCGCACGGCCCACGCACCGTTGTCCAGCGGCTCACCCAGCGCCACGTACAGGTCGCGGCTGAAACCGCCGTCGATACCAGCCTCAGTCATCATCGAACGTTGCACGGTGTACAGGCGTTTTTCCGGGTACAACGCGGTGACTTCCTTGCCGTCTTGCAGCACTCGAATCGTGCCTTCGTCCGAGGTGAAGTTCGGGCCTTGAACGTGTCTGGCGCCTTCGAAGATAAAGGTGTAGCCGCCCAGCTCGACCGAATCGCCGGGGGCCATGCGCAGGTCCCGCTCGGCGCTGTTCTGGCTGGACAGCACCACGCCCAGCGCCACCACGGCGATGCCGATATGCGCGAGTTGCATGCCCCAATAACTTCGGGTCAGCGAGCCAGCACCCTTGATCAGGCCTTTGTGGCGAGTCTTGTCGAGCAGGTCGCGCACGCCTGCCAGCAGTACCCACGCGGCCAGCATTACAGTGGCGAGCACCGCCCAGTGGAAATCGGCCATCGCGAAACCGGCGATGACCGCCAGCACTGCACTGCCCACCAACACCGGTGCCAGCATGCTCATCAGCCATTTCACCGGGGTGTCTTTCCAGCGCACCAGCACGCCCACGGCCATGACCACCATCAACAACCCCATCAACGGCACGAACAGCGCATTGAAGTACGGCGGGCCGACTGACATTTTCGCCCCGCTCATGGCGTCAAGCACCAGCGGGTACAGCGTGCCGAGCAGAATCATCGACGCGGCCACCACCAGCACCAGGTTGTTACCCAGCAGCAGGGTTTCCCGCGACCACAGGCCAAAGCCGACGTGGCTTTTCACCACCGGCGCGCGGATCGCGAACAGGGTCAGCGAACCGCCCACCACCAGCAGCAGGAAGATCAGAATGAACACGCCACGGGCCGGGTCGGACGCAAACGCGTGAACCGAAGTCAGCACACCGGAGCGCACGAGGAAGGTGCCCAGCAGGCTCAGGGAGAACGCGGCGATGGCCAGCAACACGGTCCAGCTTTTGAACACGCCGCGCTTTTCAGTGACCGCCAGCGAGTGAATCAGCGCAGTGCCCACCAGCCACGGCATGAACGAGGCGTTTTCCACCGGGTCCCAGAACCACCAGCCGCCCCAGCCCAACTCGTAGTAGGCCCACCAGGAGCCGAGGGTGATGCCGATGCCGAGGAAGGCCCAGGCGACGATGGTCCACGGGCGCGACCAGCGTGCCCAGGCCGCGTCGAGACGACCGCCGAGCAACGCGGCGATGGCGAAGGCGAAGGCCACCGAGAACCCGACGTAGCCCATGTATAGCATCGGCGGGTGAATGATCAGGCCGGGGTCTTGCAGCAGCGGGTTGAGGTCGCGACCGTCCTGGGGAATCTGCGGCAGGATGCGGCTGAACGGGTTGGAGGTGAGGATCAGAAACAGCAAAAAGCCGATGCTGATCATGCCCATCACCGCCAGTACCCGCGCCAGCATCACCTGCGGCAACTGCCGGGAAAACACCGACACCGCAAAGGTCCAGCCCCCGAGAATCAAGGCCCACAGCAGCAACGAGCCTTCGTGGGCGCCCCACACCGCGCTGAATTTGTAGTACCACGGCAAGGCGCTGTTGGAGTTTTCGGCGACGTAGCCCACCGAAAAATCGTCGACCATGAACGAATAGCTCAGGCAACCGAAAGCGAACAACAGAAACGCAAATTGCCCCCACGCCGCCGGTTGCGCCAGGCCCATCCACACGCGGTCGCCCCGCCAAGCGCCGAACAGCGGCACGATGGCCTGCACGACGGCGAAGCACAGGGCCAGGATCATGGCCAGATGGCCGAGTTCGGGAATCATGGTTTACCCCTGTTTGGCGGGTGTGTAGGACGCGCCCGCCGGTGCGTTCGGTGCAGATTGACCGCTGTCTTTCAACGCCTTGGTGACTTCCGGCGGCATGTATTTCTCGTCGTGTTTGGCCAGCACTTCATCGGCCACCACCACACCGTCGGCATTCAGTTTGCCCAGCGCGACGATGCCCTGCCCTTCGCGGAACAGGTCCGGAAGAATGCCACGGTAGGTAATGGTCACCGACTTGTTGAAATCGGTGACCACAAAGGTCACGTCCAGCGAATCGGCGGAACGTTGCAACGACCCTTTCTCCACCATGCCGCCTGCGCGAATGCGCGTGCCGTGAGGCGCCTCGCCACTGGCGATCTGGGTCGGGGTGTAGAACAGGTTGATGTTCTCTTGCAGGGCGCTGAGCGCCAGGCTAACCGCGATGCCAACCCCAGCGAGAATCGCCACGATGATCAACAGTCGCTTTTTTCGCAGCGGATTCACGTGTTGCTCTCCCGGCGTAAACGGCGCGCCTCTTGTTGCAGGTAACGCCGACGCGCCAACAGCGGTGACGCGACGTTGATCGCCAACACGGCCAGACAAATGCCATAGGCGGTCCAGACATACAGACCGTGTGTGCCCATGGCCAGAAAATCGCTGAAGGAATCGAAGCTCATTGACCGCCCCCCTTGCGCAGATTCTGGCCGAGGGCTTTCACCACTTCTTCCTTCACCCATGCGGCACGGGACTCACGCTTGAGCACCTCCAGACGCATGCGCACCAGCAACACGGCGCCGAAGAAGCAATAGAAACCCAGCGCGGTGAACAGCAGCGGCAGCCACATCTCGGCGGGCATCGCCGGTTTTTCGGTGAGACTGAAGGTCGCGCCCTGGTGCAGCGTGCTCCACCACTCCACCGAATATTTGATGATCGGGATGTTCACCACGCCGACGATGGCCAGCACCGCGCAGGCCTTCGCCGCGCTTTCGCGGTTGGTGATGGCGTTGCCCAGCGCGATCAGGCCGAAATACAGGAACAGCAGGATCAGCATCGAGGTCAGCCGCGCATCCCAGACCCACCACGCGCCCCAGGTCGGCTTGCCCCAGATGGCCCCGGTCAACAGCGCCACGGCGGTCATCCAGGCGCCAATGGGCGCGGCGCATTGCAGCGCGACGTCGGCCATTTTCATCTTCCACACCAGCCCCACCACGCCGCAGACCGCCAACATCACGTAGCAGGACTGCGCCAGCATCGCCGACGGCACATGGATATAGAGAATGCGGAAGCTGTTGCCCTGCTGATAGTCGGGCGGCGCGAAGGCCAGGCCCCAGACCACGCCAATGCCGATCAGCAACGCGGCGGCGATGCTCAGCCACGGCAGCAGACGGCCGCTGATGCCATAGAACCACTTCGGCGAACCGAGCTTGTGGAACCACGCCCAACTGATGCCGCTTTTAGCCTTGGCGCTTGTGTTCATCACGCTGCCTTTTCATCACGCTGCTTCTCATCAAAATGCGTTTCATCACGGTGGCTTGCCTGTTCAGGCGCTCCTTTTAACTGAAGCGTCCTGCCTCGGATATTAACTATTTCAAGTGCGGGCGACTAAAAAGCTGTCCGGTCGATCAGGTTCTGATTATTCGCCAACACTGATTTTCAAGCCAGCGGCAATTGCAAAAGGTGTCAGGGTTATCGCGAGCGCCGTCAGGCTGCCAAGCCAAAGCAGATAGCCGGTCGCAGCCATGCCCTGAAGTGCTGCCTGCAAGGCGCCGCTGCCCAGAATCAGCACCGGGATGTACAGCGGCAGGATCAGCAGCGCCAGCAGCAGGCCGCCGCGTTTGAGACCGACGGTCAGTGCCGCACCCACCGCACCCAGCAGGCTCAGCACCGGCGTGCCCAGTAACAATGACAATAGCAACACCGGCAGGCACTCACCCGGCAGGCCGAGCATCAACGCCAGCACTGGGGCCAGTAACACGAGTGCCAGCCCGGAAAACGCCCAGTGTGCCATCACCTTTGCCAACACCAGAAGCGGCAAAGGGTGCGGCGAAAGGACCCACTGCTCAAGCGAGCCGTCCTCGAAATCGCTGCGGAACAGCCCGTCCAGCGACAGCAGCACCGAGAGCAGCGCCGCGACCCAGACCAAGCCAGGGGAAATCGTCCTCAAGAGCTGCGATTCCGGCCCCACCGCCAGCGGGAATAGCGCAATGACAATGGCGAAAAACACCAGCGGGTTGAGCAGTTCGGCGGGACGGCGAAACAACAGGCGGGCTTCGCGGGCGATCAGCAGGGTGAACACGTGGCTCATGGCGCCCACTCTCCCAGATTCAGGTCGCGATAACCGGTCGGCGTGTGGTTCAAGGTGTGGTGGGTGGTCAGCACCACGACGCCGCCCTGTTCACAATGATCAGCGAGATGGGCCTCCAGTTGCGCCACGCCCTGCTTATCCAGCGCGGTGAAAGGCTCGTCGAGCATCCACAGGCCAGGGCCTGGCAGGTACAAACGGGCCAGTGCCACCCGGCGCTTTTGTCCGGCAGACAGCGTGTGGCACGGCACATCTTCGAAACCCCGCAGTCCAACCGCTTCAAGGGCGTGCCAAAGGGCGTCGGTGTCGGCGCTCTGATGCAGGGCGCACAGCCAGGCGAGGTTTTCAACGGGAGTCAGCAGATCCTTGATGCCCGCAGCGTGACCGATCCACAACAGGTGCTGCGCGAGTTCGTGGCGTTGCCGGGCGAAGGGTTGACCGCCGAGCAACACCTCGCCTGCCGTGGGCTGCATGAGGCCGCTGAGCAGGCGCAACAGGCTGGTCTTGCCGCTGCCGTTGGGGCCGCTGATCTGCACCATGTCGCCCGCCGTCAGCCGCAGGTCGAAATGCTCGAACAGCAGCCGCCAATCGCGCTCGCAGGCCAGGGCCACGGCTTCAAGAACAGGGATCGACATGAGGTCCTTCTTTTCGGATGACAGGGGCGCGCGGCGGTTCAAGTCGGGGTCGGCGCGGCCGTTATACTGGTGGCAGCCTGACGGGCCACCGAAGACATCGGGGCAGGATTATGCCAGTTCATGCGCACATTTACCGAGTTGGAATTCAATGACAGGCGATATACCCAATCTATCCCCCGTCGCCGCCGCGACCGCTCTACTGCGCGCTGGCGTGCCACCGGGCGAAGTGCTCAAGCTCATGGAGCCGCGAGAAGGCCTGCTCAATTCCGGTCAGGTGGCCAATGCCGAGGTGGTCAGCCTCAAACAGCTGGGCCAGGATTTCCAGTTGCTGCTCAAACTGACCATGGACAACGGCCGCCAGACCACCCTCCCCGTCAGCAGCAGCCTGCCACTGACGCCGGGCACCACCGTGAACGTCGCGCAAGGCTCGGCGGACACGCTGACCATCAGCGTGCAAGACCTGCAGAAAGCCATCACCAACAGCCTGACCAGCCTCGACACGCGCCAACTGCCCCCCGGCACCCTGCTACAAGGCAAGGTACTGACCACGCAGGTGATGGCCGATAACGTGGCGCAACTGACGGGGCAGTCCACGGGCAGCGCGGCGACCCAACCCGCCACGTACCGCTCCATCGTGATGCTGCTCAACACCGCACTGGCGGGCAGCAGCCTGACCCTCGACAGCCCGCAACCCTTGCGTGTGGGCAGCCTGCTCAGCGCTCAGGTGCAAAACAGTCAGGCGCTGAATTTCATCGCCATGCCCAACCGGCTCGACGAACTGGCGCTGGCACAGCAACTGTCGACCCAACAAAGCCGTCAAGGCTCGCTGCAAAGCCTGCTCACCGCGTTGCAGAATCTGCCGCCCCCGACGTCAGACGCCAGCACGGCCGACGACCTGTCGCCACAGCTACGCGCCAGCATCAGTCAGTTGCTCGACGATCTGCCCGACCTGCCGCAGATGACCACCGCCAAAGGGGTCGCTCAGGCGCTGAGCGCCAGCGGGCTGTTCATGGAATCGCGCTTGCTGGCCGGGCAGGACCCGACGCTGGTCCCGGACATGAAGGCCAACCTGCTGAGGGTCATCGCGCAAATCCTGCCGGGGCTGCCGGGCAATGTCAGCTACAACGACGCAGCCGCCGCCAACACCCTCGCCCGCCTCATGCCCAACGTGATCCGCAATGCCTTGGGTACGCTGGGGCTGGTCGCTGCGCCGAAGGTGCCGACCAACTTCCCATTACCGTCGCGCACGTTGGCCAACGCGGAGAACAACGACGACCTGGAAACCCTGCTCAAGCTCGCTGCCGGTGCGATCTCCCGCCTGCAAAGCCATCAACTGGGCGGCCTCGAACAGACACGGATGAACGCCGACGGCACGCAAGTGACCACCTGGCAGCTGGAAATCCCCATGCGCAACGCCCACGACATCGTGCCGTTGCAGGTCAAGGTTCAACGTGAGGACACGCCTGATCGGGAGGATACTCCCGAGACCGCCACGCAAGAGGTCAAGGCCAAAGAGAAACTGTGGCGGGTGGACCTGGCCTTCGATCTGGAACCGCTCGGGCCATTGCAGGTTCAGGCGCAACTGGTCGCGGGCAGCCTGTCCAGCCAGATGTGGGCCGAGCGCGAAGGCGCGGCGGAACTGATCTCCGGCGAACTCGACAGCCTGCGCGCAAGGCTAGTGGCCTGTGGCCTGAACGTGAAAGAACTGGCGTGCAACCGGGGCGTTCCCGCCCAAGGCAGCCGTACCGTGCTCGAACAACGCTGGATCGACGAGAACGCCTGATGACCACGCCCGACCAAGCCCCCCGTCAGGCCATCGCCCTGAGCTACGACGGCCACCAGGCCCCGACCCTCACCGCCAAAGGCGACGACGCCCTCGCCGAAGCCATCCTCGCCATCGCCCGGGAATACAAAGTCCCGATCTACGAAAACGCCGAACTGGTGAAAATGCTCGCCCGAATGGAACTGGGCGACAGCATTCCTCAGGAGCTTTACCTGACGATTGCCGAAATCATCGCGTTTGCCTGGCGGCTGAAAGGGAAATTTCCCGACGGGTTCGATCCCGATCCGCAGCCGGTGGAGCGGGATATTACGCCGCGTTGATCGAGGCTGTGTGTACGCCCGGGATCTACTGTAGGAGCGAATTTATTCGCGAAAAACGGAACTGGCGATGGTGATGTGTTGGCTGTACCGGCCTCTCGCGAATGAATTCGCTCCTACAGGGGGATTGAGGCATGACAAGGAGTGTGTGCACGCCCGGGATCTACTGTAGGAGCGAATTTATTCGCGAAAAACGGATCTGGCGATGGAGCTGTGTTGGCTGTACCGGCCTCTCGCGAATGAATTCGCTCCTACAGGGGGATTGGGGCATGACAAGGCGTGTGTGCACGCCCGGGATCTACTGTAGGAGCGAATTTATTCGCGAAAAACGGATCTGGCGATAGAGATGTGTTGGCTGTACCGGCCTCTCGCGAATGAATTCGCTCCCACAGGGGGATTGGGGCATGACAAGGAGTGTGTGCACGCCCGGGATCTACTGTGGGAGCGAATTTATTCGCGAAAGAAGTACAGGCGATGGAGATATGTCGGCTGTACCGGCCTCTCGCGAATGAATTCGCTCCTACAGGGGGACTGGGGCATGACAAGGAGTGTGTGCACGCCCGGGATCTACTGTGGGAGCGAATTTATTCGCGAAAAATGGATCTGGCGATGGAGATGTGTTGGCTGTACCGGCCATTCGCGAATGAATTCGCTCCCACAGGGGGATTGGGGATTGACGGGAATTGCGTGCCCGCCTGACCCGCGAAGAGCGTTAGCTCCAGCCAGAAAAGCTTTTGATCTTTTTACGCGATGGATCAGGCACCGCAGAACGCGACTTGGGTGCAGGCCGAACGCAGGCGACGCGGAGTGGGCCGAGCGGCATGGATGCCGCGAGAGCGCCGCAAGGACATGGATGTCCGTTCGGCGCGAGCCCACGGAGCGTCGCCGGAGCGAGGGAACCCTGACGAAGTCAGGGCCAAACCAGGAGCAGGCGTTTTTGGTTACTTTTGTCGCCCTTACAAAAGTGACCCGCTGTAAGAGCGGAACCGTAATCAGCTGCTACCGAAGAAACGGATATTTACCCGACTAGCAGCAACACCCTAAACCGGCAAAAATCACCCATTCCCATGCAACTTACTCATCAACTGCGCCTCAGCCTGAGTCAACCCACAGGACTGAGTCAGCTCATCCACACTCGCCCCCATGCTCACCAGACGCGCCGCCTGAGCGAACGACAGCGTCGAAGGATCGCGCTGCTCCAGCGCCGTCACCTTATCCGGCAACGGCGAGACCATAGAGCGCAAATCCTGCAAATCCTCGCCCATCTTCACCGTACCACTCTGGTAATTCTCCAGACGCCGGGCCAATTCACGGATGCGCTGGTCCCGCAGCGAGTCAGCCTCGACCTGCTGCGTGGCCAGCGTGCGCAGGCGTTTGGTGTGGGCCATGAACATCGCAACGGACGCGACCCACAACACCGCCAGAAAAATGACCGCAACCTCAAGAATCAATCAGATGTTCTCCAGCTCGGACCACTCTTCCTCGGACATCATCTTGTCCAACTCTACGAGGATCAGCAGCTCGCCGTTCTTGTTGCAAACACCCTGGATGAACTTGGCAGATTCGTCGTTGCCCACGTTCGGCGCCGTTTCGACTTCCGACTGACGCAGGTACACCACTTCCGCCACGCTATCGACCAGAATCCCGACCACTTGCTTGTCGGCCTCGATGATCACGATACGCGTGTTATCGCTGACTTCAACCGGCGGCAGACCAAAGCGCTGACGGGTGTCGATCACGGTGACGACATTACCGCGCAGGTTGATGATGCCCAGCACGTAGCTCGGCGCACCCGGCACTGGCGCAATCTCGGTGTAGCGCAGCACTTCCTGAACCTGCATCACGTTGATGCCATACGTTTCGTTGTCCAGGCGGAAGGTGACCCATTGCAGGATCGGATCTTCGGAACCCTGTGCTGACGACTTCTTCATACCCCTAACCCCTTGCGTGTTGTGCTCTTCAGGCGACGCACTCGCGCCGCCCTGTGTTTATTGGAAGATGCTTTTCAATACAGCTATTTGCGTGCCTGCATCTGCTTGACCGCGCCACTGGCGATCAACTCGGCGAGCTCGGACACGTCCAGCAGCGCGCACATGTGCTCGATGACTGTCCCGGCCAGCCACGGACGTTGACCCCGATGGGTGCGCCATTTGATTTCGTCAGGCTCCAGGCGCAGCGAACGGCTGACCTGATGCACCGCCAATCCCCATTCGTACCCTTGAACCGAAATCACGTACTGCAAACCCTGGCGGAAATCGTCGCGGTAGCGGTCCGGCATGATCCAGCGCGCCGTATCCAGCACTTTCAGGTTGCCCGCCTGGCTGGGCAGGATGCCGAGAAACCAGTCCGGCTGCCCGAACAACGGCGTCAGGTCGTGCCCGGCCAACGGATAGATCGACCCCAGGCACACCAGCGGCACCGCCAGCGTCAGGCCCGCGACGTCGAACAGCAGGCATTCGAACGGCTCGGCAGCCCAGTCCGGACGATCATCGGCGGTCGGCGGAGGCGTCGGCGTGCGCTGCGATGGCAGGTGCACTTCGGCGACCGGCTCAACCACCGCCACCGTCGGTTCGACAGTGGGCTCGGAAATAACAGGCACGACCACCGGCACGACCAAGGGCGGTGCGATGACCGGCGGCAATATCACCGGACGCTCCATCACCCGGGCGGCGATCGGCTCGGCAACCGGGCGCGGCACCGGTTGGGCGTGCGGCGCAGGCTGGGCATGCGACGCAGGCTGGCTGATCGGCGCCGCAGGACGCACAGGCACCGCCGCCGCGACCGCGACCGCTTCAGCGACCGCCGAACGCATGCGCGCGTCGTGGGCCTGCTCTTCGAGCACGGCCGCTTGAAATTCATCGATGCCGTCGCCGACGTCCAGCTCTTCGGTGGCGTCCTGCAACAACGCGTCGAGGTAGTTTTGCAGCGCCAGCTGTGGCCGGGATGCGATGTCCAGAGGGCGGTTCATACAGGAGCCCGAAAATGAGTGATGCGATTACCGCCTGTCTTTTTTATCGGCTGCACTGCAGGCCGACTTGAGCGCGCAGGCGCAAGGCGTGTGAATAAACGATCAGCGGACACTTCAGGCCACCTGCCCGACAAGCTGTTCGGTGAGCATGTGTTTGAGCAACGTGCGGTACGCCAGCACGCCCCGGCTCTTGTTGTCGAACTGCGACGGCGTCACCCCGGCCCGGCTGGCATCGCGCAACCGGGTATCGACCGGAATGTAGGCTTTCCAGACGTGTTCCGGATAACTGTCGCGCAGCAGTTTGAGGGTGCCCATCGACGCCTGGGTGCGACGGTCGAACAGGGTCGGGACGATCGTGTACGGCAGCGGCACTTTGCGCGAGCGGTTGATCATCGCCAGCGTGTTGACCATGCGCTCCAGGCCCTTGACCGCCAGAAACTCGGTCTGCACCGGGATCGCCAGTTGCTGACTCGCGGCCAGCGCATTGACCATCAACACGCCCAGCAACGGCGGGCTGTCGATGATCGCGTAATCGAAATCCTGCCACAGCTGCGCGAGGCTCTTGGCGATCACCAGGCCCAGGCCGCTCTGCCCCGGCGATTGGCGCTCAAGGGTGGCGAGCGCAGTGCTCGACGGCAGCAGGGAAATGCGATTGTCGCTGGTGGGCAGCAGCAGTTGACCGGGAAGGCCTTCCGGCACCGCGCCCTTGTGCAAAAACAGGTCGAAGCAGCTGTGTTCCAGCGCATCGGGGTCGTGACCGAAATAGCTGGTCATCGAGCCATGAGGGTCCAGGTCGACGACGACCACGCGCTTGCCCGCCTCAGCCAGCAAACCGGCTAAAGCGATGGAGGTGGTGGTCTTCCCGACCCCGCCTTTCTGATTGGCTACTGCCCAGACTCTCATATGTTCGCGTTCCCCCCAGCCATCACAACCATGACCGAGACCGATTCAAGGGGCAGGTGACGAAGATTTGACGCCTTGCGGCGGCTTGGCGGGTGTCGGTGCAGTTTGTGTGCCAGCACGACGCAGCGCCGCATCGGGTTTCGCATTGGCGGCGGTGCCGGAGCCGGTCAGGCTGCGACGCACGTCCAGATTGCGCGAGATCACCAGCACCACACGGCGGTTGCGGGCACGTCCATCGGCGGTGGCGTTGGAGGTCAGCGGCTGGAATTCGCCGTAACCCACCGAGGCCATACGCACCGGGTTGATCCCGTCCATGGCCAGCATGCGCACGATGCTCGACGCCCGCGCCGACGACAGCTCCCAATTGCTCGGGTACTGCGACGAGTTGATGGGCTGATTGTCGGTGAAGCCCTCGACGTGGATCGGGTTGTCGAACGGCTTGATGATTTTGGCCACTTTGTCGATCAGGTCGAAGGCCTGATTGCTGGGCAAGGCGTCACCGCTGCCGAACAGCAGGCTGGAATTGAGTTCGATCTCGATCCACAGCTCGTTGCCGCGCACGGTCATCTGATTGGAGGCGATCAAATCACCGAACGCCGCGTTAACGTCGTCGGCAATCGACTTCAGCGGGTCCTGGGCGCCCTGCCCCAGCGCCGCGTCGGTCTGCTCGCTGTCTTGAACCAGCGGGTCGGCCGGGCGCACGGTCTGGGGTTTCTGCTCGCCAATGGGGATCGGCTTGACGCTGCGCTCGGCTTCGTTGAACACCCCGACCAGCGCTTCGGACAGCACTTTGTACTTGCCCTCGTTCAGCGACGAGATCGAGTACATGACCACGAAAAACGCGAACAGCAAGGTGATGAAGTCCGCGTAGGACACCAGCCAGCGTTCGTGGTTTTCGTGCTCTTCGTGGTGGCGACGTCGACGGGCCATCAGTCCATCACTCCATGAAGCCTTGCAGCTTCAATTCAATCGAGCGCGGGTTCTCGCCTTCGGCAATCGACAGCAGGCCTTCGAGCAGCATTTCGCGGTAACGAGACTGACGAATCGCCACGGCCTTGAGCTTGTTCGCCACCGGCAAAAGAATCAGGTTGGCCGACGCCACGCCATAAATGGTCGCGACGAAGGCCACGGCAATGCCGCTGCCCAACTGGTTCGGATCGGCCAGGTTGCCCATCACATGGATCAGGCCCATGACCGCACCAATGATGCCCACGGTCGGCGCGTAGCCGCCCATGCTTTCAAAGACTTTGGCGGCCTGAATGTCGCGGCTTTCCTGGGTCAGAAAGTCCACTTCCAGAATGCTGCGGATGGCTTCGGGTTCGACCCCGTCCACCAGCAATTGCAGGCCCTTGCGTGAATAGGCATCCGGCTCGGTGTCGGCCACGGTTTCCAGCCCCAGCAGGCCTTCCTTGCGTGCGGTCAGGCTCCAGGACACGACGCGGTCGATGCCCCCGGCAAGGTCGATGCGCGGCGGAAACAGAATCCAGATGAAGATCTGAATCGCCCGTTTGAAGGCGCTCATCGGCGTCTGCAACAGGCACGCCGCCAATGTGCCGCCGAGGACGATCAGCGCCGCCGGGCCATTGAGCAAGGCGCCGAGATGACCGCCTTCGAGGAAGTTACCGCCAATGATCGCGACGAACGCCAGAATGATCCCTATGAGCGTCAAGACATCCATCAGAGACAGGCCTCGACCAGGTGACGCCCGATGTCATCCAGGCTGTAGACCGCGTCGGCGAGATCGGCTTTGACGATGGCCATCGGCATGCCGTAGATCACGCAGCTGGCTTCGTCCTGGGCCCAGATGTGGCTGCCGCCCTGCTTGAGCAGACGCGCACCTTCACGGCCATCGGCGCCCATGCCGGTCAGCACCACCGCCAGCACTTTGTCGCCGTAGGATTTGGCCGCCGAGCCGAAGGTGATGTCGACGCACGGCTTGTAATTCAGACGCTCGTCGCCCGGCAGGATTTTCACCGCGCCACGGCCATCGACCATCATCTGCTTGCCGCCAGGGGCCAGCAGCGCCAGACCCGGACGCAGGATGTCGCCGTCCTCGGCTTCCTTGACGCTGATGCGGCACAGCTTGTCCAGCCGCTCGGCGAAGGCTTTGGTGAAGGCCGCAGGCATGTGCTGGATCAGCACGATGGGGGCCGGAAAATTCGCGGGCAATTGCGTCAGCACACGTTGCAGTGCCACAGGTCCGCCGGTGGACGTGCCGATGGCGACCAGTTTGTAGGCCTTGCGCTTGGGCGCGGGCGACGTCGGCGCATGGGCCGCCGGAGCACGGGTCGGTGCGGGGGCTGGCGCAGGTCGGGTCGTCGCACCGGGCGTCGGGGCCGGACTGCGCAGCGAACCGGTGGACGGCGCTGGCGCAGTCGGGGCAGGCGACGGCGCAACGGGCGCACTGCTGTAACCGCTAAAACGACGGTTGCTGCGGGAAATGGTATGCACCTTTTCGCACAGCATTTGTTTGACCTTCTCGGGATTGCGCGAGATGTCTTCAAAATTCTTGGGCAGGTAATCGACCGCACCGGCATCCAGCGCATCCAGGGTCACCCGGGCGCCTTCGTGGGTCAGCGAGGAGAACATCAACACCGGAGTCGGGCAACGCTGCATGATGTGACGAACTGCGGTAATGCCATCCATCATCGGCATTTCGTAGTCCATGGTGATCACATCGGGCTTCAGGGCCAGGGCCTGCTCGATCGCTTCCTTGCCGTTGGTGGCGGTGCCGACCACTTGAATCGTTGTGTCAGAGGAAAGAATTTCCGAGACGCGCCGGCGGAAAAAGCCGGAATCGTCTACCACCAGAACCTTGACTGCCATAAACACTCCGTAGGGCCTGTCCCCTCAGGGGCCATCCCGTTTCATCAACCTCTGATCCACCCGTATTACAGGGATGGATAAGGAACCAGTGGGAGCGAACGTATTCGCGAAGCGGCGGGACAGACGCTACAGAGGTGTCGCCTGACCGATTTTCGCGAATGAATTCGCCCACACGAGGTTCACTGCATACCGGGCATCAAATACGCCGCGCGGCGTACCGCTTGAGCATGCTCGGCACATCGAGAATCAGCGCGATGCGGCCGTCACCGGTGATGGTGGCGCCCGACATGCCTGGCGTGCCTTGCAACATCTTGCCCAGCGGTTTGATCACGACTTCTTCCTGACCCACCAGTTGATCGACCACGAAGCCGATGCGTTGGGTGCCGACGGAAAGGATCACCACGTGACCTTCGCGTTGCTCCTCATGCGCGGCCGAGCTGACCAGCCAGCGCTTGAGGTAGAACAGCGGCAGCGCCTTGTCACGCACGATCACCACTTCCTGACCGTCGACCACGTTGGTGGTCGAGAGGTCCAGGTGGAAGATTTCGTTGACGTTGACCAGCGGGAACGCGAACGCCTGGTTGCCCAGCATCACCATCAGGGTCGGCATGATCGCCAAGGTCAACGGGACCTTGATGACGATCTTCGAGCCCTGGCCCTTGGTCGAGTAGATATTGATGGTGCCGTTGAGCTGGGCGATCTTGGTTTTCACCACGTCCATGCCCACGCCACGGCCCGACACGTCGGAAATCTCGGTCTTGGTCGAGAAGCCCGGCGCGAAGATCAGGTTGTAGCAGTCGGTGTCGCTCAGGCGATCCGCGGCATCCTTGTCCATCACCCCACGCTTGACCGCGATGGCGCGTAGCACCGCCGGGTCCATGCCCTTGCCGTCATCGGAAATCGACAACAGGATGTGGTCACCTTCCTGTTCCGCCGAGAGCACCACGCGACCGCCACGGGCCTTGCCCGATGCTTCGCGCTCTTCCGGCGATTCGATACCGTGGTCAACCGCGTTGCGCACCAAGTGGACCAGCGGGTCGGCCAAGGCCTCGACCAGGTTCTTGTCCAGGTCGGTTTCTTCACCCACCAGTTCAAGGTTGATTTCTTTCTTGAGCTGACGGGCCAGATCGCGAACCAGTCGCGGGAAGCGACCGAAGACTTTCTTGATCGGCTGCATCCGCGTCTTCATGACGGCGGTTTGCAGGTCAGCGGTGACCACGTCCAGGTTGGACACGGCCTTGGACATGGCTTCATCGCCGCTGTTGAGGCCCAGGCGCACCAGACGGTTACGCACCAGCACCAACTCGCCGACCATGTTCATGATTTCGTCCAGCCGCGCGGTGTCGACGCGCACGGTGGTTTCGGCTTCGGTCGGGGCCTTGTCGGCGGCTGCCGGTGCAGGTGCCCGGGCCGGTGCCGGTGCTGTCGGGGCCGGTGATGCCGCTGCAGGGGCTGGCGCAGCGGCCGCTTTTGCAGGCGCAGGTGCCGCAGCCGGAGCAGGCGCGGCCGCCGGTTTGGCTGGCTCGGCTTTGGGGGCCTCGGCCTTGGCCGGTTCGGCTTTTTTCACGGGTGCCGTGGCAACGGGCGCGCTCGCGGCAACATCCGCCGAGAAGGTGCCCTTGCCATGCAATTGGTCGAGCAGCGCTTCGAATTCGTGATCGGTGATTTCATCCGACGCCGGGGCGCCGGACTCGGCAGCGGCAGGCGCGGCCGCCACTGGAGCAGGGGCAACGGCTGTCGCTGTGTCGGCGGAAAACGAGCCTTTGCCGTGCAGTTGATCAAGCAACGCTTCGAATTCGTCGTCGGTGATTTCATCGCCGGCAGGCGCGGCAGCCGGCGCAGCAGACGCAGCCGATGCGGCAGCAGGTGCCACGGCATCGACCGCGAACTGGCCTTTGCCATGCAGTTGATCCAGCAGGGATTCAAACTCGGCGTCGGTGATTTCGTCGCTGGCGGCTTCCGTTGCAGGCGCAGCGGGTGCAGGTGCCGGTGGCGCAGACACGGCTGCGCTCGCCGCTTCCGCCTTCACGGCATTCAGCGAGTCCAGCAGTTGTTCGAATTCGTGATCGGTGATGTCTTCGGAAGGCGCTTCGGCCACCTCTTCAACCACCGGCGCAGGGGCAGCGGCGATTTCGTCGGCAGACGCAGGCTCGGCCAGACGCGACAGCGCGGCGAGCAGCTCTGGCGTGGCCGGGGTCACGTCCGAACGCTCACGGACCTGGCCGAACATGCTGTTGACGGTGTCCAGTGCTTCGAGCACGACATCCATGAGTTCCGCGTCGACCCGGCGCTCACCTTTGCGCAGGATGTCGAACACGTTTTCGGCGATGTGGCAGCATTCGACCAGCTCATTGAGCTGGAGGAAGCCTGCGCCCCCTTTTACAGTGTGAAAACCGCGAAAAATTGCATTGAGCAGGTCCGCATCGTCCGGTCGGCTTTCCAGCTCGACCAACTGTTCGGACAACTGCTCCAGAATCTCGCCGGCCTCTACCAGAAAATCCTGAAGGATCTCTTCATCGGCGCCGAAGCTCATTGGGGGTGCTCCTAAAATTAACCGTCAACCGATCCAGGAGCTGCGTCGATGGCCTGCGCGCATTGCCTTCGTCGAGACATTGGCGCGCAAGCCCACAGCCACTTTCACATAGAACCCTGGCTCTGGATTTCAGAAGCCGAGGCTGGATAGCAGATCGTCTACATCATCCTGACCGGATACGACGTCTTCACGTTTATCGGCATGAATCTGCGGACCTTCACCCTTGGAATGAAGTTTTTCCTGTTCTTTTTGCTTACGGAACTCTTCCTGGTCGTGTTCGATCCCGGCGAAGCGATCGACCTGACTGGCCATCAGCACCAACTTGAGCAAATTACTCTCGACTTCGGTCACCAGTGTGGTCACACGCTTGATCACCTGACCGGTCAGGTCCTGATAGTCCTGAGCCAGCAGAATGTCGTTCAGGTGGCTGGCGACCTCGTGGGTCTCCTTCTCGCTGCGGGTCAGAAAACCTTCGACGCGGCGGGCCAGATCACGAAACTCTTCAGCACCGATTTCGCGGCGCATGAAGCGGCCCCAATCGACGCTCAACGCCTTGGCGTCGGCGCTCAGGCCGTTCATCAGCGGTGTGCTCTGCTCCACCAGGTCCATCGTGCGGTTGGCCGCGCCTTCAGTGAGGCGGACAACGTACGACAGACGTTCGGTGGCATCCGTGATCTGCGACACTTCCTCGGCTTGCGGCATGTGCGGGTCAATCTGGAAATTGACGATTGCACTGTGCAGCTCGCGCGTCAGCTTGCCCACTTCCTGATACAGGCCGCGGTCCCGGGTCTGATTAAGCTCATGGATAAGTTGCACGGCGTCGCCGAACTTGCCTTTTTCGAGGCTGGCGACCAGTTCTTGTGCGTGTTTCTTCAGGGTCGACTCGAAGTCACCCATTGTCGAATCTTTGGAATCCATAGCGCCCTCACAGCGGACATCAGGAATTGACGCGCTCGAATATCTTCTCGATTTTTTCTTTGAGCACCTGAGCCGTGAAAGGCTTGACCACGTAACCGTTCACGCCCGCCTGAGCGGCTTCGATGATCTGCTCGCGCTTGGCTTCGGCGGTCACCATCAACACAGGCAGGTGACGCAGACGTTCGTCGGCACGCACCTGACGCAGCAGGTCGATGCCGGACATGCCAGGCATGTTCCAGTCGGTCACCAGAAAGTCAAAAGCACCGCTCTGCAGCATCGGCAATGCGGTGGTACCGTCATCTGCTTCGGCCGTGTTGGTGAACCCAAGGTCACGCAACAGGTTTTTTATGATCCGCCGCATCGTTGAAAAGTCATCAACGATGAGGATTTTCATGTTCTTGTCCAATTCGACCTCCAAGCAGTCTTTAACGCGCCCAGTGCCTGGACGCGCGTTCAATCAATACCGGCAACATCGCTCCACCGGTCACACGAAAACGAGGGGGCCTTTCGAAGAAACACGTGATGAGCGCCACGGAAAAAGTCCGAAGACCTGATCCCAGCGGCTCCTGCCTTGTCCCTTTTGCTTCCCACACAACGCCTTGCACAGCCGGCCTTACCACCCAAAACGCAGGCATCTTTGTGAAAAGACGGGCCCGCGTCAATGCGTCAACGCGCGCGCCATTCTCCCAACCGGCCCCGCAGACGTGCGGCGCACTGGCTATGCAGCTGGCTGACACGGGATTCGCTGACCCCCAAGACCTCCCCGATCTCTTTGAGGTTCAGCTCTTCGTCGTAGTACAACGCCAGCACCAGGCGCTCACGCTCGGGCAGGTTGGCGATGGCGTCCGCCAGCGCGCTCTGGAAACGTTCATCTTCCAGATCCCGCGACGGTTCGAGCGACTGGCTCGCGCCGTCCTCGTGCAACCCTTCATGCTCGCCGTCCTGCAACAGGTCGTCGAAGCTGAACAAGCGGCTGCCCAAGGTATCGTTCAGAATCCCGTAGTAATCGTCGAGACTCAATTGAAGTTCGGCCGCAACCTCGTGATCTTTAGCGTCGCGACCGGTTTTCGCTTCAATTGCACGAATCGCGTCACTGACCATGCGCGTATTGCGGTGGACCGAGCGTGGCGCCCAGTCCCCCTTGCGCACTTCATCGAGCATCGCGCCGCGAATACGAATGCCGGCGTACGTCTCGAAACTCGCACCCTTGGTGGAATCGTATTTGGTCGACACTTCGAGCAGGCCGATCATGCCGGCCTGGATCAGATCCTCGACCTGCACGCTGGCCGGCAGACGCGCCAGCAAGTGGTAGGCGATGCGCTTGACCAAAGGGGCATAGCGCTCGATCAGCTCATACTGAGAATCTTTGGACGATTTGCTGTACATGCGATAGCCACTTGCAGTCATGACACAGGCCCTGCACTGGTCTGATGAACCAGGCGCTCAACGAAAAATTCAAGGTGGCCTCGCGGGTTCGCCGGCAATGGCCAGGTATCGACCTTCTGCGCGATGGCCTTGAACGCCAGCGCGCATTTGGAACGTGGAAACGCTTCGTACACCGCACGCTGCTTCTGCACGGCCTTGCGCACGCATTCGTCGTACGGCACGGCGCCGACGTATTGCAGGGCCACGTCGAGGAAGCGGTCGGTGACCTTGGTCAGCTTGGCGAACAGGTTGCGGCCTTCCTGAGGGCTCTGCGCCATGTTAGCCAGCACGCGGAAACGGTTCATGCCGTAGTCGCGGTTCAGCAGTTTGATCAGCGCGTAGGCGTCGGTGATCGAGGTCGGTTCATCGCAGACCACCAACAGCACTTCCTGCGCGGCGCGCACGAAGCTGACCACCGATTCGCCGATCCCGGCAGCGGTGTCGATCACCAGCACGTCCAGGTTGTCGCCGATGTCGCTGAACGCCTGAATCAGACCCGCGTGTTGCGCAGGGCTCAGGTGAACCATGGTCTGGGTGCCCGACGCCGCAGGCACGATGCGCACACCGCCCGGGCCCTGCAACAGAACATCGCGCAGCTCGCAGCGTCCTTCAATGACGTCCGCCAAGGTGCGTTTAGGGGTCAGTCCCAACAATACGTCAACGTTGGCGAGACCCAGATCGGCGTCCAGCAACATGACGCGACGTCCCAGCTCAGCCAGGGCCAGCGAGAGGTTCACTGACACGTTGGTCTTGCCGACGCCACCTTTGCCACCGGTCACCGCGATAACCTGTACGGGATGCATGCTGCCCATGTTAATTTTTTACCTTGTCTTGCTTAGACCAAAGCCACATTTCGGGCTGCACGTTCACTGCGTGAACAATGCTTGGCAGACCATCGATGCAGGTATATTCCACTGTCATTTTCCTTACCTAGCCCGCGCGCTTGCCGGGGCTGTGATAAAGATCCGCAAACATATCCGCCATCGCTTCCTCGCTAGGCTCCTCCTGCATCTGAACGCTGACAGCCCTGCTGACCAACTGATGCCGACGTGGCAGATGCAGATCATCCGGAATGCGCGGGCCATCGGTGAGATAGGCCACGGGCAATTCATGTGTCACCGCCAGGCTCAGCACTTCGCCGAGGCTGGCGGTTTCGTCGAGCTTGGTCAGGATGCACCCGGCCAAACCGCAACGCTTATAACTGTGGTACGCCGCCGTCAGCACCTGCTTCTGGCTGGTGGTGGCGAGCACCAGGTAATTGCGCGCCTTGATCCCGCGACCGGCCAGACTCTCCAGTTGCAGGCGCAGGGCCGGATCACTGGCTTGCAGGCCGGCGGTGTCAATCAACACCACACGCTTGCGCAGCAACGGCTCCAGCGCCTGAGCCAGCGATTGACCGGGGTCAACGTGGGTCACCGGCACATTCAGGATGCGGCCCAGCGTCTTGAGCTGTTCCTGCGCCCCGATGCGGAAGCTGTCCATGCTCACCAGCGCGATGTTTTGTGCGCCGTACTTCAACACGTAACGCGCCGCCAGCTTGGCCAGCGTTGTGGTCTTGCCCATGCCTGCCGGGCCGACCATCGCAATCACACCGCCCTCTTCCAGCGGCTCGACATCCGGGGTGACGATCATGCGCGCCAGGTGCGCCAGCAACATGCGCCAGGCGTGGGGCTGATCGTCGGTGTCCGGCACCATCGCCAGCAGGTCACGGGACAGAGGCCCCGACAGACCGACGCGTTGCAGACGGCGCCACAGGTTCGCCTGTTGCGGGCGGCTGCCTTGCAGTTGGTTCCAGGCCAGCGAACCCAGCTGGACTTCCAGCAGTTCACGCAGGCCATTCAATTCAGAGCGCATCGAGTCGTACGCACGCTGGCTGATGCCCGGCTCGACCGATTGACGCTCGGCGCGTTCAGCACGATCAGCCGCAATGGCCGCGTGGATCGACGGGCGAAAGGGTTCGTCCAGCGTCGGTTCGATCTGTTTGCTGTCGTCCATGGCCACGCCGGTGAACAGCTGGCGATTGGCGACGGTGTCCAGTTCGCTGCGATGGGTCAGCTCGGCCTGAGCGGTTACGATGCGCGATTGGGTCTTGCGCAGTTCGTCTTCCAGCTCGATGTTCGGCACGCGCGGGGCCAGCGCAGACAATTTGTAGTCCAGTGCGGCAGTCAGTTCCACACCGCCCGCGATCCGCCGATTCCCGATGATGGCGGCTTCAGCGCCCAGCTCATCGCGAACCAGTTTCATGGCTTGTCGCATATCGGCGGCGAAAAAACGCTTAACTTGCATGACTCACTACCTCAGCCGTTCGGCCCGACAGTCGCTACGATGGTGACTTGCTTATTGTCAGGAATTTCCTGATACGCCAAAACATGCATGTTCGGGACGGCCAGGCGTCCAAAGCGGGACAACATGGCGCGAACCGGACCTGCGACCAACAAAATAACCGGCTGACCCTGCATCTCCTGACGCTGCGCCGCTTCGATCAACGAGCGCTGAAGTTTCTCAGCCATGCTCGGTTCGAGGAGAACGCCTTCTTCCTGACCCTGTCCTGCCTTCTGCAGACTATTGAGCAATATCTGTTCCAACCTTGGCTCAAGCGTGATAACAGGCAGCTCCGGCTCAATGCCGACAATGCTTTGCACGATGGCGCGGGACAATCCGACCCGTACGGCCGCCACCAATGCGGCGGTATCTTGACTCCGCGCAGCGTTGTTGGCGATGGCCTCGGCAATGCTGCGAATATCGCGTACCGGGACCTGTTCCGCCAGCAGCGCTTGCAACACCTTGAGCAGCGCCGACAACGACAGCACGCCAGGTACCAACTCTTCAGCCAGTTTGGGCGAGCTTTTAGCCAGCAACGTCATCAGTTGCTGAACTTCCTCGTGCCCGATCAGCTCATGAGAGTGTTTGTAGAGAATCTGGTTCAAGTGGGTTGCCACTACGGTGCTGGCGTCGACCACGGTGTAGCCGAGAGACTGCGCCTGGGCGCGCTGGGAAATCTCGATCCAGACCGCTTCGAGCCCGAACGCCGGGTCTTTGGCAGTGATGCCGTTGAGGCTGCCAAACACCTGACCGGGGTTGATCGCCAACTCGCGGTCCGGGTAAATCTCGGCCTCGGCGAGGGTCACGCCCATCAGCGTCAGGCGGTAGGCACTCGGCGCCAGGTCGAGGTTGTCGCGAATGTGAACGGTCGGCATCAGGAAGCCCAGCTCCTGCGACAGCTTCTTGCGCACGCCCTTGATCCGCGCCAGCAGTTGACCACCCTGATTGCGGTCCACCAGTGGAATCAGGCGATAGCCCACTTCCAGGCCGATCATGTCGATCGGCGTCACGTCGTCCCAGCCCAGCTCTTTTGACTCTTGGGCGCGATTCGGCGCAGGCAGCAAGTCCTGCTGGCGCTTGACTTCTTGAATCGCAGCCAGCTTGACCATGTTCTGTTTCTTCCACAGCAGGTAAGCGCCACCCGCCGCCGCCAGCCCGAGGCTGATGAACGAGAAGTGCGGCATGCCGGGCACCAGACCCATGACGATCATGATGCCAGCGGATACGGCCAGTGCCTGGTGCGAAGCGAACATCTGGCGCTTGACCAGCTTGCCCATTTCTTCCGAACCGGAAGCACGGGTCACCATGATCGCAGCGGCGGTGGACAGCAGCAGGGACGGCAATTGCGCCACCAAACCGTCACCGATGGTCAACAGCGCGTAGACCTTGCCCGCGTCAGCAAAGCTCATGCTGTGCTGGATGATGCCCACCAGCATGCCGCCGATGAGGTTGATGAACAGAATCAACAGACCGGCGATGGCGTCACCGCGAACGAATTTACTGGCACCGTCCATGGAACCGTAGAACTCAGCCTCTTGGGCGACTTCCAGACGACGGCGTTTGGCTTCGGGCTGATCGATCAGACCGGCGTTGAGGTCGGCGTCGATGGCCATCTGTTTGCCGGGCATCGCGTCGAGGGTGAAGCGCGCGCTCACCTCGGAGATACGACCGGCACCTTTGGTCACGACCACGAAGTTGATGATCATGAGGATCGCGAACACCACGATACCGACGACGTAGTTACCGCCGATCACCACTTCACCGAACGCCTGGATCACCTTACCGGCGGCGGCATGACCGTCCTGCCCGTGAAGCATGACCACTCGGGTGGACGCGACGTTGAGCGCCAGCCGGAGCAAGGTGGCGACGAGCAGAATGGTGGGGAATACCGAGAAGTCGAGCGGACGCAGTGCGTAGACGCAGACCAGCAGTACAACGATGGACAGCGCAATGTTGAACGTGAAAAACACGTCCAGCAGGAACGGCGGCATGGGCAACATCATCATTGCCAACATGACCAGCAGCAAGAACGGCACGCCCAACTGACCACGACCCAGACCGGCCAGGCCAACGCGAGCGTTAGAGATTAACTGTGAGCGATCCACCGATTCCGTACCTGCGCGTTGATCAAAACTTTGACGCCAGAGGCGTTGTAACAGGGTTATTGCAAAAACCTGTCCAACTTGTGGGATGGGTGAAAAATGCCAGAGTGCCATCACGTAGAAATGTGGAGACGTTGGCATTTTTTTGGGAGTGGCCAGGGGTCGGTGGAGAGCGGGTTTGTGCGGTTTGAGACGCTAACGACTCGGTCCATCTGGCACGGGCACGTTTAAGCCAATGTAGGAGTGAGCTTGCTCGCGATAAGGCCCGAAGGGCATCCGTGTAGCAATCGAGAGCCTTACGAATCCCTTCTCAAATCCGGCGGAATCGGCAAGTTGTCATTCAGCGGATCAGGCCGCTTGCCGCGTCCCGCCTGGAACTGGCGGATCTGGTACACGTACGCCAGCACCTGCGCCACGGCCAGGTACAGCCCTGCCGGAATCTCCTGTTCCAGCTCCGTGCTGTAATAAATCGAACGCGCCAGCCCTGGCGACTCCAACAGCAGAATCTGATGCTGCGCCGCAATCTCGCGGATTTTCAACGCCATGAAATCCGTGCCCTTGGCCAACAGTACTGGCGCCCCGCCCTTGTCGGCGTCGTACTTCAGCGCGACGGCGTAGTGCGTCGGGTTGGTGATGATGACATCCGCCTCGGGCACCGCTGCCATCATCCGCCGCTGCGACATCTCGCGCTGCAACTGACGAATACGACCCTTGACCTCGGGCCGACCCTCATTGTCCTTGTGCTCGTCGCGCACTTCCTGCTTGGTCATCAACAGCTTCTGACGCGCCTGATACAACTGCACCGGAACGTCGATCGCCGCGATGATCAACAGCCCCATCGCCATCCACAATGTGCTCCAGCCCACCAGTTGCAGGCTGTGCACAACCGCCATCTCCATGGGTTCGTGAGCAATGGCAAGCAGGTCTTTTTTGTCCTTGGACAGCACCACCACCGCCACCGTCAGGACGATCAAGAACTTGCCAAACGACTTGAGCAATTCGATCAGCGCCTGAGGCGACACCATGCGCTTCAATCCGGCGAGCGGGTTCAAGCGGCTGAATTTGGGCGATAGCGAATCCGGCGCGAACAACCAGCCGCCCAGCGAAATCGGGCCGATCAGCGAAGCGATCATCAACGAGACCAACAGCGGTGTCACCGATGCCAGGGCGGCCTTGCCGGACACCATCAACATCAGGCTCATGCTGCGCTCTTCCATCAACGCCTCGCGGGTGATGGTGAAGTTGTCGCGCATCAAGTGCATCATCATCTCGGCCATGGACCCGCCGAACGCCAGCAGGCCCGCCGCGCCGACGACCATCACGATGACCGTGTTCAGGTCTTTGGAGCGGGCAATCTCGCCCTTCTCCCTGGCGTCACGTCTGCGCTTGTCCGTGGGGTCTTCTGTCTTGTCCTGACCGCTTTCGCTTTCTGCCATGTCAGTGCGCCTTGACCATGTCCCTGAGTACCTGCAAGGCTTCGACCGCCAGCGGCTGGTACTGATTGAGGATGTCGCCGAGTGAGACCCACAGAATCCCCATGCCCAGCACCAGCGTCAACGGAAAACCGATGGTGAAGATGTTCAACTGCGGCGCGGCGCGGGTCATGACACCCATGGCGACGTTGAGCACCAGCAGCGCCGTGATCGCGGGCAGCACCAGCACCAGCGCAGCACCGAAAACCCAGCCCAGCCGCACCACCAATGCCCAGAAGTCCGACGGCATCAGCCCCTGCCCTACCGGCAACGTCGTGAAGCTTTCAACCAGCACCTCGAAGACCACCAGATGGCCATTGGTGGCGAGAAACAGCAGCGTGAGGAGCATGGTGAAAAATTGCCCGATGATCGCGCTCGACACCCCGTTGATGGGGTCGATCATTGACGCGAAGCTCATGCCCATCTGAGTCGCCACGATTTGCCCGGCGATCACGAACGCCTGAAAAAACAACTGTAACGACAACCCAAATGCTGCGCCGATGATGATCTGCTGAGCCACCAGCAACAGTGCACTGAGGTCCAGAGCGTGAACTTCGGGCATGGGCGGAAGGCTCGGGGCGATGACCACCGTGATGGCCAACCCGAAATACATGCGAATGCGTCGGGGCACCAGGGTCGTGCCGATGATCGGCATGGTCATCAGCACGGTCACGATCCGGAACAGCGGCAGCACGAACGCCGCCACCCAGCTGCTGATCTGCGTGTCGGTCAGCGCCAGTACAGGCTCCATGCGCCGGTCAGCCGATGACTTGAGGAATGCTGGTGTACAGCGAAATGATGTATTCCATGAAGGTGCGCACCATCCACGGCCCGATCACGATCAGGGTGACCAGCATCACCAGCAGACGTGGCAGAAAGCTCAAGGTCTGTTCGTTGATCTGCGTGGCGGCCTGAAACATCGACACCAGCAGCCCCACCACCAGGCTCGGGACAACGAGAATCGCCACCATGGTGACGATCAACCAGAGGGCTTCGCGAAAAATATCGAGGGCGACTTCCGGGGTCATGCCAGGCACTCCGTATCAAACAGGGTCATACGCCACCAAAACTGCCGGCCAGCGTGCCAATGATCAACGCCCAGCCATCCACCAGCACGAACAGCATGATTTTGAACGGCAGGGAAATGATCAGCGGAGACAGCATCATCATCCCCATCGCCATCAGCACGCTGGCGATCACCAGGTCGATGATCAGGAATGGAATGAAGATCATGAAGCCGATCTGAAACGCGGTTTTCAGCTCCGACGTCACGAACGCCGGAACGATGATCGTCAGCGGCGCAGCGTCGGGGGTCGGGATGTCGGTGCGCTTGGACAGGCGCATGAACAGCTCCATGTCGCTGGAACGGGTCTGCGCGAGCATGAAGTTCTTGATGGGCACCTCAGCCTTGGCGACTGCGTCCTGGGCCGTGATCTTCTCGGCCAGATACGGCTGCAAGGCGTCATTGTTCACGCGGTCGAACACCGGGGCCATGATGAACAGCGTCAAAAACAAGGCCATGCCTGTGAGGATCTGGTTCGACGGTGTCTGCTGCAAGCCCAGCGCCTGACGCACGATCGAGAACACGATGATGATCCGGGTAAAGCTGGTCATCAGCATGACGAACGCCGGAATGAAGCTCAGCGCCGTCATGATCAGCAGGATCTGCAGGCTGACCGAGTATTCCTGCTGACCGTTGGCGCCGGTGCCCAGCGTGATCGCCGGAATCGACAACGGGTCGGCGGCGAACGCCATCGGGGCTGCCAGCAGCAACAGCAGCGTCAAAACGATACGCATCAGTTCTTGTCCTTCTGACCCGGATTGCCAAGGCCGTCATTGCCCGCGCGGCCTTTGTCGCCCCGGGAGGCACCCATGCCCTTATTGCCCAAGGCTTCCAGCAGGCGCCTGGCGAATTCAGGTGTCGTGTTTTGCGTGTCCGGCACGACCACAGGCTCATTCATCACATGCAGCGCCGTGATACTGCCGGGGGAGACACCGAGCAACACTTGCTCGTTGCCGATCCGCACCAGCACCAGCCGGTCACGAGGCCCCAGCGCGCGGGAACCGACCAGCTCGATCACCTGATTACCGGCAGGGCCTGCACGCTGCACTCGACGCATCAGCCAGGCCAGCACGAAGATCAGGCCGACCACCAGCAACAGGCCCAACACCAGTTGGGTCAATTGCCCGGCGACACCACTGCCCAGCGCGCTGGACACTTGCGGAGCGGCCGCTGGTGCAACCGTTGAGGCCACGGTAGCCGCAGCGGGGGCAACAGCCGGGCTGGCATTCGCGACCGGCGCCGCCGGGTCGGCGGCCATGACGAGCCAGGACGTGGTCAGCAGCGCCAGCCCCGACAGGGCCTTGAGCCCCTTCACACAGAAACCGCCCACTTAACGCAGCTTCTTGATGCGTTCGCTCGGGCTGATCACGTCGGTCAGGCGGATGCCGAACTTCTCGTTCACCACCACCACCTCACCGTGGGCGATCAGCGTGCCGTTGACCAGCACGTCCAGTGGCTCACCCGCCAGACGATCCAGCTCGATCACCGAACCCTGGTTCAGTTGCAGCAGGTTGCGGATGTTGATATCGGTGCTGCCCACTTCCATGGAAATGGACACGGGAATGTCGAGAATCACATCCAGGTTCGGACCGTCCAGCGACACTGGGCCGTTGTTCTTCGGCATGCTGCCGAACTCTTCCATCGCCAGACGATTGGTCGAATTACCGGCGTCGGCGGCCAACAGCGCGTCGATGTCAGCCTGACCGCCCTCGCCCGCTTCACCCAGGGCCGCAGCCCACTCGTCGGCCAGGGCCTGGTCGTCTGTGGAGTTCATTTCGTTTTCATCAGCCATGGTGATCCTCGACAAGCATTATTCGTTTACACAGCACATTTTGAAGCTGACGGCAAAGCGTCAGCGGCGTTCGACCGGCTCGACCACTTGCAGGGCCAGATTGCCCTTGTGCGAACCCAGCTTGACCTTGAACGACGGTACGCCGTTGGCCCGCATCACCAGATGATCGTTCAGCTCTACCGGAATTACGTCACCCGGTTGCATGTGCAGGATGTCCCGCAGTTTGAGCTGCCGACGGGCCACCGTGGCGCTCAACGGCACCGACACGTCCATCACGTCCTGTTTGAGCGCGTTGACCCAGCGTTCGTCCTGATCGTCCAGGTCGGACTGGAAACCGGCGTCGAGCATTTCACGCACAGGCTCGATCATCGAGTACGGCATGGTCACGTGCAGGTCGCCGCCACCGCCGTCGAGTTCGATATGGAACGTCGAGACCACAATGGCTTCACTCGGGCCGACGATGTTGGCCATGGCCGGGTTCACTTCCGAGTTGATGTACTCGAAATTGACTTCCATGATCGCCTGCCAGGCTTCTTTCAGGTCGATGAACGCCTGATCCAGCACGATCCGCACCACGCGCAGCTCGGTCGGGGTGAATTCCCGGCCTTCGATCTTGGCGTGACGACCGTCGCCACCGAAGAAGTTGTCCACCAGCTTGAACACCAGCTTGGCGTCCAGGATGAACAGCGCGGTGCCACGCAACGGCTTGATCTTGACCAGGTTCAGACTGGTCGGCACGTACAGCGAGTGCACGTATTCGCCGAACTTCATCACCTGCACGCCACCCACCGCCACGTCCGCAGAACGGCGCAGCAGGTTGAACATGCTGATACGGGTGTAACGGGCGAAACGCTCGTTGATCATTTCCAGGGTCGGCATGCGTCCGCGGACGATGCGGTCCTGGCTGGTCAGGTCATAACTTTTGACGCTGCCCGGTTCGATAACGCTTTCGGTCTGCACCAGACCATCGTCCACGCCGTGCAACAGCGCGTCGATTTCATCCTGGGACAGCAGGTCTTGCACGGCCATGTCGTGGTCCTACTGCAGTACGTAGTTAGTGAAAAGAACCTGTTCGATGACGCTTTTGTTCAGCTCTTTCTGTCCGACTTCCTGCACCACCGCGGCAGCCTTCTGACGCAGCATTTCCATGCCGACAGGGGTCGCGATGGTGTCGAACGGCTGACCGGAGAACATCATCACCAGGTTATTGCGGATGACCGGCATGTGCACCTTCAGCGCTTCCAGGTCCGCGTGATCACGGGCCAGGAGGGTAATGCTGACCTGCATGTAGCGCTGACGGCCGTTGACGTTGTAGTTGACGACAAAAGGCGGCGTCAGCGGTTCGAAGATCGCCTCTTTCTTGGCGTTGGCCGCCTCGGCGACAGCGGCTGGATCAGGCTTGCTTTCGGCCTTGTGCATGATGAACCAGGTCGCGCCGACCGACAGACCAATGGCCAGCAACAAGCCCACCACCACCAGAATGATGACCTTCAACTTGCCTTTCTTCGCCGGGTCTTTAACTGCGTCGTCGCTCTTCGCCATGCCAATAATCCGTCACTATCCAAGGGGTTCGGTGTTGCGTGACAGAGGGAGAGCAAGGTGTGTGCCAGAACGGCAGCGGCGAGCTTTGAGCTGCAAGCTTCGAGGAAAAGCAGAGAAGCAGTTTTGAGTAGTGAGCTTCAAGCTACGAGAAAAAGCAAAGCGGTGAGGCGGGAGAAACCGGGGTCTCTCTCGCACTCACCGCTTTTGATGTTGCTGTTACTTGCCGCTTGTAGCTCGCCATTCACAGCTGCTTTTCAGCGCCGCTGCCTGAAACGCCCGGGCGTTTTAGACGTAGTAGTCGACGGCGCTGGACCCCACGACCGTCAACGGCGCGTTGGCCGCTGCGGAGGCTGCGTCAACCGGGGCGCCGTCGGCGATGAGGTCGCTGTCGCTGGCACCGCCGACGCCGCGCGAACCGTTACCCCGCCGGCCGTCGCCGGACTGTTGCTGCTGAGCCTGCTGCTGCCAGCCTTGGGACTGGTCAGATACGTTGACGTTGACCTGCCCCATGCCCTGTTGAACGAACGACTCACGCAGACGGCCCATCTGGCTTTCCAGCGCTTCACGGACACCGACGTGGGCGCTCATGAAGGTGACTTGGGTCTGCTGGTCTGCCGCCATATTGACGCGGATGTCCAGACGGCCCAATTCAGCCGGTTGCAACTGAATGTCGGCCTGTTTCAGGTTCTGACTGGACAGGTACATCACGCGGTTGACCACGCCTTCGGTCCAGCCGCTCTGGTTCATGGCCAAGGGCTGGTTGATCAGCGGCGCGGGCGCTGGCGTGCTGGTCCTCACTTGTGCAGCCTGGGACAACGCGGCCAGACGCTCGGCAAAGTTATCGACGCGGGTGTCGCTGGTGGCGGTCTTGACGTCTTTCAGGCCATCGGCGAGCAAGCCGCTGAACGCCTTGTCACCCCCGCCTTCAGTGGCGTCTTTGTCCGCCGCCTTGTCGCCCAGCGCCGCCAGCGTGCCTGCCAACATCTGGGCAGGGTCGGCATTCGTGTCCTGCCTGGCGTCGGTTTTGCTCGCGTCGTTGCTGTGACCGTTCAATTGGGCGGTCTGTTGGGTCTTGTTCTGCAGCGCGACTTGCACGGCCGTCAGACCTTCAAGCGGGTCGGCCGACGGATCGAATTGATCGTCAGTGGCCGTCGTCGGCGCCTGAGCAACAGGCGGCGCAACCACCGGAGCCGCAGTGGCTGCCAGCAACGCAGGGTCAACCACAGGCTGCACGTCTACCACCGGCGCAGGGACCGGCGTCTGAGGCGCGACGACCAACAGCGAAGGATCAACGACCGGAGTCGCTACCGACCCATCCGCCACAGCGGTCGCGTCGGCCGCATTGGCCGCTTCGGTGGTGTCATCTTCGCTGTCGTCGTCATCATCGTCATCGTTGTCGCTACTGCTGCCCTTGCCGTCGTCGCTGTCCTTGGCGTGAACGGATTTGGCAGGCAAGGCATTGCCGTTTTCGGCAACCGTCTTGTCGGAAGCGGCAGACGTTTGCTTGTCGTCGTGCTTATTGTCGACCGCCGAAGTCTTGGCGCTGGCCGGCTTCGACGGACTGTCGTCGACGGAGTTCGACTTCGGCGCAGACTGCTTGGCGAACACACTGGAAAAGCTGGAAGCCTTGTCCTTGACGGGGTCGGGGGCCTTCGCCGACGAGGCGGCGCTGGCTTTCTGGGCTTTGGCAGCCGTCAGAGCCGTCAGTAGGGGGTTGTTGGCGAGGGCCATGTTGATCTCCGCAAGGACACGATTACCCAGAGACCTAGCAAATGGCGGGCCACATCTGTATCAACTCGGTTTTCCAGTGGTCGCGACGTGTCAGTGTCGAGTCAGCGTGGTCTGTAATTCAACGTCGAAGAGGTCTCGTACCACGTTGAATTCCAGATGAATGGCCCGGACCAGCTCCGAAATCCGCGCGCCGCTGACAGCGCTTTGATCCCGGACGAGCTCTTCGAGCTGGTGGCACAATTCCGCCAGATGCGAGGCACCCATGTTGCCGCTGCTGCCTTTGAAGCTGTGGGCCATCGAGCGCAGGGTTTGCAGTTGAGTGGGTGACGCCGGGGAGAAATCGGGGTGGTGAATCAGACCGTTCAGATCCGTGACACGGGCCTCCGAGTCCTTGATGAAGATGTGCAGCAATGCCGGGTATTCAGTTTCCATGACATCGCGCAACGTACTGAGTACGGTCAAATCCACATGAGTGTTCAATGCTTGCTCGCTCCTTGATCAAGATGCGCAGGATTATGCCAGACCCTCCCACGCAAACTCCACAGACGCCGTGCGCCCATCCTCCGACCAGCGACACCGGTCGCTGAGTTGACGCACCAGGCTCAGACCTCGCCCGGACAATTGATCGACCGCAGGCGGCAATGCCAGCACATGCTCGGCATCGAAACCGTGGCCACTGTCGTGCACCTCGACGGTCAGGCGTCCACCCTGCCCCATCGGGATTACCTGGAAATTAAAGCGGATGAACCCGTCTTCCAGGTTATCCAGCCGCTCACCTCGCTGCTGATAGTACAGCGCAAAGCCTTCGGCGTTTTGCTTGAGCGCCGAATCCAGCCCCAGCACCCCGTGTTCCAGGGCATTGCTGTACAGCTCAGCCAGCACGATATACAGCTCGCTGCTCTGCTGGCGCAGGCCATGGACCTCCTGCAACAGCTGCAAGAGGTAGGGCAACGGATTGAAGCGTTTGAGCGTCGAGGCGCGGAATTCGAAACTCGCGGACCAGTCGAGCGGGCTGGAATCGCCGCTGTCGGTATAGATCACCGACGGCGGGCCGAGGGATTCCGGCTCGGTGAAGCCCACTTCCAGCATGCTGACGTCATCGCGCACCTGCCCGCGAAACCGCGCCAACGCCCATTGCACTTCTTCGATCAGCATCGCCGGGTTGCGGTTGGTCACGAACACGTTCTGCAAACGCCGGGCGCCGAACATCTCGCCTGTTTCGTCAGTGCTGTCCACCACGCCGTCGGAGAGCAGAAATACCCGATCCCCCGGACCAAAGGGATAGACCTGAGTGTTGTCATCGAACGTGCCAGCGCTCAACACCCCCAGCGGCAAGTGGGCCGACACCAGCGGCGTGTGCGGGCGGCCGTCGCCATGCAGGAGGTAACCGTCCGGCAAACCACCATTCCACACCTCGACAAGGTGCTGCTTGAAGTTGACGCACAGCAGCGCGGCGCAGCAGAACATGTCCACGGGCAGGATACGCTTGAGCTTGGCGTTCATCTCGCGCAGGGTTTCCGGCAGACCGTACCCCTTGGCCGTCATGCCATAGAACACCTCCGCCAGCGGCATCGCGCCCACGGCGGCAGGCAGGCCATGGCCGGTGAAATCGCCAAGCAGCACATGCATGTTGCCGGACGGCGCCCAGGCCGCCAGCAGCAAATCGCCGTTGAACAGCGCGTAAGGCGATTGCAGGTAGCGGATGTTCGGCGCGCTCAGGCAACCGGAGTGAGCGATCTGATCGAACACCGCCTTGGCGACGCGCTGTTCGTTGAGCAGGTACTTGTGGTGCCGGGCAATCAGGTCGCGCTGTTGCAGGACCGTTTCCTGCAACAGGCGCAGGCGATTCATCGCGTTGATCTTCGCCGCCAGCACCACCTGGTTGTAGGGCTTGGCAACGAAGTCATCGCCGCCCGCATCGAGACAGCGAGCCAGGCCTTCGCCTTCGGTCATGGAGGTGAGGAAGATGATCGGCACCAGCGATTCGCCCGCCAGTTCCTTGATCCGACGAGCAGCCTCGAAACCGTCCATCACGGGCATCAGGGCGTCCATCAGGATCAGTTGCGGGCGGCGCTGTTCGAACAGCGCCACAGCTTCGGCCCCATCGCACGCGCTCAGCGCCTCATGGCCCTGGCGGCTGATGATCGCCGAGAGCAGCATGCGGTCGCTGGCATTGTCATCGGCGATGAGGATCGTCAGGCGCTCGGGTGGCGCGGAACCCACCATCAGCCGATGCGGAAGAGTTTGGAGAAGTTGGAGATGGCGAGGATTTTCTGAACGTCGTTGCTGCAGTTTTCCAGCCGCACATCGGAGCGATCGCCACCGGCGTGGTCGCGCAACAACAGCAACATGCCCAATGCCGAGCTGTCGAGGTAGTTGGTTTCCTTGAGGTCGACCACGTACCGTTTGGCCTTGTTTTCCTTTTCATAGGCACCGCGGAAGTCCTGGTGCGTCGAGAAGTCAAAGCGTCCCTTGATCTTGATGGTCAGTTGCTGCTCGTCTGCAGAACGATCGGAAGTTACTGACATGACAAATCCCTTATGTGAAACGGTGTCAGACGGGTGAAGTTTTAGCATTGGTTTTGCGGCGCGGCAAATGGAGTTTGTTGTGGGTTCTGCCTGGGGGCAGAAGATTTCGCCTCCGGCGAGTTACTTGGAAAAGCACCCCAAGTAACCAAGGGTGCCTGCTCCTGGTTTGGCCCTGACTGCGTCAGGGCCAAACCAGGAGCAAAGCGTTTTTGGTTACTTTTGGCTGGGCCGGCATTCCGGGCGCTCTTGCCAAAAGTGACCCGCCGTAAGGGTGGAACCATAAGCCGCCGTTACCGCAGCAACGGATATACACGCGAAACTAAAAGCCCCTAAAACTGCTGATCAACCCTCGGCAACCGCTGCGACAACTCATCCAGCAGTTTCTGCTCGCGCTTATCTTCCAGCGCTCTCGCCTCGTCGATGTACCGCTGCACCAGCTTGCGCAACCCCTCGACCCGGGCATACGCCTTCTGCCATTCACCCCGGGCTTTATTCAGGTTGTTCTGGTGCCAGTTCAGACTCTGCCGCTGCTGACTCACCGCCGTCTCAAGCTGGTTGAGAAAGCGCTGGTAGTTCATCAGCCACTGTCCGGACACGCCATTGGCGCCTTTGTCGATCCATTGCTGTTGATAGTCGGAGCGAAACTTCTCCAACTCGCCGAGTTTGCTCTCGGCCAGCCGAACCTGTCCTTGAAAATGCCCCAGACGCTGAACGGCGGTCTTTTCGGCCTTTTCGGCCATGTCCACCACCGGCGCCAGTCGGGCGGCGCGACTCTGGGCCATGGGCTATCAGCCCCCGGCCTGAGGATTGAAGATCCTCGCCAGCTGCGCTTCGCTGCTCTCCATGCTCTCGTTGTCGTGCAGCCCTTGACGCAGATAACGCACCAGTTGCGGCTGCAGATTGATCGCCGTGTCCGTCTCGCGATCCCCCCCGGCGACATAGGCACCGACGCTGATCAAGTCACGGCTCTGCTGGTAGCGCGACCACAATTGCTTGAAGTATTGGGCCTGAACCATGTGCTCGGGCGAGACCACGGATGGCATGACCCGGCTGATGGACGCTTCGATGTCGATGGCCGGGTAATGACCCTCTTCCGCCAGGCGCCGCGACAGCACGATGTGGCCGTCCAGCACGCCCCGCGCCGAGTCGGCAATCGGGTCCTGTTGGTCGTCGCCTTCGGACAAAACGGTGTAGAACGCGGTGATCGAACCGCCGCCCTTCTCCGCGTTACCGGCACGCTCCACCAGTTTCGGCAGTTTGGCGAACACTGACGGCGGATAGCCTTTGGTTGCGGGCGGTTCGCCGATGGCCAGGGCGATTTCCCGCTGGGCCTGGGCGAAACGGGTCAGGGAGTCCATCAGCAACAGGACGTTCTTGCCCTTGTCGCGGAAATATTCGGCGATCCGCGTGCAATACATCGCCGCGCGCAGACGCATCAGGGGCGCGTCGTCTGCAGGGGATGCGACGACTACAGAACGCTTGAGGCCTTCTTCACCGAGGATGTGTTCGATGAACTCCTTCACCTCACGGCCCCGCTCACCGATCAGCCCGACGACAATGATGTCGGCCTCGGTGAAGCGGGTCATCATCCCCAGCAGCACGGATTTACCCACGCCGGTCCCGGCGAACAGGCCCAGACGCTGGCCGCGACCCACCGTCAACAAACCGTTGATGCTGCGAATGCCGACGTCCAGCGGCTGGCTGATGGGGTCGCGTTTGAGCGGGTTGATGGTCGGGCCGTCCAGCGGCACCCAGTCTTCGGCCTTCATGCCGCCCTTGCCGTCCAGCGGACGACCGGCGCCATCGAGCACGCGACCGAGCATGGTCATGCCCATCGGCAAACGCCCGGTGTCAGGCAGCGGCACCACGCGCGCGCCCGGCGCAATGCCAGCGACGCTGCCCACGGGCATGAGGAAAACCTTGCCACCGGCAAAGCCCATGACTTCCGCTTCGACTTCCACCGGTTGATGGCTGTCGTCGTTGATCACCACGCAACGGCTGCCCATCGCCGCACGCAGACCCTCCGCTTCAAGCGTCAGGCCCACCATGCGCAGCAGGCGGCCTTCGACCACGGGCTGAACGGGCAAGCTGATGGCGTCAGGGTAGGCGCTCAGGCGTTTGCCGAAGCTGGTGCGCTCAAGACGCATCGGACGCGTCCGCGTTTTTCTGCATCAGGTCTTCGGCACTTTTGATCGCGGCTTCCAGATCGACACTTACGTCCGGCACCGTCGGGTGCAGGGCTTGTTCGTGCAGCTGGTCGAACATCTTGGCGATCGCCACGCTCAAGCGTGTCTCGATGGTCGCGTCGATGCGGCTGTGTTCGGTTTCGACCCGGCACCCGCCCGGCTGCAAGGTGTCGTCTTCGAGGATGCGCCAGTTTTCTTCATGACGCTCACGCAGCGCCTTGACCTGGGCGAAGTCCTGGGAGTTGACCAGAATGCGCACGTTGGTGGCGCCCATGGGCAGTAGCCGCAGGGCGTCCTGAAGCACTTTGCCGATCTGGCTGGAATCGGTTTTCAGCTCGCGCTGAATGACCTGCCGAGCGAGGTGTTCGACCAACTGGATCATGGATTTTTCGATCTGCGCATCCTGCTCGGCGATGGGCTCCAACAAGTGCGTCATCAGGGTTTCGAGGCTTTCCAACTTGGCCGCCAAAGCCACTTCGGCCTCCTGGCGAACCTTGAGCTGGGTGCTGTGGAAACCCTCTTTCTCGCCGATGGCGAAACCTTCGTTGTAGGCGTCCTGACGGATGCTTTCCAGCTCTTCGAGGGTCAGTGGCTGGACTTCCTCCAGCGGCACTTCTTCGCTTTCCTGAGGCTCCGGCTCAACCACCGGTTCCGGCTCGGGCTCTTCCACATGAGGATCGAAGCTGGGCAATGTCCAGACATCGATCCCACGCAGATCCTTGGCGCGGATAAGCTCGCTGGGTGCTTCTTTATCGGAGCTGAACATCGACTGCACCTACTGTTAAATCATTTCCTCGCCACCTTTGCCGCCGAGAACGATCTCCCCGGCCTCCGCCATACGACGGGCAATGGTGAGGATTTCTTTCTGTGCCGCTTCCACGTCGCTGACACGAACCGGGCCTTTGGCTTCCAGGTCGTCGCGCAACAGCTCGGCAGCACGTTTGGACATGTTCTTGAAAATCTTTTCTTTGATGGCGTCGTCCGAACCCTTGAGGGCCAGCACCAGCACATCGGAAGAGACTTCGCGCAACAGGGCTTGAATGCCACGGTCGTCGACGTCGGACAGGTTGTTGAAGACGAACATGAGGTCTTCGATCTGCGTCGACAGGTCTTCGTCCACTTCGCGGATGGAATCCATGAGCTGGCCTTCGATCGAGCTGTCGAGGAAGTTCATGATGTCCGCTGCACGCTTGATACCGCCCAAGGTGGTACGCGATGTGTTGGCGTTGCCCGAGAACTGCTTCTCAAGAATCTGGTTCAGCTCTTTCAGGGCCGCCGGCTGTACGGTGTTCAACGACGAAACGCGCAGGATGATGTCCAGACGCACCTTGTGGTCGAAATGGCTCAGCACTTCACCGGCCTGGTCGGCGTCGAGGTACGCGACGACGATCGCCTGAATCTGCGGGTGCTCGTAGCGAATGACGTCCGCAACGGCGCGCGGCTCCATCCACTTCAGGCTGTCCAGGCCGCTGGTGTTGCCGCCCAGCAGGATGCGGTCGATCAGGCCGTTGGCCTTGTCTTCGCCCAGTGCCTGCGTCAGCATCTTGCGAATGTAGCCGTCGGACCCGATGCCCACGCCGGTCTGGTCGCCGATGACGTCGACGAACTCGCTCATCACCTGCTCGACCTGCTCGCGGTGCACGTTGCGCATCTGCGCCATGGCCACGCCCACACGCTGAACCTCTTTAGGGCCCATGTGGCGCAACACCTGAGCGGCGTCCGTCTCACCGAGGGTGAGGAGCAGGATCGCAGCCTTATCGACACGGGTCATTTTGACCGCAGCAGCACGACTATCACTCATCTGTGTTAATCCACTCTTTTACGACCTGAGCCACACGAGCCGGGTCTTCAGCCACCAGGCTCTTGATTGCGTTGAGCTGCGCGTCATAACCCTCGGTCGGGCTCGGCAACAGAATACTTTGCGGACCACCCAGGCTCACGCGGTCATTGGCCAGCTCGCCATCCATGCCAATCCCCGCGACGCCGCCGCCCAGTTCGGCATCGCCTGCGTACTTGCTCTTCGGGTTAGTGATGTTGTTCAGCACCGGACGCAGCACGCCGAACACCAGCACCAGGATGAAGATCACGCCCATCGCCTGTTTGACGATGTCCCAGAACCAGGGCTGCTGATAGAAGGCGATGTCAGGAATCACTTCGCCACGGTCGGTGGAGAACGGCACGTTGATCACGCTCACGCTGTCGCCACGGGCTGCGTCAAAGCCGACGGCGTCCTGCACCAGACGGGTGAAGCGCGCCAATTGATCGGCGGTCCACGGCACCATGGTGGTTTCGCCGTTGGCCGGGTTGAGCTTGACCTGATCGTCCACCACGACAGCGACAGAGAGGCGATTGATCTTGCCCTGCTGTTGCTTGGTGTGGCTGATGGAGCGGTCCAGCTCGAAGTTCTTGGTCGATTGATTACGTTTGTCGGCCGGGTACGGCGCGAGCATCGGCTGACCGGTGGCTGGGTCCATGATCTGTTGACCATTGGCGTCCAGCAACGGCTGGCCCGGGGCGATCGGACCGGCAGCGCCTGCGGCACCGGCGGTGGCGTTCTGTGGCGCAGTGGCCGGGCCCGGTGGCTGGTTGCTCAAGGCACCCGGCACGCCTTGCGGACCGCTGCCGCTGGAGCGTTGTTCGGTGGTGGTCTGCTCGCTGCGCAATGCAGGCTGATCAGGGTTGAAGCTCTCGGCGGTGGACTCGACCGCGCTGAAATCAACGTCGGCCGACACTTCTGCCTTGTAGCGGTCATTGCCCAGCACTGGCTGCAGGATGTTCTGGACACGCTGAGTCAGCATGGTTTCCATGCGACGGGTGTAGTCGAATTGCTTGCCCGCCATGGTCAATTCCGAGTTCTCACCCAGGTCCGACAGCAGGTTGCCTTTCTGGTCGACGACGGTGACCTGTGACTTGGTCAGCTCGGGAACGCTGGTCGCCACCAGATTGACGATGGCAGCCACTTGGCCCGGTTCGAGGCTGCGGCCAGCGTACATTTCAACCAGCACCGAAGCGGTCGGCTTGCGGTCGTCACGGACGAACACCGAGCTTTTCGGAATCGCCAGGTGAACGCGAGCAGCCTTGATGTTGTTCAGGCTAGAAATAGTGCGCGCCAGTTCGCCTTCCAGGCCACGACGATAACGGGTGGCTTCCATGAACTGGCTGGTGCCGAGGCCCTGATCCTTGTCGAGGATTTCGAAGCCGACGTTGCCATCGGTCTGCGCGATACCGGCACCGGCCAGCTTGATGCGGGCACGGGACAGGTCGTCGGACTTGACCAGCAAGGCACCGGAGTTCGGCTCAACGGTGTACGGAATGTCAGCCTGGGCCAACGTGTCCATCACCTGCTTGGTGTCCATGCCCGACAGACTGCCGTAAAGCGGCTTGTAGTCTGGCTGTTGCGACCAAAGCACGACGGCAAAACCAATCGCCACGCTGGCGGCCAGACCGACCATGAGGCCGACCTGACGCAGCATGGTCATCTCGGAAAGATTTTGCAGGAACGCCAGCCCGAACACCGGGGGCTTGCTTCCTGTCGCACCCGCTTTTGCAGGTACGTTATCGGCGACGGCTTCAGCCATGACTTAAATCGTCCTCAAACCGGCATTTGCATGATGTCTTGGTACGCCTGAACCAGCTTGTTGCGTACCTGGGTCAGCGCTTGAAACGAAACGCTGGCTTTCTGCGAGGAAATCATCACATCGGTGAGGTCCACGCCGCTCTTGCCCATCTCGAATGCGGTCGACAATTGGTTCGACGCCTGTTGGGTGTCGTTGACCTTGTTAACCGCCATGCCGAGCATGTCGGAAAAACGGGTCCCACTGGCCATTTCCGGGGCTTCGATGCCCTTCGGCTTGGCCATGGCGTCCATCTGCATGGAGCGCATGTCCAACATCAAGCGATTAAATTCAACACCTTGGCTCATGGACTTCTCTCTCAAAGGGGCCGCAAATTTTTGACACCGATTCAGCGGTTACCCATGTAGTAGCAACAACGGTGCCAGACCAATGGCGGCACTGTGCCAGCTTTTCATGAAAGTATTGGAAGGGTTACAGAACGCAGGACTGAGCCCAACGGTGGTTCTTTGCGAACACTCGCCCTGTAGGAGCGCGCTTGCCCGCGATGGCGTCGTGTCAGCCACTGGAAAAGTTGACCGGTCGATCGCTATCGCGGGCAAGCGCGCTCCTACTCGGGATCAGCGTTCTATTCAGGAAGCGAACAGATACCCCTCAACGTCCATCCCCGCATCCCTCATCTGCGCCAGCTTGTAGCGCAATGTACGCGGGCTGATACCCAGGCGTTCGGCGGCCTCCTTGCGGCGGCCGCGCTCGGCGCGCAGGGTGTCGATGATCATCTGGAACTCGCGGCGACGCAGGTCTTCACCCAGCGCCCCGGCCAATTCGCCGCCGATTGTCTCCGACGACGATTCCGTGACACTGGGCATTGTCGGCAGCGGGGGCAGAACCTGAAGCACCGGCGCAGACGGAATGACCGAGGCGAAGCTGATCGGGCCTGCGAGGCAGAAGTCCTCAGCCTGAATCACGCCGCCCTGCTGCAGAATCAACGCACGCTGCACGGCGTTATCCAGCTCGCGAACATTGCCCGGCCAGCTGTAACCGACCAGGCACTTCTGCGCCTCGGCCGACAACCGCACCGGCGCGTGCTTCATTTTGTTGACGTGCTTGGCCAGCAGACGCTCAGCCAATGGCAGAATATCGCCAGGACGCTGACGCAGCGGTTGCCACGCCAGCGGAAACACCGACAGGCGATAGAACAGGTCTTCACGGAAACGCCCCGACGCCACTTCGCCCGCCAGATCGCGATTGGTGGTGGCGAGCACGCGGATGTCCAGTTCGATAGGCTTGCGCGCACCGACGCGCTCCACTTCGCGCTCCTGCAAAACCCGCAGCAGCTTGGCCTGCAAGCCCATGGGCATCTCGGAAATCTCGTCGAGCAGAATCGTGCCGCCATCGGCTTGTTCGAATTTGCCCGCCTGGGCCGCGATGGCGCCAGTAAAGGAGCCCTTCTCGTGGCCGAACAGCGTGGCCTCCAGCATGTTGTCCGGAATGGCGGCGCAATTGATGGCAATGAACGGCTTGCCCGCCCGGGGCGACTGCTGGTGAATGAAGCGCGCCAATACTTCCTTACCGGTCCCGGACTCGCCGGAAATCAGCACGGTGGAATCACTCTTCGCCACGCGGCTCGCCAGGTTCAGCAATTGCGCACTGGCAGGCTCGACGGCAATCGGCCCCTCGCCATCGGCAGGCCCCAGACGGCCCAGCGCGTGGCGAGCGACCAGCGCCAGCAACGCCTTGGGCTCAAACGGCTTGACCAGGTAATCGGCGGCGCCCTGACGCATCGCTTCAACGGCCCGATCCACCGCGCCATGGGCGGTCATCAGCAGCACCGGCAATTGCGGGTAGCGGCTGCGCAACTGGGCGAGCAACTGGTGGCCGTCCATGCCGGGCATGTTGACGTCGCTGATCACCAGACTGAACGAGCGCTCGGCCGCCGCCAGCAAGGCGTCTTCCGCCGAACCGACGGCATGGAAATCGTGGCCGGCCAGTTCCAGCGTTTCGCCCAGAGCTTCGCGGAGCGAATGATCGTCCTCGACCAGCAATACGTTGATCGTCATGAGTCGTTACCTGTGGCGCTGACGCCCGGAATCAGCGGCAGAGAAACGATGGCACAGGTGCCGCGACCCGGACGCGAACGGAATTGCACCTGTCCCTGGTGAGCGCGAGCGACCGCCGTGACCACCGCCAGCCCCAGCCCAGTGCCCGTGGTCTTGGTGGTGAAGAACGGTTCGCCGATCCGCGCCAACGCAGCGGCGTCGATGCCACTGCCGTTGTCGCTGATGCACAGCCGCAGCGTGTTGCCCCGGTTGTACGCATGAATTTTGACGCGCGCGCCCGGACCACTGGCCTGCACGGCGTTTTCGACGAGGTTGAGCAGCGCCCCGACGAGGGTGTCACGGTTGCACAGCAATTCGCCGTCTGCGCTGTTGCACTGCCAACGCACAGAAACGTCACGCACGTGAGTCTGGGCCGCCGACTCCAGCGCCTCGACCAAGGCTTGCGGCGCCAAGCGGTCGGTCAGCGGCAGTTCGCCACGGGCGAACACCAGCATGTCCCGCACCTGATGCTCCAGCTCATGCAGGCGTTCTTTCAGGCGCCCCGCGAAACGCTGCTGGGTTTCGACATTCAGGACTTGCTCGGTCAAGTGGCTGGCGTAAATCATCGCGGCGGACAGCGGCGTGCGAATCTGGTGGGCCAGCGACGCGACCATTCGCCCCAGCGATGAAAGCCGTTCGTGGCGCGCCAGCTGGCTTTGCAGGTGGCGGGTTTCAGTCAGGTCGTTGAGCAACACCAATTGCCCTGGTTCGGCGTCCAGCGAACGAGTGGCGATGGACAGGCGACGACCATCCTTCAAGGAGATTTCGTGACCGTCGTCCTCCCGAGGCGCGAAGCAACGGGCGATGACGTGACGCCAGAGCATGCCGATCAGCGGCTCGCCCAGCAAATCGATCGCCGCCGGGTTGGCCTCGCGCACGGTGCCAGTGCCATCGATGACGATAACGCCACCGGGCAGGAGGTCCAGCAGGTGTTGAAGGCGGTTCGCCAGACGCTCTTTCTCCGCCAGCTCCTCCATGCGCTGCGCACTGACCACCGCCAACTCACCCTTGAGTTCGGTGACCCGCGCTTCCAGCAGACTGTAGGAATCGGTCAGTTGCACCGACATCTGGTTGAACAGGGCGAACGCCTGCTCCAAACCCTGTCGACTTTCCACTTCCGGGGACGGCTGCACTTGCGAACCTGGCAAGACGGGTTCGGAAGACATCTGAGCGGCCTGGGGCATAGTTGATCTCTCGGTGGCGAACCGTCAGTAAACGGTATGTTGCGAGAGACTTAGCAATCCTCGTGCCGAAAAAAAACCGCTGAAAAATCAGCGGTCTTTTTGGCGGGCGTCAATCGAGCGTCAGTCGTCGAGCTGATCATCGCCTTCGCGACGGCTCATTCCGTACTTGCGCATTTTCTCCACCAGCGTGGTGCGGCGGATGCGCAGACGTTCGGCGGCACGGGCCACAATGCCGTTGGCGTCGTCGAGCGCCTGCTGAATCAGACCCTGTTCCAGACCACCGAGATAGTCCTTCAGGTCCAGGCCTTCCGGCGGCAGCATCGCGCTGTTGGCGAAGTTCGGCGTATGCCCGTTGATGGCCACGCGCTCTTCGAGGTCGCTGCGCAGACTGTCCACCAACTGCTCGTCTTCGTCGTCGACGTAGCGGAATTTCTTCGGCAGCTCAGCCACACCGATCACACCGTACGGGTGCATGATCGCCATGCGCTCGACCAGGTTGGCCAGCTCGCGAACGTTGCCCGGCCAGCCGTGACGGCACAGCGACATGATCGCCGCCGAGTTGAAACGGATCGACCCACGCTTTTCGTGCTCCATGCGCGAGATCAGCTCGTTCATCAGCAGCGGAATGTCTTCCACGCGCTCACGCAACGGCGCCATCTCGATCGGGAACACGTTCAGGCGGTAGTACAAGTCTTCGCGGAAGCCACCGGTCTCGATCATGTCTTCGAGGTTCTTGTGGGTCGCCGCAATGATGCGCACATCGACGCTCTGGGTCTTGTTGCTGCCCACGCGCTCGAAGGTACGTTCCTGCAACACACGCAGCAGCTTGACCTGCATCGGCAGCGGCATGTCACCGATTTCATCGAGGAACAGCGTGCCACCGTTGGCCAGTTCGAAGCGCCCTGCCCGGCTGGTGATCGCACCGGTGAACGCGCCTTTCTCATGACCGAACAGTTCGCTTTCCAGCAGTTCGGCAGGGATGGCGCCACAGTTCACGGGCACGAACGGCGCGTCACGGCGTTTGGAATGGTAATGGAGGTTACGCGCGACCACTTCCTTGCCGGTGCCGGATTCGCCAAGGATCAGCACGCTGGCGTCGGTGTCGGCCACTTGCTGCATCATCTGGCGCACGTGCTGGATCGCACGGCTGGTGCCGACGAGGCTGCGGAACAGATTGGGTTCGCGTTGACGGCCACGCTCACGGGCCTGGTCGTACATCTCGCGATACACCTGAGCGCGGTGCAGGGAATCCAGCAGCTTGCTGTAGCTCGGCGGCATTTCGACGGTGGACAACACGCGTCGACGCAGGTCTTCAGCCAGGTCAGCCGAAGAATTTTCGCCCATCAGCAAAACAGGAAGGAACTCATCCCATGCCGCGACGGTCTTAAGCAGCCCTTGAAGACTGCCCGGGGCATTTACGGTGCCGACCAATACGCACAGGACTTCCCGAGTGGATGCCAAAGAACCCACGACTTGCTGCCAGTCGGTACTGGAGCAGGACAGGTTCTCGTCGCCGAGAAAATTCAGAATCACCGCCATGTCACGGCGGCGCTGGCTATCGTCATCGATCAGCAGAATCTTGATTTCACGCCACATGCAATAGCAACTTCCCTAGTCAACTCGATGCCCTTCAGGGGCAAGCTTGGCCTGTGTATGGTCCGCAGAGACGTTTACAACAGCCAGAAATTAGTGAACATCACTAGTTAAGTCAAAAAACCGTACACAGTCAATTTTATGGCGCACATATTTTTTCGATCAACCCAGCGTCAACCGAACAGATGGTAAACCTTTGCCGCGGATTTCGCTCGCTGGATCTGCGACATTTCATCGACAATCGCTTGGCGTTCGCCCACAGCGATATCTATCAACTGCCGATAGACCCCCAGCAACTCTTCCAGATTGCTGCGCAAGTCAGGCTCATCGTCATTCGCCTCACGAATCACGTCGTCGACACAGGCACGGCAGGCCAGGTCGAGCTTGCCGATCGTCTCCCAATCGCGTTCGGCGAGGGCATCGACCAGGGCTTCGCGGGTTTCTTCGATTCGCTTGAGTGCAGCGCTCATGGTCGTCTCCTTCACAGCGCGGGTTGCTGATCGCCGATACCGTCCCAACCTTCCTTGACGGTGGTCAGCAAATCGCTGACTTCGTCGAGGATTTTCGGGCTGGTCTTGATGTTGGCTTCGGCCAGACGCTTCATCATGTACACATACAGGTTGTCGACGTGAGCCAGGGCTTCAGCCTGCTTCTCCATGTCCAACCCTTCACGCAGGCCACCGATGACCTCGATGGCCTTGCCAATCAATACGCCTTTGGCCGCAATGTCTTTACGCTCGATGGCACCTTTGGCCTGAGCGATGCGGTCCAGGCCGGCTTCCATGAGCATTTGTACCAGACGGTGCGGCGTGGCCACGGCGGTCTGCGCCTGTGAATTAACCTTCTGATACTGCCGAAGGGCTGCCATACGGTTCATGTTTTCTTACCTCGCACAACTCGAAGTTCGTATATTCAATGTATCGACACGGCCTTGGGAAACTTTAAGGCCAGATGCCAAAAACCCGGCACATGGGCCGGGTCATGGTTTAGAGCGCTAAGGATCAGCCTTTCGACGCGTTCAAAGAGTCGAAGAACGAGGTGATGCTCGTGGCCGACGCCTTCAGCTGTCCGACCAACAGGTCCATCGCGTTGTATTTTGCAGTGAGTGTAGCGGTCAGCGTGGTCACACGCAGGTCCAGCGCCGCCTGCTGATCCTGCAAGTCGCTCTGCTGCTTGTTCAGGCTGGTGGTTCGAGTGGCAAAAATACCGCCAGTCTGGGTGTACGGCGTGATGGCGGTGTTCATGCGCGCGATCAGGCCGTTGCTGCCGTCACCGGTCCCGCTGAACAGTGTCTGCACATCGCCCGCCAGACCTTTGCTCATGGCCGCATCGAACTTGGTGCTGTCCAGCGAAAGCGTACCGTCTGCCTGGGCCGTGGTGATGCCGAGCTGCGAAAGCACCGACAGGTCGCCGCCCGCGCCCGTGGTGACCAGCTCGTTGCGCAGTGCCGACAGAATGGAGCGCGGCATCGAGTCGCCGGTCAGGGCCGCAGGGGTCACGGTCGCGCCGGTGGTAGGGTCGGGCGTGGCGCTGACCGTGGCTTTGGTGACCGTGCTGACGGCTTTGACAACCGAGTTGTAGGAATCGACGAACGCTTGCAGCGACGCCTTGAGCCCGTCGGTGTTGGTGGCAACTGTCACGGTCACCGGCGTCGTCGATTTGTCACTGCCCGGCAGCAACGTCAGCGACACACCCCCGAGGTTCTTGTCGATGGTATTGCTCTTGCTGACGAAGTTGAAACCGTCAATGGTTACGTCAGCGCTGATCGCCTGGGCGCCGATATAGCCAGCAGAACTGGCCGAGGTTGTGTCAATCGGCGTGTTCGCATTGATGGTAAAGCCCGCGATGCTACTGCTGGTGGTGATATCCGAACCCGCTCCAGTGACGTTCGAGCCAAACACCAGCCGCGAACCATTGGTGTCGGTGATGATGTTGGCGCTGATGCCGGTGGTTTTGGTCTGAGCGTTGATCTGCTTGGCAACGTCAGCCAGCGTGGAGCCGTCGGGGATGGTAAACGGGTTATCAATGCCATTTTGACTGATGGTGAGGGTACCAGTCGGAATAGCACTGCTGCTGCCGCCAGCAAAAGCCGCAGTTGCGACGCTGGAACTGGTTGCAACTTTGTTCACGACAACCGTGTGGGTGCCAGGCACGGCAGAGTTGTCGGAGGTTACGCTCACTTTGGTGGCGTCCGAGGAGGTCGCCGCATAGCCTGCGAATTGCAGTTTGCTGGTGGTGCCGGTTGGGGGTTTGAGCAATGTCTGAAACGCCGACAACGCCGATTGCAGCGTGCCGATGCCGGAAAGCTTGGTCGTGACCAGTTTGGTCTGGGTCGTGATCTGCGTTTGCTTCGCGAGCTTGTCAGAGTTGACCAGCGCGGTAACGATATCGCCAATCGCCAGGCCAGATCCCAGGCCGGTTGATGGGGTAATTGGACTCGCCATGTGTGTCTCCTTTCAGGTTGAGTCGGTCTTTTGACTAATCACAGCTCAAAACAACCGCGTACACGTTTCATGCCACTCAGACTTTAGCGTCGAACAACAGGCTATGAGCGTTCTGAAGGCTGTCAGCGATTTTCAGCGCTTCGGCGGACGGCAACTGCCGCACCACTTCACCTGTTTCGCTGGCAATGACTTTCACAACGACCTTACCGGATGCCTCATCAATGGAGAATTCCAGATTACGCCGAACCGACTGAACGAATTTTTCGATCTGATCGACGGCGGCTTTCAAGGCTTGATCACCTTTGTCGGAATTTGAGTCTTTACTTTTGTTCGTGTCCGTATCAGAAGCCGACACGGGATCAGGAGCGGGAATGACCGGAGCAGGTACCGGGGTCTTGTCCGTGACCAATGGCGTCGTCTGCACAGCAGCATAAGACAGATTCAGCCGCGTACTTATGTCCATGTCTACTCACCTCTCAAAAGTAAAAAGCGGGAGAGTACGCAAGCACACTCCCCCGCCAAAACTCATTCCGATATTACTGAAGCAGTTTCAGTACAGCGGAAGGCAGTTGGTTAGCCTGGGCCAGAACAGCGGTGGAAGCTTGTTGCAGAGTTTGCTGTTTGGTCAGGTTAGCGGTTTCAGCTGCGAAGTCGGTGTCTTGAATACGGCCCAGTGCAGCGGTGGCGTTTTCGTTGACGTTTTGCAGGTTGGAAATGGTGCTGGTCAGACGGTTTTGCGAAGCACCGAGGTCAGCACGGGTGGAGTTGATCTTGGCCAGAGCCGCGTCGATCGAAGTGATCGCCTTGTCAATGTTGCCCGAAGCAGTGGCGCTGGTGCCGGAGATCGCAACCGAACCGCTGGCAACCGACAGGGAAGTTGCGTCGAACTTGCCGGTCAGGGTCAGGGTGATCTGGTTAGCCGAACCTACGTCCGAACCCACTTGCAGAGTCATGCTGCCGGCGGAACCGTCGAGCAGGTTCTTGCCGTTGAGGTTGGTCGAAGCCGAGATACGGGTCAGTTCGTCCGACATCTGAGCGAATTCAGCGTTCAGAGCGGTACGGTCAGCCGAGCCGTTGGTGTCGTTTCGCGACTGAACAGCCAGTTCACGCATACGTTGCAGAATGTTGGTCGACTCTTGCAGAGCGCCTTCAGCCGTCTGAGCCATCGAGATACCGTCGTTGGCGTTCTTGATTGCTACGGTCTGGCCACGGATTTGCGAAGTTTCGCGAGTAGCGATCTGCAGGCCGGCTGCGTCGTCTTTAGCGCTGTTGATTTTCAGACCGGACGACAGACGAGTCATCGAAGTCGACAGTGCATCGGAAGCTTTGCCCAGGTTCTTCTGAACAGCCAAGGAAGCTACGTTAGTGTTTACGCCTAAAGCCATGATGAATTCCTCGTTGGTTGGGTACTGCGGCTTTCCGGCCCTGGCAAGCGCCGGGTGTGGCCTAGAGAACCTTCGTAATGTTTATCGTCGTGGTTGCCAGGAGCTTGAGGGCTTTTCGAAAATTTTTTGCCACCAGAGCGCCACCCCTGCTTTCGACGGGGGTTACACAGCGTTTCGGCGGGACCCTCGCAAGCTTTAATCAAGACGTCAAACCTATGATTACCAACGGAATTCAAGACGGACACGTCGCCTGGACGTGCCCGGTTCAGCGGTTTAACTGAAAAGACTCGCCTTACTGAAGCAGCTTCAACACCGCCGCAGGCAGTTGGTTCGCTTGGGCGAGGATGGCGGTCGAGGCTTGTTGAAGGGTTTGCTGTTTGGTCAGCTCGGCGGTTTCGGCGGCGAAGTCGACGTCCTCGATTCGCCCTCGCGAGGCCGTCACGTTTTCCACAACGTTGGAAATGTTGGCGACCGTATGTGTGAGCCGGTTTTGCTTGGCACCCAGCTCAGCCGTGAACGCGTTCAGGATCTCCAAGGCATTGCCAACGGCGTCGACGGTTGCATCGATGTTGTCGTTGATCGCTGCGTTATTGAGAGGCTCATTGACCTCATCTTCCTTTTGGGCGGTTTTAAGCGTCGCGGCGGCGGTATCAAGCTCTTTCTGAGCATCCGTGACCGCAGTCGTCGCCGTCGTGATAGCCCCTGCCGTCGCAGGATCGGCCGGATCAAGCTTATTGGCTGCATCCAATCCGGCCTGTGCAGCGGCGACCAGTTTGGTTTTATCGGCGACATCCGTCTGCATCTGCTTAGTGACCTTCGGTTCAACGGTGTTTCGATAGCCCGTCCCGTCCAGCGCATAAGGCGTGTACTCCCCAGCGACCACTTTCCGATTGCCTGTGGTCCCCGGCCCTGCTTGAACTTCGTCAATCGTTTTCGTAGCGACAAACAAGGTCGACGCTCCAAAACTTTTATTCAGCGACAAACTGATTTCTTCGCTCGGTCCGGTATTGGCCCCGACATGAAACGTCAGTGTGCCCGCTGTTCCATCCAGCAAATTCAAGTCACGCCCGAAACGGGTAGTCGATGAAATCCTCGACAACTCTTCCTGAGACTCCAGAAACTCCTTATTGATCGCTTGGCGTTCGGCTGGACTGTTATTGCCATTCTTTGCCTGCAAACCCAAATCACGCATGCGCTGCAAGATATCCGTCGAACGCTTCAGCGCACCCTCCGTCGTTTGAATGATTGAGATAGCGTCATTGGCGTTGCGTTGTGCAACGGTGAGACCGCGAATTTGACTCGTAAGCCGATTCGCGATCTGCATACCCGCCGCGTCATCTTTGGCACTGTTGATCCGCAACCCCGAAGACAGACGGGTCATGGCCGTACTCAACGACTCGGAAGACCGGTTCAGATTCCGTTGAACGGACAACGACGCAATATTGGTATTGACGGTTAAAGCCATTTTGAATTCCCTCGTTGATAGAAACGGCAGGTTTTCAAAAAGCGGGGAAGTCCATTTCTCCCGGAAAACCTACAGTTTCGTTATCGCCGACTCCCAAGATGGCTTTAACGCGGTCATGCTGATTCAAGACGTGCCACCACGACACGTGTCGGGTAATAAAGTGGCTAAGTCATTAATATGACTAGCCCTAAAAAAATTGATTAAAAAAAGCCCTTTCGGGCTTCTTGAATTCAAACTTTCTTAACAAGTTGTAGGAAGTTTCTCCAACTAGTGAATCAGATCACGTGGGTGGTATTGACCAACCCCACAAACTCCACCTCCAACCAATCCGCCACGCCCAACCAGTCCTGCCGTTCCTGACACGCCAGAATCGCACTCAACACCCGCGTCCATTCAGCCTGCTCCGCAGCCGCCCGTGAGGCCATCAACGGCATCGCGGTGTCGATGAGGTCGACCATTTTCAGCGACGCTTCGATGTCGCGCCCCAGGCGGAACAGGCGCGCGCAGTGGCAGGCCGTGTCGATGAGGGTTGGGGAGGCGTCGTTCATGCCGGGGTCCAGTTCGGGTCGAAGTCGGTGCCGGCGATGAATGCGCCGTCGCGGCTGGTGTTGAGGAAGATCACTTCAGGGTGCAGCGCGATGTAGCGTTCCAGTTCGATGAGGTAGCTGCGGAAGTTGAGCTGGGTCTTGACCTTGTCACCCCGGCCGTCGAGCACCCAGTGGCGTGCGATGTCGACGTTCGGGCCCAAATGGCCGTCGCCCCAGCCGGTGTGGGTCTTGCCGCCGGGGAAGGCGAAGTCGGCGCCGAACAGGGTGATGCGCGGCGCGCCCATTTTCACCGCGAGATCGACGGCCGGGTGAATCACGCTGCCGCCCATGTGCAGGCTGCCACGGGGAATCGCTTCGCGGATCACCGAATAGATCGGGCTGCTGGAGTAGCCTCCGTAGCGCGGCCCCTGCCAAGCCTTGAGGACGTCGGCGTCCTGACCGGGGAGGTAGACCAGCGCGATGCCGTCGGAATCGTCGGGCGGCAGGTGACGGGGGGCAATGCGATGGTCGATGCTGACCACCAGGTCCGGCTTGATACCGTGTTGGCGCAATGACACGTAAGCGGTGTCCACGCAAATGAACACGGGTCGCTCAGCGGCGTGAAACACTTGCGTCAGTCGCGGCAGGTGCTGTTGCAGGCTGGGGCCGGTCGCGATGACAAACACATCACGACCGCGCTGGCTGCCAAACAGGTCGGCCACGTCTGCGTCGTTCAGCAGCAGTGCCCTGCCCTGTTCCAGTCGCTGAGCGTTCTCGGGGTTGTCCGGAGCGAAATCCTGATTGGTGAAGCGCACGTGGACTTCGCTCACCAGCCGGTCACGAATCCGCGCGCTGCTGTCGTCGGCCAGCACCAGTTCGGCGGGCAACGCGAAGAACGGCAGGCAAATTTCCGCAGCGGCATCGGCGTAGACCAGACGTACGCGCGGGTCGGACAGCCAGTCGTCGTGCTCCAGCAGTTGCAGGACCAGCGCGAACAGCGCGCCGTTGAGGATGTGGACGTGCAACGTTTGCAGGGTGTCGGTGGCCAGCAGCACCCGGGGCAAATCGCCGAGGCCGGTGCCGTAGACATGAACATGAGGGCTGCCGGGGGGAAGGCTGTCGGCCTGCACCCGCGCTTCGGCGACGCGGTCATGGCGGCTGGTGAGTTGGACGCCGTTTACGCTGAGCGTCGAGCCTTGGCCTTCGAGCAGTTGCGCAGGCACCGCATCGGTGTTTTCAGCCAGCAGACGCCGGGCGACGTCGGGCCACCGCCGTTCGATCGCCGCCAGGTTGCGCTGGAGAATCTCGCTCATGACAACGTCCCTATCCCACGAGAAGAACAGAATGCAAAACGGCGACGTGAGGGTCAGCGTCGCCGTTTTGTACGTGACTATAGGTCAGGGACGATAAAGGATCGCCGAACCCCACGACAAGCCCACGCCGAAACCACTGATGGCCACGCGCTTCCAGGGCCCGGTGAGCATGTGCTTTTCCAGCAGCAGCGGGATGCTCGACGACACGGTGTTGCCGGTTTCGAGCATGTCCTTGACGAACTTGTCTGCGGACGCGCCCTCTTCAAAACGGCGGGCCACGGCATCAACGATGGCGGCGCTGCCCTGGTGGATGCAGAACGCGTCGATGTCCGACGCCTGGAGCTCGGAGTCGGTGAGCAATTCGTTGAGGTGTGCGGGCACCTTGACCAGTGCGAAATTGAACACCTGACGGCCGTTCATATAGAAATCGCCGTTGATGGTCTTGAGGAACTCCGCGCCACCGCCGTCGCTGCCGAATTTTGACTTGCCCAGGTGCCACGGCGCGTCTTCGCCCATCCAGGTGGCGGTGGCGGCGTCGCCGAACAGCATGGTGGTGTTGCGGTCTTCGGGGTCGACGATCTTCGAATACGGGTCAGCGGTGATCAGCAAGCCGTTCTTCAAGCCCGTGGCTTCCATGAAGCCCTTGATCGCGTAGAGGCCATAAACGTAGCCCGAGCAGCCCAGCGAGATGTCGAACGTCGCCACGTTGGTCGACAGACCCAGCTTGTGCTGGACGATGGCGGAGGTGTGCGGCAAGCCTTCTTCGTCGCCATTCTGAGTCACGACGATCAGCACGTCGATGGCGTCGCGGGACAAGTCGGGGTTGTTGGCGAACAACTGGTTGGCGGCTTCGACGCAGAGGTCGGAGGTTTCCTGGGCGTCTTCCTTGCGGGGCAGAAAAGCAGAACCGATCTTGCCGAGGATGAAGGTTTCATCCTTGCCGAATTTGGCGCCCTGCGCGTAATTGTCGACGCCAGCCTTAGGCACGTAACTCGCTATGCTTTTAATGCCAATCATCATGGCTTCCCAATCAAAATCTGCTGAACATCACCCATCGCTCGAAGGCGGGGCATTGAAATCCGGGGCTCGCAGCCGGAAAACCGGCGACGCAATGGCTCGGGCGACCAGAGAAAGTCTGTGAAATCAGCCTGATGCCATCCTCTTCTGCGAGCACGATACAGTGAAGATGCCCGTTATGACTCACAGGTCACCAAAAGTTTTACAAGCTTTTAGCTGACCGATGAGTGCTGCGCAAGGGTGGATTAGGGTTCAGACAGGCAATTGACATGAAGATGTCACGGCGGTGTGGGCGCGGTGTGTCAGTCAGAACCTGTTCGCCACCGTCGTAACCTCGGGAAGCCCCCACAGGGCCTGCGTCGTGCCTGATAGCGGTGGGAGAGGCCGGAGGTTACGACGGCAGCGAAAGCGATGGGACAGTTGCCATCGACAAGTCAGCCCACCACGTCCCAGCGCAACGGCGTGCCGCGTTTGACGGCCTGGCGGGCGGTGCGGCCGAGGATGCGGTCGATGTGTTTGGGTGCGAGGCCCAGCCCCGGGCGGATCGCGCGGACGTTGTCTTTGCTGAACGCCTCCCCTTCGGCCACATCCTTGACGACGTAAAGCGACCGGCGGTAGACCAGCGATTTCTGCTCAGCCTGGGTCGCGCCGTATTGCACATGGCCGAGCCCTTGCCAGGCGCGCTCCGTCTCTGTCACCAGACTGGCCATCTCGGCAGGTTCCAGCGAAAAACTGGCGTCCACCCCGCCGGCAGCCCGGTCGAGGGTGAAGTGTTTTTCGATGACCGTCGCGCCCATGGCCACCGCCGCCACCGACACGCCGACGCCCAGGGTGTGATCGGACAGCCCGACCTGACAGCCGAACAGGCTCGCCAAATGGGGAATGGTGCGAATGTGGCTGTTTTCGGGCGACGCCGGGTAGGTGCTGGTGCATTTGAGCAGCACCAGGTCCTGACACCCGGCCTCTCGGGCGGCGCGCACGGTTTCGTCGAGCTCGGCGATGCTGGCCATGCCCGTGGAAATGATCATCGGCTTGCCGGTGGCCGCCACTTTGCGGATCAGCGGAAGGTCGGTGTTTTCAAAGCTGGCGATTTTGTACGCCGGGACGTCAAGACTTTCCAGAAAGTCCACGGCGGTTTCATCGAACGGCGTGGAGAACGCCAACAGCCCCAATTCCTTCGCCCGAGCGAAAATCGGCGCGTGCCATTCCCACGGCGTGTGGGCCTGTTCATACAACGCATACAACGAGGTTCCCGCCCACAGGCTGTTGGGGTCCTTGATGAAAAACTCACCCTCGGCAATGTCCAGCGTCATGGTGTCAGCGGTGTAGGTCTGCAACTTCAGCGCATGGGCGCCAGCGTTCGCGGCGGCCTCAACGATGCGCAACGCCTGCTCCAGCGACTGGTTATGGTTGCCGCTCATCTCCGCGATGATGAACGGCGGCGCGTCATGGCCAAGGGTTCTGGGGCCGATCTTGAAAGCCTTCATGGGTCGCTCACTCACTGAAAAAGGGTCATGGCCCGACAGCGCCGATCAGCGCGTCCGCCAGCCGTTGCGCGCCGCAGCCGTCCACCAGCGCCCGTGAGCGTTCAGCGAACGCCCGACGTTGCGGCGCGTCGTCGATCAGTCGGGCAATCGCCTCGACCAATCGCTGCGGTTCCAACTGCTCATGGGGGCCGAGGTAAAGGTGTATGCCCGCCTCGGCCAGCAGCTGTGCATTGAGCTGTTGATTGTTCGCCACCGAAATACAGATCGTCGGCAACCCCAGCGCGGCGCGCTCCCAGGTCGTGCCGCCGCCTGCGCCAATGAACAGGTCCGCCTGCTGCATCCGCGCGAAAAAATCGTCGACCAGCGTCTGCACATGCCAGTTCGGGTGCGCCTCCGCCAGCGCGCTCATCGCGGCCCACTCGGGGTTATGCAGCCCGGCGACGACATCCACGTGCAGATCATCGAAGCCCTGTAATGCCACCAACGTGGCGTACACCTGACGGGCCGCATCGAAGCCGCCAAAGTTGACCAGCACCCGCTTCACCTTCGGTTTGATCACGATGGGCTGGCACTGGAATTCGTCACGCAACAGGGCGAACCGGGGGCCGAGAAACGTCTGGCAATCGCGGTCCACCCACTGGGCGTAAGCCCCCGGCACGGCGTGAGCGGAAAAATTCTGGTCGAGCAAGAGGTCCACGGCGTGGGGCCGATTGGCCAGGTCGTCGATGGCCATCAAGCGCCGGGCGAAACGCCGCGCCGCACGCTCCCACTGCGCATCCAGCCCGTAGTGATCGACGATCAGCCAATCGAAACGCGGCGCCTGCGCAACGGCATCGGCAAGGGCATTGACGTCGGCCTGCCATGGCAAGCGCGCCTCGATGCCCGCGCCACTCTGCTCGTGCGGATAACGCTCGGGTAAGCCGTGGGCGACGTAGCCTTGGTCACGCAGTCGTTGCAGCAAATGGCCGGGCAACGCCCGGCAGGCAAACACCACCTCGGCGCCGCCATTGCGCAGGACATTGGCCAGCGTCAGGCAGCGGGCGATGTGGCCGCTGCCAATGGCGATGGACGCGTCGGCGCGAATCAGCACTCTCACGGCTCGATTTCCCCGCCCGCCTTCAGCGCCGCATAGAGGTATTCAGCGCGCAGCCAGTCTTCTTCGTCGTCGATGTCCTGGACCAGATGCCGAGGCAGGATCACCGGCAGGCTCAGGGGCGAAAACATCACGTCGCCTCGCAACCACGCCTCACTGCGCCCCCAGTAAAACTGACCGGCATCTTGATACGCTGCTGGCAAATCCTGGGAGCGTACGTGGCGAAACTCGGGGTGCATGGCGTCGACGCTGCCGTCATCGTTGAGCTTCAGGGCGCGTTGAACGGGGAATCCGAAACTGCACACCGAAAATGCAAAGGCCTTGTCCGGCGCCGCCTGCAACGCCTCGAACCCTTGACGCAAAAAGCGCGGCTGCAACAGCGGCGCCGTGGCGTAAATGCAGCAGGTGTAGTCGTAGCGCTGGTCCAGCGTGCGGATCGCGTGTTGCACCACCGGTCCGGTCCCGGTGAAGGCATCGGACAGCTCCGCCGGCCGCAGGAACGGCACCTCAGCGCCATGTTGACGCGCTACGTCGGCGATCTCTTCGTCGTCGGTGCTGACAACCACGCGGTCGAACAGGCCGCTTTTCAACGCAGCGCGAATCGAGCCGACGATCATCGGCTCGCCGTTGAACAGTTTCAGGTTCTTGCGCGGAATGCGCTGACTGCCGCCCCGGGCAGGAATCACGGCGAGCGCGGTCATCGTTGCGGACCTTGACCGTCAGCGAGCAAACGCCGCAAGTGATCGACCACGTAGTCCTGCTGCTCGTCGGTCATGGCCGGGTACATCGGCAGGCTGATGGCCTGGGCGTAATAAGCCTCGGCTTCGGGGAAATCACCGGGCCTGAAGCCTAGGTCGCGGTAATAAGGCTGCAAGTGGACCGGGATGTAATGCACGTTGACGCCGATGCCCGCTGCGCGCAGGCCTTCGAACACGACGCGATGGCTGACGCTCAAGCCCTCGGTCTGCACCCGCACGACATACAGATGCCACGCCGATTCGGCGTCGGGTTGAAGGGTCGGCAAGGTCAGCGGCAGATCGGCGAGCAGGGTTTGATACCGGGCCACCAGCGCACGACGGCGCGCCAGAAAACCCTCCAGTTTGTCCAGTTGCGAAAGGCCCAGCGCCGCCTGCATGTCGGTGATGCGGTAGTTGAACCCCAGTTCGACCTGCTGGTAATACCACGGGCCGTGGCTCGGTTCGTCCATCTGCGCCGGGTCGCGGGTCATGCCGTGGCTGCGCAGACGCCGCAAGTGCTCGGCCAGTTCGGGGCGGTTGGTCAGCACCAGCCCACCTTCGCCCGTGGTGACGATTTTCACCGGATGGAAGCTGAACACCGTCATGTCGGCGTATTCGCCGCAACCCACCGGGCGACCGGCGTAGCGGGCACCCACGGCGTGGGAGGCGTCTTCGATGACCACGAACCCATAGCGTCGCGACAGCTCGCGGATCGCCCGCATTTCACAGCTCTGTCCCGAAAACGCCACCGCCACCAGCACTTTCGGCAGCGTGCCTTCGCCTTCGGCGATCTTCAGTTTCTGCGCCAGCGCGTCGGCATCGAGGTTCCAGGTGTACGGGTCGATGTCGACGAAGTCCACATTAGCCCCGCAATAGCGACCGCAATTGGCCGAGGCCAAAAAGGTGTTGGGGCTGGTCCAGAGCCAGTCGCCCTCCCCCAATCCCGCCGCCAGACAAGCGATGTGCAGGGCCGCCGTGGCATTGCAGACCGCGACGCCAAAACCTGCCTCGCAGCGCGCCGCCATCGCCACTTCGAAGCGCTCAATGGTCGGCCCCTGGGTCAGCCAGTCCGATTTGAGCACCTCGACCACGGCGTCAATGTCCGCCTGATCGAGGCTCTGACGGCCGTACGGAATCATGGCTGGATGTCGGCGTGCAGTTGGCTGATCTGTGCCACCGACATGAAGTCCGGGTTGGTGTCGGAGCGGTATTCGAACTCATCGGCCACAGGGCGGCCCTTTTCACCGGTAGCGTCGGTGGTGAAATCGGTGTCCACGCTGTTGAAGCGAATCGACGGCACGATGGTGTAGTGATCCTTGAACTCCAGCGTCATGCGGGCGTCGTCCTGGGGCACCATCAGTTCGTGCAGTTTTTCACCCGGACGAATGCCCACCAGCTTGTGCGGCAGATCAACCGCCATGGCCTTCGCGAGATCGACGATGTGCACCGACGGGATCTTCGGCACGAACACTTCGCCGCCGTGCATGCGCGCGAAGCTCTGCATCACGAAATCCACGCCGTGATCCAGGGTGATCCAGAAGCGGGTCATGCGCGGATCGGTGATCGGCAGTTCTGTGGCGCCCTCGGCGATCAGCTTCTTGAAGAACGGCACGATCGAGCCTCGGGACCCGGCAACGTTGCCATAGCGCACCACGGAAAAACGCGTCTGCTCTTCTCCGCCGATGTTGTTGGCGGCGACGAACAGTTTGTCCGAGAGCAGCTTGGTGGCGCCGTACAGGTTGATCGGGCTGGCCGCCTTGTCGGTGGACAGCGCGATGACTTTTTTCACCCCGTTGGCGATGGCCGCCGAGATGATGTTTTCCGCGCCATTGACGTTGGTGCGAATGAATTCGGTGGGGTTGTATTCCGCTGCGGGCACATGCTTGAGCGCCGCCGCATGAACCACGTAGTCGATGCCGCGCATGCCTTGGTGCAAGCGCTCGGCATCGCGCACGTCGCCGAGAAAATAGCGCATGCAGGGCGCATTGAATTCCTGCTGCATTTCGTATTGCTTGAGCTCATCGCGGGAAAACACCACCACGCGCCGGGGCTGATAGCGCTCCAGCAGCGTGCGGATGAATACGCGACCGAACGAACCGGTCGCGCCCGAGATAAACACTGATTTGCCGTTGAACATGACGATGTCCTTTACGTGATGCCCTAAGCGAGCAACTGCGCCCAATTCACCGGGGTCGGCGCTGCCAGGGTAAACCCTTTACCCGTCAGGGACAGGTTGCGGTTGTAGGCAAGGTCATGGGCGAACGAAGCGGCCCATTTGTCTTTGAGCGCCGCCAATGCGCCGGGCGCGTCAGGCACGGTGCCCGGATGAACGATCTGCACGTGAGGGGTCCACACGGTCAGGTAGCCCGCCTGGCCCACCTTCAGGCACAGGTCGACATCGGCAAAGCCTTGCGCGAACTGCGCTTCATCCAGACCACCGACGGCGTCAAACAGTTCTTTGCGCACCATCAGGCACGTCGCTGAAACGGCGCTGTAGTTCTGTTCTACCAGCAAGCGCTGCAAGTAGCCGTGGGCATTTTTCTCCTCGCCAACGAAGGGTGAACCCACGCCGCCGTTCATGCCCAGAATCAGTCCCGCCTGAGTCAGCTTGCCGGTGCTGTCGATCGATTTGGCGCCGACGATGCCCACCTCGGGCCGCAGGCCGCCGTTGAGCAACGTGCCCAGCCAGTTCGGGTTGACGATTTCAGCGTTGGCGGCCAGCAGCACCAGGTACTCGCCCTGGGCCTGACGGGCCGCCGCGTTGAGTTGCGCAGGCCCTGTGCGGTCACCATCGTCACGGATGACGCGCAGGCGGTTCGACGCTTTCTCGCGGCTGGCGAGCCAGTCCAGCATCGCGGCGCTGGTGCCTTGATGCACGGGCACCAACACTTCGTACGCGCTGTAGCGCGTGCGCTGCAGGATACTGGTGACCGAACGTTGCAAGGCGTCCAGGTCGTCAGCGCCATGCAGGATGATCGACACCTGCGGGCGTGCGCTGTGCTGATAATCGATCTGCAACGTGCCGGCCTCACCGAAGGTGACCAGCGCCTTGTAGCCGCGCGCGCCCAGATGACGGACCAGCGCCGTGCGCTCATGGGGGTTATCTGCCAGCTGCGGCGCGTCGCTGATCAGCAGCGGCTCGTCCAGATGGGCCAGACCGCCCAGGCCGCCCTGTTCGATGACTTTGAGCAGCAGGTCGAATTCCAGCGCGTTCTTGAAATCGGCGGAATAACCGCCCGCTTCGATGAACACCTCACGCCGGATCAGCCAGTGCCGGGCCATCCCGGTCGGCGACCCTTGCAGCAGGTCCAGGTTGACGCCCGGTCGGAACTGATGGATCAGCGCGCCGTTGGGCTGACGCAGGATTTCATCGGCGCACACCGCACGAATGCCGTCGGCGCCGAGCAATTCCAGGCCCGCCCGCAACAGGCCGGACGCGGTGAACTGATCGCCGACTTCAGCGAGCATGACCCAGTCGCTGGTCATCTGGCGCACGGCCTGATTGAGTTTGTCGACGTAGTTGCTGGCGCTGACCTTGACGAAATGCAGCGTGTTGCTGAAGGTCGTCGACGTTGGCGGCTCGGCGGTGGTGAACACGACCACGCGAAAGGCCTTGTTGTGCCCTTCGACCAGGCTGTCGAGCGTCACTTGCAGCTTGTCCATGTCGCTTTCCAGGTCCAGCAACAGCAGACCGAACACGGGCCCGCCATCTTTCTCGGCCAGGTACCGACCAATCGCCGACGCTTCAGCGGCGTCAGGGTTACGGGCTGGGAGCCAGTTCAGAAGCTTGCCCGAGGGCATCGCCTCAAGCCGGCGAAGGCTGTCGTAGTCAGGGGCTGCCGCGAGCCGTTCGGCCCAGGCGTTCATCAACGGTGCCTCCTCGGCGTCCTGCTCGGTCAGCAGTTGCGCCAGGCGCTTGACCACACGCCGGTTGAACGCGTTCAGGTCCATCGCGGCCCACAGGCGGTTGATCACGGTTTCCGGCACATCGTTGGCGTGGGTAGCCAACAGCGCTTCCTGACGCACCCAGATGCCTTCGAGTTCGGCCAGTTGCACATACCCGGCAGGCATGGCGTGCAACAGGAATTCCTGAGCCGTCAGCTGATCGAAAAAGGCCTGGTTGTAGAACGGCATTTCTACGTATTGATGCGGGCCGAACAGACGCGTTGGCTGGCCTTTGAAGTCGGTCCACGTGGAGTCAAATATGAGCTCGGCAGTCAGCGATTTGCGGGTGCGGAGGCATTCGGCAAACGCCTCAAAACTCTCCAGCGTGGCGTCCTTCACCTCTTGGGCACTGACACCGAACAACGGTGCAGCGACACCGCTCAGAAAACCTGCAAACGCATCACGCTCGGCAACCGTCGCGGCGTCCACACCGGCAAGCTTGGTATAGATCTCGGTGTTGTGCTCCGAGCCGCCGATGTTGATTTCGCGTACGACGTAGGGAATCGGCAACACTCGGGCCTTGGCTCGGGCCAGCAAATAGTAGACATGACCCACTTCCTGCCATTCGAAAGCCACCCCGGCCGGGAGCGTCTCGTACCAGTCGCGGAGCAACGAGGTGCGGGTCACGGCGTAGAACGGCGGCAGGTACTGACTCACGTAGTCATGGATACGCGTCAGACCCTGCTCACTGTCGTAGTCCTCTTGAACCTTCTTGTCCCGGCGCAGGTACCGAACCTTATTGCCATGGGAGGAATACATCAGGCAGTAGCCGTGGCAAATGCCGTAGTCCTGGTGATCCTGCAGAAACGCAACGCTGTCGTTGATCGCGGAGGGCAGGATGAAATCGTCGTCGGCGGCGAACAGCATGTACGGGGTGCTGACCAAATTGACCCCGTGGATCAGCTTGGATTGAATCCCCCAGTAGGCGTATTGCGGCAGGTGCAGGTAATCGACTTGCGGGAACTGCTCCTCAATGCCTTCTGCGGCGTCGGTCGAAGAGTCCAGGACCATGATGCGGCAAGGCAGCGTTGCGTAATACTGCAACGCCCTGCGCAAGAACGCAGGGCGATTGTGCGTAATCAGGACAAGGGTGAGTAACTCATGCATTTGCACAGAGGGGGTCATACGTTCATTACCTTTCATGCTGTTTCCTCACCCGCCCTGTTTATCTGCGGACGATGGGACTCGGTAGACTTAGCGAATTCGACGCAGATAACCGTCCGGCGCAACGGTGATCAATAACTTGCTGTGGATCGATGCGTCGATTTCGAAATCCGGATTTTCCTTGAGGTAAGCCCACACCGCCGTCTTCGGATTGTTGCCTACACCCCAAGGGCGATCAGGGAAAGCATCCTCCGCCATGTCCTCGACCACCGTGTCCATGACGACGCAATACCCGCCGACCGTGACGAGCGGTGCGTATGCTCGCAGTTCTTCAAGCACGTGGTCGTGAGTGTGGTTGGAATCCAGAACGACCAATACTTTCAAACCATCGACGCGCGTCTTGACCTGTTCCACCACATCAGCGGCGATACTCGACCCTTGAATCAGGTGAATGCGCTTACTCATCGGGTGAGCTTCGATGGCTTCGCGGTTGTGTTTGCGTATGTCGATGTCGATACCGATGACTTCGCCATGCCCCATCAACTCCAGGAGCGAAGCGTAATAAATGATCGAGCCGCCATGAGCCACGCCGGTTTCAATGATGACGTCAGGACGCAGCGACCAGATGATTTCCTGCATCGCAATCATGTCCTGGGGGAACTGAATAATGGGCCGCCCCATCCAGCTGAAGTTGTACGTGTATTTATGCGGTGCCGTTTCACCGACCCACCCCAGCGATTTTTTCTGAATATCCTGATCCTGTGTCAAACGCTCGATATTCTGGCGGACTTCTTCGCGAAACTGCTCATGAGGATTCATTGATGACTCCGACCTGTAGCCATGGATTGCAGAACCCGTCCATTGTCATAGACAGGCGACTGGGTTCTGATAATTCTTGCGGGACTTCCTACGACAACCGAGTAGTCCGGAACATCTTTGGTCACAACGGCTCCGGCACCGATGGTGACCCATTTGCCTATATTCACGCGCGGTAAAATCGTGGCATGCGTTCCGATGAACGTGCCGTCGCCGATCGTGCAACACCCCGAGACACTGACCCCGTGGGCGATGAATACCGAATCGCCGATGCGGGTCTCATGGCCGATCAGGCTGCCAATATGGATGCTGCTGTTGTCCCCGATACTGACTTCTGCCTGAAGGATGACGCCTTCTTGAATGTAGTTACCAAGCCCGATGTGAGTCATGGTAAGGTCCACGGAAGGATGGATGAAATTGCTCAGCACGCCTCCCTCACTCACGATGACGCGGGTCGTTTCATAACGGACTTGCGTGCTACCGGTGATCAGGTTGACGAAGGCTGCGCTCGGCCCTTTCAAGGTGGCGACCTTCTCCAGTCCACCCAACACCGGGAATCCATAGAAGGGCTTTTCGTGTTTGGTGGCGTCGTTATCCAACAGCGCGAATTCGATGTTCGCGGTGGATCGCTGAATGGCCCTGATCATCCGAATGGTTTCCGGATTGGCGGCACCTAAGAGGTAGACGATCATTGCAGCTCCTTGCATTTGAGGACGTGATGAATGACACCGATCACTCGCCCCTGATCCTCATCGGTCATGTCGTGATAGCTGGGCAGATTGATCGCGCGCTCACATAACGAAAAAGAGACCGGAGTGTCGACGTCGTGTGCCTGAAACATGGGCAAGGACGACAGCGGCCAAAAGAAGACCCGCGCATCGATCTCCTGCGCCTTGAACGCCTCGATCAGCGTGTCACGAGTGATCCCCAAGGCCTCATCGAGCACAACGGTGGGCATCCAGTAACCATTGCGCGAATGCGTCGGCTGAGGATTCATTGATACGCCGACGAGGCCGTGCAGCCCTTGAGCGTATCGATTAAAAATCGCGCGTTTGCGCTCGATCAACTCATCGATGCGTTCAACTTGAGCGCAACCTATGGCCGCTTGCAGGTTGCTCATCTTGTATTTGAAACCGATGAAATCCGGCCAGAACTGGCGCGTACTGCCCGCCACACGGCCGTGGTTCGAGAGCGTCAGGACGCGTTCGTACAGCGCACGGTCTGAGGTGACGAACATGCCGCCCTCGCCCGTTGTCATTGTCTTCGTGCCATGAAACGAAAACGCGCCGAAAGCCCCCATCGAACCGGCGGCCTTGCCTTGCCATTGCGAACCGATGGCTTCTGCAGCGTCTTCGATCACCGGAATGCCGAACTCGGCGCCGATGGCCAGCAACGCGTCCATATCGCACAGGTTGCCGTACAAATGCACCGCGAGAATGGCCTTCGTTTTGGGCGTAATGGCTGCCCGGACCTGCCGCGGGTCCAGGCACCAACTGTCTTCAAGCACGTCGACGAAAACAGGACGGGCCCCGAGGTAATCGATGGGCGCCGCCGAAGCAATCCAGTTGGTGTTACCCAGAATGACTTCATCGTCCGCGCCGACGCCCAGTGCCGCCATGCCCATGTGCAAGGCACCGGTACAACTGGAGGTGGCAATGGCGTACGTCGCGCCCAAATGTTCGGCAAATGTTTTTTCGAAGCGAGTGATGTACTCGTAGCAACGTTCTCCCCAGCCATGCGTCACGGCATCGAGCACGTATTGGGCTTCAAGTTCGCCCACACTGGGCTTGGTGTAATGAATTTTTTTCATCGTACGGTCAACTCCGGCACGGCCACGACGAAGCGACCGCCCCAACGGCTTATGACAGCATATTGCTCAGTGATTTCGTTGATCAGATTCCACGGCAGCACCAGCACGTAATCGGGCTGCTCTTCGATCAGGCGATCCGGTGACACCACCGGGATGCGGCTGCCCGGCAGGAATTTGCCCTGCTTGTGGGGGTTGGCGTCGGCGACCCAGGCGAGCAGGTCGGCCTTGACCCCGGCGTAGTTGAGCAAGGTGTTGCCCTTGGCCGCCGCGCCGTAGCCGACGACACGTTTGCCTTCAGCTTTCGCTTTGAGCAAAAAGTCCAGGAGCTGAAATTTGATGCGTTCGGCGGCAGGCGCCAGCGTGGCGTAGTAATCGCGCGTCTTGACGCCCGCGCTCAGCTCTTTTTCCAACTGCTGCGCAACGGCAGGCGTACGGGGTTGCGGGCCGTCGATACGCTGCACGAACACACGCAGCGAACCGCCGTGGGTCGGCAGCTCGGAGACGTCGAACACCTGAAGTCCATTGCGCGCACACAGGCCTTCAACAGAGGTCAGCGACAGGTACGAATAGTGTTCGTGGTACAGGGTGTCGAATTGACCGCCCGCCATCAGCGTCAGCAGTTGCGGGAATTCGAACGTGGCAACGCCCGACGGCTTGAGCAGGGTCGCGAAACCCGCGAGGAAATCGTTGATGTCCGGCACGTGGGCCAGCACGTTATTGGCGGCCATCAGGTCGGCCGCCCAGCCTTCGTCGCGCAACGCCGTGGCGCTGTCCTTGCCGAAAAACACCTCGCGAATCTCCAGCCCTTTTGCCCGCGCGGCCTCGGCGGTGCTGCGGGTCGGCTCGACACCCAGGCAGGCGATACCGCGCGCTTTGACGTACTGCAGCAGGTAGCCGTCGTTGGCGGCGATTTCCACCACGCGGCTGTCGGCGTTCAAACCGAAGCGCTCGACCATCTGCGCAACGTAGTGCTGTGCGTGGTTCAGCCAAGAACTGGAATACGAGCTGAAATAGGCATAGTCGGCGTCGAACAGGCTGTGCGCGCTGGTGTAATCGTTGGTCTGCACCAGCCAGCAGGCTTCGCAGACTTCCACCTTCAACGGCACCCACTGCTCGGCCTGGGTCAACTGCTCGGCACGCAGGTAGGCGTTGGACGGGGGCGACGTGCCCAGATCGATCAGTGGCAGGCTCAAATGAGCGCCGCAGCCACGGCAGTTCATACACGCACTCCGGCAAAGGATGGGGTCAGAAAAGAATGGGATTCGTCGCGGGCTGACAGATTCTTGACAGGCAACGGCCATTGGATAGCCAGCCGTGGGTCGTGCACCGACAACCCGGCTTCATGCTCGGGGGTGTAGTCGGCGCTGTGCAGATACAGCAGCTGCGCGTCATCGCTCAGCGCCTGAAAACCGTGGGCGAATCCGGCGGGAATCAGCAGGCTACGCCCGTCACCGGCCACCAGGTGTTCGGCGTGCCAGTGCAGGAAGGTGGCCGAGTCAGGGTTCAGGTCGACGGCCACGTCCCACACTTCACCGTGCAGGCAGGTGATCAGCTTGGCCTCCAACTGCGCAGCGGTCTGGTAATGGAGACCGCGCACGCTGCCCCGCTCCGCCGTGCAGGAATGGTTGATCTGACGAACGTGAAACGGACGGCCAAACGCACTCAGGCTGCCTTCGCAAAACAAACGACTGAACTGCCCACGGGCGTCGGCATGACGGCGATGCTCAAGGCTGAACAGGCCCGCCAGCGGCAACGGGACTAGCTGCATTTCGCTCACGCCGCCTCCGTGTACAACGCCAGCTGGCGTTGGGTGAAGTCGTGCATGTCGGCGCCGCGTTTCCAGGCCAGGTGCCAGTCCACGGTGTGCTTCAGACACTGTTCGAGGGACCAGCGGGGTTTCCACTGCAAGCGCTGCCGGGCGCGGGCGCTGTCCAGTCGCAGCAAACCGGCCTCATGCATGTCGCTCGGCTCGACGCGCAAGCCTGGCGCCTGCGGCCAGTGTCTGGCGAGGGTCGCGACCACATCGCCGACGGAACACATGTCGTCGTCGCTCGGTCCGAAATTCCAGGCACCGCCGTATTCCGGGCCGTGTTGATACAGCCGCTCAGCCAACATCAGATACCCCGCTAACGGCTCCAGCGCGTGTTGCCACGGGCGCACAGCGTGGGGGTAGCGCAGGGTCACGGGGTCGTGGGCCGACCAGGCTCTGAGCACGTCGGGGATCAGGCGCTCAGGGGCGAAATCGCCACCGCCCAGCACATTGCCCGCCCGCGCCGTCGCCAGCGCCAGACCGTGTTCGGCGTAATCTTCGGCGGGGAAGAACGACGCGGCGTAGGATTGCGCCAGCAGTTCGCAGCACGCCTTGCTGCTGCTGTAAGGGTCGTGACCGCCGAGGGGTTCGTTTTCTCGGTACGGCCACAGCCACTCCTGATTCGCGTACACCTTGTCGGTGGTGACCAGCACGCACGCGCGCACGCCGCCCATCTGGCGAATCGCGTCCAGCAAATTGAGCGTGCCCATGACGTTGGTGGAATAGGTGCCCAGCGGATCACGGTAGCCTTCACGCACCAACGGCTGCGCGGCCAGGTGCAGGACGATTTCCGGCTGGGTGCGAGCGATCAGATCGAGCAAAGCGCCCAGGTCGCGCAGGTCGCCGCGCTGGTCGCTCAGGCCTTGGTCGACACGGGCCAGTTCGAACAGGCTGGGCTCGGTGCCGGGGTCCAGCGCAAAGCCGGTCACCTGCGCGCCCATACGGGCGAGCCACAGCGACAGCCAACTGCCCTTGAACCCGGTGTGGCCGGTCAGCAGCACGCGCTTGCCTTGCCAGAAGCCGGGGTTCACGCCCAACTTCTCCACGGGGCCTCCCCGCGTTGCCACAGGTCTTCGAGGTAATTCTTGTCGCGCAAGGTGTCCATCGGGTGCCAGAAGCCATGGTGCACGAATGCCTTGAGCTCGCCCCCGGACGCCAGGCGCGTCAACGGTTCGGCTTCCCACGGCGTCATATCGTGTTCGATGTACGGAATGACCTTGGGCGACAGCACGAAGAAGCCGCCATTGATCCAGCCGCCGTCCCCCGGTGGTTTCTCGGTGAAACCTGTGACGCTGTCGCCCACGCAATTCAGCGCACCGTAGCGACCAGGGGGTTGCACGGCGGTGACCGTAGCCAGCTTGCCGTGCTGCAGATGGAAATCGACCAACGCGCCGATGTTCAGGTCGGAAACGCCGTCGCCATAGGTGAAACAGAACGCTTCGTCGTCTTCCACGTACTTTCGTACGCGCTTGAGGCGGCCACCGGTGAGGGTGTCTTCGCCGGTGTCGACCAGCGTCACGCGCCAGGGCTCGCTGTAGTTTTCGTGGACGTCCATGCGGTTATTGCGCATGTCGAAGGTCACGTCGGAGGTGTGCAGAAAGTAGTTGGCGAAGAAATCCTTGATCGCGTAACCCTTGTAGCCCAGGCAAATCACGAAGTCGTGGATACCGTGAGCGGAGTACTGCTTCATGATGTGCCAGAGAATTGGCTTTCCGCCGATCTCGATCATCGGTTTCGGCTTGAGATGGGATTCCTCGCTGATCCGAGTCCCCAGTCCACCCGCCAGAATAATTGCCTTCACCTGCCTACTCCTCCTGTCCCGACAGCGCGCCGCCGCGCTAGCGCGAAGGGTGTGCCCCGAACGTCAAACGACTGAACCGACCTTCGTGTTGATTCGCAAAAACGACACACGCAACGCACGATTTATGGCGATATCCAGAGGACTTGCACGAACCGCGCCAGTTTTTTAGGGGTGGAGAAACGCCAGGTTGGACGTGAATGCAGGTACCTTGTCGGCGGCGTCTTTCGAGATTTGGGTGTTGTGCTTTGGCAACGTCGGCGCGCGGCGATTCCGAGGCAACGCCAAACACGTTTGAGAGGGTTCCACTGTAGGAGCGAATTCATTCGCGAAAAACGGTTCAGGCGATGGAGATGTGTCGGCTGCACCGGCCCCTCGCGAATAAATTCGCTCCTACAGGGGTTGTGCGTTGGCAATGTCCTGGCTCGCCGCGATGCCTGTGGGACACCCGGAGGGACGACGGCAGCGAAGGGGGTGTCACAGGCGCTTTAGGGTGAACATTAATCCGCCAACCACCCATGCACCCAATGCTGCAGGTTGTCTTCGCGCAGCATGAAGTCGCGCTTGACCACTTCGCGCAGTGCATCGCCCTGGCGGTAGCTGGCGTCCGGGTCGGACAGGTGGCCGCGAATCGCGTCCAGCCATTCTTCGGTGCTGTTGGTCAAAATCCGGGTGCGTGGCAGGTAGCCCTGATACGCCGCCGTTTCCGTGCAGATGACCGGGTAGCCGCATGCGCCGTATTCCAGCAGGCGCAGGTTGCTCTTGCAGTCGTTGAAGATGTGCTTCTCCAGCGGCGCCAATGCCAGGTCCAGGTTCAGGCTGGCCAGTTTCGCCGGGTACATGTCCAGCGGGATGACCGGGTGAAACTCGTGAACGTAAGGCCGCAGCGCAGGCGGGCACATGCCGAAGAACACCCAGTCGACCTCATCCGCCAAGGTGCGCACCACCTCGGCGATGATCTCCAGGTCACCGGTGTGGCTGGTGCCTCCGCCCCAGCCCACGCGCGGTTTGCGGCTGGTGCGCCGCTGGCTGCGCAAACTGTCCCACAGGGCCGGGGTCAGCATGTTCGGCACCACGCGTATGTCGTGGTGCATCGACGATAGCGCGTCCGCCAGCGGTTGCGTGGACACCACGACCCGGTCGCACAAGGAAATACCCTGGCGCACCAGACGCTCCATCTCCTGCTTGTCCGGCATGCCCCGCACGTGTTCGTTTTTCTTCGGCACGTGGATCACGTAATCGTCGAGTTCGAAGATGCGTCGCGCGTTGGAGTAGGTTTTCAGTTCGGCGATCTCATCCACCCGTGACTGGCTGTAGCGGCCCTGCAGGACCATGATGTCCGGGGAATGACGCTCGACCTCGATCAGGTCGGGATGCGCGTAGCTGATCACCCCCGTCGCCCGGCCTGCCGACTCAAGGGCAATCAGAGGCTCGGTGACGCGGTAGTGACCGATGGCCGAGGCGTTGATCGGCAACGCCAGCACCTTCGGCAGGTGGGCGGCGGAGAAAGGCGTCCAGCCGCTGTTCAAGCCGGGGTCCAGGCCAAAGCTCGCGGCCCCCAGGCTCTTCAGCGACAGGTTCGGATTGTAGGCGGGATCACGAGCGACCCACGGCAGCCAGCGCAGGTAAAACCGCCGGTTTTCTTCATGCTGCCGCTTGGCCCGCTCGGCATCATGAGGGACGTCAGGCTGGGCGCCACGCGCCATCAGCGCTTGCGGTGTCCACACCACCAGATGACCGGACTCACGCACCCGAAGACAGAAATCCACATGACTCAGGCTGCACCCGAAGTCAGCCGCGTTCAGCCCCTCCAGCCCCTCGAACAGCGACCTGCGCACCATCAGGCAATCCGCGCCGACCGCACTCAAGTCATGCACCACTTGCAGACGCTGCATGTAGCCGCCCGCCTGCAGCGTCTCGCCGCGAAACGGCATGCCGGCCGGGCCGTGCAAACCGAGGATCATCCCGGCGTGCACCACACTGCCATCCGGACCGAACAGTTTCGGCCCCACCACGCCCACGTCGGGACGACGAGCCTGATCAAGCATTTCGTTGAGCCAGTTGCCGTGGGTCACCACCGAATACGGACTGAGCAGCAGCAGGTAGTCGCCCCGTGCATCCATGGCGGCAGCGTTGTACAGCGCTGCATGATCAGTGTCGCCCGCGAAGGTCAGCACTTGCAGGCGAGACGGGTCCAGCTGGCCCATTTCTCCCAGCCAGTCAAGGGTGTTGGACTGCACGCTGCCGTTGTCGAGGATGAGCAGTTCATAGCGGCCATACGCGGTCAGGTTCAGCAGGCTTTCCACACAGCGCTGCAACGGCGCGAGCTGATCCTTGATGACGATCATGATCGACACCAGCGGCTCGTCGTCATGCAGGTAGCGAATACGGTTGAGCAGCGGCAGGTTGACGTCCCGTTCGACGGTGCTGGCAATCGCGCAGCGTTGCAGATGGGCCTCGACCACGCCGAGGTTGTGTTCCCCCACCTCGGGCAGCGCCAGCCACCTGGACAGCGGGAAGCGGGACTCCACGGTCAGTTCACTCAGGTGCCCGATGGCATCGGCCCCGCCCTCCTCGACCAGGCGCCAGAGCAGGTCGTGGGGCGCCAGTTCGCCGAAGCGGGCATCCAGGCCGCCATGCTGGAGCAGCGCGTCGCGCTGAAACGCCAGGCACCGGCCCACATAGGGGTAACTGCGCAGCAGATCAAGGTTGAAAGCAGGCTTGAACACCGGCTCCGCCGACTCACCATCAATCAACGCGCCCTCATCGCAATAGAGACAGCGAAGGCGATCGTTCATGGCAATGCGCTCGGCCAGCATCAGCAATGCCGGCTTGACCAAACGGTCGCCCGCCCGCAGCAGGTAGACCCACTGCGCGCCGTCCAGTTGCGGCAACAGCGTGTTGAGCTGAGTCCAGGGATCATCCTGCAACGGCATCGTGAAGATGCGGCCCTCAAGCGACGAAGACGTGCAGTCCCTGGACAGCACCAGTGTCAGCTCCGGCGCATAAAGCTGTTCGTCCAGGCTCTCCAGGGTCGTGTCCAGGCTGGCGCGGCTGCCGGTGTCATCGAGGATCACCGGAACGATCTTCGGCCGCGACGGCCAATGCATCAGGAGGTTGGGCAGTTGCTGGCGCTGCACGTCCCGCAAGGTGCGGCAGGCGAGCCACTGCTCGTACAGTTCGGCGAAGCTTTCGCTACTGGTGCCCACCCGCAAACCCTGGGTGGTCTGCAGCGTGCCCAGTGAACGAGACAACGCGTGCTCCTGCCAATCGCGCTCGGCGCCCATGTCGTCGGTGAAGGGCATGTACCGCACCCAGCCTTTGCCCAGGTAGGGCTCACCGGTGCGGGCCTTGATCATCTCAAGCAGCCACGATTGCTCGGTTTCAATCGAAGACTGCATGGCCTGCTGGCGACTGAGGCGTTCCGCATGCAGGCGCTCGACGCCGAGCACGTTGTTCAGAACTGCCACGTTGCCGTGGTGCATCATGCAGACATACAGCGCCAGGTCCAGCAGCCCGGCGAAGCTTTGGCCCGGCACGGTCAGGCCTGGCAGATAATTCAACACGTCTTCGCGGCGGAACAGCGCACTGCTCAGGCCACCCAGGAAATTCAGCGGGTAGATTTCGACGATGTTCAGCAGGTCTTCGCCCTTGAAGATCGCGCTGGTGGGCGACAACGGGGAGTTCTCCAGACGCGACGGCAACTGGATGTCGTCGGCGTCCCAGAACAACCGTTGCGACAGCACCAGGCTCACGTCGGCATGCTTGACCAGTTGCTCGACCTGCATCCCCACCGATTGCGGGAATATCTGGTCGTCGTCGCACAGGAACTTGATGAATTCACCCTTGGCTTCGGCCAGGCACGCGTGCAGGTTGCCAATGAAGCCCAGGCGTTGGGGGTTGCGCACGTAGCGCGCCGACACGGCCGAATCCTGCGTCAGGGCGTCGAACACGGTGCGGATCTCGTCCCCCCGGGAATCGTCGCAGACAATGACTTCCACAGCGCCATAGTGCTGAATCAGCGCGCCCTGCAGCGCCCGCTGGAAGAAACGTGTGTGGTAGGCGGGAATGACGATGCTGACGAGAGGCGCTGAATTCACGGAAAAGACTCACAGGCGGCAAGCAGATTGGGTCTGTCCTGCTGAACCGCTGACAATAACGGTTGACGTCCTGCGCTGGCAGGGCCGATTGATCGTCGGCCCTGCCAGAGGTCAGGCGATTACAACTTGCTGAACAGGTTCAGCGAGGAAAGCTGGGTGAACACCAGTTGCGAGGCCTGCAACATGGTTTTTTGCAGGGTCAGCCGCGAAATGGCGTCGACCGGGTCGGAGGCCGTGATGGTCCCGGCTTCGGTGGTGCCGTTGTCCAGAAGGTTCTGGTTGGTGACGCCCTGGTTGGTCGCCGTGGCTGAGCGGGCACCGCCGTCGCTAATTGCATCGAGAATCTGATTCTGCTGGCTTTTCAGATTGCCGATGGTCGAGGTCAGCGTGGCTTGCAGCTTCTGAGTGGCCACTGGGTCGCCGTCCACCTTGCCATTGAGCGCCGTGATCACGCTCGACAGGGTGTTGAGGATGTTCTCGGTGTGCTGGGTCGACGAACTCGCAGTGAACTGATCGCCCGATGCCAATACAGGTGGGCTGCCACTGAAGGTAAACGTCACACCTGCCGCAACCGCCTGGTTGGCCACGGGCGTGCCGGTCAACGAGCCACCGGTGACCACTGGGTTGCTGGCCGGGTCATACGGCGCAGCGTACAAATCGAAGGTATTGGTGCCGGTGAATCGCAGAACGGCGCCACCGCTCGGGAACGTTTTGTCGAAGGTCGCCTGGTCGGTGACTTGCGACGAGGTAATGACCGCAGAGCCAGCCGAGTTGCCCGGCAGACGCGCCGTGCTTACGGTGCTCGGCGAGACCGCCAGCGTGAATGTGTGCGGCGCAGCGGTCATGGCTGCATCGGCGGCTGCCGAGTCGCCATATTGAGCATCACTCAGGTTGATGTTCAGGGTCAGTTCGAGACCACGGAAGCCTATCGTCTGGTTGGCGCCACTGGTGGTAGAGAACTTGCCCGCCGACGTGGCTTCGCCTGTCACGTCATTCAAGTTCTTGTCGAGGATCTTGTACTGCGAGCCATTGGTGAAGCTCACGGTATAAGGCTCACCGGCCGTGAATTTGCTGTTGTAGGTCGCATCGTTGGAAACACTACCACCGGACAACGAAATCATGCCGTCATCGGTCGCAGGGGACGTGAGCGTCGACGAGGTGCGCGTCGTGTTGATCGCCTGCTCGAACGCATCCCAGCCAGTAGTGTTGCTGGCCATGGAAATACCACTGCCAATGGCCAACTGATTGCGGGTCTGGTCGCCTTGATAGCTGTAGGTGCCATCAGGGTTGATCGCATACGGAGCCGTGGTGGATTTCGAGCCGGAGAACAGGTACGAGCCGTTGGCGTCCTTGCTGTTCATCAGGCCCAGAATCTGGCTCTGTAGGGACGTGAGTTCAGCGGCGTTGGCCTGACGGTCCTTGTCGGTGAAGGTGGAGCTGCCGGCCGAAAGCACCAATTCCTGGGCGCGCTGGATCGCCGAGTCGATTGACGTCAATGCCGTCTCGGTCTGGACCACACCGGTGTTGATGTTGTCGATGTTGGATTTGTACTGGTTCAGCATCGTGCCCATTTGCTGCAATTGCAGCACACGGGCCGCGCCCACCGGGTCATCGCCCGCGGTGTTGAGCTTGACCTGGCTGGCCACTTCGTCGCCGGTCTTGACGACGTTGGCGTAAGTACGCGAGTAGTTCGACGCGCTGGTTTCGTAAAACTGGGTCGTTGAGATACGCATGAATTACGACTCCTTAAAGACTGTTGATCAGCGTGCTGAAGATGGCTTGAGCCGCTTTGATGATCTGCGACGACGCGGTGTAGTACTGCTGGTACTTGACCAGGTTGGCCGCTTCTTCATCGAGGGACACGCCAGACACGCTGTCGCGAGCACTCTTGGCCTGGGTCAGCACGGCGGTGGTCGCCGTGGCGTCGTCCTTGGCCTGGCTGGCCTTGGAGCCAACGGCGGTGATCATGTTGCTGTTGGCGCCACTGATACTGGTGCCGGTGCCGTTGTCCGCACTGTTGCCAATGGTCTGCTTGGTTTGCAGGCCCAGGGTGGACTCGGCGTTACGGTTGTCCGAAGAGCCAGCGCCGGTCAGCGCGATGCTGTAAGTGTCCCCCGCGACTGGATGACCAGAGATGCTCATGTCGATCTCGTAAGACTGTCCGGTACCCGCAGTGTCAGTGAGCTTCAACTGAATAGAGTTGGTGGCTCCCGCAGTAATCGTACGCGTGACAGGATTTCCTGAACCGTCTGTGGCAATGATTTCATTGCCTTTTGCGTCAAATACTTGATACGACTGAGAGCCGTCCGCAGCCACAGCGCCCATCTTCAGACGGATTGGCATAGTCGCATTGATTGCGCTGCGCACATCCGCTGTAACCGGAGTCGATAGAGTGGGTTGAGTGAAGCTCCCCGTGCCGGTATTGCTCGCCCCTGCGGTACCCGTTAATGGCGCCGCAGCGGCAATACTTTTGGGATCGGTCATGACCGTCTTGATGCCCTCGGCACCGGTCCTGGTCGGGCTGACCTGGAAGCTGTCGCCCACCTTGAACGTGCCCGGCGGGACCGTGCCGTTGCTCGAATTATTGAACGACAGGGAAAAGCCCAATTTGTCGGTCAACGTGGCCGGCGCCGGATCGGCGATGTTGTAGGGACCAAGGCTGGAGCCGTCGGCCGCCCTCACGGTGTACGTCGAGGCAGCAGTGCCCGCTGCACCGGGACCAAAGGTCACCGAATAATTGCCGGTACTGAGCACACCCGTGTTGGTGATGTTAACGGCCAGAATGCCGGAGTTCTGGTCGTTATTTTTGTTACCAATCGAGCGCTGGATGGTCAGGCTCGGGTCATTAATGTCCTTGAACAGGTTGGCGCCGAACTGGCCGTTGGCGTCCACACCCTGATTCAGTTGCTGGTTGACCTGATCGGTCACCACCACGGCCATGCGACCCAGTTCGCTGGCCGCCGGTTGCAGCACGTCACTGCGATAGCGGAGCAAGCCACCGAGCGTACCGCCGCTCACGACGCTGGAGACGTCGACGTTGCTGTTCTGGTAGTTGAGCTTGAGCGCGAACGCGGTCGGATCGGTGTCGCTGGGCACCGCGCTCAGGGTGTTGGCCTGGGTACCGGTGACCAGAGGCTGACCGGTGCCGATGTAAACGTCGTAGTTGCCGTTGGTCTCGACGACCTTGGCGCCCACCAGACCGTTGAGCTGACGCACCGCTTCGTTACGGGCATCCAGCAGCGTGTTCGGCTGACCGCCCAAGGCTTGCGTCTGAGTGATCTGCTTGTTCATGTCGGCGATCGAGGCCGCCAGCGAGTTCACCTGACCGGCCACGGCGGACATCTGGGTATTGATGTTCGCGTTCTGGTCCTTCATCTGCGACGAGATCGAATTGAACTGCGCAGACAACGCCGAGGCGCTGGTCAGGAAATTGGTACGCGCCGCCGAGTCGGTCGGTTTGTTCGACAGCGCCTGCAGGTTATTAAAGAAGGTGCTCAACACCGAGCTGATGCCGGTGGAGCTGCTCGACAACAGCGAGTCCAGCTTGCTGGCCTGGCCAAGGTACGCCTGCGCATCGGAGTCGAGCGACGTACTGGTCTGCAATTGGGTGTCGAGGTAGCTGTTGTAGATCCGACGCACGTCGGACAGCGTGGTACCGGTGCCGATGAAACCGACCCCGATATTCTGCTGCGCGCTGGCCGTGGTCATCACTTGCTGGCGCGAATAGCCCAGCGTATCGACGTTGGCAGTGTTATTGCCGATGGTGGTCATCGCTGCACTGCTGGCGTTCAGCCCTGAAAGCCCGATTGAGATCAGTGACATGGTTCAAACCTTATAAAGTCGTGGAAGAGCCCGATGCGGCTGCGTAATTCTGGTAACTCTTCATCTGTTTCGCGATTTGAGAAATCTTGCTGGCGTAGCCCGGGTCCGTGGCGTAACCGGCCTTCTGCAGCTCTTTCACAAACTGTTCCGGGTTATCGGCCGATTTGAGCGTGGCTTGATAGCGATTGTTGTTCTGCAGGAAGCTCACCAGGTCGTGGAAGCTGTCTGCGTACGAATCGTAGGAACGGAAGTCCGCCGTTTCCTTGACCATCTTGCCGTCACGGAACTCGCTGGTGATGGCGCGGGCTTCAGGCCCTTGCCAACCGCTCTGCGCCTTGATGCCAAACAGGTTGTGACTGCTGCTGCCATCGGACTGGCGCATGATCGATTTGCCCCAGCCGGTTTCCAGCGCGGCCTGGGCCACCAGCACGGTCGGATCGACGCCAATGCGGGCGGCGGCGTCCTTGGCCAGGGGCAGCATGGTGTTGACGAAATCGTCGGCGTTGGCGAACGCGGCCTTGGCCGGTGCCAGCGGGGTCTGCACCCGGCTGCGGACGTAGGCGTCGGATTGAGCGGTGTATTCCGGGCCGATGGTCCAGTCGCCATTGCTGCCAGCCTTTTTGGCGGCGGCGACGGCATTGGACACGGCAATTCGGTTTTTCAGGGTGGTCGCGCTGGCGGCGGCATCCTGGGTCCCGGCGGTGTTCGGGACGATGCCCGCCAGAATCCGATCGGACAGTTTGCTCGGCAAGGCCAGACGACGAGAATTCAGCGCGGCCACGTCATTGTGCGGCGTGCCATCGGCAGACGTGTCTGCCTTGGCCACCGAGCGAGTCGCCCACAGCGGGCGCTGGGCAATGTGGGTCGCCAGGCCGGTCTGCGCAGGCGCCGCGTCTGTCTTGGCGGCGGTCGCGTCGGTGCCTGCAGGCGGCACGGTGCCGGACTTGATTTTCGACAGCTGACGCATCAGCACGTCTTGCAGACCGATACCGCCGCCCTCCCGAGACATGCTCACGGCCAACTGCTGGTCGTACATGTCCTGGTACTGCCGCGTCGCCGCGGTGTTCATCGGGTTGTCCTTGGCCAACACTTCGTTGGCCGAACGCATGGCTTTGAGCATCTGGCTGACGAACAGCGACTCGAACTCCTGCGCCACCTTCTTGAGGTTCGCTTCGCTGTCACGGTCGCCGTGCTTCATGGCGGTCAGACGATTGAGGTCGGTGTACGCCCCGGAATCGACATTGCTCGTACCGCCGGTGGGAATACTCATGCCTGCTCCCTTAAATCACGATCAGGTCGGCTTGCAGAGCGCCAGCCTGTTTCAGGGCTTCGAGAATCGCCATCAAGTCGCCGGGGGCCGCGCCCACTTGGTTGACCGCGCGTACGATCTCGTCAAGCGTGGTGCCAGGACCAAACTTGAACATCGGGTGTAGCTCTTGCTGGGCATTGATCTTGGAGCGCGGCACCACAGCGGTCTGGCCGTTGGAGAACGCACCCGGCTGACTGACCACCGGGTCTTCGGTGATGGTCACGGTCAGGCTGCCGTGGGTCACGGCGGCAGGCGACACTTTCACGTTCTGGCCGATGACGATGGTGCCGGTTCGCGAGTTGATGATGACTTTGGCCGAGGTCTGGCCCGGATCGATTTCCAGGTTTTCCAGCACCGACAGGTAATCGACGCGCTGGTTGGGGTCCAGCGGCGCCGTAACGCGCACGGAACCGCCGTCCACGGCCTGAGCGACGCCTGGGCCGAGCATGTCGTTGATCTTGTCGACGATGCGCTTGGCCGTGGTGAAGTCGTTGCGGTTCAGGTTCAGGGTCAGCGAATTGCCCTGATTGAAACCGCTCGGCACCGCACGTTCCACCGACGCACCGCCAGGAATACGACCCGAGGACGGAACGTTGACGGTGATCTTCGAACCGTCGCGGCCTTCGGCGTCAAAACCGCCCACCACCAGGTTGCCTTGGGCGATGCCATACACGTTGCCGTCGATACCCTTGAGCGGGGTCATCAACAGGCTGCCGCCACGCAGGCTTTTCGAGTTACCGATAGAGGACACGGTGATGTCGATTTGCTGCCCGGGCTTGGCAAACGGCGGCAGGTCGGCATACACCGCCACGGCCGCGACGTTTTTGAGCTGCACGGTGCCTGATCCCGGCGGCACCTTGATGCCGAACTGGGACAGCATGTTGTTGAAGGTCTGCAAGGTGAACGGCGTCTGGGTGGTCTGGTCACCCGTACCGTTCAACCCCACCACCAGGCCGTAACCGATCAATTGGTTGGTCCGCACGCCAGAAATGCTGGCGATGTCCTTCAGACGCTCGGCCTGTACTGCACCCACCGCCGTGACGGAGAGTAACGCGGCCGCTATCAGTTGCTTGAACGTGATCATGGCTATCCCGCTATCAGAAAGGGAACAACGGGCTGAGGAAGAATCGGTCGAACCAGCCTGGCTGACTGGAATCGGCGAACGCACCTGTACCGGCATATGTGATCCGTGCATCGGCCACGCGAGTGGACGAAACGGTGTTGTCAGTGGCGATGTCGTCGGCGCGAATCAGCCCAGCAATGCGCACCAGCTCGTCACCGGTGTTGAGCGTCATCCACTTCTCGCCGCGCACCGACAGGATGCCATTGGGCAGCACGTCGGCCACGGTCACGGTAATCGAACCGGTCAGGCTGTTGCTCTGTGCGGCCTTGCCGTCGCCCTTGGTGGCACGGTCACCTTCATAACCGGCGTCCAGGCTGAGGCTGCCCCCACCCACCGGGTTGTTGGTGCTGACACCGGCGCCAAACAGGGAGGTCAGGCCCAGGCTGGTCTTGCTGGTCTTGCTGATGCCGGAACTGGCCGCCTTGCTGGCTGCCGTGCGCTCGGACAGGGTGATGGTGATGATGTCACCGACCCGGTAAGCCTTGCGGTCGCCGTACATGTTTTGCTCGAAACCGGCCTGGTAGATCGAGCCGTTGTTCGCCGCCGAAGGCAGCGGCGTTCGTGGCAACACCGGCGCGTAGTAAGGGTCATTGGGTTTGGCCGAAGGCGCAACGCAACCGGTCAACAGCGCGATACCGCAAAGCGGTGCTGCCAACAGGGAAAGCCGCAATACAAAAAGCCGTTTCATGACACTTAAAACCTCGCGGTGTAGCAGGCGTTTTTCAGGCGCCCCATCGGATTGATCAGGTGTTTCGTCGCAGGACATCAGGTGGTTCAGATTCCGTTCAAAAAGCCCATTACAGGTTCTGCGTCACGTACTGCAGCATCGAGTCGGCGGTCGAGATCACTTTGGAGTTCATCTCGTAGGCGCGCTGAGTGGTGATCATGTTCACCAGCTCTTCAACGGTGCTGACGTTGGAGTTTTCCAGGGTGTTCTGCTTGACCACGCCCAGACCGTTCAGGCCTGGCGTACCGACTTGTGGCGCGCCGCTGGAAGCGGTTTCCAGGTACAGGTTGCCGCCCTGGGACTGCAAGCCTGCCGGGTTGATGAAGTCGGCGGTCTGGATGTTGCCGATGATCTGCGGCGTCGCCGTGTTGGCCGAGGTCGTGATCGACACGGTGCCATCTTCGCCGACGGTGAAGGTCTGCGAATCCTGTGGAACGACGATCGCAGGCTCCAGGGCATAGCCGTTAGAGGTCACGATCTGGCCGTTCTGGTCCAGATGGAAAGTACCGTCGCGGGTGTACGCCACGGTGCCGTCGGGCTGGCGAATCTGGAAGAAACCACGGCCATTGACCGCCATGTCCAGCGGCTGGTCAGTGGTTTGCAAGCTACCGGCGGTGAAATTCTTCTGCGTGCCGACGATGCGCACACCCGTACCCAATTGCAGGCCCGATGGCAGTTCGCTGTCCTGAGTGGACTGCGCGCCTGGCTGACGCTTGATCTGATACAGCAGGTCCTGGAATTCGGCGCGATCACTTTTGAAGCCCGTGGTCGAGACGTTGGCCAGGTTGTTCGAAATGGTCGTCAGGTTGGTGTCCTGGGCGGCCAGACCGGTTTTCGCTACGTAGAGTGCCGGAAGCATTCGTTTATCTCCTCAAGCGCCTGATTGTCGGCGCAAGCTGTCAGTCATTAGCCCATCTGCAAGACGCGAGCCATCGACTCGTCGTCCTGCTCGGCGGTCTTCATCATTTTGACGTGCAGTTCGAACTGACGGGACAGCGCCAGGACCGAGGTCATTTCCTCGACGGCGTTGACGTTGCTCGACTGCAGAAATCCGGATTCCACTTGCACATCGGCATCGACCTGCGCCGGTTTGCCGTCTTTGGTGTGCATCAGGCCATCGGGGCCTTTTTCCATGTTGGCCAGGTCCGGCTTCACCAGCTTGATGCGGTCGATCTGCGCCATGACTTGCGGGCTTTCACCCAGCGAGCGGACGCTGATCGTGCCGTCGGCGCCAATTTCGATCTGTTGCTGAGGCGGCACGGCAATCGGCCCGCTGTTGCCCATGACCGGCAAACCATTGCCATCACGCAGCACGCCGAGGGCGTCGATGTTCATGCTGGAGGTGCGGGTGTAGGCTTCGCCGCCGTCGGCGGTCTGAACAGCCATCCATCCATTGCCTTTGACGGCAACGTCGAGTTCGCGACCGGTGTCGATCATCGAACCCTGACTGAAGTCGGTGCCCGGACGTTCGCTCATGGCATAGGCGCGCGACGGGTTCACCTCGCCAAACACCGGCATCGAGCGCGCCTGTTCGAGGTCGCGCTGAAACCCGTTGGTCGAGACGTTCGCCAGGTTGTTGGCATGGGCCTTTTGCGCGATGGCGTTTTCAGACGCTCCGCTCATGGCCACGTAAAGCAACTTGTCCACAGTCTTCCTCCTCCGACAGACGCTTGCCGCCTGTAGCTGTACTGATGAGGTCATAGCAATAATCGAACCAGTTTTTCAGGCGTGATACAAAGTGCTGATTCACCAATGGTTATTGGCCGCGAGCGGACTTTGGCCAAGGCTCAGATTTTCACCGCGACGGTGGACCGCCACTTTCGACGCAAACCTGCCCGGATGCCGCCAAAAAAATTTCGCGACCGGAGCGATAATTGCAGCGACTTGCCCCATCGGCCTTTTGCCCACAGGAATCTGTCATGCGCCTGCGCTTCGCCCTCCTCCTCACCCTCACCTGCCTTTCGGCCGCGGCCCTTGCGGCCCCGGCGTCTTATTACTGGTGGCAGGGGAAACACACGACGATCTGCGCCCAGACCAGCCCCGGCAAGGGCTGGGTCCGGATCAGTGGCGCGTTTGTGAAGGCGGATTGTTCGATTTGATAAGGGGGTTTGATTCGGGTGGAAGCCGGTAAGAGCCACCGGAGTGGCATGGTCGAAGTTGTCGATTGCAGGCAGCAGCAATAGCAAATCTGGTACATGCGGTGTGTCAGGAGGGTCGCGGTTCACAGGTGTTGCTGCCGCTGCGCGCCAGATCGCGAGCAAGCTTGCTCCTACGCCTTCGGCAGAAGCGTGATAGCAGGGCGATCACCGCATTCGATTCTGGCCTCAGGGCGGTCATGCCGGAATGATGCGTTTGAAATTGTTGGATCTGGCAGCAGACCGTTGGAATGCCGGGGTGGCGCTCCCTCGGCCGGCGGCCAGCCCGATCACGATTCGCTTTAGAGATAAATCACGTCGCCCTGATCAACGTCTGCATCAATTCTGCCTCGGTGGACAGGGTCTTGGAGTTGGCTTGATACGCCGTCTGCGCCTGAATCAATTCCACGAGTTGATCGGTGAGATTGACGTTTGATCCTTCCAGCGACTGATTGACGATGCCCCCCAGATTCCCCGCGCCCGGCGCGTCGTAATTGGCGACGCCGGACGCATGGCTTTCCGTCCATCGCGTGTTGCTGATCGGGGTCAGGCCTTGAACGTTCGCGAAGCTGGCGAGCATCACCTGACCGATCTTGCGGTGTTGGCCGTTGCTGAAATTCATGCTGATGACCCCGCTCTTGTCGACGGACAGTTGGTTCGCCTCTCCCGCCGCATAACCGTTCACCACCAGATTGGCGCTGGCCGACGCGGTCTGATGCTGGGTCAGTTTGCCCAGGTCGATCACGATGCCACTTGCATCGGCCGTCGCCCCGTTTGCGCCCCAGCGCCCTCCCGGCTTGCCGGCATCCAGCGGCCTGCCGGGCACCCAGCCGCTGAGCGTCAGTTTATGGTCGGCGACCGTCAGGCCATTTCCGGCTACCAGCGAACGCATCTCACCGTTACTGCCGAACAGCACGCTGGCCGTCAGGGGATCGGTGCGTGCCGGGTCCTGCGGATTGCGACCATCGATGAGGAGGTGGGTTTTCCAGCTGTTGTTGCCGTCCTTGACGAAGTATTGAGTCAGGAGGTGCTGATTGCCGAGGCTGTCGAAAATGCCCGCCGTCCAGGCCTTGTTGTAGGTCGTGGGGTCCGCAGGGTCGAACGTCGGCACCGGACGCGCCATCGCCCCATCGGCCGGGTTGAGCATCGGGCCAGTGGCGTCCGTCAGCGGCAAGGCGACCGGCCCGCCGCTGGCTGCCTGACTCGCCACCCAACTGCCGTTGACCTGAATTGCCGGCCGCCAGCCCTGCAGCGACAACTCGGTGTCGCTGGTCACGCTCACCGCCGCGCTGGTGCCGGTCATCGACAGTCGGCCGAGGGACGATTGATGCAACCCCACCTCCAGCGGCGCGAAGCTGGACGGGTCCAGAGGATTCACACCATCGATGAGCACATACGAGGTCCAGGTGTTGTCGTCGAGCTTCACGAAATACTGGTTGAGCGCATGGTCCTGCGGCGGGATCGCTGGCTGCGCGTGGGTAATGATGAGGTCGTTGCCATTCGCGTCCTTGCCCTTCACCTCCTTGATCTCAGGCACGCCAGCATCCTGAATCGTTTGCGTGGTCATGCGCGTGTAGGTCGTCGGATCATTGGCGTCGAACGTGCGGATCGCGGCCAGGGACGCTTCGGCAGCGTCCAGATTCAACGTGCGCTCAATGCGGCTCGTCGCCTTGGGGGCAATGCTGCCGCCCTCGATTCTCAGATCGCTGCGCACACCGCTGATGACGGTGCCATCGGCGTTCACCGCATACCCCTGCAAGCGGCTGCCATGGGCATCGATGACGTAGTTTTCGGCATCGGCATGGAAGGCGCCGGAGCGGGTGTAGCTGACGGCGCCGTTGTCGCTCATGACGAAAAAGCCCTTGCCTTGGATGCGCATGTCCAGCGGCTTGCCTGTGCCAGAAAGCGCGCCGCCTTCGGCGAAGTCCTGACTGACGTTGGCCAACTGCACACCGTCGCCGACCGCGGTACGGCTGCCGCCAAATGCAGAGGATGAGTAGAGGGCGGAAAATTCCGCTCGGGATGATTTGAAGCCAGTGGTGCCGACGTTGGCGATGTTGTTGCCGGCGACTTCCATTCGTTTGTGCGCGGCGTTCAATCCGGAGATCGCGATGTTGAATGACATGAACTCTCCCTGAGTCGTTTTCACGACACGTTCGTCAATGCATTGGGTTTCGCGGGCAAATGAATGCAATCGAACGGCTCCGGTTCAATGGCATTGATTTGCGGGCGAATTCGATTCTCCCATTGACGAACGTAGGAAATTTCCAGTTATGGAGTGGGACAGCTCTTGATGTTTTCGGAATGGGACGGACAAAAAAAAGCCCCTCCGAAGAGGGGCTGTTTAAGGATTCGACTGTCGCCGAATCAGTTAACCATTTGAATCGTGGTTTGCAGGATGGTGCTCTCGGTCGAGATGGTCTTCGCGTTCGCCTGGTAGTTGCTCTGCGCCTTGATCAACTGAACCAGTTCGCCGGTCAGGTCGACGTTGGATTCTTCCAGCGCAGAACCGGTAATGTTGCCCAGCGTACCCGATTCCGGCGCGCCGGTGACCGGGATGCCCGAAGCGTAGGTTTCACGCCACATGGTGCCGCCCGCCGGAGCCAGGCCCTGGACGTTGGCGAAGGTGGTCAGCGCCACTTGGCCGATCACTTTGGACTGGCCGTTGGTGTAGCTGGCGAACAGGTTGCCGGTGGAGTCAACACTCATGGCGCTGATCTGGCCGGTGTAGTTACCGTCCTGCTTCTTGGAGATCGGACCGCCCACAGCGTTGGTCTGGGTGGTCGCCAGCATATTCAGCTTCATCGTGGCATTGCCGGTGGCCTTGCTCTCTACCCACACCGTCTTACCGGTGCTGTCGAGCGTGCTCTGGCCTGGCTTCCAGCCGTTGATGACCAAGGTGTTGTCGGTCGCGTTCACCGTCACGTTGGGCCCGGACGTGGTAATGGGCAGGAGATTGCCGCTGCCGTCAAACGACAGCTTCGTGACGTCGGCGACTGGCGGGGTAGTTGCCGGGTTATCGATACTCCGACCATCGATCAGGCTGTACATGGTCCATTCGTTCGCAGCGTCTTTGCGGAAATACTGGGACAGGGTGTGCTCGTTACCCTGATCGTCGTAAATCGGCGTGCTGAACGTCGACGTGTAGGTGCTGGTGTCAGCCGGGTCGAACGCCGCGCCGGTGTTGATAAGCTGGGACGAATCAAGGTTGGACGCGATGGAAATCGCCGAGGTGGCCTTCGGCGCCATGTTCGAGTTGTCGATCTTGAGGTCGGTCAGCACGCCGGTCATGACGTTGCCGTTGCCGTCAGTGGCATAGCCCTGCAGACGGTTGCCGTTGTTGTCGATGATGTTGCCGGACGTATCGGTGTGGAAGTTGCCTGCACGGGTGTACAGCTTCTCACCGTTGTTGCTCATCATGAAGAAACCGTTGCCGTTGATGGCAAGGTCCAGGTCACGGCCGGTGCCGGTGGTCAGCGAACCCTGGGTGAACTGCTGGGTCACCGCTGCGGTACGCACGCCGCTGCCCACGTCGGTGCCACCGGAGGTGCCACGGATGGATTGCGCGTATTGGTCAGCGAATTCCGCACGGGAGGCCTTGAAGCCGACCGTGGCGACGTTGGCGATGTTGTTACCCGCCACGTCCAGACTTTTGTTCGCTGCGTAGAGCCCACTCAGACCGATATTGAAAGACATGTATCACTCCTGCGCCGTCGAGTCGGCTCTAGATTCCGATTTGTTGAACTTTGGTCAAGGCAATGTTGGTGCCGTTGGCCAGATTGAGAGTCAGCGGGCTGCCTGCCGTGCCCATGGTCACGCTGTTGACGGTCGCGGGCAGGTAGGTGGTCAGACCGGTGTTCTTGCCATCCAGCGAACCGGTCGCCTCGAAGCTGAAGTTGCCGGAAGGCACGGTTTCGCCCGCGTCGTTCTTGCCGTCCCACGTGAAGTTGGTGGTGCCGGCCTTCTGCTCGCCCAGATCCAGGGTGCGCACGACGGTGCCGGTGCTGTCCTTGATCTTGACGGAGGTGAGGGTACTGGTCGAAGGCAACACCGCCTGACCGGTCATGCCTTTGGTGGTGTCGACGGAGGTCGAGGTGCCGTCGATGATCACCGAGCGACCCACCAGAGACGACGCCTGCAACGCTTGCGACGACTGATACATGCCACCGATGGCATCGACGGAGGTGCTCAGGTTTTGCAGGCTTTCCACGCTGCTGAACTGCGCCAACTGAGCCACGAACTGGCTGTTGTCCTGCGGGTCCAGCGGGTTCTGGTTCTGCAGTTGCGTCACCAGCAGTTTCAGAAAGGAATCCTTGCCGAGCGTGCTCGCCCCGGTGGAAGAGTCGCCAACCTTGCCCGAGGTCGCCGTCTGCAGCGACTTGAGGTAGTCGCTCGATGTGTCGTTATTTACAGCCGTCATGGCGTTCGCCCCTTATCACTGACCGAGGGTCAGGACTTTTTGCATCATTGTTTTTGCGGTGTTCATGACTTCCGCGTTGGTCTGGAACGAACGGCTGGCCGAGATCATGTCTGCCATCTCGTTGACGACGTTGACGTTCGGGTAATACACGTAACCGTTCTTGTCAGCCGCCGGATGGTTGGGCTCGTAACGCGCTTCCAGGTTGGACGCGTCTTCGACGATGCCGGAAACCTGCACGCCGGTGCCCGCCTGGCCTTGATCTTCGAACAACGAAGCGCTGCCTCCCGACTCCTGCCCCTGAAACACGGTGGCAAACACCGGGTGACGGGCACGGTAGGTCTTGTCCATGCTGGACGAGACGGTTTCGGCGTTGGCGATGTTACTGGCCACGGTGTTCAGGCGAGTGTTCTGGGCACTCATGCCGCTACCGGCAATATTGAAAACACTGGATAGAGACATGAATTACTCTCCGCGCAGGGCTGAAACCAGCCCTTTGAACTTGCTGTTGAGCAGGGTGAAGCTGGCCTGGAAGCCAATGGCGTTTTCCGCGTAATTAGCGTTCTCGACCTGAGTGTCGACGGTGTTCTGGTCAAGCGACGGCTGCGACGGCGTGCGGTACAGCAGGCTCGCTTCGCCGGCGTCCATGCCACTGGCTTCGATGTGGTGGCTGTTGGTGGTGTTCAAGGCGAACGTGCCGTTCTTGGCCTTGTCACTCTCGGCCGCCAGCACCTTGGAAAAATCCAGGTCGCGCGCCTTGTAGTTAGGCGTGTCGGCGTTGGTGATGTTGTTGGCCAGCACTTCGGCACGTTGGGCGCGGAAGTTCAGCGCTTTCTCGTGAATGCCCAGTGCGTTTTCGAAGCTGATGCTCATGTCGGGAACCTTTATCGGTTGACCAGATGTTCGTGACAGAGAGATAGCAAGCGGCGTGCCACTTTCCAAAACACCCGTATTCATGGGGTTTCAAAGGACTTGCACCGTGGCAATGCCAGAAAAGCGGCAAGTGATTTCCGCTGTCGGGGAGGAAAGCGGCAAGCGGGGTGTCGTTTTTTTGCCGGTGGGGCGCGCTGTGAGTTCAACTGTAGGAGCGAATTCATGCGCGAAAGGCCCGCACAGGCGACATCTCTGTCGCCCTTCAATCTTTCGCGAATGAATCGCTCCTACAGGGAAATGGCGACAGGCCCCAAAAAAAAAACCCCGCCGAAGCAGGGTTTCAAGACCATCGCCCAACCCACCATCACTTGGCCTGGTAAATGATCCCCGGGCTGCACTGCACCATCTGGTAATGATCCGGCAAACCGTTCAATGCCTCCGACGCCCCGAGGAACAGATACCCGCCCGGCTTTAGCGTCGCATGAATGCGCAGCAGGATGTCCTTCTTCACCTCGGCGGAAAAGTAGATCAACACGTTCCGGCAAAACACGATGTCGAATTTACCCAGCGCCGCATAGCTGTCCAGCAGGTTGAACGAACGGAACTCGACCCGGCTTTTGATCGGCGTCTTGACGGTCCAGCGGCCGGGCGTTTTCTGATCGAAATAGCGTTGCAGGCGATCGGGCGAGAGCCCACGGCCAATCGCCAGGCTGTCGTACTCGCCCGTCTTGCAATTGTTCAACATGCTGCCCGACAGGTCCGTCGCGACGATCTGCGCACCGGCCTTCAATTGCCCCGGATTGCTGCGCTCGAACTCATCGATCGACATCGACAACGAGTACGGCTCCTGCCCCGACGAACAGGCCGCCGACCAGATGCGTGGACGCAAGCCAGGGCTGGCCTTGATCTGCTCCGGCAAGACCTTGCTCTTGAGCACCTCGAACGGATAGGTGTCGCGAAACCACAACGTTTCGTTGGTGGTCATCGCGTCCACCACCTGCTCACGCAAACCACTGCGGGGCTGGCTCTGGATACGCTGGATCAACTCACCCAGCGACTTGATGCCCTGCTGCTCCATCAGCTTGTTCAGGCGGCTGGACACCAGATACTGCTTATTTTCACCCAGCAAAATGCCACAGGCTTTTTCCAGGAAGACCCGGAACTGTTCAAAATCCAAATTACCTGTAGACATGCCGCCTCTCAAATCATGTGAACAGCCAGGAGGGAACGCCCCTCCTCAACTGATATCTGCCGCCTTGATACGCTCTACCACTCTAGCTGCCAGATCGTCCGGCCGGAACTTGGCCAGGAAATCATCGGCGCCCACCTTCTTCACCATCGCCTGGTTGAAGACGCCAGACAGCGAAGTATGCAAGATGATGTGCAGCTTCTGCATGCGCGGATCGTTGCGGATCTCGGCAGTCAAGGTGTAGCCGTCCATCTCCGGCATTTCAATGTCGGAGATCATCATCAGAAATTCTTCTTCGGGCTTCTTGCCCTCGTTCACCAGGTTGCGCAGGAACTCCAGCGCCTGACGACCGTCGTTCAACGCCGTGACTTCAACGCCCACGGTCTGCAGGCAACGGGTGACCTGCTTGCGCGCCACCGAGGAGTCATCGACCGTCAGCACTCGCAGGGAAACGGCCTTGTGCTGGACTTCCGCACTGACCACACCCGCCGAAATGTTTTCCGACACGGGCGCCACTTCGGCGAGGATTTTCTCCACGTCGATGATTTCCACCAACTGGTTGTCCAGACGCGTCACGGCCGTGAGGTAGTGATCGCGACCGGTGCCCTTGGGTGGCGGATGAATGTCTTCCCAGTTCATGTTCACGATGCGTTCGACCGAATGCACCAGGAAGCCCTGAATCTTGGTGTTGTATTCGGTAATGATGACGAACGCATTGTCAACGCTGCCCAACGGGGCCGCACCCGTTGCCATTGCCAGATCGAGGATCGGAATGGTCCCGCCACGAATATTTGCCACTCCGCGCACAATCGGACTGGATTTGGGCATATGGGTAAGTTTTGGGCACTGAAGCACCTCTTTTACCTTGAACACGTTGATCCCATACAACTGCTTGCCATCCAGACGGAACAGCAGCAGTTCAAGGCGGTTCTGCCCTACCAGTTGAGTGCGCTGGTTCACTGAATCCAAAACACCAGCCATGCCCCACTCCTTCCCAAAACGACCAATTGCGCACTGCCCCATCGGCAAGCGGCACGGGCCTTGCTATTTACCTGTCATGAACACACAAACGACAGTATCCCGACACCCGGCCTCCGCCCTTCGCAGTCTTGTCAGCCTGCTCATGGCGGCGTGTCTGCTCTGTGCCGCCGGGATCAGCCGTGCGGACAATGTGACCTTGCCTGAACAACTTATCGGCGTCACCCAGGGCTTTCTTGAATTCACCGTCGAAGACTATTTGGCCACCAGCCAGACCGCCGGTCGTTACGAGATCGAGGTCAAGCAGCTCGACCCTCGCTTGCGCATGGCGCATTGCGACAAGGATTTGACAGCGTCACTGGAAAGCCCCGCCCAACCCATCGGCCGGGTCACCGTCAAAGTACGCTGCGAAGGCAGTGCTCCATGGACGGTGTTCGTGCCCGCCCAGGTACATCTGTTTCGCAATGTCGTGACGGTGGTCCGCCCAATGAAGCGAGATGCCATCGTTTCTGAAGGCGATGTGGCGCTGCGCGAACGCGACGTAGGGCAGCTGGGGCAAGGCTTTCTTGATTCCCTCGATCAGGCGGTCGGGCAGAAAGTGGTCCGACCAACGGTCATCGATCAGATTCTGACGCCCGTTCACTTGGAGCAGCCGCAAATGGTGCACAAGGGCGATCAGGTGGTCATCAGTGCGCGCAGCGGCTCGATGAGTGTGCGCATGCCCGGCGAGGCCCTCTCGGATGGCGGCTTCAACGAACAGATACGGGTGAAAAACCTGAATTCGAAACGCGTGATCAAGGCCAATATCGTGGCCCCCGGTCAGGTCGAGGTGCCTATGTAAACGCTGATGTCCTCTGGCGCTACGCTTGCGCTTTTCCTACACTCGGAACCCATACGCCTGATACGCAGTCCATTTGAGACTGTTTTCGTATAGGCCCTAAAGTTATTCCGGGTTTGGCCGAAACCAAGGCAAGCGTCCTAGAACCCAGAGGTTTTCAATCATGGTCATCGACTTCAGTCGTTTGAATAGTTCCACCACCGTTGGAGGTACGACACGTACTCCTAACGCCAAGGAATCCAGCAAAACCGACGCCGCGGCGACGGTCAGCACTTCCGAAAGCGTCAGCGGCAGTGGCGAGACAGTACATTTGAGCAGCGAAGCTCAACAGTTGCAGAAGATCACTGATTCGTTGCGTGATCAGCCCGTCGTCAACAGCAGCCGTGTCGCTGAGTTGAAGCAGGCTATCGCCGACGGCAGCTACAAGGTCGACAGCAACCGTGTTGCGAGCAAAATGCTTAATTTTGAAGCCCAGCGCTAGCCCCCGGTCCGCGCAGGGGCTTCTGGACGCTTAAATCCCAGGGCATGCGATGCAAGACACTACTTTGCTTCAACTGATCACGGACGATATTGCGCCAGCCCAGCATCTGCTGGAGATCCTGAAGGCCGAGTCATTGGCGCTGCATGGTCGCAATATGGTCGAAATGGAACACATCCTGGCGCAGAAACAGGCGTTGGTGATCGTGCTCGAACAGCACGGACGCAGACGCTCGCAACTGTTGTCGAGTCTTGGCCTGCCCGCCAGTCGAGCGGGACTTGAGGAAGTGGCTAAACACTCGTCAGTGGGTGAGGCGTTATTAACAGCGGGTGATGAACTGAGTGCACTGATAGCCGAGTGCCAAGCGGCCAATGAACAGAACGGCGGCCTGATTCAGTTACAGCAACTGACCACGGCACAGCAACTCAGAATCCTCAACGGTGGCGACACTCCAACGCTCTATGACAGCCGGGGTTCGACATCAGGCAGGGCCAGACCACGTCCGCTCAGCCAGGCGTAAGTTCTTGTATCAAGGCGTGCAACATGATGGCAAAATGCCTCGGCCGCACGCTGTCGTTTTTTGCCTGGAGATGGATAAACCGTGAATGCCTCAAGCGCGGAAGATGTTCCGCAGCCCCCGAAGGTACTTACCACGCCTTTGGAAATTGCCGCCAACATGCGGTTGCTGATGGAAAGTCATGATCCGCTGATCATCACTTTTCACGAGCGCAGTCAGCGCTTCCAGAGCTATGTCATCGACGTTGATCGCGACAGCAACGAGATCGCGCTCGACGAAATGATTCCCCGCGACGGTGAACGGTATCTGGCCAATGGCGAGCCGTTTCGCGTCGAAGGCTTCCACGACGGCGTGCGAATCGCCTGGGAAGTGAAGGCGCAGATGACCATCATCGAGGAGCCGCACAGCTACCGTGGCCCGCTGCCTGAAGAAGTCGTTTACCACCAACGCCGCAATGCCTTCCGCGCAGCATTGAAGCTGGCCTCGCTGGTGGACATCGAAATCGGCGGGGACAAGCTCAAGTCGCCGTTGCGCGGCAAACTGCTGGATGTCTCGGCCACCGGCTGCAAATTGCGCTTTGAAGGCGACGTCTCCGAACGTATGCAACTGGGTCAGGTCTACGAACGCTTTATCGCCTCCCTGCCCTTCGGCAGCATGAGCACCTCGGTAGAACTGCGATACCTGCACTTCGAAGAAAAGATCAACACCACCTTCGCCGGTGTTCGCTTCCACAACATCAGCGGGTTGGTGCAACGCCAGGTCGAACGGTTCGTGTACCAATTGCAGCGCGAAGCCCGTCGCTTCGACAAAGACGACGACTTCTGATAACGGCCCTTCGGGGCCGTTTCATCTTCCACCTATCCCTTTTGGCGGCATCCCACACAAGCCGGTTTCGCCTCGAAGTTTGGCGGCTGGCGCAGGTTCAACTGTGGGAGCGAATTCATTCGCGAAGGGCCGGTACAGCCCACGCATTTCCGTCGCCTGATCCTTCTTTCGCGAATGAATTGGCTCCCACAGAAGTTCTGCGTTGCCTTCGAGACCGAGGCCTGACGCGACCTCAACCTGTGGGAGCGAATTTATTCGCGAAGGGGGCGGTACAGCTGATGCATTTCCAGCGGCTGGTCAATCTTCGCGAATAAATTCGCTCCTACAGAAGTTCAGTGTCGCCGGGACGTCTGGCGACCCCCACAGGGTGAGGCCGTGCACAGGTACGCGCCGTGTGGCACGTTAGAACGCGTCCACCACGGGGCCAAAACTGCGTCGCAGCGATTGGGGTGACTGCCCATAGACACGAATGAACGCCCGACGCATGCGTTCCCGATCCCCGAATCCCGTTTCTGTGGCCACCGCTTCCAGCGAGTGACGCCCCTGCTCCATCATCAGGCGGGCCGTTTCCAGCCGCAGGTTCTCCACGGCCTTGGCGGGCGACATGCCGGTTTCCGCCCGAAATGACCGGCTGAACTGGCGCGGGCTCAGGCAGGCGGCGTCAGCCAGCTCTTCCACCGACAGCTCCCGCCGCAGGTGCTTGCGGGCGTACTCCAGCGACAGTTGGATGCGGTCGGAGCTGGGGCTCATCTCCAACATCGCCGAATGCTGCGACTGTCCGCCGGCGCGACGATGATAGAGCACCAGATGCTGCGACACCTTGCGCGCCAGCTCGGCGCCGTGGTCCTTTTCCACCATGCCGAGGGTCAGGTCCAGTGCCGCCGTCATGCCGGCCGAGGTCCAGATTTTGCCGTCAATGATGTAAATCCGGTCTTCCTCGACCTTGATGGCGGGAAAGCGCTCACGCATTTCACGCGCCCGCGCCCAGTGCACGGTGGCGCGACGCCCATCAAGCAATCCCGCTTCGGCCAGGGCAAACGCGCCCACGCACAACGCGCCCACCCGACGGGACGTCGCGTAGGCATCGATGAGAAACGCATTGATCGCCGGTGAGGCCGACGACGCATCCATGGCGCCACTGATCAGCACCGTGTCGAATTGCGGACGATCCAATGGTTGAGTGGCCACCGAGGTGTACAACGCGCTGGCAGCCACCAGCCCGCCATGCTCAGACAAGACGTGGATGTCGTACAGTTTTTTCTCGGCCGCCAGATTGGCAAATTCGAACGCCGACAACGCGGCGAGGCTCATGACTTGAAAATCAGGCCGGACAATAAGCGCAACGGTTTGCATAGAGGCGGTGCCCGTCACAAAGAACTCGATTCTAGACCCAAGCGACTCGCAAGCAAGCCTTCTCTTTGAAGCGCACTTTCAATCAAAAATGCAGACGCACTGCCCCGCGCCAGAGGCAACGGGACAAAGCGACGCAAGGGAGTCAACCGGCCAGGAAGCCGTTGTTGAACTCGGTCACGAAAGCCATCTCGTTCGGGCCTGGCGCTGCACGCAGAGGCTTGGCACGTTCGACCAGGATTTCATCGGCATCGGTCCCCAGCGCAGCAAGGGTTTCTTCGATGAACTCGCCCAGCGGCATGGCGCGGGGTTCGTCGTTGCTGCCCAACAGGTCGGTCTGGGTCCACGGCGGCGCGATTTCCAGCACACGCACCGAGGTGTCGCGGAGCATGAACCGTTGCGACATCGAGTACGAATGCAGGGCCGCCTTGGTCGCGCTGTAGACCGCAGTCAGGGCCAGTGGCACGAAGGCCAGCACAGACGAGACGTTGATCACGACCGCATCGGGTTGGGTTTTAAGGTGCTCAATCAGCCCGGAGGTCACGCGGATCGGGCCGGACACGTTGGTGGTCAGGGTATCGATCAACAGTTTTTCGTCGATGGGCTTGCTGGCGTCGTCGATCTGCATGATGCCAGCGTTATTGATCAGCACGTTCAGCGTCGGGAAGCGGCGCACCACGTCAGCGGTCACTTTGGCGATGTCGGCTGCATCGCCGACGTCCAGGGTCACACTTTCCATGCCTGGATTCGCCGCAGCGACTTCCTTGAGCAGCGCCTCACGGCGCCCGGCGATGATCACCTTATTGCCGCGTTGGTGCAGGGCTTCCGCCAGGGCGCGGCCGATGCCCGAACCGCCGCCAGTGATGAAGATCGTGTTTTGGGTCAATTTCATGTCGGTTCTCCGAAAGTAAGGGTTGATGCGCACGCCGCCAGTCAGGGCCGTGGAGTTGTGTGCATCTCGGGAACTGATGTTAGAGAGAGGGCGATGGCGCGATGTGCCGTAAAAACACCCTTTCCGGCCATTCGTGCAAGGCCGGAAAACACGTCTTTATTCGTGGCTTTTATGACCGGTGCACGATCGCGACAGGGCTTACCCTGACGCTTGATAACGTCAAGAAAGCAGGTGCGGGATGTTCAGTCACAGAGGCACCGCCGTGATCACCGGCGTTTCGTCAGGCCCAAGCCTGGCATACGCGCGGCGCATGGCCGCTCAGGGATACGATCTGATTCTGGTCGCGGCGGACCGTGATCGGCTGCAAACGGTGGCCAGACGGATCACCGATGTTTCCGGGCGTCTGGTGGAAGTGCTGGCGGGCGACCTGACCCGGCGTGAAGATGCGCAACGGATCGAGCGGCTGTTGAGCGCCGACGCCAGCATCACGCTGGTGGTGAACTATCGCACCCACCGGGCCTTGTTGCCGACGGCGCTGACACACCATGTCAGCGCCGTGATCGAGGTGACGGGCAAGGCGCAATGCCCGCTGGACGACGCGACATGGAGCCTGTTCCTCCTGCAATGGGAACGAAGCGGCCCCCTGCACTGAGCGCTACGTTCGAGACTCGGGAACAGGCGTTTTGAGCCTTACAACGGTCGATCCACGCCCACATCCCGCGAAGCATCATGAGCGGCATCCGGCTTGGCCGACTGAGGCTCGGTGCTGACGTCGCCGTCCACCACAGCCACCGGCCTCACAACGCCTTCGCCTGATGCCACCACCCGTTCCGGCTGTTCTTCGCTGCCCGGTTGCGGCTCCGCCGACTGTCCTGTCTGAGGCTCGGCAGCGTCGGGCGCCGGTTCCGTCGTGGTCTGCATCTGATCCTGAACCACCTGTTCGTCCACCCGTGGGTCGAGGGCCACCACCAGTGGCGAGCTGGACATGCTGTCCGGCATCGCGACGTGGTGCAGTGGCGCGTCGACGACCTGGTGCAGATTGGTGACGGCTTTCGGACGAATCCGCAGCGTCAGAATCAAAGCGATGCAACAGACGAAGGCATAGAGCATGTTGCTGCCAAACTGCTTCATCAGCACGCCCGACACCAACGGCCCGATACTGGCGCCCACGCCGTAGGTCATCAGCAGCATGGCCGTCAGCGACACCCTACGTTCGCCTTCGACGTGGTCGTTGGAAAACGCCACCGCCAGCGGGTACAGCGCGAATTGCAGCAACGACGCCATGAAGCCCATCGCGAACACCGCTTCCAGCGGCAAGCCCGGAAAGACCGCCAGTGGCAACGCCGCCAGTACCAACAGACCGGCCACGCCGCGAATAAGCCAGGCACGGTCATAGCGGTCTGACAGTTTGCCCAAGGGCCCTTGCACAAGAAGACCCGCGCCGATACACGTCGCCATGAACAGACCGACATGCTCTGTACTCAGCCCCTGCTGCGCGGCATACAGCGGCGCCAGGCCGTAAAACGAACCGATGATCAGACCGGCGCTCAGCACCGTGGTGAGCGACTGCGGCACGCGGCGCATGAAGAACAGCGGTTCCAGCGGCGCAGGACGCATCGGCGCCGGGTGAATGCTGCGGGTCATCGCCACCGGCACCAGGCAGAGCGTGAAGCACATCGCGACCAGCATCAGCAGCTCAGGCCCCAGTTGCGGGTGCACCACGAGAATCAGCTGACCGAGGACCAGCCCCAGGTACGACGCGATCATGTAGCCGCTGAACACCGTGCCGCGCTGTTTGGGCGAGGCTTGTTCGTTGAGCCAACTCTCGATGACCATGTACTGACACATCATGCCGAGGCCGACGATCATCCGCAGAAAGATCCAGGCCGGCAGGTAATTGATCAGCCCGTGGCCCAGAACGGCAGCGCCGACGATCCCCGCACACGTTGCGTACGCGCGGATGTGCCCGACCCGGCCAATCAGCCGGTGCCCGACCTTGCCGCCCAGCGCCAGGCCGACGTAGTTGGCGGCCATCAACGCACCGACCCACAGGCCATCGACCTGATCGGCAGCGAGACGCAAGGCAAGGTAGGTACTCAGGAGGCCCGAACCGATCAACATCATCAGTGAGGCAAAATACAGCGCTCGAAACGATTTCCAGATTTGGCGCATTGGCTTTCCAAAAACGAAAACCCTCCTCCAATGGAGGGTTTTCGAACCACGGTTCTTAAGCTTGAGAGGCTAAGACGCGGCGCTCCCAAGGGGTAATTTCGTTGAAGAAACTGGTCAGTTCCAGGGTCTTCGACGCGATGTAGCCTTCGATGAATTCGGCGCCGAACAGTTCCTTGGCCAGAGCGCTGCGTTTCAGACGCTCCAACGCCGCATGCAAGGTACAGGGCAGCGAGAGATTGTCCGGTACGACGAATTCCCCCTGAATCGGCGACGACGGCTGCAACCGCTGCTCGATACCGTACAGCCCGGCTGAAAGACTAGCTGCAATTGCGAGGTAGGGATTGGCGTCTGCACCGGGCAGACGATTTTCCACCCGACGAGCGACCGGTGCACTGGCCGGAATGCGCAACCCGGCCGCACGGTTGTCGTGGGACCAGCAAGCGTTGTTCGGGGAGGCGAAAGGATGACACAAACGCTGGTAGGAATTGACGTTCGGCGCAAATAAAGCGGTGAAATCCGCCATTGCCGACTGCTGCCCGCCAATGAAGTGATGGAATGCCTCCGTCGGCTCCCCCTGCTCATCGCTGAAAATGTTCTGCCCGGTGACGCTGTCGACCACGCTCTGATGGATGTGCATCGAACTGCCCGGCGTATGGGCCAGCGGCTTGGCCATGCAGACCACGGTCAGGCCGTGCTTGAGCGCCACTTCCTTGAGCATGTGCTTGAACAGGAACGTCTGGTCCGCCAGCAATAAAGGATCGCCATGCAGCAGATTGATCTCGAACTGGCTGACGCCCATTTCGTGCATGAAGGTGTCGCGAGGCAACCCCAGCGCCGCCATGCATTTATAGACTTCGCTGAAGAACGGGCGCAGGCCGTTGTTGGAGGTCACGCTGAAGGCTGATTGCCCGTCCTCACGACGACCGTCCAGCCCCACCGGCGGCTTGAACGGCTGAGCGGGATCGCTGTTCGGCGCGAAGACAAAAAACTCCAGTTCGGTGGCCACGACCGGTGACCAGCCGTGACGCGCGTACCGTGCGATCACCGATTTGAGCTGGCCCCGGGTGGACAGGCTGGACGGCTCGCCATCCAGCTCGTCGGCGTCGCAAATCGCCAATGCTCGCGGCTCATCGCTCCAGGGCAGGCGATGGATCTGTTGCTCGTCAGCGATCAGCGCCAGATCGCCGTCGTCACTGCCGTAGAACTTCGCCGCCGGGTAGCCGCCCATGATGCATTGCAGCAGCACGCCCCGGGCCAGTTGCAGGCGTCGCCCTTCGAGAAAGCCCTCTCCCGTCATCACTTTTCCACGCGGCACGCCGTTGAGGTCCGGGGTGACGCATTCAATTTCATCAATGCCCATCAATCGCTGTGCGAGTGAATTATGGCCATCGCTCGACATGACTCAAATCCTTTTTGGCTGGCAGGCCGCGCGGTGTGGTGCGGCAGGCGTACAAAATAAACGTCGGTCGTTCAAAATATCAAGCATCACAGTGTTCCTGAACTAACTGGCCGAAATATTGCTGCACCTTTGTTTTTTGCCGCCTATCCGCCACTTCTCTGACAGGCCGATCAGCCCGTCTGTCATTTCTGATGATCATCGAGTACGCCGTGACTTTCGATAAAAAGACAGCCCATCCCTACTTCCTCTACGCCGGTGATTATCAAGAAACCAACAATGACAGCCGGGTCATGCACCTGTTGTGTCATGCGTTGAACCTCGCCGGGCTCAATGCGTACATCGCAGGAGGCACGGTGGTCAGTCCGCACCTGAACACCCCGTTGCTGACGGACGAGATTCTGGAGGCGTGCAGCATCGAGCAGAGGCTGCCGATCGCGGTCTACCCCGGCTCACTGCAAGGCAACCCATTGTCCAGCCGGGTTGTCGCGCGCTACATCCTCAACGCGTCGGATGATCTGATTGCCAAAGAAGTCGGCACGGTCGATACCGACTTGGTGTTCTACCACAGCCACGACGTCAGTCACCGGGCGACCGAGCCGACGATCCTCACGCTGCCGCTGAACGATGACCTACACGTGACGGCGCCGGAACGTGATGAATTGGAGCGGTTTATCGCATTGACCTTGCAAGCGGCGCAGCGTCACCAAAGCCAGATGAACCTGCAGGTGTCCCGCTGGCTGGAAGACCGCAATCTGACCACCGTGCAACGTCGGCTGCTGGATCGACACCAAGCGGCACACGCTCAATCAAGCGTGGTCGTCGTCATCCTGGATTCGACGGGAGCGGTCGATGCGCTCGGAAAGACGCTGAAAAGCGTGCTGCACTGGCAGGCCAGCTCTGCGACGAGCATTGGTGTTCATGTGCTCACGCCTCTAGAACCCGAAGGCCCGCTGCCTCTCGACGTGGAATGGGATCGCCTCGGCCCCTCCACCGCGCACCAGATCAACTCACTGATCGACAAGGTCGATCACCAGTGGCTCCTGCTGCTCAACGCTGGAGATGAGTTGATTGACAGTGGCATCTGCATGCTCGAACAGCGGTTGTCGAACTCGCAGGCTTGCATGCTGTACTGCGATGAAATTCAGTTCAGTAGCGGGCATGCAGGGCTGGTATTCAAACCCGACACCAATCTGGATTACCTCATCAGCTTGCCTGTGATCATGGCGACGCATTGGCTGTTTCGCCGCGACACGTTTCTGGCCGTGGGTGGACTAGACAGCCAACTGCCCCAAGCGCTGGAGTTCGATCTGATCCTGCGAATCATCGACGACCGGGGCCTGAGCTGCATCGAACACATCGCAGAACCGCTGGTGAGCTGTGAACCGCCACAACTGAGCGCCAACCCGGATGAAGTCTTGGCCTTGGGTCGTCACCTCGACAGTCGGGGTTACCCCAATCATCAGGTCCGAGAGTATCCGCTGCGCCATTACCACATCCACTATGGTCACGCGACTCAGCCGCTGGTCTCAATCATTGTCCCGACCAAGGACCAACTGCCCTTCCTGCGTCGTTGCGTGGAAACGTTGCTGGAAAAGACCCGATACTTCAATTACGAGCTGCTCATCGTCGACAACGACAGCCAGACCGAAGAAGCCATTGCCTGGCTGAACGAGCTAGAGGCCATCGGCGGCGAGAAGATCCGTGTACTGCGCTATCCGTATCCGTTCAACTATTCGGCGATCAATAACTTCGCCGTCACCCACGCCAAGGGCGAGTACCTGGTGTTGCTCAACAACGACACGGCCATTCTCGACGGGGGGTGGCTGGACGCGCTGCTCAACCACGCCCAGCGCCCGGAGGTCGGGGTCGTCGGTGCGAAGCTGCTATTTCCAGACGGCCAGATTCAGCATGCAGGTGTGGTCATCGGTCTTAATGGCCCGGCCGGGCACCCCTTTGTCGGTCAGCCTGCCGCCACACCGGGTTACATGCAACGTGTGTTGGTCGACCAGAACTACAGCGCCGTCACGGCAGCTTGCCTGATGGTTCGTCGATCGATCTATGAGGAAGTCGGCGGGCTTGACGAGGAACTGTTCAAAGTTTCCTACAACGACGTCGACCTGTGTCTGAAGGTCAGTGCACAGGGCTATCTGGTCGTCTGGACGCCTCACGCATTACTGCTGCACGAAGGCAGCGTCAGCCAGATCCATGTCGATCCCAATGCCTTTGCGGCGAAGATCAAGCGCTTCCGCTCCGAACAGCACGGCATGATGAGTAAATGGCTCACCATCATGGCTAACGATCCTGCATACAGCCCTAACCTATCCCTCGAAGACACCGGCTTCAAGTTCGATGGGCGTACTGAATTCACCTGGCGGCCACTCAAAGGGCTGCCCATACCCACCGCACTGGCGGTCCCGGCCATCGCCTCCGCATCGGCCCAACGGCGCATCTCGCAACCGGTCGAAACCCTCAAAGCCGAAGGCCTGCTTGATGGAGTGGTCAGCGTACAGCTGCCCGGGGTGATCGACGTGGAGCGTTATCAGCCGGACACTATTGTCCTGCATCGGCGCCTCGACCCATCGCGCCTGGAGTCAATGCGCGAGCTCGCGTCCTATTCAAAATGCCTCAAGGTCCTGGACATCGATGGCCTGCCCAGCGACCTGGAAATGGCCGGCGCCGTTCAAAACGCTCAGCATTTGGTTGACCGCATTGTGGTGGCGACCCCCGCACTGGCGGAGATATTCGATCGCGATGCACGCCCCGTAGTGATTCTGCCCACGCGCCTGAGCCCTGAATGGGCGATGCCTTTGCCGTCGCGTCGGCCCAACCCGCGACCGCGCATCGGCTGCTTCGTGAGCGGTGATCATCACTCGGACATCGCTTTGATCGAAGCGCTGATGCACCACCTCGACGTCGACTGGATTCTGCTGGGCAGTGGCCATGCGCGCCTCAACCACCTTGCCGTTGAAGTGCACAGCAATGCTCATTTCTGGGGAAATCGCGACGCGCTCACCGGATTGAATCTGGATCTGGCGTTGATCCCGCTGCGCGACACCCTGAGCAATCATTGCCGTGATCACAGCCTGCTACTGGAATACGGAGCCTGTGGCGTGCCGGTCATTTGTAGCGACGTGGACGGCTTTCGTGGCGAACTGCCGGTGATGCGCCTGAGCAATCAAGTGGCCGTATGGTCAGGGGCGATAGCAGAACACTTGCACGATGAAGGCGCCCGCATCGCACGGGGCGAACACCTGCGCAACGCGGTCCTGAGCGCTTGGGTTCAGGACGCTGCTTATCAGCAGGCGCTGCTCAAGGCGTGGTTGCCGTAGGCGACTGCAGGCCGCCAAAGAAGGCCGGGGTCAGCCTTGAGCAGCCCGCCCTCGTCGGTAGCCGCCAGGGCTTTCCCCCGTCCATTTCTTGAACGCCCGGTGAAAGGCGCTGGGCTCTTGAAAACCCACCAGCGCTGCGATCTCAACCACGCTCATGTCGGTTTCGCGGAGTTTCTGTTGGGCGATACCCCGCCGCACGTCGTCCTTGATCCCCTGAAACGCGCAGCCTTCGCGTTCCAGCCGACGGCGGAACGTGGTGGGGCTCAGCTTCAGTTCAAGGGCCATCTCCAACAACGTCGGCCAGTGGCCGTAATGGCTGCCGCGCAAGCGCTGATAGACCTGCGCGGCGAGGCCCCGTTGATTGCGGAAGCGGATCACCAACCATTGCGGCGCCGTGCGCAGGAATGACTTGAGCGACGGCAGCGTCTGCACCACCGGCAGGCGCAGGTACTGGCTGGAAAATTCGACCTCGGTGCGCCCCTCACCGAAGCTCAGGTTGAAGCCCCACAACAGCGAATCGTCGCTCAGCCGTTCGCGGGTGTGGCGAAACTGCGCGCGGTCGATGGTGATACGACGACCGCCCAGCCAGCACAACAGGCTGATCATCAACAGCAGAAACGTCTCTTCGCCAAACCGGCGTTTTTCAGGGTCGGTGGCGAGGTTGTCCAGTGCAATCACGGCCCGCTGACCGCGCACGATCAGGCTGCCTTTGAAGTCCCGCAGGAACAGCCCAAAGTTGGCCAGACATTGACGCAACGCTTTCTCCAGGTTCGGCTCTTGGATCAAGCCCCGGCAGATCAACGAGAAGCTGCCGAGCGGCATGCCGTGGGAATCCAGGGCGAAGAATTCATCGCGCAGCTCCTTGATCTGAATCAGCCACAGCGACGCGAACGCACTGGCCGGCACACGGGCCGTCGGATCGTCCAGCAGCGCCCTGTCGATTCCGGCCCCCTCCAGCACCGATTGCAGGCGCAGAGGCTGGTCGCGCAAGGCATGCACCACCAGTTGGACGAAATAAATCGACACCGAATCCTTTTCCCGCATGAGCCGTGTTTCCTTTTGTCGTTATAAGCCACGGCGCTGATGGTAAAGAACGCCAGCCGATCTGGACAGTTTCGGCATAGGCCCGCCCCAAATGCCGATCTAGACTTGCCCGCAATTGGCACGTGGCCGAAATGCCTCCCGTCGTTGCCATCCCTCTCATTCAACGGGTTTCAGGAGTCGACATGAGCAATACCGAAGTTTTCGTCGTCAGCGCACTGCGTACCGCCATCGGTGGATTCGGCGGTTCCCTCAAAGACGTCTCGCCCATCGAACTGGGCACTCAGGTCAGCCGCGCGGCCCTCGCCTCTTCCGGCCTGGCGGCTGAGCATATCGGGCACGTGGTCATGGGCCACGTGATCCCGACCGAAGTCCGCGATGCCTATCTGTCCCGCGTCATTGCGCTGGAAGCCGGTCTGACCAAGGAAACCCCGGCGATGAACGTCAACCGTCTGTGCGGCTCGGGACTGCAAGCGATTGTCTCCGCTGCGCAATCCGTGTTGCTGGGGGATGCCAACGCCGTGCTGGCCGGCGGCACCGAATCCATGAGCCGTGGCGCCTACATCATGCCTCAAGCCCGCTGGGGCGCGCGGATGGGCAACGTGCAGGCGTATGACTACATGCTCGGTGCGCTGCATGACCCGTTCGCCAACATTCACATGGGCATCACCGCCGAGAACATCGCCGAAAACTACGGCATTACCCGTGCCGATCAGGATGCCTTGGCGCTGACCAGCCAGCAACGCGCCGCCCGCGCGATCGCTGAAGGCCGCTTCGAAGGGCAGATCGTGCCGATCGAAATCGCCACCCGCAAAGGCACCGTCACGTTTGCACAGGACGAACACGTACGCGCCGACGTGACCGCCGAGCAACTGGAAAAGATGAAGACCGCGTTCAAGAAGGACGGCACGGTCACGGCGGGCAACGCCTCGGGCCTGAACGACGGTGCCGCCGCGCTGGTGATGGCCAACGGTGACACGGTGCGCGAGCACGGCCTCAAGCCGCTGGCGCGCCTGGTGGCCTATGCCCACGCGGGCGTCGAACCGTCGATGATGGGGCTGGGACCCATTCCTGCCAGCCGCAAGGTGCTGGAACGTGCGGGCCTGACGGTAGCCGATCTGGACGTCATCGAGTCCAACGAAGCGTTCGCCGCCCAGGCCTGCGCCGTGGCTCGCGAACTAGGTTTCGACCCGGAAAAGGTCAACCCGAACGGTTCCGGCATTTCCCTCGGTCACCCAGTGGGTGCGACCGGTGCGATCATCGCCACCAAGGCCATTCATGAACTGCACCGCATCGGCGGCCGCTATGCCTTGGTCACCATGTGCATCGGCGGCGGTCAAGGCATCGCCGTCATCTTCGAACGCGTGTAAGGGAGAGGCTGCATGACCCTGCATCACATCGCCGTGATCGGCGCAGGCACCATGGGCAACGGCATCGCGCAAGTCTGCGCGATTGCCGGGTTCGACGTGACCCTGCTAGACATCAATGACGCTGCGCTGGAACGCGGCCTGGCCACTGTGCGCAAGAACCTTGAGCGCCAGGTCAACAAACAAACGCTGACGGTCGAGCTGGCGGAAGAGGCGCTGGGACGCATTCGCTGCATCACCGATTACGCGCAGTTGAATGAGCCGCAGGTGGTGATCGAAGCGGCCACCGAAAACCTCGACCTCAAACTGCGCCTGTTGAAACAGATCGCCGTGCACGTGGGGGCTGATTGCGTCATTGCCTCCAACACGTCGTCGCTGTCGATCACCCAGTTGGCGGCCAGCGTCGACAGTCCGGAGCGTTTCATCGGTCTGCACTTCTTCAATCCGGTGCCGATGATGGGCCTGATCGAAGTGATTCGTGGCCTGCAAACGGCCGACGAAACCCACGTCGTTGCGATCAAGCTGGCCGAGCGCCTGAACAAGACCGCCATCACCGCAGGCAACCGGCCTGGCTTCGTGGTCAACCGCATTCTGGTGCCGATGATCAATGAAGCGATCCTGGTGTTTCAGGAAGGCCTGGCGACTGCTCAAGACATCGACGACGGCATGCGTCTGGGCTGCAACCAGCCGATCGGGCCGTTGGCATTGGCCGACCTGATCGGACTCGACACGTTGCTGGCCATCGTCGAGGCTTTCCATGAGGGCTTCAACGACAGCAAATACCGCCCTGCGCCGCTGCTCAAGGAAATGGTCGCGGCGGGGTATCTGGGTCGCAAGAGCGGGCGCGGGTTCTTCGTCTACAACTGACTGCTCACGCGATTCCCGAGACTCATAAAAAAACCGCAACCTTCTCAGGCTGCGGTTTTTTTGTTTCAAGCGGCCATCAATGGGAGAACAACGAATTCCCCACTTTGCCCGCCATCTTCTCCGGCTTGATCAGGAACCGCGCCAGTGCAGGGAGCAACCACAACGCCCCGAACATGTTCCACAGCAGCATGAACGTTAGCATCAAGCCCATGTCCGCCTGGAACTTGATCGCTGAGAAAATCCACGTGCACACGCCAATCGCCAGGCACAGACCGGTAAACAGCACGGCCTTGCCCGTGGACTTCAGCGTTTCGTAGTAGGCCTCCTGGAGTGGCAGATCCGCGCGCAGGAAGCTTTCCAGACGACTGTAGATGTAAATGCCGTAATCGACGCCAATCCCGACGCCCAATGCCACCACCGGCAAGGTCGCGACCTTCACCCCGATGCCCATGAACGCCATCAGCGCGTTACCCAGCACCGAGGTCAACACCAGCGGCAGCACGATGCACAGCGTCGCGGCCCACGAGCGGAAGGTGATCATGCACATCACGGCGACGCAGATGTACACCAGAATCAGGATGGTCAACTCGGCCTGTTTGATCACCTCGTTGGTCGCCGCTTCGATCCCGGCATTGCCGGCCGCCAACAGGAATTCCAGCCCTTCCTTGTTGTTGGCCTTGGCGAAGTCCTGCACCGCGTGCACGGCCCGATCGAGCGTCTCGGCCTTGTGATCGTTGAGGAAGATCAACAGCGGCGCCAGTGAACAGGTGTTGTTGTACAGACCGTCAGCGCGAGAAATAGAGCTGTTGAGCACGTCCTTGTTGCGCGACAGCGACTCCCACTTCAGGTTGCCCTCGTTCATGCCTTTGATCACCTGCTTGGACACAGTGACCAGCGAGATCGCCGACTGCACGCCCGGCGTGTTTTCCATCTTCCACGACAGCTCATTGATGGCCGAAAGCGTCTGATAGGCCGAACAGCCTTCAGGCGGCGTCTTGACCATCACCACCAACACGTCAGAACTGGTGGAGTAATTGCTGATGATGAAATTGTTGTCCTGGTTGTAGCGCGAGTCGGGGCGCAACTCCGGCGCGCCCTGATCAAGGTCGCCGATCTTCAGGTTGTGGCCGTACCAGAGGCCTCCCGCCAATGCCAGCAATGCCAATGTGACCGACACCTTAGCGACCTTGGGTGCCGCGAAGTTCGACAGCAGACGCCAGAACGGGTGTTCACGAACGGCATGCTGTTTACTGCGCACAACGGCCTTTTTGCTGATCCCTGCGTAGGAAATGGCAACGGGGAGCAGGATCAGGTTAGTGAACACGATCACAGCGACACCAATGGACGCACCAATGGCCAGCTCGCGAATCACGCCAATATCGATGATCAACAGCGTGATGAAGCCCACGGCATCCGCCAGAATCGCGATCATCCCCGGCAGAAACAGCTGGCGAAACGTGCGACGCGCGGCAGTCAGGGCGTTGTCGGCGTCGCTGGATTGCAGGGCAATGCCGTTGATCTTCTGCACCCCGTGGGAAATGCCGATGGCAAAGATCAGAAACGGTACGAGCATCGAGTAAGGATCGAGACCAAAGCCCACCACATGCATGAGCCCCAGTTGCCACACCACGGCGATCAACGTGGTGCTCAAGACAGCGATCGTGCTGCGCGTGCAGCGTGTGAACCACATCAAGAGCACAAGAGTGATCAGGAAGGCCACGCCGAAGAACATCACCACCATGATCAGGCCGTCGATCAGGTCGCCGACTTTCTTGGCAAACCCGACGATGTGAATATCGACGTTGGGGTTCTGCGCTTCGTATTTGTCGCGGATCTTCTCCTCCAACTGGTGGGAGAACAGCCGGTAATCCAGCGGCAGCAATTTGCCCTGATCCGCCGGGTCCGGGTAGAACTCCTGGAGAGGGACGTCGACGATGCTGGACTTGAAGTTGTTCGCCACCAATCGCCCGACTTGACCGGATTTGAGGACGTTATTGCGCAGCTTGTCGAGGCTGTCCTGGGAGCCGTCGTAGCTCTGGGGAATCACCTCGCCACCGGCAAAGCCCTCCTCTGTCACCTCGGTCCAGCGCACACTCGGGCTCCACAGCGACTTGAGCCCGGAACGGTCAACACCCGAAATGTAGAACACCTCATCGTTGATCTGCCGAAGGGTCTCCATGTACTCCTTGGTAAAGATATCGCCCTGTTTGGCTTCCACCGAAATCCGCACGGTGTTGCCCAGGTTCGCCAAGTCGTTGCGGTGCTCCATCATCTTCTGAATGAAGGGATGACCCAGCGGGATCATCTTCTCGAAACTGGTAGACGGCCGAACCAGAGTGGCCTGCCAGAACAGGAAAATACTGACCAACAGACAGATGCCAATCACAGTCGGACGATTGTTGAAGATCAATTGTTCGAGAAAGGTCGGTTTGTCGTGTGGCTGTTGAAGATTTGTCATCGATAAGCGTCCTCGCCTGGTCAGTTCTTATTGTTGAGCGACATCAACGCCTGTCGGCGAGGTGACGTGAACGCCGCCTTGTCCTACCAGAATGAGATTGCCTTTGTCGTCCTCGGCCACACCGGCCAGTGAGAGACGGTCCGAGCGATTGGAAACGGTGAACGTCTCGCCGTCATCGGTGCTGCGCATGACACTCCCCCCGTTGCCGACCAGCACGATGGAGTTGTCCGGCAACAATGAAGCGTTGGCGATGCTGAATTCCAACGGCCCACGCTCCCCCTGCAGCGCGACCGGCTCCCAGTTGCTGCCGAAATCCGTGGAGCGGAACAGATTGCCGCGCAGGCCGTACGCCAGCAGCGTATTCGCTTGGGACGTACCCACTGCGCCGAACAACGAACCTTGATACGGGCCTTCGAGTTTTTCCCAGGTTTGACCGTCATCCGATGAGCGAAACATGCTGCCCATTTCGCCGACGATGAACAGACCTGCATCCTTTACGTAAGCGATGCCATTGAGATGGTACTGGTCTTCGTTATCCAGCCGTTCGCCGATGTCATTCCAGTGCTGACCGCCGTCGGTGGTCTCCAGCAGCGCGCCGTAGGCCCCCACTGCGATTCCAGTGCTGAGGTCCTTGAACCAGACGTTTAACAGCGGCGCCTCGCGCTTGAGGTCTTCGAATTGTTTGATCCAGGTGGCACCGCCATCGCTGCTGGCGAGAATCTGCGCATCATGACCGACAGCCCAGCCATGCTGGTCGTCGACGAAGTACACCGCTGTGAGCAATTGCCGGGTTGGCACTTTGGCTTGAGTCCAGGACTTGCCTTGATCATCGGAATAAAGAATGTGACCGCGGTCTCCCACCACCACAATTCGCTTACCGGCGTGAGTCACGTCCAACAGCAGACTGCGAGAGGCTTTGGCGGACTCCAGTGCGAAAACGGCCGTGTCGCTGGCGGCGGGGGCAGCGGTCGGCGTGCTTTCAGCAGCCAGTGCCGTGCCGCAGAGGGCCATGGAGATGAGCACCAATACTACAGCGTTCAGAGGCCTGCTCGTGTGTAGCGTCCGGGAATCGTCATGATGTTGAATGACCGCGGACCGAGTGCGCCGAATGACTGGCTCACGCATAGAGCTTCCCCTTCCTTTATTTTTATTAGGTTCTCCGGAAGGTCATTTCAGTACTGCAAGCGCTCTAGCCTGCGTACGAGCCTTCCGAGGCGAACCCATCCTATCCAGCTTGGGAAACGTATGACAATCAACATGACGTTATCTTTTGTTAAGCAACGGTCGGGTGATTGCAGCGTTATCACTGGGACTGATTGGGAACTCTAACCGTTGGAATAGGCTGTCGGGTGACATATCTAGCAACCTAGGTGGCCGATGGCCGTGACGGCTGGGATATGTGCAGCTGTGCGAGGCTCTCGCAGTTCGGGCCAGGACTGGGCTTGGGTTATGCCAAGCATTTTTCCGCGCGCAAAAACAAAACCCCATCTGCTTTCGCAAATGGGGTTCTGGAATTTAATCTTGACGATGACCTACTCTCACATGGGGAAACCCCACACTACCATCGGCGATACATCGTTTCACTTCTGAGTTCGGGATGGGATCAGGTGGTTCCAATGTTCTATGGTCGTCAAGAAATTCGGGTACCAAGTCGTGGCCTGCGGCCTCGCCTCAGCAAATCGGGTATGTGATCAGGTCGTTCGTCTGTGCTGCAAACTTTCGGTTGCTGTCGTCTTCACAGTCACCGCAATCTGGCTCTCTCGGCTTTTCAGCTCCAAGGCATCAGATTGCTTGGGTGTTATATGGTCAAGCCTCACGGGCAATTAGTATTGGTTAGCTCAACGCCTCACAGCGCTTACACACCCAACCTATCAACGTCGTAGTCTTCGACGGCCCTTCAGGGAACTCAAGGTTCCAGTGAGATCTCATCTTGAGGCAAGTTTCCCGCTTAGATGCTTTCAGCGGTTATCTTTCCCGAACATAGCTACCCGGCAATGCCACTGGCGTGACAACCGGAACACCAGAGGTTCGTCCACTCCGGTCCTCTCGTACTAGGAGCAGCCCCTCTCAAATCTCAAACGTCCACGGCAGATAGGGACCGAACTGTCTCACGACGTTCTAAACCCAGCTCGCGTACCACTTTAAATGGCGAACAGCCATACCCTTGGGACCGGCTTCAGCCCCAGGATGTGATGAGCCGACATCGAGGTGCCAAACACCGCCGTCGATATGAACTCTTGGGCGGTATCAGCCTGTTATCCCCGGAGTACCTTTTATCCGTTGAGCGATGGCCCTTCCATACAGAACCACCGGATCACTAAGACCTACTTTCGTACCTGCTCGACGTGTCTGTCTCGCAGTCAAGCGCGCTTTTGCCTTTATACTCTACGACCGATTTCCGACCGGTCTGAGCGCACCTTCGTACTCCTCCGTTACTCTTTAGGAGGAGACCGCCCCAGTCAAACTACCCACCATACACTGTCCTCGATCCGGATAACGGACCTGAGTTAGAACCTCAAAGTTGCCAGGGTGGTATTTCAAGGATGGCTCCACGCAAACTGGCGTTCACGCTTCAAAGCCTCCCACCTATCCTACACAAGCAAATTCAAAGTCCAGTGCAAAGCTATAGTAAAGGTTCACGGGGTCTTTCCGTCTAGCCGCGGATACACTGCATCTTCACAGCGATTTCAATTTCACTGAGTCTCGGGTGGAGACAGCGCCGCCATCGTTACGCCATTCGTGCAGGTCGGAACTTACCCGACAAGGAATTTCGCTACCTTAGGACCGTTATAGTTACGGCCGCCGTTTACCGGGGCTTCGATCAAGAGCTTCGCGTTAGCTAACCCCATCAATTAACCTTCCGGCACCGGGCAGGCGTCACACCCTATACGTCCACTTTCGTGTTTGCAGAGTGCTGTGTTTTTAATAAACAGTCGCAGCGGCCTGGTATCTTCGACCGGCATGGGCTTACGGAGCAAGTCCTTCACCCTCACCGGCGCACCTTCTCCCGAAGTTACGGTGCCATTTTGCCTAGTTCCTTCACCCGAGTTCTCTCAAGCGCCTTGGTATTCTCTACCCAACCACCTGTGTCGGTTTGGGGTACGGTTCCTGGTTACCTGAAGCTTAGAAGCTTTTCTTGGAAGCATGGCATCAACCACTTCGTGTTCTAAAGAACACTCGTCATCAGCTCTCGGCCTTGAAATCCCGGATTTACCTAAGATTCCAGCCTACCACCTTAAACCTGGACAACCAACGCCAGGCTGGCCTAGCCTTCTCCGTCCCTCCATCGCAATAACCAGAAGTACAGGAATATTAACCTGTTTTCCATCGACTACGCTTTTCAGCCTCGCCTTAGGGACCGACTAACCCTGCGTCGATTAACGTTGCGCAGGAAACCTTGGTCTTTCGGCGTGGGTGTTTTTCACACCCATTGTCGTTACTCATGTCAGCATTCGCACTTCTGATACCTCCAGCAAGCTTCTCAACTCACCTTCACAGGCTTACAGAACGCTCCTCTACCGCATCACCAAAGGTGATACCCGTAGCTTCGGTGCATGGTTTGAGCCCCGTTACATCTTCCGCGCAGGCCGACTCGACTAGTGAGCTATTACGCTTTCTTTAAAGGGTGGCTGCTTCTAAGCCAACCTCCTAGCTGTCTAAGCCTTCCCACATCGTTTCCCACTTAACCATGACTTTGGGACCTTAGCTGACGGTCTGGGTTGTTTCCCTTTTCACGACGGACGTTAGCACCCGCCGTGTGTCTCCCATGCTCGGCACTTGTAGGTATTCGGAGTTTGCATCGGTTTGGTAAGTCGGGATGACCCCCTAGCCGAAACAGTGCTCTACCCCCTACAGTGATACATGAGGCGCTACCTAAATAGCTTTCGAGGAGAACCAGCTATCTCCGAGCTTGATTAGCCTTTCACTCCGATCCACAGGTCATCCGCTAACTTTTCAACGGTAGTCGGTTCGGTCCTCCAGTCAGTGTTACCTAACCTTCAACCTGCCCATGGATAGATCGCCCGGTTTCGGGTCTATTCCCAGCGACTAGACGCCCTATTAAGACTCGCTTTCGCTACGCCTCCCCTATTCGGTTAAGCTCGCCACTGAAAATAAGTCGCTGACCCATTATACAAAAGGTACGCAGTCACCCAACAAAGTGGGCTCCCACTGCTTGTACGCATACGGTTTCAGGATCTATTTCACTCCGCTCTCCGCGGTTCTTTTCGCCTTTCCCTCACGGTACTGGTTCACTATCGGTCAGTCAGTAGTATTTAGCCTTGGAGGATGGTCCCCCCATGTTCAGACAAGGTTTCTCGTGCCCCGTCCTACTCGATTTCATTGACAAGAGATTTTCGCGTACAGGGCTATCACCCACTATGGCCGCACTTTCCAGAGCGTTCCGCTAATCTCAAATCAACTTAAGGGCTGGTCCCCGTTCGCTCGCCACTACTAAGGGAATCTCGGTTGATTTCTTTTCCTCAGGGTACTTAGATGTTTCAGTTCCCCTGGTTCGCTCCATGCACCTATGTATTCAGTGCAAGGTAACCATCTTGTGATGGTTGGGTTCCCCCATTCAGACATCTCCGGATCACAGTCTGTTTGCCGACTCCCCGAAGCTTTTCGCAGGCTACCACGTCTTTCATCGCCTCTGACTGCCAAGGCATCCACCGTATGCGCTTCTTCACTTGACCATATAACCCCAAGCAATCTGGTTATACTGTGAAGACGACATTCGCCGAAAGTTTGCATTTCACAAACTTTACCTTAGCCTGGACACGCACCAGTGAAAGAGGTGCCCAGTCTATCTTTCTATCACATACCCGAATTTTTAAAGAACGATCTAATCAAAGACTAGAAATCAACGTTCGAACCAAACGTTCATTTCTAAGCTTTGCGATTTCAGAAGCAGTATGGTGGAGCCAAGCGGGATCGAACCGCTGACCTCCTGCGTGCAAGGCAGGCGCTCTCCCAGCTGAGCTATGGCCCCGGGAAACTGGTAGGTCTGGGCAGATTTGAACTGCCGACCTCACCCTTATCAGGGGTGCGCTCTAACCAACTGAGCTACAGACCTAAATCTTGATGCAAACCGCGATCAAGCTTGAAGCTTGTAGCTCAAAGCTTGGAGCTGCTTCTATCGTCTTCTTCAATGAATCAAGCAATTCGTGTGGGAACTTGCGAAGAAGCTGAGTCTTCGATTAAGGAGGTGATCCAGCCGCAGGTTCCCCTACGGCTACCTTGTTACGACTTCACCCCAGTCATGAATCACACCGTGGTAACCGTCCCCCCGAAGGTTAGACTAGCTACTTCTGGTGCAACCCACTCCCATGGTGTGACGGGCGGTGTGTACAAGGCCCGGGAACGTATTCACCGCGACATTCTGATTCGCGATTACTAGCGATTCCGACTTCACGCAGTCGAGTTGCAGACTGCGATCCGGACTACGATCGGTTTTATGGGATTAGCTCCACCTCGCGGCTTGGCAACCCTTTGTACCGACCATTGTAGCACGTGTGTAGCCCAGGCCGTAAGGGCCATGATGACTTGACGTCATCCCCACCTTCCTCCGGTTTGTCACCGGCAGTCTCCTTAGAGTGCCCACCTTAACGTGCTGGTAACTAAGGACAAGGGTTGCGCTCGTTACGGGACTTAACCCAACATCTCACGACACGAGCTGACGACAGCCATGCAGCACCTGTCTCAGTGTTCCCGAAGGCACCAAACCATCTCTGGTAAGTTCACTGGATGTCAAGGCCTGGTAAGGTTCTTCGCGTTGCTTCGAATTAAACCACATGCTCCACCGCTTGTGCGGGCCCCCGTCAATTCATTTGAGTTTTAACCTTGCGGCCGTACTCCCCAGGCGGTCAACTTAATGCGTTAGCTGCGCCACTAAAATCTCAAGGATTCCAACGGCTAGTTGACATCGTTTACGGCGTGGACTACCAGGGTATCTAATCCTGTTTGCTCCCCACGCTTTCGCACCTCAGTGTCAGTATGAGCCCAGGTGGTCGCCTTCGCCACTGGTGTTCCTTCCTATATCTACGCATTTCACCGCTACACAGGAAATTCCACCACCCTCTGCCCTACTCTAGCTTGCCAGTTTTGGATGCAGTTCCCAGGTTGAGCCCGGGGATTTCACATTCAACTTAACAAACCACCTACGCGCGCTTTACGCCCAGTAATTCCGATTAACGCTTGCACCCTCTGTATTACCGCGGCTGCTGGCACAGAGTTAGCCGGTGCTTATTCTGTCGGTAACGTCAAAATTGCAGAGTATTAATCAGCAACCCTTCCTCCCAACTTAAAGTGCTTTACAATCCGAAGACCTTCTTCACACACGCGGCATGGCTGGATCAGGCTTTCGCCCATTGTCCAATATTCCCCACTGCTGCCTCCCGTAGGAGTCTGGACCGTGTCTCAGTTCCAGTGTGACTGATCATCCTCTCAGACCAGTTACGGATCGTCGCCTTGGTGAGCCATTACCTCACCAACTAGCTAATCCGACCTAGGCTCATCTGATAGCGTGAGGTCCGAAGATCCCCCACTTTCTCCCGTAGGACGTATGCGGTATTAGCGTTCCTTTCGAAACGTTGTCCCCCACTACCAGGCAGATTCCTAGGCATTACTCACCCGTCCGCCGCTGAATCAGGGAGCAAGCTCCCTTCATCCGCTCGACTTGCATGTGTTAGGCCTGCCGCCAGCGTTCAATCTGAGCCATGATCAAACTCTTCAGTTCAATACTGCAATCGGGTTTTGAGAAAACCCTATAAACTTGGCTCAGCAATCGTTGGTTAAACCATGATTTCTCGTGGAGCAACTTGCGATGCTGATAATCAGTTGACTTCAGTCTTACAGCACAAGCACCCACACGAATTGCTTGATTCAATTGTTAAAGAGCGGTTGGTCAAGAGCTTTTCGTCTCAACCGAGGCGCGCATTCTACAGCAGCGTCTCAATCTGTCAAGCGGTTATTTTCAGAAGTTTTCAAAGTTTCCTTATCAACTTCAACCACTTGCGCTTCGTTCGACTTGGCGTCTCATGTCAGCGGGAGGCGAATTCTACAGCGTTACAACTTGCTGTCAACCACCTTTTTCACCGCTGTCGATTCAGACACCAGAACCGAAGCACTTCCTCGCCATCCTGAACCTTTAACTCGTTGATCTTCAAGGAGTTTTCGGTTCCGACTGCGCCGGAAGTGGGGCGAATTATAGACACATCCGGAGAGGCGTCAAGCACTTATTCCGAATATCTTCGAAAATCGTCCCAGACGATAAAAATGAGCACTATATTGCTCAGAGCCAGATTCTTGAGCATCATGACGTCCCTCTTCTATATGCACGTCCAGCCTTTCGGATCTCAATAACACAATGAACGCAAACCCCACCCGCCTGACAGCCGCTCTTCTCCCGGTCGGCATGCTGCTGATTGCCATGATGTCGGTGCAGACCGGCGCCTCGCTCGCCAAGTCATTATTCCCAGCCATCGGCGCGCAAGGCACCACGACCTTGCGCTTGGTGTTCGCGAGCATCCTGATGACGCTGATCCTGCGCCCATGGCGCACGACCTTCACCCCCAGCTCCCTGCGCACGGTGCTTATATATGGCATCGCACTGGGCGGCATGAATTTCCTCTTCTATATGGCTATCCGCACGATTCCTCTTGGGATCGGCGTTGCACTGGAGTTCACCGGGCCATTGGCGGTGGCCTTGCTGCACTCACGCAAAGTCACCGACTTCATCTGGATCGTACTGGCAGTGACAGGCCTCGCCTTACTCATCCCCATGGGGCAGGCAAATGGCCTGGATCTAGCCGGCGCTCTTTATGCGTTGGGCGCAGGCGTTTGCTGGGCGGGCTACATTCTGTTCGGCCAGAAGGCCGGCGCGGATCATGGCGTCCAAACAGCTGCGCTCGGCGTGGTCATTGCTGCCATCTTCATTGCCCCGATTGGGGTAGCGCATGCGGGCAGCGCTTTGCTTGACCCTGCTCTGATCCTGACCGCCCTTGGCGTCGCCGTACTTTCGACGGCACTGCCTTACAGCCTGGAGATGGTCGCCCTCACCCGAATGCCCGTTCGCACATTCGGCACGTTGATGAGCATGGAACCTGCCGTGGGCGCGCTGTCCGGATTGCTGTTTCTGCATGAGAGCCTGACCCTGACCCAGTGGCTGGCCATCAGTGCGATTATCGTCGCCTCGGTCGGTGCGACACTGACCACGCGCCCCGAGCCTGTGGCCTTGGTGCCAGCCGACTGACGCTTTTTGGTCTCAGTTACACGATGTCACTGGTATTTGTAACGCTGTTGCGCCATGTTTACGTCCAAGCCCTCCATTGCGGAGCTTCATTTGGATGGGCATGGCTGTTGGCTTCAGGCAAGCGAGCGAATTCAAGCTAGGGACTGAGCGGTTGTAGCCGGTCGGGTAAGGAAATGAATGAAGTACATTTTAATAATGCTGGCCATTTTGAGCGTCGCCGGATGCGCCGCCACCTCCAAGCCAGTGAAGAGCAAGCGGGGCCTGCACATCAATTGCTCCGGTCTCTCGTCTTCGTGGGATCAGTGCTACAAGATGGCGACCGACTCCTGTGAATCCCGGCAATACCGGGTCATTGCCAAATCAGGCGACGCGACCGAGGACCCGGGAGATTTCCCACTGGGACTCAATCCGGCTGGCTATACCAGCCGCAGCATGATCATCGTGTGCAAGAAGCCGACTCAGCCTTGAAGCCCTTCCCCATTCGTTTGCCTGCCCTTCCAGGCGCAGGCATCGAATTCGTCCTGTAGCTTCCGCTCCTATGGAGCTCGACCTGATCAGACGGCGGCGGTGCGCAATTCCAGCCATGCCAGCGCCGGGCCGTCGAGCAATGGGCTCAAGCGGCGCTTGACGTCCGCGTGGTAGCCATTCAACCACTCACGTTCTTCTTCCGTCAGCAGACTCACCTCCAGGCAGCGCGTATCGATCGGGCACAAGGTCAGGGTTTCAAATTTCAGGAATTCGCCAAACTCGGTCTTGCCCGCTTCCTGGTTGATGACCAGGTTCTCGATCCGCACGCCCCACTGACCCGGACGATAAGTGCCCGGCTCGATGGAGGTGATCATCCCCGGCTGCATCGCGGTTTGCGGCGTAGCCGGTGCCTGGTAGGCAATCACCTGCGGGCCTTCATGCACGTTGAGGAAGTAGCCGACGCCGTGCCCGGTGCCGTGACCATAGTTGACGCCCTCGGCCCAGATCGGCGCCCGAGCGATCGCATCCAGCAGTGGCGAGAGAATGCCGCGCGGAAAGTGGGCGCGGGACAGTGCGATCACACCCTTCAATACCCGCGTGCAATCACGCTTTTGATCGGCGGTCGGCGTTCCGACAGGCACCATACGGGTGATGTCGGTGGTGCCACCCAGGTACTGGCCCCCGGAATCAATCAGCAACAGACCGTCGCCTTCGATGACGGAGTGTTCCTCTTCCGTGGCGCGGTAATGCGGCATCGCGCCGTTACCGTTGAAGCCCGCAATGGTGGCGAAGCTTTGAGAGATGTAGTCCGGACGCTTCGCGCGAGCCGCGCTGAGTTTTTCGTCGATGGTCAGCTCGGTGACACGCTCATTGCCCAGCGCCGAGTCCAGCCAAGCGAAGAATTCGCACAGCGCGGCGCCATCCTGTTCCATGGCCTGACGAATGTGCCGGGCGTCCGCCTCGCTTTTTTGTGATTTAAACAGGGTGCTCGGGTTGAGGCCTTCGACCAACGTGACTTCGCTGTCCAGGTAGTCGAGCAGGCCACAGGTCACCCGCGCCGGGTCCACCAGCAGCCTTGCCTCTTTCGGCACGTCACGCAGCGCGGCGCCAATGGCGGTGTATTCGCGCAGCGTGATGCGTTCGTTTTCCAGGGTTTTGCGCAGCGCCGGGTTCACTTTCTCGGGCGCCACGAACAGGCTGACGCTGTCAGGGCCGATCAGGGCGAAAGAAATGAACACGGGATTGTAGGAAACGTCTTCGCCGCGCAGGTTAAACAGCCAGGCGATGTCGTCCAGCGTCGCGAGAAAATGCCAGTCGGCGCCGCGCTCGGCGATCACCTTGCGCAGCCGGGTCAGTTTTTCCGGGCGGGATTGCGTGGCCTGAGGCGCGACGTGCTCATAAATAGCCTGGGTCGGCAGCACCGGGCGGCCTTCCCACAGCTCGGTCAGCGGATCGAGGTCGGTGCGCAGTCGGGCACCACGGGCATAAAGGTTGCTGGCCAGCGTGCGTGAGGACGCGACCGCCAGGACAGCACCGTCAACCGCGACAACGGAATCAGCCTTGGCCTGCTCCGCCAGCCATTCCAGCGGCCCCGGCTGGCCGGGTTGCAACTTGACCAGTTCGATCCCGCTGCCCGCCAATTCTTTAGTGGCCTGCTCCCAGTAGCGGCTGTCGGCCCACACGCCCGCGAAATCAGGGGTGACGATCAGCGTGCCGACCGACCCATGAAAGCCCGACAGCCATTGCCGGCCTTGCCAATACCCCGGCAGGTATTCCGACAGATGAGGATCGGCCGACGGCACCAGCCAGGCGTCGATGCCTTCACGACTCATGAGGGCGCGTGCCTGCGCCAAGCGTTGCGCCACCACTCCACTGGTTTTCGACTGCGTGTTCATTGAATCTCCTGCTGACCCGAAATTGTTTGCGTCGCACCTGACAGATAATGGAGGACGTATCGGCGGGGAGCAACCGCATGCCAGGTATCACGAGATGACGGGAACGGTCAGTCGGAACGCGTTACGCCTCAAGCCGTTAGATCGGCACGACATTAGACCTTTCAGAAAGTTTCAAAGATTGCGTTATTAATCTCGAACTGATCCAACACTAACAGGCCGGGCAAAGTTGGATAAAACGGCGCCAAACTTTCATCACTTCGTTAGTTGCTCAGTTCCTGTTTTGATCACAAACGAACGCACTAAGACGTTCAATTAACCCGCGCCATAAAACCGATAGCTGCACCCTGCGCCTGACTTCTGGCGGTGGAAAACTGTCTTTTGCCAAGTTTCCCACCTTCTTTGGAGTCGTTTCCTCAATGCTTCAAAAGCGTCAGCGCACCGTGATAGAACAACGCTATTTTTTTGACTTTCATATAAATCAATGAGTTACATGATCAAAATGTCAGGTTATCAAAAATTTTACAGAATGTTGGCGAAATAATTTGACAGAAAGTCCGCGCCCGTCGATATATATGCCTGTCCAATGTTTTCCTGTTTTAGCAGCGCAGCCACAGAGCTGTGCGCAGAAGACATTTCAGACTTCATCATGCTGTATCTGCCTTCGAAGTTAATGAACACAAACGGTGTGTCCCTTGCGCCGGTGGGCATGTGTTGGCCGAGAGAAAATTTTCAAAAGAACTGAAAGTGCTCGGTTGGGCGGTAGCTTTGCCCAACGCTTTTCTCAAGACTCTTTTGAAAAGACGGCGTGTACAAACAGTGAGTAGAACAGCAGGGTCTGCAGATTCGGGCGGTAGCGTGCCTGAAGCCTCAATCGCAACCTGTTGTGTCCCCTTTCCTTCTTTAGAGGACGCGATGCAATGCCTTTATCTTTCGACATGGATGAGCAGCTGGCCCAGCGCCTGGCTGACGAAATCGATACCCACGGCTTTGCAAAGCTCGACGGCGCGGTGTCCGACGCAGACCTTCAACAGCTGCGCGCCTGGACCGACGAACAAGCGCGCAAACACCAGGGTGAATACTTCGCCTATCACGGTGAAGCGATGCTGGGCGAAAGCCTGCTGTCGAGCTACTGGACCGACCCTCGCTTCAAGTCCCTGCTGGGCGGCCTCTACCGACATGCCGCCCGGCACGATGCCCGCAGCGATCGGATCTTTCCGGTGCTGCGTTGCGTACAGGGCAATCAGGGTAAGCGCGAATCCAATGCCTTTCACTACGACGCAAGTCTGGTGACGGCGCTGATTCCGGTGTTCATCCCCACCGAGGGCGAGGAGCGCGGCGATCTGATGCTCTTCCCGAACATTCGACGGGTGCGTGGTTGGGTGCTGTTCAACGTGATCGAGAAAGCGTTGCTGCAGAACAAGGTTACCCGTGGCTGGATCGTCAAAGGCATGCAGCGCAACTGGCTCAAGCCTTATGTCCTGCGCCTGGAACCCGGCAATGTTTATTTCTTCTGGGGCTACCGCACGCTGCACGCCAATCAGCCCTGCGGTGCCGATGTGAAGCGCGCCACAGCGCTGTTCCACTTCGGTGACCCCCATACAGGCAGTCTGGCGACCCGGCTGATTCTGCGGATCAACCAGGGTCGAGCGAGACGGATGAGTAATAAAGCCGGCAATCAGCCTCCTGCTTCCACACAGAGCTGAACCGGACCGCACACGGTGTGCAACCCGCCTTGAAAGCATGGCTGCCTAAAAGCCCTGAAAGATTTGCGTCAGAAATGGAGATTTCGATGATCAACGTAACCAAGACTTACCTGGGCGATATCGACAAGTTCAAAACTTACGTCGAAGGCATCTATGCGCGTGGCTGGTTGACCAACCACGGTCCGCTGGTGTGCCAACTGGAAGAGCGCCTGAAGGAATACCTCGGCGTCAGGCACGTCATCCTGACCAACAACGGCACCCTCGCCCTGCAAGTCGCCTACCGCGCACTCGGCCTGAGCGGCAGCGCAGTGACCACGCCCTTCAGCTTCGTGGCCACCAGCAGTTCGTTGCAATGGGAAGGCATTCGCCCGATCTTCGCGGACATTGATGCGCAGACCTGGAACATCTCCCCTGAGCACATCGAAAGCCGCATCGTCTCGGACACCACCGCCATCGTCGGCACCCATGTGTTCGGCAACCCCTGCGCAGTGGAACGCATCGAAGAAATCGCCCGTCGGCGCAATCTGAAAGTCGTGTACGACGGCGCCCATGCCTTCGCCGTGCGCCACGCCGGTCAGTCGGTGCTTAACTGGGGCGACATCAGCACCTTGAGCTTTCATGCCACCAAGCTGTTTCACACCATTGAAGGCGGCGCGATCATCACCAACGACGATGAGCTGGCCCGTCGCGTTCACTTGCTGTGCAACTTCGGCATCGTTGAAGTCGACAAGATCGACGGCATCGGCATCAACGCCAAGCTCAACGAATTTTCAGCGGCAATGGGCCTGTGCATTCTCGACGACATCGAGAACATTCTTCAGCAACGCGCTGAAATTGCCCACCGCTACACCACCCGCCTGGGCGATTACGTCGACCTCCAGAAACCGGAAGACAACAGCGAGCTCAACAACAGTTACTACCCGATCGCCCTGAGCGACGAGCAGCAGTTGTTGCGCGTACGCAGTGCCTTGAACACCAATGGCATCAACCCGCGCCGGTATTTCTACCCATCGCTGGACACCCTTGAATACCTGCAACCGCAGGCGGCACAAACTGCGTCGCGCGCCTTGAGTGACCGCGTGCTCTGCCTGCCGATCTTCCCGGGCCTGCAAGTGGAAGATCAGGAGCGGGTGATTGCCACCGTGATTGCCGAATGCAGCCTGGGTCATGCGTCCTACCAGGCCCCGAACCTGGCGAGCGCCATCTGAAGCCGGTGTCACGTCACGTTCAGGCAAGAAAGGGACATTCCATGCAAACCAAACGCTCAGTCATACGCAACACTGCGTTGAGCTATGCAGGCCAGGCCTACACGCTGCTGGTGGGAATCCTGATCATGCCGTTCTACCTCGGCCACATGGGCGCCGAGGCATATGGCCTGATCGGTTTCTTCTCGGTGTTGCAGGCCTGGCTGCAATTGCTGGACGCGGGGTTATCGCCCAGCCTGGTGCGCGCCGTTGCGCATCAGCAAGGGGCGACGGTGCAGGACTATCACTCCGGCCGCCTGCTGCGGTCGTTCGAACTGATCTTCGTGCCGCTGGCGGGTCTGTGTTGTGTGGCGATGATGGCCGGGAGCGACTGGATCGCCGTGCACTGGCTCAACGCCAAGGAGCTGTCGACCCAGACGCTGGTCGAGTGCATCAGCCTGATGGGTATCGTGATCGCCCTGCGGCTGTTTTCGACACTCTATAAAAGCGGGATTCAGGGCCTCGAACAACACGCTTGGCTGAACATCGCCAACGTGATCATCGCCACCCTGCGCTACTTCGGCGGGCTGTTTCTGGTGAGTACGATCACCAGCGACCCGGTGACGTTCTTCGAGTTTCAGGTGCTGGTGGGGCTGGTCGAAACCCTGATCTTTGCCGCTCGCGCGTATCAACAGATGCCGAAGCCGTCTTTGCTGACCGGATTCGACTGGCAGTTGGTCAAGCCGATCATCCCGTTCGCCGCCAGCATGTCGGGCACTGCGGTGTTGTGGATCGTGCTGACCCAGATCGACAAGGTGCTGCTGTCCGAGATGCTGCCGCTCAACGAGTACGGTTACTTCTCGCTGGTGGCGCTGATCACCACCGGCATCATGATGTTGAGCAACCCGCTGGCGCAGACGCTGCTGCCGCGTCTGACGGTGTTGATGGCCGAAGGTCGTCGCGATGACATGCACGCTTTGTTTCTGGCCGCCAACCGCTTCGTCTGCACGTTTCTGTTTCCGCTGGCCGCGCTGATCGCTTTGCATGCCCACGAGATGGTGTACGCCTGGTCGGGCGATCGATTGGCCGCCGACTGGAGCCGCTCGATTCTGCCGTGGTACTCGCTGGGCAGCGCGATCATGGCCGTCAGTGCGTTTCAGTTCTACCTGCAATACGCCTATGGGCAGATGCGGTTGCACGTCTGGTACAGCGTCATTTCTGCGCTGATCACGGTGCCAGTGATGGTGCTGGCGATTCACTTTTACGGAGCCTTGGGCGCCGCCCTCGCCTGGTTCGTTCTGCGCGTGGTGTCGTTCGCCATCTGGCCGATGATCGTGCATCAACGCCTCGCGCCGGGCATTCACGGCCTCTGGTTGCGCGACATCTTGCGCATCAGCGTGATGACGGCCGTGGGCCTGGCGATCAGCGAGCCGGTGCTGCGACTGATCGCCGATGACAATCGCTTCAACACGTTCTTGGGTCTGGCCGTCAGCGGCCTGATCACGCTGATGGTGGTAGCCGCCAGCTACAAGCCACTGGTGACGAAGATTTCCGTCCTGTTCAGCAAGCCCAGTCTCTAACGAGGCTTCAAACCGAGAGCCACAGCCATGGATGCTATTAGCAAAAAGACGAGCGTCTCGCCGTCCGCCGCACCCCTGGTCAGCATTGTCTGTCCAGCCTACAACCAGCAAGCCTACGTCGCTCAGACGCTGGAAGGCTTTCTGATGCAGGAAACGTCGTTCGAATTCGAAATTCTGGTGAACGACGACGCCTCCACGGATGGCACCGCCCGCATCATTGCCGAATACGTCGAACGTTACCCGACGCTGATCCGGCCCTTCTATCACGAGACGAACCAGTACTCACAAGGCAACTCGTCAGTGCCGCGCCTGTTTGGCCAGGCACGGGGCCGCTACATCGCTTTCTGCGAAGGCGACGATTACTGGACCGACCCGCGCAAACTGCAGATCCAGGTGGAGTTCCTCGAAAACCACCCCGATTACGTGCTGACCTACCACGACGCCATTCCCTTCGACACCAACGGCCAGTACCCGATTCAGCTGCAAGGCGAGTTACGGGGCGACGCCACGGCGCTGGAGTTGCAAAAGGCCCGGCCCATTTCGACGCTGACCACGGTGTTTCGCAACGTGTTCAACTCGCTGCCCAAGGAGCTGGTCACCGCGCCGCTGAACGATCTGGTCTGGTGGTCGCTGCTCGGGGCCTACGGCAAAGGCAAGTTCATGGCCGAGATCAAGCCCGCCATGTACCGCTTGCATCCGGGCGGTGTGTTCTCCATGCGCTCGAACAAACGCAAGTTGCACATGGCGTTGCAGACGTCCGGGGCACTGGCCAACTACTACAACCGCCTCGGCAACGATGAGCTGTATGAGCACTTCCTGATGGAGCTGATCGGTTACTCACTGTCCGCGATCACGCCTCAGCGCAAGGTCCAGACCCTGCTGCAAGTGGGCCGCAACTTCAGCACTAACATCGGCAAGAGACTGATGACGACGTTCAGCAAAGGTCATGTTCAGTAACGTTCTGGTGGTCTGCGTCGGCAACATCTGTCGCAGCCCCATGGCCGAGGCGATGCTCCGACAGCGCGTACGCACAGGCGTCGTGATCTCGTCCGCCGGCACCCACGCCATGCTCAGTTCCACCATGGACCCACTGGCCAAGGCCGTGTTGCAGGTCAACGGCGTCGAAGCCCACCGGCATCGCAGTCGTCAGATCGACCGGCAAATGCTCTACGACGCGGACCTGATCTTGCTGATGGAAAACCGCCAGATGCAAAGCGTGCTCAAGCTGGCCCCCGAGGTACGCGGCAAGACGTTTCTGATTGGCAAATGGCAGCACGCACTGGAAATAGCCGACCCCTACCGGCGCCCGAAACTAGCCTTTGAACAGACCTACGAGCAGCTTTCGCGTTGCGTCGACGACTGGCTTCCTTATCTTCAGTCAGGAGATCCAAGATAAATGACCGCTATGAACCGTACTTCCCTGGACGAGGTCCAGGACTCCCGGATCGATTTGGCGACTATCTTGCGCACACTTTTCGATCACAAAGGAATGATTGCATCGATTGTCGGTGTCTGCGTCCTGATTGGACTCACCTACGCCGTCCTCGCCACGCCGATCTTTCAGGCCAACGCGATGATCCAGATCGAGCCGAAGAAAATCGGCATCGAGGGCCGCACGGAGATCAACGCCAAGCCGCTGTCGGTGTCCCAGGCGACCACCGAAATCGAACTGATCAAATCTCGCGCGGTGCTGGGCAAGGTCGTGGAAGACCTCAAGCTCAACATCATTCAGAAGCCGAAATACGTGCCGGGCATCGGCGGTTACATGGCCCGTCATTTCAAGCCTGATCACGAAGGCGAAATCGCCTCGTCGCTGTTCGGCCTCGACAGCTACGCGTGGGGCGGCGAGAAAATCGACATCTTCCAGCTGGAAGTGCCTGACGCGCTGCTCGGCGAGAAAATGACGATGGTCATCGACAAGCCTGAAACCTTCAGTCTGTACGACGAAGACCATAACAAGCTGCTCAGCGGCCCGGTCGGTCAGAGCGTTGAAGGCAGTGGCCTGAAGATTCAGGTCGCCGCCCTCACGGGCCGTCCTGGCACCGAGTTCACCGTGATTCGTCAACGCACCCTGACCGCCGCACTGGATTATCAGGACCGCCTGAAAATCATCGAAGCGGGCAAGGATTCGGGCATCGTTTACCTGTCGATCCAGGACCCTGATCCCGTGCTGGCCAAGCGCATCCTCAACGAAGTCAGCCGCCTGTACGTGCGTCAGAACGTGGAACGCAGTTCAGCCGAAGCCGCCCAGCGCCTTGAATTCCTGCGCTCGCAGTTGCCAGCGGTTCGCAAACAGTTGGAGCAGTCGGAAATTGCCTTGAACAATTTCCAGACCAGCGCCAAGTCCGTGGACCTGAGCGTGGAGACCAAATCGGTCCTCGACCAAGTGGTCAAGCTGGAAGGCACGTTGTCTGACCTGAAGATGAAGCGGGTCGATGTCGAGCGTCTGTACACCCCGGAGCACCCGACCTATCGCGGTCTGATGACCCAGATCAGCCAGGTTGAAGCGCAGAAAGCCGCGCTGCTGAAAAAAATCGAAACCTTGCCTGCCACGCAACAGGAATTGCTGCGCCTGACCCGCGACATGCAGGTCACTTCGCAGACGTACACCCTGTTGCTGGACAAGAGCCAGGAGCAGGACATCCTGCGCGCTGGCAGCATCGGCAACGTCCGGGTGATCGACAACGCCGACGCCAACGTCGAAGAGCCGGTCAAGCCGATGCGCAAAATCATCGTGCTGGTCGCCGCCCTCGTGGGTCTGCTGCTGGCGGTTGCCACTGTGTTTGTGCGTCAGGCGTTCTATCGCGGCGTGGATAACCCCGACGTGATCGAAAACCTGGGCATGCCGGTCTACGCGTCGCTGCCGTTTTCCCGTCAGCAAGAGCGCATGGACAAAGCGGGCAGCCGTTCAGGCAGCAAGGAGCCCCGCCTGCTCAGCGTCAGCGCGCCAACGGAACTGGCGATCGAGTCGCTGCGCAGCCTGCGCACCAGCCTGCATTTCGCCATGCTCGAAGCGCGCAACAACGTGCTGATGATTTCCAGCCCGACGCCGGGCGTGGGCAAATCGTTCGTCTCCAGCAACCTGGCGGTGATCATTGCCCAGACCGGCAAACGCGTGCTGCTGATCGACGCCGACATGCGCAAAGGCTACCTGCACAAGCTGTTCAACCTGACGCCCAAGCATGGCTTGTCCGACACCCTGGCCGCGCGGCTGAAAAGCAAGGAAGTGATCAACCACACCGAAGTGCGCAACCTGGACTTCATTTCCTGTGGTTTCGCGGCGCCCAACCCGTCGGAGCTGTTGATGCATGACAACTTCAACAAGCTGATCACCGACCTGTCGCCGCTGTATGACCTGGTGATCGTCGACACCCCGCCGATCCTGGCCGTCACTGACGCCACGCTGGTGGGGCGCCAATCGGGCACCTGTCTGCTGGTCACCCGGTTCGGCTTGAGCACTGCCAAGGAAATCGAGGCGTGCAAACGTCGCCTGATGCACAACGGCATCGTGATCAAAGGGGCGATTTTCAACGGCGTGCTGCGCAAGGCGTCCACCGCCGACTACGACTGCGCCGCGTACGGCTACGACTACACGACCGTTCGTAAATAACCCATGACGCCCCGCCACACCCGTGCAGGCGGGGCACCCAGCAGTAGAAGTGAAGTAAAGGAGACGTTCATGGCCAGGACCATCGCAGTGATGCAACCTTATCTCTTTCCCTATCTGGGTTACTTTCAGCTCATCGCCGCGGCAGACGTTTTCGTCCTGGGAGACGATCTGCACTATGTGCGTTCGGGCTGGGTCAACCGCAACCGCATTCTTCACGGCGACGAAGCCCGCCTGATCAGCTTTCCGCTGAAGAAAGACCGCTTTCTGTTGCAGATAAACCAACGTCAGTTGTGTGAGGGTTTCAACGAAGAAGCCGAGCGGCTGATTCGTCTGATCACCGAAAGCTACGAGCACGCGCCCTATTTCGCCCAGGTCATGCCGCTGATCGAGCGCCTGATCCGCTTTCCTCAACAGAACATCGCGCTCTACGCCGAAAACGCGCTGCGTGAAATGTGCGCCTACCTGCACATCGTCACGCCGATCATGCGCAGTTCGGACCTGATTCTGGGCAGCCCGGCGGACAAGCAGGAACGCATCATCCGCATTGCCCACACGTTTGAAGCGACGACGTTCATCACGCCCGAGGGGGGATCAGTGGTGTACGACCGTGACCACTTCGCGAGAAACCGCCTGCTGGTGCGGTTTTTCCGGATGGGCACGGTGGAATACCCACAGTTCGGGCAACCTTTCGTCGCGAATTTATCCATCATCGATGTACTGATGTTCAACTGCGTCGAGCAGGTCCAACACATGCTGACTCAATATCAGCTGGACAAGCACCCGCCCGCCGCCGATCCCGGACTGCTGGCCAGGCCGACGCTACACCCTGAGCGTGTTTCAACCCCGACGAACCGGATTGCAGTGGAGTGAAGAACGATGTCTCAAGCCGATAGCCCTTCCAGCAACCCCGCCCGCTGGTACTTGATTCAAACCAAACCCCGCCAGGAAGGCCGGGCGCAGGAACATTTGCAGCGCCAGCATTTCGAGTGCTACCGACCGGTCAAGCATGGCGAGAAAAAACGCGGCTCTCGCGGCCCCAGCGAAGAAGAGCTGTTCCCGGGGTATCTGTTCATTCGCATGGACCAGACGAATGACAACTGGTATCCGATCCGCTCGACCCGTGGCGTGGCCCGTATCGTGACCTTTGGCGGGATGCCGATTCCGGTCAAGGACGAACTGATCGAGCAGATCCGCGAACGCCTGCTGGCGCCGCTGCCGAAAGTGGCGTTTCAACAGGGCGAAGCCGTGCGCATCACCGCCGAGGGCTTCAACGATGTGGAAGCGATCTTCCTCACGGCCGATGGCGATGAGCGTGCGGTGATCCTGCTCAACCTGCTGCACCGCGAACAGAAAGTGACCTTGCCGGTCAGCAGCCTGTCGCGGATGGAAGCGCGGGTCAGCTGAAAACCCGCAACCCTTTGTAGGCACGCAAACCTCTGTGGGAGCGAATTCATTCGCGAGAGGGCGGTACATCCGATGCTGATCTGTCGGATATGAAACCGCATCGCGAATGAATTCGCTCCCACAGCAGTGAGCCCTGTGCTAGGCAACACCCCCGACTTCGTTTATGAGTGCTGAGCATTTCGCCCGGCGCTCTCGATCCTCTTTGCCCGGAACTCACCATGACCTCCAAAACGACGCTGGTGACGCTCACCTATGGTGACCGTTTCAATTACCTGCACACGCTTGTCAGCCGTTCGCTGGAAAGCCCGTTGATCGACCGCGTGATCATTGTCAGCAACGCGTCGACCTCGCCACTGGACACCCTGCGTCGTACCTGGCCGGATCAGGTCAGCGTGATCTACATGCACGAGAACACCGGCTCGGCCCGTGGTTACTCGGTGGGCATTCAGGCCGCGCTGGATGCCGGCGCCGAACACATCTGGCTGATGGACGACGACAACGCGCCGACGATCAACGCCATCGCGACGCTGCATCAGGTGCTCGAAGAACGCAAACTCATCGACGGTGAAGAAAAAGCCGCCGTGCTGGGTTTTCGTCCGACCCACCAAGCAGACATCGCCGCCGGTGTGCCGAAACGTTTCGCGATCCAGCGCCGGTCGAGCTTCTTCGGTTTCCACATCGCGCAGCTGCCTTACAAAATCTGGCGCCGTCTGCCGTGGGGCGCACCGCAAGGGGCTCAAGGCAAGCTGCAAATGGTGGAGCTGCCGTTCGCGACCTACGGCGGCCTGCTCGCCCACCGCAACCTGTATCGCAAGATCGGCCTGCCGCTGGACGCGTTGATGCTTTACGCCGACGACAGCGAATACACCTGGCGCATCACGGCAGGTGGCGGACGGATTTTCCTGGTGCCGGACGCGGTGCTCGATGACCTTGAAAGCTCCTGGAACATCAAGGCGCGCACCAACAACATCTACGAGAGCTTCCTGCTGGGCGGCTCCGACTTGCGGGCCTACTACGGCGCGCGCAACCAGGCCTGGTTCGACAAGAACGTCTGGGCCAACTCGTCGCTGCTGTACAGCCTCAACCGCTGGGTGTTTTTCCGGTTGTTGCGGTTGATCGCCAAGCGCCGGGGCGCCGAAGAGCGCTTGAGCCTGATCGAAAAAGCCATCCGTGACGGTGAGTCCGGCGTACTGGGTCTGAATCAGTCGTATCCACTATGAAAATACTGTTCATCAGCAGCCTGTACTCACCCCACATCGGTGGCGGCGCGGAGGTCATTCTTCAGCGCACCGTCGAAGGCCTGCAACAACGCGGCTGCCAGGTCAGCGTGCTGGTGACCGGTCCCGACACGGGGCTGGCGACCGAAACGGTCAATGGCGTGAAGGTTTACCGCGCCGGTCTGCACAATTTCTACTGGCACTTCGGCGCACAGCGTCCGGGGCGTCTAGCGCGATTGGGCTGGCACCTGCGAGACCGTTACAACGGCGCCATGCGTCGCTATGTAAAGGATGTGATCAGTGTCGAGCAACCGCATCTGGTGGTCTGCCACAACTTGGCGGGCTGGTCGGTGTCGGTCTGGGATGAAATCACCGCCGCCCGGTTGCCCATCGTTCAGGTGCTGCACGACATGTACCTGATGTGCCCGAGCAGCAACATGTTCAAGCGTGGCCAGTGCTGTCAGCAGCAATGCAGCAGTTGCCAGTCGTTTCGCAAAGGCCACGACGCCCGCTCGGCACAGGTCTCGACGGTGGTCGGGGTCAGCCAGTTCATCCTCGACAAGTTGCAGCAGCGCGGTTACTTCAACGAGGCCAAAGGTTACGTGGTGCACAACGCCAGTCCTTATGCTGCCGTGCGCAACGGATTGAGCCGGCAACGCCAGCTTGACCCGGTGATGAGGAAAGCCCCGCTGCGTTTCGGATACATGGGCACCCTGTCCGAGCAGAAAGGCGTACGCTGGCTCATCGAACAGTTTCAGCGCCTGCCGTTCGACGCGACGCTGCAGATCGCCGGACGTGGACAGGCCGGCGACGAAGCCGCCTTCAAGGCGCTGGCGACGTCGCCGAACATCAGTTTCGTCGGGTATCAGAAGCCCGAAGCGTTCTACAGCCAGATCGACGTGGCCGTGGTGCCCTCGTTGTGGAACGAGCCGTTCGGCATGGTCGCCGTCGAGGCCTGCGCCCACTCGGTGCCGGTGATCGCCAGCCGTATGGGTGGCTTGCCGGAAATCATTCAGGACCCGCTCAACGGTTTGCTGTGCAGCCCGAGCGATCCGGACTCTCTGGGCCACGCGATGCTCCGGCTGCATCAGCAACCTGATCTGTTGGCCCGCTTGAGCGACGAGGCGCGGGTCAGCGTGGCGTCGCTGCTGGACCTGGAGCTGATGCTGGACAGTTACGAAAGCATCTTCGCCCAGACTTTGCTGGACAACATTGCACAGCGAGACCCGACTGGATTGCCGCACCCTGTTTGAAAACCGTAGTCACGCGACTCCACCCGCCGACGGCCCGAGACCTACCTGAGCAAGCGCTCCGGACCGTGCCTCTTCATTGAGACAAACCATGCCCATCACGCACCTGACGAGGTTACGACGACCCCTTACGGTCCTGCTGCTGAGTTGGGGCATGTGCGGCGCAGTCCTTGCCGACGATTCCTTCATCATCGGGGTCGATACCCACCTGATGAACAAGAACACCTCGCCAGCCAAGGCGTTGCAACTGCTGCAGGCGGCGGGCGTGGATTCGGTGCGGGACGATGCCTACTGGTCCAGCGCCGAACCCCGACGAGGCTTGATGAAAATCGAGCCGTCATGGCAGACGTTTCTGAGCCAGGCCCAGGAAAATCGGCTACGGCCACTGCTGGTGTTGGGCTACGGCAACCCGTTTTACGACAACTACGCCAAGCCGCGAAAACCACTGGTGCGGGATGCCTATGGCAACTACGTGAGTTTCGTCACCCGTCAATTGGCGGACAGTGTGGATTTTTATGAAGTCTGGAACGAGTGGGACAAGGAGAACCCTGTCGATTCTGACTTCGCCAAGGATTACAGCGTGCTGGTGCAGGAAGCGGCCCGGCGCATTCGCACCAACCAGCGGCCGATGGTGATTCTCGCCGGGGCGGTGACCAGTCAGGGCATGGACCTGGGCTTCGCCGACCGGCTGGTGGAATCGGGAATTCTGAATGTCGTCGATGGTCTGTCGCTGCACCCGTACGTGCATTGCCGCGCGGATGAACGCAACACGCCGGAGAACTGGATCGCCTGGCTGCGACGGATCAGTGAAGACCTCAAGGACAAGACAAAGAACAAGACCGCCGTGCCGCTGTACCTGACCGAGATGGGCTGGCCCAGCAACGAAGGGCGCTGCGGTGGCGACGAGAAAACCCAGGCGGCATTTCTGGCGCGCAGCTTCTTCCTGGCGCAGACGATGCCGAACATCAAAGGGATGTGGTGGAACGGCTTGCTCAACGATGGGCCGGACGCCACGGACCCTGAACAGAATTTCGGGTTGCTGACGCAGGACCTGGGGGTCAAGCAGGCGTACCTGACGTTGAAGGCGATCAGCCCGACCTTGCATCAGTTTCGCTATGACGCGGAGAAGAGCCGGGAGATCGACTCGCAGTACCTGCTGAGGTTCGCCCGGGGCTCGGACCAGATCATGGTGGCGTGGACGGCAGGTTATCCGCGGTCAATCAAACTGGATTCGAGCAGCGTGTTGCACGGGAACGTGCAGTACATCGACACGCGAGAGCCGCAGAAAGGATTGGTCGACAGCGGCATACCGTGGAGTTGCAACGAGGGACGGTGTTCGGCGCAAGTGCCGATCGATGAGTTTCCCAAGATCATCACGCTGGGTACCCGCCCTGCCCTGTTTGCGTTGCCCTGATTCGTGACCTCGTTACAGGTCGCTCCCGGATTACCAACACACTGCTTGAAACGCAGATCCCCTGTGGGAGCGAATTCATTCGCGAGACGGTTGTACATCCGACAGAAATGTTTCGGATGTCCCGTCCTCTCGCGAATGAATTCGCTCCCACAGAAAGCTACCGCTCAGCCCGTCCATTCCGGATTGAGCTCAGGACTTACGACCCCTTCATCTTCTATCAGGTCGCCCACAATGATTGTGATCAATGCACGTTTTCTGACTCAGGAGTTGCGCGGCGTCCAACGCTTCGCGGAACAGACCTGTCTGGCCCTCAAACAGCTGCGTGACGACGTGGTTTTCGTCGCGCCTCACGGCATCAAAATGCACGACACGGCCCGCGCCCTCGACGTGCAGTGCATCGGCACCCACAGCGGTCATGTCTGGGAACAACTCGACCTGCCGCTGTACCTGCGTCGCAACGGCAACCCGCTGCTGATTTCCCTGTGCAGCACGGCGCCGCTGTTCTACGGCAACCAGATCGCGACCCACCACGACGTCACGTACGTGCGTCACCCTGAAAGCTACACCCGTGCCTTTCGCCTGCTGTACCGGACGATGACGCCGATCATGCTGTCGCGCATCAAGGCGCTGCTGACCGTCAGCAACTTTTCCAAGGGCGAGATTTCGCAGTTTTACAACTACCCGGAAAAGAAGATTTTCGTGGTGCCCAACGCGGTGAGCGAAGCGTTCCAGCCGGGGCCGCCGCTCAAGGATCACCCCGACTATCTGCTCGCTGTGTCCTCGCCCAGCGCGCACAAGAACTTCAGCCGGATGATTCAAGCGTTCCTGATGCTGCGCGACCACGACGACCTGCAACTGCACATCGTCGGTGGGGCGAGTGACGTGTTTGCCGATGACAATCTGCAACGCCTGGCCAGCCGCGACAAACGCATCCGTTTCCTCGGGCGGCTGAGCGACGACGAACTGATCAAGCAATACCAGGGCGCCACGGCCTTTGTGTTCCCTTCACTGTACGAAGGGTTCGGCATCCCGCCGCTGGAGGCGCAGGCCTGCGGCTGCCCGGTGCTGGCCGCCAACGCGGCATCGATTCCAGAAGTGCTGCAGGCCAGCGCGTTGTACTTCGACCCGATGGATGTCACGCACATGGCCTCGGCGATGGAACGCATTCTGGTGGACTTGCCGCTGCGCCAGTCGCTGCGACGACGCGGCCTGAACAACGTGGCGCGGTTTTCCTGGGACGAGTCGGCGCGGCGGGTGTCGCAGCGCATCGACACCCTGCTCAACCAGCCCAGGGACCGACGCACCAGCACCGGCAATGACGCCCTGCGTCGTGAATCGTCCAGCAAGCTCTGAGGCACGCCCATGAAACGTTTGGCCTATCTTGACGCGCTGCGCGGCATCGCGGCCCTGATGGTGGTGTTCACGCACCTCTATGCGCCGATCATCGGTCATGTCTGGGTCTTCGATTACCTGATCGACCCCGGCAAGCTGGGCGTGCTGTGGTTCTTCATGATCAGCGGCGTGGTCATCCCCTACAGCCTCAAGCCCGGTCCCGATGGCGCGCAGCGGTTTCTGATTTCACGCTTCATGCGGCTGTACCCGGCGTACTGGCTGTCGCTGCTGTTGTTCCTGGTGATGCTGAGACTGACCGACGCTCCGCTGCCCGCCCTCGCCCATATCATCGCCAACGTGACGATGGTGCAAGCGGCCCTGGGGTTCGATGACGTGGTGGGGTTGTACTGGACGCTGTTCATCGAGTTGGTGTTCTACGCCTTGTGCCTGGCGCTGTTCATCGGTGGCAAGCTGTACGACCAGACCTTCCGCACCCGTTGTTCGTTGCTGTTCTTGCTGATGGCCCTGGCCATGGCCGTGGTTCGCGCGGTGAGCGAGCGCAAATTGCCGGTGGCCCTGCCGCTGGCGTTGTCGCTGATGTTCTTCGGTTCGGTGTGGCGCCAGTGGCTGCTGGCCGAACACAGCAAAGAACTGACCCGCAACCTGAAAATGCTGTTGATTGCCTTCGCCGTGCTGCTGATGCCGACGCTGATCATGGCGTACAGCAAAGACATGGGCACCGGGGAAACATGGGGCCGTTACTGCTTCACCTACGCGCTGGCCATCAGCAGTTTTCTGTTGCTGACCCGCAGCGTGCGTCTGGACCACCCCGCGCTGGTGTGGTTGGGCGCGGTGAGTTACTCGCTGTACCTGCTTCACCCTTCAATGCTGATGCTGGCTGAGTTTCTTCTAAAGAGCAGCGGGGCTTCGGCGTTGACCCTTGCGGTCGTCGCCACCCTCCTGACCCTCGGGGCGTCTCATCTGTCTTTCCGCTACATCGAGACACCTTTTATCCAACTTGGAAAACGTCTCAATAATCGCAAGGCCAAGGCGCAAACCATCAGCGTCTGAAGCCGTGCATGCGCCAATGACAACCGCTCTGGGAAAACCTGCGCGAGCTTCGCTCGACGTAGCGGGTTTTCGTGAGCCGTTAATGCAGAGAATTCCAATGAAAATTGCAATCGTCCACGACTGGCTGGTGACGTACGCGGGTGCCGAAAGGGTTTTGGCCGCGCTCATCAATATCTGGCCCGAGGCGGATCTGTTTTCCGTCATCGATTTCCTCAGCGATCAGGACCGCGCCCATTTGGGCGGCAAGGTCGCCAAGACCACGTTCATTCAGCGTCTGCCCAAGGCGCGCACCAAATATCAGCGTTACTTGCCGCTGATGCCAATGGCCATCGAGCAACTGGACCTGTCCGGTTACGACCTGATCATCAGCAGCAGCCACGCAGTAGCCAAAGGCGTGCTGTGCGGCCCGGACCAATTGCACATCAGCTACGTGCACTCGCCCATCCGCTACGCCTGGGACTTGCAGCACCAGTACCTGAAAGAAGCCAACATGAACAGCGGCCTCAAGGGCAAGGTCGCACGGATGATCCTGCACTACATGCGGATGTGGGATCAGCGCACCTCCGCAGGAGTCGATGACTTCATCGCCAACTCGCACTTCATCGGCGCCCGAATCACCAAGTCCTACCGTCGCGAATCCACGGTGATCTACCCGCCTGTGGACACCAACGGTTTCACCCTGCAAGAGACCAAGCAGGATTACTACTTCACGGCGTCGCGCATGGTGCCCTACAAGCGCATGCCGATGATCATCGAAGCCTTCGCCGCCATGCCGGACAAGCGTCTGGTGGTGGTCGGAGACGGCCCGGAGATGGAAAAAGCCAAAGCCGTGGCGGCCCAAGCCCCTAACGTCACGCTGCTCGGTTATCAACCCTTCGCGGTGTTGCAGGAACACATGCGCAACGCCAAGGCCTTCGTGTTCGCCGCCGAGGAAGACTTCGGCATCAGCCCGGTGGAGGCGCAGGCCTGCGGCACGCCGGTCATCGCCTTCGGCAAGGGCGGCGTGCTGGAAACCGTCTGCGGGCTGGATCATCCGCAGCCGACCGGGGTGTTTTATCCGGAGCAGAGCGCCGCATCGTTGATGGAGGCGGTCGAGACCTTCGAAGCCTCCGGCGGGCGCATCACGGCACAGGCCTGTCGCATCAACGCCGAGCGGTTCAGCGAAGCCCGCTTCGAGCAGGAAATGCGTCAGTTCGTCGAGATGCGCTTGAGCGCCTCGCGCCAGGCCCGTCAGCCCGCGCAATACCGGGCCACGCAGCCAGCGCCGAGTCTTGTTACACCCAGTTTGTCTGCCTCAAGCCTGGTCCCTGGCGACCTCGCCGCCCGCGTTGTTCCGATTAAATCTGTCTGAGCGAGCACCGAACATGAGCACACCTCTTCGCGGCATCTTGCATGCTCATCAATCGTCCTTGTCTGTCGCCCACCGCCTGCTGGATCTGGCGGTGATTGCCATCGGCGGCTATTGCGTCAACCTCATCGCAGGCTCGGAGATGGACGCCGAAGCCTGGATGCAAATCCTGCTGGCGGCCGTGGCGTTCCACTGGCTCGCTGAGTACCACCAGCTCTACGGCTCGTGGCGCGGCGAACGCATCCTGCGCGAACTGCTGAAAGTGGCCAATTACTGGGGCTTGGCGTTCATCCTGTTGTTGACCGTGGATTACCTGCTGCTGCACCCGGCGAACCTGGCGAATAACAGCCAGATGGCGTGGTTCGCCACCGTCATGATGGCGCTGTGCGGTTATAGGCTGGCGATTCGCAGCGTACTGCACACCTTGCGCGCCCGCGGCTTCAACGCCCGCCGCGTGGCCATCGTCGGCACCGGCCATTGCGGCGAACGCCTGGCGATGTCCATCGAAAGCGCGCCTTGGATGGGCCTGGACCTGCTGGGTTTTTACGACGAGACCCCGGAGCAAATGGACCTCGCGCGGATCGGCCGGCGCATTCCGGTGCTGGGCGATCTGGATCAACTGATCGCCGATGCCCGCGACGGCAAGATCGACAAGGTCTACATCACCCTGACCCTTGGCGCCCAGGCGCGGCTTCAGGAATTGATCAAGGGCCTGAGCGACACCACCGCGTCGGTCTACGTGATCCCGGACGTGTTCATGTTCGAGCTGCTGCACGCCCGCACCGAAAGCATCAACGGCCTGCCGAGCATCAGCATTTTCGACTCGCCCATGGACGGCGCGTGGAGCGTGGTCAAGCGCATCGAGGACATCGTGTTGTCGAGCGTGATCCTCGGCATGATCGCCCTGCCGCTGATGCTGATCGCATTGGCCATCAAGTTCACCTCGCCGGGCCCTGTGCTGTTTCGCCAACGCCGCTACGGGCTGGACGGCCGACCGATCATGGTCTGGAAATTCCGCAGCATGAGCGTTCAGGAGAACGGCGACGTGGTCACCCAGGCCACGCGCAACGACAGCCGGATCACGCCGCTGGGCGCCTTCTTGCGTCGCACGTCGCTGGACGAGCTGCCGCAATTCTTCAACGTGCTGCGCGGCGACATGTCCATTGTCGGCCCGCGCCCCCACGCGGTGGCGCACAACGAGCAATACCGCACGCAGGTCTCGGGCTACATGCTGCGGCACAAGGTCAAGCCGGGCATCACCGGCTGGGCGCAAATCAACGGCTGGCGTGGCGAGACCGACACGCTGGACAAGATGCAGAAACGCGTGGAATTCGACCTGCAGTACATCGAGCACTGGTCGGTCTGGCTGGACATGAAAATCATCCTGCTGACGCTCTTCAAAGGCTTCGTCAACAAGAACGCATTTTAAAAAAAATCTGCCAATAAAAACGACGTGGCCGTCGCTGACGAGCGCGGCAGGAGGTGCATGGGTGTATGAAATAACGTGATCCGCTGTTCGGTGTGAGTAAGGGATGCAATGAAATCACTGCGGTGCCAGTACGCACCTATTAGGATTAGAAGGAACATTCATATGAAAGTAACGTTAGCGGTAGTGCTGCTTTCCAGTCTGGTTTTGCAAGGCTGCGCATTCGCCCCCGGTCAATACATGTCACTGAGCGATGTCACTGAAAAGGACCCTGACGGTCCGGCGGTCACGCTCGTCCAGATCACTCCGACGACCCTGGCCCAGCAGCAGAAAACGGCTGCTTCCCAGGCCAAGCCATTGCCACCTGAGTTGATGACCTACAAAACCCCTGAATACGTGGTCGGGCCGGGCGATGCCCTGCTGGTCACCGTGTTCGAACACCCTGAACTGACCGCCCCCGGCTCTCAGGAACAACTGGACGCCAACAGCCGCGAAGTGTTGAACGACGGCACGGTGTTCTTCCCGTATGTCGGTCGTATTCAAGCGGCGGGCAAGACCGTTTCGCAGATTCGCGAACAACTGCGCATGGGCTTGTTGCCGCAATACACCGAGGTCAAGGTGGACGTGAAAGTGCTGCGTTACAACAGCCAGCGCATCCTCCTGTCCGGTGCGTTCAAAGCGCCAGGACCACAACCGATCACCAACATCCCGTTGAGCCTGGTGCAAGCGATCAGCACCGCTGGCCTGGACCTGACCGACGCTAACCTCGCTGGCCTGACCTTGCGTCGTGACGGCAAGGACTACGTGATCGACGTCGATTCGCTGAACCGCAAGGATTCGCAGCTGAGCAAGATCTACCTCAAGGACGGCGACTACCTGCACCTGAACAGCAACTCGAAAAACAAGATCTACGTGTTGGGCGAGGTTCAGCGTCCACAGGTGATTTCGTTCAGCACCACCAGCGTGACCCTGCTTGAAGCCCTCGGCACGTCCGGCGGCCTGAGCCCGGACGCGGCGGACGGTGAGGCCGTTTACGTGATTCGGGCGCAGGACGCGACCCACTCGGCGACGGTGTATCACTTGAACGCGAAGAAACCGACCAGTTACGCGCTGGCCAAGGGTTTCGAGCTGGCGGCGCAAGACGTCGTGTTTGTCGGCCCGGCCAACATCACCCGGTGGAGCCGTTACGTGAGCCAGCTGTTGGGTTCGAACAACATCATCCAGACGGGTGCGATGTTCCGGAACTGACGGCAGCGGCAAGCGGCAAGCGGCAAGTTAGAAGCAAAAGCAAAGGCAAAAGCAAAAGCAAAAGCAAAAGCAAAAAAACAAAATCCTCGCGGTCGTTGGCTGCGGGGATTTTTTTTGCTCTGGATTTGGCGCTCACAAAACGCCCGAACGCCCGTGGACTTGTGGGAGACGCCGGAACTGAACTGCCCCCCAAAAGTTGGACAGTTTACGCCGCAGCCTGAGTCCTGTATTCAACAGGACTCAGGCCATTGAGTCTCAGCTTGATGCGGTCATGGTTGTAGTAATGAATGTACTCATCCAGGCCGACCTTCAATTCTTCCACACTCTCGAAACGCTTCAGGTAGAAAAACTCTGACTTCAGCGTGCCGAAAAAACTCTCCATCGCCGCATTATCCAGGCAATTGCCTTTGCGGGACATGCTCTGTTTCACACCTTTTTCGCTGAGTGCGTGGCGATAGCGTGGCTGTTGGTAGTGCCATCCCTGGTCCGAATGAACGACCAGTTTGGGCGCGTCTCCCAAGCAAGCCAACGCCTTGTCGAGCATGTTCCCCACCAACTCGTAGTAAGGCCGACTGGCTGTTTCGTACGCGATGATTTCGCCGTTGTACAAATCCATCACAGGAGACAAGTAGAGCTTCTGCTGACCCACTTTGAACTCGGTGACGTCGGTTACCCACTTCTGTTTTGGCCGGGGTGCATGAAAATTACGCTCCAGCAGGTTCGCGGCGATTTTGCCAACAGTCCCCCGGTAGGAACGGTATTTCTTGGGCCGTACGACCGATTGCAAACCCTGTTCGGCCATCAGCCGTTCGATGACCTTCTTGTTGACCAGCGTTCCTTCCTTTCTGAGCGCAAGCGCAATACGCCGATAGCCATACAGCCCTCTCTGCTTGTGATATTCCTGCTGCACCCGTTCCTTGAGCGCCGCATGCCGGTCCGGTTTCTGCTCAGCCTTGACCTGGTAATAGAAGGTGCTGCGTGCCAGCCCGACCAGCTCAAGGAGGTCGGGCAATGGGAATCGGTGCTTGAGTTTGCGGACGATCAGGACTTTTTCCCCCGTGTTCGCTCCTTTTCCTCGCGCAGGGCCTTGAGCTCCTTTAGGACAGCGTTCTCCATGCGCATGTACTCAAGTTCAGCCATCAACTGCTCTCGTGGCTTTTGTGCATCGTTGGTGTCGGTGGGTTTGGCGGGTTTGATTTTCATGGGCGTGTCGGCTGGCTGGATGGCAGTAGGGGTGACAGGACTGTCACTGTAATACTGGCGTTGCCAGATGCCTATCAGGGAGGACCGCCCAAGGTCAAAATGCGCAGCGGTCTGGCGTAGCGAAAGTCGATGCTCATGCATGTAGGTCAAGACTTGGCGCTTGAAATCCTCGCTGTACCGCCGCGCATACGACATTGGCTTGATGCTGTTGCCAGTCCGATAACTGGCGACCCAGCGTCGAAGGAGACTGAAGTCGATGCCAAAATGTCTGGCCACTGTTCGGAAGCCGTCGGTGCCGTTTAGGTAGGCGGTGACCGCCGTGAGCTTGAACTGCTCGGTGTACTTGACCATAGATCCCCCAGGGGTTGGATGGGTGTCCAACTTCTTGGGGGCAGTTCAAACTGTGGGAGACGCCGGAGGTTACGACGGCAGCGAAGGCGGTGTGTCAGATGTCGATGAGTTGCCTGACACACCGCTTTCGCTGCCGTCGTAACCTCCGGCGTCTCCCACAAGGATTGCATTCATCTGGCTGGCGGCGATGATGCCGAAACAAACGTCAAATGTTGCTATAGCAACACTCAATCAACACTTGCCGCTTCCCGCATCAGTTCATGCCATGAAGCGTTCCTGACCCAACTGTCGCGCCCCACCGGAATCATTGGGCAACACGTTCGTCGGCTACGCTGGCACGCATGCTGCTTTAAAACTGTCACAGGGTCTATCCGCCCACTCACTTTCGCGTTGCACGCGGCCTGTACGGTGCACGTTGCACCTCGGGTGACTGACCCCAAGGAATCTGAACATGTTGGTCGTTTCAATTTCAGGCAGCCCATCGACCCGGTCACGCTCGGGCGTGGTGCTGAAACACGCGGCACAGTGGCTGACCGATCACGGCGTCGGTGTGAAGCCTGTCCGCGTCCAGGACTTCAATGCCGAAGACCTGCTTTACGCACGCTTCGACAGCCCCGAAGTCATCGCCTTCATCGACGCTGTGGCCAAGGCCGATGGCCTGCTGATCGGCACGCCGGTGTACAAGGCCTCGTTTTCCGGCGCGTTGAAAACCCTGCTGGACTTGCTGCCGGAGCGCTCGCTGCACGGCAAAGTCGTCCTGCCCATCGCCACCGGTGGCAGCATCGCGCACATGCTGGCCGTGGATTACGCGCTGAAGCCCGTGCTCTCTGCGCTCAAATGCCAGGAAGTGCTGCACGGCGTGTTCGCCATCGACACCCAGATCAGCTACGGCGACAACGATCTCGGTGGGGACCTCGACGAACTGCTGACCCAGCGACTGCACGACGGGCTGGATCATTTCCTGCTGGGCCTGCAACACCGTACGAACGCGCGGCATAAAGAGGCGGGTGGGCATTTGAAGCTGGCGTTGTAAGCAGCTAAACGCATTTCCCTGTGGGAGCGAATTCATTCGCGATACGCCGGCACGCCCGATAAATCTCTATCGGATGTACCACCCTTTCGCGAATGAATTCGCTCCCACAGTTCATTCACCGTTTCATGTTCCGGACGGGGCGTCCGACAGACCGAATCAGTGCTCCAACAGCGGGTACAGCGACAACACCAACAACGCCGCCATTACCCCATTGAACACCCGCAACCACAGCGGATCTCGCAGCACGTTGCGCAACAGGCTGCCAAACCCCGCCCACATCCCCACCGCTGGCAGGTTGACGATGCCAAACACCAGCGCGATCACCGCAACGTTCGTGAAATAGCCATTCATGGGCGTGTACGTGCTGATCGCGCCGACCGCCATCACCCACGCCTTGGGATTGACCCACTGGAACGCTGCCGCGCCGAGGAAGCTCATCGGTTTGCCTTTGCCTGCATCGCTTTCGTTGGCGGGGCCTGAGGTCGCGATCTTGTACGCCAGGTACAACAGATATGCCGCGCCCGCGTAACGCAGCACGGTGTAGAGCACGGGATAAGCCTTGAACACTGCCCCCAGACCGAAGCCGACCGCCAGCACCATCAACGCGAAACCGCAGCTGATGCCGAGCATGTGGGGAATGGTGCGGTTGAAACCGAAGTTCACGCCCGAGGACAGCAGCATAGTGTTGTTGGGACCCGGTGTGATGGATGAAACGAGGGCGAACAGGATAAAGGCGAGCAGCAGGTCGGGAGTCAGCATGAGACGGGTCCAGTGTGTTGTTTTCTGCCTGCCACGCTAGCGAAAGCGAGGCGGGAAACACATGGACAGTAAGGCTGACTTTCGTCCGTACAGTTACTTTGCAGCACTTGGATCACGGCAACTGTATTGGCGTACAGCGTTCAGCCCTGACGAGCCTTGGAAGCCGTGCTGACCTCGGCGTTGAACTCGCCGCGGTTGTCGAATTCGTGGGCTTGCTGCAATTGAGGCTGGGCCATCAACTGAGCTTTGCGGGCCTGGTAATCGTCGTAGGAGAGGCCGCGACGGTTGAGGTCTTCAAGGGCCAACTGGTGGGTTTCTTCAGCGGTGTATGGGCGCAATTCGGGATGATTGCCAGCGGCACAGCCAGAAACGACAGCGACTGAAAGCAACAGGGCAAGGGCAAGAAGACGGTTCATGGGAGCCTCCATTCGGCTCGTTTCTGGAATGAAGCCAAGGCTACGCGCCGGGGCATTCCAGCTGAAATCAGTCGTCTTGATAGTCGCTATTGGCGGTTTGAACGGTTGCTGCGCGGAACGTTTGCACCGCCATTGTAGGAGCGCGCTTGCCCGCGATGGGGGCAGGCCAGACGCTGGCGCAGTGCCTGACTGACTGCCATCGCGGGCAAGCGCGCTCCTACAAAAGCTTTCAGCGTCCGGTCACACCAACCAATGCCACAACAGCGATGTGCCGATCAGGCCCACGACCGAGACGATGGTCTGCAACACCGACCACACCCAGATCGTCTGCTTGAGCTGCAAGCCAAAATACTCGCGGACCATCCAGAAACCCGCGTCGTTGACGTGGCAGAAGAACACCGAACCCGCGCCGATCACCAACGCCACCAACGACGCTTCGATCGGCGCCAGGCCCGCCATCATCGGCGCGAGAATACCCGCAGTGGTGGTCGTCGCCACGGTGGCAGAACCCGTGGCCTGTCGCAGTGCCACGGCGATCAGCCAGGCCAGCAGCAGGTACGGCATGTGCGCGCCTTCGGCCACTTTACTGATGGTCTGGCTGACACCCGCATCCAGCAACGTTTGCTTCAAACCACCACCGGCGCCGATGGTCAGCAACAGCACGGCAATCGGCGCAAGGCTTTTGCGCAGCGTGCCGCCGACCTGTTCGCGGGAAATGCCGTTGGCCCAACCGAGGCAAACCGTGGCCGCCAGCACGGCGATCCCCAAGGCCACCAGCGGTTCGCCGAGGAATTTCAGGGTCAGCGCGACGTTGCTTTCCGGCTCCATCGCCACTTTGGCCAGCGTGCTGCCGAGCATCAGAATCACCGGCAACAGGATGATCAGCAGGGAAATACCAAACCCCGGCTGACGGTTCACGTTGGATTTGGCAGAAAACAGCTCGCCCAATTCAGCCGGCGCCTCAATGTGCAGGCGCTTGGACAGCCAGTTGCCGTACAGCGGACCGGTCAGAATCACCGCCGGAATCGCGATACAAATGCCCAGCAACATGGTCAGGCCCAGGTCGGCGTGCAACGCGCTGACCGCAATCAACGGCCCTGGGTGCGGAGGCATGAGTGCGTGCAGTGTGGTCATGCCCGCCAATGCCGGAATCGCGATTTTCAGCAGCGGCAGGTTTGACTGACGCGCCATCACGAAGATGATTGGCACCATCATCACCAACCCCACCTCGAAGAACAGCGGCAGGCCGATGACCATCGCCACCAGCGCCATCACCCATGGCAGCGTCTTGCCCTTGCCCAACCCCAGCAGTGTCGAGGCAATGCGGTCCGCCGCCCCCGATTCCGCCATCAGCGCGCCAAGCATGGCACCGAGCGCAATGATGATCCCCGCTTCCCCGAGAATCCCGCCCGCACCTTTGCTGAACGCTTTTGCAACCGCCTCCGCTGGCAGCCCCGCACCTATCCCTGCGATGAAAGTACCCACCAGAATCGACAGAAACGGCGGGAGTTTGGTGGCGCTGATCAACACGATGATCGTGGCAATGGCGATCAGGCAGCAGATGATCAGGCGGGTGTCATGAAACACCCACGCAGCAGACGACAAGTCCAAGAGTGACCCCTTAATCGTTCGATTCTTATTCAAGGTTTTCTGAAACACTTTGTTTCAGATGGCCAAACGATACCGGATGCGGCACGTCGTCGCAGTGATTTTTTCTCGGAAAGTGGCCGAAAAGCCCTGCCATTCATCCATTCATCTAGATGAATACGGTCTATGACTGTAGGAGTGAGCTTGCTCGCGATAGCGGAGGGTCAGGTCTCGAATCTGGGGCAGGCATATCGCTATCGCGAGCAAGCTCACTCCTACAGTAATGGGGTTTGGGCGCACTCAATCAACACATCCCTTAACGCCTGCGCCGCGGCTGACAGTTTGTGATCGGCGAGGGTCATCAACCCGATCCGCCGTTCGATGCGCGGCCCTTCGAGCGCAATGCAGCGGGCGCCCAACTCCTGCATTTGCTGAATGCACAACGAGGGCACGGCGCTGACCCCCAACCCGTTCGCCACCATGCGGCCGACCGTGGACAGCTGATGGCTTTCAAACGCCACCGAGAGCTTGCCGTGCTGGGTTTGCAGATCCTGCTCAAGCAACAACCGCACGGCGGAGGGCCGTTGCAGGGTGATGAAGTCGTGGCGCAGCAGCTCGTCCCACGTCACCTCCCCTTTCGCCGCCAAGGGCGAATCCATCGGCACCACCGCGACGAAACGGTCGGTGTAGAACGGCGTGAAGGTCAGGTTGTTGGCGGACTCGGGTTCGAAGCCGATGCCCAATTCAACGCGGCGGTGATCCACCATTTCCAACACTTGCTCGTTGATCACGTCGTGCACCGCGACGTTGACCCTGGGGTAGCGCCCGCGAAACACCTTGAGCGCGATCGGCAGCAAATTCCCCGCGAACGACGGCATCGCGGCAATCGACACTTTGCCCATCTGCAAGGTGAAGCGTTGGCGCAGCAGTTCTTCGGCGTTGTCCCAATCCGCCAACAGCTGACGGGCCAAGGGCACAAGCGTTTCCCCTTCCGGGGTCAGGCTGACATTACGCGTGGTGCGGGTCAGCAATTGACCGCCCAAGTCCTCTTCCAATGCCTTGATGGTCAGGCTCAGCGCCGGTTGCGACAGGTGCAGGCGCTCTCCCGCCTGCGCGAAACTCAGGGACTGCGCGACGGCCAGAAATGCTCGGAGCTGTTTCACGTTCATATATTTGAAATACTTATCAATCTATGAAAAAAACAAAATTAACAAATCACTGAGACAGAGAGAAGATGCAAACAACGCTCTCTGGCAGCATGATTGTCAGACACAACTACAAATCAGGCGGGATATCACCATGGCTGGACTCGACAAACGGGTTGCAACTTACGAAGAGGCCCTCGCTGGCCTGACCGACAACATGACGGTACTGGCGGGCGGCTTTGGCCTGTGTGGTATCCCTGAAAACCTCATCGCGCAGATCAAACGCATGGGCGTGAAAGGCCTGACGGTGGTGTCGAACAACTGCGGCGTCGACGGTTTCGGCCTCGGCATCCTGCTGGAAGACCGGCAGATCCGCAAAATGGTCGCGTCCTACGTCGGCGAGAACAAGCTGTTCGAAGAACAGTTGCTCAACGGCGAGCTGGAAGTCGAACTCACTCCCCAAGGCACCCTCGCTGAAAAAATGCGCGCAGGCGGTGCTGGCATCCCCGCTTTCTACACCGCCACCGGTTACGGCACCCCTGTCGCTGAAGGCAAGGAAACCCGCCAGTTCAACGGCCGTAACGTGATTCTTGAAGAATCCATCACCGGCGACTTTGCGATCGTCAAAGGCTGGAAGGCCGACCACTTCGGCAACGTCGTCTATCGTCACACTGCGCAGAATTTCAACCCGATCGCCGCCACCGCCGGGAAAATCACCGTGGTCGAGGTCGAGGAAATCGTCGAGCCGGGCGTGCTGCTGCCGACCGAAATCCACACGCCGGGCATTTATGTAGACCGCGTGATCCTGGGCACCTTCGAGAAACGCATCGAACAGCGCACGATCAGGAAAGCCTGATCTCCCGCTTCGCACCTCGAACGCTTATTCCTTTGGAAACGTCGGCTTTCACACGCCGGACAGAATAAAAGAGACGCACGATCATGGCACTCTCCCGCGAACAAATGGCACAGCGCGTTGCGCGCGAACTGCAAGACGGCTTTTACGTGAACCTGGGCATCGGTATCCCGACCCTGGTCGCCAACTACGTCCCGGACGGCATCGACGTGATGCTGCAATCGGAAAACGGCCTGCTGGGCATGGGCGCGTTCCCGACCGAAGAAACGATCGATGCCGACATGATCAACGCCGGCAAACAGACGGTGACCGCCCGCCTTGGCGCGTCGATTTTCAACTCCGCCGAATCCTTCGCCATGATCCGTGGCGGCCATGTCGACCTGACCGTGCTGGGCGCGTTCGAAGTCGACGTCGACGGCAACATCGCGTCGTGGATGATCCCCGGCAAGCTGGTGAAAGGCATGGGCGGCGCGATGGACCTGGTGGCCGGTGCCGACAACATCATCGTGACCATGACCCACGCGTCCAAGGACGGTGAGTCCAAACTCCTATCCCGTTGCAGCCTGCCGCTGACGGGCGCGGGTTGCATCAAGAAAGTCCTGACCGATCTGGCCTATCTGGAGATCGAAAACGGCGCGTTCATCCTGCGCGAAACCGCCCCGGGCGTGACGGTCGAAGAGATCATCGCCAAGACCGCCGGCAAGCTGATCGTGCCGGATGACGTGAAGGAAATGATGTTCTGATGAGTTCAGGCTTCAGCCCGACTCGTCCCCTGTAGGAGTGAGCTTGCTCGCGATAGATTGTTCAGCCACCCACGCAGTGTCTGATCGGTCCAATCGCGAGCAAGCTCACTCCTACAGGAACGAGTCAGTAGTCGTCATATCGTTATGCCACTCTGCCCCTTCCGCAACGAAGGGGCTTTGCTGTATCTAAAGCTCCATCTTTTTCGTACCACTGCCAACCCTAAAAACAGCTATTTCAATAGCCCTTAATAACAACTCCAAGAGGTATTCCTACGTGGCCGCTGATATTGAAGAAAGCCGCTCCGCCCGATTTGCCCTGCGCTGCGCCAAGTGGGCCGAACGCTGGTTCCCCGACTCCTGGGTGTTCGCCGCCCTTGCCGTAGTCATCGTCACCCTAGCGACGCTGGCCATCGGAGCCAAACCCGCTGACACCGCCAAAGCCTTCGGCGACGGTTTCTGGAGCCTGATCCCCTTCACCATGCAAATGGCCTTCGTGGTCATCGGCGGTTACGTGGTCGCCAGCTCGCCACCGGCGGTGAAGCTGATCGACCGTCTGGCCCGCATCCCGAAAAACGGTCGTTCGGCCGTGGCCTGGGTCGCGCTGATTTCCATGGTCGCGTCCCTGCTGAACTGGGGCCTGTCGCTGGTGTTCGGTGGTCTGCTGGTGCGTGCGCTGGCCCGTCGTACCGACCTGAAAATGGACTACCGCGCCGCCGGTGCCGCCGCGTATCTGGGACTCGGCGCCGTGTGGGCGTTGGGCCTGTCGTCATCCGCCGCGCAATTGCAAGCCAACCCGGCGAGCCTGCCGCCGTCGATTCTGGCGATTACCGGCATGATCCCGTTCACCCAGACCATCTTCCTCTGGCAGTCGGGCGTCATGCTGCTGGCCTTGGTGGTGATCTCGATCATCGTCGCCTACGCCACCGCGCCCGGCCCGAACAGTGCCCGCGAAGCCAAGGATTGCGGTGTCGACCCGGCGTTCAGCATGCCGCCACTGCCACCGCGCACCCGGCCGGGCGAGTGGCTGGAATACAGCCCGCTGCTGATCATTCTGATGGTCGTGCTGGCGTCCGGCTGGTTGTACAACGAATTCAGCACCAAACCCGCGATCACCGCGATTTCCGGCCTGAACACCTATAACTTCCTGTTCATCATGGTCGGTGCCCTGCTGCACTGGCGTCCGCGCAGTTTCCTGGACGCCGTGGCCCGCGCCGTGCCGACCACGACCGGCGTGCTGATTCAGTTCCCGCTGTACGGTTCGATTGCCGCGCTGCTGACCACGGTCAAGGGCGGTGACGCGCAGACCGTCGCGCACCACATCTCGACGTTCTTCACCAGCATCGCCTCCCACGACACGTACGCGCTGCTGATGGGCGTGTACTCGGCCATCCTCGGCTTCTTCATTCCGTCCGGTGGCGGCAAGTGGATCATCGAAGCGCCGTACGTGATGCAAGTCGCCAACGACCTGAAATACCACCTGGGCTGGGCAGTGCAGATCTACAACGCCGCCGAAGCGTTGCCGAACCTCATCAACCCGTTCTACATGCTGCCGCTGCTGGGTGTCCTGGGCCTCAAAGCCCGCGACCTGATCGGCTTCTCGTTCGTGCAATTGCTCGTTCACACGCCGCTGGTGCTGTTCCTGCTGTGGGCGCTGGGCACGACGCTGGCGTACATTCCGCCGTTGATGCCGTAAGACGCTTCACTCGTTCGATGGCTGATTGGCGAGTTCGATCAGCCACGCCTTCAGCGCCTGCACCGTCGGGCGCAGGATCGAATGCTTGGGCTGCACCAGGTAATACCCCTTCGTCAGCGGCAAGCGCTGTGCGAAGGGTTCCACCAACACCCCGCTCGCCACCTCCTCCTGGGTCAGCCATTCGCTGGTGATGACCACCCCCTGATTCCGCCGCGCCGCTTCAATGGCCATCAATGACTGATCGAAATGTATGCCGGGAATGCCCCTGCCCTCCTCGTCGCCGATTCCCGCAAAGCGCTGCAACCAGTCCGACCAATGCGGGTGCAAGGTGTTGTGCAGCAGCGTCGCCCGTCGCAGATCCCCCGGCTTACGCAACCCGACCTGCTCGATGTATGCCGGGCTGCAATACACCCTCGCGTCGTCCTGATGCAGCAGCTCGACGTCCAGCTCCGGCGCATGCCCGTCGAAATGCCGGATCGCCAGATCGACCCGCTCGCTGCTGAAATCGGTGAGGCTGATCGACGAACTCAAGTGCAACGCCACGCCGGGATGGCTTTCAAGAAAACCGGCCATGCGCCGGGCGAACCATTTGGCGGCCAGGCTCGGCGGCATGTTCAGCCAGACGTTGTTGTTGTGGCGATCACGCAAGGCGTGGCTGGCGTCGATGATCTGCGCCAACGCAGGCTGAATGCGCGCCCAGTACGCCTGGCCGTCCGGCGTCGGCTGCACCTGCCGGATCTGTCGGGTGAACAGCGACACGCCCAGCCACTGCTCAAGGTTGCGAATCTGCTGGCCAACCGCGCCGGGTGTCACGCTCAGCTCATCGGCCGCAAGAGAAAAACTGTTCAATCGCATGGCTGCATCGAAACACAGCAACGCTTTCAGAGGTGGAGGAGGCTTCATGGCGTAGATTTTCTATCCCATCCCATAGAGATGATGATTTGTAACGGATCACGCCACCGCGCACAATCGCCACCTCATCGACCAAGTGGCAGACCGACTTCCCATGAAAAACATCGCCTACTTCGCCTTCGCCCTCCTCGGGCTGATCTGGGGCACCAACTTCATGTTCATGAAGTGGGCGTTGGAGTGGATTTCTCCCGCGCAGATCGTGCTGGTCCGCTCATTCTTCGGTTTCCTGCCAATCCTCATTTACGCCTTGGCCACCCGTGCCCTGAGCTGGAGCCACGTGCGCCATCTGCATCACTTTCTGGTGATGGCGCTGCTGGCGACAGCGGTCTACTACTACCTCTACGCGGAAGGCACGACCCTGTTGCTGTCGAGCGTCGCGGGGCTGCTGAGCGGGGTGATTCCGTTGTTCACCTTCGGCTGCGCCTTTCTGTTTCTGCGGGAAGAAAAACTCAACGGGCGCATGACTCTTGGCGTACTGCTGGGGTTCGTCGGCGTGCTATTGATCGCCCGGCCATGGGCCACAGGCGACGCGGCAATCTCGGTGAAAGGCGTGATGTACATGATGCTCGGCTCGTTGAGCATCGGTTGCTCGTTCGTCTACGCCAAACGTTTCCTGACCGGGCTGAACATTTCGGCGGTCGCGCTGTGCACCTATCAGATCGGCCTGGCGCTGCTGATTCTGCTGGCCGTCACCGACCGGACCGGCATGGAACACATCACCGACAGCCCCAAAGCCATGATCGGCGTGTCCCTCGGACTGGGCCTGTCCGGCACCGGCGTGGCGTACATCCTGTATTACTTCATCGTCGAACGGCTGGGCGCGGTGATCGCCGCCTCGGCCACGTATATCCCGCCCGTCATCGCGTTGTTGATCGGCATATTTGTCGCCGGCGAGCCGGTGCACGGGCTGGACGTCGTGGCCATCGCGGCGATTCTGGGCGGGGTGTTCGTGTTGCAGAGCGGCCGTCGACTGGCCGCTCAGCGTGTGCAGTCCGAAGCGTAAACGCTGCCCCCTCAGCTCAACGCGCACGCCCGCACGAAAGCCTTCACCAGCGGCGGCGTTTTGCCTTCCCACCAATGCGATGCGAATGCTGTGCTTCTGTTTCATGCCTGCTCCCTGATATCGAAACGCTTTGCGGTCAGTTTGGCGCTGTTCAGCGAACTGACACGGGCCTTGAAAGCCTGATGCCGCTGAAACGCATCAGGGCTGCCAGATCCGCTCGCCATTGATCTCCACGACGCCGGTTGCGGGAATTCGCGCCGTGTCGCGTACGATCATTCGCCCCGGCAGAATCTCCTGAATCGCCGAGGTGTTCGGATCGGCCAGTTGCGCGCAGATGATGTTCACCGCGCGGCCGATCATTTCGGTCATGGGCTGTTCGAACGTGGTCAGACCGAAGATGGGCCACTGCCCTTGCGGCAAATCGTCGAACCCGACGATGGAGACGTCGCTGCCCGGTTTCACCCCGCGCTCATGGCACACGTTGATAGCGGCCAGCGCCATCAGGTCGTTGGCACAGAAAATCGCATCGGGCGGCGCATCGAGGCTCAGCAACCGGCGGGTCGCGGCCATGGCGCCTTCGAAGGTGTATTCCCCCACTTCACGCAACGGCGGCGGCAGCCCTTGCGACGTCAGGTAGCCGCTGAAACCCGCTTCACGGTCACGGTTGGTCGAAGAGCTTTCCTTGCCCGCGATGAACGCCAATCGCTCATGCCCGGCCGCCACCAGAAACTGCGCGATGGTGCGACTGCCGGTGAGGTTGTCGCTGGTCACGCTGGAGACAGAGGTGCTGCCATTGGTGCGGTTGAACAGCACCACGGGCAGTCCGATGGTGCGGCACTCCTCGGCAAAATGCGACGACAGGCTCGCCGACACCAGCACCAGACCGTCGACCTGATAGCGCAGGATTTCTTCCAGCACCGGGTCGGAATCTTCGTTGTTGGCCATGGAAAACAACAGAATGCGATAGCCCAAGCCTTCGAAGGCCGCTGACAGCGATTCCAGCACTCGCGCATAAAACGGGTTGGCCATGCCCGGAATGGCCACGCCGATCAGGTTGGAGCGTCGGGTGATCAGCGAGCGCGCCACCAGATTGGGGCGATAGCCCAGTAGCGCTGCGGCCTCTTCGACCTTGCGCCGGGTGTCGGGCGACACACTGGCGCCCTTGGTGAACGTGCGCGACACCGCCGACTGGGAAACCCCTGCCTGCCTGGCCACGTCATGGGCCGTCACCGGACGCCGTCCCCGCTCCGTGTTGTCTGACATATCGTTTCGACCGCCGAAAAAAAAATGATGATACCTGCCAATCGCTTATGTCACATCCCGCGCTGAAATTCGCGTCCATTTGGCGTGAGGGGTTTGCAACCTGAAAAATCCTGGATTAAGATCAAGTCATTGCATACGTATGCAAATCTTCATACCCATAAGAACAATCTCCAAGGAGAACACCGTGGCTAAGTGGCTTAAACAAGGCGCCGAAGCAGAAGTCATCAAATCCGCTGCCCGTGAAGTCCGCGATACCGTTGAAAACCTGCTGGCCGACATCGAAGCACGTGGCGACGCCGCCGTGCGTGAATTGGCAATCCGTTTCGACAAGATGGACCGCGAGGACTACCGCCTCACGGACGCTGAAATCCAGGCCTGTCTCGATCAGCTCAGCGACCGTGACCTCAAGGACATCGAATTCGCCCAGACCCAGGTGCGCAACTTCGCCCAGCACCAGCGCAATTCCATGGTCGACGTTGAAGTCGAAACCCTGCCGGGGGTCATCCTCGGCCACAAACACATTCCAGTGAACGCCGCAGGCTGCTACGTGCCCGGGGGCAAATACCCGCTGCTGGCATCGGCGCACATGTCGGTGATCACCGCGAAAGTCGCCGGCGTGCCGCGCATCATCACCTGCGCCCCGCCCTTCCACGGCAAACCGGCGCCTGCCATCGTCGCCGCGCAGCACATGGCCGGTGCCAACGAGATTTACTGCCTGGGCGGTATTCAGGCCATCGGCGCCATGGCGCTGGGCACCAAGTCCATCGCGCAGGTGGACATGCTGGTCGGTCCGGGCAACGCGTTCGTCGCCGAAGCCAAGCGCCAGCTGTTCGGTCGCGTGGGTATCGACCTGTTCGCAGGCCCGACCGAAACCCTGGTGATCGCGGATGAAACCGTCGACGGCGAACTGTGCGCCACCGACTTGCTGGGCCAGGCCGAACACGGTCCTGACTCCCCGGCCATCCTGCTGACCACCTCGGAAAAACTCGCCCGCGAGACCATGGCCGAAGTCGAGCGTCTGCTGAAAATTCTGCCGACCGCCGACATCGCCCGTCGCGCCTGGGAAAGCTTCGGCGAAGTGATCGTCGCCGAGGACGAAGCGGAAATGCTGGCCATCGCTAACGACCTCGCCTTCGAACACGTGCAAGTGATGACCAAGGACCCGGATTATTTCCTCAAGAACATGCGCAACTTCGGCGCACTGTTTCTCGGTCCGCGCACCAACGTGTCGTTCGGCGACAAGGTCATCGGCACCAACCACACCCTGCCCACCAAGAAAGCCGCGCGTTACACCGGCGGCCTGTGGGTCGGCAAGTTCATCAAGACCTGCACCTACCAGAAGGTGCTCACCGACGAAGCGTCGTCGATGGTCGGCGAATACTGCTCGCGCCTGTGTGCGCTGGAAGGCTTCGCCGGTCACGGTGAACAGGCCAACATCCGGGTGCGCCGTTATGGCCACAAGGACGTGCCGTACGCCGGTGCCGCCCAATAAGCGTCACGCTCCAGTTGGCTTTTTGCGAAAAAGGGCGAGCGCACGACCGCTCGCCTGAACAATAAAAACAATCACATCCACTGCGGACCGCACCTCGCCTGACCGGGCCGGGTGGCGGTTCGCTGTGCCGCTTTCAAGGATTGACTCATGAGTGTTGTCATCGCCGTTCTGGCGTTGTGCGTTCTGATGCTGGCCGCGTATCGGGGTTACAGCGTCATCATCTTCGCCCCACTGGCCGCCCTGGGCGCCGTGCTGCTGACCGATCCTACCGCCGTGGCGCCGGTGTTCAGTGACCTGTTCATGGACAAGATGGTCGGCTTTATCAAGCTGTACTTTCCGGTCTTTCTCCTCGGCGCGGTGTTCGGCAAGCTGATCGAACTGTCGGGTTTTTCCCGCGCCATCGTCCAGGCCGTGATCGGGTTGCTGGGGAGCAGCCAGGTGATTCTGGTGATCGTGCTGGTCTGTGCTTTGCTCACCTACGGCGGTGTGTCGCTGTTCGTGGTGGTCTTCGCGGTCTACCCGTTCGCGGCCGAGATGTTTCGTCAGGGCAACATCCCGAAGCGCCTGATGCCCGCGACCATCGCGCTGGGTGCGTTCACCTTCACCATGGACGCCATGCCCGGCACCCCGCAAATCCAGAACATCATTCCGACGACCTTCTTTGGCACCAACTCCTGGGCCGCACCGTGGCTGGGCGTGTTGGGTTCGCTGTTCGTGCTGACCTGCGGCATCGTCTATCTGGAATACCAGCGTCGTAAGGCCGCCCGGGCCGGTGAGGGTTACGGGACCAACCTGCGCAATGAGCCGGAAACCCCGGAGCAGATCAAGCTGCCCCACCCGCTGATCGCCCTGCTGCCGCTGATCCTCGTGGGCGTCATGAACCTGCTGTTTACGAAATGGATTCCGGGCTGGTACGGCGGTTCGTACGGCATTCACCTGCCGGGCCTCAAGGCGCCGATCCAGACCGACGTCGCCAAGCTGACCGCGATCTGGGCGGTGCAGGCGGCGTTGTTGGTGGGCATCATTACCGTGCTGGTGTTCTCGTTCCGCACTGTCGCCAGCAAACTGGCCGATGGCAGCAAGACGGCCGTGGGCGGCGCAATGCTGGCGACGTTGAACACGGCATCGGAATATGGCTTTGGCGCGGTGATCGCGGCGTTGCCGGGGTTTCTGGTGGTGGTCGACGGGCTGAAGGCAATCCCCAACCCGCTGTTGAATCAGGCGATCACCATCAACATTCTGGCGGGGATCACCGGTTCGTCCTCCGGCGGGATGAGCATTGCGCTGGCCGCCATGTCCGACACCTTCATTGCCGCCGCCAATGCCGCGCACATCCCGATGGAAGTGATGCACCGCGTTGCGTCGATGGCCGCCGGGGGCATGGATACCCTGCCGCACAACGGCGCGGTCATTACCCTGCTCGCCGTCACCGGCCTGACCCACCGCGAGGCCTACAAGGACATCTTCGGCATGACCATCTTCAAGGTGCTGGCGGCGTTCTTCGTGATTGGCGTGTATTACGCGACGGGATTGGTGTAACCGCCGTTCGAATGCGCCCGGCGCCAGGGTCGGGCACATGCTTTTGTAGGAGCCGGCTTGCTGGCGAAGGCGGCGTGTCAGTCGAGATGAATGCGCCTGAACGGACGCCTTCGCCAGCAAGCCGGCTCCTACAGGTCATCTGCCACTCATGACCTCGGTGTTTCACACCCCTCGCTGCTCCCGCCGAAACTGCCCTGGCGGCACACCATGGGCCTTGTGAAACCGCCGCGAGAAATACGCCTCATCGGCAAACCCGCAAATCTCGGCAATGTGGCTCAGGGGTTTGTTGCTGTTCATCAAATGCGTACGGGCCAGACGCATGCGCCGCTCCAGCACCAGCTCGGAAAACGTGCTGCCGGTTTCCTTGCGCAGCAGGTGGGTCAGGTAGTTGGGCGAAAGAAACGCCGCTGCCGCCGCGTCGGTCAGGGTCATCGCCGGATCGGCAATGTGATCGCGAATGTAATCCATCACCCGCCCCATCGCGTCACGCCGCCCTCGTCGCTCGGCCTTGTTTGCCGACAGCGCCCGCAACTCGGCCTCGAACAGGTTGCAAACCTCGCCAATCAACTGCAGCAGATAGCCCCGCAACACCGATCCCGAACCCAGTTTCCTCGTCTGATCCGCCTCGCGCATCTGCAAGAGCAACGTCGTCACCTCGGCGAACTGTGCGTCGTCGAGAATGAAATCCAGGTGCTCCTGAAACCGGAACGGCGCCAGTTCGGGGGCTTCGGTCAGCGGCACATCTTCCAGGTCCATCGGGTCGCAGTGCAGACGTTGCAGCAGGAATTCCTGAGAGAAATTGATCAGCACGAAGTTGCCGTCTTCGGGATGCGGAATCACGTGCAGGCGATGGGGCAGGATGAACGCCAGGGTGTTGCGCGGGAACGGCCGGATCGCGCCACCGATGTGCTGCACCGTGTCGCCGCCGAGGTTGATCTGGATCTGGAAGTATTCGTGACGATGGGGCGACGTCAGCGCTGGGCGAGCGGACTTGTCACGAATGTAAAAATCCATGCGGTCGCTGCGCTGTTGCATGCCGTAGGTCTGGATGCGGGGGGTGTTCGCCATCGAAATGAAGCCCGGAAAAAGACTTCAAACTACAAGTTTTGAGCGGCGAGCTGCAAGCTGAAAGCTGCGAACGTGAAGCCAACGCGCACAGGCTTTTCTCTTGCAGCTTGCAGCTTGCAGCTTGCCGCTCGACGCTCGCGGCTTATCCGATGGTGACGGTGAGTTCGGCCAAACCTTCGATGCCTGCGGTGACCACGTCACCCCGTTGCAGCGCGCCGACGCCCGCTGGCGTGCCGGTGTAGATCAAATCGCCCGCTTTGACGCCGACCGATTGCGACAGGTAGGCGATCACGTCTTTGACGGCCCAGATCTGGTCCGCCAGATCGCCGCGCTGGCGAGGTTCGCCGTTCACGTCCAGCCAGATGGAACCGCTGTCTAGATGACCAACCTTGCTCACCGGCAACAGCGCAGTGGCCGGGGCGGACGCGTCGAACGCCTTGGCCCATTCCCACGGACGGCCCATTTTCTTGGCCTGCGCCTGCAAGTCACGGCGAGTCAGGTCCAGGCCGACGCCGTAACCCCAGACGTGGCTCAGGGCGTCTTCAGCGTCGATGTTCACGCCGTCCTTGCCAATCGCGACCACCAATTCGATTTCGTGGTGCAGGTCCTGGGTCAGCGGTGGGTACGGGATCGTGCCTTCGGCGGGCACCACAGCATCGGCAGGCTTGGCGAAGAAGAACGGTGGCTCGCGATCAGGGTCGTGGCCCATTTCACGGGCGTGCTCGGAATAATTCCGACCGACGCAGAACACGCGACGGATCGGGAAACGGGCAGAAGTCCCGGCCACGGCCAGCGACGGCGTGGCGACGGGTGCAATGACGAATTCGTTCATGGTCATGTCCTCGATTGAAAGTTAGCTCGACAGGGACACAGTGTGCGGATTCGGCGGCAGGCCGGGTTGGACAGATCCCCGGAGGTTTTGGACGGAGCAATGCAATCTAATTCACCCACGCCCCACAAACGGCATGCTGTTCGCCATCACCGTCATGTTCAGCACGTTCGCCGACAGCGGCAGCGCGGCCATGTAGCTCACGGCATCGGCCACGTGCTGCACGTTCATCGTCGGCTCCACCTGCAACTCACCGTTGGGCTGCAACACGCCTTTGGTCATGCGGTCGGTCATCTCCGTCAACGCGTTACCAATGTCGATCTGGCCGCAGGCAATGTTGTACTGCCGACCGTCCAGCGAGGTGCTTTTGGTCAGGCCCAGCACCGCATGCTTGCTGGAGGTGTACGGCGAGCTGAACAGGCGTGGCGTATGCGCGGAGATCGAGCCGTTGTTGATGATCCGCCCACCTTGCGGCACCTGACGACGCATCAGACCGAACGCGCCGCGCACGCACAAGAACATCCCGGTGACGTTGGTGTCGATCACGTTCTTCCATTGCTCCACCGACAACTCATCCATCGGCACCGCCGGTGCGCCGATGCCTGCGTTATTGAACGACACATCCAGACGCCCGTACGTTTTTTCAATCGTGGCAAAAAGCGCCTCGACACTGGCCGCATCCCGCACATCGGTAGACACCGCCAGCGCTTGCTGGCCCGCCGCTTTCGCCTGTTCGGCCAGCTCAGTCAGCGGTTCCAGGCGACGTCCGGCCAGCACCACGGCGTAGCCGTCTTTGAGCCATTGCAGCGCCACGGCACGGCCAATGCCGCTTCCTGCGCCGGTGACCAGCGCGACTTTCAGGGCAGACGATGAAGACATGAGAAATTCCTGTTTGTTGTTAGAAGAATGAAAACGACACGTTCGGGGCTTAGCTGTAGACAGGCGTCAGGACCGGCTTGCCCGCATAAAACGCCAGCAGGTTGTCCGCGACCATCTGCACCGTGCCCCGCGAGGCTTCCGGCGACAACCCTCCCACGTGAGGCGTCAACACCACGTTGTTCAGCGTTTTCAGGACATCCGGTACCTGCGGCTCGTCGTCGAACACGTCCAGACCCGCACCTGCCAGACGCCCGTGTTGCAACGCGTCGACCAGCGCTGCAGTGTCCACGACACTGGCCCGCGCAATATTGATGAGGAAACCTTCCGCCCCCAGCGCCTCGATGGCGGCGCGGTCGATCAGGTGACGCGTGCCGCTGCCGCCCGGCGTCGCCACGATCAGGAAATCGGACTCAGCCGCCAATGCCAGCGGCGTGGCGCAATAGGTGAAATCCACACCGGCCCGAGGCGAACGGCTGTGGTAACTCACCTGCATATCGAAACCTAGCGCACGCTTAGCGATCGCCATGCCCACCGAGCCCAGCCCCAGAATACCGAGGCGCTTGTTGGCGAACGAAGGCCGCGTGACCTTGCGCCACTCACTGCGCCGCACCGACGCATCGGCCTGGGGAATGTCACGCACCAGCGACAACAGCAACGCCATCGTGTGGTCTGCAACGGTCGGCGCGTTCACTCCCGCCCCGTTGGTCACCACGATGCCTCGCGCTTCTGCAGCAGGCAGGTCCACCTGCTCGTAACCGGCGCCGATCACACAGATGATCCCCAACTTCGGCAACGCCGCCATCTCAGCCGCCGTGAATCCCAATGGCCCACGGGTCAGCACTGCGTCGATCTCGCTGCCCCGCGTCGCCACCGCCTCCGCCCGCATCGCCGGGGTCGGCGCCAGGATCAGCCGAAACCCCTGTTCCTCCAGAATCGGCAAGTACTCGTTCACGCTTTCGACCAACACCAGCACCGTCTTCATCATCACTCCGTCGCGGAAAATTCGATGAGGCAGACAGTAGCGCGAGTTAGAGCGGTTGTGCAGGGTGCGCGCAAAAAAACGACTCAATGAAACCGGCCTCGCGGCGGCTTCAGGAGCGTCAATTTTTGTAGCAGCTGCGTCGTGGATCGATAAGCGAAATTGCGTTCAACTCTCTGCGCGCCGTAGCCGACGTCGTTTTGTAGCCGATTTCCGAAAATCGTTCCAAATGCGCCTTGGCAGTCGTAATGTCCGCCGCCAGGGCATAGACTCAAAACCTAACGGATGGGTTATTGAATGAGAGTGTGTAGTCATAAGGGATGCAGCATCGCAGTTTTGACCCGCAACGAGCATTGCCCGCCGCACGTGCATGTTGGCGCTCGGGATTGGGAAGCGCGTTTTCTGTTCAGCTTCTGGCATAACGGCATCCGTTTGTGGGACGTCATACCGGCTAAGAATGAGCCGTGCTCACGTGTTCTGGAGGAATTGAGGCTGGTCATCAAACGCCGTGCAAATCTTCGAAAGGTCCGTGAGTGCTGGTGGCGGAGCCAGCAAACGCTGTGCCTGGAAAATCAAGCGTGGGACCTCGAATGTGGAGAAGTCGTTGCTCCGCGATACGGCCGGTTGAGCACGTCGCCCATTTTGTCGGCCGAGTTCGACGTCCACACTTACACAACAACGTTGTACCTGGCGGGCTACCGCGCGCCACTGGAGATCGAATTATGAAACCTATAAAAGCCCGCGAACATGACGACGAGGTCGTCACGCAAGCGGTCCTCACACAGGCGATCAATGAAGGACGCAAGCGCTCACAGTGCTTGCTGCACGCAACGACGCTTCAGTTTTTAGCCGATCTGAACGCGCTGGCCATCGGCTTCTCTGATCGAACCGCGGTGCTGCTGCCGGTCAGCCTTTATGCCGAGCTTCGTTGCCTGTCGATTGAAGAGTTGAGTCAGATCGAATTGGGGTTTTCCGGCAGTGCGCTGTGTCTGGAACGCCGCGATCTGCATGTGTCGATCACAGGTTTGATTTCGGCGAGCGAGCCGCTGATGGCGATGGCGGCGAGTGTCATCGCGGCGCGCAATGGACGGCGCAGCAGTCAGGCGAAAGCCAACGCTTCGAAAGCAAACGGTTTGAAAGGCGGCCGCCCGCGTAAAATCCCCGTTGTTTCAGAATCCTGATCACCCTGAAATCGATTACCCCCACCCTTCTTCGCGCAATACATCGCTTCATCCGCATGGCGGAAGAGTTGCGTCAGGTCGGTGGCGTTTTCCGGGTAGTTGGCGATGCCGATGCTGGGCAGGATTTTCCAGTCGTTGCCTTTGAGGACCATGGGGACGTTGAGGGACCTGCAGATTTTTTCCGCGACTTTCGCGGAGTCGTCCGGATGGTTGACGCGGTCGAGCAGGATGACGAATTCGTCGCCGCCGATTCGCGCGACGGTGTCGGTTTCGCGCACGCACAGCTTGAGGCGATGGGCGACTTCCTGAAGCAGAAGGTCTCCCGCCGCGTGGCCCAGGGTGTCGTTGACCTGCTTGAACTTGTCGAGGTCGAGGTAGAGCAGCGCCAGTCGTCCCGCGCTGCGTTTTGCCCGTTCCAGGGATTGTTGCAGACGCTCTTGCAAGAGCATGCGGTTGGGCAATTGGGTCAGTTGGTCGTATTGGGCCATGCTTTTCAGGCGGTCATACAGCTGTTTGCGCTCGATGGCCGCCGCCACTTGGGTGCAGACGAACTGCAACAGTTCCTGATCCCGCTCGCCGTAATGCGGGCTGTCCGGATGGCTCTTGACCAACAGCGCACCGATGATGCCGTGCTGGGTCTCCAATGGGGTGGCGAGCCACGACAGGCCGTCGCCACCGAGCAATTTCCGGAGATGCTCAGGCGTCGGAATGACCGGATCAGCATCGACGAGTACAGGCGCCAGCAGCAGCGGCCGCCCGGTGCCGACCACTTCGGAGGCCAGGGCGTCAGCCACCGGCTGCTGAAGCGTCGGATCAAGCTCGTCAACGTAGTAGGGAAAATTCACCAGGCCGCTGTATTTGTCCCGCAGGGCGACATAGAAATTGCGTGCGGGCAGCAGGTCTGCGATCACGCCGTGAATGTCCTTGAACAATGCGGGCAAGTCGCTGGCGACGTGAGCGGCTTCGGAAATGCTCAGCAGCGCCGAACGCACGGAATCGGAACGTTTGCGCTCGGTGATGTCTCGGGCCACCGCGATGCGCAGGTTATCGACTTCGGACCAACGCGCTGACCACATGATGTGCACGATGCGCCCATCCTTGCGCACGTAGCGGTTCTCGAAACCGACGTTGGGCTGCCCTCCCATGATGTCCCGCGCTGCTGCCAACGTGCGTTCGCGATCATCGGGGTGCACCAGCTCAATCATTTTGCGGCCGATCAGTTCGTCGGGCCGGTAACCGAAGATACGCTCTGCCGCCGCACTCGCAAAAACGTAGCGACCTTCGACGTCCACCACACAGATGGCGTCCATCAGCATGTCGACAAAGCCCACCAGTGCCGCGTAAGTGTTTGTTTCCATACGAAAAGAGCCGCCCGCTCACTGAAACGTTCATGCACCCGACGATTTAGCGTCATGAAAGCGCATGAAACTGTGAGCCATATTGCCGAAACGTGCTGGTTTCAGCCATTCGCCAATCCGCCATAACGACAGTTTTTTTCCAGCAGCGACAGTCTGGTTGCCCGCAACTCATCGGCTGTTTATGGTCTGACCCCATGCGCCCGGACACGCAGCCGCTTAACACGCAGGCTGGCACGCGCAGCGGTTTTCCGCCGCTTCATGAATGAATCATGCACATAAGGAATGTCATCACATGCTCAACAGGCTCTCCACCCACTTGCTTTCCAAGACCGTGCTGGCCGCCGCAATGGCCGCTGTGATGTGGTCGTCGGGCTCGGCCATGGCAGCCAACGAACCGGGCAAGGCGCTGGCCGCAAAAATCGGCGTGCCGTGGCCTGCGGTCATCGCCCACCGAGGCGCGTCGTTCAATGCACCGGAAGAGACGGTGCCCTCGTACACCCTGGCCCGCGAGCTGGGCGCGGATTATCTGGAGATGGACATTCAGCGCACCAAGGATGGCGTGCTGATTGCCTTGCACGACGACACGCTGGAGCGCACCACCAACGTTGCCGAGGTCTATCCGGACCGGGTGAAAGACCCGCTGAGCAGCTTCACCCTCGAAGAAATCAAGCGACTGGACGCGGGCTCCTGGTTCAACAAGGCCCATCCGGATCGCGCCCGCGCCAGCTATGTGGGGTTGAAGATTCTGACGCTGGATGAAGTGATCGACATCGCCGAAGGTGGCAAGAACAAACCGGGGCTGTACATTGAGACCAAGGTGCCGGCGCAATTTCCCGGCGTCGAAGAGGATTTGAAGAAAAAACTGGAGCAACGCGGCTGGCTGAGCCAACGCCCTGCGGCGGAGAAAGGCCATGTGAACGTGGCTCATACGCCGGGCCGCGTGGTCTTGCAGACGTTCGAGAAGCCGAGCCTGGAACTGCTGCAAAAAGCCATGCCTGACACGCCGAAAGTGCTGTTGCTGTGGACGGGCGACGGGTATATCCCGGCGGCGTCGGACAAGACGTTCAAGGATTCGGGGGCCAAGGACAAGGCGGCGTTCTACGCAACGCAGCAGGTGAAATCCAAGGAAGAGTTCGCGGCATGGATGGACTGGGCGAAGGCCCATGGCGCCATAGGCACCGGCCCTGCGGCGGCGCTGAAAAACGGCGGCGATCAGAGCTACATGGATTTGGTGCAGCCCTGGATGAACAAGATGGCTCATGACCGTGGGATGATCATCCATCCCTACACCGTGGACGACGCGGTGGACTTCAAGGCCATCAGCGCTCGGGGAGTCGACGGTTTTTTTACCAACCGGGCTTCGGAACTGCTGAAGTTCTACGGTCGTCCGTCGAAAGAAAGCATGGAATCGATCCTGAAGCGGATCGGGTATTGAAACCCACCGTGATTCTAGCTGGCTGACGTCATAAATCGCGGCGTCGCTTACCCCCTGTAGAAGCGAATTCATTCGTGAGGCGTTGGTACAGGCGATGGATATGTGTCGTCTGTACGGGCCAATCGCGAATAAATTCGCTCCTACAGTCAGGTCGGCGTCAGGCCCCGTGCATCGCGGCGCAGATTACCCCTGTAGGAGCGAATTCATTCGCGAGGCGTTGGTACAGGCGATGGAGATGTGTCGTCTGTACCGGCCAATCGCGAATAAATTCGCTCCTACAGTCAGGTCGGCGTCAGGCCTCGTGCATCGCGGCGCAGATTTCCCCTGTAGGGGCGAATTCATTCGCGAAACATTGGTACAGGCGAAGGAGATGCGTCATCTGTACCGACCAATCGCGAATAAATTCACTCCTACAGAGCGCTTGCCGCAAAGGGAGAGGCTTACGCCAACTCCGCCACCACCGCGGCCAGCGCTTTCGCCGGATCTGCTGCCTGGCTGATCGGGCGGCCGATGACAAGGTAGTCGGAACCGGCGTCCAGGGCCTGGCGCGGGGTCAGGATGCGGCGTTGGTCATCCTGTGCGCTGCCAGCGGGACGAATACCCGGTGTCACCAGTTGCAACGACGGGTGCGCCGTTTTCAGGGCCTGAGCTTCCAGCGCCGAACACACCAGGCCGTCCATCCCCGCCTTCTCAGCCAAGGCCGCCAGACGCAACACCTGTTCCTGGGGTTCGATGTCCAGGCCGATGCCTGCCAGGTCCTCACGTTCCATGCTGGTCAGCACGGTCACGCCGATCAGCAGCGGTTTCGGGCCGCTGCGTTGATCCAGCACGTCGCGGCAGGCCGCCATCATGCGCAGGCCGCCGGAGCAGTGCACGTTGACCATCCACACGCCCATTTCCGCCGCAGCCTTGACCGCCATCGCCGTGGTATTGGGGATGTCGTGAAACTTGAGGTCCAGAAACACTTCGAAGCCCTTGTCGTTCAAGGTCTCGACAATGCCCGACGCGCTGCTGGTAAACAGTTCTTTGCCCACTTTGACCCGGCACAGCTTGGGGTCCAGTTGGTCCGCCAGTTTCAACGCGGCTTCGCGGGTCGGGAAATCCAGGGCGACGATGATGGGGGTCTGGCAGGCGGACATGAGCGGGTTCTCTGGCAAGTCGAAATCGGCGCGCATTGTAGCTGAACCCGTCGCAGGGCGGGACCCGGTGATCGGTAAAAGACAAAGATGCCGCCAAGCCTGGGGCCCACCGTCATACCGTTTCGAAACCGACTCGCATCCCCGCACGACCGGGCATCCCCTACAATGGAACCACTGGGCAGCGCCGTTGCTCAAAGCGATATCACAATAAGGAGAGAGCCTCATGCCCTGGTATGCCTGGTTGATTCTGGTAATTGCAATTGGCTCGATCGTCGGCGGTTTGGTGATGCTGAAGGACTCAGCGAAAAAACTGCCCCTGACCGATGAACAGCTCAAGCGCGTCCACGAGCGCAACGCCGAAATGGACGCCAAGGAAGCCCGCGACCGCTAGACCGCGTCGGGCGGTGAACCCTCGCCGCCCCCGCATGCCCTTCTGTTCTATCAATCCGTACCGTCACTCTCATCCAGCGCCACGGCGTGATGCGTGGCCTGTGGCGTCACGGCGATCCGGAACGGCTGGAATATCTTGAACATCTGCCCGTTCTCCCGAAGCTGTCTGAGCAACCCCCCAAATTTTTCCCCGGTGATCGGCGCGTTCGGTCGCAGGAGCGCGTAGTGCCGGTATATCTGATCGACCCGGTCTGAAATCAGGAATTGATCGGCGTCTTCAGGGTTGCTGGCCATAAACGTGCTCAGGTACGAGCGGGTGACCAAGGCGATGTCGGCCCGATCCCGGAGTACCATCAACAGGTTGCTGTCATGGGAATAGGTCAGCGTGGCGTTGTATTGATCGGCCAGGAACTTGGGGTCAGCGTTGAACCGCGCGAAAGCGTAGTGATAACCGCTGAACAACGCGAGGCGCTTGCCCGTCAGGTCATCGAAATAGTTCTGCCCGCGCCCTTGCATACGATGGGCGACGAAAATCTCGGCGTCTTCAAGCCCCATGTCGACATCCTCGTGGGGAATGTCCTTCCAGCCCCAGGCGGGGTTCTCGAAAATGGCCATGTCGAAGCGTTCCTGCTGAAAATCGCGGAAACGACGGGGAATCGAGGTCGGCACCATCTCGAAATGGTAGTCGCTCTGCATGGCGTTCAACGCACTGACCATCTGTGGCAGCAACCCGGTGTCTTCGCCCCGCTCGGGTCGAATCGTGTACGGCGGAAAATGCGCCGCACCAATGCGCACGATCTGCGCCGCGCCCGCTTGCCAGGCCCACAGGGTCGTCGTTGCCAACAGCAGCGTTTTCAAAGCCATCCGCACGGGCGTAGACATCAAGACAAAGCACCTCTGGCGAATCGGAGTACGCGTAAGCTATGCGTTCGCGGACAATTAGACAACGGTCAAACGACATCAAAGCTGGCTTTAGGCCAGATCTGGCTGTTTCAACAGCAAAAGCAACGCCTGCTCCGCCAATTGTTCCAGGGTCAGAGTGCCCTCGGCACGGTACCAGGTGGTGGTCCAGGACAACGCGCCCGTCAGGAAACGTCGGGTGACGGCCACATCCCCTTGCACCAGACCACAGGCCTTGGCTTCCCCCAGCACGTGCAGCCACAACTGCTCATAAGCGTTGCGCAAGACCCGGACCCTCGCCTGCCCGTCGGCCGACAGCGAGCGCCATTCATAGATCATGACGGCCAGCGCTTCGCCGGTGCCGCCCATGATCGACTGCAATTCGCAGCGGATCAGCGCCAATACGCGCTCACGCACATCCCGGGTTTGCGCCAATGCGACACGCATCACCTCGGTGTTGTAGACCATGGTCTGCTCCATCACCGCGCACAGGATTTCATCCTTGCTGCGAAAGTGATGAAAAATGCTCCCCGACTGAATCCCCACGGCCGCCGCCAGGTCCCGCACGGTGGTGCGCTCATACCCCTTGTGACGAAACAGGTGCGCGGCTACTTGCAGCAGCTTGCCCCTTGGGCTGTCCGGATCGGTCATGAGTCCGCCCGCGATCAGCCCGTGCATCACCGTCGACGTGTCGCGTTCATCCACCGCCATGCCCTTTCACTCGATCGCGAAAAAATCGCCTACAAAACCTACTGGTCGCGCGGCAATTTATGCCGAGCGCTTCAACCAAGCAAGCGCTTGGCCAGCATTTGGCCTTTCTGTCCGACGAAAAAAATCCTGGCCCGGATTAAACAATCGTCCGTCAGATGAGTCCCACGCAGTGATCACCCGTGATCGTCACGTTGGACGCAACGGCTCTAATATGGCTACGCTGCATCACGGTGCCACGGATTAGGAAACTGGAGCGAGCAATGCCCCATTGGTTGGTGATAGATCTGGAGGCCACCACCGAAGAGGGCGGATGGCCAGTGGCAGAGATGGAAATCATTGAGATCGGCGCCTGCGTGGTCAATTCGGACGGCCGCGAAATCGACCATTTCGAACGCTTCGTGCGCCCGGCGCGCAGGCCGCAATTGACCCCGTTTTGCCGCGAACTGACCCATATCCAACAAAGCCAGGTGGACACGGCGTCGCCCATGACGACGATCTGGCCGCAATTTGAACGCTGGATGAGCCATCACCGCACACGGCTGGTGGGCTGGATCAGTTGGGGTGATTACGACCGCGAGCAATTGACCCTGCAATGGCAGGAGCATCAATTGACCAGCGAGCTGAGCGGCCTGCCGCACATCAACCTCAAACAGCGGTTTGCGCAGGCCCGTCAACTGCAAAAACCCTGCGGCCTGAATACCGCGCTGCAACTGGCGGGCATGCACTTCAATGGCCAGCAACACCGGGCTCTGACCGACGCGCGCAACACGGCGAGGTTGATCCCGTTGGTCATTCCTTCCTGAACGATGACGCATTTATCAAAGCGGATGACGGCCTTTTGTACGTTCGGCATACTGTCCGCCCTTTTTTAGCCCTTTCGAGGAGATCAGCCATGTTCAAGGTCAACGAGTATTTCGACGGCACCGTCAAGTCCATCGCCTTCCAGCAAGCCGAGGGCGCAGCCACCATCGGCGTCATGGCGCCAGGCAAATACAACTTCGGCACCGCTGATCGCGAAATCATGCATGTGGTCTCGGGCTCGCTGAAAGTCCTGCTGCCAGGTGCCAACGATTGGGAAACCTTCAACGCAGGCGACCAATTCCGCGTGCCGGCGAACAGCAAGTTCGACCTGGAAGTGAGCGTCGAGACCGCTTACCTGTGCGAATACCGCAAGGACTGATCGGGAATCTGTAGGAGTGAGCTTGCTCGCGATAGCAGAGCTATCTGACGCCGAGCATTCGTTAGGCGTGCCGGTCTCTTCGCGCGCACGGTGGACCGCCACCCCGGCCACTCCTACAATGAATCTGCGCTCAATCCATCTGCCTGCATCCCCGCATTGAACTGCAACGCCGCCAACCGCGCATACAGCGGGTTGCTGGCGATCAATTCCCGGTGCGTGCCCACGGCCACCAGCCTCCCCTGATCCATCACCGCAATCCGGTCAGCGTTCTGCACGGTGGCCAGGCGGTGAGCGATGACCAAGGTGGTGCGACCTTTCATCAACGTGGGTAATGCTTGCTGGATCAGATGCTCGCTCTGGGCATCCAGCGCGCTGGTGGCCTCATCGAGCAACAGGATTGGCGCGTCGGCCAGCAACGCACGGGCAATGGCGAGACGTTGACGCTGCCCGCCCGACAACCCCATTCCGCCATCGCCCAGATGCGTCTGATACCCCTGCGGCAGCAGTTGAATGAATTCGTGGGCATGAGCGATTCGCGCCGCCGCTTCGACCTGTTCGTCGCTGGCCTCGGGATTGCCATAACGAATGTTGTCCTCGACGCTGCCAAAAAACAGCGCAGGGGTCTGTGAAACCCAGGCAAAACAGCGACGCAGGTCCAAGGGATCGAGACGCTCACCCGGCACACCCTCTATCAACACACGTCCCTGCTGCGGGTCATAAAAACGAAGCAACAGGTCGAACAGCGTCGATTTACCCGCCCCCGACGGCCCCACCAACGCCAGCGTCTCACCCGCTTCAATGGTCAGGCTCAAACCCTCGACCGCGTTACGCTCAGGCCGGGAGGGGTAGGCAAAGCTGACATTTTCCAAGGCCAAGTGACCGCTCACGCGTTCCGGCAGGGTCAGCAGATCGCTGCTCGGGGGTGTGATTTCGCTGCGGGCCTGCAACAGTTCAGTGATGCGCTCCGCTGCGCCGGCTGCCCGTTGCAACTCGCCGATCACTTCGCTGAGGGTGCCGAACGCGCTGCCAACGATCAGGCTGTAGAACACGAACGCCGCCAGCTCGCCCCCGGTGATTCGCCCGGCGATGACGTCCATGCCGCCGACCCACAGCATCACCGCCACGGCGCCGAGCACCAGCACGATGACCAGGGTGATCAGCCACGAGCGCTGAAGAATCCGCTTACGCGCCGTCTCGAAAGCGCCTTCCGCTGTCTGCGAAAAACGCTGTCGGTCCTGTTCCTGATGGTTGTAGGCCTGAACCGTCTTGATCTGTCCCAGCGCCTCCGACACGTAACTGCCAACGTCCGCCACCCGGTCCTGGCTTTCTCTCGACAGGCTGCGCACTCGTCGCCCGAAAATCAGGATCGGCGCCACCACCAGCGGCAACGCCACGACCACGATGCTGGTCAGCTTGGGGTTGGTGAAAAACAGCAGGATCACGCCACCGATCACCATCAGGGCATTGCGCAGGAACATCGACAGCGACGAGCCGATGACCGATTGCAGCAACGTCGTGTCGGCGGTGAGGCGTGACTGGATTTCCGAGCTTCGGTTGTTCTCATAAAAGCCGGGGTGCAGGCTGACCAAGTGATCGAACACTTGCTTGCGCAGATCGGCCACCACCCGCTCGCCAATCCACGACACCAGATAGAAGCGGGTAAACGTGCCGATGGCCAACGCCACCACCAGCACCATGAACAGCGCGATGCTTTCGTTGAGCAATTCCGGCGAGCGGGTCAGAAAACCCTTGTCGACCATCATTTTGATGCCCTGTCCCATGGACAACGTGATGGCGGCGGTGACGATCAGCGCCACCAAGGCGCCAAAGGCCTGCTTGCGATACGGCGCGATCATCCGCAGCGCCAGACGAAGGGCATGCCGCTGACGACCGGAAAACACAGAAGCCATGAAAGTCACCTGTAGGAAAATTCAGGGCAGAGCCTACACCTGCCCCTCTGTGTACGCTCGTCGTGTTTTGCTGAACTCAATCGTGGTCTGCCAGTCAGGATAAAGGAGTCCACGCTGTTAAAGCGCCGCGTTATGACGCTAATCAGGGACGGTTAGAGTGGATCGGTCTAACGGTCGGCTGGCGATTGCCGCCGTCATCTGTTGCACTGAAAGGACGCTTGAAGCGTGCGCGCTTGAAGTGTTCAGAAATGTCATGGCGCGGTCATCGAGCGTGGATAACCTGAAGCGCACCACCTGATGAGGAGACAGGCCATGAGCTTGCAAAACAGCAGCAATCAAGAACCCGTGGTACGGCCCCAGCCCGAATCTCAACTGGGCGGCGCCGTTCTGGACGAGTACGGGAATCAGGTCCTGATTACTGAAGAAATGGTTCAGGCCGCGTGTCAGGAATGCGAAAAGTATTGGGTCAAACCTGAAAAACAAGACTGATGAACAGACGCCTTTGAAACCCGGCCCTCCCGCCGGGTTTTTTCTGCGTGCGGCTTGGCAGATTGCCCAACCCCAGCGTCAAATCCGCAGTCACGCCTATCACTCGCCGACCGACACCGCACCCACCGCCTGAATGATCTGCTGCAAGGCTGCGGACGGGCCGTTCAGGCTGACACGCAAGCCTTCGATTTCGCGGCGCGGCGGATAGTGTTTGCGCAGGGCGTCGAAGGCCAGTCGCTGGCTGGATGAATCGCCGACCAGGCTGCGACGAAAATCCGCATCGTCGCGGCGCGGGTCGTACACGCCCCGGCAGAGCATGTTCAGCGCCCACGTGGGGTCAGTGTTGGCGTCTAAGGTGACCTGCGCCAGCCAGGGTTTGGGCAGCAAGTCTTGCAGTTCGATGGCCGCTGGCTGGCCCAGGTGCGCGCACAGTGCCTGGTAAATCTGCGCCGTGCCGCGCTGCCGCCCGTCGAGGCTGTAACCGGCAATGTGCGGAGTGCCGATGACGCACAGGTCCGCCAGCGCCACATCGACGAGCGGCTCTTCTTCCCAGACGTCCAGCACGGCTTGCAGGTCTTCCCGCTCAAGCAGCACTTCACGCAACGCGGCGTTGTCCACGATCGGGCCACGGGCGGCGTTGATCAGCCAGGCGCCCGGTTTGAGGGCTTCGAGACGGGTGCGGTCAAACAGGTGCCAGGTTGACAGCTCGCCACTTTTATTCAGAGGCGTGTGCAGGCTGATTACGTCGCAACGGGCGATGATCTCGTCGAGGCTGACATAATCGCCGCCTTCGGCTGCCTGTCGGGGAGGGTCGCAGACCAGCACGTTCCAGCCCAGCCCGCGCAACACTTTGATCAGCCGACCACCGACCTGCCCCGCGCCCACCACGCCATAGGTGCGCCGAGCGAGGTCAGCACCTTCGATCTCAGCGAGGGTCAACAGGCTGCCGAGCACGTAATCCACCACGCCCCGGGCGTTGCAGCCTGGCGCGCTGGACCATTGAATGCCCGCTTCGTTGAGGTAGTCGAGGTCGAGGTGATCGGTGCCGATGGTGCAGGTGCCAACGAAACGCACCGGCGTGCCTTCCAGCAGCTCTCGGGTAACTTTGGTGACTGAGCGCACCAGCAGGATGTCGGCATCGGCCACCGCAGCGCGGTCGAGGGTGCGTCCGGGGTAACGACGGATGTCGCCAAAACCGGAGAAGAAGGCGTCAAGCAGTGGAATGTTTTCGTCGGCAACGATGCGCATGGTGGGCTCCCTGAAGTGGCGGCAGTGTAGGCGCTGGTGTCCGAGGGGGCCAGCGCTGCGCTCACTTCAAGGGTGGACTTACGCGGATTTCTTGCGGATCCAGTACAGGTAAACGCCGTCGGCGGCCTGCTTTTCGACGAGTTCGTGGTCGAGGAAGACACAGAATTTCGGGATGTCGCGCTGGGTCGACGGGTCGGTCGCGATGACCTTGAGCAAACCACCCGCCGGCAAATCGCGCACCTTCTGGTGCAGCATCATCACAGGCTCAGGGCAATTGAGGCCGGACGCGTCGAGGACCGCGTCAACGGCAAGGCTTTCGATGGAATCAGACATGAGGCGCTCCAGAAACTGGCGAGCATTGTCGCTTAAATGGACAAAGGCGCCAATCGTCACTGGTCTTGCCGATCACCCTGACGCCCTCCTTATCCAGGCCGATCACCTGTAGGAGCGAATTTATTCGCGAGAGGCCCTGTACAGTCGACACGTCCCATCGCCTGATCCATTTTTCGCGAATGAATTCGCTCCTACAGACAGCCCCGTCTCTCAGTGCTACCGAGACCTCCTGTAGGAGCGAATTCATTCGCGAGAGGCCCATTCACTCAATACATCTCCGTCGCCTGTCCATTTTTCGCGAATGAATTCGCTCCTACGGGCCAATGCGATGGAGCTCAACAAATTCATTCCAAAGCGGTCAACTACGCTGCTGCCTACAGTCTTTGTAGGATTCTGCGACATCTTGGCGGTTGGTGATGCACGACGCAGACCGTATGATCCTTGACATTTTTCCGCAGATTAGAAGCCTATGTCCCTGATAGTTCTACTGCTTCTGCCTTTCATCGGCAGCTGTCTGGCGGCGCTCTTGCCGCACAACGCTCGTAACAGTGAATCCATTCTGGCTGGCCTGATCGCCCTGATCGGCGCGATACAGGTCGCACTGTGGTACCCGCAAATCGCCCACGGCGGGGTCATTCGCGAAGAGTTCTTCTGGCTGCCCAGTCTGGGCCTGAATTTCGTCCTGCGTCTGGACGGATTCGCCTGGCTGTTCTCGATGCTGGTGCTGGGGATCGGCACCCTCGTCTCGCTTTACGCCCGCTATTACATGTCGCCGGACGACCCGGTGCCGCGCTTTTTCTCGTTTTTCCTCGCGTTCATGGGCGCCATGCTCGGGCTGGTGATGTCCGGCAACCTGGTTCAAATCGTGTTTTTCTGGGAGCTGACCAGTGTTTTCTCGTTCCTGTTGATCGGCTATTGGCACCATCGCGCCGACGCCCGACGCGGCGCGTACATGGCGTTGATGGTCACCGGCGCGGGCGGGCTGGCGCTGCTGGTCGGGGTCATGCTGCTCGGCCATGTGGTCGGCAGTTACGACCTGGACCGGGTGCTGGCCTCGGGCGATGCAATCCGCGCCCACGCCCTCTACCCCGTTCTGCTGACCCTGATCCTCATCGGCGCCCTCAGCAAAAGCGCGCAATTCCCCTTCCATTTCTGGCTGCCACACGCCATGGCCGCGCCGACGCCCGTGTCGGCGTACCTGCACTCGGCGACGATGGTGAAAGCCGGGGTGTTCCTGCTGGCGCGGCTGTGGCCTGCGTTGTCCGGCAGTGAACAATGGTTCTGGATCGTCAGCGGCGCGGGGGCCTGCACGCTGGTGATCGGCGCGTATTCGGCGATTTTCCAGACTGACCTCAAGGGCCTGCTGGCGTATTCCACCATCAGCCACCTCGGCCTGATCACCCTGCTGCTGGGCCTCAACAGCCCGCTGGCAGCGGTGGCGGCGGTCTTTCACATTCTCAACCACGCGACCTTCAAGGCCTCGCTGTTCATGGCAGCCGGGATCATCGACCACGAAAGCGGCACACGCGACATTCGCAAACTCAGCGGCCTGATCAAACTCATGCCCTACACCGCGACCCTGGCAATGGTCGCCAGCGCCGCCATGGCCGGGGTGCCGCTGCTCAATGGTTTTCTGTCCAAGGAAATGTTCTTCGCCGAAACCGTTTTCATCACCTCCACCGCCTGGGTCGAAACCGCGCTGCCGGTGATCGCAACCATTGCCGGGACGTTCAGCGTCGCCTATTCCCTGCGTTTCACGGTGGATGTGTTCTTCGGCCCGAAAGCCACCGACCTGCCCCACACGCCCCATGAACCGCCGCGCTGGATGCGGGTGCCCGTGGAGCTGCTGGTGCTGGCCTGCCTGATCGTCGGCATTTTTCCCGCCTTGTCAGTCGGTCCGTTGCTGGCCGCCGCTGCGCAGCCCGTGGTCGGCGGCACCTTGCCCGAATATAGCCTCGCCATCTGGCACGGCTGGAACGCGCCGATGATCATGAGCCTGATCGCCATGGCGGCGGGCATCGTCCTCTATCTCTTCCTGCGTCCACATTTCAAACGTGACCGCTTCAAACGCACCCCGCTGATCGGGCGCCTGAACGGCAAGCGCCTGTTCGAAGCGGTGCTGATCACCAAGCTGCGCATCGCCCGAGCGCTGGAAGAACTGCTGACCACTCGGCGCCTGCAAGCCCAGCTGTTCTTGATGGTGTTCGTCGCATTGGTCGCAGGCTTCGTGCCGATGTACGACAGCGGCCTGACTTGGGGCGACCGGCCGAAAATTCCGGGCTCCGGCGTGTTCGTCATGCTCTGGTTGATCGCCATCGCCTGCGCCCTCGGGGCTGCGTGGCAAGCCAAGTACCACCGGCTCGCGGCCGTGACCATGGTCGGCGTCTGCGGTTTGATGACGTGTGTGACCTTCGTCTGGTTCTCGGCGCCCGACCTGGCCCTGACCCAATTGGCCGTGGAAGTGGTCACCACGGTACTGATTCTGCTCGGCCTGCGCTGGCTGCCGCGCCGTAACGAAAACGTCGCCCCGCCCACGCGGTCACGCAATCGCGCGCGGGTTCGCCGGGTGCGCGACTTTATCCTCGCCGTGGCGGTGGGCGGCGGCATGGCGTTGCTGTCCTACGCGATGCTGACCCGCCCCACGCCGAACGCGATCTCCGAGTTCTACTTGAGCCGGGCACTGAGCCAAGGCGGCGGCACCAACGCCGTGAACGTGATGCTGGTGGATTTCCGGGGCTTCGACACCTTCGGCGAAATCACCGTTCTTGCGGTGGTTGCATTGACGGTCTTTGCGCTGCTGCGCCGCTTCCGTCCGCCAAAAGAGAGCATCGCCCTGCCCGCGCAGCAACGCCTGTTGGCGCGGGACGTGGTGACCGATCTGGTCAACCCGCGTCATGCCAAGGACACTGCGCTCGGCTTCATGATGGTGCCCGCCGTGCTGGTGCGCCTGCTGTTGCCGGTGGCGTTCGTGGTCTCGATGTACTTGTTCATGCGCGGCCACAACCAGCCCGGTGGCGGGTTCGTCGCCGGGCTGGTGATGTCGGTGGCCTTCATTCTTCAGTACATGGTCGCGGGCACCCAGTGGGTCGAAGCGCACATGAGCCTGCGCCCGCTGCGCTGGATGGGCACAGGATTGATCTTCGCCCTGGCGACCGGGCTGGGGTCGATGGCCCTGGGTTACCCGTTCATGACCACCCACACCGCGCATCTGCACGTGCCGCTCCTCGGTGACCTGCATGTGGCGAGTGCCCTGTTCTTCGACATCGGCGTGTACGCCGTGGTGGTGGGTTCGACCCTGCTGATCCTCACCGCGCTGGCCCACCAATCGGTGCGCAGCCATCGCCCGACGTCGCTGCCGCAGCCCATTGAACCGGTGCCCGTAACCCCTGCGCCAGCCACCTCCCAAGGAGCCATGTGATGGAAGAAGTCATCGCGATTGCCATCGGCGTGCTCGCCGCGTCGGGCGTGTGGCTGATCCTGCGCCCACGGACCTTTCAGGTGGTCATGGGCCTGTGCCTGCTGTCCTACGGCGTCAACCTGTTCATCTTCAGCATGGGCAGCCTGTTCATCGGCAAGGAACCGATCATCAAGGACGGCGTGCCACAAGACTTGCTCAATTACACCGACCCGCTGCCTCAGGCGCTGGTGCTCACCGCCATCGTCATCAGCTTCGCCATGACCGCGCTGTTTCTGGTGGTGTTGCTCGCCTCTCGCGGCCTGACCGGCAACGACCACGTCGACGGTCGGGAGGGCAGCGAATGAGCCTGATGAACCAACTGATCATCGCGCCGATCCTGCTGCCGGTGCTGACCGCCGCGTTGATGTTGTGGATCGGCGAGAAGCGTCGCCCGATCAAGGCCGCGATCAACGTGCTGTCCACGGCGCTGGGGCTGGGCATCTCGATCACGCTGATGATGTGGGTGCAGAAGACCGGGACCACCGGTTCGATTGGCGTGTATTTGCCGGGCAACTGGGAATCCCCTTTCGGCATCGTGCTGGTGGTCGATCACTTGTCGGCGCTCATGCTGGTGCTGACCGGCATCGTCGCATTCTGCGCGCTGCTGTTCGCGCTGGCCCGGTGGGACCGGGCGGGGGCGAGTTTTCATGCGCTGTTTCAGATTCAACTGATGGGCCTCTATGGCGCGTTCCTCACGGCCGATCTGTTCAACCTGTTCGTGTTTTTCGAGGTGCTGCTGGCCGCGTCGTATGGCCTGATGCTCCACGGGTCGGGACGTGCGCGGGTGTCGGCGGGGCTGCATTACATCACCATCAACCTGCTGGCCTCGTCGCTGTTTCTGATCGGCGCGGCGCTGATTTACGGCGTGACCGGCACCCTGAATCTGGCCGATCTGGCCGTCAAAATCCCACAGGTTTCCGAGGCTGACCTGGGCCTGCTGCACGCCGGGGCCGCGATTCTGGCGGTCGCGTTTCTGGCCAAGGCTGGCATGTGGCCGCTGAACTTCTGGCTGGTCCCGGCCTATTCCGCCGCCAGCGCCCCGGTGGCGGCGCTGTTCGCACTGATGACCAAGGTCGGCGCCTACACCCTGCTGCGCCTGTGGACGCTGCTGTTCTCGGGCCAAGCCGGTGCGTCGGCGTTCTTCGGCGGCGACTGGCTGATCTGGGGCGGCATGGCGACGTTGGCCGTGGCGGCCGTTTCCATCGTCGCGGCCCAGCGGCTGGAACGCATGGCCAGCCTCAGCATTCTGGTGTCAGCGGGGATTCTGCTGTCGGCCATCGGCTTCGGGCAGCCGAGCCTGACGGCGGGCGCGCTGTTCTATCTAGTCAGCTCGACCCTGGCGCTGAGCGCGCTGTTCCTGCTCGCCGAACTGGTGGAGCGTTCGCGTTCGGCCAATGAGATCCCGCTGGAAGACGACGCCGATCAGCTGCCCAAAGCCATGGAATCGCTGCACCCGCTGCCGGGCACCAACCTTGATGACGAACAGAAGGCCGTGGTCGGTCAGGTGATTCCCTGGACCATGGCGTTTCTGGGCCTGAGTTTCATCGCCTGCGCCTTGTTGATCATTGGCATGCCGCCGCTGTCGGGGTTCCTCGGCAAACTGACGCTGATCAGCGCCCTGCTCAACCCGCTGGGGCTGGACGTGGCAAAAGACGAAGCCATTCGCGGCGCCAGTTGGGCGTTGGTCTCGCTGCTGATCGTCTCGGGGCTGGCTTCGCTGTTCGCGTTCGTGCGCGTGGGCATGAAGCGATTCTGGACCGCACAGGACCGCCCTTCTCCCGCGCTGCGCCGCAATGAGTGCATGCCCATCGCGCTGCTGCTCGGCGCCTGCATCGTCCTGACGTTCAAGGCCCAGGCGCTGCTGCATTACACCCAGGACACCGCCCAGGCGCTGCATGATCCGCAGCAGTACGTGCTGTCGGTGATGGCCGCCAAACCGGTGCCCTCCCCGAGCACCGCCAGCGCGGAGGTGCAGCCATGAGCCGCGTGTTTCCTGCCCCGCTCTTGTCGCTGGCATTGTGGGCGCTGTGGTTGCTGCTCAACCTGTCGCTGAGCGCGGGCAATCTGTTGCTCGGTGCGTTACTGGGGTTCTTTGCGCCGATCCTGTTCGCACCATTACGCCCGCAGCCTGCGCGGATTCGCAGGCCGGGCGTGGCGCTGAAGCTGTTCTTTCTGGTGGGACGTGACGTGCTGGTGTCGAATCTGGTGGTGGCGTGGGGCGTATTGCGCGCTCGCCACAAGCCGCCGCGTTCGGCCTTCGTCAAAGTGCCGCTCGACCTGCACGACGCCCACGGGCTGGCCGCGCTGTCGATGATCTGCACCGTGGTGCCGGGGACGGTCTGGTCAGAATTGGCACTGGATCGCAGCGCGTTGCTGATGCACGTCTTTGACCTGGACGACGAGGCGCGTTTCATCGAGCACTTCAAGACCACCTACGAACGCCCGTTGATGGAGATTTTTCAATGAGCCCGCTGCTGACCAATGCGATCTTGTTCAGCCTGTCGCTGTTCACGGTGGCGATGATCCTCACCCTCATCCGCCTGTTCAAAGGCCCTTCGGCGCAGGACCGGGTATTGGCGCTGGATTACCTTTACCTGCTGGCGATGCTGATGATGTTGGTGCTGGGGATTCGGTATGCCAGCGACACCTATTTCGAGGCCGCACTGCTGATTGCGCTGTTCGGTTTTGTCGGGTCGTTCGCGCTGGCAAAATTCCTCCTGCGCGGTGAGGTGATCGAATGAATTCGTTGCAGGTGTTGCCGTTTTGGGTCGAGGTGCTGACGGCGCTGTTGCTGGTTGCCAGCAGCGTGTTTGCCTTGATCGGCGCCTTGGGGTTGTTGCGGATGAAAGACTTCTTCCAGCGCATGCACCCCCCGGCGCTGGCCTCGACGATCGGGGCGTGGTGCGTGGCGTTGGCGTCGATCGTCTATTTCTCGGCGTTGAAAGAAGGCCCTGTGCTACACGCCTGGCTGATCCCGATCCTGCTGGCGATCACCGTGCCCGTGACAACGTTGCTGTTGGCGCGCACCGGGCTTTTTCGCAAACGCATGGCCGGAGACGCCGACGTGCCTCCCGAAGTGTCCGAAGAGGGGTGAAGCGCGGCGAGCTTCGAGCGGCAAGCTGCAAGCCTCAAGCTCAAAGCGACACCGAGTGATGATCCGCTTGTAGCTTGTAGCTTGTAGCTTGTAGCTTGTAGCTTGTAGCTTGTAGCTCCCAGCTTCTGTTAAATTTCCCGCCATGAAACTGGCCCGCTCTGACCGACACCTGATCGCATGGATGCTTTACTGCTGCGTCCTGTTCAACGTGTTCGCCTGTAGCATCGGTCATGGCCAGATGGTCGGCATGCAGCTCAACGGTATCGGTGGCGAATTCTGCTCCACCGATGGCCGGGCGCTGAAAACCGTCGAGGCATTCAAACCGGGTGATCAAAAGCTCCCGACGCTGTCTGCGGCGTTCGGTTGCCCTTTATGTTCCACCGGCGGCATGGGCCCGGCGCTGAACTCCAGTCTGACCCTCAACCTCCTCCCCGAGCAACACAGCCCACCGCCTGCGGTAGTGGCGTCCTATGAAATCCCTTCCGCTTTCCATTGGCCCACGGCCAACCCGCGCGCGCCGCCTTTCGTCTGATCTGATCTCAGCATTCAACTGACCCTGCCTGACAGCGGCCGCCGGATCGTGGCCGTCTGCTTGCTTTTTCGGAGCCTGTTTTGACGCCTTCGCGAGCAAGCTCACTCCTACAAACGACCCCCGTCCTGTAGGCGTGAGCTTGCTCGCGAAGGCGTCAGAAGAGAGATACCGGCAGGGATTCGCTCGCCCTCATTTCAGGTTTTAACCATGAAACGCATTCCCCTGCTCGCCGGTTTGATCGGCAGCCTGTCTCCACTCGCCTATGCGCAATCGGCCATCGATCTGGCACCCGTCACGATCAACGATGAACACGTCACCGACCCTACCGGCCTGGACCTCGAACAACAGGCCGCCAGCGCCACCCACCTCGGCCTGAGCCTGCGCGAAACACCCGCCTCCATCGCCGTCGCCACGCGCTCGGACATCGAACGCCGAGGCGCGCAAAACTTTCAGGACGCCGCCAACGCCCTGCCCGGCGTCAACGCCAGCGCGCCGCCCGGCTTCGGGGGGTTCATTTCCTATCGTGGTTTCACCAGCAGCCAGGTGACGCAGATGTTCAACGGCATAAACGTCGCCACCGGCCTGGCGCGCCCGGTCAACAGCTGGATTTACGACCGCGTCGAACTGCTTGGTGGCCCGTCCTCCGTGATGAACGGCGCGGGCTCGGTGGGCGGCTCACTGAACTACGTCACCAAACTGGCCAATCGCGAGGAACAGGCCGCCGAGGGGCGCATCAGCTACGGCAGTTTCGACACCACGCAAACCGCCTTTGGCGCAAACCACGCGCTCAGCGATCCCACCTCGGATATTCAGCACTACGCCCGTCTGGACGTCAGCCACACCACCAGCAATGGCTACATAGACCGCCAGGAAAACGATGCCTGGAACGTCGCTTTTTCCCTGCTCAGCGACATCACGCCGAACTTGTCCCACACCCTGGCGCTGGAATATCAGGACGAGCACGAAGACAGCCCCTATTGGGGCACGCCGGTGCTCAACCCCAAGGCGGGGGAATTGAAGATCGACAAGCACGACCGCTTTCGCAATTACAACGTCGACGACGGGCTGTACGAACAGCGCACGAAGTGGATTCGCTCGATCATCGATTACCGCATTGATGACGCCACGACCTTGCGCAACACCCTCTATCACCTCGACAGCCAGCGCGATTACCGGAATCTGGAGACCTACCAGTACAACGCCGACAACAGCGCGATCAATCGCTCCACGGCGTACCTGGTGCGCCACGAAGGCACGCAAGGCGGCGATCAATTCGAGTTGCGTCACGACACCCATCTGCTGGGCATGGCCACGACCTGGGCGGGAGGCTTCGAGTACAAGGTCAACAGCACCACCAGCAACCCGTGGAATGTCCCGGCGAACAACACCGTGAATCCGGACGCGTTCGACCCCGGCCACTTTTACGACTTGCCCGGCACGCGGCAGGGGTTCGTCAAGGACAAGACCAACGAGGTGACGACCCAAGCAGTCTTCGTGGAGAACCATTTGGCGCTGAATGAACAATGGTCGTTGGTGACCGGCCTGCGCTACGACGACATCGACCTGGACGTGACCAACCACCGCGTGGTGACCGCCAGCAACCCCCGCCACTTGCGACGAGACTGGCAGCCGGTGACGGGCCGCGCGGGTCTGACCTGGCAGTTCGTGCCCAGCGCCAACGTCTACGTGCAATACAGCACCGCCGCCGAGCAGCCCGGCGGGACGCAGAATTTCGATGTGTCCACGGGCAAGCAGTGGGAAATCGGCAGCAAGTTCGACTACCTGCAAGGCCGGGGTTCGGCCACAGTCGCGGCCTACACGATCGAGCGCAAGGACTTCGCCGTGACTGACCCGCAGGACCCGACCAACACCATCCCGGTGGGCCAGCAATCCTCGCAGGGGGTCGAACTGGCCAGCGCGCTACGGATCACGCCGGCTCTGCTCCTCGAAGGCAACATCGCTTGGGTCAACGCGCAGTACGACGACTTTAGCGAGAAAAATGCCGCAGGCGTCGTGGTCTCGCGTAAGGGCAATACGCCCACCAACGTGCCGGACAAGGTCGCCAATCTGTGGCTGACCTACGATTTCACCCCGCGCTGGCAAGGCGGCGTCGATGCGCGCTACGTGGCGTCGGTGTATGCCGACAATGCCAATACGCAGACGGTGCCGTCCTACACGCTTTATGGCAGCTTTCTGACCTTCAAGGTGGACTCACACACGTCGGTCACCGGCCGCGTCCGCAACCTCACCGATGAGGTGTATGCGCGCTTCGCCCATGTGTCACCGGCGTATTACCTTGGAGAACCGCGAACGTTCGAACTGGCCGTGCAGACCCGCTTCTGACGCGAAAACGGTTCAGGGTCAGCGAATCACTCGCTGGCCTTGAACACCAGTTCGCCCTTGCGCCACTTGGCCGCTTTAGCCGTGGCGGCTTTCAAGACTTTGCTCAGGCCCTGTTGGATCTGTTCATGGGCCGCGAACACCATGAACACCGTGTGGGATTCCTTGAACACAATGCCGTGACCTTCGGGCACTTCGACGAAGGCATACTCGCCCAGACCGTAGACGGTCATCTTGATTTCACGAAAACGGAGTTCGAATTTGCCACCCTCACGGCTCGGCAATACGGCAGCACGAAAGTGATCGCCGACCTTGAGCTCCAGACGCGGTTTGTCATCGACGACCAGCGCAGCCTCGGTGTCGATTTCGGACATGTAAATGCCCTCGGGAGACTGCTCGATGACATAAACGAAACGTGCCTGGAACAGCTTCACCAACTTCGCGCGCAAATCGCCAAGCACGAATAACGCATGGGTATCCAGATTACTTACTGCCAATGTACAAACTCCCAACCTGATATGAACTTGCCCGGCAATTGGCCAGGCAAGGGTAACGACAAGGAAAACGATGCGTCCCGGGTGCCGGACGCTGGCACGCGCCAGGATTCTACCGGCTGAGAGTCTATACGGGATATATGCCTTCCGTCCGTAATGTAGCCGTTTTTGTACATGAATGTGCGCGTGCGGCTGTGTCCAATCGCCGAGACATCACGCAGGGCGCGGGCTGAATCGTTCAGGCAGATACGTCGAACTCTTGCTCACCTCCCACACTCACATGCAACACAGGTGACGAACTGATCACGCTCATCACGACCGCAGCCTTCAAGGGAGACATCATGGAACTCACGACACCGACACTGGCGACACTGTTCGAACAATTGGGACTCGATGCCGATGAAGCCAGCATTGACGCTTTTATCAGCCAACACGCCCTGCCGGATGACGTGAAGCTGATCGACGCCGACTTCTGGACCCCGCAACAGGCGCGTTTTTTAAAGGAAGAACTGCGAGTGGATGCCGAGTGGGCGCCCGTCGTGGATGAGTTGAACGAACGGCTGCACCCGAAAAAATGACACTGCCGGACGGTACGAGGCGACCGAATTCAGGCCGCCTTCGCCCCGGCTGGTCGTGTCACAACGGATAACCCCGCTGCGACACATTGAGAAAACGCTGCCGCCCGTCCAGCTCCGGTGCATGCACGAAGAGCGTATCCACCAGCGCGCCTCGTCGACCCAGCGTCCCGTTCCAGTGCGCGGAACAATGGATATAGCGCCGATAGAGCATTTTCATTTCATCCGGGGACAATGCATCGCCCTGTCCCCGCGCATACGCCATCAATTTTTCTGCCACATTCCGTAACTCTGGCGGCAGGCTCAGGTCGGCAGTGTCCGGTATTGGCCGGAACGGCACACCCTCGTCACGCGCCAACCCATGCATCACCCGCAGGTACACCCGCGAGAGATGGCCGAACACGCGACGTTGCAGCTTCACGCTGGCCACGACAGTCTTCATTCCATGCCCCCTCTGCCCCATCCGCTCGTGACATTCGACGCAGATAGAAGAGGTCTCGTCAGTCGGGTCGATCCAGCGCTCGGCGTTCAACTGGTCCATTTCGGCGTGGGTCTGCAGCCACGCCTCGGTGGCGTCGAACGGCGTATTGGCGCTGACCAGACTGCGCCGGGGTCTGGTCAGTGAGACCGTTTCCATGCTTTGCGGTTGATAACCTCCGCCGATGTCCGAGTGGCTTCCGGGGAGCATGATCTCCTTCGGCCACCCCGGCATGACGCTGTTCAACGCGAAATTGCGCCGATGCTCATCAGCCGCAACCAGATGCAGCACCTGCTGCGCACAGCCTGGCGGCAGGAACAGATTCACCCGCGCATTGGATGCATCGCGCACGCTGCCCAGATCAGAGAGACCGCCCACCGCCGCCACGGTATCGAACAGCCCTATAATCTTCAGCCGCACACTGCCCGCTGCCCAGGAGAAATCCGAGGACAGCGGCAGCTTGCGGGGATCGAGAACGGGCCCGAGGGCGCCCCGGGACTGCTTGAGCACTTCATTGGCCAGATGACGGGCCGCCGCCGCGCCCCGGCTGAACCCGAAAAGGTCTAACTCCAAGCCCGCGATCACGCAGCCGGGGTTATGCAGGTCGAATGTCTTGAGAAAATCGCTGATCTTTTTGACCGCCACCAATGCCTTGGCGACAACGCCCGTGTAACCCCGCCCAAATCCCTGGCCGGACAATCGCGAGTCCCTCCCGCCGGAGGTGGTGCCAATACCGCTGATATAAAAAACTTCATAAAGTCTCAACCCGGCCCCGTCATTGGTCGCCTTGGGTTGGTGCCGATATAAGTCAGCCAGCCTCGCAATGTTAGTGAAATCATTGCTGTAACTGCTGGAAGGGTCAGAGTGGCGTCCTCCGCACTCCTTGATGTGCGCACCCTTGTAGATTTCCGCCATGGCCTGACAGTCGGCCCCGATCTGGCTGTTGACGCGGTTGTTGCCCGTCCCGTCAAAGAAAACGCCGATGCGGACGATGACCCCGAGTTTACCCGCCGCGCTGCTCGAACCTGTACCCCAGTGTAGTGCTGTCATGTGTAATTACCTGTGAGGGTTTGTTAAAGTCCGAATAAACTTTTTACATATCCAGACATATAACTCACAGAATGATTGCACCTCCGAAAACGTCAATACAGCAAGTAGTTATTCAGAAACTTCCCACTTAAATATCAGACCATTTAAAAATTGCATCCCTTCTTTCCCACAACGGAAGACGTAATCACTGACAAACAACAAACACACCTAAACATTTAATATCGGCACAAACAATATATAATATTACTTCTTGGTTTTTCATTTGTGCCAAGGGACATCAGGCCGGGGCATTACCCGGGCCGATGATCGGGAAGCTTACGGTGTCAACCGTGGAGCGCGCCGCTACCGGGTTTATACCCGAGCCGCAACCCGCCCCAATGCCGTCCTTTGACGATGATCGGCACAGAAAGATCGTGCATCAGCTCGCCGGTGTCGCGGGTGTAGGTTTGCAAGAGCATGGGCTGTTGATGGCTGCCGCAGCGAATGCCAGTGCGATCGTCGAATTTACGCTTGGTGCGGTTGTGCACCGTGTCGGCGGCAGGATCGCCGGTGAGGGGTTGGCTGAACGCCAGATTGTGCGTCGGGACGTAACCCTGCTGGGTGCAGGCGATGGCGAACACCAGGCCTTCGTGCCGGGTCAGCAACGGCTCCTGGATGGAAGGCAAGACCTGGTCGGTGTAGCGGTCAAACCGGGTCTGGAATTTGGGCGGCGACGTGTTGGCAATGGGCTGGTAATGACGATCGAACAGGTCATCTAGGCTGACACGGTGCTGGTCGATGTCCTGCTCGAAGCGACGGGCAATCTCACTGGCCCCTTCACGAGCGAGGTCGTAGATGCGCTGGTGATAGTCTTCCAGACCCACCTCCGCCAGCCGCTCGCTGATGGTCTCGGCCTGGCCCTCCATCTGCACGGCAGATTTAGCCAATTGACGGGTCTGGTCGTCGCTGATCGCCAGGTCGCTGCGCATTTGTTCAATGGCCACGAACAGGCTGCTCAATTGCCCTTGATTGTTCTCCGCGCCCGAGGCGATCTCGCTGACCTGCCCTTCCACCCCGGCGGCCAACTGCGCAATGCTCGCCAATTGACGGCCCGTGGTTTCCACCTGCCCGACGCCGCTGTCCAGGTCCCCCGCCAACTGGCGAATCTGTTCGACCACTTGCGCGGTGCGCTGCTGGATGTCGGCGACCATCTCCCCGACTTCGCCGGTGGCGGTGGCCGTTCGGCCCGCCAGCCCACGCACTTCGTCGGCCACGACGGCGAAACCGCGCCCGTGCTCACCGGCCCGAGCGGCTTCGATGGCAGCATTGAGCGCCAGCAGATTGGTCTGGCTGGCAATTGACTGAATGACCGACGTCACCCGTTGAATGTCTTCGCTGCGTTGACTCAGGGCTTCGATCAATTGACGGCTGCTGTCGGCGCGCTCGCTGAGCTGATGCATCAAAGCGATGGAGGCGTTAAGTACGATCAGCCCGGCGTCGCTGCTTTGCCGCACTTCACTGGCCGCGCCCAACGCTTGCTGGCTGAGGGACGACGTGGCGCGCTCAGTGGCGATCATCACGTCAGCGCTGCTGACGATCTGCTCGGCGGCATCGACCTGGGATTGCAGCTTGCTTGCCAGTTGCTTGACCGAAAACGCCACCGCCGCCGCTGACAGGGCGTTGTGACTGGTGCTGCGGGACAGGTCGCGGGTCAGGCGCTCCAGGGCATCGTCGGGCTGGCCAGCAGGCTCAACGATTGTTCGGGCAGGGATAAAGCGCGGCAACCAGAGGGTCAGCAAGCCGAGGGGCAGGCACACATAGACTGACAGTTCGCCCCACGCCATGGCGGCAAACAGCAGACATAACGCAAGACTTTGCAGGCAAAGCCCCAGCAAGCGGGGATTTGCAGCTGGCAATACGCTCGCCGCCGATTGTGCGGGTAACGAACGCGACCCGGTGCCCATGCCATTAGCCGTCATATCCTTGACCCACCCTGCTTATCATTATTTTGAAAGCATTAAACGTCAGATGGCGGCCATGCGCCATGAGTCATTAGTGGTAGTCGGTCGGATTTTTGTCCGCTTCATCCGGGGGGATCAGAATCACAAATCGCAGGCGACAAAAAGCCCGACGGCCTCGCAAGGCAATCGGGCTTTGAACCACAGCGGGCGGGTCAGGCCTGGCGCTGGTGGCGGTCGATCTGCTCGTGGCGTTCCTGAGCTTCGATGCAGTATTTGGTGGTCGGGCTGATCAGCAGGCGCTTCAGACCGATAGGCTCACCACTGTCATCGCACCAACCGAACGTGTCTTCGGCGATACGGGTCAACGCCATTTCCAGCTGTGGAAGCATGCGCTGATCGCGGTCGATCACGTTGACCAGCCAGTGACGCTCTTCTTCGACGGAAGCGGCATCAGCGGGATCAGCCGGGGTGTCCAGGCTTTCGATAGCGATACGGCTCTGCTCGATGCGCTCGTGGATTTCCACTTTCATGGCTTGCAGCAGCTCGATGAAGAATGCGTGTTGCTCCGCGTTCATGTAGTCATCGGCCGGCATCGCCAGCAACTTTTCCTTGGTCATTGATTTCTCTATAAAAAAACGTGCATTAGGGCGAATCAAGGGAGCGCCTTGGCCCGATCGTAAAGGTCGCGAGTCACCAGCGCCGTCGTCTCCAAGCGCACCCGGCACTCAATTTACGAGGGGCGGCAGTCTAAGGCCGGGTTTCGTACTCGGCAACATAATTGAACAAGATTCGCTCAACAACCCCCCAAATCCCCGGTGGCGTTAAGCCAAACCGGTGTTTCAACCTGTGTCTGCCATGACAAGCTCATCGGATTCGGCACCGTTATCGCGAGCAAGCTCACTCCTACAGGCACGGGTAACCCTGTAGGAGTGAGCTTGCTCGCGATGGCGTCCGGCCTGCCAACACCGGCTTTCTGGACGCTGTCTGACAGGCCATCGGCCGTTCGGTTCAAACCGGCAGAAAAACGAAAAGGGCCCCTCTGCGGGCCCTTTTCACGTTCATCAAACGACTGGCATCACGACATCAGCGTTTGAGCTTGCGTTTGTTGCGGTACTGGTCGATGACCACCGCGACGACGATGATCAGGCCTTTGATGATGTCTTGCACATAGGCATCGACGCCGACGAAGGTGAAGCCGCTGGCCATGACGCCCAGGATCAGCGCGCCGATCACAGTACCCGTAATCCGCCCAACGCCCCCGGCCAGGCTGGTGCCGCCGATCACGGCGGCGGCAATCGCGTCCAGCTCATACGACACGCCCATGCCCGCCTGCCCAGTCGCAGCCCGCGCCGACGCGACCACACCCGCCAACCCCGCCAGCAGACCGGCGATGCTGTAGACGATCACCAGGTGACGCTTGACGTTGATCCCGGAGGTGCGCGCCGCCTGCATGTTGCCGCCGATGGCGTAGGTGTATTTGCCGTATTTGGTGTAGCGCAGGGCGATGTGGAAGATCACCGCCACCACCAGAAAGATGATCACGGGCATCGCGCCCTGACCGATGGCGGTGTAGGAATCGTTGAGCATGCTCACGGGCTGGCCGCCGGTGTAGAAGCGTGCCAGGCCACGGGCCGACACCATCATGCCGAGGGTGGCGATGAACGGCGGAATCCCGGTGATGGCGATGATGCTGCCGTTGATCGCCCCGGCCAACAGCCCCACCCCCAATCCGGCGATGACCGGTATCCACACCGGCAGGTCGGTCAGTGAAGGAAATACAGCGCGGGTGTAATCGGAGGATTGCGCGAGACTGGCCGCGATCATCGCCGTCAACGCCAGCACCGAGCCGGACGACAGGTCGATGCCTGTGGTGATGATCACCTGGGTCACGCCTATCGCGATCATCCCGATGATCGACACCTGCAGGATCATCAGCACCAGTCGCTGGGAGTTCATCAGAAAGCTCTGATCCCGTACGACCCAGCCGAAGATTTCAAAGATCAGGCCGATGCCGATCAGCACCAGAAAGATGCTCAGCTCGGTAGGCATCCGGCGTTTGTGCTTGGTCGGCGCCACGGCGGGTTTGTTTTCCAGGATCGCGTTCATCTTCATGTGTGCCTCTTATTCTTGTCAGGACCCACGATGGGCCATTGGCCTTCAATGGATCGAGTTACCCGACGCCAGGTGCATGACCCGCTCCTGGGTCGCTTCGGCACGGTCCAGCGTGCCCATCATTTCGCCTTCGTGCATGACCATGACCCGGTCGCTCATGCCCAGCACTTCCGGCAATTCCGAGGAAATCATGATCACCGCCATGCCTTCGCTGGCCAGCAGGGAAATCAGCCGGTAAATCTCGGCCTTGGCGCCGACGTCGATGCCTCGGGTCGGTTCGTCGAGAATCAGCACCCGGGGATTGGTCATCAGCCAGCGCGCAATCAAGGCTTTTTGCTGATTGCCGCCAGACAGCGTGTCGATGCATTGCTCCAGCGACGGCGTCTTCACGCGCAATTTTTTGCACATGTCTTCGCACAGGGCGCGCAGCGCTTTCTGGTGCACGAAGCCGTTGCCGACGTAATGCGGCAGCACCGCCATCTCCATGTTTTCCAGCACTGACAGGCACGGAAACAGGCCGCTGAGCTTGCGATCTTCGGTCAACAGCGCGAAGCCTTTTTCGATGGCGAAGTGCGGATCGGTGACTTTGATCGGCGCGCCGTCCAGCTGAATCTCGCCGCCAGTACATGGCGTAATGCCGAAAATGGTTTCGGCGACGTTGGTACGCCCCGATCCCATCAAACCGGCGATGCCCAGCACTTCACCGGCGTGCAAATCGAAGGACACATCCTTGAACACCCCCTCCAGCGACAGGTTGCGCACGGAGAGCAGTAGCTTGCCAATCGGCGTGTCACGCTCGGGGAACAGCTGGGTCAGTTCGCGCCCTACCATCATCGAAATCAGGCTGTCGCCGTCCATGCTGTCGGCGCGCTGCAGGCCGATGTAGGCGCCGTCGCGGAACACGGCCACTTCGTCAGCGATGGCGAACACTTCATTCATTTTGTGGGTGATGTAAATGATGCCCTTACCCTGCGCTCGCAGGTCGGCAATGATCGAAAACAGGTGGGCGACTTCTTTCTCGGTGATCGCCGACGTCGGTTCGTCCATGATCAAGACGTCAGAGTCGTAGGACACGGCCTTGGCGATCTCGACCATCTGCCGCTCGGCGATGCTCAGGTTGCCCACGTGCTCTTCCGGGTCGAGGTCGATGCGCAGGCGGTCCAGCAATTCTTGAGTGCAGCGGTGCATGGCGCGGTGATCGACCATGTGAAAACCGTTGAGCTGCTCGCGGCCGATCCAGATGTTCTCGGCAATGGTCATGTGCGGCATCAGGTTGAGTTCCTGATGGATCATCGCGATGCCCGACTGCAAGGCTGACAGCGGGGTTTCGAACACCACCGGTTTGCCCCGCAAGCGGATTTCGCCGGTATCCGGCTGGTAGATCCCGGCGATGATTTTCATCAGGGTGGACTTGCCCGCACCGTTCTCGCCCATCAACGCCAGCACGCTGCCTGGGCGGACGCGCAGTTCCACGTCGTCCAGCGCCACCACGCCCGGAAAGCCTTTGCTGATGTGGGTGATTTCCAGCAGGTAGGGATGCTCGGCAGCGGTGGCCGCGCGGTCGGCGGTGGCGCTGGCCGGGGCAGCGGTCGAAGCAGTAGCGGAAGCGAACATGGTCACAGGCTCCTCAGGCGACATCGGCGCAGAGGGGGATAACCCGCCTCTGCGTCCTGTCCGTCGTCGTGGTGTGGACGTTATTTGAACGTGCTGACGTTTTCAGGCGTGATTAGCTTGAACGGGATCACGATGGCCTGCTGCGGCAGCGTTTCCTTCTTCGCCAGTTTCACAGCGGCGTCGATGGAGCCTTCGCCCTGCCCTTTGGCGTCCTGGAACACCGAGATTGACAAGTCGCCCTTTTTGACCGCGTTCAGGCCGTCCGGCGTGCCATCGACACCAGCCACCAGAACGTCGCCCGGTTTCTTGCCAACACTTTTCAGGGCCATGGCGGCCCCAATAGCCATTTCGTCGTTATTCGAGACGATCGCATTGAAATCCTTGCCTTGAGTCAACCAGTCATTGGTCAGGGTCATGCCCTTCTCACGCTGCCAGGCGCCTGTCTGCTCTTGGGCGATCTTGATGTCCGGGTATTTCTTCAGGACTTCTTTCACGCCTTCGGTGCGGTCGCGGGTCGAGTTGTTGGACAGTTCGCCCAACAGAATCACGATAGAGCCTTTGCCATTCATCTTCTTGGCGAGGTATTCCATCTGCATGCGGCCCGCTTCCTTGTCATCAGAGGTCACGGAGGCCACACCTGCGGGCAGCTTCGGATCATCCGGGCGGCGATTGACGTAGACCAGCGGAATCCCGGCAGCGGTGGCGGCCTTGGTGATGCGCGCGGTGGCGGCGGTGTCCACGGGGTTGACGATCAGCGCATCGACTTTTTTGCCGATCAGCTCCTGCACCTGGTCGAGCTGTTTGTTGACGTCGTTGCGGCCATCGACGAACTGCAGGTCGACGCCGCCCATGTCCTTGGCCTTTTTGCCCATATCTTCGCGCATATAGGTCAGGTAGGTGTCATCGAACTGCGACATGGCCACGCCAATTTTCAGGTCGGCGGCCAGGGTGGCGCCACTGCTGAGCATCAGGGCCAGTGCCAGGGAGGTAAAACGGGCTTTGGTGTTCATGTACGGTCTTTCTCCAAATTCTTGTTGTTGTATGAATTGGCTAACGACTGCGGGTGTTCAGAGCGTGTTTTTTGGGCTGGCAAAATCCGGGCTTGGAAAATGGGCCACCGACGCACTCGCCGAACCACAGACCATCACGCCGCTGCTTTGAACACAGAGGACGCGGGCGAGGGTTTCAAGGGTTTTGTCGAACGTGATAGCGGGGGTCAGGCGGGACAGCGCCCGGGAATGGGCAAGCAGCGAACGTGATGCGGAACGGCAGACCTTGACGGCTGATTTGAGCATGTTCATCGACGGTACCTGTCTTCTTGGCTTTCTTGTTTTTGTTTCGTTCGATCAGACGGTGGAAACGGTCTGAACGTCGAGATTCGGCAACCTGGAAATGACTCTATTGGAAAATAATTTCTACTTCAACAGATTTTAGAATTTATTTCTATTTTCGTTTTCTACGTGCTCGACGGCTCCTCTGGGTGGGCTGGACAGGACCTCTGTAGGAGCGAATTCATTCGCGATAGGCACTTTCAACCGACGCATTTTTGTCGTCTGGAATATTTTTCGCGAATGAATTCGCTCCCACAGTCTTGAACCGAGGTATACCCATTAAAAGATGATAACTCGCCCTTCCAGCGCGCTGATTCTGGCGGCATCCAGCACCTTGGCCGACGCCACCGCATCCCGCGCATCCACCGGGTTTCGTCCCTGGTTCATCACCGCATCCTGCAATTGTCGGTAGAACTCGGGCCAACTGCCCCGCTCCGACGGCACCCGCTCGCGGTGTTCGCCCTGTTCGAACCAGCCCCATCGACGATGTTCTTCAACGCCCCAGCGTTCGCCCTCGGATTTGGGTGACAACCCGGCCAGCGCTGCCGCTTCCTGGCCGTCGAGGCCTTCAACGGTATAGCAGCCCTGGGAGCCATTGACCCGAAAGCGTGGGCCTTGAGCGTTTTGCAGGCAGTTGCCCCACAGGTGCGAGGTCACGCCGCTCTCATGAATCAGCGAAACGAAAAAGCCGTGATCGACCTTCTGCTCGGGCGTGGCGAATTCCAGTTCGGCGTACACCCGCTTCACCGGGCCGAACAACAGCAGCGCCTGATCCACCAGATGGCTGCCTAAATCGCGCAGAATCCCGCCGCCACTTTCCTTGCCCACTGACGACGGCGAATAACGTTCGACGCGGGATTCGAACCGGGTGATCTCGCCGAGCACCCCCTGATCGATCAGCTTGCGTACGGTGAGAAAGTCCGAATCCCAACGACGGTTCTGGTACACGCCCAGCAACACGCCACGGCGCTCGGCGGCGTCCACCAGTTCCTGGGCGTCTTTGGCACTGGGGGCGAAGGGTTTGTCGCTGACCACGGGAATGCCGAGTTCGATGGCTTCCAGAATCAATGCACGGCGGGACGCCAGCGGCGTGGAGATCACCACGGCATCGACACCCGAAGCGACCAGATCGGCCAACGTGTCGAAGGCCGGGACCTTGGGGTAATCCTGGGTCAGCTCCTGGCGACGCTCGGGGGAACGCGTCACCACCCCCGCAAAGCTCGCGCCGGGCAGGCTGGCCAGCAGCGGCGCGTGAAAGAAGCGGCCGCCTTTGCCGTAGCCGATGAGTCCGATTTTCATACGCAGTCCTCTGTCCGTATACGCTCTACTGTAGGAGTGAGCTTGCTCGCGATGGCCTGAGACCAGCCACCTCAGCGGTGCCTGAAAGAGCGCAATCGCGAGCAAGCTCACTCCTACAGGTCATGCGGCAGCTTCAATATTTCCGGGCTTTGGCCAGCATCGCTTTCTGCCGTTCATACGCCTCGGCAGTGGTGCCGGTGGTCGACACTTCCGCCACGCCCACGCGCCACCACGACAGGTAGCCGTGGATCATGGTTTTCGGCAGGACCTTGATGTCGATCAGCGTCGAAACGGTCTGCTGGCGCGCATCCGCCAGCGCCGCTTCCAGTTCTTCGATCGTCTTCACCTTGTACGTCTTGCAGCCATAGGCCGCCGCGCTCATGGCAAAATCCACCGGGACGAAATCGCCGTCCAGCAAGCCGGTTTCAGGGTTACGGTAGCGGAATTCGGTGCCGAAGCTGCCCATGCCGTTGCCCATTTGCAGGTTGTTGATGCAACCAAAGGCCATGTTGTCGAGCAGGACCACGTTGATCTTGCGCCGCTCCTGAATCGAGGTCGCCAGCTCCGAGTGCAGCATCATGTACGAGCCGTCGCCGACCAGCGCATACACCTCACGCTCAGGCGCCGCCATCTTCGCGCCCAAGGCAGCGTTCACTTCGTAGCCCATGCACGAATAGCCGTATTCCACGTGATAGCTGTCCACGCTGGTGCTGCGCCAGGCCCGCTGCAGATCACCCGGCAGACTGCCCGCCGCCGCGACGATGACCGCGTCTTGCGGCAACTGCTGATTGAGCACGCCGAGCACCCGGCTTTGGGTCAGGCACGAGCCAGTCATTTCGATGAAATCCCGCAGCACTTGCGGGTCTAGATGCCCGGCGACTTCCGGCTCGAAATCCGCGGTCTGGTAGTCGACGGCGTACAGCCGATCCACTTCCGCATCCAGCGCCGCCCGAGCCTCGCGCGGTGCATCGCCCCATTGCGAGCGGTAGTCGCCAAGCCCTGCGGTCAGTGCCTGCAACGCCAGTTGCGCGTCGGCCAGCACCTGCACGCCGTCGAGTTTCTGCACGTCGAAGGCGCCAACGTTGAGGTTGAGGAACTGCACGTTCGGGTTCTGGAACAGCGATTTGGAGCTGGTGGTGAAGTCGCTATAGCGCGTGCCGACGCCGATGATCAGGTCTGCTTCGTTGGCCAGGGTGTTGGCCGCCAGTGAACCGGTCTCGCCGATGCCGCCCATGTTCAGCGGGTGCGCGGAGACGATGGCGCTCTTGCCCGCCTGGGTTTCGCTGAAGGGAATGTCGAAACGTTCGGCGAAGGCTTGCAATTCTGCCGCCGCGCCGGAATAACGCACGCCACCGCCACAGATCAGCAGCGGTTTGCTTTTGCCCTTGAGCAGCGTCAACGCGTCGTTGAGCATGGCCTGCGTCGGCGGGCGACGGTCGATGCGGTGCACGCGTTTTTGCAGGAAGGAATCGGGGTAATCGTAGGCCTCGCCTTGCACGTCTTGCGGCAAGGCCAGGGTGACCGCGCCGGTTTCTGCGGGATCAGTGAGTACGCGCATGGCGTTCAGCGCGGCACTCATCAGTTGTTCGGGGCGGTTGCTGCGGTCCCAGTATTTGCTCACGGCCTTGAAGGCGTCGTTGGTGCTGATGCTGAGGTCGTGGAATTGCTCGATCTGTTGCAGCACCGGGTCGGGTTGGCGGCTGGCGTACACGTCGCCCGGCAGCAGCAACAATGGGATGCGGTTGGCCGACGCAGTGGCGGCGGCGGTGATCATGTTCGCTGCGCCCGGACCGACCGATGAGGTGCAGGCGTATATCTTGCGGCGAAGGTGTTGTTTGGCGAAGCCCATGGCGGCGTGGCACATGCCCTGTTCGTTGCGGCCTTGGTGCACGATCAAATCGCCGCTGTCCTGTTCCAGCGCCTGGCCCAGGCCCAGGACGTTGCCGTGGCCGAAAATGGTGAACACCCCGGCGACGAATTTGCTCTGCACGCCGTCGACTTCGACGTACTGGTTATCGAGAAACTTCACCAGGGCCTGGGCCATGGTCAAACGTGTCGTGGTCATGCTTGCACCTTGTTTTTATTGGAGGTGTCTCGAATCAAGGGGGTTTTCTGTGGGAGCGAATTCATTCGCGATGCGACAGGTCAGCCGATGTAGGTGTCTCGGATGTACCGGCCTCTCGCGAATGAATTCGCTCCCACAGTTGATCGCATTCCAGCAGGCGAAAAGCGCTTACTTCGCCGTCGGCATGCTGAATTCCGCCCCTTTGGCGATGCTGTCCGGCCAGCGTTGCATCACGCTTTTGTAGCGGCTGTAGAAACGCAGCCCTTCTTCGCCGTAGGCGTGGTGATCGCCGAACAGCGAGCGTTTCCAGCCGCCGAACGAATGCCAGGCCATCGGCACCGGAATCGGCACGTTGATGCCGACCATGCCGACTTTGATGTTGCGCGCAAACGCACGGGCGATGCCGCCGTCGCTGGTGAAGCACGACACACCGTTGCCGAATTCGTGGGCGTTGATCAGCTCGACCGCCGACGCGAAATCCGGCACGTGCACGATGCCCAGCACCGGGCCGAAAATCTCTTCCTTATAGATAGTCATCTCGGGGGTGACGTGGTCGAACAGCGTGGCGCCGACGAAGAAGCCGTTCTCGGCCCCCGGCACCTTGAAGCCGCGACCATCGACGATCAGTTTCGCGCCTTCTTTTACGCCCTGATCGATGAAGCCTTCGACCTTGGCTTTGTGCACCGCCGTCACCAGCGGGCCCATGTCGGAATCGCCGTTGATGCCGTTGCCGACTTTCAGCGAATCGATGCGCGGCAGCAGTTTGTCGATGAGTTTCTGGCCCACGTCGCCCACCACCACGGCCACGGAAATCGCCATGCAGCGCTCGCCGGCCGAGCCGTACGCGGCGCCGATCAAAGCGTCCGCGGCCTGGTCCAGATCGGCATCAGGCATGACGATCATGTGGTTCTTCGCCCCGCCCAATGCCTGAACGCGCTTGCCATGGGCAGTGCCTTGCTGATGGATGTATTCGGCAATCGGGGTCGAGCCGACGAAGGAAATCGCTTCGATGCCCTTGTGTTGCAGCAGCGCGTCGACCGCCACTTTGTCACCCTGCACGACGTTGAACACGCCATCCGGCAGACCGGCTTCTTTCAGCAGCCGGGCCATCAACAGCGAGGCAGACGGGTCGCGCTCAGACGGCTTGAGGATGAAGCAGTTGCCGGTGACCAGCGCCATGGGAATCATCCACAGCGGCACCATGACCGGGAAGTTGAACGGCGTGACGCCCGCGCACACGCCCAGCGGCTGGCGCAGGTTCCAGTTGTCGATACCGCCGCCAATATTGTCGCTGTAATCGCTTTTCAGCAGGGTCGGCGCGCCACAGGCGAATTCAACGATCTCGATGCCGCGCACGACCTCACCCTTGGCGTCGGAAAACACCTTGCCGTGTTCGCGGGTGATGATCGCCGCCAACTCGTCGTGGTGCTGATCGAGCAATTCCTTGAACTTGAACATCACCCGCGCGCGACGCAGCGACGACTGATCGGCCCACGCCGGGAATGCGGCTTGAGCGGCAGCCACGGCCTCGTCGACGGTTTTCAGTTCCGCCAGCGCGACACGGGCCTGCACGTCGCCGGTGGCCGGGTTGAACACATCGCTGAAACGCTCGCTGGCGTCCTGCACCTGGCCATTGATGTAGTGGCCAATAATCGGGGCGTTGCTCATTGCCTGTTCCTCAAAAAATGGGGTGACTTACAAATCGATCAGCCACTGATGCTGCGGATCGTTGTGGAATTGCCAGGCGCGTTTCGGCCCGGCCATCACGTTCAAATAATAAGACTCATAACCATACGGCACACTCACCGGGTGGTAACCCTTGGGCACGGTCACCAGGTCGTTGTTCTCCACCGCCATGGCCTGATCGATGCTGCGGTCGTCGGTGTAGACCCGCTGAAACACAAACCCCTGAGGCGGGTTGATCTGGTGGTAATAGGTTTCTTCGAGGAAGCTCTCGTGGGGCAGATCGTCCTTGTCGTGCTTGTGCGGCGGGTAGCTGGACGAGTGACCGGACGGCGTGCGCACTTCTACCACCAACAGCGAATGAGCCGGTTCGGTGTCCGGGAGGATGTCGCAGATGTACCGCGTGTTGGCTGCCTTGCCGCGCACGCTGCGTTTCATGCTGTCGGGTTTGATCAGCCGCGCTGGCAGGCCTTTCGACGCGTCGCCGGGCGCCGCACAGACCGCAATTTGCACCGCACTCAGGGCGGTGACCTGCGCCTGACTGTAGGGCGGCAGATAGACCGCGAACGGCGATTTGTCTTCGAAGACCGACTGCCGGTCGCCTAGGTTTTCCCAGTGAAAGGCCCCCTGCGCTGGCGCTTCGCCGCAAACACTGACCCGACCACTGAGGAGCACTAGGCACAGCTCCTTGTCGCTGGAGATGACCGGCAGGCGTTCGCCGACCGTCAGCCGATAGGCCGCGAAACCGACGTATTCGAGCACGCCCTCGCCCAACGCCACGACGTCGCGGCCTTCGGCTTTGCTTTTAACCAGAAGATTCATGTTCACAGGCTCCTGTGTGAAGGCTGATGTAAACCGACGTGGCGTTCTTGCGCAGCGGCCAGCAGGTGGCGCAGCGTGTCATAGCCTTTCTTCGCGTACACGTAACTCGGCGCCACCGCCGGGTCCTGCTCGGCTTCGACTACCAGCCAGCCTTCGTAGCGGGCGTCGATCAGTACGTCGAGCAGTGCGGCAAAATCGATGTCGCCATCCCCGGGCACAGTGAAAGTGCCGTTAACGATGCAGTCCGGAAAGCTCCACAGGTTGTTGCGCGCCAGTTGCACCACCGGTTTGCGCACGTCCTTGAAGTGCACGTGGCAGACCCGATCGATGTGCTTGCGCAGCACCTGCAATGGCTCGCCGCCGCCCATGTAGCAATGCCCCGAATCGAACAGCAGGCCGACTTCGCTGCCTGTCAACGCCATCAACTTATCGATGTCGTCAGGGGATTCGACGTAAGCCCCCATGTGGTGGTGATAGGCCAGACGCACACCCTGGGACAGGGTAAAGCGCGCCAGCTCGGTGAGTTTGTCAGCGTATTCCTGCCAGGCGCTGTCGCTGTGAAAACGCGGACGCTCGACCAGACGAATGCGCGAACCCTGAATCGAGTCGGCGACTTCGCCGTACACCAGCACCTTGGCGCCGTTGTGTTTCAGCAGCTCGACGTGACCCGCGATAGCTTCGATTTCTTCGGCCACCGAGCGGCTGGCCAGACGGCTGGAATACCAGCCCGAGACCAGCGCCAAGTCATAGGGTTTGAGCACGTCGGCGACGCCTTGGGCGTCCTTGGGAAACTTGCCGTTGAGTTCGAAGCCTTCGTAGCCGATCTCCTTGCCTTCGCTGAGCGCGGTGGTCAGCGGGGTTTCGCCGCCCAGTGCGGGCAGGTCGTCGTTGCTCCAGGAAATCGGGTTGATGCCAATTCGGATTGCGGAAGCGGGCATGGCTGCACCTTTATTGTTTTTGTCGCCTTGAAAAGTGTTCACAGCGTTGATCGACTCAGGCTCGCGCCTCGCGCCAGGATTCAATCAGGAAGCCGAAGGTGCTTTGCACACGGCTGATCAGCCCGGCGTCGTCGATCTCCCCTTCCAGCCATGCACGGCTCGGCTCGTGGAAAATCGTGCGGCCCACGGCAAAGCCTCGGCAGGTCGTGCTCTTGCTGGCTTCACGAAAGCCCGCAGCCAGGGTTTCTGCCGGGGCATTCAGGCCCAGCAACACCACGCCACGGCAGTACGGGTCGCGCTCCTGAATCAGCGCATCGAGTTTTTCCCAGGTCTCGGCAGACTGGGTTTCTATCTTCCACCACGCCGGGTAGATGCCGAGGTTGTACAGGCGTTTCAGCGAACGGTAGATCACGTCCGGGTGCGCGCCGGGCAAATCCTTCGGCGGGATGATTTCCAGCAGCAGTTCGTGGCCGCTCGCCTGGGACGCCTGATACAGCCCCATCAACTGCGCTTCCTGCTCCAGACGCAGCATCGGCTCGTCGTCGGGGTGGTACTGCACCAGGCACTTGATGATCTGCTCTTTCGGCCATGCCACCAGGTTGCTGCCCACCGAACGGCCATGTTCGAACGCCAGCGGGCGCGAACCCTGAACCTCGACGGGACGGGCGATCCACCAGTCGCGACCGCTGGCCGCGTTCAACGAATCCTGGCCGAAACGTTGGTCCGCCAGCAGACCAACGTCCGCCTCGATCCCGCGCTTTTTCAGGTCGGCTTCGACCCGCTCCACCGCCTGAATGAACAACTGCTTGAGCTGGCCGATGCAGGCCAGATCGCGCCCGGCTTTTTGCGCGAGTTCAACCAATTGCCCGCGATGATCGAAGGCGAAGATAAACAGCTGCTTCCATTCCTTGCGCGGCACGCTGACCTGATGCAGGCGTTGCAGCACCTGATCCTGATCGGGTCGGGTGATCGGCACCGGGCTGTTGAACAGGTATTCCAGTTCGACCAGCGTCGGCATCGCCGGGGCGCAGGCGTGACGGGAAACGACCAGTCCACCGCAGGCATTGGCCAACTGGCAGCAGCGTTCGTCGCTCTCGTCGTTGAGCCAACCCTTGAGGAAGCCCGACATGAACGCATCGCCCGCACCCAGTACGTTCAGCACCTCGACGCGCACGCCGGGGTAGATCGCGCCGTCTTCAAGGCGCGAAGGAATGGCGCCGTGAATCACCGTGCAGCCTTGCGGGCCGAGCTTGACCACCAACGCGGCGGCGGTCAGCTCGCGGACGTTGCGCAAGGCGGCAAGCAGGTCAGTCGAGCCGCCCGCGATGAGGAATTCTTCTTCAGTGCCGACGATCAGGTCGAAGCGCGGCAGGATGCGTTGCACGTGCTGGCTGACGCTTTGGTTAGCCACAAAACGGGTCTCGCCGTCGGCCTTGCCGGTCAGGCCCCAGAGGACCGGGCGGTAATCGATGTCGAGGACGCGCTTGACGTTGTGCTTCTCGGCGTAGTCCAGCGCCTGGCTGCTGGCCTTGAACACCTGATCGGTGGAGAAATGCGTGCCGGTGATCAGCAGCGCCTTGCTGGAGGCGATCTGCGCTTCGTCGATGTCTTCGGCGTTCAGCGCCATGTCGGCGCAGTTCTCGCGGTAGAACACCAGCGGGAAGGTTTCGCGGTCCTTGATGCCCAGCAGGACCATGGCGGTCAGGCGCTCGGCATCGACCTTGATGCCGCTGACGTCGCAGCCTTCGCGGGCGAGGGACTCGGTGAGAAAACGGCCCATGTGGTCGTTGCCGACGCGGGTCAACATGGCCGACTTTACGCCCAGTCGCGCCGTGCCGAAGGCGATGTTGGCGGACGAACCACCGAGGTATTTGGCGAAACTGCTGACGTCTTCGAGACGCGCACCAATCTGCTGCGCGTAAAGGTCGACCCCCAGACGTCCAAGGCATACCACGTCCAACGAACGTCCACTGGCAAAACGAGTCTGGCCCATGCTGGCTCCTTTTATTTTTATAAGCCCGGCTTCAACGAAGCGCTGTATGTGGAATGCAGACTAGAACGCTCTCCCGTCAGGATCAATGATTTTTTCTAAATTATTTTCATGTGGAATATTTTTTCCAATTTGCGCAAACGGTGGCAGATCGTGCTAAACAGGAGCGACCGGAACATGAGCCACGGTAAACTCCGCCGTCGGTTTGCCATGCACCCACACCGTGGGAGCGAATTTATTCGCGATGCGATGTTCCGGCCGACACATAATTAGCGCCTGAGCAGGCCCTTCGCGAATGAATTCGCTCCCACAGAAACCTGCTAAACCGGCCATTCGCGTTTCACATGAACGAGTCAGAGGATTCATCCGTATGCCCAGCCCCGATCAGCCGACCTTGCCCGAGACCGACGACGCCACGCCGTCGCAGATCAGCGCGCCGGAGACCGCCGACGCCCTGCTCAAGCTGATCACTGCGGAATACGAAAGCCTGCCCCGCCAGCTCAAGCGCATCGCCAGTTACATGAGCCAGCAGAGCGACCGGATCATGGTCGATCGCATCAGCGACATCGCGCGGGAATGCGAAGTGCATCCTTCCGCCATCGTTCGTTTCTCCCAGCGTTTCGGCTTCAGCGGCTTCAGCGAGATGCAGGCGCTGTTCCGCGAGGCGTACACCCACAAAGCCACGCCGGTGCAGAATTACCAGCAACGCATCCGCAGCATGATCGCCAACAAATCTCAGAAAGCCAGCGGCGGCGATCTGGCGCGAGAATGCGTGAACGCGACGCTTTCGGGGCTGGAACGGCTGGCGCTGGAACTGGACGACGAAGCCTTCGAGAAGGCGGTGGACCTGGTGGTCAACGCCGACAACATCTACGTGGTCGGCGTACGACGGTCCTTCGCGGTGGCGGATTATCTGGTCTACAACCTGCAACACACCAACAAGCGCATTCACCTGATCTCGGGCCTTGGCGGCAGCTATCGCGAGCAGATGCGCAGCGTGCGGGCGAACGATCTGGTGATCGCCATCAGCTTCACGCCGTATGGCAAGGAGACGCAGCATTGCCTGCGGATTGCGCAGCATCATCAGGCCAAGACGTTGATCATTACCGACAGCAACCTGTCGCCGCTGGCCAAGCGGGCGAATTCGGTGTTGTTGGTGAATGAGGGGAGTTCGTTTGCGTTCCGGTCGTTGAGTGCGACGTTGTGTTTGTGTCAGGCGCTTTTTATCGCGGTGGCGTACCGGTTGGAGTTGAAGGTGGATGAGATGTCGGAGCAGGTGGGGTTTGAGGATTAGGTTTTTGGGTTTGGGTTTGGGTTCTGTGTGAATATCCATTGCTGCGGTCACGGCTACTTAGGGTTCCGCCCTTACGGCGGGTCACTTTTTCCAAGAGCCGAAAAAGTAACCAAAAAGGCCCTGCTCCTGGTTTGGCCCTGACTTCGTCAGGGTCCCTCACTCCGGCGACGCTTCGTGGGCCCGCCGCGAAGGGCCATCCATGGCCCAGCGCGGCTCTCGCGGCATCCATGCCGCTCGACCCACTCCGCGCCGCCTGCGTTCGGCCTGCACCCAAGTCGCGTTCGGCGGTGTCTGGAATTTTTCGGTACAAGATCAAAAGCCAAAGCCAAAGCCAAAGCCAAAGCCAAGCGACGCCTCTGGCTCTTTTAGGTTTAGCGCAAACCTGTGCCGCTCCGCCATTCCCCTGTGGGAGCGAATTCATTCGCGAGGGGTCGGTACATCCGACACATCTCCATCGCCTGAGCGCCTTTTCGCGAATGAATTCGCTCCCACAGTTAAGACCCGTGTACGGATTGAAGCTTTGCGCAGGTCATTACACCGCGAAGAGCGTTAGCTCCAGCCAGAAAAGCTTTTTACCGCGACAGTCCAGACACCGCGAAACGCGACTTGGGTGCAGGCTGAACGCAGGCGACGCGGAGTGGGTCGAGCGGCATGGATGCCGCGAGAGCGCCGCAAGGACATGGATGTCCGTTCGGCGCGGGCCCACGGAGCGTCGCCGGAGTGAGGGAACCCTGACGCAGTCAGGGCCAAACTAGGAGCAGGCACCCTTGGTTACTTGGGGTGCTTTTCCAAGTAACTCGCCGAAGGCGAAACGCTTCTGCCGTTAGGCAGAACCCGCCGTAAGGGCGGAACCGTAATCAGCCATTACCGCAGCATCGGATCTACACACCACTCAAAAATCCTGTACAAACCCGACGAGCTGTACAACACAAACTGTAGCTTTTTGATATCACGTTTGTGATGATCTCTGCACTGCAAAAGGAAACCGCAGCTGAGCATTGACCCATGCTCCATGGCCAAGGAAAGGAGCCCCTCGTTGTTCCATTTGCCTGAGCCGCCATCATGTTTTTCGACTCGTCCAAGAACAAGACCATCCAGGACCTGCAACTGACCGTCGCTCACCAGGCCAGTCTGCTGGAAGCCATCAGCCGCTCCATGGCAAGCATCGAATTCGACCTCAATGGCGTCGTGCTCAGTGCCAACGACAACTTCTACAAAGCGATGCGCTATCGCCCCGAGCAGGTGATCGGCAAAGAACACCGCATGTTCTGCACCCCCGACTACGCCCGCAGCGCGGAATATAGCCAGCTGTGGTCACGCCTGCGCAGTGGTGAATTCGTCTCGGCGACGTTCCAGCGTGTGGCGGGAGACGGCAGCACGGTGTGGCTGGAAGCCAGTTACAACCCGGTGCGTGACGCCAGCGGCAAGGTGGTGAAGGTCGTCAAATATGCGATGGACGTGACTGCACGCATACAGGCCGAAAACGAATCCCGCAACAAACTGCAAGCCATTGACCGCGCCATGGCGGTGATCGAATTCGATCTGGACGGGCGCATTCTGTCGGCCAACGACAACCTGCTGCGCCTCATGGGCTACAGCCGTCAGGAGTTGATCGGGAAGAACCACAAGCAGCTCTGCCCTCCGGACCTGGTCAACAGTTCCGAGTATCAGGACTTCTGGCGCCGGCTGAATAAGGGCGAGTTTTTCAGCGATCAGTTTAAGCGCGTCGGCAAGCACGGCCAGACCCTGTGGCTCGAAGCTTCGTACAACCCGCTGTACGACGCCAGCGGCAAGTTGTGCAAGATCGTCAAGTTTGCCTCGGACGTCACGGCGCGCATTGAGAAGCACGAACAGGACGCCCACAGTGCCGCGCAGGCCTATCACATTTCGGTCCAGACCCAGAAAGTCGCCGAGCAAGGCACGCAGGTGATCCAGCAGGCGGCCGGGGAAATGCGCCAGATCTCACAAAACATCGAGGACTCGTCGCGGATTATCGGCCAGTTGGGCGAACGCTCCGAGCAGATCACGGCCATCGTCAACACCATCCACAGCATCGCCGATCAGACCAACCTCCTCGCGTTGAACGCCGCCATTGAAGCGGCGCGGGCCGGTGATCAGGGCCGTGGATTTGCGGTCGTGGCCGATGAAGTGCGGCAACTGGCGGGGCGCACCAGTCGTTCGACGCAGGAGATTTCGGAGATGATCCAGTTGATTCAGACCGAAACCCGACAGGCCATCGTCAGCATGGACAACACCCGCAGCAATGCTGCCAAGGGCGTGGACCTGGCGGATCAGGCGGGGTCGGCCATCGTGCAGATCAGCAATGGGACGAATGAAGCGGTGGATGCAGTGAGGATGTTTGCGGGGCGGGATTGATCGCGAAACTTCAGGGCTGACTCGGTCTATTGTGGGAGCCGGCTTGCTGGCGAAAGCGGAGTGTCAGTCACCTCATCCTTGACTGGCCCGCCGCTTTCGCCAGCAAGCCGGCTTGTATGTTTAGACTTGATGGGGTGGGAGGGACGGAAAGCCGAATCTGACTCTAGCCAGTACAGACCGTTGGGAGACTTCCAGCCCCACCCTGTCACCTACAAGCGCCGATATGGAATGCATCGGCCTGGACCGACGATAGAAGCAAGCCAGCGCTTACGGTGAACCCCCAGCAAGCTCTTCAACCCTAACTCGGAGGGTGTGACATGGCAATCCTTGATGCAGCGGCGATTGTGGGTGTCGATGTGGCGATGGCGGAACTTGTCACCGCTCAGCGTGGTGTGGATAAAACTCATTGTTTGGTCAATGAGCGAACTTCGATTCACCACTGGCTCAAGACATTGCCTCAAGGCAGTGCCATCGCCCTCGAGGCGACCAATACCTACCATCTGGACCTAGTGGAAATGGCCCATGACATGGGGCACCTGGTGTTTGTCGTCGATGCGGCACGCGTAAGCAAATATCGAGAAAGTCTGGGCAAGCGCGCCAAAACAGATGCGTGCGATGCACATCTGCTGGCTCGCTATCTGGAAAAGGAAGGTGACGAGCTGCGTCAGTGGAGCCCGCCACCCCAGTTGCACACCCAGCTCAAGCATCTGCTGCATCGCAGGGCCTCGCTGGTCAATAGCCAGACGTCACTGCGCCAAGGCTGGAAGGATGAAAAAGACCTCAGGAAGGGGTTCGAGAAGTTGATGCGTCGCTTCAGCCATCTGATCAAAGATATCGAGAAACAGCTCAAGCAAGTGCTGATCAAGTCCGGTGAAATGGATCAGGTCAAACGTTGCCAGGGCATCGAAGGCGTCGGGTTCCTGACCGCCACAGCGCTGTTTGCGGCATTCCTTCGAGGCGAATTCAAAAACGTAGATGCGTACATCGCCTATCTGGGGCTGGATTTGCGGGTGTCGGATTCCGGGAACAAATCCGGTCGCCGCCGGCTAAGCAAGAAAGGCGACCCCGAGGTACGCCGGCTAGGCTACAACGCTTCAATGGCCGCCTGCCGATCGGCGACATGGAAACCGTATTACGAGAAGAAAATAGGCGAGGGGAAAGCCAGAACTGAAGCGTTGACGATATTGAGCAGGAAGCTCGCAGGGGTGGCCTTCTCGCTGATGAAGAAACGGGAAGAGTACGACTCTACGAAACGTTTGGGGGTTGCCCCCCAAACATAGAATCTCCCACAGTTCTAACCGCAGCGTCCCAGACGTATCGCATCAACCCGCCCTGCGCGCCTCGTTCTTGCTGCGCATCGCCTTGGCGCGCTTTTCCAGCACCAGGTACACGACAAGCGCCAGCATCAACGGAATCAGGAAGTAGATCACCCGATACCCGATCAGCGCGGCCAGCAGTTGCCCTTTGCTGAACTGGTGCTGCATCAGGGTGATGAACACCGTCTCCAGCACTCCGAGCCCCGCCGGGATATGGGCGATGACCCCGGCGATGCTGCTGATCAGCAGAATCCCCAGCACGGCCGGGTAGAAGGCTTTTTCCGGCAGCAAAATGTAAATCAGCAGCGCCATCAGCCCCCAATTCAACGCGCCTAACAGCGCCTGTCGCAACGCCTGATTCAGCGACGGCAGCACCAGTTGTTGCTTGCGAATGGTGAAGGTGCGCTTCCTGGAAAACCGGCACGCGGTGAAATAACCGAAGCACACCACCAGCAATACACAGCCGATCAGCTGCAGCGTGGTGTCGCCGATTTTCCAGCCGTCGGGCAGGTCGATGAAACCGCCCGCGAAGACGAACCCCGCCAGCAGCATGTAGCCCAGCCAGTTCGTGATCAGGCTCAGGCTGAGAATCCGGGTGATCGTCGGCACGTCCAGCCCCAATCGTGAATACAGACGATAGCGCAAGGCGATCCCGCCGACCCACGAGCTCAGGTTGAGGTTGAACGCATAGCAGACGAAAGTTACCGGCACGATCTGCGCCACCGACAGTTTGTGCTCGGTGTAGCGCCGGGCGAGTACGTCGAAGCCGCAATAGGTCAGGTAACTCCCCGTCGCCACCAGAAACCCCAACGCCAGGGTGCTGAGCTTGTACGACTCCAGCGCGTGGGCGACTTCGTTCCAGTCCAGGTTCTTCATCAACAGGAACAGCATCACCGGCACGGCGATGAAGAAGAACAGCGTGAACCCGCGCTTGGCCCACGTCAGCCACGCCTTGTGTTTCCCAGCTGCCGCTGGCTTCTCGGCATGGGTCGATGCTTGCGTTACCCCGCTCATGACAATTTCTCCTGATCAGGCGACAGCTCGCCTTTGAGCACTTCGGCTTCGGGCAAGGCATCCGGCGCGCGCACCGGTTTCAGGCGCGGCCCGTGGACCGGGAACAAGCCGGCGATGGCCGGAAAGTGCCGCAGAAAGTGAAAACTGAAGAAGATCATCGGCGCCCGCCACCACTGCCCTTTCGCCAGGCCCTTGAGGTTGGCCTGCTTGCTGTGAGTCGCCGCCAGTTCCTGCAAGTGTTCGTGCAGTTGGTGATTGAGCGCGGGATCGCGGATGAACAGGTTGGCTTCCAGATTCAGGGCCAGGCTCAGCGGGTCGAGGTTGCTGGAGCCGACGGTGGACCACTCCTGATCGATCAGCGCGACCTTGCCGTGCAGCGCCCGCTGTTTGTATTCGTGAATCACCACACCTTCACGCAGCAGCCAGGTGTAGGTCAGGCGCGAACACATGCGCACGAACGGCATGTCCGGCTGGCCTTGCAGCACCAGCGTGACCTTCACGCCGCGCCGGGCCGCGTTGCGCAGTTCGCGCAGAAACCGATAGCTGGGGAAGAAATACGCGTTGGCGATGGTGATGCGCTGGGTCGCACTGCGCATGGCCAGCAGGTATTGCTCTTCGATGTCCGTGGTGTGGCGCGCGTTGTCCCGTTCAGCCATCAACATCCGTGCGCTGCCCGCCCGACGCGTCACCACCTTCAGCGGGGTGAAGGTTTTGCGCACGACAGGGCCGAGCATGTTCAGGGTCGAGCGATAGATGTCGGCGACGATAGGGCCGCGCACCAATACGGCGTAATCCTGCTTGGCGGTGATGCCGGTGTCGGCCATGTGATCGACGCTGTAATTGATACCGCCCATGAACGCCAGTTCGGCGTCGATCACCACCACCTTGCGGTGCAGGCGACGAAACAGATTGGTGCGCATGCCCATGAGTTTCGGGCGCGGGTCGAACAGCTGGATTTGCACGCCTGCCGAGATCATCGCCTGGACGAACGCCGTGCTCAGATCGCTGGTGCCGTAGTCATCGACGGTGATCACCACCCGCACGCCTCGACTGGCCGCTTCGATCACCGCCTGCTGCAAGCCCTCGCCCACCCGGTCTTCGAAGATGATGAAGGTCTCGATCAGCACCTCTTTCTGCGCGGCACGAATGCACTCGAAAACCCGGCCGAAAAAGTCTTCGCCGTTGATCAACAACTCGGCAGAGTTACCGTCCTGCCACACACCACATCGGTCACTGAATGGCTTCACAACGTCACCTCCACCGCCAGCGGCGCGTGATCGGAAAGGTGCGACCAGGGCCGATTCGACAGCACCCTGGGCGCGCGAATCTGCGCATTGCGCACGTAAATGCGGTCCAGCCGCAGCAGCGGAAAACGCGCCGGAAAACTTTTCGCCGGGGCGCCGAACGATTCGACGAACACTTCGCGCAGTCCGGTCGGGAGCAGCGCGGCATCGGCCTTTTGTCGCCAGTCGTTGAAGTCGCCGGCGATGATCACGGGGTCGTCTGGCGGCAGCCGTGTCACCAGATCGGCCAGCAGTTTGAGTTGCTGCTGTCGGTGCCCTTCCTTGAGGCCCAAGTGCACGCAAATTGCGTGGACTTCGCCGAAACGCGGAACGTCCAGCACGCAATGCAGCAGGCCGCGCTCTTCGGTGCCGAGGATCGATATGTCGAGGTTTTCGTGGCGGATGATCGGGTATTTCGACAGCAGCGCATTGCCGTGATGGCCGTGGGGATAGACCGCGTTGCGCCCGTAGGCGAAGTCGTTCCACATGCTGTCGGCGAGGAATTCATACTGCGAGGTGGTCGGCCAGTTCTTGACCTTCTGCGCGTGGTTTTGCTGCTCGCCGTGGACTTCCTGCAGGAACACCACGTCCGCCGACACGCTGCGCACGGCATCCCGCAACTCGGGCAGGATGAAGCGGCGATTGAGAAAGCCAAAGCCCATGTGCATGTTCATGGTCAGCACGTTCAACGTGATCTCGGCCGACGCGGCCTGGCGTCGGCTGGCGATGTCTTCAGGGGTCAGGGCGCGGGTCAAAACGTCACTCCTTGCAGATCGCCGGGGGCGACTTCCAGATCGGCGGTCAGCTCGAAACGTTCCAGCAAACTGCGGGCGTCATAGGGCGCGCGCACTTTGATGTCGTTATCGAAGTAGCAATAAATATCCCGAGACTTGCGTGCCCGAGGGGCCTTGGTTTCGGCGAGGTGCGCGTCCTTGGGTTGCGAGCCGTGCTGCCACAGGTCGATCCGGTCGCCCCAGCGTTTCAGTGCCTTGGGGGTGTAGCCGCTGGCGTACAGCTGTTTGTCCCCGTGCAGCCTCAGGTAGACGAAATCGCAGGTCAGGTCTTCCAGATAGGGCCACTTGCCTGCGGTATCGGCGACCACCAGCGCCACTTTGTAGGTGCGCAGGAGCTTGATGAATTCAGGGACAGCGAAGCTTTCATGGCGGATTTCCACGGCGTGGCGCAGGCGGGCTTTGGCGGGGATGACGAGGTAACCGGGCTTCTCCATCCGCGCGGCACAGCCTTTGGCACAGGCCTTGGCGGCCTTTCCATCGTGGGGCAACTGCTTGAGGAAGGCTTCGAATTTCTCGGCGTCGAATTTGAAACTGGGTGGGAATTGCCAGAGGATCGGGCCGAGTTTTTCCTTGAGCTGGAAAATGCCCGAGGCAAAGAAGTTAGCAAGCGCTTCGTCGATGTCGTTCAGGCGTTTGACGTGGGTGATGTAACGCGGCGCCTTGAGGCTGAACACAAAGCCCTTGGGAGCGTCGGCGTACCAGCGGGCATAGAGGTCCGGCGACTGCAGAGAGTAGAACGAGCCATTGATTTCAATGCTGTTCACCGCTCTGGAGGCGAATTTGAGTTCGTTTTTCTGGGCCAGACCTACCGGGTAGAAATCCCCACGCCACGGCACATAGCGCCAGCCCGATATGCCGATGCGGATATCGCTCATGCAAGTGCTCTCTGTGCTCGACCTCACGGCGGGTGCCGCGACGGCTCTGAACAAGAGATATGAAGCTTGAGAACGGGGCAGGTTCCGTGGTTTTTGTATCAGCTAGGCCGGTTCGCACATCACGGGTGCCCTGGCACCGCCTCCGCCCGATGAGCGGAGGAACGGGCATGCCTTCTCCTTCGGCCTTCGGGCAGAAGCAGAAGGCGTCGGCCTCCAAGACTGTCAGCGCTTCAAACTGCCCCTACCGCCCGCTTCGCCTTTTCCTTGGCCCCGCAGACGTTCATCTGGCACCACCGCCGACGCCCGTTTTTGGAGGTATCCAGAAACAGCCAGTCACAATCCGGGGTCGCGCACACTTTCAATCGCGCCAGATCCGGCGACGTCAATAATCCCGCCGCCTGCACCGCCAGACGCCCGGTAAAGCCCGCGACCATGTCATCCAGGGTTTCGAGCCCACGCCAGCGCCAAAGCACGCCCATCGGCGTTGACACCAGCGTCCGTTGCGCCGCTGTCTCGACCAGCATGGCATTCAGGGTCTCCAGCGCCGAGACATCCGCCGCGCGCCCCAACGCCAAGCCGAGGAACAAGCGATACAGCGACTCGCGGACCGCGATCAGGCCCTTGAAGGCGGTGACCGTATGCCAGGACGACTCCCCCACCACCTCCAGCAATCGCTGATGCTCATCCGGCTCGATCAGACCCGCGTGCCTGAACCAGTGCACGATGTCTTCGAGGTTCGACAGTTTGTCTACCACCTCCGTCAATGAGCTGCCAGGGCGCCGACCGTCGCAACTGTTCAGGTAGTCGAGCACACTCACGCCGCCGACCAACCGGATGGCGTTGATTTTCAACTGACCGATGGACATCGCCCGCCCCTGCCATTGATTGAGCAATCAATAATGGCAGAGATGGCCGCAGTCGCTGACTTTTCTGACGGCCGTGACAGCAACGTCGCGCGTACGCCCGTTTTCGGGCGTCGAGACCCGGAGGGCTATAAACCGGAGGCTACAGCCCTTTCAGGCGCCCCTAACCACTCATCAATCACAGCCGCCGCTTCGCACACCCCAAGCTGGTCGCTGCGAATGTGCACCTCTGGCCACACCGGCGCCTCGTACGCCGAATCGATCCCCGTAAAGCCACGAATCTCACCCTGCCTCGCCCGTCGGTACAGGCCTTTTGGGTCACGTGCCTCTGCCACCGCCAACGGCACATCGACGAACACCTCGACGAAACGTTCGTTGCCGATGATCGAACGGGCGTGATGCCGAGACGCGCGGGAAGGCGAAATCAGCGCCACCAACACCGTCAGCCCTGCATCTGCCATCAGCGCCGCGACTTCCGCGACCCGACGCACGTTTTCCTCCCGATCAAGGTCGGAAAAACCCAAGTCCCGACACAGCCCTGTGCGTACGCTATCGCCATCGAGAATGCAGGTGTTTAACCCGCGCGCCCGCAAGATCGGATTCAGATGGTCAGCCAGGGTGGATTTCCCCGCCGCCGACAGCCCGGTGAACCAGATCACACGCGGGCACGAGACGCCCGGGGTGATCGCGAACGAGCGAAACGGATAGGCGACCAAATGCGTGGCCGCAGGGAAAAAATGCTGGGGACTGTTCATGAGCTCGCCTCCCTGGCGTTTCAGGCGATGGCCTGGTGAATGATGAAGTCCGCGTGCATCGGGTCGTAGACCCGCTTGAAATCACCGAAACTTTGCTGGATCGAGAAGCCTGCCGCCCTGAGTTCGCTGCGCAACTGCGCCGGAAGAAGGGGAAACACCCGCAACTGATAGCGGGCGCCGTCGGCGAAGGTGTAGACAAACTCACACAGCGAGTCATGCAGCGCGCCAATGGTGACCTTCGCCGTCTTGCCGCAGTAGTAATACTGGCCGGATGACGTGAAGTGCCCGGCAAGAATGGCCTGAAAGTTTCGTTGATCGATCAGCAACATCCCCCCCGGCTTCAGCAGGCCGCGAAAGCGGCGCAGCGCCTCGATCCGTTGCTCACGGTCGAAGAGATGGCAGAGCGAGCTGCCCAGGCACACCACGGCATCGAATGATCCAAGCCGATGCCTTCGTTGCAGACGATTGAGATCGGCCCAATCGCTCTGGTAGATCGGAATATGAATGTCGAGCCGTCCCAGGTTGGCCCGCGCCTGCTGAACCATGGTCGGGCTGCCGTCGCAGGCTGTGACCTCGAAACAGGCTTTGCGCAACTGGGCGGCGTGATAGCCGCTGCCCGTGGACGCGTCGAACACCCGGCAGGCCCCGGCGGCGAGCAATAGATCGGTGAAAAAATGCCCCTCACCTGCAGCGCGTTTGTCCCAATCGATCAATTCGTCCCAGCGGCTGACGAAATCGGCGTTGTATTGACGGGCGTAATCAGCGTCGGCCGTATCAGCCAACCTGACGGGTGAAGAGGCTTGGTTGAGTAACATGGCTGGCTCCCTGTTGGCGGATTTTATCGGCGAACGCCTGGTATTTACGGCCCAGTTCGCAGGCATGAGCCGCTGCGTCCTGCACCTTCATTTCGTGCGTGAAGTAGCCCAGCATCGTTTCCATGACGTGCATCTGCTCCCGGCCAAACTCGACGGAGCCATCCGCGTGGATGATGTCGATGCCGTCCTGTTGCTGACCGATCTCGTTGAGTTTGATCGCGACCTCACGCTTGAGGCCGTACGGCAGGCCCAGCAAGACACGCCCCATGCCCACCTTCACCGGATAACCGCCCGGCAATCCGTCCGGACCTGGCGCATGAAGATGGGCCTCGGTGTCGGAAAACAGATGTTCGATCACCGAAACCGCCGACATGGCTGTGAGGTATTGCCCGTCGATCCCGCCGAGTCGCCGGAAGGTGTCGCACACGCAGCCGAAAATATCCCGGTTGCGGAAGTAACCGGTGTATTCCTTGTCGCCAATCCAGTACGTCAGGTCGAAACTGGCGTTCGGTGGCAGCCCGCGCCGTGGCACGTAATGGCTGAAATAATGCTGACCCACGAGTTTGATCTTCACTTCCTGCGGCTCGCACCGGGCCAGCCGTGCAATGGCGCTGCGGGTCGCCGGGACGAGGTTGGCAATGTTGCCAATCCCCACTGTTGGCGCCATGCCCACCTTGTACAGCACGGCGTTGACCGCATCGGGAAACGCCGCGTTGACGACCAGACTTTTCGGACACGCATGTTTCACGGCCCGCATCAAGGCGTAGGCCGGTGCAAGGTGCATGGGCAGCCAAGGCCCGAGTTGAGCCTGATCGAGGGCTTCGAACGTGGCCCTCGGCAATTGCGTGATGATCCGCCAGGACTGGAGCGACGCGCAGTTGAGGATGATGTCCGGCCTGATGCGCGCCAGGGTTTCTGCATTGCGCTCGATGTCCGATTCGATGAGGTCCATCTTCCAGCACTGAACGTGCGCCTGCACGTCCAGTTGCAGTGCGGCCAAACGGACCAGATTGCTCAGTCGTGCGACGTTTTCCGGGTCGCGACTGGCGACGTGAAATTCGAACTGATCGCGGGGCACGAGGATTTGCAGAATCTGCAGGCACAGATTCCCGCCACCGACGATAAGCAGCCTTTTTTTGCGTTGCATGATGAATCTCCAGAAGCGATTACGTTGCGCCGGGACTAGCGCGGGTAGGCCCCGTTATCCACTGCGATGACTTTTCCCGTGAGATGGCGGCTGTGATCGGAAAGCAGAAACATGATCACGTCAGCGACCCCTTCGGGCTCGATGGGGTCCTTGAGAACTTCCTGACGCTCGTACTCTTTGCGGCGATGCTCAGGAATGCGGTCGTGAATCGAGGTATTGCGGATCAGCGCGGGCGACACGGCGTTCACCCGAATCCGAGGGGCGAAATTCCAGGCATTGGCTTTCGTCAGCCCGATGACGCCCGCCTTGGTGGCGCCGTACAGCGCATCCATGCTGCCGACTTCACCGGCCACCGAGGTGATGTTGATGATGTTGCGGGTGTGTGGGGCGTTCAGCTCTTGCTGAGCGAAATCTCTGGACAAGTAGACCAGCGACTTGAGGTTGACCTTCCATATTTCGTCGATCTCACGGTCGCTGTATTCGTTGACGCTTTTGCCGTGGTAAATCCCCGCGTTGTTGATCAGGCCGTGCAAGGCGCGGTGGTTGTATACCCCATACAGTCGGCTGATGAACTCCTTGTAAACGGATGGCCGGGAGAAGTCGGCAACGTGGGTTTCCAGTTGATGGACGGCTATTTTGCTCTGCAAATCCCGCAGACCGGCCTTGTCCTTGTCGGCGGCAATCACGTAATACCCCGCCTCCACGCAGGCCTTGGCGGTGGCTTTGCCGATGCCGTTCCCTGCGCCGGTGATGACGATCTTCTTCATGAAGGCTCCTGCTGCACGAACTGGTTCATGCGCTCATAAAACGGTCGGTGAATGCGGTAGTACGCCATCAGGTGCGGGTGGGTCTGGAGGGGGAGATCGTCGAACGTGTCAGGTGAAGCAACGATGCCACTGCTACGCTCAGCGGCCCGGTGCCAGCTACGCCACGCCATCCATTGCGGCGGGCAGGAGGGTTCCCAACTCAGGGCGTGCGGCAGAAATTCCAGCTGCAAGTGATCGCAGAGTTTGCGCACGGTGTGTTCCGGACGTTTCGCCAGATCATCGCCATTGACGACGTAGGGAATTTTTCCGGTGATCTTGGTTACGCGGCAGAAGATGTCGTAGAGCGCACGATGACCGATGGCGTCCATGGGCATCTGCTCGAACATCGCGAAGTGCGACACGATGCTCCGGGCGGTCTCGCGGATGATGAACACGTGCTGCTGTTCCAACAGAAATTCGGCGTCGGCGCCCAACTCGTCCGGGCAGTGGTAGCACATGTCTTTGTGAAACACATGGCGCCGCTGGCGGGTCGAGCGCAGCAGTGCCTTGACGCCCTCATACGTGCGCGGTAATCCGCAGTTCAGATCGTCATGAGGGATGGCGGACCGTTCATCGAAGGCGACTGAGGCGAAGGGTTCGTGAAACACCTCGAAATCCCCCCGTTCGATAAACACCCGCTCCAACGCCGTTGAACGAGAGCGAGGGTGCGCCCAGAGCGCGATCATGCGATTCATGATGCACGCTCCATGGGCAATCGCATCGGGGCGCTGATTGACCGGGCACGAGGGGTGTACCCTGCAGCAATCCCTTTGACGAAAGCGAGCAACGTGTCCTCCCCGTCAGAAGCATATTGGCTCGCCGTGCGGAACGCCGGATGCGCGGCGAACTGCCAGGGCGCGAGATCGCCTTCAAAGTACGCTTGATTGAAATAAGGAATCGCGATGAGTCGTTGCAACACGCGCTTGGGCATCTGCACCCATCCACCCGCCGGGGTAATCGGCTGCTTCTGCAGTTGACGGCGAATCAGGAACGCGATGATCTGCGGGGTCAGGGTGTAGAGGGTCGTATCGGCTCCCGTGCGTTGCAGGTGCCAGCAGTGTTCCCGGCCGCAGGCATCAATGTCGATTTTCAGGCTGCACAGCAGCAGGCGGGCGGGTGTCTGATGACGCCGCATCAAGGCCTGTATGGCTTGATAGACCGCGATTTCCGCCCAGCGTCGGTCCGATGCAGTCAGCCGCAACCGTCGCCGCTCGGCCTGGTGCTCGAACTCGCTTTCAGCGCCGAGTCGACCGATCATGAAGCTGATCACGTACTGCGCGGAATCGGTGTTGACGCCCCGAAGCCTGGCGCGCAGTTGACCCGCGTTAATGGCCTTGAGGCACGCCGCGACTTGAGAGACCGTGAAGCAGAACGTGTTGTTGATGGAACATCCCTGCGCCACCAAATCTTCAATGGCCTGATAGCCCTCCTCACTGCCAGGCACTTTGATCATGACGTTGGGTGCCAGAGCGGCCAATTGCAGCCCTCGTGCGACCATCGCATCAGCGGTCATCCCCTGCGCACCGGGGATCTGCGCGGACAACCAGCCCTGGCGACGACGTGACGCGACCCAAAGCGGCTCCATTGTCGCGGCACCGAGGGTGATCACGTGGTCGTAGAGTTGGCGTGCCTTGTCGGCATCGCTGAAACTGGCCGGTAATCCGGACAGAAAATCACGCCACCGCCGTGGCTCGCTCAAGACAGCCTGAGTTATTAAACAAGGATTGGTAGTTGCGCCACTGATGCCGTTCAAGCCTGTAGCGAGCGCGTCCGGCATCCACTGTTCAATGACGGCGGACATGCTCGGGTATTTCATGAGCAGTGTGTGTTTAAACGCGATGTATACGGTTGGAGAAGCGTCCCACCACACTTCGGAATCCATATTTCTTAGTTTTAAAAGGCGAACGAATTCTGGGACATCCATGATGTAGAGTCCTTTCTGCGATTTTTTGTGAGTCAACAAAAGGTCCCAAAGAATTCTGGGCAAAATGCCAGTCTATTCAGACTGATAGTCCGGGGCTTTGAACCGTCGGACCTAAAGATGGATCCATGATAATGCCCTGTCAAATCCGTTTTGATGGTTTTTTAATCACGAATAGTTATAAGAAAAAGATAAGACCTCATTAACAATTCAAAACTATTCAACCCCGATTTTTATATTCATTTGAATATCCCCGAACGAGGATGAAACTAAATGGCGTCAGGGTATTGACGATACTTATCAGGACAATCTCAACAAGTCTTACTATTTATTGACATTCTTAATGATGTGAAACCACTCAGTTAAAGATGACGCTCACTTAACGACAGGGCAAAGTTTCACAAGGGCTCTCGACGTATCGGTTTTAACGTTAATCCTGCCCGTCATGATGTTGCCTCAATCAACCCCGACTCGCGATATGCACCCCGGCGCGGCACGCAAATCGCAGACAGTGCTTGAGGTGGAGCGAAACCTGCTGCCATCCTCGCGTTCATAACGCCAAGCCCGGCAAAAGCGGGGCAAAAAACGACCTGAACCAAGGAGACTGGCCGTGAGCACACCTGCAAACACCGAGCGCTACAGCTACAAAGCCCGCTGGTTTCATTGGGTGATGGCCATTCTGATCGTGCTGGCTTACGCGCTGATCCTTAGCCGCAGTCAGTTCGCCCGAGGCAGCGACCTGCGAACCTTTGTGGTGCAAACGCATTTCTGGGTGGGAATCGTGTTGCTGATCATGGCGTTCTTCAGGATCGCTGAACGTCATCGCCACACGCCGCCGGGCATTACGCCGCCGCTCGAAGGTGCCCTTCGTCTGGCGGCCACGCTGTCCCATTACGCGCTGTATGCGTTTCTGTTCATTCAACCGCTGCTGGGGCTCTTCACGGTGTTGCTGGAGCGCGGCGCCCTGCCCGTCCCGCTGACCTCGCTGGCCATCCCGGCACCGTTCGCCATTTCCAAGGAGACCGCCGAGACCCTCGAACACTTTCACGTCCTGCTGGGCACGATTTTCTACTACGTGATCGGCCTGCATGTCGTCGCCGCGATCTGGCACCACGTCGTGCGCAAGGACAACACCGTACGGCGGATGGTGTAAGCCTGACTCACTCCCATCACCGAGGCGCTGTCGTCCCCTGTAGGCGCGAATTCATTCGCGAGACGGAGGTTCAGGCGACACATGCATGTCGCCTGTTCGGGCCTCTCGCGAATGAATTCGCTCCCACAGTTAAAACCGCGTTCGCCGCGATCGGCAGGGTGCCGCTGAACCCTGTGGGAGCGAATTCATTCGCGAGACGGAGGTTGAGGCGATACATGCATGTCGCCTGCTCGGGCCTCTCGCGAATGAATTCGCTCCTACCGTTAAAACCGCGTTCGCCGCTATCGGCAGGGCGCCGCCGAACCCTGTGGGAGCGAATTCATTCGCGAGACGGAGGTTCAGGCGATGCATGCATGTCGCCTGTTCGGGCCTCTCGCGAACGAATTCGCTCCTACGGTTCAAATCGCGTTCGCCCCTCTCTACGGGGCGCCGCTGAACCCTGTGGGAGCGAATTCATTCGCGAAGAAGCCGTTAGGCTCGCACTCATCGTCAGCGTACATCGTCGCCAACGTCACCGGCCCTGATCCACCGTCCCGTCCACCGGGTCAGGCGGCACGGGGCCGTCCTGGCTGGTGTCGATGCTGACCACGACCGACATGCCCGGACGCAAGTGATCGACAGCGTCCTGATCGTTGTCCACCGTGATGCGCACGGGTATCCGTTGGGCGATCTTCACGAAGTTGCCGGTGGCGTTGTCGGCCGGCAACAGGCTGAACTCAGACCCGGCAGCCGGCGAAATGCGCTGCACGCGGCCGCGCATTTTGCGGTTTTCCAATGCATCGACGGTGAAGCTCACCGGTTGTCCCAGGCGCACGTTGGCCATCTGTGTTTCTTTCATGTTGGCAATGATCCAGCGCGGACGCGGCACCAGCGCCATCAGTTGCGCCCCGGCGTTCACATAAGCCCCCAGACGCGTACCAATCTGCCCCAACTGTCCGTCGCGGGGCGCCGTGATGCGCGTGTTGGTCAGGTCGATACGCGCCAGCTCGATGCTCGCTTCCGCGTTTTTCACCGAAGCCTCCAGCGAGCCTCGGTTGACGATCACCGTTTGCAGGTCCTGTCGCGAAATCTCCAGCGACGCCTTGGCCTCGGCCAGCGCGGCACGGGCCTGGGCGTCGGCGGCGCGGGTCACGTCCAGTTCGCTTTTCGACACCGAACCGTCGCTGACCAGTGCCGAGTTGCGGCGCAGGTCGGCGGCCGCCTTGTCGCTCTGGGCCTGGGCACTCACCACGCCGGCCTGACGCTGCAGGATCGTCGCTTCGGCACTGCGACGCTGTTGCAGGTTGTTGTCCAGCGCGGCCTTCTGAATCCCCAGCTGCGCCAGCCCTTGATCGAGATGCTGCTGATAAATGCGATCGTCGATGCGCACCAGCAAGTCGCCCTGCTTCACCCACTGAAAGTCCTGCACCGGCACTTCGTAGACGTAGCCACTCAACTGCGGCCCGATGATCGTGGTCTGCCCGCGCACCTGAGCATTTTCGGTGCTTTCAATAGGGCTGCTGAACGGCGGCAATTGCCAGGCGTACAGCACGATCAGCACGCCTGCCAGTGCGATGCCGCCAAACAGAATGGACGACACCAGCCTGATCCTCGCTGACCGGGGCTGGCTGGTCGCGGGCATGACCGCGGGCGCCGGAGCAGGCCCGGGGGTTTGAGAGGAAGAGGCAGGGCCGGGAGACTTTTCAGATTCTGTCATGAAGGTTGAACGCCGGAAGGTTGTGCTGAAGGTTGTGCAGGGGTGAACGGTGCGACCGGCTCGGTGGTGATCCACAGCCAGGTCGCCCGCGCCGTGATCCAGATCGCCGTGAGGATGGCGATCAGTGCGATCAGCATGAACACGTCGTTATAGGCTAGGGTATTCGCCTCGCGTGTGGCGGCCGTGGCCAGTGCACGAATGCCTTGATTGGTGCGCGCCGAGGGATCGGCAATCGCTGAGAGATAGGCCCCGCTGGAGCTTTGCAGGCGCGATTGCACCTGAGGATTGAGCAGCGTGACGTGCTCGACGATGTGCGCCGAATGAAACTTCTCACGCCACACCTGAAACGTTCCCAGGAGCGCCGAGCCGATCAGGCTGCCGACGTTCTGACAGATCCCGAACATCACCGAAAAACTGACCATGTTGCGCGGGTTGCTGATCACCCCGCTGATCCCCAGCACCAGCGTCGGGCCAAGAAAAAAGGTGCCGCCGAACGCCAGCAGGAACTGGCTGAAATACATCTGCGGGCCTCGGGTCAAGCTCGTGGAAAAGCTGTCCATGATCGAGCCGACCGCCATCAGCGCCAGGGAGATGATCAGTGGCTTGAACAGGTGCTGCGGGTTAATGGTGAGGGCGCTGACCAACAGACCGGCAATGCTGCCGAGCAACATGAACAGGTACAGCGTGTGCAATTGCTCAGTGCCCTGATTCATCCCTTGCAGGAAACCCACGGCGCCGGTGGCCTGTTCAGATAACACGATGCGGGTCAGCAACACACCCAGGGCGAATCGGATCATCCGCCCGCTCCCCAGCCAGCGGGTGATCAGCAAAGGGCGGGTGCGGTTATGTTCGATGCACAATCCCGCCATGATGCTGGCGATGGAAAACGCCAGGGCCAGGCCGATCCAGGGTTCTTCCAGCCACCACTCGATACGCCCCAGCGACAGCGCCGCACACAGCGCGGCAAAGCCGGACGCGAGCAAGGCGAAGGTCAGAAAGTCGAGTTTTTCGAAGGTCTTGAAGCGATCCCCCGGCGGCAATTTGAGGATCAAGACGCAGCCCAGCGCCAACAGGCACATCCCCAGTTCGAACAGGTACAGCCCCCGCCATTCGGCGATCTGCAACAGGTCTTCCGAAACGAGACGCGCCAGCGGCGTCGCCAGTTGTGCCGTGCCGAGGCCGAGCACCAACGCCTTCATCCGCCATTTCTGCGGGAAGGCCTGGATCATGTAATACAGCCCCAACGAACTGAGCGCCGCGCCCACCATACCGTGGGCCGCACGCACAGCGACGGCGGACTCGATGTCGTTGACGAACAAATGGGCAAAGGTGACGAGCGCGTACAGCACCAGAAACACTTCGGTGAACGCTCGCAGGCCGAACTGTTGACGAAACTTCACCAGCAGCAGGTTCATCGAGACATTGGTCATGACGTACGCCGCAGGCAGCCAGGCAATTTCCGCCTGCGTCGCTCCCAGCGAACCCTGGAGGTATTGCAGGTTGGCGACCACCAATGCGTTCCCCAGCCCCCCGGTCAGCGCCACAATCACACCGACGATGGCGTACGCCCATCGCTTGGGATTCGAATGCAAAGGCGTGGACGGCGAGCCCGGTATTGTCGGCCGCTCATGGGGCGCCCAGTCGTGGGGGGTGTACTTGTCGTTCATCGAGCAGACCTGGTGAATGCAGTCCTGTGACCGTGGGCAGAACGATATTACTCACTCATGGACCGGATGCTGTGACGATCAGGTTGTTTTGCAGGTTTTTCGCGGCCGGGGTGAGTGGGAGGAGAGTCTAGTTCCGAGGCGTCTCCTGCGCGCGGCAGAACCAAGACCGCACGCCCTTGGTATCAACGCCACAAAAATCCGACCAACATACGGTTGCCCCTGGTTTTATGCTATTACACTCCCCATCTTCCTCGGCACCCGACCTTCCGACATTCGGGCTGCCGTTTAATCGGTCCAACAGGAGTCATTGCCATGAAAATCCCGGGTCCCGATCACCCCATCACCATCGCCCCGCTGCAAGGCCGCGTCACGGTTCAATTCAAAGGCGTGCGCGTGGCGCAAAGCGACAAGGCGCTGGAGCTGAAAGAAGCCAAATATCCGCCGGTGATTTATATCCCCCGTTCGGATATTTCGATTGAACATTACGTTAGAACCGAACATCGAACGCATTGCCCCTACAAGGGCGACGCCAACTATTTCAGCCTCAGCGCCAACGGCGAAACCGCGGAAAACGCCGTCTGGACCTATGAAGAGGCCTACCCATCGGTCAAGGAAATCGAGGGCCACGTCGCGTTCTATCCCGACAAGGTGACCCTGGAAATTCACTGAAACCGACGCCACTCTGCTCGAAGCGCTTGCGCTACACGACACCCGGAGAGAAACCGATGCGTCACTCACGCCAGCTACGCGAAACCCCCACCACGGACCCGCTGTGCAAGCGCTATCAGAGCGTTCGTGGTCGCACCGAACAGTTGGTCGCGCCGCTCAGTCCCGAAGACATGGTGGTGCAGTCGATGCCCGACGCCAGCCCGGCGAAATGGCACATGGCGCACACCACGTGGTTCTTCGAGACGTTTTTGCTCATTCCCAACGTGCCCGACTACACGCCGTTCGATCCGACGTTTGGTTATCTCTTCAACTCTTATTACGAAGCCGTGGGGCCGCGCCATCCGCGTCCGCAACGAGGTCTGATGACCCGGCCGGGCGTCGATCAGGTCAAGGCCTACCGCAAATACGTCGATGAGCACATGTCCACGCTGTTAATGGGCGGCCTGTCCGATGAGCTGTCGAGCCTGATCGAATTGGGCCTGGCCCACGAAGAGCAGCACCAGGAACTGTTGCTGATCGACATCCTGCACCTGTTCAGCCTCTCGTCACTCAAGCCCGCTTACGACCCAACCTGGCCGAAAGATGCCACGGGCCGTCGCGGCCAGTTCAAGCCGCTGAGCGCGGGGCTGACGCAGATTGGCCATAGCGGCGAGGGCTTTGCGTTCGATCACGAAGGTCCCCGCCATACCACCTATTTGCAGTCCTTTGAAATCAGCGATCGGCTGGTCACCAACGGCGAATGGATGAGTTTCATCGCCGACGGCGGCTATCAAACCGCTGCGCTGTGGCTGTCCGAGGGCTGGACGCTGATTCAGGAACACGGCTGGACCGCGCCCTTCTATTGGCAACATGACGAAAACGGCTGGAAGCGCATGAGCCTGCGCGGCCTGGAAGACATCGACCCGGCCGCCCCGGTCACCCACATCAGCTATTACGAAGCCGCGGCGTTCGCGACCTGGGCCGACGCTCGCCTGCCCACCGAAGCGGAGTGGGAAGCCGCCGCGCGCGCCGGTCTGCTGGAGCAAGTGGATGACGTCGCCTGGCAGTGGACCCAGAGTGCCTACAGCGCCTACCCCGGCTTCAAGCCGTCGGCCGGTGCGGTGGGCGAGTACAACGGCAAATTCATGGTCAATCAGATGGTGTTGCGCGGCGGTGCCAGCGTCACCTCCCCCGATCATTGCCGCCTGACTTATCGCAACTTTTTCCCGACCGACAAACGCTGGGTCATCACCGGGTTGCGCCTGGCCCGCGACAGCCGCCAGCCGGGGGTGGTTAATCCGCAAGACAGCGAATTCGCCCATGACGTGATCGCCGGGTTGTCAGCGCCGAGCAAGATGCTTTCACCCAAATACTTCTACGACGCGAAAGGCTCCGACCTGTTCGAGGCCATCTGCGAGACCGACGAGTACTACCCCACCAACGCCGAAACCGGCCTGTTGAAAGGGATTGCGGGCGAGATTGCAGCGTCGATTCCCGAGGGCGCGGCGTTGGTGGAGTTTGGCAGTGGCGCCAGCGAGAAAACCCGGCTGGTGCTGGACGCAGCACCACAGTTGGCGGTCTACGTGCCCATCGACATCAGCGCCACGGCGTTAAAAAAAGCCGCCAAGGCGCTACGCCAAACCTACCCCAATCTGGTGGTCGCGCCGCAGGTGGATGACTTCACCCGCGTCGTTAAACTGCCGCAGGAAGTCGAGGGCCTGACCCGCGTCGGTTTCTTTCCCGGCTCCACCATCGGCAATTTCACGCACGACGAAGCGGTAGCGTTTTTGCGCGGCGCCCATCAGGTGCTAGGTGAACATGCGCAGTTCATCGTCGGCGTGGACATGGTCAAGGACATCGACACGCTGGTGGCGGCTTACGACGATGCCAAGGGTGTGACGGCACGTTTCAACCTGAATCTGCTGACCCGCATCAACCGCGAGCTGGGGGCTGATTTCGACGTCACTGCCTTCAAACACCTCGCGCTGTGGAACGCCGAGCGTTCTCGAATGGAAATGCATTTGGTGAGTCAGGTCGAGCAAGACGTGACAGTGGCGGGCCATCGCTTTCACTTCGCGGCGGGTGAGCGGCTGCACACCGAGAATTCACACAAGTTCACGGTGGAGTCGTTTACCGGGCTGGCGGCGCGGGCGGGATGGGCGGTGAGTCAATACTGGATCAGCAACGCGCCGGAAATGGCGCTGTTCCGTTTGCACGCGTGATGCGGCACGGCTTGCCGGCGGTGGCGGTGTCGCTGCCGCCGGCACGCCGGACTGCTACAGAACCTGCGCAAGTCTTGAAGCCGTGCAAGGTCTCAACTGTGGGAGCGAATTCATTCGCGAAGGCGGCTGCACATCCGACACATTTCTATCGCCTGCCCCTCCGTCCGCGAATGAACTCGCTCCCGTCCCGCACTTGGCTCTTCGCCGGAGGCGGAATTGTCTGTTCTGCCCTCCCCCGTCTTCGATTCTTCATTTCAATTGCAAAATGTGGCTGTTAGCATCCGGGTTGATTTTCACGGAGTGCGGCCTTCATCGGGTCGCTTGAACGAGCAAGAAGAACAAGAGCCACAGGGAGTCAGCGATGACGGCACAGGTAGTATCGGCCACGTCTTCAGGGCAGGAACCCGCCTGCTACACCGTTCTGTCCGAAGTACGCAATCACATCGGCCACATCACCCTCAACCGCCCGCAAGGGTTGAATGCCATCGATCTGGACATGGTCCGGCAACTGCAACACCAGCTCGACGCCTGGGCCAAGGACGACAAGGTGTACGCCGTCGTCCTGCGAGGCGCCGGGGAAAAAGCCTTCTGTGCAGGGGGCGATATCCGCTCTCTGTACGACAGCTACAAAAACAACCAGACCTACCACCAGACCTTCTTCGTCGAAGAGTACGCGCTCGACCTCACCCTCCATCACTACCGCAAACCCGTCATCGCCTTGATGGACGGCTTTGTGCTGGGCGGCGGCATGGGGCTGGCTCAGGGCGTTGATTTACGCGTGGTTACCGAACGCAGTCGTCTGGCGATGCCGGAAGTGGCGATCGGTTATTTCCCCGACGTCGGCGGCAGTTATTTCCTGCCTCGGGTGCCGGGTGAGCTTGGCGTCTACCTTGGCGTGACCGGCGTGCAGATTCAGGCCGCCGACGCGTTGTACTGCGGCCTCGCCGACTGGTACCTGCAAAGCGCCCGGCTGGCGGACCTCGACCGTCACCTCGACGGGCTGAAATGGACCCTCACCCCGCTCAAGGACCTGCAAGGCGCGCTGGCGAAAATCGCCGTCCAGCAATTGCCCGAACCGCCGCTGGAAAAGCTGCGCCCAGCCATCGATCATTTCTTCGCCCTGCCAGACATTCCGAGCATTATCGAACAGTTGTTGGAAGTGACGGTGATCGACACCCACAGTTGGGCCGTGGACACCGCCAACCTGATGAAAACCCGTTCGCCACTCGCCATGGCCGTGACGCTGGAGCTGTTGCGCCGGGGCCGTCATCTGCCGCTGGAGGCCTGCTTCGACCTGGAGCTGCATCTGGATCGTCAGTGGTTCGAACGGGGGGACCTGATCGAAGGCGTGCGCGCCTTGATCGTAGACAAAGACAAGAAACCGCACTGGAACCCGTCGAACGTCGAGGCGCTGGATGCCGAACACGTGGCGAGTTTTTTCAGCGGTCATGAGGCGTGACCCATGCAAGACCTTGAACTGACCGAAGAACAAATCATGATCCGCGACATGGCGCGCGAATTCGCCCGTAATGAAATCGCGCCCTACGCCCAAGCCTGGGAAAAAGCCGGCTGGATCGACGACGCGCTGGTGAGCAAGCTCGGCGAACTGGGCCTGTTGGGCATGATCGTCCCTGAGGAATGGGGCGGCACCTACATCGATTACGTCGCCTATGCGCTGGCAGTCGAAGAGATCTCGGCAGGTGACGCGGCCACCGGCACGTTGATGAGCGTGCACAGCTCGGTGGGCTGCGGCCCGGTGCTCAATTACGGCACCGAGGCGCAGAAAGAACAGTGGCTGGAGAAACTCGCCAGCGGCCAGGCCATCGGCTGTTTTTGCCTGACCGAACCGCAAGCCGGTTCCGAAGCCCACAACCTGCGCACCCGCGCCGAACTGAAAGACGGCGAATGGGTGCTCAACGGCGCCAAGCAATTCGTCAGCAACGGCAAGCGCGCGCAACTGGCGATTGTGTTTGCCGTGACCGACCCGGAGTTGGGCAAGAAAGGCCTGTCGGCGTTTCTGGTGCCCACCGACAACCCCGGTTACACCGTCGACCGCATGGAACACAAGATGGGCATCAAGGCCTCGGACACCTGCGCGGTGACCCTGAGCGACTGCCGCATTCCCGAAGCCAATCTGCTGGGCGAGCGCGGCAAGGGCCTCTCCATCGCCCTCGCCAACCTCGAAGGCGGGCGCATCGGCATTGCGGCTCAAGCACTGGGCATCGCCCGCGCCGCCTTCGAAGCGGCATTGTCCTATGCCCGTGAGCGGGTGCAGTTCGACAAGCCGATCATCGAGCACCAGAGCATCGCCAATCTGCTGGCCGACATGCACACCCGCATCAATGCCGCACGCCTGATGGTCTTGCACGCCGCACGTTTGCGCACGGCGGGCAAGCCCTGTCTGTCAGAAGCGTCGCAAGCCAAACTGTTCGCTTCGGAGATGGCGGAGTGGGTCTGCTCCAAGGCGGTCCAGATCCACGGCGGCTACGGCTACCTCGAAGACTACCCGGTGGAGAAATACTACCGGGACGCCCGCATCACCCAGATATACGAAGGCTCCAGCGAAATCCAGCGCTTGCTGATCGCCCGCGAACTTCGGCATTACGACCTGTAGCACCGCCCTCTGGCGCCGGGCCTGTCAGGGGCTCGGCACCACAAAGTTCTCCCTTCCGAGCATCAGCATCAACAGCGTCACCGAGTCGGCGTTGCGCATGAGCAGTTGGCTGCGGATCTGAGCGTCGGACAGGAACACATCCCGTGCGTCGTCAAGGTCGTGGGAGCGAGTGACCTTCAGAATCGTCTCGAAACCCCGTCCGTCCTCAGGCTCGATGTCCCGACGCTTGGCGCCATCCATCATCGTGAACAGCGCATTGCGGTCACTGCGATGGGACAGACGTGTCTGGTGCAAGCGCACCACGCCATCCCGGACCCGCTCATTGAAGGGCGTGTCGTCGAGCAGCATGTCCGGGAACGGCGCCATGGCTTCCAGGTACGCGATGTCATGGGTATCGAGCGCCAGATGGGAGAGCTCGTGAAGCAGATTGGCCGCCCGATGATGCACGTCGACCGAAAAGCCCTGGGCCAAGGCGTCGGGTTTGACGGCAAAGGACGGCGAGATGAAGAACTGCTCGGTCAGGTAAATCCGCTGCTTGGGGTCGGCCTTGATCACGAACGCGGTGACCATGTCGTGCCCCGGTCGGGTGGAGCCCACGACATAACGCGACGATGAAAACGGCGACAGCGAGGCGTCCATGATCGCGCTGTACAGTGCCTTCGCTGCACTCAACGTCTCATCCAGCACATACCGGGTCGGCGATTGGACGCCGAAATGATCGGCGATGATGCGACTCACCCGAGGGTCCAGCGGCTGCCCGTTCTGGTGCGGGCTGAGGTTGTCCAGGCAGGTTTCCAGATACCGCTTGGCCTTGAGGTGGGCCTGACCGATACGCCGGGCACGGTCGCGGTAGAGCTGCCGGATTTCGGGCATACCCCGAGCCTCGATCACCAGGATGTCCTTGGCGCTTTTATCGACCTTGCCTTCCTTGATCTTGGTGGCGACGCCACCACCGCCGCGCAACCGCAGGGTGAGGTCCAGGTGCCAGCGCTGGTCGATGTCCATGACCAGCTTCGGCCCGGTGGTGCCGTCCGGGCCGACGATGACCCAGTTACTGTCTTCCTCGATCAGCCGCACCTGATAGACCCGGCCGCTGACCACGGCGTAGGTCTCGCCGCCTTCGGTGTCTAAATACAGGTTGAGCAGGTTGTCGTGGCGCAGGTCGGTCAGCGCGACACCCTGGGCTTCCAGCCGCTGCAGGCGCAACCGCTGTTCGGCGTCCAGTGTCCCGCTGCGCCAGGAAAACGCCGACGACAACGCGTCCTCTTCCTCGGTGAGGGCATCGGCCCCGACCGCGCCCTGATCGTCGCGCACCTGCTCCTGAAGCGTCTGCTCCCGGGCCGTGACCATCACGCCAAGGGCCGCGGAAAACTCCGAAAACGCCTCGCCCCAATGCCGCCCCGACGCCGAAGCCGCCGAGGCCTGAAGCAACGTCTGGCTTTGCCACAAGGTGACCATGGCCGCCAGCTTGCTGGGCAACAGCGTCACCACTTGCTCGAAGCCCAGCGTCGCGAGAAACGCCCGGCCCGCCTGATCCTCCTGCTCGTTGGTGACGGCGTTGGACACCCCCTGGTCCAGCAGCAGCTTGACGGTGCCGCTGAACAGGAACTGCAACGCATTGCCCTTGACCTCGGCCACGTCCAGGGTCACCGGCCCCGGTGTGCCAAAGGGCACATCCCCCAGCCCTTCCACCGAAAACGGCAAATGCGGCTCGACGAAACCGCCATGGGCGTAGCGCCGATGCACCTCGGGTTCGACCCGCGCCAGCAGCAGTTGCTGGAGCGAGGCGTCGGTGCGAATGGCCTCCAGCAGCACCTCGCGGCTCGGGTACTCCTGAAAAGTGAACGGCGAATGGTGCGTGGCGTACAGCACCTGGGTGCCTGACGGGTTGTCCTGCCCGCAGATCAGGTACACGGCGGTCACCGGGTCCGGGGTCATGCCGGCGTCGGCCACCAGTCGCAACGGGCTGATCATGGCCCGCACGCCGTTGATCGACTCGCGGGCCAGGCCATCGGGCATGTCCAGCACCCCCATGATCAGATCGAACGCCGGCGCGCTGAGTTCGCCCTTGAGTTTCTGCGCCAGTGCCACCGCCATCAGCATCGGCGGCAGTTGATCGACGAACAGCCGGTTGCGCAGTGCGTACAGTTCATCGGTGGGGGTCAGCGCCTGACGCAACAGCGTGAGGTAGCCGGCCCCGACGTCCAGGCGCCTGACCAGTTGCCGCACGTACTCCACCGTCAGGGTCTCGGTAATACGGGGATGGTCCGTCGACGTCACGCTCAAGACAGTGCCCTGATGGCTGGCGAAACGGTTGATCGCGTATTCGGTCAATGATTCGCGGTGCACCATCGTGGCGGCGGGCACGGCCGATGGCAGCTCACCGGCGGGCGGGAAGCCGCTCACGTAATCGCGCGACGTGACGGTGATGCCGTCCGGGTTCAAGCCTTGTCCGGGGAAGTCCACGTTCAACTGGGCGAGCAATTGCTTGCGGGTGTAGCCGTGCAGGGACGAGACGCCGAACAGGAAATCCCGGCCGCCGTCGCTGGCCTCGTAATAGCGCTTGAGCAAATCGCAGTAGAGCCCCAGGTCGGCGATGGACGCCTCGCTCAGCCACGGCGGCAGCAGCGCCTCGAACAGGCTGGTCTGGATCTTCACCGACAGCCCGTCGATCAGGCTGCTCAGCGAAGCGTCCACCTCCCACTGCGCCGCCAGTTGCGTGAACACCTTGGCCTCGAACCGGCAACGCCGGGCCCTGACGCACAGCTCTCGCACGTCCTGCAACTCACGCTGCAAGGCCCCCTGCTGCAAGGCATTGAGCGCGTGCCCGTCGATCCGGTCCAGACGAATCCGGATCGGGCCTGGCGCCGGTTGCGCCAGATGGCGCTTGACCCGCAAGCGGTCTTCCTCGCTGAGCAACTGCAACCAGTCATCGCAATCAGGGCCGCCCAGTTTGCGTTGAAGCATGCGTTGCAGCCGTGCGCCCGAGCGAAACGAATGCCAGCCCATGAGCGCAGACCAGAACACCAGCGCGCGTTCCTGGGTCTGCGGCGATTGAAGCACCATGGTGTCGCACAGCAAGACGCTGGACGTTTCACCGAACAGCAACCTGACCTGGAACGCCTCGACCGCCTCGGGGTGGCCTGCCACGCGCAGGGCGCGCTCCGGTTGGTCGAGCATCTGGCGGATCAGGTCTCCTGCGGCGGCATCGATCCACTTCTGCCGGGTAGCCAGCGACGCGTACAGGCGCATCGCGTCCTCGCGCAGGTTCAGCGCTTGCAGTTCAGGCTGCATCGGATGGTCACCGTGACGCTGCCCTTCACGCCGCGCCACCTCGAACTGGCGCACGTAGCCCTCGACGAAATCCGGTGTAATCGTCCGCAGCAGGTGTTCGATCAACGCCTGGGGGAAGTCCCCGGACGCTGCTGCGTCATTCACCCGCACCCGCACCTCGGCAGGCAGGCGCAGAGGGCGATATCCCGTGACGCACTCCAGCAACAGCGACGTGAGGTCCAGCGCCAACGCATTCTGCGTTTCACCCTCAAGGGGCGTCGGTGCTTGCCATTCCAGCCGCACCGCCGACGCGTCCAGCCCATCGGCGCTCCACACGCACAGGTAACGCTGCAACGCCTGTTCGGCATGCACCAGCAAGGAGTTGTCGAGCTGGCGCAGTGCGGTGGCGCGCTGGTCGAAGCTTCGGGTGAGGTCGCGCCAGGACGGCGTCGCCTCGGCGGTCACGGCCTCAGTCACCGTCGGCGCCGCTGAACCGGCCGCCTGGGGTGTTGCCTGAGCAAGTGCAGACGCTGGCGTCAAAGCCGGCGCGGGCTGAAGCCACACCGCCACGAAATCGAACGGTGCCTGCCGACGCCAGCGTCCTGCGGTGAAACGCAGTTGCCGGGGGTCGAGCCACTGACGAATGTCCAGCGCATCGTCGATCATCGCGGCCTGTTGACCGGAGGGCTGAGGCAGGCCCAGCGCATAGATCAGGTTGCGCGCCTGGGCGGCGATGATCGAATCCACCAGCGCGGCGCATGGCGCGGTCTGGATCTGCGCGAACCCGATCCTCACCTCCCCTTCGCGCTGCAACACGGCATGGTCTTCGAGGGCCAGCGTGCGGACGAGCTGCTGGCGCCCTTCAGGTGTCGCGAAATACGCGGTGAGCGCCACCGTGTCGGCGAAGCTGTGCCAGTGATGATCGGGCGAACACCACAGCACCGCGCCTGCCGCGCCCGCCTGCGGCTTGACCACGAACGTCCCCGCCAACGGACAGGACGCGCTGTCGCCGACCCTGATCGCCAGCTGGTAGCAGCCCAACGGGCTGTCGACACGGGGCTGTCCCGGCAGCAGCTGCATCAGCGAGAGCAGCGCGTGGCACGACTGCGGGGTCGACAGGCCGCTGGCGTCGCGACGATACAGCCGGTCACGCACGCTGTTTTCAAACGCTTCGACAGCGAGGTCTCGTGGGCTGGACGCGCCCGTGGTGGCACGCCAGAACGTCGCGAGCCGTTCGCTGTAACGCCCGGTCTGCTCGGCCACGGCCACAGGGGCTGAATCCGTCGACGCCGGCTCAAGCGTGGGCGTCTGCTTCAGTTGTGCGGTCAGGGCTGCGACGCGCTCGGCACCATGATCGACGATGGCCAGCATCTGCGCCTGAAACGGATCGCCGTCGATTTTTTCAGACTCGACGATCGCCTCGCCCTCGCCACCGGCATAGCGGGCGCGCAATGCGGCGAGCAGGCTGACGCGGTCGGCGAACGCTTCGACGCCCAGGCCCAGGGTGTACAGATAGACCTGCGGCGCATCAGTGGCGCCATGACTGAACAACAGCGCCCCCGCCAGTTCGGCATGCCGATGCAAGGGGTCGGCAGCGACCAGGCGGTCGACCCGCACCGGGTCGGGGTCGTCGGCATTGACCGGCTCGATCAACGCCTGGAGCCAGCGCCCTTCATCGACGCTGATACGGCTGCCACTCAAGGCCTCGCTCAGCGCGAAGGTGTAACGCTGGCGCAGTCGGGCGCTGTGGAAATACGGGAGGGTTGCGGTAGACATGAAAACTCCTTTTGCATGACAGCCCCCCGTGTGGCGATGAATCGCAGAGGGGCAACGATGCAAGGAGCGTATGAAGAAAGCCCCGGTGCGCGGCGTTACATAACGCTGCACATCGGGGCGGTTTTTTCCGATTCACTGAAGGTCGTGACCACCCTCACACAGGGCGGCGCGACGGGTTCATCACGGGTTCAACGCGGTGTAATTGTGGCGCCCCAGACGCACAATCATCAGGGTCACCGAGTCGGCGTTCTTGAGCATGATCTGGCTGCGCTTGTCGACGTCGGCGAGGAAGATCGTGCGGGCTTCATTCAGCGTCTTGGCGCCCGTGATGCGCAGGATGCTGGTGTAGCCCAGGGCATCGTTGCGCCGCACATCGCGCCAGTGGTCGTCCTCCTGCTGGGTGAACAGGTCCTGCCCGGGGGTGCGATGGGAGAGCCGGTAATCCTGCAGCCGCTCGATCTGGGCACGGGTGCGAACGTTGGCGGCCGTGTCTGCGCGCAACAGGTCCGGAAACGGCGCGTTGGACTCAAGGTACGCGATGTCCTTGGTGTCCAGCACCAGGTGCGACACCTCGTGAATCAGCGTCGCCCCCTGAAAATGCGGCAGGGTCTCGAACCCTTGCTGGATCGCCTCCGGCTTGAGACGAAAACGCGGCGGACGGAAAAACCGGTCGGTGAGGAAGATGCGTTGCTGCGGGTCCAGCGGGATGGTGAACGCCGTCACATGGCCGCGCCCCGGCCGGTTGGTGCCGACGACGATACGCGTCGACGACAGCGGGGAAAGCGACGCATCCATCATCGCGTCGAGCAGGGTTTTGATCGCCACTTCGACTCGTGTCAACAGCGCCTGATCCGGCGTCTCGACGCCAAAGAAATCACCGACGATGCGCTGCACCCGAGGGTCCAGCGTGCCGTCCGGCCGGTGCGCGTGGAGATTGTCCAGAGCGTTCTCCAGGTAATTTCTGGCCTGGGCATGGGCCTCGTCGATACGCCGTGCCCGATAGCGGTAGGTTTGACGGATCTCGGTCATGCCGCGGGCCTCGACCACCAAGCTGCCCTCGGCGCTAGCGGTGGCGGCGCTGTCCAGGCACCGCGTGACGACACCCCCGCCGCCTCTCAGGCGCAGGCTCAGGTCAAGCTGCCAGTGCTGATTGTCGTCCAGCACGATGTAAGGACCAGGCGAGCCCTGCGCGTCGACGATTTTCCACTCGCCCCGCTCCGTCAGGCGCTGCACCTGATAGACCCGACCGGCGACCACGGCGTAGGGTTTTTCATCCTCGTTGTCGAAATACAGGTTGAGCAATTCGTCATGGCGCATCTCATCCAGCTCGACGTTTCGCGCTTCGAGCCCTTCCAGACGCGCCCGCTGCTCCGCCGTGAGCACGGTTCGGGTCCAGGAAAACGACGTACCCACCGTTTCCGCGTCTTCTGCCGCCTGCCCTCCATGGCGCGTCTGCTCCTCGGGCGGGGCCTCCAGAAGGGCCTGCTCCCTGACCGTAACGACGACGCCCAAGGCCGCGGTGAATTCCGACAGCGCCCGCCCCCACCGATGCCGGGACGCTGAAAGCGCCGATGCCCGAAACAGCGTGTGGCTCTGCCAGAGCGTGACCAGCGCCGCCAGTTTGTTGGGCAGCAACGTGAGCGCCTGACTCAAGGCCAGTGTCGCCAGGAACAGCCGCCCCGCGCGGTCAGCCTGAGCGTTGCTGACCGCGTTGGACACGCCCATGTCCAGCAGCAATTTCAGAGTGCCGGTGAAGATCGTGTGCAGGGCATTGCCTTTGTCCTCGGCGATGTCGATGGTCACCGGCCCCGGCGCGCGAACCGGCAGGTCGTTGAATCCTTCCACCGAAAACGGCAGATGGGGTTCGACGAATCCACCGTGGGCATAACGTCGCTGCACTTCAGGGTCCAGCCGCTCCAGCAAGAAGGCCTGCAAAGCGGTGTCCGTACGCAACGCCTGTTGCAGCGCCTCGCGACTGGCGTATTCCCTGAACACGAAATCCGGGTGATACACGGCGTACAGCACCACCGGGCCCTCGTGCGGCGCGGCCGGGCAGATCAGGTAGACACCGGCGACCGGGTCGGGGCTCATGCCCGCATCTGCCACCAGTTGCAGCGGGCTGAGAATCACCCAAGTGCCGTCCAGCGGTTCGCGGGCGATGCCGTCCGGCATGCTCAGCACCGTTGCAAGGAAGCGATAACCGCGCTCACTGAGCCTGCCCTCGACCTTTTCCGGCAAGGCAACAGCCATCAGGGCAGCAGGCAACTGGGTCACGAACAGGTGTTTGCGTTCGGCGTAATGGGCATCGGTTGGCATGAACGCCTTGCGCAGCAAACCCATATAGGCCGCGCCGATGTCCACCTCCCGGATAAGGGCACGCAGGTAATCGGGCGTCAACGAGGCAGCCGCCTGTGGATAGCGGGCGGATTGCACACTCAGTGCGCCGTCCTGTGCATCGACGAACCGGTTGATCGCATACTCGACCAGCGACTCGGTGCGCGTCAGCGTAGCCGCCGGCACGCCAGACGGCAGCTCGCCCGCCGCCGGCAACGCCGACACATAGCGATGGGACGTGACCGTGATGTGGTCCGGATCGAACGCTTGCTCGGGAAAATCCTGCTTGAGTCGGTCCATCAGCTTTTGATGCGCGAGCTCTTGCAACAACGGGATGCCGAACATGAAATCCTTGCCGTCATCACTGGTCTGGTAGTAGCGCTTGAAGATGTTGTAGTACTCCATCAACTCGGCAATCGAGGCCCTGCTCACCCAAGGCGGCAACATCGCTTCGAAGATGCTGTTGTCGATGCGGATGGACAGCCCGTCGAGCAGATTGACGAGTGGTCGGTCTTGCTCGGTGACCTTCGCGAGCCGCACGAACAACCTCGCTTCCAATCGACAACGCAGCGCTCGCTTGCACAGCTGAAGCACGTCCTGCTGCTGGTGATCGAGCGAAACGTCCTGCATCGCCTGCATCACATGGCCGTCGATGCGGGCCAGGGCGACATGCATCGGCGCGTCAGAGGCGCTCAGCAGATCGGCGCGCACGGCCCGACGCTCACCTTCGCTCAGCAAGACCAGCCACCGCTCGCGGTTCTCGCCGCGCAGGTTCAGTCGCAACGTCGCCTGTAGCCGCTCCACCGAGCTGAACTGCCGCCAGCCGAACTCGCACGACCACAGCAGCACCGGGCTGTCTGCCACAAGGGGTTGATGCAGGATGAGCGTGTCCCCCAGCATCGCGCCCGGCTGATCGCCCCAGGACAACGACACCGAACACGCCTCGACCACCGGTACACCCAACGCTGATCGCAGGCTGCGCACGGGACGGTCCAGCACTTGTCGGGCAAGGGTCATGGCGTGGCTGTCGATCCTGCCTTGGCGCTTGGCCAGCGAAAGGTCGAGGCGCATGGCGTCTTCGCGGATGCCGAGCGCGTCCTGGTACGGCCTGGACAGCACGTCCTCCTGGCGCTGCGGACTCAGTCGGGATCGCCGGAAATCACTCACATAGCGCGCCTCGAAACCGTCCATGGCACCGGTCAGCATGTGCTGGATCAGCGTCACTTCCAGATGCACGGCGAACAACGGCGGCTCCGCCTTGATCTGCGTGCTGGGCTGCACCACGGCAGACCGATGCCCGGTGACGCATTCGATCAACATGGACACCAGGTCCAGCGACACGGCATGAAGCGATTCGCTGACCGTAACCGCATGGGGCTCGACGTCCGAGGACTCAAGGGCGGCCGATTCCAGCCACTGGATATGCAGGTTGCTCGCCCGCGCCTGAGGGCCGATCAGCACGCACACGTAGCGTTGCAGGGCCTGAGTTGCGCAGTGGCTCAGCCTGTCAGGCAGACTCCGCAAACCTTCGGCGCGGGCATCGAAAGCTTTGGCGAACTCGACCCAGGAAGCGGACAACGAGCGGCTGGCGCCGGACACCCCGGAGGTCTCTGTCGCCGACGATACGGCGCCGTTACGCCGGGCTTCGTCGGCAATGGCGTCGAGACCGGCAGCCGTCGCCGTCTCAACGGCCTCGCGGACGGGGGGAAGGTCTGCGTGGCCAGCGGGTTGCTGAGCGTTTTCCTCGGCAGGCGCGGGCGTTACCTGCGCATCGAGCCACGCGCTGGCAAAATCGAACGGTGCGTCCTCACGCCAGCGCCCCGAGCCGAATGCCAGTTGCCGTGGATCGACCAGTGGCCGAACGTCCAGCGCGTCATCAACCATCGCCGCGCGCTTTTCCGACGCACAGGGCAGGCCCAGGGCGAACGCCAGATTGCGCGACTGCAAGGCAATGATCGAGTCGACCCGGTCGGCGCACAGCGGCGCCAGAATGTCGACCAGCGAGACCTGCAACACCCCCGCTCCGCCAAGCATCGGCTGATCGGCCAGCGTCAGCGCCGGTCGCAACTGGTCGCGTCCCGGTGCTGTGTTCAGAAACTCGGTCAGCGCCGCCAGGTCGGCGAAGTGCAGCAACCGGTGGTCCGTGGAAAACCACAGCACCTGCTCATTGCCGTCGTCGGGCTTGATCAGAAACGTCGCCGCCAGTGGACGACCGGGGCCGTCATTGACGCTGAGCAGCAGCCGCTGGCAGCGCAGGTCCGTTGCTTCCGGCGCCGCGTGCAACAACCGTAGCAGCGCGTGCTGCGCGGCGGTATGGGCAGGGCCGTCGTGGCAATGGTCATACAGCTCGCGGCGCAGGCTGCTGTCGAAACCGGCGATGGCCTGGGCACGGCAGTTGCCTGCCGTAGCGTCCGTGCCTTGCCAGAACGTCGCCAGCCGTTCGCGATAACACGCGCCGAGGTCCGTCTGCGCCGCCGCGAACGCCTCGCGCAGCAACGCGCTGTCGGCCGGGGTCGCCAGACGTCCCTGAGCGTCGAGAAAGCGGCGTTCATACCCGGCGTCCAGATTGACCTGGCAGCTGTCGTCGAACGCCGCGTGCGCCAGGGTCTGAACCACAAGATCCGGCTCGGCATTACCATCGTCTGTCGGCGTGACCTGCAACAGGTGCGAGGTGGGGTCGAGAGGCATGTGCGGCAGCAGGCGTTGTAACTGCGCGGTCAACGAAGCGGTCGAGGCGTCCAGCAACGACGGGGTCCGGCTCAGTTGTTCCGTCAGTTGCCCAACGTGTTCGACCTGTTGATCAACGATGGCCAGCATCTGCGCCGTGAACGGGTCGACCTCGATCCTCTCGTACTCGAACAGCGTGTCGGCATTGCCCTGCGCGAAGCGCTCGCGCAGGGCGGCCAGCAGCAGGTGGCGATCGTCAAACACCTCAAGGCCTCTGGCGAGGGTATGAAGGTACACGCGAGGATCATCGGTCCGGGCGTGGCTCAACATCAACGCGGCGGCCAGCTCCAGGGGCCGTGGCGAGCCGTCGCTGAAGACGAGACGGTCAACCCGCAACAGGTCCGGCGCATCGTCGTCCGGGTCGTGGGTGATGCACTGCAGCCAGGTGCGCTGCGCAGAGGTGATGCGGTGGGCCTGCTCGGCCTCGGCCAGCCCCTCTAAAAAGCGCTGCCGCAGGGACGCGCTGTGGAAATACGTGACAGTGGCAGTAGACATGAAAGCTCCTTTTCACAAAATGCCCACGACCGGGTTTGAACCGGCCACGGGCCACATGTGGGGAGCGTAGGGAGAAACACGGGGCGGGCTGCGCTACATAACGCTGTGCACAGCGACGGGATTTTCAGATTGACTGAGCCGCCCCTTTGCAGCAGCGCGGCTTGCCGACGGCAGCGATCCCACTGACGCCACCGCCTGGCTGCTACAGGGCCAATGCGAAAAACGCTTTGATCAGCCGCAGCTCACGGCGTCGTTCCAGGCAGCCGATGAAATGCTGATTCACCAACCCCTCCCCCACCAGCGGCATCGCCACCACGCGCGGGTCGTGGCTGACTTCGACCGACGACACGATGCCGATGCCAAGGTCCGCCGCCACCGCTTCGGCGACCGCTTCACGACTGTCCAGCTCCAGCAACACCCGAGGATTGACCTCGGCCCGCGCACACGCGGCATCGAACGTCTTGCGGGTCACTGACGACGACTCACGCAACACCATGATCTGTCGGTCCAGCCGCTCGGCCGCGATTTCGACCTCATTCGCCCACGCGTGCCCAACCGGCAACAACGCACAGATTCGCGACTGCACGAGACTTTCCAGACAGAGCCCTTTGCGCGATTCCACTTCGGTCAACACCGCCACATCGGCATGCTCCGAGACCAGCGCAGCCAGGGTTTCCTGGGCATTGCCCAAGCGCAGATTGACCGTGATCCCCGGAAATTTCGCCCGCAGCCGAGCCAGCATGGGCATCACCAAGTGCGGCCCATCCGCCACAACTTCCAGACGCCCCGTCAACAATTCACGATGGGCCTCCAGCAGCGCTTCGGCTTCCTCGGCCATGCCGAACATCGCACGGGTGATCGCCGCGAGTTTCACCCCCTCTTCCGTCAATTCGACCCGCCGCGCCGTGCGCCGCAGCAGGGTGATCTGGTAGCGATCTTCCAGCGCCTTCACGTGACCGGTCACGGCAGGCTGGCTGATGAACAGGCGGGCGGCAGCACGGGTAAAGCTGCCTTCACGGGCCACGGCGTCGAAGGCGCGCAGTTGAAAGAGGTTCATGAATCGGCCTGACTTATAGTTCGGATAACAACAAGCAATTTGATTGATAGCCGCCCGAGCGTCAACGTAGCCCCATCACGTTCTGACCCTGCGAGGCCCTCATGAGAAATACGCCACCCGTCCTGCTGACCCCCGGCCCTTTGACGACATCCCTGCGTACCCGGCAGGCAATGAGGGTGGATTGGGGATCGTGGGATGAACGCTTCAATGCCCTGACCGCCAGCGTCTGCACGCAGTTGCTGGACATTCTCAACGGCCACGGCACCCATCACTGCGTTCCCCTTCAGGGCAGCGGCACCTTCGCCGTCGAAGCCGCCATCGGCACCCTCGTGCCTCGCGACGGCAAGGTGCTGGTACTGATCAACGGCGCTTACGGCAAACGACTGGCCAAGATTTGCGACGTGCTGGGCCGCGCGTTTTGCACCTTTGAAGCTCCGGAAGACCAGCCCATCACGGAGGCCGATCTCGAAGCGATGTTGCGAGCCGATTCGCGTATCACCCATATCGCGCTGATTCATTGCGAAACCAGCACCGGCATCCTCAACCCGCTGCCGGAGATCGCGGACGTCGTCGCTCGCCACGGTAAACGGCTGATCATTGATGCCATGAGCTCATTCGGCGCACTGCCGGTGGATGCCGCGAACATCCCGTTCGACGCGCTGATCGCCGCTTCGGGTAAATGCCTGGAGGGCGTGCCGGGGATGGGTTTCGTCTTTGTCCGCAAAGAAACGCTGGAGGCTGCCGCCGGGCGCTCGCCGTCGCTGGCACTGGACCTGCACGACCAATACGCCTACATGGCCAAGACCGGGCAGTGGCGTTTCACCCCACCAACCCACGTGGTCGCGGCGCTGCACGAAGCCCTGCTGCAATACCGGGAAGACGGCGGCTTGCCCGCGCGCAATGCTCGCTACACCGCCAACTGCCAGACGTTGATCAAAGGCATGGTCGAACGGGGATTGCGCCCGTTTCTGCCCCCCTCGATTCAAGCGCCGATCATCGTCACCTTCCATGCCCCACGCGATGCGCGTTATCAATTCAAAGATTTCTACGAGCGGGTCAAGGCCAAGGGTTTCATCCTCTATCCCGGAAAACTGACCCAGGTTGACACTTTCCGCGTTGGTTGCATCGGCCACGTGGACGCCCAAGGCATGCAGGCTGCCGTCGATGCCATCGGTGACGTCCTGCTGGAAATGGAAGTGGTCGACATCTGAGCCTCGCCCCCATTTGAAACCCTGACTTCGCACGACTTTAAGGATCTCCTCATGAACTACAGCAACCCCACCCACCTGCAGGCGGCCATTCTCGACTGGGCGGGCACGGTCGTCGATTTCGGCTCGTTCGCCCCGACGCAGATTTTCGTCGAAGCCTTCGCCGAATTCGACGTGCAAGTCTCCATCGAAGAAGCCCGCGGCCCCATGGGCATGGGCAAGTGGGACCACATTCGGACGCTGTGCGATCAATCACCGATTGCCGAGCGTTACCGCAAGGTGTTCGGCCGCGTGCCCACAGACGAGGACGTGACGGCGATCTATGAACGCTTCATGCCGTTGCAAATCGAAAAAATCGCCGAGCACTCGGCACTGATCCCCGGCGCGTTGGACACCCTCACCCGTCTGCGCCAGCAAGGACTGAAAATCGGTTCCTGCTCGGGCTATCCGGCGGTGGTGATGAACAAAGTCGTCGAACTGGCCGCGCAAAACGGTTACGTGGCCGACCACGTGGTCGCCACTGATGAAGTGCCAAACGGGCGCCCCTGGCCTGCACAAGCGCTGGCCAATGTGATTGCGTTGGGGGTCGACGATGTCGCGGCGTGCGTCAAAGTAGACGACACCGTGCCAGGGATTCTCGAAGGCCGCCGCGCGGGAATGTGGACGGTGGCACTGCTCTGCTCGGGCAATGCGCTGGGCATGACGCACGAACAGTATCAAGCGCTGACACCCGAGAGGCTGGACGCCGAGCGCACACGTATTCACGCATTGTTCGAAGGCTCACGCCCGCACTATCTCGTCGATACGATCAATGAGTTGCCCGAGGTGATCGCCGACATCAACCGGCGTCTGGAGAAAGGGGAAGTGCCGCAGCTGGCATGACACAAACCTGAACCTGTAGGAGCCGGCTCGCTGGCGAAAGCGGTGTGTCAGTGACCAAATGAGCTATCTGACACCGCGCGTTCGCCAGCAAGCCGGCTCCTACAGTTTGGGGCAGCTTCAGGCCTTGACCGTGCGCTCAACGTGCGCCGCAAACGCATCGATGATGGCCTGCAGGAACGGGCGGGTCTTCTCGCTCAGCTTGCCTTGCTCATCGAAGAACGTCCCGGCGTTGCCCAGATACGCCTCAGGTTGCTGCATGCACAGCACGTCGAGGAACACAAAGCTCTGGCGCAAATGCTGGTTCGCACCGAAACCACCGATGGCACCCGGCGATACGCTCACCACTGCCGCAGGTTTGGCCTTGCCCCACGAGCTCTTGCCGTACGGACGCGAGCCCACGTCGATGGCGTTTTTCAGTGCACCCGGCACCGAGCGGTTGTACTCAGGGGTGACGAACAGGAAACCGTCCGCGCCCTGGAGCGACTGACGGAATGCCGTGTAGGCGGCCGGAGGAGAATCCAGGTCGATGTCTTCGTTGTACAGCGGCAGGTCGCCGATTTCGACGATGCTCAGTTTCAGGCTGGGCGGTGCCAACTCTGCCAGTGCGCGGGCGACTTTGCGGTTAATGGAGTCTTTTCGCAAGCTGCCGACGATCACTGCAATGGTATGGGGCTGGCTCATGAAGCTGACCTTCTTCTGATGGAGGAGTGGACAGTTATAGATGAAAGATGCCGTTCAGTCCGCCCTGTTTTTTGGTTGCCACTCATCGAATCCGCCGATCTTCGTGGCGAATCTCGTCGCGTCCACGCCTACCGTTGGTCGAGACTATTTTTTTCCTCGGCGAAAACTCCCCCTCAAAACGGCGGTCTGAAAGGCTTGAGCGAGTAAGGTGCCTACAGATCCTACGGATTTGCCTTACGAGCGGACACGGATTCACGGCGCGCAGTGGTACGATGCGAGCGAAAACGAGCAGTTATTTCCAGAGGTTACAAAGCAAATGGCTTCAGTTCTAGTTGGGCAATTTCATGCCAGAGATGCGGAAGGTCGCATCTACCCGGTGCATGAATTCCGCGAATCACAGCCCGACGAGGCTGACGGCAAGGAGCCCGTGTCCACCTATCGCCTGGCCATTGGCGACCGCGTGAACCACTTGGGTGGCGATGAATTCGAATTGGTGCAGTCAGGGATCAAACTTACCCGCACGAGTTAACAGCCACGAGCTCCGGAGAAGCAGCTGCGAGTTGCAAGTGACGAGCTGCAAGCAGAAGCAGTGCGCGGTGTCTGGGAATGCGTTGTTTGCTTTTAGCTCGTGGCTTGCAGCTTATAGCTCGGAGCTGTCGACGGAGTCGAAAAGCAGGTACCAGAAGATCGCTGATTCTTGCGTCGTCGGGTCGATGGCGCGGTAGCGCAGGTGGTCGATTCCGCCGACCACGAACCCGTAGCGTTCATACAGTTTGCATGCTGCCAGGTTGTTGTTCTGGGTTTCCAGCATGATGCCGGGCAGGTGGTGTTTGCGGGCCCAGAACTGCGCCACGTCCAGCAGCTTTCGGGCCACGCCGTTGCGCCGGGCCACGGTGTCCACCGCCAGCTCATCGATGTGCGCGAAACCATTCCAGTGCTTGCTGATGACGATATGCCCGACCGGGTCCTCGTCCAGCCACGCGACCAGCACGGTGCCGTCGCCACCGTCGCGGTAGTTGCAGAACTCTTCCGAATCAATCCCGTAATTCTTCAGATAAGGTTCGACCGGCGTCACGGGCCATTGCGCCACGGGCTGACCGATCTGCACCTGCGCGTAGCCGGTGACCTCAAAGGTGAATTCGCAATTGAGGATGTAATCCTCGAAGCACTCGTCCGCGACACGAATGCTCAGGGTCGGGCTGGCCATTGTCACCGGGAGCCTCCTGCGCCTTGGATGAACGGAGTCAAGCCTGCCTGGCGGCTCAGGCTTGCTGGGCCTGCGCTTCCAGCAACTGAGTCCAGAGTGCCGGAGCGCCAGCCGACCTGGCGATGACCGCCAGACGCGCTTCGTGCTCGGCCCTTTCGGCCTCACTCGCCATGACGATCCGACCCGGCGTGCGGTTGACGATCTTGCGGACTTCGGAAGGACGGTCCGCACCGCCCTCGCCATCATTGTTACCCGCCAGGGACAGGGCCGTCTGGCCACCGGTCATCGCCAGGTAAACATCCGCCAGAATCTCGGAGTCGAGCAACGCGCCGTGCAGCTCACGACCGGAGTTGTCGACGTCGTAGCGTTTGCACAGAGCGTCGAGGCTGTTGCGTTGACCCGGATGACGCTCACGGGCCATGGCCAGGGTGTCAAGGATCGAGCAGTAGCTGGAAAGATTGGCGCGGTCGTGCTGGCCAATCAGATTGAATTCGTTATTGAGGAAGCCAACGTCGAAGGGCGCGTTGTGGATAATCAGCTGCGCGCCCTTGATGAACTCGTAGAACTCATCGGCGACTTCGGCAAAACGCGGCTTGCCGATCAGGAACTGGTCCGTGATGCCGTGAACGCCGATGGCGCCCTCGTCGCTGTCACGGTCCGGTTGCAGGTACACGTGGAAATGACGCCCGGTCAACCGCCGACCGATCACCTCGACACACCCGATCTCGATGACCCGGTGGCCATCAGTGACGGGCATACCGGTGGTTTCGGTGTCGAGTACGACTCGACGTTCAGTGATGATGTTCTGTGCAGTCATTGCCTGGCGCCTCGGTTGCAGGCGCGGATATTAACACGGGAGTTTTCGGGATGTGTGCACGACCGATTGGATGAAGCCCACCCCCACAGAGTTTATCTGCGCCGCGAGTCTGGGCCAGACGCGGCCCCCACTGTAGGAGCGAATTCATTCGTGAAGGTGGGTCAGGCGATGGAGATGCTCGGCTGCACCGGCCAATCGCGAATAAATTCGCTCCTACAGGGTCCATCTGCGCCGCGAATTCCGGGCTTAACATGGACTCAACTGTGGGAGCGAATTCATTCGCGAAGATGGGTCAGGCGGTGGAAATGTATCGGCCGCACAGGCCATCAACCGTGCTTGATCCCCCGCACCTCATCCACCCCGCGATTCGCCAACTGGTCGGCTCGTTCGTTGCCGGGGTGGCCGATGTGCCCGCGCACCCACTTCCAGGTGACATTGTGGCGATTGACCTGCTCGTCCAGTTGTTTCCAGAGGTCGGCGTTCTTCACCGGTTCTTTCGCCGCCGTCTTCCAGCCGCGCTTCTTCCAGTTGACCATCCACTCGGTGATGCCCTTCATCACGTACTGCGAGTCGGTCACAAGGATCACGTCGCACGAACGCTTGAGCTCTTCCAGCCCGCGAATCGCCCCCAGCAGCTCCATGCGATTGTTGGTGGTGTTGGCCTCACCGCCCCAGAGTTCCTTTTCAACGCCTTTGCAGACCAGCAATGCGCCCCAGCCGCCAGGACCGGGATTGCCCTTGCAGGCGCCATCGGAGAAGAGTTCGACGGTATCGGTATCGCTCATTACATTCGTTCCAGAATTGATGAAGCCCGGCTATCCACCCTAAGGCATCAAAGCTCGGGGGTGCGCCGATTGACCTTGGCCATCGGCAACGGCAGGAGTTTGCCCATGGGTTCCCGGCGGGGCATGCGCACCGGTCGCAGACCGACCACCATCTTGCGCGCCACCAATAGATAGAAGCCGCCACCGGGGCTCTGCCAGCCACCGCCCAGACGCTCAAGGCCTGACAGGCGGTTTTGCCACTTGGGCGAAGCAAGCGGCGGACGATAGCACCCGAACCGGCGTTTCTCCAGCGCGAAGCCCAGCAGATTGAGCCAGTCGCCAACCCGCGATGGCGAGATGCAACGCGCCCGACGCAAGGCATCGTTGGCGAAGAAATGACGGACGCCCCACGTGCTCCAAGGGTTGATGCCGACGATCACCAAATGGCCACCAGGTCGCACACTGCTGGCGGCTTCGCGCAACAGACCGTGGGGAGAAAGACAGAAATCCAGCCCGTGCTGCATCACCACGACGTCAGCCGCGTGCTCGCTCAACGGCCAGGCCTGCTCTTCGCAAACGATCTCAACCCCCGGCAACGGCGCGCCAAGCCGTACGTTGCGCTGCACCTGCTTGGCTTCGGGCGGGTTTTGCGCCGACGGTCCGTAATGCACCAGGTAGCCGCCAAAGAACCGTTCGAGCTCTTCCTCCAGCACCTTTCGTTCTTCTTCCAGCAACAACTGCCCTAAAGGGCCGGACAGCCACTCACGGGCAGCGCTGATCAACTCAAGCCACTCGGGGTCGGCCTGGGCGAACGCTTCATCGGTCATTTCCGGTCTCCATGAGATGGCCCGCGCCAGGAAGGCTCGCGTGGACGCTATTCAGACTCTAAGATTGCGCTTTGTTTCCAGCCAAGTGAATCGCGCCATGATACAGATCGATGCCCTGCCCGCTTTCACCGATAACTACATCTGGTTGTTACAAGACAATGCCAGCCAGCGTTGCGCCGTGGTCGATCCCGGCGACGCTGCGCCCGTGCTGGCCTGGCTGGGCAACCACCCAGGCTGGGAACTGAGCGACATCCTGATCACCCATCACCACGCGGACCACACCGGTGGCGTGGCCGAGCTCAAGGACCTTACGGGCGCTAAAGTCTACGGCCCGGCCAACGAAAAAATTCCGGGCCGGGACGTTGCGCTGTCCGATCACGATGAAGTCACCGTACTCGGCCTGACCTTCGCCGTCCATGCGGTCCCCGGCCACACCCTCGGACACATCGCCTTTTATCACGCCGATCCGCAGACACCGTTGCTGTTCAGCGGCGACACCCTGTTCGCGGCGGGCTGTGGTCGCCTGTTCGAAGGCACCCCGGAACAGATGCATCATTCGCTGAGCCGCCTGGCCGAATTGCCTGATAGCACTGAGGTGTATTGCGCCCATGAATACACCCTGAGCAATCTGCGTTTTGCCGTGGCCGTGGAGCCGGAGAACCCGGACGTCACTGGCCGTTTCGAGCAAGTGACCCGCTGGCGCGAGAAAAACCGTATCAGCCTGCCCTCGACATTGGGTCTGGAGCGCAAGACCAATCCGTTTTTGCGCGCTTCGCAACCTTCAGTAAAACAAAAAGCGGACGAACGGACGGGTATAGACAACGCGTCGCCTGTAGCCGTTTTTGCCGCCTTGCGGGCTTGGAAAGATAAGTTCTAAACGGGTCGCGGATCGGCACAAAAATTCTGAAAGGTTGACCGTTCTTAAGACGCTTTCTAGAATCGCCCGACATTTTCGACTGGAACTATCCCCCAGCCAATGTCGTCATCCATACGCAGAACCTTTAATTCCGACGCATTGACTCGGTTAGCTCAGGCAATCGCGGTGGTCGCGAGCGCAACGTTGGCAGGCTGCCAGACCACCAGCAGCCTGGAGCCCAGTGGCTCGACCAACGTCTCTCACACCCCCGCCGTCGCCAAACCTCAGCCCGTTTTCGTGGCACGCAAACCCGCTCCGCTGGCCCCGCCCCATGATGTGTGGGAGCGCATGCGTCAGGGCTTCCAGTTGCAAGACGGCAACGGCCTCAACCCGCGCATCGACCAACAGCGTCTCTGGTTCGCCAACAACCCGTCGTTTCTTGAAACGGCCGGTGAGCGTGGCAGCCTATATATGCACTACATCGTCGAACGCCTCGAAGAACGCAACATGCCGTTGGAACTGGCGCTGCTGCCGGTCATCGAAAGCGCCTACAACCCGAACGCGCTGTCCCGCAGCGATGCCGCCGGCATCTGGCAGTTCATCCCGTCCACGGGGCGTTACTTCAACCTGCGCCAGACCAGTTTCTACGATGGCCGCCGCGACATCACAGCGTCCACCGCCGCCGCCCTTGACTACCTGACCAAGCTGCACGACATGTTCAACGGCGACTGGCTGCTGGCTCTCGCGGCCTATAACGCCGGTGAAGGCACCGTCAGCCGCGCCATTGAACGCAACGAAAAGCTCAATCTGCCGACCGACTACTGGAACCTGCCCCTGCCGCAGGAAACCCGCGACTACGTGCCGAAACTGCTGGCCCTGTCGCAAGTGGTGATGTCGCCGGAAGCCTACGGCGTCAACCTCAACCCGATCGACAACAAGCCTTACTTCGAAGTCGTCGAGCTGAACCAGCGCATGGACCTGTCCAAAGTCGCGCAGATGGCCAACATCGATGAAGACGAGCTGATGCAGCTCAACCCGGCGTTCAAGAAGCGCCTGACCATCGACGGCCCTCAGCACCTGTTGGTGCCGACCTCCAAATCACAATTGCTGACCGCCAACCTCTCGAACATGAAGCCCGAAGAGTTGGTGGACTGGCAGCAATACCGCGTGCGTCCGGGCGACAGCCTGGCCAGCATCGCCAGCCGCTACAAGGTGTCGACCAGCACGCTCAAGGACTTGAACAAGCTCTCGGGCAATCACCTCAAGCGCGGCCAGGCCCTGACCATCCCCGTGCAACCGGGCATGAAAACCGCGATGCCGGTGTTCGAAGAAGTGGCCGAGGTGGATGAAAAGCCTGTCCGCATGCGCACCTATAAAGTGAAGAAGGGCGACACCCTCGCGCAGATCGCCCGCGTCAACAAGGTGGACGCCAAGGACCTGCAGCACTGGAACAAGCTGACCGGCCACAACATGAAAGTGGGCCAGACGCTGGTGATGCAGGACAACAGCAAGCCTGCCCCTGCGCCAACCACCAAAGCCAGCGCTCGCGCGGTGGCCAAAGCCGACACCGGCAGCAAGGCCAAAGGCAAGGCTCAGGACGCCGAACCGAAGGCGATGCAGTACAAGATCCAGAAAGGCGATTCGATGTACGCCGTGGCCAAGCGTTTCAACGTCGAGATGCAACACCTCAAGCGCTGGAACCCGCGCAGCGGCCAGGCGTTGAAGCCTGGGCAGACGTTGACGGTTTATTTGCCGCATTGATCTACCGACACCGCCCCCTCCGCAGAGCGCGATTGCGTTGAATCCTTCAACGCATCATTCGCTGACACGCTTCTGAACCTGTAGGAGTGAGCTCGCTCGCGATAGCGGTGTGTCTCTGACACATCGGTCGCCTGAAACACCGCTATCGCGAGCAAGCTCACTCCTACAGGTTCGATGCTGGCCACCACCCTTTTTCCAGCCCATACAAGCTGTTACTGTGACCGACCGCTGCCTGGATCGAACGCCATTTGATACGCCTCCTGCTGCTGACTTTCAGCCTGGTCTTGAGCACGACAGCCGCCGCGACCATCAGCGAAAGCCATGGTTACGCACAGTTCGGTGTCCTCAAGTACCCGGCCAGCTTCACCCATTTCGACTGGGTCAACCCCGAGGCGCCGAAGGCTGGCACCTTGCGAATCATGGCCAACGGCACGTTCGACACGCTCAACCCCTACACTTTCAAGGGCAGCAGCCCGATCTCGACCCCCAATTTCGGCCAGTACGGCGTCAGTGAGCTGAACGAGCCGCTCATGGTCGGCACCGGGCAATACGACCCGTCCGGGGACGAACCGACGTCAAGCTACGGCCTGATCGCCAAAACCGTCGAATACAGCGAAGACCGCAGCTGGGTGGTGTTCAACCTGCGCCCCGAAGCGCGCTTTCACGATGGCAAGCCGATTACCGCCTACGACGTGGCGTTTTCCTACAGAACTCTGTTGAAAGACGGACACCCGCAATACCGCACGGCGTTGCAGGAAGTGCAGCGGGTGGACATCCTCAACCGCCATCGCATCCGTTTCGTGTTCAAGCGATCCGGCAATCCATTATTGATTCTGCGCCTCGGCGAACTGCCCGTGCTGCCGCAGCATTACTGGAAGAACCGCGACTTCAAGGCCACCACCTTCGAGGCGCCGCTGGGCAGCGGGCCGTACCGCATCACTCAGGTCCGTCCGGGGCGCAGCCTGGTGTTCGAGCGGGTCAAGGATTACTGGGGCAAGGATCTGCCGGTCAATCGCGGCAAGTACAACTTCAACCGCGTGGAAGTGGAGTTCTACCGCGACGCCGACGTCGCCTTCGAAGCCTTCAAAGCGGGCGAATTCGACATCTACATCGAGCATCAGGCCAAGAACTGGTTCACCGGCTACGACTACCCCGCCGTCAACGAAGGCCGTGTGATCAAGGCGCAGATTGCGCACCAGATCCCGACCCAGACCCAGGGCCTATTCATGAACACCCGGCGCGGCACCTTCGCTGACATTCGCGTCCGGGAAGCCTTGGGCCTGATGTTCAATTTCGAGTGGACCAACCGCACCCTGTTCAACAACGCCTACCAGCGCTCGACCAGCTACTACCCCAACAGCGAATTTTCCGCGACCGACCTGCCGTCCGGCCGCGAATTCCTGATGCTGTCGCCCTATCGCAATCAATTGCCCGCGCCGCTGTTCACCCAGCCGTTTGCGGTGTCGAAAACCGATGGCGGCGGCGTGCCCCGCGACACCATTCGCCGCGCCCTCGGCCTGCTCGCCGACGCCGGTTGGAAATTCACCGACCGTGGCCTGACCAACGCGGCCGGTCAGCCGTTGCGTTTTGAAATACTCCTGGTCAACCCCAGCCTCGAACGAATCCTGCAGCCCTACATCGAAGACCTCACGCGAATCGGCATCGAGGCTCGGCTGCGCACGGTCGATCGCGCTCAATACAAGCAGCGGCTGGACCAGTTCGATTTCGACATGATTCTGATGACCCTCAGCCAGACCCTGAGTCCGGGCCTGGAGCAATGGCAGTACTTCCATTCCAGCCAGGCGGGCATCAAGGGCAGCAAAAACTACGCGGGCGTCGCCAATCCGGTGGTGGATAGCCTCCTCAGCCAGTTATTGTCGGCGAAAACCCGTGAAGATCAGGTCGCCGCGACCAAAGCACTGGACCGCGTCCTGCTCTGGCAGCATTACATGATCCCCAACTGGTACCTCAGCACCCATCGTCTGGCGTACCGCAACAGATTCGCCTTCGTCACCACCCCGCCCTATACCCTGGGCCTGCGTGCGTGGTGGCTCAAGCCTTCGGAGAAAAACCCATGACTGCCCTCCGCTCCCTGACGCGGGTTGGCGGCTTGTTGCTGAGCCCATTCCTGCTGACCCCACTGCTGCTGGGGATGGCCACCTCATCCCAGGCCGCGCCGCAACATGCCATCACGCTCTACAACGAAGCGCCCAAATACCCGGCGGACTACAAGCACTTCGATTACGTAAACCCCGACGCGCCGAAGGGCGGCATCCTGCGCAGCGCGGGGTTTGGCGGCTTCGACAGCCTCAATCCGTTCATCAGCAAGGGCGTGCCCGCCGACGACATCGGCCTGATTTACGACACCCTGATGCGTCAGGGTCTGGACGAGCCGTTCACCGAATACGGCCTCATCGCCGAGAAAGTCGAACGCGCCCCGGACAACAGCTGGGTGCGTTTCTACCTGCGACCTGAAGCCAGGTTCAACGACGGCCACGCGGTGCGTGCCGACGACGTGGTGTTCAGTTTCGAGACATTGATCAAGGACGGCTCGCCGCTGTACCGCAGCTATTACGCCGATGTCGATCAGGCGGTGGCGGAAAACCCCACCACGGTACTGTTCAAGTTCAAGCACAACGACAACCGCGAGCTGCCACTGATCATTGGCCAACTGCCGGTGCTGCCTAAACATTGGTGGGCCACCCGCGATTTCAGCAAGGGCAATCTGGAGATTCCGTTGGGCAGCGGGCCGTACAAGGTGGTCGACGTCAAACCCGGACGCTCGGTGCGTTACGAGCGGGTCAAGGATTACTGGGGCAAGGACCTGCCGGTCAACAAGGGCTTCTACAACTTCGACAAGCTGTCCACCGACTACTACCGCGACAACACCGTGGCCCTCGAAGCCTTGAAGGCCGGGGCCTTCGACTTCTGGCAGGAGATGACCGCGAAAAACTGGGCCACGGCCTACGACGTGCCCGCCGTGCGTGAGGGCCGTTTGATCAAGGAAGAAATCCCCAACGGCAACCCGCAAGGCATGCAGGGTTTCATCTTCAACCTGCGCAAGCCGATGTTCCAGGACGTTCGTGTGCGTCAGGCCCTCAGCCTGCTGCTGGATTTCGAGTGGACCAACAAGCAACTATTTTTTGGCACCTATACACGTACAAAAAGTTATTTCGACAACTCGGACATGGGCTCTCGTGGGCTGCCGTCCGAGGCCGAGCTGAAAATCCTCGAACCGCTGCGTGACAAACTGCCGCCCGCGCTGTTCACCGATGAATTCAAACTGCCGGTCACCGATGGCAGCGGGATCATTCGCGAGCAACAGCGCAAGGCGTTCGCGTTGCTGAAAGACGCGGGCTGGAAGATCGTCGGCGACAAGATGGTCGACACCGAAGGCAAGCCGGTCAGCATCGAATTCCTGCTGGCTCAGACCGAATTCGAGCGCGTGCTGTTACCGTTCAAGCGCAACCTCGCGGACATCGGCATCAACCTGGAGATTCGCCGGGTGGACGTCTCGCAATACATCACCCGCCGCCGCTCGCGGGACTACGACATGATCGTCGGCAGCTTCCCGCAATCCAGCTCGCCGGGTAATGAACAGCGCGAATACTGGGATTCGTCCGCCGCCGACAAACCGGGCAGCTACAACCTGATCGGGCTCAAAGACCCCGCCGTCGACACGCTGGTCAGTGGCCTGATCAACGCGGACTCGCGTCAGAGCCTGATCGACCACACCCGCGCCCTCGATCGCGCCCTGCTCTGGGGCTATTACGTGATCCCCAACTGGCACATCAAAACCTGGCGGTTGGCGTACTGGGATCACCTCGGTCATCCGAAAAAATCCCCGCTTTACGACATCGGCACCATGACCTGGTGGGTCAAACCCGACGCGACTCCTGCGATTCCGGTGCAAACCACGCAGGACGCCGCCGGGCCTGAAACGCCATCCAAGGACACGGAGCAATAACATGCTGGCGTACATTCTGCGGCGTTTGCTGCTGATCGTGCCGACCCTGTTCGGCATCCTGTTGATCAACTTCGTGATCATCCAGGCCGCTCCCGGTGGCCCGGTGGAACAGATGATCGCCAAGCTCGAAGGCTTCGAAGGCGCCACCAGCCGCATCGCCGGGGGCGGCGCGGAAGTCTCGGTGGCAGGCTCGACCTACCGCGGCGCACAGGGCCTGGACCCGGCGCTGATCAAGGAAATCGAGCACATGTACGGCTTCGACAAGTCGGCGCCGGAACGCCTGTGGATCATGGTCAAGAACTACGCCCGGCTCGATTTCGGCGACAGCTTCTTCCGCGACGCCAAGGTCATCGACCTGATCGTCGAGAAGATGCCGGTGTCGATCTCGCTCGGGCTGTGGAGCACCCTGATCATGTACCTGGTGTCGATCCCGCTCGGGATCGCCAAGGCCACGCGACACGGCAGCCAGTTCGACGTCTGGACCAGCTCGGCGATCATCGTCGGCTATGCAATCCCGGCGTTCCTGTTCGCCATCCTGCTGATCGTGGTCTTCGCAGGCGGCAGTTATTTCGACTGGTTCCCGCTGCGGGGCCTGACCTCCAGCAACTTCGACGAGCTGAGCTGGCTGGGCAAGGTCGGCGATTACTTCTGGCACCTTGTACTGCCAATCACCGCGTTGGTGATCGGCAACTTTGCCACCATGACCTTGCTGACCAAAAACAGCTTCCTCGATGAAATCGGCAAGCAGTACGTGATCACCGCCAAGGCCAAGGGCCTGACTCAGCATCGCGTGCTCTACGGCCATGTGTTTCGCAACGCGATGCTGCTGGTGATCGCGGGTTTCCCGTCGGCGTTCATTGGCATTTTCTTCACCGGCTCGCTGCTGGTGGAAGTGATCTTTTCCCTCGACGGCCTCGGCCTGATGAGTTTCGAAGCCGCGATCAACCGCGACTACCCGGTGGTGTTCGGCACCCTCTTCATCTTCACCCTGCTGGGGCTGGTGGTGAAACTGATCGGCGACCTGACCTACACGCTGGTTGACCCACGTATCGACTTCGACCGCAGGGATCATTGATATGACGTTGTCCCCTCTCAATCGACGCCGTTTCGAACGCTTCAAGGCCAACAAGCGCGGCTGGTGGTCGCTGTGGCTGTTCCTCATCCTGTTCGGCCTGAGCCTGGGCGCCGAGCTGATCGCCAACGACAAGCCGCTGATCGTGAAATACGACGGCCAGTGGTTTTTCCCGGTGTTCGAGCGCTACCCCGAAACGACCTTCGGCGGCGAATTCCCGCTGGAAGCCAACTACAAGAGCCCGTACATCAAGGAGCTGATCGCGGCCAAAGACGGCTGGACGTTATGGGCGCCGATCCCGTTCAGTTACCAGAGCATCAACTACGACCTGAAAGTCCCGGCCCCTGCCCCGCCGTCCCGCGAGAATCTCTTCGGCACCGACGACCAGGGCCGTGATGTGCTGGCCCGGGTGATCTACGGTTTCCGGGTCTCGGTGCTGTTCGCCCTGACGCTGACGGTCCTTAGCTCGATCATCGGCGTCATCGCCGGAGCCTTGCAGGGCTTTTACGGCGGCTGGGTCGATCTGGTCGGCCAGCGGTTTCTGGAAATCTGGTCGGGCCTGCCGGTGCTGTACCTGCTGATCATCCTCGCCAGCTTCGTGCAGCCCAACTTCTGGTGGCTGTTGGGCATCATGCTGCTGTTCTCGTGGATGAGCCTGGTGGACGTGGTGCGCGCCGAGTTCCTGCGCGGACGCAACCTCGAATACGTGCGCGCCGCCCGCGCCCTGGGCATGCAGAACGGCGCGATCATGTTCCGCCACATCCTGCCCAACGCCATGGTCTCGACCATGACCTTCATGCCGTTCATTCTCACCGGCGCGATCGGCACCCTGACCGCGCTGGACTTCCTGGGCTTCGGCCTGCCCGCCGGCTCGCCCTCGCTGGGCGAACTGGTCGCGCAGGGTAAATCCAACCTGCAGGCGCCGTGGCTGGGCATCAGTGCCTTTGCCGTGCTGGCGATCATGTTGAGTTTGCTGGTGTTCATCGGCGAATCCGCCCGTGACGCATTCGACCCGAGGAAATGAGATGAATCAGGACAATCTGATCGAAATCCGCAACCTGTCCGTCGAGTTCGTCACCGGCCAGAACACCCAGCGCGTGGTCGAAGGCATCAGCTTCGACATTCGCAAAGGTGAAACCCTGGCGCTTGTAGGCGAAAGCGGATCGGGCAAGTCAGTTACCGCCCACTCCATCTTGCGACTGCTGCCATACCCTTTGGCGCGACACCCCACGGGGACGATCCAGTACGCGGGCAACGAGCTGCTGACGGTCAGCGAGAAACGCATGCGCGCCATTCGCGGCAACCGCATCGCGATGATCTTTCAGGAGCCGATGACCTCGCTGAACCCGCTGCAATCCATTGAAAAGCAGATCAACGAAGTGCTGGGGCTGCACAAGGGCTTGACCGGCAAGGCGGCCACCCGCCGCACGCTGGAGCTGCTGGAACTGGTGGGCATCCCTGAACCGCTCAAACGCCTCAAGGCCCTGCCCCACGAGCTCTCAGGCGGCCAGCGGCAGCGGGTGATGATTGCGATGGCGCTGGCCAACGAGCCGGAATTGCTGATCGCCGACGAGCCGACCACCGCGCTGGACGTCACGGTGCAGCTGAAAATCCTCAAACTATTGAAAGAATTGCAGGCCCGACTGGGCATGGCATTGCTGCTGATCAGCCACGATTTGAACGTCGTTCGACAAATTGCCAACCGAGTATGTGTCATGCAGCGCGGTTGCATCGTCGAACAGGCATCGTGCGAAGAGCTGTTCCGCGCACCGCAGCATCCGTACACCAAAGAACTGCTCAGCGCCGAGCCCAAAGGCGGCCCGGCGAACAATGTACCGGGCGCGCCAATGCTGGAAGTCGAAGACCTGAAAGTCTGGTTTCCGATCAAGAAAGGCGTGTTCAAGCGCACCGTCGATCACGTCAAGGCCGTGGACGGCATCCACTTCAGTCTGCCCAAGGGCCAGACGCTGGGGATCGTCGGCGAAAGCGGCTCGGGCAAATCGACGTTGGGGCTGGCGATTCTCAGGTTGATTCGCAGCGAAGGCAAGATACGCTTTCAGGGCGATTCACTGGCCTGCCTCAAGCAGGATCAGGTGCGGCCGTTGCGGCGGCAGATGCAGGTGGTGTTTCAGGACCCGTTCGGCAGCCTGAGCCCGCGCATGTCGGTGTGTGACATCGTGGGCGAAGGCCTGCGGATTCACAAGATCGGCACGCCGGTCGAGCAAGAGGCCGCGGTGATCGCGGCGCTCAAGGAAGTGGGTCTGGACCCGGAAACCCGACACCGCTACCCCCATGAGTTTTCGGGCGGACAGCGGCAAAGGATCGCCATCGCACGGGCATTAGTGTTAAAACCGGCGCTGATTTTACTGGACGAGCCCACATCGGCCCTCGACCGGACCGTTCAGCGTCAAGTGGTGGAGCTTTTGCGCTCCCTGCAAACCAAGTACAACCTGACGTATTTGTTTATCAGCCATGACCTGGCGGTAGTCAAAGCGCTGAGCCACCAACTGATGGTGGTCAAGCAAGGCCAAGTGGTCGAACAGGGTGTGGCAGAAGATATTTTCGCCGCACCGCAACATCCTTATACACAGCAGCTGCTGGAGGCCGCGTTTCTGGCCCCAGCAACTGTCGATTAACCTGAAGAGGAAAAAACCATGGGTTTTCTCGCCGGTAAGCGCGTCCTGATCGTCGGTGTCGCCAGCAAATTGTCCATCGCATCCGGTATCGCTGCCGCCATGCATCGCGAGGGCGCTGAGCTTGCCTTCACCTACCAGAACGAAAAACTCAAAGGCCGCGTCGAAGAATTCGCAGCGGGCTGGGGTTCGAACGCTGATCTGTGCTTCCCTTGCGATGTCGCCAGCGACGAAGAAATCGCCAAGGTTTTCGAAGAACTGAGCAAGAAGTGGGACGGCCTGGACTGCATCGTGCACTCCGTCGGCTTCGCCCCGGGCGACCAACTGGACGGCGACTTCACCCAAGCCACCACCCGTGACGGTTTCCGCATCGCCCACGACATCAGCGCCTACAGCTTCGTGGCCCTGGCCAAAGCCGGTCGTGAACTGATGAAAGGCCGCAACGGCAGCCTGCTGACCCTGTCGTACCTGGGCGCAGAGCGCACCATGCCGAACTACAACGTGATGGGCATGGCCAAGGCCAGCCTGGAAGCCGGTGTTCGTTATCTGGCCCGCAGCCTCGGCCCGGACGGCACTCGTGTTAACGCGGTATCGGCCGGTCCGATCCGCACCCTCGCCGCTTCCGGCATCAAAAACTTCCGCAAAATGCTGGACGCCAACGAAGCGCAAACCCCGCTGCGCCGCAACGTCACCATTGACGAAGTGGGCAACGCAGGCGCGTTCCTGTGCTCGGACCTGGCGTCGGGCGTAAGCGGCGAGATCATGTACGTCGACGGTGGTTTCAACACCACGGCGATGGGTGATCTGGAAGGCTGATCTTTCAAGCTTTGCGCGATAACTGAAAAGCCCCGGTTCTCTCGAACCGGGGCTTTTTTGTTTTAGGGGCTGACGCTGTACCTGTCGGAGCGAATTCATTCGCGATGGGCCGGTACAGCCAATACATTTCCTTGCCTGAACCCTCCTTCGCGAATGAATTCGCTCCCACAGGATCATTCACCGATCTTCCTCGCGCCAGCCTCAGCTCTTCAGCTTCAGCTTGAGCTTGAGCTTGATCTTGATCATGATCTTGATCTTGGGACGCGCCCTCACAGACACCGCAGAACGCGACTTGGGTGCAGGCCGAACGCAGGCGGCGCGGAGTGGGTCGAGCGGCAGGGATGCCGCGAGAGCGCCGCAAGGACATGGATGTCCGTTCGGCGCGGGCCCACGGAGCGTCGCCGGAGTGAGGGAACCCTGACGAAGTCAGGGCCAAACCAGGAGCAAATGGTTTTGGTTACTTTTTCCGAAAAAAAAGTGACCCGCTGTAAGAGCGGAACCGGCACCAGCGCCACCCATGGCAACGGATATGCCCCCATCCCAAACGCCACTACAAAATCTAAAACCCAAAAAACAAAAAGCCCGGTTCTCTCGAACCGGGGCTTTTTGTTTTTCAGCAGGTATTACGACGGATCAGTACTTCTCGATCTTCGCAGCGGATTGCAGCTGTGCCTGATACGACTCGAAGTCCTGACGGCCCTCACGGGACGCGAGGAAGCGACGGTACTGGGTCTTCTCGGCGTCAGTCGCCGGAGCGGCCTGATTCACGCCATTGAGGCGCACCACCACGAAGCTGCCATCGGCAGCGGTCAGGCTGGCGTAAACCGGCTTGTCCTTGCCTGCAGGCTTCGGCATACGGAACAGCGCCTGCAGCACCTGAGGGTCTACACCCTCTTGGCCACGAGAAGCGGCTTCGACAACTTTCCAGCTCTGGCCTTCCTGTTTGGTCGCGGTGTACGGCACCTTGCCATCGCGCAACCCGGCCAGCAGCGCTTCGCCCTTGCCCTTGACGGCATCGCTGGCGTGGTTTTTGACCAGCTGCGCGCGAATGGCGTCAGAAACGGCTTCCAGCGGCAACTGTTCAGGTTGACGGTGCTCTTTCACGTGCACCACCACCACGGTTTCAGGATCGAGTTCCAGCGCCGAGCTGTTGGAACCCTCTTCCATCACTTCAGGGCTAAACGCGGCCTGGATCACAGCGCGGTTTGCTGCGACGCCTTCGCCACCTTCACGACCGAACGGCGCCGTGGTCTGAACCTTCAGGCCCAGGTCCTGTGCAGGTTGCGACAGATCCGAAGCTTCGTACGCCGCATCCTGCAATTTCTTGCTGGCGTCAACATACTGCTGCTCGACCTGCAGCGATTTCAGCTCGTGGGTCAGTTTGTCTTTCAGGCTGGCGAAGGTCGGCACCGACGGCGCTTCAACACCTAGCAATTTGATCAGGTGCCAGCCGAACTGGCTCTTGACCGGGGCGGACACCTGGTCCTTGTTCAGCGCATACAGCGCGTCTTCGAAGCTCGGGTCGTATACGCCCTTGCCTGCATAACCCAGATCACCGCCTTTGCCTGACGAACCCGGGTCTTGCGAGAACTCTTTGGCCAGTGCCGCGAAGTCCTCACCCTTGGCCAGACGCTGCTGGATCTCTTCGATCTTCGCCTTCGCCTGGGCGTCGGTGGTCTTGTCGTTGACCTCGATCAGGATGTGCGCCGCACGACGCTGTTCGGCCAGGTTGGCGATCTCTTTCTGGTAGGCGGCCTGAAGGTCTTCGTCCTTCACCGACACCTTGTCGAAGAACGACGATTTTTTCAGCTCGATGTAATCCAGGACCACTTGCTCAGGGCTCAAGAATTCCTTGGCGTGCTGGTCGTAGTGCGCCTTGATTTCGTCGTCAGTGATTTTCACGTTGGACGGATCGGCGGGCAGAGTCAAAGTCGCGAAATCGCGGGTCTGTTTTTCCAGACGGGCGAACGCATCGACCTGGGCGTCTGTGACAAAAGCACTGCCGCCGATGCCTGCGCGAATCTGGCCGATCAGCATTTCCTGACCCAGAATCTGGCGGAATTGCATGCGGCTGTAACCCAACTGACGGACGACCTGATCGAAACGGTCAGCATTGAATTTGCCGTCCACCTGGAATTCAGGGGTCATCAGGATCTGCTGATCCAGCGCCGCTTCCGAGAAGCCAAACTTGGCATCCGCGGCGCCCTGCAGCAGCAGCTTGCGATCAATCAGGCCCTTGAGCGCCGACTCCCGCAGCATCTGTTCATTGAGCATCGCCGGATCGAAATCCTTGCCCAACTGTTGCACGAGCTGGCGGCGTTGCATCTCAACGGCCTGACCCAGGTCGGCCTGAGTGATTTCGTCACCGTTGACCTTCGCCGCGTCCTGGCTGTGGCTGGTGGCCCTGAAAATGGCATCGAAACCCGTCAGCGCCATCAGCGCCATGACAACGCCGATGATGGTCTTGGCAATCCAGCCTTGTGAATTGTCCCTGATATTCTGCAGCATGCGTCCCCCAGAGGGTTGTACTCAACTCACCAAGCTGCGACACACGGAGCGGAGCGTGGGTGTATTCCGGATAGAAGAAAGGCGCATCCGAGGATGCGCCTTCTCGTAACTTTCAAAAACGGGCATAACGGGCGAAGCGGGCAGGGTTCGATGTTGCGTTCCCTGGGGTGACAGGCCAGCGCTTGACCAACCGCACTTGCCGCTTCACGCCCGGAACAGAGGTAACGCTGTCCCGGACGGGCAAAGGTAACAAAGAAACTTAGTTGACCGCTTCTTTCAGCGCTTTACCGGCTTTGAAGCCTGGCTTCTTGGCGGCAGCGATTTGCAGTGCCTTGCCTGTCTGAGGGTTGCGGCCGGTACGGGCAGGACGATCAGTTACGGAGAAAGTGCCGAAGCCAACCAGTACAACGGAGTCGCCAGCCTTAAGAGCGCCAGTGACGGATTCGATTACTGCGTCCAGCGCACGGCCAGCAGCAGCTTTCGGGATGTCAGCGGATGCGGCGATAGCATCAATCAGTTCCGACTTGTTCACTCTAAGTCCCCTTATATCTATCTATATTGAGTATATTTTCTAAGTTTTTTGGTGTTGCCAAACGAACGCTATGTGGCCTGCCTATAAGGACAGTTTGGGCTTGAAGAGCCGCTTTATAACAAGGGCTCTAAAAAGCTGTCAAGGAAGGCCCCACGGACTAATGCGTGCTAATTCTTTCCTTAGACTCAGACTCGCGTTTTTCATCCTTTGCAACCATCTCCGGAGCCACATCCGGCAAGGGCTCCGGCGCGTATTGCAGCGCAATTTGCAGGACTTCGTCAATCCATTTAACAGGTTTGATTTGCAGGTCTGCCTTGATGTTGTCAGGAATTTCCTTCAAATCGCGTACGTTTTCTTCCGGAATGATCACCGTTTTAATTCCGCCACGGTGTGCGGCCAGCAGTTTTTCCTTCAGACCACCAATCGCCAGCACTTGACCACGCAGGGTAATTTCACCGGTCATGGCCACGTCGGCACGCACAGGGATCTGTGTCAGCGCCGAAACCAGTGCCGTGCACATGCCTACACCCGCGCTAGGGCCGTCTTTGGGCGTCGCCCCTTCCGGCATGTGGATGTGCGTGTCGCGCTTCTCGTGGAAGTCCAGAGGGATGCCCAGGCTCTTCGCACGACTGCGCACCACCGTGAGCGCCGCGGTGATCGATTCGACCATGACGTCGCCCAATGAACCCGTCTTGATCAACTGCCCCTTACCCGGCACCACGGCCGCTTCGATGGTCAGCAATTCGCCGCCCACTTGCGTCCATGCCAAGCCAGTCACTTGACCGATCTGATCCTGCTGCTCGGCCAGGCCGTAGCGGAATTTACGCACGCCAAGGAAGTTTTCCAGCATCGCGGCGGTGACCACAACAGTGAAACGCTTCTCGCCAGCGTGCTCTTTGACCGCCTTGCGGCAGACCTTGGCGATCTGACGCTCCAAACTCCGCACACCCGCTTCACGCGTGTAGTACCGGATAATGTCGCGTATGGCCTCTTCTTCGAACTCGATTTCGCCTTTTTTCAGGCCGTTGGCAGCGATCTGCTTGGGCGAGAGGTACTTGGTGGCGATGTTGATTTTCTCGTCTTCGGTGTAACCCGGCAGACGAATCACTTCCATACGGTCCAGCAAGGCCGCAGGAATGTTCATCGAGTTGGCGGTGCAGAGGAACATCACGTCCGACAGGTCGTAATCGACCTCCAGGTAGTGATCGTTGAAGTTGTGGTTCTGCTCGGGGTCGAGCACCTCAAGCAGCGCCGACGCCGGGTCACCGCGCATGTCGCTGCCCATCTTGTCGATTTCGTCGAGCAGGAACAGTGGGTTGCGCACGCCGACCTTGGTCATCTTCTGGATCAAACGACCCGGCATCGAACCAATGTACGTCCGACGGTGACCACGAATTTCAGCTTCGTCACGCACACCACCCAAGGCCATGCGCACGAACTTGCGGTTGGTGGCGTGTGCGATCGACTCGGCCAGCGAGGTCTTGCCCACGCCAGGCGGACCGACCAGACACAGCACCGGACCACGAATCTTCTTCACGCGCTTTTGCACGGCGAGGTATTCGAGAATCCGCTCTTTGACTTCTTCCAGACCGTAATGATCAGCGTCGAGGATGTCCTCGGCCCGCGCGAGGTCCAGACGCACCTTGCTCTGAGCCTTCCAGGGCACCTGCACCAGCCAGTCGATGTACGAACGCACGACGGTGGCTTCAGCCGACATGGGCGACATCTGTTTGAGCTTGTTCAGCTCGGCAGTGGCCTTGGTCATGGCGTCTTTCGGCAGGCCGGCGGCATCGATGCGCTTTTTCAGCTCTTCGATTTCGTTGTGGCCTTCGTCGCTGTCGCCGAGCTCTTTCTGAATGGCCTTCATCTGCTCATTCAGGTAGTACTCGCGCTGGCTACGCTCCATTTGTTTCTTCACACGACCGCGAATGCGTTTCTCGACCTGCAACAGATCGATTTCGGCATCCAACAGGGCGAGCACATGTTCGACACGGGCGCCCAGGTCGATGATTTCGAGGATTTCCTGCTTCTGCTCGATCTTCAGCGCCATGTGCGCGGCCATGGTGTCGACCAGACGGCCAGGCTCATCGATGCTGTTGAGCGACGACAGGACTTCAGCCGGGACTTTTTTGCCCAGCTGCACATATTGCTCGAACTGCGACAGCAGGCTGCGCACGAACACTTCGGATTCACGGTCTGGCGCTTCGACTTCGTCGATCAACGCCACTTCGGCGCGGCAATGGCCGTCCACTTCGATGAAACGCTCAACGGAGCCGCGCTGCTCGCCTTCGACCAACACTTTGACGGTGCCGTCCGGGAGCTTGAGCAGCTGCAATACGGTTGCAATGGTCCCTACGCTATAAAGGGCGTCTTCACCGGGATCATCGTCTGCAGGATTTCTTTGCGCGAGCAGCAGGATCTGCTTGTCACCGGTCATCGCAGCTTCAAGGGCCTCGATCGACTTCTCGCGCCCCACGAACAGTGGGATCACCATGTGCGGATACACCACGACATCACGCAATGGCAAAAGAGGCAGTTCAATGGTCGTCTTCATGATTTCGCCTCTACGGCGGCCTTAAGGCCATGGACAGATAGAAATGAGCTGAAAACCAAGATGGGGGTACCGATTCAAAAAAACAAGCGCCGGTTCGAGTTAATGCGAAAGGAGCCCTTGAAACGCAAAAAGGGCCCGAGGGCCCTTTTTGGTTTCCAGTTGCCCGGTGCGAAGCCGCAAGGCTTACGCGTCGGGTGCCGCCTTCGCAGGTGGCTCAATGTTTTCGTAGATCAACAGCGGCTTGGACGTACCTTCAATCACGCTTTCGTCGATCACCACCTTGCTCACGTCGGATTGCGACGGGATTTCGTACATGGTGTCGAGCAACACGCCTTCGAGGATGGAGCGCAAACCACGGGCGCCGGTCTTGCGCTCCAGCGCGCGACGGGCAACCGACTTGAGTGCGTCAGTGCGGAACTCAAGGTCCACACCTTCCATTTCGAACAGCTTGCCGTACTGCTTGGTCAGCGCGTTTTTCGGCTCGGTCAGAATCTGCATCAACGCAGCTTCGTCCAGCTCGTCCAGGGTCGCGAGCACCGGCAGACGGCCCACGAACTCAGGGATCAGACCGAACTTGACCAGATCGTCAGGCTCGACTTCACGCAGGGATTCGCCAACCTTCTTGCCCTCTTCCTTGCTGCGAACCTCGGCGCCAAAGCCGATGCCGCCTTTGGTGGAGCGATTCTGAATGACCTTCTCCAGGCCAGAGAACGCACCGCCGCAGATGAACAGGATGTTGCGCGTGTCCACTTGCAGGAATTCCTGCTGTGGATGCTTGCGACCGCCTTGGGGCGGAACGGAAGCCACGGTACCCTCGATCAGTTTCAGCAGGGCCTGTTGCACGCCCTCGCCCGAGACGTCACGGGTAATCGAAGGGTTGTCGGACTTGCGCGAAATCTTGTCGATTTCGTCGATGTAGACAATGCCCATCTGGGCCTTCTCGACATCGTAATCGCACTTCTGCAACAACTTCTGGATGATGTTTTCCACGTCCTCACCCACATAACCGGCTTCGGTCAGGGTGGTGGCGTCGGCGATGGTGAACGGTACGTTGAGCAAACGTGCCAGCGTTTCAGCCAGCAGGGTCTTGCCGGAGCCTGTAGGGCCGATCAGCAGGATGTTGCTCTTGCCCAGTTCAACGTCGTCGTTTTTCTTGTCGCGCTGGTTCAGACGCTTGTAGTGGTTATACACCGCTACTGCGAGAACCTTCTTGGCACGCTCCTGACCGATGACGTACTGGTCAAGGATGCCGCTGATTTCTTTCGGCGATGGTAATTTATGCGCGCTGCTCTCTGCCTGTGCTTCCTGCACCTCCTCGCGGATGATGTCATTGCACAGGTCGACGCACTCGTCACAGATAAATACCGAGGGGCCGGCAATCAATTTGCGCACTTCATGCTGGCTTTTGCCGCAGAAGGAGCAATAAAGCAGTTTGCCGTTGTCCTCGCCGTTGCGGGTGTCAGTCATTCGATCGATCCAATCCGGTAGGCTTGCAACACAAGATGAAGGCAATTGCGGGCTTTTTCAAGTCCGCAGGTGGCACGGGGGTCCCGACCACCTGGGATTACTGCCAATCAAGCAATCATTTGATCATTTGACGTTTGTCGAGCACCGCGTCCACCAGACCGTATTCAGCAGCGCGTTCGGCGCTCATGAAGTTGTCGCGGTTGGTGTCACGCTCGATAGCTTCCAGCGACTGACCGGTATGGTGCGCCAGCAGCTCGTTCAGACGCTGGCGAATGTACAGGATTTCCTTGGCGTGAATGTCGATGTCCGACGCCTGCCCCTGGAAACCGCCCAGTGGCTGGTGAATCATCACGCGGGAATTCGGCAGGGCAAAACGCTTGCCCTTGGCACCACCTGCCAGCAGGAACGCGCCCATGCTGCAAGCCTGACCCATGACCGTCGTCGAAACGTCCGGTTTGATGAACTGCATGGTGTCGTAGATCGCCATGCCCGCAGTCACCGAACCGCCTGGGGAGTTGATGTAAAGATGGATGTCCTTGTCCGGGTTTTCCGCTTCAAGGAACAGGAGCTGCGCCGAGATCAGGTTGGCCATGTAATCTTCAACCGGGCCGACCAGGAAGATGACGCGTTCCTTGAGCAAACGGGAGTAGATGTCATAGGCGCGTTCGCCACGGGCGGACTGCTCGATAACCATCGGGACCAGGCCGCCAGCGGCCTGGATGTCAGAGTTCTGCTGAATATAAGAATTGCGGGACATGTCTCGCATTCACTCCCAAATAGTCATGTCTTGAATACGCATAAGCCAGCGCGAAGGCTGGCTTATGGTGTTTTCGAACGAGAGAAAGAAATCAGTCGGCTTGTGGAGCTTCTACCGGCTTGACGGCTTCTTCGTACGAGACCGCTTTATCGGTCACGCTCGCTTTCTGCAAAACAGTATCCACAACTTGCTCTTCCAGCACAACCGAACGCACTTCGTTCATTTGCTGTTCGTTCTTGTAGTACCAGGCCACGACCTGCTCTGGCTCCTGGTAAGCGGAAGCCATTTCCTGGATCAGCTCACGAACGCGGGCTTCGTCAGGCTTGAGGTCGAACTGCTTGACCACTTCAGCGACGATCAGGCCCAGCTCGACGCGGCGCTTGGCCTGCTCTTCGAACAGCTCGGCTGGCAGTTGGTCAGGCTTGATGTTGCCGCCGAACTGTTGAACGGCTTGAACGCGCAGGCGGTTCACTTCGTTTTCCAGCAGGGCTTTAGGAACTTCGATCGGGTTGGCAGCCAGCAGACCGTCCATGACCTGGTTCTTGACCTTGGACTTGATGGCCTGACGCAGCTCGCGCTCCATGTTCTTGCGAACTTCGGTGCGGAAACCTTCCAGGGTCGCTTCCTTGATGCCGAACTGATTGAAGAACGCTTCGTTCAGTTCAGGCAGGGTCGGAGCCGAGACGGTGTTGACCGTAACGGTGAACTCGGCGGTTTTACCCGCCAGTTCCAGGTTCTGGTAGTCCTCGGGGAAGGTCAGGTTCAGAACCCGCTCTTCACCGGCTTTAGCGCCAACCAGGCCGTCTTCGAAGCCAGGGATCATGCGACCCGAGCCCAGCACCAGCTGAGTGCCGGTGGCCGAACCGCCAGCGAATGCTTCACCGTCGATCTTGCCGACGAAGTCGATGTTCAATTGGTCTTCGTTGGCAGCAGCACGGTCGGCGGCTTCGTAACGAACGTTCTGCTTGCGCAGGATTTCCAGCATGTTGTCCAGATCGGAGTCAGCGACGTCAGCGGACAGACGCTCGACGTTCACGGATTCGAAACCGGCAACGGAGAATTCAGGGAACACTTCGAAGGTGGCGACGTATTCGAGGTCTTTGCCTTTTTCGAAGGTTTTTGGCTCGACGGAAGGTGCGCCAGCCGGGTTCAGCTTTTGCTCTACGACAGCTTCGTAGAAGGTCGCCTGGATCAAGTCGCCCAGTGCTTCTTGACGAGCACCGTCTTCGTAACGCTGGCGGATCACGCTCATAGGCACTTTGCCTGGGCGGAAGCCCGGGATCTTGGCTTTACGTGCGGTCTGCTGCAGACGCTTGTTGACTTCGGTCTCGATGCGCTCAGCTGGCACGCCAATGGTCATGCGGCGCTCAAGAGCGGAAGTGTTTTCAACAGAAACTTGCATGGATATTCCTCGTTGCACAGACGTTAGCCGGCCGTTTCCGACCCCAGAATCAAGGGCAAGCATTCTAGTGGGTCAATCTCAAGAAGTCACCCTACTGACGAAGGGTAAATACAGTGGAATGCAACCAGGGGGAAAAGGACGAAGATTCAAAGCTTCGCAAGCGGTCTGGAACGCACTTCCCGCGCCCCTATATAAAGGAAGCGAAGCACGACCGAATGTCGATCCAATCCCTGGAAACACTCCGGAAAAGCCCATCATCAACAGCATGGCGGACTCGTACCGGCATGAAACCAATACGCTGAAACAAAAAAAGCCGCACTAGGCGGCTTTTCACTCCCCGGAGTGCTTGACGCACTTCCCAGGGTTGTAGCTGGTGCGGACGGAGAGAACCGAAATTAAGCCACAAAGGCCCGGCCACATTGGCCACTCTTGAATTCGACAAACCAGATGTACTAATTGCTGTACTAAAAAAGTACCGCTGGACCAACTCAGCCAGAAGCGATCCGGCGCGCATCCTACACAATGAGGCACGCCAATAGCCACCCCGCCCTTCCTTTATATGGTGTGGTGCGCATTTCGTCACCACGGCTGGCATTTCACAACCCATCTCGATTACTGTATATCCAAACAGTATCTTTGGAATACGAGGGAAGTGCCGATGCTTGGGGACAACACCAAAGCAAAAATTGTGGACGACCACATTCTGATCCCGGCATACGACTGGAGCGATATCGGCATGTTTCATTGGTCAAAGCAGTGGACGCTGGCCACCGCCGGTCGAATCTGCTGCACACAGTGCGCGGCCACTCAGCCAGCCAGCAAAAATTACGAGCCATTCGTCCACCAGGACATATGTCCCGAGTGGGGGAAACGTGACCAATACCCGTGGGCGTCATTGCGGAAAATCATCGACGGTCTACCAACAGAGGCTTTTCAACCGCCGACCGGTCCCGGAAGGCTCGTGTGATATTGTTCACTTGCTCTTCACCGTCCACAGCTGATCAACTTTTGTCGTAAAGCTCTGGCTCATCAGCTCTCGCCGCATCGCCCAATCCGGGTTCGCCGGGACGCTGGCAGCACGCAACGTTCCCCGACCCCACCGGCCGTTGATTTCGTCCAGCACGCTCATCACCTTTTCGGCCTCCACCGGTTGCGAGTGGGCGAACAGGTCGTCAGTGAACTCGCCGGGCTGACGTAGATCCAGCAGCAACACCTCCGCTTTGCTGTATTTGAAGCCGGGGCGAAACAAGCGATTAACAGCCTCTGTTGCTGCCTTGGTCATCAGTCTTACGTCATTTGTGGGGTACGGCAGTACGACCAAGGCGCCGTTCGCGTACTTTGCCTCCTCCGGATTGAACATGCCCGTACGGATGCTGACCCTAATTTTTTTGCACAGCGAACCCTGCGCCCGGAGCTTTTCCGCTGCGCGCTGGGTGTAGGTGGCTACGGCTTCCTTGATCGGCTCGATGGTCGTCAATCGATTACCAAACATTCGGCTGCAGCAGATTTCCTGTTTCGGCGGATCGGCTTCGCCCAGCTCCAAGCACGGAGTTCCGGCAAGCTCGCGCGCGGTCTTCTCGATCACCACACTGAATTTCTTCCTCAGCGTCCAGGCATCGGCGTTGGCCAAGTCCATCGCGGTCTTGATACCCATCGTTTCGAGATGCGCCTTCATCCGCTTCCCGACGCCCCAGACTTCGCTGACGTCAGTGTTGCGAAGAGTCCAGTCGCGCTTGAACGGGTCGCAGATGTCGACCACGCCGCCCGTTTTCGACAGCAGCCGCTTCGCCGTGTGATTCGCCAGCTTCGCCAAAGTCTTCGTCCGCGCTATACCGACCCCCACTGGAATACCTGTCCGCTGATAGATGGTCTCGCGGATCTTGCGGCCGAAGGCGGTCAGGTCGCCGGGAATACCAGTCAGATCTGCAAACGCTTCATCGATGCTGTACACCTCCAGCGCGGGCACCATCGACTCGATGACCGTCATCACCCGCTCACTCATGTCGCCGTACAACGCGTAATTGCTGCTGAACGCCACCACTCCGTGTCGGCGGAGGTGATCTTTGATTTGGAAATACGGCTGACCCATTTTCACAAAGGGCTTGGCGTCGTAACTGCGCGCGATGACACAGCCGTCGTTGTTCGACAGCACCACAATCGGGGTCTTGGCGAGGTCGGGCCGAAAGACCCGTTCACAGCTGGCGTAAAAACTGTTGCAGTCGATCAGGGCGAAGACCGGGTCAGGTGTGGTCATGATCGCGAACGCTGTATTTCACAACGCCCCACATCATCAGTTCATCGCCTTCCATGATGTACCGCGAAGGAAACTTGCTGTTCTCCGACATCAGGATGATGGTGTTGCCGAGCTTGTGCAGACGCTTGCACACAGGCTCCCCATTCACCGAGGCGATCACGATATCCCCGTGCACCGCATTCAGGCTGCGATCGACGATAACCAGATCGCCGCAAAAGATCCCGGCCCCTTGCATGCTGTCGCCTTCTATCTTCACCAGGTACACATGAGGCGCGCGTATATCGAATAGCTCATCGAGGGAGATGTGCTTTTCGATGTGGTCGGCGGCCGGGGACGGGAAGCCCGCCGGAACCTTGAAGCCGTAAAGGGGGATTTTCTGGCCGGAGCTGGCCAAAGGGCCAAGGATCGTGACGCTCATGATGCGAACCTGTGAGTGGATGACTGTATGCATATACAGTTAACGTTCTGGTTCGTCTGTGGTCAATCTGATATTGGGAAAATTTCGACGGGTGACATCATGTGCGGACGCTACTCGATCTACGAGTCGATGGATCACTACCTGAAAGAGCTGGCGCCAGAGCAGTTGGTGATCAACGGCTACGACCTTTGGCCGATCGAGCGCTACAACGTCGCGCCGAGTACCAGGGTCGAGATCATCCGTCCGGCTGAAGGTGGATTGAGCGTGGATAAGGTTAAGTGGGGATGGTCGCCGTTTTGGGCGAAGAAAGATGCGAAGCGCCCCGCACCCATAAACGCCAGGGTCGAGACGGTGATGACAGGGAAGTACTTCAAACAACTGTGGCCGAACGGGCGCGCACTGGCCCCGGCCAACGGATGGTTTGAATGGGTCAAAGACCCGGACGACCCGAAAAAGAAACAGCCCTATTTCATCAGGCTGAAAGAGGAAGGCCCGATGTTCTTCGCTGCGCTGGCAGAAGTGCATCAGGGAATGGAGCCGGACCCGCAGGATGGATTTGTGATCATCACTGCGGATTCAGATCAGGGGATGGTAGATATTCACGACCGGCGCCCGGTGGTGCTGAGCCCGGAACATGCGAGGGAATGGGTCGACCCAGAAACCACGCCGGAGCGCGCCGCTGAGATCGCCAAGGAGTGCTGCCGCCCGACCGAAGAATTCACCTGGTTCGAGGTCAGCAAAGATGTGGGGAATGTGCGGAATCAAGGGCCTCAGCTGATCCTGCCAACCAAGGCCGATGACGAGTGATCACTTGTCGGGCTTTGATACGCTGCCCGGCGTCACGGCGAAGTCTGTGATCACAGCCGACTGCTTCTGCGATTCCTTGGTCATGCCGAACCAGAACCCCATGACTTCTTTGGTCATCATGAACCAGGCGCCCATGACGTTGCCGACGGTGAGTGCGGCCGTGGTATTGGTCACAACGTCCAGTGCCCAGCCGGTCATGATCGCAACAATGATGAAGAGCGACCCGGCCAGCATCAGGATCGTCAGCCCGGGGCGAACGAAGTCGCGCGGCTGACTGGCGGCGAGCTTCCGCGCACTGTCCCGGTCCGCGGCTTCGGCGGCGTACTGCGCAGCCTCGGCCTGCAATCGGTTGTTCTCCGCTGTCACGGCCAACTGCTGAAGCTGGACCTTGGCGTTGATCTGCAATTCTTGCACCTTCGCCAGAGCGTCAGGGTTAGCAGTCAGCACCGCATTCACTGACTCAGGGTCATTCGGCACGTTCAGTGCGCCTGCTACCAACGCGCCCACTGCCGCGCCTGCCGGGCCGCCGAGTAGCGTGCCGACTACCGGCGCCGCCCGGCCTACGATATTTCCGATGTCGGACCAGTTCATGCGAGCACCCCACCCGCAGCCTGATACCGCGCAATGAGGTCTTCAAGCTTGTGCTCATGCTGGCCATAACCGGCACCTGGCAGGCTCGCCCAAATGTTCGACACCTTGCTGATAGCCTCAGCGATGTTTCCCACCATGACGTCGTGCAGCGCGCCACGTTCGCGGATCTGCTGAATTGCGACCAGATCCTGATTGACCGGTGAGAAGTCTTTCAGCGCCAGCAACTTTTTGTACGGTGGCCACCAGCGTTGCAACAGTTGATACCGGCCAGCGGCACTGGACTTCAAGCCCTTTGAGTTGACCGTGACCAGCACGCCGGGGTGATCGGCGTAGCTGGTGAAGGTGTTCGGACTGTTGAGGCCACCCACGATCACGTCGTAGCCGTCATCGCGGGTGAATCGGCTGGTTACGGTCCCTTCGCTGAAACTCAGCATGTCGAGGAACGCCAGCACGTTGCGACCGCCAGCAGCCTTTTCAGAAATTCGAGCCATTACTTTTCTCCAGACGTAAAAAAGCCCGCGCGGGGCGGGCTGGTATATGGGATGGTTTAATCTCAGTTCGTGCACTTACAGGAGTTCGAAATGAAACGGATCGGAGAAAGGTTGAGACAGGAGCGGATGCGCCTAGGGTTAAGCCAGGCGGCGATGGCAGCAATCGGCGGAATCCAGCCCAATGCACAGGGTGCATATGAGACAGGCAAGCGGAGCCCCCGGGCGGTTTACCTATCTAAAATCGCAGCGGCTGGCGTTAATCCCATCTATGTACTCAACGGCAATCCGGTTTCAGACTTACATTCGGAAGCTGAAGGCGAATCTAACCCAGCAATTTTGGAGGTCCAGACCTCCCCTAACTTGCTGAATGACGCCGAACGCAGGATGCCAAGTGAGCATGCCCAGCAGATAATTACGCAACTGCGGCGGAGCATTTGGACGACTGCAGATGCCATAGCAGAATTGAGCCGCCTCGCCGATCCATCTGACTCGCGGACTGCTCGCGATCACATCGCGCATTATCTATCTGATCTGGATTTGCCGAATCAGCGGCTCGCCGATGAGATCTTGGCTAGGCCGAACAGGGGTGAAGGCAAGCGCAACTGATCTCAGCTCAGGTAAAAAACCCCGGACTGGCCGGGGTCTTGGTGTAGTGGCTTGCGCCAAATATTCGGACGGCGGGATAGAACAGGCCGAGCGTTCGCCATCGGGCTGTGCCGTCGCCGGTATGGTTGGCCCGTTCGTACATCGCATCACACGCAGCGCGGGGCAGCTCCCCGATTGTGTATTCGTAATCGTGCAGGATTGACGACCGCATGCCGTAGCCGACAACCAGGCCGTACAGCGCCAACGCGATTACGGAGATGAGCCAGCACGCAACGCTGAACCATCCAGGCAGGAACAGAGCGCCAACGATTGCCGCCACGGCTGCCCACCGGCAGATCTCGCGCAGAATCCGGATCGAGGCCAGGTTGCTGACGAAGCCAGCCGGAACGATGCGCAGCCCATTTACCGGGTCGTTGAAAATCAGGTCTTCGAGCAATTCGAACTCCCATCGACTGATCTGGCGCGTGGCCACGCCAGCACCGAACTTCCCAATGGCCGGAATCATGACGGCAACTCCAGCGCCGGAAGGCCCGCGAGGAAGGTGTCGAGGTCAGGCTGAGGCTTTTCACCGGCCAGCACCGCATTCAGCTCGGAGTGCGCGTAATCCCACACCAGCGAGCGCCAGCGGCGGAAGGCTTGGCCGTCGGCTTGGAAGCGCGGCACGGCTGGTTCGTCAGCATAGGAGATTGCGGTGAAGATGCTGTCGTAGCCTGCATCCCGTGCTGCACCGTCGAGCTTGGTCTGAACTGCCTGCTCGAACGCCGCCGTTGTCGCAGCCTGAATCGCGGCATCGCGTTCTGCCTTCTCGGCAGCAGTCATGTTGACCTGCTTGTGGGTGACGATCACGACCTTGCGTTCAGGATCGAGCGTCAGCACCTCGGCGCCCCACTTCTTGTTCGTGCCCAGTGGTGCATCGGCGTTCTCTTCGGACCACCATGCGGCGTTCTGCACGCCCAGCGACGGGTCGGTCCACGACAGGTCGGCCAGTGCCGCGATAGCTTCGGGCGTGCCGGACTGATCGAGGAAATCGGGGATTGGTTCGCGGGTGGGGATGTTGTTTTCTACTTTAATCATTAGGGTAACCCAGTGATTTATGATTCAAGGCAAGTATTCAATTATTACTGCGGCTGGTCCGCCGGCTGCGGGAATAATCGCGTTAGCAGCCCCTGCCGTGCTTGCGCCAGAACTACCCATACCCGGTCCTACTCCCGAAAGACCATAAAATGCGTTGGTTGTAGGTTTCCCGATAGGTGCAGTCAATCCGATCTCTTTCGCATATTGGCTGATCGCCCCATCACCAGCCTTACCGGAAGGTCCTCCTACGCCGCTACTGCCCGCACCGCCCGCGTAAGTCTCGCCCATGCCGGGGGTAATGCTCGCTGTACCGCCGTTGCCGCCTGCTCCACCGCTGCTATTTGTCGGGGCGCTAGTGCCGTCCGCCCCTGAGTTAGCCGTTATGCTTAAGACCCCCGAAACACTTACTACAACAGCGGTTGTGTATAGGGATATATCTATGGGCGCCGCTTTAATGATTTTACTTATTGCTTGTCCGCCTGCGCCACCTCCGCCACCGGCGGCGTATGTTGCATTACTAATGCCTCCGCCATCGCCGCCTTTACCGACAGCAGTTATTTTCATGCGACTGAAACCGTTTGGGGGAATAACTGGACTCAAAACTTGTGTTGCCGGTGGGACTGGCAAGGTCAGTACAACCACCCTAGTGTTTGAGTTGTTACGCGCCAACCCCAACGGATTCCCAAGCGGATCTACAAACGGGTCATGCACACTCAGGCCCATTAGAAATTCGCCCCTTCAGAACGGAATTGAATACCGGCAGCGAGAAGAACTTGCGAGCCGACATACAAGCGCTCGCCAGCCTCAAGCCGCAACGGAGTGGATGGACTGATGTTGCCAAATGCGGTTTCCGGAATGGCTGTCGTTACGGCCATGGTGTAGGCCGGCATCAGCTCCGAGTCGACCAAGTTGTACGACGCGCCGTTATCTTTGCTCGTGTACAGCAGCAGCGATGACGCAGTGACAGTCGCGCGCGGCATTGCCGTAATTTTGGTGACGAGCGCGCCATTGACACCCGCAGCATCGCCCAGCGCTACCAGGTTGGTCGGTGCGTTGGTGCCAATGTTGCCGACTGCTGCGGTGACCACAGCAGATCCGGTTTTCTGCGTCTGTACGTATGCGGGTAATGGGGTGTTGGCCATGGTCGTTCCTTATGAGGCGAGCGCGATTGCGTAGATGAGTGCGAGGTTGCCAAGAGAGCCCTGAGCGGATTCGGCAGCGGTGGCAGAGGCCTGGGCTTGAGCCGCGTAAACAACCGCCGCATTCTTCGCCGCAACAGCAGTAGCCGAGGCCTCGATGGCTTCGTTTGCGTCTACTGCTGTGTCGTTGATGAACTGGAGGGCGGTGTTTATTTCCGGCACCATCACCACTTCAGCGGTAACAAATACGCCTGACTTGCTGGCAAATACTTCAGGAGTGTCAGACGGCGTAGGTGGAGGCGGAAGTAGCGTGATTTGTGGAACTGCCATTAGTTAAGCCCCAATACAGAGATTGAATATTCAACCAATGCCTCGTTCGCAAAGGTCAGGTTAAAGTTTTCCAACTTTCCGACGATGATTGTTCCATCCACGTCCTCGCTGCCGATGTACATGGCTGCGGTGTCTTTTACCGGCCTGAGAATTCGTTTGAGGTTGCCAACCTGATTCTTGTAATTCCGGCAATCGAAGTCGATGGTGTCGCGACTGCCCCTCTCTGTAGAGGTGATGTTTCCGAAGTCATCGCTCTTGGAGAGGGAATAGTTTTCCAGGCCGATCTGAGTTCCCCAGATGGCCCAGCCAATATCGGCTTGATTGCCGAGAATCATCATCCCGACCTCTGCGGTCTGGCCGGTGTTATCCACCAGCACACGGATCTGCGCGCCGGAGTAGGCAGGCAGATCCGTATACGCCAGACTGTCACGGGTTACGAAGTCACCGTAGAAGTAGTCGTACCAATTCGTGGCCGTCTTGGATGAGGTGACCATTTCTTTCGAGTACACCGTCTCGCCGCCGACGATCATTTGAACCGTAACTTTGGTGGCAACAATTCCTACCAACCCAACAGAGTTGATGGTTCTCCCAGGTGAGAAAGTGATATCGATGGTGTTCGGGTTTTTCGTGCTTGTACCTATCAGCCAGGTCTTCCCTGTCTTCTTGTTGAACATGGCCCATTTGTTAGATGGGCCGAGGTTGAGCCACTTCACACCGCCCTCAGTCGCAGGGTTATTGCCAACATTTCCAGCGGCCAAAGACTCGTAGTCGTACTGACCAACCACCACCAATGCACCAAGCGCATAGGTGGTGGTCGACGACCACGGAGGATTTGGTGACGGCGCTACGTTGTAGCTCGTAATGATTCCAGTAACGTCAATCGGGGCAACTAGTTTCATCAGGTCACCGATAGAGCAGGAACGCCCTGGATTGTTTGCCGGTTGATGGCGTTGAGGATTTGGTTCAGCAACTTGTTGGTCCATGCTTGGCGCTGCGCGAGCTCACCGCTGTCTGACTGAGAGCCCGATGAAGCAAGCGCCTTCGCAGCGTCCCGATTACTGATGATCCGACTCGCACCCGTCAGCTCGATCTCAGGCCCACGCTCGCCCACCAGGCGAATGCCTCCTCCGAAGTCACCGCCATTGGCAAAGGCCGGGACTTTGCCCGAAGCCAGCGCCGCCGCGCGCGCTTTGTCTGCCTCGCTCGCGTACTTGAGCATGTTGGCCGCGATCTCGCTGTACGGGAGGTTCCCGGAGCTGAGGCGGTCGGCCCAGTACTTATTTTCGCCAGCATCGGGGGTGCGCCCGAACAACTGCTGGTACAGCGTGTCGACGAGCGTTGAGTTGTTCCCTGGAGTGTTGGACGAACCGCTTCCTGCACCTTTGGACGGCAGTCCGCCGAGCGCAGCGACCACTGCCGCATTCATCGCGTTGATTGCCGCCGTCACGTCCAGAATCGAGTTGTCGACGCCGTTGAGCGCGTCGAGCTGCGACTGCCCGTAGGCCAACTGGGCGTCGTACTGCGCCATCTCTGCGTCGTATGCCTTCTTGGCTTGATCAAGCTGATCCTGAAGGGTTTTCACCGTCTTCTCGGCGGTGGTCAGTTGCTTCCCATTCAGCGCGTTGAGTTCAGCCACGACGTTCGCGGTCCTGCCCTGGTCTCGATTGAATTCTTCGAGAGACGAGTACAGGTCGGTGTTGTTGTTGCTGACGGTGTCGAGGGCGTCGTCCAGTCCGGGGAAGTTCGCGAGCGAACCGCCCGCCTTGGCAGTGGCAAGCGCGTTTTGCAGCGTGGCTTGGGCCTGGCTACGCAACATCGCAATGGCATCTTCAGAGTCTCCACGCAGCGCCTTCAGTGCTGAGCCGAGGTCATTGCTGACGCCAGTCAGGTCGCTAACACTCGTATTCGCAGTGCCAAGCATGTCGTTCAGCGAGGCGACGCGAGCGTTATAGGCGTCTGTGGTGGTTTTCTGTTGAGAGGCAATCGAGCGTTGCAGTGCGCTGTACGCATCGCTTGCTCCCTTCATCAACGAATCAGTGATTTTCTGGGCAGCATCAATAGCAGCCTGCTGCGCATCCTTCGATTTCTGATCAAGCGTTGAGTAGTAAGAATCAGCGTTCGTGGCCAGGCCTACCAGCGTGGCGAACATCGCTTGCCCGGCCGCCGTAGTGACGTCAATGTCCTTGACCATGTCGCGGTAGGCTGTACGTGTATCGGGCAGCTCCAGCCCAAGGCCAGAAAACGCGCTCTGAAGGCTTTTGGTCAGATCGGCAAACTGTTCGTCAGCGGTGTAAAACTTGGAGTAGTAAGTCCCCACAGCGGTGTTAAGCGCGTCGACCTTCTCCTTAGCGGTAGCGGTTGTCGTGTCCAGGTCAGACATGGCGCCGATCATGTTAAGGATGGAATCAGAGGCCTGTAACCCGGTGTTATCGAGCTTCAGATTGTTTACGCCGATCAGCGTCAGCGCATCGTTCACTCCGTTGAAACGGGTAAAAACCCCCTCAATGGCCTTGATCACCTCGTCTGCTGTCGTGTCCCAGTCGTTTGCGAACTCGGTGAACTGCGCACGGAAGTAATCCGGCAGCGACTTCGAACTCACGATTGCCTTCGCGAGGAAGGTGCCCATGATGTCGTCGTAGTTGTGCTGAAGAGCTTCCGCAGCGTCGGCCGCGTTGAACTGCTGATGGATGTTCAAGTCATCCAGACCACCGCCGTCGATGGTTGCGCCGAAGGTGGTCGAGTACTTCCCTGAGGTCTTGCGCACCTGGAGCAAATCGTAAGCGAAAACCTTGGCGGTGCTCCCGAAAGCGGTATACAGGCTCCCGAGTGTGGTCGTGAACTTGTTGACCGTTGCGTCGAGCTGAGAATCTACCGCCGAGCCGTACTTCGGAGCCTTGGTCTGCCAGCCTTGGACAATGCCACCGGTGGTGTACTGCCCATTCTCAAAAGTGCCCTGCGCAGACGTGCTCAGGTCCGGGTATTTCTCGCCGCTACCGAAAAGCTTACTGGATGCAAACGATCCCACCACGGCGCCGATTACCGCGCCAAAAGCAGTACCGATGACAGGCACCACCGAACCGATGGCCGCACCCGCCGCGGCGAATCCCGCAGTAGTAGCGCCGCCCTTGAGACCGTACTGCTGAAAGGACTGGATAACCGAGTAGACGGCACCTACATAGCTCAAGGTGCTGCTGAGTGTGGCAAGGCTGGATGCAGCTGACTGGCTCGTAACTGCCGAACTCAGCGCGCCATCAAATGCTCCTTGTCCTGCAACTCCAGTACCGAATTGAGCGGCGTAATTCGCGTACCCCTGCGAAAGCGCTGCGGATGTCGTTTCAGAGGTGAAGATGGACGCGGCTGTAGCCGACCCCGTAGCAAATGCACTGGTAACAACAGATTTGAAATAATCCGCCCCATTGGAAAAGGCTCCCTGTAATCCGCCAATGACACCTTCACCTCCGTTCCAGCCAGCCAGCACAGACTGGCCGAAACTGCTCCCAGCTACCGAAACCACATCCTTGATCGAGCTGAGCATTCCTCCGATGCCGCTGCCAGAACCGCTGAAGATAGAGCCAATGGCGCCGCCAGACCCAGTACCTGTGGCAGAGTCGCCGCCAATCCCCAATGCAGCCAAGATCGGCGTCACGATGTAGGCTTTGGCCACAATCCGCGCAAGATCAGCAATGATGCTGTCGGCCAGACTCTTGAAACTCAGCTTGCCGGTGGTAGCCGCATCGACGAAAGCATCTTCCACACCGTGCAACGAGTCACTGAACAGGGTGTAAGTCTGGCCTGAGACATTGCGGGTCTCATCGATGTAATCCTGTAGCGCGGCGTTGGCACCGTTGACCCAGTCAGCCTGAGCAGCATCGACCTGACGGTAATAGTTTTGCTGGGCAGTCAGGCGCTGCTGGAGCGCATTTTTTACGCTGGTAGTCTCCTTGTCATACAGGTCGGTCTGTTCGGACGTAGGATTTACAATGTTCTGGTAATCGCGTTGAAGTTTCGCCAGTTGTCGCTGGTAGTCCTCGCGAATTCGCAAATCCTCTTGAATTCGCTCACGCTCTTTCTGGCCCATTCCAACGCCAGCGACCTGTGAATCTAGACCGTCCTGCGCGAGCCGCAGCGAGTCGTTAAGCTGATCTTGAAACGCAGCGAGCTTTGCAACGTTCTCCAAACGAATCTTGGAAAGATCATTTTCCTTTTCTAACGCTGCGTTTCGTTTGAGCTGCGCTGTAATCAAATCCTGACTGGCAAGAAGAGCCTTTTGATCATTCGTTAAGGTTTGCTTGCCCTTGATATCGGCGATTTCCTGTTCCCACTTCGCCAGAGCTTGGGCTGCAGCACCCAGTTTTGCCGTGTCATTCGCTTGACCATCAATCACCAATCTTTGCTGCTGGAGGACAGCATATTGCTGGCGCGCTTGGTCCAGCATTTTTGTTCCAGCGTCTTCGACGAAGGCTTTATGTGACGTGGTGATCTTGTACTGCTCTTCCGCCGCCTTTCTTAATTGGTCAATCTGGGCTTGAGAATAATTGACCCCTTGAGATGCTGCAGAAGCAACAAGCGCATCGATTTCCTTATATCTAGCGGCGAGCTTGCTCTGTTTGCTCGCTGTGTCTGCGAGATCTGCATTGAGGCGCTTAACAGCCTCTATTCCTTCCTGATTTTTTGAAGCAGCCAAGTTTGCACGCCATGCTGCTTCGGTTTGGTCTTGGTATAACTGAAGGGTATCGGTAAGCTCTTTTTGCAGACCTTTCTGGCCTTTACCAAGGTCACCTAGATTCGGGTTATCGCTGAACACTATCGGTGTCGTATTGCTCGCATCTGCCAATCTTTGCTTCAGTTTGTCCAGCTTTTGATCGAAAGTATCTTCGCGGCCGATATCGAGTGCCGCGTCCCAGGCATTTTTGGCAGCAGATTTCACAGCGTTCCACGCTGTTTCCACGGTGCCAAGGTTCTGTTTGATGGCATCAGCTCGACTGGACAGGGCATCGGCATAGAGCTTCTCGGCGAGGTTTGCCGCCTCTTGCTGCTTGCCCTGGCTGACTAGGGCATCGATCTGAGAATACTGAGCAGTAGTCAAATAATTTAGGGAGTCATTCAGCTCTTTTGAATACTTAACGGGATCCTTGGCGAGCTTCTCGAAGTCAGCCACAGTGGCGGACGCGGCTTTGCCCGTTGCTTCCTCCATTTTCAAGGCTGCAACGGCGATGTCTCCAAAAGCGGTTGCGGGGATCTTGCCTGAAGATGCCAACTGGACGAGCACCGCTGACGCTGCCCCCACGGTGCCAACTGACTTTGAAATGTTCCGCGCGACCGCCGTCAAATTATCCGAGGTAGTTCCCGCTGCATTGCCAGTGAGGACCAGAGCGCTTTGGAAAGCCGTCTGCTCTTGAGAGCCTTGATAATACGCCAGCCCCAGCACACCGACTGCAGAAGCTGCCACGGTGAATGGATTGATCAGTCCAAGTATGTAGCCACCAAGCGCTTTTACTGCCGGGCCGATACCACCAAACATGTCCTTGAGTTGCCCACCTTGCTGCAGAAACACCGTGAGCGGAGCTTGACCGCCTTGCAGCGAAACAAAAATGTCGGTGAATTGCGCAGGTACACCACGAAGCGCCGCGGCGGTTTGTTTCGCAGTGTTGCCAGTCCGATTTAAGCCATCGTCAAAGCGGGTCAGCGCCTGGCGAGTTTGATCGATCTTGGTCTGATACTTGTTGAACGTCTCATCGTCGATCGAACCAATTTTCTTTTGCCGAGCGAGTTGGCTTTCTTGCTCATCCAGCCGGTTGAGCGCTCTGGTGGTGGGGTCAATGCTCGCAAGCAAATCGCTCAAGCTATCCGCTTGGGCACGCGTCGTTTGGGTAGCCTGTTTAACGGCGGCAGCCGCCTTATCGGACGACGAAGCGATATTGGAGTTGCCTGCCGCCACCGCGTTCGACGAGATGACTATGCCCTGCTCTGCTTCCGACAATCCAACGGCGGTATTCGTGAGATTGCGCTGTGCTTGGGCAGAGTCAACGGATGCCTGGGCGATGGCCAAGATACGGGCCTTGGCCTCATCCACGCTTTCGCCCAGGGCCTTCTGTGCTTTGGTGGCGCCGGTGAGAGCGTTGAAATTTTCTTGCAGCTTCTGGTTGTATGACTCATACACGGCAAGGTTGATCTGACCTGAATCTCGGGCCTTGATGAGCGCGATTTCCTGCGCCGCCAACTGGTTGAGCTGCTTGGTCAGCGGGTTGATGCTCCCCAGCAACGCATCCAATTCTTTACGCTGTGCAGCGGCTGCTTTGGCGGCATCCTCTACTGTTTTATTGACTTTGTCGGATGAAGCAGAAGTCTTATCGTTTGCTGCCTGGGCGCGTGACAAAGAGAGGGCAAGGTTCCCGAACTCACTGCTTGTCTTGTCGAGCGCGCTGTTTACGCGCAGCCCGTAGGCCTCAAGCTCTGCGAGGGCTTGACGCATCTTGACAACGTTTTGCTCAGCGCCTGCACTGTCCACCTCAAGTTCAAGCCGTGAAGTTAAGGCCATGGGTTTTCTCCAGACGAAAAAAAACCCGCCGGAGCGGGTTTCAGTATGAGCAAGGCTTAGAACTTGTAACCCTTCTGCTCGCAGCTTTGGCGCATAGTTACGCTGCGGACGCTTTCGGGGTCACTGGTCCCAATTCCCATAAAATTGAACAGGGTCGGCGTGACTACGAACACTTGAAAAATCGCGTCTCCAGCATAACCACCGTAGGTATTCTTCGAGTTGACTAGCCCACAATATATCTGCCCTCCCTGATAAGGAGGCAGCTTGAATTTAGCGCTGTCAGCGTCGAGTAACTGCTGCTTGACCGTGTCTTTCAGCTTGGCCTGCTGTGCCGGCGAAAAATCCCTTGCGCTGGCTGAGACGGTAAGCCCCATGATCAAAAACGCGCACGCGATTGCTGATTTCATTCACAACTCTCCCTTTTAGACGACGGCAATCTACCACCACCCCCTGCAAAAACGGCTATGGACCTACCACCGCCACCACACTGCGAATGTTTTGGAGATTCGCAGTAAGTTCTTTGCAGCTCATGACCGTCTCAAGCGCTTGATCACGAGAAAATTCCCCGTTTATTTTGTAATCCGCGTAGTGCCGAATGTTTTTCATGTCGCGAAGCATGCACGCCTGTGTTTCGTAACCTTTGGCTTTCAGTCTGCGCATAACCTGATCGTGCGGACCTCCACGACCCTGCGTGTGCTCATCAGGAAACAGTATGCTTTTATCAAGCTCGTCAGCCGCCAAAAATGCGGCATAGTAAGCTCTGCTTGCCGCTGACCGATGATGAGCCTCAGAAAACTCATCATCTGCAAGAGCCTGAGCAAGAGCCAGTAGATCAGAGCTACACACCGACATGGTAAATCCTCGATGGGTCATCGCGGACTTCGGGCGTAAACGGCATCGCATTGATCGTTATCGCCATGTCAATTGGATCGTCAAAATGCTCAAGCCGATGTTTCACGATGCGTTGGTTCAGATCGACGATTTCCGGAATGCTTTTTCTGACAGCGAAGCGATAAAGAAAGCAGTCATGCTCACTGTCTGCATAGCACTCGTACCCCAACAATGGATGGTCGATTTCTTTCGAGATCATCTTGGCCACACTGTCCAGTCTCGCGATCAGATCATCCCCCGTGACGCCATATGCCTCCAAAATCTTCAGGGTTTCTGATCTTTGGCTACTACGAGGGTCAAAGTACGCAGATCCGAACTTGTCAAATGCACATGCAATTTCCGCCTGAGGCATCACCCCGGCTATTTGCTCGTCGCTCAGCTCAGTCATATCAATCGTCTCCAAGGCGCGAACTGCATCACTGATGTCGCCACACATGTAGAAAGTGATTGAGCGATCGAGTGCCAGGGCTACGCCGTCAAAATCAAGGTTCGCTGCCGATTCGAGCGCACGAATCGCGTTTATCGAGTCGCGTTTGTACCCATAAAGATGGGCCATCTCGCCATAGAGAGAGGCCCTCTCCCCCATGGTCAGCTCGGGTAATCTCAGAGCGGATTTGATATCTCTCAGCAACCTGGCAATTGACATCTCATCAACTAAAAACGATCGGTAGAGTTCAGTTTCTATCCTGTTCCGAGCGTCAAATATCTGCTCGGCCTTACGCTTCGGCGCGACCTGCATATCCATTCATCCATGCTTTGGTGTCCGGCAATCTACCACCACCCAGCATCCTAACGAAGCGCCTCAGAAGCCTATCATCGTCTTGGCAACTGCCGCTGCAGCGGCCTTGATAGTGCTGAACGATAGTTCCAGCCCCTTTTCCTGAACCATGCCGACGGTCTTGTTCCACAGCGTTTTCGAACGTATCTGATCAAGGAACTCATGCCCTTCCCAAGTCAGTTCGTACGCAAAACAGGCTCGGGGGTCACTCTGGTAGGTGAAACATGTTGCTTCCAGAAGTCCCGCCTCTTTCAGCAAATGGATGTGATAGGAGACCAGTGCTGGATCGTGGCCGGGAATGTCCTCTCCCGACACCTGCTGGTCGTGGCCCTGAATATCTTCGACGGCGATCAGAATCTTCCTGACCAACTCCCAGTCACGTTTCATAAGACCTCTCGTGATCTAAAAAGCAAAAACCCCACCGAAGCAGGGTTTACGCTGGGAAATTCTCGATTGATTTGATTCGAGGTATCAAGCCGATGGCTTAGCAGCAAGCGCAGCGGCGCCCCCTGCCAATCCCCCGGTCGCCGCGCCCGCGCTCGCAACCACCATAGTCCCTGCGGCCATTCCACCACCTCCTGCAGTGAGGGCTCCGCCCCCTAGGGCGGCTAGAGATGCGTTCGTCGCCGCAGCCCCAGACAGCGTTACTATCGGCGTTCCGGTGCTTGCGGCCCCGAGCAAACCAGCGCCTCCCATAGTGGTAGCGATGGCAGGTGCAAAAGCGAACGCTGCGCCTCCGGTAACCACAGCAGCGACAGCAACCGAGGCAACTGGATTTTCTTTCACAGTATCTTCAACTGCTTGGGCGGCATCTCCGACATGCTTGACCACGGTATCTCCGGCAGATGTAAATGCGCGAAACCCTGAGTCTATCCCCCGACCGATTGAATCAAAGACATCCCAGAAGCTCATGATTTTGCCCCAAAGCGAAACGCCACTATTCGGCCAGATCATATCGACCGGATCCAATTCCGCCAAGCTGTGCGCCCATACAGCCTGTGAAAAAGCTCAGTGGCGGTCAAAGCGGCGGCCGTAGTAGCGTTCTGACTCCAACAACTGGCCCCGCCCAGTGACTGAGACCCATGGACGGGGCGCTATGAAAATGGAGTTCACATGTCAGAAAATTTTACCGCTGAAGAGCTGCTACTTGCTGAGCGCATCCTGTCGCGTACAGAGGCTTTGAGCAATCCAAAAGATGAGCAAAGACGCCTGGGGCTTCGTCATGATGAATCCAACGATGCTCTTCTCAAATGGCAAATAGAGAACAGTTACTACAACTGCCTGGACCGAACCATTTCTCAGCTTAAAGATGTGGCCAGGGCCGTGAGAGCCAAATCAGGAGAGTGACCACCGCTGCTTCCAGGCTTCCGTCATGTCCATAAAGCATGGCGGCAGGCCTTTCTCATCCCACTTTTTGAAAATAGCTGCGGTTGTCCTCGTTTCCTCGGCGATCTCCTTCAATGACTCCGCAATTGACGCAAGGCTTTTAGCTACATGAGCCTGGTAGTCTTTCTCGTTCATACCGAATCCTCTGCATGTTCAGACATCACAATCTCATCCAACGCAAACATCACCTCGTCCACCTCATGCCTGGGCATCGGCGACGGGTGCGCTTCCAGCCAGTCGCTGATCTCCCGCGCGGAGAGGCGCAGCGGCTGTGCACCGGTAAGTGAGACCAGGATGCGACGGCCACGGCACACGTTGCGAAAGGTATTCAGCAGGTATGCCGTGATCGGATCGCGCTCGGGCTCTTCTGGAACCCGGATGTTCAGGCGGTCATAGATGAGCCGTCGTTTTTCGGTTTGGCCCGCCCATTCCTTTTCCCAGTGGTATCGGTCGATGACTTTCCCACCGTCTCTTCGAGGTCTTCCTTACTTTCAGCAGTGAATTCGGCAGCCGATCGCAAAGTGAAAATGAAGAAATCAACATCACCTTCCAGCATCTGAGCGCCGATGGTTGGGGTGTACTTGATTGGGTTGCCGGACTCGTCTTGCGCGCCTTCCCAGCCTTTGACGATGAAGTGCGCCAGCAGCAGACAGTGGTTCTGGTGCTCGGTTTTCTCACCATCGACCACACCGACTGTGCCTTCATTGAATCGCTCGTCGTTCTTCCGCAAGCGCCGACGCATGCGTTCCAGTCCGATCTGGTAATCCGGGTTATCGATGCCCGCTACTTCGACTTTCGTGTCTTCGTCGTAGTCGAACCACTTGGTGGTGCCTACAGGCGCTGATTGCTTTTTCAGTTGCAGAGCCATTTGTAAAACCTCGACGCCACGCCAAAAAAAGACCGCCCCGGCCGGCGTCATGTGCCGGGGCAGTCAAAAGGAAGAGCGATTACGAAACGGTGATGGTCGACGAACTGGATTTGCTGCCGTCTGAAGTGCTGGTAGCGGTAATTACCGCCGTGCCAGCCGATACCCCTGTCACCACTCCGGTGCTACTGACCGTGGCAACACTCGGCGTAGCACTGCTCCACGTGACGCCTTGCGGCGAGCCGGAAGGCAGTACGGTTGGAGTCAGTTGTCGGGTAGCGCCCACGGCGACATTCGCAGTCGTAGGAGCCACAGCCACACTGCTCACAGACGGAGCAGGCAGGCGCGTAATGGTCGGAGCGACCTTCGATACGGTGTAGTTGAGCGTTACCTCGATCAGTTCGCGCTTACCGCCGTTCGGGAGGTCACCGTCGATCTCAAGCGCCGGGAATTTGAGCGTGTACTTGTTTCCGAGGCTGTCAGTGATCGGGAACTCGACCGAGATCGGCGCGCGCGTGAACTGATTTTTCCAAAGCTGCCAAGCGCTTTTCGACCACGCCATGGTGATATTGCCGTTGATGACTGCCTCTGTAGCGATGTGAGCGCCGGGCCCAAGCCTGTCCGCGCCCAAGCAACGTTGGGTTTGCAAGCTGTTGTCCAGACTGAGAGTCAGCGCCGAGACGCAGGCCGAGCCTTCCAGTGACACCCCATTCACCAGGATGGTGCCCAGGTTGATGTTCGACATAAACGGCGTGGACGTCGGTGCGAGGATGTTCGAAACCGAGCTGGTTTCGCCATCGGCGTAGTCCAGCCCCATGAGGCTGAAGGTTGCCGTGATCTTGCCGTCAGACGGGATGTTCAGCGCGAACTTCGAGACATGCATCCCTTTGAACAGGGCGTACACGCTGACGTCGTTGTAGTTCTTCGCAACGGTGAATGTGTGACGGGTATCGCCAACCGTAAGCACGTCACCTGTCCAGGTGCCGTAGAACGCCGCTTCGATCAGTTCATCAAACGATCCGTACGACAGCTCGGCTGCCAGATCCCCTTGGATATCGACACTGGTGGCCACCGACCCCTGGCTTACGCGGGAATCGGTGATTTCGTCACTCGCCTGGGTATTCACTTTCGGCGACAGCGTGTTGCCAGTGAGGCGCAACGTCTTCCAGTTGCCAGTGGTTGGTGTCACGCCTGGCGTGACCTCAGAAATCAAATAACTCGTAGCTTTTGCGCCAGACGACATGGGTATGTCTCCTTTCTGCGGGCATAAAAAAACCCGCACATGGCGGGTGGGTTCGGGTGGTGCAGGTTCAGCCGGCGCGGAACCGGACGTTCACGTTGATTTGGTAGAACGACTCGTAATCGCCCACCACGACCTGACTGGCTTCCATGCATTCGATTTCGCCAGACTGCCACGCTTGGAAATGGTCAGAGAGCGCATCAGCCAGCTTATTGATAGCGGACAGCCCTTCCCTTTTCAGGCAGAAGCACTGGATAACGATCTGACCAGGTCGTCGATACTGCGGTTTGTCAGCCATGCCAGCGAGGAACGCAGTGGCGTACAGGATCTCGAACGCACACCAGAGGCCCGTGGTGGGCCGAACGAACAGCCCCGTAGGCGAGCTTGGGACTTTGGCATTGGCGTACTCGACCCGAGACTGCTCAATGCCCGTGAACGCTGCCATTCGGCCTGTCAGGGTGAGGCGGACTGTTTCGAAGGCCACCGTCATTTGTTCGCCTCCGCGACTGCGATGAACGAAAGCCCGTAAACACCCTTGGGTGCCATCCGGCTGTAGCCAGCGTCCGTGACCTTCAAGGACGGCCCGTTGTAGCCGCCGAACTCGATGATCTCGCCGTAAGGCACGTTGTTCTGAACGAACACCCGGGCGAACGGCTTCAGATCGAACAGTGCGGCAGCGGCGGCTCCACGGGTGGCAGTCCCGAGGATGTCGTGGTTGGAGCTGATCGAGTAGTTCGGCGAGCCAACAGACACGATGTTGTTGGCCATGTACTGCCCGCTGTCGATCGGAGCATGTGACGTGATCTCGTCGACCAGGTCCACGACGATCTGCTTTTGCTTCGTTACCAGACCATTTTCAACTTGGTCGGCGAACAACGTGGGGGATATCGACCAGCCCATCACACAGCCCTCAGTTGAATCTCGTAATGCACACCGGCCGGGTCTGGTCGGACGTTTTTGACCGAGAATCCGTTGATGGTGTGCCCAGCCGCCGGCATTTCCTCGATCTCGTCGGCCAGCACGATGAGTTTCGTGTCAGTCGCCTGGATGTTCAGGCCATCGATTCTACTGGTCTCGAACTGCGTCATCACGCCACGACCGCTGTATGTCACCACCTCGACGGCGCCGGCTTCCGTGACAGGGTCCCAAGCGGTCGCCTTTTCGTACGTGCAGACGAGCTGGGTCACCGCCTCGGCGAATGCTCCATCGAGAGCGGCGCCAAACGCAGGCCACATTGTGGATTTGAAAGTCATCGGTCAATCCTCGTCGCGCTGTATTCCGCGGCGCATCGGCAATTCACAATTTCGTCCCGGGGCGCGCCGAGCGAGGTGTCGCCCGGGTACATCAGCCGTGCACCGCTGGGTGACACGAAAGGCTGATCCTGCTGGACCTTTTGTTTGTTCAGCGCGACGTGCGTGCTGCGCACATGGGCATCACCCTTCGAATTCCACGTCTTCGTAACCAGGAGCCGATTGTCTGCGCGGTCATTGGCCTGACGCCAGGCCTGATCGCGCCCTTCTGCGATCGACTGAGCCAAAAAGGTCGTCGCGGCGTTCAGTGCCTGAGTGTCCAGCAGCCGTTCGCTATAGCGATCAACAATCGTGTTGATCGAGTCGGCTGTGAGCCTCTTCCCGAATTCAAGCGCGGTCCGCACGGCCTTGTCGAAGATCGGGTCGCGACGTCCGCGCTTCAGGTATTTCCTGAGCTGCGCCGGATCATTGCTGCTCAGCTCGGCACGGGCGGCAATGACCGCCTGTGTGAAAGGGGCACTTAGGCCCAGCACTCCACCAGAACGGCGCCCAGTTTGCTTGTTGACACGGCCGATCAGGTCCATCGCAGTCGTGCTCGCCGACTGCCCTCGCGTGCGTCCAGCCTCAAGAATGGCTCTGATCGCGCTGGCACGGTCGGCAGCGGCCGTGGCCAGGAATCCGGTACGCTGATCTCGCAGGAAATTCGCGGCATCAGTGTCATAAGCGTCGAACTCACGCCCGATGAGCAGCCCGACAACACGAACGTCGCGCAGCTCGGTGGAGCCGCCTCTGACGAACGCGGATCGAAGCAACTCAACAAACCCGGCAAATAAACCCACCGGCAGCAGTGCCATGACCTTGTTGTCGTCGTGCTGCTCAATGGCCCGCTGCACCTCCGCCAGCGTAGCGGCACTGATGCTGTCCGATATCTGCGACAGATAGGCCTGCTGTGCGGCTGGCGTCATGCCGTCGATTGCCTGGATGACCTCCGTGGCGTTCATACAACGAACACCGCGATACCGCAGTACCGCTTACTGCCCAGCAACGGGGCGACGAGCTCATCCACTACGGTGATGACCGGGCGGGTAGGCACAATACCGGGGGCAGCTGCGGGCGCCTGATACTCGATTTCCAGAACGTCCAGCTTCTGCCGCTTGATCGCGGTTGTGGCCACGTAATCGGGACTCAGGCTTCCCGGCGTGACGATTTCGCGCAAAGCAGCCTCATAGGTGGCCTGCTCAATCTCGATTGGCACCTCGTCGGACGGAATCGAATGCCCTTCGTTGTCCGTGGCGTCGTTGCGTGGCCATTGCAGCGACTGAGAGCGGCCACCGGCTTTCGTGCCGGAAAAAAGCGACTCCCACCGCCCGTTGCTATTTTGCGCCTGGTATTTCCCGTCAATGTAAGCCGACGCCCGAATCAGGGCTGCCTGCTTCGCGGCCGGTTCACCAGCCCACGCAGCGTTCGCGCGCGCAGAGTGATAGGCGTCAGCGGCATCGACTGAACCGTAAAAATCGGGCATCGGGATATCTCGAATAGGTGGAGCGGCGAACGCTCCGGGTGTTGCGAGGGGTTGTTACGCTTTTGCAGCAGCCAACTTGGCTTGCAGGTCCGCGACCGGCGCGGATTCGTCGAACTCGACGTTCAGGCCTTTCAGCTCAGCGACAACAGCGCTTTTCTGCTCGGCTTCGGTATCAGCAGCAGCTTTCGCCGCCAACGCTTCATCCAATTTTTTCTGAAGAGTATCGACACGGCTGTTGGCACCCGCATCAATGCCCAGCGCCTTGAGCTTGGTGAGCAGATCCTGCTTTTCATCGGTCGGGGCCGATGCCAGTTCGTCAATCTGCAACGCCTCGATCGAGCGGTTGTGCTCTAGCTCAACATCACTCATTGGCACTTCGCGAAAAGCACCGACCGCAACCAGTTTGATCGTCCCCATGGACCATACGCCGCGTGGGCACTGGCCATTGTTCGTCACTTTCACTTTCATGGCTTTCCCCTTTATGCAGGCTCGGACACACCGTCCATGTAGGCCATCGCACCTGGCAGGCGTACTTCGACGCCACCGGTGCGCGCGATGATGCCGGTCTCGAAGCCCATGATGCTCTTCTGATGAACCGGCAACACCAGACGCGGCATTGGCAGATGGAAGCGGATCACGTCCACAGCCTTGCGGTACGCAGTGATACGCCCGCCGCCGTCAGCGCCTGCTTCCGACGACGCGGCGGCAGTCAGGATGGTCAGCGGCCGACCTGTGCGTGCTGTGTACACGTTGGAGCTGATGAAGCGCTCCAAAATGGTCGGGCTGTTCGCTTCGGTGCCGACGAACACTGTCGAGATGTAGTCCATGACTTCCAGCGGCAGCGCGATGGTGTCGGCCAGCTCGACGTTGTTGGAAGCCTGGGGAACCAGCTTCAACAGGTTGTTCAGGTCCGCGAGGATCTGTAGCGGGGTCTTGTTGACAAACAGCGTCGAGTTTCCAGTGCCGACAGGTGCGGCAGTGATGGTTTGCACGTTGCTTTGGTTGACGAACCCGCGCCAGCCCTTTTCTGTGCTGCCAGTGACGGCGATGTCGTACAGCAGGCGCTCTGTGGAGCGGCTGGCAGACAGTGCTTTCAGGTCGTTGAGGTTGCGACCGTACAGAGCGGCCTGATTGACCTCTTCCAGATCCCATTCCCAGCCCGATCCGATCATGGCGTAGTCGTGCGAGCCGTCACCGAAGCTCACTTGGTTGTACGGCATGTCGTTGGCGGCGCCAGAAATGAACTTCGCCTCGCCCGCCAGTTGTTGGCTGTAGAACTGCGTACCAATTGCCCACTGGTTGCCTTCGGTAACGACGGGCATCAGATCGCGATAGCTGTACTCAGGGTAGCGAGCTTCATAAATTGCTGTTTCGATGTTGCGACCTTGGGCCACAACGAAAGGCAACGCCGCTTGAGCGTCTTCAAAAGCTTGTCGCATGTTATGCGCTCCGGTTTTTGATGGAGATTTCCACGATGTCGCCCGCGGCACCGGTGGTGTCGAAAAGCACGTTCGGGAGTGGGCCAACGATGCCGGTCCCGGCGGCGTTGGTGTAGGTGTTGGACGAGCTGACGAAATACACCTGGTCGCCATCGGCTACGGCCGTGCTCACCTGGACGTACATTTGGCCGCGCTCACGGATAGCCCCGGTGGAGTTCTGCGGGTAGCCATCGACCAGGTTCGAACCGGCGGCTCGGGCAGGTACTGCCGGGTTCAACTTCGCGATGCCCACGAACTTGCCGCCTGCAGCAAACGGCACGACACCATGATCGCCGGCGCCGCGCTGCACAGGCTCGCCGAAGCGCACACCGGCGGCGTTTTCAATGGTGCGGCTGATATCGTTCTTCAGCTCTTCGTTTGCCGACGCCCCGTGCAGCCCCTTGGCAGGACGATCCGGATAAGAGGTTTGATAAGTGCCCATGAGGCCTCCTTATTTGGCTGGCTGAGTGGAGTTGAAGTCGGCCAGCATCTTGGCGCGAGCATCAGCGACAGGATTGCCCGTGTTATGCCGGTCTTCCGCCTGGAAGTGGTTACGAATCGGGTCATTGCCCTTATTCGCCGCGTCCTCGACCAGAATGTCGAAGCGAGCCTTGATGTAGGCCTCCGGCTGACTGGCCACAGCGGCATCGCCGAACTTGGCGTGCACCACGGCTTTGCGGATTTCCTCAGCGGATTTGCCGGTGTAGTCGGCGTCGTGCAGCGACTTGGCAACGGTGACCAGATCGGTGCGGACCTTTACCAGCGCATCGACTTGGGCGTCGGTCAGCATCTTGGCCTTGGCGTCGTCCAGAGCCGCGGTGATCTTCACGATCTCGGCATCTTTCGCTGCCAGCGCCGCAGCATGGGCGTCGGTCAGCGTTTTGATGTTGATGCCCGCATCCGATAGCTGCTTAGTCAGCTTCTCGATCGCCTGGGCGCCTTGTTCCGTAACCTCGATGGTGAGGCCGTCGACAAGGAGTTTTCGAAGTGCATCAGCCATGTCATGGCCTCCTGTTGGTGTGGGTTGCTTGTTGTCGCCAATGCGCAGCTGATCGCCTCCACGGGCGCGGTGCTCAAGGCTGAGATGGTTCATTTTCATGGGGCCGAGATAGCAGTCGTATTTCTCGCCCTCGGGTGACTCGCCGTCCTCAAACACCACTTCGGCGCCGTAGCCCATGGACAGCTCACGCTTTCCAGACTCGTAGTCCTCGATCGCCTTGGCATCCATCAGAACGAGCGGGACTTTCACAAATTGGCCGTCACGAATGACCTCGCCGCCGGTGTTGCCGATGGCGACGTCTTTCCAGTTCTTGGCCGTGACGCCGTCGCCGCCAGGATGGCCGTTCGTCATGGGTCGGTAGGCGTAGGAGCGCATTGCATCCGCGTGAAACACAGCACTCTCCGGCCGGTAGACGCGGACAATCGGCTTGTCGCGCAGGCCATGCTCGTTATCTGGGTCGATCTCAGTGCCGAGATAGTCCTGAATGCCCGTGCGGGCAACGCGCGCTTCTGCCACCAGGTAACCGTCGTCTGTGCGACGGACACCCGATACCGTCACGGCATCGGTGAAGATCATGATTTGACCTCTTCGAAAATCTCCGGCCCCAGCTCAATCGCGCCACGGTAGGGCTCGACCTTGCCGATATCGACGGCGCCGGGGTCATAGGTGAAGGTGATGTGAGGTTGGTATTCCGGCCAGTCCCATGAGGCCCCAGCCTCGACGATCGACACGTGCCGCCAAGCCAGTTCCGAACTGTTGAACAGCAGAACGATGGCGCCTTCGCCGAACTTATCGATCAGGCGCGCGCCGCCGGGGGCTATTTTCAGCAATCCTTTGCTATCGCCTGACCAGGACTCGCCGACCTTCATCCAATCAACGAGCTGGGTGCTGTAAGCGATGGTGACGTGCAGGTCTTCGGCTGGAACCGGGTTCGCAAAGCCCTGCGACTTCGCCCACGCGATGATGTCCGCACCATTCGTGACCTTGCGGGAAACGTACAGCGTTCGCGGAGCGGCGTCGGTGATGGTCTTCTGTGGCGGCAGATCGTCGTTGCCTTGCCCACCGTCTTCCTCGAATTCGATCTTGCCGTACTGATCAATCGCGGCCTCAAGACCTGGCATTACACCTTGCTCAACCAGCATGGTGGTGCCTACCTGGCTCAGAACCTCTGGCGGCCAAAGCTTGGTGTCGCCCAGCACTTTCAGGGTGTCAGCCGTGGTTTTGCCGATTGTGGCCCGGTCAGTTGCGGTCGGCTGCCAGAGCGAATGCCAGACGTAGTGGATCTCGTCAGGCCGCAGGCCAAGTGCAGAGCGAATCAGACACTCGTCGAGGACCGACATGGCCGGTCCCACGTCCAGCTCTTGCATCGCCTGAATCCGGTCGTAGTAGTTGCGTAGGTCGGACTCACCCGTCGAGTTCAGACCCGACGGCGACTGGCTGAGCAAGCGTGTAGCCGGGATGTCAGCAGCTCCGGAGACCTGCTGTAGAAAGCGATCCATAATGTCCGGCAGCCCGCCGAAGTTGACTTGCTTGCTGTCGTAGTCCTCTTGGGCGTCCAGTAGGATCGCGCCGTTGATGCCTTTCGCGGTATTGGCCAGCCGGATCCGCTGCAACACCTGCTTGGCAAAGGCCGGATCCTCTAGCTGGCGCATAAAGTCCGGGATCTTGATCACGTCGACCTTCGCCTCGAACACCAGGCTGGCTGCGTTGGCCATCGTCCCATCTGACTGTTTGATCGCTTCGAACAGCGCTTGAAGCACCGAGTCGCCCCATCCGGCGCTGGCATCCATAGCCTGAGATGGATCCGGATGTTCAGCTCCGGTGAAGATCACCAGTCGCGATGGGTGGATGTCGAAGCCGCTGCCAGTGAGCCGGTAGCCTTTGGGCTTCCCGAACAGGTCAGATAGCACGTCCTGATCGATTTCGGTCGCCACCAACTGTCGGCGGCTGAGCACGGTCAGATATTTGATTCCGGACAGTCCCAGGCGGTCGGCTTTCAGAGGCTGGGATGTATCACGCTCGCCGGTACCAATCAGGATCGCCGCGCCACCCAGCAGCCGAGCCCTGGTCATCGCCGTTTTGATCTTACGCCGGACGTCGAGCCGCTTTTCCTCGGCTTCGATCTTCTCGATTTGATCCTTATCGGCCTGCCACCCCCGCCAGCGTCGCGTTGCATCCAGAGCTGGGATATCGACGATCTTCCGAGGGAGCCAAGCCCCACGGTAGGCATTGATCAGCTCTTGATCCGTCAGAACGGTCTGCTCATAAACCGAGCCGGATGCCTTATCGCGGTCCGTGCCCATCGATGAAACCAGGTTGACGAGCTTGTCACTCAAGTTCGTGATAAAGCCCATTAGGAGACACCTTCATAAGAGAACCGGCCTTTCGCTGGCCATTCGTAGTCGACGCAGTAGCCGATTGCGGTTGTGATGTGCTGATACTGGTTTTTCTGGTCTTCCTGGAACGTCGAACCGCCTTGCAGCTGAACCGTACTCAGGCCTTTGTCGCACCATTTGGCGGTGACCGGGTTGACGAACAGGCTGGAATCCCCAGAAGCGGTCAGGATCTTGGCTCGCACCGCGTTCTGACGGTCTTTGATGGGCGGGTGAGCAGGTTTCACCAGGCGCGTGTACCGCCAGTGGTGCGCCTTCAGGACGCCCTCGATGTCGGTGTAGTCCGAGGCGTGACCGTGCTTCTCCCCTGCTTTGCCCGCTGGGTCACCGTAGATCAGCACATGCTTGTTCTTGTGATCCTTGTACCGTTCGACGAATTCGACCGCCGACTGCCGGGAAATTGCGCTGGTGAGCACGATCTCGTCCAGTAGGTACAGATCCTGACCGTTGTTGCGCCGAACGCCGATGGCCGAAGACAGCGGCGTGAAGTTCTGGTCGTGCATCCAAAGGAGCTGTTCGTGCGGCTCAATGCGCGCCGTGGTGTGGTTCGCCTTGCTGTAGTCCTCGTAGATCCGGCCAGATGCCGTCTCAAACGAGGCTTCGAACTCCTGCTTGAACTGTTTTGGCGACATCACGCGCTTCATCGAGCTGATGACGTCAGGCGGCAGGATCTCAGCAGACTTCCAGTGAAAGACCTCGAACTCGGGGTCGGCGCCGGACTCGGCCTGCGTGCAGAGGTCGTAATAATGGTTCAGGCCATCAGGCACGCCCAGCAGCCAACACCATGCGCGGTAATCCGGCCGCGTTGGGTTGACCGTGTTAAGCGCGGGCAAGATATTCGCTTCCCACGCGTCAGGCTTGATGTCAGCGAACTCGTCGATGCCCCCGCCAGTCCACGGTATACCCTCGATCCGCTGCGGCTTGTCCAACCCGATAACGTGGATTTCGCTGCCGTTGTCGAGGTAAATGATCAGGTCCGACTCGGAAGGCCGGTGACTGTGCATGCAACACAGCGTGAAGAGTTTCAGGTCGTCCCAGAAGATCTTTTTGGCCTGGGCGTGGGTGGGCGCCGCAGCGAAGTACATTCCGGGGTAGGCGAAGGCCTGTTTCACCAAGAACCGCTTGAACCGCTCAGTCTTGCCGCTTCGGCGCCCGGCAGGCACCAGAGGAAAGCGAATGCCGTTTCGTACCGCTTCGACCAGGGCGAGCTGGACAGGATGGTCTTTCAGTGGATACCAGCGGGCCAACTGGCGATCAAGGATCAGATTGCCGGTTTCCGCGATCATGACGGGAGCCTCGAAATCAGGTCTGCGAGCAGTTGAGCGTTGGAGTTTCCGCCGCCGCCCTGCAGGTTCTTCAACTCAGCCTTCCGCTTCTCGATCTCCAAACGCCGGATTTCTTCGTCCAACGCGTCCTGGCCTTTGTCTACAAACATCCCGAGGTGTCGCGCGACCATGTTCAGCGCAGCCAATTGGTCGTGCGTGACGATCTCGAACCCTTCCTTGGTCTTCTTCACACGCGCGAACAGCGCCTTGGCACCCGGGCTGGCGTCACGGGTATCGCCCCACAGCACGTCGCCGTGGCCCTCGCCTTTGCACTTAGGGCACTTCGGATGCGGACGCTCGGTCTTGTCGTAGCCGTAACCGCCCTCGTCGGTCGGCAACGTTGCGCCCTTGGTCTTCCCCGCTTGAAACACGGCCTGTTCGAACTCGCCCTCGTCCGTCCACTGGTACGCATGGCCATCGCCGAAGCAATGACGGCAGCACACGCGGCGATGAAGGGACAGCTCGTTTGGGTCGGCGGTGGCGATCATCCAGTAGCGCGACAAAACTTGCTCTTGGGTGATTCGGGTTTTCTCGGCGCGCTCGGCCATCGCTTGCTGGATGGCCTCTGAAACGTCCGGTCGCTGCATGAGCTGGTAGGCATATTCACGTGCGCGCTTTGGGCTGAACCCGGCCCGGATCGCCGCCTGCGTGGCGTTCAGATCAATCAGGTACTCGAAAACGAAGCGCTGCTGTTTTGCTGTCAGCGCCATATGAAGTCCTTGGAACGTAAAGGCCCGCACGAGGAGGAAGCCAAAAACTTCCTCGTGCGGGCTATCGGTCAATACAAGCGAAAGATCGGTACAACGAACCCCGATTCAATGATCAAGGACTTGACCTCAGCAGGATCAAGAATGTCGTTAGAGTGCTGAATGTCCACAGAAACGAGAGGTTCAGAGATCTTCCCTTTTATCTCGGCGAGACCCAGCGAAAATGCCTCGGCAGCGGTATCTGCCTGCTCAACCTTACGATTTACATACGTGCCATCTCGCACGTATTCAACTGAGGTTATTGGGGAGTCGATGTGGCGATTGAGCTGAATCTCAGTCTGGTTTGTTGCAGTGTTGAAACGGATGATTTGAATAGCTGTTTGCATTGGGTACTTACCTTTTTAAAGTCGGCCGGAATTGGCTGACAAAGGTATTTAGTGCAGCAAGTCAGAAATAATGCGACGTAAAATTGCTTAATTGCGACATATGGGTGCCGCCGAAAACCTTAATTCGTCCCGGTTGCCTTTTCGACCGCTTCCGTGGCTTTTTGCGCTGCTTGGTCGGCTTTCTCAGCAGCGGCCTGGACCTTGGGAGTAACACCGCGAATCAAGTCGATGTTCGACTGATTTAGCTCGCGGATACGTGCTATGCGGATAGCGTCCTGTCGTTCGTGGGAATCGACCAACACCTTCACCGTCTGCGCCGTACTGGCAGCATTGAACGCGCTACCCGCCATGAAGCAGCAGATGCCGACAAAGCACAGCAGCAGCCAACTGCCGTGATGGTCCCAGAATCTCCTGCCGCGACCTTGGCGGCGTTTCAGTTCTTCGTCACTCATGGGGCAATCCTCGATTGGATCTGCGTCTGAATTTGCGCTTTCAGACTCGCGATCTCGTCGGTCAGATAGCTGATCTGCAATGTCATCTTTGCGTTTTCCGCCTTGATGTCGGAGAACTCGCGGATCAGCGCGTTGTTTTGCTCCCGCTCTGCGTCGCGTTGGCTTTCGACGTCTTTTCGTAACGCTCGCTCTTCGGCGAGCGCGGCTACCAGGCGGTCGATCTCGCGGTTGTCGCCACGGCGCTCCGACCAAGCCTTGGGGAAATAGAGAACGGCTGTCACGCCAGCAGCAGCCACCCAGCCGAGCCAGCCTGACAGCGTTGTTGGCAAGGTCTCGAACATGGAAGGTCCTTGGTTTAAGCCGGAACAAATCTGCCAATTGATGGCTGACACAGAAAACAAAAACCCGACCTTTCGGTCGGGCTGTGATACTCACAGGGAAAGGCTTTGCGAAAGCCGAAGCCCAGTCAACGGACACTCATCAAGAACGCATCCAGTGCCAGGTCGGGGCGACGCTGTAGAACATGACCATTGTCGATCCGGCCCTCAAAGTGAACGTGCCAGTACTCAGGCCAGTGGCTTCTTCGTTGATGTATACCGCAGCATTCCCACCCGAGATGTAGACGTTTACGTCGAAACCTTGAGTGTTTGTGATGCGTACTGAGTTGCCAGGCAACGCCGGCGTGATTGCCTGGATGCTGTCCCCGGCGTTGTTGCTGAAAATCGTATCCACACCATTGATAGGACCGCCACCACGGTAGATACCGCCGACACGCCCCCCTACCAGGTTGTTCGATACTACGGCGCGAGTGAGGTTGGCGCTTCCGATACCCAATCCATAACTGTTGGTGCCGTTCGAGCCTTTGCCGCCCAGATCGTTACCTTCGATGATGAAGTCGTGTGTCCCGTTCACATACAACCCAACCCCGCCGTTGTTGGCAAGGTTGTTAGTTGCCATCTGACAGCCTGTCACTTTGAATTCGTTGCAGTTGATCAGCATGCCGTTGTAGGCGTTTGCATAAATGATCGAGTTGCTGATATTTACGTTCGTGTTATTGGCCGTGACGAAAACACCGATGGCACCTTGATCGACAATCGTGCCGGTCGACGGGTTGGTGCCCGCATACTCAACAAAGCCGTCTTGAAAGGTGATGTTGCGACCATTGGAGTCGATGTATACACCGTGGCTGTTGCTGTACGAGGATACGAACCCCCGCATAAACACATCATTCATCGTCAACGAAGCTGAGCCTTCGATGCGCAGGTTGTTGGTTGTGTTGTTATAGCCAGTGCAATCGTAGAAATAACCGCCAGCGTTGTTGTTGGTTGCCCAGTAGCCATATTTGTTGCTGTTCGCGTAGCAACCTGTGACCAAAAGGTTTGGCGCATCCAAATGGAAGCCTGCGCCCGCATTCTGCTCTGCGAAGCAATTGACTACCCAAGCACCTGCAGTGAGCCCCACGTAGATACCGTCATCGCAGTTGGAAACCCGCAGGTTCTGGAGCGTAGAGACATACCCTTGGTCCTGTACGTGCAAACCGTGGCTACCCGATTGGAAGGCTACGGGTGAAGGACGGGTGATACCGAGGTCCTTAATAGTCCCTTGAAAGAATTGCGTGGTGTTCAATACTGCCGTGCCGCTTGCTGTACCGACGATCACGCTTTTATTCGGTGCGATACCGAAGGCACCTTGGAATTGGTTTTTTAGCGTCAGGGTGGAAACCTTGTATTTCCCTTCCGGGAAAAAGACATCCAAGCCCGTATTGATACATGCTTGACACGCGGCGGTATCGTCCGCAATGCCATCGCCAACTGCTCCAAAATCTTTAACGCTGTTGAAGTTAGCCATCTTTAAACCTGCCTACTGAGTCGAATGAGTTGGATATGCGGCTTTAGCCGCTTTCATGTCGCTCATGGCGATAGGTTGAGGCTCAAGGCCTTCACAGGATTCGCGTGCCCTGTCGGCAATACGAAAGGCTCGGCCTAGTAAGGCCGAACCTATTTCAGCGCTTTCGACTAGAACTCGTACCCGATGTGGCCGTAGGTTGGGAACGGATTAGTACCGTTCTCAAGCGGGTCAGTGTGATCAGGGTAGAACACTACCCGGGGTGGTCGAGGAAGTTGCGGCGTGAAGCCGAAGCGGGCCCAGAGAGTCACACCTTTGCAAATGACGAAGTTGCCATTCGACTGGATTTGAGCAAATGCACCGGGATTATTGTAGGTACCGCTATTCCACAGTGCGGAACCATTAGCATCGAAGATGACAAAATTGCCGTCTGTCTGCATCGTCGCTCGCGCAGCACCTTTGCTACCCGTAGCGGTGTGCCACATGACGAAACCGTCATTGCGATAAACAACCAGGTTGCCATCGTCCTGGAAGATCAGGAAGTAATTGCCCGCGTTGTACCGTTTGCCCCTTTCCAGATCGACACCAGGACCGATCACATTCGCATCGCCAACGCTCGGAGTCAGTGGAATATTGGTGTTGTAGGCCCACAGAGCGATGATGTCGAGGAGCACCAAGTTTCCGTCATCCTGTACCGAAAGGTGGACACGCTTGTCCTGCCCTTCGTAGAGAGTGCCTGCCGTGATGGTCGAGTACCACTGGAACGATTTCGGGCGGTTGTTCACGTAAAGCACTCGGTCAGTGAATACTTCAGCGATACCGTAAGGACCCAAGGTTACGACCGAGCCATATGGGCTACTTGAATCGCCCACCCACAGAGCCTTGCCCGCTGGGTAATCGTACAGCACGAAGTTGCCATCATCCTGTAGAACAGCTCGATACCGGCGGTTTGGTGACTGGATGTATTGATTCGGTCGAAGCGACGTGAGGGGCGGCAGCATTGACGCGCCGCTGTTTGTGAAGGGTACCGGATTTGGATAGCCGGACATAAATTCACCTTAATACGAATGATTTTTCACGGAGGACTCCGCATTCATGTCGCTCAAAGGCGATGGCTCGGGGCTCTTGGCCCTCACATGATTCAACGTCCCGCATCGGGAACACTTGATCTGGAGCTCGGTCATCTCACCGATTCGGGCGAGAAGTCTTTTGCACTTTCCACATCTGCAATCTTTTAACATCTGCAAAGCCTTTTGGTTTTCTGCTAGGCTCCGCCCCGCTCGCGCGAGCAGTGAGGGCCTTGGCTGGCTTGCAGGCTGGTTCTGCGATCTGGTGACTCTTTTGGGTGTGTCCGCACCCTCTGGAGTCGCCCTCTCTTTTCCCGCACAAATGAAAAAGCCCCGATCATGTCGGGGCTTTTTTGTTTCTCGCGGGCAACAAAAAACCCGGCTTTTGGCCGGGTTTTCGTATTCAGGTGCAACTTCGCAATATGGGAAAATGATGTCGCTAGCCGAGCGGGAAGTCAAGCGGCTGTTTTCATCTCGTAAATCAGCCCAGCAACCGGGCTCAGTGCCATGCGGTCAAGATCCTCGCAGCACTCGAAGCAAGTCTTGATAAATCCCTCCCATTCCCGCGCCCAGCGAACCGATTCAATCCTTACCCCGTAGTGATCAAACAGCCACGCCCGGAAAGTCTCCGGCTTGGCCAACGGATCAGGGTTCGCGGACTGCCCGCCCTGGTGCATGTGCTGGTAGCGGTACATCACCCCCTTTGCCACGAACACCGCCTTGGCCTTCTTTAAGGCCGTCATGCGCGGCATCTTCGACAGGGTCATGCCGTAAACCACCTCCTCCGCCGCCTCTCGGATGTCCTCGTCGCGCTGGGCCGCGTACATGAAATCCCCGAAGACGCGAACCTGTGGATGGATCTTGTCGATGACCGACTGAAACCAGCCCGCCAACGTGCTATGTGCGGCGAGGTCTGCGGTCACTCCCCGGTCGGTGATCTGAACCGCCGTGCCGAGCAGGCAACGTTCCTCCAGTCCGACCAAGCTACTTCGAAACGGGTTGTACCCGCAGTCATGCCAAACCTGCCTGGCTGAGTTCAAATTCACGCTGGCTCCCCCCTGCGTAGTTTTGTGTAGATCACGACGATTCGCCCATCAACGGGACGACGCGCACGGACACACCTGGTGTTTCACCGAAACGCTTGCTCTTGCTGACATTGACGACCTGTACATCGTCGACCCACACCACACCGTTCATGCCGTCGAAAATTGCTTTCTCAACATTATCAACGTCCGGTTTCTTGGTCGGCATGACGGTGCCGGCGAGCGCCATCGCGGTTTTCTTCTTCGACCAGGACGCGGCCACGGCGACGATGATTTTCATCTCGACCAGCACAGGCCCAGCGATGAGTGCGCGTCCGGCCATGGCCTGCTGTGCGGTGATTGCGATGAGCGACTCGTAGTTCGCGGTTTTCTCTGGTGTGTATTGACGGGTGAACACTTTCCCATTGACGACACGGGATGAGGACTTGTGCCGCCCCTTACCGACTGGTTGGCCCGGCACAACAAAATTCACCGGTGTGAAATCGATCATGGCAGCGTCACCTGGTATTCGGCCGGTGTTACGGGTTTCTGGTAGGCGCGCTCCAGCACGGTGACGATTCGTTTCACCAAGTCACGCATGTGGGTCTCTCCGGATGTGCAGCTGCTTGAGCAGCATTGCGCGGGCGGCTTTGGGGTCGGTCGGGATCTGCAGGTCGTGGATCACCATTTCGGCGAGCTTGTGCGAGTGCTCCAGCTGGATCTGCTCACGCGGGCGGGCGGCGTCGTTGCCGATGCCAATGGCGATGTGTCCTGTCAGCGGCTGGCCGGTCTGGGCGCGGCGCAAGACGATTGCGTAGTTGCGCTCGAACCGCTGGAACAGCGCTTTGTCGCCTTGTTTGGCGGTTTTCAGGTCGAATGTGCTGGTGGCGATTGCAGCCACGCGCACCGCTTCGTGCAGGTACTTGCCGGTCAACGCTTGGTCCCACGCTTCGCCGGTGGTTGGCAGATCGTCGACGCGCTTGCACATGTCTGCGAAGTCGCTGGGTGCCGGTGGGAATTTGCATTCCTGCACCATCCGGTGCAGGCCGCGATTGATCGCCTCATCGCCAAAATCCTTGATCACCGACAGCCAAACGCGTCGAGCCATCTGCTCGGCTTTTTGGTCGCCGTAGTGCTTCTCGTACCAAGCCGGGAACGCGGTTTTCAAAGTGGCGAACACGCGCCGCACGGCCTGACGCGCTTGGGTCTCAAGCGGCGTGACGTTCTCCGGCACCGGCTCACCAAGATGTGTCTGTGAGGATGTCATGAGCGTTGCGCGTGCGGCTTCGAGCAGATCGTCCACTGGCTTCATGGCCAAGGCCTCCGGATTGGTTTTTGACGTGTTGGTGTTTCAGTTGCTGGGCGAGCTTGTGCTCCCACTGCGCCTGGGTCTTGAGGTCGCTGGGGCGACTGATCCAGTACGAGCGGAATTCAAGAAGCTGGTCAGCGCGGAAGGTTTGTCCTGCAAGACCATTGCGGGTCAGGACAGCAGTGAACGTTCGAGGATCAGGCTCCCACGCATCGGTCATGGCGAACTTGGGGCGCTCGGAATCATCGTCGGGGGGTGGAGCGCTTTGCTCGCGCACGCGTTGTGTGTGTTCTTTTATATCTGTATCTGTATCTTTATTTGTAGTAGACGTAGTAGCACTACCGTAGTCGCCAACGTAGCTACGTAGTTCATCTACGGTAGTAACTACACCGCCTGAAATGGCCTCAATCAGCCCTTTTATCGCGTCAGTTTTGTGGAACCACTCACCGTCGGCGTGAAATTCAGTCAGCGCTACGTGAACTGGCGTCTCTGACTTTTCTACGGTTTTTATCGTAGCTACTACGGAAAGTGCTACGCCGTGACTACGACGAAGCTCACTCAGACGAGCCCACGGGTTCTTCGAATAGCCGACTTTGACCAAGTCAGAAGATGGGTCGGTAACGAAATAGACGTAGCCCTTGTAACCGGTCAGCGAATCACCACCGGGTAAACTTTTACCGCGAGGTTTGGTTGTCACCGTTTCGATATCACGCTCGATTCTGAGGTGAATCCACTGCTCGCCGTCGTCTTCGAAAAACTCGGACAGTGCGCTCTCGATGTCTTTCCAACGATCGACAGGAACGCGTGCAATCCGGGAAAGCCGTCCCTTCGGAATCGGCTTGCCGGTCTGCCAGTAGTTGAAGATCAGCAACAGATAGGCGCCGTGTTCTTCGGTGGTCAGATGCATCGTGTCCGCGAGGTAATCGGCAACGTACAGCTGCATGTATGGAAGCGCGGCCATCGTCAATCCCACCCTATCGGGCCAGGCCGCTTCTTCTCGGCCTTCAGGCCAAGTTCAGCCAGCGTTTCAACGGAGTGCAGGTAGGAGGCATTCACGACCACCGCCGTCTGCGGTACGAGCTGGATGCCGAGCAACGCAAGTACCTTGCACCAGCGCTCGATGTCGCCCTCTTTCCAGCGACTGACAGTTGATTCACTCAACCCGATTGCGTCGGCCACAACCTTCTGTCCTGCGGACAAGAGACGACTCAAGACCAAGGCTTCGAACTCCCGTGCTCTTGCGTCTACTTCGGGGCTCAATGAGGGCGTGGTCATGGTCAGGCCACCGACCTGGTGAGAGGCTCTACAGATTCTGGTTCCGGAAATGCATCAGCCAGACTGCAAGCGGCTCCCAGTTCGTTCAGCGCCGCCACGATTTTGCGGCACTCGCTGAGCCCCGGCTTTCGCCTGCCAGTTTCGTAGTGGCCAATCGCGGCTTGGGTCAGTCCCACGCGGTCAGCCAGTTGGGTTTGAGTCACACCCGCCTGCTTGCGGATGGCTTTCAAGGCGCTCATGGCGGTCCTCCTCTGGATAGATTCGGCAAAAATACATTTTGTATTGATAGCCTGCAAAGATTAATACATGACGTGCGTTGTGTTAAAAAATACGGTCTGTAGCATTTCGCACATGACTGATTGGATAAAAGCTGTCCGCGATGCCATGGCTCGCCTGGACATAACGCAAGAGAAGCTCGCTGAGCGGATGGGGAAAACCCAAGGCGCGGTGGGCCACTGGCTGAATGGACGTCGTGAACCTGGTCTGACCGATATCAATCAGATGCTCGACATCGTCGGCCTACCACCGCTCGCGATAAGCCCTGGTTTGGAGGATGGGAGCAATCTCGGGCCAGCACTCCAACCTATTCGAGAGCCGCGTGACTATCCGCTGATCAGTTGGGTCGAAGCGGGAGAAGTCACCGAAGCTCCAAGCCGGATCGGCGGCACACACGCTTGGATTGAATCGACCGAGAACGCGGGCTACGAGGCGTACTGGTTGACCGTGAAAGGGCACTCAATGACCAGCAACGGGAATCCCTCATTCCCAGAGGGCTCGCTGATCTTGGTGAAGCCTGATTCCGAGATTATCAACGGCAAATACTACGTCGTTGAGATGTTGGATACTGGTAAAAAAACTTTCAAACAGTACGTTGAAGACGCTGGCTACCGCTACTTGCGCCCGCTGAACGACACCTACCGGACAATTGAAATCGACCACAATTGCCGATTTCTAGGGCGCGTCGTAGACACGAAAATGACTGGACTTTAGTCGCCAAAGTATCGATTTAGACGACCCGGCCATGATGCCGGGTTTTTATCGCCGCCATAAGAGTACATTCGTACTCCTAAGTATTGCATTCTTGGATCCCTTCAAATACTGTTTATTTATACAGTAAACGCAAGGAGGTATCTCGATGTCTGCCACATCACGCAAGCCTGCAACAAACCCTTACCAATCGCTCGTCAATCGCATTCAGCGCGCAATCATGGCGCCCGCTGCGCAGCTTGAGCGAACCGTTTGTCTCTATCGATCCCCCGATGAAGACGAGGGTCTATGGGACCAGCTCATCGACGAAATGAGCGAGGCCGATTCCGTCCGCACTGAACGCCTAGAAGATGGCGGCGTGCGCGTCACGTGGGATCCTCCGACAGACGACTGACCTCCCGCGCTGAAAGGAAGCCCGCCAGATGAGCGGGCTTTTTCATGCATCGCAAAAAATAAAATACGTTTTGTATTGACCACAACAAATACATTTTGTACTTTTGATTGAGCGCCAACCACATACAAAACGTATTGGTGCGAACGCAAGCGAAACACGGCGAAAGCCACGTTCTTTAGTTCGACCCTCTGCCGGATCACCACCGGCCAGCAACATAGGTAGCGAGCCGAACACCTCAAGTTCGGTACAGGGGCGCCTCACCCCGTGGCCAGCAGCGTAGATGGCCCTGGATCAAAGAGTGCTGACGGACGGGTATGCCATACGTGGTCTGCGTCGCGGTTAGCTGTCGGGATTCAAGATCCCCCGAGAATGAGAATGCCGGCCCGCCGAGTGTGGGCCGGATGCTCTCCAGGTGGCCCTGCATTAGGGCCACGCGGAAAGCAGGAGAGTGAGATGAGACGACTGTTTTGCAGGTTCGTTTACTGGCTGATTGAGCCGCTGCTTGAACGGCTAGATCGGCGACGCCGCATGGCTCAAATCGTCAACGAATCGACCGGAATCACTTTGGGATTCCAAACTGATCAATCTTCGGAGCCGGAACATCGCTGCCAGTGACGATGCCGGAGAACACACCATGTATGTGTCCGCATACAGCGCAAAAGCAAACTTGAAAAAGGGTTTGATTGGTTTTCGATTTGTGCGGTGCTTTCCCGGCAGCGATTTTGTCCAGCCCTTCAGCTCCGCAGCCAGGGCACTTCGGTTGCGCGATTTCCATTCGGTATTGCCTCAACGGTTGTAGGGACCATGAGGCTAGCACGGCCCGGCGTGGGTAAATATCCGGGCACCCAACAACGATTCACCACCCTGCACGGAGAATTTGCAGCCATGCACCATTAAGCGATTCACCTGCGTGTCGCCGTAAGCCTGAAGGCGGCGACCCAACATCCGGAGCAGGCAGCGGACAACTGGCCGTCGATGTCACCGCGCATCGGCCGAGAGGTAGGCCAACCCAAAGCCAAACGAACGGATCAGTGCCCGCACATGCGGAACCCTCCCCTCCCCCAACAAACCGCATTGGCAGGTGCCGGACTGGCTTTTCACGCCCAGCTTGGTCCCTGGTGCCCGGCGCCTGACCAATGCGGTTTCACTGAGGCCAAATCATGGAATTCGAAATTGTCGTTGAAGGGTTCGTCCTTGACGTTGAGGTCACCCATTGCATCAACCAGCCGGCATGCCCGCACACATGGGACAGCGACCGCGACTTCTACGGCGAGCGCGAGATTGAGTTTCGCGTTTGCTCGGCCATCACCTACGACCGCAACGGCAAGCGGCAGCGCGTTTCCTGCCAGCATCCAGAGATCGATGCGCTGACAGCGCAGATCGAAACGGCGCTTTGGTTCGAGATCGATAGCCGCAACCGGCGCGCACGGTGGGCAGCATGAGCAACCACCACGAAACCGCCGTCACCATGATCGAGCGGCAAATCGAGCGGATCCGGATTTCGGATTACCCGAACAGCGAGTTCTGCCAAGGGATGATCCAGGCCAACTACGCGCAGGGCTTCATCGATGAGCAGCAGCTCGAAGCCTACGAGCAGCTCGCGTCAGATGCGGTGCTGACCCGCCGCCGCGCAATCCGCACGGCTGTAATGGTTCGCAAACTCAGTTCACTTCACCAGCTCCACGGGGCCCAGTCATGACGATCACCGCCAAGACCTGCAGAGAACTTGCAACGGCCCTGAATCATCGGGGCTTTTTTTTGGTCACCGACCTGCCGCGCGGCACACGCATCGAGTATCGCCGCGGGGCGATCATGGCGAAGCTGCCATGACCGGGCGGCATCGGGCCACCCGTCGCGCCATCAGGCTGGCGTCGTTCATCACCGGCGCCGTCTTCATCACCATCACGCTTCTCGGCCCCGCGCTCGGCGGCCTCATCACTCAATAGGAATTTCCATGTCAATCGATCCTCGGGCTCACAGCTCCGAGCGCATTCCTGCGCCTGAGCCATTGCCACATGTGAGCCGCCGCGCGTTGAAGCGCGTGACGAACCCTCTGCCGGTGCCCACTCACTGCCGTTACTGCGGCGGTCATGTGGAGCTGATCAACAACAGCCGGATTTACAGACGCGAATACGGCGAGGCCTACGTCGGCCTTCATCCTTCGACGGATATTCCGCTCGGCACGCTGGCCACCGCTGCGCTCAGGAAAGACCGCAACGACAGCAAGGCGATCTTCCACAAGCTCAAGGAACAGCGGGGGTTCAGCCGGTCACTGGCTTACCAGTGGTTGGCCGGAAAGATGGGAATCACCGTCGATAAATGCCACTTCGGCTGGTTTGACCAGGACGAATGCGCGTTGGCCGCAAAGCTGTGCACCGAAGACCTGGCCGCGAACAGCGCAATGGCTGCGGCTTTCAAGAAAGCGAGGACCAGAGCATGAGCAATCACACCCCCGGACCATGGGTTGTTCGCGAAGTACCAAACTTTGGCCTTCCTAGCCAAGTTGGATATGCAATCGACTTCAACGAAGACCAAGAGCAGGTCGTGGACTTCGTGTACGAGAAGCCCGATGCCCACTTGATCGCAGCGGCCCCCGAGCTATTGGCCGCACTGGAGCAACTGCTGGGCAAGGCCTACAAGCAAAACTGGAACGACCTCTACCCCGATCAGTTGGCTGTCGCAGAAGCGGCACTTGCAAAGGCGCGAGGTGATTTATGAACAAGCACACTCCCGGCCCTTGGTCCATTAGCGAACCTTTCCGCGAGTCAATAGGCCTTTCCGTCTACATCAACGCACAAAACCACGACGAACTTGCAGCCGTGGTGTGGCGGATGGGGTGGGACTTTGCTGTCGGCAAGCCCACACAGGTATGCGAAGCCAACGCGCATTTGATCGCCGCCGCTCCGGAGCTGCTGGAAAGTCTCTCCAACCTGGTAGGTCTGGCAGAACTCGGCGCGGCCCGCCTCGACAAGTACAAAGCCGCGCTGGACGACGCGAAAGCCGTCATAGCGAAAGCACGGGGGCAATCATGAGCAGCGTCACCACCGTCCGGGCCTCGTCATGGGGCTCGCTGTTCGACTGCGCGTACAAGTGGGAAGGCGTCCACCTGCTGGGGATCAAAAGCCCGAGCAGCCCCCGCGCCCACCTTGGCACCTCCATCCACGCCAGCACGGCCGCGTTCGACGTGGCGCGCATCAACGGTAGCCACCTGAGCGCTTTCGACACCGCCGAGCTGCTGATTCACACGCTGCGCAACCCCGACCGGGAAGTGAACTGGAAGGCTGACAACCTCACGTTGGCCGAGGCTGAGCGCATCGCGCTGCCGCTGCACACCAGGTACTGCAACGAAATCAGCCCGCGTTACGAGTACGTCGCTGTCGAGCGCACCGCTACGCCGCTGGAAATCGACTGTGGCGGCGGCGTGATCATTCGCCTGACTGGCCAGCTCGACCGGGCGCGAATCTGCAAGACCGGCGACGGCAAGGGCATTGCCGACGTGAAGACTGGCGGCGCGGCCGTCAGCGAAGGCGTCGCGAAGACCAAGGGCCACGCGGCGCAGATCGGCACCTACGAAATTCTTGAAGAACACACCACCGGCGAGCCCTGCACCGCACCGGCCCACATCATCGGGCTGAAAACCAAGGGCAAAGCCGAGGTTGGCATCGGCGAGATTCGAAGCGCCCGCCAGATGATGGTCGGCACCGAAGACTTCCCCGGCCTGATCCAGATCGGCGCCGAGATGTTCCGCACCGGCCTGTTCCCGCCCAACCCTCAGAGCTTCCTGTGCAGCGCGAAGTATTGCCCGCGCTGGTCCACCTGCCCATACCACGAATAACGGAGTTCCTCATGACGTCCTCTGACATGTACATCCGCCTGACCGACCCGACTGGCCGTCGTGCAACGACCATCAGCCATCACCGCGTGTGGGACCGCGACAAGTTCTACAGCGCCCAAGTGAAGCTCCACGAAAACCCAACCAAACCGATTGAGGACCGACGCCTTGTGTCGGTGGCCACTGAAGCCGATTACAACGAAGCCCGGAAGGTGCAGAAATGACCCAAACACTTGCTGCTATGCAAACCAGTGCTGTCGCGTCGCCAAAACAAGAGCGCGCCGTAGCAATGAGCTTTTTCGACCTGGACGGCTTTGCGCTCATGCAGCGCATTGCCAATGCGTTCACCCAGTCCAACCTGGTGCCAAAGCAGTATCAGGGCAACCTGCCCAACTGCATGATCGCTTTGGACATGGCCCAGCGCATTGGTGCCAATCCCCTGATGGTGATGCAAAACCTGTACGTGGTGCACGGCACGCCCAGTTGGTCGAGTAAGTTTCTGATTGCAACTGTCAACACCTGCGGCCGCTATAGCACGTTGCGGTACGAGTGGCAGGGTACGAAAGGCAAGGACGACTTCGGTTGCCGCGCATGGGCGATCGAGAAGGAAACCGGCGAACGCCTGGATGGGATCTGGGTGACATGGAAGATGGTCAAGGCCGAAGGCTGGTCCAGCAAAAACGGCAGTAAGTGGCTGACGATGGAAGATCAGATGTTCATCTATCGCGCCGCCGCCTTTTGGCAGCGCGCTTACGCACCTGACATCGGCATGGGGTTGATTACTGAAGAGGAAGCCCGCGACACCTTCGACGCTCAGCGAACTGCTGACGGCAGCTACTCAATCGGGCTAGCGGATCTGCAAATGGTCACAGCACCTGTCGTCAACAAGGAAACCGGCGAGATTACGGGCGCCGAGCTGGCCTCAGAAACCGCGAAAACCGATGCAAAAAATGCAGAAACCGCGTCAGAAAATGCAAAAACCGAGGCAAAAGATGCAGAAAGTGCGTCGGTTGATGCACCGGACGATGAATCCGGTCCCGCTGACACCTCTGGCCTTGAGTTCGACTGACCGGCATGGCCAGCCAGAACGTAGATGAACTCTACGACACCGTCGAAGAGTTTGCCGCGATCCTCGTTGCCGCTGAGCTGCATGCCAGCGGCGCTTGGGAAATCACCTTCACCGAAGACATCCGGGCCAGCTTCAAACGCTACGGCCCGCGCACCCAACTGTCCGTCGCTCAGCAAACGCAGCTTGAGCGCATCGCCAAATACTGAGGATTGCCCATGAAAGCGGAACATCAAGACGCTATCGAACGCGCTCGCCTGCATGACGTACCACCGTCGATTTTCGCCCACGGGCTGTTGGTGCGCGACTTGGTCGACGCGGCGCTGTTCGAACTCAAGAACATCCACTCCCCGTACAGCAAGCTGAACGAAGGTCAGCAGCAAGAGGTGATCGAGCGTATTACCGACAAGGCAAAAGCCGCTGCGCATAACGCCATCGCAATCATCAGCTCGCGCAACGTCTCGACCATCGAAGTGACGATGAAAGAGGTCAAGTTCAACTCGAAGCAGCTCACGCTCACCTCGATCGTTGACGCGAAAGACCCTAACCGACATGACCTGATCGACAGTGCCGGTCGCCTTTGCCTGCTGGTGATGGCGCCCAACGACTACGACGAGGGCCTCGACTCCATTGAACCGGATCGCGATCAGCCAGACCTGCCCCTGCACACCAGCGAGCTGACAGGCAGCCTGTTTGATCACGCGGCATCGAGTCGCGACGAGCCTGAGTTCGAAGGCCCTGATCCGATTTACCAACAGGCAGTTCAGTTCGTGATCGATACCCGCCGACCATCACCGTCGGCGGTTCAGCGCAAATTTAAGATCGGGTACAACCGCGCAACCCGCCTGCTTGAAACCATGGAGCAGGACGGCGTTCTGAGTGCGCCGGACTCGCACGGCAGCCGCCAAGTGATCAGCGAGCCGAATAAACCAACTGGCCCTGATGAACCTACCTGGACGGACGATGACCAGAATCTCGGGCCTGAATTCGCCGAGGTAGGCGAGTTCGTCGATCCCCTGGCCAACATCGCCGGCGCCGCGCCGAAAGAGTTCGGCGAGTACACCTACGAAGACGCGTCACAGCTGATCGTCCTGCACGCCGCTAACGTCAATGTCGCGTGGCTCCAGCACCGCCTGGCGATCGACAGCGACACCGCCACCAGCCTGATCCTGCGTCTGATCGACAACGACGTGATCGTTCTGCATTCCGAAGGCGAGGCGTCCATCGACAACATCTACCAGGTCAAGGCGAAGCTCTCTGACCTCGTTCTGGAGTGACCAGTCATGCACATCGAATCCATCTACGTCGAGAACTTCCAAGGCCTGCGCAGCGCTAATCTGACCCTGAGCACGCCCATTACCATGGTGTGCGGCCTGAATGGCGCCGGCAAATCCAGCCTGAAAGAAGCCATTGGCCTGGCCTTGGGCGAAAGCGCCCGAGTCGCCAAAAAGGGCGACTACAAGATGCTCGTCACCGAGGGCGAGAAGAAGGCCCAGATCATCATCGGTCATGACGGCGCCGCCAGCTCGATCACGCTGCCGAGTGGCAAGGCAGAGCGCACCGACATCGCCGGTCAGGACTATCTGCCGTTCGTGCTGAACCCTGACGCGTTCGCGAAGCTGGACGACAAAGCGAAGCGCAGCCTGCTGTTCGCCCTCACCAAATCCAGCGCGAAACCGCAGGTCGTAGCTGAAAAGCTGGTTGCCCGCGGCGCCGACGCCAAGAAGGTTGAAGCGATCAAGCCGCTGTTGCTGAGTGGCTTCGCCTCCGCTCAGGATCAGGCCAAGACATACGCCGCCGAGTCGCGCGGCGCCTGGAAGGCGCTCACTGGCGAAGCCTACGGCAGCGAGAAGGCCGAAGGCTGGACCGTCACCGTACCGGAACTGCCTGAGGGAGTACCGGAGGTGACCGAAGCAGATCTTGCCGAAGCACAGGCTACGCAGGGCAAAGCCGCTATCGAGATTGACCGTGGCAATCAGTTCCTCGGTGAACTCAAGGGTCGGCTTGGGGCGGTTGATGCCTGGAACAAGCGCAAAGCCGATCTCGAAGTAAAAGCTAAATTGGTGGACCGGGAGCGCGCCAAGCTGGTGGCCACCGAAGAATCGCTGGCCGAATGGCAGCCGAAACTGAAGGAGTGGGGGGACGCGGTCACGGCCTACAACGGCGAGTCGCCGTGCGAGTGTCCGTCCTGCCACGTCAAGTTGAAGGTCATCGGCCTGCGCGTTGAGGTGTTCAAGGGCAAAACCGCCGATTCCAAAAAGCTTGCGGAAGCCCAAGTCGAGCTTCAAAAGGCAAAGGACGCGGTCAAGCTCTTGGAGAACACCCGCGGCAATGATCGTCTACGCGTCGATGTGGCGTTGGCCGCGCAACGCGATTTGGCCGCGCACATTGCCGTTACCCCCGGGAGTTCATCCGAAGCCGAAATCACGCGTTGTGAAGCCGCGATCCAAGTGCAGCGCGACATTCGCACCCGCGCCGAAGCGAAGGCGACCATGATCAAGGACCGGCTCGACATGCTGGTCAACGCCGACAAAAAGGCAAATGACGCGGCAGGCCACCATGCCGACGTGCTCGCTTGGGTGCTGATCGAAAAGGCATTGGCGCCCGATGGCATTCCCGGCGAGATCCTGGCCGGTGCGCTGGAGCCTATCAACAGCAGCTTGAAGCGTTTGTCGGGACTCGCGGGCTGGCCGCAAACCGCGATTGGCGCCGACATGGCAATCACCGCCGGCGGACGCAATTACGTGCTGCTGTCTGAATCGGAGAAGTGGCGTTGCGACGCGTTGATCGGCCTGGCCATCAGCAAGCTCGCCGGCCTGAAGCTGATCATGGTTGATCGCGCCGATGTGCTGCTGCCGCAAGTTCGCGCCCAGTTCTTGGGAATGCTGCTCACGCTGGCCAAGGCCGGCGAGATTGAAACCGCCATCGTCTGCGGATCGCTGAAAGAGAAGCCCGCCAAGCTGCCGCCGGAATTTGCCGCTGTTTGGATCGAAGGCGGCGTGGCCGGCGGCGACGTGCCGCTACAGCAAGCGAGTTGACGCAACACCCACGCAACACGTGCAACACCCACAAGCGCCTTCGGGCGCTTTCTTTTTGCCCATAGGAAACCCACTCATGTCCGACCTGATCTACTTCTTTGATACCGAAACCACTGGCCTTCCCGCTTTCAAACTCCCAAGCGATGACCCGTGTCAGCCTCACATCGTCGACATTTGCGGCCTGCTCTACACGCCCGAAGGCGAGTTGGTCGATTCGTTCGAGGCGATGATCAAGCCTGATGGCTGGGTGATCCCCGATGACGTCGCGGCGATCCATGGCATCACCACCGAAATCGCCTCAGCCCAAGGCATCCCGGAAGGAAAAGCGCTGGAAGGCTTCATGGAACTCTTCCGGCGTGCAGGCATGCGGGTTGCGCACAACGTCTCGTTTGACGACCGCATTCTGCGCATCGGCTTGAAGCGCTTTTTTGGCCAGGAAGCGGCGGACGAGTTCAAGGCAGGCCCGAGCTACTGCACCTGCCTGAACAGCACAAACATCGTGAAGTGCCCGCCCACCGAGAAGATGATCCGTGCCGGCCGTGGCCGTCAGTTCAAGATTCCGACCGTGACCGAAGCACTCAAACATTTCACCGGTGAGGACCTGGTCGGTGGCCACCGTGCACGTCCGGATACTGAAGCGTGTGCGCGGATCTACTTTGCGTTGCAAGCGGCCGCTGCGGCCGCTTGATCACCGGCATCGCACTGCGGGGCCATGCTTACATTGAAACAGCTAGACCACCTTTCCCCGGTTCTCTTCGCAAAAATTGAACCAGTCGTTGCTGGCTTGGCATGCTTCCTTTTGGAGCTTTTCGAACTCTTCCATAGCTCCTGGTTTTGAAAGCTCCATATCTCGGGCACGGAACTCTTTCGTCGCCCGCAAGCACGCAGCGAGCTTTGCCTCGAAGTACTCGGACCGCTGATAAAACTGCTCTTTAGTCATGCATTCTTCCTGATTGGACCCTAAACCAATCACGGTGATAACCCAACTCAACCCAAATTGCCACCATCAGAAGGATGGGCGGCGCCTGCGTGGAACCCTTCTGATGCTCAAACGAATCCTCAAGCACTTCCATTTCTGCTGCGGCCTCGGCGGCGGCGCCAAGGGCTTCAACAAGGCCAAACCCGTGGTCGGCAACATGCAGGCCGAGTGGCAGTGCATTGGCGGCATAGACGTTGACCCCGCCGGCTTACGCGACTTCGAACGACTTTCCGGTGTGCCTGGCACGCTGCTGGATCTGTTCACACGCGGCATGTACACCGCTTTTCACGGTCAGGAGCCGCCAGCTGACTGGGTTGAAGCAACGCCGGACGATGTCCGCAAAGCCGCAGGCTACCAGCGCCCGAACGCCGTGTTTATCTCCAGCCCGTGCAAGGGCGCGTCGGGGCTGCTGTCCGAGACGATGAGCCTGACGCCGAAATATCAAGCGCTCAACGAACTGACGCTGCGCTGCGTGTGGCTGATGTGTGAGGCGTGGAAAGACGACCCGGTAGACCTGATCGTTTTCGAGAACGTGCCACGCCTGGCCACCCGCGGCCGGCGCCTGTTGGACCAGATCAACCAGCTGCTGAGTTTCTACGGCTACGCGGTCGCTGAAACCACGCACGACTGCGGCGAACTGGGTGGCCTGGCCCAGAGCCGCAAACGCTTCCTGCTGGTGGCCCGCCACATCGAGAAGGTGCCGCCGTTCCTGTACGAACCGGAAAAGAAGTCGCTCAAGTCCGTGGGAAGCATCCTCGGCCGCATGCCATTGGCGGGTGACGTGGAAGCCGCAGGCCCTATGCACCGTGTACCGGCACTGCAATGGAAAACGTGGGTACGGCTTGCCTTGGTCGAAGCCGGTAAAGACTGGCGCTGCCTGAATGATCTGGCGATCGAGGATGGCTATCTGCGCGACTTCGCGATTGTTCCAGAAGCGTATGCCGGCTATTTGGGGGTCAACGACTGGCGGGACTCGATGGGCACGGTCGCCGGCCGAAGCAGCCCAACCAATGGCGCGTTCTCGGTGGCAGATCCACGGGCGAAATCTGGCGCGCTGCAGTACCAACAATACGGCGTGCGCCGCTGGGACCAAACGAGCGGCGCGGTCATCGGTGTGAAGTCGCCCGGGCAAGGGACGTTCAGCGTTGCCGACCCGCGCGACCCTGGTATCGGCCACGCGAAATACAACGTCGCCAAATGGGACGGCGCATCGCGCACCGTCATATCAGGCAGCACGACGGGCCAAGGTGCGTTCGCCGTACAGGACCCGCGACCAGGTATGAAGCGCAGCAAGGGTGATGCCTATCTCACCGGCGGGCATTACGGCGTCGTCGGCTGGAGTGAGCAATGCGGCGCCGTTTCCGCCAGCGCGCGGCAGGACAACGGGCGTTGGTCGGTGGCAGATCCCCGCATGCCCGAACCCAACGAGCGACTGACTTGCGTGATCGAGAGCCTCGACGGCACATGGCACCGGCCGTTCACCACGCTGGAGCTGGCAGCGCTGCAAAGCCTGCTTGAGCCAGAAGAGTGGTTCGAACTGGACGGGCTGAGTGACCAGGCATGGCGCGAACGGATCGGAAACGCCGTGCCGCCCGACGCTGCCGAGGCGATTGCCTCCACCATGGGCACCACCCTGTTGCTGGCCGGCGCCGGCGAGACGTTCATGCTCAGCGCCATGCCGATATGGGTTCAGCCGGTCGCTATTGCGCTCAGTGTCGCCCAGCACACAACCTCATGATCGTCAGGGTCAGCTCTTCCCATCATCTGCAGATAGAGAGTAAAGGCCACCACCACTGGTGGAAAATGGACTTTCACCTAACCCGCTCGATGAGTTTAGTTCGGTGACAAGTAGTTTGACGTCGTTAAGAGCTGACTCCGCGGCTTCGGGAGTCACCACCGATCGCCATCCTGAAACATCGAAACTAAGCGCTAGGGGAATGGTTCTATCTTGCGTATCAACGTCAATTTCGTTGTTCTCTGTTCGTCCGTGTGCCATGGAGTTTCGAAAATTCAATAGCTGCGCGACAACGGGATATACATCCTCAATGCTTGCTGGAGGTAACCCACAAAGCTTGCGAAGCTTTTTGTATTTTTTCCAAATACTGTCTTTCTCGAAGCTTTTGAATGAGTCCTTTAAAAGGATTTCCCCAAGATGGTTCAGGTAGGCCTCCACAGTGAAAGCGGCCATCACAAGGCTATTCAATGATTCGTAGAAGCTCCCGTCCTCAATCTCCTTAGCCGTTCTAAGCGAGCGCCTAGCGCTCGCGAAGAATATTGAGAACGTCAAAACCTTCTGTCTTCCGCGCAATCGAGGCACATCGTCACTCCTGTTTTTTATCAGCGCCAACTAAACCCTATCGCTTTCCAGATATCCACAATTAGTGGAAAGGATCCTCATGAACCCTATCGCCCAACAGGCCCTTAATCGGGCGCTGCGCTTCCCCGTGTCCATCATTCCACCATCAGCAACGCCCAAGCCACAGCGTGAACCGGCCGCACCAACGCCCGCTCCGGCGCCGGTGGCGATTCCAGCGCCTGCCTTCGCCATACCTGGCAAACCAGACGCGCCGCCAAGGATCGACCGATTCGGTTTTATGGAGGGCAAGAACTACGCCCTCGACGCCGTCAGGTCCATGACCGCGCTGCTGTCGCGACCAGAGGGGCGGCAAGAAATCATCCAGAACCTGAAACGCGCGAGCGCGGGACGACCGGTCAGCCAGGCGCTGGGCATCTGGACAGTTATCGAAGCGATCGAGGCTGCAGCATGAAAGAGCGTCCGATTCTATTTTCGGCCCCGATGGTGCGCGCCATCGTGGATGGCAGCAAGACGGTGACGCGGCGTGAAGTGAAGAAGCGCGCAGCGCTTGATTGCTTGGCCGCTGGATTTGAACCTGCTTTTCTGACGCTGTCCGGCAATGCTGACCTTTGTCCCTACGGCCAGCCGGGCGACCGATTGTGGGTGCGGGAGACTTGGGCGGAGGTCGGCATCGCGCAAGCCGACCCAGACAAAAAATGGTTCGTGTATAGGGAGTGCGACAACCTGACCGATTACGGCGGGCCATGGAAGCCCAGCATTTTCATGCCGCGCCGAGCCTGCCGCATCCTGCTGGAGATCACCGCAGTGCGGGTGGAGCGGCTGCAGGACATAACCCAGGAACAGGCAGAGTTGGAAGGTGTTGCGTGTGATATGTCGGCCTGGACATTCAGAGACCACTTTCAACAGCTATGGGAAGCTATCAACGGCGCCGGAGCCTGGAACGCGAACCCGTGGGTCTGGGCCGTCGAGTTCAAACGGGTGAAGCCATGACTGCCTTTCGCCGCAAAACCAGCCTACACGGGCGCCCGATGCGCCCGCTCAATCACCCGGTGATCTGCGACCAATGCGGGCGGCAACGCGCCCGCGGCAATCACAAAAAATGCAGCAAGGCACGGCAGCTCGCTTCGCAGATAGAGCCGTACAAACCATGCACAGCTTTTGAGAATGCCTGGTTAATGGTCGAGCCTGAGATATTTAGCGAAACGATCATCTAGGCTATTAAAGTACCCAATAAGCCTATGTTTTGCTTCACGGTTTTTTTGAATCTCCTTGGTCCTTTCTTCACCGGGCGGTGCACCATGCAATACGCCTTCGGTTCGACTTAACTCAACCAGTTCCGCCCAGATATCTTCTTTTAAAAAGCTTGTTAATGCTTGATCGAACAACCATTGAGCAGCGGCGATGCCAGCCAGATAGCGCATCTCTAGATCCTGAGATGTCCCACCGGTCGCGAAAATTTCGCCCAACGCTGATTTTGTAGCGTCATAAACCGCTATCCGTCGATCAAATAAATCCAACTTGAGCTTTTTTCGGTTGGTGTCCCACTGACGATAGGCGATGTAGATGCCCGTCGCGGCAACAATAGACGTCATACCTGCGGTAGCGAGAGGTACCAAACTTTCACTCGTCTGTTGGGTGAGCTTTAACACCATAGGCCAGCCGCAGTAATCCATATGAAATCCTTCCATTTTTGAAATGTTTCGACGCCATCAGGCGACGCGGAGTAAACAATGAATCACACCAATCACGAAGTCGAATTCATCAAACTGCCGGAAGTGAAGAAGCTGACCGGCTACGGCACTACCAAGCTTTATGAGCTGGTGAACACCGGCCTGTTTCCCGCGCAAGTGAAACACGGCGCCAAGTCAGTTTTCTGGATCAAGTCCGAGGTTCTGGAGTGGAACCGGGAGCAGGTAGAGGCGTGCCGGAATCCCCGCCCGGTCCGGGTGGAAGAGCGCCAGTCGGCCTGATCCACTTATCCCACGGGTGGCCAGCCTCCAGCCAGTCCAAATAGTCAGCCCAGTCCTGCATCATCCCCCGCCGCTGTTCAACGTACTCGGCGTGGTTGTAACTCCCCCGCACTTTGTTTTCCCCCGCATGGGAAAGCTGCGCCTCGATCCAATCCGCGTTGTAACCCATCTCATTGAGGGCAGTTGAAACGGTCCCGCGCAAGCCGTGGCCCGTCAGCTTGCCCTCATATCCCATTCGCTTGATGGCCATGTTTACGGTGTTCTCACTCATCATCTTGCTCGGATCATTCCGACCAGTGAAGACGAGCTTGCAACGCCCGGTCATGCTGAGCACCTCCCGCACCACCCCAACCGCCTGCCGCGACAGCGGCACCAGATACGGCGGAACCTCCCCACTTTCTGTACGAACACGGCTTTGCAGCTGCTTCACCCCTTCCGGGGGCACGCGCCATATGGCGTCTTCGAGATCGAACTGCCCAGGCGATGCTGACCGAGCTTCGATCGTTCGGACCATCGTCAGCAGCATTAATCGAATAGCGCTTTTGGTGAACACCGAAATCTGTGAGGCCTTCAGCTTGCGCAGGAACTCACCGAGTTCGTGCATACGCAGGATGGGGTTGTGCTCAACCGGTGGCTGGATGGCTGCGACGATATCGATGTCAGAGGCTGGGTTGACCTCAATGACGCCCTCGGCAATGCCGTAGCGGAAAATTTCGTTGAGCCAGCCCCGGCACTTTTCAGCGACATGCAAGGCGCCTCGCGCTTCGATCTTGCGCACGGTTTTTAGTACATCTGCACGTGTGACCTGGTCGATCGGCAAACGGCCAAGCGACGGAATCAGGTCCTTGTCCAAATAGCGCCGGGATTGTTCCTTGCTCCCCTTCTTGGCGTTCGTCAGCCGAAGGGCTTTGAAGTTGTGCCAGCGGTTGGCGACAGCTTCGAATGTGTTTTCCACGCGCTGGCCAGCTTCGATCTGTGCCTTCCGTCTCTCAAGCCGGGGGTCCAGCCCTTTGGCTACCAACGTCCGCGCCTGGTCGCGGAGGTCGCGCGCGTCACGAAGGGAGATTTCTGGATAGGTGCCGAGGGAGATGCGCGGCTGCTTGCCGTGCCAGGAAAAGCGGAAGTGCCAGGCCTTTGTGCCCTTCGCAGCAACAAACAGTGCCAGACCGTCGCTATCGGTCAGGGAGTAGTCTTTGTCTTTGGGCTTGGCTTGCCTGACGGCCGTGTCAGTGAGGGGCATTAGTACATCACCAGAAGGGTCGAATTGTCGATGTACTGGCGAATGTACTAGAAAAGCGCGGAAGGTAGCGAATGAACGCGAAACGCTGCGAAAGAAAAAGGCCGCTCTAGGCGGCCTTCTTTCTGGTTTCGCGAACCTTAGCGAAAGGCTGCGAAACTAAGTATGGTGCGGACGGAGAGACTCGAACTCTCACACCTTGCGGCGCTGGAACCTAAATCCAGTGTGTCTACCAATTCCACCACATCCGCGTTTGAAGCGCTTAAAGCAAAGGCGCCAGATTATGCATCTGGCGCCTTTTTCGAATATGGGGTGGACGAAGGGGATCGAACCCTCGACAACGGGAGTCACAATCCCGTGCTCTACCAACTGAGCTACGCCCACCATCTAGCGTTGTAACTTACTTGTGCCAAAGCTGCCTTTATGGCGCACCCGGCAGGACTCGAACCTGCGACCATCCGCTTAGAAGGCGGATGCTCTATCCAGCTGAGCTACGGGCGCTTGGTTAATCTGCATTCTTACGACTGCAAATTAAGAGCTTTCAATCACGCTGAGCCGATTTGAACTCTACCTGACTTATTCAACCTTTCGACCTGACTCACCGCTTTCGGCTTATCCTGTGTGGGGTTGTGCCCGACAAGTGCGACGAATCTTATAGACGGCCTCAAAGGTCGTCAACACTTTTTTCTAAAAAATTCAGTTAATTAAAGGGGTTAGCTTATTAAGCGGACCAACCGCCTTTGCCCTTGCGTCAGGTCATGCGAGAATGCGCGCTCTTTTTCCCTCCCTTCCGATGGTTAATCACGCGTAATGACTGCAAAACTAATAGACGGCAAAGCGATCGCAGCCAGCCTGCGCCAGCAGATCGCCCAACGAGTTGCCGAACGTCGCGAGCAAGGGCTGCGTACGCCGGGCCTCGCGGTGATTCTGGTCGGCAGCGACCCCGCCTCTCAGGTTTACGTCTCGCACAAACGCAAAGACTGTGAAGAGGTCGGCTTTATCTCCCGGGCCTACGACCTGCCCAGCGAAACCACCCAGACCGAGCTGACCGAGCTGATCGACAGCCTCAACGACGACCCCGCCATTGACGGCATCCTGTTGCAACTGCCGCTGCCGGAGCATCTGGATTCGTCGCCACTGCTGGAACGCATCCGTCCTGATAAAGACGTCGATGGTTTCCACCCTTATAACGTCGGGCGTCTGGCCCAGCGTATTCCGCTGCTGCGCCCTTGCACGCCGAAAGGCATCATGACCCTGCTGGAAAGCACCGGCGTTGACCTTTACGGGAAAGATGCCGTGGTGGTGGGCGCGTCCAACATCGTCGGTCGTCCGATGGCCATGGAGTTGCTGCTGGCTGGCTGCACCGTGACCGTGACCCATCGCTTCACCCAGGACCTGGCGGGCCATGTTGGCCGTGCTGATCTGGTGGTGGTGGCAGCGGGCAAGCCGGGACTGGTCAAGGGCGAGTGGATCAAGGAAGGCGCGATCGTGATCGACGTCGGCATCAACCGTCAGGACGACGGCAAGCTGGTGGGCGACGTGGTGTACGAGACTGCCCTGCCCCGCGCAGGCTGGATTACACCGGTGCCAGGCGGCGTTGGCCCGATGACCCGCGCATGCCTGCTGGAGAACACCCTTTACGCAGCGGAAACGCTGCACGGTTGATCGAGGCGGTCTGCACATGAAAAACGGCACCCGAGGGTGCCGTTTTTTTATGCGTTTAGCCGATGATCCCTGTAGGAGCGAATTTATTCGCGATTGGCCAGTACATCCGACATGGTTCCATCGTCCGTACCGACGTCTCGCGAATGAATTCGCTCCTACAGGTTCCGCCCACGCCCTCCTGCACGATCGAGTAGGGCTTGAGGGCCGATCCAAGGTTTACTTCTTGGCCGCTTCCCAGCTTTTCAGCAGGTCCGAGTAGGCAATCGTTTCACCCTTCGGTTTCTCGTTGGCCAGTTTGCGTTGCGGGGCGAGGAACGCGCCATTGCTCTTCTCGGCTTTGGTGTACCACTCTTCCGCCGAAGTTTCCGGGTTCATCTTCGGTGCGCAACCACTTGCGTCCTGAACCTTGGAGCGCTCGATACGGGTCATGATGGCGTCCTGATCCTTGGCCAGGCCATCGAGCGCCGCTTGTGCGGTTTTCTCGCCGGTCACGGCTTCAGCCACATGGCTCCACCACAGTTGCGCCAGTTTCGGATAATCCGGAACGTTGGTGCCGGTCGGCGACCATTGGACGCGGGCCGGGCTGCGGTAGAACTCCACCAGACCACCGAGTTTCGGCGCCAGCGCGGTCATCTCTTTCGAGTTGATGTCCGACTCACGAATCGGCGTCAGGCCCACGATGGTTTTCTTCAGAGAAACGGATTTCGACGTCACGAACTGCGCGTACAGCCAGGCCGCCAGACGTTTTTTCTCGTCCGCCGATTTCAGGAAGGTCCACGAACCCACGTCCTGATAGCCGAGCTTCATGCCGTCTTTCCAGTACGGACCTTTCGGCGATGGCGCCATCCGCCATTTCGGCGTGCCATCGGCGTTCATCACCGGCAGACCTGGCTTGGTCATGTCAGCGGTAAATGCGGTGTACCAGAAAATCTGCTGCGCAACGTTACCCTGAGAAGGCACTGGCCCCGACTCGGAGAAGGTCATGCCCGCTGCCTCAGGTGGCGCGTAGGCTTTCAGCCAATCGATGTATTTCTGAGTGGCGTAAACGGCAGCCGGACCGTTGGTGTCGCCGCCGCGGGTGATGCTGGAACCGACCGGATGGCAGCTTTCTACACGAATGCCCCACTCGTCCACCGGCAAGCCGTTCGGCAGGCCTTTGTCGCCGCTGCCTGCCATGGAGAACCAGGCATCGGTGAAGCGCCAGCCCAGGGACGGGTCTTTCTTGCCGTAGTCCATGTGGCCGTAGACTTTCTTGCCGTCGATTTCCTTCACGTCTTCGCTGAAGAATTTGGCGATGTCTTCATAAGCCGACCAGTTCACCGGAACGCCCAGCTCGTAGCCGTATTTGGCCTTGAACTTCGCTTTGAGGTCAGCACGCTCGAACCAGTCGGCGCGGAACCAGTACAGGTTGGCGAACTGCTGGTCAGGCAGCTGATACAGCTTGGCCGGGGTGATGACCTTGCCCGACTCATCCTTGACCTCAGGCGAGGTGGTGAAGGAGGTGCCGATGAAGTCTTTGATGTCGAGTGTTGGCGAGGTGACTTTCGCGCCTTCCGGGCTGGCCATCAGGTCTGTCAGAGACAGCGCCTTGCCGTAGCGGAAATGGGTACCGATCAGGTCAGAGTCGTTGACCCAGCCGTCGTAAATGCTCTTGTCCGACTGCATCGCGGTTTGCAGCTTCTCGATGACGTCGCCCTCTTGCAGGAGGTCGTGAGTCACTTTGATGCCGGTGATTTCGGTGAAGGCCTTGGCCAGGGTTTTCGATTCATATTCATGGGTGGTCAAGGTTTCGGAAACCACCTTGATGTCCATGCCACGGAACGGCTCGGCGGCCTTGATGAACCACTCCAGTTCCTTGAGCTGGTCAGCGTCTGACAGGGTGGTCGGCTTGAATTCGCTGGCTGCCCATTTCTTCGCGGCATCCTCGTATTGATCCGCCCACGCCGAAACGCTCAAGCCGCCGAGCATCACCATCGTCGCAACCGTCACACTATGTCGCAGCTTGTTTTTCTTATTGAACATAGACACCTCCAGTGTTGATTCTTATGTAGTCCCGCTTTGCAAATCCTGCCAATCGACCTGCCACGACAGGCCGGCCAGCTTTCAACCCCAACGCATCACCACCAACAGCCAGACCAGGGACAGCCCCGAGGCGACCCAGATGCTCCAGTCGGTCGCGCCAATCACCAGCAAATGCAGGTAGGCGCTGCCGAGAAGACCGATGAACAGCCGGTCGCCACGGGTGGTGGCAATCGGCAGAAAACCGCGACGTTCGATGCTCGCCGAGCGCAGTTCCCAAACGGTCATCGCAGCCAGAATGGCAGCGATGGACGCAAAGAAAATGGCGGTCGGCAGTGTCCAGGACATCCACTCCATTTTTTCGACTCCTCAGACACGACCAAGGGCGAAACCCTTGACCACGTGATTGCGAACGAACCAGATCACCAGCATGCCCGGCAGGATGGTCAACACTCCCGCTGCCGCCAACACGCCCCAGTCGATCCCCGATGCCGACACCGTGCGGGTCATCACCGCCGCGATCGGCTTGGCGTTGACCGATGTCAGTGTCCGCGCCAGCAGCAGCTCGACCCACGAGAACATGAAGCAGAAAAACGCCGTGACACCGATCCCCGAACCAATCAACGGGATGAAAATTTTCCCGAAGAACTTGGGGAAGCTGTACCCGTCGATGTAGGCCGTTTCGTCGATCTCCTTCGGCACGCCAGACATGAAGCCTTCGAGAATCCATACCGCCAAAGGCACGTTGAACAGGCAGTGCGCCAACGCGACGGCGATGTGGGTGTCGAACAGGCCAATCGACGAATACAGCTGGAAAAAGGGCAACAGGAACACCGCCGGTGGCGCCATGCGGTTGGTCAGCAGCCAGAAAAACAAGTGCTTGTCGCCGAGGAAACGATAGCGGGAAAACGCGTAAGCAGCAGGCAATGCCACGCTCAGCGATATCACGGTATTCAGGCAAACGTAGTACAGCGAGTTGATATAGCCGCTGTACCAGCTCTCGTCGGTGAAGATCACCTTGTAGTTCGCCAGGGTGAAATCCTGGGGAAACAGCGTCAGACCGCCGAGGATTTCGGTGTTGGTCTTGAAGGACATGTTCACCAGCCAGTAGATCGGGACCAGCAGAAACAGCAGGTAGATCCACAGCGGCACGACTTTACGAAGATTCATGGGCCGCTCCTCAGTTCTTTTCGCCGTGGGTCATGGCGGTGTAGAACACCCACGACACCAGCAGGATGATCAGGAAATACACCAGCGAGAACGCCGCCGCCGGGCCCAGGTCGAACTGGCCGAGCGCCATGGTGGTCAGGGTCTGGCTGAGGAAAGTCGTCGAGTTGCCCGGCCCGCCCCCAGTGAGTACGAACGGCTCGGTGTAGATCATGAAGCTGTCCATGAAGCGCAGCATCACCGCGATCAGCAGCACGCTCTTCATCTTCGGCAACTGGATGTGTCGGAAAACCGCCCAGTTCGATGCCCGATCGATCCGCGCAGCCTGGTAGTACACGTCCGGAATCGCCCGTAAACCCGAGTAGCACAGCAGCGCTACCAGCGAGGTCCAGTGCCAGACGTCGATGATCAGCACCGTCACCCAGGCATCCGAGGCATTGGCCGCGTAGTTGTAGCTGACGTGCAGCACGTTGTTGAGAAACCAGCCCAGCAGGCCGATGTCGCCACGGCCGAAAATCTGCCAGATGGTGCCAACCACGTTGAAGGGGATCAGCAGCGGAATGGTCATCACGATCAGGCACACCGAAGACCAGCGACCCTTGGTCGGCATGGTCAGCGCAATGGCAATGCCCAGCGGGATTTCGATCAGCAGCACGCAGGCCGAATAGATGAACTGGCGCAGCAGCGAATCGTGCAGGCGCGGGTCCTGCAACACCTGCCTGAACCAGTCGGTACCGACGAAATAGCGGCTGGACTGGTCGAAGATGTCCTGCACCGAATAGTTGACCACGGTCATCATCGGGATGATGGCGCTGAACGCCACCAACAGAAACACCGGCAGCACCAGCCACCAGGCCTTGTTGTTCTGCACCTTACTCATGGGGCACCTCGCTGGCCGACGCTGCATTGGCGTCGGCTTCCAGCAGAAATTCATCGGCGTAGAGCATCAACCACTGGGCCGGAAAACTGATCCAGGCCTGGCCTTGCGGCACCGGTTTGTCTTCCTGCAGGCGGACCTTCAGCGATTGCCCGGCCAGGTTCAGGGTGAGGATTTTGTAGGTCCCCAAGTCCTCGACATAGGTCACGTCGGCGCACATGGCGTCGTCGAACGGCCCATCCCAAACATGGACGAACTCGGGCCGGATGCCGACCTTGAGGGTGCTCCACTTCGTGACGGCCAGACGCTGTTGCAGGGCTTCCGGCAAAGGCAGATGAATGCCGCCGAAGCCCACGCCGCCTGCTTCAGGCTTGACCTCAATGAGGTTCATGCCGGGGCTGCCGATGAAGTAACCGACAAAGGTGTGATGGGGTTTTTCGAACAGCTCACGCGGGGTGCCGAACTGCACGATCTGGCCGCCGTACATGACCGCGATCTTGTCGGCGAAGGTCGAAGCCTCCAACTGATCGTGGGTGACGTAGACCATGGTGATGTTGAACTGCTCGTGGATCTGCTTGAGCTTGCGCCGCAGTTTCCACTTCAGGTGCGGGTCGATCACGGTCAGCGGTTCGTCGAACAGGATCGCCGACACGTCGTCGCGCACCAGACCGCGGCCCATGGAGACTTTCTGTTTCTCGTCAGCCGTGAGGCCCTTGGCCTTCTTTTTCAGCAGCGGTTGCAGGTCCAATACATCGGCGATTTCCTGCACTTTGATCTGAATTTTCGCCTCGGCCATGCCCTGATTGCGCAGGGGAAAGGCGAGGTTGTCGTACACCGTCATGGTGTCGTAGACCACCGGAAACTGGAAAACCTGAGCGATATTGCGCTGCTCCGGCGACATGTCGTTGACCACGGTAGTGTCGAACATCACCCTGCCTTCCGACGGGCTGAGCAGGCCGGAAATGATGTTGAGCAAGGTCGATTTGCCACATCCAGACGGGCCGAGCAAGGCATAGGCCCCGCCCTGCTCCCAGATGTGAGTCATCTCGCGGATTGCGTAGTCTTCAGGGCCAGTGGGGTTTGCGCTGTAGCTGTGCGCGAGTTGTTGCAAGCGGATCTCGGCCATCAGGCAACCCTCGCCATGCGCAGGCCCGGTGCCTGGATAAGCCCGCCCTGCTGATCGAACACGAATAATTTGTGAGTCGGGATGTACACGCGAATCGGCGTGTCGACGTCGTACTCGTGCACCCCCGGCAGGTGCAGGACCAACGAGAAATGCTCGTTACGCACGTGAAGGAACGTTTCCGAGCCGCTGATCTCCGCCAGTTCCACGGTAACCGCCAGTTCCAGATCGTCGTCGTTGGACGGTACGAGACTCAGGTGGCTGGGGCGCACACCAAAACCGTATTCGCCATCGCCGATCTTGCGCAGGTCAACGTTGAGCGGGAAATGCACGAAATTGGCGAAGCTCACTTCGTTGCCATCGATACGGCCCGGCATCAGGTTGATCGGCGGCTCGGAGAACAGCTCGGCGGCCAGCACGGTTTTCGGCTGATGGTAGACCTCAGGGGTCTTGCCGCTCTGGATCAGCCGGCCTTCGTGCAGGATCGTCGTAGTGCCGCCCAGCGCCAGCGCTTCGTTGGGCTCGGTGGTGGCGTAGACCGCGATGGTGTTGCGGGTCTCGAACAGCTGGCGCATTTCCTGACGCAGCTCTTCGCGCAATTTGTAGTCGAGGTTGACCAGCGGCTCGTCGAACAGAATCAGCTCGGCGTCTTTCACCAGCGCCCGCGCCATGGCCGTACGCTGCTGCTGGCCGCCGGAGAGTTCGAGGGGGTAGCGGCTGAGGAACTTCTCGATTCGCAGCATCTTGGCGGTTTCCCGCACGCGGCTGTCGATTTCGTCTTTCGACATTTTGGCCTGGCGCAGTGGCGAGGCGATGTTGTCGTAGACGGTCATGCTCGGGTAGTTGATGAATTGCTGATAAACCATCGACACATTGCGATGACGCACCGCAACCTGGGTGACATCTTTGCCATTCATCAGTACGCGGCCGCTGTCTGGCTTGTCCAGACCGGCCATCAAGCGCATCAGGCTGGTTTTGCCTGATAAGGTGCGCCCCAGCAATACGTTGAATGAGCCGGGTTCGAAGCTCAGCGACGCATCGTCGATCCAGATTTGACCGTCGACGGCTCGGCTGACGTGCTCAAGCGTGAGAGACATGGCGTGCCCTTTTTATTTGTCTTGTTCGGGGTGAAGCGGTTGGTCTGTTTTTTAACGACCACGTGTTGGATAGCGACAATCGTGCCAATCGACGTTCGCTAACGAACACTGCCTCGAAACCTGCGATATAGAGCGATCAGGGCGAATGAGCTTGTTCGCCAATATTCGTTGCTGAACATAAGTGAACAGGAAAGGCTGAACACCTGAACAAAATGAACATTGACTTTGAACAATCCTGAACAACAATGGGTGAACGTTTCGAGCACGGATGCTTGGCCCACGCCGTACCCCAAAAACAATAATAGCTACCGGACGGAGCCAGACCATGGCCGCTACAGGCGCATCCACTGCTCACGACACCATCATTCGGGACTCATGGGCCCGCTGCCGAGAGTTCGGCCTGGACCATCAGTCACGCCCCGCCTTCAATCGGCTGCCTGAACAGCAGGTTTCTCAGCTGCTGGAACGCCATCAGTCGCTGGTGCAGACCACCCATCAACAGGTGCTGCCCTTCTACGAGAACATTCTCAGCAACTCCAACTGCCTGATTCTGCTGGCTGACCAACAAGGCCAGGTGCTCAATTCGTGGGGCACCAAGCGCTTCGTCGAACCGGATCAGCAGCGGGGGTTCATCGCCGGGGCCAGTTGGCTCGAACGCGGGGTCGGCACCAACGCCATCGGCACGGCGCTGGCCTGTGAACAGGCTGTTCACATTGAACACGATGAACACTTTTTGAAGGCCAACCGTTTCATGACGGGCTCTGCGGCGCCGATTTTCGATGCCTCGCGCCGTATGGTCGCGGTGCTCGATGTGTCCAGCGACAGCTTCCTGCCACCCTCCCACACGCTGGGGATGGTGAAGATGATGAGCCAGACCATTGAGAACCGGCTGATCCTGGACCAGTTCCAGCACGGCTATTTTCAGATGACGTTCAACACCGGGCTGAACAACCTCGACAGCCAATGGGCTGGTTTGCTGGTATTCGATGAAAGCGGCCGTATCGTTTGCGCCAATCGCCGGGCCGACAACCTCTTGGGCGTACGTCTGGTGCAGGCCAACATCGAGCAACTGTTCAAGGCGCCCATTGCGCATTTGCTCGATCAGCAGGAAGGTCAGCCTTTCGCGCTGCAAGCCTCGGGGCATAACCGGTTTCACGGGGTGATCAAACGGCCCAAGGCCCCAGTGCTGAAATTCAGGGCTGCGACTGAGCTGAAGAAACCCGACACCGCCCCGCCCGGTTTTGGCGATGAAAAGGTTGCGAAAGCCACGCGGCAAGCGCAGCGTTTGTTAGAGAAAAACGTGCCGCTGTTGATTCTCGGCGAGACTGGCGCGGGCAAAGAAGTGTTCGTCAAACACCTGCATCAACGCAGCTCCCGGGCTGATCAGCCGTTCATTGCGGTGAACTGCGCCGCCATTCCCTCGGAGTTGGTGGAGGCCGAGCTGTTCGGTTACGAAAAAGGCGCGTTCACGGGCGCTCACCAGAAAGGGAGCGTCGGCCTGATTCGCAAGGCGGACAAGGGCACGCTGTTTCTCGATGAAATCGGCGACATGCCCCTGCCCGTCCAGGCCCGTTTGCTGCGCGTGCTGCAGGAGCGTTGCGTGCAACCGCTGGGCAGCAGCGAGTTGTTTCCGGTGGACATTCGGGTGATTTCCGCAACCCACTGTTCGCTGCGCGAACAGGTGCAGAGCGGGCGTTTCCGGCAGGATTTGTACTACCGCATCAGCGGCTTGAACCTTGAATTGCCGCCCCTGCGCGACCGTACCGACAAGGCGGAACTGGTGCAGATGATCTGGCAGCAGCATCGCGAACCCCAGCAGACGGCGGGCTTCGAGTCGTCGGTGTTGGCGTTGTTCGAGCGGCATCCGTGGCCGGGGAATTTGCGTCAGTTGAGCAATGTGATTCAGGTGGCGCTGGCGCTGGCGGATGACGAGCCGATTTCTACCGAGCATCTGCCGGAGGACTTCTTTGCTGATCTGGAGCTCGCCGATCTGGAGATGCAGAGCGAGAACAGCGAGCGGGTGACGGCGTTCAATCGTAAGGCCGCGCTAGATACGCCGGAGGAGTTGAACGAGCTGCTGCAGGCGGCCGGGGGGAATATTTCGCAGCTGGCCAAGCGGCTGGGGGTGAGTCGGAATACCTTGTACAAACGGCTGCGCGAACAGGGTTTCTGATTCGAGATAAGTGGCGCCTGACCCGACGCCTTCGCGAATGAATTCGCTCCCACAGGTTGATCGCGTTTCGAGATTCGAGATCGTTCCCACGCGGAGCGTGGGGACGATCAGCAAAAGCGGTGTGTCAGCGCCATCGCCTTCGCCACTGTCGTAACCTCCAGAAGCTCCCACAGGTTCGGTGTCGATCACAAAACCTGTGGGAGACGCCGGAGGTTACGACGGCAGCGAAGGCGGTGCGACTGACACACCGCTCTCACCTCGCTGGAATCAATCCGCCAATCGCCAGGTCGTTGCGCCTTTGCCGTCTTCCAGCACCACGCCCATGGCGGTGAGCTGGTCGCGGATGCGGTCGGATTCGGCCCAGTTCTTGTCAACGCGAGCCTGCAGACGCGCTGCAATCAGCGCTTCCACTTCCGCCGCATCGACACGGCCTTCAGCGCCTGCGCGCAGGAAGTCGTCGGCTTCAAGCTGCAACACGCCCAGCACGCTGGCCAGTTGCTTCAGGCGCGCCGCCAGACCGGCCGCAGCCGTGACATCGCTGTCACGCAGGCGGTTGATCTCGCGGACCATCTCGAACAGCACCGCACAGGCTTCCGGCGTGCCGAAGTCGTCGTTCATCGCCGCCGAGAAACGTTCGACGAACGCCTCACCACCGGCAGGCTCGGCGACCGGCAAGCCTTTGAGCGCGTGATAGAAACGCTCCAGCGCGCCCTTCGACTCTTTCAGGCTGTCTTCGGAGTAGTTGATCGCACTGCGGTAGTGGCTCGACACCAACAGGTAGCGCACCACTTCCGGATGGTATTTATCCAGCACGTCGCGGATGGTGAAGAAGTTGTTCAGAGACTTGGACATCTTCTCGCCATTGATGCGGATCATGCCGCAGTGCATCCAGGCGTTGGCGTAGGTCTTGCCGGTGGCCGCTTCGCTTTGGGCGATTTCGTTTTCGTGGTGCGGGAATTCCAGGTCGGAGCCGCCGCCATGAATGTCGAAGGTCTCGCCGAGGCAGCAGGTGGACATCACCGAGCATTCGATGTGCCAGCCCGGACGACCGGCGCCCCACGGCGATTCCCAGCTCGGCTCGCCCGGCTTGACGCCTTTCCACAACACGAAGTCCAGCGGGTCGTCTTTCGCTTCGTCGACCTCGATCCGCGCACCGATGCGCAAATCTTCGATCTTCTTGCGCGACAGCTTGCCGTAGCCCAGGAATTTGCCGACGCGGTAGTACACGTCGCCATTGCCCGGCGCGTAGGCGTAGCCCTTGTCGATCAGGCTCTGGATCATGTCGTGCATGCCGCCGATGTAATCGGTGGCACGCGGCTCCATGTCGGGCTTGAGGATGTTCAGGCGCGCTTCGTCCTCGTGCATCGCGTCGATCATGCGCGCGGTCAGCTCATCGAACGCTTCGCCTTTTTCACGGGCGCGGTTGATGATCTTGTCGTCGATGTCGGTGATGTTGCGCACGTAGGTCAGGTCGTAGCCGCTGAAACGCAACCAGCGGGTGACCAGGTCGAACGCGACCATGCTGCGGCCGTGGCCCAGGTGGCAATAGTCGTACACGGTCATGCCGCAGACGTACATGCGCACTTTGTTGCCGTCCAACGGCTTGAAGACTTCTTTGCTCTTGGTGAGCGTGTTGTAAATGGAAAGCACGTTCTGCCTCTTATCTGTACGGCATCAAGTCCACGCGTCACGCAGCGTGACGGTGCGGTTGAATACCGGCTGACCGGGTTTCGAGTCCTTGATGTCCGCGCAGAAATACCCTTCGCGTTCGAACTGGAAACGGTCTTCCGGCTGAGCTTCACCCAAGGAAGGTTCAGCCCGACAACCGGTCAGGACCTGCAAGGAGCCTGGATTGATGTTGTCCAGGAAGGTCTTGCCCTCTTCTGCCTTTTCCGGGTTCGCGGAGAGGAACAGACGGTCGTACAGACGCACTTCACATTCAATGCTTTCAGCGGCGGGGACCCAGTGGACCACGCCCTTGACCTTACGGCCTTCCGGGTTCTTGCCCAGAGTGTCCGGGTCGTACGAGCAGCGCAGTTCGACGATGTTGCCCTCGGCGTCCTTGATCGCCTCGTCGGCGCGGATCACGTAGCTGCCACGCAGGCGCACTTCACCGTTCGGCTCCAGGCGTTTGTAGCCCTTCGGCGGCTCTTCCATGTAGTCGTCGCGGTCGATGTAGATCTCGCGGGAGAACGGCAGCTTGCGCACGCCCAGTTCTTCTTTCTGTGGATGACGCGGCAGTTCGAGGTGATCGACCTTGTCTTCCGGATAGTTAGTGATCACGACCTTCAATGGACGCAGCACGCACATCGCACGCGGGGCGTTGTGGTCCAAGTCCTGACGGATGCTGAATTCGAGCATGCCGAAATCGACCACGCCGTCGGAACGGTTGGTGCCGATCATTTCGCAGAAATTGCGGATCGACGCCGGGGTATAGCCGCGACGGCGGAAGCCCGACAGGGTCGACATGCGTGGGTCGTCCCAACCGTTGACGTGCTTTTCATCGACCAGTTGCTTGAGCTTGCGCTTGCTGGTGATGGTGTAGTTCAGGTTCAGGCGCGAGAACTCGTACTGGCGCGGCTTGCACGGCACCGACAAGTTGTCGAGGAACCAGTCGTACAGCGGACGGTGGCTTTCGAATTCCAGGGTGCAGATCGAGTGGGTGATGCCTTCGATGGCGTCCGACTGACCGTGGGTGAAGTCGTAGATCGGGTAGATGCACCACTTGTCGCCCGTCTGGTGGTGATGGGCGTGGCGAATGCGGTACAGGATCGGGTCGCGCAGGTTCATGTTCGGCGAGGCCATGTCGATCTTGGCGCGCAGCACGCGGGCGCCGTCTTCGAACTCACCGGCCTTCATGCGGGCGAACAGGTCCAGGTTTTCCTCGACGCCGCGCTCACGGAACGGGCTGTTCTTGCCCGGTTCTGTCAGGGTGCCGCGGTATTCGCGCGCTTGTTCAGGGGTCAGGTCGTCAACATAGGCTTTGCCCGCCTTGATCAGCTCGACGGCCCAGTCGTGCAGTTGATCGAAATACTGCGAGGCGTAGCGCACTTCACCGGACCATTGAAAGCCCAGCCATTTGACGTCGTTTTCAATGGCGTCGATGTATTCCTGGTCTTCCTTGGCCGGGTTGGTGTCGTCGAAACGCAGGTGCGTAACGCCACCGAATTCCTGAGCCAGACCGAAGTTGACGCAGATCGACTTGGCATGACCGATGTGCAGGTAGCCGTTGGGCTCCGGCGGGAAACGGGTCACGATCTGGGTGTGCTTACCCGAATCCAGGTCTGCCTGCACGATGGGGCGCAGGAAGTTGGTTGGAATTGCAGGGCCTGCCTTGGTGTTGGCAGCAGCGTCTTGAGTGGGCTTGCTCATAGGATCCTTGAAAACCTGACAGTCTTGGCCAGGGTAGGCCGAATAAATCAAAGCGCCTATCATAGCCGAACCTGTCAAGCCCCTGACAGCGCGCAGTGACAAAACTGTCGAGATACCTGGCAGGTGATTTCAGGCCGCGGGTTTAATTGCAACTACCCGTAGGGCAACCTGCCTCTGTAAACTGCGCGCCAGGGTGAATCAGCGGCCCTTGCAGCCAGCTTCTATGCTGTAAACCGCGATCGACACGTCCAACCACGAATTCCAAAAGAGCGATTCGAACATGTCCAAAGTAAAACTGACCACCAACCACGGTGACATCGTCCTGCAACTGAACGCTGAGAAAGCGCCGATCACCGTTGCCAACTTCATCGAATACGTCAACGCTGGCCACTACAGCAACACCGTGTTCCACCGCGTCATCGGCAATTTCATGGTCCAGGGCGGCGGTTTCGAGCCAGGCATGAAAGAGAAGAAAGACAAGCGCCCAAGCATCCAGAACGAAGCCGACAACGGCCTGCCGAACAAGAAGTACAGCGTGGCCATGGCCCGTACCATGGAGCCGCACTCTGCCTCGGCCCAGTTCTTCATCAACGTCGCTGACAACAGCTTCCTGAACCACAGCGCCAAGACCGTTCAAGGCTGGGGCTATGCGGTGTTCGGTGAAGTGGTCGAAGGTTCGGACGTGGTCGACAAGATCAAAAGCGTCGCCACCACTTCCAAAGCAGGCCACCAGGACGTACCGGCTGACGACGTGATCATCGAGAAAGCCGAGATCGTTGAGTGATATTGCTGATCTCCGATCTGCATCTGGAAGAAGGACGTCCGGACATTACCCGGGCGTTTCTGGATCTGCTCAGCGACCGCGCCCGTGGGGCCGAGTCGCTGTATATCCTCGGGGATTTTTTCGAGGTCTGGATTGGCGATGACGCGATGTCGCCTTTCCAGCGCTCGATCTGCGAAGCCCTGCGCGCCTTGAGCGACAGCGGCACGCAGGTGTTCCTGATGCACGGCAATCGCGATTTTCTGATCGGCAAGGCTTTTTGCAAAGCCGCAGGCTGCACCCTGTTGCAAGACCCGAGTGTCGTGCCATTCAACGGTGAGCCGGTGTTGTTGATGCACGGCGACAGCCTGTGTACCCGCGACGAAGCCTATATGCGTATGCGCCGCTACCTGCGCAATCCACTGACTTTATGGGTCCTGCGCCATCTGCCCTTGAGCACCCGGCATAAACTCGCGCGCAAGTTGCGCAGTGAAAGCCGCGCGCAGACCCGCATGAAAGCCAACGACATCGTTGACGTGACCCCGGAAGAAGTCCCGCGGATCATGTCCGAATATGGGGTAAAAACCCTGATCCACGGCCACACCCACCGCCCCGCCATTCACAAATTGCAGATAGGCAACGACACCGCGCAACGGATCGTGCTGGGGGATTGGGATCGGGAAGGATGGGCGTTGCAGGTCGATGAACAAGGCTTTCAACTGACCTCGTTCGGGTTTGTGCAGGAGCAGCCGTTGGGGTTGCCACAGGACTTCCAGACACCACACACCCTGTAGATAGGTGCCAGACGAACCCTCTGCGGTGTACGCAAACCTCGTAGGAGCGCGCTTGCCCGCGATGGCGTCAGGCCTGCGACAACGATGCGTCTGACATACCGCCATCGCGGGCAAGCGCGCTCCTACAATGGCTGGTGCCTCAATGCCCTGCCCCCGGCCCGGCCTTGGCGGCGAACGGCGGTTTGGCCATCCAGATGATGAAGATCAGGACCATGAACCCCCAGCCCATCATGTAGAAATAATCCACCGTGGACATCATGTAGGCCTGGCTGGTGACCATGCTGTCGAGCTGCGCGTAGGCCTGGTTGCTTGGGCCGCCCAGCATGTCCAGCGCGTGTCGCGTGGTCGGTTCGTAGGTGTTCACGTTTTCGCTGAGGTACGCGTGGTGCATGTTCGCCCGGCGAATCCAGATCCAGGTCGTCAACGAGGCCGCGAAGCTGCCGCCGAGGTTACGCAAAAACGTCGCCAGCCCCGAACCGTCGGCAATCTGCGACGGCGGCAGGTCCGACAGCAGGATGCTCAAGGTCGGCATGAAGAACACCGCAATCCCCGCCCCCATGAACAGCTGCACCATCGCGATGTGGTAGAAATCCACCTGACTCGTGAAATTCGAGCGCATGAAACAGCTCATGCCGATGACCAGAAACGCCAGCCCCGCCAATAGCCGCAGGTCGAACTTCGGCGCGTACTTGCCCACGAACGGCGACAGCAGCACTGGCAATATCCCCAACGGCGCCACGGCCAGCCCCGCATATGTCGGCGTGTAGCCCATCTGCGTCTGCAACCATTGCGGCAAAATCAGGTTGATCCCGAAAAAGCCCGCGTACCCCAACACCAGACAAATGGTCCCGACCCTGAAGTTGCGGAACGAAAACAGCCGCAAGTTCACCACCGGGTGCTCATCGGTCAACTCCCAGATGATGAAGGCCGCTATGCCAATGGCCGAAATCACCGAACCGATGATGATGAAGTTCGACGAGAACCAGTCCAGGTCATTGCCCTTGTCGAGCACCACCTGCAAGGCCCCCACGCCGATGATCAGGGTGATCAGCCCGATATAGTCCATGGGCTGTCGGACGATGTTCACCGGGCGTGCCGCCAATTGGGTGCGCACCACGAACGCGGCGAACAGGCCAATCGGCACGTTGATGAAGAAGATCCACGGCCAGGCATAACTGTCCGTGATCCAGCCGCCGAGAATCGGCCCGGCAATCGGTGCCGCCACCGTGACCATCGCCAGCAGTGCCAGTGCCATCCCCCGTTTCGCCGGAGGATAGACGGCGATCAACAGCGTTTGCGCCATCGGGTACAGCGGGCCTGCGACCAGACCTTGCACCACCCTGAAGCCCACGAGTTCAGGCATCGACGTCGAAATGCCACACAAGAACGAGGCAATCACGAACAGCAGCGTCGCCCATATAAAAAGCTTCACCTCGCCAAAACGACGGCTCAGCCAGCCGGTCAATGGCAGCGCAATGGCGTTACTGACTGCAAACGAGGTGATAACCCAGGTGCCCTGGTCCGAACTCACTCCCAGGTTGCCGGAAATCGTCGGCAGCGCAACGTTGGCAATGGTGGTGTCCAGCACCTGCATGAACGTCGCCAGCGACAGGCCGATGGTGCTCAAGACCAGGCTGGGCGGCGTGAAAGAAGCGGGAGCGTTGTTACTCATCGCGAATCCTTTGACTCTTGGAAATGGCCCCGACCTGAGAGTCGGAGCCAATGAATCGGCGGGTTAGCGCTGGGCAGCCTTGTTCGGGCCGGAGGCGCTGTTCTCGTGAATCAGGCGCCCGATCAGGGTGTCGGCTTCGGCCAGTTGCTTGACGTACACGTCGGTGGTGAAAGAGGCCTGTTTAGGCGGCTGTTGCGCCAGCACCGGGCCATTCTGGTCGTGCAGGTTCACGTCAACGACGGTGGACAGGCCGATACGCAGCGGGTTTTGCTTCAGTTCGTCAGGGTTGATGTGAATCCGCACCGGCACCCGTTGCACGATCTTGATCCAGTTACCCGTGGCGTTCTGCGCGGGCAGCAGGGCAAACGCGCTGCCGGTCCCGGCGCCGACGCTGTCCACGGTGCCGCTGTATTTCACGTCGCTGCCGTACAGGTCCGCTTCGATGTCCACCGGCTGGCCGATGCGCATCTTGCCCAGCTGGGTTTCCTTGAAGTTCGCATCGATCCACACCTGATCCAGCGGGATCACCGCCATCAGCGCCGTACCCGGCTGAACGCGCTGACCCAGCTGCACCGTACGCTTGGCGACATAGCCCGTGACCGGCGCAATCAGCGTGCTGCGGGCGCTGTTCAGGTAAGCCTGACGGAACTGCGACGCGGCCGCTTTCACGTCCGGATGCGACGCCACGTTGGTGTCGTCCACCAGCGCGGTGCTGGTCACCAGTTGCTGCTGGATGTTGTTCAGGGCGTTTTGCGCACTGGTCAGGTCATCCTGCGCGTGGGACAGCTCTTCCTGGGAAATTGCCCCGCCCGCTGCCAGGTTGCGACGACGGTTGTAGTTGTCCTGAGCCCGTTTGACCTCGGCACGCTGGGCGGCCAATTGCGCCTTGATGCCGTCCACATTGCTGTAGAGACCACGCACCTGACGCACGACCTTGCCCAGATTCGCTTCAGCACTTTGCAATGCAACTTCGGCGTCGTTCGGGTCGAACTGCACCAGCACCTGCCCTTCGCGAACCAGATCGCCATCGTCGGCGCCGATACTGACCACCGTGCCCGTGGTTTGCGGAGTGATCTCCACCACGTTGCCGTTGACGTAGGCGTCGTCGGTGCTTTCGTACCACTGGCCGTAAATCTCATACCAGGCCCAGACGCCGATACCGGCGAGGATCACGATGATCAACAGGCCAAACATCAGCAGTTTGCGCTTGCGCGGGTTTTTCTGCGGCTGACCCGGCGCGGCCTTCTGGTCTTTCTGGTCCTTCTGGTCCTTCTGACCATTCTGGTTCTGCTGTTCGCCCGGCTTCTGAGCGTCGTTCTGTTGTTCGTTTGCTGGGTTGTTTTCGCTATCGGCGTTGGCCATGACGATTACCTTAATGGGTCAGCGATGCAGTTGACGGGACGGCCGGGGCGGCGTTTTCGCCGGGCTTGCTCTCTTCAAAGCCTCCCCCCAGTGCCTGCATCAACTGGATCGAAAGATCGATTCGTTCCGCGTTCAGATCAGCCAGTTGGCGTTGCGATTGCAGCAGTTGCTGCTCAACGCTCAACACATCGAGGTAGTTGCCGATCCCCGATGAGTAGCGCTGAACGACGGTGTTGTAGGACTTCTGAATGACGTCGGTGGCCTGCTGACGGGCGTCGATCTGCCCGCTGATCGAACGCAATTGGCCGATGTTGTCGCTGACATCACCCAAGGCACGCACCAGGCTTTTGTTGTACTGCGCGACGGCCAGGTCGTAGTCGGCGTCCCGGGCATCGAGGTCGGCGCGACGGCGACCGCCATCGAAGATCGGCAACGAAACGGTCGGCGCGACGTTAAAGAAGCGGCTCGCCGAACCGAACATCGCGTCACCCAGCAGCGACTCCACCCCAGCCGACGCACTGAGGTTCAGGTTCGGGTAGAAGTTGGTCTTGCTGACCGCGATGTCCTTGTTCGCGGCCTCGACCCGCCAGCGGGCAGCCACCAGATCAGGGCGACGGCCGAGCAATTCAGCCGGCACCACCGACGGCAGGGCGACGACCGCAGGCTTCAGCACGGTCGGACGCGCCAGCTCTTCGCCGCGATCCGGGCCTTTGCCCATCAACACGGCCAGGGTGATCTTGGCGGTGCGCAGGCGTTTGTCGGCGTCGACCAAGGCCTCGCGAGAGCTGGCTTCCAGGCTTTCGGTCTGCTGGTATTGGTACTCGCTGTCGATGCCGGACTTGAAGCGACGGGCGCCCAGCTCCAGCAATTGCCGCGTGCGTTTCAGGTCGTCGGCGGCCAGATCGCGAACGATGTAGGCCTGACCCAGATCGCTGTAGGCGCGGGCGACGTCGGCCGCAAGGGTCAACTGCGCGGCGCGCTGGTCGATTTCAGACGCGCGGGCCTGGCCCAACGCCGCTTCCCAGGCAGCACGCTGGCCGCCCCACAGGTCGAAGTTGTAATTGAAGCTGGCGCCCAGACTGCGCAGCGTGCTGTAACGGTCGCCCGTGCCGGTCGGGTCCTGATCCTTGGCCAGACGAGAACGGCTGACGCTGGCGTTGGCATCGACGGTCGGCATGCGCTCGGCGTCGGCGGCATAGGCGGCAGCACTGGCCTGGTGAGTCCGTGCGGCGGCGATCTGCATGTCAGGGCTGTCGCGCAGGGCTTCCGTGATCAGGCCGTTGAGTTGAGGGTCGCCCAGGCTGGTCCACCAGTCGCGCTTCGGCCAGGCCGCTGGCGACAGGTTAATGCCATTGAGGCTGTTTCCGGCCTGCAAGCTGTTGGCGTCGATGCCGACGGCCTCGGTGTGCAAGCCTTTGGAGTTCGCGCAACCGGCCATGACCAGTGCGGCGAACACAAGACTGAGAGAGGTGCGCAAGGCCGAGCCCTGCGGGGATCGAATGTTCATTTGGCTGCAATCCGGGCGAGTGTGATCGGGTCCGCCGCCGCGACCAGCACCTTGGTGAGCAATTTTTCCAGCATGGCCAGTTCGTCCTTGTCCAACACCCCGACCATTTCGTTCAGGGCCTCTGCGCCGATCTGCGGCAACAGGTCCGACAGCGTTTTGCCGGCGTCGGTCAACACGAGGCGAACCTGACGCCGATCCGATTCGGAGCGGGTACGGGCCAGCAGGTCTTTCTGCTCCAGACGGTCGAGCATGCGCGTCATGGAGCCGCTGTCCAGGCACAGCGAACGGCAGAGATCAGCCGGTGTTTCGGCGCCATACAACGCGACGATGATCAGCACTTTGAATTGCTGAGCCGTCAGCTCGTAGGGTTCAAGCAGCTTGTCGAGGATACGGTTTTTCAGTTGCTCGGCTCGGCCGATCAGCATGCCCAGCAGGCTGCATTGAAAACTCTCGGGAGTGAAATGTGCCATTGATAGCCACCCATTATCTGCCTAGGCAGTGATTTTGAGCTGATATTACTGCCTAAGCAGTAAACACACAATGAAACAATTTTTAGGATGCAGAGTTCCAGACGAATGTGCTCGTCGGATGAGAGGAAGTGTGCTTGGGCGGCTGGGAATTACAGCGCAGGCACGCCGCTGTGAAACCGGAAATCCTCGTCCGGGCTTTCGATGAGTTCGCGCTCCGCCAAGCGAATCTCTTCGATTTTGGCGTTAACGTCCGCCTCGTCGCCATAGGTGTAGGCCAGCTTCAGGTAATCCTGAAAATGCCGGGCCTCGGACTTGAGCAAGCTGGCGTAGAACTTCGACAGGTCGGCATCCAGATGCGGGACCAGTGCGGCGAAACGTTCGCAGGAGCGCGCTTCGACAATGGCGCCGACGATCAGCGCGTCGGTCAATCGGTAGGGGTTGTGGGTGCGAACGAGCTTGCGCAACGACCCGGCATAACGCGCCGAGCTGATGTTGGCCATGGGGATGCCGCGCTTCTTGATGATGCCGATCACCTGCTCGAAGTGACGCAACTCTTCCCGTGCCAGACGCGACATTTTCGCCAAGAGGTCGAATTTGTCGTTGTACTGGAACATGAACTGGAACGCCGCACCGGCGGCTTTCTTTTCATTGTTCGCGTGGTCGATCAGCAGGATATCCAGGTTCTGCAAGGCGGCCTGAACCCAGGCGTCCGGGGTCGGGCAAAGCAGGAAGGCATTGATGTCTGGATAAAGCGGCATGGGTTCACGACTGGCAGAGTGGGAAAGGCGCAGCATTATACGGGCCTCGACGCGCAGAACCAGCCTCTTGGGCTGGAAATCCGATGACCCCGATCAACGCGTCGCCTCGTCTGGGCCAGCTATAGTCAAGGGGCGAACCCCGACAGCTCAAGCAGGGTCGAAGGTTTCATGACGTCTTCCAAGGAGATCCGCTCATGCACGCGATTCGCAGGATTCTGGTGGTCATTGAACCCAACGCCGACACCGATCAGGCCGCCAACCTCACGATGCCCCGCGCTTGCCTGATCGCTCGTGCCACCGAGGCCAGCCTGCATCTGTTGGTGTGCGACAAAAGTGCGGATCACGGCGAACTGCTGTCGGACCTTCGCCATGTGCTGGAAGCCAAGGGGATCGAGGTCACCACCGAGCAGAACTGGCACGAAAGCACGCACCAGACCATCGTCCAGGCGCAACAGGCGCAGGGCGCGGACCTGGTCATCAAACAGCACTTTCCCGACAGCACTCTGAGAAGAGCCCTGCTCACCCCGGCGGACTGGAAATTGCTGCGCCACTGCCCGTGCCCGGTGCTGATGGTGAAGTCCGACAGGCCGTGGAAAGGCGGGGCGATTCTGGCGGCCGTCGATGTCGGCAATCCGGACGGCGAGCACACGGCCTTGCACTACAGCATCGTCCAGCACGGTTTTGACCTGGCAGAGATGGCGGGCGGTGAACTCCACGTGATCGCGGCGCACCCCTCCCCCACGCTGTCGGCGGCAGAGCCGGTGTATCAACTGCCGACCCACGTCGAGGGGGAATATCGCGAACAGTGCAAGGCGTTTCAGACCGAGTTCGACATCGACGATGCTCACCTGCACATTGCCGAGGGACCGGCGGATGTGCTGATCCCGTTCACAGCACATCATTTACAGGCGGCGGTAACCGTCATTGGAACCGTGGCGCGGACGGGATTTTCGGGCGCGCTGATCGGGAACACGGCAGAAGTGGTGCTGGACTCGCTGGAAAGCGATGTGCTGGTGCTGAAAAGCGAGGAGATCGTGGCGCAGTTGAAGAAGCATCTGGCGCAGGCTTGATGCGGCTTCTCTTCTGAAACGACCACTTCGCGATAACCACGTCCCTTGTGGGAGCGAATTCATTCGCGAAAGGCCAGTACATTCGGCACATCATTGTCGTCTGTAAGCATTTCCGCGAATGAATTGGCTCCCGCAGATGATCCGAGGCGCTTACCCCATCGCATCCTTCAAGAAACCCGGCGCGATGTAACGTTCGTAATGCGCTTCGGACAGCAGGAAGAATTCCCGATCAATGGCATCGCGCAGTTCAGGCAGCGGCCAGTCGCGAAATTCGGGCATCAGCACCATGCCGTACGCTTCCACGTTATTGATCACCCTCGCCCCGCGCGCGATCAATTGGTATGCCCAGCAATACTCCGACTGCTGCGGCACGAAGCGGATTTTGCGCTGTTCGAGCTGCTGCCGCAGCAAACCGGGGTCGAACACTTCGACTTTCGCAGCCATTACCTGCACCAGCAATTGTTCGAGCCGCAGCCACACCGCGCGCTTTTCTTCCTCGTTGTAGCCATTCCAGTGAATGACTTCGTGGTGAAAACGCTTGCATCCCCGGCACACGAGGTCCCCGTAAACGGTGGAACACAGGCCGACACAGGGCGTTTTGATGATGTGGTTGGGCATGGCGGAAAAACACGGCAGCGGACGAAACAAGCCCGCATGTTAGCCCTTTGTCTAAATCGGTACACCCCCGAAGATGTAGGGGCTAACTTACCTTTCCCTTTTTTTTGCCGTAGAATCACCGAGCCTTTTAAGGCGCCAATGTCCGTTGGAAGCTGTTTTCAAAGCGTCACGAGCACAGTCCAGGATCTGTACGGAAAGTCGGCAAGCCCCACTTTTCCCTATGGAGCCTTACCCCGCAGTACGGTTCGACGCAGGCGTAATCCTGCGTCCCCTCCCTCCCAGAGCCGTTCATGCAGGCGTAAAACTTTGAAAACAGCTTCTGTTGGAGATCGTCAGCTTCCTGCCTGAAAACTCAAAAAGTTTTGACATGCACGGTCGCGGACTTTTTCCGGATGAGCGTCCCGGACACCCATTTGGGACCACTGATGAGGGTAATACTGTGCTTGAAGCCTACCGTAAACACATCGAAGAGCGTGCCGCCCAGGGTATCGTGCCCCAGCCGCTTAACGCCGAACAAACCGCAGGCCTGGTCGAGCTGCTGAAGAACCCACCGGCTGGCGAAGAAGCTGTCCTCCTTGATCTGATCACCAACCGCGTTCCACCAGGCGTTGACGAAGCTGCCTACGTCAAAGCCGGTTTCCTCTCCGCTCTGGCCAAGGGCGAAGTCTCTTCCCCTCTGCTGGACAAGAAGCGCGCTGTAGAACTGCTCGGCACCATGCAGGGCGGCTACAACATCGTGACCATGGTTGACCTGCTGGACGATGCCGATCTGGCACCTGTCGCAGCCGAGCAACTGAAGCACACCCTGCTGATGTTCGACGCCTTCCACGACGTCGCTGAAAAAGCCAAGAACGGCAACGCACACGCTCAAGGCGTGCTGCAGTCCTGGGCTGACGGCGAGTGGTTCCAGAAGCGTCCGACCCTGGCTGAAAAGATCAGCCTGCGCGTGTTCAAGGTCACCGGCGAAACCAACACCGACGACCTGTCGCCTGCACCGGATGCCTGGTCCCGTCCTGACATCCCGCTGCACGCCCTGGCCATGCTGAAAATGGCACGCGACGGCATCGTGCCTGATGTGCAAGGCGCCATCGGCCCGATGAAGCAGATCGAAGAAATGCGCGGTCAAGGCTTCCCTATCGCCTACGTCGGTGACGTGGTCGGTACCGGTTCTTCGCGTAAATCCGCCACCAACTCGGTGCTGTGGTTCTTCGGTGACGACGTTCCTTACGTGCCGAACAAGCGCGCTGGCGGCTTCTGCTTCGGCAGCAAGATCGCTCCAATCTTCTACAACACCATGGAAGATGCCGGCGCACTGCCCATCGAATTCGATGTGACCAACATCAACATGGGCGACGTGATCGACGTTTACCCGTACGAAGGCAAGGTCACCAAGCACGACAGCGACGAAGTGATCACCACGTTCGAACTGAAAACCCCTGTGCTGCTGGACGAAGTCCGCGCCGGTGGCCGTATTCCGTTGATCATCGGTCGTGGTCTGACGGGCAAGGCGCGCACCGAGCTGGGTCTGCCACCATCGACCCTGTTCAAGCTGCCTGACGTTCCAGCGGCCAGCACCAAGGGTTTCACCCTGGCGCAGAAAATGGTCGGCAAGGCCTGCGGCACCGACGGCATCCGTCCAGGTACTTACTGCGAGCCGAAGATGACCACCGTCGGTTCTCAGGACACCACTGGTCCAATGACCCGTGACGAGCTGAAAGACCTGGCGTGCCTGGGCTTCTCGACCGACCTGGTGATGCAGTCGTTCTGCCACACCGCGGCCTATCCAAAGCCGATCGACGTCAAGACCCACCACACCCTGCCTGACTTCATCATGACCCGTGGCGGCGTTTCGCTGCGTCCGGGCGACGGCATCATCCACAGCTGGTTGAACCGCATGCTGCTGCCGGACACCGTCGGCACCGGTGGCGACTCCCACACCCGTTTCCCGATCGGTATCTCGTTCCCGGCCGGTTCCGGTCTGGTCGCGTTCGCCGCTGCCACTGGTGTCATGCCGCTGGACATGCCGGAATCGATCCTGGTCCGTTTCAAAGGCAAGCTGCAACCGGGCGTCACCCTGCGTGACCTGGTTCACGCGATTCCTTACTACGCGATCCAGAAAGGCCTGCTGACCGTCGAGAAAAAAGGCAAGAAAAACGCCTTCTCGGGTCGTATCCTGGAAATCGAAGGTCTGGACAACCTGAGCATCGAACAGGCTTTCGAGCTGTCCGACGCCTCGGCCGAACGTTCGGCTGCCGGTTGCACCATCAAGCTCTCCAAAGAGCCGATCATCGAATACCTCAGCTCCAACATCACCCTGCTGCGCTGGATGATCGCGGAAGGCTACGGTGATCCACGTACGCTGGAGCGCCGTGCCCAGGCGATGGAAGCCTGGATTGCCAACCCTGAACTGCTGGAAGCCGATGCCGACGCGGAATACGCTGAAATCATCGAGATCGACCTGGCCGACGTCAAAGAGCCTGTGCTCTGCGCGCCGAACGACCCGGACGACGCCCGTCTGCTGTCCAGCGTTGCTGGCGAGAAGATCGACGAAGTGTTCATCGGTTCGTGCATGACCAACATCGGTCACTTCCGCGCTGCCGGTAAGTTGCTGGATCAGGTCAAAGGTCAGCTGCCAACCCGTCTGTGGCTGTCGCCGCCGACCAAAATGGACGCTCATCAACTGACCGAAGAAGGCTACTACGGCATCTACGGCAAGGCTGGCGCACGCATGGAAATGCCGGGCTGCTCGCTGTGCATGGGCAACCAGGCACGTGTGAACCCGAACGCCACCGTGGTCTCGACCTCGACCCGTAACTTCCCGAACCGTCTCGGCGACGGCGCGAACGTCTACCTGGCCTCGGCCGAGTTGGCGTCCGTTGCATCGATCCTGGGTCGCCTGCCGACCGTCGAGGAGTACATGGTGTACGCGGGCAAGATCGACAGCATGTCTGCCGATGTCTACCGCTACCTGAGCTTCGACCAGATCGCCGAGTTCCGTGAATCTGCTGCGAACGCCAACATCCCGGTTGTTCAAGCGTAAGAACGAAACAGAGCGTTGAAAGAACCCCACTTCGGTGGGGTTTTTTATGGGGATTGGTTTTGTTGATCGTTCCCACGCTCCGCGTGGGAATGCCTCACGTGACGCTCCGCGTGAAGCAAAAAAAACCCCACATCTCACGACGCAGGGCTTTTTCTTGCAGCTTGGCGCTTACAACTTGAAGCTAGCGCCTCAAACCACCGTCGTCTGCCCACTCATGGCCAGGTCCAGCAGCTCGCGGTTGGCGACCGCGTACATCGCGTAGTCGTTGCCACTCGCTGCACGCAGTTCGACCAGCATGGCGCGCCAGCGCTCGACCATCGGCAGGTGTTGCTCCAGCCACAGGTTCAGGCGCTCTTCCACGTCCGCAGGGCCGTTGGCCATTTGCAGGACGGAGACGGTGATCGCCCGTTGTTGCCAGTCGATGTCGTCGCGGAAGGCTTCGCGGGCCAGGGCCTGCCAGTTGTTCTCCACAGGCAGTGCACTGATCTGTTGCAGGTACCAGGTGACATCCAGCGAACCGCCCACGGCGAAGTACACCTTGGCCACATCAGCGGCGTTCTGGCCGGTGACGTCGGAGGCTTCGATGATTGGCAGCAGCGTGTAGAGGTGCGTAGTGCCTGCCACCATCCGTGCCAACAACTCAGGCACGCCTGCTTCGACGTACTCCTGATAACGCGCCTGCCAGACTTCACGGGGCGGGCCTTCCAGCAGCTCGTCCAGTTTCAGGCCTAGTGCCGCAAGGTGCGGCCCGAAGTGCGCGACGTCACGTGCCGCGTCGAGTTCGTTGCGACGGCTGCGCAGGAACCAGCGCGTGGCGCGACGTCCCAGGCGCATCAGTTCATCCATCAGCGCCAGCTGAATTTCAGCGGGAACCTTGTAGTCAAGCGCTTCGATCTGACGGAACCAGTGCGGGAGGTGGAAGATGTCACGCACGATCACGTAGGCACCGGCCACGTTGGCCGCACTCATGCCGGTCGACTCTTTGAGTCGTTGCACGAAGGTGATGCCCATGTGGTTGACCAGGTCGTTGGCGATCTGGGTGCTGACGATTTCACGTTTCAGACGGTGGCGACGCATGGAGTCCGAGAACTTCGCACCGAGGGACGGCGGGAAGGCGGTTTCCATGTCGCGGGCCAGGTAATCGTCGTCCGGAACGCGGGATTCCAGCAGCGCTTCCTTGAGGTCGATCTTGCTGTAGGAGATCAGCACCGACAGTTCGGCGCGGGTCAGGCCCTGTTTCTCGGCCACGCGTTCGGCAATCTGATCTTCGGCGGGCAGGAACTCGATGGCGCGGTCCAGCTTGCCACGGGATTCCAGGTCGCTCATCAGGCGCTTGTATTCGGCAATGCGCTCGTAAGCACGACGGGCCGCCAGGGACAGGGCTTGCGTCTGCTTGTAGTTGTTGCCGAGCACCAGATTGCCCACTTCGTCGGTCATGCTTTCGAGCAGCAGGTTGCGCTGTTTCTCGGTCATGTCACCGGCCTGCACCACTTCGTTGAGCAGGATTTTGATGTTCACTTCGTGGTCGGAGCAGTCCACACCACCGGCGTTGTCGATGAAGTCGGTGTTGGTCGCACCGCCCAGCAGGCCGAATTCGACGCGACCCAGTTGGGTCATGCCGAGGTTGCCGCCCTCGCCCACCACTTTGCAGCGCAGCTGGTTGCCGTTGACGCGCAGGGCGTCGTTGGCCTTGTCGCCCACGTCGGCGTGGCTCTCGGAGCTGGCCTTGACGTAGGTGCCGATGCCGCCGTTCCACAGCAGGTCCACCGGCGCCTTGAGCAATGCGTGCATCAACTCGGTCGGGGTCAGTTTGTCGGCACTGATGTCGAAGCGTGCTTTCATCTGCGGGGTGATGGTGATGCTCTTCAGGCTGCGCGGGAAGATACCGCCGCCTTCGGACATGATGCTGGTGTCGTAGTCGGTCCAGGCCGAACGCGGCAGGTCGAACAGACGCTGACGCTCGGCGAAGCTGGTGGCCGGGTCCGGATTCGGGTCGATGAAGATGTGCAGGTGGTTGAACGCGGCCACCAGTTGCAGCTTGTCGGACATCAACAGGCCGTTACCGAACACGTCACCGGCCATGTCGCCGACGCCGATCACGCTGACGCTGTCTTGCTGGACGTTGATCCCACGCTCGCGGAAGTGGCGTTGCACGCCGACCCACGCGCCCTTGGCGGTGATGCCCATTTTCTTGTGGTCGTAACCGGCCGAGCCGCCGGAGGCGAACGCGTCGCCCAACCAGAATCCATAGTCGATAGCGATGCCGTTGGCGATGTCGGAGAAGGTTGCGGTGCCCTTGTCCGCCGCGACCACCAGGTACGGGTCATCGTCGTCATGGCGCACGACGTTGACAGGCGGCACGAGTGCGCCTTCTTTCAGGTTGTCGGTGATGTCCAACAGACCGGAAATGAAGATCCGGTAGCAGGCGATTGCCTCAGCCTGAATCTCGTCGCGGGTGCCAGTGGTCGGCAGACGACGGGGCAGGAAGCCACCCTTCGCGCCCACCGGCACGATGACCGAGTTCTTCACTTGTTGGGCTTTGACCAGGCCCAACACTTCGGTACGGAAGTCTTCTTCACGGTCCGACCAGCGCAGGCCGCCACGGGCGACATTGCCGAAGCGCAGGTGAACACCCTCGACGCGTGGCGAGTAGACGAAGATTTCGAACTTCGGCACTGGCTTCGGCAGCTCGGGGATCAGGCGCGGGTTGAACTTGAAGCTGAAGTAGCTCTTGTTCTGGCCGTTGGCGTCGGTCTGGTAGAAGTTGGTGCGCATGGTCGCCTTGATCAGGTCAAGGTAGCGACGCAGGATGCGGTCTTCGTTGAGCACCTGAACATCGTCCAGCGCCGACAGGATCGCGGTTTCCAGACGCTGTTGCATGTCGTCCAGATCGCCACCGGACAGCTTGCGCGCCAGATAGAAGCGGGTCTTGAACAGACGCGTCAGCTCGCGGGCGATGTCGGCGTGGTTGTTCAGGGTGCTCGCGATGTAGCCCAGGTCGAAGCCCAGACGGATCTGCTTCAGGTAACGGGCGTAAGCGCGCAGCAGCGCCACGTCACGCCACGGCAGACCGGCCGTCAGCACCAGACGGTTGAACGCGTCGTTCTCCGCTTCGCCACGGACGATGTGAACGAACGCGTCCTGCAACGTGTCGTTGAGCTGTTGCAGGTCCAGGTTCAGGCCTTCGCCGTAGGTGAAGGCAAAGTCGTGAATCCAGAATTCGCGGCCGTTGGTGTGACGCAGGCGATACGGGAATTCACCCAGCACACGCAGGCCGAGGTTTTCCAGAATCGGCAGCACGTCGGACAGCGCCAGCGGGGTGTCGGCGTGGTACAGCTTGCAGTGCAGCTGCGCTTTATCGCCCGACAGTGGCTGGTAGAAGCTCATCACCAGTGGATTGGCGTCGGACAGGTTCAGCAGGTGCTGCATGTCGACCACGGCGGAGTGCGCGGCGAAACGCTCGCGGTAACCGGCCGGGAAGCCTTTCGGGAAGTCGGCCAGGACATTGGTGCCCTGGGCTTCGCCGAAGCTTTCGACGACCAGGCTGGCGTAGTCGTCCTTCCACGAACGGCAGGCCTGGATGACTTCGTTTTCCAGCTGCTGCGGGTCGATGTCGAGGGTGACTTTCGGGTCCACGCGCAGGATCAGCTGCACGCGGGCCAGCACGGACTCGGAGAAGAAGGTCCAGAACTCGCAGTCGCTGGCCTTCAGGCGCTCCATCAGCACCTGCTGGATTTTCTGGCGCACTTCGGTGGAGTAGACGTCACGCGGCACGTAGGCCAGGCAGTAGCAGAAGCGGCCGTACGGGTCTTTGCGCAGGAACACGCGAATCTTGTTGCGCTCCTGGATCTGCACGATGGACATGACGGTGGTGAACAGCTCGTCCACCGGGGTCTGGAACAGATCGTCACGGGGCAGCACTTCGACGACTTGGGTCAGCTCTTTGCCCAAGTGGGCCTTGGCGTCGAAGCCGGAACGGCGCTCGACTTCGGCCACCTTGCGGCGGATGTACGGAATGGCACGCACGCTCTCGCCGTACACCGACGAGGTGTAGAGGCCCATGAAGCGGCATTCCTTGATGACCTTGCCGTTGGCGTCGATCTGGCGGATCGACACATAGTCCGGGTACGCCGGACGGTGCACGCGGCTCGGCGCGGCGGCCTTGGCGAAGGACAGCAGGGTCGGCTCTTGCAGGTAATTCACTGCGTAGCCTTCAATGTGCAGCTCTTCGGCGGTCAGGCCCGCACGCAGCAGTTTGGTCAGGCCGAGAAAGGAGGACTGATCGTAGGTCAACTGGCCACCTTCGGCGCCGCCCTCGACCGTGAACTCTTCGTAGCCCAAGAAGGTGAAATGGTTGTTCACCAGCCATTCGAGGAAAACTTTGACCTCGGCTTTCTCGTCGGGATCGACGTTGTACTCGATGGCATCGACGCCCGCCAACAGTTCGTGCAGCTTGGCTTTCATCGGTTCGAAGTCTTCGACCGCGACCCGCACTTCGCCCAGTACCTGCTCCAGTTCGCGGGCCAGCACCGCCAGTTCGGCAGCGTTGGCGCAACGGTCGATTTCCAGGTACATCAGCGATTCTTGCAGAACGTCGTCACCGGTCGTGCCTTTTGGCAACAGTTCGACCAGTTGGCCCTTCTCGTCACGGCGCACGCTCAGCACGGTGGTTTGCAGCGTGTGGATGCTGTAACCGCGACGGTTCAGCTCGGTGCGGACAGAATCGACCAGGAACGGCAGGTCGTGGTGCAACACTTCAACGGCGGTGTGGGTGGATTGCCAGCCATGACGCTCGTAATCAGGGTTGTAGACGCGCACTTGCGGGGTGCTGTGTTCGAAACGTTCGAGCAGACGCCATGCGGACAGGGTGCAGCCGGCAAGGTCGGACAGCCTGCGTTGGGTCAACTCGTCGAGGGAAATGATGCCGAAGAACTGGTCGGCGAACAGCGCCACTTGTGGCAGTGCCTGTTCACTGATGTGCTGAGCCAGTGCCGCTCGCAGTTGATGCTGAAAGTCGGACTTGCTGGCTGCGGTGAAGAACGCCATCTGTGGTACTCCGCTTGGCTTGGCTTTTATATAGGAGAGATGCGTGTTTCGGGGTCGTACTGCATGTGTGCCACGTTTGCGCCTGTTCGATGATAGTCGGCAGATCGTGACAAGGCGCCGTTCGCGACCACATGCCCTAGTAGTAACGCTCGTCGTGTGTGCGTCGTCACATTCGATTGACCCGAATGACGGTCGATGTGCGTCTGCCCAGGCAGGCTCGGCCCATGTCCGTTCATCTGCTGCGCAGCTTAACGAGAGCGGGCCCCGCCCTGCTTGCGACGCTGCGACATATTCGGACATCGGGTTGTACGGGAATGTTTCAGAATGAGGATCGGTGCGCGTGCTTCTGCCCGAAGGCCGTAGGCGCTGGCTTGCGTGGGGTTTGAAAATCAGGTGCAGGCAAATTTTCCGCAGGACTGGCAAAATCCCTCCCCTGCCCCGCGCCAAACCAGAGGAACACCGCCATGCAATTGACCACCGACAGCTTCATCTACAACCCCTGCGACGAGGAAGAAGATGACATGGCGCTGGCGTGCTGCCATGCCACCAACGGCGATCTGTTCCTGCTGGCGCGCTTTCCGGACGAGGATGAAGTCGATATCACGTTTCGCGACGACACCATTCACGTCGAGTCGAATCTGAAAGTGACTCTCACCGCCACACAGCTCAAAGTGGAAATCGACGCCGCTGATGCCAAGCCGTTTGGCGGCGACACCATGTATGAGATCGCCCACACCACCCCGGCCAGCGAACTGGCCGAGCTGGATGCCACGCTGAAGATTATCCTCAAGGACGTGGGCACTTACGTGAGCGAAGTGGCCTGACGCTCCGCGCCCACGTTCTCGACCGCCGCCACCAGTTTTTCCACGTCGGCTGCGAAGGCCTTGCCGCCGTCCACCGCCAGGTAGCGGATGTGCAGAATGACGTCGGTGAGGGTGTCGAGCATGGCTTGCTGATCCTCCGTCTCGTGATGGGGGAAGCTCAGGGTCCAGCGTGAGATGGCCCCGGTGCCTTCGAAGGGGAAGTAGCGCTCATCGCCGAAATCCAGCTGGAACATGCCGTGATCGTCCACCCCAGTGGAAAGCCCGATCTGCTGATTGGCCCGGGGATTGGTCACCAAGTGGTCTTGGCGCAGGTCGTCATCGCTGCCCTCCAGCAATTCACCGGCTTGCTGATAAAGAAACTTCACGTTGCCGATCTCGGGTTTGAGCAAGTAGCTGCTGGTCTGCTGGCTCAGGGTCGCGTGAACGTCCTGATAGGGCTTGAGCACCACTGGGAGCGAGACCGATATCCGCACCAACTGACGCAGGTAGTGGCCCGGATAATCCCTGTCGAACGTCGATGAGTTGAGCTGAAAGTCGATCTCGCCTTTGCTGCGCAGGGTGTCGAGCACGGCGTCCCATCCGGTTACCGCACTCGGTTCCGGCCCGGCACCGGGGTCGTAATCCTTCAACAGTGCCTTGAGCGACAGCGTCTTGGTGATTTCCAGTCGGCGCTCGTGGCGGGTCAGGAAGGCTGACTCCATCTGCATCAGCCCCAATCTCAAGGTGTCCCCTGCGGTGAAGCCGAAGCGGTTGTCGACCCAAGCAGATGTCGAAATGAACTGCGTATCCCGGTCCCCCACTTCGTACTGCCAGCAGGCTTCGGTGCTCAGGCACATCGACAGGACGGCGTCGTACGCCTGGAAGTACAGGGTCGACATCTGGCTCAAGAGCCATTGATACAGCCCTGCATTCGTCGCACGGCCCTTGATGAAGGCGTATAACGCCTGCGCCTGCTCGCGGGACTTCGCCGCCTGGGCCAGGCTGGTCCTCGTGGAGCTGAGGGTCACTTGCTGCGCTTCGATCTGTCGATCCAGCACCTCGAGTTCGATCTGCGCCTGGCGCGCCTGGTGCTGCCATTCCTCCCGGCGGCGACGCTGGGTGTCGCTGATCAACAGCTGTTGTGCCCGTTCCGAATCCTGCGCGGCGGAGGCTTCCAGCACCTCGGCAGCGGCAAACGCCACCCCGCCGAAGACCATCCCACCTATCGCACCGCCGAACAGATTGGGGGCCAAGTTCGCAAGGTGCCCTGTCATGCCAAACTGCCGTGCGGCGAGCATTGCGCTGACAGACGCCTCCCGTGCCTGATGGGCGGCCTGTTCCTCGGCGCTGACATCATGGCTGATCTGCTCGTCGTAGTAGCGTTTGCGCGCCTCTACGCCCTGCCGGTTGGCCTGCATCACGTCGAGCCCTTTGGCCGCCTCGTCAATGGCGTTTTGCTGCAGCTTCTCGGCGAAGCTGGCGAGGTCTTCTAACAAATGCCCTTGCTGCAGCTCGTCCTGCTCGGCCCGGTCCTTGGCTTCCATGTGGCTGAGCACCTGCAGCGAGAAGCGAATCAGCATCTCCACCGCGTTCTGCGCGCGAGGCAGCATGGCGCGAAAGCGGTACGGCGGCACGATGGCCAGCGACCCCAACCGGCGCTGGCTCAGACTGCTGCCGTTGAGTTGCGCACGCAGCAGGTCTAGCGGGTTGGCGGGCACTTCGTACAGCGCCAGGTGCATCGGCTTGCCGTCCAGGGTCAGGTTGTGTCGCAGGTTATGCAGGCGTTGATCGAGGGTGTCCCAGAGGTCCAGCAGCTGGGTGTTGACCGGCAGGCGGAAGATCGATTGATCCAGCAGCCGCAACCAGGGTGCCTCGTTGCGCGGAATCGGGACAGGACTGAACGCTCGCTCGCCCACCGATGATTCCAGCGCCGCGAACGTATCTGCTTGCTCGGCGGCCGCGTCTTCAAGCGGCACCGGATCCCAGCGGCTGATGCTGCGCCCCTTCGACAGCGGCCCAAGCAAGGACAAGGCCCGCACATACAGCAGCTTGGCCTCGTTCAGGGTGTCCCGGGTGACCTGGCGATAGAGCATGTCGCCCCAGGCAATCAGGTTATTCAGGTACAGCATGAAAATCGCTTTGCGGTAATGCGAGGGCGCACCGCGGGCGATGGCGTCGGGGTTGGTCAGGCCTTCCAGCTCCAGCGCCGGATTGTCCGGCAGACCCAGCGGACGGCACGTCCAGTACGGCAACCAGTCGATCTCGGCCGGTGGAGGAAACAGCGGCGCGACGCGTACTTGCGGGTTGAACAGCAGTTCCAGCCATTGCTGCGCACCCGCGTAGTCGAACTCCTGTTGCAGGCGAGTGGCGATCAGGTGCGGGGCGTGAAAAAAGATTTCCCAGAAGTACAGTCCGTTGGCCCCGGAAAAATCGAGGTAAGCCGGGGCCGTCTGATCAGGCAGAAGTGGCTCCTCGGTGTGCTGGATCTCCCAAGACAGCGCACTTATCAGGGACAGGCTGGCCTTGCGGGTCAAATCCTTGGCGAACAGGGTGTTGAGGCGCACCCGCACTTTGCCGGCGCCAACGGCGGCATTCGTCAAGTCGAGGTACTGAGCGCCCAAATCACTGGTACGCAGATACGGCACCGTGTTGCCAACCACTTCGCGAGTGATGGTGAAGCCGTTGAGTCCATATCGGGTGCGCAAATTCCCATCGGGCTCTGCCCCCCATTGGTAGGTCCGGACATTCTCATCACTGGCTGGCCATTCATGATAAATGACCGACGACATAGCCGATCCATTCAACGTGATGGGGTCAGCACGTTTGAGCCACTTTTTATTGTAATGACCGAGCGCGGTATTCAGCGTGAGTGGGTCGCCCTTCCGAGTGACGGCATCTTCTTGCAACTCAAGATGCCTGCCGTCAGCGATAAACACCTCAAAACCTCTGTGCGAATTCTGTTGGAAATACGCCTCACCGGGAGCGATTGTTTTGCGCGCGACGAGGGTTTCCATGAAAAAATCGCTGCCTTGCGATATCAGGTCGTCGTGGGTGATCGTCGCAATCGCCTTACCGGAGTGCCGCAACTCTGCGGTCAATAACTTTGAGCTGCTGCCTTTGATCCTTTTCGCCGTGACCTCCCAGTACACCTGACCTGCGATACCCACCACCTTGTATTGCACGGAAGATCGGTCGTCCACGATGCTGTTGGAAACGACGAAATACTCTGTTTTCCAGGCGATCACCAGCTTTTTGCATCGCCCGATCAGCACCAGTCGCCCGTTTGACCACTGCGCCTCCAGTTCAAAATAGTCATTCAATGCGTCACCGGGTGTCCCTACTGCCGTAGGGGGCGAAGCCGCATCTCGGGCGACCGACTTGATAGTCCAGCGTAACGACGCGTCAGGGTCCAGATGAACAGCGCTGTATTGAACACGGTCGATTTTGGCGCCCGCCATGAAGACCAGCATGCTGGCAATGCCCTCACCGTCCGCGTTCAGTGGCTGGAGGAACCGACTGTACGCTGCGTAATGCTTCACCTCCTTGCCTACGCCAAAACCCTGTGATGTGAACCCTATGAGCAGTCGCGAATTCCCGCTATCACCCTGATCCGTGCTCGCGACCATCCGATAGCCTTTGTCCAATGTGTAGTCGGTGACCTCATCTGCGAGCAACTCATCCGGTGCCTCGCCCTTGTGCAATTCAATAGGCGCACTCCAGCTGTCATCCAGCCGCCGATACGCCAGCTTGATCGAATACTCGAACGCCCCGGTTTTTGCTCCCTCCTTGTCCAGTATCGCTTTGCCACTTTCAGCCCACACCACATACAAACGGCCGTCCATGACCACAGGTCGACAATGTTTGACCTGAGCGCCGCGAAGGGTGTCGATGGGTTTCCACTCGGTCCAGCCGGCCATCTGCGCCTCGCTGGCCGACGCATCTTTGTAAAGATGGGATTTACGCCAGTAGAACGCGAAGGGCTCGGTACTTTGCCGCCCGATGTAGTAGTAATCGGCGTTGAGGAACTGGGTGCTGTCTACGTAGCAGGCGCTCACGGTGAGATTGCTCACCGTCTCGAAGGCTTGCAGGTAATTGCCCAGCGCCTTCTGTACGGTGTCTTCGGCCAATCGCGCCTGAGACAATTCCGACTCGAAGGTCTTGAACATCGAGGTCTTGTCCAGCCGTAGCGCCGGTTGCAAGTAGTTTTCCGGGTAGTCCGCGAGCATCTGGTAACCCGCCCACAGGCTGTACTGGGACATCCCGTCACGCCACAGCGCCAGCGTGTCGTGGCTGACACTCCCGTAGCCCGGCTCCATGCCGTTATAGATCGCATGAATATGCTGTTGCACGCTGGCGATGCCTTGGGCGACCCGGCTGGTGTCGACCTCTGCCGTGACCTGATTGTCGATCAGCAGGTATTCGTACAGATCGTTCTCGTTGTGTACCCGCGTCGGCTGATCGCTTTGTGGCACCCGTTGTCCGAGATACCAGGCCACCAGAGCATCGCGGCGTTGTTGTTCCAGAACCCCAATGATCGACTGATCCATGGTGTATTCCTCATCATCCGTTGATGTGCGTTGACCCGCTTAGCTAGATGGAAGCGCCTTGCGCCGTGCAGCTGGCAGTGGTGTCGTTCCGTTGTTCGGGATCAGGCCTTTGATCGCTTCGGCAAAGGGTTTGCCGCCATCTACCGCGTAATAGCGCACGTGCACGATGATGTCTTGCAGCCCGTCGAACAGCGCCTGCTGGTGAGCGCTGGCATGGCGGGGGAAGGTCAGCGTCCAGCTGGACACCGCCCCAGTGCCTTCGAACGGCGAATAACGCTCGTCATCCCGCCTCGATGTCCCGCTGTCTTCCAGATCACCGGAAATCGCCACCTGCTGATTGAGCCGTGGATTGGCCACGACGAAGCGCGGATCGACGTCGTCATGCTCGCCTTCCAGCTCGTGCGCCTGCTGATACAGGTATTTGCTGCCGCCCAGATCAGGCTTGAGCAGGTAACTGCTGCTCAATTGGCTAAGCATCAGGCGGGCGTTTTCGTAAGGCCCGAGAACACCAGGCAGGGACACCGATACCTGCGCCAGTTGCCTTAAGTAATGGCCGGGGTAATCGCGGTCGAACAGCGACGGTGTGAGCTGAAAGTCCAGGGCTCCAGCGTTGCGCAAACGTGCGATGACGGCCGCCCAATCCGACTCACCGCCCTCGCCGGGATACTGCTGCAGCAGGCGGCGCAGGGAGACGGTTTTGACCAGGCTCAGGCGCCGTTCATCGCGCAGCAGATACGCCGACTCCATCTGCAGCAAGCCCAGGTTCAGACTCTCCCCAGCGGTCAGGCCATGGCGGTTATCGACCCACGCACCGAGCGGGATGAACGTGGTCTGCGGCTCGCCGATTTCATACTGCCAACAGGCTTCAGCCGCCAGGCACAACGACAACACCGCGTCGTACGCCTGAAAATACAACGTCGACATCTGGCTGAGCAGCCATTCATGCAACGCCGCGTTGGTCGCGCGATTCTGCATGAACGCATACATCGATTGCGCGTGTTGCCGAGCCATCGCCGACCGCTCACGCTTGATCTGCGCCGAGGCGATCTGCATCCGGTGCTGCTCGATCTGGCGCTCTGTCGCCTCGACATGATGCCGGGCCTGATCCCGAAGCATTGTCCACTCTTCGCGACGCCTGGCCTGTGCATCGGCACGCAAATGGACCTCGGCGGCGTCCGAAAACGCCATACCAACGCCTTCCATGAGCGACGCCGCCGCCCAGAACGGAGCGCTCCAGTTCCAGCCACCGGGCACTGGAATCGGAAATGGACCGGGTAGAAATGTAATGGTGTTGGGTGGCGTACCCGCCGCATGCCCGGTGGCTCGGGCCGCGGCAGCCAAGCCTCTCGCGACGCTCACATCGGCAAACAGCGCCTCTGCCCTGCGTTCGGCCGCGCTGACATCCTGCGCCAGCAACCCTTCGTAATACGCGATCTGCGCCTGATGCTGGGCGCGGCTGGCAGCGCTGACCTCAAGGGTGCGTTGAGCCTGCTCGATCGCCAGGGCGTCGAGCTGCTCGACAAAGGCCGACAGCTCCAGCACGTGGCCCTGTTGCAGGGATTGCTGTTCGGCGTGATCGCGCATTTCCATCGCCTGGCGGACCTGCTCGCCAAAACGGGTCAGCATGTCCACGCTGTCGCGGGCATGGGGCAACATCGCCGCGAACCGGTAAGGCGGGACGCTGCCCTGGGCGCCCAGACGGCGCAACGACACGTTGCTGCCTGCCAGTTGCGCGCGCAGCAGGTCCAACGGATTGGCCGGGGCCTCATAGAGTGCGAGGGCCATCGGCCGGCCATCGAGGGTGAGGTTGTTGCGCAGGTTGTGCAGGCGCTGATCCAATTGCTCCCACAGGTCCAGCAGGCGCGTATTGACGGGCAAACGGAACCACGGCGCGTCGATCAACCGCAGCCAGGGCGGCTCGGCGGACGTGCGCGGCGTGTCCTGTGGGCAGACGAATGCCGACGTCTCGAACGAAGCGAACGTCTCGCTTTGGTAATCGGCGGCGTCTTGTAGCGACATCGGCGTCCATCGGCTGATGCTGCGCCCCTTGGACAGCGGCCCCAACAACGACAGCGCGCGCACGTAATGCAATTTCGCCTCGTTAAGCGCATCACGGGTGACCTGCCGGTAGAGCGAGTCACCCCAGGCGATGAGGTTGTCCAGGTACAGGGTGAAAATCGCCTTGCGGTAATGCGAAGGCGCACCGTAAGCGATGGCATCCGGATCCCGAGGGGCGGCCACATCCCGCAGCGGATCGTCGGCAAACCCCAGTGGGCGGCAGGTCCAGTAGGGTTGCCACTGCACTTGATCGGGCGGCGGGTACAACGGCGCGACGCGCACCTGTGGATCGAACAGATAATTCAACCACTGCTCAGCCCCGGCGTAATCAAAGGCATGGTGCAGGCGCCACGCGGCCAGGTGCGGCAGGTGGAAAAAGATCTCCCAGAAGTAGCGGCCATTGGCGCCGTTGAAGTCCACCGGTGGCCGGGGTTTCGTGCTGTCTTCAGGCAGCGGGGGTTCCAGCGTGTGTTGGGTTTCCCACCCCAGAGCGCCGCCCAGAGATCGCTCGGCCTTGCGCACCAGTTCGCTGGCGAAGGTGGTGTTCAGGCGCACGAAGCGAAGATGGGGCAGCCCCAGGCTTGTGAGGTCGAGGAACAACCCGCCTTCGACGGTTTTGACGAACGTTGGAATCTCGGCCGAGCGTTCGGTGCGCAGGTAATTGAACTCGTTGTAACCAATGCCACTGGCGGGGTCAGCGTTGCCCACGTAAAGCACGCCCAGATCGGGTTTATTGGCGGTGCCGTCCCAAAGCATCGGCTCGACAGGCGAGCGTGCGGCGCCGTTGAACACCAGCGTGTGAGGGGCGCGTGGCTGATTTCGCCATAATCCGACCCTGCCCATGGTGGGCATGGCATGCGCAGGCGTTGATCCATGCCAGGGTTTGGCGCAGCGGATGGACGCCTCCACGATGAGGTTCTGGTCGGGATGGATAAGCCTGGCATCGAGTTCGAGATACGGGTTGAGCGCCCCGTCCAGACGGTCGCCGCCGGCGTTCCACACCACGCTTTTCAAGCCCCAGATCTTGCCCCCGTTGTCGGCTCCGGTGATCGTGAATTGCGCACTGCCCGGGCCGTTCTTGAACTGGACGATCAGAGAACGATCGAGCGACGGCAGACTATCGCCCAGGACAACTGTCTTCCAGAGCGTGGTGCGGATCTCGAGCAACACCCTGACGGGCGGGCTGTCGGTCTTTTCCCCTCGTTTGATGATCGCAATCACTAGCCTGGGCTCAGGGGCGTAACGCGCATCTTGCGCCGCGATGAGTACGTGCCCGCCACTTTCCAGCGTGGCGAAGGATGGCAGCGTCGTCTCGCGCAAACGGATCGTCGCACTCCAGCGGCCGTTGCTTTGCAGATAACTGGCATTGAGGTGATAAAAGAAACGGTCCGTCATTGGTTTGTCGTTGGCGTCCAACACGTCGCGCACCTGCTCAAGCCATACCAGATGCAAACGCCCCTCGACCACCGCTGCCCGCACATGGGTGACCTGGCCGGAGGTCTCCACATCGATCGTTTTCCACTCCGTCCAGGCAGACGGCGGCACATGGGTGCTGTTCTCATCCACATCAATGGCAGCCTTGCGCCAGTAATAACGCGACGAGTCGGTCGGCGAGCGACCGATGAAGTAATAATCGGCCCGCCGAAAATCCACGCCGTCGACGTAGCAGCACACGGTGTCCAGATTGCTCACTTCCTCGAACTGCGTGAGGTAGGCGCCCAAGGCCTTTTGCACCGAGTCAGGCGTCAAGCGCGCCTGCCCCAATGCGCCTTCGAATGCCTGAAACGCCTCGGTCTTGCCCAGCCGCAACGTCGGATTGAGGTAGTTCTCCGGATAATCCACCAGCGCCTGATACCCCGCCCACGTGCTGTATTGACTCATTGCCTCATGCCACAACGCTCGCGACTGTCGATGCTGCTCCACGTCCCCGACCTGTTCGAAGCCGGGCTCCATGCCGTTGTAGATGGCGTGGACGTGCTGCTGCACACTGGCGATGCCTTGGGCGACGCGGCTGGTGTCGACCTCGGCGCTGATCTGGTTGTCGATCAGCAGGTATTCGTAGAGATCGTCCGCGGTGATGATGTTATCGGGCGCGGGCGAGTTTTTGTCGGGCACGAGCTGGCCGAGGTAATAGGCGACAAGGGCGTCGCGGTGGGGCTGGGCGAGTAGTGCAGTGATCTTCGTGTCCATAGTGCCGTACGCTCGCGTATCTCAAAGTAATAAATAGCGATATGCCAGGCGAAAGCCAGAGCGGATAATTCTAGTGAGTAACCCCGTGAAAGTTTGAAAATCAGCCACCCCACCAACCGAAATTGCGCAATATAGAAAAGAAGCGTTGTTATCCTTAACGGCATTCACAATGCACCTCGGTTGTTTCGCTACGCTTATCCATTTGATGAGCTCCGATTGGCAAGCAATCGATATCACGTTCATCGGGCCAACTCATATTAACCTCGGCGGCGCTTAACTGTTTATCGAGGTACGCCATTAGAACAACAGCCTGCCAGGCAACATTGGCTGGCTATTCCTTCAGCCGCCGACTCAACGCGAGAAGGTGCTCATCATAGATGACACGACCTGCTTCACTTAAAAGCTTGTACTCGGCATCCGATAAAGACGCTCTCTCTTCGAATTCTGACAGGCCAGGGGCTAACAGAAGAGTAGACCCGGGATTCAAAACCACGTACCCCCCCAATCCAATAGAACGACCAACACTCAATAAACTCCCGACCCTTACGTCTTCCGAAACCTCCCCAAATGCACACGGCAGCAGATATTCATCGGGTAAAAAGGCTCTCATTTCAAAATTAATGGTGGTATTGATCCAGGCGGTGATAGCCTCCAACTCAATCGCTTCACCTGTGTAATAACGATCTAAAACCAAGGGAGGATACGTCACTGTTACAAGACGTGACAGCCAAAGTAAAGCTGGGCCAAGATTGAAAATCCACCCCAACCGATAGGTTTTTTCCCCTACATTGATTCCCGCGTAGACTAAACGGAATGTAAATGACTCGGGCTTGTCCCATGGCTCTGCCGAAATTTCAAATAAATGAGGGGCATCGCCCGACACCACTTCTTTATTCAAATCCTGGATAGCAAGACCTATTGAAGAATACGCTGGCCCCGGATTAGTTAACGAATACTTCGCGCCACGAACAGGCTTTCCTGCGCTATCAGATACCGTCACACTAATCTGATAGCGCGTTGTTCTTGATAGAAGATCTGGCGAAAGCGCATCAAAAGCAAGAGGATTACCTACTATCTTGGTAGTAAACACCCATGTATCTACAACCACAGAAAAGTTCTGGCTTTTACCGGACTTCGGCTCTTTCAGTGTGACCGTATGATTACCCGGCGTATCAAACCCCTTTTTGAACGTCACTTTTCCATTGCCATCTGACTTACTTTTTACGGTTGTACCGCCCACCGTCAATTCCACCTCGATTCCGGAAAGCTTTCTGGTGCCGGCTTTGAGTACGGCCGAAAATTCGACGTCGGGAGAGTGATTGATGATGTATTCAGGGTCGCTGATGTAAGGCTCCGTGATCTCCACTTGGGAAGCATTCACAGTAAAAATCTTGCTCGCTTCGGACTTCGGCTCTTTCAGTGTGACGGTATGACTACCCGGCGTATCAAACCCCTTTTTGAAAGTCACTTTTCCATTGCCATCCGACTTATTTTTTACGGTTGTACCCCCCACCGTCCATTCCACCTCGACGCCAGAAAGTGTTCTGGGGCCGGCTTTAAGCACGGCCGAAAACTCGACGTCCGCTGAGTGTTTGATAATGTATTCAGGGTTGCTGACGGAAGGCTCCGTAATTCCCACTCGGTAAACATTGAACGGAAATTCTACCAAATGCCCGGACAACACCACCTTGGCCGTGACCTTGCGCTCACCCGTCACTCCAAAACCTTTCGCTGAATAGGAGGCTTTCCCCGCACTGTCAGATTCGGTGTCTTTCTGTTTTTCACCGTCCACACCCCATTCGACTTGAGCGTTGGCCTGAGCCCCGCCTGCTGCGGCGAGCCATACTGCGAACGTCAATTCGGGGGTGTGTCCGATGATGTAGTCAACAGCGGCGGTGGGCTCTTGTCTTTCAATAGCCACTTCGTACGCCTCCACGGTGTAGGTGGCCGTTTGAGAGGGCGTCTTGGTGATCTTGGCCGTGACTGTATGAGTGCCCTTCGTCGTGAAATCCTTCTCTATGTAGGCCACACCTGGGGCCTGGGTATTCGAGTCGCCACTGGCCGCGCCATCTTTTAACCACAAGACGTTAACGCCGGATATCAATTTTCCGCCCGCTTTGATCGTTGCTGAGAACTGGATTTTTTTTGACATCCCGAGCACGTACTTCGACGCCTTGGGCGCGTGATCGGCAATGACCATGTTGTATGCTTTGACCGGGAACGTTTGCCGCTGACCGGAGTTGTGAACTTCTACGATGACCGAGTGATCACCTTCGGCTGCAAATGCTTCGGTATGGGTGACCATGCCCTGGCTGTCTGACGTCACAATCCCCTTATTGGCGTTATCCACCAGCCAGTTGACCTTCTTGTTTGCGAGCGGTTTGTTATCCGCCGTTAGCCAAGCTTTGAAGACAATGGGGTCGGAATGCGCTATGACGAAATCGATGGACCCCGGCGGCTCTCTTTTGGCAATGACCACATCAAAGGCTTTCACGCTGAACGTTACCCACAGCCCGTTACTCAACTTCGCCGAAACCGTGTGCTCACCGGCCTTGAAGTCAAAAGTGATGACCGCTTTGCCTGTGTTGTCCGACTCACTTTCCTTGGGGGGATCACCCGCCACTGACCATTGAACTTTAGTGCGTGGCGGCACGTGCCCCTTAACGGCCAGCATCACCGAGAAGTTGATCGCGGGAGAATGCCCCACCACATACTCCGTGCCGCTGGCATTCTTGGAGGCGATCTCTAGAGGCCCGGTGGGTGTGGTCGGGCTGACGCCACTGATGTAGGGGTGCGCAGCGGTGGCCGTCACCTTGGCTTCACCCGATTCCTTTGCCCTGTAACGAGTGGTTGCCACGCCGTTGGCATCGGTGCTGGTTTCAGGATCAAGAATGTCCCCGGTATCGGCGCTCCAATTGACCAATCCATTCGACCTGGGTTTGCCATTGAGCCCGAACAACACGCACGTCACCTGAGTTTCGACATCAATGATCGCCGACGGCGCTTCGAACTCGACAGACTTGACGTAATACAACTCCAACTCTTCAACGTGAGCCATCACGGCGGTGTAGCCATTCTTGGATAGACCGCCGTTCAACAGCACATTGGCCTTGGCGGCGGAGGCAAACTTGCTCAACTCAACCAGGTTGTCGCACGCGACGCTGCCGTCCGCATTGCGTTGGGTGGGGGTCGTGGCACTGATCTCCAACGCCGGGATGTCGAGGGTGCATTGCTCGATAGTTTCCCCCCAGTTCCACATCGCGCCCGGCTTATGATCACCAAACCATTCGGTCTTGGTCTTGAACACCGCTTGGGCAGAACCGCCTGCGACTGAAATAAGGGGGCGCCCCCATTTCATCAACCGCCCTATCTTGAAGGTACGATTGCCTGACACCGAATCCGGTACTGCCGTGCACGTGACGGTAAAGTCATATTCCATGAGCGGGAAGTCTTCTGCCGACAATGCCGGGCTGCCAGAAATGGAAAAATCCGTCCCTTTATCTGAGGAGATGTAGGTAGCGTTTTCATCAATCGACGTGGTGACTTTATGTACGAGGGCATCAGCCTTATTGGCCTTTATTGTGTATTGGATGCCCACCACTGGGCGTTCATCCGCGTCCACCGCGTTGATATTCAACGTATACGTATGATCGCGCCCTAATAAGTCGCGAGGATGAGAATCCTCAAGGTCTTTAATCATGATGCGGAACGAATAGTCGCTTACCTTGACGTCTTTCATGGCAAACCTCTGCTGTATTCAGCCTGAGTACGCAAATAATCCCAAGGCGTTTAAACCTATGTGTATTTACGACTTACGCTTTGACCGGGTCGGTTTAAGTGCTGCATCTTTTTGAAGGGGTTGCGTGCCTGCAAGCGCCACCATGTAACCGTCCATCGCCACCAGACGACTCACATGGGTCACATCATCTTTCTCCAGCTGGGCAAGGTTTGCCTCGGGCTTCGCACTGTAGAGGGGACGCCCCTGTTTCAGCGGAATGTGTACTTGAACGTCCACCTTTTTTTCAGGCACTTCAAACTCCACGACACCTAGCTCGTCAACATCCGACCCGTCGTAAGGCGACAATTCCCCCTGTACGCAGACCCATGTCAGCGCCAATTCTTGACCCGCTTTCAACACCGCGGAGTAATAGGCGTACAGCCAACCCAAACGGTATGTGGACTCCAGCTTCTCCAAGGGAAACCGGGTCGTCGCCAGCAACGTGAAATCCCCACGTACGCTTCCTCTGCTGGCCTTTGCAGCGAACCGCACACCGTCCGGGGTCGAGCGGTATTTTTCATTCAAGCCCTGGATGTCGAGCCCAATCAGTCGAGGGTCATCACCGACGGCGCTCAGCGTAAACGACACGCCCTCAACCACTCGGGTTTCGTCCTGCGCGTCCAGCGCCTTCACGACCAACGCGTAAGGGGCAATGCGGGAGATCAAATCGGGCGATTCGGGGTCCACCAGATCCCCTTCGAACGCCATCGTGAAGACCACCCGGTTGCGCGCGAGCATGTCGAATGTAGTGCGAACCGCCGTACCGCCCACGGTTGCGCTGATGACATGATTGCCCAACGAAAACTTCGAGCTGAATGACGCTTTACCCAATTGATTGGTACGGCTGGTGGCGAACGTGGTGTCGTCTTCGGGTTCGCCTTTTTTCGTTACACGCCAATGGACAGGCATCCCGGCAGCGACCTCTCCCCCGGCTTCGACCCAGACCGAAAACAGCACCGGCTCGGAATTGCCGACGAGGAAATCCTCGTGGCTCGTCGCCTGACTGACAATCGCCGGCATGGGGTGGATCACCGTCAGCGCGCTCGTCTTGCTGAGGGCCGAGTCAACGTCAAGGGCGCTGACGGTGACCTGCACGTTGCCCACCGACCCGGACAGGAATTTCACCGTGGCTATGCCGTTCTCATCTGTTTTTGAGGCGCTGGGGGTCAGGTTCCCCATCTGTTGCCCCTGCTCGTCCAGTGCCTCCCACGTGACGTCCACGTCAGGGCGCGGCGTAACCCCGTCCAGTTCCACCAACGAACACGTCACTTGGACCTCAATGCCTTCGATGATCGAGTCAGCGAAGGTGACGTACCGGAAATACGGGGTGCTGGTGAATTCGACAGGGTTGAACGCTTGAATTTGACCGTTGCTGTAGGTCGCGACGACTTCCGATATGCCCGCAGGGCGACTGCGCAATTCGGCACGCGCCACGCCATTTTGATCGGTGTAGGTCTGATGCCGCTTGAACTCGCCCAGGGTGGCCCCCCACTTCACGGGCCGGTCGATGGCGTTGTTGCCGTACTGGTCAGCCAATGCCACGGTGGCAATGATCGGCTCAAGGTTGTTGGACAAGGCCTGAGTCGGACCGATTTGGGGCTCATGGAACTGGATGGACGTTTCGTCGCAGTCGATCGTGACCACCGGGGCGTAGAGCGTTTCCCCCAGCCCGAAACTGGCCACCACCGTAGCGAGGCCCATTGTCGTGCCGCTGCCCAGCTTCACCGTGCTGACACCCCCCGTATCGGTCGTGGTTTCGACGTCGCTCAGTTCACCCAGATCGGTACTCCAGCGAACGGTCACGTTGTCATAAGGCACATCCATTACATCCCGCAGGGTGATGGTGTAGACCGCCTCATCGCCTTCACGCCGGGCGACGAGGTAGTCCGGGGCGACCGTCAGTGTGCTGGCCACGCTCTGCCCCGCTTCGCCGCCCACTTTTGCCGCTGAATCGGTGAGACAAGCCAGGGCCATTTCAGCGGCCTGCCGGTAAAACATCACAGGGCGGGTGGGCGTCAGGTTGTGAAGGGCCAGCAATGCCTTGGCATCCAGCGACGTGTGATGGCTGAGCAAACTGACACGCGCGACCGTTTCCAGGTCCTTGAGGGTGAAGACGACGCCGTCGTCATTGAACTGATAGGCCACCTCCAGCACTTCACGCACACCCCAACGCAGAAAACGCGCCAGCATGTTCGAGGCACTGTCTCTGATCAGTCGCTGGTCACCTTCCGTTGCCTCGCTCCAGACCGTATTGATCAGGCGCAGGTAATTGAGGAGTGCGTCTTCGCTCTGTTCGCTCAGGCGCAGCATCGCGGCGTATTGGCCGCTGAAATAAACGAGCTGAAGCGTCAATGCCGAGTTCGCCAGCCCGAACCATGTTGGCTCGGCGATCAACTGGGTGATGAGCGCCGAACTGAGCCCCAGATGATTGGCCAGCACCGCCCGTTTGGACAGCGCCTCAAGGACCAGCAATACGTCATCCCCAATGGCGACGCTGCCTGCGGCGTGGACCCCATAGACCCGCAGCACCTCCTTGAGCAATTGATAGCGGTTGCCATCGGTCCAGAACAGCAAGGCCTTGGCCACGTCGGCCGACGTATTCAAATACCCCCCAAGCCCTTCCATCAACAGCGCTTCCTGGGCACCGCGGGCGCGCATGATCATGTTGCTGATCTTGGGGTGCAGCTCCTCGACGAGCAGACCTTTGCTTCGCAGCACTGCTTCAACCTGATCGCTCATGGCACGCTCGAAACTCTCTTCGGTTTCGCCGAGCACGTACTTGACCAATCCTTTGGCATTCGGCGCTGATTCGGGATTACCGGTTTCGATGAAGTCCTTGAGCTCTTCAAACCAGTCGATGGTTTCGCTGACATAGACCGCCACGCCCTCTTCATTCATCTCCTGCGTCACGGTGGCCTCTGGCGCCCCGGTTTCGGCAAAGCTGCTGTCGGTGATCAACGCCGCTCCCAACCGCCCATGAATCTGCTGCAGCAGCCCTTTTTCGGCATCGGTGGCCACAGGCTCCGTGATCGAGGTCAGCACCAGCCTGCACAGTTGCACCACCGACCAGTCGTTCTCCTTGAGCCAGAGCGCGGCGTCTGCCAAGGCATGAATCACACTCAGGGTGTCGGTATCGACCGACTCATAAAACGACGCGATTTGCGTGACACCGGCCAGCCTGGACACCAGCAGACTGCCCCCTCCGTCCAGCAACTCCAGCAAGGCCAGGGCTTCGATAGTGCTCAGGCCGAGGCAGCGCGGCAGGCGCACCAGACGGTAAAAAGCCGACACCGTCTCGCGCGACCATTTCAGTGTTTTTTCTCGGCTGGCCTGCAGCAACACCCTGGCTGCATAGCGATAGGTTTCGAAGGTCATGCCCAACGCAGCGCAGAGATGATCGATTTTCTGCCGTTCTTCTTCAGTTTCCGGCACCCTCTCGAACGGCTGGTCATCGAGTATCAGCGGGACGGAAAACAGCGCCTGACCGTTGAACACACGATCGAATTGCGATGCGGTATTGCCGCGCCCGTACAGGTTCAGCCCATACAGCATCGCCGCGAAGTCCTCGGCGACGACGTGATGCCGCCGACGCAGGCTCTGAAAAAGACCCAGTGCCCGCAAGGTGTCCTGGGTGATGCGCCAAGGGTTAGGCACCTCGTCCTCAGCTCGCCGAGGGGTTTGCGCCCTGCGCTGCTCGCCTTGCATCGACGCCACCAGCAGTTGGTCCACCTCATCGAATGGCAAGTCCAGCCAGCGCGCCAGACGAATCATGCGGTTCATCCGATCAACGCGATCGGCCGTGATATGGGTGATTCGGTGGTGCGCGCCGGTTTGAGCAGCGGTGTCGGCGGGGACGGTTTCGAGGCCCATCGCAGGCGTCTGGCCTGCGTTGATGTAGACCGAACCTGACAGGCTGCCATCGACCTCGCCCTCGCCCGGCACGTTCTCGGACCGGCTGATCGCGAACGCTCCCACACTGAGCAACGCTTCCAGCGCTTCAGTACTGAGCCCGGTACGCAGGCAGAAATTCTGAGTGTCGTCCAGGTCGATCAGGCTGTTGACCCCGAAGTTATTGCCGTAGAACGCTGAGGCGTCGTTCGCGTCGTTCGCGTCGTTCGCTTTCGTCAGAACCCCTGTTCGCGGGTTGATGCGCCAGCCGCTTGCTCCCAGCGGGTGAGTGGCGCCCTCCTCATCAGGAAAATAGGGCGCTTCGAGCAGTAACCCTTGCTGGACCGGACCGAAACCTGTGTCCTGGATCAGCGCGGTGTCAGATAGCAACGAGTGAACACCCGGTTCCTTGAAATAGGGATAGGCAGGATCGGCCGCGCGAATGGCATCGCCCAGCGTGCGGTCCTTGCGGCCCAGGGCATGGTTGATCTGGCTGGTGTAGCGCTCGAACGGCAGGGTGTTGGGGTAGCGGGCGTCTAACAGTGCGTCATCGACGGATTTGTCTTCGAGGCCGATGCCATCGAGATGGCTGCGGATCGACGTTTCCAGAATTTCGTTGACCAGCACGAGGGTCGGCTCGACCCGGTTCAGCGCGGTGTGGTCCAGCACCAGGTCCTTGAGGTCCGGGCGTCGCTCGTCGAGCGTGATGACTTCGCCTTGCTTGCCGGTGGCCTCCAGCGCTTTCGCGTAACGGTACAGATCGGCCAGATACGCCACCGGCGACGTGGTGGCTTCGATGGCATCCGGCGGGCAGTGATTCGCCCAGTCCGGGTTGAACATGTCGGTGTAGGTCGGGCCATCTACCAAACCCTTGACGCCGGTCGGCGGCCGGTTGGCGTGACGCACCGAGGCGGTCAGGCGCTGCTCGCGGAATTGCCGGGCGATCACCACCGACATGGCCTGGGCCCGGCCATGCAGGTCACGGGCCTCGCTGATGTGCATCTGCGGGTTCTGCTCCATCAGCCTGGGAATGCTGGCGTTGGCCAGGCTCATGACCGAGCTGAACTGTTCGGATAACGCAGAGGTGCTGGCGGTATGCTGAGAACCCTCGAGCAGGATATCCAGCGCGGAGACGGACTTAGACGCAGGTTTACCGGTTTTTTTGGCCATGGCAGTGACTCATCCTGAGGTGATGCTTCCTTGAACGGGTCACTGCACAAGGCCCTGTGAAAAGCTAAGCACGGCTTAGGGAAACCTGTGGGGCACATCGGACCAGCGGCCCACTCGAACGAGGCCCCTCGATTCAAGTCATTACAGGTCAGCCACGCTGGGGCAGGCGGAAAACCCGCAACCTGTCAGACACTTCCGGTTTTTACCCGGTAAACGTCTCGAAACGCTGAAAAAACCCCTTGGCCGGTTAGTCGGCACCCCCTCCGATGCTTTAAAGTAACGCCCCCAGCTTCAGTGCCGTCTTGGCGCTGCGCCTACCCTGCCAGGAACCGTCATCGATGGAACATCGTGAAGCGTTGATCGCGCTGCGAACCTTTCTCTCCACCCAGATTCTCGGGCAGGAGAAACTGGTCGAGCGCCTGCTGATCGCTCTGCTTGCCGATGGCCACATGCTGGTCGAAGGCGCACCGGGTCTGGCCAAGACCAAGGCGATCAAAGAGTTGGCCGAAGGCATCGAAGCCGAATTTCATCGCATTCAGTTCACCCCCGACCTGCTGCCCGCCGACATCACCGGCACCGAGATTTATCGCCCGGAAACCGGCAGCTTCGTCTTCCAACAGGGTCCGATCTTCCACAATCTGGTGCTGGCGGACGAAATCAACCGCGCCCCGGCAAAGGTCCAATCGGCGCTGCTGGAGGCCATGGCTGAACGTCAGGTCAGCGTCGGGCGCAGCACGTACGACCTCTCCCCGCTGTTTCTGGTGATGGCCACGCAAAACCCCATCGAGCAGGAAGGCACCTATCCCCTGCCGGAGGCCCAGCTCGACCGCTTCCTGATGCACGTGAAGATCGGCTTCCCGGACGCCAACGTCGAACGCAAGATTCTCCAGCAAGCGCGGGGCGAAGCGTTGAATGGCGAGACCAAACCGGAACGGCGCGTCACCCAGCAAGCGATTTTCGCCGCCCGCAAGGAAATCCTAGGGCTGTACATGGCCGACGCCGTGGAGGAATACCTCGTTCAACTGGTCATGGCGACCCGCACCCCGGCCAAGTTCGACGCCGAGTTGGCCGAGTGGATCGGTTACGGCGCCAGCCCCCGTGGCTCGATTTCCCTGGACCGTTGCGCCCGTGCCCATGCATGGCTGGCCGGTCGGGATTTCGTCAGCCCCGAAGACATTCAGGCGATGGTCTTCGACGTGCTGCGCCATCGCATCATTCTGTCGTTCGAAGCCGAGGCTGCGGGCATCGATCAGGACCGCGTGATTCAGCGCATTCTTGACGTCGTCGCCGTCGCCTGACCCCATGCAGCCCTATCTGATTTCCCAACCGGGCATCCGTATCAGCCTTGCCGAGCTGATCGAGATGCGTCATCGCGTGCGGGAAGTGCAGCTGTTTTCCTCCCCCGGTCGGCGCAGCCCGCTGATCGGCCTGCACCACTCCAAGTTGCGCGGGCGCGGCGTGGACTTTGATCAGGTGCGGGTCTATCAGGCCGGCGACGACGTACGCACCATCGATTGGCGGGTCACGGCGCGGACCCAGGAACCGCACACCAAGCTGTTTCATGAAGAACGCGAGCGGCCGATCTTCATCATGGTCGAGCAGAGCCGTCGGCTGTTTTTCGGCTCGGGGCTGATGTTCAAATCAGTGCTGGCGGCCCAGGCGGCAGCACTGATCGGCTGGGCCGCACTGGGGCACAACGACCGGGTCGGCGGGCTGGTGTTCGGCGACAACGAGCACTACGAAATCAAGCCGCGACGCAGCAAACAGAGCCTGCTGCAACTGCTCAACCGGCTGGTGCGGGTCAATCAGTCCTTGCACGCGGAAGCCGTGGCCGACCGTGACACCTTCGGCGTGGCGTTGCGCCGGGCACGGGAAGTGCTCCGGCCGGGCAGTCTGGTGTTCATCCTGTGTGACGAACGGGCCCTTTCCGAATCCGCCGAACAGCAACTGGCGCTGCTGTCACGTCATTGCGACCTGTTGCTGCTGCCGCTCTCCGACCCGCTGGATCACGCGCTACCGGCGGCAGGACTGCTGCGGTTCGCCGATCGCGGTGCGCAATTGGAGCTCGACACGCTCAACCCCGACCTGCGCCAGACCTACCGTGCCCAAGGCGAAGCCCGTCAGGCACGCTGGGAGCTGCTGGCGCAAAAGCTGCGGGTGCTGATGATTCCCCTGAGCACACAGCAGGGGATGGTCGACCAACTGCGCGACTACCTGAACGCCAACCAGCCGGTGAAACAGAAATGAGCCTGCTGGACCAGCTGCAACCGATGATCCTGCCCGCACCGGTCAGCGCCTGGCCGCCCGCCCCCGGTTGGTGGATCGTACTGGCCCTGTTGCCTGCGCTGGGTTACGGCCTGTGGCGGGCGCGGGTCTTGCTGCCCAAACGAGCCCCCGGCGAAGCCGCCGAACAGCCGCTGGACCCACGCCGTCAGGCTGCGCTCATCGAACTGGCGCAGATGCCCAAACCCTATGACGGCGCGCCCGCTGGCGCCTGGCTGCAACAGATCAACGGCCTGCTCAAACGCCTGTGCCGCAACGATTACCCCTACAGCCAGAGCCACACCCTCAACGGCCGCAAATGGCTGGCGTTTCTCGACAACCGCTGCCCGGCCGCCGGTCTCACCCGCTGGATGATTCTGGTGGAAGGCGCCTACAAGCCCGAATGCAAGCTCGACGACAAGGCGATCAACGGCCTGACCCAGTCGGTCGACACCTGGATTCGCAAACATGTTTGAACTGGCCTGGCCCTGGGTCTTCGCCCTGCTGCCGCTGCCGTGGGTGCTCCGTTTCGTGCTGCCGGTGGCGGACAGCGGCGAAGCAGCGCTCAAGGTGAGTTTTCTCAGCGAGCTGGAAGGCCTCGCCGGTCGTCGCGCACGTGCTCATTTGCCCGGCTGGCGGCGGCAATTGCCGTTCGTGCTGCTCTGGCTGTTGCTGTTGTTGGCCGCGGCGCGCCCGCAGTGGCTGGGCGAACCGTTGCCGGTCGCTGCCAGTGGCCGCGACCTGCTGGTGGCGGTGGACGTCTCCGGCTCGATGGATTACCCGGACATGGTCTGGCAGAGCGATGAAGTCAGCCGTCTGACGCTGGTCAAACAGCTGCTGGGCGACTTCCTCGAACACCGCAAAGGCGACCGCGTCGGGCTGATCCTCTTCGGCAGCCAGGCCTACATGCAAGCGCCGCTGACCTTCGACCGCAAGACCGTGCGCGTCTGGCTGGATGAAGCGCGCATCGGCATCGCGGGCAAGAACACCGCCATCGGCGATGCCATCGGCCTGGCGTTGAAACGCCTGCGATTGCGTCCGGCCCAGAGTCGGGTGCTCATTCTGGTCACCGACGGCGCCAACAACGCCGGTCAGATCGATCCCGCCACGGCAGCGCGACTGGCCGCAGGCGAAGGCGTAAAGATCTACCCCATCGGCATCGGCGCTGACCCGGACAAAGGCGCCACCAGCATTCTCGGCCTGAACCCGAGCCTGGACCTCGACGAACCCGCCTTGCGTGAAATCGCAGACATCACTGGCGGCCAGTATTTCCGCGCCCGCGACGGTGTCCAACTTGAAAAGATCGGCAAGGCCCTCGACACCCTTGAACCCGTGACGCAACAACCGACCCAGGCTCGTCCTGCCCATGCGCTGTATCACTGGCCGCTGGCGTTCGCGCTGGTGTTGAGTGTGCTGCTGGTGATTCACGAACGCTGGCCGCAAAACCCGCTGTACCGCTTTCTGGCCCGCCAGCCCGGTCTGAATCAAGGGCCACAATGGCGCCAGCGCTTCAAGCGTTTGCGGAGGCGCCGATGATCACGTCGATGCTCGCCCTCTGGCCCCATTGGTTGCGCCCGTGGTGGCTGTTGCTGCTGCCGTTGCTCGGCTGGCTGATCTGGCGCCTGTGGAATCGGCAGAAACGCGTCGGTCGCTGGCAAATGATCTTGCCGAGCGCCTTCCACGCCACGCTGCTTCGCGGCGGCAGTGGTCGAGAAAGCAAGCTGCCGTGGATCGCGTTGAGCGTCGGTTGGCTGCTGGCCTTGCTCGCCCTGCTCGGGCCCAGCTGGCAGCGGGTCGAACAGACCAGCCAGAAACCCGTGGACCCGCTGGTGGTGTTGCTGGAGCTGACCCCGGAAATGCTCGCCGCCGACAGCCCACCCACGCGCCTCGAACAGGCCCGGCGCAAGCTGCTCGACTTGCTGCAAGCCCGTGGCGATTCTCAAACCGCGATCATCGTCTACGCCGGAAGCGCCCACACCTTGGTGCCGCTGTCCGACGACCTCGGCACCAGCAAAAACCTGCTGGACGCCCTCAAGCCGTCGATCATGCCCGAGAGCGGTCAGCGCGCCGATCTGGCAGTGAACAAGGCGCTTGACCTGCTGAAGCAAGGCGACCTGGGCGTCGGGCGTCTGCTGTGGATCGGCGCGTCGCTGAACGACGGCGAACGAATGGGGATTCGTCAGGCCATGACCGGGCACGCGCCGCAACTCCTGCTGCTCGGCGTCGGCACCGCTGAAGGTGCGCCGGTCGCTCAGGAAAAAGGCGGTTTCCTCAAGGACGCCCAGGGCGGCATTCTGGTGCCCCGACTGGACAGCGCCAGCCTCAAGGATTTCGCCGATGAACTGGGCGGCCATTTCACCTCGCTGCGCCTGACCGATGACGATTTGCACGAACTGGGCCTGCTGGACGCGCCCCATGACCTGCGCAGCCAGGGCCAGACCGTGCAGCTCGACAGCTGGGCCGATCAGGGTTACTGGCTGTTGCTGCCATTGTTGCTGCTCGCGGCCTGCGCCGGGCGTCGCGGCTGGGTCCTGTGTCTGCCGCTGCTGATGCTCATGCCGCAACACAGCTACGCGTTCGACGTCAAAGACCTGTTCCAGCGCCCCGACCAGCAGGGCCAACACCTGCTTCAGCGCCATCGCCCCGCCGAAGCCGCGCAGCGTTTCGAAGACATTCAGTGGCAGGGCATCGCGCTCTATGAAGCCGGTGATTACGCCGGTGCCGCTCAGCGTTTCGCCCAGGGCAACACGGCGGCCGACCACTACAATCGCGGTAATGCGCTGGCCAAGAGCGGGGAGCTGGATGCGGCCCTCGACGCCTACGAACAGGCGCTGGAGCGCCAGCCCGACTTCCCCGCCGCCGCCACGAACAAGGCGCTGATCGAAGAGATGCAGGAGCAGAACAAGCAAGCGGCCGCTGAAGACGCCAGCGAAGGCAAGACCGAGGGCGAAGACAACGCCGACAAGCCCCAGACCGGCAGCCCTGAACAGCAACCGTCGAACCCGCAATCCTCCACACCGGGGGACGAGGACAGCCAGAACAGCAACGCGCAATCGATGTCCGGCGCCAGCGACAGCAATGCGCCGTCCCCGGACGAGGATGAACCCGCCCACGCGCCAAGCCGTCCCGCCGATGGCCCGATCAACGGCGAACAGCGTCAGGCACTCGAACAGTGGCTGCGGCAGATCCCGGACGAACCCGGTGAACTGCTGCGGCGTAAATTCTGGTACGAACAACAGCAGCATCAGGAAAAAGCTCGATGAGTCGTGTGCACACTGTGGTAATCGCCTGGCTGCTGTGCCTGTTCGCCCTCGTGGCGCAGGCCGACACGCCCGCTGCGACGTTGCAGGCCAGCGTTGATCGCACGCGTGTGAATACCGGGGAAACCGTCGAACTGACGCTGGAGTCCGACGACGCCACGCTCTTCGGCAAACCTGACATGACCGCGTTGCAAACCGACTTCGACGTGCGCGACACCCGCCAGCTCAACAGCCTGACGACCCTCGAAGGCAACGTCCACGCCACCACCCGCTGGCTGATCACGTTGATGCCGCGCCACAGCGGTTCGATCGAAATTCCGCCGCTGCAACTGGGCGAACTCATCAGCCAGCCGATCGCCTTGCAGGTGGTCGAGGTCGAGCCGTCCGCGCAGGCTCAGGAGCAGAAGCTTGCGCCGGTGTTCATGGAAGCGAGCCTCGATCAAGACACCGTCTACGTGCAGGCCCAGGCCGTGCTGACGGTGCGCATCTACCATTCGGTGTCGCTGTTCGACGACAGCAGCCTTTCTCCGCTGCAAGTGCCGGATGCACGGATCGAAAAACTGGGCGACACCCGCACCTATGAAAAGCAGATCAACGGCATTCGTCATGGCGTGATCGAGATGCGCTATGCGTTGTACCCCCAGCAAAGCGGCGACCTGACCATCCCCGCGCAGGAGTTCAGCGCAACCATGGTGCAGGACATTCCGGAAGTCAGCACCGCCGCCGCGACCAGCCAGCCTGCCGTTGCCACCAGCCCGAAGCCGGGCAAGCTGATGCGGGTGACGTCTGCACCGCTGCCCCTGAAGGTAAAACCGCAACCTGCGAATTACCCCGCCAACACGCCGTGGCTGCCCGCTCGCAGCATTAGCCTGAGCGAGAACTGGAGCCCTGATCCGGCGCACACGCAGATTGGGGATTCGCTGACCCGCACGCTGGTCATCAAGGCTGAGGGGCTGTCGAGCGCGCAATTGCCACCGCTTCCCGCCACCGACGTCAGTGCCCTGCGGCGCTATCCTGACCAGCCGCAATTGAGCAATCAGGTGAACGAGCGGGGCTTGGTCGGCAGTCGCGAAGAACGTGAGGCACTGGTGCCGAACCGTCCGGGGGCCATCGAGATTCCGGCGGTGGACGTGGTGTGGTGGAACACGCTGGAAGATCATCTTGAGCACAGCGCCCTGCCCGCCCGCACCTTGCAGATCAGCACCAACCCTGCGCTGTCAGTGGACACGCCGGTGAGCGATACCACGGGGGTGACCGTGATCGGCCCGCCCGTATGGCCGTGGCAGCTGAGTACCGTAATCCTCAGTTTCACCACGCTGTTGGGTTTTGGCCTCTGGTGGCGCGGTCGGTGGCAACCGGCGCTGACCCGCGCCGCGCAGACCGGGCCAAGCCCGCGCACCGTGCTCGATGACCTGAAACGCGCCAGCCTGGCCAACGACCCTCATGCCACCCGTCAGGCGCTGGATGCCTGGGCGCGTCAGCAACCGGAAACCCTCGCTGACATGGCGGCGCGCTTCGTACCTTTGTCCGATGCACTGGACGGTCTGAACGGCGCGCTGTACAGCGAGACCGGCAAACTGTGGCTGGGCGAAGATTTATGGAAGGCCGTGAAAGCGCTGCCCGCCGTTGAAAAACCGATTGACCCGAACGGCGCAGACAGCCTGCCGCCGTTGTATCCGAAATGAACCTAGCGCTTCGTGCTCTTTGATGAACATACCCTATTCATCTAGCGGTGAATAAACCTGTAGGAGTGAGCTTGCTCGCGATTGCGGTACATCCTTCCCTGATGGGTTGTCTGATGGAGCCCGATCGCGAGCAAGCTCACTCCTACAGGGGGATTGGATTTCTGCTGAAGACCTATTCAACCAAGGTAACCCCATGCGTCTGTTCCACACCTCCGACTGGCATTTGGGCCAGAACCTCCACGGCCAGGAGCGGGACTTCGAACACCAGTGTTTTCTGACCTGGCTGCTGGCCCGTCTGGCCGAGCGCAAACCTGATGCGTTGCTGATCGCGGGCGACATCTTCGACACCGTCAACCCGTCGGTCAAAGCCCAGGAACAGCTCTACGATTTCATCGTCAGCGCCCACGACCAGAACCCGCAACTGACCATCGTGATGATCGCGGGCAATCACGACTCCGGCTCGCGCATCGAACTGCCCGGCCCGCTGATGCGGCGTCTGCGCACCCATGCGCTGGGGCGTGTGCTGTGGCTGGACGACGGCGTGCTCGACGTCGACCGCCTGTTGTTGCCGCTGACCAACGCCAAGGGCAAAGTCCTCGGCTGGTGCCTGGCGTTGCCGTTCCTGCGACCCGCCGAAGTCACCGGCCCCGCGTTGGGCGACAACTACTTGCGCGGCATCGGTCAGGTGCACGAAATGCTCATCGCCGCCGCCAACCAGAAACGCAAGAAAGGCCAGGCCCTGATCGCCATCAGCCACGCGCACATGGCCGGCGGCTCGGTCTCGGAAGACTCCGAACGAAGCCTGATCATCGGCAACGCCGAAGCCCTACCCGCCAGCCTGTTCGGCGAGACCATCACCTATGTCGCCCTCGGCCATCTGCACAAGCCGCAAAAGGTCAACGGCGAAACGCGCATTCGCTACAGCGGCTCGCCGATTCCCCTGTCGTTTTCGGAAATCGGCTATCAGCATCAGATCCTCGAAGTCGATTGCGAAGCGGGAAAACTCGCCAGCGTCACGCCGCTGCTGATTCCCCGCGCCGTCAACCTGCAACGGGTCGGCCCGGCGCCGCTGGCGGACCTGCTGCTGCAACTCAAGGACCTGCCGGACATCGACCTGCTGGCCGACGTCGATCGTCAACCGTGGCTCGAAGTGCGGGTGAAGCTGGACGAACCTCAACCGGACCTGCGCAACCAGATCGAATCGGCGCTGGAAAACAAGGCCGTGCGCCTGGTGCGCATCGCCGCCGAATACGCAGGCAAAGGTGCGCGGGACGACGAAGACGACCGCGACCTGATCGAACTGGACCAGCTCAGCCCGCAAGAATTATTCAGCCGTGCATGGCGCGACAGCTACGGCAGCGAGGTCGATGAACAAACGTTGCAGGACTTCGCCACCCTGCTTCAGGACGTGCAACTGGCAGACGGACAACCGGAGGGCGAACAGCCATGAAAATCCTCGCCATTCGCCTGAAAAACCTCGCCTCGTTGGCCGGCCCATTTGAACTGGACTTCACCGCTGAACCGCTGGCCAGCGCAGGCCTGTTCGCGATCACCGGCCCCACGGGCGCGGGCAAAAGCACGCTGCTGGATGCGCTGTGCCTGGCACTGTTCGGTGCGATTCCCCGGCTCAACAACATCGGCCAGTCACGGGTGCCGGAAATCGACGGCGACATCAGCACTGCCGACCCGCGCAACCTGCTGCGTCGCGGCACGGGCAGTGGCTATGCCGAGGTGGATTTCGTCGGCATCGACAAACGCCGCTATCGCGCCCGCTGGGAGACCAACCGCGCCCGCGACAACGCCACCAAAAAGCTGCAAAACAGCCGCCAGACCCTGACCGATCTGGACAGCGAACAGATTCTCAGCACCCAGAACAAAACCGAATACAAAACCCTGCTCGAAGCGCGGCTCGGCCTGAATTTCGAACAGTTCACCCGCGCCGTGATGCTGGCGCAAAGCGAGTTCAGCGCCTTCCTCAAAGCCGACGACAAAGAGCGCAGCGAGCTGCTGGAAAAGCTCACCGACACGGCGATCTACAGCCAGTTGGGCCGTCGCGCCTACGTCAAAAGCAAAGAGGCCGAAGAGGCGCTGAAAACCCTCAACGCCCAGGCCGGGAACCTGACGCCCCTCGAACCCGAGCCGCGCGCCGAATTGGAACAGCGTTTCACCGACGCGCAGGAACAGCTGAAATGGGGTCAGGCGCAACTGCGTCAGCTGGAACTCAAGCAGCAGTGGTTCGCCGAATTGAATCGCCTGCGCGACAGTCATCTGGCGGCCAATGAACAACTGGCCAGCGCGCAGCAGACCTGGGATCAACAAGCCAGCGAGCGCCTGCAATCGAGCCAACTGGAGCGACTAACACCTCAGCGGCACCTGTTCGCTCAGCGTAAAAAGCTCGACGATCAACTGGCCCCGCTGGCGGCGCGCATTCAGGCGCAGACCGAACAGCTGAATCAGACGCAAGCGACGCTGACGGCCCTCGACGCGCAACTGACCACCGCACACGCGGCCCTGCAACAGGCACAGGACGCCCAACAAAACGCCAGGCCTTCACTGAACGAAGCCTTCCAGCAACAGGTGCAGCTCAATCATCTGAGCACCGAGCTGCAACAGATCAGCGGGCAGGCGCAGGTCGCTCAGCTCGCCAGCAACGAAGGTCAGGCGGCGCTGGATCAATGGATCGAGCAGCAGCGTCAGGTTGAAGCCCGTTTGCAATCCATCGCCGAACAGCTGCAAAACAGCGCGGTGCTGGATGCGCTGAGCCAGTCGTGGGCGGCCTATCGCCCGCGACTGCAACAGCTCGTGCTGGTCAGTTCCCGCCTGAACAAAGGCCGCGAAGAATTGCCCGCGCTGGAACAGGCTTCGACCCGCGCCGAACAAGCATTGAGCGAGCGGCGAAGCGCGTTGCAAGCGCTGTATGACGACGCCGAGGTCAAGGCCGACGCGGTGAGCCAAGAAATCGAACGCCTCGGGCAACTGTTGCAAGACAATCGCCAACAGCACAGCGCCAGCGATTCATTGGAACGCCTGTGGCAGCGGCATCAGGACATCGCCAGCCGTCTGCAAGACGTGCAGGCCCAACAGCAACATGCCACCGAACGCCGCGCGCAAAGCATCGCCAAAGGCCTGCAACTCAAGGGCGAGCACGAAGCCGCGCAACAGGCCTTGAACGTCACCGTCGAGTTGCTGCAACGGCAGCGCCTGGCCCGTAGCGCCAGCGTCGAGCAACTGCGCGACCAATTGGTCGATCAGCAGCCCTGTCCGGTATGCGGCAGCGAAGATCACCCGTATCACCAGTCCGATGCCTTGCTGCAAGCGCTGTCCGGCCATGACGACGGCGAAGAAGCGGCGGCGCGCCTGAAGGTCAGTCAGCTCAGCGAAACCCTGGCCGAACTGCGCGCCGAAGTGCTGGAGCTGAACAACCAGCTCAAGCAGTCCAAACCTCAACTGGATCAGCTCGGCGAACAGCTTCAGAAACTGGCACCCGAGCTGGAAGCCCACCCGCTGCATCCGCGTCTGCTGGAGCAACCCGAGGCCCAGCGCAGCGGCTGGCTGAGCGAGCGACTGCACCAATTGGCGCAGGACATCCTCGCCGCCGAGCAGCGCCAGACCCGTTTGCTGAAAGTGCAGCGCGACGCCGAATCCCTGCAACATCAAGTTCAGGAAGCGCGGGACGCCAGTCAGCAGGCGATGAAACTGCTGGACGATCAACAACGGAATATCTCGCTCGACAATCAGACCTTCGAAACGGCGTTGCAGGAGTTCGAACCGCTGCTGCCTGCCGAGAGCCTTCCGCTGTGGCGTGAATCCGCGACCGAATCGTTCATGCAGCTGGACAACGACATCGCCTCGCGCGTCCAGCAACTCGACCAGCAAAAGGAAGAGCAGCAGGAACACAGTGAGCGCACGCAGAAAATCGAACGTGAACAATTCGCGCAACAAGGCCGCCTGCAACAGCATCAGCAGCTGCAACAACGGCTCGACGCCAGCCAGCAGCAACAGCAGGCCGTCCAGCAACGTTTGCAGGAAATCCTTGGCGAACAGGCCAGTGCTGAAGCGTGGCAACAGCATCTGGAACAGACCGTCGAACAGGCGCGCCAGACCCAGGCGACCACCACAGACGCCTTGCAGCAGGCCCGTGCCGAGTCGATCAAACTGACCGCCGAACGGGACAGCGAGCAGCAACGCTTGCAGACGCTGGAGCAGGAAGTGACGGATCTGGCGCGTCAGATCGGCGAGTGGCGCAATCAGCACACGGAACTGGACGATGCGGCGCTCGACACCCTGCTGGGCCTGAGCGACGAGGCGGTCAACCAGTTGCGCCAACGCTTGCAACAGAGTGAGAAAGCACTGGAACAGAGCAAGGTGCTGGTGCAGGAGCGCGAGGCGCAGTGGCAGCAACATCAGGCGCAGCACAGCGACATCAGCGATGCCGAACAACTGGCGACGGCACTGGCCGAAGCGCAGGCCCAAACGGCCACCCATGACCAACTGTGCGCCGACCTTCGTGCGCAGATCAGCGAAGACGAACGTCGCCGCACTGCCAACAGCGAGTTGCAGGCGCGCATCAAGGCCGCCCACGACGAATACCTGCGTTGGGGCCGTCTGGCGACGCTGATCGGCTCGGCGGAGGGCGACAAATTCCGCAAGATCGCCCAGGCCTACAACCTCGATTTGCTGGTCCATCACGCCAACGCCCAGCTCAAGCAACTGGTGCGCCGCTACCGCCTCAAGCGCGGCGGCAGCATGCTCGGCCTGCTGGTGATGGACACGGAAATGGGCGACGAACTGCGCTCGGTGCATTCGTTGTCAGGGGGCGAGACGTTCCTCGTCTCGCTGGCGTTGGCCCTTGGATTGGCGTCTATGGCGTCGAGCACGCTGAAGATCGAGTCGCTGTTCATCGACGAAGGCTTCGGCAGCCTGGACCCTGAATCGCTGCAACTGGCGATGGATGCGCTGGATGGCTTGCAGGCCCAAGGCCGTAAGGTCGGGGTGATTTCCCACGTGCAGGAAATGCACGAGCGAATTCCGGTGCAGATTCAAGTGCGCCGTCAGGGCAACGGCCTCAGCACAATTGAGGTCACCTGATGACCGCCCTGCTCTATTCCTTTCGCCGCTGCCCCTACGCCATGCGAGCGCGCATGGCCGTGGCGTATGCCGGCGTATCGGTCGAAACCGTGGAAGTCAGCCTCAAGGCCAAACCGCCGGAAATGCTTGAACGCTCGCCAAAAGGCACCGTGCCGGTTCTGGTGCTGGACGATCAGGTGCTGGAACAAAGCCTGGACATCATGCGCTGGGCGCTGGCGCAGAACGACCCGGACGATTGGTCGATGGCGTCCGATCCCGAGGCGCAGCGACAGATCGCTGAGTTGATCGCGGAAAACGACGGCTCGTTCAAGACTGATCTGGATCGCTACAAATACGCCGTGCGTTATCCCGAGTTCACTCAGGCCGAATACCGCGCGCGGGGGGAAGTGTTTCTGGGGAGGCTGGAGGGATTGCTGAGCGGACGGGACTTTCTGATCACCGGCCATTTGACTTTGGCCGATACCGCCCTGGCGCCGTTCGTACGGCAGTTTTGCTACGTCGATCCAGAGTGGTTCTGGCAAAGTCATTATCCGAAGTTGCAGGGGTGGCTGAAGCGGTTTCTGGAATCGGCGTTGTTTGTGAAGGCGATGGCCAAATCGGTGTAGCCCCCGCAGCAGCGCGGCTTGCCCGCGGGGGCGTCCTTGATGTCGGCCTCGCTAAATTTTTCCAGTCATGAGTGCCCAAATAAACGACAACATCAGCAACACCGCAGCTGCCACATTGGGGATTACCGCCCAGCGCTTCAAATGGGTGGGCATATTCTTCACATCGTCGGGATCAACCAGGCCCTTTCGTATATACATGTTGCTGAAAAGCATCACGCTCGTTGCAAGTCCCAGCCGGTACTGACGGCCTAATAAACCGGTGCTACTCCCTAGTCGTCTAGCCTCGACATTGATTTTGCTGTTTCCGAGTGCGTCTTCAATTTGCTCAAGCCTAAAGAGGACTACCCACAGAAGCACCGCCGCATCAATCAGGGTGAGAAGAAAGCAGAGCACCACGCTCCAATCCAGAATGAATTTAACGTCCATGGACTTTCTCATACATCAAAGTGGTCGAGCCTTCTCCAATCATTGACCCCACTTTTCCTCCTCCCCATGCTGTAACTGCCCCAGCGATTAAAACGCAACCCGCTAAAGCCGCCCCACCGGTCGCTACTCCTAGCCCAACGCAGACGGTCGGACCGACTGTTGTCGTAACCATTCCGCCTGCCCACGCCCCTGCTATTCCACCCGCAGCTTTCCCGGTTTCAACATACTTTGCCCGAGTACATTCCTCCTCCCGCCCCGTAGAACAGGCCTCCTGAATCTCCAGTGCCCCCACACCCAGGTCCAGCGCAATCCCGACGTAAGTCCCCTTGCTCATCGCACTCGCCATTTTGGTCACGCCCCTGACTTTGCTGGCATAGCCTCTGATGTCGCCGGTATGCAGGTAGCTTTTGGTGGAAATGCCCAAAATCTGCTTCATCTTGCCTTGGTTGTTCAGGCCCGACCCAAAGCGGCCAATGCCTTTCAGACTCTCCTGCATCCGGGAGAACAGCGCGCGGCGCTGGGCAAAGAACTGATCGTTGGTCACCCCTCCAGCCCGCCACTTCTGATGCAGGGCCTCGGTCTGTTTGAGCAAGTCTTCCAGTGCGTTGAGATGCTTGCTCCACGCCGCTGTGGTGGCTCCGATGCCGATCGAGCCGTACGACATGACGCTCTGCAGCAGGTCGAAGTTGTGCGTCATGACGTAACTTTCATGGTTTGTCATGCCAATCATCGCCCCGCGAACCTGCAAGGCCAGCTCCATCAACTGCGTTTCTTCGGGGGTGCACAGGTGCGTCGAGCCGTCACTGACGACCACAATCTCCCCCGGCATCACCATGCCATTTCGTAAAAAGGGATTAAGCTGATCGAGCTTCGAACGAGCGCTCATGGAGAGGGCGAGATGATGATCTCGAAGGTGAATATAGTGCCGGGTTTGATCGTTAACGAATGCATAGGGTTGTGACACGTCGAGCTCCTTGCTTTGAAAGGATTGCCGCTGCGCGGTGTCCTTTCCGCTCCAGTAGAAGCCGGACAGTAATTTCAACGTTTGGTGATGTCATCAAACAGGTTGTTGAAAAAGGCCTGATTACAAAGTTTTCGGAAAGCCCCTACACCGACGTTATCGATGGCCTACACGGCAGAAAACAACGCGCTCGACGGGGCGATCGTTCAGACGCCACCGCCGGCAAGCCGGGCTGCTACAGGGGGCTGCGCCGTCATACAGTCCGCCACTCAAAAATCGTCGAAAACAGCTCGCCATGCTTCGGCGGGGGGTTGCCTGCGTTGAGCTTTTGCGAGCGCAGCAATTCGATGTCCTGCGCCACTTCGGTCTTGAACTCGATGCTCCGCGCCACGCCGCCCACCGAACCGTCGCCGAACCCCAGCAACGAGCAGCCGTTGTTGATCACGGCGAAAAACACGATCACCCAGAAATTCGCGCCTCTCACGACGCACGCCCCTTCGCCTGATCTGTCGCACGCTCAAGTGCAACGACAGATGTTTGCGCGGACGCCGATGACGGCGTGTTCAATTGGGGGTTCAGGCTGACGATTGTGACCACTGCGATGAAAACAACATACAACGCGATGGCGGTATAAGCGCCTTGTTTAAGTGAATGAAGAATGGCAGTGGCCATGACAGTAAGCTCCGGGATGTCTCTTTTCTGGCGGCCAGAATGCCCGGAGTTGTTATTAATGAAAAACGATGTACAGCGATTCAAAAGATCGATTGGGTTGATTATTGAGTCCTTCAATAAAGCCGATAGCGCGGCACTAATAGCGCTGTCAATACCGAGCAAGCATGGCTTTGATCACGTCCCACAGCCTTGTCAGAAATGCCCTTCAACCCAGACTGGACGGGGATGACAGAAAATCACTACGCATCAGAATAAATTGCGCCCCCTCAGAGCCAACAATAATCATTATCATCCCCTGACAATCATGGGAGGTATTGATTGTGATCATCGAAGGATTCGGATGTGAGCCCGCTACACGCTTTAATGCCTGAAAACGTAACGTCCCATTTAAGGCATGGGATCAACTCTTCCATTTTCACGCATCACCGCATCACCGAAGAAAACGTAACTATTGCGCTTCAAAAATCGTCACAACGAGCCTTGCAACGTTTGACACAAGCAATGTTAAGAGAAGGGATAATTCAGTCGAATACACTCACACTGCTACCAGATGGCAATCGCTCATTACCGTTAACTTCTACTACCGAACTTGTATTCGAGGATCTGATTGATCACCGAATGAGTGCCTGGTCATTAGGTGGCAGGGTACTCATTCATCACAAGGGACTGCCTGCCTCCCCCCTCACACTGCCTTCAGAACTTCTGGAGTATGTGCTAGCTGTCTCAGATGACATCGCAGATGCAGACGTTTTGACGCGCCTGTCTGCCGAAATCGATAACAGCTTCATGAACGACATCCTCTGCGTGGCGTTTCACGACGCTTGGAGCAGACGTTTGGCTGCGTCCTCGCGTGAGCACGGTTCAAACTCATTCCTTGCCGACTTGCGCGATACACCTGCCGTCAATACCAGCCTCGTTCTGGAGCAATGGGGTACAACCGGACACCCTTGGCATCCCAATTACAAAACGAAACTGGGACTGTCACCCCGCCAAGTGATCGATTACTCCCCAGAGTTCGACGCCCGTTTTGAAGTCATTCTGTGCGCCGTGCACAGAGACTTTATCCATATCGAATCCTTGCCCGGATCACCTGAGTATAGGGACTGGTTAGCTCAATGGTTTCCTGAGCCGCTGCACAAACTTGATAGCCTGCTTCACGCACAAGGCCTTAATGCCAGCGATTACTTCCCGCTCCCTGTCCATCCTTGGCAGGCGAGCGAAACACTCCCATCACTCTTCGCTGATGAACTCAGTGACCGCCTGCTCGTGATGTCCCGGATAAAGGCATTCACAGCACATCCCACCATGTCATTCAGGACTGTTTTACCTGAGGCGAGCCGAACCGCTCCCATGGTCAAACTGCCTGTGGGCCTGCGCCTGACCAGCGTTCAGCGCACCCTTTCCCCGAGGTCTGCGTGCATGGGGCCCAGAGTGTCGGCGCTGCTGATGCGCATCCTCAATGCTGAACCTGAAGTTCAGAAAACGCTCATCGTTGTCCCTGAATGTATAGGGCTGCACTTCAAATCCCATCGACCATCGGATGATCGTGAACGTCACCTGTCGGTGCTTTACCGAACCAATCCGAATGACCTGCTGAACCCCGGCGAAATAGCTGTCCCTGTCGGAAGTCTGTTCGCACCCGATCACCGCGATGAACCTTTGCTGCGTCAGTGGATTTTGCTCTCAGAGGGCAATGACAGCCCTCAGGCGGCGAGCGACTTTCTAGACCGTTACCTCTATGCCGCCCTTCCAGGGCTCATGGCGATGTACCTGTTGTATGGGTTTGCCTTTGAAGCCCATCAACAAAACAGCTTCATGGTGATGGACGTGAACGGGCAGCCCTCCCGCTTATTGCTGCGGGATTTCGGTGACATCCGGATCGACCGAAAAACCCTGAATCAACGAGGCTTTGACCTGCTGCTCAAAGATCCGGCAATGACACTGTATGAAGACACCGGTTTTGTCAGGGATAAATTGCTGCACACCGCTTTCATGTGCCATTTCGGTGAGCTGATTCTGTTGATTTCTCGACACTGGGAACTGACGGAGTCCGATCTCTGGGAAGCCCTCAGCGCCCACGTTAACTGTTGTTTCGACGACCTTAAAGAACGCACCGAACCTGGACGTTGGCATGCAGAGCGTGAGGCATTGCTGGTCAATGACTGGCCCGCAAAATCCTTTCTTCGAATGCGATTGAGGGACAGCCCCATCGATATCGTCAGGCGCCTCAAGAATCCTCTGAACCACGAACGCCATGCGCGCTGACCAACGCGTGATGCGAGCACTGCTGCTGATTCAGTTGATCTCGATGGGAGCCATGGAAATGAGCGGCCCATTCTGGCCACTGCATATGCAGACACTCCTCAGCCCCCACGATCAGGACTACAGCGGGCTACTGGCCGGTCTTGTCTATGCTGGACCGATGCTGACCGCCATGATTTTCACGCCGTACTGGGGGCGGCTGGGCGATCGGGTAGGCCACAAGCTGATGCTCATCAGAGCATTGATTGCATTGGCGATCTGCCAGAGCCTTGCGGGCCTGGTCACAGACCCGTGGCTGCTCATCGTCATGCGAATGGCACAAGGCGGACTCGCGGGATTTCTGGCCGCCGCACAGGCTTATGCACTAAGCCTGAACCTCCAAAATGGGCAGGGACGTACGATTACGAAGCTGCAATCGGCCACGGCCGTAGGATCGCTGGCAGGTCCCGTGGTCGGGGGCTGGCTGATGGAGTCCTACAGCTTTGCAGTGCTGTGCCATCTCGCGGCGGTACTCTGCGCCTGTTGCGCACTCGTCAGTTTCAGGCTTCCTGATACAAGCGACCGATCCAAATCATCGCATAGACTGAATACACCGCTTCCTCGGGGATGGATTGGCGCCCTGCTTCTGATCATCGTGCTCATTCAAGCCGCGAAGGTCATGCCGCAGCCTTTCTACGCGCTCTACGTCACGCAGGTTCTGCATGCGACACCTAGTCTGATCGGCATCACCTACGCCGTGAGCGCGGCATCCCTCGCCTTATCGGCCCCCCTTTGGGGTCGGCTTTTTGATCAATGGCAACCGCCCAAAGTCCTTCAGGTCATCGAGTGGGTGATCTGGCTAAGCGCGTTGACGGTCGCTATTGGAGCATTGGCCAATGAGTGGCTGACGTTCGTGGTGAGTCGACTGCTCTGGGGCGTATGGCAAGGCGCACTACTCCCCGTCGCCTACGCATTGATTGCGAGCACCCTGCCGCAACCCCGCCATGGCTTCGCCCTGGGCCTGGGCAACAGCGCAGCCAAAGCTGGCGCTCTTGCAGGTGTGCTCGTCGGCGGCATCGGCATGAGCTTCATGGGCCTGCTCAACAGCTTCTGGCTTGTTGCATCGACCTACGTCATCGCGGCCTTGGCGGTTCGAGCCATTCGCGCCACGCACACAGCTGCTATCTGCCCTCGTTATTCTTCAACACCTGGAAAAACCTGACAATGACAAAACCCCGCCTCACTTTTCTGCTGCCTTTATTCGGCTCTGTAACCCTGCCTGTGGCTGCCGAGCAAAACGAAAACACCGAGCCATCGGGCACCTTGAATCTTTCCGAGGTCGTGGTTTCCGCGACACGGACCCGGGAAAGCATCGCGTCGATTCCGGGGTCGGTGCAGGTCATCGATGCTGATCAGGTTCGTCACCAGAGCACTGCGGGGCGTCGGGTGTCAGACATCGTCGGGCAATTGGTGCCAGGACTTGCGCCGGGCACAGGTGGCATGAGCAATTTCGGCCAGACATTGCGAGGTCGCAGCCTGCTGGTGTTGATCGATGGGGTATCGCAGAACTCGACGCGAGACAACTTCCGGCAACTGAACAGTATTTCTCCCGAGAGCATCGAACGAATCGAGGTGATCTCTGGCGCCAGTAGCATCTACGGTGCAGGGGCGTCGGGCGGAATCATCAATATCATTACCAAACGCAATCAGGGCGAGACGCTCGGATTGCGCAGCAAGGTGGGCATCAGCGCAGCCAATAACCTGCAGTCGCAGGGTTTTGCCTACGAAGCCTTTCAAAGCGTGACGGGCCGTGCAGGCCCTTGGGACGGGTATCTCTCGGCTGCACTGACACAACGCGACGATCAGTTCGACGGCAACGGCAAGCGCATTGCGCAGGACACTTCTCAGGGCAGCAATCTGGACACCGAGACCTATGACCTGCAGGCCAGATTCGGCTATGAACTGGATGCTGAACGCGCATTGAGGCTGTCGCTGCAGGACTACAAGGACCAGCAAAAAACCCGTTACAGCAAAGACCCGAAAAATCGGGACGAGGCCGTGGCGCTTAAAGGACTGATCCTCGGAGATCAACCTCATACGCGCAATCAAGCCATCAATCTGGACTACAGCGACAGCAATTTTTTCGAACAGAGTCTGCAGCTGGAAAGCTACTGGCGGCGCGCCGATGCGCTCTTCTTCCCCGACCTTCGCCGTGGCAAAGCTGGCGTTTCCGATAACAACAGCGTGCAGGATGTGTACGGCTTGCGAGCCGCCATTCAAACCGCCCTGCCCACCCTCGGCAACGTTACCGGGCATCTGGTGTGGGGCGCCGACTACGATCGCGAAAGGTCCCGACAGCGCGGTGATCAGTACACCGTCGATGGCCTGACCTACCGCAAGACCGGCACCACTTTTGAGCTGGGGCCTGATCTCGAAACCACCACCAGGGCACTGTTCGGCCAGGTGTCCTTTGATCTGGGCGACTGGACCGTGCGAGGAGGCGTGCGCCGAGCATGGGTCGAGAGCCAGGTCAGAGACAGCATCGCTTATGGCGAAATCGTTCGGACCGGACGCTGGTCGACCTTGCCGGGTGAAACGCTCAAGTACGATGCCACGCTCTACAACCTGGGTGCTGTTTACCGCTTGAGCGAGACGCAGGAAATTTTCGCCAACTTCAGCCAAGGCTTTTCATTGCCTGATATTCAGCGCTATTTGCGTGACGTCAGCAGCACCTACGACATCAGCCAGCTCAATGCCCAAGCGTTGAAGGTCGACAGCCATGAACTGGGCTGGCGCGCGAATGGGGACAAATGGCACACCCAGATAACAATTTATGAAAACACCTCCGACGTGACCCAGTTCTACGACGCGCGGGACCGCGTGCTGAGGTTAATCAATCAGAACGAACGCGTGAGAGGAATCGAAACCGATGTGGCCTATCGTCTGAGTGACGTCTGGAATACGGGCGGGACCTATTCGTGGGTAAAAGGGGAAACACGCCAGGCGGGCAAATGGATCGACCTGCCGGCGACGCGCGTGTCACCGGCCAAAACAACCGTCTTTGCCGAATATGCGCCCGACCGTTACTCCATCCGTCTGCAAGCGTTGCATCTCGCCAACTACGACGCCGCCGCCAAAGACAATAATGGTCGCTCCATTGATAGTTACACCCTGTTTGATCTTCTGGGTTCGACACAACTGCCGGTGGGACGTATGGAAGGCGGTATCTATAACATGAACAATCGTCAGTACCAGACACTATTCAGCCAAGCCACCGCTCGTGCGCCTTTTACGCACGCTCAGGGCCGAACGGTAGGAATCAGTTATGCACTGGATTTCTGATAATTCTCACGCATAAAAAAATCCCCATCGCTTATTCAGCAGACGGGGACCAAAGGGAGGGAATTCAACGCTTTCGCGAGCAAGCTCGCCGGCATTTGATGCATGGCCTGACACGCAGTGGTCAGTGGGTCGCATCAACCTGTTAACGGCGAAGTTGCTCGCGAAAGCGTTCTTTCAATGTCGAGCAATGTGAAGCAGTACAGCGGTGTTTCTTACAAATCCATTCCCCGGTAGTGAACATAGGTTTCATTAACGGGGAATGGATTTACGTCGAGAGTTCTATTCATTGCTGGGTCTTATGATCCAGAGCTGCGTAGAAGTTGGCGCTTTGTTGCAGGTATTTCGGGGTGTAGCTCTGGGTCGAGCTGATTTTTTTCTCTGTCACTTCGGCACTGGCACTGGCTGGCAATGCAACGGTGGCGGAGATGGCAGACGCGGCGATGATGGAGAAGAGATTGAAGTTCATGATGTGTACCTCGGTGTTGATGTTTCGTTTCAAGTCTTGACCGTCTTGGCCGTGGAATGAAAGTTACGCCCGAGGCGCTTTCAGAAAAAATCTTTTCTGCCACTAGCCCTTATCAATTCAATTAATAGATGGCTCCAGCCCTTGATTTCAAAGGGCTGGAGGGTGCGTCAAGGTGTCACTTGCGCGAGGTCAATGCGTGAGAAAGCGGAAATCGGAGGGGGAATCGAAGTCGACTTTCTGCACGGTATCGCCCAGAACGCCGGTTTTCGGGTCGACGCGGACGGTGACGATCTGGTTGCTTTTCTGATTGGCGATCAGCAGGAAGTGGCCGCTGGGGTCGAAGGCGAACTCACGGGGCTCCTTGCCTTCCACGGAACGGCGCTGGATTTCCTTGAGCTGACCGTTACCGGCGTTAATGCTGAAGACCAGCAGTTCGTTGATGTCGCCGCGGTTGGCGACGTAGAGGAATTTGCCGTCCGGCGAGGTGTGCAGGCCACCGGCGGCGCGGTATTGCTGGCCGTCCTGCTTGGCCAGATCGACCAGTTGCGTACGTTTAAAGGCGCCGTCGTGGTAGTCGAATACCGCGACCTGACCGCTCATTTCCATGGTCAGCCACGCGTGTTTGCCGTCCTTGCTGAACAGCAGATGGCGCGGGCCGCTGCCCGGTGGCAGGTCAACGGACGGGGTTTTCGCGGGTTTCAGGGGCTGAGTCTGTTTGCCGTCGTAGTTGAAGACGAACATCTTGTCGGCGCCCAGGTCCATGGCGATCAGGTATTTGCCATCAGGCGTGGGCACGGCCGAGTGGACGTGGGACGAGGCCTGGCGCTCAGGGTTGACCTTGCTGGCTTCGTGGGTGGCGGTCTGCACCACGGGAGACAACTTGCCATCCTTGCCGACTGGAACCACGGCCAGCGAGCCGCCGGGATCGGGGTGCACGGCGTAGTTGGCGACGAACAGGAAGCGGCCATCGGCGCTGAGGTTCGAGTGGGTCGGCTCATCACTTTTGCTGTCGATCTGGTTGATGAACGAGACGGCATGGGTTTTGGGATCAATGGCGAAACTGCTGACCTTGCCAACCACGTCGGTCTGGCCGGGGCCGTTTTCGTTGACGGCGAACAGGTGGCGCTGGTCTTTGGACAGGGTCAGCCAAGAGGGGTTTTCGCTCTTGATGACCTGCCGGGGCTTAGCGTCGAGTTGGCCAGTCTGAGTGTTGAAGCCGTAACGGTAGATGCCTTCACTCGCGCCGGCGGTGTAAGCGCCCACCAGCACGTCGTAATCGGTCATGGGTTTGGCCTGAACGGTGAAAACGGTGAGGCTGCTGGCGAGGGCCAGCCAGGGCAGGATTCTGGGTGTCATGTGGGCTGATCTCTTGTTGGCATTATTGGCGCGTGGTTTACGCGAGAATCAGGTCTATGACAGCGGTTGGGTGGCAGTAGTTGCCGGTGCAGGCCTGTACCTGTACCTGCCTCGGTACCTGTAGGAACTGGCTTGTCCTGCGACCGGCTGCGAAGCAGTCGTAGGTCCAGCAAACGCGGTGGATCAGGCAGACCGCATATTCCAGTTTTACGACGACTCCGTCGCCGGTCGCAGGACAAGCCAGCTCCTACAGGGGGCTGCGACGTCAGGCGTTACTCGTCTTCTTCATCATCGCCGGCCGCGAACGCTTCGAGCACCAGAATGCGATGGTCGGCGTTGCCGTCGTTGATCACCCAGCTTTGCAAGGCGCTGTCGAATTCGGCAGCGTCGACCTGAGCGAGGGAAAAGCGCCAGACCTTGCGCTCGCGGCCGTCCATGCTTTCGATCTGCAGCATTTCATCCAGGGTGAATTCGAAGGCGTGCAGGCCGTCGACTTCCAGCATGGCTTGGGACGTCAGGGCGGTTTGCAGGGCGGCGCGCAGGGTTTGGGGTGTGGTGGTCATGGCAAGGGTTCGCTTCGGATGAAAGCGCGAATGATAGGTCAAAAGGCGTCAGGGTGGGCGAATCAGGGATCTGGGGTTGCGCCACTACCCTGTGGGAGCGAATTCATTCGCGATGAGGCCGGTACAGGCGATGCATCTCTGCTGCCTGATCCACCTTCGCGAATGAATTCGCTCCTACAGGTTCAGCATGCAGCCAGCACAAACAGAGGCGACTGCTCGCTTGCGGCTCAATCACTCCTGCTGCGCATCCTTGGCGTAATACCGCGCCGGAATGCCCCAGACGATCAGCGCGATCGCCAATACGCTCACGGCAAACAACGCGAACAGCGCCGGGGTTGCAGTGCCGGTGAGGTCTTTGATCCGACCGACCATGAACGGCGCAATGACACCGCCCAACTGACCGAGCGAGTTGATCAGGGCGATCCCCGCCGCAGCGGCGATGCCACTCAGGAAGCGCGGCGGGATGGTCCAGAAGATCGGCATCCAGGCGATGATGCCGGTCATGATCAGGGTCATGCCGATCATCAGCGGCGTGAGTTGACCGGGGAACAGCGCGCAGACCAGATAGCCCAGTGCCGTCAGCGTGGCGCACCCTGCCATGTGCCAGCGGCGCTCGCGGTGACGGTCGGAACTGGCGCCGATCAGCAGGTTGCCGATGACCGCGCCTACGTACGGGATGACCGTCAGCAGGCCGATGTCCATCGTGTCCAGCACCCCGGCGCTTCTGATCAGTTGCGGCATCCAGAACAGCAGGCCGGTCAGGGCCATGACCAGGCACAGGTAGATCCCCGACATCACGTACGTGGTCGGGTGTTTCCAGATGTCTTTGACCTTCTGCGCCCCGGCGGGCTTGGGCTCGTTGGCCATGCGCGACAGAACGATTTGCTTCTCCTGAGCGCTGAGCCACGGGGCGTCTTCGATACGGTCCTTGACCAGCCAGAACACCACGCCGCCGAGGATTACCGAGGGGATGCCTTCCAGCAGAAACAGCCAGCGCCAGCCGGCCAGGCCCATGACGCCGTCGAAGTGGCCGAGGATCAGCCCGGCAATCGGACCGCCGACGATGCCGCACAGGCAAATGGAGCTTTTGAAGTAGGAATTGACCCGCGCCCGACGTGTGCCGGGATACCACTGGGTGAAGAAATACAGCACGCCGGGGACGAAGCCCGCTTCCATCACGCCAATCAGAAACCGCAGGGTGTAGAACCAGAATTCGGTCTGCACGAACATCATGCAGGCCGAGGCGATGCCCCAGGACACCATGATCCGGGCGATCCAGATGCGCGCGCCGATTTTGTGCAAGAGCACGTTGCTGGGCACTTCGAACAGGAAATAGCCGACGAAGAACAGGCTCGCGCCGAGGCCGTAGACGGTCTCGCTGAAGCCCAGATCGCTGGCCATCTGAAGCTTGGCGAAGCTGATGTTGACGCGGTCCAGGTAGGCAAACAGGAAGCAGCAGATGAACAGCGGCACGATGCGCCAGCTGACCTTGCGGTAAATGCTGTCTTCCAGCGCGTCGGTGTCGAGCTGTTCCAGCGGTATGGCGTTGGCGGTCATGGGGCGCACCTCGTTTGTTTTTATGTGGGTGTCGGGTGGGTCATGTCTTGCACGAGTCCCTGTGTAGGAGCTGGCTTGCCCTGCGACCGACTGCGCAGCAGTCGTAATTTCGGTGAATGCGGTGTATCAGGTGTACCGCGTTCACCGGTTTTACGACGGGTTCCCCGCCGGTCGCAGGACAAGCCAGCTCCTACAGGGGTTACACCACTGCCTTGGTGGTATTCACTCCATCCACCAACCGCTGAATCCCCAGCGGGTTGGCGTTTTTCAGGGCGTCGGGCAGGGCGCTGTCGGGGTAGTTCTGGAAACACACCGGGCGCAGATAACGGTCGATGGCGAGGGTGCCGACCGAGGTGCCGCGGGCATCCGAGGTGGCGGGGTACGGGCCGCCGTGCACCATCGAATCCACCACTTCCACGCCGGTCGGGTAGCCGTTGATGAGAATCCGGCCGACTTTCTGCTCCAGCAACGCAGTGAGTTCACTGAAGCGCTGCATGTCGTCACCATCGACCAGCAGCGTCGCGGTGAGTTGGCCGTGAAGCCCGCGCAAGGCGCCGTTCAGCTGCGCTTGATCGGCCACTTCCACCACAATCGATGTCGGGCCGAAGACTTCTTCTTGCAGCAGCGCGTCGCCTTCGAGCAACAGGCGGACGTCGGCCTTGAACAGCTGCGGATGGGCCTGATCGCCCTTTTGCTCGCTGCCTGCCAGATGCGTGATGCCCGCGTGAGCGTGCAAGGCTTTCAGGCCCCGGCTGTAGCTGCCCAGCGTGCCGGTGTTAAGCATGGTCTGCGGCGGCTGATCGTTGATCTGTGCGGCCAGGCGTTTCTGAAATTCCGTGAAAGCCGGAGAGCGCAGGCCGATGATCAGGCCGGGGTTGGTGCAGAACTGCCCGCAGCCCTGAACGATGGACGCCGCCAGTTCCGAGGCGATGCGTTCGCTGCGCAGGCCCAGCGCTTGAGGGAGGATGATCACCGGGTTGATGCTCGACATCTCGGCGAACACCGGAATCGGTTGCGGACGCGCAGCCGCCATGTCGCACAGCGCACGACCGCCCTTGAGCGAGCCGGTGAAGCCGACGGCCTGAATCGCCGGGTGCTTGACCAGCCACTCGCCCACGCCCCCGCCGTAGATCATGTTGAACACGCCTTTGGGCATGGCGGTTTTGTCGGCGGCGCGCAGGATGGCCTCGGCGACGAGTTCAGCGGTGGCCATGTGGCCGCTGTGGGCCTTGAACACCACCGGGCAACCGGCGGCCAGTGCCGACGCGGTGTCGCCGCCTGCGGTGGAGAACGCCAGCGGGAAGTTACTGGCGCCGAATACGGCGACCGGGCCAAGGCCGATGCGGTATTGACGAAGGTCCGGACGAGGCGCCGGTTTGCGGTCTGGCAGCGGCAGGTCGATCCGTGCGCCGTAGAAATCGCCGCGACGCAGGACCTTGGCGAACAGGCGCATCTGGCCCGTTACGCGTCCGCGTTCGCCTTGAATGCGGGCGGTCGGCAACGCGGTTTCGCGGCAAACGGTGGCGATGAAGTCGTCGTCCAGCGCGTCGATTTCATCGGCGATGGCGTCGAGGAAGTGCGCGCGTTTTTCGGCGCTCAGCGAACGATACGCCGGGTAGGCAGAGGCTGCGGCGTTGGCAGCGGCATCGACTTCTTCAACCGTGGCCTGATAGAAATCGTGAGGCAGCGTTTCGCCGGTGCTGGCGTCGACGCTGTAGACGATGATGGTGCCTGCGGCGCTGCGAGTGCCGTTGATGAAGTTGTGGCCGGTGATCTGGGTCATGAGTCGGGTCCTGTTTATCGGATCTGTCAGGCAAACCGCATTCCTGTGGGAGTCGGCTTGCTGCGGGCCGCGTTCGGACGAAGGCGGCCTTTCAGACACCACAGGGGTGACGGATAAACCGCTTTCGCCAGCAAGCCGGCTCCCACGCCCTTCGGGCAGAAGCGAAATTGTGTCGTTCGTTAAAGCTGAGTAATGCCACCCGGCTGAAACACCGCCTCGGTCGCGGCGATTCCGTTGACCAACGGCGCGCCGAACTCCCGTTGGCTGATCTCGAAATGGTCGCCCGGCTGGGTCTTGATGCCGTCGGCAAAGGACAGGGTCGCGGTGCCAAAAAAGTGCACGTGCACGTCGCCAGGCCGCAGGAACTGGCGGTATTTGAAGTGGTGGTATTCGAGGTTTTCCAGGCTGTGACACATGTTGGCCTCGCCGCTCAGGAATTCCTTCTCCCACAGCACCTTGCCGTCGCGCAGGATGCGGCTGGTGCCCGCCAGGTTTTGCGGCAAATCGCCGACGCGCAACTCAGGGCCGAACGAGCAGGCACGCAGTTTCGAGTGGGCCAGATACAGGTAATTCTTGCGCTCCATGACGTGGTCGGAGAACTCGTTGCCGATGGCAAAACCCAGTCGGTACGGCTTGCCATCGTTGCCGATCACGTACAGGCCGCTCAGCTCAGGCTCTTCGCCCGCGTCTTCGGAAAACGGCGGCTGCGGGAAGGCTTCGCCAGGACGTATGACGATGCTGCCGTCGCCCTTGTAGAACCACTCCGGTTGCACGCCCGCTTCACCGGCTGCGGGTTTGCCGCCTTCGATGCCCCATTTGAAGATGCGCATGGTGTCGGTCATCGCAGATTCGTCGTTGCCGTGCTGGTGCATCTTGTCGCGAGCCGAAGCGCTGCCCAGATGCGTCAGGCCGGTGCCGCTGACCAGCAGATGCGCAGGGTCCGGGTGATCGAGTGGCGGCAGGATGCGAAGGTCGGCGCGCAGCTGCGAATAATCGTGGCTGTCGCCCAGGCCGTGGCTGTCGACCTGTTCGGCGAGAGAGATTTTCTTGTCGATGGCCGCCAGCGCGAGTTCACGGGTGCTGGTCGCGCCCTGCACTTCCCGCACCAGCGCGCCGTCCACCAGACCGACGCGACGCTGGCCGTTACCCAGCTCGAATTGAACCAAATGCATGAGTTTCTCCTTTTAGCGTGAACGGGCGCTGGCCGCGAATTTGGATTCCGGCAGCACGTGTTTGCGTTCCAGCACGCGGTACACGATGCCGGTCAGAATCAATCCGAAGACCATCACGCCCGCGAGGAAGTACAGGCCGCTGGCCAGATTGCCGGTCAGTTCTTTCAGCCAGCCAATGACGAACGGCCCGATGTAGCCGCCGAGGTTGCCCACCGAGTTGATCAACGCGATACCGGCTGCCGCGCTGGCACCGGCGAAGAAGCGGCCCGGCAAGGTCCAGAAAATCGCGGTGCAGGAAAACAGCGAGAACGCCACCAGGCACAGCGCCGCCAGTTGCAGCACCGGCACGCTGAGGAAGGCGCTGAGGAACAGCCCAATTGCCCCGATCACATAAAGGAAGGCCAGATGGCCGTAGCGGTCGTTCAAACGGTCGGAGCTGCGCGGGATGATCAGCAAGCCGATGATGCCGAAGATGTAGGGCACCGCCGACACGAACCCGGTGACCAGGTCGCTGCCACCGAACTGCTTGATCAGCGTCGGCAGCCAAAGACCCAGGCCGTAAATGCTCAGGGTCACCGGCAGGTAGAACAGCGCCAGCAGCAGGACGCGTTTGTCCTTGAGGGCGTGCAAAGGGTTGCCGTGCCGGGTCTGTCCGTATTCTTCGAGGTCCTTTTTCAGCTCGCCGGTCAGCCATTCCTTCTCGACCGGGTCCATCCATTTCACGTCTTTCGGGCCGTCCGGCAGCCAGCGCAGTACCGGCCAGGTCAGCAGGATCGCAGGCGCGCCAATGCACAGGAACAGCCATTGCCAGCCGTGCAGACCGCCGACGCCTTCCATGCCCAGCAGGCCGCCGGAGATCGGGCCGGTGATCATCATGGCGATGGGTTGCGAAAGGATGAACAGGCCGAGGATTTTGCCGCGATGGCGCACCGGGAACCACTGGGTGATGTAGTACAGCACGCCAGGAAAAAAGCCCGCCTCCGCCGCGCCGAGCAGGAAGCGCATCACGTAGAAACTGGTCGGGCCCTGAATGAAGGCCATGCCCATGGTGATCGCGCCCCAGGTGATCATGATCCGCGCGAACCAGCGCCGCGCGCCGAAGCGTTCGAGCATCAGGTTGCTGGGGATTTCCAGGAGGAAGTAGCCGATGAAGAACAAGCCCGCACCGAGGCCATAAGCCGCATCGCCGATGCCGACGTCCGCGCCCATGTGCAGCTTGGCGAAGCCCACGGCGGAACGGTCTACATACGCGATCAGGTACAGGAGGATCAGAAACGGGATGAGTTTCAGGGTGATGCGACGAATAAGCCTGAGTTCCTGGCTCATGTAAGCGGTCTCCACGTTGTTTTTGTTATGGAAGCGTCGGAGATCGCCTCTGCCTTCGTGTGTGCCAGATGGTTGAGTACGCGGCGGGCAGGGTCGTCTCTCGATGGGAAACGACTATATAGTAATACTATTTGAAGTGACAAGACTTCCACTCTGGCCTTTTTAGGCCTATTTTAATCAGCACGTGACGTTTTAAGTCTTACAATAAGAGTGCTGATTTATGTCTGATTCCCCTTCCAATACCCACAAGAAACCTGTCCTGCGTTCGGCCCAATGGTTCGGGACCGCTGACAAGAACGGCTTCATGTACCGCAGCTGGATGAAGAACCAGGGCATCGCCGACCACCAGTTTCAGGGCAAGCCGATCATTGGCATCTGCAACACATGGTCTGAACTCACCCCCTGCAACGCCCACTTCCGCACCATCGCCGAACACGTCAAACGTGGCGTGATCGAGGCCGGTGGTTTCCCGGTTGAATTCCCGGTCTTCTCCAACGGCGAATCGAACCTGCGCCCCACCGCCATGCTCACGCGCAACCTGGCGAGCATGGACGTGGAAGAGGCGATTCGCGGCAACCCAATCGACGGCGTGGTGCTGTTGACCGGTTGCGACAAAACCACCCCTGCGTTGCTGATGGGCGCGGCCAGTTGCGACGTTCCGGCCATCGTCGTCACGGGCGGGCCGATGCTGAATGGCAAGCACAAGGGCAAGGACATCGGCGCCGGGACCATCGTCTGGCAGATGCACGAGTCCTACAAAGCGGGGCAGATCAGCCTCGACGAATTCCTCTCCGCCGAAGCCGGGATGTCGCGCTCGGCGGGCACCTGCAACACCATGGGCACGGCCTCGACCATGGCCTGTATGGCCGAAGCGCTGGGCACTTCCTTGCCGCACAATGCGGCGATTCCGGCAGTGGATTCGCGGCGTTACGTGTTGGCCCACATGTCCGGCATGCGTGCAGTGCAGATGGTCAATGAAGACCTGCGTCTGTCGAAAATCCTCACCCGTGAAGCCTTCGAAAACGCCATTCGTGTCAACGCGGCGATTGGCGGTTCGACCAACGCGGTGATTCACCTCAAGGCCATCGCCGGGCGCATCGGCGTCGACCTGGAGCTAGACGACTGGACCCGCATCGGTCGCGGCACCCCGACGCTGGTGGACTTGCAGCCTTCCGGGCGCTTCCTGATGGAAGAGTTTTATTACGCGGGCGGCCTGCCTGCGGTACTGCGCCGCCTGGGCGAGAACAACCTGATTCCCAACCCTGAAGCCTTGACCGTGAACGGCAAGTCGCTGTGGGAAAACGTGAAGAACTCGCCGATCTATGGCGACGACGAAGTCATCCGCGCCATCGACAACCCGTTGGTGGCCGATGGCGGCATCTGTGTGTTGCGCGGCAACCTCGCGCCACTCGGCGCTGTGCTCAAGCCTTCTGCTGCGACCCCGGCACTGATGAAGCATCGCGGCCGCGCCGTGGTGTTCGAGAACTTCGACATGTACAAGGCGCGAATCAACGACCCGGAGCTGGACGTCGATGCCAGCAGCATTCTGGTGATGAAGAACTGCGGGCCGAAGGGTTATCCGGGCATGGCGGAGGTCGGCAACATGGGCCTGCCCGCCAAGCTCTTGGCCCAGGGCGTGACCGACATGGTGCGGATTTCCGATGCGCGCATGAGCGGCACGGCCTACGGCACGGTGGTCTTGCACGTGGCGCCGGAAGCAGCGGCGGGCGGGCCGTTGGCGGTGGTGCAGGAAGGCGATTACATCGAGCTGGACTGCGCGACCGGGCGTCTGCATCTGGACATTCCACAACAGGAACTGGATGCCCGCCTCGCCGACTGGCAAGCGCCGCAAAACAAGCTGATCGGTGGCTATCGCCAGTTGTACATCGACCATGTGATGCAGGCTGATCAGGGGTGTGATTTTGATTTTCTCGTCGGGATGCGTGGGTCGGAAGTGCCTCGGCACTCCCACTGATGGGCTACCGGTAAAGCCTGCTGTGGGAGCGAATTCTTTCGCGAAAAGGTTGGCAGACGACGCATCCGCATGGGGTGTACCTTTTTTCGCGAATGAATTCGCTCCCACAGGTTTGTGCATGGGCGCTCAGCAGCGACATGCATGAAACTGCCCGACATTCCCACCCGCGCCCTCCTCATCCCCGCCAATGCTATGATGCGCGGCATTCACCGTTCAGGATTGCCCCGCGCCCCATGGATTACCGTAAGCCCTCCGACCGCAAGAGCATGCATTCGCGTATTGTCCAGGACATCGGCATGCAGATCGTTTCAGGCCGCTTCAAACCTGATGACAAGCTCCCCGCCGAAGCCCTGCTCTGTGAGGAATACGCGGTCAGTCGGCCGGTGTTGCGGGAGGCAACGCGGGTGTTGGTGGCGAAGGGCTTGGTGTATTCACGGCCTCGCGTCGGCACGGTGGTCAAGCCTCGTCGCGAGTGGCACATCCTCGACCCGGACGTGCTCCATTGGCTGATGCAAAGCTCGCCGCAGAATGAATTCTTCGCCCTGTTGACCAGCGTGCGCAGCATCATCGAACCGGCCGCCGCCGCCCTTGCCGCACAACATGCCACACCGGACGAAGTCGCCGGAATCAGCGAGGCCTACGAACGCATGGCGGCCGCGCCGACCGTCGAAGAGGTGTTGCAGCCCGACCTGGATTTCCACAGCCGCATCGCCGACGCCACCCACAACGACCTGCTCGCGCACCTGTGCAACATGCTGTCGCTGGCGTTGCGTGAAGCGTTGAAGCATTCCAACAAGCGCCCGAACCTGCACGAACTGGCATTGCCGCGACACAGGGCCATCCTTACCGCCATCGAAAACCGCGACGCCCTCGGCGCCCACCACGCGACACTGGTGCAACTGGACGATGCACGCAACGCGCTGAATGTGGTGTTGGGGCAAGAGCTGAAGCTGTAAAGCAGCTCAGGGCTTATATCTTTTTATGCTTAAGCGCTTCGCAGTTTGCGTCTAAACACTCCCTGCGAGGCCTCGTGCAGCGGCAGACTGTTAAAAAATAACAGACAGATCAGTCAGTTATGAATCGAGGCATGAACTCGAAAAATCTCCACCCGCCCCGAAAATACGGCAACAATCCGACGCCAAACAATGAGCGCGCGCGGGTCATTGACACTCAAAAACTTCCCGCCTAGCGTAAGGCCAGTGATCGTTTTCTCCTGCCTGGATCACTGCCGCTGCACTTCAACAAGACGGGACGTATCCAGCCTTTTCAGTCCTGCGCTTTCAGCGAACAGATCCTGTACATCGCCACGTTCGGCGACGCTTTCGTATGCCTGGGTTCAGCTGTCGTCTACCTGACGCGTTCACGCGGCCTGCGCCCGTGGCCGCGAAATGATTTCTGCAGGCTTGGCCTTGAGGTACTGGAATGACCAATTTATCGATCGAGCCGATCTCGATGACGTCCGGGGTGCCTGCCAGGCCGCGTTTTTTCACGCTGTCGCTGCTGCCCCGGCTGGTGGGGTTCAGCGTGTTGTTCTTCATCGTCTGGCTGCTGTTTTCCACCCTGTTCCTGCCGCTGCTGTCCTCGTCCGCCACCCGGGCGATTCTGAATGCGCCGGTGATTCTGCTGACCACGCCCATCGACGGCGTTGTCAGTGCGCTGTCGATCAAGCCCGGCGAAGCGTTCGCCAAGGGGCAGACCATCGCCACCATCGAAAACCCACGGGCCAATCAGGAAACCCTGCTCACCTTGCAGACCCGTCGCCTGACGCTGGAGCAGCAATTGGCCTCGCTGAAAAGCCAGGCCGAACACGATCAGCAGTTCTACGACGCACTCGATAAAACCAGCCAGCAATACCAGACCGCCTACCACGCACGGCAGCTGTATGCGCAACGTGCGCTGCGGGCGGAAAGCGTGGCGGCCGACGCCCGTTTGCAGGATGCCCAGGCCACGTTGATGCGCAATCAGGAGCTGTTTCGCCAAGGCGCGGTGAGTGAAGCGGCGGTGACCTCTTCCAAGGCGCAACTGGCGTCGCTGCAAGGGGCGGCCGAATCGATTCGCTCGCAGTTGCGCATCAACAGTGGCGACGTGTCGGCGGCCAGCGAACAGGTGTACCTCGACCCCGATCAGTTGCGCATGTTTGACCTCCAAGCGCAGATGACCACGCTGCAGCTGAGCCTGGCGAATCAGGCGAAGAACCGTGCGACGCAACAGGAAGAGCTGGACAACCTCAATCAACTGATTGAGACCGAACAGAACCGGGTCAGGCTAATGGCGGCGTACAACGTGGTCGCCTACGCCCCCGGCACCGTTCAGGAACTGGTCGCCCCGGAAGGCACCCTGGTCCGCGCAGGCGCCACGCTGGTGCGGGCCACCCATTGCAATCAGAGCAACGTGATCGCGGTGTTCCCGGAGCGCATGGCCAGCAAAATCACGCGGGACACGGTGCTGATCGTGGACGTCGCGGGCCTGAATCAGCCGCTCAGGGCACACGTCGTGCAGTTGCTGTCGAAACCCAGCGACACCCTCTCCGCCAATTACAGCGTGCCCTTCCCGTTCGCCGAGCAAAACGCTGTGTACGTGGTCGGCGCGTTCGACGACAACCTCTCGGAAAACGAACGCGCGCGGACCTGTAATCCGGGCAATTGGGTGACGGCCAAGGTGTCAGGATGAAACGCCTCGGGCTGGCCGGTTGCAGCGTGTGGCTGCTGACGCTGTTCAGCGTTCCGGTGATGGCCGATCAAAGCCGTCCGCAACTGGAACGGTTAACGTGCGCGGCGCTCGACCGTGCCGTGTTGTCCCTCGCCGACGGCCCCGTTTTGCTGGCGAGCTACCCCGCCTTCGAAGGCCATCCGCCCGCGATCATTGCCCTGCGCGGCGTGGCGTTCACCTACGACAACGCGCTGGCGAGCATCGCGCTGTTCGGCTGTGGCAAACCGCAATCGGCGGAGCGTATCGCTGACGCGCTGACGTACGCGGTGGACAACGACCCCGACTATCACGACGGCCGTCTGCGCAACGCCTACGCCGCCGGCTCAGTAAAAACCAGCGGGCCGGTTCTGCTGCCGGGTTATTGGAGCCAAGAGCGCAACGCCTGGAATCAGGACGCGTATCAGGTCGGCAGTGCCACGGGCAATCAGGCATGGGCGGTGCTGGCGCTGCTTGAAGCCTTTCGTCAGACCCAGACACAGCGTTATCTACAGGCCGCCGAAAAAATCCTGCTCTGGACCCAGCGCAACACCTACGACAGCCAGGCCCCGGCAGGCTTCACTGGCGGCTTCTACGGCTACCCGCCGAACCCGGTTCGTCAGGGCTGGAAATCCACCGAACACAACGTCGATCTGGCTGCCGCATGGGACGCGCTGAACCGCATCAAGGCCAGCGCCGACAGCGCCAGCCAAGCCAGGATCGCCCGGGACTTCGTCGACCGCCAATGGCTCGCCCAGGAAGGACGGTTTCTGATCGGCACCCTCCCCGACGGCCGCACCGCCGAGCATCAGCGCTCGGGGCTGGACGCGCAGATCTGGCCATTGATTGCCTTCCGCAAGCCGCCCGCCGACTGGTCGCGGGTGTTCGGGTTCGTCGATCAGGCCCACCGGTTTGGCGAAGGTTACGGCTTCAGTCGCGATCCGGACGGCCTGTGGACCGAGGGCACCGCGCAGGCCGCCGCCGTCGCGCACCTCACCGGCGCCACTGACAAGGCCCGCGCACTGTGGCCGGTGCTGATCGCGCAGCAGTCGGCGGACGGCTGGCTGTTCGCGACCCCGCAGGCACAGATCAGCACCGGGCTGGCCATCGGCCCGGACTCCACGAGCAATGACTTTTTCTACTACCACCTGCCCCATCTGGGCGCCACGGCCTGGGCGGCGATTGCGGCCAGCGGCGTCAACCCGTTCACCGGCGCACAGGAGGCCAACTGACATGCACGCACTCGATGCATTGCAACTCTGGCAGTTGAACCTCGGCACGCTGGCGATGGTGGTGCTGTTCGCGGCGCTGACCCACCGCAACCAGTGGTGGGCGCGGGCCGCGTTCGGGCTGGTGACCGGACTGCTGTTGATCAACTACGTGATCTGGCGATTCCGCGCCACCCTGCCCGACGTTCACTCAGGGTTCGCAGCGCTGTGGTCCTACACCTTCCTGTTCTTCGAAATGCTGGCGATCACCTACACGCTGGTGTCCATTGTCGTGATGCTGGTGCGCACCGATCACACGACCAAAGCGGACGCTGGAGAAGGTCGCCTGCGAAGTGCCGGTCCCCATGTGCCAGGAGTGGACGTGTTCATTTGCACGTACAACGAAGGGCTGGACGTGCTGGAAAAAACCATCATCGCGGCGCAGGCGATGGACTACCCCAATTTCAATGTCTGGGTGCTGGACGACACCCGCCGCGACTGGCTGCGGGACTACTGCGCGGAGAGAGGCGTGTATTACGCTCGCCGCGACAACAACGACCACGCCAAGGCGGGCAACCTGAACAACGGTTTGCGCCAGTCCGAAGCCTCGACCAACGCGCCGTACATTCTGGTGCTGGACGCGGACTTCGCGCCGCAACAGCCGATCCTGATGCGCACGCTGGGGTTGTTCGAGGACCCGAAAGTCGCGCTGGTGCAGACCCCGCAGTTCTATTACAACCCCGACCCGATCCAGCACAACCTGGGCTCGTCGACCTGTTGGGTGGACGAGCAACGGGTGTTCTTCGACGTGTTCCAACCGGCGAAGGATGGGTGGGACGCGGCGTTTTGTGTCGGCACATCCTTCGTGGTGCGGCGCGATCGGATCAATGAAATTGGCGGCTTTCCTACAGGCTCTGTCTGCGAAGACATCTACACCACCTATCGTCTCTTGCAGCGCGGCTACATCACCCGCTGGCTGAACGAGCGGCTGTCCATCGGCCTGTCGGCGGAAGGCCTAACCGAGTACATCAACCAGCGGGGTCGCTGGTGCCTGGGCACGATTCAGGTCGCGTTGCTGCCGGACGGCCCGTTGCGGGGGCGCGGCTACACGCTCAACGACCGGCTGCATTACGTCCATGGTCTGCTGCACTGGTTCTCCAAGCCGTTCATTTTGATGATGCTGGTTTCACCGCTGCTCTACTGGTATTTCCGCATTGCCGGGTTCTACGCGAAGCCGATGGATTTCCTGGCATTCGGCATGCCTGCGCTGATCGCCTTCTGGGGCTACGGGACGTGGGTCACCGACCGGCGCACGCTGCCGATTTTCACCGAGGTGACGCAGATCGTCGCCTCGCTGGCAGTGACGGCCACGTTGCTCAGCGCGTTAATTCGCCCGTTCGGGCGGCCCTTCAAGGTCACGGCCAAGGGGCTGGACCGCTCGCAGACGATGGTCCACTGGAAACTCTTCGGGTTCTTTTTCTTCCTCACGCTGTTCGCGCAGATCGGCGCGTTCACCGCGATTGCCACGGCGGACATCTTCGACGGCAACGTGCAGTTCAACCTGTGCTGGACGGTGGTGGCCCTGGTGTACAACGTCGCGACGCTGGTGGCCTGTGTCGATCGTCCGAGGCTACATGGCGAAGAGCGTTTCCCGTTTCTCAAGCCCGCCGGGCTGCACTTGAGCGGTCGGATGTTTGCCGGGCGCTTGACGGACATTTCCCTGAGCGGCGCGTCGTTCGCCTGTGAATTTTCGGCGCTGATCAGGCCGGGACTGCGGGGCACGGTGTGGGTGAACAAGGTGGGCCGCGTGCCGGTGGAGGTCAAACGCCAGACCGGAGACGGGCGGCTGGGTTTGCAGTTCGTCGATCTGGACGAACCCTTGCGGCAGCGCTTGATTGGCCGGTTGTTCAGTGACGCCAACACCAACGTCGCGGGCCGGGCGAAACCGGGGATCGCTTTCAGCAGCTTGTTGCGGCGTTCGTTGATTGGCGAGAAGCGCCCGCCCTTGCTCTCGTATGCCCGTCGCGCACGTCAGCTGCGGACTGAGCGTCGGCGGCGCCCGATGCCCGGTTTCAAGACCGTGAACCTGCGCCTGCCGGAGGGGCCAGCGCCCAGGGTGTCGGCGACGCGTGGGGAGTTCTGGACGCTGTTGCTCGCGCCGTTGCGGGCGTTGTTCGGGATGCGGTTGTAAGACGCGTCCGGCTAACGCTTTCTACTGGGCCTTCCTTTTGGACGATTGCTCTGCTGCAAACGCGCTTCCCACTGTAGGAGCGAATTCATTCGCGATGCGTCGGTACAGGCGATGGAGATGTGTCGAATGTACCGGCCATTCGCGAATGAATTCGCTCCCACCGTTGAAGCCGAGTCAGGCCTGATGTTTCGCCGTGAGACCGGACCTCGGGGGAATCTGCGCAACACCAAAAATCCCATTGCCTTTTGAAATTGCAGGTCAAGCCATGTTAACGAGAGCACGCCGATGAACAGCCCACTACGCCTCTCTTTGCTCACCCTTGTGCTTCTGACCGGCTGCTCGCTGGAGCCGACTTACCAGCGCCCCGACCCGCCCATCGATCAGCAATGGCCGAGCAACACGCAAGCGCCGGGCATGAATGATTCGAAGCTGGCCTTTCAGCAGGACTGGCGAACGTTCATCACCGACCCGCGCTTGCGTCAGGTGATCGATCTGGCCTTGTCGAACAACCGTGGCCTGCGTCAGTACGCGGCATCGGTGGCGGAATCCCGCGCCGAATCCGACGGTGCCCACGCTGCGCTGTTCCCCTCAATCGGTCTCAACACCTACGCAGGACGCAGCAAAATCCCACCCTTGGTGCGGACGCAAGGCGGCGGCGTGAGCTCGGGCAGCACAGACAACACCTTTCAGGCCACAGCCGGTTTCACGTCCTATGAGCTGGACCTGTTCGGCCGCCTGCGCAGCCAACGCAACGCCGCTGACGCGCGCTTCGAAGCCACCGAGGCGGATTACCAGACCGCCCGTTTGGGGCTCATCGGCGAAGTCGCCAGCACGTGGTTGAGCCTGAAAGCCAATCAGACCCTGCTCAATCTGGCCCAGTCCACCTTCGATTCCCAGCAGCATTACGGCGAGCTGTTGCGCAGCAGTTTCAACGCGGGTTCCACGGCACGCATCGACGTGCATCAGGGTGACGCGATGACCAACACCGCCGCCGTACAGGTCAACACGTATCGCATGAAGGTCGCGCAAAACCTCAACGCCTTGCGCGTGCTGGTCGGTCAGCCCGTGCCCGATCAACTGCTGCCGGAGGGCGATCTGGGCGAGACGCTGGCCACCGCCGATGTGCCTGCGGGCTTGCCGTCGAGTCTGATCAAGCGCCGCCCCGACATTCTGTCGGCGGAGGCCTTGTTACGGGCGTCCAACGCGGACATTGGCGCGGCGCGCAGTGCGTATTTTCCGACCCTCTCGTTGACCGGCGCGTTGGGCAGCCTGAGTGGTGACTTCTCGAAACTGCTCACTGGCCCCGCCGAGTTCTGGCAACTGGCGGCGGCCGGGTCGATGACGTTGATCGATGGGGGTCGGCGGCGGGCGGTGGTCGATGCCAGCCATGCGCGGTATGACGCCAACACCGCGGCCTATGAAGGTACGGTGCAGAACGCGTTTCGGGAAGCGGCGGATGCCCTGAATGCGCGCCAGGAAATGCTCGCGCAAGTCGCGGCGCAGCAGCGGCTGGTAAAGGATTATCAGGAAGCGTGGCGTCAGTCGCGGTTGCGTTTCGAGGCGGGGCTGGACAGCTATTTTTCGACCATGGACGCGCAACGCTCACTGTTCGCCGCCCAACAGGAATACCTGACGCTGGAGCTGGCGCGGGAGGTCAATCAAGTGAATCTGTACAAGGCGCTGGGCGGCGGGTGGACGCCGCCGAAGCTCAATGTGGCGGATGCCAAATAACGCCCCATGTTGGATGCGAAGCTGCGCTCAAAACCTGTGGGAGCGAATTCATTCGCGAAAAATGGGCCAGATGACAGAGATGTATCGACCTTGCCAGCGCATCGCGAATGAATTCGCTCCTACAGGGTGAATCGCTATTCATCCGCAACGCACGCGGCGACCGCAGGGCTCAGGGCAGAAAAATCCTGAACACCCCACCGCCCAACTCGCCGCCATTGGCAATCTCGATATGCCCCGGCACGCCTTGCCGTTGGTGCTGACGGGCAATGTTCGCGGCGAAGTACAGGCCCAAACCGGTGCTGCCGCTGCTCTGATTGATGCCAAGCACGTAGTCGGTCTGTTTCTCGATCATGTGTTCGGGGAAGCCCGGGCCATCGTCGTTGACGCTGATGACCAGTTGCTCGCCCACCTGCCCCGCCGTGATCAACACCGCCTTGCGGGCATAGCGAATCGCGTTGATCACCACGTTCGACACCACCGAGCCGATCAGCTCGCGGTCGAAAAAACCCGGCAGGCCAAAGTCATCGACTTCATACCGTGCCACGATGCCACGGCTGGCGAGGACTTCCTGGTGAAACGCCAGTTGTGCTTCGATGAAGTCGTCCAACTCGTGATAATCCGGGCGCAACGGCAGTTGATTAACGCCCAGTTTGTACAGGCCCAGCAGTTGCACGAGCATGCCGTTGAGGTGCGCGAATTCGTAGTCGATCACGCCCTGTTCCGGCGTGCCGCGATGGGCCTCGGGCAGTTGCTTGACCCATTGCCCGTGGGCCTGGATCAGCGACGCCAGGGAGTTCTTCATGTCGTGCACGGTGGAGGCGATCACCATGGAAAAATCCAGCCCCGAATCCTCGTCCGTCATTCGCCAAACGCCTTGAGTCGCAGTTTCTGATACCGCTCGTATCGCGGGTCGGTCTCGGGCATCTTGCCCACCATTTTCAGACTGTTCTGACACTCCTTGAGGCTGGCCGCGTCGAGGTTCTGCACGCCCATGTGCAACAGCGACTGGGCCATGTTCAACGCGATACTGATGTTCTTGGGTTGCAGCGCCAGCCCCTGACGGAACAAGTCCTGAGCCTCGCCCAGCTTGCCCGCGCGATAACTGCGAATGCCTTGCATGTTCAGATCGATCGCCGCCTTGCCCGCACCGAGGATTTCCGGGTCGTCGGTCTGCCTGGCGATGTTCTGCATGACAGCCGGATCGTCGCCGTAGATTTCCGCGCAGCTTTTCAAGATCCCGGCACCGGCCGCTTCCTGTCCCAGTTGCTTGAGCTGTGACGCAACGGCCAACGCCGCATCGGCGCTGAGAAAATGCTCCATGCCGTCGAGCCGTTCCATGGCCTGCGCGGTCAATTTGGCCGCCATTTCCGGATCGGAACTCGCGACACTGGTGGCCTTCATCAAACGCGCCCGCACTTGCAGACCGGCGTCGTTGGTGTGCTCCTTGGCGACGTCGCCCAGGGTCTGGTTGATTTCCACGCGGGTCCGCGCGTCGAAGCCCCGCTCGGCGCCCTTGCTGATCAGCGCCTGCGCAAGACCGAGGTTGGTTTCGGGGTCCTTGAAGCGAGAAAACTGACCTTGCGACACCGCCTGGCGGAACGCACGGGAGGCGCCGTCAAAGTCCTGATTCTCCAACGACAGCTTGCCCAGCAAACGCTGACGGCGCACGGCATAGGGCGACAGGCGCACGGCTTCTTCGAGCATTTTCTGCGCACGACGATTATCGCCGCTGGCAATCAGCACATCCGCCAAACCGTCGAACAGCACCGGCATCGCATTAAAGGTACGAATCGCTTCTTCATAGACCGTTTGCGCTTCGGCATTGCGATTGCGCTTGAACAGCAGCTTGCCCAACGCAGAATACGCCCAGGGTTGCGGGCGGTCAGCGAGGATGGACTTGAGGAACGCTTCCAGCGGCTCCTGCTGGTTCAGGTCGCGCAGTGCGTCGGCCTTGTAGCGCAGGCACAACGGCGCGAAACGCGGGTCCTGTTTGGTCAGGTTGACGCAGGCCGCCAGCACTTCAGCGGGCTTGCCACGGTCGAGGGCCTGGAGGATTGGCTTGAGCAGGGTCTTGCGCTGGACGATTTTTTCCAGACGCTGCGCCAGGCTGGCGCGGTTGAACGGCTTGGTCAGATACGCGTCAGGCTCCCATTCCAGCGCGCTCATGACCATTGCTTGACTGTTTTCAGCGGTGACCATGACGAACACGCTTTCATGGCTGATCAGCCGGTCGGTCATCAGGTCTTCCAGCACCTGCTGGCCATTTTTCTTGCCGTCACCCAAGTTGAAGTCGTGCAGGATAAAGTCATAGCGCTTCTGCGAGCAGGCCTTGATCGCCTGTTCGCCATTGTCTGCGGTGTCCACTTCCTTGACGCCCAACTCGCGCAGCATTGACCTGACCGAGCTGCGAAAATCGGAGAAATCATCGACGATCAGAAAGGTTTTTTGGTTCCAGGCCAGCATCGAGATTCCTGTAGCGGGAGATAAATCAGCTCAGAGGCAGCCTCACAAGCATCAACGTCGAAGCACCCTTAACGTGGCGCAGATAATAGCCAACATCAAATTGCCATCAAGCTATTTCACAGGGGCGTCGCCAACTTGCCGTAGGGCAGGAGAGCCCTCGCTTCGGTTATCGGCGGCACCCAAGTAAAGCTTAGGTGACACCCGCGATAAAAAGCGACCCTTCCATGACAATGATGCTGGGTGAAACGAATGCATTTGTGACGCAGGTCGTATGCTTTAAAGCACGCGAGCGTGAAGAAAAGAGTCGGGATAATGGATCCAAACTCGGCCAATTTCGGAGAACGTAAAGTTTCGGCTAGATGTTACCGGATATGTAAAGTCCCTTCCCTCTCCGCCGATACGCTTGGAAGACGGTGACCCAACCGCGTCTCTTCCTCTCGCCTGAGTATTCCTTCATGTCCTGGCTGACCAACCTGAAACTCAAGTCCAAGCTGTTGCTCGCGTTTAGCCTGTGTGCCCTGATCACTGTGGTGGTGGGTGTGCTAGGCCAGAACGGCATTTCTCGTCTGTACGATTTGTTCAAAGGCACTGTTGAAAACAGCATGCTGTCGGTCACCAAGGTCGATTCGGTGAAGGCCAACGTGATTGCCACCAACCGCGACTTCTTCAAGATCATCGCCCTCAGCGCGCTGAAGGCCAGCCCCGAGGAAGTCAACGCGGTCATTCAGTCGCTCAAGGAAAACCAGGCGCAGGCAGACACCGACTTCGCGATCTATCGCAAGACCCCTATGGAAGATGACGAAAAGGCAGCGGGCGATGACTTTACTCGCGACTGGCCCGCCTACATGTCGGCGGTTCAAAGCACGCTGAGCGTCATTCAGAGCGGAGACGTCGAACAGGGCGCGAAACTGGCGGCCAGTAACGTCACCCCGACCTACCGCAAAACCATGGGCGAGCTGAAAATCATCATCGAATCCAACGCTCGCCAGGCTCAAGAGTCGGCCCAGGCAGGCGTGGAAACCGACAGTCAGGTGACGTGGCTGTTGACCATCGGTTCGCTGATCGCGGTCATTTGCGCCATTTCACTGGGGTTGATCGTGACGCGCATGATCACTCGCCCTATTTATCAATCGGTGGAAAGCGCCTCCCATGTGGCCAACGGCAACCTGACCCACGTCATCGCCTCCGGCGGCCAGGACGAGACCGGGCAACTGCTCAGGGCGCTGTCGACGATGCAGGGCAGCCTCAAGGGCACCGTGCAACAGATCGCCAGTGCTTCGGATCAACTGGCCTCGGCTGCGGAAGAACTGACCGCTGTGACCGACGACAGCACCCGAGGGCTGCAACGTCAGAACGACGAAATCCAGCAGGCTGCAACGGCCGTGAACCAGATGACCGCCGCCGTCGAAGAAGTCGCCCGCAACGCCGCCAGCGCTTCGCAGGTCTCGACCCAGACGGCCGACGACGCGGTCAAGGGCCAGCAGCAAGTGCAGCAAGCGGTGACTGCGATGAACACCATGACCGTGGAAATCAACGATTCGACCCAACGCGTCGAGGCACTGGCCGGGCAGATTCGTGACATCACCAAAGTGCTGGACGTGATTCGTGGCATTGCCGAACAGACCAACCTGCTAGCCCTCAACGCGGCCATCGAAGCGGCCCGCGCCGGTGAGCAAGGCCGCGGTTTTGCCGTGGTCGCCGACGAAGTCCGCGCCCTCGCCGCCCGCACACAAGCCTCTACCGGCGAGATCGAATCGATGATCACCCTGGTGCGCAACGGTGCCGATGAAGCAGTGCGCGCCATGGGCAAGAGCCAGGCCATCGCCACCAACACCCAGACACTCGCCACCGAAGCCGGTTTGGCGCTGGAGCGCATTAGCGAAGGCGTCAGCCAGATCAACGAACGCAATCTGGTGATCGCCAGCGCGGCCGAAGAACAGGCCCAAGTGGCGCGGGAAGTTGACCGCAATCTGGTGAACATTCAGGACCTGTCGGCGCAGACCGCCGCTGGCGCGAATCAGACCAACGCGTCGAGCCAGGAACTGTCACGCCTGGCGGTGTCGTTCAACACCATGGTGGGCAAGTTCACGCTCTGACGCGTCAACGACAACTCCCTGTGGGAGCGAATTCATTCGCGAAGCAGTTGTACATTCGATGAAGATTTATCGAATGCACAGGCCTCTCGCGAATGAATTCGCTCCTACAGATTCACACCGTGTTCAGTCAGTGTTAGCGGCAAAATTTCATGGATCACAGGTGGCGAAAGCCATTCTTTCGCCACCTGTGACACCTTGGCTCATTGACTAAATCGTCACACGTTTTGTCAGAAATCACATTTCAGGTACAATCGCGGCCCCTCGCAGATCCCTTGGACCTGATGACCGAGTCCTGCGGGGTGTTTGTTGTTTACTCAAGCTGCTGCATCCCAATGATCTAACAAAAAGCCAGCGCAGAGGGACACAGAACTCAAGGTCTGCCTCATCGACCTTGAACCCTACCCCTCGCCCTCCGAGTGCGAAACCGAGCCTTGCGCCTGTCAGTTCTGACACGCGCCGAACCGGTCTCGTCTCGACATAAGAGGCAGGCGGATAACGTTCTTTCAATTGGATTGCGTGCAATGATCAAAACGACAGGCAAGGCCCTGCTGGGTCTGGCGATTTCGGTGGGTATGCTTCAGGCACACGCCGCAGAAAGCAAAAAAGTGGACGTGCTGCTGATCGGCGGCGGCATCATGAGTTCGACTCTGGGCGTCTGGCTCAACGAGCTGGAGCCAGGTTGGACCATGGAAATGGTCGAGCGTCTGGACAAAGTCGCCGAAGAAAGCTCTAACGGCTGGAACAACGCCGGTACCGGCCACTCCGGTCTCGCCGAGCTGAACTACACGCCGGAAGACAAAGACGGCAAGGTCAACATCTCCAAGGCCATCGAGATCAACGAAGCCTTCCAAGTGACCCGTCAGTTCCTGGCCTGGCAGGTCCGCCAGAGCGTTTTGAAAAACCCGCATTCGTTCATCAACTCCACACCGCACATGAGCTTCGTGTGGGGCGATGACAACATCAAGTTCCTGAAAAAGCGTTACGAAGCCCTGCAGGCGAGCCCGCTGTTCCGCCCGATGCAGTTCTCCGAAGACCACGCGCAGATCGCCAAGTGGGTCCCGCTGATGATGGAGGGGCGTGACCCGAACCAGAAGCTGGCCACCACCTGGACGCCGATCGGCACCGACGTCAACTGGGGTGAAGTCACCCGTCAGTACGTCTCGGCGCTCCAGACTCGCCCGAATTTCAACTTGAAACTGTCGAGCGAAGTCAACGACATCACTCGCAATGCCGACGGCAGCTGGCACGTCGAGTACAAGAACCTGAAGGACGGCACCAGCAGCGCGACCGACGCCAAGTTCCTGTTCATCGGCGCTGGCGGCGGCGCACTGAAGCTGCTGCAGAAATCCGGCATTCCGGAAGGCCGTGACTACGCAGGCTTCCCGGTCGGTGGTTCGTTCCTGGTTACCGAGAATCAGGACGTTGCTCTGCAACACATGGCCAAGGCCTACGGCATCGCCTCCACCGGCGCGCCGCCCATGTCGGTTCCGCACCTGGACACCCGCGTGCTCGACGGCAAGCGCGTGATCCTGTTTGGCCCGTTCGCCACCTTCTCCACCAAGTTCCTGAAAGAAGGTTCGTACCTGGACCTATTCAGCAGCATGACCACCCACAACTTCTGGCCGATGACCAAAGTGGGCATCGAGCAGTACCCGCTGGTGGAGTACCTCGCCGGCCAACTGATGCTGTCCGACGACGATCGCTTCAAGGCCTTGCAGGAATACTTCCCGCACGCCAAGAAAGAAGACTGGCGTCTGTGGCAAGCCGGTCAGCGCGTGCAGATCATCAAGCGTGATGCCGAGAAAGGCGGCGTGCTCAAGCTGGGTACCGAAGTCGTTTCCTCACAGGACGGCAGCATCGCCGCACTGTTGGGCGCATCGCCAGGTGCCTCGACCGCCGCGCCGATCATGCTCAACGTGATGGAAAAGGTCTTCAAGGACAAAGTCGCGACGCCTGAATGGCAAGCGAAGATCCGCCAGATCGTGCCGAGCTACGGCACCAAGCTGAACGACTCGCCGGCTGCCGTGCAGCAAGAGTGGAACTACACCGCCGAAGTCCTGCAACTGGACAAGCCGCCGGTCATCGACCAGAGCGTCGGCACCAGCACCGAGCCGAGCAAACCGGCCGAGAGCAAGCCTGCGAACGACATGGCGCTGTAATTTTCGCCACGTTGAAATGGCGGTAAACAAAAAGCCACGGGCCTCAAACCCCGTGGCTTTTTTGTGCGTGACGGACAGGTCAAAGGCATCGCTCGGTTTTCCTCTGACAGGCAAATTTCATCCTTTTAGACTTGCTGTTTCAAGGCGCTCTGCGCATTCTGTGCGGCCACAGCTAACCTTCCCCGTACATCGAGTGATCTCGCGTGTCGAACACTTCAATTCGCTTTGCGTGCAATGGCTGCGGTGCCTGCTGCAAAAGTCGCTTGATCCCATTGACGCTGAATGAAACACGTCAATGGCTCGCCCGTGGTCACGACGTCGCCATCGTGCTGGAAGCCTTCAACGAAGCAACCTGGACTTCCGACCCTCAGCAGTTCGCTCACAGCGCTCGGCGGGCGTCGGAAGTCGGCAGCGGCGGTGCGGTGATTCAGGTCATTGCCGTGTTCACGGCCAATGCCCTGGACCGCTGCCCCAACCTGGGGGCCGACGACCGTTGCGGCATCTACGACGCGCGTCCGCTGGTCTGTCGGATATACCCGATGGAGATCAACCCGTTCATCCGCCTTCAGCCCGAAGACAAAGGGTGCCCGCCAGAGACTTGGCAGACCGGCGAGGTCATGTTCACTGATCGCATTATGGACCCGACGCTGGCCCGTCAAGTGGAGCAGTCACGGCAAGCGGACCGAGATGACGCGCGAGCCAAGATCAATATTTGCGAATACATGGGGCTCACGACGGTCGCCTGGAAAAATAACGCGATGGCGATTTATCAACCCGATCGCCGGGCGTTGATCGCGGCCATCGATGCCTGCGACGCTGGCGCGCACGACCCCGCAGGCAAGGCATGGTCAGTGCGGGTGGATCAGCCGGACTTGCGTCAGCAGTTGCTCGCGTCGGACATCGGTTTGAGCCATGACAGCTCGGCGGACTATATTTTCCATAAGCTGTGACGGGCGGCACCTGCACCCGCGTGCCATCACCGCTTTGTGACCTTCCTGTTGTCGAAGCCGCCCGCATCATGATGGAAGAGGGGCGTTATTCCCTCGACATCATTGCCCGGGACTGCGGCTTCGGGGACCGAGAGCGCATGAGGCGGTCGTTCTTGCGCGCGTTCAACCAATCCCCGCAAGCCATCAAGCGCATCACTGAATCGCAGATGATCGACCTCTCCCATTGACGCATCTCGCATCGACAACCGCGCGTCGAAGCGCTCGCCCGTGGCGGCCAAAAAAAATGGCGCGGTACAAGGCCGCGCCATGGCTGACCACCGACGAAATCACGCTGTCGGGGCGTATTGCATCTCGCCGTTACCGAACGACCAGTCTTCACGCTGAACATCGATCAGGCTGATCCAGACGTCTTCCTTGCGAATGCCTGCACGTTCATGGATGCCTTCGGCGACCGCTTTGTAGAACGCCTTCTTTACCTCGATGGACCGGCCCGCGTTCCAGGTGACCTGGATGAAGACAATCTTCGGCGTGTAAGTCACGCCCAGATAACCGTCAGCCGGGTAAATCAACTCGTCCTTCCCATGGCGATTGACGACCTGAAAACGGTCGTTCGCCGGCACGTTGGCGGTGGTGGTCATCGCTTCATAAATGACGTCACCAATGATTTTGACGGTTTCGGCAGAGGTGTCTGCAGCAACATCTATTCTGGCAAGTGGCATGGCATTTCCTGTTATTGGCGTGAAAGGGCTGGACGTGTTGCACGCCGCCGAAACCGGCGTTTCGCGCAAAATAAATGTCTCTCAACATTTATTGAATAGATGTTTTACATCATGTATTTTCTGCTGACAAGCCTGAGAGACACTTGCGTGAACGCGGGCGCTGACGCCAGAAAAAAAACCTACCCCCCTGAGGATCGACGATGAAATTTGCCAACGTCTTAGCTGAAGACAACCGCCCGACACCCGCACTGATCGACGATGTAAACGGGGTGTTCTGGCCGTTGAACGAACTTCAGGGCCGCTTCGCCGGCAGCCTGGACGAGTTGATCGCGAATTGGGAACAAGCTGCTACCGGGCTTGGCGCTCAGGGTCCCGGCAGATCCCTCGTGGGTGTGAAAGTGCTGGCGCCCCTCGCGCCGACGCGCAACGTCTTTTGCGTGGGCAAGAACTATCACGAACACGCTGCAGAATTCAGCAAGTCCGGATTCGATCACAGCGCCAAGGACGGGGAAGTTGCCCCTGAGTTTCCGGTAATCTTCACCAAGACGCCGGAGTCGATCATCGGCCACCTGGACTCCATTTCGCCGCACACCCGCGTCACCCGGCAACTGGATTATGAGGCAGAACTGGCCGTCATCATTGGCAAAGGGGGGCGTGGGATTTCGAAAGAAGACGCGTACGACCACGTCTGGGGCTACACCATCATCAACGACGTCACCGCCCGTGACCTGCAGAAAAACCACCGCCAATGGTTCCTCGGCAAATCCCTCGACGGGTTCTGCCCCATGGGCCCGTGGATCGTCACCGCCGACGCATTCAACCCGCAAAACGCCACGATCAAATGCTGGGTGAACGAAGAGTTGAGGCAGGACGCCAACGTCAGCGCGCTCATCTTCGACATTCCCGCCCTCATCGAATGCCTGTCGGCGGGCATCGAGCTCAAGCCTGGCGATGTGATCAGCACCGGAACGCCCGTCGGCGTCGGCATCGGCTTCACCCCGCCCCGCTTCCTGCAACCAGGCGATACGGTTCGCATCGAAATCGACGGCATCGGCGCACTGGAAAACTCCATCGCTGACACCTGATTCATCACGCTCCCTGACGGCCCGGGCCCCAGTCGTTCGTCGATTGGGCTTCGGGGCACACGGCCCACCATGACAGTGATCAGGCTTTTATATAGGATGCTGCACATCTATTTCAGCTTATGAAGAGGCGCCTTATGCCGCGAGTGTCCAGACAGCAAACCGAGCTGAACCGTGTTTCGATCACGGAAACGGCAACCCGGCTCTATCGCGAACGTGGCTTGAACGGCGTGAGCGTGGCAGAAATCATGCACGAGGCGGGGCTGACCCATGGCGGGTTTTACGGGCACTTCGAGTCCAAGGAAGCCTTGGCGAACGAAGCCTGCGTACATGCGTTCGAGCAATCTGCCAACGCCTGGAAAGAGAAAATCGCCGCGCATCGCAAAAAACGAACAGCCCGCAAGGCGATCATCGATCACTACCTCGCGCCCTCCAAACGGGACAACGCCGCCGAGACCTGCCCGGTGGTGGCGTTTTCGGGTGACATTGCCCACGAAGGCAGACCTTCAGAGCTTCATCAGACTTACGTCAAGGGCCTTCAGACCTTGATGGAGGCGTACATGTCGACCCTCGAACCCGGCAAGTCACCCCGCGAGGACTCCGCAAACCGCCAGGCGGCTGTCGTCGAATACGCGCTGATGGTGGGCGCCATGACCCTCGCCCGCGCCACAGGTAAAACGGCCCTGTCGGACGAGATCCTGAAATCCGCGCGCACCTTTCTGAACTCGGATGCCTCCGCCGTCGAGCGCTTGGCCCTGAACGGTTAACCGGTGCAGGCACCGCCCTCTGACAACCGTGGGTCAAGCGTGCCCGGCGCGTTACTTGATCCCGATCAGCAATGAAAGCGGGTAATCGCTTCGGGCCGGCTGCGCAAGGAACACGCCGAACTGAACGCCCATGTCAGCGTCTCGTTCGCTCCAAAAAACAACAGCGGACGGCACAGGGTATCCTCGGCCAAAGCATCCTCTGCGGAAGGCCGCACCGTGAAGAAAAACGAATTACCGCAAAAAACCTGCGCCACCTGCGGCCTGCCATTCACCTGGCGAAAAAAATGGGCCCGCTGCTGGGACGACGTCAAGTACTGCTCGGAACGCTGTCGCCGTCACAAATCGGTTTCCCAGGAAACACTCCGGGGTGGGGAACGCTGATCACGTTGGAGGAAGGTTATGGCTGAAGCGCTCTGCCGCTTTCACCTAATGGCCGAAAAGAGGTATCTATTAGTGTGGTGTCCCAGGCGGGGTTCGAACCTGCAACCTTCCCCTTAGGAGGGGGATGCTCTATCCAATTGAGCTACTGAGACACTGTACCGGCGCTCTGAATGGCGCCAGCGGGACGGCGTGCATGTTAACGGCAAGCCCCTGTTTTGTCATGTCGTCATTGTCGTTTTGCGCTGTAGTCCGCCGGGGATTTGGCTGACAGCAGATGCCCGTCATGCAAATTGCAATGGCCCAAAATGACATCATTGCAAACTGCAATCTGCACCTTTTCAAAAAAATACATAACCAATTGATTTTATTGGTTTTATTTTTGCAATTCGCTTGGCATGCAGACTGCATTCTCACTCTCGTGCAATCCCCTTCATACACAACTCCAAACGAAGGTAAACGAGATGAACATGACTCTCTCCCTGTTGAATGCTGCGGCTCTGGTCGCATTGGTGGCTTTCCACTTCCAGGCTGACGGCAGCAAAACCGAGAGTGTCGCGGTTCAGGCTCAACCGCATTACCTCGTCAAGCAAACACCGCGCTTCGCCGTCATGCCATCGCAACGGTCTGACGCCATGCTGGCCAACGATACCGACGAAGCCATTCAGGTTGATTGGTCTCAACGCTGGGTGTTTTGAGCGCACGAGGCGTGACTGTGGTTTGCCGATTCGTTTATTGAACAGAGAAAAGCCATGTCAAAAGCAGCACTTTCCTTTCTGATTCTCGCCATCATGGGCGTCGCGGCGGATCAACTGCTTCCTTCATCAATGGACGCGCTTGGAACGGTCGCCAAAGTGGCCGCCGGTACATTTGCCATGCTGTTCCTCGCCGCGATGGTGGTGGGACGCCGCATCAAGTTCGACCCGGTATTGCGTCAGGCCAACGGCGGACGTTGAGTCCACATCCTCGTCTCCTCGCGCCCGTTGGCGCACTGCCAAAAGACCCTTCGTCTCTTTGTCGGCATCATTCTCAAAATTTCTTACAGACGCTTCTACGCTGAAGACAGATAGCCATCATTGCGGAAACCCGCGTAATCTGTGGCTGTCGGTCGGATGAGTGGTATCCGGGAACTTTGCTAACCAGAACGCATTTCGGATAATTGGTGCTGGCTAAACGCCTTTATCTAGTTCAATATTTGTCACAGATTTGACGCCAAGGTTCCGACGTATTGATGCATGATGACGGACCTTTATGCTGGCAGGTTGAACATTTCGCCGAAATGACAGTCAGACGATGACATCTCGCGGCCAAATGCATGAACCGCCTCCCCTTTGAACTAAATCGGTTAAATATATGAGCCCTATGAAACAGGCCAATTATTCCAGTCGCACAGCTGACAAGTTCGTTGTCCGTCTCCCGGAAGGTATGCGCGAGCGCATTGCGGAAGTCTCCAAAGACAACCATCGCAGCATGAACTCTGAAATTATTGCGCGTCTCGAACAAAGCCTGATTCAAGAAGGCGCACTGGGCGACGAGCCTAAGCTGCGTCTCGACAGCCCAGAGTTGTCATTGCATGAACGTGAGCTGCTGCAGCGCTTCCGCCAACTTGCTCACCGCCAGCAAAACGCTCTGGTTTCGCTGATTGCTCACGACACCAGCCTGGCCGCCGACGACGAATAAGTCCCAAGCGTCAGAGACTCAAAAGCCAGCATTCAGCTGGCTTTTTTGTGGGCAAAATCGATGGAACCCCGCCGATTTCAGAATAAAAAACCGCCCTTGAAGGCGGTTTTTTATGAGGCTGGCTTAGAGCAAAAACACTGTCGCCAACCCAAGGAAGATGAAGAAGCCGCCACTGTCAGTCATCGCGGTGATCATCACGCTGGAACCCATCGCCGGGTCACGTCCCAATTTGGCCAGTGTCATCGGGATCAGCACGCCCATGAACGCCGCGAGCAGCAAGTTCAACGTCATCGCTGCGGTCATGACCACGCCCAGCGACCAGCTGTGGTAAAGCAGGTAGGCCACGATACCGATAACCCCGCCCCACACCAGACCGTTGACCAGGGCCACGCCCAGTTCCTTGCGCATCAAACGCGAGGTGTTGCCCGTGCTGACCTGATCCAGCGCCATCGCGCGTACGATCATGGTGATGGTCTGGTTGCCAGAGTTACCGCCAATACCCGCCACGATCGGCATCAAGGCCGCCAGCGCCACCAGCTTCTCGATCGAGCCTTCGAACAGGCCGATCACGCGGGAAGCGATGAAGGCGGTGATCAGGTTAACCGCCAGCCAGGACCAGCGGTTGCGCAGCGAGCGCCACACTGAGGCGAAGATGTCTTCTTCCTCGCGCAGACCTGCCATGTTCAATACTTCGGTTTCGCTCTCTTCACGAATCAGATCGACCATTTCATCAATGGTCAGACGGCCAATCAGCTTGCCGTTCTTGTCCACGACGGGGGAGGAAATCAAGTCGTAGCGCTCGAAGGCCTGAGCCGCCTCGTAAGCATCGCCGTCCGGGTGAAAGCTCACCGGGTCACTGGCCATGACGTCCGACACTTGTTTTTCAGGGTCGTTGACCAACAGGCGCTTGATGGGGAGTACGCCTTTCAGCACGCCGTCGTAATCCACCACGAAGAGTTTGTCGGTATGGCCCGGCAGCTCTTTCAGTCGACGCAGGTAACGCAGAACGACTTCGAGGCTGACGTCTTCGCGAATGGTGACCATCTCGAAGTCCATCAGCGCGCCGACCTGTTCCTCATGGTAGGACAACGCCGAACGAACGCGCTCGCGTTGCTGGCTGTCGAGGGCTTCCATCAGTTCATGGACGACATCCCGGGGCAGCTCCGGCGCCAGGTCTGCGAGCTCGTCCGCGTCCATTTCCTTGGCGGCAGCGAGCAACTCATGATCGTCCATGTCGGCGATCAGCGTCTCACGAACGGAGTCGGACACTTCTAGAAGAATGTCGCCGTCGCGCTCGGCCTTGACCAGTTGCCAGACCGTCAGGCGGTCCTCAACCGGGAGGGCTTCGAGAATATAGGCGACGTCGGCAGAGTGCAGATCATCGAGCTTGCGTTGCAGCTCAACGAGGTTTTGGCGATGGACCAGGTTCTCAACGCGATCCTGGTGCTGGCCTTCCTGGCGATGAGTCAGGTCTTCGACGATGCGCTGACGTTGCAGCAGGTCGACGACTTGTGCGAGGCGATCCTGAAGGCTTTCCTGCGTTTTTTTTACTTCGATTTCGGTCATAGGCGAACTCCACTCCCAGCAGTGGACCGCGCCGGAAGATCAATCAGTCGATTCGTGATTGGTACAGCTTAATTCTGAGTTGCTACTGGGTAAGTCCATGGAGGTATTCCACAAGCCCCGGCGGGGCTGACGGGCGCAATCATACACCCCTTGCCGGGTCTTCATGTTAAAAATTCAACGCGGAACAAGCGCTTGCAACACAATGTTAAGCATTGTCCGAGTCGTTATTGCTACGACGTCACATCAAGAGAAGAAAACACGCTCGCCAGTCAAATTTCATCTGGCTAGGCTTTCTTGACACCCGTCAAGGAGGACGTCGACATGCCGTTGGACATCCGCAACACCCTTATTGCTGCCTTGCTGATCGCGCCCGCCTGCACATGGGCAACGACGGTCAACCGTTGCGAGGACGATAACGGACGTATCACGTTTACAACCCTCGGCTGCCCCACCGGCCAAAACTTCACGTCACATCAGGTTCACAGCCCGCTTCCTGGAACCGTTCAACCGGCCCCTTCCAGACACGCTGGCTCAGTCAAGAATCAGACCAACGCCGAACTGGTGATTGTCGGTCAACGAGACGACGGTTGCGGCAACGTGTTGAGCGCGGAGCAACGCCGCAAGGCGATCATCAATCAACAGACGCCGGCAGGCATGACCAAACGGGATGTGGAAAGCCTTCTCGGCAAACCCGATAAAATCATAGGCCGCAACGCCGAGGTGCGTTATGTGTATGAAGAAAAGAAAGGTCGAAGCCGGCAGGTCACGTTCGATGAGCACGGCTGCGTGAAAGGTACGCGACAAAAAGACAGGGCAGGAACATAAACCCTGGAAAGCAAAAAGCCCGCATTCTCATGCGGGCTTTTCGTTTTATGGTGCACTCGACAGGATTCGAACCTGTGACCGCTCGGTTCGTAGCCGAGTACTCTATCCAGCTGAGCTACGAGTGCAAATGGCGCTTGATGAACCAGATCACCTCTGGTCACTGCATTTTACTTCTGGAAGTGAGTGGTACTTCCGAAGGCCTGTTGAAGCCAGGCTCTTTCTTAAAGTCGCCGCCTGTATCACTACAAACAACGCTTAAATGGTGCACTCGACAGGATTCGAACCTGTGACCGCTCGGTTCGTAGCCGAGTACTCTATCCAGCTGAGCTACGAGTGCATTTGTTGCCGCGCATTATAGGCCGTCAAATCTTTTGGTCAAGAACTTTTTCCAGTAAATTCAACAACTTACCGATCAAGCCAGATTACAACGTACTACGCAAATAATGGCGGAGAACGGGGGATTCGAACCCCCGACACCCTTTTGAGGTGTACTCCCTTAGCAGGGGAGCGCCTTCGGCCACTCGGCCAGCTCTCCGCAACACGGGGCGTATAATAACCACCCTTTTCCCCGTTTGCAAACCAAAAATTCAATAAAAATTAATGGCTTGGTTCCTGGTCCTTCTCTTTCTTGATGCGCAGGTAAATCTCTTCCCGGTGAACAGCCACTTCCTTGGGCGCGTTGACCCCAATTCGTACTTGATTACCTTTAACGCCGAGCACAGTCACGGTGATTTCACCGTCACCGATTATCAGGCTCTCCGCGCACCGACGGGTCAAAATCAGCATACCTATCTCCTCAACCTGAATTCAGGGACAACAGTCTGCACAACCATAAAGGCATTGGCCCGCACCAGAAGAGGCAACGGGCCAGTGTCGTGAGTATTGACTAGCGTCGGAAAAAAAACAGCTTTCTCGCGCACATCAGAAACACGAAGGGCGCGGAGTCGTCCGCGCCCTTCGGCAAAACCCTTACTCGCCCTCGCGGGGCGCGTCGAGTTCAAACGCCGTGTGCAGCGCACGAACCGCCAGTTCCAGGTACTTCTCCTCAATGACAACTGACACCTTGATTTCAGATGTGGAGATCATCTGGATGTTGATGGTTTCCTTCGCCAGCGCTTCGAACATGCGGCTCGCAACGCCTGCGTGGGAACGCATGCCCACGCCAACGATGGAGACCTTGGCAATCTTGGTGTCGCCGATCACTTCGCGCGCGCCGATTTCCTTGGCGGTATTCTGCAAGACGCTCAGCGCCTGCTCGTACTCGTTGCGGTGCACGGTGAAGGTGAAGTCGGTGGTGTTATCGTGCGCAACATTCTGCACGATCATGTCGACTTCGATGTTCGCGGCGCTGATCGGACCGAGGATCTTGAAGGCAACACCCGGGGTGTCTGGCACGCCACGGATTGTCAGCTTGGCTTCGTCACGGTTGAAGGCGATGCCCGAAATGATCGGCTGTTCCATGGATTCCTCTTCATCGATGGTAATGAGGGTACCCGGACCCTCCTTGAAGCTGTGCAGCACGCGCAGCGGAACGTTGTACTTGCCGGCGAACTCCACCGAGCGGATCTGCAACACCTTGGAGCCCAGGCTGGCCATTTCCAGCATTTCTTCAAAGGTGATCTTTTCCAGACGCTGTGCCTGAGGCACCACACGCGGGTCGGTGGTGTAAACCCCATCGACATCGGTGTAAATCTGGCACTCATCGGCCTTCAACGCAGCAGCCAACGCCACACCCGTTGTGTCCGAACCACCGCGACCCAAGGTCGTGATGTTGCCGTTTTCGTCGACGCCCTGGAAACCGGCGACCACTACCACACGACCTTCTTTCAGATCGGCACGAATCTTCTGATCGTCGATCTGCAGAATACGCGCCTTGTTGTGCGCGTTATCGGTGAGGATGCGTACCTGGTTACCGGTGTAGGACACCGCTGGCACCCCACGTTTGATCAGCGCCATGGCCAGCAAGGCAATCGTCACCTGCTCACCGGTGGAGACAATGACGTCCAGCTCACGCGGAACCGGCTGGTCGCTGATCTGCTTGGCCAGGTCGATCAGGCGATTGGTTTCGCCGCTCATCGCGGACAGCACCACCACCAGATCATCGCCTGCCTCGCGGAATTTCTTGATTTTGTCGGCCACCTGCTCGATGCGCTCGATCGAGCCCACGGAGGTGCCGCCAAATTTTTGTACGATTAAAGCCATCTCAAAGCCGCCTCAGCCCATGACGGGCCCCCGTTAAACATTCAAACCGCGTAGCGCCGCCCTCTTCTTTATAGAGAAAAGGGCGGTGGGTCGACTTAAATTCCCTGTTCGGCGAACGGAACCGCCAGCGCGAGCGCCGCGTCCAGCCCGGCAGCGTCAACGCCGCCACCTTGTGCCATATCAGGGCGACCGCCGCCTTTACCGCCTACAGCGGCAGCCGCTTGCTTCATCAAATCACCGGCTTTGAGTTGGCCAGTCAGGTCCTTGGTGACACCCGCCACCAGCACGACCTTGTCTTCATGCACACCGCCGAGCAGGATCACTGCGCGACCGAGTTTGTTCTTCAACTGATCCACCAGCGCCAGCAGCGCTTTACCATCCTGACCGTCGAGACGGGCAGCGAGGACCTTGGCACCTTTGACGTCCACCGCTGCGGCCGACAGATCGTCGCCCGCCGCGCTGGCCGCCTTGGCCTGCAGTTGTTCCAGCTGTTTTTCCAGCAGACGGTTGCGCTCCAGCACAGCCGTCAGTTTGTCCAGCAGGTTGTCGCGATTGCCTTTGACCAGGTTCGCGGCTTCCTTCAATTGCTCTTCAGCGGTGTTCAGGTACGCCAGCGCCACAGCGCCGGTGACTGCTTCGATACGACGCACACCCGAGGCCACGCCGCCTTCGCTGATGATCTTGAACAGTGCGATGTCGCCGGTGCGGTTGGCGTGAATCCCGCCGCACAGCTCGACGGAGAAATCACCGCCCATGCTCAGCACGCGAACGCTGTCGCCGTACTTCTCGCCGAACAGCGCCATGGCGCCCTTCTTCTTGGCGGATTCGATGTCGGTCTCTTCGGTCTCAACGGCAGTGTTCTTGCGAACCTCGGCGTTGACGATGTCTTCCAGCGCCTTGATCTGCTCAGGCTTGATGGCTTCGAAGTGGCTGAAGTCGAAGCGCAGGCGCTGACTGTCAACCAGCGAGCCTTTCTGCTGGACGTGATCGCCCAACACCTGACGCAGCGCGGCGTGCAGCAAGTGCGTGGCCGAGTGGTTCAGGGAGGTGGCCTGACGCACTTCGGCGGCCACCTGGGTGCTCAGCGTGGTGCCGACGGTCAGGCTGCCCGACACTTGCACACCGTGGTGCAGGAACGCGCCGCCGGTCTTGGTGGTGTCGCTCACGTCGAAACGGATGCCATTGGCGGTCAGGTAACCGCTGTCGCCGATCTGGCCGCCGGACTCGGCGTAGAACGGAGTCTGATCGAGGATCACGACGCCTTCTTCGCCTTCGTTCAACTGCTGAACCGACTGGCCTTCCTTGTAGATGGCCACGACCTTGGCGTCGCCCGCCGTGGCCGAATAACCGGTGAACGCGGTTGGCACATCGACCTTGACCAGGCTGTTGTAGTCCATGCCGAACGCGCTGGCGGAACGCGCGCGCTCACGCTGGGCGTCCATCTCACGCTCGAAACCGGCCTCGTCGAGGGTCAGGTTACGCTCACGGGCGATGTCGCCGGTCAGGTCCATCGGGAAGCCGTAAGTGTCGTAAAGCTTGAACACCACGTCGCCCGGCACGACCGTGCCTTTCAGCTCGGCCAGGTCTTGTTCGAGGATTTTCAGGCCCTGCTCCAGGGTCTTGGCGAATTGCTCTTCTTCCGCTTTCAGTACGCGCTCGATGTGCGCCTGTTGGGATTTCAGCTCAGGGAAGGCCTCGCCCATTTCGGCGACCAACGCAGCCACGATCTGGTAGAAGAAGCTGCCCTTGGCGCCCAGCTTGTTGCCGTGACGGCAGGCGCGGCGAATGATGCGGCGCAGCACGTAGCCACGGCCTTCGTTGGACGGCAGCACGCCATCAGCGATCAGGAAGCCGCAGGACCGGATGTGGTCGGCCACGACTTTCAGCGAAGGCTGGGCGTCGTTGGTGCAACCGATGGCCTGGGCGGCAGCGGCGAGCAGGCTCTGGAACAGGTCGATCTCGTAGTTCGAATGCACGTGCTGCAGGACGGCACTGATCCGCTCCAGGCCCATACCGGTGTCGACCGACGGCGCTGGCAGCGGGTGCAGCACGCCATCGGCAGTGCGGTTGAACTGCATGAAGACGTTGTTCCAGATCTCGATGTAACGGTCGCCGTCTTCTTCCGGCGAGCCCGGCGGGCCACCCCAGATGTCGGCGCCGTGGTCGTAGAATATCTCGGTGCAAGGACCGCACGGGCCGGTATCGCCCATGGTCCAGAAGTTGTCAGACGCGTAAGGCGCGCCTTTGTTGTCGCCGATGCGAACCATGCGCTCGGCCGGCACGCCGACTTCTTTGGTCCAGATGTCATAGGCTTCATCGTCGGTCGCGTAGACCGTGACCCAGAGCTTGTCCTTCGGCAGTTTCAAAACGCCGGTCAGGAAGGTCCAGGCGAAGGTGATCGCATCGCGCTTGAAGTAGTCGCCGAAGCTGAAGTTACCCAGCATTTCGAAGAAAGTGTGGTGACGTGCGGTGTACCCGACGTTTTCCAGGTCGTTGTGCTTGCCACCGGCGCGCACGCACTTCTGGCTGCTGACGGCACGGGTGTAGGCCCGTTTTTCCTGGCCCAGGAAGCAATCCTTGAACTGGTTCATGCCTGCGTTGGTGAACAGCAGGGTCGGGTCGTTGCCCGGAATCAAGGAGCTGGAGGCTACTCGGGTGTGGCCTTGCTCTTCGAAGAAGCGAAGGAAGGCTTCACGGATTTCTGCGCTTTTCATAGGTTCTTCCACGGGAACTGCGGCCGGAGCCAACTGCATAACGTCATTCGACGAAACGACGGCAAAGGGCCGCATTATATAGGCGTTACTGCCACGGTACAGCGTCTTTGTACGATAGATGCCGCCAATTGGATTATCGGTCGGTTAGCGGCTACCGAATTCGGCAAACGCGGCGACCACCTGCTCCATTTGCGCCGCCGAGGCGTCAAGGTGCGTGACCATGCGCAAACGCGGGGCAGCACTGAGGACGATACCTCGCTCGACACAAAAAGCTTTGAAACGTTCGGCACGGTCGCCGATGTGCACGTAGACCATGTTGGTTTGCACCGGCTCGACCTCGAAACCCAGTTCGCTCAGCGCCTTGCCGAGAAACGCCGCGTTGGCGTGGTCGTCGGCCAGACGCTCGACCTGATGCTCCAGCGCGTACAGACCCGCCGCTGCAATCGATCCGGCTTGACGCATGCCGCCGCCGACCATCTTGCGTAACCGGCGTGCCTTGGCGATGAACTCTGCAGAGCCACACAGCACCGAGCCAATCGGCGCGCCGAGGCCTTTGGACAGGCAAACCGACACCGAATCGAAATGCTGGGTGATTTCTCGGGCTTCCACGCCCAGCTTGACGGCGGCGTTGTAAAGACGTGCGCCATCCAGATGCAGGGCCAGGCCCTTTTCGCGGGTCAACTTGCGGGCCGCCGCCAGATACTCCAGCGGGAGCACCTTGCCCTGCATGGTGTTTTCCAGGGCCAGCAGGCGGGTGCGTGCGAAATGGAAATCGTCGGCCTTGATCGCGGCCACCACCTGATCGAGGTCCAGCGAGCCGTCGGCCTGGTTGTCCAGCGGCTGAGGCTGAATCGAGCCCAACACCGCCGCGCCGCCCCCTTCGTATTTGTAGGTGTGCGCCTGCTGCCCAACGATGTATTCATCGCCGCGCTCGCAGTGCGCCATCAGGCCCAACAGGTTGCTCATGGTGCCGGTGGGAACGAACAGCGCCGCCGCGAAGCCCAGACGCTCCGCCAGCCACGACTCCAGCTTGTTGACCGTCGGGTCCTCGCCGTACACGTCATCGCCCAGAGGCGCACGGGCCATGGCGTCACGCATGCCTGCGGTGGGTTGGGTCACTGTGTCGCTGCGCAGATCAATAACCGTCACGATGAAGCTCCCTGAAAGATGATTCAAACCTCAGTCTTGAGGCCGGGACCTCCGATAATCAAGGCTTCGGGCCGCGATGCCAAGATGGGCTTATAAGAAAAGCTGATGAAAACCATCAAAAAGGCTCCATGCACATTCTGAAAATCTGTGTTACAAACTGCACGCCGACGAATTATGCCGTCGGCAACGTTCTCAGGGCGGGGTGCGATTCCCCACCGGCGGTAATGGCGCGCAAAGCGTCTAGCCCGCGAGCGCTCGCGTTGCGAGGTCAGCAGATCTGGTGTGATTCCAGAGCCGACGGTCATAGTCCGGATGAAGAGAGAACGGGATAGGCACCACAGGATCGTCTCGCAGCCGTGTCACGGGCGTTTGTTGCCCGGACGGTTGACGCTCGTACCCTGGCATCCCCTTCGATCCAAAGCGCCCTGTTTTTTAATTAAACAGGAGTCAGAACACATGCAACCTACCGCTATCCACGCTCACGAGCGCATCGCTTTCATTCAAGCTTGCTGGCACAAAGATATTGTCGATCAGGCGCGCAAAGGCTTTGTCGCCGAGATGGCCAACCATGGTTACGCCGAGAGCGATATCGATTTCTTCGAAGTCGGCGGCGCCTTTGAAATTCCCCTGCACGCCAAGCTGCTGGCCAACAGCGGTCGCTACGGCGGCATCGTGGCGGCTGGCCTGGTGGTCGATGGCGGGATCTATCGTCACGAATTCGTGGCCCAATCGGTCATCTCTGCATTGATGCAGGTTCAGCTGGAAACCGAAGTGCCGGTGTTCTCGGTGGTCCTGACCCCGCACCACTTCCATGCGGGCGAAGAGCACCACAACTATTTCTTCAACCACTTCGTGCACAAAGGCCAGGAAGCGGCGAAGACCTGCGCGGACACCCTGGCGAAGCTGCGTGCGGTGCGTCGTTTGGGTGAATCGCAGAAAGCGGTGGGTTGATTGGAATTCGGCGCTCCCAAACGCCGCTCTTCCTTGTAGGAGTGAGCTTGCTCGCGATGCGGTTTATCGGTGACATTTCAGGCGCCTGACACACCGTAATCGCGAGCAAGCTCACTCCTACAGGGGCCCACTTCAGCTCAACTGCTCATCCGTCGTCGGCACGATCAGAATCCCCGCACGCAAACCGTTCTTGACCTTCGGATTCGGGAAGATGATGCGGGCGCCCTCTTCTTCGACCACCCAGCGTGAATTTGACGCGTCCTCGGCCAACAGAAAGCCTTTATCCAGCTGGGTGAAGTTCTCGATATCGTCCGGCAGGTGCAGACGAAACGCATCGCTGCGCTTGATGACTTCCCGCGCCACGCTGAACAGTTTCAAGCCATCGATCTGATCGCCCACCAGAGGCTCTGAGCCCTTGATCAGTTGCTCAAGCGTTGCCTTCAACGGCGCGAGGTTGACCTGCTGGTTTTGCCCGAACGGCCGCGCCTTGCCCAACTCCAGCGTGAAAGCCTCGGCCCCCAGCTTGTCGTAGGTGTAGGCGCTGAACACGATGGACGGCTTGTTCTGCAACAACACCGCTTCCATGCCCGCCTTGTGCAAGCGCACCAGTTCACGGCGTGAATGCTGGCGCCCCTCCTTCCACGGGTAAAGCGCGAACTGTTCGATCTTCGAGCCACGAATTGCCGTGTGCAGGTCGTAATGCAGTCGGTAACGATCAGGCAGGCTGAAAAAGCTCGCGGCCAGACGTTCCAGCTCGCAGGCCCGCAGCGCTTCATTGCCTTCGGTTTGCTCATGACGGCCATTGAACAGCCGATTGACGTCCTGCTCGACGTAGCGCGCGCCGCGACGCATCGCTTCGGGGTTGCCGAACAGAAACAGAATGCGCGCCCGAGGCTTGAGTTCTCCCCGGGCGATGGCGTGAATCAGCTCATCCAGCAATTCGATGGGGGCTGTTTCGTTGCCATGAATGCCCGCAGACAGCAGCAGGTCGGTGCCATTGTCCTTCGCGTCGGGGGGCCGGACTTCCAGCGCACCTTCGGCCAGCCAGCGCAAACGCACGCCGTCGACGGTCAGTTGAGTCTTTGCTGCGGGTTCACGACCCGCCAGGGTCAGTTCAAGCAGTTTGCCGAGGGCGAGCATAGGACGAGCTCCTGCTTAGTGATTGCAATCCGGGCCGTGCACATGGCCTTCTTCGTCGTCGCCGCCAACGTCAGCCGGTTCCATTTCCAGCTGCAGACTCACGAGGTTGGTCGCCAGCGGGCGCAGCAGCAGGTTGGCGTACTCGGCGTCGCCCTCCTCGACGTCCACGCCGATCAGCAACTGGCCACGGCCGTCTTGCTGAATCCACACTTCTTTGCCCTGCCAGATCACGGCGAAACGCGTGCAGGAGGTTTCCAGCTGAGTGCCGTCGGTGTCTTCAAGGATCAAACGCAGGGCGTCGGTCATAAAATTCTCTCTGTAAAAGCAACGGCATCGCGGCCTGACGCCGCTTACGAATCAGGCGCGATGGAGGAAATGCATCAATTGAGTTGGAAAGGATAGACCGCGCCCAGCTTCAGGTGCTGCGTCAATTCATCCAGTGCCGTGCGGCATTCTGTCAGCAGTTGCGGGTCCGCAAGGTCGCTTTCGCTCAGGCGATCGCGGTAGTGCTTGTCCACCCACTGCGTCAGCGTGTCGTACAACGGCGCGGTCATGATAACCCCTGGATTGACCGCCGCCAGTTCCGTTTCATTCAGCGCCACCCGCAAACGCAGGCAGGCCGGGCCGCCGCCGTTCTGCATGCTTTGCTTGAGATCGAACACCTTGACCTCGCGAATCGGGCTTTCGTCCGCGATCAGGCGTTGCAAGTAATGCCACACGCGTTCGTTGCTGCGGCACTCTTCCGGCACGATCAGCAGCATCGAGCCATCCGGGCGCGACAGCAACTGGCTGTTAAACAGATAGGAGCGGACAGCGTCTTCCACGCCCACTTCGGTGCGCGGCACGCAGATGGCCTGGAAACGGCCGCCGCGACGGCTGAGCTTGTCGTGCAGTTCGCTGAGCATGTGCTCGGTATTGAGGAAGGCGTCCTCGTGATAAAAAAGCACTTCGCCATTGCCGACCGCGATCACGTCGTTGTGAAACACGCCCTGATCGATCACCGCCGGGTTCTGTTGCGCGTAGACCACGCCTTCATCACTCAGGCCATGCAGACGCGCGACGGCTTGCGACGCTTCGAGGGTCTGGCGCGCCGGATACTTCTGCGGCGCCGGGAAACGGGTGTCGAACGCCGCACGACCGAACACGAAGAACTCGACGCCCGCCTCGCCGTAACTGCGGCAGAAACGCGTGTGGTTGGCCGCGCCCTCATCGCCGAACTGGGCAACGGCAGGCAAGGCGGCGTGATGAGCGAAGTGCTGCTGATCAGCAAACATGGCGCCAAGCACGCGACTGGTGGTCGGGTGTTCGATGCTGCGGTGGTATTTGCAGTTGAGGTTCGCAGCGGTGAAATGCACGCGGCCGTCAGCGGTGTCGGCACTCGGGCTGACCGTCGCGGCGTTGGCCACCCACATGCTCGACGCTGAGCAACTGGCGACCAGCAGTGGCATGGATTCCTTGGCCGCACGTTCGATGACCTGGGCGTCGGTACCGCCGAAACCCAGCTTGCGCAGGCCCGCGATGTCTGGGCGCTCCTGTGGCGCCAGCACACCCTGGGTGAAGCCCAGCTCCATCAGCGCCTTCATTTTCGCCAGCCCTTGCAGCGCCGCCTCACGGGGGTTGGACGACTGCTGGCAATTGCTCTGGGACGCGACGTTGCCGTACGACAGTCCGCCGTAGTTATGGGTCGGCCCCACTAGACCGTCAAAGTTGACTTCACAGGATTTCATCGGTGAGGCTCCGTGGATCTGTTTTTATAAGCACATTCTTCGTGCGCTGCCTGACCTGTAGGAGTGAGCTTGCTCGCGATGGCGGCTTGTCAGCGGTCATTGGGGTGACAGAGACAACGCAATCGCGAGCAAGCTCACTCCTACAAGGGATTAGTTCAGGGTAATGCCAGGCGTCAGCATCGCGGGCAACGCGAGGGTCCCGCTCTCCAGCGACGCCACCGGGTACGCGCAGTAATCAGCCGCGTAATAGGCACTGGCGCGATGGTTGCCCGAGGCCCCTACCCCACCGAACGGCGCGGTACTCGCAGCGCCGGTCAGTTGCTTGTTCCAGTTGACGATGCCCGCCCGACTCTGCAACCAGAACTGCTGATAGCGCTCCTGCGAATCCGACAACAATCCCGCCGCCAGACCGTATTGCGTGGCGTTGGCCTCTTCGATGGCCCCTGCAAAATCCGCGTAGCGAATCACCTGCAACAACGGGCCGAACAGCTCCTCGTCCGGTCGATTACTCACATCGCTGACGTCCAGGATGCCCGGCGTCAGTAACGCTGAGTTCGTGTCAGGCTGGGTCATCTCCAGCAGTGCCACGGCGCCATTGGCCAGCAACTGCTCTTGGGCATCGACCAACGCCTGCGCCGCTCGCAGGGAAATCACCGAGCCCATGAACGGCGCCGGTTGTTGATCGAATGCACCCACTTGAATCGTCTTGCTCACCTCGACCAGACGCGCCATGAACGCATCACCCCACGCCCCTTCAGGCACCAACAGGCGACGCGCGCAGGTGCAGCGCTGACCAGCGGAAATGAAGGCCGACTGAATCACGGTGTACACCGCCGCATCGACGTCAGCGACCTGATCCACGACCAGCGGATTGTTGCCGCCCATCTCCAGCGCAAGAATCTTGTCCGGACGCCCGGCGAATTGCTGGTGCAGCGAATTGCCGGTGCGACTGGACCCCGTAAAGAACAGACCGTCGATGCCAGAATTGGCTGCCAGCGCGATGCCTGTTTCCCGCGCGCCCTGCACCAGATTCAACACGCCCGTTGGCAGGCCTGCGTCGATCCAGCATTGCACCGCCAGCTCAGCGACTTTCGGGGTCAGTTCGCTGGGTTTGAACACCACCGTGTTACCAGCCAGTAGCGCCGGGACGATGTGGCCGTTCGGCAAGTGGCCCGGAAAATTGTACGGCCCGAACACGGCGACCACGCCATGGGGCTTGTGCCGCAGCACGGCGGTGGCGTCGCCCAGAGGGCCGCTCTTCTCGCCGGTGCGTTCGCGATAGCTCTGAATCGAGATCGCGACCTTGTTGACCATGCTGGTCACTTCCGTCGCCGATTCCCACAGCGGCTTGCCGGTTTCCTCACCGATGCAACGGGCGATGTCGTCGGCACGGCTTTTCAGCGTGGCAGCGAAGGCTTCCAGCACAACGATGCGCTCTTCCAGCGTGCGCGTTGCCCAGTCCGGGAAGGCCTGACGAGCTGCGATTACAGCTGCGTCGACCTGTTCGGCCGTGGCGCCCTGGCCTTTCCAGATCACCTGTTGCGAGACCGGGTTCAGCGACTCAAACGCCTCCCCCTGCCCGGCCAGCCAGGCACCTGCGATATACAACGTGTTCATCACACACCCTCCCGGGCTGGAGACAGCGGCACCGCGCGCACCTGATCACCTGCGGTCAGGCGCAGGCGCTTGGCGGTCATCGGATCGACCACCAGCGTTCCGGCTGCGAATCGCGCAGGTGCAGCCGTGATGCGGCAGTCTTCGCGCTTGCGGTTGTGGATAAGGAACGGCGTCGCGTCATCGCCCGGCGTGCCCACCGCAAGGACCAGCGCCTGACTGTCGCGCACGGCGCGGATCTTGGTGGTCTCGCATTCAATCGCAGGCCCTGCGTCGAAGATGTCGACGTAACCCTGATAACTGAAGCCTTCGGCCTTGAGCATGGTCAGCGCGGGCTCGGTGCTGGTGTGCACGCGACCGATGACGTTGCGCGCCGCTTCCGACAGGAAGCAGCTGTACAGCGGGAATTTCGGCATCAGCTCGGCAATGAACGCACGGTTGCCCACGCCGGTCAGGTAATCGGCCTGACTGAATTCCATCTTGAAGAAGTGACGACCCAGGCTTTCCCAGAAAGGCGAATGGCCCTGCTCGTCCGACATGCCGCGCATTTCAGCGATGATCTTGGCGCCGAACAATTCAGGGAATTCGGCGATGAACAGCATCCGCGCTTTCGACAGCAGGCGGCCGTTAAGGCCGTTGCGGAAATCGGCGTGCAGGAACAACGAGCACAGCTCCGAATTGCCGGTCAGGTCGTTGGCCAGAAACAGCGTCGGGATTTCACGATAGATGTTCAGTTCTTGAGAGGCGCTGACCGTCAGGCCGACCCGGTAGTTGTACCAGGGCTCACGCAGCCCCACCGCCCCCGCGATGGCGGAGATGCCGACCACGCGCTCGTCATCGTCTTCAAGCACGAACAGGTAGTCGGTGTCGCCCCGCTCGGCGTCGCCACGAAAGGTTTTTTCGGCCCAGCCGACCCGGTGCGCCAGGCGCTCTTCATTGGCTGGCAGCGTGGTCAGGCCTGCGCCGGTGCTGCGCGCCAAATCGATCAGCGCCGGTAGGTCACTGCTGCGTACGGGACGAACGATCATGCTTTCTCCTCAAGCCGGTCTCGATCAGACACCGGCGAACTCGCTAACCTGCGACACGGCAACCGGTGGCGGTCGCCGATGACTCAACTGTCAAACCGGGACGACGCGCACGCTGGCGCCTTCACCCACACCCAATGCCTCGGCGGCCGTCAGGCTCAGGGTCACGGGCTTGCCGGGGACCCAGTCCAGTTCCAGCATCACGGCGCGGTAATCCTGCAATTGGTTGTTGGCGACCAGATAAGGACGCCCGCCTTTCACGGCGTCGCCGCTGTCCACGGTGTCGACTTTCACCGGCACCACGCGGCTTTGCGCAATGGAGCGAATCCCCGACACCCGTGCGTGCAGCGTCGGACCGCCGTCAAAGATGTCGATGTAGTGATCGGTTTCGAAGCCTTCGCGCATCAGGATGTCGAACGTGATCTGGGCGCGAGGATGCACTTGGCCCATGGCCTCTTGCGCTTCATCGGGCAGCAGCGGCACGTAGATCGGGTAATGGGGCATCAGCTCCGCGAGGAAGGTCCGGCTTTTCAAGCCACAGATGCGCTCGGCCTCGGCATAGTTGAGGTCGAAGAAGTTGCGACCGATGGCATCCCAGAACGGCGAGTCACCGTTTTCGTCGCTGTAACCGACGATCTCGGTCACCACCGAATCAGCGAAGCGCTCAGGGTGCGCCGCCACAAACAGCAGGCGGGCCCGGGAGTTGAGTTCCGACCACAGCGTGCCCACCAGTTCCGGCAGCACATAGAAGCTGGTCAACAGGCTGTTGCCGGTCAGGTCGTGGCACTGGGAAAGCACGTGAATCTTGTTGTGGATCTTCAGTTCGCGGGAAGCGTGAACGAAAGTTTCGTTGCGGAAACTGTAGAACGGCTCGGAGTAACCCGCTGACGCGACGATCCCGGAACAGCCCACCAGACGCCCGGATTCGGTGTCTTCCAGCACGAAGAAATAGGTTTCCTCGCCATTGAAACTGACCTCGGCGGCAAACGACGCTTCGGACGCGGCGATCTTGTCACCCAGACGGCCAGCATCATCCGGCAGGGACGTGACACCAATCGGGCTGTCTGCGGCGAGTCGTTGGACCTCGCTCAGATCAGCCATTTGCGCAGGGCGCATTACCAGCATGGTGTCACTCCTTGAGAAAAACAGGCCGGTGCAATCCGGCATGGGAAAGAAAAAACAAATCTCGAGCTGCCTTGACCTTGTAGGAGTGAGCTTGCTCGCGATGGCTGTGTATCAGACAACATGGATGTCTCTGACAAACCGCTATCGCGAGCAAGCTCACTCCTACAGGAAATCTCTAGCGCTGGTTATACCTGGGTCAGCTTGGCCACGGCACGTTCAAAACGATCCAGACCTTCGTTGATGTCCGCGTCTTCGATCACCAGGCTTGGCGCGAAACGCACCACGTCAGGACCGGCTTGCAGGATCATCACGCCTTCATGCTCGGCGGCGTTGAAGAAGTCCTTGGCCTTGCCCTTCCAGGCATCGGTCAGCACACACCCGATCAACAGGCCCATGCCGCGCACTTCGCTGAACACGCCGTATTGCTGGCCGATCTTCTCCAGGCGCGCCTTGAACAGTGCGTGCTTGGCATTCACGCCGTTGAGGACTTCAGGGGTGTTGACCACGTCGATCACGGCCTCGCCCACCGCACACGCCAGCGGGTTGCCGCCGTAAGTGGTGCCGTGAACGCCGACGGCCAGGTGCTTGGCCAGTTTTTCGGTGGTCAGCATCACCGCCATCGGGAAACCGCCGCCGATGCTCTTGGCGCTGGAAAGAATGTCCGGCACCACACCGTAATGCTGGTACGCGAACAGGTGACCGCTGCGACCCATGCCGCTTTGCACTTCGTCGAAGATCAGCAGCGCGTTGTGTTCGTCACACAATTTGCGCGCGCCTTGCAGGTATTCCAGCTCGGCGGGCAGCACGCCGCCTTCGCCCTGAATCGGCTCCAGCACGACCGCGCAGGTCTTGTCGCTGACCGCCGCTTTCAACGCGTCGAGGTCGTTGAACGGAACGTGGGTGATGCCGGTGATTTTCGGGCCGAAACCGTCGGAGTATTTCGGCTGACCGCCGACACTCACGGTGAACAGGGTACGACCGTGGAAGCTGTTCAGCGCGGCGATGATTTCGTACTTCTCGGTGCCGTACAGATCGTGGGCCACGCGACGGGCCAGTTTGAAGGCCGCTTCGTTGGCTTCGGCGCCGGAGTTACAGAAGAACACACGGTCGGCGAAGGTGGCGTCGACCAGCTTCTTGGCCAGACGCAGCGCCGGCTCGTTGGTGAACACGTTGGAGACATGCCACAGCTTGTTGGCTTGCTCGGTCAGGGCGCCGACCAGCGCCGGATGGGCGTGACCGAGCACGTTGACCGCGATGCCGCCAGAGAAATCGACCCGTTCACGACCCGCCTGATCCCAGACGCGGGAACCCTGGCCGCGCACGGGGATGAACGCCGCAGGGGCGTAGTTGGGGACCATCACCTGGTCAAAATCGGCACGTTGCACCGGAACTTGCTCAACGGACATCGGAGTCTCCTGAAGAGGAACGCCTGCCTGGGACTGGCGAGCGATGGAAGGATTGTAAGGACTGATTTCGGTCCGGCCTTGCCGCCAAGCGACAACTTCTTATAGCGCAAAACCGGCTTTTTCCGAGGCTTTCGGCAATGCGACAAATAGCGTCGGAAAGGCGCAGTTTAAACGTTGGTGAGCGGTTGTAGCAGCGCCACGTCGAATTGAATTGATCTCCTGCACGCGCTATCACCTGTGGGAGCCGGCTTGCTGGCGAATGACGTTAGATCAGACCCATCTTGATTGACTGACACGGCGCATTCGCCAGCAAGCCGGCTCCCACGGCCTTCGGCCAGAAGCAGTGGTGGGTGCAACCTGAACAGACATCTTGCAGCTCAACCGCGCTCGGCAGGCACCGAGGACAGTTCAAACGGGCTGCTGCTGCGTCGCTGGTTGCGGTCTTCGCGGGGGGTGGCGCCGAAGAAGTTGCGGTAGGCGCTGGAGAAGTGCGGGCCGGAGGAGAAACCGCAAGAGAGGCCGATCTGGATGATCGATTTGCTGGTCTGCATCAGCATCTGCCGGGCCTTGTTCAGGCGCAGCTCCAAGTAATACTGACTCGGTACGCGATTGAGGTATTGCTTGAAGATGCGCTCCAACTGGCGTCGGGACACGCACACGTGTTGGGCGATTTCGTCGGTGGTCAGCGGCTCTTCGATGTTGGCCTCCATCAACAACACGGCCTGGGTCAGCTTCGGATGGCTGGAACCCAGTCGGTTTTGCAACGGAATGCGTTGACGCTCGCCCCCTTCCCGGATGCGCTCGACCACCAGTTCTTCCGACACCGCACCGGCCAGCTCGGCACCATGGTCGCGGGCCAACACGGCCAGCAGCAGGTCCAGCACCGACATCCCGCCACACGCGGTCAAACGATCGCGGTCCCAATCGAACAGATGGCTGGTGGCGATGACTTTCGGGAAGCGCTCGGCGAAATCGTCCTGCCAGCGCCAGTGCACGGCCGCACGATAACCATCGAGCAAGCCCAGTTGCGCCAAGGGGTAAACACCCGCCGACAGCCCGCCGATCACACAGCCTGCCCGCACGAGCTGCTTGAGCGCCCCGGCCAAGGCGGAAGCCATGGGCGCAGGCGGTTCGTCGGCAATGAGGAAAACTTTCTGACAGCCTTCAAGGCGACCGCCCCACGGCTCACCCGGCAATTGCCAGCCTGTGCCGACGCCTTCAACGGTTGGCTCGGCTTGCATGAACGTCAGCTCATATACTACGTCGGGGTGAACGCGCTGAGCGACACGCAGGGCTTCCTCCGCCAGCGCCAGGGTCAAGGCTTTGGTGCTGGGCCAGATAAGAAATCCGATTCGATGGGCAGTCATGGCGTGCAATCCGAAACGTGTCGCTGTTAGGGGTCACACGCCGGGCGTGTGAAGTGAATCTGTTGCGTTCAGTTCATGGCAGCGGTCAAGGTGACGCGCAGCATGAACTGTTCCGAGACAAAACGCACCGTTCGAGACGGCACCAATCGTTACTTCAGGCTGCCCGAAAGAAACTGCTGAAGGCGCTCCGATTTCGGGTTGACCAGCACTTCGCGGGGGTCGCCGCTTTCTTCGACCAACCCCTTGTGCAGAAAGATCAATTGGTTCGACACCTCACGGGCAAAGCCCATTTCGTGGGTCACCACCACCATCGTGCGGCCTTCTTGCGCCAAGGCTTGCATGACTTTCAGCACGTCGCCCACCAGCTCCGGGTCGAGGGCCGAAGTGGGTTCGTCGAACAGCATGACTTCCGGCTCCATCGCCAACGCCCGGGCAATCGCCACGCGTTGCTGTTCGCCACCGGACATGTGCCCCGGAAAGGCGTCCTTTCTGTGAGCGACGCCCACTTTGTTCAGGTAGTGCTCGGCCTTTTCCAGCGCTTCTTTCTTCGGCACGCCCAAGACGTGAATCGGCGCTTCAATGATGTTTTCCAGCGCCGTCATGTGCGACCACAGGTTGAAATGCTGAAAGACCATCGACAGGCGCGAACGCATGCGTTGCAGCTGTTTCGGGTCCGCCGCCTTCAAGCCGCCGTCCTTGTTGGCCACCAGTTTCAGCTCTTCGTTGTTGAGCAGAATGCGGCCGGATTTCGGCTGTTCCAGCAGGTTGATGCAGCGCAAAAACGTGCTTTTGCCCGAGCCGCTGGAGCCGATGATGCTGATCACATCGCCCGCCTTCGCCGTCAGCGAAACGCCTTTGAGCACTTCGTGACTGCCGTAGCACTTGTGCAGGTCCTGGACTTCCAGTTTGTTCATGATGTCGGTTCTCACAAGTAATCAGTCACTGAGCAGGCGGCCGCTGCGCAACGGGGTGCGCCCTGCCACTTTGGCCATCCAGAAGCCCGGCTGGGCGTAACGCAGTTTTTCGATGGCGAACAGCACGCCGGCCGTGCCCGCGCAGACGGTGGTCACGCGGTCGGTCAGCGGGTCGATGACCTCAAACAACGGCTCGCCGGGCTCGACCCAAGCGCCCGCTGGACGCAGAAAGGTCAGCACGCCGGGATGCGGCGCGTAGATCATTTCGGTGCCTTCGAACGGCATGCCTTCACAGGCCTCATGGGCCGGCTGCGGCCACTCGCCGCTGATCAGGCCCTGCTCGCCCAGGAACGCCAGAATCCCCTCGGCGTACGCTTCGGCTTCGGCCTTGCCAGTGTTGGACTGGCCACCCAGCTCCAGGGTGGTGGACATGCAGGCCAACGGAATCTGCGCGTCGGGAAACTGCTTTGCCAACCGTAACCATGGCAACGAACAGGCTTCGTCGAACGAGCTGCCGCCGGAGTCTTCCGCCAGCAAGCCGACGCTGACACCCAGACGCGCGGACAGCGATCGCCATTGTGGCCAATGCTGCGGCAGGGCGTACATGTGCAGAGACGCGTCGGTGTCGCAGTGCAGATCGAGCACGATGTCGGCGTTGCACGCGTGACTCAACAGCGTGCGCTGCATGCCCGCCAACTCACTGCCCGCAGGCGGCAGTTCGGCCAGCACATCGGCCATGGCCTGACGAATCAGCCGGACGTTGGCATGAGGATCATCGCCCAGCTTGCCTGCCAGCCGCTCGGCCACCGGTTCGCTCAGCTCGGTGAAATCACGGTTGAAATTCTTGCCACTGCCGTATTCGAAGCGGCCCTGATGATTGCCTTGCAGCAATTGTCCCAGACCGATCGGGTTGGCCACCGGCACCAGTTCGATGACACCGTTCAGCCGACCTTGGTCTTCCAGTTGCGTCAGGCGCTTTTTCAGCTCCCACGCCGTGCGCATCCCTGGCAGTTCGTCGGCGTGCAGGCTGGCTTGAAGGTAGGCTTTGCGCTCGCCCCGACCGAAACGGAACACGCTCAAGGTGCGCTGTGTGCCCAGGTTGCCCCACGGCAAATCATGATCAATGCGTTGCATATCAGTGCTTCCTCGGTGCGAGGTAACTGAGCCAGCGGCGCTCGGCCAGCTTGAACAGTTTCACCAGAATGAAGGTCAGGCACAGGTAGAACACGCCCGCCGTGATGTACGCCTCGAACGGCAGATAGAACTGCGCGTTGACCGTGCGCGCCGCGCCGGTGATGTCGATCAGCGTGACGATGGACGCCAGACTTGTGGTCTGCAGCATCATGATCACTTCGTTGCTGTATTGCGGCAGCGCCCGGCGCAGAGCCGAAGGCAGCAGGATGCGGCGGTACATTTTGGCCTTGGACATGCCCATCGCCCGCGCCGCTTCGATCTCACCCGGTGGCGTGGATTTGAGGCTGCCCGCGATGATTTCAGCGGTGTAGGCGCTGGTGTTGATGGCGAAGGCCAGGCAGGCGCAAAAGGTCGCGCTCGACAGCCATGGCCAGAAAATGCTCTCGCGCACGGCTTCGAATTGCGCCAGACCGTAGTAGATCAAGAACAGTTGCACCAGCATCGGCGTGCCGCGAATGACGTAGGTGTAACCCCAGGCCAGCAGGTTGACCCAGGCGACTTTCGAGACCCGCATCAACCCCAGTGGCAAAGCCGCCAGCAGGCCGAAAAACAGCGACAGCGCCAGCAATTTGAGGGTGATCAACAGGCCACCGAAGTACAGCGGCAGGTTATCCCAGACGACGTTGTAATCGAAGATCATAGGTCAGCCACCCTGACGCCCGCCGAGTAGCGTTTTTCAATGTAACGCAGCACCAGCAGCGAGACGCTGGTGATCACCAGGTACATGGCTGCCACGGCAAGGAAAAAGGTAAAGGGTTCACGGGTGGCATCGGCCGCCTGCTTGGCCTTGAACATCATGTCTTGCAGACCCACCACGGAAATCAGCGCGGTGGCCTTGGTCAACACCAACCAGTTGTTGGTGAACCCCGGAATTGCCAGACGAATCATCTGCGGCACCAGAATGCGGAAAAACACCCGACCGCTGCTCATGCCATAGGCCATGCCAGCCTCGGCCTGCCCTTTGGGAATGGCCATGAACGCGCCGCGGAAAGTTTCGGAAAGGTAGGCACCGAAAATGAAACCCAGCGTGCCGATACCGGCCATCAGCGGGTTTAAATCGATGTAATCGTCGTGGCCGAGCAACGGCGCGACGCGGTTGAGCAAATCCTGACCGCCGTAGAAGATCAGCAGGATCAGCACCAGGTCAGGAATGCCGCGGATGACCGTGGAATACAGGTCACCCAGCCAGGCGAGCCAGCGCACCGGCGACAAGCGCAACGACACGCCGATCAGCCCGAGCACGATGGCCAGCGCCATGGAGCACAGGGCGAGTTGCAAGGTCAGCCATGCACCGTCGAGGATGACGGCTCCGTAGCCTTTCAACATGTTGTTGGGCCCTCGAACACGGGATAGAAAAATGGCGCGATCAGAAGGATGAGGACCCTGCCGATTGCGCCATTACGGACGAACGTCGACTTACTTGCCGTAAATGTCGAAGTTGAAGTACTTGTCCTGGATCGCCTTGTATTTACCGTTCTCACGGATCGCTGCGATGGCGGCGTTGATCTTGTCCAGATCGGCCTTGTCGCCCTTGCGAACAGCAATGCCCACGCCGTCGCCGAAGTAGTTGACGTCGGTGAACGCCGGGCCGACGAACGCGTAGCCTTTGCCCGATTCGGTGTTCAGGAAGCCGTCTTGCAACAGCGTGGCGTCGGCCACGGTGCCATCGAGACGACCGGCGCCGATGTCCAGATAGATTTCGTTCTGCGAGCTGTACGGCTTGATTTCAGCACCCAGCGGCGCGAGGACTTCCTTGGCGAAACGCTCGTGGATCGAGCCACGCTGCACGCCGATGTTCTTGCCCTTGAGTTCGGTCAGGCCGTCACTGACGACCGTGCCTTGCTTCATGACCAGACGGGCCGGGGTGTTGTAGTACTTATTGGTGAAGTCCACGGACTTCTTGCGGTCTTCGGTGATGGACATTGAGGACAGGATGGCGTCGATCTTGCGCACTTTCAGCGCCGGGATCAGGCCGTCGAACTCTTGCTCGACCCATACGCATTTGACTTTCATCTCTTCGCACAGCGCGTTGCCGATGTCGTAGTCGAAGCCGACGATGCTGCCGTCCGGCGCTTTCGAGGCGAATGGAGGGTACGCCGCTTCGATGCCGATCTTCAGGGGCTTTTCATCGGCGAACACAGGCTGTGCCAATACGGACAGCGCCAGCGCACCCAGCAGCATGAGCTTTTTCATTCGTGGAACTCCATCGGTATAACGCGACAAGTGGCAGTGAGCGAAGCGCTCAATGTGCAGAAGGAATAACTGAAATTGCGACGCGAGGTGCCGTCGGGTCTCAGGGCTCGACAGGCCTTCGGCGAGTGGTCGGCATTTTAGCGGCAGGCTGGAAGTCGATATTTCTTCAATGCGACAACTAGTTACAGAAGCACCGAGAAAGCCGATCAACTTGATTGACAGCCCAGAAAGTTTGTGTCTGAGCCAGTAGGGCAAACCTATCAACGAAGCAAATAACGCGCCCATTATTGGCAAAGCCTTCTAATCCGGCAAGTCTGGCGTGTCGAACGGTGGTTGCGCAGCGATGAATTGCACGGATTCCGGGGTGATAGGCCTCATTTCGGGGCGTGAGGTTACATGTGCAAGATGGACGGTAACAAATCGATATATATCTCAGTAAACATCTCGCGCCGAAACACCGCTTTCGCTGCCGTCGTAACCTCCGGCGTCTCCCACAGCAATCCAGACAACTCAAAACTCCGTGGCGAACGCAGGACCTGTGGGAGCTTCCGGAGGTTACGACGGTGGCGAAAGCGGTGTGTCAGACAGGACGCCTTCGCCACTGTCGTAACCTCCAGAAGCTCCCTCAGGGGCAAGGCGCTCAGGCTGAATTTATGAACGACTGAAAACAAAAACGCCCCGCCCGGTTTTCACCGGACGGGGCGCTTCACAACCGCAAGCGTCAGGCGACGTTCATGGTCTTGTGGGTCTCGACCAGGTGCGCCACCACACCCGGATCGGCCAGCGTGGAGATGTCGCCCAGCGCGTCGTACTCGCCCGTGGCGATCTTGCGCAGGATGCGGCGCATGATCTTGCCGGAGCGGGTTTTCGGCAGGCCCGGCGCCCACTGAATGACGTCAGGCGAGGCAATCGGGCCAATTTCCTTGCGCACCCAGTTGCGCAGTTCGATGCGCAAGGCTTCGTCTGGCACTTCGCCGCCGTTCAAGGTGACGTAGACGTAGATGCCTTGCCCTTTCAGGTCGTGCGGCACGCCGACGACTGCGGCTTCCGCGACTTTCGGGTGGGCAACCATCGCGCTTTCGATCTCGGCGGTGCCCATGCGGTGGCCGGACACGTTGAGTACGTCATCGACGCGACCCGTGATCCAGTAATAGCCGTCTTCATCGCGACGGGCGCCGTCACCGGTGAAGTACATGCCACGGAAGGTCTTGAAGTAGGTGTCGACGAAACGATCATGGTCGCCGTACAAGCTGCGGGACTGACCCGGCCACGAATCGAGGATCACCAGATTGCCTTCGGCCGCGCCTTCGATCAGGTTGCCGAGGTTATCGACCAGCGCCGGGATCACGCCGAAGAACGGCTTGGTCGCCGACCCCGGCTTCAACGCCGTCGCACCCGGCAACGGGCTGATCAGCACGCCGCCAGTTTCTGTCTGCCACCAGGTGTCGACGATCGGGCAGTTCTGTTTGCCGACGGTGTTGTAGTACCAGTTCCAGGCCTCCGGGTTGATCGGCTCGCCCACCGACCCCAGCAGCCGCAGGCTCGAACCGTCCGCGCCTTCAACAGCCTTGGTGCCTTCGGCCATCATGGCGCGAATGGCGGTCGGTGCGGTGTAAAGGATGTTGACCTTGTGCTTGTCGATGATCTGCGACATGCGGGTGATGTCTGGGTAGTTCGGCACCCCCTCGAACAGCAGCGTGGTCGCGCCATTGGCCAGCGGGCCGTAGACGATGTAGCTGTGACCGGTGACCCAGCCCACGTCGGCGGTGCACCAGTAGACTTCGTCTGGTTTGTAGTCGAATACGCGCTCGTGGGTCAGCGCCGCGTACAGCAGGTAGCCTGCTGTGGTGTGCAGCACGCCTTTCGGTTTGCCCGTGGAGCCTGAGGTGTAAAGGATGAACAGCGACTCTTCGGCGCCCATTTCTTTCGGGGCGCAGGTGGTCGAAGCCACTTCCAGCAGCGTGTGGTACCAGATGTCGCGATGGCGGTTCCACTCGATGTCGCCACCGGTGCGCTTGCACACGATGACTTTCTGCACGCTGCTGGTTTCAGGGTTGGTCAGCGCGCGATCAACGTTGGCCTTGAGCGCGGTGCGCTTGCCGCCACGCAAACCTTCGTCGGCGGTGATCACGACTTTTGATTTGCAGTCGATGATGCGACCGGCCAGAGCTTCCGGCGAGAAGCCACCGAACACCACCGAGTGGATCGCACCGATGCGGGCGCACGCCAGCATGGCAACCACGGCTTCCGGGATCATCGGCATGTAAATGGTCACGACGTCGCCACGGTGCACGTCCTGGCCGCGCAAGGCGTTGGCGAACTTGCACACTTCTTCATGCAGTTCGCGGTACGTGATGTTGCGGCTTTCGGAAGGGTCGTCGCCTTCCCAGATGATCGCGACCTGATCGCCACGCTCGGCGAGGTGACGGTCCAGGCAATTGTAGGAAACGTTCAGGGTGCCATCGGCAAACCATTTAATGTCGACGCGGTGATCGTCGAACGAGGTCTGTTTGACGGTGGTGAAGGGCTTGATCCAATCCAGGCGCTTGGCCTGCTCACGCCAGAAGCCATCCGGGTTGACCACCGACTGCTGGTACATGGCCTTGTAGGTCGCCTCGTCAGTCAGCGTATTGGCTGCCACTTCAGGGCGGACAGGGTACAGGGAAGCCGCACTCATCTTTCTTACCTCGGTGGAAATGTTGTTTTTGTATGAAACCGTTGTATCCGCCGAGGGCCGCAAACGCCATTCGACGATGGTCTTACCGGCCTTCAGCATAACGCCGAAACGCGCTCACGGGCCCGGTTTGTGGCAAATCTTCATCTAAGTCCTACGACCAAAGAACGAGAGGCTTAGTGCGTTGCGGCGCGAAAAGCGCGATTGTTACCAGAATGCTCAACAGTCTTTATCAAAAGGGTTTCTATATAACCCGAGCGCAGGCGCCTAGAATTCATTTCGCCAACACGGCAAACGATTGACAACTAACAGCCCCCCACACCGGCCTGTCAATCTGCAACTAAACCTGCAAACAACTGACTTCACACAAAATCCCACAAGGGTTTTGCGCACCCTGCCGAACGGCATTCCTGTCTGGCAGCGTTGACGAAGCAACTTAGAGGAAATACCTAAATGAAAGCTGCACTGGTTGTAATAGCTCTTTGTGGTTTCAGCGCCATGGCAATGGCAGAAGAATCAGGTGCGAAAGTGGCCGCGCAACAGCAACGGGTCGAGCACTACAGCTACTCCACCAAACTGGACATCGCCAAAGTCATTTCCGTGGACGAAGTGCCGAACGTCTGCAGCGTCGTGCCACAGCACATGACCTACGAGGACTCCAAGGGCCAGCGCCATGTCATGGAATACATGGTCATGGGCAACGGGTGCAGTAACGGTTGATCAATAACTGATTGAAAACTGTAGCAGCACGACTGGCAAGCCGTGCTGCAACCGATCATCGTTACTTCTGCCCTACTTCATACTGTTTTAACTTATTGGCAATCGTCGTATGTGAAACACCCAATCGTTTCCCTAATAAACGGCTGCTCGGGTGTGTCGCATAAAGTTGCTCCAATACCGCCTTTTCAAAACGCCCGACAATCTCTTCCAACCCGCCCTCTAACGAAAAGTCTCCCAAGGGTTGGCGCACGCCATAATCCGGCAAACGAATATGTTCCGCCTTCACCACCCCGCCCTCGCAGAGTGAAACCGCCTGAAACAATACGTTCTCCAACTGCCGCACATTGCCAGGCCAGTGATAGTGATTGAGGCGGTCGATCGCGGCGGGTGCAATGCGCGGTAGCGGGCAGCCGATCTGCCGACTGGCCTGATCAAGAAAGTGCTGCACCAGCGGCTGCAGGCCGTCGAGGCATTCGCGCAGCGGCGGGATGTGCAGAGACAGCACGTTGAGCCGGTGATAGAGGTCCTGCCGAAACTCGCCGCGTGCGCACAGTTCGGACAGATCCACCTGCGTCGCACAAATGACCCGCACGTCCAGAAACACCTCTTCATCACTTCCGACACGGCGAAAGCAGCCTTCTTGCAGGTAGCGCAACAGTTTCGCCTGCAACCGGGCACTCATTTCCGCGACGCCATCGAGAAATAATGTACCGCCTGCGGTCAGTTCGAGCAGCCCAAGCTTGCCCTCGGCCCGTGCCCCTTCGAACGCACCCGGCCCGTAGCCGAACAGCTCGGTCTCGGCCATGGACTCGGACAATCCCGCGCAGTTGAGCGCCATCATCGGCGACTGACCGCGAGGGCTCGCCAGATGACAGGCACGGGCCAGGAGTTCTTTGCCGGTGCCGGTTTCACCTTCTATTAATAACGGGGCATCGAGAGGCGCCATGCGCCGTGCCTCTCGCACGACCGCGGCCATCACCTTCGAACTCTGGAAGATGCTGTCGAAGCCCCGCAACTCCTGCTTGCGCACGTTATAGATGTGCTCGCCCACGCGATCCGCTCGGTGCAGCGTCAAGACCGCGCCCGCCATGGCTTCGCTGTCTTCGTGCTCGGATTGCAGGGGCGCAATGTCGGCCAGAAAGATATCGCCCTTCACCTTGACCCTCAGGCCATTGATCCGTGACCGGTTGGCACGGACCAGTTGCGGCAGGTCGAAATCTTCGGCGTAACGGGACAGCGGAATGCCGGGGACTTCATCGACGCGCACCCCGAGCAACTGCGCCGCCGCGCGATTGGCCGCAACGATGGACCCGCCCATGTCGATGGACAGGACCGGAAATTCCAGCGCGCCCAGCAACGCGTTCAACTCCATGTGCCGACGCTCGCTGGGCATCAATCCTACGCGCTTGACGCCGAATACCCCCGGAATCGTTTCGAACTTGGGCACCAGCGCCTGGAATTGCAGGTTGATCAGGTTCGGACAGCGCAAGTAGATCGCATCTCCATGCTCACCGCCCACCTCGCCACCCGAGACGTTGACGCCGTAAGAGACCAACAATTCGAGGATGTCGCGCAGGATTCCGACGCGGTTCTGGCAGTGCACTTTGATACGCATGGCAGGTCGACTCTTGTCATCAGGCTGACTTTTTTGTGATGCGCGAAGTTTATCGTCAAGAATACGTTACAGCGCAAGCGGCCAAGCGCCCTAGAAAGCGCAGATTTCGGGCTTTTCACATTCAGCTGTCAGGTTTTCTTTACGACGCCGCGCGTTCACTGACCTCCACTTCCTGTGCAACGCTGCGGCACACGGCCTGAAACCGGGTATCTATAGCCTTACGCGGGCCATCGACCTGCAACCGAACGCTCCATATAAGAACAAGCCATTCAGGAGAGCAGCATGAGCACGCAGTACGTCGCCCGTGAACCGGACGCCAGCGGCTTCATCGAATATCCCGACGCTGAACATCGGGTGTGGAACACCTTGATCACTCGCCAATTGAAGGTGATCGAAGGCCGCGCCTGCCAGGAATACCTCGACGGTATCGAACAGCTCAACCTGCCCCATGATCGAATCCCGCAACTGGCCGAGATCAACACCGTGCTGGCCGCCACCACTGGCTGGCAAGTCGCGCGGGTTCCGGCGCTCATCCCCTTTCAGACGTTCTTCGAACTGCTGGCCAGCAAGCGATTTCCCGTGGCCACCTTTATTCGCACTGAAGAAGAACTGGATTACCTGCAAGAGCCTGACATCTTTCACGAAGTCTTCGGACACTGCCCGCTCCTGACCAACCCCTGGTTTGCAGAATTTACCCACACCTACGGCAAGCTCGGTCTGGCAGCCAGCAAGGAGCAACGCGTGTATCTTGCCCGCCTTTACTGGATGACCATCGAATTCGGGTTGGTAGAGACTGCACAGGGGCGCAAGATTTATGGGGGTGGCATTCTCTCGTCGCCCAAGGAAACGGTGTACAGCCTGTCCTCGACGCCGGAACATCAGGCCTTCGACCCGATAGAAGCCATGCGCACGCCGTACCGCATCGACATCCTGCAACCGCTGTATTTCGTGTTGCCGGACTTGAAGCGCCTGTTCGACCTGGCCCACGAAGACATCATGGGCATGGTCCAGACGGCGACTTCCATGGGCCTGCATGCGCCGCGCTTTACGCCCAAACCGCAGACGCCCAAAGCACAACCTTCGAAAACAACAGCCGCCTGAAAAAGGACCCTTAGTATGACTGCTCTTAGCCAAGCCCACTGTGAAGCCTGCCGCGCCGACGCCCCGCAGGTCAGTGAAGCCGAATTGCCAGAATTGCTGCGTCAGATTCCGGACTGGAACATCGAAGTCCGTGATGGCGTGATGCAATTGGAAAAGGTCTATCTCTTCAAGAATTTCAAATTTGCGCTGGCGTTTACCAACGCGGTCGGCGAAATTGCCGAGGCCGAAGGTCACCACCCCGGTCTGCTGACCGAATGGGGCAAAGTGACCGTGACCTGGTGGAGCCATTCCATCAAAGGGCTGCACCGCAACGACTTCATCATGGCCGCCCGCACCGACGAGGTGGCCACAGGCGCCGAGGGCCGTAAGTAAATGCATTTTTCACAGATTCAGCGCGTACCCGATGATCCGATCCTGGGCCTGATCCAGGCTTATGCCAAAGACCCGAACCCGAACAAGTTCGACCTGGGCGTGGGCGTGTACAAGGACGCGCAAGGCCTGACCACCATTCCCCGTGCGGTCAAATTGGCCGAGCAGCGTCTGGTGGACTCGCAGCCGACCAAGACGTACATCGGCGGTCACGGCGAGCCACGCTTCGGCACGCTGATCTGTGAACTGGTGATGGGGGCCGATTCGCTGCTGATTCAGCAAAAACGCGTCGGCGCGACCCAGACGCCGGGCGGAACAGGCGCACTGCGTCTGTCCGCTGACTTCATCGCCAATTGCCTGCCAGGCAAGGGCATCTGGCTCAGCGATCCGACCTGGCCGATTCACGAAACCATCTATGCCTCCGCGGGCTTGAAGGTCAATCACTACCCGTACGTGGGCAGCGACAACCGCCTCAACGTGCCGGCCATGCTGGAAACCCTGAACACCGTGCCGGAAGGCGATGTCGTGCTGCTGCACGCCTGCTGCCACAACCCGACCGGTTTCGACCTCAGCCACGACGACTGGCATGAAGTGCTGAAAATCGTCAAACGCCGCAACCTGCTGCCGCTGATCGACTTCGCCTATCAGGGGTTTGGTGACGGTCTGGAAGAGGACGCTTGGGCCGTTCGCCTGTTCGCTGCCGAATTGCCCGAATTGCTGATCACCAGTTCTTGTTCGAAGAACTTCGGGCTATACCGCGAACGCACTGGCGCATTACTGGTGTGCGCGGACAACAGCGAAAAACTGGCCGACGTTCGCAGCCAGCTCTCCGCGACTGCCCGTAACCTGTGGTCCAACCCGCCCGATCACGGCGCGGCGGTGGTGGCTGAAATCCTCGGCGACCCGGAACTCAAGGCACTTTGGGCCGATGAAGTCGAAGCCATGCGCAGCCGCATCGCGCAACTGCGTCAGGGGCTGGTTGAAGCGCTGACACCGCTGGGCCTCGGTGAACGTTTCGCCCACATCGGTGTGCAACGCGGCATGTTCTCCTACACCGGGATGAGCGACGATCAGGTCGCCAGGCTGCGCAAGGAGCACAGCGTGTACATGGTTGCCGCAGGCCGGGCCAACGTGGCGGGGATCGATGCCACACGGTTGGACGCACTGGCAGCGGCGTTTGCGGCGGTGTGTAAGGACTGAGCGCTTGAAACCCGCTTGCGCGCTACTGCGCAAGCGGGCCCCCGCAGAAGACTTTTCTCAAAGTATTGGAAAGAATTAAACATCTGATTTAACACCATTGGCGAACTGTAAGAAAAAAACCACCAAAAAAGTCGATCATCAAAGCCTAATTTCCGATTGCCACAACAACCCGCTTTAACCAAACTGGTGCCTCTCCAATTCAGGGATCGAGAGAGCATATGCGTACATTGGTCATAGTCGCCCACCCCAACATCGCCACTTCCAGAGTTAATTCCAGCTGGCTGAATTCGCTGGTTAACGAGAAAAAATTCAAGATCAAGAACCTGATTGAGCTTTACCCGAACTACGCCTTTGATATAGATCAAGAACAGCAAGACTTGTCTGAGGCAGAGCGCATTATTCTGCAGTTCCCGTTATTCTGGTATTCATGCCCGGCGATTCTGAAAAAATGGATGGATGATGTCTTTACACCCGGGTTTGCCTATGCTCGGCACGGTGACAAGCTGAAAGGCAAGGAACTTATGCTGTGCATTTCCGTGGGAGCGCCGGAGGACGGCTATCGCGCCACCGGGTTCAATAATTTCACTCTGGATGAATTACTGCGTCCGTTTCAGCAAACGGCTAATTACATCAAAGCCAGGTTTCTTCCCCCCTTCATATTCTACCAATCGGTCTTCGCCACTGACGAACAGATCGCCGATTCGACCCGAGCGATGGTCAATCATGTGACCGGTGCCTGCGAGCCGCCAAGTATTACCTACGAAAAACTGCTGTTAAGTGCCGAGGCCATGAACATCGCCTTGGTGTCATGATGGACAGCCGAAACGCCACAATCCACCGCAGCCAGCCACCTGCACCGGTCTCACTGGCCCAAGAGTATGACAGTGCGTACTACTCGGATTGCTTCGTATACTCACTGGGGTCATTGTCCGGCAGTTCCGCGCTGACCCTCTACCGGCAGATGACTCACCTTGCACCCCCTTGGGTCAACCGGTTGCTGCACATCCGCGATCTGGCAACCGGAATACTGGGTATGACACCCACCCGTGGGTTCCAAGAGGTAGGATATCCAACTCGCACGTTCATTCAGCCCGGTGAAAAACTGGACTTCTTTGAAGTCGTTGCCAACATTGAACAAGAGCTAGTATTGAGGTTTGACGACCCACACTTCTTCGTATCGATCTCACTTTACATACAAAGAGAGCTAGAAGAAGACCGGCTTTATATCACATCGATAGTCACGCCTTATAGCCAGAGAGGGAAACTGTACATCACTCTTATCGCTCCATTCCATCGCAAAATCGCGAAAACGATGATAAGCACGCTGGCCTGATTTAATTTTTACTGGAGCACCCGATGAAACTGCTAACGCTCGCCGACCCGTACGTGTCGGCGTGGGCAGGTGCTATTCAGCGCCGGCCAAAACTCATTGTGTTTATCTGCCTTCTAAGTACTTTACTGATGGGCATGGAATTGTCTGATCTGAAAATCGCCACTAACTACAAGGTGTATTTCTCAGACAGCAATCCCGAAGTTCTAACCTACGAAAGCTTTCAGTCCACCTACACCAAAGGTGACAACTTCTTTTTTGTGTTGATCCCCAAAAATGGCACTGTATTTTCCGAGCGAACGCTACAGCTCGCACGCGAACTGACCCGCCGGGCATGGCAACTGCCCTACGCAAGCCGTGTCGATTCTGTGACCAACTTTCAGCATAGCCAGGCCAGCGGAGACGACGTCCAAGTAGCCGATCTGGTCACTCACACCCATGGACTGACATCTGGGCAGCTTGCCAAGCTACAGGGCATCGCGGTCAATGAACCCTTGCTAAATGGCTTGTTGCTGAGCCCTGACGCCAGTGCGATGGCGGTCAACGTCTCGCTCAAGTACCCGGAGGTGTCATTGCAGGAGGTGCCACAAGCGGCCGCAGCCGCCCAAAGCATGATCGATGCCTTGAGCGTCGAGTATCCTGACATCGAGATACTGCTGTCCGGCACCTCAATGCTGAACAACGCTTTTGCACAGGCCGGGCTGTACGATTTGCTGCATCTGACCCCCGCCATGTACCTGCTGCTGTTCGTCGCCATGTGGGTCATGAATCGCTCAGCGCTACAGGCGTCGTTGATCGGCGTGATCGTACTGTGTTCGTCGATCATAGCCATGGGCTATGCGGCCATGGCCGGCATCGAAATGTCGCCCATTTCATTTTCTGCTCCGGTCATCATCGCCACCATCGCGGTGGCCAGCGCCAATCACATCCTGCTCGCAGCTCGGCAAAACATGCTACTTGGCGTGCCTGTGCACAGAGCGGTGCGCGAGGGTCTGGCGGAGAATTTTTTTGCTATCACCCTGACCGCCGCTTCAACGCTGCTGGGCTTCTTGGCGGTCAATGCGTCTGAATCCCCTCCGCTGCGGCATCTGGGGGTGATTACTGCGGTGGGCATTGCCGCATCCTGGGTGCTGTTGATGACGCTGTTGCCTGCGCTGCTGAAACTGACAGGCATTTCACCCCGCTCCCTCGACCGGAGCACGCCGAAAACGATGGAGCGCTACGCGAATGTCATCGTTGGCCATCGCAAGAAAGTCGCAGCTATCACATTGATGACGCTGTGCCTGCTGGCCTCCGCCACCACGCAACTGCGCCTCAGCGACGACTGGTTCAAGTACGTACAGGAAGGCAACAGCTTTCGTGAGCAGTCAGACAGAATCATGCAGAAGTTCGGCCTTTCGCCGGTGGAGTTTTCGATTCCAGCCCAAGGGCCGGGAGGCGTCAGCGACCCTGCGTACCTGGCCCGTTTGCAAGCTTTCGTCCAGCACCTACAAGTCCAACCAAATGTGGTGCATGTCTACGCCATCCCGGACATCCTCAAACGTCTGAACATGAACATGCACGGTGACGATCCCCTGGCACGACGCCTGCCGGAAACCAGCGACACGGCTGCGCAGTTCCTGTTGCTGTACGAAATGTCGCTGCCTTACGGCCTGGACCTGAATGACCGGATCAACATCGACAAATCCGCGTCCCGAGTCACGGTGATGCTGGGCGATGTCACCACTGAACAATCACGCGCCTTCATTCGCGATGCCGAGGCGTGGCTTGCCAACGCAGGCAACGGTATGCAGGCCCGAGCCACCGGCTCCACGGTCATGGTATCGATGATCTCCCAGCGCAACCTCGACAGCCTGGCCGAGAGCACGGTGTCAGCGGTGCTCGCCATCTGCGTGGTAATCGCCCTGCTCTTGCGCAGTGCGCTGATGGGCGTGATCTGCCTGGTTTCCACCACGCTTCCGATCCTTGCCGCCTTTGGCGTCTGGGCATTAATCGAAGGCACCGTCGGCTTTTCCATCGCCGCCGTAGGCTCCATCTCCATCGGCATCATCATTGATGACACCGTGCATTTCCTGACCCGTTACACACGCGCCAAAGCGGTGCCCGGGACCAGCAGCGAGGAAGCCGCGCGGCTAGCGCTCACAGGGGTGGGGCCGACGATCCTGGCCAACACCGCGATCCTGATGCTGGGATTCTTCTCGCTATTTTTCTCGACCTTCAAATTGAACGTCGACATGGGCGTACTGACGTTCATGGCCATCGGTCTGTCGCTGGCTTCGTGTTTCTTGCTTGTCACCCCGCTGCTGGCAATGCAGCGCAACCGCGTACCCTCCCAAAAACCAGAGGTTCTGTCCCATGCTTGACCACGCGTTAACCCGCCTGTTGCCCATGCTGTTGATTGGCCTAACGTGCCAGGCAGTCGCAAACCCTCCATCTGCGGTCGATGAAGGCTACGCCATCGCCGCCCTGTATGACATCAGCGATGCCGGATTCAAAGACAGTCGTGTGAAGATGGAGATGATCCTGCACAACGCCGCAGCAGACTCAGTGTCGCGCCATCTGACGCTCAGCACCCTGGAAAAGTCCTCACCAAACACCGGCGACAAGACGCTGGTGGTGTTTTCCTCGCCCGCTGATGTACGCGACACCGCGCTGCTGAATCACCCCAAGATCACCAGCACCGACGACCAATGGCTATACCTGCCTTCGATCAAGCGGGTGAAGCGCATTTCCACTGAAAACAAATCTGGCCCGTTCGTGGGTTCCGAGTTCGCTTTCGAAGATTTCACCTCCCAGGAACTGGATAAATACAGCTACCGCTTCCTGCGCCGAGATCATCTTCAGGAGCGTGAAGTCAATGTAGTGGAGCGTGTGCCGCTGGATGTCAATTCCGGTTACAGCAAGCAAGTAGTGCACTTCGACATCGAACACCGCCAGCCGTTGAAGATCGAGTTTTTCGACCGCAAGCAGGCACCACTCAAAACGCTGGTGCTGAGTGACTACCGCGAATACGACGGCGTCTGGCGTTCGCTGGATCAAAGGATGACCAACCACCAGACGGGCAAGTCCACCGACCTGCTACTCACCGACTATGAGTTCGACATCGGTTTGAGCAGCAATGACTTCGACAGCACAGCCTTGAAGCGCCTGACGCGATGACGCGCCCCCTGCCCTTGATCGGCATCAGCCTGTGGAGCGCAGCCACGGCCGCCAGCCCCGGCAGTTGGCAGTTACAGACGCAGGGCCATGTTGAATTGCAGAACCGCTCGTTCACCCATCAGGCAAAAGCACCGCAGGACAACGATGAGCAGTTCAGCTACGCGCTAAGCCCGCAGCTCAAGGCCGTCTCGACGGATCGGCAGACTCGCCTGACGGCGACGGCGTTCTATCGCAACGATCAAAGGGATGACTGCCGAACCCACTGGGATATACGCGAGCTGAAACTGGATCGGCAATCAGGAGCAACGTCGCTGACCGCAGGCGTGGATCGAGTTTTCTGGGGCAAGGCCGAGTCGCAGAACCTGGTGGATGTCATCAACACCTCGGACAGCGTCGAGGGCGTATTCACCGATGAGAAACTGGGGCAACCCATGTTACGCGCACAGTATGCTCTGCCCGACGGCAACTTGGAGTTGTACTACCTGCCGTATTCGCGCAAGGCCACCTTCTCAGGCGCCGATGGCCGTCTGCGTACGCATCCGGGAATTGACGGTAGCAAGGCGCAGTACACGACATCGGCAAGGCAGTGGACGCCGGGATTCGCATTGCGCTGGGATACCCAGAACGGGGATCTGGAGACTGGCGTCAGCGCCTTCCACGGGCTGTCCCGCGATCCATCGTTTATCGCCCTGCCTGAGCCCGGCGCGCTGGGTTACGCACCGGTGTACGGAGCGATCAGCCAACTGGGGCTGGATGCGCAATACGCTGGCACCGCCACGCTGTACAAACTGGAGAGTATCTACCGCTGGCGTCAATTGGACCTGCACCTGCGCGAACGCAATTACCTGGCTTGGACCGCAGGCCTGGAGCACACGATTGGCGCTGTATTACTCGGAACGGGGGATCTGGGCCTGATCCTGGAATACAACCGCGATTCGCTGGGCCGCGCCTCAATCAACGCATTGCAAAACGACCTGGTAGTGGGGGCCCGCTACAGCCTCAACGACAGTGCCGATACTGATGCGCTGTTCACCGCCAGTCTTGACCAGACCTACGGCAGCCGCTTGTACGCATTCAAACTGGGGCGACGAATCGGGCAAGCCACGAGACTGAGCTTGGAGGCGTTCGTTCCGAAACTCGATGCCCCAAGGGAATTCATCCATGGATACCGCGCCGACGCCGTGATCACCACTTCACTGCGCCACTACTGGTAAATGGACTCAAAAAACAAGGACGACCATGATCGACAGAAAACGTAAGATCGACAAAAACACCGTACACAAGACCCACGAAGATGACGTACTGCTTTATGACATGCGTCATCTGCTGCCCGCCTGGCTGCCATTGAACGTGCTGCAACAGGCGGCAGACCTTCCTGCGGCGCGGGAGGCGTTGGACGAGGCCTATCGTATCGAGTCCGAACGCCTGGTGCTGCGAACGCTGCCCGACTTTATCGGCCAAGAGCACGCCGACAGCACTGAACTCGCCGAACAGCTCCAATATCTGTACGAACCTTGCTTTCAAGGACTGAAGCTCAAGAGTCAGTGGGTGCTGGAACACATCCAGGCGCAGCTGTGCGTGCTGACTGACCGCCCGTCGATGCCCGACATTCCCAGCCGTCAGCGTCTGCACGAGAGCCTCAAGGCTTTGGCTGGCTATCCCCAAGGCGGTCCGCTGTACTTCACGATGTTCAACGACACCTCGAACTACTTCTTCTATCGCAAGCATCACGAACACGTACCCGGAATGATGCTCATTGAAGTCGCGCGCCAAGCCATGTATGCCGAGTTCTACCAGCACAGCGGCTTCGCTCGTGGGGAAGTATCGATCTCGATCCTGGACCTGACCTCGCGGTTCTCACGGTTTACCGAATCGTCCTACCAAGTGGACCTGGTGGTATCGGATAACGGGGCGCCCATGGAGCACAAACCGCGCAAGGTCGACAAGCGCGCGCAACTGTTTCAGAACGCGGCACAGGTAGCAGACATTCACCTGTACGGCGAGATCATCAAAATGCCGGTGTTCAAACGAATACGTAATATCAGCATTGATCCCGACCATTGGTTTCGACCGCTCAAGGGCATTCGCAAAGAAGTGCTGGTGCGCCTTGCTTGCGGTCGTCACCTAACTGGCGAGATGGTGCTGCTGTCAATGAACAGTTTACAAATCCTCTGCGCCGCCCGCGCAGGCACGCCAGCACAATCGGTCAACGGCCACATTTACCTCTATTTGGAGAGCGATGGGCTGATGAGCTTGCCGGTGACAAGCATTCAGGACGTCGAGGGGCAGGACACCACCCTGCATTTGGCACTGGGGGAACTGAACTCCTCGCTGCGCTTCAACTGGCGTGAAGTGCTCAAGCAGTACAGCTATTTCTCCCACAGCAAGACCGAACACAGCAATTCAGGTGTAAATCTGTTTCACCGGGCATATACCGCACCGAGAACACAGGCATGAGCGGCGATTATCCGCTGGCGACGCGACCACTGACCCTCAAGAATGGCCTGACGCTGAAAAACCGCCTGTTCTTCGCCTCCATGGGCGTCGACCTGGCAGACGAATCCGGTCGCGTCACCCCTGCACTGATCGATTTCTACCGGGGCATCCTGAGCGGCGGCTGCGGCTTGGCGTTCCTCGGTAACACAACGGTCAGTGCCGAGTCTCGTCTGCAAGCGCGCGGCTTGGGACTGTTCGAACAGGGCCAGCAGGCCTCGCTCAAACCACTTCTCCAAATGGCTGCGCAACTGGAGGTACCGTTAGGCGTGCAACTTCAGCACTACGGCGGTCAGGGCGTGCTGACGGACTCTGATCAGGCATTGCTCACACCCAGCGCAATCCCGTGTGCCCGGACCGCTAGCCTATATCCGGATTACCGGGTTCAGGCAATGACCGAGGTGCAGATCGCGCAGGTAGTTGACGATTTCGGGAACTGCGCATGGCGCGCTTGGAGTGCCGGCGCACGAATCGTGCAATTGCAGGCCTCCAACGGGTATCTGCTGAGCAGCTTTCTCTCCCCCAGATTCAACCAGCGCACAGATCACTACGGGGGCAACGAAGAAAACCGCTCACGGCTGTTGCTGCAAATCATCCGGGCCATCCGTCTGCGCACAAGCGACAGCCTGGCCATCACAGTGAGGCTGGGCATTGATGATTTGCTGGGCGATCAGGGGTTGCAGTTCACCGAACTTGGCGAAACCGTACAGGCGCTCTGCAACAGCGGTATTTCAGCCTTGGAATGTTCGTTTGGAGTGGGTGAGTCGTTCGGCCGACTGCTGACCTATTCCCAGGACATTGATGACTATCTGCAATGTGCGGTCAAAACCATCAAGGCTAGCGCCACGGTACCGGTAGGTTACGCAGGATTCATCGCCAGCCTAGACAAGGCTGAGCGTTTGCTGGCCGATGGTGTCTGCGACCTGGCTGGCATGTCCAGGGCCCTGTTCGCTGACAACGCGCTAATTGCCAAGACGCTTCAGGGGCGCAGCAACGAAATCAACCGCTGCCTGTGGGATGGCAAATGCTTTGGCGACAAAAGCAATCCTCATTTGAGCCGGGTGCACTGCTGCGTGAACCCGGCCTATCTGCGACCTTCATTCAATTAAAGGATTTTTCGATGTACGACTTCACAGGGAAAGTGTGCCTGGTCACGGGCGGCACAAGCGGGATAGGCCTTCGGGTCAGCGAACGGCTGATCGATGCGGGCGCACAACTGATTGTTCTAGGGCGCGATGCGTCCAAGGGCCAGGAGGTAGCACAGCGCCTGGGCGAGCGGTGCTTGTTCGTGCCTTGCGACGTAGCAGACGCGGCGCAGGTCGAGGACGTATTCCAAACTATCGACCGGCGCTACGGACTGCTCGATTGTGCGTTCAACAATGCCGGGGTGACGGCGCGCCATGCCGAGGTAGTCGAGTCATGCGCTCAAGACTGGGATAGGGTCATGGCGATTAACATCAGCGGCACGTACAACTGCATGAAACAGGAATTGCGGCTGATGCAGGCCCAAGGGCGACACGGTGCCATCGTCAATACCTCGTCCAGCGCCGGGGTGTTGCCGCTGGCCGGGCAAGTGGCCTATTCAGTCAGCAAGCAGGCGATTAACACCATGACCCAAGTGGCATCTATCGAAAATGCCCGCTTTGCGGACGGCGGTTGTATTCGGGTAAACGCCGTGGCACCTGGCCCGATTCTAGGCGGCATGAATACCCAGGAACGCCTGCTGGCGTCGCCGCGCAACACCCAACGCAAAATCGACGTCACCTCCATGAAACGCTTTGGCCGAGCCGATGAGGTTGCTAACGCAGTGCTGTGGTTGCTCAGCGAACAGTCCTCTTACGTCACAGGGCACATTCTGTCAGTGGATGGTGGTTATGCCAGTGGCAAGTTCTGAGATGAAGACCGCATTCGTAACTGGGGTCAGCCAGGGCTTTGGTAAGGCAATGGCGGAAAAACTTCTCAGTGAAGGTTTCAGAGTCTTCGGCTGCTCGCGCACTGCGCCAGAGGGGTTGCAGGCCCATGAACGGTTTCATTGGGCAGCCGTCGACTTGAGTCAGCTACGCTCGGTAGAGTTGCTTGTGTGCAGCATGCTTGAGGGGCATGGACGAATCGAATTCGATCTCGTGTTTCTAAACGCCGGACGATTCGGCCCTCCGCCTCGTCCGGCCACCGAAGTCCTACGAGATGAGTTCGTCGACGTACTGAACCTGAACCTTTTGGCCAATAAGGTGTTGCTCGATCTGTTGCTCAAAGAGCACGGAATTGCACAATGCGTGTTCTCGGCGTCAATTGCCGGGGTGAGAATGCGCGCAGGGATGTTGAGCTATTCGGTGTCCAAGGCTGCCCTGAACGCGCTCGCACAGATTTATGCTCTTGAACATCCCTCCACCTTTTTTGCTGTGCTGGGGTTGTGCAACCTGCATACCCAACTGTTACGCGATGCGTTGGCCGGAGAGTACGTCGACAGCTTTTCCGAAGTAGCGGCGCTTCGCGAGCGGGCCCGTGACGAGCGCTACCTAGCGTTGCCTTCGTTGCGCGCCGAGCAGGTGTGGGGACTGTATCAGGTGGGGTTCGACCGGTGCCTGACCTCGGGTGTATTCCAGGATATTCGCGGGGTGTTGCTTAGGGGATGATGACAGGCCGGACTTCTCTGATCGCCGCAATTGCCTGCTTTGGCAGGCGCGCTTGCCCGCGACGGCAATTCTTCAGCCAGCCGATGTAGCACAGAAAGATCGCGATCGCGGGTAGGCGTACTCCTACGGGGCTCAGGGGCGCCTGATGATTTTGGTTGTAGCCTCGCATCGCCACTACATGACCAACGGCCATCAATTAAAAGTCTGTTTGTCATTTGTTGTGGGGTATCCTCCGTTTGCGTTTTTTGGACGCGCTGCCTGATCGGCAGCTCAGGGCAGTTCGCAGATGGGCCCACAACGCCTCCTACGGACTGAACACAGCAACTTGTGAGGAGCGACAGACGATGCATGAAATCCCAAACTTCCCCTTCCCAAGCCAAACCCAGCAAAGCGCAGCAGCCCGTCAGGAACTCGGTCAGCCGATCGAGATGAAAGCCGGTGCGAAACAGAGTGATAGCAAGAAAGCCCAAGGCCAACGCTAAGGGTTGAATGTTCAGCCCCTATGCAAGAGCGTCTTCCAGGCGTACTTCCATAAGGGCTGAATGCTCCGAGACCAGAACCCATGACTGAATTCAAAGACCCCCAGGCTCAGGCCCTCATCGGCGCCGCCGAGAAGATGATCGAAATCTGGGCACGCCTCACCCCGGAAAAACAGCAGGCTTTGCTGGCGCGCTTCGGCACCCAGGAAAACGCCCTCGCTGCCTTGATCACGACTCAGCTTGTGACACCTGCCGACAAATAATCCCAAGCATCGGCACTGCAAAATTCGCGCTTGATTCAGCGCAGCGTCAACCTTCGACTGCCCTGAACGGGAAACCCTCGTTATCATGTGGCATCGCTTGGCTTTCAAGCGTCTACGCTTCATCCAGTTTCTGCCCCCGCTGCACTTCCCCAGTCGTAACCGTGGATCTAGCCCCATGCCAGACGCTTCAAGCGCCGAAACACAACGTCCTATCAAAGTCACCTTGCAGGTCGTTTCCATCGTTTTGTTCACCTTTATCGGTTACCTGAACATCGGTATTCCGCTGGCCGTGCTGCCGGGCTACGTGCACACGGATTTGGGCTTTGGCGCGGTGACGGCCGGTCTGGTGATCAGTGTCCAGTACCTCGCGACCTTGCTCAGCCGTCCCTACGCCGGGCGCATCATTGATAACAAAGGCCCCAAGAAAGCCGTGATCATCGGCCTGTTCGGCTGCGGCCTGAGCGGCGTGTTCATGTTGCTGGCGGGTTGGCTCGATGCGTGGCCAATGGTGAGCTTGATCAGCCTGTTCGTAGGCCGTCTGGTGCTGGGCAGCGCCGAAAGTCTGGTCGGTTCGGGTTCCATCGGCTGGGGCATCGGCCGTGTGGGCGCGGCGAACACTGCCAAAGTGATTTCCTGGAACGGCATTGCCAGCTACGGCGCGCTGGCCATCGGCGCCCCGCTGGGCGTGTTGATGGTCAACGCGCTGGGACTGTGGAGCATGGGCGTCAGCATCATATTGCTGGCCGCGCTCGGCATTGCGCTGGCCTGGAAGAAGACACCGGCACCCATCGTGCACGGCGAGCGGATGCCATTCCTGCACGTGCTGGGTCGGGTGTTGCCCCACGGCACCGGCCTGGCGCTGGGCTCGATCGGCTTCGGCACCATCGCGACCTTCATTACCCTGTATTACGCCAGCCACACTTGGCCGAACGCGGTGTTGTGCCTGAGCCTGTTCGGCGCCTGTTTCATCGGGGCGCGGCTGCTGTTTGGCAACATGATCAACCGCATTGGTGGATTTCGCGTGGCGATTGCCTGCCTGTCGGTTGAAGCCCTGGGTTTGTTACTGCTGTGGCTGGCGCCAAACCCTAATCTGGCGTTGGCCGGTGCCGCGCTGACAGGGTTTGGTTTCTCGCTGGTGTTCCCGGCTCTAGGGGTAGAGGCCGTGAATCTGGTGCCCGCTTCCAGCCGAGGCGCGGCGGTTGGGGCTTATTCGCTGTTCATCGACCTGTCGCTGGGCATCACCGGACCGGTCGCTGGCGCCGTGGCGTCGGGCTTTGGCTTCGCGTCGATTTTTCTGTTCGCGGCGATGGCGTCGCTGGGCGGGTTGGGGTTGAGCATGTACCTGTACAAGCAGGCCAAGGTGATGCGGAACAAGGCCACCGACTTGTAGGAGCCGGCTTGCTGGCGAAGGCGTAGGAACAGCCCTGAAACCCTCTCGCGTAGGAGTGTCAGGAATCCCCGAGATCACCCGATCTGCTGGCGCTTCGCACCAGATCGCGAGCAAGCTTGCTCCTACGGCCTTCGGCCAGAATCAACAGCAGACCGCGTTCAGATCACGAGCAAACGGCTAAAAGTCGACCTTCCCCCGCCCCGCTTTGATCGACCCGCGTTTGGATTTGGATTCCAGGCGACGGGTTTTCGACCCCAGTGTCGGCTTGGTCGGGCGGCGCTTCTTCTCGACCTTTCCTGCGCTGACAATCAGCTCGCTCAACCGCTCCAGGGCGTCGGCACGGTTCTGTTCCTGCGTCCGGTATTGCTGAGCCTTGATGATGACGACGCCGTCGGCGGTGATTCGACTGTCACGCAGGGCCAGCAGCCGCTCCTTGTAGAACGGCGGCAATGACGACGCGTTGATGTCGAACCGCAGGTGCACCGCGCTGGACACCTTGTTGACGTTCTGCCCGCCCGCACCCTGTGCGCGAATGGCCGTCAATTCGACCTCGCTGTCGGGCAGGTGAACGTTGTTCGAGATGATCAGCATAGGATGCCTGGCTAGAGATTCATGTTGCGACTGTGGGAGCGAACTCATTCGCGAGAGGATCGTACAGCCGATGCATCCATGTCGTCTGTGCCTAAGTCTCGCGAATGAATTCGCTCCTACAGGGTTCAGCGGCGTACTGAAATCAGTGCACCGCCGTCAGCTACTTAATGATCGACGTCCTTTGAGCCATCGATTCGGCTTCGGCGTGGCGTTTGTTCTTGATGAGGTAGAACACCCACATCGCCACCAGCCACACCGGAATCGCATACACCGAGACCTGAATCCCCGGAATCATCAGCATGATCCCAAGGATCAGCACCACGAACGCCAGGCACACATAGTTACCGTACGGATACCACAGCGCCTTGAACAGCGGTTGCAGGCCCTTGCGCGCCATGTGCTGACGGAACTTGAGGTGCGAGTAACTGATCATTGCCCAGTTGATCACCAGCGTCGCGACCACCAGCGACATCAGCAACTCCAGCGCATTCTGCGGGATCAGGTAGTTGAGCAGCACGGCGATCACCGTCACCGCAGCCGACACCAGAATCGCCCGCACCGGTACGCCCCGGCCGTCGACCTTGGCCAGCGAACGCGGCGCATCGCCCTGCTCGGCCATGCCGAACAGCATCCGTGCGTTGCAGTAGGTGCCGCTGTTGTACACCGACAGTGCGGCGGTCAGCACCACGAAGTTGAGAATGTGCGCCGCCGTGTTGCTGCCCAGCATCGAGAACACGTGCACGAATGGGCTGCCGCTGTAGGCATCGCCAGACGCGTTCAGGTCCACGAGCAACGCATCCCACGGGGTCAGCGACAACAGCACGACCAGCGAACCGATGTAGAAAATCAGGATGCGGTAGATCACCTGATTGATCGCTTTCGGGATGATGACCTTCGGCTGATCGGCCTCAGCGGCGGTAAAGCCAAGCATTTCCAGGCCGCCGAACGAGAACATGATGAACGCCAGCGCCATCACCAGACCGCTGACACCGTTGGGGAAGAAGCCGCCGTGTTCCCAGAGGTTGCTCACCGATGCATGAGGGCCGCCGCTGCCGCTCACCAGCATGTAGCTGCCCAGGGCGATCATGCCCAGAATGGCCACGACCTTGATGATCGCGAACCAGAATTCGGCCTCACCGAACACTTTGACGTTGGCCAGGTTGATGACGTTGATCATCACGAAGAACACGGCCGCCGAGGCCCAGGACGGAATTTCCGGCCACCAGTACTGCACGTATTTGCCGACGGCGGTCAGCTCGGACATACCGACGAGGATGTACAGCACCCAGCAGTTCCAGCCGGACAGAAAGCCCGCGAAACCGCCCCAGTAAGTGTGTGCGAAATGGCTGAACGAACCGGCGACCGGCTCTTCGACGATCATTTCGCCCAGTTGACGCATGATCATGAAGGCGATGAAGCCGCACAGGGCATAGCCGAGAATCATCGACGGACCCGCCGACTTGAGCACCCCGGCCGATCCCAGGAACAGGCCAGTGCCGATGGCACCGCCCAAGGCAATCAGCTGGATATGGCGGTTTTTGAGACCACGCTTCAAATCTCCCGAATGGGACATGTTTTTACTCATTGAATAGTCACCTTGTTGTTCTTGTCTGTGACGGAATCGAACCCGACGCGCTCATGACGCGGCGGAATGAAACGGAGTGGGTAAACCCCGAATTGGCTGGCGTACATACGCCGATGAATCACAGAAAAAACGCGCGGCATTGTACACCCTCAACCGCGCAGGTGGCCGTCAAAAAGCAGTGCGTCCTATCAGGTATGGGGTTGAAATGCCCATTCCCTGCGGGGGCGAATTCATTCGCGAGAGGGCAGTACAGCCGATGCATGTCTATTGACCGAACGATCTTTCGCGAATGAATTCGCTCCCACAGGTAAACCGCGCGCGCCGGGAGAACTCGGTTGAGCAGGGAACGACAAACGGGCCGCAAAAAAAAACGCCAGTCACAGGGACTGGCGTTTTTTACTTCAAGCCACGATCACTCAGGCTTGCGGCGACCGAAGCCTGGACGCTGACCTGCACCGGCCGGGGCGCCGCGACGCTTGCCCGATGGGGTCTTGTCGTCGTCGACCAGCTTGATGCCGGGACGCGAGGTCTTCGGTTTGGCCGGGCGCTTGTTCATCTCGCTCGGACGTTCCGCGACTGGCGTGCCACGGCTGCTGTCGCCACGGCTGTCACCACGACCGCCTGCGGCCGGACGCGGCGTGCGGGCCGGACGACCGCTTTCGGCAGGCTTGCGCGCTGGACGTTCGCCGTCCGCCACACGTGGCTCGCGAGGTGCACGCTCAACCGGTGCAGCATCCTTGGCCGGACGCAACTGACGCACGCGCTCGCCTTTGCCCAATGGACGCGAAGACTGGCGCTGCAAACGCTCCAGCTTGTCCTTGGTCTTCGCGGTCATTTGCGGCATGGCGACGGGTTTCAGGCCAACTTCGGCGCTGAGAATGTCGACTTCCTGCTGACTCATTTCGCGCCAGCGGCCCATCGGCAAGTCAGAGTTCAGGAACACCGGACCAAAACGCACGCGCTTCAGGCGGCTGACCACCAAGCCCTGGGATTCCCACAGTCGACGCACTTCACGGTTGCGGCCTTCCATCACCACGCAGTGATACCAGTGGTTGAAGCCTTCACCGCCCGGCGCTTGCTGGATGTCGGTGAAACGGGCCGGGCCGTCTTCGAGGATCACGCCGTTCTTCAGACGCAGCAGCATGTCGTCATCGACTTCTCCACGGACGCGCACGGCGTACTCGCGGTCCATTTCGAAGGACGGGTGCATCAGGCGGTTGGCCAGCTCACCGTCAGTGGTGAACATCAGCAGACCGGTGGTGTTGATGTCGAGACGACCGATGTTGATCCAGCGGCCTTCTTTCGGGCGCGGCAGGCGGTCGAACACGGTCGGACGGCCTTCCGGGTCGTCACGGGTGCAGATTTCGCCGTCGGGCTTGTTGTACATGATGACGCGGCGGACCGTTTCGGCAGCTTCTTCGCGTTTGATCACGCGGCCGTCGACGGTGATGGCGTCGTGCAGATCGACGCGCTGACCGAGACTGGCCTGTACGCCGTTGACCTTGATGCGGCCTTCGCCGATCCAGGATTCGACGTCACGGCGCGAGCCCACGCCAATGCGCGCCAGCACCTTTTGCAGCTTTTCGCCTGCTGGGCCGATCTCTTTGTCCTGCTTGTCTTGTTCACTCATCTGGGCACCTCCCGGTGTGTCGAATCAGGGCGTGCGCGAGTGGGCACGGCCTGTTGCCCTGCTCCTGAACAGAAGCGCGGGGCGGAAACTGAAAACGCTTCGGCGAGTAGGGATCGCCAAAAGGTCGCGAATTATACGCTCATGGCGCGCGTTGCGCATCAGAGAGTAGATGAAATCCGTCGGCTCATTTCTTTTTCCGCCGACCGGAGGATTTGAGCGTTTTCAGGCGCGAGGCCGATTCGGCAAGGACCGAGCGTTTCTCGTCCTTGTCCATCTTTTTCCACGACTTGATCTCGCGCTTGCTGCGCCCGCAGCCGATGCAGATGTCGTCGTCGAATTTACAAATGCTGATGCAGGGGTCTTTGGTGCTCATGGGGGGTCCTGATTGACTCAAGCCTGTAGGAGCCGGCTTGCTGGCGAAAGCGGCGTATCAGACGAAAAATGCCGCACAGCCCTACCGCATTCGCCAGCAAGCCGGCTCCTACAATCGGACATCATTCACTCGCACTTTTGGGTGGGCCTTACGCCGCCAAATCGGCATAGAAGCGCGCTTGCCCGCCGCTACAAGATTAAGTCGTCAGCGAGGCTCGTCTTCATCCTGCGGCTCTTCTTCCCATTCAGACCCTTTATCCGGCTCATCGACCCATAAATCGTCGAAGTCAATTTTCAGGCCGGTTTCCATGGTGTCCAGTTCGGCCAGCAGGCTGCGGAAACTGGTTTCGTCTCTCGGTGCTTCCGGTTCGGCGTCAGGGTCCGGTTCCAGGCTGGCGTCGGCCAACGCCTGCAAGTGCGCCGGGACCGGGGCGTCGTCGAAGTCGAGGATCGGCTCGGCTTCCATTTCCCGCAGGTCGGCCAGAGGCGGCAGTTCGTCGAGATTCTTCAGGTTGAAGTGATCGAGAAACGCTTTGGTCGTGGCGAACATCGCCGGTTTACCCGGCACGTCGCGATACCCGACGATCCTGATCCACTCGCGCTCCAGCAGGGTTTTGACGATGTTGCTGTTGACCGCCACGCCCCGCACGTCCTCGATTTCGCCCCGGGTGATCGGCTGGCGGTAGGCGATCAACGCCAGGGTTTCGAGCAAGGCGCGGGAATAACGCTGCGGGCGCTCTTCCCACAAACGGCCCACCCACGGCGCGAACTTTTCGCGGATTTGCAGGCGATAGCCCGAGGCGACTTCCTTCAGTTCGAAGGCCCGGTTGTCGCAGGATTTGTTCAACAGCGTCAGCGCCTTCTTGAACACCGCAGGCTCCGGACGCTCGCTCTCTTCGAACAGCTCGTACAGCCGCTCCACGGATTGCGGCTTACCGGAGGCCAGCAGAAACGCCTCAAGCAATGGCGCAAGGTCGCGGGGTTCGTTCAGGTTCATCGATCAGCTCTTGCTCTTTATTCGGCTCGCGCCCGCACATGAATGACAGCGAACGGTTCGTTCTGCACCAGCTCGACCAGTTGCTCCTTGACCAGCTCCAGCACCGCCATAAACGTCACGACCACACCCAGACGCCCCTCCTCTGCCGTGAACAACTCGGCAAACGGCACGAATCCGGCGCCTTTCAGACGTTCCAGCACATCGCTCATGCGCTCCCGGGTAGACAGGGCTTCGCGGCTGACCTGATGGCTTTCGAACATGTCGCCGCGACGTAGCACGTCGGCCATGGACACCAGCAATTCTTCCAGCGCCACGTCCGGCAACAGTTTACGGGCGCGGGCTTCAGGGGCGTCGAGCTTGGGCACCACTACGTCGCGACCGACCCGGCTCAGCGTGTCGATGCCTTCAGCGGCGGCCTTGAAACGTTCGTACTCCTGCAAGCGTCGGATCAGCTCGGCGCGAGGGTCGTCCTCTTCCTCTTCGGCGGTTTCCGAGCGCGGCAGGAGCATGCGCGATTTGATTTCGGCCAGCATCGCGGCCATCACCAAATATTCAGCCGCTAATTCGAGGCGCACGGTTTTCATCAGCTCCACGTAACCCATGTACTGCCGAGTGATTTCGGCCACGGGAATGTCGAGGATGTTGATGTTCTGTTTGCGGATCAGGTACAGCAGCAGGTCCAGCGGGCCTTCGAAGGCTTCGAGAAAGACTTCCAGCGCATCAGGGGGAATATAGAGGTCGAGCGGCATCTGCGTGACCGCTTGCCCATAGACCATCGCAAACGGCAGCTCCTGCTGGGCGTCGGCCTGCGGGTCCAGCGTCTGGGCGTCGGTCACTCGACTTCGACCTCGAATGGCGTCGGATCGCCACAGCCCACACGCACGACTTGCGGCTCGTCTTCGGACAGGTTGATGACCGTGGACGCCGAAATGCCGCCCTCGCCGCCGTCGATGATCAGATCGACGTGGTGTTCGAGGACTTGGCGCATCTCGTAGGGATCGCTCATGGGCAGGTCTTCACCCGGCATGATCAGGCTGACGCTCATCAACGGCTCGTTGAGCTCCTGCAACAGCGCCTGCGCAATGGGGTGCTGCGGCACGCGCAGGCCGATGGTGCGGCGCTTGGGGTGCAGCAACAGGCGCGGCACTTCGCGGGTCGCGCCGAGGATGAACGTGTACGGGCCGGGGGTGTGGGCTTTCAGCAGCCGGAACGCAGCGGTGTCCACCTTGGCGAAGAGCCCCAGTTGCGACAGGTCGCAGCACATCAGGGTGAAATTGTGCTTGTCGTCCAGATTGCGCAGGCGTCGAATGCGGTCCAGCGCGCCTTTGTCGCCCATCTGGCAACCCAGCGCGTAGGACGAATCGGTCGGATACACCACCAGCCCGCCAGCCCGAATGATTTCCACGGCCTGTTTGATCAGGCGCGGTTGCGGGTTTTCCGGGTGGACCTGGAAAAATTGACTCACGGTATCTTCCTGTTCAGACGGCAGTAGGCTGGTCATGTTTGAATCGTCCCCATAGTGGCGGCAGATCCTCCGGCAACGGGCGGTAGACGCCTATCTCGGACCAGGCGCCAGGCGCATGAAAATCACTGCCGGCGCTGACCAGCAGACCGAATTCACGGGCCAGAATGGCCAGGCTGCCCACCTGTTCGGCGGGTTGCAGGCCGTTGACCACTTCTATCGCATGACCGCCAGCCTGGATGAAATCGGCGACCAGTTTGCGACGCTTGCTGCGGGTAAAGTCGTAATGCCACGGGTGCGCCAGACTGACCCACGCGCCCGCTGCGCGCAACGTCGCGACGGTGTCTTCGAGAGTGGGCCAGTGCTGTTTGACGTCGCCCAGCTTGCCAGCGCCCAGCCATTTGCGGAACGCTTCGGCGCGATCCTTCACGAAACCTTCATTGACCAGAAAGTCGGCAAAATGCGGACGGGCCGGTGCATTGCCGCTGTCACCCAGTGCTTGCTGCACCGCACGGGCACCTTCCAGCGCGCCGGGCATACCTTTCATCGCCAATTTGCGACTGATTTCTTCAGCGCGCAACCAGCGGCCAGTGTGCAATTGCTCAATAGCGTCGAGCAAAGGCCGGGCATCGACATTAAAGCCGTACCCGAGAATATGGATGGTGGCACCGCCCCAAGTGCAGGACAGCTCGATGCCGTTGATCAACTGCATATCGAGTGCACGCGCCGCCGTGCGGGCTTCTTCGAGGCCTTCGATGGTGTCGTGATCGGTCAGCGCGAGCACCCGGACGCCGTTCTCATGGGCACGGGCGACGAGTGCCGCAGGCGCTAGGGCGCCGTCGGAAGCGGTACTGTGGCAGTGCAGGTCGACATTCATAGGGGCGCTTTCGCAGTCATTGATGTTTGTTATTATGCCGCCACATCCAGCTTCTGGCTCTTACTGTGAAACAATTCATCGATTTCATCCCGCTTATCCTGTTTTTCATCGTCTACAAAATCAGTCCCCAAGCCGTCGATATCCTTGGCCACAGCATCATGGTCGGCGGGATTTTCAGCGCCACCGCCGTGCTGATCGCCAGCTCCATCGTCGTCTACGGCATCCTCTACATCCAGCAAGGCAAGCTTGAGAAGAGCCAATGGCTGACCCTCGCCGGGTGCCTGGTGTTCGGCAGCCTGACCCTCGCCTTTCACAGCGAGACCTTCCTTAAATGGAAGGCCCCGGTGGTCAACTGGATCTTCGCGCTGGTCTTCGCGGGCAGCCACTTCATCGGCGACCGCCTGCTGATCCAGCGGATCATGGGACACGCGCTGACCTTGCCTCAGTCAGTCTGGATCAAACTGAACATCGCGTGGATCGTGTTCTTTCTGTTCTGCGGCGCTGCGAATTTGTACGTCGCGTTCACGTACCAGGATTTCTGGGTCGACTTCAAAGTCTTCGGCAGCCTAGGCATGACCCTGCTGTTCCTGATCGGCCAGGGCATCTACCTGGCCCGTCATCTTCACGATGCCGACCCATCGACCCAGCCTTCCACAAAAAAGACAGAGGACTGACATGCTCTACGCCATCGTCGCAACGGACGTCGCCAACTCGCTGGAAAAACGCATTGAAGCGCGCCCTGCGCATCTGGAGCGCCTGACCGCGCTGAAAAACGAAGGCCGCATCGTGCTGGCAGGGCCGCTGCCTGCGGTCGACAGCAACGATCCCGGCGCTGCGGGTTTCACCGGCAGCCTGATCGTCGCCGAGTTCGCCTCCCTCAGCGCCGCACAGGCCTGGGCCGATGCTGATCCGTACATCAAGGCGGGTGTTTACGACCACGTCGTCGTCAAGCCGTTCAAGCAAGTCCTGCCTTAACCTCGCTTTACGACCGGGCCGCTCTTGGATGCCCGGTCGCGTTCATACACCCTTCGGCCAGAATCAAATGCCCGAGCCAGCCGACCATTCGGCAGAAGCACATACCTCGCCACCCGCCTCCCGCCTTCACTCCTGTTGCTCATTATTCGCATCCCGATGCCGATAGCCTGCCAAACGCCCAATAAAACCGGCGCAGTCATCAGGTGCCGCCCGAACAATCAGGAGTTCAGATGCGTCCACGTCAATGGTGTGTACTGGCGGTCGCGCTGACCGTTTCAGCGATCAGCGTCGAGATTCGCGCCGACGATACGAACGATGCCGTCAGCCAGACGCTGCCCTTGCCCAGCACAGCGAGTCAGCTGACCGACCTGCGTCAGCGTCTGGCCGACAGCGAAAAACAACGGGAAGCGTTGACCCTTCAATTGCAGAATGCCGACACTGAACGTGAAAGTATTCTGGTCGGACGTCTGCGTCAGGAGAACCAAAGGCTTAAACTGCAGCTCAAAGAAGCGCAGTCGGTCATGCCTGCGCGCGTACTGACCGAGCAACAACAATGGTTCGTCACAGGGGGCGGCGTTGCAATGATCGCCCTGCTGTGCGGTATCTTTGCCAGCGGCTGGCGTAGACAGCGTCGGCAATGGCTAAATTGAGTGAGTCATGAGCGAGCTGTTACTTATTGATGATGACCAGGAGCTGTGCGAGCTCCTGAGCAGTTGGTTGAGCCAGGAAGGCTTCGTGGTGCACGCTTGCCACGATGGCCAGAGCGCCCGCAAGGCGCTCGCCGAATCCTCCCCTGCCGCCGTGGTGCTGGACGTGATGCTGCCCGATGGCAGCGGTCTGGAGTTGCTCAAGCAATTGCGCACCGATCACCCCGACCTTCCTGTGCTGATGCTCTCGGCCCGCGGCGAGCCGCTGGACCGCATCCTCGGTCTGGAACTCGGTGCCGACGATTACCTGGCCAAGCCCTGCGATCCCCGTGAGCTCACCGCCCGCCTGCGCGCCGTGTTGCGCCGCAGTCACCCGACGGCGGTGTCTAGCCAGATCGAGCTGGGCGACCTGTGCTTCAGCCCGGCCCGGGGCGTAGTCACCATCGACGACCAGGAATTCACCCTGACCGTGTCTGAAGCGCGCCTGCTCGAAGCCTTGCTCGGCCAACCCGGCGAGCCGCTGGAAAAGCAGGAACTCGCGCAACTGGCGCTAGGCCGCAAGCTGACCCTCTACGACCGCAGCCTGGACATGCACGTCAGCAACCTGCGCAAAAAGATCGGGCCCCATGCCGACGGCAGACCGCGAATCGTGGCGTTGCGCAGCCGCGGCTATTACTACGCCCCCTAGCGGGAAAGCTGCGAGTTTTAAGCTGCAAGCTGCAAGTAAAAGCAGAAGCAGAGCCGTGCGCGGACAGCTTGTAGCTTGCAGCTCGAAACTCGCGGCGCCCCCCTTCCCTTGCATCTGAGTAAATACGCCGGGGCGCCGTCTTTACTCAGGCTTTACGCACGGCTGACCTCGCTTGACCTTGATCTCCCTAAACTGGCCACAACCGGCACAGAGCCGGATTCGAGACAAGGAGATACACCATGCGTAAGACTCTGATGGCTTTGATGTTCGCCGCTGCCCTGCCTGCCGTTGCGATGGCTGCTGCGCCTACCGACGGCGGTCACATGGGTGGCCCTGGCGGTCCAGGCTTTGACGGTCCTGGCATGCACCACCACAAAGGCCCGTTCGACAAACTCAACCTGACCCCGGAACAGCGTCAGCAAGTCGGCAAGCTGATGGGCGATCAATGGCACAGCCGTTCCGACATCACCCACAAGTACCTGGCCAAGCTGTCGCCCGCCGACCAGAAAGCGATGAAGGATGAGATCGCGGCCAAACAGGCAAAAACCCAGGCCGACGTTCGCGCCCTGCTGACCCCGGACCAGCAAAAGACGTTTGACCAAATGCAGAAAGATCGCGAACAACGTCGCGCTGATCGCGCCGAGTTCGAAGCCTGGAAAGCGCAAAAGGCGCAGAAGACGCAGTAACCCGCACCGCGGCGCTGCTTTACACTCCCCCAACCCGACACGCTCTCCCCGGCGTGTCGGGCTGTTTTCATTGCGGGATCGGACCGAGGGCTACACGTGCGTTCATTATTCTGGCGAATCCTGGCGAGCTTCTGGCTCGCGATCGCATTGGTGGCGGGTCTCTCGATCCTGCTGGGGCACATGCTCAATCAGGACGCCTGGATTCTCAGCCGCCACCCCGGCCTGCACAACCTGCCGGAGAAATGGACGACGCTGTACGAAGACCAGGGCGAAGGCCCGGCGCAGGACTTTCTGCAAAACCTCAAGCGCAAATACCATATTGACGTTCAGGTGCTGAACGACAGTGGCGAAGCGGTGATCCCCGGCACCTTCCCTCCCCGCGCAGCGGCCTTCGAAGCCCGTCAGAAGGACGACCCACGGCAATTGCCATGGCGCCGCCTGACCGCTGAATACACCAGCCCGAAAACCAGCGAAACCTACCTGCTGATCTACCGTATCCCGCATCCCGAATTGGACGCGTGGCATCGAGGCAGCCTGATCTGGCCGCTCAGTGCGCTGGGCATCGCGTTGGTGGTGCTGACCCTGTTCAGCCTGTTCGTCACGCTGTCGATCACCCGCCCCTTGAGCCGTTTGCGCGGTGCCGTGCATGACTTGGGACAGACGACGTACCAGCAGAACAGCCTCGCGCAGCTGGCCAACCGTCGCGATGAATTCGGCGTACTGGCCCATGACTTCAACCGCATGGGCGCACGCCTGCAAAGCCTGATCAGCAGCCAGCGTCAGTTGCTGCGTGACGTTTCCCACGAACTGCGCTCCCCGCTCGCACGCCTTCGCATCGCCTTGGCCCTCGCCGAGCGCGCCGGACCGGATGAACGGGAAAAGCTGTGGCCACGATTGACCCGCGAATGCGATCGGCTGGAAGAATTGATCAGCGAGATTCTGGCGCTGGCACGACTGGACGCTGACATGGGTAATGCCGCGCCGATCGATCTGCCGGGGCTGTTGCATCACCTGAAAGCCGAAACCGAGCTGGGCGGCACCGAGCAAGTGGTGACGGTGAAATCGCAACCGGGGGCGCAGTTGCAAGGCTGGCCCAACGTGCTGGAACGGGCGCTGGATAACCTTTTGCGCAACGCCCTGCGCTTCAACCCGGCGGGACAGCCCATCGAGCTGAGCGCGCGGACCTCCGAAGAAGGGTTGCGTATCAGCGTGCGCGATCACGGACCGGGAGTGAGCGCCGAGCACCTGTCGCAGTTGGGCGAGCCCTTCTACCGGGCGCCGAACCAGACCGCGCCGGGTTATGGCCTGGGCCTGGCCATCGCCAAACGCGCTGCGGAAAAGCATGGCGGAGTTCTGGTGTTCGAGAATCACCCGCAGGGCGGGTTTGTGGCGAGTATCGTGGTGCCGCGCGAACCGAACACCCCATAACTGACACGCCCTGCTTCTGGCCGAAGGCCGTGGGAGCCGGCTTGCTGGCGAAAGCGGGAGCTCAGTAACATCGGCGGTGGCTGACACACCGCTTTCGCCAGCAAGCCGGCTCCCACAGGATGTCTGGCGTTTACCCCTGCCACGCACTCACGAAATCCGCCACATCCGGCTTTTGCGCCTCACGAGGCGGGTTCTGAGGGGTGCCGAGGTACAGAAACGCGACCACCTCTTCATCCGCCGCCAGACCCAATCCTTTCGCCACGTACGCCGAATACGAGAGCTCGCCCGTGCGCCAGACCGCGCCCACACCCAACGCATACGCTGCCAGCAGCACGCCATGGGCCGCGCAACCTGCGGTGATCACCTGCTCTTTCTTGGGCACCTTGTAGTGATCGGTCAGCTTGGCGATCACCACGACCACCAGTGGCGCACGCAATGGGCCGAGACGCGCTTTCTCCAGCGCCTTTTCATCCGCCGCGCCATCGCTTTCAAGCAGCGACTGAGCCAGCAGCTCGCCCATGCGATTGCGTGCGTCACCTTCCACGGTCAGAAAACGATAGGGCCGCAAGCCGCCATGGTCAGGTGCCCGCAGGGCTGCGCCGAAGAGAATCTCGCGCTGTGCAGCGTCCGGGGCTGGCTCGACCAGCCGGGGAACAGACACGCGATTGAGCAATACGTCGAGCGCTTCCATTGAGTCGTCTCCTGAAAATTGATGGGGCATTGTAGTGCCGCAAACGCCTTCTTGAACTTCAATAACGAATGACAGTAGCAATTACTTACACGACACTCGGAAAAGCCCTCGTTTTACACGATTCGACTGCCGGGTAGAATGTGCGGCCTCCTCCTTCACAGATCAGAGCGACTGCATGGCGTTGCCGACCCTCCGCATCATCGGCTTCATTATCGGCATCTTCCTCATCACCCTGGCCATCGCCATGGTCGTGCCCATGGTGACGCTGGTGATCTTCGACCGAACCCGCGACATGCCCTCGTTTCTCTGGTCGAGCATGATCACCTTTATCGCCGGGTTGGCGCTCGTGGGCCAGGGGCGGCCCGAACACGTGCACTTGCGTCCACGGGACATGTACCTGCTCACCGTCAGCAGTTGGGTGGTTGTCTGCATATTTGCGGCGCTGCCGTTTCTGTTGACCCAGCACATCAGCTACACCGATTCGTTTTTTGAGAGCATGTCCGGCATCACGGCCACCGGCTCTACGGTGCTGAGCGGGCTGGACACCATGTCGCCGGGGATTCTGATCTGGCGCTCGCTGCTGCACTGGCTCGGGGGCATCGGCTTCATCGGGATGGCGGTGGCGATTCTGCCCTTGCTGCGCATCGGTGGCATGCGGCTGTTTCAGACCGAGTCGTCGGACCGTTCCGAAAAGGTCATGCCGCGCTCGCACATGGTCGCCAAGTTCATCGTGCTGGTGTACGTCGGCTTCACCGTAATCGGCAGCGTCGCGTTCTGGTGGGCAGGCATGAGCCTGTTCGACGCGATCAACCACGCGATGTCGGCGATTTCCACAGGCGGTTTTTCCACCTCCGACCTGTCCCTCGCCAAATGGCCACAACCCTCCGTGCACTGGGTGGCGATCGTGATGATGATCCTCGGCAGCCTGCCCTTCACCCTGTACGTCGCGACGTTGCGCGGGCACCGCAAGGCGTTGATCAAGGATGAGCAAGTACGAGGTTTCATCGGTCTGCTGCTGGTGACCTGGCTGGTGATGACGCTCTGGTATTGGGCCACCACCGACCTGCCGTGGTACGACGCCCTGCGCCATGTGGCGTTGAACGTCACGTCGGTGATCACCACCACGGGCTTCGCGCTGGGCGACTACAGCCTGTGGGGCAATTTTTCGCTGATGTTTTTCTTCTACATCGGCTTCATCGGCGGCTGCTCGGGCTCGACAGCGGGTGGCGTGAAGGTGTTCCGGTTTCAGGTCGCCTACATCCTGCTCAAGGCCAACCTCAATCAACTGATTCATCCTCGGGCGGTGATCAAGCAAAAGTACAACGGCCATCGCCTGGACGAAGAAATCGTGCGGTCGATCCTGACATTCTCGTTTTTCTTTACGTTCACCATCTGCCTGATCGCATTGCTCCTGTCGTTGCTGGGGCTGGACTGGATGACCGCACTCACCGGCGCGGCAAGTACCGTGTCAGGCGTGGGCCCGGGCTTGGGCGAAACCATCGGCCCGGCGGGCAACTTCGCGACCCTGCCGGATGCGGCGAAATGGATCTTGTCGTTGGGGATGCTGCTGGGGCGGCTGGAAATCATCACCGTGCTGGTGCTGTGCGTTCCGGCGTTTTGGCGGCATTGAAGCCTCGATTGGCCCCTGCAGGAGTGAGCTTGCTCGCGATTGCGTCCGCCCGCTCACGGCATCTGTGACTGACGCACCGCGATCGCGAGCAAGCTCACTCCTACAAAACATCGACCGTCAGGCGATGGACTTCCTGATCCGATACTCCCCCGGGGTTTCATCGAACCAACGCCGGAACGCCCGGAAGAAGTTGCTCGGATCGGCAAACCCCAGCAGATACGCGATCTTCAGCAGGGTCATCTGTGGTTGAGCCAGGTACTGCTCGGATAACTCTCGTCGGGTGTCATCCAGCAGGGTCTGAAAACTGGTGCCCTCCTCCTGCAAACGCCGCTGCAACGTGCGCTGGGACAGATGCAGGCTTTGCGCCACGGCCTCGCGTTTCGGCTCGCCTTGCGGCAGCAGCCGGCACAGCACTTGCCGCGCCTGATGGGTGACACGGTTGCTGGCGAAGCGGGCCAGAAACTCCCCGGCAAAGCGATCGTGCAGCTTGGCCATGGCCTCGTCGGCAGTGGGCAGTGGCGCTTCCATATCTGCCCGCTCGAACACCAGCGCATCGTACGGCGCGTTGAAGGTCAGGGGCGCATGGAAGAATTTCTTGTAGGGCTCGACGTTTTTCGGCTGGTCGCCCTGGATCAGCACTTGGCGGGGGTGCAGCGGACGTCCGGTCAACCACCCACAAAACGCGAGGGCAAAGGCCAGTGAGGCCTCAGCACTTTGCCGCGTTGGCGGCAGCAGGTCGCCATGCACCGTCAAAATCAGCGCGTAGCCTTCCGGCAGGAGTTTGAAACTCAGGTCGGCGCTGTCGGCAATGATGCGCTGATACTTCACCAGCCGCTCGAACCCCTCTTTCAGGGTGCGACTCGACATCAAGGCATAACCGGCGACGCTGAAGGACGCAGGCCGCACCACTCGGGCCATGTTCAGGCCCACCGCAGGATTGCCAGACAGCTCGACGGCCCGCGTCCAGAGCCGGGTCATGGAATCCTGCGGGAAACGCGCGTCCGGGTTTTCGAGATCGGCGTACACCAGCCCCAGTTCGGTGAACAAGGCGCGACAGTCCAGTCCGTCCATTTCGAGCGACTTGACGATCCCCATCGCCCAGCTTGAAGAAGTCGTTTTTTCCATGGCAGCACTTCTACTTCCAGACCAGCCACCCCCTGCGACTGATAGCGGAAGGATACTACGTTGGCACCCATTGTCACTGACTGTCCGGAGTGCTGGTCTAGACTGAGGGCATTAAATCGACAAGAGAAGACCGCAGTGGATAACGTGAAGACGTTTGAGGGGTTCGCCGACTTTTACCCGTATTACCTGCAAGAGCACCGGGACAGCACGTGCCGCCGTCTGCACTTCATCGGCACGACGCTGGTGCTGCTGATTCTGGCAACCGCCCTGCTGAGCGCCAGCTGGCTGCTGCTGTGGGTGCTGCCGTTGGCGGGTTACACCTTTGCCTGGGTCGGTCATTTCTTTTTCGAGAAGAATCGCCCGGCCACGTTCAAGCATCCGTTCTATAGCTTGCTGGGCGATTTCGTGATGTACAAAGACATGCTGATCGGCAGGGTTCCGTTTTAAGCACCGAGCGCCTTTTAAACGGTTTCGGCCGCTGGTTGGGCGTCCAGGGTTTTGGCCTTGACGTGCGCGTCGGCCAGGCGAAACAGCTCGATGGTGCCGTCCCAGTGCTCGATCAGCGCGGTGCAGGATTCAACCCAGTCGCCGCAGTTGAGGTATTCCACCCCGCCCACCTGACGGATTTCCGCGTGGTGGATGTGTCCGCAGACCACGCCGTCCAACCCGCGCTTCACGCATTCATGGGCGATGGCTTCTTCGAAGTCGCTGATGAAGTTCACGGCCGTCTTGACCTTGTGCTTCAGGTACGCCGACAACGACCAATAGCCTTTGCCGTACTTGGCGCGCCAGTGATTGAGCCAGCGGTTGAGGGTCAGCGTGAATTCGTAGGCGGAGTCGCCGAGAAATGCCAGCCAGCGGTGATAGCGAGTGATGACGTCGAACTGGTCGCCGTGGATCACCAGCAGACGACGGCCATCGGCGGTGACGTGTTCGGCCTCGTCCACCAACTGGATATTGCCGAGGATCAGCTTCGAGTAACGGCGCAGGAATTCATCATGGTTGCCGGTGACGTAGATTACCTCGGTGCCGCGCTTGCTCATGGTCAGCAGGCGGCGGATAACGTTGGTATGCGCCTGAGGCCAATACATGCCGCCGCGCAGTTTCCAGCCGTCGATAATATCGCCGACCAGATAAATCCTGTCGGCCTGATACTGTTTGAGGAACGCGGACAGGTGTTCTGCCTGACAATCCCGGGTTCCCAGGTGTACATCAGAAATCCACAAGGTCCGGACACGCTGCTTACGACTGGGTTTCACGTTCTCGGCAATGCTCATGGATAGCCTCCACTCGGGTTTTCACAAGGGTGGACCGAGTGGGTGAAATGAACATGACGAGCAGATTGAAATTTGATGACAGCGGCTACAGTGCCGCCCTACAGGCACGCCGCAAGACACCTGTAGGAGCGAATTCATTCGCGAATCGGTTTTACAAACGACGCATCTCCATCGGATGTAACGGCTCTCGCGAATGAATTCGCTCCCACAGAGACCCCATCCGACCAGTGTCAGGGCGCGGCCGACGTGTCACGTCAACACGAAATCCACCGGTTCGAGCATCGGCGGCAGGGGCGTCACGCCCAGGGCATCGAGGACGTCGCGTTCTATCACCCGAACCAGCGCGTCCAGCGGCAGGTCGTTTTCGTCGTAGCCGAACGGGTCTTCCAGTTCGTTGCCGATGGCGTCCAGGCCGAAGAAGGTGTAGCTGACGATGGCCATGAACAGCGGGGTCATCCAGCCCAGCGGCTCGGCCATGGCGAAGGGCAGCAGAATGCAGAACAGGTAAATCGTACGGTGGAGCAGCAAGGTGTACGGAAACGGCAGCGGCGTGGTCTTGATGCGGTCGCAGGTAGCGATGACGCGACTGAGCACGCTCAGGTGATTGGCCAGCAAGGTGTAGCGCCACTCGTTGATCTCACCGTTTTCACTGGCGTCCGAGCATTGCCGGCCGACCTCGCGCAGGATGCGGTCGCAATAATTAGCGCTGTCCACCGACGGCGGGCGGCTCAGCCAATGCTGCGTGACCTTCTCGACATCCTGACGGCGCAACGTCGCACAGAGGGCGTGGGCAAAGCCGCACAGGTCTCGCAGGATGCTGCCCCGTAGCGCTTCGTCCTTGAGCACTTGGGTTTCCCGAATGATGGAGCGGGTTTCGGTGATCACGTCCCCCCAGGCCTTGCGCGCCTCGTACCAGCGGTCGTAACAGGCGTTGTTGCGAAAGCTCATGAAGATCGACAGCGACAGGCCGAGCAAGGTGAACGGCGTGGCGCTGACTTTCGCAAAATAGTCCGGGTGCAGGCTCTCGATCAGCACGATGCCGGCCGCCAGAAACGTCACCAGCGCCGCTCGGGAGGCAATGCGCCGGGCAATCGAACCTTTGAGCGTCAGAAGAACGCTCCGCAGATTGGGATGCGGTCGAACAATCATGGATCAATCCGGGGGTGGCGTGGCACTGCGGTCATTGTGTCCAAGGTCGCGATCCGGGTCGATCCGGTCGCGAACACGCTGCTTCAGTACCTTGGCTTCGGGAAAACCGCCGTCAGTCTTGCGCTCCCAAATCTGCACATCATCGCAAGTGATGCGAAACACTCCGCCCGTTCCCGGCACCAGGGAGACCTTGCCCAGATCGTCGCCGAAGGTGCTCAGCAGCTCCTGCGCCAGCCACGCCGCACGCAACAGCCATTGGCATTGCGTGCAGTAGGTGATGGTGATTTCGGCCTTGTCGCCCATGAATCAGCCCAGCCCCGCCAACAAATCGCGGGCTGTCTGTTGCGGACCGTCATCGGACTCGGCGATGACCTCTTCCAGCAGGCGCCGCGCTTCGTCGATGCTGCCCTCGTCGATCAACACCTGAGCTTCGTTGATCTTGCTCAGCGGCGCTTCGTCCTCGATGTCCATCAGATCGAACTCGGTGTCGTCGGTCATGAAACTGTCGAGAAAGGCGTCGTCCATCAAATCGCTGTTGCTCTGCGCCACCGATTCGGGCTCGGATTCGGTCTCGAAGCGCAGCTCCATGTCTGGCGACCCATCCTCTTCGGCGAAGTCGCTGAGGAACTGCTCCTCCGGCATTTCGAAGACTTCCGGCAGCTGCTTGAGGTCCGAGGCGAACAAGGGGTCCAACTCGGGCTCGGCATCCGGCGCAGGTTTGCGCGGGGCCGGGGCGCTGTCGAAGGGATCGACCAGGTCCCAATCGGCGTCCATGGACAAGTCGTCCAGGTTGAGCTGGAAGTCGTCGATCGGTTCGGGGTTGAGCGCTGCAGCCGCATTTTCGTCCAACTGCGCAGGCGCTTTCTCATGATTGACGGCGGCAGCGGCAGCCGCTGCGACCACCGCCGCCCCCGCCACGGCCGGTACGACCGATGAGGTTTTCTCGACCGAGACAGGCGCCAAGGCCGGTTTGAGTTTCGGATAACGGGCGCGAATTTCCTGCAACTTCTGAGGCTCGATGCCCTGGTTCAACAAGATCTTTTCTTCTTCGTCGAACCCGGCCAGGTCGCCTTGCTCGCCAAGCAACTCCAGGATGCGCAGGCGCACGTCGGTGCGTTGCGGCTGCCGATCAAGGGCTTCGCGGAGAATGGCCTGAGCCTCGGCAAAACGGCCATAGGCGATGTAAATGCTGGCGCCGTCGAGGGCATCCGTCGCCGCACCGGCCAGCCGCTGGCCGCCCGACGCAGCCGGGGTGGTGGCCGTTGTGGCCGCTGGACGTGGCGTGACCGCAGGCACTTCAAACACCGGGGTGACCGTTCCCTGCGCAGGTTTGATGATCGGTTCGACAGGCTCAAACCCTGCTCCCGGCTGAGCCCCTGACTCGACCAGCCGATTCTTGAGCCGATTGCGGCGCACCGACCAACCCAGCGCCAACAACAACACCAACAGCAACAGGCCAGCCAAAATCGTCGTCCACGGCAGCTCATCGTCCTCGACCACCGGCGCGGGAGCGGGCGCCGGGGCTGGAGCGGGTGTCGCCGCCGGTTCGGTTTTCTGCACCGGCGCAGTGGCAACGGGCGCAGGCGGTGGCACGGGTCTGGCCGCCAATGCCTTCATTTCGGCCAGTTGGGTCTGCAATTCGATGATCTGTTTGTTTTTCGCCGCGTCGTCTTCGGAAACCTGCGCGACCTGGGTTTTCAGGTCCTCGACCGTCTTGGCCAGTTGCTGGTTTTCCATGGCGGTGGCGGTCAACTGCTCGCCTGCGCTCTGCTTCACGGCGGGTGCGTTTGGCGCGGACACCGAAACGGAGGTTGGCGCGTTCGCCGCCGGAGCTGCGGCAGTTGCTGCACCCGCTGGCGCAGCAACCTTGGGTTCGGCGGCGTTGTCGGGGAGCAGCAGGCTCTGGCCGACTTTCAACTGGCTGCGGGTGCCTTGAGGGAACGCCTGGGGGTTGAGCGCTTGAAGCGCAACGATCAGCTCGGCACTGGACGCCTTGCTGCCCGGCGCCTGAATCTGCCGTGCGATACCGGCCAGGGTGTCACCGGACACCACGGTGTAATGCTTGCCTTGCACCGCTTTCGGCGGGGCAACGGGCAGGCGCGACGCATCCGTTTTAGCGGCCGTCGCAGGCGAGTTGGTGCGGCTGCGCGTGGCAGCCAGGCCAGCGGGAGAGTTTGGAGGGTCCAGCAGCACGGTGTATTCGTGGAACTGATCGCCGTTGGGGCGCGACAGGCGCACGACGAAATCCAGATAAGGCTCGGTGACAGCCTTGCGTGACTCCACATGGACGATGGCACGGTTGCCTCGGATCACCGGGGTGAAATGCAGGTCATTGAGGAAGAACACCCGCTCCACGCCCGCCTTGGCGAACGCTTCGGTCGAGGCCAGGGTGACCACGATTTCTTCAGGACTCAGGCCACCCGCCTCGATCAGCTCAATGTCCGCGTTGAAGGGCTGACCCTGCGCGGAATGCAGCGTGATATCGCCCAGGCCCAATGCAGCGGCCGTGGCGCTGTGCAGCATGGACGCTGAGGCGATTGCCAGCGTCAGCAACCCCGTGCGAAGACCCGACTGAACGCGAAATGATCCGTAACTCCCGCGCCGACTACCGGCCTGAAAACTCTTCAGCATGCGAACCCTTATGAGGCAGGCTTCCCTGCAAATTTCGTTGTGCGGACACCATGTCCGGGCAGAATCAGTATGGGTGCAAATAGAACAGGATGTTTCGACAGGTTCAATGTATTTGTCGCTGGCGCAGGGCCATATCGTCAGGATTTTTCCAGATTGCCCAGAATTGTCGAGTGCACACGCATGCAGACCCGCAAATCTGCCTCGTCGATGCCCTCGAACAGCTCATGGCGCAGTGCGGTGGCAATGGTCTCGATTTTTTCGATCAACGGCCGGGCGGTGTCGCTCAACAGGATTTTCTTCGCACGGCGGTCTTCGACGACGGCCTGACGCTTGACCAGGCCCTGGCTTTCCAGGCTGTCGAGCAAACGCGCCAGTGTCGGCCCTTCCACACCCACGCTCTGTGCCAGCTCGCGCTGGGTAGGCGCCGCGTCCTTGAAACGCGCCAAATGCAGCAGCACCAGCCAGCGGGCCTGGGATAACCCGAGATCGGCCAATCGACGGTCCAGCTCCGCACGCCAGCCACGGGACAGATTGGCCAGTTGCATGCCAAAGCGGTGTTCTTCTGTTAACGGCATAGGTAACTCGATGGTTAAAGATGATTCCTAATTAATAGGCAGCTAACCATGGAGCATGGGACGAGGCAAGAGGCCGGATGTGGCGTTTCGTCGCACAGGGGAATGGGAACAAGCGTTCTATCGCAATGCTGCCGAGGCATGGATCGCAAAATGGCAGGAGCAAATTCATTCGCAAGGCGGCGGTGCGTCCGATCGAGATGCGCAAGGTGCACTGGCCCCTCGCGAATGAATTCGCTCCCACAGAGGGTGCGCACGCCTGAATATCGGCGTCCGGGTCAGACTTCGAATTCCGACTGCAACGCCGCGCGCACGCAGTACAGCACGCCTTCCGGCACCCGTCCTGTGAACAGTTCGGCAATCGCAGCCACGGGCGGCAGTTCGCCTTCGCCGTCGAGGAAGGCGTCCTGGATTTCGGTAAGCAGGTCTTCTGGCAGGTCCAGCGCCTGTTCCAGCGACAACTGCTGCTTGCCGATCGCTTCGGCCAGCATCGTGTAGACGTTTTTTTCCGAGCATTGCAGTTGGCCGGCGATCTGCATCGGCGTCATGCCCGCGCGGGCGAGGCTGATCAGCTCGTGACGCAGGTCGGTGACCACCCGTGGCGCCGGGGCCGCGCCGCCCAGCACTTCGAGGAACGCCTCGCCATAACGCTCCAGCTTGCGCGCACCCACGCCGCTGACCCGCGCCATCTCGGCCATGGTGCCGGGCTGGCTGCGGAGCATTTCCAGCAGGGTCGAGTCCGGGAAGATGACGTACGGTGGCACGCCATGTTCCTCCGCCAGCTTGCGGCGCAGCGCACGCAGGGCTTCCCATTGCTCGCGTTCTTCGCCACGCACCAACTGGCTCGCGGGGCTGCCGGACGCTTTCGCGGTGGTCTGGGGTTTGAGGTCGCGGCGCAACTCCAACGTGACTTCGCCGCGCAGCAGCGGGCGGCAGGTGTCGCTCAGGCGCAAGCCGCCGTAGCCTTCAAGGTCGGTGTCCGCGAGACCACGGGCCACCAGTTGACGGAACAGCGTGCGCCATTCGTTCTCACTGCGGCCCTTGCCGACGCCAAAAACAGCCAGTTTCTGATGCCCGAAGCTCTGAACCTTTTCGTTGTCCTTGCCCAGCAACACATCCACCAGATGACCGACGCCGTAACGCTGCCCCGTCCGATAGATCGCCGACAGTGCCTGACGGGCAGGTTCGGTGGCGTCCCAGGTCTGCACGTCGTCGACGCAGTTGTCGCAGTGGCCGCAGGGGTTGGGCATGTCTTCGTCGAAATAGGCCAACAGTGCCTGACGCCGACAGCGGGTTTCTTCGCACAGTGACAACATGGCATCGAGCTTGTGTTGCTCCACGCGCTTGTGGCGCTCGTCGCCTTCGGAGTTTTGCAGCATCTGCTTGAGCATCACCACGTCTTGCAGACCGTAGGCCATCCACGCGTCGGCGGGCAGACCGTCGCGCCCTGCCCGACCGGTTTCCTGATAGTAGGCTTCCAACGATTTGGGCAGGTCCATGTGCGCCACGAACCGGACGTTGGGCTTGTCGATGCCCATGCCGAACGCGATGGTCGCGACCATGATCAGGCCTTCTTCATTAAGGAAGCGGCGCTGATTCTCGGAGCGGGTCTCGATGGGCAGACCGGCGTGGTACGGCAACGCCGGATAGCCGTTGTCGCTCAGAAACGCGGCGGTTTCCTCGACTTTCTTGCGCGACAGGCAATAGACGATTCCGGCATCGCTGCGGCGCTCGGACAGGAACGCCAGCAGCTGTTTGCGCGGCTGTTCCTTGGGCACGATGCGGTAAAAGATGTTGGGACGGTCGAAGCTCGACAGGAAACGCTCGGCGTTCTGCAGGTGCAGGCGGGTGACGATTTCTTCGCGGGTGCGCTTGTCGGCGGTGGCGGTCAGGGCGATGCGCGGAACGTCCGGGAACAGCTCGGCCAGTTGCCCCAGTTGCAGGTATTCCGGGCGGAAATCATGACCCCATTGCGACACGCAGTGGGCTTCGTCGATGGCGAACAGGGCGATCTTGAGGTTTTGCAGAAACGCCAGCATGCGCGGCTGCACCAGACGTTCCGGGGCGAGGTAGAGCATTTTGACTTCGCCCAGCCGGATGCGGTTGGCCAGGTCCCGCTGCTGTTCCGCGCTGAGCGTGGAATTCAGCGCCGCCGCCGACACGCCTAGTTCTTCGAGGGTCGCCACCTGATCGTCCATCAGTGCGATCAGCGGCGACACCACCACCGCCAGGCCATCGCGCAGCAGCCCGGGCACCTGAAAGCACAGGGACTTGCCGCCACCGGTGGGCATCAAGACCAACGCATCACCACCGCTGGCCACGCGCTCGATAATGGCACCCTGGCGACCACGGAAGCTGTCGTAGCCGAAGATGTCTTTAAGTACGCGTTGAGCCTGGTCGAGCATAAATACCCCGGATGGTGCCACGACAGCGGGTGAAACATCGCTGTTGAAATCGCAAAGCGCGGCAGTATACCGGAGCGTTTGAGTAGATAGGACAGCGGTGACACGAGCGGTCGAAATTATCAAAAAGCCGATTCCACGCGGGCTGTGTAAAACGTCGCGAGCGAAGGCAAGACAAGGCAAAAACAGGCAGGAAAGCGGAGTCTAGGGTTTTCTAAATGAGCATTTCCTGCCTGTTTTTAACGCAGTATTGCCGAGCGCAGCAGTTTTACGCAGTCCGCGAAGGCCTCGGCGCTGGCATCTACAAGCCCCAGAGCCTAGAATTCAGCATCGTTTATTTCCAAGGTAGTCCGTCCATGTCCTTCGCTGAGCAATTACACCGCCTGCAAGCCTTCCTCGATGCCGATGAGCTGCATGACGAAGCGCTGGACTATGTAGCCGCCCACGGCTACCTGACCGCGCTCTCGATCTGTGCTGAAACCGTGCCTGACCGGGAGTGGATCGACGCGCTGTTCGCCGAGCCGCCGCACTACGCGGACAAGGCTCAGCACGAGGAAATCGAATCGACGCTGATCCTGCTCAAGGCGCACATCGCCCGTCAGCTGGCGTCGGATGAAGAATTCGAACTGCCCTGCGATCTGGACCTGGGCGATGACCCGGACGACTCCGAACTGCGCGGCTGGTGCATCGGTTTCATGGAAGGTGTCTTCCTACGTGAATCGGCATGGTTCGAGAACGACGAGGAAGAAGTCAGCGAGATGCTGTTGCCGATCATGGTCGGTTCGGGTCTGTTCGACGAGCAGGCCGAGTTCGCTGACATCGCGGCGGATGCGAACCTGATGGACGACATGATCGTGCAGATTCCTGAAGCGCTGACCGCGCTGTATCTGCTGCTGCATGCGCCGGACGAGAAACCGGCGATCCTCAAGCCGCGTCACCACTGAGTCGCGCCTATGGCGCCAGGCAGTTCCAGTCATTCCCCTTCCCGCACGAGTCGGTCCCGGCTCGTGCGGTTTCTGCTGCAGGGTGTCGGCTGGCTGAGTGTGGCGCTCGGCGTGATCGGGATTTTTCTTCCCGTCTTGCCGACGACGCCTTTTCTTCTCCTGGCGGCCGCCTGCTTCGCCCGCAGCTCTCCCCGTTTTTATCATTGGCTGGTCGATCACCCTCGGCTCGGTCCGTGGATTCGTGGGTATCTGGAGGGGGACGGGATTCCGCTGAAGGGCAAGGTCTATGCGATCGGTTTGATGTGGCTGAGCATCGGGTTTTCGTGCTGGCTGGTGCCGATGATTTGGGCGCGGGTCGGGATGGTGGTGTGCGCGGTGGGGGTGTCGGTTTATATCGCGAGGCAGAAGACGTTGAAGCGGTAAAGGCGGCGGTACGTCCGGTACATCTCCATCGCCTGAACCTCTTCGCGAATGAATTCGCTCCCACAGGGGTGTTGCGGCGCGTTTGAATCCTGTGAACGACACAATCCCGCCTCAGCAGCACCGCTACAGACTGCACAACCCTTGAACCCTGCGCAGTCTCCACTGTGGGAGCGAATTCATTCGCGAAGGCGGCGGTACGTCCGATGCATCTCCATCGCCTGCCCATCCGTTCGCGAATGAATTCGCCCCTACAGAGGTGTTGCAGCGTGGCTGAATGGTGCGGTGTTCAAGGCACACCGCAAGCCTTGCCGCCAATCCTCACATCCTGCCGATCACACCGTGTCCACTTTCAGCGAATGATCCCCCAGCATCCCGTTGATAATCGATGCCGTGTCCGCCCCGCCTGCAACAGCGCCTCCGGCCCCTGGCGTGACGCCGTAGTGTTGGGCGAGGTTCACGCCGGCGAGGTCGATGGTTTGCGTTGCCGCACCACCCGCAATGCTGCTGACGTCGATGGTCGAGACCAGCGATGACCCATTCCCGCTCACGCTGAAGTGCAGGAAGTTCTCCAGCGAGTTCGCATCCCCATGCTCGCCCTGCAACAGCTGCGAGAGGTCCAGTTTGTCGATGCCGAAGTTGAAATCGGTGATCGTGTCGTGCCCGGTGTTACCGGCCTGGTAAAGGAAAGTGTCGTGCCCCGGCCCGCCGGTCAGGGTGTTGTTGCCCGGGCCGCCAATGAGGGTGTCGTCGCCCGCCCCGCCGTTCAGCACGTCGTTGCCCAGCCCGCCATTCAACACGTTGTTACCCGAATCACCGGTCAGGTGGTCGTTGTAGTTCGAGCCGATCAGGTTCTGGATGTTCACCAGTGTGTCGGTGCCCGCCCCGCCTGTGTGCTGCGGCCCGGTTTCGGCGGTACTCACGGTCACGCCTGCCGTCGCCAGCGAGTAGTTGGCGGTGTTGTTGCCCGCGCCGCCGTCGAGCAGGTCGTTGCCCGGTCCGCTGAAGAGCGTGTCATTGCCGTTGTCGCCAAACAGCTCGTTGTTGCCCGGCCCCGCCACCAGCACGTCGTTGCCGTCGCCGCCGTGGAGTTCGCTGTTGGCCGCGCCGATCAACACGTCATCGCCTGTCGTGCCCAAGACGGTGTGACCGTCCTGATGGCTGATGTCGATGGGCGCCGTGCTGCTGCCGCCGTGGGCATCGGTGACGGTGTAGATGCTGTGGACATCCGGCGTGGTGTTGACCGCCGCCGTGTCGATGGACAAATGCAGCTCGTAGTTGCCCTGCAGGTCAGGGTCGGCCTGGTTGACCACGATCAGCCGATAGGTCCCGTCTTCGGTCGCGGTGAAGCTGCCGCCGTCGCTGAGGGTGTGGGCCGCGCCGTCTTCGAATTTCCAGGCCATGCCCAGCACGTCGTTGGTCAGGTTGTGATCGACGGTGACGGTTTCCCCCGCTTTCAGCTGCACGCTGTACAGGTCCTGAGCATTGGAGGGTGATGCGTTGACAGCCCCGAGATAGCCGCTGATCACCAACAGCGCCGTGGTGGCGGTGTTGCTGAAGAAGTCGCTGCGGCTGAGGTTTTTCAGCTGATTGACGTCGGTGTCGGAGGTGCCGCTGAAGTTAATGGTTTTCAGCGAACCGGCCTTGAAGTCCGCGCCGCGCAACGTCCAGCCCGTGGCGAAACTGCCGGGCGAAACGGTCAACGCACCGCCATTGCCAGGCTGGTCATTGGCCGCCAGCGCCGCGCCGGGAATCACGATGCTCGACCCACTGAGGTTGGTGATGACGTTGTCAGCCACGGCCACCGGTGCATCGTAGACCGGGGTGGGTGTCACTGGCGCACTGGCTTCGACGTGCACAACAAGATTGGCACCGGCCAGGTCGCCGTCGTAGTCGCTGAGCACGTAGTGAATGTTGTCCGTCGCAGACTGCGTCAGGCCCGCCGCCGGGGTGTAGCTGTAGTCGCCGGTGTTCATGTTGACCACCAGCGTGCCGTGTTGGCCGGTCACGGTGAGGGTGTTGCTCATGCCCTCGAAGCTGCCGTGGTTCGGGCCGCCGCTGACGGTCACGCCGCCCTGATGGCTGTACGCCTGAGGGTTGAATGTGTAGGTCGTGCCCTCGACGCTGATGGATTTGACGAAGCCCTGATCCGCGCCAAAGGTCCCGCCTTCCAGCAGGCTGCCCTGCACGCCACCCTGCACCGTGCCGCTGAGCACGGCGTTCAACTGGCCGAGGTCGGTAACGATCACCGCGCTGGTGTTGCTGCCCGTGGCGCCGTTGTAGGCGACGGGGTTCAGGTATTGGCTGCTGATGTCAGTGCCGACGCCAATCGCGAAAGCGTTGATGCCGTGACTGTCGAGGAAGTGGGTCCAGACGACTTCTTCGCTCGGGCTGATGCCGTCGCCGCGCCCCGGATTCGGCACATGGCTCGGATCGGAATGCTGTGGCGATACGGTCGGGTTGCCGTCCGAGAAGAAGTACGCCAGGTTCTGTGCCCCGGCGAGTGCGCCCTTCTGCACGAACGCGGTTTGCGCAGACGCCAGCGCCGCGTCGTAGTTGGTGCCGTTGCCGGCGGTGATCGCGTTGACCATGTTCTTGGCCGTGGCCACGTCGACCCACTGATCGCTGGCGATGTTGGCCTGGCTGTTGAACGTCACCAGTTGCACGCGCACGTCGCCGAGGGCTTCGTACTTGTCGAGCAGCGCGACGATGGCTTGTTTTTCCAGTCCCAGACGGGTCAGTCCGTTGACCCCTGAGGCCTCGTTCATGCTCGCCGAGTTGTCGACGATAAGCATCAGGTTGCTGTTGACCGGGTCAGTGGTGACGGTTTTTTCAAGGTTTGCGGCCTGAGGTTGGTCGTCCACGATGTTGACCACGATTTGCGCCGTCGACGACTGGCCCAGCGAGTCGGTCACGGTGTAGTTGAAGGCTTCGTGGGTGACGTTGGCCCCATCGTTGGCGGCAGGCGTGGTACTCGGCGGCGAGGTCAGGGTGTAGGTGTAGCTGCCATCTGTGTTCAGGTGCAGGACGCCGTATTGCCCTTGAACGGTGCCGTTCTGCGCGCCTTCAGCGGTGAAGGTCAGCGCACCGGTGCCGCCCTGCACCGAGTTGGCGACGCTGCCGCTGCCGGTTTCTGCGGTGGAACCGGGATTGCTGCCGGTCACGATGCCGGGCGCCAGATCCTGCCCGTCTTTGTGGGTGTCGAGGGCGCTTTCCTGCACAGTGACGTCGTTGTCGTTGCAGGCCACCGGTGGGCACGGGGCGGCCACGTTGATGTTGACGGTGACGGTGGTGGTGCTGGTGTCGCCGTCGGCATCGCGAATGGTGTAGGTGAACACATCCTGCTCACCTTGCGGCCCGACGTGGGACGGGTCGCTGTGGTAGGTCGCGTTGCCCTGGTTGTCGACAATCAGCGTGCCGTACGCCCCGGTGATCACGCTGTTCAGCCCGCCGATGACAGGCGTGGTGGTGTCGCCACCGGCCCGTACGCCGACGATCAACCCGTTGGGACCGGCGCCATCCGCACCCGCGGTATCGTTGAGCAGCAAGTTGCCGCTGGTTTCGCCCCCTGCCACGACGTTGCCGATGTCGCTGTGCGCTTGGGGTGTGTCGTCGAGGATCTTGACCACAAGGGTGCCGTCACGCACGTCGCCATTGGTGTCCACGGCGTGCACGGGGATTGGGTCGCTCAGCGAAGTGCCGTCGCCCTGGTTGTGATTTTCCGCCTCATTCAGCGTGTAGGTGTAAGTCACGTCGCCGGTGGTGGGGTCGTAATGCAGCACGGTCAGCGAGTTGCCCGAGGGCAGCGTGGTGGACTGCGGTGACGACAGCGGCACGCCGTGATCGACCACGACGATGCCGCCAATGATCAGGTTTTGCACGCCGTCCGGCGCGGTCACCTTGATCGTGCCGGTCTGGGTCAGCGCATCGTGATCCGGGTGCGAACCGCCCGGCAGGTTGGCTTCATCGACCGTGCAATCGCCGCCGCCAATCATCGGGCCGTCGTTGTGGTAGACGTTGACGGTGATCGTGGTGGTGCTGGTGTCGCCGTCCGCGTCACGAATGCTGTAGGTGAAGATGTCTTTCATGTCGCCATGCCCGCCCGAATTCGGGTTGGCCATATAGGACGCCTGCCCGCTGGCGTCCACGGTCAGGGTGCCGTACAGCCCCTGAATCACGGTTCCGACGCCACCGGTGACCGGCGTCGACGTGTCCTCGCCCGCGCGAACACCGATAATCAAGCCACCCGCCCCCGGACCATCGGCCCCGGCGTGGTCGTTGGCGAGGATGTTGCCGCTGGTTTCGCCGCCTTCTTTTACATAGCCAATGTCGGCGGTGGCTTGCGGCACGTCGTCGGTGACGTGGACGTTGATGTTGCCGTCGGCGGTGTCACCGTCATTGTCCACGGCATGCACGGCGATCTGTTCGTTGTTGACCGTGCCGTCGCCCTGATTGTGGGTTTCCGCACCATTGAGGGTGTAGCTGTAGGTGACCTCGCCGGTGGCCGGGTCGTAATGCAGCACTGTGAACGTGCTACCCGACGGCAAGGTGACGGATTGCGGCGACGTCAGCGGGTGGCCGTTTTCCACGACGTTGATGCCGCCGACGGTCAGGGTTTGCAGGCCATCCGGAGCGGTGATCTTGACCGTGCCGGTCTGGGTCAGCGCGGCGGCGTTCGGGTCAGTGCCGTCCGGCAGGTTGGCTTCGTTGAGGGTGCAGTCGCTGCCGCCGATGATCACGCCGTCGTTGTGGTAGACGTTGACGGTGACCGTGGTGGTGCTGGTGTCACCATCCGCATCGCGAATGGTGTAGGTGAAGATGTCCTTCACGTCGTCGTGGCCACCCGAATTCGGGTTGGCGACGTAGGACGCCTGGCCGCTCGCATCCACGGTCAGGGTGCCGTAGAGCCCTTGAATCACCGTACCAACGCCACCGAACACCGGGGCAGAGGTGTTATCGCCCGCGCGCACGCCGACAATCAAACCGCCCGACCCAGGGCCGTCGGCACCGGCCACGTCGTTCCCCAGAATGTTGCCGCTGGTTTCGCCGCCCTCCTTGACGTAGCCGATGTCCGGATTGGCCTGAGGCACGTCATCGAGCACGTGCACGTTGATGCTGCCGTTGGCGGCGTCGCCGTTGCTGTCCACCGCGTGCACGGGGATCTGCTCGTCATTGACGGTGCCCGCGCCCTGATTGTGGGTTTCGGGGCCTGTGAGCGTGTAGGTGTAGCTGGCCTCCCCGGTGCTCGGGTTGTAGCCGAGGATCGTGAGGGTGTTGCCGGATGGCAGGGTGATGGTTTGCGGCGAACTCATCGGTACGCCGTTGACCACCACGTCGACGCCACCGATGGTCAGGGTCAGCAGGCCGTCCGGGGCGCTGACCTTGATCACGCCGTTCTGGGTCAACGCGCCCGAATTCGGCGCGCTGCCGTCCGCAAGGTTGGCCTCGTTCAGCGTGACCTCGCTGGCGCCCAGCGCGACGCCATAGTTCACGGGCGGCGGAGGCGGCTCGTCAGGCGGTGGCTGATCCGGTGGCGGTTGGTCAGGCGGAGGCTGGTCAGGCGGAGGTTGATCCGGCGGTGGCTGGTCGGGTGGCGGTTGATCAGGCGGCAGCGTCACCACAGGCGGTTCGTCCGGTGGGGTGACGATCGGCGGCAGGTTGTCGCCTGGGCTGCCATCACCAAAGCGGCCGACTTCACCCTCAGGCACGAGAAAAGTGGTGGTAATGCCGGCCGTCGGGAAGCCCACGACCGGGTTCACCACGCCAGCGGTTTCGGTCAGCAGCACGAAGGTGTGTCCGCCGCCCAGCGCGGAAGGTGAACCGCCAGGGTTGGCGGTGCCTGCGGCGGGCGCGTCTGTCACTTGGCTCGGGTCGGCACCGGCTGCGATCAGCTGTTGCAGCTGCTGCACGTCGGCCAGTTGCGACTGGCTCGGGGCCGTGGCGTCGGGGGTGTCCACATGGGTGGCGTGATTGGCGAGGATTTCCTGCGTCAGCGGCATGCTGCTGTCCCGTCCGAGGGTCAGTTCGCCCCCCTTGGCCAAGTGCACCGCCACGGCACCGGTCGCGCCGGTTTCCAGCAATTCACCGGCGAACACCTTGTCGCCTTCGATCACCAATCGCTTGGTGCCGTTGCTGGCCACCGCAAAAACATCCCCCACGACTGTCCGAACCGTACCGATCAACTTGGCCATATCCACTCCCTTGCTGCATAAACCGGATCAAAAAATGTTACGAATCCAACAAAAACTGTTCGATCGGCGCACAGAAATGGCTTGGAGCTACTATCCACCGACAATTTTATGTCGCTGAATCTTTTCAAGTTTTTTGCTCGAAAAACCACTTGATCAACCGCCGTCAAATTTCCGTTGAAACTCCCTTCGCAACCATAAGACGCCCGTAAAACGTTGAATACAGGCAATTCCTGAATTTCACCTTCGCCTGAATTCATAAAATGACATAAGTTTTTTTTGGAATAAGGGATATGAAAAAAACGTCTGAGCATTTCCGAAAGTTGTTCTTAGCTGTGATGTTACAAACCTGATACGGTTTTAACAGCACCAATCGCCGGTTTTTTGGCGTACGCAGCACGACAATTATCCAGGGAGAGTTTCCATGCGCGATTTGACCCCGCTCTACAGTGCAGTTGTGTTGGCGGTGGCCTGCGCCCAAGCGCAAGCCATGTCGCTGAATCAAGCGATTCAGAACACCATCGACAATCACCCGGAAATTCACTCCAACGTGAACAACCGATTGTCCGCCGACGAGGACGTGAAAATTGCCAAGGGAGGCTATCTCCCGACCGTGGATCTGGTGGCGGCATACGGTCGTGAACACACCGACAGCCCCACCACCCGTTTCGTGGGTAACCACAACGAAGAAACCCTGAACTACACCCAATCCGAGCTGCGTCTGCGGCAGATGCTGTTCGACGGGTTTAACACCAAGAACGAAGTCGGACGCACCCAGGCCGTCGTCAACTCCCGTGCGTATTACTTGCGCGGCACCTCGGAAGACCTTGCCCTGCGGGCCATTGAGGTGTACCTGGAAGTGCTCAAGCGCCGTGAGCTGCTGGATCTGGCGAAGAACAATCTGCAAGCGCACCTGCGCATCAACGACCAGATCGGTCTGCGCACCAATCGCGGCATCGGCAGCAACGCTGACAGCGATCAGTCCAAGGCCCGCCGCGCCCTGGCCGAGAACAACTACTACACCGCACAGGTCGATCTGGCCGACGCCGAAGCCAACTTCTTCAGCGCCGTGGGCAAGACGCCCGACGAGCTGGAAGCCCCGCCGTCCATCAGAGGGGAAGTGCCCAAGAGCCTGACCGACGCCAAGCAAAGCATGCTGGTGAACAACTCCTACCTGAAATCCGCCCAGGCCGACGTCAACGCTGCCGAGAAACAGTACGAGGTTGCCAAGTCGCCCTTTTACCCGCGTTTCGATGGCGAACTGGCTGTCGGCGCAAACAACAACATCGCCGGTGAGGAAGGCCACGACAACGAATGGCGCGCCGCCGTGGTGATGAATTACAACCTGTTCAACGGCAATCGCGACAAGGCCCGCCTCAACTCGGACGCCTACAAGACCGGACAGGCAATGGACATTCGCAATAACGCACTGCGGATGATCAACGAGAACCTGTCGCTGGCCTGGAACGCCATGAACAACGCGCGCGTTCAGACTCCGATTGCCCGGGAATACGCCGAAACCACCACCAAAGTCCGCGCCGCGTATCAGGATCAGTTCGGCCTCGGCCAGCGCACCCTGCTCGACTTGCTGGACAGTGAAAACGAGCTGTACAACGCCGCCCGTCGCTACACCGAACTGCGTTACACCGAGGAATATTCGATGTACCGCGTACTGGCCACCGAAGGTGAGCTGTTGAGCAAGGCGCGTGTGGTTTTGCCCGCGGCTGCTGTTGCTCTGACGGAAGTCAAGAGCGAAGCCCGGCTGCCCGACCTGAAGTAGTGAAGTAGCGATGTAGTCAAGCGCGCAAGCGCTGGGAGAAGTCTGTGACCAGCATGGAACTGCCTGATTTAGAACCGGCTCAGCCGTTCGACCCCCGTTCGAACTTCGACGACCCGCTGCTGGATGGCCTGCTCATCCTCTGTCGGCTCCACGATTGCAACGCCAGCCGCAGCAGCCTCAGCGCTGGCCTGCCCCTGGCGCAGCAATCCCTGAGCGTCGATCTTCTCCCCCGCGCCGCTGCCCGCGCCGGTTTGCAAGCGCGCATTCTGCGCCGCGACCTCAACGCCATCGACGGCCTCAACCTCCCGGTTCTGCTGCTGCTCAAGGGCAACCGCTGCGCGATTCTCCGACGTTGGGAAGACGATGGACGCGCGCTGATTCTTCCGAGCGAAGCCGATGGCGGCGAGCAACGGGTCACCCGCGAAGAGCTGCAAACGCTCTACACCGGCCAAGCCCTGTTCGCCCGCCCTCGTCATGAGCTGGAAAACCTGCGCGCGCCGCTGGTGCCGAGGGTCAACGCCTGGTTTCGCGACACGATAAAGCTGTCTCGCGGGCTGTATGGCGATGCGATTCTGGCGAGCCTGCTGATCAACTTGCTCGGCCTGATGGTGCCGCTGTTCGTCATGCAGACCTACGACCGCGTCGTGCCCAATCAGGCGACCTCGACCTTGTGGGTGTTGGCCATCGGGCTGTTGATCGGCACCGGCTTCGAACTGACCTTGCGACTGGTGCGTGCGCACCTGCTGGATCAGGCCGGGAAGAAGACCGACGTGATCCTCTCCGCGACCCTGTTCGAGCGCATCACCGGCATGGCGATGAAAGCGCGTCCGGCCAGCATCGGCGGCTTCGCCCAGAGCATTCACGACTTTCAGGGTCTGCGGGAATTCCTCACCGCCGTCACCCTGACCAGCATTATCGACTTGCCGTTCGCCGTGTTGATGCTGGCGGTGATCGGTCTGCTCGGCGGCTGGCTGGTGGTGATTCCGTTGGTGGCGTTCCCGGTCACCATTCTGTTCGCGTGGATCATCCAGATCCGCCTGCGCGACACCGTTGAACGCAGCCTGGCGCTCGGCGCAGAACGGCAAGCGCTGTTGGTGGAAACCCTCGGCGGCCTGGAAACTCTCAAGGCCTGCGGCGCCGAGAGCGAACGCCAGCACAAATGGGAATCGACCCACGGCGCCCTCACCCGCCTCGACAGCCACGCCCGTGACCTTTCGGCGCTGGCCAGCAACGGCACGCTGTTCATCCAGCAGTTTTCGGGCATGGCGACCATCGTGGCCGGGGTCTACATCATCATCGCTGGCAACCTCAGCGTCGGTGCGCTGGTGGCCAGCTACATGCTCGGCAGCCGCGTGCTCGCACCGCTCGGGCAAATCGCCGGGTTGATCACGCGCTACCAGCAGGCGCAGGTCACGATGAAAAGCACCGACGCGCTGATGGCCCTGCCTCAAGAACGCGAGCAAGGCAAAAACCCGCTGCAGCACACGCTGCTCAAGGGCGACATTCAGGTGGTCAACGCCAGCTTTGCCTACGGCGGGCCGGGCACAGCGGCGGCGTTGCACGACGTCAGCATCAGCATCAAGCCCGGCGAGCGCATCGGCATCATTGGCCGTAGCGGTTCGGGCAAAAGCACGCTGGCCCGTTTGATGATGGGGTTCTACGCCCCGGACGCGGGCCAGTTGCTGCTGGACGGCCTGGACCTGCGCCAGGTGGACGTGGCGGATTTGCGTCAACAAGTGGGATACGTCGCCCATGATCTGCCGCTGCTGGCCGGGAGCCTGCGGGACAACCTGACCCTCGGCGCCCGCTACGTCACCGATGCGCGGATGCTCGAAGTGGCGGAGCTGACGGGCGCGACCGAACTGGCGCGCAATCATCCCATGGGCTTCGATCGGCCGGTCGGTGAGCGTGGGCAGTTGCTGTCCGGCGGGCAGCGGCAGGCGGTGCTGATGGCGCGAGCCTTATTGCTTGACCCACCGATCATGCTGCTCGACGAACCCACCAGCCACATGGACAACGCCAGCGAAGACGTCCTGCGGCAGAAGCTGTTCGACCGGATGCAGGGCAAGACGCTGCTGCTGGTCACCCACCGCATGTCGATGCTCAGTCTGGTGGATCGGCTGGTGGTGCTGGACAACGGCAAAGTCGTGGCCGACGGCCCCAAGGCGCTGGTCGTCGAAGCACTGCGCAAGGGCCGCGTCGGCCCGTCTTCGGTTTAAGGAGCGTCAACCATGTCTTCCGCTCACCGTTATTTTCATCCGGGCCGTCAGGTCGATCTTGAGTTCATGCCCGAGGTCGCCGGCGTCGCCGCGCAGGATTCATCCCGAGGCGCCCGAATCACCGTGTGGATCGCCGCCGCGCTGATCGTCACCGCGCTGGTCTGGGCTAAATTCGCGGTGCTCGAAGAAGTCACCATGGGCGAAGGCAAGGCGATTCCGTCGAGCAAGGTTCAGGTGATTCAGAACCTTGAAGGCGGCATCGTCACCGAGATTTTCGTCCGTGAAGGACAGATCGTGAACAAGGGCGACACCCTGCTGCGCCTGGATGACACGCGGTTTCTGTCGAACAAGGGCGAGAGCGAGGTCGATAAATACACGCTGATGGCGCAAGTGGATCGGCTGTCGGCGGAGTCCGAAGGGCGTCCGTTCAAGCCGTCGGCCGTGGTGCTGAGCAAGGCGCCACAAGTCGCGGCGGACGAGCAGGCGTTGTACGACTCGCGCCAGCGGCGTCTGGCCAGCGAGCAGCGCACGTTGCAGGAACAGTTGCGGCAGAAGATGCAGGAAGTCGCCGAGTTTCGCTCCAAGCAGGATCAGTACCGCAATCAGCTGGGGTTCATTCAGCAGGAGCTGAGCATGTCGGCGCCCCTGGTGAACAGCGGCGCGGTGTCGCCGGTGGAAATCATCCGGCTCAAGGGCAAAGCGTCCGAGGCGCGCGGGCAAATGGACGCGACCTCGCTGGCGATTCCCCGGGCTGAAGCGGCGATCAATGAGATCAAGAGCAAGATCCAGGAATCCCTCGACAGCTTCCGCTCGGACGCTACAAAAGACTTGAACGACAAACGCTCGGATCTGGCCAAAGCCAGCGCCACCAGCATCGCCATCGACGACCGCGTGACCCGCACCACCGTCACCTCTCCGGTCAAAGGCATCGTGAAAACGCTCAAGGTCAACACCATCGGCGGCGTGGTCCAGCCTGGCAGCGACATGGTGGAAATCGTGCCGCTGGACGACAACCTGCTGATCGAAGCCAAAGTCCGCCCGCAAGACGTCGCCTTCCTCCACCCCGGCCAGAAAGCCATGGTCAAGTTCAGCGCCTACGACTACACCATCTACGGCGGCCTGCCCGCCAAACTGGAACTCATCGGCGCCGACACCACCACCGACGACAAGGGCAACACCTTCTACCTGATCCAGGTCCGCACCGACCGCAACCACTTGGGCAGCAACGAGAAACCCCTGCTGATCATCCCCGGCATGGTCGCGACGGTGGACATCATCACGGGTGAGAAGAGCGTGATGGATTATTTGCTGAAGCCGGTGTTGAAGGCGCGGACTGAGGCGTTGCGGGAGCGGTGAGCGCGGGGTGTCAGACAGACCGCCTTCGCTGCCGTCGTAACCTCCGGCGTCTCCCACAGGATGAACTGCCCCCAAGAAGTTGGACACCCATCCAACCCCTGGGGGATCTATGATCAAGTACACCGAGCAGTTCAAGCTCACGGCGGTCACCGCCTACCTGAACGGCACCAACGGCTTCCGAACAGTGGCCAGACATTTTGGCATCGACTTCAGTCTCCTTCGACGCTGGGTCGCCAGTTATCGGACTGGCAACAGCATCAAGCCAATGTCGTATGCGCGGCGGTACAGCGAGGATTTCAAGCGCCAAGTCTTGACCTACATGCATGAGCATCGACTTTCGCTACGCCAGACCGCTGCGCATTTTGACCTTGGGCGGTCCTCCCTGATAGGCATCTGGCAACGCCAGTATTACAGTGACAGTCCTGTCACCCCTACTGCCATCCAGCCAGCCGACACGCCCATGAAAATCAAACCCGCCAAACCCACCGACACCAACGATGCACAAAAGCCACGAGAGCAGTTGATGGCTGAACTTGAGTACATGCGCATGGAGAACGCTGTCCTAAAGGAGCTCAAGGCCCTGCGCGAGGAAAAGGAGCGAACACGGGGGAAAAAGTCCTGATCGTCCGCAAACTCAAGCACCGATTCCCATTGCCCGACCTCCTTGAGCTGGTCGGGCTGGCACGCAGCACCTTCTATTACCAGGTCAAGGCTGAGCAGAAACCGGACCGGCATGCGGCGCTCAAGGAACGGGTGCAGCAGGAATATCACAAGCAGAGAGGGCTGTATGGCTATCGGCGTATTGCGCTTGCGCTCAGAAAGGAAGGAACGCTGGTCAACAAGAAGGTCATCGAACGGCTGATGGCCGAACAGGGTTTGCAATCGGTCGTACGGCCCAAGAAATACCGTTCCTACCGGGGGACTGTTGGCAAAATCGCCGCGAACCTGCTGGAGCGTAATTTTCATGCACCCCGGCCAAAACAGAAGTGGGTAACCGACGTCACCGAGTTCAAAGTGGGTCAGCAGAAGCTCTACTTGTCTCCTGTGATGGATTTGTACAACGGCGAAATCATCGCGTACGAAACAGCCAGTCGGCCTTACTACGAATTGGTGGGGAACATGCTCGACAAGGCGTTGGCTTGCTTGGGAGACGCGCCCAAACTGGTCGTTCATTCGGACCAGGGGTGGCACTACCAACAGCCACGCTATCGCCACGCACTCAGCGAAAAAGGCGTGAAGCAGAGCATGTCCCGCAAAGGCAATTGCCTGGATAATGCGGCGATGGAGAGTTTTTTCGGCACGCTGAAGTCAGAGTTTTTCTACCTGAAGCGTTTCGAGAGTGTGGAAGAATTGAAGGTCGGCCTGGATGAGTACATTCATTACTACAACCATGACCGCATCAAGCTGAGGCTCAATGGCATGAGTCCTGTTGAATACAGGACTCAGGCTGCGGCGTAAACTGTCCAACTTTTGGGGGGCAGTTCAGGATTGGCGAAACCCTGGACGCTCGCGGCTGGCACCTGAGCGTTGTTGATTCTGGCAGAGGGCTGCGGGACTGACTGGCACGGTCCAGGCTCTTGATTCTGGCCGAAGGCCGTAGGAGCTGGCTTGCCTGCGATCTGTTGCGAAGCGACAGCAGAATCAGAGACCTCTGTTGTATCTGACACACTGTCATCCAATTTTGCGACTGCTGCGCAGCCGATCGCAGGCAAGCCAGCTCCTTGTATCTCGACTCTGGCGTTTCATCGCGCCATAGTTCTCGACTGATCATCGAGGGAGAGCCGGGAAGCTGTTCAGCTCCTAAGGCCTCAGAGCTTACAAAGTAGATAGAGCTCCGGTTCTCCAACCTCACTCGAAAAGTCCGAACGGTATCCAGTGCGCGCCTTCGGCGTGAGCACGCATGTACAAGGCAGGACCGGGTGACGCGATGATCGTGTGCAATCGACTCTGGAGAGCGCCATGTCTGCTTTTGTTGGCATCGATATCGCCAAAAACTCATTTGATATCGCCACCCCGCTGGATAACGGGAAGTTCAGGACCAAAGCCAGGCTGGCCAATAATCCCAAGGGTTATCAGGTGCTGCTCGACTGGCTTACCACCCACTCCGAGCCCCATGCCTGGGTCGTGATGGAAGCCACCAGCGTCTACCACCAGGGCGTTGCTGATTGCCTTCACGCTCACGGATACCGGGTGTGCATCGTCAACCCTGCGATCCTCCACCAGTACGGCAAGGATGAGCTGCGCCGGGTCAAAACCGACAAGGCCGATGCAAAGCTGATCGCCCGCTATGCGCAAGACAAGCACACCAGACTGCGCGAGTGGGTGCCGGAGCCCGCGCCACGTCGGCGCTTGCGCGCGTTGGTGCGTCGACTGGAAGATTTGCAGGAAATTCAGCAGATGGAAAGCAATCGTCTGGATGTCGCCGAAGACAAGGTCAAAGCGTCGATCGAGTCGGTGATCAGCCACGTCAAGCAACAGATCGACGAGACCAGGAAAGCGATCAAAGACAATATTGACGACGATCCTGACCTGCGCCAGAAGCGCGATCTGATCGTGACCATCGACGGGCTGGGGGATACGACCGCAGCGCTGATCCTGGCCGAACTCGGCGACCCATTGGATTACAAGGGCCCCAAATCTATCGTTGCCTTTGCGGGCCTGGACCCACGTTGTGCTAGCTCGGGAGAGTCGGTAGGCCCGACCCATATATCCAAAACCGGCTCGAAAAGGCTGCGCGCCGGGCTTTACATGCCAGGCATGGCTGGCCTAAAGCACAACGCGGTGTTGCGAGAGCTAAAGACCCGGATGCGCGCCAATGGGAAAGCCCCAAAAGAGATCATCTGTGCAGCAATGCGAAAGCTGCTGCATCTGGTCTATGGCGTGCTGAAATCGGGCAAGCCGTTCGACGCAGAAATTGCGCTTGCCCGGTGATGGGCAAGACGGTATCTACGCCTTCGGCAGAATCAAAAGCCTGGACCGCGCCAGACCTACGCCTTCGGCCAGAATTAAAGGCCCGGAACGCACCTTTCCCACAGCGTCCGGCAGAATCAAAAGCGGCCAGATGTCAGCCGCGAGCATTGCGGACGCCGCCAATCCTGTGGGAGACGCCGGAGGTTACGACGGCAGCGAAGGCGGTCGAGCTGACACACCTCACGCAGCCCAAACACCGATCACCTCTTCTTATCCCCCTTCTCAAACGCCGCCTCCAGCGCATCGTTGATCGTGCGCAGCACTTTCACCCGCGCCCAGCGTTTGTCGTTGGCTTCGACCAGCGTCCACGGGGCGATTTCGGTGCTGGTGCGGTCGACCATGTCGCCCACGGCCTCACGGTATTGCGGCCATTTGCTGCGGTTGCGCCAGTCGTCGTCGGTGATCTTGTGGCGTTTGAAGGGGATCTTTTCCCGGGCCTTGAAGCGCTCCAACTGGGTCTGGTCGTCGATGGCCAACCAGAATTTAACGACGACGATGCCCGCGTCAGTGAGCTGTTCTTCGAAGTCGTTGATCTCGCTGTACGCCCTCAGCCAGTCATCCTGTGAGCAGAAACCCTCGACCCGTTCCACCAGCACCCGGCCATACCAGGAGCGATCGAACACGGTGAATTTTCCCCGCGCCGGTATCTGTCGCCAGAAACGCCACAGGTACGGTTGGGCCAATTCGTCCTGTGTCGGCGCGGCAATCGGCACGATGTGGTACTGCCGAGGATCGAGCGCCCCGGCCACGCGTTTGATCGCCCCGCCCTTGCCCGCCGCGTCGTTGCCTTCGAACACCGCGACCAGCGCGTGACGGCGCATGCGTTTGTCGCGCATCAGGCCAGACAACCGCGCCTGTTCGGTGATCAGTTGCTCGTCGTAGTCGTCCTTTTCCAGCGACAGGGTCATGTCCAGATTGTCCAGCAGGCTCAGTTCATCGGTGTTGCTCGGCAACGGCCCGATGTTGACCATGTTGGCGCTGCCTTCCGGGGTCTTCAGCGCGTTCTGCAAGCCTTCCAGCAGCAGGCGGCCAACGGTCAAGCTGCGGTAGTTCGCGTCCACCCCTTCGATCACGTGCCACGGCGCATAGTCGCGACTGGTGCGGCGCAACACCCGCTCGCCGAAGCGCACGAATTTGTCGTACGTCTGGGATTGTTGCCAGTCCAGCGGGCTGATGCGCCAGCTGTGCAGCGGGTCGTCCTTGAGGGTCTTGAGGCGCAGCTTCATCTGCTTTTTGGACAGGTGAAACCAGAACTTGAAGATCACTGCGCCCTCGTCGACGAGCATCTTTTCCAGACGTTCGGCGCCGTTGATCGCCTGGTCGAGCACGGGGTCTTTGAACTGCTTGTGCACCCGGCCCTGAATCATCTGGCTGTACCAGTTGCCGAAGAAAATGCCGATGCGGCCTTTCGGGGGTAGTTGGCGCCAGTAACGCCAGACCGGCGGGTGGGCCAGTTCTTCGTCGGTCTGTTGGTCGAAGGTGCGCACTTCGATGTAGCGCGGGTCCATCCAGTCGTTGAGCAGCTTGACGGTCTCGCCCTTGCCCGCGCCTTCGATGCCGTTGATCAACACGATGATCGGGCGCTTGGCCTGTTCGTGGAGTTCGTATTGGGCTTCCAGCAGGGCTTCGCGAAGGGCCGGGACCTGTGCGTCGTAGGTCTCGTCGTCGATGGTGTGGCCGATTTCAGCGGATTCGAACATGTAGGGCTCCTTTCCAGATCGCTCAAGACTAGCGGATCAGTACAAACGATGTGGGTTGTGACAATGAAACCCTGCCATGGGTCAATCGTCATGCAGCAAGATCGAGGGCGCAGTGGGTTAATATGCCGACCTTGCACCTGCCCACGCGTCCTTTAGTAGCCCAACCATGACCACCCTCCAGCACGCCCAGCTCGACTGGGATGAAAACGGCAACCCGATTTCCCGGGCCTTTGCCGACGTCTACTTTTCCAACGAATCAGGTTTGGCCGAGACGCGTCATGTGTTCCTGACCCAGAACGCGTTGCAGGAACGCTTCACCGCGCTGCCTGCGAACGGGCGTCTGGTGATTGGCGAGACCGGGTTTGGCACGGGGCTGAATTTTCTCTGCGCCTGGCAACTGTTCGATGCCTGCGCGGCCCCCGGTGCGCGGCTGCACTTCGTCAGCGTCGAAAAATTTCCGCTCAGCCGCGCCGACCTCGTGCGCGCCCTGAACCTGTGGCCCGAGCTGAAACCCTTCGCCGACCCACTGCTCGCACAGTACGTCGCGATTCACGAAGGCTTTCAACGGCTGGTGTTCGACGGCGGGCGCGTGACCCTCACCCTGTTGATCGGCGATGCGCTGGAGATGCTGCCGCAACTGGACGGGCCCATCGACGCGTGGTTTCTCGACGGTTTCGCGCCCGCGAAAAATCCGGAAATGTGGACCCCTGAACTGTTTGCCGAACTGGCACGTCTGGCCGCGCCGAACTCGACCATTGGCACGTTCACCAGCACGGGCTGGGTCCGTCGCGCCTTGAACGCGGCGGGTTTCAAGATGAAACGGGTGCCGGGCATCGGGCACAAATGGGAGGTTTTGCGCGGGGTGTTCGTGGGCTGGCCTGAAGCTGCTGCCGCTCCTGCGGCGGCGAAACCCTGGTTTGCTCGCCCCTCTTTCAAGCACGCGGAACGCAAGGCACTGGTGATCGGCGCGGGGCTGGCGGGCTGTGCCACGGCGTCAAGCCTTGCGGCTCGGGGTTGGCAGGTCAGCCTGCTGGAACGTCATGACGACCTGGCGCAAGAAGCGTCGGGCAATCCGCAGGGCGTGTTGTACCTGAAGCTCTCGGCCCACGGCACCGCATTGTCGCAGCTGATCCTCAGCAGCTTCGGCCACACCCGGCGTTTGCTGGAACGGCTTGAGCGAGGCGTCGATTGGGGCGATTGTGGCGTGCTGCAGTTGGCGTTCGACGCGAAGGAAGGCGAGCGACAGGCGCAATTGGCCGAGGCGTTTTCCCCCGGTTTGCTGCATGTGCTGAGTCAGTCTGACGCCGAAGCCGCTGCGGGCGTGGCGCTCCCCAGCGGCGGGCTGTTTTACCCGGAAGGCGGCTGGGTGCACCCGCCCGCGCTGTGTCGGCACCAGGCCAGCATGTCGAACATTCAATTGATGACGCACAACGACGTGGTCGACCTGCGCCGTGACGGTGATGTGTGGCAAGCGTGGGAGGGCCAGCACCTGCTGGATTCGGCCCCTGTCGTGGTGCTGGCCGGAGCTGCGGAGGTCAAACGCTTCCCGGCCAGCGCCGATCTGCCGCTCAAGCGCATTCGCGGGCAGATCACCCGATTGCCCGAAACCGCCGCCAGCCAGTCGCTGAAAACAGTGGTCTGCGCCGAAGGCTACGTCGCGCCGGGTCGCCTGGGCGAACACACCCTCGGCGCCAGCTTCGACTTCAACAGCGACGACCTCACCCCCACCACCGCTGAACACTTGGGCAATCTTGAGCTGCTGCGGGAAATCTCCGCCGACCTGACCGAGCGTTTGCAGGCTGAGCAATTGCCTGTCGACCAGCTGCAAGGTCGCGCCGCCTTCCGCTGCACCAGTCCCGATTACCTGCCCATCGTCGGGCCGCTGGCGGATCGCGAGGCGTTTTTCGAGGCCTACGCGGTCTTGCGCAAGGACGCCCGACAAATCCCCAAAACCGAATGCCCGTGGCTGGACGGGCTGTACGTCAACAGCGGCCACGGCTCACGAGGTCTGATCACCGCGCCGTTGTCCGGGGAATTGATCGCGGCGTGGCTGGACAACGAGCCGTTGCCGTTACCCCGCAGCGTGGCCGAGGCGTGTCACCCGAACCGGTTTGTGGTGAGGCAGTTGATCAGGGGGAAATGAGAGTGATGTGATGCTGGGCGTTCAACCCGGAGCGCCCCCCTGTCCATTGAACGCCTGGATCAACGTAGCCGTCGAAAGCACTAGGCGAAGAGGATCGTGGATCGACGGCACGAATCCCAGCTTGACACGGTAATACTCAGCCGCGACCTGATCCTTTGCGTCAACCACCACGAACGCCACCCCGGAGTGCCTCGACACGGCATGGACGCGACGGAAAACGTCAGACATGAGCCGTCGCCCCAAGCCCGTCCCCTGGACGGTGCAATCGACTGCCAACCGACTCAACAGCACCGCAGGCACCGGGTAGCGAGGCATCTTGCGTTTCTGCTCGTCGGGGAGATCACTCAGTGCGACTGAGGTATTCGCCAGCGCATAGTAGCCTTGCAAAGCCCCGTTTCCGACGTACATGAAGGTGCGTGACACATGACGTTTTTCGTCTTGGCCCGCGTGTTGGGAAATATAGGTATTTAACGAGGGATGACTTTTGCAATCGAATCCGATGCGATCCACCAATCGGTCAAAGCTGACAGTGATGAACTCCATGAAGACCTCCTAACGCACGTTCAGAAGGTCGCGAAGCTCATCTGTAGGTTCTGGGGGGTTATCCAACAGGTTAAAGGCGGTCTCGGCATCCAGTACAGTCATGCTGTCATCGAGTGTCGTGGTCTTTTCCTCATGAGCCATAGAACGAATTGCCAACGCCGCAACGATCTTTCTGAGTTCCGCCAGCTCCCGCTCGACATCAGAAAGATGCGGTGCTCGCGTAGAACGCGGCTTGGACTTCCCGCTCGCCCCATGAGCGCTTTTGGCAAAGCTGTTCCTGGCGTGCTGCTCAATCACGGCACTGGCACTCGAAAGCGCATCGCTGAATGGGAGCTGGTTCCCTTGGGACATTGACGTCTCTTTACCAGCGCCGATCCGCTGACGACGGGATTGAAAAGGTTTGCTCACGATGATGTCTCCCTACAAGACTGCAATGTACAACGTGCCGACTTGATAACAAACAACGGCATCGACGCCAAAAAGAGCATTGGTTCTTGATATTGCCGGAAACAGGTCCCATACGATGACGCCCCGAAATATCCGGCTTAGCGAGGGTTACACCAGCCCCTGGCAAAATCAGCTGGAAATGTATCTATTTCGCTACCCATCTCAACCCGGCAGCTGTTTACATCTCCCCCAGCCAACCCGGTATGCTCCCCCCATCCTTCAATCAGGTGCCTGTCAATGCTGCAAGTCCAAGGCGTGTTCAAGAGCTATGCCACGGCCCAAGGCCCGTTGGCAGTACTGCGCGGGGTGGATTTGCGGTTGGGCCAGGGCGAAAGTCTGGCGTTGATGGGCGAGTCTGGCAGTGGCAAGAGCACGCTATTGCACTTGGTGGCCGGTCTGGATCAGGCGGATCAGGGCAGCATCGAGATCGCGGGCAAGCGTCTGGATCAGATGAACGAAGCGCAACTGGCCAATTGGCGGCGCACTGAAATCGGTCTGGTGTTCCAGCAGTTCAACCTGATCGGCAGCCTCAAGGTCGAGGACAATCTTGCGTTTCAGGCGCGGCTGGCGGGGCGTCATGACGCGGTATGGCAGGCCGAGCTGGTCGAGCGACTGGGCCTTGGCGACTTGCTCAAACGTTACCCCGAGCAACTGTCCGGCGGCCAACAGCAGCGGGTCGCCATCGGTCGTGCCCTCGCCTCGCGTCCCGGCCTGTTGCTGGCAGACGAACCCACTGGCAGCCTTGATGAAAGCACCAGCGACGAAGTCCTGCAATTGCTGCTGGACCTGCTGGTCGACAGCCCCACCAGCCTGTTGATGGTCACTCACAGCCCGAGGGTCGCGGCGCGTCTGAACCGTCAGGTGGTGTTGCACTTGGGCCTACTCGCCGCTGAAGGCGAACGCTGATGCCGGTGTTTTTCTGGACGCTCAAGGCGCTGCTTAGCCATTGGCGGCGCCACCCCGTGCAGTTTTTCAGCGTGCTGACCGGCCTGTGGCTGGCGACCAGTTTGCTCACCGGCGTGCAGGCCCTGAACAGTCAGGCGCGAGAGAGTTACGCCAAGGCCAGTCAGTTGATCGGTGGCGAGCCGCAAAAAGTGCTGGTCGCGCCCAACGGCGCAAATTATTCCCAAGAGCTGTTCGTCAGCCTGCGCCGTGCGGGTTGGCCGGTGTCGCCTGCGTTGCGCGGTCGCATCACCCTGAAAGACATCCCCGATCAACGGCTGGTCTTGCTGGGCATCGAGCCGGTGACGCTGCCGGTCAACACGGCGCTGGCCGGGCAGACGCTGGACACCGCGCAGATCGTCGAATTTTTTACGCCGCCCGGCAGCACCTGGATTTCCCCGCAGACGATGCAAGCGCTGGGGCTGCATGAAGGCGACCGGCCGCTGAGTGAATCCGGCCAGACTCTTCCGCCGTTGCATGCGCAGCCGGACATGGCCCCCGGTCTGCTGCTGATGGACATCGGCTTCGTCCAACAACTGCTGAACCAGCCCGATCAGATCTCGCGGATGATCCTGCCCAGCGACTTCGCCGAAGACCCGCCGCCCCTGCCGGACGACATGAAAGGCGAGCTGGTGATCCGCAAAAGCGGCGAAGACAACGACCTTGGGCGTCTCACCGAAAGCTTTCACTTGAACCTCGACGCGCTGGGTTTTCTGTCGTTCGTGGTGGGCCTTTTCATTGTCCACGCGGCGATTGGCCTGGCGCTGGAGCAACGTCGGGGGCTGCTGCGCAACCTGCGAGCCTGCGGGGTCAGTGCCCGGGGGCTTATCGCCAGTCTGGTGATCGAACTAGGTGCGCTGGCGTTGCTGGGCGGGATTGCCGGGGTCATCAGCGGGTATTGGCTGGCGAGCCTGCTGCTGCCCGACGTCGCCGCAAGCTTGCGCGGGCTGTACGGCGCGGAGCTGGCCGGGCACCTGAATTTGAGCCTCTGGTGGTGGCTCAGTGGTTTGGGTGTCTCGCTGCTGGGCGCCTTTCTCGCCGGGGCCAGCAGCCTGTTGCGGGCAGCGCGCCTGCCGTTGCTGGCCTTGGCCAACGCGCAGGCCTGGCATGACACCCACGCGGGCTGGTTGAAGCGCCAAGGCTGGATCGCGGGCATATCGGCCGTGATTGCGCTGCTCGCCGCGCTGTTCGGCAACAGCCTGGCGGTGGGCTTCGTGTTGATGGCGAGCCTGCTGCTCAGTGCCGCGCTGGGCCTGCCGGTGCTGCTCAACGCCCTGCTTAATGTGTTACTCGGCAAAAGCCGCTCGGTGCTGGGCCAGTGGTTTCTCGCCGATTGTCGTCAGCAATTGCCGGCCTTGAGCCTGGCGCTGATGGCGCTGCTGTTGGCGATGGCGGCGAACATCGGCGCGGGCAGCATGACGTCGGGTTTCCGCCAGACCTTCACCCACTGGCTGGAGCAGCGCCTCAGCGCCGAGCTGTACATCAACCCGCAAACCCCCGCTCAGGCCGCGCCGTTGCAAAAATGGCTGAGCGAACAACCCCTGACCCGCGCCGTGCTGCCCAACTGGCAAGTGTCGCTGCAACTGCGCGGCTGGCCCGCCGAGCTGTACGGCGTGATCGACAATCCGCATTACCGTCAGCACTGGCCGCTGCTGGAGTCTTCCGGGGAGGACCCTTGGGGTCAATTGGCCAAGGACAACACGCTGATGCTCAGCGAACAGTTGGCGCGGCGGCTCAAGGTCAGCGTCGGCGATGAAGTGAAGCTCCCCGCGCCGGACGGCGACTGGCCGCTGAAAGTCGTCGGCATCTACGCCGATTACGGCAATCCCAAAGGCCACATGCTGGTCAACGCCAACCACCTCCTCGAACATTGGCCGGACCTGACGCCCAACCGTTTCAACCTGCGCATCGACACCCGTGCTATCCCGCAATTACTGCGGGTGTTGCACAACAAATTCACCATCGACGACAACCGCATCGTCGATCAGATCCAGCTCAAGGCGTGGTCGCGGCAGGTGTTCGAACGCACCTTTTCCGCGACCGCTGCGCTCAACAGCCTGACCCTGATGGTCGCAGGGGTAGCGCTGTTCATCAGCCTGCTGACCCAGAGCCAGAGCCGCCTCGGGCAACTCGCGCCGCTGTGGGCCTTGGGCGTGACGCGCAAGCAATTGATGCTGCTGAACCTGGCGCAAACCTGGCTGCTGGCGGTGCTCACACTGGTGCTGGCGATCCCGCTGGGGCTGTTGCTGGCGTGGTGCCTGGACGCGGTGATCAACGTGCAGGCGTTCGGCTGGCGGCTGCCGTTGCAAGTGTTCCCGATGCAGCTGCTGCGCCTGATGCTGCTGGCGATGCTCGCGACATTGCTCGCTTCCGCGTGGCCGTTGTATCGCCTGTACCGCACCCGCCCTGCTGATTTGCTGAGGACGTTCGCCAATGAAAATTAAGGCGATGGCCCTGCTGACGGTCGTGCTGTTGATGGCGGGCTGTGACGAAAAAACCGAGGAAGAAAAAGGCTTCGCAGGGCTGGCGGACGATGCGGCGAGCTATGCCCAAGTCACACCGGACAAGCATTTCGTGTTTCCGCTGGACCACGGCGCGCACAACGACTTCCGCATTGAATGGTGGTACGTCACCGCCAACCTCAAGGACGCCGACGGCCAGTCATTCGGCGTGCAATGGACGCTGTTTCGCAACGCCCTGCCCCGCTCGAAAACCGGGCCGCAGGACAACCACGGCTGGAACAACCGCAACCTGTGGATGGGCCACGCCGCCGTGACCTCGGAGGACGAGCACTACGCCGCCGAGCGTTACGCCCGAGGTGGTGTGGGTCAGGCGGGCGTAACACTGGCGCCGTTGTCGGCATGGATCGACGATTGGGGTTTGACCAGCCATGCCAGCGTCGAAGACCCACTGGCCGACATGCAACTGGAAGCCCGTGGGCCGCATTTCAGCTATCGCCTGCACCTGACGTCGAGCAAGCCGCTGGTGCTGCAAGGCCACCAGGGTTTCAGCCAGAAATCCGAACAGGGGCAGGCTTCGTATTACTACAGCCAGCCGTTCTTTCAGGCCGAAGGCAGCGTCGAGATTGACGGCCAGACGTATCAGGTCTCCGGCCCCGCCTGGCTGGACCGCGAATGGAGCAGCCAGCCGCTGACGCAAAACCAGACTGGCTGGGACTGGTTTTCCCTGCACCTGAAAGATGGCTCGGACGTGATGCTGTACCGCATGCGACAACGGCACAACGACCCTTACCTGACGGGCACCTGGATCAACGCCGATGGCAGCACGGAGCAATTGGCGGCGAAGGACATCGAGCTGGAACCTGAAGACACCACCGATGTGCAAGGCCGCGACATGCCCACCCGTTGGTCGGTGAAAATCCCCGGCAAGGGCGTGGACGTGATCGTTGAAGCGCTCAACTCACAAGCGTGGATGGACCTGCAGATTCCCTATTGGGAAGGCCCGGTGCGGGTGAGCGGGAGCCAGAAAGGCGTGGGGTATCTGGAGATGACGGGGTATTGAGCCTTGCGCACATGCAGCTTCTGCCCAGAGCGCAAATCGCTATTGATTCTGGCCGAAGGCCGTAGGAGCGTTGCTTGCTCGCGATCTGTTGCGAAGCGACAGCCAACCCTGTACACGCGGTGCTGACAGACACAACCGAGTTGCCTGATTTTACTGCCCCTTCGCGCCAGATCGTTGGCAAGCCAGCCTCCTACGCCTTCGGCAAAATCACAAGCAGTTCGGCGGTGATCCGGCAGTCTCAGCACCCCCCTTATAACCGATCGTTCTAAAACTCTCGCAATCCGCACCGGTCAGTCTTTGGGTAGCCGGACTTCCCCGGCCACATTCCCCAACGGAAAACCGGTAAGGACTTATGTGCGGATTAGCTGGTGAACTACGTTTCGACAATCAACCTGCGGATCTCGCCGCAGTAGAACGCATCACCCATCATCTGGCGCCCCGTGGCCCGGATGCCTGGGGTTTTCATAGTCAGGGGCCGATTGCCCTGGGCCATCGTCGCCTGAAAATCATGGACCTGTCCGACGGTTCGGCGCAGCCGATGATCGACAGCCATCTGGGCCTGTCACTGGCCTTCAACGGTGCGATTTATAACTTTCCGGAATTGCGCGCCGAGCTGGAAAGCCTCGGCTATCAATTCCATTCCGGTGGCGACACCGAAGTGCTGCTCAAGGGCTATCACGCCTGGGGCGCCGACATGCTCCCCAAGCTGAACGGCATGTTCGCCTTCGCCATCTGGGAGCGCGACAACAAGAGCCTGTTCATCGCCCGCGACCGGCTCGGCGTCAAGCCGCTGTACCTGTCGCGTACTGATAAACGCCTGCGTTTCGCCTCGACCCTGCCTGCCCTGCTCAAAGGCGGCGACATCAGCCCGATGCTCGACCCGGTCGCGCTGAACCATTACCTGAATTTCCACGCCGTGGTCCCTGCCCCGCGCACCCTGCTCGCTGGCGTCGAGAAGATTCCGCCGGCCACCTGGATGCGTGTGAGCGCCGACGGCAAGGTCGAACAAAAAGTCTGGTGGACGCTGCCTTACGGCCCTCACGCCGATGAAGCGAACCTGACCCTAGAAGACTGGCGCGACCGCGTGCTCGACAGCACACGTGAAGCCGTGGCCATCCGCCAACGTGCCGCTGTGGACGTCGGCGTGCTGCTGTCCGGCGGCGTCGATTCCAGCATGCTCGTGGGCCTGTTGCGCGAAGTTGGCGTAAAAGACCTTTCGACGTTCTCCATCGGCTTCCAGGATGCGGGCGGCGAGCGTGGCGACGAGTTCCAGTATTCGGACTTGATCGCCAAGCACTACGGCACGAACCACCATCAGTTGCGCATCAAGGAAAGCGAGATCATCGAGCAGTTGCCTGCCGCGTTTCGCGCCATGAGTGAGCCGATGGTCAGCCACGACTGCATCGCCTTTTACCTGCTGTCCCGCGAAGTCGCCAAGCACTGCAAGGTGGTGCAGAGCGGCCAGGGCGCGGACGAACTGTTCGCCGGGTATCACTGGTATCCGCAAGTCGATGGCGCCAGCGACCCGTATGCGGCCTATCGCGAAGCGTTCTTCGACCGCAGCTACGACGAGTACGCAGCCACGGTTGCCCCGCAATGGCTGACCCAGAACGACGCTGCCGGTGATTTCGTGCGCGAACACTTCGCCATGCCGGGCGCCGATGCGGGTGTGGATAAAGCCCTGCGGCTGGACAGCACCGTGATGCTGGTGGACGACCCGGTCAAACGCGTGGACAACATGACCATGGCCTGGGGGCTGGAAGCACGCACGCCGTTCCTCGACTACCGCCTCGTTGAGTTGTCGGCCCGCGTTCCTGCGCGCTTCAAGCTGCCAGACGGCGGTAAGCAAGTGTTGAAGGAAGCGGCGCGTCTGGTGATCCCTTCCGAGGTCATCGACCGCAAGAAAGGCTATTTCCCGGTGCCGGGCCTCAAGCATCTGGAGGGCGACACGCTGAACTGGGTGCGCGACCTGTTGCTCGACCCGAGTCAGGACCGTGGCCTGTTCAACCCGACCATGCTCGATACGCTGCTGACCAACCCCGACGGTCAATTGACCCCGCTGCGCGGCTCGAAGCTGTGGCAGCTCGCGGCCCTGAACCTGTGGCTCAGCGAACAAGGACTTTGACCGATGAAAGCCAACGCTTCGATCTACAACCAGCGCCTGTTGCGCGGTCAGGCGCCGTCCTACGAGCGTTTGCAGGCGCGCTTCGCCGAAGACGGTAGCTCCCTCAATGACGAGCCCCTGGCCTTGCATTGCGGCTGGGGCCGTCTGCTGATCGGCCACACCTACCCTGATCCTGCGGCACTGGCGAACGAACTGCTTAACGAAAAACCCGGCGAGCGCGACATCGCGTTGTACATCGCGGCGCCGCAGCAGGTGCTGGCGCAATCGCCACAGCAACTGTTCCTCGACCCGTCGGACACCCTGCGCCTGTGGTTCAGCGATTACCGCCCTTCGCAGCGGGTATTTCGTGGCTTCCGGATTCGTCGTGCGCAGAACCAGGCCGACTGGGACGCGATCAACAACCTCTACATCGCGCGCGGCATGTTGCCGATCGACCCGACCCTGCTGACCCCCCGTCATCAGGGTGGTCCGGTGTACTGGATCGCCGAGGACGAGACCACTAATGCGGTGATCGGCAGCGTCATGGGCCTGAATCATCATAAGGCCTTCAACGACCCGGAAAACGGCAGCAGCCTGTGGTGCCTGGCCGTCGATCCGCAATGCACCCGGCCTGGCGTCGGCGAAGTGCTGGTGCGTCATCTGATCGAGCATTTCCAGAGTCGCGGTCTGGCCTACCTGGACCTGTCGGTGCTGCACGACAACCAGCAGGCGAAAAACCTTTACGGCAAGCTCGGTTTCCGCAACCTGCCGACCTTCGCCATCAAGCGCAAGAACGGCATCAACGAAAAACTGTTCCTCGGCCCCGGCCCGCAGGCGGATTTCAATCCGTATGCGCGGATCATCGTCGAAGAAGCCCATCGTCGCGGCATTGAGGTGCAGGTGGACGACGCCGAAGCCGGGCTGTTCACGCTGATTCACGGTGGCCGTCGCATCCGTTGCCGTGAGTCGTTGAGTGATCTGACCACCGCCGTCAGCATGACCCTGTGCCAGGACAAGCGCCTGACCAATAAGGTACTGAAAGCGGCGGGCCTCGAACTGCCGGTGCAACAACTGGCGGGCAATGCTGACGAAAACCTGGCGTTTCTCGACGAGCACGAACGGATCGTGGTCAAGCCGGTGGATGGCGAGCAGGGTCAGGGCGTTGCGGTCGATTTGCGCACCATCGAAGACGTCCAGGCGGCGGTCGAACGTGCGCGGCAGTTCGACTCCCGCGTGTTGCTCGAAAGCTTCCACGATGGGTTCGACCTGCGCATTGTCGTCATCGGGTTTGACGTGGTGGCCGCCGCCATTCGTCGTCCTGCAGAAATCATGGGCGACGGGGGTCACACCATCGGCCAGTTGATCGAAGCCCAGAGTCGTCGTCGTGCTGCAGCGACCGGGGGCGAAAGCAAGATTCCGATGGACGACGAGACCCGGCGTACCGTCGAAGACGCCGGTTTCACCTTCGACAGCGTGCTGCCTGCCGATCAGCGCCTCGCGGTTCGCCGCACGGCCAATCTGCACACGGGCGGCTGCCTGGAAGACGTCACCGCCATCCTCCACCCGGTGTTGAAAGACGCCGCCATCCGCGCCGCCCGCGCCCTCGACATCCCGGTGGTGGGCCTTGACCTGATGGTCCCGGCTGCCGATCAACCGGACTACGTGTTCATCGAAGCCAACGAACGCTGCGGCCTGGCCAACCATGAGCCACAGCCGACCGCCGAACGCTTCGTCGATCTGCTGTTTCCCCATAGCCTGCCTGTTCACGGGTAGACGCAAATCCCTGTAGGAGTGAGCTTGCTCGCGATTACGGTCTTTCAGTGACGAGTTCGTAGCTGACACGCCCCTATCGCGAGCAAGCTCACTCCTACAGAGGGTGATGTATACCGCTTAATTGAGGAGCCCCACCATGACCACTGCAAAGAAAATCCATGAACCGGATCTGAATTACCTGCAGAAAGTCCTGCTGGAAATGCTCGCGATTCCAAGCCCCACCGGCTTCACTGACACCATCGTGCGCTATGTCGCCGAGCGTCTTGAAGAGTTGGGCATTCCCTTCGAACTCACCCGTCGCGGGACCATCCGTGCGACGTTAAGAGGCAAACAGAGCAGTCCCGACCGCGCGGTTTCCGCGCACCTGGACACCATCGGCGCCAGCGTGCGCGAGGTGAAAGACAATGGCCGGCTGGGCCTGGCGGCCGTCGGTTGCTGGTCGAGCCGATTTGCCGAGGGTAGCCGCGTCAGCGTGTTCACCGACACCGGTGTGATTCGCGGCAGCGTGTTGCCGTTGATGGCCTCGGGGCATGCCTTCAACACCGCCGTCGACACCATGCCGATCAGTTGGGATCACATCGAATTGCGTCTGGACGCCTACTGCGCGACTCGCGCTGATTGCGAATCGCTGGGCATTAACGTGGGTGATTTCGTTGCTTTCGATCCGTTGCCCGAGTTCACCGAAAGTGGCCATATCAGCGCTCGTCACCTTGACGACAAGGCGGGCGTCGCGGCACTGCTCGCGGCACTCAAGGCCATCGTTGACAGCGGCGCCGAGCCACCCATCGATTGCCACCCGCTGTTCACCATCACCGAAGAAACCGGCAGCGGCGCGGCGGGCAGTCTGCCGTGGGATGTCAGTGAATTCGTGGGGATCGACATCGCGCCGGTCGCGCCGGGCCAGCACTCCAGCGAACACGCGGTCAGCGTGGCCATGCAGGATTCTGGCGGGCCGTATGACTATCACCTGTCCCGGCATTTGCTGCGTCTGGGTCAGGAAAAAGAGCTGTCGGTGCGCCGCGACCTGTTCCGCTATTACTACAGCGACGCGCACTCGGCGATCACGGCAGGTTACGACACCCGCACCGCACTTCTGGCCTTTGGTTGCGACGCGACGCATGGGTATGAGCGTACGCACATTGACAGCCTCAATACGCTGAGCAAACTGCTGACGGCTTACATCCTCAGCCCACCGGTATTTGCGAGCGATGCGAAGCCGGCCAATGCGTCGCTGGAGAATTTCAGTCATCAGCTGGAGCACGACGCGCAGATGGAATCGGACACGCGCGTGCCTGCGGTGGATACGTTGGTGGGTCAGCGCTAGTGTCCGGTGTCAGGTACGGAATCTGTGCCTGAAATACCGTCGTCGCTGCCGTCGTGCCTCCGGCGTCTCCCACAGATGAATCGGCGTAACGAAATTTCGTGAACGCCACTGGACCTGTGGGAGACGCCGGAGGAACGACGGCAGCGACTGGGGCGGATCAGGCCGCGACAAATGGCCTGACACAGCGCATCAGACGAATCGGAAATCCGACCTGCGTCTGTAGCCTCATTCCCCCGACCACGCTAGCATCCCCGCCATCTGCCCTTCGCAACGACCGAGAACCCCATGCTAATCCCCTACGACCAACTCGAAGCCGACACCCTGACGCGTCTGATCGAGGACTTCGTGACCCGCGATGGCACCGACAATGGCGATGACACACCGCTGGAGACCCGCGTATTGCGAGTTCGCCACGCGTTGAGCAAAGGTCAGGCGGTGATCTTCTTCGACCTCGACAGCCAGCAATGCCAACTCATGCTCAAGCACGAAGTGCCCAAGGAGTATTTCGAAGACTGAGCACGACGCTGTCGTGAAGGGATGTCATCAGGAACCGGAGGGCGGCGTCGCCATCTGCTGCAAGCGCTGGGCAATGCGCCGATAGACCTCGGCACGGTGGATCTTCACGTGCTGCGGGGCATCGATCCCCAAGCGCACCTGATTGCCAGTGATCCCCAGAATCTGCACCGTGATGTCATCACCGATGGAGAAGGTTTCTCCTATTTCCCGCGTCAATACCAGCATCTTTCCTACTCCCTGGGTGGTAACCGAGGGGGCAGGTTGCCGCGCTGGATCCAATGCTTCAATGCGCCTGGAACAAATCAGTCTTGCCCTTCAGAGGGTGGCGGCGGTTGCTGACAGACGCGTCCTACAAACACGTCATTTCGGTCATGAAACCGTTCCGCGGGGGCCCAACAGGATGATCGTCGCGCCGATCACGCAGAACGCGAGGCCGAGCCAGTCCGAGGTCAATGGCCGCGCACGTTCGACCACTGTGAGCCAGGCGATCGAGGTGACGATGTAGATGCCGCCGTATGCCGCGTACGCGCGTCCGGCGTAGGCCGCTTCGACGCGAGTCAGCAACAGTGCGAAAAGGGTCAGGCTGATCAGCGCAGGAATCACCCATAGCGCGCTTTTCCCCTGACGCAACCACAGCCAGAAGCCGTAGCATCCGGCGATCTCGAACAAGGCGGCGAAGAAGAACCACAAGTAATTGAGCACGATGGAATCCCTTCAAGGGTGGCCGGAAAGATGCGCGCCACCCTATCAGATAAATCAGACGTGAACGTCAGCCAACGGACTTGGCCTTGGCGCGCATCTTGTCGGCCATATTGGCCATTTCGTCGTAAATCGCGTGGGGGTTTTGCTGCTTGATCTGCCAGGCCACGCGGCCTTGTTCGTGGGGCAGGATCATGAATTCGCCCTTGGCAACCTGATCGTAAATGTAGGCAGCAATGTCGCTGGCGGTGATCGGCGAGCTTTCTAGCAACTTGCCGACCTGGGCTTTCATCGCCGGGGTCGGGCCGCGGAACGAGTCCAGCAGATTGGTCTGGAAAAACGACGGGCACACCACATGAACGCCCACTTCCTGTTGACGCAGTTCCACCAACAGGCTCTCCGACAACGCCACCACGCCCGCCTTGGCCACGTTGTAATTGCTCATCGCCGGGCCTTGCATCAGCGCGGCCATCGACGCGATGTTGATGATCTTGCCCTTGCTTTGCTCCAGCAGCGGCAGGAACGCCTTGCAGCCTTTCACCACGCCCATGAGGTTGATCGCGATCTGCCAATCCCAATCCTCCAGCGACAGTTCACCAAAGAACCCGCCCGACGCCACGCCCGCGTTGTTGACGATGATGTCGATGCCACCAAACCGCTGCTCACAGGCCTGTGCGAAAGCGGTCAGTTGGCTGTAATCGCGCACATCGCAACGCTGAATGAAACCGTCGCCCCCCGCTTCACGCACCCGATTCAAGGTTTCTTGCAGGCCTGCGTCGCTGACGTCTGACAACGCCAGTTTCCAGCCTTCACGTGCCCAGCGCAGCGCGATTTCACGCCCCAGGCCGGAACCTGCGCCAGTGATCATGATGCGATTTTGCATAGCCATTGCCTTGTCGATTGCGGGGAAGTGGCCTCAGTGTAAACAGACACATTGTCCGACAACCCCTCCATTGACTGGCTGAATATGCGAGGCAAACCGGCGCCTCAGGCTGCGCCGCGTCGGCCCCGCCAGCGGGTGATGACGCATAGGTAAGCAGCAAGATTGACCACAACAACGATGACGCCCAGGCCGATCTGAATCTGCGGGGTCAGGCCTGCGGGGTAGATCAGCGGGATGAGGTAGTGGCCGATGAAATCCCCTTCGTACCCGGCAGCACCAGCTTTGAGCCGCAGGCTGTTTTCCAGCGGGGTCAGCGGGCAGTACAGGTGCAAAAACTCCACCGCCATGCCCCAGGCGACGGCTGGCAGGTGCAACACGACCCATACACGGCGGTGCAACACCAGAAGTGCACCGAACATGACGAACAGAATGAACGTTAGATGGAAGACGACCACGGCATCCGCCATCACCGAATAAAACATAGCTTGCTTCCTAATTAAGGGGTTTTGGCAACTTCGTGACCGGCGCTGAAAATGTTAGTTCCGCGCTTATTGCCAGTACATGAGGTTAGCCGGGATCGAATACACGGGTTTTAATATTCACCCTTTCACTTCAAGCGATTGATTTTTATCACAATTATAAAAATGTTATTTTTTATTTCCTCTCATCCGAACCTTTTGTTCCGGGCCAGAGTCGGATTATTCAAGCACTACAACTTTTCACGAAGTTGGCGAACGCTTGAACGGCATTGCCATTTACCAAGATCACAAGAAGGAACTCGTCATGGGCATCGGCACAATTCTGATCATCATCCTCATTCTCCTGTTGGTCGGCGGTCTTCCGGTCTTCCCTCACTCCAGAAGTTGGGGTTACGGGCCATCGGGGATCATCGGTACGATCCTGGTGATTCTGCTGATTCTGGTGTTGCTTGGCAGGATATAACCGCCCCGCCGCCAGCGAAAAACCCCACTCTTTGTAGTGGGGTTTTTTATTGGGCTTCGGGTCTGGGCTGCTGGGTTTTGTGTGTATATCCAAATGCGGTGGTGTTGCTGATTACGGTTCTGCCTAGGGGCAGAAGATTTCGCCTCCGGCGAGTTACTTGGAAAAGTCGGATTGCCGCACCACCCCCAAGTAACCAAGGGTGCCTGCTCCTGGTTTGGCTTCGACTTCGTCGAAGTCCCCTCACTCCGGCGACGCTCCGTGGGCCCGCCGCGAAGGGCCATCCATGGCCCAGCGCGGCTCTCGCGGCATCCATGCCGCTCGACCCACTCCGCGTCGCCTGCGTTCAGCCTGCACCCAAGTCGCGTTCGGCAGCGTCTGGAATTTCTCGGTACAAGATCAAAAGCCAAAGCCAAAGCCAAAGCCAAAGCCAAAGCCAAAGCCAAGCGACGCGTCTGGCTCTTTTAGGTTGAGCGCAATCCTGTGCAGCTCCGCCATCCCCCTGTAGGAGCGAATTCATTCGCGAGACGGCGGTACATCCGATACATCTCCATCGCCTGTCCCTTTTTTCGCGAATGAGTTCGCTCCTACAGTTGCTCTGCGGCGCTCCGAAGCCTTCATCAACACCGACCCACCGCTTTCGCTGCCGTCGTAACCTCCGGCGTCTCCCACAGGGATAGCGTCAAGATTCGAACTTAGCGTTCGCTTTCGATCTTGATCTTGATATTGATCTTGATCTTGATCTTGGGACGCGCCCTCACAGACACCGCAGAACGCGACTTGGGTGCAGGCCGAACGCAGGCGGCGCGGAGTGGGTCGAGCGGCATGGATGCCGCGAGAGCGCCGCTAGGACATGGATGTCCGTTCGGCGCGGGCCCACGGAGCGTCGCCGGAGTGAGGGTACTTCGACGAAGTCGAAGCCAAACCAGGAGCAGAGCCTTTTGGTTACTTTTTGGCTCTTGAAAAAGTGACCCGCCGTAAGGGCGGAACCCATATCAGCAACACCACCGAAATTGGATATACCCCCAATCTCAGCCAATAAAAAAACCCCACTACAAAGAGCGGGGTTTTTCATTTCAAACGCTAACTCGGATCAGTGAGAAACCGCCCCACTCGCCCCCAGACCGGTCTGCGAACGCACGAACTGCGGGAAGAACAACGCACGTTCACCCTCGGCCGCTTTCGACTTGTCAGTGATCGAGAAGAACCAGATCCCTACGAACGCAATGATGATCGAGAAGAACGCCGGGTACTCGTACGGGAAGATCGCCTTCTCGTGATGCAGAATCTGCACCCAGATGGTCGGGCCAAGGATCATCAGCACCACGGCACTGATCAAGCCCATCCAGCCGCCGATCATCGCGCCGCGAGTCGTCAGGTTTTTCCAGTACATCGAGAGCAACAACACAGGGAAGTTACAGCTCGCCGCGATGGAGAACGCCAGGCCGACCATGAACGCAATGTTCTGACTTTCGAACGCGATGCCCAGCACGATGGCGACGATCGCCAGCGCAACCGTAGTGATCTTCGACACGCGGATTTCATCTTTCTCGTTGGCTTTGCCCGCCTTGATCACGCTGGCATACAGGTCGTGAGACACCGCCGACGCACCGGCCAGGGTCAGACCGGCTACCACCGCCAGAATGGTCGCGAACGCCACCGCCGAGATGAAGCCCAGGAACAGGCTGCCACCGACCGCGTTGGCCAAGTGCACCGCCGCCATGTTGTTACCGCCCAACAGAGCGCCTGCGGCATCTTTGAACATCGGGTTGGTGCTGACCAGCAGGATCGCGCCGAAGCCGATGATGAAGGTCAGGATGTAGAAGTAGCCGATGAAGCCAGTCGCGTACAGAACCGATTTACGGGCTTCTTTCGCGTCGCTCACTGTGAAGAAGCGCATCAGGATGTGTGGCAGGCCAGCCGTACCGAACATCAGGGCCAGACCCAGGGAGAACGCCGAGATCGGATCTTTCACCAGACCGCCGGGGCTCATGATGGCCTCGCCTTTCGGGTGAACCTTCACGGCTTCGGAGAACAGCACGTTGAAGTCGAAGTTGACGTGTTTCATCACCATCAGCGCCATGAACGAGGCACCGGAGAGCAGCAAGACTGCTTTGATGATCTGCACCCAGGTGGTCGCCAGCATGCCGCCGAACAACACATACAGGCACATCAGGATACCGACCAGCACCACCGCGACGTTGTAGTCGAGGCCGAACAGCAGCTGGATCAGCTTGCCTGCACCGACCATTTGCGCGATCAGGTAGAACGCCACGACCACCAGCGAACCACAGGCGGACAGGGTACGGATTTCCTTCTGCTTCAGGCGGTAGGACGCCACGTCAGCGAAGGTGTACTTGCCCAGGTTACGCAGGCGTTCGGCGATCAGGAACAGGATGATCGGCCAGCCGACGAGGAAGCCGATCGAATAGATCAGGCCGTCGTAGCCGGACGCGTACACCAGGGCCGAGATACCCAGGAAGGACGCTGCCGACATGTAGTCACCGGCGATGGCCAGACCGTTCTGGAAACCGGTGATCTTGCCGCCCGCCGCGTAGTAGTCCGCCGCCGATTTGTTTTTCTTGGCCGCCCAGTAGGTCACGCAGAGCGTGGCGCCGACGAAGATCACGAACATGACGATCGCGGCAACGTTGAGCGGTTGTTTTTGCACGGCACCGGTCAGGGCATCCGCCGCCCAGAGAGTCGGTGCGAAGGCCGCCAGGCCCAAAGCTGCAAACAGGCGCCGGATCATTGTTGTGCCTCCTTCAGGATCGCGTTGTTCAGCTCATCGAACTCGCCGTTTGCACGACGAACGTAGATGGCGGTCAGCACGAAAGCGGAAAGGATCAGGCCCACGCCGATTGGCATTCCCCAGGTGATGGATGAAGTGGCGCTGAGTTTGGCGCCGAGAATCTGAGGCCCATACGCAATCAAAAGAATGAAAGCGGAATAGAGCCCAAGCATGATCGCCGAGAGGATCCAGGCGAATCGTTCCCTTTTCGAAACCAGCTCCTTGAAGCGCGGGCTGTTCTGAATCGAGAGGTAAATGCTGTCGTTCATTGTTTTTGTCCTCGCAGCACAGATGGATGTCACGTATTCCACTTTAGCTGGCTCTAGGCCGCGCTCCAGACGACCTTAGTATTAGAACGGCATTAGTAGATGTGCGCGGGGCTGCACTCTGGGATGCGGCGGAAAAATCAGAGGCATATTTGGCGGGAGAGCCACACGTGAATGCGGCTTTTGATTCTGGCCGAAGGCCGTAGGAGCGCAGCTTGCTCGCGATCTGGCGCGAAGCGGCAGCAAACCCGATGTACGCGGTGTGTCAGGCAAATGGGGGGCGTCAGGTTTTACTGCTGCTTAGCAGCAGATCGCGAGCAAGCTTGCTCCTACGCCCTGCGGGCAGAAGCGGTTGTAGGCAAGTCAAAAAACCGCCCGGCGAGAGATCGCCGGGCGGTTCGGGTCACGCATGAATCTTTTGCGGCAAATTACTTACCGGTCCACTCTTTGACGCGATCCGGGTGCTTGGCGACCCAGTCTTTCGCAGCCTGTTCTGGCTTGGCGCCGTCCTGAATGGCGAGCATGACTTCGCCGATCTCGTCCTTGCTGCTCCACTGGAATTTTTTCAGGAAGTCAGCGACGTCTGGCGCTTTAGTGGCCAGCTCTTTGCTGCCGACGCTGTCCACGGTCTCAGCTGCACCGTAAACGCCTTTTGGATCTTCCAGGAATTTCAGTTTCCACTTGGCGAACATCCAGTGCGGCACCCAACCGGTGACGGCGATGGATTCTTTCTTGTTCTCAGCGCGGGTCAGCTCGGCAATCATGCCAGCGCCGGAACTCGCCTGAAGTTTGTAGCCGTCCAGACCGTAGTCTTTGATGGCCTGGTCGGTCTTGATCATTACGCCCGAACCCGCGTCGATGCCGACGATTTTCTTCTTGAAGGACTCATCGGTCTTCAGGTCGGCAACCGAGTTGGCTTTCACGTACTCAGGCACGATCAGGCCGATCTTGGCGTCTTTGAAGTTAGGACCGTAGTCGGTGACCTTGTCCTTGTTCTTTTCCCAGTATTCGCCGTGTGTCACGGGCAGCCAGGCGGACAGCATCATGTCCAGTTTGCCGGTAGCAACGCCCTGCCACATGATCCCGGCGGCGACTGCCTGCAGTTTCACGGGGTAGCCCAGTTTCTGTTTGATCACTTCGGCTGCGACGTTGGTCGTCGCAACGCTGTCGGACCAGCCATCCACATAACCGATGCTCAGCTCGGGTTTGTCGGCGGCAATGGCCAGCGTGGAACTGATAGCAAGGGCCAGCGCGGCACCCGCACCCAGGATATTTCGCATCTTCATCGTTACTTCCCCGGTAGTCCTGCACCCGACGGCGGTCGGGTATCGTTAACGTTTTTTTAAGCTCGCAGCCCGCGCACGCATTTGGCGCACCGCTTAACTTTCACGCTTCAACCACTTGCCTTCGCAGCAGCACTCGCTGCATCGACGAGCCGATCATCAACCCCCACCGACCTTGTGCCTTTCCTGTCAACGACACTCAGACAGCGGGAAACGACATCACAGGGCCATCAACGACAAACAGGTCGTAAAAGAGGGCCCGGTCCGTCCGAAACTTGCATGCTTTAAAAGCAGCGGCGAGTTTCGAGCCTTGAACGGCAAGAAAAAGCAAAGCGGCGATGCCCCAACGTGTAGCGTGAGGCCTGCCGTTTTGAGGGCCCCCTGAGCTATGCTGCGGTCCTCTGCTCCTTCTCGGCCCCGCCATGCCCGTCCCCTTCCGCTCGCCTGTTTTGACGTATCTCCTCTCCTGTCTGATCGCGCTGATTGCCCTGTGCGGTTACTGGTACACCCTTGGCAAACCCGTCGTGCTGCCGGATGCCGCGACGCCGACGCACAAGCTGCAATGCGCGTCCTACACCCCTTTCGATAAAGACCAGTCGCCCTTCGATCAGCCGTTCACGCCCCGACCTGCTCGAATGGATGCCGACCTGGCGTTGCTCGCCACGCGCTTCGAGTGCATCCGTACCTATTCAATGACCGGCCTTGAAGCGATCCCTGAACTGGCGCGCAAGCACGGGCTGAAAGTGATGCTTGGCGCGTGGGTCAATGCCAGCCCCGAGGACACCGCGCACGAGATCAAGGCATTGATCACCGCCGCCAATGCCTACCCGGACGTTGTCACCGCTGTGATCGTCGGTAACGAAACGCTGTTACGCAAAGAAGTGACGGGACCTCAGTTGGCCAAACTGATTCGTCAGGTGAAAGCCGAGGTCAAACAGCCGGTGACCTACGCCGATGTGTGGGAATACTGGCTGCAATACCCGGAGATCGCGCCTGCCGTGGATTTCGTGACCATTCACCTGCTGCCGTATTGGGAAGACGACCCCAAGGGTATCGACGACGCGTTGACCCACGTCGCGCAGATTCGTCAGCGCTTCGGCGAAAAATTCGCCCCCAAGGACATCCTGATCGGTGAAACCGGCTGGCCCAGCGAGGGGCGTCAACGTGAGACAGCGTTGCCGAGCCGGGTCAACGAGGCGAAATTCATTCGCAGCTTCGTCGCCCTAGCCGAACAGCACGGCTGGCATTACAACCTGATCGAAGCCTTCGACCAACCCTGGAAGCGGGAAGCCGAGGGCGCGGTCGGGGGCTATTGGGGCTTGTTCGACGCCGACCGACAGGAGAAAGGCGTGCTCACGGGGCCGGTGTCGAACCTGCCGTATTGGCCGTTCTGGCTGGCGGTCAGCGGTGTGATCGGCCTGCTGGCGCTGTTTTTGGCAGGCCGCGTGACGCAGTCTCGCAGCGCGTTGATCGTCCCGCTGCTCGCCGTATTCGGCGGCGCGTGCATTGGTACATGGGGGGAAGTGGCGCGGGTGACCAGTCGCTTTGCCGGGGAATACCTGTGGGCCGTCGCCTTGATCCTGCTGAACCTGTTGGTCCTGATGCACGCGGCATTGGTGCTCTCGGCCCGGCAAGGGTGGCGCGGCCGAGGCTTCGCCTGGTTCGAGTCCCGCGCCGGGTGGTGGCTGAGCGCGGCAGGCTTCGCGGGCGCGGTGATGATGCTGGCGATGGTCTTCGACCCGCGCTACCGCAGCTTCGCCACCCCGACGTTGTGGCTGCCTGCCCTCTTTTATCTGCTGCGACCGGTCAAGGCGCCGCGCAGGGAAGCCACGTTGCTGGCTTGCATCATCGGGATCGGGATCGTGCCGCAGTTGATTCGCGAAGGGCTGAGCAACCCTCAGGCTCTGGGGTGGGCGGCGGTCAGCGTGCTGATGACCCTCGCGTTGTGGCGCAGTGTGCATCTCAGCGCGGCGAGCCCCGAGCCAGAGCGTGCGCGCGAGTGACGGGGTGAGGAACACATTGTGTTACCGCTGACGTCATTCCAAAACAGAATACGGGTAACACGGAAACAGAATAGTCCTTTCGGATTAACACCTAGGCAGAGCGTATTTTCCAAGCCATTGATTTTAAAGGGAATTAAAAAGTTGGCACGCTGCCTGCTATATCTCCTGCATAACAAGAACAAAATGTGAAAACCCAATAAAAATAAGATGAATCGGCTCTGACATAACAAGAACAACGGCACAGAGACGCAGCCAACAGATTTTTTTGGAGTAGATGTGCTTTACAGAGGCCTTGGCCTCGCAGCCCGACAGAGAACAATAAAACTACCGTCAGGTAGCGTCCAGAACGGGTTGGATCCTCGCCTCAGGCCATGGATCGAAGCAGATAAGCGCTCAAAAAAATACGTTTGCTCTTGTATCCCGGATGGGGATCACTGAAGACGCTGGAAAGGGAACGGTTGCCAAAAACAACAACAGACCGCCCTAAAACAATAAAAAAAGAGCACGTGCAACGATTTAAAGGGGAGCCTCGGCTCCCCTTTATGCTGTCTGAGATTTGAAAAAGAGTGATCACATGTGTGGGACCCGGCTTGCTGCGGGCCGCGATCGGACGAATGCGGTGCGTCATTCAGCATAAGAGGTGGCTGGACAAGCGTTTTCGCCAGCAAGCCGGCTCCTACAAATCAGCGTCGTCTTGCCCGCACCAGCCGCAGCCCCGCAATCACCACCGCGAACACCGCCAGACTCGCCGAATACAACACCAACGCCAGCATCCCCAGCAGCAACCCAATTCCCGCCAGCACCCGCCCCACCTTGCCCGGCACGCAAAACGCGATCACCGCCGTCACCAGCGCACCCCAGCCGAACACGCCGAAATGAATCAGCCATCCCAGGTCCGAGCGCACCACGCATTGCCACTGCAACGCATGGTCAGAACACTGCCCGACCCACTGCACATCCTCCATCAGTCCGTAGCGCAGGCCATAGCTCAGCGTCAGCCATAGCACCAAGGCAAACACCGACACGATCAGCGGGAAACGACGCGACACGGAACACCCCAAGGCAGGAAAACGACGCCCAGCATATCCGCAGTCGACCCGGGACATGAAACGCCCCACATTAAACGCATAACCTCACACGCCACTCGAGCCAGAACGTGTATTGTCGCCTAGGATTTGTTCGGGTTGGCGAGGGATTAAATGCAAATTGCCACTACGGCACTTTTTGCACGCCCCCCGTGTCATAGCCTGCGTATCTCAACAGCACTTCTTTCCCAAGGGATTCAGTCATGCTTCGTTTTTTACGCCTCGCCGCCCTTTCAGGCGGCTTGTTCTTGAGTGCGTCCGTGATGGCGGTCGACATCGATCCGTCCAGCTATGGCTTCCCTCTGACCAACCCGTTCGAAGCGACCATCGCCACGACGCCTCCTGATTTGCGGGCGAAGGTGCCAGACGACGCCGACATCGATCAGGATGATTACAGCCTGACGCTGCGACCGGATCGCGAATTCACCCTTCCCGACAACTTCTGGGCCGTGAAAAAACTGCGTTACCGCCTCGCCAAGCAAGACCATCCCGCGCCACTGATCTTCTTGATCGCAGGCACCGGCGCCCCTTACAACAGCACCCTCAACGAATACCTCAAGCGTCTCTATTACGGAGCCGGGTATAACGTCGTACAGCTGTCGTCGCCCACCAGCTACGACTTCATGAGCGCCGCCTCACGATTCGCGACGCCTGGGGTGACGTCTGAAGACGCCGAAGACCTGTACCGCGTCATGCAGGCGGTTCGCGCGCAGCAGAACAAGCTGCAAGTCACCGAGTATTACCTCAGCGGCTACAGCCTCGGCGCACTGGACGCGGCCTTCGTCAGCAAACTGGACGAGACCCGTCGCAGCTTCAACTTCAAGAAAGTGCTGTTGATCAACCCGCCGGTAAACCTCTACACCTCGATCACCAACCTGGACAAAATGGTCCAGACCGACGTGAAGGGCATCACCAACAGCACCACCTTCTATGAACTGGTGCTGCAAAAGCTCACCCGTTACTTCCGCGAAAAAGGCTACATCGACCTCAACGACGCGCTGCTCTACGACTTCCAGCAGTCCAAGCAGCACCTGTCCAACGAGCAGATGGCCATGCTGATTGGCACGTCGTTCCGCTTCTCGGCGGCCGACATCGCGTTCACGTCCGACCTGATCAACCGTCGCGGCCTGATCACCCCGCCGAAGACGCCGATCAGCGAAGGCACCAGCCTCACGCCGTTCCTCAAGCGAGCGCTGCAATGTGACTTCGACTGTTACGTGACCGAGCAAGTGATCCCGATGTGGCGCGCCCGCACCGACGGCGGCAGCCTGCTGCAACTGGTGGATCAGGTCAGCCTGTACGCGCTCAAGGATTATCTGAGCACCAGCAAGAAAATTTCCGTGATGCACAACGCCGATGACGTGATCCTCGGCCCGGGCGACCTCGGTTTCCTGCGCAAGACCTTTGGCGATCGCCTGACCGTTTACCCGTATGGCGGTCACTGCGGCAACATGAACTATCGCGTCAACAGCGACGCCATGCTGGAGTTTTTCCGTGGCTAAACGTCTATTGCTCACTGCCGCTCTGCTTTGTGCAGGCGCTGTTCATGCCGCTGATGCGCCGATCATTTCCCAAGCCCAGCCGGTCAAGCGGATCGAGAACCCGGACGGTTTCACCGAGCCGTTGAAGTCGCTGAAATTCAACCCCGGTCTGGACGCCCAGGAATTCGAGCGCTCGTCGCTGAACGCCCTCAACGTCTACGACCCGCTGGAGTCGTGGAACCGTCGGGTCTACCACTTCAACTATCGCTTCGATGAGTGGGTGTTCCTGCCGGTGGTCGACGGCTATAAATACATCACCCCAAGCTTCGTGCGCACCGGCGTCAGCAACTTTTTCAGCAACCTGGGCGACATCCCCAACCTGCTGAACAGCCTGTTGCAGTTCAAGGGCAAGCGCTCCCTGGACACCACGGGCCGTCTGATCATCAACACCACCATTGGTGTCGCGGGCTTGTGGGACGCCGCGACGTGGATGGGGCTGCCGAAACAGAGCGAAGACTTCGGTCAGACCCTGGGGTTCTATGGCGTTCCGGCAGGGCCGTACCTGGTGCTGCCGATTCTCGGGCCTTCGAACCTGCGTGACACCGGCGGCCTGGTGTTCGACTTCACTGCCGAATCGCAGATCAACTTCCTGAACGTGGCGCAGGTCAGTCAGGACCATCCGGAACTGTACCTGCTGCGCGCGATTGACCGCCGCTACACCACCAGCTTCCGCTACGGCCAGATGGACTCGCCGTTCGAGTACGAGAAAGTGCGGTACGTGTACACCGAAGCGCGGAAATTGCAGATTCAGGAGTAATGAGTGCCTTGCGCGGGGTCTGAAACGCGTCACTCTCTGACACGCTGGATGACCCCTGTGGGAGCGAATTCATTCGCGAAGGATTGATCAGACGCAAGAGATGCGTCGGCTGTACCGGCCTCTTCGCGAATGAATTCGCTCCCACAGGGATTCCGCATCGCCATACAAAGCGGCGCCTGGCACAGGTTCAACTGTGGAAGCGGACTCAGTGTCGCCACGCAATGCTTCGTCTGACGCGGACTGAACTGTGGGAGCGAATTCATTCGCGAATAGGTGTACCAGGCGATGGAGATGTAGCGGCTGTACGGCCCTCTTCGCGAATGAATTCGCTCCTACAGGGATTCCGCTTCGCCATACAAAGCGGTGTCTGGCACAGGTTCAACTGTGGAAGCGGACTCAGTGTCGCCACGCAATGCTTCGTCTGACGCGGACTGAACTGTGGGAGCGAATTCATTCGCGAGAGGCCCGTACAACCGACAGAAATCTATCGACTGTACCGACGTCTCGCGAATGAATTCGCTCCCACAGGAGATCCCGCGGACCACAAATCCATCTAACAACCCGATCAATTCCTCGCAAAAACGTCACCCATCCATCGTCTCAACCGGCATACCATAGGCGCCATTCCCACCCTCTTCCGGAGTGCGCCCCATGACTCAATTTCGCAAAGTGCTGTCCATGCAGACCGGTCAACCGACCTCGGACGGCGCGGGCGTCAAGCTGACGCGGGTCTTCGGCGGCCCTGGCGTCGAGCTGTTCGACCCCTTCCTGATGCTCGACGAATTTGGCTCGGACAAGGCTGACGATTACATCGCCGGTTTCCCACCGCACCCGCATCGCGGCTTCGAAACCGTGACTTACATGCTCGAAGGCCGCATGCGCCATGAAGACCACATGGGCAACGTCGGTCTGCTGCAAGGCGGCGGCGTGCAATGGATGACCGCTGCGCGTGGCGTGATCCACAGCGAGATGCCGGAACAGGAAGAAGGCATGATGCGCGGCTTCCAGCTGTGGCTGAACCTGCCGGGCAAATCGAAGATGGGCGACGCCGGTTACGAAGACATTCAGCCAGAACGCATCCCGCGCATCACCACGCAGAACGGGGTGGACGTGGTGGTGATCGCCGGTCAGTTCGACGACGGCCAGGTGCAGCAGGCAGGCGCGGTGCAGCGGCCCGACACCGAACCGCAGTATTTCGACTTCCACCTTCCAGCCGGCAAATCAATCAGCCCGAAAGTCCCTGAAGGCCACCGGGTGCTGTTGTACGTGTACGAAGGCGAAATCGAGATCGCCGGTTGCGCGCAAACGCTCGGTCAGAGCCGTCTGGCTCGGTTGTCAGAAAATGGCGAAGTGCAGCTCAATTCAGCGACCGGCGCGAAGGTGTTGCTGATCGCGGGCAAGCCACTGAATGAGCCAATCGTGCAATACGGCCCATTTGTGATGAACAGCCGCGAAGAGATCGAACAGGCTCTGCGGGATTTTCGGGATGACAAATTGACGGCATAAACAATCGCCCGATCACTACGCCCCTGTAGGAGCGCGCTTGCCCGCGATGGCGGTCTGCCTGTGACACATGCGCCTCTGACCCACCGCAATCGCGGGCAAGCGCGCTCCTACACCAGATCCCAGCCTATCGGATGAATCCGTCTTCACGCGATCCCCAAAAACCGCATCAGCTCCTCTTTCTGGGCCATCGCATCGCGGCGGCCCAGTTCGATCAATTCGCTGCAATATCCCGACTCGAACAGCAGATAACTCAACACCCCTGCCCCGCTGGTCTTGGTCGCGCCGGGCCCGCGCAGAAAGGTGCGCAGGGCAGGCGGCAGTTCGCGACGGTGGCGAGCGGCGATTTCGTCGAGGGGCTGGCTCGGGGAAATGACCAGCACCTCCACCGGCGCCAGCGACTGCACCGGCGTCGGCTGCTCGGACACCTGCGGCGACGGCTCGGGTGGCGAGGGCAACATGCGACTCAGCAAATTCAGCCGCTCCAGCAACTCAATGTCGCTCTCCAGGCTGTCAATGAACGTGCTGTTGAGCATGTGCCCGCTGATCTGCGCCAGACTTGGCTGCGCGCCGCTCACGACCCGGTGCACGGGCTTGTTCGCCCCCGGCCCGCGAGGGTTGCCGCTGACGCCCACCACCAGCACCCGATTGGCGCCCAGGTGCAGCGCCGGGCTGATCGGCGCCGATTGCCGCACCGCGCCATCGCCGAAATATTCGTGTTCAAGTTTGACCGGGGCGAACAGCAGCGGAATCGCCGAACTCGCCAGCAGATGATCGACCGTCAGCCGCGTTGGCACGCCGACGCGCCGGTGCCGCAGCCAAGAATCGATGGTGCCTTTGCCCTGATAGAACGTGACCGCCTGCCCCGACTCGTAGCCAAACGCCGTGACCGCAACGGCCCGCAAATGCCGACCTTCGATGGCCTCATCAATGCCTTCGAGGTTCAGGCGCTCGGTCAGCAAATCTTTCAACGGCGAGCTGTTGAGCAACGCCACGGGGATCTGCTTGCGACCGATGCCCAGCAGGCTTCGCCCGAAGAACCGGGTCGCCTGACGAATCACCCCGGACCAGTCGCTGCGCAACACCTGATGGCTGCGAAAGCTCTGCCAGAAGACCGTGAGTTCATGAATAGCCGTGCGAAATTGCGCAGCCCCGCTGGCGAGTTTCACCGCGTTGATGGCGCCCGCAGACGTGCCGACGATGACCGGAAACGGGTTCTTCGCGCCCGCAGGCAGCAGGTCGGCGATCCCTGCGAGCACGCCCACCTGATAGGCCGCCCGAGCGCCGCCGCCGGAAAGGATCAGCCCGGTGATCGACTCGCGACCGACCGGAACCGTTGAAGCGCTGTTGACTGTTTTTTGTTCTGCTGCGCTTGTCGTCATAAAACCTCAGCCCTAGGTATCAGCCCCGCTTTTTATACAGCTTCGGCTCACCGGGCGGCCTGCTCTTGAACCGCCGGTGTGCCCACAGATACTGCTCGGGGCAGGCCGTCACGGCCCGCTCGACCCATTGATTGATGCGCAGGCAATCGGCCTCGTCGCTCTCGCCGGGAAAATCGGTCAATGCCGGGTGAATCACCAGCTTGTACCCGCTGCCGTCCGCCAGACGCTCCTGAGTGAACGGCACCACCAAGGCGCGGCCGAGGGTGGCGAATTTGCTGGTGGCCGGCACGGTGGCGGCCTGAATGCCGAACAGCGGCACGAACAGGCTCTGCTTGACGCCGTAGTCCTGATCCGGCGCGTACCAGATCGCGCGGCCCTTGCGCAGTTGCTTGATCATGCCGCGCACGTCTTCGCGTTCGACGGCGATGGAATCCAGGTTGTGCCGCTCGCGGCCCCGGCGCTGAACGTAGTCGAACACCGGGTTCTTGTGCTCGCGGTACATCCCGTCGATAGTGTGCTGTTGACCCAGCAACGCTGCGCCGACTTCCAGCGTGGTGAAGTGCAGCGCCATGAGGATGACGCCCTGCCCTTGCTCATGAGGCTGCTTGAGGTGTTCAAGCCCTTCGATGTGCGCCAGTTTGGCCAGGCGCGTAGGGCTCCACCACCAGCTCATGGCCATTTCGAAAAAGGCGATCCCGGTGGAGGCAAAATTTTCCTTGAGCAGGCGTTTGCGCTCGGCTTTCGAATACTGCGGAAAACACAGTTCAAGGTTGCGCGCCGCGATGATGCGACGATCGGTGGCGAAGTAATACATGACCCCGCCGAGCGCCCGGCCTATCGCGACCAGCGCCCGAAACGGCAACTGCACCACCAGCCAGAGCATTCCCAGTCCCAGCCACAGGAGCCAGAAGCGGGGATGAAGAAATTGGGCTCGAAAACGCGGGCGTTCCATTACAGCTTCCGTCAGGACAAAGGCGGGCATTCTACATCGGTTCGAGCACTTCGGTGACGCTTCGTCGGTTGCGGCTCCCTTGCGACTCGCGGGCGTTCTCGTTATAAGTCTCGGCACTTTTAGCGACAAGCCGCTGTATGCCGACATGAGCCAAATCGAATTGCAAGACAAGGACCCCGTGTTCCAGCTGAAGGGCAGCATGCTGGCCATCACCGTGCTGGAACTGGCCCGTAACAACCTTGAAGCGCTGGATCGTCAGCTGGCCGCCAAGGTCGCTCAGGCGCCCAATTTCTTCAGCAATACGCCGCTGGTGCTGGCGCTGGACAAGCTGCCGCCCAACGAAGGCGCCGTCGATCTGCAAGCGATGATGCGCATCTGTCGCCATCACGGCCTGCGCACCCTGGCCATTCGCGCCAACCGCATCGAAGACATCGCCGCCGCCATTGCCATCGATTTGCCGGTCCTGCCGCCTTCCGGCGCGCGTGAAAGACCCCTCGATCCGACGGAAGGTGAAATAAAGAAAAAGCCCGAAGTGGTGGAAAAACCACCGGAGCCTTTGATCAAGCCGACCAAGATAATCACGGCTCCCGTGCGCGGCGGCCAGCAGATTTACGCGCAAGGTTCGGACCTGGTGGTGATTTCCTCGGTCAGTCCCGGTGCGGAACTTCTCGCCGATGGCAACATCCATGTGTATGGCCCGATGCGGGGCCGGGCACTGGCAGGCATCAAGGGCGACACCAAGGCCCGGATTTTCTGCCAGCAAATGGTGGCCGAACTGGTCTCCATCGCCGGGCAATACAAGGTTGCGGAAGACCTGCGACGTGACCCTCTCTGGGGGGCCGGGGTACAAGTCAGTCTGTCCGGTGACGTGTTGAACATCATCCGTCTTTAACGGATACTGCGCCATTTTCAAAGCCACTCTGATTCGTCGCGAAAACGATGCAAAGGGAAAGGAAAACCGGGAAATTCATTTGTTTTCTCGAAACATGAGCATCGCAAGACGCTCGTTTCTTTCTCTGTTCGAAAAACGCTGCGTGATGAGGGGCTATTCAGGGACTAGCCGTCCTACTTTTAGGGGTGATACACCTTGGCCAAGATTCTCGTGGTTACATCCGGCAAGGGTGGTGTGGGCAAGACCACCACCAGCGCCGCTATCGGTACCGGCCTCGCATTGCGCGGCCACAAAACGGTCATCGTCGACTTCGACGTCGGTCTGCGTAACCTCGACCTGATCATGGGTTGCGAGCGTCGCGTCGTGTATGACTTCGTCAACGTGGTCAATGGCGAAGCCAACCTGCAACAGGCGCTGATCAAGGACAAGAAGATCGAAGGTCTTTATGTCCTCGCCGCCAGCCAGACCCGTGACAAGGAAGCGCTGACCAAAGACGGCGTGGAAAAGGTCCTGATGGAGCTCAAGGAATCCTTCGAGTACATCGTCTGCGACTCCCCTGCCGGTATCGAAACGGGCGCTCACCTGGCGATGTACTTCGCCGATGAAGCGATCGTCGTGACCAACCCTGAAGTCTCCTCCGTCCGTGACTCGGACCGCATGCTGGGCCTGCTGGCCAGCAAGTCGCGCCGTGCCGAGCGCAACGAAGACCCGATCAAGGAGCACCTGCTCCTGACCCGCTATAACCCTGAGCGCGTGAGCAAGGGCGAAATGCTGGGCGTGGAAGACGTCAAGGAAATCCTGGCCGTCACCCTGCTCGGCGTGATTCCTGAATCCCAGGCTGTGCTCAAGGCTTCCAACCAGGGCGTGCCTGTCATCCTCGACGACCAGAGCGACGCCGGTCAGGCGTACAGCGATGCCGTCGACCGCCTGTTGGGCAAAGACCGTGAGCATCGCTTCCTGGACGTACAGAAAAAAGGATTTTTCGAACGCCTGTTCGGGGGTAACTAATGAACATTTTTGACTTCTTTCGTGCCAACAAAAAGCCCAGTACCGCATCGGTCGCGAAAGAGCGTCTACAGATCATCGTGGCGCATGAACGCGGCCAACGCAGTACCCCGGACTACCTGCCCGCTCTGCAAAAAGAGTTGGTGGAAGTGATCCGTAAATACGTCCAGATCGAGGACGACAAAGTGCAGGTTGCGCTCGACAACGAGGGCAGCTACTCGATTCTGGAGCTCAACATCACCCTGCCTGATCGTTGATCGAACAGGCGGTCGCCACGGCGGCTCGGTTGCCCTGATCCCTTCGCGGGATTGCGGTGAGCGAGCCGCCGTTGGCGTTTGTAAACACACCGATTTTTGCTCTGAGAGTGCCACGAGGCTGTTCGATGCCGCTGTCCAATGTCCACATTCTCCATCAGGACGATGCCGTTCTGGTGGTGAACAAGCCCACCCTGCTGCTGTCGGTCCCTGGTCGTGCGGACGACAACAAGGACTGCCTGATTACGCGCCTGCAGGAAAACGGCTACCCCGAAGCGCGCATTGTCCATCGTCTGGACTGGGAAACGTCCGGGATCATTCTGCTGGCCCGCGATGCGGACACCCATCGGGAGTTGTCTCGGCAATTTCATGACCGGGAAACCGAAAAGGCCTACACGGCACTGGCGTGGGGACAACCGGCGCTGGACAGCGGCAGCATCGACCTGCCGTTGCGCTACGACCCGCCGACCAAACCTCGACATGTGGTGGATCACGAACTCGGCAAACATGCGCTGACGTTCTGGAAGGTCTTGGAGCGCTATGACACACACTGCCGGGTGGAGCTGACACCGATTACCGGTCGGTCTCATCAGTTGCGCGTGCATATGTTATCGATCGGGCATCCGTTGTTGGGGGATGGGTTGTATGCACATCCCGAGGCATTGGCGGCGTACCCGCGGTTGTGCCTGCACGCGAGCATGTTGACGTTTACCCATCCGGTGACGAAAGAGCGGCTGCGGTTCGAGTGTCCAGCGCCGTTTTGAGGGGTTGGGATCTGCTGGCTTGAGATGGTTACTCTGACGCCCTTCGGGCCTGATCGCGAGCAAGCTCACTCCTACATTTGCTTAAACGCGCCATAGCCTGACAGACCGAGTTGTAAGCCTTAAGAGCCTGGCACCAAGGCCAAACGCCCGGTCCAGCAGATGCGGCGCGTTGCAAAAGATGTAGGAGTGAGCTTGCTCGCGATCAGGCCCCGAAGGGCATCAAAGTAAGCGTCTAGAGCCAACCATCTCGCCCCGGCCCGCATACGCCTGTAAACTCCCGCCATTGCTGTCTGGAGTAACTTATGCGCGAAGAGTTGAACCAAGGCCTGATCGATTTTCTCAAGGCGTCTCCCACCCCGTTTCACGCCACCGCCAGTCTGGTGCAACGTCTCGAAGGCGCCGGTTATCAGCGCCTCGACGAACGCGAGCCTTGGCACACCGAAACCGGTGGCCGCTACTACGTCACCCGTAACGACTCTTCCCTCGTGGCGTTCAAGCTGGGTCGCCTGTCGCCCCTGATCGGCGGGATTCGCCTCGTGGGCGCTCACACCGACAGCCCCTGCCTGCGGGTCAAACCCCAGCCCGAGTTGCAGCGTCAGGGTTTCTGGCAGTTGGGCGTCGAGGTCTACGGCGGTGCGCTGTTGGCCCCGTGGTTCGACCGTGATCTCTCGCTCGCGGGCCGTGTCACGTTCCGTCGCGACGGCAAAGTCGAAAGCCAACTGATTGATTTCAAGCTGCCCATCGCGATCATCCCTAACCTGGCGATTCACCTCAATCGCACCGCCAACGAAGGCTGGCAGATCAACCCGCAGAACGAATTGCCGCCGATCCTCGCCCAAGTGGCCGGTGACGAGCGCGCCGATTTCCGTGCCCTGCTGACCGATCAGCTCGCCCGCGAACACGGCCTTAACGCCGACGTTGTGCTCGATTACGAGCTGAGTTTTTACGACACCCAAAGCGCGGCGGTCATTGGCCTGAACGGCGATTTCATCGCCGGTGCGCGACTGGACAACCTGCTGTCGTGCTTCGCTGGCCTGCAAGCGCTGCTCAATGCCGATGGCGAAGAGACCTGCGTGCTGATCTGCACCGACCACGAAGAGGTCGGCTCGACCTCCGCGTGTGGCGCCGACGGCCCGATGCTGGAGCAAGTGCTGCAACGTCTGCTGCCAGAAGGCGACGACTACGTGCGCACGGTGCAGAAGTCGCTGCTGATTTCCGCCGACAACGCCCACGGCGTGCACCCGAACTACGCTGACAAGCACGACGGCAACCACGGCCCAAAACTCAACGCTGGCCCTGTGATCAAGGTCAACAGCAACCAGCGCTACGCGACCAACAGCGAAACCGCCGGTTTCTTCCGCCATCTGTGCATGGCCGAGGAAGTTCCGGTGCAAAGCTTCGTGGTGCGCAGCGACATGGCCTGTGGCTCGACCATCGGCCCGATCACCGCCGGGCATCTGGGCGTGCGCACCGTCGACATCGGCCTGCCGACGTTCGCCATGCACTCGATTCGTGAGCTGGCAGGCAGTCAGGACCTGGCGCACCTGGTCAAAGTGCTGACCGCGTTTTATGCGAGTGCCGAGTTGCCGTAACGCTACTAGGCGGGCGCTGCCCGACCTGATGGTGAATGCCTCTTGTGGGAGCCGGCTTGCTGGCGAAGGCGGAGTATCAGTCAGTTCATCTGTGACTGATCCAGGGCCTTCGCCAGCAAGCCGGCTCCTACAATGGGATCAACGACCCGTCCCTAATCGAGGTTGATGACCCGGTGACTGCCCCTTCCCGTTTTACCCTGTCGCACCTGTTGCTGATTGTCTTGCTGGCCCTGTTTCCCGTCGCGCTGACCCAGGCGGCCGGATTGCCCAGCCTGCTCGGTGGCCAGAAGGCCCAACCTCAAGCCCAGGAACCCTTGGGCCAGTCCCTCGACGAGGTCATCACCTCGCTGGAAAACGATCAGCAACGCAGCAAATTGCTGGACGATCTGAAGAAGCTTCGCGACGCCACCAAGAAAGCCCAACCCACTGCCGAGCAAGGCGTGCTGGGGCTGATCGGGAGCACGCTTCACGATTTCGAGAAGCAGTTCACCGGCGATGACAGCCCGCTCAGTCGCTGGGGCGACGAGGTGTCGCTGGCCGAGCAAGAGTTGATGGACCTGCTGCTGCCGGCCAATCAGTGGTGGCCGATCATGTTCAGCTTTGCGGTGGTGATTGCGCTGTGGAGCTTGCTGGCCGGCGCGCTGATCTGGCTCAGCCATCGGGTGAGGGTGCGCTTCGGGCTGTCGGAAGAACTGCCGCAACACCCGCGTCCGACCGATATGCTGCGCTTCGCCCTACGTAAACTGGGGCCGTGGCTGATTGCGTTGGTCATCACGGTTTACTTGAGCTATTCCCTGCCGCCGTCGCTGGGCCGGGATCTGGCGATGGTGCTGGCGTATGCGCTTGTTGTCGGCACGCTGTTTTCGGCGATCTGCGTGATTGCCTTCTCGCTGCTCGACGGCCCTCACCGGCATCAGGCGCTGTACATCCTTCGGCATCAGGCGTTTCGGCCGCTGTGGTGGATCGGCAGTTTTGCCGCCTTCGGTGAAGCGCTGAGCGATCCTCGTCTGGTGGCCAGTCTCGGTGCCCATCTGGCGCACACCACCGCGACCCTGGCCAACGTCATGGCGGCGATTTCCACGGGGCTGTTCATCGTCCGCTTCCGTCGGCCCATCGCGCATTTGATCCGCAATCAGCCGCTGTCCCGCCGCCTGAAACGCCGCGCCCTGAGCGACACCATCGAAATCCTTGGCAGCTTTTGGTACTTGCCTGCGCTGGTGCTGGTGGGCGTGTCGCTGTTCGCCACGTTCTTCTCGGCGGGCGACACCAGCACCGCGCTGCGCCAGTCGCTGATTTGCACGGTGTTGCTGGTCTTGTGCATGGTTATCAACGGCCTGGTGCGTCGCCATTCGCAAAAACCGGCCCACGGTCATCGACGCCATGCGCTGTATTCGGACCGCCTGAAAAGCTTAGGTTATACCGTGGCGCATCTGGTGGTCTGGCTGGTGTTCATCGAGTTGGGGCTGCGGGTCTGGGGCCTGTCGCTGATCCGTTTTTCCGAAGGCGACGGCCACGACATCAGCGTGCGCATCATCGGCCTGGCGACCACGCTGATCTTCGCCTGGCTGATCTGGATTCTCGCCGACACCGCGATTCATCACGCCCTCACCCGCTCGCGCAAAGGCCTGGCCAACGCCCGTGCGCAGACGATGATGCCGCTGATCCGCAACGTGCTGTTCGTGACCATTTTCATCATCGCGGTGATCGTCGCGCTGGCGAACATGGGGATGAACGTCACGCCGCTGCTGGCCGGTGCCGGTGTGATCGGTCTGGCCATCGGTTTCGGCGCACAGTCGCTGGTGGCGGACTTGATCACCGGCCTGTTCATCATCATCGAGGACTCCCTCGCCATCGACGATTACGTGGACGTCGGCGGGCATTTGGGCACCGTCGAAGGGCTGACCATTCGCACCGTGCGCCTGCGTGACATCGACGGCATCGTTCACACGATCCCGTTCAGCGAGATCAAGAGCATCCAGAACTACTCGCGGGAATTCGGCTACGCGATCTTCCGCATCGCGATTCCGTCGAACATGAACATCGACGATGCGCTGAAGATGATTCGCGACGTGGGCCAGAAAATGCGCACCGACCCGCTGCAACGCCGCAACATCTGGTCGCCACTGGAGATTCAGGGGGTGGAGAGTTTCGAGTCCGGCAACGCCATCCTCCGCGCGCGCTTCAAGACCGCACCGATCAAGCAATGGGAAGTGTCCCGGGCGTTCAACCTGTCGCTGAAACGCTACCTCGATGAAGCTGGCATGGACCTCGCGACACCGCGCCTGAATGTGCAGGTGAATACCAGCGGTGGGAGCGTGAGCGGGGTTCGCGGGAAGAAGGATGAAACGGCGGGTTAACCCCGCATAAAAAACACGAAACCCCTGTAGCAGTCCGGCTCGCCAGCGCCATCCGTGTGGTCGCTGCCGCCGACGAGTCGGACTGCTGCAGGGGTTTCGTGTTTATTGTTGAGCTTCAGATCAAGGCGTAACCGCTGCCGTGGTGTTGTCCTTGAACATCGCCGCAAAGCGCTGTTTGTTGGCGGCGTAGTAATCGGCGGTGACCTTCTCGGCCGAGCTGGAGCGCGCTTCCAGCATCATCTTTTGCAGGTCGTCCTTGGGGATCGAATAATGGGCGAAGAACTGCGCCACTTTCGGGTATTGATCGCTGAATCCCTTGCGGGCAAAGGCGTGGATCTGCTCGGCGCCGCCAAACAGGTGTTCAGGGTCATCCAGATAACGCAGCGGGTATTTGGAGAACATCCAGTGCGGGCTCCAGGCGTTGACCAGTGACCACTTGCCGCGTTTCAGATTGCGGTCCAGCTCGCTCAGCATGCCGCTTTCCGAAGAGGCGACCATCTTGTAGCCAACGATTTTCTTGTCGTTGAGCACCTTCTCGGTGAGCTTGTACTGACCGTTGCCCACTTCGGAGGTCAGAATCTTGCCGTCGAATTTCTCACTGATCCCCGGCTTGTTCAGGTCTGCCAGGCTGGAGACTTCGCTGGCCGGAACGATGTCCGGCACCGCCATGCCGATCCGACCTTCATACAGCACGCCCAGGTCTTCGATCTTGTCCTTGTACTTGTCGTAGAAAGCCTTGTGGGTGCCCGGCAGCCAGACCATCGGAATCATGTCGATGTTGCCATTGGCCATGGCCTGAAACTGGATGCCGATGTCGGCCATGACCAGTTTCACCGGCTGCTTGAGCTGGTCTTCCAGCACCAGCGTGGCCAGCTTGACGGTGATCTCGGTGTCCGACCAGTTGACCCAGCCGATGCGCACCGGCGGCTGATCGGCGGCGTGGCTGAACAGACTCACAGTCGTCAAGGCGACCCCTGCTAACCAACCAATACTTTTTTTCTTATACGGCGAATAAGCAACCATCGTGCATCTCCCCTGTTGTGTATGGGTGTTACTGGGTGTGGCAGTGAAATGAGTGAATCGCGCCAGTCTTCGGCCAGCTGTTGCGCCGATCTTATCCACACATTGCGTGGGGTAGCAAGCGAAATGTACACCAGCGTCTGCGTCGATTGACACCTGTGTACATTTCACATACTTTCGCGTCAAACCTAGCCTGATGTTCCCTTCCAGGAGCGCACCACCATGTCCAGCGATCCTCTGCTGCAGCCCTATAAAATCAAGAACCTCACCCTGCGCAACCGCATCATCACCACCTCCCACGAACCGGCGTATCCGGTGGATGGCATGCCCAAGGACCTGTATCGCGCTTACCACGTGGAGCGGGCCAAGGCTGGTGTGGCGCTGACCATGACCGCAGGGTCGGCGGCGGTGTCCCGCGACAGCCCGCCGGTGTTCAACAACGTGCTGGCGTACAAGGACGAGGTGGTGGGCTGGCTCAAAGACCTGACTGACGAATGCCATGAACACGGCGCGGCGGTCATGATCCAGCTGACCCACCTCGGGCGGCGTACCCGTTGGGACAAGGCCGACTGGCTGCCAGTGGTGTCGCCGTCCCATCGCCGCGAAGCCTCCCACCGCTCCTTCCCCAAGAAACTGGAAGACTGGGACATTCAGCGGATCATCAAGGATTACGTCGACGCCGCCGAACGCATGAAAGCGGCCGGCATGGACGGCCTTGAGCTTCAGGCGTACGGCCACTTGATGGACCAGTTCTGGTCGCCACTGACCAACGACCTGGACGGCGACTACGGCGGTTCGTTGGATAACCGCCTGCGTTTCACCTTCGACATCCTGCGTGGCATTCGCAAGCAATGCGGCGAAGACTTCCTGCTCGGCGTGCGTTACACCGGTGACGAAGATTTGCCAGGCGGGTTTGGCGCAGCCGACGGCATCGAGATTTCGAAACGCTTGAAAGACAGCGGCCTGGTGGACTTCCTCAACGTGGTCAAAGGCCACATCGACACCGACGCCGGGCTGACCGACGTGATCCCGATTCAAGGCATGCGCAACTCTCCGCACCTGGATTTCGCGGGCGAGATTCGTGCGGCCACGGGCTTCCCGACCTTTCACGCCGCGAAGATTCCCGACGTCGCCACCGCCCGCCACGCCATCGCCTCGGGCAAGATCGACATGGTGGGCATGACCCGCGCGCACATGACGGACCCGCACATCGTGCGCAAGATCATCGAGAAGCGCGAAGAAGAGATTCGCCCCTGCGTCGGCGCCAACTACTGCCTGGACCGCATCTACCAGGGCGGCGCGGCGTACTGCATTCACAACGCGGCCACCGGTCGCGAAACCACCATGCCCCACGAGGTTCCCAAGGCAGCGGTCAAACGCAAGGTCGTGGTCATCGGCGCAGGCCCCGGCGGGCTGGAAGCAGCGCGGGTCGCGGGCGAACGCGGGCATGACGTGACGGTGCTGGAAGCGGCGGATCAACCGGGCGGGCAGATTCGCCTGACCTCACTCAGCGAACGTCGTCGCGAGATGATCAGCATCATCGACTGGCGCATGGCCCAGTGCGAGCGGCTGGGGGTGAAATTCCAGTTCAATACCTGGGCCGAAGGGCAAACGGTGCTGGACCTGGAGCCGGACGTGGTGATCGTCGCCACCGGCGGCCTGCCTGACACCGAGGTGTTGAAAGAGGGCAACGAACTGGTGGTCTCGGCCTGGGACATCATTTCCGGTGACGCAAAGCCGGGCAAGAACGTGCTGATTTTCGACGACGCGGGCGACCATGCCGCATTGCAGGCTGCCGAAGTGATCGCCCAGAGCGGTGCGCGTCTGGAAGTCGTGACGCCGGACCGCTCGTTCTCCCCGGAAGTCATGGCCATGAACCTGGTGCCCTACATGCGCAGCCTGCAGGACCTGGACGTGGTGTTCACCGTGACTTATCGCGTGGAAGCCGTGCAACGTCGCGACGGCAAACTCGCCGCGATCTTCGGCAGCGACTACGGGAAGGTCAACAAAGAGCGCATCGTCGATCAAGTGGTGATCAACCACGGCACCTTGCCGATGGACGAGCTGTATTTCGAACTGCGTCCGCTGTCGAGCAACCAGGGCGCGGTGGAACAGCACGATTTGATCGCGGGCAAGGCACAGAACCTGGTGACCAACCCTGAAGGGCGTTTCCAGCTGTTCCGGATTGGCGATGCGGTGGCGGCGCGCAACACCCATGCGGCGATTTATGATGCGTTGCGGTTGGTGAAGGATTTGTAAGCGATAACCGTCGCAGCGGCCACCACGTTGCGACGGGAAAAAATGCGGTCTTCTGTAGGAGCGAATTCATTCGCGATGCGATCGTACAGTCGAGACATTTCTGGCGCCTGATCGATTCTTCGCGAATGAATTCGCTCCCGCAGGGGGGCGTGTTTCATTCAGATAAACAGGGCCATCCAGCGATGTGAACACCGCGCATTACATGCCTTTCCGTGCGATATCAGCCCCCGCCTGCACTGCGCGGCCTATCTGCTCTTCAAACCCTGCCTCGATCAAGCTCTGCAACCCCGCGGCCGTCACGCCTTTGTACGCCACCAACGCATCAATCATCCCTTGCGGATCGTGATTGGCCAGCAATTGACTCGCCGACACCACCACTCCTTTCGCCGCCTGTCGTGCGACGTCTTCAGGAATGCCTGCGATCACCGCTTGCCGCGTCAACGCCGTCATCAACAGCGCAGGAAACGCCGGCCCGGTGCCCGACAGCGCACTCAAATAATCGATGCCGTCTTCCGTCGGCACCCGACTGGCTGTGCCCACGCACTCCAACAGCCCCTGAATGAACGCCACCTCAACCGAGCCCAACGTTTGCGCGCAATGCCAAGGCGTGAACGACTGGCGGATTTCAATCGCCGCATTGGGCATCGCACGAACAATGACGGAGGCCCCGGTCGCGGCACTGATCGCCTGAGACGTGACACCCGCCATCAGCGAAATCACCCGCTTGCCAGCTGCCTGAATGTTCAGTGCCTTGAATTGCTCGGGGCGCACGGACAGGATCACCACATCGCTGGCCTCCACCAACGCCTGATTATCGGCCAGCACCCGCGCGCCGGTGTTCGCCAGCGGGTGATTACCCGAGCGGTTTGAGACGATCAATTGATCTGCCGGGATGAACCCCGTGTCGAGCAAGGCCTGCGCCAATCCTCCACCCAACCAGCCCGTGCCGCCGATGATGCCGATGCGTTCAGTTGCCATGGGCGGTCTCTTCGAAGGTCTCGGCGAGGGGTACGAATTCCCCCGGTTCTTTTTCGGCGTAACCGAAGGCGCCATAGAAACGGTCCAGCTCCCGTCGTTTCGGGGCCTTGCCGGTAAAGATCGCCACGTAATGCGGGATGCGTCGGAAACGCTCGGTGATGTCTTCGCTGGTCTTCATCGAGATGTAGCCGATCTGCGTCAGATAAATCGTTCGCGCTCGTGTGTCAGCGGCGTCGGGGTCGTAGCCGAAGCGGCGGAACATGGCCGCCAGTGCGTTGATACGTGAGTCGTCCGCAGCGGCGATTTCCGAGGCCACTTCCTCGGACTGCAAGGCCCAACTGCGCACCGCGAATTCGAATTGGGAATCGAACAGCTCGGGGTTCAGCCAGCATTCAAAAACGTTGAGGATCGCTTCGGTGATGTTTTCGGCATACCCTTCGGACTGCTTGACCATGCCGCCGGTGTTGTTGTCCTTCCAGCGGGCCAGCAAGGCGGCCAGCAATTGTTCGCGGTCCTGAAAGAACCAATAAAAGCTGGTGCGGGAGAGGTTCAGGCGCTTGGCCAGCGGCATGACGCGCACAGCGTCCACACCGGACTCCTTCAAGGCGTCGTAGGCAGCTTCCAGCCATCCTTCCGGCGAACCGCGCCAGCCGGAGTCCTGGGATTTGCCTCGTTCCTTGCCTGTTACCGACATCTGATGTCGCCTTTGTTCGATTGTGAGTGAATGAACTGTACGCCCCCGCTTCTTTGATGTACATCCGTGTACATTCGAATGACGCTGTGTCAATCACCCCGCATCTGGCGCGCTTATGCAGTCCGACTCTCCCCCTCCAGCAGCGCCGCTAAAAGAAGAGCCCTCGAAGAAGGTCAAAGGCTACCGACGCCTGATTCCTTCAATGACGGCGCTGCTGGTGTTCGAGGCTGTCGCCCGGCTCAGCAGCTTCACCCTCGCCGCGCAGGAATTGGGGGTGACGCAAGCGGCGGTCAGCAAGCAGATTCGCTTTCTCGAAGAAACCCTCGGCACGCGCCTGTTCCATCGCTTGCACCGGGCGATCAAGCTGACCAGCGAGGGCTACACGCTGTTTTCGGTGACGTCCGAATCTTTGCAACGGGTCGCGGGGGTGTTCGACAAGATTCACGAAGGCATCAGCGAGCAGGAAATCGTCCTCGCCAGCACTTCGGCATTTTCCCAGCTGCGGATTCTGCCGCGCCTGGGCACCTTGCGACGGGAGCAACCGAACCTGCATTTGCGGTTGGTCACCCACATGCTCACCCCGGATTTGCGCAGCGATGACATTGACCTGGCCGTGCGTTACGGCGACGGCAAATGGGACGACGGCACGTCGATTTTTCTGCTCGACGAAGAGGTGTTCCCAGTGTGTTCGCCGGGGTGGCTCGCGACCCACACCGCGCCAGTTTCGGCGGAAGACTTCATGCACGTGGAGCTGATCGACTCCGACGCCACGCTGGAAGGCTGGATGACCTGGAACGGCTGGTTCAAAGCCTTGGGCGATGAGCGTCCCCGCCTCAAATACGCCCTGCGTTGCAGTTCCTACACCGACACCATCCAGGCTGCATTGCAAGGGCATGGCGTGGCGCTGGGCTGGAACCGGCTGCTGGAACCGTTGCTGGCCCGAGGGGATTTGGTGCGACTGACGTCCTACGTGGTCAGGCCCAAGGATGCCTATTACGTGGTGGTGCCCAACGGACGCAAAGCCACGCCGTTGGTGCAGGGATTGGTGGAGTGGTTGCGCGGAGACGCCTGACACCTTGCCCTGTAGGAGCGCGCTTGCCCGCGATAGCGAACTGTCTCATACGCCTGTGTCAGCCCGCCTGCCGGGTTCGCCAGCAAGCCGGCTCCTACAGGTTTTGCGTGTGGCAGAGGTCTTGGGCTTGACCCAATTCCTGTGGGAGCAGCCGGAGCTGTGCGACGGCCGCGAAGGCGATGCATCAGACAAAGATTGGCGTCCGACTTTCCGATTGACCTCCCATAACTTCCAGCTATGCGAACCTGAAAATATAGCGCGTTGACGCTTTTTTCTGCCCTCTCGATACTGGGCTCATCGAACACATCCCCTTATAAGATCCAGCCTCTGAGGTGCAGTCATGAGCATTGCCGCCGTCGAATCACATCGCCAGTTAGTTGCCACGCGAACGCCCGGTCATGGCATGAACGGCGCGTTATTCGGTCGTGAAGACATCTTTGAGAACGATGTCCATATCTTCTTTAACCAGCACTGGATATTGGTCGGTGTGACGGCGGATATTCCCGAGCCGGGCGATGTTTCGACCATCGACATTGGCAAATCCTCGATCCTGCTGGTACGCGATGACGACGAGCAGATTCAGGCGTTTCGCAACGTCTGCCGCCATCGCGGGGCACGGTTGAAACCGGCGGGCAAGTCCACGGTGGGGATGTTGGTCTGCCCTTATCATCAATGGACGTACGACCTGGACGGCAGCCTCAAACATGCCGCGCACATGGGCAAAGACTTCAACGCCAACTGCAGAAGTTTGATTCCCGTTCATACCAAAGTGGTCGGCGCACATATATTCGTGTGTCTCGGCGAACAACCGCCGGAAGATATCGCGCACCTTGAACAGACCATGAGCCCGCGGTTCGCGCCGTACAACATGACCCACACCAAAATTGCCCATGAATCGGAAATCGTCGAGAACGGCAATTGGAAACTGGTGATCGAGAATAACCGCGAGTGTTATCACTGCGCGGGCACTCACCCGGAACTCACCGCTTCATTCCTGCCGGAAGACTTCGGTTTTTGCGCAGATGGCTTGAGCGAAGAATCCCTTAAAGCCCTGGACGAATACGAACAGCGCAACGCCGCCGCGAAGAAAAGCTGGGAGGACGAAGGCTTCGTCTGCGACGCCGTCGAGCATCTGGACGCGGACGCCGTGACGCAATTTCGTACGCAGCGTTTGGTGATCGCTGGCAATGGCGAATCGCAAACCCTCGACACCCGCGTCGCCTGCACCAAGCTGTTTGGCGACCTGACTCGCCGCGACCTGGGCGATGTGCACCTGTGGACCCACAACTCCTGGACTCACGTCATGAGCGATCACGCAGTGATTGCCTACATCATTCCACTGGAACCGGGCAAAACCCTGGTGCGCACCAAATGGCTGGTGAACGCCGACGCCGTGGAGGGCGTTGATTACAACGTCGACAGGCTGGTGGAGGTGTGGAACGCCACCAACCTGCAAGACGCCGATCTGGTGGCGATCACCCACAGCGGCACGCAAGACCCTGCGTATTCGCCCGGCCCGTTTTCGGCGTTCACCGAATCCTACGTCGATCAGTTTTCGCGCTGGTACGCCGCGCGGCTTGCGGCCCACGGTGTGTGAGGAATGATCATGACCCGATTCGAGACATTGCCTACCAACTTCGGTAACGCGTCTTCGCAGCAACGCTTCACCGACGCAGACACCTGGGGGGCGTACGGCGCGCAATGGAACAGCGGCGAGCAGAAAAACCTGCTGTGCTGCGACGTGCGCGACGAAACCCATGACGTGAAGACTTTTAGCTTTCGCTGCCCGGACTTCAACGCGCTGAGTTTCGAGCCGGGCCAATTCATCACGATTTCGCCGGTCATCGCCGGGCAGACCATCGCCCGTTGCTACACGCTGTCGTCATCGCCCACGCGGCCTTTCTCGTTCTCGATCACGGTCAAGCGTGTGCCAAACGGGGTGGTGTCGAACTGGCTGCACGACAACCTGCGAGCAGGCGATACGCTGGGGGCTTCAGGGCCAGCAGGCAGTTTTACTCCAGTCGGTCATCCCGCCGCCAAGTTGCTGTACCTGTCGGCGGGGTCGGGCGTGACGCCGTTGATGTCCATGACCCGCGCCGGTTTCGACCTGTCGGCGCAGCTGGATGTCGTGTTCGTGCACAGCGCGCGGACGCCCGTCGATATCGTCTTTCACGACGAACTGACCCGCATGCAGGCGTTGATGCCCGGACTGCGGGTGCTGAATGTGTGCGAGGGCTTGGGGGCCGACGTGGACTGGAAGGGTTCGGTCGGTCGCTTGAGTCTGGAACAGCTGAGTGAGGCTGTGCCGGATTTCAAGGAACGCGAGGTGTTCACCTGCGGGCCGAAGGGCTACATGGACGCGGTGAAGGCGCTGCTGAAAAACGGCGGTTACGATTTCGCCCATTACCACGAAGAGAGCTTCGACATTGCGGCGCTGGTGGAAGAGCCGTTGATCGAGGCCGCCCCAAGTGTCGAGCAGGGCGAGAAGCTGTTCACCGTCACCCTGTCCCGCTCCGGCAAGACCTTCAGCATGCCCGCGACGCAGACCGTGTTGTCAGCAGCGAAAAAGGCCGGGGCCATCGTGCCGTCGTCGTGCAGCCAGGGTGTGTGCGGCACCTGCAAAACTTCGTTGCTGCAAGGGACGGTGGAGATGAATCACAACGGCGGGATTCGCCAACGGGAAATCGACAAGGGATTGCGGCTGTTGTGTTGCAGCAAGCCGACGTCGGATCTTGTGATTGATTTGTAGGTCACTGGACGATCCCGTCGGGCCTGCATGGGTCCCTCTGTGGGAGCGAATTCATTCGCGAAAAATGTGTCAGGCGATAGAGATGTGTGGCCTGCACGGGCGAATCGCGAATGAATTCGCTCCCACAGGGGCTCTGCGTACACCTGCCAGACCCCACGCGTTCAGCGCTCCCCCACCACCGCGCTCACATGAATCGCATCGTGTCGCCAATACTCCAGGTCGCAATCGATCAGCCGTCCGCGCTGGTCATGGTTGACCCTGGCAATGCGCAACCCCGGGCTGCCGATTGACACCTTCAGCGCCGCCGCGGCCTCAACAGGTAACGCCGTCGGCACCATCTCGAATCGCACCTGGCCGTAACGAATGTCGTAATGGCGGGCGTAGAGTTCGGTCAGGGACTGGTTCAGGTCGAAGTCCAGAATTTGCGGAAAATACTCGGGATTGAGGCAGTGCTCGACGTACAGCACCAAGCGCTCATCGATGCGTCGGGCGCGGCAGATCTGGATCACACTCGACAAGGCTGGCAGTTGCAGCAACCCGCAAATCGCTGCGGACGCAGGCTGCAATCGGGCAGAAATCACTTGGGTCGCCGGCACCCTGCCCTGCGCTTCGACCATCGCGTGGAAGTGGCTGCGGCGCATCAAGTCGTACGCGAGACGCGGGGGCGAGATGAACCAGCCTCGGCGCTCTTCACGGTAAATCAGCCCTTGAGCTTCCAGCTGCACCAGCGCCTCGCGCAAGGTAATGCGCGTGGTGTCGAAGACTTCGCTGAGTTTGCGTTCGGCGGGCAACTTGCTGCCAGGCGGCAACAGACCGTGTTCGATCTGCTCTTGCAGGGCATTGCAGATGGTCGTCACCGCACGGGGCACATCTTGGCGCATTGCGTTACCTATCTGGACTAGACCAGCGCTAATCGGGGGCAAAGCGTACCGCTCAAGAGCCCGCTTCAATCACCCAGAGCCTAGGCAGCCTAGATGACTGTTCCGTGACATTCCAGCGCGATCCGCTTGAAAAATCAGGCATTTAAAAGACATTAACCTTTTCAGATCAGCCACTTGGCCATGGTCTACGCTTATTCCACAGCCGTACCCCCTGCCTGGCGTCATTCAAGCAAAAGACGGTCCAGACACGAAAGTGTCATGAGGCTCGCCTAACTTGGCTCAGGTATTGCTGACCTAGACCAAACCATTAGAGACACCCACCCGCAACCACCGCTTCCCCGACCCTTTCCCAATCGAGGTCGAGAAGTGACCAAAGGAGCTTCGAATGAAACACCTTTTGCTGGCATCACTCCTGGGTTCGGCCATTGCGCTGAGCACATCGGCCATGGCCGCGGACACCGACCTTAAAATGCTGGAAGCTGCGGCCAAGACCGAAGGCGCGATCAACAGTGTGGGGATGCCCGATGACTGGGCGAACTGGAAAGGCACCTGGACTGACCTGACCGCCAAGTACGGCCTGGTGCACATGGACACCGACATGAGCTCGGCGCAGGAAGTCGCCAAGTTCGATGCGGAGAAAGACAACGCCAGTGCCGACATCGGTGACGTGGGTGCCGCGTTCGGCCCTATCGCTGTCACAAAGGGTGTGACCCAACCGTACAAACCGACCACCTGGAGTCAAATCCCGGATTGGGCGAAAGACAAGGACGGTCACTGGGCACTGGCCTACACCGGCACCATCGCCTTTATCGTCAACAAGAAGCTGCTGCACGGCTCCGACGTGCCGAAGTCCTGGGCTGACCTGAAAACCGGCAAATACAAAGTCACCATCGGTGACGTCAGCACCGCCGCTCAAGCCGCCAACGGCGTACTGGCCGCCGCCATCGCGATGAAAGGCGACGAGACCAACATCGCCCCGGGCCTGCAACTGTTCACCGAACTGGCGAAACAGAAACGCCTGGGCATCAACAACCCGACCATCCAGACCATGGAAAAAGGCGAAGTGGAAGTGGGCGTGGTGTGGGACTTCAACGGTCTGAGCTACAAGGCCAAGATGGCCAATCCGGATGACTACGTGGTGCTGATCCCGTCCGATGGTTCGGTCAAATCCGGCTATACCACCATCATCAACAAATACGCCAAGCACCCGAACGCGGCCAAGCTGACCCGCGAATACATTTTCAGTGACGAAGGCCAGATCAACCTCGCGAAGGGCAACGCCCGTCCGATTCGCGCTGAGACCGGCCTGAAACTGCCGGAAGAAATCGCGAAAAACCTGATCCCGTCCGAGCAATACGTCAAGGCCAATCCGCAGCCGATCAAAAACGCAGACGCGTGGGAAAAAACCTCGAAAGCCTTGCCGCAGCAGTGGAACGAGCAGGTCATCGTAGAGCTGCAGTAAGCCCCCAGTGGCGCTTCAGGGATGAAGTGCCATGTGTAACGCCACACGTCCCCTGTAGGAGTGAGCTTGCTCGCGATGAGGTTCGTCCAGAGACCTCAACAGAGCCTGACCCACCGAGATCGCGAGCAAGCTCACTCCTACAGAAAATCGGTGTCAGGTCTGCTGTAGAAATACAGAACCCCAGCCCCCCCTCCCGGAGCGCGCATGAAACACAACGTCATCCTCATCCTGCTGGACGGCCTAAGTTACAGCGTGGCGCAGCATGCGATGGGGCATCTGTTGGCGTACCGGAATGCAGGTCGCGCCGCGCTCTATAAGCTGGAATGCGAGCTGCCTGCCCTGTCCCGCCCCCTTTACGAATGCATCCTGACCGGCGTCGCGCCTATCGACAGCGGCATCGTGCACAACCACGTTTCCCGCCTGTCCAACCAGCGCAGCGTCTTTCACTACGCCGCAGCCGCCGGGTTGAACACCGCCGCAGCGGCCTATCACTGGGTCAGTGAGCTGTACAACCGCAGCCCTTTCATTGCCTCTCGTGATCGCCACACCGACGACGTCGACCTGCCGATCCAGCACGGTCATTTCTATTACGTCGATCACTACCCCGACTCCCACCTGTTCGACGATGCCGAGCATCTGCGAACCGCGCATCAGCCGAATTTCCTGTTCATTCACCCGATGAACATCGACGACGCCGGGCACAAGCACGGCCTCGACACCCCGCAATACCGCAACAGCGCGCGCTCGGCCGACATCATCCTCGCCGAGTACCTGCAACGCTGGCTCGACGCGGGTTACCAGGTGCTGGTGACCGCCGACCACGGCATGAACAACGACCGCTCCCACAACGGCATCCTGCCGGAAGAACGCGAGGTGCCGCTGTTCGTCATCGGCGACGCGTTCAGCCTCGACCCCGGCGCGCAACCGAAACAGACCGAGATCTGCGGCACCGTCTGCGAGCTGCTCGGCGTGCCCCACGACAAACCCGTCTGCAGAGAGGTGCTCAAGTGAATTCACAGAGTCGCGGCAAATGGCTGGGGCTTTTGTGCCTGGTGCCGTTTGCGATTTTCTTCATCGCGTTCCAGATCGCGCCGCTGGCGTGGGTCGCGATCAACAGCCTGCATTCGGACGTCGGCTGGGGCGTCGACAACTTCGTCAAAGCCTTCAACTCGCGCTTCTACCGACAGGCCATGCAATACAGCCTGGAGATCAGTTTCTGGTCGAGCCTGATCGGCATCGTCATCGCGATTCTCGGCAGTTATTCGCTGCGCAAAGTCCCCTCGCGGTTGCGGGATTTCGTCAGTGCCTTCGCCAACATGACCAGCAACTTTTCCGGCGTACCACTGGCCTTCGCCTTCATCATTCTGCTGGGCTTCAACGGCGCACTGACGCTGATCCTGAAGCAGGCCGGGATCATCGATGACTTCAACCTGTATTCGAAGACCGGCCTGATCATCCTCTACACCTACTTCCAGATTCCCCTCGGCGTGTTGCTGCTGTACCCGGCGTTTGATGCGCTGCGTGACGACTGGCGCGAATCGGCGTCGTTGCTCGGCGCCAGCGGCTGGGATTTCTGGCGGCACATCGGCATTCCGGTGCTGACCCCCGCCCTGCTCGGCACCTTCGTGATCCTGCTCGCCAACGCCCTCGGCGCCTACGCGACGGTCTACGCGCTGACCACCGGCAACTTCAACGTGCTGCCGATTCGCATCGCTGCGATGGTGGCCGGTGACATCACCCTCGACCCGAACATGGCCAGTGCGCTGGCGATGATTCTGGTGGGCATGATGACCCTCGTGACCGTCGTCCATCAGTGGCTGTTGAAGAGGAGCTACCATGTCTCGCGCTGAACACGGCCCGGTCGGGCTCTACCACCGCGTGGTGGTGTACATTCTGTTTCTGATCCTGCTGGCGCCGTTGCTCGGCACGTTTGTGTATTCGATCGCCACCAGCTGGTCGGCGACCATTCTGCCCGCAGGTTTCACCTACAAATGGTACGTGGCGCTGTGGAGCGACCCGCGCTTTTTGATGGCCTTCGCGCAGTCGCTGCTGGTCTGCGTCGGCGCGTTGATCCTTTCGGTGGTGCTGGTTCTGCCGCTGTTGTTCGTGGTGCATTACCACTTCCCGAAACTCGACGCGCTGATGAACATCCTCATCCTGCTGCCCTTCGCGGTGCCACCGGTGGTGTCGTCGGTGGGGCTGTTGCAGCTCTACGGCTCGGGGCCGCTGGCGATGGTCGGCACGCCGTGGATTCTGATCGGTTGCTACTTCACCGTGGCCCTGCCGTTCATGTACCGGGCGATCACCAACAACCTGCAAGCGATCAATCTGGTGGACCTGATGGACGCCGCGCAGCTGCTTGGCGCCAGCACCTTTCAGGCGGCGTTTCTGGTGGTGCTGCCAAACCTGCGCAAGGGCCTGATGATCGCCCTGCTGCTGTCGTTCTCATTCCTGTTCGGCGAGTTCGTGTTCGCCAACCTGCTCGTCGGCACGCGTTACGAGACGTTGCAGGTGTACCTCAACAACATGCGCAACAGCAGCGGCCACTTCAACAGCGCGCTGGTGATCTCTTATTTCTTCTTCGTGCTGCTGCTGACCTGGGCGGCCAACCGACTGAACAAGGACAAAGACTGACATGAGCCTCGTCACTGTCGAAAACCTGCAAAAGAACTACGCCAGCACCGCTGTGTTCAGCGACATCAACTGCGTGATCAACCAGGGCGAATTCGTCACCCTGCTCGGCCCGTCCGGCTGCGGCAAGTCCACGCTCCTGCGCTGCATCGCCGGGCTGACGTCGGTTACCAGCGGGAAGATCTTTCTCGATGGCAAGAACATCGTCCCGGTGTCGCCGCAGAAGCGCGGCATCGGCATGGTGTTCCAGAGCTACGCGCTGTTCCCGAACATGAACGTGGAGCAGAACGTCGCCTTCGGGTTGCGCATGCAGAAGGTCAGCGCCGAAGAAACCCGGCAGCGCGTGGCTGAAGTGTTGAAACTGGTCGAGCTGAACGAACTGGCCAAGCGTTACCCGCACCAGATGTCGGGCGGGCAATGTCAGCGTGTGGCGTTGGCGCGCTCCCTGGTGACCCGCCCTCGCCTGCTGCTGCTCGATGAGCCGCTGTCTGCGCTCGATGCGCGGATTCGCAAACACCTGCGTGAACAGATTCGTGCGATCCAGCAGGAACTGGGCCTGACCACGATTTTCGTGACCCATGATCAGGAAGAAGCACTGACCATGTCCGACCGGATCTTCCTGATGAACCAGGGCCGGATCGTGCAAAGCGGCGACGCCGAAACCCTGTACACCGCCCCGGTCGACGCGTTCGCCGCAGGCTTCATCGGCAACTACAACCTGCTCGAAGCCGACGACGCCAGCCGCCTGATGCAACGCCCGATCAACAGCCGCGTGGCGATTCGTCCGGAGGCCATTCAACTGAGCCTCACTGGCGGGCTGGAAGGCGAAGTGCGGAGCCACAGTTTGCTGGGGAACGTGATTCGCTACCGCGTCGAAGCGCGCGGGGTGGAACTGGTGGTCGACGTGCTCAATCGCTCCGCCGACGACTTGCACCCGAACGGCCGCCGCGTCACCCTGAACATCGAAGCGTCGGCGCTCTGCGCCGTGTAAAGCAGCTGAGAGCTGCAAGCTGCAAGCTGCAAGCTGCAAGAAAAAGCGGAATCACCGCTGCTCTTACTTGCAGCTTGTAGCTCGAAACTTGCAGCTGCGCGCCGAACCCCGATAAACCCACACTGAAAAAAGGAGAGCGCGCATGGCCTTGGCCATCTTCGATCTGGACGAAACCCTGATTCACGGCGACTGCGCCAGCTTGTGGAGCGAGCAGATGGGGCGTCTGGGCTGGGTCGACACCGAGTGGTTCATGAAGAAAGACCATGAACTGATGGAGGCCTACAGCAAGGGCGATCTGGCGATGGAGGACTACATGGCCTTCAGCCTGGAGCCGATGATCGGGCGCACGCCTGAAGAGGTGGATTTCCTCGTCGGCCCTTGGGTCGAGGACTACATCGAACCGATCATTTTCAGCGACGCAACCCGCACCATCGCCGAACACCGGGCCAACGGCGACCGCATCCTGATCATCTCCGCCTCCGGCGTGCATCTGGTAAAAGCCATCGCCGAACGCATTGGCGTCGACGAAGTGCTGGCCATTGATCTGGACATCGCCCATGGCGTCTACAGCGGCAAGACCCGAGGCGTGCTGACCTACCGCGAAGGCAAAATCACGCGGTTGATGGAATGGCTGGATCAGGAAAGCGAAAACCTCGAAGGCGCGAGTTTCTACTCCGATTCGCGCAATGACCTGCCGCTGTTGCAGAAGGTGGATTTCCCCCACGTGGTCAATCCCGACTCGGTGCTCAAAGAAACAGCAGAAAAAGCGGGCTGGCCAATTCATCAGTGGAAATGACCCCTGTCGGGCTGTACTCGCGCAACGCGATACAGTCCGACAAGCGGTAGCAAAACCTGTCATTTATGACAGTAGGCAAGAATCACAATCCAGCGCTGAATGACTTCTGAGTATCCATCGACAGGAGTCAATCAGCATGAACAGCGTGCCCTTCTCCACCCCGTCCACGCCCAAACTGTTTCTGATCCACAACGCACTGAAAACCGCGAAAAAAAACGTGGAGATGCGCGTGTCGCTGGATGGAGACACCCTCATGCAAAAATCCATCGAGGTTGCGGAGTTGGAGCGAGGGTTTCCAATTGATTTGGGGAGCGATGCATCTGCACACACGCTGCACGAAATTCGCGTGCTGCTGGATGATGAGCTGTGCGTGCATACGTTTCTCAGAACAGGCGCATTGAAACGCGGAATCGAAGTTCGCCTACAGCCAATAGACCCAGGAAAAATCAACGCCAACGGCACCTATACGTTAGCGTTGATCGAACTGCAGATTCCCGGCGCGGTAGGGCCACTGCCAAGCCCTCCGGCCGATGCTGGGCAAACGCTATTGGGCATCAACCACGGGGCAGCGCTGGACAACTTCCCGCAGCATGGGCTGCAGCTCTACATCCCCGCCTGGCAGCAGATGAACACCGGCGACGGTGTGGCCGTGCGGCTGGACGGCAAGACTGTACAGACCGAGACGATCACTGCTTTGGAAGTGGGCCAGCGCGTCACCACGTTCGTCGAAGCCAGGCACCTGACGCAGGCGCCTTTCAAGCACACCCTTGAATACATCGTCACACGCTTGGGCCAGACGCCGGATCCGTCTGCGCCAACGAACATTCTGGTCGAACTCGATCGTCCCGGCGGCCAGGATCAGAACGGCAGCATTCCGGGCCATTCCGAGCTGACATTCTCCCTGCCCGCAAACATCATCAGTGACGGCGTGGATGCGGAAGCGGCGGAAAAAGGTGTGCCCATCACCATTGACCCTTATCCCAACATGGCTGAACTGGACGTGATCAAACTGTCCTGGGGCGGCCGTTTCATTACCCATACCGTCACTGAAGCCCAAGTGGACCAACCGGTAGTGCTCACCGCTACCAAAGAGGACATCCTCGCGGCGGGCGATTCCGGGCTCAATGGTCTTGCCGTCACCTATGAGCTGTATGACGTTGTCGATAATCGCTCTGAAGACTGGGCGGCTGAAACCCGGATCGTTGTCGATGCTGGCAACTCGCGCCTGAGCAGCCCCTTCATCAAAGAGGCCGTCAATAATGTGGTGGACCTCGATACGCTCGGAACACAACCCGCAACCGCGCAAATCGTCGCCATGTCCAAAAGCGGCGTGCTCAGCGATGAAATCAAGGAGCTGGAGGGACAATTTCAGGCATCGACTACTCCACAGTCATTGGGCAAAGAAACACTCAAGCATTTGTCGACCCTTGCCGCGGATTTCAACCCGGGCGACAAGATCGTGGTGACGATGCGAGGCACCACAACCGAGGGCACTGAGGTGAGCTATACGGCGCCTGAAAAAATCGTGGACAACTTGCCATTCATTTACGAAGTGACCATTCTCAATGCCCAAGTGCGCAAACTGGCAAAGACCCAGGCGATATTTTCCTACGTTGTGAAGCACGCCGCCGGAGGTGAGTCAAAATCCCGGGGCGCGTTCATCAGCATCGTCGGTGAGGCCACCCGTCTCCCAGCCCCCATCGCCAAGGATGCGGCCCAAGGAGCTATTGACCCGGACTTGCCAAGCACCCGCGTCGAGGTGCCATGGGACAACACACTGGTCGCCGGAGACATGGTGACCCTGAAATGGCTCGGCACGCGCCCGGACACCGGCATCTACGATCCCGCCATCGAGCCCTGGTTCATCAGCGGCGGCGATGTCGCCGCCAAAAAGCCGCTGGTCTTTGTCGTGCAGGGAACGCACCTCAAGGCCATTGAGGGGGGCACGCTGCAGCTGTATTACCTCTTCGAACAAGAAGCGAACGGCACGATCCTTACCCGCGAATCGAATCGCACCCAGACCTTGGCCGTAGGCGCGCCCCGCAACGAATTGCCTGCGCCGACTGTGGAGAATGTCGTCGATGGCGTGATGGACCCTGACTTGGGCAGTACCAAGATGGTTGTCCCCAATTACCCCGGCAAGGCGAAAGGCGATCAGATCAAAACCACGTGGAAAGGCAGCGCGAGCGGCATCCTTAACAATGGAATGCCGGTGAACGACAACAACCTGGCAGATCCCATCGGCTTCACGGTCCCTGGCAGCGCGATTAAGCCCAACGATCAAGGTACGGTGGACGCCTCTTATGAGGTGCTGCGCGCAGAAACCGGATCTGAAGAAGAGCGCAAGACCAGTTATTCGGATATCAACCGCTTCGACGTGGGCGAGGCGACCCTTGCTCCGCCAATCATCACCAAAGTGTCGGAAACAGGAGGTGACGAGATCCCCGAAGGAGCTACGCGGGTCGCCACCAACGTGACGCTCCAAGGCTCCGCAGCACCCGGGGAGCAGGTCGAAATCAGGGATGGCAGCGCGTCCAAGGGCAATGCCAAGGCCGACGCAGACGGCCTATGGGAAAAGGATTTGCCAGGGTTGAGTTTTACCCTCCATACCCTCACGGCCAAAGCGCTCTATCAGGAGGGTGAGGTATCAGCGGCGCGAACCTTTACGTTGACGCGAGGGTTCGTGCCGACTATCGACAGCCTGGCTGACTCGAACGGCAACCTCCCACAAGGAGGCTATACGGTCGATGGCACCGTCACCGCGAAGGGAAAAGTCAATGCGGGCAGACAGGGCAACCTACGAGATAACGGTCAACACAGATACATCGTCAAAGGCAATGATGCAAATGAGTGGACAGCCACTATCGATAAACTGGCAGTGGGGCCTCACGTTTTTAAGGTTACTGCCATGTACAGTGATGAACCTGAGTCCGCAGAATATACGTTCAACGTCGTGCAAGCGGTGGACCCGACCATCGCCAGCATCAAGGACTCCAAAGGCGTCGAAATCCCCGCCAACGCCACCACCTTCGATACCAGCGTGACGGTGACTGGCAAGGCCTCGCCCAACCAGACCGTCGATGTACTCGACGGCACGACCTCCAAAGGCAAACCCAAAGCCGATGCCAGCGGCAACTGGACTTTGACCATCACGGGTTTGAGCGCCGCGGCCCACGCCATCAAGGCCGTGGCGCAGTACGGCAGCAACCCGGCGTCGGCAGTGCGCAACTTCACGGTAGCCGCTGCGGTTACGCCCACCATCGCCAGCATCAAGGACTCCAAAGGCGTCGAAATCCCCGCCAACGCCACCACCTTCGATACCAGCGTGACGGTAACTGGCAAGGCCTCGCCCAACCAGACCGTCGATGTACTCGACGGCACCACCTCCAAAGGCAAACCCAAAGCCGATGCCAGCGGCAACTGGACCTTGAGCATCACCGGCCTGAGTGTCGCGGCTCACGCCATCAAGGCCGTGGCGCAGTACGGCAGCAACCCGGCGTCGGCGGTGCGCAACTTCACGGTAGCCGCTGCTGTTACGCCCACCATCGCCAGCATCAAGGACTCCAAAGGCGTCGAAATCCCCGCCAACGCCACCACCTTCGATACCAGCGTGACGGTAGCTGGCAAGGCCTCGCCCAACCAGACCGTCGATGTACTCGACGGCACCACCTCCAAAGGCAAACCCAAAGCCGATGCCAGCGGCAACTGGACCTTGAGCATCACCGGCCTGAGTGTCGCGGCTCACGCCATCAAGGCCGTGGCGCAGTACGGCAGCAACCCGGCGTCGGCGGTGCGCAACTTCACAGTCATTGCCGTCAAGGCGGTCGCCATTACCGACGTCAAGGACTCCAAGGGAACGAGCATCCCCGACGGCGGGACGACCACCGACACCAGCGTGACGATTTCAGGGACGGTGACGTACACATCCTGACCCAGAGGTGTCCTCAAGTGACAGAGCCCACGCCTCCGCGTGCCTCTGTCATCCGGGCACATCACGGTCTGCGCACGCCCGAAGGGATCAGAAACCTCGAAAGGACTCACACTATGAAACGCCATACGCGCACGTTGTCATTTCCGCCACTCGACCGTGATTATTCGATTCTGGCCTTACGCCCGCCGTTGATCGCCGGAATGGTCACCCCGGTCGAAAACGGCGACGGGGGCGTCAATCTTTCGATGGTCACCGACAACGATTTGGGCCTGTTGACGGCGATAGACCCTTGGCAGCGCATGGCTGAGGGGGATCATCTCGACATCTACTGGGAAAACCAGAGGGTCGCCAGCCGAGATGTCGAAGCGGCGGATGTCGATCAGCGTCTGATCTTTTTCCTGCCCTCCGAGCCCATCGTGCCGGATTGGGCCGAGAGGGTGTTCTATCGCCTGACCCGCGCAGGGTCATCGACGGCGGAAGACAGTGTGCCCCTGCGCCTTCGCGTCAAACTCGACCTACCGGCGGGTGTCGACAAAGATCCGCACCTTCCCGGGCACTCGGAACTCGCCGCCCCGCGCCTGCCACAAGATGTGATCGACAACGGCGTCGATGCCAGTTGGGCGGCCCGCGGGGTGCCGGCTGAAATTGCGGCGTATCCAGGACGCGCCGCCCACGACACGATCGAGCTGCAATGGGGTGACGCCACGCTGACACACCGCGTGACGGAAGCGGAAGCGGCGGGAACGGCTCCGATCGTGATCACCGTGGATCAGGCCGCGATCCTGGCCGGTGGCGACTCGCCCAACCTGCTCGTGCAGTACCAGGTGTTCGATGAGGTCTGGAACTTTTCAACAGAGTGGTCACTGCGTACGTACGTGGATGTGGAGGCGGATGCTCAGCGCCTGACCGCCCCCATCATCAATGAATCGGTCAACGGCATTATCGACCTCGGGCAATTGGGCAGCGCCGATGTCACGGTGCAGATCGAGGTGCGCGGCGCGCCGTTCGAGCGAAACGACACAGTGACCCTGACATGGAAAGGCACGACCAGTGCGGGTGTCGTGCGCGAATACCGCGATAGCTTGATCCTGACGAATATCCCCTCCGTCGTGGAAATCCCGGTCCCCAACGCTGAGATACGCGCCATTCGGGACGGCAGTGGGATGGCCACCTACGTGCTGACCAAAGCCAACGGCGATCCTCCGCAATCGTCCAAACGGGCCACCGCGCGGGTCACGGGCAAGATCCCGCTCCCGGCCCCGTGGGTCTATGAGGCCGTCGGCGACACCCTCGACCCGACGCTTGAACGCGTGCACGTGGAGATACCCGTCTACGACAAAATGGCCAGCGGTGACCTCATCGACGTCATCTGGCTGGGCACACGGCAAAACGGCACGCCCTATCTCTATGAGGCACAGCATTTCGTTTCGTCGGGAGAAGTCGGCGAACCGATTTACATCGCGGTGACCGAAGAGCACATCGCCCTTCTCGCCAATGGGACGCTGGACCTGAGCTATCAGGTCTCCAACGATGACCCGGACACCTTTAACGTGCGCGCGTCGGATCACCTGTATCTGGGCCTTCATCCGCGTCACGCTGAACTGCCTGCGCCCTCGGTGGACGAAGCGTCCGAGGGTGTACTCGACCCCGAAAAGATCACCGACTACGCCACCTACCGCATGCCTTATACCGGCACAGTCGCGGGGGATATTCTGACGTGGTACTGGCAGGGGGAATCCCTGGAGGGCAGCGCCAGCGACTGGCTGCCCATCACCAGCGCGATTGCCGGCAAGCCGTTCACGTTCAACATTCCGAGGACGCTGATCGAGCCCAACATCAACAACATCGTGAAGCTCTATTACAGCCTCCAGTTGGCCAGCACCGGCGCCTACCAATACTCGGCGGTGCTGGACCTGACCATCGGCAAGCTGATCGGCGATCTGCCTACGCCCCAAGTGCTGGAAGCGGCTGGCGGCACGTTGAACCCGATGCAGGCCCAGACCGGCGCAACGGTGCGCGTGCAGTACGCGAGCATGGACCCGCAGGACATCATCACGCTGTCCTGGCTCGGCACGCCGGGCGTTGGCTCGCCGCCCGATCAGCAAGCGGCCGGCAGTGCGAGCGGCCAAGTCGATTTTTCGGTGCCCGCCAGTGTCATCGGCGCGAACATCGGCCAGCGCGTCAGCGTGGCGTATCAGGTCAAACGCTACGTCACCGAGAAGCAGTCCGAGATCCTGCTGCTGAACATCTCCACCCTCCCGGACAGCGAATTGCCCACGCCGATCATCACCCAGGCCAATGCGCAGACAAAAGTCCTCAATCTAGCGACCTTTGCGGGCAACGCGACGACCACCGTGGCTGTCTGGCCGTTCATTGCGACCGGGCAGCGCGCCTGGTTGCGGCTCGAAGGAGAAACCGCCAGCGGAGGGCCGCATTCGATCGTACTGCTTAATGGCGAAGCGCTCACCAGCGCACAGGCCGGCGCCGGGCTTTCTCAATCGGTGCTGCGCGCCGAGCTGGAAAAATACGGGCAGGACACCGCGCTCAACGTGATCTGCAATGTGGCGTTCAGCGGCATCAACGATGAAGTCGCCGCCCTCCCCCTGCCCGTCATGAAGTACCTGTTCAAGCTGCACCACGACTGGGTCACGCCCGTCATCGTCAGCGTCAGGGATTCGAAAGGCGAAGTCGCCAACGACGGGACGACCTTCGACACGACGCTCGATCTCAGCGGCACCGGCACCTTCGACACCGAACTTGAGATTCTCGACGGCACCACGGCGCTGGTTACCGTTCGCACGGATGGCGACGGCAACTGGTCGGCATCCTTGACCGGGCTGCTCCCCAAAGGCTACTCAGTCACGGCCAAGGCACTGGATGGCAGTGGCCTTGTATCGCAACCGCGCACGTACGAAGTACTGGCGAATGTCACACCTGTCATTGAGCAGGTAGTGGATTCCCGTGGCCCAATCAGCAATGGCGGCGGCACGGTCGACACCGCGGTGACGATTTCCGGCAACGCCAGCCCGGACCAAGAGATCGATTTGCTGGAAGGGACCGAACCTCTTGGCCGGGCCAGAACCGACGCACTCGGGGCCTGGTCGCTACGGGTCGAAAACCTGAAGGCGGCCACTCACGTCTTCAAGGCCAAGGCACGGTATGGCACCGAGCCCGAATCAACTCCTTGGCGCCTTGTCGTAGCCGCCAATGTCACGCCCACCATCACCAGCGTCAAGGCGGGTAACGACGAAGTGCCGCCAGGCGGCTTCACGATTGCCACCCGCGTCGTGCTGACGGGCAAGGCGAGCGCTGGTTTCGACGTGCAGATTTTCGATGGCAGCGCCTCGCAGGGCAACGCAGCCGCTAATGCCTCGGGTGTGTGGACACTGACGCTCGACAATCTGGCGGTCGCAGCACACGCCATCAAGGCCAAGGCCTTGTACGGTGGTGGAGACGAGTCGGCGGTGCGGAGTTTCACCGTGGTCTCATCGGTCAGCCCGACGCTCACCAGCGTGAAAGACTCCAGAGGGGTCGAGGTCCCTGATAATACCTCCACCGTTGACAACAACTTCAGGCTCACTGGCACCGCCAGTGCCCACCTGCAGATCGAGGTATTCGATGGCACTGTTTCCCAAGGCAAGGCCACTGCGAATGACAAAGGGATCTGGGAGTTGCCGCTCAACGGGCTCGCCGTCACGACACACCGTATCAAGGCCAGAGCCTTATATGGCGAAGGCGAAGAATCCGCCGTGCGCACCTTCACCGTCATCGCCTCCGTCGCGCCCACCATCACCAGCGTCAAGGCGGGTAACGACGAAGTGCCGCCAGGCGGCTTCACGATTGCCACCCGCGTCGTGCTGACGGGCAAGGCGAGCGCTGGTTTCGACGTGCAGATTTTCGATGGCAGCGCCTCGCAGGGCAACGCAACCGCTAATGCCTCGGGTGTGTGGACGCTGACGCTCGACAATCTGGCGGTCGCAGCACACGCCATCAAGGCCAAGGCCTTGTACGGTGGTGGAGACGAGTCGGCGGTGCGGAGTTTCACCGTGGTCTCATCGGTCACCCCCAACATCACCAACGTCAAGGACTCCAGAGGTACGGAGATCCCTGACAACGGTTCGACGGTAGACACCAATTTGAGCCTGACTGGCACCGCCAGTGCCAGCCTTCAGGTAGATGTGCTTGATGGCAGCACTTCGCTGGGCAAAGCCACGGCCAATGCCAGCGGGGTCTGGGGGCTACAGCTCAACGGTCTCGCCGTCAGCGCGCACAGTGTCAAGGCCCGGGCATTGTACGGCGACGGGGCAGAGTCCCGTGCACGCACCTTCACCATCTTCCGCGCAGTGACCCCGAGGATCACCAGCGTCAAGACTACGGTTGAAATCCCTCAGGGGGGATTCACCGTCGACACCAAGGTGACGCTGAGGGGAACGGCCGGCGCCCGCGACAAAGTGGAGATTCTCGACGGCGGTGCCCTGCAAGGCCATACGTACGCAGAGTCCAATGGTCAATGGCAGTACATATTCAACGGGTTGTCGGTGGCAACGCATCGGATAAGAGCCAGAGCTCCACATGGTGCTGAATCCGCTGAGCGCACGTTCACTGTCGTTGCTGTTGTGACCCCGGTCATCACTGCGGTGCTCGACCCGGCAAACAATCCGGTGAGCAATGGCGGTGCCACCTTTGCCAACCGCGTGACCGTCTCGGGGCGGGCCTCGAGCAATCACCAGATCGAACTGCTCGATGGGGGCGACAGCAAAGGCCTCGCCTCGACCGACAGTAATGGCAATTGGTCACGCGAGGCCAGCGGTCTTGCCCTCGGAGGACGATCCCTGACGGCCAAAGGCTACTATGCCGACAACCCGGTGTCTTCGGCCTGGACATTCACGGTCAAAGAACTCACCGTTCCAACCCTGACCAGCGTGCGTGACTCCAAGGGTGAAGTCGGCGACACCACGACCGATACCACCGTGACTGCATCGGGCAAGGCCGCTGCCAATGAGCAGGTCGAAGTGTTCGATGGCGGCGACTCAAAAGGCAAGGTGTCAGTGAACGGAAACGGTGACTGGAGTCATGCGGTGCCAGGGCTGGCTTTGGGCGCGCACAGTCTCAAGGCGGTGGCGCAATATGGCAGCGGTGCGTCTTCGAATGTGCGGACGTTTACCGTAGTTTCGCAGATACCACCATTTGTGCTCGACCCTTCCATCGTGAGCTTGAACGGGCGGGTCTATCGCCTGGCCGGGTATGGCACCGAGCCGGTGAGTTGGCCTGGCGGGACGACCTATGCCCGCGTTCCCAGCAGCGGTGTCCCGCCGTACACCTACACGTCAAGTAACCCGAGCGTGGTTATCGTCAATGCAAACGGGACGATCTTTTCCAACGGAAATGGCAACGCCACGATCACCGTTCGCGATGCACAAGGGCGCTCGGGCTCGTATGGCGTCAACGTGAGTAATGTAATCGAGGTTGTCGGACTGGGACGCTCTACCTGGAAAGATGCAAACAGCGCCGCTGGCAGCCGAGGCAAGCGTATCCCCAGCCACGATGAACTCAATCAGATCGCCGCGATGTATCTGGGGCGATGGCCGATGGGAGGTGGGCTGTACTGGTCCACCACAGCTGGGGCCGGACTCTACACCAAACGCTGCAAGGACCTGGCGTCGGGTGGATGGGGAGATGTTGTATATATCGGGCTGGGCAGCGCCGGGAACCACGCTAACGTCGTCGCGATCTAGGGGATATAGCCCACTGCGTGCAGTGGGCTTTTTTTCATTACCAGCTATACCGCAACCCGACATTCGCCCCGAACGGCTGCTCGATCTTGTCGCCGTTCGAGTAATCGAAATCCGCATGCATTTGCAGACGGTCATTGAACGCCACGGCGACACCCGCTCCCAATTCGCCACGGGAACCCGAGAGGTCGTTGTTGAAGGTGTTGTTGTTGACCTGGACCTCGTTGTTCTTCGCGAACTCATGCACGCCCGCGACACGCACGTACGGCTGCACCACACTGCCACCCGCCATCGCGAAGTTACGCCCCGCAGTCACACCGACTTTACCCAACAGCGAGCGGGTGCGATCCCCTTGCGCTTCCATGCCGTTGTCCAGGCCATAATCCTTGCCCTGAATGACCACGGTGGACCACTGCGTGTACGGCTCGACGAAATAACCGTCGTTCAGTTTGATGTGGCGACCGAACTCCACCGAGCCGCCCAGCCCGACGTTGTCGTAATCGCCCTTGGCGCGGGTGCCATCGCTCATGCTGACTTTGGCGTCGTTACGGAAGCGGTTGAGCTTGAGTACCCCGTCGAAGTAGTAGCCGGTGTCCTGATCCAGCCAGGTGGTGTACGCCCCCACGTAGTAACTTTTCACCGTGCCAGACGTGCCACGGCTGACGTCCAGATCCGAGGTGCTGTGGCCTGCCAGCACACCAATCAGCCACTGACCGTCACCGATGGGCAGCGGTGCATCGGCGCCCAGCGAAAAGCCTTGCTGGGTCTGTTGATAACCCAGGCCCGAGGACTCATTCACGTCGTATTTATTGCCATAGGTGCGTGCCCAGCCACCCGCCTTGCCACCATTGAACCGCAATTCCCCCATGCGACTGCGCAGGGACGTCAGCTCGCCGTACCAGACCGTAGGTGCGGTGTTGAACAGCGCCAGTACAGAACGCGTGCCGGGGCTGATGGTTTTGGTGGTGGGGTCGAGGAACCAGTCTGATCCCCCGCTGCCGTTGGCGCTGGACGCCAGGTCATAGGAGTAGGTGCCGACATCCACCGGACGGCCGTTGGCCAGGGCAAACGTCGCATCGCCGCCCGCCGTGTGGACAAGGTTGAGGGCCTGCGGCGACACCGGATCGACCCCGGAACCGGCGACCTGCAAGGTATGGTTGCCCGTTGCAGAACCGGTCACGTTCAAGGTGTCGTGCTCGTTGGTGGCGAAGTCGGCATCCATGATGAACGTACCGTTGCCGGACAGCGTACCGACATTGAGTTGATAGAACTCATTGGCGGCGCCGAACTTCACTGCGCCATCGGTCATCACCAGCGAGTTGACGGTGTTGGAACCGGTCATGTTCCACACCGAAGGATCGCCGATGGTGACTTGGTCGACATTGACCAGATTGCCCGTAAACACCGACTCGTTCTGCAACGAGACGATGCCCTTGCCGTCGATGGACGTGATATCCCCCGTCAGGGCACTGGCGCTCAGGTTGACGTTGTTACTGCTGACATTGCCGTTGAGCACCGCCCCATTGACCAGTGACACCTGACCCGAAGCACTGGCCGAGGTGACAGCGCCTTTCATCGAGCTGCCATCGAGGGTGACGGTGTCACTGCCCTTGATAACGCCTTCCAGTGCCGAACCGTTGCTCAGCGCCACGATACCGGCTGGCGTAGCTGACGTGATATCGCCCGTCATGGCACTGGCGTCCAGACTGACGTTATCGATGCCGGTGACATTGCCGTTCAGTACCGAACGATTGCGCAATGCCAGAGTGCTGGTAGTCGAGGTTGCGGTGACGTTACCGGTAATGGAGCTCGCATCCAGATTGACCGAGTTGACGCCGCTGACGTCGCCAGTAATGGCCGAACCGTTGGCCATGGCCAGCGTGTTCGTGCTGGTCTGATCGGCCGTGAGATTGCCGGTCAGCCGGCCTTGATCGAAGCGCAGGTCCGCCGTACTGCCGTTGGAGATCGCCACGTTGCCCACTACGTCGCTGGCTTGCAACAACACGTTGGCCGTGGCGTTGTTGGTCACCTCCAGCGCGTTGCCGTTGCCACCGGTGAGCGTCGTGCCATTGAGCAGGTTGAGATTGGCCGTGACGGCATCGCGCTGACCGGTGATCTGGATGGCGGCACCGGTTCCGCCTTCGACATGGGTGCCCACCAGATCGATCGTGCCCGAGGCGCCGGGGCTCCCCCGGTAAAGAATACCGTTGAGCCCGCCGGCCACCGTGCTGTTGCGCAGGGTCAGGTTCGAATTGAGTGCCTGAACGCCAAAACTGGTGGCGCCGGTGCCTTCGATCGTGGTGCCCGTCGCGTCCAGCGTGCTTTTCACGGACAAGGACATGCCACCTGTCCCACCCGTGATTCGCCCGCCATTGATCATGAACGCGCTGCCGGGGCCACCCCCTTCCTGCAGACCCGAGGCGCCAATGCCGTTACTGCGAAGTGTAGCGTCGGTCATTGTGACCGAGGTGCCGCTCGCAAAGAATGCAGGTGTGGTGCTGGTTGAGGTGATGGTCGAGCCGACGATGTTGGCGACCGACCCGGTATGCAGATTGACTGATCGCGCCGAGCTGCCCGCGTTGAGATTCAGCGTGCTCGCGCCGCTGCCTCCCACATTAAGAATTTGGGCCCCGGAATTGACCGTCAGTGTCGCGCCCTCCGCCATGCTCCAGGTCTCGGGGGTGTCGCCCTGGTTGACGGTGACAGATTCGTCCGGCAGAAGCGGCCGGCCGTTCGCAGCGGCACTGATGCACAGCGCAAGCGAGATGAAGGTGGAAGGTTTGAAATAGCGGGAAAGCAACAAACGCGATGGCTTCATGATCAGCTCCATGGAATAAACGCCATTCCTGCGGAACTGCCTGAAGCGCCGTAGGAGAGGAGGCGCGAAGACTACCTTCTTCAAATCCACAACTATGTAGGACTCTTCCTTGCTTATTGAGCGTAGCTTCCTACCGCTAAAGTTGATTGCCTTTCATCTTATAAATATGTCGTTTATATAAAAAACAAGACCGCATGGATGCGGCCTTGTCGGAACGATCAATGTCCAAGACTTCAGATATCACCCAACACAGGGCTGGCCGACCGAGTGAAGTTCGGGGGGCATGTGCCTCCCGCGTTCACGGAAGACACCCGAATCAGTAATGATCCCTCCATTGGCGGAACAGTGTCCGAGGTGTACGTCAACTTCACAGAACCGTTACGGCCCGCTGGCTCGATGTGCGTACTGAACGGGGTGAACACCTCGGCGAAACCATTCGCGGCCTCGTCGGCGGTGATGGTTTTGTCATGCTCGATGGGGCTTCCCGCCGGCGTGGCGCCCAATCTGTCGGTGTAGGGTTGCCAACTGAATGTGAGTGTCTCCCCACCTGCCAGCAGCGGCGCGTTGCCCGGCACATTGACGTTGACGGCTTGGTCGGGACCGACGAAGGAATCGCAGTTGAGGATGAGCTCACCGTTGGGCAGCGTGACAGCATCCGGGAACTGCGGCTCGGCCAGAATGATCGGCAACGCGGCCGTGACGTCGACCAATGTGGGAATGCACATTTCGATGTTACCGGTGCCATCCGCCAGCCCTACGGTGTAGAACACCGGCACCTCGGAGCTGCTGGGCAAGTCCTTGATGTCGTCCCACGCAACCGAAAAGGTGTAGACATCCCCTGGCGTCCCCGAGACAGGCGAAAACGTACCCACCGGGTGATCCAGCGAATACCAGTAAAGGATGATTTGCTCTCCGGTGCCGATCGGGCTGTAGAGATCGAACGACACATCAACAGGCAGATTGGCGTCATCAGCGCCCAGCACGTTGTCGCGAGGATTGGGCCCTGTGCCACGGGCCGTGACTTGAGCCAGGCTTGGGTTGACCGGTTTTGGCCGATCGGGGTTGACCGGACCGGGCACAAAGAAGTCGACATCAATGGGAGTGACGGCCGAGCCGAAAGTCCGGTTGCCGCGTTTAACGACATAACTGATGGGCGTTGCGACTTTACCAGGCCCGGTGCCATAGGCAGGCGCCAGGATCACCGTGTAGGAGACGTTCAGAACGATGGGGTCCTGCGCACTGGTCATCTCATGGACCACCTGAACCGGAGAGGTGCCCCACGTCAGAATGAGCTGATCGCCTTCCAGCCAATTACCGTACAAAGGAATTTCGACCAGGTTTTCCCCTAACAACACATCGTCCAGATTCAACACCTTGTCGTTGTCGATCCGCGGGACCAACGGCGCAGCCAGCGGCACCACGGGCAACGGCTTAATGAAAAGACCGGTTTCGGCGTTATCGGAAACAGCGCCGCGGTTCCCGACTTTATCTACCAGACGGTAATACATGTAGATCATCCCGTCCCTCAAACCGTCGAACGCGTTCGTAGGCACTTTGACCGTTTGGCTGGCGTCCAGCCCGCTGACAAACACAGGATCTGTCGGTACCGTGTTTTCGTTGTGGACGTACAGCTCCAACGAGTCCCCCAACTGTTTATCGCGGTAGGGAGCAATGGTAACGTCGACCCCGCCATTGGCGGCCAGGTACTCGGCAGTGATGCCGTTCGAAACGATCGAGGCATCCGAGAACGTCAACGCCGAGGGGGACTGGTTGGCATTGGGTGGTGTCTTGTCGATGATGAACGTCGTGGTGTCGGAAAGCGTTCTGGTTCCGTTCCAGAGGTCTACGTAATAGCGAAGTTCGAATCGCCCCTCGTCGGCAAAGTTGCTGCTCGACAAGTTCAATTCAATGGGAAAGTCTCCCGGATGGCCAGCGCCAGGCACATCAATCGGATCTTGCGCATCTTGCCAATCACTGGAAGCAGCAGGTTTCCACTGAAACTGCAGGCGGTCCGAATCACCCCCTTCGGCGAATTCAGGCCACTCGGCAATCGTGATCGGCATGTCCTTTTCCTGGTCGTCCTTAGGGACCAACCCTGCAAAGCTCGGATCCCCCGCCCACCAGTCCGGCGGCAGCGGTGCAACCAGCGCAACGACCTCGGCCTCCCGCGCCTGGCGCACGTTCTGACTGATCGGCGCATTTGGCTTTTTACGGATTACCGCGCCCGCCAATGCATACCCGAGAAAATTGGATTTGTTCGATGCTGTGCTGCTCATGTCATTTCTCCTTGAATTGACGCACCCGGTCGAGCCCGGTATGCCTTGAGTCCCTGCTATCGATCTATCTACCGCCACGCTTCAGTGCTCGAAACAGACGCGCGAGAAAGCTACGGCTTTTACGACACAACTCGCATTCCCTTGGGGATCTTGCGGATGAAGAAACGCTCTGCAGCATCAGCGGAACGGGGCCGCAGATCTCTCCACTCGGCAACTGCCGATTGATCTTCACCAGCCCCTCGTAAGAGCCCCCTGACTGGCCGCTGAATTTGGTCAGGCGATAGCTCGCCAATGCCGAACCCTCGATGATGGGTTCGATGTGCGGGATGAACGGCTCGACCAGAATGTCCATGTAGCCGTCCGTGACGTTCTGCACGCTCACCGTCCTGGCAAACACCCCTTCGGTTCCGGCAATCGGATCGTTGCCGTTCAACGTGCGGTAGCCCTGCCAGTGCAGCGTGATCTGATCCTGATACTCAAAAAGGTTGCGCACGAACGCGACTCTGACGCGGATGCCGTTCCAGGGCTCGTGGGCGCAATGGATGTAGCCCTGAAGCGTGGCGTCCGGAAACTCCGGCTCGGGCAGATCACCTCCCGGCAGCGGCTTGAGCATGACGGTGGCCGCGGTTTCTCGGGAAAACGTCTGGGTTTCATTACCGGCAAGATCACGCACCTTGTAGGTGGCGTAGAAATTCCCGTCACGGTCAGGCGCGCGAATCACGCTGCCAGGCAACAGGATGCGAATGTCGTCGGCATCGATTTCTGCCTGGCTCACGGTTTTGCTGGCCACGACACTGTTCGTGGGCGGGTTGTCGACAGACCAATAAAGGTCGACGACATCGCCCTCCTCTGCGTCCAGGTACACCGGGCTTGGCAGCCTCAGCTCGACCTGATCGCCGTGACTGAGCAGGTACGCTTCATTGATCACGCCATCGGGCATGTCCACAGGCAACAACAAGGCAAGCAACTGCTGGTTGTAGCTGGGGGGACGGGTGTCGATCGTCACGGTGCGACGGGCCGACGACACAGCGGCGCCATTGTCACCGGTCACCACGTACCAGACTTGATACTCGCCATCCGGCTGCAAGAGGTTTTCGTCCACCCTCAGAGCGAAGGGAAAGTCTGCAGGATCCACGGGGCCGTCGAACCTCTGGGTTGCCACGGGGGCGCCCGGGGCAGCACCGCTCCAGAACAGCGTCACGATGTCCCATTCGCCCGGGCCTGCTTGCTCGGGCCAGAGCGGAACGAGCACATCGAGATCAGTGAGTTGCGTGCCGGTGGCGACCAGACCTTTCGGGTCATTCGGGTCGATGATCGCTGGCACTTGGGGTACGTCGAGTATGAGGAGAGGGTTACCCCCTCTTCGCCAACTCGGTGTGAGATTGCTCCGATCCTTGGTCATGCGGCTCCCATCCCTGTCCGACGGGTCGCCATCGCCAAACCGGCGATAACGACGCGACAAGGTTTTATTGAGAACCCTTTACCCCGTGTTGGCTACTGTCAGAAATGACAGGTTTGGCGACCGCCGGTCGGATCCAGCGGCGCCTGATGCACTGCTCTGATCGAGAGGGCTGGTCTCAGGCCAAGGTGCCATCGATCACGAGTACCACTTTCCCAGAGACCTGATTGGTCGCCAGTTCCGCGTAGGCCTCTTCCGCCTCGGTGATCGGAAAGGTCCGCGCCAGTTGTGGGTTGAGACGGCCTTCGGTGAACAGCGGCCAGACGTGTTGACCCAGATCGGCCAGCAAGTCGGCCTTGAACTGGTCGTCGCGGCTGCGCAGGGTCGAACCGAGGATCTGGATGCGTTTGCCGAGGATCAGCGCCAGGTCGAGTTCTGCCTTGCGCCCGCCCATCAACCCGATCAGCACCAGACGGCCATCGGTGCCCAGCACTTTGAGGTTCAGCGCGGCGTAATTGGCACCCACCGGGTCGAGGATCACGTTGAACGGTCCGAAGTCGTTGAGGCCGTCCAGGCTTTCGCCGCGGATCACCCCGCCCTGTGCCCCGAGGTCTTCGCAATACTTCAGCCGCTCGGCCGAGCCAACGCTGACCCAGCACGGGCTGCCGAACGCCTTGCACAGCTGAATGGCAGCTGAACCAACGCCACTTGCTCCGGCGTGCAGCAAGACTTTCTCGCCGGGCTTCAGACCCGCCAACTGGAACAGGTTGAGCCACGCGGTTGCATAGACTTCGGGAATGCCCGCCGCTTCATGCAGCGACATACCCTCCGGCACCGGCAAAACATGCCGTGCGTCGACCACCACTTCCTCGGCCATCGCACCGCCTGCAACCAGCGCACAGACGCGGTTTCCCACGGTCCAGGACGTGCCGGGGCCCACTTCGGCGATCACCCCGGAACACTCCATCCCGAGGATTTCAGTAACGCCTGGTGGCGGCGGATACAGACCCGCGCGCTGCAACAGATCGGCCCGATTGAGGCCGGCCGCGGCGACCTTTATGCGAACCTGGCCCACATCGAGCGTCGGCGATGGCTGTTCAACCCATTCCACATGACCTTCAACGCCTTGCAATGCTTTCACGGTGCCTCCATAGTGAGTCTTGACTGAGCTCGACGTGCCTCACGGCCGTTCGGGCTTTTTGCATTATGCGACCGGGTTTCGCATCAGGTTGTGTGAATACACCACGTGCGACGGCAGGACAAGGCAGCCGAACGCAGTGGTTTTCACGGAGCCTGTAGGGAACCGGCGACCTCAAAGACGGCCTAATATGCGTTATCAATTGTCCCCGCGTCGAATCAGCATGAAGCATTTTTTGCCCAGCACCACCCTTGCATTCCTCATTGGCCTGGCTGCATTGCCACTGTCGGCCAGTTCGTTCGCAGCCAACAGCTGGGACAATCTTCAGCCTGATCGCGATGAAGTCATCGCCAGCTTGAATGTCGTGGAGTTGCTTAAACGCCACCACTACAGCAAGCCGCCGCTGGACGACAAACGTTCGGAAATCATCTACCAGAGCTACCTGAAACTCCTCGATCCTGCGCGCAGCTATTTCCTCGCCAGCGACATCGCCGAGTTCGACAAATGGCGCTTTCAGTTCGACGACTTCCTCAAGAGCGGCGATCTGAACCCGGGATTCACTATCTACAAGCGTTATCTGGACCGCATCAAGTCGCGTCTGGATTTCGCGCTGGCCCAACTGGATAAAGGCGTCGACAAAATCGACCTGACCACCAACGAAACGTTGCTGGTCGATCGCAAAGACGCGCCATGGCCGAAAAACGAAGCCGAGCTCGACGACCTGTGGCGCAAACGCGTCAAGGATGAAGTCCTGCGCCTGAAGATCGCGGGCAAAGACCCGGCGAAGATTCAGGAAACCCTGACCAAGCGCTACAAGAATCAATTGGCGCGCCTCGGTCAGACCCGCAGCGAAGACATCTTCCAGGCGTACCTGAACACCTTCGCGATGTCCTACGACCCGCACACCAATTACCTGTCGCCTGACAGCGCGGAAAACTTCGACATCAACATGAGTCTGTCGCTGGAAGGCATCGGTGCCGTTCTGCAAAGCGACAACGACAACGTGAAGATCGTGCGTCTGGTACCCGCAGGCCCGGCAGCGAAAACCAAGCAGGTCGCGACGGCTGACAAGATCATCGGCGTTGCCCAGGGCGACAAAGAAATGGTCGACGTGATCGGCTGGCGTCTGGACGAAGTGGTCAAACTGATTCGCGGTCCGAAAGGCTCCGTCGTGCGTCTGGAAATCGTCCCGGCCAGCAATGCGCCGAACGACCAGACCACCAAGATCGTGTCGATCACCCGCGAAGCCGTGAAGCTCGAAGAGCAAGCGGCCAAGAAGTCGGTCCTGCACCTGAATCAGGACGGCAAGGATTACAAACTGGGCGTGATTGAGATCCCGGCCTTCTATCTGGACTTCAAGGCCTACCGTGCGGGCGATCCGGAGTACAAGAGCACGACCCGTGACGTGAAGAAACTGCTGACCGAATTGCAGTCCGAGAAAGTGGACGGCGTGGTCATCGACCTGCGTAACAACGGCGGGGGTTCGCTGCAGGAAGCCACCGAGCTGACCAGTCTGTTCATCGACAAAGGTCCGACCGTGCTGGTGCGTAACGCTGACGGTAAGGTCGACGTGCTGGAAGACGAAAACAGCGGCGCGTTCTACAAAGGCCCGATGGCGTTGCTGGTCAACCGCCTCTCGGCCTCGGCTTCGGAGATTTTCGCCGGTGCCATGCAGGACTATCACCGTGCGCTGATCATCGGCGGCCAGACTTTCGGCAAGGGCACCGTGCAGACCATTCAGCCGCTGAACCACGGCGAACTGAAACTGACGCTGGCGAAGTTCTACCGGGTGTCCGGTCAGAGCACGCAGCATCAGGGCGTCCTGCCTGACATCGCCTACCCGTCGATCATCGACACCAAGGAAATCGGCGAAAGCGCGCTGCCGGAAGCGATGACCTACGACACCATCAAGCCTGCGATCAAGCCGGCGGTGGACCCGTTCAAACCGTTCCTGGCCCAGCTGCAATCGCGTCACGACGTGCGTTCTGCCAAAGACGCCGAGTTCGTGTTCGTCGAACAGAAGCTCGCGCTGGCCAAGAAACTGATGAGCGAGAAGACCGTCAGCCTCAACGAAGCCGAACGTCGCGCCGAACACGCCGACATCGATGCCAAGCAGCTGGTGATGGAAAACACCCGTCGCAAGGCCAAGGGCGAAGAACCGCTCAAAGAGTTGAAGAAAGAAGACGAGGACGCACTGCCGGTGGACGACGACAAGACCAAACCGGAAGACGATGCGTACCTGGCTGAGACCGGCCGGATTCTCCTCGACTACCTCGGTTTGAGCGGGACAGTGGCGAAGAAGTGAGCAAAGCAGAACGGGCGTACGAACCTTCGCCCTCCCTGTAGGAGTGAGCTTGCTCGCGATTGCGTCAGGCCGGTTCGCTAAATGCATCAGGCAGACCGATATCGCGAGCAAGCTCACTCCTACAATCCAGTGGGATCATGAAAGACGACGGGGTGATGTCAAAGCGTCATCAAACAGTCATGAATCTGTCGTGAAATACGGGGCTCGGCGCCAGGCGTCGAGCCCCTTTTTCTTGCCCCGAGATTGCCATGACCGTGACCGAACAGCTGAGCGCCTTGAGTGCGATTTTGACTCACCGCGACTTGCACAGCCTGTTCCAACCGATTGTGTCGCTGTCGGATCGCCGGATCCTTGGCTACGAAGCCCTGACCCGCGGCCCGTCCAACAGCGCCCTGCACTCCCCCATCAGCCTGTTCGCCGTTGCCCGTCAGACCGGTCGCCTGAGCGAGCTGGAACTCGCCTGCCGCGAATCGGCGTGTCGACGTTTCAGCGAGCAGAAGCTGGAAGGCAAACTGTTCCTCAACATCTCGCCCGAATCCCTGCTGGAGCCTTCGCACCCCCGGGACGCACCTTGCAGCTGTTGCAACGCTACGGCATTCCGCCGAGTCAGGTGGTGATCGAGCTGACCGAACAAACGCCGACCGACGACTTTGGCCTCCTTTACAACGCGCTGTATCACTACCGCGACATGGGTTTTTCCATCGCGCTGGACGATCTGGGCGCGGGGTATTCCAGCCTGCGCCTGTGGTCCGAGCTGCGCCCGGATTACGTGAAGATCGACCGCCACTTCATCGACGGCATTCATCAGGACGCCGTGAAGCGCGAGTTCGTCGGCTCCATGCTGCAGATGGCCAAGGCCTCCCGCGCGCTGGTGATCGCCGAAGGCATTGAGTTGCAGGAAGAGCTGGAGGTGCTGATCGACATGGGGGTCGAGCTGGTGCAGGGCTATCTGCTGTGCCGCCCGCAAGAACACCCACCCCGCGACGCTCGCGCGCTGCTGCCGATGCTCGGTCCGAGCGCAGGGAGTTTCAGTGGCGCAGTGGGCGACCTCGATTTGCTGCTCAACACTCAACCTGTGGTGCTTGAATCCACGCCGATTGCTGATGTGTTGGAACTCTTTCGTCGCCATGGCGATCTGCACGCCCTGGCCATCGTGGATGAAGGTCATCGCCCCGTAGGCGTCGTCCATAGGAATGCGCTGTCGGACCTGCGTGTAACCACTCGCTCCTGATGGGGCCACTGATCGATGGCGAACGCCGCCCTGCCGGGCCGCGATGATCTAACTCGGCTTGACCTCTTCCGCGTATTCAAACTCAAAAACTCGCACGACTTCAGCGGCGTGCCAGGAAGCAGCAGCGATGCCGTCGGAGGGGCCGGTGAAGCGGCCGAGGCGTTCAGCGCATTCGAAGAAGCCGGTGCGCGGCAGACGGCTGGCGCCCTGGCTGATGACCAGCGAGCTGCGCAACGGCTGTTCGGCGCGGGCGTCGAGGGCGGCGAGGTGTTCGAGGGCGGCGGTCAGGGTTTGCATCGCCGGAGTCGGCAATTGCAGGCGTTCAAGCAAGGCGCGGTAGGTGACCAGATGGCGTTGGCGACGGGCGAGGTCCAGCTCACTCAGGAGCGCCTCCCAATGCTGACGACTGATGCGCACGCTCATGCTTCACCTCGCCAGCCCGGCACGCCCAATTCCCAGGCGAGACTGCGCTGTATGGCGGCGTCGGGCTCGCGGTTTCCGCTTTCGATCATTTCCAGATAAGAAGGGCTGATCCCCACCGCTCGGGCCAGTACGGCCAGCTCGACACCCTTGGCCTGGCGCAGTGACCCCAGTTGGTCGAACGAGGGCAAATCCGAATCGGCATCGGCGGACGCGGCAGACTGGTCGGACGAGGCTGCCTCCGGTGCACGGGACACGCCCGCCGCCTTCAACAGCGCCTGATACTCCGCCCATGGCAACACCGCGTATTCTGGCTCTCCATCGCGAGAAATAACCTGAAGATCCATAACCACCCCCTGTAGGACGAATAGCCGTTTCTTGTAATCTTTTTCTCTGTATTGGCGGCATCTTACCAGCGGATGAGGGGCAAAGGCGTACGGGGGATCGACAGAGTTTTCTCATGAACGACGTTTTGGGGGATTGAGATGCCGGTGAGCTGACTTGTGGGAGCGAATTCATCCGCGAATCGGTTTTACAGACGCCGCATCTCCATCGCCTGCACCCCTTCGCGAATGAATTCGCTCCCACAGGTGGATCGGACGGGAGCAGATCAGCTGTCAGTCTTTCTTTTCTTGCTCCAGCACTTTCGGCGTCGAGGGCAAACGCCCGACCACGGCGAGCTTTTCCGGGCTCTGCCGCTCACGCCAAGCGCGGAATGCGCTGAGTTCTGCTTCCAGGCTCTTCATCACCCACGCCAGGACCGCGATGTCGTCTAGCATGCCCAATCCCGGAATCCAGTCTGGAATGGCGTCCAACGGGCTCAAAAAATACATCAGCCCCGCCACCACCGACAAAATCGCCTTGCCACTGATGGCCCGGTACTCACCGCGCCAGTACGCCAGACACAGGGCCTGCAAGAGCTTGAGGTCGTCCTTGAGTTTGCCCAGCCGGTTGCCATCGCTCGCGGCCTTACCCGCCACCGCGAACAACAATGCGGGCAAACGACCTGCTGCCATCAACCGCTTGGCCATGGGCAGGTAACGAATGAAATTCCAGGGTGCTTTCATATTCACTCCAGCGATATCGATAAAAATCGACCAAATGGCCCATCGCGCTCGATGGAAGAACCCGACCTGTAAACGCTCTTCATCACGCACAAAAGGTTATCCACACAAATTGTGGATAACCTTGTGAACAGAGCCGGTTTACGGCGCTGAAACGCCCGTTTTATAGGGCTCTGCCTTAAATCGCGCGTTTTTTACTCACATAAATAAACGCAAAAAATCGTTGACTTGAGGGTTCGCCGAGGCTACCCACGACAGTTAAAAACCTGACGCATCGTTCAGCAAATGCCGACATTGCTCCATCTGCCAACGGTATTGGGACTGCCCTCTCCCTGCCCCGTTCGATTTATTTTCGGCAAAAACGAAAATGCCCCGTCGAGACGGGGCATTTCTGTTCAAGCGGCAATCGACGGATCGATTACTTCTTGGCAGCAGGCTTGGCAGGTTCGGCTGCCGGGGCAGCTTCTTCTTCCTCGTCCGCTGCGTCAGCGGCGTCGTTGCCAGCAGCAGCCGGGTCCTTGATGCCCAGCAGTTCCAGGTCAAAGACCAGAACCGAGTTGGCCGGGATCATCGGGCTTGGGCTTTGAGCGCCATAAGCCAGATCGCTCGGGATGTAGAGCTTGATCTTCTCGCCAACGTGCATCAGTTGCAGGCCTTCGACCCAGCCTGGAATCACACCGCTGACCGGCAGATCGATCGGGCTGCCGCGCTCGACAGAGCTGTCGAACACCTTGCCGTCAGTCAGCTTGCCTTCGTAGTGAACGGTCACGACATCAGTCGGCTTGGGTACTGGGCCATCGGCTTGCTTGATGACTTCGTACTGCAGGCCAGAAGCGGTAGTGGTCACTTCTTTACGCTTGCCGTTTTCTTCGAGGAATTTTTTGCCAGCGGCTGCCGACTCTTCGCTCATCTTGGCCATGCGTTCTTCAGCACGCTTTTGCAGCTCGCCGAAGGCCGCAACCAGCTCTTCGTCTTTCAGTTTCTGTTCTTTCTTGCCGACGGCATCTTCGATACCCAGCGCTACGGCTTTGGAATCCAGATCGTCCATGCCTTCTTGAGCCAGGCTCTTGCCCATGTTCAGGCCGATGCCGTAGGACGCTTTTTGTGCCGGGGTTTTCAGCTCAACGGTGCTGGCTTGCTTATCACAGCCCGCGAGTACCAGACCGACCAGGGCAATCGCCGCTGCCAACCGATGCTGTTTCATCCTGTTTCCTTGTTCATGCGCCGAAAGGGCAAACGAGTAAAGCCGCGAGCTTATCAGGCCGCCGCGATCAATGGCTACCGGCATGAGAGGGGGAAAAGGTCGATAAGTTCAGGTAACCAAAGGTTTTCTCGTTCTATCGAGAAAACGGTTCAGTTTTGGTTCAGGCGGTCTTGGGAAGCGTAATTGTCGGCACAGCCCTTTTGCGGTGTCCAGGGCCTACCGCCAGACTCAGCCACTGCTTGCCCAACCTGTGGGAGATTCTATGTTTGGGGGGCAACCCCCAAACGTTTCGTAGAGTCGTACTCTTCCCGTTTCTTCATCAGCGAGAAGGCCACCCCTGCGAGCTTCCTGCTCAATATCGTCAACGCTTCAGTTCTGGCTTTCCCCTCGCCTATTTTCTTCTCGTAATACGGTTTCCATGTCGCCGATCGGCAGGCGGCCATTGAAGCGTTGTAGCCTAGCCGGCGTACCTCGGGGTCGCCTTTCTTGCTTAGCCGGCGGCGACCGGATTTGTTCCCGGAATCCGACACCCGCAAATCCAGCCCCAGATAGGCGATGTACGCATCTACGTTTTTGAATTCGCCTCGAAGGAATGCCGCAAACAGCGCTGTGGCGGTCAGGAACCCGACGCCTTCGATGCCCTGGCAACGTTTGACCTGATCCATTTCACCGGACTTGATCAGCACTTGCTTGAGCTGTTTCTCGATATCTTTGATCAGATGGCTGAAGCGACGCATCAACTTCTCGAACCCCTTCCTGAGGTCTTTTTCATCCTTCCAGCCTTGGCGCAGTGACGTCTGGCTATTGACCAGCGAGGCCCTGCGATGCAGCAGATGCTTGAGCTGGGTGTGCAACTGGGGTGGCGGGCTCCACTGACGCAGCTCGTCACCTTCCTTTTCCAGATAGCGAGCCAGCAGATGTGCATCGCACGCATCTGTTTTGGCGCGCTTGCCCAGACTTTCTCGATATTTGCTTACGCGTGCCGCATCGACGACAAACACCAGGTGCCCCATGTCATGGGCCATTTCCACTAGGTCCAGATGGTAGGTATTGGTCGCCTCGAGGGCGATGGCACTGCCTTGAGGCAATGTCTTGAGCCAGTGGTGAATCGAAGTTCGCTCATTGACCAAACAATGAGTTTTATCCACACCACGCTGAGCGGTGACAAGTTCCGCCATCGCCACATCGACACCCACAATCGCCGCTGCATCAAGGATTGCCATGTCACACCCTCCGAGTTAGGGTTGAAGAGCTTGCTGGGGGTTCACCGTAAGCGCTGGCTTGCTTCTATCGTCGGTCCAGGCCGATGCATTCCATATCGGCGCTTGTAGGTGACAGGGTGGGGCTGGAAGTCTCCCAACGGTCTGTACTGGCTAGAGTCAGATTCGGCTTTCCGTCCCTCCCACCCCATCAAGTCTAAACATACAAGCCGGCTTGCTGGCGAAAGCGGTAGAGCTGGCGCTGACCATTTTGATAAATGGCCTCAGTACACGTCCCGAACGTAGCGCTTCTGCTCGGCCATCTGCCGCAGGTGCTCGACGGCCCGCTCTTCACTCATCCCACCCTGCGTCACGATGACGTCGCGCAAGGCGTGATCGACATCCTTGGCCATGTGCGTGGCATCACCGCAGACATAAAGGTGTGCCCCCTCCTGCAACCAGCGCCACAGCTCGGCGCCTTGTTGCCGAATGCGGTGCTGGACATAGATTTTTTCGGCCTGATCGCGGGAAAAAGCCAGGCTGAGTCGGGTCAGCAGCCCGTCCTTTTGCATCCCTTGCAGTTCATCGCGGTAGTAGAAATCGGTGGCCGCGTGCTGCTCGCCGAAGAACAGCCAGTTGGCGCCCCGATCCCCTCTCGCCTGCCGCTCTTGCAGGAAAGCCCGAAACGGCGCCACGCCGGTGCCCGGTCCGATCATGATCATCGGCACATCGCCGTCGCGGGGTGGGCGAAAGTGCTGCGTCGGTTGCAGGAAAATCGGCACCGGGCTGGCGTCCGCTCGATCGGCGAGAAAGGTCGAGGACACGCCTTTGCGTTGGCCGTACCGAACCGCAGACACCGTCAGATGGACCTCGTCGGGATGGGCTTTTGAACTGGAGGCGATGGAATACAGGCGCGGCTGCAAAGGTTTGAGCTGTTCCAGTAGCGCCTGCGCTGAGCACTGGATCGGATATTCGCGCAGCACATCTGCGAGCTGCCGCCCCCATAACCAGCTTTTCAGCTCGCCCCTGAGGGATTCACCGAGCAGGACCTTCAGTTCCTGACTGCCGCTGCGCTCGGCAATGAAATTCAGCATCTCCGGAGTGGGCCGGGCGATTTCCAGATGCTCGGTCAACGCGTGCCGCAGCGAAACCTCCCCGGCCTTGGCGACGTGCACCGCTTGCTCGCCCTTGAGCTGTGTGAGATCGAGCATTTCATCGACCAGCGCAGGGCAGTTGCGCGGCCACACACCCAAGGCATCGCCCGCTTCATAGGTCATGCCCGAATCCCCGAGCGTGAGCGCGAACTGGCGCGTGTCTTTGCTTGCGCCCTGCCCGTTCAAGCGCCGATTGATCGAGAGCCGGGCGTAATGAGGACGTGTGCGAGTCGGCTGATCGCTGATCGTTTCCTGCACCTCGGCAGCAGGCAGCTCCAGCTCCAGCGCCTGCTGCAATGCCTTGAACCACATTTCGCCCGACGCCTGAAAATCCCCGTCACAATCGACCCGGTTCACCAGCGGCGTTGCGCCCAGTTCCGACAAGCGCTGATCAAGATTCCGACCGTGCTGGCAGAAGCGGTCATAACTCGGATCGCCCAACGCCAACACGGCGTAGCGCAGCGATTCCAGTCGCTGTTGTTGCGCACTCAGGGCCTGCCAGAAACCTTGGCCGTTGTCTGGAGAGTCGCCGTCGCCGAAGGTGCTGCTGATCAGCGCGATGTTGCTGACTTCACCCAAGCGCTTCGCCGAAAAACTGTCCATCGCCGACACTTGAACCGGCACGCCTGCCGAGCGCAAACGTGAGCCGAAACCTTTGGCCAACGTCTCGGCATTGCCGGTCTGCGAGGCCCACAACAGGGTCAAGAGTGGCTCGCCCTCAGCCTCGTCCACGGCGTCATCTTCTGTCTGCGGCAGGTCGAGAAAGCGATGACCGATCAGCTCGACCTTTTTCAATGCAACCGCGCAGAACTTGAATTCCGGCTGCCGGGAAATCGGGTCGATGGCGTCGCTGGTCACAACGTTTATAGCGAGGTGTTCACCGTACACGTCATTCCAGTGAAACGGCGCGAAGCAATTGCCGGGACGCACGCGGTCGGTGATCACGGCGGGCAACACGGCGTGGCCTCTCGCTGAGCGGATTTCCACCGCATCCTTGTCGGCGATGCCCAACGCAGCGGCGTCGTCCGGGTGAATCTCGACGAAGGGGCCGGGGTTGAGTTTGTTCAGGGTCGCGACCTTGCCGGTCTTGGTCAGCGTGTGCCATTGGTGCTGCACGCGGCCCGTGTTGAGCACCATCGGAAAGGTATCGTTGGGCAGTTCGGCGGGCGGCATGTGCGGACGCGGCAGAAACACCGCCTTGCCGTTTTCGGTGGCAAACACAATGGCGGGACGCTGGCCGCTCTCGTCCTGTTTCAGCGTCTGACTGACGCCATCGTTTAGGTAACGATTCGGGTTGCGGGTGCCTGGGTCGTCCGGCGCGCAGGGCCATTGCAGTGGCTGTTGGCGCAAGCGCGCATAGCTGGCGCCACGAATGTCGTAGCCGGTTTTCGGGTTCCAGGCCTGTTTGATTTCCTCGAACACGTCTTCCGCCGAGGTGTAGCCGAAGGCGTCGGCAAAGCCCATTTCACAGGCCACGTGGGCGATGATTTGCCAGTCGGGCAAGGCCTCTCCCGGCGCATCGACGGCCTTTTGCGTGAGGTTCAGGTTGCGCTCGGAGTTGATCATCACCCCTTCGGATTCTGCCCATAGCGCGCCCGGCAGAAGAATGTCAGCGTAGCGGTTGGTTTCGGTGTCGAGGAAGGCGTCCTGAGTAATGACCAATTCGGCAGACTGCAACGCTTCGATCACCGTAGCGCGGTTGGCGACGCTGGCGACCGGGTTGGTGCAGATAATCCAGCAGGCTTTGATCGCGCCGTCGCGCATCTGCTCGAACATATCGATGGTGCCGCCGCCAACGGTCTGGCCGAGGCTACTCTGGGGGATCGACCACAGCGCTTCTATAAAGGAACGGTCCTGTTCAACGAGGACCGAGCGCTGTCCGGGAAGTCCCGGCCCCATGTAGCCCATTTCCCTACCGCCCATGGCATTGGGCTGGCCGGTCAGGGAGAACGGGCCACTGCCCGGCTGGCAAATCGCGCCGGTCGCCAAGTGCAGGTTGCACAACGCGTTGGTGTTCCAGGTGCCATGGGTGCTCTGGTTCAGGCCCATGGTCCAGCAGCTCATCCAGTCCGGCGCCAGGCCGATCATCGCAGCCGCCTGACGAATATCGGCCTCGGCCAGTCCCGTCATTCGCGCCACATGGGCGGGCGTGTAATCGGCCAGAAACGATGGCATCGCCTCCCAGCCCTGGGTATAGGACGCGATGAAGTCGGCATCAATATCGCCATTTTCGTACAGCAGGTGCAGCAGGCCGTTGAGCAACGCGAGGTCAGTCCCCGGCTTGATCTGCAAAAACAGGTCGGCTTTGTCCGCCGTGGCACTGCGACGGGGATCGACGACAATCAGCTTCGCCCCCGCCTTGACCCGATCCATCATGCGCAGGAACAGGATCGGGTGACAGTCGGCCATGTTCGCGCCGATCACGAAAAACAGGTCGGCCTTATCGAAATCGTCGTAGGAACCGGGCGGGCCATCGGCGCCCAGCGACAGCTTGTACCCGCTGCCCGCACTGGCCATGCACAGCCGTGAGTTGGACTCGATGTTGTGGGTGCGCACGAAACCCTTGGCCAGTTTGTTGGCCAGGTATTGCGCTTCAAGGGACATTTGCCCGGAGACATAAAAGGCCAGCGCGTCCGGACCGTCGCGATCGAGGATCGTGCGCAGGCGCTGAGCGGTTTCGCGGATCGCCACGTCGATGGGTGTGCGCACGGGGTCTTGGCGGCGCTCGTGACGCAGGTAAGCTGACTCCATGCGTCCGGATTCGGCAATCGCCTGGCCGCAGGTGGTGCCCTTGGTGCACAGGCGACCGTGGTTGGTGGGGTGGTCTTTGTCGCCGCTGACCTTGATCACGCGGTTATCTTCGACCTGCATGACGATGCCGCAGCCGACGCCGCAATAAGGACACACACTTCGCACGCTGCTGCTCGCCATCTGCACGTTTCCCGAGGCCAAAAAAAAGGCGCCCTGTCCTCCTCCGTCTTTAGAACGGGGAGTACACGGCGCCTTTGTCGTGAAGGACGGCAATCTGCGTTGATTGCCTTTGCAGGTGACATTGCAAGGGACAGGCCAGCGGGTTGAATATCGCCGGGAGGGGCGCAGGCGCTCGGCGATGGAGGCTTTGGGCGTGCTGCCGCGGGCACGGCGTGCTGCCACAGGTTGGGGCGATTGGGGCGAAATCGCACCGATTGCGTGCCGGTCGATCACCGTGTAGGAGCGTGGCTTGTCCCGCGATCGGCGACGCAGTCGACGTGAAAATTGGCGACTCTGTCCTGTCAGATACACCGTATTGGCCGGGTTTGCTGCCGCTGCGCGCCAGATCGCGGGACAAGCCGCGCTCCTACAACCGTCCCTGCGCCAGCGGTATGGCACACCCATTGCTACATCCCTTCCAAGTCCAGCCACACATGCGCGGCTGGCGGCTCTGGCGGGTCAACGACGATCTGCCGCCGGGCTCAGCACGTTGCCGGCGACACCGCTGTCGCGACAACCCATAAAGAACAGGCAAAGGCGCCTGGAACCGAGAGGTTCCGGGCGCCTTTTTTTGCGTTTGAAAAACCTGATTGGCTTAGGCCGGGAATCGATATGAACACTACTGTCGCCTCGCTTGATGATCTGCAAACCCTGATCGTGGTCGGCAACGGGATGGTCGGTCATCACTGCGTCGAGCAACTGATCGCCGCCGGTGCCCTCTCGCGCTATCGCGTTCACGTCTTCGGCGAGGAAGGCCAGCGCGCCTACGACCGCGTGCACCTGTCCGAGTATTTCGGCGGTCGGGATGCCGAGTCGCTGGCACTGAGCGACGCCTCGTTATATGAACAGCTCGGGCTGACCCTGCATCTGGGCGTGCCGGTGCTGGAGATTGACCGGGTGCGCCGCGAGGTGATCACCGCCCAAGGTTGCTTCGGCTACGACAAGCTGGTGCTGGCGACCGGGTCTTACCCTTTCGTGCCGCCCATCGAAGGCGCCGAGGGTCATTCGCGTCTGGTCTATCGCACGCTGGACGACCTGGACACCATTCGCGCCGCTGCCTGTCAGGCGAAGCGCGGGGTGGTGGTGGGCGGCGGCTTGCTCGGCCTCGAGGCCGCGAACGCGCTGAAATCCTTGGGTCTGGAAGCCCACGTCGTCGAATTCGCCCCGCGCCTGATGCCGGTGCAACTGGACGACTTCGGCGGCGCGGCCTTGAAAGCCCGCATCGAAGCTCTGGGCGTGGGTGTGCATCTTTCCCGCGCCACGCAGTCGATCAGCAAGGGTGAGCAGTACCGTTATCGGATGAATTTCGCAGGCGACGAATTTCTCGAAACCGACTTGATCGTATTTTCCGCAGGCATTCGTCCGCAAGACGCCCTCGCCCGCCACTGCGCGCTGGAACTCGGTCCACGGGGTGGCATCGCCATCGACGAACATTGCCGCACCAGCGATGCCGACATATTCGCCATCGGAGAATGCGCGGCCTGGAACGGCAGCGTGTTCGGCCTGGTCGCGCCGGGGTATCAGATGGCGCGCAATGTCGCCGCGCAATTGTGCGATCTGGACGCCGAGCCATTCTTCGGTGCCGACATGTCCACCAAGCTCAAGCTGCTGGGCGTAGACGTCGGTTCGATTGGTGACGCCCATGGCGCGCTGACCGGCGCACGCAGCTACCGCTTCATCGACGAAGCCACGGCCAGTTATCGTCGTCTGGTGGTTTCCGCCGATGGCAAACAGGTGCTCGGCGCCGTGCTGGTGGGCGACAACAGCTATTACGACACCCTGCTGCAATACGCGCAGAACGGCATCAAGCTGCCTGCCGACCCGTCGAGCCTGATCATGCCGCAAAGCGCAGGCGTGCCGACGCTGGGCGCCGACGCATTGCCCGCCACCGCGACCATCTGCTCCTGCCACAACGTCAGCAAGGCCGCGATCTGTTCGGCCATCGACGGCGGCTGCACCGACCTCGCCGGACTCAAAGCCTGCACCAAGGCGGCGACCGGGTGCGGCGGGTGTGCGGCGCTGCTGAAAAGTGTCTTCGAACACGAACTGACGGCCCGTGGCGTGGCCGTGGACAAGAGCCTGTGCGAACACTTCGCCTACACCCGGCAGGAGCTGTACGCCTTCGCACGGGTGGAAAACATCGAGACGTTCGAGCACATGCTAGCTCTCCACGGCAAAGGCCATCTTGGTTGCGACATCTGCAAGCCAGCGGTCGGCTCGATCCTTGCGTCTTGCTGGAACAAGCCGATCATGGACCCATCCCTGGTGCCGTTGCAGGACACCAACGACACGTTCATGGCCAACATGCAGAAGAACGGCACCTATTCGGTGGTCCCGCGCATCCCGGCGGGAGAAATCACCCCGGACGGTCTGCTGGCGATTGGTGCGGTGGCAAAGAAATACGACCTGTACACCAAAATCACCGGCGGCCAGCGCATCGACCTGTTTGGCGCGCAGCTGCATGAATTGCCGGACATCTGGGCCGAGCTGATCGCCGCCGGGTTCGAGACCGGGCATGCGTACGGCAAGTCGGCGCGCACCGTGAAGTCCTGCGTGGGCAGTACATGGTGTCGGTATGGCGTGCAGGACAGCGTGAGCATGGCGTTGCGCATCGAGGACCGTTACAAGGGCCTGCGCTCGCCGCACAAACTGAAGTTTGCCGTATCGGGTTGCACCCGCGAATGCGCCGAAGCCCAGAGCAAGGACATCGGCGTGATCGCCACCGAGAACGGCTGGAACCTGTACGTGTGTGGCAACGGCGGCATGCGCCCGCGTCACGCCGAGCTGTTCGCCACGGACCTGGATGACGAGACGCTGATTCGCTACATCGACCGGGTGTTGATGTTCTACATCCGCACTGCCGACAAGCTGCAACGCACGTCGGTCTGGCGCGAATCGCTTGAAGGCGGGCTGGATTACCTGAAAGCCGTGGTCATCGACGACAGCCTGGGGTTGGCCGTCGAGTTGGAGGAACAAATGCAGCTGGTGGTCGATCGTTATGAATGCGAATGGGCGAATGCGCTGAAGAGCCCGGAAAAGCTCAAGCGCTTTCGCACTTTCGTCAACGACAAGAGCGCCGATCCGGATATCCATTTCGTCAAGGAACGCAGCCAGCGTCGCCCGGCCCGCAGCCACGAACTCAACCTTATCCCTGTCGAGGAGATCGCACGATGAACCAGGTCCACGCGTCGATGAAAGACCTTTCGCACACCCAGGCCTGGCGCGCCGTCTGCGCTCGTCAGGATCTGGTGCTCAATTCCGGCGTCGTGGCGCTGATGGGCAACGTGCAAGTGGCGCTGCTGTACGTCGCCTCCATCAGCGGCACCCCGCAGTTGTTCGCCGTGGACAACCGCGACCCGGTGTCGGGCGTGAACGTGATCGGACGCGGATTGATCGGCAGCCTGGCCGGGGATCTGGTGATCGCCTCACCTTTATATAAGCAGCATTATCGGTTGGACGACGGCACATGCCTGGAAGACCCGGCGCTGAAGTTGCGGACGTGGCCGGTCAGATTGTCGGGGGATGTGGTGGAAGTGGATGTGGGGTAACGCAGCCTTTAGCCAGAATCAAACGCGAGCGTGTGCGCACATCGATCTGCTTCTGCCGAAGGCGTAGGAGCAAGCTTGCTCGCGATCTGCTGCGAAGCAGTAGCAAAATCGGACAACTTGGTTGTGTCAGACATACCGCGTCCAACGGTTTTGCTGCCGCTACGCGCCAGATCGTAGGCAAGCCAACTCCTACGAATCGAGGGCAGCACAGGTCGAGCATCGGCGTCTGGCGAGAGCCCGCTCTTCGGCCAGAATCAAGAACAGACCGAAGGGATTACCAAATCTCAGGCACAAAAAAAGCGACCCTAAGGTCGCTTTCTCTGTCGTTACGAGGAGTTCAAGGGCCTCGTAACTCAATATGGCGCAGCGGACGGGACTCGAACCCGCGACCCCCGGCGTGACAGGCCGGTATTCTAACCGACTGAACTACCGCTGCGCGTAACACCTTTCAACGAGTGGTGGGTGATGACGGGATCGAACCGCCGACCCTCTGCTTGTAAGGCAGATGCTCTCCCGGCTGAGCTAATCACCCTTGTCTCTCGGTGTGGCGCGCATTCTACGGAGCGATCAAACCTCTGGCAAGCACTTTTTCAAATAATTTTTATAATCCAACCAAAGGGTTACATCAGGGTTGGCCGCAGGGTCGCAGCAGCGAATAATGCCCCCCTTTGTATAAAGGAGAGCTGTCCCCCATGTGGTTCAAAAACCTGCTTGTCTATCGCCTGACCCAAGACCTGCCGTTTGACGCCGAGGCGCTGGAAACCGCATTGGCGACCAAGCCTGCACGCGCTTGTGCCAGCCAGGAGTTGACCACTTACGGTTTCATCGCCCCGTTCGGCAAGGGTGAAGACGCGCCATTGGTGCACGTCAGCGGCGATTTCCTGCTGATTTCCGCGCGCAAGGAAGAACGCATTCTCCCTGGCAGCGTGGTCAACGACGCGCTGAAAGAGAAAGTCGAAGAAATCGAGACCGAGCAAATGCGCAAGGTCTATAAAAAAGAGCGTGATCAGCTCAAGGACGAAATCATCCAGGCCTTCCTGCCGCGCGCCTTCATCCGCCGCTCGGCCACCTTCGCCGCCATCGCGCCGAAGCAAGGCGTGATCCTGGTCAACGCCTCCAGCCCGAAACGCGCCGAAGACCTGCTCTCTACCCTGCGTGAAGTGGTCGGTTCGCTGCCGGTGCGCCCGGTGACCGTGAAGACCGCGCCGACCGCCGTCATGACCGATTGGGTGAAGACCGGCCAGACCGCCGACAACTTCTTCGTCCTCGACGAATGCGAACTGCGCGACACCCACGAAGACGGCGGCATCGTGAAGTGCAAGCGTCAGGACCTGACCAGCGACGAAATCCAGCTGCACTTGAGCACTGGCAAGGTCGTCACCCAGCTGTCTCTTGCCTGGCAGGACAAACTGTCCTTCGTACTGGATGACAAACTGGGCATCAAGCGTCTGAAGTTCGAACAGCTTCTGCAAGATGAAGCGGAACAGGACGGCGGCGACGACGCCCTAGGCCAACTGGACGCCAGCTTCACCTTGATGATGCTGACCTTCGGCGAGTTCCTCCCGGAGCTGTTCGAGGCGTTGGGTGGTGAAGAGATTCCGCAAGGTATCTGACGGCCCGACGCGGTATAAAGCATCACCTGCTGCGCCGTCGCTCATCGACGGCGCAGTGCTGATCAACACTTATAAATAGAGAAACCTAAGGAGCAAGCCATGCGTGCCCTGGCTGCGTTGAGTCGTTTTGTCGGTAATACCTTCGCGTACTGGGTGCTGCTGTTCGCCGTGTTGGCGTTCCTGTTCCCGGGCTGGTTCATTGGGCTGAAAACCCTGATCGTCCCGCTGCTGGGGCTGGTCATGTTCGGCATGGGCCTGACCCTCAAGCTTGAAGACTTCTCCGAAGTCGTGCGCCATCCGTGGCGTGTGGCGTTGGGCGTGGTTGCGCATTTCGTGATCATGCCGGGTGTGGCGTGGTTGCTGTGTCAGGTGTTCCACCTGCCAGCGGAAATTGCCGTCGGCGTGATTCTGGTCGGTTGCTGCCCAAGCGGCACGTCGTCCAACGTCATGACCTGGCTGGCCAAGGGCGACCTGGCGCTGTCGGTGGCCATCGCCGCCGTCACCACCCTCCTCGCCCCGCTGTTGACGCCGGCGCTGATCTGGCTGCTGGCGTCCGCATGGCTGCCAGTGTCTTTCATGGATATGTTCTGGTCGATCCTGCAATTCGTGATGCTGCCGATCGTGCTCGGCGTCGTTGCGCAAAAGCTCCTGGGCGAGAAGGTGCAATACGCCGTCGACGTGCTGCCGCTGATTTCGGTGGTGAGCATCGTGATGATCGTCTGCGCGGTGGTGGCGGCCAGTCAGGCGAAGATCGCCGAGTCGGGCCTGCTGATCATGGCCGTGGTGATCCTGCACAACACCTTCGGTTTCGGCCTGGGCTATTTCACCGGCAAGCTGTTCAAACTGCCGCTGCCCCAGCGCAAATCCCTGTCGCTGGAAGTCGGCATGCAGAACTCCGGCCTCGGCGCCGCCCTGGCCGCCGCGCACTTCTCGCCACTGGCGGCGGTGCCGAGCGCGCTGTTCAGCGTGTGGCACAACATCTCCGGCGCGCTGCTCTCGACGTACTTCCGGAAGATGGAACCGGATGCGGTGGTGACGGAAGACAAGCCGGTGGTGGGCTGATCGGCCATGTGTCAGAGCGGGCGGCTTGTCTGACACACCACCGATCAGCAATGTGTCAGAGAAGGCATCTGGTCTGACACACCACCGATCAGCAATGTGTCAGAGAAGGCATCTGGTCTGACACACCCCAATCACCCTGTGGGAGCGAATTCATTCGCGAAGGTATTTCAGGCGGCACATTCCTATCGGCTGAACCCTTTTCGCGAATGAATTCGCTCCTACAGGAAACCGCACTCCGCATCAGAACCTCAGCGCCTGATTAGCGCATTTCCCCTCTCAATTCAGCCACCCGCTCACGCACCAGCGCAGGTTGCGACTCCTCCCCCACCAACGCAGGCCCTGCCACCAGGGTCACGCGCGACCACAACCGACGGAACACACCCTTGTTCGGATCGCGGCTGAAAAAGCTGCCCCACAACCCCTGCAACGCCAGCGGAATCACCGGCACATCGGTCTCTTCCAGCACGCGGGTCATGCCGCCTTTGAATTCGTCGATGTCGCCCGTGGTGGTCAGTTTGCCTTCGGGGAAGATGCACACCAACTCGCCTTCCTTGAGGTATTCGGCGATGCGCTTGAAGGCAGCGCCGTAGATCAACAGGTCTTCGCCACGCCCGGCAATCGGGATCGCGCCAGCGGTGCGGAAGATGAAGTTCAGCACCGGGATGTTGAAGATTTTGTAGTACATGACGAAGCGGATCGGCCGACGCACCGAGCCCGCGATCAGCAACGCATCGACGAACGACACGTGGTTGCAGACCAGCAAGGCCGCGCCTTCGTCGGGGATCTGTTCGAGGTCGCGGTGCTCCACGCGGTACATGGAATGGCTGAGCAGCCAGATCATGAAGCGCATGGTGAATTCCGGGACGATCTTGAAGATGTAGGTGTTGACCGCGATGTTCATCAGCGAGACGACGAGGAACAGTTGCGGGATCGACAGCTTCACCACGCTGAGGAAGATGATCGAGACAATCGCCGAGACCACCATGAACAGCGCGTTGAGGATGTTGTTCGAAGCGATCACCCGCGAGCGCTCTTTCTCCGGCGTACGCGACTGGATCAGCGCGTACAGCGGCACGATGTAGAAGCCACCGAACACACCGATGCCAAGGATGTCGAGCAGCACCCACCACGCCTGACCGTAACCCAGCACGGCCAGCCAGTTGTTGGCCTGAACGTTCTGCGGGAAGCCTCCGGAATGCCACCACAGCAGCAGGCCAAACACGGTCAGGCCTGCCGAACCGAAGGGCACCAGGCCGATTTCCACTTTGCGTCCCGACAGCCGCTCGCAGAGCATCGAACCTGCGGCAATGCCGATGGAGAACACGGTGAGGATCAGGGTGACGACGGTTTCATCGCCGTAGAGAAATTCCTTGGCGTACGCCGGAATCTGCGTCAGGTAGATCGCACCGACAAACCAGAACCAGGAGTTGCCGACGATGGAGCGCGACACCGCTTTGGTCTGGCCGAGGCCCAGTTTCAGGGTGGCCCAGGATTCGCTGAAGATGTTCCAGTTCAGGCGCATTTCCGGGCTGGCGGCTGCGGCGGGAGGAATGCCGCGACTGGCGAGGTAACCCAGGCACGCCACCAGTACCATCGCTGTCGAGACGATGGGTGCGTAATGGGTGGCCGACATCATGATCCCGGCGCCGATGGTCCCGGCGAGAATCGCCAGGAAGGTGCCCATTTCCACCAGACCGTTGCCGCCCACCAGCTCGTTTTCGTGCAGGTGCTGGGGCAGGATCGAGTATTTCACCGGGCCGAACAGCGCCGAGTGGGTGCCCATGGCGAACAGCGCGGCGAGCATCAACGACAGGTGATCGAACAGAAAGCCGACAGCGCCGACCACCATGATGCCGATCTCCAGCACCTTGATCATGCGGATCAGCTTGTCTTTAGGGTATTTCTCGCCGAACTGCCCCGCCAGCGCCGAGAACAAAAAGAACGGCAGGATGAACAGCAAGGCGCAGAGGTTGACGTAGATCGAGCGGTCACCGTCGATGGTGAGCTTGTAGAGGATAGCGAGGATCAGCGATTGCTTGAAGATGTTGTCGTTGAAGGCCCCGAGGGACTGGGTCACGAAAAACGGCAGGAAACGCCGTTTGCCCAACAAATTGAACTGCGACTGACTCATCGTCCAGGGTCCTGAATGGCGCCGCTATCGGCTTTTGGATTGGAACGCTGGAGAGCCGATCCGAGCCACATTGAAGACGTTCAAGGCCAGATTGTCGATAAGCGAGAGAATTCAGACACTGTAGGAGCCGGCTTGCTGGCGAAGGCGGCGTGTCATTTGCCGTAGAGGTGTCTGACACACCGCATTCGCCAGCAAGCCGGCTCCTACAATGGGATTGCGTAGAGACTGAGAGCGATGTTCAACCCTTTAGACCCGCAATACACGGCGAGACGAACAGCGTTCCTTTATAGGCACCTACCACGGTGCGTTTCATGATCACCAGCCACAGCGCCGCCAGACCGGCGACCAGCACGCTGCCAAAGACCGAAAAGAACCCCAGATTCAACACCGCCCCCAGCTTCAGCGTGGTCAACGCAAACACGCCCAACGGAAAGGTAAAGCCCCACCAGCCGAGATTGAACGGGATGCCGTTGCGCAGGTAACGCGCCGTGATCAGCACGGCCATCAGCAGCCACCACATACCGACGCCCCAGAGCATGATCCCTGCGATCAACCCCAATCCCGCCGCAATCTCGCCCACACCGGGCAATCCATTGGCGGCGAAGATCAGTGGCGAATCAGCGCCCAGCACCATCAAGCCGAACGCGCCGGTGCTGATCGGCCCCAACGCCAGCCAACTCGACGCCGCCATGTTTTCGTGGGGCAGTTTGTGCAACGCCATGCGCAGCAGAAGGATCGTCAGAATGCTGAACGCCACGGCCACCGACAACGCCCACAGCACGTAACTGGTGATCAACACGCTGAATTGGCTGTGGGTGTCCGTCAGATGCGGCGCCAGCAACCCCCCACTGGCCGCCGCCACTTCCGCCGCGACCACGGGCAGCAACCAGACGGCTGTCATTTGGTCGATGCTGTGCTGCTGGCGGGTGAACATCATGAACGGGATCAATACGCCGCAGCCCACCGACATCGCCACGTCCAGCCACCAGAGCAGTTCCGCGACTGGCACCACAGCGACGCCCCAGCGCGGCAGGCCGAAGGTCAGCAGCCCGTTGATGATCGTCGCCAGCCCCATGGGGATCGTGCCGAAGAACATCGAGACCGTGGAATGCCCGAACACCCGCCGCGCTTCGTCGAAGAACATCATCCAACGAGCGGTGTAGAGGACGCTGAAAGTCAGAAACAGCGCGATGTTCAGCAGCCACAGGGCCTCGGCCAACGGGAACAGGCCGGGGACATGAACAGGCAATTGCGTGAGCACGGCCGAGAGAATCCCGGTGCCCATGGTCACGGCGAACCAGTTGGGCGTGAATTGGCGGATGACCTCGCGCGGGTGGCTCAGTTGGCTGAAGGGCCTGTGCGCGGCGACGAAAAGACTGTGACTCATGGGATGGCTCCTGTCCTCGTGTGAGGTGATCTCCATGGTAGGGCGTCAGGTGATATCGACTAAGCGGGTAATTTCTGTATAGGTCATAGATTTCTCAGATATACGCAATTCCCCGCGCTCGCCACCGACCTGTAGGAGTGAGCTTGCTTGCGATGGCGATTCCCCGGTCGGGATGGGTTGACAGGTAACACGCGATCGCGAGCAAGCTCACTCCTACAGGTCATCACGGTAGCCGGAATCAGCGGCAGCCTCGGAAAACCCCGCGCCCGCTCCGACCTTGGTCGAAACAGACGAACGTCACCCGGCGTGCGAGACTGTGTGACCTGCGAAGGATCGCAGCCGAAACCGCACCTGCTTGAGTCTGGAGTTCCCATGTCGCTGTCCAGCGGACTGATCGCTGCCGTCGCCCTGGCCTATATGGCCATCATGTTCGCCATCGCCTTTTACGGTGATCGTCGCAGCGGTGCCTTGCCGCCGCGCTTGCGTGCGTGGGTGTACAGCCTGTCGCTGGCGGTTTACTGCACCAGTTGGACGTTTTTTGGCGCAGTGGGCCAGGCGGCCGAGCAGTTGTGGTCGTTCCTGCCGATCTACCTCGGGCCTATCGTGATGCTGGTGCTGGCGCCGTGGGTGCTGCAAAAAATGGTGCTGATCAGCAAGCAGGAAAACATCACCTCCATCGCCGACTTCATCGCCGCGCGCTACGGCAAATCCCAGTCTCTGGCCATTGTCGTGGCGTTGATCTGCCTGATCGGCGTGCTGCCCTACATCGCCCTGCAACTCAAAGGCATCGTGCTCGGCGTGAACATCCTGATCGGTGCAGGCGCCGACGCCACGGGCACGCGGGCGCAAGATACCGCGCTGATCGTGTCGCTGGTGCTGGCGCTGTTCACCATCGTGTTCGGCACGCGCAACCTCGACGCGACCGAACACCACCGGGGCATGGTGCTGGCGATTGCCTTCGAGTCGCTGGTCAAGCTGTTCGCGTTCATGGCCGTCGGCGTGTTCGTGACCTTCGGCCTGTACGACGGCGTGGACGACCTGTTCAATCAGGCGATGCTGGCGCCGCGTCTGGAAGAGTACTGGAAGGAAACCATCAACTGGCCGTCGATGGTGGTGCAGACCGGCGTGGCGATGATGGCCATCGTCTGCCTGCCCCGGCAGTTCCACGTGACGGTGGTCGAGAACATCGAGCCTCAAGACCTGCGCCTGGCCAAATGGGTATTCCCGATTTACCTGCTGCTGGCCGGGCTGTTCGTGGTGCCTATCGCGCTGGCGGGGCAGATGCTGCTGCCCAGTTCGGTGCTGCCGGATTCGTTCGTGATCAGCGTGCCGCTGGCCCACGCGCACCCTGCGTTGGCCATGCTCGCCTTCATCGGCGGCGCCTCGGCGGCGACGGGCATGGTGATCGTGGCCAGCGTCGCGCTGTCGACCATGGTCTCCAATGACATGCTGCTGCCGTGGCTGTTGCGCCGCAAGACCGCTGAGCGCCCGTTCGAAGTGTTCCGTTACTGGATGCTGTCGGTGCGCCGGGTCAGCATCGTCGCGATTCTGCTGCTGGCCTACGTCAGCTATCGCCTGCTCGGCTCGACCGCGAGCCTGGCGACCATCGGCCAGATCGCCTTCGCCGCGATCACGCAATTGACCCCCGCGATGATCGGCGCGCTGTACTGGAAACCCGCCAACCGACGAGGCGTGTTCGCGGGCTTGGCCGCCGGCGTGTTCATCTGGTTCTACACCCTCGTCCTGCCGCTCACCGCCCACAGCATGGGCTGGGCGCTGAGCAGTTTTCCATTGCTGGGCTGGCTGCACAGCAACCCGTTCAACCTGCCGATCAGCCCGTTGACCCAAGGCGTGCTGCTGTCGATGGCGGGCAACTTCGCGCTGTTCGTGTGGGTCTCGCTGCTCTCGCGTACGCGGGTGTCGGAACACTGGCAGGCCGGGCGTTTCATCGGGCAGGAGTTACAGGCACGGCCCAACAATCGTTCGCTGCTGGCCGTGCAGATCGAGGATTTGCTCAAACTCTCGGCGCGTTTTGTGGGCGAGGAACGGGCGCAGCAGAGCTTCATCCGTTTCGCCTACCGTCAGGGCAAGGGCTTCAACCCGAACCAGAACGCCAACGGCGAATGGATCGCCCACACCGAGCGGCTGCTGGCGGGTGTCCTCGGCACCTCCTCGACCCGCGCCGTGGTGAAGGCGGCCATCGAAGGCCGCGACATGCAGCTCGAAGACGTGGTGCGCATCGCCGACGAAGCGTCCGAGGTGCTGCAGTTCAACCGCGCGCTGTTGCAGGGCGCCATCGAAAACATCACCCAGGGCATCAGCGTGGTGGACCAGTCGCTGAAACTGGTGGCCTGGAACGACCGCTACCTCGAACTGTTCAACTACCCGGAGGGCCTGATCAGCGTCGGGCGCCCGATTGCCGACATCATCCGCTACAACGCTGAACGGGGTTTACTCGGGCCGGGAGAAGCGGAAGTTCACATCGCCCGCCGCTTGCACTGGATGCGTCAGGGGCGCGCGCACACCTCCGAGCGCCTGTTTCCCAACGGCCGGGTGATCGAGCTGATCGGCAACCCGATGCCGGGCGGCGGGTTCGTCATGAGTTTCACCGACATCACCGCGTTCCGTGAGGCCGAACAGGCGCTCAAGGGCGTCAACGAAAGCCTCGAACAGCGCGTGGCCGAACGCACCCGCGAGTTGTCGCAACTCAACGTCGCCCTGACCGAAGCCAAGGCCCACGCCGAGGCCGCGAACCAGTCGAAAACCCGCTTTCTCGCGGCGGTCAGTCACGACCTGATGCAGCCGATGAACGCGGCGCGGCTGTTCTCCGCCGCGCTGCTGCACGTGGATGACAGCATTCCCGATGAGGCGCAGAAACTGATTCAGCACCTCGACAGCTCGCTGCGTTCCGCCGAAGACCTGATCAGTGACCTGCTGGACATTTCCCGCCTGGAGAACGGCAAATTCACGCCGACGATCGCGCCCTTCCCGCTCAACAACCTGTTCGACACGTTGGGCGCGGAATTCAAAGCGCTGGCCCAGGAACAGGGTCTGAACTTCCGGGTGCGCGGCAGTCAATTGCGGGTTGCCAGCGATGCGAAGCTGTTGCGCCGGGTGTTGCAGAATTTTCTCACCAACGCGTTCCGTTACGCGAAAGGCCCGATTCTGCTGGGCGTGCGGCGCAGAGGGGCGAACGTGAGCCTGGAAGTGTGGGATCGCGGGCCGGGCATTCCCGAAGACAAACGCCAAGTGATTTTCGAAGAATTCAAACGCCTCGACAGCCACCAGACCCGCGCCGAAAAAGGCCTGGGCCTGGGGCTGGCGATTGCCGATGGTCTGTGTCGCGTGCTGGGCCATACCCTCGAAGTGCGTTCATGGCCGGGCAAGGGCAGTGTGTTCAGCGTCACCGTGCCGCTCGCCCGCACCCAAGCCGCGCCGCAAGCCGTGGCGGTCGAGCCGAAACGCGCCGCCTTGAATGGCACGCAGGTGCTGTGCATCGACAATGAAGACAGCATTCTGATTGGCATGAACAGCCTGCTCAGCCGTTGGGGCTGTCAGGTATGGACGGCGCGCAACCGCGAGGAATGCCAGACCTTGCTCGACGACGGCATCCGCCCGCATCTGGCGTTGGTGGATTACCACCTTGACCACGGTGAGACCGGCACCGAGCTCATGGCGTGGCTGCGCACGCAATTGGGTGAGCCGGTGCCTGGGGTGCTGATCAGCGCCGACGGGCGCCCGGAGTTGATCGCGCAAGTGCACGCGGCCGGACTGGATTACCTGGCCAAGCCGGTTAAGCCCGCCGCCTTGCGGGCGCTATTGAGCCGACACGTGAGTTTGAGTTGATCCGGCGCCCGCATTGGCCGACTTCACCCCTGTAGCCGATCGCGCAACGCTGCCGGGGAACGATGACCTTCACTCCCCCTGACGGTAGGGCAACGCGCCTCGCGCTTCTTCGGCATACGCCAGAATCCCGGCCCGTTCCTGCTCCAGAAACCCCGCCACCGCCTCGCGCAAACCGGGATGGGCCAAATAGTGCCATGAGTGGGTGATCACCGGTTCAAAGCCCCGAATCAACTTGTGCTCGCCCTGTGCACCGGCGTCGAATCGCTGGATGCCATGGGCAATTGCGTAATCCATGCCCTGATAGAAACAGGTCTCGAAATGCAGCCGGTCGAACTCGGCGAGACAGCCCCAGTACCGCCCATAAAAGCTGTCGCCGCCGATCAGGCTGAACGCCATGGCCACCGGCCGTGAACCCTGCTTCGCCAACACCACGCGAATCGCCTCGGGCATGCGCTCGGCCAACAGGCTGAAGAACTCGCGGGTCAGGTACGGCGCCTGGCCGCGAATTTCATAGGTGTTGGAATAGCAGGCGTAAACGAAATCCCACTGCGCCTGGCTCAGTTCGTGGCCTTCGAGCCACTCGAAATCGAAGCCCTGCCCCGCCACTTGTTCGCGCTCCTTGCGCATCTGCTTGCGCTTGCGCGAACTCAGGGCGTCGAGAAAATCCTGGAAGTCCCGATAGCCCCGGTTCTGCCAGTGGTACTGACAGCCAATGCGTTGCAGCCACTCCGGGTGTTCGGCGAGCAAGGCATCGGCCACGGGGTCGGTGAAGTTGACGTGCACACTCGACAACGCTTCTGCCTCTGCGTACCCCGGCAAGCAGGCGATCAACTCGCGGCCGTCTTCCGGGGTCTTCGCCAACAGTCGTGGACCGCTGACCGGGCTGAACGGCACCGCCACCAGCAACTTGGGGTAGTACGCAATGCCTGCACGGCGACACGCATCGGCCCAACCGTGATCGAACACGTACTCGCCGTAGGAATGCCACTTGCGATAGGTCGGCAGCGCGGCGATGAGCGTGTCGTTTTCGTAGTGCAACAAATGCTCCGCACGCCATCCGGACCGAGGTCCGAGGCTGCCACTGTCTTCCAGCGAACTGAGAAACCCGTGGCGCAGAAAGGGCGACTCGCCGGGTATCAGCGCGTCCCATTCGGCAGGTGCCAGATCCGACAACTTATCCAAGCGATGCAACGACATCGATCTCTCCCGAGCTCTTCAAACCACTCACGCCAACGTTTGCGCTCTATCACTTATTGAAAGTATTTGCACATGAAACTTGGGCCGACAGCGCTCTAGCCCGCGGGTTCAACAGAATTTTCACATGTCATCGACATGCCATCACCTAGCCATCTCTCTGTCATAAACGATGGTGATACTGGCGCCTGTTTTTAGAGCCCCCGGTTCTTAAAAACACAGACTTTTTTCCCGCCCATTTCCGGTCGGTCGTTCCCAGGATGGCTTTGTCATCCCTTCTCATCTACGGAGATTGATATGCGTCTTGCTTCCACCAAAACTGCGGCAGCCCTGTGTGGCGGTCTGTTGCTGGCCATGAGCGTTCCGGCCAGCGCCGCAGTCGACGCGAAACTGCTCGACATGCTCAAGGCCAACGGGTCGATTTCTCCAACCCAGTACGCCGAACTGCAAAACGAGCTGGCCAAAGATCAGCAGGCTCAGCAACAAGCCCAGAAAGCGACAGCCGACCAGATCGCTGCCGCTACTGCTGCCAAGTCCTCGGAACTGTCGGCATTCGAACAGAAAGTGGCGTGGGCCGCCAAGACTCAGTTCAAAGGCGACGTTCGCGTTCGTCAGGAAACGGTCAAAATCGACGACCAGAACAACAGCCAGGACAAGAACCGCCAGCGTATCCGTGTTCGTCTGGGCGCGTACACCGACATCAACCCACAAGTCAGCACCGGTATTCGTATCGCCACTGGCGGCGACAACAAGGCCAACTCCACCAACGTCGACCAGAACGACTACTTCACCAAGAAAGACCTGTGGCTGGATCAGGGCTACATCGACTACCACCCGACTGCGATCCAGAACCTGCACATCATCGGCGGCAAGATGGCCCAGCCTTGGGTCAGCGAAGGCGACGTGATCTGGGATAGCGACATCAACCCGGAAGGTCTGGCAGCCACTTACAGCTTGCCCATCAGCAAATCCTTCGAGCTGTTCGGTAGCGCCGGTACTTACACCCTCAAAGACAACATCAGCGGCGACGGCACCCAATTCAAGAACGACCTGCGCCTGAACGCGGCTCAGTTGGGCACGCGTATCGGTGTCGCCGATGCCATGAAACTGACCCTCGGCGGTTCGGTTTACCAGTACCAGCACTCCAACGACTGTAATCCGGCTGCTGCCAGCACCGCGACCACCTTCTGCGGTCTGAGCATCAACGGCAACAACACCAACGACTTCCGCCTGTATGAAGGCTTCGGTCAACTGGACTTCACCGGTCTGGTCGTTCCTCTGAGCCTGTACGGTCAGTACGTGGTCAACAGCGCCACCGACAGCGATCAGGACACCGCATGGCTGGCCGGTGCCAAGACCAAGGTGTTTGGTTTCGGTCTGGACTACAACTATCGCGATACTCAGCGTAACGCCGTGGTGGGCGCCTTCACCGACTCCGACTTCGCCAACGGCACCACCGGTTCGCGCGGCCACAAGCTGAGCGTTTCGTACGATGTCGACAAGAACTTCACCTTGGGCGCCACGTACTTCCTGACCAAAGCAGACTTCGCCTACGCGAACGCTCCGCGTGACCAGGATGCCAACACCCTGCAACTGGACGTGATGGCCAAGTTCTAAGAAAAGCAGCCGCGCGTTTCGAGCGGCAAGCTCCAAGCTGAAAGCGTCAGGCCTTGAGTGCTCCCTCAAGGTCTGAAGTGACTCTCACAGCCCGCCGTTGCCCTGTCGGATCCCCATCATCCGTTCCGACAGTTCAATGCCGGGCTGTTTTTATTTTGGGCGCCGAACACTTTTTTATACGCAGAAACCCCTGTAGGCGCGAATTCATTCGCGAGAGGCCTACACAACCGACACAACCATGTCGCCTGACAGATCTTTCGCGAATGAATTCGCTCCTACAGTTTCAGACCTCGCCCACCACTACCTTAGGTGGTGGCGTTTGTAAGGTTGAACGTTCTCGATGCAGAACGCCCAACCCCCTGTAGGAGCGAATTCATTCGCGAGAGGCCTACACAACCGACACAACCATGTCGCCTGACAGATCTTTCGCGAATGAATTCGCTCCTACAGTTTCAGACCTCGCCCACCACTACCTTAGGTGGTGGCGTTTGTAAGGTTGAACGTTCTTGGTGCCGAACGCCCAACCCCTCTGTAGGAGCGAATTCATTCGCGAAAGGCCCACACAGCCAACACAGCCATGTCGCCTGACAGATCTTTCGCGAATGAATTCGCTCCTACAGTTTCAGATCCCGGTCTGATCCGAGAGCGGAGTCGTTACTTCTTGCGCAGAATCACGCTACCAATCGAATACCCTGCCCCAAACGAACTGAGCACGCCCAGTGCGCCGGTCGGCAGGTCGTCCTGGTAGGTGTGAAACGCAATCACCGAACCCGCCGAACTGGTGTTGGCGTAGCGGTCGAGAATCACCGGGGCCTCTTCGACAGTGGCGTCGCGGTCCAGCAGTTTCTTCACGATCAAATGGTTCATGCTGAGGTTCGCCTGATGCAGCCAGAAACGCTGCACGTCACTGACGTTGAGGCTGTTCTCGGTCAGGTGCGTGCCCACCAGTTCCGCCACCATCGGGCAGACTTCGCGGAACACTTTGCGGCCTTCCTGCACGAACAGCTTGTCCGGCTTGCCTTCGCCTTCTTCCGCCGCGCGGTTGAGGAAGCCGAAGTTGTTGCGGATGTTGTTGGAGAAGCTGGTCAGCAACTTGGTGCTGACGATGTCGAACTGATGCTCGGACGTCGCCAGATCAGCACGCTCAACCACCACTGCCGTCGCCGCATCACCGAAGATGAAGTGGCTGTCGCGATCACGGAAATTCAGGTGCGCGGTGCAGATTTCCGGGCTGATCACCAACAGCGCACGGGCCTGGCCGAGTTTGACGCTGTTGTAGGCGGTCTGAATGCCGAACGTGGCCGAGGAACAGGCAACGTTCATGTCGAAACCGAACCCCTGAACGCCCAGCGCCGCCTGAATCTCGATCGAGATGGCCGGGTAAGCCCGTTGCAGGTTGGAGCAGGCGACGATCACACCGTCGATGTCAGCAGCCGTTTTGCCTGCGCGCTGCAACGCCTGTTCAGCGGCGGCGACGCCCATCTCGCAGAGGATCGACCATTCGTCGTTCGAGCGTTCCGGCAGACGAGGCTTCATGCGATTCGGGTCGAGAATGCCGTCCTTGTCCATGACGAAGCGGCTTTTGATGCCGCTGGCTTTCTCGATGAACGCCGCGCTGGATTCGGTCAACGCCTGCACCTCACCGGCCTCGATGGCGGCGGCGTTTTCAGCATTGAATTGCGCGACGTAGGTGTTGAAAGAATGCACCAGCTCATCGTTGGAAATGCTGTTGGCCGGGGTGAAAAGCCCTGTGCCACTGATCACGACGTCGTACACGGTCGTTCCTCTCTTTTTGATTGGCAGCAGACAAAGCGTCTGCGCAAGCACGGTGCTGGCTATTTCTGGAACGACAGTACCAATGCAACGATAAAATCCCCCGTGGGCGGGAGCAGTGTTTTTGTAACGCTTGGGGTTTTAACCGCGAAGTTTGCCATAACGGCCGGAATTTGGCGCTATCGGGCCGCTGGAATGCAGGACCGCGGCATCGCAATTCCCTGTGGGAGCGAATTCATTCGCGAATGGCCCGTACATACGACACATCTCTGCCGTCTGAACCTTCGTTTCGCGAATGAATTCGCTCCCACAGGGGAACGCGGTGATTCAGATAAACCGCGAACTATTTACCCCTCCACTGCCGCCCACTGCTTGCTCAATCGCTTGTCGGAAATCGGCACCTTGGTCCCCAATTGCTGGCCGAACAGCGAAACGCGGTATTCCTCCAGCCACCAGCGGTACACCGCCAGTTCGGGATCGCGCTTGCCTTCCTGGGCGTGTTTGTCGGCGCGGGTCTGGTATTGCGCCCAGAGGTTGCCGAGTTCGATGCTCCACACCCGGTCTTTCTGCACCTGGCTGCCCAGCTTCTCAAGGCGCAACTCGATCGCCTTCAGATAACGCGGCAGCTCCTTGATCCAGAGCGCCGGGGTTTCGCGCACGAAGCCCGGGTACACCAACTTGCCCAACTGCGCCTTGATGTCGTTCAACGCCACGGCCTGGGCCAGATCGATCTTGCCCTTGAAGCGCTTTTGCAGGCCGTGCCACAGCTTGAGAATGTCCAGCGTCAGCCTTGCCAGGCGTTCGGCGTGTTCCGTGAGCGCGCCGCGCTTGCGCTCGGCCAGCGACATCAGCCCCGCGCCATCCCGTGGCAATGTGGCTTCGCCTTCGAGAATGCAGCTGTCCAGACTGGCCAACAAAATGTCTTCGATCAGCGCGTCGACCCGGCCCATGTCGCGGTACAGCAAGGCCAGCTCGGTTTGACCCGGCAATTTACTGCGCAGGAATTTCGTCGGCTCGGCCAGTTGTTGCAGCAACAAGCGCTGTAGAGCGCGGCGGTGCTGGTACTCGGCTTCGGTCTGGGTCGAGAACCGCCCTTCCTTGACCGCGCCACCCTCTTCCACCAGCGCGGGATACACCGTCATCGACAGCCCGGCGATCTTTTGCTGGGTTTTTTCTTCCACCTTGGCGAAGCCTTTGGCCTCAACCGGCTGCTGGCTCTTCGCTGTTTGCGGCACGGCCAAGGCGGCTTGCCCGGCTTCAGCGAAGCGTGCCGTCAGTTCGTCCAGGTCGCGACCTTCGCCCAGAAACTTGCCCTGAGCGTCGACCACTTCGAGGTTCATCTTCAGGTGGCTTTCGACCTGCTGCGCAGCCTCGGCCCACGCCTCGTCGGTGACCCGAGCGCCGGTCATGCGCAACAGCTCACGACCCAACGCCTGCGGCAGCGAGCCGTCGGCGAAGGCCATACGCTGCAGCGCCGCCTTGACGAAGTCCGGCACCGGCACGAAATTCTTGCGCAGAGCCTTGGGCAGGTTCCGCACCAGCGCCACGCATTTGGTTTCCAGCAGTCCCGGCACCAGCCACTCCAGACGCTCGGCAGGCAGCGACAACAGCAGCGGCGCAGGCACGCGCAGGGTCACGCCGTCCCGTGGATGGTTCGGTTCGAAGTGGTACGTCAGCGGCAGGGTCAGATCGCCCAGACGCAACGTGTCCGGGTAAAGATTGGCCGTGACTTCGCTGGCTTCACGGGCGAGGACGTCTTCCTCGCGCATGATCAACAGCTGAGGGTTCTTCTGGCTCTCCATCCGATACCATGCGTCGAACGTCGCGGTCTGGTGAATCTCGGCGGGCAGGCGCTCGTCGTAGAAACGGAACAGCGTTTCCTCGTCCGCCAGGATGTCGCGACGACGGGCCTTGGCCTCCAGTTCGTCGAGCTGTTCCAGCAACTTGGTGTTGGCGGTCAGGCATTTGGCGCGGGATTGAATTTCGCCGCGCACCAGCCCTTCACGAATGAAAAACTCGCGGGACACCACCGGGTCGATCGGCCCGAAATGCACCGGACGACGCCCGACGATGATCAGGCCAAACAGGGTGATCTGTTCGAACGCCACCACCTGCCCGCGCTTCTTCTCCCAGTGCGGTTCGAAATGGTTTTTCTTGACCAGATGCCCGGCCAGCGGCTCGATCCAGTCCGGCTCGATCTTGGCCACCATGCGCGCATACAGCTTGGTGGTCTCGACCAGTTCAGCGGCCATGATCCATTGCGGGCGTTTACGGCCCAGCCCCGACGACGGGTGCACCCAGAACCGTCGCTGACGGGCGCCGAGGTAGTCGCCTTCCTCGGCCTTCTGGCCGATCTGGCTCAGCAGACCCGACAGCACCGCCTTGTGAAATTTCGGGAAGTCCGCGGGCTCTTTGTTCACCGTCAGTTGCAGGTCGCGACAGATCAGGCTCAACTGGCGATGGGAGTCGCGCCACTCGCGCAGCCGCAGGTAATTGAGGAAGTTGCGGCGGCACCAGTTACGCAAAGGACTCGCGGTCAGCGCCTGACGCTGCTCTTCGAAACCGCGCCACAGATTGACCAGCCCGGCGAAGTCCGAGTCCTGATCCTTCCACTGCGCGTGGGCCTGATCGGCAGCCTGTTGACGCTCGGGCGGACGCTCGCGCGGGTCTTGAATCGACATGGCGCTGGCGACGATCAGCACTTCCTGCAAGCTGCCCTGCTTCGCCGCTTCCAGCAGCATACGGCCCATGCGCGGGTCCACCGGCAGGCGCGCCAATTGACGACCGAGCGGCGTCAGCTGGTTCTCGCGGGTGACCGCCGACAACTCTTGCAGCAGGTTGAACCCGTCGCTGATCGCCTTGCCATCCGGCGGTTCGATGAACGGAAAATCGGTAATTTGCCCCAGACGCAGGTGCAGCATCTGCAGGATGACCGCCGCGAGGTTCGTACGAAGAATCTCGGGGTCGGTGAATTCCGGGCGCGAGAGGAAATCTTCTTCGCTGTACAACCGCACGCACAAACCCGGCTCTACGCGACCGCAACGCCCTTTACGCTGGTTGGCGCTGGCCTGGGAAACCGCCTCGATGGGCAGGCGCTGAACCTTGGCGCGGTAGCTGTAGCGGCTGATGCGCGCGGTGCCGGTGTCGATCACGTAGCGGATGCCGGGAACGGTCAGCGAGGTTTCCGCGACGTTGGTGGCCAGCACCACGCGGCGACCCGGATGCGACTGGAAGATCCGCTGCTGTTCGGCAGGCGACAGACGCGCGTAAAGCGGCAGGATTTCGGTGTGCTTGAGCTGGGCCTTGCGCAGCATTTCGGCGGCGTCGCGAATCTCGCGCTCGCCGGGCAGGAACACCAGCACGTCGCCGGGTGATTTGCGCTCCGAACGTTCGAGCGCGGCCAGTTCGTCGAGGGTCGCGAGGATCGCCTGATCGACGGTCAGGTCGTCCTCGACGCTGTTGCCCTCTTCGTCCTGCTCGGCGGTCATCGGCCGATACCAGGTCTCCACCGGGAACGTGCGACCCGAGACCTCGATGATCGGCGCTTTGTCGAAATGCTCGGAAAAGCGTTCGAGGTCGATGGTCGCCGAGGTGATGATGATTTTCAGGTCCGGACGACGGGGCAGCAGGGTTTTCAGGTAACCCAGCAGGAAGTCGATGTTCAGGCTGCGCTCATGGGCTTCGTCGACGATGATCGTGTCGTAGCGCTCAAGAAAGCGGTCGTGCTGGGTTTCGGCGAGCAGAATGCCGTCGGTCATCAGCTTGATCAGGGTGTTCTGATCGCTCTGGTCTTCGAACCGCACCTGATAACCGACCAGCGCGCCCAACGGCGTGCCGATTTCTTCCGCGACCCGGCTGGCCACGCTGCGCGCTGCGATGCGACGGGGTTGCGTATGGCCGATCAGACCGTGCTGACCGCGCCCGATTTCCAGGCAGATTTTCGGCAGCTGCGTGGTTTTGCCCGAGCCGGTTTCGCCCGCGATGATCAGCACCTGATGCTTGAGCAGCGCGTCCTTGATCTCGTCGCGCTTGGCGGCGATCGGCAGGTTTTCGTCGTAGCGAATCGTCGGCACGCTCTGCTTGCGCGACGTCACCTGCGCACACGAAGCCTGCACACGCTCGACCCACTGCGCCAGCTTGCCGTCGTCGGGCTTCTTGCGCAGCTCGTGCAACTGACGGCGCAGGCGATGACGATCACTGATCATCGCGTGGTCGAGGTTCTTGAACAGCTGGTCGATGGAAGGCGATTCGTCGGTCATCAGGGCGCGAAGTCTTTTCTATTCTGAATGCAGGGCGCGGATTGTCGCAGATTTGGTGGGCATCATGCATGTCCGCGGCCGGCACATCGCTTTTGATTCTGGCCATCGGCCGTAGGAGCGCAGCTTGCTCGCGATCTGGCGCGCAGCGGCAGTAAAATCTGCCACCCTGGTTGTGTCAGACGTATCGCGTTTGCAGTATTTGCTGCCGCTTCGCGCCAGATCGCGAGCAAGCTGCGCTCCCACGCCCTCCGGGCAGAAGCAGTTCTGCGGTGTATCCGAAAACAATAAACCCCGCACTGGGCGGGGTCTGGTGGCATCGCAACGCTTACGCCGGTTTCTTCAGCGCCAACTTCTTCAACTCTTCGTCCCGCAGTTCGCGGCGCAGGATCTTGCCGACGTTGGTGGTCGGCAACGCATCGCGGAATTCCACGCTGCGCGGCACTTTGTACGCCGTGACGTTGGCGCGCATGTGCTCCATGACCTGCTCTTTGGTCAGGGTTGCGCCGGGTTTGACCACCACGAAAATCTTGATCGCCTCACCCGACTTCTCGTCCGGCACGCCGATGGCCGCGCATTGCAGCACGCCGGGCAGGGTCGCTAGCACGTCTTCCAGTTCGTTCGGGTACACATTGAAACCGGACACCAGAATCATGTCCTTTTTGCGATCAACGATACGGATGTAGCCATTGGGCTGAATCACCGCGATGTCACCGGTCTTCAACCAGCCTTCGGCGTCCAGCATTTCGTCGGTGGCCTCCTGGCGCTGCCAGTAGCCTTTCATCACCTGCGGACCTTTAACGCACAGCTCGCCCACTTCGCCCAGCGGCAGCTCCTCGCCCGCGTCGTTGATGGTCTTGCACAGCGTAGAGGGCACCGGGATGCCGATCGTGCCCATCTGGATGTTCTTGAACGGGTTCACCGTTGCCACCGGGCTGGTTTCAGTCATCCCATAGCCTTCGCAGATCGAACAGCCCGTCACGTCCTTCCAGCGCTCCGCAGCGGTCTGCTGCAGCGCCATGCCGCCGGACAGAGTGACCTTCAGCGCAGAGAAGTCCAGATTGCGAAAATCAGCGTTGTTGCACAACGCCACGAACAGCGTGTTCAGACCGACGAACCCGCTGAACTTCCATTTCGACAATTCCTTGACCATTGCCGACAGGTCCCGGGGGTTGCTGATCAGGATGTTGTGGTTGCCACTCAGCATCATCGACATGCAGTGAAACGTGAACGCGTAGATGTGGTACAGCGGCAGCGGCGTGATCAGAATCTCGCAGCCTTCGTTGAGGTTGGAGCCCATCAGCGCCTTGCACTGCAGCATGTTGGCGATCAGGTTGCGGTGGGTCAGCATCGCGCCCTTGGCCACGCCGGTGGTGCCACCGGTGTATTGCAGCACAGCGACATCGCTGCTTTTTGGCGAGGTTTCATTGACCGACTTGCCCTGCACCATCGCCAGCACGTCGTTGAATTTGACGGCCTTGGGCAAGTGAAACGGCGGGACCATTTTCTTCACGTACTTGATGACGCTGTTAACCAGCAGGCGCTTGAGTGGCGGCAGCAGGTCAGCGACTTCGGTGACGATCACGTGCTTTACGTGGGTTTTCGGCACGACCTTCTCAGCCAGGTGCGCCATGTTCGCCAGGCACACCAGCGCCTTGGCCCCGGAGTCGTTGAACTGGTGTTCCATTTCCCGCGTGGTGTACAGCGGGTTGGTGTTGACCACGATCAGGCCGGCGCGAATGGCACCGAATACCGCGATCGGGTATTGCAGCACGTTGGGCAATTGCACGGCGATGCGGTCGCCCGGTTGCAGGTCGGTGTGCTGTTGGAGATACGCGGCGAACGCGCCGGACAATTCGTACATCTCACCGTAGGTGAGTGTCTTGCCCAGGTTGCTGAACGCAGGTTTGTTGGCGAAACGCTCGCAGGACTGTTTCAATACCGCCTGAACGTTTGGATACGCGTCCGGATCAATATCGGCAGCGATACCAGACGGATATTTATCCTTCCAGAAGTTTTCGATCATGGAAGCCGACTCCTCAGCGACAGCGTTTCTACACACCGCTCGATGCGATGATTTCTTGTGTTTGGAATGTTCGTAGCAACCGCTTTCTGCGTATCGACTGTACAAAAAGCGGGCCGAGCGTAGCAGCTTTGCCAAAGGCCGACCAGAGGCAAACGCAGCCTCTACAGTCATAAACATGACTCTTGAACATTCATTAGTCACGTTTAGAGCAATGAACCTAAATGTCGAAATTTCACACAGTTTTCCGTCTGTTCGTACAACCCTGTAGGAGTGAGCTTGCTCGCGAGGCGTTAGAGCAGACGGCTCAACAGTGCCTGTATACACGCTTCGCGAGCAAGCTCACTCCTACAGGTATGGGCGTTAAACAATAAAAAAACGGCGTGTTTCTCAACACGCCGTTTCTTTATATAGCCGTTTCAGGCCGGATCGCGCAGCTCGCGTCGGAGGATTTTGCCCACTGGCGTCATCGGCAACGACTCCCGCAGCACGATGTGCTTGGGAATCTTGTAGCCCGTGAAGTTTTCTTTGCAGTACGCCTTTAACTCGTCGGTGGTCAGGCTTGCATCCCGAGGCACCACGAACAGCTTCACCGCCTCCCCCGAACGCTCGTCCGGCACACCAATGACCGCGCAGTTGGCGACCTTCGGGTGATGCGAAACCACGTCTTCGATCTCATTGGGGTAGACGTTGAAACCCGACACGATAATCAGATCTTTCTTACGGTCGACGATGCGAATAAAACCGTCAGGATCGATCACTGCGATATCGCCCGTCTTCAGCCAGCCTTCGCTGTCGATCACTTCGGCGGTGGCATCGGGTTTGTGCCAATAGCCGAGCATGATCTGCGGCCCTTTCAGGCACAGCTCGCCCCGCTCGCCCACTGGCAATTCGTTGCCTTCGTCATCGATGACCTTGGCGGTGGTGCCGGGCACAGGCATGCCGACGGTCCCCAGCTTCGACTGGTCGCCGTAGGGGTTGGCGGTGGCCACGGGCGAGGTTTCGGTGAGGCCGTAGCCTTCGACGATGGGGCAGCCGGTCAGTTTCAGCCAGCGCTCGGCGGTGGATTTCACCAACGCGGTGCCGCCGGAGTTGGTCAGGCGCAGGTGGGAGAAATCCAGATTCTTGAACTCAGGATGGTCCAACAGCGCCACAAACAGCGTGTTGAGGCCGAGCATCGCCGAGAACTTCCATTTCTTCAGCTCTTTAATGAAGCCACCAATGTCACGCGGGTTGGTGATCAGCACGTTGTGATTGCCGCTGACCATCATGCACATGCAGTTACAGGTGAACGCGTAGATGTGGTACATGGGCAGCGGCGCGATCATGATTTCGCCGCCTTGCTTGAAGATCGGCAGCCCGTCCGGGCCGTGCTGCAACATGCAGGCGTAAACCTGCTGCATGTTCGCGACCAGATTGCCGTGGGTGAGCATCGCGCCTTTTGGCGAGCCAGTGGTGCCGCCGGTGTATTGCAAGACGGCGATGTCGTCCAGGTCGAGCTTCACCTGTTGCACGTGATCGCCACGGCCGAGCTTGAGCACGCTCTTGAACGCGACCGCTTGGGGCAAATCGTAGGCCGGAACCATCTTCTTCACTTTCTCGACGACGGTGTTGATCAGCCACCCCTTGGCCGCCGACTGCATGTCGCCCATCTTCACTTCGATGAGGTACTGAATGTCGGTGTCGGGCAGCACTTCCTGCACGTTCTTGCCGAACACATTGAGGTAGACCAGCGCGCGCACACCGGCGTCCTTGAACTGATGGCGCATCTCGCGTGCGGTGTACAGCGGGTTGGTGTTAACCACGATGAGACCGGCGCGCATGGCACCGAAGACGGCGATGGGGTACTGGATCAGATTGGGCATCTGGACGGCGATGCGGTCGCCGGGTTTGAGCTCGGTTTGCTGCTGAATGTAACCGGCGAAAGCCGCTGAATGACGCTCCAGCTCGGCGTAGGTCAAGGTCACGCCCATGTTGCTGTAGGCCGGGCGATCCGCGTACTTCTTGCAATTGCGCTCGAAGACCTCGATCACCGATTTGTACGCGTGAAGGTCCACTTCAGAGAGGACGCCCGCCGGGCGTTTGTCATTCCAGAATTCAGGTTGCATGTTCTTTTTATCCTCTTACCTGAGAGTACCGGCCCCGCAGCCTGGGTGCGGGTGATTGCCGGACGTTAGCAGCTAACCCCGAGAAGGCAAATAGGCCCCCGGGCGTCATCAATGACGTGAATCTCGCGGGTGATCGGCCCGTCATTCCGCAACGGCTATACACTGCTGGATAAGGATGACTACAGCGCAATTTCGCGACAATTTTATACAAGGCCAGGGAAACACCATGAAACATGATGCTTTTTGGCTGGACACCACGGATCACCACCGCGTGTACGTGAATGCCTGGCTGACGCTGGGCGATCCCAAGGCGGTGGTGATGCTGTCCCATGGCATGGCGGAACACAGCGGACGCTATGAGCGGCTTGGCTCCGCGCTGACGGGAGCAGGTTTTGCGCTGTACGCCCATGACCAACGCGGGCATGGCCGCACCGCCGCGCACGGCGTTCTCGGGCATTACGCCGATCAGGATGGCTGGAACAAAGTGGTGGGCGATCTGGCCCTGCTGAATGCCACGATTGGCGAGCGTCACGGAGACGTGCCCGTTTTTCTGCTGGGGCACAGCATGGGCAGCTACATCGCTCAGGCGTACTTGCTGCACCACAGCGCCAGCCTGCAAGGCGCGGTGCTTAGCGGCTCGAACTTCCAGCCAGTTTCCCTTTATCGCACCGCCGCAGTCGTGGCCCGCATGGAGCGTTGGCGTCAGGGACCGACCGGGCGCAGCGCGTTGATCGAGTTTCTGTCGTTCGGCTCCTTCAACCAGAAATTCAAGCCCGTGCGCACGTCATTTGACTGGCTCAGCCGTGATCCGGAGGAGGTGGACAAGTACGTGAGCGACCCGCTGTGTGGGTTTCGCTGCACCAATCAGTTCTGGCTGGACATGCTCCGTGGCATGCAGCAAATCAGCAAAACGTCGAATCTCGCGCAGATCGACAAAAGCCTGCCGATGCTGATCATGGGTGGCGAATGTGATCCGGTGAGCGAAGGCAAGCGTCTCAAAGATCTGGCTGAGGCGCTGACAGGGACCCATCATCCGTTCGTGACCCTGAAGATCTACCCTCAGGCCCGGCATGAAATTCTCAACGAGACCAACCGCGAGGAGGTCACTCATGATTTACTCGCCTGGCTCGAAGAGGCGCTGAAGGAGCCCCGGCCACCCCGCATCGAATGACGCCTTTTCATTTCTTTTGAACGTTACAGGACCGCCACATGACTGAAGTCACCAACACCCCGTACGAAGCCCTTGAAGTCGGCCAGACCGCCAGCTACAGCAAAACCGTCGAAGAACGTCACATTCAGCTGTTCGCCGAAATGTCCGGCGACCGCAACCCGGTGCACCTCGATGCGGAATTTGCGGCCAAGACCCTGTTCAAGGATCGCATCGCCCACGGGATGTTCAGTGGTGCGCTGATCAGCGCAGCGGTGGCCTGCGAGTTGCCTGGGCCGGGCACGATCTATATCGGTCAGCAGATGAGCTTTCAAAAACCGGTGAAGATTGGCGACACGTTGACCGTGCGGTTGGAAATTCTGGAAAAACTGCCGAAGTTTCGCGTGCGGATCGCGACACGGGTGTTCAACCAGGATGAAGAATTGGTCGTTGATGGTGAGGCGGAGATCCTGGCGCCGCGCAAGGAACAGACCGTCAGCTTGACGGAATTGCCGGCGATTACGGTGGGGTGATGCTCTCCCCCCCCTGCCTGGCCCCTATGCAGGGGCTCTGCAGGGTCTCCACGGTGGGAGCGAACTCATTCTGGGCGGCATTCCGACGATGGGCCGGTACAGTCAACCCATCTCGGTTGCCTGATCGAAATTCGCGAATGAATTCGCTCCCACAGGAACTCTGCGGTGTAACCGCCTCAGCGCCCTTCCCAGAAAAAACCCAAAAAAATGGGCAACCGAAGTTGCCCCAAATGCCTTGCGTGCTCTTTTTATAAGAGACTCAATCTTCACCGCGCGTCCGCGAGTCTCTCCAGATGAACAGTGCCAATGCTGCGAAAAAACTCAGTATCAGCATCACCGTGACCACACCCGCTATCACCGCATGATCGAGAAACATGGAAGCCCCTCCCACCGTCATCTGTTCGATGGGTGCAGATTAGCCAGGGGCGGACAGGGAAGTATTGACCCACATCAATCCCCCGCACCGTTGAATGAAGGCACGCGCAGATTGATCAGGTCAGAGGGAGAACGGAAACGGGGAGCTAGCGCTTTTTCGGCTTGTTCTTGCTTTTCTTCTTGGCCTTGGCCAGCGGCATCGCCTGCTCGAAGGCCTGGCGCACTTCGTTAAGCCGCTTGTCGTTGAGGTCGTGAACACGCTTGGCGCGCTCGACGCTCAGGTCTACCAGTTTGTCATCGCTCATGGCGGGGTGCTCTCGAATGCCCAATGGCGACAATAATGCGCAATCGGACCGGCGCTGACCAGCACCTCACACCTTCAGGTCCACCCACAACCCCTGACGTGGCTCATCATCGATGATCGGGACCACGGGCACGGTGTTGTCCGCGTTCAGGAAATCACCTGGAATCGCCGGGCCGCTGTGAACCGGCGGCGCGCCTTCCTCTTCTTCATTGAGATCAGGATGACGATCGGACGTGCGTCGATCGCGACGGCGCCGTTGCTGGCGGCGCTGCTCTTCGCGCAGCAGCAATTGAGCCTGCTCCGGGTCGCGCTGGCCCATGTTGATGGTGCTCTCGCTGGAGCTCGGCTGCACCGGCGCGACAGGCGGGATGTCAGGCGTGGGTTTGACCGGGTCCTGCTGCGAGGTAACGGGGGCCGCGCTCAAGGGGATCAGCGGTGGCAGCATGGTAATGGTCTCCTGTTATCAGGCTGTCGGCTGCCGTTTCGTCGACTTGAGCCGTAATGCGAGGAAGTTTCGACTATGTTTCTCGCAACAAGTGCCCGTCCGGCGGTTTATACCCAACAAATGCAGGGCTTTTTACAACATGGGCCGCACAAGCGCTTTGGCTGCGCGGCGTGTTCCGTTACCATAGTCGGCTTTTTCAAGGCGGGAGTCAGGCAGCATGGCGCAGCAGTATCAACCGGGGCAACGCTGGATTAGCGACAGCGAAGCCGAGCTGGGTTTGGGCACCGTTCTGGCACAGGACGGCCGCTTGTTGACCGTGCTCTATCCGGCCACTGGCGACACCCGCCAGTATGCATTGCGCAACGCGCCCCTTACGCGGGTGCGGTTCTCGCCGGGTGACACCATCACCCATTTCGAAAACTGGAAGATGACCGTTCGCGAAGTCGAAGATGTCGATGGCCTGCTGGTCTATCACGGCCTCAACGCGCAGAACCAGCCGGTGACACTGCCGGAAACCCAGCTCTCCAACTTCATTCAATTCCGTCTGGCCAGCGACCGCCTGTTCGCCGGGCAGATCGACCCGCTCGCCTGGTTCTCGCTGCGCTACCACACGCTGGAGCACACCAGCCGCCAGCTGCAATCCTCGCTGTGGGGCCTGGGCGGTGTTCGCGCTCAGCCCATCGCTCACCAGTTGCACATCGCCCGTGAAGTCGCCGACCGTATCGCCCCTCGCGTTCTGCTGGCGGACGAAGTGGGTCTGGGCAAGACCATCGAAGCCGGTCTGGTCATCCATCGCCAACTGCTGTCGGGTCGCGCCAGCCGCGTGCTGATCCTCGTGCCGGAAAACCTGCAACACCAGTGGCTGGTGGAAATGCGCCGCCGCTTCAACCTGCAGGTCGCGCTGTTCGATGCCGAGCGCTTCATCGAAAGCGATGCCAGCAACCCGTTCGAAGACACCCAACTGGCGCTGGTGTCGCTGGAATGGCTGGTCGAAGACGAGAAGGCCCAGGACGCGCTATTCGCCGCTGGCTGGGATCTGCTGGTGGTCGATGAAGCACACCACCTCGTCTGGCACGAAGAAAAGGCCAGCCCGGAATATTCGCTGGTTGAACAACTGGCCGAGGTCATTCCTGGCGTGTTGCTGCTCACCGCGACCCCGGAACAACTCGGTCAGGACAGCCACTTTGCCCGTCTGCGCCTGCTCGACCCTAACCGTTTCCACGACCTGAAAGCCTTCCGCGCCGAGAGCGAAAACTATCGCCCGGTGGCTGAAGCCGTTCAGGAACTGCTGGATCAAGGCCGCCTCTCGCCCAAGGCACACGAGACCATTCAAGGTTTCCTCGGGGCTGAAGGCGAAGCGCTGTTAGGCGCTGTGGCCGATGGCGACACCGAAGCCAGCGCCCGCCTGATCCGCGAATTGCTCGACCGTCACGGCACCGGCCGCGTGCTGTTCCGCAACACCCGCGCCGCCGTGCAAGGGTTCCCGGAGCGCAAACTGCATCCGTACCCGCTGCCGTGCCCGGCCGAATACCTCGAATTGCCCATTGGCGAACATGCCGACCTGTACCCGGAAGTCAGCTTCCAGGCTCAGGGCGAGACCAGTGAAGAAGAACGCTGGTGGCGCTTCGACCCACGCGTCGATTGGCTGATCGACACGCTGAAGATGCTCAAGCGCGTCAAGGTGCTGGTGATCTGCGCTCACGCCGAAACCGCGATGGACCTGGAAGACGCTCTGCGCGTGCGCTCCGGCATCCCGGCGACCGTGTTCCACGAGGGCATGAACATTCTGGAACGTGACCGCGCCGCCGCGTACTTCGCCGACGAAGAGTTCGGCGCGCAGGTGCTGATCTGTTCGGAAATCGGCAGTGAAGGCCGTAACTTCCAGTTCTCGCACCATCTGGTGCTGTTCGATCTGCCGGCGCACCCGGACCTGCTGGAGCAGCGTATCGGGCGTCTGGACCGGATCGGCCAGAAGCACATCATCGAGCTGCACGTCCCGTACCTGGAAACCAGCCCGCAAGAGCGTCTGTTCCAGTGGTATCACGAAGCGCTGAACGCCTTCCTCAATACCTGCCCGACCGGCAACGCGCTGCAACACCAGTTCGGTCCGCGCCTGCTGCCACAACTGGAAGGTGGCGACGAAGACGACTGGCAAGCGCTGGTCGCCGAAGCCCGTGCCGAGCGTGAGCGTCTGGAAAGCGAGCTGCACACCGGCCGTGACCGCCTGCTGGAACTCAACTCCGGCGGCGCGGGCGAAGGCGATGCACTGGTCGAGGCGATTCTGGAGCAGGACGATCAGTTCACCCTGCCGATCTACATGGAAACCCTGTTTGACGCCTTCGGCATCGACAGCGAGGACCATTCGGAAAACGCCCTGATCCTCAAGCCGAGCGAGAAGATGCTCGACGCCAGCTTCCCGCTGGGCGACGACGAAGGCGTGACCATCACCTACGACCGCAATCAGGCGCTGTCCCGCGAGGATATGCAGTTCATTACCTGGGAGCACCCGATGGTGCAAGGCGGCATGGACCTGGTGCTGTCCGGCTCGATGGGCAACACCGCCGTCGCGCTGATCAAGAACAAAGCGCTGAAACCTGGCACCGTGCTGCTCGAATTGCTGTACGTCAGTGAAGTGGTCGCCCCGCGCTCGCTGCAACTGGGCCGTTACCTGCCGCCGGCCGCCTTGCGCTGCCTGCTGGATGGCAATGGCAACGATCTGTCGGGCCGCGTCTCGTTCACCACCCTGAATGACCAGTTGGAAAGCGTGCCTCGCGCCAGCGCCAACAAATTCATCCAGGCTCAGCGTGACGTGTTGAACCCGCAGATCAACGCCGGTGAAGCCAAGATCGCACCGAAACACGCCGAGCGCGTGGCCGACGCCCAGCGTCGCCTGGCCGCAGACACCGATGAAGAACTGGCGCGCCTGACCGCCTTGCAAGCGGTCAACCCGACCGTGCGCGACAGCGAAATCACGGCACTGCGCGAATTGCGTGAACAAGGGCTGGCGATGCTGGAAAAAGCAGCGCTGCGGCTTGAAGCGATTCGGGTATTGGTCGCGGGTTAAGCCCAAGTCGCCGCAGATCGTGCGGCGAACCCAAATCCTGTAGGAGTGAGCTTGCTCGCGATCACGCTTTGTCAGTCGAGCTATCCGTCTCAGTCAAATCGCGATCGCGAGCAAGCTTACTCCTACAAGGGGATGTGTTCGCTCACAGATCTTCACGCCACCGACGGCTTCACACCGCCTGCAACCGGCTCATCCGCCGCCATCCCCTCTCGCATCCGCCGCGCATCACGGCTGAAGCATTTCGACGCAATCACCAGAAACACCAGCGTGAAAAACAACGCGCCGGGAATCAGGTACATCATCGCGTCATGCAACCCCACCGCCTTGAACGCTTCGGTCACTTCCTCGACCTGGGCAGCGGCCATCGCTGTGTGGGCGAAATGATCGGACAGCAACCCCGCCACCACCGGCCCCAGCCCACCGCCCAGCAAATACAGTCCCGCGAAGAACAGCGCCATCGCCGTGGCACGCAAACGCGGCTGCACCACGTCCTGAATCGCGGTGTAAACACAGGTGTAAAAGTTGTAGGAAAACAGCCAGCCCACGCTGAAAACCGCGACGAACAGACCGATCTCGATGCGCCCGGCATGCAGCGCGAAACCGGTGCACAGGCAGGCGACGGTCATGCTCGCCGCCGCGAACATCAGACGACCATTGGCCCAGCGTTGATGCAGCTTGTCGGCGACCCAGCCCCCTGCCGTCAGGCCGACCAACCCTGTCACGCCAACGATCAACCCGGTGGCCATTGCCGCTTCCTGCAACGGCAGCAAAAAATAGCGTTGCAGCATCGGGACCATGAACGAGTTGCAGGCGTAGGTCGCGAAATTGAACGCCAGCCCCGCCAGCACCAGCCAGCGAAACGTCGGGATCGACAGCACGCGACGAATCGGGCGGTCGATTTTTTCTTGAGAGGTCGCGACACTTTCAGCCGCACCACGGGCGGGTTCGCGAATGAAGAACATGAACACCGCCAGGATCAGCCCCGGCACAGCGGCGATAAAAAAGGGGGCGCGCCAGCTGTCGAACGCCTTGACCATCGCGCCGATGGTGAAAAACGCCAGCAACAGGCCCAATGGCAAGCCGAGCATGAAAATGCCCATGGCGCGGGAACGTTTGTGCGCGGGGAACAGATCACCGATCAGCGAGTTGGCAGCAGGTGCGTAACTCGCCTCGCCTATGCCCACGCCCATGCGCACCAACAGGAAGGTCCAGAAACTGCCGACCAGGCCGTTCACGGCCGTCAGCCCGCTCCAGACCGCCAGCCCCCACCCCATCAATTTGCGGCGCGAGCCGTTGTCAGCCATGCGTCCCAACGGCAATCCGGCTACGGCGTACACCAGGGTGAAAGCCGTGCCGATGATGCCCAATTGAAAATCGCTCAGCAGCCATTCCTTGCGGATCGGCTCGATGATGATGGCCGGGATCGTGCGGTCGAAAAAGTTGAACAGGTTGGCCAGAAACAGCAGGAACAGGACGCGCCACGCGTTAGTCGCTTGAGTGGAATGATGCATGTGTCGTCTCTTTTTATTGTTGTTGGGCCAGACGCCCCCGCCGAGACCCTGAATCTAGTCAGGCTGATCGAAACTGTCTTGGACCATTCGCCAAACTGATACCCGCCCATCGCTTCAGCAGGCTGAAAATGGCCCCTGTCGCTCTACCTCTGCCCGCCGAATTATATTTTCGGCCCCCACTTCCCAACGCCATCCGGAAGCCTAGAATAGCGCCGGATCGCTCCCCCCTTCCTGATCCATTCTCCGGTTTACATCCATGTCCGACGTCAGTCCGTGCCTGAATTGTGGTGCCTGCTGTTCACACTTTCGCGTGTCTTTTTATTGGGGTGATTGCGAATCCGCAGGTGGGACGGTGCCCGACGAATTGGTCAGCAGCATCAGCCCGAGCCGCGTGGCAATGCTCGGCACCGACTGCAAATCGCCGCGCTGCGCAGCCCTGCAAGGCGAAGTGGGCCAAGGCACACGCTGCTCGATCTATGAAAAACGCTCCAGCACCTGCCGGGAATTCGAGGCTTCATGGACTGACGGCGTGCACAACCCCGACTGTGACGCCGCCCGCGCCGCATTCGGTTTATTACCGGTGGAACCGATGGACAGTGGCAAAGTCACATCACTGATCGTCGCCTGTGCATAGAACCTTTCGCGATAAATGTTATTGCGAAATAGTTGGTACGTCCGTCTCCCAACGTGTGTTTAAAAATAGGCGACTCCTATAATCATCGCAAAGTGCCATCAGTTGCCCAGACTGAGGTATCTCCAGCAGTGGACACATGGAGCGTGCTATGGATTGGCTGGGTTTGCATTTTTTGACGTCGATGCCCGCGCATGGCGGGATGATGCTTCATGGCACTCATAATCCCGTCCTCATCGTCCTCGCTTATGTGGTGGCCTGCGCCGCCAGCTTCGCAACGCTGAGCATCGCCGAGCGCGTCGGCCACGTGGACCGCGTGAATGCACGCCTTCGCTGGCGCGCCCTCGGGTCGCTGTGTCTGGCCGTGGGCATCTGGGCCATGCATTTCATCAGCATGTTGTCTTTCCAGGCCCCACTGGACATGCATTACGACCTCGCCGTCACCATCGCATCATTGGCCATTGCCCTGGTCTCCGGCATGGTGGCCATGGAAGCCCTCGGCCATCCGCGGTTGCGCGTCAGTCAATACCTGGTCGCGTCGGTGTGCATCGGCCTGGGGATTATCGCCATGCATTACCTCGGCATGTCGGCCATGCGTTCGAGCGCCACGCAGTATTACGAACCGTGGCGCTTCGCGGGTTCAATCGTGGTCGCCATTGCCAGCAGTCTGACCGCGCTGGTGCTGGCCATTCGTCTGCGTAAAGGCAGCGGCACCCGGCATCAGTTGCTCAAATACGGTGCGAGCCTGGTGCTGGGTGCGGGGATCGTCGCGACGCACTTCATGGGCATGTGGGCCTTGCAGTTGAGGGTGCCTGACGACATGCCGATGGAGATGCATGCCACGGGCAACAGTCTGCAACTGAGCCTCACCATCGCATTGATTGTGCTGCTGATCATCGCGGGCAGCATCAGCGCCGCCCTGGCAGACAAGAAACTGCAAGCCAAGGAACGCGACCTTGCCAGGGTCAACGCTTTGCTGAGCCAGCTCGATCAGGCGCGGGCGTCATTGCAACAGGTCGCCCACTACGACGCCCTGACCAACCTGATCAACCGTCGCGGGTTCAACCAGATCTTTGCCGAACGCCTGACGGAACAGAAGCAGGCGCACGGCAAGCTCGCGGTGATGTTTCTCGACGTCGACCATTTCAAGCGCATCAACGACAGCCTGGGGCACGACGCGGGCGACGAGCTGCTGAAAGTCATTGCCGACCGCATCCGGGGCGCGACCCGGGCCAATGACGTCGTGGCACGTTTCGGGGGTGACGAATTCTGCATTCTCATCGAGCTCGAAAACGTCGAGGAAGCGCGACACATGGCGCACCGGGTCATGGCCAAAATGAAAGACCCCATCGCCTTGAACGGCCGGCGCATGGTGATGAGCACCAGCATCGGCATCAGCCTGTTTCCCGAGGACGGTGAGACCTGCGATGAGCTGCTCAAGCACGCTGACCTGGCCTTGTACCAATCCAAGGGCAATGGCCGTAACACCCTGCACTTCTTCAATGAAAGCCTGAAAACCCGCGCCAGCATGGAGCTGCACCTCGAAGAACAGCTGCGCCATGCGTTGACCGAAGGACAGGGCCTGCAACTGTATTACCAACCCATCGTTGATCTGCGCACCGGTCACGTTGCCAAACTGGAAGCCTTGGTCCGCTGGCAGCACCCGACTCAAGGCCTGTTGACCCCGGATCGTTTCATCACGATTGCTGAAACCAACGGCTTGATCGCCGATCTGGACAATTGGGTCTTGCGCCGCGCCTGCCAGGATTTGGCGCAACTCTGTGACAACGGCTTTGAAAACCTTGTGATTGCCGTGAACTGCTCGGCGCTGAACCTCGCTCGCGAGGAACTGGTGCAAGAGATGGACTCGGCGCTCAAGGAAGCGGGTGTGGCGCCACAACGGCTGGAACTGGAGGTCACGGAAAACGCGTTGATGGGCAACATCAGCAACACGGTTTTGCTGCTCAACGAAATCCGCAAGCTGGGCGTGGCCTTGTCCATCGACGATTTCGGGACAGGCTATTCTTCACTCGCCTACCTCAAGCGTCTGCCGCTGGACACTGTGAAGATCGACCGTTCGTTCATCATCGACATCCCCAAATCCCCGCAAGACATGGAAATCGTCCAGGCGATCATCGTCATGGCCCACACGTTGCGCCTCAAAGTGGTGACCGAGGGCGTCGAGACGCCGGCACAGCTGGAATTCCTGAGCGAATACGGCTGCGATTTCGTCCAGGGCTACCTCTTCAGCAGACCTGTGCCGCTGGAGACACTCAAGCCATTGGTACAACAACTCAATCAGCGCCAGCCCTCGCAACTCTGGCCGTCCACTCACCTCCTGGAAGCAGTGGAAATGACCGTCGGCCAGCCCATTACCGAAGAAGGCCTGCGTGAAACCGAACATCCACGCCCCGATCGCTTTCGTTCTCGCCCGCAACGCTGAGCGTGTGAAGCAGTCCTCACATCGAGGGCTCAACGTTCAAGTCGCCCGCCATGACGCCGATCAGCAAGGGGAATCCCTTAGACGGTGCTAGGGTTGGGCCCTATCGCTCGTTGCCGATAGCCCACTGTACAGTCGGGTTCTCTTTTTGGTGATGGCGCGTTGACACCCCTGCGTCGTCCTTCAGGCGTGGCGTGCAATGACCCATAAAACCGAGGCTGCAGGCGCAGTATCCGAACTTCTGCAAACCGTACTCAATGAGCACAGCGCGTTGCCACCCGTCGATTATCGACCGCAGCCCGTGCCCGCGCAGTCGTATCTCTACTTCACGGAAACCGACACGGATCGCATTCTCGACAACCTCGACGGTCTGCGCGACATGGTGTTTCCGCCATCGATTCATTTCGAAGAAACGGAAAACCGCGCCGACCAACAATTCCCGTCCGTTTGCCTGATCGGACTGGGACGTTGCGGTTCCAACATCGCGCTGGACGTTGCTGAACTGGTCTACAACGCGCGCACGTTCTACCTCGATCAGCTGAACAATGACGAGCGTCTGCGCGACGACAAGGGTTATAGCCCTGCCCGCTGGATTCGTAACAACCTGCGTCTGGGGCAAAACAAGTCGAGCAAGCCGGTGTTTCTGGTCGAGCCTCTGGTGATGCTCGGCGATCTGGATAAAGACATTGCGGGACGCATCCGCTTCTCGCGCAAAGGCGACAAGAGCGGCTTCATCAAGGACTACTCCAAGATGAAGATCATGGACCTCTCTGAAGTCCACGCCGGGGGTGCGGGCAACGCGCCGATCCTGGGTCAATACCTGGCCAAGATCATCCTGAACAAAGACACCAACCACTTTTCCAGCGCTGACTGGAAACTGATCCACTCCTACCTGATCGATTCCTGCGGCATCAAGGCCAACCAGTCGCGGCTGTATTTCTACATTTTCAGCGCGGGGGGTGGCACGGGTTCGGGCATGGCCTCGGAATTTGGCCTGGCGCAGCAGTTCTCGTACATGAACAAGACCTTCGACACCAAGCCTGCCAGCGAAAACGATGGCAAGCGGGGGCGCTCTTTTGTGTTCGAGCCGATTTTCACCAGTGGCATCTGCGTGTTGCCGAACATCTCCGACCATCGCAGCGAAATGTCTGAAGCCCTGCACATCAACGCCGGACGGCTGCTCTGCAAGTACCTGGCAGAAGAGTGGGACTTCTCGTACAACTTCGAGAACGAAGACAGCAGCGAAGCCAGCGTCATGGGCCGCATTCGCCCGTGGAACGCGATGATGCTGATCTCCAACGACATCATGCGCTACGCCGAAGAAAGCGATGACGGGACCATCGAGAACATCGACGTCAACGCCATGGAGCGTCACGCCAACCAGTACATCTCACAGCAGATTTTCAACATTCTGACAGCGCAGGCCGTCACCACGGACTACGACCAGAATTACTTCCGGCGTGCAGGGATAGACATCGGCGAGACCATTCGCCTGGATGCCAACGACCTGTTCATGAGTCTGGCGGGGCCTGTGGCGATTGCCTACGCCGAATCAGTCGTGCCGGAGACGCCGCCGCCAGGCTCGGACAAGCTCAAGTTGTTCGAGAAAGAGCCGCCGCGCCTGGACATCGACGACCTGTTCTACCGCTCCATCGACCTGCCGCATTTCAACAAAATGACCCAGGCCATCGAGGGCATCAGCCTGCTGCCCATCGAGTCACGACGCTATCGCGCGGCGCTGGAGCAGTATAAGGCGTCGGGGTATGACGCGGCGGCGTTGCACGATTTGCATTTCTTCAAGAACTGCTCGTCGGTGGTGTCGATCGTTTCGCTGCCCAAGGATTACAAGCTGTCGTACATGGACCTGAACCGGTTGAAGACGCACCTCAACAGCCTGTTCCCCAACACGACGCTCAAGCGTTACGCGCTGGTGATCGGCGCGTCGGCCAACCTGTCGCTGACCACCCTGATCGCCAAGAGCCCGTGCCTGTCGGACGACTTCCTGACGCTGATCGTGGCCTTCATCAAGCGCTGTTTCGCCAAACAGCCGTATCGCTTCGATGACACGCTGGACAACTCGATTCTGGATTTCATCATGAGCGATGAGTTCGACGAAGCGCGCATCGACGACCTGCTCAACGAATACGAAAACCCGGCAAAGATCCTGGACACCAACTGGTACGCGATCAAACCGATGTACGAGAAGAAATACCGCGAGCTGATCGACGACAAGGCGCGGTTCATCTCGATCAACGACATCCGCATTTCCCGCGAGAGCGTGAAGAAAGCGGTGAAATACCTGCGAGAGATTTACCGTCACCGGATTGGAAAGACGCGGGTTATTTCGCTGAACCAGCACACGGGCAAGACGGGGTATCTGGGGTGAGGGTGTTGGGTTGGGTTGGGTTGGGTTGGCGTTGAGTTGAGTTGAGTTGAGTTGAGTTGAGTTGAGATTGCTACATCGATGCCCTTCGGGCCTATCGCGAGCAAGCTCACTCCTACATCGTTTGCAACGTGCCACATCCTAATGGACCGAGTTACCAGCCTTTTGAGCAAGCCTTGAAATTGTGCGGCGAACACCAAGGCTAACGGCTCGGTCCATCAGGCCATGGCACGTTTAAACAGATGTAGGAGTGAGCTTGCTCGCGATAGGCCCGAAGGGCATCAAAGTAATGATCTCAAGCCAAACAAGACCTGCTACCCCACCACACTTAAAGTTACCGACCTACCCACTTTGCCATCATCCTACGCACCAAAAATGCACACGATCGGCGATCACGCCCTTTCCTGGATCAACACCCAAGGTGCCACGACGACCGCCCACAACGCCGGATCGCGGGTCAGGAGGTCCAAAGCCGTTGATTCAGAGAGCTTGCTGACCTCCCCGCTCTTCAGCCAGGCGGCCACTTTCAGCTCAGCGTTTTCGGCGAATGCTTCGGCCACGGCAATCAAATCCTGCGATTGCTCGACCCACAACAGGGCACCCTTGGCAAAGAACGGTTCGAGTTCCTTCCAGGTAATAGAAGCCGTTTCGCCAAGCAATTTGGCATAGAGGGTGCTAGGTGCTTGCGTCATGGGTTTCACCGTTTGGAAAATCGGCGTAAATGATACCGCCGCCTTTCCCGCGCACAAACCCGGATACAAGTGATTGATTGCAGAGAACTTCGCTCAAGCCGATAGAAAGATGACCCGGTTGGGGAATCGGCCGGCTTGATTATGTATCTTTCTTTCGATTAAGCGACATCAACAGGTTTTGCCCCCTGCAGCCAGCTTTTCAAGCGCTCGACCGGCGCTCTAAACTGTTCCGGTACAGTTGCCGGGGGTGTGGCCTGGATGAATCAATCCGGTCCTGCAGCTTTGGCCGTCAGGATTATAAAAACTACAAACGCAAGAGTGGAGCATCATGACTAAGGGTATTAATCAGATTTCCAAGCTGTTTGCCGCACTGGTTCTGGCGGGGGTTGCCAGCCATTCGTTCGCAGCTGACACCATCAAGATCGGCATCGCCGGCCCGAAAACCGGCGCGGTTGCCCAATACGGCGACATGCAGTTCAGCGGTGCCAAAATGGCCATCGAGCAAATCAACGCCAAAGGCGGCGTGGATGGCAAGAAGCTCGAAGCCGTTGAATACGATGACGCCTGTGACCCTAAACAAGCGGTCGCGGTCGCCAACAAAGTGGTCAACGACGGCGTGAAATTCGTGGTCGGCCACCTGTGCTCCAGCTCCACTCAGCCAGCGTCCGACATCTACGAAGACGAAGGCGTGATCATGATCACCCCAGCCGCCACCAGCCCGGAAATCACCGCGCGTGGCTACAAGCTGGTGTTCCGCACCATCGGTCTGGACAGCGCCCAGGGCCCTGCAGCTGGCGAATACATCGCCAAGCAAGTCAAGCCGAAGATCGTCGCTGTGATCCACGACAAACAGCAATACGGTGAAGGTATCGCCACCGCCGTTAAACAAACCCTGGAAAAAGACGGCGTCAAAGTCGCCCTGTTCGAAGGCATCAACGCCGGCGACAAGGACTTCTCGTCGCTGATCGCCAAAATGAAGCAAGCCAACGTCGACTTCGTCTACTACGGCGGTTACCACCCAGAGCTGGGTCTGATCCTGCGTCAAGCACAGGAAAAAGGCCTGAAAGCTGGCTTCATGGGCCCAGAAGGCGTGGGCAACGCTTCCATCTCGCAGATCGCTCAGGACGCTTCCGAAGGCCTGCTGGTGACCCTGCCGAAATCCTTCGACCAGGACCCTTCGAACAAGGCGCTGGTTGACGCGTTCAAGGCGAAGAAAGAAGACCCGAGCGGTCCTTTCGTGTTCCCGGCCTACGCCGCTGTTGAAGTGATCGCCGAAGGCATCAAGACCGCCAAGTCCGAAGACACCGCCAAAGTGGCAGCCGCCATCCACGCCGGTACCTTCAAGACCCCTACCGGCGATCTGTCTTTCGACGCCAAGGGTGACTTGAAAGACTTCAAATTCGTCGTTTACACCTGGCACAAAGATGGCACCAAGACTGAAGCCCCTGTGAAGTAATCACAACCTTCATGCTTACCCGGAGCCCACTGCAACCGCAGTGGGCTTTGTTTTAGCTGGGACGCGGGATTTCACAAGAATCCTGATGCCCTGAACATCTTGAAACCGCACCAGTGAATCACTGGGCTCGTGCCGGACGCGGACGTAGATCACGACGCGCGAGCGGGAAAAAGACTCAACCAGTGAAACACCGCCAAGGTTTTTAGGAGCGCGGCAATGCCCGAGATAGATCTCTATCATTTTTTCCAACAGCTGGTTAATGGCATGACCATTGGCAGCACTTATGCCTTGATCGCCATCGGCTACACAATGGTCTACGGCATCATCGGCATGATCAACTTCGCCCACGGCGAGGTGTACATGATCGGTTCGTACGTGGCGTTCATCGCCCTCGCGGGCCTGACCATGCTGGGTCTGGACAATCTGCCGCTGCTGATTACCGCAGCGTTCGTCGCCAGTATCGTGGTGACCAGTGCCTACGGTTACGCCATCGAACGGGTTGCCTACCGTCCGCTGCGTGGCAGCAATCGCCTCATCCCTCTGATTTCCGCGATCGGTATGTCGATCTTCCTGCAGAACACGGTGTTGTTGTCGCAGGATTCCAAAGACAAATCGATCCCCAACCTGATTCCCGGCAACTTCGTGTTCGGCAGCGCCAGCACCCATGAAGTCGTGATCTCGTACATGCAGATCCTGATCTTCATCGTGACCGTAGTGGCCATGCTCGGTCTGACCTGGTTCATCTCCCGTTCCCGCCTGGGCCGCGCCTGCCGCGCCTGCGCAGAAGACATCAAGATGGCCAACCTGCTGGGGATCAACACCAACAACATCATCGCCCTGACCTTCGTCATCGGCGCCGCGCTGGCGGCGGTCGCTGCGGTACTGCTGAGCATGCAGTACGGCGTGATCAACCCCAACGCCGGTTTCCTGGTCGGCATCAAGGCCTTCACCGCAGCGGTTTTGGGCGGTATCGGCAGTATCCCGGGCGCGATGCTCGGCGGTCTGGTGCTGGGTGTGGCTGAAGCGTTTGGCGCCGATATTTTCGGCGACCAGTACAAGGATGTGGTGGCGTTCGGTCTTCTTGTCTTGGTGTTGTTGTTCCGGCCAACCGGCCTGCTCGGCCGTCCGGAGGTTGAAAAAGTATGACCAGAAATCTCAAATCGGCCCTGTTCAGCGCTGTACTGGTGCTGCTGGTTGCCTACCCGATCCTCGGGCTCAAACTGGACATCGTCGGTGTCAATCTGGCGGTTGTCGGCGCCAGCACCACGACCGTGATGGTGATCTTCGCCGCTGCATTGCTGATGTTCCTGCGCGTGCTGTTCAACCAGCAGATCAGCGCCATGTGGCGCTCGCGCCCACAGCATCAATTGGTGTCGGACAAGGCCAGCAATTTCCTGACCCTGCCATCGACCCAGCGCTGGTTCCTCGGTGCCATCGTGGTCGTCGCCCTGATCTGGCCGTTTTTCGGCTCGCGCGGCGCAGTAGACATCGCGACCCTGATCCTGATCTACGTGATGCTGGGCCTGGGCCTGAACATTGTGGTCGGTCTGGCGGGCCTGCTGGACCTGGGTTACGTCGGCTTCTACGCCGTCGGCGCCTACACCTACGCCCTGCTGCAACACTACTTCGGCTTCGGTTTCTGGATCTGCCTGCCCCTGGCCGGTCTGGCCTCGGCGACGTTCGGCTTCCTGCTGGGCTTCCCGGTGCTAAGACTGCGTGGTGACTACCTGGCGATTGTGACCCTCGGCTTCGGGGAAATCATCCGCCTGTTCCTGCGTAACCTGACCGACATCACCGGCGGTCCGAACGGCATCAGCAACATCGAGAAACCGACCTTGTTCGGCTTGAGCTTTGAGCGTAAAGCCGCTGAAGGCATGCAGACCTTCCACGAGTTCTTCGGCCTGGAATACAACTCCATCAACAAGGTGATCTTCCTCTACCTGATCGCCCTGCTGCTGGCGCTGTTGGCACTGTTCGTGATCAACCGCCTGCTGCGCATGCCGATCGGCCGTGCGTGGGAAGCGCTGCGTGAAGACGAAATCGCCTGCCGCGCGCTGGGTCTGAACCCGACCGTGATCAAGCTTTCTGCGTTCACTCTGGGTGCCGCGTTCGCGGGTTTCGCCGGTAGCTTCTTCGCCGCGCGCCAAGGGCTGATCACCCCGGAATCGTTCACCTTCCTGGAATCGGCGATCATCCTCGCCATCGTGGTATTGGGCGGCATGGGATCTCAGCTGGGCGTGATTCTCGCGGCGGTCGTGATGATCCTGCTGCCTGAACTGCTTCGCGAATTCAGCGAATACCGCATGCTGGGCTTCGGCGCCTTGATGGTGCTGATGATGATCTGGCGTCCTCAGGGTTTCCTGCCAATGCAGCGTCCCGTCATGAAACTCAAGGGGGAACGCTGATGAGCCGCCCACTTCTGCAAGCCTCGGGCTTGAGCATGCGCTTTGGCGGCCTGTTGGCGGTCAATGGCGTGGGTCTGACCGTCAACGAGAAACAGGTCGTGTCGATGATCGGCCCGAACGGCGCCGGCAAGACCACGGTATTCAACTGCCTGACCGGTTTCTACAAGCCGACGGCGGGCACCATCCTGCTGGACGGCGAGCCGATTCAAGGCCTGGCCGGTCACGAAATCGCCCGCAAAGGCGTGGTGCGAACCTTCCAGAACGTGCGCCTGTTCAAGGAAATGACGGCCGTCGAGAACCTGTTGGTGGCCCAGCATCGTCACCTCAACACCAACTTCCTGTCCGGCTTGTTCAAGACCCCGGCCTACCGTCGCAGCGAGCGCGAGGCCATGGAATACGCCGAGCACTGGCTCGAAGCCGTCGACCTGAAAGCCTTCGCCAACCGCCCTGCCGGTACGTTGGCCTACGGTCAGCAACGCCGCTTGGAAATCGCCCGCTGCATGATGACGCGCCCGCGCATCCTCATGCTCGACGAACCGGCTGCCGGCCTGAACCCCAAGGAAACCGAAGACCTGAAAGCGCTGATCGGCGTGCTGCGCAACGAACACAACGCCACGGTGTTGCTGATCGAGCACGACATGAAGCTGGTCATGAGCATTTCCGACCATATCGTGGTGATCAACCAGGGTACGCCTTTAGCCGACGGCACACCCGAGCAGATCCGTGACAATCCTGAAGTGATCAAAGCCTACCTGGGGGAAGCGTAAATGCTGCAGTTCGACAACGTTTCCACCTTCTACGGCAAGATTCAGGCGCTGCACGGCGTCAGCATCGATGTGCAACAGGGTGAGATCGTCACCCTGATCGGCGCCAACGGTGCGGGCAAATCCACCCTGCTGATGACCCTGTGCGGTTCGCCGCGCGCCCACAGCGGGAGCATTCGCTACATGGGCGAAGAGCTGGTCGGTCTGGAGTCGTCGGTGATCATGCGCAAGAGCATCGCGGTGGTGCCGGAAGGCCGTCGCGTGTTCGCCCGCCTGACCGTCGAAGAGAACCTGGCCATGGGCGGGTTCTTCACCGACAAGGGCGATTATCAGGAGCAGATGGACAAGGTCCTGGAACTGTTCCCGCGCCTGAAGGAACGCTTCAACCAGCGCGGCGGCACCATGTCCGGCGGCGAACAGCAAATGCTCGCCATTGGCCGTGCGTTGATGAGCAAGCCGAAAATGCTGCTGCTCGACGAGCCGTCTCTGGGGCTGGCGCCGATCATCATTCAGCAGATTTTCGAGATCGTCGAACAGCTGCGACGTGAAGGCGTGACGGTGTTTCTGGTTGAACAGAACGCCAACCAGGCCCTGAAAATCGCCGACCGCGCCTACGTGCTGGAAAACGGCCGGGTGGTAATGCAGGGCACGGGCGCCGAGTTGCTGGTCGATCCGAAAGTGCGGGATGCGTATCTGGGCGGGTGACAGAGCGCATTTGCTTGAGAAAGCGGTGGGTCAGTTATAGGGGTAAGGACTGACACACCGCGTTCGCTGCCGTCGTACCTCCGGCGTCTCCCACAGGTGATGCAGTGGATCGAAAATCTGTGGCACTTTCCGACAATGCCGTGTCGATCGCCCTCAGCGTAACGCCACGAATCTTGTAGGAGACGCCGGAGGTACGACGGCAGCGAAGCGAGATTCATGGCGTTAGTCAGACCGCTGATCTACACGGCATAGTCGGCAAGTATCACAAGCCTTCGATCCACTACATCACCTGTGGGAGACGCCGGAGGTACGACGGCAGCGAAGCGGTTCGCCTGACACGCCTTGTCTATGAATCCCTCACTTCAAAGCTTCTCCAACGCCGCCGTACTGCGCTCGAACCATTCCGTCAGATAGTCCGCCATCACCTGAATCCGCCTCGGCAAGTGCCCTTCGAACGGGTGGACCAGGAACAGCGACGACACCGGCGTCTGATAATCGCGCAACAGCCACTCCAACCGCCCGTCATGCAATTCATCGTGAACCATGTACGACGGCAAGCGCGCAATCCCGGCCCCCACCAACGCCGCCCTCTTCAGTAGCCCGTAGTGATTACTGGCAAAGGTCCCCCGTACGTTCACCCGGCTCAATTCGTGGTTCTGGTGATACACCCACGTCTCACGACCGGCGTAGTGGCTGTTCAACAGGCAACGATGCACCCGCAGCGCTTCGGGGGATTGCGGTTTGCCGTGCTGTTCAAGGTACGCAGGGCTGGCGCAGGTGAGCTCTTGCAGCGACAACAGCGGCTTGGCCACCAGCCGCTCGTCGATGCCGACACTGGAGCGAATACCCAGGTCAAACCCGTCCCGGCGCATGTCGCGGAACTGATTGTTGAGGTCCAGTTCGACCTGCACGTCAGGGTATTTCGCGCTGAACTCGGTCAGCAGCCCCTCGAAAAACGTCTCGCCCAACGATACCGGCACGGTCAGCCGCACCGTCCCCACCAGGCTCTCGCTCAGGTACGCCATGGCATCGCGCACCCGGTCACGTTGCGCCAGCAGCGCCCGCGCCTCGGGCAACAGAATCGCCCCCGCCGAGGTCAGCGTCAGGCTGCGGGTGGTGCGATGCAACAGCGTCACGCCGAAGTTCTTTTCCAGCTTGCTGATGCGCTTGGACAGCTGGCTGGTGCTGGTGTCCAGCCATTGGGCCGCCAGGGTGAAGCTGTTGGCTTCGACCAGCAGGGCAAACGCCGCCAGATCGTCCATTTCGCTCATGATTGTTTCCTTTCTGACAAACCGGGAATGCCGTTTAGCCCATTTATCTGTGGGAAAAGGCAGCTCACACTGAGCGCCTGATCCATTAACGGAAGGACTGCACTATGAAAATTCTACTGATTGGCGCTGGCGGAACCATTGGCACGGCCATTGAGAAAGAACTGGCGCCACGCCACGACATCGTTCGCATCGGCCGAAACAGCGGTGACGAGCACGTCGATATTAGTGACAGCGCGTCGATCCGCAAACTGTTCGAACGGGTAGGTCCTTTCGACGCATTGATCTGCGCGGCCGGGAACGTCACCTTCGCGCCGCTGGCCGACATGACCGAAGACTCGTTCGCGCTGGGCCTGCGCGACAAGCTCATGGGTCAGGTCAACCTGCTGCTGATCGGCCGCGAATTCGCCAACGACGGCGCCTCGTTCACCTTCACCACCGGCATCACCAGCCACGACCCGATCCGCACCGGCGCCTCGGCCAGCCTGGTAAACGGCGCCATCGACGCATTCGTCTGCGCAGCGGCCATCGAGATGCCACGGGGCATGCGGGTTAACTCGGTGAGTCCGAACGTGTTGGTCGAAGCCATGGGCGCCTACGCACCCTACTTCAGGGGTTTCAAACCGGTGTCGGGTGCGGACGTCGCGCTGGCCTACGCCAAAAGCGTCGAAGGCCTGCAGACTGGCCAGACGTATCACGTCGGCTAATCCCCTCTTGTGATGCGCGAGCAGCCTGAGTAACGTGGCGGCACTTGTCTGGAGACCGCCCCATGTTCGCTGCTCGTTCCGTCCTGATGTTCGCCCTCCTGCCTGTTTTTGCGGGCTGTCAGTTGCTGCCCTCGCACACCGAGCAAGCCTCGGTTTCCAAGGCCGGCATGATCCGCATGCAAGGCACTCTCAGCGGCGATAACGGCAAACTGTTTTTCGAACCCTGCAACGAACAACGTCGCTATGCCGTCACTGACAAAGGCAACACCGGCGTGCTGCAGGAAGCCGCCTCCGTGGTGGACAAAAGCGGCAAGGCGTTCGCTGATGTCCGCGGCAACTTCGTCGCGAGCCGGGCGCAGGGCAGTGACGGACAGGCCGATGTTTACCAGCTCTATCGCGTCGAGCGCCCGAACGGTGCCTGCGAAGATGCCAACTTCAAACGCCTGACCATTCATGCCAGCGGCAACGGCCCAAAATGGAACCTCAACGCCAGCGGCAAGGGTCTGGTGCTCGAACGTGAAGGCATGGAGCCGTTTGCCGTGCCGTATCTGGAAGAGCAACTGCCAGAGGGCCGCTTCAATCTGGTGACCGATGCCAACGACCAGCATGTCGAACTGTACGTCGCCCCGCAGCGCTGTGTGGACCCGGCCAACGGCTCGGTGCAGCACCTGACGGCCGAGTTGCGGGTCAATGGGCAGGTACGCCGTGGGTGTGCGTATTTCGGCGCGATGCGCAACGACTGACGCGCCAGCGATACCCAAACCTGTAGGAGTGAGCTTGCTCGCGATAGCGGTGCGTCAGTCAATAGTCATGTGGCTGAAATACTGCTATCGCGAGCAAGCTCACTCCTACAAGGACAATGTGGCTTATAATCGCCGGTTCTTGTAGCGCTGCCGGGCCGATCCTGCGGCCCGAAACCGGACCTTTCAATGTTACGAATCACCGAACTCAAACTGCCGCTGGACCACGCGGACGAAGCGCTGCGCCCCGCGCTCTTGCAACGCCTGGGCATCGACAGTGCCGAGCTGCTGAATTTCACCCTGTTCAAGCGCAGCTACGACGCGCGCAAGAAATCCAGCGAACTGCAATTCATCTACACCATCGACTTCGAAGTCCGTGACGAGGCCGCGTTGCTCACCCGCCTGAGCCACGACAAACACGTCACCTTGGCCCCGGACGTCAGCTACAAAGTCGTTGGCCATGCCCCGGCTGATCTGGCCGAGCGGCCCTTGGTGGTCGGTTTCGGCCCGTGCGGCATTTTTGCCGGGCTGCTACTGGCCCAGATGGGCTTCAAGCCGATCATCCTCGAACGCGGCAAGGAAGTGCGTCAGCGCACCAAGGACACCTGGGGCCTGTGGCGCAAGAACGTGCTCAACCCCGAATCCAACGTACAGTTCGGTGAAGGCGGCGCAGGCACGTTCTCGGACGGCAAGCTCTACAGCCAGATCAAGGACCCGAAATTCCACGGCCGCAAAGTGCTGCACGAGTTTGTGAAAGCGGGCGCGCCGGAAGAAATTCTGTACGTCAGCAAACCGCATATCGGCACGTTCCGCCTGACCGGCGTCGTGGAAAACATGCGCCAGCAGATCATCGCGCTGGGCGGTGAAGTGCGCTTCGAACAGAAGGTCACCGACCTGCTGATCGAAGACGGCCAACTGCAGGGCGTCATGCTGGGCAACGGCGAGCGTATCGACTCGAAACACGTGATCCTCGCGCTGGGTCACAGCGCCCGTGACACCTTCCGCATGCTGCACGGCCGTGGCGTGTACATGGAAGCCAAGCCGTTCTCGGTGGGCTTCCGCATTGAACACCCACAGGGCCTGATCGACCGTGCGCGACTGGGCAAATACGCCGGTCATCCGAAACTCGGCGCCGCCGATTACAAACTGGTGCACCACGCGAAGAACGGCCGTTCGGTCTACAGCTTCTGCATGTGCCCGGGTGGCACCGTGGTGGCCGCGACGTCTGAGCCAAATCGCGTCGTCACCAACGGCATGAGTCAGTATTCGCGCAACGAGCGCAACGCCAACTCGGGCATCGTGGTCGGCATCACCCCGGACGAAGATTATCCGGGCAGCCCATTGGCCGGTATCGAGCTGCAAGAGCGGCTGGAATCCCACGCTTACATCATGGGCGGCGAAAACTACGAAGCCCCTGCACAGTTGGTCGGTGATTTCATCGCAGGCAAGGCCTCGACCCAACTGGGCGAAGTCGAGCCTTCCTACAAGCCCGGCGTGAAACTGACTGATTTGGCAGACGCCCTGCCCGCCTTTGCCATCGAAGCCATCCGTGAAGCGCTGCCCGCGTTCGACAAGCAGATCAAAGGCTTTTCGCAACACGACGCAGTGTTGACGGGCATCGAAACCCGCACCTCGTCTCCGCTGCGCATCACCCGCGGCGCGGACATGCAAAGCCTCAACGTCAAAGGCCTGTTCCCTGCCGGTGAAGGCGCAGGTTACGCCGGTGGGATCATGTCGGCAGGTGTCGACGGGATTCGCATTGCCGAGGCGTTGGCCAAGAGCGTGTTGGGGATCGTTGATTAACCGATAGCGCCCTGTTCCCTGAGGGCGCGGTATTACCCTATGGGAGCGAATTCATTCGCGAAAAATGTGTCAGGCGATAGAGATGCACTGTCTGCACTGACATATCGCGAATGAATTCGCTCCCACAGAATCATGCGCGTGAGACAACTCCGAAGTCTTCCTTCAAAAATCAGAAAATTCCTACAACCCACACCGCTCGCGCCTCGCAGCATCTTGTAACGAAAATTACAGATGCGTTGTATACAGGTTTCACATCGATTTTTAATAACAAAATCGAATATAACTTTTGTTTTCAGACATAAGAACACAGGGTACGGTGTCGCTCCTTTTGCGCATGTCCATGGAGAGTGACCTTGCCCGTACGCAATACATTCAAACGTTTCTTCCAGCTGGAAGCGGCTGGCGGTCTGTTGTTGATCGCTGCGGCTGCCCTCGCCCTGCTCGTCAATAACTCGCCGTTGTCCTGGCTCTACACCGGCTTTCTGGACGTGCCCGTCGTCGCACAGATCGGCACCTTGAAGATCGCCAAACCCTCACTGCTGTGGATCAACGACGGCCTCATGGCGCTGTTCTTTCTGTTGATCGGGCTGGAGGTCAAGCGCGAAGTGATTCAGGGGCACCTTTCTCGTCCCTCGCAGATCGTCCTGCCCGGAGCAGCGGCGATTGGCGGCATGGTGGTGCCCGCGCTGTTCTACTGGGCGCTGAATCAGGACAATCCCGCAGCGCTGGGTGGGTGGGCGATCCCCATGGCCACCGACATTGCCTTCGCCCTCGGCGTCCTGGCCCTGCTCGGCAAACGCGTTCCGGTGTCGCTCAAGCTGTTTCTGATGACCCTCGCGATCATTGATGACCTGGGCGCAATCATCGTCATCGCGCTGTTCTACTCGGGCGAACTTTCCACGCTGTCCCTGACCTTGGCGGCAGCCTCCATCGCCTCATTGATCGCGATGAACCGGCTGGGTGTGGCGAAGCTTGCGCCGTATTTGCTGGTCGGATTGGTGCTGTGGGTCTGCGTGCTCAAGAGCGGCGTACACGCGACGCTGGCGGGGGTGATCCTGGCGTTCTGCATTCCGTTGAAGACCCCGAAAGACGTGCCGTCTCCCTTGCAGCAGCTGGAACACACGCTGCATCCATGGGTGGCTTACGGCATCCTGCCGTTGTTCGCGTTCGCCAATGCGGGGGTGTCGTTGAACGGCGTGACTCTTGAGAGCTTCACCCATCACGTGCCCTTGGGCATCGCGCTGGGTCTGCTGCTGGGCAAGACGCTGGGGGTGTTTGGCTTGACGTGGCTGGCCATCAAGACAGGCATGGCCGCCTTGCCCACCGGCGCAAACTGGGGTCAGGTGTTGGGGGTGTCGATTCTGTGTGGAATAGGCTTCACCATGAGCCTGTTCGTGGGCTCGCTGGCGTTCGTGCCAGGGCAAAGCGAGTTCGCCGGGATGGACCGCATGGGAATCCTCACCGGCTCAATACTCGCCGCGATCATCGGCTATGGCGTAACGGCCTTGGCCAGTCGAAACGTGTCAGCTGTCGACACTCAGGCCACGGCCTGAACGAAAAACGCCCCGACAATGCGGGGCGTTTATTTTGTTAACGGGTGTTACATAAACCCCGCTTCCAGCTGTTCAGCAGGGAAACTGCCTCAGTGGGCAACCCGGCTGGTGCCGTTGACGGTCATGATACGAACGCGCTCACCGACCCGGAAAATCTCGTTTTCCTGAACCTGCTGAACATAAGCGCGCATGGTGCCGTCATCTTCACGCACGGTGATTTCAACGCCTTGGGCACGGGTCAGGCCTTCTTCCGTCATCGAACCGAGCAGACCACCTGCCACAGCACCGATCACGGCGGTCACGATGCTGCCACGACCGCCGCCAATGGCGCTGCCGCCTACACCGCCCACGATTGCACCGGCGCCAGCGCCGATTGGGGTCTTGGTCCCTTCGATCTTCACAGGACGCAGGGATTCGACGGTGCCCAAACGCACGGTCTGAACCTGGCGAGCTTCATCGCGCGAATACGAGTCGCCGGTCAGGCTCGAAGTACAGCCGCCCAGCGTCAGCGCCATGGCGGTGAACGAAGCAACCAACAGAACAGACTTACGCATAACATTTGCCTCCAGGGGAACAGGTAGCCATTAGACTCCCCGGCACCGAGCGGTGTCACGGGCCTGTTCCGGTAATTTACGTTTATTCAGGCGCTATACAGATTGTCGCCACGTCTATGAGTATGGACGACGGCCCGTTGGATAGATTCAAAGAGTTGCGACCCGCGCCGCCAAACCGTCAGGGCGCCAGACGCTCACGCGTCCACTGCCCATCGACCAGACGATAATTCAGCCGGTCGTGCAAACGGCTCGGGCGACCTTGCCAGAATTCGATGCGATCCGGCACAAGTCGATAGCCTCCCCAGTGATCAGGACACTCCGGTTGCGTGTCGCTGAAGCGCGCTTCGGTGGCTTTTAGCAAACCTTCCAGCGCTTCACGATCTGCAATCACCTGGCTTTGCGGCGACGCCCATGCACCCAGGCGACTGCCCAGTGGGCGGACCTGGAAATAGGCGTCGGATTCTTCGTGGGAGACCTTGGCAACACGACCTTCGATGCGCACCTGGCGCTCCAGGGTCGGCCAGAAGAAGGTCATGGCAGCGAAAGGCCGGGCTTCCAGCTGCTGACCTTTCGCGCTTTGGTAATTGGTGAAAAAGGTGAACCCTTGGGCATCCAGCCCTTTGAGCAACAGGATTCGGCAGTGAGGGCGACCGTCTGCGTCGACAGTCGCCAGTGTCATGGCATTGGCTTCGACAGGCGCTTGCTCGGTCTTCACCGCTTCGTCGAACCATTGACGGAACAACAAAAAGGGTTCTGCCGGCGCCTGCGATTCGGTCAGACCCTCGCGAGCGTAGTTACGACGCATATCAGCCAGATGCTGGCTCATCACTGCCTTCCTTAATCGGTATCCGGAAACGGGACACCGATATTACCCTCAGTTGGCACTCGCTTGGGCGTCCGCAGCCGGTTTCTTGGCCGCTGCTTTTGCCGGTGCAGGCTTGGCCTTGGCAGGGGCTGCTTTTTTCACCGGGGCTTTTTTCGCGGCAGGCGCTTTGGCAGCGGTCGCCTTCTTCGCAGGCGTTGCGGATTTAGCCGGCGCGGCGGCCGCTGGAGCAGGCGCTACGGCAGGCTTGGCTTGTTGCTGCACGGCCACCAGCGTCGGGGATGGCGGCAGGTTGTACTTGGCCATCAGCGCGACCATGGTGTCCTGCGGCGTCATGATGATTTCAACACGACGGTTCAGCGCACGACCCGCAGCGCTGTCATCCGCTGCACGAGGCATTACCGCCCCCATGCCGCGCAGGTTCAGACGATTACGCTCAAGACCGCTCAAGCGGAAGATCGCCGCGACCGACTGGGCGCGCTGCTGGCTGATTTTCAGGTTGGTGTCGCTGGCAACGTCGCTGTGCCCCAACACCAGAATCGCGGTTTTCTGATCGCCTTCGACGACCTTGGCCATGCGGGTGATCGGGCCAAGGTTGATCGGCAGCAGCATTTCCGGACGATCCGGATTGAAGGTACTGTCCACGGGCGCAGTCACGACCAGCACGTCTTCACGGCGCTCGAACTGGAATTTGCTGTCCTTGATCGCTTCACGAACTTTTGGCTCGTATTGGTCAAGCCAGGCTTGGGTGACTTTCGGGTCAACCTTGGGAATGGCAGGCGCTGCGTCTTTCTTCGCTTCGCTGGTGCCGAACGGCCACCACCACTTGCCACCATCGTCAGCTTTCGCGACGTCCGGCTTGGCGGCAGGCTGAGTGGCTGCCAGTGCAGGCTGCTTGTCGGTCTTGCCGTGGTCGGAGCCGAACGGCCAGTACCAATGCGAGCCACTCTCGGCTTCGGTTTTGGCCACTTCAGCGATCGCCGGGCTGGGTGCTGGCTTAACAGGTGCGGCGTCTGAGCCTTTGCTGGAGCCGAACGACCACCAGTGATCGTTGCTGGCCGATGAATCCTGAGGGGTTTGTGCGCAGCCGGTAACGGCGAGGCACAAGGCAAATGCGAGACTTTTATTGGCAGACATGGTGACTCACACAAATAATTGATCAGAAAATGAACGAAGCAGCGCCCATATAACACGCATAAACGCCGATTTGGAAAAGGAAACCGCTCTACGGTTCCGATATGAGCGGTTTAACTGACAGTCGGTAGAACAAGCACTTATCGCCGATAGTTATTGCAAACACTCAGCAAGCGTCCGAACCAGACCTTGTGCGCGCGGGTCCATCAGCACATAGGGGCCCAAGGTGTTGGTGACGAAGCCAAAGGCCACATCGCGCTCGGGGTCGGCGAACCCTACCGACCCTCCCGCCCCCGGATGACCGAAGGATTTCCCGCCCAGCCCGAACGTGGCGTTGGGCACGGTTTGCTGATCGAGCATGCAGCCCAACCCAAAACGTGTCTGGGTGAGCAGGGTCTTGTCCTGACCGATGCTGTGCTCGCGGGTCAGCTCGTTGATCAGGTCGGCTTCCAGCAGGCTGCCGTCAAGCAGCGCGCTGTAAAAACCGGCCAGACTGCGGGCGTTACCGTGGCCGTTGGCAGCCGGTTGTTGCATGCGCCGCCACTCGGGTTTGTTAGTGCTGGTCATCACCGACGGCGGATTGGTGAACGCTCGGGCGGTCATCGACGTGGGCTCGCGCATCGTCGTCTGAACCAGACGCTGAGCAGCCTCGTCACCCATGTTGCCCTTGCCCCGCGCGATGTGTGCGACGCGATGGAATTCCTCGTCCGGCAGGCCCACATGGAAATCCAGGCCCAACGGTCGCGTGATGCGCGCAGCGATGGCCTCACCCGGCCCGCGTCCGTCGGCGCGACGAATCACTTCGCCCACCAGCCAGCCGTACGTGATCGCCGCATAGCCATGGCCCTGCCCCGGCGTCCACCACGGCTCCTCCGCCGCCAGTGCATCCGTCATGGCCTGCCAGTCGTACAGCGCTTCGGCCGGCAGCAGGTTGCGAATGGCCGGAAGCCCCGCCTGATGGCAGAGCAACTGCCGCAAGGTGATCGACTGCTTGCCCGCTGCCGCAAACTCGGGCCACAGGCGCGACACCGGTTCATCCAGATTCAGCTTGCCTTCACCCACCATCTGCAGGGCAGTGACAGCGGTAAACGTCTTGGTGCAGGAGAACAGGTTGGCAATCGTGTCGGTGTGCCAGGCCTGCGCGCCGTCCTTGTCTGCCGTGCCCGACCACAGATCGAGAACAGTCTCTCCGCCAATCTGCACGCACAGTGCCGCGCCACGCTCCTGAGGATCGTCGAACAGCGCGGCGAACGCGTCGCGCACGGCTTCGAATTGAAGCTCGAAATGACCTTGAATCTGCACGGTGTCACTCTCCGGCTCGGGCTGCACAAAATGGCGTGCATTGTTCCAGCGATTGGTGGATTTGGGAACCGCGCTGCACCGTCAGACGCACAGCACGGGCTGTAGGCGCCGAGGCAGGCGACGCCCTTCAGACCCTTAGGAAATTTCCCGTCGAAACGGCGGCAGCGCGTTGAGGATGGCTTTGCCGTAACGCTGGGTCACGACGCGCCGGTCCAGCAGCGTGATGATGCCGCGGTCTTTCTCGGTGCGCAGCAGCCGCCCGCAGGCCTGAATCAAACGCAGCGAGGCATCGGGCACGGCGATTTCCATGAACGGATTGCCACCCCGCGCTTCGATCCATTCCGCCAGAGCCGCTTCGACCGGATCGTCGGGCACCGCGAAGGGAATCTTGGCGATGACCACGTGTTCGCAGTAGGCACCGGGCAGGTCGACCCCCTCGGCGAAACTGGCGAGGCCGAACAGCACGCTCTCATCGCCGCCGTCGACCCGCGCCTTGTGCTTGTTGAGGGTCTCTTGCTTGGACAGGTTGCCCTGAATGAACACCCGCTTGCGCCAGTCGCGTTCAAGCCCATCGAAGACTTCCTGCATCTGCTTGCGCGATGAGAACAGCACCAGCGTGCCTTTGGAGCCTTCGACCAGATCCGGCAACTCGCGAATGATTGCAGCCGTGTGTTCCGCAGCGTTGCGCGGGTCCGCCTTGAGGTCCGGGACCCGCAAGACACCGGCATCAGCGTGATGAAACGGGCTTGGCACCACGGCCGTGACTGCATCTTTGGGCAGACCGGCGCGCATGCGGTAGCGGTCGAACTTGCCCAAGGCGGTCAGCGTCGCGGAAGTGACCAGCGCGCCGTAAGCGACATTCCACAGATTGCGACGGAGCATTTCCGCCGCCAGGATCGGGCTGGCATTGACTTCGATGTCGAACAGCGAACCGCTGTCGGCCAACGTCAGCCAGCGCGCCATGGGCGGGCTGTTTTCCGGGTCTTCGGCGGTGAACGCGGTCCACAGTTCCCAGTTACCATGTGCCCGCGCCAACAGGCTGCCGAACAACGGATACCACTCCTCCGCCTGATGGCTGGCGATGCCGATGTTGACCTCGCCGTCCATGCCTTCCTTGAGGAGTTCAGTGAGGCGGGTGAACAGGTCGTCGAGCCGCGCAAAACCCTTCTTCAGCTCGATGCCCATCTCGCGCATGTGCTCGGGCACCACGCCGCCAACGAAACGATGGCGAGGACGCTCACGGCCTTCCATGTCTTCGCCGGCTTTGAAATCGGCCAGTTGCTCACACGCCGTGAACATGAACTGCTGGTGGGTCTTGATCTCGCGGGCCAGTTCCGGCACCTGCTCGATGAGCTTGCCCAGATCGCCGGGCAGCGGGTGCTGAGCCAGCAATTTGGTGAGGTTTTTGGCGGTCTGTTCAAGCCAGTCGGCGGTGGAACGCAAACGGCTGAAATGGGCGAAATGGCCGATCGCCTTGTCCGGCAGGTGATGGCCTTCGTCGAACACGTAGAGGGTGTCGCGAGGATCGGGCAGCACGGCACCGCCACCCAACGCCAGGTCGGCCAGCACCATGTCATGGTTGGTCACGATCACGTCGACTTTGCCCATGCCTTCACGGGCTTTATAGAAGGCGCACTGCTGAAAGTTCGGGCAGTGCCGGTTGGTGCATTGGCTGTGATCGGTGGTCAGTCGTGCCCAGTCCTGATCCGCGAGTTCCTGGGGCCAGCTGTCGCGGTCGCCGTCCCACTTATTGCCCGCGAGCTTTTCGATCATGGTGGTGAAGAGTTTCTGACTGGCCTCATCGACCTCGATCTTGAAGCCTTCTTCCTCGAACAATTGTGCGGTGGCGCTTTGTGCGTTGCCTTCCTGCAACAACACGTCGAGCTTGGACAGGCACATGTAGCGCCCTCGCCCCTTGGCCAGCGAGAAGGTGAAGTTCAGGCCGCTGTTGCGCATCAGGTCGGGCAGGTCCTTGTGGACAATCTGCTCCTGCAGCGCGACGGTTGCAGTCGCAATGACCAGCCGTTTGCCCGCTGCCTTGGCCGTGGGAATCGCCGCGATGGCGTACGCCACCGTCTTGCCCGTACCCGTTCCGGCCTCAACCGCAACCACCGCGGGGTCACCCGTGCGGCGCCCCTCTTCATCGGTGTCGATGTCCCCCAGCACCTTGGCCACCTCGGCAATCATCAAACGCTGGCCGTAGCGAGGCTTGAGGCTTTTGGCTTCGAGGAAACGCGAATAGGCGCCCTGAATCTGGGATTTGAGTTCGGTACTGATCATGGGCTGGGTCGTTGGCTCGGCATCGCAGGGTAACAAGTGAAAAAACCGCTGGATAAATTATCAGTGGTTGCAGCGGGCGGCTATCATACCGCGCTAAATCCTTCTGCGCAGATCGGAGTTGTCGATGTCACCTGTAGCCTTTGTCTACGTACTGCACGTATTTTCTGCCGTCCTGTGGGTAGGCGGGATGTTTTTTGCCTGGATGATTCTGCGACCAGCGGTCATCGCCGCCCTGGAAGGCCCGGCCCGCCTGAAGCTGTGGGTGCAGGTGTTTCCGCGTTTCTTCGTCTGGGTGTGGTGCGCGGTGATTATGCTGCCGGTCACCGGGATCGGCATGATCAACCTCAACTTCAGCGGCTTTCAGACCGCGCCTCGCTACGTGCAAGTCATGATCGGGCTGTATGTGGTGATGGTGGCGTTGTTTCTGCGCATCTCGACGCTGAACCTGCCGAACCTGCGCAAAGCCGTCGCGGCGGAGCAATGGGCCGACGGTGCCGCTGCGTTGGGTGGAATTCGGCGGTTGGTGGGGATCAACCTGATCGTGGGGATTGCCGTGATTGCCATTGCTGCGGCACGGCCCGGGTTTTGACTGTCCCCGCTAGCCTGCGGACGGACGGTGTGGGAGCGCATTCATTCGCAAATGGCGTTCGCAGGCGCCACATCCCGGCTGGATGCACCGCCCTCTCGCGAATCAATTCGCTCCCAGAGTGAATTGCGGGGTGGCGTTACAGCTTGCGAACGCTAACCGATCCCGCAGGCCCGGTGGCCCCAGTCTGGCCTTTATCGCCGTTCTTGCCTGACTTGGCGCCATCGGCACGGTAAACCACGCAACCCTTGGAGGCGCCGCCCTTGCCACCGCGACCGCCCTCGCCGCCTGCGCCACCGGCACCGCCTTGCACGTTCACCTTCACGCGGTCGTCCGGAAATGCCTGAGGCAGCTCCAGTCGCACCAAAGCCCCCGGCGCACCGTCACGGCCATTGCCGCCGTTGTCGCCGTCATACCCCCGGCTTGCCGATCCCCACGTGCAACCAGGGTCCTGGCCATTGCCACCGTCAAGACCGACATACCCCGGCGAACCTGCACCGCCGCGCGCATCAATCGACAAGACGTCAGCACTCAGTTGCTCAATGCGCACGTTCAGGTTGCGACCCGGCAGCGGCGATTTCTGGAAGGTCCCCGGTGCACCACGGGCGGTGATTTGAGCACCAGAGCCCAGGTTGCCCTGTTTGACGTCCAGCTTGAACGGCTCCGCGCTTGGCACGATGGCGATGCGCGACTCATGCCCCATCACCAACTGACCGACCTGCACTTCGACCAGGCCTGCCGGGATCAGCAAGGTGCCGTAATCGGCCACGTCCAGACGGTCCAGCTTCAACACACTGGCGTTGCTGGGCAGGCGCATCAGCGAATGCGGCTCAACCGTGAGAGCCTGGGCCATCACCAGAGAACTGCTCAGGGCCGACAGCAGGCTCGCCGTCATCAGTAACGCGTTACGCATGGTGAACCTCTGCCTGGCGGCGACCGAAGGATTGCAGGTGGAAAATACCGAAAATCAAAATCTGCAAGCGGTCGGACCATGGATGCAAACGCCCCCGCAGGCTGCCGTTGAAGAGAAACAGTTCCATCACATGCGTCAGCAGCAAGAGGCTGCCCGCCAGCTTGAGCAACATACCGAAAGGCACCGGCAAAACGGCGGCCTGACTGACCAGCACCACCGCCCAGAACCCCAACGTCAAGACTTTACCCAACCCCCAAACCACCTTCATGACACGCCCCTGCTGTATTTTTATTGCTGTGCCGAAAAAGCTTTGCGCACAGTACGGCGACGGGAGCGACTATGCCAGAGGATGTTGCCAAATGCCGCAGGTTTGAGAGGTCATCTAGGGATCTTCATCCGAGAACGGATCTGGCGTTCGATGAAGATCCCTGTGGGAGCGAATTCATTCGCGAAAGGGGGTTTAGACGATAGAGATGCGGCGGTCATGCGCGCCTTTCGCGAATGAATTCGCTCCCACAGTCAGGGCCGTGTGCATGCCTCGAAAGCGCTGTCTTTTCCGGGACTCATCAACCTATCAATCCCAAAAAAGAAAACCCCGGCACAAAGGCCGGGGTTTTCTGACAACGCGCAATCAATCAACGATTGATTTTGATCTCGACACGACGGTTCAACGCACGACCTTCAGCCGTTTTGTTGTCCGCTACCGGACGGGCTTCGCCATCGCCTTCAACCGACACGAACGAACTGCGCGCGATACCCGAGCTGATCAGATAATCCGTGACCGAATGCGCACGTTTTTCCGACAGCTTCTGGTTGTAGGCGTCGCTGCCCACGCTGTCCGTGTGACCACTCACGTGCAGCTGCACGTTCGGTGCCTCGGTTTTCAGCTTGGTCGCTACCATGTCCAGCTGTTGCTTGTCGCTTGGGGTCAGGGTTGCTTTGTTGAACTCGAAATGCACATCACGGATCGTGATCACTTCTTCCTTAGGCAGCACGACCGGGGCAGCCGCTGGCTCAGGCGCCGGGGTCACGATCGGGCAACCCGTCGCATCCACTGGCGTACCTTTCGGCGTGTTCGGGCACTTGTCGACGCTGTTCAGCACGCCATCGCCGTCATCATCACCGTCGCCGTGAGCGTAGCAATACGCGCCGGCCATCACGCCCACTGCCGCGCCGAAGCCCGCCGCCACCGAAGCGGACTGGAAGGCGCCGATCGCGGCACCACTCAGCGCGCCACCGGCAGCACACAGAGGCCAGTCGGTCTTTTGCAAGCCGGCACAGCCCGTCAATACACTGGTAACCAAAATCAGAGGTAACGCTGTCCGAATCATGCTCATACAGTTCTTCTCCTTTGGTATCGGCTAAAACCGACTGAAATGCAGTAAAGACGTCGCTGGGGCCATTTGCCACCCTAAAACCGGGGGTTTCTTGGTTTTCAGCGCACTATGTGGCTTGTTCTTTTACAAATAGCCTTTTGCCTTCACTCCGTACGCTTTGTCATGGCGACGGAGAAAAAAGTTCAGGCACTAGGCCATAAAGATTCGGCGCGCTAACCTTGCTGGCTTGATCGAGGGATTCAGATGACCGACAGTTTCTCCACCCGCACGCCCCAGCAAGCGCTCGCCGCCCTGCTCGACCGCTATGCACCCAAGCGTTTGTTGCTGATTGGCGCGACGACTTTTCCTGCGCTGCAAGCGTTTCAGGATGCCCATCCGGACACCGAACTGACGCACGCCGCGCCAGGGGCATTGCCCACTGAAATCGCCCGTCAGCGTTATGATCTGGCGCTGGCCGTCGATTGCCTCGAACACCTCCCCAAACGCGCGGGTCTGGAATTGCTCGGCGGCATACGCAACCTCAACGCCAGCCGCATCGCCGTGCTGGCGGACATGACGGCCTGCGGCTGGCAGACGACGGATTTCTATTCGCTGGCCTTGCAAGCAAGCGAACGCTTCGCCCGGGACAAGCAGGTGCTGACGCTGTTCACCTACGATCTGCGGGAATACAAACAGGTGCCGGACTGGCTGAACGCGAAGTTCTGGGCCAACCCGGAAAACTTTGGCAAATATTGGTGGTGAGACCTGCATCATGAGCAGTGCAATTTGTCCCTGTGGCAGCGGCGACCTTCTGGATGGCTGCTGCGGTCGCTATCACGCGGGGCTGCCCGCGCCGTGCGCCGAGGCGTTGATGCGCTCGCGGTACAGCGCTTATGTGTTAGGTCTGGTGGATTACCTGCTGGACACGACGTTGCCGGTGCAGAAAAACAGCCTGGACCGCGACTCGATTCAGCAGTGGAGCGCGCAAAGCACGTGGTTGGGGCTTGAGGTGGAAAGCGCCGAGTTACTGGGCGGCAAACCCGAGCACGCGTTCGTCACCTTCACCGCACGCTGGCATGACGCGACAGGCGAACACAGCCATCGCGAGCGCTCGGCGTTCGTGCAGAACAATGGCCGCTGGTACTTCATCGACCCGACCGTGCAACTCAAGGCCGGTCGCAACGACGCCTGCCCGTGCGGGAGCGAGCAGAAGTTCAAGAAGTGCTGCTCGGCCTACATGGCCTGAAACGCGCGGTCTTCTGTAGCCGTTCGAATTGTCAGGCTGCTACAGGGTTTGAACTCACGCGAGTTTCAGGTGAGAAATATCCGGCACGATCACGTGCTTAACCTGCTTCGCCTGCCCCATGTCACTTCCGGCAGGCGCGAGGCTCAGCCCGGACAAATCCAGCCGAGGCGCAACCGGCGCCGCTTTCGGGTCCTGCACGTTGCGCCCCAGCTCCGACAGTCCGAAGTCCGGCGCTTCGACATCAACGAATGCCGCCATGTAGACATCCCGAGGTTCAAGCCTTGAGGTCTTGCCGGACGTACCGGGCGTGCCTTCAGGGCCGGAGGAAGCACGTGGGCCCCGACGCGTCCAGGTGGGCTCATCCGGGGGCGGCGCCAGTTCGACTTCTTCCACTTCCATCGGTTGAGGCTGCGGCTCACGCTCGGGCTCGGCCTGAACCTGCCCCGCCATTTCCACGACCTCAGCCAGCGCCCCTGCCCGTTCCAGCGTGGAACGGTATTTTTCGGCACCGGCCTGGTCGAGATTATTCTTCAGTACCAGACGCCGACCGGAGAACAGCAGTGCGATGCGCTGCGCGTCGGCCTGAAACAATTTGGCCAGGTTGGCTTTGACCCGGTCCAGTTGTGCACCCGGTATCAATTGGCCGGAAAAAACGATTTCGTACAGCTTCATGGGTCAATACTCCTTCGACACATGGCGTGAGTATGGCGCAGGCTTTGTGGAACAGCGAGTTGCCCTGAAATGGCCACTTGCTAGACTGCAAGCCGAACAGGGAGTGAACCATGGTGTTTCAGGCAAGCATATTCAGAATCGTCGCCCTTTTCGTGGCGCTGGCGGTGTCGGGCTGCTCGACGTTTTCCAGCAGCGATGTCAGAGACCCGGACGTCAAACTGCTCAAGGTGGACGTGGTCAAGGCCAGGTTACTGAAGCAAGACATGAAACTGCGCTTTCGCATCGATAACCCCAACGACTCCGATCTGTGGGTACGGGGGCTGCGATATAAGGTCATTCTTAACGACATCCTGATTGCGGACGGCGAATACAGCGACTGGTTCATCGTCAAGGCCAACGGCCACAAGAACTTCTCGGTGCCGATCCGCACCAACCTGTGGGAACACCTCAAGGATGTCACCCGGATGCTCGGCAAGCCCAAGCAGCCTATTCATTACCGACTGGAAGGCAAGCTCAAGACCGGATTTTTATTCGGAGACAGCGTGCGTATTGGTCGCGATGGCGACATAATTCCCGGCGATTTGATTCCGGAGTAACCCCATGAGCAACCAACCCCACGTGCACGGTCCTGATTGCGACCACGATCACGACCACCACGACCACCATCATGACCACGGTCACGGTCACGTGCACGGCCCGCACTGCAACCATGAGCCTCAAGAGCCTGTGCGCAACGCGCTGAAAGACGTGGGCCGCAACGACCCGTGCCCGTGCGGCAGCGACAAGAAATTCAAGAAATGCCACGGCGCCTGATGACCGCTCCAAGGTCGCAGCATCCTTTGTAGACGGTCTATTGCCGAGCAAGGTTTCTGTGGGAGCCGGCTCGCTGGCGAATGAGGTCTGTCAGACTGCCTATCCGTAGCTGACCCACCGTCTTCGCGAGCAAGCTCACTCCTACAGGGATTTGCGAAGCTGCCTAAGTTTGAAAAATCCTGAAATAAACTCCCTGCCCCCGCTTGCGTGGCGCCTGCCTGCTCTCTAACGTAGCGCGTTTCCAAACGCCTACCCCCGCAGGAGCTACAACATGGCCTCGCCCGCCCATTCATCCCTGAAGTCGCGACTCAGCACAGCCGCTGCCATGTTGGGGCTGTTGAGCCTTGCAGGCTGCCAGCTGGGCGGCGAAGACCGTGACAACCTGCCGCCCACCAGCGGCGTCTACGCCATCAAAGGCCTGGCGCAAAACGTGTCCGTGCGTCGCAACAACCTGGGCATGCCGCTGATCGAAAGCAGCACATTCCACGATGCGTTGTTTACCCTCGGCTATGTCCATGCCAGCGACCGCGTCTCACAAATGGTGCAAATGCGCCTGTTGGCTCAGGGCCGCCTGTCGGAAATCGCAGGGCCCGGCGCGCTGGACCTGGACCGCATGATGCGCGCTGCCAACCTCAAGCAAACGGCGGGCGATCTGTACAACGCCTCGTCGCCGCGCCTGAAACGCTTCTTCGAGGTGTATGCACGGGGGGTCAACGCGTATCTGTTCCGCTACCGCGACAAGCTGCCGTCCGACCTCGCGGATGCGGGCTACAAGCCGGAATACTGGAAACCCGAAGACTCGGCGCTGATCTTCAGCCTGCTCAATTTCAGTCTGTCGGTGAACCTGCAGGAAGAAATCTCTTCGCTGGTATTGGCGCAAAAGGTCGGCGCGGACAAGCTCGCCTGGCTGCTGCCGACGTATCCGGACGAGGAGCTGCCGTTCGCTGAAGCTGACAAGCTCAAGGGCTTGAACCTCGGCAGCCAGATGCCGGGCCTGAGCGAGTTGGACAAGGCCGCGTTGCAACTCTCCGACCTCAACCTGCTGGGCGTTTCAGCGTCCAACAACTGGGTGATCTCGCCGCAACGCGCCCGTGCAGGCAAGAGCCTGTTGGCCACCGACAGCCAACTGCCGGCCACGCTGCCGTCGATGTGGAATTTCGTGCAGATTCGCGCACCGAAATATCAGGCGGCGGGCGCGACGGTCGCGGGACTGCCATTGGTTCTGTCGGGCTTCAACGGCAAGTTGGCGTGGGGCATGGGCCCGGCCATGGGCGACAATCAGGACCTGTTCCTCGAAAAGCTCAAGCGTGAAGGCAATCGGCTGATGGTCATGGCCGACGGCAAATGGGTCGCGGCGGGCGCTCACGAAGAAACCTATTTCATCAAGGGCCAGAGCCCGGTTCGTGAAGCCGCTTACGAGACCCGTCACGGAGCGCTGCTCAACGGCAGCTCGGCGCAAGTGGCCAACGGCCTGGGCATCGCCTTGCAGACTCCAACCGCCAAGGATGACAAATCCCTTGATGCGCTGTTCGACCTGACCCGCGCGCAGAACGTCGAGCGTGCCTTCGACACGACGCGGGAGATTCGTGCGATCACGCTGAACATGGTCTTTGCCGACGCCACCAACACCGGCTGGCAAGTCACGGGACGTTACCCGAACCGCCGCGAAGGCCTGGGCCTGATTCCGTCGCCGGGCTGGGAAGGCCGTTACGACTGGGACGGTTACGCCGACGCGATGCTGCATCCCTATGACCAGGACTCGCAGCAAGGCTGGATCGGCACCGCCAATCAGCGCACCGTGCCAAAAGGCTATGGCATGCAGCTGTCCAATTCCTGGGATTACCCGGAGCGGGCCGAGCGCATTGCCGAACTGGCCAACAGTGGCAAGCAGGACACCCGCAGCACCATCGCCATGCAGTACGACCAGACCACGACCTTCGCGGCCAAGCTGAAAAAGATGTTCGAAGCGCCGGGTATGTCCAAACCGCTGAAGCAGGCCATTGACGCCCTCCCCCCGGCTGACCGCGACAAGGCACGGGAAGCGTTGAGCCGACTGATGGCGTTCGACGGTCGCCTGTCGCCTGTATCGAGCGATGCGGCGATTTACGAGCTGTTCCTGCAAGAAAGCACGAAGCAGATTTTCCTCGACGAACTCGGCCCGGAAAGCAGCCCGGCGTGGAAAGCTCTGGTGCAAAGCGCCGACCTTTCCTACTCGCCACAGGCCGATCACCTGCTTGGGCGTGAGGACAGTCCGTACTGGGACGACGTCAAAACGCCGCAGAAAGAAGACAAACCCGCCATCCTGGCGCGCAGTCTCGCCGCCGCGATCGGCGCAGGGGAAAGTCAGTTGGGTGGCGATCACAAAGCCTGGCAATGGGGCAAGTTGCACCAGTACACCTGGAATTCGCAAAGTGGACAGTTGAGCGCAGCGTTGGGCGGCAGCAAGGCCAGCGTGATCAAGGGGCCGATGGCAGCGGGCGGCGACCACACCACATTGAACGCGTCGGGCTTCCATTGGGGTCAGGACTTCAACGCAGCGGTGATTCCGGCCATGCGCATGATCGTCGACTTCGCCCAGCAAGAGCCGCTGATGGCGCAAAACGCCGCAGGCCAATCCGGCAACCCGTCCAGCCCGTACTTCGCCAACGGCATCGACCCGTGGGTGAAGGGCCTGTACATGTCAATCCCGATGCAGCCTGAGAACCTGGAGAAGGTGTACGGCAAACAGCGCTTGACCCTGACGCCGGGGAAATAAGGCCAGGCAATACACACCCCCTGTAGGAGTGAGCTTGCTCGCGATGCGTCCTTTCAGGCACATCACCGCTGCCTGACACACCGCAATCGCGAGCAAGCTCACTCCTACAGAACGTAGCGCTCTAGCGTGATCGGGCACGCCGCCATACCTGTGGGAGCGAATTCATTCGCGAAGGCGGCGGCAAATCCAGAACACCTCTATCGCCTGAACCTCTTCGCGAATGAATTCGCACACAGGGGGGTTGCGGCGTGTCTGAATCCTCCCACATGGATCAGCGGTGCGCCTATGATTTGGCGACAACCCCATTGCTCCAGAAAACAAACCGAACTTCCCCCAATCCCCACCGCTCTACCTGACAAGCCCCCCATCCGGTCAAATCCATGGACCTTGTCATCGCCCGCCCCGAAGGCCTCTACTGCCCGCCGGGGGATTTCTACATCGATCCCTGGCGCCCGGTCGAACGCTCCGTCATCACCCATGGCCACGGCGATCACGCCCGCACCGGCAACCAGCACTACCTGGCCGCCGCCCCCGGCGAAGGCATTCTGCGTTCGCGACTGGGTCAGGACATCAACCTGCAGACCCTGCAATACGGCGAATCCATCACCCACCACGGCGTGAAACTGAGCCTGCACCCCGCCGGGCATGTGCTGGGTTCAGCTCAGGTCAGGCTGGAATACAAAGGCGAAATCTGGGTCGCATCGGGGGATTACAAAGTCGAACCCGATGGCACCTGCGAACCCTTCGAGCCGGTGCGCTGCCACACCTTTATCACTGAATCCACCTTCGGCCTGCCAATCTACCGCTGGCAGCCGCAATCGGAAATCTTCACCGGCATCAACGACTGGTGGCGCGCCAATGCCGCCGTCGGCAAAGCCAGCGTGCTGTTCGCCTACTCCTTCGGCAAAGCCCAGCGCATCCTTCACGGCATCGACCCGAGCATCGGCCCGATTCTGGTCCACGGCGCTGTTGAGCCGTTGAACCGGGTGTACCGCGCAGCCGGTGTGCGGATTCCTGAAACGCAATACGCAGGTGACTTCAAAAAAACCGATCCCGCCCTGCGCCAAGCCCTGATCGTCGCGCCGCCTTCCGCAGGCGGCAGCACCTGGATGCGTCGGTTTGGCGACTTCAGCGACGCCTTTGCCAGCGGCTGGATGATGCTGCGCGGCACCCGTCGTCGGCGCGGCGTGGATCGCGGCTTCGCCCTCTCCGACCACGCCGACTGGCCCGGCCTGCTGTGGGCCATCGAGAACACCGGCGCCGAACGGGTGATGGTCACCCACGGCTCGGTGGCGGTGCTGGTGCGCTACCTGCGCGAACTTGGGCTCGACGCCCAGGGCTTCACCACCGAATACGGCGACGAAGAAGACGATGCCCCCGCCAAGCCGGAAACCACGTCAGAAGAGGCGGCCTCATGAAGGCCTTCGCCGAACTCTACGGTTTGCTGGACGCCACCACCTCCAGCAACGCCAAACTCGCGGCCATGCAGCATTATTTCGCCCATGCCGCCCCGGAAGACGCGGCGTGGGCAGTCTACTTTCTGTCCGGCGGTCGGCCTCGGCAACTGGTCCCGACACGCCTGTTGCGGGAACAGGCAATGCTGCTCTCTGGCCTGCCCGAATGGCTGTTCGAAGAAAGCTATCAGGCGGTGGGCGATCTGGCGGAAACCCTTTCGCTCTTGCTGCCGCAAGCCGAACACAGCTCTGACGAAGGCCTCGCCCTGTGGATGGAAAACAAGCTTCTGCCCCTGCGCGGCCTGCCCCCTGAAGAATTGCTGGAACGGCTGCCGACGTTTTGGGCGCAGCTGGACCGTCAGAGCCTGATGGTCTGTTTGAAGCTGATCACCGGCAGCTTTCGCGTTGGCGTGTCGAAACTGCTGGTCACGCGCGCCCTCGCCGCACTGGCCGACATCGACAGCAAGCGTGTGGCGCAACGGCTGGTGGGCTATACCGATCTGTCCCATCGCCCGAGCGCAGAAGGCTATCTGAAGCTGATCGCCCCAGAGTCCGAAGATGAACACGCTCAGCGCGGCGGCCAGCCGTACCCGTTCTTCCTCGCTCATGCGTTGCAGCAGCCGGTGGACCAATTTGAAACATTGCTTGGCCCCGTTGACCGCTGGCAGGTGGAATGGAAGTGGGACGGGATTCGCGCACAGGTGGTCAAGCGCGAGGGACGGCTGTGGATCTGGTCCCGAGGCGAAGAGCTGGTCACCGACCGTTTCCCCGAATTGCACAGCCTCGCGCAATGCCTGCCCGATGGCACCGTCATCGATGGCGAAATCGTCGTGTGGAAAGCGCCTACACCTTCCCCGGAAGCGGATGACGACTTTGAACTGAACACACCTGCGCCGGGCACGCCCAATGAAGAGACGCCGTCGGTCCAGCCATTCGCGCTCCTGCAACAGCGCATCGGTCGCAAGACCCTGGGCAAGAAGATCCTTGAAGATGTTCCGGTGGTGGTGCTGGCTTATGACCTGTTGGAGTGGGAGGGCCACGATTGGCGCAGCCGCCCGCAACATGAACGGCGTACGCAATTGGAGCAGGTGATCGCCGAGGCGCGCAGCCCGGTGCTGATGCCATCCCCGGTGCTCAGCGGCAAGGACTGGCTCGATCTGGGCCAACAGCGCGAGGCATCCCGCAGTCTCGGTGTCGAGGGCATGATGCTCAAGGCCCGGGATTCCTTGTACGGCACCGGCCGAACCAAGGACATGGGCGTCTGGTGGAAGTGGAAGATCGACCCGTTCAGCGTCGACGCCGTGCTGATCTACGCCCAACGTGGCCATGGCCGGCGCGCCAGTCTGTACAGCGATTACACCTTCGCGGTGTGGGACGGGCCGCCGGAATCCAGCGAGCGCACGCTGGTGCCGTTCGCCAAGGCCTATTCCGGGCTGACTGACGAAGAGATGCGCAAAGTCGATGCAATCATTCGCAAGACCACGGTGGAAAAGTTCGGCCCGGTAAGAAGTGTTACCCCGACCCTTGTTTTTGAACTGGGGTTCGAGGGGATTGCGCTGTCGAAACGTCACAAGAGCGGGATTGCGGTACGGTTCCCCCGCATGCTGCGCTGGCGACTGGACAAGCCCGTGGCCGAGGCTGACAGCTTGGCGACGCTGCAGGATTTGCTCGCTTGAGCACCAACATGGTGCGTACCGCCCTCCAGGCATGCCCTTTCTAGCAGCACGGATTGCCAGCGTTGATCTATCCGGGATCGCTACCGACAGCGGGCGGACTGCTACGAATCTAAGCATCCTCGTCGGCGGTGGCCGCTGCGCCATGGAAAACAGGAATTTTTACCGCGCCCTTTTCGATCGTTTCGGCTACTCTCCCCCTGCCTCCGGCGCCCTGAAAAAAGACAAGAGATGGCTCAAAGTCATCATTGCGACAACTCCGTACATTTAAAACGCACGTTCGTCTCTTTGGTTCGGAAATTGCTATCTTTTTGCGGTCTGGCACCTGCCGGTAGCAAGCCTTCGCGTGTTCCCAACGCTCAATTTGGTTTTAAGGACTGAACGATGAAAAAAGCATGGCTGACCCTTTCCGCACTCGCCATCTGTCTGGCCGCTGGCAACGCAATGGCCAAGGAATACAAGGAGCTGCGTTTCGGCGTCGATCCTTCGTACGCGCCCTTCGAATCGAAAGCCGCTGACGGCAGCCTGGTAGGCTTCGACATCGACCTGGGCAACGCGATCTGTGCTGAACTGAAGGTCAAGTGCAAATGGGTCGAGAGCGATTTCGACGGCATGATTCCTGGCCTGAAAGCCAACAAGTTCGACGGCGTGATCTCCTCCATGACCGTGACCACAGCGCGCGAGAAAGTCATCGACTTCTCCAGCGAACTGTTCTCCGGCCCGACCTCGCTGGTTTACAAAAAGGGTTCCGGCATCTCGGCTGACACCGCTTCGCTGAAAGGCAAGACCGTCGGTTACGAGCAAGGCACCATTCAAGAAGCCTACGCCAAGGCCGTTCTGGACAAGGCTGGCGTGAAAACCCAGGCCTACGCCAACCAGGACCAGGTTTACGCTGACCTGGTATCGGGTCGCCTGGACGCCTCCGTACAAGACATGCTGCAAGCCGAACTGGGCTTCCTGAAGTCGCCACAAGGTGCTGATTACGAAGTCAGCAAGCCAATCGACGATCCACTGCTGCCAGCCAAAACGGCCGTCGGCATCTCGAAAGGTAACAAAGACCTGAAAGCGCTTTTGGATAAAGGTATCAAAGCGTTACACGACGACGGCAAGTATGCCGAGATCCAGAAAAAGCACTTTGGTGATCTGAATCTGTACAGCGGTAAATAAGTAAACTAACGCCCATCGACTTCAGAGGTCATCCGAATCCCCCTCTGATATCGATGGGCGTTTTTATTGACTGTATAGGTTCCACATGCTCGATACTCTCCTGCAAAACCTGGGACTGTCCGCGTTCAGCCTCAAGGGCTTCGGCCCGTTGCTGCTTCAGGGCACCTGGATGACCGTCAAATTATCGGTAATGTCGCTGCTGCTGGCCATCGTGCTTGGCTTGCTGGGCGCCAGTGCCAAACTGTCGAAAAGCGCCGTGCTGCGCGTTCCGGCGCAAATCTACACCACGCTGATTCGGGGCATTCCGGACCTGGTGTTGATGCTGCTGATCTTCTACAGCCTGCAAACCTGGCTGACGAGCCTGACCGAAATCATGGAATGGGATTACATCGAAATCGATCCCTTCGCTGCAGGCGTCATCACCTTGGGCTTCATCTATGGTGCGTACTTCACCGAGACGTTCCGTGGCGCGATCCTCGCCGTGCCCCGTGGACAGGTCGAAGCCGCCACGGCCTATGGCCTGAGCCGCTCTCAGCGGTTCCGCTTCGTGGTCTTCCCGCAGATGATGCGCTTTGCCCTCCCCGGTATCGGCAACAACTGGCAAGTGGTGCTCAAAGCCACGGCACTGGTGTCGATCATCGGCCTGGCTGATCTGGTCAAGGCGTCGCAAGACGCCGGCAAAAGCACGTATCAACTGTTCTATTTCCTGGTGCTCGCGGCATTGATCTATCTGGTCATCACCAGCGTCTCCAACTTCGCCCTGCGCTGGGCCGAACGGCGTTACGCCGCTGGCAGCCGGGAGGCTCAACGATGATCGAATTGCTGCAAGAGTACTGGCGCGCCTTCCTTTATACGGATGGCCAGAACATCACCGGGCTGGCCATGACGATGTGGCTGCTCAGCGCCTCCATCGCCATCGGCTTCATCGTGTCGATCCCGCTGTCCATTGCTCGCGTGTCGCGCAATCCGCTGGTTCGCTGGCCGGTGCAGTTCTACACCTACCTGTTCCGGGGCACGCCGCTCTACATCCAGTTGCTGATCTGCTACACCGGCATCTACAGCATTGCCGCCGTACGCGAACAGCCGATGCTGGGCGCGTTCTTCCGTGACGCGATGAACTGCACCATCCTCGCCTTCGCCCTCAATACATGCGCCTACACCACCGAGATTTTCGCCGGTGCGATTCGCAGCATGAACCACGGCGAAGTCGAGGCAGCCAAGGCCTACGGCCTGACCGGCTGGCGCCTGTACACCTACGTGATCATGCCGTCGGCGCTGCGTCGTTCGCTGCCGTACTACAGCAACGAAGTGATCCTGATGCTGCACTCGACGACGGTGGCCTTCACCGCCACGGTGCCGGACATCCTCAAGGTGGCCCGCGACGCCAACTCCGCGACCTTCATGACATTTCAGTCGTTCGGCATCGCTGCGCTGATCTACCTCACGGTCACGTTCATTCTGGTGGGCCTGTTCCGCCTGGCCGAGCGCCGCTGGCTGGCCTTCCTCGGCCCGTCTCACTAGGACCTGCCCATGCGACACCAGACTCATGACTTGCTGTCGCCGGTGCCAGGCACTGCGCGACAGATTCACAGCTTTCATTACGGCCCCGAAAACGGCGCCTGCAAGATTTACATCCAGTCTTCCCTGCACGCCGACGAACTGCCCGGCATGCTGGTGTCGTGGTATTTGAAGCAGCGCCTGGCCGAGCTTGAAAAGGCCGGTCAACTGCTCGGGGAAATCGTCATCGTGCCGGTCGCCAATCCGACCGGGCTGGAACAGGTGCTGATGGACATCCCGCTGGGCCGCTATGAGTTGGAAAGCGGACAGAACTTCAATCGCTGGTTCGTCGATGTTGCGCAACAGGTGGGCGATGAAATCGAGCCGCTGCTGAACGACGACGCCGAACGCAACGTCAGCCTGATCCGCACGCACCTGCGGGCCGCCCTGCTCGCCCGCACTGGCGCCACTCAGCTGGAATCGCAACGCCTCGCATTGCAACGACTGGCCTGTGATGCCGACATGGTGCTGGACCTGCATTGCGACTTCGAATCGGTGGAGCACCTGTACACCACGCCGGAAGCTTGGTCTCAGGTCGAACCGCTGTCCCGTTATCTGGGTGCGCAAGCCAGCCTGCTGGCCACCGATTCGGGGGGACAGTCGTTCGACGAGTGCTTCACGCTGGTCTGGTGGCAGCTGCAACAACGCTTCGAAAAGCGCTTCCCGATTCCGTTGGGCAGCTTTTCGGTGACCCTGGAATTGCGCGGTCAGGGAGACGTGAGTCACGCTCTTGGCAGCCGCGACTGTCAGGCGATCATCAGCTACCTGATGCATTACGGTGCGATTGCCGGAGAGCCGGTGGCGCAACCCGAACTGATTTATCCGGCGACGCCTCTGGCGGCGGTCGAACCGGTTGCCACGCCTGTCGGCGGCCTGCTGGTGTTCTGCACCTTGCCGGGCGAGTACGTCGAAGCGGGGCAACTGATCGCTGAGGTCATTGACCCGATCAGCGATGACGTGACCCCGATCCACGCGGCCAACGCCGGCCTTATGTACGCCCGCTCCTTGCGACGCATGGCAACCGCCGGCATGGTCATCGCCCATGTCGCCGGTACCGAGCCCTTCCGCAGCGGCTACTTACTTTCTCCTTAAGGATTGCCAGTCATGTACAAACTGACCATCGATGGCCTGCACAAAAGCTACGGTGACCACGAGGTGCTCAAAGGCGTGTCGCTCAAGGCCAACGTCGGTGACGTGATCTGCCTGATCGGCGCCAGCGGCTCGGGCAAAAGCACCTTCTTGCGCTGCATCAACTTCCTCGAACAACCCAACGACGGCGCCATGAGCCTCGACGGCCAGCAGGTCCGCATGGTCAGCGACGCCACCGGCATGCGCGTGGCTGACCCGGCCGAACTGCAACGCATCCGCACCCGCCTGGCGATGGTGTTCCAGCATTTCAATCTGTGGAGCCACATGACGGTGCTGGAAAACATCACCATGGCCCCGCGCCGGGTGCTGGGCGTGTCCAAAGTGGAAGCCGAAGACCGCGCGCGCAAGTACCTGGAAAAAGTCGGCCTGCCTGCACGCGTGGCCGATCAGTACCCGGCGTTCCTGTCCGGCGGCCAGCAGCAGCGCGTGGCGATTGCCCGGGCGCTGGCGATGGAGCCGGAAATCATGCTCTTCGACGAACCGACGTCGGCCCTCGACCCGGAGTTGGTGGGTGAAGTGCTGAAGGTGATTCAGGGCCTGGCCGAAGAAGGCCGCACGATGATTCTGGTGACTCACGAAATGGGCTTCGCCCGAAAAGTGGCGAATCAGGTCGTGTTCCTGCACCAGGGCCAGATCGAAGAAATCGGCCACCCGGACGACGTGCTGGGCAGCCCGAAAAGCGAGCGGTTGAAGCAATTCCTGAGTGGCAATCTGAAGTAAAAACGCTGACTCCACAGAGCGACACGTTCACCTGTGGGAGCGAATTCATTCGCGATGGGCCGGTACATTCCATACATCTCTGTCGGATGTACCCTCGCATCGCGAATGAATTCGCTCCCACACAGATTCCACCCCACAGATCACCCTGCCGCATCAATCCAACCAAACTAATCCCCTCCCCCAACGGTCTCTGACTTAAACCCCATCAGAGCCCGCGCATGCCCAAGACCGTGAATTTTGCCCAGCGCTGGTTCGACACGCGCGGCTGGAAACCTTTTCCTTTCCAGAAAGAAGTCTGGGCAGCTGTCGCCCGAGGAGAATCCGGCTTGTTGCACGCCAGCACCGGCGCGGGCAAGACCTACTCGGTATGGTTCGGCGCCCTCAACCGCTTTGCCCGACTGCCTACAGAAAACGCGGAAAAACCGCGCAAACGCAAAGTCCCGCCGACGCCGTTGACGGTCCTGTGGATCACCCCCATGCGTGCATTGGCCGCCGACACCGCCCGCGCACTCGAAGCGCCGCTGCTGGACCTGCAAATTCCCTGGAGCGTCGGCTTGCGCACCGGCGACACCAGCAGCAGCGAGCGGGCCAAACAGGGCCGACGCCTGCCGACCGCGCTGATCACGACGCCTGAAAGCCTCACCCTGCTGCTGACCCGCGCTGACGCGGAGGCGACGTTCTCGACGCTGAAAATGATCGTCGTCGATGAGTGGCACGAACTGATCGGCAACAAACGCGGCGTGCAACTGCAATTGGCAATCGCCCGCCTGCGTCGATGGAATCCGGCCCTGATCGTGTGGGGGCTTTCCGCGACGCTAGGCAACCAGACCCACGCACAACAGGTGTTGATCGGCGACAACGGCACGACGGTTCAAGGCAAAGTGGTTAAAGAGCTGATCATCGACACCCTCATTCCCCAGGGCATCGAACGTTTCCCGTGGGCCGGGCACATGGGGCTGAAGATGCTGCCCCAAGTGCTGGCCGAGGTGGACAGCAGCACCAGTTGCCTGCTGTTCACCAACACCCGGGCGCAGTCGGAAATCTGGTATCAGGCGCTGCTGGAAGCCCGTCCGGACTGGGCCGGACTGATCGCGCTGCACCATGGCTCGCTGTCCCGCGAGGTGCGTGACTGGGTTGAACGCGCGCTGAAGGAAGGGCATCTCAAAGCCGTGGTCTGCACCTCCAGCCTCGATTTGGGGGTGGACTTTCTGCCCGTGGAGCGAGTGTTGCAGATCGGCTCGGCCAAAGGCGTCGCACGCCTGATGCAACGCGCCGGACGTTCAGGCCACGCCCCCGGTCGACCTTCCCGCGTGACGCTCGTGCCGACACACAGTCTGGAGCTGGTGGAAGCGGCCGCCGCCCGCGACGCTGTGAATGCGCGCCTGATCGAACCCAGAGAATCCCCCCACAAACCGCTGGACGTTCTCGTACAGCATTTGGTGAGCATGGCGCTCGGGGGCGGCTTTCTGCCTGACGAACTCCTGGCCGAAGTCCGCACCGCGTGGGCCTACCGCGACCTCACGCAAGCGGAATGGGAATGGGCGTTGGCCTTCGTCCGGCATGGCGGCCTGTCATTGACGGCCTACCCGGATTACCGACGCGTCGAGCCCGACGAACACGGGGTCTGGCGTGTGCCGGATGCGCGTCTGGCCCGGCGTCACCGCATGAGCGTCGGCACCATCGTCAGCGACGCCAGCATCAACGTGAAGTATTGGAGCAAAGGTGGCGGGGGCGGCTCGCTGGGCAGTGTCGAAGAGGGATTCATCGCCCGCCTGAAACCGGGCGACGGCTTTCTCTTCAGCGGCCGCTTGCTGGAACTGGTGCGCGTGGAGAACATGACCGCCTATGTGAAACGGGCGACAACCAAAAAAGCCGCCGTCCCACGCTGGAATGGCGGACGGATGCCACTCTCCAGCGAATTGGCTGACGCGGTGGTCGACAAATTCGACGCAGCCGCTCATCACCATTACGACAGCCCGGAAATGCACACCGTCAGCCCCTTGCTGGAAGTGCAGCGGGAATGGTCAGCCCTGCCTCGAAAGGACACCTTGCTGGCAGAAGTCTTGAAGTCTCGCGAAGGGTGGCACCTGTTTCTCTACCCCTTTGCCGGGCGTCACGTGCACCTGGGGCTGGCGAGCCTGCTGGCGTGGCGGCTGAGTCGCGACACGCCGTTGACCTTCTCCATCGCCGTCAACGACTACGGCTTCGAGCTGCTGAGCGCGACGGAGTTGGATTGGTCGCGACGCATGAGCGGCGGGCTCTTCAGCGAGGACAATTTGCTGGCAGACATCATCGCCAGCCTGAACGCGGGCGAACTGGCCCTGCGTCGCTTCAGGGAGATCGCCCGGATCGCCGGGCTGGTGTTCTCTGGCTACCCAGGAGCACCCAAGAGCAATCGTCAGCTGCAGGCCTCCAGCGGATTGTTCTTCGAAGTGTTCAAGCAGTACGACGCCGGTAATCTGCTGCTGACCCAAGCCCAAGAAGAAGTGCTGCGTCAGGAACTGGACGTGAGCCGACTGGAACACACGCTCCGCCGCATCAACGGCAAAACGCTGGACCTGCATGTGATCAAGCGCCCGACGCCCATGGCGTTTCCATTGCTGGTGGAGCGCATGCGGGAAAGCCTGAGCACTGAAAAACTGTCCGATCGCATCGCGCGCATGGTGCAGGATCTGGAAAAAGCTGCTGGACCTGAGGTAACCGTTTGAGACCCTATTTATCGATTCAACTGGCCGATGCCGAGCTGTGGCTGTTGGCGGATAAAGCCGTGTACTACCCCGCCGAACGTGCGCTGCTGATTGCCGACGCGCATTTCGGCAAAGCCGCTGCCTATCGCCGGCTCGGGCAGCCTGTCCCCCATGGCACGACCGACGACAACCTCCAACGGCTCGATGCCTTGCTGGCGGGGTACGACTGCGACCACCTGATTTTTCTCGGCGACTTCTTGCACGCTCCGGAATCCCACGCGTCAGGGACGCTCTCGGCGATACACGCATGGCGCGAGCGGCACGAGGGACTGGCCATCACGCTGATCCGGGGTAACCACGACAAACGGGCGGGCGACCCTCCTCCCACGCTGGCGATCAACGTCGTACCCGAGCCCCTGTTGCTGGGCCCGTTTTCGCTGCAGCATGAACCGGACCCGCATCCCTCGCACCACGTGCTCGCAGGCCATGTGCATCCTGCCTACAGGCTTTTCGGACGGGGACGACAACGGCTGCGGCTGCCCTGCTTTTACGTTCAGCCACACGTCAGTCTGCTGCCTGCATTCGGCGCATTTACCGGCGGGATGAATATCGAGAGAGCCGAAGACAGCAGGGTTTACGTCGTCGGGGACGGCGCAGTGTGGGAAGTGTCTGAATAACGCGTCGGACTGGAGGTTTGAAGCAGATCCTGCCGGTACCGAAGCACCGGCAGGGGGCTTCGTTATGCGACGGGGGCAGGCGGCGGCTGATCAGGTTCAGTAGGCGATCCTGGCTCTTCCGGCTGCGGGTAATCGTTGGGTGTGTCAGGGTTCGGCTGACCGGGAATGCCCCCGGCAACCATGTTGTTCAGATGAGGATGCGCTAACAGCGACCACGCCAGCAGCCCGACTTGATTCTGTCCCGGGTCGGATTCCTTGGTGCTGGTCTTGATTTGTCTCTTCATAGGGCACTCCTGAGCGTTGGCCCCATCCGCCTGGTGCGGATGGGAACGGTTCAGTCAGTAGAGTGCAGTTTTCGAGACTAATTCAGTTTCGAGATGACCAACGGCGAAAATCAGGTGCGTGGCAAAGTGACACCGCGCTGACCCTGGTACTTGCCGCCGCGGTCCTTGTACGAGACTTCGCATTCTTCGTCAGATTCCAGGAACAGCATCTGTGCGACGCCTTCGTTCGCGTAGATCTTGGCCGGCAGCGTGGTGGTGTTGGAGAACTCCAGGGTCACGTGGCCTTCCCATTCCGGCTCCAGCGGCGTCACGTTGACGATGATACCGCAGCGGGCGTAGGTGCTTTTCCCCAGGCAGATGGTCAGCACGTTGCGCGGAATTCGGAAGTATTCGACGGTGCGCGCCAGCGCGAAGGAGTTCGGCGGGATGATGCAGACGTCGCTCTTGACGTCGACAAAACTTTTTTCATCGAAATTCTTCGGATCGACGGTCGCCGAGTTGATGTTGGTGAACACCTTGAATTCGTCGGCGCAACGCACGTCGTAGCCGTAGCTGGAGACGCCGAAGGAGATCAGACGGTCGGCGCCCTCGCCGCGCATCTGGCGTTCGACGAAGGGCTCGATCATGCCGTGCTCTTGCGCCATGCGGCGAATCCACTTGTCCGATTTGATGCTCATGGCGGTGTCCTGAATAGCGAGGTGAAAAAAGATGTCCGGCATCTTACCGGGCTGGGGCGCAGGGTTCAAAGATTGCGCGCGGCGAGGGGTACAAACCGTCGGTCATCCTCCGAAATAAACGTCGACCAACCATTGGCACACTCTGGAAAAAGGGTTAAGGTGGCGCCACTGTGTTGCTTGTGTCACTGAGAATCTCTACACGATGTTGAATTTCGATCCAACCATCTCCATGAATTTTCCTGCTCTTTGCACTCAGTCTCGGCCAGGGCTCTTCCTGAGTCGCAGTTAACTTTGTCCAAGGAGATACACCATGTCCAATCGCCAAACCGGTACCGTTAAGTGGTTCAACGATGAAAAAGGCTTCGGCTTCATCACTCCACAATCCGGTGACGACCTGTTCGTACACTTCAAAGCTATCCAATCCGACGGCTTCAAAAGCCTGAAAGAAGGCCAACAGGTTTCTTTCATCGCTACCCGCGGTCAGAAAGGCATGCAAGCTGAAGAAGTTCAAGTTATCTAACTTGTACTGAATCGCTTCAAAAAACCCCGCTCTCAAGGCGGGGTTTTTTTATGCCTGCCAATAACAGCTCCGCAAAAAACTGTGGGAGCGAATTTATTCGCGATAGGTCAGTGCATTCGACGCATTCCTGTCGTCTGTACCAACGTCTCGCGAATGAATTCGCTCCCACAGGGTTCAGCACGCCACCTGCAATCAATCGTCGCTGACGGAAATGTTCGGCATCGCAGGCGACGCAGCTTCCTGCAACACAATGCGCGCCCCCACGTGACGCGCCAGCTCCTGATAGACCATGGCAATCTGGCTTTCCGGTTCGGCAATTGCTGTCGGCTTGCCGCCGTCCGCCTGTTCGCGAATCAGCATCGACAACGGCAACGAAGCCAGCAGCTCCACGCCGTATTGCGACGCCAGCTTTTCGCCACCGCCTTCACCGAACAAGTGCTCGGCATGGCCGCAATTCGAGCAGATGTGCACCGCCATGTTCTCGACGACGCCCAGCACTGGAATGTTCACCTTGCGGAACATTTCCACGCCCTTTTTCGCATCCAGCAATGCCAGATCCTGAGGAGTGGTGACGATGACGGCGCCCGCAACCGGGACCTTTTGCGCCAGGGTCAACTGGATATCGCCCGTGCCCGGCGGCATGTCGATGACCAGATAATCCAAGTCATTCCACGCTGTCTGGGTGATGAGCTGCAACAGAGCGCCGGAAACCATCGGACCTCGCCAGACCATCGGCGTGTTGTCGTCGGTCAGGAACGCCATCGACATCACTTCGATGCCATGGGCCTCGACCGGCACGAACCATTTCTGGTCTTTGACCTTCGGCCGCGTGCCCTCGGGAATGCCGAACATCACGCCTTGGCTCGGGCCGTAAATGTCCGCATCGAGAATGCCCACCCGTGCGCCCTCGCGGGACAGCGCCAGCGCCAGGTTGGCGGCCGTGGTGGATTTGCCCACCCCGCCTTTGCCCGAAGCGACGGCAACGATATTCTTGACGTTGGCCAGACCCGGAATTTGCCCTTGCGCCTTGTGCGCAGTGATCAGAGTATCGATCCGGACGTTGGCGGACGAAACGCCTTCCAGGCCCTCAATGGCCATTTGTAGCATCTGCGCCCAACCGTTCTTGAACAGCGCGGCGGCGTAGCCCAGCTCCAGCTGCACGCTGACGCGATCACCCTCGATGTCGATGGCTCGCACGCAACCGGCGCTGACCGGGTCTTGGTTCAAATAAGGATCGGTGTACTGGCGAAGGACGGCTTCCACCGTTGCGCGATTCACAGCGCTCATGGGTCACTCCCGAAAAAAGACTGAGCAAAACAGGCGGCTATCCTACCGCGTCTGTCGGATCAGAGGGGGTGGCTTTTGCTTTCACGTGGCGGGGCGAATTCCGACACGCTGTGCGGGATGAAAAAAAACGTTCAGACCTTTATAGTGGCCGATCTTCGTTTCACTTCAAGTAGCCGAGCCCCATGTCCGAGCCACGCAAGATCCTCGTCACCAGCGCCCTGCCCTATGCCAACGGTTCCATCCACCTTGGCCACATGCTCGAATACATCCAGACCGACATGTGGGTGCGTTTCCAGAAGCACCGCGGCAATCAGTGCATCTACGTGTGCGCAGACGATGCCCACGGCTCGGCGATCATGCTCCGCGCAGAAAAAGAAGGCATCACCCCGGAACAACTCATCGCCAACGTCCAGGCCGAGCACAGCGCCGACTTTGCCGACTTCCTGGTGGATTTCGACAATTTCCACTCGACCCACGCCGAAGAAAACCGTGAGCTGTCGAGCCTGATCTACACCCGTCTGCGCGACGCCGGGCACATCGCCACGCGTTCCGTGACCCAGTATTTCGACCCGGAAAAGAAAATGTTCCTGGCCGACCGCTTCATCAAGGGCACCTGCCCGAAATGCGGCACCGAAGACCAGTACGGCGACAACTGCGAAAAATGCGGCGCCACCTACGCACCGACCGATCTGAAAGACCCGAAATCGGCGATTTCCGGCGCAACCCCGGTGCTCAAGGACTCCAAGCACTTCTTCTTCGACCTGCCCGCTTTCGACGCCATGCTGAAGAGCTGGACCCGCAGCGGCACCCTGCAAGACGCGGTCGCGAACAAGATCGCCGAATGGCTGGATTCAGGCCTGCAACAGTGGGACATCTCCCGGGACGCCCCGTATTTCGGTTTCGAGATTCCGGACGAGCCGGGCAAGTATTTCTACGTCTGGCTGGACGCGCCCATCGGCTACATGGCCAGCTTCAAGAACCTGTGCGACCGTACGCCGGACCTTGATTTCGACGCGTTCTGGAACAAAGACTCGACCACCGAGCTGTATCACTTCATCGGCAAGGACATCGTCAATTTCCACGCGCTGTTCTGGCCCGCGATGCTCGAAGGCTCGGGCTTCCGTAAACCAAGCGGCATCAACGTCCATGGCTACCTGACCGTCAATGGCCAGAAAATGTCCAAGTCCCGTGGCACCTTCATCAAGGCGCGCACTTACCTTGAGCACCTGTCGCCGGAATACCTGCGTTATTACTACGCAGCCAAGCTGGGCCGTGGCGTCGACGACCTGGACCTGAACCTCGAAGACTTCGTGCAGAAGGTCAACTCCGACCTGATCGGCAAGGTCGTGAACATCGCCAGCCGTTGCGCCGGTTTCATTCATAAAGGCAACGCGGGTGTGCTGGTGGCGGGCAATGCCGCGCCAGAGCTGACCGACGCGTTCCTGGCGGCCGCGCCGAGCATCGCAGAAGCCTACGAAGCGCGTGATTTCGCCCGTGCCATGCGTGAAATCATGGCCCTGGCCGATCGCGCCAACGCCTGGATCGCCGACAAGGCCCCGTGGTCGCTGGCCAAGCAGGACGGCAAACAGGACGAAGTCCAGGCCATCTGCGCACTGGGTATCAACCTGTTCCGCCAACTGGTGATTTTCCTCAAGCCGGTGCTACCGAATCTGGCCGCCGATGCCGAACAGTTCCTCAACGTCGCGCCGCTGACATGGAACGACCATTTGACCCTGCTCAGCACTCATCAGTTGAACCCGTTCCAGGCCCTGATGACCCGCATCGACCCGGCCAAGGTGGAAGCCATGACCAACGCCTCTAAAGAAGACCTGACTGCCAGCGCCACCGACACGGGTGCAACTGCGCAAGGCAACGGAGAACTGACCAAGGATCCGCTGTCGCCAGAAATCGACTTCGATGCCTTCGCGGCCATCGACCTGCGCGTGGCGTTGATCGAGAAAGCCGAGCATGTCGAAGGGGCTGACAAACTGCTACGCCTGACGTTGGATATCGGCGATGAGAAGCGCAATGTGTTCTCCGGAATCAAGAGTGCTTACCCGAATCCGGCCGAGTTGGAAGGTCGCCTGACCATGATGATCGCCAACCTCAAGCCTCGGAAAATGCGTTTTGGCATTTCTGAGGGCATGGTGATGGCGGCCGGTCCTGGCGGTGAAGAGATCTACCTGTTGAGCCCTGACAGCGGCGCCAAGCCGGGCCAGCGCATCAAGTAACCGTGAACGTGATCGACGCCCTGCCAGGGCGTCGGTCGAGTCAAAGCATGAACCTGATTCAGCGGATTGACGCCTTGCTGCCGCAAACCCAATGCGGCAAATGCGACCACCCTGGCTGCAAGCCCTACGCCGAAGGGATTGCCAACGGCGAAGCCATCAACAAATGCCCGCCTGGCGGCGATGAAAGCATCGCGGCGTTGTCGCGCCTCTTGAATGTGCCCGTCATTCCACTCGATACCGAACGTGGCAGCGCTCCTCCCCAGATCGCCTTCATCCGTGAAGCCGAATGCATTGGTTGCACCAAGTGCATTCAGGCGTGCCCGGTGGACGCCATCGTCGGCGCCGCCAAACTGATGCACACCGTGATCATCGACGAATGCACGGGTTGCGATCTGTGCGTCGCCCCTTGCCCCGTCGATTGCATCGACATGCTGCCGCTGCCCTCCTCCGCTGTCGTGGCCATTGTGGGCGGCCTGGCGTTGGATGAAGCCCAGCGATTGGCTCGGGCGGCCAAGCGCGGCCACGCTCGTCAGCGATTCGAGGCCCGCAACACACGCCTGCAACGCGAAGAGCAGCAGCGTCAGGCTGAACGTCTTGCACGCCAACGCAAATCGGAAAGCCTTGCCCCGGCCAACGCCGATCCTGTCCAGGCGGCATTGGCGCGGGTGAGGACACAAAAGGCTGCCGACCACGATGCCGCGCTGAAACAAGCACGCGTCAATCTCGCCATGAGCCGTGCTCAGTTGAATAAGTCGCTCAAAGCCTTTGGCCACCCGCCCATCGCGGAGCAGGCTGCGCGGCTGGTGGAGTTGCAGAGGGAGTTTGAAGAGGCTGAACAGGCGCTGGTCGGGATTCAACAGGCTGCGCCGCTGACTCCAGGCCCTTCAGCCACGCCATCCGCTGAGGAAAAACCTGCCGTCAAACCCGACAAAGCAGCGCTGAATCGCGCCAAAATCCAGCTGGCCATGCGCCGGGCAGCCTTGAGCAAGGCTCAAGCCGCCGGTCTGCCTGCTGAAGAGATTGCCGTGTTGACCGGTGAGGTTGCTCAGGCACAGCAGGCATTGAACGTTCTGGACGGGTCTTAAGCGTCCTGTCGCCACAGTCGGGCATCCCGCACCACTTGATCTGATCGTACCCAGGGAACGCGCACTTCATGAATGCAGCAAAACGTCTGGAAATCTTCCGCCGTCTTCACGAGGACAATCCTGATCCTAAAACGGAGTTGTCCTACAGTTCTCCCTTTGAGTTGCTGATTGCAGTCATTCTCTCGGCGCAAGCGACTGACGTCAGCGTCAATAAGGCCACAGCGCGGCTCTACCCGGTCGCCAACACCCCTCAAGGCATTTACGCGCTAGGGGTTGAGGGCCTTTCGGACTACATCAAAACCATCGGACTCTATAACAGCAAGGCAAAGAACGTGATCGAGACCTGCCGCATGCTGGTCGAGCTTCATGGCGGCGAGGTGCCGCAGACGCGTGAAGCGTTGGAAGCTTTGCCTGGCGTGGGCCGCAAGACGGCCAATGTGGTGCTCAATACGGCTTTCAGGCAGTTGGCGATGGCGGTTGATACGCATATTTTCCGAGTGAGCAACCGGACAGGCGTTGCGCCCGGAAAGAATGTCGTTGAGGTCGAGCATAAGCTCATGAAGTTTGTGCCGAAGGACTATCTGCTGGACGCCCATCACTGGCTGATCCTTCACGGCCGATACGTGTGTGTGGCGCGCAAGCCTCGTTGCGGCAGTTGTCGGATCGAGGACCTGTGCGAATACAAGGCAAAAACCTCCGACGATTGAGCGATAGCGTTTTTGTTCTTCAATCGATTGAAAAAATCTTTTTTACCCGCTCGATGTTTGTCGCTATAAGGTCCGCCAAAGACAGTCTCAGCTGGAGTCAACTTTATGAGCGATGACAAAGAGCAGTTGGACGTAGACGATGACTTCGTGCCCGGAGACTCCGACGAAGCCGCGCAAGTACCGGTAGAAACTGCAAAGACCAATCTCAGCAAGCGCCGCACCATCGACAACCTGCTGGAAGAGCGCCGACTGCAAAAACAGCTGGCAGACTACGATTTCGATCTCTGATCGGCCTTCCGTTCAAAGCCTCTCCATGACGTGAGAGGCTTCAGCCGTTCGGCAGGAATTCTCAATTGAAACAAACTGTGCTCTCTCGATAAGGCTTGACGGTCCCGGGGCACCTGCCGCCGCTAGACAAGCCCGTTACGCTGCGCGAGCTCAATCAGATCGACCAGTGAATGAGCGTTGAGCTTTAACAAAAGACGCGTTTTGTAGGTGCTGACAGTCTTGTTGCTCAGAAACATACCGTCTGCAATTTCCTTGTTCGTCCTGCCCCTCGCGAGTTGCTGCAACACCATCATTTCTCGCCCTGACAGCCGATCAACCATCTCAGCCTCACTGGCGTTGCCCAGGCTGGATCGAACGGTGTGCAGCGCCTGGTTAGGGAAATAGCTATAACCCGACAACACCGCCTTGATAGCGCTCAGCAGCTCGGTCAAATCCTGCTGCTTGCAAACGTAGCCAGCGGCCCCTGCCTGCATGCACCGCATCGAAAAGTGCCCCGGTGACTGAGAGGTCAGGATCAGCACTTTGAAGGGCAGCGTCATGGCTGTGAGCCGGGCAATGACCTCCAACCCATCCAGCTTGGGAATACCAATGTCCAGAATGACGATATCGGGCAGATGCTCACGGGCCAGTTGCAGCGCGTCTACCCCGTTGTCCGTTTCCGCGATGACCTCATACCCGTGCCGCTCCATCAGCATGCGTACGGCAAGCCGAATGACCGGGTGATCATCTACGATCAACACTTTATTCATGTGCAGTCCATTCTTTTGCTGTTCGAATTTTCAGAGCCCGCACAATAGCTTAGTCGTTTAGTGCTTTGCATGGCGCTCCTCCCTATGGACTAGCAGGCAAAGACCTTTCCTACTCAAGCAACAGAAAAGTCCTACAAAACCCGCCTCATCCGGTTTCACTTTTGGATACTTCGTCATCTTTGGCCTACTGATCATGCATCGCCCTGTCCAAGAATGTGAATACGTGCTGGAGCGAGTGCTGCAACCAATCATTACAACGCATCGATGCCTTACCGCGTATCGGGTCGCGATATCCTTCTCGACGCAACATCCTGACAAGCTTGTCGAGCGCGCTGCTCATTCAAAAATTCGCTCGCAGGACCACATGCCTCCTACCCTCCACGCACCGAAAATGCCAATCCCGCACATACGATTTGTTACGCTCCCGTCAGCGCATGACGAACAGAATGACTGATCTTCAGAATATGCCGAACCTTCAGTCATGCCATAACGTATCAATCATAAAACATTGCTAATTACAACTGATTCAGAAAAACAAGATAGGGTTTTAAAATATACGTTCAAACATATAGTTTCCTATATATAAATATTTAGCGAAATCTCCTACGCAGATATCAGCAACGTCTGAAGCACCAGCCCCGCCTAGCAGCAAGGTTAGCAGCCTCTCTGCAATCCGACAGGAACGTTCCTCAACACCTTCAAATGACAACGGGGGGAGCCCTCAAATGACAGTATTGCGGCGATCATTTTGAGGGTATATGCCGACCAGTGTTCTTCCGCCTTTCACGTAATACCATATCGACTTATAAATCCAGCCAACTTCCGACAAACCAGAAAAATACTACAGCACTAGAAGACTGTAATGCCGCCCATGTAAGACCTCAAAGTAATTACAGAAACAAATAGTGGAATTTGTATTTTTTACTTGCCAAAGCCCCAACCAATGGTTACTTTTTTCTTCAGCCAGCCTTTAAGTTTCAGCCAATAAATACAACTGCGCGCCCCCATTAATTACTGGGCACTTCTCGCCGTCATTTACTTACTTCCTCGCCTGGCACCCACGCGCGAGCTGCGCCCGGCTGAATTGCATCCGGCGTGCCCGGCTTGAAACTCAGTTGATCAAGGACGCGGGCCCCGACGTGGCGCCGTATATATCAACACGTTCAAAGGCATTAACCATGACTAAGAAAACAGGAGTTTCTCCAGCAACTAACCTTCCCCCACTTAAATTGGCGGAAGCCATCGAAGCCTATATGGCCCAAGGCGGAACCATCGACGTCGTGCCAGAAGGAGAATCAGGTGAAACGGCCCTGGAGGCCGATAAAAAAGGCACCGACGCCGACCTACAAGCGCAACTGGCCTCAAAGGTGGAGCAACTCAAAGGGCTGGTCGCCAAAGGCGCGGGGGTATCGGCGCTTCAATACACGCTGCGCATGAACCGCAAGGAGATCAAGCGTCTGGCGAACGAACACGGTTTGAAGATTCGTTACAGCCGTCCCGTCAGGGGGTCGCGCATCCCTCGCGGGGGAGAAATGCCGCCAATCGATGACACGATCGCCGGTCACGCCATGCACTTTTCAACCCTTGGCTACACCGTGCCTGAGATCGCTCAGCTGTTGGACCTGAGTGTGAGAGATGTCTGGAATATGGGTAAGGCCTATCGGTTCGAATTCAAAAACGCCCCCATTATCGACGCCCCTTCTCCTCCGCTCACCGAGGCACCGGAATCATGAACTCGACGATTTGTCGCGTTGCCACCCATGTACACCGAGAGGCAGCGAATGAGTGCTTTCGTGCGCCGCTGAGACTCGGCTCGGAAACATAAGACGCAGGAGGCTAAAGGACGAGACCGCAGCAAGATAGGCTGACTGGGGCTCTGAACGGCGCAGCCCCGAATGGAGCTGCGCCTGAGGACAACGACGCGATCAGAACAGCTTGCGGTTCTTGTTCGCGGCAATGCGCATGCGCAACGCATTGAGCTTGATGAAGCCCGCCGCGTCGGCCTGGTTGTACGCACCGCCGTCTTCTTCGAAGGTCGCGATGTTGGCATCGAACAGCGAATCGTCGGACTTGCGGCCGGTGACGATCACATTACCTTTGTACAGTTTCAGGCGAACGACACCGTTCACGTGGGCCTGGGAGGCGTCGATCATCTGTTGCAGCATCAGACGCTCCGGGCTCCACCAGTAACCGGTGTAGATCAGGCTGGCGTATTTCGGCATCAGCTCGTCTTTGAGGTGGGCGACTTCGCGGTCCAGGGTGATCGACTCGATGGCGCGGTGAGCACGCAGCATGATGGTGCCGCCCGGAGTTTCATAGCAGCCACGGGACTTCATGCCGACGTAACGGTTTTCGACGATGTCCAGACGGCCGATGCCGTGCTCGCCGCCGATGCGGTTCAAGGTCGCGAGAACGGTGGCCGGGGTCATTTCGACGCCGTCCAGCGCAACGATGTCGCCATTGCGGTAGGTCAGTTCCAGGTACTGCGCCTTGTCCGGAGCGTTTTCAGGGGAAACGGTCCAGCGCCACATGTCTTCTTCGTGCTCGGTCCAGGTGTCTTCCAGCACGCCGCCCTCATAGGAGATGTGCAGCAGGTTGGCGTCCATGGAGTACGGGGATTTCTTCTTGCCGTGACGCTCGATCGGGATCGCGTGCTTCTCGGCGTAGTCCATCAGCTTCTCGCGGGACAGCAGGTCCCACTCGCGCCATGGAGCAATCACTTTCACGCCTGGCTTCAGTGCATAAGCACCCAGTTCGAAACGCACTTGGTCGTTGCCCTTGCCGGTCGCGCCGTGGGAAATGGCGTCGGCACCGGTTTCGTTGGCGATTTCGATCAGGCGCTTGGCGATCAGCGGACGTGCGATGGAGGTACCCAGCAGGTACTCGCCTTCGTAGACGGTGTTGGCGCGGAACATCGGGAACACGAAATCACGCACGAATTCTTCGCGCAGGTCGTCGATGTAGATTTCTTTGACGCCCATGGCTTGCGCCTTGGCGCGTGCTGGCTCGACTTCTTCGCCCTGACCCAGGTCAGCGGTAAAAGTCACCACTTCGCAGTTGTACGTATCTTGCAGCCACTTCAGGATCACCGAAGTATCCAGGCCACCGGAATACGCGAGAACTACCTTGTTAACGTCCGCCATGCCATCACTCCAACGCGTTGTACGGAAAACCGCTGATTCTACCGTTCAAACACGTGGATTTACAGTGTCGCGACAGCTTCTGACGACGAAGCGACAGAATCTGTCGAACACACGACCCGTTTACACCTTCGGGGCGTTGTTTCCAGCGGCGGCCGTGGGGGCTGGTGTCGCTGCCGGGGCCGGGACGGCAGGCGGGGTGATAGGCGCTGGGGCTGCCGTCGGCGCAACGGCCGGTTTTTGCTCGGCGACGCGATCAAGGTGAATGTTCACCCGACGGTTACGGGCGCGGTTGGCGTTGTTGGTGTTGGGCACCAGCGGGTACTGCTCGCCGTGGAAACGCAGGGTGATCTGCTCTTCCGGCACGCCTTGGGCCTTGAGGTAATCCATGACGGCCAGCGCACGACGCCGCGACAGGTCGCGGTTGGTCAAACGGTTGCCGCTGTTATCGGAGTGCCCATCCAGCTCCACCCGATTGACCGTCGGATCAGCCTTCATATAGGCCAGCACGGTGTCGAGGTGTCGTTTAGCCTGGGCATCGAGGTCGATTCCCCCACTGGGAAAGCCGATCTCCGCCTGACGGACCTGCTCGAAGTTCATGGGTAGCAGTTTCGCGGTGCACAGCTGAAAGTCGCTGTACGCCTGGCTGAATTTCACTGGCAGGAGACGGACTTCCATCGCACCGCCACCGTCGCGCAGCGCATGGCGAATGACCGGACTGCGGCCTTCCATCAACCCTGCGATCAACCGCCCGGCCTGCGCCTGGCTGGTATTGAACGGAATATTGCCGTTGCTGACCTTGACCGCCCCGAGGTTGAGATCTCCCCTTCCCGGCTGCCACGGTGCTGCCGCTGCGATCAGCGTTGCGGACCCCGAAGCCAGGCTGTAACCGTTAGCCTTCAGTCGGAACGTAGGCTGCTCACCCGCACGACGCACGAACTCGCCCGCACCGAAATCGGTGATCGGTTGAGTCAGACGACACTCGAATTGGTCGCCCTCTACCTTCCACTCGATATTCTCCAGACGCGTCTGGAAAGTGAGAGCCACGGCCGGCAGGCTGGCAAACACGCTGAGCAGGGCTAGATATCGCTGGCGCACGGGAGGCTCCACTAAAAAATTCACCGCGTAACAATTTATCGCTTACACGTGTCTATCGGTTACTTCCTACAAAACTTGATAGCGAGTGCCTGGATGAGTCTTTTCCGGTAGCATTCCCAGCGAGTTTGCCCGCCTGGAATCCCCCAATGTCCGACCGCCTGACCCTCCTGCGCCCCGACGACTGGCATATCCATCTTCGTGATGGCGCTGTTTTGCCCCACACCGTCGCTGACGTTGCGCGCACCTTTGGCCGCGCCATCATCATGCCGAACCTCGTGCCGCCGGTACGCAACGCGGAGCAAGCCGATGCCTATCGCCAGCGCATCCTCGCTGCCCGTCCGCTTGGCAGCCGCTTCGAGCCGCTGATGGTGCTGTACCTCACTGACGTGACGCAGCCGGAAGACATCCGCGCTGCCAAGGCCAGTGGCTTTGTGTATGCCGCCAAGCTGTACCCGGCTGGCGCCACCACCAACTCCGATTCGGGCGTGACCAGCGTCGACAAGATTTTCCCGGTCCTCGAAGCGATGGCCGAAGTCGGCATGCCGCTGTTGATCCACGGCGAAGTGACCCGTGGCGACATTGACGTGTTTGATCGCGAAAAGATCTTCATCGACGAACACATGCGTCGTGTGGTCGAGCGTTTCCCGACGCTGAAAGTCGTGTTCGAACACATCACCACCGGCGATGCCGTGCAGTTCGTCAACGAGGCTTCGGCCAACGTCGGCGCAACCATCACTGCGCACCATTTGCTGTACAACCGCAACCACATGCTGGTGGGCGGGATTCGTCCGCACTTCTATTGCCTGCCGATCCTCAAGCGCAACACCCACCAGGTCGCGCTGCTGGACGCTGCCACCGGCGGCAGCAAAAAGTTCTTCCTGGGCACTGACTCGGCGCCGCACGCGCAGCATGCCAAAGAAGCCGCTTGCGGCTGTGCCGGCTGCTACACCGCGTACGCGGCGATCGAGCTGTATGCCGAAGCGTTCGAACAACGCAACGCGCTGGACAAGCTCGAAGGGTTCGCCAGCCTGAACGGCCCGGCGTTCTACGGCCTGCCCGCCAACACCGACACCATTACTTTGGTCCGTGAAGAATGGACCGCCCCTGCCAGCCTGCCTTTTGGCGAGCTGTCCGTTATCCCGCTGCGCGCCGGTGAGACACTGCGCTGGCGCCTGCTGGAGGAACACGCGTGAGTGAAGACCATTACGACGACGAACAGGAAGGTTCTGGCGGCGGTACAGGCTCCAGGCATCCGATGGCAGCACGCTTTCGTGGCTACCTGCCGGTCGTCGTCGACGTAGAAACCGGCGGTTTCAACTCGGCCACCGATGCGTTGCTGGAAATTGCCGCGACCACCATCGGCATGGACGAAAAGGGTTTCGTGTTCCCGGAACACACCTACTTTTTCCGCGTCGAGCCGTTCGAAGGCGCCAACATCGAAGCCGCGGCGCTGGAATTCACTGGCATCAAGCTCGATCACCCGCTGCGCATGGCTGTGAGTGAAGAAACCGCGCTGAATGACATCTTCCGTGGCGTACGCAAGGCGCTGAAAGCCAATGGCTGCAAGCGGGCGATTCTGGTCGGCCATAACGCCAGCTTCGATCTGGGCTTTCTGAATGCCGCCGTTGCGCGACTGGACATGAAGCGCAACCCGTTTCACCCCTTCTCCAGTTTCGACACGGCGACGCTCGCGGGCTTGGCATACGGCCAGACCGTGCTGGCCAAGGCCTGCCAATCGGCGGACATCGACTTCGACGGTCGCGAAGCCCACTCGGCTCGTTACGACACTGAAAAGACCGCCGAGCTGTTCTGCGGCATCGTCAACCGCTGGAAAGAAATGGGCGGCTGGCACGACTTCGACGATTGATATCTCCTTCTCGTGCGTAAAGACCGGCCCGCGTGGCCGGTTTTTTTGGGCTCATCCCTCCATGTCAAGCTAGTTGTCTTCTGACCACTCATCGGCCTTCAGCAGATGTTCAGGAAGTAGTTTTGACAAGCATTCTCATTAACATTAGTATCCGTCGCACATGAGCAAATAACTCAGCGACGGTCTTTTATTTATGTATGTCTGCCTTTGCCAAGGTGTTACCGACGGACAGATCCGCGAAGCAATCATGGAAGGATGCTGCAGTTACCGTGAAGTGCGCGAGACCCTGGGTGTCGCCAGCAAATGTGGGAAATGTGCCTGCCTGGCGAAGGAAGTGGTGCGTGAAACCCTGACTGAACTGCAAACGTCACAGGCCGCCCTCGCCTATCCCGCGGAATTTTCTGCTGCGTGATTCAACGAATTAAAAGAAACCGGACCCGTGTCCGGTTTTTTTATGCCGGTATTTCAAGCGCTTAGCGATAAGATGCGGAACACAAACATTCTTATTCCTATTTATTTTCACTTATTATTCAATAACTTAGGTTTGACAGGGGATTATTCGAAGCTCAAACTTGCGGCTTATATACGAACATCTTCGACAGGACCTCGATCATGAAAGGCGACATTACAGTCATCCAGCATCTCAACAAGATCCTCGGAAACGAGCTGGTCGCGATCAACCAGTATTTTCTGCATGCGCGCATGTACGAAGATTGGGGCCTGAACAAGCTGGGCAAGCACGAGTACAAAGAATCCATCGACGAGATGAAACACGCTGACAAGCTGATCAAGCGCATCCTGTTCCTGGAAGGCCTGCCCAACCTGCAAGACCTGGGCAAAATCCTTATCGGCGAGCACACCAAGGAAATGCTGGAGTGCGACCTGAAGATCGAGCGTAAAGGCCACGCAGACCTGAAAGCCGCGATCGCTCACTGCGAAACTGTTGGCGACTTCGGCAGCCGTGAGCTGCTGGAAGACATTCTTGAGTCCGAAGAAGAACACATCGACTGGCTGGAAACCCAGCTGGGTCTGATCGACAAGGTCAGCATCGAGAACTACCTGCAATCGCAGATGGGCGAAGAAGACTGATCTCAGCCTGATCCTCTCAAAAAAGCCCCGCCCGGTGATGAACCTGGCGGGGCTTTTTGTTGGGTGTCGAACACTGCTCGGGAAGCACCCACAAAAAAGCCCCGTATCTCCTGAAAGACCGGGGCTTTTTACCAACAACCCAATCAGGCCGTTGCGTTTTTCTCGACCGCAGCCTTGATCAAGGTCTGCAACTCGCCTGCTGCGTGCATCTCAATGATGATGTCACTGCCGCCGACCAGCTCGCCGTCTACCCACAGTTGTGGGAACGTCGGCCAGTTCGCGTATTTCGGCAGGTTGGCGCGAATCTCAGGGTTCTGCAGGATATCGACGTACGCGAACTTCTCGCCACACGCCATCAAGGCTTGGGACGCCTTCGCCGAAAAGCCGCACTGCGGGGCATTCGGAGCGCCTTTCATGTAAAGCAGAACGGTGTTTTTGGCAATCTGGTCTTTGATCGTTTCGATGATATCCATGGAGCACCTCGGCTTAACTTTACGACTGTATGAGTCGACACGGTGGCGCATTCTAACCGATTCCCTAGCGTAACGCTCGGTCTTGGCTTTAATCGGCCTCATAAATATGATGAGCGTCATGCCGCTGCGACAGTGACCGGCACCCCGTTCAGCGCGGCGTTCCCGGACAGCGCGTCCATCTGCCGCTCGTCAGTCAGGTCGTTTGCACTCTCACCCGGTTGATCGCGGGCAATGTCCATTTGCACCCCTGGCCGCCCATGCCCCCACCCATGAGGCAGGCTGACCACACCGGGCATCATGTCGGCGCTGCCCATCACCTCGACCTCGATCATTCCCACCCGCGAACTCACCCGCACTCGCTGCCCGTCGCTCAGGCCGCGGGTGGCCAGGTCGTCCGGGTGCATCAGCAATTGATGGCGTGGCTTGCCTTTCACCAGCCGGTGGTAGTTGTGCATCCACGAATTATTGCTGCGAACATGACGCCGTCCAATCAGCAACAGCTCATCCACTGACGGCATTACAGCGGTGGCAAAGCGCACCAGATCGGCCAGGATCACCTCTGGCGCTGCCTGAACGCGCTGATTGGGCGTTTTCAGCCGCGTGGCGAGATTGGGCTTGAGCGCGCCCAGGTCCAGCCCATGAGGGTGGTCATGGAGCGTTTCCAATGACAGCTTCATCGCCGAGGCATCGCCATAAAAGCCTGCGCGCAATCCACGATCCACCATTTGAGCCGGAGGAATCGTGGGTTTCAGCTCACGCTCGGCGTGCGCGGCGAAGGCCTTGGCCAGCCCGACGAAAATCTCCCAGTCATGCAGTGCTCCCTCAGGCTTGGCGAGGATGGCACGATTGAAGCGGGTGACGTTGCGCACCGCGAACATGTTGAACGTTGTGTCGTAATGATCGTTTTCCAGCGCCAAGGTCGAGGGCAAAATCAGATCGGCGTGGCGCGTGGTTTCATTGATATAGAGATCGACACTGACCATGAACTCCAGGCCATCCAGCGCCTGATCGAGCTGACGACCGTTGGGCGTCGACAATACCGGATTGCCCGCCACCGTGATCAACGCCTTCACCTGCCCTTCGCCTTCGGTGAGCATTTCTTCCGCCAGCGCCGACACCGGCAGCTCGCCGCTGTATTCGGGCAGACCCGAGACACGGCTCTGCCAGCGATTGAAACCGCCGCCCGAGGTCGAGGCCACCAGATCCAGTGCAGGCTCAGTGCACAGCGCGCCGCCGACCCGGTCAAGGTTGCCAGTCACCAGATTGATCAACTGCACCAGCCAATGACACAGCGTGCCGAACGCTTGCGTCGAAATACCCATCCGCCCGTAACACACGGCGCTTTTCGCACCCGCGAAATCCCGCGCCAGTTGCCGGATGTCTTCGGCCGGCACCCCGCAACGCAGGCTCATGGCGTCCGCGTCCATGTGCGCGATGGCGGCCCGCACTTCTTCGAGGCCATCGACCGGCAGATGGGTGTCGCGGGTCAGGCTTTCGGCGAACAGCGTGTGCAGCACGCCGAACAGCAGCGCCGCGTCGCCACCGGGGCGGATGAACATGTGTTGGTTGGCGATGGCAGCCGTTTCGCTACGCCGAGGATCGACCACCACGACTTTGCCGCCCCGCGCCTGAATCGCCTTCAAGCGCTTCTCTACGTCGGGCACGGTCATGATGCTGCCGTTGGAGGCGAGCGGGTTGCCGCCCAGAATCAGCATGAAATCGGTGTGGTCGATGTCCGCGATGGGCAGCAACAGGCCGTGGCCATACATCAGGTAGCTGGTGAGGTGATGGGGCAATTGGTCGACGGATGTCGCGGAGAATCGGTTGCGGGTTTTCAGCAGACCAAGGAAGTAATTGCTGTGGGTCATCAGCCCGTAATTGTGAACGCTCGGATTGCCCTGATAGACCGCGACGGCGTTCTGCCCGTGACGCTGCTGGATGTCCAGCAGACGTTCGGCCACCAGGTCGAACGCGTCCTGCCAGGCGATGGGATGCCACTCGCTGCCCATACGGCGCATGGGCTGTCGCAGGCGGTCCGGGTCGTTCTGGATGTCTTGCAAAGCCACCGCTTTCGGGCAGATATGCCCTCGGCTGAACGTGTCTTGCGCGTCGCCCTTGATCGAGCTGATACGCACGCTGGCATCGTCTTCAAGGGTGGTTTCGATGGTCAGGCCACAGATGGCCTCGCACAGGTGACAGGCACGGTGGTGGAGAGTCTTGGTCATCGCCAGTCTCATGTTTTTGTGTGGCGATCGGCGTGATCGCGGAAACAAAACTATGGAGCCTGGCGCGGCACTTCGCCAGAAACGTCAGTGCCGTGAATCGGACAGCATCAGGCGAGCCGATAGCTCACCTGAGCGAAGGAGCGGGGATCAGGAAGCCGAACCGCCGATAGGCGTGACGACCTTGCGCTTCAGCTGAATCTCATGAACGGTCTCGACCTGTTCCTGGGAGACCTGCACGCCCGTCAGTTCGCCAATCAAACGCCAATGGTCATCCAGTCCGGCACTGATGGTGGCCATGCGGTCGATCATGCGGCGTCCTGCCGAACGGGTCACTTCATCTTCACTGCGCATCAGCTCGAACGACATCGACGTCATGGAAGCAGTGAGGTGCGTGAGGGTGCGAGCCGTAAGCCCGAGCAGTTCCGTCAGTTGTTTCTCTTTTGAATCCATTCCCCACCCCTTCTGGAGGACATAAGCGGCCTTTATAACCCACGCCACACGTTTAGGAAACGTCCCGGTTTCCACGGCGTGAAGCATGTCGCATTAGGTTCAGCAGCATTTTGAAACTGTTGCAAAAACGGCAGCAATTGCCAGTGTCCAGCGAAGCGGTGTACAACCTTTGCCCTTCGCGGTGGACGCAGATGGCGAATTGCCTTCGCTGCGTACGCAACTGTAGCACTTCGTTACATGAAAAGCGTCCTGACCACGCCATTTTCAAGCGACCGGACGTCTGACATTTTTTTTCGAACATGCCGGGCCTTGGCACGAGGCGACATTTTCTTATACCCTCGCGCCTTCCCTATTCGTCGCCCCGTGCGGCTTTTGCCGCAGGTCTCGCCCGTTTTCCCGATAAAACCCGGCTTAGAGGATCTGCGGTCTGTTGCAGACAAGGTAGTTAATGATGATCACCAGGCACTTTCTCTCGATGATGGATTACACGCCAGACGAACTGGGCGCCGTGATCCGTCGAGGCATTGAGCTGAAGGACTTGCGAAATCGAGGCGTGCTGTTCGAGCCGCTGAGAGGTCGAGTGCTGGCCATGATCTTCGAGAAATCTTCGACTCGGACTCGCATTTCGTTCGAAGCCGGCATGATCCAACTCGGCGGTCAGGCCATCTTTTTGTCGCCTCGCGACACCCAACTGGGGCGTGGCGAACCGATTGCCGACGGCGCGCGCGTCATGTCGCGCATGGTCGATGCGGTCATGATCCGCACGTTCGCCCACAGCAACCTCATCGAATTCGCTGCAAATTCCCGTGTGCCTGTGATCAACGGCCTGTCCGACGACCTGCATCCGTGCCAGTTATTGGCCGACATGCAGACCTTCCTCGAACATCGCGGTGCGATCAAAGGCAAGACCGTGGCCTGGATCGGCGACGGCAACAACATGTGCAACAGCTATATAGAAGCGGCGATCCAGTTCGACTTCCAACTGCGCGTCGCCTGCCCTGAAGGCTACGAGCCGAGCCCGCGCTTCCTGGCGCTGGCCGGTGACCGCGTGACCGTGACCCGCGACCCGCGTGAAGCGGTCAAGGGCGCGCATTTGATCAGCACCGACGTCTGGACCTCCATGGGCCAGGAAGAGGAAACCGCCAAGCGCATCGCGCTGTTCAAGCCTTTCCAGGTCACTCGCGAACTGCTCGATCTGGCCGCTGACGACGTGCTGTTCATGCACTGCCTGCCTGCCCACCGGGGTGAGGAGATCAGTGAAGACCTGCTCGACGACCCACGTTCAGTGGCGTGGGATCAGGCGGAAAACCGTCTGCATGCGCAAAAGGCGCTGCTCGAATTTCTGGTGGCGCCTGCCTACCAACCTGCATGAGTGAGCCGATGCTGCTGCAACTGCGTGAGCTGGCCTGCGGTTATCAAGACCAACGCGTGGTGCAGAACCTGAATCTGCACCTCAACGCGGGAGACATTGGCTGCCTGCTCGGCTCGTCGGGCTGCGGCAAGACCACTACGTTGCGCGCCATCGCCGGTTTCGAACCGGTGCACGCGGGTGAAATCACCCTCGCGGGCGACGTCATCTCCAGACCCGGCTTCACCCTCGCGCCCGAGAAGCGCCGTATCGGCATGGTGTTTCAGGACTACGCGCTGTTCCCGCACCTGACCGTCGCGGACAACATCGCCTTCGGCATTCGGAATCATCCGCGCCTGGCACAGGTGGTCGAGGAAATGTTGGCGCTGGTCAACCTCGGCGCGCTGGGCAAGCGGCATCCACATGAGCTCTCGGGCGGCCAGCAGCAACGCGTCGCCTTGGCGCGGGCATTGGCACCGGAACCGCAATTGCTGCTATTGGACGAACCCTTCTCCAACCTCGATGGCGAGCTGCGCCGACGTTTGAGCCATGAGGTGCGCGACATTCTCAAGGCCCGAGGCACCAGCGCGATTCTGGTGACCCACGATCAGGAAGAAGCCTTCGCCGTCAGCGATCAGGTAGGCGTGTTCAAGGAAGGACGCCTTGAACAATGGGATACGCCCTACAACCTTTATCACCGACCGGCTACGCCCTATGTCGCCAGTTTTGTCGGCCAGGGCTACTTCATCCGTGGGCAAATGATCGATGCGCAATCGGTGCAGACCGAACTCGGCGTACTGCGTGGGACCTGTGCCCGTGAACATGCAGGCTCGGTCGATGTGTTGCTGAGACCGGACGACATCACGTATGCGCCGGACAGCCCGGTGAAAGCCCGGGTCATCAGCAAAACCTTTCAGGGCGCCGTGACGCTGTATCGCTTGCAGCTGCCAAGCGGGACGCCACTGGAAGCCTTGTTCCCCAGCCATGCTGATCTGCACGCGGGAGATGACGTCGGTATCCGCGTAACGGCTCAGAATCTGGTGCTGTTTCCTGCGTCCTGACGAACACCCTCGCTGGAGTTGCGAACACAGTCCCTGTAGGAGCGAATTCATTCGCGAATAGATCGTACAGCCGATGAAGGTCTGCCGCCTGCACCGCCCTCTCGCGAATGAATTCGCTCCTACAGTTGAGCCTAAGTCAGCTCCTGACCTCGTCGCGCCGCAAATATAGCTGTAGGAGCGAATTCATTCGCGAATAGATCGTACAGCCGATGAAGGTCTGTTGCCTGCACCACCCTTTCGCGAATGAATTCGCTCCCACAGAGGACGCGGCGTTCAACACATACGATTCAACAACCGCCTCTCCCGATAAGTCGTGCCGCTCCAGCGTCACGCGGTGAACTCACCCGACCGTCAACACCCCACTCGCCACCAACGTCGCATAGCCGCCAATCTTCACCCGATCTCCCTCCAGACGACAGAACAACTCGCCCCCTCGCGCCGAACTTTGATAGGCCGTGAGGCTGAATTTGTTCAGGCGTGCTGACCAATACGGAATCAGGCTGCAATGGGTCGAGCCGGTGACCGGGTCTTCGGGAATGCCGTTCCCCGGCGCGAAGTAACGAGAGACAAAATCATGCGCGTCACCATCGCCTTTCGCAGTGATGATCACCCCCGGCCATGGCAGCCGGGCGATGGCAGCCATATCAGGCTTGCAATCGCGAACCGCCTGCTCGGACTCCAACACCACCAACAGCGCCGCAGCGCCCAGCGCGTCGACGACTTCTGTGTTCAGCGCGCGTTCGATATCCACCGTCACGCCCACTTCACTCGGGGGCAGAGAGGGAAAATCCAGCAACAGGCGTCCGTTCTCGCGGCTGACGCTCAGCGGCCCTGACTGGCTGATGAACTGAATGGTGTCAGACGTTTCGCCATACTTTTCATACAGCACATAGGCGCTGGCCAACGTCGCATGCCCGCACAGCGGGACTTCATTGGTGGGCGTGAACCAACGGATATGCCAGCCCTGCGCCTCACGCACAACAAAAGCGGTTTCGGACAGGTTGTGTTCCGTCGCAATGCGCTGCATCAGCTCATCCGACAGCCAGGCATCGAGGCGATACACCATCGCAGGGTTGCCTGCGAACGGTCGGTCACTGAAGGCATCGACTTGATGAAATTCAAGCTGCATGGAAGGCATCCCCAATCGTTATTGTTCGAGCGCCCTGCCCTGCGTCAGCCTAAATGACTACAGCAAGACACGGCATATCTGACGATGCATCCGGATCATTCGCGGCCAATCTGAGCAAACGTCGCACCGGTATGTTGAGCAAGTACCGCCGCCGACAGTTCCACCTCAAGCCCTCGACGACCGGCGCTGACAAAAATGGTCGCGAACGGTTGGGCGGACACGTCAATGAACGTCCTCAGCCGTTTCTTTTGACCCAACGGGCTGATCCCACCCAACAGATAACCGGTGGCCCGTTGCGCGGCGGCGGGGTCGGCCATCTCGGCTTTTTTCGCGCCTGCCGCATGGGCCAGGGCCTTGAGGTCCAGCGAACCCACCACCGGCACCACGGCCACCAGCAACTCGCCCTTTTCAGTGCTTGCCAGCAGCGTCTTGAAGACTTGCGCGGGTTGCAGGTTCAGCTTTTCGGCGGCTTCCAGGCCATAGGACGCGGCCTTGGGGTCATGTTCGTAACTGTGGACACGGTGTTCGGCGCGAACTTTTTTCAGCAAATCCAATGCGGGGGTCATGCAGCACTCCAGACGACCAGGGTGTTTCGTGTTGGCTGTCGCTACTTTAGGCCATCTGCTGTCGAAACGCCTCTGTTCAGCGGCTGTCCCAGCGTGAAATCGTTAGGCCCTGAAAAACAGAGGCACCGTTCACTTTCGACTTTGACAATGTTCGTTTACGTCTATATTTTTTCGAATACGAATATTCAGCCTTCAACGGTGAGGCCGCCTCATCACCTGACGGGTTTTCGCACGTACACTGACGACAGTCCCGAACACCCGCTTTATCACCAGGCAATCGACATGACTGACAACGACAACAAGAATTACATCATCGCCCTCGATCAAGGTACGACCAGCTCCCGCGCGATCATCTTCGACCGCGACGCCAATGTGGTGAGTACCGCCCAGAGCGAATTCGTGCAGCACTACCCGCAGCCAGGCTGGGTGGAGCACGATCCGATGGAAATCTTCGCCACCCAGACCGCCTGCATGACCAAAGTGCTGGCCCAGGCCAACCTGCATCACAACCAGATCGCTGCCATTGGCATCACCAACCAGCGCGAAACCACGGTGGTCTGGGAGAAAGACACTGGGCGGCCGATCTACAACGCCGTGGTCTGGCAATGCCGTCGCAGCACCGAGATTTGTCAGCAGCTCAAGCGCGACGGGCTGGAGGACTATATTCGGGACACCACCGGTCTGGTGATCGACCCGTACTTTTCCGGCAGCAAACTGAAGTGGATTCTCGACCACGTCGAAGGCAGCCGCGAACGTGCCCATCGGGGCGAGTTGCTGTTCGGCACCGTTGATAGCTGGCTGATCTGGAAATTCACCGGTGGCAAGGTGCACGTCACCGATTACACCAACGCCTCGCGCACCATGATGTTCAACATCCATACCCTCGAATGGGATCCGCGGATGCTGGACGTGCTCGACGTGCCTCGGGAAATGCTGCCCGAGGTGAAGTCATCATCTGAAGTTTACGGCCACAGCAAAAGCGGCATCGCCATAGCCGGTATCGCAGGGGACCAGCAATCGGCCCTGTTTGGCCAGATGTGCGTGGAACCCGGCCAAGCCAAGAACACGTACGGCACCGGCTGTTTCCTGTTGATGAACACGGGCAAGAAAGCCGTGAAATCCAACCACGGCTTGCTCACCACCATCGGCTGCGGCCCACGTGGCGAAGTGGCGTATGCGCTGGAAGGCGCGGTGTTCAACGGCGGCTCGACGGTGCAGTGGTTGCGGGATGAACTGAAGATCGTCAACGACTCCATGGACACCGAGTACTTCGCGACCAAGGTGAAGAACAGCAACGGCGTGTACCTGGTGCCCGCGTTCACGGGACTTGGCGCGCCGTATTGGGACCCTTACGCCCGTGGCGCGCTGTTCGGCCTGACCCGGGGCGTGAAGGTCGATCACATTATTCGGGCGGCGCTGGAATCCATCGCCTACCAGACCCGCGACGTCCTCGACGCCATGCAGCAGGACGCCGCCGAACCGCTCAAGGCCCTGCGCGTGGATGGCGGCGCGGTGGCCAACAATTTCCTGATGCAGTTCCAGGCCGACATTCTCGGCACCTACGTCGAGCGCCCGAAAATGCGCGAAACCACGGCCTTGGGCGCGGCGTATCTGGCGGGCCTGGCCATCGGTTTCTGGAGCGGGCTGGACGAGTTGAAAGACAAAGCGGTGATCGAGCGAAAATTCGAACCGCAATGCGATGAAGCGGAGAAGGAAAAGCTGTACGCGGGCTGGCGCAAGGCGGTGGAGCGCACGCGGGACTGGGAGCCGCACGAAGACGTCGAATAACCCACATACCCTGTAGGAGTGAGCTTGCTCGCGATAGCGATTTGTCTGTGACAGATTTGAGCCAACGGAACGCATCGCGAGCAAGCTCACTCCTACAGGACATCATTGGACTTCAGGTTCTTTTTCCGGCTGACAGGTAATGGCTGCCTGCGGCATCATGGGCGCTCTTGCCCGAAGGAAGAAAAATGAATCTGCCACCCCGTCAACAGCAGATCCTCGAGCTGGTCCGTGAGCGCGGCTACGTCAGCATCGAAGAAATGGCCCAATTGTTTGTCGTGACCCCGCAAACCATCCGGCGCGACATCAACCAACTGGCAGAGATGAACCTGCTGCGTCGTTATCATGGCGGCGCGGCCTACGATTCCAGCATCGAAAACACCGCCTACGCCATGCGCGCGGACCAGATGCGCGACGAGAAACAGCGCATCGCCGAAGCCATCGCGGCGCAGGTTCCCGACCACGCCTCGCTGTTCATCAACATCGGCACCACCACCGAATCCATCGCCCGCGCTTTGCTCAACCACAGTCACCTGAAGATCATCACCAACAACCTGCACGTGGCGTCGATCCTCAGCGGCAAGGACGACTTCGAAGTGCTGCTGGCGGGGGGCAACGTGCGTCGTGACGGCGGTGTGGTGGGTCAGGCGAGCGTTGATTTCATCACCCAGTTCAAGGTCGATTTCGCGCTGGTGGGCATCAGCGGCATCGACGAAGACGGCAGCCTGCTGGATTTCGACTATCAGGAAGTCCGCGTCTCCCAAGCGATCATCGCCAATGCGCGTCAGGTCATTCTGGCGGCGGACTCCAGCAAATTCGGCCGCAACGCCATGGTACGCCTGGGCCCGATCACCCTGATCGACTGCCTCGTCACCGACCAGCCCCCCGCGCCTGCACTGGCGCAATTGCTGACGCAGAACAAGATTCGGCTGGAAGTCGTTTAAGCCCCTTTCTTAGTTGCGCCTCACCTTCCTGTGGGAGCGAATTCATTCGCGATGCGGTGGTACATCCGACAAGCCTGCATCGGATGTAAAGGCCTCCCGCGAATGAATTCGCTCCCACAGAGTCCAGCGGTTCTCCAGATCAGCAGTGGGGGCTTTACGCGCTCCTTGATGTTCGCTTTTGTTCCTTTCCCCCTCCTCCCATCAGTATTTTCAATCAATACCGAGTGGTGGCCTCTGTCTTATTGCGTTACTATTTTCGAAAATGAACGTAAATGTTCGAATTCGCCAAAATCGAATGTGACCGAATTCTCGACAGGAGGCCCCGATGGCCCATTCCGCCTTGCCCACCCCACCGCTTTCCGAGGTTTATGACATTGCCGTGATCGGCGGTGGCATCAATGGCGTCGGGATCGCAGCGGATGCATCGGGACGCGGCCTGTCAGTGTTCCTTTGCGAAAAGGATGACCTCGCCAGCCACACTTCGTCGGCCAGTAGCAAGCTGATCCACGGTGGCCTGCGCTACCTCGAACATTACGAATTCCGTCTGGTGCGTGAGGCGTTGGCCGAGCGTGAAGTGCTGCTGGAGAAGGCGCCGCACATCGTCAAGCCCATGCGTTTCGTGCTGCCTCACCGTCCGCATCTGCGCCCGACGTGGATGATCCGCGCCGGTCTGTTCCTTTATGACCACCTCGGCAAACGCGAAAAGCTGCCCGCGTCGAAAAGCCTGCGCTTCGGTGCTGGCAGCCCGCTCAACGCCACTATCACCCGCGGTTTCGAATATTCCGATTGCTGGGTCGATGACGCCCGCCTCGTCGTGCTCAACGCCATGGCCGCACGGGAAAAAGGCGCGCACATCCACACCCAGACCCGCTGCCTCAGTGCCCGACGCAGCAACGGCCTGTGGCACCTGAACATGGAACGCGCCGATGGCAGCCTTTTCTCCATTCGTGCCAGGGCGTTGGTGAACGCGGCCGGCCCATGGGTCGCCAAGTTCATTCGCGAAGATTTGAAGCTGGAGTCGCAATATGGCATTCGCCTGATCCAAGGCAGCCATTTGATCGTGCCGAAACTGTACGAAGGCGAAAACGCGTTCATCCTGCAGAACGAGGATCAGCGCATCGTCTTCGCGATTCCGTATCTGGAGCGGTTCACCATCATTGGCACCACCGATCGCGAATACACCGGCGACCCGGCCAACGTGGCGATCACCGAAGGCGAGACCGATTACCTGCTGAAGATTGTCAACGAACACTTCAAGAAACAGCTCAGCCGCGACGACATCATCCGCACCTATTCCGGCGTGCGCCCGCTGTGCAACGACGAATCCGACAACCCGTCGGCGATCACCCGCGACTACACCCTGTCGCTGTCGGGTGGCGCGGGCGAGCCGCCGATCCTGTCGGTGTTCGGTGGGAAACTGACGACCTATCGCAAGCTGGCGGAGTCGGCGATGCAACAGCTGGCGCCGTTCTTCACCCAGATGCGCCCGAGCTGGACCGCCAAGGCGAGCCTGCCGGGTGGAGAAAACATGACCACGCCAGCGGCGCTGGCAACAGAGTTGCAACAACGCTGCCCTTGGCTGCCTGCAGACCTCGCCAAGCGTTGGTCGATCACCTACGGCTCACGCAGCTGGCGCATCATCGAAGGCGCGCAAGGGTTGGCGGATTTGGGCGAACACCTCGGTGGTGGCCTTTACAGCCGCGAGGTGGATTATCTGGGCAGCGAAGAATGGGCGACGAAAGCTGACGACATCCTGTGGCGTCGGACCAAGCTCGGCCTGTTCACCACGGCCGAAGAACAGCAGAACGTGCAGGCGTATCTCGATAAAGTCGCCCGGAGCAAAGGGGCCATCGAAGCCGCTTGATTTCCCGGCGACACCACCGGATCGACTGACACCCCTCGCTCCCCCTGTGGGAGCGAATTCATTCGCGATGGGGTAGTACATCCGGCAGATATGTGTCGGATGTGTGGGCGTTTCGCGAATGAATTCGCTCCTACAGGTGTTTAGCGTTTTGCCTGATTCATCCACACACAGGCATTCGGTTTTCCGAACAACCCTTCCCCGCCTATTCGGCATTCCGTACGACCAAATCCCACCCCATCGCGTATCTAAAATAAATTCTCTTTCTTTTCAGTGAGTTAAAATGTGTCACATGCTTGGCATGACTCATGCTCTACACTCATTCACGATTGCTCCGATGTAGCGTGCCGCCTGAGTTGGGCCGCCGTTGTAGCGTTCTGAAACCGATAGGGCCGACCCAACACGGACCCATAAGAAAAACAAAGTCGAGGAGAAACAGATGCGTATCGTTCCCCACATTCTGGGCGTTGCCATTGCTGCAGCCGCTTTGATCAGCACCCCGGTGTCCGCCGCCGAGCTGACCGGCACTCTGAAAAAAATCAACGATTCCGGCACCATCACCCTCGGTCACCGCGACTCGTCCATTCCGTTCTCGTACATCGCTGACGCTTCCGGCAAACCTGTCGGTTACTCCCACGACATTCAGCTGGCCATCGTCGAAGCGATCAAAAAAGACCTGAACAAGCCAGATCTGAACGTCAAGTACAACCTGGTCACTTCCCAGACCCGTATCCCGCTGGTTCAGAACGGCACTGTCGACGTTGAGTGTGGTTCGACCACCAACAACGCCGAGCGCGCTCAGCAAGTCGATTTCTCCGTCGGCATCTTCGAAATCGGCACCAAGCTGCTGACCAAGGTCGGTTCGCCGTACAACGACTTCGATGACCTGAAAGGCAAGAACGTCGTGACCACCGCGGGCACCACGTCCGAGCGCATCATCAAAGCGATGAACGCTGACAAGCAGATGGGCATGAACGTCATTTCCGCCAAAGACCACGGTGAGTCCTTCCAGATGCTGGAATCGGGCCGTGCCGTTGCGTTCATGATGGACGACGCACTGCTGGCAGGCGAAATGGCCAAGGCCAAGAAGCCAACCGACTGGCACGTGACCGGCACCCCGCAATCCTATGAAATCTACGGCTGCATGGTTCGTAAAGACGACCCGGCGTTCAAGAAAGCCGTGGACGACGCGATTGTCGGCCTCTACAAGTCGGGCGAGATCAACAAGATCTACGACAAGTGGTTCACCCAGCCAATTCCTCCAAAAGGCCTGAACCTGAGCTTCCCGATGAGCGAAGAGCTCAAGAAGCTGATCGCCAACCCGAACGACAAGCCAGCGCCGGACAAGAAGGCTTAAGCCCTTCGCTCCGCTATCACAAAAAAGATAAGCCTGATTTCCGGGGACGTAATAAGTCCCCGGAAGCCGCTGCCATCGGCATGCGCGCATAACGATCGATCAGAGGGGAGACCCTGATGAATTACAACTGGGACTGGAGCGTATTCTTCAAGTCCACTGGCGTCGGCACCGAGACCTATCTGGACTGGTATGTATCCGGTCTGGGCTGGACCATCGGCATCTCCATCGTCGCCTGGATCATCGCGTTAATCCTGGGCTCAGTGCTCGGGGTGATGCGCACGGTGCCCAATCGCATCGTGTCTTCCATCGCCACGGTTTACGTGGAAATTTTCCGTAACGTGCCACTGCTGGTGCAGCTGTTCATCTGGTACTTCCTGGTGCCGGATCTGCTGCCTGAGAACCTGCAGGAGTGGTACAAGCAGGACCTGAACCCGACCACCTCGGCCTTTCTGAGCGTTGTCGTGTGCCTGGGTCTGTTCACCGCCGCACGGGTTTGCGAACAAGTGCGCACCGGTATCCAGGCGTTGCCTCGCGGCCAGGAATCCGCCGCACGCGCCATGGGTTTCAAACTGCCGCAGATCTACTGGAACGTGCTGCTGCCGCAGGCTTACCGGATCATCATCCCGCCGCTCACCTCCGAATTCCTCAACGTGTTCAAGAACTCGTCGGTGGCCTCGCTGATCGGTCTGATGGAATTGCTGGCCCAGACCAAACAGACCGCCGAGTTTTCCGCGAACCTGTTCGAAGCCTTCACCCTCGCCACCCTGATCTACTTCACGCTGAACATGAGCCTGATGTTGCTCATGCGTCTGGTCGAGAAGAAAGTCGCCGTGCCGGGCCTGATCTCCGTGGGAGGTAAATAATGGACTTCTCTGGAATCATCCCCGCCATTCCAGGCATGTGGAACGGCATGGTCATGACCTTGCAGTTGATGGTGATGGGCGTGGTCGGCGGCATCATCATCGGGACCCTTCTGGCCCTGATGCGCCTGTCGTCGAGCAAACTGCTGTCGCGCATCGCTGGCGCCTACGTCAACTATTTCCGCTCGATCCCGCTGCTGCTGGTCATTACCTGGTTCTACCTGGCGGTGCCGTTCGTGCTGCGCTGGATCACTGGGCAAGACACCCCGGTCGGCGCGTTCACCTCCTGCGTCGTGGCCTTCATGATGTTCGAGGCGGCGTACTTCTGCGAAATCGTCCGTGCCGGTGTGCAGTCGATCTCTCGCGGTCAGATGGGCGCAGCGCAAGCACTGGGCATGACTTACGGCCAGATGATGCGCTTGATCATCCTGCCGCAAGCCTTCCGCAAGATGACCCCGCTGCTGCTGCAACAGAGCATCATCCTGTTCCAGGACACCTCGCTGGTGTACACGGTCGGTCTGGTGGACTTCCTCAACTCGGCCCGCGCCAGTGGCGACATCATTGGTCGTTCCAATGAGTTCCTGGTCATCGCCGGTCTGGTGTATTTCACGATCAGCTTCGCGGCCTCGCGTCTGGTCAAGCTCATGCAAAAAAGGTTAGCCGTATGATTTCCATCAAAAATATCAACAAGTGGTATGGGGACTTCCAGGTGCTGACCGATTGCAGCACTGAGGTCAAAAAAGGCGAAGTGATCGTGGTGTGCGGGCCTTCTGGCTCGGGCAAATCCACGCTGATCAAATGCGTCAACGCGCTCGAACCGTTCCAGAAAGGCGACATCGTGGTCGATGGCACGTCCATCGCCGACCCGAAGACCAACCTGCCGAAACTGCGTTCCCGCGTGGGTATGGTGTTCCAGCATTTCGAGCTGTTCCCGCACCTGACCATCACCGAAAACCTGACCATTGCGCAGATCAAGGTCTTGGGCCGCAGCAAGGAAGAAGCCACCAAAAAAGGCCTGGCCCTACTGGAGCGCGTCGGCTTGTCGGCTCACGCTCATAAGCACCCTGGCCAACTGTCCGGCGGCCAGCAGCAACGCGTGGCGATTGCCCGTGCGCTGGCGATGGACCCGGTGGTGATGCTGTTCGACGAACCGACCTCCGCCCTCGACCCTGAAATGGTCAACGAAGTGTTGGACGTGATGGTGCAGCTCGCTCACGAAGGCATGACCATGATGTGCGTGACCCACGAAATGGGCTTCGCTCGCAAAGTGGCCGACCGCGTGATCTTCATGGACAAGGGCCAGATCATCGAAGACTGCGTCAAGGACGAATTCTTCGGCGACGTCAGCGCCCGTTCCGAACGCGCTCAGCACTTCCTGAACAAAATCCTGCAGCACTAACCGAATCTGCCTCACGAGGGCAACGCCCCAAAAGGGCAAAAAACCACTGGCTGTCGGTGTCGCTATCAATGACACGGGCAGCTGGTCGGTCCAGGACGACTGTGATGAAATGCGATCCACCTCTTAGCGCGCCGCCATCACTTGCCGTGAAACCCCGCCTGATACGCCACCTGCTTCTGCCGCCGCTGATCATTCTGCTGATGATCGCGCTCGGCTACGTCACCTATCTGTACAGCGAAAAGAACGCCATCAAGGCCCTCGGCGAAAACGGCGAACGGCAGCTCGAACTGCACGCCCGCACCGTCGAAAGCGAAATCAACAAATACAACTACCTGCCCAGCGTGCTGGAGCTCGAATCCAATGTCTCGGACCTGCTCAACGACCCGTCGCCGGAGTTGCGCTCGAAGGTCAACGATTACCTCGAAGGCCTGAATCGCCGCAGCCGCAGCCGCGCGATCTACGTCCTCGACACCACCGGCCGCGTGCTGGCCACCAGCAACTGGCGCGACGCCGACAGCTACCTCGGCGAAGACCTGTCGTTCCGCGCCTATTATCAGGACGCGATTCGCGGGTTGCCGGGCCGCTTCTACGGCATCGGCAGCACCACCGGGGAGCCGGGTTACTACCTCGCCCACGGGCTGGAAGAGAAAGGCAAGATCATCGGCGTGGCCGTGATCAAAGTGCGCCTCGAAGCGCTGGAAGAGCGCTGGCAACGGGCGCGTCTGGAAGCCTTCGTCAGCGATGAAAACGGCATCATCATTCTGTCCAGCGACCCGGCGCGACGACTGAAATCGGTTCGCCCCCTGACCCCGCAAATCAAGGAGCGGCTGGCGCGCAGCCTGCAATATTACTGGTGGCCGCTCAACGAGCTGGTGCCGCTGGAACGCGAGCTGATCTCGGACGGGGTAGAGAAGTTGACCTTCCCGGCCAACGTCAGCGTCGACCACGAACACACGGCCGTCAGCTACCTCGCGCAAACCCGGGACCTGGCCGACACGCCGTGGCACCTGACGCTGCTGACTCCGCTGGAGGATTTGCGGCGTGAAGCGGCCAATCAAGGCATGCTGGTGGCCGTGGCCTGCGCGCTGGCGATGTTTTTGCTGATCGCCTGGAACGAGCGGCGCAAGGTGATTTCGACCCGCCTCGCGGCCCGTGAAGCGCTGGAAGAAGCCAACAACGAACTGGAACGTCGGATTACCGAACGCACCGCCGACCTGCGCGCCAGCAACGAACGCCTCAAGGGTCAGATTCGCGAGCGGCGTCAGGCCGAAGAAACCTTGCGACAGGCCCAGGACGAATTGGTGCAGGCGGGCAAACTCGCGGCCATCGGGCAGATGTCCACCAGCATCGCCCACGAACTCAATCAGCCGCTGGCCGCTCTGCGTACGTTGTCCGGGAACACGGTGCGGTTCATCGAACGCGGTGCGCTGGATACGGCGAGCACCAACCTGCGCACGATCAACGATCTGGTCGATCGCATGGGCCGCATCACCGCCAGCCTGCGCGCTTTTGCCCGACGCGGGGAAGACAAGGGCCAGGCCTCGCTGGCCAAAGCGGTGGATGCGTCATTGCAGGTGCTCGGCGGACGTCTGGAAAACAGCGCGCTGGAATTGCATCAGGCCTTCGACGACGTCGAACTCGCCATCGACCAGACGCGGCTGGAGCAGATTCTGGTCAACCTGATTGGCAACGCGCTGGACGCCATGCAGGCGCAACCGCTGCCGGTGCTGTGGCTGCAAGGCGACCTGTGCGAAGGCCGTTACCGCCTGCGCGTGCGCGACAACGGTCACGGGATCGACGCCGAAGCGCGCAAGCACCTGTTCGAACCGTTTTTCACCACCAAGCCCGGCGAACAAGGGCTGGGGCTGGGCTTGACCCTCTCCGCCAGCCTCGCAGCCGCCGCCGGGGGCAGCTTGAACGCCGAAGACCCGGCGGAAGGCGGCACGATGTTTGTGTTGGTGTTGCCATTGGTGGACGGTGGGGCGGCGAAGGTATGACGTACTTTTCGGACATTATCGTCGGCCGAAAAAAGTTCGCGGATGAATCCGCTCCCACAGCGGCATGCGTTCTGTCTGTGGGAGCGAGTTCATTCGCGATGAAGGCAACGCTGACGCATTGGATTTGCACATGAACACTGAACTGACCGTCCTCATCGTCGAAGATGACCCCCACGTCCTGCTCGGCTGCCAGCAGGCACTCGCACTGGAAGACATCCACAGCCAGGGCGTGGGCAGTGCCGAAGAGGCGTTGGCGATGGTGGGCGACAACTTTGCCGGGATCGTCATCAGCGACATTCGTTTGCCAGGCATCGACGGGCTGGAATTGCTCAAGCGCCTGAAAGAACGCGACCGCAGCCTGCCGGTGGTGCTGATCACCGGCCACGGCGATGTGTCGATGGCGGTCGGTGCCATGCGCGACGGTGCCTACGACTTCATGGAAAAACCCTTCTCCCCCGAGCGGCTGGTGGACGTCGCACGCCGCGCCCTGGAACACCGCGGGCTTGCGCGGGAAGTCTCATCGCTGCGTCGGCAACTGGCCGAACGCGACTCGCTGGAAGGCAAGATCATCGGTCGCTCACCGGCCATGCAGAACCTGCGCGCGCTGATCACCAACGTCGCGGACACCTCAGCCAACGTGTTGATCGAAGGTGAAACCGGCACGGGCAAGGAACTGGTCGCCCGCTGCCTCCACGACTTCAGCCGGCGGCACTCCAATCAGTTCGTCGCGCTGAACTGTGGTGGGCTGCCGGAGAACCTGTTCGAAAGCGAAATTTTCGGCCACGAAGCCAACGCCTTCACCGGCGCGGGCAAACGGCGCATTGGCAAGATTGAGCACGCCCACAACGGCACGCTGTTTCTCGATGAAGTGGAAAGCATGCCGATCAACCTGCAGATCAAATTGCTGCGGGTGTTGCAGGAACGCACGCTGGAGCGCCTCGGTTCGAACCAGAGTGTCGCGGTGGATTGCCGGGTGATCGCGGCGACCAAATCCGACCTCAATGAGCTGAGCAAGGCCAGCCAGTTTCGCAGCGACCTGTATTACCGCCTTAACGTGGTGACCCTGGAATTGCCACCGTTGCGTGAGCGTCGCGAAGACATCCTGCAATTGTTCGAACACTTTCTGCAGCTCTCGTCCCTGCGCTTCGACCGCGAGCCGCCGCAACTGGACCCGCACACCGTTTCCGCTCTGATGAGCCACGACTGGCCGGGCAACGTGCGAGAACTGCGCAACGTCGCCGAGCGTTATGCCTTGGGGCTGCCAGCGTTCAAGAAAACCGGCGTCGCGGCCCTGAGCCAGAGCCTGGGGTTTTCCGAGGCGGTGGAAGCCTTCGAAAAAAACCTGCTCAGCGAGGCCTTGCTGCGCAGCGGCGGCAATCTCAGTCAGGCGAGCCAGGAACTGGGCATGGCCAAGACCACGCTGTTCGACAAGGTGAAGAAATACGGGTTGGGGTGAGATACGCGTTCGTTGCAGGAACGTGGCTGGGGTTGAGGTACGCGGTCTCTGTAGGAGCGTGGCTTGTCCCGCGATCTGCTGCGCAGCGGCAGCAAAACCGATGACTCGGTACACCTGAAAGACCGCGTGCTCAGATTCTACGGCCGGTTCCCGACCGAGCGCGGGACAAGCCACGCTCCTACAGATGGCGATCCCGCGATTGCGTCAGTCCGGGCGCCCAAGCGGGCCCCATCCAACGCAATCGCGGTCAAGCGCGCTCCTACAAGGCATACGTTTCCCCAGGCCTGTTCAGCCCCCATTCAACCCCTTGGCCCACCCTTTGCACTTCCCCTGAAAGGCCCGCCCGGCCGGTGTTCATGACCATGAACCCGGTGTCAGGGGCGGCATTTCTGGGGTGAAGGCAACCTTGAACATTCTCGATCTCGATCACAGCCTGACGCAGCAGGCGCCGATCAAGGAGCGACTGCATGACGGCCGGGCGATACGCTTGGATTTGCTGGCGTTAGGGCCGGTGTTGCGGCTCTGGTCCACGGAAACCCATTACCAACGTTTTGCCGGGCACCTGAGCCATCGTGCGCGACCGCTGGGCAATCGGCCGGAAATCTTCTTCGTCGGCTCCGGTGACTATCACCACCTGACCACTGCCCTGCTCGCCGATCTCCCCGAGCCGATCACACTGATCCACTTCGACAATCACCCGGACTGGGTGCATTTCGCCCCCCGGCGCCACTGCGGGTCCTGGGTCAACCGGGCGCTGAAGCTGCCCAATGTCAGACGCATCATCACCCTCGGGCCGTGCAGCGACGACCTGCAAAGCCCACAGCTCAAGGGCGGCAACCTCGGGGCATTGAAGCGCGGCGATCTGCAGCTGTTTCCGTGGCGCCATCCGCCCTCGAAAGTCTGGGGCAAGATCGGCGACGGCCCCGGACATCGGCAGATGGACGGCCACTTGCACTGGCACAACCTGGCCGATGTGGACTGGCCGGTTTTCCTCGAACAACTGGTGGCGAGCCTGCCCACCGACGCCGTGTGGATCACCATCGACAAAGACGTGCTGGCCAGCGAAGACGCTGCGACCAATTGGGACCAAGGCGGCATGCGCCTCACCCATTTGCTCGACGCGATTCGTGCCCTGGCCGCGCAAACACGGGTGTTGGGGATCGATGTCTGCGGCGAGTTCGCCCCGCCCGCGTTCAGCAATCCGCTCAAACGCTGGGAGGCAAAATCCGATCAGCCACCTGCCGAACGCTGGAGCGACGCGGACATTGCGCGCAACGCCGAGACCAATGCGGCATTGATCACACTGTTCGAGGAGCTGTTTCCATGACCCCGACTGTGGTGCTGCTGACGGCGTTTTCGATCCTGCTGGACGTGATCGGCCAACTGGCGTTCAAGATCGGCCTGGATCGTCTGCCCGCGCAAGAAGGCGGGTTTCGCCTGCGCAGTTTCTGGGTGCAGATCGCGGGCGCGCCGATGCTCTGGTTCGGCGTCGGCGCTTATGTGGTCGAGTTCATCACCTGGCTGTTCGTGCTGTCCCTGGCGCCGCTCAGCCTGGTGTTTCCGGCGGCGAGCCTGAGTTACGTGGGCGTGGTGCTGGGTGGGCGGCTGGTCCTCGGCGAGCGGGTCAGCCGCCGTCGCTGGCTCGGCACGCTGGTCATCACGGCGGGCGTCATGTTGGTGTGCGCCACAGGCGCGTGAGGTGGTCATGACACACATTCAATTCATTCCCGAACAGGCCTCTGCGATCACGTTGAGCGACCGCTCGGCGTTAAGCGTCGAGGTCAGTCACAGCATCCACCGGGTCAGCCGCAGCGAGTGGGCACAGCTCGACAGCGACCCGCTGGAAGGCTACGACTATTACGCGGCCATTGAAGACAGCGGACTGCCCGGCATCGAGCCGCGCTATTTCATGATTCGCGACGGCCAGCGACTGATCGCGGTAGCACCGGCGTATCGCGACCGGTTGAAGCTGAGTCACCTGCTGGACGGCGTGCTCGTCAGATTGCTCGGCCATTTTTCAGTGCCGATTCTGGCAGTGGGTTCGCCGGTCACCGAGACCTGCTCCATCGCCTGCGCCCCGGACTGGCTGGCGCGCACGCCCGAGATTCTGCAGGTTCTGATCGACGCGCTGCATCGGCAATCACGTCTGGAAGGCACGTGGCTGTACCTGTTCAAGGACGTGGCCGAAGAGCGCGTGACGCTGCGCAGCGCTCTGGAACATCTGGATTTCGTTCGCGTGGCGGGGATGCCGAGAACCTCGCTCCCATTACCGTTCACAGGGCTGGAAGGCTATCTCGCCAGCTTGAGCCGGATAATTCGCAAGGGCCTGAAACGCAAGCTCAAGGCGCCGTCGAACCTGCGCATCGAGGCGCGACAACATCAGGTGGAAGACGTGATCGAGCGCATGCTGGCGCTGTACGCCGACACCGTGGCACGCAGTGGCGAGGAGATCGAACCGCTGACCGCCGACTATTTCCGCGCCGTGCTCGCCAAGCTGGGCGAGCGCGCGACCTGCTACCTGTTCTGGTCCGACGACACGCTGATCGGCTTCAATCTGCTGTTAGGGGATGGCGCGCGACAGATCGACAAGGTCTTCGCCTCCGAAGGTGCCGCCGCCCGCGAACATAACCTCTACCACCGCACTTGGCTGGCCCACGTGCAGCGCTGCATCGAACACGGCATCCCGGCGTTCGAGGCGAGTCAGGCGGCGTATGGCGAGAAGCTGCGGCTGGGCTGCCAACTGCTGGGTAACGATCATTACGTCCGCCACCGCCGCCTGTGGGTCACCCGTGTACTGGGGTGGCTGCTGCGCAAGGCCGGGCTGGATCAATCGACTGTGGTCATCAGGAATACCGACGATGAGTGAGCAGACCTTGAATCAAAAACCCGCCTGGCGCTGGCTGGAAGGCCGGGCTGCGACCATCGGCCTGTGGTGCCTGTTGATCGGCACCGAGAGCGCGGCGCAAATCGCCTTGAAACTGGGGGGCGATGGACTGGCCGCAATGCCGTTCGGCCTCGACTGGCTGCGGGCGGCGCTGACCAACATCGCCGTGCTGGCGGCAGTCGGCTGCTACATCGGTTCGTTCCTGAGCTGGATGCTGATCCTGCGGCGCAGCAGCCTGTCACTGGCCTTCCCGCTCAGCTCGCTGGTGTTCGTGGTGGTGCTGCTGGGGTCGTGGCTGGGTCTCGACGAACACATCAGCGCCCTGCACTGGCTGGGCGTGTGGGTGATCATCGGCGGGATTGCGCTGTTGGCGGAGGGGGAGCATTAACCCTCTGTAGCGACAGCGACCCACAAACGCCACCGCCGGCGAGCCGCGCTGCTACAGGCTTTGGCCGACGCAAATTACGGTACGACTCTGGGCTAGCTTTTGATTCTGGCCGGAGGCCGTAGGAGCTGGCTTGCCTGCGATCTGCCGGGTACCGGCAGCAAAACCTGACGCCTTCAACCTGCCTGACACACCGCACACACCGCACACACCGACCTTACTGCCGCTGCGCGCCAGATCGCAGGCAAGCCAGCTCCTACGGGGTGCGGTGTTTTCGCCGGACTGCTACAAAAGAAATGCATCAGGTCTTGGAATGGTCCACCAAAAAACCTAACCCATGGGACACGGGGATTTCTTTCACGCCCATCATCCGCTGCTGGTCCTTGATCTCCTTGTGGAAGGCCTTGACTTTGGTCCAGTGCATTTTCGGGCGGTAGTGGTGTTCGGCGTGGTAGCCGTTGTTCATCCAGATGACGTTGTACAGCGCGCTGTACGAACTCACGCCCCAGGCGATCGGCAAGTCAGGATTGCCACCGAGGTGCTCGTAATAGCCGTTCAGGGAAGACAACGACTGCCCCAGGTACCAGAACGGCACCAGCCACAGCACGGCATGCCAGTCATAGATCGCCAGCAGCAGGTAGGCCGCGAGGGTCACGTAGATTTCAACCCTGGCCCAGCGCGCGTCATCCGGATGTTTACGCTTCATTTCTTCGTAATAGCTCTTCGGCTCGTCACGAAACGCGCTGAGGAACACATAACGCCACAGGGCTTCAGGTTCGCCGTTGTGGCCATAGCGGTAGATCGACAGTGGGTCTACGGTGTCGCCCTTTTCGTCGGGGCGATCCGAGTTGCCGCGGTGATGGCGGTTGTGGATGTCGCGGTACAGGGTCTGGGAAAACCCGATGGTCACCGACAGCAGCAGGTCGAACGCCCGGTTCATCGACTTATGGGTAAAGTACGGGTTGTGAATCTGGTTGTGCGAGATGCTGTTGATGCTCCACGACAGGCTGACGGCGTACACCAGCGCCAGCGGCACGATGGCCCACCACGACAAGCCGTGGAAGGCTACGACCAACCACATCACGAATGCGAAATGGGCCAGCGCCATGGCAATCGGGACAATGTCCCAGAGTGAATACGCGAGCCAGCGGTAAACGGGACGAGCCATGAAGAACTTCCTCGAAACGGTGAGTGCTTCGGCTCATTGCAAGGGCCAGACCAACCCGCCCGCTACTTGAAGTGATACGCCACGGCGACGTCCAGCTCGCCGTGATTCACGTGGCCTTGCTGGCGAACGATGCTGCTGTCGGCGGCCGATCCCACCAGGCCCCCCAAGGGTCGCTGTCAGCGCAAGCACTGATGTTGTTTGTAGCGACCTACAAAAATTGTAGCTTCACACCCCTCGCTTTTTCGTCGACACCCGCCAGCGCCCCTGCCCACCGGGCTTTCAGGCCTTTGGCACAGTCCCTGCTCTTGCCCTCTCACGAGCGACACGGCGACTCCCTCGCCTCGCTCTCTCTTTGGACAAGACAGGCAAACGCAGATGATGCATTGGCATATCGTGTGTGATTTCGACGGGACGATCACGCCGACCGACGTGATCGACAACATTCTCGAACGCTTCGCCGACCCCAGTTGGGCCGACATCGAAGACGAATGGCTCAGCGGTCGCATGGGTTCGCGTGAATGCCTCAGCCGCCAGCTCGCGCTGGTCAAGGCCTACCCCGCGCAACTGCTGGACTACTTCGACAGCGTGACCATCGACCCGGACTTCCCGACCTTCGTCGAACACGTCCTCGGCCTGGGCTTCACCCTGGACATCGTCAGTGACGGCCTCGAACAAGGCATCGCGCGGATTCTGTCCCGTCACCAGATTCCCCTGTTGCCAATCATCGCCAACGGCCTGCGGCAAGTGGACCAGAACAGCTGGCGCATCGTGTTCCCCCACGCCAGCGACGCCTGCCGGGCCGCGTCGGGCAACTGCAAATGCAAATCCACGCCGAACGACAAACGCGTGCTGGTGATCGGCGATGGCAAGTCCGACATGTGCGCGGCCAGCACCGCTGATTTCGTCTTCGCCAAAGGCCGCCTGGCCGACCACTGCGCGCACAACGGCATCCCCCACGCGCGCTTCGAATCCTTCGCCGAACTCCCCGCGATGCTGGCCCTGCTGCCGCACAGCCTGCCCGCGCCGGTCGCTCATCTCTCTACCGAATCCCAGGAACGCTTCCACCATGTCTGATATCCGCATCGCCACCGCCGAAGACCAGATCCTTCTGGAAAAAGAAGCCAAATACTGCTCGTTTGGCGACACCGTTCACTACATCGACCCACCGCGCATTTTCAGCCGCTGCGAAGGTTCGTACGTCTACGACACCAGCGATCAGGCCTACCTCGACCTGCAGATGTGGTACTCGGCGGTGAACTTCGGCTACGCCAACCCGCGCCTGAACAACGCGCTGAAACAACAGATCGACACCCTGCCGCAGATCGCCAGCCAGTACCTGCACAAGGGCAAGATCGAGCTGTCGGAGCGCATCGCTGTCGACGCCAAGAACAAGTTCGGCCTGGACGGTCGAGTGCACTTCAACGTCGGTGGCTCGCAGTCCATCGAGGACTCGTTGAAAGTCGTGCGTAACGCCAGCAACGGCAAAAGCCTGATGTTCGCCTTCGAAGGCGGCTACCACGGCCGCACCCTCGGCGCGTCGTCGATCACCTCCAGCTACCGCTATCGGCGCCGCTACGGACACTTCGGCGAGCGTGCGCAGTTCATCCCGTTCCCGTACCACTTCCGCGGCCCGAAAGGCATGACCAAGGAAGAATACGGCAGCTATTGCGTGCAGCAATTCGCCCGTCTGTTCGAGACTGAATACAACGGCGTGTGGGACCCGAAAGTTGGCCAGAGCGAGTACGCCGCGTTTTACGTCGAGCCGATTCAGGGCACCGGCGGCTACGTGATTCCGCCGATGAACTTCTACAGCGAACTCAAGCACGTGCTCGATCAGCACGGCATCTTGATGGTCGTCGATGAAATCCAGATGGGCTTCTACCGCACCGGCAAGCTGTGGTCGATCGAACACTTCGACGTCAAACCCGACGTGATCGTGTTCGGCAAGGCGCTGACCAACGGCCTCAACCCGCTGGGCGGCATCTGGGCCCGCGAAGAATTGATCAACCCGACAATCTTCCCGCCAGGTTCGACCCATTCCACCTTCGCGTCCAACCCGCTGGGCACGGCCGTGGGTCTGGAGATGTTCAAGATGACCTCCGAAGTCGACTACGGCGCGATGGTCATGAATAAGGGCAAATACTTCCTCGAAGGTCTGCGCGACTTGCAAAAACGCTACCCGATCATTGGTGACGTCGACGGCCTGGGCCTGGCCCTGCGGGCTGAAATCTGTCAGGCGGACGGCTTCACGCCAGACAAGGCGACCTTGGATTTCATGGTCGAAGAAGGCATGAAAGGCGACATCGAGATCGACGGCAAACGCCTGGGTCTGGTGCTCGACGTGGGCGGTTACTACAAGAACGTGATCACCCTCGCGCCGTCGCTGGAAATCAGCTACCCGGAAATCGACCTGGGCATCGCCCTGCTCGACCGCCTCCTGCACCGGGCCATGAAACGATGAGCCCGACGCCCTCGCACCCCGCGATCGACATGGGCGAAGGCGATGCCGGGTTCATTCTCGGCAACGGCCCCGTGGGGGTATTGCTCATCCACGGCCTGACCGGCACCCCGACGGAGTTGCGTCGGGTGGCCCAGGGCTTGGCCGACAGGGGCTGCACGGTGTACGTGCCGACCCTGGCCGGGCACTGCGGCAACAACGACGACCTGCAACGCACGGTCTGGACCGACTGGTATGAAAGCGCCCGGCGAACCTTCGTCGGCGTGCGCCAGCGCCACGCTCAGGTGTTCGTCGGCGGGCTGTCGATGGGTGCCGTGATGTCGATGCACATGGCCGCGCAGCACCCCGGTGAAATCGCCGGGCTGCTGCTGTATTCCACGACCTTGCGCTACGACGGCTGGAACATGCCGTTCGTGGCCAAATTCACCCATTTCTACATGATGCTGCCGTTCGGCGTGCACCTGTGCCGCTTCAACGAAAAGCCGCCCTACGGCATCAAGAATCCGCGACTGCGCGCCATCGTCGAAAAACAGATGAAGGAAGGCGAAAGCAGCAACGCAGGGCTGTTGACCATGTCCGGCATCAGCGTTCGCGAGCTGCATCGGCTGATTGCCGTGGTCAAGCGCCACATGCCCAAGGTGACCACGCCGACGCTGGTGCTGCATTCGCTGGAAGACGACATCACCAGCCGCTGGAACGCCGATTACGTGGAGCGGCGACTGGGCGGGCCGGTGGTCAAGGTGCTGCTCGACAACTGCTATCACATGATCACCGTGGACCTCGAATACCGGCAGGTCATCGACCTGACCGCGTCGTTCATCGAAACCCGACTGCAAGGTGCTCCCCGCAAGGAAATCCCGGCACAGGAAGCCCTCGCGAATGACGAAATGATCACCCCCGACGACCATCCACAACTGGCCTGAACCATGATCAGCACCCACGCCTTTTCCAGCATCCGGTCCATTGATCGTGACGAATGGAATGACTGTTTTCCCGGTCAGCTGGAAGACTGGGATTTTTATCTGGCGGTCGAACAGGCGGGCGTCGAGCGCTTTCACTGGCGCTACCTGGCCGTGTTCGACGGGCCGCGCTTGCTGGGTGTCGCTCCGGCGTTTTACACCTGCTACAGCCTCGACACCACGATGCAAGGGGCCAGCAAACGCATGACCGAAAAGCTCAGGCGCCTGTGGCCGGGGGTGTTCGACTTGCAACTGTACGCGGTGGGTTCGCCCGTGGCCGAACGCTGCAATGCCGGGGTCGCGAGCCACGTGCCCGCAGCGCAGCGGCAGGCGGTGTTCGACCGTTTGCTGCAACGGGCGCGGCACGACGCCGACGGTCTGGGCATCGGCCTGCTCGCGGTGAAAGACGCGCCGCAACAGGACCATCTGTGGGCAAACACCTGCCGCAACGCCGGTCTGCAAGTGATGCCGAGCCTGCCCAGTGCGTTGTTGCCCGTCACCTACCCGTCGCTGGACGCCTACCTCGGCTCGTTGGGAAAATCCACGCGCAAGGACCTGCGTCGCACCCTGCGCGGACCGGCGCCGCAGATCGAATGGCGGCGGCAGATCGACGATGTATTGCCAGACATCATGCAGCTCTACGAAGCGACCCTGTTGCGCAGTGATCTACAATTCGAACGGCTCGGCCCGGCCTATTTCACCCGCATCCTCCAACAGCTCGGCGAGCGGGCGGTCTGCGTGTTGTACTGGGTCGATAACCGGCTGGTGGCGTTCAACCTGATGCTGCTGAACGAGCAACGCCTGATCGACAAGATTTTTGCCCACGACCTCGAACACACACGGGACCTGAACCTCTATGCACGCAGCTGGCTGGCGAATGTCGAATACTGCATCCACAATCGCATCCCGGTGTACGAAGCGGGCCAGGCCGGGTACGCGAGCAAGATCCGTTTCGGCTGCCGCTTCGAACCCAACCTGCTGTTTTTCCGTCACCGCAACCGGCTGCTGAACACCGTGCTCAAACTGATCAAGCGCGTGATCAGCCCCGACCGAACCGATCCCGCCCTGGCGGCGGCAATAAGCGACCATTGATGACTGAACTCCCGCCACGCTCCGTCCGCTCACTGTTTTCCCTCTCGCGTTGGAGCGTGCAACGCAAACTGGTCTTGGCGTTCTGGCTGGTGAGCGTGATTCCGACGATGATCGCCGCCGAATTGGCGGCCTCCACGCTGTCGCAGATTTTCGATAGCAACGTGCGCATCTGGTTGCAGGAATCGACCAAGATCGTCATCGACGAAACCACCGAAATCATGCACAACAACGCTCGGGTCGCGCAGTTGTTCCAGGCCTATACGCGCTCGACTGTCGAGACCGGCAACCAGCGTGACAAGCTGATCGCCGACGTGGCGGACGCCATGGGCATTGACGTCGTGGCGCTGATCCGCAGCGACGATCACAAGGTCATGTTCTCCACGGCCGCCGACGACATCGTCAGCCAGATCAGCCTCGCGCCCAAGTCCGTTTTGCAGACCATCCACGAAGGCGGCAGCGCCGTGGGCACCGTGGTCTCGACCTTCCATACCGTCGAGGGCGGCGTGGATTACGAGCTGGTGATCGCAACGTACCTGGACAGCAGTTTTCTCACCAGCGTGGCCGATGTGCACTCGCTGGACCTGCGCCTGTATCTGCGCAACAAGGAAGGGTTCGGCGAGATTTTTGCCACCCAGCGTTTCGAAGATCACCCGCCTCAGGTGCCCCCAAAAATCGAGGACATCCTGCGCAGGACCAAGGAGGCCAGCGAGCAGTCCACGCCCCGTTACAGCGGCCTGTATTCGCCCATCCTCAACGACAACGGCGAGCTGCAAGGGGTGATTTTCAGCGGCCTGTTGCGGCACTCGTCGCTGGTGGGACTGGTCAATCAGACCAACCTGTTTCTGGCGATTTTCCTGGTAGGCTCGGCGCTGTCCCTGGGGGTCGGCTCGCTGGTTTCGCAGCACCTCACCCGCCCGTTGCGCGGTCTGCGTGAAGGCGTGAGGGCGGTCACTGCCGGGGATTATCACCGTCAGGTCGAAGTCATCGGCGGCGATGAGCTGGCCGAGTTGAGCGTGACTTTCAACCACATGACTGAACGTCTGCGCGAACTCCAGCATCTGGAAGCGCAACTGCGCAGGCGCGACCGGCTGCACACCCTCGGTGAAGTGGCGATGGGGCTGGCCCACGAAATCCGCAACCCGCTGGGCATCATCAAGACCGCCACGCAACTGCTGCACCGCCGCGCCAGCCTGCCGGAAACCGACATGCGCCACTTGGAATACGTGATTTCCGAGGTCACGCGGATCAACGACCTGATCACCGAATTCCTCGATTTCGCCAAACCGAGCGCGCCGATCCGTTCCACCCTCGTCGCCCGCGGGCTGCTGGAAGACGTGTTGGGCTTTTGCGCGCCGGAGCTGAACAACCACAACGTCATCGCGTTGATCGAAGAACAGGCCTCCGGCGCGACGGTCTACGCCGATGCCCGGCAGTTGACCCAGGCCTGTCTCAACCTGATCCTCAACGCCATTGACGCCATGCCCGACGGCGGACAGTTGACCCTGTCCATCGCCCGTGGTCAGGCCGACAGCGAACGGCCCATGACGCGCATCAGCGTGTCCGACACCGGCCAGGGCATCGATGCGGACATCATCGATCGCATCTTCAACCCGTTCGTGACCACCAAGGCGTCAGGTACGGGGCTTGGGCTGGCGAAGGTCTTTTCCATCATGGAGAACCACGATGGCCGTGTAGAGTGCTTGAGCGAACCGGGCGCGGGCGCCACGTTCAATCTGTACTTGCCGGCCGATGAAGGAGAACAGGCATGAGCCATAACGTGCTGGTGGTCGACGACGAACCCAAGCTGTGCGACCTGCTGGCGTCGGCCCTTAGCCAGAACGGCATTCAGGTGTTCACCGCCGGCAACGGCCTGCACGCCCTGACGGTGCTGGAACGCGAAGAGATCGATCTGGTGATCAGCGACTGGCGCATGCCCGGCATGGACGGCCCGCAACTGCTGGCGGAAATCAAACAGCGTTTTCCGCAGCTGCCGGTGATCGTCATGACCGCCTACAGCACGGTCAAGAATGCCGTGCAATCGATGCGCAACGGCGCCTACGACTACATCAGTAAACCCTTCGACATCGACGAGCTGGACATCACCGTTCACAAGGCCTTGCAGTTCCGGGACATCCTGCGGGACAACCAGCGGCTGCGTGCCGAGCTGGACGAACACCAGCAGATCGAGAGTCTGGTGGGTGAAAGCCCGGCATTCCGTCGGGTGCTGCAAGCAGTGGACTCGGTGCGTGAAAGCAGCGCAACGATCCTGCTGACCGGCGAAAGCGGCACTGGCAAGGAAATGGTCGCACGGGCCATCCACAAACACGGCAATCGCGCGGACAAACCCTTCGTCGCGGTGAACTGCGCGGCCATCCCCGAAGGACTGCTGGAAAGCGAGATGTTCGGCCACAAAAAAGGCGCGTTCACCGGCGCAGTGTCGGACCGGGTCGGACGCTTTCAACAGGCCGACAAGGGCACGCTGTTCCTCGACGAAGTGGGCGACATGCCGCTGGCGTTGCAGGCAAAAATCCTGCGCGCCCTGCAGGAGCGCGTGATCGAGCCGGTGGGCGACCCTCGCGAGCGCAAGGTCGATGTGCGGGTGATCGCGGCCACCAACAAAGACCTGCTCGACGCGGTGGCCCGCAAAGAATTCCGCGAGGACTTGTACTACCGCCTCAACGTGTTTCCGATCCCTCTGCCTGCCCTGCGCGAACGGGCCGAGGACATCCCGTCACTGGCCCGGCATTTCGCCCATGTTCTGGGCGCCACGGCAGGTAAACGCATCACCGGTTTCAGCCCCGAAGCGCTGCTGGCCATGGCCAACTACACGTGGCCGGGCAACATCCGCGAGCTGCAAAACTGCGTCGAACGCGCGACTATCGTGGCCTCGACGCCGACCATCGAAGAGTCGGATTTGCCGGCTTATCTGTTTGGTGCACGACAATCGTCTTCGTCGACCTTGAGCATTCTCAGCGAAGGCCCCGGCATCCCCAAAGACCTCGACGCAGCGCTGGCGGAAGTCGAAAAAGCCTACATCCTCGCCGCCCTCCAAGAAACCAACGGCGTCCAGGCCGCCGCCGCGCAACTCATCGGCATCTCCGAGCGCAGCTTCTGGTATCGGCTGAAGAAACTGGAGATTCATGTGGACAAGATTGTGCGCTAACGGCCCTGCTTGACCCGATTACCGGGCCGGACATAAAACCTGTGGGAGCGAATTCATTCGCGATGCGGTTGTACATCCTATGAAGGTGTATCGGCTGTAACGGCCCCTCGCGAATGAATTCGCTCCCACAGATTTAGCCCTCCTCCGCCTCGATCAACGCGTCGACCTCTGCGGCCACAGGCGCGGTCGCCGGCCCCCACCGGGTCACGGCGATCGCCGCTGCCGCGTTGGCCCGCAATGTCGCTTGCTCAGCCGAAAGCCCCGCCGCTAAACCTGCCAGCAATACTCCGGCATGGGCGTCGCCCGCGCCGTTGGTGTCGATGGCCCTCACCGGAAAACCGCGCACATGCTGCGCATCACGGCCCTGTCGAAGCCAGCAACCTTGCGGGCCGTCACGCACGACAATCAACGCGTCCTCGTTCAGCCACTGCGCGAGTTTCTCAAGGGCATCGCCGATCCCCTCGCACCCGGTAAACCGCAGCGCCTCTTCGCAGTTGCTGGTCCACAGCGTAATCATCGGCAAGACCGCTTGCATCTCGGCGCCCTCCGGCGAGCTCACCAGCGGGCCCGGATCGAACACCACGTTCGTTCCGTTCGGCAAACCGCCCAGCCACGTCAGCAGCGTCGAGACTTTGCCCTTGTGCAGCAGGCTGTAACCGCTGACGAACACGTAGTCGTCGGGCTGCACGACAACGCTGCTCAAATCCATAGCCGACAACCCGCCCTCGGCGCCCACATAGGAGATGAACGAGCGCTCCGCCGACGGTTCGATCAGGGCGACCGAGAGGCCGGTGTCCTGATCGTCGGACACTGGCGTGGCGGCTTCTATGCCTTCCACCGCCAGCGCCTGGCGCGCCAGATCGCCAAACCGCCCGGAGCCATGCCGTCCAAGGTAGACCGTCTGCAAGCCATTGCGACAGGCAGCGGCCATGACGTTGAAACCGCCACCGACCTCGAATTGCGCGGAGCGGGCGAGGACGTCGCCCCCCGAGCGTGGCAAGGCGTCGAGCCCCATGACCAGGTCAACAACGACCTGGCCGGTGTACAGCAATCTAGCGGGCATGAGCAGCCTCTTCAGTGACGACACGGCGGTCGCGGGAACCGCCGAGGATGGCATACAGACCGCCTGCGACCACGAAGGTCACGATCCAGCCCAAGCCGTTATGGCCGAACCAGGAGTCGGACAGGAAGCCTTTGAACAAGACATTTTCCGGCGTGGTGGCGACGGTGGTGAAGCTGAACCCCAACACGATAGCCAACGCCCACGCGCCGACCGCACGCCATTCCACACCGCCGCTGTACCAGTAGGCGCTGCGCGGCGAGACGTCCATCAGGTCTTTCGCGGAATAGACATGGCGATGGAGCAGGTCAACCACGAAAATCCCGACCCACGCGGTGATCGGCACCGCCAGCATCGAGATGAAGGTAATGAACGGACCGTAAAAGCTGTCAGCGATCAGCATGAAGTAGATCGACCCGCAGAAGATCGCCACGATGTCGACGATCACCGCGTGCACGCGTTTGATCTTCAGGCCGAGGGTCAGCGTGGTGAGGCCCGCCGAGTACACCGACAGGTTGTTCGACAGCAACAGCCCGCCGAACGCAGTGATCAGGTACGGAACGGCCATCCAGGTCGGCAGCAGCTCGCGAATGGCGATGATCGGGTCGGTGGCCGAGGCCAGGTGATCGTTGCCCACCGACAGCAGCCCGCCGAGGGTGATCAGCAGCACCAGCGGAATGCCTGCGCCAAACGCGGCCGAAGCCACCAGCCGGGTGGCCTTGACGCTGCGATGCTGATAGCGCGACATGTCGGCGCCCGCGTTGGCCCAACCGATGCCGGTGCCTGCAGCCATGGTGCCGACGCCGATAATCATCGCGCTGACCGGTGCAGGCGTGGCGGCGAACACGGCGTTCCAATCGATGTGCGCAATCAGGAACCCGCCCACCACGATGTTCAACGCGCCGAAGATGTACGTCGCCCACTTCTGGATGACCAGCAAGGTCGCGTGGCCCAGGCCGGAAACGGTGAGGGTCATCAGCACGAAAATCGCAATGAAGATCAGGGTCAGGACGGGCGAGTTTTTAGCCTCCACCGCCGTGCCAAACAGGATCGAACACAGCGACAGCAGCACGAACGCCGCCGTGGTGGTGTTGACCGTTTCCCAGCCGAGCCGGGACATCAGTGAAACGATGGTAGGGCCGATGTTGCCGCGCATGCCGAAGATGGCGCGTGAGAGTGTCAGACTCGGCGCACGGCCTCGGCGACCGGCGATGGAAATCACCCCGACGACGGCAAAAGAGCCCGCAGCGCCGAGGATCGCCACGATGATGGCCTGCCCGATGGAAAGCCCGCGAAAGGCCACCAGAGTCGCGCCGAGCGGCAAACCGAGAATGCTGATGTTGGCCGCGAACCAGACCCAGAACAGTTGCAGCGGATGGCCGTTGCACTCGTTTTCCGGAACCGGCTCGATGCCGCGTGTTTCAAGCTGACCTGCGCCTTGTGCGGCGTTGGATGACGTCATGGGAAATGCTCCTGTTGCCATTTGTTCTGGTTGTGGGCAGTACGCAAAGCAAGTGACGTCCGTGTCGGATGGAGGTTATCGCGCCTTCCGCGAGGCGCAGGAACCCCCGGTCGCCTTAATATTCAAGGCGACATGTGGATCTCTCTTATTCATTTCGGCACGCGGACGTGCCCGCGTCGGTCAGTCCGCGCGCAAGGACAACAAGTGTTCGACCAGCGTGGAAAGCTCAAGCCCGTTCACCATCTGGACCTGCTCGATCAGATCGGCGGGCCAGGCGTGCATGCCGTGACACGCACCCAACATGGCCCCGAGGATCGCCGCGATGGTGTCCGTGTCGCCGCCGAGACTGGCCGCCATGCACAGCGCGTCGAAGGCCGACAGTTGGCCGGACGCAACCTGATGCGCCAATGCGAACGCGGCAATGACCGATTCCTGAGACGCCACCGAGGTGCCGATCACGTCATAAATCAGATCGGGCAGTTGTTCGTTGCTCGCTTGAGCGCAAAGCTGTTTGGCCCAGACGATGCGCGCCGAGATGCGTCCGCCTGCGATCCAGTGACCATGGCGCTCGGCCCGCTCGGCGATCCGCGCGCCGATGTCCAATGCGTCACCGAGGCCGACGCCGTTGATCCCCGCCGAGATGACGGCTGCCACAGCGGCTGCGCTGGAAATGCCAAGGGTGGTGTTGTGCGTGACCTGACAGGCTTGCACCACTGACTGGACGAACTGCTGCTCATCGGCCACGTCTGCCGCGATCCCGACCGGTGTGATGCGCATGGCCGCGCCGTTGGTGGTGCCGAAGCGACCGGCCTCTTCAGGGCTGTGGCCTGCCAGAATCATTTCGATGGCGCGTTTGGTCGAAGGGCCAAGCAAGTCTTGCGAGCCCTTCGCCTGCATCACCGCTTCCCAGTCGATGAGGCTCTGGGCCAAGTCAGAAGGACGGATCAGTCCTCCCCCGGCAATGAGCAATTCAGCCACCAACACGGCCTGTTCGGTGTCATCGGTGATCGACCCGGCGACCATGTTCGGCGCAATCGGTTGATCGGCGTCGGCCGCGGTCAGGGTGGTGATCCGGTCGAAGCGCTGCTTGATCTGCTCGCGACTCAGGGATTGCGTGGGCATGCCCAGCGCGTCTCCCAAAGCCAGGCCATAGAAGGCGGCCAGCGCGCGGTCGCGAGTGTCGATCAATGCCGTCATGTAGTCGATCCAAATGCCAGATGCAGACGAAAATGCACGGGGTCCAGAAGACTCTCGACGTGCTCCATGAAACGCTCGCGGCGGTCGAACGTGGTTCGTGTCGCCTTGAGAAATACGGTGCCCGGTTCACGCAACATGAGCGCTGCGTCATCGTTGCTCAGGGGCTCAGCGCCGATCCATTGATCGCCGCGATCCCCGACGTAACCGTGAGCGGCCATGGTCACGGTCAGTGAATCGTCGATCAGCCCGTGCTGTGGCAGGTTTTCCAGGCCATCGACGGCCGGGATCAATACCCGCTCCAGTGACACCACGCTGCCGTCGCCTGCCGTGCGGCGCCGATCCAGCGCAACGAAATCCGCCGTGCCGAATCGTACGGCCAGGTCAGGCCGTTGCACCGTCACCAGCCGCAGAATCTCGGTGCTGACCTTCGCACCGGTGTCGGCCAATGCCTGCGCCCACCCGGCGCGCTGGTCCAGCAAGATACCGTCGTAGGTCACGATGGAGCCGACGCCGGTCTGCGTCGCGATGTAGTTGCGACGCTTGAGCTCGGACAGCGCTTCACGCAGCGTGCCGCGACTGACGTTGAACTCCTGAGCCAGCAAGTTTTCACCCGGCAGCAATTCGCCCGATCCCATCTGACCGGTTTCAATACGGCGCGCCAGCTCATCGACTACGCGTTTTTTCTTGTCAAATCGAACCTGTCTAATCATGTACAAATTGATATCCGAAAAGGGTTGGTAGGAGCAAGCTATTTTTAATTTGCAATCAGAGATTTGTTACATCTGTTACGTCAAGTTGCGACCGACTTTGCCCCAGCTGGATGCTTTGAAGATCCCTCTGGAACAAGGTCGCTCGCAACGACGTCACTCAGCGTAGTCGATCATTGGACGCCGTTAACGACACTCGATTGTTCACTGATGATCTGACGAATGGCACCGACGAAAACGTCGACCGGTTGACCACCGGACACCGCGTATTGGTCGTTGAAGACGATGGTCGGCACCGAACTGACACCACGGGAGACCCACAGCTGTTCAAGCTCACGCACCTCGGCTGCGTATTCGTCAGACGAAAGAATGGCTTCGGCGCGTGTGCGATCCAGACCTACCTTCTGTGCGACGTCAGCCAGTATTTGGTGGGAAGACACGTTGGCGTGCTGGCTGAAATAGGCCGTGAACAGCGCTTCTTTCAGCGCGTGCTGCTTGCCTTCCCCTTCAGCCCAGTGAATCAGGCGGTGGGCATCGAAGGTGTTGTAAACGCGCCGGTCACCCTGTTTGAACACGAAGCCCAACTCGGCACCGCGCTGACGAATGTTCTCGGCGTTGGCTTGGTATTGCTCACGTGTGGAGCCGTACTTCTGGGCGATGTGTTCGAAGATGTCCTGGCCTTCAGGCCCCATTTTCGGATTCAGCTCGAACGGCTGGAAGTGAATCTGGGCCTGGACCTCGTCGCCCAGATGCTCCAGCGCCTGATCCAGCGCCCGCAGACCGATGATGCACCAGGGGCAGGCGACGTCGGAGATGAAATCGATTTTCAGTGGAGTACTCATGGCAGCCTCGTTCCAAAGCGGAAAAGGTGCACGATACGCCTCTGTCGTCGAGCGAAAAACCTGTAGGAGTGAGCTTGCTCGCGATTGCGCCCTGTCAGACAACCTCGTTGCGCCTGCTGAATCACAATCGCGAGCAAGCTCACTCCTACAGCGCTCTTGCAGCTTGCCTGTCTAGAGCTGGGCGACGTGGGACGCATCCTCGCGATGCTCACGCAGATACGGCAACACCGCCGCGAGTAACGGCGCCTTGAACGCCTCTTGGAAACGATGCGCCAGGCCAGGAATCAGCTTCAACTGACTGCCCTGAATATGCGCGGCGACGTGAATGCCGTGCATCACCGGCAGCAACGGATCGGCTGTGCCATGCACCACCAGCGTCGGAACCCGCAGGCGATTCAACAGTTCGACGCGGCTCGGTTCGGCCAGAATCGCAAGAATCTGCCGCTTCACCCCTTCGGGGTTGAACGCTCGGTCGTAGGAAATCGCCGCCTGCTGCAACAGCTTCTGGCGATCATCTTTGACTTCCGGACTCCCCAGCGCCGCCAGCAAATCCGCTTGTTGCTCCAGCGCCGTTTGACGATCTGGTGCGCCGCGACGGGCCAGCAATTGCAACAGCGCAGGGCTTGGCATCGGCAGGCCCGGTGCACCGGAGCTGGTCATGATCAGGGTCAGGCTTTCAACCCGTTTCGGCGCCATGTCCGCCAAGTGCTGAGCAATCATGCCGCCCATACTCGCGCCCAGCACATGAAACCGCTGAACGTGGATCGCGTCCATCAGACCCAAGGCGTCCTGCGCCATGTCAGTCAGTGAATACGGCGCCGACACCGGCAGGCCGATCTTGTAGCGCAGGACTTCGTAGGTGAGGTTGGCGGTGGCGGGCGCCTGCACCCACGTCGACAGGCCAACGTCACGGTTGTCGTAACGAATCACCCGAAAACCTTGCTGGCACAGCGCGACGACCACCTCATCCGGCCAGTGGATCAACTGGCCGCCGAGGCCCATGACCAGCAGCAACGCAGGGTCGGAATCGCGACCGACGCTTTGATACGCCAGGTGTACTTCATCGAGCTCGGCCACTTGCGTGGGAACGTTGACGTCGCATCGAGAGGCCGCAAAAGACGGCAAGCTGCACATGAGCGCAGCCAAGAAAAATAGAAACCGCATGAAAAACACCGAAACGCAGAACCCCAGTAGGCCGCGAGTCTGATGAAGTTTTTCAAAGCGCGCTGCCACAGTTGCGTGACATTTTGATGAAGGGGGCTGAACGGCGCTTTTTGAGCGGCAAGCTTCGAGCTTCGAGCTTCAAGCAAGAGCGGTGCGCCGTGCCCTTGATGAATCTGGCAAAGCACATAGTGCTGTGGGAGCGAATTTATTCGCGATGGGCCGGTGCAGACGACACATGTGCGTCGCCTGGCCGATTTTTCGCGAATGAATTCGCTCCTACGGTTCAATCCGCGGCAGCCTCACTTCCCCGGTGTGCTCGAACATCTGTAGGAGCGAATTTATTCGCGATTGGCCGGTGCAGACGACTTATGTGGGTCGCCTGGCCGATTTTTTTTGCGAATAGATTCGCTCTCACAGGGGTTGAACTGCATCCGGAAAAACGTTTGCGGATGCCAAACCGACATTTAAGCCGCGTTCTGATCGACGGGGCTAACCAGCAACGCGCCCGTATCCGTGATCCACAGGTTCTCCCCAAATCGCGCCTTAGCCTCGCTCAACAGCTCGCGGGCGACGCGCAGATCGCAGCGCCAGACGTTGAGGTCAGTGGCCACGCCCAAGGACAGCACTTTATAGGTAGGCAACCGGTCCAGCAGCTTAGGCAGCTGTTCAGGCGCGCGCACCAAGTCCACATGCAGGCCATTCACCGCCAGGGAAACCGCCAGCCCAAGGTTGGCTTCCAGGCCACCGAAATCGGTCGCGATGAGCTTTTTCAACGGCGAATACTGCAGGGTGTGGTAGGCGCGCTCGAACGCGTTCTTCCAGTCTTGTGGCAGCTCAAGGCTCAGAATCGGTTCGTCGATCTGCACCCATTCAACGCCTTGTCCGGCGAGACGCCCGAGGAGGTCGCCGTAGATCGGTAGCAAACGGTCGAGCAATTCGAGCGTGTCGAAATTGTCGGCTTTGGCCTTGCCGAGCCACAGGTAAGTCAGCGGGCCGATGATTACCCGTTTGCCCTGCGTCTGGGCCTCTTCCACTTCATCGAGTGGTGAGTCCGAGTTGAGTTCGAAACGCTGGTCCCGAGTGAATTCCGGGACCCGGTCGAGGGCGCTGGCATCGCCTTTCCAATAGGCCTCAAAGGCTTTCTTCAACTCAAGACCCGCTTGAAGGGGTGCGAACTCGAGGGTATGGGCCGAGACCATGATGACGTCTCCTACAAAAGATGGCGCCATTGTCGACACTTCACCCCACATGAGACAAACTCATTGTTTTCGTGTTGATCACAAAATTCATTCATGGAGCGCCCCGGTGCTTGAGATACGCCACCTGAAAACCCTGCATGCGCTACGCGAGGCCGACAGCCTGGTCGATGCCGCTGACCGGCTGCACCTGACGCAGTCAGCCCTGTCCCACCAGTTCAAGGAATTGGAAGAGCGCATGGGCATGCCGCTGTTCGTGCGCAAGACCAAGCCGGTGCGGTTCACCAGCGCGGGCCTGCGACTGCTCCAATTGGCTGATTCGGTGCTGCCGCAGCTGCGCAACGCCGAGCGCGACATTTCGCGGTTGGCCGGTGGCGTGGCGGGCCGCTTGCACATGGCCATTGAATGCCACAGCTGCTTTCAGTGGCTGATGCCGACCATCGACCAGTTTCGCGATGCATGGCCGGAGGTCGAACTGGACCTGGCCTCGGGTTTCGCCTTCGCCCCGTTGCCAGCGTTGGCCCGTGGCGATCTGGACTTGGTGGTGACGTCCGATCCGGTGGACCTGCCAGGCATTACCTACGTGCCGCTGTTCACCTACGAAGCCATGCTGGCGGTGGCCAATCAACATGCGTTGGCGAGCAAGCCGTTCGTGGTGCCGGAAGACCTGGCGAGCGAAACCCTGATCACCTACCCGGTGGAACGGGATCGTCTGGATATCTTCACGCGTTTTCTGGAACCGGCCGACATCGAACCGGCGCAAGTGCGCACGTCAGAGCTGACCGTTATGATGATGCAGCTTGTCGCCAGCGGCCGAGGCGTGTGTGGGATGCCGCACTGGGCGCTGCATGAATACAGCTCGCGGGGCTATGTGAAAGCCAAGCGGCTGGGTGAGAAAGGGCTGTTCGCGACGCTGTACGCGGCGATTCGCGCCGATATGCTCGACGCACCGTACATGCGTGACTTCCTGCTGACCGCAAAAGACACGTCGTTCTCGACGCTGGATGGGGTGAGCGCGGTGAGGTGAGGCCCAGCCACGCGCAGCTTTGAACTGTGGGAGCGAATTCATTCGAGAGAGAGCAGTACATCCGATAAATCACCATCGGCTGTGCATCCGTTTCGCGAATAAATTCGCTCCTACAGTTAAACCCGAAGCGGCCCCACATCTCGCGGTGTTCGTGGGCATCTGTAGGAGCGAATTCATTCGCGATGGGCCAGTGCAGGCGACACATATGCATCGCTTCCCCATTTTCGCGAATGAATTCGCTCCCACAGGTTTGACCTGCGTTGAGTTCCGGACACGTCAGGCGATTTGAAGCGCCCGGTACAACGGCAAAATCGAATCCCGGGTCAGCGGCGCGAGGTGCAGGTGATCAACACGCTCTGCATCGACCCAGACGATTTCCTCGATCTCCGCCGCAGGCACGACCGCTTGGTCAACGTCCAACCGATACAACTGGCAGTTCACTTCAAAGCCCGGCTCATTCGCGGCCACCGCCGAAAACTCTCCCAGAAACTGCGCCTGCTCTGGCTCAACCAACAGGCCCAGCTCTTCGTTCAGTTCTCGCGCCAACGCCACGGCAGCGGTTTCACCCGCGTCGATCTTGCCACCCGGCTGCATGAACGCCTGGGTCCCGCGTTTGCGCACCAGCAGCGTTCGCCCGTCCGCGCCAATCAGCAACGCCGCTGCAATGCGGATGACCTTCACAGCACCACCTCGGTTTTCAAGGCGCGGGCCTCGTCGGCGCGCTCCAGCGCCAGCACAATCAACCGATCAATCAGCTCCGGATAGCCCAGTCCGCTGGCCTGCCAGAGTTTCGGGTACATGCTGATAGAGGTGAAACCGGGCAGCGTGTTGACCTCGTTGATGATGATCTCCCGCGCCTCGGTGACGAAAAAATCCACCCGCGACAATCCCGCGCAGCCCAGCACACGATAGGCCTGCAACGCGACCTCTCGGACTTCATCACTCAGGTCTGACGGGAGATCGGCAGGAATCGCAGTACGCGCCTGGCCGTCGTTCAGGTATTTGGTGTCGTAGGCGTAGAACTCGTCGTTGGCGACCACTTCACCACACACGCTGACTTGCGGTTCGTGGTTGCCCAACACGGCGCATTCCACCTCGCGACCGACGATGCCCTGCTCGATCAGCACTTTGTTGTCGTAGTCGAAGGCGAGTTTCAACGCCGCGTCGTAGCTGGCTTGATCGGTCACTTTGCTCACGCCCACCGACGAACCCTGGCTCGCCGGTTTGACGAACAGCGGCAGGCCCAGTTGCGCGGACACGCTGACGAAATCCACCGACTCGCCCCGGTGCAGCACGGCGAACGGCGCCACGGCGATGCCCGCGTCACGCAGCAGACGTTTGGTCACGTCCTTGTCCATGCACACCGCCGAGCCCAGCACATCAGGGCCGACGCACGGGATGTCGAGCAGTCGCAACAGGCCTTGCAGCGCGCCGTCTTCGCCCGTGCTGCCGTGGATCAGGGGGAACACCACGTCAATGCGCGGCACGTCCAGGCCGGTTTCCACTTCAACGAATTGCGGGCCTTTGGTGCCGGGTCTCAGGGACAGCAGACGCCCCGACTCGCTGAGCTTGATGTGCGCAGGGTCGTTGGCATTCTGCAGGTAGTCGCGCTCGTCGAAACGCAGCCAGTGGCCTTGTTTGTCAATGCCGATCAGGGTGATGTAGTAGTTGTTGCGATCAATCGCATTGATCACGTTGCGCGCCGATTGCAACGACACTTCATGTTCGGAGGATTGCCCACCGAAAACGATGGCGACTGACTTTTTCAAAGGGGAAACTCCTGGATTTCAGGTCGCAGAGTCAAAAGCAATTTGCGCCGTTAGTCCAGCCCCGAGGGCGTTTGGTTGACGGAATGCAGACGTGTAAAGCGCAGGATTGGCGCGATTCACCCGGCATTTTCAATGTGGCCGCGATTAACGGAGCCCGCGCGGGTACAATGGCCCTCTTTCTCTTCTGCTACGGCTTTTCTCATGACTGACCCCATTCGCCTTTCCAAACGCCTTATCGAGCTGGTCGGCTGCTCAAGACGCGAGGCCGAGCTGTTCATCGAAGGCGGCTGGGTGACAGTGGACGGCGTCGTCGTCGACGAGCCGCAATTCAAGGTCGAAGGCCAGACCGTGGTCCTCAGCCCGGACGCCAAGGCGGTCACCCCGGAAGCGGTGACGATTCTGTTCAACGTACCCGCAGGCATGAGCCCCGAGCAGGCATTGCCGCTGATCACGTCTGACTCACTGTCGGCCGAGCACAGTTTTGGCAAGCGCCCACTCAAGGGTCACTTCCTGCGCCTGGAAGCGATTTCCACCCTGCAAGCCAACGCCAGCGGCCTGATGGTGTTCAGCCAGGACTGGAAAATCCTGCGCAAGCTCACCGACGACCGCAGCAAGATCGAGCAGGAATACGTGGTCGAAATCGACGGCGAGATGGTCGCTCACGGCCTCAACCGCCTGAACCACGGCCTGATGTACAAAGGCAAAGAGCTGCCGAAAGTCAAAGCCAGCTGGCAGAACGAAACCCGCCTGCGCTTCGCCATGAAAAACCCGCAACCCGGCGTCATCGCCCAGTTGTGCGAGGCCGTAGGCCTAAAGGTCGTGTCCATTCGCCGGATTCGCGTCGGCGGCGTGTCCATCGGCAAGGTGCCCGAAGGTCAATGGCGCTACATGACCGAAAAAGAAAAGTTCTAATCCCCCCTTTTTTTGAGCGCCGCGATCCATCGCACGCTGACACCCGATTGCTCAGGAAACACGCATCATGATGAACAACGACGTACTGCGTAGCATCCGCTACATGCTCGATATCAGCGACGCCAAGGTGGTGGACATCGCCAAGTTGGGCGGCATTGAGGTGACCAAGGCGCAGGTCATCGCCTTCACCAAGAAAGACGAAGAAGAAGGTTTCGAGCCGTGCAGCGATGAAATCATGGCGCACTTCCTCGACGGGCTGGTCTTCTTCAAGCGCGGCAAGGACGAGAGCCGTCCGCCGCTGCCGGTCGAGCTGCCGATGACCAACAACATCGTGCTGAAAAAGCTGCGCGTCGCCTTCGAACTCAAGGAAGAAGACATGCACGCGATCCTGAAGGCGTCGGACTTCCCGGTGTCCAAGCCGGAGCTGAGCGCGCTGTTCCGCAAGGCCGGTCACAACAACTACCGCGTGTGTGGCGACCAGTTGCTGCGCAACTTCCTGCGTGGCCTGACACTGCGCGTTCGTGGCTGAGTCTTACGGCCATTCGATGAGCCAGGCTTACAGCGTATCCCCCATCGGCTTCGTCCGTTCCTGCTTCAAGGAAAAGTTTGCCATCCCCCGCCAGCCGCAGCTTGCCCCTGCCGCTCGTGGGGTGCTGGAACTGGTGCCTCCGTTCGATCAGGGCGACGCCGTGCAGGGGTTGGAGCAGGTCAGTCATGTCTGGCTGCTGTTTCTGTTTCACGAAGCGCTTGAAGACAAGCCTCGCTTGAAGGTCCGCCCTCCTCGCCTGGGCGGCAATCAGTCGATGGGCGTGTTCGCCACCCGGGCGACCCACCGCCCCAACGGGATTGGCCAATCGGTGGTCAAGCTGGAGAAGGTCGAAGCCGGTCGCCTGTGGTTGTCGGGCATCGACCTGCTGGACGGCACGCCGGTGCTGGACGTTAAACCTTACGTGCCTTACGCCGACGTTATCATCAATGCCCGCAACACCATGGCCGCTGCGGCACCCGAGTTGATCCCGGTATCGTGGGACGACGACGCCTTGCGTCAGGCCCGCGAACATGGGCTGCGTCTGGCCGAACCGTTGATCGAGCTGATTGAGCAATGCCTGGCGCAAGACCCGCGCCCGGCCTATCAGCAACCCGCACCGGAACGACGTTACGGCGCGCAGTTCTGGGATCTGGACGTACGCTGGCACTACCCGCAGCCGGGACAGATCCGGGTGTTGGAAGTCGTTCCTTCAGGCGCCTGACCCGCTCCATACCCCCCCCTCGCATCCCGCACACTCTCTGTAGGAGCCGGCTTGCTGGCGAATGCGGCAGATCAATAATGCATCAGTTGCCTGACACGCCCCATTCGCCAGCAAGCCGGCTCCTGAGTGACGACGCAAATACAGGTACGGCGCAAAACATGCCCACAAAAAAACCGCCTGGTCCGTGACCTCCAGGCGGTTTTTTTCAGACTCCCAATTTGCAAGAGCCTGTACTGACTCGGTCGCGGACAAATCCGCCCCCACAGTCACTGTGCGAGCGGTTCATCCGCGATTGGGTCGATCCTGTACCTGCTCGTTACAGCAGGCTGAAAAGGCTTACTTCTCGACGAATGCGCGCTCGATCAGGTAATCGCCTGGCTCGCGCATGCGTGGCGAAACGGTCAGGCCGAAGCTGTTCAGCACTTCACTGGTCTCGTCGAGCATGCTCGGGCTGCCGCACAGCATGGCGCGGTCGTCCTGCGGGTTGATCGGTGGCAGACCGATGTCGCTGAACAACTTGCCGCTGCGCATCAGGTCGGTCAGACGGCCTTCGTTTTCGAACGGCTCGCGGGTCACGGTCGGGTAGTAGATCAGCTTGTCGCGCAGCGATTCGCCGAAGAATTCGTTTTGCGGCAGGTGCTCGGTGATGAACTCGCGGTAAGCGACTTCGTTCACGTAACGCACGCCGTGGCACAGGATGACCTTCTCGAAACGCTCGTAGGTTTCAGGGTCTTGAATGACACTCATGAACGGCGCCAGACCGGTGCCGGTGCTCAGCAAGTACAGGTGTTTGCCAGGCTTGAGGTCGTCCAGCACCAGTGTGCCCGTAGGCTTTTTGCTGATGATGATCTCGTCGCCTTCTTTCAGGTGTTGCAGCTGCGAGGTCAGCGGGCCGTCCGGCACCTTGATGCTGAAGAACTCCAGATGCTCTTCCCAGTTCGGGCTGGCGATGGAGTAGGCACGCATGAGCGGGCGCCCGTTTGGCTGCTGCAGACCGATCATGACGAACTGACCGTTCTCGAAGCGCAGACCAGGATCACGGGTGCACTTGAAACTGAAGAGGGTGTCGTTCCAGTGATGAACGCTGAGGACACGCTCGTGATTCATGTTGCTCATGGTACGTGGGAACTCCTGAAATTTGCCTGCGCCGATGAAAGCGCCATTGCGCGATATTCTAGTGGCAGACACAATATCTGTTAACTGGATTATCAAGATATGGGTTATCGGTTATATAGATATGCGATTCACTCTCCGTCAACTGCAAGTGTTCGTCGCCGTGGCCCAGCAGGAAAGCGTTTCCCGCGCGGCCGTGCTGTTGTCGCTATCGCAATCGGCGGCCAGCACCTCAATTACCGAACTTGAGCGGCAATCCAGCTGCCAGCTGTTCGACCGCGCCGGTAAGCGCCTGAGCCTGAACGCCACCGGGCGACAACTGCTGCCCCAGGCGGTGGCCCTGCTCGATCAGGCCAAGGAAATCGAAGACCTGCTCAACGGCAAGTCAGGCTTCGGCTCGCTGGCGGTCGGCGCCACCCTCACCATCGGCAACTACTTGGCGACCCTGCTGATCGGCAGCTTCATGCAGCGTCACCCCGAAAGCCAAGTGAAACTGCACGTGCAGAACACCGCCAACATCGTGCAGCAGGTGGCGCATTACGAAATTGACCTGGGCCTAATCGAAGGCGATTGCAGCCACCCCGACATCGAGGTCCAGACGTGGGTCGAAGATGAGCTGGTGGTGTTTTGCGCGCCACAGCACCCGCTGGCCAAACGCGGCCACGCGACACTGGCGGAATTGACCCATGAAGCGTGGATTCTGCGGGAACAAGGTTCAGGCACGCGCCTGACCTTCGATCAATCGATGCGCCATCACCTCAACAGCCTCAACGTGCGCCTGGAGCTTGAACACACCGAAGCCATCAAACGGGCCGTGGAGTCAGGTCTGGGGATTGGCTGTATTTCCCGACTGGCGCTGCGTGACGCGTTTCGCCGGGGCAGTCTGGTGGCGGTGGAAACCCCTGAGCTGGACCTGGTTCGCCAGTTTTACTTCATCTGGCACAAGCAGAAGTATCAGACCAACGCGATTCGGGAGTTTCTGGACCTGTGCCGTGCATTCACGGCCGGGGTGCGGCGCAGCGACGAGATCGTGCTCCCGAGCATCGCCTGAAACGACGCTGGGCTCATTGAAGGCAGGCTCACCCCAGCAAAATAAGCCCCCACACCACGGCAATCATGCTCAACGCCACGAACTGCGCCGCACTGCCCATGTCCTTGGCGTTCTTGGACAGCGGGTGGCGGTCCAGCGAGATGCGGTCGATGGCGGCTTCGATGGCCGAGTTCAGCAGTTCGACGATCAGTGCCAGCAGGCACACGGCGATCAGAATCGCACGCTCTCCCCGGCTGACATGAAACACGAACGACAGCGGAATCAGGATGACGTTGAGCAATACCAACTGACGGAACGCCGCTTCGCCTTTGAAGGCGGCGGTCAGGCCGTCGAGGGAATAGCCGGAAGCATTGAGGATACGTTTGAGGCCAGTCTGGCCCTTGAATGGGGACGTCATAAAGAAAACTACTGAGCAATAAAGACGGTGGAGGCTAGTTCAGCGGCGGTCAAAAAAGTGTGAAGAGCCACCGCTGAAGAGCCACATAAAGCGCCGAAACAGGCTTTTCAATTCGGCGAAATCGATTCCAGTTGTTGCAACAGCAGCGCCGCCTGGGTGCGGGTGCGTACGTTCAACTTACGGAAGATGGCAGTCACGTGGGCTTTGATCGTCGCTTCTGACACGCTCAACTCATAGGCAATCTGCTTGTTCAACAACCCCTCGCAGACCATGGTCAGCACCCGGAATTGCTGAGGTGTCAGGCTGGCAAGGCCTTCGCTGGCGGCTTTGGCTTCCGCCGAAACACTGACGCTCTCGTTGACCTGCGCGGGCCACCAGACATCGCCATCCAGCACGGTCCGTACCGCCTGTTGAATGGTTTCGAGCGAGCTGGACTTGGGAATGAAACCGCTGGCGCCGAACTCGCGGGACTTGACCACCACGGCCGCCTCTTCCTGAGCCGAGACCATCACCACCGGCACCTGCGGGTATTGACCGCGCAGCAATACCAGCCCTGAAAAGCCATAGGCGCCCGGCATATTGAGGTCCAGAAGAACGAGGTCCCAATCGGCCTTTTCAGTCAAGCGCGCTTCCAGATCGGCGATGCTTTCGGCTTCGACCAGTCGAGCGTCCGGGCCGAGGCCCAGGGTGAGGGCTTGGTGCAAGGCACTGCGAAACAAAGGGTGGTCATCGGCGATCAGGATTTCGTAGGTCATTTCATGATCCTGTTTATAAGTGAGCGCCGACGGATTCAGCCCTCACGATGGCATCCGCAGATGCCAGCCTTCACGGTGCGTCAATCTGACGCGTGCCATGCCGTCCAAAGCAGACAGATGACGGCGTTCAGACATTCACGCGGCGCCAAGGATGCCCAGCACAGCCGGGGTGGTCAAGCCTGACGGTTTACGGCACAGTTCGCGGCCCTGCCTTGACGAGTGCCATCATGCAAAACCACGCCCTGCGAGCGGATCTGCTCATGCTCCTGACCGCGATGATCTGGGGCAGCGGCTTCGTCGCTCAGACCGCTGGCATGGATCACATCGGTCCCTATCTCTTTTCAGGGCTGCGCTTTGCCCTCGGCTCACTCTGCCTGCTGCCACTTATAGTGCGCCGCCCCGCAACAGGGCCTCAGCCGGAACCCCTGCTGACCCGAGGCTTGCTGCAAGGCGGCATCGTGATGGGCCTCGCACTGGCGCTGGGCATCAACCTGCAACAGGTCGGCCTGCTGTTCACCAGCGTCACCAATTCAGGCTTCATCACCGGGCTGTATGTGATTGTAGTGCCCATTCTGGGCCTGTTCCTCGGGCATAAGACCGGCATCGGTACGTGGCTGGGCTGTCTGCTCGCCGTGCTGGGGATGTTTCTGCTGAGCGTGGGCGAGAACTTTCACGTCGCGTCCGGCGACTGGCTGCAACTGATTGGCGCCTTCGTCTGGGGCGGGCATGTGATTCTGGTTGGGGTGTTCGCCAGTCGTCACGACCCGGTGCGTCTGGCGTTTTTGCAGTTCGTCACCTGCTCGGTGGTGAGCCTGATCCTCGCGCTGGTTTTCGAACCCATCGCGCTCGACGCCATCGTCGCGGCAGCGCCTGCTGTTCTGTACGGCGGCGTGGTCGCGGTGGGGATCGGCTACACCTTGCAAGTCGTCGCGCAAAAACATGCGATTGCCTCTCACGCCGCAATCATCCTGTCGCTGGAAGCGGTATTTGCGGCCATTGCCGGGGCCTGGATTCTGGGCGAAGCCTTGCAGGTACGCGGCTATGTGGGGTGTGGATTAATGCTGGCGGGGATGTTGCTGGCGCAGCTGTGGCCGAGGAAAGCGCACAGCTGACCGCTCACTCTATAAACGCCTTCAAATAGCGGTGCGGGGCATCGTCCGGATCGATCGGCAGTTGAAACTTCGCGCCCAGATAATGGGCGCTGAACACATCCAGATAGGCGTCCAGCACACTTGCCGCCTGCTGGTCGTCCGCCAGTTCCAGACACAGCGCCGCGACCTCAGCCGTGCAGAAGTGATCATCGCGTTTCGAGCGGCGCAGGCGGTAACGCGACATGTGTTCCGGCGCCAGACTCAACACCGGCAGTTGATCCAGGTACGGACTTTTGCGAAACATTTTGCGCGCTTCCGGCCACGTGGCGTCGAGCAGAATGAACAGCGGGCGCTTGCCGTTTTCCACCTTCACCTCGGTGACCACCCGCTCAGCCGCGACGAACTCGCCGGGGAACACGATGTACGGCTGCCATTGCGGGTCGTTCAGCAGCGCGGGCAGCTTCTCGTCGATATCGGTCCTGGACCAACTAAAGGCCTCCGTGTCCTCGATCACATCAGCGATCAGCCAGCCGGTGTTGGTGGGCTTCAGCGGTTCAGTGTCGTACATCAACAGACAAACCGCTGACTTGGCCTCGACCGTTGGTTTCCATCCACACAGGCAGTAACTCTCGATCACCCGACACCCGGCACATCGCGGCGCGCGAGAACCTCGAGCGATGAAAGGCTTGGTGCTGCGGGCGAGGCGTTCGGCGCGCAGACGCGCAACGGCGTGGGTCATGGGACAAGGCAGCCGTGCGAGGGCGTCGGGTAGCGACAAGACAGGAACACAAAGGACATCCGGGATGCAAAAAAGTCGGCGCAGTCTACCAGAGCCACCCGGTTCACTGGTGTCCGCCGAGGCGACTCACCTATACTGCTCGCCCTCGAACACCCCCAGTCACCAGTGAACGCCCACGGCCGCTGCCGGTCCAACGACGTTCATTGCCCCAGGAGAGTCCAATGCTTCGCCTTATCGCCCCCACCCTCACGCTTTTGCTCGTCGCTCCGCTGTTCGCCAACGCGGCGTCCAAACAGGATTACGAACTGAACAAAGAGCTGGAACAAGTCGCGGCGAAAAGCAACGTCGGCAAGCCCAACGCCATCAGCGAAGACATTCTCGACGAAGGGTACACCGTTGATGGCCGCGTGCTGATCGACCACCTCAGCGTGCAAGCCGGCCAGGCTGCGCAGATGCGTGAAAACCCGGAGCTGATGGGTCGCCAACTGGGCACCAGCGTCTGCCGCAACCCTGGCTACCGTCAGTTGATGGCCAAAGGCGCGATCCTGCGTTACGAGTTCAAGGAATATAAAACCAACCGCCTGATCACGACCCAGCAGATCACCGCAGCCGACTGCGCCGCCAAGGCGCCCGCCAAGAAGAAATAACGCCGCTTTTCAGGACGCCGCGCGCCGTTGTTGATCTTCGGCGCGCAGTTCGGCGACCAGCGCTTGAAGGTAGTAAGAACGCCTACCGTTTTGACTCAGACGCCTGATGCACTCCTGCTCTACGGTCGAATGGCTTCTACGCGCCGCCTCGCTCAATGACCGATACAGATCCACATCGACTTCCAGCCTGATCTCCATTTCATCCCTCCATGGGGCTGTCCATGCCATACCTTCAGCATGGGCAAACCTCGACGACTTCTCGTCGGTGCGCACTCGAACCGCTGAGCACGAACCGCCGCTATCCAGGTTGCACTGGCATTCACCTTGCCTTGCCTATCAGTAAATCAGAGGCCACGCCCGAGACCCGACTGACCGACGAGTGGAAAAACATTCATGTTGTGGCGGAAGGTGGGCATTGCCAGCCTCAGTGTTCGGGCACATCATCAGGCCATCGGTTTTTACGAACAGTCACGGTTTCGTCACGCTGTCGAGGCAAAAGGGGGTTGCCTGCCGTTGTCGTTACGCTCAATGTTTTTTTCTTTTCAACCAAGGACATAGACAGAATCAGTGGCGCGACCCTGTCGCCATCCAACCTGAGCCCTATTATGGAGATGGCCAGCAGCAGCGACGCATGAAGCGTCGTGACCCTGTCTCGACGGACAGGGTCGATGATTCTGCAGAAGGAGAAAGTTTGCATGCCTTACGTACCCAATGACGTGTTGTCCCGCCACTTCCAGGACAACGGGATCGACCTGGCGAAGATCGAAGAACAACTCAGCCTGGTCGCCCCCAACAGCCCGAACCTACCGCTCTACCGCGACATGATGCTGACCGTACTGCGCATGGCTCAGGACGATCGCAATCGCTGGAACGCCAAAATCACCCTGCAAGCACTGCGTGAACTGGATAACGCCTTTCGTGTGCTTGAGCAATTCCGCGGCCGCCGCAAGGTCACGGTCTTCGGCTCGGCACGAACCCCGGTCGAACACCCCGTCTACGGCTTGGCTCGCGAACTGGGCAAGCAGCTCGCAGCCTCCGACCTGATGGTCATCACTGGGGCCGGTGGCGGGATCATGGCTGCCGCCCACGAAGGCGCGGGGCTGGATTACAGCCTGGGCTTCAACATTACCCTGCCCTTCGAACAGCACGCCAACGCCACAGTCGATGGCACGGGCAACCTGCTGCCTTTCCATTTTTTCTTCACACGTAAGCTGTTCTTCGTCAAGGAAGCCGACGCGCTAGTCCTCTGTCCCGGTGGTTTCGGTACGCTGGACGAAGCGTTGGAAGTGCTGACCCTGATCCAGACCGGGAAAAGCCCGCTGGTGCCGATCGTCCTGCTGGACGCCCCGGGGGGCACCTTCTGGGAAGGCGCTCTGAGTTTCATCCGCAACGAACTCGAAGCCAACGGCTACATCCTGCCCACCGACATGAACCTGCTCAAGCTCGTGTACAGTGCAGAGGAAGCGGTGGCTGAAATCAACCAGTTCTACAGCAACTTCCATTCAAGCCGCTGGCTGAAGAACACCTTCATCATCCGCATGCATCACGCGCTGAATGAAAACGCTCTCGATCATCTGCAGAACGCTTTTGCTGACCTGCGACTGAGCGAAGACTTCCAGCAATACGCGCATCAGGACGAACACGACGACGAGCAGTTCAGCCACCTCTCGCGGCTCGCATTCAAATTCAATGGCCGGAACCATGGACGCCTGCGGGCACTGGTGGACTTCATCAACCTGAGCGAGAACTGGGCGAAGCCGGCACAGGCTCAGGCAGCACGTGGGCGGGAGCCGTTGAAAGCGACGTGATGAGTGGATATCTGTAACCGTCCGGGCCGGGCGGTTACAGCCTCTGGTCAATAGTCGTCATGGCCTTTACCGCTTAACAGGCGGCCTATGAGCTCCGGCGGAAAGCCTCGATAGCTTAGAAATCGCATTTGCTGCCCCCGCTCACGCGCATCCTTGGGCAACTGCCCGCCGAACTTGCGCTGCCAGGACTCTTCCAGCTTTTCTCGCCAATCGATGCCGCATTCCCGAAGCGCCAGCTCAATGTCGGCGCGCTGCAACCCGCGCTGCCCAAGCTCTTCGCGAATACGCAAAGGACCGTATCCGGAACGGGCACGGTAGGAAACGAAACTTTCAAGATAACGGGATTCGGACAGCAGCCCCTCTTCCGTCAGACGGTCGAGAGCAGCTTCGATCAATTCAGGAGAGGCGCCGCGCTGACGCAATTTACGCGTCAGCTCGACTCGACCGTGCTCGCGACGTGCGAGCAGGTCCATTGCAGTACGCCGTACGGCGACGGGCGTATCAAGCACTACCGACATGGCTGCTATCAGATGTCAGCGTCTTCGACTTCGGCCACATCATCTGCGGCAACGCGAGACGATTGGGCTTTGACATCCGGCGCTGCGGTCAGCAGTTTTTCACGGATTTGCTTCTCTAGGGTCGCGCCGATTTCCGGGTTGTCCTGCAGGAACTTGGCCGAGTTGGCTTTACCCTGACCAATCTTGTTGCCCTGATAGCTGTACCAGGCACCGGATTTCTCCAGCAGACCGTGCAGCACGCCCAGGTCAATGATTTCGCCGTTACGGTAAATACCCTTGCCGTACAGAATCTGGAATTCAGCCTGACGGAACGGAGGCGCCACCTTATTCTTCACGACTTTGACGCGGGTTTCGCTACCGACAACTTCGTCGCCGTCTTTCACCGCGCCGGTACGGCGGATGTCCAGACGAACCGAAGCGTAGAACTTCAGCGCGTTACCACCGGTGGTGGTTTCCGGGCTGCCGAACATGACGCCGATCTTCATACGAATCTGGTTGATGAAGATGACGAGGCAGTTGGCGTTCTTGATGTTACCGGTGATCTTACGCAGCGCCTGAGACATCAGACGGGCTTGCAGGCCGACGTGCATGTCGCCCATTTCACCTTCGATTTCAGCTTTCGGCACTAGTGCGGCCACGGAGTCGACGACGATCACGTCGATGGCGTTGGAACGCACCAGCATGTCGGTGATTTCCAGAGCCTGTTCGCCGGTGTCCGGCTGCGAGACCAGCAGGTCGTCAACGTTGACGCCCAGTTTGCCGGCGTACTCGGGGTCGAGGGCGTGTTCGGCATCGACGAACGCACAGGTGGCGCCCATCTTCTGAGCTTCAGCAATGACCGACAGGGTCATGGTGGTTTTACCGGAAGACTCAGGACCGTAGATTTCAACGATCCGGCCTTTTGGCAGGCCGCCGATACCCAGAGCGATATCGAGACCCAGAGAGCCGGTGGAGATAGCAGGAATAGCCTGGCGGTCGTGGTCGCCCATGCGCATTACGGCGCCTTTGCCGAACTGACGCTCGATCTGACCCAAGGCCGCAGCCAAGGCTTTCTTCTTGTTGTCGTCCATTGAAGTCCTCTCGTAATCGGTTAGGCCTGAAGGCCGATATAACTGTATAAGTGAACAGTATTATTCCACAGGGTTGCGCGCGCGCCTACCCCCGATTTGGTATTTCTCCGCGAGCGAGGCGGATCAGCCCCTCTAGCGCGGCCTTCACCGTTTGTCGGCGCACGGCATCCCGGTCTCCAGCGAACTGAAAACGCTCGGCAATCAGTTGATCGGCTGCCCCCCAACAGATCCAGACGGTGCCGACCGGCTTCTCCGGCGAGCCGCCATCGGGGCCGGCCACCCCACTGACCGCCACGGAGAACTTCGCCGCGCTGTTGACTTGAGCGCCCCGCGCCATGGCCTCGACCACTTCCCGACTGACGGCACCGACTCGGCCGAACAATGCTTCAGACACGCCCAGCTGCTGGGTCTTCTGACGATTGGAATACGTGACATAACCGGCTTCGAACCAGGCCGAGCTGCCGGGGATGCGGGTAATGGCTTCGGCAATGCCGCCTCCGGTGCAGGATTCGGCGGTGCTGACCTGCGCCTTGGCTTCCAACAGGCCCTTACCCAAGGCAGTGGCCAACTGAGTGATTTCGTCCACAACTCTTCTCCGTAACTTTCAAGCGATGGGCACACGCTACACGACCGACGTGCAGGTGCAAGGTAGAACGCGGCCTGAGTCATGACCGCGCCTGCATGAAGCTTTATTTCGGCTCCCGTTTCTCGGAGCAGGGTTTCTTGACCGTTTCGATAACGGTCTCCCGAGGGCGGCGGCGCGCTTCGTCCAGCGTAATGAAGCGCCCGTTGGTTGAATCCCTTCCACGTTTACGTCGCATATAAAAGTCCCTTTCGATAAGCCTGCCCGGAATCGGGCAGTGACCCCGACAGCCTAGACACCCGTTCAGCGCATATGTCGATCCGGAAACGCGCCGTGACGAATACGCCGAACCTGCGGCCAGCGAACGTGCGTGGTAACCTTGCGCCCATCGCAAAAGCAATCGGATTTGACGTCGGCCCACGTAGGTGGTGTTCCCCGCGACCCCGTCCGTTTGCCCAAATCTCCTAACGAATTTGCCTAAATAACTGATGAATAAAGCAATTTCCGATCTCTCTTCCCACACGCCCATGATGCAGCAGTACTGGAGGCTGAAAAACCAGCATCCGGATCAACTGATGTTTTATCGGATGGGCGACTTCTATGAGATTTTCTACGAAGACGCCAAGAAGGCCGCCAAGCTGCTGGACATTACGCTGACCGCGCGCGGTCAGTCGGCGGGCCAGAGCATCCCCATGTGTGGCATTCCTTACCATGCCGCCGAGGGGTATTTGGCCAAGCTGGTAAAACTGGGTGAGTCGGTGGTGATCTGTGAGCAGATCGGCGATCCCGCCACCAGCAAAGGCCCGGTCGAGCGCCAAGTCGTGCGGATCATCACGCCGGGCACGGTGAGTGATGAAGCTTTGCTCGATGAGCGTCGCGATAACCTGATCGCGGCGGTATTGGGCGACGAACGCCTGTTCGGCCTTGCGGTACTGGACATCACCAGCGGCAACTTCACCGTTCAAGAGATCAAGGGCTGGGAAAACCTTCTGGCGGAACTCGAGCGCATCAACCCGGTGGAACTGCTGATCCCGGACGATTGGCCACAAGGTCTGCCGGCCGAAAAACGCAGAGGCGCACGCCGTCGAGCGCCGTGGGACTTCGAACGGGATTCCGCGCATAAAAGTCTGTGCCAGCAGTTTTCGACCCAAGACCTCAAGGGCTTCGGCTGTGAAACCCTGACCCTGGCCATCGGCGCCGCGGGCTGCCTGTTGGGTTACGCCAAGGAAACCCAGCGCACTGCTCTGCCCCACCTGCGCAGCCTGCGCCACGAGCGCATGGACGACACGGTAATCCTCGACGGTGCCAGCCGCCGCAATCTGGAACTGGACACCAACCTCGCTGGTGGTCGCGACAACACGTTGCAATCGGTCATGGACCGCTGCCAGACGGCCATGGCAACGCGCTTGCTGACCCGTTGGCTGAACCGGCCTTTGCGCGATCTGAAGGTGCTGCAAGCCCGTCAGGAATCCATCGGTTGTTTCCTGGAGCGCTACCGCTTCGAAAACCTGCAACCGCAGCTTAAGGAAATTGGCGACATCGAGCGGATTCTGGCGCGGATCGGCCTGCGTAACGCCCGCCCTCGCGATCTCGCACGCCTACGTGATGCTCTCGGCGCACTGCCTGAGCTGCAACTGGCGTTGGCTGAACTGGAAGCGCCGCACATTCAAGCGCTGGCAAAAACAGCCAGTACCTACCCGGAGCTGGCTGATCTGCTGCAACGGGCGATCATCGATAACCCGCCTGCGGTCATTCGCGACGGCGGTGTGCTGAAAACCGGCTACGACGGTGAACTGGACGAGCTGCTGTCGCTGAGCGAAAACGCCGGACAGTTCCTGATCGATCTGGAAACCCGCGAAAAAGCCCGCACCGGTCTCGCCAACCTCAAGGTCGGCTACAACCGCGTGCACGGCTATTTCATCGAGCTGCCGAGCAAGCAGGCCGAGCAAGCGCCAGCCGATTACATCCGTCGCCAGACGCTCAAGGGCGCCGAGCGTTTCATCACGCCCGAGCTGAAAGAATTCGAAGACAAGGCCCTGTCGGCCAAGAGCCGTGCGCTCGCCCGCGAGAAGATGCTCTACGAGGCGCTGCTGGAAGACCTGATCGGCCATCTCGCGCCGCTTCAGGACACCGCCGCCGCACTGGCCGAGCTGGACGTGTTGAGCAACCTGGCCGAGCGCGCGCTGAACCTGGACCTCAACCGTCCGCGCTTCATCGACGAGCCATGCATGCGCATCGAGCAAGGTCGTCATCCGGTGGTCGAGCAGGTGCTTTCAACGCCGTTCGTGGCCAACGACCTGGACCTCAACGACAACACCCGCATGCTGGTGATCACCGGTCCTAACATGGGCGGTAAATCCACCTACATGCGCCAGACCGCGCTGATCGTGCTGTTGGCGCACATCGGCAGTTTCGTGCCGGCGGCCAGTTGTGAGCTGTCGCTTGTGGACCGCATCTTCACCCGCATCGGCTCCAGCGATGACCTGGCCGGTGGCCGTTCGACGTTCATGGTGGAAATGAGCGAAACCGCGAACATCCTGCACAACGCCACCGACAAGAGCCTGGTGTTGATGGACGAAGTCGGTCGCGGGACCAGCACCTTTGACGGGCTTTCCCTGGCATGGGCTGCGGCAGAAAGTCTCGCCCAGTTGCGGGCGTACACCTTGTTCGCCACGCACTATTTCGAGCTGACGGTGTTACCGGAAAGCGAACCACTGGTGGCGAACGTGCACCTGAACGCGACCGAGCACAACGAGCGCATCGTGTTCCTGCACCGCGTCCTGCCCGGCCCCGCAAGCCAGAGCTATGGCCTGGCCGTGGCCCAACTGGCGGGCGTTCCAGGCAACGTTATTACCCGCGCGAAGGAGCACTTGCAGCGTCTGGAAACCACCAGCCTGCCCCACGAGCAGCCCAAGCCAAAACCCGGCAAGGCACCTGCACCGCAGCAGGCGGACATGTTCGCCACCCTGCCGCACCCGGTGCTGGAGGAGTTGTCGAAGCTGAAAATCGATGACATGACACCGCGCCAGGCGCTCGATTTGTTATATGGACTGCAAAACCGGATCTAACGGTATTTGCAACAAGCTGTTAGAATCCCGCGCGGTTTGGGAACGGTACGGCCTTTAGCCTGGCTGTATGAAATCCGAGCCGCGTTCGAACATGGCGAACCAAGCCACGCCCCTCCTGCCCCGCAGGGTGGGCCGGACTGACTGTGTTCTGAATGGCCGGGAACGATCCCAACCGAGCAACCCTGACGTGAAGGGCTCTGCTGCCGCCGCCTGAGGAGAGAATTAGAAATGACCTTCGTCGTCACCGACAACTGCATCAAGTGCAAGTACACCGACTGCGTAGAAGTCTGTCCGGTGGACTGCTTTTACGAAGGCCCGAATTTCCTGGTGATTCACCCGGACGAGTGCATCGACTGTGCCCTCTGCGAGCCCGAATGCCCCGCCACTGCGATTTTCTCTGAAGACGAGATTCCGGCCGGCATGGAGAATTTCATCGAGCTGAACGCCGAGCTGGCAGATGTCTGGCCCAACATCACCGAGCGCAAAGACCCGCTGCCGGACGCTGAAGCGTGGGACGGCAAGCCTGGCAAGATCGCTGACCTGGAGCGCTAAGCCCCGCGCGATCCCCGGAAACGCAAAAGGCCCCTCGGGGCCTTTTTGCTGTGCATCGTATGCCCACTTTTTCGCAGGCAAAAAAAGGGGCGGTTTGACCCGCCCACATTTTTTCCGTAATCCCTTCAATCCTTTTTCATCATCCTGATGAATCGCATCCTGCGATGTCCTTGAGCAGTCTTCCTTGACCGCCTGTACCAATCCGTCGGTACAGTTCTGATAGTAGTGATTTATTCGAACAGGGCAATACCCCGGAGTTTGCAAAAAGATTCGAGGTGGCATACACCACTAAAAATAAACAGTCGCTAAATCAGTGAGATAAACACTATCGTGCAAATTAAGGCGACTCTCACTGTCAGATTTAAGTGCAATGACTGACAGCTCGCGTAAGAAATGTCTTACAACTAAAGTTAGATATCCCCACACTCTGAAGAAAGATTAAACACGACATATACCACTGCAAATATAATTGATTGTTCATGATCACAACTTCATATCGTCACAATAAAAAAGCCCCGAATGATCGGGGCTTTTTTCGGTGCCATCACGCTATTGAGGCAGACAAGACACGGGCCAAATCATTGAAACAACGATTCGCTGGACAGGCCGTTTTTCTCAAGAATTTCCCGCAGACGCTTCAAGCCTTCGACCTGAATCTGCCGTACACGCTCGCGAGTGAGACCAATCTCCAGACCAACGTCTTCCAGTGTGCTGCTCTCATGCCCGCGCAACCCAAAGCGGCGTACCACCACTTCGCGCTGCTTGTCGGTCAGCTCAGACAGCCACTGGTCGATGCTTTGGGACAGGTCGTCGTCCTGCAGCAGCTCACAGGGATCAGTGGGCCGGTCATCCGTCAGCGTGTCGAGCAGGGTTTTGTCCGAGTCAGGCCCGAGCGAGACGTCCACAGAGGAAACCCGCTCATTGAGCCCCAGCATGCGCTTGACCTCACCCACTGGCTTCTCCAGCAAGTTGGCGATTTCTTCAGGGGATGGCTCATGGTCAAGCTTCTGTGTCAGCTCACGTGCCGCACGCAGGTAAACGTTAAGCTCTTTGACCACGTGAATCGGCAGGCGGATGGTCCGCGTCTGATTCATGATGGCGCGCTCGATGGTCTGACGAATCCACCAGGTCGCGTATGTGGAGAACCGGAATCCGCGCTCCGGATCAAATTTCTCGACCGCTCGAATCAGGCCGAGATTGCCCTCTTCGATCAGGTCCAGCAATGACAAGCCCCGATTGACGTAGCGTCTGGCGATTTTGACCACCAGGCGCAGATTGCTCTCAATCATGCGTTTGCGTCCGGCCGGGTCCCCTTTCTGCGACAGACGCGCAAAATGAACCTCTTCTTCCGGAGACAGCAACGGAGAGAAACCGATTTCATTGAGGTAGAGCTGCGTGGCATCCAGTGCCCGCGTGTAGTCGATGTACTTGTGTTGCTTGAGTGCTGTGGAGTTTTTGGCCTTCGCACGAACAGAAGGTGTAGCTGGCTTCTCATCCGCTGCAGAATCCAGGACGATCCCGTGCTCCATAAGGAGGACCTCGTCGTCTATGTCAAACTCCGGCACTTCTCTGTTGAGAGCCATTGTTATAGTCCTTTGGTGAGTTCGACCTCAAGCTCCAGTGGCGCCTTTTTCCTTGGCATCACGTGAGCCTGTCCCCTCTACGGCAGGAACAGGCTGACAACTGATCAACGACGTGGCAAGAATTCCAGTGGGTCTACCGGTTTACCCTGACGGCGAATCTCAAAGTGGAGTTTCACCCGGTCAGTCCCCGTGGACCCCATCTCGGCAATTGCCTGCCCTGCCTTGACCTGTTGCCCCTCCCGAACCAAAAGCCTACGGTTGTGACCGTAAGCACTGACGTAGGTATCGCTGTGTTTGATGATCACTAATTCGCCGTAGCCCCGTAATCCACTCCCGGCGTATACAACAGAACCATCAGACGCGGCCAAAACAGGCTGTCCCAAATCACCGGCGATATCAATGCCTTTATTCAAACTACCGTTTGAAGAAAATTTGCCAATCAAAACACCACTAGTTGGCCATGCCCAGCCGCTCGGAGAACGCGCTCCCGCAATAACGGGCGTATTCACTGGCGTCGTTACAGGCGTAGTTGCGGGCGGCCCATTACTCCCTGAAGTTGAACCAACAGGACGTGTAATAACGGTGGTCTTGATTGAACCCGAAGGCGAACTTGAATTGGACGTGGAGCTCCCGGACGCTGCGGCCTGGGGTACAACTACGGGCGCCGCCGCTACGACAGGTGCACTCGAATTCGAGCGCCCGTCGAAGCGGATGGTCTGGCCGACGTGGATGGTGTAGGGCTCAGGGAGATTGTTACGGGCTGCCAATGCCTTCCAGTCCCAACCGTAACGAAAGGCAATGGAAAACAGGGTATCGCCCCGTTTGACGACGTACTGACCGGTAGTGACAGGCTGACGAACCGGCGCAGCGGGCTTGGCAGCGTTGCGGTCGACGACACGCACGCCCCCCGAAGGCGCGCTGGAGCAACCGACCAGAAGGACACTCAAAGCAATGCCAATCACCAGACGTGGAAAACTTGCTGAAAACGTACGCTGCCGAATGACTGTGAGACTCACCCGCCACTCCCTTTACTGGTGACTGAATTAAAGCTGCCTATTGTGTCTTGGTGATGACCGGCAGCCATGGGGAAACTGGTTACGAAAAACTTCACGGCGAGAGACGTCGACGGGCCAGGCCCTCATCGAAAATCGCCAGCCTGTAGACAGGTGGCGCCTCACGGAATTCATTGCAGCTGCAAAACAGTGCTTACGCCAGCGGCCCGTTGAGTAAAGGCACGAAACGCACCGCCCCCAGGACATGCCGGGAGAAGCCGTTGTCCTCACGGATGATCAGCATCAACTGCTGCACCTCACCCGACCCCACCGGAATCACCAGACGACCGCCGGGTGCCAGTTGGTCCAGCAAGGCCTGCGGCACGTCGGTCGCCACGGCGGTGACGATGATGCCGTTATAAGGCGCGAGCGCCGGCCAGCCTTCCCAGCCATCCCCCCAACGAAACACCATATTGCGCAGATTGAGTTCGAGCAGACGTTCCTTGGCCCGATCCTGCAACACCTTGATCCGCTCGACGGAGAACACCCGCTCGACCAGTTGCGCGAGCACGGCGGTTTGATAACCAGAGCCAGTGCCGATCTCCAGCACTTTATCCAGCGGCCCGGCCGCCAACAGCAGCTCGCTCATGCGCGCCACCATGTAGGGCTGGGAAATCGTCTGGTTGTTGCCGATGGGCAGCGCCGTGTCTTCGTAAGCGCGGTGAGCCAACGCCTCGTCAACGAACAGATGGCGAGGGGTCTTGCGAATGACATCGAGCACCTGAGTATTGCTGATGCCCTCTTCGTACAGGCGCTGAATCAGGCGCTCGCGGGTTCGCTGGGAGGTGAATCCCACCCCACGGCGCAACAGATCATCTTGTTCACGGGACATCAGGCCATTCCCTCCAGCCAGGCGTTCAGGCTGTTGAAACCGTCCTGATAGGTTCGATCCAGCTGCAACGGTGTAATCGACACATACCCTTGCATGACCGCGTGAAAATCAGTACCTGGGCCACCATCCTCGGCATCGCCGGCAGCCGCAATCCAGTAACCGGCCCGGCCGCGGGGATCGACCACACGCACGGGCGCAGCAGCGCGGGTCCGGTGACCCAGGCGGGTCAGTTGAATGCCGCGCACATGTTCAAGTGGCAGGTTGGGAATATTCACGTTCAATACGGTACGGGGTGGAAGGTCGAGCTGCTCATGCGCTTCGACCAGAAGCCGGGCGTAATGCGCGGCCGTAGCCAGGTTATCGACCTGGCGGGACAAAAATGAAAAGGCAAACGACGGGCGTTGCAGGAAACGGCCTTCCAGTGCTGCCGCCACAGTGCCGGAATACAGCACATCATCGCCCAGATTGGCGCCGAGGTTGATGCCCGATACCACCATGTCCGGTTCATGCTCCAACAGGCCATGGATGCCGAGGTGAACGCAGTCGGTCGGCGTGCCATTGAGACTGATGAAGCCATTGTCCAGGCGATGAGGGTGCAGCGGGCGATCAAGGGTCAGCGAACTGCTGGCCCCACTCTTGTCTTGATCGGGCGCAACGACCGCGCACTCGGCATAGTCCGCCAGCGCTCCGTGGAGCGCAGCGAGTCCGGGTGCCGAGACCCCATCATCATTTGAAATCAGAATACGCATGAGCTGTCCGTCTGTCCTGCGGGCGCCAGATCAACCAGTTCGCGCACCAAAGCGGTGGCGAAGCATCCGGCGGGCAGGACGAATTCCAGTTGCAGAATGTCAGGCTCGGGATAATGCCACGTCAACCGCCCGATGGGCAGTCGCAGGATGCGACGTTCGTGTTCCATTCCCGCTTTTATCAACCAGTTACAAAGCGAGAATTCCCGTTGGGCGACGCTGTTTTCAAGCTCGGCGGTGTTCCCACCTGCCGGAGAATCGCCTGCGCCCCATTGAGGGCCGGTCGGGTGCAGATCGAGGATCGCCAGACGCGGGTCGCTGCACTCGGCCTCGCCCGCCGGAAAGAAACTGCGGCTGTCGGTGAACGCCAACAGGTCGCCCACCTGCGCCCGCTGCCAACTGCCATCGGCGACCCTCGCCGCCAGCACCTGATTAAACAAATAGCTGCGCGCCGTCGACAGCAGCCGCGAACGCACGTTGCGCTGTTCAGGCAGGGCCTGGCGTTCGGCATAGTGACGGGCTTCGCCCACGTTGCCGCCTTCGTAGCCAAAGCGCTGGGTACCGAAATAATTGGGGATACCGTGCTGCTTGATGGCTTCAAGCCGCTGATCAAGCAGGGACTTGTCGGCCTGCAGCTGCGTCAGGCGCAGGGTGAAACCGTTGGCCGCATGAGCCCCGCGCTGCAATTTGCGCTTGTGACGCTTGCTGTCGAGGATTTTCAGGGTGTCGTTCTCGGCCGCCGACATGTCTGGATCGGCCTTGCCCGGCAACTGGATGCTGAACCACTGACGGGTCAGCGCCTGACGGTCTTTCAACCCGGCGTACGCCACAGTACGCAACGGCACACCGGCAGCTTTCGCCAGACGCCGTGCGGCTTCTTCGGTGTTCAGCCCGCGTTTTTCCACCCACAGCCACAAGTGTTCGCCATCACCCGACAGCGGGATGTCCAGCACCTCATCGACCTGAAAGTCGTCGGCGGTGGCTTTGAGTACCGCGACTCCCAGTGCGTCGCCATAAGCCCGAGGGCCCAAGAGTTCGAATTCAGTCATGCGGCGATCAATAGCGCAACGGCGTGAACCGCGATGCCTTCTTCACGGCCGGTGAAGCCGAGCTTTTCGGTAGTCGTCGCCTTGACGTTGACCTGATCGAGTTCGACTTGAAGGTCTTCGGCAATCAGCGCGCGCATGGTGTCGATGTGCGGCGCCATTTTCGGGGCCTGAGCGACGATGGTGGCGTCGACGTTGCCGACCTTCCAGCCTTTGGCCTGCACTTGCTTGAGGACGTGACGCAGCAGCACGCGGCTGTCAGCACCCTTGAATTGCGGGTCGGTATCGGGGAAATGCTTGCCGATGTCGCCCAGCGCTGCAGCGCCCAGCAGGGCATCGCTCAACGCGTGCAACAGGACATCGCCGTCGGAATGTGCGAGCAAACCATGCTTGTGCGCAATCCGCACCCCACCCAAGGTAATGAAATCGCCTTCGGCGAAACGGTGCACATCATAGCCGTGGCCAATACGCATAAAAAACGCCCTGAAAAAGTCAGGGCGTGATTCTACCTACTTTGTCGGACATTAGGGCGTCTGACTGGCTGATACAGTGCTTGTCAGACGAGGCGTCCCTCGCTGTAGGGCTGCATGTATTAAAACCTGTGGCAGCGTTTCAACCCGCCAACGCCACGGCGTGATAGCGCAGGTGATCTTCGATAAAGCTGGCGATGAAGTAATAGCTGTGGTCGTAACCAGGCTGCATGCGCACCTCCAGCGGGTGACCGGCTGCCTTGGCCGCCTGCACCAGCGCTTCGGGCTTGAGCTGATTGGCGAGGAAGTCGTCGCGGTCGCCCTGATCGATCAGCAGAGGCAAGCGCTCGGCCGCGTCGGCGATCAACACGCTGGCGTCCCATTCGCGCCAGCGCGAACGGTCTTCGCCCAGGTAACGGGAGAACGCCTTCTGCCCCCACGGGCAATCCATCGGGTTGGTGATGGGCGAGAACGCCGACACCGATTTGTAACGCCCCGGGTTGCGCAAGGCACAGACCAACGCACCGTGACCGCCCATCGAATGTCCGCTGATGCTGCGTTTGTCGGAGGCCGGGAAATGCGCTTCGATCAACGTCGGCAGCTCACTGACCACGTAGTCGTACATGCGGTAATGACGCGCCCACGGTTGCTCCGTGGCATTCAGATAGAAACCGGCGCCCAGACCGAAGTCGTAGGCGTTGTCCGGATCACCCGGCACGTCGGCGCCGCGGGGGCTGGTGTCCGGCGCAACGATGATGATTCCAAGCTCGGCGGCGATGCGCTGGGCACCGGCCTTTTGCATGAAGTTCTCATCGGTGCAGGTCAGGCCCGACAGCCAGTACACCACCGGCAGCTTGCCACCCTGCTCTGCCTGCGGTGGCAGGTAGACGGCAAACACCATGTCGCAACCCAGCACATCGGAATGATGCTTGTAGCGTTTATGCCAGCCGCCGAAGCTTTTCTGGCACGAAATATTTTCCAGACTCATGGGGTCGTTCCTCCCAGCGTCGAGCCTCAAGCCACAAGCTGCAAGTGGGCACAGCGGCGCGCCTTCTTGCAGCTTGCGGCTCGTAGCTTGTCGCTGCTCTTAGAAGTGGATGACGGAGCGGATGCTTTTGCCTTCGTGCATCAGGTCGAACGCTTCGTTGATCTTATCCAGGCCCATGGTGTGAGTGATGAAAGTGTCCAGGGGGATTTCACCTTTCTGGGCTTTCTCGACGTAGCTTGGCAGTTCGGTGCGGCCTTTGACGCCGCCGAAAGCCGAACCGCGCCAGACGCGACCGGTCACCAGCTGGAATGGGCGAGTGGCGATTTCCTGGCCAGCCGGTGCAACGCCGATGATGATCGACTCGCCCCAACCCTTGTGGCAGCACTCCAGCGCGGCGCGCATGAGGTTGACGTTGCCGATGCACTCGAAGCTGTAATCCGCGCCGCCATCGGTCAGTTCGACGATGACGTCCTGAATCGGCTTGGTGTGGTCTTTCGGGTTCACGAAATCAGTGGCACCCAGTTCACGGGCGACGTCGAATTTCGACGGGTTAATGTCGATGGCGATGATGCGCGAGGCCTTGGCCATTTTCGCGCCGATGATCGCCGCCAGACCAATGCCACCGAGACCGAAGATGGCCACGGTTGCGCCCTCTTCTACCTTGGCCGTGTTGAGCACGGCGCCGATGCCCGTGGTCACGCCGCAGCCCAGGAGACAGACCTTTTCCAGCGGGGCTTCTTTCGGAATTTTCGCCAGGGAGACTTCTGCCACGACGGTGTATTCGGAGAACGTCGAGCAACCCATGTAGTGGTACACCGGCTCGCCGTTGTAGCTGAAACGACAGGTGCCGTCAGGCATCAGGCCCTTGCCTTGCGTTGCACGGACTTTCTGGCACAGGTTGGTCTTGCCGGATTTGCAGAATTTGCACTCGCGGCATTCGGCGGTGTACAGCGGGATCACATGGTCGCCGACCGCTACCGAGGTCACGCCCTCGCCCACGGCTTCAACGATACCGCCGCCTTCGTGACCCAGAATGCACGGGAACACGCCTTCGGAGTCCGCGCCAGACAGGGTGTAAGCGTCGGTGTGGCAAACGCCGGAGGCGATGGTCCGGATCAGGACCTCGCCAGCTTTTGGCGCTTCGACGTCCACTTCAACAATTTGCAGCGGTTGATTGGGACCGAACGCAACGGCAGCACGTGACTTGATCATCATCTTCTCCAGCGAAGTAAAAACGAGCCCGGAGTGTAAAACAGTGCCGTTTGATTAATAATCCACGCAAAAGCAAAACATTAATGCTGTACAGGGATAATCGATGTACACCAATCGTTGGGAAGGGCTGGACGAATTCGTCGCAGTGGCGGAATGCGGGCAGTTCACGGCAGCAGCAGAGCGAATGGGCGTTTCGTCTTCGCACATCAGCCGGCAGATCGCCCGGCTGGAGGAGCGGCTGCAAACCCGTCTTCTATATAGGAGTACCCGCAAGGTCGCGCTGACGGAGGCGGGCCAGACGTTTCTGCACCATTGCCAGCGCTTGCAAGATGGCCGCGAGGAAGCGTTGCGCGCAGTGGGCGACCTCACCAGCGAGCCCAAAGGCCTGCTGCGCATGACCTGCGCTGTGGCCTACGGCGAGCGGTTCATCGCGCCCTTGGTCACGCGGTTCATGGAGGACTATCCGCAACTGCGCGTGGACATTGAGCTGACCAACAACACGTTGGACCTGGTGCACGAAGGGATGGACCTGGCGATACGCTTGGGTCGGCTGCAAGAATCACGACTGGTCGCCACGCGGCTGGCGCCTCGACGCATGTACCTCTGCGCCTCGCCTTCTTATTTAGAACGGTATGGCCGCCCTCACAGCCTCTCGGAATTGAACCGCCATAACTGCCTTATAGGCAGCTCCGACAGTTGGCTACTGCAACAGAACGGCCGGGAATTTTCCCAGCGGGTGCAGGGAAACTGGCGCTGCAACAGCGGGCAGGCGGTGCTGGATGCGGCGTTGCAAGGGGTAGGGTTGTGTCAGTTACCGGATTATTACGTGCTGGAACACCTGAAAAGCGGCGCACTGATTTCACTGCTCGAAGCCCACCAGCCCCCCAGCACGGCGGTGTGGGGGTTGTATCCTCAGCAACGGCATTTGTCGCCCAAGGTCAGGAAGTTGGTGGATTATTTGAAGACGGGGTTGGCGGCACGGCCGGAGTATCGGCAATAACACGCTACCCACTGTAGGAGCGCGCTTGCCCGCGAACGCGTTCCATCTGCACAAAATCGGTTATTTGACCCAACGCTATCGCGGGCAAGCGCGCTCCTACAGGTGTCTCGCGCCTGACGAATCAGCGAATCAAATCACCCCGCCGCTGCCGCAACCATTCCAGGTCTTCCGGGCGCGTCACCTTGATGTTGTCGGCACGCCCCTCGATCAGGCGTGGCGATTGCCCCGCCCACTCTATCGCCGAGGCTTCGTCGGTGATCGAGACGTTCGACACCAGGCTGTCCGCCAGCGCTCGATGCAACGCCCCCAGTCGAAACATCTGCGGCGTATACGCCTGCCAGATCAAACTGCGATCAACGGTTTCCGTCACACGGCCATGGGCGTCGGCGCGCTTGAGCGTGTCTTTGGCCGGGACCGCCAGCAAACCACCCACCGGGTCGTTCGCCAGTTCATTCAGCAGGTTGTCCAGGTCCGAGCGCGCCAGATTCGGCCGCGCGGCGTCATGGACCAGCACCCAGTCGTCGTCATCGGCGCCACTGGCGTGCAGATGCAACAACGCATTGAGGACTGAATCTGCCCGTTCCTTGCCGCCCGCGACCCGCTGAATCCGGGAATCCAGCGCGCACGGCAAGGTGGGCCAATAAGGGTCGTCCGCAGCCAGACTGATCACCAGCCCCTTGAGCCGGGGGTGATCGAGAAAGCAAAGCAGGCTGTGTTCGAGAATCGTGAGGCCGCCCAGTTGCAGGTATTGCTTGGGACGGTCTGCCGCCATGCGCGCACCAACGCCCGCTGCGGGAATCACTGCCCAGAAGGCAGGAAGGGGTTGAGTCATTTACAGGAACGTCACTGTGCCAACTGATAGAGAGTCTCGCCGTCCTTGACCATGCCCAGCTCATGACGGGCACGCTCTTCAACGGTTTCCAGACCTTTCTTCAACTCCAACACCTCGGCATCCAGCACGCGGTTGCGCTCAAGCAAGGCATCGTTTTCGGCATGTTGATCGGCGATTTGCTGGGTCAGACTGGCCACCTGCGCGAGGCTGCCGTTACCCACCCATAGGCGGTATTGCAAGCCAGCGAGCAGCAAGAGCAGAACGAGGAACAACCAGTTGGGACTGCGCATTGTGAATATCTGTTACCCGGTGGAGAAAGACAGCAAAACCGACCATTTCAAATGCCCAAGAGCCCGGTGGTCACCGGGCTCGTGGATCAGGACGCCAGGAACACCCACCTTCCGGTGGATTCCCCTACGACGCCTGCTGCCTTTTTACCATCTTGTAATCAGCCGCGAAACTCGCCGCGACCACGGTACACCGCTTTGGCGCCCAATTGCTCTTCAATACGCAGCAGTTGGTTGTACTTGGCGATGCGGTCGGAACGGCTCAGGGAACCGGTCTTGATCTGACCTGCCGACGTGCCCACCGCCAGGTCGGCAATGGTCGAGTCTTCGGTTTCGCCTGAACGGTGCGAGATCACAGCGGTGTAACCAGCGGCCTTGGCCATCTGGATGGCTTCCAGGGTTTCGGTCAGGGTGCCAATCTGGTTGAACTTGATCAGGATCGAGTTACCGATCTTCTTCTCGATGCCTTCTTTCAGAATCTTGGTGTTGGTCACGAACAGGTCGTCGCCCACCAGCTGGATCTTGTCGCCGATCTTGTCAGTCAGGACTTTCCAACCGTCCCAGTCAGACTCGTCCAGACCGTCTTCGATGGAGATGATCGGGTGCTTGCTGACCAGGTCCGCCAGGTAGTCGGCAAAACCGGCGGAGTCATACTCGCCTTCTTCGCTCAGGACGTACTTGCCATTCTTGTAGAACTCGCTCGCCGCGCAATCCAGCGCCAGCGTCACGTCGGTGCCCAGTTTGTAGCCCGCGTTTTTGACGGCTTCGGCGATGGCGTCCAAGGCTTCGGCGTTGGAGTTCAGGTTCGGTGCGAAACCGCCTTCGTCACCCACCGCAGTGTTCAGGCCACGGGCCTTCAGCACAGCTTTCAGGTGGTGGAAAATCTCGGTGCCCCAGCGCAGGCCTTCGGAGAAGGTCTTGGCGCCGACTGGCTGAACCATGAATTCCTGAATGTCGATGTTGTTATCAGCATGCTCGCCACCATTGATGATGTTCATCATTGGGACCGGCATCGAGTAGACGCCTGGCGTGCCGTTCAGGTTGGCGATGTGCGCGTACAGCGGTAGGTCCTGATCCTGGGCAGCGGCTTTCGCGGCAGCCAGCGACACAGCGAGGATCGCGTTGGCGCCCAGGCTGGCTTTGTTTTCAGTGCCGTCGAGCTTGATCATCGCGTGATCCAGGGCCTTCTGGTCAACCGGGTCCTTGCCCAGCAGCAGGTCGCGGATCGGGCCATTGATGTTGGCCACGGCTTTCAGAACGCCCTTGCCCATGTAACGGCTCTTGTCGCCATCACGCAGCTCAAGTGCTTCACGCGAGCCGGTGGAAGCACCGGACGGCGCGCAAGCACTGCCGATGATGCCGTTGTCGAGGAGCACATCTGCTTCCACGGTGGGATTGCCACGGGAGTCGAGAACTTCACGACCTTTGATGTCGACGATTTTTGCCATTGTTGTTAACACTCCAAGATTGACGAAAACGACGCAGCTGGGAAAAACGACTGGCGCCCCGGGCACTAGACAGCGGGCAGGCCCGGGATGACAGATTTTCCCGACCCGTTGGTCGGGAAAGAAACGAGCGGCACTCTACCGGAGGGCATCGTGCCGGAGAAGCGGGTTTTACGCCGTTTCTATGGCCGGGAACGCTTTGACCAGATCATCGAGTGCCTTGAGCTGGGTCAGGAACGGCTCCAGCTTGTTCAAGCGCAAGGCGCACGGGCCGTCGCACTTGGCGTTGTCCGGGTCCGGATGCGCTTCAAGGAACAGGCCTGCCAGGCCCTGGCTGATACCGGCCTTGGCCAGATCGGTTACCTGAGCACGACGACCACCTGCCGAATCCGAACGACCGCCCGGCATTTGCAGCGCGTGGGTCACGTCGAAGAACACCGGGTATTCGAACGCTTTCATGATGCCGAAGCCGAGCATGTCCACGACGAGGTTGTTATAGCCGAAGCTCGAACCGCGTTCGCACAGGATCAATTGATCGTTACCGGCCTCTTCGCACTTGGTCAGGATGTGTTTCATCTCCTGGGGCGCGAGGAACTGGGCCTTCTTGATGTTGATCACGGCACCGGTCTTCGCCATCGCCACGACCAGATCGGTCTGGCGCGACAGGAAGGCCGGCAGCTGGATAATGTCGCAGACTTCCGCCACGGTCGCCGCTTGATGCGGCTCGTGAACGTCAGTGATCACCGGCACGCCAAAGGTGCTTTTGATCTCTTCGAAAATGCGCATGCCCGCTTCGAGGCCCGGACCGCGATACGAGGTCACGGAAGAACGGTTGGCTTTGTCGAAGCTGGCCTTGAACACGTAAGGGATGCCCAGTTTCTGGGTGACCCGAACGTATTCTTCGCAGACCTGCATGGCCATGTCCCGCGACTCCAGGACATTCATGCCACCGAACAAGACCATCGGCTTGTCGTTGGCGATGTCGATGCCCTTGTTCAGGCCACCGACACGGATGATTTTCTGTGCCATGTAATGAATTCCCTATCAGGCGTTCTTCTGGTGCTGAGCGAGCGCTGCCTTGACGAAGCCACTGAACAGCGGGTGACCGTCGCGAGGCGTGGAGGTGAACTCAGGGTGGAACTGGCAAGCCACGAACCACGGGTGGTCGTTGGACTCGACCACCTCAACCAGCGCGCCATCACCGGAACGACCGGACACTTTCAGCCCGGCTTCGATCAGTTGCGGTAGCAGCTTGTTGTTCACTTCGTAACGGTGACGATGACGCTCGACGATAGTGTCGTTGGCGTAGCAATCGTGCACCAGAGAACCCGGCTCCAGCAGGCATTCCTGCGCGCCCAGACGCATGGTGCCGCCAAGGTCGGAGCTTTCGGTACGGGTTTCGACCGCGCCGGTGGCGTCTTCCCACTCGGTGATCAGGCCGACCACAGGGTGCGGGCTGGTGCGATCGAACTCCGTGGAATTGGCGTCTTTCCAGCCCAGCACGTTACGGGCGAACTCGATGACCGCCACTTGCATGCCCAGGCAAATACCCAGGTAAGGCACCTTGTTTTCGCGAGCAAACTGAACGGCGGTGATCTTGCCTTCGACACCGCGCAGACCGAAGCCGCCCGGTACCAGAATGGCGTCCACGCCTTCCAGCAGGCCAGTGCCCTGGTTCTCGATGTCTTCGGAATCGATGTAGCGCAAGTTGACTTTGGTGCGGTTGCTGATGCCTGCGTGGCTCATCGCTTCGATCAGCGACTTGTACGCGTCCAGCAGTTCCATGTACTTGCCGACCATCGCGATGGTGACTTCGTGTTCAGGGTTCAGCTTGGCATCGACGACCTTGTCCCACTCGGACAGGTCGGCGCTGTTGCATTGCAGGCCAAAACGCTCAACGACGAAATCGTCCAGACCCTGCGAGTGCAGGATGCCCGGGATCTTGTAGATGGTGTCGGCGTCTTCCAGCGCGATCACAGCGCGCTCTTCGACGTTGGTGAACTGCGCGATCTTGCGACGCGACGAAACGTCGATCGGGTGATCGGAGCGGCACACCAGTACGTCAGGCTGCAGGCCAATGGAACGCAGTTCCTTGACGGAGTGCTGAGTGGGCTTGGTCTTGGTCTCGCCAGCAGTCGCGATGTACGGCACCAGCGTCAGGTGCATCAGCATCGCGCGCTTGGCGCCGACTTCGAAACGCAACTGGCGGATCGCCTCAAGGAACGGTTGCGATTCGATGTCACCCACGGTGCCACCGATCTCGACCATGGCCACGTCGGCATCGCCGGCGCCCTTGATGATGCGACGCTTGATTTCGTCGGTGATGTGCGGGATCACCTGAATGGTCGCGCCCAGATAATCACCACGGCGCTCTTTGCGCAGGACGTGTTCGTACACACGGCCGGTGGTGAAGTTGTTGTTCTGGGTCATGGTGGTGCGAATGAAACGCTCGTAGTGACCCAGGTCCAGGTCGGTCTCGGCGCCGTCGTGGGTGACGAACACTTCACCGTGCTGGAACGGGCTCATGGTGCCCGGGTCGACGTTGATGTAGGGGTCCAGCTTGAGCATGGTGACCTTAAGTCCCCTCGCCTCCAGGATGGCCGCCAATGAAGCCGAGGCAATGCCTTTCCCCAATGAAGAAACAACACCGCCCGTGACGAAGATGTAGCGCGTCATGAAAAACCCTAGAAGTCTGCGTTAAAGCGGTCAGAGCCGCCGGGGAAAGCGAAGGAAGGCCGAAGCCCCCGATGACCTGCGTGTTTCACAGTGCATTCCTGAAATTGCTGCGTTGAAAGCGACTGGCCGAAACCGGACCTGTCCATTGCTCGCCACATTTTGAGAATCGCCCAGTAAAGACTGGCTGGTAATCGGCAACTCACGTCGTTCCGAAAGGGTCGACATAAGCTGTATCAAGAAGGGAGCGTAGTCTACCGGAAACGGGCTCTCATCTCAAACTGTGGTCATTCGTCGGTGGTTGCCAGTGCAATCGCCAGTCCCCACGGGGGTCAGCGTCCAGTCCGGGCAGGTTGGCCACCGCCAGCAACTGTTCACCGCGATACAACAGCGGCAATCGGCCGCGCAAAAACACCGGCACGCCTTTTTCATTGAGCAGGCGCTTGAGGTCCCGGCGTCCGCGGTCCGGTACATCCAGCACTTCACCGCCCTGTCGATAGTGCACGTGCAGCCCGCCGCGAGGGATGTCGCCCAGAATGTGCAACATTCCGTTGCCCGGCAAATGAAGCGGCTGCGAGGCCGTGGACCAGTGCTGCGAACCCGCCACGTCCTTGAGCCAGATGCCCGACAACCACCAGATTCGCCCTTCTGCGCGATGCAATTGTCCGTCGGCCAGACGCCAGATCGGACGGCCATCCGGCCCTGCATCACGCAGGGAATCCCATCCCGCCCAGTGATCACTGTCTGGAAGACGTGTCAGCGGACTCAGCCAGTAACGTAAGGCGTTTCTCTGACGTGCAGATGACAGTTCCTCAAGCGGCGCCAGCTCCAGGGACGGCACCGCCAGCCATGGCCACGGGCACGGTGTGTCGGCGAGCGCCAGATCCTGCGTCGCCAGTTCATCGAGCAAACCTTGGGCCTCGGCCAAGTGCGCGGCGCTGCGGACCATGCTCGCGGTTGCCTGGGGCCAGCGTGCGGTCAGCATCGGCAACACATGGTTGCGCAGGTAATTGCGGGAGAAACGGCTGTCTTTGTTGCTCGGGTCTTCGATCCAGCTCAGGCCCTCTTCCTGTGCATAACGCTCAAGCAATGCGCGGGGCTCGTCCAGCAGCGGCCGGAAGACCTGGCCTTTGCCAAGCACTCGATGGGAAGGCATCGCCGCCAACCCTTTCACACCCGCTCCCCGCAGCAGGCGAAACATCAGGGTTTCCGCCTGATCGTCCCGATGCTGGGCCGTGAGCAACACCTCGCCCGCCAGCAACGTCTGCTCGAACGCGGTGTATCGCGCATCGCGGGCCGCCTGTTCGAGGCTGGCGCCGGATCGCACTTGCACGTCGATGACCTGCAACGGCACGCCTAGAATCTGACACATCTGACGGCAATGTCCCGGCCACGACGCAGCCACAGCCTGCAGACCGTGATGAACGTGGATAGCGGTCAAAGGGGGGAGACGCTGATGGCGAGCAAGCTCGGCCAGGAGGTGCAGCAGGACGGTGGAATCGAGTCCACCCGAGAAGGCGATGCGCCAACCGGCTGCACCGCGCCAGGGTTCGAGGCGCGATAGCAGACGTTGGGAGAGGTCTTTTTTGAATGTGTCCGGCTTGCTCATGCTGGTGGACCCCGCGTTAGCTCACCGGACCTCAAATATGACTCCGATCAGATGCCGTAGCTCATCAGGCGGTCGTAGCGACGCGCCAACAGTTCATCCGCATTGAATTTCTTGAGCATGGCCAACTGGCTGCTCAACGCTTCGCGGATGGAAGCCGAAGCCGCCGCCGGATCACGGTGCGCGCCACCCAGTGGCTCGTTGATGACCTTGTCGACGATGCCCAGGCCTTTGAGGCGCTCAGCGGTGATGCCCATCGCTTCGGCAGCGTCTGGCGCTTTTTCTGCGGTTTTCCACAGAATCGACGCGCAGCCTTCCGGCGAAATCACCGCGTAAGTGGAGTATTGCAGCATGTTCAGTTGATCGCACACGCCAATGGCCAGTGCACCGCCCGAACCGCCCTCACCGATCACAGTCGCGATGATCGGCGTCTTCAGACGCGCCATGACACGCAGGTTCCACGCAATCGCTTCGCTCTGGTTGCGCTCTTCAGCGTCGATGCCAGGGTAAGCGCCCGGCGTGTCGATGAAGGTCAGAATCGGCATCTTGAAGCGCTCGGCCATTTCCATCAGGCGGCACGCTTTACGGTAGCCTTCAGGACGCGGCATGCCGAAGTTGCGGCGTACTTTTTCGCGCACTTCGCGGCCTTTTTGATGACCGATCACCATGACAGGCTGGTCGTCCAGACGGGCGATACCGCCCACGATGGCCGCGTCGTCGGAGAAGTGGCGGTCGCCGTGCAGCTCGTCGAACTCGGTGAAAATGTGTTCGATGTAGTCCAGGGTGTACGGACGACGCGGATGACGCGCCATGCGCGCGATCTGCCAACTGGTCAGGTTGCCGAAAATGCTTTCGGTGAGCGTGCTGCTCTTCTCTTGCAGTCGAGAGATTTCATCGCCGATGTTCAGCGAGTTGTCATTGCCTACCAGTCGCAGCTCTTCAATTTTGGCTTGCAGGTCAGCAATCGGCTGTTCGAAATCCAGAAAATTCGGGTTCATAGGCATCCGTCTTGGGTCGACGGCCAAGAGGCCGGCCGGTTGATCCGTAAACGCCATACCTTAAAGGATGTGGCGTGTAGGGGTCGAGGTTAAAAGTGTCGAGCTTAAAAATTCGGGTATCAGCGTTATCGATACTGCAGGAAGACGTTCTCTCGTCCGAACTGGTCACGCAGCGCCTGAATCAGGCTGTCTGCGGGATCGATTCGCCACGCTTCGCCAAACTGTAATAGCGCCCGGGCCTCCTGCCCGGTGTAGTCGAGCGTGATCGGGCACGCTCCCCGGTGCTTCTTGCACAGGTCGCCCAGCCAGCGTAGACGATCGCCTTTCAGCGCCTCGCTGCGCACGGTCAGGCGCAAACTCTCAGCCAGACCGGTCCGCGCTTCTTCGAGACTCATCACCCGCTTGGCTCGCAAACGCAGGCCACCGGAGAAGTCATCGGAACTGACCTCACCTTCCACCACCACCATCGCGTCTGTCTGCAACAGCGACTGAGCGGCCTGGAAAGAATCCGCGAACAACGACGCTTCGATGCGGCCAGAGCGGTCATCCAGGGTGATAAACCCCATCTTGTCGCCCTTTTTGTTTTTCATCACACGCAAGGCGATGATCAGACCGGCGACGGTCTGGGTGTCCCGGGCCGGTTTCAAGTCAACGATCCGCTGGCGGGCGAAGCGACGAATCTCACCTTCGTACTCGTCGATCGGGTGCCCCGTCAGGTACAGGCCCAGGGTTTCCTTCTCTCCGCGCAAACGCTCTTTGAGAGTGACCTCTTTGGCCCCACGATGGTTCGCATAAACATCGGCATCGGGCTCGACGAACAGCCCGCCAAACAGATCGGCATGGCCACTGTCGTGACTGCGCGCGGTCTGTTCGGCCGATTGAATCGCACCTTCCAGCGAGGCGAGCAACACACCGCGATTGCGGTCGATGTTGGCTTGATACTGTTTAGGGTCGTCGTAGAAAAACGGCCCCAACCGGTCCAGCGCGCCACTGCTGATCAGCCCGCCCAGCGTGCGTTTGTTGACCCGTTTGAGGTCGATGCGCGCGCAGAAATCGAAAAGGTCCTTGAACGGCCCGGCCTGACGCGCTTCGGTAATCGCCTCGACCGGCCCCTCGCCCACGCCTTTGATCGCGCCCAGGCCGTACACGATGCGGCCTTCGTCATTCACGGTGAATTTGAATTCGGAGTTGTTCACGTCCGGCGCATCGAGGCGCAGCTTCATGGTCCGCACTTCCTCGATCAAGGTCACCACCTTGTCGGTGTTGTGCATGTCCGCCGAGAGCACGGCCGCCATGAACGGCGCCGGGTAATGCTTCTTCAGCCACGCCGTCTGGTACGAGACGAGCCCGTACGCAGCAGAGTGGGATTTGTTAAACCCGTAACCGGCGAATTTTTCCACCAGGTCGAAAATGTTACCGGCCAGATCCGGCTCGATATTGTTGGTCTTGCAGCCTTCGATGAAGCCGCCGCGCTGCTTGGCCATCTCCTCGGGCTTTTTCTTACCCATGGCCCGACGCAGCATGTCGGCCTCGCCGAGGGTGTAACCCGCCATGACCTGAGCAATCTGCATCACCTGTTCCTGATACAGGATGATGCCGTACGTTGGCAGCAGCACGGGCTTGAGCCCTTCGTACTGGTAATCGACGTGCGGGTAAGACAGCTCGGCGCGACCGTGCTTGCGGTTGATAAAGTCGTCCACCATGCCCGACTGCAGCGGGCCCGGGCGGAACAGTGCCACCAGTGCGATAAGGTCTTCCAGGCAGTCGGGCTTGAGCTTCTTGATCAGCTCTTTCATGCCACGGGATTCAAGCTGGAAGACCGCCGTGGTTTCGGCTTTTTGCAGCAGATCGTAGGTCGGGGCGTCATCCAGCGGGATGAAGGCGATGTCGAGCGGGTCCTCGCCGACCTTGGCGCGGTCGCGGTTGATCGTTTTCATCGCCCAGTCGATGATCGTCAGCGTTCGCAGACCCAAGAAGTCGAACTTCACCAGACCCGCGGCCTCGACATCGTCCTTGTCGTACTGGGTGACCAGGCCGCCGCCTTCCTCATCACAATAGATCGCCGCGAAGTCGGTCAGTTTGGTCGGCGCGATGACCACACCACCGGCGTGCTTGCCGACGTTACGCACAACGCCTTCGAGCTTGCGCGCCATTTCCCAGATTTCAGCCCCTTCCTCGTCGGTCTTGAGGAAGTCCCGCAGGATTTCTTCCTGCTCATAGGCCTTTTCCAGGGTCATGCCGACTTCGAACGGGATCATCTTCGACAGGCGATCCGCCAGACCGAAGGATTTCCCCTGAGCCCGCGCCACGTCCCGCACCACCGCCTTCGCCGCCATCGAGCCGAACGTAATGATCTGGCTCACCGCGTTGCGGCCGTATTTCTCGGCCACGTATTCGATCACCCGGTCGCGCCCGTCCATGCAGAAGTCGACGTCGAAGTCCGGCATCGAAACCCGTTCAGGGTTAAGAAAACGTTCGAAGAGCAGGTCATATTCCAGCGGATCGAGGTCGGTGATCTTCTGTACGTAAGCCACCAGCGAGCCGGCACCCGACCCACGGCCCGGGCCGACCGGCACGCCGTTGTTCTTGGCCCACTGGATAAAGTCCATAACGATCAGGAAGTAACCGGGGAACCCCATCTGGATGATGATATCCAGCTCGAAATTCAACCGGTCGACGTACTCCTGCCGCTTGGCTTCGTAGTTGGGTGTGGTTTCCCTCGGCCACAGCACGGCCAAGCGCTCTTCAAGGCCTTCGAAAGACACCTTGCGGAAGTATTCGTCGATGGTCAGGCCGTCTGGAATCGGGAAGTTGGGCAAGAAGTGCTTGCCCAACCGCACCTCGATATTGCAACGCTGGGCGATTTCCACGGTGTTCTGCAGCGCGTCGGGCAGGTCGCTGAAAAGCTCGGCCATTTCTGCGGCGCTTTTGAGGTATTGCTGATCGCTATAGTTGTGCGAGCGGCGCGGATCGTCCAGCGCCCGGCCTTCGCCGATACACACGCGGGTTTCGTGGGCTTCGAAATCTTCCTGCTTGATGAAGCGAACATCGTTGGTCGCCACCAGCGGCACACCGTGGCGATCGGCAAGGGCGACGGCAGCGTGCAGGTGCTCTTCGTCATTGACGCGGTTGGTCCGTTGAATCTCGATGTAGAAACGATCCGGAAAGACCGACACCCACTCCTTGAGCAACTCGTCTGCCTCGGCCGGGTTGCCGCCGAGCAGCGCCATGCCGATCTCACCTTCCTTGGCCGCCGACAGCGCAATCAGCCCTTCATGGGCCTCAGCGACCCACTCGCGCTCGATGATCACCACGCCGTTGCGCTGACCATGCATGAAACCGCGGGAAATCAGCTCGGTGAGATTCAGGTAGCCCTTGGGGTTCATCACCAACAGGCTCAAGCGGCTGAGGGGCGCATCCTTGTCACGACCTGCCAACCAGATGTCGGCGCCGCAGATCGGCTTGATGCCAGCGCCCATGGCGGCCTTGTAGAACTTGACCAGCGAGCACAGGTTGTTCTGATCGGTCACTGCCACCGCAGGCATGCTCAGGCCGGTCAACGCCTTGACCAGCGGCTTTACCCGCACCAGCCCGTCGACCAGAGAATATTCGGTGTGCATGCGCAGATGAACGAAAGAAGCCGACATGGTTGATCCTATAGCGCGCAGAAAACAAAGGCCGGATTGTACCGGCCTCTCATGAAAACATCAGCCCGCGATCAGGTAAACGGCAGCGAGGTAAAGCCGGTGGAGATCATCATCTCCCGCGCTTCATACGCCGCACGGACCGGGGCGAAGGAGCGGCGGTGGATCGGCGTCGGCCCTAACCGGGCCAGCGCTTCCAGGTGAACCGGCGTCGGGTAGCCCTTGTGGCCACCAATGCCGTAACCCGGATAGATCAGTTCCATGGCAGCCATCTCCCGGTCGCGGCTGACCTTGGCCAGGATCGACGCCGCAGCGATGGCAGGGACCTGGGCATCACCCTGAATCACCGGGGCACTCGGCACCGAGAGTTGCGGGCAACGGTTACCGTCTATCAGCGCCAGTTTCGGCGTAATCAGCAGGCCCTCGACCGCACGCTTCATGGCCAGCATGGTGGCGTGCAGAATGTTCAGCTCGTCGATTTCTTCGACTTCGGCCCGTGCGATATGCCAGCACAGCGCCTTTTCGCAGATCTCGTCGAACAGCTTTTCGCGCTTGGCTTCGGTGAGCTTTTTCGAGTCGTTAAGACCCAGGATGGGGCGACTGGGGTCAAGAATCACCGCAGCCGTTACCACAGCGCCGCACAGCGGGCCACGGCCCACCTCATCGACACCGGCGACCAGATCCTCGACCAGGTTGAAATCCAGACCCATTTGCATTGTTCGAGCGCTCATCGTGAAGGCGACGGGCCAATCAGGTCCAGGACCGCTTCGGCGGCTTGATTGGACGCGTCGCGACGCAAGGTGCGGTGAATGGCGTCAAAGCCGACGGTCTGCTCCGCGCCGTTGTCGAGCAACGGCAGCAGGGTGTTGGCCAGGGCATCGGCGGTCGCCGCGTCCTGCAAAAGCTCCGGAACCAGCAAACGCTGGGCCAACAGATTCGGCAGCGACACGTACGGACTCTTCACCATCCGCTTGAGTATCCAGTAGGTCAGCGGCGCCAGACGATAGGCAACCACCATCGGTCGTTTGTACAGCAGCGCTTCCAGCGTGGCGGTGCCCGATGCGATCAACACGGCATCGCAGGCAGCCAACGCGACATGGGAGCGGCCGTCGAGCAAGGTCAGCGGCAGATCGCGGCCTTGCAATAATTGTTCGATTTGCGCGCGGCGTTGCGGGCTGGCGCAGGGCAGCACGAAACGAATGTTCGGTCGCTGGGCGAGCAGCCGTTCGGCGGTGTCGAAAAACAGCGCGCCCAGTCGGCCCACCTCCCCGCCACGGCTGCCCGGCATCAACGCCACGACAGGCCCGTCACCCAGCCCCAGCTCAGCCCGAGCGGCCTGGCGATCTGCTTCAAGGGGGATGGTATCGGCGAGTGGATGGCCGACGAAACGCACCGGCACGCCCTTTTCTTCATAGAAACGCGCTTCGAACGGCAACAACGTCAACATCAGGTCGCAGCCTTCGCGGATCTTCAGGACACGCTTCTGCCGCCACGCCCACACGGACGGGCTGACGTAGTGCACGGTCTTGATCCCGGCCTGACGCAGTTTGAGTTCGATATTGAGGGTGAAGTCCGGAGCGTCGATCCCGATGAATACATCGGGTTTCTCATCGATCAAGGTCTGGATCAACAGCTTGCGACGGGCCAGCAACTCCTTGAGACGTCCAAGGACTTCCACCAGCCCCATGACCGACAGGCGCTCCATGGGGAAGTAGGATGCCATGCCCTCGGCTTCCATGAGCGGGCCGCCGACGCCGATGAACTGTGCATCAGGATGACGCGCCTTGATGGCACGCATCAGACCCGAACCCAGGATGTCGCCCGAGGCTTCACCGGCGACCAGCGCGATCCGCAAGGCCCCCATGATTAACGGGTGATGCCGCGGGTCGAGTTCTGGATGGACTCAAGAAACAGCGCGACTTCCGGGAACTGCGCCGCCGGTTCAGACAGCTCGACCACCGCCTGTTCGACCGTCAGCCCTTGACGATAGACCGTCTTGTAGGCGCGACGCAGGGCATGGATCGAGTCTTCCGAGAAACCACGACGACGCATGCCTTCGAAGTTCATGCTGCGGGCTTCTGCCGGGTTGCCGAACACGGTAACGAACGCCGGGACGTCCTTGCCAATCGCCGTGCCCATGCCGGAAAAGCTGTGGGCGCCGATGTGGCAATACTGATGAACCAAGGTGAACCCGGAGAGGATCGCCCAGTCAGCCACATGCACATGGCCGGCCAGCGCCGTGTTGTTGACCAGGATGCAATGGTTGCCGATGACGCTGTCATGACCGATATGCGCATAGGCCATGATCAGGTTGTTATCGCCAATCGTGGTTTCGGCGCGGTCCTGAATGGTGCCACGGTGAATCGTGACGCCTTCGCGTATCACGTTGTTGTCACCGATGACCAGACGCGTGGCTTCGCCCTTGTACTTGAGGTCAGGCGTGTCCTCACCTACCGAAGAAAACTGGTAGATGTGGTTGTGCTTACCGATGATGGTCGGACCACGCAGAATCACGTGCGGACCTATCACCGTGCCCTCGCCAATTTCCACACCGGGTCCGACGATCGACCACGGGCCGACCTCCACGTTGTCGGCCAGCACGGCCGTCGGATCGATGATTGCGCGAGGGTCAATCAAACTCATAGTTTACGTTCCGCACAGATGATTTCTGCGGAGCATACCGGCTTGCCGTCTACCGACGCCTGGCATTCGAACTTCCAGATCTGGCGCTTGCAGCTCAGAAATTTGGCTTCAAGAATCAATTGGTCGCCCGGCAGCACCGGCTGGCGGAAGCGCAGCTTGTCGGAGCCCACGAAGTAATACAGGGTGCCGTCAGCAGGCTTCACGTCAAGCATCTTGAAACCCAGGATGCCCGCGGCCTGAGCCATTGCTTCGATGATCAGCACGCCCGGCATGATTGGATGCGCAGGAAAGTGCCCATTGAAGAAGGGCTCGTTGATGCTGACATTCTTATAGGCACGAATGAGCTTATTCTCAACATCCAGCTTCACCACACGATCCACCAGCAGGAACGGGTAACGGTGGGGCAGATATTCGCGAATTTCGTTGATGTCCATCATTTCGAGAGGAAGCCTGTAGTAAAGATTGGGAGTGCGCGACGAATGCGCGGCACTCCTCTAGCAAATCAAGGAGGCAGTTTATCGGCTTTGCACACTTGATAAGAAAAAAGTATCAGCCATCAGATGACGCATTACCGCCTGAGGTCACTGCCTCGACAATCTTTTCTAGCTGCTGCAGTCGGCGGGACATGTCGTCGAGCTGGCGAATACGTGCCGCACTCTTGCGCCATTCGGCAGCGGGCTGCATCGCGGTCCCCGAAGAATAAGAACCCGGCTCGGTGATCGAACGGGTGACCATGGTCATGCCCGTGATGAAAACGCCGTCGCAAATTTCAATGTGCCCGACCAGTCCGACACCGCCGGCGAGCATACAGTGTTTGCCGATCTTCGCACTGCCGGAAATGCCAACGCAGGCCGCCATTGCCGTGTGATCGCCCACCTGTACGTTGTGGGCGATCTGAATCTGGTTATCCAGCTTCACACCGTTGCCGATGCGCGTATCGTCCATGGCGCCGCGGTCAATGGCGGTGTTCACGCCAATCTCCACGTCGTCGCCGATGGTCACGCCACCAATCTGGGCGATCTTCTGCCACACGCCTTTCTCGTTGGCGAAGCCAAAGCCCTCTCCACCCAGTACGGCACCGGACTGAATCACCACGCGCTGGCCGATCCGCACATCGTGATACAGCGTCACGCGCGGTGCCAGCCAGCCGCCTTCGCCGATGACACTGCGGGCACCAATGTAGCAATGAGCACCAAGGGTCACACCGGCAGCGATGCATGCACCGCTTTCGATGACGACATACGGGCCCACGCTGGCATTCGGATCGACCACTGCGTCAGCAGCGACGATAGCGGTCGGATGAATACCGGCAGCAGCCTTCGGCTTGGGATCGAACAGGTGGGAGATTCGTGCGTACGCCAGGTAGGGGTCGGCGATCAACAGTGCATCTCCCGCGTAACCTTCGGCATCAGCGGGCTTGAGTAGCACGGCTGCGGCGTGGGAGGTTGCGAGGAATTTTCGATACTGAGGATTGGCCAGAAAGCTGACCTGGCCGGGCCCCGCCTCCTGCAAGGTGGCCAGTCCGGTGATTTGCTTGTCCGCCGGGCCACGTAGCGTGGCACCGAGGAACTCGGCCAGATGGCCGAGCGTGATAGTCGCGGTCATGAATTTACTTCAGCTGGTTCATGCGCTCGATGACCTGGCGAGTGACGTCGTATTGTGGCTTGACGTCAATCACGGCACCGCGCTCGAACACCAGATCGTAACCGCCTTTCTTGATCACTTCTTCAACAGCCGAGTCCAGCTTGGGCTTCAGTTGCTTGAGCATGTCACGGTCAGCGACGGCTTTGGCTTCGTTCAGCTCCTTGGACTGGAACTGGAAGTCACGGGCTTTCTGTTTGAAGTCCAGTTCCAGCTTCTCGCGCTCAGGCTGGGCCATCTTGTCGCCACCGGCGACCAGACGGTCCTGGATGCCTTTGGCGCTGCTTTCCAGGGCTTTCAGCTTGGTCAGTTGCGGGCCGAATTTCTTTTCAGCGTCGACTGCATACTTCTTGGCAGCATCTGACTCAAGCAGCGCCATCTGATAGTTCAGAACAGCGATCTTCATGTCTGCGAATGCCGGGCCGGCGACCAGTACGGTTGCCAGCAGTGCCAATTGGGTCAACTTACGCACGTTGTAACTCCTACAGAATCCGTTGTCGTGATCAGTGATCAGACCCTTAGAAGGTCTGACCGAGAGAGAATTGGAAGACCTGGGTTTCGGTGTTGTCGTCTGGCTTCTTGACCGGCATCGCCAGCGCGAAACTCAATGGGCCCAGCGCGGTAACCCAGGTCACGCCAACACCGACCGAACTGGCCAGACCGGACAGGTCAGGGCCGTTACATTCGACTTTTTCGCCGTCAACCGTGAACTTCGTGGAACCGCAGTTGGTGCTGAATACGTTACCCACGTCCCAGAACAGCGAGGTCCGCAGAGAGCGCTGATCCTTGATGAACGGCAGTGGAAACAGGATTTCGGCACCGCCGGTGATCAATACGTTACCACCGAACGGCAGTGGATCCTGATCCGGGTCTTGCGCCGTCCCTTTCGCGGTATTGAGCTTACTCGGCGTACTACGAGGTCCCAAGGTGCTGTCCTTGAAGCCCCGAACCGAGTTGAAACCACCCGCGTAGTAGTTCTCGTAGAACGGCAGACCGGACGTCGAACCGTAGCCGTCACCGTAACCCAACTCCGAGTGCAGACGCAGCGTGGTGTTGGTGGTGATCGGGTGGAACAACTGACCACGGTAATCAATCTTGTAGAACGACAGGTCACTGCCCGGAATCGTGGTTTCCAGGGTCAGGCTCTGGGAATGGCCACGGGTCGGCAGTGTGCCTTTGTTCAGGGTCGATTCGGACCAGCCCACGGAAGCCTTGAAGTTGGTGAAGTTGTCGCCTTCTTTTTCCAGGAAATCGAAAATCTCGTCAACCGTGTAAGTACCGGTGTTGATTTCGTCTTTCTGTACCGACAAACCGAAGTTCAGACGCGAGGTTTCGCTGATCGGGTAGCCCATGTTGATACCGGCACCCAGGCTGTCCACCGAGTAGCTCGCCACGTCGACATCGAGGTCGTCGTAGTTGGTCTTGCGGTAGAACGCGCTGTAACCCAGGCTCACACCGTCCGGCGTGAAATACGGGTCGACGTAGCTGAAGTTGTAGCGGGTCTGGTATTCACTTTTGGTCAGACCAATGCTGACCTTGTTACCGGTACCCAGGAAGTTGTTCTGGCTGATCGAACCACCCAGAATCAGACCCGCGCTTTGCGCGAAGCCCACACTGGCGGTGATCGAACCCGACGCCTGCTCTTCCACGGCGTAGTTGACGTCAACCTGATCGTCAGTGCCCGGCACTGCAGGGGTCTCGACGTTGACTTCCTTGAAGAAGCCCAAGCGGTCCAGACGGGTCTTGGACTGGTCGATCAGGTAAGTGGAAGCCCAACCGCCTTCCATCTGACGCATTTCGCGACGCAGTACATCGTCCGCTGTCTTCGTGTTGCCACGGAAGTTGATGCGGTTCACGTAAGCCCGTTTGCCTGGATCGACGGCGAACGTGATGTCCACGGTGTGGTCTTCATCATTCGGGGTAGGCACACCGTTAACGTTGGCGAAGGTATAGCCTTCGTTACCCAGACGACGGGTAATCAGCTCGGACGTGGTGGTCATCACCTTGCGGGAGAACACTTGACCTGGCTTGACCAGCAGCAGCGACTTCACCTGATCTTCAGGCACTTTGAGGTCACCGTTCAGCTTGACCGACTTGACGCTGTACTTCTCGCCTTCATGAATGTTGACGGTGATGTACACGCTTTTCTTGTCAGGGGTGATCGACACCTGAGTCGAGGCGATATCCATGTTGATATAGCCGCGGTCGAGGTAGTAGGAACGCAGACGCTCCAGGTCACCGGACAGCTTTTCACGGGCGTACTTGTCGTCGTTCTTGAAGAACGAAAGCCAGTTGGTGGTCTTCAGCTCGAAGAGGTCGGTCAGGTCTTCTTCTTTGAAAACGGAGTTGCCGACGACGTTGATGTGCTGGATCGCGGCAACGGCGCCTTCATTGATGTTGATCTTCAGGCCGACGCGGTTGCGCGGCTGGGAAACGACTTCAGTGGCGACTTCTGCCGAGTAACGGCCTTGAGCCACGTACTGACGCTGCAGTTCGTTACGGACACCTTCGAGGGTTGCACGCTGGAAGATTTCGCCTTCCGCCAGACCCGATTGCTTGAGGCCCTTCATCAAGTCTTCGGTGGTGATCGCCTTGTTGCCTTCGATCTCGATGCTCGCAACCGACGGGCGCTCAACCACGGAGATGACCAGAACGTTACCGTCTCGGCCCAACTGGATGTCCTGGAAGAACCCGGTTTTGAACAACGCACGCGTGGCGTCGACCAGACGTGCGTCATCGGCCTGTTCACCCACGTTCAACGGCAACGCGCCAAAGACACTGCCAGCGGACACCCGCTGCAGGCCGTTGACACGGATATCGGAGATAGTGAAGGACTCGGCGTGAACTTCGGCGATCATCAGTACGGCAAGAACCGCAGTTAGCAGCAGACGTTTCATGAAGTCCTTTCTTATTCCAACTGGCAATAAACAAACTGCCGCAAAATGCGGCAGATTCACAATTCGGCGTAGCTTTACAGTCGTCCCAGATCGTTGACCAGTGCGAGCAACATGACTCCAACCACCAGACTTATCCCGATCTGAACCCCCCAACCCTGCACCTTTTCCGACAGTGGGCGACCACGCGCCCACTCGATCAGATAAAACAGCAAGTGCCCCCCGTCCAACACTGGAATGGGCAGCAAATTGAGAACCCCCAGGCTTATGCTCAGATAAGCAAGGAAATTCAAGAAGTCACCTACACCTGACTGGGCCGAAGCGCCCGCCACTTTAGCAATGGTTATCGGTCCGCTCAAGTTTTTTACCGAGAGCTCGCCGAACAACATTTTCCTCAGCGAATCGAGCGTCAATACGCTCATGGTCCATGTACGTCGCGCCCCCTCTGCGACGGCGGCCACAGGCCCGTAGCTCACCTCTCGCAGCATTTCCGGAGGCCAATCAATGCCTTTTACCCCGGCGCCGAGGTAACCCGTCGCTGTCTTGCTCTCGCCACGGGCGACCAATGTGACCGGGACGTCGATTCTCGCATTGTCTCGCTCGACACTCAGCAAAATCCGGGTATCAGGACGGACACGAACCCAGTCCACAACTTGCTGCCACTCGTTGACGGGCTGGCCGTCCAGCGCCAACAGGCGGTCACCGGTTTTCAGACCAGCGGCCTGGGCCGGACCGGCAGGATCGAGCTCAGCCAGCACTGGCGGCAATGCCGGGCGCCATGGACGAATACCCAGCGAACGGATCGGGTCTGGCTCGTCCGCACCCTTGAGCCAGTCATCCAACGCCAGCGTTCGCGGAGTATCGACGTCAGAACCCTGGTCACGGACCTTCAGGGCAATGGTCCCGCTTTCGCCGAGACGACGGACCAGCTGAAGATTCACAGCTGACCAGCCGGTCGTGGTTTCGCCATCAACGGATACAATTTCCTGCCCGGACACCAATCCGGCCTTCTCAGCGATGCTACCCGCTTCGACGCCGCCAATGACCGGACGCACCTGCTGGCTGCCCAGCATCGCCAGCACCCAGAAGAAGAGGATGGCCAGTAAAAAGTTGGCGACCGGACCCGCGATGACAATAGCGATCCGCTGATAAACGGTCTTGCGGTTGAACGATTGGTCGACCAGCTCCGGAGGCACTTCGCCTTCCCGCTCGTCGAGCATCTTCACGTAGCCGCCCAACGGGATGGCGGCAACAACGTATTCGGTACCCTTGCGGTCATGCCAACGCAAGAGCGGCATGCCGAAGCCGACGGAAAACCGCAGCACCTTGACACCACAACGCCGCGCCACCCAGAAGTGGCCAAATTCGTGAAAAGTCACCAGCACGCCCAGGGCAACCAGGGTGCCGACAATCATATAAAGCGCACTCATCGCTGTTCTCCGGATACCGGTTTGGCGTTGCAGGCAGGCATCAGGGGACAGCCCACCCACGTCGATGAACCCGTGTCACTTGGCCAATAGGGCTTATCGGTCATTACGTTTCAGCCACTGCCCGGCCAGCGCTCGCGCCCTGGCATCGACGTCAAACACAGTTTCAAGCTCGCTCACCGCAATCACCGGTTCGAGGTTCAAGACCTCGTCGATCATACTCGCGATTTCCGGAAAGCGAATGCGCCGGTCAAGAAACGCCGCGACGGCCACTTCGTTCACCGCGTTCAGGACCGCAGGCGCGCTGTCGCCGACTTCCGCAGCTTGCCGTGCGAGACGCAAGCAAGGGAAGCGCACTTCGTCCGGCGCCTGGAAGTCCAGTCGCCCTATGCTGAAGAGATCAAGCGGTGCGACCCCCGAATCGATACGCTCCGGCCACGCCAGTGCATGCGCAATCGGCGTACGCATGTCTGGGTTGCCCAGTTGAGCCAGTACCGAGCCGTCCACGTAATCCACCATCGAATGGATCACGCTTTGAGGGTGAATCACCACTTCGATACGAGCCGGTGCAGTGTCGAACAACCAGCAGGCCTCGATCAGTTCGAGCCCTTTGTTCATCATGCTGGCGGAATCAACGGAAATTTTGCGCCCCATGGACCAGTTCGGGTGCGCGCAGGCCTGCTCGGGTGACACATGCTCCAGCTCCGGCAGCGGCGTTTCGCGAAAAGGCCCACCCGAAGCCGTCAACAAGATCCGACGCACACCGACCGAATCCAGACCGTTGCCATAATGGCCTGGCAAACACTGAAAAATCGCGTTGTGCTCACTGTCGAGAGGCAGCAAGACGGTGCCGCTGCGCCGAACCGCCTGCATGAACAGGGCACCCGACATGACCAACGCTTCTTTGTTGGCCAGCAGCACTTTCTTGCCCGCCTCGACCGCCGCCAGCGTTGGGCGCAAGCCAGCGGCACCGACAATAGCGGCCAGCACCGTGTCCACCTCGGGGTGAGCCGACACTTCGCACAGCCCCCCCTCCCCTACCAACACGCGCGTGTCGAGACCGGCAGCACGCAGATCGTCCTGCAATTGTCGCGCTGCCGCGACTGTCGGCACCACCGCGAACTGCGGGACATGACGGACGCACAGTGCAAGCAACTCCGCGAGACGGCTGAACCCGGTCAGGGCAAAGACCTTGTAGCGCGTCGGGTGTCGTGCGATGACATCGAGGGTGCTAAGCCCCACCGAGCCAGTCGCCCCGAGAACCGTGATGTGTTGGAGCCGGCTCACATCAGACCCCAGTCTTTGGCGGCCCAGAGCAACAGGGCGAACACGGGAATCGCGGCGGTCAGGCTGTCGATCCGGTCCAGCACACCGCCATGACCCGGCAAGAGATTACTGCTGTCCTTGACCCCGGATTTACGCTTGAACATGCTCTCGGTCAGGTCGCCCACGACGGACACCAGCACGATAATCGCGGCACACACCAGCGAAAAAACAATCTCGGACACCTGCCAACCGCGGTTCACACCGACAATCAACGTAATCAGCAAACAGGCTGCCAGGCCGCCATACAAACCTTCCCAGCTTTTGCCCGGACTGACCTTCGGCGCCAGCTTGCGCTTGCCGAATGCCTTGCCCGAAAAATAGGCACCGATGTCGGCGCCCCACACCAGCACCATGACCGAGAGAATCAGCCAATTGCCCATCGGGGCGAGCTTGATGAGGATCAGACCCTGCCATGCCGGCAGGAGAATCAGCAGACCAATGACCAGCTTGTACGCCACGCTGGACCAGTGCTCGCTGGACTCTGGATACGTCAGCACCAGCCACGTCGCGACCAGCCACCAAATCAGCGCTGCGACCAGCACCCAAGGCGCCAATCCAGGCAACAGGTACAAGAGAAACAACAGCACTGCGACCACGGCGGCATAGCCCACGCGAATCGACTGGGTTTCAAAACCCGCGAGACGGGCCCACTCCCAGGCGCCCAGTACGACCACCGCGCCGATGAACAGCGCGAAACTGCCACCTTCCAGAAGGAAAAAGCCGCACAGCGCCAAGGGCGCAAGAATCAGCGCTGTAATGATTCGTTGTTTGAGCATTAAGCACGGGCTCCAGCTTCTACCTGCTCGCTGGTTTTCCCGAAGCGGCGTTGGCGCGAAGCGAAATCGGCCAGCGCATCGCGCATGGCTTCGTGTTTGAAGTCCGGCCAGAACAGGTCGGAGAAGTACAGCTCGGCGTACGCCAGCTGCCAAAGCAAGAAATTACTGATGCGGTGTTCGCCACCGGTACGGATGCACAGGTCCGGCAATGGCAAGTCACCGGTGGCCAGGCACGTCTGCAAGAGTTCGGGCGTAATGTCGTCCGGGCGCAAATGCCCGGCCTGCACTTCACGGGCCAAACGTTGCGCCGCCTGGGCGATGTCCCACTGGCCGCCATAGTTGGCGGCGATTTGCAGGACAAAGCGGGTGTTGCCGGCGGTTTTCGCTTCAGCCTCGCGAATCGCAGCCTGAAGCTCAGGATGGAATCGTGCACGGTCACCAATGATGCGCAGACTGATACCGTTCTCGTTCAGGCGCTTGGTCTCACGACGCAACGCCGTGAAGAACAACTCCATCAACGCGCCGACCTCTTCGGCTGGCCGCTGCCAGTTTTCACTGGAGAACGCAAACAGCGTCAGCACCTCGACCTTGGCCTCGGCACACACTTCGATCACCGCACGGACAGCGTCCACGCCAGCCTTGTGACCCGCCACACCCGGCAACAGACGCTTTTTAGCCCAGCGATTGTTCCCATCCATGATGATCGCGACATGACGCGGCACCGATGACGGCACAGCCAGCTTTGTCTTTTCCATGAAAGCTTCCTGACCCTTATACGGCCATCAGGTCTTTTTCTTTCTCTTCAGTGGCTTTTGTGATCTGAGCCTCGAAGTCCTTGATCAGCTTGTCGATCTCGGCCGTGCCACGACGCTCTTCGTCTTCGCTGATTTCCTTGTCCTTGACCAGCTTTTTCAGATCGCCCAATGCGTCGCGGCGAATGTTACGCACAGCGACACGAGCATCTTCGGCTGCACTGCGCGCCTGCTTGGTGAAGCCTTTACGTGTTTCTTCCGTCAGGGCGGGCATGGAGATCAGCAGCAGCTCACCGAGGTTGGTCGGGTTGAGGTTCAAGCCTGCACTCTGAATCGCCTTATCGACCGCCGCGAGCATGTTGCGCTCAAACGCCACGACCTGGAGGGTACGGGAATCCTTGACCGTGACGTTGGCAACACCGCTCAACGGGGTATCGGTGCCGTAGTACGGAACCATCACGTTACCCAGGATGCTTGGGTGTGCCTTGCCGGTACGAATCTGGCCAAACGCGTGGTTCAGGGATTCGATGGATTTTTGCATGCGCTCTTGAGCGTCTTTTTTGATTTCGTTGATCATTGTTCGCCTTCCTCGATCAAAGTTCCTTCCGCGCCGCCATGCACGATATTCAGCAGGGCGCCGGGTTTGTTCATATTAAAGACACGCAACGGCATCTTGTGGTCACGGCACAGGCAGATGGCCGTCAGGTCCATTACGCCCAGCTTGCGATCCAGCACTTCATCGTAAGTCAGATGATCGAACTTCTCGGCATGCGGGTCTTTGAATGGATCGGCAGTGTACACACCATCGACCTTGGTTGCCTTCAACACCACATCGGCGTCAATTTCAATCGCGCGCAGGCACGCTGCCGAATCGGTGGTGAAGAACGGGTTGCCAGTGCCCGCGGCGAAGATCACCACTTCTTTGGCGTTGAGGTGACGCATTGCCTTGCGGCGATCATAGTGATCGGTCACACCCACCATGGAGATGGCCGACATCACGATGGCGGAAATATTGGCGCGCTCCAGCGCATCACGCATGGCCAAGGCGTTCATCACAGTGGCCAGCATGCCCATGTGATCACCCGTGACTCGATCCATGCCAGCTGCGCTAAGCGCCGCACCACGGAACAGGTTGCCACCACCGATGACCAGACCGACCTGAACACCGATTCCTACCAACTGACCCACTTCAAGCGCCATACGATCCAGCACTTTGGGGTCGATACCGAACTCTTCGGACCCCATCAGGGCCTCGCCGCTAAGCTTGAGTAGAATGCGTTTATAGCGAGCTTGATAACCACTGCCCTGCTGAGCCATTGCGAATCTCTCCTGCGGCGTTTAAAAAAAATCTGCGGCCATTTTCAGCCTGCGGTAACTCTAGGCTACTTCGTCAGGAATTCGCAGCCTCATGAGCCACGCACCCTGGAAAAATAAATTCCTCCTGCCGTTTTGACAAAGAGGCTGCGCGCGTGAGCGGGCAGCCTCTTTGGTCGACAGTTGGAGAACCGTCTTATTGCTTGCTGGCAGCTACTTGAGCAGCGACTTCTTCAGCGAAGTTGTCGACTGGCTTCTCGATGCCTTCGCCCACTTTGAAGTAGGTGAACGAAACGATTTCAGCGCCGGCTTTCTTGGCCAGTTCACCGACCTTGACTTCCGGGTTCTTGACGAACGCTTGCTCAACCAGGCTGGCTTCGGCCAGGAACTTGGTGATGCGGCCCTGAACCATTTTGTCAGCGATCTCGGCAGGCTTGCCTTTGATCTTGTCTTCGTTCAGTTGCAGGAAGACACTCTTCTCGCGCTCGATCGCTTCGGCCGAAACGTCGGAAGGCAGCAGGAACTCAGGGTTGCTGGCAGCAACGTGCATCGCGATGTCTTTGGCCAGCTCGGCGTCGCCGCCTTTCAGCGCTACAACCACACCGATTTTGTTGCCGTGCAGGTACGAGCCCAGTACATCACCTTCAACACGCGCCAGACGACGGATGTTGACGTTTTCGCCGACTTTGGCAACCAGAGCGGTACGCTCGGTTTCCTGAGCTTCGATCAGTTGCTCAACGGTCAGTTCTGGCTGGTCGAAAGCCTTGTTGACACTGACGGCGACGAAGTTTTTGAAGTCGTCTTGCAGCGCCAGGAAGTCGGTCTGCGAGTTCACTTCGATCAGGACAGCGCGCTTGCCGTTGTCCTTGATTGCGATAGCGCCTTCAGCAGCGACGTTACCTGCTTTCTTGGCTGCCTTGATTGCGCCCGAAGCACGCATATCGTCGATGGCTTTCTCGATGTCGCCGCCAGCCTTGGTCAAGGCTTTTTTGCAGTCCATCATGCCTTCGCCAGTGCGCTCGCGCAGTTCTTTGACCAACGCTGCAGTAATCTCTGCCATTTCAAAATCCTCTTGGATAGGTCTTCAACCATTCCACCCGCCATGCGGGCGTCAAATTCTTGAAAAGCCATGGTGACAGCTGCGCATGACAACTAAGTCGGTGGCAACGCCAGATGGTTTTCGAGGTGGCAAAAAGGGGGCCGAGCCCCCTTTTTGCGTACCGAGTAGACGCTAAGCGTCAGTTACTCGGCAGCAGTTGCCGCTTCTTCAGCGTAAACTTCGGTGCCGCCAGAAACGTTGTTGCGACCACGGATGACAGCGTCAGCCATCGAACCCATGTACAGCTGAATGGCGCGAATGGCGTCATCGTTACCTGGGATGATGTAGTCAACGCCTTCCGGGCTGCTGTTGGTATCGACAACGCCGATGACCGGGATACCCAGCTTGTTGGCTTCGGTGATCGCGATGCGCTCGTGGTCAACGTCGATCACGAACAGTGCGTCAGGCAAACCGCCCATGTCCTTGATACCACCCAGGCTGCGGTCCAGCTTTTCCAGATCGCGAGTGCGCATCAGCGCCTCTTTCTTGGTCAGCTTGGCGAAAGTACCGTCTTCAGCCTGAACTTCCAGCTCGCGCAGACGCTTGATGGAGGCACGGATGGTTTTGAAGTTGGTCAGCATGCCGCCCAACCAGCGGTGGTCGACGAACGGCGAACCGCAACGTGCGGCTTCTTCAGCAACGATCTTGCCAGCGGAACGCTTGGTGCCGACGAACAGAATCTTGTTTTTGCCCTGGGCCAGACGCTCTACGAAGGTCAGTGCCTCGTTGAACATAGGCAGGGTTTTTTCAAGGTTGATGATGTGAATCTTGTTACGCGCGCCGAAAATGTATTTACCCATTTTCGGGTTCCAGTAACGGGTTTGGTGACCGAAGTGCACACCGGCCTTCAGCATATCGCGCATGTTGACTTGGGACATGATAGTTCCTTGATAAGTCGGGTTAGGCCTCCACGTATCCCAATGACCAACCAACGGCATGTACCGAGGGCACCCAGGTCATCGTGTCGACACGTGTGTGGGTTTGGGCTTTCGGGGCGGACCCCGTAAAGCGGCGCATTTTATATCACAAAAGTCGGCATAACGGAACCCGGAATAAGATCCTGTTTTCTCGACGCTTTTGCCCGGACAGCCCTGCCGTCTACCGGCCCTGCCAGCCTTTATATAAGGAAGCGATGATAACCCGCTTGGCATCGGTCTGGTAGAATCGCGTTTTTTCCGTGTTTTGCTGCGGCCCCGCCGCGCCGAGAGAGCCTTGTATGACCGTTACCATCAAAACCCCCGAAGACATCGAAAAGATGCGCGTCGCCGGTCGTCTGGCGGCAGACGTTCTGGAAATGATCGGGGCCTACGTCAAGCCCGGCGTCACCACTGACGAGCTGGACCGCATCTGCCACGACTACATCGTCAACGAGCAAAAAGCGATCCCTGCGCCGCTGAACTATAAGGGTTTCCCCAAATCCATCTGCACCTCGATCAACCATGTTGTCTGCCATGGCATTCCCAACGAGAAGCCGCTGAAGGAAGGCGACGTGTTGAACATCGACGTGACCGTGATCAAAGACGGTTACCACGGCGACACCAGCAAGATGTTCCACGTTGGCAAAGTGCCAGAGTGGGCCGAGCGCCTGTCGAAGATCACCCAGGAATGCATGTATAAAGGCATCGAGCTGGTCAAACCGGGCGCGCACCTGGGCGACATCGGTGAAGTGATCCAGAAACACGCTGAAAAGAACGGTTTCTCCGTCGTAAAGGAATATTGCGGCCATGGCATCGGCAAGGTGTTCCATGAAGAACCGCAAGTGCTGCACTACGGCAAGGCGGGCACCGGCATGGAACTCAAGGAAGGCATGACCTTCACCATCGAGCCGATGATCAATCAGGGCAAGGCTGATACCCGTTTGCTGGGCGACGGCTGGACCGCCATCACCAAGGACCGCAAGCTGTCGGCGCAGTGGGAGCACACCATTCTGGTCACCGCGACCGGGTATGAAATCTTCACGTTGCGCAGCGACGACACCATCGCCCGCACCTCCGCCTGATCACCCCGTGCGATATAGATAGAAGGAAAGCAGTTCGATGCCGCAGGTGGACCCAGATTTGTTCGATCGTGGCCAGTTTCAGGCCGAACTGGCGTTGAAAGCGAGCCCCATCGCCGCCTTCAAAAAGGCTATCCGTCAGGCCCGTGAGGTACTGGACGAACGCTTCAAGTCAGGCCGGGAAATTCGTCGGCTGATCGAGGACCGGGCCTGGTTCGTCGACAACATCCTGCAGCAGGCCTGGGAACAGTTCGACTGGAGCGAGGATGCCGACATTGCACTCCTCGCCGTGGGTGGCTATGGGCGCGGCGAACTGCATCCTTATTCGGACATCGACCTGCTGATCCTGCTGGACAGCGCCGATCACGAAGTTTTCCGCGACTCCATCGAGCGTTTTCTGACGCTGCTGTGGGACATTGGCCTTGAGGTTGGCCAGAGCGTGCGCTCGGTCGATGAGTGCGCCACCGAGGCCCTCGCGGATCTGACGGTGATCACCAACCTGATGGAAAGCCGCACGATTGCAGGCCCGGAGCATTTGCGTCAACGCATGCTGGAAGTCACCAGTACGAGCGAAATGTGGCCAAGCAAAGAGTTCTTCCTGGCCAAGCGCGCCGAGCAGAAAGCCCGTCATCACAAATACTTCGACACCGAATACAACCTGGAGCCGAACGTCAAAGGTTCCCCGGGTGGCCTGCGCGACATCCAGACCATTCTGTGGGTGGCCCGTCGCCAATATGGCACCCTGAACCTTCATGCCTTGGCGGACCAGGGCTTCCTGCTGGAGAGCGAACACGCGTTGCTCGCCGCCTCCCAGGAGTTTCTGTGGAAGGTGCGCTATGCCTTGCACATGCTGGCGGGCCGTTCCGAAGACCGCTTGCTATTCGATTACCAGACCAGCATCGCCCGCTTGCTGGGGTATCAGGATAACGACGCGAAACTGGCCATCGAACGCTTCATGCAGAAGTATTACCGCGTGGTCATGAGCATTGCTCAACTGAGCGATCTGATCATTCAGCACTTCGAGGAGGTGATCCTGTCGGACGACGCCAACACCGTCACCGAATCGATCAACTCGCGCTTCCAATTGCACGATGGCTACATCGAAGCGACCCATCCGAATGTCTTCAAACGCACGCCGTTCGCGATTCTGGAGATCTTCGTGTTGATGGCTCAGCGCCCGGAAATCAAGGGCGTGCGTGCCGATACCATTCGCCTGCTGCGCGAACACCGGCACCTGATCAACGACGACTTCCGCAACGATATCCGCAACACCAGCCTGTTCATCGAGCTGTTCAAATGCGAGATCGGCATCCACCGCAACCTGCGCCGAATGAACCGTTACGGCATTCTCGGGCTGTACCTGCCGGAGTTCGGCCACATCGTCGGGCAAATGCAACACGACCTGTTCCACATCTACACCGTCGATGCGCACACCCTGAACCTGATCAAGCATCTGCGTAAGCTCCAATACACGCAGGTGTCGGAGAAATTCCCGCTGGCCAGCAAGCTCATGGCCAAGCTGCCGAAACCCGAACTGATCTACCTCGCAGGCCTGTACCACGACATCGGCAAGGGCCGCGGCGGTGATCACTCAGAACTGGGGGCGGTGGATGCCGAGGCGTTCGGCATCCGTCACCATCTGCCGAACTGGGACACCCAACTGATCGTCTGGCTGGTGCAGAACCATCTCGTGATGTCGACCACAGCCCAGCGCAAGGACCTCTCCGACCCGCAAGTCATTCACGACTTTGCGCAGTTCGTCGGCGACGAAGTGCATCTGGATTATCTCTATGTGCTGACCATCGCTGACATCAACGCCACCAACCCGACGCTTTGGAACTCGTGGCGCGCCAGTCTGTTGCGCCAGCTGTACACCGAGACCAAGCGCGCCCTCAAGCGCGGGCTGGAGAACCCGGTGGATCGCGAAGAGCAGATCCGTCGTACCCAAAGCGCGGCGCTGGACATTCTCGTGCGCAACGGCACCGATCCGGACGACGTCGAGCAACTGTGGTCGCAACTGGGCGATGACTACTTCCTGCGCCACACCGCAGGCGATGTGGCCTGGCACAGCGATGCGATCCTTCAGCAACCGGCCGACGGTGGCCCCTTGGTACTGATCAAGGAAACCACCCAGCGCGAATTCGAAGGCGGCACCCAGATCTTCATTTACGCACCGGATCAGCACGACTTCTTCGCGGTGACCGTGGCGGCGATGGACCAACTGAACCTGAACATTCACGACGCCCGCGTCATCACGTCGACCAGCCAGTTCACCCTCGACACCTACATCGTGCTCGACAGTGAAGGGGGTTCGATCGGGGAGAATCCGGAACGCATCAAAGCCATTCGCGACGGTTTGACCGAAGCGCTGCGCAACCCGGACGACTACCCGACGATCATCAAGCGTCGCGTGCCACGCCAGCTCAAGCATTTCGCGTTCGCGCCCGTGGTGACGATTTCCAACGATGCGCAACGGCCGGTGACGGTGCTGGAGCTCAGCGCGCCAGACCGTCCGGGGTTGCTGGCACGGCTGGGCAAGATCTTTCTGGAGTTCGACCTGTCGCTGCAAAACGCCAAGATTGCAACCTTGGGCGAGCGAGTGGAGGACGTGTTCTTCCTCACCGACGAGAACAACCAGCCGCTGTCCGACCCGCAACTGTGCAGCCGCTTGCAAGACGCCATCGTCACGCAGCTCAGCGTCAATCCCGAACCCACCAGCGGGTTGCGCATCAGCATCTGAATCGACACCTTTTTCTGGCTATTCAACGGCGCCCGCCCCCGACGGGCTGGCGCCCCGCTTCCTGAGACCGATTGCCCATGAACAACGCTTTGCAACAGCTCCAGCCTTACCCGTTCGAAAAGCTCCGCGCGCTGCTGGGTACCGTGACGCCGAACCCGGACAAGCGGCCAATCGCCTTGTCCATCGGCGAGCCGAAGCATACTTCGCCTGCGTTCGTCGCCAAGGCACTGGCCGACAACCTCGACCAGATGGCCGTTTACCCGACGACAGCGGGCATTCCAGCCCTGCGCGAAGCCATCGCTCACTGGTGCGAACGCCGTTTCAGCGTTCCGCAGGGCTGGCTGGATGCGGGCAAGCACGTGCTACCGGTCAACGGCACCCGTGAGGCACTGTTCGCTTTCACCCAAACCGTGGTCAATCGCAGCGATGACGGACTGGTCATCAGCCCGAACCCGTTCTATCAGATTTACGAAGGTGCTGCGTTCCTGGCCGGGGCCAAGCCGCATTACCTGCCGTGCCTGGTCGAACACGGCTTCAACCCCGATTTTGACGCTGTGCCTGCGGACATCTGGAAGCGTTGCCAGATCCTGTTCCTGTGCTCGCCGGGCAACCCGACTGGCGCGCTGACCCCGGTGGACACGCTGAAAAAGCTGATCGCGCTGGCCGACGAACACGATTTCGTGATCGCTGCTGACGAATGCTACAGCGAGCTGTATTTCGATGAAGACACCCCGCCGCCGGGCCTGCTGACCGCCTGCGCCGAACTCGGCCGCCAGGACTTCAAGCGTTGCGTCGTGTTCCACAGCCTGTCCAAGCGGTCGAACCTGCCGGGCCTGCGCTCGGGCTTCGTCGCCGGTGACGCCGACATCCTCAAGGGCTTCCTGCTCTACCGCACCTACCACGGCTGCGCCATGCCGGTTCAGACCCAGCTTGCCAGCATCGCGGCCTGGAATGATGAAGAACACGTCAGGGCTAACCGCGACCTGTACCGCGAGAAGTACGATGCGGTGCTGGATATCCTCTCCCCGGTCATGGATGTGCAGCGCCCGGACGGCAGTTTCTACCTGTGGCCAAACGTCGGCGGCGACGACGCGCAATTCTGCCGTGACCTGTTCGAAGCCGAACACGTGACGGTGGTGCCGGGTTCTTACCTGTCGCGGGATGTGGACGGGTTCAACCCCGGCGCAGGCCGTGTGCGCATGGCACTCGTTGCGCCGTTGGCCGAGTGCGTCGAAGCGGCTGAGCGGATTCGGAATTTCGTGAAGCGCCGCTGATCGCCGAGCTGTAACGCCCCATCAAGGTCACCGGTTTCCAGGTGACCTTTTTTTTGCCTGAATTTCAGCCTCTATACATATGTATATCAGCCGGGGTCGGCGTATCCGGGACAATGCATGCGGGCCAGAAGTACGCTGGCTTTTACGATATTCACAAGCAAGGAGGCTTGAGATGGACTGTTTATTCAAATGCCAGCGGATAACCCGAGCAGGCACACATCACTCGCCCGCTGCAGCACCTCAGCGCAAAAGACGATCGATAGGCGCGCTTTCGTCATTCTGGCCAAACGGCAGCACGCTGCGAATTGCATTTGTCGATGACGACCTGGCACCGGATCATCAACAAAAGCTGATCGATGCGATCAACGAATGGCAACCCTACGTGAACCTCCAGTTCGAGTTCATCGACGGACGTGAAGGCCAGCCGGATCATGGCAAGGGTGATATCCGCATCACCACCGACTCAAGCATGAACTATTCGCTGATCGGCACCGCTGCAAAGGCTAATGACCCATGGGACCCGACCATGGTCTTGGGCATCCAGCCTTCAGACCCCAAATTCGCCAGTACCGTCATGCATGAGTTTGGACACGCATTGGGTGCGGAGCATGAGCATCAACATCCCGAAGCAGATATACCGTGGGATGTACCGAAGGTGTACGCCTTCTATGCGTCGAAAGGGCACTCCAGGGAAGTGGTCGATGAAAGCGTGTTGGGAAAACTGTCGGCGGAGGCGACCTTGATGCTGCCTTACGACCGGGATTCGATCATGCATTACCCGGTCGATAATGCCCTCACGTTGGGAGACTGGGAGGTGGGACACAACGCCTCCCTCAGCGAAAAGGACAAGGCGTTCATGCAGGCCGCGTACCCGAAGTGAGTGCCGCATGAGGCCTGACCAATGCCTGACCACGAAAAAACCGTATGCACAGCACATCGTCGTCAGTTCCAAGGCGACGATGTCACGAAGAGGCATAGCGTCGAAGTGCCATATTCCTGGTTTACCCTGATGCCGCCAATCAAGGCATGGCGAGTGTTCGCACAAAAATGCCCGTCAATGCACACAAAGCCTCGCCAAGCCGCGCCCAACCGGTCTGTACGTGGCATAATCCGTCACCGTTTTTTCCAATCATCCCAAAGAGGGGGCAAGCTCATGGCTGACAAACAGTTGCACCTGTACGGGATCAAGGCCTGCGACACCATGAAAAAGGCGCGCACCTGGCTCGATGAAAAATCGGTGAACTACGATTTCCACGACTACAAGACGCTGGGCATCGACCGTGAACACTTGACTCAGTGGTGCAACGAGCACGGCTGGCAGACGCTGTTGAATCGCGCCGGCACGACCTTTCGCAAACTGGACGACTCGCAAAAAGCCGACATCGACCAGAACAAGGCGATCGAACTGATGCTCGCGCAACCGTCGATGATCAAGCGCCCGGTGCTCGATCTTGGCGACAAGACCCTGATTGGCTTCAAACCCGAACTGTACGCAGCGGCTATCGCCGAACAGGCGGTGTGAAAACGTAGCGAGCGAAGGCAGGACAAGGCAAAAACAGGCGGGAAACGGCCGGGGTCGCGCCCGACTCTAGGTGTTCTAAATGAGCATTTTCCGCCTGTTTTTAACTCAGTAATGCCGAGCGCAGCAGTTTTCACGCCGCTTGTGATTGAGATAGCCCCACATTAGAGGTATCCCCATGTCCACTTCCCTGTTCAGCCTGGCCTTCGGCGTCGGCACTCAAAATCGTCAAGGCACCTGGCTGGAAGTTTTCTACGCCCTGCCTCTGCTCAACCCGTCGGCTGAAATCGTTGCCGCCGTGGCGCCAATCCTGGGTTACACCGGTGGCAATCAGGCCATCGCTTTCAACACCGATCTGGCCTCCAAACTGGCGGATGCGCTGAAATCGGTCGACGCCGCTCAAGCCGCGCTGCTGACACGTCTGGCCGAGAGCCACAAGCCGCTGGTCGCCACGGTACTGGCTGAAGACGCCGCACTGACTTCCACGCCTGAGGCCTACCTCAAGCTGCACCTGCTGTCCCATCGTCTGGTCAAGCCACACGGCCTGAGCCTGGCAGGCGTGTTCCCGTTGCTGCCGAACGTGGCATGGACCAGCCAGGGCGCCATCGACCTGGGCGAACTGCCCCAGCGTCAACTGGAAGCCCGCCTGAAAGGCGAGCTGCTGGAAGTGTTCTCCGTCGACAAATTCCCGAAAATGACCGACTACGTCGTGCCGGCTGGCGTGCGCATCGCTGACACCGCACGTGTGCGTCTGGGCGCTTACATCGGCGAAGGCACCACCGTGATGCACGAAGGCTTCGTCAACTTCAACGGCGGCACCGAAGGCCCGGGCATGATCGAAGGCCGTGTGTCGGCTGGCGTATTCGTCGGCAAGGGTTCGGACCTGGGCGGCGGTTGCTCCACCATGGGCACCCTGTCCGGTGGCGGCAACATCATCATCAAGGTCGGTGAAGGCTGCCTGATCGGCGCCAACGCCGGTATCGGCATTCCGCTGGGCGACCGCAACACCGTGGAAGCCGGTCTGTACATCACCGCAGGCACTAAAGTCGCGCTGCTGGATGAGAAGAACGAGCTGGTCAAGGTCCTCAAGGCCCGTGACCTGGCGGGTCAACCTGACCTGCTGTTCCGTCGCAACTCGCAAACCGGCGCCGTGGAATGCAAATCCCACAAGTCGGCCATCGAGCTGAACGAAGCGCTGCACGCTCACAACTGATCCACTGCGGGAGCCTTCATTCGTGATCCGATATGTCACACGACACTACGCTGTCGTCTGACATACCCTTTCGCGAATGAATTCGCTCCCACAGGACAGAGAGTCAATCCCCATGTCCCTCATTTCTCCATGGCGCGCTGACTTCCCTGCTCTCGACGCCCTCGAACGGCAAGGCCAGACCTACCTGGACAGCGCCGCCACCGCACAAAAGCCCCAAGCCCTGATCGATGCGCTGGCCCATTACTACGCCAATGGCGCGGCCAACGTGCACCGTGCCCAGCACCTTCCGGGCGCGATGGCGACTCAGGCATTCGAAGATACTCGCCGCAAGGCTGCCGAATGGCTGAACGTCGGTTCTTCCGGGCACATCGTCTTTACCCATGGCGCCACTTCAGCATTCAACCTGTTGGCGTATGGGCTTGAGCATCTGTTTCAGCCGGGCGATGAAGTCGTCATCAGCGCGCTGGAACACCACGCCAATCTCTTGCCGTGGCAGCAGCTGGCGAAACGTCGAGACCTGAAACTGATCGTGCTGCCGCTGACCGCTCAGGGCGTGATCGACCTCGACGCCGCTGCCTCGTTGATCAATACGCGTACTCGGTTGCTCGCCGTCAGCCAGCTCTCCAATGTGCTGGGAACCTGGCAGCCTGTGGCCGAACTGGTCGCACTGGCCAAGGCGCAGGGTGCACTGACGGTCATCGACGGCGCTCAAGGGGTTGTGCACGGTCGTCACGATGTCCAGGCGCTGGACTGTGATTTCTACGTGTTTTCCAGCCACAAGCTGTACGGCCCCGACGGCGTGGGCGTGTTGTTTGGTCGCCAACACGCATTGGCGCGATTGCAACATTGGCAGTTTGGCGGCGAGATGGTGCTCCAAGCGGGCTATCAGGATGCAACGTTCCGTCCGGCTCCCTTGGGGTTTGAGGCGGGTACGCCACCGATTTCCGGCATCATCGGGTTGGGCGCCACTCTCGATTACTTGAACGACGTCAATCAAGTCGCTGCGGCTGAACACGAAGCCCGTCTGCACGAGCTGCTGCGCGCCGGACTGATGTTGCGCGAAGGTGTTCGGCTGGTGGGCGATCCACACGTGGCGTTGGTCAGCTTTGTGGTCGAGGGCGTGCACAACGCCGACCTCGCGCATCTGCTGACCGAGCAAGGCATCGCGGTGCGTGCAGGCCATCATTGTGCGATCCCGCTGATCAGCAGCCTTGGCCTGTCAGGCGCGATTCGCGTGTCGCTGGCGCTGTACAACGACTCCGAGGACTTGGAGCGCTTCTTCAACGCGCTGGATCAGGCGCTGGAGTTGTTGCGATGAACCTCCCCGAAGACGCGCAAACGGCACTGAACACCTTCAACGGCTCATTGAGCTGGGAGCAACGCGCTCGCCTGCTGATGCAATGGGGTGAGCGTCTGCCCCTTCTGGCTGACAACGAGAAAACCGACGAACGCCTGGTCGATGGTTGCGAGAGCAAGGTCTGGCTGCTGGGGGAGGTGATCGACGGTCACTGGCAGTTTCGTGCGGCCAGCGATGCCCGGTTGATTCGCGGGTTGGTGGCGTTGCTGCTGGCACGGGTCAATGGGTTGTCGGCGGTCGAATTGCAGCACGTCGACTTGAACGACTGGTTCAATCACCTGGGCTTGAGCCGCCAGCTCTCCCCTTCGCGCAGCAATGGGCTAAATGCCGTCTTGCAGAAGATGCGGCAGTTGGCGGGCTGAACACGACGCCGCAAATCCTCCGTAGGAGCGAATTCATTCGCGATGGGCACGTCCCGGCGATGCATGTCGCTCGGCCGTACCGCCGTCTCGCGAATGAATTCGCTCCCACAGGGGCGGCGGCGTTGCGACAAACAGATGCCATGGGCAATCAGGGCTGCGCCGCTTCCTTCGCCTTGGCCCGCTCCGACGGGCGCCGCATGCCTGCCACGATTTTCTCCACCGCCTTGGTCGCTGCAACCATCCCGAACGTCGCGGTGACCATCATCACTGCGCCGAACCCGCCTGCGCAGTCGAGTTTCACGCCATCGCCCACAAAGCTCTTCTGCAAACAGATGCTCCCGTCCGGTTTCGGGTAGCGCAGTTGCTCGGTGGAGAACACGCACGGCACGCTGTAATGACGGGTCACGGTGCGGGAAAAGCCGTAATCGCGGCGCAGGGTCGAGCGCACTTTCGAGGCGAGCGGGTCGTTGTAGGTGCGGTTGAGGTCGCAGACCTGGATCAATGTCGGGTCAATCTGCCCGCCTGCCCCGCCGGTGGTGATGATCTGGATCTTGCGACGCTTGCACCAGGCAATCAGCGCGGCCTTGGCGTTGACGCTGTCGATGCAGTCCAGCACACAGTCGATGTCGGGCGTGATGTATTCGGCCATGGTCTCGCGGGTGACGAAGTCGGCCACGGCATGGACCACGCAATCGGGGTTGATCTCGCGAATGCGGTCGGCCATGACATCGACCTTGGAACGGCCGATGGTGCTGCTCAGGGCGTGGAGCTGACGATTGCTGTTGCTGACGCAGACGTCGTCCAGGTCGAACAGTGAAATCTCGCCCACGCCACAGCGGGCCATGGCTTCCGCCGCCCAAGACCCCACGCCGCCAATGCCGACCACTGCCACATGGGCCGCGCGCAAGCGCTCCAGGCCTTCAATGCCGTAGAGACGGGCGACGCCAGCAAACCGCGGATCTTCTGTGCTCATGACCAATACCCCAAAAAACCGGCGCGCATTATAGGCCGTGCGTGAAATTGGGACAGCTGTTTGGTGGGGGTGTTTGGTCTGAAAAATCGATGCTGATCTTGTAGGAGCCGGCTTGCTGGCGAATGCGGTGTGTCAGCCAATTCATCTGTGGCTGACACACCGCTTTCGCCAGCAAGCCGGCTCCTACAAAAAACCGCGCGTGTCAGACAACTTCGCTGAGCTCACTACGAACGCGAAATGCCCTACATTTTTTTCAGAATAGAACTTCAACCTTCGTCAGTTGCCAAAGCTCTCGCTGGCTGACGTCTCAGCCTCCCCCTGTTCCCCCTTGGAACCTGAAGTCGCTATGCCATCCCGCAAATTTGGACTCAACCTGGTAGTCGTCGTGGCGATCGCCGCGCTGTTCACGGGTTTCTGGGCACTGATCAACCGCCCTGTGACCACACCCAACTGGCCTGAACACATCTCCGGATTCTCTTATTCCCCGTTCCGCCTGGGACAAAACCCACAGAAGGGCGTGTACCCGTCCGACGAAGAGATGCGTCAGGACCTGGAGTTGATGAGCAAATGGACTGACAGCATCCGCATCTATTCGGTGGACGGCCCTCAGCAGGACATTCCCAAGCTGGCCGAGGAATTTGGCCTGCGCGTGACACTGGGCATCTGGATCAGCCCCGATCTTGAACGCAACGAGCGGGAAATCAATACCGCTATTCAACTAGCCAACACCAATCGCAGTGTGGTTCGGGTCGTGGTCGGCAACGAAGCGCTGTATCGGGAAGAGATCAAGCCGAAAGACCTGATGGCGATCCTTGACCGCGTGCGTGCCGCCGTGAAGGTGCCGGTGACCACTTCCGAGCAATGGCACATCTGGGAGAAATACCCAGAGCTGGCCAAACACGTGGACCTGATCGCTGCGCACATCCTGCCGTACTGGGAATACATCCCGGTGGACAAGGCCGGGCAGTACGTTCTGGATCGCGCCCGCGAACTCAAACACATGTTCCCGAAAAAGCCGCTGTTGCTCTCTGAAGTGGGCTGGCCCAGCAACGGCCACATGCGCGGCGGTGCAGACGCCAATCAGGCGGACCAGGCGATTTACCTGCGCACGCTGGTCAACAAACTGAACCGTCAAGGCTTCAAATATTTCGTCATCGAAGCGTTTGACCAGCCGTGGAAAGCCAGCGACGAAGGCTCGGTCGGTGCTTACTGGGGCGTGTACAACGCCGACCGTCAGCAGAAATTCAACTTTGAAGGCCCCGTCGTCGCGATCCCGCAATGGCGGGTACTGGCGGTGGGCTCGGCCGTGCTGGCCATGCTGGCACTGGCGCTGCTGTTGATCGACGGCTCGGCCCTGCGCCAGCGCGGTCGCACTTTCCTGACGTTCATCGCCTTCCTTTGCGGTTCAGTGCTGGTGTGGATTGGCTACGACTACAGCCAGCAATACAGCACCTGGTTCAGCCTGCTTGTAGGATTTCTCCTGGCATTGGGCGCATTCGGGGTGTTCATCGTACTGCTGACCGAGGCCCACGAACTGGCCGAAGCGGTCTGGACCCACAAGCGCCGTCGTGAATTCCTGCCCGTCCATGCGGACAAGGCCTACAGACCGAAAGTCTCGGTGCACGTGCCCTGCTACAACGAGCCGCCGGAAATGGTCAAACAGACGCTGAACGCACTGGCCGCGCTGGACTACCCGGATTTCGAAGTGCTGCTGATCGACAACAACACCAAGGACCCGGCTGTCTGGGAACCGGTCAAAGCCCACTGCGAAATGCTCGGCGAGCGCTTCAAGTTCTTCCACGTCGCGCCGTTGGCGGGCTTCAAGGGCGGCGCGCTGAATTACCTGATTCCTCACACCGCAAAAGACGCTGAAGTCATTGCCGTGATCGACTCGGACTACTGCGTTGACCGCAACTGGCTCAAGCACATGGTCCCGCACTTCGCCGACCCGAAAATCGCCGTGGTGCAGTCGCCTCAGGACTATCGCGACCAATACGAAAGCGCGTTCAAGAAGCTCTGCTACTCGGAATACAAAGGCTTCTTCCACATCGGCATGGTGACCCGCAACGACCGCGACGCAATCATCCAGCACGGCACGATGACCATGACTCGCCGCTCCGTGCTCGAAGAATTGGGCTGGGCCGACTGGTGCATCTGTGAAGACGCCGAGCTGGGCCTGCGGGTGTTCGAAAAAGGCTATTCCGCCGCGTACGCCCACCACAGCTACGGCCAGGGCCTGATGCCGGACACATTCATCGACTTCAAAAAGCAGCGTTTCCGCTGGGCATACGGCGCGATCCAGATCATCAAACGCCACGCCGCCAGCCTGCTGCGCGGCAAGGACACCGAATTGACTCGTGGCCAGCGCTACCACTTCCTGGCGGGCTGGCTGCCGTGGGTCGCCGACGGCATGAACATCTTCTTCACCGTCGGCGCGCTGCTGTGGTCGGCGGCGATGATCATCGTGCCGAACCGGGTCGATCCGCCGCTGCTGATCTTCGCGATCCCGCCCTTGGCGCTGTTCTTCTTCAAGGTCGGCAAGATCATCTTCCTCTACCGTCGCGCCGTGGGCGTGAACCTCAAGGATGCGTTCTACGCCGCCCTGGCGGGGCTGGCGCTGTCGCACACCATCGCCAAGGCGGTGCTCTATGGCTTCTTCACCACCAGTATTCCGTTCTTCCGCACCCCGAAAAACGCCGACAGCCATGGCCTGCTGGTGGCAATTTCCGAGGCCCGTGAAGAGCTGTTCATCATGTTGCTGCTGTGGGGCGCAGCGCTGGGCATCTGCGTGGTGCAGGGCCTGCCGAGCTACGACGTGCGTTTCTGGGTGATGATGCTGCTGGTGCAGTCGCTGCCGTACCTGGCGGCGCTGATCATGGCGTTTCTGTCGTCGCTGCCCAAACCCAAGGCACAGACGGAACCGGCCACGGCCTGAAACAATTGAGTGCTGTACTAAACGGCGGCCTTCGGGTCGCCGTTTTGCTTTAAGATATCCCCCCTTTTTGTAGGCGCGCGCTTGCCCGCGAAATCCGCGTGTCAGGCTCTACGTGACTGACGGTCCAATCGCAATCGCGGGCAAGCGCGCTCCTACAGGGTAAACACATTCATTTCTGCGGACCTTTCATGACAGCCCCAGCCGATCTCTCGCCCACTCTGCAACTCGCCTGCGACCTGATCCGTCGCCCATCGGTCACGCCGCTCGACGCCGATTGCCAGGCTGTGATGATGAAACGCCTGGGCGCTGCCGGTTTCATGCTGGAGCCGATGCGCATCGAAGACGTCGATAATTTCTGGGCGACCCATGGCACGCAAGATGGCCCGGTGCTGTGTTTCGCCGGCCACACCGACGTGGTGCCGACCGGTCCTGTGAAAGCGTGGCAGAACGACCCGTTCGACGCGCTGATCGATGAACACGGCATGCTTTGCGGCCGTGGCGCGGCGGACATGAAAGGCAGCCTGGCGTCGATGATCATCGCCACCGAACGTTTCGTCGCCGACCACCCGAACCACAAGGGCAAGGTTGCGTACCTGATCACCAGCGACGAAGAAGGCCCGGCGCACCACGGCACCAAGGCAGTGGTCGAGCGTCTGGCGGCGCGCAAGGAGCGTCTGGACTGGTGCATCGTCGGCGAGCCGTCGAGCACCACTCTGGTGGGCGATGTGGTGAAAAATGGCCGTCGCGGTTCCCTCGGCGCCACGCTGACCGTCAAAGGTGTTCAAGGCCACGTGGCCTACCCGCATCTGGCGAAAAACCCGATTCATCTGGCCGCTCCGGCGCTGGCTGAACTGGCCGCCGAGCATTGGGACGAAGGCAATGAATTCTTCCCGCCGACCAGCTTTCAGATCTCCAACCTGAATGCGGGCACCGGCGCGACCAACGTGATTCCCGGCGACCTGACCGCCATCTTCAACTTCCGCTTCTCCACCGAATCCACGGTCGAAGGATTGCAGAAACGCGTGGCCGACATTCTCGACAAACACGGGCTGGACTGGCACGTGGAGTGGGCGCTGTCGGGCCTGCCGTTCCTCACCGAGCCGGGTGCGTTGCTCGATGCCGTTTCGTCCAGCATCAAGACCGTTACCGGCCGTGACACCAAGGCGTCCACCAGCGGCGGTACGTCGGACGGCCGCTTTATCGCGACCCTCGGCACGCAGGTGGTGGAATTGGGGCCGGTCAACGCCACGATCCATCAGGTGAACGAACGCATTCTGGCCAGCGATCTCGACGTGCTGACCGAGATCTACTACCAGACCCTGGTCAAGTTGCTCGCCTGATGCTGACCTGCCCGATCTGCTCTGCCCCGCTCGATGCAGCGGACAACGGCGTGGTGTGCCCGGTCGGCCATCGCTTCGACCGCGCGCGTCAGGGTTACCTGAACCTGCTGCCGGTGCAGCACAAGAACAGCCGCGACCCTGGCGACAATCAGGCGATGGTCGAGGCGCGCCGGGATTTTCTCAACGCCGGGCATTACGCGCCGGTGGCGAAGCGTCTCGCTGAGCTGGCCGCCGAACGCGCCCCCGCGCACTGGCTCGACATTGGCTGCGGCGAGGGCTATTACACCGCCCAGATCGCCACAGCCCTGCCCCATGCCGATGGTTATGCGCTGGACATCTCTCGCGAAGCGGTCAAACGCGCCTGCAAACGCGACCCGAACCTGACCTGGTTGATCGCCAGCATGGCTCGCGTGCCGTTGCCAGACGCCAGTGTTCAGTTCATCGCCAGCGTGTTCAGCCCGTTGGACTGGGACGAGGCCAAGCGCCTGCTGTCGCCCGGCGGCGGCTTGATGCGTGTAGGACCGACCAACGAACACCTGATGGAATTGCGCCAGCGGCTGTACGACGAAGTCCGCGATTACGCCGATGACAAGCACTTAGCGCTGGTGCCTGAAGGCATGGCTTTGAAACACAGTGAGACCTTGCGTTTCAAACTGACGCTGGTGGACGGTCAGGCCCGGGCTAATCTGCTGGCGATGACGCCCCACGGCTGGCGCGCCAGTGCCGAGCGCCGGGCCAACGTCATCGATCAGGCCGAGCCGTTCGAGGTGACCGTGTCGATGCGCTACGATTATTTCGTTTTGCAGTGACCGGCTGACTTAATACCAGACACGAAACGCTGAACATGAAACACCGAATGAATCCGCGAATGGATTTTCCAGAACAACCCAGAGGTATCCATGCGCCAACCCGATATCGAGATTTACCTGAAAGACGCCGACGTCGATCACAAGGCCATCACCACTTGGCTGACCGCCGACATCGGCCCGTGCAGCGAGTGGGTGCAGAAAGGCCAGACCTGGAAATGCACCGCCGGTGACATCCCGGTGACTTGGATTCCCAAGGCTGTAGGAAAGTGGAACAGCCTTTGTCTGGACAGCGATAAAACCCCGTGGGACGACGACATCGCCTGCGCCCGCGCCGCTTTCAAAGCCTTGAACGTCGAAGTGCGTTGCGCACCAGGCACATGGGTCGAGGAAGAAAGCGACGAAGACGCCGACCGCTGGATTCGCATCAGTGCGGACGGTGAAGAAGAGATTACCTGGCGCACGTCGTAAGACGCCGCAAACCCGGGTCGGATGCGCCATGCGTCGTTTTGACGTGCACCTGTAACCTGTGGGAGCGAATTCATTCGCGATTGGCCGGTGCATCCCCCAGATGCGTACCGGCTTCACCATCGCATCGCGAATGAATTCGCTCCCACAGGGAATTACCCGCCCCTTCCCGCCGCCGCTTTGCCCATCCCCGCCATATCCGGCAAACTGACCGCTTCGTGGGCTTTGCCCCTCAGCGCAGAATTCGTATGACCCGCTCCCCGTTTCGTCGTCTCGTTTTTGGCACCCTGCGTCGCCTGCTGTATGTGTGGGTGCGTTCGGAGACGATCAATCAGTCGTCTTTCACCCTCAATCTGGACCGCAGCCGACCGGTGTTTTACGCGCTGCAAAACCCGTCGATGACCGATCTGGCCGTGCTCGACACCGAGTGCCGCAAGGCCGGTTTGCCGCGCCCGGTGCTGCCGGTGGCGGTCGGCGATCTGACAGAACCCGCTGCGTTCTTTTACCTCACGCCTGAGCCCGACTGGCTGGGTCGTCAAGACAAACGCGGCGCCCCACCGACGCTGGAGCGATTGGTCGGTGCCGTCACGCAGAACGCCACCGAAGACGCGCAGATCATCCCGGTCAGCGTGTTTTGGGGGCAGTCGCCAGACAAGGAAGACAGCCCGTGGAAATTGCTGTTTGCCGACAGCTGGGCCGTGACCGGACGCCTGCGCAAGTTCATCACCATCCTGATTCTGGGCCGCAAGACCCGCGTGCAGTTCTCCGCGCCAATCCACGTGCGCGACCTCGTCGATGAGAACAAGGGCTACGAGCGCACCGTGCGCATGGCCCAGCGTCTGTTGCGGGTGCATTTCCGCAACCTGAAAGCAGCGGTCATCGGTCCCGACATTTCTCACCGACGCAACCTGGTGAAAGGCCTGATCAACGACCCGCTGGTCAAACAGGCGATCCTCGACGAAGCGGCACGCGAGAAAATCCCGGAAGCCAAAGCACGGGAAAAAGCCCTGCATTACGGCAACGAAATCGCCTCGGATTACACCTACACCGCCATCCGTTTTCTGGAAGTGGTGCTGAGCTGGTTCTGGAACAAGATCTACGACGGCATCAAAGTCAGCCATATCGAAGGCGTGCAGAACGTCGCGCAGGGCAACGAGATCATTTATGTGCCCTGCCATCGCAGCCACATCGACTACCTGCTGCTGTCCTACCTGCTGTTCCGCAACGGCCTGACGCCCCCGCACATCGCGGCGGGCATCAACCTCAACATGCCGGTCATTGGCGGACTGCTGCGACGGGGCGGGGCGTTTTTCATGCGCCGCACCTTCAAGGGTAATCCGCTGTACACCGCCGTGTTCAACGAATACCTGCACACCCTGTTCACCAAAGGCTTCCCGGTCGAATACTTCGTTGAGGGCGGCCGCTCGCGCACCGGGCGCATGCTGCAACCCAAGACCGGCATGCTCGCGATCACCCTGCGCAGCTACCTGCGCAATTCCCGTACGCCCATCGTCTTCGTGCCGGTCTACATCGGTTACGAGCGCGTGCTGGAAGGCCGCACGTACCTCGGCGAACTGCGCGGGGCCACGAAGAAAAAAGAGTCGATTTTCGACATCTTTAAAGTCATTGGTGCACTCAAGCAAAAGTTCGGTCAGGTGTCGGTGAACTTCGGCGAGCCGATCAAGCTGGAAGAATTCCTCAACCACGAACAGCCCGACTGGCGCACCCAGGACCTGGGGCCGGTGTTCAAGCCCGCGTGGCTTAACGCCACGACCCATCGCCTCGGTGAACAGGTCGCACGTCATCTGAACGAAGCGGCGGCGGTCAATCCGGTCAACCTGGTGGCGCTGGCGCTGCTGTCGACCAACAAGCACGCGCTTGACGACCGCGCGCTGTCCCGTGTGCTCGACCTGTACCTGACGCTGCTGCGCAGCGTGCCGTACTCGCCCCACACCACCTTGCCGGAAGGCGACGGCGCGGCATTGATCGCGCACGTCAAAGGTATGGACCTGCTGTCGGAGCAGAGCGACAGGCTCGGCAAAATCCTTTATCTGGACGAGCAAAACGCCGTCCTGATGACCTACTACCGCAACAACGTGCTGCACATCTTCGCGCTGCCCGCGCTGCTGGCGAGCTTCTTCCAGAGTTCGTCGCGCATGACCCGCGAGCAAGTGTTGCGCTACACCCGAGCGCTGTATCCGTACCTGCAATCGGAGCTGTTCATCCGCTGGTCGCTGGACGATCTGGATGGCGTCATCGACCAGTGGCTGGCCGCGTTCGTCGAGCAAGGGCTGCTGCGCTTCGAGAACGACGTCTATTTGCGTCCGGCCCCTAGCTCGCGAAGTTTTGTGCTGCTGACGTTGCTGTCCCGTGCCATCGCCCAGACGCTGCAACGTTTCTACATGGCCATCGCGCTGTTGCTGAACAACGGGCAGCACACGCTGACGGCCGAAGAGCTGGAAGACCTGTGCACGATCATGGCTCAGCGCCTGTCGATCCTGCATGGCCTGAACGCCCCGGAATTCTTCGACAAGAGCCTGTTCCGGCACTTCATCCAGAGTTTGTTAGACGAGGATGTGCTGCGCAAGGACGACACCGGCAAACTGGGCTATCACGAGCTGTTGGGCGAACTGGCCGAGGGCGCCGCCAAGCGGGTTTTGCCAGCAGAAATTCGATTGTCGATTCGCCAAGTGGCACTGCATCGCGATGAAGAGGTCTTAGACGCAGGCCCGAGTGTCTGAGCCATCGCGCTCAACGTACGGCATCTGCGGGCACGCCCCCTTTGTGACATGGAGATTCACCCGATGAAACACCTGATTCTGGCCTTGGCCACCACCGTCCTGGCCGCTTGCGCCGGTCATGCACCGGACAATTTGAAAGGCACCCTCGATGGCGAGGTGTTCTACCTGCAACGCATGGCACTGCCGCCGACCGCTACCCTGAAAGTCACGCTGCAGGACGTCTCCCTGGCAGACGCACCGGCTCAGACGCTGGCCAGCGAGAGCGGCCCGATCAAGGGACAGGTTCCTTTGCCCTTCCATCTGACCTACGATCAGCAACAGGTCAAACCGGGCCACACCTATGCCGTGAGCGCGCGCATCGAGGTCGATGGCAAGCTGCTGCTGATCAGCACTGAACGCTATACGGTGGACCTGACGCTGGAAGAGAAACCCCGGGTCAAGATCCGGGTAAACCCGGCCAGCTAAAGGGCCTTTGCCCGATTTTCTTCACCTCCGAAAAGGACGTTACCCATGCTGCTTCGCTCCCTCTCGTTCACTGGCCTGTTCGCCGGGTTGTTGCTCTCGGCCAATGCCTTCGCGCTGTCGCTGGGTGACCTCTCGCAGTCGGACGCCACCGGTGGTCTCAAGGACGCGCTGACCCAAGGTGCGCAGATTGCCGTCAAGCAATTGGGCGTGCCGGGCGGATTCAGCAACAACAAGGACGTGCGCATCGAGCTGCCAGGCAAGCTGGGCAAAGTGGCGAGCAAGATGAAGCTGCTGGGCATGGGCAATCAGGTGGATCAGTTGGAAACCAGCATGAACCAGGCAGCCGAAGCCGCTGTGCCACAGGCCCAGGCGATTCTGGTAGATGCCGTGAAGAAAATGAGCGTGTCTGACGCCAAGGGCGTGCTGACCGGCGGCAAGGATTCGGCCACTCAGTACCTGAACAAATCCAGCCGCGATCAGATCCGCGCCAAGTTCCTGCCCATCGTCAAGCAAGCTACCGACAAAGTGGGCCTGGCGCAGCAATACAACAGCTTCGCCGGCAAGGCCGCGAGCCTCGGCGTGGTCGATGCGAAAGACTCGAATATCGAAGGCTACGTGACCGAAAAAGCCCTCGACGGCCTGTTCGAGATGATCGCCAAACAGGAAGAAGGCATCCGCGCCAACCCGGCCGGTGCCGCCACCAGCCTGGCGAAGAAAGTGTTCGGCGCGCTTTAACGGGCACCTTTCGCGAGCAACAAAAAGCCCCGACACTGCGAAGTGCCGGGGCTTTTTCATGAGCCGCGTTCAGAGATGCAACCAGGCCATCACGCCGAGCAAGACACTGACGCCACCCGCGCCGTACGAGACTTTCTGCAGCCACTCCTTGCGGGTCAGCAAAGTGATCGCGGCCAGAGAAATGGCCATCTGAATCGCCATCATTGCCTGCGCCCAGCGGTGGTGAGAATGCAGCACCTGCTCGGATTTCTCGTCCCACGCTTGCGCCTGCGCCTCAAGGGCTTCGGCCTTGAGCTTGGCAGCCTCTTTATCGGCCTTGTAACGCTGGACCTCCGCGACGTAATGCGCGCTGTCCAGACCGGGTATGTGGCTCGCCAGGTCCGCGAGGTTTTCACGGCTCGATTTGGCCTGGTAGTAATTCCACTGATTCGACGCCTCGGTCTTCTTGATCGCGGCATTGTTCTTGTCCATCGCCGCTTCGCTTTCAGTGGAACCGGCCTGATAGCTCAACAACGCACCGACCGTCGCCATGATCGCGGTCATGACCGCGATCTTCCCGGCAAACCGATCCCCGGTGGTGTGCGCATGCTCGACATGATGTTCATGAGGGCTGGGAACTTCGAAGGATTCGGACATGGACTTCTATCGCCTGACACGACGTTGACTCGGAGGTGCTTGAGCAGCCGGAGGCTGGCGGCGCGAATATAGGTGATATTCGTGAGGGCGAGAAGCGCAACGGTGGTTTCGTTCAGCCACAAGCAAGCTTTACCCGCGTGCTGCGACAAGCGCGGGAGCTGTGGGAGCGAATTCATTCGCGAAACGGTGGTACAGACAAAACCAATGTGTCGAATGTACCGGCCAATCGTCGGGCTGCCGCCCAGAATGAATTCGCTCACAGTTGAATCCGTGTCAGCCTCAACATCTGCCTGCGCCCCCACAGGGAACCACCTTTACGTCCCCTTCTTAACCCTGAACCACGCCGCATACAGGGCTGGCAAGAACAGCAACGTCAGCGCGGTCGCGACGATCAACCCGCCCATGATCGCCACCGCCATCGGGCCGAAAAACACGCTGCGGGACAAGGGGATCATGGCCAGGACGGCGGCCAGTGCGGTCAGGACAATCGGGCGGAAGCGGCGGACGGTGGCTTCGATGATGGCTTGCCAACGGTCGAGGCCGGCGGCGATGTCCTGTTCGATCTGGTCCACGAGAATCACCGAGTTGCGCATGATCATTCCGGACAGCGCGATGGTGCCGAGCATGGCGACGAAGCCGAAGGGCTGGCGGAAGATCAGCAGGAACAGCGTTACGCCGATCAGGCCCAGCGGCGCTGTCAGAAACACCATGAAGGTGCGTGAAAAACTGCGCAGCTGGATCATCAGCAAGGTCAGCACGACCACGATGAACAGCGGCACGCCCGCGTTCACCGAATTCTGCCCGCGAGTGGAGTCTTCGACGGTGCCGCCGACGTCCAGCAGATAGCCATCCGGCAACTGCGCGCGCACGTCGTCCAGCGTTGGCAGGATCTGGTTGACCAGCGTGGCGGGCTGTTCCTTGCCATAAATATCAGCGCGGATGGTGACGTTGGGCAGCCGGTTACGGTGCCATATCACCCCTTCTTCGAAGCCGTATTCCAGCGTGGCGACTTGCGACAAGGCGACGCTGCTGCCGTTGGCGGTGGGCACCGAGAGACTCGCTATACCGCCCAGATCGTGGCGCTCCTGCTCGGTGCCACGGAGCAGGATTTCGATCAGCTTGTCGTCCTCGCGATACTGACTCACGCTGGAGCCGGTCAACTGGCTTTGCAGGAAGCTCGACAGGTCGGCCGTTGTAACGCCCAGCGCTCGGGCACGGTCCTGATCGACGTTGAGGTACACGACCTTGCTCGGCTCTTCCCAGTCCAGGTGTACGTTGACCACATGAGGGTTCTCGCGCACCTTCGCGGCGACCTTACGCGCCAGCGCCCGCACTTCATCGATGTGCTCGCCGGTGACGCGGAATTGCACGGGATAGCCCACGGGCGGCCCGTTTTCCAGGCGCGTGACCCGAGGACGCAACATCGGGAATTGCTCATCCAGCGTCTGAATCAGCCAGGTGCGCAGCGCTTCGCGGTCTTCAATGGTTTTGGCCAGCACGACGAACTGCGCGAAGCTGGCGGCAGGCAGTTGCTGGTCCAGCGGCAGGTAGAAACGGGGCGAGCCGGTGCCGACATAGGCCACGTAATTCTCGACCCCGGCGTGGGACTTGAGCATCTCTTCCAGACGCTTGACCTGCTCGGTGGTGTTGCTCAGCGAAGCCCCTTCCGCCAGCTTCAGATCGACCATCAGCTCCAGCCTTCCCGAGGCGGGAAAGAACTGCTGCGGCACGAAACGGAAGCTGAAAATCGACAGCGCGAACAAGGCAATGGTCAGCACGATGACGGTCTTGCGCCGCCGCACGCACCAACCCACCAGACCGCGTACACGCGTGTAAAACGGCGTGCCATAGGGGTCCGGCGCATTGGGGCCGGAGCCGTGTTTGGCCGCGTGAATTTTCGCCAGATCGGGCAACAGACGTTCACCCAGGTAGGGCACGAACACCACCGCCGCGACCCACGACGCCAACAGCGCGATGGTCACCACCTGAAAGATCGAGCGGGTGTATTCACCAGTGCTCGACTGCGCTGTGGCGATGGGCAGGAAACCCGCGGCGGTGATCAGCGTACCGGTGAGCATCGGGAACGCGGTGCTGGTCCAGGCGAAACTCGCGGCCTTGAGCCGGTCGTAACCCTGCTCCATTTTGATCGCCATCATTTCCACGGCGATGATCGCGTCGTCCACCAGCAAGCCCAACGCCAGCACCAGTGCGCCGAGGGAAATCTTGTGCAGGCCGATGCCGAGGTAATACATCGTGGCGAAGGTCATCGCCAGCACCACTGGGATCGCCAGCGCCACCACCATGCCAGTGCGCACGCCGAGGGAAAAGAAACTCACCAGCAGCACGATGCCCAAGGCTTCGGCGAGCACCTGCACGAATTCGCCAACGCTGGTTTTCACGGCAGCGGGCTGATCGGACACTTTGCTCAACGCCATGCCCGCCGGGAGGTTGTTCTGCAAGCGAGCGAACTCGGCTTCCAGCGCGCGTCCCAGAACAAGGATGTCACCGCCGTCCTTCATGGCCACTGCGAGACCAATTGCGTTCTGCCCCATGAAACGCATTTCGGGCGCAGGCGGGTCATTGAAGCCACGGCGCACGTCAGCCAGATCGCTGATGCGGAACGTGCGATCACCGACGCGAATCGGGAAGTTGCGGATTTCATCGACGGTCTGGAAACGCCCGGTCACGCGCAACTGAATGCGCTCGCTCGGCGTCTCGAAAAAGCTCGCGGCCACGACTGCGTTCTGGGCTTCCAGCGCCTGTTGCACGGCTTGCAGCGGCAGACCGAGGGTGGCGAGTTTGACGTTGGACAGCTCGATCCAGATCTTCTCGTCCTGCAGCCCGATCAGCTCGACCTTGCCCACATCCTTGACCCGTTGCAGCTGGATCTGGATGCGGTCGGCGTAGTCCTTGAGCACGGCGTAGTCGAAGCCTTCCCCGGTCAGCGCGTAAATGTTGCCGAAGGTGGTGCCGAATTCGTCGTTGAAGAACGGGCCTTGGGTGCCCGGCGGCAGCGTCGCACGGATGTCGCCGATCTTTTTGCGGATCTGATACCACAGCTCCGGGAGCTTGGCCGAGACGAGGGAATCCCGCGCCATGAACGTGACTTGGGACTCGCCGGGCCGCGAGAACGAGACGATGCGCTCGTAGTCGCCGGTTTCCATCAGCTTCTTTTCGATGCGGTCGGTGACCTGCCGCGCCACTTCCTCAGCACTGGCGCCGGGCCACAGCGTGCGAATGACCATGGCCTTGAAGGTGAACGGAGGGTCTTCGCTTTGTCCCAGTTTGGTGTAGGACAACGCGCCGACGACAGCCAGAAGAATCATGAGGTACAGGACCATCTGCCGATTGCGCAGGGCCCATTCGGAAAGGTTGAAACGCATCCGTGCTTACTCCTTCGCCGCCAGTTTCACCGCACGGTTGCTGCGATCGACCGGGCGAACCTGTTCGCCGTCGTGCAGCACATGAACGCCCGCCGCCACCACCCAGTCGCTGGCTTCGAGGCCGCCGAGTACCGGGACCGACTCCTGACCGTAGGCGCCGACTTGCACCGGGGTTCGCTTGAGGGTGTTGTCGCTTTGCAGACGCCAGACGTAGGTTTGCCCCTGCTCGGCAGTCAGCGCTGACAACGGCACGGACAGCGGCACGTTGTGTTCGGACGCAATGAACACGCGGGCGCTTTGCCCCAGTTCAGCCGGGACCTTGCCACCGGCGAAGGCGATGCGCGCCGCGAAGGTACGGGATTTCGGATCAGCCGCCGGCGACAGCTCGCGAATACGACCGGGGAAACGCTGTTCCCGTTGGGTCCACAGCTCGACCGATACCGGGTCGCCAATCTTGAACCGGCCATAGTTCTGTTCCGGCAGGCTGATCGAGACTTCCCGCTCGCCATCGGCGGCGAGGGTGAACACGGTTTGCCCGGCGGCCACCACCTGACCGACTTCCACCCGTCGTTTGGCGACGACGCCGTCCTGAGACGCACGAAGCACGGCATAGCTGGTCTGATTGTCGGCAACCGTAAATTCGGCCTTGAGCTGTCGGAGCCGAGCATCACCGGCGCGGTACAGGTTTTCGGCGTTGTCGAATTGCGACTTGCTGACCATCTGCCGGTCCATCAATGTCTTGTAACGGTCACGTTCCGAGCGGACCATCTGCAAATTCGCCTCGGCGGCAGCGACCTGTGCCCGCGTGGCATCCAGTTGCAGGCGCACGTCCTGGGCATCGAGTTCGGCCAGGGGCTGGTTGGCCTTGACCCGCTCCCCCTCTTCCACGAGGCGCTTGCTGACTTTGCCGGGGATACGAAACGCCAGATCGGGTTCGAAACGGGCGCGGACTTCACCGGGATAGCTGTCCATGGATTGGGACGACGGCTGCGGTTGCACTACCATGGCCGGACGCACGGTGGCGGGAACTGAGACTTCCTGACCGCAGCCCGCGAGGAGCGACACCAGACTGATGGGCACAGCAAGGAACAAGGCATCGCGAAACATGGTGTGGCACCTTGGCAAAAGGGAGCTTTGAATAATTGTACTGGCGAGTATATTAAGAATTACCGAACTGAACAGTCCACTAATCAAACGAATATGCCTGAAAACTATTTAATCGATGCCCCTTCGACCGCTGGCCCGGGTCGTCCAAAAGATCTGGCCAAGCGAAAGGCGATCCTCGACGCGGCCAAGGACCTGTTCGTGCGCAATGGCTATGCAAGCACCAGCATGGATGCGGTGGCGGCAGAGGCCGGGGTTTCCAAGCTCACGGTCTACAGCCATTTCACCGACAAGGAGACGCTGTTTTCAGCGGCCGTGGTCGCCCGGTGCGAGGAGCAGTTGCCTGAACTGTTCGTGGTCGTGGCGCAAAATGCGCCGGTGGAGAAAGTGTTGCTGGGTATTGCGAGAGGCTTTCACACCCTCATCAACAGCCCGGAATCCATCGAACTGCACCGTTTGATGATCGCCCTCGGCACGCAGGATACGACGCTATCGGCGGTGTTTTTTGAAGCCGGACCGCAACGCATCCTGCAGGAAATGGAGCGATTTCTGACGCGGGTGAATGACACCGACGGCTTGCATTTCGATTCACCTGCGAGCGCGGCGGGGCACTTTTTGAGTTTGATCAAGGGCGTGTGCAATTTCCGGTTGCTGATCGGCAACGGCGGCGTGCCAGATGAGGAAACGAGCGAGCAGCATGTGCAGGAAGTGGTGGCGTTGTTTTTGAGGGCTTATAAGGCGGGCTGAACGCGACCTCCTGTAGGAGCGAATTCATTCGCGAGACGGCGGTACATCCGACAGAGATGTATCGCCGGGCCGGGCCCATCGCGAATGAATTCGCTCCTACAGGGTTGCTCGCGGTTGTTACTAGGGCTTCAACGCCTTCTTCGGATACACGTCATACCGGCTGGATTTGCCATCCAGCGCATACCCCGGCTTGGCGCCTTCGATGCACGGGGCTTTACGCGGGCGTTTGACCACCACACGGTGGGTCGCCAATGCCAACGCCGCTTCCAGCAACGCCGGGGCGTCCATGTCGTCGCCCACCAACGGGCGGAACAGGCGCATTTCTTTCTTCACCAATGCCGTTTTTTCGCGATGGGGAAACATCGGGTCGAGGTAGATCACCTGCGGCGGTTCGCCTTCCCAATGGCGCATCAGCTCGATCGAATTGCCCGTCAGCAAACGCATCTGGCCAATGATCGCGCCCACGTCGAGGTCCTGAGCGCCCCGCGCCAAACCGTCTTCCAGCAGCGCGGCAATGATCGGTTGGCGCTCGATCAGGCTCATTTCACAGCCCAGGCTGGCCAGCACGAATGCGTCCTTGCCTAACCCGGCCGTGGCGTCCAGCACCCGAGGACGGACACCCGGCTGAACGCCCACGGCCTTGGCGATCATCTGCCCGCTGCCGCCACCGAACAGGCGCCGGTGGGCCGCTTTGCCCTCAACAAAATCCACTCGCACAGGCCCCGGCGCATCGTCGCCCAGCTGTTGCAATTGCAGGCCGTCATCGTTCAATTGCAAGGCAAAATCCGCTTCGGTGTCCTCCAGCGGCAGGCCCAGACGCATGGCCCATTGTTCCGCTTTTTCCCGGGCTTCGGCCGTCAGGGCTTCAACGCGAATGCGGCTGCCCGCTTGCTGCTCTGTCATCTCTTCAACACGCTCAAATTTTCTTAATGATTGGCAACATCTGCCGATAACGAAAGTATCCGGCATTTTGCCAGACCCACGGCATGTACTGAGCGCTTATGTCAGACATTCAGCAAACATCCTCGATAGGTTATTTGACGTACGCAGGCGACTACAGCGTACGCAATACCGAAACCCTGAGCGGCGTCACGCAGCTTTGGCAGGATGCGTTTGCCCGTGCGATGGCGCAGCAGGTCGATGACAACGCCGCCGCGCCTTCCGAGTACCCCGCCGTTGCAGCCGCGACGGACAACATGACCGGCGAACCCGTTGCGGGCGCCAGAACGTTGGGCAAAATCGTCGAGCAGCGCGAATGCCCGGTCGTGGACACAGAAATTGCCCCGCCTGAGCCGCTGTTTCTGCCCATCGCCGAATTCGAATGGGACCTGGCCAAACGGCCCGTGCCGTTCAGCGCCAGCGAAATGATTGAACAGCAACGCAATCTGGAAATCGACAGCAGTTGGGTCCGCCCGACCGTGCTGAACCCTTACGACGACAGCGTCGAGCCGGGCCCCGGTCCTCAGCCTCGCCCTCTGTTCCTGCCGATCGCCGAGTTCGAATGGGATTTGGCCGACAAGCCTGCCACGCCGTACAGCGCTGAAGAAATGAGCGAACAGCAGCGTAACCTGGAGTTCGATAACGGCTGGGCCCGTCCGATCGTGCTGCAGAATCTGCGGATTGCGGCCTGATTAGGGCGCACACGCTGCCCCTGTAGGAGTGAGCTTGCTCGCGATTCAGTATGTCAGACGGCAAGGTGGTGACTGATCAAACGCGATCGCGAGCAAGCTCACTCCTACAAGACTGACGCTACCGACACACCCGCCACCGTCCCATGTCCACATGAAAATGATTCTGGTGCGCCGCGTTGTAGTCCGGCCCCAGCACGGTGTTGAAGTGCTGACAGGCATTGTCCCTGACCAGCCTCAGAAACCTCCCGTTATCGCCCTCGTCTTTCCAGTCCTTGAGCACGGAAATCCGCCTGCCGTCTGCCAGACGAAACCCTGCGATGTCCAGCGCATTGGCCGACGCGTGCTGACTCAGGCGGCCCTCGCTGCGGTTGTAGACATTGCGGCAGGCGAAGCTGCCGAGGTGATCGATCTGCGTGACCTTCTCCCCAAACACCTCTTGAGCCGCCGGTTGCAGGCCATGAATGTCAAACAGCGCGTAGGCCACCGCCAAAGGGCAACTTGAAAGGAAGCTGCTGCTCAACGCCACGTCTCCGCCTTGAATGCGCAAGGTATTGCTCAGCGGGCATTTGGCGTCGGCGGCGCTGTCTGCCTGATGGGCATAGCGCAGGGTTGAGGTTTGCAAAGCCTGATCGCACAGGGCCGGATCATCCTGCAAACGCCAGAGTTTGAAGGGGGTGAGCAGGTTCGGTTGTTCGCGCACGTCCAGCGGCGCCCACGGGTTCCAGCGCCCAGGGACAGGCAACCCACCGCGCCACACCGAGAGCCCGATGCCGAGGCACACCAGAAGGAATAACAGGAAAAGGGTCGAGCCGCGCATGGGCGAGGTTTCCGCAGTGAGGACAATGGCATCCCCCTAACTGACCTCACAGCAAGCCGAGTTGCTCCACCTCTGGCCCACGCTCCAGCGTCGGCAATTCAGGCAGGCCTGGCAGCAATGTCAGCAGTTGTTCATGGAAACGTCTGGCAAGGTCGGGGGCCTGGATGTTGTCGGGCGTGTGCAGAAAGACGTAAGGCGTGCGCCCTTCCTCGATCCAGGCCGCGACTTTCAGCGCCCACTGCTCGACAAAAGGCTCGTTCGCTTCCAGTTCTGGACGCCCGATGAAACGTACTTGGGGGAATAACGTGAGTGCAGCCGGGCGTACGGGCACCTTGGGTTTCTTCGATTGCGCATGGAGCACGGCCGGGTCTTGGGACACGCAACTGAACAGCGGTCGCGAATCCAGACAGATGCGCTCGACGCCCCGGTCGAGCAGCAGACGATTGAGCATGCGCTCGCCTTCACCCTTGTCGAAGAACCCCATGTTGCGCACTTCCACTGCCAAGGCACGGCCTTCCAAGGCGTCGATAAACGTCGCCAGCTCGCCGAGGCGATGGGGTGAAAAGGTCGCGGGGAGCTGCAGCCACAGGGGTTGGACGCGGTCACCCAACGGGGCCATCAGCTTCAGGAAGTCTTGCGCGGCAGTCAGGTGTTCGCGCAGGTCACCCGCGTGACTGATGTCACCGGGAAACTTGGCCGTGAATCGAAAATGCTCAGGCAAGACCTGCCCCCAGCGTTCGACAGTGGTGTCTTTGGGACGGGCGTAAAACGTGGTGTTGCCTTCAACGGCATTGAAGACCTGAGCGTAAAGTTCAAGCAGATCGGAGGTGCGGGCATCTGGCGGGTACAACGACTGACGCCAGGCGCTTTCGCTCCAGGACGGACAACCGATGAAATAAGGGGGATTGGTGACGTTCAAACGTGCAGATCGAGGCCCGAGACTTCGAGGTCCCAATCGACGAACGTTGAAGTCGTCAGGTAGCTGCTCAGGGCACTGGCCACCCGGCGACTCATGGCGCGCGGGAAAATGATGTCCTGTTGGCGTGCCGGCACATTGGCCGTGCCACCGGTTTGACGGCGAGCGGTCTGCGGAACGACTTCTTCAACGTCGTCGATGATCACCTCTTCGGAGGCGTTATCGATCGTCGCAGTACCTTTGCGGGGCTTGCGCTTTATGGGGTACGAACGTTGTGAAGGACCGTTAATCCGCATCGATGCTTACTCGGCGTCTTGTAGTGGCAATTTAATCTCACGAACCCACTTAAGCAAACTCGCGAACGATAACTAGACCACAGTTATTGCCGAATGTTTAAAACCGCCGGGCAGAAATGATCGCTTTGTCGCCGAACGGTAGTGAATGCTGTGACTTGGGTCTCAGTTGTGGCGTGTTGATATCGAGTGATCACGCCCGTAATAGCGCGGCTTGCTGGCGATGGAGCCGTGGCGGCTGTACCGTCGTCTCGCGAATGAATTCGCTCCTACAGGTGCGCGGTACGGCAGCGTAATGGTGCGGCAGAAGATGCATTCGCGGGGCGGCTCACCACGCGAGGACAGACACCACATATCCTCTGTAGGAGCGAATTCATTCGCGAAAAGGGTTTGGCAGACAGAGATTTACCGGCCGCGCGGATGCTTCGCGAATGAATTCGCTCCTACAGGGTTCAGATGGATCAACGCGCCTTGGGGGTGGCCACTTTGTCCCGCAGGTAAACGGGCTGTGCGTCGTCCGCGACAATAGCTTCGCCACGGTGCCAGGCGAAGGTGCCAAGGGTCAGCAGGTCCTGGGCGTGGGGCAGTAAAGTGGCGTCCTGACCGGAAAGGTTGACGGCGATGCGCTCGGCGTAGCCCCAACCGGTGCCCGCTCCGAACCACTCGCCCGACGCGTCGATGGGCAATGCCGCACGCTCAGGAGGCATCACCGCTTCCTCGCCCAGCAGACGCATTTCCCCGGCCGTTTCGCGATAGCAGCCCCAATACACTTCATCCATCCGCGCATCGATGGCCGCCGCCACCTGAGTCACCCCGCGCTCACGAAAGGCGCGTTGCGCCAAGGTGGCGAGGTTGGAAACCGGCAACACCGGGCGCTCCAGGCCGAACGCCAATCCTTGTACCACGCCAATGGCGATGCGCACGCCAGTGAACGCGCCGGGGCCACGACCGAACGCAATCGCGTCCAGTGCGGACAGGCCAATGCCCGCTTCGGCCAGCAGGTCCTTGATCATGGGCAGGAGTTTCTGCGCATGCAGGCGCGGGATCACCTCGTAGTGAGTCAGCACTTTGCCGTCGTGCAGCAAAGCGACTGAGCAGGCTTCAGTGGCGGTGTCCAGTGCCAGCAAGGTCGTCATCGGGGTGTCCGTGGTTGAGCGAATGAAGGGGTGCACAAAGCGTTACAAAAAATGAGGCGGCATTATAAACAACAACGGCCCGCAAGCGGGCCGTCGTTCACTGCGCTAATGAAGGATCAGCCCAGCGCTGCGTTCACCTTGCCGGTGATGTCTTCCACGGAGCCGACGCCCGCGATGCTGCTGAACTTCGGCGTGCCGTCTTTGGCTTCGAGTTGCTTGTAGAACTCGACCAGAGGCTCGGTCTGCGCGTGATAGACCGACAGGCGATGGCGAACGGTCTCTTCGACGTCGTCTTTGCGCTGAACGAGGTCTTCGCCGGTTTCGTTGTCCTTGCCTTCAACTTTTGGCGGGTTGAACACGGTGTGGTAAACGCGGCCAGAACCTTCGTGTACACGGCGGCCGGAAATGCGTTTGACGATCTCTTCGTCATCGACCTTGATCTCTACCACATGGTCAATCGCCAGGCCCGCATTCTTCAGGGCTTCGGCCTGAGGAATGGTGCGTGGGAAACCGTCGAACAGGCAGCCATTGGCGCAGTCCGGCTGCGACAGGCGATCCTTGATCAGGCCAATGATCAGGTCATCGGAAACCAGACCCCCACTGTCCATGACGCTTTTGGCTTTCAGGCCCAGCTCGGTGCCCGCCTTGACCGCTGCCCGCAGCATGTCGCCAGTGGAGATTTGCGGAATGCCGAATTTCTTGGTGATGAACGTAGCCTGAGTACCTTTACCGGCCCCGGGAGCTCCCAGCAGAATCACGCGCATTGTTGTGCTCCTCAATTTTTATAGAGATTTCGTCGGATTCGCCTAAATGGGGCCAATCACTTTAAAAAATTAACTGACCCAACGGCCAAAGGCTGATCAAGATACACAGCCGGTTCATGCCGCACAAGACGCCAAAAGTCGCAGCAACCCGCGAAAAACCAGTAGCTTGCCAACGATCAATACTTTGGTACGACCCGGTGCAACTTCAGGGGTGTGCATCCTTGTCGATGAGCCAGGCGCCGCGAGATGAAGGCCTGCGCCCTCACCCGCGTCGCAAGCGCCGCGTCAGCCGGTGTTACGCAAACCGGCGGCAATGCCTGCGACAGACACCAATAGCGCCTGTACCAAAGGACTGTCCAGACTCGCGTCCTGTTTGCGCGAGCGCGCCAGCAATTCGGCCTGCAATAGATGAAGGGGGTCCAGATAGGTGTTGCGCAGGCTGATGAACTCCAGCGTCTCGGGGCTGTGGGCCAACAGCTGCGATTGGCCGGTCAGCCCCAGCACCACGTCACACGCCTGCGACAATAGGTCGCGCAAATGTGCACCCAAATGCAGCAGCCCCGGCTCCACCAGACGTTCGTCGTAGAGCTGCGCGATGTCGCTGTCTGCCTTGGCCAGCACCATTTCCAGCATGTCGATGCGCGTGCGGAAGAATGGCCACTGTTCGCGCATCTGCCCTAGCAGGTCGCCCTGCCCTCGCTCCAGCGCCTTGCGCAGCGCGTCTTCCCAGCCGAGCCATGCAGGCAGCATCAGGCGCGTCTGGGTCCAGGCGAAAATCCAGGGGATCGCGCGCAGGCTTTCGACGCCTCCTGCGCGGCGCTTGGCCGGACGGCTGCCCAGCGGCAGACGGCCCAGTTCCTGCTCGGGCGTGGCCTGGCTGAAGTATTCGACGAACTCGGGGTTCTCGCGCACAACGGCGCGGTAGGCCTTCACGCCATCTGCCGCCAGCTCGTCCATCATTTGCCGCCACGCAGGCTCCGGCAACGGCGGTGGCTGGAGCGTCGCTTCGAGCACAGCGGCCAGGTACAGGTTGAGATTCTGTTCGGCGATATCAGGCAACCCGAACTTGAAGCGGATCATCTCGCCCTGTTCGGTGGTGCGGAAACGCCCGGCCACCGACCCCGGAGGCTGCGAGAGAATCGCCGCGTGGGCAGGACCGCCGCCACGCCCCACCGTGCCGCCGCGGCCATGGAACAGCAGCAGTTCGACTTGCTGGGCGCGGCAGATCTCCACCAGCTTTTCCTGCGCACGATACTGCGCCCAGGCCGCCGCCGTGGTGCCCGCGTCCTTGGCCGAGTCGGAATAGCCAATCATGACTTCCTGCGGACCGTGCAGACGCAGGCGATAGCCCGGCAGGCTGAGCAGATGCTCGATCACCGGCCCGGCGTTATCGAGGTCCGCAAGGGTCTCGAACAGCGGCACGACACGCATCGGTCGTTGTAATCCGGCCTCTTTGAGCAGCAACTGCACGGCGAGCACATCGGAAGCAGCACCGGCCATGGAGATCACGTAAGAGCCCAAAGACGCCGCAGGGGCAGCAGCCACTTCGCGACAGGTCGCCAGCACTTCGGCGGTGTCAGCAGCCGGTTTGAAATGCGATGGCAGCAGCGGCCGCTTGCTGTTCAGTTCTTCCAGTAAGAACTCGATGCGCGCCTCTTCGCTCCACTCGTTGTAGCGCCCCAGTCCGAGGTAATCGGTGATCTCGGTCATGGCCGCGCTGTGGCGCGTGGAGTCCTGTCGGACGTCGAGTTTGACCAGGAACAATCCGAAGGTGACGGCCCGACGCAGGCAGTCCAGCAGCGGACCGTCGGCGATGACGCCCATGCCGCATTCGTGCAACGACTGGAAACACAACTGCAGGGGTTCCAGCAATTCCCGGTTACTGTTCAGCACGTCTTCCGGCGCAGGCTGAGTGACTTTCAGTGAAGCATGGGCCCAGTTACGGGTAGCACGAAGACGCTCACGCAACTTTTTCAGCACGGCACGATAGGGTTCGACGCTGTCACCCGCTTCGGCCTGCAAAGCAGGGCTGGCCTGTTGCATCGACAGCTCGGCGGCCAGTTGATCAACGTCACGCAGGTACAGGTCCGCCGCCATCCAGCGCGCCAGCAGCAGCACTTCACGGGTCACGGCGGCGGTGACGTTCGGGTTGCCGTCGCGATCCCCACCCATCCATGAAGCGAAGCGAATCGGTGCGGCTTCCAGTGGCAAATGCAGACCGGTGGCAGCTTGCAGCGCCTGATCGGCTTTGCGCAGGTAATTGGGAACGGCCTGCCACAGCGAGTTTTCGATGACGGCAAAGCCCCATTTCGCTTCATCCACCGGGGTAGGACGTACGCGGCGGATTTCTTCGGTGTGCCACGCTTCTGCGATCAGGCGTTGCAGACGCTCGGTGATCTGCGCACGCTCCTGACGGTTCAGGTCGCGATGGTCAAGGGCAGCCAGTTGTGCGGCGATGGCGTCGTACTTCTGGATCAGGGTACGGCGCGCCACTTCAGTGGGGTGCGCAGTCAGCACCAATTCAATCTCCAGCTTGCCGAGTTGGCGCGCCAAGGCTTCAGGTGACTGCCCGGATTCCTTCAAACGCTCCAGCAACTCGGGAAGCACGCGGGACTCGAATGGCTGCGGCTTGCTGTCATCCCGTCGATGAATCAGTTGGTACTGCTCAGCGATGTTGGCCAGGTTAAGGAACTGATTGAACGCCCGCGCCACGGGCAGCAACTCGTCCTCGCCCAGGCTTTCCAGATTGGAACTCAGTTGCTCGGTGCTCTGGGTCGCGCTGCGGCGTCCGGCTTTGGCACTTTTGCGAATACGCTCGATTTTTTCGAGAAAATCAGCCCCGTGCTGATCACGAATGGTATTGCCCAATAGCTCACCCAGCAGGTGAACGTCCTCACGCAATCGTGCATCGATATCAGCCATCCAGCCTTCTCCTTCAGCGTTTTTTTGTTCTGTCCTGAGTCAGTTCGGTCATCCCGAACTGAACGCCCTCGTAAGTTTTGCCTCTATCAATGTGTATAGAGCGACAAATTCATGCACGTACGCAACCCTTTGCCTTACATCTGCCGGGAGCAAGCTAGTCTCAAGACGGGCCACGTCACGCATTGGACGACGGCTCGACAATTCGCCAGAACCCGCCCACGCGCGGGTCGATGAAGAGGTCTCTATGAAAATCCGTGAGCTCGCAAAACACTGGGAAGATTCCGCGAAAGGTCGCCTGACCAAAACCGGCTACGCGGTTCACCTGGATGTAGAAGCCGCGGCCCGCCTGGCCGCCATCGCCGAGATGTACCCCAAGCGTTCTGCCGAAGAACTGCTGGGCGAGCTGATCGGCGCTGCGCTGGAAGATTTGGAAGCCAGCTTTCCCTACATCAAAGGCCAGCATGTGGTCGCCACCGACGAGGAAGGCGATCCATTGTATGAGGACGTCGGCCCTACGCCGCGATTCCTCGCACTGTCTCGTCGTTATCTGCAGGATTTGTCCGAGCAGCAGGACAACGCTCAACACTGATCACGACGCCGCTTTCAGATCACAAGAAGTACGCGTGCCCGCCCCGGAAATCGGGGTCGGCGCGTCTTTTTTTGCGCCAATTTACGAACGCCAATTTTACAGCGCGTAACAAAACGCCCGCAGGTAAGAGCGAAAACGTCTGAACTATTCAAAAAACGTGAAGGTCCGACCCATTAGCCATTACAGAAAAAGCCGACAGGTGGCAGCGGAAATCGACCTTGGTCATGTCCCCGCCCTGGCCAGCGCTGAAATGGAAAATCTAGCTTTCAGGAGTTTCAAAATGGAGTTGACCACCATGAATACCCGCACCGCCACTCAAACCTTCAAGAGCCCGCGCGGGCTGAAACTGGCCGCGTTGGTCGTGGGCACCAGCCTCCTCCTTGCCGGTTGCGCGGGCAAACCTCCAAGCGAGCAATACGCGGTGACGCAATCTGCCGTGAACGCTGCAGTCAGCGCGGGCGGCACCGAGTACGCCGCCGTCGAGATGAAGTCGGCGCAGGACAAGTTCAAGCAAGCTGAACTGGCCATGCAGGAAAAGAAATACGACGAAGCTCGCAAGTACGCCGAACAAGCTGAATGGGACGCTCGTGTAGCCGAACGCAAGGCACAAGCGGCGAAAGCACAGAAAGCGGTGCAGGACGCGCGTCAGGGCGTCAACGAACTGCGTGAAGAAGGTCTGCGTCAGGCTCAGCCGACCGCTCAATAACCTCCCGCACTTCAAGCATTGCCACTGGATTTAAAGGACGAACATATTATGCGCAAACAAGTACTGATCCCTGCCCTGCTGGCCCTGAGCGTTGGTCTGGCTGCCTGCTCCTCTCAACCGAACGTGAACCTGGAACAGGCTCGCACTAACTACTCGGCGCTGCAAAGCAACCCGAAATCCACCGAACTCGCGGCCCTGGAAACCAAGGACGCCAGCGATTGGCTGAACAAGGCCGACGCCGCCTACCGCAACAATGAAGATCAAAAGAAGGTCGACCAACTGGCCTATCTGACCAATCAGCGCGTTGAGCTGGCGAAGCAAACCATTAACCTGAAGACCGCTGAAAACGATTTGAAGAACGCTGCGGCCCAACGTGCCCAGGCGCGTCTGGATGCTCGCGATGCGCAGATCAAAGCGCTGCAGAACAGCCTGAACGCCAAGCAGACTGAGCGCGGTACGCTGGTGACCTTCGGCGACGTGCTGTTCGACCTGAACAAGTCTGATCTGAAATCCGCAGGTCTGGTCAACGTCAACAAGCTGGCCCAGTTCCTTCAGGAAAACCCGGATCGCAAAGTGATCGTTGAGGGTTACACCGACAGCACCGGCTCCGACAGCTACAACCAGTCGCTCTCTGACCGTCGCGCCAACTCCGTGCGCATGGCGCTGGTGAAGATGGGCGTGAGCATGGACCGCGTCGTATCCCAAGGTTACGGCAAGGAATACCCGGTCGCTGACAACGCCAGCGCTTCGGGCCGCGCCATGAACCGTCGCGTGGAAGTCACCATTTCCAACGATAACCAGCCGGTCGCACCGCGTTCGTCGATGCAATAAACCCGTTGCAGCGATAAACGAAAGCCCTGCCTGTTGACGAACAGGCGGGGCTTTTTTGTGGATGACGGAGCGACGTCTACTGCACCTGCTGCGGCGTCTCCTGCCCCACGCAACGCACGGCCTGTTTGCGGTCGTTGACCAGCACACCGGTCAGGCCTTTCTGCTCGCTGTCGAACAGCACCATCACCCCTTCCACGCAGTGCGCGACCTGCGGCGCAGGTTCCAGCGCGACTTTGTAGTCCTCCCCTGGCACGGTCTTGAGCATCGTGAACTGGCTCAATTCCAATGCGTCCTCGGGCTTGGCGAAGTGCAGGTAGCCGTAGTACCACAGCACGCCCACGGTGCCGAAAATGCAGGCGATGCCGGTGAGGATTTGCGGGATGAGGTTACGCTCTTCGGTCATTGCGGCTTCTCTTCAGGCTTACTGTCCGACGGCGTAGAAGCCTTCTTCTGGCTCGGATCAGGATCGGGATAGTTGGGGACTTCGGCCAACCGACGCAGGCCGCTGAAATGCGCCGGATCATCCAGATAACGCACCATCACTTCCTGCCACGTCGGATCGGCGAACGTCTGGACGTGGGGGCCACGGGTCAATTGCAGCACCCGGGGCGGCGGCGCGTTCTGGTACAGGCTGATGCCGTTGTGAAGCGGGACTTGCGAATCGTCGAGGCTCTGGAACATCAGCATCGGCGTGCCTTTCAATTGAGCGATGCCGTTGATGGCACTGTCGCCGTCCGGAATCACCCACGACAGCGGACGCTTTAAGGGCCATGTCAGCCAGGACGTGCCGAGGGTGTATCGCGCGACTTCACGGTAGCTGGCGGGCACGCCGTCGAGCACCAGTGCCTTGATGCGCGAACGCTGTTGAGGGTGTTCGGCCAGGTAATGCACGGCCAATGCGCCACCGATGCTTTGCCCGAGCACCACCAGCGGTTTGCCCTGTACGTCCGGGGCTTTGCTCAGCCAGTCGAACGCCGCGTCAATGTCCTGATAAATCGCGGGCAGGCTGGGCTCGCCTTCCGATTTGCCATAGCCGCGGTAGTCGAGCAGCAGAATTTGATAGCCCTGCTCGGGCAGCCACCAGCTCCCACCCAAATGCCAGGCCATGTTGCCGCCGTTGCCGTGCAAGTGCAGCACCGTGCCTTTGACCGGGACGCCTTCCTTCGCAGGCAGGAACCACGCGTTGAGCCGCGTCCCGTCTGCTGCCGTGAGGGTTACGTCGCGCCAGGCGATGTGGGCCTTTTCCGGGGTCAACGGCACTTCGCGTTCGGGGTAGAACAGGAGTTGGCTGCAGCCGGTGAGCGAAATGAGCAGCAGCAACGTCAGAAGAGACTTCAAGCGATGTCCTTGTCGTTCGCGTAACTGTAGGAAACTATCACAGGATATTCGAGTAATCCGCCTCGATCCGGTCCAGGCTCAAATGGTTGAGGAAGTTGGAGAAGCACATCCACGCCGACAGCGCGTTCATGTCGCGGAACTGGTCGGGCAGGTACTTCGGTGGCACGACCAATCCCTCATCCACCAATTGCCGCAAGGTGCGCATGTCTTCCAGCGTGGTCTTGCCGCAGAACAGCAATGGCACCTGCTCCAGCTTGCCCTTTCTCACGGCCAACTGGATGTAGTTGTAAACCATGATGAAGCCCTTCAGGTAGGACAAGTCCTTGGTGAACGGCAGACCATTCGGCACCGAGCCTCGGAACACGCGACTGGCATTGCCATAGCTTTCCGGCATACCAAAGCCTTGCTCGCGGTAGAACTCGAACACCTGCAGGAAGTCCGCGCCCTCTTCTGCCATATGAATGGCGCGGGTGCGGTTGGTGAGTTTGCGCAGACGGCTTGGATAAGAGGCGAAGCCGATCACTTCCATCAGAATCGCCAGGCCTTCCTGTGTCACGGTTGACGAGGGCGGGCCTTTGGCGAGGAAGGTGCAGATCGGCTGGTTCTGGCCATTGAGCGTCGTGCCCACGTGCACCAGCCCTTCGTGGACCTCCAATGCTCGCACGTCACGTTCGTTGAACATCGCGTCGCTGCGGATCTTGATGTAATCCGCGCCCGCCGCCGCGTCGGCCACGATGCCGTCGGACTCGAACACCCGAATGGTTTCTTCGGCTTCGCCAAAGGTCCGGTTCAAGCGGCTTTGCAGCATCGCGACCGCATCTTTTGCGTTGAGGGTTTTCGGCTCGTCCTTGAGGTCGCCACGTCCGGCGATGTTGTTCAAGTAATCAGAGAGCATCATGCCGAGGTCGGCCAGCGTCGGGTCGCCGGCGTGGAAGGCATCGGACGCAGCGCCGTATAGCTCTTGGGAAATCAGACCGAAATCAGGCGTGCCCCGCGCTTCGAGCATGCGCACGACCATCCGGTATTCCTTGCACATGCGGCGCATGATCTGCCCGACCGGGTTGAACTGCCCCAGTTGCCGGGTGATGTCACGTTCGATGTTCTGGAATTCGAGCTTTACGGCGCCGGAGTCGAACCCGAGCGGGCGGTTTTCGTAGTAGGCCCGATCCACTTCGGGCATCTGCTTGCCCTTGGCCGCGAGGAAATTCTTGCGAATGCTCTCGTCCCACTTCACCGCGTCGAGCACGCGAATCGGCGTCTGCGCCAACACGATGCGGTCGGACAGCGCGCGAATGGTCTGCTGGTATTCGTCCACCCAGTACCCCTTTGATTAACCCGTGGCGCTATTTGGCCATGCGCTGATATTGAGCCGCCTTGAGAAAGACGTCGGAATTGGCGGTGTCGTCCAGGTAGGCGAACACCTTGTCCATGGAAGTGGTGATCAGCACGCCGTTTCCTTTTTCGGTTTCGGTGGTCTGGCCTTCGAAGGTTTTCTGATCGAGCAGTTGCTGCATGCGATCCACGTCCAGGTCGTAGATGACCAGTTCATCGGCGGCGCTTTCGTTGTCGATCAGGTCGAAACCGGCGATCACGTAATTGGCGCCGTACTTCTCGGGCAATGCCGCCGAGACGTACCAGCGGCTGCCGTGGCGGGAAACGGTGAAGGTGTATTCGTCGCGGTTTTTGCGGTCGCCCTTGCGGTAGCTCACGGCCTTGTACTGATTGGCTTTGTCGCCAGCGCGGCTGATTTCCAGCTCCAGCGGCTCGCCCCAGGCGTTTTTGCTGGTCCAGGTGCCGAGCAGCTTGGGCGGCGCGGTATCGCTAGTGGGAATCGGGTCCTTGAAAGTCACCAGGCATCCGCTCAACAACGCGAACGACAAGGCGAGCAAGACGCTCCAGACTTTCATCGCTTCTCCTGAATTCAAGCGTTCTCAGCCAATCACCGGCTTGGCAGTACCCAACACCAGATGCATCTGGCGCGTAAGAATAGCGAGCATTTCCTCGTCTGCTTCGGGACGTGGCCCGGCGAGCAGCCCCTGATATTCCATCCGCCCGATAATCCCCGTCAACACTTGTGCATCCACTTGCGGTTGGGTCGAGCCCATGACCTCCAGAAACTGGGCGCTTCCCTGCAAGAGAATTTGCTGATGGGCCGCCACCAATGGCGCCAGGCGAGGGTTGATCAAGGCTTCCAGGCAGAACGCATGTTCAGCGATCAACTGGTCGCGGCGGGTCAGCAATTGATGGCGCACGTAGTCCAGGGTCATGCGGGCGATTTCATCGGCCAAACGGCCACGGGCTTCGGCGCTGCCGTCGTTGCGGGCGACCATTTCTCGCAAGAGGTCTTCGGTGTTGGTCCACAGCTTGGCCATGTAGGCGGCGCTGCGTTCGACGTATTGGGCAAAGGCATCGGTGAGCAGGTCGTCGATGTCCTTGAAGTAGTAGGTGGTGGCGGACAGCGGCACTTGCGCTTCGGCGGCCACGGCCCGATGGCGGACGGCACGCACGCCGTCGCGAATGAGGATGCGCATGGCAGCATCGAGAATCTGCTGGCGGCGTTGCTCGCTGCCCTGTCGGCTGGCCTTGCGGCCCTGATACTGAACACTCTGCGCGACGGCGGTGGCCAGGCCGGCGGCTCCTTTTTGAGCGATCGTACGATTCACGACGGGGTTTCCTTTTTCAGTCTTGATAGTCAAGGCATATCACATGTTTTTCAGCGCCTGACGAGACGCTATCGCGAGCAAGCTCACTCCTACAACAGCCCGCGAACACCTGTAGGAGTGAGCTTGCTCGCGATAGCGTCATAACTGTTACCGCATGCTCCTACAGGTATTCATCAAGCAAAAAAAAGCCGCCCATGCTGAGGCGGCTTTCGGGTAACGCTTACGCCTGAGGCCGCATGTGCGGGAACAGGATGACGTCGCGGATCGACGGCGAGTTGGTCAGCAGCATGACCAGACGGTCGATACCGATGCCCTCGCCTGCCGTTGGCGGCATGCCGTATTCCAGCGCACGCACGAAGTCGGCGTCGTAATGCATGGCTTCGTCGTCGCCCGCGTCCTTGTCGGCCACTTGCGCCATGAAACGCTCGGCCTGGTCTTCTGCGTCGTTCAACTCGGAATAGGCGTTGGCAATTTCACGGCCGCCGATGAACAGCTCGAAACGGTCGGTGACGTTCGGGTTTTCGTCGTTGCGGCGTGCCAGCGGCGACACTTCGAACGGGTATTGGGTGATGAAGTGCGGCTGTTCCAGCTTGTGCTCGACCAGCTCTTCGAAAATCATCACCTGCAATTTGCCCAGGCCTTCGAAGCCCAGCACCTTGGCGCCGGCTTTCTTGGCGATGGCGCGGGCTTTGTCGATGTCGTTCAGGTCGTCAGCGGTCAGGTCCGGGTTGTATTTCAGGATCGAATCGAACACCGACAGACGCGCGAACGGCTCGCCGAAGTGGAACACTTTATCGCCGTACGGCACGTCGGTGCTGCCCAGGACCAGTTGAGCCAGTTCACGGAACAGCTCTTCGGTCAGGTCCATGTTGTCTTCGTAGTCGGCGTACGCCTGGTAGAACTCCAACATGGTGAATTCAGGGTTGTGACGGGTCGAGACGCCTTCGTTGCGGAAGTTACGGTTGATCTCGAACACCTTTTCAAACCCGCCAACCACCAGACGCTTGAGGTACAGCTCAGGCGCGATCCGCAGGAACATTTCCAGGTCCAGCGCGTTGTGGTGGGTTTCAAACGGTTTGGCTGCCGCGCCGCCCGGAATGGTTTGCAGCATCGGCGTTTCGACTTCGAGGAAGTCGCGCTTCATCAGGAAGCTGCGGATGTGGGCGATGACTTGCGAGCGCACGCGGAAGGTTTCGCGCACGTCTTCGTTGACGATCAGGTCGACGTAACGCTGGCGATAGCGCTGTTCGGTGTCGGTCAGGCCGTGGTGTTTGTCCGGCAGCGGACGCAGGGACTTGGTCAGCAGACGCACGCTGGTCATTTCGACGTACAGGTCGCCTTTGCCGGAACGGGCCAAGGTGCCTTCCGCCGCGATGATGTCGCCCATGTCCCAGGTTTTCACCGAGGCCAGGGTGTCTTCCGACAGGGTCTTGCGGTTGACGTAGACCTGAATGCGACCGGTCATGTCCTGGATCACCATGAACGAGCCACGGTTGAGCATGATGCGACCTGCAACCTTGACCGGAATCGCCGCTTCAGCCAGTTCTTCCTTGGTCTTGTCCACGTACTGTTTCTGCAGGTCGTTGCAGTAGTTTTCGCGGCGGAAGTCGTTCGGGAAGGCGTTGCCCTTGGCGCGCTCGGCAGCAAGCTTTTCCTTGCGCAGTGCGATCAGGGTGTTTTCTTCCTGTTGCTGGGCTTGCGGGTCGAGTTGTTGGTCGCTCATGTCTTTAGATTTTCCATCACAGGTTCGTTGCTCTTGCCGTCGGCAAGGGATCGCGGGCCGGTCGCTGCTTTGCATGCACCGTGCCCGCAACACGTGGGGTCGCGATTACAGCCCTTGCTTGAGGCTGGCTTCCAGGTAACCGTCGAGGTCACCGTCCAGCACCTTGTTGCAGTCGCTGCGCTCGACGCCGGTCCGCAGGTCCTTGATGCGCGAGTCATCGAGGACGTACGAGCGGATCTGGTGGCCCCAGCCGATGTCCGACTTGGTGTCTTCCAGCGCCTGGGACGCGGCGTTGCGTTTCTGCATTTCCAGCTCGTACAACTTGGCCCGCAGCATTTTCATGGCGGTGTCCTTGTTCGCGTGCTGGGAACGTTCGTTCTGGCAACTGACGACGGTGTTGGTCGGTACGTGGGTGATACGGACCGCCGAGTCGGTGGTGTTAACGTGCTGACCACCGGCACCGGACGAACGATAGGTGTCGATTCGCAGGTCCGACGGGTTGATGTCGATCTCGATGCGGTCGTCGATCTCGGGGGAAACGAACACCGCCGAGAACGAGGTGTGGCGACGTGCGCCGGAGTCGAACGGGCTCTTGCGGACCAGGCGGTGCACGCCGATTTCGGTACGCAGCCAGCCAAAGGCGTATTCGCCCTTGATGTGCACGGTGGCGCCCTTGATGCCGGCGACTTCGCCTTCGGACAGTTCCATGATGGTGGCGTCGAAGCCACGCTTGTCGGCCCAGCGCAGGTACATGCGCAGCAGGATGTTGGCCCAGTCCTGCGCTTCGGTGCCGCCGGAGCCGGCCTGGATGTCCAGGTAGGCGTTGTTCGGGTCCATCTCGCCGCTGAACATGCGACGGAATTCCAGCTTGGCGAGGGATGCTTCCAGGCCTTCCAGCAGCTCGACGACATCGGCGACAGCGCCTTCATCGTCTTCTTCGACAGCCATGTCCAGCAGCTCTTTGGCGTCGGCGAGGCCGGAACTCATTTCGTCGAGGGTTTCAACGATCTGTGCGAGCGCCGAACGCTCGCGGCCGAGGGACTGGGCATACTCGGGCTTGTTCCAGACGTTGGGGTCTTCCAGCTCGCGGTTGACTTCGGTCAGACGATCATGTTTTTGATCGTAGTCAAAGATACCCCCGAATGGATTCGGAGCGTTCGGTCAGGTCCTTGATGGTGTTCAGGATCGGGTTGATTTCCATGGTCGTCAGGACTCGCAGGCGAATTTCACAAAGCCCGCGAGTATACCCGAGCTGACGCCGGGATGGCAGTCCATTGGGCAGGGGGTGTTTGGAGCGAGCGTCGATTTTCCTGCCGTCGTACATCCTGTAGGAGCCGGCTTGCTGGCGAAGCGTCGTATCAGCCGAGCTATCCGTTGCAGATCCTGCGCCTTCGCCAGCAAGCCGGCTCCTACAATGGGGTGCAGCGTCCAGGAAACTCGGTATCACCCCCCACCCTTACGACCCGACCACGACCTGATTGCGCCCATTGTGCTTGGCAGCGTACAGGCCCTGATCCGCGCTCTGGATCAACTGGCGGCTGTGGCTGCCGACCGGAGGCACGAGGGTCGCCAGACCAATGCTCACGGTGAGGCTGGAGCCTTCCTTCGGCGCGATGTGCGGGATGTTCATGCTGGCGACGGTCTGGCGCAGTTTCTCGGCCAGCAGACGTGCGCCGCCCGGCGAGGTGTTTGGCAGCACCAGCGCGAACTCTTCGCCGCCGTAACGTGCAGGCAGGTCGGAAGGACGGCTGCAGCTGGAACGGATGGCCTTGGCCACCTGACGCAGCGCTTCGTCGCCTTCAAGGTGGCCGAAGTTGTCGTTATAGGCTTTGAAATAGTCGACATCGATCATCATCAGCGACAGCTGGGTCTGTTCGCGGGTCGCCCGGCGCCACTCCAGTTCGAGGTATTCGTCGAAGTGCCGACGGTTCGACAGCCCGGTCAGGCCATCGGAGTTCATCAGGCGTTGCAGCACCAGGTTGGTGTCCAGCAGCTGCTGCTGACTCACGCGAAGCGCACGGTAGGCTTCGTCGCGTTGCAACAGGGTCATGTAGGAGCGGGAGTGGTAGCGGATGCGCGCCACCAGCTCGATGTTGTCCGGCAGTTTGACCAGATAATCGTTGGCCCCCGCCGCGAACGCCGCGCTCTTGATGAGCGGGTCTTCCTTGGTCGAGAGCACGATGATCGGGATGTCCCGGGTCATCGGGTTGTTGCGGTACTCGCGCACCAGGGTCAGACCGTCAAGGCCCGGCATCACCAGGTCCTGCAGAATCACCGTCGGCTTGATTTCGATCGCTTGGGCGATGGCCTGATGAGGGTCGGCGCAGAAGTGGAAATCGATGTTTTCCTCATTCGCCAGCCCACGCCGGACTGCCTCGCCGATCATTGCCTGATCGTCGACCAGCAACACCATGGCAGCGTTTTCATCCGTGGCGTTTACGTCGTCCAGCTGCAAGTCATGCATTCAGGGTCTCCTGGTCACAGGCGGGCTGTGAAATCACCTGGAAAATCATTGTATAAATGCCTCTTTCAAGCGAGGCGCGATCGTGTCCAGCGGGCGGATCTCCATGGCGGCGTCGATGGCGGCTGCCGCTTTGGGCATGCCATACACCGCGCAGCTTTGCTGGTCCTGGGCGATGGTGAGGAAACCCCGCTGACGCATCAGCTTGAGTCCTTGGGCACCGTCACGGCCCATACCTGTCAACAGAACGCCCACTGCGTCACCGTTCCAATAGCTGGCCACACTTTCGAAAAACACGTCGATAGAGGGCCTATATATCTCATTCACCGGCTCGGCGGTATAGGCCAGCGTGCCGTTCTTCAACAAGCGAATATGGTGATTGGTGCCCGCCAGCAACACGGCCCCGCACTCCGGCGGTTCCCCGTCGCGCGCCAGCCGCACCTCCAGCCCTGACGAGCTGCTCAACCATTGCGCCATCCCGGCCGCGAATACCTGGTCCACATGCTGAACAAGCACGATGGCTGCCGGGAACGCCTTCGGCAGTCCTTTGAGCAGCACTTCCAGCGCTGCCGGGCCGCCTGCGGATGAACCGATGGCCACCAGTCCCTTTCTTTGTGCCGCCACGCCCAACGGCGCGGGCGTCGGACGGACGCGGCTGTCACGTTGACCCACCAGCCATCCGATGTTGAGGATCTTGCGCAGCAAGGGTGCCGCTGCCTCTTTCGGGTTGCCCGCGCCGATGGCAGGCGTGTCGACCACGTCCAGGGCACCATGGCCCATTGCCTCGAACACACGGTGGACGTTCTGTTCCCGGTCAACAGTCACAATCACGATGGCACACGGCGTGGCGGCCATGATTCGCCGGGGCGCCTCGACGCCGTCCATGACCGGCATGATGAGGTCCATCAGGATCAGATCCGGCGTCAGTTCGGCGCATCGCTGCACCGCCTCAGCGCCGTTGCTCGCCACCCACACCACCTGATGCGCAGGCTCGAACGCCAGCGCACGGCGCAGTGCTTCGACCGCCATGGGCATGTCGTTGACGATGGCGATTTTCATCCTTGCGCATCTCCTATCAGCTCGACCACCGCGTCGAGCAATGCATCATCATGAAAACTGGCCTTGGCCAGATAATAGTCGGCCCCGGCATCCAGCCCCCGACGACGATCCTCTTCGCGGTCCTTGTACGACACCACCATCACGGGCAACGACTGCAAACGACTGTCGCGGCGTAGCAGCGTCACCAGTTCGATACCGTCCATGCGCGGCATGTCGATGTCGGTGATCAGCAAATCGAAGTCTTCGGCACGCAGGGCGTTCCAGCCGTCCATCCCGTCCACGGCCACCGCGACTTCATAACCGCGGCTCAACAGCAATTTGCGCTCCAGCTCGCGCACGGTCAATGAGTCGTCCACCACCAGCACACGCTTGCGCACTTGAACGTCGACCTGACGATTGCGCCGATCAATACGCTCCAGGCGCCCGGTGTTAAGCAATTTTTCCACCGAGCGCAGCATGTCTTCGACGTCGATGATCAGCACAGCCGAGCCATCGTCCAGCAGCGCACCTGCGGAAATGTCCTGGACCTTGCCCAGACGCGGGTCCAGCGGCAGCACCACCAGCGTGCGTTCGCCGATAAAACGCTCGACCGCCACGCCATACACGGCGTCGCGTTCACGAATCACCACGACCTTGAGCGCGTCGGTGTTGCTCTGGCTGGCGGGACGGTTGAGCAATTGGCTGGCAGCGACGAGGCCGACGTGGCGCTCTTCGTGCCAGAAGTGCTGGCGGCCTTCCAGTTGCACGATTTCGTCCACTTGCACGTCGCGCATCCGCTCGATGTGCGCCAGCGGGAAGGCATAGGCTTCGCCGCCCACTTCCACCACCAGACTGCGCACGACGGACAGCGTGAGCGGCACTTCGATGTGGAAACGGCTGCCCTGCCCCGCCTGTTGATGCAGTTCGACCCCGCCGCGCAGTTGCCGGACCATGTGCTGCACCGCATCCAGGCCCACGCCGCGCCCGGAGACTTCGGTGACTTTGTCGCGCATGCTGAAACCCGGCAGGAACAGGAAGCTCAACAGCTCCTCCTCGCTCAGTTGCATCGCGGTTTCTTCGGGCGACAGTTTGCGGTCGATGATGCTGCGGCGCAGACGCTCAAGGTCCACGCCACCGCCATCGTCGATGAGTTCGACGACCAGCAAACCGGCCTGGTGCGACGCCTTGAGTTGAATCAGCCCTTCCGCCGGTTTGCCGAGGGCCAGGCGTTGCTCGGGAAATTCGATGCCGTGGTCCACGGCGTTGCGCAACAGGTGCGTCAGCGGTGCTTCGAGTTTTTCCAGCACGTCGCGGTCGACCTGGGTTTTATCGCCGTCGATTTCCAGCCGCACCTGCTTGCCCAGCGAACGGCCAAGGTCACGCACCATGCGCGCCTGCCCGGCCAGCACGTCGGCGAAAGGGCGCATGCGGCAGGCCAGTGCGGTGTCGTACAGCAACTGCGCGCGCTGACTGGCCTGCCAGCCGAATTCGTCGAGGTCGGAGGTCTGTTGGATCAACAGGTGCTGCGCCTCGCTCAACAGACGCCGCGCTTCTTCCAGCGCTTTTTGCGCGTCCGGATCGACGTTGGCGTCGAGCAAGGCTTCGAGATTGTCCAACGCGCGACTGGCGCCGCTTTGGGAGCGTTTCACCCGCTGCATCGCGGTCAGATAAGGCTTCAGGCGTTGGGTCTCGACCAGCGATTTGCTCGACAGGTCCAGCAGGTTATTCAGGCGCTCGGCCGTCACCCGCAAGACGCGCTCGCCGCCCTCGTTGACCCGACGCTCGACGCGGCGGCCGATTTTCGGCTGGGCCTCTTCTTCGGCTTCGGGCACAGGGGCCGGTTGTGCGGGTGTAACGGATTCGGTGACAGCGGGTAATTCAGGTTCAGTGGGTTCAGTCAGCGGCGCATGGGCCGATTGCACCGATTCCACCAGCGACTGCGCGTTGGCCAGCAACAAATCGTCCATTGATGGCGCAAGGTTCGGCGCAGCGGTGGCAGGACGCGCACCCGGTTTGATCAGGTCGTTCATCAATGCGACGTAGCCGTCCACGTCGCCTTGGGCCACGCTGTTCGGTCCCGGCGTGGCGATGCGCATGAGCATGTCCGTGCCCATCAACAGCGCGTCAATGTGCTCGGGCTTGAGGTGCAGCCGGCCTTCCTGGGCTTCGACGAGGCAGTCTTCCATCACGTGGGAGACGCTGACCCCGGCGTTGACGCCGACGATCCGCGCCGCGCCCTTGAGCGAGTGCGCGGCGCGCATGCAGGCTTCCAGTTGATCGGCTTGGGTCGGGTTACGCTCCAGCGCCAGAAGGCCTGCGCTCAGGACTTGGGTCTGGGCTTCGGCCTCCAGCGTGAACAGTTCGAACAACGAGGCGTCGCGCATTTGATCGGGCGTCATGTCAGGCTCCGGTTCACGGCGGACAGCAACTGTTCTTCGTCCAGCAACCGCAAGCTGCGGTCTTTCCACTGCACCACGCCTCGGGTGAAGCGTGCGTTGGCGTTTTGCGCAGGGGCCGATGCGCTGTCCAGCAAACGCGCCTCGATGGCATGAATCCCGTCGACTTCATCGACCGGCACCACCACGGGCCCTCCCTCAGCGGCCACGATCAGCATGCGCGGCATGATGCGCGAGGCATTGGCCGGGGCCGACCCGCTGTCCAATCCCAGCAGCTCGACGAACGACAGGCACGCCACCAGCGCGCCACGCACGTTCGCCACGCCGAGCAAGGCCCGGGAGCGTTGGTGCGGCAGCGAGTGAATCGTTTGCACTGGCGACACTTCGACCAGACAGCGGGTCGGGAAGCCGAGCCATTCTTCGCCCAGACGGAAGACCACCAGTGAGCGGGTCTGGATATCGCTGGCCAGCTCTTCGCTGTGAATCGACACACGCTCCTCTTGCGCCAGCGCGTAGCGGTCCAGCAAACGGGTCGCCGCCGCCGAATACACCGAGCAGTTGCGGCAATGGATGTGTTCCACCAGGAGTGGGCACGAGCGATCGCCGTGGATGCCGATCCGGTTCCAGCAATCGTCGATGGCTTGGGCATCGTTGCTGACCAGTTCACTGTGTACGCCGGTCATCGATTACGTCCTTCTTTATTCACACCACGGGCTGCGCGTTCTTGCAGACGGCGGGCACCGGCGCTGTCGCCCTGGGCCGCGAGAATGGCCGCCAATTGGGCGAGTGCTTCGGGGTGCTGCGGCTCCAGGTACAACGCCTTGCGATAAAAACCCTGGGCGCCAATCACGTCGCCGCCCACTTCGCTCAGCAGACCGAGCCAATAGAACACCGGGGCCACCGGTTCATAACGTTTGAGGTACTGCTCGCACGCGAGTTTGGCGTCGGCGCTTTTGCCTTCGTTGGCGAGCTTCTTGATGCTGTCGAGCAAGGCTGCGGCCTCCCCCGTCGCAGGCGATGCGGGAGCGGCGCTGCGCGTTGCAGGCTGAGAAGTCGGGAGAAATCGCACTCCGCCGGGAATTCGTGCAGGCGGTACAGGTGCAGGCTTTTTGCTGGCTGGCGGCGGCTCGACCGGTAATGGCGCCGCGGCGGGCGGTGCCGCGATCACCGTCAGCGACTCGGCGTCCGCCTCGCCTTGATGCCGGAACGCGAACGACTGCGCAATGCCGATGGAGGTCATGCCCATCCGCCCCAAGAGACTGCCCTCCGCAGGGCCGATGAACAGCACGCCGTCGTTGTGGGTCATGCGCTTGAGCACTTCGAACCCACGGCGCTGGGTATCGACGTCGAAATAGATCAGCAGGTTGCGGCAGAACACAAAGTCATAGGCCGACTGCGCCACCGGCAGGGTCGGGTCCAGCATGTTCCCGGCCTGAAAGCTGACGCGCTCGCGCACCTGGTCTTCGACGCGATAGCCGTCTTCGACCGGGATGAAATAACGCTCGCGAAAGCTCAACTGGTCGCCGCGAAACGAGTTCTTGCCGTAGACGCCACGGCGGGCTCGCTGCAAGGACAGCGGGCTGATGTCCACCGCTTCGATCTTGAACTGTTGCGCCTGCAGCCCGGCATCGAACAACGCCATGGCAATCGAATACGGCTCTTCGCCGGTGGAGCATGGCAGGCTGAGAATGCGCAGCGGGCGAGCACCGTTGAGATGCGCCAGACGCGCCGTCGCCAGTTTGCCAAGGGTGGCGAAGGATTCGGGATAACGAAAAAACCAGGTCTCGGGCACGATGACCGCTTCGATCAATGCCTGCTGTTCTTCCGCCGAACGTTGCAACAACTGCCAGTAGTCAGCGTGGTCGATGGCTTTGACGACCATGCGCCGCTGACGCAACGCGCGTTCGATGATCGCTTCGCCCACCGACGCCACGTCGAGGCCGATACGGTCCTTGAGAAAGGCGAAGAAACGCGCGTCGTCAGTCATGGCGTGGCCTCGAAGGGTTCGAGGCTCAAGGGTTGTGCCGGGAATAGCAGCGCACGGACCGAGTCGTCCAGCAGGTCCTGCACGCGAATCCATTGCAGCAAGCCCAACGCGTCTTCCCGCACCGGGCCGAGGTACGGCGCCTGACGGTTGTCCAGACCGTATTCCTTGAACTCGTCAGCGGCGCAACGCAGGGTGTCGGTGGCTTGTTCGAGAATCAGCCCCAGCCATTGCGGGTTGCGCTCGGCATCAGGCCGGTAATGCACCAGCACCAGACGCGTGCTGGTGCGCGAGGGGGCCGGTTCGCCGAATGTCAGCGCGCTCATGTCGATGACCGGCACCACCACGCCTCGGTGTGCGAACACACCGGCCACCCAATGCGGCGTCTGCGCGATGGGTTTGAGGATCAGCCGAGGCAGCACCTCCGCGACTTCGGTCGCTTCCAGCGCATAGCGCTCCGTCCCGATGCGAAACAGCAGGAACAGCTTGTTCTTCGTCACCACCCCGGCGCTGCGTTTGGCTGAATGCTCGATCATGGTCGGGTCTCAGACCTTGAAACGCGAAACGCCGCTGCGCAGCCCTACCGCCACCTGGCTCAACTCGTCGATGGCAAAGCTGGCCTGGCGCAGGGATTCCACGGTCTGACTGCTGGCATCGCCCAGTTGCACCAGCGCCTGATTGATCTGCTCGGCGCCGGTGGCCTGGGCCTGCATGCCCTCGTTGACCATCAACACCCGCGGCGCCAGCGCCTGAACCTGGTGGATGATCTGCGAAAGCTGCTCGCCAACCTGAGTCACTTCGAACATGCCGCGACGCACTTCTTCCGAGAACTTGTCCATGCCCATCACGCCCGCCGACACCGCCGACTGGATCTCCCGGACCATCTGTTCGATGTCGTAGGTGGCCACAGCGGTCTGGTCTGCAAGGCGTCGCACTTCAGTGGCGACCACGGCAAAACCACGGCCATATTCGCCCGCTTTTTCGGCCTCGATGGCAGCGTTCAGCGACAGCAGGTTGGTCTGGTCGGCGACCTTGACGATGGTCACGACCACTTGGTTGATGTTGCCAGCCTTCTCGTTGAGGATCGCCAGCTTGGAGTTCACCAGATCCGCTGCGCCCATCACCGAATGCATGGTTTCTTCCATGCGCGCCAGGCCTTGCTGGCCGGAACCGGCGAGAATGGACGCCTGATCCGCAGCAGACGTGACTTCGGTCATGGTGCGCACCAGGTCGCGAGACGTCGCCGCAATTTCACGAGACGTCGCACCGATTTCAGTCGTAGTGGCGGCGGTCTCGGTGGCGGTGGCCTGTTGCTGTTTGGAAGTGGCCGCGATCTCGGTCACCGAGGTCGTGACTTGCACGGACGAACGTTGCGCTTGGGACACCAGTGCCGCCAACTCGGTGACCATGTCGTTGAACCCGGTCTGCACCGAGCCGAATTCGTCGTTGCGGTCGAGGGTCAGGCGGCTGCTCAGGTCGCCCGTGCGCATGGTTTCGAGAATCCGCACGATGCGGTTCATCGGCGCCAGAATCGTGCGCATCAGCAACAGGCCGCACGCGGCGGCCGCCAGAACGGCAACGATCAGCGAGATGCCCATGCTGATCTTCGCGGTCAGCACGGCAGAAGAAATGTTCGCGGTCGCCTGATCGGCCACGGCCTTGTTGGCCACGATCAGATCGTTGAGCTGTTTGCGACCCTGCAGCCAGACCGGGTTGACTTGGCCGTAGAACACCGTGCGCGCAGTGGCGTAATCGCCCGCTTGATAGGTTTTGATCACTTCGCTCAACAGCCGGCCATACACCTCACGCTGCTTTTCGAAGGCGTTGAAATTGGCACGATCGGTGTCGTCGTAGATGGTCTTCTTGTAACTGTCCATCTGGTTTTGCAGACGGGTGTCGAAATCGATGTACTGATCCTGTTCAGAACGGGTCAGCTCGCGCGCTTTACCCTCGCCGATCAACTCCAGGGTGCGGATGTAGCTCTCGCCCCAGGCACTGCGCACCAGGGTGCTGAAGTAGACGCCCGGCAACGCGTCATCGGCGACCGCTTCTTCGCTGTGCTGGATCGACAGCAGTCGGGTGTACGACACGACAACCATCAACAGCATGATGGCGATGATTACAGCGAAGCTCGCCAAGATACGTTGGCGCAACGTCCAATTCTTCACAGTCAGCCCTCAAGAGTTCAACACCGACAACGCCGGGTTCAAGAAGCGGACCGACAGACGGCCCAACGCGAGCCGAGTATAGCCCAGTGCCTTACGAATTAGCCCGGCTGTTTCCGACATAGATAAAGCGATAACGCACAGATATATCGGAAATATCTGACAGCTTATCGGCGGGAGGGGGGAATGCTTGATGGGACGGGCGAGGCCCAACTTTGTACCTCGTCTCTCCTGTAGGAGCGAATTCATTCGCGAAGCGGTTTTCCGGGCGATGCATCTCTATCGCCTGCACCGCCGTCTCGCGAATGAATTCGCTCCTACAGGGACGGCGGTGTTGTTCAGGGGGGATTGTGAGGGTTATTGCTGCGCTTGGCGCACTTGGCTCTCCAGCTCGGCCTTGAGCCCCGGCGCCAGTTTCAGTTGTTTCGCCAGCTCATCGAGATACGCGCGTTCCATGAAGTGCTCTTCGTCAACCATCATCACGCTTGCGAGGTACATCTCGGCGGCGATTTCAGGCGTGTGGGCGGAGCGGGCGACGTCGGCGGGGTCGAGGGGTTTGTTCAGTTCGGCATGCAGCCAATGCTGCAATTCCTGGTCGCCGGTCAGACGGGTGAATTCGCCTTCGATCAATTGCCGCTCGTTGTCATCGACGTGCCCATCAGCCTTGGCCGCAGCGACCAGCGCGCGCAAGACAGCTTCGCTGTGCTGCTCGACCTGGGCGGGGGGCACACGGTCCACCGTCTGCGGCTGACTCGGTCCCGCGCCCGGCTGGTTCGCCTGCCAGTTGCCATACGCCTTGTAGGCCAGCACACCCAATGCGGCCAGGCCGCCGTAGGTCAGCGCCTTGCCGCCCATCTTGCGGGCGCTTTTATTGCCCAGCAGCAGGCCCATTGCCCCGGCTGCCAACGCCCCGCCTCCGGCCCCTGACAGGAACCCGCTCAGGTTGCCGCCGCCGACTTTGCCCAGTAAATCGTTAAGCCCGCCTTGAGCGCCTTTGCCCTGACCGGGGTTGGCCGCGCTACCAGCCTTGTTCTGCAACAGGTCCTGACCGGATTTCAACAGCTGATCGAGCAAGCCACGGGTGTTCATAACAGACCTCCTGATTCGGGATAGACGATTCGACTCGCAGGGTATGTCGAAGTCGCCAAAAGCCGTTTTCAGGTGTGCTTCTGGATGTTGCAGCGTTCGAACGCTACTCTCAAGCGCATCTAAAAAAACGATACACATGCCTGACATTGCAAAAAACACAGGGGCCGGTTTCGCATGATGACGCTTCGTCAGATCCGCCATTTCATCGCTGTGGCCGAAACCGGCTCGATTTCAGCCGCCGCTCAGGCGGTTTTCATTTCCCAATCGACCCTGACGCTCGCCATCCAGCAACTGGAGGAAGACATCGGCGTCAGCCTGTTCAGTCGGCACGCCAAGGGCATGACGCTGACCCACCAAGGGCATCAGTTCTTGCGCCAGGCGCACTTGATCCTCGCGACGGTGGAAAACGCCAAACGCAGCCTGCAACAAGGCGCGGATCAGGTGGCCGGGCAACTGGTGGTCGGCGTGACGAGCCTGGTGGCGGGCTATTACCTCGCCGACCTGCTGACCCGCTTTCAGCGCGCTTACCCCAACGTCGACATTCGGGTGATGGAGGATGAACGGCCTTACATTGAGCATCTGCTGGTCAGCGGCGAGATCGACGTGGGGGTACTGATTCTCTCCAACCTCGAAGACCGGCATGCGTTGCAAACCGAAGTGCTGACCCACTCGCCCCACCGCCTGTGGCTGCCCGCCCAGCACCCGTTGCTGGACCACGACAACATTCATCTGGCCGACGTGGCGTGCGAGCCGCTGATTCAGTTGAACGTCGACGAAATGGGGGTGAACGCCCAGCGCATCTGGTCCCGCGCCGGTTTGCAGCCCAAGGTGACGTTGCGCACCGCCTCGACAGAAGCGGTGCGCAGTCTGGTGGCGGCGGGACTGGGTGTCTCGATACAGCCGGACATGACCTATCGACCGTGGTCGTTGGAAGGCGACATCATCGAAGCCCGGCCAATCGCTGACCTGACCCAGACGCTGGACATCGGCCTGGCGTGGCGTCGGGGTACGGCGCGGCCTTCACTGGTCGATCCATTCCTGAGCGTGGCGCGGGAACAGCCGCATCCAGGACGCAGGCCATCGATTTAATCGAACGCTGCTTTCAGAATTTAGAATTTGTCGCCCGCTGGATGTGGCACTAGGCTCAGAAGCTTGGGCGGAAGCTGTTTCTGGATACGACATTCAACGACCTCGGTGTCGCCATGATGACGCTATCGCGAGCAAGCTCACTCCTACAGTGAGAACGGGTACTTCTGTAGGAGTGAGCTTGCTCGCGATAGCCCTATCAGCGACGCCATCCAGTCGTCCTGTATATAAGAATCGACAAGGAAGCTTCGAACGATGGCTGGCGACGTGACCTCACATTTTGCAACCGCGCTGCTGATCGACGGCGAACAGGTCACGGGGCAGGGTTTTGTCGAGCCGATCCTCAACCCTGCCACCGGTGAAGTGCTGACCCGCATTGCCGAGGCCAGCACCGATCAGGTCGAGACGGCGATTCTGGCCGCCCACCGCGCTTTCAATGAATGGTCGCGCACCACGCCGCAACAGCGCTCGAACATCCTCCTGAGCATCGCCGATGCCATCGAAAAGGACGCCGACCACCTCGCCCGCCTGGAAGCCCTCAACTGCGGCAAGCCGTTGCATTTGGCGCGACAGGATGACCTGACCGCCACTGTCGACGTGTTCCGTTTCTTCGCCGGGGCCGTGCGTTGCCAGACCGGGCAGCTCTCCGGCGAATACGTGCCGGGTTACACGAGCATGGTGCGGCGCGACCCGATTGGCGTCGTCGCCTCCATCGCGCCGTGGAATTACCCGATCATGATGGCCGCGTGGAAAATCGCCCCCGCCCTCGCCGCCGGCAACACCCTCGTTTTCAAACCCTCCGAACACACACCGCTCTCGGTCCTCGCGCTCGCACCGGTGTTCGCCGAGCTGCTGCCCAAGGGCGTGATCAACCTCGTTTGCGGGGGCGGTGAAGGGGTCGGCAGCCATTTGGTCAGCCATCCAAAAGTGCGCATGGTCTCGCTGACTGGCGACATCGTCACCGGTCAGAAAATTCTTCAGGCGGCGTCGAAAACCCTGAAACGCACCCATCTTGAACTGGGCGGCAAGGCGCCGGTGATTGTCTGCAACGACGCCGACATCGCCGCCGTGGTCGAGGGCGTTCGCACCTATGGCTATTACAACGCCGGTCAGGATTGCACCGCCGCCTGCCGGATCTACGCGCAAACCGGCATCCACGATCGACTTGTCGCCGAACTCGGGGCGGCCGTCAGCAGTCTGCGTTTTGCGGGCAAGCGCGACGCCGACAATGAACTCGGCCCGCTGATCAGCACCCGCCAGCGCGACCGTGTCGCCAGTTTTGTCGAGCGCGCGTTGAGTCAGCCGCACATCGAACGCATTACCGGCGCGGCCGTGCATTCCGGCCCCGGTTTCTTCTACCAGCCGACCCTGCTCGCGGGCTGCAAACAGAGTGACGAAATCGTCCAGCGCGAAGTGTTCGGCCCGGTGGTGACCGTGACCCGCTTCGACGAACTCTCCCAGGCCGTTGACTGGGCCAACGATTCCGAATACGGCTTGGCCTCGTCGATCTGGACCCAGAATCTGGACAAGGCCATGCAGGTCGCGGCCCGTCTGCAATACGGCTGCACCTGGATCAACAGCCATTTCATGCTGGTCAGCGAAATGCCTCACGGCGGCTTGAAACGCTCGGGGTACGGGAAGGATCTGTCCAGTGACTCGCTTCAGGACTACAGCGTGGTTCGCCACATCATGGCCAGGAGCAGTTACGAGCTTTGAGCGTCGAGCTGCAAGCTGCAAGCTGCAAGCTGCAAGAAAAAGCGTCAGAACTGCGTAGGTTTTGAGTCAAAACAATAAGTGAAAACGGAGAAGCAACTGCCTATCCGACTGAAAATAGAAGGTGGGCGCGATGACCACTTGCAGCTTGAAGCTTGTGGCTCGTAGCTGGGTTCCCACCACTGATCTCTGCCAAAAAAACCAATAAATGAGGGGAACCGTATGTCAGTGCAAAAGACCATGTTATTGGGAGCCATAGCCGGCGCCATGTTGACGAGCGGCGCGGTGCAGGCGGCGGAAACGCTCAAGGCTGTCGGCGACGGCGAGGGGCAGCTGGATATCGTGGCGTGGCCGGGTTATATCGAGCGGGGCGAGAGCGATAAGGCCTATGACTGGGTTACCGGTTTCGAGCAGGAAACCGGGTGCAAGGTCAGCGTCAAGACGGCGGCGACGTCCGACGAGATGGTCAGCCTGATGACCAAGGGCGGCTATGACCTGGTGACCGCGTCGGGCGACGCCTCGTTGCGTCTGGTGGCGGGCAAGCGGGTGCAGCCGATCAACACTGACCTGATCCCCAACTGGAAAACCCTCGACCCGCGCCTGAAAGACGGCCCGTGGTACACCGTCAACAAGCAGACTTACGGCACGCCTTATCAGTGGGGGCCGAATGTGCTGATGTACAACACCAACGTGTTCAAGACCCCGCCGGTGAGCTGGAGCGTGGTGTTCGAGCCGCAGGACCTGCCCGATGGCAAGCCGAACAAAGGCCGCGTTCAGGCCTATGACGGGCCGATCTACATCGCCGACGCCGCGCTGTATTTGAAGACCGCCAAGCCGGAGCTGAAGATCGAAGACCCGTATCAACTGACCGAAACCCAGTACAAGGCCGTGCTCGATCTATTGCGCGCCCAACACCCGCTGGTGCACCGCTACTGGCACGACGCGACCGTGCAGATGAGCGACGTGAAGAACGAAGGCGTCGCGGCGTCGAGTTCGTGGGGTTACATGGTCAACGGGTTGGTGGCTGACAAACAGCCGGTCGCCTCGACCATCCCGCAGGAAGGCGCCACCGGTTGGGCCGATACCACCATGTTGCACGCCGAGGCCAAGCACCCGAACTGCGCGTACAAGTGGATGAACTGGTCGCTGCAACCGAAGGTCCAGGGCGACGTCGCGGCCTGGTTCGGTTCGCTGCCGGTCGTGCCTGCGGCGTGCAAGGGCAATGAGCTGCTGGGTGCCGAGGGTTGCGCCACCAACGGCTTCGATTTGTTCGACAAGATCGCCTTCTGGAAAACCCCGCAGGCCGAGGGCGGCAAGTACGTGCCGTACAGCCGCTGGACGCAGGACTACATCGCAATCATGGGTGGGCGTTAACGCTGCCGGGCGCCGTATTCGAACGCGGCGCCCTCCCCTGTAGGAGCGTGGCTTGTCCCGCGACCGGCTGCGCAGCAGTCGTAAAGCCTGTGCATGCGGTCTGCCTGATACACCGCATCCTCAGATTTCACTGCCGCTTCGCGCCAGGTCGCAGGGCAAGCCAGCTCCTATAGAGAGCGCGTATTTCCCGCCACGCATTTGTCGTTTGTACCGGCCCTTCGCGGACAAATCCGCCCCCACAAGAGGCCATCTGGAGTTTCACCCATGACCCTTGCAGTCCAGTTCACCCACGTTTCCCGTCAGTTCGGCGAAGTGAAGGCCGTTGACCGGGTTTCCATCGACATCAAGGACGGCGAGTTCTTTTCCATGCTCGGCCCCTCGGGTTCGGGCAAGACCACCTGCCTACGCCTGATCGCAGGCTTCGAACAGCCCAGCGCAGGTTCGATCCGTATTCATGGTGAGGAGGCCGCGGGTCTTCCGCCTTATCAGCGCGACGTCAACACGGTCTTCCAGGACTACGCCCTGTTCCCGCACATGAACGTGCGCGACAACGTCGCCTACGGCCTGAAGGTGAAGGGCGTCGGCAAGAGCGAACGCCTGACCCGCGCCGAAGAAGCCTTGAACATGGTCGCCCTCGGCGGCTACGGCGACCGCAAGCCGGTGCAGCTGTCGGGGGGTCAGCGCCAGCGGGTCGCACTGGCCCGTGCGCTGGTCAACCGTCCTCGCGTGTTGTTGCTCGACGAACCCCTCGGGGCCCTGGATCTGAAGCTGCGCGAACAGATGCAAAGCGAGCTGAAAAAGCTGCAACGGCAACTGGGCATCACCTTCATCTTCGTCACGCACGACCAGACCGAAGCGCTGTCGATGTCCGACCGCGTGGCCGTGTTCAATAAGGGCCGCATCGAGCAGGTCGACACCCCGCGCAATCTGTACATGAAACCTGCGACCACGTTCGTCGCCGAATTCGTCGGCACGTCCAACGTCCTGCGCGGCGAGTTGGCGCAACAGTTGAGCGGCCACCCCAACGCGTTCTCCATTCGTCCCGAGCACATTCGTTTTGCCGAAGGCCCGGTTGCCAGTCACGAGATCGAAGTCAGTGGCCTGCTGCACGACATTCAGTACCAAGGCAGCGCCACGCGTTATGAGCTGAAGCTCGACAACGGCCAGACCCTCAGCGTCAGCCAGGCCAACACCCAATGGCTGGACACCAGCGCGCAGCACCAGCCCGGTCAGCGCATGACCGCGCGCTGGGCCCGCGAGGCGATGATCCCGCTGCATGACGCTGTCATCGAGCACACGGCCGAGGCCCATTGAGATGAGCCAGACACTCGCCCATCCAGCGCCAATGCCAGGGCAATCGCCCCTGCGGCGTTTTTCCAATCTGCTGTATCGACGGCCGAATCTGTACCTGACGCTGCTGCTGATCCCGCCGCTGCTGTGGTTTGGCGCGATCTACCTCGGCTCTTTGCTCGGGCTGCTGTGGCAAGGGTTCTACACCTTCGACGACTTCAGCATGTCGGTCACGCCGGACCTGACCCTCGCCAACTTCGCGGCGCTGTTCAACCCGGCCAACTTCGACGTGATCCAGCGCACGCTAACCATGGCCATTGCCGTGTCTATCGCCAGCGCCATCGTCGCGTTCCCCATCGCCTACTACATGGCGCGTTACACCACCGGCAAGACTAAGGCGTTTTTCTACATCGCCGTGATGATGCCGATGTGGGCCAGTTACATCGTCAAGGCCTACGCGTGGACGCTGCTGCTGGCGAAAGGCGGCGTGGCACAGTGGTTCGTTCAGCATCTGGGCCTGGAGCCAGTGTTGCAGGTGATTCTGGGGATTCCCGGTGTCGGCGGCAGCACCTTGTCCACCTCTCACCTGGGACGGTTTCTGGTGTTCGTCTACATCTGGCTGCCGTTCATGATTTTGCCGATCCAGGCCTCTCTCGAACGCCTGCCGCCCTCGCTGTTGCAAGCCTCGGCGGACCTGGGCGCCAAGCCCCGGCAGACCTTCCTGCAGGTGATCCTGCCGCTGTCGGTGCCCGGCATTGCGGCGGGTTCGATCTTCACGTTTTCGCTGACGCTGGGCGACTTCATCGTGCCGCAGCTGATCGGCCCGCCCGGCTATTTCATCGGCAGCATGGTCTACGCCCAGCAAGGCGCCATCGGCAACATGCCCATGGCCGCCGCGTTCACGCTGGTGCCCATCGTGCTGATCGCCATTTACCTGTCCATCGTCAAACGACTGGGGGCTTTCGATGCGCTCTAAGCCTGTGATCAAACAAGGCGATCAAGCCTCATGGGGCCTGAAGATCGCGGCCTGGGGTGGGCTGGTGTTTCTGCACTTCCCGATCCTGATCATCTTCGTCTACGCCTTCAACACTCAAGACGCCGCGTTCAGTTTCCCGCCACAGGGCTTCACCCTGAAGTGGTTCAGCGTGGCCTTCTCACGACCTGACGTGCTGGAGTCGATCAAGCTGTCGTTGCAGATCGCCTGCGTCGCGACGTTGATTGCGCTGGTGCTCGGCACCCTGGCGTCGGCGGCGCTGTATCGCAGGGATTTTTTTGGCAAGGACGGCATTTCGCTGATGCTGATCCTGCCCATCGCCCTGCCCGGCATCATCACCGGCCTGGCGTTGCTGTCGGCGTTCAAAACGCTGGGGATCGAGCCGGGGATGTTCACCATCATCGTCGGCCACGCGACCTTCTGCGTGGTGATCGTCTACAACAACGTCATTGCCCGCCTGCGTCGCACGTCCCACAGTTTGATCGAGGCGTCGATGGATTTGGGGGCCGACGGCTGGCAGACCTTTCGCTACATCATCCTGCCGAACCTCGGCTCCGCATTGCTGGCGGGCGGGATGCTGGCGTTCGCGTTGTCGTTCGACGAAATCATCGTGACCACGTTTACGGCCGGTCATGAACGCACCTTGCCGATCTGGCTGCTCAACCAACTCAGCCGCCCCCGCGACGTGCCGGTGACCAACGTCGTCGCGATGCTGGTGATGATGGTCACGATGCTGCCGATTCTCGGCGCGTATTACCTGACCCGTGGCGGTGAAAGCGTGGCGGGGAGCGGCGGGAAGTGATGACACCTTTTTGAATTCAACACCCAACCCTGTAGGAGTGAGCTTGCTCGCGATAGCGGTGTATCAGCTAGCCAATGAGTGACTGTTCATACGCAATCGCGAGCAAGCTCACTCCTACAGGACCACGTTTCAACGCGCTGGCGCGCCACAGCAAAGCGCCCGACAGATTCAACAAGAGGACAAACCCCATGCAAACCAAACTGCTGATCAATGGCCATCTGGTCGCCGGTGAAGGTCCCGCGCAGCCCGTGTTCAACCCCGCGCTGGGCCGGGTGTTGGTGGAAATCAACGAAGCCACCGAGGGCCAGGTCGACACCGCCGTACGCGCCGCCGATGCCGCGTTTGAGAGCTGGTCGCAAACCGCGCCGAAGGATCGCTCGTTGCTGCTGCTGAAACTGGCGGACGCCATCGACGCTAACGCCGAAGAACTCGCCAAGCTCGAATCAGACAACTGCGGCAAGCCTTATCAAGCGGCGCTGAACGACGAGCTGCCAGCGATTGCCGACGTGTTCCGCTTCTTCGCTGGCGCCAGCCGCTGCATGAGCGGCTCGGCGGCGGGCGAATACCTGCCGGGGCACACCTCGATGATCCGTCGCGACCCGGTAGGCGTCGTGGCGTCCATCGCGCCATGGAACTACCCGCTGATGATGGTCGCCTGGAAAATTGCCCCGGCGCTGGCGGCGGGTAATACCGTGGTGCTCAAACCTTCTGAGCAAACCCCTTTGACCGCGCTGCGTCTGGTCGAGCTGGCCAATGACATCTTCCCGGCAGGCGTGCTGAATCTGGTGTTCGGTCGCGGCCAGACCGTCGGCAATCCGCTGATCACCCACCCGAAAGTCCGCATGGTGTCGCTGACTGGCTCGGTCGCCACCGGCTCGCACATCATTTCCAGCACCGCCGAGAGCGTCAAACGCACCCACATGGAGTTGGGCGGCAAGGCCCCGGTGATCATCTTCGACGACGCCGACATCGACGCCGCCGTCGAAGGCATTCGCACTTTCGGCTTCTACAACGCAGGTCAGGATTGCACCGCCGCCTGCCGCATCTACGCGCAAAAAGGCATCTACGAGCAATTCGTGCAGAAGCTCGGGGAAGCCGTCAGCACGATCAAGGTCGGTCAGCAGGATGACCCGGACACCGAACTCGGCCCGCTCATCACGGCCCAACATCGCGACCGCGTCACCGGCTTCGTCGAGCGTGCGGTCGCGCAATCCCACACGCGCCTGATCACTGGTGGCAAGGCGATTGAAGGCAACGGTTTCTTCTTCCAGCCCACCGTCATCGCCGACGCCCAACAAGACGACGAAATCGTCCGCCGCGAGGTGTTCGGCCCGGTGGTGTCGGTAACGCCATTCGATGATGAAGCCCAAGTGCTGGGCTGGGCCAACGATTCCGATTATGGCCTGGCGTCGTCGGTCTGGACCCAGGACGTCGGTCGCGCCCACCGCCTGTCCGCCCGTCTGCAATACGGCTGCACCTGGGTGAACACCCACTTCATGCTCATCAGCGAAATGCCCCACGGCGGCCAGAAATTGTCCGGCTACGGCAAGGACCTGTCGATGTACGGGCTTGAGGACTACACCACCGTGCGCCATGTGATGTTCAAGCACTGATGCCTTATCTGTAGCGGTCCGGCTCGCCGGCGGCAGCGATTCCAATGACGCCACCACTGGCAAGCTTTGCTGCTCTTCCACGCCATCCAAACTGATTAGAATTTGACATCACCACGCAACCCCTGCGCTCATTCACGGTCAACACAACAGACGCTGCTTTGAGTCGCGGGGGGGTATTTTGGTATTCGTTCGAATACCAATAAAGCTCAACCACACTCAATCACCCTTCAAGCGGATGTGAAAGGTGAGGATTTTTCCGGTCCGGCTTCGTACACTGTTTCCCCCTGACTGGAGCTTGCCTCGTTGACACGATATCCCCGCTTTCCCGCAGGCGACAGTGAGGCAGGTCGCACCATCAAGGACATGGATTGGGCCGCAACGCCCCTTGGCTCCACCGAACAATGGCCGGCGGCGCTGAAGATTCACCTCAATCTGATCCTCAACTCCCCCGAGTCGATGTACCTGCTTTGGGGCCCGGAGTTGCTGTTTTTCCACAACGATGCCTGTGCCCCGACTCTCGGCCCTCGACGGGACGCGGCCATGGGTGCTCGCATGCCGGAGTTGTGGTCGGATGTGTGGGATCAAGTGCAGCCTTTTGCCGAGCAAGCGTTGAACGGGCAGCCGTATCACTGCGAAGACATGCCTCTGACCATGGCGCGTTATGGCGCAATCGAGCGCACGTGGTGGTCGTTTTCGTTCTCACCGATGATTGACGAGCACAACCAGGTGGTCGGCCTGTTCTGCGTGACCAACGAAACCACACGCCGCGTGCTGGATCAGCGAGCACTGAGGGCCAGCGAACAGCGTCGGCTCGACCTGATTGCCGACCTTGAACGGCAAGTCGTCGAGCGTGCTCATGAACGTGGCCTGACCTGGCAAGTCAGCCCCGATCTGCTCTCGATCATGACCTCCGATCTGCATTTCGAAACCACCAACCCGGCCTGGCGATTGACCTTGGGCTGGACGGACGAAGCATTGTCGCGGTTCGCGTTCTCTGACCTGATTCACCCCGAAGACGTCGCGCGCAGTCAGGAAGCCTTTGGCGCACTGGGTCGCAATCACCCGGTGCTGAATCTGGAAAACCGTTACCGACGCAAGGATGGCAGCTACCGCTGGCTGTCGTGGGTCGCGGTGCCGGAAGGCGGCAAGTTGTATTGCAGCGCACGGGACATCACCGCCGAAAAGCAACAGGCCGAAGCGCTGCGACGCGCGGAAGAGGCGTTGCGTCATTCGCAAAAAATGGAAGCTGTCGGGCAACTCACCGGAGGCCTGGCCCACGACTTCAACAACCTGCTGATGGGTGTCAGCGGCAACATCGAACTCTTGAAAAACCGTGTCGCCAAAGGCCGCACCGACAACCTCGGGCGCTACATCAACGCGGCGCTGGAAGGCTCTCGCCGAGCCGCCGCGCTGACCCACCGGCTGCTGGCGTTTTCTCGACGACAGACCCTCGATCCCCGACCGACTGATGTGGATCATCTGGTTGAGGGAATGGCCGAACTCATTCGCCGCACGGTGGGCCCCGCCATTGCCATGGACGTGATCGGCACCCCCGGCCTGTGGGCAACCCTGGTGGACGCCCATCAACTGGAAAACGCCCTGCTCAACCTGTGCCTCAATGCCCGCGATGCCATGCCCGACGGCGGTCAGCTGCTGATCGAAAGCGGCAACAAAATCCTCGACGACATCGAAGCCCGAGAGCTGGAAATGCCCGAAGGTCGGTACGTGGCGCTGTGCGTCAGCGACAACGGCACCGGGATGAGCGCCGATGTCGTCAAACGCGCCTTTGATCCCTTCTTCACCACCAAACCCATCGGCATGGGCACGGGGCTTGGGCTGTCGATGATCTACGGTTTTGCCCGCCAGTCGGGGGGCGGGGTTCAGATTCGCTCCGCAGTGGGGAAAGGCACGCAGGTGTGCATTTACCTGCCGGTGCAGGGCGAGGCCATTGCGTTTTCCCCGGACACGCCGTTGCAGGAACAACCTCCCGGACCGGTGGCGGGCGGCGAAACCGTCCTCGTGGTGGACGACGAGCCAACGGTCAGAACCTTGGTGGCCGAAGTGCTGACCGACCTCGGCTATCGTGTGCTGGAAGCCGAAAACGGTGGCGCAGCACTCGAAATCCTGCAAACACGACAAACCATCGACCTGCTCGTCTCGGACGTCGCCCTGCCCGGGGGCATGAACGGACGCCAACTCGCCGATGCCGCCCGCTCAGTGCGACCGGGTTTGAAGGTGCTGTTCGTGACCGGTTACGCGGAAAATGCCGCCTTGGGCAAAGCTCGGCTGGAACCGGGGATGCATGTGCTCACCAAACCGTTTTCGATACCGGCGCTCGGCGAGCGAGTGAAGGGGTTGCTGGAAACGTGAACGGAGCGCGCTGTACTCATCGAAAGAGGTCAGGCTGAATGATCAACTGTGGGAGCCGGCTTGCTGGCGAATCGGTTTTTTCAGTCACCAGATAGGTATCTGGCCCACCGCATTCGCCAGCAAGCCGGCTCCCACAATGTCGCGTCGGGTCATCAAGACCGGAGGGTAAGCGGGCAATCAATCCCGCAAATCAGACTCGTGAATCGGCTGATCGCGATGCGTTGCACGTTGATACTGCGCAGGCCAGGTCGCCTGACGCCCGTTCAGGTCGTCATCGGCATGCAATGGCCAGTACGGGTCGCGCAACAGCTCACGGGCGAGCAGGATCAGGTCCGCCTGACCCGTGCGCAGAATATGCTCGGCCTGAGCGGGCTCGGTGATCATCCCCACCGTTCCCGTGGCGATCTGGGACTCTTTCTTGACCCGCTCGGCAAACTGCGTCTGATACCCCGGACCCACCGGGATTTCAGCATTGGCAGCGGTACCGCCCGAGGATACGTCCACCAAGTCCGCACCCAGCGTTTTCAAACGCTTGGCCAGCTCGACCGTTTCATCCGGGTTCCAGCCGTCCTCCACCCAATCGGTCGCCGACACGCGCACGAACAATGGCAGCGCTTGCGGCCAGACATTACGCACGGCTTGGGTGACTTCCAGCGTCAGACGAATGCGGTTTTCGAACGAGCCGCCATATTCATCCTGGCGTTGGTTGCTCACCGGCGACAGGAACTGGTGCAGCAGATAGCCGTGGGCGGCGTGAATTTCCACTACGCTGAAACCGGCAGTCAGCGCACGCTTGGCAGCCGCGACGAAGGCCTCGACAACCTCTTTGATTTGAGTGGTATCCAACGGCGTCGGCGGCGTGTGTTTCGGGTCGAAAGCGATTTTCGATGGCCCCCACGGTGTCCAGCCACCCTGATCAGCAGGAATGCTGCCCTGCTTGCCCAGCCAAGGACGCCAGGTGCTCGCCTTGCGTCCGGCATGGGCCAGTTGAATACCGGCCACGGCGCCCTGAGCGGTGATGAATCGGGTAATGCGTTGCAACGGCGCGATCTGCTCGTCGTTCCACAGCCCGAGGTCCTCCGGGGTAATACGGCCGTCTTCGGTGACAGCGGCCGCTTCGGTGAAGATCAGTCCGGCACCGCCCACGGCGCGGCTGCCGAGGTGCACGAGGTGCCAGTCGTTGGCCAGACCGTCCTGGGCGGAGTATTGGCACATCGGCGAGACCACGATGCGATTGCGTAAGGTGAGTTCGCGAAGGGTGAAGGATTCAAGCAGCAGGCTCATGAGTATCTCTCGAAGTCGCGGAGGAAGGTTCCTTTGTACTGAACCTAGAGCCTAGTCGACAAGCTGAGAGAAGCCGTGGTTCCTGCTGTCTCGCGTGAAATCAACGCGGTGAAATGTGCGCCACCATGAGCTGCACGGTCTCGTTGCCCCGAAATTCGTTGAGGTCCAGCTTGTAGGCCAGCTCGACCCACCGCACCGTGGGATTGGGCCACACGTCGCGGTCAACGCTGAACGCAATGCCGTCGAGCTTCACCGTGCCGCATTCGGTTTTGAGCACCATCTTCAAATGCCGCTCGCCTACGACGCGTTGCTCCACCAGCTGGAACACCCCGTGAAACAACGGCTCGGGGAAGTGCTGGCCCCAAGGCCCGGCATTGCGCAGCGCGCGGGCCAGCTCCAGATGAAACTCTTCAACCGCCAACGTGCCATCGGACAACAGACGGCCGGTCAGGTCTTCTTCAGTCAGTTGACGACGAACTTCGGCATCGAAGGCTTCGGCGAAGGCCGGGAAATTTTCCGCAGGCAGCGACAAACCGGCTGCCATCGCGTGGCCACCAAACTTGCTGATCAACTCAGGGTGTTTCGCAGCAACGGCGTCCAGCGCATCCCTGATGTGGAATCCCGGCACCGAACGCGCCGAGCCTTTCAGCACGCCCTCCCCTGCGCTGGCAAAGGCGATAGTGGGCCGGTGATAACGCTCTTTCAGGCGCGACGCGAGAATCCCGATCACGCCCTGGTGCCATTCGGCTTCGTACAGGCAGAGCCCGAACGGCATCGACTCGACAGGCAAATCATTGAGCTGGGCCAGCGCTTCCCGTTGCATGCCCTGTTCGATGGACTTGCGGTCCTGATTCAGCTCGTCCAATTGCACGGCCATCTCCCGCGCCAGCGTCTCGTCTTCGCACAGCAGGCACTCGATGCCCAGGCTCATATCGTCCAGACGCCCCGCCGCGTTCAAACGCGGGCCGAGGATGAAGCCGAGGTCGGTGGAGGTGATGCGCGAAGGTTCGCGGCGCGCGACTTCCAGAATGGCGCGCAACCCCGGACGGGCGCGACCGGCGCGAATCCGCATCAAGCCCTGATGCACCAGAATCCGGTTGTTCGCATCCAGCGGCACCACGTCGGCCACACTGCCAAGCGCGACCAGGTCCAACAACTCGCCGAGGTTTGGCTGAGCGCGACCGTTGGCCTCGAACCATCCGATTTCCCGCAAACGCGCGCGCAGGGCCATCAAGACGTAGAACATCACGCCGACACCGGCCAGTGCCTTGCTGGGGAACGTGCAGCCGGGCTGATTCGGGTTGACGATAGCGTCAGCGACCGGCAGCTCATGGCCCGGCAAGTGGTGATCGGTCACCAGGACCTGCAGGCCCGCCGCCTTGGCAGCCGCAACACCCTCGACGCTGGAGATGCCGTTATCGACGGTCATCAACAGTTCAGGCTCACGCTCAAGGGCGACCTTGACGATTTCCGGGGTCAGTCCATAGCCGTATTCGAAGCGGTTCGGGACCAGATAATCGACATGCGCCGCACCCAGCAACCGCAGTCCCAAAACCCCGACCGTGCTGGCCGTAGCGCCGTCGGCATCGAAGTCACCGACGATCAGGATGCGCTGACGCTGTTGCAGCGCCGTCACCAGCAAATCCACCGCCGCGTCGATGCCTTTGAGTTGCTGATACGGAATCAGCCGCGCCAGGCCCTTGTCCAGCTCGTCCTGCGACAGCACGCCCCGCGAGGCATACAGACGGGTCAACAAAGGCGGCAGATCGCCCAGAAAAGGCAAGGTGTCGGGCAACTGTCGTGATTCGATGCGCATGCGGGTTCCGCTGATGTGTTCGGTTGGAGCTGATTCAGTGATCCGGGCAAACGTCGGCGGTCAACCGCGCTCGCCAGCCAGCCACTGCAATTGCACTTCGTGCTGGCCACGGTCGTCGGTCACGAAAATCGTGCCTTCGCTGATCATCACGTCCCACTTGATAACGCGGGGCATGTCCTTGGCCAGGGTCTCCAGCACTTCCTGAGGCACGGCGGCGATGTTGACGTTTTTCAACGTTTTGACGGCCGGGACGATCTTGCCCTCCCACACGCGCAGGCTGCCGTACGCCAAGAGGCTGGTGCGTTCGGTACGGCGGGAGCACCACGTCAGCCGGTCAGCATCGGGTTGGCCGACTTCGATCCAGTGCAGTACGCGGTCATCCAGGCTTTTTTCCCACAAGGCAGGTTCGTCGACGTCCGACAGACCGCGTCCGAACGACAGGTGTTCGCTGTACCAGAATGCGTAGGCCAACAGACGCACGGCCATGCGCTCTTCGGTTTCCGACGGGTGGCGGGCGATGGTCTGTTTGACGTTTTCGTACACCCCACGGTCGAGGTCGGTGAGGTTCAGTTCGAATTTGTAGGTCGTGGACGGCTGGGCCATGAACGGGCTTCTAAGGACGGGAAAGGCGCCAAGTCTAACCGATGCACGTCCCGTTGAACGACCAGACTCGATGATTGATCGTCATGGCGACATGAAAATCAGCGTGCGCGCATTTGTCAGGCTGCTTTACTCAACCCAGGGTGACGAGTGTTAAACAAATGATCCACAACGCCGATACGTTGATGCGAGACCCTCTAGCATGAAGTTCACAGCGTGGGCCGTTGCGAAATCAGACCCGTCGGATCGGGGTGATCGCGGCTTAAACCTCAGTCAGTATTTTCAGGATTTACCTCGACGGATGGTCAATCGTTACGCACACATTCGCCAGTCTGGTGTTTTCGCCCTGCTGATCGCTTCGGCACTGAGTGCGACACCCGGAACCGCAGACGCGAAGGAAACGCTGACTTGGCTGCTTCGGGATTTCCCTCCCCTGACCATTTTCGCCGGCCCGCAAGCAGGCCAGGGTGCCATCGACAAGCTGATGCCTGAATTGATTGCGCAGATGCCGGAATACAACCACCAGATCATGCACGTGAACCGTGCGCGGGGCACGCAGATGCTCCGGGACCCGGACGTCTTCGCCTGTGACCCGACACTGTTGTGGACGGCAGAACGTGCGAAGACCATTCTGTTCTCGATCCCGACCTACGCCACGCCGGGCAACGGAGTGACGATCGAACGGCGAAATCACGCGATGTTTGCGCCATTTCTCGATGCCGATGGGCATCTTGATCTGGCGGCGCTGCTGAACGCCAACACGGTCAAGACCGGTATTGTGGCCGAGCGCAGCTACGGTCCGACCATCGATAAGATACTCAAGGCGACCACCCAACCCGACAGCCTGATTCTGCATTACGGCAACGCGGCGGTGGGCAGCATGTTGCAGATGGAACGCCTGGACCGTTTCCAGGCCATCATCAGCTACTGGCCCGAAGCGCGGTATCACGCCCAGCAGCAGGGCATTGCGCTGGAAGAGCTGGAGTTTTTCCCGATCAAGGATGCGCCCAAGTACCAGTTCGCGCACATCGGCTGCTCGAAGACCGACAAGGGCCGCGAAGCCATCGAGATCATCAATCGCGAGATGCGCACGTTGCGGACCACCAAGCTGATCTCGTTCTACGCCGAATGGATGGTCGACAAGCGCCAATACCTGCAGGACGCGCAGACGTTTTTCGACGACGCGGAAAACTGAAAAACGCCAAGCAAAAGAAACCCCGAGCAGCGGGGAGACTACTCGGGGTCAACCGTGGTCCATCTTGGACCCGTACGGCAGGCAACATAAACACCGGAGCACAATGCCTGCGCCTGCCGTAATGGATAGGAGCCTACGTAATGGATAAGGTTCCCCGTTCCTCAGACAAAACCCTGACGGGCGGCAAAATTGTTGACCTGTGTCGCATTTCGCATCGCGGCGATGACGCAAGGCTCGATACGCCCCTCGGCGACCATCAAATCACGATGAAGCCCGTCGACCACATCGGTCAGCTGGCGCTTGTCACACAACTGGGCAGCGGAATAGACGCGTTCGATCACGATCGCACCGGCTGCATTTTTCAGCGTCACCAGACGCTCGCCATTTACACCGGCAGCGCCCAGGCTGGCCTCATAAGGTGCCAGTGCTTCGCTTAACAACAAGCTGATATTTTCCATCTGGATCACCACTCAACAGTTTGAATGCAAAGGTGCTTATCAATGACCATCGGCAGAAGCGGAAAGTTCTTTTCCGCTTCGAGGGTTTACCGTGAGCGGGTTGATCGTCACCCCCCTTGTCACTGGAGCATGCCTGCCCAATGTGACAGACAGAATTCAGTCTTTTGACGACCGCGTCGCGCTCGGCGTCAGACGCTTGGCCTCGCTGATATCGAGCCAGCCCCCCAGCAAGCCCTGCAACTGTCCGCCTGCGTCATAGAACGGCACCGCCCACTGAGACGCTTTAACGGCGCGACCGGACAGCGTGAAACTGCGCTCGGTCAGCAGCGGTTGATGAGTCGTCAAAAGATTCATGTAACTCGCGTGCATCGCCTCGGCAGCGTCTCGTGGGATCAGATCGACATCGATCAGGCGCCGACCATTCATCTGTTCATAGCTAATACCGAAACTGTCCTCATAGCTACGGTTGCAGAACACGAGACGACCCTGGAGATCCCGGACATACATCGGCTCAGGAATACCGTCCATCAACGCACGCTTGAACGCCAGTTGATCGTTGAGCTGCACTTCGGCGATCAGCCGTTGCCGTATCTGGTCCGTCAACCGAATTTTCCAATAGAGCGAAACCAATACGCCTGATAACACCACCGCCAGCAGCCAAAACACCCAATGGGGAGTCCGCTCCCACAGCGTGGATTGACCCATGATTCCCCCCAGCCATTTCGTGCGAATCGCCCGCATCTCGGCCACGGGGAATTCATCCAGTGCCTTGTTCAGAATGCTCAAAAGCTCAGGTTCGGAATTGATGACTGCAAACCGGTCCGGCGACCATATGTCCTCCACACTGCCAGCCACCTTCAGCCCGCGCATCGACGAGGTCCAGGCCGCCGCTTCATTCTGAATGGTCGCCGTTGCCCCTCCGCTCTCCACCAACCGCCGGGCCTCCACGTAGGAGGGCACGATCATCAGTTGGACGTCTGGGTAGCGGACGCGAATGAATTCCAGAAGAGCGTGACGGGCAGGCATCGCCAGTACCTTTCCAGACATGTTGGCCAGGCTTACGAGACCCTCGTTATCCTTTTGGGTCACGTACACCCAACTGTTCCCGCCATAGGCGTAACTGAACGACAGCGTCGCCCGGCGCTCCGCGGTTTCCGCCACAGTGGTATTCATGTCAACGGCCCCGGACGACAGCGCTTCCAGTGCCGCATGGAGGTTCGGCATCTCGTGGTGGACGAAGTTGAGGCCGGTCATGCGCGAGATTCGGTCAAGAATATCGATATTCAGCCCCACCCAGTGACCGTCGGCATCCTTAAAGACATAGGGCGCATGTTGTGTCGAACCGATGCGGACTTGCGAGTGTTTGCGAACCCACTGGCGTTCGGCGGCAGTGAGTCGAATACGCCGCCCAGGCTCGACCTCGACATCCTCGTCAAGTATCCAGCGACTTTGTATGTTCCGGTCCACCGTCTCATCCAGATCATTGAGTGAACGGTTCAACAGCGCCAACAGCGTCGTATCCTCTACCCGTGTCGCGAACCCGAAGCCCGCCAAAGGCAACAAACTCTCGAATCTGGTTTGCAAACCCAGGTAGGGACGTAGCGACTTGAAGGCATTCACGACTATTTCATTGCCGACGAATGCGTCGGCATCACCTTGAGTCAACGCCTCTACAGCGCTGAACAGCGTCGGTGCAAGCACAATATCGCTGTCAGGATACAGTCGCTGCAATTGGTCGGGATCGGCGTAGCAGTCCAGCGCGATAATGCGCTTGCCACTTAAGGCAGTGGACAATGTGAAATCTCCCCGGCGCCCTACCACCACAGCCCTGTCCGTCAGGTAATTGCGGGTGACGGCGAGGTCTGACATCCCGCGTTCGAACCCACTGGCGCTGGTCAACAGGTCGACTTTGCCTGTCTTCAACGCCTCGACGGCCTGATCGCGCTTGGCGAAGCCCGTAACGTGCATGGAGACGCCCAGCTTGGCAGCGATCAGGCTCAGATAATCGGCACTGATGCCTTGATAGCGGTTGCCGTCGCTGGTGATGTCGACAGGTTCGTAGTCGTCAATGGGAATACCGACACGCAGCACGTGTCGCTGGTCCAGCCACTGACGCTCGGCGGCCTCAAGCGGCATCGGCTGCACGCTGAGGAAGGGTTCGCCCAAAATGAAGGGAAGCTTTTCGGCTCCGTGCCCTGCCCGGCTCACGATACACACCAGTAGCATCAATGCGCACAGCAAGTATCGAAGGATTCGGTTCTGGACGGGCACTCCTTGTCTGTCCATGTTCATGTTTTATACCGCCACTTGTTTGTTCACGAAAATAAGAAATTCCGCGCAAGTGTGGCACGCATGAACAAGAAGGCCCGCCGAGAGGCGGGCCTTAGTTGTTACACGGCGATACCGTTAAAGCGGCTTGCCGCGATTGCCGTGCTGGCTGACGAACGCCTGCATGGCTTTCAGGTCATTCGGCAGCACGGTGCAGCGTTCATCGCGCTCAAACAAATCAGACAAATGTGCAGGCAACTCAAGGGCTTTTCCTACACCGGCCTTTTGCACGGCTTCCGGGAATTTGACCGGGTGCGCTGTCCCCAGAATCACCATCGGGGTATCAAGGCTGCGACGGCAATCGCGGGCCGCTTTCACACCAATCGCGGTGTGCGGGTCAAGGACTTCACCGGTGCTGGCGAAGACTTCAGCGATGGTTTCACAGGTCTGTTCGTCGCTGACCGCCAGCGAATCGAAGAGCTTGCGGGTTTCGGTCCAGCGGTCTTCTTCGACGCTGAAACCGCCACCCTGCTTGAAGCTGGCCATCAGGTCGGCAATCGCGGCACCGTTGCGACCGTGCATGTCGAACAGCAGACGTTCGAAGTTCGACGACACCATGATGTCCATCGACGGCGACAGCGTGGCGTGCAGCGTTTCCTTGACGTACTGATTGCCGCTCATGAAGCGGTGCAGGATGTCGTTGCGGTTGGTCGCCACGATCAGTTGGCTGATCGGCAGGCCCATGTTGCGCGCCAGATAACCGGCAAAAATGTCGCCGAAGTTACCCGTCGGCACCGAGAACGCGACCGAACGCGCAGGACCGCCCAGTTGCAGGGCCGCGTGGAAGTAATAGACGATCTGGGCCATGATCCGCGCCCAGTTGATCGAGTTCACGGCCACAAGACGCGTACCTTTCAGGAAGCTCTGGTCGGCGAAGCTGTTCTTGACCATTTCCTGGCAGTCATCGAAGTTGCCTTCGATGGCGATGTTATGGATGTTCTCGCCGAAGATCGTGGTCATCTGGCGGCGCTGAACGTCCGACACACGCTTGTTCGGGTGCAGGATGAAGATGTCGACGTTGTCGCAACGACGGCAGCCTTCGATGGCAGCAGAACCGGTGTCACCGGAAGTCGCGCCGATGATCACCACGCGCTCGCCGCGTTTTTCCAACACGTAATCCAGCAGGCGACCCAGCAGTTGCAGGGCGAAATCCTTGAACGCCAGGGTCGGGCCGTGGAACAGTTCCATCACCCATTCGTTGCTGTTCAATTGACGCAGAGGCGCAACGGCACTGTGGGCGAACACGCCATAGGTTTCTTCAAGGATCTTCTTGAAATCAGCGTCTGGAATGCTGCCGGTGACGAACGGGCGCATCACCCGGAACGCCAGCTCGTGATACGGCAGACCTGCCCAGGACGCGATTTCTTCCTGGGTGAAACGTGGCAGGTTTTCAGGAACGTACAGACCGCCATCGGTGGCAAGACCGGCGAGCAGCACGTCTTCAAAATTCAGGGCCGGCGCCTGGCCGCGAGTACTGATATAGCGCATAAACAAACCTTCGGTTTGAGCGGCGAGCTTCGAGCTGCAAGCTACAAGTGGAAGCCGTTCAGCGTCGACTTGCAGCTTGCGGTCTGAAGCTCACCGCGAAGTGATTCTGCTTTTTCTTGCAGCTTGTAGCTTATCGCTTGCCGCTGCTGTCAGTTGAGATGTTCGACGCGAATACGAACCACCGGGCCCGCCACGCCTTCCAGCGCTTCCAGTGCCTGAATGGCATCGTTGATGCGCTGCTCGACCACGCGATGGGTCAGCAGAATCATCGGCACCAGACCATCTTGCTCTTCGGCTTCTTTCTGCATGATCGATTCGATGTTGATGCCGCGCTCGGACAGGATGCTGGCAACCTGAGCCAGAACACCCGGATGGTCCTTCGCCTGAATGCGCAGGTAGTAGGCGCTCTCACACTTCTCGATCGGCAGGATCGGGTGAGCCGACAACGAATCTGGCTGGAAGGCCAAGTGCGGCACGCGGTTTTCAGGGTCGGTGGTCAGGGCACGCACCACATCCACCAAGTCAGCAACGACGGACGAAGCGGTCGGTTCCATGCCCGCGCCTGCGCCGTAGAACAGGGTCGAACCGGCTGCGTCGCCGTTGACCATCACCGCGTTCATCACGCCGTTGACGTTGGCGATCAGGCGGTCGGCCGGGATCAGGGTCGGGTGTACGCGCAGTTCGATACCGGCCGGGGTGCTACGAGCCACGCCCAAGTGCTTGATGCGGTAGCCCAAGGCTTCGGCGTAGTTCACGTCAGCGGTGGTCAGCTTGGTGATGCCTTCGGTATAAGCCTTGTCGAATTGCAGCGGGATACCGAATGCGATAGACGCCAGGATGGTCAGCTTGTGCGCGGCGTCGATGCCTTCGACGTCGAACGTCGGGTCGGCTTCGGCATAACCCAGCGCTTGGGCTTCGGCCAGCACGTCCGGGAAGGTACGGCCCTTCTCACGCATCTCGGTCAGGATGAAGTTGCCGGTGCCATTGATGATGCCCGCGACCCAGTTGATGCGGTTGGCGGCCAGGCCTTCACGAATGGCCTTGATCACCGGAATGCCGCCAGCGACTGCGGCTTCGAAGGCCACGATGACGCCCTTTTCGCGAGCCTTGGCGAAGATTTCGTTACCGTGAACAGCAATCAGCGCCTTGTTGGCAGTGACCACGTGCTTGCCGTTCTCGATGGCCTTGAGCACCAGCTCGCGGGCCACGGTGTAGCCGCCAATCAACTCGATGACGATGTCGATTTCAGGGTTGCTGGCCACGTCGAACACGTCGGTCGTGGTCGGGGTACCGGTAATCTGGCAATTGGGGTTTGGCGTACGCACGGCAATTTGCGCGACTTCGATTCCACGCCCGGCACGGCGGGCAATCTCCTCGGCGTTACGCTTTAGCACATTGAAGGTACCGCCACCGACAGTACCCAGCCCACAGATGCCTACTTTGACCGGTTTCACTATGAACTCCCCTAAAACGACCGGCGCTGAACCGACCGTGGAAACAGCCGCATGGCAGTGCGGCTCGCTGTTGAACTGATTTAATGGACTACTTGACGGCGCTCAGCGCCAGTTTCGCCACTTGTGGCGCAGGCTGATAACCCGGAATCACCTGACCGTCGGCCAGCACGATGGCCGGCGTGCCGTTCACACCGATCGCCTGACCTATCTCGAATTGGCGAGTCACAGGGTTATCGCATTTCGGCGCCTTGATGTTTTTGCCATCGACCATACGGTCCATGGCGTCGCGGCGATCCTTGGAGCACCAGACGGCTTGCAGTTGTTCGTCACCTGGAGAGCCCAGGCCCTGACGCGGGAACGCCACGTAACGCACTTCGATGCCGCGCTTGTTCAGCTCAGGCACTTCGCCGTGCAGTTTGTGGCAGTACGGGCAGGTGGTGTCGGTGAACACGGTGATGTGCGATTTGGTCTCGCCAATGGCCGGGTAAACCACCATCTCACCGGTCGGGATGTCATTGATGGTCTTGGAAATCGCCAGGCGCTCGACCTTCTCGGTCAGGTTGACCGGCTTGCCGCCCTGAATCTGGTAGAGGTTGCCCTGCATCACAAACTGACCGTCAGCGCTGGCGTAGAGTACACGACCGCCTTTGAGGTTGACCTCGTACAGACCGTTGAGCGGGCTGCTGGAGATGCTCTCAACCGGGATTTCCAGGTTCAGCGATTCCAGAGTCTTGCGGATGGCCTTGTCGGACGCGTCATCGGCGTGGGCGAACAGGCTGAACGTACTGGCGAGCGCTACGGCGGCTGCACCGATAAAACGAGTCACGCGCATGAAAACTCCTCGAGCGGTGGGCAGACGGGCGGGTTTGAAAACGGGAACCGCGGGCATGCCGGGCAGGTTTTCAGGCTCCAATCTGCGAAACCGGCAAAGCCTATCACATAAGGCCCGCAAGGCCGACGCCGACTGATGTAAGACTCGTCGTAAATTCCGACCGCAAAGTTACCCGCGAGGGTGGTGTTTTGCATGCAGCTCTTGTAGGCGAGCGCGAGCGATGTGGGTGTAGATCTGCGTGGTGGACAAATCGCTGTGCCCCAGCAGCATCTGCACAACGCGAAGATCAGCCCCATGGTTGAGCAAATGCGTGGCGAAGGCGTGGCGCAATGTGTGTGGCGACAGCGACTTGCCGATCCCCGCGACTTTGGCCTGCAGCTTGATACGGTGCCAGAACGTCTGGCGGGTCATTTGTTCGCCGCGTTGACTGGGAAACAGCACGTCGCTGGGGCGGCCATTGAGCAGTTCCTGTCGGCCGTCGCGCAGGTAGCGCTCGACCCAGACAATCGCCTCCTCCCCCATCGGCACCAGACGCTCTTTGCTGCCTTTGCCCATGATGCGCAACACCCCCTGACGCAAGTTGACCTGTTCGAGGGTCAGGCTCACCAGTTCCGTGACGCGCAATCCGCAGGCGTATAGCACTTCGAGCATCGCCCGGTCACGCTGGCCGATGGCTTCGCTTAGATCCGGCGCGGCCAACAAGGATTCGACGTCCGCCTCGGACAACGATTTGGGCAGCGGCTTGCCCAGCTGTGGCATGTCGACCTGCAAAGTGGGATCAACGGCAATCAGCTTTTCTCGCAACAAGTACCGATAAAAGCCACGCACGCCGGAGAGAAAACGCGCGGACGAACGCGCCTTGTAGCCATTGTCCACACGCCAGGCCAAGTGATCGAAGATCACGCCACGTCCAACGCTCATCAGGTCGATGCCGCGCTCCTGTAACCAGCCATTGAACAGCGCCAAGTCGCTGCGATAGGAATCGCGAGTGTTGTCGGACAGCCCTTTCTCCAGCCACAGGGCGTCGAGGAAGCGGTCGATCATGGGGTGGTCTAAGGCGGGCATGGGGTCAGACTTGAGCGAGGGAAAACGGGAGGGAGTCTTTCACATCTCCCAAGGCGATACAAAACTCTCATGCCTTTGAAAGACCCTTACCGCCTGGATGTTTTCATCAGGCATAAAAAAAGCAGCCCGTAGGCTGCTTCTTTTTGCATCGGAAGACTGGGATTAAACCAGTTTTTCCTTGATGCGAGCTGCTTTACCGGACAGGTCACGCAGGTAGTACAGTTTGGCCTTGCGAACGTCACCGCGACGTTTCACAGCCATGCTGTCGATTTGCGGGCTGTAGGTCTGGAAAGTACGCTCAACGCCAACACCGTTGGAGATTTTGCGAACAGTGAAAGCACTGTTCACACCACGGTTACGCTTGGCAATTACAACGCCTTCGAACGCTTGCAGACGCGAACGGTCGCCTTCCTTCACTTTCACCTGAACGACAATGGTGTCGCCCGGGGCAAAGGGAGGGATCTCTTTGGTCATCTGCTCTGCTTCGAGTGCAAGAATGATTTTGTTAGTCATGCTGTGCTCCTAAGGTAAATCAGTCGGATTTACCATCGATACGTTAACTATCGTCCCGCTCGCGGAGGTATTCCGCCAGCAGCTTCTTCTCTTCTCCAGAAAGCGAGCGGCTTTCCAGAAGATCGGCGCGTCGTTCATAGGTCCGCCCAAGGGACTGCTGTAAACGCCAACGCCGGATGTGTGCGTGATTGCCACTTAGCAACACGTCGGGAACACGCTGATCCGCATACACCTCCGGTCGGGTGTAGTGCGGGCAATCCAGCAGACCATCCGTGAAGGAATCTTCCTCCGCGGAATCCACATGCCCTAAAGCTCCAGGCAGCAGTCGCGTAACCGCATCTATCAGGACCATGGCCGGCAGCTCGCCGCCAGACAACACATAGTCTCCAATCGACCACTCTTCATCGACATGAGCCTCAATAAAGCGCTCGTCAATGCCTTCATAACGACCGGCAATCAGGATCAGTGCTTCTTCCTGTGCCAACTCGCGTACCGCAGACTGATCCAGCTTGCGGCCTTGTGGCGACAGGTAAATCACCTTCGCCGCATCCCCTGCTGCTTGCCTGGCCTGAACCAGTGCATCTTCCAGAGGTTTGATCTTCATCACCATGCCAGGGCCACCGCCAAACGGGCGATCGTCCACAGTGTGATGCCGATCCGTGGTGTAGTCCCGCGGATTCCAACAGGTCAGCTGCAACAGCCCCTGTTTCACCGCACGGCTGGTAATGCCGTATTCACTGATGGCGGAAAACATCTCGGGAAACAAACTGATGACTTCTATGCGCAGGCTCGCCATTGCTTAGAAATCCGCGTCCCAATCCACCTTCATCTCGCCTGCAACCAGATCGATGGCCAACACGCATTGCTCTGTGTAGGGCAACAAGCGTTCGCGATCATCCAGACTGCCTGCGCAGGGCTTGACCACCATTACATCGTTCGAGCCGGTTTCTAGAAGATGATCGATTTTCCCGAGCAGTTGCCCAAGGTGGTCGATAACCTTCAAACCCACGAGCTGGTACCAGTAGTACTCGCCGTCGGTCAGATCAGGAAGCATGCTGCGTTGCACGCAGATCTCATAACCGGCCAGAAGACGAGCTTCTTCACGATCATCGAGACCCTTGAGCTTCGCGACCAGGAACTTGTCGCTCCCGCGCCCGCTGACCAGCTCAACCTGCTTCACACTCCCTTCGCGCTTGAGCGTCCAGGTCTTGTACTGCAACAGGTTTTCAGTCGGATCAGTAAAGGAATACACCTTCACTTCGCCGCGAACGCCATGTACCGAATAAATCTTGCCGATGACGATGAGATCGTCGGCAGAAGCTGGCGTCGCGTTCATATTGCTCAGGCCGCAGCCTTAGCAGATTCCTTCAACAGCGAAGCAACACGCTCAGAAGGTTGTGCACCAACGCTGAGCCAGTAGTTCAGACGCTCTTGGTTCACGGACAGACGGATTTCCTGACCACGGGCAACCGGGTTGAAGAAACCGATTTGTTCCTTGTGCGAACCGTCGCGTGGGTTACGGCTGTCGGTCACAGTCAGGTGGTAGAACGGGCGCTTTTTGGAGCCGCCAAGGGCAAGACGGATTGTTAGCATTGAACAAAGTTCCTGTAGTCGGTGCTGCAAATCTAAGATGCACAGCGGGCATGGGTGCCCGAAAGGCCGCATATTCTAAGGAATATCCGGACTTTTGCAAATGACTTTTTCCGGCGCGAACCGCAAGGCCATCAAGATCTGCCATGGAGCCGTCTGCGTCGACGGCCATTAAGCGCCTGCCGAAGCAGGCCAGTGGGAAGGTTTTCCCAAAGAAGGACGCGCGAAGCCGTGCTCCGCGCGGTGTGAATCACATCTTGGGCATGCCGCCGGGCAGCATGCCGCCCATGCCGCGCATCATTTTGGCCATGCCGCCTTTGGTCGAGAATTTCTTCATCATCTTCTGCATCTGCTTGTGCTGCTTGATCAGACGCCCGATATCCTGCACCTGGGTGCCGGAACCCATGGCAATGCGGCGTTTGCGCGAACCGCTGATCAGCTCAGGGTCACGGCGCTCGGCCGGGGTCATGGAGTTGATGATGGCTTCCATTTGCTTGAACTGCTTCTCGGCCACGTTCTGTGCGTTGCCCATCTGTGACAGGTTCATGCCACCGATGCTGGGCAGTTTGTCCATGAGGCCGCCGAGGCCGCCCATGTTCTTCATCTGTTGCAGCTGATCGCGGAAGTCCTCAAGGTCGAAGCCCTTCCCTTTCTTCAGCTTCTTGGCCAGTTTGTCGGCCTTTTCCTTGTCGAGGGTCTGCTCGGCCTGTTCGATCAGGCTGAGTACATCACCCATGCCCAGGATGCGCGAAGCGATACGGTCAGGGTGGAACGGCTCCAGCGCCTCGCTCTTCTCGCCCATACCGATGAATTTGATCGGCTTGCCGGTGATGGCACGAACGGACAGCGCGGCACCGCCACGGGCGTCGCCGTCGACTTTGGTCAGGATCACGCCGGTCAGCGGCAGCGCGTCACCAAAGGCCTTGGCGGTGTTGGCGGCGTCCTGACCGGTCATGGCGTCGACCACGAACAGCGTCTCGGCCGGTTTCACTGCTGCGTGCAACGCCTGGATCTCGCCCATCATCTCGGCGTCGATGTGCAGACGGCCTGCGGTGTCGAGGATCACGACGTCGATGAATTTCAGCTTGGCTTCTTTGATGGCCGCTTCGGCGATCGCCACTGGTTTCTGGCTGATGTCGGACGGGAAGAACGTCACGCCGATGTCGTTGGCCAGGGTTTCCAGCTGCTTGATCGCCGCAGGACGGTAAACGTCCGCCGAGACCACCATGACGGTTTTCTTTTTGCGTTCCTTTAGGAATTTCGCCAGTTTGCCTGCGGTGGTGGTTTTACCCGCACCTTGCAGACCCGCCATCAGAATGACCGCCGGCGGCGTGACGTTGAGGCTCAGCTCTTCGTTGGCCGCCCCCATCATCTCTTCCAGCTCGGCCTGGACGATCTTCACGAACGCCTGGCCCGGCGTCAGGCTGCGGGACACCTCGGTGCCGACCGCGCGTTCCTTGATGCGGTTGACGAAATCCTTGACCACTGGCAAGGCGACGTCGGCTTCGAGCAGCGCCATCCGCACTTCACGCAGAGTGTCCTTGATGTTGTCCTCGGTCAGCTTGGCCTTGCCGGTGACTTGGCGCAGCGTCTGTGAGAGACGATCTGTCAGATTTTCAAACATGCGTGATCCTTTGAGTTCGTGCGAACCCCAGTGAGTGCGGCGCTGTGCCTTTCATGGCTCCATATGAGGTGTTCGAATCCGACACCTATATAGAAGAAACAGCGCTCGGCGAGCCTGTGGCTTGAGCAGGTCGCGGATTATAGCGAAGAGTCCGGCGCTCGGACACCATGACGTCTGCTTCTGTGGTCTTTCGTGCACGGTTGGTTCTATGCCAAACTCAGCGGCTTTCGGGCACGCCCATCAGGATCTATGTTCCCCTTGTCACCGAGTTTGCTATTCAGCCTCGTCGCCGCCGTGCTCTACGCCGCTGCGACCCTCTATCAAGGTATTCGCCTGCGTCAGGGCAAGAAGGCCGACAAATGGCTGTTGTGCCTGATCGGCACCCTTGCCGTCGCCTGTCAGGCCAGTGCGCTTTTCGGTCAATTGGTGCGCCCTATCGGCCTCGGTCTGGACTTTTTCAGCGCCGCCAGCCTGATCGCCGTCGCCGTGATCATCGTGACCATGCTGGCGTGCATTCGCATCCCGGTTGAAATCCTGCTGATCCTGCTCTTCCCCCTCGGCCTGTTGACGACCCTGATGGCGCAATTCGCCCCCAGCGGCACCCTGCAGCCGATCCTCGGTGAACAGGGGCTGATCGGGCATATCCTGCTGTCGATCCTGGCTTACGGCATGTTCACCATCGCCGTGTTTCAGGCGCTGCTGCTCCTGTTGCAGAACCGCCAGCTCAAGAACAAGCACCCCTCCGGGCTGATCAAGAATTTCCCGCCGCTGCAGACCATGGAAAGCCTGCTGTTCGGTTTCCTGTGGGCCGGCTGGACGCTGCTGTCGATGTCGCTGATTTCCGGCTGGCTGTTCGTCGAGAACCTGTTCGCTCAACACCTGGTGCACAAGACCCTGCTGTCGATCCTCGCGTGGATCGTGTTCAGCGTTCTGCTCTGGGGCCGCACCCGTCTGGGCTGGCGCGGGCACAAGGCGATTCGCTGGACGCTGGGCGGTTTCCTGCTGCTGATGCTGGCCTATTTCGGCAGCAAACTCGTACGCGAATACATCCTGCACATCTGACAGGCGCCGACCATGGAAAACCTGCCCAACGGCACGATGCTCGCGCTCCTAGTCCTGCTGACGCTGTGGTCCGCGCTGTTCACGGCGGTCGAGGCGGCGCACTACAACCTGCGCGCCGTGCGCATCAACCCGCGCTCGACCGAGCCCGCCAAGCCGGTGCTGGCGTTCAACCTGAACAGCCTGATTCTCGGCAACACGCTGCTTAAAGTCCTGATCACGGTGCTCGCCACCCTGCTGGCGATCAGTCGCTGGTACGACCACGGCCCCCTGATCGCCTGGGTGGGCGTCGCCAGCCTGCTGGTGATCGTCACTGAATTCATTCCGCGCAAACTCGCCGCCCGCCGCCCCGAAGCCATTTTGTTGCTGGGCAATAACGTGCTGCGCATCCCGATGCGCCTGCTGCGGCCGCTCACCTGGCTCTACAAGAACATCGCCAAAGTGCTGCTGCGCCCGTTTCTGTCCAAGCGCCGCCCGGACACCGCTGCCGATGACGACGACATGGGGCCGACGGTTTATCAAGACAACGAGAGCCAGTTCGGCCGCTCCCGCGTGATTTCCGGGATTCACGCGCTGGACAGCATGACGGTCAACGACATCCTCGTTCCGCGCAGCGAAGTGGATGGCATCAACCTTGATGACACGATTGAAGAGATCGTCGACAAGCTGATCATCTCCCGCCACACCCGATTGCCGGTCTATCACAACGACATCAATCAGGTCGAAGGCGTGCTCAATACACGCATGATCAGCCACCTGCTGCCACGCGGTCAGTTGACCAAAGAAGCGCTGAAAGCCGCCTGCTACGAGCCCTATTTCGTTCCCGAAAGCACGCCGTTGCAGATGCAGTTGCTGAACTTTCACAAGCAGCAGCGGCGCATGGGCGTGGTGGTGGACGAGTACGGCGAAGTGTTGGGCATCGTCAGCCTGGAAGACATTCTCGAAGAGATCGTCGGAGAATTCGAAAGCGAGCAATCCCTCGACAACCCGCACATTCACCCGCAGCCGGACGGCCGTCTGGTGGTGGAAGGCGCGGCCTCGATCCGCGACCTGAACAAGAGCCTGGGCTGGCACCTGCCGGCGGACGGCCCCAAGACCCTCAACGGTCTGATCACCGAAGCGCTGGAAACCATTCCCGACAGCTCGGTGTGCCTGAAGATCGGGCCGTACCGCCTCGAAACGCTGGAAACGGAGGACAACCGGGTCACCCGCGTCCTGATGTGGCAAAACACCCGGACCAAAGACGTGACCTGAGGCGCGCAACAAGCCTGAAACACTTGTTTCCGCGCCGCCGCCCTTCCTATAATCGAACCGCTTACCCAGCCCCGCCGACCCGCGTGCTACCCGCACGATGCGAGAGTCGGCCAGTCACTCAGCCTGACGTCTTCACACCGCTCACATCCCGAGCACCGTCACCTCCCCACCATTCGGGGCTAGTCTGTTCAGCGCTGTACCCAAAAACAATTAACGATTGCCCCAGCGCCCCGGACGTTTTGTCCCCCGCTGACAGGCAAGATGACTGCCAGGGATACCCGCATGACCAGCACGTCCACCTTTCCGCCAAGCGGCGAAAGCGCGGCACCGCCCGCCAATTCCGCCGCCCGCGTGGCCACTGCCAGCTTCATCGGCACGGCCATCGAGTTCTACGACTTCTACGTCTACGCCACAGCCGCCGCCCTGGTGATCGGGCCGGTGTTCTTCCCGCAGACCTCCAGTACCGCACAGATGCTGTCGGCGTTTCTGACGTTCGGCATCGCCTTTCTCGCTCGCCCGTTGGGCTCGTTGCTGTTCGGTCACTTCGGCGACCGCATTGGCCGCAAATCCACGCTGGTGGCTTCGTTGCTGTTGATGGGCATCTGCACCACGTTGATCGGCGTGCTGCCGGGCTATGAAGCCATCGGTTCATGGGCGCCGATTTTGCTATGCGTGCTGCGTTTCGGCCAAGGTCTGGGGCTCGGCGGCGAATGGGGCGGCGCAGCGTTGCTGGCCACCGAAAACGCCCCCAAAGGCAAGCGGGCGTGGTTCGGGATGTTTCCGCAACTCGGTCCATCGATCGGGTTTCTGGCGGCCAACGGCCTGTTCCTGACCCTGGCCGTCACGCTGAGCGACGAACAGTTCCGCTCCTGGGGCTGGCGCATCCCGTTCCTGCTCAGCGCCGTGCTGGTGGTGATTGGCCTCTATGTGCGTTTGAAGCTGGAAGAAACGCCGGTCTTCGCCAAGGCCATCGCTAATCACGAGCGTCTGAAAATGCCGATTGCCGAGCTTTTTTCGCAATATTGGGCGCCCATGTTGCTGGGCGCAGCATCGATGGTGGTGTGCTACGCGCTGTTCTACATCTCGACGGTGTTCTCCCTGAGCTACGGGGTGAAATCCCTGGGCTACAGCCGCGAATCCTTCCTTGCCATGCTGTGCTTTGCAGTGTTGTTCATGGCCTTGGCCACTCCGCTGTCGGCCTGGGCCAGCGACCGTTTCGGGCGCAAACCGGTGTTGATCATCGGCGGCGTGCTGGCGATTCTGTCGGGCTTTCTGATGCAACCCTTGCTGACCCACGGCACCACGTGGGCGGTGACGTTGTTCCTGTCCATCGAGCTGTTCCTGATGGGCGTGACCTTCGCCCCGATGGGCGCGATGCTGCCCGAGCTTTTCCCAACCCGCGTGCGCTACACCGGCGCGTCGGCGGCCTACAACATTGGCGGGATCGTCGGCGCCTCGGTGGCGCCGTTCTTCGCGCAGCAACTGGTGGAGATGGGCGGTTTGAGCTGGGTCGGCGGGTACGTCTCGGCGGCGGCGTTGTTAAGTCTGATTGCTGTGCTGTGCCTGAAAGAAACGCGGCATGCGGATCTGGATACGATCAAATAATGCTTGATCTGTAGGAGCGCGCTTGCCCGCGAACGCGTTGTGTCAGACAAATCAATGTCGCAGGCACACCGCAATCGCGGGCAAGCGCGCTCCTACAGTAAATCGTGCCAGCCTCCAAATAAAAACGGCGCCTCAGGGGACGCCGTTTTTGTGTGCGGAAAGATGTTACAGCTGCACTTTCACCGCCATCGACGCGCGAGTGGCCTTGCGGCGAGCGGCTTCGATCGATTCGTCGCGGGCCAAGGCCACGCCCATGCGGCGCTGACCGTTGACTTCCGGCTTGCCGAACAGGCGCAGCGCGGTGTCGGGCTCGCTCAGGGCCTGCTCCAGATTGGCAAACGCGGTCTGGGTCGATTGACCTTCCACCAGAATCACCGCCGAAGCCGACGGGCCGAACTGACGGATCAACGGGATCGGCAGACCGAGAATGGCGCGGGCGTGCAACGCGAACTGCGACAGATCCTGGGAAATCAACGTCACCAGACCGGTGTCGTGCGGGCGTGGCGAGACTTCGCTGAACCACACCTGATCGCCCTTGATGAACAGCTCGACGCCGAACAGGCCACGGCCGCCCAACGCTTCGGTCACGGCCTTGGCCACCCGCTCGGATTCCGCCAGCGCCGCCGGGCTCATGGCCTGTGGCTGCCAGGATTCCTGATAGTCGCCCTTCTCCTGACGATGGCCTACCGGCGCGCAGAAAGTGGTGCCGCCGACGTGGCGCACGGTCAGCAGGGTGATTTCGTAGTCGAAATCGATGAAGCCTTCAATGATCACGCGGCCTTTGCCCGCGCGGCCGCCTTCTTGGGCGTAGTCCCAGGCTTTCTGAACGTCAGCCTCGGTTTTCAGCAGGCTCTGGCCTTTGCCCGACGAGCTCATGACCGGTTTGACGACGCACGGGAAACCCAGGTCTTCGACGGCCTTCTTGTAGTCTTCGAAGGTGTCGGCGAAGTAATACGGCGAGGTCGGCAGGTCCAGCTCTTCGGCGGCCAGACGGCGGATGCCTTCGCGGTTCATGGTCAGCTGCGTGGCGCGCGCGGTCGGGATGACGGTGAAGCCTTCGGCCTCTAGTTCGACCAGCGTCGCGGTGGCGATGGCTTCGATTTCCGGGACGATGTAATGCGGTTTCTCCGCTTCGATCACGGCCCGCAGTGCAGCGCCGTCGAGCATGTTGATCACATGGCTGCGGTGCGCGACCTGCATGGCCGGAGCGTTGGCGTAACGGTCGACGGCAATCACTTCAACGCCCAGGCGTTGCAGTTCGATCACCACTTCCTTGCCAAGCTCGCCGCAACCGCAGAGCAAAACGCGGGTCGCGGTCGGCGACAGTGGAGTTCCGATTTGAGTCATCTCAGGTCCTCGTGGAGCAGATATCGAGGGCAACCCGCCACAGGCGAGTAACCGCAGGTCATAAAGGCGCGCAATTTACCATGAAGGCCGGGGGATGGGGTGTGATGGGTGACGGATGAGTCGGTGCTTCGCAGAAGTCCTGTAGGAGTGAGCTTGCTCGCGATGGCATTCCATCAGGTTCATATCTATCGCCCGAGAAGACGCTATCGCGAGCAAGCTCACTCCTACAGAAGAGATTGCTAAGCCTGGCCCACCGAAAACATCGCCCCACTGGCCCGCGCACGCTCATCGCACAACGCCAATACCGCGCGGCGTTCGTCGTTGCTCATTCGGCTCCAGCCGGTGATTTCCGTGACCGTGCGCTGGCAGCCAACGCACATGTCGGCATCATCCAGCGCACAGATGCTCACGCATGGCGAGCGCACGGGCTTTTCATGAACAGATTGATCGGCGGCCATCAGTCTTCCTGCGGCGCCAGATCGCGGGCGTAACGCTGCGCGTTGTGAACGTAGTGGGCGGCGCTGGCTTCGAGCATTTTCTTCTGCGCCTCGGTCAGTTCCCGCACGATCTTGCCCGGCGACCCCATGACCAGCGACCCGTCCGGAATCACCTTGCCTTCGCCGATCAGCGAATTGGCGCCGATGAGGCAGTATTTGCCGATCTTCGCCCCATTGAGGATCACCGAATTGATGCCGATCAGCGTGTTGTCGTCCACCGTGCAGCCGTGAAGCATGACGTTGTGGCCGATGGTCACGTTCTTGCCGATGGTCAGCGGCGAGCCCATGTCGGTGTGCATCACGGTGCCATCTTGCACGTTGCTGTTTTCGCCGATGTCGATCAGCTCGTTGTCACCCCGCAGCACGGCACCGAACCAGACGCTGGCGTGGGCCTGCAAACGAACCTTGCCGATCAAGGTGGCGGTGGGGGCAATCCAGCTTTGCGGGTGAGCTTCGACGCGGGCATCGCCCAGGCGGTATTTCATGGTGTCTTCCTCATGACTCGGCTCTACGGCCGTGGGTCGAGCGCGGGGCTCACGGTTGGGCAAAACGGACGATTCAGGACTTCAGCGTCAACACGGACGAACGCAGGGGTGGATGATGCAGGTTGATCTTGCTGTCGAACAGCACGTTCATCAGCTCCACGATCATGATCGCGCTCAAGCCCCAGATCTTGTACTCGCCAAATCGGTAGCTCGGCACGTACCAACTGCGCCCCTGATAGTCGATGCGGTGCGTGTGCTCGCGGGCATCTTCGCGGAAGAACTCCAGCGGCACACTGAAAACAGCAGCGATCTCCCCATCATTGGGTTTGTATTCCACGTAATCGGGGATGATGCCGACGTAAGGCGTGACTTTCAGGCCGTGCTTGGAAATCAGCGGACTCAATGGGCCGACGATTTCGACGAGGCCCGGCGGCAAGCCGATTTCCTCTTCAGCCTCGCGTAAAGCCGTGAACACCAGGTCAGGGTCCTCGGGGTCTCTTCGTCCGCCTGGGAACGCCACTTCGCCGCCGTGGGTCGACAGCCCGCTGGCGCGCAGGGTCAGCACCAGTTCCGGCTCGTCGCTGCGGGTAATAGGCATGAGCACCGCGGCCTCGGAGAACCCTGAGTCCATCTCCAGAGGCTGCGGCGTGTGGCTGCTCATACGGCGAAGTAGCTCGTCCAGCATGGGAATTCTCGGTCGATTGCCTGATCCGCATCATGCACCAAAGCGCCGACACGCCCAACCCCATGGGCGACAGCCAGCGTGTCGGAAATCACACATCGCTTGCCGACCACCCGCGCCACACGCCAAGATAGCCGCTGACTTCAGGAACCCGATTCGATCATGAAATTCTGCAGCCACTGCGGCGAACAGGTCACCCAGCGTATCCCCGAAGGCGACACGCGTCTGCGGTATGTGTGCGACCACTGTCACACCATTCATTACCAGAATCCGAACATCGTGGCGGGCGTATTGCCCCTCTGGGAAGGCAAGGTGCTGTTGTGTCGTCGCGCCATCGAGCCGCGCCTGGGTTACTGGACTCTGCCGGCCGGTTTCATGGAGAACGGTGAAAGCGTCGATCAGGCCGCGCGCCGGGAGACCGTCGAAGAAGCCTGCGCCGTGCTGGACGACTTGCACCTCTATGCCATGATCGACGTGCCGCACATCAGCCAAGTGCACATTTTCTACCGCGCCAACATGGCCAGCGCAGAATTTGCCGCCGGGGTGGAGAGCCTTGAGGTGAAGCTGTTCGACGAGGCGGACATTCCGTGGTCGGAACTGGCGTTCAACACCGTGCGACGTACGCTGGAGTATTTTTTTGCAGACCGGCGGCGTCAAGAATTCCCGGTGCATACCGATTGCCTTACTGTCGTGCCCCCTCTCAAAACCACTTGACCAGATGACCCGCGCCGCTGAGCGCAGGGTTCAGGGATACCGTTGAAAATGCGTTGGTTGCTCGCCGTTCTATGCCTGCTGGTCGTTCCGCTGTCCCAGGCCGCCTTCACTCAGACCATCGTGCCCAAGGGCAGCGAGCAGAAATTCGTCGACGGTAAGGTGGTGGACACCCAGGACATCAGCGCCCGCGCCATCGACAAGGTGCTGGTGCTCAAATCAGCACATCAGTTGCAATTGATGAGCAAGGGCGAGGCACTGAAAACCTATCGCATCTCGCTGGGCAAGGCGCCGAAAGGGCCCAAGCTGCAAGAGGGTGACCAACGCACCCCGGAAGGCTTTTATTGGCTGGACTGGCGCAAGACCAGCGACGCGTTCAACCTGTCGATGCACATTTCCTACCCCAACATCGCCGACGCCGCCCGCGCCCGCCGCGAAGGTGTGAACCCGGGCAGCATGATCATGATCCACGGCACGCCGATCAACGAAGACTACCCCGAGTGGTATTTCCACACGCTGGACTGGACCAACGGCTGCATCGCCATGAAGAACAGCGACATTCGTGAAGTCTGGGATCTGGTGAAAGACGGCACGATGATCGAGATTCGGCCGTAACGCCACTTGGATACCAGTTGTCGCCCCCTGCCATTCTCGCCGCGTACGGCTTCTGCCCGGAGGGCGTAGGCGTCGCCGGGGTCGCGTTCGACCGCAGCGGCAGCCAAACCAGACGCCTCGGTTGCATCAGACATAACGCGTTGCAGAGGTTTTGCTGCCGCTTCGCGCCAGATCGCGAGCAAGCTTGCTCCTACGGCCTTCGGCCAGAATCAAAAGCAGCTTGCGTGTTCTCAAGCACACACCGCACCGCCTCTGGCCGAAGGCCGTGGGAGACGCCGGAGGCACGACGGCAGCGATCTGTCGCGAAGCGGCAGCAAACCCGGCGACCTTGATTTGCCTGACTCAACCCAATCACCCTCCAAACGTCACCACCCCGTGACCAAAAAACCTCCCGCTCAATACCAATCCCGTTGACGTGGTATTTAAGTGGTATTACTTTCGGACGCATTCTCCGAACATAATTCCAATCCACCTCGGCCCGCCTTCCATGAATTCGATCCTGTCCCTGCGTCCCGACGACAGCCAGCCGACGCCGCTTTATTTGCAACTGGCGCGCAATCTGGAGGCGGCGATTCATGCCGGTCAATGGAAGGCCGAGCAGGCGTTGCCTTCGGAACGCAGCCTCAGCGAGAGCCTGAACATTTCCCGGGTCACTGCGCGCAAGGCACTGGAAATTCTGCTGGAACAAGGCCTGATCCGCCGCAGCCAGGGTTCGGGCACGTTCATCACGCCGCGTCTCGAACAGCCGCTGTCCCGTCTCTCCAGCTTCAGCGAGATGCTGCGGCTCAAGGGTTTCACGCCCAGTTCCCAATGGCTGGAGCGCGATATCACGTTGCCCACTCACGAAGAGCTGATCCGCCTGAGCCTGTCGCCCACCGAAAAAGTCGCCCGGCTCAAACGTCTGCGCAAGGCCGATGGCATCGTCATGGCGGTCGAACTGAGCGCGCTGCCCGCGGCCCTGTTGCCAGAACCCGAGGCCATCGGCGATTCGCTGTACGCGCATCTGGACTCCATCGGACGCCCGGTGGTGCGAGCCCTGCAGCACATCCGCGCGATCAACGCCTCGGCAGAAATGGCCGCGCTGGTCGGCCTCGAAACCGGCACCGCCATGCTGCTGATGACCCGGATCGGCTACCTCGCCGACAACACGCCCATCGAACTGACCGACACCTATTGCCGCGACGATTACTACGATTTCGTCGCCGAGTTGCGCCGTTAACCAGCCGCGCAGATAACCCCGAACGGAGCCTGTATGTCCGAGTTCAACATCCTCACCCCCGACGGCTGGATTCGCGGTCAGTTGCAGCACCGCGACGGCCGGGTGACGCGCATTGATGGCGCGCCCTGCGACCCGCAGGACAACGACCTGCCTTACGTTCTGCCGGGTTTCATTGACCTGCACGTCCACGGTGGCGGGGGCAACGACATCATGGAAGGCGCCGAAGGGTTCGCCACCATTGCACACACGCACCTGCGTTTCGGCACCACGTCGATGCTGGCCACGACCATGACCGCCCCCGCCGCCGAGATCGGTCAGATCCTGGAACAGCTGGGCGGGTATTGTCAGCGTCGGGCGTCAGAAACGGCCCGGGTGTTAGGCGTGCATCTGGAAGGCCCCTACATCAATCCCGGAAAACTCGGCGCGCAACCCAACCACGCCCACGCCGCGCTGCTGAGCGAAATCGAACATTATCTGAGTCTGGCGCCGATCAAGGTCATCACCATCGCACCGGAGATCGCCGGGCATGTCGAGCTGATCAAAGCCCTGGCGTCCCAAGGGGTGCGCCTGCAAATCGGCCACACGCTGGGCAGCTACGAAGAAGGGGTCAAGGCCCTCGAAGCCGGCGCGACCAGTTTTACCCACCTCTATAACGCCATGAGCCCGCTGCATCACCGCGAACCCGGCATCGTCGGTGCGGCGCTGGCCCATGCGCGTTACGCCGAGCTGATCCCCGATTTGCTGCACGTGCACCCCGGCGCCATCCGCGTCGCGTTGCGCTCGATCCCCTGCCTGTATTGCGTCACCGATTCCACCGCTGCCACTGGCATGCCGGACGGCGAATACAAGCTCGGCAGCCACACCGTGACCAAATGCCTGGGCGGCGTGCGCCTGCCCGACGGCACCCTCGCGGGCAGTACGCTGACCATGGATCAGGCGCTGCGCAATCTGGTGAAGATCGGCCTGCCATTGGCCGAAGCCTCACAACGCCTGTCGCAATTTCCTGCGGACTACCTGGGCATCGAAGAACGCGGCCGCCTGCAACCCGGCACTTGGGCGGACGCCGTGTACCTGGACCGCCATCTGAAACTCACCGCCGTGATGGTCGAAGGAGAGACCCTTGAACTCGAAAATGCTTGATGAAGCCCTCGCCGCTGCGGACGCGGTGCAGCGTCAGTTGACGGTGCTCGAACCCCGTCTGATCGACCTCGCGCAGCGTCTGCGTCAGACCGCGCCCCACGTCGTGCTCTCGGTGGCCCGGGGCAGTTCCGATCACGCCGCCAGTTACTTCGCCTACCTGACCATGCAGCACGTGGGCGTGCCTGTCGCGTCGCTGCCGATGTCGGTGGTGACCTTGCACGACTCGCCCATGCGCATTGAACACCAGCCGGTCATCGGCTTCTCGCAATCGGGTCAAAGCCCGGATCTGGTGAACAGCCTGCGCGCGTTGCGTGAGCGCGGCGCCTTGAGCATTGCGATGGTCAACGTCGAAGGCTCACCCCTCGAACAAGCCTGTGAATACGTGCTGCGCCTGAGCGCGGGGCCTGAGCTTAGCGTCGCGGCGACCAAAAGCTTCATCGCTACCCTGAGCGCCAGTGCACGCCTCGTCGCCCATTGGCGGCAAGACGCCCAGCTGTTGAAAGCAGGTGAAACGCTGCCGGAACGCTTGCACGAGGCGGCGCGTCAGGACTGGTCCGCTGCCATTGATGCGCTGCGCGATTGCGAGCGTCTCATGGTCATCGGTCGCGGCACCGGTTTCGCCATCGCTCAAGAGGCAGCGCTCAAGTTTAAGGAGACCTCGGGGATTCAAGCCGAAGCCTTCAGCAGCGCCGAAGTGCGCCACGGGCCGATGGCGCTGGTGGGCGATCACTATCCGCTGCTGATCTTTGCCACCCGAGGCGCCGAACAGGCCAGCCTGCTTGCCCTCGCCGCCGACATGCGCGAGCGCGGTGCCAAGGTGTTGCTGGCCGCCCCTGACGATGTGGCGGAACGCGACCTCACCCTGACCTGCGCCGACCACCCGGCCCTCGACCCGATTCTCGCCATTCAGAGTTTTTACGTGATGGCGGCGGGCCTGGCCGAAGCCAGAGGCCTCGATCCCGATCAGCCACGCCACCTGAGCAAAGTCACCAAAACCCATTGATTCCGCGCCGCCTCGACCGACGCCAGCAAGGACGATGTCATGCATAACAATAAACAAATGACGTTCAGCGCCCCGTTCAGCGGAGCGGTACTGGAACTGAGCCAAGTGCCCGACCCGGTATTCGCCGAGGGCGCCATGGGCGTCGGCATTGCCATCGATCCACTGGATGCCGTGCTGCATGCGCCCTTTGCAGGCGTGGTCATCAACGTCGCGCGCACCCGTCATGCCGTGAATCTGCGGGCCGACAACGGCAGCGAATGGCTGCTGCACGTGGGCATCGACACCGTCGGGCTGAATGGCGAGGGGTTCGAAGCACTGGTCAAAGACGGCGAGCGGGTGAAGGAGGGCCAGCCGCTGCTGCGCTTTGAGCTGGACAAGGTGGCCCGCGAAAGCCGCAGCCTGGTCAGTCCGCTGATTCTGCTCAACGGTGATCGGTACAGCCTGTCGCCAGCCCGGCCCGCTGGCCCGGTGAACGTGGGCGAACCCTTGTTGATCGTCGAAGGCGTGGCCCACGAAACGCAAACATCCCAAAATTCTGACATTCGGGCCAAACAGGCCCGAGGCATCATCCGCGTCGCCCACCACGGCGGGCTGCACGCTCGCCCTGCTGCTCTGGTACGGCAGACGGCCCGCCAGTTCGCCAGTCACGCCGAGCTGCATTTCGCCGGGGCCAGCGCGTCGACCGACAGCGTTACCGGCCTGATGGGGCTGGGGATTGCCGAGCAGGATGAGGTGGAAGTGGTGTGTCTGGGGCATGACAGCGAAGTCGCGCTTCAGGCGCTGCTCAAGGCACTGTCCACGCCCTCCCCGGACGAAAAACCTCAGGCGCCCGTGATCCAAGTCGTACCCGTCGGCAATGAAACCGCCGACCTCGAAAACGGCATACTGCGGGGGGTGACGGCGTCCCCCGGTCTTGCCAGCGGCCCGTTGTTCCGGCTCGACACGATTGAGCTGGAAGAAGACCGCGGCAGCCATCGCCCTGAAGAGCAACGCCAGATCCTCAGCGAAGGACTGGCGCAGGTTCGCGCCGACGTCAGCACCTCTCTCGATCATCAACACCACGAACAGAGCGCGATTTTCGCCACGCACCTGGCGATGCTCGAAGACCCGGCCCTGCTCGACGCGGCCTACGACGCCATCGATCAAGGCCAAAGCGCAGCCCACGCCTGGAGCCAGGCTGTGCTGGCCCAATGCGCGGTACTGGAAAACCTCGGCAATCCCCTGCTCGCCGAGCGCGCCAACGACCTGCGCGACCTGCGCCAGCGCGTGCTGCTGACCCTGCTTGGTGATGCCCGCGATGTGGCAGTGCCCTCAGGCGCCATCGTCATCGCCCGCGAACTGACGCCTTCCGATTTGTTGATGCTGGTGCAACGCGGCGTCGGCGGGATTTGCATGGCCGAAGGCGGCGCCACGTCCCACGTCGCCATCCTCGCCCGCAGCAAAGGCGTACCGTGTCTGGTCGCACTGGGGTCGGCGCTGCTCGACGTCGCGCTCAATGAAGACGTGGCGCTGGATGCCGACAATGGGCGTCTGGAAATCAGACCCGATGCCGCTCGCCTACAGGACATTCAGACCCTTCGCACACAGCGCTTCGAACAACGCCAACGTCAGCAGCAACAGGCGCACCTCCCTGCGCAAACGCAGGACGGCGTCGGCATTGAGGTTGCCGCCAACGTTGCGTCCCGTACCGACGCTGAAAACGCGCAGCTCAATGGCGCCGATGGCGTGGGCCTGTTGCGCACCGAGTTTCTCTTCGTGGATCGCAAAATCGCCCCCACTGAGGACGAGCAGCTGTCGGCCTATCAGTCGGTGCTCGACGCCATGCCCGAGAAACCGGTGATCATCCGCACCATCGACGTCGGCGGCGACAAGCAACTGGAATATTTGCCCCTCCCCGCCGAGGCCAATCCGGTGCTTGGCCTGCGCGGCATTCGTCTGGGTCAGGCCCGCCCTGAACTGCTCGATCAACAGTTGCGCGCCTTGCTGCGGATCAAACCGTTGGCGCGCTGCCGCATTCTGCTGCCGATGATCAGCGAAGTCGGCGAGCTGCTGGCGGTTCGCGCGCGCATCGACGTACTGGCTTCGGAAGCCGGCATCAGCGAGCGCCCTGAACTGGGGGTGATGATCGAGGTGCCGTCCGCTGCGTTGCTCGCCGGGCAACTGGCCGAGCACGCGGACTTTCTGTCCATCGGCACCAACGATCTGTCCCAGTACACGTTGGCCATGGACCGTGATCACGCGGGGCTGGCCGCTCGCGTCGATGCGCTGCACCCCGCCCTCCTTCGCTTGATCGCCATGACCTGCGCCGCCGCCCAGGACAAAGGCCGCTGGGTGGGCGTGTGTGGCGCGCTGGCGTCCGACCCTCTGGCGACAGCGGCGTTGATCGGGCTGGGTGTGCGTGAGTTGTCGGTGAGCCCTCCGCAAGTCCCGGAAATCAAGGCACAGGTTCGTGAGCTGGACGTCCGCCAATGCGAAGCGCTGGCTCAGCACTTGATGAACCTGACCAGCGCCGAGGACGTGCGGGACGCCTGCCGCACGTTTCAGACGCAGGTCCTGAAGCCACAAGCCATCGCCTGAATAACAAGAACGATCACCTCAAGGAGAGACGTCATGTACCAACACTTCATTGAAGGATTGCAGCGGCTGGGGCGGGCGTTGATGTTGCCCATCGCGATTCTGCCGATTGCCGGGCTGTTGCTGCGCCTGGGCGACACCGACCTGCTGGACATCGCGATCATTCACTCGGCGGGCAGCGCGATTTTCAGTAATCTGGCGCTGATCTTCGCCATCGGCATTGCCGTGGGCTTCGCCCGTGACAACAACGGCACGGCGGGTCTGGCCGGTGCGATTGGCTATCTGGTCATGACCTCGACGCTCAAGGTGCTCGACCCGCACATCGACATGGGCATGCTCGCCGGGATCATCGCGGGCCTGCTCGGCGGCGCGATGTACAACCGCTTCAAAGAGATTCACCTGCCCGAGTATCTGGCGTTTTTTGGCGGACGCCGGTTCGTGCCGATCGTCACGGGGTTGTCGGCAGTGGTGCTGGGGTTGGTGTTCGGTCTGATCTGGCCACCGGTGCAACAGGGCATCAACACCCTCGGCCAACTGATGCTGGAAAGCGGCAGCATCGGCGCGTTTTTCTTCGGCGTGATGAACCGCATCCTGATCGTCACCGGCTTGCATCACATCCTCAACAACCTGGTGTGGTTCGTGTTCGGCAGCTTCACCGACCCGGAAACCGGGCGCGCCGTGACCGGCGATCTGGCGCGCTATTTCGCAGGCGATCCCCATGCGGGCCAGTTCATGACCGGCATGTTCCCGATGATGATTTTTGGTCTCCCCGCAGCGTGCCTGGCGATGTACCGCAATGCGCTGCCGGAAAACCGCAAGCTGATCGGCGGGATTCTGCTGTCGATGGCCCTGACCTCGGCGCTCACCGGCGTGACCGAGCCTATCGAATTCGCTTTCATGTTCCTCGCGCCGATGCTGTACGTGCTGCACGCGTTGCTGACCGGTTTGTCGATGGCGCTGGCGAACATGCTCAACATTCACTTGGGCTTCACTTTCTCCGGTGGCGCCATCGACATGGCCCTCGGCTGGGGCAAGTCCACCAACGGCTGGTTGGTGTTCCCGCTGGGGTTGGCGTACGCGCTGATCTATTACGTGGTGTTCGATCAGTGCATCAAGCGCTTCAACCTCAAAACCCCGGGGCGTGAACAGGTCGTCGCCAATACCGCCCAAGTGGCGCAAAGCGACCGGGCCGGTGCGTACATCAACGCATTGGGCGGTGCGGACAATCTGCTTGGGATCGATGCCTGTACCACGCGCCTGCGCCTGCAACTGGTGGATCGCAGCAAAGCGCAGGACAGCGAGTTGAAAGCGCTGGGCGCGATGGCGGTGGTGCGGCCGGGGAATGCGGGCAGTCTGCAAGTGGTGGTCGGGCCGATGGCGGATGGCTTGGCGGACGAACTGCGCAACGCTCTGCCGAATGCAGCCAAGACACCGATGGCTGGGCAGTCGGTTGTCGCCGTTGCTCGTCAAACAGTCGACGTCGCTCAGGCAGCGCAGTGGTTCAAGGCGCTGGGCGGCAAAGGCATTGCGGACGTGGAATGTGTGGCGCTCACTCGGCTGCGGGTGCAATTAAAGGAAGGCCAGTCGTTGGCGGCGGGTCAACTGGAAGCGTTGGGCTCGCAAGGGGTGCGAAGCCTGGGGAACGGCGTGTGGCATGTGTTGGTGGGGGATGGTGCGCAGGGGTTGAGCGAGGCGGTGCGGGGGATGGTTAGGCTTGGTTGAGATTAATCACATGACCGACACATGACCTCTGTGGTGATAAGACAAACTTAGAAATCCGCCAGCTTCCACACCTCATACGCTGGGGTTTCGTAGGGGTGGCTGCTTTTGAGGGCAGCCACGGCCTGCTGAATCAACTCATCAGCGACGACAAGCTCGACCTTCCACTCTTCCACCCGCTCGATCTCGCCGGTTTGCCCAATGAACGGCTGACTGCCGTCCAACGGGCGAAACTGGCCAAGACCGAGGACCTGCCATGAGCAGCTGTCATACGCGCCGATTCGTCCCGCACCGGCGGCGAACAATGCGTTTTTGACTTGCTCCACATGGCTCAGCGGCACGAAGAAGGCGAGCTTGTACATCCCTTATCAGTTAACCCAGACGCGAGCGTTCCTGAACATGCGCATCCACGCACCGTCTTCGGTCCACTCATCCGGACGCCACGAGTTGGTCACTGCGCGGAACACGCGCTCCGGGTGCGGCATCATGATGGTGACGCGACCGTCGCGGGTGGTCAGGCCGGTGATCCCGCGCGGCGAGCCGTTCGGGTTGGCCGGGTAGGTTTCGGTGACTTTGCCGTGATTGTCGACGAAGCGCATCGCCACGGTGCCGGAGACGTCGGTTTCGAGCAACGCGTCAGCCGATTTGAATTCCGCATGGCCTTCGCCGTGGGCAATGGCGATCGGCATGCGCGAACCGGCCATGCCTTGCAGGAAGATCGACGCTGATTTCTGAACTTCGACCATCGCCACACGCCCTTCGAACTGCTCGGAGCGGTTGCGCACGAAGTGCGGCCAGAACTCGCTGCCCGGAATCAGTTCGCTCAGGTTGGACATCATCTGGCAACCGTTGCAGACGCCCAGCGCGAAGCTGTCGTTACGTTCGAAGAAGCCTTGGAACGCGTCACGTGCACGGCTGTTGAACAGCGCGGACTTGGCCCAGCCTTCACCGGCGCCGAGGACGTCGCCGTAAGAGAAGCCGCCGCACGCCACCAGACCTTTGAACTCGTTCAGGTCAACGCGGCCCGCGAGAATGTCGCTCATGTGCACGTCGACCGAGGCGAAACCGGCGCGGTCGAACGCGGCGGCCATTTCGACCTGACCGTTCACGCCCTGCTCACGCAGGACCGCCACTTGTGGGCGCACGCCTTTCTTGATGTAAGGCGCAGCGATATCGTCGTTGACGTCGTAGCCCAGCTTGACGCTCAGGCCCGGGTTGTCTTCTTCCAGCAGCGCGTCGAATTCCTGATCGGCGCAGTCGGCGTTGTCGCGCAGACGCTGGATCTGGTAGCTGGTTTCGCTCCACTGACGTTGCAGCAGACGGCGGTCGCCCTTGAACAGCTCTTCGCCGTTGAGGCTGATGGCCACTTCGCTGTTGTTGACCGGCTTGCCGATCACCGCGACGCAGTCTTCGCCCAGGCCTGCAGCGCTGAACTGTGCCAGCACGACCGGGGTCGCGTCCTGACGCACCTGAATGACCGCACCCAGCTCTTCGTTGAAGAGGATGGCCGCGATTTTTTCACGCTTGCTGGTGAGGGTGTCGAGTTCCAGGTTCAGACCACAGTGACCCGCGAACGCCATTTCCAGTGCGGTGGTCATCAGGCCACCGTCCGAGCGGTCGTGGTAGGCCAGCAGGTGGCCGTCGGCGTTGAGACCCTGAATCACGGCGAAGAACGCCTTCAGGTCTTCAGCGTCATCGACGTCCGGTGCGGCGCTGCCCAGCTTGCCGTGGGTCTGCGCGAGAATCGACGCACCCATGCGGTTCTGGCCACGGCCCAGGTCGATCAGGATCAGGTCCGTTTCGCCTTTGTCCATGCGCAGTTGCGGGGTCAGGGTCTTGCGAATATCGGTGACCGGCGCGAAACCGGTGACGATCAGCGACAGCGGCGAAGTGACGGTTTTTTCCGTGCCTTCGTCGCTCCAGCGGGTCTTCATGGACATCGAGTCCTTGCCCACCGGAATGGTGATGCCCAGCTCAGGGCACAGCTCCATGCCGACCGCTTTTACGGTGTCGTACAAACGGGCGTCTTCACCGGGGTGACCGGCTGCGGACATCCAGTTGGCCGACAGTTTGATGTCGGAAATTTTCGCGATGCTGGAAGCCGCGATGTTGGTCAGGGTTTCGCCAATCGCCATGCGACCGGACGCCGGGGCGTCCAGCAGTGCCAGCGGCGTGCGCTCGCCCATGGCCATCGATTCGCCGGTGTAGACGTCGAAGCTGGTGGCAGTCACGGCCACATCAGCCACAGGCACCTGCCACGGGCCGACCATCTGATCGCGGTTGACCATGCCGGTGATGCTGCGGTCGCCGATGGTGATCAGGAAGTTCTTGCTCGCCACGGCCGGGTGATGCAGCACGCGCTGCACGCTTTCTTCGAGATCAAGGGTGCTCGGGTCGAAATCGTCGCCCAGCTCTTCTTCGCGGCTGGCCGAACGGTGCATGCGTGGGGCCTTGCCCAGCAACACTTCCAGCGGCATGTCCACCGGGCTGTTGCCGAAGTGGCTGTCGGTGACGGTCAGTTGTGGCTCTTCGGTGGCTTCACCGACGACCGCAAACGGGCAACGCTCACGTTCACAGATCGCTTTGAAACGTTCGAAATCCGGTGCGCTGACGGCCAGGACATAACGCTCCTGGGACTCGTTGCTCCAGATTTCCAGCGGGGCCATGCCCGGCTCGTCGTTCGGCACGTTGCGCAGTTCGAAACGACCGCCACGGCCGCCGTCGTTGACCAGCTCAGGGAAGGCGTTGGACAGACCGCCCGCGCCGACGTCGTGGATGAAGGCGATCGGGTTCTGGTCGCCCAGTTGCCAGCAACGGTCGATGACTTCCTGGCAACGACGCTCCATTTCAGGGTTTTCACGCTGAACCGAGGCAAAGTCCAGGTCCGCCGAGCTGGTGCCGGTGGCCATGGAGGACGCAGCACCGCCGCCGAGACCGATCAGCATGGCCGGCCCGCCCAGCACGATCAGCTTGGCGCCAACAGTGATTTCGCCCTTCTGCACGTGGTCTTTACGGATGTTGCCCATGCCACCCGCCAGCATGATCGGCTTGTGGTAGCCACGGACTTCTTCGCCGTGCGGGGTATTGATGGATTGCTCGAAGGTACGGAAGTAGCCGGTCAGCGCCGGACGACCGAATTCGTTGTTGAACGCAGCGCCGCCCAGCGGGCCTTCGATCATGATGTCCAGTGGAGTGACGATGCGCTCAGGCTTGCCGTACGGCTTTTCCCACGGCTGCTCGAAACCCGGAATGTTCAGGTTGGACACGGTGAAACCGGTCAGGCCCGCCTTAGGCTTCGCGCCACGGCCGGTGGCGCCTTCGTCACGAATCTCGCCGCCGGAGCCGGTGGACGCGCCCGGGAACGGGGCAATCGCGGTCGGGTGGTTGTGGGTCTCGACCTTCATCAGAATGTGCACCGGCTCCTGCACCGCGCCGTACTGGCGGGTTTCAGGGTTCGGGAAGAAGCGGCCGGCCACCGAGCCGACGATCACCGAGGCGTTGTCCTTATAAGCGGACAGCACGCCTTCGTTGTGCATCTGGTAGGTGTTCTTGATCATGCCGAACAGGCTTTTTTCCTGGCTCTGCCCGTCGATGTCCCAACTGGCGTTGAAGATCTTGTGGCGGCAGTGCTCGGAGTTCGCCTGGGCGAACATCATCAGTTCGATGTCGTGCGGGTTGCGCTTGAGGCCGACGAACGCGTTGACCAGGTAATCGATTTCGTCTTCCGCCAGGGCCAGGCCCAGCTCGACGTTGGCCTTTTCCAGCGCGGCGCGACCGCCACCCAGCACATCAACGGCGGTCAGCGGCTTCGGCTCGGCGTGGCTGAACAGCCCGGCGGCCTCTTCCAGCCCCCCCAACACCAACTGGGTCATGCGGTCGTGAAGCGCGTCGGCGATGAGCTGTGCATCGGCGTCGCTGAACTGGCCTTCTACATAAAAGGCAGTACCGCGCTCGATGCGCTGAATCTTGGTCAGGCTGCAATTGCGGGCGATGTCGGTGGCCTTGCTCGACCACGGCGAAATGGTGCCGAAACGCGGCAACACCAGAAACAGGCGACCGCGAGGCTCTTGAACCGGCACGCTCGGGCCGTATTTCAACAGTCGCGCGAGGACGTGTTGCTCTTCCTCGGTCAGAACGCCGGTAACCTCAGCGAAGTGGGCGAATTCAGCGTACAGGCCACTGACAGCCGGAACTTTGTCGTTCAGCTGCTCAAGTAATTTCTTGTGGCGGAAGGCGGAAAGGGCGGGAGCACCACGCAGGATCAACATCGTCGGGACAGCCTCGGGGAAGGGGGTGTGCTTTGAGGCCGTGCATTCTAGCCTAAACACGACCTTTCGGCACCCGAAACGAAGGGTTACAGCTGCCCGAATGTCGGTGCGAGACGGTTTCTTACACCAATAGCGGAAAAAACCTTTGCTCTATCAGACGCCGCTCTCGCTGTCGAGATATGGCGGTCAGCGCGCTTTGCGTATACTGCACCGATGTTTTCCCCATCAGATTTCCGCCCACGCTGTGCCAAGTGGCTCATCGCAACCGGAATCTTCCTGCTGCTCGGCGCGTGTGTTGAGAAACCCAACACACTGGAACGAGTCAAGGAGGATGGCGTCCTGCGCGTCGTCACCCGCAACAGCCCCGCGACTTATTTCCAGGATCGTAACGGTGAAACCGGTTTCGAGTACGAACTGGTCAAGCGTTTCGCCGACGATCTGGGCGTCGAACTGAAGATCGAAACGGCTGACAATCTCGACGACCTGTTCGACCAAATGAATAAACCCGGTGGGCCTGTGTTGGCGGCAGCCGGTCTGGTCAGCACCGAAAATCGCGCCAAACAGGTGCGCTTCTCCCATTCGTACCTCGAAGTCACCCCCCAAGTCATTTACCGCAACGGCCAGAACCGTCCGACCGATCCCGGCGATCTGGTGGGCAAGAAAATCCTCGTGCTGAAGGGCAGCAGCCACGCCGAGCAACTCGCCGCACTGAAAATCAAATATCCGGGCATCAACTACGAAGAGTCCGATCAGGTCGAGGTCGTCGACCTGCTGCGCATGGTGGACGAGGGTCAGATCGACCTGACCCTCGTGGATTCCAACGAACTGGCGATGAATCAGGTGTATTTCCCGAACGTGCGCGTGGCGTTTGACCTCGGCGACGGCCGCGACCAGCGTTGGGCAGTGGCGTTGGGTGATGACAACAGCCTGCTGAACGAGATCAATACCTTCCTCGACAAAATGCAGAAGAACGGCATGCTTCAGCGGCTCAAGGACCGCTATTACGGGCATGTGGACGTTCTCGGCTACGTTGGCGCCTACACCTTCGCCCAGCATTTGCAGGAACGCTTGCCCAAATACGAAAAGCACTTCCAGGCCGCCGCGAAAGCAGAACAGGTGGATTGGCGTCTGCTGGCGGCCATTGGCTATCAGGAATCGCTGTGGCAACCGGCCGTCACGTCCAAGACCGGGGTACGCGGCCTGATGATGCTGACGCAAAGCACGGCGCAGGCGATGGGGGTCTCCAACCGACTGGACGCCAAGCAGAGCATTCAGGGCGGCGCGAAGTATTTCGCCTACGTGAAAGAACAACTGGATGACACGATTCAGGAGCCGGATCGTACGTGGCTGGCGCTGGCGTCCTACAACATCGGCACCGGACACCTCGACGATGCCCGCAAGCTGGCAGAAAACGAGGGGCTGAACCCGAATAAGTGGCTGGACGTGAAGAAGATGCTGCCGCGTCTGTCGCAGAAAAAGTGGTACAGCAAGACGCGTTATGGCTATGCCCGAGGGGGCGAGCCGGTGAGTTTCGTGGCCAACATTCGTCGGTATTATGACATTCTGACGTGGGTAACCCAGCCTCAGCTGGAAGGCAGTCAGGTCGCCGAAGGAGCATTGCATGTGCCAGGCGTGGACAAGACCAAGCCGCCGGAAGAAAAGGCGCCGCTTTAAGCTTTTGTTTTTGTGTCGATGCGGGGATGGGGGCTGATCCGTAATTTGCGGGGATGCGTTTGTTCTGGCTAACGCCAGATCTGTTTCGACTTCGTCGAGTTACTTGAAAGCACCAAGTAACCAAGTGCCTACGCCCCTTCCCGGCCCGACTTCGTCGGGTTCCCTGCGCACAGGTTCCGTTCCGTGGGCCCGCCGCAAACGGGCCATCCATGGCCCGATGCGGCTCTCGCGGCATCCATGCCGCTCGACCCACTCCACGAAACCTGTGCTCCGGCCGGGAAAAGTCGCAATTTGTGGCGTCTGCACGATTTGCGTTCAAGAACACCACACCTTTACGTAGCAGTCCGGCTTGCCGGCGGTGGGGCCCGTGAGATCGCTGCCGCCGGCAAGCCGGACTGATACAGGGTCGGTGTCGTGCTTTTGATTTGCTTTTGATCTTGATGCGCAATGGCACAGACGCCGCCAGTCGCGACTTGGGTGCAGGCCGAACGCAGGCGATGTGGAGTGGGTCGAGCCGCATGGATGCGGCGAGAGGCGTGTGGGCCATGGATGGCCCATTCACGCCGGGCCCACGGAGCATCGCCGGAGTGAGGGAAGTCTGACGAAGTCAGACCCCAACCAGGAGTAAAAGCCCTTGGTTACTTGGGGCTTTTCCAAGTAACTCGACGAAGTCGAAACGCTTCTGCCGTTAGGCAGGATCCGGGATGGGATGAGCGCCATTAAAATAGCGGCGTACTCAAATCCTGGAGCTAAGACCTCGCCCTTCTCATCCTGAAAAACTCGCTCAGCATCGTCCCGCACTCCTCCGCCAGCACGCCGCCCTCAAACAACACCCGATGGTTGAGAAACGGCTGGGTGAAAAACTGCCCTTGGCTCTGCACCACCCCGGCTTTCGGCTCGGTCGCGCCATAGACCACGCGGGTGATGCGCGAGTGCACGATCAAACCCGCACACATGCTGCACGGCTCCAGGGTGACGTACAGCGTGCTGCCGGGCAGGCGGTAGTTGCTTTGCGCCTGGGCGGCTGCGCGAATGGCGACCATTTCGGCATGGGCACTGGGGTCGCTGCCGCTGATCGGGCAGTTGAAGCCTCGACCAATGATCACGCCATCGTGAACCACCACCGCGCCCACCGGCACCTCGCCCAGCATCGCCCCTTCGGCGGCCAGAGCCAGTGCTTCGCGCATGAGATGCTGATCGCGGCTGCGATCAATGATTTGCGGCTGCCGCATTACGAAACCTCGATAGCTGCCATAAGACCGGTTTCCATGTGATCGATCACATGGCAGTGGAACATCCACACGCCGGGATTATCCGCTACCAGCGCGACCCGTGCGCGCTCGTTTCGGCCTAACAGATAGGTGTCGGTGAAATACGGGATGACGTCCTTGCGATTGGAGGCGATGACCTTGAAGCTCATGCCATGCAAATGAATGGGGTGCTGATACTGGGTCATGTTCTTCAACTCGAAGATGTAGCTCTTGCCCTTTTCCAACTTGGCGATGGGCCGATCGGCGCAGGTCTTGTCGGTAATGTCCCAAGCCTGGCCGTTGATCTGCCACAAGCTCGGCGGCTTACCGTTCTCGACGTTGACCGACACCGCGCCCGCCCATTCGAAGTTGAAATTCAGCTTTTCCGCGTTGTCCAGGTCCGGTTCCGCCACCGGGTTGGCAGGCAGCTCGGGCGGCCAGTCGCTCGGCGCCTCGTGATTTGCCACAGAACGGAACGTTCCCAGGCGAACCGGCCCGTTGCGCAACGACAGTTCCTCACCAGCAGCAGGCGCCTTGATCGCCAGGCAAATCCGCATGCCCGGCCCCAGCCAGTAATCCTTGCCCAGCGGGCGCGGTTTGACAGGGTTGCCGTCCAGCGCGTAGATCATCGCGTCGGCGTCCGGCAGGTTCAGGCGGTAGGTCACGGTGTTGTCGAGATTAAGAATGCGCACGCGGGTGATCTGCCCGGCAGGCAGTTCGATCACACCCTGAGGCACCCCGTTGATCGTCGACAGCCGCCCGGCCGTACCTTCCCGCGCGGCTTCGCGGGTCACGCTGAATTCCGTGAAAGCCCCCTGCTCGTCCACGTGCCAGCTTTTCAGACTGACCGTGCGCTCATGCAGAAAACCGGTCGGCTCACGCTCCTCGACGATCAGCGGTCCCACCAGACCGCGCCCCAATTCTTCGCTGCTGCTGACGTGGGGGTGATACCAATAGCTGCCCGCGTCCGGGACATGGAATTTGTAATCGAAGTATTCGCCCGGTTTGACCGGGAGTTGCGAGACGTACGGCACGCCGTCCATTTCCAGCGGCAGACGAATCCCGTGCCAATGAATGGTCGTCTCGACCGGCAACTGATTGATGAAGCGCACCCGCAGCCACTCGCCCTGACGAACCCGCAATTCAGTACCCGGCGCCGAACCTCCGAACGCCCATGCCGGTGTCTGATGACCGGTGACCAATTCAACGTCCAGCGGGGCGGCGATCAGCTCGTAATCGTGCCCCTCTCCCGGCCCGCGTCGGCCGAGCCAATACCGCGAAGCCCCGCCAGCCCCCAGACCGACCACGGCAAGACCAGCCAGACCTCCGAGTATTTGTCGACGAGTGAAGGACATCAGCGCATAACCTCAAAAAAACAAAAATCAGACCGCCGCCGCAAACGCGAGCGTGTGTGAGGGGCGAATACGATACACATGCATTTACACGAAGATAAGCGAACAGTGACTGCGGTACATATTTAGTACCAATTGAGCGAGGCGAATCGGGAAGCTCTAGGCTCATTCATCAAGGACGACGATCATGCCTCCTGTTACCCGCGCCTCCACTGCCGTCAATGCAGAGAGACAAGCGCTCCATACCATCGGCCAAAACGTGGTCGAAGGCTGTCCAGACATGCGCCAGATGGCCCGTGAGGCCGCCGCAGATATCCTGCGCAAACGCGGCCTTGGCAATCTGGAGCCGGACACCGTCTATTGGCACCGTTTCAGCCGCACCGCGAGCAGCCCGCTCACGTTCAACGGCTGGGAACACCTCGACACCCCCGTGGAATCCTTGACGCTGCCGCAACTGGTCATGCGCCGGTTCAACGCCAACGATCAGGACGCCGCCGACGACCTGCAAGCCATGAGCGGTTTCTACTCCGGCGGGCCGGAGGCTCAGGCGTACGACGAACACAATGAAATACGCCTGCTGCCCCAAGACGTCATGGAGGCGTTCTGGACGCTGGACTTCAAGACGCGTTTCAACACTCAACTGACCGCGTTCTGGCAAAACAGCGCTGAAGACTTCAGAACATTGGCCAAGGCCAACTTCATCGCCAAGGCCATCGAAGACCACCGCAGTGCGCACCTGACCAGTGAACAGTTCAGCTCGCTGATGGCCGCCGTGGGCATCAACCTGATAAAACCCATCACCCTTTCAACCCTTCGAGCGGAGGGCCGACTGGGCGAAGGGGTCCGTGTCGCCAAGCTGGACATTGCCGGGTACGAGGCCTCCGATATCCTGCGATTTGTGGAACCGGATGGCCGTCAATTTCTGTACGTACCGGGGGAGGTCGATGCCTTTCAGGTCTTCGATACGGCCGATGATCTGCAATGGTGGCTGATGACCCACACCAACGAGGCCAGCAATCGCGCCCGATTCATGTCGCATTTTCCACTCGCCATGCACGCCGAGAGCGATCACACCACCGGCCTCAATCACGCGCTGGACATGATGTTCAGCAATTGGGGGCACGGCACGCTCAAGGTGATCAACCTCAATGACCACACCGTGCAGGGTGATCCGTTCACTCATCTGCGCGATTGCACTCGACACCGCATGCAAGCGGACGCCGACTACGCACTTCACTCGAACGGCGAACTGCGCAAGCAGATGTGGATGGGCTATCTGAAAGCCTTTGGACAGACTTTCGGCGCACTGGCGGCGCTGGACTGGCCCATCGCACTGGCGGCGGTGGGTGCGGGGCTGGCTGACGTGGGGCTAAACGTCGATCAAGCGATCCACGGTCACACCACGGCCGAACGCAAAAGCGGGGTTATCGGCGCGATTCTCGGCAGCATTGACGTGCTGTTCAACAGCGTCTTCCTGCTGCACGCAGTGCCTGCGGAAGTGAGCACACCCGCCTCGGAGCAGTCGCCTTTTCTACCCGTCGAAGACGGACACGGCCCCGCCTCGCCGCCTGGACTCGACGGCATGGGGTCGGTATCGTACGACGTTGCGCCTTCAACCGAACCCGAGGGAAATCTGCGCGCACTCAGGACCAACGAACTGCTCGACACCATGACGCCTCCGCCCGCCGACGGTCAGATGCAAGGCGTCTACCTTCGAGGGGCCGGCGAGACCTACATCACCATTGCCGACGACGTGTATCGCGTGCGCTTCGTCAACGAACTGAACACGTGGGTGGTCATCGATCCCAAGAATCCGTTCTCATTCCACGGCAACGTCCCGGTCCGACTCGGCATTGATGGCAAGTGGCAACCCATTATCGGACAGGGTTTGCGGGGCGGCGGAAAAATGTTGAGCACGTTGTCGGGCAATGCCTCGTTGGCGCCTTCTGCTGCGCCGTTACCAACACCTTACGACATGCCGGAAAGTCTGCGACCGGCCATGCGCGGCTATGTCGAAAGCCCGAGCAACAAGCCTTTCGAGGGGTACTACGCCTCGCTCACAGACAACGCCCCGATCGAGCGCTTCTTTGAAATCCGGGACCGCCTGGCCGCTGACGCCGATGCCTTTTACACGCACCTGCAACTCCCTGAGCGCGCGCCCGTGCCTGATATTCCTCGCGATGCAGTGCCCAAGACAGCGATCAGACAACTCTACGAACATCACCAGGGTCTGGTGATCGGCGAAAGCCACAGCAGCGTCGCCAGCAAGCAATTTCTGATCGACAACATGGGGCAGCTCGCCAAACAAAAGGTGCGGACGTTGTACCTGGAACACGTGCTGACGGACCTGCACCAAGTGGATCTGGACACGTTCGCCCGAACCGGCCGCATGCCGAAAACCTTGCAGTCGTACCTGGAAGACCTGGACTGGGGGCATTTCACCGACTCGACCGGCACCTACACGTTTCAGAATCTGGTGCGCTCGGCCAACAAGCACGGCCTGCGCATCCGGGCGATCGACTGCATGACGAGTTACCGCGTCGCGGGCGTACCCGACCCCGAACGCAACGTGCGGCTAAAGCTCATGAATTATTTCGCGCACACGGTGATCGGCGCCGACGAACCCGCACGGGCCGGTGGCAGATGGATTGCACTGGTAGGCAACGCCCACGCCAACACCTTTAAAGGCGTTCCGGGCATGGCGGAAATCGAAGGCGTGATTGGCCTGCGCGTCCGGGACGTGCCAGCGGGCGGGGTGATCGGCTTCGAGCCAGACCCCGGCGAGGACGTGCTGACCGCGATGGGTAACCCCGCGGGGCGAGTTCGAAGCGATATCAGATTGCAAATGGTCACCACCGGCGTCCGCACCCATTTTTTACGTGCGCCTACGTCGCTAGGGTATCGCCTGCGACGCCCCGGCAACTTCGCCATTCAGCGTTCAGGGGAATCGCCACAGCTGATCTACAAAAACCAGGAAGGCAAAGTGACCTACCTTCCGATTACCGTCGAGGGTGAGCATTTGTCTATCCAAAGCCCCGATTGGCCAGTGATCAGCGGACGCCGCTATGGCAGCTTCGAGGAACTGGCCTTCGCGCTGAAAATGGCAGGAATGACGTAACAAAAAAGGAAGCCGGATGAGCCTGCATCCGGCTTCAGCTTCAGAAGGCGTCCTCGCGAACGGCAAGTGACAAAGCGGTGCGATACATATTTAACGCCCTCTGAGTGGCGTGAATCAGGAAGCTGGGGACTCATTCATCACGGACGACGATCATGCCTTCCATTACCCGCGACACCCCCGCCATCAGCGCAGACCAACAAGCCCTCAACGACATTAGCCGCCACGTGGTCGAGGGCTGCCCGGACATGCGTGAGATGGCGCGCGAAGCCGCAAACGGCATTCTGCGCAAACATGGCCTCGACTCGCTGGAGCCGGACGCCGTCTACTGGCACCGCTTCGACCGCACCGAAACCAGCCCGCGCACCTTCAGCGGCTGGGAACATCTGGATCCCCCGGTCGAATCCCTGACGTTACCGCAACTGGTCATGCGCCGCTTCAACGCCAACGACCAGGACTCTGCCGACGCGCTGCAAGCCATGAGCGGTTTCTACACCGCAGGCCCTGACAGCGAGGTGTTCAACGAAACCAACGAAGTGCGCTTGCTGCCGGGCGACGTCATGGGCGAGTTCTGGGCGCTGGATTTCAAGACTCAGTTCAACGACAAGATGACCGCATTCTGGCGCAATTGCTCGGATGATTTCAGCACCTTGGCCAAAGCCAATTTCATCGCCAAGGCCGTGGATGACCGACAGAGCAAAACGCTGACTGAGGTGCAGTTCAACACCCTCATGCACGCCATCGACCTGGACCCGAGCCAACCGATCACCTTGGCCATGCTGCAGGCGCCAACCGCGCCGCCGGAGGGCGTGCGATTCGCGAAACTGGACATTGCAGGCTACGCCGCCAGCGATATCCTGCGCATCGTCGAGGACAGCGGGCGGCAGTTTCTCTACCTGCCGGGCGAGGTCGATGCTTTCCATGTCTTCGACACGCCAGATGACCTGCAATGGTGGCTCATGACGCACACCAACGAAGTCGAAAACCGCGCACGTTTCATGTCGCATTTCACACTGTCCACCCACGCCGAGACCGATCACCAGACAGGGCTGCACCACGCGATCGATCTAATGTTCAGCCACTGGGGCGCGGGCACGGAGCGGATCGTCAATCGCGATAACCAATCGATCACAGGAGACCCCTTCGCTCACCTCCGGAATGCCACGCAAACCCGCATGGCGGACGATGCCGCGTTTGCGTTGCATTCCAACGGCGAACTGCGTGAGCTGATGTGGATGGGCTACCTCAAGGCGTTTGCCAAGACCTTCGGTTCACTGGCAGCGCTGGACTGGCCGATTGCACTGGCCGCCGTGGGCGCGGGGCTGGCGGATGTGGGCTTGAACATCGATCAAGCGATACATGGGCACACCACCGCCGAACGTAAAAATGGCGTGCTGGGGGCGATCTTTGGCAGCATCGACGTGTTGTTCAATGGGCTGTTTGTGGTGCAAGGCGCCGCAGGGGAGCTTCCCGAGATCCCCGTGGCAGAGGAACCAGCCGTGCTTCCGGAGGCCGCAGGTCTGCCCGCTGCTGAGGAAGAAATCGTGAGCGCCGCCCCCGCAGAACCGACCGTAACTTCTCACCCGCTCGCGCCATTCGAAACCAACGAGCTGCTCGACAGCTACGCCCTGCCTGCTCAAGCCGGTCGAATGCGTGGCATTTACGCGTCGGAGACCGGCCAGACGTTCATATCGATTGAGGACATTGCCTACCGCGTGCGTTACGTCGCGGAGCTGAAGCATTGGGTCATCGTCGATCCCGAAAACCCTTTTTCCTTCGCCCGCAATCTGCCGGTGCGCCTGAACGAAGCAGGTCAATGGGAGGCGATGACCCGCCAAGGCCTGCGCGGCGGTGGCGGTGCGCTGGGCAAACTGCCGTCCTCTGGGGCGTCGGTCGCGCCCTCGACAGCGGCCCTGCCGACGCCCTACGACATGCCGGTGGAATTGAGGGAAGGCATGCGCTACCGCGTCGAAGCCCCCGACAACAAGCCCTTCACCGGGCAATACTTTTCCATGCGAGAAAACGACCCTATCGACCGTTTCTTCGAGATTCGCCAACGCCTGGTGAGCGACGTCAACGCGTTCTACGCCGACCTGCACCTGCCCCAACGCCCGGCGATACCAACCATTGCCGCCGAAGCCTCGCCCAAGGTCGCGCTCAAACAGCTTTACAAAGACGCTCAGGGGCTGGTGATCGGTGAGAGTCACAGCAGTGTCGGCAGCAAACAGTTTCTGATCGATAACATGGGGCAATTCGCCAAGCAGAACGTCAGGACGCTGTACCTGGAACACGTGATGACCGATCTGCATCAGGCCGATCTCGACCTCTTCGTGCAGACCGGAAAAATGCCGAAAAACCTGGAGTCGTACCTGAACGAACTCGACTGGGGCCACCTCACCGACCAATCAGGGCGCTACACCTTCTTGAACCTGGTCAAAACGGCTCAACGCCACCGCATCCGGATTCGCGCCATCGACTGCATGGCCAGCTATCGCACGGCGGGTGTGCCTGACCCGGCGGACAACATGCGTCTGAAAATGATGAATTACTTCGCTGACACCGTCATTCGCGCGGATCAGGCCGCGCTGCGCGGGGGCAAATGGATCGCGCTGGTCGGCAACGCCCATGTCAACACCATGAAAGGCGCCACAGGGCTCTCCGAACTGGAAGGCGTGATCGGATTGCGCATTGAGGACGTCAGTGTGAGCGAAACCACCGGCTATGGCATCGATCCTGGAGCCGAGGTCACGGATGTCATGGGGCAACCCGCTGGCACCGTCAAAAGCGACATCCGCCTGCGCATGGCCGTGCCCGGCCGCCGCGCCGTCTCGCTGACGCCCCCACCCTCTCTCGAATCCCGGCTGCCGAAAACCGGGAATTTCATCGTGCAGCGAGCCGGGGATGCACCCGAACTCATCCACCGCAGCCGTAATGGCACGCTGGTACATACGCCAATCATCGTCGAGGGAACGGAGGTTTACATCCAGCGCGCGGAATGGCCCGTGCTGAGCCGACGCCGCTTCCAAAGCTTCGATGAACTGGCCAAAGCGTTGGCGTTGATGGGGTTGAAACAGGTCGCCTGAACGAAGAAGCCGGATGCGTCGTTGAGACGGCATCCGGCTTGCGAAGATAGATGTTTAAGGCTGACCAGGCTTCAGCGAAGCCTGGTTTATCAGCGAACGGCTGGCGCGTCCCAGACGAGCATGAGCCGATCAATGGCGCCTTCGATCACTTTCAGCGCAATGCCGTCTCGGGCCAACGTCGAGATGCCGAGCAGGAAGCTTTCGAACACGGCAGCCAATTCCATCGCATCGGTTTGCGCTGGCAACTCCCCGGCAAAAATTCCACGCTCGACGCACGCGCGCAGCCCTGCCCTGTTGCGCGCACGGGCGGTATCCAGTGGTGCTCGGACGCTGTCACTGGCCAGCGCGCAGGCGCCCATCGTTCCCAAGGCAACCATGCACCCTTTTGGATGGCCGTCGGCACATTGCATCCGCGCTGACAATTTCAACGCGCTCGCGATCGCATCTCTAGGCGCGAGATCGGGGTCGAACACCGGGTCCATGACTCGCCCGTACGTGTCCAGGTACCGGTCGACGACTTCGTTGAACAGCCCTTCCTTGGAACCGAACGCCGCATAAAAGCTCGGCGCCGTGATGCCACCGCCGATGCCTGCCTTCAACTGGCTGAGCGACGTGGAATCGTAACCATGCTCCCAGAACAGCAGCATGGCTTCGTCAATTGCACGGGCCCGGTCGAATGTCCGTGGGCGCCCCATCTGAGCCATCGTTGGCCTCCTTGAGTTCAGGACTTAAATACCGCTCGATACAGAAGTTGTTGACCCCGTTCGAGAAGCCCGATTAGATTAATACCAATCGATACATAAATCACGGGGTTCTGAAACTATGCACGATGATCGAGAGAGATTACCGGTCGGCGCTTTGCTGGCGCTGGCGATGACCGGCTTCATCTGCATCATGACTGAGACCTTGCCCGCAGGATTGTTACCGGCGATCAGCAGTGGCCTGGACATCTCACCCTCTCTTGCTGGCCAGATGGTGACCGCGTACGCGCTGGGCTCGGTGACCGCAGCGATTCCTCTCACGCTGGCGACGCAAGGCTGGCGTCGCCGCCGGGTGCTGCTCACCACCGTCATCGGCTTTCTGTTGTTCAACTCGCTGACCGCGTTGTCGAGCAATTTCGTCCTGACCCTCGCCGCCCGTTTTCTCGCGGGCGCCGCAGCGGGGCTCGCCTGGAGTCTGCTCGCAGGTTATGCGCGTCGGATGGTGACCCCTGTCGATCAGGGCCGCGCGCTCGCCATGGCCATGGTCGGCACGCCCATCGCACTGTCACTGGGTGTGCCGCTGGGGACCTGGATGGGCAACCTGCTGGGCTGGCGTTGGTCCTTTGCCGTCATGTCGTTGATGACCGTCGGGCTGGTCGTGTGGATTCTCGTCAAGGTGCCGGATTACCCCGGTCAGATCGCCAGCAAGCGCGAGTCTGTTCTCGCGGTGCTCAGCAAACCCGGCATTCGTCCAGTCCTCGCGGTCGTCCTCGCGTGGATGCTCGCGCACAACATTCTCTACACCTACATCGCACCGTTCGCGGCCCGGTTCGGACTTGAAGAGAGCGTCGATTTGATTCTGCTGGTCTTCGGCGCTGCGTCGCTAATGGGTATCTGGATCACCGGCCGCCTGGTCGATCACCACCTGCGCCGCGCCGTGTTGATCAGCCTGGGCAGCTTTGCCCTGATTTCTTTGCTGCTGGCGCTGTTCCAGTTTTCAGCCGCTGGTCTGTACGCCGCCGTGTTCATCTGGGGGTTGTCATTCGGCGGCGCCGCGACCCTGTTACAAACCGCCTTGGCGGATGCTGCGGGGAATTCAGCCGATGCCGCGCTGTCGATGAACGTCGTGGTCTGGAACTGCGCCATCGCAGGCGCCGGAGTTCTCGGCGGACTTCTGCTCGACAGCCTCGGGGTCACCTCATTTCCGTGGGCGCTACTGGGCCTTCTGCTGATCGCATTCGTCATCGCCTCGACTGCTCGCCGACAAGGCTTTCCTGCGGGAAGCCGTCGAGCGTCATCGAAGGTCGTCGCCCACTGACGCCACAACGAAAGGCGCCCACCACGCCTTTCATGCCCGCGAACAAAGATCGCCAAGGCCACCGCCACACTTGATTCAGGAGCACTTCATGAACATTGCATTCATCGGCGTCGGCAGCATGACCCGCGCCATCATCCCCAACCTGATTCGCGCAGGCTTCCACGTCAGCGCCTGGAACCGCAGCCGCCAGGCCTTCGCCGATCTTGATCAAATTCGCGTTCTAGACGACGTCAGCCAGGCCTTCGAGCAGGACATCGTGATCACCCTGCTCAGCCACGACGCCGCCGTCCGGGAAACCCTCATCGCGACAAAAGCCTGGCAAGCCGCCAAACCCGGCACCGTGCATATCCTCATGTCCACGCTGTCGCCGACGCTTGTGGATGAACTCGAAGCGCTTCATCGTGAGGCCGGTATTGGCTTCGTCGCGGCGCCGGTCTTCGGCATTCCTGCCGTCGCCGCCCAGGGTCAGCTGAATATCCTCGCCGCCGGTGCTCCCGATGCACTGGAGCGCGTCCGTCCCGTGTTCGAGGTGATGGGCAAAAAGACCTGGCACCTCGGCGACACCCCCAGCCAGGCGAGCATCGCCAAGCTGGCCGGCAACCTGATGATCACTCAGGCGATCCAGTCCCTGGCCGAAGGTGCCGCATTGGTAAAAAGCCACGGCCTCGCCCCCAGCGCGTTTTTCGAAATCGTCACCCAAACCCTGTTTGCCTGCCCCAGCTACCAACGCTACGGCGCGAAAATCGCCCAGGCAGAATTCGAACCGGGCTTCACGCTGACACTGGGTTTGAAGGACGTGAATCTGGCGTTGGATGCCGCCCAGGAAAAGGGTTGTCACTTGCCAGCTGCGCAGGAGGTGAAGAAGACCATGGAGCAGGCTATTGCGGAGGGATGGGGGGAGAAGGACTGGTCGGCGATGGCGGTGGTGAAGCGGTAGATTCAGCCCTAGGGGCCCGGAGCGAGGTCATGCACAGGCATAGTCACCAGACGGCGTGTGCAGCGGAGAACCGCCCGCACCGCCGATGCAACCGGGTCACTGCCTGATGGTGCGATGCAAGATCAGGCAGTGACGAGGCGGGTTTACTCCCACTCAATCGTCGCAGGCGGCTTGCTCGACACGTCGTAGGTCACGCGGGAGATGCCTTCGATTTCGTTGATGATGCGCCCGCTGACGGTCTCCAGCAGTTCGTAAGGCAGGTGCGCCCAACGTGCAGTCATGAAGTCGATGGTCTCGACGGCGCGCAGGGCGACGACCCAGGCGTAACGACGGCCGTCGCCGACCACGCCCACGGATTTCACGGGCTGGAACACGACGAAGGCCTGGCTGACTTTGTGGTACCAGTCGGCCTTGCGCAGTTCTTCGATGAAGATGTGGTCGGCGCGACGCAGGAGGTCGGCGTATTCCTTTTTCACTTCACCGAGGATGCGTACGCCCAAGCCTGGGCCCGGGAACGGGTGACGGTAGACCATGTCGTACGGCAGGCCCAGTTCCAGACCCAGACGACGGACTTCGTCCTTGAACAGTTCGCGCAGTGGCTCGACCAGTTTCAGGTTCATCTCTTCCGGGAGGCCGCCCACATTGTGGTGCGACTTGATGACGTGTGCCTTGCCGCTCTTGGCGCCAGCGGACTCGATCACGTCAGGGTAGATGGTGCCCTGAGCCAGGTACTTGATGTTGTGCAGCTTGTTGGACTCGGCATCGAACACGTCGATGAAGGTACGGCCAATGATCTTGCGCTTTTTCTCCGGGTCGCTTTCGCCAGCCAGGTTGTTGAGGAACTGGTCCTCGGCATTGGCGCGGATCACCTTGACGCCCATGTTCTCAGCGAACATAGCCATCACTTGCTCGCCTTCGTGCAGGCGCAGCAGGCCGTTGTCGACGAACACGCAGGTCAGTTGGTCGCCGATGGCCTTGTGCAGCAGGGCCGCGACCACCGAGGAATCGACACCGCCGGAAAGGCCCAGCAGCACGTTGTCGGTACCGACCTGGGCACGAACTTGAGCGATGGCGTCTTCCGCGATCTTCGACGGGGTCCACAGCGCTTCGCAGCCGCAGATGTCGAGGATAAAGCGCGACAGGATGCGTCCGCCCTGTTTGGTGTGGGTCACTTCGGGGTGGAACTGCACGCCGTAGTAGCCACGGGTGTCATCCGCCATACCGGCAATCGGGCAGCTCGGGGTGCTGGCCAGAATGTGGAATTCGGACGGCAGCTTGGTGACCTTGTCACCGTGGCTCATCCAGACATCGAGACCCAGCAGGCCGTCGGCGTCGACGTGATCTTCGATGCCGTCGAGCAGACGGCTCTTGCCGACCACGTCGACACGGGCGTAACCGAATTCACGCAGTTCGGAGCCTTCGACCTTGCCGCCCAGCTGCTCGGCCATGGTCTGCATGCCGTAGCAGATGCCGAACACCGGAACGCCCAGGTCAAACACGGCTTGCGGGCAGCGCGGGCTGTTGGCTTCGTGCACGGACTCGGGGCCACCGGCGAGGATGACGCCTTTCGGTGCGAATTCGCGAATCGCTTCGTCGTCCATGTCGAACGGGTGCAGTTCGCAATACACGCCGATCTCACGTACGCGACGGGCGATCAGTTGGGTGTACTGGGAACCGAAGTCCAGGATCAGGATGCGGTGGGCGTGAATGTCGAGGGCCATTGGGAGACTCTTCTAGAGCAGCTTCGAGCCTCAAGCTTCAAGCTGCAAGTGGCGCAGCTGCAAGCTTCAGGTCCAAGCCGCAAGATGTAGGGAGACTGCAAGCCGTATGTGGTGCCTGGCCTTGAAAGCGCTGGCACTACGATCGGCTTGCAGCTTGTAGCTTATAACTTGCCGCCGGGAGGCTAGCCGACCCGATAGTTCGGTGCTTCCTTGGTGATCTGCACGTCGTGGACGTGAGACTCAGCCATGCCAGCACCGGTGATGCGAACGAATTCAGGCTTGGTACGCATTTCCTGAATGTCGGCGCTGCCGGTGTAGCCCATGGAAGAGCGCAGCCCACCCATCAGTTGATGGATGATCGCGGACAGCGAGCCCTTGTAGGCGACGCGGCCTTCGATGCCTTCCGGGACCAGTTTCTCGGCGCCTTCGGAGGAGTCCTGGAAGTAACGGTCCGAAGAACCCTGTGCCTGGGACATGGCGCCCAATGAACCCATGCCGCGATACGCCTTGTACGAACGGCCCTGGAACAGTTCGATTTCACCCGGTGCTTCTTCAGTACCGGCGAACATCGAACCCATCATCACGCTGTAGGCACCGGCCACGATGGCTTTGGACAAGTCACCGGAGAAACGGATGCCGCCGTCGGCGATCAGGGGAACGTCTGTGCCTTCCAGTGCAGCAGCCACGTTGGCAACCGCGCTGATTTGCGGAACGCCCACGCCTGCAACGATACGGGTGGTGCAGATGGAGCCAGGACCGATACCGACCTTGACGCCGTCAGCGCCAGCTTCGACCAGTGCACGAGCGGCAGCGCCGGTGGCGATGTTGCCGCCGATGACCTGCACGTCGGGGAAGTTCTGCTTGACCCAGCGAACGCGGTCGATCACGCCTTTGGAGTGACCGTGAGCGGTGTCGACAACGATGACGTCAACGCCTGCTGCGACCAGCGCGGTGACGCGCTCGCCAGTGTCCTTGCCGGTGCCGACCGCAGCGCCGACGCGCAGACGACCTTGATCGTCCTTGCTGGCCAGCGGGTAGGCTTTGGATTTCTCGATGTCCTTGACGGTCATCATGCCCTTGAGCGCGAACTTGTCGTCGACGATCAAGACTTTTTCCAGACGGTGCTTGTGCAGCAGCTCGCGGACTTCGTACTTGTCGGCGCCTTCGTGCACGGTGACCAGACGCTCTTTCGGCGTCATCACTTCGCGGACGGGCACATCCAGACGATTTTCGAAGCGCACGTCACGGGAGGTCACGATGCCGACGAGCTCGCCGTCGTGCAGGACCGGAACGCCGGAGATGTTGTGCTGACGGGTCAGTTCGAACAGGTCACGAACGGTGGCATCTGCCTCGATGGTGATCGGGTCCTTGACCACACCCGCTTCGAACTTCTTGACCTTGCGCACTTCGGCAGCCTGCTGCTCGACGGTCATGTTCTTGTGGATGATGCCGATGCCGCCTTCCTGAGCCATGGCGATTGCCAGACGGGCTTCAGTGACGGTGTCCATAGCGGCGGAAACGAGGGGGATGTTCAGTTCGATGCCACGGGTCAATCGGGTTTTCAGACTGACTTCGTTGGGAAGCACCTCGGAATAACCGGGCACAAGGAGAATGTCGTCGAATGTAAGGGCTTCTTGGCTGATACGCAGCATCGCTGGGCTCCCGAGCGGGAAAATGGAAGCGCGCCATTATACCCAGACACCTGCCCTTGCTCAATGTAAAGATCAGTCTATTTGATAATCAGCGTGATCGAGCTGCTCTATCACAGGTTTCTAGTGTTATAGCCGGACTTTGACGAAAGACACAGGACGATCCAGACGTTCGGCGAACTCTTCCACGAAGCTGGCCTTGAACCCCGCGTCCAGCCAGTTGTTGAAGATGAATCCGAGATTGGAAAAGCCGCACGGGTCGAGAAACAGGAAGCCATTGATGTCGTCTTCGTGGCGGCATTCCGGGCACATGAAGTTGTCGGTGTGGCCCGGCATCCACTCTTCCAGGCTGTCGAACAATGCCTCGCCGATTTCGCGCCGACACTCGGGGCATCCGGCTTCCTCTTTAAAGCCGACCTGCGGGGTATAAATGCAGCGTTTGAGCACGATCTCCAGGCCGTTGATTGACTGGCCATAAGGCAGCGCATCGGGGTTTTCGACGAAACGCCGCGCACCGGGCGCGATGGCGTAGGCCATGCGGTTGAAACTGCGCCCACAGGTGGTCAGCGATTCCTCGACCACGCCGAGCTTCACCAGCCAACGCAGGATCGCCCGCGCCTTGGCTTCATGGGCCGGGAAGCTGGAGATTTGCGGGACGATGATGCTTTGGGTGTTCATGACGGGCCTGTCTGACGCGTGATCGGGGGGCGGCAGCTTAATACCACCGCCGACGACGTCAAGTATGGCTTTCAGCCCGCGAGGTAGCGACCGATCAACGTGATGCCGCTGATCAGCACCATCCAGGTCACCAGCCGCACGAACATTTCCCGCGAAAGGCGCATGACCAGCCGTCGTCCGATCCAGGAGCCGATGATCATCGCGGGCAACAGGCAGACCGCCAGCACCAGCAGCGAAATTTGCGCGTACACCCCGGTGATCACAAACAGGCTCAGGCGCACGATGGTGCTGCAACTGATCAGCGCGTTTTGCGTGGCGCGGGCCTGGAATTTGTCGGTCAGACGACCATTGAGATAGATCGCGTATAAAAAGCCGCCACTCCCAAACAGGGCCCCGAACAGACCACCCATGGTACCCATCGGAATCGACCACGCGGCGGACAGTTGCGTTGGCCTGACTTTCACCGCAAGGCTGTAAATCGAATAACCGATCAGAAACAGTCCCATCATTAATAGAAGGACGTCGGATTTCAGATTGAGCAAGAACAGCACGCCCAACGTACAGCCGACCGCCATGCACGGCACCATGCGAAACAGCTCGGAACGCACCACCGATTGCCGCGAGGGCAGCAAATGGCTGAACGCGGCGAGGAAGTCCAGCATCACCAATAAAGGGATGATCCGCGAGAGCGGCATGAAATGAATCAGGACGGGGCCTGCGACCAGGGCCGTGCCAAAACCGGCAATAGCGAAGACCAGATAGGCGGCAATAACGCCACCTTCAATGAACAGCCAGTCGGTGGGGGTGAGCCCCAGTGAATCGACGACGCCCGACAATTCGGCGAGGGTGGTGAGCATTGCGTCCTCCGTGGATAAGCGGCGGCGCACAGCATATCCTGAGACTGCCGCTTCACCGGAAGAAAAAACGCCCCCTGGGGGAGCGAATTCATTCGCGATTGGCCATTCGCCCGGCACATCTGTTTCGGTCATGCCGACGTCTCGCGAATGAATTCGCGCCCGCAGGGGCGGCGTACAGGTCTATTAATGTGGTGACCCACGCCCCAATGCCTTTATCATGCCCGCCATGATCAAAGACCCCTTCGCAAGACTCGGCCTTGACCGGGAAGTCCTCACTGTCAGCCAGCTCAACGGCCGCGCCCGCGTGTTGCTGGAAGATGTGTTTTCGAACATCTGGGTCGAGGGGGAGATTTCCAACCTGTCTCGTCCGGCATCGGGTCACGTCTATTTCACCCTGAAAGACAGTGGCGCCCAGGTCCGTTGCGCGCTGTTTCGCAGCAACGCCGCTCGGGTTCGTCAGGCGTTGAAAGACGGTCTGGCCGTCAAAGTGCGTGGCAAGGTCTCGCTCTTCGAAGGTCGCGGCGACTATCAGTTGATCCTCGACACGGTCGAGCCTGCTGGCGATGGCGCCCTGCGTCTGGCCTTCGATGCGCTGAAAGAAAAGCTCAATGCCGAAGGCCTCTTCAGCGCCGAGCGGAAGGTCGCTCTGCCCTTGCACCCGCAGCGTATCGGCATCGTCAGCTCACCGACGGGCGCGGTGATTCGCGACATCATCAGCGTGTTCCGCCGTCGCGCCCCGCAAGTTGAACTGACACTGATCCCCACTGCAGTGCAAGGCCGCGAGGCGATCAACCAGATCGTCCGCGCTTTGAAACTCGCGGACTCCCGAGGCTTCGATGCGCTGATCCTGGCCCGAGGCGGTGGCTCGCTGGAAGACCTCTGGTGCTTCAACGAAGAAGCCGTGGCCCGCGCCATCGATGCCTGCGTGACGCCCATCGTCAGCGCCGTTGGCCATGAGACCGATGTGTCGATCAGTGACTTCGTAGCCGACGTTCGCGCCCCCACGCCGTCCGCCGCCGCCGAGCTGCTGGCTCCAGATTCAAGCGACCTGCACCGCCGGGTCGAGAACCTGCAGCGTCGGCTCGTCACGCGGATGCGCGATCGGCTGATGCGCGAACAACTGCGTCTGGACGGCATTTCCCGCCGCCTGCGTCATCCCGGTGAGCGCCTGCGTCAACGCGCCCAACGGCTGGACGATCTGGACATGCGCCTGCGTCGCGCCTTCGAGCAACATATGCACAAACGCCACGTGCGCATGAGCCATCTTGAAAGCCGATTGGCGGCCCAACACCCCGGTCGCACTCTCGCGTTTCTGCGTCAACGTCTGGACGTGCTGGCCGAGCGCTTGCCTCGGGCGATCAAAGAAAACCTCAAGTCTCGGCGCCTGCAATTGCAAGGTCAGATGCAGACGCTGAACGTGGTCAGCCCCCTCGCCACCCTCGGACGCGGTTACAGCATTTTGCTCGACGAGCGCGGTAAGGCGATTCGTGCCGCCGAACAGACCCACACCGGTCAACGCCTCACCGCGAAGCTGGCCGAGGGCGAACTGCAAGTCCGTGTTGAGGACAATCACCTGACGCCTGTCACCCTTTCTCTTCTGGATTGATCGATGCTGCCTTTTATCTCCCGCTCTCTGGCAGGCGCCGCGTTTGCCCTGTGTCTCGCCCTTCCCGCCCACGCTGACAGCTACCTCTCGCGCCTGCTGAACAAACCGGTGCCAGGCGGCGTTGCGGTGGTGGACCTCGGCCCTGCGGCTCAGGCGCCCAAGGCCACGTGGCAAGGCAAACCGGTGCTGGTGGTCAAAGATTCCGATGCGCGCTGGCAGGCCATCGTCGGCATTCCGCTGACCGTCAAACCTGGCACGTCACAACAGGTGAGCAGCGGTGGTCGCACGCTGGCGTTCACCGTCGGCAGCAAGAAATACCCGGAACAACACATCACCCTGAAGAATCAGCGGCAGGTCAATCCGAACCCGGATGACCTGAAACGCATCGAGCAGGAACTGGACGTGCAGGTCCGCGCCTATCGCACGTTCAGCCCGGTGACGCCGAGCAATCTGCTGCTGGATAAGCCCGTCGATGGCCCGCTGTCGAGCAAGTTCGGCGTACGTCGTTTCTTCAACGGTGAGGAACGCAACCCTCACGCAGGCCTGGATTTCGCGGTACCTGCGGGCACCCCGATCAAGTCGCCTGCAGCAGGTAAGGTCATTCTGATCGGCAATTACTTCTTCAACGGCAACACAGTGTTCGTCGATCACGGCCAAGGCTTCATCAGCATGTTCTGCCACATGTCGAAGATTGACGTGAAAGTGGGCGACGCCGTACCCCGTGGCGGCGTGGTGGGTCGCGTCGGCTCGACCGGGCGTGCCACCGGGCCGCATATGCACTGGAACGTGAGCCTGAACGATGCGCGGGTCGATCCGGCGATTTTCATTAACGCGTTCCAGCCCTAGACGCGGCTTTCAGCTGTAGGAGTGAGCTTGCTCGCGATACCAACGTTGCCGCAGCGGCTCGGTGCCTGACACCACGCTATCGCGAGCAAGCTCACTCCTACAGTCGACCCCGGTTGCACGACCTGAAACGGGCCAGCAATAAAATCCTGAAAGCACGTAGCAATCCGTCAAAAAATCGCTGCATACCGCTACTTTTGAAATTCCCTCTCAATTTTTTCCAACTGCTTGCCAGCTTTCACCTCATTGGTTACGGTTGGACACATGAAAACCTCTCAAACCCTCATTCTGTTGCGTCAACATCGCTGCCTCAGCCTCGTCAGTGCACGACTGCCAGGCTGAAATCGCGGTGCCTCGACCCTTCATCTGCGTTTCTTGTTAATCGGCTGGCCGCCTTCTTTCGGCCTTGAGTCCACAAAGGATTATTCTCATGACCATGCTCAAAGATCCCTCGAAGAAGTACCGCGCGTTTCCTGTCATCGACCTGCCCGATCGCACCTGGCCTTCCAAGACCATTACCGAAGTGCCGATCTGGTGCAGCTCTGACTTGCGCGACGGTAACCAATCGCTGATCGAGCCAATGGATTCGGTCAAAAAGCTGCGCTTCTGGAAAACCCTCGTTCAGGTGGGCGTGAAAGAAATTGAAGCTTCGTTCCCAGCGGCTTCGCAAACCGACTTCGACTTCGTGCGCACCCTGATCGAGGACGGCCACATTCCGGACGACACCACCATTCAAGTGCTGACACAGGGCCGTGAAGACCTGATCGCTCGGACTTTCGAATCCCTGCGCGGCGCGAAGAAAGCCATCGTCCACCTGTACAACGCGACCTCGCCGTCCTTCCGCCGCATCGTGTTCAATCAGGACAAGGACGGCATCAAGGCCATCGCGGTCAACGCCGCCAAGCTGTTCGTCAAATACGCTGCTCAGCAGCCGGAAACCCAGTGGCAGTTCGAATACTCGCCGGAAACCTTCAGCGCCACCGAACTGGATTTCGCCAAGGAAGTCTGTGACGCCGTGATCGAAGTGTGGAACGCCACGCCGCAGAACAAGGTGATCCTCAACCTGCCGGCCACTGTCGAAGTCGCCACGCCGAATATCTACGCCGACCAGATCGAGTGGTTCTGCCGCAACATCACCCGCCGCGACAGCGTGATCATCAGCCTGCACACCCACAACGACCGTGGCACTGGCGTGGCCGCTACCGAACTGGGCCTGATGGCCGGTGCTGACCGTGTCGAAGGCTGCCTGTTCGGCAACGGCGAGCGCACTGGCAACGTCGATCTGGTGACCGTTGCCCTCAACATGTACACCCAGGGTCTGAACCCGCAACTGGACTTCTCCGACATCGACGGCGTTCGTAAGGTGGTCGAAGAGTGCAACCAGATCCCGGTTCACCCTCGTCACCCGTACGTCGGCGACCTCGTGCACACCGCGTTCTCCGGTTCGCACCAAGACGCGATTCGCAAGGGCTTCACTCAGCAGAAAGAAGACGCGCTGTGGGAAGTGCCATACCTGCCGATCGACCCGGCGGACATCGGCCGCAGCTACGAAGCGGTCATTCGGGTGAACAGCCAGTCCGGCAAAGGCGGCATCACTTACCTGCTGGAACAGGAATACGGCATCTCGCTGCCACGTCGCATGCAGATCGAGTTCAGCCAAGTGGTTCAGGGCGAGACCGACCGTCTGGGCCTGGAGATGACCGCGCAGCAGATCTACTCGCTGTTCAAGACTGAATACCTGCAAGCCAACAAGCCCTACGCGCTGGTCAGCCATCGTCTCCAGGAAGAAAACGGTCACAGCGCCGTTGAAGTCGAAGTCACGGGCAAAGGTGACGGCGAAAGCAACCTGCACTGGAAGGGCCGCGGTAACGGCGCGCTGGAGGCACTGGTGGCCGGTCTGCCGGTCAAGGCGGAGATCATGGACTACAACGAACACGCCATTGGCGCGGGCACCACGGCCAAGGCGGCTGCCTACATCGAACTGCGCGTGAACGGCGAGCGTGCGGTCCACGGCGTGGGTATCGATGAAAACATCACCACCGCCAGCTTCAAGGCCCTGTTCAGCGCACTGAACCGTGCACTGATTCAGGCTGAGGTCGCGGCACAGGCTGCTTGATGCCCGAGGATCGGTGAAGACAGACCTGTAGGCGCGAATTCATTCGCGATGCGAGGGCGCCAGGCGATGCATCTGTGTCGCCCGTTACATCTTTCGCGAATACATTCGCTCCGACAGATGATGTGTTTGAACCATAAAAAGGCCCTGAAGCTCACGCTCCAGGGCCTTTTTTATGGGTGCCGTGTGGGTCAGGCCTTGGTGCTGACGGAGCCTTTCATCAATTCCAGCAATGACGCCTGAAGAGCGGTGAGTTGCGCCATGGTCCCGGCGATCTGCTGTTGGATAGCCATGACTTGCGCGGCTTTCTCCTGCTCGGGAGCCTTGCTGTTCAACGCGGCGGCGAGCTGTTGCTGCTGTTGCTCAAGCACTTTTTGCGTCTCTTTGATCTGATCTTGAAGTTGCTTGATCATCTGCTCGCGTGGCGACTGGGGCGCCTCCGCTTCTCCCGCTTTCTTACCGGGCTCGGTGTACGCCGTGCCGCGCAGGTTCACGCTGGCGGTCACCACATCGCTCTTGGTGGCCTGATCGTTTTTGAGCGCGACCGTAAAAGGATTGGCGTAAGGACTCAACGTGCTTGTATTGATCGTCGTCATGATGAACTCCTGTTCTGTGCACTTTGTATCGGCCAAGGTACAAAGAACTGAAGCCCATTCTTTACGCACACGAAAACGCCCCGTGACCTTCGTCACGGAGCGCTTTTACGGGGGAGATGTCAGGCGGTGGTGTTGATGCTGCCAGACTTTTGCAACTGGGCCAGCGCGGCCTGTTGGGTCGCCAGCGTAGAAGTGGTCGTGGAAATCTGGCCCTGGATCGCCATCGCGCGCTGGGCTTTCTCTTCATCGGAGCCGCTGCTGGCGTTGGCCGCTGCCAATTGCTGCTCTTGCTGCTGCAACTGCTTTTGGGTTTCCTTGATCTGCTCTTCGAGGTTCTCGATGGCCTGCTCGCTCTCGCTGGAGGAACTGGAGCTGCCGCCCGCCGCCCCTGCGCCACCCGCAGCACCGGCGCCGCCTGCCTGCGCGGTGGTAGAGCCCGCCGCAACGGTAGTGGTGGAGGCGTCGCTGTCAGTAGAGGTCGTCGAGGTGTCTTTCTTGACGGCAACCGAGAAACTGCTGGTGTAGGACGCGAGTGAAGAAGTGCTGATGGTGGTCATACCGATCTCCTGTTTGGGTACAACGCTATCGACCGCCCCCCCCTCCAACTCTATGACGTTAGTGTATCTCGAATGTATCGGCGTCGAGATATGCCGGGAATTTCTCGCGATAGGCATCCAGGCTTTCAGCGGACAGGCTGACATGAAAAACCCCGTCGGCCCCACCAATATTCAGCAGGCTTTCACCCTGGAAATCCAGCACCTGACTGTCGCCGGTGTAGGCGAAGCTTTTGCCGTCGATGCCCACACGGTTCACCGCTGCTACGTAGCACAGGTTCTCGATGGCCCGAGCCGGCAACAGGCGATTCCAGTGCTGGCGCCGGGCGCCAGGCCAGTTGGCGGTGTACAGCAACAGGTCGGTGTCTTGAGCACCCCGGCTCCACACTGGAAACCGGAGGTCGTAGCAGATCAGCGGTCGAATTCGCCAGCCCTTGAGTTCGAACTGCACCTGACGTTCGCCTGGGCTGTAGTGCTCGTGCTCGCCCGCCATGCGAAACAGGTGGCGTTTGTCGTAGTGCAACAGCTCGCCGTCCGGACGGGCCCACAGCAAGCGATTGCGATGGCTGCCGTCTTCCGCCCGAATGATGACGCTGCCGGTCACGACCGCATTGAGGCGCTTGGCCTGATCGAGCAACCAGCGCGACGTGATGCCGTTTTCAGGCTCAGCCAATGCTTCGGACTCCATCGAAAATCCGGTGGTGAACATTTCCGGCAGGATCACCAGATCGGCACCCTGGGCTTGGGACAGCAGCTCCTCGAAGTGCGCGTGATTCGCCTGACAGTCGTGCCAGACGAGGGTGGTCTGCACCAACGCCAGACTGAGATTTGGCAATGAACTCAAATCGCGCATAGTTTTTCCGCTGCCAGACGCAGCGTCTCCTCTCGCTTGGGAAAGCACAGGCGAATCAGGCGCTGGCCTTCGGGCGGATTCTGATAGAACACGGACGGGGGAATGCTCGCCACGCCATGCTCGCGGGTCATCCACAGCGACATGTCCACGTCGTTCAGATCAGGACGAATCTGTGAGTAATCGACCAGTTGGAAATACGTCCCGGCGGCGCGGGTGAAGGTAAAACGCGAGCCTTCGAGGCGGTCGCAAAAAAAGTCACGTTTAGCCTGGTAGAACGCTGGCAGCTCCTCGACGTGCTCTGGACAGGCCGCCATGAAATCGGCCAACGCCCACTGCAACGGGGTCACGCCACAGAAGCCGACGAATTGGTGAACCTTACGCATCTCGGCGGTCAGCGCAGGCGGTGCGATGAGATAGCCGGTTTTCCAGCCGGTCACGTGGTAGGTCTTGCCAAACGAACTGACCACGAATGCTCGCGCATACAGCTCATCGTGAGCCAAGACGCTGGCGTGTTTCACGCCGTCGAACACCAAGTGCTCGTACACCTCGTCGCTGACCAGATAGATATCACGATCACGAATGAGCGCCGCCAACTGGTCGAGTTCGGCGCGGGTGACCAACGCACCGCTCGGGTTGTGCGGGGTATTGATGATGATCATGCGGGTCTTCGGACTCAACGCGGCAGTGAGCTGCTCCCAATCGATGGAGAAGTCACCCGCCTTGAGTTGCACGTGCACGCAACGGCCACCGGCCAGCTCCACCGAAGGCTCGTAGCTGTCGTAACTGGGGTCGAACACGATGACTTCGTCGCCAGCCCGAACCACGGTCTGAATGGCACAAAAGATGGCATGGGTCGCGCCGGGGGTGATGGTCACCTCGGTGTCGACGTTGACGTCACGGCCGTATGCACGCGCGATCTTGGCAGCCACTTGCTGACGTAGCGCGGGCAGGCCCGCCATCGGTGCGTACTGGTTGAAGCCGTCCATGGTGCGGCGACAAAGGGCTTCGCGCAGTGCGTCAGGCCCGTCGAAGTCGGGAAAACCCTGGGAAAGATTGATCGCGCCGGTATCGGCTGCAAGCTGGGACATCACGGTAAAAATGGTGGTGCCAACGTTCGGCAATTTGCTGGTGATCATCGGGTTTTCCTGCTCCACACCCGGCTCCAGAACGGCACGGGGACCCGCAGAATAGCCCATCCTTGACGCATAAAAAAAGGCGCCATTGGCGCCTTTTCGAAGAAAGTCCGTTACCGAATCAACGCTTGTCCTTGCGCTTCTTCTCGGCTTTCTTGTGGTGCGACATCAAGCGACGCTTCTTGTTGACCTGGCGGTCGGTCAGCGTGTTCTTGTTGCCTTCGTACGGGTTATCGCCACCCTTGAACTCGATGCGGATCGGCGTACCGACAAGCTTGAGGACGCGGCGGTAGGTGTTCTCCAGATAGCGCACGTAGGACTTCGGTACGCGCTCAACCTGGTTCCCGTGGATCACGATGATCGGCGGGTTCGCGCCACCCAGGTGAGCATAACGCAGCTTGATCCGACGGCTGTTGACCATTGGCGGCTGGTGCTCGGTGACCGCGTCTTCGAGGATCTGGGTCAGGCGGCTGGTCGGCCAGCGGGTGACCGCCGACTTGAACGAGTTCTGCACCGATTGGTACAGGTTGCCGACGCCCGTGCCATGCAGCGCGGAAATGAAGTGGATGTCCGCGAAGTCGACGAAGAACAACCGGCGCTCCAGCTCGGTCTTCACGTAGTCGCGCTCGCTCGGCACCATGCCATCCCACTTGTTCAGTGCGATGACCAGTGCGCGACCAGCTTCCAGCGCGAAGCCCAGCAGGTTCAGGTCGTGATCGACCACGCCTTCGCGGGCGTCCATGACGAAGATCACCACGTTGGCGTCTTTGATCGCCTGCAGGGTTTTCACCACCGAGAATTTTTCGACTTCTTCGTGGATCTTGCCGCGCTTGCGCACGCCGGCGGTGTCGATCAGCGTGTACTTCTCGTCGTTGCGTTCGAACGGGATATAGATACTGTCGCGGGTGGTGCCGGGCTGGTCGTAGACGATCACGCGGTCTTCACCGAGCATGCGGTTGACCAGCGTCGATTTACCAACGTTCGGACGACCGATGATCGCGATCTTGATGCCGTCCTTCTCGCTAGGACCCGGAATGCGCTTGGCTTCCTCGCCTTCGGCGACGTCTTCCTCTTCGCCCTCTTCCACTTCATCAGCGTCTTTGGGGAATTCGCGCAGGGCGATGTCCAGCATCTGCGTGATGCCGCGACCGTGGGCGCCAGCGATCGGGATCGCGTCGCCCATGCCCAGTGGCGCGAACTCGGCACGTGCCATGTCAGGGTCGATGTTATCGACCTTGTTGGCGATCACGTACGAGGTCTTGTTGCGCTTGCGCAAGTGCTCGCCAATCATTTGGTCGGCAGCGGTGAAGCCGGCCTTGGCGTCCACCAGGAACAGCACGACATCGGCTTCTTCGATGGCCAGCAGCGACTGCTCGGCCATCTTTTCGTCCATGCCGTGTTCATCACCGGAAATACCGCCGGTGTCGATCACAATGTAGGTGCGCCCTTGCCACTTGGCCTCGCCGTACTGGCGATCACGGGTCAGACCGGACAAGTCGCCGACGATGGCGTCGCGACTACGGGTCAGGCGGTTGAACAAGGTGGACTTGCCGACGTTCGGTCGACCCACCAGGGCGATTACGGGAACCATGCGGCTCTCCACTTCGTTATTTCAGAAAATACAAAAGCCGCTGCAAGGCAGCGGCCGGAGTTCGGAGCGGCATTCAACACGCCGCAAGCCCCGTCAACGCGGGGCCGCCAGAGGAAAGCCGCCGAGCGGCCTCCTCTAGCATAGACAGCCACTACTTGATCGTCAGGGCTTCCAGCTTGCCGCTGTTGCCAAAGACGTAAATAGTGTTGCCGGAGACCAGCGGACGCGCACGCAGGCCGTCGCTGTCGATCTTTTCACGCCCGACGAAGTGACCGTCGACCTGGCTGAGCAGATGCAGATAACCTTCGAAGTCACCGACCGCCACGTAGCTGGAAAACACTTCCGGAGAGCCCAGTTGACGACGGGCCAGCGAGTCGTTGCTCCACAGCGCCGTGGAAGAACGCTCATCGACGCCTTCAACGGTGCCGTTGGCCAGCGAAACGTAGACGCTGCCGAAGCCTTGTGCCACGCCGGAGTAGCTCGAGGCATCACGCTGCCACAGCACGCGGCCGCTTTGCAGCTCCAGACCGGCTACACGACCTTGGTAGGTCGCCACGTACAAGGTGCTGCCGGACAACAGCAGGCCGCCGTCGATATCGACCACGCGATCCAGCTCCGAGCGACCTTGGGGAATCGCAACGCGCTGCTCCCAGACCGGTACACCGTTGGTGGTGTCGAGGGCTACGACCTTGCCGGTCGAAAGGCCAGCGACGGCCAACTGGCTGGTCACGATCGGGGCGCCGGTGCCACGCAGCGTCAACACCGCAGGACTGCTTTCGTAAATCCAGCGCTGGTTACCGGTGGCGGCATCGTAACCGATCACTTTGTCGTCCTGAGTCTGGGCGACAACCACATCACCATTGGTGGCCGGAGCGGACAGCACTTCGCTGGTCGCCTTGGCTTTCCACTTCTGCTCGCCGGTGGATTCGTCGAGGACGATCACTTCGCCACGCAGGGTACCGACCATGACCAGACCGGAACCTACGCCGACCGCGCCGGAAACAGGTTGCTCCAGCTCTTTCTTCCAGACCACGTCGCCGTTGCTGCGGTTGATCGCCATGATCAGACCTTTAGCGTCGGCAGCGTAGATGTTGTCGCCGTCGATGGCTGGGACGAGCATGTTGTAGATATCGCCCTGGCCGTCACCGACCGAGCGGCTCCACAACTTCTGCAGGATCACTTCTTCCTTGAAGCTGGTGAGCTCGGCCGGAGGCAATTCCTTTTTGCTGTTGCTGCTGCAACCCGCGGCCAGAACGGCCAGAGCCAGCAATGCTGCATGTTTCCAACGAATCACGTCACGCATCCCCTTTCGCCAGATCGTCGAGCTTCATTTGCAGGCCGCCCACTGCCGATTGCTCGGACAGCGCAGCCTTGGCTTTCTTGTATGCAGCGTACGCATCATCAGTACGACCCAACTGAACCAGCAGGTCGCCACGCAGTTCTTCACGGCTGGCTTCGAAAGACTTGTCGACCTGACCGTCAAGCAGCTTCAACGCATCTTCCGCCTTGTTCTGGGCCGCAAGCACGCGAGCCAGACGTTGACGGGCGATTTCGCCCAAGGTCGGGTTGACCGGTTTGTCGTTGACCGCTTTCAGTTCACTGACCGCATCGTCCAGCTTGCCAGTGTCGACCGCGACCTTGGCCACGAACAGGCTGCCGTACTGAGCGTAGGCCGTGCCACCGAAATCGCTTTTCAGCTTGCCAGCGATGGCCGCCACTTGACCCGCATCCGCCTGGCCACTTGGCGTCAGGGCCGTTTCCAGCAATTGCTGGTACAACGCCGAAGCACCTTGTGCCTGGTTGTTCTGATAGCGATGCCAGGCCTGCCAGCCCAACACCACGATCACCGCGAGCAGACCGCCGGTGACCAAAGGCTTGCCGTTACGCTGCCACCAGTCCTTTACCGCCGCCAGCTGTTCATCATCGGTACTCGACACGCCACTACTCCTATCCAATCCGGCTATTTATTCGCTTCAGCCCTGCACGATGCAGGTGGCCAGGTGCTCGGAAAGAGCATCCCATGCAACAGTTTGTTGTTCGCCTTGACCGCGCAGCGGCTTGACGCCCACTTCCTTGCGGGCCAGTTCTTCGTCTCCCAGGATCAGCGCAAACAATGCGCTGCTCTTGTCAGCCTTCTTGAACTGGCTCTTGAAGCTGCCTGCTCCAGCGTTGACCTGCAGACGCAGGTTCGGCGCCTGATCGCGCAGGCGCTCGGACAAGGCCAGTGCCGCCAGTTCAGCCGCTTCACCGAACGCGCAGACGTAGACGTCAACGGTACGGGAGATTTCTTCCGGGATTTTGTCCAGGGTTTCCAGCAGCAGGACCAGGCGCTCGATCCCCATGGCGAAACCGACGCCCGTGGTGGGCTTGCCGCCCATTTGCTCGACCAGACCGTCGTAACGGCCACCCGCGCAGACGGTGCCCTGAGCCCCGAGCTGATCGGTGACCCATTCGAAAACGGTCTTGCTGTAGTAATCCAGACCACGGACCAGCTTCGGGTTGATCACGTAAGGAATGCCAACAGCATCCAGACGCGCTTTCAGGCCTTCGAAGTGAATCCGCGACTCTTCATCCAGATAATCCGCCAGCTTCGGTGCATCCACCAGAACAGCCTGGGTCTCAGGGTTCTTGGTGTCCAGCACGCGCAGCGGGTTGGTTTTCAGACGGCGTTGGCTGTCTTCGTCCAGTTGGTCGTGACGCGCCGACAGGTACTCGACCAGCGCCTCGCGGTAACGCCCACGGGCTTCGCTGGTGCCTAGACTGTTGAGTTCAAGCTTCACCGCACTGCGAATGCCCAACAATTCCCACAGACGCCACGTCAGCACGATCAGCTCGGCATCGATGTCCGGACCGTCGAGGTTGAACACTTCCAGACCGATCTGGTGGAACTGGCGATAACGGCCTTTTTGTGGACGTTCGTGGCGGAACATCGGGCCGATGTACCAGAGCTTCTGCACTTGGCCACCGCCGGTGATCCCGTGCTCAAGTACCGCGCGCACGCAGGCCGCTGTGCCTTCAGGGCGCAGGGTCAGCGAATCGCCGTTGCGGTCTTCGAAGGTGTACATCTCTTTTTCGACGATGTCGGTGACTTCGCCAATGGAGCGTTTGAACAGATCGGTGAACTCGACGATCGGCATGCGGATCTGGCGATAACCGTAGTTATCCAGCAAACGCGATACGGTGCCTTCGAAGTAGCGCCACAGCGGGGTCTGGTCCGGCAGGATGTCGTTCATGCCACGAATGGCTTGCAGAGACTTACTCACAAAAATTCCTTGGAAAACTGGGTTAGCCGCGAACGATCAGCGCTGCGTCGGCCTCGACCTTTTCGGCCGCTTTCTGACGGATCAGGCGTTCAAGCTCGTCCACCAGATTGTCATTGGTCAGCTTTTGCGATGGCTTGCCATCGATGTAGATCAGGTTCGGCGTGCCGCCCGTCAGGCCGACATGAGCCTCCTTGGCTTCGCCCGGACCGTTAACCACACAACCGATCACCGCCACATCCAGCGGGACCAGCAGGTCTTCAAGTCGCCCTTCCAGTTCGTTCATGGTCTTGACCACATCGAAATTCTGCCGCGAGCAGCTCGGGCAGGCGATGAAGTTGATGCCACGGGAACGCAGGTGCAGCGACTTGAGGATGTCGTAGCCGACTTTCACTTCTTCAACAGGATCGGCGGCCAGCGAGATACGGATGGTATCGCCAATTCCTTCGGCCAGCAGCATACCTAGGCCGACGGCCGATTTCACTGTGCCTGAACGCAAACCACCCGCTTCGGTGATCCCGAGGTGCAGCGGCTGGATGATTTGCTTGGCCAGCAGGCGATAGGCTTCGACGGCCATGAACACGTCCGACGCCTTGACGCTGACCTTGAAGTCCTGGAAATCCAGGCGATCGAGGTGTTCAACGTGGCGCAAGGCCGACTCCACCAGGGCAGCCGGGGTCGGTTCGCCATACTTTTTCTGCAGATCTTTTTCCAACGAACCGGCGTTCACGCCAATACGGATTGGAATGCCCCGGTCGCGTGCTGCATCGACCACCGCGCGTACCCGGTCTTCGCGCCCGATGTTGCCCGGGTTGATGCGCAGGCAATCGACGCCCAGCTCAGCCACGCGCAGCGCAATCTTGTAGTCGAAATGGATGTCGGCCACCAGCGGCACTTTGACCAGCTGTTTGATACGTCCGAACGCTTCGGCGGCGTCCATGTCGGGGACGGACACACGAACGATGTCCACGCCCGCCGCTTCCAGACGATTGATCTGGGCAACGGTTGCGGCGACATCGTTGGTGTCGCTGTTGGTCATGCTCTGTACCGCGATCGGCGCATCACCGCCGACCGGCACGGAGCCGACCCAGATTTTACGAGATTCGCGACGTTTGATCGGAGATTCGCCGTGCATGACTTATTGCCCCAGCTTCATGCGAGCCGTCTGGCCCGATGTGAAAGGTGTGACGTCCACCGGCTGGCCGTTGTAGCTGACCTGTGCGGCACGGGCCACGCCCAGACGGACCGACAAAGGCGGCTTGCCGCTGACGCTGACATTGTCGCCCGAATGCTTGAGGCCGGTGCTGAGCACCTTGCCGTTGGCGTCGGTGATCTGAAACCAGCAATCGGCGGTGAACTGCAACTGTACCTGTCCGAAACCAGCCGGGGTCGGCGCTGTATCGGCAGGATTAGGAGCTGGCGCAGGGACAGCCGCTGTGGCGGGTGCGGAGGTTGCACCTGGCATCGGAACCGTGTGCGCAGGCACAGCAGGCGTCGCAGCAGTGCCGTGAGCTGGAGCGACCGGTGCAGTAGTCACCGGCGCAGGCGTAGTCGGCGCAGCAGCGGTATTCGGTGCGGTGGAGGAAGAATCGGTGTTGTTCAGTGGCAGTGGCGCCGTGTTGTTCTGCCCTTCTGCGACTGCCTGATCTTCTGGCTCGTCCAGCGGGTGAATCTGGGTGGTGCCGTCGGCGCTTTCGACTTCGACGTGCTCCATGCCGAGGCTGGTCGGTTCCTTGCCACGCAAAGTCGCCTGATCCTGCCACCACACGAAACCGCCACCAATCAACGCAACCAGTAATAACAGGCTGACGATACGCAGAATATTGTGGGACAGACGCACAGGCTCTTCGATACGGCCCAAGGCGTGAACGTTGCTGCCCTGTCCGTCGGTGCCGGTGTATTGATCGAACTGAGCGACCAGCGCGGTCTGGTCCAGGCCCATCAATTTCGCGTAGGCACGGATGTAGCCCCGAGCAAACGTGTGGCCCGGAAGCTTCTCAAAATCGCCCGACTCCACATAACCCAAGGAAGTCGCGGTGAGGTTCAACCTCAAAGCCACATCTGGCAGCGACCAGTTTTTACTCTCGCGAGCCTGGCGCAAGGTTTCACCAGGATTCGTACGAGTGGCTGCTACAACTTCGGGATGCGCCGCTTTCATCATTGCTCCGACAGGTATTGCTGATATTCCGGCGTGCCGGGATAGAGTCTTTTTAGTTGCAGGCCATAACTGGCTGCCTTGTTGCGATCGTCATAGATCTTCGCCAGGCGCGTACCCAGCAACAGGCTACGTGCATTCTGCTCGCTCAGTTGGCTGAAACGGTCATAGTAATCACGCGCCGGCACATAATGCCTGTCTTCGTAAGACAACTCAGCCATTTCCAGCAACGCACGTGGCTGTTGGGCGTCGAGCCTGAGGGCCTTGGTGAACTCGTCGAGCGCCTGATCCCGATTGCCCAGCATCACGGAGGTCATGCCGAGGTTCTCGAAGACCCGGGCACGCTCGGCATAGAGATTGTCGTCCGCAGCCTGCTGGAAGCGCTCGTAAGCGGCTTTGTAGCGTTTTTGCTGGTAGAGAAAGCTGCCGTAATTATTGAGGATGCGAGCATCCTTGGGGCGAGAGGACAACGCTTTCTTGTAATACTGATCTGCAAGCTCAGGCTCGGCCTCGGCCTGAAACACCAGCCCCAGCGCAGCATTGGCATCGGGGTCGGAGCTGTCCAGCTCCAGTGCTTTTTTCAATGGCGCCTTCGCACGCTCCATCTGCCCCTGCTGCAGATAGCCGATCCCCAACTGCACATAAGCCTGACGAGCATCTTCACGTCCCTTGCCGGTACTCATCGGATCGACGTTGCCGGTGGAAACACAGCCAGCCAGCAGCGTGACAAAACACAGCAGCAGCGCAGCGGGCAGGGACATAGAGATCCTCTCAGTCAATTTCGCAGTCAGGTGCGAGCCGCAGCGACCTGAGCCCCTTCGGTCTCGGCACTGAGCTCGCGCACAGCAATGTAGCGTTCGCTGCGGCGAGTGCGGTCCATTACCTGCCCGACCAGTTGGCCACAGGCAGCATCGATGTCCTCACCGCGCGTGGTGCGCACAGTGACGTTGAATCCAGCGTGGTGCAGCAGATCCTGAAAACGACGGATCGCGTTGTTGCTCGGACGCTCATAACCAGAATGCGGGAACGGGTTGAATGGAATCAGGTTGATCTTGCACGGCGTGTCCTTGAGCAGCTCGATCATCTCCACGGCATGCTCAGGCTTGTCGTTGACGTCCTTGAGCAGGGTGTATTCGATGGTCAGGACGCGCTTCTCACCCAATGCCGACATGTAGTTGCGGCAGGATTCGAGCAGCATTTTCAACGGGTATTTCTTGTTGATCGGCACCAACTGGTTGCGCAGCGCGTCGTTCGGCGCGTGCAGCGAAAGCGCCAGCGACACGTCAATGTGCTGTGCCAGCACGTCGATCATCGGTACCACGCCAGAGGTGGACAGCGTCACCCGACGTTTGGAGATGCCATAGCCGAAGTCGTCCATCATCAGACGCATGGCGGCAATGACATTGTCGAAGTTCAGCAATGGCTCGCCCATGCCCATCATCACCACGTTGGTGATGGCACGGTCGACGGTCGCCGGGACACTGCCGAAAGATTTGTTGGCAATCCACACCTGACCGATGACTTCGGCGGCGGTGAGGTTGCTGTTGAAGCCTTGCTTGCCGGTGGAGCAGAAACTGCAATCCAGCGCGCAGCCCGCTTGGGAAGAGACACACAAGGTGCCGCGTTTGCCCTGCGGGATGTAAACAGTCTCGACGCAGCTGCCGGACGCCACGCGCACGACCCACTTACGGGTGCCGTCGGTGGAGATGTCCTCGCTGACGACTTCGGGACCCCGAATTTCGGCACGACGCTCAAGCTTTTCGCGCAGCGCCTTGCCGACGTTCGTCATGGCTTCGAAATTATCGACGCCATAGTGGTGAATCCACTTCATGACCTGACCGGCACGGAAGCGTTTCTCCCCGATGGACTCGAAGAATTTTTCCATTTCCTGCAGGGTCAGACCCAACAGGTTGATTTTGCCAGTCGTATCAGTCATGGATTCACCCTCACTCGCAGCAGCAGCTTAGCGAGTGGTTACCTCCGTAGCAGCGAAGAAGTAAGCGATTTCGCGAGCAGCAGCAGCTTCGGAGTCCGAACCGTGAACGGCGTTGGCGTCGATGGACTCGGCGAAGTCAGCGCGAATGGTGCCGGCAGCAGCTTCTTTTGGGTTGGTAGCGCCCATCAGCTCACGGTTTGCCAGGATGGCGTTTTCGCCTTCCAGCACCTGAACAACAACCGGACCGGAAGTCATGAAAGCAACCAGGTCGCCGAAGAAACCACGGGCGCTGTGCTCAGCGTAGAAACCTTCTGCTTCGGCCTTGGACAGTTGCTTCAGTTTCGAAGCGACGACGCGCAGACCGGCTTTTTCGAAGCGGGTGGTGATCTCGCCGATTACGTTTTTAGCAACAGCATCAGGCTTGATGATCGAGAAAGTACGTTGAACAGCCATGGTGTAACTCCAGAAACGGTGATTATTGCGAAAAATTAAACCCGCGAATTATACGCGGGTTCTGGTGTATTGCCTAACGTGCAGAGATGATCAGTCTATTTCATCGGCCCAAAGGGTCTGGACCGCTTCCAGTACCTTCTCGCCAACCCGACCCGACGTGTCATCGAAATCAGGCAATTGCTGGATCATCTGTTGCAGTTTTACGAAGCCTACCGAATAAGGATCGAGCCCCGGATGGGCCTCGGCCAGCTCTTCAGCAATGCGTTGTACGTCATTCCAACCGTAGCTCATGACAATCCCTCAGTCAGTCAGTGCGGCGCTTCGGCGGCATGGTTAAGCGAATATTTCGGAATCTCGACGGTCAGGTCTTCGTTGCCGACCTTGGCCTGACATGCCAGGCGGGAAGTCGCTTCCAGGCCCCACGCACGATCAAGATAGTCTTCTTCCAGCTCGTCGGCCTCTTCCAGCGAATTGAAACCCTCGCGGATGATGCAATGGCACGTGGTGCACGCGCACACACCGCCGCACGCGCTTTCCATCTCGATATGGTGCTCATGAGCCAGTTCGAGGATGGATGTGCCTGGCGCGGCCTCGACCACCAACCCGTCCGGGCAAAACTCCTTGTGGGGGAGAAAAATCACCTGCGGCATCAATTATTCCTCAATCTCATTCAGGTTGCGTCCTGACAGGGCGGCTTTCACCGTCGAGTCCAGGCGGCGGGCGGCGAACGCATCGGTCACCTGCGACAGACGCTTGGTCTGCTGCTCGATGGCCGCACCGTCGGTGCCCTTGATCAATTCGCGGAGTTCGTCGACCTGCATCTCGATGACCATGCGCTCCTCTGCGTCGAGCAAACGCTCACCGTCAGCCTGCAACGCGCCTTCGACGGCCTCGACCAGGCGTTGGGCATCGACCTGCTGCTCGCGCAGCACACGCGCGACTTTGTCGTCACCGGCGTACTGGAACGAATCCTTGAGCATGCGGGTGATTTCACCGTCGGTCAGGCCATAGGAAGGCTTGACCTGAATGCTCGATTCCACGCCCGACGCCAGCTCGCGAGCGGAAACGCTCAGCAGACCATCGGCATCGACCTGGAAGGTGACACGAATTTTCGCCGCGCCCGCGACCATCGCGGGAATGCCGCGAAGATCGAAACGCGCCAGCGAACGACAGTCGCTGATCAGTTCACGCTCACCTTGCAAGACGTGAATCATCATGGCCGACTGGCCGTCTTTATAGGTGGTGAACTCTTGGGCGCGAGCCACCGGAATCGTGGTGTTGCGCGGGATCACCTTCTCCATCAACCCGCCCATGGTCTCAAGACCAAGGGACAGCGGGATCACGTCAAGCAACAACAGTTCGCCGCCGTCACGCTTGTTGCCCGCCAGTGTATCGGCCTGAATCGCCGCGCCGATGGCAACCACTTGATCCGGGTCGATTTCAGTCAACGGCTGACGACCGAACAGCTCGGCGACCGCTTCGCGCACACGCGGCACGCGAGTGGAACCGCCAACCATGACCACCGCTTCCACTTCGTCCAGCTCGATGCCGCAATCGCGTACGGCACGACGGCAGGCTTTGAGGCTGCGGGCAATCATCGGCTCGACAAGGGCGTCGAACGCGGCGCGGGTCAGCACGCCAGTCCAGGCGCCGTGAACGACGTCCACGGAATCGGTATCGGTGAGGGCTTCTTTGGCTGCGCAAGCCGTCTGCATCAGACGGCGCTGGGCCGAAGGGTCGAGGTCGTCGGACAGACCGGCCTCGGCAATGATCCAGCTGGCAATCGCATGGTCGAAATCGTCGCCCCCCAGGGCGCTGTCGCCGCCGGTAGCCATGACCTCGAAAACGCCGCCGGTCAGGCGCAGAATCGAGATATCGAAGGTGCCACCGCCGAGGTCGTAAATGGCGACAACGCCTTCGGCGTTTTGGTCCAGGCCGTAAGCCACTGCCGCCGCCGTGGGCTCATTGAGCAGGCGCAACACGGTCAGGCCCGCCAGCTTGGCGGCGTCTTTGGTGGCTTGCCGCTGTGCGTCATCGAAATACGCAGGCACGGTGATCACCGCGCCCACCAGCTCGCCACCCAATGTCGCTTCCGCGCGCTGACGCAGCACCTTGAGGATGTCAGCGGAGACTTCAACCGGGCTTTTCGCGCCCTGAACGGTCTCGATGAATGGCATGTGCGACTCGCCGCCGATGAAGCGGTAAGGCAGCTGCTCACCCAAATGCTTCACGTCGGAGATGCCGCGCCCCATCAGACGCTTGACCGAGATAATGGTGTTCAGCGGGTCAGAGGCGGCGGCGTCCTTGGCGGACTGGCCGACTTCGACACGATCAGCGTGATAACGCACCGCCGACGGCAGGATGACCTGCCCGTTCTGATCGGGAAGAGGCTCACTGATGCCACTGCGCAGGGCAGCGACCAGCGAGTTGGTGGTGCCGAGATCGATCCCGACGGCCAGACGACGCTGATGAGGTTTTGGACTTTGGCCGGGTTCGGCGATCTGCAGTAGAGCCATTGCTTTTCTGATATCACTGGCGCGCCGCCCAAAAGGCGGCGCGGGGTTAATCGTCGAGGCGCTCTTCCAGCTGGCGCACTTCGTAGGAAAGCTTGTCGAGGAACTGCATGCGACGCATCAGGCGTTCGGCCTGTTCGCGCTGTGCAGCATCGTCCCAACAGGCTGCGAAGCTATCATTCAGTTCTTCCTGCGCCACCTTGAGCCGACGCTTGAAGGTCGCGACACCGTCCAGATCCGCCTCGTCTTGCAGGTCTTCTAGCTCTTCGCGCCATTGCATCTGCTGCATCAGGAACTCGGGGTCGTGAACCGTGACCTCCAGCGGCACCTCACCTTTGAGCGCCAACAGATAACGCGCCCGTTTAGGCGCGCTCTTCAGCGTCTGGTAGGCATCGTTCAAGCTCGCCGAGCGCTCCAGCGCAACGCGCTGCTCACGCTCGGAAGCGTCAGCGAAGCGGTCGGGGTGCACGCCACGGGCAAGCTCGCGATAACGCGTAGCCAACAGGTCAAGATCCAGACGGAAACCCGGCTGCAGATCGAATAGAGCGAAATGACAAGGAGTACCCACGATAAGCCTCAGACGTTGAAGCTTTCGCCGCAGCCACATTCACCGCGCGAGTTGGGGTTGTTGAACTTGAAGCCTTCGTTCAACCCTTCCTTGACGAAATCGAGTTCGGTGCCGTCGAGGTAAACCAGGCTCTTGGGATCGATGATCACCTTGACGCCGTGGTACTCGAAAACGGTGTCTTCGCTTTCCGGTTCGTCGACGAACTCAAGTACGTACGCCAGGCCGGAACAGCCTGTGGTGCGAACGCCCAGACGAATACCATCACCTTTGCCGCGCCCATCAAGGGAACGACGTACGTGATTGGCGGCCGCTTCGGTCATGCTGATAGCCATCGTGACTCCTTACGTGCAAGCGGGATGAAGACTGCTCAGAGCAGGCCTTTCTTCTGCTTGTAATCGCGAACGGCGGCCTTGATGGCGTCTTCGGCGAGTACGGAGCAGTGAATTTTCACCGGCGGCAGGGCCAGTTCTTCAGCCAGCTGAGTGTTCTTGATGGTCTCTGCTTCGTCCAGAGTTTTGCCTTTCATCCACTCGGTCGCCAGGGAGCTGGAGGCGATGGCCGAACCGCAGCCGTAGGTCTTGAACTTGGCGTCTTCGATGATGCCTTGCTCGTTGACCTTGATTTGCAGGCGCATGACGTCACCGCACGCCGGAGCGCCGACCATGCCAGTGCCGACATCAGGGTCTTCCGCGTTCATCTTGCCGACGTTGCGCGGGTTCTCGTAGTGGTCGATGACCTTTTCGCTGTAAGCCATGGTGCAATCCTCATCAGTTTGTCGCTCTGGCGACACTTCAAAAACCCGGTTTTCAAAGCGCCGCATTCATATGGCGACTTTAAATTAGTGTGCGGCCCACTCGATTTTCGAGATGTCGACGCCGTCTTTGAACATGTCCCACAGCGGCGACAGAGCGCGCAGCTTAGTGACGGCTTCACAGACTTTCTGCGCAGCCCAGTCGATCTCTTCTTCGGTGGTGAAGCGGCCGAAGGTGAAACGGATCGAACTGTGTGCCAGTTCGTCGTTGCGACCCAGGGCACGCAGAACGTAGGAAGGCTCCAGGGAAGCCGAGGTGCACGCAGAACCGGACGACACCGCCAGATCCTTGAGCGCCATGATCAGCGACTCGCCTTCGACGTAGTTGAAGCTCAGATTCAGGTTGTGCGGTACGCGGGCTGTCAGGCTGCCGTTGACGTACAGCTCTTCGAGATGCTCGACCTGCTTGTAGAAGCGGTCACTGAGCGCCTTGAGGCGAACGTTTTCAGCAGCCATCTCTTCTTTCGCGATACGGAATGCTTCGCCCATGCCGACGATCTGGTGAGTCGCCAGGGTGCCGGAACGCATGCCGCGCTCGTGACCGCCACCGTGCATGGTCGCTTCGATACGGACGCGAGGCTTGCGGCTGACGTACAGCGCGCCGATGCCTTTAGGACCGTAAGTCTTGTGCGCCGAGAAGGACATCATGTCGACTTTCAGCTTGGAAAGGTCGATCTCGACCTTGCCAGTGGACTGAGCAGCGTCAACATGAAACAGCACGCCGCGCGAACGGGTCAGTTCGCCAATCGCAGCGATGTCGTTGACGGTGCCGATTTCGTTGTTGACGTGCATGATCGAGACCAGAATGGTGTCGTCACGCAGCACGGCTTCGATCATGGACGGCGTGATCAGACCGTCTTCGGTCGGGTCCAGGTAGGTGACTTCGAAACCCTCACGCTCCAGTTGGCGCATGGTGTCGAGGACTGCCTTGTGTTCAATCTTGCTGGTGATCAGGTGCTTGCCTTTGGTCGCATAGAAATGCGCGGCGCCCTTGATGGCCAGGTTGTCGGACTCGGTGGCACCGGAGGTCCAGACGATTTCACGCGGGTCTGCATGAACCAGATCAGCGACCTGACGACGAGCGTTCTCAACCGCCTCCTCGGCTTTCCAGCCAAAGACGTGGGAGCGCGACGCCGGGTTACCGAAGTTGCCATCCACCAGCAGGCAATCGCTCATTTTCTGCGCAACACGCGGGTCGACCGGGGTCGTCGCGGAATAATCGAGGTAAATCGGCAATCTCATTGAATATCTCCTATCGGGCAGGCGCGCCGCGCGTTCATCTGCGTTCACTCAACGGCGGATGTTTCAATCTTGTCCAGAAACTGCGTCTTGGTATTGCAGCGACGCAGGTCCTGACGTTGGGCGACTTCCTGCACTTCACGGCGAGTGACGAGGTCGGCCAGGCTGATACCGCTTAGAAATTCATGAATCTGCTGGCTGAGGTCGCACCACAGATGGTGGGTGAGACAGGTATCGCCAGCATGGCAATCACCGAGCCCCTGACAGCGCGTCGCATCGACCGATTCGTTGACTGCATCGATCACTTGCGCCACCTGGATACCCTGCATGTCGCGGGACAACTGGTAGCCGCCACCTGGACCACGCACGCTGGACACCAGATTGCTGCGACGCAGCTTGGCGAACAGTTGTTCGAGGTAGGAAAGGGAAATCCCTTGCCGCTCGGAGATATCGGCCAGAGACACTGGCCCATGCTGCGCGTGCAACGCCAGATCAAGCATGGCAGTGACGGCGTATCGGCCCTTTGTAGTCAGTCGCATGACGTGTACCGCGGAGGTTCGGAATGAGGGCGAGTATGCTATTCCCGAGTATTTAAGTCAACTATAAGACCTAGCAAAGCAGTCGGGATTACCCGCAAAGAGCGGGCGGCATAATAGCAAGATCAGAGGTCAAATGGCATGTTCCAACGACCCTTTTAGAGTCGTTTGCGTCAAATTCCTTGACCCACTTTGGTCGCGTTGCGCTCTTCAATGCAGTCGAACACGTCTTTTCGCAGCTCCGGCAGCTCCTGTTCGCGGTACTCGCAACCGAGGCTCTTGAGCGCCTTACCCATGTCTTCCATGCGCACGTCGACCGCCTGAAGGTGATCGAGCAACTGGCCGATCGCCTTGGCCACCGGGTCCGGCATGTCCTCACTGACGCCATACGCGTCAAAGCCGATTTTTTCGGCGATCGCCTTGCGCTTGGCATGGGTCTCGTCTTCATCCGCCTTGACGATGATGCGCCCGGGAATACCGACGACCGTCGCACCTGCCGGTACCGGCTTGGTGACGACCGCATTGGAACCGACTTTGGCACCCGCACCGACGGTGAACGGGCCAAGCACCTTCGCGCCCGCCCCCACCACAACACCGGATTCCAGCGTCGGATGGCGCTTGCCTTTATTCCAGCTGGTGCCGCCCAGCGTCACACCCTGATAGAGCGTCACGTCGTCGCCGATTTCAGCGGTCTCGCCAATGACGATCCCCATGCCATGATCGATGAAGAAGCGTCGCCCCACCTTGGCCCCCGGATGAATTTCGATGCCCGTCAACCAGCGCCCGAAGTTCGAGACCATGCGCGCAGGCCATTTCAGGTCCTTGTGCCACAGCCAGCCTGATAACCGATGCAGCCAGATCGCGTGCATGCCGGGGTAGCAGGTCAGCACTTCGAATGCGTTACGGGCTGCCGGGTCACGGTGAAACACGCTTTGAATGTCTTCTCGCAAACGCTCGAACATCACTGATCCTTCCGCTTGTAGGGCTCACCGTTGGCCGTTTTCTGGGTCTCGGTGAGGATGCCACGCAAAATGTTCATTTCGGAACGACTGACAGCAGAGCGACCATAAAGCCGACGCAACCGCGCCATCAGATGACGAGGCTTCTCGGGATCAAGGAAGCCAATGCTGACCAACGTCGCTTCCAGATGCTCATAGAATTTTTCCATCTCATCCATGGTCGCCAGCTCATTACTACGTACGGACGTCACTTCGTATTTCTCGACCTTGCTCGCTTGCCCTTCCGCCGCCAACCACGCCATGCGTGCCTCGTAGCTCAGCACCTGAACAGCGGCCGCCAGGTTGAGCGAGCTGAATTCGGGGTCGGACGGAATGTGCACATGGTAATGACAGCGTTGCAGCTCCTCATTGGTCAGGCCGGCGTATTCACGGCCAAACACCAGAGCGATCTCTTCACCCTGAGCAGCGTGCTCGATGGTCTTGACGCCCGCTTCACGAGGGTCGAGCAAGGGCCAGGGGATACGACGATCCCGTGCACTGGTGCCCATGACCAGATTGCAGCCAACCAGCGCATCTTCGAGTGTCGCGACCACCTGGGCGCTTTCCAGAATGTCGCCGGCCCCGGAGGCACGGGCATCGGCTTCGTGATGGGGAAAATGCGCAGGATCGACCAATACCAGCCGCGACAGCCCCATATTCTTCATGGCACGCGCCGCACCACCGATATTCCCCGGATGACTGGTTCCGACCAGAACGACACGAATGTTTTGCAGCACTGGGGCAGTCTCGCTAGCAGCTGGAAAGGGGGACGAATCTTACAGAAGCGCCCGGCCCAAGGCTATGAACCCTTGCACCAACGCCCCTGGGCATGCCCTGAAACCGACACGAATCCGCAACCGCCCGTCGCGCATGAGGCGACGAGACGCGGAGGAAAGGCCCTCTTCGCGCTGGAAATCATCGACAAGAACCCCTAGAATGCCCGGCTCTCTTTAACGACCTAGGTGATTACATCCATGCAGCCCATGCTGAATATCGCGCTGCGCGCCGCCCGCAGCGCCAGCGAATTGATTTTCCGCTCCATCGAGCGCCTGGATACCATCAAGGTCGACGAAAAAGACGCGAAAGACTACGTAACCGAGATCGATCGCGCCGCTGAAAAAACCATCATTGAGGCGCTGCTGAAGGCTTACCCGAATCACGGCATCCTTGGCGAAGAAAGCGGCCTCAAAGAAGGCACCGGCGAAGGCGCCGATTACCTGTGGGTCATTGACCCGCTGGACGGCACCACCAACTTTGTACGCGGCGTGCCGCATTTCGCAGTCAGCATTGCCTGCAAATATCGCGGTCGCCTGGAACACGCCGTGGTTCTCGACCCGGTTCGCCAGGAAGAATTCACCGCCTCCCGTGGTCGTGGCGCTCAGCTGAACGGCCGCCGCCTGCGTGTCAGCCCGCGCAAGAGCCTGGAGGGCGCCCTGCTCGGCACCGGCTTCCCGTTCCGCGAGAACCAGCTCGACAACCTGGACAACTACCTGAACATGTTCCGCTCGCTGGTCGGCCAGACCGCAGGCATCCGTCGCGCAGGCGCCGCAAGCCTGGACCTGGCTTATGTTGCAGCCGGTCGTTTCGACGCGTTCTGGGAGTCGGGCCTGTCCGAGTGGGACATGGCCGCGGGCGCCCTGCTGATTCAGGAAGCAGGCGGCCTGGTCAGCGATTTCAACGGTGGCCACGAATTCCTTGAGAAAGGCCACATCGTTGCGGGCAACACCAAGTGCTTCAAAGCCGTGCTGACCTCGATCGCACCGTTCGTGCCTGCGTCGCTCAAGCGCTAAGCGTTGATGCTGCAAAAAAACCGGCCATGTGCCGGTTTTTTTATGCCTGTGAATCTCCACGGCGCTAACGGCTACAAACGGACCTGTAGGAGCGAATTCATTCGCGAGACGGCGGTTCAGGCGATAAAAATGTGTCGTCTGCATGGACGCCTCGCAACTGAATTCGCTCCTACAGGTTGATCATCGGCGGTGGCGCCTCCCGCTCAACTCTCGGGACAAACCAATGAAGTTCTGCAGCGGTGGCAGCTGATTGAAGCTGCGACACACCAGCGTGATCGGCGCATGCAGTCGGGGCTTGGCGTCGACGATCGGGCAATAGACAACGCTCTCTTTGTGCACGTCCTTCATCGACGCGGGCACGATGGAAATCCCCGCACCCGCGGCCACCAGACTGACGTTGGTCAGCATTCGCTCAACCTCAAAGGCGATCTTCGGATTGAAGCCCGCGTTCTGGCAGGCCTTGATGAGGTTGGCGTACATCCCCGGCGCTCCGGGACGACGGACGAGAATGAACTGCTCGTCGGCCAGATCGTTGAGCGAAATGGAAGGCGCCCCGTTGCCCGTATCGCGCCCCGCCAATAGACGATGACCCACCGGCAATGTCAGCAACATCTCCTCGTTAAGCAAGCGGTGGAACTCGATGCTTTGATGCCGGCCCACCGGCGCACGCAGAATCCCGACGTCGACGCTGCCCTCAATGGCCGCTTCGGTCAGTTGCTGGGCGCTGCCTTCTTTGAGCATTACGGCAACGCCAGGAAAGCGCTCACGGTAGGCGCGGATGATGCGCGGGATCAATGGGTGGGCTGCGGCCGAACTGGTGAATCCCACCCCCAACTGTCCCTCGATGCCGTGGGCTGCGCGGGAAGCCTTGAGCGATCCTTCTTTGACCCGCGCCAGAATGTCCTGCGCTTCCTGCAGGAAGACCTGCCCGCCCGCCGTAAGATCCACTCCCTTGGGATGGCGTTTGAACAGCTCGAAACCCAACTCCTCTTCCAAAGCCCGGATCTGCTGGCTCAACGGAGGCTGCTGCATGTTCAATCGCGCAGCCGCACGGGTGAAATGCCGCTCTTCGGCCACCATGACGAAATAGCGCAGATGACGAAGCTCCATGGTGGTCTATCCCGCAGCGAGGTTTTATGATTGCCGCCCGGTCATTGCGACAGCAGGCCGGCAAGCGTGCCCAATCGCCATCGTGCTGACAAGCCACGCTCATGACAATAAATACAACATCTCCGGAACGCCGATGCCGACAAGGCTTTTGAGCAGTGCCACGTTGCAACTTCTATTGGCCATCTTCTGTGGCGCGCTGTTGGGTGTCTTAGATCCGAAGCTCGCCGTTGAGATGAAACCGCTAAGCGACGGGTTCATCAGGGTCATTGGCTGGTTAATGCCGTTCATGATGTTCCTGCTGATCGCTTCGGGCGTTGCGGGTCTCAAGGTCAGGCAACGCGGGTTGGCGGGCAAGGTGTGGATTTACTTTCAGGCGATGGCGCTGCTGTCGCTGTGCCTCGGTTGCCTGATCGCGGAACTCACTCATCCCGGCGGGGGCGCCCCGCTTGGCACCTCGAACGCTCCCCTGTACCTCGGACACATTCCTCCAGCGACGTCAGGCTTTTCCTGGTCCGCTGTCGGTTCCATTCTGTTCCGCGCGCTCACTCAAAACCCGATCTTGCAGGTCATGCTCGCGGGCTTGGTGACAGGCTTTTTGATGATGCGCGCCAGAGGCCATCCCCAGGCTGACCGCTTGCACGCATTGCTGGAAAAGCTGGTAGAGCTGCTGTTCAAGGGCTTGAGGATCATTCTGCGTTTCGCACCCCTCGCCGCGTTTGGCGCCATCGCATTTACCCTCGGGAAATTTGGTCCTGCGTCAGCGCTGCCGTTGCTGAAGTTCGTCGCGGTGATGTACTTGGCCAGTGGCGCCTTTGTTGTACTGGTGCTGATACCGGTGGCGCAGTTGTCCGGCGTGTCGCTCTGGTCGCTGGTGAAACACGTCAAAGATGAACTGCTCCTGGTCACCTTCACCGGATCGTCCGTCGCCGCCCTCCCCGGCCTGATCGAGAAAATGCAGACACTGGGTTGCGAGCGACAATTGACTCGACTAGTCCTGACCACGGGTTACACCTTCAACCTGAGCGGCTCGAATATCTACTTGATCACGGCAGTCCTGTTTCTGGCTCAGATGTCGGGCATCGAACTGACAGGTTCGGATCTGCTGACCCTGCTGTTGATTTCGCTGGTGACGTCGCTGGGTTCGACCAGCATGGCAGGCTCGGCGTTCTTTACGCTGATCGCCACGCTCAATATGTTGCACATCGTGCCGGTGGAGGGGGTGGGTTTGCTGCTGGGGGTGGAACGCCTGATGAAGTGCCGCGTACTCACCAACGTGCTGGGCAATTGCGTAGCGTGCCTGGCAATTGCCCGGTGGCAGAATGCACTAAACCTATGGGAGCGAATTCATTCGCGAGACGGCGGCATGGGCGGCAATTCGCTACCGCCCAAGACATCGAATCGCGAATAAATTCGCTCCCACAGGATTTTGGTCAATCTATCAGGCAGTTTTCCAGAGGCTGACCTCAGCCCTTGGACGACAACAGCTTCTCGAAAGCCCGATCCAGATTGCCTTCCGCCTGAGTCAGCTTGTCCCGACGCTCACGCAGCCAGGTCTGATCGCCTTCCAGATTTTTGTGCGCCTCCGCCAGCATGCGCTTGACCTCTTCCGGTTGCGGGCCGCCGGTGCCCTTGCGGGTCTTGACCATGTTTTCCGGTGACAACGACCCGCGGAAAGTCGCTTCATCCAACGGCAGAGTGTTCGGTTTCCACTGGTACTTGTCGGCGGCTTTGGTGTAGAGCTTCTGCGCGTCGGCGTACGGGAAGGTCTTTGATGTCAGCCCCTGATCGCGAGCCTGTTCGACGATCAGCGAAGCGAAGCTGTGGCCGATTCGAAACGGTACTTTCTGCGTGCGCTCCAGCGTGTCCGCAAGCTCCATGGAGGTAGTCCATTCGTTCTCCAGTTCTTCCCGCGCGCGCTGCGGATTGACCTGCAAAGCATCGAGCACGGCGTCCATCGCACCGAACATATCCTTGGTCGAATCAAAAACGCCCAGCGAGTCGAACGCAAACTTGTAGTCGGTCATGCCGGTGGTGACGTTATGGGCGCGCAAGGTCACGGTCTGTGCCAGGCCTACCACATCGGACGCCGTTTCACGCGCACGCATCAGAAGACCCGGATTGCGCTTCTGCGGCATGGCACTGCTGGTGTAGGTCTTTTCCTCGTCCAGCAACAACCAAGGACGAATCTGGTGATATTGGGTGTGAATGTCGCCGATCAGCGCACCGATCCGAATCGCGGATGACGAGGCCACGTTGGCCGCTTCGATGGGAATGTCGTAGGTGGAAACCTGGCTGGAATCCAGCGAGTTTTCACGCACCCCGTCGAAACCCAGCAGCTCGGCCATACGCTCGCGATTCAGTGGATAGGCTGAGTTGGCCAGTACCGCCGTGCCCATCGGGCTCTGGTTCAGGCGCTGGTACAGCTCGCGAATTCGCTGGCCGTCACGGTCGAACGCCGCTTCGTACGCCAACAGGTAATGCGCGTAGGTGATCGGCATCGCCTGCACGCCGTTGGTGTAGGCCGGAATCAGGGTGTCAATGTTCTTGTCTGCCAGATCCAGCAAACGCTTGCGGGTAGCGTTCAGGGCTTCGCTGTAAGCAAGGACGTCGGAGCGCAATTTCGCCAGGCGATACGTGGCGAGCATGTCCTGACGGCTGCGGCCGGAGTGGATCAGCGAGGCTTCCGGCCCAATCTTGTCGGTCATGATTTCTTCAAGCTGAAGCACGTCGCTGGGCCGTTTGCCGTTGGGCTGATCGGCCTGGTCGATGGCGTAACGCACCCCCGTGGCGATCTTCTGGCCCATTTCCGGCTTCACGATGCCCTCTTCGGTCAGCATGACAATAGAGGCCTTGTTGATCCGGTTCAGCCAGGAAAACTGGCTTTCGGTCTTGCTGCCTTTTGTCTTCGACTTGTCGACCGTCGCGCCGATTTTCGCGGCCTGGGCGGCGCATTCTTCAGTGGTTTTGCAGGGCAAGTCAGCCGTGTTGGCGGCGTACGCGCCATAACTGTTGAACAGGGCAAACGCGACAGCCAGGTGGATAAGCGTCTTTCTTGTGGGCATTTCAGGCTCCAGTGCGGCGAGGGCCGGGGGTGAGCGTTGTCGGGATGTTGCTGAAAGCGTTGAGACTCAGAGCAGCGGCAGCGTGTAGCTGACGATCACGCGGTTCTGATCAATGTTGTTGCCGCCGTTGCTGCGGTAGCTGCCGTTGCGCCACTTCAATTCGAGATTCTTTAATGCGCCGCTCTGGAACACGTAGGCGATGTCGGTATTGCGCTCCCATTCGGTGCCTTCCTTGTTGCCACGCGCGAAGTTGTCGCCCTGCAGATAGCGGGTCATGAAGGTCAGGCCCGGCAGGCCGACGGTGGCGAAGTTGTAGTCGTATCGGGCTTGCCAGGAGCGCTCTTCGGGATTGGCGAAATCCGGGGAAATCATCACGTAGTTGACGAGGAACGAATCAGTGCCTGCCAGGTGAGGGAAGCCGGTGTCGCCGCTCATCTTTTGATAGGCGAGGCCAAAACCATGGCCGCCGATGTTGTAGGTGAACCGTGCGCCAATGGCCGTGTTATCGACGTTGGTATTACCGTCCTTCAGCGAGCGCGCGTAACGCAGGTCGCTCTTGATCGACTGCGAATCACTCAGCGGAAAACTGTGCAGCAGCGTGACGATGTGCTGCTTGTAATTGTTCTCAAGGCCGCCGTAGTTGTAGGACGTGGTCAACCCCTTGGTCCAGTTGTAACTGGCGCTGGCAAAGTCGAACTTGTCGCTTGGACGGCCGCCCTTGATGCCCTTGGCTTCGGCGACGATGTCTTCGTGACCACTGTCATTGCGCTCGGTGTTACTGGTCAGACGCCCGACGTTCAGGGTCATGTCGGTGAAGTCTTTGGAGGTGACCTGTGCGCCACGGAAGGTTTGCGGCAGCAGACGTCCATCGTTAGGAACGACCGTTGGCAGTTTGGGAATCAGGGTGCCGACGCGCAGCACGCTCTTGGAGATTCGCGCCTTGGCCGTCACACCGGAACGGCCGTAATCATCGGGCGCTTTTTCATCTCCCACCGGCAATAAACCGGTGTTGCGGCGGTCAGGGCCAGAGTCGAGTTTCAAGCCAAACAGCCCTATGGCATCGACGCCAAAACCGACCGGCCCGTCAGTGAATCCAGATTCAAAGTTGAGAATCAGGCCTTGGGCCCATTCGTCGCGCTTGGATTGGTTCGCGCCTTCCTGACGGAAATCGCTGTTGAAGTAGAAGTTGCGAAATTCAAGATCGGCTTTGCTGTCTTCGAAGAAATCAGCTTCGGCGAAACCTGGGAAGGCCAGGCTCAATCCGAGGGCGGCAGCCGACGTGAGGCTGAGAGATACAGGGCTTTTTTGCATTTTTATTCCCGCATGGCATAGCTGGTTTTTATTAGAGTTGTTCAGGTGAGCCGAGAAATTCGAGCGTTGCTCGGTCACGCCGAAGAGCTTACGCGGCGGGTCTGGCGATTAAAAATATATAGTTACTACCTACTCAAGACTTTGTAGATATGAACTTTGCTGTAGCAGCACGCAAGCACCCATCAATACGAACCTAGAGGAGTCAGCTTCCTCGCGATCAGCATTTCAGCCGAAGCAGATCATCGGCCTAACCCCCTTATCGCGAGCAAGCTCACTCCTACAATCCCTGCGTGACGCGAAAAAAAATGCAAAAAAAACGCCCCTGCGAGAGGGGCGTTTTTCGTGAAGTTCAACAAGACTTACTGCTGACCCGCCTGACTCAACTCCAACTGACCGTCTTTGTTCACCGGAATCTGACTGCCCGGATCGCGGTCCATACGCACCTGACCGACTTTGTCGTTCAGCTTATATTTCACGTTGTAGCCCACGACCTTGTCGCTGATGTCGTTGACCGTATTGCAACGAGTTTGAGTGGTGGTGTAAGTGTCGCGGTTCTGCATGCCTTCCTGAACCTTGTTACCCGCGTAGCCACCACCGACGGCACCTGCGACGGTAGCGACTTTCTTGCCGGTCCCGCCACCGATCTGGTTACCGAGCAGGCCACCTGCCAAGGCTCCCACGACCGTACCGACGATCTGATGCTGGTCCTTGACCGGTGCGCGGTGCGTGACCGCGACGTCCTTGCACACTTCACGAGGGGTCTTGATCTGTTCTTTGACAGGCTCGACGGCGAGTACATCGGCATACTCAGGGCCGTTGTTTTTAACGAGGCTGTAGGTGGCCAAAGCACCACCGGCAGTCACACCGACAGCACCCAACACCGCACCAACAAGCAACGATTTGTTCACGTGAACCTCCTGACCATATTCAGCGCAATTGCTCGCGCTACTCCCAGCCTTGGAGCATGAAAAAAGGCGCGAGTTCACACTCGCGCCTTTTAACGTGATGACCGGTCAGGAAAAATCGTCAGGGACGATCGTCGACCTTTTCTGCAGTCACGGGTGGCAGCAGGTCTTCGGAACGCAGGTTCAGCCAGATCAGCACCACGTTGGCGATGTAGATCGACGAATACGTACCCGCCAGGACACCGATGAACAGCGCTACGGAGAAACCGTGCAGGCTGTCGCCACCGAAGATCCACAACGCAACGATTGCCAGCAGCGTGGAGATCGACGTCGCCATGGTCCGCAGCAGGGTCTGAGTGGTCGAGATGTTGATGTTCTCGATCAGCGAAGCCTTGCGCAGCAGACGGAAGTTCTCGCGAACCCGGTCGAATACGACGATGGTGTCGTTAAGCGAGTAACCGATGATCGCCAAAACGGCGGCCAGTACGGTCAGGTCGAACGTCACCTGGAAGAACGACAGGATACCCATCGTCACTACCACGTCATGGATCAGCGAAACGATGGCACCGACCGCAAATTTCCACTGGAAGCGGAAGGCCAGGTAAATCAGAACGCCGCCCAGTGCCAGCAACATGCCGATGCCGCCCTGGTCGCGCAGCTCTTCACCCACTTGCGGACCGACGAATTCGACGCGTTTGACCGTAACCGGATTGTCCGCGCCGGTCTTGCGCAGCGCCTGGGCTACTTGCGCACCCAGTTGCGGATCTTCACCCGGCATGCGCACCAGCAGGTCGGTGGTGGCACCGAAGCTCTGAACGATAGCTTCGTGATACCCCGAAGAAGCCAGTTCTTCGCGCACCTTGCCGAGATCGGCCGGGTGCTCGTAAGTCAGCTCGATCAGCGTACCGCCGGTGAAGTCCAGCCCAAAGTTGAGCCCTTTATGAAACCAGCTGAACAACGCCAGAATCGTCAGGAGCATGGTGATGCCGAACGCAATGTTGCGAACGCCCATGAAGTTGATCGTACGTTTCATGTCAGCCCCTTAAATCCACAGCTTCTTGACGTCACGGCCGCCATAAATCAGGTTGACCATTGCGCGGGTCACCATGATGGCAGTGAACATCGAGGTAAAGATCCCGAGGGACATGGTCACGGCGAAACCTTTGACCGGCCCTGTGCCCATGGCATACAGGATGCCGCCGACCAGAAGCGATGTCAGGTTGGCGTCGAGAATCGCGGTGTAGGCGCGGTCGAAACCTTCGTTGATCGCACGCTGCACGCTCATGCCGTTGGCCAGTTCCTCGCGAATCCGCGAGAAGATCAGCACGTTGGCGTCCACCGCCATACCCATGGTCAACACGATACCGGCGATGCCTGGCAGGGTCAGCGTTGCACCCAGCAGCGACATCAATGCCAGCAGCATGACCATGTTGAAGGCCAGTGCAACGGTCGCGATCAGGCCGAAGAAACGGTAGATGGCGATGATGAACAACGAAACGAACAGCATGCCCCACAGAGAAGCGTCGATACCTTTGGTGATGTTGTCAGCACCCAGGCTTGGACCGATTGTGCGCTCTTCAGCGAAGTACATCGGCGCGGCCAGACCACCGGCACGCAGCAGCAGCGCGAGTTCGGACGACTCACCCTGGCCGTTCAGGCCGGTGATGCGGAACTGGCTGCCCAACGGCGACTGGATGGTCGCCAGGCTGATGATCTTCTTGTCTTCCTTGAAGGTCTGAACCGGAACGTCTTTCTCGACGCCGTCCACAACCTGCTTGGTGTAGGTGGTCTGCGGACGCTGTTCGATGAAGATCACCGCCATGCTGCGACCGACGTTGGCGCGGGTCGCGCGGCTCATCAGATCGCCACCGTGACCGTCCAGCTTGATATTCACTTGCGGACGACCGTGTTCATCGAAGCCCGCCTTGGCGTCGGTCACCTGGTCACCGGTGATGATCAGGCCACGCTCAACCGGAGCAGCCGGACGACCGCCCTCGCGGAATTCGAACATTTCGGTGGTGGCCTTGGTGTCATCCGGGCCTGCGCCCAGACGGAACTCAAGGTTGGCGGTCTTGCCGAGAATACGTTTGGCTTCGGCGGTGTCCTGCACGCCTGGCAACTCGACCACGATGCGGTTGGCACCCTGACGCTGAACCAGTGGCTCAGCCACACCCAGCTCGTTGACGCGGTTACGTACCGTGGTCAAGTTCTGCTTGATGGAGTATTCGCGGATCTCGGCGACCTTGGCCTGGGTCATGGCCAGACGCAGGATCGGCATCTCGCCACGGTCAGTCGTGGTGATGTCGAAATCGCTGTAATCCTTGCGGATCAGGGCACGGGCCTGTTCGCGGGAATCGGTGTCACTGAAGCCAAGTTGAATGGCGTTGCCATCCTGCGGCAGGCTGCGATAGCGCAGTTTTTCCTTGCGCAGCAGGCTCTTCACTTCGCCTTCATAGACGTTCAGACGGGCGCTCAGAGCCTTGTCCATGTCGACTTCGAGCAGGAAGTGCACACCGCCGGAGAGGTCGAGGCCCAGTTTCATCGGGGTGGCGCCAATACCGCGCAGCCACTTCGGCGTGGTCTGTGCCAGGTTCAACGCAACGACGTAGTCGTCACCCAGCGCCTTGCGCGCGACATCCTTGGCGGGCAGCTGGTCTTCCTGTTTGGTCAGACGCAACAAACCGCCCTTGCCATTCTCGGCAAGAGACGCGCCCTTGACCGCGATGCCAGCATCGGTAAGCGCCTTGCTTACGCGATCCAGATCAGCCTGATTGACCTGCAACGCAGTGCTTGCGCCGCTGACCTGAATAGCCGGGTCATCAGGGTAGAGATTGGGTGCGGAATAAATAAAGCCGATCGCCAGCACTGCCAGGATCAGGATGTATTTCCACAGAGGGTATTTGTTCAACATCACGCCGCCTGCTTATAACGCGGGGCGCCTTGCGCGCCCCGTCGATTGGTAAAAGACTGGAATCAGATGGCTTTCAGAGTGCCTTTAGGCAGGGTGGCAGCGATGGCGCCCTTCTGGATCTTCAGCTCTACGGTGTCGGACACTTCGATGACCACGAAGTCGTCGGTTACTTTGTTGATCTTGCCCGCGATACCACCGGAAGTGACGACTTCGTCGCCCTTCTGCAGGTTGCCCAGCAGATTCTTCTGTTCTTTGGCGCGTTTGGCCTGCGGGCGCCAGATCATCAGGTAGAAGATGACCAGAAAGCCGACCAGGAAGATCCACTCAAAACCCGAACCCGCAGGACCCGCAGCAGCAGGTGCGCCCGCGTCAGCCATGGCGTTGGAAATGAAAAAGCTCATTAAACACTCCAGTTGCATATTTTTAATAATAGGAAGCGGTAAGACCGGCTGTCATTTCAATCCAGCGGCGGCGTCGCAAGCCCGCGTTTGGCATAGAACGTGTCGACAAAGGCGGCCAATGTACCTTGTTGAATAGCCTCGCGCAAACCAGCCATCAGCAGCTGGTAATGCCGCAAATTGTGGATCGTATTGAGCATGCTCCCCAGCATTTCGCCGCACTTGTCCAGGTGATGCAGATAAGCGCGAGAGAAGTTCTTGCAGGTGTAGCAATCACAGGTCGGGTCCAGCGGCGAATCATCATGGCGATGAAACGCGTTACGAATCTTCAGCACACCGGTGTCGATGAACAGATGACCGTTGCGAGCATTGCGCGTCGGCATGACGCAGTCGAACATGTCGACTCCGCGCCGCACACCTTCAACCAGGTCTTCCGGCTTGCCTACACCCATAAGGTAACGAGGTTTTTCAGCCGGCATACGCCCTGGGAGATAGTCCAGCACCTTAATCATCTCGTGCTTGGGCTCACCCACCGACAGACCGCCGATGGCCAGGCCGTCGAAATCAAGCTCGTTCAGACCTTCAAGGGAGCGCATGCGCAGGTTTTCATGCATGCCGCCCTGAACGATGCCGAACAGCGCTGCGGTGTTTTCGCCATGAGCGATCTTGGACCGCTTGGCCCAACGCAGGGACAGTTCCATCGAGGTACGCGCGACGTCTTCATCCGCCGGGTACGGGGTGCACTCGTCGAAAATCATCACGATGTCAGAGCCCAGATCGCGCTGGACCTGCATCGACTCTTCCGGACCCATGAACACTTTTGCGCCATCCACAGGAGAGGCGAAGGTCACGCCCTCTTCCTTGATCTTGCGCATGGCGCCGAGGCTGAACACCTGAAAACCACCGGAGTCGGTCAGAATCGGGCCTTTCCATTGCATGAAGTCGTGCAGGTCGCCGTGGCCCTTGATCACTTCAGTGCCGGGACGCAGCCACAGGTGGAAGGTGTTGCCGAGGATGATCTGCGCACCCGTGGCTTCGATATCACGCGGCAGCATGCCCTTGACCGTGCCATAGGTACCGACTGGCATGAACGCCGGGGTCTCGACCACGCCACGGGGAAAGGTCAGGCGACCACGACGAGCCTTGCCATCGGTGGCCAACAGCTCGAAAGACATACGACAGGTGCGACTCATGCTTGATCCTCTGGGGCCGATTCCTTGGGAGCCGTCGGCGCGGGATTGCGGGTGATGAACATGGCATCCCCGTAACTGAAGAAGCGGTAGCCGTTTTCCACAGCCGCCGCATAGGCCGCCATGGTTTCCGGGTAACCGGCGAAGGCCGAAACCAGCATCAGCAGCGTGGATTCAGGCAAATGGAAATTGGTGACCAGTGCATCGACCACGTGAAACGGTCGGCCTGGATAAATGAAGATGTCGGTGTCGCCGCTGAACGGCTTGAGCACGCCGTCCCGGGCCGCGCTTTCCAGCGAACGCACGCTGGTCGTACCGACGGCGATCACCCGGCCGCCCCGTGCACGGCACGCCGCAACGGCGTCGACCACGTCCTGCGTAACCTCCAGCCATTCGTTGTGCATGTGGTGATCTTCGATCCGCTCCACGCGCACCGGCTGAAAGGTCCCCGCGCCCACGTGCAACGTGACGAACGCCGTCTCAACGCCCTTCTCGGCAATCGCGTCCATCATCGTCTGATCGAAATGCAGCCCCGCCGTCGGCGCCGCCACAGCACCGGCACGCTGCGCGTACACGGTCTGGTACCGCTCGCGGTCAGCGTCTTCGTCCGGCCGGTCTATATAAGGAGGCAACGGCATGTGCCCGACGCGCTCCAGCAGCGGCAGCACGGGTTCGGCAAACCGCAGCTCGAACAACGCATCATGACGCGCCACCATCTCGGCCTCGCCACCGCCATCGATCAGGATCGACGAACCCGCCTTCGGCGACTTGCTCGACCGCACATGGGCCAGCACGCGATGCTGATCCAGCACCCGCTCGACCAGAATTTCGAGCTTGCCGCCCGACGCCTTCTGCCCGAACAAACGCGCGGGAATGACCCGGGTGTTGTTGAAAACCATCAGATCGCCGGGGCGCAAATGCTCCAGCAAATCAGTGAATTGGCGATGAGCCAGTGCACCGCTTGGCCCGTCGAGGGTCAGCAAACGGCTGCCGCGACGCTCCGCCAAAGGGTGGCGAGCGATCAGGGCATCAGGGAGTTCAAAGGTAAAGTCGGCGACACGCATGATGGGGTTCGTCTAGCAGGGCCGGGAAGTTTAGCCGAAAACCTGAAAATTGACTATGAAACATGATTGACCAACGGTAGGCACGTCTCTATACTTCGCCGCCATTGAGCCCTGATGGCGGAATTGGTAGACGCGGCGGATTCAAAATCCGTTTTCGAAAGGAGTGGGAGTTCGAGTCTCCCTCGGGGCACCAGCACAATGAGAAAGGCCTTGATTATCAAGGCCTTTTTTTCGTCTGGCGTAATCCTGGCGTAGTGAGGCGGTATCAATGCAGCAAGGAAGTAGCTTACCGTTAGCTCGTTGCCCACATTGCAACGTCGCAAAACCTCACTTGAGCAGCTTGGGCAGCGCGACCACTTCCGACGATCGGGGGGGAGAGGAACGTCACTGGCGCATGTACGGCTGCAGCATCTGTGGCGGTGTTACTTTGGCTGTCTGTGCTGTAGGAAAGAACCAGCGTGGCTTCGATATTCAGCGGGATATCACTCACATATGGCCGGCCTCCCAGCAGGTAAACGAAGCGGTTCCGGAGCGGGCCCGTAGTTTCTTAGAACAGGCAATTGCCAGTGTCCACGCTCCGGCTGGGGCAGTAATGCTTACTGCTTCCTCGGTTGACGCCATGCTTAAGGAGAAAGGGCTCAAAGATGGAAATCTTTATAAGCGAATAGATACGGCTGCGGCCCAGCATCTCATAACTACCGAAATGGCCACATGGGCTCATGAGATACGTCTTGACGCAAATGACCAGCGCCATGCCGACGAAGACGCAGCTCTTCCCGATGAAGCTGACGCAAGAAAGGCAATTGAGTTCGCTACTGCGCTGGCTCAATTCCTCTTCGTGCTACCAGCTCGAGTCGCGCGAGGGCGGGGGCATAGTGGCTAGGGAAAGCTTTCCAAGCTGATGACGAGGGTTCGATTCCCTTCACCCGCTCCAATGAATTCAAGGCCTCCAGACCCTTCCTACAGTGCGTGTAAGCAATGGGTGACAGTTTTGGTGACAGTATCGCCAGAACGCGTGCCCCGGGCTTCCGCAGCCGCCCCCGACAACGATTCCGGTTTTATGTTGAGCCACGGGGAAGTGGTAATCTTGGTAACCGCCCTTTCAAATGCGTCGAAAAAACTTTTGAGTCAGTAGGTTACGAAGGATTATCAAAAGTAATAATAGGGTAATTGTATAGTAATCAACTTACCTTTTGAGGTGGTTAGATTCTTATCTTATTAAACCCTTTAAAATCAGTCACTTACGGAAAAACTACCTCTTCAATTACCCTAAATTACCTTCTCTGGTAATTGCTCAAAGTCACGTCCTGCAAGGAATACAGCCCTCTCCCGCTCCCTCATTCCCGAAATTACCTTTTCCCCAGTCCTCAATCGGGTATGGCAGCACGCCATCACTTTTTCGGCCTTTTCAAAGACTGGTCGAAAGACCCGAAAGTCAGCCAAATGACCTGCAACGCTGTGCAAGATTGCCCGGCCGTCAAATCCACCAGAGCCCGCGCCAAACATGACGTTCCGGCTGATCGTGCCTCGGCCCGCGACTGCTCGATAAGCGGCTGGGATCAACTGATCGGGATTTTGAAAAAGCACGGATAACACCATTTTTTTATTTTTCGCCCCGGGTAAACCGAGTGGTTCATGATCCGGGTCGCTGACGGCGCACCAGCGCCCGCTGTGTAGCCCCTTTGCAATTCCTGTCAAAACTTTGCAAACCGTGGAATGCCTGATCGCTTGCGAAGCCCCACAGCCGGCGTGGGCTGCAGCGATGTTTGCACTCGAATCGGATTTGCACAAAAAACGGACGCAAAGCCCGTCGGCGAGAGGGGGATAAGTGTTCTTTTGGCCCTTTTTTTTTACCGGCACGACTTCTAGGTGGGGGAAATGTTGCAGCCCTACGGATACCGAGACTACCGCCTTGCAAAGACTGACAGGCTCACGCACAGCCTCAGTGTCTGGGGTGCTCCACGCACAGCACCGATGATGGCGCGTTCCCTGTCAACATCAGATCGCATATACTCGGTGAATAATGTATTTAAGGCTTCAGACAGGAAGCACGGAGCAACAAGATGATCCATGATTTTAAAATAGTGGGGTTCAGACATTTTAGGAATGTGGAGCTCAACCAGCTCAAGCGGGTTAACTTGTTTGTTGGAAAAAACAGCTCAGGCAAAAGTTCCATCCTAGAAGCGTTGGTGCTCTTCTTTAGTGAAATGTCCACTCGATATCTACCAATGATTCAAGCGGCGCGGAATGAAAACTGGGACGCTGCTGATGAAGATACTGCAATTCCTTTGCGGCACCTCTTTCACAATCATGTACTCCCAGAAATAGGCGCACCAGGCATATCACTTTCATCTACTAATGACCCTCGATCCTTTGAGCTCAAGGTGCAGAATTTCAAAGTTGAAACTGACGGCCAGATCACGTCTTACACTGCCACAACGGAAGATATGTTCATTGACCCAGAGTTTCTAGAGCCTTGCATAGTCATCGAACGCCCAGGCTACATTAGGCGCTTCAGTCGACTAGACAAACTGAGCCAGATGCGGCGGATGATCAGCCCCTTTATGAAAGGCACACATCAAGTTTTTTTTGTGCCTACCCGTGGTGTGGGCGATAGAGAACTCGCGAACTTATGGGACTTAGTGAGCCTGACTGACGCGGAAGCGGACGTTATAGCGGGTTTAAAACTCATAGACCCTAATGTGGAAGGTGTTGCATTCGTAGGCTCTCAAACCAGAGAACGCACTGCCCTAGTGCGCCTGCGAAACCATTCAGAACCCGTAGCACTCAAAAGCTTGGGCGATGGTATGAATCGTATCCTTCAAATTATAGTTTCTCTAGTCAACGCCAAAAATAGCGCTTTGATCATCGACGAGTTCGAAAACGGACTTCACTGGAGCGTCCAACAAGAAGTATGGGCTCTAGTATTTAGGCTTGCGCAGCTTCTGAACGTACAAGTTTTTGCGACTACTCATAGCAGAGACTGCATTCAAGGATTCGAGAAGGCTTGGGCTGAAGATACAGCAATTGGATCTTTCGCGAGGGTTCAGAAAATCAACAATGAAGCAAGCGTGCGTGAGTATACATTCGACTTGCTTAAAGACTCTATTGATATGGATGTCGAGGTTCGCTGATCCATGATGGAATTTAAGCACAAAGGCCCGAAAGTTTTGTTGGTAGAGGGCAAAAATGACGCACACTTGGTATGCGCTCTTTGCGTATATTTCAACCTCCCTGAATCATTCGGAATTTATAACTGCGAGTCTGACAATCACGTACTGAGACGACTTAATGTTCTGCTAATTGGCTCGGAGCCCCTAGAGGTGGTAGGGGTGATTCTCGACGCGGACGCCCCGAGCTTGATAAGTAAATGGCGTAGCGTATCTACCCTACTAACGGAAGCCGGGTATGAAGTACCTGCCAATCCGTCGAAAAACGGTACTATCATTACCAAGCCGGGTCGACCTACCATCGGGGTTTGGTTGATGCCCGACAACGAAGTTGATGGCATGCTGGAAGATTTTTGTCTCAAACTAGCGCCACAAGCGGCTGTCGAATACGCCGCGAAGTGCGTGGCTGAAGCCCAACAGAATGGGCTTGCAACCTTCAGCGCTACCCACTCTTCAAAAGCAGCTGTCCATACTTATCTAGCTTGGCAGGATGAGCCCGGAATGCCTCTTGGCCTAGCGGTAAAGGCTAAAGCGCTAGATCCAAGGCAGCCGATTGCAGCCGACTTTAGCGACTTTCTTATGCGCTTGTTTTGAGTATCGACTCGTTCTCAAGCCGACTCTGAACCGTGGTGCAAATTTTTAGCTTTACATCATTCAATCTGGAGTTGAGCATAAATGCTTTATGAAAAAACCAAAAGCGTAAATCAACCGCTGGCCCATCATGCAATCATCTCGATTCCATACGTCCTGACCGCGCTGATTTTTTGTGCTTTGCTATTTGAATACTCCGGCATCATTCTGGGACTTTAAATTCATCGACATAATAAACGCCGCCGCACAACTCGCTACTGCGGCAGCTTTTTATATCGGCTTTAGGCAATACAAAGAAAGCAAACAAAAAGACCGACAAGCAACTCTGGTCGAAGAATGTAAAATCCTATGCGCTAAGCTAACAGCTGGAATACCACGCGTACACAACGACAGCAATCTTAATACCGACAACCTGCGAAACGAAATAAATAAGCTCTGCAATCTAGCCCATGACTTTGACATTATCTTCTCTGCCATGAGCGAAGACACTAACAAAGCCATTGCAAGGATGTACTGGCAGGATATGTATTTTAATACCTTCCAACCTCACTTCAGACATCTTTCTTACATTATATTTTTACTTCACTCAGGAATACCTCGGGAATCTATTGATCGTGCAGTTATGGCTGAACATTCATTACCCAGCGCTATACATGACAACAAAGAGGCCCCGGAAGTAGATCAGATATCCTGGATTCTTCGACATGAGGAAATACGACCTCATCTAAATCCGCTAGCTTGGGACTGGTTGGATCAATTTCAGTGGCACTTCTATAACCACACCCACCTCAACGATGTATTATACGGAGTACTAAATATCGTCAGCATGAAACACCAATCCCCACTTCTCTATGCACTTTATGAGGTTAGGAACGAAACACTAAAAACATCGCCAAGATGCCATTCTGATGATATTTTGACCAATCACTTGCCCATTAGAGTGTTATTGCGTTCAGCGGCCGTGATGTCGCGCTGGCCATCGCTGAATCGGCCGTAAAAGCCGAAGCCTGCGTGGGTATCGGCGACGGTCCGTGAGTATGTGACGCCAGCTCTGAGGCCAGCTCCTGAATCAGATCGAGCGTGTCGGATAGCACCTTGAAGATATTGACCGACTCAGACCCCACGTGGTTTTTCGGTGCCACCAGACGCTGACTGACCTCGCTCACGCTCTCGCGCAGTCCCTGAATCCGCTCCTGCATATCGCCACCTACGGCGGCGTTGTGCTTCTTGCCTACCACCAGGTTCAAGTCCCGCCCAGTCGCCTGGTGCATGTCGTCCAGCGCGGCGAGCGTGGCCGTGTCGACGGAATTCAACTTGAGCGCGCCCAAGCCGTCGATGCGTTTGATCCCACCGACCTGCTCGGTCGAACGGTTCGCCACGCCCTGGGCCTGACTCTGGTACTGCCCCTGGTTCGTACCGCTTTCCACGCGACGATCCAGTGATTGATCGGTGATCTTGCCATAGGTGGTACGCGTCCAATTGCCGTCCGCGTCGCGGCCTCACTGACACCCAGATCGCCAATACGTTGAAGGCCAATCCGCCGACGGTGGAATTGGTCACTGATCACTGGTAGTTCGGTCGACGGGATCAGTCGGCCAGTACCCCGCTAAGCAAAACCCCGACAGGTTGCGCGATCGCAATACGGTTCACTACGATCGGCGGCAGCCACCGCGTCACCCGCCCTGCCTGAGCGATCAGAGCGGGGCTTTTCGTCTCATCTGTCCCAGGGGGTGATGCGAGAGTTCGGAGCCTTAGAGCTCTAGACCACCTGGGCCCCCATTCAGAGTTTTTTTCCTCCCTTACAGTTTTTGTTAAACTGTTAAAGCGTTATGCCGTTTTAACATACGACCTCAACCCATTGGCGTACTTGGGCTGTAGCAAGCCTTTACCACGTTTTTGAGTCTGAAAACTGTTAAAGCTGGAACGCCCTTTAGCATCGATTTGTTAAAGCTTTACCAGCCGCAAAGATCACCAGCGAACGCCATCAAGATATCGCCCTGACATTCGTCATGATCTCTAGCTGCCCGAAGAAATTGCGACAGTCTGAATGGCATTGCGCAAAGACTGCCGGAATTTCTGGTAACGTCAGACCAGCTATCAACCAATTCGGAGTAATGCATGGCTAATGTCGAGGTGTACCTCCCAGCCGTAGATGGATCGGCCTATTGGCCCATTTCGAAAGACGACTCATGCAAGGAAGCAGTGCATGTTCTGTTCACAGACGACCTTGCAGCGCCACCCCATAGGCTTGTGATCGAAGTCACTACCGAGTCGGGGAAAAAGGTGGAAGTGAGCATTCCTTATTCTCATACCGGCAATGCCAGCGTGCGGATCAATGGCGAGTCAGTGTGATACGCAAAAAGCCATCAACCCGGATGTGAGTAGATTTGTGAGTAGAAGACACTGAAGCCCGAATAATCCGCTCTATATACGTCGCCTGTACGAAGGTTTTCGAGTCTCCCTCGGGCACCAAACAGTAGGACCTTCAAGGGGTTACGTGACTTGAAGGGAAAAAAACCGGCCATGTTTGAGCCGGTTTTTTTGTGGGTGGGAATCGATCAGATCGACGGGGCTTGACCCTTTTGGCTTCACTCAGCCTGCCCGTCGGACGAAGCTCACTTCCATGTAGTCCGAGCTTTTCGTTTTATCCACCGCCACACGTCATCTGCAACACAACGACCTTCCTCAGAGCGGCGCTTTCTCGTCATCGACAGCACAGTCAGCAACAGCTCTGACTCCTCGCAATCAAACCGCTCTATTGCGAAAAGCAAGTCGTACCAAGAGAGGATTTCACAAACCGAACCGTCGCCAGCCTCGTCTTTCTCGATAAAAGAAACGATATCCTTCTCTAGCGAGCGAATCGCCAGGTACGATTTTTTCTCCATCCAACAGTCAACAATTTCGTCGAGATTCAGAATGGCAGTGCGTTGATCTTCAGGTAAATACTCCTGAATTCCATCACTGAGCTCTCGCATAAAATCAACAAGCTGCATATATCCGCGCATAAAGCCTCAGAGCACTGGGTACGCCGTCACGATAAAAGCTGGCATGTGGTTAAATTCCGAACATTCCACCACTATTACAATATTTTTCATCCCGACCGGGGTATCCGCCGCTGAGCGTGTAATTCCCCATCCCACGTCTTCTATAAAACTCATTTTTAACGTCAAGCGGTTATTTTTTCGCAAAAAATTTAGCTTCGAGTAACCCAGAATTTTGTACCTGTGCATCTGCAGTGCCTGACTCACCGCCCATTCAGCTTTTTCCAAACTGCTAAACGTAGACATGACATTTGCATTTTGCCTCCGCTTCAATCTTTTCTGAAGAGCCTCTACATCTTTGCCAATATGGCGCTCCTTTGTATGTCCGCCTAAACTTTGCCTTGGTGCATTCGGAAACCTCTCGCTCACGACAATCGTCATTTTCCCCGCTCGCACAGAGGACACCCTGAAAGCGTTATAGAGCGAAGCGGTGGTGAGGGGCACAGCAAACTCCGTCGCCAGACCGACGAGTCGGGCAGTGGTCAGTGACGCTCCCATACCGCCGGCCGCGGACGCGCCGATCTTGAAGGCATAGGAGTCGGTGGCCCTTCCCGTGACGAGTTGATGCATACCCGCCGATGCCTGATCTGAACCGTGCACGCCCACGGCGACACACCCTATTTTGGTGAAAAACGGCTCCGGCGCTTTACAGAGCACTCCCGCTCCCGCCAACTCGACGATGCCACCAACCAGTCGCAGGCTTCCAATTATTCGGTTGGACCTGATTTCGGTTTCGGAGAGAGACTCATGTTCCAGAATGGCCGCCATTTGGGCATAACTCAGAACAACGCGGAATTCTTCCTGATCAGGCATAACGCTTCCCTTTAATTAACGCGCCTCCGAGTTAAAAAGCTGAGTCGCGAGCGGTTGAACCCACGGGAAGCTAGCGAGGCGCATCTTTCATAACAAGCGAGAACGTATTGCAGGTCAGCTTTTCATCCATTTCCTACCTACCTTCGCGATTACTCCTACAAGTGATCCTGCGTCCCGTAGGTTTGAACGAAATGTGGAAGCGAATTCATTCGCGAAAAGCGGAACAGACGGCAGAGATATGCCAGCCGTACGAACCTATCGCGAATGAATTCGCTCCCACAGGAGTTATCCACACGTCTGCCTATTTCGGGTATTTCAGATAATTGAGGAATCGCGGCGGCAAGCACTCCGTCGCAACCCTCTTCATCAACTTAGAAGTCCTGCGCAGTCGGCCGCAGCACAATCTCGTTGATGTCCACATCCCCCGGCTGTTCGATCGCGAAGGCAATCGCCCGCGCTACGGATTGAGCGGGAATCGCCATTTTGTAGAACTCGTTCACGACGTCAGCGCTTGGCTGGTGGCCGCTGCCCAGTTTCAACTCGGAATCCACGGCACCCGGTTCGATGGTGGTGGTGCGGATCTTGCCGCCGACTTCGTGGCGCAGGCCATCGGAGATGGCGCGGACGGCGTATTTGGTGCCGCTGTAGACCGAGCCGCCCGGGCTGAACACTTTGATGCCTGCGACGGACGAGATGTTGATGAAGTGGCCAAAGCCTTGAGCTTCGAACTTGGGCAGCGCCGCGGCGATGCCGTAGAGGACGCCTTTGACGTTGATGTCGATCATGCGGTCCCATTCGTCAACGCGCAGTTCCGAGATGGGAGCGATGGCCATGAAGCCTGCGTTGTTGACGATGACGTCGATTTTGCCGAAATCCTGAACGGCGTGGGCGACGAGGGCTTCGAGGTCTTGGCGACGGGTGACGTCGACGGTGTAGGCCGATGCCTCGCCGCCTGCGGCTTTGATCTCTTGGACGATGACGTCCATCCGTTCCTGGCGACGCGCGCCCAGAACGACTTTGGCGCCGAGTTTCGCCAGATGGCGGGCGGTGGATTCGCCCAGCCCGCTGCTTGCGCCGGTGATGACGACGACTTTGCCCTGGATACCATTGCTCATAACGTTTCTCCTGCACTTGCTGTGGGTTGGTAGTGATTGAGGGCAAGTTTGCAGTGGCTTTCCAATTCATAAAATGGAAGAGTTTGGCTTTGAGAATTCCACTATCTGGAACGCTCTTTTGAAAGGGTCGACCAATGCTCAATCGCATGGAAATGCTTCGCGTCTTTCTGGTGGCCGTTGAATCGCCGACTTTTCGGGAAGCGGCGCAGCGGCTGGGCACATCGCCGCAGAAGGTCACTCGGGCGGTGAAAGAGTTGGAGCGGATGTTCGCCGAGCCCCTGTTTCACCGCAGCACGCGGCAAGCCCATGTCACGGCATTCGGCGCCCAGATCGCGCAGCAAGCGCGGGAGACACTGACTCAGTTCGACAACCTGTTCGTCTCTCACTCGAAAGCAGAGCAAACCACCGTCACCGGGAGGGTCGGCATTACCGCGCCCCATGCCATCGGCAAGCTGTACCTGCCGGGCTTTCTCAAACCGTTGATGCAGGAAAATCCGGGATTGCAGATCGACCTTAGCCTGGACGACGAGTTGACCGATGCGGTGGCCGCGCAGATCGATATTGGCATTCGGGTGGGGACCGTCAAAGACCGACGCTACATTGCCCGCTCAGTGGGCGAAGTACCGTTAAAGGTCGTGGCTGCACCGACGCTGATCGCCGAAACGGGCGCGCCGTCAAGCCTCGAAGCACTGAAATCCATGCCGCTGTCCATGCTGATTGATCGTAAGAACGGCAGGCCCTGGCCGTGGTTTTTTGCCTCCGGGCAAACCTATCTGGCGCCCTTTCCCGCCTTCAGCTGCGACGATCCGGAAACCGAGTTAGAGTTTGTTCTCGCGGGCCTGGCATATGCGCAGATGCCGCATTACCTCGCCGAGCCATGGCTGGCTGAGGGACGGCTGGTAGAAGTGCTGAGTGAAATTGCGCCGCCGCCGATTGATCTGATGATTTACCGGACTCAGTCAGGCCCCGTTCCTCCGCGTGTCAGATGGGTTTACGACCATCTGATGAAATGCCTTTCCGATCCCGCAATGTTTCCCCAAGGATGAAGCTGGGCGGGCGACCCTGCTGATCCGTTGGCCATCAGAACACTTAGCTGCGATGGCCCTTCGACCGGTCCGTTCCCTGCGCCATTTCTCCACAAATCCCCAGTTCTCAACTAGCCTTACCAGTGACTGATCCAAAGCGAATTGGCCGTACGCTCAACCCTCGCTGATCGGATAAAAATAACAATGAAAGATCCCTATGCATTCGGGTTTTACTGCGCGTTGTTTGCGCTGGCAGCGATGACCGGCGCTGTCTTCTACGAGTCCTATACCGGGGCCGGTGTGTCCGGATCGGCCCGCGCCTACGACGTCATCAACTCCTGTTCCGCGCTGGTGCAAGCGCTGGCCGCCATCGGCCTGGTGGGCCTGGCGTTCAAGGCCTATCGGGCGTGGAAAAACGAGATCATCCACAATAAGGCCTTGGGGATCATCTGGGACGCGAACGTGGCGTTTCGTGAGATTGAGCTGAGTTTCAACGAATGGTTCTTCGGACCAAATGCGGTGGACAAGGCCAACAGCGAAGGCTCGCGGATCACGTCGCTGTTAGCCGCGAGTCCGTTCGGCGCCAGCCTGCGCAGCTTCAAGAAGCAGTGCATTCTCATCGACAAGGTGGTGATCAAGGACAACTGGCAATGGGTCAATCATGCGACGGAGCTGGACATGCTGGCGCGTGTGCTGAGCATGGACGCCTTTCGCCCGACCACCCGGACCAAAGAGACCGCGAATATCATAGATTTCCTGTACTCGCGTGAAGGCGAAGCGTTGAAGCGCACCCAGGCAGAATGGGAAATGTTGATGAAGGTCATCGAAAAAGACCTTGCCGCACTGGAGGCCGAGTTCAGCGAATGACCCCCACCGTTCGCCTGCAAAGATGATAGAACTGTTGGCCTCTCGCCTGGGTCGAACGGCATGCCTTCCGCCGGATGCTCCTGCGGCAAGTTTTTGTATTGGGGCTGCAGCTTCCTATGTTCGAACACATCGACATCAATTATCTGCTGGTCAACTACGGCTATTGGGCAGTGTTTATCGGCTGTCTGCTGGAAGGCGAAACCATCCTGATTCTCGGCGGGCTCGCGGCGCACCAGACGTCACTGCGACTGCTCGATGTGATCGCTGTCGCCACGTTGGGGGGCATGTTGGGCGACCAGATTCTATTCTGGACCGGGCGATATTTCGGGCCCCGAATTTTGCCCAAGCTGCATCGACAGCAAGCAACCATCGACCGTGTGTCAGGGCTGATCGAGCGCTACCCCACGGCGTCGATCTTCTCGGTGCGCTTTCTCTACGGCATGCGCCTTGTCGGACCGCTGGTGATTGGTGCAAGCCGCCTGTCACCGATCCGCTTTTCGCTCGTCAACCTGCTCGGCGCTGCGGTCTGGGCGACACTGTTCGTGATGGGCGGATACTGGGCGGGGGAAGCGCTGGAGAACCTGCTCGGCAACCTGAAGCCCTATCGCCTGCCGATCTTCGCCGGCGTCGTCGTGCTTGCGGCGGGCGTGGCGTGGTATCGGCATCATCGGGCTAAGGTTCGGGTGGGGCGGTCATCACCGAAGTCATGACCATCACACTCGGGAGGCTGCCGTAACAGTGCCTGCGACTTTCGCGTGGAGTTCAACACCCAGCGCATGCATGACCCTGACGACAGTATCGAAACGTGGCTTGGCACCGGGTGCCAGCGCTTTATACAAGCTCGCTCGCCCCAAACCCGACGCCTCTGCGATATGAGACATGCCCCGAGCTTTGGCGACGTAACCCACCGCTCTGACGAACTCATCGCAGTCTCCGTCCGTCAGTACCTGAGTCAGGTATTCGCTGATGGCCTCATCAGAGTCCAGAAACGAAGCGACGTCGAACGGGATCAACTGATTACTCATGCTCTAACCTCTTCACCAGTGTTTGCGCGCGTCGTATATCCCTTGATTGGCTGGCCTTATTGCCTCCTGCCAACAAAATGATCAAGGTCCCGTTGCGAAACGTAAGATAGATCCGGTAACCACTCTCAATGTCCAGGCGCATTTCCGAAATGCTACCCCCTATCGACTTGAGGTCACCAAGATTGCCTGCGGCAGCCCGATCAATGCGACGAGCAATCGCTACCTTTGCTCTCGTGCTGCACAGATTGGAATGCCAACTCGCAAACTCATCAGTCTGCAAAACGGTGTACATAGCCGAGTGTATCCGAACGAAGACAAAGCGCAATCCTACCGGCGACGCGCTGTGCGCAAGCACTACATATCTATCGCTTTCCTCGAACGCTATCGGTCTCTATAACGTCAGCGAGGCCAGTCATAACCAAGGGAAATCACAATGAACAAACGCACCACCGCCACCCTGTTGATCACTCTGCTCACCGCCGCTCAGGCCCACGCCGCCGAGCAGGTATCGCATCTGGACGCGATTCAACAGAAAGGCGAGCTGGCGGTCTGCACCACTGGGGATTACAAGCCTTACACGTTTCTCAACGCCGACGGGCAATACGAAGGCATCGACATCGAATTGGTCCAGTCGCTCGCGCAAAGTCTGGGCGTGAAGGTGCAGTGGGTGCCGACGACCTGGAAAACGCTGATGACGGATTTCACGGCGGGCAGGTGCGACGTGGCAGTAGGCGGGATTTCGGTGACGCTGGAGCGGCAGAAAAAAGCGTTTTTCAGTGACACGCTGGATGTAGACGGGAAGGTGCCGCTGGTACGTTGCGAGGACGAGGCGAAGTACCAGACGCTCGATCAGATCAATCAACCCCACGTACGTTTGATCGAGCCTCAAGGGGGGACCAACGAGGCGTTCGCCCACGCGTTTTTGCCCAAGGCCGCGCTGGGGTTCCACGACAACAAGACCATCTTCCAGCAGTTGCTCGACGGCAAGGCCGACGTGATGATCACCGACGCGTCCGAGGCGCTGTATCAGCAGAAGCGCCTGCCGGGGCTGTGCACGGTCAATCCGTCGCGCTATATGCAATACGGCGAGAAGGCGTATCTGTTGCCGCGCGATGACGTCAGCTGGAAGGCCTACGTCGATCAGTGGCTGCATCTGGCCAAGGCGACCGGCACCTACCAGAACGTCGTGGCGCACTGGTTGGCGGTGCCCGCGCCATAGGCGCCAAAGACGCACACTTTCCAATTGCTCACCCTCTGGCGATTCAGCATCATGCCGGAACCCACTTCGGCGAAGGACCCAGCCGCATTCATGAAGCCCAGCAAGAGCATCACCCGCGCGTTTTGCGTCGAGTTGCAGCAGGAGCTGTCCATCGTGGCGGCGCGACGCGAGTATTTTTCTCAGGAAGCGCCTCGGGCGCGCTTCAATTTCCTGTGCTCGTCCGAAGCCTGCCGCGCACAGGGCGTCAAGATCACCGGAGTGCGGTATGACGTGAAACCCCAAGAAAATCCTACGTTCGTCGCCGCGCATTTCAGGGCCAATCCCAACTACGAGCATCACGTCGATTGCGAATGGGTGGGCGAGGCGGATACCGGTGACGATAAACCCGAGGCCTCTGAAACGGAGTCGGAAACGGCCCTGCGCAAGGTCAAGCGTAAGCTGGACGACTACATCGATGTGTTCGATCCCGCACTCAAGGAGCGGGCAAAGTCTGAGGCCGTGTCTGCCAAGCCTGACAAGGCTCTGGGAGAAAACCCTGCTGATCTCGCGCCGGTGTCTGACACGTCGAAAAGCAAACCGCCGACCGAAACCCGCACCAACAACCTGGAGCGTCTGGTAGACAGTTTCCGCCAGGCTCAGGCGCAGCTCACTAAAGAAGAGTTCGCTCTGCTTACCCTGCGTATTCCTGGTCAGGGCGAGGTATCGCTGCGCTCGTATTTCCGCCACATCAAGTTCGCACAACTGGGTGACGAGCGACGGGTGTTGTATGGGGGCGGCCTGGTTGAGCGCTACGGCACAGGGTTCAAGTTCAAATTCTTTGACCGGCTACAAGGCAAGCTCGTCACGCTATACGTGTCGCCCGCGCAGATGCAGGCGTATCGATCCAGCCGTTACATCAGCGAGTTGCTGAGCCACGCTGAGGAGGTGCGATTCTTCACGGTATTCGCGTTGGGCACGCTGGCTGCCAGCCCGTCTGGCAAAAGCGTCAGCGTGGAGATCGACGACTTGCGGCACCTTGCGATCGTGTTGGGTCCCGCGAAAGCGGCCAATGGCGACGAGCGCACGCCTCCCAAACCGGCATGACGTGTCGGCGCTCCCAGATCAGGCGGCGCCGCGGGTGCTGATGTAATCCAGGAACGCATCCAGGTCAGAACCGGACAGCATCCGGGCGACGGACTTCACTTCCTCCATCGGCCAATCCCACCATGCGGCCTGCAAAAGTTGGTCACGAACGCCTTCTTCAAAACGCCAACGGATGAACTTGCACGGGTTGCCCCCGACCACCGCGAAGGGCGGCACGTCGCGCGTAACCACCGCGCCAGCTGCGACGATGGCGCCGTGACCAATGGTGACGCCCGAGAGAATTGTCGCCCCCGCGCAGATCCAGCAGTCACTGCCGATGACCACGTCGCCTTTGCTGGGCGCGTAATCCTTGATGTCTTCCAGACCACTCATCATGGCCGGGAATGGATAGGTGGTCAGCCAATCGGTGCGATGCTCGCCGCCCAGGAGAATCTTCACCCCTGCCGCAATCGAGCTGTACGAGCCAATGCGCAGGATCGTGTCGTCACCGAACTCGAACACCTCCGGAATACCGTACGTTCCCGTGCCCACCACATACTTCGGGTAATGCAGTCGGATTTTTTCAGCGGCACGTTCGAGTTTATCCAGGCTGCGCAGGTGCTTCCTGGTTTTACGGGTCTTGAGCAGTTCGAGGAATTTCATGCGGGGTCCGTGAACGAGAGCAGGCACGCGGGAAAAGGATCAGCTGCTCTGGCGGTGCAGCAACAGGCGCTTGAAGCGGCGAAAGGTGGTCTTGTTGAATTGCCGGAAGGGAATTGAGCGCAACAGGGTCCACGCGTACTTCTTGTCGCTGACCACTGCATATTTCAACGCCTTGTTGATGATCGCAGTCAGGCCCCGGTTGTAAGCGGGATGAGAGCGGTACGGGGCAATGGTGCGCATGTCGGCGTCGAGCAGCACCTTGTAGCGGCGCGACAGGTTGTTAGGATGACGACGATAGCGCGTGACACTGACCGGCAGCACATGAACCTCATAGCCCTTGCTGGCGATTCTGAGGGTCATCTGGAAATCCTGGACCCGAATCTCGGGGTCGTAGAAATCCACGGCCCGGAGGGCGTCCATGCGGTACAGCGACACAGGGGCGCCAACCACGACCGCGTCGCCAAGGATTTCATCGAAGCTGAGTTTCTTGATGCCCGACAACTTTTGCGTCTTGGTGTCGTTGCCGTCCGAATCCATGTAGATGATCAGCGCGCCCACACAACCGACTTCCGGGTGCTGATTCAGGTAGTCGGCGCGCAACCGCACAGACGACGGCAACATGATGTCATCGAGGTCCGGCGTGCACACGTATTCGCCACGGGCGTGGCTGAGGCCGTGATTCAACGCAGCGCTGACGCCCTGATTGGCCTGAGAGTAGAGCTGGAAATCATATCGGGCTTGCAGCGCCTGCAACATGGCAACGCTGTTATCGCTCGAACCGTCATCGACGATGATGACTTCGAAGTTCTGATAATCCTGAGCGAAGATGCTGGCGATGGCGGCGTCCAGATACTTTTCTGCGTTGTAGCAGGGCGCAATGATCGATACCAGGGGCATCGAGTCATTCTTGGGCCGGATTTCTGGAGTGATTTGGTCAGTCATAAGTCTGTTTGTTGTGTCTCTACGACTGGATCGAAGGCATTTCGCTACGATCCTTGTACAAAACAGACACATGATGCGGCAAAGAGAAGGCTTTTGTCATGGCTGAATAGCCTCTGCCTGCGCAAAAAATCGGATTGATCCTACCTTAGTCGGTAATGAATCCCTGACAGCTGCCTTTGATCGCCCAATAAAAAACCCCGTGGTTCTCGCGAAGCACGGGGTCTTTCATAACTGCGGTCGGGCGGCTAAGGAGCTGCGTACGTAATCAGCAATTCCTTAGTTACCTGAAAATCCAGCGACATGGCCACGCTCAGAGCAGTGATCGTGAAGATGGAGAACACGAACAGCTTGCGTGCCCAAACGGTGTCATCCTTGGCCTTGTAACCTGTCCAGGCCATGTACAACCAGTACATGCCCATGGCGGCCGCGACGGCCAGGTAATTGAGCCCGGCGTAACCGCCGAAGGTCAACATCAAGGTCGCCAACAAGAAGGCCAGGATGTAGATCAGGATATGACGCTTGGCCACCCGAATGCCGCGCTTGACCGGCAGAACCGGAATCGAGGCAGCCAGGTAGTCGTTGAAGCGGAAGATCGCGATCGCGTACGAATGAGGCATCTGCCACAGGCTGAACATGACCAGCAAGGTCAGCGCAGCGAGGTCGAAGCTGTTGCTCACGGCGACGTAGCCAATGACCGGTGGCATTGCCCCGGAGAGGCTGCCGACCAGTGTGCCGTGAACGGATTTGCGTTTCAGGTACAGGCTGTAGAAGCCCACATAAATCACGAAACCGATCACGGCGAACAGAGCGGCCAATGCGTTGGCCTTGAAGTACAGCAGGCCAACGCCCACCACACCCAGCACCGTCGCATAGGCCAGGGCGAGCTTCAGCGAAACCAGCCCCTGCACCAGCACACGATTACGGGTGCGCTCCATCTTCAGGTCGATGTCGCGGTCGATGCAGTTGTTGAAAACACAACCGGATGCGACGACCAGCGACGTACCAATCATTGCAACAAGGAACAGGCCGAAATCGACATGCCCCTTTGATGCGAGGAAAAAGCCACCAGCCACCGAAAGCACGTTACCGAAAATGATCCCCGGTTTGGTGATTTGGATAAAGTGCTTCAGTGACATCAGGGTTTCCTCACTTCGCCATCATGAAGGTGTGAATGCTGAACATGATCCAGACACTCAAACCGACCAACAGCAAGATAACCAACGTTGCGAAGGCAAACGCGATCACACTGTTGCGCTGCGCCGCAGAGCGGTCCAGGTGCAGGAAGTACACCAGGTGAACCAGAACCTGCACGACAGCGAAAATCAGTACGACCCACAGGGTGGCGACTTTCGAAATGGTCGGGAACATCACCAGACCGAAAGGAATCGCGGTCAGGATGATCGACAGTACGAAACCGATCATGTACGACTTGAAGCTACCGTGGCTCGCATCGTCGTGAGAATGATGTGAATTAGCCATTTAGATGGTCCCCATCAGATAGACAACGGTGAACACACAGATCCAGACCACGTCCAGGAAGTGCCAGAACAGGCTGAGCATGCTGAGGCGAGTCTGGTTGGTCGACGTCAGGCCGTGCTTGCTGACGTGATACATCATGATCGCCATCCAGATCAGACCGCTGGTCACGTGCAGACCGTGGGTACCGACCAGCGTGAAGAACGCCGACAGGAAACCGCTGCGGTTAGGGCCGTAGCCTTCTTCGATCAGCATGTGGAATTCATTGACTTCCATGCCGATGAAGCCCAGACCGAACAGGAAGGTGATGAACAACCAACCCAGCACGCCAGCCTTGTTACCTTTGTGCATCGCCAGCATGGCGAAGCCGTAGGTGATCGAGCTGAGCAACAGGCAGGCGGTTTCGCCGAGCACATAAGGCAGTTCGAAGATGTCGTGGCCCGAAGGACCGCCGGCAACGTTGTTCACCAGCACTGCATAGATTGCGAAGATCGACGCAAACAGAATGCAGTCGGTCATCAGGTAGATCCAGAAGCCGTAGATCTTCATCTCGCCGGCATCGTGGTGATCATGGGCGTGGTCATGATCGTGATCGTGACCTTTCGCCCCTTCAAATACTAAGTTCGACATTGTTTATGCCTGCTCCAGCTTGTTGACAGGAGAGTTTGCCTGGGCAGCGCGCACCGAGGCCAGGATCTTGTGTTGCTCGCCTTCGACACGTGCCACTTCCGAAGCAGGAACCATGTAGCCCTGATCATCACGTGCAGTGTGGATCACGAGGTAAACGACAGTGCCTACCAGGCTTGCGATTGCCAGCCACCAGATGTGCCAGATCATCGCGAAACCAAAGACGGTCAGCAGACCACCCATGATCATGCCGGTTGCGGTGTTGTGCGGCATGTGGATGTCGTTGTACTTGGCCGGAACCTTGTACGCCTCGCCATCACGCTTGGCAGCATAGAACGCGTCGATCTCGTCAGCCTTTGGCAGCTCTGCGAAGTTGTAGAACGGCGGCGGCGAAGACGTGGACCATTCCAGGGTGTGGCCATTCCATGGGTCACCGGTCAGGTCACGGTTCTGCTCGCGGTCACGGATACTCACGTAGATCTGAATCAGCTGGCAGGCGATACCGACTGCGATCAGCGCAGCGCCCCAGAAGGCAACGTGCAGGTAAGGTGTCCAGTCCGGGTTATCAGTGGTGTTCAGACGACGGGTCATGCCCATGAAGCCCAGAGCGTACAGCGGCATGAATGCCACGTAGAAGCCCGAGATCCAGAACCAGAACGCTGCCTTGCCCCACTTCTCGTTCAGCTTGAAGCCGAACGCTTTAGGGAACCAGAACGCGAAGCCGGCGATGTAACCGAATACCGCACCACCGATGATCACGTTGTGGAAGTGCGCGATCACGAACAGGCTGTTGTGCAGAACGAAGTCAGCACCTGGAATGGCCAGCAGTACGCCGGTCATGCCACCGATGGAGAAGGTGATCATGAAGCCCAGGGTCCAGAGCACTGGCGCGTCGAAGCGCAGACGGCCCTGGTAGATCGTGAACAGCCAGTTGAACAGTTTCACACCCGTCGGGATGGAAATCAGCATCGTCGCCAGACCGAAGAAGGCGTTGACGCTCGCACCCGAACCCATGGTGAAGAAGTGGTGCAGCCATACCATGAAGCCCAGCACCGAGATCGCGCCGGAGGCGTAGATCATCGAGTGGTGGCCGAACAGGCGCTTGCCGGTGAACGTCGAGATGACTTCGGAGAAGACACCGAACGCCGGCAGAATCAGGATGTACACCTCAGGGTGACCCCACGCCCAGAACAGGTTCACGTACATCATCGGGTTACCACCCAATTCGTTCGTGAAGATGTGGAAGTCGAGGTAACGGTCGAGGGTCAGGAATGCCAGGGTGCCGGTCAGGATCGGGAACGAAGCCACGATCAAGACGTTGGCCCAGGTGCAGGTCCAGGTGAAAATCGGCATGTCCATCAGTTTCATGCCTGGGGTGCGCATTTTCAGAACGGTAACCAGGAAGTTTACGCCCGTCAGTGTCGTACCCAGGCCGGATAGCTGTAGCGCCCAGATGTAGTAGTCCACGCCCACGCCAGGGCTATAGCCCAGCTCGGACAGCGGTGGATAGGCAACCCAGCCAGTGCGTGCGAATTCGCCGACACCCAGGGACACGTTGACCAGAACCACGCCGGAGATCAGCAGGTACAGGGACAGCGAGTTCAGGAACGGGAACGCAACGTCGCGAGCGCCGATCTGCAGAGGGAGAACGATGTTCATCAGACCGGTGAAGAATGGCATCGCCATGAAGATGATCATGATCACACCGTGAGCGGTGAAGATCTGGTCGTAGTGTTCAGGCGGCAGGTAGCCAGGCGAACCTTCAGTGGCCAGGGCCAACTGGGAACGCATCATGATGGCGTCGGCGAAACCACGCAGCAGCATGACCATGGCGATGACGATGTACATCACACCGATTTTCTTGTGGTCGACGGAGGTCAGCCACTCGGTGTACAGGTAGGTCCACTTCTTGAAATACGAGATCAGACCGACAACCGCCGCACCGCCGATAGCGATCATCGCGAGCGTGATCATGACTATCGGTTCGTGAAACGGAACCGCGTCTAGAGTTAATTTACCAAACATCGTTTACTCCTCTGCCTCAGCAGCTGAATGCTTACCCATGTCCATCCCTTCCATACCGGCCACTTCTTTCTTCTCGTGGACAATCTTGCCCGGCTTCATACCTTCATACTTGTCGATGATGATCTGAAACAGGTTAGGAGTGACCGTGGAGTAGAGTTCAACGGGGTTACGTTCGCTAGGTTTGGCCAGAGCGGTGTACTCAGCCGTTGCCAGCTGTTTAGGTGAATTCTTGACATCGGCTACCCAGGCGTCGAAACCAGCCTGATCGGTCGCGGTTGCCGTGAATTTCATGCCGGTGAAACCTGCGCCGCTGTAGTTCGCGGAGATGCCGTCGAAATCGCCTTTCTCGTTGGCGATCAAGTGCAGCTTGGTCTGCATGCCGGCCATCGCGTAGATCTGGCCGCCCAGTGCAGGGATGAAGAACGAGTTCATGACCGAATCAGAGGTGATGCGGAAATTGAGCGGAGTATTGGCCGGGAAGACGATCTTGTTGACGGTGGCGATACCCTGGTCCGGGTAGATGAACAGCCATTTCCAGTCAAGCGCGACCACTTCGATGGTCAGGGGCTTCACGTCGGACTCAAGTGGACGGTATGGGTCCAGCGCGTGAGTGGACTTGTAGGTCACATAGCCCAGCACGATGATGATGGCCAGCGGAACCAGCCAGACAACCAGTTCGATCTTGGTCGAATGCGCCCAGTCAGGCGTGTACGTGGCGCTCTTGTTCGTCGCGCGATACTTCCAGGCGAAGATGATGGTCATGAAGATGACCGGCACCACCACCAGCAGCATGAGCAAGGTTGCAGTGATGATCAGATCACGCTCTTGCACGCCGACATGGCCCTTGGGGTCCAGCAGGGTGTAATCGCACCCGCTGAGCAGGAGCATGCTGAAAAGGGCCAAGAAGCCAAAAAACCTGGGGTACCTTTTTTTACTCATCTCACGACCTCTAAAAGCAGCTTTCGCATCGCAGTTGGGTTTCGACCGCCAACACTTCACCCTGCCAGGTGCTGGCAAATTCTTTGGATTGAACAGGGGCCTGTCAGGAAGCGTTTGGCCTCGTAACAAATCCAGGTTTAGCTGTGGTTTCTTATTCGAATGGTGGCAACCGCCGACGCGGTCCAAATCCCTTGGCGCAGACATTCAGAATTTGACTCAAGAGGCCATCCAAACGGCGTCTACAAAAGGGGAAAAACCCCTTCCCGACCTCGATTTACGCCGTCCATACGTGATGGGGGGCGTTAAGTGGGGGCGATTGTAGATACGTAAAGTTTTATTGACTATGAGTTTCTGCGCAACAGTTAATTTCCGGATCTGTAAGAATGCGCGCATATGTCGCACCCTTGGAACCCGGAAAGGCCCCAAATTTCCTAAGGCATTTGAGGCACTCTTTTCCGCAACACTTTGTAATTAACGCGCTTTCATACGGTTCCAAATGATGCCGACCGGTACCAGAATTACGGTGAGAACGAAAGCGATCAATGCCCATTGTGCAAGCGACAGTCCCAAGACTGGCGGATATGGCGTCTCACAGAAGCCTGCCACTTGGAAACCCAGCGGAAACAGTGAGGCCAGGGGCAAACCGTCCACGATCGGTTGCAGTATGTCGATGCCGCAGCTCTCGGTCGGATGGGTCTGAATCCAGACGTGACGTCCCGCAGCGACCACACCGCCGATCGCACTGAGCGTGACCAACACTTCACAGATGCTCAGACCTACGCGTCCACGCATGGCGGCGCCGATGAAGGCAAAAATCGCGATGAACAGCAGCGCATAGCGTTGCAAGATGCACAGCGGACAAGGCGCTTCGCCCAGCACCACCTGCATGTACAGGGCCCCGCCGATCAGCGCCAGGCAAATGATGCCCAGCAAAACCAGAAACTGCTTTTCGCGCCGCAGGTAAAACATCTCGTCAGTCATTCACATACCCTTTGAATGTGGTGTCCATCCAGATCGAAGATCTGCCTTGTTGCGTGCCCCGGGTGCCCGGAAAGCCGGCAATTCTACCATCGTCGCAGCCGCACGCCGGTGCAGATGGTGAACACATCTGCATTAGCCGAACATTAACCCTGGCACGGGTCAGCCAACGGTCACCTTCTCCAGATCCTTCTATATATAGAAGCGTGCGACGCTTTGCCGCAGGGGCAGATCGCCGCACCCTTCCTTATATATAGAAGTCTGCGTCTATTTGTCGCAGCAGCCAAGGGTCATTCGAGAGCTGAAGCCGGACCGAAGAACTCGTAACGCGCCTGGTCATCCGGAACACCTGCCGCCTTCAATTGGCGCTTCACTGCCGCCATGAAACCTTTCGGCCCCAGGAAATACGCATCCAGATCGCGGTCCTCAGGCAACCACTGCTCCAGTTGCGCCTGATCCAGCAAACCCACCGCGTGCGCGGCCGCACTGACACCATCATCTTCGCTGTACAGGTAGAACTGTTTCAATTGAGGGTGCTTGCTGGCCAGCCCCTCGATCCAGTCGCGGAACGCGTGAACCGAGCCATTGCGCGCGCAGTGGATGAAATGGATTGGGCGCTGCGTTTCCAGCGCCGCCTGCAGCATGGCCAGGGTCGGTGTAATGCCCACTCCCCCACTGATCAGCACCAGCGGCTTGTCGCTGTGCGCCAGGGTGAACTCCCCTGAAGGCGGGAAGAGGCTAATGCTGTTCCCCACCTGCACTTTGTCATGCAGGTAGTTGGAGGCACGACCGCCAGGCTCACGCTTCACGCTGATGCGGTACTGATTGTTGCCGGCCCGCGCAGACAATGAGTAGTTACGGCGGATTTCTTCGCCGTTCAGGAACAGCTGCATACCGATGTACTGACCAGGGGTGAAGTCGAGGATCGGCTGGCCATCCGCGGGCGCGAAGTAGAACGATGTAATCTCGGCACTTTCGGCGACTTTGTTGACGACTTTGAACTCACGGGCACCGCGCCAGCCGCCAACGGCCAAGGCTTTTTCCTCGTAGATGTTTTCTTCGGCGCCAATCAGAATGTCAGCCAACTGCCCGTAGGCCCGCCCCCAGGCAGCGATGACCTCGTCCGTCGCGATTTCCGCACCCAGCACTTCACGGATCGCTTCCAGCAGGCACTCGCCGACCAGCGGGTAATGCTCCGGCAGAATTTGCAGCGCGACGTGCTTATTGATGATCTTGGCCACCAACCCACCCAATTGATCGAGTTGGTCGATGTGCCGGGCGTACATCAACACGCCGTTGGCCAGGGCGCGGGGCTGATCGCCACTCGCTTGGTGCGCCTGATTGAACAGCGGGCGGACTTGGGGGTACTTATTGAGCAGCTTTTTGTAAAAATGAGTCGTCAGGGCTTCACCGCCGCTCTCCAGCAGCGGGACGGTGGATTTGACGATGGCACGATCCGAAGCATTCAACATGACGAACTCCTGAGGCTCAATGAAAAGAAGATGCTGTAGTCATATCAGGAACCGTGCCAGTTAAATTTATTAATAAATTCAAATGGTTATACGGAACGTGTCTTTTTGACACGCAAGTGAAAGAAGTCATTACGACACATAATAAGTCATTATGACTACACGAACGGACGTGAGCCGACCCACAGGAAGAGTCAAAAAGTTAAAGCCTGCCTGCACAGGGTCGATACATCGACATCGACAGCTGTTTGCGCGTTAAGGCGCACTCAGACACTGCATGACAGAAGGTTCACATGTCCAAAAACGTCCGTGCGGATTCCCTCTCGCTGCTGCTGTTCACGTTACGCAGCGGAAAGCTGATGGCGATCAACCTGCTCAAAGTCAGTGAAATCATCCCCTGCCCTCCCCTCACTCGCCTTCCGGAATCACACCCCCATGTCAAAGGGGTCGCGACATTGAGGGGCAATTCGCTCTCGGTGATCGACCTGAGTCGTGCCATCGGCGAGCGCCCGCTGCTCGACCCGGACGGCGGCTGCCTGATCGTCACCGACGTCAGCCGCTCCAAGCAGGGGCTTCACGTGCAAGCGGTGAGCAAAATCGTCCACTGCCTGACCACCGATATCCGTCCGCCCCCTTTCGGCTCGGGCAACAAGTCGTTCATCACGGGCGTCACGCAAGTGGATGGCACGCTGGTTCAGGTGCTGGACATCGAAAAGGTCATCCACGGGATCTCGCCGGTGCAAATCGTCGCCCAGGAAGCCGAACTCAGCCCTGAAGAGGTCAAGGTATTGAGTAAGGCGCGTATTTTGGTGGTGGACGACAGCCAGGTCGCGTTGCAACAGTCCGTGATCACGCTGCGCAACCTCGGCATCGAATGCCACACAGCGCGCAGTGCCCGCGAGGCGATCGATCAACTGCTGGACCTGCAAGGTACGGCGCATCAGATCAACGTGGTGGTCTCCGATATCGAGATGTCGGAAATGGACGGATACGCGTTCACCCGCACCCTGCGCGAGACGCCAGACTTCCAGGAGCTTTACGTCCTGTTGCACACTTCGCTGGACAGCGCGATGAACGCCGAGAAAGCCAAAGCGGCTGGCGCCAACGCAGTGCTGACCAAGTTTTCTTCACCCGAGCTGACGCGATGCTTGATCGAAGCCGCCCGTACGGTCGAAGCCCAAGGGATCTGAAACCCGGCGTTCACGACGCCTCGCCAGAGCACTACTGGTTGATGCGTCGCGACCTGAGCCAGATTCATCGCCCGTTGGGCTGGCCTGACTCGTTGCACCGGGTGGATTTCTCCCGCGAAAACGCTGTTGCAGTCCATCGACTGCTCAGGCTCGGTACCGAGCTGGGCGGAGGTCGCGTGCCGGACTTCGAGACATGGCTCGACGGATTCGAGAACGATCCCGAATTCGATCCCGCGTTGTGTTTCGTCCTGGAAGACTCATCCGGTGTCATCGCCGTCGCGCAATGCTGGACCAGCGCATTCATCCGTAATCTTGTGGTTCATCCTCGCCTGCAAGGCCAGGGTGTCGGACTCGCCTTGCTAAACCATGTATTTGAGACATTCGCGGCACGGCACGAGGGGCATGTCGATTTGAAAGTCATGGAAAGCAACCTGACAGCCCGGCGTCTGTATGAGCGCGCTGAAATGTACTACGTGCAACGCTGCGAACTAGAACCCCGCTGAGTCAGTCAAAGCCGCTGTCATTCCGCTGATAAGACAACGATGGAGACTCTCATGAAAAGGACCACCTTGATGTTGCTCGCCCTCACTGCCGTCGCAGGCCAGGCCAGCGCCTCCAGCCCGGACGCCTGGAAAGCTTTCGACAAAACGCTGGTCGACAGCTGCGTCGCGGCCAGCTCCCTGAAAAACGCCAAACCTGCCGGCACCTCCGCGATGTTCGACGACAGCGTGGGATACAGCGCGCTGCTGATCAAAGGCCAGTACAAGCAAACGTTCATGAAAAACAAGACCGGCACCGAGCTGTGCCTGTATGACCGTAAAAACAAGAAAGCGCTGATCACCGAGTGGGATAACGTCACCACACTGCCGAAGAAATGAGCTATATGTTCATCCCTTTGCCGGGCGCCTGAGAGGCTTCGATGAAAAGCGTTGCGATTGTGCTGTTCCCCCATGTTCAGTCCCTGGATGTCGCAGGCCCGCTGGATGTGTTCGCCGAAGCCAATCGCTACGTCGCCAAAGGAGAGGGTTATCAGATCGTGACGATCGGCGCGGCGCCCTACCCCATCCTCGCCTCCAACGGCATGCCCCTCGGCGCGCAGTACGAGCTGGCCGATGCGCCGAAGCAATTCGACATCTTGTTGGTACCAGGCGGGCCGCTGTTACCCGAAAGTGCAGAAATGCCGCACATCACGGCCTGGCTGCATGAGGCAACGCCGCTGGCGGGTCGTTATGGCTCGATCTGCACCGGGGCTTTCATTCTCGGGCACGCCGGGTTGCTGGATGATAAACAGGCCGCGACCCATTGGAGCCATGCGCAGCAATTGGCCGATCTGTTTCCGAAAGCCAGGGTCGAGCCTGACCGGATTTACGTGCGAGACGGCAAGCTGATGACGTCGGCAGGGGTCACGGCGGGGATCGACATGGCGTTGGCGCTGGTGGCCGAAGATCACGGCCCGGCGATTTCGCTGGCGGTCGCCAAACGCTTGCTGGTCGTGGCCCAGCGTCAGGGAGGGCAATCGCAATTCAGCCCCTACCTGAATGCCTCGGCGGACGATGACACGCCGGTGGCGAAGATTCAGCGCTACGTGATGGAACATATCAGCGAACCGTTTTCAGTGGAGCGCTTGGCGGAGGTGGTGTCGATGAGCCCACGCAGCTTCGCTCGGGTGTTCGCCCGAGATGCGAAGGTCACCCCGGCCGAATTCGTGCAACGCGCCCGCATCGACGCCGCCCGGCACCTGCTGGAAGGCAGCGAAATGGTGATCAAGGCCGTGGCGTATCACTGCGGATTCGGCAGCGCTGCCCGCATGCGGTTGATCTTCACCCAACGGTTGGGCGTGACGCCCACGCAGTATCGAGACAGTTTTCGTAAGGAAGGCTAGAGGCATCGTTGGCTAACGGTCGGTACAACCGACACACCTCCAGCGCCTGGCCTATTTTTCGCGAATAAATTCGCTCCTACAGTTAAGCCAGCGTCAAGCGATCAGCGCTTGCCCATCGAGCGACGAGTGCCTGAGGGGGCAGCACCAGGGCGTTTGTCGTGGTTCGATTTGCCCGAGCCTTTGTAGTGCGACGGGTTTTTCTTCGCCTGCAACAGCTCTGCTGGTTTGAACGGAAAGCCGAAGGCAGGAATGGCCGGCTTTTTCTCGCCGGATTCGGCTTGAACATCGACAGATTCGTCAGCGACTTCGGGAGCTGGCGTGTGTTCGGGGGTGGTCATGGAAGCTCCGTGAGCGCTGGACGGTCGATGGGCAAACAGGCGTTGCCCGCAGGCCCCGCAGCATACCTGAATCCCCTTTCGACCGCCCGTGCCAACCGAGCAACGGCTACTTGTAAAACAGGTCCACGAACACCTCTGCAGCGAATGGACCTGGGGTCGGGGTGTTGGTCTGCCATACCAGTTCGGCGTTGAAATCGGCGGTACCGGAATACATACCATCGAGCAGATCGATGATGTGAAACGGCTCGTTGAACCGAATCGGTTGGTGGGCTGGTGCATGGGTCACACGGATTCCAATGCTGTCGTTGCTGACTGGCACCAGCACGTCGCCCGCCAGCGTGCCGGACACAGGGGTGAAGCGCGCATTCAGGCTGAACGGTGAATCGCAGGTGCGGCTCGTCGCCAGCGCAAACCGCTGAAAAGTCGCCACCTCCCCTACACGCACGTTCTTGATGGGCACTGTGCCGAAATCGACGGTTTCCGGCAGCACTCGCAGCTCGGCATCACAGGCCACGAACCGCAGGCCCATCAAATTGTTGATGACGTAATTGAGGTTGTTGTCCGGCACCGGGCTCATGCCATTGCCGCTGTCGACCTGGAACATGCGGTAGTCGAGCAAGTCACTGGCCGATCCGGACGGCGGCGTCGGCCCGTACTTCTGAATGAATACCGAAAACGGCAGATTGAAACTGACCCTTGGACAGGCTGCGACATTCCCCATTCCCTCGGTGCAAGCCGGAAGCACGTGCTGCGTGGGAATTCGCCCGTTGTTTTGCAGGTAATCGATACCGTTGAGGGTCAGCCCCGCACGGATCCCTTCGCCGATCTGAACGTTCTCGGGATTCAGATACAGCACCACGTCTTCCGCAGGGCCGGACGCTTCGCGGGCGCATTCGATTGCTGCGTTCAAGCGCTCCGAACGCCAGACAACGCTGCCATCAGGCAACGTTGCGGGAATGGCAACGCTGCTGCTGAGATCGGCACGTATCACCGTTTCACCCGACCCCTGGGTCTTGCAGGTCATGGCCATGCCGGTCGCAGGCATGAGCAGGACACTCAAAAAAACCGGACACCAGCGTGAGAAAGAAAAAGTCGTCATGTTCAGCATTTCTCGTTGAGTAGAGGGGGCTCAGAGCTGCGACCGGACGTGATATGCAGTCGAGCCATAAACGGTTCCGAGTCCTGCGACAGGGCCGAAAAGTCGCGCTGTCCGCCGTAATCGGTGAGTGCCTTGAAGTGCAGGCAGCCCGTTCCGACAGCCCGTTTCAGCCCCTCCGGCAAGCGAAGTGAACGCTCTGAAAACGGTTCGAGCAGGAGGTCTTCCTGAATCTCGACCCCGCCGAAAGTAATCTTCAGCAGCGCGGCATGGAACGCCGTCGGATTGCGTACGTGAAGGACGTCGGAATCTTGCATGCTCCGTTGCCAGCGAAGGCTTTGCGGCACGTCGGCGGGTTCGCCATCAAGGCCTTTTGGCCGATAGAACACGTTGATGCGCTGACGCACCGCGATGGTCATTTGCTGCGGTGCATGGCTACGACGGGGCACTTCCAGCACATACAGGTGAAGCAGGGATTCGCGATCTTGCGGCATGCCGACACCCTCATAAAGCACCCGAAAAGTCTGTCGCCCTTGCGCAATAATCTGTGCCAGATGGGGGGTCAGTACGAACGGCAGATCCCCGGGTGTTGCCTGATCGGCTTTTGGGTTTTCGATCCAGGCCTGAATCAATACCGGACCGCTGCCGGGATTGCTGACGTCAAGCGTCGCTTCCCGAAACCGGCCATCGAACACCAGCCGCGTCCCGCCCAATGACACGACCGCCTGCGCTTCACGGCCGACCAGCAGTGCGATGAAACAGATCATGGTCGCCCGTTTCATCGGCACGTCACCGTGATGCGGTCGTAGGTGCGCTGAGGGTCTCGCGGCGGCAAATCGAAAGGCGCCCGACAGTGCTGATCGGACCATTTGACCATCAACTCGCCACTGTCCTGCTCGCTCAGCACCAAGGCGCGGCTGGTGGGGTCAACCGCTGCAAGCAGCTTACCGTGGCCGTCTTCAACCACCGCGCCGAGCGGCACGCGGCTGCCGTCTTCGCGCACCAGTTCGAACTGCACCCGTCGCCCGACCTGTGCCTGGAACTTCACCACTGGCACCGCTCCCCGGCGTGGAATGACCTGCGTCACCGGATTTTCGAGTTCCACATCAGCGCCCAACTGTCGCGTATCCAGACTGACCCAATTGGCCCGATACGGCTGGGTGTAAGGCAACACCGCATAGCCATTGCCGGCTGTTTCGATGTGGCTGTAATTGCTCAGCCGCGCGCCCGCGACGTCCTTCACCTGTACCAGCGCGAAGGTTTCACCCAACGGCTGGCCGAGGTTCACGCCACCGGCATGGGCGACCACTGACCCCGCCGCACCGACGTTGAATGCCCGATAGTCGCGCCCTTGGCCGTAGCCAACATCGAAACGGCCGAACGGTGTGGTGGTGTTGATCTTGCCGGACCCGGACGCCCCTGAACGACTGTCTTGCCCGGCCTGTACCGAATAGAACGTGCTGCGATCATCGAAGACTTGGCCATTGAGACCGGCCTGCATGTCGTGGTCGCCGACGCTGTCGCGGACGGCATTGAAAAAAGCCCGCGAAGACGACGGGCCGTTCCCCAACGGCAAGCTGAGCGTCAGGGCAATGCGGTTGTCCGACTGCCGCTGGCCGTCAGTCAGAAAGGTCTGATTGCGTTCTACAGAAATGCCGTAGCTGAGGCTGCGCCAGGCTGCGTTCCATGTCAGGTAAAACTGTCGCGTCTTGCCCGTCGAGTCCCAGTAGCGTTGTTCAGAACCCGTAAAGCTCAACGACGCAGACTGTTCCGGCAGCGCCTGCGTGAGGTTGAATTCAAGACGATCTTTGGCGCGCCCGTACCGCGTACCGTTCAAGGCTTGGCGCTCCTCGACATGCTCGTCAAACGTGCGATACCGGTCGGTGGAATAGCGATAACCGGCGACGGCCAGCGTCGTGTTGGTCAGGTCCAGCGTGTTGGCATAACGCACCCGCACGCTTTGCCCGGTGTGGGTTTCACGCGCCTGCTCGCTGACGGATTGAGTCACGTCCAGCGACACCGCACCGACGCCTGTGTTAACCCCTGCGCCGATGTTTCCTGCCCGAAAATCTTCGGCGACCTGCGTGCCTCCCGCCACCGTCATGCGCTCGGTCAGACCGTAGATCAGCGTCGCGCTGGTGAAGGTCGGTGATTCGCCTGACTCGTCGTGGCTGTCGTAGCTCCCCGCTGCGAGGCTGTAACGCAATGCCCCCTTGGGCACCATAATCGGCAACGACGCATAGGCCTGTACGAAAACGCGCTTGCGCCCGTCGGCCTCAACCACAGTGATTTCCAGATCGCCATTTGAGCCGCTGGGGTAGATATCCGAGATTTCGAACGGCCCCGGCGACACGTTGCCGCTGTAGAGCATGAAGCCGTTCTGGCGCACTTCGACTGTCGCGTTGGTCTCGGCAATGCCCCGAATAACCGGGGCGTACACCCGCTCGCTATCGGGCAGCATGCCGTCATCGGAGGCCAGCATCGCGCCCACGAACCGTACGCTGTCGAAGATCTGGGACTCCGTGAACGTTTCACCCAAGGTCAGTTGACTCTTGAGCGCTGTCACGTCTCGCTGAAGAAAGCTCCGGTTGCTGCGAAAGCGATAAGGCTGAGCATCGCCGTAGACCAGCGATGATTCGTTGCGCAATCGCCAGGCACCCAGGTTCAGCCCATTACGCAGGCCGAGATAATACTGATCCTGCGTCTGACCGCCCCGCGTACGACGGGCGCCGCTGAAGGTGTAATTGACGAACGCTGCCGTCTCGCCCTCGTCCCACAACTCCGGAGCCACATAGCCCCGCACGCTGCGCAACATCATGGCTTGGGGAATGCTGATGTTCAGTCGCAGGCTGGTGGGCTGGTATTCCACATGGGCGAACTGGACCTTGGCAGCCAGATCGAAGCAGCGGTCAGGCGCGTTGTCCGCGCTGCTCAACCCCGAGGTGTCCATGCCGAACTGTTGGAGCATCTCCAAGGTCAGGCAGGCCTCTATCGCGCCGGTTGCCGGATTCGCCACAAAAGGGATGTCGCGCCGCCCACTCAAGGCCCGGTTGACGTAAATGTCGACCCTGTACGTTCCCGGCACCACGCTGTTGCCTTGAAGGAAGGTCTCCAGGTCGGCGGGCTGATCGGTTCCCTGAATGAAAGCCGTGTTGAATTTCACCGTTGACGGGGGCGAAACGGACGTGGCGCTATCGCTGCCGCCTTCAGTCATCGCCACGACACTGGTGCTCACCATCCACGCAAGAGCGGCACTGACGCAAGTCGCCAGTGGAGAGCGCTCCGTCGGGATGCGCAATGTACTGGCAGGCCTTCGTTCGTCGGGTAGAGCGGGTTTCGAACTACGTTTCTGGGTGTTGTTGTCTCGCCGTTCCATTAGCTGATTTCACTCGTACTCTGAGTGTCGATGCACCTGTGGAATCCTTTCTCACAGGCGTGCGACGCTGAAGCCGGATGTGTTTCCGGCTAAAAAGTGGGGCAACGAAAATCCCGACTGGCGTGGCGGTGGCTAGTCGGGCCGTGATTCTGCCTTTGTGGCTTGAGTGTTCCGTTCAGTCGTCACCTGCGCGCGGTAACGCTCTTGTCCACCGAAATCGTTGATGCTGATGAACGCCAGGTCCAACGGGGCCTGCCGACTGATCACCTTCAATGGCCATTGCATATGGGCTTTGGGCGCCAGCATTCGACTGTCCTCCTGAAAGACCACTTGCCCGCGATGGCTCGCCGAGAGCTTGATCATCGACACGTGGTAAGGGCCGGGATTGACGACTTCGAGTTGCCCATCGCGCACCTGCCATTGCAGGGTCTGCGCAGCCTGCAGCGGGTCTTCGGTCAGCCCCTGAGGGCGGTAGAACAGCTTGATTCGCTGCCGAATCGCGATCTGCAATTCGTTTTCGCGCGCAGTCTGTGGAATCTCCTGAACGTTGAGCCACAGCACCGATTCCCGGTCGGTAGGCAGGCCTTCTCCGGCATAGATAATCCGGATCAGCTGCTTGGCATTACCGGCCATTCTGGCCAGCGCAGGGGTGATCGCGAACAAAGGGTGGCTGGCGGCCGGACTCTCGTTGTCAGCCTCAAGCCATGACTGCGCGAGAATTTCTGACGTGCCGGTGTTGTGGACCTGCAAGCTGACTTCTTTGTCTGTCGCCGGATAGATGACGCGCGTGGTGTTCAACACGATGCCAGCCTGTGCCTGAATCGCCAGCGTCATGGTGAACGCCGCGCACAGCCACACTGTGGGACGCCTCAAAAAATAAGAAAACATGAGGGAGCGGTCTCTCAATCGGAGGGTGGCGGGGCCAGCAAAGCTCGCCCCGCCTGTTGCATCACTGATAATCCATCACGAAAGGCAGGAAGCCGTCCGCATTACCAGGGTTGGTGGCCGCACCATTCAGCACGTACACCGCACCGAAGTTGAGTTCGGCAGTAGCGCCGCCCGCACCATCCTGCACCAGCGGTGCATCAATGGTTTCGTTGCCGCTCAGGTCCATCAGTTGATAGGACGAATTCAGCAGACCGATGCCCACACCGTCGGCCGCACCGGTGGCGCGCAGCAGTTTCTGATCGAGGTTATCCAGGCCGCTGCCTTGCCGAGCGACGAAGCGCATGTCCACGGTGTTGTATTGCGCGGCGCCGCCGGTGCAATTGACCAGCAATTGAATCGGCGACGCGGTTTCCAGTTTGTTGTCGGCGAACCGGCCGATTTCGGAGAACGAGACGTTGCCCATATCGACATTGATTTCGCCCGGATTGGTGCCAGGGCTTGCGCCCGTGCCAGCACCGACGTCACAGGTGATGTCGGTGAGGGTGCCGCTGAACACCAGCTTGCCATTGTTCGCTGCGTTTGCACTGCCCACAGCGCCCAAGCCCATTGCGGCCACGATAGCCAGAGAAAGAGAGATCTTTTTCATGTTAACGACGTTCCTTGTGTCAATTCGTGTGTGCCCAAGAGGACGACGAGAACTATAAGGGCGTCGCTCAAAGCCGGATGTCAGGTTATCTACCTCGAACTTGCAGAAATGACAGTGCAGCGTGCCAGACATTTCTGTAGGACATGACAGATAGAACGTACAGCCCCCGGACGGCGTGGCCTGTAGCGAAGTCGCGCTAAAAAAAGGTGGGCCGATCTTTGCAGGAGGGTTGTAAGGAAATGTCGTCATTGGCAACGGACAGACATAAAAAACCGCCCCGAGCCGGATTGACTGGGACGGTCGTTTGCGCTCGACGCGGAGCGAGGTCGGGGCGCTATTGGTAGGTCAGGGTCACGATGCCGCTGTGTGCGCCGACCAACACCGAGGTGCGTTCGGCATACGCCAGAGACACGGGCACTGCAGAGCCTTCGCAGGCATCATCGTGGTCGGCCAGGCCCAATGTCAGGCTGGCGTTCACTTTCAAGGACTTCAGGCCATGCAATTGGCCCGGAACGGTGAACACTTTGGCGTCACATCCTGCGTTAACGAGTTGTCCGTGAAACATGAGGGCACTTCCTTGTGCCGAGGCTGCCGACCCTGTCAGCAAGGAAACCCCGATCAATGCGATTGAAAAAAACGTCGAAACTGTCTTTTTACCTTTCATCGCCACACTCCGAAGTGATGTCCCACCTATCACAGTTAAGTCGAGTCAGAGACAATCGACCAACGTTAGGGCACTTGTTTGTAGGAATTTTCGCATCCCTCTCCATGGTATCGCCAGGTTGCGCCCTTTCTTGACGCCACTTCATGCTCCGCCCTTATTTAGCTGACAATATTGACAGGTAGCAGTCATTTTGCTGACCGGGTCGAAGGTTTATAAGGAAGCTGTCAATTGTCCGCCCCTCACCTTTTCGCTGGCGTTATATCTGTATGCCCAAAAACAAGAAATCTGTGCTAGCCGTTGCTGCTCTTGCTGTCGTGATTGCGGCTGGCGTCTGGGTGGTCAAGCGTCCCACAGAGAAAAAAGTCAGCGCGCCCGCCGCAGTGCCTGTTCAAGTCATCCACGTGGTCAAGCAGGATGTGCCGCGCTACGTCACTGGCATCGGGTCGGTACTCTCGCTGCAGAGCGTGGTGATTCGCACTCAGGTGGACGGCATCCTGACCCGGCTGGCCGTGAAGGAAGGGCAACAGGTCAAGACCGGCGACTTGCTGGCGACCATCGACGACCGATCCATCCGCGCGGCCCTCGAACAGGCCAAGGCGCAGTTGGCCCAAGGCCAGGCGCAGCTGGACGTCGCTGAAGTAGACCTCAAGCGCTACAAGCTGCTCACCGTTGATAACAGCATTTCCAAGCAGCAATTCGATCAGCAGCAGGCGTTGGTCAACCAGCTGAAAGCGACGGTTCAGGGGAATCAGGCCTCGATCAACGCCTCGCAGGTTCAACTGTCTTACACGCAGATTCGCTCCCCGGTGACCGGCCGCGTCGGCATTCGCAACGTCGATGAAGGCAATTTCCTGCGCGTCAGTGACGCCGTCGGTCTGTTCTCGGTGACCCAGATCGATCCGGTGTCGGTGGAGTTCTCATTGCCCCAACAAATGCTCCCGACCCTGCACGACTTGCTGGCGTCCGCCGACCCGGCCAAGGTCAACGCCTACATGGGGGAAGGCGCGACCGGTACTTTGCTCGGTGAGGGCAAGCTCACGTTGATTGACAACCAAGTCGCTGCCACGACGGGCACCATTCGCGCCAAGGCCGTCTTCGAGAACGGGGCCGAAAAACTGTGGCCCGGCCAGTTGGTCACTGTGCGCATTCAGACTGCGATCGATCGCGACGCGTTGAAAGTCCCGCCACAAGTGGTGCAGCGCGGCATCGACCAGCATTATGTCTACCGGGTCAAGGGCGATACCGTCGAAGTGATCCCGGTTAAAGTGCTGTATCAAGACAGCGACCTGACCTTGATCAGCGGTGTGAGCGCCGGTGACGTGCTGATCAGCGACGGCCAGTCGCGGCTCAAGAACGGTTCGCACATTGAAATCGTCAAAGCACAAGCGGTGGACACCTTGGCCGACGCCGCCACAGGCGCGTCTGGAGCCGCGAAATGAATGGCCACGGTTCGATCTCCGCCTGGTGCGTAAATCACCCGATTGCCACGGTTTTGCTGACGTTCGCGCTGGTCCTGCTCGGCTGCATCGCCTTCCCTCGCCTGCCCGTGGCGCCGTTGCCGGAAGCCGAATTCCCGACGATCCAGGTCTCGGCCACGCTGCCCGGCGCCAGCCCGGAAACCATGGCGTCGTCAGTCGCCACGCCTCTCGAAGTGCAGTTCAGCGCCATCCCGGGCATGACGCAAATGACGTCGAGCAGCGCTTTGGGCTCCACCAACCTGACCCTGCAATTCGTGCTGAACAAGAGCATCGACACCGCCGCACAGGAAGTACAAGCCGCGATCAATACCGCATCGGGCCGGTTGCCCAAGGACCTGCCCACCGCCCCGACCTGGCGTAAGGTCAACCCGGCGGACAGCCCGGTGCTGATCCTGAGCGTCAGTTCAAATCTGATGCCTGCCACTGAGCTGAGCGACGTCACCGAATCCCTTCTCGCCCGTCAGTTGAGTCAGATCAACGGCGTAGGCCAAGTCGCGATCACCGGCCAGCGTCGCCCCGCGATTCGCGTACAGGCGTCTTCCGACAAGCTCGCTTCCATCGGCCTGACCCTGGCCGACCTGCGCGGTGCGCTGCAACAGACCAGCCTGAACCTGGCGAAAGGCGCGCTGTACGGCAAGGACAACGTGTCGACCCTTGCGTCCAACGACCAGCTGTTTCGGGCCAAGGATTACGACCAACTGATCGTTTCCTACAAGGACGGCGCCCCAGTTCACCTGCGAGACGTGGCAAAAGTCATCGACGGTTCGGAAAACGCTTACGTCAACGCGTGGTCCGGGGATCAGCAAGGCGTGAACATCGTGGTCTTCCGCCAGCCCGGCGCCAACATCGTCGAGACCGTAGACCGGGTGTTGGGCGAGTTGCCGCGCTTGCAGGAAATGCTCCCGGCGTCGGTGGATGTCACCGTACTCAGCGACCGCACCAAGACCATCCGCGCCTCGCTGCACGAAGTGGAAATGACCCTGCTGATCGCCATCGTGTTGGTGATCGCGGTGATGGCGCTGTTCCTGCGCCAACTCTCGGCGACGCTGATCGTCACCGCTGTGCTCGGCGTGTCGCTGGTCGCCAGTTTTGCCCTGATGTACGTCCTGGGCTTCAGCCTTAACAACCTGACACTGGTGGCGATTGTGGTGGCCGTGGGGTTTGTAGTGGACGACGCCATCGTGGTGGTGGAGAACATTCACCGACACCTCGAAGCGGGCGAAAGCATGCGCGAGGCGGCGATCAAAGGCGCGGGCGAGATCGGCTTTACCGTCGTGTCGATCAGCTTCTCGCTGATTGCGGCGTTCATCCCGCTGCTGTTCATGGGCGGTGTGGTCGGGCGGCTGTTCAAGGAGTTCGCACTGACGGCGACGTCGACCATTCTGATTTCGGTGATGGTCTCGCTGACGCTGGCTCCCACACTGGCTGCGTTGTTCATGCGCGCCCCGAAACACGACGCTCACGCCAACCCCGGTTTCGGCGAGCGCCTGCTGGCGCATTATGCGCGTGGCGTGCGTTATGCCCTCGCCCACCAGCGCCTGATGCTGAGCATCTTCGGCCTGACCCTGGGCTTGGCCGTCGCCGGTTATGTGCTGATTCCCAAGGGCTTCTTTCCGGTACAGGACACCGGCATGGTGCTCGGTACCAGTGAGGCGGCGGCGGACATTTCTTACCCGGATATGGTGGAGAAACATAAACAGCTGGCGAAAATCATCGGCGCAGACCCAGCGGTCAAAGCCTTCTCGCACTCGGTCGGGGTGAGCGGCAGCAACCAGACCATCGCCAACGGTCGGGTCTGGATCGCGTTGAAAGACCGTGAAGACCGCGATGTGTCCGCCAGTGAGTTCATCGACCGCATCCGACCGAAACTGGCGAAGATCCCGGGGATCGTGCTTTACCTGCGCGCAGGCCAGGACATCAACCTCAGCTCAGGTCCGAGCCGGGCGCAGTACCAATACGTCCTCAAGAGCAACAATGGCGCGCTGCTGAACGAGTGGACGCAAAAGCTCACTGAAAAGCTGAAAACGATCCCGGCCTTCCGCGACCTGTCCAACGACTTGCAATTGGGCGGTAGCGTCACCCATCTGGACATCGACCGCAGCGCCGCCGCGCGTTTCGGGCTGACCACGGCGGACGTCGACCAGGCGCTGTACGACGCGTTCGGTCAGCGACAGATCAACGAATACCAGACTGACATCAACCAATACAAAGTCATTCTCGAACTCGACCCGTCGCAGCGCGGCAAAGCCGAGAGCCTGAATTACTTTTACCTGCGCTCGCCGCTGACCAACGAGATGGTGCCGCTGTCGGCGCTGGCCAAGGTGGGCGCGCCGAAGATGGGCCCGCTGTCGATCAGCCACGACGGCATGTTCCCGGCGGCGAACCTGTCGTTCAACCTGTCGGCGGGCGTCGCCTTGGGTGATGCCGTGCAGTTGCTCGACCAGGCGAAAAACGAGATCGGCATGCCGTCTTCGATCATCGGCAATTTCCAGGGCGCGGCTCAGGCGTTCCAGAGTTCGCTGGCCAACCAGCCGTGGCTGATTCTGGCGGCGCTGGTCGCGGTGTACATCATTCTTGGCGTGCTGTACGAGAGCTTCGTCCACCCGTTGACGATCATTTCCACCCTGCCTTCGGCGGGGATTGGCGCGCTGTTGCTACTGTGGCTGATGGGTCAGGACTTCTCGATCATGGGCTTGATCGGCATCGTCCTGCTGATCGGCATCGTCAAGAAAAACGGCATTCTGCTGGTGGACTTCGCGCTGGAGGGGCAACGTCATCGTGGCCTGTCGCCTGAAGACGCAATCTATGAAGCCTGCGTGACGCGTTTCCGGCCCATCATCATGACCACGTTGGCGGCGCTGCTCGGTGCCCTGCCGCTGATGCTCGGCTATGGTGTGGGTGCAGAACTGCGTCAGCCGTTGGGCATCGCGGTTGTCGGCGGTTTGCTGGTGAGCCAGGCGCTGACGCTGTTCACCACGCCAGTCATTTACCTGCAACTGGAACGAATCTTTCATCGCAGGCATCCGACCGTGACACCGACTGCACCCGTAACGAACAAGAAAACTGCGGCCCTACTCGCTACTGAAAAGTAAGCACACAAGAAGTGAGAGTGGACCATGCGTGTCCTGATTATCGAAGACGAAGAAAAAACCGCCGACTACCTGCATCGGGGCCTGACCGAACAGGGCTACACCACCGACGTTGCCCGGGAGGGCATCGAGGGTCTGCATCTGGCGCTGGAGAGCGATTACGCGGTCATCATTCTCGACGTCATGTTGCCGGGGCTGGACGGCTATGGCGTGCTGCGGGCGTTGCGGGCGCGCAAGCAGACGCCGGTGATCATGCTCACGGCCCGGGAAAACGTCGACGACCGTATTCGTGGCCTGCGCGAAGGGGCTGATGACTATCTGGGCAAACCCTTTTCCTTTCTGGAACTGGTAGCGCGCCTGCAGGCCCTGACCCGTCGCAGTGGCGGCCATGAGCCGGTGCAGATCAGCATCGCCGACCTGTGGATCGACTTGATCAGCCGCAAGGCCACACGTTCCGGCTCACGGCTGGACCTGACCGCCAAGGAATTCTCGCTGCTGAGCGTGCTGGCTCGCCGCCAGGGGCAAATCCTCTCCAAGACCTCAATTGCGGAGATGGTCTGGGACATCAATTTCGACAGCGACGCCAACGTTGTCGAAGTCGCGATCAAACGCCTGCGTGCCAAGCTCGACGGGTCGTTCGAACAGAAACTGCTGCACACCATTCGTGGCATGGGTTATGTCTTGGAGAGCCGTCGTGGCGAGTAACTCCATCGCCCTGCGCCTGAGCGGCATGTTCGCGCTAGTGGCGCTATTGGTGTTTCTACTCATCGGCTGGGCGTTGTACCTGCAAGTGGACAAGGGCCTGGGCCTGTTGCCCGAAGCCGAGGTGGATGCGCGCTACAGCGTTCTGGAATCGGCGGTTCAGCGCTACGGCACGCCTGAGCACTGGGTGAAGATCAACGCCAAACTCAAACTGCTCAGTGAAGAAGACAAACGCCTGCGTTTCTGGGTCGTCAGCGACAACCCCACCTACGAATTCGGCAACCCCGACGCCGAGATTCGCGCCTTCGCCAAAGGGCCGTTGGGCATGCGCGACCTGAACCTGGGCGGCCACGACTACCCGTTCAAAGTCCTCGTCAGCGAATTTCCCGCCAAGGACCAACGCCCTCCCCTGCGCTTTTTGACCGCCATCGACACCGAGACGTTTTGGCAGACTCAGCATTCGCTGCTGATCGCCTTGATCAGCCTTGCCGCCATCGGCATTGTCCTGGCTTCGGCGCTGGGTTATTGGGTGGCGCGCATTGGCCTGAAACCTTTGCTCAATCTGTCGCTGGAAGCCCGAAAACTCGCGCCGCCCCGGCTGTCTGGTCGTCTGCAACTCTCATCACTTCCCCCAGAGTTGGACCAATTCGTGGCCTCGTTCAACTCGACGCTGGAACGGGTCGAGCAGGCGTATTCGCGACTGGAATCCTTCAACGCTGACGTGGCCCATGAACTGCGTTCACCGCTGACCAACCTGATTGGCCAGACCCAAGTGGCGCTGACCCGTGGGCGATCCGCCGAGCATTACTTCGAAGTGCTGCAATCCAACCTCGAAGAACTGGAGCGGCTGCGTTCGATCATCAACGACATGCTGTTCCTCGCCAGTGCCGATCAGGGCAGCAGGGCCACCGAACTGACCGAAGCGTCGCTGGCGGAAGAAGTGGCGACGACGCTGGATTATCTGGACTTCATCCTCGAAGACGCCCAGGTGCAGGTTCAGGTCCGTGGTGACGCCAGCGCCCCCATCGAAAAAGCCCATCTGCGCCGCGCGATGATCAACCTGCTGCACAACGCCGTGCAACACACCTCACCGGGGCACGTCATTCACGTGGACATTCTGGATGAGGGCGATCACGTCAGCATCGGCGTGACCAACCCTGGCGCGCAGATTTCAGGGGAGCATTTGCCGAAACTGTTCGAGCGTTTTTACCGGGTCGATGCGTCACGCAGCAACAGCGGCGCGAATCATGGATTGGGGCTGGCCATCGTCAAAGCCATTGCGTTGATGCATGGCGGCACCGTGTTCGCACGCAGTGAGCGAGGCGAGAATACGTTCGGGATAAATTTGCCGTGCTGAGGACCGGGCGCGTCACGGCCTGAAGTGCATCTCTGTGGGAGCGAATTCATTGGATACGGTGGAGCAATGGACACATCTCCATCGCCAGAACCCTTCTTCGCGAATGAATTAGCTCCCACAGAGTTAAACGTCGGCCGAGAGGTCAGCCTTTTTGCCGCACCTGGATTGTTTGCATCGGCTCAACTCACGCTTGATACGGAAATTATCTCGTGCCAACAACACGATCATGACCGCGCTTAGCACGTGAATAGCCTCCTGTCCCAGGTAATGCCAGAACCCCCACGCAGCCAATGCGATGACAGCTGCAGCGATCGGCAGCGCGAATGACCGGATCACGCCACACGCCCGCGAAACCGGTACTGATTCCTTTCAGGAACATCGGATCGGTAGATGCCTGGATAGGTATATAGGCACTGTCTCAACCAGTCGACTTGGAGGTTGTGGCGTTGGGCAGTGAAAAGCACATCCGTCATTGTCGCACCGTTGCCAAGTACTCTGCCGGTGGCAACGGCAATGCTGCCAATGACCGTTCCCACGTAAAAGGCAGCTGAACATGCACCTACGATCGCAAGTTGCTCCAGCTTGGTTCCCGCTCGCAGTAGTTCTCCAATCGTCACGTGTTTCCCAAATTTGTCTATCTGGCTGAGAAGCGTAGTGGCCGTTGCGACCGCGCTTGTGACCGAACTGAAAAGGGTCTGAGGTGCAGGCAGCCCCATGCTCTCCATGTTCTCCTTGAAGTACTGATAAAAACTCGACATGAAAAAAAACCATCACCATAAACGCCAATCCAGTGCTAAAGACTGCACTCGTTTTTTGGGCACTTGTCTGGGAACGGTCTGTTGGATCTGTGGGAAATATCTGAAAAGAAGAGAGGTTATTGCGCTCATGCATGGCGGCACGGTGTTCGCACGCAGTGAGCGGGGAGAGAATACGTTCGGGATGAATTTGCCGTGCTGAGGACCGGGTGCATCACGGCCTGAGGTGCATCTCTGTGGGAGCGAATTCATTCGCGGTACGGTGGAACAACCGACACATCTGTATCGCCTGAACCCTTCTTCGCGAATGAATTCGCTCCCACAGAGTTAAACGTCGGCCGAGAGGTCAGCCTTTCTTGACGAACTCCGACTTCAGCTTCATCGCGCCGATGCCGTCGATCTTGCAATCGATGTCGTGGTCGCCGTCCACGAGGCGGATGTTCTTGACCTTGGTGCCGACCTTGACCACCAGCGACGAGCCTTTGACTTTCAGGTCCTTGATCACCGTGACGGTGTCGCCGTCCTGCAGCGTGTTGCCGACCGCATCCTTGATGATCTTCACGTCATCGCTCGCCTCAGCCGCGCCATCGGCGGACCACTCGTGAGCGCATTCCGGGCAGACGAGCTGGGTGCCGTCTTCGTAGGTGTATTCGGAATTGCATTTGGGGCACGGCGGTAAGCTCACGACGGTTCTCGCATCAGGAAAAATAGGCGCAGGATTATAAGGGTTTTTATTCACCTGCGGACAGTGGGGTTTTAATCGCCCGGAACCTTGCGCCTCACCGCAGTCATAAAGGTTATGCGCTGCCACCGGCGGCGCATCTGTTGCAGGAGGCTTCAACATGAACGACGAATACGATCTGCAGCGTTTTCTCGACGCACAGGAACCCCTTTTCGAGCGCGCTCTGTCGGAGCTGCGCAACGGGCGCAAGCGCAGTCACTGGATGTGGTTCATCTTTCCCCAATTGAAAGGGCTGGGTCACAGCGAGATGGCCCAGCGCTACGGCATTTCAGGGCGCGAAGAGGCGCTGGCGTATCTGCATCACCCTTGCCTGGGGGCACGTCTGGAAAGCTGCAGCCGCGCGGTGTTGCAGTGGAAGCACCGCAGTGCCACGGAGATCATGGGATCGCCGGATGACCTGAAACTGCGTTCGAGCATGTCGCTGTTTGCCAGCGTGGCGCCTGAGTACGGGGTGTTTCAGGAGGTGATCGAGGCGTTTTTTGGGGGTAAAGCGGATACAGCGACGGTGTCGCGACTTAACCCAGATTGACGCATGGCAATCACATTCCCCTGTGGGAGCGAATTCATTCGCGATACGTTGTTTCAGGCCCAACATTTCCATCGCCTCACAGATCATTCGCGAATGAGTTCGCCCCTACAGGAAGGCCGCGCGATGTTGACTCGTCGCTACGCCAACGCGTGTCCATCACCATCATCAGACAAAACCCGACCAGCAGCCCGAGGCTGGCGATTTTATCGTGTCCGTTGCGACGGGACTCGGGGATGATTTCGTGGGTCACCACCAGCAGCATCGCCCCGGCTGCCAAGGCCAGACCGATGGGCAGGAGCAACGCGGCGATTTCTACCAGCCACGCGCAGAGCACGGCGAACACCGGTTCGACCAGCCCCGACGCAGCGCCGATCAGAAAGGCATTCAAACGGGACATGCCCGCTGCTGCCAGAACCAGTGCGATGACCAGCCCTTCCGGGACGTCCTGCAAGGCGATGCCCATTGCCAGGCTGTCCGCGTGCGCCAGTCCGCCGCCCGCCGACACGCCCACCGCCATGCCTTCCGGGATGTTGTGGGCGATGATCGCAATGACGAACAGCCAGATGTTTGACGGGATGGCCGGTTTGTCCGCGACCTCCGACAGCTGCGGGCCGCGCGAGACCAGCGTGTCGACGATGAAAAGCCCGACCGCTCCGGCCAGAATCCCGCCGCTGACCAAAGCGCCCGCGCCCCACTGCGAAAACCCGAGACCTTGCGCCGCGCTCAAGCCCGGCACAATCAACGAAAAAGCGGTCGCCGCGAGCATGATGCCCGCGCCGAAACCGAGCAATCCGTCGGACACCGCCACCGGCATTCCACGAATCACCAACACTGGTACCGCACCGAGGGCGGTGCCCAGTGCGCACAGCGCCCCACCTTCCAGCGCCCTCAGCATGCGTGGTTCAAGGCTCAACCAGCTCAGTCCCTGGGCGATGAGCAGCCCTGTGCCGACCAGCAGCAACACCGAACCGATGGCCAGACGAAACAACCGTCCGCTGCTGAGGGTGAGTAAATCAGAAGGCATAGATCGTCTACTTCTCGTTATGGGAGTCAGGCCAAAGCCTGGGCGTAACGCTTGGCGACTTCGTCCCAATTCACGACGTTGTAAAACGCTGCGATGTATTCCGGGCGACGGTTCTGGTAACGCAGGTAGTAGGCGTGTTCCCAGACGTCCAGACCGAGGATCGGCGTGTTGCCGTTCATCAGTGGGCTGTCCTGGTTGCCACTGCTCTCAACGATCAGCTTCTTCTCCGGCGTGACGCTCAGCCAGGCCCAGCCGCTGCCGAAGCGGGTCAGTGCGGCTTTGGTGAAGGCTTCCTTGAAGGCGTCGATGCCGCCCAGTTGCTCATCGATGGCTTTGGCCAGCGCGCCACTTGGCAGACCGCCGCCTTTGGGGCTCATGACCTCCCAGAACAGCGAATGGTTCGCGTGACCGCCGCCCTGATTGATCACCGCCGGACGCAGTTTTTCCGGCAGTTGGCCGACGCTGGCGACCAGTTTCTCAATCGGCCATTCAGCGTATTCGGTGCCTTCGACGGCGGCGTTGAGGTTGTTGATGTAGGTCTGATGGTGCTTGGTGTAGTGGATTTCCATGGTTTGCGCATCGATGTGCGGCTCAAGGGCATCGTAGGCGTATGGCAAGGCAGGCAAGGTATACGGCATATCAATGGACTCCAAAAGACAAAGTGCCGGCGGCAGCGGCGTTGCGCTGTAGCGCCGAGCGTGAGTGTTCGCCGCTGCTGTTGAGCAGTCGGTGGGTGCGTGGGTATTCACCGTGTTCGCTGATGAAGCCCAACAGTTCGCTGTAGGTCTTGTTGCTGTGTCGGAACGCGGCCTGGCGCAATGCAGGCGTCAGGCGCGGGTTCTGGATTACGTGCAGCAAGCGTTGATGGGCCGAGCACAGGTATTCGGCGCTTTCTTCCGGCTGATTCAGGCTCAGGTGCAGATCGGCCAGGTTGTGATGGGAAATCACGAACGCGGCAACCGCCTCGTCAGGGTCTTTCCAGCGCTCCAGCAGCACTTGCGCCAGGGCCAGGGCTTGCAGATAGAGTTCGCGGGCGTCGACCAGATCGCCACGGTTGAAGCAGCTATTGCCTTTCAGAATGGTGCTTTTCCAATGCTCCATGGCGCGTCTCCTCGATCGCTGACGTGGGTGGTCGCAGGTCAGATGCCGCCTGCAGTGAGTTTTTCCGGGTTGAGCAGGGTTTCCAGCCGCGAGCGATCCAGATCGGTGTGCTCAAGCGCCACATCGATGATCGGACGGCCTTCCTTGTAGGCGGTCTTGGCGATTTCGGCGGCCTTCTGGTAACCGATGATCGGGTTCAGCGCGGTCACCAGAATCGGGTTGCGCGACAAGGCTTCCTTGAGCTTGGCCTCGTTGACCTTGAAGGTCGCGATGGCCTTGTCGGCCAACACGCGGCTGGCGTTGGCGAGCAGCTCAATACTTTCGAGCAAGTTGTGGGCGATGATCGGCAGCATCACGTTGAGCTCGAAGTTGCCCGACTGACCCGCCACAGTGATGGCCGCGTCGTTGCCAATCACTTGGGCAGCGACCATCGCGGTGGCTTCTGGAATCACCGGATTAACCTTGCCCGGCATGATCGACGACCCCGGCTGCAGCGCCTCCAATTCGATTTCGCCCAAGCCTGCAAGGGGGCCTGAGTTCATCCAGCGCAGGTCGTTGGCGATTTTCATCAGCGACACGGCGGTAGCTTTCAACTGGCCAGAGACCGCGACGGCGGTGTCCTGCGAGCCGATCAACGCGAACAGGTCCTTGCCCGGCACGAAACCGACGTTGCTCAGCCGGCTCAATTGCGTGGCGAAACGCGAGGCGAACTCCGGGTGCGCATTGATTCCGGTCCCCACGGCTGTGCCGCCCTGGGCCAGCGCTTGCAGGCTCGGCAGCAGGTTTTCGATGTGCTCGACGTTGGCCTTGATCTGCTGCGACCAGCCGTTCAGCACCTGGCTCATGCGCACGGGCATGGCGTCCATCAGGTGGGTGCGGCCGGTTTTGACGAACGGATGAACCTGCAGCGCTTTCTGTTCGGTGACCTGCACCAGATGCGCCAGTGCAGGCAGCAGCTGTTCGTGGATCGCCAACGCCGCGCTGACGTGGATGGTGGTCGGAATGATGTCGTTGCTGCTCTGACCACAGTTGACGTGGTCGTTGGCGTTCACCGGTTCGCCCAGCACACGGCTGGCGAGGGTCGCGATCACCTCGTTGGCATTCATGTTGGTGCTGGTGCCAGAGCCGGTCTGGAACACGTCCACCGGGAAATGCGCCATGAAGTCGCCCGCCAGCAGTTCTTGGCAAGCGGTGACGATGGCCTTGCTCTGGCCTTCGGAGATTTGCTTCAGCTCAAGGTTGGCCTGCGCGGCAGCGGCTTTGGCCAGCAGCAGCGCACGGACAAACTGGCGAGGCATGCGCAACTGACTGATCGGGAAGTTGTTCACCGCACGCTGGGTTTGCGCGCCATAGAGGGCGTCAGTCGGGACCTGCAACTCGCCCATGCTGTCGCGTTCAATACGGGTATTGCTCATCGGTAGATCCTTGCATCAGTTCAGCGAGAGAAATCGAGGGCTGCAACACGCAGGTCGCCAGTTGATGGGCGAACGCCTGCCAGCGTTGGCGTTGCGAGGAGGAATGCGCGAGGGCCTGCAAATCCCGCAACGGACGCCAAGCCTGATCCAGACACAGGCAGCGCCAGTGCCAAGGAAGAACCGTGTCGCGAGCAGTGTCGATCAGCAGTCGAAAGGCGCTTTCGGCGATCAGTACGCGTGGGGTGGCCGTGAAACGCGCGAGGTAGCGGCCTTCGGCGAGGTAATGCTCAATGGCCCGCGGCTCGTCGGGATGCAAGGCACAGCGAATCCGCAGACTCAGCGCACGCCAGTTTTCCAGATAGGGGGACTCGTGCAGAACTGTCGCCATGACCTCAGACCCGTTTAACGAATGAGATTCATTATTAAATGAGTTTAAGAATCAAAACAACCCCGACATTGGAGGGGGGTCCAGTCATGAAAGTCGAGTACGCGCCCTGTAGGAGTGAGCTTGCTCGCGATAGCGGCGTATCAGCCACGCATGCAGCGATTGGCACACCGAATCGCGAGCAAGCTCACTCCTACAGGGATGGAGGGATTTCAAAAATGCCGGGCCAAAAAAAGGCCTGCGCGTGGCAGGCCTTGGTAATCGCTCAACGCTGGGGAAATCAGCTCCCCGCCACCATCATCTTCTCGATCAACACCGACCCCGTACGGATGTTGCTGCGCATCTCAAGATCGCTGCCAACGGCGACGATCTGCTTGAACATGTCACGCATGTTGCCGGCAATGGTCACTTCCTGAACCGGGAATTGAATTTCGCCGTTCTCGACCCAGAAGCCCGCCGCGCCGCGCGAATAATCGCCGGTGACCATGTTCAGGCCGCTGCCCATCAGTTCGGTGACCAACAGGCCGCGTCCCATGCGACGGATCAGTGCGGCCTGGTCTTCAGTCCCGTGGGAAACGAACAGGTTGTGCACGCCGCCCGCGTTGGCGGTGCTTGGCAGACCCAGTTTGCGGCCCGAATACGTGCTGAGAATGTAGGACACCAGGTCCCCGTTCTCGACGAACGGTTTGGCATAGGTTGCCAGGCCATCGCCGTCGAACGCCGAACTGCCCATGGCGCGCATCAAGTGTGGACGTTCGTCGATGGTCATCCACTCGGGGAACAGGCGCTGACCGATAGCGCCTTCGAGGAAGGACGATTTGCGGTACAGGTTGCCGCCGGAAATAGCCCCCAGGAAACTGCCGAACAGACCGCCCGCCAATTCCGCCGAAAACAGCACCGGCACTTCACAGGTCGGCACCGGACGGGCGCCCAGACGGCTCGCGGCGCGCTCGGCAGCTTTTTGGCCAATGAGTCTTGCGTCCATCAGCAGCTCGCCCTGACGGTTCACGTCGTACCAGTAATCACGCTGCATCTGGCCGTCTTTTTCAGCGATCATCACGCAACTGAGGCTGTGGCGGGTGGATGCGTAGCCGCCAATGAAGCCGTGACTGTTGCCGTAGACGCGGCAGCCCTGATGCACGTTCAAGGTCGTGCCATCGGCGTTTTTGATCAGGCTGTTGGCATCGAACGCCGCGGCTTCGCAAATCAACGCGCGCTCGATCGCCTCTTCCGGGGTGATCGCCCACGGGTGAAACAGGTCGAAATCCGGCTGCTCCCGGGCCATCAGCGCGGCATCGGCGAGGCCCGAGCTTTCGTCTTCCGAGGTGTGTTTGGCGATGGCGAGTGCCGCCGCGACAGTTTCGCGAATGGCGTCCGGGCCGCTGGCCGAGGTGCTGGCCGAGCCTTTGCGGTGGCCGACATACAGGGTGATGCCGAAGCCCTGATCGCGGTTGAACTCGACGGTTTCGACTTCGCGCTGGCGAACCGACGTCGACAGCCCCTGATCCACAGACACTGCCACTTCGCACGCGGTCGCGCCTTGGCGTTTGGCTTCGGCGACGATCTGCTCGACCTGCTGTTGCAGTGCCGGGAGGGCCTGTGGGCCGACGCTTTCTGATGCACTCATGACTTACTCCATCAAATTCCGATTTCGGCAGCCAGGCCGGACATTTGGTCCCTGACTGGTTATCATGGCGGCGTTTATTTGCGGACTGCCCCCATGGTTGATTCTTACGACGACTCCTTCGACGGAGAGAAAAGCAAAACCCAGATCAAGAAAGAGCTTCACGCTCTGGTAGACCTGGGCGAACGCTTGACGACATTCAAGCCCGATGTGCTGGCCAAGCTGCCGCTGACCGACGAATTGCGTCGGGCACTGGCCGATGCGCCCAAGCACACCGCGCACATTGCGCGCAAGCGCCACATCTCGTTCATTGGCCGGCTGATGCGCGACCAGAACCTGGACGAAATCCTGGTTCTGCTCGATCAACTCGACGCCTCCACGCGCCAGTACAACGAGCGCTTTCACAATCTGGAACGCTGGCGCGACCGGTTGGTGGGCGGCACTGACGACGTGCTCGAACAGTTCGTCAATGAATACCCGGAAGCCGACCGTCAGCAACTGCGTTCGCTGATCCGTCAGGCTCAGCACGAGGCCAAGCAAAACAAGGCCCCGACCGCGACCCGCAAAATCTTCAAATACATCCGCGAACTGGACGAAACCAAGCGCGGATTGCGTTAAATCCGCTGCTCACCTGCTACACGCTGCTCCTGTAGGAGTGAGCTTGCTCGCGATTACGGTGTGTCATTTTCAAATTAAGCGTCTGACATTCCGCAATCGCGAGCAAGCTCACTCCTACAGTGCTTCATTCCCCGCTTACGACCCTGTGCCACCAACGGTGATCGCGTCGATCTTCAGCGTTGGCTGACCGACGCCCACGGGCACCGATTGCCCGTCCTTGCCGCACGTGCCCACGCCACTGTCCAGCGACAGGTCGTTGCCGACCATCGACACCCGGCTCATGCATTCCGGACCGTTACCGATCAGCGTCGCGCCTTTGACCGGCGCCGTGATTTTGCCGTCTTCGATCAAATAGGCTTCGCTGGTGGAGAACACGAACTTGCCGCTGGTGATGTCCACCTGACCGCCGCCGAGGTTGGCGCAGTAGATGCCCTTCTTCACCGAAGCGATGATTTCTGCCGGATCGCTCTGGCCGCCGAGCATGTAGGTGTTGGTCATGCGCGGCATCGGCAGGTGCGCGTAGGACTCGCGACGACCGTTACCGGTACGGGCGACGCCCATCAGCCGTGCGTTGAGTTTGTCCTGCATGTAACCCTTGAGCACGCCATTCTCGATCAGCGTGGTGCATTCGGTCTGGGTGCCCTCGTCGTCCACGCTCAGCGAGCCGCGACGCCCTGCGAGGGTCCCGTCATCGACAATGGTGCAGAGTTTGGACGCGACCATTTCGCCCATGCGACCGCTGTAGGCCGAACTGCCCTTACGGTTGAAGTCGCCTTCCAGACCGTGGCCCACTGCTTCGTGCAGCAGCACGCCGGACCAGCCGGAACCCAGTACGACTGGCAGCGTACCCGCTGGCGCAGGAATCGCTTCCAGGTTGACCAGCGCCTGACGCAACGCCTCGCGGGCGTAGCCCATGGCGCGGTCTTCCTGAAGGAAATAGCGGTAGTCGGTACGCCCGCCACCGCCATGGCCGCCGCGCTCGCGGCGACCGTTCTGTTCGACGATCACGCTGACGTTGAAACGCACCAGAGGGCGCACGTCCGCCGCCAGACCGCCATCGGTCGACGCCACCAGAATGCGCTCCCAGACCCCGGCCATGCTCACGGTGACTTGCTGAATGCGCGGGTCCAGCGCACGGGTGGCCACGTCGATGCGCTTGAGCAACTCGACCTTTTCGGCGCGGGTGAGGACTTCCAGGGGATTATCAGGCGCGTAGAGCTGGGCGACGTCCTGGGTGGTGAAGGCTTGCACGCGGCCATTCTGACCGGCGCGGGAAATCGACCGAGCGGCGCGGGCAGCCTGGCTCAGCGCCTCCGGGGTGATCGCGTTGCTGTAGGCAAAACCGGTTTTTTCACCGGACTGCGCACGCACGCCGACGCCTTGGTCGAGATTGAAGCTGCCTTCCTTGACGATGCCGTCTTCCAGCGCCCAGGACTCGGAAATCTGGCCCTGGAAATACAGGTCAGCGGCGTCGATTCCGGGACCGGCCAGCTCACCCAGCACCGATTGCAGGCTGTCGATGCTCAGGCCGCCGGGGGCCAGAAGGTGTTCGCTGACAGAGGACAAGTCGCTCATATTCACTCCGGGGTGTTGGCAGGCCGCAAGGCGTCCTGCGAAAAAAATCGCCGATGATTCGTCACCGGCATTCGCGTCCGTATGGACGCTTGTTCTTCACTGTCTCGTTCGGCCAGCAGCACGGCTTCACCCTGTGCCTGCTCGGCCAGCACGCGGCCCCATGGATCTATGATCGCCGCGTGTCCAAATGTTTCCCTTGGCCCCGGATGCACCCCGCCCTGCGCGGCCGCCAGCACGTAGCACTGGGTTTCGATGGCACGCGCGCGCAGCAGGATTTCCCAGTGCGCCGCGCCGGTCACGGCGGTAAAGGCCGACGGCGCGGTAATCAATTCGGCGCCCGCGTCTCGCAACGCGGTGTACAGCTCGGGGAAGCGCAGGTCGTAACAGACCGTTAGCCCCAGTTTTCCAACGGGTGTATCAGCGACCACGACGTTGTTGCCATGAGCATAGTCGTCGGATTCGCGATAACGCCCGCGCGCATCCGCTACGTCCACGTCGAACAGGTGCAGCTTGTCGTAGCGCGCCACCTGTTCGCCCTGATCGTCGATCAACAGTGAACACGCCGTGACTTTGCCTTCTGGCCGGTCTTTCGGCGGCAGCGGCAATGTCCCGGCGACAATCCATAACTTGAGGTCGCGAGCGGCGAGTTTCAACCACGGCAGGATCGGACCTTCGCCAAACGCTTCGGCGCGACCAATGGCAGCGATGTCACGACGGCCCATGGCGGCGAAGTTTTCGGGCAGCACGGCCAGCCTGGCGCCCGAGGCAGCAGCCTGTTCTAGCAGCTTGCGCGCTTGAACGAGATTGCCCGCGACATCGCTCTGACTGACCATCTGAATCACTGCGAAGGACATGAAACGCTCCTTGATCGGTAGAACTGCACTGTACTCCAACGCGAAGCACGGTGTTCCCTGTAGGAGTGAGCTTGCTCGCGATCCGATGTCTCTGTGACGATTACGTCGACTGATGCGACGCTATCGCGAGCAAGCTCACTCCTACAGCCCATGTATCAGCCCAATTCATGATGGACGCCAATGGCTTCTGCCTACTGCGGCTTTTCAAACGGCTTGTCGAAGGTGATTTTAGGCTCTTTCCACGGGCCTTCGACCTTGTATTGCACACTCGCGAAACGCGCGACGCGGTCGCCCAGCAACTTGTCGACCAGAAACAACGCCCCGCCAATCGCAGGGGCGCCGACTATCAGCGCGGCAATCGGCAGGTTGTTGGTCACCGGCAGGGTCACGAGCAGTTTGGCATCGACCCGGTCACGCACCATGTCCAGCGTGCCGTTAAGCTCCAGATTGCTCGACGGGCCAATCATGGTGATCGGGTCGCGGGTCACGTACACGCCGTCGCTGGCCACCAGCAAGCCTTTGACACGGTCGTAACTCAGCCCTTTGTTCAGCAAGTCCGAGAAATCCAGGCGCAGACGACGACCGATGGAGTTGAAGTTGAGCAGGCCGAACACCCGCAACGCCTGCGCCCCACCTTCCACTTCAACGAACTGGCCATTTTTGAGCGTGGCGTCGAGGCTGCCGGAATACCGCTTGAGCCCCACCCACGCGGGCGAACCCGGCCAGCGGCCATCGGCATTCATCTCGAATTCCTGACTGGTCACCGTCGGCGCAAAACCCCATGCCTTCAGCACATCGGCGAGGTTTTTCCCCGCCACCTGGCCTTTGAACCAACTGCTCGTCGAACCCGGCGTGCCTTCCCAGCCGCCGTTGCCCACCAGCGAAATGCCCTTCAGACCCAGGTCCATGTCATTCAGTTGAAGGCCTGCGGGGGTGGGCCGAGCCTTCAATGTCCAGGCCCCCACCAGTTGATCCCCCTGAAACAGCTGGGTGACCTTGATGTTCATCGCCGGAATATTGTGCGGATCGACGTCCGCCAACGGGTCAGGCGCGTTTTCCACCACGGCGGCGTTCGGGTCCGGCGCAGGCAAACGGACGTACAGCAGGTTGATGTCAGCGGGTGTTGTCTTGTCGTCTGGCAGCGTCGCCGTGCCCTTGATCTTCGCGCTGTCCAGCGACAGACCCCAACTCGCGTCATTGCGCTTGAGCTGCACGTTGGCTTGATCCAGCGTCGTGCCCATGGCGGTCAGCTTGCCAATCTGCAGATCAACGCTGTTGACCAACTGTTTGGCGCTGCCCCCCGGATCGTTACCCGCATAGCGCTGAACCATCGCCTGCCACGGCGCGATGTCCAGTTCGGGCAGCGAGCCGCGTACACGCAGGCCCTTGCTGTCCGGAATGATCGCCCCGCCCTCGCCAATGAACAGCTCACCACGGCCGTCCTCGAACTTGCCGCCGGGGGCCGCGAAGGCAAAATTGGCCAAGCTGCCATAGCCCACGCCGATGCGCCGTTCGGCCCCTTGCAGATTCATACGAAAATCGGTGTCGCGGGTCTCATCGGCCGTTTTGCCGAACGGCGCAGGCAAGTCAATGGCCACGCCCTTGAGGTTGGAATTGATCAGCAGCGGGCTGTCGGCGCCATTCAGCGTCAGTTGCAACTGGTACGGCAGATCCCCGGACACTGGCAGCGGTTGAGTGACGTTCAGCCAGTCCGTCAGGCGTTTGGTCGCGATCTGGCTGCTGGCCGTGATGCGCGTAAGCGGCGCCCCCGGCTTGCCTTCGGCGAATATTTCGGCATTGACGGGCTTGTCGAACGCCATGGCCTTGATGTTCTTGCCGCTCAGGCCTTTGGCGTAATCGAAACGGAAATTGCCCTTGAGCTGGGTCAGATCAAGCACCGGGTCAGGCAACCGCAAACGGGCACTGTCGGTGTTGAAATCCACAGCGACCTTGGGCTCCTGGCCCTTGACCAGCGGGATATCCAGATTGATATGCCCTTGCAGCGGCCCTTCCGCTTGCCAGCCGTTGAAGGTCTGGGCGGTGCCGATGGGCGCTTCCTGCAGAATCTTCATGCCGTCTTGCAGACTGCCGTTGAAGTCACCGTCCACCAGCAGATGACTCGATTGCCCCAACGGCACGTGAGGCACGTCCACCGCCACGTTGCTCACCTGAGTGCCGAGCAACTGGCCTTTGGTGGCTCGAATACGCACCCCGCTGTTCTCGACGAACACGTTGCCATCGACACCGGTCATCTGCGGCCAGCCGGGCTGGAAAGCAAGATTGGCGTTCCGCACCTTGAAGAACAGGCTGATGACCCGCGCCACGTCCTGCGCATCGTGATTCAGCGAGCCCTGATACTGGAAGAAGCTCTGTTCGACGTTGCCGCTGAGAATGGCCGTGCGCAGCCAATGATCAAGCGACGGGCTGAGCACGGCAGGCAGGTATTTGGACGTGTAGCGACCGTGGGCATCCACCAGCCCGACGCGCAGGTCCATGTAGTCTTCTTGAGCCTGATCGAAATGCAGGCGAATCAGGAAATCGCTGGCGATCTTGCCCTCGTCACCGACCACCTTGATGTACGGGGCGATCAGCGTGAAACCCTGATCGTCCAACGCCCAGGTCAGGCGTGCATCGGCGTGGTGATAATTCCATTCGTTCTTGAAGATCGGGTCCAGATGCAGCATGAAATCGTCGGTGTTCAGGCGCAGTTCACCCTGCCCCAAGTCGCCACTGATGGCGCCGCTGACATTTCCGGCCGCAGGCGCGCCGTGATAGGCGTCGAAACCGACCTTGTCCAGATTGGCAGCAAAGCTCAGGCGCTTGGCGCCCTCGGCCTGCGGACGATAATCGACCAGCACGTTGCGCAGGCCGCCGGTGACGTTCAGGTGATCGAGCACCACCATCAGCTTGTCAGGCAACGGTGCGAGCGAGTCGAGCAGCGGCGTCACCGGCGTCAGATCCAGACGATCAGCCTGTACGTTCCATAGCTCTTGTGCGTCGGAGGTCGCCGCCGTCTGCTTGAGCTGGAGTCGGCTTTCCCAGCGCTTGCCGCCAAGGTCCATGGCCAGGGAACTCACCGACACACTGAAACCAGCGTCATCGCGCTGGAGCCATGCGTTGAGGGCCAGGTTGTCGATCTTCGTGGCCTTGCGGGCGGCATACGCCCCTTTGAACTGTGGCGCATTGAGTCGGACCACGGCGGATTGCAGCGTGCCCTTGCCCCACGTCAACCAGAACTCGCCACCGGCCTTGAGGGTCTTGATCTTCCAGTCCCGTGTCAGGCTTTTTGGCAGCCACTTGGACCACTCGCTCTGAGGCAGGCTCAGGTAAGCCTCGGCCTCCGCGTCCCGCCACGCGCTGGCGCGGATTTTAGAGCGTACGTTCAGCGACAGTGGCTGGCCGTCCGGCAGCGTCACCTTAGCGTCGAGACGCTGATGGAAGCGCCCGGTCTTGAGGGTCATGCTGGCGTAAGTCAAGGTCAGCGGGGCTTGCTCATAAGGCTGCAAGGTGATCTGACTGTCGAACAGCGACAGGGTCGAGATCATCTGCATCTGCGTCAGCACCTGTTCAGGGTCGAACGGCTTGTCATCCTGCACCGGTAAGCCCTGGAGAGCCCAGTGCCCGTCCTTGTCTTCTTTGAGCCCCACTTGCAGCCCATCGAGCTCAAGCCGCGCAATACGCACCTGCCGCGCCTTGAGGCTGGCCCACAGGTCCGGCACCGCACGCACATGGTCCAGACGCACCGAGGCAGAACCCTGTCCTACCATGACGTCCCGCGCTGTGAAAATCGGCGCAAAGCCGCTCCAACTGCCTTCGAGACGTCCAATGCTGACCGGCATACCCACCGCCGCCTGCGCCTTGACCTCAACATCTGTACGGTACTCGGCGACCATCGGCACCAATTGGCGGCCGAGGCTGACGTACAGCGCGATCAACACCAAAACCAGCGCGCACACGCTCAGCCCCCAACGCGTCAGGGTCGCGAGGAAACGTGTCAGACGCTCCATGTCGCCGAGCCTCCAGGCAGCGCGCCCTTCAATGGCATCCGGCTCAGTCGTGCGGTTACGGGTAGGTCCGGGAAGTGCTCATTCGCCACGCAAAATTCTCTTTGAAAGGCATCCTTGCCATCGGCCCGTCAATAGGCTCGGTTGTCTGGTCAACGACCGCGCGGCGCAAGGCGCGGCGGTTCAAGCGGTGTTTTGAGCCCAATCAGAGCAGCACAACGTCATATTGTTCCTGGGAATACATGGTTTCGACCTGAAAACGAATGGTCCGGCCAATGAACACTTCCAGCTCAGCGACGTTGCCAGACTCCTCGTCAAGCAGCCGATCCACCACTTTCTGGTTCGCCAGCACCCGATACCCCAACGCCTGATAGGCCCGCGCTTCGCGCAAGATTTCGCGGAAAATCTCGTAGCAGATGGTTTCGGGCGTTTTCAGCTTGCCGCGCCCCTGACAGCTGCTGCACGGCTCGCACAACACCTGCTCCAGACTCTCGCGGGTACGCTTGCGGGTCATCTGCACCAGGCCCAGCTCGGTGATGCCGATGATGTTGGTTTTCGCGTGATCGCGCTCCAGTTGCTTCTCCAGCGTGCGCAACACCTGACGCTGATGTTCACCGTCTTCCATGTCGATGAAATCGATGATGATGATCCCGCCGATATTGCGCAGGCGCAGTTGCCGGGCGATCGCCGTAGCCGCTTCCAGGTTGGTCTTGAAAATCGTCTCTTCGAGATTGCGATGGCCGACGAACGCGCCCGTATTGACGTCGATGGTGGTCATCGCTTCGGCGGGGTCGATCACCAGATAGCCACCGGACTTCAGCGGCACCTTGCGCTCCAGCGCTTTCTGGATTTCGTCTTCGACGCCATACAGGTCGAAAATTGGCCGCTCGCCGGGGTAGTGTTCGAGACGGTCGGCAATTTCCGGCATCAGCTCGGCCACGAACTGCGTGGTCTTCTGGAAGGTTTCCCGGGAGTCGATGCGGATTTTTTCAATTCGCGGGCTGACCAGATCGCGCAACGTGCGCAGGGCCAGGCCCAAATCTTCGTAAATGACGCTGGCCGGGCCGATGGTCTTGATCTGCTCGCCGATCTGGTCCCAGAGGCGGCGCAGATAGCGGATGTCCATCATGATCTCATCGGCCCCGGCGCCCTCGGCTGCCGTGCGCAGGATGAAACCGCCCTTCTCCTTGATCCCTTCCTTGGCCACGCAATCGCTGACGACCTGTTTGAGGCGCTCGCGCTCGACTTCGTCTTCGATCTTCAGGGAAATCCCGACGTGGGCCGTGCGCGGCATGTACACCAGATAGCGGGAGGGAATCGACAGCTGAGTGGTCAGGCGTGCGCCCTTGCTGCCGATCGGGTCTTTGGTGACCTGCACCACCAGGCTCTGGCCTTCGTGGACCAGCGAACTGATGGTTTCCACCGCCGGGCCTTCGCGCATGGAGATTTCCGAGGCGTGAATGAACGCCGCGCGGTCCAGGCCAATGTCGATGAACGCCGCCTGCATTCCCGGCAGCACACGCACAACTTTGCCTTTGTAAATGTTGCCGACGATCCCGCGACGCTGGGTGCGCTCGACATGGACTTCCTGCAAAACCCCGTTCTCAACGACGGCCACGCGCGACTCCATCGGCGTGATGTTGATCAGAATCTCTTCACTCATGGTTTTTCACCTTCCAGGCATTGCCAGCAGGGTATGCCAAAACGCTGGAGGATTTCTGCGGTTTCGCACAAGGGCAGGCCGACAACGGCGGAATAACTGCCACTGAGGTTTTCCACGAACACGGCGCCCAGCCCTTGAATGCCGTAACTGCCGGCTTTGTCCCGTGGCTCACCACTGGCCCAGTAGGCACGGGCCTCTTCGGGGGAAATCGGACGAAAACGCACGCGACTGCTGACGACACGTGTTTCACAGTGCTGCTCATCGACCACCGCAATGGCGGTCAACACCTCGTGTTCGCGATTGGACAGCGCAGCGAGCATGGCCAGAGATTCGGCTTCGTCAGCAGGTTTGCCGAGAATGCGACCGTCGAGAACCACTGCCGTGTCAGCGCCGAGAACGCAGGCGGTGGGGTAGGCGGGGTCGTTGGCCAGTTGCAGCAAACCGGCGTCAGCCTTGCCACGGGCCAAGCGCTCGACATAAGCCGTCGGGGTTTCGTTGGGGAGCGGGGTTTCGTCGATGTCGGCGCTGAGCGTGGTGAACGGCACGCCGATCTGCGTCAGCAATTCACGACGGCGCGGGGAGCCGGAGGCGAGAAGAAGTTGGGGCATGGGACGTCTCCGTGTCAGTGATCTTCAGCTTAGCCAGCGCCACTCCTGTGGGAGCGGATTCATTCTGGGCGGCATTCCGACGAAACGCCGGTACAGCCGATAGAGATGTGTCGCCGGACAAATCGCATCGCGAATGAATTCGCTCCCTCAGGGTCCTGCCCGCAGCCTGCTATTTCAATTAATCTTCAAACGCAACCGCAAACCGCGCAGGCCGTAGCTCACCCACGGCCAGAGCAACGCGCTGACCAGCGCAGGCAACACCAACGCCAGGGTCGGCTGGCGGTTGCCGGTCAGGGCGCTGAGCCACAGCTGCACCAACTGCGCCAGGCCGAAGATCACCAGAATCACCAGGCATTGCTGCCACATCGGGAACATCCGCAAGCGTTGTTGCAACGACAGGACGAGGAAGGTGATCAGCGTCAGGATCAACGCGTTTTGCCCCAGCAACGTCCCGTAGAGTACGTCTTCAGCGAGGCCGAGCATCCACGCGGTAACCATGCCGATCTTGTGCGGCAAGGCCAGGGCCCAGAACGCCAGCAGCAACGCGAGCCACAGCGGGCGAAAGATTTCCATGAATTGCGGCAGCGGCGAAACGCTGAGCAGCAGGCCGATGGCGAAGGTCAGCCAGACCACCCAGCCGTTTCGTGCAGGGGCATGACGCGCCATTATTCTTCCCTCTCATGCGTCGCCGCAGGGGCAGCCGCTGGCGTGGCTGGTTTGGTCACCGCAGGCTTGGCGGGCGGCTTGGCCGGTGGTTTGCTCGCGGGCTTCGCCGGAGTGGCGGCAGCGGGCGTCGTTGCAGGCGCAGCGGCAGGGGCTGACGAGGTGCTGTGGCCGGTCGCAGCGGGCTTCGGCACGGTCGCAGGGACCACCGGTTTATTCGGTGTCGCCGCAGGCGCAACGCCTGGCACAGTGGCAGACGGCACGGCAGACGGATCAGCGGCCTGACGGTCCAGTGATTCCTGCTGTTGCGCAGCGTCGGCAGCGCGCTCTTCCGGCGAACGGCCATCGGAGAACACCAGCAGCAGGTAACGGCTGCGGTTCAGCGCAGCAGTCGGCACGGCGCGCACGATTGCGAACGGCTGACCGGAGTCGTGAATCACTTCCTTGACCGTCGCCACCGGGTAACCCGCCGGGAAGCGCTGACCCAGACCGGAACTCACCAGCAGATCGCCTTCCTTGATGTCGGCGGTGTCCGCCACGTGCCGCAGCTCAAGGCGCTCCGGGTTGCCGGTGCCGCTGGCAATCGCTCGCAGGCCGTTGCGGTTCACTTGCACCGGAATACTGTGGGTGGTGTCGGTCAGCAGCAACACGCGGGAGGTGTAAGGCATCAACTCGACCACCTGCCCCATCAGGCCACGGGCATCGAGCACCGGTTGACCCAGCACCACGCCGTCGCGCTCACCCTTGTTGATGATGATGCGATGGGTGAAGGGGTTCGGGTCCATACCGATCAGCTCGGCGACCTCGACCTTCTCGTTGACCAACGCGGACGAGTTCAGCAACTCGCGCAGCCGAACGTTCTGCTCGGTCAGTGCTGCCAGCTTCTGCAGACGCCCCTGGAGCAGCAGGTTTTCAGTCTTGAGTTTTTCGTTTTCGGCAGCGAGTTCGGTGCGGCTGCCAAACTGGCTGGCAACGCCTTGATACAAACGTTCAGGCAGGTCGGCGATCCAGTAGGACTGCATCAGCACCAGCGACATCTGGCTGCGAACAGGTTTGAGCAGGGTGAAACGCGCGTCCACGACCATGACGGCCACGGAGAGGACGACCAGCACCAACAGACGAACGCCCAGCGACGGGCCCTTTGAGAAAAGCGGTTTAATGGGCCGCTCCTTCCAGGGATGCTTGTGTTTGGCTGTGCTTATTCATGCGACATGAAACCGGCCTGGTGCGGATTGACGGAAAGAAGGTGTGCCAGCCTTGCAGCGTCAAGAGAAGACGTCAACAGGTCAGGCACAAACGGGCAGCGCCGGAAGCGCCACCCGTTCGACAGCATGGAGCCATCCGGCGAGTTATTCGCTGGAGAGCAGGTCCATGGTGTGCTTGTCCATCATTTCCAGCGCACGACCACCGCCACGAGCGACGCAGGTCAGCGGGTCTTCGGCGACGATCACCGGCAGACCGGTTTCCTGGGCCAGCAGTTTGTCCAGGTCACGCAGCAACGCGCCACCACCGGTCAGCACCAGGCCGCGCTCGGCTATGTCCGAGGCCAATTCCGGCGGGGACTGCTCCAGGGCGCTTTTCACGGCCTGAACGATGGTTGCCAGGGATTCCTGCAACGCTTCCAGCACTTCGTTGGAGTTCAGGGTGAAGGCACGTGGCACGCCTTCAGCCAGGTTACGGCCGCGCACGTCGACTTCACGCACTTCGCCACCCGGGTAGGCGGTGCCGATTTCCTGTTTGATGCGCTCTGCGGTGGACTCACCGATCAGGCTGCCGTAGTTACGGCGCACGTAAGTGATGATCGCTTCGTCGAAACGGTCGCCGCCCACGCGTACGGATTCGGCGTAAACCACACCATTGAGCGAGATCAAGGCGATTTCAGTGGTACCACCACCGATGTCGACGACCATCGAGCCGCGGGCTTCTTCGACGGGCAGACCGGCACCGATGGCAGCGGCCATTGGCTCTTCGATCAGGAACACTTCACGTGCGCCAGCGCCCAGGGCCGACTCGCGAATGGCGCGGCGCTCTACCTGGGTGGACTTGCAGGGTACGCAGATCAGCACGCGAGGGCTTGGCTGCAGGAAGCTGTTTTCGTGCACTTTGTTGATGAAATACTGGAGCATCTTCTCGCACACGCTGAAATCTGCGATGACGCCGTCTTTCATCGGACGAATGGCAGCGATATTGCCCGGGGTACGGCCCAGCATACGCTTGGCTTCCATCCCGACAGCAACGACGCTCTTCTGATTTCCGTGGGTCCGAATGGCCACAACCGATGGCTCGTTCAGGACAATACCGCGCTCACGCACGTAAATAAGGGTGTTGGCAGTGCCCAGGTCGATGGAAAGATCGCTGGAAAACATGCCACGCAGTTTCTTGAACATGGGAAAGGGACCCTAGGGAACGCGTGGGTAAAAAAGTGCGGCAAACTCTAACAACGACAGGGATTTTGGGCAAGGAGCCAATATGCTAAATTGGCTGTTTTTCCGAGCACTACCCTCGACGATCGCGGCCTTATGACCGTCAAAATCGCGTAGTGTTCCGCAATCTGACGTACGGCTCATTCCGTGCGCCTTCCACTGGAGAACCCCATGGCGCTTGATCGCTCCGACGTGGAAAAAATCGCTCATCTGGCCCGACTGGGGCTCAATGACGCCGATATCCCGCGTACTACCGAAGCACTGAACAGCATTCTTGGGCTGGTTGACCAGATGCAAGCGGTGGACACCACCGGCATCGAACCACTGGCGCACCCGCTCGAAGCCTCGCAACGCCTGCGTGTAGACGCGGTCACCGAGGTCAATCACCGCGACGCCTATCAAGCCATCGCACCAGCGGTCGAAGACGGCCTTTATCTGGTTCCGAAAGTCATCGACTAAGGGAATGAGCCTGCAATGCATCATATGACTCTGGCCGAGATCGCTCGCGGACTCGCCGACAAACAGTTTTCTTCCGAAGAACTGACCCGCTCCCTGCTGGCGCGTATCGCCCAGCTGGACCCGCAGATCAATAGCTTCATTACCGTCACCGAAGACCTGGCCATCACTCAGGCACAGGCCGCTGACGCCCGCCGTGCCGCTGGCGAGAATGGCGCGCTGCTGGGCGCCCCACTGGCGCACAAAGACCTGTTCTGCACCCAGGGCATCCGCACCAGCTGCGCCTCGAAGATGCTCGACAATTTCAAGGCCCCGTACGATGCCACCATTGTCGCCAAGCTGGCGGCGGCGGGCACCGTGACCCTGGGCAAGACCAACATGGACGAATTCGCCATGGGGTCGGCCAACGAATCCAGCCACTACGGCGCGGTGAAGAACCCGTGGAACCTCGAACACGTGCCGGGCGGTTCGTCCGGCGGTTCGGCGGCTGCGGTGGCTGCACGTCTGTTGCCTGCCGCTACCGGCACCGACACGGGCGGTTCGATCCGCCAGCCTGCCGCGCTGACCAACCTGACCGGCCTGAAACCGACCTACGGTCGCGTGTCGCGCTGGGGCATGATCGCCTACGCGTCGAGCCTGGATCAGGCCGGCCCGATGGCGCGCACGGCCGAAGACTGCGCCCTGCTGCTGCAAGGGATGGCCGGTTTCGACATCAATGACTCCACCAGCATCGACGAACCCGTGCCGGATTACAGCGCCAGTCTGAATGGCTCGCTGCAAGGCCTGCGCATTGGCGTGCCGAAGGAATACTTCAGCGCGGGCCTCGACTCGCGCATCGCTGACCTGGTCATGGCCAGCGTCGACGAGCTGAAAAAGCTCGGTGCCGTGGTCAAGGAAGTCAGCCTGCCAAACCTGCAACACGCGATCCCTGCTTACTACGTGATCGCCCCGGCAGAAGCTTCTTCCAACCTGTCGCGTTTCGACGGCGTGCGCTTCGGCTATCGCTGCGAAGACCCGAAAGACCTCACCGACCTGTACAAACGCTCCCGTGGCGAAGGCTTCGGCCCGGAAGTGCAGCGCCGGATCATGGTCGGTGCGTACGCGCTGTCCGCCGGTTACTACGACGCTTACTACCTGCAAGCGCAGAAGATCCGTCGCCTGATCAAGAACGACTTCATGAACGCATTCAAGGACGTTGACGTGATCCTCGGCCCGACCACGCCAAACCCGGCCTGGAAAATCGGTGCCAAGAACGCCGACCCGATTTCCGCGTACCTGGAAGACTTCTACACCATCACCGCCAACCTCGCGGGCCTGCCGGGCCTGTCGATGCCAGCCGGTTTCGCCGACGGCTTGCCGGTGGGCGTGCAACTGCTCGCGCCGTACTTCCAGGAAGGCCGCTTGCTGAACGTTGCTCATCAGTACCAACAGGTCACTGACTGGCACACCCGTACACCAGCAGGCTTCTAAGGAGAAAACACATGCAATGGGAAGTCGTCATCGGGCTGGAGATTCACACCCAGCTCACCACCCAATCGAAGATTTTCTCCGGTAGCGCCACCACGTTCGGCTCCGAGCCCAACACGCAGGCGAGCCTGGTCGACCTGGGCATGCCCGGTACTCTGCCGGTCCTGAACAAGGAAGCCGTGCAAATGGCGGTCAAGTTCGGCCTGGCCATCGACGCCGAAATCGGCCAGCACAACGTGTTCGCCCGCAAGAACTACTTCTACCCGGACCTGCCGAAGGGCTATCAGATCAGCCAGATGGAATTGCCGATCGTCGGCAAGGGCCACCTGGACATCACCCTTGAAGACGGGACCATCAAGCGTATCGGTGTGACCCGTGCCCACCTGGAAGAAGATGCGGGCAAAAGCCTGCACGAAGATTTCAGCGGCATGACCGGCATCGACCTGAACCGTGCGGGCACCCCGCTGCTGGAGATCGTGTCCGAGCCGGACATGCGTTCGGCGAAGGAAGCGGTGGCCTACGTCAAGGCGATGCACGCGCTGGTTCGCTACCTCGGCATCTGCGACGGCAACATGGCGGAAGGCTCGCTGCGTTGCGACTGCAACGTGTCGATTCGCCCGAAAGGCCAAGTCGAGTTCGGTACTCGCTGCGAGATCAAGAACGTCAACTCGTTCCGTTTCATCGAGAAGGCGATCAACAGCGAAATCGAACGCCAGATCGAGCTGATCGAGGACGGTGGCAAGGTCATTCAGCAAACGCGCCTGTACGACCCGAACACCAACGAAACCCGCGCCATGCGCAGCAAGGAAGAAGCCAACGACTACCGTTACTTCCCCGACCCTGACCTGCTGCCGGTGATCATCGAGGACGCGTTCCTCGAACAAACCCGCGCCACGCTGCCGGAACTTCCGCCGCAGAAACGCGAGCGCTTCCAGTCGCAGTTCGGCCTGTCGCTGTACGACGCCAGCGTGCTGGCCTCCAGCCGCGAACAAGCGGACTACTTCGAGAAGGTCGTAAGCATTGCGGGCGACGCGAAACTGGCTGCCAACTGGGTCATGGTCGAGCTGGGTTCGCTGCTGAACAAGCAAGGCGTGGAAATCGACGAGTCGCCGGTCAGCGCCGAGCAACTGGGCGGCATGCTGCAACGCATCACCGACAACACTATCTCGGGCAAGATCGCCAAGATGGTCTTCGAGGCCATGGCCAATGGTGAAGGCAGCGCGGACGAGATCATCGAGAAGCGCGGCCTGAAGCAAGTGACCGACAGCGGTGCTATCGAGTCGATCCTCGACGACATGCTGGCGGCCAATGCCGAGCAGGTCGAACAGTACCGCGCGGCGGATGAAGCCAAACGCGGCAAAATGTTCGGTTTCTTCGTCGGGCAGGCCATGAAAGCGTCGAAAGGCAAGGCCAATCCGGGTCAGGTCAACGAGCTGCTCAAACGCAAGCTGGAAGGTTGATGCAAAGGCGCTGATCCGGAACTTTCGACATCAGGGCCGGCCAAATCGCGAGCAAGCTCACTCCTACAATGGAATACGTTGCCCTTGTAGGAGTGAGCTTGCTCGCGATGACGCTTGAGTGTTCTCACGCTTTGCGTGGGAGCACATTTCAGGAAGCTTTGCGTCGATTTCTGTGACGCGGAGCGTCACGAGCTGCATTTCCACGCAAAGCGTGGGGACGATCAGGACTGAAGGATTGCGAACCATGTGGCGGCTCCTCAGCGCTTGCGCGCTGCTCTCCCTGCTGGCCGGTTGTGCCAGCGAAGGCGTCATCGATCCCCACGGCTATAACGCCACCGGCGGAGCCTCGTATTACGGCGCGCGCCACCAAGGCAAGCGTACCGCCAGCGGTGAACGCTTCGACCAGAATTCCCTGACCGCTGCGCATCGCCAACTGCCGTTCGGCACCCGCGTGCAAGTCACCAACCTCGACAACGACCGCAAGGTCATCGTCCGCATCAACGATCGCGGGCCGCATACCCGTGGCCGATTAATCGACGTATCGCGCGCTGCCGCTGAACAATTGGGTATGCTGCGCAGCGGAACCGCCCAAGTGCGGGTGCAAGCCCTCGACGACTGACTCAGTGGTGCCCTGAATTCTCGCCCTCTCGACCCTACCGCTGCCCACGCTGATCGAATTGATCGGTGGCCTGCTGATGATGATTGTCGGCGCCGAACTGTCGGTGCGCGCGGCGGTGGCCCTGGCTGCCCTGCTGAAAACCCGGCCGCTGTTTCTCGGCCTCACCGTCGTCGCCCTCGGCAGCAGCGCGCCGCAAATGGCCGTAGGCTTGCAAGCTGCGCTGACTGACAGCACCGACATCGCGGTGGGCAGCGTCATCGGCAGCAACATCTTCAACATTCTGGTGACCCTCGGCCTGTCGGCATTGATCATCCCGTTGCGGGTGGCCCGGCAGTTGGTGCGCGTGGACCTGCCGCTGATGATCGGCGCCACGGCGTTGGTTGCCGGGCTGGCGTGGAATGGGGTGTTGAGCGGACTGGACGGCGCGGTGCTGTTGATCGCCATGGCCGGTTATCTGGCCGTGGTCGTGCGCCAGTTCGCCCACGGCGCCCGGCATTTCAACCCCACTGACGAAACACCAAAACGCAAAGTCTGGCCAATCCTTGGGCGCCTGGCGCTGATGTCCTGCGGGTTGGCGTTGATGATTTTTGGCAGTCACCTGCTGGTGGGCGCAGCGGTTGTTGTCGCCCAGGACCTGGGATTGTCGGAACGGGTGATCGGCCTGACCGTGATCGCCGTCGCCACGTCCCTTCCCGCCTTGATGACTTCGCTGATCGCGGCCCTGCGTGGCGAACGTGACATCGCGGTGGGCAACATCATCGGCAGCAACCTGTTCAACCTGCTGGGCGTGCTGGGGATCACCTCGCTGATCGCCTCAACGCCGCTGTCGATTTCACCGAACGCCCTGGATTTCGACCTGCCCGTGATGCTCGGCGTCGCGGTCCTGTGCCTGCCGCTGTTCTACTCCGGCTATCGCATCACCCGGCTGGAAGGCCTATTGCTGTTGGTGCTTTACGCGGTGTACGGGCTGCACATCGTGTCGTTCACCACCGGTATGCCGCTGGCGGATCGGCTCGAACGGCTGATGATTCATTACGCGTTGCCGGTGTTGGGCATGGCGGTATTGCTCAGCACGGTTCGCGCATGGCGTCGACAACACTGAGGGAAACGCCTGCACGTCTGCGGTCAGATCCATCCGCCCCACTGCAAAATGAAGATCCCGAGGTTGGTCGTCACCGCTGCTGCCAAGGTGGTCATGACGATGATCGACGCCGCCAGCTCATGATTGCCCTCGGCCGCGCGTGCCATGACGAAGCTGACGGAGGCCGTGGGCGCGCCGAAGTAAAGAAACAGAATCCCCAGTTCCGCGTGACGAAAGCCCAGCAACCATGCGCCCGCGGTGCAGATCAGTGGCAACCACACCATTTTCATCAGGCCCGCGCTGACCGCCAGGCTGCCGCTCTCGCGCAACGATTTCAGCGACAAAGTCCCCCCGATGCACATCAACGCCAGCGGCAAGGTCATCTGCGCCAGGTAGCTGCCGGAGGTGTCGAGCCATTTCGGCAAGCTGATGCCGAAGTACGCGAAGGGGGTCGCGGCAATGATGCTGATGATCAGCGGGTTGGCGAAAACGCTTTTGCAGATACTCCACGGGTCGGATTTGATCACCGGGCTGTAGACCGCCAGCACCACGGTCGAGAGCGTGTTGTAGAAAAGGATGACCAGCGCGGCGAGGATCGCGCCCAGTGAGATGCCGTAATCGCCATACATGCTGGCCGCCAGCGCGAGGCCAATCACACCGTTGTTACCGCGAAACGCCCCTTGCACGTAAATGCCGCGCTCAATGAAGGGTACGCGATAGATCGCCCAGCCCCAGACCAGCGCGAAACCCATCAGGGTGGCGACGATGAAGTAGATCAGCACACCTGGTTGCAGCGCGGCGTGCAGGTCCGCGTGGATGATGCCGAGGAACAGCAACGCGGGCATGGTGCAGTTGAACACCAGCGAAGACGCAGTGTGAATGAAGCCGTCGTTGATCCAGCCGATCCGCTTGAGCAACACGCCGAGAAACAGCATGGCGAAGACCGGTGCGGTGATGTTCAGGGTTTCCCAAAAAATTGCCAGCATGCACACCAAACCCTGAGATGTCGTTAGGTGGCTAATGATAGGCGAGTGGCGAGCTAAGTGTTACCGGGATTTGCATAGAGGTCGTACAACCGTAACAGGTGGGGCTTCCCTGGGGGACCCCTCTGGCACCAAGGAACCTGTAGGAGCCGGCTTGCTGGCGAATGGGTTGTATCAGGCAATCAATGTGTCGCTGACCCACCGCATTCGCCAGCAAGCCGGCTCCTACAGGTTTTACGGTGTTTTACATCAAGACGGAATCATAGGCGCCAGCTTCTTCTCGAACACCGACACCCCGTCCAGATCCCGCAGCGTCACCGTCATCTCGCCGCTCTGCCCTTCGATGTTCACTTCGCCGAAAAACTGAAACCCGGCGAAGGGCGAGGTGTTCTGCGCAGGCGGGGCTTTCTGGAACACCAGCTCCGGGCCAAACGTCTTATCCAGTGTGTTCGGCCCAAAGCTCCCTGCATTCAACGGGCCGGCGACGAACTCCCAAAACGGGTCGAAATCCTGGAATACCGCCTGATCGGGGTGATAGTGATGGGCCGCGCAGTAATGCACGTCGGCGGTCAGCCACACGGTGTTGCGCACCTTGCGCTGACGCAGGAAACCCAGCAGTTCGGCCACCTCCAGCTCACGCCCTTTCGGCGCGCCGTTGTCAGTGTTGGCAATCGCCTCCCAACGCATCACGCCGGGGCTGACCTCGCCGTCCGGCACACCGAGACCGATGGGCATGTCCGCCGCGATCACCTTCCACTGCGCGTTCGACGCCTGCAATTCGCGCTTGAGCCAGTCCAATTGCTGGCGCCCCAAAAATGCCGTGGTCGGCCCCGGTTTGTCTGCCAGGTTGGCGTCGTTGCCGTCGCGGTAGCTGCGCATGTCGAGGACGAGCACGTCGAGCATCGGCCCGTAACTGAGCTTGCGGTACACCCGCCCGCCATTGTCGGCGCTCTGCAAACGCATCGGCGCGTATTCCAGAAACGCCTGACGTCCCCGCGAGGCCAGCAATTGAATGTCTTTGACTTTGTAGCGCTCGTCGAGCTGTTTGCTTGGCGACCAGTTGTTGGTGACTTCGTGGTCGTCCCACTGCCAGATCTGCGGCACCTCGGCATTGAACCGTCGCAGGTTCTCGTCCATCAGATTGTAGCGATAGGCGCCGCGGTATTCGTCAAGGGTCTCGGCGACCTTGCTCTTGGCTTCGGTGGTGAGGTTGCGCCAGATCCGCCCGCCTTCCGTGACCACCTCGGCGGGCACCGGGCCGTCTGCATAAATGGTGTCGCCGCTGTGGATAAAGAAATCGGGCAGACGCAAGCGCATCGCTTCGTAGATGCGCATGCCGCCGATGTCTGGATTGATGCCGAAACCCTGTCCCACGGTGTCGCCGCTCCAGACAAAACGGATGTCGCGGCGGGTCTGCGGCACGCTCCGCAGGTGACCGAACCACGGCTCGCCGGCGACACCGGTTTGCGCGTCTTCGAAGAACACGCGGTAGAAAATGGCTTGATCGGTGGGCAGGCCGGTCAGTTCGACGCGAGCGGTGAAGTCAGTGCGCTGATCAGCCAGCAGCGAGACAGCCCGGCGCGGATTAGTGAACATGCTGCGCGTGTCCCACTCCACGACCATGCGCGAAGGGCGGTCGCTGCGGCTCCAGACCATCGCGCGATCACCCATCAGATCGCCAGCCTGCACGCCGTCGGTCATCTTCGGGCGGTCCTTGATCGAGGCAATGACCGCTGGGGCCAGGCCCGGCAAGAGCAATCCGGCGCCAGCGGCTTGAATGATGCGTCGGCGTGTCAGGTCGAACTGAGTCATGTTTCATCCCTCTCCAGCGAATGCCAAAGACAGGAACCTAACAACCGAATGTTGGGTGAATATTACAGAGGACACAGAACCTGTAGGAGTGAGCTTGCTCGCGATTGCTGGCTGCCGGTCACCACATATGGCATAGGCAGGCGGCTATCGCGAGCAAGCTCACTCCTACAAAGGTATTCAGCGCTTGTGAATCAAGCGCCAGCAGGCACCGCATCCAGTTCCACCACTTCCGGCCGTTTCAACACGGCATACAACACGCCCGTCACCACGCTGCCGACCACAATCGCCAGCAGGTACAGCAACGCATGGTTGATTGCATTCGGAATCAGCAGCACGAACAACCCGCCATGGGGCGCCATGAGTTTGCAGCCGAAAAACATCGACAACGCCCCGGTCAGTGCGCCACCGACGATGCTCGCCGGGATCACCCGCAGCGGGTCTTTGGCCGCAAAGGGAATGGCGCCTTCGGAGATGAAGCACAGCCCCAGCACAAACGCTGCCTTGCCCGCTTCGCGCTCGCTTTGCGCGAATTTGTGACGGGCGATGAGGCTGGCGATGCCCATGCCGATCGGCGGCACCATGCCCGCCGCCATTGCTGCCGCCATCGGTGCGTAGCTCTGGGACGCCAGCAGCCCCACCGAAAACGCATAAGACGCCTTGTTGATCGGCCCGCCGAGGTCTACGCACATCATGGCGCCCAGCAACACGCCCAGCAGAATCGCGTTGGTGGTGCCCATGCTGTCGAGGAAGTGCGTCAGCCCTTCGAGCATGCCCGCCACCGGCTTGCCGACCACGTAGATCATCACCAGCCCCGTCACCAGACTGGCCAGCAGCGGAATGATCAGGATCGGCTTCAACGCCTCGACGCTGGCGGGCAGCCTTGCATAACGATTGATCGCCGCAGCGGTGTACCCAGCGATGAAGCCCGCGATAATGCCGCCGATGAACCCTGCGCCCAGCGTGCTGGCCAGCAGCCCGCCGATCATGCCCGGCGCCAGACCCGGCCGATCCGCGATGGAATAGGCGATGTAACCCGCCAGCAGAGGCACCATCAGCTTGAACGCCGCATCACCGCCGATCTGCATCAACGCAGCGGCCAGCGTGCCTTGTTCCTTGAACGCCGTGATACCGAACACGAACGACAGCGCGATCAGCAAACCGCCCGCCACCACCATCGGCAGCATGAACGACACGCCTGTCAGCAGGTGTTTGTAGACACCGGTTTTCTCTTTTTTGGCAGGGGCTTTCGAGGTCGACGCAGAAGACTCGATTTCGGCTTCAGCCAAGGCTTTTTTTAGCGTCGCCTCGGACTGCTTGAGCGCGATGCCGGTGCCGCAGCGGTAGATTCGTTTGCCTGCGAAACGCTCGGTGGCCACTTCGATATCGGCCGCCAGCAACACCACGTCGGCCTCGGCAATCGCCTGAGCGCTTAACGGATTGCGCGCACCGACCGAGCCTTGGGTTTCCACTTGCAGGTCGTAGCCCAGTTTTTTCGCCGCCTGCTGAATGGCCTCGGCGGCCATGAAGGTGTGGGCAACGCCGGTCGGGCAAGCGGTCACGGCCACCAGTGTCGGGATTTTGCCCGAGCTGGCAGCGGCGACAGACTCGACGCGCTCGCTGGGCACATACACCTTCGCCAGTTCCTGGGCTGAATGCATGAAACCGTCGATGTCCTGCAACGCTCGGGAGGGCGTCGACTGATGCAGACGCTTGCCCGCAAACCGGCTCAAATCCAGAGGGCCGGTGTTGACGACCAACACCCAGTCGGCGCTTTGGATCTGATCAGCGGTGAGCTGTTTTTCAGGGTGACGCGGGTCGTGCACTTCGACACACGTCGTCCAGCCCTGACGCTGCGCCGCTGCATCGAGCAGACGGGCGCTGAGGACGCTGCTGATCTTGCCGTTCGGGCAGGCCGTGACAATGGCTAACTTCATCACTCTTCCTCTTTTCTTGTTCTGTCGAGGTTATTCGCCATGGCGCGAACGTTGACCCCGCCTTCCAGCCGTTTGAGTTGCACGGTGTCCGTGATACCGAACCCGATCTGGGTCACCGCCATCGCGGCAATCGCCGTCGCCGTGCGCAACGTCCGCTCGGGCGCGTGGCCGCTCAACAGACCGTGAACCATGCCCGCCAACAGCGAATCCCCCGCCCCGACCGTACTGGCAACCGTGACCTTCGGCGGCATCGCTTGCAACGCCACATCGGCGCTGAACCAGTGCACGCCTTCCGAGCCTTGGGAAATCACCACATGCTCAATGCCGCGCTGCCGCAAGGCTTCGGCAGCCTCGGCTTGCGCGGCGATGGAAATGATCGGTGCATCCAGCGCGTCGGCCAGCTCTTCGGTGTTGGGCTTGATCAGCCACGGTGACGCCTCAAGGCCTGCACGCAAGGCTTCGCCGCTCGTGTCCAGAGCAACCTTCAGACCCTTTTTGTCGAGCATCAGCAGCAAGGCTTTCAGCCACTGCGCATCGACGCCACGGGGCAGACTGCCCGCCACGATCACCGCATCAAAGTCACTGGCGATCTGGTCGACGCGGGCCGCGAGCGCCTGTTGCGCCTGGGCGCTGACTTCAGGGCCCGGCCCGTTCAAGTCAGTGATGCGCCCGCTGCTTTCGGCGAGCTTGATGTTGCTGCGGGTCTCGCCCGGCACACGCACGAACTCATCGACGAAACCGCGTTTGACGAACAGCGATTCGAACGGCAATTGATTATCGACGCCGAGAAAACCCGCGACGGTCAGTGTGTGCCCCAAATCCGCCAGCACCTGCGCGACGTTGAGGCCCTTGCCTGCCGCGTGGGTGAGCATGCATTCGCTGCGGTTGACCTGGCCGACCTGCAACGGGCCCAACTGCACGGTCAGGTCCAGCGCCGGGTTCATGGTCAATGTCAAAATGTTCGCCATTACAGCCCCTCCACGAGGGCACGCACTTCAGCGGCGCTGCCGACGGCCAGCGCGTGTTGCGCCAACTGCCGGGCACCGATCAGATTCAATTCACGGACGCAGGCTTTGACTTCGCCCACACTGCGCGCCGCGACACTCAATTCATCGACGCCCAGCCCGACCAGCACCGGCACCGCCAGCGGGTCCGCTGCCAACTCGCCGCACACGCCGACCCATTTGCCATGGGCATGGGCGGCGCGAACGGTGATGTCGATCAGTTGCAGTACGGCGGGATGCAGACCATCCGCCTGGGCAGACAAGGTTGGATGGCCCCGGTCGATGGCCAGGGTGTATTGGGTAAGGTCGTTGGTGCCGACGCTGAAGAAGTCCACCTCTTTGGCCAGCATCGGCGCCAACAGCGCCGCCGATGGCACCTCGATCATGATGCCCAGTTGCAAGTCGGCCACCGGAATTTCCAGACGCAGTCGCTCGGTCATGTCACGCGCCTGACGCCACTCTTCAACGGTCCCGACCATCGGGAACATGATGCGCAATGGACGGTTGTCAGCGGACCGCAGCAAGGCGCGAAGCTGGCTTTCCATCACGTCAGGACGCTGCAAGGTCAGACGAATGCCGCGCAGGCCGAGGAATGGGTTTTCTTCCTTGTCGATTGGCCAGTACGGCAGGGGTTTATCGCCACCGACGTCGAGGGTACGAACCACCAATGGTCGGCCTTTGAGGTCGTCAAGCACGCGACGGTATTCAGCTTCCTGAGTGGCTTCGTCCGGCGCGGAGCTGTGGGCCATGAACAGCAATTCGGTGCGCAACAGGCCGATGCCTTCGGCGCCCTGTTCTACCGCAGCGGGCGTACCGGCGCTGTCGCCAATGTTGGCGAACACCTCGACCGCGTGGCCGTCCTGGGTGATTGCAGGCTCCAAGCGCAACGCGGCAGCGGCTTTCAGACGTGTCTCGCGAGTGTCGCGGTCAAGCAAGGCGCGCTCCAAGGTCGCGTCGTCCGGCGCCACATCCAAGCGTCCGCGCTGACCGTCGATCAGCAAAACGGTGCCGGATTTGATCAGCAACACCGCGTCCCCGGCACCGACCAGCGCCGGAATACCCAATGCGCGAGCAACGATGGCGCTGTGGGCCGTGGCACCGCCGCGCGCCGTGAGAATCCCGGCGACGCGTACGGGATCGAGCCGCGCCACGTCGGACGGGCCGACTTCATCCATCACCAGAATGTACGGTTCTTGCGGTTCCACCAGATCCTGCACGCCGCACAGCTGCGCCAGTACGCGACGGCCTACATCGCGCAGGTCCGCCGCACGTTCGGCGAGCAACGCATCTTTAAGCTGCTCCTGCTGGTGTGCCGCCGCGTCGATCACATGCGTCCAGGCGGCAGCGGCACTTTCACCACTTTTGAGACGCAGGGCGACCTCGTCCACTAGTTCGGGGTCGTCGAGCATTTCTTGGTGGGTGATGAAAATCTCGCGAATGGCCTTGGCGGTGCTGCGTTGGATCAGCCCTTCGATGTCGCTTCGGACCAAGCCCAACGCCGAGTGCAGACGCTCATGCTCGGCGTGATACGACTCGCCGCGCAGCGGGTAATCAAATACCGGCAACACGTGCACATGGGCAGGCCCCGTGGCGATGCCGGGGGCGGCGGGAACGGCCTGAATCTGGGAACCGGCGGAGGGGGCGCTCAGGTGTTTTTCCATCATGGCCGCAATCGGGCTTGGCGCGGACTCGGTCGGCAGCGGCTCGATCTCCTCGCCCAAGCCTTCGCGGACGGCAGCGATCAGAGCAGGCAAGGCATCGCTGGCAATGGTCGGCTCGGCGATGAATTCCAGCACCTGCCCCCGACGCACGCCGAGGCTCAGCAGTTTGCTCAGACTTTTGACCGACACAGGATTTTCGGCGCTGTCGAGAATGCGCACGCGCACCTCGCCTTCAAAATTTTTCGCCAGTTGCGCGAGGATCTTTGCCGGGCGCGCATGCAGGCCATGAGCGTTGGCAAGGGCGACACGCTCGCTCGGCCAGTCGGGCGGCACGTCACCGCCCAGGGCTTGCAGCACGGCGCGGCTGCTGGTGGCCTGACCCAATTCTTGCCCACGGCCTTCGATCAACAGTGCGCACAGTCTTTCGAGCAACGCTTGATGGGACTCCCCCAGGCTGGCGAGGCAGAACAGGCCGTTCAACGGTTGCCCCAGATGACGCATGGGCTTGTCCGGCGTGACAAACGCCAGCCCCGGTTTGTTGACCATCTGCTCGCTGTGCAGCCACCAGAGGCCGTCGCCCAACGGCAGCGGCTCGACCTGTTGCAGCACGGCGGCAAAGCCGTTGTTCACGCATTCGGCACGACGCAGCAACCGGGCACCGCGCCAGACCAGCTCTTCGAAGTCATCGACTGACGCACCGAGGCTGATCATTTGTGCATCCAGCGCCAGTTCCTGCGGAGCGCCTTGCAGCAGTTTGAGCAGCGCCTTTGGACTCGTGGCCTGACGCAACGCTTCGCCCAGATCGGTCTCGCCGAGGGCACGGGTCAGGAGTTGGAGGAGACGCAAGTGTTCGTCGGATTTGGCGGCAATGCCGATGGCCAGATAGACGATCTGCCCGTCGCCCCAATCCACGCCCTCTGGAAACTGCATCAAACGCACACCGGTGGCGTACACCTGATCGCGGGTTTGCGGCGTGCCATGGGGAATCGCGATGCCTTGGCCGAGAAAGGTCGAACCCTGTTGCTCGCGGGCTTGCAGCCCTTGCAAATAACCCGGCGCGACGAGCCCGTCAGCCACGAGCAGATCGGCGAGCAGTTGCAGCGCTGCGGATTTATCCACAGCCGTTTGGCCCATGGAAATTTGCTCAACGGTCAGTTCGAGCATCGCGGTCTCCTGTGATTATTGTTTTAGGGCCTGAGGCACGTGGATGACACGGCATCAGACCAGCGTTCTTGCACGATTACGGCAATAAATGCGCTTGCTGAATCGTTTAATCTAGATTGCCGGGCACGTTACTCGATATCTTGCGCAGATTGAAGCGCATCCTGCTGACCGGCGCAGAAAGCATTCTGAAAACGTAATCGATAATGCTCTGCTGTAATGATGACTCTGAATCGGTGAAAATCCCGACCGCATTCCGTCCGTGCCAAAGAATAAAAGGAAGGTCCGCTTGAAACTCAGTGATATTGCGCGTCTGGCCGGCGTCTCCGTCACCACCGCCAGCTACGTGATCAACGGCAAGGCCGAGCAGCAACGCATCAGCAACGCGACCGTTGAACGTGTGCGGGCGGTGGTCGAGGCCCATGGATTTCGCCCCAATCCACAGGCTGCGGGGCTGCGCAGCCGCCACACCCGGACGTTGGGTTTCATTTTGCCGGACCTCGAAAACCCGAGTTACGCCCGTATCGCCAAGCAACTCGAACAAGGCGCCCGTGCCCGAGGCTATCAACTCCTGATCGCCAGTTCCGACGACGATCCCATCAGCGAGCTGCAATTGTTGCAGTTGTTTCGCGCCCGCCGTTGCGATGCCCTCTTCGTTGCCAGTTGCCTGCCTGCCAGCGATGACAGCTACCGCGACCTGCAAAAACATGGCATTCCCGTCATCGCCATCGACCGGGAAATGGACCCCGCGCATTTCTGCTCGGTGGTCAGCGACGACCACGACGCCAGCCAGCAACTGACGCGCAGCCTGCTGGAAACCAGACCCCGGCACGTTGCCCTCATCGGCGCCCGCCCTGAACTCAGCGTCAGTAAAGCCCGTGCCAGTGGCTTCGAAGACGCACTGGAAGGCTTCAAAGGCTCGGTGATCGTCGAGCATGGCGAAGCGTTCAGTCGCGATTGCGGCCTGCACATCGCGGGCGAGATGCTTGATCGCCTCGGCTATTTTCCCGACGCGCTGATTACCACGTCCTATGTTCTATTGCAGGGCGTTTTCGACCTGCTCCACGCGCGCCGTCTCAATCCTGATCAACTGCACCTCGGCACTTTCGGCGACACGCAACTGCTCGACTTTCTGCCGTTGCCGGTCAACGCCATGGCCCAGCAGCACCAATTGATCGCTGAAAAAGCACTGGCACTGGCCCTATCGGCCGTGGAACAGGATCTGTACGAGCCCGGCGTTCACGCCATCGTGCGCACGTTCAAACAGCGCATTCACGAGGCCTGACGTGCGGCTGATCGACACCCACACGCATCTGGACTTCGATGATTTCGACGCTGACCGAGACGCCGTTCTCAGCCATTGTCGACAGCTGCAAGTAGACCGGATCGTGGTGTTGGGGGTCTATCAGCGCAATCTGCAGCGGGTGTGGGATCTGGCCCTCAATGAGCCTTCCATTTACGCAGCATTGGGCTTACACCCGATTTATCTTAATGAACACCGCCCCGAGCACCTTCATGAATTGCGCGAGCGACTGGCCGAATTGGCGGGCCATCCAAAACTCTGCGCAGTGGGCGAAATCGGGCTGGATTACTACGTCGAATCGCTGGATCGGGATCGACAAAAAACCGTTTTCGAGCAACAGCTACAAATGGCCGCTGACTTCAATCTGCCCGCCCTGCTCCACGTACGCCGCAGTCACGCCGATACCATTGCCACACTCAAACGCTTCAAGCTCAAACGCGCTGGCATCGTTCACGCCTTCGCAGGGAGCCGAGAGGAAGCGAAGGAATACATCAAGCTCGGTTTCAAACTCGGCCTTGGCGGCGCGGCGACCTGGCCGCAAGCGCTGCGCATGCACCGGGTGATTGCCGACCTGCCGCTGGACAGCGTAGTGCTGGAAACCGATTCCCCCGACATGGCCCCGGCAATGTACCCCGGCCAGCGCAACAGCCCTGCGCACTTGCCGGATATTTGCGTAGCCTTGGCCGGGCTGATGAATACCACGCCCGACACCCTCGCCAACGCCAGTACCGAGAACGCCTGCCAGGTCTTCGGCTGGGCATGAATCACGCCTGACTCACCACTCGCCCGATTTCATTTTGTAAAAAGAAATTTCAAACGCGACCAGCGGTCCTTTGCATACCTCCCCCCGATCGCTAAGGACACCGGTAATGAAATTCTCCAAGTTCGCGCAGGCGCTGTCGAAATGGACCGGCAACCCGAAGACCTTTGTCGTGGCCGTTCTGTTGATCTGCGTGTGGGCCGTGACAGGTCCTTTCTTCCATTACAACGACACGTGGCAGCTGATCATCAACACCTCCACGACGATCATCACGTTCCTGATGGTCTTCCTCGTGCAGAACACCCAGAACCGCGACACGGACGAATTGCACATCAAGATCGACGAGCTGTTGCGGGTCACCAAGGATGCCCAGAACGCGGTGTTGAGTCTGGACAACCTGGACCAGAAAGAACTGCACGCGCTGCGCAAGAAATACAAGGCCATGGGCGATCGTGAAGACACCGACCACACCCAGCCGTTTCCCGCGTGCGATGCCGATGTCGTCATGGACAAGTCCGAGTCGGCCACCGACCATTGATCAGAGGGCGAGGAACTACACGGCGTCGGGTTTTTCTCAAATGGATGTGTCGTCTGTGCTGACGACTCGCGAATGAATTCGTTCCTACAAGTGATTTGGCGTACGCCTGAAACGGTTGGACGGACACAGCAGCTGTGGGAGCGAATTCATTCGCGAAAGATGTATCAGACTACAGAGATGTATTGCGAAACACTTCGGCCTCAACAGGGAGTTCGCCCATGAGCGGATCACGCAGCACTGCAAAGTCTGAAGTCGTTCTGCTGGCCACCCACAAGCGCTTGGCGACTCATGAAACGGTGGTTCAGCAGGCTCTGGCCGAACGGATCGCAGGTGTCTTGGGAGCGAAATTCGTCGGGGCGTATGACCCGGCGCTGCACCAAGGTCATGCGCTGTATTACATCCCGTCCGACACGCTTATCGGAAAAGAGGATGGCAACGCGCTGAATATTCGCAGCGTCGATGACTTCTTTGGCGGGCTTATCGACCATCCCTTCATGGCCACCAAAGCCATTTCCCATCCTCTCCTCAAAGACGCAACCGCGAAACCGGCAGGCTGGTCTGATCGCTTTTTCGAAGATGCAGCCGATGCGGTGCTCGCAGGTTTCAGCGTGTTCAACGAGGCCGATGCCAGGCGCGCCGGGGTGCAGTTGCTCAAAGACGGCCCGGTGCGGGTGAAGCCGGTCCTGGCCACAGCAGGTCGCGGACAGTTAGTGGTGACGACGGAAGCTGAGCTCGACAGCGCCCTCGCTCAGCAAGACATGGCCGAGGTCGAGGAATGGGGGCTGGTGCTGGAGGAGGATTTGCACGACGTCATCACCTACAGCGTGGGCCAGATTCAGGTGGCGGGCATCACGATCAGCTACCACGGCACGCAAAGCCTCACCGAGGACAACAACGGCGAAACCGTCTACGGCGGCTCGCAATTATGGCTGGTGCGCGGCGATTACAACGCGTTGCTCAAGCTCGATCTTGACGACGATGTGCGGCGTTCGGTCACTCAAGCGATGATTTACGAAAACGCCGCGCTGGATTGCTTCCCGGATTTCCTCGCCTCGCGGCGCAATTACGACATTGCCCATGGCACCAATTCGCGAGGGAAAGTCTGCTCGGGCGTTTTGGAACAATCCTGGCGCATCGGTGGCGCCAGCCCTGCCGAGATTGAAGCGCTGGTAGCGTTTGCCGCCGACCCGACCTTGCAACGAATTCGCGCGTCCAGCCACGAAATCTACGGGCCGACTACCTTGCCGGCCGATGCCCACCTTCTCTACGAGGGCGACGACCCTGACGTCGGCCTTATCAGCAAATTCACACAGGTCCAGCCTTATGACCGTACGCAGTGAAACCATCGACATCAGCGTCAGCGACGACACCATCTCAGGCACCATCCTGGCGCCCGGCGCGAAGATGCCGGGCATTCTGTTCGTGCACGGGTGGGGCGGCAGTCAGCAGCGCGACCTCGCTCGGGCCAAGAACATCACCGGCCTGGGTTGCGTGTGCCTGACCTTCGACTTGCGCGGCCATGAACGCACCCATGAAATGCGCGCCTCGGTGTCCCGCGAACACAGCATGGAAGACCTGCTTGCCGCGTACGACCGACTGGCGAGTCACCCCGCTGTAGATAACAACGCGATTGCGGTGATCGGCAGCAGTTACGGCGGCTATCTGGCGACGATTCTCAGCGGGATGCGCCCGGTCAAATGGCTGGCCTTGCGCGTTCCGGCACTGTATTGGGATGCCGACTGGGACATGCCGAAACAGGCGCTGGACCGGGACAAGCTTGCGCATTACCGCCGCTCGGCCGTGACCGCCGCTGATAATCGCGCGTTGGCGGCGTGCAAGGATTTCAAAGGGGATGTGTTGCTGGTCGAGTCTGAGCAGGACGATTACGTGCCCCACGCGACGTTGATGAGTTATCGCACAGCGTTCGATCTGGCGCATTCGTTGACCTATCGCCTGCTGGACGGCGCGGACCATGGATTGAGCAGCGACACCAGCCAGCATGCGTACACGACGCTGTTGACCGACTGGATCAGCGAAATGGTCATCGGCTCGCGACTGGTCGATTACCCGCATCATTCGGCGGCTTACTCGTGATCCTGGAGGCGCCGCTCGCTTAGTGGGCGTCGGCTCCCACCCTGTCAACGGCGCCTAAACGTCAGGTACCCGACAAATCCACATCGTTGGCCGATACATCCACCCGGCTGTCGAACCCCGGCGTGAGGATGATCTTGCGGCAGTCTTCCTCGCGTTTATCGAAGATTCTGTAGCCGTCCGCCGCCTCCTCCAAAGACAACCGGTGGGTGATGATTGCCTCCGGCGTCAGCGCGCCCTCTTCGATCAGTTTCAACAGTTCTGGCAGGTAGCGGTGCACGTGGGTCTGGCCCATCTTGAACGTCAGCCCCTTGTCGAACGCATCGCCGAACATGAAGCCGTGAATGAAACCCGCGTAAACCCCCGGCACGCTGAGGGTCCCGCCTCTGCGCACGGCCGCGATGCATTGGCGCAACGCCTTGCCGCTGCTGCCTTCCAGTTTGAGGGTCGCGAGGATGGTTTCGGTGGTACTGCCCTTGGCCTCGAACCCTACCGCGTCGATCACCGCATCGACGCCGCGCATGCCCGAGGTCTGACGGACGATGGTGTCCGCCGGGTCGTCGTCCTCATCGAAGTTGATCGGAATCACGCCGTAGGTGAACTGCGCGTAGGCAAGGCGGTAGGCGTGATGATCGACCATGAAAATCTTCTCGGCCCCGAGCATTTTCGCGCACGCCGCGCTCAGCAGTCCGACAGGTCCGGCGCCGTAAATCGCCACGCTTGAGCCCTGTTTCACACCCGCGTTGAGTACGGCCTGCCACGCCGTGGGCAGGATGTCCGAGAGGAACAAGACCTTCTCATCCGCTAACGTTCCCGGCACCTTGAACGGCCCGACATTACCCTTCGGAACGCGCACGTATTCGGCCTGCCCACCGGGCACCCCGCCGTACAAATGGCTGTAGCCAAACAACGCCGCACCGGGCGCAATCGACTTTTTATTCAGAATCGCCCCGCGTCCCGTGTTAGTGGTTTCGCAGGCGGCAAATGCATCCATCTGACAGAAAAAACAGCTGCCACAAGCGATGACGAAAGGGATGACCACACGGTCGCCGGGCTTGACGGCGGTGACTTGCGGCCCGACTTCTTCGACGATGCCCATGAACTCGTGACCAAAAATGTCGCCTTGTTCGGTGGCGGGAATCTTGCCGCGATACAGGTGCAGGTCCGAGCCGCAAATGGCCGTGGCGGTGACTTTCAAGATCACATCATCGGCTTCCTGGATGACGGGGTCGGCGACGGTTTCCACGCGTACGTCGTGGGCGCCGTGATACGTCAGTGCACGCATGAACTTCTCCTTGGCCCGCAGGCCAGAGCGTTTTGCAGAGGCATACAACAAGGATAGGTGCAGGGGCGATGAAGTTCAGGGAACGACCCCATAGCCGACCAATGGGTGCGCGCCGTTGTAGGAGTGAGCTTGCTCGCGATAGCGTCATGCAGGTCCCTGCAACGGCGACTGATGCACCTCCATCGCGAGCAAGCTCACGCCTACAAAGAAATGCGCGAGGATTGGTGTAAATTGCGTAATGCCTTGAAACATTCCCCCAGCCGGAGCCACCATGAGTTCTTCCCCCTTGCGCATTTGCATTGCTGGCGCTGGCGCCATTGGTTGTACGCTGGCGGCGCGCATCGCGTTGACGGGGCACCCGGTGAACGTCTTCGCCCGTGGCCGCACCCTGGCCGCGCTGCAACGCAACGGCATTCACCTGCAGGACTTGCAAGGCCGTCATCACGTGAAGGTCAACGCCAGCGACAGCGCCGAAACCCTTGGCGAGCAGGACATCGTTTTTCTGTGCACCAAAGCCCCTTCACTGAGCGGTCTCTTGCCGAACATCAGCCCTTTGATCGGTCCGGACACGGTTGTAGTGCCCGTGATCAACGGCGTGCCGTGGTGGTACTTCCATGGCGAAGGGGGTCAGTTCGAAGGCGAGCGCATCAACACCGTCGATCCCGACGGGCGCATCACTGACACGCTGGATCTGCACAAGGTCATCGGCTGCGTCGTCTTCATCACGGCGCAAAGTTCTGCCCCTGCTGTCGTAAAAACCCACAACCCGTATCGCATTATCTTCGGCGAATTGAACAATGAGCTGACATCGCGTCTGGAACGACTGGTGTCGCTGATTCAGGGCGCAGGGATCGAAGCCCAAGGCACTGACCGGATTCGCGATCAGCTGTGGACCAAGATCATCGCCAACCTCACGTCCAACCCGGTTTCAGTGGTGACCGGCGCAACGCTGGAGCAAATCTACGGCCTGCCGGACATGCGCGAGCTGGCGCTGGCGACCTTCAACGAGGCGGTGCAAGTGGCGGCCGCTTATGACGCGAAGCTGAGCATGGAGCCGACGACTTTCATGCAGTTCGGCGCCAGCATGGGGCCGGTGCGCACGTCAATGCTGCAGGATTTTGATAAGGGCTTGCCGCTGGAACTGTCGGCGATCGGCGATGCGGTGGTGGAGTTGGCGGCGAAAGTGAACATCCCGATGCCGATCACCAAAAGCGTGCTGACGTTGGCGCGGTTTTGCGGGGAGCATGCGCACCATAAGGAGCATGGGCGGCATTGAGATAGGGAATTGAGGGCCTGATGCCCACCCTGTGGGAGCGAATTCATTCGCGAGTGGCCGGTACATCCCACACATGTTTGCCGGATGTACCACCGTATCGCGAATGAATTCGCTCCCACAGGTTGAGACCCATGCCGATCTCGCGGCGCTTGTGATCAGGTAATCGGCGCCGGGTTGAACAGGGTGATGTCGTTGTGCAAGCGGTAATGCTCGGTCCAGGTCTTCTTCTTGCCGCTGGCGACATCGAGATAGAAATGGAACAGCTCCCAGCCCAAGTCCTCAATGCTGGCACGACCGGTGGCGATACGCCCCGCATCAATGTCGATCAAGTCCGGCCAGCGTTGCGCCAGCTCGGTCCGGGTCGACACCTTCACCACCGGTGACATCGCCAGACCATAAGGCGTACCACGCCCGGTGGTGAACACGTGCAGGTTCATCCCGGCCGCCAGTTGCAGCGTACCGCAGACAAAGTCACTGGCAGGCGTTGCGCAAAAGATCAGCCCTTTGCGATTGACCCGCTCGCCAGGGCCCAGCACCCCGTTGATCGCGCTGTTGCCGGATTTGACGATCGACCCGAGGGACTTCTCGACGATGTTCGACAACCCGCCCTTCTTGTTGCCCGGCGTGGTATTGGCGCTGCGGTCGGCCTCGCCCTTGGCCAGGTAACGGTCGTACCAGTCCATCTCGCGCACCAGTTCCTCGGCCACTTCCATGGTTTCAGCGCGGGAGGTCAGCAGGTAGATGGCGTCGCGCACTTCGGTCACTTCCGAGAACATCACGGTCGCGCCTGCGCGCAGCAACAGGTCGGAGGCGTAGCCCAGCGCCGGGTTGGCGGTGATGCCGGAAAACGCATCACTGCCGCCGCACTGCATGCCCAGAATCAACTCAGACGCGGGCACGGTTTCGCGACGACGTTCATCGAGCTTCTTCAGACGCACTTCGGCCAGCGCCATGATCTGCTCGATCATTTCGTTGAAGCCGTGTTTGGAGTCCTGCAAGCGGTACATCCACTCATCGCTCAGGTCGACCGACGGGTCGTTCTGATGCATGACCTGCTCGGCCTGCAATTTCTCGCAGCCCAGACCGATCACCAACGCTTCGCCACCCAGGTTCGGGTTGCGCGCCAGGTTGCGCACGGTGCGAATCGGGATGTACGCGTCCTTGGCCGTGATCGCCACGCCGCAGCCGTAGGTGTGGGTGATGGCCACCACGTCATCGACGTTCGGGTACTTGGGCAGCAGCTCCTCGCGGATGCGCTTGACCGCAAAGTCCAGCACGCCGGTCACGCACTGCACGGTGGTGGTAATCCCGAGAATGTTGCGTGTGCCGACGGTGCCGTCAGCGTTGCGATAGCCCTCGAAAGTGAAGCCTTCCAGCGGCTCGCCCCGGCCTGGCACATCGGTGGACAGCGGCAGGCTGTCCAGCGGTGGCGCGCTCGGCATGCGCAGTTGATCTTCCTTGACCCAACTGCCGCGCGGAATCGGTTGCAGCGCATACCCGATGGTCTGCCCGTAACGGATCACCGCCCCGCCTTCGGGAATGTCCACGGTGTTGACCTTGTGGCTTTGCGGCACGTTGTCGAGGGTCACCAGACCATTATCGAATTCAGTCCCCGCCGGTACGCCCTGGTCATTGACCACGACGACGACGTTATCGCGCTCGTGCAAACGGATGTAACGCGGCGAGTCGGCATGTTGAATCAAGTTCATCACGGTATTCCTCAGTTTTTTGCTTGCGCTCAGCTTTTGGCTTGGGAAACTTCGCCAAGGTCGCTGGCCCGCACATCACCCTGCGTTGGGGTGTCTTTCAATTCCACGCGTTTGATTTCGCCCACGATGAACACATAGCTGATCACCGCCACCAGCGCGTTGGCGCCGACGAACACCAGCGCCCATTTGAACGAGCCGGTAGAACTGATGATGTAGCCGATGACGATCGGGGTGGTGATCGACGCGATGTTACCGAACATGTTGAACAGACCGCCGCTCAGACCGGCGATTTGTTTCGGCGAGGCGTCGGACATCACCGCCCAACCCAGTGCGCCCACGCCCTTGCCGAAGAAGGCCAGCGCCATGAAGCCCACGACGACCCATTCGATGTCCACGTAGTTGCAGGTCACGATGGAGGTCGAAAGCAACAGACCGCCAATGATCGGCGCCTTGCGAGCGAAGGTCAGGGATTTGCCGCGACGTAGCAGCCAGTCGGAAATGATCCCGCCGAGCACGCCACCGATGAAGCCGCAGACCGCAGGCAAGGAGGCGATGAAACCGGCTTTGAGAATGGTCATACCGCGCTCCTGCACCAGGTACACCGGGAACCAGGTCAGGAAGAAATAGGTGATGCCGTTGATGCAGTATTGGGCCAGATAAATGCCCAGCATCATGCGGTTAGTCAGCAGCTGCTTCACATAGTCCCATTTCGGGCCGCCGCTCTTGCCTTTGCCCTGCTCTTGGTCCATGTCGATCATGCCGCCGTTATTGGCGATGTGGTCGAGTTCGGCCTTGTTGATCATCGGGTGGTTGCGAGGGCTGTGGATGATTTTCAGCCAGATCAGCGAGAACACGATCCCGACGCCGCCCATGACCACGAACACATGCTGCCAGCCGAAGGTGAAGACGATCCAGCCCATGATCGGTGCGAACAACACAGTGGCGAAGTATTGCGCCGAGTTGAAAATCGCCGACGCGGTGCCGCGCTCGGACGTCGGGAACCAGGCCGCGACAATACGTGCGTTGCCCGGAAAGGATGGCGCTTCCGCCAGACCCACCAGGAACCGCAGCATGAACAGCGCGACGATGGCGGTGGAGAGGCCGAACTCACCGACATAGCCTTGCAGCACGGTGAACAGCGACCAGGTGAAGATGCTCAGGGCGTAAATCTTTTTCGAGCCGAAACGGTCGAGCAGCCAACCGCCCGGAATCTGTCCGGCCACGTAGGCCCAACCGAATGCGGAGAAGATATAACCGAGGGTAACGGCGTCGATGCCGAGGCTTTTTTGCAGACTGGAGCCAGCGATGGCGATGGTGGCACGGTCGGCGTAGTTGATCGTGGTCACCAGAAACAGCATGAGCAAGATCAAATAGCGGACGTGTGTCGGCTTGGTTTTTTGCATGTTCGAAAACTCCCACTCATTATTTTTTTACGCGGGTTAAACGATTTTTTATGTGTGTGTGCTGCTCGCCTCTGCCCCTAAAATCCAGATGCGATTGAAGCCGTGTTTCAAAGGTGCAGCTTCACGCTGAAGCCACGGTGACGCCTAGGGTCAACTCACGCGCAAGCGACCTTGCTTACGCGAATGGCATGAAACGGAAAATGGGAAAACGTCTGCCCTTATTCCAGAACCTCGACGGCAAAAAACCGCTGATCGCTCAGCGGTTTTGCGGCAGGTCGAGTGTTACTGCTGACCTTGCTTGTCCATCAGCGCAGCGAGCATTTCGAACTCTTCTGGCGTCAGGTCGGTCAATGGCGCACGCACCGGGCCTGCGTCGTAGCCAGCGATTTTCGCGCCCGCTTTCACGATGCTGACTGCGTAGCCGGCTTTGCGGTTACGGATGTCCAGGTACGGCAGGAAGAAGTCGTCGATCAGCTTGCCAACGGTGGCGTGATCGTCCTTGGCGATAGCGTGGTAGAAGTCCATCGCCAGCTTCGGTACGAAGTTGAACACCGCCGAGGAGTAGACCGGCACGCCCAGCGCCTTGTAAGCAGCGGCGTAGACTTCGGCAGTCGGCAGACCGCCCAGGTAGGAGAAACGGTCGCCCATGCGGCGGCGGATCGAAACCATCAGCTCAATGTCACCCAGACCGTCTTTGTAGCCGATCAGGTTCGGGCAGCGCTCAGCCAGTTGCTCCAGCAGCGCAGGGGTCAGGCGGCAGACGTTACGGTTGTAGACAACCACGCCGATCTTGACCGATTTGCAGACCGCTTCGACGTGAGCGGCAACGCCGTCCTGGCTGGCTTCAGTCAGGTAGTGAGGCAGCAGCAGCAGGCCTTTGGCGCCCAGACGTTCAGCTTCCTGAGCCTGTTGAATCGCTTGACGGGTCGGACCACCAACACCGGCCAGAATCGGTACGGTTTTCTCGCAGGTATCAACGGCGGTCTTGATGACGTCGGAATATTCGCTGCCGGTCAGGGAGAAGAACTCACCTGTACCGCCCGCGGCGAACAGTGCAGAGGCGCCGTACGGGGCCAGCCATTCGAGACGTTTGATGTAACCAGCGCGGTGGAAATCGCCCTGGGCATTGAAGTCGGTAACCGGGAAGGACAGCAGACCGTGGGAAAGGATGGACTTCAGTTCTTGTGGATTCATTATTCGAACACCCTGGGAAGCTAATTGTATGAATGGATCACCAGACCTGCGCTGATGTCGTAAGTCATCGTACAACTAGGAATGACATCTCTCAATAGGGAGGATGAATTATTTATGTCCGGACAGGATGAGTGGTGTTTGGGGGCTTTGCGGGTGATGAGGATAAACCTGTAGCGGCACGGCTTGGGGGCGGTGCGTCGTTGAAATTGCTGCTGACCGCACGCAATGCCCTTGTAGGAGCCGGCTTGCTGGCGAAAGCGTCGTGGCTAGAGCATCGGCATTGGTGGTCTGACGCATTCGCCAGCAAGCCGGCTCCTACAGAGGATGGTGTCGGGTCAGATAGGCCGTGCTAATGGCCGGCGCGTTCGCGGGCAAGCGCGCTCCTACAAACACGGTGACAGGGGCTGGCTCATTCACGGAGCTCCGGCACACCGCTCCTACAGATTTCGTGACACAGTGAACGATGCCTTGGCCATCGCAGGCCATACGACCTCAAGCCCGTTGCGACTCCGCCTCTTCATGGGCATGACGCAACCGCTCGCGGCTGTTGGTGAGGTGCAGGCGCATCGCGGCGCGGGCGGCGTCGGAGTCCTGGCGGGCGATGGCGTCGTAGATTTCTTCGTGTTCGCGGCTCAGACGGTTCATGTAATGCTGATGATCGTCATGGGCCAGACGCGCCGAATTCAAACGGGTGCGGGGAATGATGCTGGTGCCCAGGTGCGTCATGATGTCGGTGAAGTAGCGGTTGCCCGTGGACAGCGCAATCGCCATGTGGAACTGGAAATCCGCCCCGACTGCATCGCTGGCGTGGGAAGCACCTTCATTGAGGGCATCCAGCGCGGCACGCATGTCGGCCAGCTGTTCTGCGGAGCGACGTTGCGCCGCCAAGCCCGCCGATTCAACCTCAAGGCTGATGCGCAACTCCAGAATCGCCAACACATCACGCAGCGTGACGATGGTGGCCGGGTCGATGCGAAAGCCGCTTGGGCTTGGGGTGTCCAGAACGAAGGTGCCGATGCCGTGACGCGTCTCGACCAGCCCGGACGCCTGCAACCGGGAGATGGCTTCACGGACGACCGTACGGCTGACGCCCTGCTCTTCCATGATCGCGGATTCGGTCGGCAGTTTGTCGCCGCGCTTCAATTCGCCGTTGCGGATGCGCTCGGAGAGTTCGGTGACCAATTCTTGAGCCAGGCTGCGGTGCTTTCGACGTGCGCGAGGCGGAGCACTCTGATTTTCCATATCCAACAGGCATCTCTAAATACGGTGAAAGGCTAATGATAGCTCAACCGGGTTGTACGATCACATAACAAACCCGGCGTGTTCGTAGGTTTTTGCGGCAGATGGGCCCTTCGATGCCGTATCAGATTGCCGTTTCGGTAAGGGATTGTTCCTTCAACTGGCCCTCGTCGATGCGCACATGGCGGCGATGGAAACGCTTGAGGCTGCTGCGGTGGCCGATGCTGAGCAATGTCACCCCTGGCATCTCGTCGATTAACGCCTGATACAGCGCCGCTTCGTCTTCCTCGTCCATGGCCGAGGTGGCCTCGTCGAGGTACAGCCAGTCTGGCGCGAACAGCAGCGCACGGGCAAACGCCACACGTTGTTGCTCGCCCGGCGACAGCATGCGCTGCCAGTGATTGCTCTCGTCCAGACGCGGCACCAGATGGCTCAAACGGCACGTTTCCAGGACCTGCGCGAAACGCTCGGCGGGATAGACCTCTGGTGCCTGTGGATAGCTCAGGGCTTCGCGCAGGGTGCCAATCGGCAGATACGGTTTTTGCGGCAGGAAGAACGCACGCTTGGCGGGCAGTTTCACCGCGCCATGGCCTTCGTTCCACAGCCCGCCCATCGCCCGCAGCAGCGTACTCTTGCCGCTGCCGGAGCGACCGCTGAGCATGACTTTCTCGCCTGCGGCGATGTCGATGTTGGCGTTGTTCAGCAACTGGCGACCGCCGATCAATGACAAGTCCAAGCCCTGGACGTGCAGGGCATTGCTCTGGTGTGTCACTTCAATTGATGGCACGCGGGCTTCGTTTTCGTCCATGGCCTGACGGAAGCTGAGCAGACGATCACAGGTGGCGCGCCACGACGCCAATTGGGTGTACGCGTCGATGAACCAGCTGAAGTTCTCTTGTACGTTGCCGAACGCCGAGTTGATTTGCATCAGCTCGCCCAGTTCGATCTTGCCGGCAAAATAGCGCGGCGCAGCGACGACGAAAGCAAACACGATAGCGATCTGTGAGTAACCGGCGGTGAAGAACGTCAGGCGCTTCTGCACTTTCATGATGGTCCAGAAGTTACTCCAGACCATGCCAAATCGTGCGCTGAGACGCTGGTTTTCGTTGGCTTCACCTTCGGACAAGGCGATGCTTTCAGCGTTTTCGCGAACCCGCACCAGCGAGAAACGCATGTCGGCTTCGTAACGCTGTTGTTGGTTGCTCAGCACGATCAACTTTTTGCCGATCAGGTGAGTCAGCCAACTGCCGACAGCGGCGTAGAGCAGCGCGGCCCAGAACATGTAACCGGGGATGGTGATGCCGAACAGCTCGATGCTGCCGGACACGCCCCACAGGATCACCGAGAACGACACCAGACTCACGACAGTGCGCAGCAAGCCGAGGCTCAGACTCAGGGTGTCAGAAGTGAAATTATTGAGGTCTTCCGACAGACGTTGGTCCGGGTTATCGGTGTAACCGCCCTGCTCAAGCCGGTAATAATTCTTGTGGGCGAGCCATTTGGTGAAATGCTTTTCGGTGAGCCAGCGACGCCAGCGGATGGTCAGCATTTGCGTGAGGTAAAGGCGATACACCGCGCCGAGAATGGCGATGGCGGCGATGCCGCAGAAGTACAGAATCAGGTGGGTAAATGCCCCCAGATCCTTGTTTTGCAGCGCGTTGTAGAAATCCCGGTACCAGCTGTTGACCAGCACGGAGATAAAGACACTGAACAGCGAGAGCACGATCACTGCAATCAGCAGCACCCAGGCCATGCCCTTTTCTTCGCTACGCCAGTACGGCGTGACCAGTTTCCAGACTCGGGAAAAAAAGCTCCCGTTCACAGCGTCATTGACCCTGGATTCATCGATATCAACATTCATGGCAACGGCTCGGCGGCAGGCATTTAGTAGCGTTGACACCAATGTGCCAGACGCTACACGCGGTCTTCCATGAAAAAACTTTAACTGGCAATCCTCGCTCAGCGGCGAACCGGTCGCTTCTGCAACTTGCGCTGCAACGTACGCCGATGCATCCCCAAGGCCCGCGCCGTGGCCGAAATGTTGCCCTCATGTTCAGTCAGCACCCGCTGGATGTGCTCCCACTGCAGGCGGTCCACGGACATCGGGTTTTCCGGCACCAGCGTGTCCAGATCGGCGTGCTCGGACAGCAGCGCAGCCAATACGTCATCTGCGTCCGCCGGTTTGCACAGGTAGTTGCAGGCGCCGCGCTTGATGGCCTCGACAGCGGTGGCGATGCTCGAATAACCGGTCAGTATCAGGACACGCATTTCCGGGTCCAGTTCCAACAGCTTGGGCAGCAGCACCAGCCCCGAGTCCCCTTCCATTTTCAGATCGACCGTGGCGTAGTCGGGAATGTCCTGCTGCGCGAGCACCAGGCCTTCCTCGGCGGAACTGGCAGTGCTGACACGAAAACCACGGCGTGCCATCGCACGGGCCATCACGCGAGTGAAGGTGGCGTCGTCGTCCACCAGCAACAGGTGCGGCAGTTCTTCGCCCTCGACCTGGATGTCATCAGTCATGCTTCATCTCCTGTTGCGTTCCGGGGCAGGCGCAGCTCGGTGAGCGTGCCGCCTTCCTCGTGAGGATAGAGTTTCACCGAGCCACCGGCGCGGGTCACGCTGGCCTTGCTCAAGAACAGGCCCAAGCCGAAGCCTTTGCCCTTGGTGGTAAAAAACGGTTTGCCGATCTGCTCGGCGACCGCCAGCGGCACCCCGGCCCCGTGGTCGCGAATGGTGATGCTGATTTCCACGGCGCTCCAGTCCAGGCTCACCTCCAGCCCTTCCGGACAGGCATCGGCGGCGTTGTTCAGCAAGTTCAGCAGGGCCTGGGTCAGATCGGGAGGCGGCGCGACCATCGGTACGTCGCCTTGCCCCAGACGTTGAAAACGGTAGCTGGCTTCGGGCCGCATCAGGTGCCAGCGATTGAGCGCCTGATCGAGCCAGTGGGTGACGGTCTGCTCCTGCACGGCGAGACGGCGATTGGCCTCGGCGGCGCGCACCAGCTGTTGCAGGGTTTCCTTGCACAGTTTGACCTGGTCTTGAAGCACCGACAGGTCTTCTTGCAGCGCCGGGTCTTTGTGGTCCTGCTGCATTTCCTTGAGAAGCACGCTCATGGTCGCCAGCGGCGTACCCAATTCGTGGGCAGCGCCAGCAGCTTCAGTCGCGACAGCCAGCAGTTGCTGATCGCGAGCGCCTTCTTCTCGGCGTAGGGCGCGCATCTGTTCCTGACGGCGCAGTTCTTCGGCCATCCGCGCCGCGAAGAAGGTGATCACCCCCGCTGCCAGCGCAAAACTCAGCCACATGCCGTAGATCTGCATCTTCTCCCGCGCGATGGCGAAGGCCTCGACGGGGTAGAAGTTGGCAAGCATCAAGGTGTACAGCGCCAGAGCGATGCCCGAGAGAATGAGCGAATAGCGCCACGGCAGGGTCACGGCGGCAATCGTCAGCGGCACAAGATAATAAGAGACGAACGGGTTGGTCGACCCGCCGGAGAAAAACAGCAGCGCGCTGTGAATGAACAAGTCGAACGCCAGTTGCACCGCGTATTCCAGTTCGGTCACGGGCCAGGACGTGCGAAGTCTGATCGCCGTCAAAAGGCAAACGATGGCGGAAAAGCCCAAGGTGATGTCCAACTGGAGCCAAGGCAAAGGCAGCAGGTTGAACAGGTAGGCGAACCCTACCGAACCGGCTTGGGCACCGAGCACCAGAATGCGGATGAACGTCAGTCGCCAGAGATTCTGGCGCGTGGCAGACAGCAATTGAACGGGGGCGAGCATGAGCTCTCCTGATGAGCGCTCCAGGGGAATCCGAGCGAGTATAACCAATGCGACAGCGGTTTCCGTCAATGTGCGTCAAAGCGCCACAGCGATTGAGGGATCTTCAGACTGCAAACGCTTTCTGTGGGAGCGAATTCATTCGCGAATGGACAGTCAACCCGACGTATCCCTGTCGCCTGAGCCATTTTTTCGCGAATGAATTCGCTCCCACAGTGAGGTTCTGCGTTTGTTCCTCGCTGGAACAAGATCCCGGAAACACAGTCTGATGGGCATCCGTCCAGCAACGCTCCAACCTGCGCTCAGGACGGTTCGCCCAACAAGGAGTTTCACATGTTCAGCCTTCGCCCCACTGCCACTGCCCTTACCTTTGGCGCCGCCGCTGTGGCCAGCGCCTGCGTCATGGCCGAAGACGTTCATTACAATCAGGTGTCCGTGCGCGCCGAGGTCAATCAGGAAGTCCAGCGCGACCTGATGACCGTCACCGTGTACACCGAATCGCAGAATACCGATCCGGCCAAGCTCGCCGCCGGGATCACCGATTCCCTCAACAAAGCCCTCGGCGAGGCCCGCCAGGTCAAGGAAGTGACGATTCGCCAAGGCAGCCGCAACAGCTACCCCATCTATGATGACAAAGGTCAGAAAATCACCGGCTGGCGTGAGCGCGCTGAACTGCGACTGGAAAGCCCCGACTTCGCTGCGCTCTCCAAACTCACCGGAGAACTGCTCGGCAGCGATATGAAAATGGGCGGCATGGACTTCTCCATCTCCGACCCGGCGCGCAAAACCAGCGAAGACACCTTGCTGAAAAACGCCGTCACCGCATTCAAAGCCCGCGCGCAACTGGTCACTGATGCTCTGGGTGGCAGCGGCTATAAACTGGTGAACCTGAACCTCAACACCTCGGGCTACCCACAGCCTTATATGCGTGCGCCGGTCATGATGATGAAAGCGGCCCGCGCCGATGCCGCGCCAACGCCGGATGTCGAGGCCGGGACCAGCCAGGTCAGCGTGACCGCCGATGGCGTGATCGAAGTCGCGATTCCCTGATCCTCGCCCGCGGCAGCCAAGGGCTGCCGCGGTTTCCTCCCCCCTGCTGCACTCTTTTCCAGACGATCTGTCGCCCCTTCCCTTGCGACGCGCTAGCGCATCCTACACACCTCCGCGCCCTGTCCGATTTCCACGGCCCGTGCAATCCGTACACTCGACACCCGTACCACCAACAACACCTTCACGACTGGAGCGTCGGATGGGTCGGGATATTCCCGGACCCGCAACGCCAGACCGGTCGTTTATTACTGATTCAAGGAAGAATCCATCATGGCTTTTCAACCCGCGACAACCCGTTTCCTCGACCAACCCGACCTGACAGAGGCGCTCGTGCACAGCACGTTTGCCCTGGACCTGCTGACCCGGGTGGCGACGACACTTTCAGCCGATGGGTTCATTGAGAACATGGCGCGCATCTTTGGCCAGGACATTCCCGAAAGCATTTACTGCGCCCTGCAAGACCGGCTGATTGCCGGAGAAATCGACAACCCGGCCATCTTCATCGAGGACGGCGATCATCTCGCCGACTACAGCAACAGCGAGCGGGTCATCCGCATTCATTCCTCAATGATCGACAACGCCCTGAGCGACGTTCGGGTCGCCGAGTTTCTGGATATTCTTCTGCACGAGTTCGGCCATCACATCGATAACGTGCTGCGCCAGGACTTCGCCGATTATCTGGAAGAGGGTTCGACCCCTCTCGCCAAGGATGCCAACGGTGAAGAGGGCACTCGTTTCTCCCTCGCGATGGCTACGCTCGGCCAGTTCGACACCGATCGCGTGCGCATTGCCAGCTACCGGTCCGGGTCAGCCCGCCCGCTGGATATCGAAACCCAGTGGAGCAAAGTGCGCGTACGCATCGTGTGGCGCCACTCGAACCTCAACGAAACCTCAAACTCTCCCGACCCGCACCCAGAGCGTGAACGCTTTGAAGCAGGTGATGGCGATGAACATCACCATACCCACGAGACGATCGAGGCCGTGCTGTACGACCTGGAGATGAGCCCCTATGAACTGAACACCATCTATTTTGGCAACTGGCTGCGGGATTATTCGCAGCTGCTCGATCCCAAGGTCATTCGGGCCGCCGATACGCCCAAGGACTTCCCCGACGTACTGTCCCGTGACGCCCTTACCCGGATCGTCGACGTGCTTTCCCTTAAACGATTCGGGCCCATCAGGCAGGCTGGCGGGGATTTATACAGAGTGACTCCCGATGTGCTCGGTGTGTACCGCCCCAGTGAGCACATCGACAACCCGCGCGTCGTCGACCGAAACACCCCAGACCCGAAGTCAAGGGACCAGGATTTCGAATCGCTGGTATTCGACGGCGATCCGCTGCTGCTAATTGACTACACGACATCGATGAAGCACTACATCGGACGGTCCGTTGACTTCATGGCACGCCAGCTGCAATTCGCCATGGATCACCCGCGCAAGCCCTGGGGTTTGCGCGCCTTTGGCTCGGCATTGCACATACTCGAAGACTTTTTCGCTCACTCCAACTTCGTGGAACTGGCGCTGATCAAAAATGGCCACTCCCAGGTGCTGCCATGGACCTCCCCCGCCGACTGTGAAGCGGGCCTGCCGCTCGTGACCGGGATGTTCGGCTCTTCCGATGTCCTGGCCAGTGTGGCCGGCCCACTGGGCAAGATTCTTTTCTCGCTCGACGACATCTCCTATATGCCGACCAAACCGGGTGACCGAAGCCCTCGCGAGCAGGTGCTGTTGATTCTTCTCGAAGAGCACGAGAACCCTGACTACCTCAAGCATTTCCAGGCCTTTCTGAACGCTCGTGATGAATGGGTCAGCCTGCCCATCGCGGAGTTCATTCAGCGAAGCGTGGCCTATCTGACAGGACCTGCCTCGGTGCTGGGTAATGCGCTCGGCATCATCATGCAAGGTGTGCTGACGCGATTCGGGGAAAACATCAAGGACTGGCAGACCCGGTATGGGGAGGATCCGCACGACAATGGCTCGACTGATCCAACTCACTCACAGCTGGCCAAGGACCATGCAGAACACCCACTGCACCTGCTGGCAAGCAGTCTGGCGTCCGAAGCCGTGAGAGCGGTAGGCACCGCAATGGTCAATCATTGGAACGGCGACACCCAGGCCGACCCCGTTGCTATCGCTATCGACTATTTCAAGCATCCCCACAACAGTGAGTGGCAGGATGCACAAGTCGCTGAATGGGCGACGAAAAACCCCGAAAACGTACGCCGCGCCACCTCGAAGCTCGACCTGCGCGCCATTCATGAGCACCTCGCTGATACAGGACAGGCCTCGCTCGATCGCCTGTCCAAAGATGGCGCTGCGTATCTGAACTTCATGAGAGGTGAGTTCCTGGATAAGCAGTCACCGCTCTGGGCATTGATACGACTCACGCCCGCTGGCGCTGCGTTTTATGCTCTCTACCAGTCATTAGGCATCATCAAATAGGTCTAACGGTTTTCTTGTAGGAACGCTCAACGCTGCGGCATTCTGCGCGGTCTATCATCCGTCGATGATCCCGGCATGAATGCCGCACTTGCATGAGGTTCACATGGAGAAAACCTTCAAACCGCTGCTTCTGGCTGCCGCCGTGGCGTTGTGCGTGCCGTCTGTGCATGCCGCCAGCACGCTGGTCTATTGCTCCGAAGCCAGCCCAGCCGGCTTCGATCCCAGCCAGTACACCAGCGGTACGGAGTTCGATGCGTCGGCTGAAACCGTGTTCAACCGCCTGACCCAGTTCAAGCGCGGCGGTACGGAAGTCGAGCCAGGCCTGGCAACAAAATGGGACGTTTCCGAGGACGGCCTCACCTACACGTTTCATCTGCGCGACGGGGTGAAATTCCACACCACGGACTACTTCAAGCCGACGCGGGACCTCAATGCCGACGACGTGCTGTTCACCTTCAATCGCCTGCTCAACGCCGACGATCCGTTCCGCAAGGCTTACCCGTCCGAGTCGCCGTACTTCACCGACATGGACATGAACAAGACCATCAAACAGGTGGAGAAGGTTGACGACCACACCGTCAAATTTCACCTGAACAACATCGACGCCGCGTTCATCCAGAACCTGGCCATGAGCTTCGCCTCGATTCAGTCCGCTGAATACGCCGCGCAGCTACTCAAACAAGGCAAGGCCGAAGAGATCAACCAGAAGCCGATCGGAACCGGCCCCTTCGTGTTCAAGCGTTACCAGAAAGACGCGCAAATCCGCTTTACCGGCAACAAGGATTACTGGAAGCCGGAGGACGTGAAGCTCGACAACCTGATCTTCTCGATCAACACCGACGCGGGCACCCGCCTGCAGAAACTCAAGACCGGCGAATGCCAGATCAGCGGCTATCCGCGTCCGCAGGACATCGAGGAAGCGCAGAAGGACCCGGACCTGAAAGTGCTGAGCCAACCCGGCTTCAACCTCGGTTTCCTGGCCTATAACGTGACCCACCCGCCGCTGGACCAACTCAAGGTACGTCAGGCGCTGGACATGGCCATCGACAAGCCGGCGATCATCAAGGCGGTGTACCAAGGGGCCGGTCAACTGGCGCAAAACGCGCTGCCGCCTGCGCAATGGGGTTATGACCCGAACATCAAGGACGCGCCTTATAACCCGGACAAGGCGAAACAGCTGCTCAAGGAAGCAGGCGTCGCGCCGGGCACGCAGATCAACCTGTGGGCCATGACCGTGCAACGCGCGTCCAACCCGAACGCACGGATGTCAGCGCAGATGATTCAGTCCGACTGGGCGAAGATCGGCATCAAGGCCAACATTGTCAGCTACGAATGGGGCGAGTACATCAAGCGCGCCAAGGCTGGCGAACACGACGTGATGATCTATGGTTGGACAGGTGACAACGGTGACCCGGACAACTGGCTCGGCGTGCTCTATAGCTGTGCGGCGGTGAAAGGCAGCAACTACGCCAAATGGTGCAACCCGAGCTACGACAAACTGGTGACCCAGGCCAAGCTGACCAGCAACCGCGACGAGCGAATCAAGCTGTATCAGCAGGCGCAGAACATCCTGAAAAACGACGTGCCGATTACGCCAATCGCCAACTCCAAGGTGTTTCAGCCCATGCGCAAGGAGGTGCAGGACTTCAAACTCAGCCCGTTTGGCCTGACGCCCTTTTATGGGGTGAGCGTGGCCAAATAGCACCATCGCTTATCAACAGCGAAGTAACACTTGCGGGACATTCGGGTGCATTTGCCACGGCGCGATGCACCAGAATCGCGCAACAAAGATACCGATATGCGACACGCAAACGTTCAACCGCGTCAAAAATTATACTTTTGCGACATTCGTGTACGTTCGTGCCACTCTTTGACACTTGTTTGGCGCCAGCATCTTGCTTTGGGTATGGCGCCTGCATAAGTATCCGCGGGACCGACCCATAAGGTCGTACCCTCAACTAAAAAATGACAACAACTGAGGCCACCATGCTCAAAAAAGCGGTCATTCCGTTTCTCCTCGGCGCAGGTTTGATCGCCAGCGCTCCCTTCGCTCAAGCAGCATCGAACCTGGTGTTCTGCTCCGAAGGCAGCCCCGCTGGTTTCGACCCAGGTCAGTACACCACCGGCACCGACTTCGACGCTTCGGCCGAGACCGTTTTCAACCGTCTGAGCCAGTTCGAACGCGGCGGCACCGCCGTCATTCCAGGCCTGGCCACTAGCTGGGACGTGTCCCCGGACGGCCTGACCTACACCTTCCATCTGCGTGAAGGTGTCAAGTTCCACACCACGCCGTACTTCAAACCGACCCGTACCTTCAATGCCGATGACGTGCTGTTCACGTTCAACCGCATGATCAACAAGGACGATCCGTTCCGTAAGGCGTACCCGACCGAATTCCCGTACTTCACCGACATGGCGATGGACACCAACATCACCAAGATCGAGAAAGTCGACGATCACACCGTCAAGATGACCCTGGGCGTGGTCGATGCCGCGTTCATCCAGAACCTGGCGATGAGCTTCGCGTCCATTCAGTCCGCTGAATACGCCGCCCAACTGCTCAAGGAAGGCAAGCCGGAAGACATCAACCAGAAGCCGATCGGCACTGGCCCGTTCGTGTTCAAGAGCTACCAGAAGGACTCCAACATCCGTTTCACCGGAAACAAGGACTACTGGAAGCCTGAAGACGTCAAAGTCGACAACCTGATTTTCGCGATCACCACCGACGCCTCGGTTCGCGCTCAGAAGCTGAAGAAAGGCGAATGCCAGATCACCGCTTACCCGCGTCCCGCCGACCTGGCACCGCTGAAGGCCGACCCTGCGCTGAAGATGCCTGATCAGGCGGGCTTCAACCTGGGCTACATCGCCTACAACGTGATGCCGGAAATCAAAGGCGAGTCCAAGCCTAACCCACTGGCCAAACTGGAAGTGCGTCAGGCGCTGGACATGGCGGTCGACAAGAAAGCCATCATCGACGCCGTTTACCAAGGTGCAGGCCAACTGGCGGTGAACGCTATGCCGCCGACCCAGTGGTCCTACGACACCACCATCAAGGATGCGCCGTACGACGTCGCCAAGGCCAAGGAACTGCTGAAAAAGGCAGGCGTGGCCGACGGCACCGAAATCACCCTGTGGGCGATGCCGGTTCAGCGTCCGTACAACCCGAACGCCAAGCTGATGGCTGAAATGCTGCAGAACGATTGGAAGAAGATTGGCATCAACGCCAAGATCGTTTCCTACGAGTGGGGCGAGTACATCAAGCGCGCCAAAAACGGCGAAAACGGCGCGATGCTGATTGGCTGGAGCGGCGACAACGGTGACCCGGATAACTGGCTGGGCACCCTGTTCGGTTGCGACGCGGTCAACGGTAACAACTTCGCCAAATGGTGCGACAAGGACGGCTTCGACAAGCTGATCCACCAGGCCAAGGAAACCACCGACCAGTCCAAGCGCACCGAGCTGTACAAACAGGCTCAGCACTTACTCAAGGCCGCCGTCCCTATGACCCCTATTGCGCACTCGACTGTTTACCAGCCGATGCGTAAAGAAGTTCAGGACTTCAAGATCAGCCCATTCGGTCTGAACTCGTTCTACGGCGTGAGCGTCAGCGGTAAGTAATAACCCTCTGTGACTGCACGGTCGCGATACCTTCGGGTGTCGCGACCGTGTCGTCTTGTGCGTGATTCAGAAACGAAAATGAATATCGTTAGACGAGTAAGTGTGCAGCTGAAAGAAATTGCCTACTAACGATATGCACTTTTCCTACAAACATTGAAGAAGTCTGAAGTATTTACTGTGCGGCCGGACGGACATACCGTTCTGAGTTCCCGTACCTGATAGTTATCGTTTTCCCGTCGGTCGGTTTATCTGATCGGACAGTTCCATTTGCGCAAACGATTGCCCCGGAATTTTCCGCATCATCAAAAGTGATACACGCCCCAGACGATAAGGATTGTCATGCGTAAAAACATTGCTGTGTCTTCGTTAATCACTGCTGGGCTATTAGCCACTATTCCAACCGTACAAGCGGCTACCAACAGTCTGGTGTTTTGTTCGGAAGGCAGCCCCGCCGGTTTCGACATCGCCCAATACACGTCGGGCACTGACAACGACGCCGCCGAGCCGATCTACAACCGCCTCGCGGAGTTCGAACGCGGCGAGACCAGCGTGGTGCCTGCGCTTGCGACGAGCTGGGATATCTCGCCCGATGGCCTGACTTACACGTTCCACCTGCGCCCTGGCGTGAAATTCCACAGCAACAAGCTGTTCACGCCGACCCGCGACTTCAATGCCGACGACGTGCTGTTCACCTTCAATCGCATGTTGCAGAAGGATCATCCCTTCCGCGTCGCTTACCCGACGGAGTTCCCGTACTTCACCAGCATGGGCCTGGACAAGAACATCAAGTCAGTGGAAAAGACTGACACCATGACGGTCGTATTCACACTGAACAAAGTGGACGCGGCCTTCATCCAAAATATTGCAATGAACTTCGCCTCTATTCTGTCGGCTGAATATGCTGACAAACTGATGGCATCGGGTAATGTTCGCGAGATCAATAATTCGCCCATTGGTACAGGCCCGTTTGCATTCCAGCGTTATCAGAAAGATTCGCAAATTCGCTACGTCGCTAATAAACACTTCTGGGACCCGAGCCGCGTGAAGATCGATCAACTGATCTTCGCCATCAATACCGATGCCTCGGTGCGTGTGCAGAAGCTCAAGAAAAACGAGTGTCAGGTGACACTCAATCCCCGCCCCGCCGACGTCGAGTCCATCAAGGCAGACAAGAATCTTCAGGTGATCGAGAAACCCGGCTTCAACCTCGGTTACATCGCCTACAACGTGCGCCATGCGCCGCTGGACAACTTGCAGGTTCGTCAGGCGCTGGACATGGCGGTGGACAAGAAGGCGATCATCGACGCGGTGTATCAGGGTGCGGGCCAACTGGCGCAGAACGCCATGCCGCCGACCCAGTGGTCCTACGATGAAACCGTCAAGGACGCCCCCTACAATCCGGAAAAGGCACGCGAGCTGCTGCGTGCTGCCGGTGTCAAGGAAGGCACCGAACTGACCCTCTGGGCCATGCCCGTGCAACGGCCGTACAACCCGAACGCCAAGCTGATGGCGCAAATGCTTCAGGCTGACTGGGCCAAGGTGGGCATCAAGGCCACCATCGTCAGCTACGAATGGGGCGAGTACCTCAAGCGCAGCAAGAACGGCGAGCACGACATCTCGCTGATCGGCTGGACCGGCGACAACGGTGACCCCGACAACTGGATGGGCACGCTGTACAGCTGCGCCTCCATTGGCGGCAACAACTACTCGATGTGGTGCGACGAGAAGTACGACGCGCTGATCAAGTCGGCCGTGTCCACGGCGGACAAGAACCAGCGCATCGACCTCTACAAGCAAGCCCAGCACTACCTCAAGAGCCAGGTGCCGATCACGCCGATCGCTCACTCCACGGTCATTCAGCCGTTGCGTAAAAACGTTCAGGGGTTTCAGGTCAGTCCGTTCAATCGCAACAACTTCTCCGGCGTCAGCATCGCCGACTAACCCGAGCAACTGTGCCACAGGTGAATGTTCGCCTTTGGCACTGCTTTATCCGCAATCCGCGGAACGAGCGAAAAAAGGCCCACAAGGCCGCTTCATCAAAGCCGGTCCTCCATAAAAACCGGCCTCTATAAAAGATGTAAAAGGGAGCTTCAACACGTGAAAAAAGCCAGCACCGCTGTATTCGCCCTCTCCGCCCTCGCCTTGAGCGTCGCGGCCCAGGCAGAGCCAACCAGTCAGGAATTCGTCCCGACGACACTGGCCACCACCAACGCCCAGAGCGAAGCCAAAGGCTTTCTGGAAGACTCGAAAATCACCGGTTCGACCAAGAACTGGTACGCCAATGAACTGCTGCGTCGCGGCGGCAATTTCAGCCGCAGCGAGAACGGCGTCGTGGTCGATCGCGACCCACGTCGTATCAACTGGGTGCAAGGCACCATCGTTGACTACAGCTCGGGCTTCACTCAGGGCACCGTCGGGTTCGCCACGCAGATGGCGGTCTACAACGCCGTTGCGCTGGACCGCGACAAGGATGACCTGATGGGCGGCGCCAACCGCACGTTGACCAAGAACAACGGCGACCCCGTTGGCCAGTGGAGCAAGCTGGGCCTGGGCAACATCAAGGCTCGCATCTCCAACACCACGCTGACCGCCGGCCGCCAGTCGCTGAACACGCCGGTACTGGCCTACATCGGTAACCGTGCGCTGCCGTCGAGCTTCGAAGGTGTGAGCATCCTCAGCGAAGAATTCAACAACCTGTCGTTCACCGCTGGCAGCTTCGACCGCGTCTCACCGCGTTCCGAGCAGAGCCTGACCAAGTTCCGCTCCGAGTACACCGCCAACGCGAACATCGAAGCCGACCGCGTGGACATGGCCGGTGTCGACTACAAGCCGTTCAAAAGCCTGACGACCAGCTTCTACGCTTCGAACGTCCAGGATTTCTGGCACCAGTACTATTTCTCGTTCCTGCACGAGCTGGGCGACACCGACGTCCTGGGCCTGAGCACCAACCTGAACTACTACAAAACCAAAGATTCCGGCTCGAAGAAAATGGGCCCGATCGACAACGACACCTACTCCCTGTCGTTGACCGCGACCCACAAGGCGCACAGCTTCAGCATCGCCTATCAGGAAGTCGAGGGTGACACCTACTTCGACTACGTGCATGACAGCAACGCCATCTTCCTCGCCAACTCCCTGCTCTCGGACTTCAACGGACCGAACGAGAAGTCGGTGCAGCTGAGCTACCTGCTGAATATGGCCGACTATGGCGTGCCAGGCCTGAAGTTCAACGTCTATCAAGCCCGCGGCTTCGACATCGACGGTACGCACTACAAAGGCACCGCCTATGACGTGCGCAGCATGGACGGCGAAACTCACTACGAATACGGCGTCGGCGCGTCGTACACCCTGCAGTCCGGCCCGCTGAAGGCCTCGACCATGCGCGGCACGTACACCACCCACCGCGCGAGTGCGAACCAGGCTGACGGCAACATCAACGAGTTCCGTCTGGTGACCACCATCCCGTTCAACATCCTTTAATCAACCGCTGGGCAGTTTCGGGGCAAGGTTCATACAGAACTTAATGCCCCGAAGCACCCACTGAGTAATGGCTTCATCACTTGCGGAGGGCGTTTTCTTGAAATCGACATTCAAACTCGCAACATTGCGCAACGCAGTCGCATTGGCACTGGGAATGACACTGCTCAGCGCCGCGGTCGGCGTTCAGGCCAAACCTCTTGTGGTCTGCACCGAAGCCAGCCCGGAAGGGTTTGACATTGCGCTGTACACCACCGCCGTCACTGGGGATGCTGCGTCGGAAACCATTTACAACCGTCTGGTGGACTTCAAGCCCGGCACCACTGACATCCAGCCGGCTCTGGCCGAGTCGTGGGAAATCAGCGAAGACGGCCTCAATTACACGTTCCACCTGCGCAAAGGTGTCAAGTTCCACACCACCGATTACTTCAAACCAACGCGCGACATGAATGCCGACGACGTGGTCTGGAGCTTCCAACGCCAGTTGGACCCGAACCATCCGTGGCACAAACAATCGACCGTGGGTTTCCCGTACTTCGAAAGCATGGGCTTCAAGGACCTGCTCAAGAACGTCGAGAAGGTTGACGACAACACCGTCAAATTCACCCTGACCCGTCGCGAAGCACCGTTCCTGGCGGACGTTGCCATGGCCTTCTCCTCGATCTACTCGGCCGAATACGCCGATCAATTGCTCAAGAGCAATAAACTCGAAGGCCTGAACAGCCAGCCGATCGGCACCGGCCCCTTTGTATTCCAGCGCTACGCCAAGGATGCACAGGTGCGTTTCAAGGCCAACCCGGATTACTTCCGTGGCAAACCGCCAGCGGACACCCTGATTCTGGCCATCGCCACCGACAACAACGTGCGCCTGCAAAAGCTCAAGGCCAACGAGTGTCAGGTCGCGCTGTATCCCAAGCCAGATGACATCCCGAGCATCAAGAACGACCCGAACCTCAAGGTCGATGAGCTGAACGCGATGACCACTTCCTACATCGGGATGAACACCACCCACAAGTACATGAGCGACGTGCGGGTGCGGAAGGCCATCGACATCGCCTTCGACAAGGAAGCCTACGTCAACGCGCTGTTCGGCAAGGGCAACGCCACGGTAGGGGTCAACCCGTACCCGGACACCCTGCTGGGCTACAACAAAACCCTGAAGAATCCGGCCCACGATCTGGACAAGGCACGTGCCTTGCTTAAGGAAGCAGGCGTGCCGGACGGCACCGTGCTGACCCTGTTCACCCGCAACGGCGGCGGTCCAACCAACCCGAACCCGATGCTGGGCGCGCAGATGATGCAGTCGGATTTGGCGAAAGTCGGCATTAAGTTAGATATTCGCGTCATGGAATGGGGCGAAATGCTCAAACGTGCCAAAAACGGCGAGCACGACATGGTGTCGGCGGGCTGGGCAGGTGACAATGGCGACCCTGATAACTTCCTGACGCCGAACCTCAGCTGCGAAGCCGCCAAAAACGGCGAAAACTACGCCCGCTGGTGCAATGAGAAGTTCCAGACCCTGATCGATCAGGCACGGGAAAAAACCGACCCGGCCGAACGTGCTGCGCTCTATGAGCAGGCACAAGTGATCTTCAATCAGGATCAGCCATGGATCAGCATGGCGCACACCAAGATGTTCACGGCAATGCGCAAGAACGTAGAGGGCTACCACATTAGCCCCCTCACCACTAATAACTTCGCCACCACCCAGGTGAAGTAGAAGAAGAATCTGGCGGGCTCCAAACCGGAGACCCGCCGGAACACGCCTAACCGGCAGATGAGGTACACGAGAAGATGTTTAGTTTTATCGCTCGCCGAGTGGGGTTACTGATACCCACCTTCTTCGGCATCACCTTGCTGACCTTCGCACTGATTCGCCTGATTCCGGGCGACCCGGTCGAAGTCATGATGGGTGAACGCCGGGTCGATCCGGAAATGCACGCCCAAGCCATGGAACGTCTTGGCCTGAACAAGCCCCTTTATGCGCAATACATCGATTACGTCGGCAAGCTCGCCCATGGCGACCTCGGCGAATCGCTGCGGACGCGCACGAGCGTGTGGACCGAATTCACTTCGCTGTTCCCGGCGACGCTGGAACTGTCGATTGCGGCGCTGATATTCGCTGGCATCATCGGGCTTCTGGCCGGTGTCATCGCGGCCTTGCGACGAGGGTCCCTGTTCGACCATGGGGTGATGGGCATCTCCCTGGCGGGGTACTCGATGCCGATCTTCTGGTGGGGCCTGATCCTGATCATGTTCTTCTCGGTATCGCTGGGCTGGACCCCGGTATCGGGACGTATCGACCTGCTGTACGACATTCCGCCGAAAACCGGCTTCATGCTGATCGACACCCTGCTCAGCGATGAAGAAGGCTCGTTCATCGACGCCCTGCGTCACTTGATTCTGCCGGCCATCGTGCTGGGCACCATTCCGCTGGCGGTGATCGCCCGGATGACCCGCTCCTCGATGCTCGAAGTGCTGCGTGAAGACTACGTGCGTACCGCCCGCGCCAAAGGCCTGTCGCCTGCCCGCGTGGTGTTCGTCCACGGCCTGCGCAACGCGCTGATCCCTGTTCTGACCGTGTTCGGCCTGCAAGTGGGCACGCTACTCGCCGGTGCAGTGCTGACCGAAACGATCTTCTCCTGGCCGGGTATCGGCAAATGGCTGATCGAAGCCATTGGCGCCCGTGACTACCCTGTCGTGCAGAACGGCATCCTGTTAATCGCCTGCCTGGTGATTCTGGTCAACTTCGTGGTGGACATCCTCTACGGCTTTGCCAACCCACGCATTCGTCACCAGCGCTGAGATCACTTTTTATGAGCACACCTACTCCCGTAGTAGCAGTCGATCAAAGCCTGCTCTACCCGTCCGTTTACAAAGAGTTCTGGCAGCATTTCTCAAAGAACAAAGGCGCCGTCGCGGGCCTGGCGTTCATGCTGCTGATCGTTTTCTGCGCCCTGTTCGCGCCATGGGTCGCCCCTCACGATCCGAGCGAGCAATACCGTGACTTCCTGCTGACCCCACCGGTCTGGCTCGAAGGCGGTCAATGGCGGTTCCTGCTGGGCACCGATGAGCTGGGTCGCGACCTGCTGTCGCGTCTGATCCAGGGTTCGCGCCTGTCGCTGCTGATCGGCCTTTCGTCGGTGGTGATGTCGCTGATTCCAGGGATTCTCATGGGCCTGCTGGCCGGTTTCTTCCCGAAAATCCTCGGCCCGACCATCATGCGTCTGATGGACATCATGCTGGCCCTGCCGTCGCTGCTGCTGGCTGTGGCGATCGTCGCGATCCTCGGCCCTGGCCTGATCAACACCGTGATCGCCATCGCCATCGTTTCGCTGCCGTCCTACGTGCGTCTGACCCGTGCTGCTGTCATGGGTGAGCTGAACCGCGACTACGTGACCGCCGCCCGCCTGGCCGGTGCGACCCTGCCGCGCCTGATGTTCATCACCGTACTGCCGAACTGCATGGCACCGCTGATCGTTCAAGCGACCTTGAGTTTTTCCTCGGCGATTCTCGACGCTGCGGCGTTGGGCTTCCTCGGTCTGGGTGTACAACCGCCAACGCCTGAGTGGGGCACCATGCTCGCTTCGGCCCGCGACTACATCGAACGCGCCTGGTGGGTGGTGAGCCTTCCAGGTCTGACCATTTTGCTCAGCGTGCTGGCAATCAACCTGATGGGCGACGGTCTGCGCGATGCGCTGGACCCGAAACTCAAGAACGCCGCCTGAGGACGTCCGAATGCCACTTTTAGAAATCAAAAACCTCAACGTTCGCTTCGGCGATGCGACCGCCACCCCGGTCGTCGACGGCCTGGACTTGGCCGTGGACAAGGGCGAAGTCCTGGCCATTGTGGGCGAATCCGGCTCGGGCAAATCCGTGACCATGATGGCGCTGATGGGCCTGATCGATCACCCCGGCATCGTCACCGCCGACTCCCTGATTTTCGACGGCAAGGACATGCTCAAGTTGAGCCCGCGCCAGCGTCGGCAGATCGTCGGCAAAGACCTGTCGATGGTCTTCCAGGACCCGATGACCGCGTTGAACCCCAGCTACACCGTGGGTTTCCAGATCGAGGAAGTGCTGCGCGCCCACCTCGGCATGTCGGGCCGCGCTGCGCGCCAACGTGCGCTGGAGCTGCTGCAGAAGGTTGAAATCCCGGGCGCCGCACAGCGTCTGGAGGCTTACCCGCACCAACTTTCGGGCGGTATGAGCCAGCGTGTTGCGATTGCCATGGCGATTGCCGGGGAACCGAAACTGCTGATCGCCGACGAACCGACCACTGCGCTCGACGTGACCATTCAAGCTCAGATCATGGACCTGTTGCTCGCCCTGCAAAAAGAGCAGGACATGGGCCTGGTGCTCATTACTCACGACCTTGCTGTCGTGGCCGAGACCGCCCAGCGTGTGTGCGTGATGTATGCAGGGCAAGCGGTGGAAGTCGGTCAGGTGCCCGGTCTGTTCGACGTGCCTGCGCACCCGTACAGCGAAGCCCTGCTGGCCGCGATTCCCGAACACAGCATGGGCGCCGCGCGCCTCTCGACGCTGCCGGGTATCGTCCCTGGCCGTTACGACCGTCCGAGCGGCTGCCTGCTGTCGCCGCGCTGCCCGTACGTTCAAGAGACCTGCCGCCAACAGCGCCCTGCGCTGGACCCTAAAGCCAACAGCCTCGCCCGCTGCTTCTACCCGCTGAATCAGGAGGTGGCGTAATGAGCGAAATCGTATTGACCGCCCGTGACCTCACCCGTCACTACGATGTATCCCAGGGTTTCTTCAAACCCCACGCCACCGTTCGCGCCCTCAACGGCGTGTCGTTCGAACTGGAAGCGGGCAAGACGCTGGCGGTGGTCGGTGAATCCGGCTGCGGCAAGTCCACACTCGCCCGCGCCCTGACATTGATCGAAGAGCCTTCGTCGGGTTCATTGAAGATCGCCGGGCAGGAAGTGAATGGCGCGACCAAGGAGCAACGCAAGCAACTGCGCAAAGACGTGCAGATGGTGTTCCAAAGCCCGTACGCCTCGCTGAACCCACGCCAGAAGATCGGCGATCAACTGGGCGAGCCCCTGCTGATCAACACCAAGCTGTCGGCGGCCGAACGCCGCGAGAAAGTGCAGGCGATGATGAAGCAGGTCGGCCTGCGCCCTGAGCATTACCAGCGCTACCCGCACATGTTTTCGGGCGGTCAACGTCAGCGTATTGCCCTGGCGCGCGCGATGATGCTGCAACCGAAAGTACTGGTGGCGGACGAACCGACGTCGGCGCTGGACGTGTCGATTCAGGCGCAGGTGCTGAACCTGTTCATGGATTTGCAGCAGGAATTCAACACCGGTTACGTGTTCATCTCGCACAACCTCGCGGTGGTGCGGCATGTGGCGGACACGGTACTGGTGATGTACCTGGGTCGTCCTGCCGAGATGGGGCCGAAGGAGGAGATTTATAACCGCCCTCTGCACCCGTACACCCAGGCGCTGCTGTCAGCGACCCCAACGATTCACCCGGACCCGCTGAAGCCGAAGATCAAGATCGTCGGCGAACTGCCCAACCCGCTGAACCCCCCATCAGGCTGCGCCTTCCACAAGCGCTGCCCGTACGCGACCGAACGCTGCAGCACCGAGATTCCGGAACTGCGCACCGTGGATAATCGTCAGGTGGCTTGCCACTATGCGGAGCAGTTTGTGGCGTGAGCCACGTTTGATCGATAAATGAGAAAGGCCGTTACGCTTGAGCGTAACGGCCTTTTTTGTTTGGTCTGAATCGAGGTAGGGGTGTTGATCAGAATTGCAATCTGAAGATTGGCACCGAAACCTGTAGGAGACGCCGGAGGTTACGACGGCAGCGATTGCGGTGTATCAGGGACAGATGAGTGACCTGACCTACCGTTTTCGCTGCCGTCGTAACCTCCGGCGTCTCCCACATGAGTTATGGCAGGACACAGATCTGCGTCCTGTTAATAGACGTCCCGGCGATAGCGACCCTGTTCGATCAGCGCCTGAACCGCCTGCTCTCCCAACAACGCCTTCAACGTCTCATCCACGCCCGTCGCCATGCCTTCCAGACTGCCGCAAATGTAAATCGCGGCGCCCTCGGCCAGCCAGACGCGCAGCTCTTCGGCGGCTTCCCGCAGGCGATCCTGCACGTAGACTTTCTGCGCCTGATCACGGGAGAACGCCAGGTCCAGCCGCGCCAGATCACCCGACGCCAGCCAGCCGTTCAGCTCTTCGCCACAATGAAAATCGTGAGCAAGATGACGCTCGCCAAACAGCAGCCAGTTGCGCGGCTCCCCTTGGGCAATGCGGGCCTTGAGTAAACTGCGCAGCCCCGCCAGTCCTGTTCCGTTGCCGATCAGAATCATAGGGACCGACTCGACCGGCAAGTGGAAACCACTGTTACGACGTACCCGCAGACTGATCGCGTCTCCCACGGCCGCGTGCTCGGTGAGCCAGCCAGAACCCAAGCCAAGGCTGCCGTCAGGATGAATCTCTTGACGAACGATCAGTTGCAGCGAGCCCTCTTCGGGGATCGACGCAATCGAGTATTCGCGCATGGCCAACGGCACCAGCGCGTCGGCCAGCGCCTGCGCGTGCAGTCCGACCAAATGGCTGCGGTTGGCAGGCAACTGACGGCTGCTCAACGCCTGCGCCAGCGTTTCATTCAAACCATCGACCGTGACCGGCGTGTCCGCCGCGATGCCCAACCCGGCCAGAAATCGCTCGACCGCCAAGGGTGCGTTGCGTGGCAACACTTCGATCAGATCACCGGCCTGCCACTGCGTGCCGGAAGCTGAAATCAGACCGAGCAGAAACACCTTCGAACCAACGCTGCCAGGGTTCAGCCAATCCCGTTGCGCCAGCACCCAGTTTTCGTACTCCGGCGCTGTCCACGCGTTGGCCGGTGTCGAGCCGGTCAGCTCTCCCAACTGTTGCTGCCAATGTTGCAGGGCGGCGCTGTCGCCGCTATCCACCTCAACGGGGGCAAACAGCGTGTTGCCGCCACGTTCGGTCAACCAGTCGTGCAGGCGCTGAGCGAACCCGCAGAAATGTTGATATTGACGATCCCCCAACCCCAGGACTGCGTAATTGAGGTTTTCCAGGTCCAACGGGCGACCCAACAACTTGCGCTCGAACCCCCGTGCGCTGTCAGGCGCCTCGCCGTCGCCAAACGTGCTGACCACGAACAAGGCGTTGCGGCTTTGATTCAGGTCTTGCTCCGTCACGTCTGCCAGCCGTTGCACGCGCACCGGCAAACCCGCCGACTGCAACTGCCCCGCCGTCTGCCACGCCAGTTGCTCGGCGAAACCGCTCTGGCTGGCGAAGCCAATCAGCCACGCCGGGCCTTGACTGCCATAAGCGCCAGGTGTCGATACACCGACCTCGCCCCGAGCATTGCGGATGTCACGCTTCTTGCGACGTCGGTCCAGATATAACAACCAGCCGGTGATGAAAAACAGCGGCATCATCAGCGCGGCGACAGTGATGACGAGACGCCCGGTCAGGCCCCAGTAACTGCCCGTGTGCAGCGCGTAGTTGCTCACCAACAGTTGCGCGCCATAGCCCTTGTCGGTGTAGCGCGTGTTGGCTTTGAGTTGGCCGTTTACCGGGTCGAGGGTGATCTGGTTCAGCGCACGCGGGTGCGGCGCTGTTTTGAGAAGGTAGAAGACCGTTGCCATCTGACCCGGCGCCTGCGGCATGCGCAGGTTGTAGGTCTTGAGGTCCGGGCCAGCGGCTTTCTGGATCGTGTCCCAGATGGCGGCGTAGTCCGGCGCCGGAGCAGCGACAGGTGTCGCGTCTTTCGGGCCCGGCCCAGGTCGCGGCCCTCCCCCGCCACGGCGTTGTTCGCCCGCCACGGGAGGGTCGCCGATGAGTGTGTTCAGGCCATTGCTCACCCAGTCGTAGGACCAGTTGAGGCCCGTGATCGCCAGCAGCAGGTAAACGATCAGGCACCAGGTGCCGAACACCGAGTGCAAGTCCCAATTGAAACTGCGTCCCTTCTTCGCCCAGTCCAGCGTCAGCCAGACGCGCCAGTTCAACGCTTGGCGGGGCCAGCGCAGGTACAAGCCGGACAGGCAGAAGAACAGCAGGATCAGTGTGCACGCGGCGGTGACTTGCTTGCCGTATTCACCGGCGGCCAGGAAGCGGTGCAGGTTGAGAATGAAGCCAAAGACATCCTGACCGACCGCGTCTTCCTTGAACGCGCCGGTGAAGGGGTCGAAGTTGTGCATCACACCCCGACGTTCGCCGGGGGCGGGTTTGAACCAGACCTGTGCGACCCGATTGCCCTCGGTTTCGATACGAAACATCGAGACCGTGTCATGGCCTTGGGCTTCGACTTTGCTGACCATCTCGGCCAGTGACAGACGATGTTCGCCCGGCTGCACGAACAGCGTGTCGGGATTGAGCGCATCGATGATTTCCTCTTGAAAGGAATACAGCGCCCCGGTGATGCCCATCAGCGCCAACACCAGACCCGCCGTGATCCCGAAGAACCAATGCACTTGAAACAGGACCTTCTTCAACACCCTCGATCACCTCAATAACCCGCTGCAGCGCGCATTATGCGCAGAAACGGCATGCATTCTCATCCGTGGCTGATTCTTTATTCGGTCACAACCCCAGCACATATTGCGTCTAGCCTCGACTGCCGCCTTGGCCCCCCTCCTGTAGGAGTGAGCTTGCTCGCGATGGGAGTCTGCATGACACATAGGACATAACTGACACACGGCCATCGCGAGCAAGCTCACTCCTACAGGACTGTGGATTGCAAAGGGCCGTCTCGCACAAATACCCCACCCGCCAACGGCAGGTGGGGCTTCTTGATTCCGCTTCTTTATCAGAAGTGGAAGTTGGCGCTCATCAGTGCTGTACGACCCGCCGCCATGTGCGCGTAGTGCGTCGTGAACACCTGATCGTAGTAACGCTTGTCCGTCAGGTTCTGCACGTTCAGCTGCAGATCAACGTTCTTGGTCAGGGCGTAAGTCGCCATGGCGTCGTAGCGCCAGTAGGACGGAACCTCGACCGAATTGGCTTCGTTGCCAAAGCGCGAATCCACGAAGGTCGCACCCGCGCCGACGGTCAGCTTCGGAACCAGTTCATACGTGGACCAGAAGTTGAAGTTGTTACGCGGCGTGCTCGGCATGTGATTGCCTTCGTCAGCCTTGTTGGTGGCCTTGACGATTTCGCTCTCCATATAGGTGTAACCGCCATAGACCTTCCATTTGCGGGTGATGTTGCCCGCGTAGGTCAGCTCAAGGCCATCGACACGTTGCTCACCATCGAGCACCTGGAAAGTAGCGTTGTCAGGATCGGTGATTCGGGCGTTGGTTTTCTCGGTGCGAAACAACGCGGCGGTCAGCGACAGGTTGTCGTCGAAGAAGTCCCACTTGGTGCCGATCTCGTAGTTGCGGTTCTTTTCCGGATCGAGATCAGTGTTGTTGGCAGCGAGTTCCAGACCGCCGTTACCGCTGGTTTCACCCGACGGGTTGCTGGAGGTCGACCAGGCGGCGTAGACGCTGCCGTTCGGCAACGGCTTGTACGTCAGGCCGACCTGGTAGTTCCAGAGCTGGCTGGTGTTTTCGCGCTTGAACGTCCCGGCCACCGTGCCACGGCCACCGGTGCTGTAGCCACTGGACTTGACCTCATAGTCGTCGTAGCGCAGCCCAAGGTTCAGCGACCATTGATCGTTGAATTTCAGCGTATCGAACACATAAGCGGCGCTGGTCTTGGTGTCTGTGTCGGTGAACGCCTGGCTGTCGGTAATGGTGCCGTTCCACGCGTCCTTAGGGCTTGGGTCATACAGGCTGGTGCAGTCGCCAGACCTCAACAACGCCGCATTGCACGTCGATCCGATAGTGCCTCCCGTCGCGCTCAATACGTTATACGCGCGGTTGTGGGTGTCCTGGTACGAGAACTCAACGCCTGTCACCAAACTGTGCTCAACAAAGCCTGTGTTGAATTTCGCTTGCAGGTCGGTCTGGTTGACGAAGCCACTGGACGTCGAATTACGGCTCTTCGCCGAGCGCGACACCAGGCCATTGGCGACGTTGCCGCGGCTGTCATCGGGGTTGGTGACGATGTAGTCCAGCGTCGAACGCGACATCCGGAAGCTGTTGGAGAGGGTCAGGTTGTCGTTCAGGTCATGCTCGACCCGGAACGTACCGCTGTCATTGACGCTCTTGCGGTAATCGCGCCCGGTGAGGCCGTAGAAATTGTTCTCGTTGACGTGCGCCGGCTTGTCGACGACGTACTTGCTGCGCCCAGTCGTGCTGGTCAACGGGATGCCGTAGTCAGGCATGTCGTCGGTGGACAAGTGGTAGTAGTCAACCTTGACGCGCGTATCAGTGCCCAGGCCGAACGCGAAGGACGGCGCGAACCCCCAGCGGCTGACATCGACGTCGTTACGGCCAGCGACATTGGCGTCATGCTTCATGAGGTTCAGGCGTACCGCCGAGGTGTCGGTCATCTGCTGGTTGACGTCCAGCGTGTAGCGTTGGGTCTGATCCGAGCCAAAGGTGTAGCCGCCGTTGTAGGCATTGCCCAGATGCGCACCTTTGGTGACCAGGTTCAGGCTGCCGCCCGTGGAACCTGCACCCGTGAACGCAGAGCCCGGCCCCTTGCTGATCTCGACGGATTCGACGTTGAAGATCTCGCGGCTTTGGGCCGCCACGTCGCGCATTCCGTCGATGAACACATCACTCTCAGCGTTGAAACCGCGAATGATCGGGCGGTCGGCGTTCGGGTTGCCGCCTTCGCCGGCGCCGAACGTAATGCCAGGGGTGGTGCGCAGGGCGTCCGCCAGGCTGGTGGCGGCGGTGTCGCGAATCACTTGCTGCGGGATGACCGTGACGCTCTTTGGCGTGTCGCGCAAAGGCGCGGTGTACTTCTTGGACGTCGACTCCTCGGTCTTGTACGCCGTGTCGACCGCCTCGCCATCGATCGTAGTGGCACCCAGATTCAGCGCTTTATCCGAAGTGGCTTCAGCAGCGTGTACCCAATGACTGGCAGACATGGCAGCGATAGCGACGCCCACAGCGCCTGCGATTGAGCGCTGCGAATGTGCGGATGACGGTTGTGATTGGCGCGACATTTTCCTTCCCCAAGGAATGTTGAGGTCGCGGAATATAGTTGGGAATCATTTGTATTCGCATAAAACTTACAATCTTTACAATTTAGCTTTACGGATTTTCGTCGCTCATTCGTCTACAGGGGCTCGCAGGGTTTTACACGACCAATAAGAATCACTACCATTCGTTACCTTTTTGCACCTGAGCGCTTTGGCCATGCTTCTACACATTCCCGCCCTGTTCACCCGCGAGGAAGTGCTGCGCATCCGCGAAGCCCTGGAGCAGACCGAATGGGCGGACGGCAAGATCACGGCAGGTCACCAGTCGGCCAAGGCCAAACACAATCTGCAACTGCCCGAAGGTCATCCGCTGGCCAAGGAAATCGGCGCCGCGATGCTTGAGCGGCTGTGGCAGAACCCGCTGTTCATGTCCGCCGCCCTGCCCCATAAAGTGTTTCCCCCATTGGTGAATTGCTACACCGGCGGCGGCAGTTTTGATTTCCACATCGACAATTCCGTGCGTCAGGCCAAGGGCAGCATCGAGCGCGTGCGCACTGATCTGTCGTCGACGCTGTTCTTCAGCGACCCGGACGACTATGACGGCGGCGAACTGGTGATTCAGGACACGTTCGGCACCCGCTCGGTCAAACTGCCTGCGGGCGACATGCTGCTCTACCCCGCCACCAGCCTGCACAAAGTCAACGCCGTGACACGGGGCGCTCGCTACGCATCGTTTTTCTGGACCCAAAGCCTGGTGCGCGACGACGGTCATCGCACGTTGTTGTTCGAAATGGACACGGCCATTCAACAGCTCAGCCGTGACGTGCCCGATCACCCGTCATTGATTCAACTCACAGGCACTTACCACAACCTGCTGCGCCAATGGGTCGAGGTCTGACTCATGAGCTGGACACTGCGACGGGAAGACGTGCTGAGCGGCCAACAACTGCGTGACATGCTTCAGGAAAACCCTGCAAGCGCAGCGCGGGCAATCCTGATTGCGGCGCAGGAGAACATGGTCGATGCCCAAGCGCTACTAGGCCAGATCCTGCTCGACGGCACCGGCATCGAACAGGACGCGGCACTGGCCCTGACCTGGTTTCAGATTGCCTCGCGTAACGGTCACGCGATGGCCACCAACATGGCTGGGCGTTGCCACGAGCACGGGTGGGGCTGCGAACCCGATGCCACCAAGGCTGCCGAGTATTACCGGCAAGCCGCAGAAGTCGAACTGGATTGGGGCTTTTATAACTACGGCAACCTGCTGGCAACCGGCCGGGGCGTCAACAAAGATCAGGCCCGCGCGCTGGCGTGTTACCGCAAGGCTGCGCACATGGGTCACGCCAAATCAATGAACCTGCTGGGCCGCTATCTCGAAGAAGGCGTGAGTTGTGAACAGGACGTGCAGGCCGCGCACGACTGGTATCGCCGCTCGGCAGAGGCTGGTGATTTTCGCGGGCAGTTCAGCCATGCCGCCGTGCTGGCCGATCATGGGCGAATCGAAGAAGCGGTCGTTTGGCTAAGAACAGCCCTTCAAATAGGCAACCTCAACTACTTGCGCGTGAGCCGCAAGACGCTGCTGCAAGCGAGGCACCCGGAGGTTCGCGCCTTGGCACTGGATTACCATCAACGTGCGGCAGAGATGGGCAATCGGGAAGACGCTGCGGAATATCGTGCACTTTTAAACGATTAAGGGGCGAAATGTGTAACTCGCTTTGCCTGAATGAAATTTCAAAACACCTGCAAGCACATCTTCCCCCCCTGATTTAATTGAGCGAACTCGACTCTCTCTTTCACAAGCCTGAATTATCCTACAGGCACAGACTATTTTTCCGCTTTGACCTCTTCAAAAGCACAACTTACTCTCCTTCTCGTGCAGACACATTCAACACTCTGCATCTGAAGTATTTATTAACTTCAGAAATGTAACGCGACATCATTAAAGGACTAATGATATGTCTCAATTCACAGCAAACCTTGCGACCGACGCGGCGAACGATCCTGCGAGACTGTTTGGCTCATCGGTAGCGACCCCGCAAGACGATGCCCGAGACACCGGGCTGATCCTGACCAAAGAGCAGGTCAAAAACCTCAAGAAATACGAGATTGCCGGCCTGGCACTCCCCACCGTTCTGAAAGACGTCATTGCCTATCTGGGTTACGAAAGGGGCGCGGGCCGTGGCCTGGAGGCTGCTGACTTTCAGCATACGTTCACACTCATCAACGGCCACGCCCGACTGTGGAATCCTCTGCGCACAGACCTGCTGACCGTTAACACCAAACTCGTGGTGTTCGCCGGCTCCATCCAGGTCTATGGCGCAAGCATGCAAGAGGTCTTCGACGACATAAAGACACTGGGTCTGATCGAAAAATACAACATCAAGACACTTGAAGACCTGCGCAAAGTCGAACTTCAGCTGGGCAAAAAATTCCCGGGCATTGAGGCCGAAGATCGCAATGACCTGGGTTATTACCTGGACCAGATTCTCAATAAAGTAAAAGAGCAGGAAACGGAAGCCCTTCGTATCAAACAGCGTCTTGACGCGTTTGGCAGACAATTGTCTGAACAAGTAGGCCCGGCCATCGAGTTCAAGCTGTCACTCATTGACAACAACAAGCTGGGTAGCGAAATCAAAGCACTGCAAGTAAAAATCGATAACCGCGCACTGGCCATCGAAGAGAAAAACAAAGAATACAAAGAACTGGTCAAGCAGGCGATCGGTGCCGTCGCGGGCAATCTGGTCATGATGATTTACTCCAGTGTTCAAGCCGAAAAGATCCGAAAAGAACGCAATAAGTTGACCGAAGAGCAGGAAAAGGACATCGCGCTGATGGCGCAAAAGAACCGGATCCTGGCGTCGCTTGGCCGGGTTCGGATGGACTTTCAGAACCTTGACCTCATCGTGATTGACGCTGACATCGCCACCAAGAACCTGATCAGTGTCTGGAACTCGCTGGGCACATTCATCGCCAGTTCCGCAGCCGAAGTCAAAGGCATCAACGACGCGCTGTCCATGCGCCGGTTCAGAAATCAATTCAACCTGGTGGTTAAACCGTGGGAAACCATCGAGGTGGACGCCAAAAAATTAGAACGCGTGTTTGCTGAAGCAGATCGCGAATTCAAAGAAGATTACGGAGTTTAAACCATGAGCACTATTGCCCGATTCCCGACCCGCGCCGATTACCCCGAATTAGACATCCACGCGCTGCAACAGGCGAAGACCCAAGCATCGAACGCCACCATCGAGGTGAAGCGGCTTTTCATTCAGACGCAGTACTTGCCCTCATTGCATGGACGAATCTGTGATCTGGATCGTTCGCTACGTAACGCACATTCCAAGCTTCGCGACATCGCCCAATCAATGGATATCCTGTTAGGCATCAACGTTGGCACACTCCGCGAACTTCATGAGGAATTCCAGAGCGCCCCGGAGTCCGATAAGGAAGAAATCATTGAGGACATCGTTCATCGAGTTGAAACCATCCTGGGTGTCGTCGGCAAGAAAGAGATGACGCTCAGCAATCTGATGACCGCCCTCGCAAGTCCCATTGACCGCGCCACCACCCAGTCGTACGTCAAGCAACTCGAAGACGATCAAGCGCGTTTGCCGTCGGAAGTGCTGGAAATCAAGGAACGCCAGACTGCGCTGGAAGAAAAGCGAAAAGCGCTGACAGACGCAATGGCGGTGATCGAAGCCAAGGGTTTCAGCGCATTGGCGAAAGACACAGCGTTGACCGCGCAGGAGCTGGTGAAACTGGGCATGACACCACCGCAACTGATTGCCGTGGAAGGCGCCATCGAACTGGTGCAACAGATCCTGGAAAAAGCCGAAGGCCTGATCAACTACCTCGGCATGGTCGAAGCCCGCAACGCGCTGCGTAAGCAGATCGATGCGCTGATCGCCAGCACGCAGGAAAAGGCCCATGAACTGCGTCTGGTCACGTCCAAAAAAGAGCTGATCGTCGCATGCCATGATTTCGACGATCACCGCGCGCAGTACATCGCCGAGTTCGAAAAAATCGTTGCAGCCAAGCGCTCTTTCCTGAGCACGCACAGCGCTGTCAATGCTGAGAATCAGGACACTATCGCTCAACTCATCGTGGACGCGCTGGCACTGGCGAAACATCTGAAAGTGATCCCCTGACATTCATCTTCAGCGCTGAACAGCGCCGGCCGGGAAGAGCGAAGCCTGTTCGTCCCGGCTTCTTACCTGAGGCCGCTGGACTCACACCAGCTCTGCCTCTCTCGCACTTCCTCTCATGACAGGATCAACATGATGAACCCTTCCAATGGACTGGATGACGCACCCCTTCGCACTGAGAAACTTGATCGGGCGCAACGCCTGCCTGGCACATTGATCGCTGCGGCGGCGGGCACGGATAAAGAAGCCGTTCGCGCGCCCGGCCTCATTCTGACGAAAGAACAATTGATCAATTTGAAGCGCTATGAAACCTATGGCCTCGCGCTGCCGACGACGCTTAAAGAGGTTGTCGGGTATCTCGGTTACGAAAAAGGTGCTGGCCCTAATCTCGAAGCCAAGGATTTTCAGGCAAGTTTCAGCCGCATTCATCGTCATGCATCACAATGGAATCCGCTTCGCACCGACCTCATGAACGTCGGCAGTGAGTTGTGGGTATTCGCCGATCAGATGCAGGTGTATGGAAAAGCGGCCCAACAGCTTTACGACGAGATCAAGGCCAAGCCTGCCGAAGCATTGGCTCCGGAAGATCACGCGGATTTCCTGCATTACGTTCAAGAGGTGGCTACCCTCGTCCTGCACCGCCAGGATGCGACAGCGGCACTCAAACGTCGCCTCGATACTTTCTCCGATCAATTGTCGGCAGACGTGATACGTGATTTGACGGGCAAGTTAAAAAGCATCGACACCCACTCTATGCCTCAGGACATTCGGGACCTGAACAACGCTATCAATCGGCGGGCCACGGACATCGAGGAGAAGCAGCGGGAATACCAGACCTTGGTCAAGAAATCGGTTGGCGCAAGTTTTGCGCTGGTTGGCCTGGGCATCTACTACGGCATCGATGCCGACAAGGTGCGCAAACAGATCAATGCGCTGCGCCTGCAACAAGAGAAAAGCATCGATCTGTTGTCGCAGAAAAACACTATTCACGCCTCATTGCAGCGGGTACGCAATGATGTGCAGGACCTCAATCTGGTCATTGGCGACGCCTACACTGCGACCACGAACTTGGCGGTCGTATGGGTGGCCCTGGACACGTACCTGAAACATTCGGTTCAAGAGGCAGGCAAGATCGATAGCACGCTGGCTCTTCGTCGTTTGCTGAACGCTTTCAAACAGGTCGCCAAGCCCTGGGAGCAAATCAAAATCCAAGCGGACCTGTTGCTCAAGGTGTTCAAAGACGCCGACCGTGAGTTCCGCAGAGATTACGGGCATCAATGACCATCTGTAACGCCAAGGAGGGCGCACTATGACAACCCATCTCATCGATTCCGAAGACGTCGCTTATCTTGGATTCAACATCGGCTATCTCGATAAGCTTCCTCAGTACATCGAAGCCTTCAAGATCAAACTCGACCTGGTGCCACAGGCCGAGTACGGCAAATACAAAGAGCCCGCGATGGATCAGACCGTTGCGACGGCGCGGCAGGGCGCTCCGCTCTGGCGCAACAGTGCGACGCAGATTCGCGCGATCCACCAGGACACCAAGAAGACACTGAACGAGGTGATGTCCCTGTTGGACAGCAACCCGTTCGACAGCCGGATCAGGCAAATCACGCAGGACCTGTCACGTCACGAAGAGGCATTCAGACGACAACAGGCAGAATGCGAGCGCATCATCGTTTGCGCCAAACAGACCATTCCTCGGTTCATGGACTTCATGAACATGAGGACGTACGAATACGCGAAACGAAAAGGGCTGCTGATCAAAGGAGCCTCCAAAACACTTCCGGAGACACTCAACAGCGCGCTAAGAGATGAGAGCCGTCTGGCCTCGGCAAGAAGCAGCCTTGAATGGCATCGACGCGCCTACAACACGACGATTCTCTCGGCAGGCAATATGGGCGCTTATTGCTCACGCCTGTCTGGCCTTCTGAACGCCACGGTTCGGGAAGTCCAGGGTTTGAAGGCGAATCAGTCGCCTCGGCGTATGAAGGTGTCCTGTCAATCGGCTGCCAGTTCTGCCCGTGAGGCGCAACGTCTGGTGGACTACACGTTCGCCCATATCCTGCGATTCAGTTTTTGAAATGCAAAAAAAACGGCATCTCAATGGATGCCGTTTTCTTATGAGCGCTGACGCTTAGATGTAGAACGATTTCAGCGGCGGGAAGCCGTTGAATTCAACAGCGCTGTAGCTGGTGGTGTACGCACCCGTGGACAGCCAGTACAAGCGGTCGCCGATGGCCAGGTTCAGTGGCAAGCCGTACTTGTAATTCTCGTACATGATGTCGGCGCTGTCGCACGTTGGACCGGCGATCACGACTTCTTCGACTTCGCCTTTCTTCTCGGTCCAGATCGGGAACTTGATGGCTTCGTCCATGGTTTCGATCAGGCCGGAGAACTTGCCCACGTCGGTGTAGACCCAACGCTCGACGGCGGTACGCGACTTGCGCGCAACCAGTACGACTTCGCTGACCAGGATACCGGCGTTGGCGATCAACGAACGGCCCGGTTCCAGAATGATTTCCGGCAGGTCATCACCGAAGTCTTCCTTCAGGAAGCGGATGATTTCTTCTGCGTAGGTTTCCAGGCTGTTGGTGCGGGTGATGTAGTTGGCCGGGAAGCCGCCACCCATGTTGATCAGCTTGAGTTCGATGCCGTCTTCTTCTTTCAGGCGTTCGAAGATCACCTTCACTTTGGCAATCGCGGCGTCCCACACGGAGATGTCGCGCTGTTGCGAACCCACGTGGAAAGAGATGCCGTAAGGCACCAGACCCAGGTCACGGGCGAGGATCAGCAGGTCCATCGCCATGTCGGTCTGGCAGCCGAATTTGCGCGACAGAGGCCAGTCAGCGGTGGTCGAGCCTTCGGTCAGAATGCGCACATAGACTTTCGAACCCGGTGCGGCCTTGGCGATGTTGCGCAGGTCGGCTTCGGAGTCGGTCGCGTACAGACGCACGCCCTTCTCGTAGAAGTAGCGGATGTCCTTGGATTTCTTGATGGTGTTGCCGTAGCTGATGCGATCCGGGCCAACACCACGGTCCATCACTTTATCCAGCTCGTAGATCGAGGCGATGTCGAAGCTCGAACCTTTCTCTTTGAGCAGGTCGATGATTTCGACGGCCGGGTTGGCCTTGACCGCGTAGTAAACCTTGGCGAATTCGAAACCGGCGCGCAGGTCATCGTAGGCCTGACTGATCATGGCGGTATCGATGAGCACGAACGGGGTTTCTTGCTTGTCGGCGAACGCCTTCATTTTGGCGAAGGTGCTTTTCTCGAAATAGTCTTCGACCTGGATCGACATGCGGGGGACTCCTGTTGGCAAACGGTAAAAAACAATGGGTGCAAATGAACGTCCTCCGTATCCCCACTTTGGTTCGCCTACTTCCCAAGGCCGTTGACCGAAAGCAAAAAGGCCATCCGGTCATGCATCCCCGGTTGGCCTTGCTGTCTCGTCGTCAGTACTTGAGCCGGATGGATCGTTTCCAGCATGGACGTTCGGCGCGAACTTTAGGACCTGAAGGGCTGGAGATCAACAAAAAATGTCGCGTTTCTGCCCGTTTTTGCCAGACGGGCCAGTACGCTCGTTCAATCACCCTGTAGTAACCGACCGATGTGACAGGCTGATGTTCCCGCTGATCGAACAGGCAGACGAACGCACGTAGCGGCACGGCTTGCCAGCGGCTGTGATTGCAATGGCGCTGCCTTGGGAAGCCGTGCGGCGAAAGAGATGGGTTTCAGGCGAGAGAGAAGCGTTGTCGGTGCCATCCCTTCGCGAATGAATTCGCTCCCACAGGTCGATTGCATTTCGACCGTCAGACGGTGGCAAGTCGTGCTGCAATAGAGGCTGAACGCGGGCTGACTGTGGGAGCGAATTCATTCGCGAAGGCGTGGGATCAGGCACCGCGGCTGCGCCTGATCCCGTTACCTTAAACCGACGCCGCCTGCTCCGCCGCTTCCGCAGGCGAAACAATGCTGGTTTTCTTGCCCCGCGATTGCCCCGAACTCAGGTACGCCGCGATCGACTCTTGCGTCACTTCGCCCAGGAACACGTTCTCGGCGTCCAGCACCGGCAGCCACGCGCGGTTGAACTCGTACATGCGCGACAGCAGGATGCGCAGGTGTTCGTCGTAGGCGGCGGTGGCGTTGAACGGACGCAGGTATTGCTCGCAGGTGCCGGTCTGACGGTGCAGGTCGCGGCGACGCACGTAACCCATGGCCTTGTTCGCGGCATCGGTGACGACCACGTAGCGGCGGTCGTTCTCGTCCATCGCTTCCAGTGCGTCGGCCACGGGGGTTTCCGGGCTGACGCTCGGCGCGTTGTCGGCGGCGTCTTCGGCTTTCACCAACAACAGACGCTTGAGGGTGCTGTCCTGCCCGACGAAGTTGCTGACGAAATCGTCTGCCGGGTGCGCCAGCAGCGTGTCCGGGTGATCGATCTGCAGCAGTTTTCCCGCACGGAAAATCGCGATCTTGTCACCCAGCTTGATAGCTTCGTCGATGTCGTGGCTGACCATGATCACGGTCTTGTTCAGCGCACGCTGCATCTCGAAGAATTCGTTCTGGATCATCTCGCGGTTGATCGGGTCGACCGCACCGAACGGCTCGTCCATCAGCAGCAACGGCGCATCGGCCGCCAGCGCGCGAATCACACCGATCCGCTGCTGCTGGCCACCCGACAATTCACGCGGATAGCGATGCAAATACTGCTTCGGCTCCAGCTTGATCATGCTCATCAGCTCGCGGGCGCGGTCGTGGCATTTCTGCTTGTCCCAGCCCAGCAATTTGGGCACGACCACGATGTTCTCCTCGATGGTCATGTTGGGGAAGAGGCCGATCTGCTGAATCACGTAACCGATGTTGCGGCGCAGGGTCACTTCGTCGAGCTGAGTGGTGTCTTCGCCGTTGATCAACACCTTGCCGGAGGTCGGCATGATCAGGCGGTTGATCATTTTCAGCGTCGTACTTTTGCCGCAACCCGACGGGCCGAGGAATACGCAGATTTCGCCTTCATTGACCGTCAGGCTCACGGAGTCGACGGCTTTCACTTCCTTGCCGTTGCTCTGGAACGTCTTGGTGAGGTCTTGCAGTTCGATCATGGTCTTGGCAGTCATTTGAGCAATCCTTTTGGAGTCAGCGAGCGTTGCAGCCATTGCAGAAGCAGGTCAGCGAAGATGGCCAGAATGCTGACCAGAACGGCGCCGACGATGAGCATCGACATGTCGCTGCGGCTGATGGAAGCGAGGATGAGGACGCCGAGGCCACCGGCACCGATGGTGGCGGCGATGGTCATGACGCCGATGTTCATGACCACGGCGGTGCGCACACCGGCGAGGATCACCGGCACGGCGATGGGCAGCTCGACCATGCGCAGGCGCTGGCCAAAGGTCATGCCGATGCCGCGGGCGGCTTCGCGAATGCCGGGTTCGACGCCGGTCAGGGCGAGGTAGGTGTTGCGCATGATCGGCAGCAGCGAATAAAGGAAAACCGCCGTGATCGCAGGCAATGGCCCAAGGCCCTGGCCGAACTTGGAGTAGAACGGCAGCAGCAGGCCGAACAGCGCGATGGACGGCACGGTCAGCAGCACGGTCGCACTGGCTTGCAGCGGGCCGGCGAGCGCCGGGAAGCGGGTCATGACCACGCCCAACGGCACGCCCACCAGAATCGCCAGGGTTACCGCGATGCCGACGAGGGTGATGTGTTGCAGGGTCAAGTGAAACACCTGATTCCAGTCCAGATGCGAAAAAGCGCTGAAGAAGCTCATAGTTTCTTCTCCTGTTGCTCTACCGGCGTCTGTTTGATCGGCACGCTGTCAGCGGAAGGATTGATCGGATGGCTGCGTAGGAAATCGGCCGCCACGACGGTAGGACTTTCGTGATTGACGTCAATGCGCGCGTTCAGGTCGATCATGGTCTGGTTATCCAGCAGCGCAGCCAGCGGCTTGAGCTGTTCGGCCAGTTGCGGGTGCTTGTCCAGATACTCTTTGCGAATCACCGGCGCGGCGGTGTAGTCCGGGAAGTAGTGCTTGTCGTCGTCCAGCACCTTGAGTTTGAAAGCATTCAAGCGACCATCGGTGGTGTAGACCAGACCGGCGAACACTTGCCCGTTCTTCAAGGCGGTGTACACCAGACCGGCGTCCATCTGGCGCGTGTTCTCGCGGCCCAAGTTCATATCGTAGTGCTTGACCAGCCCCACCAGACCGTCGGAACGGTTAGCAAACTCGGTGTCGAGCGCGACGATATGACCCTGTTTGGCTTCGTCTTTCAGCACAGCCGTCAGGCCTGAAACATTGGTGATCTGCGGGTATTGCTGCGCGACCTTGTCCGGCAACGCCAGCGCATAGGTGTTGTTGAACTTGGACGGCGACAGCCACACCAGGCCCTTCTTCGCGTCCAGTTCCTTGACCCGCTGATAGGTCTGCTCACTGTTGAGCTTTTCGTCGATGTGGTTGTACGAAACCAGCGACACCCCGGTGTATTCCCAGAGCATGTCGAGCTGACCGGATTCCTGCGCACTGCGCGCCAGGTTGCTACCCAGGCCGCCGGTGATCTGGACCTGATAGCCTTTGTCGCGCAGGTATTGCGCGGTCAGTTCGGCGAGAATCGTCTGTTCGGTAAAGACCCGTGCGCCGATGCGCAACACCGGCATCTCGGCCGCCTGGGCGAACCCGGACAGCAGCAGACCCGCGCCCACTATTAATGTGCATAACTTCTTCATGCGAATTCCTTTCTCTGCGCGGCCCGTTATCGAGCCAGGCCACGTTCCAGCCAAAGACGACTCGCCAGGGTCACGGCGCCATCGAGCAACAGGGCCAGCAGTGCGGTACACGCGGCGCCCAGCACCAGTTGCGGCTGATTGTTCAGGGCGATGCCGGGGAAGATCAGGCTGCCAAGGCTGTTGGCGCCGATCAGGAACGCCAGTGGCGCGGTCCCGACGTTGATCGCCAGCGCGACCCGCACACCACCGATGATGATCGGCACGGCATTGGGCAGCTCGACGCGCCACAACACCTGACGCGGTGTCATGCCGATGCCGGTGGCGGCTTCTTTAAGGGAACCCTGAACGTTTTTCAGGCCTTCGTAGGTGTTGCGCACGATGGGCAACAGTGAGGCGAGGAACAGCGCGAAGATCGCAGGTCCGCTGCCAATACCCAGGACGCCCAGGGCGATGGCCAGCACTGCAAGAGGGGGAACGGTGTTACCGATGTTGAAGATCTGCATGAAACGTTCGGCGCGGCCAACCATGTTCGGTCGGCTAAGCACAATGCCGGTCGGGATTCCGACCACCAGTGCCGCCACCATGGACGCCAGCACCAACATGACGTGGGCTTGCAGGTAGAACAGCAGATCATCCTGATACTGCTTGAGTGTATCGATGCCGATCCAATGGATCAGCAGGGCCAGGAGTACGACAGCGGTCGCACCTCCCATCAGCCCCTTGCCATAGCGATTAGCCACGGGCGGACTCCTTATTTCAGTCGGCGAACGCCTCGCGTGAACGGCCATTTCTGACCATCTGCGAACGTTCGCGAAGAGCAGCGGGTGGGTCGCCGGAAAGGGTTGAACCTCGGCGAAAACACGAGCCATGAGCGCAGCTTCGTCAAGCTAACTTGCTGATTTTGCGTCCCTTGGCGGTTTGCATTGCCAGGGAGTGGACGTCTCCGGAACCGCAAAGGTTCCCACGCGAGATGCTATTTGGCCACCCTTGATTGACTGAACGGTTCGGATATTGCTTTCGTTTGGGCTATAATCGCCGCCCTTTTTTGAATCACCTCTCGGGCGATTTCCCATGACCAGACAGGCCGCCGAAGTCGCGAAACGCCGCACTTTCGCCATTATTTCTCACCCCGACGCCGGTAAGACCACCATCACTGAAAAGCTTTTGCTGATGGGTAAGGCGATTGCCGTCGCCGGTACGGTGAAATCCCGCAAATCCGACCGCCATGCCACGTCCGACTGGATGGAGATGGAAAAGCAACGGGGTATTTCCATTACCACGTCGGTCATGCAGTTCCCGTATCGCGAACACATGATCAACCTGCTCGACACCCCGGGCCACGAAGACTTCTCGGAAGACACCTACCGCACCCTGACCGCCGTGGACTCCGCGCTGATGGTGCTCGACGGCGGTAAGGGTGTAGAGCCGCGGACCATCGCCCTGATGGACGTCTGCCGTCTGCGCGACACGCCAATCGTCAGCTTCATCAACAAGCTCGACCGCGACATCCGCGACCCGATCGAACTGCTCGACGAAATCGAAGCGGTCCTGAAGATCAAGGCCGCGCCGATCACCTGGCCGATTGGCTGCTACCGGGACTTCAAGGGCGTTTACCACCTGGCCGACGACTACATCATCGTCTACACCGCCGGTCATGGTCATGAGCGTACCGAAACCAAAATCATCGAGAAGCTGGACTCCGACGAAGCCCGCGCCCACTTGGGCGACGAGTACGAGCGCTTCATCGAGCAACTGGAACTGGTGCAGGGCGCCTGCCACACCTTCGATCAACAGGAATTTCTCGACGGCCAGTTGACCCCGGTGTTCTTCGGGACTGCGTTGGGCAACTTCGGTGTCGATCACGTGCTCGACGCCGTGGTGGACTGGGCGCCGAAACCGTTGGCACGGGTGGCCAATGAGCGCACCGTCGAGCCGGTGGAAGAGAAGTTCTCGGGCTTCGTGTTCAAGATTCAGGCGAACATGGACCCTAAACACCGCGACCGCATCGCGTTCATGCGCATCTGCTCGGGCAAGTACGACAAGGGCATGAAAATGCGCCATGTGCGGACCGGCAAGGACGTGCGCATCGGCGACGCGCTGACGTTCTTCTCCAGTGAGCGTGAACAGCTGGAAGAAGCCTACGCGGGCGACATCATCGGTCTGCACAACCACGGCACGATCCAGATTGGCGACACCTTCACTGAAGGCGAAGGCCTGGGCTTTACCGGTATTCCGCACTTCGCACCGGAACTGTTCCGCCGCGTTCGTCTACGTGATCCGCTGAAATCCAAGCAACTGCGTCAGGGTTTGCAGCAACTGGCCGAAGAAGGCGCCACCCAGGTGTTCTTCCCGCAGCGCAGCAACGACATTATTCTCGGCGCGGTCGGTGTGCTGCAGTTCGACGTGGTCGCGAGCCGCCTGAAGGAAGAATACAAGGTGGAATGCTCCTACGAGCCGATCACCGTGTGGTCAGCCCGCTGGATCGATTCGAGCGACAAGAAGAAGCTCGAAGAATTCGAGAACAAGGCGGTGGAAAACCTGGCACTGGACGGCGGCGGTCACCTGACCTACCTCGCGCCAACGCGGGTCAACCTGAGCCTGATGGAAGAGCGCTGGCCAGACGTGAAATTCCGTGCGACCCGTGAGCATCACTAAGCAACTGACCTGAAGGCCTGATGGTTTTCACACTGTGGGAGCGAATTCATTCGCAAGACTCACGCTCAGACGATAATTTTCTGTCGTCTGTACCGGCGTCTCGCGGATGAATCCGCTCCCACAGTGGTTTGCGGGGCTGACTGGCTCTGCTCAAGGCACAAAACCGTAAGACCGCGCTGATCCTGCCCTACTTCACCACCTTCCCCACGCCTCGCCCTCTCGGGTCCGACGCGGTTTCGACTTTCGTGCCGTCGATCTTGATCGCCTGAATGTTGCCCATCGACCAGCCCTGATCTTTCAGCGCGTAGCCCATTGCCTTGAGTTCGTCGGCGACTTTCTCGTTCAGCGGCGCAAATTTCTCGGTGTAGATCGTGTCCTTCGGCAGCAATTGATGGTGAACCCGCTGCGCGGCGACGGCGTCTTTCAGGGGCATGTGGAAGTCATAGAGGTTATTCAGCACCTGAAACACGGTGGTGAAAATCCGTGAGCCGCCCGGCGTGCCCAACACCAGTATGACGGCGCCGTCCCGAGTCACCAGACTCGGGCTCATGGACGACAGCATTCGCTTGCCCGGTTCGATGGCGTTGGCGTCACCACCGACTACGCCGAACGCATTCGCCACACCGGGTTTGGAACTGAAATCGTCCATCTCGTCGTTCATCAAAAAACCCGCGCCCTTGACCACCACGCCGCTGCCGTAATCCCAATTCAGCGTGTAGGTGTTGCTGACGGCGTTGCCTTTGGCATCGACGATGGAGAAGTGGGTGGTCTGGTGCGACTCAAGCCCGGCCTTCACGTTCTCGGTGGGTGAAATGGCGGTCGGGTTGATCTCGCGAGCGCGATCGGCCAGGTACACATGATCAATCAGCTCGTTGACCGGCGCCTTTGAAAAGTCCGGATCGCCCAAATAATTCGCACGATCGGCGAACACACGTTTTTCAATTTCAGCGAGCAAGTGAATGTAACGCGCCGAGTTCAATGGCACGCCCTTGAAGTCATCGGCCAACTGCTCCTTGATGCCGATCAGTTGCGCCAGCGCCACGCCGCCCGAGCTGGGCAGCGGCGCGGTGTAGAGGGTGTTGCCGTTGAAATTGACGTGCAGCGGCTTGCGCCACACGGCTTTGTAATCGGCCAGGTCCTGTTTGGTGATCAGGCCATTGTCAGCTTGCATTTGTGCAACGAGCAGGTCGGCGGTCTGGCCCTTGTAGAACTCGTCTGCGCCCTTATCGGCGATGCGCTCCAGAGTTTTGGCAAGTTCGGGCTGGCGGAAGGTTTCGCCTTTTTTCATGTTGCCGAAATAGTCGCCGAAGTTGGTCTTACCGTTGAGCTGCTTGATCGCTTCAGCGCCGTACATGTTCTGTTTCTCGGCGACGGTGAAGCCGTTCTTCGCGTAGCCGATGGCGGGGGTCAGCAGTTCAGACCACGGCAACTTGCCGAATTTCTGGTGTGCCTCCCACAACCCCATGACCGTGCCCGGCACGCCGGAAGCACGGGCGCCGATCAGGCTCATGCCGGGAATCACGTTGCCCTTCTCGTCAAGGTACATGTCGCGGCTGGCGGCCTTGGGCGCGGTTTCGCGGTAGTCGATGAAGTACGGTTTGCCATTCATGAAGAGGGTCATGAAGCCCCCACCACCGATGTTGCCCGCTTCGGGATAGGTCACGGCCAGGGTGAACGCCGTGGCGACTGCGGCATCAACAGCATTGCCGCCTTTTTTCAGGATTTGCGCGGCCACTTCAGCGCCGTACTGGTCGGGTGAGGCCACGGCGCCGCCCTCCAGCGCAATGGCGTACACCGGAGAACTGACGGCGAAAATCACCGACAAGGCGAGGGTTTTGAACGTCGCGACTCGCATGGAGCTTCCTTGTGAATGAACAAAGGTATCAGCTTGTGACAGCCGGGCTGTCTGAATGCTGACCAGACTAGCGCTCTGTGCTCTGCGATGTGCGGTAAATATTGCTCAAACGCAAACGGCCACCCGTAGGTGGCCGCTAAACATCGTTGGAGCGCGCTCATTCAAGCGCGGATCATTTCATTGCGAATCCACTCGACCACCGACGTGGTTTTCGGCACCCAGCCCAGCAGCTCACGCGCGTGTTTGCCACGGACCCGGCTGTTGGAGCCCAGACCGTAATTGGCCATTTCATAACCCCATTCGGCCTCGGCGTCTTTCAGCGGCCAGTCCTGCGCTTTGCCCAGCCCCATGGCGTCGGCAATGGCGTTGCTCATGTCGAGGAAGGACGCTTCGCCACTTTCGACAAAATAGAAAGTCCCGGCCGGGTTCTTCTCCAGCGCCAGTGCGTACAGCTCAACCACGTCGTTGATGTGCACGTTGGACCAAATGTTGCCGCCGGTGCCGACGTGACGTACGACGCCGCTCTTGCGTGCTTGTTTAACCAATCGTGGCAACTGCACGCTGTCGCGGTTCACACCCAGGCTGTGGCCGTAGATCAGCGTGTTGCAGAGGACCGCCGAACGCACGCCCTTCTCGGCAGACGCCAACACCAAATCGTCGATGGCCATGCGGGCGGCCTTGTCCGGTGTCGCGGCAGGCAACTGGTCTTCGTAGTAAATCTTGTCGGTGCCTTTGCCGCCCGATGCGTCGCCGACGATGCTCGATCCGCTGGTATGCAAGAAAGGCTTGTTCGAACCTTTCAGGCCTTCGATCAACGCTTCGACGGCACCGCGATGATCGCTGCTGGCCGCGTTGATGACGCCGTCCGCCTGGCGGGCTTGCTCGGTGAGCAGGGCGTTATCGTCAAGTGTGCCAATGACCGGGACGATGCCCAGCGCCTTGAGTTCTTCTGCCTGTTCCGCGCTGCGCACCAGACCGGTGACCTGATGGCCCTTACGAGCCAGGCCCGTTGCAATGGAGCCACCGATAAAACCTGCGGCGCCGGTAATGAATATGTTCATGAGGTGACTCCCGTTCGTGGTAAGCGATAGCGGTCAGTATCGGCCTGGGATTCGTTACGAAAAAGGCAGGGCATACCAAATGCCTTTTGACCTGTGCGCACGAATCATCGCGATAAGCACGGCGCGTTTGATTTCGAATCGATCAGTTGGCGGCAGGTTGACGTGGCTAAGGTAAAGAGACGCATGGCTGCGAATACCGTTGCACGGAGCATTGTTCATGAAAGTGATTTCGACCCTGATGGCGATCCTGGTGATCACCCTCGCCGCGCTTTTCTTCAGGAACCTGGAAGGTCAGTCCTTCCTCGGGGCAGCACCTGATCCCATTCAGGCTGACGTTGCCTTTCAAAAAGCCTTGAAGACGATCGAGGCATTCCCCGCCACACAAAGCGTGCAGGAAGTCAGCGTCGATCCCCACGCCATCACCCTGAATCAGAAGATGCTGAAACTCACTCTGATCGACCATCCGATTACCGCCACCAAAGTGCGGACCGAGGAGGTGACGAATCCCGATGGCTCACAAAGCATCCTGTGGTTCGGCAACCTGGAACCTTACGCCAGCGTTCAACCCGAGATCCCGCAATGGCAGGACCCGCTTAATTTCATCACCTTGGTGAAATCGGGACAAACCATCACCGGCACGATCAGGCAGGGTTCAAAGTTGTTTGAAATCCGCCCGGTCGGACCAGATCGCCATGTGGTGATTGTTTTGGACGGCACGAAAATGCCTCCTGAACGGGAAGAGCCGTTGCTTGCGAAACCTCCCTCGGGCAAGAAGACGACCGCGTCTTCGAGGTCGCTCGTGCCCTCCGCTGATCCCACGCTCACCCACATCGAGGTGATGACGGTCGTGCCGCAGAACACAGTGGCTGAGTATCAGGGCGACATGGTGGCCTTGATGCAACTGGCCGTGGCCCTCGCCAATCAGAGCTACATCAACAGCATGGTTGGCATCAGACTGCGACTGGTCGCCTATCAGGTGACCGACGACATGCCGAAAGCAAGGCGTCCCGGTGCAGAACCCATGCGCCCGCAGAACTTCAAGGATGAGCAGATGGACGACTTGATCGCACTGCGCAACAAAAGCAGCGCAGATGTCGTCGTGTACATTTTTCGGGCGTCCCCGACCGGGGACGGAGCGCTCAGCTGTGGTCAGACGCTGCGAAACGGCTCAGCCGCCGACACGGCCTTCGCGATGGTGAATTACAAGTGCATCGCCAATTTCGCCTTCACTCGCGGGATCGGGCGTTTGCAGTCGCTCCGCTAGCAAACGATGGTCGGCCACAGGTCCTCACGCCGCATAATTCGCCAGCTTCTCCTGAATGAAATCCAGAAAGCACTGAATCCTCAGCGCGAGTTGCGAGTTGCGGTAATAGACCGCGTGAATCGGCTGGCGATAGCCGCTGTTGGCCTGTGACAGGACAACTTTCAAACGGCCTAGGCGGATGTCTTCGTGGGTCATGAAGTGCGACAGGCAGACAATGCCCTCCCCCGCCAACGCCAACTGACGCAAGGTCTCGCCACTGGATGCAGAGACCGTCGGCTGAATGAACAGCCGGTCACCCTCGCTGTGCCGCAAGGGCCAGTGATTCAGGGTTTCGGTCTGCGTGAAGCCCAGCAACGAATGCCCGCTCAACGCTTCGACTGTCTTGGGCGTGCCGTGTTTTTTCAGGTAATCGGGGCTGGCAAGGATGTTCAGCGGGCTGGAACCGAGTGATCGCGCATGCAACGTCGAATCGGCCAACGCGCCGATGCGGATTGCCACATCGGTGCTCTGTTCCAACAGGTCGATGATCAGATCGTTGCTGTTCAATTCCAGCTGGATATCCGGGTAGAGCGTCCGGAATTCGGCCACGTAAGGCACGATGGAATGCAGCATGAACGGCGACGCGGCGTTGATTCGCAGGCGTCCGGACGGTGTCTGTTGCCGCAGCGACATGCGCTCTTCCAGCTCTTCCATTTGCCCGAGGATCTGCTTGGCGCGTTCGAGGAAAAACTTGCCCTCTTCGGTCAGGTCCATGCGCCGCGTGGTGCGGTTGATCAGCGTGGTGCCGAGCTTGGCTTCGAGCCGTGACAAGGTGCGGCTGATGGCCGAAGGCGTCTGGCCGATCTGCTCGGCGGCGGCGGAAATCGAGCCGCTTTCGATCACTGAAACGAAGACCTGCAACTCATCGGACCGGGCCTTCATGGCAGCAGACCCGCCGCGCGGTAGGCCAGGATGGTGGTGTCGAACACGCCGATGTCGCCCCTTCCACGCGCCACCAATTGTGCGCCTTCCACTGCCGCGTAAATCGCCATCGCCTGCTGCTGCGCTTCGTCTTCGGACAGCTGCGGACGACAGGTGGCCAGCACTTCGCTCAGCCACTTCACATTGACGTCGGTGAAGTGATCAACCTCGACCCGCACCTCCGGCGGCAGGTCGTCGTATTCGGCGGCCATGATCCCGCACAGGCACATGCGGTTGTCGTTGACCAACGCCGCACGAAAGATCCCGGTGTAACCCTGTATCCACGTCTCCAGGTCGTCGGAATTGGCGCGCAAATCGCTCAGATAGGCGAAACCGTCTTCGGTGTAGCGCTTGGCCAAGGCACTGCCCAGATCGCCCTTGGTGGGGAAGTGGTAGTGAATGCTCGCGCTCTTGATGCCGACTTCCTTGGCCAGTTCACGAAAGCTCAAGCCGTTGTAACCACGGGTCTGCACCATTTTGCGGGCGACCGTCATGATCGTTTCTCGGGTGTCCATGTTCATGTTCTGTTACCCCCTTGGCGGGCGACGCCCAACTCACGCCCGGCAAAAAAATTCTGCCTATCGATAGATAGGCATTGACAGCAAATTTCATCTGCGCGCATTGTATACCTACCGATAGATAGACAACTATGGAGCTCGCATGAAAGTTTTCGACATTCCCGGTTTCCCCAATCCCCTTCGCATCCGCATCGTGCTGGCCGAAAAAGGCCTGGCCTCCAATGTGGAGTTCGTGAAGATCGACCTGCCCGCAGCGGAACACAAGCAACCGACGTTTCTGGCCATCAACCCGACGGGCACGGTACCTGTTTTGCAGCTGGATGATGGCACCTATATTTCCGAATGCACGGCCATCACTGAATACCTCGACAACCTCGACGGCAACCCGACCCTGACCGGCAAGACACCGAAGGAAAAGGCCGTCATCCACATGATGCAGAAACGTGCGGAATCCGAACTGGCCGACCCGGTGGGCTTTTACTTCCACCACGCCACTCCCGGTCTGGGCGCAGGCTTGCAGCCGTACAAGAGCCCGGAATGGGAAGGTCGCGTGGACTGGGGCAATCGTCAACGGGACAAAGCCGTCGCCGGCATGAAGTATTTCAACCAGGTCCTGAGCAGCCAGCCATACGTGGCAGGCGATGCGTTTTCCATGGCCGACATCACGGTCCTCGCGGGTCTGGTGTTCGCGGGTTTTGCCAGCATCGACATCCCTGAAGAATGCACGGCGCTGAAGTCCTGGCAAGCCAACGTGCAGCAGCGCCCCAGCGTCAGAAGCCCGGCCTGACCACGTGTGCGCCCCGGCCTGCAAAGGGTCGGGGCATTCTCTGAATCCACTGATCTTTCAGCTCTTTTCGAGTACACCCACATGACCGTTTTCAACACCCATTGGGCGTTGCGCCAGACCCTGGCCATCGCCGCGCTGAGCGCCGCCTGTTCGTTTCTGCCCGCTCACGCGAGCACCACCCCGGCAGGCCATCAGGCCGCGCACAGCTACACCCATCAAACCGCGCCGACCCAATTCGTCGACGTGAACGGCGCACACCTGGCTTACCGTCGTTTCGGCAAAACCGGGGGCATACCGTTGGTGTTTCTTCAGCACTTTGTCGGCAACCTCGACAGCTGGGACCCGAAGGTCATCGACGGTTTTGCCAAGGATCGCGAAGTCATCCTCTTCGATAACGCAGGCGTCGCCAGTTCGAGCGGTGAAGTGCCGAACAACATTCAGGACATGGCCAAGTACGCTGCCGGTCTGCTTCAGGCGCTGGGTGTGAAGAAGGCTGACTTGTTGGGCTTCTCGATGGGCAGCCTGATTGCTCAGCAAGTGGCACTCGACCATCCAGACGTGGTGCGTCGCCTGATTCTGGTGGGCTCATCGCCACAGGGCGGTGTGGGCATGGCATCACTGACGCCTGAATTTCAGGGCTATCTGGCGAAGAAACGCGACGTGCCGGACGAGTTGCTGCTGGACGTGTTCTTCACCCAGAGCGCTGAAAGCCAGGCTTCCGGTCGCGAGTTCCTGACCCGTCTGCGTGCCCGCAAGGTCAACCGCGACGTCAACGTCAGCGACAAGACGGCCCCCGCGCAAGCCGCCGCCATCGCGGGTTGGGGTGCGCCATCGGACCACGCCAACGACTATCTGAAAAACATCAAGCAACCGACGCTGGTGGTCGCGGGCAGCCACGACATCGTGTTCTACACCGCCAACGACGTGACCCTGCAACAGAACCTGCCGAACGCTCAGCTGGAGATCTACCCCGATTCGAACCACGGGGCGATCTACCAATACCCGGACTTGTTCGTCAAACACGCCACGCTGTTTCTCAACGGCGTGAAGTGATCCCCAAACGCTGCGTTGTCTTCCGACACGCAGCGTTGTTCAGACGCCGAACACCGACGCAAGATGCGCTTCGTAGCGTTTCACGTCAGCCTCGATGTTCGGCACTTTCATCACGTCCACCGCCAGGAAAGTCGGCAGGCCGGTCATGCCGAGGAACTGATTGGCCTTGTGGAACGGGAAGTACACCGCGTCCACGCCTTTGCCTTCGAAGAAATCGGTCGGGTCATCGAATGCTTGCTGCGGCGCATTCCACGTCGCCGAAATCATGTACTGCTTGCCCTGCAACAGACCGCCGCTGCCGTATTTCTGCGAGGCGTCGGAGCGGGTGCGGCCGTCGTTGGCGTACAGGCTGCCGTGGCCTTCTGTGAAGACTTCGTCGATGTATTTTTTCACGGTCCACGGCGCGCCCATCCACCAGCCCGGCATCTGCCAGACGATCACGTCAGCCCAAAGGAATTTCTGCACTTCTTCAGCGACGTCGTAACCGCCGTCGATGAACGTCTGCTGCACGTCAAAACCGGCGCGGTCCATGAAGGCCAGCGCAGCGTCGTGCAGGGTGGCGTTGTAGCGGCCGTCGGAGTGCGCGAATTGCTTGCCGCCGTTGATGAACAGAACCTTCTTCACTGAAAACCTCGTCGTGACTCGATGTCGGGCCGCTTGCGAAAAAACGCCGCTGTCGAGCATTCATAAATGGGATGGAATGTTGGAATAGAGCGTTGGAATGGACGGCAGAGTACCGATCCCGCAGCCGTTGACCAAGCCATGACGAGGCAAAACGCTTTTGCCTTAGACGCACAAATGAACGGCTTATTGTTGACTTAGAATGCCGCCACTTTCATTCAGGAGGCGTTATGAGCGACATGCACGGTTTCATTCTCCATGCCCAGACCAAGCCGGAAAAAGCGGCTGAATTCGAAGCGCTGTTCAGCGGTTATGTCGCGGCCAGCCGCAGCGAAGAAGGCTGCATCGAGTACCACATGCTGCGCGATCAGCAGGACCCGACGCTGTTCATTTTCTATGAGATCTGGCAATCCAAGGCGCACCTGGACGTGCACTCGGCGCTGCCGCACATGGCCGCGTTTTTTGAGAAACGCATGGAGTATCTGGAACGGGATTTCGACGTTCGTCGCGTGGACATGCTCAGCCCGTCGTCTGCGGTTCGCTGATTTCCAACGCTCAACCGGCGATCATCAGGTGCAGCCCGAGCAGCGCCATGCCGATGAAGAACACGCGCTTGAAGGTCACGGCGCTGATGCGCTGCCGCAGCCATTGGCCGATCATCATGCCCAGCAACGCCGGAATGACCGCCAGCAACGAGGCACTCATTTCGGCGCTGCCCAGAGCACCGTTCCAGAACAGGCCCGCGCCCAGCGCGAGGCTCGACACGGTGAACGACAACCCCAGCGCCTGCACCAGTTGATTGCGATCCAGCCCGAGGCCTTGAAGATAAGGCACGGCCGGAATCACGAACACGCCGGTGGCTGACGTGATCAGGCCGGTGATGAGCCCACATAGAGGCCCCAGCCAGACTTCCGCGCGGGGCGGTACCTTGAGCGTCGGCAGAAACAGCCCGCACAGTGCGTAGACAAACAGCGCGCCGCCCAACGCCCTGCCCATGCTGTGCGCGCCGCCCATACCCAGCACATACGAACCCAACCCCGTGCCGACGACAATCATCGCCAACAGTGGCCACAGCCGTTTGCAGATATCGCGCAGATGCCCGCCCGCCGCCAGTTGCCAAACGTTGGTGAAGGTTGAGGGAATCAGCAACAGCGCCGCAGCCTGCGTCGGCAACATAGCCACGCCCAATAACCCCATGGCGACCGTCGGCAGCCCCATGCCGATCACCCCCTTGACGGTGCCTGCCAGCAGAAACGCGAACAGCACGAGAGCGGTCAGGCTCCAGCCGATGTTTTGATAGAGCGAAAAGAAAGTATTCATGGGCGGATGATGAGCCGATCGGGCAGGGTTTTGAATCTGCGATATATTGAATCAGCCTTTGCCTGAAACAGAGCCTTGTGCAAACCGGTTGTCATGCCTGGCGGCGGTCACCTGAGGGAGCGAACTCATTCGCGAAAGAGGTTCAGGCAACAGAGGTGTATCGCTTGTACGTCTGCTTCGCGAATGAATTCGCTCCTACAGGGGATCTGCGTCAGGCCAGGAAATCCCGTTCGATTCGGAAAAACAAGCAACCATGCACTTCGACCTGATCGACCTGAAGCTTTTCCTCAACGTGACCGAAGCCGGCAATATCACTGCCGGGGCCGCTCGCAGTCATTTGTCGCTGCCATCGGCCAGTGCGCGGATTCGTGGGTTGGAGTCGTCGCTGGGCGTCGCGCTGCTGGAACGCGGGCGACGGGGGGTTACGCCGACGGCAGCGGGGAAGGCGCTGGCGCAGCATGCGCGGCTGATTCTGCAACAGGTCGAGCGCCTGCAAACCGACCTCACCGATTACGCCCAAGGCTTCAAAGGCCAGATCCGCCTGCTGTGCAATACCTCGGCGCTCAGTGAATACCTCCCGGAAAAGCTGGCTGATTTTCTCGCCCGCCACCCGAACATCGACATCAGCCTCGAAGAACACCCCAGCCTGCGCATCCTTCACGCCGTGCGCCACGGCGCAGCGGACATCGGCATCATCTCCAATGCCGTCGATGCCAGTGATCTGCAGACCCTGCCGTTTTGCGCCGACCCGCTGACCCTGATCATGCCGCTCGATCATCCCCTCACCGAACAAATCGATGATTCGCTTGAGGGTTTGCGATTCAGCCAGACATTGGCCTACGAGTTCGTCGGGCTGGGGGTCAACAGCGCCATGGCGATTTACCTTGAAGAACAGGCGTTGCATTTGGGCCGACGCATCAAGACCCGCGTGCGCGCCGAGAGCTTCGACGGGGTGTTGCGCATGGTCTTGCGCGGGGCGGGTCTAGGGGTCGTGCCCCAAGCCGCGGTCGAACGCTTTCAACAGGCCGGCCAGCTGAAAAGCGTACCGCTGATCGACCGGTGGGCAGACCGCGAACTGCTGCTGTGCGCGCCTGACTTTGCCGTGCTGCCGGAATACGCCAAGGCGCTGGTACTTCATTTGGCCGGAGAAACTGCGTTTCTGGACACCTCGATGTCGAGCCCAGACAACTGACCCGCGTCAGACACCCCTAAGGTGGGCGAGCGCAATTCCCGCCACCCCTTTCTGGAGCTGTCATGAGCGACTCGATCATCCTTCTTCGCGACACCACCCCACTGCCCGTCGTCGACGCCTGCAAATGGGAGCGCATCGGCGGCGACCCACACACCGTCAACCTGAACGCCTACACCAGCGCCGACGGCGAAAAGATCATGGGCACCTGGATCTGCACGCCGGGCAAATGGTACGTCGAGTACACGAAGTGGGAATACTGCGACTTCCAGGAAGGCTATTGCATCATCACCCCTGAAGGCAAGGAGCCGATCCACTTGAAAGCCGGCGACAAATTCATCATCGAGCCGGGCATGAAAGGCACGTGGGAAGTGGTTGAAACCGTGCGTAAGTATTTCGTATTTGCGTGATCGCTGACGCCGTCAACGACCAAAGGAGCTGCCCATCGCAGCTCTTTTTTTTTTTGCAAAAATGGAAGGCAACGGGCAGTAGATGCCACGAGTGATTCAGACGATCTATCGACCCCATAGCGCGAATTTGCGCGGACATTTCCAGAAACAGGAATAGTATTGCGTTCGTCATGAATGGTCCTGCCAAGCATCGAGCCATTCGAATATTCCTCCAGGGCTGCCACACAAGGCCCGACCGCGGAGTTCATTGTCATGTCCGAAGTCACCCTCTACACGACCAACAGCTGCCCCTACTGCGTCGCCGCCAAGAATCTGCTCAAAGCGAAAGGCGTGGAATACAACGAGATCAACGTTCAGGCCTCGATGGAACAGCGCACCATCATGATGGAACGCAGCGGCCGTCGCACCGTGCCACAGATTTTCATCGGTGACATTCACGTCGGCGGCTTTGACGACATGGCGCTGCTGGAGCGCAAAGGCGAGTTGAACGCACTGTTGGCCGGTTCGCCCGCCTGATTGATAACCGACCACGCCTTACTTTGTTTCGGTCCGGTCGTTACCCACTGTAGGGGCGAATTTATTCTGGGCGGCATTCCGACGAAGAGGGTCCGGCGCTGGAGATGTGTCAGCAATACTGGCCTCTCGCGAATGAACTCGCGCCTACAGAGGCATCGCGGTTGTCATCGCGAATCCCGAGCTGACGATCCGGACAGCTTTCCATTTCTGCCAAGTCCACTTGCCATTTGTAACATTCCCCTGATCCCGGCTATTTCCTAGGATTCCTCGACGTCTGGCTTGCCAGCAATCAACGTACCCGAGGGAAATGGCTTATGTCTGATGCTACCGAGCGCCTGTGGGGCGCGCGATTCAAATCCGGGCCCGCTGCGGCCATGGCCAACCTGTCGCGCTCGCCTGCCGTCTACTTCCGCATGACGCCGTACGACATCGCCGGTTCCAAGGCCCATGCCCATGAGCTCGAACGTGCAGGCCTGCTGACCGCTGACGAAACCCGCGACATCATCGCCACCCTCGAAGCGATCAACGATGACTTCGCCGCCGGGCAGATCCAGCCCATCCCGGCCGACGAGGACGTGCACACCTTCATCGAGCGCCTGCTGACCGAACGCCTCGGCGCACTGGGCGGCAAGCTGCGCGCCGGTCGCTCGCGCAACGACCAGACCGCCAACGACATGCGCCTGTTTCTGCGCGATCAGATTCGCCTGCTCACCCTGTCGATCCTTGACCTGCAGGATGCGCTCGTGACCCAGGCCGAGCAGCACGTGAACACCATCGCGCCCGGGTTCACCCATTTGCAGCAGGCCCAGCCCATCGTCTTCGCTCATCATTTGATGGCCCACGCCCAAGCGATTCATCGCGACATTCTGCGGCTTCAGGATTGGGACAAGCGCTTCAACCTGTCGCCGTTGGGCGCCGCCGCCATGGCGGGTTCGGCGATTGCCCGCGACCTGCAAAGCTCCGCCGCAGAGCTGGGCTACGCAGGGCCCTGCGAGAACTCCATTGATGCCGTCGCCAGCCGCGATCACGTCGCCGAATTCCTGTTCTGCGCCAGCATGCTCGGCATCAACATTTCGCGCATGGCCGAAGAATTCTGCATCTGGACCTCGCGGCAGTTTCGCTGGGTGGAGCTCGATGATGCCTACGCCACTGGCAGCTCAATCATGCCGCAGAAGAAAAACCCGGACATCGCGGAACTGGCGCGGGGCAAATCGGGGCGCTTGATCGGTTCGCTGACGGCGATTCTGTCAGTCCTCAAGGCGCAGCCGCTGTCCTACAACCGCGATTTGAGCGAAGACAAACACGCGATTTTCGACGCCGTGGACACACTGAATCTGGTGTTGCCCGCGTTTGCGGGGATGGTGCGAACGATGACGGTGCGCAAGGATGAATTGCTGCGTCAGGCGCCCTTGGGTTTCACCCTCGCCACCGAAGTCGCAGACTGGCTGGCCGTGCGTGGCGTGCCGTTCAAGGAAGCCCACGAAATCACCGGGCAACTGGTGCAACTGTGTGAAGCGCAGGAGATCGGGCTGGAAGAACTGACCCCGGCCATGCTCGCGCAAACCGATGCGCGGCTGACGCCGGATGTGCTGGAGGCTTTGACGCTCGACGCAGCCTTGGCGGCGCGCAGCGGCTGGGGCGGGACATCGCCGACGCGTGTGGCTGAGCAGATTACGCGGTTCAAGCAGCACTTGGTCACGCAGGAGAAATGGGCCAAGGATTACAGCGGGCCAAGGGGGTAACCCCTCTCAAACCTGCCTTCCACAGTCAGTCGCTGGGTTGAAACCCAATCCCTGTAGGAGTGAGCTTGCTCGCGATGGCGTCAGATCAGACACCCCCTAGTGCCCGATCCATCGCTATCGCGAGCAAGCTCACTCCTACAGTGAAAGGCGTGCATCAGACGCGATACAGCCATCAATCCTTCTTCAAATACCCCTCAACCACCGCCGAGAAGTCCTTCCCGCCATCGCCCCGCAAGCTCATCGCCTGATACAGCTGATGCGCCAGCGCGCCAAGGATCACCGGCTGACGCGCCACTTTTGCCGCTTCGGTCGCCAGCCCCAAATCCTTGAGCATCAAATCCGCACCGAATCCACCGGTGTAGCCACGAGAAGCAGGCGCGGTTTCGACGACGCCCGGCCACGGGTTGTACATTTCCGAACTCCAGCAACGGCCTGTCGAGCTGTTGATGATGTTGGCGAGCACGCCGGTATCGATCCCCAACGTGTTGCCCAAGGCCATCGCCTCGGCCACGCCGATCATGGAAATCCCCAACAGCATGTTGTTGCAGATCTTGGCGATCTGGCCGGTGCCGACATCGCCGCAATGCACGATGTTGCGGCCCATCTGCGCCAGGATCGGTTTGAGTACATTGAAGTGCTCGACACTGGCGCCCACCATGAACGTCAACGTGCCCGCTTGAGCACCGCCCGTCCCTCCGGACACCGGCGCATCGCCCAGGGTCACGCCCTGTTTGGTGGCCGCCGCCGCCACGTCGCGGATGGTCTGCGGGTCGATGGTGCTGCAATCCACGGCGGGCACGCCCGCGCGGATGCCGGCCAGCACGCCGTCTTCGTTCAGGTAGACAGCACGCACGTGAGCGGCGGCCGGCAGCATGGTGATGACCAGCTCGGCTTCTTGCGCTGCGTGTTTGGGCGAGTCGCTGATGAGGCCGCCCTGTTCGGCGAGTTCGGCCAGCACTTGCTGGTTGAGGTCGAACAGGTGCAACTGATGCCCGGCGCGAATCAGGTTGCGCGCCATCGGCGCCCCCATGTTGCCCAGACCGATGAATGCGATTTTCATTGTTGTTCTCCTTGTCAGATTCAGATCCGAACGCCGCCTCCCCCTGTAGGAGTGAGCTTGCTCGCGATGAGGTGTTTTCAGTCAGAACATCTGCAACTGACAGATTGCTATCGCGAGCAAGCTCACTCCTATAAGGGTTGCGCTGCCCGCGATGGCGGCTCAACGCAAATTGATCGTCGTGTTCACCCCGTCATTCACGCTGTCGTCGTCGAACCAGCGACTGGTGACGGTCTTGGTCTGAGTGTAGAACTGCACCACTTGTTTGCCGTACGGGCCAAGGTCGCCGAGCTTGGAGCCACGCGAACCGGTGAAGCTGAAGTACGGGACCGGCACGGGGATCGGGATGTTGATGCCGACTTGGCCGATGTCGATGGCGTTCTGGAATTTGCGCGCCGCCGCCCCGCTCTGGGTGAACAGGCCCACGCCGTTGCCGAACGGGTTGCTGTTGACCAGCTCGATGGCCTGATCCAGCGTGTCGACTTCCAGCACCACCAGCACCGGGCCGAAGATTTCCTGAGTGTAAATCTGCATCTGCGTCGTCACGCCGGTGAACAGGGTCGGGCCGACGAAGTTGCCTTCTTCATACCCCGGCACTGTCACGCCACGGCCGTCCAGCTCCAGCGTTGCCCCTTCTTTCACGCCGCTTTCGATGAGGTCGAGAATTCGCTGCTTGGCGCGCTTGGAGATGACCGGGCCGACATCGGTGCCAGCCTCGCTGCCCGCGTTGACTTTGAGCTTCTGCGCCAGCGCTTTCAGATCCGGCACCCACTGCTTCGCGGCACCGACCAGCACCACCACCGACGTCGCCATGCAGCGTTGCCCGGCAGCACCAAAACCCGCGCCGACCAGGGCGTTGAGCGTCTGCTCACGGTTGGCGTCCGGCAGCACCACGGCGTGGTTTTTCGCGCCCATCATCGATTGCACGCGTTTGCCGTGCTTGCCTGCCAGGTCGTACACGTGAGTGCCGACAGCGGTCGAACCGACAAAGGAAATGGCCTTGATGTCTTTGTGGGTGCAGATCGCGTCCACCACGTCCTTGCCGCCGTGCACAACGTTGAGCACGCCCGCTGGCACGCCCGCCTCCACTGCCAGCTCGACCAGCAGCATCGTGGACATCGGGTCCTGCTCGGACGGTTTCAGAACGAACGTGTTGCCGCAGGCGATGGCCATCGGGAACATCCACAGCGGAATCATCGCCGGAAAGTTGAACGGCGTGATGCCCGCGCAGACACCGATCGGTTGGCGCAAGGTGTAGGTGTCAACGCCGCCTGCGACGTTCTCCGCGAACTCGCCCATTTGCAGTGTGCCGATGGAGCAGGCGTGCTCGACCACTTCCAGACCTCGGAAAATATCGCCTTCGGCGTCGGCAATGGTCTTGCCCTGCTCAGCGCTGAGGACAGTGGCGATGCGCTTCGAGTGTTCGCGAATCAGCGCTTGCAGCTTGAGCATGATGCGCAGACGGGCGCCAATCGGGGTGTCACGCCACGTCTTGAACGCGGCCTGTGCAGCAGCGACGGCAGCATCCACCTCAGCGGCAGTGGCCAGCGGCACTTTGGCCAACACTTCCTGGGTCGCTGGGTTGACGACATCCAGCCACTCGCTGGTTTGCGAATCGACCCATTCTCCGTTAATCAGCAGTTTCACGTGAGCGACAGCGGTGTTGTTTTTATTCAGTGACGCGTTCATTACAGGACTCTCCGTTCAGTTGGCGATCTTGCACGACCGCCGAAAAAAGCAGCACTCAGGCGGACGTACGGCGCGACGGATCGCGCTTCATCAATGCCGTACACACCAGCGCAATCAACGCCATGCCGATCAGATACACGATCACGTAATGCGGATTGCCGTCGCCCATGGCCAGCAGTTGCGTGGCGATCATCGGTGCGAAACCGCCCCCCAGCACGCCGGCCAGTTGGACCGACACCGAGATGCCGCTGTAGCGGATTTCGGCGGGGAACTGCCGGGCGAACAGCAGCGATTCAGGGGCGTACAGAATCGGGAACACCACGCCCACCGCCAGTACCATTGCCCACCACACCAGCACCGGATCGCGGGTGCCGAGCATCGCGAAAAACGGGTAGATGAAAGCGCAAAGCAACAGCAGGCCTGCGAAGTAAAGACGCTTCTGGCCGACCAGGTCAGAGATATGCCCGCACAGCGGCATCGTCACCAGCGACAAGGCCGCGCCTGCGGTAATCGCGCCCAACACATCGGCACGAGGGATCTGCAACTGATTGGCGGCGTAGGCCAGGGCGAACGTTACCGACATGTAGAACCAGGCGTTCTCCGCCGTGCGCGCGCCGATGATGGTCAGTGTTTCGCGAGGGTGATCGCGGAACACCTTGAACAGCGGCACCTTGACGGCAATCTTTTCCTTTTTCAGCTTCTCGAAATCAGGCGACTCGGGCACTTTCAGACGGATCAGCCAGCCCACGCCCAGCAACAGCACGCTCGCCAGGAACGGAATGCGCCAGCCCCAGCTGAGCATGTCGGCTTCCGGCAGTTTGGCGACGAGGGCCATCGCCAGCGACGCCAGCACCAGACCCGCGCCGACGCCGGTTTGCGGCAGGCTGCCGTAGAAGCCCTTCCTGCCCTCGGGGGCGTGCTCGACGGCCATCAACACCGCACCGCCCCACTCGCCACCGACCGCCATGCCCTGCAAAAAGCGCATGCCGACCAGAATGACCGCGGCCCAGTAGCCGATCTGTTGGTAGGTGGGAATCAGGCCGATGATGATCGTCGGCACCCCCATCAACATCAGGGTGACGAGCAGCATGGATTTGCGGCCGATCTTGTCACCGAAGTGACCGAACACGATGCCGCCCAACGGACGCCCGAGAAAACCCACCGCGTAGGTGGCGAACGCCGCCAGCACGCCAATGATCGGGTCCAGCGCAGGAAAGAAGATTTTGTTGAAGATCAGTGCGGCAGCCGTGCCGTAGAGAAAAAAGTCGTACCACTCAATGGTCGTACCCGCCATGCTCGCCGCCCCGGCAAGCTGATAGGCCTTGGTCTTGGTCTTCGCAGCGCTGGCGTCAGGTACACCGGCGTCCGCTGTGAAAGCGTCCTTCATAAACTCCTCCGCTTATTATTGTTGTGCAGGGTGTTATGGCATGTGGGTGATGCAGTGGGTCTCGTTGTGATCACTCCTACAAAAGCGGATTCGCGATATCGGTTGCATCGGAGTATAGATGTGCAAACTTCTAATAAGAACGCACATAAAAGCAGGTCTATCATGCAAAAACACATCACCTCCCTGAGCGCATTGAACTGGGATGACCTGAAGTTTTTTCTTGAAGTGGCGCGCACCCGCAAGGCGAGTTCAGCGGCCAAACGGCTGGCGGTGGACTACACCACTGTGTCGCGGCGGATCAACTCGCTGGAGGCATCGCTCGGCACCTTGTTGTTCGAAAAGTCACGCAACAACGGCTTCGTGCTGACCGCAGAAGGTCAGCGTTTGCTGAGTTCGGCGGAGTCTATCGAAAGCACCTTGCACATTGCCTGCGAACAAGTCTCAGGGTCCGGCGTCGCGTTATCGGGCCATGTGCGCATGGGCTGCACCGAAGGTTTCGGCAGTTTCTTCGTGACCCCACAACTGAGCCACTTCACCGACACCTACCCCGCCATCTCGGTAGACATCCTGCCCCTGCCGCACTTCATCAGCCTGTCCAAACGCGAAGCAGACATCGTCATCGCCCTGGAGCGCCCGGAACATGGGCCTTATGTCGTCTGCAAACTGTGCGATTACAGCTTGCGCCTGTACGCGACGCAGGAATACCTCGACCAACATCCGCCCATCCGCAAGACCGATGATCTGGTGGGCCATCCTTTCATCAGCTACGTCGACGACCTGGCCTTCAGCCCGGAATTGCTCTACCTCAACAATTTGCTCCCCGACGTCCACGCCCACCTGCGCAGCACCAGCGTGGTCGCCCAATACGTCGCGGCGTTGCAGGGTCGGGCACTGGCGATCCTGCCCTGCTTCCTTGCCGCCCAGGATCCACGGCTGCTGCCGGTGTTGCCCGAAGAGGTGAACATCACCCGGCAGTTCTGGATGTATTGCCGCGAGGACCTGCGCAAGCTTAAGCGCATCACTCTGTTGTGGGATTACATCCGCCAGACCACCGAGCAGAATCAGGCGTTTTTGCTAGGGGAGACGCGGGTGATGAGTTTTGTGGATTAGTCGAGGAATCTAATTCACCGCAACCCTGTAGGAGTGAGCTTGCTCGCGATGACTGTCCGCCAGGTATAGATGTGTTGATTGAGTGAACGCAATCGCGAGCAAGCTCACTCCTACAGAGAAACGTGCATCCACGTCTAAACCGCCCCTCGCCACCATAGTTTAGAAATCTCTGAACTATGCATTTGAGCTTTCCTATTCTTTCCGTTCATCGGCCGAACCTAAGATCGGCTCCAATAAAGGAGCCCGTCCAGTAGAGACCCGGCCCGAAGATTGCCTTTTCTGATGTGACTGCCGCTGTACCCCGTTCCGGCTTGCGCCGTGGCGGAGCCATGTCTGAGGTCACGTGTCAGTCGCAAGACGCAATCTTTGGGGACGTTCGATGAAACTGGAAATCTTCCGCACGATGTGGGGCTACACCGCGAGCAAGGCTCAGGCGCTGGATGAACTGCTTGAGGCCGGGTTCGACGGCATGGAAGCGCGCTTGCCGCTGACGCCGGTCGAGCGTGCCGAGTTCGGTGCGTTTCTTCGGGCCAATCACCTGCCTTACATCGCCACGGTCTTCACCGCTTACGACGTTCTCCCTGAACAATCGGCGACCCTCGCCGAACACCTGACCGACCTCGAAAAGAAACTCGCCTGGTCCACCGAGTTGACGCCGCGCTTCGTCAACGTGCTGGCCGGGAACGACCGCTGGCAGCTGCCGCAACAAGTTGAGTTCTTCGGTCAGGCGCTGGAACTGGCGCGCAAGCATGGCCAGACCGTCACCTTCGAAACCCACCGCGCCCGCTCGCTGTTCAACCCGTGGGTGACACTGGAGCTGATTCGTCAGTTGCCGGACCTGCGCTTCACCAGCGACATCAGCCACTGGATCGTCACCTGCGAACGCCTGCTCAATGACCCGGAAGACGACCTCAGTGCCTTCGTCGAACGCGTTCATCACATCCAGGCTCGGGTCGGTTATGACCAGGGTCCGCAAGTCCCTCACCCCGCCGCGCCGGAGCGCGCCGTCGAACTGGCGTTCCATCAGCAGCACTGGGAAGCGGTCTGGACATCCCAACAGGCGCGCGGCTACCAGGTCACCACGCTGACCCCGGAATTCGGCGCTGACGGTTACCTGCATCACCTGCCCTTCACCAACGTTCCGGTGGCCGATCTGTGGTCGCTGAACGTGTGCATGGCCCAGATCGAACGTGAACATTTCCAGCGCTTCACCCACACAACAAGCCGATAAGGAGCGTTTCGCCATGCCTGATCAGTCTCAAGCGGCCGCCGTCTCGACCGAGCCAAGAGTGGCCAACTTCAGCAGCATTCCGGTGGTGGACATCGCCGGTCTGTTCAGCGCCGACATCACCGACCGTCAGGCCGTGGCCGACGAGCTCGGCAAGGCCGCGCGTGAGGTGGGCTTTCTGTACGTCAAGAATCACGGCATCGAGCCCGCGCTCATCGCGGGTTTGCGCCAGGCGGCCAAGGACCTGTTTGCCCAGTCGCTCGACTACAAGATGCAGCATTACATCGGCACGTCCCGCAGCCATAAAGGCTTCGTCCCGGAAGGTGAAGAGGTGTATGCCAAGGGCAAGCCCGATCACAAGGAAGCCTTCGACATCGGCTTCGAAGTGGGCGACGAAGACCCGCTGGTGATCGCCAAGACCCCACTGATCGGCGCGAACGAATGGCCGGATTTGCCCGGTTTCCGCGCCGCCGTCGAAGCCTATTACGCCGCCGTGTTCGCCTTGGGTCGTCGCCTGTTCGACGGTTTCGCGTTGGCCTTGGGCCTTGAGGAAGGCTACTTCGAGGCGATGGTCACGCGTCCGCCGTCCAAGCTGCGCCTGATCCACTACCCCTTCGACGGCGCCGCGCAGGATGCGCCCGGTATTGGTGCGCACACCGACTACGAGTGCTTCACCATGCTGCTGGCCGACAAGCCGGGGCTTGAGGTGATGAACGATCTGGGCCAGTGGATCGACGCGCCGCCAGTGGAAGGCGCGTTCGTGGTGAACATCGGCGACATGCTGGAGGTGATGACCGCTGGTACGTTCGTTGCTACGGCTCATCGGGTACGCACGGTCAGCGAGGAGCGTTATTCCTTCCCGCTGTTCTTCGCCTGCGACTTCCACACCCAGATCAAACCGCTGCCTCAATTCGAGAAAGAGGGCACGGAGTACGAAGCGATCACCATCGGCGAACACATGTTCGGCCAGGCTTTGCAGACGTATCAGTACCTGCGTCGCAAGGTCGAGAACGGCGAACTCAAGCTGTACGAAAAGGCGCGTAAGCCTTCGAGCTTCGGCCATTTGAAGCATCAGGCACAGGACGCGTCCTGATGCCCCACACCCCATCCCAACACACCGTGCCTTACCTTCCTGACGTGGAGTCACCGACGATGCGCAACACTTTGAACACTGCTGTTCGCTTGACCGTTCTTGCCACCGCCGTGCTCGGCAGCTCTTTGTTACAGGCTACGGTTGCCCACGCTGCCACCACTGTGACACCTGGCCAGTTCAAGGTCGGCATGGAGATTACCTACCCGCCGTTCGAATCCTACGACGAGAAGAAAAACGTTGTCGGCTCCGACCCTGACCTGTCGCGCCTGCTGGCCAAGCACATGGACCTGAAAGCCGAGTTCGTCGACACCAAGTTCTCCAGCTTGATCCTGAGCCTGAACGCCGGTCACTACGATGCGATCATCTCGGGCATGTACATTACCCCTGAGCGTCAGACCCAGGCCCAGACCATTGCCTACGCCAAGACCGGCGCCGCGATCATGGTGCTTAAAGACAGCACGATCAAACCCAAGGTGCCGGAAGACCTGTGCGGCCTGAAAGTCGGCCTGGAGAAAGGCACGACGTGGGTCGCCCAATTCAACAAGCTCTCCACCGATTACTGCGTGCCGAACAACAAGGGCGCGATTTCGGTCAGCGAATTCCCGTCCGCGCCGGAAGTGACCCAGGCGCTGCTGTCGGGCAACGTGCAGGCTCAGGTCGAAATCGACGGCGCGGCGGGCATGATCGCCGAACGCACCAAAGGTCGTGTGGTGGTCAGCACCGAGCACTCGATCTACCAGCAGACCCTCGGCATCTACGTGAAGAAAGGCAACGACGAGTTGTATCAGGCGTTGCTCAAGGCCTTCGACGAAACCAAGAAATCCGGTGAGTACGCGGCGCTGCTGAAGAAGTACAACCTGGAAGAGCCGAGTAATTAAAGGCTGATGCTCCATCCCTTGTAGGAGTGAGCTTGCTCGCGATGGCGTTGAATCAGTCAACACTGATATGTCTGACTAACCGCCATCGCGAGCAAGCTCACTCCTACAGAAATCGCGCTTGATAGAGATTTCCCCGCAGGGTCTGGCCCCGCTGAGGTGTGTATGCAATTCGAATGGTCCTACTTTTTTTCGCTGTTCTCGGTCTCGGACTTCTGGGAATCCTGCATCACGGTGATCGAACTCAGCGCCTTGGGCTGGTTCATTGGCATGCTCTTGGGGTTTCTACTGGCCTCGGCCAAGCTCTCGACCGCGCGCTGGATCAGCGTGCCTGCGTCGATTTATATCTGGTTCTTCCGTAGCGTCCCGCTGCTGGTGCTGGTGGTGTTCACCTACAACCTGCCGCAGATGTTTCCCATCACCCGTGAAGTGCTGTCCAATCCCTTCTACTCCGGCCTGTTGGCGCTGGTCGTCACCGAAGCGGCGTACATGGCCGAGATCCACCGGGGCGGCCTGATTTCCGTGGCCAAGGGTCAGAAAGAGGCCGGGCGTGCATTGGGCGTAGGATTGATCGGCATGCAGCGTCTGATCGTGATCCCGCAGGCCTTCCGCATTTCCCTGCCGACGCTGATCAACGAATACATCACCGTGGTGAAACTGACCTCGCTGGTGTCAGTGATTTCCCTGACCGAGCTGCTCACTGTCGGCCAGCGTCTGTACGCGCAAAACTTCCTGGTGATGGAAACCCTGTCGGCGGTCGCGGTGTATTACGTGATGATCGTGACCGTGTTCGGCTGGCTGTTTCACTGGCTCGAACAGCACCTGGAACTGAACAACCGCAAGCCGCAAACCCTCGACGACAGCGCCCTCGCCCGTCTGCGCTCGACGCTGATCGCACAGCCCGCCAAGGCCCGCCAGTCCGACGCAGGTCCGGGTTCGGCCCCTGCCTTGCAGCTGGTGAACATTCATAAGAGCTACGGCCATCACGAGGTGCTCAAGGGCATCAGTCTGGACGTGAATCCGGGGCAGGTGATCTCGATCATCGGGCCTTCAGGGTCGGGTAAAACCTCGCTGATCCGCACTGTGAACAGCCTGGAAAGCATCGACAAGGGCGAGATCATTCTCTTCGGTGAAGGCTTCATCCATGCCGGTGACAGCCCCAATGCGCCGCAGATTCGCCGGGGTGTGCAGCGCATCGGCATGGTGTTCCAGAACTTCAACCTGTTCCCCCATCGCACGATCCTGGACAACGTGACCCTCGCCCCACGTTATCACGGCCGCGACAAGGCCATCAGCGAACAGCGCGCCTATGCCCTGCTCGACAAGGTTGGCCTGCTCGCCCACGCGCACAAATACCCGCACCAACTCTCGGGCGGTCAGCAGCAGCGTGTGGCCATTGCCCGGGCGCTGGCGATGGACCCGCAGATCATGCTGTTCGACGAACCGACGTCCGCGCTCGACCCGGAACTGGTCAGCGAGGTGTTGAAAGTCATCGGCGACCTGGCGAAAGAAGGCATGACCATGCTCATCGTCACCCACGAAATGGACTTTGCGCTGTCGATTTCCGACCGTGTGATTTTCATGGAGAACGGCGTGGTGCAAGTCGATGCTTCGCCACAGACCATCCTCGCTGACCAGTGCGGCGAGCGGGTGCGCAAGTTCATGGGGCTGGACAGCCTGGCCACTCAACCGGAGCCCGTGCGCAAGGAAGCATGAGCGGCTATCGTGGAGCGACATGATCCCTGCATCACGTCACCCCGGAGCCTGAAATGGACAACTACACCCCGCTGAACTGCGATCTCTACGACTACCTGGAGATCGCCTGCATGCACGGTTATCGCTTGAAGGTCGAAATGATCGACGGCACGGCCTTCGAGGGCCGGCCCGTCACCACCCGCACTGCGCCGAGCAAAGAAGAATTCCTGCAATTCGCCGACGGCCTCGATGAAGTGCGGATGGACCAGATGCTCGCCATCACCCCGCTGGACGACGGCGCCAGTTTTGGTCGGGTGGAGTTGGGCAATTCGTTTTGCGCGACGTGAGGGAATTCAGTCAGGAGGACGCCTCAATCCCTGTAGGAGCGAATTCATTCGCGAAACGTTGGTACAGCCGATACACCCTCATCGCCTGATAACTCTTTCGCGAATGAATTCGCTCCCACAGGTTGATCCCTCGCGGCCCCCCAAAAAGCGAAGGCTATAACGCCAACATCAACCCACTCAACCGCTTCACCTTGCGCCGCAGCGCTTCTTCGAACACGCCCTGTCGCGGCTCTATGAGGCTGAACCAGTTTTTCGCCCGCGTGATGCCGGTGTAAATCAGCTCCTTCGTCAGCACCGGGTTCAGCGCTTCGGGCAGAATCAACGCTGTGTGCGCAAACTCCGAGCCCTGGGATTTGTGCACGGTCATGGCGTACACCGTTTCGACATCATTGAGCCGGCTCGGCAGCACGAAACGCACGCCGCCCTCGCCATCGTTGCGCGGAAACGCCACGCGCAGCGCCGTGCGGTTTTCCTCGACCGGGCCTTCCGGCAAACGGAGCGCGATACCAATGTCGCCGTTCATCAAACCCAGTCCGTAATCGTTGCGGGTCATCAATACGGGGCGGCCTTCGTACCATTGCTGATCACTCTCGATCAGGTCGGCAGCGAAGAGCGTCTGAGTGATGCGCTGATTCAACCCCTCAACGCCCCACGGCCCCTTGCGCACGGCACACAACAGCTGGAATTCGTCGAACGCGTTCAGCACCTTGCGCGCCCACTCGACGCAACGCGGGTCTTCGATCGACGTGAGCCCTTGTGGCCGCTCGCTGCGCATCAGGGTCAGATAATGCCGATAACCCTGAGGGCCGCCGCCGTGGCCGTCGAGCAACAAACGCGACAACGCCCGATCCTGCTCGCCCTTGAGCGCCAACGAATACAGGTCCGTATAACCGCCGTTGACCAACAGCGCTCGGGCGTCCTGGTCCTGCTGCTGATTGACCCGTTTCGCCAGTTGCCCAATGCCGCTGCCCGCCACGAAACGCCGCGAGTGACGCAACATCACCACCTGCTGCGCCAGAGCATGTTGCTGCGGGTCGCCCTGTTGCAGCCCGCTTTTGCTCAAGTCCTCGCCGCTGACCGACTCAAGCCACGCTTGCGTGTCGGCGCTGTACATCCCCGCTTCGGCATCGCGACACAGATCGCCCAACACTGCCCCCGCTTCCACCGACGCCAGCTGATCCTTGTCACCCAACAACACCATGCGCGCGTGGGGCGGCAAAGCGTCGAGCAGATTGGCCATCATTTCCAGATCAATCATCGACGCCTCGTCCACCACCAGCACGTCCAGTGGCAACGGGTTGCCCGCGTGGTGGCGGAAGTGCCGCGTGCCGGGCCGACTGCCGAGCAAGCGGTGCACCGTGGTCACGTCGCTGGGGATTTTCTGCCGCACGTCTTCGGATACATCGAGGCTTTGCACCTGATGACTGATGGACTCGGTCAGGCGCGCCGCTGCCTTGCCCGTGGGCGCTGCGAGTCGAATACGCAGCGGTTTGCCGCGCTCCACCGCAGGGGATTGCAGCAGCGCCAGAAGACGCACGACCGTGGTGGTTTTGCCCGTACCGGGACCACCCGTGATGATGCTGAACGCACCGCGCGTGGCAATGGCACAGGCGAGTTTCTGCCAGTCGATCAGCGCATCCGGTGCAGTGCTTGCGTTCCCGAACAGAGCGTCCAGACGCTGGGCCAGGTCGCTCGCCGCGGGTTCGGTTTGGCCGAGACGACGATGCAGCGCGGCGTCGATCCTGCGCTCATACGTCCAATACCGCCGCAGGTACAGGCGACGGTCCGACAACACCAATGGCTTCTGTCCTGCCGTCGTGCTGCTGTCGCCCGCCTTCGCGACAAGAGGGCTGTCCGCCAACGCCTGACACCAGGTCGCGCCGTCCAACGCCTTCAGCAGTGTGGAGGGCAGCAACATCGGCGTTTGCAGCACGTCGCCTTCGGGCGGCAGCGACAGCGCAAAATCAGGCTCTTTGAGGGTTTCGTAGAGATCGAGACAGACATGACCGTGACCGAGCTGATGGCTGGTCAACGCTGCCGCAAGCAGCACCAGCGAATCGGCCGCTGGATCGAGGTCTGCCAAAAAACCCACGAAGGCCTTGTCCAGCGCTCGCAACCAGCCGCGCTCGACCCAGCGCTCCAGCAGCAATAACAAATCGTCTACGCGGCTCAGGGGCTTTAGCGCGGCCAGGCTCTCGGCGTCCAGCGGCGTGGGCAGCAAATGCGCGAAGGTGCGGTTCATGCGAGGTCTCCTGACAGCGTTGCTTCCTCAACCAAAGCTCGCCCCTGAAACAGCAAATCGAGGCTTTCGATCAATTCACGTGGCGGCCGTGTGAACCATGCGCCCTGGCTGGCCGCACGACTGCCGCGCACGAACAGGTACACCGCGCCGCCCATGTGGCGGTCGTAGTCATAATCGGCCAGCCGCGCCTTGAGCTGGCGATGCAAGGCCAGCAGATAAAGCACGTATTGCAGGTCGTAGCGGTTGTCCAGAATCGCGTTTTCCATCGCCATTTCTGTGTAGGCATCGTCGTCGACGCCGAGCCAATTGGATTTGTAATCCGCCACGTAATAGCGGCCCTGATGCTCGAACGTCAGGTCGATGAAGCCCTTGAACATCCCATTGAGCGACACGGTTTCCGCCGCCGCACGGGGCGCGCCGTTGTGGGTGTAGCGACGCACCAATGCGTCCATTTGCGCCACGTCGACTTTCGAACAAGCGAACCAGAATTCCATCTCGACGCGGTACTGATTGGGCTGATCCAGCGCGCTCAAGGCGACCGGCTGCACGTCAGCGCCTAGGCGCAGCGGCATGCTCAAAAGGTGGGTGAGCCAGTCGGTCAGGGTGTTGATCCAGCCCTTCCAGTCGCGACGATTGCAGCGCTGGGCGACGACTTTTTCCAGTGCCACGGGATCGCTGGCGGCAACCGCAAAGCCCTTTTCCCCCGCCCACTCCAGCAAGCCGTGAAGGAAGGTGCCAGGGTTCGGACCACGGGGAAACCGATGAATGTCGCCGCCGCTCACCAGGGTCTCGCGGGGCGCATCCGGGTCGAGGCGTTCGTCGTCGAACAGCTTCTGCGCCTGCGGACTGTCCGGGGATTGGTCGCCGCTGTCGGTGATCGTGTCGCCGATGCGCAAGGCGCTGTAGGACGCGATCCACCAGTTCTCCCGCGCACTGCGGCGGGGTATGCGCGGCTTGCTCAACGCGACCTCGCTGCGCGGGGCGCTGAAGGTGTCTTCGGTCGGCGCAGGTACGGCTTCGACGTGCATGGTCGGCTGATCGCTGGCCAGCGCGTGAAGCCATTGAACGAGCTGCGTCGATTCCGCCAATACGTTGCCGCCACCGAGCAGGTAACCCAGCGCCGAGCGGTGCAGGATCGAGCCTTTGGTGTTGCCGCGCTTGAGGTCGGCGACGCCCAGCCAGCAAGCGTGTTGCGCACGGGTCAGGGCGACGTACAGCAGGCGCAAGTCCTCGGCCAGACGCTCGTCATCCGCTTGCTCGATGAGCGCTGCCGTCGGTTTGAGGCTGATCTGCGCATGCCCATCGGCGTCATGGAAATGCAACGGCAAACGGCTGCCATCGACCGGTTTGGTCGAGCAAATGAACGGCAGAAAGACCAACGGGTATTCCAGCCCTTTGGACTTGTGAATCGTCACGACCTTGACCAGTTGCTCGTCGCTTTCTAGCCGCAAAATCTGCTCTTCACCGGCCTGACCGGACAGCGCCAGGTGCTCGCTCAAATGACGAATCAACGCCTGCTCGCCATCGAGTTCAGCAGCGGCCTGCTGCATCAATTCAGAGAGGTGCAACAGGTTGGTCAACACCCGCTCGCCATCGCTGCGCTGGATCAACGTCTGCGGCAGTTTGAAGTCGTGCAGCAAGCGACCGAGCATCGGCAGCACGCCTTGGGTGCGCCAGATGCGACGGTAATCGCGAAACTGCATGACGCGGTTTTCCCACGCCAATTCGTCCTGATTCAGACGTTCCAGTTCAGTTAATGGCAGGTCGAGCGTGATGCAGGCCAAGGCCGCGCGAAGCGTACGTTCTGCATCGGGTTCTGCACACGCCTTGAGCCAGGCCAACAGGTCGTGAGCCTCTTGCGCGGCGAACACCGAATCCTTGTCCGACAGATACACACTGCGCACGCCACGGAGCGACAACTCGCCGCGCACGGCTTGGGCTTCCTTGCCGTCGCGTACCAGAATCGCGATGTCCGACGGCATCACGCCTTTCAGCGTCTCCCCCGGTTTGGCGAAGCCCGCACGGCCTTGTTGGCCGGCATTGAGCACGCGCACGATTTCACTCGCGCAACTGGCCGCCAACTGCTGCCGATACAGCGTGCCGGACACCGGCTGATCACTTTCCAGTTGCCAGACATTCAGCGCTGGAATGGCCTGGCCGTCGAGCTGAAACACTTCCTTGCGGCCCTGTGAATTAACAGGCTGGAACGGCACAGGATTGTGATCGGCGCTGCGAAACAGAAACGCGCCGCGCCCGATGGGATTGTTCTCTGCACGCACGAACACGTGGTTCACGGCCTCGACCATCCCGTGGCTGGAGCGGAAGTTGGTGCCCAATGTGTGCAGGCGTCCAGTGGTCGCGGTACGGGCGCGCAGATAGGTGTAGATGTCGGCGCCGCGGAAGGCGTAGATCGCCTGCTTGGGGTCGCCGATCAGGAACAGGCCGGTGCTTTCGTCATGGGCTTCGAGCCGATAAATACTGTCGAAAATCCGGTACTGGACCGGGTCCGTGTCCTGGAATTCATCGATCAACGCAACTGGAAACTGCTCGCGAATCAGGGTCGCCAGGCGCTCACCGCCACTCCCTCGCAACGCTGCGTCCAGACGCAACAGCATGTCGTCAAAACCCATTTCGGCACGACGACGTTTCTCTTCTTCGAAGCGCGCACCGACCCATTGCGCGGCGTGTTCGAGTACGGCCGCGTCGGGCGTTGGCAGCGTGTCGAGGGCGACTTTCAGCTCGACCATCGCCTCGAAGGCCGGGTGCGACGGCGGGTTGCTTTTCCAGGCCTCCGCGATGCCATCGGGGGTCAGGCGGGTGAAACCGGTGCCCAGATCGAGCTGCTCCTGTTCGTCATCGTTGGCCCAGGCGATCAGCTTGTCGAACCAGGGTCTGAAGTAGCGCTCCTGCATCTTGCGACCGTCGACAACCTTGCAGTTCACGCCGTCGATGCAGATCGCATGCAACTCGGCGGCCCAATTGGCCCACGGCGACTTGAGGGTCTTCAAGGCTTCGCGGCGCTCGTGAATCGAGGCTTCGATCAGTTGGGTCGGGGTTTGCGTGACCGGCGCGCGATCGCTGCCGAACATCGCACGAACACGTGGCAACAACGCCGCCGGGCCACCCCAGTGTTCACGCACCCAGTTGAGCGCGTCGCCGGTCATCGGATAGCAGAACTTGCGCCAGTAATCGCGCAGCACTTCGCCCAGCAAATCGCTGTGGTCGGTTTCCAGGCTTTGAGTGAACAGGCTGCCGCTGTCGAAGGCGTGCTCGCGCAACATGCGCTGACACCAACTGTGAATGGTCGAAACGGCCGCTTCGTCCATCCATTGCGCCGCGATGTCGAGACGACTCGCACAGCCCGCCCACTGATCCGGCGCGAAGTCGTTGCGCAGGTCGTCGATCAAGGCGTCAGGGGCTTCGATCTCTTGACGGAAGAAGCGCGCCGCTTCGGCCAAACGTGTACGGATGCGGTCGCGCAGCTCTTTGGTCGCGGCGTCGGTGAAGGTCACCACCAGAATCTGCGGCGGCAGCAACTCGCGACCGAAGCCTGAAACCTCGTCGCCGTGGCCAAGCACCAAACGCAGGTACAGCGCGGAAATGGTGAACGTCTTGCCAGTGCCCGCGCTGGCCTCGATCAGTTGGCTGCCCTTGAGCGGGAAGCGCAGGGCCAACGGTTTTTGAAGGTCCATCATGCTCCGGCCTCCACGCTGGACAGGGATTGCCAAGGCGCTTCGTAAATCGGTTTGTACAGCGACTCACACCAGCCGACGAACTCTTCGCTGTCGAGCAGCGTATCGAACGTGGGGAATTGCCGAGCCAGCGCCGTGCTTTCGGCATGCTCGCCTGCGATGTTCTGGCCGTCGCCGTCGTAGGTTTTGCGGGCGGCGGCTTCGGCTTTGACGTCGTCCGCTTCACCGAGCCAGGCAAACGCAGTCTTCACGGCGACGGGTAACGGGCGCTGCATGCCGTGTTGCCAGGCGAGCAGCAGATCGTTGAGGGTGCTTGTGGCTTTTGCCTTATCCAACGGGGGCAAAAGCAGGGTTTCATCGCTAGCCACCAGTGCGGTGGTCAGCGGCAAATCGCAGGCGCACGCCACCAGATGATTGACCCACGGCTTGGTCAGGCGATGCCACTTGCGACCACCTTTGCCGATGAGCTTGTTTGGAACGGCAGTCAGAGCAAGCAGCTCACCTTGCATATTTTGATAGAGGCCATCGAGCCAACCGTCGAGGGCGACGTGTTGATGTTCGTGGCTCACGGGCAACGCGCTGTGCAGGCGCTCCGGCCATTTGAACAACAGGTCGTGGTAGCGCTGCACCAGGTCGGGCAGCGGCTCGATCAACTCGTCCTGTAGGAGCGTGCCGAATCCAGCCATCGGCAACAGCCCACTGGCCTGCAAGCGAACGGCTTGGGCTTTGAGGGATTGGTCAGCGCTTTCAAGGTCCAGGAGCGCCGCTTGCAGCAGGCTATCGCTCAATCCATAGCGCTCAAGAGCATCGAGCACAAAAGGCTCTTCGTCGGCCAAAGGCGCTTCTGCCACTTCGAAGAAAATTTTCAGACGTTGACTGAAGAAGTGTTTGACCGGGTTACGCAAGAAATCTTGCAGCTGCATCAGGCTGAGCGGCTCTTCTTGCTCGTACTTTTCCAGTGCTTTGATTTCGCCCGACTGGACCGCCGCTTCATGCAAGACCTGCCATTCACGGGCAAAGCTGAAGTACTCCAGATTCTCCTGGAAGTATTTGGCGCTGAACGGTTGCAGAGGGTGTTCAAGGGTCAGCTTGTGCAGCAATTGCTGACCTGGGTCGCGCCTCTTCGCGTCCTCGGGTTCGACAGCGTCTGCCAACCGCCAACCGCTGGCCAAATGATCACGTAGTTGGCCAATGAGCACTGACGCCGGACGTTCAGAGTTGTCACGAATGCTGCGTCCGACCCAACTGATGTAGAGCTGATCTCGGGCGGACAGAAGCGCTTCGAGTAGCAGATAGCGGTCGTCCTCGCGACGGGAACGGTCGCCGGGGCGATAATCGCTGCCCATCAAGTCAAAGTCCAGCGGCGGTTGTGCGCGGGGGTAATCGCCGTCATTCATGCCCAACAGGCAGACCACTTTGAACGGGATCGCACGCATCGGCATCAAGGTGCAGAAGTTGACGGAGCCTGCGAGGAAGCGCTGCGAGAGTTTTCCTTGATCCAGCCCGGCGAGCCACGCCTCGCGCACAACCGTTAGCGGCAGTTCTTCCAGCAGGCCGACCGTTTCGCAGGTCTCCAGCCAGCTTTCGCGCAGGGTTTCGAGTTGGCCGAGTAGATAGTCGTCGTGCTCGCTGTCCGCCGTGAAAAACAGCTGCATCAGCGCTTGTATACGCGTGCCCCAGACCGGCGGGGTGGCAGGCTGCGACAGTTCGGCGTGGGCGACTTGAAGGGCGTCGATCAAGGCGACCAACGGGCCGATGAGCGCGGCGTCCAGGCCGCCGATTTCGTCATAGGGTTCGATGTCATGGTAGGCAATGCCTGCACCCACGGCGTACCCCAACAGCATGCGTCGCAGACCGAAATGCCAGCTGTTCTGTTCAAGGGCTTCAGGAAGGCCCAAACCCTCACGTTGCTTGGCATTCAGCCCCCAGCGCACGCCTGCGCCTTCGATCCAGCGATGCAGGGTTGGCAGGTCGCGTTCGTCGATGCCGAAACGTGCGCGCAGGGCGGGAACGTCCAGCAGGTCGAGGATCTCGCTGACCGGAAACCGACTGTCGGGGATCTTCAACAGGTGTTCGACGGCAATCAGTAAAGGGTCACGACCGCGCTGGCCCTGGTCCGCCAGTGTGAAAGGAATGAAGCGGCGATCGTCACGGTCCAGTTGCCCAAACACGGCACGAATGTGCGGGGCGTAGCTGTCGATGTCCGGGACCATCACGATCACATCGCGAGGGCGCAGATCAGCATTGGCGCTGAACCGCGCGAGCAACTGGTCGTGCAGCACTTCCACTTCGCGCTGGGCGCTGTGGGCCACGTGGAAGCGGATCGAGCGGTCTTTCTTGATGTCGACGGCGGGCCAACACTCGCGGGTTTCACTCAACGGTCGCAGTTCGAGAATGTCGTCCTGTAACTGGCTGAGAATGGTTTGGGGGTCGCCGTCGCTGAACAGATCGATACGCCCGTCGCGGAAGATCGAGCGGTAGCTGTTAGGGTCGTCGTGGCTGTCGAGCAGATTGATGTAGTCGCGGCCCTGCTTGCCCCATGCGGCGAGCAGTGGATGGGCGTGCTGGTGCAAGGCGTCCGGGTTGAGTACCACCGGCATCCCAGCCTTGCGCGATTGACGTTTGTACTCGTGCCGTAGCAAGTCTTTGTCAGCAACGATATCCGCCCAGTGGTGACGGCAGGGGTTGTGCACGCAGAGCAGCACTTGGCTGAAACGTGACAGACCGGCGAGGGCTTCAAGCGCTTGGGCAGGCAGCGAGGAGATACCAAACACAATGACCCGGGCGGGCAAGCCTGCGGGGGCCTCGGTCAGGGTATTGATCCGCTCCATATAGCGCTGATGCACCCCGGCACGGCTCTGAGCCATCCCCTCGGCACCGACATCATGAAGCAGCGCTCGCCATAACTCGGCCTGCCAACAGTTTTCGGGTTTGAGCGGTTTGGCCTCTCCCCTGACGTTTTTCAACTGATGCCGCCCTGCAGCCCAGTCTTCCAGCCAGTCGGCGCGGTATACCTGGTATTGGTCGAACAGGTCCGCCAGGCGCTCGGACAATTGATAGCGCTTGCGCAGATCGGTGTCGGCGGTGAGAAAGCGCTGCAGCGGCTCGAAATGCGGTTGGTCGATCAATGCGGGTAACAACCGCATCAAACGCCACGTGAGTGGGGCTTTATCGAGCAGCGAGGTTTCAGGGATTTCATCCTTCCCCAGCACTGCGCGGTAAAGCTGCCACATGAAACTGCCGGGGAGCTGAACGTCGATGGCGGCAGCAATCCCACACCCGCCTTGATCGTCGTCCTGTGCATCCTCTGCCAAGGCAAGCTTCAGCCACTGGGCGATACCGTTGCTTTGTACCAGCGCGACTTCGTTTTCCAGCGGGGTCAGCGGGTAACGCCGCATCCACGACACCACAAGGCTACGCAGTTCATCCAGGCGATTGCCATGAACCACCATGAACCCAGGGTTAAGGTTGGATGTCACCGGCATGGCTGCTTCCTTGGCGTTTGGAGAGGGAGAAGACTAACAGAGGGGACACTTGACCTGTAGCCGTTCGACTTGCCGGCACTGCTGTAGCCAAGATCGCATCCAGAGGTGGAATGCAATCTTTTTCCGCACGCAAAAACAAAACCCCATCTGCTTTCGCAAATGGGGTTCTGGAATTTAATCTTGACGATGACCTACTCTCACATGGGGAAACCCCACACTACCATCGGCGATACATCGTTTCACTTCTGAGTTCGGGATGGGATCAGGTGGTTCCAATGTTCTATGGTCGTCAAGAAATTCGGGTACCAAGTCGTGGCCAGCGGCCTCGCCTCAGCAAATCGGGTATGTGATCAGGTCGTTCGTCTGTGCTGCAAACTTTCGGTTGCTGTCGTCTTCACAGTCACCGCAATCTGATGCCCTCTCGGGTCGCAGATTGCTTGGGTGTTATATGGTCAAGCCTCACGGGCAATTAGTATTGGTTAGCTCAACGCCTCACAGCGCTTACACACCCAACCTATCAACGTCGTAGTCTTCGACGGCCCTTCAGGGAACTCAAGGTTCCAGTGAGATCTCATCTTGAGGCAAGTTTCCCGCTTAGATGCTTTCAGCGGTTATCTTTCCCGAACATAGCTACCCGGCAATGCCACTGGCGTGACAACCGGAACACCAGAGGTTCGTCCACTCCGGTCCTCTCGTACTAGGAGCAGCCCCTCTCAAATCTCAAACGTCCACGGCAGATAGGGACCGAACTGTCTCACGACGTTCTAAACCCAGCTCGCGTACCACTTTAAATGGCGAACAGCCATACCCTTGGGACCGGCTTCAGCCCCAGGATGTGATGAGCCGACATCGAGGTGCCAAACACCGCCGTCGATATGAACTCTTGGGCGGTATCAGCCTGTTATCCCCGGAGTACCTTTTATCCGTTGAGCGATGGCCCTTCCATACAGAACCACCGGATCACTAAGACCTACTTTCGTACCTGCTCGACGTGTCTGTCTCGCAGTCAAGCGCGCTTTTGCCTTTATACTCTACGACCGATTTCCGACCGGTCTGAGCGCACCTTCGTACTCCTCCGTTACTCTTTAGGAGGAGACCGCCCCAGTCAAACTACCCACCATACACTGTCCTCGATCCGGATAACGGACCTGAGTTAGAACCTCAAAGTTGCCAGGGTGGTATTTCAAGGATGGCTCCACGCAAACTGGCGTTCACGCTTCAAAGCCTCCCACCTATCCTACACAAGCAAATTCAAAGTCCAGTGCAAAGCTATAGTAAAGGTTCACGGGGTCTTTCCGTCTAGCCGCGGATACACTGCATCTTCACAGCGATTTCAATTTCACTGAGTCTCGGGTGGAGACAGCGCCGCCATCGTTACGCCATTCGTGCAGGTCGGAACTTACCCGACAAGGAATTTCGCTACCTTAGGACCGTTATAGTTACGGCCGCCGTTTACCGGGGCTTCGATCAAGAGCTTCGCGTTAGCTAACCCCATCAATTAACCTTCCGGCACCGGGCAGGCGTCACACCCTATACGTCCACTTTCGTGTTTGCAGAGTGCTGTGTTTTTAATAAACAGTCGCAGCGGCCTGGTATCTTCGACCGGCATGGGCTTACGGAGCAAGTCCTTCACCCTCACCGGCGCACCTTCTCCCGAAGTTACGGTGCCATTTTGCCTAGTTCCTTCACCCGAGTTCTCTCAAGCGCCTTGGTATTCTCTACCCAACCACCTGTGTCGGTTTGGGGTACGGTTCCTGGTTACCTGAAGCTTAGAAGCTTTTCTTGGAAGCATGGCATCAACCACTTCGTGTTCTAAAGAACACTCGTCATCAGCTCTCGGCCTTGAAATCCCGGATTTACCTAAGATTCCAGCCTACCACCTTAAACCTGGACAACCAACGCCAGGCTGGCCTAGCCTTCTCCGTCCCTCCATCGCAATAACCAGAAGTACAGGAATATTAACCTGTTTTCCATCGACTACGCTTTTCAGCCTCGCCTTAGGGACCGACTAACCCTGCGTCGATTAACGTTGCGCAGGAAACCTTGGTCTTTCGGCGTGGGTGTTTTTCACACCCATTGTCGTTACTCATGTCAGCATTCGCACTTCTGATACCTCCAGCAAGCTTCTCAACTCACCTTCACAGGCTTACAGAACGCTCCTCTACCGCATCACCAAAGGTGATACCCGTAGCTTCGGTGCATGGTTTGAGCCCCGTTACATCTTCCGCGCAGGCCGACTCGACTAGTGAGCTATTACGCTTTCTTTAAAGGGTGGCTGCTTCTAAGCCAACCTCCTAGCTGTCTAAGCCTTCCCACATCGTTTCCCACTTAACCATGACTTTGGGACCTTAGCTGACGGTCTGGGTTGTTTCCCTTTTCACGACGGACGTTAGCACCCGCCGTGTGTCTCCCATGCTCGGCACTTGTAGGTATTCGGAGTTTGCATCGGTTTGGTAAGTCGGGATGACCCCCTAGCCGAAACAGTGCTCTACCCCCTACAGTGATACATGAGGCGCTACCTAAATAGCTTTCGAGGAGAACCAGCTATCTCCGAGCTTGATTAGCCTTTCACTCCGATCCACAGGTCATCCGCTAACTTTTCAACGGTAGTCGGTTCGGTCCTCCAGTCAGTGTTACCTAACCTTCAACCTGCCCATGGATAGATCGCCCGGTTTCGGGTCTATTCCCAGCGACTAGACGCCCTATTAAGACTCGCTTTCGCTACGCCTCCCCTATTCGGTTAAGCTCGCCACTGAAAATAAGTCGCTGACCCATTATACAAAAGGTACGCAGTCACCCAACAAAGTGGGCTCCCACTGCTTGTACGCATACGGTTTCAGGATCTATTTCACTCCGCTCTCCGCGGTTCTTTTCGCCTTTCCCTCACGGTACTGGTTCACTATCGGTCAGTCAGTAGTATTTAGCCTTGGAGGATGGTCCCCCCATGTTCAGACAAGGTTTCTCGTGCCCCGTCCTACTCGATTTCATTGACAAGAGATTTTCGCGTACAGGGCTATCACCCACTATGGCCGCACTTTCCAGAGCGTTCCGCTAATCTCAAATCAACTTAAGGGCTGGTCCCCGTTCGCTCGCCACTACTAAGGGAATCTCGGTTGATTTCTTTTCCTCAGGGTACTTAGATGTTTCAGTTCCCCTGGTTCGCTCCATGCACCTATGTATTCAGTGCAAGGTAACCATCTTGTGATGGTTGGGTTCCCCCATTCAGACATCTCCGGATCACAGTCTGTTTGCCGACTCCCCGAAGCTTTTCGCAGGCTACCACGTCTTTCATCGCCTCTGACTGCCAAGGCATCCACCGTATGCGCTTCTTCACTTGACCATATAACCCCAAGCAATCTGGTTATACTGTGAAGACGACATTCGCCGAAAGTTTGCATTTCACAAACTTTACCTTAGCCTGGACACGCACCAGTGAAAGAGGTGCCCAGTCTATCTTTCTATCACATACCCGAATTTTTAAAGAACGATCTAATCAAAGACTAGAAATCAACGTTCGAACCAAACGTTCATTTCTAAGCTTTGCGATTTCAGAAGCAGTATGGTGGAGCCAAGCGGGATCGAACCGCTGACCTCCTGCGTGCAAGGCAGGCGCTCTCCCAGCTGAGCTATGGCCCCGGGAAACTGGTAGGTCTGGGCAGATTTGAACTGCCGACCTCACCCTTATCAGGGGTGCGCTCTAACCAACTGAGCTACAGACCTAAATCTTGATGCAAACCGCGATCAAGCTTGAAGCTTGTAGCTCAAAGCTTGGAGCTGCTTCTATCGTCTTCTTCAATGAATCAAGCAATTCGTGTGGGAACTTGCGAAGAAGCTG